>NZ_MCIP01000001.1:0-13428 GCF_001932425.1 Pseudonocardia sp. Ae505_Ps2
GGGGCTCTACCATTGAGCTACGCCCGCATGCCCCGATCTCACCGATCAGGACCTCCACAGCGTATCCCACACCGGCCCCGTGAACATCCCCGCCCCCGGGTACGTACACACCGGCCACAGGGACGTTCAGGAGGTTCGCAGACACCGATGAAGGCGCCCCACCGCAGGCTGCGCTCCGTCGACGCGCGCGCCGCAGAACCCGGGCTCGACACCGAGCAGGGGCTCCGGGCCGCGTACACGGCGCACGGAGCCGAGCTCTACCGCTACGCCCTGCGTCAGCTCGGCGACGAGGGCGCGGCCCAGGAGTCCGTGCAGGAGGTCTTCCTGCGCGCCTGGCGTCGCGCCGACTCCTACGACCCGTCGATCGCCAGCCTGCGGGTGTGGTTGTTCGCCATCGCCCGCAACGTGGTGATCGACGAGATCCGTAGGGTCGCGGCGCGGCCCTGGCGACGCAGGCTCACCGACGAGCCCGACCCCGGGAACGACTCCGTCGGCCCTGCCGACGACGCGCTCGTCGACGGCTGGCTGGTCGAGGAGGCGTTGCGGCGGCTCCGTCCGGAGCACCGGCAGGCGATCGTCGAGGCGTACCTGCGGGGCCGCCCGCACGCCGAGATCGCGGCGGAGGCGGGGGTTCCCCTGGGGACGATCCGGAGCCGGGTCTTCTACGGGCTGAAGGCGTTGCGACTGGCGATGGACGAGATGGGGGTGGAACCGTGACTCCGGACGAGCACCGGGCGATGCGGGAGTCGCTGGGCGACCACGCGATGGGCCGGCTGGAGGGCGACGAGCTGGCGACCCTCGAGGCCCACCTGCAGGGCTGCCCGGCGTGCCGCAAGGAGCTGGCCGAGGTCGCGAGTGTGCTGCCCGCGCTGGGCCGGGTCGATCCGGACCGGCTCGACCACACCCCCGCTCCCCCGCCGGACCTGGGTGACCGGATCGTCGCGGCGGCGCGGGCCGAGCGCCCGGCGTCCACCGCGGGCCGGTCACGGAGCCGGTGGGCACCGGTCGCCGCGGCGGCCGCGGCCGCGCTGCTCGTCGGCGGCGTCGGCGGCTACCTGGTCGGCGACCACGACGGCATTCCGCGCGAGCCGGTCGCGGTCCAGGCGATGGACCCCGCGGTGCGGGCCACGGCGGTCGCGATCCCGCACACCTGGGGCGTCGAGATCGTGCTCGACGGCGACGGGTTCCGCTCCGGTGCGACCTACCGCGTCGTCGTCGAGGCCGAGGACGGGCGCGAGGTGAGCGCGGGCGAGTTCATCGGGACCGGCGCGTCGCCGATGGTCTGCAACCTCAACTCCTCGGTGCTGCGGGCCGACGCGGAGCAGTTCCGGGTCGTCGACGGCGCCGGGGCCACGGTGCTGCGCGGCAGCCTGGCTACCTGACCCGGCGGGCGGCGTTGGCGACCAGCCCGAGCAGGAACAGGGTGCTGAGCAGCGCCGTCCCGCCCGCGGACACCAGCGGCAGCTGCTGGCCGGTCACCGGGAGCAGACCGACGACGTAGCCGACGTTCATCACGGCCTGCACGACGACCCAGGTCACGGTCGCCGCCGTCACCAGCCGCAGGAACGGATCCCGGGTGCGAACGGCGACGCGCAGCCCGACCCAGGCGAGCAGCAGGTACAGCGCCAGCACGGCGAGCCCGCCGACCAGCCCGAGCTCCTCGCCGATGACGGCGAAGATGAAGTCGTTCGCGGCGTTGGGCAGGTAGTCCCACTTCGCGCGGCCCTGCCCGAGGCCGGTGCCGAACAGGCCGCCGTCGGCGAGGGACAGCAGCGCCTGGCGGGACTGGTAGCCGGCGCCGAGCTCGTCGCCCGCGCCGAGGAACGTGCTGATCCGGTCGCGGCGGTAGTCGGCGGTGAGCCCCAGGACGGCGACGCCGAGCAGCGCCCCGACGGACATGCCGCCGAGCAGCAGCAGCGGCGCTCCGGCGAAGAACAGCAGCGACAGCACGATGACACCGAGCGCCACCGTCGTGCTGAGCGCGGGTTGCAGCATGAGCAGCGCCGCCGCCAGCAACGCGATCGGGACCAGTGGGAGGACGGCGTAGCGGCCCCGGCGCACGGCACGGCCGCGCAGGGCCAGCACGTGCGCGCCCCACAGCAGGAGCACGACCTTGGCCGCCTCGCCCGGCTGCACGGTGAACCCGGCGACCGAGATCCACCGGCGCGCACCGCCGCGGACCTCGCCGATGCCCGGGACCAGCACGAGCACCAGCGCGGCGAGACAGGCGAACAGCAGCCACGGCGTCCACCGTCGCAGCCCGGCCGGTGACACCCACATCCCGAGCGCGAACGCGCCGGCCCCGAGCAGCAGGAAGATCAGGTGGCGGACGAAGACGGTCAGCACCATCCCGTCCGCGACGGTCCGCCCGCCCGCCGAGGCCGACAGCACCATCACGACGCCGACCGCGAGCAGCACGCCCGTCGCCCCGAGCAGCAGGTGCAGCGGCGGGACGCGGCGCAGCCGGGCGAGCCGCGACGCCCGGGGGCGTCCGGCTGCGGCGCCCGTCGGGCGCGGGTCGCGCTGTCGCGGCACCGTCACCCGATCAGTGTGGTCCCGGACCGGGTGTCCGGAGTGGAACCGGACGTCTCGGCGCGTCGGGCAACGGTCACAGCGCGCGGGCGTGCACGACCACGTTGTCGAGGTAGCTGAGTGCCTCCCGGTCGAAGTCGCCCGCACAGGTGACCAGGCGCAGCTGGTCCGGTGACGTACCGCCGAACACGGCGAAGGTCGGGAACGCGTCCTTGGGCATCTGCTCGGTCCGCTCGACGGCGTAGCTGTCGACGGAGCCGTCGTCGCGACCGACCTCGATCACGTCGCCCGGGGCGAGGTCGGCCAGGTCGATGAACACCGCGGGCCCTTCACGTGAGTCGACGTGCCCGAGCAGGACGGTCGGGGCGGGCGCGGTGCCGCGGTCGAACCAGCCGACGCGGTCGTAGTCCTGCGGCACCTCGGCGGTGCCGTCGTCGGCGATGCCGAGCCGGAGCAGCTGCGACTCGTCCACCCCGATCGCCGGGATGTGCAGCGAGACGGGCACACCGGCGGCCGCCGGGACCGCGCCGGGCGGCGCGCCGGCGGACGGCACCGCAGGCGCGGGAGTGGGGGCGGGCGGTGCCGCGCACCCCACGAGCAGGAACACCAGCGCGACGACGCCCGGGAGCAGCAGGGCTCCCGGGCGCCGGTCACGCGCGCGGTCAGCCCTGCGCACGGCCCCGGCGGGCCATCAGCACGCCCGCACCGGCCGCGGCGGCCAGGCCGGCAGCACCGACCGCGTAGAGCGCGGTCGAGTCGGAGGAGGACCCACCGGCGCCGGTCTCGACGCCGCCCATCGGGACGGCGGCGAGCTGGCCGCGCACCGTGCCGGCCGCGAAGTCGGCGGTGTGGGTGTCACCGGTGAAGCCGGCCGGGTTCGCCTCGATCTGCTTCAGCGAGAAGCCGGTGGCGGTGTCCTGGCCGTTCGGGCCCTCGAGCCCGGTGGTGAACGGGCCCTGCAGGCAGCCCGACGAGGTGCGGACGTCGCCGTCGCCCTCGGGGTTCGGGAACGCCAGGCGCGGCGGGCCGGGCTTGCCGAGCGCCGCCTCGTGGATGTGCGTCGCGGTCTTGGCCGGGCTCTGGTACTCCCCGGTGACGCCGCGCAGGGTGATGTCGTAGCAGATGATCTCGTCGTCGGAGTTGATCCGGAAGTTGAACTCGCCGGTCGCGCCGGGCTGACCGGGGACGGCCTGCCCGTCGTTGTTGACGATGGTGTCCGGGGTGGCGCTCACGGTGTACATGCTCGTGAAGGTCGACGGCTCCCCGACCTCGGTCTCCTGGGCGAACGCGATCCCCGCGGTCGCGGCGAAGCCGAGTGCGGTGGCGGCGGTGACGGCGGCGAGGCGGGGCAGGGTGCGGCGCATCCCGGTGTCCTTTCTGACGGGTTCATCCTTGATTGCCCGTCTCTACGACCACCGCGTCGGCCGCGTTCACCGCTCACCTGATCGGGTGCAGCAGCACGTCCCGGACCATGCGCTCCCAGGCCGTCACAACGTCGGTGGACGGCAGTCCGAACTGGCCGATCAGGGCGGGGCAGCGGCCGTCCGGCCCGGTCAGGAGCACCGTCGTCATCGGACCGTACGGGCCGTGCGTGCGGACCGGGCGCACCGCCTCGATCTCGCCGGGGGCGAACGCGAACTGCACCGCACCCGACACCACGCCGACGACGTCGGCGGTCTCGACGTGGTCGACCGAACCCGTGCCGACCTGCAGACAGCCGCCGTTCGGCACGGCCAGCCCGGCCGGGACCCCGTGCTCGCAGAGCAGGCACAACAGGTCGACCGCCCGGGCGACGTCGCACGGCGGGGCGGCCGGGACGAGCCCGGCGGGGACCCGGCCGCCGCCGTCGGTGAGCGCGTCGAGCAGCCCGAGGTGATCGAGCTCGTCGGGAACCGCCGTCGGCACGACGGGCGGGTCGTCGACACGCGGGGCCAGCCGCATCACCTCGGTGACCAGCGGGGCGTCGGGCGACAGCAGGTGCGTGCGGTGCACGGCCCCGCCGTCGCCGTCGAACAGCCACAGCGCGGCGGGCTCACGACGCTCGTCGTCGGCCCGGGTCGCGACGACCGCGGCGACCGCGGGCCGGGACAGGCGCAGGGTCACCGCGTCGGCCCGGACCCCGAACGCCTCGCCGGTGAAGGTCGGCTCGGCGTAGGTACCGAGCTCGCTGATCAGGGCGATGCCGTTCGCGGTGGTCGCGACGACCTCGTCGAGCAGCGGGAGGTGCCGCGCCAGCGTGCCGGCGTCGAGGTCGAGCCGCTCGCCGACGAGGTGGGAGAGCAGGACGTCGAGGTCGGTGTGGGGCAGGGTCACGAGGCACGCTCCGGTTCAGTAGACGTCACGCAGGTACCGCTTCCCGCGCTTGAGGTCGGCGACGAACTCGGCCGCACCGTCCTCGCCCCCCGTGTGGGCGGCGAGGATCTCGTGCAGCGCGGCGTCGACGTCGCGGGCCATCCGGCTCGCATCGCCGCACACGTAGAGGTGGGCGCCCTCTTTCAGCCACGCGTACAGCCGGGCGCCGTGTTCGCGCATCCGGTCCTGGACGTACACCTTCTCCGGCTGGTCGCGGGAGAAGGCGAGGTCGAGGTGGGCGAGCAGGCCGTCGGAGGCCCAGCCGAGCAGCTCGGACCGGTAGAGGAAGTCGTGGTCGGAGCGGCGGTCGCCGAACAGCAGCCAGTTCCGGCCCCGCGCCCCGCGGGCGGCCCGTTCCTGCAGGAACGCGCGGAACGGGGCGACACCCGTGCCCGGCCCGATCATGATCATGTCGACGTCGTCGGCGGGTGGCCGGAACCCGGTGTTGGGCTGCAGCGAGACGACGGCGGTGTCCCCGACGGCGAGCCGGTCCGCGAGGTGGGTGGAGCAGACCCCGCCGACCGCGCGGTCGTCGCACCGGTAGCGGACCGAGGCGACGGTCAGGTGCACCCGGTCCGGGAAGAGCAGCGGGCTCGACGAGATCGAGTACGCCCGGTGCTGCAGCGGGCGCAGCAGCCCGACGAACTCCTCCGGGTCGAGCCGCACCCGTGCGGCGTGCAGCAGTCCGAGCAGGTCGCGGTCCCACAAGGCGCCCGCGCGGTCCTCACGCAGGGCGGCGCGCAGCCCGGCGTCGGCGGCCCGCTCGGCGAGCACCTCGAGCAGGTCCCGCGACGGCGTGACGATCTCGTGCGCGCAGGTCAGGAGCTCACGCAGCGGACGGTCACCGACCGGGGTGTCGCCGTCGTGACCGAGGTGGTCGAGGAGCGCCTCGACGAGCGCGGGATCGTTGGCGGGCACGACGTTGAGCGAGTCTCCCGCGGCGTAGGTCAGGCCGGTGCCGGTGAGGTCGAACTCGTGGTGGTGGATCTCCTTGTCCGAGGCGGGCCCGGACAGCCGCACCCGGTGGGCGAGCACGGCGGGCACCGGGGCGGGGCGTTCGCGGCGGCGCGCCGGCTCCGGCACGGGTGCGGGCGCGGGTGCGGGCTCCTCCGCGGCGGGCGCGGCGCTCAGCACGGCGACGATCTCGGGGAACCACTGCGCGGAGGCGTCCTCCCACATCACGTCGCAGTCGCGGCGTTCCAGGAGGCGGGTGGCCCCCAGCTCGGCGAGGCGGGTGTCGAGCAGCCGCCCGGCCGCGCAGAAGTCCTCGTAGGACTCGTCGCCCAGCGCGCACACCGCGAACGACATCGCGTCCAGGCGTGGCGCGTCGTCGGCGGTGATCATCTTCCGGAAGAGGTCGGCGTTGTCGGGCATCTCGCCGTCGCCGTAGGTGGAGCAGACGACGACCACCCTGCTCATCGCGGCGAGCGCGTCGGCGTCGACCGCGTCGAGCTCGTGCAGCTCCCACGGCACCCCGGCCTCGGTGAGGCGTTCGGTGAGAAGGTCGGCGACGTACTCGGCGTTGCCGGTCTCGGTGCCGTACAGCACGTGCACCGGGGTCATCCCGGACTCCTTCCGGACGGGTGCGGCGGCGCTGCGGGCGCCCGCGAGGTAGCCGGACAGCCAGATGCGCTGCTCGGCGGTGAACGGGGCGTCCGGCGAGATCGCCAGGTCGCCCAGCTCGGCCGGGGGCGGCGGCGCGATCACGGGGCACCCACCAGGTCCGGTGCGGCGCGGGCCGCGAACAGCTCCTCGACGCTCGGGATCCGGCCGAGGCGCGCGGTGTTCGCGGCGTCCTGGGCGAGGATCCAGCCGTAGGTGCCGGGGCTGTCGGTGCCGTACACGTCGCGCCGGGCGAGGGAGCGCTTGAGGTCGCCGACGCGCTTGTCCGAGACCAGTACGGCGAGCTCGTCGTCGGTGTAGCCGGCCAGCGCGTCGCGGGCGTAGCGCACCAGCCGCGTCCGGACGGCATGGTCCTCGGTGAGCAGCAGCGTGCGGACGGGAACGCCGCGGCGCGCGGCGACCTCCTCGGCGACGGTCTGCACGGTCAGTCCGTTGAGCAGGACGAACATCTCCTCTCCGGCGTCGCCGTCGGGTACCACCCCGGACGCGACGGGGACGCCGTCGCGCTGGGCGAGCTTGTGCCGGCGCAGCTGGTGCGCGGCGAGGGCGGCGGCGAGCTCGTCGACGAGCTCGCGCCGGGTGCGGGCGGCGAGGATCTCCCCGGCGTCCTGGTAGAGCCGCAGCGACCGCGGGGTCGCGACGAGCAGGTGCGCGCGCTCGCGCTCCCAGTCCTCGAGCAGCCGGGTGGCCAGCGGCGAACCGGTCGCCTCGACGTGCCACTCCAGCAGCAGCCGGACGGCGGTCGTGTGGAACCCCGAGACCGGTGCGACGTCGACCGAGTCGGTCGAGAACCCGACGGTCCCGGTCGGGTCGTACTGGTAGAGGAACCCGCCGGACATGCCGTTGCCCAGACCCGACCCCGCGGCGCCGAGGTTCAGCACGGCCCCGCCGGTCATGTACTCGCAGCCGAAGTCGCCGAGCCCCTCGACGACGGCGCTCGCCCCGGAGTTCCGCACCGCGAACCGGTCCCCCGCCTCGCCCTGCACGAACAGCCGGCCGCCGGTGGCCCCGAACAGCGCGAAGTTGCCGACGAGCACGTTGGTGCCGGGCCGGTCGTCGTGCACGGTGCCGGGCGACCGGACCGCGATGGTGCCGCCGCAGGCGGACTTGCCGACGCCGTCGTTGGCGGTGCCGGTGTGGACGAGCCACATCCCGTCGTTGCAGAACAGCCCGAACGACTGTCCCGCGGCGCCGTGGGTGCGGACCCGCAGCCACCGCTGCGGCAGGAACCGGCGGCCGCGGTCGTCGACGAGTGCCGGTCCGGGGACGTGCTCGTGGTTCAGCATCCGCTCCACGTCGACGGCGAGGCGCCCGCCCACGGACCGGTGCCGGTTGCCCAGCACGCCGCCGTCGATGTCCACGCCGGACTCCCCACGGGCCAGGGCCGCCCGGACGGTGGCCGACCACCGCTCGTCGTGGTCGTGGTGGGCGCCGACCCGCACCGGGTCGGCGACCTGCGGGGTCATGACGCGGTGCAGCAGGCGGCGCAGGTCCAGCCGCCCGACCAGCGACGGGTGCCGGGCGAGGTGCAGCAGGTCGGCCCGGCCGCGGGCCTCGCGCAGGCTGCGCAGCCCGAGACCGGCGAGGATCTCGCGGACCTCGTGGGCGACGCCGAGCAGGTACTGGGCCAGCGCGCGGGGGTCGCCGTCGAAGGCGTCGGCGTCGGTGGTGATCCCGGCCGGGCACTTCACGTTGCAGTTCTTCGCCATGACGCAGCGCAGCATCATCAGCGCGGTCGTCCCGAACTCGAAGGAGTCGGCGCCGAGCAGCGCGGAGACGACGACGTCGCCGCCGGTCTGGTGCGCCCCGGAGCAGCGCAGCTCGACGGCGTCGCGCAGACCGTGCGCGGACAGCGCCTGGTGCACCTCGGCGACGCCCAGCTCCGCGGAGCGCCCGGCGAACTTCAGGCTGGTGACGTTGGCGGCGCCGGTGCCACCGGTGTTGCCGGCGACGTTGATGACGTGCGCACCGGCCTTCGCGACGCCGACGGCGATCGTCCCGATGCCCTCCGAGGACACCAGCTTGACCACGACCCTCACCCGCGCCGCGGTGGCGTCGTGGATGAGCTGGGCGAGGTCCTCGATGGAGTAGGTGTCGTGGTGCGGCGGCGGGGACACCAGCTCGACACCGGGCGTCGCGCCGCGGGCGGCGGCGATGTCGACGGTCACCTTGGCACCGGGCAGCTGGCCGCCCTCGCCGGGCTTGGCCCCCTGCGCGATCTTGATCTCGACCTGGTCGAGCATCGGGTCGGCGAGGTAGCCCGCCCACACCCCGAACCGTCCGGAGGCGAACTGCTTGACCCGGGAGCCGCGGATGGTGCCGAACCGGCTGCGGGACTCGCCGCCCTCGCCGCAGTTGGACAGCCCGCCGACCATGTTGGTGCCGTGGGCGACGGCCTCGTGCGCCCCGGCGACGAGGGCGCCGTGGCTCATCGCGCCCGAGGCGAGGGTGCGAGTGATCTCCGAGGCGGGCTGTACCTGCGACAGCGGGACCGGGTCGGGGGCGGTGACGAGCAGGTCCAGCCGGTCCGCGGCCGTCCCCGTCGCGGCCACCCGCAGGGTGCGGTGGTCGAGGCGTTCGACGGACACCCCGAGCCGCTCGGTCAGCCAGGACGCCAGCGGGCCGGCGTCGCCGTCGACGTGCAGCAGGTCGCCGTCGCGGCGGAGCCCGCGCACGGCGATGCAGGCGTTGCCGTGCGGGTCGATGCGGTCGAGCGCGGCGGCGGGATCGCCGTCGCGCAGGTCCGGCGGCAGGACCAGGACGTCGCGCAACGCGGACGGGCGCCGTTCGCGCTCGGCGGCGAGGGACCGGACGAGCTCGCGGTAGCCGGGCGTGGGCGCGGACGCGTCGATCTCGGCGTCGGTGAGTGCACCCAGTCCGGTGTGGACGTAGGCGTCGTCGTGCAGGCCGAGGGAGTCGGTGAGCGCGGCGAGCGGCAGCAGCCGGAGCTCGCGGTCGACCGTGCCCGCGGTGAGGCCGGTCCGTTCGTCGACCAGACCGGTGAAGGCGGTGACGGCGGCGGCGCCGTAGGAGTGCCCGGCGCCGTCGGAGCGTTCCTTGAACAGGCCGAGCTGCGGGAGGTCCTCGGGGCCGGTGACGGTCAGCGCGCGGGCGTGCCAGTCGCGGACCGAGCGCTCGACGTCGGCGAAGCCGGCACCGCCGACCGGGGCGTCGACCTCGGGGAGCCAGCGGGCGAGCACCGGGTCGCGGGTGTCGAGGTAGGCGGACTCGAAGAACTCGCCGCCGACGTAGCTCTCCATCGTGCACAGCCCGACCCGGGCCATGGTCTTGAGCAGGGACTTCTCCGCCGCGGCGCGGAAGCGCGCGAACGCCGCGCCGGGGTCGTCGGGGTGCTGCTGGACCGCGCGCAGGTGCGCGGTGTGCGGGTGCACGGCCGAGGCCCCGAACCCCAGGACGACGGCGAGGTGGTGCGCCGAGCAGACCTGCCCGGTCGCGACGACCAGCGAGACCGCGGGGCGCAGACCGGCCGCGACCAGAGCACGGTTCACCGCGGCGACGGCGAGTGCCGCGGGGACCGCGGCCCGGTCGCGGGCGACGGCGCGGTCGTCGAGGACGGCGATGCCACCGCGGTCGCGGGCGAAGGCGACGACCTCCGCGCACAGTCCCTCGACCGTGGCCTCCAGCGTCCCCGGCTCGTGCAGCAGCGCGAACCGGCCGACCGGGACGACCTGCTGGGCCTCGATGCGGGCGAGCCCGTCGGCGTCGAGCACGGGCGAGTCGAGGACGATGCGGTGGAACGGGCCGTCGTGCACCGGACGGGCACCGAGAGCGACGCGCAGGGTCATGCCGTCGGCCTCGCGGATCGGGTCCAGCGGCGGGTTGGTGACCTGGGCGAAGCGCTGGGAGAAGAAGTGCGCGACGCCGCCCTCGCGGTCGCTGAGGGCGTTGATGGCGTTGCCGTAGCCCATGGCGGAGACGCGTTCGGTGCCGGTGTCGAGCATCGGGTCGAGCAGGACGCGGAACGCCTCGGCGTCGAGGCCGTAGGCGACGTAGCGCTGGTGGACGGTGAGGTCGTCACCCCAGGCCTGCTCGGGGGCCCCGGGGGCGGCCGGGAGCTCGGCCGCCGGTGTCCGCGCCCCGGCCAGGAGGGCCTCGTGGTCGGCACGGGCGGCGAGCAGCTCCAGGGTCTGCGCGGTGTCGTAGGTGCGATGCTCACGGGTGCTCCACCACAGCATCCCGCCGGCCTCGATACGGCCGCGGCGCAGCACCTCGTCGTCGGGGAACGGGAATTGGCCCGCCTCCGAGGAGACGGTCAGGTAGTCGGCGGTCTCGCAGGTCCGCAGGGGACGCAGGCCGAGCCGATCGAGACGGGCGCCGATGACCTCCCCGTCGGAGAAGACCAGCGCGGCCGGGCCGTCGTTGATCTCCTCGACCAGCGACCGGTACTCCAGCATCGCACGCACCGGCGCGGGCAGCGTGCGGTCGTTCTCCCAGGCCGGGGGCATCGCGGCGACGACGGCCGCGACGAGGTCGAGCCCGTCGCCCGCCACACGTGCGTGCAGGGTCTGGTCGAACCGCGCGCTGTCGGACTGCCCGGGCGGCCGCACGATCCGGCGGCCCCGGGCGCGGGCGAGCGCCTCGTCGGCGATCCGGTTCTTGCGGTCGGTGTTGAGCTCGCCGTTGTGCGCGAGCAGCCGGAAGGGCTGCGCCATCGACGGGTGCGGGTCGGTGTTGGTGGAGAAGCGGGTGTGGAAGTAGAGGCTGCGCACCCGGTGCTCGGGGTCGGTGAGATCGGCGAAGTACGGCACGACCTCCCACGAGTTCAGCCGTCCCTTGAGGACCTGGGTGCGGGTCGAGAGGCTGAGCGGGTAGAGGCCGGCGACGGTCTCGTCGGTGTAGGCGACCGACTCGACGTCGAGCAGGATGCCGTGCGCCAGGCGCTCCGGGTCGGCGACGTCGGGGACCTCGACGATCCACTGCCGCACCGGGAGCTGCTGTGCGGCGGCCGCGGGGCGCAGCACCGACGGATCGACCGGCACGTCGCGGACGGCCAGGACGGTGCAGCCGTGCGCGGTGAGGGTGAGCGTGACCAGCGCCGCGGCCGCCGCGGCGCGTTCCGGGTCGGCGGGGAGGAAGACGTTCGCGACGGCGAACCGTCCCGGAGTCAGCTCGCGGCCGGCGAGCCGGGAGAAGAACGACACCGAGAGGTCCACCGAGACCCCGCCGCCGTCGCCGACGCCCTCGGCGGACATCCCGCCGCGGTGCGGCACGGCGCAGAGGGCACGATGAGCGAGGGCGAGCACGTCGTGGGTCTGCACCCCGTCCTTGCGGACGATCAGCCCGACGCCGCAGCTCGCGTGCTCCGCGGTGGGGTCGTGCAGTCCGGACGGTGCCACGTGGCGGTCCTCCTTCAGTAAGGGAAGGCTTACCTTAAGAAGGCGGGAGCGGCGGGATCAACGGCCGGTCGCTGTCGCGCAGGACACACCCGGCGTCGACGGCGGCGGACGGGCGGGACAAGCGCAGGGCTAGACTGCGGGCGACGGGGTGTGGCGCAGCTTGGTAGCGCACTCGCTTTGGGAGCGAGGGGCCGTGGGTTCAAATCCCGCCACCCCGACCAGCGGAAACGTCGCCGTGCGCGGCGTTCCGGAGGCGGTTGAGCGCGGCATCTGACAGGAACCTCAGTGCTCGTCGGCGTTCTCGACACCGGCCCCGAGCTGGGTGTTCAGCAGGTCGAGGGCATCACGCTGGCTGTCGAGCGTCACGTGACCGTGGACGTTCATCGTCTCGGTCGCGCTGTGGCTGACGACCCTCGGGTGCGCCTCGGGGATCGCCCCGAGGCAGGTCGACAGCCTCCGGAGCGACTATGCGGACATGGCCTCCGAAGCGCTGTTCGTCGCCATTCTGCTGTTCGAGTCGACATCGTCGGTACCGAGCTACCGACCGCTCTACCGCGAGGACGTCGTCCTGCTCCGAGCACTGTCGCTGGAGGACGCACAGGATCTTGCCGGACGACACGGGCACGAAGCCGAGACCTCCTACACGAACCACGCGGGGGAGACGGTCAGGGACCGCCTGTTACACGTCGTTGATGTCACCCCGGCTCTGACCGACGACCTCACAACGACAGTCGTTGACGTGTACAGCCGCCACTTCCGCGACATCGCGGCGTACCGGCGGTTCGACCCCCTGTGCGACGGCGAGCAGCTCTGGCAGTGAGCAGGGCGGGCCCCTGACCCGAACTCTCGAGACAGCCGTACCGAACCAGGTGGAACCCTGATGCCGTTCTACGCCACCATCGTCACAGTCACGGACATGAATGCAGGACCGGAGCCGGTAGGCCAGGAGCAGACAGGTGTGTGGGAACTCAGGATCGGAGTGTTCTGCACGGCCGACCAAGCCAGAGACCTGACCGACAAGATCCAACTGATGCTCTGCCCCGACCCGATGCACAGGTCGCCCTGCCCGATCCCCTGGTCGACGGCGCATTGGAAGCTCGATGACGATCAGGCCGCCGAGAACTACCCTGAGTTGATCGAACAAGCACGGATCGAGCGACAAGGCAGTGGACCAGCGCCCGCGCCAGCAGAGTGAGGTGTTCTCAGTAGCGGGGTGGCAGGTCGTGGCGACACGCCGAGGGTGGTGAGATGAGCGGGAACGGGGCAGGACCCCGGTAGATCGGTTCGGTCCAGCACAGATCGACACCGTCACCGAGGTCCTGCATGTCTGATCCTGTCACCTACACCGCTGTCCTCCCGATCGGGGAGCGCACCGTGGCCTATCTGGCGCGGCTCCTGGTCCTTCAACGCCGTCGACGTGGCACCCGGCGGCGGGCGTTGACCCCGTTCGCCCAGGCAGTGCTGGTGATCCGCTGGTTCTGTGATGCTACCCGGGTCCGATGTTCGGCCGGTGACAACGCGATCAGCACTGCAACGGCCTACCGTTACCTGCACGAAGGCATCG
>NZ_MCIP01000001.1:13440-14576 GCF_001932425.1 Pseudonocardia sp. Ae505_Ps2
CATCTGACAGGAACCTCAGTGCTCGTCGGCGTTCTCGACACCGGCCCCGAGCTGGGTGTTCAGCAGGTCGAGGGCATCACGCTGGCTGTCGAGCGTCACGTGACCGTGGACGTTCATCGTCTCGGTCGCGCTGTGGCTGACGACCCTCGGGTGCGCCTCGGGGATCGCCCCGAGGCAGGTCGACAGCCTCCGGAGCGACTATGCGGACATGGCCTCCGAAGCGCTGTTCGTCGCCATTCTGCTGTTCGAGTCGACATCGTCGGTACCGAGCTACCGACCGCTCTACCGCGAGGACGTCGTCCTGCTCCGAGCACTGTCGCTGGAGGACGCACAGGATCTTGCCGGACGACACGGGCACGAAGCCGAGACCTCCTACACGAACCACGCGGGGGAGACGGTCAGGGACCGCCTGTTACACGTCGTTGATGTCACCCCGGCTCTGACCGACGACCTCACAACGACAGTCGTTGACGTGTACAGCCGCCACTTCCGCGACATCGCGGCGTACCGGCGGTTCGACCCCCTGTGCGACGGCGAGCAGCTCTGGCAGTGAGCAGGGCGGGCCCCTGACCCGAACTCTCGAGACAGCCGTACCGAACCAGGTGGAACCCTGATGCCGTTCTACGCCACCATCGTCACAGTCACGGACATGAATGCAGGACCGGAGCCGGTAGGCCAGGAGCAGACAGGTGTGTGGGAACTCAGGATCGGAGTGTTCTGCACGGCCGACCAAGCCAGAGACCTGACCGACAAGATCCAACTGATGCTCTGCCCCGACCCGATGCACAGGTCGCCCTGCCCGATCCCCTGGTCGACGGCGCATTGGAAGCTCGATGACGATCAGGCCGCCGAGAACTACCCTGAGTTGATCGAACAAGCACGGATCGAGCGACAAGGCAGTGGACCAGCGCCCGCGCCAGCAGAGTGAGGTGTTCTCAGTAGCGGGGTGGCAGGTCGTGGCGACACGCCGAGGGTGGTGAGATGAGCGGGAACGGGGCAGGACCCCGGTAGATCGGTTCGGTCCAGCACAGATCGACACCGTCACCGAGGTCCTGCATGTCTGATCCTGTCACCTACACCGCTGTCCTCCCGATCGGGGAGCGCACCGTGGCCTATCTGGCGCGGCTCCTGGTCCT
>NZ_MCIP01000001.1:15223-92875 GCF_001932425.1 Pseudonocardia sp. Ae505_Ps2
CCTGGCCGCGTTCACCGACGACACCCACGCCGCGCTGGGCGACCTCGGCTACGAAGGCGAAGCCGACCGGCTCACCGTGCCCATCAAACTCGCCCCCGGCCGCGGGCAGACGGTCAACCAGCGCACCGTCAACACCCTGCACTCAGCCCTTCGTGCTCTGGCCGAACGCGGAAACGCCCTGCTCAAGACCACCTTCGCCGCGTTGCGGCGAGTCACGCTATGTCCCTGGCGCACCGGCGCGATCACCGCAGCTGCGCTCGTACTACTCCACACCGAGTACGACCGCACGACATGATCAACCCGCTACTGAGAACACCTCAGTACATCGCAATGCGGGCAGAATTCACCCTGCCCATGGAGCCAGAAGAGCTCACAATCATGTTCCGTGCGTCGTGCCTCAGGCATAGATGTGCCGATCCAGAATGAAGAATTGTCAGGGGTTGCAATTCTGCCCGCATGGGCGCGCGAAGCGCAGCCGGAGCGGCCGCGCCTGCAGAACGATCACATAGACGCCCGAACGGTCCGGGCCCATGACTGTGGCGTGATACACCATGCCTTCTGTGTTATAAACGAGTATCGCGCGGGATTATGTGGTTCCGCACCGCATGAAGACATCCTACGATACCGAGCAGATGCGTCAAGAGGTTCCACGGACTGCAGTCGCACGCATAGTGCGCTCCGAAATTTGCTGGATAGGGATCCCTTTTTAACGTGGTGGTCGTGAGATAAACGCCGGGCGACAAGCCCTGCTCGCTGTACTTCCAGCGGCGTTGTCGACGCCGTCGCAGGTGTGTAGCCAGCTCGGTGGTGCTCGGTCTGCCCCATGAGGGCGACCAGCTGATCCGGCCGTCAGGTGACCGCGGGCGGCCAGTCGCTCCCGCCCCGGCGGTCCCGGGCGGCGGTCGCGGCGGCGTAGAGCTGAATGTCACGCAGGCCGACGCCGACGCCGGCCCGGCGGAGGTGGTGCACCAGAGGTGTCACCTCGTCCGCCCACCAGCGCTCGGCGAGTGCCCGGCGGTCCGGCAGGGGCGCCCCGCGCAGGGTCTCGCGGAAGGCCCATGCCTCTGCCGCGTCGGCCAACCGCATCCAGTCGGCGGTGCGGTCGAGCCAGAGCTCGGTCCGGATCGGGTCGGGCAGCGGGATGCGGGTGAGGAACTCACGCTCGGCGGCCTTGCTGGGCAGGTGCATCGCGCGCAGGCAGGCCATCGCATAGGCCACGGTGCAGACCCACCGCACCCGGGCCGGGAGGGCGACGACACCGCGCGCACGGGCGACCGAGACACGGTGGTGCCCGTCGACGACGAAGTACATCTCCCCCAGCCGCATCAGCTCGACCCGCGGGACCATCTGGCCGGGCCGGGCCATCAGCTCGGCGACCGCATCCCATCGCGCACGCAACTGCGGGTTGCGGAGCTGGAACTCGGCGTCGAAGTCGTCGGCCCGCCCGACGGTGCCGACGATCCGTTCGACGCGGACGTCGTCGGGATACTCCATCATGTCGCCGTCGCGACCGAGAGCGCGCACGGCGTCGGCGTACGGAACCAGCCGGGCCTCCGCGGTGCCGGGCCGCGACGGAGGGAGCCGCAGCCGGTCGCGTACGGCGTCGAGGGGGTTCCGTGCCTTCATGTGTGCCGCCCGGGGCGAGGTCGACGGTGGACGTCACAGAAGAGTATTCCGGAGGTCGACATCGGGACGTGTGATCGTTCCGACGGGTGGATCGACCTCTTTCTCGGGGTGCCGCGGCGTCACAGCGCCCGACGCCGCTGACCCGCGCAACCCGGACTCAGGACAGCACGCGCAGCTGGAACGGGTAGTCGTAGGCCCGGTTGTTCGACGCCCGCACCGCGCCCTTGATGTGGCACCACGCGGAGACGACGAACAGCGCGATCATGAGGGGGATCGCCACGAGGATCCCCACCACGGTGAAGATCAGGATCCAGCTGACGATGAACAGCACCCAGAACGACAGGTTGAAGTTGAACGCCCCGGCTGCGGCCCGCCGCGCGAACGGGTCGTCCTTCTTGACCAGCCACACCAGCAGCGGGCCGACCAGGCTCAGCAGCCCGGCGCTCAGGATCGCGGCGATCGGCGCCGAGAGGTGGGCGAGGATCGCGGCGATCCGGCTGGATTCGGCGGGGTACGGCTGCGACATCGAGGTCCTTTCGGGTCCGGCCGGCTCGGTACCGGTGGGCCGACCACCCTGCCAGTCCTGGAGCCGGCCGGCCGGAACCGGGCGACACACCGGTGCCCGACCACCCGGACGGGTGCTCGGGACCCCGATCACGAGCCCGCCGCGCGGGCGGCGCGGACCGGGGCGCGTCGAGACACACACCACTAACAGTCAGCAATGACTGTTAGTGTGCGCCTGTCGACCGAGGAGGGACGTTCCGTGACGATCGCCGAGCAGGGACGGGGCACCGAGACCCAGGTGCCGCGCACGCAGGACCGCATGGCCCACGACGTCTGGCTGCCCGACGAGATCGTCGCGGTCCGCGCGACGGCCCGCGCCGCCGTCGAGAAGCGGCTCGCCCCGCACGCCCGCGACATCGGCACCCGTGAGGAGTCCGCCGACAGCTTCCCGTGGGAGGCGTTCCGCGGCCTCGCCGAGGAGGGCCTGTTCGAGGTGCCGTTCGGCGCCGACTTCGGCGCGGGGCTGGCGCACCCGATGCTCGCCACCTGCACGGTCACCGAGGAGATCGCCTACCACTCGAGCTCGATGGCGGGCGTCTACGACGGCCAGTGCATCCTCGTCCCGCAGACGCTCACCTACGCCTCCGACGAGCTGCGCGCCCGGCTGATCCCCGAGCTGACCAGCGGCCGCGCCGCGTTCTCCTTCGCCACGACCGAGCCGGAGACCAGCTCGGACCTCACCGCGGAGCGGATGCAGACCGTCGCCGAGCCGACCGCCGACGGCGACTACCTGCTCAACGGGCGCAAGCGCTGGATCACCAACAGCGTCGTCGCCGGCTGGGTGTCGGTGCTCGTGCGCGCCGGGGCGGGCAGCGACCGGGCCGCCATGTTCCTCGTCGACCTGTCCACCCCCGGGGTCCGGATCGGTGCCCCCGACCTGAAGATGGGCCACCGGGGCCAGATCACCGCCGACATCGTGTTCGACGACGTCCGGGTCCCCGCCGGGAACCTGCTCGGTCAGTGGGGTGCGGGGCTGGGTGTCGCCCTGTCCGCGCTCGTCCGGGGCCGGATCGGGATCGGCGCGGCGGGCGTCGGCGTCGCCCAGGCCGCACTGGACCTGGCCGTGCAGCGGCTGCGCACGCGGCAGGTCTTCGGCGGACCGCTCGGCGCGATGCAGCACTGGCAGTTCACGATGGCCCAGCGCGCGACCGAGATCGAGTGCGCCCGCACGCTCTACCAGAAGGCCGCGACCCTGCTCGACCGCGGCGACCGGTCGGCCGAGCCCGAGGCCGCCATGGCCAAGGCCTACGGCACCCGGCTGGCCAACGACCTCGTCCGCGAGGCGATCCAGATCCACGGCGCACTCGGCTTCGCCCGCCAGGTGTCGGAGTCCGGCGAGTCGGTCCGCCTGGAGGAGATGTACCGGGACGCGAAGATTCTGGAGATCTTCGAGGGCGCCAACGAGCTCCAGCAGTGGATCGTGGCCCGGCAGCTGATCGGGCGCGACGTCACCGGCTGACCCCGTCGTCGCACGCGGGCCGTGGCGGCCGGTCAGTCCACCGGCCGCCACGGACGCGGCGGCAGCATCGGCAGCCCGCTCGGCGCGCACTGCCCACCGCGCTCGCCGGCCAGCCGGAACACCAGCCAGCCCGACAGCGCCGCCAGCACCGACCCGGTGAGGATCCCGATCTTCGCCTCGGCGATGAGCAGCTCGTCGGTGAGCGCGAGCTCGGTGACGAACAGCGCCACGGTGAACCCGATGCCCGACAGCGCCGAGCCGCCGAGCAGCTGCCCCCAGCGCAGCGTGTCCGGCACCCGTCCCAGCCCGGTGCGCAGCGCGACCCACGTCCCGACGGCGACACCGATCGGCTTGCCCATCACCAGCCCGAGCACGATGCCCCAGGTCAGCAGCGAGGTCGCCGCGGCGGACAGGGTCTCCGACGAGAGCACCACGCCGGCGTTGGCGAGCACGAACAGCGGCACGATGACGTAGCTGCTCCACGGCTGGATCGCCTGCTGCAGCCGCTCGTTCGGCGAGACGGCGGCGACCGCGACCGCACGGGCGGTGCGAGCCCGCTCCGGGGTCGGGTCGAGCAGGAAGTTCTTGCCGATCCGCACCGCCTCGACCATCTCCGTGCGGCGGGGTGCGTAGGCGTTGACCAGCAGCCCGAGCGCGACGCCGACGACGCTCGGGTGCACCCCCGAGCGCAGCACCGCGACCCAGCACAGGATCCCGACGACGGCGTAGAACGGCGTCCGCCAGAACCGCACCCAGCGCAGCGCGAGCAGCCCGGCGAGCAGCACGACGGCGACGAACAGCGCGAGCAGGTCGATCTCGTCGGTGTAGAACAGCGCGATCGCCAGCACCGCGCCGATGTCGTCGACGATGGCCAGCGCCAGCAGGAACACCCGCAGCTGGTCCGGGCAGCGCGGCCCGAGCAGCGCCAATACCCCGAGCATCACCGCGGTGTCGGTGGAGATCGCGATGCCCCAGGCGCCCGCTGCCTCACCACCGGCGTTGAGCGCGAGGAAGAACAACGCGGGGACGACGAGGCCACCCAGCGCGGCCGCGGCCGGTGCGGCCAGGGCGCGGAACCCGCGCAGCTCCCCCAGCGTCGTCTCGCGGGCGATCTCCAGCCCGACCGAGAGGAAGAACAGGACCATCAGGCCGTCGTTGACCCAGTGCCTCAGGTCGAGGTCGAGTGCGGCGTCGCCGAAGGAGACGGCCAGGCCGGTGTGCCAGAACGACTCGTACCCGGCCCCCAGGTTGGCCCACACCAGGGCCACGACGGCCGCCCCGACCAGCAGGACCGCCGATCCGGACTCGGTCCCGAGGAAGCGCCTCGCGGCATCGGAGAGGTCGCCGCGCTCGGCTAGGGTCACCACCGCCATGTGCTGATCCTGCCCTGCGCGGGTCACGACGAGGAGGCCGCCATCAGTCTGGACCCACCCGTCGGACCGTACGACCACGTCCTGGGCCCACCCGAGGCCGAGCTGACGCTGGTGGAGTACGGCGACTTCGAGTGCCCGTACTGCCGGGATGCGGCGCCGGTCCTGGAGCAGGTCCGCGCCCGCTTCGGGGACCGGCTGCGGTTCGTGTTCCGGCACTTCCCGCTGCACGAGGTGCATCCGCACGCCATCGCGGCGGCGCTCGCCGCGGAGATGGCCGGCTTCGAGGGCCGGTTCTGGGAGATGCACGACACGCTGTTCGCCCCCGGCCCGCCCAGGCTGCGCCAGGACGACCTGCGGGAACACGCCGTCGCCGCGGGGGTGCGTCCGGACCGGGTCGTCTGGCCGGCGACGCAGCTGGCGGAGGACCGGGTGGAGGCCGGGTTCAACGCGGCCGTGCGTTCCGGGGTCCGCGGCACGCCGACACTGTTCGTGAACGGGGAGCGCTACCGCGGCCAGGTCGGCGTCGCGGAGCTCTCCGCCGCACTGGACCCCGCGCTCACCTCGTAGCGGACGGAGCGGTCGGCGTCACCGGCCAGCCGGCGCGCCGGGCCGGATCACCTGCGCACGACAGACGCTTGACCTACACGATGTAACCTTGACGAATGGCAGCTGGAGACGATCGGCCGGGCGAGGCTCATCCCCAGGACGTCCAGGGCTTCCGTCACGGCCGGGTCCCTCGGGCGGTACGCGCGCAACAGCTCCTGGACTGCGCGGAGGCGTTGTTCGTCGAGCACGGACTGGACGGTGTGTCGGTCGAGGACATCTGCCGGGCGGCCGAGGTGAGCCGACCGGTCTTCTACGACCACTTCGGCTCGCGGACCGGCGCCTACATCGCCTGCGTACGCCGCATCCGGCAGGAGTTCCAGGAGGGACTGCTCGGACTCATGCGCGCGGCGGAGCCGGCCGACCTGGCGACCGTGTTCCGGGTCGCGGGCGAGGCGTTCTTCACCCTCATCGAGCAGGCCCCGCATCGCTGGGCGATGCTCTACCCGGCCATGGGTCTGTCCCGTGAGTCGGCCGACCAGCTGGAGTCCCTGCGCGAGGAGACCGTGCAGACCCTGGTGGTGCTCATCCGGACACGCCTCCCGGAGTTCAGCACGACCGACGCCATGGTGGCCGCCCAGATGATCTCCGGCGGCGGCGAGCAGCTGGGCCGTTGGTGGCTCCGACACCGTGACGAGGCATCTCGCGACGAGGTCATCGACGCCTACCAGCGCTACGCCACCGCCGCACTGCTCGGGATGTGACGCACCGGCCCCCTTCCGGCCGCACCGACACCGTGTGACCCGCGGGACGCGGACGTGCACGGCGTCCCGCCGCCGGGTGGTGGAACGGTCCCGCTCAGATTCCGAGCGTGTCGTGCAGGTCCGCGGTGACGACCCGGTGCGGGTCGAACGCCGCGAAGGCGTCGCGCGCGGCGGCCCACCCCGGGAAGACCTGCGGCATCGAACCGATCACCTGGGAGTCGGTCCACGGGCCGCTCGCGGTCGTCGCCCACCGCTTGGCCCACTCCGGCCGCACGGTGGCGTACCCGCGGAACGCCGACCGCACGAACGCCTCCATCTCGGCGAAGAACTCGTACTCGTGCGGAGTACCGGGCAGGCCGAGGGCGTCGAGCCAGACGACGGTGTCGCGGTCGGGGTGGCCGGGCACCGGCTGCGATGCCGACAACGCCGGGACCACCGCCCCCGGGACCTCGCAGTCGGCCGGGTCGTCGACACCGGTCACCCGGATCTCCACGCAGGAGTTGAGCGGATAGCGCCCCTGCGCGGCGTACCGGGCCAGGGCCCCGGTGATGAACGAGCTGAACTCGTGCACGACCCGCTGTGCGTCGGCCCGCGCGACGACGACGGCGTGGCTGCCGGCGCTGACCCGCAGCGTCGTCGGCTTCACGAAGTGGATGGAGTCCTTCGCCGGCCCCCACATGTCGCGGGCGCCGACGGCGGTCAGTCCGGCGACGGTGGCGCCGTACACGGTCTTGCCGAACAGCGGCGCCACCTCCGGGTGACCGGACACGATCGCCGACAGCGGCTGCTCGACGACTGCGGGGACGTTGTCGGCGAAGGGGTAGTTGTACGGCCCGAGCGTGGGCCGCGACAGCAGCGGCCGCCGCGGGGTGACCGTCCACTCCTGGATCCACGGGTGGTCGGAGAAGGTGTACCAGATGGCGCCGACCCGCCCGGACCGGTCGAGCATCGACGACATCGACCGGGCGGTGGTGCGCCCCGGGGCCGCGAAGAACTCGGTGGCCGGGATGTCGGTGTGGTTCCGGCAGCGCAGGTCGTAGGCGGGCTGTACCCGCAGCCGGACCTCGGTGAGCACGATGCGCCCCAGCCCGGTGAGCAACGCGGCACACCCGGGGTCCGACCGGTCGAAGGTCCGCTCGGCGAAGCCGCCCCGCGCCGCGTCCCAGACCACGGCGGTCACCGCGGTCACGAGGTTGGACACGGAACCGAAGCTCTGCCCGCGCACCCGTCGCTCACCGGCCGCGGGCACCGAGGACCCGTGTCCCCCGACGGCCAGCACGCCGGCGACCGTCACGTCGCCCGGAGCGGGGGCGTTCGTGATCGACGCACCGTTGCGGTGCAGGAACGAGAGCAACCGGTCCATCCGGGCACCGGCCTGGACCCGCACCTCGCCCGGGGCGGTCATCGTCATACCGGTCAGCCCCTGGGTGAGGTCGGCGACGAGGATCTTCGCCCCCTCGTTCTGCCCCCGTGAGACGGCCAGCGGGGACCAGTTGTGGCGGTAGCCGCGCGGCCGCACCCGGTACCCGGATCGGTGCGCCCAGTCGAGCACCGCGACCACGTCGGCCGGCGTACGCGGAACGCAGGTCCACAACGGATCGGTCGTGATCACCCCGTCCCAGTTCTCGAAGACCTCCCGGTGCACCGGGACGCCGGCGGGGAAGTCGGGCAGGGACGTACCCATCTGGGCGGGCGTCCGGACACCGACGAGGACCGCCGTTCCGGCCAGTGCCGCACCACGCAGGACCGCCCGGCGTGTCAGTTCTCGCATGTTCGCTCTCCTCGATGTCGCGGCCGGCCGACCACCCGGCCCCGCCCGAGGCGGACGGGGCCGAATGACGATCGATCGGGTCAGCTCACTGGCGGGGCGACGCGCACAGCGCGGCCACGTCGCCCACCGTCGCCGGGACGTGGAACAACGTGTCGTTGACGGCGTAGATCGGGTACTGGAGCAGCGAGGTCTCCGCCTGGCCGAGGATCTTCCCGGGGTCGCCGCTCTGCAGGGCGGCGAGGTTCGCCGCGAGCTGGGCCTGGCCGTCGCGACCGTGGGCGGCGAAGTTCTTGTCCAGCCAGTCCAGTGTCGCGAACGGCCCCTGGCACAGGGGCGCACGCTGCAGCGAGGCGTCGTGCGAGGGGCTCCACACGCCGTCGCCCACCGGCTCGTCCGCCATCGCCGTGCCGGTGAACAGCAGACCGGCGACCACCACGCCGCCCATCAGTGCCGCAGTCCTCTTGAACCAGTTCGCATTCATGGCTTTTCCTCTCGTGGACTTCCGTGGAGACTTCACAGTAACCGACGCTACCGATATCTCCTACTGTCACGGACCTCACATGCTCCGGCGACCTCGAACCCCCCGCATCCAGGCCTTTTAGTACGACGGTCGAGCTCGGCGACGCTCAGTAGGCAGCCGGTCACCATTCGACAGGTGATTCCCACCTCGCCGCATCTCCGGTTTCGTATATCAATAGCGCTTGTTACTGTGGGCGTTCCGCTGACACGCGCCCCCGCCCGATCCGAGGAGCCCACGTGAGTTCCCAGCACCCGCTCGTCGTGGCCGCGGCGCCCGACCAGACCGCTCCACCGGTCCCCCGGCCCCGAGAGACCCTTCTCCGTCGGCCCCCCGGTCCCACGCCCCCGGTCACGCCCGTCTCCCGTCCGCACCGCCCGATCCGGCGGGCCTCCAGGGCGTCGCGCACCGCGGCCGCGGACCTGGCGACGATCCTGCTGACGGTGACCGGGGCGGTGGCGTCGGGGATCGGCGGGGCCCAGCCGGCCGACCGGCTCGCCGGCGCCGTCACCACCGCGGTGGCGCTCGTCGGCGCGCTGGCGCTGGTCCGCTCCTGGTCGCCGGAGGTCGTCGGCAGGAGGGCCGAGGAGTTCCGGCGGCTCGGGCAGGCGGTGCTGGTCGCCGGCGGCGTGCTGGCGGCCGGCGGACTCGCCGCGAGCGGGATCGCACCGACCGCGGACCCCGCGCGCACCTGGGCCCTGGTCGTCGTCCCGGTGACGGGGGTCCTGCTGGGGGCCGTCCGGCTGGTGCGCGACCGGTTCCTCCGACGGCGCCGACGCCGGGGAGTCGGCCTCACCCCGGTTCTCGCGGTCGGCCCGGCCGATGCCGTCGCCGACCTCGTCCGACGGGCCCGCACCGACCGCGGTTCCGGATGGGAGGTGACCGGGGTCTGTACGCCCGCCGCCACCCGTACGGGACCTGCCGCGGTCGAGGACGTCCCCGTACTCGGCGACCAGGACGACGCGGCGAGTGTCGCCCTGCGCCACGGACACCACGTCGTCGTCGTGTGCCGTTCGGCCGGTGCCGGCCCCGCCGAGCTCCGCCGCCTGGCCTGGTCGCTGGAGGACACCCCCGTCGAGCTGGTCGTCGATGCCGGGCTCGTCGACGTGACCGCCCGGCGGGCGTCCCTGACCGACCTCGACGGCCTCCCGCTGCTGCGCCTGCCCCGGCTGCGACTCGACGGGGCCGCGCGGACGCTCAAGCACACGTTCGACCGGGCGGCCGCGCTGGCGATCCTGCTCCTCACCGCCCCGTTGCTGCTGGTCGTCGCGCTGGCCGTGCGCTGCGGCGACGGCGGCCCGGTCTTCTTCCGCCAGGAGCGGATCGGCGTTCGGGGCAGGCCCTTCGAGATGCTGAAGTTCCGGACGATGGTGCCCGACGCCCCGCAGCTGCGCGCCGGGCTGCACGCGGTGGACGAGGGGGCGGGCCCGCTGTTCAAGATGCGGCGCGACCCACGGGTGACCCGGGTCGGGGCGGTCCTGCGTCGGTACTCGCTCGACGAGCTGCCGCAGCTGTTCAACGTCGTCGGCGGATCGATGAGCCTGGTCGGCCCGCGTCCGCCGCTGCCGGGCGAGGTGGCGACCTACTGCGACCGTGCCCGACGCCGGCTGCTCGTGCGGCCAGGGATGACCGGGCTCTGGCAGGTCAGCGGCCGCAGCACCCTGAGCTGGGAGGAGTCGCTGACACTCGATCTGCGCTACGTGGAGACCTGGTCGCTGTGGCTGGACCTGATCATCCTGGTGCGCACCGTGCGCGCGGTGCTGCGAGGGGACGGGGCGTGGTGAGCCGCACCCACCGGCTCGCGGACGTGCTGCGCGCCGAGCGACGACGGCTGGCGGACGACCTGCACCGGTCGCGGAGCGGGCTCGGGGAGAGCGGCGCACCGCGTGCGGTCGCCGGGTTCGTCGTGGCCAAGACCGTGGCACTCGGACACCGGTGCCTGCGCCGCGCCGCGGAGACCGCGGTCGACCGTCGCTACGGCATCCGGACCGCCGGAATGCTCCGGCCGGACTCCCCGGGCGACACCCCCGACCCGCACGCCGCCTACGCCTACCAGCCGGTGGGGCTGCGGCGCTTCCGCGCCGTGGTGGCGGCCTGTGCGACGACACCGTCGGTCACCACCTTCCTGGACCTGGGATGCGGACGGGGGCGGGCCCTGGCGCTCGCCCGAGCGCACGGCTTCGCCCGGGTCGTCGGGGTGGAGCTCGATGCGGAGCTGGCCCGCACCGCGCGTGCCAACCTGGCCGCGGGCGGATCCACCGCGGTGGTGGTCCACACCGGCGACGCCGCGACGACGACGGTCCCGGCGGGACCGCTGCTGGTGTTCCTGTTCAACCCCTTCGGCCCCGCCGTGCTGCGACGCGTGCTGGACCGTGTGGCCGAGCAGGCGAGCGGCCCGGTGACCGTCGGCTACGTCAACCCGGTGCACCGCGCCGTGCTCGACGACGACCCGCGCTGGGAGCGCACGGCCACCGCGCGCTGGTGGTCGGTGCACCGGCTGCGCCGACCGCCCGGGCCCCACCCGGACGACACCGGGTCGTCCTGAGCTCCGGGGTACTTCCTGAGATCCGGGGTCATCCCGAACGCAGCATCCGCAGCCCGGGCAGGGCCCGCTCCGCCACGGTGACCGGGTGCGACGTGCCGCCGAACTGCCGTTTGAAGCGGTCGATGCCCTCGTCCGGCACGCCCAGCAGGTCCAGCGTGTGCGCGCCCCGCCCGCACGCCCAGGCGATCGCGTCCCAGTACAGGAGCACCCCGGCCGGTGAGTCGCGGTGCTCGGGCAGGACCCCGCCCGCCCAGGTCACCGCGTACCCGTCGAGGCAGACGGTGGCCAGCACGGCGTGCACCCGGCCGTCGACGTCGCGGGCCTCGGCCAGGTGCACCGCCGCCGGACCCGCCGTCAGGTCGTCGTAGCGGGGTGGGAAGACGCCACGCAGCCCGTCGCGACGACCGCGGGAGGCGAACGCCGCCCGCACGGCACGTCCCAGCGAGCCGGTGTCGCGGACCGGGTGTACCTCGATGCCCCGTGCCCGCGCCCTGCGGACCTTCTTGCGGCACTGCGTACTCGTCCCCGCCCAGAGCGCGTCGACCCCGACACCGAGGTCCAGCAGGTAGGTGCGCTCGTGGGACACGGTGTACCCGCACGCACGGAGCACCTCCTCAGACGGGCTCTCCACCGGGGAGAACCCGTAGCGCTGCACCCCGACCCCGTGCCGGAACGACCAGCGGGTGGCGAGCTCCAGACCCTCCGCGAGGTCCGCGGCCGCGAGCACCGGTCCGACGTAGGGCGTCGGGGACCAGCTGACCAGGCCCAGCGGGCCGATCCGCCGGCACAGCAGGGGCAGGATGCCGATGGGCTCGCCGGACCGCTCGACGACCATCGGGTGCAGCATGGTCGCCGTCATCGCCGCGGCCGACCGGAGCCAGGTCAGGTCGTGGAAGGGGATCGGGGCGCGCCCCGAGGCGGCCCGTGCGGCATCCCACCGGGCGGGATCGGTGCACGGCCGCAGACGCGTGGTCACCCCGCTACCCGGCGGAAGGTCAGGTCGGCCTGGAGCTGCTCGCCGTCCACCCCGGTGCTGATGCCCGCGACATGGACCAGCCGGAACCCCCGGCCCGCCAGATGGGCGACGACGTCGCCCGCGAGCGGCTGACCCACGTAGAGCTCGACGAACGAGCACTCGCAGAGGATCTCCTGCACCGAGTCGAGCACCCGGGTGGCGCCGCGCAGCACCTCCAGCTCGTAGCCCTGCACGTCGATCTTCAGCAGGGCGGGCTGCGCGATGTCGGCGTCGAGGTGCTCGTCGAGGGTGGTGACCGGTACCTCGCGCACCCCGGCCTCCGCGGTGCCGTGGAACTCGTGGGCCTGCCGGCCGATCGGCAGCAACGAGGAGGAGTCGTCGGCGGCCGAGACGTGCAGCGTGCACCGGCCGGGCCGGGCTCCCACGGCGGCGACGTGCACCTCCACGGGGCCGTCCACCACTGCGCGGATCCGCCCCGCCGCCTCGGCGAGGGGCTCGAAGCACACGATCCGGGCGTCGGGGTGGCGGTCGCGGATCCAGGAGGCGAACTGTCCCCGCGAGGCCCCGACGTCGACGACGGTCGCGAACGGGCCGCCGAGACCGGAGTCCTGGTGGTCGGTGGCGGCCAGCACACCCTGGCGCAACGCGGCGCGCAGCCGGGGACGCCGGGCCACCCGGACGAGCTTGCGCACCCGCAGGCGGGTCCTGTCCAGCGTCGTGTGGAGGCGGGTGCGTCGGGTTCCCGGCGTGCGCGGGGGTGTGGTCACGTGCAGGGTCATTCCGGGTGCTCCCCGAGGGCGTCGACGGTTCCGGCGAGGACGGCACGGCGGACCCGGGCGTCGCGCCGGGCGACACGGTCGGGCAGGTAGCGGGCAGCGGCGGGGCCGGCGGCCGCGGCCAGCGCGGCCCGCCGGGCGGGATCGGCCAGCAACGCGGCGATCTCGCAGGACAGCGCCGCGCTGTCACCGGCCGGCACCACCACGGCGACCCCGGCGGCGGCGAGGTCGTCGCCGACGTAGACCTCGTCGGAGACGAGCACGGGCATCCCGGCCTGCACCGCCTCCACCGGGGCGATGCCGAAGTTCTCGTTGTCGGAGTGCAGGACGAACAGGTCCGCCGCGGCCAGGGCGTCACGTTTGCGCTGCCCCCCGAGGTACCCGACCAGGTGCACCGCCGACGGGTGGTCCAGGCCGGCGACCCGCGACCGCAGCTCCGTGGCGAACGCCGGGTCCCCGGATCCGGCCACGACCAGCACCGCGTGCGGGTCCTCGGCCCGGACCCTGTCCACGGCCTCGACCAGCCGGATCAGTCCCTTCTTGCGGTCGAGCCGGCCGAGGAAGAGCACGATCCGTGCCTGTGCGGTCAGCCCTAGCGAGGCCCGGAACCCGGCTCCGTCTCCGGGGCTCGACGGGGCGTCCACCGGCAGTGCGGTCACCACGGTGCAGGGCGCGGCGCCCAGGCCCGCCAGATTGGCCGACTCGCGCTGCGCGGTCAGCCAGACCGCCGCGCAGTCCTCCAGCAGCCGGCGCAGCGCGGGACGCAGCATCCGCTTGAGCCACGGGTGGTTGTGGGCCATGTCGTAGGGCTCCAACGAGCCGTGCGGCCGGATCACCAGGGGCACACCGGACCGGCGAGCGGCCCACCAGCAGGCGAGCGCGGGGATCGAGAACACCTCGTGCACCTCGAGCAGGTCGTAACGGTGCGCGTGCCGGCGCAGCCACCCCACCAACGACCAGGACAGCGCCCAGCAGCCGGGCCACGATCGCCGGCACGCCACCAGGTCCACGTCGCCCAGCTCCTCGGCGCCGGGCAGCTCGTCGGGCGAGCCGACCGTGGTCAGCAGGGTCGCCCGGTCGCCGACGGCCCGGGTGGTGCGGGCCACCGCCACCGCCGCGGCCGCCGACCCGCCCTGCTCGGCGCCGATGCGACCCAGCACGTGCAGCACCCGCAACGGCCCCCTCGGCCCCGGAGTGGTCCCTGCGGACCCGACTGCCGGCTCGGGACGCACCCGGACCCGGTGGAGGCGGAACCCCACCATCCGCTGGAAGTGACGCAGCCCGTTCGGGAGCCCGACCGGCGACCGGTTGTCGACCAGGTAGCGGACACCACGTGCCACCAGCTCGCACTGCAGACGGTGGACGGCGAGGTAGCGGGCACCCGACCGGTCCGGGCCCGGGGCCAGGGTGCGGAAGTAGCGCACGCACCCCCACCCACCGTCCACCGGAGCGACGGACAGCAGCAACGGCAGGCCCTCCGCGGAGTAGACCGCCAGCCACAGGTCGAAGCGCACGAGGTCCCCGTTGTCCGCGTCGGGATTGCGGTAGGCCCCGGGCTGGGAGCGCTCCCACTCGTCGGCCAGGGCCACCAGCCGGCGTCGCTCGTCGGGATCGTCGACGGTCTCGCACCGCAGTCCGGCGGCGGTCGCGTGGCGTACCTGGCGGCGCAGGGTGCGGTTGGGCCGTCCGGACCCGACGTCCTCGACCCGGTCGGGCAGGACGACGACCGAACGATGCTCCCAACGCCCGAACCGGACACGTCCCTCGCGGAAGACCGCACGCAGTGCCCGGCCGTCCGGGCCCGCGGAGAAGCGGGCTTCCAGCACGGGCAACGCCGCGATCGCGCGCACGGCCCGCAGGACGTCCCCGGGGTTGTGCAGCAGATGCCCCAGTGGCGACCCCCCGGACGCCACGTGCTCCTGCAGCCGACCGTAGATCTCGGAGAGCTCCGACTCGGACACCCCGCTCATCGGGCGATCTCCTCGTCGGCCACGAGGAACCCCGTGTCCGGGGCGAGGGTGCCCAGCGCCCTCGCGGGGACACCGCCGTAGAGGTGGTGGCTCCCGTGCAGCGGGCGGACCACGACCGCACCGGCCGCGACGAGACTGTGCCCCGCGACCTCCGCCCCCGGCAACACCGTGACCCGTGCCGCGAGGACGGTGCGCTCCCCCACCACGATCGGCTGCGCGGTCTGGCTGTGGGTCGCCGGGTCGAACGAGTGGGTCATCAGCAGCGACTGGTAGCCGGCGACCGTCGCCCGCTCCCGGAGCTCGATCCGGGCCGTGCAGTCCAGCAGGTGCAGCACCATGATGCGGGCGCACGGGCCGAGGACCAGCTCCGGTGACCGGTCGACCCCCTGGAGGAAACCGCGGTCCCGCCGGACGGCGTTGACCCAGTTCAGGTGGGCCAGGACCGCCGACCTTCCGAGGGTGACCCGGTCCAGCCCCCGGACGACGTTCAGATGACCGATCTCGGCCCCGGGCCCGAGTTCCAGGTGACCGACGTCCACCAGGGAGAAGCCGACCCTGGCCGTGGGATGGATGCTGTGGCCCAGTACGTGCACCAGGATCGGACGACGCACCGCCCACGGCAGGGCGGCCGCGAGCAGCGCGCACGCGGTACGCAGGCGCCGGGACCGGACTCCGAACGGCATCGTGACTCCCTGTTCGAGCAACGAGACTATCAGTAACAGTCGTTACTGCTTATAAAGATAATGCCCGTTCTCGACCACATCAGCAAGCATGAGCGACAACCCGGACCCTTCCGGAGACACCCGGAAAGGAAACGTAAACATCGCGGAGCAACTGTGTCGACCGCCACTTCACTGTTAACGTAGCGACAGTTACCGTCGACAAGGACATCAAGGGATCAGTCCTCCTCGCAGGGCAAACGCCCCCACCCCACCCGAACGACCCGTAAGCAGGAGGCCCATATGAAGCGCCTTGACATCCTGATAGTGGGCCTCAACTACTCTCCGGAGCCGACCGGAATCGCTCCGTACACGACAGGTATGGCGCACGCCTTCGCAGAAGCCGGACACCAGATAACTGTCGTTACTGGGTTTCCACACTACCCCCGGTGGCGAAGCGAGGACGGCTGCCGGGTCCGCCGTCAGGAGTGGGACGGGCCGGTGCGGATCACCCGGGTGCCCCACCCCGTCCCCCGCGACGGCGGCCCGATGGGCCGCATCGCGATGGAAGCCGTGTTCGCCACGGCCGCGGCGAGGGTCGTTCCCGATCCGCCCGACGTCGTGGTCGCGGTGAGCCCCGCCCTGCTCGGCGTGGCCGCCGCGCAGGTGCAGCGCCGCCGCGGCCGCCGGGCCGGACGGACGACGGCGCTCGGGGTCGTCGTCCAGGACCTCTACGGCGCGGGTGCCCACGAGCTCGGCGGGGCGCGCGGCCCCCTGAGCAGCGTCGGCCCGCGGGCCCGACACGTGCTGGCCGACCTGGTCACCCGCACCGAGACCGCGCTGCTGCGTCGCGCCGACGGGATCCTCACGGTGCACGAGGTGCTGCGCGACCGGCTCGTCGCCCAGGGGATCCCCGGTGCGGACGTCGACGTGGTGCACAACTGGACCCACGTCGCGGGCCCGGTCCGCGACCGCGACACCGTCCGCTCCCGGCTGGGGCTGCGGCCCGACCGGCACGTCGTGATGCACGCCGGGAACATGGGGGCCAAGCAAGGGCTCGACGGGGTCGTCGAGGCGGCCCGGCTCGCCGAGGGCTGGGACGTGCCGGTCGAGTTCGTCCTGGTCGGCGACGGCAACCAGCGGGCCCGCATCGCCCGGGCCGCCGAGGGATGCTCACGGATCCGGCTGCTGCCGCCGGTCCCCGAGGACGACTTCCCCGACGTGCTCGCCGCCGCCGACGTGCTGCTGCTCCACGAGCGCCCCGGTCTGCGCGAGACCTGCGCACCCAGCAAGCTGACCTCCTACTTCGCCGCCGGCCGGCCGATCGTGGCCGCCACCGACGCGCGCAGCCCCGCCGCGGCCGATCTGCGTACCGCGGAGGCCGGCGTCGTCGTCGGGCCGGGTGACCCCGGCGCGCTGCTCAGCGCGATCGAACGGCTGATCGGCCAGGACACCACCGAGCTGGGCCACCGCGGCCGGGACCACGCCCGCGAACGCTGCTCGGCCGCGCAGGCCCACGCGGGATACCTCGGCTGGCTCGACCGCCTGTGCCGGAGCGGGGTCGCATGATGCCCGAGACCCTGCGCACGGCCCGGCCCGTCGGACTCGGGCACCATCTCCCCACCGTCCTGGGCATCAGCTCCCAGCTCGTCAACGCCGGGACCAACGTCGCCACCGTCTACCTGGCATCGCTGTTCCTCGCCCCCGACGCCTTCGGCACCTTCGCCGTCGGGTTCGCCGGGGTGACCGTCGTGCTCGCCTGTGCCCGCGGGCTCATCGGCTCCTCCCTGCTCGTCCACCTGCCCGCCGTCGAACCGCACCGCAGGGCGCCACTGGCCCGCTCCGCCCTGGGGCTGGCGTGGTGGGGCACCCTTCCCGCGGTGGCGGCCCTGCTCGTGCTGGCCGCGGTGATCGACGGCACGCTGGTGTGGCTGCTGCCCGGTGTGGTGTTCAGCCTCGTCCAGGACGTCGGCCGCTCCACCTTCCTGGCCGGGGGACGACCCGGCGCCGCGCTGACACTCGACTCGGTGTGGGCCGTGGTCCAGGGTGCCACCCTGGTGCTGGGGCACTGGGCGCTCGGACAGGTCTCGGCCGGCCCGGTCGGCCTCCCGCTGCTGGCGCTCTCCTGGGGTGCGGGCGCGCTGGCCGGGGTGCTGGCGCTGCTCTGCCTGGCCGGGGTCGACGGCCTGCCGTCGCCCCCGGGCCCCTGGATGCGGGCCAGTGGGGACATCGCCGGCTGGTTCACCGCCGTGGCGGTCGTCGCCCAGGTCGAGCTGTTCCTGGTGCTCGCGACGGTGGGGCTGGTCCTCGGTCCCGCCGACGCGGGCGGGCTGCGTGCCGTGCAGCTGCTCGTCTCCCAGCCCGCCACCGTCGTGCTCGGGGCCATGCTGGTCCTGGCGACCCCGACGGTGGCCACGGCCGCACAGGGCCCCGGCGGTACGTCCCTGCGCACGGTCCACCGACAGGTGGTCCGCCAGGTGGCCCCGGTCGTCGTCGGCGTCGCCGTGGTCGCGGCGCTGGCCGGCCCGTTGATGCAGCTGCTGTTCCCGCGGTGGTCCGGCTACGCGCCGCTCGCGCTGCCGGTGGCTCTGCAGACCGGACTGCTCGCGTGGTGCATGCCCGCGATGGCCCTGCTGAACGGCACGCGGCGCGGTCGGGTCTCGCTCGCGCTGCACCTGTGCCGCAGCACCGTCGTGGTGGCCGGGACCGCGCTCGGCGGTGTGCTCGGCGGCGCCGCGGGGGCCGCGTGGGCGCTGGCCGTCGTCGCCGCGGTCGTCCTGCTCGGGACCGCCGCGGTCGTCCGCCGGGAGCTGCGCAGGACACCGGGCGGTGCCCGATGACCGGCCCGAGGCTCTCCTTCGTCGGCCGGTCCAGGGTCCGTGCCCGCCGGCTGCTCGCCCGGCTGCTCCGTGCGGTGCCCGGCCGCACCGTCGACTGGGCGCACCGACACTGGATCACCGACGACGGCAGGACCGACCCCCGTTGGGCGCCGGTGACGCGGCTGCTGTTCCACCGGCCGCTGCACCAGACCGTCGTCACGGTCCCCGGCAGCGGCGGCATCCGCCTGCACGTCGTGGGGGCACGGCTCGAACGGACGCTGTACTGGTTCGGGGAGCAGGGCTACGAGCCCGGGGAGGCCGCCTGGTGGCGGCTGCTGTGCAGCCGGGCGACCGCGGTCCTCGAGATCGGCTCCAACATCGGCTGGTACACCACGGTCGGCGCCGCGGCGGCCCCGGTGGGGGGCTATCTCGCGGTCGAGGCCAACCCCGAGGCCGCCCGCGCCACCCGTCGCAACCTCGAGCTCAACGGGCTCGGCCACGGTGCGGTGCTGACCGCGGCCGCGGTGGGACAGGGTGCTCCCTCGTCGCTGTACCTGGCGCTGCCCGACCAGGAGTCGTTCTCCGCGGCACCGACCGGGTCCTACCTGCGCGGGCACACCGAAGGGACCGCCGACCGCGCCGCACGGCGCTCGCTCACCGTCCCGACCCTGTCCGCCCGGCATCTCATCACCGGCCGTGACCTGGTCAAGCTCGACGTGGAGGGGGCGGAGGCCGGGATCCTGGAGTCGGCCCTGGACATCATCCTGCGCGACCGGCCGATCCTGCTGGTGGAACGGATGCCCGACACACCGCGGCTGGACCGGGTGCTCGAACAGCTCGTGGGCGGCGGGTACCTCGTGCTGCGGCTCGGGACGCAGCTGCAGCCCGCCGGCCCGCGCCCGCCGGTCGACGAGCACTACGACGTGCTGCTCGTCCCCGCCGAGCGCGGTGCGGTCCCGGTACACCTGGGGGACCTCCGATGACCGGCCCGGACCCGCGGGCGGGTACCGCCGCCGCACGCATCGGAGAGCTGCTGCTGGCCGCCGCGGTGCTCAGCGCACCGTGGAACGCCCTGGGCTGGAGCCCGTTCAAGCCGGCCCCGCTCCTGCTGGCCGCGGCCTGCCTGGCGCTGGCCGTCGACGCGTGCCTGCGATGCCGGCCACTGGTGGTACCGGCCTGGGTGTGGCCGTTGAGCGCCGCGATCGCGCTCGCGACGGTCACCTCGGTCCTGTTCCACCCCACCGGGGCCTACCTGGCCGGACGCTATCTCCCCGACCACGTGCCCTCCGCCGACGAGATCGGTGCTGCGCCGGTGCTGGGCCTGGTCGCGGGCCTGCAGTGGCTGGTCGCCGCGTTCGCGCTGCCCCTGGCCGTCTGCGTGGCGGCACCGGGGCGACCGCAGCTGATCGGGCGCCTGTGCGCGGCCTGGCTGCTCGGGGCCGCGGTGAACGCGCTGGTCGCGGTCGGCGACGCCACCGGGCTGACCTCGATCTCGGCGAACCTGATCGACGCCGTCGACGTCGGGGGCAGGCAGACCGGGCTCTCGGTCCAGCCCAACCACCTGGCCATCGCCTCGGCCCTCGCCCTGCCCCTGGCGGTGCACCGGACACTGCACGGTCGGCACCGCGGCGCCGCGCTGCTGTGCATCGCCGCCCTCGTCGGCGGTCTGGTCGTCGCGCAGTCCCGCGGCGGGACCGTGCTGGCGGTCCTGGGGGCGCTGGGGGTCCTGGTCACCGACCGGTGGGCACGCGTGCGTCTGCTCGGACCGGGGCTCCTGGTCGTCGCGGCCGGACTCGTCACCGTGCTCGTCGCGGGCGACCGGCTGCCCACGGTGGCGTCGCAGCTGCGCATCACCGGTTCGGCCTCGGCGCAGGCCAGCGACACGATCCGGGCCTCGATCCTGCAGCAGGCCGTCGACGACGCCCGGCACAGCCCGGTCACCGGGGTCGGGCTGGCCGTCCTGCCCCAGGGCCACTCCATCTGGGTGCAGCTCGTCGCCGCCGGAGGGGTGCTGCTGCTGGTCGGTTTCGTCCTGTCCGCCGCCGGGATGCTCGCCGACGCCCACGCCCTGCGCGGCCGGTACGAGGGTCTGTCCCTCGCCCTCGGGGTGAGCGTCGCGGCCTGGCTCGTCGGAGGCCTGGTCGAAAACCAGCTCGCCGACCTCTACCTCTACACCGCCCCCGCCCGCCTGGCGGGGCTCCACGCGTCCTCCGCGACGCCCGTCCCCTCCGGGAAGGCCCTCGTATGACCTCCGCGACCCTGCTGCACGTCCTGTCCGCCCACCGCCGTCTGCTGCTCGCCGGAGCGCTCCTCGGCGTCCTGCTGGCGGCGCTGGCGGCCCTGTTCGTCCCGCCCACCTACGACGCGACGACCAGCATCTACGTCACCGCCCGCGCCTCCGGCGACGATTCGACGTCGGCCTACCAGGGCACGCTGCTCTCCCAGGACCGCATCGCCTCCTACCGCGCGCTCGCGACCTCCCACCGGGTGCTCGTGCCGGTGGTCGAGCAGCAGGGCCGGGCCGAACCGGCCGAGGACCTGGCGGGCCGGATCTCCGTCACCGCGGCGCCGGAGTCGACCGTGCTGTCACTGACCGTGTCCGGCCCGGATCCGGTACAGGACGCGGAGACGGCGAACGCCGTCGCCGGCCGGTTGGTCGCCGTCGTCGGGGAGCTGGAACGGTCCGCCCGCTCCGGCGTGCAGCTGGAGACCGTCGACCCGGCGCGCCCGGCCGTCCGGCCCTCGTCACCGGGGCTCGCGACGACGGCGCCGGTCGCCGCCGTCGCGGGGCTGATCGTCGCGGCGGGGGTGGCCCTGGTCCGGCACACGACCGACCGCAGGGTCGGCCACCGGTTGCCCGCCCTCAGCGGGGCACCGTTGCTCGGCAGGCTGCCGGTGCACCCCCGGCGGGCACGCGACGGGAGCCGGCTCGGCTCCCCCGAGGTCACCGACGGTGCCCGCCGCCTGCGCACCGCGGTGACCGCCCGTGGCGGCAACCGGGCGGTGCTGGCCGTGGCGAGCGCCGTGCGCGGAGAGGGCCGCACGACCACCGCGCTGGCCCTGGCCGCGGCGTTCGCCGGCACCGAGCGGGTGGCCGTGGTCGAGGCGGACCTGCGGAACCCCGGGATCGCCGGGCTCCTCGGTCTGCCCCCCCGACCGGGGTCTGGCCGAGGTCCTCGCGGGCCGGGCGACGCTCGGGGACGCGATGCTGCGGTGGGACGCGGCCGGGGTCGACGTACTGGTGGCCGGCGGCCCCGGTGCCGGGCTCGGGGCCGATCTTCAGGGCCCGGCCATGGCCGGGGTGCTGGCGCTGCTGCGTGAGCGCTACGACGTGGTGCTCGTCGACGGCCCCGCGGTCCGGGAGTCCTCCGAGGCGGTCGAGCTGGCCCGCCTCGCCGACGGTGTCCTGCTGGTGTGCCGCACCGACTCCACCGGCGCCGACGAGCTGACCGCGGCGGTCGACGAGCTGGGCGCCGTGCACGTGACGCCGATGGGGTCGGTCGACACCGGAGGGCACGCCTCCGACCGGGACACGGAACCGACCGCCGCCCCGACACGGGACCCGGACGTGCTGGAGCCGGACCCGGACCGTCCCGGGGACACCGGCCGCTACCGGCACCGCGCCCGTCGTGCCCTGCCCGGGAGGTCCCGATGAGGGCCCCGCAGGAGGCGACCGGACGGCTGGAACGCCACCGACACCGCACGCTGCCCGAGCTCGGTGCCGGCGGGTTCTCCCGGCTCGACGGGGCGGTGGAGTTCTACCAGCGGGTCCGGGCCCTCGTCGGGCCGGACGACGTGGTCCTGGACCTCGGTGCGGGCCGTGGCTGCTTCGTCGAGGACCCCGTCGAGCACCGCCGGGAGCTGCGACGACTGCGCGGCAGGGTCGGGGCGCTGGTCGGCGCCGACGTCGACCCGGTCGTCACCACCAACCCGACGCTGGACCGCGCCCACGTGATCGGGCCCGACGGGTTCCTGCCGCTGCCGGACGCCTCGGTCGACGCGGTGGTGGCCGACTTCGTCCTCGAGCACGTCCGGTACCCGGCCCGGACCGCCGCCGAGCTCACCCGGGTGCTGCGGGTCGGGGGCTGGATCTGTGCCCGCACCCCCAACCGCTGGGGGTCGATCGCCCTGCCGGCCCGGCTGGTCCCCGACCGGCTGCACCGCAGGGTCCTGGCCCGGGTGCAGCCGGGCAAACAGGAACGCGACACCTTCCCGACGGCGTACCGGATGAACACCGCGGCCGACCTGCGCCGCTGGTTCCCCGAGACGTCCTTCCGCCACTGCTCCTACACCCACGACAGCGAACCGGCCTACGTCGGCCGGTCGGTGCTGGCCTGGTCGGCGTTCCGCGCCGTCGCGGCGATCACCCCTCCGCCCCTGCGGTCCATGTGGATGGTCTTCATCCAGCGGACCGCCTGACCCCTTCAGGAGTCCCGATGTCCCACACCCCGCCCCGCGCGCTGATCACCGGCATCACCGGCCAGGACGGCTCGTACCTGGCAGAGCTGCTCCTCGCCAAGGGCTACGAGGTGCACGGCCTCATCCGCCGCGCCTCCACCTTCAACACCAGCCGCATCGACCACCTCTACCAGGACCCGCACGAGCCCGATGCCCGGCTGTTCCTGCACTACGGCGACCTGACCGACGCCTCCCGGCTCGTCACGCTGATCGAGAAGATCCACCCCCGCGAGATCTACCACCTCGCCGCCCAGTCCCACGTGCGCGTCTCCTTCGACGAACCCGAGTTCACCGGCAACACCACCGGCATGGGCACCACCCGCCTGCTCGAGGCCATCCGCATGGTCGGGCTCGACTGCCGCTTCTACCAGGCCAGCAGCTCGGAGATGTTCGGTGCCAGTCCGCCGCCGCAGAACGAGTACACGCCCTTCCACCCCCGCTCCCCCTACGGTGCGGCCAAGGTCTACAGCTACTGGATCACCCGCAACTACCGCGAGGCGCACGGCATCTACGCCGTCAACGGCATCCTGTTCAACCACGAGTCCCCCCGACGCGGGCCGACCTTCGTGACCCGCAAGATCGCCCGCGCCGCCGCCCGCATCTCCGCGGGCCTGCAGGAACACCTCCACCTCGGCAACCTCGACGCCGTCCGGGACTGGGGCTACGCACCCGAGTACGTCGAGGGCATGTGGCGGATGCTCCAGGCCGACCAGCCCGGCGACTACGTCCTCGCCACCGGCACCGCCTACACCGTCCGCGACTTCGCCCGGTTCTGCTTCGACCACGTGAACCTGGACTGGCGCCAGCACGTCCGGTTCGACCGGTCCTACCTCCGCCCCTCCGAGGTCGACGCGCTCGTCGGGGATCCGGGCAAGGCCCACGACGAGCTCGGGTGGACGCCCCGGGTCACCGCCCCGGAACTCGCCCGCATCATGGTCGACGCCGAGCAGCCCGCTCCGCGTGCGACCCGCCTGGTCGTGGAGGGTCTCGATGCTGCCTCGTGACGCACGCCTGTACGTGGCCGGGCGACGCGGTCTGGCCGGCTCCGCGGTCGTCCGGGCCGCGCAGGCGGCCGGGTTCACCGACGTCGTGGGTGCCACCAGCGACGAGCTCGACCTGCGCGACCGGGCGGCGGTGTTCGAGCATCTGCTCGACCTGCGTCCCACGGCGCTGGTGCTGGCCGCGGCGAGGGTCGGCGGCATCCTGGCGAACAGCTCCCGGCCCGCGGACTTCATCTCCGAGAACCTGCAGATCCAGGTCAACGTGATGGACGCGGCGGCCAGGGCCGGGGTCCGACGGCTGCTGTTCCTCGGCTCGTCGTGCGCCTACCCGAAGTTCGCCGGGCAGCCGATCCGGGAGTCCAGCCTGCTGCAGGGCTCGGTCGAGCCCACCAACGAGGCCTACGCCGTCGCCAAGATCGCCGGGTTGATGCAGGTCAGGGCGGTCCGCAACCAGCTGGGGCTGCCGTGGATCTCGGCGATGCCGACGAACCTCTACGGGCCGGGGGACAACTTCGACCCGCACGACTCACACGTGGTCCCCGGGCTGATCCGGCGGCTGCACGACGCCGAGCGCCACGGTGCGGGCACCGTCGAGCTGTGGGGTTCGGGCACGCCGCGCCGCGAGCTGCTGCACGCCGACGACCTGGGGAGCGCGGTGATCCACCTGCTCGACCACTACGACGATCCCGAACCGATCAATGTCGGGAGCGGGTTCGACGTGGCGATCAGCGACCTGGCCGCGATGATCGCGGGCGTGGTCGGCTTCCGGGGGCTGATCGTGCCCGACCGACGGCGTCCGGACGGGACGCCCCGCAAGCTGCTGGAGACCACCCGGATCCGGGGACTCGGCTGGCAGCCGACGGTCGAGCTGCGCGACGGGCTCGCCGACACCTACGCCTGGTTCCTCGAGCATGCGTGCTGAGGTGCGCGTCCGACCGACCGCGGCCTCACCCGGTCGGCGGGGGCAGCAGACGGGCGAGCCAGGGTGTCCAGCGGTTGGCGCAGCCGTCGAAGGACGGGTTCGGGGCGTCGAGGATGTCGACCGCGAGCTGACGCAACGCGTAGACGACCACGAGGAACACCTCGGACTCCAGATCGTCCTCGACACCGCCCGCCCACTCCCGGCGGCGCACCTCCAGCAGCGCCGCGATGCCCTGCATCGCGAGCCGGTTCCGGTGCCGGGCCTCCCGGCCCAGCGGTTCGAGCTCCACGAGGAAGGCACGGGCCACGACGATGTCGCGGCCCAGCAGGTCCAGGTAGACGAGCGTGAAGTGCCGGATGATCGAGGTCCAGTCGTCGGAGCGGTAGTGGACCTCGGCGAAGCCGCCGACGATCACGTTCACGAACCGGTCGAAGGCCGCGAACATGCACTCGTCCTTGTCCGAGAAGACCTCGTAGAAGGCCGTCAGGGACACCCCGGCACGGGCGCAGATCTCGCGGACGCCGATGTTGCGGTAGCCGTCGCCGGCCAGCAGCTCGGTCGCGGCGATCATCATCCGCTCCCGGCGCTTGGTGTAGACCTCCTCGCGGCTGAGCCGGTGTCGACCTCGGGGCAGGGCGGGTGGGGTCGTGAAGAACACACCCTCCGCAATCGTCGTCGGTGTGCGCTCCGCGCCCACCGCGTCCGACACCGACTCTGCCACCGCGACCGTCACCTCTTCCGCTCGACCTCGCCACCCTACTGGGTGGTCCATGTACGGCAGGCCACACTCGACCGTATAAGTAACGTTGGCTATCTTTGCTTATCACGGTCGCGCCCGGCATCACCCGACGGAGGAACAAGCGTGCGTGTCACTCCCCTGCTCACCGCGGTGCTGTGCGTCGGCGCCCTGCTCGGCCCGGTCGCGGCCGCACAGCCCGCGACCGCCGCGACCGGTCGGATCGCACACACCGCGACCACGACCACGACCGCTCCGATCGACCGTTGGAGCGCGCCGGGTCCGGAGGAGGTCACCGAGGAGATCGGGGCGACCCACACCGTGTTCCGGCCCGCCGACCTCGGTCCACCCGGCACCCGGCACCCGGTCGTGACCTGGGGCAACGGCACCGGCGGCATCCCCGCCGTCTACCGGGGCCTGCTGATCCACCTCGCCTCGCACGGCTACCTCGTCACCGCCGCCAACACCCCGCTGGCCAACAGCGGGCAGGAGATGCTCGCGGGCGCGCGCACGCTCGTGCGGGCCGACGCCGACCCCGGCAGCCCCTACTACCAGCGGGTCGACACCTCGGCGATCGCCGCCACCGGGCACTCGCAAGGGGGCGCCGGTGCGATGGTCGCCGCGGCCGACCCGCTGATCACGACCACCGTCGCCGTGCAGCCGGGGCCGCTGGCGGTGCCGCAGCGCATCCGGGGCCCGATCCTGTACCTGGCGGGCGAGCGGGACACGACGGTGCAGCCGGAGCTGATCGTGGAGCCGTTCTACGAGAACACCCCCCAGGTCGAGGCGGCCTACGCCGAGTTCGCCGGGGTCGGCCACTTCGAGCCGCTCCCCGACGGAGGCCGGTTCCGCGGTCTGCTGACCGCCTGGCTGGACTACCAGCTGCGCGGAGACACGGCCGCCGCCGCACAGTTCGTCGGCGCCGACTGCGGAGCGTGCACCGACCGGGCGATCGTCGACTACCGCCACCACGGCTGAGGAGAGCACCCGACGTGGGGCGCCGCGCTCACGTCGCGGCGGCCGGACCGACCAGCATCACCGGGCAGTCCGCACGCTGGACCAGGGCCAGACCGGTCGACCCCAGCAGCAGCCCGGTGAACCCGCCACGACCCCGGGTGGCGACGACGACCAGCCGCGCCGCACCACTGCGCCGGGCCAGCGCCCGCCCCGGCTCCTCGCGCTCGATCACCCGCTCCACGGCGACGTCGGGATAGCGCTCCGACCAGCCCGCGAGCCGCTCGGCGAGCGCGCGCTCCTCGGCGTCGCGCAACCGGTCGAAGACCCCGGCGGCACGCAGTGCCGGGGAGCGGCCGTCGTGCCAGGCGTACAGGGCGACCAGGCCGGTGCCGTGCTCGGAGGCCGCGGCGAAGGCGTGCTCCAGGGCCGCGTCGGACAGCGGACCACCGTCGACGCCGACCAGCACCGGTCCCTCCGACGAGGTGTCGCGCACGACGACGACCGGACACTGGGCGTGCGAGGCCACCGCCAGGGTCACCGATCCCAGCGCGGTGCCCATCGCACCGCGCCCGGCGGACCCGAGCACCAGCAGCTCGGCCGTGGCGGACCGTTCGACCAGCGCCGTCGACGGCGCCCGCCGGTCCTCCGCGAGGTCGACCGCGACCTCGGGTGCGGCCTGCGCGGCGGTGTGCCGGGCCGCGTCGAGGGTCGCGCGGGACTCCTCGCGGATCGAGGTCTCGACGTCGTCGAGCAGGGGTGCGACGGCGGCGTCGGCGTAGAGACGGGCCACGTCGAAGGCCTGTACGAGCAGCAGGTCGGCGTGCCGGGTGGCGGCCTCGCGAGCCGCCCAGGCGACGGCGTCCAGGGCCGCGTCCGATCCGTCCACGCCGACGACGACGGTGCTCATCACTGTGCTCCGTTCCCGGCCGGCCCGGTGTCGGCCTCTCACCCTCCACTGTGCTCCGATCCGCGCCGCCCCGCACGTGTCCGGAATGTGAGGTGGCAGACGGCCCGCGCGGGCCGGGACGGGCCCCCGGGGCCCCGCGGGCGATCGTTACCGTGACCGGCGGCGACAGGGAGGTCCCATGCACGCACCGAGCGTTCTCATCGTCGGCGCCGGATTCGGTGGCATCGCTGCCGCGATCGAGCTGCGCGCCCACGACATCCGCGACGTAACGATCGTCGACGCCGCCGACGGCATCGGCGGCACGTGGCTGCACAACACCTATCCGGGCGCGGCCTGCGACGTCCCGAGCCACCTGTACTCGTACTCGTTCGCCCAGCGCACCGACTGGTCGCGGCTCTGCTCACCGCAGCCGGAGATCCTGGCCTACCTGCGCGGCGTCGCCGCCGAGTTCGGGATCGACGAGCTGGTGCAGACCGGTGTGCGGATCGTCGACGCCCGCCGCGACGAGGCCGACGGACCGTGGACGGTCACCGCGGACGACGGCCGCACCTGGACCTGCGACGTGCTGATCGTCGCGACCGGGCAACTCAACCGGCCGGTCTCCCCCGACCTGCCCGGAGTCGACTCCTTCACCGGGACGATGTTCCACTCCGCGCGCTGGGACCACGACCACGACCTGCGCGGACGCCGCGTCGCCGTGATCGGGACCGGCGCCAGCGCCGTGCAGTTCGTGCCGGCGATCGCCCCCGAGGTGGGGCACATGACGGTGTTCCAGCGATCCGGGAACTGGTTCCTGCCGCGGCGGAACCGGAGGTTCCCGGCGTGGTGGCGGGCCGCGATCGCCCGGGTGCCCGGCCTGCAGGCCGCGCGCCGTCGGTTCATCACCGAGTACTGCGAGACGCTGACGCTGATGATCCGCCACCCCGCCACCTGGGGACGGCTGGGGCGGCTCTGGTCGACGCTGTTCATGCGGGCCCAGCTGCGCGACCCGGAGGTCCGCCGCAAGGTCTGGCCGGACTACACCTTCGGCTGCAAGCGCATCCTGTTCAGCTCACACTGGCTGCCCGCGCTGCAGCGGCCCAACGTCGAGGTCGAGACGTCGCGGATCGCCGCGATCGAGCCGACCGGGGTGCGCACCGAGGACGGCACGCTGCACGAGGTCGACACCATCATCTGGGGCACCGGCTTCGCGGCGACCGACTTCATGTTCCCGATGGAGATCAGTGGTCCGGGTGGGCGGTCGCTGCGCACCGAGTGGTCCGACGGCGCGCACGCCTACCTGGGGATGACCGTGCCCGGGTTCCCGTCGCTGTTCGTGCTCTACGGCCCCAACACCAACACCTCGGGCGGCTCGATCATCCGGTACCTGGAGCACCAGGTCCGCTACGTCCGCGAGGCCCTGCAGGAGGCGGCCCGGCGCGGCGCGTCCGGCATGGAGGTCCGCCCCGAGGTCGAGCGGGCCTACGACGAGGAGATCCAGGCCCGGTTCCCCGGCACCGCGTGGACCCGGTGCGACTCCTGGTACCGCGACGACACCGGGCGGATCGTCACCAACTGGCCCGGCTACATGCGCGAGTACGACGAGCGCACCCGCCGTGTCGAGCCGTCGGACTACGTCTTCCACTGATCCCACCCCGGCACGGAACCGCCCCCTGCACCCCGTGGCGGCGGGGTGCAGGGGGCGGAGGCGTGTGCGGGTCAGTCACACTTCGTGGGGTTGTCCCGGGTCTGGGCCGCGCCGCCACCGAGGATCCCGAGGACGTTGCCCAGGGTCGCGTTGATGCCCGGGCAGATGTTCGCGTTGTTGAGGACGTTGACGTCGTCCAGGTTCACCAGGCCGAACTGGTCGCCCCTGGTGTTGCCGACGTCCTGGACGAAGGAGTCACCGTCGTCGTCCTTCGGCGCGGGCGCAGCCGACGCCAGCGGGCTGAAGGCCACCATGGTGGCGATGACGGCGACGCCGGTGACCGCGAGCTTCCTGCGCATGTCGTTCTCCCCGATCGTGTCCGGTGGGACGGACGTGCCTCACGATTCCCGTGAGCACCACCGGGACGCCTGTGCGTCACGGCAAGCGGACAGTAGGCAGGTGCTCACCGGCGGGGATACGCGAACGACACCACCGGGTGACACGGTCACCACGGGTACCGAACGTGTGGTGTGAACCGGACGGAACGGGTTCGTCCTGGACGCCGGACACCCTCCGTCCCCACGGACGGGGCGACGGACGCGAAGCGTGACGGGATGCCCGACCCGTGGACGGAGCCCGACCACCCGCGGGGGTGAATTCGTGACCGGCGTGTCGCCAAGTCCGGCGTGTCGCGGCAGAACGGTGCCGGTCGGGGCTTGCACCTCACGCGACGTGAGGCGGCACCGTCCATCATGCCGCCACGACGTGGCGGTGCGACGGGGAGGGGCACGGGGTGAAGGTCGGCGAGCTGGCCCGGGCGACCGGGCTGACGGTGCGCACCCTGCACCACTGGGAGGAGCGGGGACTGGTCGTGCCGTCGGCACGGACGTCCTCGGGTCACCGGGTCTACGACGACCAGGATGTCCGCAGCGTCTACCAGGTGGTCGCTCTGCGGGAGCTGGGGCTGCCGCTGGACGCCATCGGCGGGCTGCTGTCGTCGGGGTCCTTTGCCGAGGTCCTCACCGCGCACCTGAACCAGGTCGACGCAAGACTGGCCGCGCTGCACGCCCTGCGGGGCACGCTCGCGGCGGTCGTCGACCGGCTCCGGGAGGCTCCGGACCCCGACCCGTCGGACGTGTTGATGATGATCGACGAGGTGAGCAGGGTGAACGACACCTTCGCGCAGTACTTCACTCCCGAGCAGGTCGCCGCGCTCCGGGCGCGACGTGCCGAGGGCGAGACGACCGCGGCCGCGTGGCCGGGGCTGATCGCCGCCGTCCGGGCCGAGATGGACGCCGGCACCGACCCGTCGGAGCCGCGCGTGCAGGCGCTCGCGGCGCGGTGGTCGGAGCTGCTGGCGGCCTTCCACCACGGCGACGAGTCGTTGCGCCGGCAGCTGTACCGGCTGCGGGACGAGAACCCCGGCGAGGTGGCCGCGGCGGGAGGCCCGGACCAGGCGATGATCGACTACATGGCCCGGGCCGGCGTCGGCGGCTGAGCAGGCAGAACGGCCGTGCGGGGTGTCAGCCCGACCCGACACCCCGCACGGCCGCCCCACCCACACCGGCCGCCTGCAGCAACGCCGCCAGCACCGGGTTCACCGTGCCCGCCTTCCACGCCAGCGCCAGCGGCACCTCCGGCGGGTCGGTCAGCGGCACCAGTACCACCCCCGGCGTGCGCAGCTCGGCCGTCGCCTCCAGCGCCAGCCCCACCCCGACACCGGCACCCACCAGCGACAGCAGGGTGTGGGTCTCGGGGGCCTCCTGCTCGATGCGCGGCAGGAACCCCGCGTGCAGGCACGCGGCGTCGACCGAGGTCCGCATGACGGCCATCCGACGTGCCGGATAAGCGACGAACGGGTCGTGGGCCAGCTCGGCGAGGCCGATCACCTCCCGCCCGGCGAGCGGGTGCTCCTCGGACAGCGCGGCGACGAGCCGGTGCCGGTCGATCTCGTGCACGACCAGGCCGTCGGCGTCGACCGGGGTGCGGATCAGTGCGGCGTCGACCCGGTCGGCGCGCAGGTCCTCGGCCAGCTCACCGGAGAACCGGCCGGTCACCAGCACCAGCCGGGCACGGGGACGGTGCGCGCGGAACCGGCGGGCGGTCCGGTACAGCCAGGCGTTCGAGCTGGGCCCGGCGAACCCGAGCCGGACCGACCCGGTCCCGCCGGCGGCCGCCTCGCGGGCGGCTTCCTTCGCCTCGTCCGCGGCGGCGAGGGCGCGACGGGCCCGGGGCAGGAACGCCGTGCCCGCCGGGGTGAGCGCGACGGCACGGGTGTGCCGGTCGAACAGCGTCGTGCCGACCTCCCGTTCGAGCCGGCGGATCTGCTGGGACAGCGGCGGTCCCGAGACCTGCAACCGGGCCGCGGCCCGCCCGAAGTGCAGCTCCTCGGCGACGAGGACGAACGACTCCAGCTGCCGTAGCTCCACCGCGCCATCATGTCGACCGCCCGACAGGAACGGAAGCCAGAGCGTCCCGATGACGTCGCAATGCTGTTCTACCGTTGCGTGGCGGCGGTCACGACGGCGTGGGCGCGCGACGAGTGCAAGGGGGCACCGGGTTGAGCACGAGCACACCGTCGATGCGCCGCAAGGCGGGTATCGCCTCGTTCGTCGGCACCACCATCGAGTGGTACGACTTCTACATCTACGGCACCGCCGCGGCACTGGTGCTGGGGCCGCTGTTCTTCCCGAACGCCTCCCCCGCCGCGGGGGTGCTGGCCTCGTTCGCGACGTTCTGGGTCGGGTTCCTCGCCCGGCCCGTCGGCGGGATCGTCTTCGGCCACCTCGGTGACCGGCTCGGCCGCAAGACCGCCCTGGTCGCGACGCTGCTGCTGATGGGGGTCTCCACGCTCGCGATCGGGTTGCTCCCGGTCTACGACGACATCGGCGTCCTCGCACCGGTCCTGCTCGTCGTGGCCCGGCTGGTGCAGGGTCTCGCGGTCGGCGGCGAGTGGGGCGGCGCGGTGCTGATCGCCTCGGAGCACGCGTCGAAGAACCGCCGGCTCCTCTACGGCGCCTTCGCCCAGCAGGGCAGCCCCGCCGGGCAGATGCTCGCCACCGGCTCGTTCGCGCTCGTCGCGATGCTGCCGGAGGACTCCTTCCTCTCCTGGGGGTGGCGGGTGCCGTTCCTCGTGTCCGCGGCGCTGGTCGTCGTCGGGCTGGTGATCCGGCTGCGGATCGAGGAGAGCCCCGCGCTGGTCGCGATGCGGGCACGGGGCACGACGGCACGGTTCCCGCTCGCGGAGCTGCTCCGGGAACGGACCACGCTGGTGGTCGTCTCGGTCGGTGCGTGCGCGCTGGTGGCCGCGGCGGCGTACTTCAAGAACACGTTCGCCCTGTCCTGGGCGGTCAACGACCTCGGATTCGACCGGCAGGTGTTCCTCAACGTCGTGCTGATCAGCTCCACCGTGCAGTTCTTCACGCAGCCGATCGGGGCGTTCATGGCGACCTGGTGGAACCCGCGGACGGTCGTCACCGCGCTGCTGCTGATCGAGCTCCCGCTGTTCCCGGTGATGTTCTGGCTGATCTCCACCGGGAGCTTCGGGCTGGCCGCGCTGGGCATGGCGCTCGCGACGCTGCCGCACACGATGTACTACGCGATCCTGGCCGGGATGCTGGCCGAGGCGTTCCCCGCCCGGATGCGCTACACCGCGATCTCGCTGTCCTACGCGCTGGCCGGCACGTTGTTCGGTGGCACCGCTCCGCTGGTGGGGCAGTCGCTGCTGGCCGCGACCGGGTCGATCGCGCCCGTCGTCGGGTACTCGCTGGTGATCGTGCTCGTCTCGCTCGCGGCGGCCCGGTACGTGCTCGCCCGCGGTCCGGTCCCCGACGACGAGCGGCTCGACCCCGCCGTCACCGGAACGACCGGGAGGACCGCATGACCGCACCTGCCCCCGTACCTCGCTTCCCCGAGCCCGAGGTGCCCGCGGGCGCGACCGCGCTCGCCGCCCGGCTGCGCGCGCTCGTCGCCGCCGACCCGGACCGCCCCATGGTCACCGAGGACAGCCCCGACGGTACCGGCGTGGTGCGCTCCCGCGCGGAGTTCGACGCCCGTACCAACCTCCTGGCCAGGGCGTTCGCCGACCGCGGGGTCCGGCGCGGGGACCTGGTGTCGATCGCGCTGCCGAACACCGCCGCGCACCTCGAGTGCTCGGTCGCGGCGTGGAAGATCGGTGCGGTGCCCCAGCCGCTGTCGGCCCGGCTGCCCGCCGCCGAGCGCGACGCGGTGCTCGCGGTCGCCGCGCCGGCGCTCGTCGTCGACACCCCGGTCGACGCCGACGGGTACCCCGACGGCCCGCTCCCCGACGTGATCGGGCCGAGCTGGAAGGCACCCACCTCGGGCGGGTCGACCGGCACGCCGAAGGTGATCGTCGCCGGTCAGGCCGCCTGCGTCGAACAGGTCCTGGCCCGCGCCGACGGGCTGCGCATCGACCGCGACGGCGTGTTCGGCTGCACCGCACCGCTGCACCACAACGCCCCGTTCATGTTCACGCTGATGGCGTTGCTGCAGGGCCACCACGTCGTGCTCATGGGCCGGTTCGACGCCGCCCGGGCACTGTCGATGATCCCCGCGTACGGCGTGACCTGGCTCTACGCGGTGCCGACCATGATGAGCCGGATGCTGCGCCTGCCCGACGCGGACTGGGCCGCCTGCGACCTCAGCACCCTGCGGACCGTGCTGCACGTCGGCGCGCCCTGCCCGCCGGAGGTCAAGCGCGGCTGGATCGACCGGGTCGGCGCGGAGACGGTGCTCGAGATCTACTCCGGCACCGAGTCCCAGGCCGGTACCGCGATCGACGGCCGCGACTGGCTGGCCCACCCGGGTTCGGTCGGACGGGTCACCCGCGGCGAGATCACGGTCCGCGACGACGACGGCCGCGAGCTCGGCCCCGGCGTCACCGGCGAGATCTGGATGCGGTCCGGCGGGGCGCCGACGTACCACTACCTGGGTGCCTCCGCGCGCGAGCGGGACGGCTGGGAGTCACTCGGCGACATGGGCTCGCTGGACGCCGACGGCTACCTGTACCTGGCCGACCGACGTTCGGACATGATCCTCGTCGGCGGCGCGAACGTGTACCCGGCCGAGGTCGAGGCCGCGCTGACCGCGCACCCCGGGGTGCGCGACGCCGTCGTCGTCGGGCTGCCCGACGCCGACTACGGGCACGTCGTGCACGCCGTGGTGCAGGCCGAACCGGGCATCGAGAACGATCTCCGCGAGTTCCTCGACGGACGCCTGAGCAGGGCGAAACAGCCACGGAGCATCGACGTCGTCGACCACCCGCTGCGCGACGACGCCGGGAAGGTGCGCCGCTCGGAGATCGCCGCGCGCGCCGCCGACGCTCGACGACGCGCAACGGCGGGAGGTGCGACAGGATGACGTCCATGCCCGATCTCCTCGACCGTCTGCGCGAGCTGCAGGTGTCCTCCCTGTGCGACGCCGACAAGTCGCTGCCCGTGGTGGACCCGGCGATCCGGGCCCTGGTCCCGGACGTGTCGATGGCCGGCCCCGCGGTGACGGTCTCGTGCGTGGACGACCACCTGCCGATGTTCGCGGCGCTGTCCGCGGCCCGCCCCGGCTCGGTGCTCGTCGTCGCCGGGGCCGGTGGTCACCGCGCCGTGTCCGGTGAGCTGTTCGCGACGGAGGCGAAGCGGCGCGGGCTGGCCGGGATCGTCGTCGACGGGCTGGTCCGCGACATCCGTGGGCTGCGCGGGATCGGGCTGCCGGTGTTCGCCCGCGGGACCTGCCCGGCGTCGGGCAGCACGAGCGACCCCGGCACCGTCGACGAGATGGTGTCGTTCGGCGGGCTCGTCGTGAGCCCGGGCGACCTGGTGTGCGGCGACGACGACGGGCTGCTCATCGCCGCGCCGGACCGGCTCGCCGAGGTCGTCGAGACCGCCGAGGGCATCGAGGCCGCCGAGCGCGCGTTGGTCTCGGCCATGCGCAACGGCCACGACCTGCACTCGCTGACCACGGTCGTCGAGCACGTCGCGGCGCTGCGCCGGGGCGAGCCCAGCGCGCTGGGGTTCAAGATCTGAGCGGGTCGCTCAGGCCGCGACCGCGTCCCAGCTGAACTCCTCGGTCATCGAGCCGGGACAGTCCGGGCACGGGACGGCGACGCCCGCCGTCTCGTCACCGGGGAGCTCGGCCTCCGCGCCGCAGGCGGCGCACCGCTGCCAGGACACCAGTTCTCCGTACATGCGTTCGAGGGTGAACCACATCGGTGTAGTTCGCAACCCCGCAGGTCAGACGTCGTCGATCAGGTCCGCGACCGAGGAGACGACCCGGTTCGGGCGGAACGGGAACCGGTCGATCTCGTGCTCCTTGGTGATCCCCGAGAGCACCAGCACCGTGCGCATCCCGGCCTCCAGCCCGGCGAGGATGTCGGTGTCCATCCGGTCGCCGATCATGACCGTGGACTCCGAGTGCGCACCGAGCCGGTTGAGCGCGGCCCGCATCATCAGCGGGTTCGGCTTGCCGACGAAGTAGGGGTCGACCCCGGTCGCCTTGGAGATCATCGCGGCGACCGAGCCGGTCGCGGGGAGGATGCCCTCGGGCGACGGGCCGGTCGCGTCGGGGTTGGTGGCGACGAACCGGGAGCCCTGCTCCACCAGGCGCATCGCGGTGGCGATCGAGGAGAAGCTGTAGGTGCGGGTCTCGCCGAGCACCACGTAGTCGGGGTTGCGGTCGGTGATGACGTAGCCGATGTCGTGCAGCGCGGTGGTCAGGCCGGCCTCGCCGATCACGTAGGCGCTGCCCTGTGGGCGCTGCTCCCCGAGGAACGCGGCCGTGGCGAGCGCGGAGGTCCAGATCGACTCCTCCGGCACGTCGAGGCCGGTGGCCTGCAGCCGGTAGCGCAGGTCGCGGGGGGTGTGGATGCTGTTGTTGGTCAGGACCAGGAACGGGACGCCCTTGTCGCGCAGCCGCGACAACAGGGTGTCCGCCCCCGGGACGATGGTGCCCTCGCGGACGAGGACGCCGTCCATGTCGGTCATCCAGCACTCGATCGGCTTCTGCTCCACCACGGCCGCCACCCTAGGCCGCCTCCCTAGACGGCTGCCGGTTGGCAGCGCGGGCACCAGAACAGGTTGCGGTTCTGGTGCTCGGCGTGCCGCACCGGCGTCCCGCAGACGAGGCAGTCCATCCCGGCGCGGCGGTAGACGTAGACCTCCCCGCCGTGCCGGTCCGTGCGCCCGGGCTCTCCGCGGCGGCGCGGGTCGTGCTCGGGGCGGACGGTGTCGATGCGGCCGGTCCGCACGCCGTCACGCATGAGCACGACCAGGTCGGCCCACATCGCGTCCCACGTCCCCCGGTCCAGCGCCCGGCCCGGGAGCTGCGGGTCCAGGCCGTGCCGGAACAGGACCTCGGCGCGGTAGACGTTCCCGACGCCGGCGAGCACCTTCTGGTCCATCAGCAACGTCGCGAGCGGGCTGCGCGAGGCCGAGATCCGGGCCCAGACCGTGTCCGGGTCGGCGTCGGGACGCAGCGGGTCCGCACCCAGCCGGGCCCGCAGCGCGCGGGCCTCGGCCGAGGTGAGGAGCTCGCAGGCGGTCGGGCCGCGCAGGTCGGCGTAGTGGGTCTGCCCCACCAGCCGCATCCGCAGCTGCCCGACCGGTTCCGGCGCGGGCAGCGGCTGTTCGACGAACGTGCCGTACAGCCCGAGGTGGACGTGCACGACGCGGTCGCGGCCGTAGCGGTGGAACAGGTGCTTGCCGTGCGCCTCGGCGCCGGTCATCACCTCGCCGTCGAGCAGTGCCGCGGAGGCGGCGAAGCGGCCCTGCGGGCTGGAGACGCCGACCGGCCGGCGGACGAACAGCTTCCGGTGCAGCCGGGCCAGCCGATGCAGCGTGTGTCCCTCGGGCATCTCGGCTCCGGGTCAGGACTCGGGATCAGGACGCGGGGAGCTCGATCTTCCCGGTCCGCTCGTAGTCGAGGACCTGGTCGATGCGGCGCTGGTGGCGCGCGTCGCCGGAGAACGGGGTGGCGATGAAGGCGTCGACGATCGCGACGACCTCGGTGAACGAGTGCTGCCGCGCGCCGATGCCGATGATCTGGGCGTCGTTGTGCTCGCGGGCGAGGGTGGCGGTGGCCTCGTTCCACGCCAGCGCGGCGCGGATGCCCTGCACCTTGTTGGCGGCGATCTGCTCGCCGTTGCCGGATCCGCCGAGCACGATGCCGAGGGACGTCGGGTCCTCGACCACGCGCCGCGCGGTCTCGATGCACCACGCGGGGTAGTCGTCGAGGGCGTCGTAGGTCGGCGCCCCGACGTCGATCGCCTCGATCCCCTTCTCGGTCAGGTACTCGACGAGCTTGCCCTTGACCTCGAAACCGGCGTGGTCACTGCCCAGGTAGACGCGCACGGGGCACGATCCTCCCCCATGCGGATCGGCGGCGTGGACGGGGTCCCGGGTGGCTGGGTGGTGTGCGTGCTCTCCGGCAGCGGAGCAGCACGTGAGGTGAGGTGGACGGTGGTCCCCGACGCGGCGTCGGTGCTGGCCGCGACGGCCGGGTGCGACGCCGTGGGGGTCGACATCCCGTTGTCGGTCCCGGCCGGTGCGCAGCGGCGCGAGGCCGAGGTCCTCGCGTCGGCGCGGCTGGGCCGGGCGCGGTCCTCGCTGTTCCCCACCCCGCCCGCTCCGGTGCTCGACGCGCAGACCTACGAGGAGGCCTGTGCCGCCGCCCAGGCCGTCACGGGGAAGAAGATCAGCCTCCAGACCTGGCACATCGTCGACAAGATCCGGGAGTTCCAGCGGGTGCGGCTGCCGTCGTCGGTGGTCGAGACGCACCCGGAGCTGTCGTTCCGCACGATGGCACCGGCGGTGGCGTTCGCGTCGAAGAAGACCGCGCGCGGGGCGGGCCAGCGGGTCGCGGCGCTGTCGGGGTGGGTCCCCTCCGCCGCGTCGCTCGGTGACCTGCCCACCGCCGCCCGGCTCGACGACGTCCTCGACGCCCTGGCCTGTGCCTGGACGGCCGAGCGGGTGGCCCGTGGGACCGCTGAGGTGCTCGGCCCGGGAACCGACGCCCTGGGCCGGTCCGCCGCGATCGCGGTCTGAGCGCGAGGATCACCGGATGGACGGGCAGCGGGCGGACGGGCAGCGGGCGGACGGGCGCTGGGTGGAGCTCGCCGACGGTGTGCTCGCTCGCCGGCACGACGAGCTGGACCTGACCACCGGCCTCGTGCTCGGCACCTCCGCGGCGCTGGTGATCGACACCCGCGGCGACACTGCCCAGGGCGCCGAGCTCGCCGCCGCGGTGCGTGCGGTGACCGCACTGCCGGTCGTCGTGGCCCTCACCCACGCACACTTCGACCACTGCTTCGGCACCGCCGCGTTCCCCGGCGCCCCGGTGTACGCCCAGGCCGGCTGCGCCGGCGCGCTCCTGGCGACGGCCGCCGCGCAGCGCGCCCACTGGGTCCGGCACTACCGCGACTCCGGAGACACCGGGGGCACAGGCGGCTCGACCGCCGCCGCGACGGCCGACGCGCTCGCCGCCACTGTCCCGGTGCTCCCCGACCGCCCCGTCTGTCCCCGCGCCGGCTCGGTGCACCCGGTCGACCTGGGCGGACGCGTCGTGCAGCTCGTGTATCCCGGCCCCGCCCACACCGGACACGACCTGGCGGTGCACGTCCCCGACGCGGGCGTGCTCTTCGCCGGGGACCTGCTGGAGAACGGAGCGCCGCCGTCGTTCGGGCCGGACGCCTACCCCCGGGACTGGGCGGCCGCCGTGGGGCTGCTGCTCGACGTCGGCACGGCACCCTCGGCCGTCGCCACCCGGGTGTTCGTGCCCGGGCACGGCGACCCGATGACGCCCGACGAGGCGGCAGCGCAGCACACGGACCTGCGGCGGATCGCCCGGGCGGCCGGGGGTTCCGGTGCCGCGGTTCCGGATGTCCCCTCTGCGAATTCGCTTACCGGGTAAGCGAATTCGCAGAACAAGGGTCTGCCGATCACGCCGCGGGAGCCGGGCGGTGCCGAGAGCCGGGCGGTGCCGGGAGCCGGGAGCCGGGAGCCGGGAGCCGGGAGCCGGGAGCCGGGAGCCGGGAGCCGGGAGCCGGGAGCGATGGTGCAGGTCGTCACCGCTCGGGGTCGCCGACCTCGGGTGACGGCGCCCCTCGAGTGGATTCGCTTACCGGGTAAGCGAATCCCTGCACGACCGGCCGGGTGCGGTCCGTTGCGGGCTCCGCCCCGGCGCCGCGATCCCGGTGGCCGCCGCGGCCTGCCTGCCGATGCTCCGGGGTCACTCGCCCGGTCGGTCCCGCCGTCGCGGAGCCGCACTGGTGCCCCACCTCGATCGGCGGGCGGCCGACGGGGCCGTGTCGGGCGGGACGCCGTCGAGCCGGGGAGCGACCGGCTGGGCTGCGTTCGGCTGGGCTGCGTTCGGCTGGGGAGCGACCGGCTGGACAGCAGCCGGTGGGGCGGCGCCCCGGGACCGGTCGGACAGCACGCGCGCGACTCGGCCGGCGACACCGGACGGGTCGGGTTCCACGCCCGCCGCCCGGCGCAGGCGGTACAGCTCCACGGTCGGCGGCCCGGCCACCACCCGGGGCAGCGGCGCGGTCGGGTGGTCGTCCGTCGCGATCCGGGGGAGCTCGACCGTCGGCAGGCCCATCGGAAGGCCCGCGGCGGGGCCGGCCGAGGGGGTGACCGAAGGAGCCGGCGCGGCGGGCAGGTGCCGGCGCAGTCCGAGCACCGCGGGCAGTCCCAGCGCCGGGCCGACGGCGAGCACCACGAGCGCCGCCTGCCATCCGACCGCGGCCGCGACCACCGGGACCGTCGCGATCCCGGCGACGGTGAGCAGGAACCCCAGCGCGGTCTGCACGGTCAGGGCGGTGCCGGTGTAGCGGGGGTCGGCGATCTCGATCGTCGCCGTCGTCAGGACCGCGGAGTCGGCGACGGCGGCCGTGCCCCACAGCACACAGAACGCACTCACCAGCAGGGGCGCCGCGCCGATCACGAGGGGGGACACCAGGCAGCAGACGCCGCTGACCAGCAGCGCCGTCGCGATCACCGGGACGCGTCCGTAGCGGTCCGCGGCGCGGCCGCCCAGCACGCAGCCGGCGGCGCCGCCCAGACCGGCCGCCACGAACACCAGCAGGTGCTCCGACGGGCCGGGGTCGCCACCGGCGAGTGCGGCGCCCAGCCAGGTCCAGAGCGCGTACAGCTCCCACATGTGCCCGAGGTAGCCGAGCACGACCAGCCGCGGGCCGGGCTCCCGGAGCAGCCGCAGCGCGTAGCCGGTGTCCGGGGGCGGGGCCGGGGCGAGCGCCGGTCCGGGACGCAGGCACCAGTGGGCCAGCGCGGCCGCCGCGAGCCCGCACAGCGCGGCGCCGGCGAGCACCCCGCGCCACGGCAGCCCGGGCAGCCCACCGATCAGGTGCGGCAGCGCCGACCCGACGGTCAGCGCGCCGACCAGCACGCCGAGGTCGCGGGCCCGGCGCGACCGATCCGACCAGGACGTCATGATCTTCATGCCGACCGGGTAGACGAGCGCGAGACACACCCCGGTCAGCGTCCGCAGCACCAGCGCCGCCACCGGCCCGTCGACGACGGCGGCGAGCAGCAGCGTGCACGCCGCGGCCGCGGCCGCGCCGGCCGCGAGCAACCGCTGCGGCGGGACCCGGTCGGCGAGGGTCAGCACCGCCGAGACCACCGCGCCGGCGGCGAACCCGAGCTGCACCGACGTCGTCAGCCAGACCCCGGCCGTCGCGGACAGGTTCCACTCGGCGCGCAGCTCGGGCAGCACCGCGGACGCGGAGAACCACACGGCGAGCCCGAGCACCTGGACCAGGGCGACCAGGGCCCGCGCGCGGCGGCCGGCGGTCATGGCGGCTCCGTGGGGTCGGCGGATCCGGACACGCTAGCGAAAACACCCAGTGGAAACTGGTCCGGACAGACGATTCGGTACCGCCGTCCGGCCCAGCGGCCGACGCAGTGTCGGGCGTGATCGCCGCGGGACACACGGACGTAACAGGAGCCACCTAGCGTCACCGGCCGTGGGGAACGTGCCGCTGGTGGGGGTCGAGGAGGAGTTCCACGTGGTCGGCCTGGCCGACCGCCGGGCCGCGCCCGACGCGGAACGGTTGCTGGAGCACCTGGACGGGGCGGAGTTCTTCCCCGAGCTGCAACGGTCGCTGGTCGAGACCAACTCGCCCGCGACCCCGTCGCTGGACGAGCTGCGCGCCCACGTGCGACGCCTGCGCAACCGGCTGCGCGAGGCCGCCGAGCCGCTGGGGCTGGGTGTCGTCGCGGCCGGGACGGTGCCGCTGGTCGACCTGTCCGGCGACGACATCTCGGCCGGCGCCCGCTACGAGCGGATGCAGCACGAGTACCAGATGCTGGTGCGCGAGCAGCACATCTGCGGGGTGCAGGTGCACGTCGACGTCCCCGACCGCGACACCGCCGTGCAGGTCTCGCGCCGGGTCGCGCCCGCGCTGCCGACCCTGCTCGCGATCACCGCCAGCTCGCCGTACTGGCGCGGCCACGACACCGGCTACGCCAGCTACCGCAGCATGATCTGGCAGCGCTGGCCCACCGCGGGACCACCCGGTGACGTCACCACCGCCGCCGAGTACGACGCGATGATCGACGAGCTCATCGCGTCCGGGACGATCAGCGACGCCGGGATGCTCTACTTCGACGTCCGCCCCAGCGCGCACCTGCCGACCGTCGAGCTGCGACTGTGCGACGCCTGCCCCGACGTCGACGACGTCGTGCTGGTCGCGGGACTGTTCCGTGCCCTGGTCGCCCGCGCCCGCGCCGACACCGAGGCGGGCAGGCCGCTGCCCCGCGCCCGGTACGAACTGCTGCGCGCGGCCGGGTGGCGGGCCGCACGGTCCGGGCTGGAGGGCGACCTCGTCGACATCGGCCGGGCCCCCGGCGGTCCCCCGACGCTGAGCTCCCCGTCGATGCAGCTGCGCGGGCTGGTCGAGGAGCTGCGGCCGTGGCTGGAGGAGGTCGGCGACCACGACCAGGTCGCCGAGCTCGCCGAGGGCGTCCTGGCCCGCAGGTCGGGCGCGGCGGCGCAGCGGCGGGCCTTCGGGCGTCGCGGCTCGCTGGCCGACGTCGTCGACGACCTGCTGGCACGCACGCACGGCGAGCGGCCGCCGTCGGCCCCCGCGGAGACCGTGCCGTCCGCGCCGGAGCTGCTGCACGGCTACGTCCCGCCCCGCTACGACGAGGCCGTCGACGCGACCGGCGCCGTCCGGCCCGGCTACGGCTGGCTGTTCCGGTCCCTGGAGCGGCTCGGCCCGCGCGGCCTGGCCGCGGCGGAAGCCGCCCTGCGCACCGAGCAGCGCGCCCGCGGGGTGACCTTCCCGGTGCCCGGCGTCGAGCCCGGCGACGACGGCGAGCGGCTGTTCCCGCTGGACCTGGTGCCACGGATCATCGAGGCCCAGGACTGGGCGCACCTGGCGTCCGGGCTGGAGCAGCGGATCCGGGCGCTCGAGTGCTTCGTCCGCGACGTCTACGGCCGCCGCGAGATCGTGCGGGACCGGGTCGTCCCGGGGTCGGTGGTCGAGCAGGCCCCCGGTCGCACCCGCTCCGGCGCGCTGGTGCCCCCGGACGCCGTCCGGATCGCCGTCGGCGGCATCGACCTGGTCCGCGACGACGCCGACGGCTGGGTCGTGCTGGAGGACAACCTGCGGGTCCCGTCGGGCATCGGGTTCTCGATGATGAGCCGGCGGCTGATCCGCAGCGTGCTGCCCGACCTCGAGTCGCCGTCGGAGGTCCGCCACCTCGACGACGTGCCGGAACGGCTGCGCGCCGCGCTCGCGGCGGGCGACCCCGACGGGCCCGACGGGGAGGCAGCGCTGCTGACCGCGGGCGAGGTGGACCCGGCGTTCTTCGAGCACCAGCTGCTCGCCGAGGCGATGGACGTCCCGCTGGTGACCCCGGCGCGGCTGCAGGTCACCGACGGCGCGGTGTTCCTCGTCGGCGGCGGGCGGCGGCGCCGGATCACCACCCTCTACCGTCGGATGGACGAGAACGAGCTCGCCACCGCCCGCGGCGCCGACCACCGGCCGCTCGGTCGTGCGCTGTGGGCGGCGATGGCCCGTGGACGGGTCGCGCTGCGCAACGCGCCCGGCAACGGCGTCGCCGACGACAAGCTGGTCTACGCCTACGTGCCGGAGATGATCCGCTACTACCTCGGCGAGAAGCCCGTGCTGGCCTCGGTGCCGACGCTGCCCTGCGTCGACCCGGCGGCCCGTGAGCAGGTCCTGGACCGGCTCGACCAGCTGGTGCTCAAACCCGTCGACGGCTACGGCGGCGCCGGGATCGTGATCGGCCCGTACGCCGATCGGGCCGAGCTGGACCGGGTGGCCGAGGCGATCCGGGCCACCCCGGCCGGCTGGGTCGCCCAGGACCTCGTCGGGATCTCCACCCACCCCACGTTCACCGACGGTGCCCTGCAGCCCCAGTCCGTCGACCTGCGGGTCTTCGCGGTGCAGTCCCCCGGTGCCGGCGGAGTGCCCGAGGTCGACGTGCTGCCCGCGGCGCTGTCGCGGGTCGCCCCGCCCGGCGGGATGATCGTGAACTCCTCGCGCGGCGGCGGGGCGAAGGACACCTGGGTGCTGGCCTGAGGCCGGCTCAGCCGGCGAGCAGCAGGTCCGGCTCGCCCAGCACCCGGTCGGCGACGGCGCGGGCGGTACCGGTGACGGTGGCCGCGCGGCCGTGCGGGGACACGACCACCGCGACGTCCGGCCCGGTCGCGACACCGCGCCGCACCAGCTCCGCCCGCACCGCGGGGGCCAGCCAGGTGCCCAGCTCCGCGTAGCTGCCGCCGAGGACGACGGTGCCGACGTCGACGACGTGGAGCACCGACGTCAGCGCCGTCCCGAGCGCGGTGCCGGCCCGGGCCAGCGCCTCCGTCGCGGCCGGGTCCCCCGCGCGGGCGGCGGTCCGCAGCGCGGCGACGTCGGCGACGCCCGCGTCGCCGAGCAGGGCGGGCAGGCCCGCGTAGACCTCGACGCAGCCGGTGCCGCCGCAGCCGCAGCGCCGCCCGTCGCGCTCGATCACGACGTGCCCGATCTCCCCGGCGACGCCGCGGGCACCGGGCAGCACCCGCCCGTCGACGACGATCCCGCCGCCGATCCCGACGTCGGCGGAGACGTAGACGAAGTCGTCGGCCTGGCCCAGGTGCGCGAGCGCGCCGAGCGAGGCCTCGTTGCCGACGAGCAGCGGCACCCCGCCGAGCGCGTCGGTGTGCTCGGCGGGGCGGCAGCCGTCGAGCAGGGGCAGGTTCGGGGCCCGCAGCAGCACCGCCGCGCCGTCGGAGCCGTGCACCGGTCCGGGGACGGCGATCCCGGCCCCGGCCACCGGGCGTCCGGTGCGCGCGGCCAGGGTCGCCACGGTCCGAGCGGCCCACCCGAACACCGCGTCCGGATCGAGGCCGCGGTGGTCCCGGCGCCGGCGCGACCGACGCACCACCTGCCCGTCCAGGCCGGTGACCAGCGCGTCGACGCCGTCGACCTCGACCGACACGGCCAGCACGACGGGCCCGGTGCCGGCGAACGCCAGCGGCGTCCCGGGCCGCCCGACCCCGCTCCGGTCCGGCTCCCCCTCCGCGAGCACCCCCGCGGCGACCAGCGGGTCCAGCAGCCCCGCGACGGTCCCGCGGGTCAGCCCGGTCGCCGCGGCGAGCGAGGCCCGCGACGACGGGGCCGTCCGCAGGACTCCCAGCAGCAGCCCGAGGTTGTGCCGGCGCACCGTCGGGGGACGCGCGGGCAGGGACTGGGCACGGGGAGCCGGTCGGTCGGGCACGGAGGTCATCGTGCTCCGGCGAGGTGCTCCACCACGAGCTGGTGCAGCCGGACGAAGCCGTACCCGCGACGGCCGAGCGCGTCCGGGTCGACGGTGTCCAGCGCCGGGTCGGCGAGCAGGTCGGCCGCGGTCTCCCCGGCCCCCAGCGTCGGCTCGGACAGCGCGGGCACCCCGGCCTCGGCGAGCGCGGCGACGACCTCGGGGTCGGCCCGGAACGCGGCCGCCCGCTCACGCAGCAGCAGGTAGGTCCGCATGTTCGCCTCGGCGGAGTCCCACACGCCACGGCGGTCCTCGGTGCGCGAGGGCTTGTAGTCGAAGTGGCGGGGGCCGTCGTAGCCCGCGGTCTCGAGCAGGTCGACCAGCGCGAAGGCGTTGAGCAGGTCACCGTGGCCGAACACCAGGTCCTGGTCGTACTTGATGCCGCGCTGGCCGTTCAGGTCGATGTGGAACAGCTTCCCGGCCCATAACGCCTGGGCGACGCCGTGGGCCATGTTGAGCCCGGCCATCTGCTCGTGCCCGACCTCGGGGTTGACCCCGACGAGCTCGGGGTGGGCGAGCCGCTCGACGAAGGCCAGGGCGTGCCCGACGGTGGGCAGCAGGATGTCGCCGCGGGGCTCGTTCGGCTTGGGCTCGATCGCGAACCGGATGTCGTGGCCCTGCTCCAGGACGTACCCGCAGAGCAGGTCCATGGCCTCTCGGTAGCGGTCCAGGGCGGCGCGGACGTCCTTCGCGGAGTCGTACTCCGAGCCCTCCCGTCCACCCCAGAGGACGAAGGTGCGGGCACCGAGCTCGGCGGCCAGCTCGACGTTGTGCAGCACCTTGCGCAGCGCGAGCCGCCGCACGGTGCGGTCGTTGGAGGTGAACCCGCCGTCCTTGAACACCGGGTGCGAGAACAGGTTGGTGGTGATCATCGGGACGGTCATGCCCGTCGCCTCGCACGCCTTCCGCAGGCGTGCGATCTGCCGGTCCCGGTGGGCCGGGTCCGGCGCGAAGCCGAACAGGTCGTCGTCGTGGAACGTGAGGCCCCACGCGCCGCGCGCGGCGAGCTCCTCGACGGCCTCGACCACGTCGAGCTCGGGGCGGGTGGGCGAGCCGAACGGGTCGGCTGCGGTCCAGCCGACGGTCCACAGTCCGAAGGAGAACTTGTCGGCGGGGGTCGGGGCGGGGACGGCCATCGTCTGCTCCTGGAGGTGGGGGTCCGGCTCCGGCGAGCATGCTCCCGGGGCCCGTCCCGGTCCAGAGTTTGTTCGTTTTACCTACGAACGAATCCCTCGTTCGCCGTAGTGGTCGTCATCACCCCGAAACGCTGTGGGTCTTGCACGAGCGGCCCGGCGCACGTGAGGTGGAACCCGGCGCGGACCCACCGGGTAGTTTCGACGTCCGGCCAGGCGGAACCGCAGGACACGAGGGCAGAACCGGGGGGTGTGATCGGTGGAGGCCGGGCAGACCGGGCAGATCACCCAGACCGTCCCCGACCGTGACGGCGCCGGGGCCGCACCCGGACACCACTCCCCCGCGGTGTCCCCGGACGGCACCCGCATCGCCTGGATCTCCGACCGCACCGGGCGCCCACGGGTGCACGTCGCGACGCTGCCGCCGGACGGGCCCATCGACCCGGACGAGGCACGGGTGCTGTCGGCGCCCGGCCCGTACGCCGACGTGACGGCGCTGTCCTGGTCCCCCGACGGCAGCCGGATCGCGGTGCAGGTCGCCCCGTGCGGCGGCGACCGCACCCGGGTGGCGCTGCTCGACCCCGACGGCGGTCCGGCCGTCGGGATCGCGACGCACGCCACCGCCGTCGTGCTGGGGTCCTGGGCCCCGACCGGACGGTCGCTCGGCGTCACCGTGCTGTCCGACGCGACACCGCGCGGCAGCGAGCCGGGCGACGGCACCGCCTGCCTGGTCGACGTGCGTGACGGCTCCTCCACCGTCCTCGGGTCCGGGCAGGCGGCCGTCGTCCAGGCGGTGTCGGCGGACGGCCGCCGGGTCGTGCTGCGCACCGGGCGTCGTGGGGAGCGCGCCCTGGAGCTGGTCGACCTGCACCGCGGCACCCGGGACCGGGTGATCGGCGGGCCCGGCGGTGCGCTGACCGCCGCCGCCCGCTTCGGCTCCGCCCCCGGCACGCTGTGGGTGCACACCGACGCCGACCGCGAGCACGCCGCGCTGCTCGCCGTCGCACTCGGCCCCACGGCCGAGCACCGCCTGTCCCCCGCGCGCCCGGTCGCCGTCCGGCCCGGCGCCGACCTGGAGGTCGTGGCACTGGACCCGGGCGGCCCGCGGGCCGCGCTGGTGTGGAACGTCGGCGGGCGCAGCCAGGTCGAGATCGCCGACCTGCGCGGCGGGAGACCGGAGCGACTGCCCGCGCCGTGCGACGTCGTCACCGGGGTGACCTTCGCCCGCGACGGCGTGTCGCTGCTGGTCGCGGGCCACTCCCCGGGGGTGCCGCCGTACGTGGTGCGGCTGCCGCTCGACGCCCGCCCGGCCACACCGCTGCTCGGCGGGACCCCGGTGACGCCCCGGCCCCCGCGCCCGGAGGCGGTCGGCTTCCCCGCCGAGGACGGGCTGCGGCTGGCCGGGTGGCTGCACCGGCCGTCGTCGCCGACGGGGGTGGGGTTCGTCTGGCTGCACGGCGGCCCCGAGTCCGAGGAGCGGCCCGGCTGGGCGCCCCTGCTGCACGCGCTGGTCGCCGCCGGGGTCACCGTGCTCACGCCGAACGTGCGCGGCTCCTCCGGGCGGGGGCGGGCCTTCGCCCGGCTCGACGACGGCCCGCTGCGGCCGGAGTCGATCGCCGACGTGCGGGCCGCGACCCGGCTCCTGGCCGGGGTGCCCGACGTCGACCCGCGCCGGATCGTCGTCGGCGGCCGGTCCTACGGCGGGTTCCTCACCCTCGCCGCGCTGACCCGGTTCCCGGAGCTGTTCGCGGCCGGCGTCGACGTGTGCGGCATGTCCGACATGGCCGCCTTCTTCGCCGACTCCGAGCCCTGGATCAGCGGTCCCGCGACGACCGAGTACGGGAACCCGGACCGGGACCGCGCGTTGCTGGAGGAGCTGTCCCCGCTGCGGACGGCGGACCGGATCGCCGTGCCGCTGCTGGTCGTGCACGGCGAGCACGACACGAACGTCCCGCTCTCGCAGGCGCTCGCGATCCACGCGGCGCTGGCCGGGCGCGGCGCCCCGGTGGAGTTGCTGCGCATCCCGGACGAGGGCCACGAGGTGCACGACCGGCACACCCGGGCCGCGGCGAACGCCCGGATCGTGGACTTCGTGACCGCGACGACGGCCCGTGGCTGAACGGGCGCCCCGGCCCGGCCGAGCGGGTCAGGCCGTGCTGAACGACTGCAGGATCTCCTGGCCCTCGCTGTTGGTGCCGACGACGAACCGGTAGTTCTCCCGGGTCGTCGTGCCGTCGTTGCGCATGAACACGACGGTCGCGGTGACCGTGTTCGGGCCGGCGTTGCGCAGGTTCTCGGCGTAGACGTTGCGCACGGTGCTGTAGAAGGACCGGAAGCCCTGGATGCCCTGGCTCTGGGCCTGTGCCTGCGGGCTGAGCATCGCGAACGCGCCGTCGATGTCGTCGGGCAGCATCCGGTAGTAGTTCTGCACGAACGAGACCGGGTCCTGCACCTGCCCGGTGCCGGTGGTCGGCGTGGGCGTCGGCGTCGCGGAGGTGGTCGGCGCGGGCGTGGTCGTCGGGGTCGCGCTCGGCGACGGCGACCCGCTCGTCGGCGGGGCGGCGATCACCGGCGGGGTGCCCTGCTGCTGGTTGGTCGAGTAGATGCCGAACGCGACACCGCCGCCGACGACGAGCAGCACGGCCAGCGCACCCAGCACGACCGGGGTGCGACGGCCCCGCCCGTCCCGGGAACGGGGGGCACCCTTCCGGCGGGCACCGCGCCCCCCGGGACCGGGGATGACCTGCGGCGCGGGGACGGCCGGGGCGTCGACGACCGTCCCGCCGCCCTGCGCGGCGAGCCCGTGCGGCGCGGCCACGGCGTCACCGGTGTCCATCACCGCGGACGCCGTCGACGGCGTCGCGAGACCGGCGACGGACTGGCCCGCGGCGATCCGGGCGAGCGCGTCGCGGGCCTGGGCGGCGCTGGGCCGCTCGGCGGGGTCGTTGGCGAGCAGGCGCATCAGCAGCGCGGTCAGCGGGCCCGCCTCCCGCGGCGGGGTGATCGCGCCGGTGGCGACCTTGTGGAGCAGGGCGTAGGCGTTGTCGTCGAGGCCGAACGGCGGCTCGCCCTCGACCGAGGCGTAGAGCATCGCGCCGAGCGCGAAGATGTCCGAGGCGGCCGTCGGCTCCTGGCCGCGGGCGACCTCGGGGGCGAGGAACGCCGGCGTGCCGGCGATGACGCCGGTGCGGGTGAGCTGCACGTCGTCGACGGCGCGGGACACACCGAAGTCGGTGATCTTGGCCCGGCCGTCCTCGGCGATCAGGACGTTGCCCGGCTTGATGTCACGGTGCACGACACCGGCGGTGTGCGCGGCGGCCAGCCCGTCGGCGACCTGACGGCCGATCGCGGCGGCCTCCCGCGGCGGGATCGGGCCCTTCTCGGCGAGGACCGCGGCCAGCGAGCGCGACGGCAGGTACTCCATGACCAGCCACGGACGGTCGTCGTGGACGACGACGTCGAACATACTGATCACGTGCGCGTGCTGCAGGCGGGCACCGATCCGGCCCTCACGCAGGATCCGCTGGCGGGACTCCTCCAGCTGCTCGTCGGACGGCAGCGCCGCCGCGAGCAGCTCCTTGACCGCCACCGTCCGGTTCAGCAGCTCGTCCGTCCCCCGCCACACGGCACCCATCGCACCGGCACCGATCCGCTCGTCGAGCCGGTAGCGGTTCCCGATCCGGGGCGTGTCGGGGGTGGGCGAACTCATGAGGTCCAAGGGTAGGGAATCGAGGCCGGGCCGCCGTCGGCAGGGCAGGTGCTGCGGACGACCGGGAGAGGGACCACGGACCCTACGCGTCCACCGGTCCCGCAGCCAGTAACCGTACGCCACACCACAGGACGCCCGATCACCTCGGAAGGCCCAGTTTGTTGGCACACGCCGGCCACGATCCGTAACCACCGCGGGCGTCGCGGACCTTGGTCGCGATCTCGATCTGCTGCTCCTTGGTCGCACCGTCGGCGGTGGGGGCGTACTTCGTGCCGCCGAAGTCGCTCCAGGTGCCCTTGTCGAACTGGAGACCACCGTGGTAGCCGTTCCCGGTCGAGATGGCCCAGTCGCCGGAGGACTCGCACTGCGCCAACCGGTCCCAGGTGCCGTCGGCCGCCTTCGCCGACGACGACGGCGTCGGTTCCTTCTTCTCCTCCCGCTCCGGGGCCGGGGCCCGGGGTGCCGGGGCTCGGGGTGCCGGGGTCCCGCTGTCGCCTCCACCGCCCTCGGCCCCGCTGTCCTCGGTCCCGCTGTCCTCGGTCCCGCTGTCCTTCGCTCCGCTGGCCTCATTCCCGCCGGAGCCGTCGCCGCCGGACTTCTCGCCGCCGGACTTGTCGTCGCCGCCGGTCTTGTCGCCGCCGGGCTTGTCTCCACTGGGCTTGTCTCCACCGGAGTCGTCGCGACCGGACCCGGAGCCGGCGCGGTCCGGATCCGCACCGGACCCCGCCTCCGCCACCGCGGCGCGCACCCGCTCCCCCACCGCCCGCGCGATGGCGTCGGCGTCGGGGGCGCCGTACCCGGCGGCGACGTCGTCGACCACCAGCACCCAGTCGGCGCTCCCGCCCGTGCCCTGCGGCACCGGGAACCGGGCGATCCCCGAGCTCGACAGCTGGGCCAGCTCCAGGGTCGTCCCGGTCGCGGGCTGCACCCACCACGGGCGCGCGGTGTCGCCGGAGAGCAGGTCGAGGTCGAGGACGACGTCGCTGCCCGCCGGGGTGTGGCCGAGCACGTAGGAGCCGTCCTCGGCCCCGGCGATGTCGACCCGGCTGTCCACCGCCGCCGCCCGCACGGTGAACGCGCCGTCGGAATACGGGCTCAGCGACGTGCGGGGCACCGCGTCGGCGAGTGCCCCACGCTCCAGCACCGCACCGACGGCGATCTGCCCGCCCGCGAGCGTCCCGGCGACCAGCGCCACCGCCCCGAGCACCGACGTCGTCCGCCGCGAGAACCAGGTGTCCACGGCCGAGCACTGTGCGCCCCCGCGGGGCCCGCCACGGCCGAACGGGCCATCCCGTTCGCGATCGCGAGCAGCCGTCGTCGGAGATCACCGGCGGTGAGCGGATCGGTGCCGGATCCGGCACCGGTCCCCTCGGCCGCGGCGATCACCCGCCGGAGCCGGTCAGTAGTCGAAGGACGGGTCCTCGGTGCGGGTGCGCTTGAGCTCGAAGAAGTGCGGGTTCTCGGCCAGCAGCCGGGCGCCGTCGAACAGGCGGCCGGCGTCCTCCCCCTTCGGGACCCGGGAGATGACCGGCCCGAAGAACGCCACGCCGTCGACGTGGATCGTCGGGGTGCCGACGTCGAGACCCACCGGGTCCATGCCCTCGTGGTGGCTGGCGCGCAGCTTCTCGTCCCACTCGGTGGAGTGCGCGGCCTCGGCCAGCGACTCCGGCAGGCCGACCTCCTTGAGCGCGCCGGCGACGACGTCGTCGAAGTCCTTGTTCTGCTGGTTGTGGATCCGCTCACCGAGGGCGGTGTAGAGCGGCGCGAGCACCTCGGTGCCGTGCTGCTCGGCGGCGGCGATGCACACCCGCACCGGGCCCCACGCCTTCTTCATCATCTCCACGTACTGCTCGGGCAGGTCACGGCCCTCGTTCAGCACGGCCAGGCTCATCACGTGCCAGGTGACGTCGACGTCACGGACCTTCTCCACCTCCAGCACCCAGCGGGAGGTCAGCCACGCCCAGGGACACAGCGGGTCGAACCAGATGTCGATGCGGGCCTTGCCGTCAGCAGCAGCAGTCGTCATGTACGGCACAACGCACGCCACGCGCCCCCGATTCCTCGGACCGCGCCGCGCCCACCGTGATTGGATGCCGGACGACACCACTCCCCGGAGAGGACCTACGTGACCCCGCCCAACCTCACCCGTACCCAGGCCGAGGAGCGCGCCGCGCTGCTCGACGTGTCGACCTACGACGTCACGATCGACCTGACCGACGGCGCCGGAGCCCCCTCCGAGCGGACGTTCGCGGTGACCACGACGGTGCGCTTCACCGCCACCGAGCCCGGCGGGAGCACCTGGATCGAGTGGGTCGGCGACGGCATCACCTCGGCCACCCTGAACGGCGCCGACCTCGACGTCTCGGGCTGGACCGAGGAGGACGGCCTCGCGCTGCCCGATCTGGCCGCCGACAACGAGCTGACGATCGTCGCGACCGGCCTCTACACCAACACCGGCGAGGGCCTGCACCGCTTCGTCGACCCGGTCGACCAGGCCGTCTACCTGTACTCGCAGTTCGAGACGGCCGACTGCAAGCGGCTGTTCCCCTGCTTCGACCAGCCCGACCTCAAGGCCCGCTACACCCTCACCGTGACCGCGCCGGAGGACTGGAAGGTCATCTCCAACGCGCCGGCGACCGTCGAGGGCGGGGTCCACCGCTTCGAACGGACCGAGATCCTCTCCACCTACCTGGTGGCGCTGATCGCGGGTCCGTACGCGAGCTGGCACGACACCTACCGCGACGAGCACGCCGAGATCCCGCTGGGCATCTACTGCCGTGCCTCGCTGGCCCCGCACATGGACCACGAGCGGATCTTCACCGAGACCCGCCAGGGCTTCGACTTCTACCACCGCAACTTCCGCGTGACCTACCCGTTCGGCAAGTACGACCAGCTGTTCGTCCCCGAGTTCAACGCGGGCGCGATGGAGAACGCCGGTGCGATCACGTTCCTGGAGGACTACGTCTTCCGGTCGCGGGTGACCCGCACGCTCTACGAGCGCCGCGCCGAGACGATCCTGCACGAGATGGCGCACATGTGGTTCGGCGACCTCGTGACCATGCGCTGGTGGGACGACCTGTGGCTCAACGAGTCCTTCGCGACCTGGGCGAGCGTGCTGTGCCAGGCCGAGGCGACCGAGTACACCGGCGCCTGGACGACGTTCGCGAACCTCGAGAAGTCGTGGGCCTACCGGCAGGACCAGCTGCCTTCGACGCACCCGATCGCCGCGGACATCCCGGACCTGCAGGCCGTCGAGGTGAACTTCGACGGCATCACCTACGCCAAGGGCGCGTCGGTCCTCAAGCAGCTCGTCGCCTACGTCGGGCTGGAACCGTTCCTCGCCGGGCTGCGCGACTACTTCGCCGCCCACGCCTGGGGCAACGCCACCTTCGACGACCTGCTGGGCTCGCTGGAGAAGGCGTCGGGTCGGGACCTGTCGGACTGGGGCGCGCAGTGGCTGCGCACCACTGGCCTGAACCTGCTGCGCCCGTCGTTCCAGATCGACGACGCCGGCAGGTTCACCTCCTTCGACGTCGTGCAGGGCGGGGCCCGGCCGGGCGCCGGCGAGCTGCGCACGCACCGGATCGCCGTCGGCGTCTACGACGACGACCCGGAGACCGGCAAGCTCGTCCGCACCCACCGCGTCGAGCTCGACGTCTCCGGCGAGCGCACGCCCGTCCCGGACCTGGTCGGGGTGCCCCGCGGCAAGCTCGTCCTGGTCAACGACGACGACCTCACCTACTGCGCGCTGCGCCTGGACCCGGGCTCGCTCGCGACCCTGGTGGACCGCATCGGCGACATCGCCGACTCGCTGCCGCGCACGCTGTGCTGGTCCTCCGCGTGGGAGATGACCCGCGAGGCCGAGCTGAAGGCCCGCGACTTCGTCACCCTGGTCGCCGGCGGGTTCGACACCGAGTCCGAGATCGGCGTCGTGCAGCGGCTCCTGCTGCAGGCCCAGACCGCGACGGCGTCGTACTGCACCCCGGAGTGGGCGCACGGCCGCGGCTGGCCGCTGCTGACCGACGCGCTGCGGTTCCGCCTGGACACCGCCCCGCCCGGGTCCGACGTCCAGCTGGCGGTGGTCAACGCGCTGACCGCGTCGGTGCTGCCGGAGAACACCCTGGACCGGATGAAGGGCTGGCTGCTCGACATCGACGTGCCGAAGGGCCTGACCGTCGACGCCGACCTGCGCTGGCGGCTGCTGCACGCACTCGTCGCGCACGGGAAGGCCGGCGAGACCGAGATCGCCGAGGAGGCCGAGTGCGACGCCACCTCCACCGGGGCGCGGCAGGCCGAGCGGGCCCGCGCGCTGATCCCGACCGCGGAGGCCAAGGAGCGGGCGTGGCAGCGCGCCGTGCACGACGACTCCCTCCCGAACGCGATCAACGAGTCGGCGATCTCCGGGTTCTCCCACCCCGCGCTGTCCACGGTGAACCCCGGCCTGCTCGACGGCTACGTGCGGCGCTACTTCGACGAGATCGACGGCGTGTGGGCCCGCCGGACCTCGGAGCTCGCGCAGAACGTCGTCGTCGGGCTGTTCCCGTCCTGGGCGGTCGCGGAGCCGACCGTCGCGGCGGCGGACGCCTGGCTCGCCGACGAGTCGAAGCCGGCGGCGCTGCGCCGGCTCGTGTCCGAGGGGCGCGCCGGGATCGTGCGCGCGCTGGCCGCCCGCGAGTTCGACGGTCAGGCCACTCCGGACCCGGAGCGGACCACCGCGGTCCAGCAGCCCTGACCCACACGAACGGCGCCCCGGAAGCACGTGCTTCCGGGGCGCCGTTCGTGTGTCGGGGTGTGGTCAGCGGCGGCGCAGCCACCGCCTCAGGGGGTTGGCCGGCGCCGGTTCGTCGGCGGAGCGGAAGCCCGCGCAGACACGCGGCCCGCAGCTGCCGCAGTCGGTGCCCGGGCGGTAGTGCTCGTGCACCTCCTCCGGGTGGCCACAGGTGCACAGTCCCACCTGCGGTACGGCGGGCGCCGGCGGACCTGCCGGGGTCCGGGGCTCGGACGGGGTGCGCGGCCGGGGCAGCGCCGGGACGGGCTGCAGGCCCGTCGGCGGTGTCAGGACCGCGGCCGTGGGGGCGGCGGGGGTCCCGCGGTCGGTGCCGTCGTTCTCGTGCGCCATGTGACCTCCTTCGTGCCGGCGAACGGCAGCGCGGACGACCATTGCGTCATCGCACCGTGCCGCTGCGTCACCAGTATGAGATCGCGTGGGGCGCGTGGGAATGGCTCGGAGCGACGAATAGACCTTCCGTGGACGGATCGGCAGCTCACGGACACGGCATCACCTGATCAGCGGGCCACCGGAAGTGTGAGTACGGCGAGACAGCCGCGGGGTGCGTGCACCGTACGGAGCACCAGGTTGCCGCCGTGCTCCTGAGCCAGCTGGGCGCTGATGTGCAGCCCGAGCCCGGAGCCGCCGGCGGCCTCGTCGTGCCGCCCGCGGACGATCTCGAGCTGCTCCTGCCCGCCGGGCAGGCCGGGGCCGTGGTCGCGGACCTCGACGGCCACCAGCCCCGGCTCGTCGGCGAGCCGGGCCCGCACCACCACCGGGGTCCGGGGCGCGTGCCGGTCGCAGTTGGCCAGCAGGTTCGTCACGACCTGGCGGGTCAGCGACTCGGGCGCCGCGACCGGGGGCAGGTCGTCCTGGGTGTCGAGGGTGATGGAGCGGCCGTCGCGCAGGTCCACCAGGGTGCGCAGGGCCGCCCCGACGTCGTGCTCGCCGCCGGTGTCCGCCCCCGGCGGGGAGGCGACCGGGGCGTACGCCGGGCCGAAGTCGAGCAGGGCGGCGTCGCTCCGGCCGGTCGTCGGGTCGGCCGCGGCGTCGTCGACGGCGACCGGGGTCTGCAGCATCTGGCGCAGCCGGTTCAGCTCGGCGAGCACCGCCTCCCGCATCCGGTCGACCTGGGGGTCCTCGCCGCCGGGGCGGGTGGTCAGCAGCTGCGCCGCTCCGGCCAGACCTGCCAGCCCGTTGCGCAGCTCGTGGTCGCGCTCGGCGGTCTGGCCGGTGGCCCGTTCGAGCAGCGCCGAGGCCTCGCCGAGGGTGTCCTGGAGCTGGTCGTAGTCGTCCTGCATCCGGGTCACCGTGCGCAGCGCCATGGTCAGCAGCGCGGCGAGCACGACGCCCATCCCGAGCACCCGCAGCGACGGGTAGACCAGGCCGGCCATCGGCTCCTGGCCGGGCACGATCGCCCGGTACAGCTGCGACACCGCGATGATCAGCAGGCCGAGCCCCATGCGGGCCCGGACCCGGCTCGGGCGCCGGTAGCCGTCGAGCAGGAACAGCACCGCGACCAGGGCCCAGCCGCTCTGCACCACGACCGAGTACAGCGGCGAGGTCGCCAGCATCCGGGTGAACGGACTCTCCGTCTGCAACGCGACGACCCCGCCGACGACGAGACCGACCGCGGCCAGCGCCCAGCCACCCCAGGCCCCGAGGACCGGCGGCGGCCGGAGCCCGGCGACCAGGATGCACAGGCTGATCACGAACATGGTCAGCACGGCCAGCCGCGGGGTGCCCGCCGGGTACTGGGGCAGGACCAGCGCGGACAGCGGAAGGAGCACCACGCCGTAGAGCAGGAGGGCGGCCCCGAACCACGACGGACGGGGGTCACCGGACAGCCGGCCCGTCACCAGCGCGACGATCGCCGCCGCTGACCCGACCGCGGCAGCGACGAGGGTGAGCACCGCCGTCGCGTCGGAGAGGTCGACCCGGCCGTCGACGACCGCGGGGCGGCTCACGGCCACCACGACGACGGTCATCACCGCGACGACCAGCACGTCGGTCAGGTGACCTGCCAGGAACCGGGCCCGCCGCGGCGGCCCCAGGACCTCGCCGACGACACCGGACGCCACGTCGTCTCCGCTCTGCAGATGTCGCCGGACTGGTTGAGAACGCGATGATAGGACTCGTCATTCTCGGTGGCCCCCGGCGGCGGCGCCGAGGGCCGAACGGGTCAGATTCCGGCGGCCTTGCGGTACAACGCGACGGCCTCCAGCTGGGAGCCGACCTCCAGCTTGGTCAGCACCGCGCGGATCTGTGTCCGGACCGTCGCCAGCGAGACGACGAAGTGGTCGGCCACCGACTGCGCCCGCTTGCCCCCCGCCAGCAGGGCGAGGACCTCGCGCTCGCGCTGGGTGAGCCTGCCCAGCTTCTCGTGCAGGTCGCGGCGCTCGTGCTCCCGGTCGCGGTGCAGCCGGATGAACTGCTCGCGGCGGCCCGGCGGCATGATCGAGCGCCCGGCGTGGGCCTCGCGGATGGCGCTGAGCAGCGCCGGGAACGGCGCGTTCTTCGGCACGAACACGAACCCGCCCGCGTCCAGGGCGGCGCCGACCCGGCCGGCGTCGGAGCTGCCCGACAGCACCACCACCCGCCAGCCCGCCTCGCACAGGGGGCCGACGAGCCGGACCCCGTCGATGCGGTTGCCCTCCGGATCACGCCCCAGGTCGAGGTCGAGCACGATCAGCCCGGGCGTGACCCGCCGGGTGTGCTCGAGCACGGCCGCCGCGGAGCGGACCGGGAGGAACGTCGCGTCCTCACCCTCGGCGCGCAGGTTGAGGGCGAGGGCGGACCCCACCAGCTCGTGGTCGTCGACGATCAGGATCGGGCTGCCGGTGGGCCCGGTCACCGCTCGGTCCTCCCACTACGCGACATGCTGACACCTTAGAGCCGTGACACCGATCGTGGTGGCCCACGGGTGCCCTCCGGTTCAGGGGCGGCTTCCGGCCTGGTCCGCCAGCATCCTCAGCCCGGACAGGATCCCCCCGAACAGATCGCCCTCCTTGAAGGAGGCGACCATGCTCATGAGAGCGAGCTTGGCGCCGCGGTCGGGGAGGCGGACCTTCGCCTCGGCACCGGTGACGATCTCCAGCAGGCGCTGCTCAGGGCTCACGGCGACGAGCACCGCGTCGTCGTGGTGGTCGATGCGCCCGTGCAGGTCGACCGCGGTCGCCCGCGCGTCCGAGCCCAGATCGCCCAGGTACAGCGCGAACCGCAGACCGGTCTCGCGGCTGGCCAGGTAGAGGGCCTCGTCCAGGCGGGTCAGCTGCACCGGGGTGAACGGGTGCGCGGCAGCGGACGGCTCGACGAAGTTCTCGGCCACCGAGAGGCGGCCGGAGTTCGTGACGACCGCCCCTTCGGGCGGATCCTCCTCGTTGCCGGTGAAGACGGCGAGGTCACCACTTGCCACCGGTACCTCCTCGGGTGTCGCCGCCCTCGGACGGGGCGGTGTCGCCGTGTCCGGCGTGCGCGGCGTGGTGCCCCGCGCCGGACGGCTCGGCGATCCAGAACAGCGGCTCGTACGGCCAGGGGTCACCCGCGTGGTAGCGGGGGCGGTTGCTCCGGTTCCGCATCGCGATCCAGCCCCAGATCGCGAAGTAGAGGACAGCCGGCGCGACCACGAAGACCAGCAGGGTTTCGACGACGGTCACGGGGCCAGAACCTAGCCGATGGCCGTGCCCGGCACCTGCTCAGGTGTCCGATCCGACAGCCGCCCGGACCGCACCGCGCGGACCAGTGCGTCATGATCGGCTTCGGTCTGGTCGGCGTAGGCCCTGGCGAAGGTCGTCAGCGCCCCGGCCACCTTGCCGCCCTTGCCCAGGTAGCCGGCGATCATCGACGCTCCCGAGGTGCGGGCGTGCCCCTTGGCGAGCAGCTTGCCGCAGACGTCGGCGTAGTCGGCCAGGGCGGTGGCGTCGAGGGTGTCGGGGACGATCGCGCCCTTCATGTCGCGGAACTGGCGGACGTAGTACTGGCGGCCGTTGATCGTCGTCCAGCCCAGGAGCGGGTCGGAGACGGTCTGCAGGGCCTGCTGGTACTCCACGACCCGCTGCCCCTGGTGGGCGTGCCACGCCTCGCCGCCGTGCACCCACGGCGCGACGACGGACCGGCGCGCCTGCTTGAGCTGCAGGAACAGCACGTCGTCGGGGCTGGAGCCCTCGCAGAGCACGAGGTAGGCGCGCAGCCCGACCGAGCCGACCCCGACGACCTTGTGGGCGACGTCGACGGCGTGGTAGCCGCCGAGGATCCGGCTCCAGTGCGGCGGCAGCGTCGTGAGGTAGCCGTCGAGGGCGGCCAGGATACGCGCGGTGTGCTCGTCGTCGGGGTGGGTGATCAGCGGCGGCTCGGTGACGATCCGCCGCGCCCCGCCCTCCTCGGTCACGAACCGGGGCAGCGCGCGGTCGCTGGTCCGCCGGCGCGCCCGCTCGGCGGCCTTGTCGATGGCCCGGCGCGAGGTCTCGTGGTCGGCGTCCGAGCGCAGCGTGTCGACGTCCATGACGTCGAACGAGCGGGCGAGCAGCGGCTCGTCGGCGAGGTGGCGCAGGTGCTCGGCGTAGGAGGTCACGCAGCGGGTGACGGCCTCGCCGCACTGCTCCTCGGTCGCGCCGGAGACCCGGCCGGCGACCCAGGTGGAGGACACCAGCCGGCGCAGGTCCCACTCCCAGGCACCGGGGTGGGCCTCGTCGAAGTCGTTGAGGTCGAAGACGAGGTCGCGCTCGGGCGAGGCGTAGAAGCCGAAGTTGCCCAGATGGGCGTCGCCGCAGATGACGGGGTGCACGCCGGTCTCGGGCAGCACCGCGAAGTCCGCGGCGTGCAGGGCGGCGGCGCCGCGCAGGAACGCGTGCGGCGAGGCGGTCATCCGCTGGATCCGCAGCGGGACGAGCTCGTGCACGCGCCCCGCGTTCTGCGCCTCGACGACGTCCACCGGGTCGGCCCGACGCACGTCCGCCGACCACGTGGCGAGCCCGGACCGGGGCGCGACCTTCCGCAGGCCCTTCCCGATGCGGTAGCGCTCCGCGCGTGGCGTCGAGGCCCGCTGCAGCGAGTCGAAGGCCGCGCGGTCCGATCCGGCGAGGACGGGGTGGGAGGTCACGCCTGCGTTCTACCGCAGCCGGACGTCCGCAGCCCCTCCACGGTCAACTGCAGCAGCCTCCGTGCGGCAGCCGGGTCCTCTCCCGCGGCCGTGGACACGGCCGCGGTGAGGGCGACGACGTCCTCGGGGCGGGCGTCGGGATGCAGACCACCCGCGGCCGCCGCAGCGGCGACCAGCGGGTGGGCGGCGGCACACACCCGGTCGCTGTGGCACACGGGGGCCTCCGGGGACGGCTCGGCGAGCAGGACCTCGACCATGCCCCGGGCGGACGCCACGTACTGGACGAACTCGTCGAGCCAGACCCACAGCGCGGTGGCGGGCTCGGCGCGGCAGAGCGCCTCGGCCCGGGCGCAGAGCGTGTCGACGCCGTCGGCGAACACCGCCTCGAGCAGCACCCTGCGGGAGGCGAAGTGCCGGTGCATGGTCGCCGACCCGACACCCGCCCGGCGGGCGATCTCCTCCATCGACGCCTGGGCACCGTCCCGCGCGACGACCTCCATCGCGGCTCTGAGCAGGCGTTCCCGGTTGCGGAGGCGGTCGGCCCGTGGGGTGGCCGTGGCGTCGCGCGGCATGGGGTCTCCCGGACTGCTCGACAAAACGGGGTGGTCCTCCATATCGTAGCGGACAGAAAACGGGGGACCACTCCGTTTCAACGGGAGGAGCACGTCATGAACGCACCGGTTCTGGTCACGGGGGCGACCGGCAAGCAGGGCGGGGCGGCGGCCCGGGCACTGCTGGCCACGGGCACGCCGGTCCGGGCGCTGGTCCGTGACCCCGGCACCGCCGCGGCGCGGGCACTGGCCGACGCCGGCGCCGCGCTGGTCACCGGCGACCTCGACGACCCCCCATCGGTGACGGCGGCCGCCCGCGGCTCCCGCGGGGTGTTCTCGGTGCAGATGCCCGACCTGGAGGACCTGCTCGGCGGCCGGGAGCTGCGCCACGCGGAGTCGATCGCGGCCGCCGTGCGGGAGGCCGGCGTCGCGCAGGTGGTGCACACCTCGGTGTCCGGGGTCGCCGAGCTGGGACACCCCGGCGCCGTCGACGCCGCGGTCTGGGGTGAGCACATGGCCCACTACTGGCGGTCCAAGGCCGCCGCGGAGGAGGCGCTCGCCGGGGCCGGGGCCCGGTGGGTCACCCGGCTGCGGCCCAGCGGGTTCATGGAGAACTTCGTGCCGTGGTCGATGTACCTGGCCGGCGGCGACGCGCCGCGGCTGCTGCTGGCGCTGGATCCGGACCTGGTGCACCCGTTCGTCGCGGTGGCCGACATCGGGGCCGCGGCGGCCGCCGCGTTCGCCGACCCGGACCGGTTCGACGGCGTCGCGCTTGACCTGGTCGGCGAGCGCCTGAGCTACCGGCAGGCCGCCGCGGCGCTCACCGAGGCCTGGGACGTGCCGTTCACCCTGACCGAGAGCCCGGAGCAGGCCCGCGCGGAGGGGCTGGTCGAGGCGTTCGTGCAGTCCCACGCCTTCCTCGACGCCCACCCCCGCGCGGCGGGTCCGGAGCGGGCCCGGGAGTTCGGGCTCGACCCGGTCGGCTTCGCGGCGTGGGCACGGAGGGTGGGCAGGCCTCAGACGTTGCGCCTGCCCAGCGCGCGGTAGGTCCAGCCCGCGGACTCCCAGGTCTCCCGGTCCAGGGCGTTGCGGCCGTCGAGCACCCGGCGGGTCTTCACGACCTTGCCGAACGAGCCCGGGTCGAGCTCGCGGTACTGCTTCCACTCGGTCAGCAGCAGGACGACGTCGGCGCCTTCGGCCGCCTCCTCGGGGGTGTCGACGCAGTCCAGCTGCGACCAGTGCCGCCGCACGTTGGGCAGCGCCTGCGGGTCGGTCACCCGGACGTTGGCGCCCTGCAGCTGCAGCTGCGCGGCCACGTTCAGCGCCGGGGAGTCGCGGATGTCGTCGGAGTCGGGCTTGAACGCCGCGCCGAGCACGGCGATCCGCTTGCCGAGCAGCGAGTCGTCGCACACCTGGCGGGCGAGCTCCACCATCCGGATCCGGCGCCGCATGTTGATGTTGTCGACCTCGCGCAGGAAGGTCAGCGCCTGGTCGGCGCCCAGCTCCCCGGCACGGGCCATGAACGCCCGGATGTCCTTGGGCAGGCAGCCGCCACCGAAGCCGAGCCCGGCGTTGAGGAACTTGCGGCCGATCCGGTCGTCGTGGCCGATCGCGTCGGCGAGCTGCTTCACGTCGGCGCCGGTGGCCTCGCACAGCTCGGCCATCGCGTTGATGAAGGAGATCTTGGTGGCGAGGAAGGAGTTCGCGGCGGTCTTGACCATCTCCGCGGTGGCGTAGTCGGTGACGACCTTCGGCGTGGCGTCGGCGACGATCCGCGCGTAGACGGTGTCCAGGACCTTCTCCGCGTCCACGTCGGCGTCCACACCGGACAGCGACGGGACGCCGTAGACGAGCCGGTCCGGGTGCAGGGTGTCCTGCACCGCGAACCCCTCGCGCAGGAACTCCGGGTTCCACGCCAGCGCGGCGCCCGGCACCCGGGCGGCGACCTGCTCGGCGAGCCGGGCCGCCGTGCCCACCGGCACCGTGGACTTCCCGACGACCAGCTCGCCGGGGCCCAGCACCTCGATCAGCGACGCCGTCGCCGCCTCCACGTACGTCAGGTCCGCGGCGTACTCGCCGCGCCGCTGCGGGGTGCCGACGCACACGAAGTGCACCGCCGCGCCCCGGGCGTCGGCCATGTCCGAGGAGAACGACAGCCGCCCCGAGTCCAACGACCGGCGCAGCAGCTCCTCGAAGCCCGGCTCGAAGAACGGGACCCGGCCCGCGGCCAGTGACTCGGCCTTCGCGACGTCGGCCTCGATGCCGACGACCTCGTGGCCCAGCTCCGCCATCGACGCCGCGTGCACGGCACCCAGGTAGCCGCACCCGATCACGGAGAGCTTCAGCCCGGTGGTGGTATCCGACATGGGCGGAGGCTATCTCCCCGTCCGGGGGACGGGTCGCGCACGTCGGGCAGTGGGCGTGAGGGTGACGCTGCGGTGGCGCGACGGTGCCGTCGGCCGGGCGATAGCGTCACCGGGTGTGAGGACGCTGCTGCTGGCCGAGGAACTGCTGCTGCTCGGGCTGGACCGGGCGACCGGCCGGATCAGCGACCGGTTCGACGCCCGGGTGCTGCCGGTGGCGCTGGTGCGCGACCTCGTCGACGCCGGTGCGCTGCACCTCGACGCCGGTCCCGCGGGTGCCGGGGAGCCTGCCAACACCGTGACGCCCTCGGGCGGGGAGCCCGAGCACCCGGCCCTGGCCGCGGCGCTCGCCGCGGTGACCCACGACGGCACCGACTCGGGCTCGCGGACGGTCACCGCGGCCGCGGTGCACCTGGCGCGGACCCCGGCAGGGAGCGCAGGCGGCGCCGTCGGGCAGCTGGTGGCCGACGGGGTCCTCGGCGCACAGGAGTACCGGCGGTTCGGTCTGTTCCGCCGGGTGCACCTGACCGAGCAGGACCCGGAGCCCGCCCGTGCGCTGCGGACCCGGCTCGCGGCGGCGCTGGTGACCGACACCCCGCCCGGCGATCGCGACGGGCTGCTGCTCGTGCTGCTGTCGCACAGCGACCTCGCCGTGGACGTGCTGCCGCCGGAGATCGACGCCGGGACGCGGGAGCAGGCGGCGCGGCGGGCGGCGCTGCTGGCCGAGGGCGCCGCGCGGGACCCGTTCGTCCGGGCCTACTTCGCGGTGCGGTCCGGCTGGGCCGGCAACTGAGCCGCTACCCGCGCAGCTGCGCCAGGCGGGCGCGGCAGTCCTCCCAGGTGGGCAGGGCGCCCGCGGCGAGTGCCTCCTCCAGGGTGGGCGCGGCGCGGTCCTTCTCCGACAGCACCGGCTCGACCCCCTCGAGCCAGGGCAGTGCCAGCGCCGGGTCCAGTGGGCTGATCCCGTGCTCCGCCGCCGGCGCGTACGACGTCGAGCACAGGTACCCGACGACGGTGGTGTCGGCGAGCGCCTGGAAGGCGTGCCCGAGCCCCTCGGACAGGTAGAGCGTCCGCGGGGAGGCGGCGTCGAGCTCGACGGCCTCGAACCGCCCGAACGTCGGCGACCCGACGCGCAGGTCCACCACGACGTCGCGGACGGCACCGGCGGCCACGTAGAGGTACTTGGCCTGGCCGGGCGGCACGTCGGCGTAGTGCACGCCGCGGACGACCCCGCGCGTCGACACCGACTGGTTGGTCTGGGCGACGGTCAGGTCGAACCCGAGCGCGTCGCGGAACGCCGGGCCCTGGAAGGGCGCGGTGAACGAGCCGCGGTGGTCGGCGAACGTGGTCGCCTCGAACAGCCAGGCCCCGTCGATCGACAGCGGTGTGGCCTTCATGCCCACCAGCTCCGGTGGTCGCGGTACCAGGCCACCGTCGCGGCCAGGCCCTCGTCGAAGGGCACCCGGGGGGCGTAGCCGAGCTCGTCGCGGATCTTCGACCAGTCCACCGCGTACCGGCGGTCGTGTCCCGTGCGGTCGGCCACCCGTTCGATGCGGTCCTCCCCCACACCGACGGCCGCGAGCAGCGCGCGGGTCAGGTCCAGGTTGGTCAGCTCGGTCCCGCCGCCGATGTTGTAGACCTCTCCGGCGCGGCCCGCCGTGGCGGCCAGGGCGATGCCGCGACAGTGGTCGGAGACGTGCAGCCAGTCGCGGATGTTGAGGCCGTCGCCGTAGAGCGGCACGGTGCCGCCGTCGAGCAGCCGTGTGGTGAACAGCGGGATCACCTTCTCCGGGAACTGGTACGGCCCGTAGTTGTTCGAGCAGCGGGTGATCACCACGTCGAGGCCGTGCGTGCGGTGGTAGCTGCGTGCCAGCAGGTCGCTGCCCGCCTTCGCGGCGCTGTAGGGCGAGTTCGGCTCCAGCGGGTGGGTCTCGGGCCAGGAGCCCGACTCGATGGAGCCGTACACCTCGTCGGTGGAGACGTGCAGGAACCGGCCGACGCCCGCGTCCAGCGCCGCCTGCAGCAGCACCTGGGTGCCGAGGACGTTGGTCGTCACAAAGTCCGCCGCGCCGGTGATGGAGCGGTCGACGTGGGTCTCGGCGGCGAAGTGCACGAGCAGGTCGGCGCCGCCGTCGAGCACCTCCGCGACGCGGCGCGGGTCACGGATGTCGCCCCGCTCGACCGTGAGCCGCGGGTCGTCGGCGACGGGGGCGAGGTTCTCGATCCGGCCGGCGTAGGTGAACGCGTCGAGCACCCGGACCTCGGCCCCGGCCAGCTCGGGATGCTCCCCGCCCAGCACCTCCCGGACGAAACAGGACCCGATGAACCCGGCCCCCCCGGTCACCACGATGCGCACGTGCCCTCCCCGCTCACTGTCCGCCCCCACCAGCGTGTCAGAGTCGGTCGCGACGATATCCGGAGGTGGGCGAGTGCGCGCGTGTGTGCTGGGGGCGAACGGGCAGCTCGGGCGGGCGCTGGTCGCCACCCGGCCCGATGCGGTGGCACTCGACCGTGCGGCACTGGACATCGGCGACGCCGACGCCGTCGCCGCGCACGACTTCACCGGCGTCGACGTGGTGTTCAACGCGGCCGCCTACACCGCCGTCGACCGCGCCGAGACCGAGCCGGCCGGCGCGTGGCGGGCCAACGCGGCGGGCCCCGCGCACCTCGCCGCGGCGGCCCGGCACCACGGCTTCCTGCTGGTCCACGTCTCCACCGAGTACGTGTTCGACGGCACCGCGCCCGGCCCGGTGCCGGAGGACGCCCCGCTGTCCCCGCTCGGGGTGTACGGCGCGTCGAAGGCCGCCGGGGAGCTTGCGGTGCGGGCGGCACTGCCGGATCGGCACGTGATCGTGCGCACCAGCTGGGTCGTCGGCGACGGCGGCAACTTCGTCGCGACCATGGCGCGGCTGGCCCGCGACGGGGTCCGCCCCGCCGTCGTCGACGACCAGGTGGGGCGGCCGACGTTCGCGCCGGACCTGGCCACGGCGCTGCTCGTGCTGGCCGGGTCCGGGCAGCACGGCACGTTCCACGCGACCGGCGACGGCGAGCCGGTCAGCTGGTACCAGCTGGCCCGGGAGGTGTTCGCCCGCTGCGGCCGCGACCCCGGCGACGTCCGACCGGTGTCGAGCAGCGAGTACGCCGCGGACAAGCCGCACCTGGCCCGCCGCCCGGCGAACTCGGTGCTCGAGCTGTCCCGCGCGACCCGGGCCGGGGTCGCGATGCCCGCCTGGCGCGACGGGCTGGACCAGGTCCTCGCCCGGACCCCACGGTGAAGGGCATCGTGCTGGCCGGCGGCACCGGGAGCCGGCTGTTCCCGCTGACCGCGGCGGTGTCCAAGCAGCTGCTGCCGGTCTACGACAAGCCGATGATCTACCACCCGCTGACCACGCTGATGCTGGCCGGGATCCGGGACATCCTGCTCATCTCCACCCCGCACGACCTTCCCGGCTTCCGGCGTCTGCTCGGCGACGGCAGCCGGCTCGGCCTACGGATCACCTACGCCGCCCAGGAGCACCCCAACGGCCTGGCCGAGGCGTTCGTCATCGGCGCCGACCACGTCCGCGGCGGGCCGTCGGCGCTGGTGCTCGGCGACAACATCTTCCACGGCGCCGGGTTCGGCGACCTGCTGCGCCGCCGCGCCGCCGAGGTCACCTCCGGCGACGCCGGCTGCGTGCTGTTCGGCTACCCCGTCCGCGACCCGCAGCGCTACGGCGTCGGCGAGGCCGCCCCCGACGGCACCCTGCTCTCGATCGAGGAGAAGCCCGAGCACCCCCGCTCGGACCGCGCGATCACCGGCCTCTACTTCTACGACGACAGTGTCGTCGACATCGCCGCGCGCATCACCCCGTCGGCCCGCGGCGAGCTCGAGATCACCGACGTCAACCGCGCCTACCTCGAACAGGGCCGCGCCCGCCTGCAGGACCTCGGACGCGGCTTCGCCTGGCTCGACACCGGCACCCACGAGTCGCTGATGGAGGCCGGTCAGTACGTCCGCGTCCTGGAGAACCGCCAGGGCATCCGGATCGCCTGCGTCGAGGAGGTCGCCCTGCGGATGGGCTTCATCGACGCCGACGCCTGCCACGCCCTGGGGGCACGGCAGGCGGGCTCGGGCTACGGCGAGTACGTCATGGCCGTCGCGGATCAGTTCAGGTCGTAGATCCGTTACTTTCCGTTACCAAATGGCTGCAGCGGTTACGGCGGCGCGACACACTCTCTCATAACACTGTGCGTTCTCCTTGAAAGAGCAAGCAGAGCAAAGGAGTGATGCACGTCCCACGTTCGCCGATGTAACGAACGGAACGAGCGTGACGAGCGTGCAGGTCGTACGGCAAGTTCCCAAGGACACCTCCGAACGGACTAATGCCGTGCCCGCAGCTCGGCCCGTCTCTGCGATTGGTGGTTACTCATCGTGACAACGCCGGCACCACCCTCCGCTACGCTCCGTCGCACGAACACGCGGTCCGCGGTGTGGTTCTCGTTGTCGCAGAGCACCTTCCGAAGGGCCGGCCGGCCATGAGCTCCGGATCGATGCAGACCCGTCGACCCGGGAGCGCCACGCCCCGCACCCACCACCGGCTCGTGGACCGGCGGCCGGTCCGGGCCGCGGGCCCCGCCGGACGGGCCGGGTCCGGGGCGCGGGCCGACTCCTCTGCCGCGCCGGCGCCGGTGCGCAGGCTGTCCGCGCGGGTCAGCCTCGTCCGGTCGGCGCTGGTGCTGACCGACGTGGTGGCCGTCGGGATCGCCGTACTCGTGGTCGCGCCGACCGGCGGCAGCGGAGTCGTCGCCGCGTCCGTGCTGCTGCTGGGGGTGCGCTCGGCGGCCCGCCTGCACCGTTCCCGGCTGCGGCTGTCCTGGTTCGACGACCTGCCCCGTGAGCTGGCCGCCCTCGTCGTGACGATGGGCCTCCTGCTGGCCGGGGCGATGGCCGTGCAGCAGAGGCTGGACACCCGCATCGACGTAGCCGGACCGGTCCGGGTCGTGCTGCTGGCCACCCTGCTCGCCCTGGTCCTGCGCGCCGTGGTGCTGTCCGCCGCCCGACTGCTCCGGGTCCGATGGACCGTCGGCGAGCCCACGCTGATCGTCGGCACCGGGACGCGGGCGGTGGAGCTCGACGAGACCATGCGGGCGCACCCCGAGTACGGCCTGCGCCCGCTCGGTCACGTCCTGTCCGAGGACCTCGACCTCCTGGTGGAGCGCGAGCGGGCGGCGCTGGCGGCCCGGATCCGGGCCGCCACCGAGCAGCACCGGGTGCGCGTCGTCGTGTTCGCCTGTCACACCGTCGACGACGCGGCCGTCCTCGACGCGGCGATCGAGGCCCGTCGCGACGGGCTCGACGTCCTGCTCCTCCCCTGGCTCTCGGAGCTGGTGCACGACCACTCCGGCGTCGAACGGCTGCGCAGCATCCCGCTGCTCCGGCTGCCCGCGGACCCCATGAACCGGCTCTCCTGGCGGCTCAAGCGCCTCGCCGACATCGTGGTGTCCGCATCGGGGCTGGTGCTGACCTCGCCACTGCTGCTTGCGATCACGGTCGCGGTGCTCGTCGAGAGCGGGCGGCCGGTCATCTTCCGCCAGGAACGCATCGGGCTGGGCAACAAGCCCTTCACCGTCCTCAAGTTCCGCAGCATGCGGCCGGTCGACGAGCGCGAGCAGCAGACACAGTGGTCCATCGCGAGCGACTCCCGGGTCGGCCCGGTCGGCAGGTTCATCCGCCGCACCTCGTTCGACGAGCTGCCCCAGCTCTGGAACATCCTGCGCGGCGACATGAGCCTGGTCGGTCCGCGCCCGGAGCGGCCGTCGTTCGTGGAGCGCTTCGCCACCGAGCACGAGCGCTACACCGCCCGCCACCGCGTCCCGGTCGGACTCACCGGGCTCGCCCAGATCTCCGGGCTGCGCGGTGACACCTCGATCGCCGACCGGGTCCGGCACGACAACTACTACATCGCGAACTGGTCGCTGTGGCTCGACGCCCAGATCGTCGTGCGCACCGTGCGGGAGCTGGTCCGACGCGGCCAACACTGAGCGGTGGCCGGGAACCGGCGGCTCAGAGCGGCAGGTACCCCGAGAGCACGACGGCCACGGCGACCGCGGCGGTGAGCACGACCAGGACCGCGGCGACCCTCGTCCGGCGGCGCACGGTCGTGGGCCCCGGCGACGTGGCGGATCCCGGGTCCGGCCACACCGGCTCGCCCGTCCGGCGGGCGGCCGGCCACGGGGCGACGCCGTCGTGCTCCCGGCGCGCGGCCGCGGTCAGCGCCGCGGCCCGGTCGGCCGTGGCGGGGTCGACTCCCCCGTCCCCGGCCAGCGCGGCGAGCAGCGCGCGGGTCGCGGCCTCGTCGTCGGGCAGGATCCGCCCGCGGGCGATGCCGCGGACCCGCGCCACCGGGGTCCGCAGCCTGCGCGCGATGTCGCGCTCGGACCGGCAGCCGTTCCGGTCGTGGACGGCGCCGAGCAGGTCCAGGAGCTCGCGGTGCGGGCCGTGCTCGGGCCAGGACGTCCGGTCGAAGCGGCGCAACGGCACCCGTCGCCTCCTCACGCAGGATGATCGTTCGATCACCTGTCGCATTCGGGCGGGCCGGCGTTACGCAAAACTGATGAGTCGCTCAGGCGAAGAGCTTCTCCTGCTCCTCGCGCAGCACGTCGACGAGCCTGCCCGGGGGCAGGGTCACGTCGTCGTAGGTGAGCACGGCGTCCTTGGCGACGTCGCGGGTGAGCGTGCACCCCTCCGCCACACCCATCGGGAGCAGCCGCTCCGACCGCGTGACCGGGGAGGCCTCGGCGACGCCGTAGGTGTCGTAGCCGCCCAGCCCGTCGAGGGTGTGCCCGGCCCGCAGGTTCTGCTTGGCGGTGGCGACGACGTCGACCCGCTGCCCGGCGGGCGGGCTCAGCGCGGCGTCGGCGAAGTCCACGGCCCGCACGATCGTGTTCGGGACCTCGAAGTGGCACAGGTGGTAGGGCGTGTAGAAGCTGTACAGCGGGCCCTCGCCGAGCTTGTACAGGTTCAGGTAGTGACGCTGCTTCGGGTCGTCGTGGGTGCCGAGCACGTAGATGCCGGGGCCCGGCTTGGCGCCGACCACGTAGTCCACGACCCCGCCGAGCTCGCGCAGCTCGTCGACGTCGTAGGCCTGCGTCAGCTCGTCGACGTGCCCGGCGTGGTCGCGCCCGTACATCCCGCGCTTCCCGACGGTGAAGCCGAACGCGTTGGCCACGATCGCCTGCTCGAACGACACCTTGGTGCCGTCGGCGAAGCTGGTGACCATGTAGGGGTCCTGTCCCCACTTCTCGGCGAACGCCTGCTGCGTGGTGGGGGTGCGGTACTCGTCCTGCAGGCCCTTGATGTTGCCGGCGACGAGCGGGGTGACCCCGATGCCCTTCACGAAGCGCAGCAGGTTGGCCTGGACGCCGGGCTGGTCGCCGTCGGCGCCGGTCAGGACGACCCCGGCGGCGCGGGCGCGGTGCGCGAGCAGCGGGCCGACGGTGCCGTCGAGCTCGGCGTTCATCGTGACGACGGGCAGCCCGCGCTCGATGGCGGCGACGGTGACCCGCGCGCCGAACTCCACCGCGCCGGTGACGTCGACGAGCACGTCGATGTTCTCCGCCGCGAGCAGCGCGAACGCGTCGCCCAGCACCGCCGGGACGCCCTTCGCGATCATCGCCTCGACCTGCGCGGTGCTCGACACCTCGACCGGCTCCAGCCCGGCCTCGGTGTAGGCACGCACCCCGGTGGCGACGCTGCGGTTGGCGATCGCGACGACGTCCATCCCGGGGGTGGAGTTCACGATCTGGTTGACCAGGCCGCGGCCCATGAACCCGGCACCGACCAGGCCGACCCGGATCGGTCGGTTCTCGGCGGCGCGCTTCGCGAGCGCGGTGTCGAGGATCAGCATCAGCGGCCCGCCGCCCCGGTGGCGACCGACGGGAAGTCGGCGTTGTCGGCCAGCAGGGGCCAGTTCGCGTCCTTGTCCGAGACGTGGTCGACCGAGTGCGGCCACGCGACGTCGAGCGCCGGGTCGTTCCAGCGCAGGCCGCGCTCCGCACCGGGGGTGTAGGGCGTCGAGACCTGGTAGATCGTCGTCGCGTCCGGGGTGAGGGTGAGGTAGGCGTGCGCGAAGTTCCGCGGCACGTACATCGCCCGGTAGTTGTCCTGGGACAGCTCGGCGCCGAACCACTGCAGATAGGTGTCGGAGTCGGGGCGCAGGTCCACGATCACGTCGTAGATTGCGCCGCGGACGCAGCGGATGACCTTGACCTCGGCGTTGGGCTCCAGCTGGTAGTGGAAGCCGCGCAGGGTGCCCGCCTCGTGGTTGTACGAGAGGTTGCACTGGGTGATCGTCGGGTCGAGCCCGGCGTCGGTGAACTCCTGCTCGCAGAAGGAACGCGCGAAGAAGCCACGGTCGTCCTCGAGTCGCCTCAGGTCGATGAGAGCCGATCCGGGGAGCGGGGTCGGATGGATGTCCATGCCCCTCTTGTACGTCACGACCGTGGCTTCGTTAACCGCAGGGTGGCGACGCCCCGGTCACACCGAGCCGGGCGCCACCGGGTGGATGTAGGTGCCGGGGCGGGTCGCGCCGTCCTGGCGGAGCACCGGACCCTGGTCCCACCTCAGCGTCGTCGACGTGGTCTCGTCCGGCGCGGTCACGACGATCTCGGTCGGCGTCCAGCTGCCCCCGGGCAGCCAGGTGATGACGGTGTGCGCGGTGCCGCCCGGCTTCACGACGAGCGTGGTCGGCTCCTCCGCCGCGCGCGGCAGCGAGTAGGACGGCCCCCACTGCGGGTCGTCCGGTCCGCGCAGGTCGACGCCGCCGAAGCCGGTCATGGTGCAGGGCGCGGCCGAGGTGTTGCGCCAGACGATGGTCGTGTCCTTCTGGTCGTTGCCGAGGGTGGTGCCGACCGACGCCTCGAGGCTCTGGCTGGTGCAGCGGGCGACCTGGCCGGCTTCCCCGGTGGGCTGCTGCGCCGCGGTGGTGGGCGGGGACGACAGCGCCGCCGGCGCCTGGTTCGCCGGCTCGGCCGCGCCGCCGCACCCGGCGACGAGCAGGCCGGCCGACAGCAGTCCGATCAGCAGTGGTGCGCGGTGAGTGGTCATGCGCGACACCGTTCTCCGGTTCGTCCGATCACGCTGGGCCGCGGCGGCAGAACCACCCGGCCGTGACGACGACCTGTGACCCGCGTCGCCGGTAACGATCACCGGCCGTCGCCGAGGCCATTCCCGTGATCGTTGCCCCGTCCCGTGTGCCGGCCCTCGACGGCCTGCGCGGCGTCGCCTCCCTGGTCGTCGTGGTGAACCGCTGCCTGATGACCGACCCGACGCTGGCCGCGGTGGCGGCCGGAACGGGCCACGCGGCACCGGGAACGCTCGCCTGGTGGCTGGCCTACACCCCACTGCACCTGGTGTGGGCGGGCACCGAGGCGGTGCTGCTGTTCTTCGTGCTGAGCGGCTTCGTGCTCACCGGATCGGCGACCCGGGACGGGTTCGGGTGGGGCTCCTACTACGCACAGCGGCTGCCCCGCCTGTACCTGCCGGTGTGGGCAGCGCTGCTGTTCGCGGCGGGCTCGGCCGCCGTGGTCGCACGTGGTGTGCCGACCGGCGGGAGCTGGTGGGTCGACGCGCACACCGCCCCGGACCTGCCGGGCGCGCTGCGCGACGCGGTGCTGCTGGGCGGCACCGGTTTCCTGGACAACCCGCTGTGGTCGCTGACCTGGGAGGTGTGGTTCTCCCTGGCCCTGCCGGCGTACGTGCTGCTGGGTGTGGCGAGCCGCCGGCGGCCGTGGTTGGTGGTCCCGTCGGCGGCCGGGCTGCTGGCGGCCATGATCGCCGGGTCGGTGTTCGACGCCGACGCCCTGCGCTACCTGCCCGTGTTCGGCTTCGGCGTGCTGCTGGCCGTGCACCGCGAGCGGGTCGTGCAGGCCGCCGCACGACTCGGTGCGGTGTGGCCGTGGCTGGTCGTGGTGGCGCTGCTGCTGCTTGCCTCCTACTGGGTCGCGCGGGTCTCGCCGGACGTGCCCGGGATCGTGGTGTCCGGGGCCCGGGCGCTGCAGATCGTGGGTGCGCTGCTGCTGGTGGTCGCGGCGCTGTGCCGGCCTCCGGTTCTCCGCGTCCTGGAGCGGCCGTGGGTGCAGTGGCTGGGCAGCCGGTCGTTCAGCCTGTACCTGACCCACGACGCCGTGGTGATCTCGACGGTGCTGTTGTTCGGCGGCCGGCCGCCGGTGTGGCTGACGATGCTGGTCGCCGTGCCGGTCGCGTTGGTCGTGGCAGAGGTGTTCTTCCGGGTCGCGGAGCGCCCGGCGCACCGGCTGGCCCGCAGGATCGGTCGTCGTGTCGAGGGAGCGGCGCAGGTCCGGCCGGTGGCCTGACCCGGCACACCGGCCCGGGCGATCACGACACCGGCCCGCGGCCGGCACCGGCGCCGACGAGATCCTCGATCGGCACGGGTGGGTCGTCGCCGTGCGCGCAATGATCGTCGCCGCCGAGCAGGTCGGGACGGTGCAGGAGGTTGCGGTGGGGGCCGCCCGGTATCCAGGGCGGCGGGTGGAAAACCGGGAACCCGCTGGTGACCAGCACCAACCAGTCCCCCGTGTGGATCATGCGGTGGTGGTGCGGGCACAGCAGCACCAGATTGTCCAGGTCGGTGGCTCCGCCCGAGGCCCAGTGCACGACGTGGTGGGCCACGCACCACTGCGGTGGGGCCTCGCAGCCGGGGAAGACGCACCCGCCGTCGCGTTGGGCCAGGGCCCGGCGCTGCGCCCGGGTCGCGAGCCGGTGCTCGCGCCCGACCGCCAACGGCTCCCCCGTGCCCGCGAGCACGACCGGCACCACCTTCGCGTCGCAGGCCAGCCGCAGCGCGTCCTGCGCAGGGACCGGCGCCGCCAGTCCGCCCGCACCGAACCCGAGCAGCGCCGCCCCGGTGGCCGTGGTCAGGGTCTCCAGCGGCACGGTCACGGTGAGCGCGACCGGCTGCCCGTTCTCGATCCCGAGTCCGTCGGTCGCGAGCATGCGGCGGGCCAGTTCGGCCAGCCCGTCGCCCATGCGCTCGGCCGTCGATCGCTCGTCGCGCCCCGCTCCGGCCGGCCCGTCGGCAGGGGCCGGAGCGGACAGCGGCGACAGGGCGGTACGCAGCAGCGCCGCGGACTCGATGTCCAGCCAGCCCCGCGCCTCGAACCCCGCACCCTGCGGGCGCAGCGTGAGCCGGTTGCGCGACGGCGTGGGCTCCTGGGGACGGGGCCCGTCCGGGTCGAGCATCGCGATCGCGCGCCGGCCCAGCTTCTCCACCGCGTCGGGGTCCAAGCCGCGGGCGTGGTGGACCAGGTCGGCCTCCAGCGCAGGCCGATGTTCGTCGAGGTGCGGCGGGAGCGCAGCCAGCACCCGGACGATCACGCGGACGTGCTCGGGCGTCACCGCGCCCTCGGCGAACGCAGCGGCCAGTTCGGGGAGCTCGGCGTCGACCTGCTCGCCGGTGATCAGGAACAGCGGCGAGAGCTTCCGGGCGGCGTCGACGCGGGCGCGCGCGGTCGACAGCGACACGTTCTGCACCGTACGCAGCAGGTCCGCGGTGTGGCGGAAGCCCCGTGCCTCGGCCAGGCCCCGGGTCGCGACCTCCGCGACCAGCGCCACCAGGGCGTGGGACTCGCGGTTGATCCGCTCCTGGACGGCCGCGACCGCGAGGAGGAGCTCCTCGTCGCCGGTCTGCCAGGTTCCGTCCACGCACTCCACTCTACTCGAACTAATGTTCGACTCATGGCGTCTGAGCTGGGCGGCAGACTGGTGGAGACGAGCGGTCACTGAGGTGTTCTCAGTAGCGGGGTGGCAGGTCGTGGCGACACGCCGAGGGTGGTGAGATGAGCGGGAACGGGGCAGGACCCCGGTAGATCGGTTCGGTCCAGCACAGATCGACACCGTCACCGAGGTCCTGCATGTCTGATCCTGTCACCTACACCGCTGTCCTCCCGATCGGGGAGCGCACCGTGGCCTATCTGGCGCGGCTCCTGGTCCTTCAACGCCGTCGACGTGGCACCCGGCGGCGGGCGTTGACCCCGTTCGCCCAGGCAGTGCTGGTGATCCGCTGGTTCTGTGATGCTACCCGGGTCCGATGTTCGGCCGGTGACAACGCGATCAGCACTGCAACGGCCTACCGTTACCTGCACGAAGGCATCGACGTCCTCGCCGCGGCCGCACCCGGCCTGCACGGAGCCCTGCTCGCCGCCCGCACAGCCGGGCACACCCACGTGAATCTCGACGGCACCCTGATCGCCACCGACCGGTGCCGCGCGCTCGGCCTCACCCCCGGGGTCGACCTGTGGTGGTCGGGCAAGCACCGCCGCCACGGCGGGAACATCCAGGTCCTCACCGCACCTGATGGATGGCCGCTATGGACCAGCGACGTGCGGCCGGGCCGCGAGCACGACACCCGCTGCGCCCGTACCCACCCCGGGCTGCTCGAGGGCCTGGCCGCGTTCACCGACGACACCCACGCCGCGCTGGGCGACCTCGGCTACGAAGGCGAAGCCGACCGGCTCACCGTGCCCATCAAACTCGCCCCCGGCCGCGGGCAGACGGTCAACCAGCGCACCGTCAACACCCTGCACTCAGCCCTTCGTGCTCTGGCCGAACGCGGAAACGCCCTGCTCAAGACCACCTTCGCCGCGTTGCGGCGAGTCACGCTATGTCCCTGGCGCACCGGCGCGATCACCGCAGCTGCGCTCGTACTACTCCACACCGAGTACGACCGCACGACATGATCAACCCGCTACTGAGAACACCTCATTAATGGCCCCGGATTTGTTCGGATTCATGTAGATCATCTTCGGGGGTTCAAGCTGGGGTTTCGGCGGCCCGTGGCGGTCTCGGGAGCGTCAGGAGGCGGTGTCGGCGCGGCTCGCTGAAGGGCCGAGAGCGGCTTTGATGTGGCTTTGAAGCGGCTGGAAGCGCCTGTGAAGCGGTGTTGATCCGGTTCTGGGGCACCCAGTTAGGAGGCGTGGAGCGCTTTGGGAGGTACGGCACGAAGTCCGGTTCTGGTGAGGTGTTTTTCTGGTTTGGGTGGATTGCCGTGTTAGGTGGATGTTTCACGTTTTCACGTTTCGAGTACCGGGTGTGGTCACATGATTGCGCCTGGTAGTGGTTCTTGACCGGTGGGGGGGGGCGTGTTCGGATGCGCTCGTGAGTGCAAAGAGGTTTGCGTGCCGCGGTATCAGCGTGGTGTTGGTCGTGGCTGTTTCGATGGGTTCGGCTACGGGGATTGCTTCGGCTGGATCCCCGGCAGTAATGGCAAGCACTCCCACTTCGGTCGAGGCTGAGGGTTTGAAGCGTGCGGAGTTTGCAGTTGAGGGTGAATCGCTAAGTCCGGATGAAGTCCGGCGCGTCACCGAAGAGGTCCGGTATTTATTCTCCGTCGTGCTCGTGAACGAAAATGGTCTCTGGCGGGTCAATCCAGCTTTCGTGCACGATAAGGACTTCCGTGAGCTGGGTCGGGTGGCGAATGCACTCAATGAGCCAATTGATTACCACGCATTTAATTCTCCTAAGTATCGCCAATGTGTGCTCAACGCGGTAGGACTAGGCGCCTTTACTGCGAGTGCCGCCGGTGGTGGATCGCAGCTCGGCTATCTCATGGCCGCTAAGAAGTGGACCGAAGTTGCCTGGGTTCTGGCTCGCTTGGTCGGGGTGAATGCATTGAAGGGCGGCGTCGTCGGTACAGCAGCCGCTCTGGCGGGAGCAGGGGCGTGGTGTGCAACGCCGTGGGCGTCATGAAGCTGTATCGGATTTTCAGAACACCGGTCGCCGCTCGAGATGCTGCTGATTTCGTTCTCGAACATCTTCGAGAACGAGGTGCGGTCGACTACTTCTCAGAGGAGAGATTCAAGCCCGTCATTGAGCTGGCTCGACATGGGGCATGGAGTGAAGCAGCAAAAGAGTATCGGAGTATCACGGGGGCGGGAATTAAGGATAGTGTGATCGCGGCCGAGATTGCTCGACGGATCGTCGAATTCGATAAGCGCTGATGAAGATTTACCGTCCGGTCGGAGGTTGTGCAGCGATCAGAAGGTCGTGAACGAGTATGCGACTCGGTCGCAGGCAAGCCGACTCGGGCCACAGCCCGCCCTTGGGACCGGCGTGGCCTGTGACCGCTTGCCAGCACATCGCCCCTTCTTTTGCGCCACCCACTTAGCCGGGCTATGTCTATAACTTGCTCCGCCGTCGGCGGCCGCGGAGTGGTCCGCGGGCTCGCCGCGCGGACACCGTCGGCGGCCGCGCGGGCCGGCCCGACAGTCATCGGTGGATGCATAGGTGCATGGCGGTTGAAAGGAGTAGGAGTCAGAGGGAAGGGCCTGATGCGAACAGGTGGGCACGGCGGCAAGCGGCCGGACTGAGATGGCTACGGATGGAGCTGAGACGGCGCGTGACGGACAGACGGGGCGCGAGGGGCAACAGATGGACAGATGGGCGCCGGCGCGGTGACAGCGGAGCCGTGAGGGCGACGCAGGCCCTTGCTGCTCGCCCGCGGCGCTGGCCCGTCGTGGCAAGCGCTGCCGCACCGCGAAGCGCCGCGTCCGGATCGGTGATCTCGGAGCCGGACGGGTCAGCTCACTGCTCTCGTTTGTTCATCAAACGGGATATAGCCTTCGGTCCCGTCTAGTACTGCAACGGCAGTTCGGCGTGTGGTGAGAGGCTGACGGCCGTTCGGCGGTGATGATCACCGCGTGGTTGATCTTGCCGGGTGGGTGGCCTCGTTGGACGCGGTGGTGGAGCTGATCTCTGGCCGTTTCCGCAGGGTCGAGCCGCGCCGGCGGGTCGGAACCTACCTGCGAGGCCTGCTCGCGGGGCTCGAGCGGAAGAACGGCTGGACCCTCGCCGAACACGCCGGGGCGATGTCGCCGGACGGGATGCAGCGGCTGCTGCGCACCGCGGACTGGGACGTCGACGGGGTCCGCGACGACCTGCGCGGCTACGTCCTGCAACATCTCACCGACACCGCGTCGGGGGTGTTCATCGTGGACGAGACCGGGTTCATCAAGAAGGGCCTGCGTTCGGCCGGGGTGCAGCGCCAGTACACCGGCACCAGCGGGAAGATCGACAACTGTCAGCTCGGTGTGTTCCTGGCCTACGCCTCGAAGCGGGGGCGGGCGTTGATCGACCGGGAGCTCTACCTGCCGACCTCGTGGACCGAGGACCGCGAACGCTGCGAGCGCGCGGATGTCCCCGATGACGTCGAGTTCGCCACGAAACCGCAGCTGGGGACGGCGATGCTGGCCCGCACGTACGCCGCTGG
>NZ_MCIP01000001.1:92887-94957 GCF_001932425.1 Pseudonocardia sp. Ae505_Ps2
GCGGTATCAGCGTGGTGTTGGTCGTGGCTGTTTCGATGGGTTCGGCTACGGGGATTGCTTCGGCTGGATCCCCGGCAGTAATGGCAAGCACTCCCACTTCGGTCGAGGCTGAGGGTTTGAAGCGTGCGGAGTTTGCAGTTGAGGGTGAATCGCTAAGTCCGGATGAAGTCCGGCGCGTCACCGAAGAGGTCCGGTATTTATTCTCCGTCGTGCTCGTGAACGAAAATGGTCTCTGGCGGGTCAATCCAGCTTTCGTGCACGATAAGGACTTCCGTGAGCTGGGTCGGGTGGCGAATGCACTCAATGAGCCAATTGATTACCACGCATTTAATTCTCCTAAGTATCGCCAATGTGTGCTCAACGCGGTAGGACTAGGCGCCTTTACTGCGAGTGCCGCCGGTGGTGGATCGCAGCTCGGCTATCTCATGGCCGCTAAGAAGTGGACCGAAGTTGCCTGGGTTCTGGCTCGCTTGGTCGGGGTGAATGCATTGAAGGGCGGCGTCGTCGGTACAGCAGCCGCTCTGGCGGGAGCAGGGGCGTGGTGTGCAACGCCGTGGGCGTCATGAAGCTGTATCGGATTTTCAGAACACCGGTCGCCGCTCGAGATGCTGCTGATTTCGTTCTCGAACATCTTCGAGAACGAGGTGCGGTCGACTACTTCTCAGAGGAGAGATTCAAGCCCGTCATTGAGCTGGCTCGACATGGGGCATGGAGTGAAGCAGCAAAAGAGTATCGGAGTATCACGGGGGCGGGAATTAAGGATAGTGTGATCGCGGCCGAGATTGCTCGACGGATCGTCGAATTCGATAAGCGCTGATGAAGATTTACCGTCCGGTCGGAGGTTGTGCAGCGATCAGAAGGTCGTGAACGAGTATGCGACTCGGTCGCAGGCAAGCCGACTCGGGCCACAGCCCGCCCTTGGGACCGGCGTGGCCTGTGACCGCTTGCCAGCACATCGCCCCTTCTTTTGCGCCACCCACTTAGCCGGGCTATGTCTATAACTTGCTCCGCCGTCGGCGGCCGCGGAGTGGTCCGCGGGCTCGCCGCGCGGACACCGTCGGCGGCCGCGCGGGCCGGCCCGACAGTCATCGGTGGATGCATAGGTGCATGGCGGTTGAAAGGAGTAGGAGTCAGAGGGAAGGGCCTGATGCGAACAGGTGGGCACGGCGGCAAGCGGCCGGACTGAGATGGCTACGGATGGAGCTGAGACGGCGCGTGACGGACAGACGGGGCGCGAGGGGCAACAGATGGACAGATGGGCGCCGGCGCGGTGACAGCGGAGCCGTGAGGGCGACGCAGGCCCTTGCTGCTCGCCCGCGGCGCTGGCCCGTCGTGGCAAGCGCTGCCGCACCGCGAAGCGCCGCGTCCGGATCGGTGATCTCGGAGCCGGACGGGTCAGCTCACTGCTCTCGTTTGTTCATCAAACGGGATATAGCCTTCGGTCCCGTCTAGTACTGCAACGGCAGTTCGGCGTGTGGTGAGAGGCTGACGGCCGTTCGGCGGTGATGATCACCGCGTGGTTGATCTTGCCGGGTGGGTGGCCTCGTTGGACGCGGTGGTGGAGCTGATCTCTGGCCGTTTCCGCAGGGTCGAGCCGCGCCGGCGGGTCGGAACCTACCTGCGAGGCCTGCTCGCGGGGCTCGAGCGGAAGAACGGCTGGACCCTCGCCGAACACGCCGGGGCGATGTCGCCGGACGGGATGCAGCGGCTGCTGCGCACCGCGGACTGGGACGTCGACGGGGTCCGCGACGACCTGCGCGGCTACGTCCTGCAACATCTCACCGACACCGCGTCGGGGGTGTTCATCGTGGACGAGACCGGGTTCATCAAGAAGGGCCTGCGTTCGGCCGGGGTGCAGCGCCAGTACACCGGCACCAGCGGGAAGATCGACAACTGTCAGCTCGGTGTGTTCCTGGCCTACGCCTCGAAGCGGGGGCGGGCGTTGATCGACCGGGAGCTCTACCTGCCGACCTCGTGGACCGAGGACCGCGAACGCTGCGAGCGCGCGGATGTCCCCGATGACGTCGAGTTCGCCACGAAACCGCAGCTGGGGACGGCGATGCTGGCCCG
>NZ_MCIP01000001.1:94985-96831 GCF_001932425.1 Pseudonocardia sp. Ae505_Ps2
ACACGCACGCGAGGCCGAAAAGGGGGATCCTCAGCCAGCCGGCGCGCATTGATTCAGCTGTCGGGCAACGAGATCCGCCGTCTCCTCGCCGCGCTCGCCTTCACCCCGCTCACCTGCATCGACCACGTCATGCACTGGTCGACCTGGCGCCGTGAACGCCAACAACAGGCCCGCGACTGCCACTACCGCCGACGCGGCGAACGACCCCCGAGCTGATCAACTGCCGTTGCAGTACAAAGCCTCATTGGCGAGAGTCGTCCAGGATCACGCATACTGAACGATTCAACGCCGCTCTTGCGCTAATGTCATGGCGAGGTGTCTGATTCTTGAAACGCTGACCTCCCAAGAGTGTTTGCTCTGCCACCACGAGGGTTCGATCGGCATTGCAGGCTGATCGCAGACCTGACGTATTCCTCGACTAATATCTTGAACGTTATTCGGATTGACAAACACGGCATTATCTTGAAGTGTCTCACGGAACACAGGAATGTCACTCACCACCGACTTCGTGCCGAAGAATGCCGCTTCGACCGGAGGCATCCCGAAGCCCTCATCGAACGACACGAAGACTAGCGCTCGAGTATTCTTGTACAACCACGTCAGCTCTGAGTCGCCGATATACCCAGTAAACAGAATCTCATTCCGATCTATCCCTTCGCGTGCGGATTCAGACAACTGTGATTGACGCCCATCACGCTCGCCGACCACTACCAGCGGAAAATCCTTGCATACAAGCCCGCTCGCTCGAGCTGCGTCGATCGCCCGTCCAAGGTTCTTTCTCTTATTGAGGCGTCCAACAGCGAGAATGAAGCTATCGGCGACCAGGCCGAGTCGCATCGCGACAGATTTCGTTGGCGTGATCTCGGTCAGTTCACTACTGAGGCCGAGACCGACTGCATCTACAGGCCGGGAGACATGCCTTGCGATTCGCTTGGCCTCAGATTCAGACGAGGTAACGATCGAGTCGGCGAATCGAGCGGTCAGACTCATGCCGCGAAAGTATGCACGCTCGACGAAGGAGAACCACTCCGGGTGCTCGAGGAACATCAAGTCGTGTATGTACGTCAGTTTAACGGCGGGATTCTTCAAGATCGGAGTAAAGTTCTGACCGATGTACACGCACGGCTGAAAGTCTCTCAAAGCCGCCCCGCTGCCCAACGCCACACCCAAGCCGTGGGGGCGCAGCCGGGTCCAATAGTAGACACCTGGGAAGTCGCCACCCTTGGCCAGCTCGTTGCGGTTGTTTTCGTAGAACACTCCGGCCAACTCGTCCTGCGGATATTCCGTGCTCCACGTGGTCACAATATCGCGAAGAACATGCCTGTTCGACGGCGGGCCCTCGAACCACCAGTAGCAGTCGAACATGACTCTCAAGCTTCTCTCCTAGCGGATAGGTGCAGCATCTCGGTCCTTCGGACGACAGGATCTACCAGGCTCGACGCATCACGAATTCTGCTCCGCACTGACTGTGTTGATCAAGCAAAGTCTGAGGTGGCGCTCGAGCACACAATCGATCATACTATTGACGTCTGTGTCAGCAGCCATACTGACATGCGCACCGGCCGGACGATGGGCTGTGATCGCAGCAGCAGTCCTGTTTTAATTGTTCCGCGGTCGGGCATAACCGGCCTCGGTCTCACAGAGGGCGTATCAGGCTTGCCACTCGTGCCGCTCTCCCACGGCGTCGTGCACGGCACCTTCTCACCACTCACCGTGACCGCGCTGATCCCGCGATCGCAGCCGAGGGATCAGGACACCGGCTACGCCGCGTCGCCGTTCGTCGCTCCCCGACGCTGCTGGCAACACAGCACCACGTGCGGCTCCACTCTCGCGGCCCGGTTCGACC
>NZ_MCIP01000001.1:96843-213202 GCF_001932425.1 Pseudonocardia sp. Ae505_Ps2
GTCATGCACTGGTCGACCTGGCGCCGTGAACGCCAACAACAGGCCCGCGACTGCCACTACCGCCGACGCGGCGAACGACCCCCGAGCTGATCAACTGCCGTTGCAGTACAAAGCCTCATTGGCGAGAGTCGTCCAGGATCACGCATACTGAACGATTCAACGCCGCTCTTGCGCTAATGTCATGGCGAGGTGTCTGATTCTTGAAACGCTGACCTCCCAAGAGTGTTTGCTCTGCCACCACGAGGGTTCGATCGGCATTGCAGGCTGATCGCAGACCTGACGTATTCCTCGACTAATATCTTGAACGTTATTCGGATTGACAAACACGGCATTATCTTGAAGTGTCTCACGGAACACAGGAATGTCACTCACCACCGACTTCGTGCCGAAGAATGCCGCTTCGACCGGAGGCATCCCGAAGCCCTCATCGAACGACACGAAGACTAGCGCTCGAGTATTCTTGTACAACCACGTCAGCTCTGAGTCGCCGATATACCCAGTAAACAGAATCTCATTCCGATCTATCCCTTCGCGTGCGGATTCAGACAACTGTGATTGACGCCCATCACGCTCGCCGACCACTACCAGCGGAAAATCCTTGCATACAAGCCCGCTCGCTCGAGCTGCGTCGATCGCCCGTCCAAGGTTCTTTCTCTTATTGAGGCGTCCAACAGCGAGAATGAAGCTATCGGCGACCAGGCCGAGTCGCATCGCGACAGATTTCGTTGGCGTGATCTCGGTCAGTTCACTACTGAGGCCGAGACCGACTGCATCTACAGGCCGGGAGACATGCCTTGCGATTCGCTTGGCCTCAGATTCAGACGAGGTAACGATCGAGTCGGCGAATCGAGCGGTCAGACTCATGCCGCGAAAGTATGCACGCTCGACGAAGGAGAACCACTCCGGGTGCTCGAGGAACATCAAGTCGTGTATGTACGTCAGTTTAACGGCGGGATTCTTCAAGATCGGAGTAAAGTTCTGACCGATGTACACGCACGGCTGAAAGTCTCTCAAAGCCGCCCCGCTGCCCAACGCCACACCCAAGCCGTGGGGGCGCAGCCGGGTCCAATAGTAGACACCTGGGAAGTCGCCACCCTTGGCCAGCTCGTTGCGGTTGTTTTCGTAGAACACTCCGGCCAACTCGTCCTGCGGATATTCCGTGCTCCACGTGGTCACAATATCGCGAAGAACATGCCTGTTCGACGGCGGGCCCTCGAACCACCAGTAGCAGTCGAACATGACTCTCAAGCTTCTCTCCTAGCGGATAGGTGCAGCATCTCGGTCCTTCGGACGACAGGATCTACCAGGCTCGACGCATCACGAATTCTGCTCCGCACTGACTGTGTTGATCAAGCAAAGTCTGAGGTGGCGCTCGAGCACACAATCGATCATACTATTGACGTCTGTGTCAGCAGCCATACTGACATGCGCACCGGCCGGACGATGGGCTGTGATCGCAGCAGCAGTCCTGTTTTAATTGTTCCGCGGTCGGGCATAACCGGCCTCGGTCTCACAGAGGGCGTATCAGGCTTGCCACTCGTGCCGCTCTCCCACGGCGTCGTGCACGGCACCTTCTCACCACTCACCGTGACCGCGCTGATCCCGCGATCGCAGCCGAGGGATCAGGACACCGGCTACGCCGCGTCGCCGTTCGTCGCTCCCCGACGCTGCTGGCAACACAGCACCACGTGCGGCTCCACTCTCGCGGCCCGGTTCGACCGGGCGGACGACCTGCGGCTGTCCGGACTGGAGTCCGACGACGCACCGAACGGCCGCACCCGCCGGGCGCTCGACGTCACCAGGCCCGCCTGCAGCGTCGAATGCGAGAACGGTTCGTCAGCGTCGACCGTCCGCTACCCGCGTTGGTAGCCCGGTGCCACATGCGCGTCCTCGATCCACCCATGATCGACCGCTGAGCGTGACCGCACCGCCGGCCGCGCCTACACGGTCCTCAACGCCGTCGCCGCGCTGCTGCATCCTTCTGCTCGCCCCGGTAATGCTGGCCGTCGCGATCGCGGTGAAGCTCGACGGCGGCCCGGTGCTCTTCCGCCAGTCCCGCGTCGGCAAGCACGGCACCGAGTTCGGGATGCTGGCCCGCACCGCCGGTGCGATCGCCCGCGCCGGGGGCGCCTACTGACCCCGTTCCCCCACCTCCTCCACGACGGCGGAGATCATGAGGTGCATGACCGGGGTCGGGTCACCGCGGTCGACCGTCCACCGACCTGCGCCGGCCGGGTATGTTTCCGAACCGGAAGCACCGGGCCGAGGCGGCGTCGCTGCGGCGCCCCAGGTCGCAGCAACGCACCATCGCGCTGCGTAAAACTAGAGTTACGGACCGTGTCCGTTCCCGCACGGTGTGAGCCGGCGAACAGACACACGGCGCTAACAGTGCGGTAGTGGTGTTCGGTTCCCCTGTACGACAGGCGCCGCCGCCCACCACGCTCCCCACGAAGGAACGGATACTCAGCCCATGGATCCCGAGACCCCCGTCGTCATCCTCTGCGGAGGCAAGGGCACCCGCATCCGGGAGGCCTCCGAGAGCCTGCCGAAGGCGATGGTCGAGATCGGCGGACGGCCGATCGTCTGGCACATCATGAAGACCTACCGGGAGCACGGCTTCCGCCGGTTCGTCCTGTGCCTGGGCTACAAGAGCTGGGCGATCAAGGAGTACTTCCTCGACTACCGGGCCCGCTCCGCGGACTTCACCCTGTCCATGTCGGACCGGCACCGCATCGACTTCCACAACAGCGTCGACGAGGACTGGGAGATCACCTTCGCCGAGACCGGCCTGGAGGCCGCGACCGGCTCGCGCGTCCGGAAGATCGCGCAGTACGTCGACACCGAGAACTTCTTCCTCACCTACGGCGACGGCGTCGGCACCGTCGACATCACCGCCCTGGCCAAGGAGCACGAGGAGTCCGGGAAGATCGGCACCGTCACCGGGGTGCACCCGACCTCCAAGTTCGGCGAGATGAACGTCGAGGGCGACCGGGTCGTGGAGTTCAACGAGAAGCCCACCCAGGTCACCGGCTTCGTCTCCGGCGGCTTCTTCGCCTTCCGGCGCGAGTTCCTCGACAGCTACCTCGGCGAGCCCGGCGGCGACGGCGTCTGGCTCGAGCACGAGCCGCTGCAGCGACTGGCCCGTGACGGGCAGCTCAACGTGCACCGCCACGAGGACTTCTGGTCGGCGATGGACACCTTCAAGGACTACGAGTACCTCAACGACCTGTGGTCGCGCGGCGAGGCGCCCTGGAAGATCTGGGCCTGATCGGCCTTCACCGCGGGTCGGGGAGCGACGGCTCCCCGACCCGGTGGCTCATCAGGTCCCCCGGCTGGCAGCCCAGCACCGCACAGATCGCCGACAGCGTCGAGAACCGGATCGCGCGGGCACGGCCGTTCTTGAGCACCGACAGGTTCGCGTGCGTGACACCGACCCGGCGTGCGAGCTCGGTGAGCGTCATCCCCCGCTGTGCCAGCAGCGCGTCGAGGTGGATCTCGATCGCCGCCCCGTCCTCCGCCGGCACCGCTACACCGTCCCGTCGAGCTCGCGCCGCATCCCGACGCCCTCGACGATGATCGAGCGCAGCAACAGGACCCCGACGCCGACGGCCACCGTCGACCACTCGAGCGCCGCGCCGAACGCCGGGCCCAGCTCACCGCCGACGGTCGCACCTGCCAGCACCTGGCTGCGCAGGTACGCGGTGGTCGTCGCCTCGACCAGGGCCCACACCGGCTGGCCCGCCAGCGCCCAGCCCAGCAGGCCCACCCGGTGCGGCAGGCCGTCGCAGAACAGGCCCCGCTCCCGCGCCAGGTCCAGTGCCCGCAGCGCGAGGCCGATGACCACCGCCCCGTAGAGAGTGGGCAGGAGCTGCGGCAGCTCGGCGAGCACCGAGCCGAGGCGCGGCGAGTCGTGGCCGGTCACCAGGGGCGCTCCCTCGACCATCCGCGCGGAGTCCGCCAGCGGCGGGTGGTCGTACCCCAGCTCGAACACGTACGACGTCGGCTCCCCGGCCAGCGACTGTCCGATCTTCCCGACCGCCGCCGCGGCGAGGACCGCCAGCCCGACCGCCAGCAGCACGAAGTAGAGCCTCGCGACCAGCCTGACGGCGCTGAGCACCCATGAATCCACTGTCATGACACCCCCCCCAGATGCATCGTTCCTCGATACATCGAAGAACAGTACATCGAGGAACGATATAGATCACGACGGCGTCGAGCTCAGCGCCTCCGTCGGGTTGCGGTCCGCGTACTGCGCCACCGACCCGTTGCGGACCGCTCCCCACAGCTCCGCGCTGCGCTGCTCGTCCAGGTGGACGACCGACTGCTCGCCCTCCCGGCCCAGCCCGGCCACCGGCGCCGTCACGAACGCGACGCCCGACCCGCGTAGGTTGCGGTTCTCCAGGGCCAGCCGGACCAGCCCCGTGTTCGACAGCGAGTCGTCCACGCTCACCGCGTCGCCGACACTGGTCGCGAACGAGTAGAGCGCGGTCGGGTCCGTGGTGGCCTTCTCCTGCACCGTCGCGAGCAGCGCCTTGATCGCGTTCTGCTGGCGGGCGGCGCGGTCGATGTCGCCGTTCGGGAGGCCGTGGCGCTGACGGACGTAGGCCAGGGCCTGGGCGCCGTCGAGGTGGTTCTCCCCCGCCCGGAAGTCCACCCCGGCGTTGCTGGTGGCGTGCGCGACGGTCACGTCGATGCCGCCGACCGAGTCGACGAGCGAGGTGAACCCGGCGAAGTCGACGACGCCGAAGTGGTCCACCCGCACCCCGGTCAGCTTCTCCACGGTCTCGATGAGCAGCGGGGCACCGCCGAAGGCGTAGGCGGCGTTGATCTTGTTCATGCCGCGGCCGGGGACGTCGACCCAGGAGTCGCGCGGGATCGACACGACGCTGGCGTGCTCGCCGTCGGGGGCGAGGGTGCCGAGCATGATCACGTCGGACCGCTGGGAACCGGCGTCGACCCCCGGGGCGGCGTCGGTGCCGGTGGTGGGTGCCTCGGCCCGGGAGTCGGTGCCGACGAGCAGGAACGTGGTGCCGCCGGACGTGGCGGGACGGCTGCCCCCGTCGATCCCGCGGAACGCGTCCGGGATGCGGGCGATGCCGCCGCCGATGCTGGAGGTCAGGTAGGCCACCACGCCGCCGACCGCGAGCAGCAGCACGAGCACCAGCGCCAGCAGCACGGCCAGCACCCGCCGCCCGCGCCGACGGGGAGGCCCGCCACGCGGGCCGGGCACCACGTCGTCGTGCCGGGTCGGGGGGGACGGCATTGCGCATCGGGTCTCCTGGGTCGGGCGTGGGCGGTCGTCCGGTCCGTCGCGGCCACGCGCACGGCGTTACGCGACACCGCACGGTCCCACTCCCGGTGGTGCGACACGCCACCGGACCGTGCACGACAGACCTTCAGTGTGCACACAGCGCAGTCACAGGGACGTGCTGTGTCATCAGATGCAGGGAACCCACGGCGCTGGTGCTGACGGTCCCGACGGACGGGGCGATATCAGGGGCAGCACGGCCGCACGGCCCTCGTGCACCGAGGAGGAACCATGAACGTCACGCCCGAGACCCCCGCCACCACCGTCCCCGTCGGCACCGCCCCCGCCGCCGCGATCCCGGCTCCGCGGGCCGCTGCCGAGAACACCGCACTGCCGCCCGTCGCGACCACCTCGGTCGCGGTCGACCTGTGCCGCTGCGGTCACGAGCGCGACGCCCACGACCACTACCGCGCCGGCACCGACTGCGGTGTCTGCGGCACCTCCTGCCGCGCCTTCCACGCTCGCACCGGTTCCGCCCACGGCCGCCCGTCCGGTCGCGCCGCCCGGCTCACCTCGGCCCTGCTGCGCCGTCGCTGATTCCCTGCGTCCCCGGACGGTCCGCCGGGAGGCGGGGCACGAAGGCCCTCCCGGCGCCGGCCGGGCCGGGTCACGCCCGGACCGGGAGCGTGTCGGGGAGCAGCCACCGGCCGCCGGTCGCCTCCACCTGCGGCAATGCGCGGCGCATCTCCGGGAGCAGATCGTCGACGAACAGCAGCACCGACCGCGGCGCCGCCGCGACGAGCGCGTCCGGGGCGACGATCGGGATCGCCGTCCCCGGTGTGCGCCTGCCCTGCTTGGCGACCGAGCCGTCGGCGATCGCGGGCAGCAGGTCCGGGCCGATCCCGGCACGCGACAGCAGCGCCACCGCCCGCGACGCCGCGCTGTAGCCCCACACCGGGCGACCGGCGGCGCGCTCGGCCTCCAGGAACTCCCGCACACCCGTCGTCGTCCGGTCCGCGGCCCGCTGCAGTGACGAGACCGTCGCCGCGTCGCGCACGCCGGCGGCGTCCTCGGCGGCGACCATCGCCCGCACCGACTCCTGCTGCTCGCCGCCCGCCCGCGCGACGAGCAGCACGGTGCCGCCGTAGAGCGGGAACCACCAGGCCCGGACCGCGGCGAGGCCGACGGTCTCCAGCATCCCGACCAGCGCCGGGGTCGAGTAGTAGGCGAAGTGGCCGTGGCGCAGGGCGTTCCACTGCGCGCCCTCGACGATCGCGTGCAGCGTGTGGAACCCGATCACCAGCGTCCCGCCCGGCCGCAGCCGGGCGGCCCGCTCACGTACGGCGGTGGCCTGGTCGGCGTCGTGCATGAGACCGAGGTTGTCGACGACGACGTCGGCCGGTTCGTCCGGTGCCACCGGCGTCGCGCCGGTCGCGGAGAGGTCGGCCACCCAGGAACCGCCGTGCGGGCTGCCGTACTCGACGAAGGACACCCCCGGTCCGACGACGCCGGCCGCGGCGAGGGCGGCGACGGCGGACCGGCCCTGCTCGACCAGTGCCGCGGGCTCCAGGCCGACGACCTCCTCCACCCCGCCCGGGTCCTCGGCGAGCTGGGCCAGCCCGCAGGCGTCGCACAGCCACATGCGCAACGGGGACGTCGCGTCCGGCCCCGGGTCGGCGGCGGGCGGGAAGGTCGCGCAGTCCGGCTGGACACCGAGGTCGAGCACGACCTCCCCGTCGGTCCCCGCGCAGAACCGGCAGGCCGTCATCGGCGGCCCTCGTCGCGCGTGCTGGGGACCTCGACCGGAGCGCCGTCGAGGGTGCGCAGGTAGTCCGCCCAGGACGGCGCGACACGGTCCCGTTCGCTGGTGACCGACGGCGGCATCGGCCAGTCGACGCCGAGGTCGGGGTCGGCCCAGTGCACCGAGACGGCCTGGATCGGGTCGTGCACGCGGTCGATGGCGTAGCAGACGTCGGCGACCTCGCCGACCACCTGGAGCCCGACGAGCATCCGGCGCGGCACCCGGATCGAGACCAGGTCGCGGTCGTCGAGCCGGACGGCGACGTGACGGCCCAGCGTCGGCGACTCCAGTCGTCCGTCGACGACGACCAGGTGCGCCGCGCCGTGCGCCACCCGGATGATCTTGCCCTCGCCCCCGTGGTTGCGGCCGTGCAGCCCGCGGAGCACGCCGTGCCCGGAGCGGGACTGGCTGTCCTGGACGTAGTCGGCGCGGGTGATGCCCCACTGTCGCGCCACGGCGTCGTCGTAGGTGCGGGAGAAGAAGCCCCGGTCGTCGCGGAAGGGGCGCGGCCGGAAGAGCAGCACGCCCTCGATCGCGGTCGTCTCGACGTCCATCAGTGGTTCCTCCACCGCCGGCGGCCCGGTCGGCCGCACCGCGGGCGAGGTCGCCCCACCACTGATCAACGTTACGGGGTGTCGCGACGACGACGGCCCGTGCGGCGCAGACCAGCAGGAACCGGGGCGTTGCGCAACCGAACAGTGACCTTCAGTGACGATTGCGGCGGCCGAGCATCCGCACCACCGGGCCCAGGACGCGGCCCGCGGCGTCCCGCATCCGGGTGTCGGGCACCTCCACCACCGCGGTGTCCCGCCGCTGCGCGTCCAGCGCGGCCGACGCCACCTGCTCCGGGGTCGCCCACCGCCACGCCGGGACCCAGGACACGTCCTCGCCGTGCCGCTCGTGGAACGGGGTCCGGGTGAACCCCGGGCGCACCACGGTCACCCGCACCCCGTGCGGCGCCGCCTCGTGGCGCAGCGCCCCGGCGAGCGCCTCGACCGCCGCCTTCGTCGCCGAGTAGACGGGGGTGCCCGCCGTGGGGTGCACCGCCGCCGAGCTGGACACCATGACGACCCCGCCCCTACCGCGGCGCAGCATCGGGGGCAGCGCGGCCCGGGAGAGCCGCGCCACGGCGGTGAGGTTCAGCGCGACCTGGGCGTCGATGTCGTGGTCGGTGTGCTCGGAGAGCGTGCCCGGCCCGGCCGTCCCGGCGTTGTTCACCAGCAGCCCGACCGGGGCCTCGGCGATCGCCTGCTCGGTGGCGGCCAGACCGGCGTCGGTCGCCAGGTCGGCGACGAGTGTCCGGGACCGCGGCACCCCGGCGGCGACATCGCCGAGCCGCTCCGCGTCGCGCGCCACCAGCAGTACCGGGACCCCGCGGCGGCCCAGCTCCCGGGCGAACGCGGCGCCGATCCCGCTCGACGCGCCCGTCACGACCGCCTGTTCCGTCATCACGGTCCCTTCCGTCCCCCACGCCCCGGGTCCGGGATCTTGGCATGATCGGAGGTGTGTGTCACCGCCGCGTCCTCGTCACGCTCGTGCTGGTCGTGGCGGTGCTCGCCGGCTGCGCCGCCGCGGCCGCACCCCCGGCACCGTCGGGATCCGAGCCCACGAGCGCCCCCGCGGTGTGCGGGCTGTGGCTCGCCACCGGTGGCACCCCGACCGACGAGCAGGTCCGCTACGCGGCCGGGCGCTACGGCGTCGTCGTCCTCAACGCCTGGGAGACCGACGTCGCGCAACGGCTGCGCGCCCAGGACCCGGGGATCGTCCTGCTCGTCTACAAGGACCTGTCCTCCACCCGCGGCTACGCCGAGGTCGGGCTGCACGGCGGGCTCCTGCCGACCGGCGTCGACGGCGCCACCGCCGACCCGGCCTGGTTCGCCACCGACACCGCGGGCCGGCGCATCGAGTGGGCGCCCTACCCGCAGCACTGGCAGATGGCGGTGTGGGACGAGGCCTACCAGCGGGCCTGGACCGACCGCGTCGTCGCCGAGACCGTCCGCGACGGCTGGGACGGGGTGTTCGCCGACAACGACATGTCCTCGCTGCGCTTCTACTCCGACGCCGTGGTCGCCGGGACCCCCGACCGCAGCGGCACCGACGCCCTGCTGCGTGACGGCCTCGACGCGCTCGTGACCCGCGCCGGGACCGCGCTCGGCGAGCAGGGCAAGGTGCTCGTGCCGAACCTGTCCGAGGCGCGGCTGTTCCCCGGCCGCTGGACCCGGCACGCGCGCTTCGGCGGGGCGATGGAGGAGAACTTCGCCCAGTACGGCGACGACGGCGCCCTCACCACCTGGCAGGGCCACCAGTGGGCGGAGATGCTCGCCGCCCCACCGCAGGACCTGACGCTCCTGGTCACCGCGACCGCCGGACGGCCCGAGGCGCGGCCCGGCGCGGCCGAGCGGGCCGGGTTCGCCGGGGCCGCGCTGCTCGGCGGGCCGTCGCGCTCCTGCTGGACGCCGTCGACCACCCGGGACTACTCCCTGCCCGAGTGGTCCGGCTACCGGTCGCTCGACCTGGGCGCGGCGACCGGACCCGCGGTCCGCGACGGACGCACCGGTGTGTGGACCCGCGGGTTCGCCGGCGGCTGGGTGGCGCTCAACCCCACCCCCGACGACGCCGAGGTGCCGGCCCCGGGCGGGCTGCGGACCCTCGACGGGGGCCAGATCGGGGACACGGTGAGCATCGGATCCGCCGACGCGACGATCCTGGTGCGACGCTGACCCGCCCACCCCGGTCAGCCGAGCAGCGAGCGGTAGAGCGCCAGGTGCGACCGGGCCGACGCCGACGCCGAGTACCGCTCGGCGGCCCGGGCGGCGAGCAGCTTCCCGGTCAGGCCCGGGTCGGGGTCGGCGAACAGCGCGCGCAACGCCGTCGCCAGTGACTCCGGGTCGCCCGGGGCGGCGGTGAAGCGGGCGGCGCCGGGGGCGGCGAGCATCGTCGTGGTGTCGCCGGTGTCGGTGGCGAGCACCGGCTTGCCCGCGGCCATCGCCTCGATCACGACCAGCGGTTGCTGCTCCATCCGCGACGGCACGACGACGGCGTCCGCGGCACGCATCAGCTCCGGCACGTCGGTGCGGAACCCGAGCAGCCGGATCCGGCCGCCCGAGGCGGCCGCGCGGGCCTCGATCGCGGCGCGCTCGGGGCCGTCGCCGACGACGGTCAGCGTCGCGTCGGCGGGGAACACCCCTGGCCGCTCCACCGCGTCGATCAGGTCGGTGATCCCCTTGCGGGGCAGCAGGAGCCCGGCCGTGAGGAGGTGACGCACCGGCCCGGCGGGCGGGTGGGGCGGGCCGAGATCCAGGCCGTTGTCGATGTGCACGAGGCGGCGCGCGGGCACCCGCAGCCGCCCGGACAGGAACCGGCGCATCGGTTCGGCGCAGACCACGGTGCGGTCCAGCACCCGCCCGACGACGGCGTCCGCGGCGAGCGTCGCGCGGGTATAGCGGGACGGGGCGGGCGCTGCGGCGGTGCCGCGGAACCACGCCTCGCCGACGTCCTCGGGGACCCCGTGGTAGGTCTGCAGCAGCCACGGGCGGCGGCGGCGCCACGCCGTCGTCGCGAGGACGAGGCCGGCGCGGCGGTCGTGGGCGTGCACCAGGTCCGGGCCCCAGTCGTCGATCCGGGCGAGCAGCGCACGGGCCGCGGCGACGTCGGTCTTGTCCCCCACCCCCGACTCGGTGAACACCTCGGCCGGTACGCCGGGCCCCCGGGCGGGCCGCGGGCCGAACACCCGGACCGTGGCGGCACCGGTGCGGTGGAGCTCGCGGGCCAGCGTCAGGCACACCTCGACCGGGCCGCCCCGGTCCTGGGTGAGGACGAACGCGACGCGCGGCGGCCCCGCGGGGCTCACTGGGCGCCCCGGTACTCGCCGGGCATCGCCGACGCGGGCAGCGGGGTGTCCGAGCGCGCCCCCAGGAACCACACGCCGCTGGCGCCGTCGGACTGGAAGGGCTCCGGGATGACGCGGTCCAGCAGACGCAGCCAGGACAGGGCCAGCCGCACCGCCCGCCCGGCGGCGCGGGAGCGGGTCAGGCCGGTCACGACGGCACCGATCGTCCAGATCAGCTGCACGCCGGGCCCGCCGACCACCCCGGACCCGATGCGGTCGAAGCCGCGGAACAGCCAGCGGTGGCCGGACTCGGTGAACCGGGTGAAGTCGTAGGGGCCCTCGTGGACCTGCTGCAGGAACGGCGTCTCGGCGTAGACGAGACCGCCCGGGACGAGCACGCGGTGGATCTCGGCGACGACCGTCGCCGGATCGAGCACGTGCTCCAACACGGCCTGCACCACCACGCCGTGCACGACCCCGGCGGCGAACGGGATGCGGTGCCCGTCGGCGACGAACTGCACGTGCGGGCTCGCGTAGATGTCGAAGGCGAGGACCTCGACGCCCGCGTCGGAGTAGAGCCGGTCCGCGCCGTTGCCGATCTCCCCGCCCCCGACGACGAGCACCGTCGGGCGGGGGTGCCGGGCGCGGAGCCGGTCGAGGAACACGTCGAGGTTGCGACGGGTGCCGCTGTCGGGGTTGGTGATCCGGCGCAGGTTCCGGCGCAGCGCGGCGAGCGCGCCGTGCCCCCGGTCGATCTCGCTGGCGGCGCCGCCGGCGAGCAGCCGGTCCTTGTCGAGGACGCTGGTGGCGAAGTCGACGTACACCGGGGTGCCGCCGACGTGGAGCGGCTCGTCGGGCCACTCGACGAACGCGCTCAGCCGCTCTGCGGGTGCGAGCATGTTCCCACCTCCGGGTCGGTCGGGCGGGCCCCGTCGTCCGGGGCGTCGCGAAGCCCACCGCGCAGGTCGCGCAGCAGGTCGAGGTTGGTCACCGCGGCGACGGCGGCCACCGTCACGACGACGACGGTGCCGGCCGCCAGCAACGCGGGCACCGAGGCCGGGTCGTCGGCCCCCGCGGCGCGGACGGCGAGGTCGGCGAGCTCGCCCGCGGCGAGCGCCGCGGCCAGCCCGCCCACGGTCCGCAGCACCGGCCACGGCCGGGGGAGGCCACCGGCCCGGTACAGCACGAGCAGCGCGGGCGGGACCACCAGCCACACCGCGACGAGCTGCGCCCAGGCCGTCGCGACGACGCCGTGGGGGACCAGCAGCGCCAGCCCGGCGACCAGCAGCGCCAGGTGCGCGAGCTGCAGCAGCAGGTAGGCACCCGGCCGGTCCACGGCCCGCACGACCTCCTGCAGCATGTACTGCAGGCCGAAACCGAGGCCGTACCCGCAGAGCACGACGAGTACCGGGGCCGCCGGGGCCCAGCGGCCGTCGAGCACGACGATCCGTTCGGCGAGCAGGGCGAAGGCCACGTAGGGCACCCCGGCGAGCACGAGCAGCGCCCGGACGAACCGGGTGACCGCGGGCCGCAGGTCCCGGCGCTCACGGCGCAGCCGGGCGTACACCGGGAACGACACCGCACCCAGCACCAGCGACACCATCACGTACGGCGCCCAGGCGATCCGGAAGCCCAGCGAGTACACGCCGACCGCGTGCGGGCCGAGTGTGCGGGACACGGCGAGGTAGTCGACGTTCACCAGCAGCACCGCGACGACCGCGCCCGGGCCGACGACCCGGGTCCAGCGCAGCGCCTCGGCGGCGGCCGCGGTGTCCCAGCCGGGGCGGATCCGCACCCCGGCGGCGATCCCGAGCAGCGACAGCGCGCCGAACCCGCCCGCCGCGAGCGAGACCGCGAGCACCGAGGAGACCAGCGCGGACCCGACGTCGGGGACCATCCGGCGGCGGAACTGCAGGCTCCGGTGCATGAGCCCCATCTGCACGCCGCCGGCCGCGGTGAACGGCAGCGACAGCGACGCGATCCGCACGAGCGGTTCGGCGTGCGGCGCGCCCATCGCCGCCGCGATCGGGGCGGCGCCGAGCAGCCCGGCCAGCGCCAGCAGCACCCCGATGCCGACCGAGATCGTCATGAGGACGCCGGCCATCGTGCCGGGGTCGCGGTCGGTGCGGGCGACGATGTCGAAGACGCCCATCGACTGCACGACCTGCCCGACGCCGATCAGCGCGACGGCGACGGTGACCAGGCCGAGCTCGGACTCGGTGAGGAACGCGGCGAGCACGACCGTCAGGACGATCTGGCTGCCCTTGGCCAGCAGGTTGACCAGGCCGAGCCACAGGGTCCCGCGGGTGGCGCTGCGGGCGAGACCGGAGGCGGACCCGGTGTCGGCCCCGGTCGGGGTCACGGTCATCTCAGGACACGACGGCGGCGAGCACCCGGGTGCCCGGGCGCAGGGAGCGGACCACCGCGTCCAGGTCGGCCCCGTCGGCGGCCCGGTCGACGACGAGCACGAGCGACTCGTCGGCCCGCCCGCCCGCACGACCGCCGGGTTCCCGGGCCAGGTCGGCCTGCAGAGCGAGCACCGCGTCGGCGACGCCGGGCGACCCGGCAGCGACCTGGACCGGGCCGCCCGCGGCGCGGGCCAGCACGAGCAGGCGCTCGCCGGCGTCGGGGTCGCGGGCGCTCAGCACCGGGACGATCCCGTGCCCGGCCGCGACCAGCGTCGAGAGCACCGAGCGGCGCACGTCCCCGCGGCGGGCACGCATCCGGCCGACCAGCACCACGGCGGTGCCCAGCCCGGCGAGCGTCCCGGCGATCAGGCCCAGCCCGACGCCGAGCGTGAGGTCCGGGCCCTTCTCCAGCAGGGTGGCCTGCCGGTCGAGGACCCGCAACGTCCCGGCCGGGGCGAGGAGGTCGGCGGCGGCGACGCGGCCGGCGAAGGCCTCGGCCAGGCGCGCGGCGAGCTCCGGGGACCCCGCCGAGACCGACACCCTGGCCACACCGGAGCCGGCGAGCAGCTCCACCGACACGTCATCGGCCAACTCGGTGGGGGCCGGACTCCCGGGCACCGCGGCGGCGACGGCGTCGAGGGTCGACGGGGAGGTCACCAGGTCCGCGATCGAGGGCATCGCCAGGGTGACGACCTCGCCGTAGCTGGTGGACACCCCGGACTCGCTGATCAGCGCGGAACCGGTGGAGCCCGAGGGCAGGGCGAGCAGCCCCACCCGACCCTCCCAGCGGCCGGGCAGCACCGCGAACACCCCCGCGACGAGCGCAGCCACCAGCAGGCCCACGAGCACCGCGACCGCGGCGACGCGCAGTCCCGGGCGGCGCGGCCCGGCGGCCGGGGCCGTGCGGGTGGGCGGCTGGGCGGGGCCCAGAGGCGTCGTGCCCGGGGCGTGCCGATCGCGCACCACACCGTTCGACCTGCTCACCACGTTCCTCCCCCACCGGGCGGTCCTGTCGATCTCCCGGCTTCCCCTGACTCGTTCCCGGCCGTCGATCCGTTTCCCGGAGCCGTCTCCGGCGGGGATGACATGGGCCACTCCCCAGCGACCAGCTCGGCGACGAGCGCGGCGACCCGGGCCGTCACCCGGCTCCGGTCGAACAGCTCCTCGGCCCGGGCGCGGGCCGCCCGGCCCTCCCCGGCGGCCAGGCCGGGCGCGGCGAGCCGCAGGGCGATCGCGTCGGCGAGCGCGGGCACGTCGCCGGGCGGGACGGTCCGCCCGGCCGGTCCGACCGCCTCGGCCATCCCGGTCACCGCGAAGCCGACGACCGGTCGAGCGCTGGCCATCGCCTCCAGCGCCACCAGCGGCATGCCCTCCCACCGCGACGGCAGCACCACGACGTCCGCGGCCCGGTGGTACGGCGCGGGGTCGGTCGTCGGCGGGTGCAGCAGCACCGAGTCCCGCAGCACCGGGTCGGCCGCGCAGCGTGCCCGCAGCGCGTCGGCGTCCGGTCCGTCGCCGACGACCAGCAGCCGCGCACCGGGAACCCGGGCACGGACCGACGGCCAGGCGTCGAGCAGCAGGTCCTGGCCCTTCTGCTCGGTGACCCGGCCCAGGCACAGCGCCCACGGCCCCGGTCCGAGGCCGAGCACGGAGCGGGCGTCGTCCGGCCCGCCCGCGGTGAACCGGTCGAGGTCGACCCCGTTCGGGACGACGACCGCGGCACCGCCGATCCCCGCCGCGCGGCCGGTGGCGAGCTCGTCGGCGGAGACGCACAGCAGCAGGGAGGTCCAGCGGGCGCCGACCCGTTCCCAGGTCCGGGCGGCGCGGGCGAGGGGCCCGGCGACGGCGTCGAAGGACCAGGCGTGCGGCTGGACGATCGTCGGGACCCGACCGCGGACGGCGAGCCGCCCGGCCAGCCCGGCCTTCGACGAGTGCAGGTGCACGACGTCCGGTGCGGTGCGGGCCACGATCCGGGCGAGCGCGCGGACCTCCGCGAGGACCGACCGGCCGGGCGAACGGGTCGCCTGCCAGGTCCGTACCGGCACACCGGCACCGCGGGCGGCGTCGGCGAGCGGACCGTCGGGGCAGGCGAGGCTGACGTCCCAGCCGCGCTCGTGCTGGTCGGCGCACAGCGTGCGCACGACGGCGGCCACCCCGCCGTCGACGGGCTGGCTGACGTGCAGGACGCGTAGGGGGCGGCTCATCGGGGCTCCGCGGGGTGCGGTCGGTGGCGGCGTGGCGGCATGGAGGTTCAGTGGACGGACGCGAACACGACGATGTTGTCGGTGTAGGAGCGGACGGCACGGTCGAACGACCCGCCGCAGGTGATCAGCCGGAGCTGGGCGTTCGCGGTGCCGCCGTAGACCTCGGCGGCGGGGAAGGCGTCCTTCGGGTAGGTCGCGACCCGGTCGACGGTGAAGGTGGTCCGCTTGCCGTCGGTGCGCGGGACGACGATCTGCGCGCCGACCGGGATGTCGCGCAGCCGCCAGAACACCGCGGGCCCGGCGACCGAGTCGACGTGCCCGACGATCACCGCGGGCCCGGCCTGGCCGGGCCGGGGACCGGCGGCCCACCAGCCGATCCGGCCGAAGTCGACCGGGGCGCCGAGCGTCCCGTCCGGGCCGACGACCAGCTGTTCCGGTGCGCCGGCGGTCAGTCCGATCACGGGGACCACCAGCCCGGACGGCGGCGCGACCGGACGCGCGGCCCGGGACCCGGTCGTCGCGACGGTGGCGGCGCGGGTCGCCTCCGGGGCGGACGGCCCGGTGACCGAGGCGGCGGTGACCACCGGCGGCAACGACGGCCCCGGCTCCGCCGCCGGGGTCAGCACCGGGACCAGCGGCAGCGCGAGCACCGCGGCGGCGACGGCGGCCCGGGCCGCGGGCCCGCCCGGGGTTCGGGCGACCCCGGCGCGCGCGGACGCGCCCACCCCGGACGCCGCCGCCCGCAGCCGCCGGACCGGCCCGGGCGGGGTCCGCAGCGGCGGGGTCCAGGCAGGGGCGGTCGGCGTGCGCAGCGGCGCCCGCCAGGGCAGGCCGGTCGCGTCGAGCCAGGTCGGGTCGGGGGTTCCGTCGGGACGGGTGCCCTCGGTGCGGGTGCCCTCGGTGCGGGTGCTCTCGGTCCGCGGCACGGCCACCGTTCAGCCCCTGCGGCGGGCGGCGCGGAGCACCGAGGTCCCGTAGACGAGGACGGGCGCCGCGAGCAGGCACAGCACCAGTGGCAGCACGCCAGGGCCGTCGTCGTCCGCCGTGCCGCCGGCACCGGCGGGGACGCCGCCGCGGGGCGGCGGGACGCCGCCGTGAGCGGCGGCGGGCGCGGGGCCGACCGGCAGGCCGGGGGTGTCGGTGATCGGGTGCGCCGTGAGCGCCCCGCCGGGGCCACCGGTCACGACGACCGTGGTGACCGACCCGGCGCCGACCGGGAGCTGTGCGGCCTCGGTCGCGGCGCCGGAGGACAGGCGCACGTCCCAGGTGCGGGCCGCGACGGTCGCGTAGTCGGTGACGGCGCCGTAGGCGAGGTCGGTCGCCAGCCGGGGGCCGCCGACCGCCAGGGCCTGCAGCGGGGTGGGCGTCCGGACGCCCTGGACGATCCGGACCCGGCCGGAGCCGGCGGCGGGCGCGGTCAGGTCGTCGGGGACGAGGTCACCGCGGACCTGGCCGGAGCCGGTGTCGAAGAAGAACAGCGACTGCGTGGTGCCGGGTGCGATCTGCAGCCCCGCCGACAGCGGGGCCGGCCCGGCCGGGTCACTCCCGACCGGGCGCATGGTCACCGTGTAACGACCCGGGACGAGCCGCAGGTAGCCGGTGACGTCGCCGTACGCGGCGTCCCGGGCGACGACCTGCTCGGTCGAGCCCGCGCCCTCGGGGCCGGAGATCGTCGCGACGACGGCGCCGGTCCCCGGCGACAGGTGGCCGAGCCGCAGCTGCCCTGTCGGCTGCGCCGCGCCCGCGACCGGCGCGAACGCCAGTCCGACCGCCATCGCGAGCAGGACCGTGCCCACGAGGACGGCGGCCCGTTCACGCCCGCTCCGCCCGTGCATCCCGCTCTCCCCCCGCCCCGTGTCCGGCTCGGTCGCCGAGTCCATCGCATTACTGAATGCAACGATCTCGACAGCGAGACTACCCACGATCAGGGCATAGTGGCCAAGTTCGTCACTCTGCGTGCCCGACCGTGGACGAGCGGCTCACGCGGCGGCGGTCAACCACGGTTCCCAGGCCGGCAGCGGCTCCACGGCCAGCACCAGGACCCCGGCCCCGTTGCGGGCCGGCGGTGCCGGAGTGGTGCGCAGCGTCCAGCCGATCTCCTCGATCAGCCGGTCGGCCTTGCGGGAGTTGCAGGCCTTGCAGGCGGCGACGCAGTTCTCCCAGCTGTGCGCCCCGCCGCGGCTGCGCGGGACGACGTGGTCGATCGTGTCGGCACGTTTGCCGCAGTAGGCGCAGCGGCGGGCGTCGCGGCGCAGCACACCGGCCCGGGTCATGGGGACGACGCGGCGGTAGGGCACCCGGACGTAGCGGGACAGGCGCAGTACCGACGGGGCGGGGAGCGAGAGGGACTCGGAGCGGAACTCCGCCCCCTCGAGCGCCTCCTGGAGGCACTCGGCCTTGCCGGAGAGCAGCAGGCAGATCGCACGTTTCGACGTGACGACGGCCAGCGGTTCGAAGCTGGCGTTGAGGAGCAGGACCCGGGACCCCGCCGGGATGCGAGCCGTGGTCGGCGGCTCGGTCCCCGGTGCCGGGACGGGATCGTCGGGGAGCGGGTCGACCGCTCTCAGGTCGCCAGGGACGATCATCTCGGCACCACTGGGGACGGGTTGTCGGTACGGCACGCGACCACCTCCGGAACGCACGAGGTCCGTGATGTAGTCGACCATACGGAAGCCCGGTTACGCGAGGGTGATAACGCGGCCTCGGGGAGGTGACCGCGCGGCGCGGGCGCCCCGGGACCGCACACCCGCCCGCCGGTGCCGCACGACGGCCCTCCGGGTCCGCGCGACCGTTCGTCGGATCGGACCAGGTCAGGTCAGGACGACCGCCAGCACCCGATCCCGCTCCGGGACGGCCGTGAGGACACCGGTGAGGTCCTCGGTGCGGGTGCGCCGCGGGTCCGCGAGTGCCACGACCGCGCCGGGCCGCGCCGGGCCGGCCACCGGACCGTCGCGCAGCGCGAGTGCCTCGGTGATCCGCCGGGCGTCGGTCTCCAGGCCGAGACCGGCCGGCACCACCCGGGTGCGGTCCGGCCCCGCCAGCAGCCGGATCCGGTCGACGAGCACCGGGTCCGCCGCATCCAGCACCGCGACCGGGCCGCGGCCCGACGCGGCGACGGCGCGCAGCAGTCCCGAGTGCGGGGTGGCACGTCGGCGGGGCAGCAGCGCCGCCCCCGTCACGACGGCGACGACGATCCCCGCGAGCAGCGCGAGCGCCGCGGCCAGCGTGGTCGAGGTGGCGACCGGGGTGACCGCGGCCCGGGTGTCGACCGGCACCAGCCGCCCGGCCGGGTCGAGGACGTCGGCCGCCACGACCTGGTCGACGACGGCCTCGGCCAGCGCCTCCGCACGGCCCGGGTCGGGGTCGCGCACCGAGATCCGCGCCAGCCCCGACGCCGGGACCAGCTCGACCGACACGGCGCGGCGCAGCTGCTCGGGGTCGGGACCGCCGGGCACCGCCGCGGCCGCCCGGCCCAGCAGCGACGGCCCGGTCACGATCTCGGGCAACGCGGGCAGGGCCAGCGAGACGACCTCGCCGTAGCTGGTCGAGACCACGGGGCGGGCCGGGTCCAGCGAGACGGTCGCTCCGACGTCCGGGCGGGCCACCAGCGTGACGCTGGCCTGCTGGGTGACCGGTCCGAGCGCGACGGCCAGCAGCACCGCGGCCGTCGTCGCGAGCCCGGCCAGGGCGGCGACGCCGGCCAGCCAGAACCGGCCGGGCCCGCCGGCGCCCGCGGCACGGGCGTCGTGGAGCAGCGCGTCGTAGTCGGCGGCCAGCGCGGCCGGGTCGTGCTCGGCAGCCACCCGGGCCCGCCCGGCCGCGGCCAGTGCCCCGCGGCGGCGCGGGTCGGCCAGCCCGTTCAGCGCGGCGGCGACCGCGGCCGGGTCGCCCGGCGGTACGAGCAGCCCCGCCGCGGGTGCGTCGGCGCGCGGGCCGAGCGCCTCGCGGACCCCGTCGACGTCGGTGGCGACCACCGGGAGCCCGGCGGCCATCGCCTCCAGGACGACCATCGGCAGGCCCTCCCAGTCGCTGGTCAGCACGGCGACGTCGGCGGCGGCGAGCAGGGTGGGTATGTCGTCGCGGGCGCCGAGGAACCGCACCCGGTCACCCAGGTCCGCGACGCGTTCCTCGAGCCCGGCGCTCAGCGGGCCGTCCCCGGCGAGCAGCAGCACCGGCCCGCCCCGCACCGCGCGCCAGGCGTCGAGCAGCACGTCGTGGCGCTTCTGCGGGACCAGCCGGGCCGCGCACAGTGCGACGCCGACGTCGTCGGGCAGGCCGAGGGCGCGCCGGGCGTCGGCCCGGGCGGGCAGCACCGGCGGGGTGACGGCGTTGCGCAGCACCGCGATCCGGGTGTCGTGCAGGCCCGCGGCACGCAGCCGGTCGGCGACCGCCGCGGACACCGCGACCACGACGTCGGCGGCGCCCGACAGCAGCCGGGCCGCGGCCGGGTAGTCGTCGGCGGCGACGCCGTGGAACACCGTCACCAGCGTCGGTCGGCGGCGCCGGGTGTGCGCGGCGAGCCGGCAGACCAGCCCGACCAGCACGTTGTGGGCGAGCACGACGTCCGGGCGGTGCCGCCGGAGGGCGGCGGCCACGGCGAGGGCCCCGCGCAGGATCCCCACCGGGGTGCGGCGTACCAGCGGCATCGTCTCGGTGCGGTACCCCTGCGCGGCCAGCTCGTCGGCCCGCACCCCACCCGAGGACAGGACCATGGTGTCCCAGCCGAGGCCGGTCCCGTGCCGGGCGAGGTCGGCGACGACGCGCTCCGCTCCCCCGGTCCCCATCTCGTTGACGACCTGCAGGACCTTCACCGGATCGCTCCCTCGCTGCGCAGGCCCACGGCGCAGGCCGCGGCGGTCAGTGCCCACAGGGGCATGTAGTACTGCTCGGACAGGAACGTCGAGGCGACGCAGACCGCGATGAGCGCGGTCTGCACGGCCAGCGGCAGCAGCCGCCCGGGGCCGGGGCCGGCGGCCCGGACCGCCCGCTCGGCCGACCACAGCGCCGCCGCGATCATCCCGACGAAGCCGGCCAGACCGAGCACCCCGAGCTCGGCGGCGACCTCGACGTACATGTTGTGGGCGACCGGGGTCTGCTCCTCCAGCTCGGCGTTGTGGGACGCCGCGAGGTAGTGCGAGCGGAACCCTCCGGGCCCGACACCGAGCAGCGGTTGCTCGGGCAGCAGTGTGGCCGCCACCTCCCAGCGCAGCGCCCGGCTGTCGATGTTGGAGGCGGCGACCTGGTCCTTCTGGGAGAGCGCGCGGCCGACGTCGTCACCGAAGCCGGCGACCAGCCCGACCCCCGCGACCACGACGGCGACGGCGGCCGCGGCGAGCACCCGGGGCGCGATCGCCCCGCGCACCGTCAGCCACACCATGGCGACGACGAGCGCGATCATGCCGCCGCGGGACACGGTCACCGCCGCCCCCAGCACGAGCAGCACCAGCAGCACCCCGACCAGCACCTGCGCGGCCCGGGGTGCGCGCTCAGGCCCGTCCCGGCGCGGACGGCGCAGCCACAGCGCGAGCAGCAGCGGCACCGCCGAGACCAGCACGTAGGCCAGGTCGTTGGGGTCCTCCAGCGGCCCGGTCGCCCGCGGCGAGCCCTCGATGAGGAAGCTCCACAGGGCCCCGCTCGCGGCGACGGTCGCGCCGGTGACCGAGGCCCACACCGGCACCCGCACCGGGACCTCGCGGGAGCAGACGTCGATCAGCACCGTCACGGTGACCAGGAACGACACCCAGCGCTGGGCGTAGCTCATGGTGAAGGTGTCGCCGGCGTGCACCGCGGTCGAGGCGAGCACGGCCACGGCGAGCACGGCGAGCGGCACGTGGACCGGGTGGAAGCGCGGCAGCCGGAACGGGCGCAGCCGGGCCACCAGCCACACGAGCACGAGCGTCGCCGCGGGGAGCTTGGTGACGACGTCGTTGATGTCGAGCAGGTACCCCTCGCAGGAGGCCACGCCCACGGTCAGGAACACGAGCCCCTGCAGCAGCCGGGCCAGCGGCGTGCGGGTGGCGATCTCCTGCACCAGCGGGGTGCCGGGCCGCGGGCCGGTGTCCCGCAGGACCACCCCGGCCGGTGCGGTCCGCTGCACCATCCCGCCTCCGCCCGCCGCCCGCCGTGATCCGTACTGCGGTGCATTCGGCCGTTCACCAGGGATCGTTACCGCTCGTGGCGGAGATCGACGACACTGCGGCGTAACGCGGGTGCCACTCCGGGACGACGGTCATCCCAGCAACCCCGACAGAACGGACGAGAATGGGCCACCACCGTCAGGCACGTCCGCGGTTCAGCTTCCTGTCGACCGCCTACCGCACCGAGCACGCGGTGTCGGGGATGATCGGGTCGGTGCAGGCCCAGACCGATCCGGACTGGGAGCTCGTCGTCGTCGACAACGGGATGTCGGACGAGATGGCCCGGATCGTCGGTTCCCGCGCCGAGCGCGACGCGCGGATCGTGCTGGTCCGCCAGCCCAACCGGGGCGCCGCGGGCGGGATCAACCGCGCCTCGGCCGAGTCCTCGGGCCGGTACGTCACCCTGCTCAACTCCGACGACCGGGTGCTGCCCGAGTTCTGCGCCCGGCTCGGCGACGTGCTCGACTCCCGTCCGGACCTCGCCGCCGTCACCTGCGACGCCTGGTTCACCGACGCCGCCACCGGGGCGCGGCTGCCCGCCTCCTACCTGGAGAACGCCGGGGCGCCGACACCGGACCCGGAGCACGTGCTGACCCTGCCCGAGCTCATCGAGGGGCCGTGCCCGTACTACACCGGGGCGGTGCGCCGGGAGGTGTGGGACGCCCACGGCCACGTCGACGACGCCGGGGTGACCGTCGCGGACCTGCACCTGTTCCTGCGGATCGTCGCGGCGGGCCACCGGATGGTGACGCTGCCCGAGCGGCTCGCGAGCTACGCTCAGGCGCCGCAGTCGCTGTCCCGCGGCGGGCCCGCGGTGCTGGCCGTGGAACAGGCCCGGGAACGGGCGGTCCGCGCGGCCGCCGCACGCTCGGACGACCCGGCCGTCGCCGCCGCCCTGGAGCGGGAGCTGCGGCGCAGCCGGCACCGCCGCGGTGTCGTCGGCGCCCGGGTCGCGCTGTTCGAGGGCGATCTCGCGACCGCCCGCGCCCGGGTCCGGGCGGCGTTGCGGGAGCGGACCGACCCGCGGACCCTCGCCGTCGCCGCCGCGGTGCTGCTCGCCCCGGGCGCGACCCGCTGGGCCTACCGTCGCTCCCGGGGCGGGAAGGTCCCGGCGCCGGTCGTCCCGGTGCGGGTCACCGACGCCGCGCGCTGCGCGCGCTCACCCGGTCCGGCGGGCCAGCACGACGAGCTTGTTGCCCCGGCCCATCCGCCGGAACAGCGCCTCCGCCGCGGGCCAGCCGCGCGCGAGCAGCCGATCCACCGGGCCGGAGCCCTCGGCCCCGTGGTCGAAGGTGGCCTGCATCTTCGCCACCGGCGAGGTCATCCGGTGCACCTCGACGACGGTCACCCCGTGCGGCGCGAGGACCCGTTCCAGGCCCCGCTCGGTGAAGTAGATCTTGTGTTCCCAGTAGTACATGTTCTTGGCCAGGTCGATCCGCCCACCGGTGGCGCGGTGCAGCGCACGCACCAGCGGCCGCACCGGGAACGCGGCGTCCGGGGTCTCCAGCAGCACCCAGCCGCCGGGACGCAGCCGGGACAGCGCGTCGGTGAGGAACGGGCCAGGGTCCGCGACGTGCTCGATCACATCCCAGAGGGTGACCACGTCGACCTCGGTGTCCTGCGCGGCGAGCTGCTCGGGGGCGAACACCGTCAGCCCGCGGGCGGCCGCGCCGGCCAGCGCGCGCTCGTCGACGTCGGACCCGACGGCGTCCAGCCCGCGGTCCCTCGCCCACGCCAGGAAGTTCCCGATCCCACAGCCCACGTCGAGCACCCGACCGCACCGGCCGGCCCGGTCCTCCAGCCGGTCGAACACGGCGGCGTAGCGCTGCTCGTAGCCCACCCGGACGGCGTCGCCGGCGTAGACGTCGAACTTGTAGTCCTCCCAGTACTCCCCCGCCGTCGAGCCGCCGGGGACCGGGTCGCGCAGGAACTCGGTGCCGCAGCCGGTGCAGCGCAGCAGCCGGTACCGCTCCTGGACGACGTGGCGGAGCAGCCGGCCCGGCGCAGCGCAGGCCGGGCAGGCGGCGGCACCGGCCGACCCGGTGCCGGACGTGCGCTCGGCATGGTCGGCGTAGTCGGTGTGGTCGGCGTGGTCGGTGGTCATGGACGGCACCTCGTCTCGCGGCGGATCGTGCACCGCTGCGCTCGTGCCGGACCTGCCCGCCGTTACCCCCCGAGGGCGCCGATCACGTCCGCGAGGAGGTCGTCGGTGTCCTCCACCCCGCAGGACAGCCGCACCAGGCCGTCCGGCACCGCGTCGCCCCACCGGGCCCGCCGGTCCGCGGCCGTGCGCAGTCCGCCGAAGCTCGTCGCCGAGTCGACCAGCGTAGCGGCGGCCAGGAAGTCCGAGACGGCGTGGGTGTCGGCCAGGGTGAACCGCAGGATGCCGTTCCAGCGCCGCATCTGGGTCCGGGCGAGCAGGTGCGACGGGTCGTCGGCCAGCCCGGGCCAGCGGACGTCCCGTACGCCGGGGGTCTCCCGCAGCGCGACGGCGAGCGCGCGGGCGTTCTCGGCCTGCCGGCCCAGCCGCAGGTCCAGGGTGCCGAGCCCGCGCAGCGCCAGCCAGGTCTCCATCGGCCCGGCGATCGCGCCGCCGCGGGTGCGGAAGGCGCGGACCCGCTCGTGGTGCACCGGGTCGGCGGCGGAGACGTGCCCGAGCAGCAGGTCCCCGTGCCCGGACAGCGCCTTGGTGTCGCTGGCGACGACCAGGTCGGCCCCCAGCGCGAGCGGCTGCTGCCCGAGCGGGGTGCACGTGGTGTTGTCGACGGCGACGACCGCACCGGCCGCGTGCGCGGCGGCGGCGACCGCGGCGACGTCGCAGACCTCCAGGCCGGGGTTCGACGGCGTCTCCAGCATCACCAGCGCGGGCCGGTGCCGGGCGATCGCCGACGCCCAGTCGCCCGCGGTCGCGCAGTAGGCGACCGGCACCCCGAGCGGGGCGAGCTCCTCGTCGGCGAGCAGGCGTGCGACGTAGTAGCCGTCGCTGGGCAGCAGCACGCCGCGCCCGGCGCCGGTGAAGGCGCGCAGGACCGCCGCGACCGCGGCCATCCCGGACGGGAACACCGTGCACGGCCCGCCGTCTAGCTCGCCGACGGCGGCCTCGAACTCCCGCCACGTCGGGTTGTCCGCGCGGGCGTAGAAGTCCGCGCCCTGGTCGGCCTCCTCCGGACGTCCGAGGTGGTACGTGCTGGTCAGCACCGGTCCGCGATGGATCGGGTCGCCCACGGCGTGGGCGTGCTGCTCCCCGCCGTGCACACAGCGGGTGCCGTCTCCGAGCATGGGGTTCACTCCGGTTTCGGGGCCCGGGAGATCAGTTCCTTGGCCATCTGGTGGGCGGTCATGCCCTCGTGGCAGACCCGGCGGACCGCGTCGGCGATGGGCAGCTCGACCCCGGCGCGCTCGCCGAGCTCGCAGATCGACAGGCAGGACTTCACACCCTCGGCGACCTGGCCGTGGTTGGCCTTCTCCGCCTCGGCGAGGCTCGCGCCGCGCCCCAGCTGCTCGCCGAAGGTCCGGTTGCGCGACAGCGGGGAGCTGCACGTCGCCACCAGGTCGCCCATGCCGGCCAGGCCGGCGAAGGTCAGCGGCGAGGCGCCGAGCGCCATCCCGAGCCGCGACATCTCGGCCAGCCCACGGGTGATCAGCGACGCCCGCGAGTTGTCACCCAGCCCCATCCCGGAGGCGACGCCGACGGCGAGCGCGATGACGTTCTTGCCCGCCCCGCCCAGCTCCGCCCCGACGACGTCGGTGTTGGTGTAGGCGCGGAAGTAGCCGGTCGCGCAGGCGGTCTGCAGCGCCACCGCGCGCTCGTGGTCGGAGCAGGCGATGACGGTGGCCGTCGGCTGCTCGTGCGCGATCTCCGCGGCCAGGTTCGGCCCGGACACGACGGCGAGCCGGTCCGCGCCGACACCGGTGACGTCGTCGATGACCTCGGTCATCCGCTTGAGCGTCCCCAGCTCGACGCCCTTGGCCAGGCTGGTCAGGGTGACCCCGGCCGGGACCAGGTCACGCCACTGCTCCAGGTTGGCGCGCAGCGACTGCGACGGCACCGCGAGGATCACCGCGTCGACACCGTCGAGGGCCTCGGCGGCATCGTGGGTGGCGCGCAGCGTGTCCGGCAGCGCGACGTCGGACAGGTAGTCCGGGTTGCGCCGGTCGGCGTTGATCGCCTCGGCGATCTCACAGCGGCGGGCCCACAGCCGCACGTCCCGGCCGGCGTCGCCGAGGACCTTCGCGAACGCGGTGCCCCAGCTGCCCGCGCCGAGCACGGCGACGCGCTGGATCGAGTGCACCGGCTCGTTGACCGGGCGCTCCCCGAACGACGGGACCCCAGGGACGCTCATCGGCCTGCCTCGCTCTCCGGGCGTCGGCGGTAGAACTCCTCCGGCGCGTCCTCGTCGCGGACCTCGGCGAGCAGCTCCCGCACCCGTCCCATGATCAGGTCGGTGACCTCGCGCAGGACGTGGGCGTCCAGCGGGCGCCCGCGGTAGGCGCTCAGGTCCACCGGGTCCCCCGCGCGCAGCACGACGTCGGTGCGCGGCAGCGGGCGGAACTTCTTCTCGTAGCCGTTCAGGACCTCGCGGGTCCCCCAGTGCACCATCGGGATGACCGGCGCGTCCGAGGCCAGCGCCATCCGCGCGACGCCGGTGCGCGAGCGCATCGGCCACCCGTCGGGGTCCCGGGTGATGGTGCCCTCGGGGTAGATGATGACGATCTTGCCGTCGGCGAGCGCCTGCGTGCCCGCGGCGAGGCTCTGCTGGGCGTCGGCGGAGTCGCGGAACACCGGGATCTGGCCCGAGCCGCGCAGCACCGCGCCGAGCACCGGCACGTTCCACAGGCTGCTCTTGGCCAGGAAGCGCGGCACCCGGCCCGCGCTGTGGACGTAGGTGCCGGTGTGGATCGGGTCCAGATGGGAGATGTGGTTGCCGACCAGCAGCGCACCGCCGCGGGCCGGGAGGTGCTCGCGGCCCTGGTAGCGCGGCCGGCCGGTGAGCCAGCCGATCGAGTAGAAGAACGGGACGGCGAGACCGACCCAGAATCCGCCCTTCTCGCGTGCCACCGGCGGCCTCCTCCTGCCCGCCGCTGCGGCGGGTCGTGGGGTCGTCGCGGATCGGGATGATCCGGATCTGATCCGTGGAGTCTCCCCACAGAGGCCCCACGCTGTCACGCGGGGTGCCAGACTGGGGCCGTGACCCTGCGGGTGGACCTGGTGGTGCCGGTGAAGCCGCTGCCCCGCGCGAAGACCCGGTTGCGTGGTGCCGCCGACGGCGGGGTGGGTGATCTCGGCGCGCACCAGCGGCTCGCGCTGGCCCTGGCCCGCGACACGGTCGCCGCCGCCGTCGCCGCGACGGCGGTCCGGCACGTGCTGGTGATCTCCTCGGACCCGGCGGTGGCGGTGGAGGTCGGCGCGCTCGGCGCCGAGGTCGTCACCGACCCCGGGCGCAGGCTCAACGGCGCGCTGCGCCACGGTGCCGCGCTGCTGCGCTCGCGCGACCCGCACGTCGCGCTGGGGGCGCTGCAGGCCGACCTGCCCGCCCTGCGCCCGGCCGAGCTCGACGCCGCCGTCGCCGCGGCCGCCGTGCTGTTCGACGGCGGCGCGACCCGCGCCTTCCAGCCCGACGCGCCCGGCGAGGGCACCACGCTGCTGCTGGTCGCCCCGGGGCAGGACCTCGACCCGCACTTCGGCCGCGGGTCGGCCGCCCGGCACCGTGCCTCCGGGGCCCGGCCGCTGCCCGGTGACCGTCCCGGTCTGCGCCGCGACGTCGACACCGCCGCCGACCTCGACGACGCCGTCGCCCTCGGGGTGGGGGCGTGGACCCGGGCCGTGGTCGACGCCCGGCACGGACCCCCCGCCGTACCCCGCCCACCCGGATGTCACCCGCCGGGGGAGGCCGTCGCCCGACGGTGTGGCACACCACGTACGTGACGGTGTGGCAGGCCACGTACGTGACGTCGTCGGCCGGGGCCGTGTCCCCGTGGACGGTTGCGGAGCGGTACGAAACAATCGTGACGTGAGCGACGACTCGGCGACCCCGGACGGACGGAACGGCACCTCCGCGCACCCGGGCGGCCGTCCCCGGACGGCGGCGCGCCGTGCCCCGCGGCCGGCGTCGCGGCGGTTGCACACCGCGAGCCGCAGCGTCGCCGACCAGGCACCGTCCGCGGAGATCCCGGCCCAGCAGCACGCGCCCTCGGGTCCCGCGGCACCGCCCGCCCCGCCGGCCGCCACGCCGTCGCCGAGCCAGGGGGCGGCCCCGATCGCGCCGCCCGCGGGGGCGACCACCCCGGCGTCGACGATGGGCGAGCTGCTCCCCGAGGACCGCTACCTCAACCGCGAGCTGTCCTGGCTCGACTTCAACGCCCGCGTGCTGGCCCTGGCCGAGGACTCCAGCCAGCCGCTGCTGGAGCGCGCGAAGTTCCTCGCGATCTTCGCCTCCAACCTCGACGAGTTCTACATGGTCCGGGTCGCGGGCCTGAAGCGCCGCGACGAGACCGGCCTGTCCGTGCGCAGCGCCGACGGCCTCACCCCGCGCCAGCAGCTGGCCCGGATCACCGAGCGGAGCCGCGCGCTGTCGCGGGCGCACGCCGAGGTGTTCATGGACGAGCTGCTCCCCGAGCTCGACGCGGCCGGCATCCACCTGCGCAGCTGGGAGGACCTGACCGACGCCGAGCGCCTGCGCCTGTCGGACTACTTCACCGAGACAGTGTTCCCGGTGCTCACCCCGCTCGCGGTCGACCCGGCGCACCCGTTCCCCTACATCTCCGGGCTGTCGCTGAACCTGGCGGTGACCGTCCGTGACCCGGAGGGCCGGACCGAACGCTTCGCCCGGGTGAAGGTTCCGAACAACGTGCCGCGGCTGGTGTCGGTCGACCCGCCGGACACCGACACCCGCGCCGGGAACCGGCAGTGCACGTTCCTGCCGATCGAGGACCTGATCTCCGCGCACCTCGGTGACCTGTTCACCGGCATGGAGGTCACCGAGGTCCATCCGTTCCGGGTCACCCGCAACGCCGACCTCGAGGTCGAGGAGGACCGCGACGAGGACCTCCTGCAGGCCCTGGAGCGCGAGCTCGCCCGGCGCCGGTTCGGGCCGCCGGTGCGCCTCGAGGTGCTCGACACGATGTCCGAGCACGTGCTGGAGCTGCTGCTGCGCGAGCTCGACGTCGATCCCAACGACGTCGTCACCGTCCCCGGGCTGCTCGACCTCACCAGCCTGTGGCAGGTGCACGGGGTCAACCGCCCCGACCTGAAGGACGAGCCGTTCCGCCCCGCGACGCACCCCGCGTTCGCCGAGCGGGAGACCCCCCGCAGCGTGTTCGCGACGCTGCGCGAGGGCGACGTGCTCGTGCACCACCCCTACGACTCGTTCTCGACCTCGGTGCAGCGCTTCATCGAGCAGGCCGCCGCGGACCCGAACGTGCTCGCGATCAAGCAGACCCTGTACCGCACCTCCGGCGACTCCCCGATCGTCAACGCGCTGATCGACGCCGCCGAGGCGGGCAAGCAGGTCGTCGCCCTGGTGGAGATCAAGGCCCGGTTCGACGAGCAGGCCAACATCCGCTGGGCGCGCGAGCTGGAGAAGGCCGGCGTGCACGTCGTCTACGGCCTCGTCGGGCTCAAGACGCACTGCAAGACCTGCCTGGTCGTGCGCCAGGAGGGGTCGGAGATCCGTCGGTACTGCCACATCGGCACCGGCAACTACAACCCGAAGACCGCGCGGCTCTACGAGGACGTCGGCGTGCTCACCGCCGACCCGACGATCGGCGCGGACCTCACCGACCTGTTCAACTCCCTCACCGGCTACTCGCGGCAGACCTCCTACCGGAGCCTGCTCGTGGCGCCGTACGGGATCCGCCGCGGCATCGTCCGCCGCATCGACGACGAGATCGAGGCGCACCTGTCCGGCGAGGCCGGCGCGCGGGTGCAGATCAAGGCGAACTCGCTCGTCGACGAGGCGATCATCGACGCCTGCTACCGGGCGTCGCAGGCGGGGGTGCCGGTCGACATCGTGGTGCGCGGCATCTGCGCGATCGTCCCCGGGCGGCCGGGGCTCAGCGAGAACATCACCGTCCGGTCGATCCTCGGGCCGTTCCTGGAGCACTCCCGGGTGCTGCACTTCGGCTCGGCCGACGAGTACTGGATCGGCTCGGCGGACATGATGCACCGCAACCTGGACCGCCGGGTCGAGGTGATGCTGCGGGTCGCCGACCCGAAGCTCGCCGACCAGCTCGGCGCGATGTTCGACTCCTGCCTGGACCCGGCGACGCGCTGCTGGACGCTCGGCCCGGACGGGACCTGGTCGCCGTCGCCCGCGCCGGGATCGGAGAACATCCGTGTCCGCGACCACCAGGTGGAGATGATGAACTCCCGGCGAGGGAAGAGCGAGGACTGATGCTCTCCGCGCAGTTCCGGACCGACGGGGCCGAGGTCGACCCGGCGGGGATCGCCGACGTCGTCGCGGCCGGGACGGTGCCGTGGCGCCGCGCGGACGACGGCACCGTCGAGGTGGCCCTGGTCCACCGCCCCCGCTACGACGACTGGTCCTGGCCCAAGGGCCACCAGGACCCGGGCGAGGCGCTGACGTCGACCGCGCTGCGCGAGACCGTCGAGGAGGCGCACCTGGAGTGCCGCCTCGGCGCGCGGCTCGGCCACACCGCGTACGACGTGCCCGGCAAGGGCCACAAGGTCGTGCACTACTGGGCCGCCGAGGTCGTCCGCGACCCCGGCTTCACCGCCACCGACGAGACCGACGAGCTGAGGTGGCTGCCCCGCGACGAGGCCGCCACGCTGCTCAGCCGCCCGGCCGACGCCGAACTGCTGGACCGGCTCGACCAGGTGGGGCCGCCGTCGTCGACGGTGGTGCTCGTGCGGCACGCCAAGGCGGGCAGCCGGACCGCCTGGGAGGGCGACGACGACCTGCGCCCCCTCTCCGGCACCGGGTTCACCCAGGCCGACCGGCTCGCGGACTTCCTCGCCCGCTTCGGCCCGGACCGGCTCGCGACCGCCCCGCCGCTGCGCTGCGGCCAGACGATCGAGCCCTACGCACGGGCGTCCGGTGCGGGCGAGCCGGACGTGGAGCCGCTGCTGGGCGAGCACGGCTACTGGGTCTCACCCGCCGACGGCCTGGCCCGTTTCCGCACCCTCGCGGCCCAGCCCGGCGTGACGCTGCTGTGCAGCCAGGGCGGGGTCATCCCGGACGTCGTCGGGCACCTGCTGGCCGACGCGGGGAGGTCCCCCGACCCCGACCTGCCCTCGCACAAGGCCAGCACCTGGGTCCTGGGCTTCGGCGACGACGGCGCCCTGCTGTCGGCCGACTACTACCGCCGCCCGCCGGCCTGACCCGCCTCGCCGTCCCGCTCCGCCCGCCTCCCGGCATCCCCGGTGCCGCACCACTCGTCGATCAGCACCTGAGTGCTGTTCGGGCCCGGATCGACAACACTGGTGTGCTGATCGACCCCGGGTCCGGGAGGTGCCCTCCTCGCGTCGGGGTGTGCGATCGCGAACGGGCGCACCGGTTCCGGCCCGGCGGAGGTGGGCAGAGGTGCAGGGTGCGCGGGTGGAGGAGCCGTTCCGGGGGTCGGACGCCGTCGCGCGCGGGATCGTCACGCCGGCGCGGCTGCGCGGGCCACGGTTCGTGCGCCTGTTCCCCGACGTGTACGCGTCCGCCGCGGTCCCCGTGACGCCGGTGCTCCGGGCCCGGGCCGCATCGATCTACGCCGGGCCGCTCGGGGCGGCGTCGGCCTACTCGGCGGCCGAGATCCTCGGCGCGTCCTGCGGACCATGGGGTGCACCGGCCGAGCTCGTCGCGCCACGGCGGATCCGGCCCCGCCCGGACCTGCTCGCCCACCAGGGCGTCCCGCTCGAACCCGGGCTCTGCGACGGCGTCCGGGTCACCTCGCCCCGCGCCACGGCGTGGGAGCTGTGCCGGCGACTCGAACTCGTCGACGCCGTCGTCGCCCTCGACGCGCTCGCCGCCCGGAGGCGGGACCGGCCGGTGTTCGTCCCGCTGCGGGACACACCGGCACCCGAGCAGCGGAAGCTGTCCCGGATGCGGGTGCCGTGTCCCGGCTTCGACCCCGCCGACCTGCTGGTCCTGCGCTCGCTGTACCCGCACGTGCGGGGCTCGGCCCGACTCGACCGGGTCGTCGCGCTCGCCGACCCGCGTGCGGAGTCCCCGCCCGAGACCCGGCTACGGCTGCTGCTCGTGCTCTCCGGGCTCCCGGTCCCACAGGTCCAGTTCCCGCTGTACGACGACCGGGGCCGCCCCTGGGTGCGGTTCGACCTGGCCTACCCCGACGCCCTGCTGGCGATCGAGTACGACGGCGCGGAGCACGACGACCCGCTCGACCGCGTCCGCAACGCCCGCACCGCGGCGCTGGGATGGCAGACCCTGCGGATCACCGCCGACGGCCTCACCCGCAACGCCCGGCGCACCGTCAGGACGGTCCGTGCCCTGCTCGCCCAACGGACCCGCCTCGCGTCCCGCTGACCCGCACCGGCGCCGGCTCGGTCGGGCAGCACCGCGGGACAGGAGCGAGCCGCACGCGACGCCACCGGCCCGGAACCGCCTGGCTGCCCCCACCCAGCTCGACCCGCCCACACCGGCGCGCTCGCCGGGCCACCCCGATCCCAGGGCGCACACCGTCGGAAGCCCGTCGATCAGTACATGAGCGCTGTCCGCACCCGCTCGAACAGCACTCATGTACTGATCGACACGCGCAGGCAGCGCTGGGCGGGTGGGGCGGGGAGCGCGGGGGTGCGGTTACTTCTCCGCGGCGGTCTTCCGTCGGGCCGGCTTCTTCTCCGCAGCAGCCCCCTTCTTCGCGGAAGCGGCCGGCTTCTTCTCCGGGGCAGCTGCTGTCCTCGCCGGGGCAGCCGTCTTCTTCGCCGGAGCGGCCGTCTTCTTCCCGGGGGCGGCGCCGCCGGCCGAAGGGGCTCCGCCAGCCGGAGCGGCTGCGGCGGCCGGGGCGGCCGGGGCGGCTGCGGCGGCCGGGGCGGCCCGCTCGGCGCGGCGGGGGGCGCTGGTCGCGTTCGCGGCGGCGGCCTCGCTGGCGGCCACCCGCTCCTTGAAGGCCGCACCCGGCCGGAACGACGGCACCACGGTCTCCCCGACGGGCACCGTCTCCCCGGTGCGTGGGTTGCGGGCGGTGCGAGGAGCACGTCGACGCGGCTCGAACACCCCGAACCCGGTCAGGGTGACGGTCTCACCGCGGCCGACCGCGTCCACGATCACGTCGACCATCGCGTCGACGGCCGCCGTGGCGGCACGACGGTCTCCGAGCCGGGCGGTCAGCGCGTCGACGAGCTGAGCCTTGTTCATGGTCACGAAAGGTAGGGCTGCGCCCTGCCGCGCACCAGATCCCGGCGCGAGTCCAGGTCGCATACCCTCCATTGGTACAGGTCCGAACGGGTGATCACCACGACTTCTGTCAGGTCATGGTGACCACCCGTGTTCGGTTCAGGCCAGCGTGCGTGGCATCCGGGCGGGCCGGGTTCCCTCGAACGCGGTGATGTCGGCCTCGTGCCGCAGCGTGAGTCCGATGTCGTCGAGGCCCTCGCGCAGCCGCCACCGGGCGTAGTCGTCGATCTCGAACGGCACGGTCAGGTCGCCGGCCTGCACGGTCTTCTCGCCGAGGTCGACGGTGACCTGCGTGCCGGGCTCGTTCTCCAGCTTCTTCCAGAGCAGCTCGACGTCGGGCTGGGCGACCTGGGCCGCCACCAGACCGGCCTTCGCCGAGTTGCCGCGGAAGATGTCGGCGAACCGCGAGGAGATGACGACCCGGAAGCCGTAGTCCATCAGCGCCCAGACGGCGTGCTCGCGCGAGGACCCGGTGCCGAAGTCCGGTCCGGCGACGAGGACCGACCCGCGGGCGTAGGGCTCGGTGTTGAGCACGAACGACGGGTCCTGGCGCCAGGCCGAGAACAGGCCGTCCTCGAAGCCGGTGCGGGTGACCCGCTTGAGGTAGACCGCCGGGATGATCTGGTCGGTGTCCACGTTGGACAGGCGCAGCGGCACGCCGATCCCGGTGTGGGTCTCGAACTTCTCCATCAGTCCAGGTCCTCCGGGCTGCTCAGGGTGCCGCGCACGGCCGTCGCGGCCGCGACGAGCGGCGACACCAGGTGGGTACGACCGCCCTTGCCCTGCCGCCCCTCGAAGTTGCGGTTCGAGGTCGACGCACAGCGCTCGCCGGGCGCGAGCTGGTCGGGGTTCATGCCCAGACACATCGAACAGCCCGCCGAGCGCCACTCCGCGCCGGCGTCGAGGAAGACCTTGTCCAGCCCCTCCTCCTCGGCCTGGAAGCGGACCCGCATCGACCCCGGGACGACGAGCATCCGCACGCCCTTCGCGACCGTGCGCCCGTTCAGCACATCGGCCACCGAGCGGAGGTCCTCGATCCGGCCGTTGGTGCAGGACCCGACGAAGACCGCGTCGACCGGCACCTCGCGCAGCGGGGTCCCGCCGGTCAGGCCCATGTAGGACAGCGCCTTCTCCACCGCGGCGCGCTCACCGTCGTCGGTGATGGCGGCCGGGTCCGGCACCGACTCGCCCAGCGGCAGGCCCTGCCCGGGGTTGGTGCCCCAGGTGACGAACGGGGTGAGCTCGTCGGCGTCGATGTGCACGACCCGGTCGAACTCCGCGCCGTCGTCGGTGCGCAGGGTGCGCCAGTCGGCCACCGCGGCGTCCCAGTCGTCGCCGGCGGGGGCGTGCTCGCGGCCCTTCAGGTAGGCGAAGGTCGTCTCGTCGGGGGCGATCATGCCCGCGCGGGCACCGGCCTCGATCGACATGTTGCAGATCGTCATCCGGGCCTCCATCGAGAGGTTCTCGATGACGTTGCCCCGGTACTCCAGCACGTGGCCCTGTCCACCGCCGGTGCCGATCTTCGCGATCACCGCGAGGATGACGTCCTTGGAGGTGACGCCCGGACGCAGTGTGCCGTCGGAGCTGGTCACCTCGATCGCCATCGTGCGGAACGGCTTGAGCGGCAGCGTCTGGGTGGCGAGCACGTGCTCGACCTCGGAGGTGCCGATGCCGAAGGCCATCGCGCCGAACGCGCCGTGGGTGGAGGTGTGGGAGTCCCCGCAGACCACCGTGGTGCCCGGCTGGGTCAGCCCCAGCTGCGGGCCGACCACGTGCACGATCCCCTGCTCGGGGTCGTTCATCGGGTGCAGCCGGACGCCAAACTCCGCGCAGTTGCGCCGTAGGGTCTCCACCTGGACCCGCGACACCTCGTCCGCGATCGGGGCGAGCACGTCGAGGGTGGGGACGTTGTGGTCCTCGGTCGCGATGGTGAGGTCCGGACGCCGGACCGGGCGGCCGGCGAGCCGGAGACCGTCGAACGCCTGCGGACTCGTGACCTCGTGCACCAGGTGCAGGTCGATGTAGAGCAGGTCGGGCTCGTCACCCTCGCCCTTGCGGACGAGATGCCGGTCCCAGACCTTCTCGGCCAGCGTGCGCGGCTTGTCTGCGGTGGTCACGCCCGCCTCCCTCTGTGATCTGATCGCGGTGGACTTCCCAGATCGTGGGAAGTTAGTGTCGGAACGTGGGACAGTCTAGCGGGATCGGCGTGCTCGACAAGGCCGTGGGGGTTCTCCGGGCGACGGCGGAGGGGCCGTGTGGCCTGGCGGAGCTCTGTGAGCGCACCGGGCTGCCCCGGGCGACGGCGCACCGGCTCGCCGTCGGCCTGGAGGCACACGGGATGCTGCTGCGCACCCCGGACGGGCGCTGGCACCCCGGCCCCACCCTCGGCCAGCTCGCCGGCGGGCGGCCGGACCCGCTGCTCGACGCCGCGGCCGCGGTCCTGCCCCGGCTGCGCGACATCACCGGCGAGAGCGTGCAGCTCTACCGCCGCGACGGGATCCACCGGATCTGCATCGCGCACGCCGAGCCGCCGTCCGGGCTGCGCGACACCGTGCCCGTCGGCTCCCGGCTGCCGATGACCGCGGGCTCGGGGGCCAAGGTGCTCGCCGCCTGGTGCGACCCGGCCACCCAGCGCCTCATCCTTGCCGACGCCAGCTTCTCCGAACGCGTCCTCGTCGACGTCCGCCGCCGCGGCTGGGCACAGAGCGTCGCCGAACGGGAGGCCGGTGTGGCGTCGGTGTCGGCCCCGGTGCGCGACGCGGCGGGCCAGGTCGTCGCCGCGGTCTCGGTGTCGGGACCGGTGGACCGGATCGGGCGCCGGCCGGGGGTCCGCTGGGCCGCCGACCTGCTGGCCGCCGCGGACGCCCTGCAGCACCGGCTCGTCTAGGGGGCGCCCCTGCCGAGCCGCACCCCCTCCCACGTCCCGAGTCGGTCGAGGTCGTGGTTCCGGGCTCCACTACCGTGTGGTGGTCCGGCACCGGGCCGGACCCTTCGGACATGGTCGGCACACCGGGGAGACGATGGGTTACCTGCTGGGCATCGACGTCGGCACCACTCGGACGGCGGCCGCGGTCATCCACGCTGGCACCGTCGAGATGGTCACGCTCGGTGACCACTCGGTCGACATCCCGTCCGTGGTCTACGTGGCACCGGACGGCGGGCTGCTGTTCGGCGATGCCGCCGAACGCCGGGCCCTGACCGAGCCGGACCGCGTCGCACGCGAGTTCAAGCGGCGCATCGGCGACCCGACGCCGATCCCGCTGGGTGAGCAGTCCTTCGCCCCCGAGCAGCTGTCCGCGCTGCTGGCCGAGCACGTCGTCGACGTCGTCGCACGCACCGAGGGCGGCGCACCCGACCGCATCGCGGTGACCCACCCGGCGTCCTGGGGAATGCACAAGTGCGACCTGTTCGCCGCCGCCCTGGCCGAGCGCGGCCTGACCGTCACCTTCCTCACCGAGCCGCAGGCCGCCGCCCTGCACTACGCGACGAACGAGCGGGTCGAGCCCGGCGCGACGGTCGCCGTCTACGACCTCGGCGGCGGCACCTTCGACGCCGCCGTCGTCCGCAAGGAGGCCGCGGGCGGCGGGTTCACCCTGCTCGGCAGGCCCGAGGGTGTCGAGCAGCTGGGCAGCGCCGACTTCGACCAGGCCGTCGTCGACCACGTGCGCGACGCCGTCCCGGCCGCCTTCGAGGGCCTCGACGAGACCGACCCGAACGCCCTGTCCGCGATGGCCCGGCTGCGCCGCGACTGCCGCGAGGCCAAGGAGGCCCTGTCGGCCGACACCGAGGTCTCGATCCCGGTGTGGCTCGGCGAGGTCCGCACGACGGTGCGCCTGCACCGCAGCGACTTCGAGGAGCGCATCCGGCCCCGCCTGGAGGAGTCGGTCGAGGCGTTGCAGCGCGCGATCGCCTCGGCCGGGCTGGCCGCCTCCGGGCCGTCGGTGGTGCTGCTCGGCGGCGGGTCCTCGCGGGTCCCGCTGGTCGCCGAGCTGGTCTCCACCGGCCTCGGACGTCCCGTACAGGTCGACGCGGACCCGAAGAACACCATCGCGAAGGGCGCCGTCGTCGCGCTCGGACCGCCCGACCCCGTGCCCGGCACCGGCTCGGGCGGGTTCGGCGCGGTGTCGACGAGCAGCGGTCTCGCGCTGGCCCCCGACCCCGGCCCGCTGCCCTGGGAGAACCCGGACCCGGTCACCGACCGGATGCCGACCGGCGGCACGACCCAGCTCGACGGCGACCGCACCGCCTACCTGGAGAGCGCCCGCGCCGACCCGCCCACCGACCGCCTCCCCGTCGTCCCGCCGGTGGGCTACGACCAGACCGCCGTGCACGGCTACGGCGGGTACGGCGGTTACGACGACGGCGAGACCACCATCGCCCCCGGGCCGGCACCCGTCCGCCGCTCCCCCGCGCTGCTCATCGGCGCCGGCGGGGTCGTCGCGGCGCTGGCCGTGCTGGGCACGGTGTTCTTCTGGCCGCAGGACCGCACGATCAGCAACGCGACGCCCGAGCTGCCGGCGATCCCGACGACGACCCAGGCCCCGCCCCCGACGACCGTCGATCACGAGCCGGTGCGACAGCCGGAACGGACCCGGGAGCGGCCGACCGAGGCCGTCCCGACGACGACCGACGCGCCGATCCCCGAGCCGCCGCCGGTCGTCATCACCACGACGTCCGCTCCGCCTCCGCCGAGCTCGTCGTCCTCGTCGTCCTCGGCACCGCCCCCGCCGAGCAGCTCGACGCCGAACCCGCCGGAGGGGAACCCGGTCCCGCCGGGAACCTGATCCCACCGACAGATCGACAGTTTGGATTGATTAATCCGGACTGTCGACCTATCGTGGGTTGCATGTCGCAACCACCTACGGGGACCGCCGCCTCCACTGCCCGCGCGGTCCGGATCGGCGTCGGCCGGCTGCGCCGCCGCATGCGCGAGCACTACGACCGCGACCAGCTGACGGCGTCGCAGATCGCGCTGCTCGGCCGCCTCGACCGCGGTGGCCCCAGCACCGCCGCCGCACTCGCCGCCGCGGAGGGCGTCCGCCCGCAGTCGGTCGCGATGTCGATCGCCGCCCTGGAGGAGCGGGGCATGGTCGAGCGCCGCCCGGATCCGTCCGACGGGCGCCGGCAGATCGTCTCGGCCACCGACCTCGGCCGGCGGTTCACCGCCGACGCCCGGTCCGCCGGCGAGGACTGGCTCGCCGGGGCGCTCGCCGACCGGCTCAGCGCCGACGAGCTGCGCACCGTCGACAAGGCCATGCGGCTGCTGGAACGGGTGACCGAGCGATGACGCCGCGCCGGGGCCGCCGTACCGGGCCGTCCACGTTCGACCGCCGGCTGCTCCTCCCCATGATCGGCGGGGCCGTGCTGAACCCGGTGAACTCGTCGCTGATCGCGGTCGCGCTGGTGCCGATCGGGCTCGCCCTCGGGGCCCCCGCGACCGAGACCGCCTGGCTGGTGTCCGGGCTCTACCTCGCGACCGCGGTCGGCCAGCCCGTCACCGGACGCCTGGTCGACCTGTACGGGCCGCGGCCGCTCTACCTGGCCGGCGCCGTGCTGGTCGGTGTCGGCGGGGCCCTCGGAGCGCTCGCCCCGGACATCTGGTGGCTGGTCGCGGGGCGGGTCGTCATCGGGCTCGGGACGTGTGCGGGCTACCCGGCGGCGATGGCGCTGATCCGCGGCGAGGCCGACCGCACCGGCACCGACAGCCCGGAGGGCGTGCTGACGGTGCTCTCGATCGCGACGTCGACGATCGCCGTCGTCGGGCCGAGCCTGGGAGGTCTGCTCCTCGGGGTCTCGGGCTGGCGGGCGGTGTTCGTGGTGAACATCCCGCTGGCCCTGCTGTGCCTGGTGCTCGGTGCGCTGCGGCTCCCCCGTACCCGGGTCGCCCACCGGGGCGTGCGGGCCGCGCTGCGCCGGGTCGACCCGCCGGGCATCGCGCTGTTCGCGGTCACCACCGTCGCGCTGCTGCTCGCCCTGCTGCACCCCGACGCCGGCGCGGTCGCCCCCGCGCTGGTGGCCGTCGCCGCCGGGGCGGGGCTGGTGGTGCGCGAGCTGCGGACCCCCGAGCCGTTCCTGGACCTGCGGGTGCTCGGCGGGAACCTGCCGCTGCTGCTGACGTTCGTCCGGGCGCTGCTCACCGCGACCGTGTCCTACTGCGTGCTCTACGGCTTCACCCAGTGGCTGGAGCAGGGCCGCGGGCTCACCCCCGCGACGGCCGGGCTGGTCCTGCTGCCGATCTTCGTCACCGGGATCGGGGTGACCGCGCTGACCGGCAGGCGGCGCGCGATCCGGGGCAAGCTGCTCGTCGGCGGGGTGGCGCAGGTGCTGCTCGCCGCCCTGCTGTTCGCCCTCGGGCCGGCCAGCCCTGTCTGGGTCATCGTCGTGGTCGCGCTGCTCGCCGGGCTGCCGCAGGGCCTGAACAACCTCGCCGTGCAGAACGCGGTCTACCGGCAGGCCGACCCGGAGCGGGTCGCGTCCTCGGCCGGGCTAATGCGCACCTTCTTCTACCTGGGCGCCATCGCCGCCTCGGCCGCGGGCGGGATCGCCTTCGGCGGCAGTACGGCGGGCGACGGCCTGCCGGTCCTCGCCGCGGTGATGCTCGTCGCCTCGACGCTGTTCGTCCTGCTCACCCTCGCCGACCGTTCACTGGCCCGGCTCGCCGGGCCGGAAGGAGCACCGTCGTGACCGACCGACCGGCTCCCCGGGCTGCTCGGCGCGACCTGACCCGGACACGACGAAGGCCCCGCTCCGGAGAGCGGGGCCTTCGTGGAGTAGTCCCGACGGGATTTGAACCCGCGCTACCGCCTTGAGAGGGCGGCGTCCTAGGCCGCTAGACGACGGGACCAGGACAGTCGGCTCGGTCTCGATTGCGGACCCCTGCGCATGGAGTCCGTGGTAGTCCCGACGGGATTTGAACCCGCGCTACCGCCTTGAGAGGGCGGCGTCCTAGGCCGCTAGACGACGGGACCTTGGACGAGACCGTGCCGATTGTCAGAAATCGTCATTCCGAAGAAGTCGCGATTTCCGCTGGGGTACCAGGACTCGAACCTAGACTAACTGAACCAGAATCAGTCGTGCTGCCAATTACACCATACCCCATCGAAAAGCGGGCCTCGTTCCGGAGCGAGGCCCGCTCTCCGTTGATGTCAGTACTCTAACCCATGCTCCGGGAGCGTCGGACACCGGCCCCCAGGCGGGCGAGCGACCGCTCGCGGCCCAGCAGCTCCATGCTCTCGTAGAGCGGGGGGGACACCGTGCGGCCGCTGATCGCGACGCGGACGGGGGCGAACGCCTTCCGCGGCTTGAGCTCCAGACCGTCCACGAGCGAGGTCTTGAGCGACTCCTCGATCGCGGGGGCCGACCACTCCGGCAGGTCCGCGAGCCCGGCGACCGCGGCCTCCAGCACCGGGGCCGCGTCGGAGCCGAGGTTCTTCGCGGCGGCGTCGTCGTCGGGGGTGAAGGCCTCCTCGTCGCGGAAGAGGAAGGCCAGCATCCGGGCCGCGTCGGACAGGACCTGGCTCCGCTCCTGCACCAGCGGCGCGGCGGCGGCGAGCACCGAGCGATCGGGGTCGGTGATCCCCTCGGCCGCGAGGTAGGGCACGACCCGCTCGGCGAAGTCGTCGGGGGCGAGCAGGCGCAGGTGCGCGGCGTTGATCGCCTCGGCCTTCTTCAGGTCGAAGCGGGCGGCGTTGCTCGACACCCGGGACACGTCGAAGGCGGCGACCATCTCGTCGAGGGAGAACACGTCGCGGTCCTCGGCGATCGACCAGCCGAGCAACGCGAGGTAGTTGAGCAGCCCCTCCGGTACGAACCCGCGGTCGCGGTAGTGGAACAGGTTCGACTGCGGGTCCCGCTTGGACAGCTTGCGGCTGCCCTCACCGGTGACCAGCGGGAGGTGGGCATAGGTGAAGGGGCCGTGGCCGATGCCGACCCGGGCCAGCGCCTCCAGCAGCGCGATCTGCCGCGGGGTGGACGCCAGCAGGTCCTCCCCGCGCAGGACGTGCGTGATCTCCATCAGCGCGTCGTCGACCGGGTTGGTCAGCGGGTACAGCGGCGTGCCGTCACCACGGGCCAGCACGAAGTCGGGCACCTGCCCGGCCTTGAACGTGATCTCGCCGCGGACGAGGTCGGTGAAGGTGATGTCGTGGTCGGGCATGCGCAGCCGGTAGACCGGCGCCCGGCCCTCGGCACGGAAGGCGGCGCGCTGCTCGTCGGTGAGGTCGCGGTCGGCGTTGTCGTAGCCGAGCTTCGGGTCGCGGCCCGCGGCGCGGTGCCGGGCCTCGATCTCCTCGGCGCTGGGGAAGGACTCGTAGACCTCCCCGCCGTCGATCAGCCGGCGCAGCGCGTCGGCGTAGACCTCGCCGCGCTCGCTCTGCCGGTACGGCCCGTGCGGACCGCCCTTCTCGACGCCCTCGTCCCAGTCGAGGCCGAGCCACTCCAGCGCGTCGAGCAGGGACCGGTAGGACTCGTCGGAGTCACGGGAGGCGTCGGTGTCCTCGATCCGGAACACCAGTGCCCCACCGTGGTGACGGGCGTGGGCCCAGTTGAACAGGGCGGTGCGGATGAGACCGACGTGCGGGGTACCGGTGGGCGACGGGGAGAACCGCACCCGGACCTGGGCTGGAGTACTCATGGTCGGTCCAGCGTATCGACCCCGTCCGGAGGGGTGGTGCACGCGGGCGCCGGATGGGCCAGGGTGGAGGGTGCCGCGGCGCAGCGAGGCGCCGCACGACGCCCCCTCAGGAGGGAACACCCGTGTTCCAGCTGACCGCCCTGTACAACCACCCCGAGGACGCCGCCGCGTTCGACAAGCACTACGACGAGGTGCACGCCCCGCTGGCGAAGAAGATCCCCGGCGTGGCCCGGGTCACCGTCTCCCGTCCGGTCCCGGGGCCGGACGGCGCGCAGCCGCCGTACCACCTCGTGGCGGTCCTGGAGTTCCCGGACGCCTCGGCGTTCCAGGCCGGGATGGGCGGCCCCGAGGGCCAGGCCGCCGTCGCCGACCTCGACAACTTCGCCGGGGCCGGGGTGACCCTGCTGACCGGGCCGTCGAACCAGGTCTGAGCCGGTGGGTGGCCGCCGGGACCCGGCGGCCACCCGTACCGCGTCAGTTGGTGGCGACCTCGCGGCTCGACACGAGCGCGGCGAGCCGGTCCCCGATCGACGACGTGTTGCCGGTCGCCGCGTGGTCCCGGGTGGCCAGGTCGAACGCGACCGCGGCCTCGATGCGGCGGGCCGAGTCGCGGTCGCCCATGTGGTCGAGCAGCAGCGCGACCGACAGCACGGCGGCCGTCGGGTCGGCGATGCCCTGGCCCGCGATGTCCGGGGCCGAGCCGTGCACCGGCTCGAACATCGCCGGGTGGGTACGGCTGGCGTCGATGTTGCCGCTCGCCGCGAGGCCGATGCCGCCGGTGACCGCCGCCGCCAGGTCGGTGAGGATGTCGCCGAACAGGTTGTCGGTGACGATCACGTCGTACCGGCCCGGGTCGGTGACCAGGTGGATCGTGGTCGAGTCGACGTGCTGGTAGGCCACCGACACCTCGGGGTACTCCAGCGACACCTCCTCGACGATCCGCGACCACAGCGCGCCGGCGAAGGTCAGGACGTTGGTCTTGTGGACCAGCGTCAGGTGCTTCTTCGGCCGCCGCTGGGCGCGGGCGAACGCGTCGCGCACGACCCGGTCGATGCCGAACGCGGTGTTCTGGCTGACCTCGGTCGCGATCTCGTGCGGGGTGTCCTTGCGGAGCAGGCCGCCGGTACCGACGTACGGGCCCTCGGTCCCCTCGCGCACGACCACCAGGTCGATCTCCGGGTTGCCGGCCAGCGGGCCGCGCACCCCCGGGTAGAGCCGCGCGGGGCGCAGGTTCACGTGGTGGTCCAGCTCGAAGCGCAGGCGCAGGAGCAGGCCGCGCTCGAGGATGCCGCTGGGCACCGACGGGTCGCCGACAGCGCCCAGCAGGATCGCGTCGTGCTGCTTGATCTCGGTCAGCACCGTCTCCGGGAGCAGCTCGCCCGTGGAGTGCCAGCGGGCGGCACCGAGGTCGTACTCGGTCGTCTCCACGTCGCGGGCGACCTCGCCCAGGACCTTGAGTGCCTCGTTGATCACTTCCGGGCCGATGCCGTCACCGGGGATGACCGCAAGGCGCATGACCTCGTCCTCTCGTCGTACTGCTGGCCGCACGCTACCGCCTGCCGACGCAGGGTCATCGTTCGGCCACCCACTGGGGTGGTCCCGTCCGGGTGAGGTGTGCGCCGCACGCGGTCGGAGTACCCCCGACACACGGCCGTTCCGGGGACACCGGCGCGTGTCGAGGGGTGCGACGACGACCGCGACGGTCACCCGTCCGGGTGACGGGGAAGAAGCGCGACGACGGCGTCGTTGCCCCGGACGTGCCCACGCCCGACCGCCCGCTGCGTCGCCTCGGCTTCCTCACCATCGGCTCCTTCGACGGCGACGACCCGCGCCCCGGACACGAGACGACCCTGGAGATGATCGCCCTGGGCGAGCGTCTGGGCTTCGACTCGGCCTTCGTCCGGCACCGTCACCTGCAGTTCGGCATCTCCTCGCCGGTCGCGGTGCTCGCCGCGGCGACCCAGCGGACCTCACGGATCGAGCTCGGGACGGCCGTGGTCCCGCTCGGCTGGGAGAACCCGCTGCGTCTCGCCGAGGACCTGGCGACCGTCGACGTGCTCTCCGGCGGCCGGCTCAACCCGGGCGTCTCGGTCGGGCCGCCGATGCAGTGGGAGCACGTGCGGGACGCGCTCTACCCGGACACCGCCGACGTCGAGGACTTCGGCCGCGAACGGGTGTCGAGGCTGCTGCGCCTGGTCCGCGGGGAGCGGGCGAGCACCTTCTCCGGGACGGTCGGGATCGAGTCCTTCTCCGAGCGGGTGCAGCCGCACTCCCCCGGTCTGGCCGGACGCATGTGGTACGGCGCGGGCAGCGACTCCTCCGCCGTCTGGGCCGCGGAGCAGGGGCTCAACCTGCTCACGAGCAACGTGGTCCGCAGCGGCGGGGAGAGCGACTTCGCCGCGATCCAGTCCCGGCAGATCCGCGCCTACCGCGCGGCGAACCCGGCGGGACGGGTGTCGCAGGGGCTGGTCGTCGTCCCCACCGACTCCGCGACGCCCGCCCAGCGCGAGCGCTACGCCGCCTACGCCCGGGAACGCGACGCCAGGGTCGGCGTCCCGCAGGGCCCGGCCGGGCTGCTGTTCGCCCGCGACCTGGTCGGCACCTCCGCCGAGATCGCCGAGCGTCTGTGGGCCGACGCCGGGTTCCGGGAGGTCGACGAGGCGGTGTTCGCGCTGCCGTTCGGCTTCCCGCACGACGACTACGTCCAGATCGTCACCGACATCGCCGGCGCGCTCGGACCGGCACTGGGCTGGACCCCGCGCGGCTGACCCGCCCCGGCGGGCGGCCGCCCCGGGCTCAGTGCCCGGCGCGCGGCAGCGACCGGCGGGCCCGCACCCGGCCCGGCGCCTCGATCAGCCCGACGAGCGCGGCGAGGACCACGAGCATGCCGGGGCCGATCGTCATCGTCGCCGACGGCGGCCCGGTCACGATCGCCATCACCGACACGACGTAGGGCACGGTCAGCGACAGCCCGGTGACGAACCCGACGCCGAGCAGCACCAGGCACGCGACGCCGATCGCCGCACCGGCCAGCACCAGCGCCCGCAGCCAGCTCACTGGAGTACTCCCTCTCGACGTGGCGAGCGGACACGATCCCACGCCGGGCCCGGCCGGCACAGGTCCGTTCCCGCGATCCGGGACGTCAGTCGTCGAAGGAGATCAGCCGGATCGTCCGGGCGCCGACCGAGGCGCCGATCGGCTCCAGCACCGCCGGGTCGATCTGGCGGTCCACCCGCAGCAGCATGATGGCGTCGGTGCCGTCGGTGGTCTGCGAGATCTGGGCGGCCTCGATGTTGACCGCGGCCTCCCCCAGCAGCGACCCGACCCGGCCCATCACGCCGGGGCGGTCGGCGTACTCCAGCAGCACGACCTCGCCCTCGGCGCGCAGGTCGAAGTGCCGTCCGTTGATCTCGACGAGCTTCTCGACCTCGGCACGGCCGGTCAGGGTGCCGGACACGGTGACCTTCTCGCCGTCGGGCATGGCACCGCGCAGCTGCACCACGCTGCGGTGGTTGGCGCTCTCCGGACTGGTGGTGATCTCCACGGCGACCCCGCGCTCCTCGGCGAGCTGCGGCACGTTCACGAAGGTCACCTGGTCCTCGACGACGTGGGTGAACACCCCGCGCAGCGCGGCCAGGCCGAGGACCTGGACGTCCTCGCTGGCCAGCTCGCCCGCGACGTCGACGGTGACCGAGGTCGGGGTCCGCCCGGCGACGGCGTGCAGCGTGGTGCCCAGCTTCTGCACCAGCGGCAGCCAGGGCCGGACCTCCTCGCCGACGGCGCCGTGGATCTGCACGTTGACCGCGTCCGGCACGAACTCCCCGGCAAGCGCCAGCTGCACCGAGCGGGCCACGTCGGTCCCGGCCCGGTCCTGCGCCTCGGTGGTGGAGGCACCCAGGTGCGGGGTGACGACGACGTTCTCCAGCTCGAACAGCGGGCTGGACGTGGTCGGCTCGGTGACGTAGACGTCGATCCCGGCGCCACCGACGTGCCCGGAGCGGACCGCCTCGGCCAGGGCGTCCTCGTCGATCAGGCCACCGCGGGCGGCGTTGACGAGGAGCACCCCGGGCTTGGTGAGCGCGAGCTGGTCCTTGCCGATGAGCCCGAGCGTCTCCGGGGTCTTCGGCAGGTGCACGGTGATCATGTCCGCGGTGCGGAGCAGGTCGTCGAGGTTCAGCAGCTCGATGCCGAGCTGGGCGGCGCGCGACGGCGCGATGTAGGGGTCGTAGGCGACCAGCGTCATGCCGAACGCGGCGAGGCGCTGCGCGACGAGCTGCCCGATCTTGCCGAGACCGACGATGCCGACGGTCTTGCCACCCAGTTCGACCCCGCCGTAGGACGAGCGCCGCCACTCGCCGGACCGCAGCGCGGCGTCCGCCGCCGGGATGTGGCGCGCGGTCGCGAGCAGCAGCGCGATGGCGTGCTCGGCGGCGGAGACGATGTTGGAGGTCGGGGCGTTGACGACCATCACCCCGCGCGCGGTGGCGGCGGGGACGTCCACGTTGTCCAGGCCGACCCCGGCACGCGCGACGACCTTGAGCCGGCCGGCCGCGGCCAGCGCCTCGGCGTCGACCCGGGTGGCGGACCGGACCAGGAGCGCGTCGGCGTCGGCGAGTGCCGCCAGCAGGGCCGGACGGTCGGTGCCGTCGACGCGGCGGATCTCGACGCCGTCACCGAGCAGCTCGACGGCGGAGGGCGCGAGCGTCTCCGCGAGCAGGACGACGGGACGGTGGTCGGTGGCTGCGGTGCTCACGGTGTGCGAGTGCTCCCCGAGGTCGGTGCGCGAACGTCGACCATCCTAGGACCGCGCGGGCCGTCGCGGACCGGGACGGACGGACGGACGGGTCGTCGCACGGCACACCCCGAACGCGCGAAACCCCCGCCCGGTGTCGCCGGTACGGGGGTTTCGCGTCGCCTGGTCCGGATGGGTGCGTCCGGACCCGGGCATCCGCGGGCCGTCTGGGGCCCGGGCGGATTCATCCTGCCGGACGCGTCCGGCAGAGGGTCATACGAGGGTCACTTGGCCTTCTCGCCGACCCAGCTCATCAGGCCGCGGAGCTTCTCGCCGACCTGCTCGATCGGGTGCTCGGCGCCCTGCTGCTGCAGCTTGGTGTAGTTGCCGCGGCCGGCCTCGTCCTCGGCCACCCACTCGCGGGCGAAGGTGCCGTCCTGGATCTCGCCCAGGATCTTCTGCATCTCGGCCTTGACCGCGGGCGTGATGACGCGCGGGCCGCGGGTGAGGTCGCCGTACTCGGCGGTGTCGGAGATGGAGAAGCGCTCGTTGGCGATGCCGCCCTCGTACATGAGGTCGACGATCAGCTTGAGCTCGTGCAGGCACTCGAAGTAGGCGATCTCCGGGGCGTAACCGGCCTCGGTCAGCACCTCGAAACCGGTCTGGACCAGCGCGGCGGCACCGCCGCAGAGCACGGCCTGCTCACCGAACAGGTCGGTCTCGGTCTCCTCCTTGAAGGTGGTCTCGATGACGCCCGCGCGGGCACCGCCGATCCCGGCCGCGTAGGAGAGCGCGAGTGCCTTGGCGTTGCCCGAGGCGTCCTGCTCGACGGCGATCAGGGCGGGGACGCCCTTGCCGTCGACGAACTGGCGGCGGACCAGGTGGCCCGGGCCCTTCGGGGCGACCATGGCGACGTCGACGCCTCCCGGGGGCTTGATCAGCTCGTAGCGGATGTTGAAGCCGTGCCCGAAGAACAGCGCGTCGCCGTCCTTCAGGTTCGGCTCGATGTCCTGGGCGTAGATGAAGCGCTGCTTGGTGTCGGGCGCCAGGACCATGATCACGTCCGCCCAGGCGGAGACCTCGGCCGGCGTGCCGACCTCGAGCCCCTCGTCGGCGGCCTTCTGCCGGGACTTGGAGCCCTCGGGCAGACCGATCTTCACCTCGACCCCGGAGTCACGCAGCGACAGCGAGTGCGCGTGCCCCTGGGAGCCGTAGCCGATCACGGCGACCTTGCGGCCCTGGATGATCGACAGGTCGGCGTCGGCGTCGTAGTAGATGTTGACACTCATGGCTCTGGGACGGTTCCTCTCAGGGGGTGTGTAGCCGTCGGCTACGCGGTCTGTCTAACGGACGGCCGCGGCGGTGATGGACCGGGGGCCGCGGCCGACGGCCACCATCCCGGACTTCACCATCTCGCGGATCCCGTAGGGCTCCAGCATGCGCAGGAGCGCGGTGAGCTTGTCGGCCGAACCGGTGGCCTCGACGGTCAGTGCCTCCGGCGAGACGTCGACCACCTTGGCGCGGAACAGCTGCACGGTCTCGACGACCTGGCTGCGCACCGTGGCGTCGGCCCGGACCTTGACCAGCAGCAGCTCGCGCTGCACCGAGGCGTCCGGCTCCAGCTCGACGATCTTGATGACGTGCACCAGCTTGTTGAGCTGCTTGGTGACCTGCTCCATCGGGAGCTCGTCCACCTCGACGACGATCGTCATCCGGGAGACGTCGGGGTGCTCGGTCGGGCCCACGGCGAGGGAGTTGATGTTGAACCCGCGCCGGGAGAACAGCCCGGAGACCCGGGCCAGCACGCCCGGCTTGTCCTCGACCAGGACCGAGAGGGTGTGGAGCTCGCTCACTTCTCGCCCTCCAGGGCCTGCTCGGTGACATCGGCGACCGCGTCGACCGAGGCGGCCAGCTCGTCGTGCTCGAACTCCGGCCGGATGTCGCGCCGGACGTTGATCTCGTCGTTGCTCATCCCCGCGGCGACCATCGGCCACACCTGGGCGTCGGCGCCGACGACGAACTCCACGACGACCGGCCGGTCGTTGATCTCCATGGCCTGGTGGATGACCCGGTCGACGTCGGACTTGGACTCGACCCGCAGCCCCTCGCAGCCCATCGCCTGCGCGAGCATCGGGAAGTCCGGGATGCGCAGCTTGTGGGTGTTGAGGTCGGTGTTGGAGTACCGCTCGCCGTAGAACAGGTTCTGCCACTGGCGGACCATGCCGAGGTTGCCGTTGTTGATGACGGCGACCTTGATCGGGATGCCCTCGATCGCGCAGGTGGCGAGCTCCTGGTTGGTCATCTGGAAGCAGCCGTCGCCGTCGATGCACCAGACGACGGTGTCCGGCGCGCCGACCTTGGCGCCCATCGCGGCCGGGACCGCGTAGCCCATGGTCCCGAGCCCGCCCGAGTTCAGCCAGGTCCGCGGCTTCTCGTACTTGACGAACTGGGCGGCCCACATCTGGTGCTGGCCGACCCCCGCGGCGTAGATCGCGTCGGGCCCGGCGATCGCGCCGATCCGCTCGATCACGTACTGCGGGGACAGCGCACCGTCGCTCGGCTCGTCGTAGCCGAGCGGGTAGCGGTCGCGCAGCCCGCCGACCTGCTTCCACCAGGAGGACAGGTCCGGCTCGCCGTGCTCGGCGCGGTCGGCACGGACGGCCTCGACCAGGTCGGCCAGGACCTCCTTGCAGTCCCCGACGATCGGCACGTCGGCGCGCCGGTTCTTGGAGATCTCGGCCGGGTCGATGTCGGCGTGGATGATCTTCGCCTCGGGGGCGAAGCTCTCCAGCTTGCCGGTGACCCGGTCGTCGAACCGGGAGCCGAGGGCGACCAGCAGGTCGGCGCGCTGCAGCGCCGCGACCGCGGCGACGGTGCCGTGCATCCCGGGCATGCCCAGGTGCAGCGGGTGGCTGTCGGGGAACACACCGCGCGCCATCAGGGTGGTGACGACGGGCGCCCCGGTCAGCTCGGCCAGCTCCCGAAGCTCTTCGGCGGCCTCGGCCTTGAGGACGCCGCCGCCGACGTAGAGCACCGGCTTGGCCGACTCGCGGATGAGCCGGGCGGCCTCGCGGATCTGCTTGCCGTGCGGCCGGGTCGTCGGCCGGTAGCCGGGCAGCTGCAGCTCCGGGGGCCAGGAGAACGTGGTCTGCTCCTGCAGCACGTCCTTCGGGATGTCCACCAGGACCGGACCGGGCCGGCCGGTGGACGCCAGGTGGAAGGCCTCGGCGATCGCGCGCGGGATCTCCGTCGCGTCGGTCACCAGCATGTTGTGCTTGGTCACTGGCATGGTGATGCCGGTGATGTCGGCCTCCTGGAAGGCGTCGGTGCCGATCAGCGGCCGGGTCTGCTGACCCGTGATGGCCACCAGCGGCACCGAGTCCATGTGCGCGTCCGCGATCGGGGTGACCAGGTTCGTGGCCCCCGGTCCGGACGTCGCCATGCAGACCCCGACCTTGCCGGTGGCCTGCGCGTAACCGGTCGCAGCGTGTCCGGCGCCCTGCTCGTGGCGGACGAGGATGTGACGCACCTTCGTCGAGTCCAGGAGCGGGTCGTAGGCGGGCAGGATCGTCCCGCCGGGCAGCCCGAAGACGACCTCGCAGCCGATCTCCTCGAGCGAACGCACCAGGGACTGGGCGCCGGTCATGGGCTCGTCCACGATCCGCGGACCGGGGACGGCGGTGTCGGCGAGCGCAGAGGTGTGACTGCGGGACGTCGTGGTGCCGGCCGGAGCGGCGGACCGGCCGGGCGGCGGGCCCGGCTTCGGGCCGGACGAGCCGGACTTGGCGGGGACGGTGGTCATCTGGGTCTGCCTCGCTGGAGATCGTGTCGATCAGATGCCGGACATGGGCTGGACATGAAAAAACCCCCGCCGCCCGGTTGCTCCGGGCGCTGCGAGGGTGAGCGCGTCGTCGTTCGAGATGGTCGAACTCAGGCGACGACGCGCCCAAGAAGTACGAGAATTCGAACGGCGAACATGCGTCGACGCTAGCACGCGTCCCACGGACGGAGTCAAACGACCCCACCCGTCCGGGCCGCCGTCACCCCTCCCCCGTTTGCCACACTGGGGTCGTGAGCAGCACCGACGACCACGCCGTCCCCGCCGACACCACCTCCGCCGCCGCGCCGCGGGCCACGGCGGCGTCCCAGCAGGTGGACAGCGAGCTGGCGTGGACCCCACGGGTCCGCGACGAGGGCCGCAAGCTCCGCGTGGGCTCGCGCGCGCTGGTGTTCAAGCCGAGCCGGCTGACCATCTTCGCCATCCTGGTCGCGGTCGTCGGGTCGACGCCGCTGGTGTTCAGCCTGCCGTGGTTCTGGGTCGTGCTCGTGCTCCCGGTGGCGGCGATCGCCTGGATCCTGCGGGTCCGCACCACCGTGGACCCGGAGACGCTGACCGTGCGCAGCGCGTTCTCCTCCCGCACCGTGGACTGGGACGACGTGCGCGGTCTGCGGATCGGCTCGCGCTCGCGGGTCAGCGCGGTGCTGGGTGAGGACGACGACCTCGTCCTGCCCGCGGTGCACGCACGCGACCTGCCCGCGCTCTCGGTCGCCAGCGGCGGCCGCTTCGCCGACCCGGCCGCGGTGACCGAGCCGGAGGAGGACCCGGCCGAGGGTCACTGACGACACCGACGCCCGTCGCGGGGCGTACGGTTGCGGGCGATCGGCCCGCCGGCCGACGGGACGCGACCCGCCCCGCCGCCGTCGCGCCGCACCCCGGGCGGCTCGCGCCCACGCTCCGCGACGCGCCCACCGGGGTCCCCTCACGAACCACCACGGAAGACCCGGCTGGAGAAGACCGATGCCCGCCCTGCGTTCCCGCGTCACCACCCACGGTCGCAACGCCGCCGGAGCGCGTTCGCTCTGGCGCGCGACCGGCATGGGTGACGACGACTTCGGCAAGCCGATCGTCGCGATCGCCAACTCCTACACCCAGTTCGTGCCCGGCCACGTGCACCTCAAGGACATGGGTGACCTCGTCGCGGGCGCGATCAAGGAGGCGGGCGGGGTCGCCAAGGAGTTCAACACGATCGCCGTCGACGACGGCATCGCGATGGGCCACGGCGGGATGCTCTACTCGCTGCCCAGCCGCGAGATCATCGCCGACGCGGTGGAGTACATGGTCAACGGCCACGCGGCCGACGCCCTGGTCTGCATCTCCAACTGCGACAAGATCACGCCGGGCATGCTGAACGCCGCGATGCGGCTGAACATCCCGACCGTGTTCGTCTCCGGCGGGCCGATGGAGGCCGGCAAGGCGGTCGTCGTCGGCGGCGTCGCGCAGGCCCCCACCGACCTGATCACCGCGATCTCGGCGTCCGCGTCGTCGGAGGTGGACGACGCCGGCCTGGCCGAGGTCGAGCGCTCGGCCTGCCCGACCTGCGGGTCCTGCTCCGGGATGTTCACCGCGAACTCGATGAACTGCCTCACCGAGGCCCTCGGGCTCTCGCTGCCGGGCAACGGCTCCACCCTCGCCACCCACGCCGCGCGCCGCGAGCTGTTCCTGAACGCGGGCCGCACCGTGATGGACCTGGCGACCCGCTGGTACCGCGACGACGACGCCTCCGCGCTGCCCCGCAACATCGCCACCCGCGAGGCGTTCGAGAACGCGATGGCCCTCGACGTCGCGATGGGCGGCTCCACCAACACGGTGCTGCACATCCTGGCCGCCGCCCAGGAGGGCGAGATCGACTTCGACCTGGCCGCGATCGACGCGATCTCCCGGCGGGTGCCGTGCCTGTCCAAGGTCGCGCCGAACTCGGACTACCACATGGAGGACGTCCACCGGGCCGGTGGCATCCCCGCCCTGCTGGGCGAGCTGTGGCGGGCCGGGCTGCTCAACACCGGGGTGCACGCGGTGCACTCCCCCTCGCTGGAGCAGTGGCTCACCGAGTGGGACATCCGGTCGTCGGCGCCGTCGGAGACCGCGATCGAGCTCTACCACGCCGCGCCGGGCGGGGTCCGGACCACGCAGGCGTTCTCCACCGAGAACCGCTGGTCGAGCCTCGACACCGACGCCGCGGGCGGCTGCATCCGCGACATCGAGCACGCCTACTCCGCCGACGGCGGCCTGGCCGTGCTGCGCGGCAACCTCTCGGTCGACGGCGCCGTGATCAAGACCGCGGGCATCCCCGAGGACATCTGGGAGTTCGAGGGCCCGGCCGTGGTGCTGGAGAGCCAGGAGGAGGCCGTCTCGGCGATCCTCAAGAAGGAGATCAAGCCCGGCGACGTGCTGGTCATCCGCTACGAGGGCCCCGCAGGCGGGCCGGGTATGCAGGAGATGCTGCACCCGACCGCGTTCCTCAAGGGCGCCGGGCTGGGCAGGGTCTGCGCCCTGATCACCGACGGCCGGTTCTCCGGTGGCTCGTCGGGCATCTCGGTCGGCCACGTCTCCCCCGAGGCGGCCGCTGGCGGCACGATCGGCCTGGTCGAGAACGGCGACCGGATCCGGCTCGACGTCCGCGCCCGGTCCCTGGAGCTGCTCGTCGATCCCGAGGTGCTCGCCGACCGGCGCGCCAAGATGGAGTCCTCCGAGCGGCCGTGGCAGCCCGTGGACCGGCAGCGCGTCGTGTCGAAGGCGCTGCGCGCCTACGCCCACATGGCGACCAGCGCCGACACCGGGGCGGTCCGCCGCATCCCCTGATCCGCACGTCACGACGGCCCCGGTCCGCGCCCTGCGGACCGGGGCCGTTCGCGTCTAGGTTGATTGGCATGGCTACCGGAACCGGCCTCGGAACCCGTCGACTCGGCGATCTCACCGTCTCTGCCCAGGGCCTGGGCTGCATGGGCATGAGCCAGGCCTACGGCGACACCTCCGACCGCGCCGAGTCGATCGCGACGATCCACCGCGCCCTCGACCTGGGCGTCACCCTGCTCGACACCGCGAACGTCTACGGCGACGGCGCCAACGAGGAGCTCGTCGGCGCCGCGATCGCCGACCGGCGCGACCGCGTGGTCCTGGCCACGAAGTTCGGCATCACCCGCGACGCGGACGGCAACCAGGGCGCCCGGGGCGACGCCGCCTACGTGCGGCAGTGCGTCGAGGAGTCGCTGCGGCGCCTGCGCGTCGACCACATCGACCTGTACTACCAGCACCGGGTCGACCCGGACACGCCGATCGAGGAGACCGTCGGCGCGCTCGTCGGGCTGATCGAGGAGGGGAAGATCCGCCACTACGGCCTGTCCGAGTGCGGCGCGGACACGCTGCGCCGCGCGCACGCGGTGCACCCGCCGGCCGCGGTGCAGTCGGAGTGGTCGCTGTGGACGCGTGACATCGAGCGCTCCGTCGCGCCCACCTGCGCGGAGCTCGGTGTCGGCATCGTGCCGTTCTCCCCGCTGGGCCGCGGCTTCCTGACCGGCGCGATCACCTCGACCGGCCAGTTCGGCGAGGGCGACATGCGCCGCGGCCTGCCCCGCTTCTCCGAGGAAAACCTGGCCGCCAACCTCGCGATCGTCGACGCGCTGAAGGCCGTCGCGCAGCGCCGTGGGGTCACCGCCGGGCAGCTCGCGCTGGCCTGGGTGCAGAGCCGCGGGGAGCACGTCGTCCCGATCCCGGGCACCAAGCGCCGGACCTACCTGGAGCAGAACGTCGAGGCGGCGACGCTGGAGCTGACCGCGCAGGAGCTCGCCGAGATCGAGGCCGCCGCACCGGCGTCCGCGGTCGCGGGCGAGCGCTACCCGGAGCACCTGCAGCGCAACGTCGGGCGTTGACCCTGCGATGACTCTGCGATGTTTGCCCGTTTCCGAGGAAGGACACCCGTCGTACATGACCTCCTACGTCACGACCAACCCCGCCACCGGGAAGACCGAGAACGAGTTCCCCGAGCTCACCGACGCCGAGGTCGGTGACGTCCTGCGCCGGGTCACCGAGGCGTTCCCGTCCTGGCGTTCGACCCCGGTCGGGGACCGGGCGCAGATCCTGGTCCGGGTCGCCGAGGCCTACGAGGCCCGCCGTGACGAGCTCGCCACCCTGATCGCGACCGAGATGGGCAAGCCGGTCCGGGAGGCCGCGGGCGAGGTGGCGCTGGCGGCGTCGATCTACCGCTGGTACGCCGAGCACGGCCCGGAACTGCTGGAGCAGGAGACGCTCGACCCGCAGGGCGCCGCGGAGTCGGTGGTGCAGACCGAGCCGGTCGGGCCGCTGATCGGCGTCATGCCGTGGAACTTCCCCTACTACCAGGTGGCGCGCTTCGTCGCGCCGAACCTGATGGTGGGCAACACGATCGTCCTCAAGCACGCCCCGATCTGCGCGGCGTCGGCCGCGGTGATGGCCGAGATCTTCCACGACGCCGGCGTCCCGGCCGACGTCTACGTCAACGTGTACGCGACCAACGACCAGATCGCGGAGATGATCGCCGACCCGCGGGTGCGCGGGATCTCGCTGACCGGCAGCGAGCGGGCCGGTGCCGCGGTCGCCGAGACCGCGGGCCGGAACCTGAAGAAGGCCGTGCTGGAGCTGGGCGGCTCGGACGCCCTCATCGTGCTCGACGACGCCGACATCGCCCGCACCGCGAAGGTCGCCGCCCGGGCCCGCCTGATGAACGCCGGCCAGGCCTGCAACTCCCCGAAGCGGATGATCGTGCCGAACGACAAGGTCGAGGAGTTCGTGTCGGTGCTGGTCTCGACGTTCGAGTCGACCGAACCGGGCGACCCGACCGACCCCGGCACCCGGCTCGGCCCGCTGTCCTCGGTCACCGCCCGCGACGGCGTCGCCGAGCAGGTGCGTCGCGCCGTGCAGCAGGGCGCCACCCTGCACACCGGCGGCGACGTCGTCGACGGCGACGGCGCCTTCCTCCGCCCCGCGGTCCTGACCGGCGTCACGAAGGACATGGACGCCTACTCCGAGGAGATCTTCGGCCCGGTCGCGGTGGTGTACGGCGTCGACTCCGTCGACGAGGCCGTCTCCCTGGCCAACGACGTGGACTTCGGGCTCAGCGGGTCGGTGTGGAGCACCGACTCCGACCGCGCCCGGGAGGTCGCCGACCGCCTCGATGTGGGCATGGCCTACGTCAACGAGCACGGCACCACGCTGCCCGGACTCCCCTTCGGCGGGGTGAAGCGCTCCGGCTTCGGCCGCGAGCTGGGCCGCTGGGGCATGGGCGAGTTCGTCAACACCCGGCTGCGCCGTACGGCCGAGGCCCGCGACTGAGGGCACGCCGAGAGGCACCTCAGGGCCGTCCGCGGACGCGCCCGGCAGCCGTGGGGTGCCTCTCGGCGACCGTGTCCCGGCGCAGGGACCACGCGATCGCGACGAGGACGGCGAGTCCCCAGAGCGGCAGATTGGCGGCGACCAGCTGGTCCAGCACACCGCCGCTCCCGTTCCGGACCAGCCAGTGGGGCCCGATCGCGAACAACGGCACACCGGCGAGGAGCACCCCGCACAGCGCTCGGGAGCGGCTCCGCCGCGCGTGCTCGACCAGGACGGGCCCGAAGGCCAGGACCCAGACCCAGTGATGCGACCACGAGATCGGCGAGACCAGCGCCCCGGCGACGGCCAGTACCGCCGCCCCCACCAGCGGGAACCCCTCCCGTATGCAGCGCCGGGCCAGGACCAGTGCAGCCGCGCCCACCGCGGCGGCCGCCACGCACCACAAGCCGATCGTCACGGTGCCGGTCGCACCGGACCGGACCAGGATCCCGCGCAGGCTCTGGTTCTCGACGTAGCCGAGATCGAGCGGGATCCCGACCCCGCTGAGCCGCTCGGACCAGAAGGCGACCGAGTCCGCCGGAGCGAGCACCGCACCGAGCACGATCGACGCCGCGAAGGTGGCCAGCGCGACGACGGCCCCCCGGCGGTCACCCCGCATGACCAGCCAGACCACGAAGACCAGCGGCGTCAGCTTGACCGCCGCCGCGAGCCCGATCGGCACCCCGCGCCACCGGTCCCAGAACGCACCCCGGGCGAGCAGCCCGGCAGCGACCAGGCCGACCAGGAGGATGTTGACCTGGCCGAGGAACAACACCAACCGGACCGGGTCGGTCAGCAGCACCACCGGAGTCGCCGCCGCGAGCCACCGGGCCCGGACCGGTCGGCCCACCGCGCGCTGCATCGCCGCTCCCACGACCGGCACCAGCGCGGCCGACACCACGGTCAGCAGCGTGGCCGCGAGCGGCATCGGCACCGACGTGAGTGGGACGAACAGCACCGCCGCGATCGGCGGGTACACGAACGGCAGGGGCTCGCCGTACCCGGTCGGGAACACCTCGGTGTAGAGCGGTCGTCCCGTCAGCCACGCCTGGGCCGCCTGGCGGTACACGTCGAGGTCGATCCGGTACTGGGCCGTCCACCCGGTCGACAGGAGCCCGATGCCCTCGATCCCGTGCAGGAACAGGAAGGCCACGCCCACCGATGCGGCGAACGTCGCGAGCGGGAGCAGCGGTCCGTGGCGCGAGAGCAGCATGACGGCACCCTCCGGTGGTGGAGGGGGCCGAGGCGTCACCCCGGGGCGGGAACCCCGTCCGGCTCTCCAGGGGGATCAGCGCCCCGGTTCGACCAGTCCGCTCTCGTAGGCGACCACGACGGCCTGGGCCCGGTCGCGCAGGTGCAGCTTGGAGAACAGCCTCCCGACGTGCGACTTGACCGTCTCCTCCGCGACGACCAGGTCGGCGGCGATCTCGCGGTTCGACAGGCCGCGGGCGATCAGCCGCAGCACGTCCCGTTCACGGGAGGTGAGTGCGGCCAGGCGTGCGGTCTCCGCGCGTGACGGCGGGCGGTGGGCCGCGAACCGCTCGATCATCCGGCGCGTCACCGACGGCGCCAGCAGTGCGTCGCCTGCGGCGACCGTGCGCACCGCGGTGGCGAGCACGTCCGGCGGGGCGTCCTTCAGCAGGAACCCGCTCGCCCCGGAACGGAGCGCCTCGTAGACGTAGTCGTCGACGTCGAAGGTCGTCAACACGACGACACGGGGGCGATGGCCACGCGCGTCCGCCAGCAGCTCCCGGGTGGCCGCGATGCCGTCGAGGACCGGCATCCGGACGTCCATCAGAACCACGTCGGGACGGCGGTCCCGGACGACGGCGACCGCTTCCCGTCCGTCGGCCGCCTCGCCGAGGACGGTGATGTCCGGTTCCGCGTCCAGCAACGCCGCGAAGCCGGCACGCACCATGGCCTGGTCGTCCACCACCACGACACCGATCACGTCGTCCCCCACGGCAGACGGGCCCGGACGACGAACCCGCCGTCGTCGGTCGGGCCGCTCTCCAGCGTCCCGCCGAGCAGACGGGCACGCTCGGCCATGGCACGCAGCCCGGTCCCCGCCCCCGGTGCCGGCACGGGCGGTGCCGGCGGGCGGGCGTTGGTGACCTCGATGCACACCGGTCCGCCGGGCGTGGCCGTGACCCGGACATCGATCGCGGCGCCCGTCGCGTGCCGGACGGCGTTGGCCAACGCCTCCTGCACGATCCGGTGCACCGAGACGGCGACGACGTCGGGGACGCGGTCGCCGCCGTCCACGTCGAGGGTGACCGGGCAGCCGGCTCCCCGGGTGGCCTCGACCAGGGCCGGCAGGTCGGAGAGACCGGGCTGGGGCGCGTTCCCGGCCCGGTGCGGATCGTCGTCCGGGTCGTCGTCGCGCAGCACCCCGACCAGGCGACGCATGTCGGCGAGAGCGGACCGGGACAGGGCGGCGAGCTCGTCGAACTCGACGGCGGCCGAGTCGGGGACGCCCGGGATGCGTCGGGTCGCGCTGGCCGAGCGCACCGCCAGGACCGACAGGTGGTGGGCGACGACGTCGTGCAGCTCCCGCCCGATACGGTCCCGCTCCGTCCGGAGTGCCCGCGTCCGGAGCTCCTGCTGCTCGTCCACGAGTGCCGACCACCGGTCCCGGCTCCGGATCCCCACCGCAGCGGCCAGCAGCATCGAGACGACCCACAGCACGGCGAGCGACCACTCTGGGCCCGTCCATTGCCCCGAGTCCGGCGAGACGACCGTCCGGAGCGTCGCGGCGAGCGCCATCAGACCTCCCAGGACGGCGGTGCTCCGCGGCCGCAGCGCCGACGCCGCGACGAGCAGGATCGCCGCCTGGGAGAGATGGGTGTCCACCATCCAGGGGAGCGGTGCACCGCCGGGTCCCGGCCACGGAAGCTGCAGGAGCACCGTGGCCGCGAGTGCCCACCCCGGGCGGTCGCGGGCCACCACCAGGGCGATCGCGAAACAGACCGCCCGTGCGAGCAGCAGAACGTCGTCGAGCTGCTGGAAGGTGAGGACGGCCAGGGCCGCCACGCCCAGTGCCGCCGGCAGGAACGGCCATCGCGGCCAGACCCGGCGGCCGCTGTCCGGCCACACCGGCACCCGCGCCGACCGCACGTCCGACCACAGGCCGCCCACGTCACCCACCCACGATCGCGCCGAACTCGTCCAGCGCCGCGGTCACCACGGCGACCATGGAGGTGGCCCGGTCGCCCGGCTGGTGATCGGCGGCGAACGACAGGTACTGCACGTGGGCCTGGGCTCGCGCCCACGCGGTCTCGGCAGCGACCATCGCGGGCGGGTCCGGTGCGCCCAGAGCGGCGTGGAGCGTGTCCCGGTAGACCACGGGGACCGGCGCCGCCGGTGCGTCGGCGGGCCCGTCGGCGGGCGGCGCGGTGAGCACCACCACGTCGAGCGACCCGGCCGCGACGCGGGCGTTGCCCCAGTCCAGCAACGTCGCCCCGGACGGGCCGACGAGGACGTTCCCCCGGTGGGCGTCGCCGTGGCACAGGGTGCGGGGCAGGACGCGCAGCGCGGTGCGGGCGCGCTCGTCGTCCGCCCACCTCGCGACGAGGTCCGCCCCGTCGTGCCCGGCGGTGCGCAGGCGCTCGGCGGCGTGCCCGCACCGGGCCGCCCACCAGGCGTCGTCGACGACAGGGATGCCGCGTGGGCGGTTGCGCCGCCAGTGCGCGTGCACCAGCGCGAGGGTGCGCCACACCTCGTCGGGGACGGGGGCGTCGTCGGGCAGCGGGGTCCCGTCGACGTGCTCCAGCAGCACCCAGCCGTCGCCGGAGGCGAGCAGCCGCGGGAGCCGCACGGGGCCGTTGACCACCGCGACGGCGCGCAGCGCGGCGGCCTCGACCGCACCGGTCCGCTTGAGGACGACCGCGGTGCCGTCGTCGAGGTCGATCCGTTCGGCACCGCCGGAGCCGTATCCGCCGCTCAGCGGGGTCCGGTCGCGGACCGCGACCGTACGCCGGCGGCGCCGGGCGAGCGGGCCCAGCCAGGCCTGGTCGGGAACGGTCACCGCCGCAGCACGAACAGGACCAGCAGCGCCACCGCGACGCCGACGACCAGCGACAGCACCGCCCACGGCAGCGGGCGGCGCTGGTAGGTGCGTCCGGCGTCGAGCGCGATCCGCCCGGCCCCGGCAAACACCAGCGCCGCGGCCCCGGCGCCGAGCAGCAGGTCCAGCTCCAGGGAGTTCGCGCCGTCCGAGGCGAACAGCGGCACGCTGGTCACCGGCACCAGCGCGACCGTCACCGCGACGATCTTCGTGGCCAGCAGGCCCGCCGCGGCGAACGGGGTCAGCAGACCCAGTACGAGCAGCACGCCGGACACCAGCTGGCCGACCGCGAGCACCCACGCCAGCGGCCCGGCGAACGCGACGAACCCGGCGTCGGCGAGTGCGGCGGCGCTCGCGTCGAGACCGATGCCGCCCGCGACGCCGAAGAGCTTCCGCGCACCGGCCGCGGCGAACGAGGCGCCGACGACCAGGCGCAGCACGAGCAGCCCGATGTCGGAGGAGACGTGCGCGGGCACCGGGAGCCGCTCCGGCCGGGTCGACTCCGGCGGTGCGTCGCCGGAGATGTTGCCCCAGTCGTAGTGCTGCGTGGGCCCGCTCATGGCGCCGGACCCTACCGGGACACCGGTCGTCTCCCCCGGCGCCGCGCGGCCCCGAGTGGCGCCGGGCCCGCTCAGCGCACCGACCGGACGAACATCACCGTCACGACGGCCGCCGCCACCAGCCCGGCCGCGACCGTGTACAGCAGCGGGTAGCTGTCGCCGGAAGCCGCCAGCACCGAGACCGCGACCACCGGTGCGAGGGACTGCGAGACCGTCCCGGCGACGTTGTACAGCCCCAGGCCGAAACCGCCGTGGGCGTCGCCCTCCGGGAGCACCTCGGTCGCCAGCGCGAGGTCCACGGCCAGGAAGACGCCGTAGGCGACGAAGCCGACCGAGGCGCCCAGCACGAACGTCGTGACGTCCTGCGCCAGCGCGATCAGCAGCATCGACACCGCGAACAGCGCCGCCGAGCAGCCCACCAGCACCCGGCGCCTGCCGAGCCGGTCGGACAGCCAGCCGGCCAGCGGGGCCACCACGAGCTTCAGCACCGCGCTGAGCGTGCTGTTCAGCGCCACCACCGAGGTCGCGACCGCGACGGTCACGCCCAGGTGGTCGGTCAGGGTGTAGAGCTGGAAGTTGAAGAAGATGTAGTAGCCGGTGAGCAGCAGGAACCGGCCCGCCCAGACGAACCCGAAGTCGCGGTAGCGCGCCAGCTGGGCGAGGCGCTCGCCCCACGGGACGCGCCCGGCCGGGGCGCGCGTCCCGGGTCCGGCCGACCGGTCGGGCAGCACGACGAGCAGCGCCGCGGTCGTCAGCACCGCGAACGCGGCCGGGCCGAGGAACAGCGCGACCGGCTGGTTCCCCAGCCAGACCGCGCCCCAGGTCCCGGCGCTCAACCCGGCCTGCAGGGCGACCCCGATCCAGCCGGAGACCCGGCCGCGCCGATCCGGCGGGACCTGGTCGGCGAGCACCGCGAACAGCGCCGAGAACGCCAGGTTGAGGAACAGCGACGCGATCGACCAGCCGAGCACCATCCCCCAGCGCTCCGGCACCAGCGCGATCACCAGCAGGCCCGCGACCCCACCCAGCAGGCCCAGCACCAGCCACGGCCGGCGACGGCCCCAGCGGGAGACGGTGCGGTCGCTGAGCCAGCCGCCCAGCGGCTGGGCGACCGAGGCGAACACCGTGCCGATCGCCAGGGTGGTGGCGAGGACGGCGGTCTTCTCCTCGCCGTAGAGCTGCTGGGCGCGCAGGGCGAGCGTCACCGCCACGGGGGTGGCCGTCGTCGCCATCAGCCCGGCGAACGCGAGGAGGTAGAACGGCATGAACAGCCGCGACGTCCGAGGGGCCGGTGCGGCGGTCTCCTGCCGGGTGCCCGGGCTGGTGGTCACGGCGCGGTTCCGCCCGGAGCGGGGTCGAAGCCGGCGGCCGCGGCGAGGACGGCGTCGTTCGCCGGGGGAAGGCCGGTGCTGACCCGCACCCCGAGCCCGTCCTGGTCGCGGACCGCGATCCCGGCGGCGGCGAGGCGCTCCACGAACGCCCGGCTGCGCCCGCCGAGGCGGACCCACACGAAGTTGCCGCCGCTGGGCGGCACGTCGAAGCCGAGCGCCAGCAGTCCGTCGCGGACCCGGTCGCGTTCGGCGGCCACCGCACGGCACTGCTCGCGCATCCGCTCCTCGGCGTCCATGGCGGCCAGCGCGGCCGCCTGGCCGAGGGTCGGCACCCGGTAGAACGGCGTGCTGGGCCGGATCGGTGCGGTGACCCGCTCGGCGGCGACGAGGTAGCCCACCCGCAGGCCCAGCAGCCCGTGCGACTTGGAGAAGGTGCGGACCACCACGACCCGGTCGTCGTGCGCGGCCAGGCCGAGCACGTCGGCGACCGCGTCCGGGTCGGCGAACTCGCGGTAGGCCTCGTCGACGAGCAGCAGGACGTGCGGGGGCAGGTCGTCGAGCAGCTGCTGCACCGCCGCGGTGCCGAGTACCTCACCGGTGGGGTTGTCCGGGTTGCAGAGCACCACGACACGGGTGTCGTCGGTGACCGCCTTCGCCACCCCGGCGAGGTCGCTGCCGTCGGGGCCGTCCGGCACGGCGACGGCCGTCGCGCCGGTGTTGCGGATCAGCAGCGGGTACATCGCGAACGACGGCGCGGTGTGCACGACCGTCGTGCCGGGGGTGCAGTGCGCGGCGAGGAACTGCTGGAGCAGCGCGCCCGATCCCGCGCCCGCGACGACCCGGGTCGCGGGCACCCCGAGCCGCCGGGCGATCTCGGCGGTGAGGCCCTCGGACAACGCGTCGAGTGTGTGGCCGATCGTGTCCAGCGACCCGGTCAGCGCCTCGCGCACCCCGGGCAGGACGGGCCAGTGGTTCTCGTTGAAGGACAGCTGGTGGACGACGGGGGTCACGCTCGTCGCTCCTGTTCCTGGTCGGGGGTGGGGCCCAGCAGCACAGGGAAGGTCCGCGGGGCGTGGACGTGCACGCTGCGCCGGAAGGTCAGCTCGTCCTCCGCCGCGGTGGCCCGCAGCTGCGGGAACCGGCCGAACAGCGCGGTGAGCGCCACGTCGGCCTCCAGCCGCACCAGCGCCGCACCGAGGCAGCGGTGGATGCCGTGGCCGAAGGCGACGTGCCCGGCGGTGTCCCGGTCGGGGTCGAGCCGCGTCGGGTCGTCGAACCGGCTCGGGTCACGGTTCGCGGCCCCGGTGGACAGGGTCACCGACGCGCCGCGCGGGATCGCCGTCCCACCGATCTCCATGTCCTCGGTCGCGAAACGCAGCGAGGCGTTCAACGCCGGCGACGCCCACCGCAGCAGCTCCTCGACCAGCGCGGGGGCCGTCTCCGGCGAGGCGAGCCGCCGCCGGGCGTCCGGCTCGGTCAGCAGTACCCGGACACTGTTCGTCACGAACACCGCCGTCGTCTCGTGCCCGGCCATGAGCAGCAGCATCGCCATCGCGACGATCTCGATGTCGGAGAGCTGCTCGCCGTCCTCGGAGGCGGCGATCAGGCCGGAGAGCAGGGCCTCGTCGGGGTCGCGGCGACGCGCGGCGACCAGGCCGCCGAGGTAGTCGGCCATCTGGTTCGACGCCCGGACCAGCTCCGGCTCGGGGCACTCGTCGATCAGCACCGTCGACCAGTGGGCGAAGTCCTCGCGGTCCAGCTCGGGGACCCCGATCAGCTCGCAGATGACCTCCATCGGCAGCGGGATCGCGTACCGGCCGACCAGGTCGACCGGCTCGTCGACGGGGAGCGCGTCGAGCAGGTCGTGGGCCAGCTTCTCGACCCGCGGCCGCAGCGCCGCGATCCGCCGGGCGGTGAACGCCTGGGTCACCAGCCGGCGCAGCCGGGTGTGCTCCGGCGGGTCGAGCGAGGTCAGCATGTGCGACATCGGGGCGGGCAGCCCCGGCGGCGCCGCGGCGCGCTCGGCGGGCGGCAGCGACGCCCGCCAGTCCTTGGCGAGGCGCTCGTCGGCCAGCCCCGCCCGGACGTCGGCGTAGCGGGTGACCAGCCAGGTCGGGCCGGTCTCGAAGGTGACCTCGCGGACCGGGCAGTCCCGGCGGGCCCCGGCCAGTGCGGTGTGCGGGTCATGCCAGTAGGTCTCGAGGAACTCCTCGGACCCGGCGCTCGTGGTGGTCGTCTCGCTCATGGCGGTCTCCCCTGCTGCGGTGCCGGTCGGTTCGTGCCGGTCGTGCCGGTCAGTCCTTGACGGCCGTCGCGCTCATCCCGGCGGCCTGGTGGTGCGGCCAGCGCGCCGGCTCGCCCTTCGGGTGGTCGCCGAGCACGGTGACGCGGCGGCCGACCCGGCGGCCGGTGTAGTCGTTGACGGCGTAGTGCTGGGTGGCCCGGTTGTCCCAGATCGCGACCCCACCCTCGCTCCAGCGGTAGCGGCAGACCCGCTGCGGGCTCTCGGAGACGTCGAACAGGTGGGCCAGCAGCGCGGTGCTCTCCCCCGGGGTCAGCTGCGGGATGCGCCGGGTGAACATCCGGTTGACGTACAGCGAGCGCCGCCCGGTGTCCGGGTGCACCCGGACGACCGGATGCTCGGCCTCGCTGCGGTAGGAGCCGTTCGGGTGCTCGAAGACGTGCAGCGCGGTGAGCCCGTCGAGCAGCTCCCGCAGCGGGGCGGACAGCGCCTCGTAGGCGAGGTACTGGTTGCTCCACATGGTGTCGCCGCCGACCTCGGGGCCCTGCACGATCTGCAGCACCGACGCGATCGGCGGGGTCTGGGAGAACGTGACGTCGGTGTGCCAGACGTCGGCCTTCGCCCCCTGGTCGGAGTCGAGGAGGACGATCTCGTCGTGCCCGTCCAGCTTCGGCAGGAACGGGTGGACCTCCAGTGGGCCCAGCCGCCTGCCGAACGCCTCGTGGTCGGCCGGGTCGAGACCGGCGTTGTCGGGCAGGAAGAGCACGAGGTGGTCGAGCAGGAGCCGGTACAGGTGCGCGAACACCTCGTCGTCCACGTCGGCGAGCGCGAGCCCACGCACCTCGGCCCCCAGCGCTCCGGAAACCGGACGGACGTCGAGCGAAACCATGTGAAAACCTTTCCGTACGCATTGTTCGACCGCCGTACCGCGCCGGCGGAATCGGTCGGGGAAATGCTGTGTCGAATTGTCACGGACCCTTGTCGGAATCCGCTCCGAACTGCCATCGTCAGTGGCGGACCGACTTCCCCTCCCGTTCGTCGAAAGGAACTCCGTGACCAGTCCGACCACGCAGGACGGCACCGCCGCTCTCGCCGCACTCGTCGACCTGGCGACCCCGTTCGCGGTGCGCACCGCGGTCGCCCTGCGGCTGCCGGAGCTGGTCCGGGACGGTCGAACCGACGCCGGTGAGCTCGCCGCGGCCTCCGGTGCCGATCCCGACGCGCTCGTCCGGCTGCTCCGCCATCTCGTCTCGGCCGGACTGTTCGCCGAGCCCGCGCCGGGCCGGTACGCGCTGACCCCGGTCTCCGAGGCGTTGCTGGACGACCGCAACGCACTGCTGCGTGCCTGGCTCGACGCCGACGGGCCGGGCCTGCGGATGGACCTCGCCTACGGCGGGATGCTGCACGCGGTCCGCACCGGCCGCTCGGCCTACCCCGCGGTGCACGGCCGAGAGTTCTGGGCGGACTACCGCGCCGACGAGCGGCTGCGCCTGTTCTTCGGCGCGACGATGGCCGGCTTCGCCTGGCAGACCGGTCCCGAGGTCGCCGCCGGGTACGACTGGGCGCCGGTCTCCTCGGTGCTCGACGTCGGCGGCGGCACCGGGGCGCTGCTCCACGCGGTCCTGTCCGCGCACCCGCACCTGCACGGCGCCGTGCTCGACCTGCCGGAGGTCGCCCCGGAGGCCGAGGAGTTCCTGTCCGGGGCCGGGCTGGGCGAGCGGGCCCGCTTCGTCGGCGGCAGCTTCCTGGAGCCACTGCCCACCGGCTACGACGTGCTGCTGGTGTCCCGGGTGCTCACCGACTGGCCCGACGAGGACGCCGTCCGGATCCTGCGCCGCTGCGCCGAGGCCGTCGCGCCCGACGGCCGGGTGCTGGTGGTCGAGGTGCTGGCCGGGGAGGAGCACGCGAAGAACAACGCGTCGTTCGACCTGCAGTCGCTGACCCTGCTGGGCGGCCGGGAGCGGGCACCGGAGGCCTTCGACGTCCTCGCGGCCGAGGCCGGTCTGGTCGCCCGGGGTCGCCGGGACGGCGCGAACGGTCTGGTCGTGCTGGAGTACGCCAGGGCGTGAGGTCCGTGGGGTCATCGGGCCGCCGCACCCGACCCGCGGACCGTCCGGGCCCAGCCGGGTAGCCGGGCGGCCCGCGGGTCGGGGAGCAGCCCGATCTGGTGCAGGCGGTCCACCGGGGTCAGGCGCCGGATCCCGAGTCCGGACATGGTGTGCATGACCTCGTGCCGGATCCGGTCGTTGGCACCGGTCCCGGTCAGCGCGCGGTCCCCGATCCAGGACCGTCCGGTGATCATCCGGGCGGCGTTGTGGCTGGTCCGGCCGATGTGGTGCAGGTCGTGGCGGCGTGCGGTGTCGTAGCGGCGCAGCGCGTGGTCGACGACGTCGGCCTGCAGCGAGCCGCCCTGCCGGAGCATCGCGGCCAGGGTGTGGGCGTCGGCGATCGAGCTGTTCATGCCCTGCGCCGCCATCGGGTGCACCAGGTGTCCGCTCTCCCCGACCAGGGCCAGCCCCGGCACCGTCAGCGCCGGCGCGAGTGCCCGGGACACCGGCAGCACCTGACGGTCCGCGACACCCGCGCGGAACGCCTCGGCCACCGGGTCGAGCCCGGGGCAGCCGCGCAGCACCCGGTCGCTCCAGGCGCGGAGCCCGTCCGGCCCGAGCCCGCGCAGCTCGTCCGCGGCGACCTGGACGTACAACCGCACCCGGCCCCCCGGGAGCGGGTACCGCAGCCGCAGCCCGCCGTCGGTCACGTAGGCGGAGAAGTCCGGCGGGACGGTGCCCGCCAGCTCGAAGGCGGCGAGCCGGTGCGGGTAGTCGGAACGGGGCGCGGTCAGCCCGGCCTCGCGCCGCAGCCGCGAGGAGACGCCGTCGGCGGCGACGACCAGCGCGGCCGTGACCGCGGTGCCGTCGCACCGGACGCCGGTGACCCGGTCACCGGTCCGGACCAGTCCCTCGACCAGCGCCCCGCGCCGCACCTCGACGCCAGGGGGCAGGGAGTCGCCGAGCGCCCGCAGGATCGTCGGGTAGTCGTGGGCCAGCAGCCAGGGCTGCGGGGTGGGCAGGTGCCCGTAGTCCAGCCGCATCCGGGGCGTCCCGTCGGCGGCCCGGGCGACCAGGTGCTCCAGCCGCAGCGCACCCGCCGCCTCCAGCCGGTCCGCCACGCCCCACTCCCGCAGGATGCCGAGGGATCCCGGCTGCAGCACCTCGCCCTTGGCGACCTGCTGCGGCTCCGGGCGCTTCTCCAGCACCAGGACCCGGTGCCCGAGCCTGCCCAGCGCGCAGGCCGCGGCCAGACCGGCCACCCCGGCGCCGCACACCACCGCGTCGTACTCGGTGTCGTAATCGGTGTCGCAGTCGGCGTCGTAGTCGGTGTCGTGTCCGTGGCTCACGTCAGGGCCTTCCGGTAGCGGCCGAGCGCGCGCAGCGCCATCCCGTGGGTGAACCCCGGGTTGGCGTAGCGGCTCACCCGGCGGACGTACTCGTGCACCGGCGCGGCCGGCCAGCCGCCGTCCGGCAGGCGGGCCGCCAGCAGCCACCGCACGGCCGGTTCCACCTCCGCCGGGGCCGCACCGGCGGCGAGCAGTGCCGCGACCGCCCAGCCGGTCTCCTCCACGGTTCCCGGGGCGCCGTGGCCGTCGCCCCAGGACCCGTCGGGGTTGCGGGTGCGCTCCAGCAGGGCCCTGGCGCGGACCGCGGGCCCGTCCCCGCCGCGGCCGCAGCGGGCGAAGGTCTCCAGCACCGCGGCGGTGCCCATCGTGTGCTCGCGGTACCAGACCGACTCGAAGCCACCACCGGTCAGCTGGGCCCGGCCCAGCCAGCGCAGCGCGCGACGGACCCGCCGGTCGTCGGCCGGCACCCCGGCGTCGAGCAGGGCGTCGAGCGCCTGCGCGGTCGTCGTCGGGCAGGGGCCGCTGTTCGCGACCCTGGTGTTGCGCACGCACAGCCCCCAGGAGCCGCGGGAGTCCTGCCGGTCGGTGAGCCAGCCGACCCCCTCGGCGACGGCGGCGCCCTGCACGGTGCCGGGGAGCCTGCTGAGCACGGACACGATCTCGCCCGTCTCCAGCACCGCGGGCCAGCCGCGCCCTGCGGTCCAGCCCCAGAAGCCGGGCGGGCAGCCGAAGGCGAGGAAGGGCCGGTGCTGTTGCAGGCCCAGCAGTGCGTCCCGGGAGGCGACCAGGCGCTCGTCGTCGCCGTAGCCGGCCTCGACCAGGCCCCGTACCGCGTACATCGTCCAGGCCGCGTCCAGCGGGGTCGTGGCCCACGAGCCGTCCGGGTGCATGGACCGGCGCAGCCAGCCGACGGCGGCGTCCACCATGTCCTGGCCGACGCCGGCGCGGGCCAGCCCGGTGCAGACCAGGCCGGTCACCCAGGCGTCCTCCGACCAGGATCCCGCGGATCCCTCGTGCTCGTAGGTCTGGCGGATCACGCGCAGCGCGTTCGGTTCGGCCAGCCGGGACAGCGTGCGCTGCACCCGGGTCATCCGGCGGTGCCGGGTCTGGGCGAGCCCCAGCGCCGAGGCCATCGGCAGCCGCAGGTCGAACAGCCGCCGGTACAGGCCGGGCAGCAACGCCAGCTCCAGCGGGAAACGCCGCATGTCGGCCGGCGCGATCCAGCCGACGAACCCGTAGAACTGCCGGCACCAGAGCACGACCTCCGGGTGCGGGATCGCGGCGAGGCCGCCGTAGCGCTCCATCCACCGCCGCCCGGCCGCGACCTGCTCGGCGGACCCCGCCGGGTCGACGAGGTGCAGCGCGGCGGCCGACACGGCGGTCGGGCCCGGCTCCGCGGGCAGACCGGGCACCATCGCCCAGCCGCCGTCCTCGGTCTGGGTGCGACGCAGCCGTGCGGCCCCGGCGGCGATCAGGTCGGCGGTCCCACCGGGATCGGCGAAGTGCAGCGCGGTGACCGCACCCGCCGTCGCGAGGGTGGACCGCAGGCTGTCGGCGCCGTAGTCGAACACGCCGTCGTCGCGGCGCGACCGCAGCAGCGCCTCGGCCCCTCCCGCGATCGCCTCCGCCACCTCGTCGGCGAGCCGGCCGGTCCCGGCGTGGGCCGGTGTCATGGTGTGTCCTCTCCGTCCCCGGCATCGGCCGGGAACTCGTGCCGGGCCCGCATCCGGGCCTGCATGACCAGCGATGAGACGAGTGCGGGCAGCACCACCGCCCCGGCCACGAGCGGCCCCGCGGCACCCGCGACGACGGCGCCCGCGAGCAGCATTCGTTCGGCGACCAGCACCTCGTGCGAGCGCAGCGCACGACGGGGCGTCACCGTGCCGGGGCGCACCACGACGAAGGCACAGCCACCGACGAGCACCGCCAGTGCCAGACCACCGAACTGGGCGGCAGGCCGGTCCGCGACGACGGCGCCCACCCCGACCGCGACCATCGCCGACAGCCAGAGCACGGCCGCGGTCCGGACCGCCGTCGCGGTGCCGTGCCGGACCGGCACCGACCGGTAGCCACCCGCGCGGTCGCCGTCGACGTCGCGCACCGTCCCGATCAGGTTGGACGCGGTGTCGTGCAGGGCGAAGCCCAGCGCGGCGGGCAGCAACGCCCAGGGGGGCCACGGCGCGACGGCCATCGCCCCCACGACCATCGCGAGCGCGGAGAGCACCCCGCGGTTGAGGTTGCCGGCCAGCCCCCGCTGCTTGAACAGCCGGCTGTAGGTGATGATCCCGGCGACCGCGCAGGCGAACACCGGCAGCGTCCGCCAGTTCACCACGGTGGTCAGCACCAGCGAGCCGGCGACGCAGGCGATCCCGCAGGTCAGCGCGGCCCGGGGGGTGAGCCTGCCGGACGGGATCGGGCGGTGCGGCTTGGCGATCGCGTCCAGGTCCCGGTCGAAGTAGTCACCGAGGTAGTGCCCGGCCAGCCAGCCGAGCACCGGGACCAGCACCGCGACGGCGAGCGGCCCCGGGGAGCTGCCGCCCGCCACCAGCGCCCCGGCCAGTCCCAGCAACGCCGGGTGCCAGGTGGTGTACGGCCGCCAGGTCTCCCAGTGCGCCTGCCAGGTCCCCCCCGCCCCGCCGCGGTGCGGCACGGGCGTCGGCGCGCAGGGTGCGCCCGTCAGCGGTCACGGTCGACGGCGATCGCGGCGATCCCGGCGAGCCGGCGTGCCGCCTCGGCACCGGGGAGCTCACCGAGGCGGGCCACGGCCCGGTCGGCGTGGCCGCGCGCCCCGCACCGCGCCGCGTCCCAGAGGTCGTCCGCGGTCACCGCCGCGCGGAGCATCTCGTGCGCCTCGCTCGGGCCGAGATCCCCGGACAGGGCGGTCTCCACCGCCCGCCGCACGGCGGGTCCACCGTCGCGGTGTGCCAGCAGGACCGGCCAGGTGGGCCGCAGGTTGGCGGCGTCGCTGGTCGCGGGCTTGCCCGTGACCACGGCGTCGTCGAGGTAGGGCAGCAGGTCGTCGAACAGCTGGAACGCGACCCCGGTGTGGTGGCCGTAGTCCCCGAGCAGGTCGACCTGCCCGGCGTCCCCGCCGCCGAGCGCGGCGCCCGCCCGGCACGCCCCCCCGGAACAGGGCTCCGGTCTTGAGAGCGGCCACCTCGAGGTAGTCGTCCAGTGTGCTTCCCGGTCGGCCGGGTCCGGGCGCGACGAGCTGGGACTCCTGGACCTGTCCGCGGCACAGGTCGCTACCGGCACGGGCCAACTCGGCGACGGCCGTGACGACGGCCTCCGGCGGGGCCGCACACTCGGCGACGACGGCGAACACCTCGAACAGCAGCGCGTCGCCGGTCACGATGGCGTCCGGGACGCCGTAGCGGGCGTGCACCGACGGCCGGCCGCGACGCAGGTCGTCGTCGTCGATGATGTCGTCGTGCACCAGTGAGGCGACGTGCAGGTGCTCGACCGCCGCGGCGGCGGGGAGCACGTCCTCGCGCCGGCCGCCGACGGCCTCCGCCGCGGTGAGCAGCATGAGCGGTCGCAGGAGCTTGCCCGGCGCGAGCAGCGCGTAGCGGGTCATCTCGTCGAACCGGGAGCCGGTGTCCGGACGACGCTCGGCGAGCGCGGAGCGGACGAGGCCGCGGGCCACCGCGTCGTCCCGGGCGGTGTCGCCGTCGGTGAGCGACAGCGCCCGGCTCACTGTGCCCGGCACAGGGCAGGTCTCCGACAATTCCTCGTCGAGCATTGCGGGCGAGCGGTCCGGATCATCAGGCAGAACCTCCCCGAGAGCGGCACAGGCACGATCGGTGCCGTGTCAGCCGGTGAACGCGGCCCGAACGTACGATTACGTCATAGGTCGGGCAAGCGCTTGCGGCGCCGGCCGGACATCGCTTAACACCCGAACTCCGGGGTTTTCACCAGACTCTGCGACCGCGTTCTCCGCAGCCGCCGACACCGCCCTCGGGGCAGGAACGACTCCGCTCAGTACGCCCCGGTCACCAGGTTCGGAGGCTCCTCGCCCCGGACGAACGCCGCCAGCTGCTCGGCCGCGACGCCGTAGGCCCGGCGCATCGCCATCGGCACGGTCCCCCCGACGTGCGGCGTCAGCAGGAGCCCGGGTGCCGACCAGAGCGGGTGCCCCGGCGGCAGCGGCTCGGGGTCGGTGACGTCGACGGCGGCCCGGATGCGGCCCGAGGTGAGCTCGGCGAGGAGCGCGTCGGTGTCCACCACCGGTCCGCGGGCGCCGTTGACCAGGAGCACCCCGTCGGGCATGGCGGCCAGGAAGTCGGCGTCGACCATGCCGCGGGTCTCGTCGGTGAGCGGGACGATCAGCACGGTCGCGTCGTACCGCGGGAGCAGGGCGGGCAGCTCGTCCCAGCCGTGGACGCCGTCGCGGGCGGTGCGACCGACCATCGCGGTCTCCACCTCGAAGGGCTCCAGACGGGCCCGGGTCTTCTGCCCCACGTCGCCCGCGCCCACGATGAGGATCTTCTTGCCGGCCAGCTCCTCGGTCTGGTGGTAGTCCCACTCACCGCGGTCCTGGGCCCGCACGAACCGGTCGAGGTGGCGGTAGACGGCGAGCAGCACCGACACGACCCACTCGGCGGTCGCGCCGCCGTGCGCGCCACGGCCGTCGGAGAGCGCGACACCGTCGGGCAGCCGTCCGATCCACGCCTCGGCCCCGGCGGTGAGCAGCTGCACCAGCTCCAGGTGCGGCATCTGCTCGGTCATCGCGACGGCCTCGGAGGTCGCCAGGAACGGGGCGACCAGGACCCGGGCCCGCCCCGCCTCGTCCGGCAGCGGCTTCTCCGGGTCGTAGACGACCGGCTCCAGCCCGTCCACCTCGGACAGGATCTCGGCTCCGGCGGCGTGCGGCACGAGGACGGTCACGGGACTGCTCATGGCGTCCGACCGTACTCACCGGGCACTCACCTCGCGGGGCCTAGCCTGGCTCCTCGTGACCGCCCGGCTGCTGCTGATCGTCGCGACGCTCGTCGTGCTGCTGGCCGGTTGCGCCACCTTCCCCGACGCGGGCACGCGCGACTGGCGACCCCAGGCCGAGGGCGCCGGCGAGCTGGGCGGGCCGCCCCGGATCGCCCCGGAGGAGCAGGCACCGCCGTCGGGCCGGCCGCCGTCGCCGCAGCAGCAGGGGCCCGCGGCGGCCCCGCAGCCGTGCGTCGACCCGGACCCCCAGGTCGTGGCCGCGTGCCTGGGGCCGGTCGGGGCGGTGGCGGTGCTCCCGCAGGGCGACCACGCACTCGTCGCCGAGCGGCGGACCGGACGGGTGCTGGAGGTCCGCCGCAACGCCACGCCGCGGCCGGTCGCGACGGTGCCGGTCGATCCGGCGGGTGGGCTGACCGGGCTGGTCCTCTCCCCCGGCTACGCCGAGGACCGCCTGCTCTACGCCCTGTCCGAGGGCCGGGTCTGGCGGATCGCACCCGGTGAGGCGCCGAAGCCGGTGCTGGCGGGGCTGCCCCCGGGAGGGGCGCTGGCCGTCGACGCCGACGGCTCCTCGCTGTTGGTCGCCACGCCCGCCGGGGCGGGTCCGCTCGCCGGGGCGGTGCTGCGGATCGACACCCTGGGCCGGCCGGCCCCGGGCAACCCCGACCGCGCCTCGCCGGTCCTGGCCCGCGGGCTCACCGCACCGGGCGGGGTGTGCGTCGACCCGGCGGCACGGACCACCTGGGTCACCGACCGGACGGCCGGGCGCGACGTCCTGTACCGCGTCGCCCCGGGCGCGCTCGGTGCGCCGGCGTGGACCTGGCCGGACCGTCCCGGAGTCGCGGGGTGCACGGTGCTGCCGGGCGCGGTCGTCGTCGCCCAGAGCACCGGGAAGGCGCTGTTCGTGCTCAACCCGGGTCCCGAGGGCACCTTCACCGGTGACCCGAAGCCGGTGCTGGAGGACACCTACGGCCGCATCGGCCCGGTCACCCTCGCCCCGGACGGCCTGCTCTGGCTGGGCACCGTGAACCGCGACGGCGGCGCCCCCGGCAGCACCGACGACCGGGTGGTCCGCATCCAGCCGCCGACCGGCGGCGGGGCCAGCGCGATCTGACACCGGCTCGGCGCGGGCCCGTCTCCGGCCGAGCGCCCCGGACGCTCAGCCGAGCAGCGCGTACAGCGCGTCCAGGTCGCGGGCGACCTGCATCGCGCTGTAGACGCTGCCGTAGTTGACGTTGCCCGTGGTCTCGACGACCTTCCCGGCCCGCACCGCGGGGAGCTCGCGCCACACCGGGACGTCACGCATCGTCGCGAGCGCCCGTTCGGTGCCGGTGTTCTGCAGGTAGAATCCGTCGGCGTCGCGGAACCGGCTCATCTCCTCCAGCGGCACCTCCTGGTCCGCGGCGTAGGCGCGTTCCTCCCCGGCCAGCGAGCCGCCCAGGTCGGTCAGCACCTGCTGCTGCAGCCTGCCCGCCGTGTTCACCACGAACGTGCCCGCCTCGGGCCGCCACTGGGCGACGACGATCCGCCTGGTCGCCAGCGCCCCGCGGCGGCGCTCCCGGACCCCGGCGGCGACCGCGTCGTACTCGGCCAGCACCCGGTCCAGTGCGTCGCGCCGGTCGAGCTGGGTGGCGATCGTGGTCAGGTCGGTGCGCCACGGCACGTCGAACGAGGTCGGGACGACCGGCGCGATCCGCTGCAGCCGGGCGGTCGGCCAGTACTCACCGTCGTCCTCGGCGGAGCAGACGATCAGGTCCGGGCGCAGCGCGAGGACCTCCTCGTCGACGATCGGACCCTTCAGGACCGGCAGCCCCGGCGGGGCCGGGACCCACGCGGCCGGGGGACGCAGGCTGGTCGCCGACACCGGCAGGCCGAGCGCGACGGCGGTCTCCAGGTCGACCCGCGAGTCGACGGCCAGCACCGACACCGGCGCGACCGGGACGTCGTAGGTGCCGAGCGAGGTGGTGACGCTGCGGGTCGCGCCCGCCGGGGCCGCGCCGACGGGCGCCGACGGGCGACCGCAGGCGGCGAGCAGGCCGGTGGCGCCGACGGCGGCGAGCAGTTGGCGGCGGGTGGCGTTCTCGACGACGGGGCGCTCGAGCAGTGCAGTGGACACGGGCCCTCCGGAGGCGTGGGATCTCCGGTGAGCTTAGCCTCGCCTCACTTGGCGGTCGCGTGTCGCGGACGAGGAACGGGCCCCGGTCCGGTCGGTTGCTCCGACCGGACCGGGGCCCGTCACGCGTGCCACTCCGGTCAGGCCCCGACCCGCTCGACGATCAGCTCGCGGACCCGCTTGGCGTCGGCCTGGCCCTTCGTCGCCTTCATGACCGCGCCGACGATGGCCCCGGCCGCCTGGACCTTGCCACCGCGGATCTTCTCCGCGACGTCGGGCTGCTCGGCCAGCGCCGCGTCGACGGCGGCGACCAGCGCGCCCTCGTCGGAGACGACCTTCAGCCCGCGGGCGGCGACGACCTCGTCCGGGCCGCCCTCGCCGTCGAGCACGCCGTCGACGACCTGGCGGGCGAGCTTGTTGGTCAGCTCCCCCGCCGCGACCAGCTCGATCACCCGGGCGACCTGTGCCGGGGTGATCGCGAGCTCGGCGAGCTCGACCGAGCGGGTGTTGGCCTGCTGGGCCAGGTAGGACACCCACCACGAGCGGGCCTCCTGCGACGGCGCACCGGCCGCGACGGTGGCCTCGACCAGCTCCAGCGCCCCGCCGTTGACCAGGTCGCGCAGCTCCTCGTCGGAGATGCCCCAGTCGCTCTGGATGCGCTTGCGGCGCTCCCACGGCAGCTCGGGCAGGGTGCCGCGCAGCTCCTCGACCCACTCGGCGGACGGGGCGATCGGGACCAGGTCGGGCTCCGGGAAGTACCGGTAGTCCTCCGAGGTCTCCTTGCGTCGCCCGGCGCGGGTGTGGCCGGTCGCCTCGTCGAAGTGCCGGGTCTCCTGGACGATCTCCCCGCCCGCGTCGAGCACGCCGGCCTGCCGGCTCATCTCGTGCCGGACCGCGCGCTCGACCGACCGCAGCGAGTTGACGTTCTTCGTCTCGGTGCGGGTGCCCAGCGGGCCGCCCTTCGGCGACAGCGAGAGGTTCACGTCGGCACGCATCGAGCCCTGGTCCATCCGGACGTCGGAGACGCCCAGGGACCGGATCAGGTCGCGCAGCGCGGTGACGTAGGCGCGGGCCACCTCCGGGGCACGGGCCCCGGTGTCCGGGATCATCGTCGTGACGATCTCGATCAGCGGGACGCCTGCCCGGTTGTAGTCCAGCAGCGAGTGGTCGGCGCCGTGGATGCGACCGTCGGAGCCGCCGACGTGCAGCGACTTGCCGGTGTCCTCTTCCATGTGCGCGCGCTCGATGCCGATCCGGACGACCTCGCCGTCGTCGAGGGTCAGGTCCAGGAACCCGCCCGTGGCGATCGGCTCGTCGTACTGGGAGGTCTGGAAGTTCTTCGGCATGTCCGGATAGAAGTAGTTCTTCCGGGCGAACCGGCCCCACGGCGCGATCGAGCAGTTCAGCGCCAGGCCGATCCGGATCGCCGACTCCACCGCGGCCCGGTTGACCACCGGCAGCGCGCCGGGCAGCCCCAGGCAGACCGGGCAGACCTGGGTGTTGGGCTCGGCCCCGAACTCCGTCGGGCAGCCGCAGAACATCTTGGTGTTCGTCGACAGCTCGACGTGCACCTCGATGCCCAGGACGGGGTCGTACCGGGCGACGACATCGTCGAAGTCGACCAGCTCCACGGCCGCGGTCATGCCCTCACCTCAGCAACGTCCGGGACGCGGGCGATCAGCGGACCGCCCTCGTCGGCGTCGCGGGCGGCCTCGAACGCCGCCCCGACGCGGTACATGACGGCCTCGCCGAGCGCGGGGGCCATGATCTGCAGGCCGGTCGGGAGCCCCTCGGAGATCCCGTTGGGCACCGACATGCCGGCCACCCCGGCCAGGTTCGTCGGGATGGTGGCCAGGTCGTTCAGGTACATGGCCAGCGGGTCGTCGACCTTGTCCCCGATCGGGAACGGCACGGTCGGCGCCGTCGGCGACACGAGCACGTCGGCCTGGGCGAACGCCGCGGCGAAGTCCCGGCTGATGAGCGTGCGGACCTTCTGCGCCTGGCCGTAGTAGGCGTCGTAGTAGCCGCTGGACAGCGCGTAGGTGCCGAGCATGATCCGCCGCTTGACCTCGGGCCCGAAGCCCTGCTCGCGGGTGTTGGCCATGACCTCCTCGGCGGAGCGGCCCTCGGAGGCGCGCAGGCCGTAGCGCATGGCGTCGAACCGGGCGAGGTTCGACGACACCTCACTGGGGAGGATCAGGTAGTACGCGGCCATCCCGTACTCGAAGTGCGGGCAGGCGACCTCGACGATCTCGGCACCCAGCTTCTCCAGCCGGCGCAGCGAGGCGTCGAACGCCGAGCGGACGCCGGGCTGGTAGCCCTCGCCGCCCAGCTCGCGCACGACGCCGACCTTCAGCCCGGACAGGTCCCCGGTCGCGCCCTGGCGTGCCGCCTCGACGACGGCCGGGACCGGCCGGTCGATCGAGGTCGAGTCGAGCGGGTCGTGGCCGGCGATGACCTCGTGCAGCAGCGCCGCGTCCAGCACGGTGCGCGCGCACGGCCCACCCTGGTCCAGCGACGACGCGCAGGCGACCAGCCCGTAGCGGGACACCTGGCCGTAGGTGGGCTTGACGCCGACGGTGCCGGTGAACGCGGCGGGCTGGCGGATCGAGCCGCCGGTGTCGGTGCCGATCGCCAACGGCGCCTCGAACGCGGCCAGCGACGCCGCCGACCCGCCGCCGGAGCCGCCCGGCACCCGGGTGGTGTCCCACGGGTTGCGGGTGACGCCGTACGCCGAGTGCTCGGTGGAGGAGCCCATCGCGAACTCGTCCATGTTGGTCTTGCCGAGGATCGTGATCCCGGCGGCGCGCAGGCGCGTGGTGACCGTCGCGTCGTAGGGCGGCTGCCAGCCGTCGAGGATCCGCGAGCCGCAGGTGGTGGGCATGTCCGAGGTGGTGAACACGTCCTTGAGCGCCAGCGGCACCCCGGCCAGCGGGGACTCCGGGACCTCGCCCGCGGCGATCCGCTCGTCGACCAGCGCGGCGGCGGCCACCGCGGCCTCGGCGCCGACGTGCAGGAACGCGTGCACCTCACCGTCGACGGCGGCGATCCGGTCGAGGTGGGCCTGGGCGACCTCGACGGCGGAGACCTCGCGGGAGTGGATCTTCTCCGCGAGCTCGGCCGCGGTGAGGCGGATCAGGTCGCTCACTGCTCCTCCCCCAGGATCCGCGGGACGCGGAAGCGCCCGTCCTCGGCGGCCGGGGCGCCGGCGAGCGCCTGCTCCTGGCTCAGGCCGGGGCGGCGCTCGTCCGGGCGGAAGACGTTCTCCAGCGGGACGGCGTGCGAGGTCGGCGGGATGTCGTCGGCGGCGACCTCTCCGACCCGGGCCACCGACCCGATGATCACGTCGAGCTGCGACGCGAAGGTGTCCAGCTCGGAGTCGGTGACGGCCAGGCGGGCCAGCCGGGCGAGGTGTGCGACCTCGTCCCGGGTGATGACCCCGCCCGTCCGCTCCGCGGAATCGGCGGTCATGCCCCTCCTCTGGGATGGTGTCCGATGATGACGACGGCGGGTGGACGGTCGCGACGACGGTGCGGCGACGACGGTGCGACCGCCGGTCCGGCTGCCGACACGACCCGGCCGCTCCCGCGCGCGCCGGTCCATCGGGCGAGTCTATTCCCGCCGGTCCACCGGCCGATCGCCCCCCGGTGACCAGGTACGCACACCATGATGCGGGTGGCGGGTGACCGACGGCCCCGAGGGTGGCAGGATCATCGTTCCCGCCCGGAACCGCCCCCCGCCACTCCGGTGCGGTGCACACGCGTGCCGATGAGGCGCTCGCTGTCGAGGGAGAGGATCCACTCCGTGTCGTTCCTGCTCCGGGTCGTCCTCCCGGACAAGCCCGGCAATCTCGGGGCCGTCGCCTCCGCCCTCGGCGGGGCGGGGGCGGACATCCTCAGCGTCGACGTCGTGGAGCGCGGCGACGGACAGGCGGTCGACGACATCGCCGTGGAGCTGCCGACCAACCGGCCGCCGGACGTGCTCATCACCGCGGCCGAGTCGGTGCCCGGGGTGTCGGTGGAGTCGGTGCGCCCGCACACCGGGCAGCTGGACACCCACCGCGAGCTGGAGCTGCTCGACGAGATCGCCGGCGACCACGCGCACGGGCTCGACCTGCTCGCCGGCGAGGTGCCGCGGCTGTTCCGCGCCGGCTGGGCGCTGGTCGCGGTCAGCGAGAACGGTCGTTCCTTCCGGATCGCGGAGAGCGCCGCGGCGCCCGAGACCCGGTCCGGGGACCTGCCCTGGCTGCCGCTGGACCGGGCGATCGCCCTCGACGACAGCCACTGGGTGCCCGAGCCGTGGCGGGCGATGGACACCGAGCTGGCCGCCGCGCCGTTCGGGACCGGGGAACCGCCGAAGACGCTGGTGGTCGGACGGCCGGGTGGCCCGGTGTTCCGGCCGTCGGAGCTGGCGCGGCTGGCGCACCTCGCGGGGATCGTCGCGACGGTGCTGAAGGCCTGACCCCCGCCGCCCGCCCCGGTCCACCCGGGTCGCCGGGGCGCGGGTGCGGCGGATCCAGGTCAGACCCGGATCGACAGGGCGGTGCGGACGAGGTCGTCGTTGCCGGTCGCGAGCCAGCCGTCGGGGCGCACCAGTACGTCCTCGAAGCCGATCCGGGTGTCGATGTTGACCCGGGTCGCGTACTCCAGCACCGGCCAGGCGCCCTCCTCCTCGCCGTGCAGCAGCACGGGAACGGGGGGCTGGCCGAGCGCGCGCAGGATCCGGATGCCCTCGGCGACGGCGGTCTCCGGGTCGATCACCGTCGACTCCGCGATCACCCGGCGGGTGCCCGGGGGCAGCCCGTTCTGGCGGAGGGTGACGGCGTCACCGCTGGTCCAGACACCGAGCTCGACGGCGATGCCGACCGACCACGCGGCGTGGCAGACCTCGGTCCAGCCGAGCTCGTGCACATTGACGCCGCACACGTCGGGCTTGCCGGAGCCGAGCCGGCCCCAGGACAGGACGGTCTCGACGCGGTCCTTGGGGTCGGGCTGGATCCAGCGACCGGTCGGGACGCCGATCTCGATGCCAGGGGCCTCCTGGCGGATCAGCGACACGACGTCGCCGACCACGGCGGGCTCGATCGTCTCGGCGCCGCTGTCGTCGCGCGGGTGCACGTGCACCGAGGTGACGCCGAGCCGGGCGACGGCCCGGGCGTCACGGGCGAGGTGGCGGGCCAGGGTCGGCAACGCCGGGTGCGCGTCCGCCGGTCGTGAGCCGTTGAGCGCCGCCTGCAACACCGTGTGTTCCCCGATCCGAGTGGTCGTCCTCCCGCCGGGACGACCCCGGCGTGCGACCGAGGGTAGGCGGTGATCGTCCGCGGCCGGCGTCCGGGCGCGGACGCGTCCGGGCGACGTCGGCGTCCGGACGCCGGGCCGCGCCGGACGCCCGACACGCCCGGTGAGTGGTCGCTCACCGTCGGCGTGCTGCAGGTCCGGCCGCCGGGCGGATTCCCCGGTCACGCGGCGGACCGGACTCCGGGCCGTCAGGCGTCGGCGGCCTGCTCCCGCGCCGCGTCGGGGCCGCGGTCGAGCAGGACCTCGAACCCGGCCTCGTCCAGCACCGGCACCCCGAGCTCGACGGCCTTGTCGTACTTCGAGCCGGGCGCCTCCCCCGCGACGACGAAGGCCGTCTTCTTCGACACCGACCCGGCCGCCCGCCCGCCGCGGGCCATGATCGCCTCCTTGGCCTCGTCGCGGGACCAGTTCTCCATCGAGCCGGTGATGACGATCGAGAGGCCCTCCAGGAAGCGGGGCACCGAGTCGTCGACCTCGTCCTCCATCGCGACGCCCGCGGCCCGCCACCTCTGCACTACCTCGCGGTGCCAGTCGACGGAGAACCAGTCCCGCACCGCCGCGGCGATGGTCGGGCCGACGCCGTCGACCCCGGCGATCGGCGCGAGCGCCTCCGCGACGGCCTTCGCCCGGGCACGCGCCGCGGCCCGCTCCTGCTTCGCGGCCTCCACGGCCGCGGCGTCGGCGGCCCCGTCGCCGGGCGCCCCTTCACCGGGCGCCCCGTCGTCTGGCGCCCCGTCGCCGGCAGACCCATCACCGGCAGACCCGTCGCCGGGTGCCGCCTCCGCCTCGCCTGCGGCAACCGCCGCCTCCGCCTCGGCGGCCTCGACGTCGCCGGTCGCCTCGGCCGCGGCACCCTCGGGCGTCGACGCGGCGGCCTCGGCCGCGGCGTCGTCCTCCCCCGCCGTCCCGTCGGAGACGATCGCGACCCCGGCGGCCTCGGTGTCCGCCTTCGCCTGTGCCGCGGCGCGTTCGAGGGCCTCCATCGACCCGAACTCGCGGGCCAGCGCCTGCGCGGCGGTCGGCCCGACGTGCCGGATCGACAGCCCCACCAGCACCCGCCACAGCGGCCGGTCCTTGGCCGCCTCCAAATTCCTCAGCAGCTTGCGGCCGTTGACCGTCAGCTCGCCCTTCTGGTTGCGGAACAGCTCGGTCCGCAGCAGGTCGGCCTCGGTGAGGGAGAAGACGTCGCCCTCGTCGGTCAGCACGCCCGAGGTCAGCAGCGCCACCGCGGCCTCGTAGCCGAGCCCCTCGATGTCGAACGCGCCCCGGCCCGCGACGTGGAACAGCCGCTCCCGCAGCTGCGCCGGGCAGGAACGGGCGTTCGGGCAGCGCCGGTCGACGTCGCCCGACTTCTGCTGCACGAGCGCGGTGCCGCACTCGGGGCAGTGCGTCGGCATGACGAACTCGCGCTCGGAGCCGTCGCGCACGTCGGTGACCGGCCCCAGCACCTCGGGGATGACGTCGCCCGCCTTGCGGATGACCACCCGGTCACCGATCAGCACGCCCTTGCGACGCACCTCGTCGGCGTTGTGCAGGGTCGCCATCTCGACCGTGGACCCGGCGACCTTCACCGGCTCCATCACCGCGAACGGGGTGACCCGGCCGGTCCGCCCGACGTTGACCCGGATGTCGAGCAGCCGGGTGGTGGCCTGCTCCGGCGGGTACTTGTAGGCGATCGCCCAGCGCGGGAACCGGGAGGTCGCGCCGAGCCTGCGCTGCAGCGCCACCTCGTCGACCTTCACGACGACGCCGTCGATCTCGTGCTCGACGTCGTGCCGGTGCTCACCCCAGTACTCGACGTACTCGATCACCTTCTCGATCCCCTGGAGCACCCTGGTGCGCGGGGAGACCGGCAGGCCCCAGGCGACCAGTGCGTCGTAGGCGTGGGACTGGGTGTCGGGGGTGAACCCCTCCCGCTTGCCCAATCCGTGGCAGATCAGCCGCAGGTTGCGCGAGCCGGTGACCCGCGGGTCCTTCTGGCGCAGGGAGCCGGCCGCGGTGTTGCGCGGGTTCGCGAACGGCTCCTTGCCCGCCTCGACCAGCGAGGCGTTGAGCCGCTCGAAGTCCTCCAGCCGGAAGTAGACCTCGCCACGGACCTCGACGAGCGCCGGCACCGGGAACTCGTCGGTGCCGGTCAGCCGCTCGGGCACCTCGGCGAGGGTGCGCATGTTGAGCGTGATGTCCTCGCCGGTGCGCCCGTCGCCGCGGGTCAGGGCCCGGGTGAGCCGCCCGCCCTCGTAGAGCAGGTTGACCGCGAGCCCGTCGATCTTGAGCTCGCACAGGTAGTGCAGGTCCCCGCCGACCTCCTTCGTCACCCGCTCGTGCCAGGTGCGCAGGTCCTCGGGCGAGAAGGCGTTGTCCAGCGACAACATCCGCTCGAGATGGTCGTAGGAGGTGAAGTCGGTGGAGAAGGTCCCGCCGACGCGCTGGCTCGGCGAGTCCGGCGTGACCAGCTCGGGGTGGGCCTCCTCCAGCGCGAGCAGCTCGTGCCACAGCTCGTCGAACTGGCCGTCGGAGACGACCGGGGCGTCCAGCACGTAGTAGCGGAACTGGTGGTCGGCCACCTCGGCCGCCAGCTGCGCGTGGCGCTCGCGGGCCTGCTGGGCGTCGGACTGGGAACTCACGAGGCGCAGGTTAGCCGCGCCCCCCGACAGTCATGCGCAACCGAGCAGGGGAATCTACGGTCGGGGGATGGACCAGGCTGCCGTGGAGCTCGCGCACCGGATGTTCGACCTGGCCCGCGAGGGCGCGGCGGACCGGCTGGGCGCCTACCTCGACGCGGGCGTCCCGGTCGGCCTGACCGACCCCAAGGGCGACACCCTGCTGATCCTCGCCGCCTACTACGGCCACGACGCCGTCGTCGCCGACCTGCTGGCCCGCGGCGCGGAGCCGGACCACACCAACGACCGCGGCCAGACCGCGCTCGCCGCCGCGCTGTTCGCCCGGTCGGCGCCGTCGGTCACCGCGTTGCTGGCCGCGGGCGCCGACCCGCACCACGGCAGCCCGTCGGCGTGGGCGACCGTCGAGCACTTCGACCTGCCCGACATGCGGGCGCTGCTGGAAGCGGGGGCCTGAGCCGTGCTGAGGCTCGGGTTCCCGGTGGTCGGCGTCGTCGACCTCGACCGGGCCGCCGCGTTCTGGGCCGCCGCGCTGCACCTGCACGTCTCCGACGAGTGGTCGAGCCCGTCCTGGCGCACCCTGACCGGCTCCGACGGCGAGCGGGTGCTCGGCCTGATGCGCAGCGCGTCCCCGCCCGAGCCCAGACCCCGGCTCCACCTGGACCTCCTGGTCGACACCACCGACGAGCAGGACGCCGAGGTGGCGCGGCTGACCTCGCTGGGCGCGACCCGGCCGGCCTGGGACGACTACCCCGCCGCGCCCGACTTCGTCGTCCTCGCCGACCCCGACGGCAACGTCTTCTGCGTGGTCGACCTGAGCCGGGCGCCGTCGTCGGGGGGTGTCGGTGGCGACGCCTAGAATGCAGGTGTGAGCACCATCGAGAACGTCACCCGGCAGACCGGCACCGCCACCGACGCGCGCGTCGTCGGCGAGACCGCCCGCCGCCGGACGTTCGCGGTGATCTCCCACCCCGACGCGGGCAAGTCGACCCTGACCGAGGCGCTGGCGCTGCACGCGGAGGTCATCGACTCCGCCGGTGCGGTGCACGGCAAGTCCGGCCGCAAGGGCGTCACGTCGGACTGGATGGAGATGGAGCGTGCCCGCGGCATCTCGGTGTCCTCGGCGGTGCTGCAGTTCTCCTATCGGGACTGCGTGATCAACCTGCTCGACACCCCCGGCCACGGCGACTTCTCCGAGGACACCTACCGGGTGCTCGCCGCCGTCGACGCCGCGGTGATGCTGCTCGACGCGGCGAAGGGTCTCGAGCCGCAGACCCTCAAGCTCTTCGACGTCTGCCGCTCGCGCGGCGTCCCGATCGTCACCTTCGTCAACAAGTGGGACCGGCCGGGCCGCGAGGCCCTGGAGCTGCTCGACGAGGTCGAGCAGACCATCGGCCTGCGCCCGATGCCCCTGACCTGGCCGCTGGGCATCGCCGGGCAGTTCAAGGGGCTCATCGAGCGCAGCACCGGCGAGTACACCGCGTTCACCCGGGCCGCCGGCGGCGCGACGAAGGCCACCGCACAGGTCGTCGACGCCGAGACGATCGCCGCGCAGGAGCCCGAGTACTGGCAGAACGCGCAGGACGAGCTGGGCCTGCTCGACGAGATCGGCGCCGGTTTCGACGAGGAGGGCTTCCGCTCCGGCACGGCCACCCCGGTCCTGTTCGGCTCGGCGCTGTCCAACATCGGCGTCGCCCGGCTGCTCGACTCGCTGGTCGACCTCGCCCCGCCGCCCGCCCCGCGGCCCGACGTGAAGGGCGAGGACCGCCCGCTGGAGGCGCCCACCTCCGGGCTGATCTTCAAGGTCCAGGCCGGCATGGACAAGGCGCACCGTGACCGCATGGCGTTCCTGCGGATCTGCTCGGGCCGCTTCGAGCGCGGCATGGTGCTCACCCATGCCGCGACGGGCAAGCCGTTCGCGACCAAGTACGCGCAGTCGGTGTTCGGCGCCGAGCGCACGACCGTCGAGGAGGCGTTCCCCGGCGACATCGTCGGCCTGGTCAACGCCACCGCCCTGCGTCCCGGGGACACCCTCTACGCGGCCGACCCGGTCGAGTTCCCCTCGATCCCGGCGTTCGCCCCCGAGCACTTCGCGGTGATCCGCGCGAAGGACGCGGGCAAGTACAAGCAGTTCCGCAAGGGGATCGAGCAGCTCGGCAACGAGGCGGTCATCCAGATCCTGCGCTCGGACCTGCGCGGCGACCAGGCACCGGTGCTGGCCGCGGTGGGGCCGCTGCAGTTCGACGTGGTCACCACACGGCTGGAGACCGAGTTCAACGCGCCGGTCACCCTCGACCGGCTGCCGTACCAGATCGCGCGCCTGGTCGACGCCGAGGCGGTCGAGAAGCTGGCCGGGCAGTCCGAGTGCGAGGTCCTGCGCCGCGACTCCGACGGCGAGCACCTCGCGTTGTTCACCAACAAGTGGCGGATGGACATCATCCAGCGCAAGTTCCCGGACATGCGGTTCGAGGCCATGCCCGCCGGGTCCTCGATCTCCTGATCCGCTGAACACCGTCGCCGCGGTCGGCGCCGCGCTGCTCTCGGCGCTGCTCTTCGCGCTCGCCGCCGTCGCGCAGCAGACCTCGGCGGCGGCGGACCCGCACGACCGGGGGCTGCGGATGCTGGCGCGGCTGGTCCGCGATCCGCGCTGGCTGGCCGGGTCGCTGGGTGACACGGCAGCGTTCGCGATGCAGGCCGTCGCGCTCGGGTTCGGGTCGCTGCTGCTGGTGCAGCCGATCATCGTCACCCAGCTGGTGTTCGCGCTGCCGCTGGCCGCGTGGTGGGCCGGGCGGCGGCCGTCCCGCCGGGAGCTGGCGTGGGCCGCGGTGCTGGTGGTGGCGCTGGCGCTGTTCGTGACCGTCGGGGAGCCGACCGCGGGTGTCGACCGGGCCGGGCTCACCGCGTGGGCGCCGACGGGGTCAGTGCTGCTGGTGCTGTTCGCCGCCTGTCTCGTGGCGGCCCGGTCGACGACGGGGACGGCCCGGGCACTGCTGCTGGCCGCGGCCACCGGCATCGCCTACGGCGTCGTCGCCGCGCTCACCCTGGGCGTGGTCGACACGCTGTCCGACGGGATCACCACGGTGCTGACCTCGTGGGAGACCTGGGCGCTGGTCGTCGCCGTGGTCGGCGGGACCCTGCTGCAGCAGGCCGCGTTCCAGGCCGGGGCGCTGGGGGCGTCGCTGCCCGCGGTGGTCGTCGGGGAGCCGGTGGTGGCCGCGGTCGTCGGCGTGACCGTGCTCGACGAGCGGCTGTCCACCGGCGGGGCCGGGTGGGCACTCGTCGCGGTGCTGGTGGCCGTGCTCGTGGTGGCGACGATCGCGCTGGCCCGGGCGAGCGCCGGGACCGAGGCGGAGAGCGGCGGGCGGGCGCCGTAGCAGCGCGGTGCCGTCGGGGTGCTAGGACGACAGGGTCCTCGGACGACGGGCCGAACGCGTCGCCGGGCCGCGGTTCAGGGGGTGTGGCAGACCCCGGGCCCGCAGGCCGGCGCGGTGCCGGCCCCCTGCACGGGCGGCGGTCCCGGCCCGGTGACGGCGAGCATCACGAACGCGGCCAGCCAGATCAGCCCGCCGGCCAGCCCGGCCACCGACAGCCCCGCGGCCGAGATAGCCGTCCGGGACCGGCCCGGGCAGGCACGGACCGCGCCCAGCGTGCCCAGCACCAGACCGCCGATGGCGAGGACGACCCCGGCGGAGGCGAACGCGAGACCGGCGACGGTCAGCGGCGACACCGCGGACAGCGCGATCGCGACGGCGACGGCGACGAACACCGAGCCCAGCGCTCCCAGCACCAGCGCGGACGACCCGAGACCACCCAGCGGGGTGGTCGGGTGTCGGACGTCGGACCGGTCTCGGAGCACGGCACAAGGATCAGGGGTCGGACGGCCCTGCCGCTGTCGGGGACACCGCAGATCCTCAGTTCTGGGTACGCGGCGGGGGCCCCGGAACCGGCCTACGGTGATCACATGACCTCCATCGCCGAGAAGGCCACGAAGCTGCAGGAGCTGCACGCCGCACCGGAGCTGCTGCTCGTCGTCAACGTCTGGGACGCGATCACCGCGAAGGTCGTCGCCGAGACCCCGGGCACGACGGCCCTGGCCACCGCGAGCCACGGGATCGCCGCGTCCCGCGGCTACCCCGACGGCGAGCACATCCCGCGCGACCTCATGATCGCCGAGGTCGGGCTGATCGCGGAGGTCGCCGGGGACCTGCCGGTGACCGCCGACCTGGAGGCCGGCTACGGCGACCCCGGTGGCACCGTCGCGCGCGCGATCGACGTCGGCATCGTCGGCTGCAACCTGGAGGACCAGGTCAAGCCGCTCACCGAGGCGGTGAAGGCCGTGGAGGCCGCCGTCGCCGCGGCCGAGAAGGCCGGGATCGACTTCGTGCTGAACGCGCGCACCGACGCCTTCCTCAAGGCCGGTGACAAGGACCCCGAGGCCGTGCTGGCCGACGCGATCGAGCGCGGGAAGGCGTACCTGGACGCGGGCGCGTCGAACTTCTTCGTGCCCGGCAAGCTCGACGAGACCCAGGTCGGACGCCTGGTCGAGGCGCTCGGCGAGCGCAAGGTCAACCTGATCGGCATCCCGGGGTCGATCCCGCTGGGGACCGCCCAGCAGCTGGGCGTCGCCCGCGTGTCCTACGGCCCGTGGAGCCAGAACGTCGCGCTGACCGCGCTGCAGGACCTCGCCACCGACGTCTACGCCGGCGGCGGGCTCCCCGAGGGCACCCGCAAGCTGAACTGAGTGGCCCGGGGAGAAGCACTCCGCCGCCGCCCGGCGCGCACTGATCCGCCCCGCGCACGGTGATCCGCCGGGCGCGCGGTGATCCGCTCGGCGCGCGCGTCCGGACGCACGCGCGGAACACGGAGGCGCGCGCGACGCCGATCATGCGGGGTCAGCGCCCGTCGGCGGGCGCGACCTCGTCCGGATCGGCGAAGGCCTTTCCCAGCTCGCGGGACAGGGCGAGCGCACGCTGCGCCCAGGCTGGGGAGGCCCCGGCGAGCCCGCAGGCGGGCGTCGGGACGGCGAGGCGGGCCAGCCGCGGCCGGTCGAAGCCCAGCCGGTCGGCGAGGTCGTAGCCGGCGCGGGCCAGGTCGCCGATCGCCGGTTCGCGGGACGGCGTGGTGCCGGGCAGCAGCCCGAGGAACAACGGGACGCCGCTGTCCCAGGTCTCGCCGATCGCGTCGAGGGCGCGCGGTTCGGCGGTGCTCCCGGTGAACGCCGGTCGGGTCGCGTCGATGCCGACCGCGGCCGCACCGGTGCCGGCGAGCAGCCGGATCGGCGCACGGTCCGCGCAGCAGTGCACGACGACCGGTGCGTCGACGCCGTCGACCAGGTCGCGGAGCAGGTCCTGGGCGTCCGGCGCGGCGATCGCGCGGACGGTGCCGTAGCCGGACGCGGTCGGCAACGACCCGGCGAGCACCGCGGGCAGACCGGGCTCGTCGAGCTGGACGACGACCGTCGCCCCGGTCCGTTGCGCGACCTCGGCGACGTGTGTGCGCAGCCCCTCGGTCAGGCTGGCGGCGAACTCGCGGACAGCCCCGCGGTCGGTGAGCACCCGGTGCCCGGACGCGAGCTCGACCGAGGCGGCGAGCGTCCACGGGCCGGTGACCTGGATCTTCACCCAGGACGGGCGGATGTGGTCGCAGGCGTCGTCGAAGGCGTCCAGATCGCCGGACATCAGGTCCCGGGACCGGCGCAGGTCGCGTCCGGGGTGCGCGGTGACCCGCCAGCCGGTCGGCACGACCTCGACGGCGAGGTCCACCAGCAGCCCGGCCGTGCGCCCGATCATGTCCGCGCCGACGCCGCGGGCGGGCAGCTCGGGCAGTGCCGGGAACTCGGGGTTCTCGCCGGTGACCAGCGCACACGCCTCGCGGATGTCGGTGCCGGGCAGTGATCCAACGCCGGTGCCGACGCCGGCGGGCCACAGGGCGCGGGGCGCGGCGGGCTCGGCGGGGGTGTCGTCGACGACCTCGATCCGGGGCTGCGGCGCGACGGTCTCGCCGGGACGGACGTCGCCGAGTCCGGCGGCGGCGAGCGCGGCGGCCAGCGGGTCGGTGGGGTCCGGGATGGTCACCCCCACAGTGTCCTCCGCGGTCCGGGCCCGACGCGTGCGGCCCCGGCCCGTCGGCGGCGGGCATGATCGCCAAATGTGGCGCGCGGAGGCGGGTGAGCCGCACCCGATGCTCCACAGTCGGCGATCACCGGAGGGATCACCGCAGAGCGATCACCCCCGAGCGGTCACCACGGAGCGATCGCCCCGGAGCGGTCACCGCAGGCCGAATGCTGCAGGGCGATCGCTGCAGGGCGAACGCTGCAGGGGGCGATCGCTGGAGTTCTCATTGCAGGGCGAACACCGGGTGGTGGGGTGCGGCGGCGGCCAGCTCGGCGTCGGACGAGGAGGCGTCGACACCGTCGAAGAACGCCCCGACCTCCCAGGCCCAGCGGCGCAGGTACTCCCGCAGCACCGGGACGGCGACGGCCGGGTCGGTCAACTCCGTCGCGGCCACCCGCTCGGTGCGACGGCCGACGGTCAGCTCGGCCTCCCCCGCGACGCGCAGGTTGCGCACCCACTGGGTCTCGCCGCGGGCGGCGACGAGGTACCGGACGCCGTCGTGGCGCAGCGGGTTGACCGGCGTGGTGCGGACCTCGCCGGAGCGACGGCCGCGGACGCCGAGCACCGCGGAGCCGGCCAGCGGGAGACCGAGCCGGGTCAGGCCGGCGACCAGCGGGTTCATCACGCGTCGGGTGAACCGGCCGGGGGCGAGGTAGCGGGACCGAGAGCGACGATTCGTCATGAGAGCAGTGTTCACCCTTCACTATGTTAAAGCAAGAGCAGTGCTCTCGCCGGAGGTGCGTCGAGATGCAGATCAGCGGGCTCCAGCGACGCGCGGGGCCCGCTGAGGTGCATCTCGGCGGACGGCGATCCGCCACGACAGCGCCGCGCCCCGGCGGTGGCGGCGCACTCCCGGCGGCCGAGTCCGGGCGGGCCCCGGCCGGACGTGGTCGGCCCGGGAGTACATGCCGGACGCTTCCGGTCGGGCGGTCCCGGTCGGGCGGTCCCGGTCGGGCGGTCCCGGTCAGACAGTCCCGGTGATCGTCGCCGACCCCAGGACGATGTCGCCGTCGTCGTCGGGGCGATAGAAGGCGACGGCCTGCCCCGGGGCGACCCCGCGCAGCGGCTCGGCCAGGTCCACCTGCACGGCGGAGCCGAGCGGGGTGACGGTCGCGGGTGCGGTGCCGCCGTGCGCGCGGACCTGCACGACGCAGCCGAACGGCGCGGCCGGCGCCACGCCCGAGGTCCACACCGGGGTGCGCGCGGTGATCGCGGTGACGTCGAGCGCCGCCTCCGGGCCGACCCGCACGGTGCCGCTGACCGGCTCGATGCCGAGCACGTAGCGGGGACGGCCGTCGGGGGCCGGGCGGTCGATCCCGAGACCCTTGCGCTGCCCGACGGTGAAGCCGTGCACGCCGTCGTGGGTGCCGAGGGTCTCGCCGGTGGCGGCGTCGACCAGGGCACCGGGAGTGCTGCCCAGGCGGTCGGCCAGGAAGCCCTGGGTGTCCCCGGTGGGGATGAAGCAGATGTCGTGGCTGTCGGGCTTGCCGGCGACGCGCAGCCCGAGCCGGGCGGCCTCGGCCCGGATCTGCGGCTTGGGGGTGTCGCCGACCGGGAACATCGCGTGCCGCAGCTGGTCGGCGCGCAGCACGGCCAGCACGTAGGACTGGTCCTTGCCGCCGTCGGCCGAGCGGCGCAGCACCGGTCCGGCCGGGTCGAGCCGGGCGTAGTGACCGGTGCAGACGGCGTCGAAGCCGAGGGCGAGCGCCCGGTCCAGGACCGCCGCGAACTTGATCTTCTCGTTGCACCGCAGGCAGGGGTTCGGCGTCTGGCCGGCGGCGTAGGCGGCGACGAAGTCGTCCACCACGTCGCGGGTGAACTCCTCGGACAGGTCCCAGACGTAGTACGGGATGTCGAGGACGTCCGCGGCGCGGGCGGCGTCGCCCGCGTCCTCCTTGGAACAGCAGCCGCGCGACCCCGACCGCATCGCGTCGCGGGTGCGCGACAGCGCGAGGTGCACACCGACGACGTCGTGCCCGGCGGCGACCGCCCGCGCGGCGGCGACCGCGGAGTCGACGCCACCGCTCATCGCAGCGAGGACCCGCACGGCTCAGCCCGTGACCGACGCGGGGGTGCGACGGCTCGCGTTGCGGGCCCGCTCCACGACCGACCCGATGGCCCCGGCGACCGCGGCCACGTCGGCGGAGGTGCTGGTGTGCCCCAGGGAGAAGCGCAGCGACCCGCGGGCGGTGCACTCGTCGGCGCCCATCGCCAGCAGCACGTGGCTGGGCTGGGCGACGCCCGCGGTGCAGGCCGAACCGGTGGAGCAGTCGATGCCGTGGGCGTCGAGCAGCATGAGCAGGCTGTCGCCCTCGCAGCCGGGGAACGACAGGTGCGCGTTGCCGGGCAGCCTGCCGGGACCGCCGTCGACCCGGGAGTCGGTCGTGTCACCGTTCAGCGCCGCGTCGGGCACCTCGGTGCGCACGACGCGGATCAGCTCGTCGCGCAACCCGGCCAGGTGCACCCGGCGGCGCGGCGCGGCGGCCACCGACTCGACGACGGCCGCCGCCAGTCCGGCCAGCGACGGGACGTCCAGGGTGCCGGAGCGGACGTCGCGCTCCTGGCCGCCGCCGTGCAGCAGCGGGGTGCAGGCGACCTCGCGGCCGAGCAGCAGCGCGCCCGCGCCGTAGGGGCCGCCGAGCTTGTGCCCGGTGAGGGTGAGCGCGTCGGCACCGCTCGCGGCGAAGTCGACGTCGAGGATGCCGACGGCCTGCACGGCGTCGGTGTGGAAGGGCACCCCGAACTCGTGGGCGACGGCGGCGAGCTCGCGCACCGGGTTGACGGTGCCGACCTCGTTGTTGGCCCACATGACCGAGACCAGGGCGTTCCCGTCCGGGTCCTCGGCGAGCGCGGCGCGCAGCGTCTCCGGGTGGACCCGGCCGGTCGCGTCGACCTCGAGCAGCCGCAGCCGGGCACCTTCGTGGGTGGCCAGCCACTCCGCCGCGTCGACGACCGCGTGGTGCTCGACGGCCGAGACCAGCACCCGCGAGCGGCGGGGGTCGGCGGCCCGGCGGGCCCAGAACAGGCCCTTGACCGCGAGGTTGTCGCTCTCGGTGCCGCCGGTGGTGAACACGACCTCGGACGGGCGCGCGCCGACCGCCTCGGCGATCCGCTCACGCCCCTCCTCGACCGCGCGCCGGGCGCGGCGCCCCGACGAGTGCAGCGACGACGCGTTGCCGGTGCGGCCGAGCGCGTCGCTCAGAGCGGCGACGGCGGCGGGCAGCATCGGTGTGGTCGCCGCGTGGTCCAGGTACGTCATCGGCCTCCAGGGTAGACCCCGCCGTGACAGCGGTGCGTGCCGAACCCGTCGTGGACGACCGTCCGTCTCACACGGCCGTGGCGGTCGCGGCGGGGCGCGGGTGACGGACCCGGTCGCGGGCCCGTGCGGCCAGCGCGCGCCGGTCGGTGCGCGGGCCCGGCTCGACGAGCTCGCCGACGGTGACCTCGCAGACCAGTCCGGGCAGCCGGAGCACCCGGCCGACGGTGTCGCCGAGGGTCTGCTCGCCGACGAACGCGGCGGCCGTCGTCGGCCGCCCGTCCGGGGTGGTGATCGCGACGGTGACCGGCCGGACCGGGGCCCCCGCGTCGATCGCGGCCTGGAACGGCGCGCGCCGGTAGTCCCCGGAGATCGCGCCGCACCACGTCGTCGCCTCGGGGAAGACCCCGACCAGCGTGCCACCCCGCAGCGCATCGGCGCAGGTCGCGACGGTGCCGGGCAGCCGGGACAGGCCCTCGCGGTGCACGAACAGGGTGCCGGTGCGGGCCGCGAGCGCACCGATCAGCGGCCAGTCCCTGACCTCCCGCTTGGCGAGCATGGTGACCGGGCCGATCGCGCCGAGCGCCGGGATGTCGATCCACGACGTGTGGTCGGCCACGACCAGCGCGCCCCGCCCGTCCGCGGGCGCCAGCGGTCCGCCGCGCACGACGAGCCGGACCCCGGCGGCGCCGAGCACCGCGCGGTGCAGCGCCCGCAGGACCGGCTCCAGCACGCGGGCACCGCACAGCGCGGCAACCGGGACGGTCGTCGCGGCCACCGCCAGCACCGCGAGCAGCGTCGCGGTGCGGCGGGCCAGGCGCAGCGTGCCGGTCGTCGTGCGCGGGGGCAGGCACTCCTGCGGGGTGCACGGTGACCAGGCCGCCCACGGCCCGCCGGGACGCTGCGACGCGGGCGGTGCCGGCGGGTGCGTGGGGTGGTCGACGACCGGGCGCACCGGGGTCCGCAGGGCGGCACGGGCCGGGTGGTGCGCAGCACCGCGTCGGTCCCCCGTCGCCGGGTCTGCCGGGGTGGGCGAGAGCGCCGGGTCCGCCGGGGTGGGCGGGAGCACCGCGGCCCCGGCGGAGGGGACGACAGCGGAGGCACGACCACGGGGCCGGAAGCGGCGGAGCGGGCGGAGGGGCGCGCCGGCGTCGCCCTCCGGTCCGGCGGCGAGGGTCATGCGCCCGTCACCCCGGCGGCGTCCTCGCCCAGGAAGAAGCGCAGGTAGCGCTGGTCGATGTGGTCCATCCCCAGCAGCACCGGGAAGTCCGCGACGCCGAAGTCCGGGTCGTGCGCGGGCGGCCCGCACACCCAGGTGCCCAGCCGCAGGTAGCCGCGCAGCAGCGGCGGGACCGCGACACCCCGGCCACGCGGGACGTCGGTCGGGTCCCAGGGGCGGAGCGGGACGGTGCGGTACTCGGAGGGGGCGAGGTGCTTGGCGCGGACCCGGTCCCAGACGCCCGCGGCCTGGGCGCCGCCGTCGGCCAGGGAGACGCTGGCGCAGCCGATCAGCCAGCGGTGCCCGGTGAGCAGCATGTAGCGGGCGAGCCCGGCCCACGCCAGCCCGACGACGGCGCCGCCGCGGTGGTCGGGGTGCACGCAGGAGCGCCCGGTCTCGACGATGCCGGACCGCAGCGGGTCGAGGTTGGTGAGGTCGAACTCGCCGTCGGCGTAGAGGCCGCCCGCGGCGCGCGCCCGCTGCGGCGGGAGCATCCGGTAGGTGCCGACGATCTCGCCGGTGGCGTCCTCGCGGACCACGAGGTGGTCGCAGTGGGCGTCGAAGCGGTCGACGTCGCGGCCGGGGACGGCGCTGTCGAGCCGGGCGCCGAGCTCGTCCGCGAACACCCGGTGCCGCAGCGCCTGCGCCGCGGCGACGTCGCCGTCGTCGGTCGTGAGGAGCAGGGAGTACCGCCGGGCCGCGGTCTCCGGGGTCGAGACGATCACCTGGGTCACACCGGGTTGGTACCGGGCGGGTGCGACACCCGGACGGTTCCGCGACGACACGTCGGTGGCATCGGAGTGAACGGTCCCGGACAGGTGTCGTCGCAGGCAGGAGCAGGTGAACGGGCCCCGCACACACGACGACGCCCGGGTGCGCGGGGCACCCGGGCGTCGAGCGTGTGGTGGCGGACCGGGAGGGTCAGCCCTTGCGCTTGGCGACTTCCTCCTGCAGCTGCGGCGCGACCTTGAACAGGTCGCCGACGATGCCGAAGTCGGCGATCTCGAAGATCGGCGCCTCCTCGTCCTTGTTCACCGCGACGATCGTCTTCGACGTCTGCATGCCGGCACGGTGCTGGATCGCGCCGGAGATGCCGAGGGCGATGTAGAGCTGCGGCGAGACCGACTTGCCGGTCTGGCCGACCTGGAACTGCGGCGGGTAGTAGCCGGAGTCCACCGCGGCACGCGAGGCACCGACGGCGGCACCGAGGGAGTCCGCCAGACCCTCGACGACGCTGAAGTCCTCGGCCGAGCCGACACCGCGGCCACCGGAGACGATCACCGTCGCCTCGGTCAGCTCCGGACGCGACCCGCCCTGGATCGGCTCACGGCCGGTCACGGTCGCGGCACGCCCCGACGGCGCCGGGACCTCGACGGTCTCGCGGGCACCCGCACCGGCGGCCGGGGAGATCTCGACCGAGCCCGGGCGCACCGTGATGACCGGGTGCTCGGTGTTGGCCTTCGCCTCGGCGGTGTAGGCACCACCGAAGATCGAGTGCGAGACGCCGTCGGCGGAGACGCCCACGACGTCGGACAGCAGCCCGGAGTTCGTGCGGATCGCCAGGCGGCCGGCGACCTCCTTGCCGTTGCCGGTGGCCGCGAGCAGCACGGCGGCCGGGGAGGCGGAGTTCACCAGCGACTCCAGGACCGTCGTCTCCGGGGAGAGGAAGTCGGTGGAGTCGGTCTCGGCGACGTAGATCTTCTCGGCGCCGTGCTCGGTCAGGCCGTCGGCCAGCTTGTCGGCGGTGCCCGCCGGGCCGACGACGACCGCCGACGGCTCGCCCAGCGCGCGGGCGGCGGTCAGCAGCTCGTAGGTGGTCTTCTTGATGTCGCCGTCGACGTGGTCGACGAGGACCAGAACCTCAGCCATGAATATCTCCTGTGCAGAAGTGGTGTCGGTCGTCGATCAGCGTCAGATCAGCTTCTGGCCGACCAGGAACTCGGCGATCTTCGCGCCGCCGTCGCCCTCGTCGGTGACCTTCTCGCCGGCCTGCTTCGGCGGCTTCGGCGACGCCGACACGACCGAGGTCAGGGCGTTCGCCAGCCCGACCTCGGAGGGGTCGATCCCGGCGCCGGCCAGGTCGAGGGTCTGCACCGGCTTCTTCTTCGCCGCCATGATCCCCTTGAAGGAGGGGTAGCGCGGCTCGTTCGACTTCTCGCCGACCGAGACCACGGCGGGCAGCTCGGCGGTCAGGTGGGTGACGCCCTCGTCGGTCTCCCGCTTGGCCTTCACCGTGGTGCCCTCGACGGACAGCTCGTTGGCGTGGGTCAGCGACGGCACACCGAGCAGCTCGGCGATCATCGCCGGGACCGCACCGATCTGGCCGTCCGAGGCCGAGTTGCCCGCGATGACCAGGTCCCAGCCCTCGACGGTGCCGATCAGCTTGGTCAGCGCCTTCGCGGTCTGCACCGCGCACGAGCCGTGGATCGCGGAGTCCGACAGGTGCACCGCGGAGTCCGCGCCCATCGACAGCGCCTTGCGGATCGCGTCGGTGGCCCGGTCCGGGCCCATGCACACGACGACGACCTCGGAGCCGTCGTTCGCCTCCTTGAGCAGCAGGGCCTGCTCCACGGCGCGCTCGTTGATCTCGTCGATCACCGCCTCGGCACCCTCCCGGTCGAGGGTGTGGTCGGAGTCGGACAGCTTCCGCTCCGAGTAGGTGTCGGCCACCTGCTTCACCAGGGTCACGATCTTCATAGGACCTCTTCGACCTCCTGCCGCGGCGGCCTGCGCCCACGCGCACACCGCGTCGTCCTCTTCGCGATCCGCCCCGTCGGGGTCCGGACCGTCTCGCGTCACCGTGACGGTGCTGCGCCGCGCGCTCTCGCGAGAGCGGGGTGGGCCGCGGCGTCGCGCCCGTCGTAGCCGGTGACTCTGCCACTGGTCGTGCCGTAATGGCACGCCGTGCCACTGTGACGTTCATTGTTACCAACGAGTAGCGCCCCGGCAAACCGGGGTCGGTCGTGACCGTACTCACGCGCGGTTCTCCTCACCTGGTGCACGCACGACGTCACACGCCGTACGCCCTGATCGGGGGTGGGGTTTCGCTACCGTCGACATCTCGCGCACTCGGCAGGAGGGAGCCGTCGTGCAGGTGACGGGGTTCGACGACCGTCTGGGGACCGGCTACGTGCTCAGCACGGGGCCGCACGCCGAATCCGACGTTGCGGGCAGCAGGACGGTGGAGCACGGCGGTATCACCGTCCAGGCCACCGAGGGTCTGGCCGCGATGCTGGAGGACGCGCTGGTCCACCGGCCCACCACCCGTCTGGGGTGGGGCGGGCCGGAGGTGCCGCTGACCCTGGAGGACACGACGCTGCTGGCGTGGCTGCGCCAGGACATCGGCGGGGTGGTGGCCGTCAGCGGGGAGCCCGAGCCCGTCTGAGCCGCCCTCAGCGGCCCAGGTGGGCGAGCGCGCGGCGCGCGGCGTGCGCGCCGCACATCCCGTGCGCACCCGGTCCGGGCGGCGTCGCGGCCGAGCAGAGGAAGTGCCCCGGTGCTCCGGTGTCGTAGGGCTGCACCGTCGTGCGCGGCCCGAGGACCAGCTGTCGCAGGTCCTTGGCGCCGGTGAGGATGTTCCCGCCGACGTAGTTCGGGTTCCCCGCGAACGCGGCCGGGTCGGTGACCAGGGTCCCGACGACCCGCTCCCCGAACCCGGGAGCGAACCGCTCGATCTGCGCGGTGATCGCCGCGGTCGCGTCACCGGTGTACCCGTACGGGACGTGCGCGTAGGCGTAGACCGGGTACACGTCGCCGACCGACCGCGTCGGGTCGGCCAGGTACTGCTGCCCGACCAGTACGAACGGACGCTCCGGCATCCGGCCCGCGTGCACCTCGCGCTCGACGAGCGCGGTCTCCGCGGCCGACCCGGCGACGTGCACGGTCCCGGCCCGCCGCGCCCCGGGGGACGTCCACGGGATCCCGCCCTGCACCGCGTAGTCGACCTTGAACGCGGCCGGGCCGTACCGGAACCGCCGGTAGGCCCGCGCGGCCCGCGGCGGCAGACGGTCGCCGAGCAGCTGCGGGAGCCGGTCGGGGCCGACGTCCCACACCACGACGTCCGGGTCGCCCAGCTCGTCGGCGGAGCGGACGTGCACGCCCGTCTCGATCTTCGCTCCGTGTCCGGCGAGCACCGCGGCCAGCGCGTCGGAGATCGCCCGGGAGCCGCCCTGCGCGACGCCCCAGCCGTAGCGGTGCCCCGCGGTGAGGATGCCCATCCCGATCGCGCTCGACAGCGGGCGGTTCAGCGGCCGGAACGCGTGCGCGGCCGTGCCGAGGAACAGGGCGCGGCCCCGCTCGGTGCGGAACGCCCGTGCCAGCAGCTCGGCCGGCAGGACGGTCGGCGCACCGAAGCGGGCGAGCAGCAGCGGGTGGCCCGGGAATCGCAGCAACGGGCCCAGGAAGTCCTGGGACAGCGCGTCGTAGTTCCGGGACGGGCTGCCGAACAGCGCACGCCACAGCGGCCCGTCGGCGCCCAGGCCCGCCGCGGTGTCGGCGACGGAGCGCAGCAGGACGCCGGCGTCGCCGTCGTCGAGGGGGTGGGCGCAGTCGACCTCGGGCAGGCGCCACCGCAGCCCGTGCCGGTCCAGGCCCAGCTCGGCCAGGACCGGCGAGCCGACCGCCATCGGGTGCACCGCCGAGCAGTGGTCGACGAGCAGGCCGGGCACGATCGCCTCGACCGTGCGGGTGCCACCGCCGATCTCGTCGGCGGCCTCCAGCACGGTGACCTCGACCCCGGCCCTGGCGAGCACGGCGGCGGCGGCGAGACCGTTGGGGCCGGAACCGACGACCGTCGCGGTGCTCATGTGTGTTCTCCCGTTCCAGCGGACCGACAGCAGGTGGTTCCCCCGCCGTCGCAGTTGTACCCGGACCCGGTGGCACAGGACGCCCCGTCCCGGGGACGGCTCACGACCGACCCTGTGTCCCGGCGGTGCGGGGGCCCGGGCGCGACGACGCGGGCGAGCCGATCATCGTGGCGGTCCGCCACACCGCCACGCAGACGCGACGGGGGTTCCCGGGGGCTTCCTCAGAGCAGCGACGCATCGAGTCCGCCGTCCAGGACCAGGCCGCTCCCGGTGCAGAACCGGGACCGCTCGCTGGCGAAGAACAGCGCCGCCTCGGCGACGTCGGCAGGGGTGCCGTAGCCCCCCTGCTTCTGCGCGATGAGACCGTCGAACCCGCCGGCGGGCAGTCCGAGCGCCGCCTCGAACCCCGGCTGCGCCGCCGTCACCAGGTCGGTGTCGATGAAGCCGGGCAGCAGCGCGTTGACCCGCACGCCGTGGGGCCGGAACTCCGTCGCCGCGGTCTTGGTCAGGTTCACGACGGCGGCCTTGGCGGCGGCGTAGTGGCCGATCAGCGGCGAACCGGTGGTCGCGGTGACCGAGGCGAGGGTGACGATCGTGCCGCCGCCCGCGGCGATGATCGCCGGGGCCGCGTAGCGGATCGACAGGAAGACCCCGTCGAGGTTCACCGAGGTGACCGCGCGCCAGGCGGCGAGGTCCATCTCCAGCAGCGGCTCGGGCCGCCCGACGCCGGCGTTGGGCACCATCACGTGCAGTCCGCCGTGCCGTTCGACGGCGTGGGCCACCAGCGCCTGCACCTGCGCCTCGTCGCGCACGTCGCACGCCAGGTACGAGGCGCCCGCGATCCCGTCCGCGACCGACTTCGCGGCGGCCTCGTCGATGTCGGAGACGACGACCGTCGCGCCCTCGGCGCCGAAGCGCTCCGCGATGGCCCGTCCCAGTCCCTTGCCCGCGCCGGTCACGATCGCGACCCGGCCGTTCAGTGCGTCACCCATGGTGCGTTCCTTCTTCGTCGATGGGACGTCGGATGGGTCGGCGGGGCGGGCGGGCGTCGTGCTCCGCCCGCCCCGCCGGGACTCAGACCGCCGGGGCCCCGGCGGTGTCCTCGTCGGCGGCCGACCGCTGCGGGGCACGCCAGGTGACGGTCAGCGGGATGGGCCCGTTCGGCAGCCACGGCTGCTCGTTCACCGCGTCGGCCACGTTCCAGTACCCGCGCTCGACGACGCCGAGCGCCGCGTCGATCAGCTGGTAGTGCTGGACCTTCGCGTGGATCGCCTGCGACTCCACCCAGCAGACGACGAGCTCGCCCGGGGCGAAGCCGACCCGCCGCTGGACCGCGGCGATCATGTGCGCGTCGTGCAGGTGACCGTCGCCGAAGTTGAAGCCGATCAAGGAGTTGCAGGTGAACTCGGCCTCACGCACGGTGCGGGAGTCGAGGTCGTCGAGCCGGGCCGACAGCACCGAGAACAGCCCGCGGCCCTGCGAGTGCATCGACCGCCAGGCGATCGTCTGCTGCATGGTGACCTCCGCGACGGCCGCGGGGTAGCCCATCGCCCGGAGCTGGTCGACCTGGTTCCTGGTCGGCCGGTGCGCGATCGAGTTGAGCTTCTCCTCGGCGCCGGGGGCGAAGGTCCACAGCGCCGACGCCCAGTTCCCGGCGTACTGGCGCATCGACGGGAGGAAGGACACGAGGTCCGGGCGCAGGTTGCCGAGGACCGGGAAGAACGCCAGCGCGGCGACGATCACCAGGGTCAGCGCCGGGGAGGACATGTCGGTGACGCCGAAGCCGTCGCCGTTGGGGAAGCCGAGGAACAGGAACACGGCGAGGTAGCCGAACAGGATGTTCCACTCCAGCGGCACGGCCAGCGGGAACGTCGAGGTGATGAACAGGTGGAACACCACCATGAGGACCACCCCGGCCAGCGTCAGCCAGTAGTTGGTGGAGAACAGCAGCACCAGCGGGGTGATGATCTCGACGGTGGTGCCGCCGACGTGCGCCATGAACGTCGCGAGCTTCGACGGGCGGATGTCGCGCGGGAAGTCCCGGTAGTGGGCCCGCTTGACCCACTTCGACGGGACGCACGGGCTGTTGGACACCATCGGCGGGATCACGTTGGTGAAGTGCCGACCGAACTTGGACACGCCCGCCCCGATCCACACCGCGCAGATCAGCAGCTTCGCCGCGACGATCATGTCGACGAAGGGCAGGACACCGAAGAACACCATCGCCGGCAGGTACTGCTCACCGCGGGAGGCGAGGAAGATCGTCTTGTCGCGCAGGCCGCAGAGGATCAGCAGCACGATCGGCGCGACCATCAGCCATGGCGCGACCAGACCGGAGGTGTTGTCGGGCAGCACCGCCGACAGCGACGCGCTCGGCACGCCGGGCAGCACGACAGCGGTCAGCAGCGAGGCGAGCAGACCCAGGTAGAGCACGACGTCGAGCACCGTGCGGGTGTCGCCGTCGGTCCCCGGGACCGCCTTCCACGGACGCAGCCGGATGGTCCCGGGGCGGGCCCAGAACAGGATGCCACCGGTCATCGGCTTGAACTTGCCCGCGATCGGACCCCAGGAGCCCGCGACGCCGATCGCCTCCAGCAGCACCGTCCACAGCACGAGCTTCTGGTAGACGATGGGCTCGTTCCACCAGCCCGCGACGTCCCAGACCGGGCCGACGCCGGAGGTCCAGGTGATCAGGGTGGTGCCCACGAGCACGTAGAGGACCACCAGCTTGACGACGTAGGTCGTCGGGATCATCTTCGGCGATCCGAAGCCGTACTCCACCCAGTGCAGGGCGAGCGCCTTCGTGCGTTCGAACAGCGGCTTGTCGAGGAAGGTGTCGAGATCGACCGGGGGGAAGTCCCCCGTCTTGAACCCCATTGTTCATCCCCTTTCGGAGGGTGGCATGCGGTAGCCGTCCGCGGGCGTTTCCGGGCAGGTCGGCTCCCCCGCCGGACCGGGGCGGTCCGCGGGAGGTCGGTGTCGTATCGGTGTCGGGTCGTGCCGGGTCGTGCCGGGTCAGCCGGTCGGGACTGCCGCCCGGCGCAGGGTGGGTTTGTCGATCTTGCCGACGGAGTTCTTCGGCAGGGCGTCCACGATCGTGATCCGGGTGGGGATCTTGATCCGGGCCAGTCGCCCCGCGCAGTGCTCGACGAGCTCCTCCGGGCTCGCGACGGCCCCGGGGAGCAGGGCCACGTGGGCGACGGGGACCTCGCCGAGGACCGGGTCGGCGGCACCGACCACGGCGGCCTCGTGCACGGCCGGGTGCGCGTAGAGCGCGTTCTCGATCTCCTTGGGGTAGAGGTTCTCCCCACCTCGGATGATCATGTCCTTGATCCGGTCGACCAGGACCAGGTAGCCGTCGTCGTCGAACCGGCCGACGTCGCCGGTGTGCAGCCAGCCGTCGCGGATCGTCTCGGCGGTGGCCCCGGGCAGGTTCAGGTAGCCGCGCATCACGTTCGGACCGGAGATCACGACCTCGCCCGGGCCGTCGTCGACGAGGGTGCCGTCGGGGCCCATCAGCGCGACGGTCTGTCCTGGGAGCGGCAGTCCGACGGTGCCGGGACGGCGCGGCCCGCCGGGCGGGTTCAGGGTCGAGGCGCAGGTGCCCTCGGAGAGTCCGTACCCCTCCACCAGCGGCACGTCGAACCGGCCCTCGAAACGGGCGATCAGCTCGGCGGGCATGGGCGCCGCCCCGCAGATGACCAGGCGCAGCGAGCTCGTGTCGGCCACCGCGTCGGCGGGCAGGGCGGCGAGCATGGCGTAGATCGCGGGGACCGCGGAGAAGTAGGTGGGCCGGACCCGGGCGACCACGTCGAGGAAGGTCTCCGCCCGGAACCGGCCGGCGATCGTGGTGCGCCCGCCTGCCAGGAGCGGGGACAGGACGGAGACGACGATGCCGTTGACGTGGAACAGCGGCAGGATCAGCAGGCTGTGGTCGGTGTCGTCGAGCCCGATCCCGGCGATGATCATCTCGCACATGGCGCGGACGTTGCGGTGGTCGAGCATGACGCCCTTGGGCCGCCCGGTGGTACCGCTGGTGTAGATCAGCAGGGCCAGCGCGTCGTCGTCGGTGACCGGTTCCGGCGCGGCGGCCGGGTCCCCGGCCAGCTCGGCGACGTCGAGGGTCACCAGCGGCGACGCCGCCCGTTCCCCCACCACGACACGCGCGGCGGAGTCGGTGATCTGGTGCCCCGCCTCGTCGACGGTCAGTGCCGGGTTGACCGGGGTGACGGCGGCCCCGAGCCGCCAGGCCGCGAACAGGGTGACCACGAGCTCGACCCGGTTGGGCAGCACGACCGCGACCACGTCGCCCCGACCGGCCCCCGCGGCGTGCAGGGCGGCGGCAGCACCCGCGACGGCGTCGGCGAACGCCGCGTTGTCGAGCGCGCGGGTCTCGTCGGCGATGCACGGTCCGGTCGGCGCAGCCCGGACGCGATCCTGCGGGAGCACGGCGATGTGCATCGGGGTCCTTCCCCTCGGTGTCGGACACGGCGTCGTCGATCGACCCGCCCAAGGTAGGAGCGCCGTGTGACCGACGCCATGGGCGTGGATCACGAACCCGGCCGGGCCGGTTGTACCGAGGACACAAAGCAGCGCCGAGTTCCTCGCGCTGCACCACTCGGACCGCGATCCTCGTCCGGGACGGACGTGCCGCGGTACCCACGACGATCCCCTCGCCGCGCGGGCCGGCGGTCGGTCACCGGTACGGTCCTGCCGCTCGACGGCGGCCCGTCCCGACCCGCTCACCGCGCCCGACCCGCCGACCCGCCCGATCCGCCGCCCCCGACCCGAAGGAGCCGTCATGGCCGCACCGTCGCAGCTGCTGTCCCGCAGCGACCTGGACTTCCTGCTGCACGACTGGCTCGACGTCACCGCGTTGACCGCCCGTCCGCGGTTCGCCGAGCACTCCCGGGAGACCGTCGACGCCGTCCTCGACGTCTGCGCCGAGATCGCGGCCGAGCGGTTCCGCCCGCACAACAAGCGCAACGACGCCGAGGAACCGCGCTTCGTCGACGGCCGCGTCGAGATGCACCCGGAGGTGGCACCCGCGCTGGCGGCGCTGGCCGGCACCGGCCTGCTCGGTGCCACCGCCGACGCCGACGCGGGCGGCCTGCAGCTCCCCCAGGTCGTGCACACGGCGTGCTCGGCGTGGTTCGCGGCGGCGAACATCAGCACCTTCGCCTACGCCATGCTCACCACGGCGAACGCGAACCTGCTGCTCGCGCACGGTTCCCCGGAGCAGGTGGACACCTGGGTGCGGCCGATGCTGGAGGGCCGCTTCCACGGCACGATGTGCCTGTCGGAGACCCAGGCCGGGTCGTCGCTGGCCGACATCACCACCCGCGCCGAGCCCCGCGGCGACGGCACGTACCGGATCACCGGCACCAAGATGTGGATCTCCGGCGGGGACCACGAGCTCGGCGAGAACATCGTCCACCTGGTGCTCGCGAAGATCCCCGGCGGTCCGGCGGGGGTGAAGGGCATCTCGCTGTTCGTGGTGCCGAAGTTCCTGCCCGACGGGGACCGCAACGACGTCGTGCTCGCCGGACTGAACCACAAGATGGGCTACCGCGGCACCACCAACACCGTGCTGAACTTCGGCGAGGGCGCGCACACCCCGGGTGGCGAGCCGGGGGCGGTCGGACACCTCGTCGGCGAGCCGCACACCGGGCTCGCGCAGATGTTCCACATGATGAACGAGGCCCGGGTCGGTGTCGGTGCCGGCGCGGTGGCGCTGGGCTACACCGGCCAGCTCGCCGCGGTGGAGTACGCGCGGAGCCGGCCGCAGGGCCGCCCGGTCGACGCGAAGGACCCGGCGGCGCCGCAGGTCCCGATCGTCGACCACGCCGACGTCCGGCGGATGCTGCTCGCGGGCAAGTCCTACGTGGAGGGTGGGCTGGGCCTGGTCCTGTACTGCGGGCGGCTGCTCGACGACCAGCGCACCGCCGAGGACCCGGCCGACCGCGAGCGGGCCGGGCTGCTGCTCGACGTGCTCACCCCGATCGCGAAGAGCTGGCCGTCGCAGTGGTGCCTGGCGGCCAACGACCTGGCGATCCAGGTGCACGGCGGCTACGGCTACACCCGCGAGTACGACGTCGAGCAGCACTACCGCGACAACCGGCTCAACCCGATCCACGAGGGCACCCACGGCATCCAGGGCCTGGACCTGCTCGGACGCAAGCTCGCCATGCGCGGCGCCGCCGGGCTCGACGCCCTCGACGCGGTGCTCGCCGCGACCGTCGCACGGGGCCGCGCCGCGGGCGGCGAGGCGGCCGAGCACGCCGACGCGCTCGACGCGGCCCGGGTGCGGATGGTGGAGGTGACCCGCGCGCTGCACGCCGAACCCGACGTCGCGGCGCGGCTCGCGAACGCCTCGGTGCACCTGGAGGCGACCGGGCACGTCGTCGTCGCGTGGGTGTGGCTGGAGCAGCTGCTCGCCGCCGCCGGCCGCGACGACGACCTGGGCCGGGGCAAGCGGGCCGCCGCCCGGTACTTCTTCCGCTACGAGCTGCCGCGGACCGGGCCCTGGTTCGACCTGCTCGCGTCGCTGGACCGGACCACCGTCGACCTCGATCCGGCCTGGCTCTAGGTTCGTCGTCGTGCCCGCCGACGTCGACGAGGTCGTGGCGGCCGTCGCCCGCGACATCGAGGCCCGGCTGCCCGAGCTGACCACCGAGATGACCGACTGGTTCGTCGGGGTCATCCCGGAGTTCCGGCACGACGAGACGGTCCGGCGGCTGATGGTCGCGAGCACCGCGGCGAACCTGTCGGCGATCGTCGGGATGCTCGCGCACGCCATCCCGATGGAGCAGATCACGGTGCCGCCGGCGGCCGCCGAGTACGCCCGCCGGTTCGCCCAGTACGAGCTGTCGCTGGAGGCGCTGCTGCGCGCCTACCGGCTCGGCGAGCACATGTTCGACCAGTGGGCGATCGACGCGCTGCGCCGGCTGGACCGGCCGGGTCCCGACCCGCTCACCGTCCTGTCCGAGCTGACCGGCCGCACCAACCGCTACATCGACCAGGTCATCGGAGGCCTGATCGACATCTACGAGACCGAGCGACGGCGGTGGAGCACGCGTTCCGGCGCCGACATCGCCGCGCGGGTGCGGATGGTCCTGGAGACCGAACCGCTGAGCGAGGCCGCCGCCCGCGAGCTGCTCGGGATCCCGGTCGGGGGCTGGCACCGGGCCGCGGTGCTGTGGGCGCCCGGGGCGGCGGGCGAGCCGGTCGACGACGCCGTCCTCCAGGCCGGGGCACGGCTGCTCGGCGAGGCGTCGAGCCGACCACCGCTGACCGTGCTCGCCGACAGCCGCACCCTGTGGGCGTGGCACAGCGCGCCCGACGTGCCCCCGCTCGACGTCGCACTGCTGCGGGAGCGGCTGCCGGGGCACCTGCGCCTCGCGCTCGGCGGAGCGGGCCGGGGCCTGGCCGGGTTCCGCGGGTCACTGGCGGAGGCCGTCCGGGCGCGGGCTGTCGCCGAGACCGACGAGGCCCGCCCGGCGGTCACCGACTTCGACGAGGTCGCGGTCGCCGCGCTGCTGACCGACCGGTCCGACGAGCTGCGCCGCTGGGTGGACCGGGTGCTGGCCGGGCTGACCTGCGAGGAGCCGGGCGTGGACCAGCTCCGGGCGACGCTGCGGGTCTTCCTGGCCGAGGGCGGCAGCTACACCCGGGCCGCGGCCCGGCTGCACCTGCACAAGAACACCGTGCACTACCGGGTGCGCAAGGCCGAGGAACTGCTCGGACGCCCGGTCGGGAAGGACCGGCTGCAGGTCGAGGTGGCGCTGCTGGCGGCCTCGCTGCTGCGGGGACGGCTGTAGGACTCAGCCGACGGACGGCTGTAGGGCTCAGCCGACGCGGCGGCCGGGCGGGGGCTCGGCGTCGGCGCGGTCCTCCTCGGGCACGACCATCGACAGCACCTCGCCGAGGGCCTCGTCGTCCATCGCGCGCGGCTCGACCGGCTCGTCACCGAGCACGCCCGACACCACCCAGGAACCGGACCGCCCGGTGATGGTGAGCGACAGCGTCTCGTTCTCGTCCGCCGGGTCGTTCATCCTGGGCTCCTCTCGGCACGACGCCGTGGGCGTCACCCGACCCGCACGGCCGGGGGAAGGGCGGATACCCGTCGGTGGGCCGGCGGTACCCGTCCGGGAGCGATCGCACGGCGACCGGCACGAACCGTGCGCCGACCGCGAACCGGACGTGCGCGACCCGACTGAGGCCCTAGTGCGGCTCAGCCCGGGTGCCGGCGGCCGGGCGCGGGGGCCGGGTACGCGGGGCCGTGCGCGGCCGACGGGGGGACCGGCAGCATCGCCCACAGCATCTCGGCGAGGGCGCCGTCGTCCAACCCCTTGAGCGGCAGCGGTTCCCGGCCGAGCACACCCGACACGAGCCAGGATCCGCTACGGCCGGTGATGGTCAGCGTCACCGTGTCCTCGTCGGTCGCGATGTCGGTCATGGGTCTCCCTCCGTCGTGCCTGGCAGGTCCTGCGTCGGGCTCCACGTCTCCAGACGTCCGCGGTGACGCTGCGTTGCCCCGCGTCGACGAGCGGTAGCGCACGCGAGGGGACCGGTGGGAGGTCTCACCGACGGGCGTGGTGAAGTCGGAGGGTGACCAGCAGCCTGCCCCTCACCGGGGAGCGCACCGTCCCGGGCATCAGCCACGAGAACTACTGGTTCCGCCGCCACGAGGTGGTCTACGCGGCCATCGCCGCCGACTGCTCGGGCGGCGTCGTGCTGGAGGCCGGATGCGGCGAGGGCTACGGCGCCGACCTGCTCGCCGGGACCGCCCGCGCAGTGCTGGCGCTGGACTACGACGTGGCGACCGTCGCCCACGTCCGGGCCCGCTATCCGCGGGTCGGGGTGGCCCGGGCCAACCTGGTGGCGCTGCCGGTGCCCGACGGGAGCGTCGACGTCGTCGTGTCGTTGCAGGTCATCGAGCACCTGTGGGAGCAGGAGCGGTTCCTGCGCGAGTGCCTGCGGGTGCTGCGCCCCGGCGGGCGGCTGATGGTGTCGACACCGAACCGGATCACCTTCTCCCCCGGCCGCGACACCCCGCTCAACCCGTTCCACACCCGCGAGCTCGACCCCCGCGAGCTGGCCGGTCTGGTCACCGACGCCGGGTTCGGCCGGGTCGTGGTGCAGGGGCTGCACCACGGTCCGCGGCTGCGCGAGCTCGACGCCCGCCACGGCGGCCTGATCGAGGCGCAGACCGCGCTGGCGCTGTCCGGGCAGCCGTGGCCGCAGGCGCTGGCCGTCGACGTCGCCGGGGTGCGGTGCTCGGACTTCGTGCTGCGCACCGGCGACCAGGCCGACCTCGACGCCTCGCTCGACCTGCTGGTCACGGCGACCCGGCCGTGAGCGGCACGCCCGTCGGGACGTTCTGCCTGGTCCTGCACTCGCACCTGCCGCTGCTGGCCCGGCACGGCCGGTGGCCCGTCGGCGAGGAGTGGCTCTACCAGTCCTGGGCGCACTCCTACCTGCCCGTCGTCGCGACGCTGCGCGAGCTGGCCGACGAGGGCCGCACCGGACTCGCCACCCTCGGGGTGACGCCGGTCCTGGCCGCCCAGCTCGACGACCCGCACTGCCTGCGCGGGGTGCACGACTGGCTCGGCGGATGGACGCTGCGTGCGCATTCGGCGGCGGGCCGGCTGCCCGACCTGGCCGCGCACGAGCACCGGGTGTCGACGGCGGCGACGGCGGAGTTCGAGCGGCACTGGCGCCACGGCGGGTCGCCCGCGCTGCGCGGGCTGCGCGACTCCGGCGCCGTCGAGCTGCTGGGAGGGCCGGCCGCGCACCCGTTCCAGCCGCTCCTCGACCCGCGGGTCCGTGCGTTCTCGCTGCGCGCCGGGCTCGACGACCACGCACTCCGCCTGGGTGCCCGACCGGCCGGGATCTGGGCGCCCGAGTGCGGCTTCGCGCCCGGGATGGAGCACGACTACGCGGCCGCCGGGGTGCACCGCTTCCTCGTCGACGGCCCCGCGCTGCGCGGTGACACCGCGTTCGCCCGGCCGGTGGGGACCTCCGACGTCGTGTGCGTCGGCCGCGACCTGGAGATCACCTACCGGGTGTGGTCGCCCCGCAAGGGCTACCCCGGCTCGGCCGAGTACCGCGACTTCCACACCTGGGACCACGACTCCGGCCTCAAACCGGCGCGGGTCACCGGACGGCGGGTGCCGACCGGGCGCAAGAAGCCCTACGACCCCGCGCTCGCCGCCCGCGCGGTCTCCCGCGACGCCGACGACTTCGTCGACACCGTCGTCGCGCGGCTGAGGGCACTGCGTGCCGAGCGCGGCCGCCCGGCACTGACCGTCGCCGCGTTCGACACCGAGCTGTTCGGGCACTGGTGGCACGAGGGGCCGGCGTGGCTGGCCGCCGTGCTCCGCCGGCTGCCCGAGGCAGGGGTCGCCGTGCGCACCCTCGGCGACGCCGTCGACGACGGGCTGGTCGGCGATCCGGTCGACCTCCGGGAGTCGTCCTGGGGCTCGGGCAAGGACTGGCGGGTCTGGGCCGGGCCGCAGGTCGCCGACCTGGTCGCGACGAACGCCGCCGTCCAGTCCGACCTGCTCGCCGCCCCGCACCCCGGGCCCGTCCGGGACCCGCTGGCCGACCTGCTCGCCGACCAGGCGTTGCACGCCCTGTCCAGCGACTGGGCGTTCATGGTCAGCAAGGACTCCGCCGCCGGGTACGCCCGCTCACGCGCCGCCCTGCACGCCGGGCGGGTGGCCGAGCTGTCCGGGCTGCTGCGCGCCGGTCGGCGGCGGGCCGCTCGGCGCCGGGTCGCGGCCTGGGTGGACGCGCCGCTGCCGACCTTCGGGCACGTGGACGCGCGGGACCTGAGCGGACACGCCGCTGCCACCCTGCCACCGGCCTCCGGACACGTGGACGCGGGACCTGGAGCGGGTCTGACCGCGAACTCGCTTACCCGGTAAGCGAATACGGCGAGGTGGGTGTCCGTGGGCCACCGACCCCGGGCGCCGGACTCACCACCCCGCCGGGCACCGGGTCCACCGCCCCGCCGGGCGCGGCGGGGGCCGCGGGGTCGCGGGGCCCAGCGCGGTGGACGACGCCCCGGGGGTTACCACCGGTCCGGCGTTTGCCAGGATCGGGCGATGCGGGTGCTGATGGTCAGCTGGGAGTTCCCGCCGGTCGTCGTCGGCGGGCTGGGGCGGCACGTGCACGCGCTGTCCCGTGAGCTCGTCGCGGCCGGGCACGAGGTCGTCGTGCTGTCCCGGGCCCCCACCGGCACCGACGCCGAGACCCATCCGACCCGCGCCGAGACCGTCGACGGGGTCCGGGTACTGCGGGTGGCCGAGGACCCGCCGGAACTCGAGTTCGCCGACGACCTGGTCGCGTGGACGCTCGCGATGGGGCACGCGATGCTGCGCCACGCCCTGACAACGCTGCTGCCGGGCTGGCGGCCGGACGTCGTGCACGCCCACGACTGGCTCGTCGCGCATCCGTCGATCGCGCTCGCCGACGTCCTCGGCGTCCCACTGGTCGCGACCGTGCACGCCACCGAGGCTGGCCGGCACTCCGGCTGGCTGCCGGGCCCGCTGAACCGGCAGGTGCACTCCACCGAGTGGTGGCTCGCCCAGCGTGCGGACGAGGTCATCACCTGCTCCGCCGCGATGCGCACCGAGGTCTCGGCCCTGCACGACCTCGACCCGGCCGCCGTCCACGTGGTGCACAACGGCATCGACCCGCGTCGCTGGCGGTCCCGCGCCGCCGCGGCACCGGCTGGCGACGGGCCGCGGATCGTCTACGTCGGACGCCTGGAGTACGAGAAGGGCGTCCAGGACCTGATCGCGGCGCTGCCCAGGATCCGGCGGCGGCACCGCGGGACCCGGCTGCTCGTCGCGGGGACCGGGACCCAGCAGGACATGCTGGTCGAGCGCGCCGCGCAGCACCGGGTGACGCGCTCGGTGACCTTTCTCGGCCACCTGCCCGACGGCGAGCTGACCGCCCTGCTGCGCGGTGCGGACGCCGTCGTGCTGCCGAGCCGCTACGAGCCGTTCGGGATCGTGGCGCTGGAGGCCGCAGCGGTGGGCGCGACGCTCGTCGCCTCGACCGCGGGCGGGCTCGGCGAGCTGGTCCGCGACGGCGAGACCGGTCTCGGGTTCGCCCCCGGCGACGTCCCCGGGATCGCCGACGCCGTGGACCGCGCGCTCGCCGACCCGGCCGCGGCCCGCCGCCGGGCCCGCGCCGCCCGGGCCCGGCTGCGCACCGACTTCGCCTGGCCGGTGATCGCCGGGCACACCGCGCGCATCTACGCCGGTGCCACCGCGGCCGGGCCGAGGGAGCTCCCCCGCCCGAAGATCCCCACCGGGAACCTGTTCGACACCTGAGCCCGCGGGGTGCTCAGGCCCGGTCCAGCCGGGCCTGCAGGGCCCGATCGGCCTTGCGGGCCATGTCGGCGACGGCGGCACGCTCGGCGGCCGCGGCCTCGTAGTCGGCCCGCCGGTCCCGCACCACCCGCGCCGGGGTCCCGACGGCGATCGACTCCGCGGGGATGTCCCCCCGCGCGACCGCGTGCGCCCCGAGCACGCTCCCCGGGCCGATCCGGGTGCCGCGCAGCACCGAGGTCTTCACCCCGAGCCAGCAGCCCTCGCCGATCCGGACCGGCGACTTCACGATGCCCTGGTCCTTGATCGGGCGCCGGACGTCGTCGGTGCGGTGGTCGAAGTCGGTGACGTAGACCCAGTCGGCGACCAGCGTCGTCGCGCCGATCTCGACGTCGAGGTAGCAGTTGACGGTGTTGTCGCGGCCGAACACGACCTTGTCGCCGATCCGCATCGAGCCCTCGTGGCAGCGCAGGGCGGTGCCGTCGCCGATGTGCACCCACCGGCCGATCTCGAGCCGCCCGAACCCGGGGCGGGCCTCGATCGTGACGTCCTTGCCCAGGAACACCATGCCGCGCAGCACGACGTGCGGGTGCCGCAGCCGCAGCTTCGCCAGCCGCCAGTACCGCCGCAGGTACCAGGGGCCGTACGCGCGGTGGCGCAGGATCCAGCGCAGCGAGGTGAGGCTGAACAGCTTCGCCTGCTCCGGGTCGGCGTCGGGGATCGGCGGACGTCGCACCCGCCAGACACTAGGCGTGTGCACCCCTGCGGCGACGGGTACCTCCCGAGGACCGCGATCCCCACCCGAGAGGCCAGCCCGTGAGCGACCACCGCCAGCCCGACGACGGCACCGACGTCGGTACCGACGAACTGACCTCCGGAGGCGGCGGCACCTCCCGCGTCGACGCCGACAAGGCGGGCAACCCCCGACCCGCCGCGACGACCGACGACTCCGGGGCCACCGGAGCGGCCGCCCGCGAGGTCGACGCCGAGCACGAGGACGAGCCCACCCGGAGCGAGTGACCGCCCCGGCGGGCCGGTCGTAGGCTCGCCGGTGTGCCCCGTCCGTTGATCATCTCGACCGACCCCGGTGTCGACGACGCCGTCGCGCTCGTCCTCGCCCTGCGCAGTCCCGAGGTGGACGTCCGGGCCGTCGTCGCCACGTTCGGCAACGTCGGCCTGGACGCCACGCTGCCCAACGCGGGACGGCTGCTCGCCCTCGCCGGGCGGCCGGACGTCCCCCTGGGGGTCGGGGCCGCCCGCCCGCTGGTGCACCGGCGCGAACAGCGGGCCGGGCACGTGCACGGCTCCGACGGGCTCGGCGGGCGCGCCGCGGCGCTGCCGGAGCCGGTCGCGCCGGTGGCCGGATCCGGGGTCGCGTTGATGGCGCGGGTGCTCGAGGAGGCGACCGAGCCGGTCACGATCGCCTCGATCGGCCCGCTGACCGACACCGCGATCCTGCTGGCCGCCCGTCCCGACCTGGCGGGGCATATCGAGCGGGTCGGCGTCATGGGCGGGGCGATCGGCGGCGGGAACGTCACCGCCGCGGCCGAGTTCAACGTCCACGCCGACCCGGAGGCCGCGCACCGTGTCCTCGCCCAGGACCCCGGCGCGGGCTCCGCGCCGGTCGCGCTGGTGCCGCTGGAGACCACGCTGGGCTGTGCCGCGGGCCCGGAGTGGGTCGCCGCACTGGGCGACGCCGATCCGGTCGGCGCCGAGCTGGCCGCGATGATCGCCCCGTACATGCGGTTCTACCGGGGCCGCTACGGCCGCGACGCCGTCGCCCTGCACGACGCGACGGCACTGCTGGAGTGCGTCGCGCCCGGGTCGCTGACCCCGACGCCCACGGCGCTGACCGTGGAGACCGGCTTCGGGCCTGCCCGTGGGGCGACGGTGCCCGCCGAGCCGGGCACCCGGCCGGTGGACGTGCTGTCCGCGCCCGACGTGCCCGCCGTGCTCGACGCGGCACTGGCCCGGCTCACCGCGCGTCGGTAGCCGGCGCGGGCGCTGCTCCCGCGAGCCTCGCGGGGTCTCAGCCCGCCCACACCGCCACGGCGACCAGCGCCGCCGAGAGCCCGAGCCCCGCCCAGGCCGTGACGGCGCGCCCGGAAGGGCGCAGCGGCAGGTCGCGGCCCCGCAGCACGGCGAGGACCAGCGCGGCCGCTGCCGGGGCGAGCACGAGGCCCCACACCCAGCCCCCGACCGAGGCCCACGGACCCCGGTTCCACAGCAGCACCAGCCCGAACACCGCGGTCAGCAGGCCGTCGGCGATCGGCAGCAGGGCCCCCTCCCGCAACGCGCGGCGCAGCGCGAGCAGCGAGAACAGCGCCGCGGCCGCGACCGGCGCCCAGGCGAGGAGGCCCGCGCCGCCGTCGGACGGAGGTGTGCCGAACAGCAGGGTGCCGGCGACCGGTTCGACCCCGGCGGTGGTGTCGCCGAGCACGACCACGGCCCGGCCGCCGTCGCGGTCGAGGGCGACCATGCTGCTGAACCCGGCGGTGCCGCCGTTGTGCCAGACGTAGGGGTGCCGGGCGCCGTCGGCGCCGGTGGCCTCGCTGGTGACCCAGATCCAGCCGATCGACGTGCCGGGCCCGTCCTGCGCGGTCGGGGTCAGCGCGGCGGTCCCCGGTGCGACGCCGGTGAGCTGGGCCGCGGCCCAGCGTGCGAGGTCCTCGACGGTCGAGAAGGTGGAGCTCCCGGCGGGCAGGTAGCCCTCGCCGACCCAGCGCGGCGCGGGGCGCCCGTTGTCGCGGTGTCCGGGGACCGCGGTGTCCGGGACCTGCGCGTCGGTGGCGGCGAAGGTCGTCGTGGACATGCCGAGGGGGCCGGTGATCCGGTCGGCGACCAGCTGCGGGTAGCCGTCGGCGCCTGCGGCGCGGACGAGCGCCGTCCCCAGCAGCGCGACGCCGAAGTTGGAGTACGTGGGCGGCTGCTGCGGGTCCACCGCGGCGGCGCGGGCGTCGTCGAGGAGCTGCGCGGTGGTCGTGGACGAGTACGGGTTCAGGTTCACCGTCGTGGCCAGGGCCCCGGCGGCGGCGGTCGCGCCCAGCGGCGGCAGCCCGGAGCGGTGCTGGGCGAGCGAGGCGAGGGTGACCGCGCCCGCCGGGGTGCCCGCCAGCTCCGGCAGGGCCCGCTCCAGCGGGGCGTCGGGACGCACCTCGCCGCGGGTCACGGCGTCGGCGAACAACGCGGCGGTGAACGTCTTGGTGACCGAGCCGATCTCGAAGGGTGCCCCGGCGTCGGCGGGGCCGAGCCCGGCGGTGGTGACCGTGGTCGGCGTGACCTCGGCGACGGCGAGCGACCGGTAGCCGTCGTGTCCGCCCGCCGCGGCGCGGACCCGCTCGGCCAGGGCCGGGTCACCGGTGGTCTGCGGGCCGAGCCGCCGGTGCTCCGGGCCGGCGACGGCGCCGACGAGCACCGCCAGCACGGCGGCGACGGCGGCGACAGCGGACACGGCCCCGACGCGGTGCCCGGTCCCGGCGGTCGTCGAGGTGGAGGTGGTGGTGGCGGTCATCGCGGGTCCCCTCATCGGTGCGCGGCCAGGACTGTGACCAGCAGCGGGACGACACGGGCGGCGGGCACCTCGTAGTGGCCGCGGCGGGTCGAGGCCAGCCACCCGGCGGCGACGAGCTGGCGCAGGTGGTGGTGCAGCTGCCCGGTCGTGCCGACCGAGGGTTGCTCCAGCAGCTGCGCGGTGCCGTGCACCCCGCCCAGCACGTGCTGCAGGATCGCCAGCCGTGCGGGGTGGGCGAGCGCGTCGAGGGTGCCGGCGAGCTCGGACCAGTCGGCGTCGAGCAGCGCCTCGCCGGGGCGGGCGTACTGCCAGCGGACCTCACCGGTGCCGGGGACGGCGACGCTTCCCGCCATCAGGACCGCGCCGGGGCTGCGGGCCTCCAGCTCGGTCAGCGCCCAGAGGACGTCGTCCGCGGGCGCCGCGGGGGTGTCCCCGCCGGTCGGACGGAGTGCGTCCTGCAGGTCGGCGACGGCGCGTTCCACGGCACGCAGCCGGGCGTCGAGATCGGTCACACCACGAAAGTACGGAAATACGCAGAAACGTACAAGCGACGGTTCAGGCGAGCCCGTACTCGATGGCGTGCCGGACGAGCGCCGCGCGGCCGGGCACCTCGAACTTGCGCAGCAGCCGCTGCACGTGGTTCTCGACCGTGCGCGGGGACAGCACCAGCCGGGCCGCGATCTGCTTGGCGGTGAGCCCCTCGACCACCAGCCGCAGCACCTCGGACTCGCGCGGGCTGAGCTCCGGAACCGCGTGCGCGGGGGCCGCGACCGACTCCAGGACGACGTCGGCCAGCCCCGGGGAGAACGCGGGCCGCCCGGCAGCGGCCGCGGCGGCGACGGCGGCGAGCTCCCGGGGGTCCGCACTGGTCGCGACGCCGGTCGCGCCGGCCCGGACCGCGTCGAGGACCCGGGCGTGGTCGGCGACCGCACCGGCGACGGCGAGCACGGCGACGGCCGGGACGCGCGCGAGCACCGCGGAGATCACCGCGGGCGCCACGCCCTCCGGGCCGGTCAGGTCGACCAGGACCAGGCCGGGCCGGGCGCGGTCGACCGCGGCCGCGGCCCCCTCGGCGGGCGCGGGCGGCACGTGGGCCACGACCTCGACCCCCGGCGGCACGACCGGCCGCCCCACCGCCACCGCCGAGATCCGCTCGCCGTCCTCGTGCACGTCCTCAGCTCTCCCCGCCCCGTTCGTCCGGACGGCTCAGCTTGCCATGTGCCGCAGCGCAGGAGACCGTCCGAACGGCGCGGGACGCAGGTTCGACGCGAACGGGTCGGGCGCCCGTCGGACCGGCCGGACCGGTCAGACCGCGACGACGGGGCGGCGCAGCCGCAGCAGCGCCCTGGCCGCGGCGGCCACGGACGCGACGAGCGCCGCGAGGACGACCCCGGCGAGCACCGACATCAGCGGGTCGCCGTGCGTGATCGGTCCGACCAGGACACCGATGCCGGTCATCCAGGTGCTCCACACCAGCGCGCTGGCGACGGTCGCGGGCAGGAACGCGCGCAGCGGCAGCCGGACCCGGCCGGCCGCGGACACGCTCGCCAGCCGTCCGCCCGGCAGCAGCCGGGTCGCGACCAGCGCGGTGATCGGCCGTCGGTGCAGGTGGCGGCGGATCCAGGCACCGGTCCCGTCACCGCGACGGGTGGCCCGGACCACGGAGTGGGAGCTGCGTCCGGCGCCGTAGAGCAGCGCGTCGCCGAGCAGGGAGCCGACCACCGCGGCACCGAACAGGGCCACGATCCGCCACCGGTCGCCGTCCGCCAGTGCGGCGGCCGTGGCGCTGAAGAGCACCGGCTCGCTCGGGAGGAACGGGAACGGCCCGTCGCACATCACGGCGACGGCGAGCAGGGGCACCAGCCAGGGGCTCTGGAGCAGGTACCCGATCAGCGCGCTCGGGTCGGTCACAGGCGTCTCCGGGGGTCGCGCGTCGGGGGCTGCTCCGAGTCTGCCGGGTCCCGTGACCTGTTCGTGATGGGGGTGTCCCCCGTTACCGTTTGCCGCCGTTCACCGCGGGGAACCCACCGTGCCGCTCCCGGACGGGCTCAGTCGGCGAGTCCCTGTTCGATCGCGTAGCGGACGAGCTGGCTGCGGTTGTGCAGCTGCAGCTTGCGCAGGGTGTTCTGCACGTGGCTCTCGACGGTCCGGTGCGAGACGACGAGCTTCGCCGCGATCTGCTTGGCCGTCATGCCCTTCGCGACCAGGCGTAGCACCTCGGTCTCCCGCTCGGTGAGCGCCGGGACCGACGGCGCGCCGTCGGCGGGGCGCGGGGCGTCGGCGAGCCGCCGGTACTCCCCCAGCACCAGCCCGGCCAGCCCCGGGGTGAACACGGCGACGCCGTCGGCGGTGCGCCGGATCGCCTCCAGCAGTTCCTCGACCCCGGCCGACTTCACCAGGTAGCCGAGCGCACCGGCCTTGACCGCCTCCAGGACGTCGGCGTGCTCGCCCGACGCGGACAGCACCAGCACCCGGCTGTCCGGGCTCTGCTGTCCGATCGCGGCGATCGCGTCCACGCCGGAGGTCGCGCCCAGGTTGAGGTCCATGAGGATCACGTCAGGCCGCACGGCCGTCGCGATCCGGACCGCGGCGGGCGCGTCCGGGGCCGTCGCGACGACGTCGAGGCCGCGCTCGGCGAGGTCGCGGGCCACGCCCTCGCGCCAGATCGGGTGGTCGTCGACGACCATCACCCGGATGCTCATGTGTCCTCCCTGGGGACCCTGATGACCCATTCGGTTCCGATGTCCGGTCCGGTGTCCAGCGTCAGTGAGGTGTTCTCAGTAGCGGGTTGATCATGTCGTGCGGTCGTACTCGGTGTGGAGTAGTACGAGCGCAGCTGCGGTGATCGCGCCGGTGCGCCAGGGACATAGCGTGACTCGCCGCAACGCGGCGAAGGTGGTCTTGAGCAGGGCGTTTCCGCGTTCGGCCAGAGCACGAAGGGCTGAGTGCAGGGTGTTGACGGTGCGCTGGTTGACCGTCTGCCCGCGGCCGGGGGCGAGTTTGATGGGCACGGT
>NZ_MCIP01000001.1:213214-214911 GCF_001932425.1 Pseudonocardia sp. Ae505_Ps2
GCCGGACCGGTCAGACCGCGACGACGGGGCGGCGCAGCCGCAGCAGCGCCCTGGCCGCGGCGGCCACGGACGCGACGAGCGCCGCGAGGACGACCCCGGCGAGCACCGACATCAGCGGGTCGCCGTGCGTGATCGGTCCGACCAGGACACCGATGCCGGTCATCCAGGTGCTCCACACCAGCGCGCTGGCGACGGTCGCGGGCAGGAACGCGCGCAGCGGCAGCCGGACCCGGCCGGCCGCGGACACGCTCGCCAGCCGTCCGCCCGGCAGCAGCCGGGTCGCGACCAGCGCGGTGATCGGCCGTCGGTGCAGGTGGCGGCGGATCCAGGCACCGGTCCCGTCACCGCGACGGGTGGCCCGGACCACGGAGTGGGAGCTGCGTCCGGCGCCGTAGAGCAGCGCGTCGCCGAGCAGGGAGCCGACCACCGCGGCACCGAACAGGGCCACGATCCGCCACCGGTCGCCGTCCGCCAGTGCGGCGGCCGTGGCGCTGAAGAGCACCGGCTCGCTCGGGAGGAACGGGAACGGCCCGTCGCACATCACGGCGACGGCGAGCAGGGGCACCAGCCAGGGGCTCTGGAGCAGGTACCCGATCAGCGCGCTCGGGTCGGTCACAGGCGTCTCCGGGGGTCGCGCGTCGGGGGCTGCTCCGAGTCTGCCGGGTCCCGTGACCTGTTCGTGATGGGGGTGTCCCCCGTTACCGTTTGCCGCCGTTCACCGCGGGGAACCCACCGTGCCGCTCCCGGACGGGCTCAGTCGGCGAGTCCCTGTTCGATCGCGTAGCGGACGAGCTGGCTGCGGTTGTGCAGCTGCAGCTTGCGCAGGGTGTTCTGCACGTGGCTCTCGACGGTCCGGTGCGAGACGACGAGCTTCGCCGCGATCTGCTTGGCCGTCATGCCCTTCGCGACCAGGCGTAGCACCTCGGTCTCCCGCTCGGTGAGCGCCGGGACCGACGGCGCGCCGTCGGCGGGGCGCGGGGCGTCGGCGAGCCGCCGGTACTCCCCCAGCACCAGCCCGGCCAGCCCCGGGGTGAACACGGCGACGCCGTCGGCGGTGCGCCGGATCGCCTCCAGCAGTTCCTCGACCCCGGCCGACTTCACCAGGTAGCCGAGCGCACCGGCCTTGACCGCCTCCAGGACGTCGGCGTGCTCGCCCGACGCGGACAGCACCAGCACCCGGCTGTCCGGGCTCTGCTGTCCGATCGCGGCGATCGCGTCCACGCCGGAGGTCGCGCCCAGGTTGAGGTCCATGAGGATCACGTCAGGCCGCACGGCCGTCGCGATCCGGACCGCGGCGGGCGCGTCCGGGGCCGTCGCGACGACGTCGAGGCCGCGCTCGGCGAGGTCGCGGGCCACGCCCTCGCGCCAGATCGGGTGGTCGTCGACGACCATCACCCGGATGCTCATGTGTCCTCCCTGGGGACCCTGATGACCCATTCGGTTCCGATGTCCGGTCCGGTGTCCAGCGTCAGTGAGGTGTTCTCAGTAGCGGGTTGATCATGTCGTGCGGTCGTACTCGGTGTGGAGTAGTACGAGCGCAGCTGCGGTGATCGCGCCGGTGCGCCAGGGACATAGCGTGACTCGCCGCAACGCGGCGAAGGTGGTCTTGAGCAGGGCGTTTCCGCGTTCGGCCAGAGCACGAAGGGCTGAGTGCAGGGTGTTGACGGTGCGCTGGTTGACCGTCTGCCCGCGGCCGG
>NZ_MCIP01000001.1:215470-509695 GCF_001932425.1 Pseudonocardia sp. Ae505_Ps2
TCAGGGTGCCGTCGAGATTCACGTGGGTGTGCCCGGCTGTGCGGGCGGCGAGCAGGGCTCCGTGCAGGCCGGGTGCGGCCGCGGCGAGGACGTCGATGCCTTCGTGCAGGTAACGGTAGGCCGTTGCAGTGCTGATCGCGTTGTCACCGGCCGAACATCGGACCCGGGTAGCATCACAGAACCAGCGGATCACCAGCACTGCCTGGGCGAACGGGGTCAACGCCCGCCGCCGGGTGCCACGTCGACGGCGTTGAAGGACCAGGAGCCGCGCCAGATAGGCCACGGTGCGCTCCCCGATCGGGAGGACAGCGGTGTAGGTGACAGGATCAGACATGCAGGACCTCGGTGACGGTGTCGATCTGTGCTGGACCGAACCGATCTACCGGGGTCCTGCCCCGTTCCCGCTCATCTCACCACCCTCGGCGTGTCGCCACGACCTGCCACCCCGCTACTGAGAACACCTCAGTGTCCCGCCGATGTCGCCGACGCGGCCACGGATCGAGCGGGACACCCCCATCCGGCCCTGCGCCTCGGCCTCGGCGAGGCGGCCCTCGGGGATGCCGGGGCCGTCGTCGCGGACGCTGACCTCGACCGCCCCGGGCAGCTCCTCGACCAGCACCCAGGCGCGCGCGTCCGGGCCCGCGTGCAGTGCCACGTTCGCGAGCGCGGCCCGCACCGCGCCCTCCACCTCGTCGACGACCGGCCCGCTCAGCTCGACCGGCCGTCCGGGGGCCGAGACGGTGACCCGGTCCGAGGCGAGGATCCGCAGCGCGGCGGCGAGGTCGCGGCGCCCGGACGCGTCGGTGGTCCCCGACCCGGACAGCAGCGCGCGCAGCGCGGTCTCCTGCTCCCCGGCGAGCACACCCAGCTCGGTCGCCCCGCCGCCCAGCTCCGCACCGCGGCGCTGGACGTGCGCCAGCACCTGCAGGACGCCGTCGTGCACGGCCCGGGTGAGCCGCTCGCGTTCGGCGGTCGCGGCCTGTTCGGCGACGAGGCGGCGCAGCCGGGCGGCGGTGCGCTCCAGCACGTGCGCGGCGAACCCGACGGTCAGCCCGGCCAGCAGGAGCAGCTGCATGTCGCCCAGCTCCAGCACCCCGAACCGCTGCTTGGACAGCACCAGCGCCACCGTGATCACGGCGGCGGCGAGCACGCCGCCGGTGATCCGGAACGCGACCGCGCAGGCCAGCACCGCGCCGGAGGTCCAGATCGACCCCATGCCGGGACCACCCTCGTCGAGGTGGGCGACGCGCACGACCAGTGGGGTCGTCGCCATGACCGCGACGCAGACACCGAGGTCGGCCAGGGCCAGCAGGCCGCGGCGGTCCGGGGCGCCGGGCAGCCCACCGAGGTAGCCCCACGACGTCACGGCCGTCCACGCCACCATCACGCCGAGCACGGCGACCGCGGCCAGCGGGCGCTCGTAGCCGGTGCGCAGGTGGTAGAGCGTCACGCCGACGACGGTCAGCAGGGTCAGCAGGCGGTAGGCGATGACGCCGCGCCAGAACGGCTCCAGCGGGTGCTCCACGTCGTCGAGTCTGACGGCGAGGGCGCCCCGGCGGGGCCGAACGCTCATCTCGGCTTCGTCCCGGTGATCAGCGCGTTGTAGAACCAGCTGCGCGGCACGACATGGGTGAGCAGGTGCTCGTCGAGCCAGGACAGCCGCTGCCAGCCGTGGTAGGCGAACATCGCCCAGTTCCACCCGAGTCGCCCGGGCGGGACGGCGGCCTCGAAGGTCCGCACCGGCCAGCCGAGCATGGCCGCGGCGAACTCCTCGGTGTGCGCGGCGACGCCCTCGGCACCGGCCCGGCGGGCGGTGGCCTCCAGCGCGGCCGGGTCGAAGGTGTGGATGTCGACCACGGACTCCAGCGCGGCGGCACGCGAGGACTCGTCGAGCTCGTGCTGCGGGCGGCGCCAGCCCCGCAGCGGGCCGAGCTTGGTCAGCGTGGTGGTGGCCTTCCAGGTCCACTGCCCGAGCGTGCGGGCGTAGGCGTCGCCGACGGTGGTCGGCTCGCCCGCGAACACGAACCGCCCGCCCGGCTCCAGCACCCGCAGGACCTCGCGGAACGCGGCCTCGACGTCGGGGATGTGGTGCAGCACCGCGTGCCCGACGACGAGGTCGAAGCTGTCGTCGGGGAAGGGGATGTGCTCGCCGTCGACGACGGCCCCCTCCACCTCCAGCCCGAGGTGCTCGGCGTTGCGGGTGGCGGCGGCGACCATGCCCGGCGAGAGGTCGGTGACGACGCCGCGGTCGGCGACGCCGGCCTGCATGAGGTTCAGCAGGAAGAACCCGGTGCCGCTGCCCAGCTCCAGGGCGCGCAGGTAGGGGCGGCCGTCCCACGGGGCCGCGGCGCGGAAGCGGCCGACGGCGTAGTCGATGCAGCGCTCGTCGTAGCTGATCGACCACTTCTCGTCGTAGGTGCCCGCCTCCCAGTCGTGGTAGAGCACGTTGGCGAGCTTCGGGTCGTGCCAGGCCGCCTCGACCTGCTCGGCGGTGGCGTGCGGGGTGGGCGCCGGGTCCGAACTCATGAGTAGGAGTTTTGCAGAACGGCGCCGCCGACCCGCTCCCCGCCCGGGCGCGTCGCGCGTCCGGGCGGGGCGGTGCGGCTCAGCGGCCGGTGAAGGTGGCCTTGCCGGGGCCGTTCTCGACGAAGCTGGCCATGCCGGCCTTCGCGTCGTCGGTGGCGAACACGCCCGCGAACAGCTCGGACTCGATGTCCAGGCCGGTGCGCAGGTCGGTGTCGAGGCCGTTGTCGATCGCCTTCTTCGCGGCGGCGTAGGCCAGGGCGGGGCCCGCGGTGAACTGCTGCGCCCACGCAACGGCGCGGGTGTAGACCTCGTCGGCGGGCACGACCTCGTCGACCAGGCCGATCGCCAGGGCCTCGTCGGCCTTGACCATGCGGCCGGTGTAGATCAGGTCCTTGGTGCGGGACGGGCCGATCAGCCGCGCGGCGCGCTGGGTGCCGCCGCCGCCGGGGAAGATGCCGAGCAGGATCTCCGGGAAGCCGAGCTTGACGTTGTCGCCCGCGATGCGGCGGTCCGCACCGAGCACGACCTCCAGGCCGCCGCCGAGGGCGTAGCCGGTCACCGCGGCGACCGTCGGCTTCGGGATGGTGGAGATCGCGCCCAGCCCGGCGGAGAGCTTGCGGGCCTGCGGGGCCATGTCCGAGTAGGACATCGACGCCATCTCCTTGACGTCCGCTCCCGCGGCGAAGGTCTTCTCCCCGCCGTGGACGACGACCGCACGCACGTCGGCGCGGGTGGCGGCTTCGTCGGCCACCTCCAGCAGCTCGCCCTGGATCTGGCGGTTCAGGGCGTTCATCGGCGGGCGGTCGATCCGGATCGTCCCGACGCCGGCGTCCACGGACAGGCTCACGAATTCGGTCACGCAGCGGACTCTAACGGGCCCCGACGCCGGGTTCCCACGGCTCGGGAGCCAGCCCGGTGAGCCGGCCCGCCAGGTGCGCGACGACCAGCTCGCGCCGGTTGCGGCAGCCGGTCTTGCCGAAGAGCCGGGTGAGGTGGTTCTCGACCGTCTTCTCGCTCATCGTGATCCTGGCCGCGATCTGCCGGTTCGAGCGGCCCTCGGTGATGAGCTCGACCAGCTGCATCTCCAGCTCGGACAGCCGCTGCTCGGTGAGCTCGGGGGTCCGCACGGCGATCCCGTACCGCGCCATCGCCCGCCGCACCGAGCGCCGGAGCCGGACCGCCTTCAGGTCGTCGGCGATGGCGAGCGCCTCGTGCAGCAGGGGCTCCGCCTCCTCGGCCCCGACGACGTCGGCGGCCTGCAGGCACGCCTGTGCCAGGTCCGGCAGGCTGCCCCGTTCACGCCACCACGCGACGCCCCGGCGGGCGGCGGCGGGGTCGTCGTGGAGCATCGCCCGGATCAGATCGCCGTACTCCGGGCCGACCGACTCGGGCTCCGCGGCGACCGCCTCCTCGACCGCCTCGCCGATCCGGCGCCGCCACCCGTCGTCGCCGCTGCTGCGGGCGAGCATCGCCAGCCAGTTCAGGACCTCACCGGCGTGCGGCCCCGGGGAGCCGCGCCGCAGCTCGCGGCAGTACACCGCCCAGGTCAGGGGCAGCGCCTCCAGCGGGTTCTCCCCGGTGTAGGCGAGCCGCGCCTGCGCCCACTCCCGCAACGCGGGCACGGCGGTGTCGGTGTCGGTGTCGTCGAGCTCGGGGATCATCTGCGCCCACGCCAGTGCACGCCGTTCCCGGCCCCGGTAGCGATGGACGGCCGCGGCGGCCAGCGCCGCCCACGGCCGGGAGACCAGGTCCGCGGACTCCTGGGTCTGCAGCAGCCGGGCCGCCGACAACGCCCGGTTCCAGCGCCCGTCCCCGTAGGCGATCATCATGCGCTCGAACGCCGCGAACGGGCCCTCGGCCGGCGGCCGGTAGCCGGGTCCCTGCAGCCACCGGAGCAGCGGCACCAGCCGCCGCCGGGAGTACGCGTGCCGGACGTCCGCGGGCACCCGCAGCGAGTCCGCGGACAGGTCCCGCAGCGTCGACACCGGCCCGCCGGGCGCGAGCGGCGCGAAGCCCCGCACCAGCTCACCGATCGAGAGGTGGTCACCGCGCCACCAGCGCTCGCACAGCTCCAGCGGGCAGTAGGGGTCCCCGATCCCGGCCAGGGCCGAGCGGACCGGCGTGCTCACCCGGCGGCCGAGCTGCAGGGCGGCGAGCGCGGCGGCCGCGGTCAGCTCGGTGCGGGAGCCCGTCGTCCGGTACCCACCCTCGTCGACGGCGTCGGCGACGAAGTCGGCCAGCTCGTCGAAGCGGCCCGCGGCCCGGGTCGTGCGGATCAGCTCGGTCTGCACACGACGCCGGCCGTGTCCGGGCCCGGCGTGCCGCCACGCGGACCGGAGACGGGTGATCGCGCGGTCCGGGTCGCTGTCGGCGACGCGGACGGCCTCGTCGTGCAACACGACCGTCAGCCGCTGCTGGGCGGGCCACGCCGTTCCGGCCGCGGCGACGTGGTCGGCGAGTGCGGACAGGTCGTCGCGGCCGCTGAGCTCGACCGTGGACTGCAGCCGGCGGCCGATCCGCACGTGCAGGTCGCGCAGCGCGTCCTCCCCCGGCCCGGCCCGCACCGTGGTCCCCAGCGCCCGGCACAGCGGTGTCAGGCGCCCCCGGAAGTCGCACTCGAGCGCGGACTCCGCGGCGAGGGCGTCGACGACGGCGCCACAGCCCACCGCGGTCCGCCCGGTCGCCCCGGCGACGGCGTCGAGGTCGGCGATCCGGAGCCCGGTGGGGCCCGCCGCGAGGGCGACGAGCTCCTCCGCGACACGACCTGCGGTGCGCACCGCCTCCACCAGGAAGTGCCCGGTCGGGAGCCCGATCGGCGCGCGGTCGTCGCGGAGGCAGAGGTTGCGGTCCACGCGCACGACACGGTCGTCCGCACGCAACGCGGCCAGGGTGGAGATCAGGGTTCCCGGGCACCCGAACAACAGCCCGAGCGCGCCCCGCAGGGCGTCGACGAGTCCCGGGTCGACCGGGCCGCCCGCCGCAGGATCTCCACCGATGCCTCGTCCGGCAGCATCGGGAGGTCGATGATCTCGTCGGCGACGTCACCGACCTCGGCGACCTGCTCGGTCGGGAGCTGTGCCGTCCGCGTCGCGGCGAGCACGCGGTGCCCGGCGCGTCGGGCCTCCGCGAGCACGAACAGCGGAGCCTCGACGTGGTCGGCGTCGTCGACGGCGACGGTGACCGGGCCCCGGGCGCCGACCGCGGCGAGGAGGCGACCGGTCTCCGCGCGCAGCCGGGAGCGCCCGGCGATCGACTCGTAGGTCTCGGCGGTGGCCAGGTGGCGCACCGACCGCATCGCCCCGGGCAGTTCGAGCCCGGGGTCGAGCTGCTCGAAGGATCGACGGACCGCGGCCAGCAGCGGGCGGACCCCGAACCGGTCCCAGTCCGCGTGGTCCTGGACCGCGTCCACGAACAGGACGGTGGAACCCGACTCGCGCAGCTCGTCACCGATCCGGGTGAGCAGTGCGGTCCGTCCGCTGGAGGTGGGGCCACGGAGGACCGTCAACGACGCCCCTGGAGTGCCGCGCAGAGCGTCCAGCACCTCGTCCCGACCACAGAGCTCGATCCGTTCCCTGCCCACGTCACCGTCCCTGTCGTGCGGCCCTGTCATGCGGCCCCGCAAGCTGCGACGATCATGACATGTAGCGCGGAACGGTACGATCGACCGACGAGGCACGATCCGCACCGCCGCGACCGGCCCCCGGGAAGACCGGGCACCGGCCCGATGTCCGCTCGTCGTCCGCGGTGCGAGGACTCCCCCGTCCTGTCACGCCGTCGTCGACGACCGCCCTGTGGAGGCACCCTTGCCCGTCCCGGACCTTCCGGACGACGGAACCCGCCCGGCCCTCGTGCACGGACCGCCGGGTATCGGGCGCACCGCCCTGCTCGACCGGCTGGGCGCCGGGATCGGGGACCGCGGCGGCGAGGTCCTGCGCCTGCGCTACACCCCCGACGGTCCGGTGATCGACGGGAGCACGGCCGTCCTCGACCGGGTCCCGCCGACGCTGCTGCACCCGGTCGACGGCGCCCGGCACTCCCCCGCCCTCGCCGCCCGGGTGGCGGCACCGATCGCGATGGTGCTCGACCGGCACCGGCTGACCCTGCTCGTCGACGACCTGCATCGCAGCGATCCCGACTCGGTCGCGGTGCTCGCCGCGCTGGTGCCGTCCCTGGCCGAGGCCGGAGTCCGGGCGGTGTTCACCGTCCAGACCCCGGTCCCGGGGTTCCTGCGTCCCTTCGTCCCGGTGGTCCGTGCGCTGCGTCGCGACGGCGTCCTCGACTCGCACCGGCTGCGGCCGCTCGACCGTGCGCAGATCGCGCGCCTGCTGGCCGAGCAGCTGCGCAGCCGTCCGGCACCCGAGCTGGTCGACCTCGTGCTCGCGCGGACGCGGGGGGTGCCGGAGGCGGTGCTGGACCTGTTGGGAAGCCTCTCGGCGGGAGGCCGGGTGGTGATCTCCGACCGGCACGCCTACCTCGGTCCGGGGCAGGGGCCGACCCCCCGTCCGGACGGGCCGCTGCTGCGCCCGGTGCGTCGCCTGGGACCCGCCATGTGGCCGGTCGCGACCGCCGTCGCCCTGCTCGCGCCGCTCGGGCCCGCACTGCCCCGGCTGCTCGCCGCGAGCCTCGACATCGGCGTCGAGCAGGCCCACGACCACCTCGGCGAGCTCGTCGACGCCGGAGTGCTGCACCGTGGCGGGGCGGACGGCGGCTGGCGCTTCCCGGTCCCGCAGGTGGCGGTCGAGCTCGCCGCCTGTCTGGGCCCCTACGAGCGGCGCTGGGTGGCCGTCACCGCCGTCGTCGCGGTGTGGACGGGCGCCGCCCGCGCCGAGGACCCCGACTACCTCACCGACCGGATCGCCGAGGCGGGCGCGCTGCTGGACACCGGCCGGGCCCGGACCGAGCTGGTCCAGCGGGCCACGATCCGTGCCGCCGACGACCCGGGCCGGACGAAGGCCTGGTGGCTGGCCGCCGCGGAACTGTCCTCCGACCGCGCCGACGAGGCGATGGCCCGCTGGATGTACGCCACCAGCTGCTACCGCACCGGTGACTACGCCACCGCCGTCACGATCATCGAGTCCGTCCTGGACGACCTCGGCGACGTCCTGCCCGAGGAGTGGGTGATCGACGCCGGTGCGACGCTGCTCGGCTCGATGCGCAGCCTCGGCGACATCGAGGGGCTCCGCGCCGTCGCCCACGGCCGCCGCGAACTCCCCGGTGACGTGGCCGCCCGGTCCTCGTGGCGGGCGCTGGCCCTGTTCATGCTCGGCCGGTGGCGGGACGCCCTGGAGCTGCTCGACGAGACACGGTGGGCGTGGCGCGGTCCGGGGGCGAACTCCTACCTCGGGGACACGATCTCGATGATGGCCGAGCTGGGTGCGGGACGTCCGGCGACGTTCGAGACGCTGCTCGCCGACCGCGAACTGTGGCCGAAGGACAACTCCGCCCGTCGGCAACTGGCCTTCGTCCAGGGGCTGGTCACACTCCTGCTCCAGCTCAGCGAGGTCGACCGGGCCCGCCGACTGATGGCGAGCGAGGGGCTGACCCCGGAGATGCTGAGCCTGTCCGACCGGGCCTCGCTGGCGTTCCTGGAGGGCCGGACCACCGAGGCGAAGGACCTGGCCCGCCGCTACCGCGTCGGTGGGCTCGTCGTGGGGCACGACGCGGGCCTGGAGCTGACCCAGCAGCACCACGCCTTCCTGCTGCTGGCCCGGGGCGACATCACCCGGGCCCGGGAGTTCCTGGACGAGGCGATCGCGGCGAAGTCGTCGCTGCGACATCTGCTCGCCGCCCCCCGTGCCCTCGCCGACGTCGCCGTCGGGGACCTCGACGAGGCGATGGACCGGCTGCAGAGCTCGGTCGCCGACGCGGAGGAGCGCGGTGTCCTCATCGGGACCGAGGCGACCCACCTCCAGGTGGCGCGCATCGCCATGGCTCGCGGCGACGCCGACGGCGCACGGCGCGTGGGCGGGGCGCTGGAACGTCTGCACGGGATGCTGGGAACCTCGCGGACGGAGCTGTACCTGCTGCTCGTGCGCTCTTTCGTCGACCGCGACGGGGCGACCGTCGAGAGCTGTCTGCGGCTCGCCCGGGAGCGCGGGATCCCCCTCGAACTGGCGACGGTCATCGGCATGCTGGGCGAGCTCGATCTCGTGGGGCCCGACGACCTGTGGGAGTGCTACGACCTCTTCGGGGAGCTCGGCGCGCTGCTGTGCCGCAGCTGGGTCCGCGGCCTGATGACCCGCGCCGGCGTGACCGTGCCGGGCCGGGCCTCGGTCGTGGCGGAGAACGAGCGGCTGCTGGGCCTGCTGGTGGGGCAGGGCTTCGGCAACCGGACGATCGCCACGATCCTCCAGGTCAGCGAGAAGAGTGTGGAGGGCAGGCTGGGCCGGATGTTCGCGCGCGCCGGCTACCGGTCGCGCACCGAGCTCATGACGGCGATGCAGGACCCGGGGTTCTCCGGCTGACCGGTCGAGCCCCGGACCTGCGACGGCCTCAGACGGCGAGTTCGAGGTCATCCACGGTCAGCAGTGTCAGGTCGGCGGGATCCACGGCGCCGCCGGAGCTCAGCCGGGACGCCTGCCGGTCGGCCATCCGCTCGAACACCCGACGGGCGGTGCGCCCGTTGCCGAACGTGCCGTCCTTCGGAATCCGTTCGAAGTAGGCGAGCAGGGCCTGCTCGGCCTCCGGGGCGAGGCGGTAGTCGTGGCGCTCGCACTGGCTGCGCACGATCGTGACCAGCTCGGGGGCGTCGTAGTTGGCGAACTCGATGGTCCGGCTGAAGCGGGACTCCATGCCCGGGTTGGCCTCCAGGAACTGCTGCATCTCCTTCGAGTAGCCGGCGGCGATGACGACGACGTCGTCGCGGTGGTCCTCCATCAGCTTGACCAGGGTGTCGATCGCCTCGCGCCCGAAGTCGGGGCCGGTGCCGCCTCGTCCGCTGGACAGCGTGTAGGCCTCGTCGATGAACAGGACACCGCCCAGCGCGCTGGTGAACGCCTCGGTGGTCTTGATCGCGGTGCCGCCGATGATCTGGGCGACCAGGTCCGCGCGCGCCACCTCGACCAGGTGCCCGGACCGCAGCACCCCGAGGCGGGCGAGGATCTCGCCGTAGAGCCGGGCGACGGTCGTCTTGCCGGTGCCGGGCGCGCCGGCGAACACCAGGTGGCGGGCCATCGGCGGGGCGGACAGCCCGGCGTCGACGCGGCGCTTGGCCATCTTGTTGAGGTTCACCAGCGAGGTGACGTCGGCCTTCACCCCCTCCAGACCGACGAGCGCGTGCAGGGCGTCGAGCGGGTCGTTGGTCGGCCGCCGGGCCGATGTCGCGCCCGGTGCGGGTGCGGCGACCTCCGTGGGGCCGCCGTCGGCCACCGCGGCCTGGCCACCGGACCGGGGCCCCGGCGCGTCTGGGATCCCGTTGGCGAGGCTGGCCAGCCGTTCGACGGTCAGCGACGCCGCGGGGGCCGTGACCCGCAGCCCGGCACCGGCGTTGCCCTGTGCGGTGCAGCCGGTCAGCCGGACCGGTTCGGCCGTGGCGACGACGATCCCGTCCGCTCCCCCGTCGACGGCCCCGCAGCCCTCGAGGGTGCCGCCGGAGCCCGTGCCCAGGCGGAACCCGGCGCCCGGCGCCCCGACGACACGGCAGTGCTGCAGGGTCAGGTCGGCGCCGGTGCCGGCGGTGACGCCGTCGCCGCCGACCGCGGACAGGTCGCCGTCGGCCAGCGACAACGCCGCACCGCCGACGGCCACACCGGACCCGGTGGCGCCGCGCAGGCGCAGCCCGTCGATCTGCGGGCGGGCCCCGTCGGTGACCCGCACCCCGTCGGCGCCCGCGCGTTCGATCTCCACGTTCTCCAGGCGGCCGCGGGCACCACCGGAGACGACCAGGGCACAGGTCCCGGCGTCCAGGACGCGCAGCCGGCGCAGGAACGGGTCGGCGCCGTCGTCGACGACGACACCGGCGCCGGTGTCGCCACTGGTCTCGACGGCGTCGAGCTCGGGGGTGCTGCGCCCGGTCACCCGCAGCCCGTCGCCCTCGGTGGACCCGACGGTGCATCCGGTGGCGGTGCCCGAGGCCCGGCCGGTCCACAGCAGCCCGGCCCCGGTGGCGGCGCGCACGGTCAGCGCGCGCAGCTGCGGGCGGCAGGCCTGGTCGACGTGCACGCCGACGGCGCCGCACGGCCCGATCTCGGCGCCGTCGACCTGCACCGCGGCACTGCTCGCGAAGTACAGCCCGGCCCCGGCGGTGTCGGTGACCCGCAGGTCGGAAGCGGTGAGCGCACCCTCCTGCTCGACGGCGACGGCCGGCTTGCCCGCCGCGGACACCGACGTCCCCGAGAGCGTGAGCCGGCCCCGCTCGTGGACGAACACGCCGTTGCCGGCGGGGTTCTCGATCCGGGTCGCGGCGAGGTCCAGCACGCCGTCGCCGGCCACCACGACCGCGGTGGTGCCGACGTCGGTGATGCGGCACAGCGACACGGTGCTGCCCACCGGGGAGCTGACGACGACCCCCGCGCCCGTCGGGGCGGTCAGCGTGCAGTCGCGGGCGTGCACCGCGCCGTCGTCGCGGGCGAGCACCGCCGACCAGCCCGCGCCGGTGACCGCGCACTCGCTCAGCTGCAGCGCCCCGCTGGTCACCAGCACCGCCGCGACCACCCCCTCGGCGCCCGCCACGGTGATGCCGGACAGCTGCGCGGTCGCCGACGGCGGCCCGGCCAGCACCACCGCGACCCCCTCGCGAGGGGCGATCCGGACGGTGCCCGGGCCCTCCTCGGCGAGGATCGTCACGGCCTGCCGCAGGACGAGGGGCTCGGTGTAGGTTCCCGGCGCCACGCTGATGACGGCACCCTCGGGTGCCGCGGCCACGGCGTCGGCGAGGCTGCGGTGCCCGGTACCGCCCATCGGCGAGACGGCCAGTGCCGCGCTCATCGCGGCACCGGTCCCGTACGGCGTCGCGGCTCCATCGCGCCCCTTCGGCAGAGTCGGTTCCGGCGGTCCTCCCCTGTCTAGTGCGGGCCCCGGCACCGCGGAGCGACGACGGGACCCCACGCGCGCGCCACGGGGGAGATCCCCCGCGAACCGGTCACCCGGTGGGGGCCCCGCCCACGAGCGAGCGCAGCCTCGCGGCCGGGATCAGCGCAGGGGCGGGCGAGTCGGGGTTGACCACGATGTCGACGCCCTCGGTGGGGAGGGCGGCGGCCAGCTCCGCGGCGGTGGTCTCGCGCCAGGACGCGACGCCGGTGACCCGGTCGCGGTGCGCGGCGGCGGTGACGACGGGGACGACTCCCCCGCCGGGTGCCGCCCGGACGACCGCGACGCCGTTCTCGTCGAGAGCGACGCCGAGCCGGGCCTCGACCAGCACCGTGTCGAGCAGCTCCATGGTCTCGTCCTCGGGGCGCAGGCCGTCCTCCCGGTCGAGGGCCAGGATCTGCAGGACGGCGTCGACGGGGTCGGTCGGTGACCCGGGGTCCGACGGGACGTAGTCGGGGTTGCTCTGGAACCCCTCGATCCCGCCGTCGGCGCGCAGGATCCAGGCCCCCACCACCTGGGCCGGCCCGGGATCGGGCTGCCCGGGGGTCGGCCGCCAGCCCGGGTCGATGAGGTAGGCGATCTGGTCCTCGGCCGTGTCGGGGACCTCGGGCTCGGCGGGCCCGCCATCCGGGGTGGGCGTGTGGCCGGGGGAGGTGCTCATGGACAGCGCTCCGTTCGGGGGGCGGTTCGTGGTGTCAGCGGGCGGGCGGCCGGGGCGCTGCCACGCGTGGGTCGGGACGCCCCAGGTCCCGGATCGCGTCCACGTGCCGCGCACCGGGTGCCGTCCTTGCCGTGGGCCACACGCCCGGCCGTCGCGGGGCCGACCGGATCTCCGGCAGGTCCCACATCGACAGCACGGCGGGAGCCTACGGCGTCGGGGGTGTCCGGGCGGACTGACCGCTGTGCCCGGCCCGGACGGCGTCGTCCTCGTGGGCCGACCGGACGGGCTCGCGAGTGGACACGTCGCCGTCGACGTCCCAGCTCGGAACCGCCTCGGAGACCCAGCTCTCGTGAGCCGGCGGGACCGCGGGGCCGGGTGGCACGCCAGGACCGTCGGCGGGGGCGGGGTCACGCGGGGGGTCCCCTCGCATTGGGAGGGGGCTGTCGGAACGGGTGCCGGTCCGGGCCAGCTCGGCGTCGTAGTTCCCCTTGGCCGACCACCAGGCCTCGGCGGCGGCCCGCTCGCGCTCCGCGGCGGCCGACTGGTCGTTCGCGGCGGCATCGGCCCCGGTGCCCCTCTCCGCGGCCCGCAGCTCCGACCGGGCCCGGCCCCACTCCCGGTCCCTGACACCCAGCTGGTGCACCGCGGCCACGAGCGCGGCGGGCAGGCTCTCGCCGCGGTCGGTGCGCCGGACCACGTACCCCTGGTCGAGGTCGACGTCGACGACGCCGGTCCGCCGGCCGGAGCCGAGCGGCACGGACCGGGGCTCGGCGACCACCCTGAACCGGGTCCCGTGCGTGTGGAGGGTGCTGATCGGGCTCACGTCACCCGGCCCGCGTGCGGGGCGTTCGGTGCCGCCCGAGGAGGTCGCGCCGCGCTGCTCGTGCTCGGCCCCGGCCGCGCCCAGCGGCTCCAGGCCCAGCGCCCAGCCCGAGGCCTGGCCGAACGGCTGCCGCCCCTCGGAGTAGGTGTTCGACTCGGGCGGGTGCGGGACCCCGCCGGACACGACGGGCATGGCACCGACGAGGTGCTCGCTGGCGGACCCGTACTCGACGTGCTCCGCGCCGGTCCGGGCGGTGGAGCCACCCAGCCGGATGCGGTCGCTGGCCCCCACCAGCTCGCCGGTGTCGGGGAGCACGGCGTGCAGGGTCAGGTCGAAGCCGGAGCTGGTGGGGACGACCAGGGGCATCCCGTGCTCGAGCTGTTCGCGGGCCGAGGCCGTCAACCGGCTCGGGGTCAGGTCCGCCTGCAGGGCACGGGTGGTCGCCGCGGTGACCGTCCCGCCGCCCTCACGGACGGCCTGCTCGGCGGCCCGGACGAGGTCGCCGGTGTCGCCGGCGAAGTCGACGGCCCGGGCACGGGCGGGATCGGCGGGCAGCGCGGCCGCGTCCGCGGACCGCCAGGCCGCCAGCGCGTCCGGCCGGGCCTCGTCCGCCGACCGGATCGTGGTCCGCGAGGCCGGGACCTGCCGGTGGGCCTGCGGCATACGACCGGCCGGCGTGTCCTCGACCAGGGACCGGAGCTCGACCGTCCGGACCGCGGGGGCAGCGGCGATCCGCTCACCGTGCCGCTCGATCCGCACGTCGAACAGGACCTCTGCACGGTGTGCCGCCAGGACCCCCGACGCCGTCTCCGAGGATTGCCGGGCCGTCGCCCACTCCTCGACCGTCTGCCGGGTCTGGGCCAGCCACTCCCCGACGTAGGCCAGCCCCAGACCGGCCGCGAGGTACGGGGCACCATGTCGAGCGGTACCCGCCTCGGTCGAGGGGACGAACATCCCGCCCGGCACCACGGTCATGATGACCTCGGCCAGGACCCGGCGCAGGGTGCGCGCGGCGGTCCGGGTGAACGTGGAGACCGTCGTCGTCGTGAGCTCGCCGTGGGTCACGCCCAGCGGCTCGGGCGGTGCGAGCAGCTCGGCTCCGACGCGCAGGTCGTAGGTCCGGCCGCTGAGCCGGTCCTCCAACCTCAGCGCGATACCCACCCCGTCGGCCATCGCGTCACGCAACGAGCCCTGCAGGGCCGACAGCAGGGTGTGCGCCTCGCGGTGGCCGTCGTGCGGGGTCGTCACGGCCGAGGACGAGAGCAGTCGTTCGGCCCGCTCCGGCCCGAGCCGGTGCACCAGCTGCTCGCGCAGCAGCGGGAGAGTGTCGCTGAAGTCGACCGGCTGCAGGACGCCGCCCACCCGGTCCGGCGCCGGCAGCGACCGCCCCTCGGGCACCGGTTCGACCGCCGGACGCGACGAGGCGGCCAGGATCGACCCGCCGGGGGTGTGGTCCAGGACCAGCTCCGGCAGGCGGGGCGGTCCGGTCTCCGCGGCGCGGAGGGCGTCCTCCTCCGCCTGCAGGGTCCGGATCGCGTGGAGCTTCTCGTCCGTCACCAGGGCGTGCACTGCTCCCGGCAGCGTGAAGCGCTCCGCGGAGCGTCCCACCGGGGACCGCCCGAACACCTCCCATCGGTCGAGGTTGCCCCGGCGGCTCGCCTCGGCGGCGACGGTGGAGCCCAGGTCGGCCCGGATCAGGTGCAGTGCCCGGGGCTCACCGGAGATCGTGCGTGTGGTCTGCGCGGCAGCACTCTCCCCGTCCCGGAAGGACTGCGAGCCACCCCACAGGCCGATCTCGCCGAGGAACAGGCCGATCGCGTTGCCGGCACCGCCACCGATGGCGCCCGGGTCGCCCGTGGCGAGGTACGCCGGTTCGATCGAGTTCGTCAGCGACCAGCCGCTCCCGGCCTCGCGGGCCAGGACGCTGCCGCCGGTGATCGCCCCCGAGGGCTGCTCCCACACCGTGTCCAGCACCTGAGGTTCGCGGAGGGAGAACGAGACCGCCGCCGCTGCCTGGGTGTCGGCCCGGCGACGCGCCCAGCCGAGCCCGTCCAGGTGCACCGGCCGGGAGAACAGGTGCGGGTCGCCGCGCAGCGCGCTCTGCGAGAGCGCGGTGTCGATCAGGCCGGAGTTCGCTCCGTCGGCGAACCCGAGGGCCGGGTCACCGGAGGCGTCGACGGTCTGGTCGCGCACCGAGGTCCGGACGTGTTCGAGGCCGTGCACCGACAGCAGCCGGATCCCGTCGAGCTCGCGGGACGTGCCCCGGCGCAGCGCCGGGTCCCCGTTCAGCGCGATCCCGGGGAGGGCGGTGCGGTCGGTCGGTACGACGGTGCGCTCCAGCTCGGCGCGCACGGCGGCGGCATCGGACCCGGCGGGCAGTTCGAGCACGACGTCAGCGACGACCGTCCCCGGCGCACGTCCGGCCTCCGCGGCTCCGGGATCGACGATGGTCAGGTCCTGACGGGTCGGGACCCCGAGGCCGGAACCGCCGACGGTGACCCCCCGGACCAGGGCGTTGGGCCGGGACCAGTGGTGCCCGGTGACGGTGTACTCGACCCGGGCCCGGTACCGGTGCAGGGGCTCGGGCACCGGCGCGCCGTCGGCGTCGAGCCGGGGGCCGCGGGCCCCCCCGACGTCGGACCCGGTGGTGTGCCTGATCGTCGTCGAGGTGGAACGGTGGTACCCGAGCTTGCTGTAGAAGGTGGCCAGTGCGAGGTTCCCGGCAAGCTGCGAGTACACCCGGCCGACGACTCCCCCGGTGACCGACCAGCCCCGCTTCGCGGTGTGCTCGCCGCTACCGGTCTCGCCGATCCGCGTGGTCGAGGGGCGCTCCGGGGCGGGGCCCAGGTCGACCAGCTCGCCGTCGAGCCGGGCCGAGACCCGCAGCGCGACGTGGTAGTCGTGGCCGCGGCCGGGTTCGGGGGTGAGCTCGACGGTGAGCGGCCCGTCCACGAGCAGGTCCGGGGTGATGCGGGGCAGCCGGTCCGCCGACAGCGCCGCCTCGACCGCGTCCGTGCGGCCGAGTTCGCGCTCGTGGCGGTCGGAGATCCCGCCGCTCAGCCGGGTGTCGTCGAAAGAGGTGGCGAAGGTCGAGTCCCGCCACGACCACCGGTGGTGGCCCGGCAGCAACGCCACCGAGTCCCGCATGATCGCGGCGAGCTTCTCGCTCGTCGCCTGCGGCTCGGGAGACGCCGACGGGCCTCCCGGGAGGCCGTCCGCCGTGGGGAGGACGCCGGTGCCGGCCGCCTCCTCCGGGGTTGTCCAGTGCTGCGCGGTGAGCGCACGGTCGAAGGTGATCGGCGCCTGGCCCGGGAGGCGGGCCTCCAGGTCGTAGACCGTGCGGTAGCGCACGACCGGGCCCGTCCGGTCCTGCGTCGACTCGTGGGTGGTCGTGCGGTCGTGGGCGTGGGAGGTCTCGGCCGAGCGGCCGCCCGCCCCGAGCGGACCGGCCGCCGCGGTGACCAGGCCGACGTCGACGCCCGCTCCGGCCCCGAGTGAGCCCTCGCCCGCCCGGCTCGCCCGGGTGCCGCCGGCGGCCGTCGCGGCGCCCTTCGTCGTGGTGGACCAGCTCGCTCCCTCGATGGTCTCCAGGTACTCGACCTCCCGGGCGACCGCCCGCAGCTGGAGCCTGCGGCCGTGCGAGCTGAACAGCGAGAGCAGCGGGTTGCTCTTGGGGAGCAACGACACCGAGTCCACCCAGCCGGCGCCGCTGCCGGCCTGGCGCGGGCCGACCGCCATCCGTGGCAGCTGCGAGGCGAGGCCGTCCGCGCTCAGCGCCGTCCGCAGCGCACGCAGGGTGTGGGGGTTCGCCGACCCGATGTGCTCGGCCAGCTGTCGCGCCACGTCCGGCGTCCGCTCCGGGGTGGCGGGCAGTGCCGTCCGCTGGTGCCGTCCGGGCGTCGAGGAGTCCAGGTGCGCGCCCTCCACCAACGACGGAGGCAGGGTCGGCGGCAGCGGCACCGTCGTCCCGGTGCTGCGGAGCCCGACAGGCACGGTCATCCCGGCCGAGACCCGGGGGTCACCGGGACGGTCCCCGACCGTCGTCGTCGGGCCGATCGGGTCGCCTGCGGCGTCGACCCTGGTGAGGCTGAAGCGCAGCGGCACCTCGACCGTACGCATGCCCCGGAACCCGGTGCCGCCCTCGGGCCGCTCGGGCAGCGTCACCGAGATCGCGACCTGCTCGGACTCCGAGCGGACGGCCGTGCGGTGCGTCGACGCCCCGGTCGGCAGGGTCACCCCACCGAGGCCGAACAGACCGGGGACCGCCGGGACGAAGAGGAACCAACGGGTCATCGGCGACCGCGACGACGACGTCGCCGCCGAGGAGCCCCGGTGGGACTCACGGGACGCGCCTGCGGGCTCGGGTGAGCCACCGTGGACCGGGGTCGCCGCCGACCAGTCCGGGGCCACGGTGACGAGGACCTTCTCCCGGCCGACCCGCACGATGCGGCCGTCGAGCAGGGCACCCACGTCGTCCCGGACGGCGTGCCGCAGGGAGGCGAGATCGTTGTCGGCGGGCGGGCGCGGCAACAGTGCGGCGGCCACCGTGACGACGTGGTCGACGCCCGTGGTCGGACCGCTCTGGGTCGCTGGGGCCAGGGTGTTGCCCGGGGCGGGGGCGTAGGCCGGCTCGGGCGTGGGAGCAGCTTCGGGTGCGGGGGTGGGTTCCGGGGCGGCGTCGGTGGGCACGACGTCGGTGGGCACGACGTCGGTGGGCACGCCGTCGGTGGGCACGCCGTCGGTGGATACGCCGTCGGTGGATACGCCGTCGGCCGGCGCGGGATCGTGCAGTCGCAGCAGGTTGCCGTCGCGGCCCGTCGCGACGGCCGAGACGACCACGCCGGCGCCCGGCTCCCGCCGCACCGCGGCGACGACGCCGCCGTCGGACGGAGTCAGCACGACCACGGCTCCCCGGCTGTGGATCATCGACACCGTCTCGGTCCGTCCCGTGGCCGGGTCATGCATCCGGACCAGCGCCGAGCTGCCGTCACCGCCGTGGACCAGGCCGTTGTGGACCTGCACCCAGGCGGCGACGCCGGTGCCGATCTCCGCCAGCGGGGCGCCGAACGTCTGCTCGACCGCATCCGCGGCGGGCTCGGCGACGACCTCCCGTGGGCGTCCACGCCACAGGTCGTGCAGCGCCAGGTGCCCGTCGAGACCGCTGCCCGCCAACTCCTCCCACGCCCCACGATGCAGCGCGAACCGGTCCGTCCGGTCGGTGGTGAACGGGAGCAGATCGCGCACCAGGTTGCGCATCTCGGCCAGTGAGACGGTCGCCCGGGCGAGCGTGTCGACGTCGAAGGGGAGCGGAGAGGTCCGCCGCCGCCACGCGTCGTAGGCGTCCAGCAACGCCGTGCGGTAGGCCTCGTTCCCGTGGTACGCCGCGCGGTCCCGCGCGGTCGCCGCGGCATCGCCGGACGCGGTCGGGTGGTCCGGGGCGGTCGGCTCCGGACGATCGTCCCGGACGACGGGGAGACCCAGCTCCCTCAGCACGTTCTGGATCGCTGCCCACTGGTGGTTGCCCGGCACCAGCCGATCCCGGGCCGTCGGCGTGGTGACCGACGGAAGCGGCCTGCTCGGCAGCTGTGGCCCGCCGAACAGGGCGTCGAGGCGTGCCAGATCGGCCTCGGTGTACACCAGGATGCCGTCGGGGCCCATCAAGGCGCCGTACGTGACGGTCCCGCCGACGGCCGCGGCGTTCCCGTGCGGGCCGTACCTGTCCGGCAGGCCGAACACGTGGGAGAGCTCGTGCGCCGCGACGGCGGACCCCATCGCCTTCAGGCTGCGGATCTGGTCCAGCTGCCAGCGCTCCTGGTGCGACGTGGGCGACTGCCCGCGAACCCACGGCACGTCCTCCACCACGACGACCTGATGCTCGGGGCGGGTGGGCGAGAGATCGAGACTCAGGTACAGCTGGTCCCCGCCGGGAAGCCGGTAGCGGTAGTTGAGCAGCTCCAGCTGTTCGACGGCCAACGCAGTGGCCTCGGCGACCGCGGCCGGGTCACCCACCAGCCGCACTGCGGCGGTGAGCTCACGGACGAAGTGCCCGGGGAACACCTCGTAGCGGCGCACCTCCACCGGCGCGAGGTCGGCGAACCGGGAGATGCCGACGTCCCGTTCACCGGGCGGGAGCACCGTGATGGCGTCGGCCCGCACGAGGGTCACCGGTGCCGCGGCCCGCTGGGCGTCCCAGACGACGTCGCGGCGGTGCAGCTGCTCGGAGTCCGCCGCAGGCTCGTGCCCCTGCTGCCACCGGGGGCCGGTGCGGTGCAGCGGCTCCGCGCGCCCGGAGCGGGCGGCCGGAACCGCGTCCACGGGGGGCGCCTCGGGCACCGATGGCCCGGGCACGAACGGTTCCGGCTCGTCGGCCGGGACGGCCCGCACACGGTCGCCCGTGCTGGTGACCCCTACCGCCGTGAGGCGCGCATCGTCGGGGACGACGACGTGCTCGGCGAGGACGACGCCGCCGTCGGACGGAGTCAGTACGAGCACGTCACCCTCGACCTGCAGCAGGGAGAGCGTCTCGACGCGCCCGTCGCCGGGGTGCTCGATCCGGACCAGCCCGGAGCCGCCGTGGCCACCGCCGTGCAGCGCGTCGGCGAACCGGGCCCACGCGTCCGGGCCGGTGCCGATCTCGACCGGCGGGAACCCGAACGTCCGCTCGATCTCGTCCCGGACGTTCCTCCGACCCCGGTCGCTCTCGGTCGGAGCCCGGGTGCCGACCGGATCGGGGGTCGCGGCCGGTGCGGGCGTCGCGCCAGAGTCCGGCGTGGCGCGGGGGCGGCCCCACCAGAGATCGTGCACCGCCAGGTGCCCGTCGAGACCGGATCCCCGCAGCTGTCGCCAGATCGGCTCGTGCAGCCCGAACACGGCCGTCGGGTCGTCGGCGAACGGGGGCCGCGGAACGGACCGGTGGTCTGTCCGGGGGAAGACCAACGGCACGCCGTCGGCGCCGGTCCCGACCGCCTCGACCCGGCCCAGGTAGCTCAGGTGGTCGGCGGTGGCCGGGACGACGTCGCCGGTGCGCAGCTCGACGAGCTGCACCGTGCCGCCGTCGTTGAGCAGGTTCCAGTGGGTCGGCCCGATCAGCCGGGGGTGTCCCTCTCCGGTCGGTGGAACGGCGGGGTCGCGCTCGAACGCGCCCCAGACCACCGCGTCGGCGCCCGGCCCGGCGGCCCGGACGGTGTCGATGACCGCGCCGAGCGCGGCCGGACCGGTGCCGACCGCGGTCCACGGAGCGCCGAAGGTCCGTTCCAGAATCCGACGGGTACCGACGGGCCCGGACGGCTCCTCGCGCGGGGCGTGCGGCTGCCCGTGCCAGGCCTCGTGCAGCTCGGCGGCGGCGGTGGGACGGGATCCGGAGTAGGTCCAGGCCAGGTCGTCCACCGTCCGGGGCGCCGACGACGTCGTCGTGGCGGAGCCCACCGCGCCGGGATCGAGGACGACGAACGGCGGCACGGTCGGGCTCTGCGTTCCGGACCCACCGGGTTCGGTCGGGTCGCCGGGGCGATCCCCCTGGGGCAAGGAGGACCCGGCGGGGCCGGACCGGTCCGCCGCGGGGTCCGCGACGGCGGGCTCCGGCCGAGGGGTCGGCTCCGGGGTCGGCTCCGGGGTCGGCGCGGTCTCCGGCACGGCCGAGTGGCTGGGCAGCGGCAGCGGCGCCCGACCGCCGGTGACCGCGGCGGCGCGCACCTCGCGGACGGCGGGCAGACCGTCCGGCCCGACCCGCGTCGCGGTACCGGCCCGCGGATCGACGAGCCACTGGGTGTCCCCGTCCTGGAGCAGCACCCAGATGGCGGGAACCGTGCGCGGTCCCCGGCCGGTCTCCCGGGCGGCTTCCACGACGGCCGAGGCGCCGTGTCCCGCGCCCCGGACGGCCGCGGACACCGCGGCCCACGCGTCCGCGCCCACCCCGACGGTGGTCAGCTCGGTGCCGAGTCCCGCGGCGACGACGTCTTCCGCCACGCGGCCGTGGTCCGAGTCGGGTAGCCGGGGAGTCCCGTGCCAGGTCTCCACGACGGCCACGGCGGCGTCCGCGGGGTCGCCCTGCAGCAGGTGTGCCCAGCGGTCCGGCGTCACGAACGGCTGCGGCCGACCGTCCCGGTCGGTGATCGCGGCGGCGAGACGTCCCTCGGCGGTGTGGCCGTTGCGGTCGGCGTGCTCGACCGCGGCGCGGGCCAGCTCGGTCGGCGACGGCGGTACCGGGAGGCCCTGCTCGCGCCAGCGCTGGTAGATCTCGAACGAGTCGTCCCGGCTGGAGCGCAGCCCACGGCCGTCCAGGGCGACGCGGATGGCGTCCATCTGCGGTCGCGTCGGCGTCTCCGGTGCCCGGAAGGGCTGGTGCACGACCGTCCCGGGGTCTCCCGGGGCCGTGCTCCTCCCCGACCGGGTGGGCGCCGGGGGCTCGTCGTCCTCGGGGATCGTGCCCAGCCGCCGCGCGCGGGGCGGCAGCGGCGCGGGCGCCACCGGACGCTGCTGCACCCACTGGGCGGTGCGGCGGTCCAGCTCGGTCTTGGCCTCGGCCCACTCGCGGGCGGCGTCGGCGTAGCGTTCGCCGGCCACGCGGAGGTCGGTCGCGATGCGGCCGGTCGCCTCACCACGCAGGCTCTCCAGCCGACGGCGGTCCTCCGCGGGCGTGTCCAGCCAGAGCTCGTCGTAGCGGTGCTGGACCGCGACGAGCTCCGTGTCGGCGGCGCGCCAGGCGTCGGCGCGCACCTTCTCGTCGGTCATCGCGGCACGCACCTCGGCCGGCATCGGCCCCAGCAGCGCCTCGGCGTCGCGTTCGCCGATGAACAGGCGCAGGTCCCCGCCCCGGACCGTGCCCGTGATGTCCAGGTCGGCGCGACCGGGCCGGGTGAGGACCGCCCCGACCTCGTAGCGGTAGGAGCCGCCGAGGATGCGGACCGAGCCGCCGAGCTTGGTCTCGTGCTCGCGTCCGGTCAGTGGGAGCTGCATGGACCGGTTGCTGGCCGACGACTGTCCCTGGGCGTCGCCGCGCAGGTCGCCGCGGGACTCGTCGACGGTACGGCCGTCCCCGACCAGGCCACTCCGGACACCGCTGGAGACCTCGCTGTAGGGACCGGCGACCGTCGAGGTCATGGAGTTGGACTCCGCACCGACCCCGAGCTGGGCCGACACGGCCTCGGTGTGCAGCGACTCGGGCACGATGCGCAGCCGCGGCGTCAGCGTGGAGCCGGGCAGGCTCGGGTGCGCGACCGGCGGCAGGTCGGTCGGGCCGTCCAGCAGCAGCGGGATCCAGGGGTCGAGGTACTCGGGGGTGAACATCGCGTCGAGGGCGTGGTGGGCGGGCGCCCCCGGGGCCGTCCAGGCCCGAGGGACGTCCGCGGCCCGCAACGCCTGCTGCAACGCGGTCCGGGCGCGCTGCGCGTCGCCGCGGATGTTGCCGAGGACGGTCTCCGGGTCGACCGCCGCCGCCGGACGCATCTGGTTCGGCGGCGGGACCGCAGGGTCGGGCAGGGTGGACAGGAACGACGCCGGGACCCGCTGACGCAGGGTGAACGGCACCGAGGCCAGCGACGGGGTGGTCGTCCCGTCCCGGGACACCGACAGCTCCAGATGTCCGTCGCGGCCGAGGATCGCGGTCGGGCCGTCGGACCCCAGCCAGCGCCAGCCGCGGTAGGTGTGGGCCGTCGCGTCGGGGCGGTGGCTCGTCGACGACCAGGATGCGCCCCCGGCGGCGAGCCCGCCGCCGTAGTGCGGGCTCCCGTCGACGGAGCCCTCCCGGCCCCCCGCGCTGCCACCGATGTCGGCGCTCGGCCCGGACGACACCGCGGTCACACTCATCCGCTGGTCGCTGAGGTACTGCTCGACCTTGGGCGCGTGCCCGTCGTGGACGACCCGCTCCACCCGCGCGGCGTCCGGCGCCGGGTCGGGCACGAACCGCAGGGTCCCGGTCAGGTCGTGGTGGCCGACCACACCGCCGCGGGAGCCGGTGAAGGTCAGGCCGTTGCCGGCCAGGCTGTCCTGCATGCCCTTCAGGTCCGAGGCGGTGAACCCGCGCTGCGGATCGGTGAACCGCTCGGTCACGGTGCGGATGTCGGCCTCCGACAGCACCCCGTCGAAGTGCGCGGGGATCTTCGCCGCCAGGTCGGCGAGGGGTCCGGCGACGCCCTCGTCCATGGCCCAGCCGAGGCCGCCCACCGGCGACGCGGCGCGCAGCCGCGACGGCACCTGCAGCGGCACGTCGGCCGTGTCCGGACGCGGCAGCTCCGGGGGCAGCAGGCCCCAGTCCCGCAGCTGTGCCTCACCCGCGGACACGTAGACCTGCCGGGGCAGGTTCACGTAGCGGGTCGCGGTCCGCTCGGTGGGCGTGCGGAACAGGTCCAGCGCCCGGTTGGTGGCCGTCGTGCGCGCCGTCGCCTTGAACACCCCGTCCATCACGACGACGTAGGAACGGCTGCTGCCCAGGTCGTGGAACGTCTCGCTGGCCCCCGACGTACCGCGCGAGCGGCCCGCCCGGTGCGACGCCCGGTAGCCGCCGTGCACGCCCCCCGATCCGGTCGGGTGCCCGTTCGCGGCGGCGATGTCCTGTGCCGTCAGCGCCGTGTCGTTGGCCTCGACGCCTGCGGTCCCGGTGACGGTGTGCGTGCGGTTGCTGCTGCCCGACGCCAGGCCACCGCTGAAGACGACCTCGCTGCGGGAGCGGTCGACGGGTGGTGCGTGGTCCACCGACAGGATCCGCGGGCGGAACAGCATCAGCTCGCCCTCCCCCGTGCCGCGCTGGTCGAACAGGCGACCCTTGTGCACGAAGACCGGTGTCCCGATCCCCTTCTGCGTCACGGTGCGGTCGTTGGCGATCCGCTCCGGGCCGAAGGTCATGTCGAGGGCGCGGCCGTCGTCGGTGCCGGACCGGGCGAGCACCCCGGCCCCGGTCGTGGCGTCGAAGGCCTGCTCCATCGCCGCGCGGCGGGCGGCCGCCCCGCCGACCCAGGTGAGGATCGTGTCGGGTCGCAGGGTCGGGGCGAGGTTGGTCCTGTTCCGTCCGATCGGGGTCGCCGTCGGTGCGCCCGGCATCGGGACGCGCTGCAGACGCGACGGCGTCCCCGGCTGCAGCATCTCCTCCTTCGGCACGTCGAGGGCGAACGGCTCGGCGACGGGCGGCTCGGCGACGTCGGGCACCGGGGTCCGTTCGACGGCCTGCAGGCCCGGCCGGCCGATGCCGGTGACCCGGCCGAACGCGTTGGTGACGGAGAACCTCTCCGCCGTGACGCGGTAGGTGTTGAGTCCGGTGACGCGGTGCGCGTCGCCGCCGGGGCCTCCGACGCTGCGCCGGCCGGTGACGGTGCCGACCGCGTTCCCGGCGTCGCCGCCGTGGGCGTAGCCGGCACGGGCCGTCCCGCCCAGGTACATCGGGCCGACGTCGAAGCTCAGGCCGAACCGGGCGCCGAAGCCGGCGTCGAACGCGCTGGCCGCGCTCGCCGTGGACTCCGTGCGGTGGCCGGCGCTGCTCTTCGCGGCGACGCCGGCCCGCGGTCCCTCGTCGACGACGCCGGACATCTCCGCGTCGACGCGGACGTGCAGATACTCGGTGTGCCGCACGCCGTCCCGGGCGAACAGCAGGTGCACGCCGCCGTCGTGGAGCTGGTCCGCCGTCGCACCGAGGACGGCGTGGGTGGTCTGGTGGTCGAGCATCCGCCAGCTCTCGCCGAAGCCCTCGACGGTGCCGGCCTTCGACGCGGTGCGGTGTGCCCCGTCGTGGTCGACCAGCGAGGCCATGCCGCCCTCCTCGGAGGCGGCGATCCGCTCGATCCGCTCCCGCAGCCGGGCCGGGGCGTCGCCGAGGGAGTGCACGTGGGCGCGACCGATGCCGCGGCCCGCAGCGAGGTAGGGCGGCAGGGTGTCGGTGCGGGCCGAGCGGGGGGCGTCGCGGATCTCGTCGGGCACCGGGAGACCCGCGTCGCGGGCGTTGTGCGGGTCGTCGGCGAGCAGCGTCTCGACCGGCACCCGCACCGGCGGGGCGGTCTCGCTCGTCGAACCCCAGGCGACCTTCATCTCCAGGTCGAAGTCGACGTCGAAGGCCTGCAGGCGGGTCTGGTCGACGTTGCGCCGGGAGGCGCTGATGTGGTTGGCGGACCACCCGCGGCGGTGGCTCCAGCCCGCACCGACATAGGGACCCAGGTTCAGGAACAGGAACTTCGGGGCGACCCGCCAGCCGCCGCGCAGCTCACCGGACACACCGCGGCCCCGGCTGCGGCCGGACTCGACGCCCCAGTCGATGCGCTGGGACAGCGTCGTCTTGCCGGCGATCGGGCCGCGCCACGACCCGGCCCTGGGGACCAGCCGGGCCATGACGTACGCCGACCGGCCACCGCCCACGCTCAGCTCGTCGGACTTCATCCAGCCGCCGGTCAGCCGCTGGAAGTGGTGGGTGAGGGTGTTGTCGGACAGGAAGTGGGCAAGCCGGTTGTGTCCCGGCGTCCCGGGCCTGACCAGCTCCGGAGGGAGCTGGCCGGCCAGCCGGGCCAGTGCTGCGTCGACGCCGGGGGTGCGGATGTCGAGGACCGTGGCGTTGGACAGTGCGGGGCCGGCGGTGCCGTCGAGCCGGGCGGGGACGCGCCCGCCGGACCGGCGGTCGGCGGTGTCGAACCAGCCGCTCGCGGTGCCGGCGAGGGTACGTGGGCCCGGTCCGACGAGGGCCCCGGTGTCGTCGCGCAGCGTCACGGTGAACCGCACCGGGACGTCGCCGGCCGGGGGGTGCTTGCCGTCGTAGCCGATGTCGACGTTCACGGTCTTGCGTGTGCGGTGGTGCACGGTGTCGCTGCCGCCGAGGGTGACCCCGCCGCCACCGAAGCCGGTGATGGAGCCGCCGGTGCCGACCACCGGGACCGACAGGCCGGAGGTGTGGGCGAGGCCCTCGACGTAGGTGGCGGTGCCCCGGCGGATCTGCTCGGTGCCGTCGGTCGCGGCCGGGGCGTCGGGGCCGCGGACCGGGCCGGGCCGGGCCGGGTCCTGGTCGATCGCGACGACGGCCTCGAAGACGCGGCCCCCGACCCGGACGTCGAACGGCAGGCCGCTGTGCAGCGCCTCCGGCCGGGCACGCAGCATCTCGTCGAGCTGCTCGGCCACCGCCGGTTCCCGACGGCGGTGGCGGCCGGGGACCATCTCGTCGATCAGCTCGGCGACGGCGCGGCGCTGGTCGGCCCCGACGGTCCGCACACGCAGCAGCCGGTCGGGCCCCGGGCCGGCGGTGCGGGTCGCCGATCCCGTCCCGGCGGGCCCGGCGCCGCGCCGGGGGCCGGGGTCCGGGCCCGTCCAGGGGGCCAGGACGTCGTCGTCGAACCGGTAGCGGCCCGACTCCAGGTCGTCGCGCAGCGCGCGCACCGCGTTCGGGTCGCGGGGCGCGTCGAGGTCCACCAGACCCCGGGTCTCCAGGTACCCGTGCAGACGGCCGGCGACGAAGCCGTCCTCGGCCAGGCGCGGGGAGCCCAGCAGCGCACCGAGGAACGGGGACCCGGGCGGGGCGACCATCAACCCGGTGGGCGGCGTTCCCGAGCCGTCGTCGGGGCGGGTGAGCAGGGGGAACAGCGGCTCGCCGTCGGTGAGACCGCGGGGCATCAGCGGCATCACCTCAGGCAGCGGCTCCAGGGTGTCCGGGAGGACACCGGGCTCGGCCCAGATGCCCCCGTCGCGGTGCAGGACGGCGACGGCGACGTCGGCGCCGGCCCGGTCGAGGTCGTCGGTGAGCAGGCGGCTGAGGATGCGGTCCGAGGCGCGGGTTCCGGCGGGGAACTCGGTGGCGACGTCGCGGACGGTGAACCCGCGTCGGTCCAGGCTGACCCGCGCGGTCTCGGTGAGTCGTCCCGCGTCGGTCCAGACGTGCACGGCGGCGGGGTCACCGGTCCGCTGCGCCCACGCGGCCAGCGACCGCAGGCTCCGGGAGTCGAGCCGGCCGTTCAGCAGGGGGACGTGCACCCGGCGCGGGACGTCGGCGAGGTGACGCCCCTGCGGGTCGCCCATCACGGTGCGCCGGACCGGCTGGTCGACGAGCGCCTGCACCCCGCGCGACGGGGGCGGGACGACGCCGTCGGGCGCGTCGACGGCGGACCGGGCGGTGACCCGGACCCCGCCCTCGACGTCGGCGAGCAGGCCGCGCAGGTACACGGCGGCCGCGGTGGCGCGGGCGTGGCCGGTGGCGCGACGGTGCGCGACGTCGTCGCGCGGGCGGCCCGCCCGGTCGGTGTCGGCGTCGCCCAGCTGCCGGCGCACGGCGCCGAGGAGCCGGTCGGCGTGGTGTCCGATGCCGTCGCCGACGAGCTGTAGGCGGGGCGGCGGCAGCCCCAGGGCGCGGGCCAGGCGGGCCCGTTCGCGGACCTGTTCGGCGATGCTCTGCAGCTCGCGTCGGGCGGCGGCGTCCAGGCGGGTGGCGCCGCTGCGGAACGGCACGTCGTGCACCGAGTCCACGGCGGTGACGTCGGAGGTGTCGTGTCCCAGCACCGCGACGCGGTGCTCGGCCGGGGACGCCCCGGGCGACGGCGGCCGCACCGTCCCGGTGGCGACGATCCGGAAGTCGCGCTCCGCGAGCCCGTCGGTCCCGCCGTCGGCGATCCGTGCGCGCAGGCGGGCCCGGGCGATCGCCTCGACCGCGCGGGCCCGGTCGAGGCCGGTCCGCTCCGCAGCGGTGCGGTCGGCCCACGCCCGGGACGCCGACCGGGAGCCGTTGCCGTGCCCGGTCACCGTCAGGGCGGGAGTGGGACGGCCCTCGTTGCGGGCCGCGACGACGTCGTCGATCCACCGGTCGGTGGCGGCCTGCACGGCGACCCGCCCGGTCGGGTCCACGCGGTGGTCACCCTCGCCGAACGCGACGGTGAGCCGGGTCGCGTCGTCGGGCCCGTGAGCGGTGTCGGTGTCGTACGCGGAGTCGGTGTCGTACGCGGAGTCGTACGGGTGCTCCGAGCCGGGTGTGCTGTCGCGGTCGCCGGACGGGACCGGGCCCCAGTCGAAGGAGTCCGGCGCGATCGGTTCCCCGTCGGGACCGCGGCGCGCTGCCGGGCTCCCCGCGACCGGCGGTGCGGCGCTCCTGGACCCCGGCAGCGGCAGATCGTGGGTGGGGGCCTGGCGCGCGACCTGGTCGATCCGGGCCAGGTCGGCGTCGGTGAGCAGCGTGCTGCGCCAGTCCGTGCCCATCACGCCGGTCGCGTCGACGGCCCCGCCGAGGACGGCACCGGGGACCCGGTAACGGTCGGGCAGACCCACGCGGTGCAGCAGCTCGTGGAACGTGCGGCCGACCGCGAGTGCGGGGTCGTCGCCGCGCTCGAGGTGCTCCAGCCGCCAGTGCAGCGACGTCGAGTTCGCCCCGGTGTAGTCCGGTTCGGAGGTCACCAGGACGCGGTTCGCGTCGGCACGCGTGGACGGCTCGATGCGCAGGTGCAGCTGGTCGCCGCCGGGCAGCTCGTAGCGGCCGTCGACGTGCTCGCGCAGCGCCTGTGCGGCCAGGTCCGTGGCGCGGGCGACGTGTGCGGGGTCCCCGACCAGGTGCAGCGGCAGGGTCAGCTCGCGCACCCAGCGTCCCGGCTCGACCTCGATCCGGCGTACGTCGACGGTCACCGGGTTGCCCTGCGGGGTCAGGGTGCCGTCCGGCTGCCGCAGCACGCGGACGAGCTCGGTGTGCGCGGTCCCGGACGGCGCGTCGCCGCGGCGTGCCTCCCACTGCGCGGGCAGCAGCGGGTCCGGCAGCTGCGGGGCGGCGGCCGTGGTCCCGTCCGTGTGCCACAACGGGCCCGGCCGCCACGACCGGGTGGGGGCGGGCGGCCCGGTCGTGGTGTCCGGGCCGTCGCCGGGCGGGCCGGTCTCGGGGCGGGCCCCCGCTCCCGGGGAGCTCGCAGCGGCCCCGGACGCGTCGTCGGAGGCGAACCGGATCGGGGCCGCATCCGGATCGGCGCCCACGGCGAACACCCGGCCGGTCCGCGGGATCGAGTCGGGACCGGCGACGGCGGCCGTACCGGTCCGCGGGTCGACGATCCAGACGGTGCCCTCGTGGTTGACCAGGTTCCAGACACGGCGCACCGGCCCGACCCACTCGTCGCGGCCGTAGGAACGACGGGGGTCGGCTGCCGCCGGATAGGCGTGGACGATCGCGTCGGCCCCGTGGCCGGCGTGGCGGACCCGGTCGACGACGGTGGTGAACGCCGCCGGCCCGTCCCCGACCGGGGCCAGCCGGGCACCGAAGGCGTTCTCGACCTCGGCGACGGCCGCCGGGACCCGGGTGGGGTCGGTGCCTGGGGAGACCGTCGGCCTCCCCCGCCAGGTCTCGTGGGCGGCGACCCCGGCGCCGAGGCTCTCGCCGCGCACGGCACGGGCCCAGGTCCCCGGGGCGGCGAACGGCGTCGCCTCGATCGTCTCCTGTACGCGCAGTGCCTCCGCCGCGGCGTAGGCGTTCCGGCTCGCCGCACCGATCTCACGGATGCCGGTCAGCACGTCCTGGCGGCCGGCCAAGGGCGACCCGCCGACGTGCAGGGAGCGCGGCCCCTCCTGGCGCATCTCCCCGACGGCGGCGGGCGGGTCCAGGCGGGGGGTGCCGTTCGCGGCGCGGTTGTGGTCGAGCTCCGGCAGCACCGTGTGGATGCCCAGTGCCTCGTCGGGACCCACCCGGCGCCGGTGCGGGTCGTCGCCGAACCCGCCGTACAACCAGTCGCGCAGGGTCGCGGTGCTCCGCTCGGTGTCGTCTCTCCAGCGTGGCGGGAGCCGTCGGTCGAGCAGGCCGGCGTCGGGGTCACCGCGCCCCTCGCCCGTGTCCACCGCACGGAACGTCGAGGCGAACCGGTCCATCACCGTGGCCGAGTGGCGGCGCAGCCAGGCCGCGCCCTCCGGGCCGGTCCCCTCGACGACGTGGTCGGGGAAGTGCCGCAGGTTGAACGCGGAGAAGTTCTTGGTCAGCGACACCCCGGCATTGGCGTGCAGATGCTGTGCCATGGCCGCGAACTGCAGGTACAGCGCGGCGACGGTGCCGTGCACGGCCGCCCGGGTCGCGGCCCAGGTGTGCGGCGCCCGACCGGCGAACGCCGGGTCCGTCGCCATCTCCTCGGCCAGCCGCCGTCCCAGGTCCAACCCGTCCGCCAGGTGCAGGCGCGCCGCGCGGGCCGGGAACACGTCGACCGCTGCCGGACGACCGGACAACCACGTCAGCAGGTCGGCGAGACCCGCGACGGCGGTCCCGGCGGTGTAGTGGGGCGACACCGCCACGCCGACGCCCCCCGTCGTCGGTTCGACCCGGACGCCGTCGGCATCGGGCGAGAGCCGGTACTCGGGCGAGGGGAAGATGGTGGAGAGCGGCGTGGACCCGGTCATGGCCGCCAGCCGGTTCAGCACCCCGTCCAGGGCCGCCGTGCTCTCCTCGACGGGGATCCGGTCGACGTCGCCGTCGAGGAGGCGAGCCGGCTCGGTGATCAGCTCCAGCGTCATCCCCGCCGGGCCGATCTCGGCCACCGCGGTCAGCGCCGCGGAGCCGGCGAGCTCGTCGCCGGAGGAGACGTACTCCTCGAGGTTGACCAGCCGGTGGCGCAGGAACTCCGCCTCCACACCGATCGCGTGGGCCCCGGGTCCGTCGCCGGCCCGGTCCGGGTTCGCGACGGCCGCGGCCAGCGACCAGTCGCCGCCGCGCGGCATCGGCTCGCCGCGCCCGCGCCACTGCGTGTACGCCTCGCGCACCTCGTCCGGGCCGGACGGGCGGTCGTAGACCTGCAGGGCCCGGCCGATCGCCGCGGCCTGGGCGTCGGTGGGCACCTCGGGCACCGACGGGTGCGGCACGGCCGGGGGCGGCGGCGCATCGCTCGGCGGCGGAGGGGCAGCACGTGTCGGTGCGGGCGGCGGGACGTCCCGGGCCGGCGCAGGGACCGGCGGGGCCGGGCGGTCCGGAGGGGGTGGCGGGGCCGGACGCACGGGCGGGGGCGGGACGGCATCGTCGCGGCCGGTACCGGGGCTCACCCATTCACGGACGCGGCGGTCGAGGTCGGTCTTGGCCCGTGCCCAGGCCCGGGCCGCCTCCTCGAACCGGGTGGCGGCGGCCCGGCGGTCGGCGTCGATCGCCGCGATCTCGGTGGCTCGGTCCCGGGCGAGGGTCGCGCGACCGCGGGGACCGGCGTCGAGCCACAGCTGGTCGTTGCGACGCTGCAGCTCCACCAGGGCGGCGTCGGCGGTCCGCCACTCCCCGGCGCGGGCCTTCTCCTGCTCCATCGCGGTGCGCACCGTCTCGGGCATCGGGCCGAGCAGGTCCGCGGCGTGCCGTTCGGCCAGGAAGAGCTGCATCCCGCGGCCGGTCACCGTCGGCACCGTGAACGTCTGCGGCGCCCGGCCCGGCCGGTTCAGCTCCAGGTCGACCCGGTACTCGAACCGGCCGCCGAGCAGCCGGACGGGATCACCGAGCTTCGTCTCGTGCTCGCGGGCGGCCAACGGGGCCTGACCGCCGCGGTTGCTGGTCGCGGCGCCCGCCGCACCCTCGGCGCGCGCGTCACCGCGGCTGCTGCCGACGTCACGGCCCTCGCCGATGACCGAGCCGACGACGTCACCGGAGTGGCTCTGCGACGAGGCGGTCTGGTTCCCGATGTGGAGGTTGGACTCGGCGCCGAGGGTCAGCGCAGCGGACACCCCGTCGGTGTGCAGGGACGACGGGGTCACCGAGATCCGCGGGGTCAGCGTCACCCCCACCTGCGTGGGGTGCACGACCGGCGGGAACGTCGCCGGGCCCTTCAGCATCGACGGGATCCAGGAGTCCAGGTGCTCGGGCGAGAACAGCACGTCGAGCTGGTGGCGGCCCGGTTCGCCGGGCCGGCGGAACGCGTCCGGCACGTCCACCGTCGCGAGGTGGTCCTGCACAGCGCGGCTGATCGCGACGCCGTCAGTGCGGACGGTGCCCATCGTCGTGTCCGGGTCGATCCGCGGCGCGTCACCGCCGGGGGCGGCGGGGCGGGTCTGGTCCGGCGGCGGCTGCGGAAGGTCCGGCAGCGAGGACAGGAAGGCCGCGGGTACGCGGTGCCGGAGCGTGAACGGCGCCGACGTCGGCCCGGGGATGGTCTCGCCGTCGCGGGCGACGGTCAGCGCGAGGCGACCGGTCTGCCCGATGATCGCGGTGGGCCCGTCGTAGCCGAGGAAGCGCCACCCGCGGACGGTGTCGGCCGTGGTGTCGGTGTGCGTGTCGGTCCGCGACGAGGACGCACCCAGCCCACCGGAGCCGCCGCCGTAGTACGGGTCCTCGCCCCCGCTGCCGCCGCGGCCGCCGAGTGCGCCGCCGACCTGCGCGACCGGTCCGGAGGTGTGCGCCGACGTCGACGACACCTGGTCGGCGAGGTACTGCTCGACCTTGGGCGCGTGTCCGTCGTGGACGACCTGCTCGACGCGGGTGGCGCCCGGCGCGGTGTCCGGCACGAACGACAGGTGCGCGGACAGGTCGTGGTGGACGAAGAAGCCCCGCCGGGAGGCGGCGAGCGGCACCCCGTCCCCGCCGAGGCTGCTGTGCAGCCCCTTCAGGTCGGCTGCGGAGACACCCCGCTGCGGATCGGTGAGGCGCTCGGCGATCAGCGCGACGTCCTCGGCGTCGAGCCGGCCCGCGAAGTGCCTCCGGAGCTGCCGCTCGATGTCCCCCAGGGGGGCACGCAGCCCGTCGTCGGTCGGCCAGCCCAGCCCGCCGACGGGGTCGTCACCGCGCAGCGTCGGCGGCACCTGCAGGTCCACCGGGGCCTGGTGCGGGCGGTTCTCCTCCGCCGGGAGCAGCCCCCACGCCCGCATCTGTTCCTCTCCGACGGAGAGGAACACGTGGTCGGGCAGGTCGACGTAGCGGGTCGCCGTCCGGCGGGTGGGGGTGTGCACGGTGTCGAGGAGCTGGTTGCTCTCCCAGGACGTCGCCCGATGGGTGACCACGCCACGGGCCTTCACGACGAACGACCTGCCGCCGGACCCGTCGTTGAACGTCTCCCGCGCGCCGAGGGTCGCCCGGGCCTCGGTCTCGCGGGCGCCGACCTGGTAGCCGCCGTAGATCCCGCCCGACCCCGTCGGGTACCGCGAGGACCGTTCCAGCTCCTGGGCGGTCAGCGACGAGTCGTTCACCTCGAATCCCCCGCGGGCCTGGGCGCCCCGGGCGTTCGAGGAGGAGCCGGAGGCCAGGTAGCCGCCGTAGACGACCTCGCTGCGGGCCCGCTCGGTGGACGGCGAGTGCCGCACGTCGACGACCCTCAGGTCGTAGAGGCCCAGCGTGGACACGACGGTGCCCCTCCGGTCCCGCCAGCGCCGCTTGTGCACCTGCTCGGGCGTGGCGATTCCGCGTTCGGTGACCCCGCGGTCGTTGGACACCCGCTGCGGGGCCAGGACGGCTTCCAGCGCGCGGCCGTCCTCCGTCCCGCGGCGGCCCAGCACCGCGTCGCCCCCGGCGGCGGCGGCCAGCGCGGCCTCGGCGGCGGTGCGGCGTTCCTTGACCCCGCCGATCCAGGTGAACGTGCTGTCGGCCAGCAGGGTCTGCGCGAAGTCCCGTTGCCGGGGGCCGACGGGACTGTCCATGGTGATCCGCGGGCGGCTCCGGATGCGCTGGGCCTCGGGCGGTGTGCCCGGCGTGAGCATCTCGTCGACCGGCACGTCCAGCGCGAAGGGCTCCCGGATCGGCGCGGCGTTGTCGGGCAGCGCCACCGGTGTCCTGGGGCTCACGTGCCGACCGGGTGCCCCGATGCCGGTGAGCCGCCCGAGCGCGTTGGTCTCGCTGAACCGCTCCGCGGTGATCGTGTAGACGTTCTGGCCGGTGACCCGGTGCGAGGGGCCGGCAGGACCGGCGACCGCGCGACGACCGGTGATGGTGCCGCCGGCACCGCTGTCGCTGTGGCCGAGGGCGGCCGAGGCCCGTCCTCCCAGGCCCGGGTAGGCCACGCCGGCCTCGAACCCCAGTCCGGCCCGCAGGCCCAGCGAGCCCTCGATCCCGGTTCCGGCGCCGCTGACGGACTCGGTGCGGTTGCCGGCGCTGGTCTTGACGCTGATCCCGGACAGCGGGCCCTCGTCGCCGACGTCGCGCATCTCGGCGCTGATCCTCAGGTGCAGGTACTCGGTGCGGCGGAAGCGGTCGCGCGCGAGCACGAGGTCGACGCCGCCGTCGTAGAGGGAGTCGGCGCTGCTTCCCAGCACTGTCTGGGTGGTGTTGTGGTCGAGCATCCGCCAGGTCTCACCGAGGTCGCGGACCGTCGAGCTGCTCGTCGACACACGGTGGCTGCCGTCGCCGACGGCGAGGTCGGCGAACGGGCCGCCCACCGAGGCGATGATCTGGTCGATCCGCTCCCGCAGCCGGGTCGGTGCGGCGCCGAGGGAGTGCACGTGTGCCCGGCCGATGCCCAGGCCCGCGGCCAGGTAGGGCGGGAGGGTGTCGGTCCGGCGGTCGGTGTTGCGGGCGTCGCGGACGGCGTCGGTGACGGGCAGGCCGGCGTCGCGGGCGTTGTGCGGGGAGTCGGCGAGCACCAGCTCCACCGGTGTCCGGGCCGGTGGCGCGACGGCGCTGGTGGACCCCCACCGCACCCTGGTCTCGCGGACGAACTCGACGTCGTAGGCGCCCAGGGAGCTCTGGTCGACGTTGCGCCGGGAGGCTCCGATGTGGGTGGCCGCCCACCCACGGCTGCGCTGCCACCCCACCCCGAGGTACGGGCCCAGGTGCAGGAAGGCCAGCTTCGGGATGAACCGCCAGCCCCCGCGCAGCTCCCCGGACACGCCGAGCCGCGAGCTGCTGCTGCCTTCGACACCCCAGTCGATGCGCTGCTGCTTGGTGGTCTTGCCGTCGAGCTCGGCCAGCCACGACCCCTTCTTCGGCACCAGCCGGGACTCGACGTAGACCGGTGGTCCACCGGGGTTGCGCAGCTCGTCCGAGCGCACCCAGCCCGTGGTGAAGCGCTCGTAGTGGTGGGCCAGGTTGTTGTCGGAGAGGAAGTGCACCAGCCGGTTGCGGCCCGGCGAGTCGGGGCGCAGCAACCCGGGCGGGAGCTGGTCGGCCAATGCAGCGAGGACCGCGTCGGGGCCGGCCCCGCGGACGTCGAGGACGGCCGCGTTGGACAGCGCCGGGCCGGCGGCGGGACCGAGCTCGACGGCGGGGCGGGCGCCGGGGTTCGGTTTCGGTTCGTCGAACCACCCGGTGGCGGTGCCGTCCAGGGCACGCGGCCCGGGCCCGACGACGGCGCCGGACTCGTCGCGCACGGTGACCGTGAAGCGGACCGGGACGTCGGCGGCCGGGGTGTGCTTGGCGTCGTAGCCGACATCGTTGTTGACCGTCTTGCGGGTCCGGTGGCCGACGGTGTCGCCCCCGGACACGGTGATCGCGGCGCCGCCGTACCCGGCGAGCGACCCACCGGAACCGGCGATCGGGACGGCCCGGCTGCTGTCGTCGTAGCGGCCCTCGACGAGGTTGTCGGTGCCGCGCCGGATCTGCTCGGTGCCGTCGGTCTTCGGCGCGGCGGGATCGGGCCCCTCGGCCCGCCGTCCGGGGACGTGGTCGATGGCGACGACGGCCTCGTAGCGGCGGCCGCCGATCTCGACGTCGAAGGGCAGCCCCTGGTGCAGCGCCGACGGCCGGTGGGTGAGCAGTGCGTCGAGCTGCGCGGACGTCGCCGTCCCCGACCGGCGTGCCGATGCACCCGGGACCATCGACGCGATGAGGTCCGCCACGGCCTGCCGCTGCTGTGGGCCCACCGACTGCACCCGCAGCATCGAGCGGGAGGCGGCGGCCGGGGCGGGCACGTCACGGCCGGTCCACGGCGACAGGACGTGGTCGTCGACCCGGAACCGGCCGGCGCCGAGGTCGGTGCGCAGGTCGGCCTCGGTGCCGCGGTCGGCCCGCGCCGTCAGGTCCACCGGGCGCCCGTCGAGGTGCTCCTGCAGGCGGCCGGTGAGGAACCCGTCCTCGCCGAGCCGGTCGGAGTTGAGCAGGGTCTGCAGCAACGCCGAGCCCGGAGGCGCGACGAACAGTCCGGTGCCGGGCCCCGCAAGGCCGTCGACATGGCCGGTGAGCAGCGGGAACAGCGGTTCCCCGTCGGTGACGCCGGCGGGCATGCGCGGCATCGTCGCCGGGAGCGGAGCGGGTGGGCCGTCGCCGGTGGCGCGCACGGCCGGGTCGGCCCAGATCCCACCCTCGGAGTGGATGACCGACAGCGCGACGTCCGTGCCGACACCGGTGAAGGACCCGGTGCGCACCCGGTGGTGGAGGATCCGGTCGGTGGCACGGGTGCCGGACGGGAGGTCGGTGGAGATGTCACGGACCGTGACCCCGAGCTCGGTCAGGCGGCGCCGGGCCATGTCCGAGAGGCCACCGGGACGACCGGGGGCGTCGGCCCACACATGTACTGCGGAGGGGTCGCCGGTCCTGGCGATCCACAGGTCCAGCGCGCGGCGGACGTCGGCGGTGAACCGGCCGCCCAGCAACGGGACGTGCACCCGGCGGGGCACGTCCTGCAGGTGACGGCCCTGCGGGTCGCCCATGACGGTGCGCGGCACCGGCGCGTCGACGTGCGCCTGCACGCCGCGGCTCGGCCGGGGCACGACACCGTCCGGTGCGTCGACCGCGGCGCGATGCACGATCCGCACCCCGGGGACATCGGCGAGCTGCCCGCGCAGGAACACGGCCGCGGCCAGTGCCCGCGCCCGGCCCGTCGCCAGCCGCTGGGCCACGTCGTTGCGGGGACGCCCGGCCCGGTCGGTGTCGGCCCGACCGACGAGGGACTCCGCACCGCCGCGGAGGCGGTCGGCGCGGTGGCCCATCCCGTCGCCGACCAGCTCCACCCGCGGCGGGGGCTCCCCGGCCTCGGCGGCCAGGCGGGCGCGTTCGCGGACCTCGCCGGCCAAGGTCGTGAGGTCACGGCGGGCATCGTCGCCGAGGCGGGTGACGTGGGAGTCGAAGGCGACGTCGTGCACCGAGTCGGTGCGGGTGACGTCGTCGGCGCGCTGCTCGATGACGGCGACGCGGCGCTGCTCGGCGGGCGCGTCCGGGGTGGGCGGGAGCGCGCTGCCGGCGGACACGATGCGGAAGTCCTCGCGGGTGAGACCACCGGGCCGGTCGGTGCGCAGCCGCTCGGCCAGGCGCTGCTCGACGACGTCGTGCACCGAGCGGGCCCGGTCACGGCCGGTGACCTCGGCGCCGGTGCGGTCGGCCCACGGCCGCACGACCTCACGTGACCCGTTGCCGTGCCCGGTGACCACCAGCGCGGGCGTCGGGCCCCCTGCCCTGCGGGCGGCGACGACGTCGGCGATCCACGCATCGGTGGCACGGTCGACCGCCGCGCGGTGGCTGTGGGCGATCCGGTGGGAGCCCTCGGCGAACGGGATGTGGACGGGCGCGGCGGCGAGGGCGGCGTCGCTCAGGGCGGCATCGCTCAGGTCACTGTCGCTCCGCCCGCTGTCGCTCCGCCCACTGTCGCTCCCGTCGCCGTCGCGGGCGCTGTCCCGTTCGAGGTCACGGAGCCCGTCACGAAGCCCGTCACGGTCGCGCGGGGGCGCGAGGTCCTCGCCGGGATCGCGGCGTCCGAGCGTCTCGGGCCGGCGCGCCGCGTCCTGCTCGACGACGGCCCGCACCGTCCGCGACGGCTCCGGGACCGAGCCGTCCGGGGTGTCGACGGCGGCCCGGGTCGCGATGTGGACGCGGTCGGCCTGCGGGCCGAGCAGCTCGCGGAGCCGCTCGGCGACGTTGCCGGCCCGCTCCCGGCCGGCGACACGCCGTTGCTCCAGGAGCGCCTCGGGCCCGGGCGACGGCGGCCGGACCACCCACCGGCTGGGGGGACGGGGGTCGTCGGCGGGGTGGCTGACCAGGTCGCGGGCCCACTTCTCGGCACTGCCGAGCCGGGTCTTGGCCACCCGGCCGGACGACTCGATCAGTGCCCCGCCGTGGTGCGCCAGCCGCTGCGCCGGACGGCCGGTGCCGTCACCGATGATCTCCGCCCGGACCGAGCCGCCGCCGCGGAGGCGTTCGCGGATCTGTCCCGCGAGCGCGACGATGTCGGCGTCGGCCCCCGGATCGGGGCGGTGCTGGCCGGAGCCGAACGTCACCGTGCTCTCCGACCGGGTGCCGGCGACGTCGTCGGTGGTGTAGTCGATGATCGCGACCCGGTTCGTGTCGCGCAGCGCCCCGGACGTGAGCGGCGTCGCGTCCGCTCGTACCAGGACGCGGAACTCGGAGGGCTCCCGGCCGCCCAGGCCACCCTCCCTCGCGAGCTCGTCGAGCCGCTCCAGGACGACCGCCCGCACGGCCTCGGCGCGGGCCCGTCCGGTGGAGGTGCCGTCGACCGACCAGGGCATGCGGCGCATCGACCCGTTGCCGTGGCCGGTGATCGTCATGGCACGGGCCGGGCGGTCCGGGGGTGTGGTCAGGACGTCGCGGACGAACGCGTCGGTGGCGTCACGGATCGGGCCGCGGGCGTCCTCACCGACCGCGCTGCTGAACTCACGGAAGCCGACCGGCGTGACCGGCGCGCCGTGCTCCGGGCGTAGCGATGCGGACCGTCCCCCGTCGTCGCCGCTGCGTGGGGCGGGCGGACCGACGTCGGCGGGATGGGGGGCCGGCACCGGCAGGACGACCGCGGAGTCCTCCTCGTCGCGGGTGCGCGTGCGGCCGGCCGACGTCGCCGGGCGCGACTCGGTGCCGCGGGACTCCCCGTCCGGGGTACGGGAGGTGGTCGTGCGGTGCTCGCCGGACGAGGGATCTCCCGTCCGCGCCGTGGTGTCCGTGCCGGTGCGTACCGCGGCCGGCGGGGCGCCGTCGGTGCGGGTCGCGGTGGACGTCGTGGCCGGACCGGCCGTCGTGGCCGGGGTGGCCGAGGACGCTGCAGACACCGGTGCGGGCGGGGCCGGTGTCGCCCCGGACGGGACCGGGGTGGGGACCCGAGGGGGCGTGCTGCTCGTCGGGGGGACGCTGCTCGTCGCCGGCGGCGTGCTGCCGGCCGCGGCCGGCGTGCTGGTCGTCGGGGGTGTGCCGCTGGTCGGCGTGTGCGACACGGTCGCCGGCAGGACCGGGGACTCACCGCGCTCGACGAGCGGGGACACGGCGTCGGTGGCGAAGGGGGATCCCGAGGTCTCCCACGTGGCCCGGTCCCCGTCGACCGGGCCGACCGGGGACACCTCGTCCCGGGGGCCGTCCCCGGCACGGGACCCGTCGGCGGTGACGGGATCGCCGCCGCGGCCGCCACTCGTCGGTGTGGGGGCGGTGGACCCGCCCCCGACGGTGCGCCCGTCCCCGGCCGCGGTCTCGACCGACAGCCCCGGACGACCGGAACGGGAGGTGCCCGCCCCGGACCCGGTGCCGGTCGCAGTGGTGTCGGTGCGTCCCCCGCCGGACGACGACGCGGTGTCCCTCCCGCCACCGGACGACGTCGTGGCGTCCCGGCCGCCACCGGACGGCGCGACGGCGTCGCGGCCGCCGCCCGACGTCGTGGGCTGCGGCGTCACCGCCGTGACGGACGTCGGCGCGGACAGGACGGAGCCGTCCACCGCACGGCCCCCGCTGTCGTCGGCGCTCCGGGGCGGAGACGCCTCGGGGCCGCTCGGGGCCGCGGTGCCTCCGGAGTCCCCCCTCGTGGTCTGCGCACCAGGGACCGGCTCCCGGGACACACCACCGGGGGAGTCGGTCGTCGTGTCGCGGGTGGCCGGCGTGGGCTCGGTCGGGCGGGTCGTGTCGACGTCCCGGGCGATGCCGGGGGTGGGCGGACCGTCGCCGGTGGAGACCGCGCCCGGCGTGGCACCACCATCCGGCCGCACCGTTCCGACGGCGCCGGGCGTCTCGGCACCGCGGCCGGAACCCTCACCCTCGACGACGGCGTCCCGGGGGGAGGTGCTCTCCCCACGGCCCTCGCTGACCGACGCGGGGGTCGGGGTCTCCGCGGAACCTCCGACCGCCGTTTCAGGGGTCGTCCCGTGGGCGTTCGAGCTGCTCCCGGGCGGGGTGTTGCCCGCCGCCCCGCCGCCCGTGGAGCTCCCGTTCGCCGTGGTGGCGCCGGGCGTGGCGGAGCCCGCCGCGCTTCCGCCGGGCGTGGCAGAACCCGCCGCGCTCCCGCCGGACGCGGCAGAGCTCGCTGTGGTGCCGCCGGGCGTGGCGGAGCCCGCCACACTGCCGCCGGGCGTGGCGGAGCTCGCCGCATCTCCGCCGGAGGTACTGCCGAACTCCGCGTTGCCGCCGGGGGTGCTGCCGAGCTCCGTGGTGGAGCCGTGCGCACCGCCGAGCCCGGTGTCGCCGAGACCGGGCTCGGCGCCGAGCACGCCGCCACCGGCCGCGTCGCCTCCGGACGTCCCGCCGGCCGTCACGTCGGCCCGGGGAATCGCCCCGCCCGTCGTGTCGCTGCCGCGGGTGCCGTTCCCGGCTGCCGCGTCGGTACCCGTGTCGGGGCCACTCGTGGAGGCGCCGCCCGTCCGATCGCCACCCGTCGGGTTCCCGGCCGCTGCGCTGCCCGCAGCGGTGCCACCGGCCGAGTCGATCCCCGCGGCACCACGGCCCGCCGGATCGCCGCCGGCCGCGCTGCCCGTCGCGTTCCCGGCGGCATCGTTCCCGGCGGCGCTGTTCCCCGCGGCGCTGTTCCCCGCGGCGCTGTTCTCAGCCGCAGTGCTGCCCGCGGCGCTGCTCCCCGCCGCGCTGCTCCCGGCCGCACTGCTCCCGGCCGGGGACGACGCGTCGGGGTCGACCACGGACGACGCAGAGGACGGCGCAGGGGACGGCGGAGCGGACGAGAACACCGGTTCCGGTCGGGCACCCGCGGCCGAGCTCCACGGCTGGGAGGACGCCGCGGACGATCCGGTGACGGCCCCCGGGGACGAGGACTCCGGCACCGCGGAGAGGGGGGTCCCCACCGTCGGCGCCGACGGGATCACCAGCGGCGGACGGTCCCCCACCCCCTGCTCCGGGGACCGCGTCGACGGCGAGGAGTCCCCGTCGTCGCCGCGGGTCGTCGTCCCGTCGTCGGCGAGCTGGGGCCCGGTCGGCGGCCCCCCTCCGTCGAACGTCGTGGGGGTGGTGACGCCGGCTCCCGGGCCACCGGAGGCCATCCAGGGCGGCGGGGTCGCGGAGGGCCCCAGCCCCTCCTTCTTCATGTGGTCCAGCAGCGAGGTCGGGCTCAGTGCGGGGAACTTGCTCGCGGCGATCCCGAAGTCGCCACCGGGCCGGCTGCGCATTCCGCCGAGCGCGCCGATGGCGCCGAAGAACGGGTTGGAGTCCTCCCCGAACACCGCGTTGATGACCGCACCGGACGCAGGCGCCGTCATGATCTGTGCGCCGGCGTAGCCGAGGATGCCGAACGCGCGGACGTGGCGGGCGAGCTGCAGGGGCGGGGTTTCCGGCCGGCGCGCCCGGTTGAGGTTGCGCATCGCGCTGTTGCTCCAGCTGCGGACGCCGCCGGCCGCCGCGCGCGCGAGCCCGGCGCCGGCCCCGCCGATCGCACCACCGATCGCGCTGTGCCCGATGGAGTCGAGGTCGTAGCCCTCGCGGCCACCCGCGCTGTTCTGCCCGACCTGGATGAGACCGTCGAGGCCGGCCATGAGCCCGGCGCCGCCCGCCCCGTAGAGCGCCGCCCGCTTGGTCGCCTCGGCGAGCGCCTTCGAGATCCCCCGCAGCAACGTCTGGGCGGACGCCTTGTTCAACCCCAGCCGCGCGACCGCCTGGATCATCTGCTTGACCATCTGCCGCAGCAGCGCCCACAAAGTGACCCGGGCCGCGGCGAGGACGGCCGGGACGAAGATCGCCCCGAACAGCGACACGAGCAGTTCGATGACGGCCGCGAGGGTCATCGCGGCCATCACGACCAGCATGATCTTGCCCTTTTGGATGTCCGCGGCGGCGTTCTTCGTCGCCTTCCGGAACTCGTCGGCGCCGTTGGCCAGCTCGGTGAGGCTGGCGGCGTAGTCCTCGCCGATGAGCTTCGCGTTCGCGGCGCCGGTGTCACCGCGCAGGACGTCGTCGAGCGCGTCACCGGACCGCCGCGCATCGAGCGCGGCCCGCTCGAGCGCGGCCGCGAGGTCGGCCCATGCTGCGCTCAGCTCTCGGAGGTTGCCCTCGTTGCCCTCCGGCCACTCCATCCCGAGGGTGACCTTGAAGAACTTCTGGAGGGAGTCGGGCAGCTCGGTCGATCCGCCTTGTCCTGCCATCGCAGGGATCCCTCCTTCCTCGTTCCGGGTGGTGCGATGCCCCGGCGCTGCCGCCGGGCGGGGTCGGGTCGGGCCGCCTCCGGGCCGGCGGACGGGTCCGCTGCGGGCTCCTCGGCGCCGGTGGGCACTACGCGGGCGTCCACGCCCCACCCGCAGGTGCGGGCCCGCACGGGTCGGTGCGGGTGGTCATCTCGCGTCGGGCATCGGCGGGACGTGCGAGCCGTTGTCCTCGTCGAGCCGCGTCAGGTTCTCCGCCGAGATCTCGAGGTTGTCGGCGTAGAGGTCGAGCCCCTCGGTCGTCTCGCCGACGCCGGCGCGGGCCTCGGTCGAGTCCGGCGAGTACTTCTCCCCGAAGGCCTTGCCGATGTCGTCGCTGCCCCAGCAGCCCTCGTACTGCGCGCTGAGTGCGTTCAGACGCTCCAACGGGCCCGCCAGGTCGCTGCGGATGCGACGCACCCCGTCGGCGTTGCGCCGGACGCCGGGGAGGTCGACGTAGGTCTCATCGGCCACGACGCTCACCCCGGGTCGGGTCCTCGACGCCCATCTCGGCGAACATCGAACCCATCAGGGACTCGATCATCTCGGCGGGGTCGACCTTGCCGGTCGCGAGTCCGACCAGGTCCAGCCCGTCCGCGCCGCCGCCCTCCTGGACGATCGCCGCGGTGCGCTCCAGGGCCTGCAACCGCCCGGACTGCAGCGTCGCGACGATCAGGTGCGCGAGCTCGGTGGGTGCCAGCGAGCGGTACCGGGTGCCGTGGAAGCTGAGGTCGGTGAGGTCACCACGGCCGTCGAAGGTCATGGTGAACGACCGGTCCTTGGCGACGACCGTCGTCTGCTCCTCCTTCCACACCCGGCTGACCTCGCCGACCCGCGCACGTTCCTGCTCGAGCTGGTCGAAGGACTCGTCGAGCCGCCTGGCGTAGTAGGCCTCGTGGTCGGTGGCGTCGCTCATGGGTGTCTCCTCCTCGTGTGGTCGGGCGGGTGCGGGACTCAGGTTCGGCCCAGCACGCCCGGTACGCCGTCGTCGCGCCAGTTGCTGGGATCAGCGGTCAGCGAGGTCTCGCGGGTGCGGTCGTCGTTCTGGTTCATCCCGCCGGCCATCCCGGCACCCATCGGCATGAACGGGGCCCCCGTCGGCCCGGCGCCGGGCGTTCCCACGTCGGCGCCGGCCGGGCCGAGGGGGAGGCGACCGCCGCTGCGGGGGTCCGGGGTGGGGGTGGTGACCGGCAGCGTCGCGATGGCCGCCGTGTCGCCGGTGACCGGAAGGGTCGGCATCCGGGTCGCCGCTCCCCCGGACGACGCGGGAAGCGAGGACGACGGAGCCGGCGCCGACGGCACCGGGCCCAGGTCCGGACGGACCCGCTCCGGGGTCGTGGAGGAGGCGGACACCCCCGCGGTCCGCGGTGCCTCGAGCTGCGGCACCGCCACGGCATCGACCGTCTCCGCGCCGGTCGCGCGCTCCGACCCGCGACGGGTCGCGTCGGTCCGCTCCACCGCCGGGGACGGAGCCGTCCCGGCCGGGGTCCGGCCTTCGGTCCCGCCGCGTCCGAGCACCCCGCCGGTGGCCATCCCGACGACGCCGCCCGGCATCGCGGCGTCGCTCTGGGCGGACGAGCCCGGGACGACGGCCCCGAGCGACCGCACGGGCGCGACGGGCTCCTGCGTGGCCGGAGCCGTCCGGGTGCCGTCCGGCACGGTGACCGTCGCCGGCGTGACCGCCCGGCCGGTCTCGGTCGGGCGTCCCAGCACCCCCGACGGGGCCACGGTCGGGGCCCGCGCGGCGAGCACCGGAGCGGACTGCAGCGTGCCGCTGGGAACCGCCGCGGCCGGAGCGGCGGCCGGGGCACCGAGCGCCTGACCACCGAGTGCGAACGCCGCCGGAGCGAACGCCACCTCGCCCGGCGCCGCGGGCGTGCCCTCCGGTACCGCGCCGACGGTCGCCGGGGTCGGGGTCGCCTGAACCGAGGCCGCACGGACGCCGGCCGCCTCCGGGCCGGGTGCGGTCAGCCCCGGGATCCCGGCCGTGGGGGCCGGCGAGGTCTGCTGCATCGCGGTGACCACCGTCGGCTGTGGCGGTGCGGTGGCCGACGTCGGCGTCGCCGTGGTGCCGCCGGCGGGCACCGATCCCGGCACCGCCGCGATCGGCTGCTGTGTGCCGCCGGCGGCGCCGAGCACGGTCTCCACGCGGGCCAGCTCGGCCCGGGCCGCCGCGGCGAAGGTCTCCTCGACCTCGGCTGCCTGCGGGTGCCCGGCCCAGGCGGCGCGCTGTTCACGCAACGACTGCGCCGCGCTGCGGGCACGGGCGAGCTCGTCGGCCGCGCGGCGCAGCGCGGGCGACCAGCTCCGGACGGCGTCCAGTGACCGTTCCATCGCGGCCGCCTTCGCCGCGGACTCGGCGACGAACCCGTCGGCGGTCGCGCCGAGCATCACCTCCTGGACGCGGTGGGTCTCGCGGCGCAGGCCGTCGCGGGCCGTCTCCAGCTCGGCGACGACCGCGTCGACCGCGGCCGCCCGCCGATACAGCACGTCCGGGTCGGCCGCGAGCAGCTGGGCGACGACCGCGTCGAAACCGGCGTCCACCGGTGGGACGCGGGCGGTCACGGTCAGGTCCGTCCGATCACACCGGGCGCGAGGTGGTCGGTGTCCTCGTCCCAGATCCCGCCCTCGGCCTGCAGCCAGGTGTGCGGCTCGCGGTCGCGCTCCTGTCCCATGCCCTGCGGCGACATCCCGGCGCCACCCATGGGCATGCCACCCATCGGCATGCCGCCACCCATCGGACCGGCGGCACCGCCGTTGGCGGCGGGCAGGACCTGCCCGTTCGGGATCCCACCGGGTGGGGTGCTGAAGCCACGTTCGGACGCGACGTCGGTGTCGAACTGTGCGTGGCTCGGGTCGAGGGAACCCGGGCCGCCACCTGCACCACCGCCGAGACCACCCCCGGCACCACCGGCGCCGTCGCCCGAGCCGCCGCCCGCGCCACCGCCGGTACCGTCCTCGCCCATCAGCTCCGACGACGACGGCAGATCCGGCGGCGTCACCGAGCTGCCACTGCCGGAGCCGCCTCCCGGGCCACTCCCGGCACCGTCGCCGGAACCGTCGCCCGCACCACCGCCGCTGCCGTCCTCGCCCATCAGCTCCGACGCCGACGGCAGATCCGGCGGCGTCACCGAGCTGCCACTGCCGGAGCCGCCGCCCTCGCTCGCCGTGCTGCCCCCGGCGTCGCCGCCGAGGCCGGTCTTGTCGGCCGCGTCCTGACCGAGCGCCTCGAACGCCTTGTCCATCGCGTCCGAGGTCCGGCCGTGCGGATCGTCGCCCAGGGCGTCGGTCGCCGTGTCCTTCAGCTCGTCCAGGACGGCCTGGCGGTGCGGGTCGCCGGTGGGGTTGCCCAGGTCGTCGATCGCCTTCTCGACGGCCGCCCGCCGCTCCTCCGGCGTGGCGTCCGCTCCCAGCTCGGCGAGTGCCTTGTTGGCCGCCCCGTGTGCCTGGTCGAGCAGGCCGCGGTCGCCGGGGTTCAGCGCCGTGTCGCCCTCGCGGCCCATGTCGTCGATGGCCTTGTTCGCGGCCTCCTTGGCCTGGTCGAGTGCCTCGTTGCGGGCCGGGTCGTCGGTACGCAGCTCGTCGATCGCCTTCTGGGCGGCCGACTTCGCGTCCTCCATCGCCTGGTCGCGCGTGGGATCGCTGCTCGCCCCGCCGGAACCGCTCCCCGTGTCGGAGCCGCTCCCCGTGTCAGAACCGCTCCCCGTGTCCGAGCCGCTCCCGTCGCCGGAGCCGCCCTCGGACACCGGATTCTGCAGATCGTCGATGGCCTCGTTCGCGGCCTTCTTCGCGTCCTCCAGGGCCTGGTCGCGCTTGGCTGCCTCCGCCCCGGACCCGCTGCCGCCGCCCGACGACGGTGACTTCGCCCCGCCGCCCGTCCCCGATCCGGGCGTGCCACCACCCGATCCCGGCAGGCCACCGCCCGATCCCGGCAGGCCACCGCCGGACGAACCGTCGCCGGGGCCACCGGCGCCGCCCGCCAGGTCGTCGATCGCACGGTTCGCGGCGTTCTTCGCGTCCTCGAGAGCCGAGTCCCGGGTCGGGTCGGAGCCCCCGCCGCGGAGGTCGTCGATCGCCTCTCCGGCTGCCTTCTTCGCCTGGTCGAGCGCGGCCTGACGCTGCGGGTCCGTGCCACCGCCGCCGGTCCCGCCGCCGGTCCCGCCCCCGGTGCCGTCCGCGGCGCCGCCGCCCGGCGACTCGGTGGACAGATCCGGGATCTCGGGGGCCGGGGCGCCTCCGCCGGAGCCGCCCTTCTCCCCGGAGCCGGAACCGGGGCCCCCACCGGTACCACTGCCCGGTCCCCCGCCGGTGGCGCCACCACCGGCCAGATCGTCGATCGCCTTGCCGGCCGCGTTCTTGGCGTCGTTCAGGGCCTTGTCGCGGGCGGAGTCGCCGCCTCCGCTCCCACCGCCGGAGCCCGTGCCACCGCCCGTGCCCCCGCCGGTACCGGAGCCCTCACCAGAGCCAGAGCCAGAGCCGTCGCCGAGGTCGTCGCCCAAGCCACCGGTGCCCTCGCCGCCGGACTCCAGTTTCTCGACCCGCTCCTCCAGCTCGTCGACGCGTTCCTCCAGCTCCTCGACGGCCGGAGACTTCTCCCCGTCCGTGCCGCCGTCCTTGCCCTCGTCGTCCTCGTCCTTGTACTTGTCGTCGTGCCTGTCCCTTTCGACCTCATCGTCGTCCTTGTCCTTGTCCTTGTCCTTGTCGCCGTCCTTCTTGTCGTCGTCCTTGTCGAGCTTGGCGACGGCCGACTTCGACCCCTGCGCCTTCTCGCCACGCACGATGTCCAGCGAAGCCATGTCCTTGGCCGCCGTCGAGTAGTCGTCCGCCAGCCCGCCCAGCTGCTTCTGGAGCTCCTTGACGAGCTTGTCCTCGTACTCGTTCTCGATGCGGCGGACCACGTTCTTGTACGTCTGCACGACATCGGCGATCAGGGACGTGTCCCCCACCGCCGCGGCGAGCGTCACGGCCGAGATGGCCTTCGCCCGCACCTTGTCCTGGGCCGCGCGACGGTCCTTCCAACTCTGCTGGACCGTCTCCCACCACTTGTCGCGGAACGCGGCGATGTCGGTGCCGATGCCGCGGACGGTGTCGGCGTACTTCTTGTCCGCCAGGACCGCGGCGAAGGCCTTGCTCTCCTTCAGCACGCCGTTCGCGTAGTCCTGGAAGGCCGATCCGGCCTGCCCCTCCAGCGCCTCGTCGACCTGCTTGACCAGCTTCGCGACGTCGTCGTTGATCGACTGGAGACGCTCGGTGGCGGTCTGGAACTGGTCGCCGAACTTCTTCCACGCCGCCGGGGCGGGCGACTGACCCTCCTGGGGCGCGATGCCCTCGACCTGGAACTGCAACGTCGTCCAGGTCTTGAAGTCCGCGGCGTCGAACGCCGGCGGGGGTGCGGTGTCCTGTCCGGCGAGGCCGAACGCGTCCGGGTCGTCGGCGTCAGGCATCGACGACCTCGTCACCGGGCAGGTCGGTCACCCGCGTACCGGAGACGACGTCGGTCTCGACCAGGTTGCGGGCGGTGTCGGCGAGGGCGCCGCCGAACTCCCCGAGCTCGGTGCGGAGAGCGGTGACGTGGTCGAGCAGCTCCCGGGTGCGCGCATCGGTCACCGCGTCGAGCTGCTGCGCCGCCGCGAACGGCCCCGAGGGCGACCAGTCCGCGCCGAGCCGGTCCCGGGAGGCCGAGCTCGGGGGCAGCAGAGCACCGACCGCGTCGGCAGATGCGGTGACGGCGCCGACGTCGACGCGTGTCTGATCGACCATGGTCCTGGGTGTCCTCTCGGGAATGCGGTGACAGCGCGGCGGAGACCGGGATCAGGAGCCGGGTTTGTCCTTCTTGTACTCGTCCAGGAACTCCTCATCAGTGGTGTCCTGGTCGGTGTCCTCGGTCTGGCTCGGGGCGTTGAGCACCTCGTCCTTCGGGACGCTGCCCACGCCCTCCTCGCCCTTGGGCACACCGGTGATGATCTGGCCCTGGGTGTCGTCGTAGCCGTCGCCGTCGGAGGTGTTGCTCGCCTCCGACTCGTCGCCGGTGGTGAAGTTGTGCTGCTCGTGCTCGATCTCGTTGGCGCGGTCGACGATCTGCTTGTCCGCGTCGGCGCGAAGCTGGTCGATGCGCTTGCCGACCGCGGCGGCGCTGTCGGAGTCGACCTCCGTGAGCAGCTTCGACACGTCCTTCAGCGAGGGCTCCATCGCGTCCAGGATCGTCTTCAGCCGCTTCGCGTGGTCGATCACGGCGTTGCGCCGGTCGTCGACCCGCCGCTCGACGTACTGGGCCACGGAGAACTTGCCCGCGTCCGGCCAGTGCGGGTCGAGATCGGTGAACGCCTTCATGTCGTCCATCAGCTTGCCGAGCTTGCCCGCGGCATCCTCGATGGCCGTCCGGTCGACCTTCGTGTCCTCAGCCATCTCTGCTCCGTTCCTCGCAGCGGAGACCGGCCGGTGTCACCCCGGTCCGGGGTGACACCGGCCGAGTCGTCAGAACCTGCCCGCGCCCGCACGGTCCTGGAGCTGCACGTCCTCGGCGCCCTGCTGGACCATCCGGTGGAGCTCGTTCAGGTGCTCGATCTTGGCCTGCAGCTGCCGCGAGAGCTCCACGGCCTTGCCGTCGTAGGCGGAGGCCGACTGACCGGTGTAGTCGTCCGGGGCCCCGACGAGCTGGTTCACCTCGCGCTTGAGCGACTCGGTCTCCTCCAGCATCGACCCAGCGGTCCGCTTCATCTCGGACACCGCCTCGCTGATGTTCTCGTACTCGTACTTGATGTGGTCCACGACGGATCTCCTTCGACGGTGACGACGAACGGTGACGTGCTCAGATCAGTTGGTGCCCTGCGGAATGCCCTGGGCGCCGGCCTCGTCCTGAGCGATGTTCTCGCGGGCGGTCTCCCGCATACCGGTGGCGAGATGCTGCAGCTCCTGCTGGTTGCGCTGGGCGAAGGTCACCAGGTCGTCCCACGCCTGGTTCGTCGCCACACCGAGCGCGCTGTTCTTGGTACCGAGCAGACCCTCAACGGTGCCGGCCGAGCGACTGACGAGACTCATGAGCGTCGAGCCGGTCTGCTCGTGCCGGGCCGCGACCTGCTCGATGACTGCCGCATTGGCCTTCGTGTTCTGCTGGGCCATTTCCGTCCTCCGGATTCCCGGCCCACCGCATCGGGGCGTGGGCGATGGTCCTTACACATGTCGATGGTCGGACGTTCTCCGATGCTGCAGATGCTGGTGGCCCCGCGTGAACACTCCGTTATCACCACCCCGGACGGGTGGATATCAGGGGATATCCCCCGCGGGTCGCTCGCGCAGGGTCATCGCCCTGCCCGGGACTGCGGTGACCTGGTCTGCAGCGCCGGTTCCCGGTCGAGCACCGGACCGGTGGGGAGCAGCTCCAGCAGCTGCTCGGGCACCGCGACCGCGCTGCTGCCCTGCATGCCCAGCGCGGACAGGGCGTCGTCGTCGTCGACCGGGAACCGCACCCCGATGTCGGTGACGAGGAACGCCGCTCCGGGCGCGGCCCCGGGCGCGGACGCCACCCGCGCGAGCACTCCGGACGCGGCGGGGATCCCGATCCGGTCGGCCTGCACCCCCGGCGTGTGCGTCCCGGCCGGGACGGTGGCCGCCGCGACCGCGGTGGCCGGCAGGGTCCCGATCCGCACCGGGGCGGCTGCGTCGGCGACGTCGACCCGGACACAGGGGACGTCCTCCTGGTGGGTCACCACCAACCGGGGCGGCACCGGGGGCAGGTCATGACCGAGCTCCACACCGGCCGCCCGTGGCACCGTCGCGATGTCCGCGGGGCCCACCCGGACCGTGCTCCCGCCGCTCGACATCGCCAGTGCGGCCATCGTCCGGGTGAGCGGGACGACGCCGTCGGCGCGCACCAGGTAGAGATCGTCCGAGGCGAGCGCGGGGTTGCTGACCTGGTACACCTGCCCGACCCGGCTGGGCCGCCCGGCGATGGTGGGCCCCGGGGCGCCGGGGGTGCTCACCGCCGGCGCGACGAGGTCCGGACCGGCCGGCACCGCCGACAGCCAGCCGGGTTGCACCGGTGCCGGGGCGACGTCGTCGTAGCCCAGCGCGGCGGCCACACGGGGTCCACCGATCCGGTGCCGACGGCCCTGCCAGACCAGGCTCTCCTGGCCGTCGGGGGTGGCGACGAGCAGTCCCTCGTCGTCCGCCGGCTCGGGACCGGCGGGGGCGCCGAGCAGCAGCGACAGGGTGGGCGGCCCGACGCTGCCCGCGGTGGGCGGGCTCGCACACACCGTCCAGGGGGCCCGGTTCAGCGAGGTGGCGCTGGGGAGGGAGTCCGGCGCGTCCGGGATGCCGATCGGTGCCCCCACCGGGGTGCCGGCCAGCGACGCGGCCGACACCGACGTCGGCGCCGCGGCCGAGCCGCTCGCCAGCCGGGCCGAGGCGAGGTTGAGCACCGGGTGCAGCGTCCCGTTCAGGTACACGAACCGGGCCCCGGAGGTCTTCTCGGTGACGAGCGCGCCCGCCGTGCGCCACGAGGTGTTCCCACCCGGCTGGAACAACCCGTACACGCCGAACCCCGCGCAGAGGACCGCCGCGATCAGCACGCCGATGGCGAGCCCGGTGCTGAGCCGGCGCCCCGGCGGACGGACGACGTCCGGCCGGCCGTGGGTGACCGCGGAGGTCATCCGCCCGACGACGTAGAAGTAGGCCTGGACCTGGTCCCGACGCGACTGCACCTGCTCAGCCCGCCAGTCCGCGCATCCAGGCGAACACGCCCAGCACCTGCAACAGCAGCGGCAGCACCGCGACCGCCGTGAGCGACTCGACGATCTCGACGGCCCGTCCCCAGTACGGCCGCAGCCGCTGGCCGGGCAGCCGCTCGGCCGCCACGGCGAGCATCGCGCCCGCCGCGAGCACCGGCAGCCACAGCCCCAGCACCCGGGCGGTCGGCGACAGCACCGGGGCGACCCCGACCGCGCACGCCACGAGCGCGGTGAGCACCGGCGCGAGCGCCGCCCACCGGGCCACCACCGAGTCCAGGTGCCGGGCACGCAGCGCCATCAGCGCCGCCACGACGAGCACGAACACCACCGCCCAGACGGTGCCCTCGACGAGCACCACGGGCAGCAGCACGAGCTGTGCCGCCCCGAGCCCGACGTGCAGGGCCGCGGTGTACCCGACCGTCGCCGTCCCCCGCTCCACGACGAGCGCGTAGGGCACCGGCTCGACGTCGTCGGAGAGCTGCTCGGGCTCCCCCGGCAGCAGCGGGAGCTGCAGGCCGGACAGCCGGAAGGCCATGGAGGGAACGAAGACCCCGGCCACCAGCGACAGCACCACCGCGATCGCCGCGGCCCTCGGCGCCGACACCCCGCCCAGCGCTCCGGCCAGGCCGGCGGCGGCCGTGACCAGGCCCGCCGTCGCGGCCCCGACGAACAGCAGCGCGCCGTCGGCGACCAGCGCGGTCCCGACGGCGAGTGCCATCAGGCCCAGGGCCGCGGCGCAGGCGACCACCGTCATCACCGGGGCGGCCGGCTCGATGAGCCGGATCAGCAGCGCACCACCGGTGGTGGCGTAGCAGACGGCGACACCGGCCAGCCCGGCCGCGGGCACCGTCCCGGCGCCGCTGCGCGCGACCAGCCCCGCCGCTCCCAGAAGGACCACCGCCGTGGCCCCGGCCAGCGCGAGCGCCAGCGCCGGCACGGTGACCTGGAGGACCAGCGGGACACCGGTCAGCAGCGCGAGCGCCGCCAGGAGTCGCAGCATGGCCCGGGTCCGGCCGTCGGTCCACGACCAGGGATGGTTGCGGACCTGCTCCCCCACACCGTCCACGACGTCGTCGTAGTCGATCGGGGCCAGCCCGTCGGCCCGTGGCCGGACGTGCACCACCTCGCCGTCGCGCAGGCCCAGCTCGCCGGTCGTGCGTTCCTCGTCGAACGGCGGGTCGCCCAGCCGTTGCAGCACCCAGCCCTCGTGCTCGGCACCCTGCTCGATCACGTCCCCGCCGAAGTGCGGCAGCACCGCCGGCAGCAGGTCGGCGAGCGGCACCTCGGCCGGCACGGTGATGTCCGCGGACTTCTCACCGAGGACGAAACGTAGCCGGGCCGAGCTGCGTGTGCGATGCTGGATCTGCTCTTGCGTCACGGTTCCTCGGGTCCTCTCCTGCCAGGGTGTCGACCACCGCGAACCGCCCGGAACGCTAGGTCCGCCCCCGCGTACGCACGCGGCGCCGCGGCCCCGCCCGGGCTTTCCAGGGGAGATCACCCACGAAGGGGAAGCGCGTGAGCACCGAACTGTTCGCCCGCCGGGCGCGCCGTCAGAAGCCCCCGGTGCCCGACGAGACCGTCGAGATCCAGGAGCCGCCCGCGGTCCCCGAGGAGACGGGCGGCGGCATGAGCTCGGCACTCATGTACGCGCCGATGGGCCTCGGATCGCTGGCCATGGTCATGATGTTCGTCCGGCCCGGCGGCGGACCGCTGATCTACGTCGGCGGCGGTCTGATGGTGCTCTCCGCCATGGGCATGATGCTGGTCGGGCTGCTGCGCAACTCCGTCAACCACAAGCAGAAGCTGCACGGGCTGCGCCGCGACTACGTCCGCTATCTCACCCAGCTGCGCGGTCGTGTCCGCCGCTCGCTGGCCGCCCAGCAGACGGCCGCGAAGTGGCTGCACCCGGATCCGCGCTCGCTCTGGTCGATCGCCCTGGGCTACCGGTTGTGGGAACGCCGTCCCTCGCACGACGACTTCGGCGAGATCCGGATCGGGCTGGGGACCCGGCGGTCGTCGCTGGCGCTCACGCCGCCGGAGACCAAGCCCGTGGAGGACCTGGAACCGCTGTCGGCACATGCGCTCCGCCGCTTCCTGCGCGCCTACTCGACCGTCCCCAACGCCCCGATCGCGGTCTACGTCCGCGGGTTCGCCCAGATCCAGATGAGCGGCGACGACGAGGCGGTCCTCGGGCTGGCCCGCGCCATGCTGGCCCAGCTGGTCACCGCGCACGGCCCCGCCGACCTGCGGGTCGCGGTGGCCTGCAGCGACGAGAACCGGCACCGCTGGGACTGGTGCAAGTGGCTGCCGCACGGCCAGGACCCCGACTCCCCCGACGCCGCAGGCGCGCGGCGGATCGTGACCGACAGCCTGGCCGAGGCGGAGGACCTGCTCGGTGGCCCGGCGTTCGCCGGACGCCCGCGGTTCGAGGCGGGCTCCCCGGTCACCGCGACCGAGCCGCTGGTCGTGCTGGTCCTCGACGGGGTCGGCGTGCACCCGGAGCACCGCTGTGTGCTGGAGGGCTACCGCAACACGGTGATCCTGGACGTCGGCGGGTCGCTGCCGTGGACCCAGCGGGCCGACGCGCTGTTCCTGGAGGTCGACCCGGACGAGGTCCGCACCGTGGTCTTCGACCGGCTGGGCCGCCCGCGACCGCGACCGCTCTGCCGCCCGGACAGGCTGGGGCCGGCCGCGGCCGCGGCGCTGGCACGCACCGTGGCCCGCTTCCGGATCGGGACCGCGACCGGGACGGCCGAGGAGCCGCTGGCCTCGGACTACGACCTAGCCGCGCTGCTCGGGCTCGGCGACGTACGGACCTTCGACCCGGTCCGCTACCGCAGCGGCCGGGCCGGCGCCCAGCGACGGCTGCGGGTGCCGATCGGCATCTCCGCCGCCGGTGCGCCGCTCGAGCTGGACCTCAAGGAGTCCGCCGAGGACGGCATGGGCCCGCACGGCATGTGCATCGGCGCGACCGGGTCGGGCAAGTCCGAGCTGCTGCGGACGCTGGTGCTCGCGCTGGCGACGACGCACACCTCCGAGGACCTCAACTTCGTGCTCGTCGACTTCAAGGGTGGTGCCGCGTTCCTCGGGTTCGACTCGCTGCCCCACACCTCCGCGGTCATCACGAACCTGGAGGACGAGCTGGAGCTCGTCGACCGGATGCAGGACGCGCTGACCGGTGAGCTGAACCGACGCCAGGAGCACCTGCGCCGGTTCGAGCACGCCTCGCGTCGGGGCTACGAGGCCGCCCGCGCCGCCGGGGCGCCGCTGGAACCGATGCCCGCCCTGCTCGTCGTCGTCGACGAGTTCAGCGAGATGCTGGCCTCCAAGCCGGAGTTCGTCGACGTGTTCGCCATGATCGGCCGGTTGGGCCGCAGCCTCGGGGTGCACCTGCTGCTCGCCAGCCAGCGCCTCGACGAGGGCAGGATCTCCAAGGTCGAGACCCACCTGTCCTACCGGATCGGGCTGCGCACCTTCTCCGCCGGGGACAGCCGCAGCATCATCGGCGTCCCGGACGCCTACGAGCTGCCCTCCGCCCCGGGCAACGGCTACCTCCGTCCGGACACCCAGACCCTGCTGCGGTTCAAGGGCGCCTACTCCTCGGCCACCTACCGCCCGGCCCGGCGGCGCCGGCGCCGCGACGACGTCGAGCAGCAGGTGGTGGCGTTCGGGACCGAGTACCTCCCGCCACCCGTCCTCCCGGAGGCCGAGGAGCCGGAGCCCGAGGAGCCGACCGAGACCCGCACGATGATCGACGTGCTGCTGGGGCGGCTGACCGGGATCGGGCCGCGGGCCCACCAGGTGTGGCTGCCGCCGCTCGTCGTCCCGGCCGCGCTGGACCAGCTGCTCCCCCCGTTGGTCGACGACCCGGAGCTGGGGCTGCGTGCCGTCGGCGCCCTGGACTCGGGCACCCTGCGCGCCCCGGTCGGGCTGATCGACCTGCCGGCCCAGCAGCGACGCGAGCTGCTGACCGCCGACCTGTCCGGGGCCGGCGGCAACGTCGGCGTCGTCGGCGGGCCGCAGACCGGCAAGTCCACCCTGCTGCGCACGGTCATCGCGTCGCTGGCGCTGACCCACTCCGCCGCGCAGGTGCAGTTCTACTGCCTCGACTTCGGCGGCACGCTGTCGTCGCTGTCCGGGCTGCCGCACGTGGGCTCGGTGGCGAACCGGCTCGACCGGGACCGGGTGACCCGCACGGTGCTGGAGGTGACCAACCTGCTGGCGAGGCGGGAGGCCCTGTTCGCCGAACACAACATCGACTCCATGGCGACCTACCGGCGCGCCCGCCGCGACGGCCGCTTCCTCGACGTCGACCCCTACGGCGACGTGATGCTCGTCGTCGACGGCTGGTACACGGTCCGGCAGGACTACGAGGAGCTGGAGGAACGGTTCCAGGAGCTGGCCGCGCGCGGACTCGGCTTCGGCATCCACCTGATCATCGCCTCCAACCGCTGGGCGGAGATGCGCCCCTGGCTGCGCGACGTCCTCGGCACCCGCTTCGAGCTGCGGCTCGGTGACCCGGTGGACTCGGAGGTGGGGAGCCGGGTGGCGGCGACCGTGCCGGAGGGGCGACCCGGCCGCGGTCTCACCCGGGACAAGCTGCACTTCCTGGCCGCGCTGCCGCGCATCGACGGTTCCGGCGCCACCGACGACCTGTCCGAGGCGACCGTCGAGCTCACCGAGGCCCTGACCACGCCACGGGCACCGGTCGCCCCTCCGGTACGGCTGCTGCCCGGGCGGCTCTCGCCCGCGGACCTGCCCGCGCCGACGGCGGCGAGCGCGACCGCGGAGATGCGGATGGCGCTGGGTGTCGAGGAGACCCGGCTCGGTGTGCAGTGGTGGGATCTCGACGCCAGCCCGCACCTGCTGGTGTACGGCGACACCGAGACCGGCAAGACGGGTCTGCTGCGCCACGTCGCGCGCAGCGTCGCCGCCCACCACACCCCCGACGAGGTCCGGATCGTGTTCGGCGACGTGCGCCGCGAGCTCTACGACGCGGTCGGCCAGGAGTACCAGCAGGACTACTCCGTCGGCGTCGACGCACTGACGACGGCACTGCGGACGGTCGGGGAGACGCTGCGCGCCCGGGTTCCCGGACCGGACATCACCCCGGACCGGCTGCCGCGCCGGGACTGGTGGACCGGCCCGCGCTACTACGTGCTCGTCGACGACTTCGAGCTGATGGAGGGCGGGATGGGCGCCGGCGCGCTCGAACCGCTGGTGCCGCTGCTCGCCCAGGGCGCCGACATCGGCCTGCACCTGGTGATCGCCCGCAGCACCGGTGGCGCCTCGCGGTCGATGATGAACGCCGGGATCCGGCGGATGTGGGAGCTCGGCACCCCCGCGCTGCTGCTGTCCTGCCCGCGCGAGGAGGGTCGCTTCCTCGGGACGGTGCGGCCGCGCACGCTGCCGCCAGGGCGCGGCCAGTTCGTCGACCGCAGGCGGTCGGTGCGCCTGGTGCAGACACCCCGCACCGACGACGGCGGGTGACCGGCGCGGTGCCGGCGCGGCGGGTACCGCGCCGGCACCGGGTCAGCCGAGCTGGTTGGTCGCGAACAGCTCCGTGATGTGCCCGCCGAGCCGCTCCCAGTGCTGCCCCGACGAGGCCGCGGCGGCCGCGCCGTCGCCGGTGGCGCAGAGGTCCACGAACGCGTCGTGGTGCTCGATCGTGTTGCGACCGCCCAGCAGCGTGGAGAACTTGCGGTAGAGGATCCGGTGGATCTGCGGGTGCAGCTGCTCGACGATCCGGGTCAGCGTCGGGTTGTCGGCGACGCGCAGCGGCACGCCGTGGAAGCGGTCGTCGGCCTCCAGGGCGGCGTCGGTGTCGTCGGAGACCACCGCACGCTCGAAGTCGCGGTTGGCCGCGCGCATCTCCTCCAGGTCGGCCGCGGTCATCCGGGGCACCGCGGTGCCGACGGCGAGGGTGTCCAGCGCCCGCAGCACCGCCAGCGCGCGCTCGGCATCGGTCCGGTCCAGCGGGGTGATCCGGGTGTAGACACCGGGCTTGGCCTCGACCAGCCCGGTGTCCGCCAACCGGTTGAGCGCCTCCCGCACCGGGGTCCGGCTCAGGCCGAACCGCTCCGCGAGCTCGGTGTCACGGACCTTCTCCCCCGGCAGCAGCTCGAACCGGACGATGGCGTCGCGCAGACGCGCGAACACCTCGTCACTGAGCAGGCGGCGCGGGACGGGAGCGATCTGCATGCAGCACACGATATATCAACGACACGTTAAATCGGTGCGGTCAACGCGACCATCGCCCGGGCCAGGATCCGTGCCGGGTCCAGCAGCGGCACCGTGACATCGGTCGTGGCCAGGCACAACGGGATCTCCGTGCACCCGGCCACGACCGCCTCCGCACCGGCCCGGGCGAGCCGGTCGGCGACCGCGGCCAGGACCGCGGTCTCGGTCGCACCGCGACGACCGGCCTTGATCGACAGGATCGCTGTCATCACGGCCTGCTGGTCGCGGGCGTCGGGCACGATCACCTCGACCCCCCTGCGGTGCAACCAGTCCTGGTAGAGCCCGGTGCCGACGGTCCCGTCGGTCGCGAGCAGGCCCGCGCACCGGACCGGCGGCGCCGCGCCGGCGAGGTGTCGGGCGACCTCGTCGATCATGTGCACGACCGGGACGTCGACGTAGCGCAGCAGCTCCGGAACGAACGCGTGGGCGGTGTTGCAGGGGATGGCGATGTGCGTCGCCCCGGCCTCCTGCAGCTTCTCCGCGCCCGCGCGCAGCCAGGGCAGGGGGTCCGGCCCGCGCCCCTGCAGGCTCTCGGTGCGGTCGGGCACCGTCGGGTCGGACCAGATGACGACCCGGCGGTGCTCCTGGTCCCGGACCGCGGGGGTCGCGTCCACGAGCTTGGCGTAGAAGTCCGCGGTGGCCGCGGGGCCCATGCCGCCCAGGATCCCGATCACCGGGGCATCCGGTGCGACGGGCCCGGTCGGGACCCGCGCCGCGACCGGCCCGGTCGCGTGCGGGGTGCGTTCCGGCGCGATCATCAGCCCTGCGATCCCTGCGTGGCGTCGACCCGCTCGTCCGGGGCGGGCGCCCCGGTACGGTCCGCGGTGACCGGCGCGGTGCGCACCGGACGCCCGTCCCCGGCACCCGCGGCCGCCTCGGTCCCGGCACCGCCGGCGTGGTCGGCGGGGTCGGCAGCAGCAGCGGCGTCGGCGGCAGCGGCCGCGTCGAGGTCGGCGGGCAGCGGCTCACCGCGCCGCCGGGCCCCCCGGATCTCCGACCGGTCGATGACCGCCGCCGCCAGCGAGTTGCCGACGACGTTCACCCCGGTACGGGCCATGTCGACGATGAAGTCGACGCCGAGCAGGAGCGCCACGCCCTCGGGCGGCAGCCCGATCGTCGTGCTCGCGGCGAGCAGCACGACCACCGACGCCGAGGCGACCCCGGCCATGCCCTTGGACAGCACGACGAGCACCCCGACCATCAGCAGCAGGCTGCCCCAGGAGGTGTCGAGACCGAAGGCGTTGGCGATGAACACGAGGGCGACGGCCTGGTAGAGCACCGAGCCGTCGGTGTTGAAGGAGTAGCCCAGGGGGACCACGAACGACGAGGTCGAGCGGCTCACGCCGAACTGCTCGAGACGACCCAGCAGCGGGGCCAGGACCGCCTCCGAGCTGCGGGTGACGAACGCCAGCCCGGCCAGGTCGCCGATCGAGCGCAGCATCGCGACGTAGCGCACGCCGTAGATCGCCGCGATGATCGGGAAGATCACGCCGAGGACGAGGATCAGCCCCAGGTAGACCACTCCGACGAAGCCGAGCAGGCTCACCAGGTTGCCGAAGCCGTAGTGCGCGACGTCGTAGGCGATGAACCCGAGCACGCCCAGCGGGGCGAACGCGATGACGTAGCCGACGACCTTGAACATGGCGCCGGCGAAGGAGTCGAGGACGTCGTTGACCGGGCGGGCCTTCTCCCCGAGCGCGGCCAGGGCGATGCCCACCAGCGTCGCGAACACGATGACGCCGAGCAGGTTGCCCTCCGCGAACGCCTGGAACACGTTCTTCGGGATCGCGTGCAGCAGCAGCTCGTGGAAGTCCACGCCCTGCTGAAGGTCGCCCACCGCGGCCGCGTCGCCACCCGAGGTCGGGGCGCCGACGCCGAGGTCGAACGCCTTCGCCAGGCCGACGGCCAGCAGCAGGATGACCGTGGTGACGATCTCGAAGTAGAGGATCGACTTGCCGGCGATGCGGCCGACCTTCTTGACCGACTCCATCCGGGAGATGCCCAGCACGATCAGCGGGAACACCAGGGGGACGACGACCATCTGGACCGCGTTCAGGAACGCGTCACCGAGGATCTTCAGACCCTCGCCGACCGCGGGGAACGCCCAGCCGACCGCCGCACCGAGGGCGACCGCGATCAGCGACTGGACACCGATCGGGTAGCGCCAGAAACGCCAGTGCACGCGTGCGGCCACGGAGCCGCGGCCGGCTCGTGGCGGCGGTGGCTCCTGGGGCGTCGACGGCGTCGGGGACACGGCCATTGTGACTCCTAGCTGCTGCTCGCATGCAATATATTGCACTCTGGGCTTTGCACTTCGCGTCCAACATTGAGTAGTCTGGCAGTCGTTGTCAAGAGTGGGGAGCAGCCATGAACGCGATGACGCGTACGGAGGGGGATTCCCTCGGCACGGTCGAGGTGCCCGCGGACCGGTACTGGGGGGTGCACACGGCACGGGCCGTCGCCAACTTCGCGGTGACCGGCGAGACGATCGGGGGTTTCCCGCGGCTGGTGCAGGCACTGGCCGCGGTGAAGGAGGCGGCCGCCCTGGCCAACCGGGACCTCGGGCGGCTGGACGGGCGCCGGGCCGACGCGATCGTCGCGGCCTGCCGGGAGCTGCGCGCGGGCGAGCTGGCCGACCAGTTCCCCCTCGACCCGATCCAGGGTGGCGCGGGGACCTCGACCAACATGAACGCGAACGAGGTCGTCGCGAACAGGGCCCTGGAGCTGCTCGGACACCGACGGGGTGACTACGCGGAGCTGGACCCGCTGACGCACGTCAACCTGGGCCAGTCGACCAACGACGTGTACCCGACGGCGATCCGGCTCGCCATCGGGTCCCACCTGCACGAGCTGATGGCCGCCCTGCAGCACCTGGCGGCCGCGTTCGCGCGCAAGTCCGCGGAGTTCCACGACATCGTCAAGATGGGGCGGACCCAGCTGCAGGACGCGGTCCCGATGACGCTGGGCCAGGAGTTCGGCACCTACACCACCATGCTGGGCGAGGACTGCCTCCGGCTGCGCGAGGCCGCCGAGCTGCTGCTCGAGAGCAACCTCGGTGGCACGGCGATCGGGACCGGGATCAACGGGCACCCGGACTACGCACGGCTGGCCTGCGCGCACCTGCGCGACATCACCGGCAAGGAGGTCGTCCCGGCGGGCGACCCGATCGAGGCCACCCAGGACTGCGGGGCGTTCGTCCAGGTCTCCGGGGTCCTGAAGCGGGTCGCGGTGAAGCTCTCGAAGGTGTGCAACGACCTGCGCCTGACGTCGTCGGGCCCGTCGGTGGGCCTGTCCGAGATCAACCTGCCTCCGGCCCAGGCCGGATCGTCGATCATGCCGGGGAAGGTCAACCCGGTCATTCCCGAGATGGTCAACCAGGTGGCGTTCGAGGTCATCGGCAACGACCTCACCGTCACCATGGCCGCCGAGGGCGGGCAGCTGCAGCTCAACGCCTTCGAGCCGATCATCGTCTACGGGCTGATCCGGTCGGCCTCGCACCTGGAGGCCGCGGCGCGGACGCTGGCGGACCGGTGCGTCGACGGGATCACCGCGAACCGTGAGCACCTGGAGGAGGGGGTGCGCGGGTCGGTCGGGATCGTCACCGCGCTCTCGCCCGCGCTCGGCTACGCGACCAGCGCGGAGATCGCCAAGGAGTCCCTGGCCACCGGCCGTCCGGTCGGCGACATCGCGGTGGCCCGGGGGCTGCTCGACCCCGACGAGGTCGGCGAGCTGCTCTCCCCCGCCGCGCTGACGGGCCTGGCCGCTCCGGCCCGGCCGCTGCCGCGCGACCTGGACGCCGCCCTGCACTGACCGCCGCCGCGGCACGGGCCCCGGTGCGCGGTCGACGACCGCGCACCGGGGCCCCCGTCGTCCCGGGACGACCCGGGACCCGCTCATCCGGCCCGGATGCCGGCGGGCCGCTCCGGCACACCGCCGTCGTCCGCCGGACCGCCCGCGCCACCGTCGGCCGGAGCGGGTCCACGGATCTCGACGCGCCGGGGCGGGGCCCACCGACGACGGCGCGCGGCAGGGCCCAGCCGGACCAGCAGCACGACCACCGCGGCCGTACCGGCGGCGGCGAGCACACTGAGCAGCGCCGTCAGCGGCCCCCACGACGGGGCGACCGGCTCGGGTGCGCGGACCGGTGGAGCCACGACGGCGGCCTCCCGCCCCGTTCCCTCCTCGGGCAGCACGGCCGTGACGGCATCGACCGGGTTCACCGTGCCCCAGCCGAGTGCCGGGTCGGGGAGCGGGACCGCGGGGTGCGTCGCGGTCGTCTCCAACCGGTGTTTGACCTGGTCGGCACGCAGGTCGGGCCGGTAGGCGCGGACGAGGGCCGCGGTGCCCGCCACGAACGGCGCCGCGTAGCTGGTGCCGCTGCCCTGCCAGTGGCCGGGCCCACCCGGTCCGATGCTGACGACGTCGCTGCCGGGGCCGACCAGGGACAGGTACGGGCCGGTCTGGGAGAAGTCGGCGCGCCCGCCCTCGGCGTCGACGGCACCGACCGCGATCACCGTCGGGTACGAGGCCGGGTAGGTGACGGGATCGCCCGTGCGTGCCCCGTTGGCGGCCGAGGCGACCACGACGACGTCGCGGGCGGCGGCGTGGGCCACCGCCGCGGCGAGCCCGGCGTCCGGGATGCTGGTGCTGGCCGACACGTTGATCACGCGGGCGCCCTCGTCCACGGCCCGGCGGATGCCCGCGGCCAGGGACGCGGCGGTCACTCGGCCGGCGTCGCCGTCCGGGCCCGGGACCGTGACCCGGATCGGCAGCAGCGTCGCGGCGGGGGCGATCCCGGCGAACCCGCTGCCCGCGACCGGCTGCGCGGCGATGATGCCGCCGACGAAGGTCCCGTGGCCGTAGCAGTCGTCGTCGGCGGGGCCGTCGGACACGACGTCGGCACCCGGGAGGACGTGTGCGCCCGCGAGCTGCGGGGTCCGGGCGTCGACCCCGGTGTCGACGACGGCGACGACCACTCCGGCACCCCGGGTCACCGGCCACACCCGCTGCGGCGCGAGCTGGCGCTGGGCCCAGGGCAGGGTCGGCTCGGTCACCGTGGGCGGGGGCAGGCAGCCCGGCCGTACCGCCGGGGCGGCGAGGGCCGGTGGCGCGGCGAGGGCCGGTGGGGCGGTCAGCGCCGTGACGAGCACGGCCGCACCGAGCGCCACGGCCCGGCCGACCGCGCGGGACCTCGCCGACCTCACGACGCGGCGGCCGAGTCGCCGGTCGCGCCCGCGTCGACCGTGAGGAGCGGGACGGTGAGGCGTCGGACCAGATCCGGGTCCTCCACCGTCCGCAGCACCATCCGGCGGCGACGCTCCAGGGCCCGCTCCAGTCGGGTCAGCGCCGCCTGGTCGCGCTCGCCGATCCGGGTCTCCTCGGTGCCACCGGTGCCCTCGCCCTCGTCCGCGCCGAGCTCTCGGACGAGAAGGGCGAGGCGCGGGGCCACCGGCCCGCCGTCGACGTCCTGGGGTGCGGGCGCATCCCGCACGCCGATGGTCCGGAACCGCGTACCGGCCTGGAAGACGACCTCGGCGACGGGGCGGCCCGCGACGAGCTCGCTCGTGCGGCGCGCCGTGGTCGGCCAGATGAGGACGTCGTACCCGGCGTCGGGGACGGTCACGTCGAGCTCGCCGGTGGCACTGAGGAAACCCGGTTCGGCGAGCGTCCCGCCCACCACGGTGTGGTCCGACGGCGGTTGCGGCGCCTGCCCCTGGCGCAGCACCGGGCGCCGGTGCGTCGGGAGGCGACGCAGCCCGGAGACCAGGCAGGCCAGCTGCCCCTCCGGCAGGTCGCGGCGGCCGGCGCGGACGCCCTCGTTGACGGCGCCTCCGCCACGGTCGCCGTCGCCGAGGTGCAGGCACACCGCGGCCAGGTCGGTCTTGACACCGGACGCGTCCCCGGTGCGCAGCGACGGCCAGGACGCCAGCGCAGCGTTGACCGTCGCCAGGGCCTCGGTGTACTGGTCCCCGGCGGCGGCGACGAACCGTTCGCGTTCCTTGCCCGTGCTGGGCCGGTCCTCGACGACGAGCGGTGGCAGCTCGGGTGGCCCGGCCCGGTCGGCGGGCCCGGTCGTGGCCGCGGGGGCCGTGTCCCCGGCACCGGGACCGTCGGCGGCGTGGTTCCCGGTGACGGGGCCGGTCGGCCCGACGTCGGCGGCGGGTCCCGTGGGCACGACGTCGTCGGCCGGGGGCGGGGCCGCACCGCCGGTCGCGCCGTCGCCGGCCTCCGACGGCTGCGGTGTGTCACCGAGGGTCGGGTGGCCGCCGGGGGTGGACGGTTCCGCGACGGCCGGGACGGGCATCGGGCGGCCGGCCGACTCGACCCGCAGGTCGGGCACGGTGGTGTCCCAGCTCGCCGGGGCCGGCCGGGGCAGCAGGCCGAGGGAGACGGCGCGGTCGGCGTCCTCCGGGGTGGCCCAGACCCCGCGGAGCCGGACCCGGTGGCGGGCGCGGCGCTCGTCGTCGAGGGAGTCGACGAGCGACCGAGCGGCGGCGAGGAGCTCCGCCCCGACGGGCTCGCCGTCGTGGCCGAGGTGGAGGGTCCAGACCGTCGGGTCGTGGGGATCGGCCGGCGCCGGCCCGGCGTCCCCGGCACCGAGGACCAGGCCCGAGGGGACGACCGTGGCGACGGCGTCGCCACGGACGTAGCCGCAGCCCCGCGCGGTCCACCCGGCGGGTGGGAGGCCGACCGACAGCACCTCCTGCCCCCCGTCGAGGCGTTGGCGCAGCACCGTCGGGAAGGGACGCATCCGGGTCTCCCGCCCGGGTTCGACGGCGAAGGTCTCCACCCCCGACGACGTCCGCAGCGCGACACCGGTACCCAGGGCGAAGTCGGTGCCGAGCGCCTCCCCCAGGGCCGCCGGGAACCCGTCGGTGAGCGCTGCGGGGGTGAGCGGCGCGACCAGGACGGGGCCGTCGGAGGTGATCGTCCGCGCGGCGGCGGCGACCGCCTCCGGCGACGGGACGGCACCGGCGCCGCCGACGAGCAGCTGCACGAAACGTCGGTCGAGAACGGCACGCAGCGCCACGTCGTCGTCCCCGGGGCCCTCCTCCGGCGCGGGGAGGCCGCGGACCGCGAGGCCGGCGGGCACCGGCTCGACGGCCGCGCCCTCGACGACCGTGGGCTCGTCGGGCAGCGCGCCCTCCCAGTCCGGGCGCGGGAAGCGGGTGCCGTGCGCCTGCGGGGCCACCCCCGGTGCGAAACGCACCCATCCCGCGCCGCCGACCGTGGGGCCGGTGAGGATGCCGGACCCGACGGAGAAACGCATGGCCCCCGACGGGGCGACGAGCGCGACACCGGTGGCGTCGACGACCTGTTGCAGCCTGGCACCCAGGGCGGCGATGTCGGTGACCGCGAGCCACAGCTCGCCGTCGGCACCCGCGGGGCCGGACATCACCTCGCGCAGCAGCCCGAGGAGCTCCGCCGCGAGGCCCGACCGGCGGTAGGCCGTCCCGACCAGCATGACGAGCGGCGGCCCCGACGGGCCCAGGCCGGACAGGAACCCGCGCTCCCGGGACGCCTCGGTCCCGTCGGCGATCAGGACGTGCGGCCCGACCAGGGTTGCGACCAGGGGGTCCACGACGGACTCGGCCCGGGCGTCGGTCACCGGTCCCACCTCGCTCTCCTCGGGCACGCGCGCACCGCCCCCGGCGGGACGGACCCGATCCACCGTCGATCATGGCCAGGCCGGTCCCGCGGTGTGCCTCCGTGCGTCGCGCGGCCACCGAACACAGGGGTTTCCCCCGTCGACGGCCGGTGCTCAGCCCTCGAAACCGTCGGTGATCCGGGCGGCGAGCAGGAGGACCGCGTCGACGGTGGCCGGCGCCAGCCGGGCCAGGTCGATCCGGCCACCGTGCGCGAGGTGCTGGTCGAACGGCAGCTCCACGACGGCGCGGACACGCGACTCGAAGTGCCTGCGGACCACGTCCCGGTCGATCTCCCGGCTCCACCGGTCCTGGGAGAGCACGACGACCGCCTGCTCGGCGAGCGCGGAGAACCCGTGCCCGTGGAGCCAGTCCAGGGTCCTCGACGCCCGCGTCGCCCCGTCCACGGTCGGGGTCCCCACGACGACGAGCGCGTCGGCCAGCGTCAGCGTCCCCTCCATCGCCGAGTGCACCAGCCCGGTGCCCGAGTCGGTGACGAGCACGTTGGCGAACCGGCCGATCAGCCCGCAGACCGCCTCGTACTCCTCCCGGCTGAACGACTCCCCCGCCGCCGGATCCTGCTCCGAGGCGATGACCCGCAGGCGTCCGGCCAGGCTGCTGAAGCGGTCGAGATCGTGGACCGACGACGCGTGCGCGGCGCCCGCGAGCAGCTCCCGGACCGTCGCGGAGGTGTCGCCGGTGAGCCGGTCCGCCAGGGTGCCCGCGTCGGGGTTGGCGTCGAGGGCGACGATCCGGTCGCCGCGGTTCTCCGCCAGCACCAGCCCCAGCAACGCCGAGACGGTCGTCTTGCCGACGCCGCCCTTGATCGAGGCGACCGCGATCCTGCGGACCCCGGCCAGCGGTCGACGGATCTGCTGGATGAGGTCCTGCCGGGCGAGCTGCGCCGGGGACGGCCCGGGGTTGTAGCGGCCCGCGGTGACGGCGTAGACGCCGCGACGCCAGCCGTGCATCGGCTGGTCCCCGGCGTAGCGGATCGGGGCGTTCGGCGCGACGGGCCGGACCGGACCGGCGTGCTCGACCGGCAGCGGGACCGGTGCGGGCCTCGTCCCGGCGGGCGGCGCGGGCCGTCGCGGCCGCGGCGGCGTGTCCGGGTGCTGCGGGACCGAGCGCGGCCGCCTCGGGCCGGGCGGCGGTCCGTCCGTCGACGCGGCGGTCGGCCGGGACGACGGATGCGCCCGACCGCGTGGCGGTGTCCGCCGGTCGGCCCCGTCACGGGGCACCGGACCGGTCGCGGAGCCGGTCCCCACCGGTGGGGTGGTGCTCCCGCCGGAGGGGGTGGTGGGGCCGGTGACCACCGGGATCGCCGTCGTCGCGGGGGTCGCGGGGGTCGCGGGGGTCGCGGGGGTCGCGGGGGTCGCGGTCTCCCCGGTCGCACTTCCCGTCCGCTCGGGGGACCTCGGCGGAGCCGCCTGCGGCGTCACCCGCAGGGCACGGGTCTCCGGATCGGCCGCGTCCCCGGCTCCCGCCTGCGGCCCGGGGGACCCGGCCGTCGTCGTGGTGTCCCGGACCGGCGCACCGATGTCGGCAGAGTCGCGGACCGGCGCACCGATGTCGGCGGAATCGCGGCCCGGGGGCGGGAGGAGGTCCGGCGCCGACGACGGGGCAGGGGGTGGCTGGACCGGCGGATCCGTCTCCGGACCGGCCCCGGGAGCCGGGCCGGAGACCTGTCCGGCTCCTCCGGTGGACCCGCTCGGGCGCCCCGCGTCCCAGGTCACCGTCCAGTCGACGGGCACCCACTCGTCGGTGGCATCGCCCGTCGCCGGGTCCTGCGCCGTCCGGTCCTGCACAGTCCGGCCTCCGTCCTCAGCCGACCGACACCTCGGTCGACCTCACCGACGAGGGGTCGACCGGCTCGTCCAGGGACACGGTCACCGAGGAACCGCTGATCGTCTTCGTCGCGGACGTGCCGCCGTCGTCGGTGCTCACGGTGACGTGAGCGGTACGGCCCGAGCAGTGCTCGTCGAATCCGGAGATGCGGACGGCCGTCACCTTGCCCTCGTCGTTCTGCTTCACCGAGACCGACAGCGACGACGCGTCGGTGGAGCACTGCTCCGAGGCCTGCTGCTCCTCGGCCTGCTGCCGCGCGGCACGCTCCTCGGCCGCCTGCCGTTCGGCTGCCCGCTGCTCGGCTGCCCGCTGCTCGGCCGCCTCCTGCGCGGCGGCCCTGCGCTCCGCGGCCTTCCGCTCGGCGGCCTTCTGCTCGGCGGCCTTCTGCTCAGCGGCCTTCTGCTCAGCGGCCTTCTGCTCGGCCGCCTTCTGCTCGGCCGCCTTCTGCTCGGCCGCCTTCTGCTCGGCTGCCTCTCGCTCGGCGGCCTGCTGCTGGGCGGCCTGCTGCTGGGCGGCCTGCTGCTGGGCGGCCTGCTGCTGGGCGGCCTGCTGCTGGGCGGCCTGCTGCTGGGCGGCCTGCTGCTGGGCCAGCATGAACTCGACCGCCTGCTGCTCGATAGCGCGGTCGGTCCCCTCCCCGGCACGCGGGAGGGCGACCCCGGCCGGGCCGGCCGCGTCCTGGGTGGCCACCTCCGCGGCGGTCCGGGTCGGCGTCGCGTCGTCCGCGGCGGAGCCGGTGGGGGTCCGGGCGGACGCGCCGTCGACACCGGGCGCGCGCTCCGACCGACCGGCGACGGCGGCCCCGCGGGACGGCGCCTGCGCGACCAGCTCGGACAACCGCCCGCGCTCGGTCGCCCCGGCCGACATCCGCGCGATCCACTGGTCGGCGAGCGAGAGCGCCTCCCGCTCCGAGACCTCCTCGGGTGCGGCGGCCACCGGAGCGGACTGCGGCGTGCCCTCCGCGGCGGGTGTCCCCTCCTCCGGCGCGGGATCGCTCGACGACGGTGCGGGCTGCGCGAGAACGGGCTGTTCCGGAGCGGATTGCGCCGGTGCGGGCTGTGCCGGTGCAGGCTGTGACGGTGCGGGCTGCTCGGGAGCGGGCTGTGCCGGGTCGGACTGGACCGGTGCGGCCTGCTGTGTGCCCTCGGCCACGGGCTCCTCCGTCTGCTGCGGCGAGCCGCTCTCCGCCGGGGCAGCGGGCTCGGGCAGCACGCCCAACGCGGTGAGGGCCTCGGCGACCTCCGCCTGCCGGGCGGAACCGGTCGGCACGTCCGCGGCCCCCTCGGACGTCGCGGAACCGGACGCCTCGGACGGCCGCTCAGCGGCGACGAGGGACGTGACGGGGGTGGCGGCGGAGTCCACGGACTCCACGGGCCGGTCGAGCGTCGTCGCGACGGCCCCGCCCACGGTGTCGGTGGCGTCTCCGGCGGACGCGGCCACGGTGTCGGTGGCCTCTCCGGCCGACTCGGCCACCGGCGTCACGACCTCGCGCACGGGTGCTGCCGGCGCTGGCAGCGAGACCGGAGCCGACGCCACGGGGACCGGCAGCGCGACGGGCGCGGCGGCCACCGGTGCGGACGCCACGACCGGGCCGAGCACGGACGGCGCCGACGGCACCGCGGGCAGCAGCGTCTCGGGGGCCACGACCTCCGGCTCGTCGACACCGACGCCGTCGAGCGAGGGCAGCTTCGGCTCCGCCGCGGCCGACGGGGTCGGAGCGGGCTCCGGCGCGGACTCCGGAGCGGCATCGCGCGACGCCCGGATCTCCGCGTCGTCCGGCTGCAGCGCCTCGTTCCGCTGTCCCGCTGCCCAGGCGGCCCACTCCTCGGTGGAGTCGCCGGTCTCCCCGGCCGGTGCACCGGCGACGGCCGCCCCGAACACCCCGACGGCGGTGAGCGCGGTCAGTCCCACGACCAGTGACTGCCGAGGGGCCGCAGTGCGGCGCTGGGGCCGCGTGGGGTCGTCGCGTCGGGGAGCCGACATCGGTGCACCTTCCGTCCGGTCGTCGTGCCGGCCGGGTTCTCCGGCCCGCAGCTGACCACGACCATCGCGCGCGACCGGCCCGGAGGTACCTCGGGAAGACGCCGAACGGCCCATCCCGAGGAAGATCCCTCGCCAACCGGCGCCTCCCCCACTGCCCGCGTCGCGGGGGGTCAGTCGCGCCGGTAGGCGGTGAACCGTCCGTTGCCACGACGCTCGACGGTCAGCGGCAGCCCGAACGTCTCCGACAGCGGCTCGGAGGTCATGACCTCGTCCAGGAGCCCCGCGGCGACGACACGCCCCTCGCGCAGCAGCAGACCGTGGCTGTAGTTCGGCGGGATCTCCTCGACGTGGTGGGTGACCAGCACCGACGCCGGGGCGTACGGGTCGTCGGCGAGATCGGCGAGCCGGGTGACGAGGTCCTCGCGGCCCCCGAGGTCCAGCCCGGCGGCGGGCTCGTCGAGCAGCAGCAGCTCCGGGTCGGTCATCAGCGCGCGGGCGATCAGGGTGCGCTTGCGCTCGCCCTCGGACAGCGTGCCGTAGGCGCGCCCGGCCAGCGGGCCCATCCCGAGCTGGTCCAGCAGCTGCCGGGCCCGGCCGGTGTCGTCGTTCTCGTACTCCTCGCGCCAGCGACCGAGCACGCCGTACCCGGCGGAGACGACGACGTCGGAGACGATCTCGTCGCCCGGGATGCGCACACCCAGGTTGGCCGAGGTGAGGCCGATCCGGGTGCGGAGCTCGAACACGTTGACCCGGCCCATCCGCTCGCCGAGCACGAAGACGGTGCCCGAGGTCGGGTGCAGCTCGGCACCGGCCAGGCGCAGCAGGGTGGTCTTGCCGGCGCCGTTGGGGCCGAGCACGACCCAGCGCTCGTCGAGCTCGACCCGCCAGTCGACGGCGTCGAGGAGCACGGTGTCACCACGACGGACGGTGGCGGCGTCCATACCGACGACCAGATCCTCGTCGTCGATCTCTGTGACACCGGGCGCGGCGGGGGTTCGGGGCGAAGTCACCCCCCTATCCTGGCCGATCGTGCCTGTCTTCCCCCTCGGTGCCCACCCCGACGACCACGGGACCCGCTTCGCGGTCGCCACCACCAGCGCCGAGACCGTCGAGGTCTGCCTGGTCGACGGCTCCGACACCGACGGCGAGGAGCTCACCGAGCGCCGGGTGGAGCTGCGCGAGCACACCTTCGGCGTGTGGCACGGCCACGTCCCCGGTGTGCGCCCCGGCCAGCGCTACGGCTACCGGGTGCACGGTGAGTACCGGCCGTTCCACGGTCTGCGTGCGAACCCGAACAAGATCCTCGTCGACCCCTATGCGGCGCGGATCACCGGCACCGTCACCGACCTCGTCGCCGCCCGCGGGTGGGACGGCGACCCGATGTCGGGGCGGCCCAGCACCGTCGACTCGCTCGGCTCGGTGCCGCTGTCGGTCGTCACCTCGACCGACCTCGCGCCGCGCCCGTCCCGGCCGGACGTGCCGTGGTCGGAGACGGTGATCTCGGAGATCCACGTGCGCGGCTGGACCCGGCTGCACCCGGAGGTGCCCGAGGCCCACCGTGGCACCTACCTCGGCCTGGCGCACCCCGCGGTGATCGCGCAGCTGCAGCGGACCGGGGTGACGGCCGTCGAGCTGCTGCCGGTGCAGGCGAACGCGCCGGAACCGTCGCTGCTGGAGCGGGGCGCGTCGAACTACTGGGGCTACGCGACGCTCGGGTTCCTCGCCCCGCACGCGGGCTATGCCAGCGACCCCGGCAACGAGGTCGCGGAGTTCCGCTACCTCGTCGACACCCTGCACGCGGCCGGGATCGAGGTCATCCTCGACGTCGTCCCCAACCACACCTGCGAGGGCGGGGTCGGCGGCACCACGCTGTCCTACCGCGGCCTCGACGCGCCGGCCTACTACTCGCTCGGCGGGTCCGGGCACGACGCCGACATCACCGGCACCGGCAACACCCTCGACGCCGGCTCCCCCACGGTGATCCGGCTCGTCTGCGACGCCATGCGGCACTGGGTGCACGCCTACGGCGTCGACGGGTTCCGGATCGACCTCGCCTCGGTGCTCGGCCGGCCGCGGTCGGGGCCGTTCTCCCCGGACTCGGCGCTGCTCACCGCGATCGCGCAGGACCCGACGCTGTCGACGACCAAGCTGATCGCCGAGCCGTGGGACGCCACCGGCGAGGGCTACCGGGTCGGCGGGTTCGGCGTCGCCTGGTCGGAGTGGAACGGCCGCTACCGCGACGCGGTGCGCGACTTCTGGCGCGGCCACGGCGGCGTCGCCGAGCTGGCGTCGCGGCTGACCGGCAGCTCCGACATCTACCAGCTGTCCGGACGCCGCCCGTGGGCCTCGGTGAACTTCGTGACCGCGCACGACGGCTTCACCCTGCGCGACCTCCTCTCCTACGAGCGCAAGCACAACGAGGGCAACGGCGAGGACAACCGCGACGGCACCGACGACAACCGCTCGCAGAACCACGGCGTCGAGGGCGAGACCGACGACGCGGGCGTCCGCGCCGCCCGCATCGCCACCGCCCGGGCGATGATGGCGACGCTGCTGCTGTCGATCGGCACGCCGATGATCACCGGCGGCGACGAGCGCTGGCGGACCCAGGGCGGCAACAACAACGCCTACTGCCGCGACGACGAGACGTCCTGGGTCGACTGGACCACCACCGACGAGACCACCGCGATGGAGGCGTTCACCGGACGCGTCGCCGCGCTGCGCCGGGAGTCGCCGGTGCTGCACCGCGACCAGTTCTACGTCGACGGCGAGGTCCTCTGGTGGGACCCGTCCGGGCGCCCGATGGAGCCCGGAGACTGGCACGACGGGGGCCGCCGCACTCTGGTCGTACTGCTGGCCGACTACTGGCTGCTGGCCCTGCACGCCGGGGAGGAGCCCGTCGACTGCGTGCTGCCCGCCGAACACGGCTTCGACCCGGTACTGGACTCCACGACGCCCGACGGCACCCCCGCCGACACCGCGCCGGTCGACGCGGGCGCGACGATCGTCCTGCCGCCCCGCTCGGTGCGCCTGCTGCGGAGCCGCTGACCACCGCACCCTCACCGCGAGGGCTGGGAGCGGCGCGGCCCGCGGCGTAGGCTCCGCGCATGCCGCGCTACGAGTTCCGCTGCCGCGAGTGCAGCACGACGTTCGAGGTCGAACGGCCGATGGCCGCGTCGTCGGACCCGGCGGACTGCCCGCACGGGCACGCGGACACCGTGAAGCTGCTGTCGACGATCGCGCTCGGCGACCGGTCCGGTGCCGCGCCCCGGCCCGCGATGGCGCCGGCCGGTGGCGGCGGGGGCTGCTGCGGCAGCGGGTGCTGCGGCGGCTGAGGTGTACGTCCCGCGGCACGGCGAGGTGGCGGGCGCTCATCCCCCACTCGACGTCTGTGGTTCCTGAGCACGACCGCCCTCGACACGACCGGACGACCTCCGCCCGCTGAGCGGGTCCGCCGCCGGGGACGGACCCGCCGGGCTCAGCCCGCCAGGACGATCCGCCCCAGCTCGACCGACGACGCCAGGTGCGCGTGGTGCGGCAGCACCCGCACCGTGTACCCGGTGAGCCCCGCGTGCGGCAGCGGCACGGCGACCTCCCAGGACCCGTCACCGCGGTGCTGCATCGCGACGGTCACCGGGTCCGCCAGCTCGTCGGAGGTGTCGACCCGCCCGACGACGGCCTCGACCGTCACGTCCGACGGGTCCAGCCCGGCCAGGTCCACCCCCGCCCGGACCGTCATCGGCGACCCGACGACCGGGGTGTCGGGCAGCCCGGACGCGTCGACGCCGGTGATCCGGACGTGGTTCCACGCCTTGTCCAGCCGGGCCCGGAACAGCGCGATGTCGCGGGCGACGGCGTAGTCCGACGCGGCCGCGTCGGCAGCGGCGCGGGCGGCCGGGGTGTACCAGTCCTGCACGTACTCCCGCACCATCCGGGTGGCCTGCACCTTCGGCCGCAGGGTGGTGAGGGTGTGGCGGACCATCTCGACCCAGCGGTGCGGGACGCCGTCGACGCGGTCGTAGAACGCCGGGCCGACCTGGGTGGCGATGAGCTCGTAGAGTGCGTTCGCCTCGAGGTCGTCGCGCCGGGTCGGGTCCTCGACGCCGTCCGCGGTGGGGATCGCCCAGCCGTTGGCGCCGTCGTAGAACTCGTCCCACCAGCCGTCGCGGATGGACAGGTTCAGCCCGCCGTTGAGCGCGGACTTCATGCCCGAGGTGCCGCAGGCCTCCAGCGGGCGCAGCGGGTTGTTCAGCCAGACGTCGCAGCCCCAGTAGAGGTAGCGCGCCATCGACATGTCGTAGTCGGGCAGGAACACGATGCGGTGGCGCACGCCGGCGTCGTCGGCGAAGCGCACGATCTGCTGGATGAGCGCCTTGCCGCCGTCGTCGGCGGGGTGCGACTTCCCCGCGACGACGAGCTGCACCGGCTGCTGCGGGTCGAGCAGCAGGCTGCGGAGCCGGTCGGCGTCGCGCAGCATCAGGGTGAGCCGCTTGTAGGTGGGGACCCGGCGGGCGAAGCCGACGGTGAGCACGTCGCGGTCGAAAACGTGGTCGGTCCAGCCCAGCTCCGGCTCGGAGGCGCCCCGCTCCAGCCAGGCGGCGCGGACCCGGCGACGGACCTCGTCGACCAGCCGGGACCGCAGCGTGTTGCGCAGCCCCCAGACCTCGGCGTCGGACACGTCGGCGGCGCTGCTGCCCGGCTCGCCGAGCATCTCGGTGACCTGGTGGGCCTCCCAGGTGGGACCGTGCACGCCGTTGGTGACCGAGCCGATCGGCACCTCGTCGCGGTCGAACCCGGCCCACAGCCCGCCGAACATCTCCCGGGAGACGCTGCCGTGCAGCCGCGAGACGCCGTTCGCCCGCTGGGCCAGGCGCAGGCCCATGTGCGCCATGTTGAACGTCTCGGGATCCTCCTCGGCGCCCAGCGCGAGGAGCCGGTCGGTCGGCAGGCCCGGCAGCAGCCGGTCAGTGAGGTAGTGCCGCACGAGGTCCAGGCCGAACCGGTCGATGCCCGCGGGCACCGGGGTGTGGGTGGTGAACACCGTGCCCGCACGGACGGCGGCGAGCGCCTCGTCGAAGTCCAGCCCGCCGGACGACGCCGACGCCGTCGCGGGGCCCGCGCCGTTCGACGTCACGGCCGAGCCGGTGCACAGCTCGCGGATCCGCTCACAGCCGAGGAACCCGGCGTGCCCCTCGTTGGTGTGGAACACCTCCGGCGTCGGGTGCCCGGTGAGCCGGCAGAACGCGCGGACCGCACGGACCCCGCCGACGCCGATCAGGATCTCCTGCTGGATGCGGTGGTTCTGGTCGCCGCCGTAGAGCCGGTCGGTCACCCCGCGCAGGTCCGCCCCGCCACCGGCGTCGGAGCTCTCCGCGGCGTTCTCGGCGATGTCGGTGTCGAGCAGCAGCAGCGGGACCCGCCCGACCGCGGCCTGCCAGATCCGCGCGTGCAGCGTGCGGTCCCCCGGCATCGCGACCTCGACGAGCTCCGGCGCGCCGGAGGGGTCGGTGAGCAGCTGCAGCGGCAGCCCCTGCGGGTCGATCGCCGGATAGTGCTCGAGCTGCCAGCCGTCGAGCGACAGCGACTGGCGGAAGTACCCCGACCGGTACAGCAGCCCCACCGCGACGAGCGGGACGCCCAGGTCGGAGGCGGCCTTGAGGTGGTCACCGGCGAGCACGCCGAGCCCGCCGGAGTAGTTCGGCAGCACCTCCGAGACGCCGAACTCCATCGAGAAGTACGCGACCGCCGACGGCCTGTCCGCGCCGGCCTCGGCGTACCAGCGCGGCTCGGACAGGTAGGTCTCCAGCTCCGCGGCCCGCTCGGCGACCTCGGCGGCGACCGCCTCGTCCGCGGCGAGCTCGGCCAGCCGCGCGGTGGGGATCTCACCCAGCAGGCGGACCGGGTCGTGGCCGCAGGCGTCCCACGCGTCGGGGTCGAGGGAGGCGAACAGGTCCCGGGTCGGCGCGTGCCAGGTCCACCGCAGGTTCGTCGCCAGTGTCTGCAGCGGCGCGAGCGGAGCGGGGAGCTGGGCACGGACGGTGAAACGGCGGAGGGCTCTCACGGCCGCGAGGGTAGCCGGGAACACCGACACGCACGCGGCGTCCCGCCCGGCCGGGACGGGGTCTCACCGGTAGGGTCGCACTGCCGCGGGATCGGTGGGTCCGTGCACGTCGAATCGGTTCCGTCCACATCCGTTCCGATCCGTTCACGCCGATGGTCCCGCGGGTGTGGCGACAGGTGACGTGGCGGCGTCAGACTGGCCGTCTCGACTCTGGTGGGGACTTCTACCGACGGTGACAATTTCCTGGGGGTGCAGCCGATGACCGGTCGGCTCGGAATCGACGACGTGACCCCGTTCGTGCAGAGCGGAGACCCGGCGAAGGCCGTGGTCGGTGAGGTCGTCCCGATCCGGGCGACCGTGTGGCGGGAGGGACACGACGCCGTCGCGGCGAACGTCGTGTTCACCCCGCTGTCGGCCGACGGGACGCCGGGGGACGCGCAGTACGTGCGGATGCAGCCCGACGGGGTGGGCACCGACCGCTTCGTGGCCTGGGTCCGCCCCGACGCCGAGGGTCGCTGGACCTTCCGCGTCGACGCGTGGAGCGACCCGTGGGCGACCTGGCGCTCGGCGGTGGAGAAGAAGATCGCCGCGGGCCAGACGGCCGAGGAGCTGGCCAACGACCTCGAGATCGGCGCGCGGCTGCTCGCCAGGGTCGGGCGTCGCCCGGCCGAGTCCGAGAACCGCGACCTGCTGCTCGGCGCCGCGAACACGCTGCGGGACACCGCGCTGCCGCTGCGCGCGCGGGTCGCCCCGGCCCTGTTCGACGCCGTCGTCGCGATCATGACCGAGCGCCCCGTCCGGGAGCTCATCACCCGCGGCCCGGAGCGGACGATCTTCGTCGACCGGCCCCGTGCGCTGTACGGGTCCTGGTACGAGTTCTTCCCCCGCTCCACCGGCGGCCGCGACGAGACCGGCCGCCCGGTGCACGGCACGTTCGCGACGTCGTCGAAGGAGCTCGACCGCGTCGCGCGGATGGGCTTCGACGTCGTCTACCTGCCGCCGATCCACCCGGTCGGCACGGTGCACCGCAAGGGCCGCAACAACTCCACCCACGCCGAGCCGGGCGACGTCGGCTCCCCGTGGGCGATCGGCTCGGCCGCGGGCGGGCACGACGCGATCGACCCGGAGCTGGGCGACTTCGACGACTTCGACGCGTTCGTCGCGCGGGCGAACGAGCTCGGCATGGAGGTCGCGCTCGACCTGGCGCTGCAGTGCGCGCCCGACCACCCCTGGGTCACCGAGCACCCGGAGTGGTTCACCGTGCGCCCGGACGGGACGATCGCCTACGCGGAGAACCCGCCGAAGCGCTACCAGGACATCTATCCGCTCAACTTCGACCGCGACCCGGCCGGCATCTACGCCGAGTGCCTGCGCGTGGTGCTGAAGTGGGTCGAGCACGGGGTGAAGATCTTCCGGGTCGACAACCCGCACACCAAGCCGCCGAACTTCTGGCACTGGCTGATCTGGGAGGTCAAGCGGACCCACCCGGAGGTGCTGTTCCTGGCCGAGGCGTTCACCCGCCCGGCCCGGCTGTTCGGGCTGGCGCGGCTGGGCTTCACCCAGTCCTACACGTACTTCACGTGGCGGACCGAGGCCGAGGAGCTCGCCGACTTCGCGACGATGCACGCCGAGCACGCCGACGAGTGCCGCCCCAACCTGTTCACCAACACCCCGGACATCCTCCACGAGTCGCTGCAGACCGGTGGCCCGGCGATGTTCGCGATCCGGGCGACCCTGGCCGCGACGATGGCGCCCACCTGGGGCGTCTACTCCGGCTTCGAGCTGTACGAGGGCACCCCGGTCAAGCCGGGCAGCGAGGAGTACCTGGACTCGGAGAAGTACGAGCTGCGTCCGCGGGACTTCGAGTCCGCCCTGAACCAGGGCCGCTCGCTGGAGCCGTACCTGACCCGGCTCAACGAGATCCGCCGCGCCCACCCGGCGCTCCAGCAGCTGCGCGAGATCCACTTCCACGAGGTGGACAACACCAACATCATCGCGTTCTCCAAGCTGGACCCGTCCACCGGCGACCAGGTGCTGGTGGTGTGCACGCTGGACTCGCACGCGCCGCAGCAGGGCACCCTGAAGCTGGACATGCCGGCGCTGGGGCTGCGCTACACCGACGTCGTCGAGGTGCACGACGAGGTGTCGGGCGAGACCTACCGCTGGGGCGAGTACAACTTCGTGCGGCTGGTCCCGACCGACCACGTCGCGCACGTGATCGCGCTGCCGGCGCAGGCCCCGCTGCTCTGAGCCCCAACCCCTCGTCGCGTGAACGGGCCCCTCGTACGAGGGGCCCGTTCATGCGGTAGGGCTCAGGCGGCTCCCGCGTCCTCGGCCGGGGGCTCCAGGACGACGGCGGTCGCCCGGAACGGCGACATCCCGATCCGGAACCCGTTCAGGTCGTCGACGACCCCCAGGTCCTCGCCGGAGAACAGGTCGGTGACCGTCGCGCCCGGCGCCAGGTGCTCGGACCGGACGAACGCGTCCACCTGCTCGTCGGCGAAGTTCAGGACGGTCACGCTGGTCCGGTCGTCGTCGAGCAGGTGCACCATCACCAGCAGGCCGCGGTGCGACACGTCCGGCACGTCGACCTGGCGGGCCGTCGCCACCCCGGAGCGCTTGCGCACGGCCAGGATGGCCTGCATCTGGCGGACGAAGCTCGTCTCGTCGGCCAGCTGGTCGGGCAGCGACCCGTAGAGGCTGCGCCCGCGGGGCATGCCCGACGAGGACCGCTCGGCACCCGGCCGGCGTCCCATCAGGTCGTGCGCGGGCCGCGAGATCCACCGGGTGTCCCCGGAGTTCAGCAGGTCCGAGACCGACTCCGGCGGCAGCGTCAGCATCCCGAGCAGGTCCCAGCCCGACAGCGCGAAGACCCCGGGCTGGAAGGCGTTGAACATGACCAGCAGCAGGTGAACCCGCCGGATGCGCTCGACGTCGTCGGGCCCGATGTCGTCGAGCGCGGAGATGCCGAGCGACGCGGCGATGACGGTCGCGGTGGTGCAGGCGATCCCGTTGGTCGTGAAGATCAGGTTGTAGGGCGCGTCCGGCCCGGTGAGCACGTCGCACAGGTCGCGGCGGATCGTGTCGGCCAGGTCCCCGCCGCGCATCTCCTCACCGCGGAAGTGGAACAGCTCCTCGGTGTGCCCCGCGGTCCAGTGCACGAGCTCGTAGGTCAGCTCGTCGTGGTTCTGCAGCGCGTGCACCAGCGACGCCGGGTCGATGCCCAGGTCCAGCGCGGTGCGCAGGGTCAGCCGCAGGAACTCGGTGTCCGAGGTCGCGAGCGCGTGGTGGTAGGCGGGGCGGTTGATGAAGTCGTAGGACAGGTCCGCGCCCGCCTCGGAGGTGACCTTGATGTCGTCGACGGTCAGGTTCAGCTCCTGGAAGGTGAACCCGCCGACCTTGCGGACCATGCTCGCGATGAGGTGGTTCGCGGCCTCGGACAGCGGGTGGCCCTCGGACCAGCCGGGGTTGCCGGAGCCCGCCTTCTCCACGCCGAGGAAGCCGTTCGCGTCCAGGCGCAGCGCACCCGACCCGAGGTCGGCCAGCGAGTGCAGGGCGTCGCCGATGACCATCCGCATGCCCGCGAAGGTCGGGTCCAGCCAGTTGACCGACGGCTGGCCGTCCTTGAAGTAGTGCAGGTACACCCAGCGCCGTACGACGCCGTCGACGCCGGTGACCTCACCGGTCGCCGACCAGTTGGTCTCCTTCACGCCCTCGCGGTAGAAGATGACCCGCTGCAGCCGGCCGACGATGTAACCGGCCTTCTCCAGCGCCTCCTCGGTCGCGGCGTCGAGGTTGGCCGAGTCCTTCCCCGGCGGCACGTCGGGCAGCATCCCCCAGTCGGACGGTTCGATCTCGACCATGTGGTAGATGCCCGGGTAGTCGCCGTAGGCGAGCTCGGCGAGCCGGAAGTCCGGGCCCTTGCCGGTGTGGCCGGGGACGATGTCGTCGATGATCGTGCCGCCGTGCCAGGTGGCGGTCGCGCACATCGCGCGGAACTCCTCCTCGGTGCCGAAAGCCGGGTCGAGCTCGTTGGAGATGCGGTCGAAGTGGCCGTCGACGCTCGGGGTGGGCTGCCAGCCCGAGAGCCCGCCCGCCTTCTTCACCGGCCCGGTGTGGACGCCCTCGATGCCGATCGTCTCGAACGCCTGCCACAGCTCCTCGTCGCCGAGGGCGGCCAGGAACGACTCGCCCGAGGCGGTGATCAGCGAGATCGGGTAGGCGGTGAACCACACCGACGCCGTCTCGACCGCGTGTCGCGGCCCGGGGCTGGCGTAGGGGTTCTGCCACATCGAGCCCTGCCCGGAGAACTGGCGGGCCAGCTCGTCGGCGTGGCCGAGCATCGACTGGGACAGCAGCCACAACACGTAGACCGGGTTCTCCCCCGACGCCGGCCCGTCCTGGGCCACCGAGCGGCGCCGCACCGTGGACCGCACCCGGGCCCGGTGACGCAGCGTGCGCGGGCGTGCTTCGTGGTAGTACTCGACGAAGTTCACGTCCGGTGGCTCCGGGACGTGTTCGGCCTCGGCGGGCACCGGTTCGACGGCGGCGAGCGGATCGGCCGGGGTGATCCGGGCCTGGGTCTCCGGGATCGTCGGGGGGATGTCGGCCTTCGACTCTCGCTCGGTCACGCCGCCGGTCCTCCGGTCGCTCTGGGGGCAGGTCAGGGCAGGTACTGGGCACGTCGGGCCCACGGTGCGCCCTGCGACGGAGATCCGCACGCGGGCGCGTGCGCACCGTCGCGGGGTACCCGCGGGCACCACGTCCAGTATGGGTTTCCGGGCACGGGGATGCCGGACGGAAGCGCGATCACCGCCCGTGACCAACGGGTGGTCGATCCGACACGGACAGTACCGCCCACCCGACGTCCTGACCCGGCCGGGTCGGCCTGTCCCGGTTAGGGTTTTCACCTGCGGGCCCGGGGGGCTCCGCCCGGTGCTCCGACGTGGTGCGGGCGGTCCCCCGAGACGTCCGCGGTGGGTGTCACACGCCGGGCGGACGGCCCGGCAGGAGGGGGACGACGCGTGCGGCCGAGCGGAGCATCCGAGGACCTGACGACGCTCCCGGGGCTGTTGCGCGACTGGCTGCCCGGGCGTCGCTGGTTCGCCGAGAAGGGGCGCCCGCTGACCGGCGTCGCCGTCGCGGCACGGCACCCGCTGCCCACCGCGGAGGGCGTCACCCGGCTCGAGGTGCTGGTCCTCGCCGTGTCCTTCGCCGACGGCCCGGACCGGCACTACCAGCTGCTGCTGGCCCGTGCCCCGCACGCCCCGGTGGGGGCCGCACCGATCGGCGACCACGACGGGCAGGTCCTCTACGACGGCCTGCACGACCCGGCCGTCACCGCGCTGCTGCTGCGGCTGGTCGCCGAGGGCGCGACCGTCGGCGACCTGTCGTTCGTCCCCGAGCCGGGCGCCGTCCTGCCGCTGTCCGAGACCGGCCGCGTCGTCGACGCCGAGCAGTCCAACACCTCGGTCCGCTGGGGCGAGCGCTCCATCCTCAAGGTCTACCGGCGCCTGTCGCCGGGCCTGAACCCCGACCTGGAGCTGCACCGGGCGCTGCGCGCGGCCGGGTCGACCTCGGTCGCGGCGCTGCAGGGCGGGATCGAGGGCGTCCTCGACGGTGCGCCCGCCACCTTCGCGCTGCTGCAGGAGTTCGCCGCCGGCTCCCACGACGGGTGGGAACGGGCCACCGCGGCCGTGCGCGACCGGGTCGACTTCACCGGCGAGGCCCGCGCGCTCGGCGAGGCACTCGCCGACGTGCACGTCGCGCTGCGGGCCGAGCTCGGGACCAGCGAGGCCGACCCGCGTGAGCTGGCGGCGTACTGGACCCGGCGGTGCACCGAGATCGCCGACCAGGTGCCCGTGCTCGCCCCGCACGTGCCCGCCATCCGCGCCGTCTACGACGAGGTGGCCGCGCTGGGCGCGCCCGTCGTCGTGCAGCGGGTGCACGGCGACCTGCACCTCGGCCAGACCCTGCGCCGCCCGGACGGCCGCTGGCTGATCATCGACTTCGAGGGCGAGCCCGCCGCCTCCCCGCAGGAGCGGCGCGCGCCGGACTCCGCGGTGCGCGACGTCGTCGGGATGCTGTTCTCCTTCGACTACGCAGCCTTCCACCACCTGCTGACCCGGTCCGACACGCCCGAGGCAGGTCTCGGTTCGGACACCGCCGAGGCGCGCCTGGCTCACGACTGGTCGGCCGCGAACCGCGACGCGTTCTGCGCGGGCTACGCCGCCCGCGCCGGTGAGGACCCGCGCGCGCACGCCGCGCTGCTGCGGGCCTACGAGCTGGACAAGGCCGTCTACCAGGTGCTCTACGAGACCCGTAGCCGTCCGACCTGGCTGCCCATCCCGCTCGCCGCGATCGAGCGGGACACCACCGCGTAGCAACTCCGGGCCGCCGGCGACACCCGGTGGTCACCGGAGCTTCCGCGCCACGACGCCGGGGCGACGCCCGACTCCCCGGGCGGCCCGGCACGGGATCGTGGAATCCTCCCCGACCAGGAGGACATCCACCGTGAGACGACCACCCACCACACGGCCCGGGGACCTGTCGTGACCCCGGCCGGTCTGCTCGGTGTGGACGGTCTGGACGGCGTCCTGGGCCTGGTCCAGCGGCCCGACGGGCCCACGCTCGGCGTGACGCTCGCTGTGCTCTTCCTCGGTGTGCTGGTGGAGGGCCCGGTGGTCAGCGTCGTCGCGGGCTCGCTCGCCGGGGCCGGGCTGCTCGACTGGTGGGCGGTGTGGCTGGTGGCCTTCGCCGCCGACGTCGTCGCCGACACCGTCTTCTACGTCCTCGGCCGCGGCGGGCGCCGCCCGGGCATCGCTCCGCTGCTGGTCCGGCTGGGTCTGACCGCGGGTCGCCGGGAGGTGCTGCGCGCAAAGGTGGGGGGCCGTCCGGGCAGGGTGGTGCTGGGCGCGAAACTGGTGGACGTCGGCGCGATCCCCGCGTTCCTGGCCATCGGCCTGGCCGGAGTGTCGTACCGGCGGTTCGTGGCCTGGGTGGTCCCGCTGACGGCGGTGCGTTCGGCGCTGCTGGTCGGGATCGGCTGGGTGGTCGGGGGCCGGTTCGCCGCGGAGCTGGCCGACCGGCCGTGGATCATCGTGGCGGTGGGGCTGGGCGTGGGCCTGGTGCTCGTGGCCGGGCGCGCGCTGTGGGTGCGTGCCACGACCTCGCGGAAGGAGAACGCGTGCGCGTCCTGATCGGGGCCGACACCTGGGCACCGGACGTCAACGGGGCCAGCTACGCCGGCCAGCGGCTGGCGGCCGAGCTCGCCGCCCGCGGGCACGAGGTGCACGTGGTCGCGCCCTCGCGCGGCCTGCGCAGCAGGCCGCCGTGCCGGGTCGGGCCGGTGATCGAACACCGGGTCCGCTCCTGCCGCGTCCCCAAGCCGCCGGGCTTCCGGCTCTGCCCGCCGCCCGGGCTGCGCCAGACCTGCCGCGCGATCCTGCGCCGGGTCCGGCCCGACGTCGTGCACGTGCAGAGCCACATGGTGCTGGGCCGGATGCTGCTCACCGCGGCCGCCGACCTCGGCGTCCCGTCGATGGCGACCACGCACATGATCCCGGAGAACATCATCCCGGCGATCAGCTTCCTGCACCTGCCGGAGTCCGGGCTCAAGAAGCTGTTCTGGTGGGACGCGGTGCGCGTGCTCAGCCGGGCGGGGCTGGTCACCGCGCCGACCCCGCTGGCCGCGTCGATGGCCGAGCAGGGCGGTGTCCCCGGCCCGGTGCTGCCGGTGTCCAACGGTCTGGACCTCGGCCGCTTCCGGCCCGACACCACCGGTCGCGGGCCCGCGTTCCGGGCCCGGCACGGCATTCCCGCCGACGTGCCGCTGGTCGGCTTCGTCGGGCGGCTGGACCGGGAGAAGCACGTCGACGAGCTGGTCCGCGCCACCGCGCTGCTGCGCGCCGGTGCGGTGCCCGACGCGCAGCTGGTCGTCGTCGGCGACGGCGAGGAGCGGGCCCGGCTGGGCGCGCTGGTCCGCGCCCAGCACCTGGAGCACGCGGTCACCTTCACCGGCCGGCTCACCGACGACGAGATCCCCGACGTCTACCCGGCCCTGGACGTGTTCTGCAACGCCGGCACCGCCGAGCTGCAGAGCCTGGTCACGCTGGAGGCGATGGCGACCGGGAAGCCGGTCGTCGCCGTCGACGCGGGTGCGCTGCCGCACCTGGCCCGCCCCGGCGAGAACGGCTGGCGCTACCCGCACGGCGACGTCACCGCGCTCGCCGACCGGCTGGCCCGGGTGCTCGGTGACCCCGACGGCGCCGCCGTGCTGGGGGCGGCCAGCCTGCGGATCGCGTCCGAGCACTCGCTGGCGGCCACGGTGGACACCTTCGAGGAGCTGTACCGGACGAAGGCCCGCCCGGTCGTCCCGGTGCGTGCGTTCCGCTCGGGGCGCCGCGCCCGCCGGCACGCGGACACCCGGCGGTGACCGCCACGCTCACGCCCGCCCTCGAGCGCCCGGTCGACGGTGCCCGCACCGTCGTGCACACCTTCGGCGACCCGGACGGGGCGCCGGTGCTGGCGCTGCACGGACTGCGCGGCAGCCACCACGGGCTCGCGCCGCTGGCGTCGCGGCTGACCGGGTATCGGGTCGTCGTGCCGGACCTGCCCGGGTTCGGGGCGTCACCACCGTTCACCGACCGCACCCACGACGTCGACGGTTACGCCCGATGGGCCTCGGCGCTGCTCGCCGACCTCGGCCCGGACACGGTGCTGCTGGGGCACTCGTTCGGGTCGATCGTCGCCGCGGCCGTCTGCGCCGCGGCCGCGACCACCCCCCGGGCCCTGGTGCTGGTCAACCCGATCGCCGAGCCCGCCTCGGGTGCCGGCGGCATCACCGGCCTCGGGACGGCGGCCACCGCGCTGCTCCACGAGGGAGCCGCCCGGCTCGGCCTCGACGGCGTGCTGCGCCACCGGCTGCTCGCCGACGCCGCGACCGTCTCGATGACCACCACCCGCGACCCGCTGCTGCGGCACTGGATCTCCGACGAGCACCGTGCCCACTTCGGCACCTTCGCCACGACGGCGTCGCTGCTCGAGTGCTTCCGCGCCGCCGGTTCCGGCTCGGTGCGGCCGTGGGCACCCCGCATCACGGTGCCGACGCTGCTGCTGGCCGGGGCCCGCGACCGGGTCGCCCCACCGGCCGGGCAGCACGCGCTCGCCGCCGCCTTCGCCGACGCCCGGCTGGTCCTGCTGCCCCGCACCGGCCATCTCGTGCACTACGAGGCCCCGGCGTGGGCGGCCCGGGAGATACGGGGTTTCCTGCAGCGGTGAGGGTGCTCGTCGACTGCCGCTACATCCGTCCCGGACGCCCGGACGGCATCGGCCGCTACACCACCGGACTGGTCCGCGCGCTGGACCGGATCACCCCGGTGGAGCTGCTGGTGTCCGACCCGCGCCAGCGCGACGGGCTGCCCGACCGGCCCGCGCACACCCTGCCGTCGCCGACCGGGGCCGGGGAGCCGCTGGTCGCGCGGCGGGTGAACCGGATCCTCGCCGGGACGTCCGGCACCCACGGCACCGCCGGGACGTCCGGCACCGACGGCACCGACGGCACCGACGGGTCACCCGATGCGGTCGTCTTCAGTCCGATGCAGACGATGGGCACGCTGGGCCGCCGCTACGCGGTCGTGCTGACCGTGCACGACCTCATCTACTACCGGCACCCGGCGCCGCCGCCGTGGCTGCCCGCCCCGGTGCGGGCGGTGTGGCGGGCCTACCACCTGTCGTGGTGGCCGCAGCGGCTGCTGCTGGCCGGCGCCGACGCCGTCGCGTGCGTGTCCGCCGCGACCGCGGCCCTGGTCGCGGAGCACCGGCTGTCGCGCCGGGAGGTCTCCGTCGTGCCGGACGCCACCGACTTCCACCTGCCGCCCGGCACGCCGACGCGGTCCCGCCCGTCGGGGAACCGGATCGTCTACGCCGGGTCGTTCATGCCCTACAAGGACGTCGCGACGCTGGCCAGGGCCGCGGCCCGGCTGCCGGACCACGAGCTCCACCTGGTCTCCCCCGTCCCGCCGGGGGTGCGCACGGAGCTGGAGCTGCTCGCCGCGCCGGCCCGGCCGGTGTTCCACGACGGCGTCGACGACGACGGCTACCGCGCCCTGCTCGACGGCGCCACCGCGCTGGTCTCCGCCTCCCGCGACGAGGGTTTCGGGCTCCCGATGCTGGAGGCCATGGCGCGGGGCTGCCCGGTCGTGGTCACCGACATCCCGGCCTTCCGCGAGGTCGCGGGCGACGCCGGGGTGTTCGTCGCACCGGGTGACGACGCCGGGTTCGCCGCCGCCGTGCGCGGGCTGGACACGACGTGGACGCAGCGCTCCGACGCGGTGCGCGCCCGCGCCGCCGAGCAGACCTGGGACGACGCCGCCGTCGCGCTGCAGGCGGTCCTCGAACGGGCACTGCGGCGCCACCGGCGACGGCGCGGGCGGGGCTGACCCGGCTCCGCTCACGCTCGACTGCGATCCGGCAACACTGTGCGACCGCACGCGGCGAGCATCCGTCACTCGCAGTACGGTTCCGCCGTGACCTCCGAGGAGACCCGAGCGACCCGCTCCGAGACCGATGCGTACGCACCGGACCCGGCGACGACCGACCGGCTCCTGGGCGGTGCCCACCACGACCCCCACTCGGTCCTCGGCGCGCATCCGCACGTCGACGGCACCGTGGTCCGTGTCCTGCGGCCGCACGCCGTCTCGGTGGCGGTGCTGCCGAACGGTGACCGCGCGCAGGCCTGCGAGCTGACGAGGGTGCACGACGCCGGACTGTTCTCCGGCCTCGTCCCCGGCTCCGGCGGCGACTACCGGCTGCTCGTGACCTACGGCGACGGCGCCGGCGGCACGACCGAGCAGACGGTCGACGACCCGTACCGCTGGCTGCCGACGCTCGGCGACATGGACCTGCACCTCATCGGCGAGGGACGGCACGAACGACTGTGGGACGTCCTCGGCGCACACGTCCGGGACTACGAGACCCCGTCCGGCCCGGTCGCCGGGACCAGCTTCGCCGTCTGGGCCCCGAACGCCCGCGGTGTGCGGGTCACCGGTGACTTCGACGGCTGGGCAGGCTGGGCGCTGCCGATGCGCTCACTGGGCAGCTCCGGGGTCTGGGAGCTGTTCCTGCCCGGCGTCGGTGTCGGCGACCGCTACAAGTTCCGCATCCTGGGCCCCGACGGCCGGTGGCGTGACAAGGCCGACCCGATGGCCTTCGCCACCGAGATCCCGCCGCAGACGGCGTCGGTCGTGACCCGCGACGTCCACGAGTGGGGCGACGACGCGTGGATGACCGCCCGCGCGCAGGTCCGCCCGCACGAGGAGCCGATGAGCATCTACGAGATGCACCTCGGCTCCTGGGTGCCGGGCCTGGACTACCGCGAGATCGCCGAGCGGCTGGTGGCCTACCTGGACACCACCGGGTTCACCCACGTCGAGCTGCTGCCCGTGGCCGAGCACCCGTTCGGCGGGTCCTGGGGCTACCAGGTGACGTCGTACTTCGCCCCGACCTCGCGGTTCGGCACGCCCGACGACTTCCGGTACTTCGTCGACCGGCTGCACCAGGCGGGCTACGGCGTGATCGTCGACTGGGTTCCCGCGCACTTCCCGCGCGACGAGTGGGCGCTGGCCCGGTTCGACGGCACCGCCTGCTACGAGCACGCCGACCCGCGCCGCGGCGAGCAGCCCGACTGGGGCACGCTCGTGTTCGACTTCGGCCGCAACGAGGTGCGCAACTTCCTCGTCGCGAACGCGCTGTACTGGCTGGAGTCCTTCCACATCGACGGCCTGCGGGTCGACGCGGTCGCCTCGATGCTCTACCTGGACTACTCCCGTGCCGACGGCCAGTGGCTGCCGAACGTCCACGGTGGCCGGGAGAACCTCGACGCGGTCGCGTTCCTGCAGGAGATGAACGCGACCGTCTACCGGGAGCACCCGGGCGTCGTGACGATCGCCGAGGAGTCCACCGCCTGGCCGGGCGTCACCCGGCCCACCTACATGGGCGGTCTCGGGTTCGGGCTCAAGTGGAACATGGGCTGGATGCACGACACGCTCGACTACACCGGGCGCGACCCCATCCACCGCAGCTACCACCACAACCAGATGACGTTCTCGCTGATGTACGCGTTCAGCGAGAACTACGTGCTGCCGATCAGCCACGACGAGGTCGTGCACGGCAAGGGGTCGCTGTGGACCCGGATGCCCGGCGACGACTGGAACAAGGCCGCCGGGGTCCGTGCGCTGCTGGCCTACATGTGGGCGCACCCCGGCAAGCAGCTGCTGTTCATGGGCGGTGAGTTCGGGCAGCCGCGCGAGTGGTCCGAGCAGCGGTCGCTGGACTGGCACCTGCAGAGCGACGACCCGCTGCACGGCGGGATCACCACGCTCGTCGCGGACCTGAACCGGACCTACCGCGCGCAGTCCGCACTGTGGTCGCGGGACACCACCCCGGACGGTTTCGCCTGGATCGACGCCAACGACGCGCAGGGCAACGTGTTCTCGTTCCTGCGCCACGGCGTCGACGCCGAGGGCCGTGCCACCGTGCTGGCCTGCGTCGCGAACTTCTCCGGTGCCCCGCGTGAGGACTACCGGGTGGGGCTGCCGTTCGCCGGGAACTGGACCGAGGTCGTCAACACCGACGCGTCGGCCTACGGCGGGTCCGGGGTGGGCAACCTGGGCCGGGTGCGCGCCGAGCAGGTCATGTGGCACGGCCAGCCCGCGTCGGCGGTGCTGCGGCTGCCGCCGTCGGGGGTGCTGTGGCTGGTGCCGGAGGACACCGGCGGCCCGGTGCTGTCCGTCCCGGCACAGGAGGCCGCCCCGGCCGCGACGGTCCCGCCGCCGCTGCCGGCCGCCGCGCTGCCCGACGAGCCGGAGGACACCGACGTCGAGGCACCGGCGACCCCGGACGACGACCTGCAGGTCGTCGTCACGCCCGCCGACCTCGTCGACCCGGGGCCGGACGACGCCGAGGACGCCCCGGACCCCGGTCCGGTCTCCACCTCGGTCGCGCCCGCACCCGGCACCGTCGGTGTCCGGGCGGTGCGCACCGGCTCGTTCGTCGACGGGAGCTCCGGCACGGGCGCCTCGGACACGGGGACCACCGCGGGCGACTGATCCCGTGGGGCCCGGACCGTCAGGCCGGTGCGCGGGACGGCTCGTCCGCAGTGCGGACGGGACCGCCGGGCACCGGCCCGACGGCCGGGCGCAGCAGGGACCACCAGGTCGCCAGGAGCACCGCCGTGTAGAGCGCCCGTCCGAGCGGGGTCGCCCAGCCGCCGTCGGCCCACAGGTCGGACCAGCTCACCGGGACGACGGCGACACACCCGATCGCGACGACGACCCGGCGGCGCGTGTCCCCCGCCCGCCCGGACGCGGCGAGCGCCAGCAGCCCCGGCAGGAGCAGCAGCAGGTAGTTGTGCCAGGCGATCGGCGCCGCCAGCAGACCGGTGGCGAGCACGGCGAACAGCGCCGTCCCACCCGGGTCGGTGCCCGCGGCCGGGTCGGGGCCGTACCGGCGGGTGCGCCGCCCGAGGTGGACGAGCGTGCCGACCACGATCGCCGCGCCCACCAGGGTGCCGACGACGGTCGGGACCCCCCAGCGGAGCGCCTGGCCCGGCAGGGACGCGTTGTCCGGGGTGGGGCCGACCGGCTCGGCCAGCGCCATCGTCAGCCACTGGAACGCCGTCGGCCACCCGGCGACGGCGACGCCGACCAGCGTCGCGACCGCCGCGGCGGCGATCCCGGCCAGGAACGGCCGCCGACGGGCCTGCACCGCGGGGAGCAGCAGCACCGGCGCGAGCGAGGGCTTGAGGGCGACCGTCACGCCGTAGCAGACGGCGGCCAGCAGTGGATGCCCGCGCCGTTCGGCGACCCAGCCCGCGGTCAGCCCGGCCAGCAGCAGCGGGTAGATCTGGCCCAGCAGCAGCGTGCCGTGCAGCGGCGACGACGCCAGCACCACCACGAGCGCACCGGTCGTCCACCGACGGCCGAGCCGCAGCTCCCGGCAGACCAGCAGCACCGACCCGACGACGAGCAGCACCGACAGCGCCGTCAGCAGCCGGTAGCCGGTGACCGGGTCGAGCAGGGCCAGCGGCGCGAGCAGCACCGACAGCAGCGGCGGGTTGAGGTTGTGCAGCCGGGCGCCGGTGTCGTAGATCGCGGCGCTGCCCGGACCGTGCTGGAGCAGCGCGTACGCCGAGGCCCGGAAGGTGTCGAAGTCGACGTGCATCCGCGCGATGTCGGTCGCCGGGATCCAGCGCAGCAGCGGCGGGCCGCCCAGCACGAACAGCAGCGCCGCGGTCACCAGCGCGGCGACGGCGACGACCGGCGCCACCGGCCGCGCGAGACGGTGCACGCGGTCGCGCGCCGCGGACGCCCACCGCGGAGCCGGCGTCCCGGCAGGAGCGGCGACGGTCACCGCGGGCGCCGGTGCCTGCGGCCGTGGGCCATCGGGGCGGGTCCGGCTCAGAACAGGGCGCGGGCGAGCGCGCGCCGGGCCGTGGCGACCCGCGGGTCGTCGGCCGGGAAGAGCTCGAAGAGCCCGACGAGGTGCCCACGGGCCCGGTCACGGTCCTCGCCCGCGGTCCGGGCGACGGTGTCGACCAGCCGGGTGAAGGCGGCCTCGACCCGGTCGGCGGCCAGCTCGGCGTCGGCCGCGGCGAGCTGGGCGTCGACGTCGTCGGGTGCGGCGTCGGCCCGCGCGATCGACGACGGGTCGGCCTGCTCGGCCCGGGCGAGGAAGCGGACCTGCGCCAGCGCCGCCTTCGCCTGCTCGTTGGCGGGCTCGCTGTCGAGGATCGCGGTGTAGGCGGCCTCGGCGGCCGCGTAGTCGCCCTGCTCCAGGGCGTCCTCGGCGGCGGTGAAGCGCGGGTCCTCGGGCTCCTCGACGGGCTCGTCCGGACCGGCCGCGGCCGCCCGGCGCTCGCCCTCGGCGATGGCGGGCATCCGGTCACGCAGCGCGTCGAGCAGGGACTTCACCCACTCGGCGGCGCGGTCCTCGGGGATGGCGCCGTTGACCGCGTCGACGGGCTGACCGCCGACGAGCACGACCAGCATCGGCACCTGCTGCACGCCGAAGGCCTGGGCCACCCGCGGCTGGGTGTCGATGTCGACCCGGGCCAGGCGCCACGCACCACCACCGGTCGAGGCGAGGCGCTCCAGCACGGCCGACAGCTGCTCCTCGCGCGGGTAGCGGCTGGCCCACAGCTCGACGACGACCGGCACCTGCAGGGACGGCTCGAGGACCTCGGCCTGGAAGCCCTGCTCGGTCGCGTCGACGACCCAGGAACTCCCGCCCCCGCCGGGCGCGGGCGGACCGCCCCCGGCACCGCCGGACGGGGCGGGCCGGTTCGCCGCATCGGCACGGGCCTTCAGCCCGGAGAGGTCGACCGCCCCGGCCATGGCCGAGGAGATCGCCGCACTCTGGGCCGCCTGACGAGGATCTGGGCGAGACACGCCATCCATCCTGGCACGTCCGTGTGTCCGGCGTGACCCGCCCCGCCCGGTCGGACGCACCCCCGCGCGACGCGTCCCACGTCTCCTAGCCCCGCCCCGCCGTCCCGGGATGTCCGCCGGGGTCCGACGCCCGCACGGCACCGCCGATGCCGCAGCTGCACCACCACGCCCCGGGAGAGAGCCGGCGGCACCCACCTGCGTGAACTCGCTTACCCGGTAAGCGAGTTCGCACCGGGACAGGTCCCCGGTGACCGACCGACACCCACCCGTGCCCGCAGAGCCGACGACGGCACGGAGCCCCGGAACCCGGCGGAACCGGCGGGGTCGCCCCCCACGATCACCGGACCGGCGGAGCAACACCGGGCCTCGCCACTCGTTGAACACCCTGCAGGGACTCGATGCTGACTCTGCGTGATCGCGGCGGGGCGTTCCCCCGGTTGCCCCACCCCGCGGTTCCCTTCCCCGACAGAACGACCGCCGGCTCCCCGGCGCACAACGGAGGGCTCCACCCCGATGAGCAACATGCAGACGACCGACAAGCCGACCCTGGCCTACGCGTCGGTGGCGCTGGGCATCATCGCGATCGCCGCGTTCCTCGTGCCGATCGCCGCCTGGATCCTGGGTGCCGCGGGCCTGGTCACCGGCTTCCTCGCCTACCGCAAGCCGGGCATGACCAAGCTCGCCCAGATCGGCATGACCGTCAGCTTCGTCGGCATCCTCGCCGGCGTGTACTACTTCTCGACCATCATGGCGGGCTGAGCACGTCCTTCCTCGCGGCACGCCGCGACGACGACACGGCCTCCGGACCCGGTCCGGGCGCCCGACGGCCGGTGACGGGCCTCCCGCCACCGGCCGTCGTCGTCCCGGCGCCCGGGCCGTGGCACCTCCCGTCAGGCGGGCGCGGCGAGCCCGGCCAGCAGGTCGGCCGTCTCCTCCGGCCGGGTGAGCATCGGGAAGTGCCCGCCCGCGAACTCGACGAGCCGCGCCCCGACCCGCTCCGCCTCCCGCCGCCCCGCGACGGGACTGACGACCCGGTCCCCCACGCACACCACCGACACCGTCGGCACCGCGGGCCACGACGGCACCGGGCACGGCTCGACGAGCAGCGACCAGTCCTGGGGTCGCAGCTGCGCCGCCGCGTCCGCGACCGCGGCCCGCCCGTCACGTCCCGCCGCGTCGAGCTCGTCCGCGACGCCCCGGTAGAGCCCGTCGGCGACCGTCCGCGCGTCAGGCCAGTACGTGCTGACCCCCTCACCACGACGGACCTCGGCGTCGTAACCGGCGACCATCAGGTCGCGCTCGGCACGCATCCGGTCCCGGTAGGGACGGCCCGGCTCGGGGACGAGTGCCGCGACGAGGACCAGTGCCCGCACCCGGTCGGCGATGCGGCCGGCGGCCGCGGTGGCCACGAGACCGCCGAGCGAGTGGCCGACCAGCACGACGGGCGGACCCTCGCCCCGGGGCACCGACCCGTCCGGACCGCCACCGGCGACGGCCAGGACCGCGTCGACGAGCTCGGTGTGGCCGACCCCCGCGACGTCGGACGGGAGATCCGGCGCGACCGCCTCCACCCCCCGGGCCCCCAGGGCCTCGACCACCGGCGCCCACGACGCACCGCGGTGCCAGGCGCCGTGGACGAGCACGACCCGGGCCGGGCCGGGCTCCCCGGCTCCCGGTGCGACCGGGGCGCTCACGCACCGCCCCCGCGCAAGTGCTCCTCGACCCGCTCCACCTTGGCCTGCAGCTGCCCCCGGTACCCGGGCCGGATGTCGGCCTTGAGCACCAGGCTCACCCGGGGCGACACGGCGGTGACGGCCTCGACGGCACGTTTGACCACCGCCATCCCCTCGTCCCAGGTCTCGGACTCGATGGTGGTGAACATCGAGGTGGTCTCGTTCGGCAGGCCGGACTCGCGGACCACCCGGACGGCCTCGGCGACGGCGGCACCGACGCTGCCGTCGCCGGAGTCCGAACCGGACGGGGCGATGCTGAAGGCGAAGAGCATGCCGACACCGTGCCACGCCCGGCATGCGGAACGGACCCGGTCACGGCACTTGCTAGCGTCGGACCATGGCATCCCGCGGGTCGCTCCCCTTCGACCCGATCCAGCGTGCGGCCGAACTGTGGGAGGAGCGGGTCGGCCCCGCCCGCACGATGGCGACGGTCACCAGCGTGATGCGCGTGCAGCAGATCCTGCTCTCGGCCGTCGACACGGCGCTGCGGCCGCACGGGCTGACGTTCGCCCGCTACGAGGCGCTGGTGCTGCTGGACTTCGCGCGCCGCGGCAGCCTCCCGATGCGGGTGATGGGCGAGCGGCTGCAGCTGCACCCGACGAGCGTGACCAACATCGTGGACCGGCTGCAGGGCGACGACCTCGTCCGCCGGATGCCGCACCCCACCGACCGCCGCGCCACCCTGGTCGAGCTGACCCCCGAGGGGCGTGCCCGGCTGGAGAAGGCCACCGCCGCGGTGACCGGCATCGACTTCGGCCTGACCGGGCTGGACCCGGCCGAGGAGGAGCAGCTGACCGCGCTGCTGCGCTCGGTGCGCCGCGCCGCCGGCGACTTCGCCTGACCCGCCCACCTCAGCCCGGCCGTCTCCGCCGGCGCGGCCCACCCGATGGCGGGCCGCCGTGTCCCGGACCACGCCAGCTGCGCATCACCGAGCCGCGGGGCGGCCGGGGCCACAGCATCCGACGCGCCGCGGCCCGCCCGGCCAACGCGCCGCTGAGGCCGGACAGGCCCACGCACGCCAGGTAGTCGATGAGGTCCATGGGGCACACTCCGGGGTGCCGAGGCAGGTGATGACGCGGGTTGCGTCAACGGTGTTGACCCTACGACGGGGCACCGACAGAATCGGCCGCGTGCACGCTCCTCCGCTCCCGTCCGACCGGCCCGGTGCCGGCCCGGCGCTGCGGGCCGCGCGCGACCGGCGGGGCTGGTCCCAGTCCGAGGCGGCCCGTGCGCTGGCCGCGCTCGTCGCCGGGAGCGGCGGCACCGCGCGGGCCGCGAGCCTGAAGACCCAGCTGTCGCGCTGGGAGAACGGCCACGCCGTCCCGGACGCCGCGCACCGCTCGCTCCTCGCCGAGCTGTACGAGACCACCCCGGCCGGTCTCGGTCTCGCCGACGAGCCCGGGCCGGATCCCGTCGACGGGGCCACGCGGCTGCGCGCGGCGCTGGAGCGGACCGCCGCCGTCGGGGAGGAGGAGCTGGACCTGCTGCGCGCCCAGTGGGCCGCGACCAGCGCACTGGACGACCGGCTGGGCACCGCCGCCGCCCACGACGCGGTGTCCGCCGTGGTCACCCAGCTGCGCGAGCCGGCCGCGCACGCGCGGGACCCGCACCTCCTGCGGGCGCTCGGCGGGCTGCTCGCCGCGGCCGCACTGCGGCTCGGGGACCAGGAACGCGACCGCGCCGCCCCGGACCGGGCGTGGGCGGCCTACGTCGAGGCGGAGTCCGCGGCCCTGCGGGCCGGGGACCCGGACACCGCGGACACGGCGCGGCACCGGCGGGAACGCCTGGCGGCCGAGCTGCCGGGCGTCGCCGCACCGGACGCCGACACCGAACAGGCCGGCCCGACCGATACGACGGCGCTGCCGACGATCGACGTCCACACCGCCCCCGCGTGGCTCACCGTCGAGGACGGCCCACCGCAGCGCCCGGTCCGCGAGCGCACCGATCTCGCACTGGGCGAGGTGCTCGCCGCCCTGCGTGCCGGCGACGGCGCCGCCGCGCGGGCCGCCCACGCCCGGGCCAGGGCACTCGCCCTGCGAACCGGGTCGCAGCGCGTCCTCGACCGGCTCGCGGCGCTGTCCGGGACCACGCTCCCCTGATCGGAGGCGGGTCGGCTCAGTCCGCCTGGTCCAGCAACTCGTCGGCGGCGGCCCACGGGTCCAGCTCCCCGCCCAGCACCCGCTCGGTGAGGGCGTCGAGCGCGTCACCGCCGCGCACGCGTTCCATCCGGGCCCGGACCTGCTCCATCCCGATGCCCTCGATCTCGCGACGCGTCCGCTCACGGCGCCGTCGTTCCCGCTCGCCGGACTTCTCGGCCCAGGCGTGGTGCTCGTCGAGGGCGTCGGCGACGGCCGCGATCCCCTCCGCGCGGGACGCGACCGTCGAGAGCACCGGGGGCTCCCACGGCTCGGTACCGAGGCCGGGTGCGTCCGCGCCTCCCTCGCCGCCGTCCGGGAGGCGCAGGTGCAGCATGTTCCGCAGCTCGCGCACCGTGCGGCGGGCCCCCTCACGGTCGGCCTTGTTGACCACGAAGACGTCGCCGATCTCCAGGATCCCGGCCTTGGCCGCCTGGATGCCGTCGCCCATCCCCGGCGCGAGCAGCACGACGGTCGTGTCGGCGAGGCCGACGATCTCCACCTCGGACTGCCCGACGCCGACGGTCTCGATCAGCACGACGTCGCAGCCCGCGGCGTCGAGCACCCGCAGGGCCTGCGGCGTCGCCCAGGACAGCCCGCCCAGGTGCCCGCGCGTGGCCATCGACCGGATGAAGACCCCGTCGTCGTCGGCGTGGTCCCCCATCCGCACCCGGTCGCCCAGCAGCGCCCCGCCGCTGAACGGCGAGGACGGGTCCACCGCCAGCACCCCGACCCGGCGCCCGCGCGCCCGCAGCTCGGTGACCAGCGCCGACGTCGACGTCGACTTGCCCACCCCCGGCGAGCCGGTCAGCCCGATGACGTGCGCCCGTCCGGTGTGCGGGGACAGTGCCGCGGACACCTCGCGCAGCTGCGGACCGGCGTTCTCCACCATCGAGATCAGCCGGGCGACGGCGAGCTGCTCACCGCGGCGGGCGCGCTCCACCAGGTCGCGGGGGTCCGGCGGTCCGGGCACGGTCGGGCTCCTTGTCGGGACGGACGGGCGTCGGGACGGACGGGGTGGATGCACGTCGGCCCCCGCCGAGGCGGGGGCCGACGTGGACCACACGGAGGTCGGGACGGTCAGGCGGAGGGGACGCGCACGATCAGCGCGTCGCCCTGGCCGCCGCCGCCGCACAGCGCGGCCGCGCCGACGCCGCCGCCGCGCGCCTTGAGCGCGAGCGCCAGGTGCAGCGCGATCCGCGCACCGGACATGCCGATCGGGTGACCGAGGGCGATGGCGCCACCGTCGACGTTCACCTTCTCCTCGTCGATGCCGAGCTTGCGGGCCGAGACGATGCCGACCGCGGCGAACGCCTCGTTGATCTCGACGAGGTCGAGGTCGGCGGGCTGGATGCCCTCCTTCTCGCACGCCTTGGCGATCGCGTTCGCGGGCTGCTCGTGCAGCGAGGCGTCCGGACCGGCGACGACGCCGTGCGCACCGATCTCGGCGATCCAGTCCAGGCCCAGCTCCTCGGCCTTGACCTTGCTCATCACGACCACCGCGGCCGCGCCGTCGGAGATCTGCGAGGCCGATCCCGCGGTGATGGTGCCGTCGGCGGCGAAGGCGGGGCGGAGCTTGCCGAGCCCCTCGGTGGTGGTGTCGCCGCGCACGCCCTCGTCGGTGGAGAAGACGATCGGGTCGCCCTTGCGCTGCGGGATCTCGACCGGGGCGATCTCCTGGTCGAAGGTGCCGTCCTGGGCGGCGCGGGCGGCGCGCTGGTGCGAGCGGGCGGAGAAGGCGTCCTGCTCCTCGCGGGTCAGGCCGTAGCGCTCGTTGTACTTCTCGGTGGAGGCACCCATCGCGACCTGGTCGAACGCGCAGAACAGACCGTCGTAGGCCATGTGGTCGGTGAGGGTGGTGTCGCCGAACTTGGTGCCCTCGCGGGACTTGGTGAGCAGGTGCGGCGCCTGGGTCATCGACTCCTGGCCCCCGGCGACGACGATGTCGAACTCGCCGGCGCGGATGAGCTGGTCGGCCAGCGCGATGGCGTCGACGCCGGACAGGCAGACCTTGTTGATCGTCAGCGCCGGGACGTCCATCGGGATGCCGGCCTCGACCGCCGCCTGGCGCGCCGGGATCTGTCCCGCGCCTGCGGTGAGGACCTGGCCCATGATCGTGTACTGGACCTGGTCGGGAGCCACACCGGCCCGCTCGAGCGCGGCCTTGATGGCGACACCGCCCAGCTGGGCCCCGGAGAAGCCCTTCAGGGAGCCGAGCAGACGGCCCATCGGCGTGCGGGCGCCGGCGACGATCACGGTTCCGGACACGGGGTCCTCCATCAGGCTTCGTTGTCAGGTGGGCCGCCACCATACCCACGGCGACGACCCGTCCGGACGCACCGAACGGTGGGGGTGACCAGCGGCACAGACTCCTACCGGCGAGTAGAACCGGTAGCTTCAGCCCCCATGACGACAACCGAGGACGCCCTGTCGCCGCTGGTCGTGGCCGTGGACCACGTGGGCATCGCGGTACCCGACCTGGACGAGGCCATCCGCTGGTACGCGGACAACCTGGGCCTGGTCGCGGTGCACACCGAGACCAACACCGAGCAGGGCGTGCGCGAGGCCATGCTGGGAGCACCGGGCGAGGCGGCCGGCGCCACGAAGGTGCAGCTGCTCGCCCCGCTGAACGAGGACTCGACGATCGCGAAGTTCATCGGGCGCAACGGCCCGGGCCTGCAGCAGGTCGCCTACCGGGTCACCGACGTCGCCGCCGCGGCGGACGCGTTGCGGGCGAAGGGCCTGCGCCTGCTCTACGACGCCCCGCGCCGTGGCACGTCGAACTCGAAGGTCAACTTCGTGCACCCGAAGGACGCCGGCGGAGTGCTGGTCGAGCTCGTCGAGCCGGCCGCGGACGCGCACTGACGGGCGGAGGGACGGCCGGGGCACGACCCCGTCCCGAAGGACAGTACGGGCGTCCGGTGGGGTGGATCACGAAGTGCGCTTCGGGTATCACCCTCACCGTCGACCTACGGTTAAGATACTACGCAGTAACTTGCGGTATCCCAAGCACCATTGGGTGAGCCACCCGACTCCCCTGACAACGTCGCCATCGGAGGCCAGCAGTGAAGGACATCCGCGACGCCATCCTCGCCGGGCAGTTCACCGACGTCGGAGGCCTGGAGGTTCCCGAGCACTATCGGGGCGTCACCGTCCGCGCCGAGGACGTGGACATGTTCGAGGGTCTGACCACCAAGGAGAAGGACCCGCGCAAGAGCCTGCGCGTCGAGGACGTCCCGGTCCCCGAGCTCGGCCCCGGTGAGGCGCTCGTGGCCGTGATGGCCAGCGCGATCAACTACAACACCGTCTGGACCTCGATCTTCGAGCCCGTCTCGACGTTCAGCTTCCTCAAGCGCTACGGCAAGCTCTCGCCGCTGGCCAAGCGGCACGACCTGCCCTACCACGTGGTCGGCTCCGACCTCGCCGGCGTCGTCGTGCGGACCGGCCCCGGCGTCAACACCTGGAAGCCCGGCGACCAGGTCGTCGCGCACTGCCTCTCGGTCGAGCTGGAGAGCCCGGACGGGCACTCGGACACGATGATGGACCCGGAGCAGCGCATCTGGGGCTTCGAGACCAACTTCGGCGGCCTCGCCGAGCTGGCCCTGGTCAAGTCCAACCAGCTGATGCCGAAGCCGGACCACCTCACCTGGGAGGAGGCCGCGTCCCCGGGCCTGGTCAACTCCACCGCGTACCGCCAGCTGGTGAGCAAGAACGGCGCCGACATGAAGCAGGGCGACGTCGTGCTGATCTGGGGCGCCTCCGGCGGCCTCGGCTCCTACGCCACCCAGTTCGCCCTCAACGGCGGCGCCACCCCGATCTGCGTCGTCTCCTCGGAGGAGAAGGCCCAGATCTGCCGCGACATGGGCGCGGAGCTGGTCATCGACCGCAACGCCGAGGGCTACCGGTTCTGGAAGGACGAGACCACCCAGGACCCGAAGGAGTGGAAGCGGCTCGGCGCGAAGATCCGCGAGCTGACCGGCGGCGAGGACCCCGACATCGTCTTCGAGCACCCGGGCCGCGAGACCTTCGGTGCGTCGGTCTACGTCACCCGCAAGGGCGGTCAGATCGTCACCTGCGCCTCGACCTCGGGCTACATGCACGAGTTCGACAACCGCTACCTGTGGATGAACCTCAAGCGGATCGTCGGCTCGCACTTCGCGAACTACCGCGAGGCCTACGAGGCCAACCGGCTCGTCGCCAAGGGCATGATCCACCCGACCCTGTCGCGGGTGTACCCGCTGGCCGAGACCGGCCAGGCCGCGAACGACGTCAAGCAGAACCTGCACCAGGGCAAGGTCGGCGTGCTGGCGCTGGCCCCCGAGGAGGGTCTCGGCGTGACCAACCCGGAGAAGCGCGCGAAGCACCTGGACGGCATCAACCGCTTCCGAGGCGTCTGACGCCGCCGGGGTTCGTCCCCGCGAAGGGCCCGTCCGTGTCACACGGACGGGCCCTTTGTCCATAGCGGGGTGAACCCGGTGACCCCCGGCCGTGAACTTACGGTCCGGCAACCCCCGCGACGGTACGGTGAACGACATGGCCGGCGACCACGACGTACCCGTACCCCGGACCGGTTTCTCGATCGCGCGCCGCGGCTACGACCAGGCGCAGGTCGACAGCCACCTGCGACGGCTCGACGCCCAGGTGCGCATGCTGGCCGCCGACCGTGACGCCGCGGTCGCCCAGAACACCCGGCTGAGTCGTGAGCTCGACGACGCGCGTACCCGGGCCGAGGCCATGCAGCAGCAGGTCAACCGGCTCGCCGGCCCGCCGCAGAACGTGCAGGGCATGAGCGAGCGGCTGCGCTCCATGCTGCGCCTCGCCGAGGACGAGGTCTCCGAGATGCACGCCAAGGCCGACCGCGAGGTCGCCGACCAGCGCCGCCGCGCCGAGGAGCAGGCCCGCGCCCTGATCGAGGACGCCAGGGCCCGGGCCGAGCAGACCGTCGCCGACGCCGAGGCCCACGCGGCCGAGGCCGCCCGCCGCTCCGCCGAGCGCGACCGCGGCCTCGACGAGAAGCAGGCCCGCGTCGAGCGCGAGCTCGCCGAGCTGCGCGAGCGCACCGAGACCGAGCTGACCGAGCTGCGGACCACGACCGAGCGCGAGCTGGCCGAGCGGCGCAGCACCACCGAACGCGAGCTCGCCGAGGCCGAGCGCACCGTCACCGAGCGGATCACCACGGCCGACGCCGAGGCCAGGGAGAACCGCGAGCAGGTCGAGCACGACTTCCGGATCGCGATGGACCAGCGCCGCGCCGAGGCACTGACCTCGCTGTTCGCCGAGCGCGACGCCCTCGAGGCCGACATCTCCCGCCGGGAGCGCGAGGCCGCCGACCGCATCCGCCGCGACCTCGACCAGGCCCACGCCGACGGCGAGAAGATCCGCTCCGACGCCCGCCGCGACGCCGAGGAGACCACCGCCGCCGCCCGGCGCCGGGTGGAGCAGCTCACCGGGCTGCGCGCCCGGCTGACCGAGCAGCTGCGCGCCGCCCGCGCGCTCATCGAGTCCGGCGTCGACGACCTCGACGCCGGCCCGGACCTGGCCGACCTGCCCGTCGACCAGCCGCCCGCCGAGCGCTCCTCGGTCGACCGGCTGCCCGCCGAGCAGGCCCCTGCGGGGTCCGGGGCGGCCGCGACCGACACCGCCGGGGCTCCCGCGTCGGGTTCGGCCGACACCCCGGCGAGCGCACCCCGCACGGTCGAGGAGGCCGTCGCGGCGCGGGAGCGCCGCTCCGCCGCGACCGCGGAGGACGAGTCGGGGTCCCCGACCGGGTCGACGGGCAGCGGGTCGTCCGGATCCGGCCGCCCCCGGCCCTCGCCGCGGGCCCGCAGCGGCTACAGCGGCGGCAAGCGCGCCGCACGCACCCGCTGACCCGGGGTCGGCCCGCTCGGCTCAGTGCCGCCGGAACCCGGCGCGACGACGGTCCCGCGCGTTCCAGCACGGCAGGTGCCAGTGCCGCCGCTCCTCGACGCCGCGGCCGTCGTCGGCGGGCCAGGTCACCACGTGGGGCATCCCCGAGGGCAGCAGCTGGTCGCAGCCGGGGCACCGGTAGTGCTTCACCGTGGTGCCGCCCGGCACCCGGCGGACGTAGTGCTCGCCGTCGCGGCCGCTCTCCAGGTCGGTCGTCATGCCGCTGCCCAGCGGTGGCGCGACGGGACGGCCCCGCCCCCGTTCCGAGGGGCGGGGCCGTCTGCCGCGTCCACGAGCCATGCGACCAGTGTCGCAAGCGCTACCGCTTGGTGTAGTCCCGGAAGCCGTGACCGGTCTTACGCCCGAGCCGACCCGCCGTGACCAGGTGCTCCAGCAGCGGCGCGGGGGCGAACCCGGCCTGGTGGAACTCGGCGTACAGGGACTTCTGGATCGCCAGCGAAACGTCGAGCCCGACGACGTCGAGCAGCTCGAACGGCCCCATCGGCAGCGCGCAACCGGTCTTCATGGCCGCGTCGATGTCGTCGGCGGTGGCGTAGTGCGCCTCCAGCATCTTCACCGCGTCGTTCAGGTACGGGAACAGCAGCGCGTTGACGATGAACCCGGCCCGGTCGCCGCAGCTCACCGGCACCTTCTTGAGCTTCTGGCACACGTCGAGGACGGTGGCCGCCACGTCGCGCGAGGTGCCGATCGTGGACACGACCTCGACCAGCTTCATCACCGGCGCCGGGTTGAAGAAGTGCATGCCGATCACGTCGCCCGGGCGCTGGGTGACCGCGGCACACTCGACGACGGGCAACGAGGAGGTCGTCGTCGCCAGGATCGCGCCGGGCTTGCAGATCTCGTCGAGCGCGCCGAACATCGCCCGCTTGACGTCGAGCTCCTCGGCGACGGCCTCGACGACCAGGTCGACGTCGGCCATGTCCTCCAGCGCGGTGGTGCCGCTGATCCGGGCGAGGACGGCGTCGCGGCCGGCCTCGTCCAGCTTCCCGCGGGCGACCGCCTTGTCCAGGGACTTGCGGACCAGCGCGACCGAGCCCTCGACCTTGGAGTCGCTGCGGCCGCGGACGACGACGTCGTAGCCGGCCTTGGCGAACACCTCGACGATGCCCGAGGCCATCGTGCCGGTGCCGATCACGCCGACCCGCGCCACGTCGCGCAGGGTCACGTCCTCGGGAACGGTGGAGGCCGGGGTCTCCCCGTCGGGGACGACGGTGGAGCTGTGCGGTGCGGAGTAGGTGTAGAAGCCGCGCCCGGTCTTCCGGCCGAGCAGGCCCGCGGTGATCATCTGCTTGAACACCGGGTTCGGCGCGTGCATCAGGTTGCGCGACTCGCCGTACATCGTCTCGAGGATCTCGTAGGCGGTGTCCAGGCCGATGAGGTCGAGCAGGGCCAGCGGGCCCATCGGGTAGCCGCAGCCGTAGCGCATGCCGGCGTCGAGGTCCTCGCGGCTGGCGTAGCGCTCGGCGTACATCTTCGCGGCGTGGTTGAGGTAGCCGAACAGCAGCGCGTTGGCGATGAAACCCGCGCGGTCGCCGATGACGACCGGGACCTTCCCGAGGGAGTCGGCGAACGCCTGGACGTCGGAGATGACGTCGGGCTCGGTGACGACGGTCCGCACGACCTCGACCAGCTTCTGGACCGGCGCCGGGTTGAAGAAGTGCATCCCGACGACCTTGCCCGGGCGCGTGGTGCGCACGGCTAGCTCGGTGACCGACAGCGACGAGGTGTTCGAGGCGAGGATGGCGTCCTCGGCGACGACCTTGTCGACCTCGGCCAGCAGCGCGGTCTTGGCGTCCAGGCTCTCCGGGATGGCCTCGACGACCAGCTGCGCCGGTGCCAGGTCGGCCAGGGTGGTGGTCACGGTGATGCGACCGAGGAGCTCGTCGGCCTGCTCCCGGGTGAGCTTGCCGCGCTCGATGGCGCGGTCGGTCGAGGCCGCGAGGTGGGCCCTGCCGCGCTCCCCCGCGGCGTCGTCCACCTCGACGGCGATCACGTCGAGACCGTTGCGGGCGAACACCTCGACGATGCCTGCCCCCATCGTGCCGAGGCCGACCACTCCGACGGTCCGGAACTCACGTGCCACGCTGCAACCTCCACCGATTCGACAACCTTGTCTTCCGCGTCGGCGCCGATCCTGTCATCCAGAGGTGCTACCAGATCCTGTCATCCAGAGGTGCTACCAGTGGGTAACATGCGGCCAGGACCACCCCGCCGTGCGGGAAGGGCCCTGGTCGTCGGGGGAGGAAGGGCGCCTCAGCGCCCGTGCCGGGCCTTCACGATCCCGACGAGCGTCTGCATCGTGCGCGCGGTCCGCTTGAAGCTGGTGACCACGATCGGCATCCCGAACCGCTGCCGGGCGATCGACTGGGCGCGGGTGAACTCGCGCAGCCCGTCGGCGCCGTGGATGCGGCCGAAGCCGGACTCCCCCACCCCGCCGAAGGGCAGCGACGGGATCCCGGCGAAGGAGATCACGCCGTTGATCGAGACCATGCCGCAGCGCAGCCGCTGCGCGATCTGCTCCCCGCGCTTCGCGGAGAACACCGTCGCGCCGAGGCCGTATCCGGTGGCGTTGGCGCGGCGGACCGCCTCGTCGACGTCGGGCACCCGGTTGACCACGACGAGCGGGCCGAAGGTCTCCTCGGTGACCGCGACGGAGTCCTCGGGCACGTCGGCGATGACGACCGGGGAGATCGACCCGCCCTGGGCGGGCACCGAGTCGGCGCCACCGACGATCGCGCGGCCGCCGCGCTCCAGGGCGTCGGTGACGTGCCGGCGCACGATCTCGGTCTGCGACGGCATCGTCATCGGCCCGAGGTCGCCCTCGTTCGTGGCGGTGCCGACCTGCAGCGCCGACGCCGCGGCCCGCACCTTCTCCAGGAACCGGCCCGCGACGGACTCGACGACGTAGACCCGCTCCACCCCGACGCAGGTCTGCCCCGCGTTGGACATCCCGCCCCAGACGGCGGCGTCCGCGGCGCCGTCGAGGTCGGCATCGGCGTCGACGATCAGTGGGTCCTTGCCGCCGCACTCCATGAGCACCGGCACCAGGTTCTCCGCGCAGGCGGCCATCACCCGGCGTCCGGTCGCGGCGGACCCGGTGAACGCGATCTTGCCGATGCCGGGGGCGCGGCACAGCTCGGCGCCGGTCGGCCCGAACCCGGTGACGACGGTCAGCAGCGGGTACCGGCCCACCTCGGGGACCGCCTCGGCGAGCGTGCGGGCGATCTCGTGGCCGACACCCGGGGTCAGCTCCGAGGGCTTGAACACCACGGTGTTGCCGGCGGCCAGCGCGTAGGCGATCGAGCCCATCGGCGTGAAGATCGGGTAGTTCCACGGCCCGATGACGCCGACGACGCCCAGCGGCCGGTACGCCACCGACGCCGCCTGGTTCGCCATCAGCAGGCCCGGGGACACCGAGCGCCGCCCGAGCACCTTCTTCGCGTTCGCCGAGGCCCAGTCCAGGTGGTCGATGGCGAGCACGACCTCGAGCCGGGCGTCGTCGAGCGGCTTGCCGGTCTCGGCGGCGACGACGCCCGCGACCCGGTCCAGCTGCGCGACCAGCACCTTCTTCCACGCCGCGAGCCTGCGGCGGCGCTCGTCGAAGCCGAGCCCGTCCCACCAGACGGCGGCCTCGGCGGCGTCCCGGACCCGGGCACGGACGTGCTCGCCGTCGTGCACGAGGTAGCGGGCCAGCTCCTCGCCGGTCCGGGGCGAGAGCGACGCGAAGTCCCCGGAACCGGGGACTGCGGCCGTCGTAGGGGTGGAGTCAGCGGCGGTGGCACTCACGTCGCCAGGCTAGACGCCGCGGCAAGGCCCGGCCGGGCCCGCGCTGGCCCGGCGGGGCCGCACCGGCCCGGTGAGGCCGCCTCGGAACAGCCGCCTCAGAACAGGAGCAGGTCGTCGCGCGCCATGCCCCGCAGCGCGTCGTAGTCGACGGTCACGCAGCGGATCCCGCGGTCCACGGCCAGCGTGCGGGCCTGCGGCTTGATCTGCTGGGCCGCGAACACCCCCTCGACCGGCGCGAGCAGCGGGTCACGGTTCATCAGCTCCAGGTACCGGGTGAGCTGCTCGACGCCGTCGATCTCGCCGCGGCGCTTCACCTCGACCGCGACGTGCGCGCCGTTCCCGTCGCGCAGCAGCAGGTCGACCGGGCCGACCGCGGTCATGTACTCGCGCCGGACCAGCGTGTGGCCCTCCCCGAAGGTCTCCGGGTGCGCGGCGAGCAGCTCCTGCAGGTGCGCCTCGACGCCGTCCTTGACCAGGCCCGGGTCGACGCCCAGCTCGTGGCTGGAGTCGTGCAGCACCTCGTCGATGGTGATGACCAGCGACTCGTCGGCCTTGTTGCGCACCGTCCACACACCGGGCTCCTCGGTGAGCCAGCACGGTGGGGACATCCAGTTGAGCGGCTTGTAGGCACGGTCGTCGGCGTGGATGCTCACCGAGCCGTCCCGTTTGACCAGCAGCAACCGGGGGGCCATGGGCAGGTGGGCGGTCAGCCGTCCGACGTAGTCCACCTGGCAGCGGGCGATGACGAGACGCACCCGCCTCACTGTAGGGCCGAGCGGATGGATCACCCTGGGCGGGTGATCGAGCAGACCTCGACCCGGCAGGTGTACGCCAACGACTGGATGACCGTCCGCGAGGACGGCATCCGGCTCCCGGACGGCACCGAGGGTTTCTACGGCGTCGTCGACAAGCCCACCTATGCCCTGGTGATCCCCCGCGACGACGACGGCCGCCTGCACCTCGTCGAGCAGTACCGCTACCCGGTGGGCGGCCGCCGCTGGGAGTTCCCGGCGGGAACCGCGCCCGACCGGGCCGACCAGGACCCGGCCGAGCTGGCGGTGCGTGAGCTCGTCGAGGAGACCGGGCTGGCCGCGGAGCACATGACCCTGCTCGGCACGCTCGACTGCGCGCCGGGCATGTCCAGTCAGCGCGGACACGTCTACCTCGCGACCGGGCTGACCGCGGGGCCGCCGCGCCGTGAGCACTCCGAGCAGGACATGCGCGCCGCCTGGTTCACCGCCGCCGAGCTGACGGCGATGATCCGGCGCGGCGAGCTCACCGACGCCCAGTCACTCGCCGCCTGGACCCTGCTCACCCTGCACGACGCGGGCACCTGACCGGCGCCCACGGCCGCCGTTCGTGATCGCCGCTCCATGATCGGCAGGAGTGGAGCGCCGGGTGCAGTCGGCTGCGCCCTGGGCTCCACTCCCGGCGATCACCCGGCGATCACCCGACACGCACCGGCAGCGCCGCGACCCGGCTGAACCCGGGGCGGGGCAGCCACACGACCTCCTCGGCGGGCACGGCGAGGCGCAGGCCGGGGAACCGTTCGAACAGCATCCGCAGCCCCACCTCGCCCTCCTGGCGGGCCAGCGCAGCGCCCAGGCAGTAGTGCGCGCCCTGCCCGAACCCGACGTGCCCCTCGCCACGGCCGGTCGGACGGGCGAGGTCCAGCTCGTCGGGACGGTCGAAGGCCCGCGGGTCGTGGTTGGCCGGGAGCAGCCCGGCGATCACCGGGGTCCCGGCCGGGATCGCGGTGCCGCCCAGCTCGACGTCGACGGTCGGGTAGCGGAGCTGGGTGAACTGCACCGGGCCGCGGGCCCGCATCAGCTCGTTCACCGCCGCGGGCCAGCCGGCCGGGTCGGCCCGCAGCGCGGCGAGCTGGTCCGGGGCGCCGAGCAGCGCCAGCGCACCGTTGCTGAGCAGGTGCGCGGTCGTCTCGTGCCCGGCCATGACGATCGCGAAGATCATCGTGACCATCTCGCGGTCCGAGAGCCGATCGCCGTCGTCCTCCTGCGCGGCGACGAGCGCGCTGATCAGGTCGTCGGCCGGCTCGGCCCGGCGGGCGTCGACGAGGGCGTGCACGTGCGCGATCGCCGCCCGCAGCGCGGGGCCGGTCCGCTCGCGGTCCATCGTCGTGAGGATCTCGCCCCACTCGTGCCACTGCGCGCGATCGGCCTCCGGCACCCCGACGAGCTCGCAGATCACCGTGATCGGCAGCGGGTAGGCCAGCGCCTCCACCAGGTCGACCGGTGCCCCGCCGGCCCCGGCGGCCACGACCTGGTCGAGCAGTGCGGTGGTGATCTCCTCGACCCGCGGGCGCAGCGCCGCGACCCGCCGCACGGTGAACGCCCGCGACACCAGCCTGCGCAGCCGGGTGTGCTCCGCGCCGTCGACGGTGAGGATGGTGCGCAGCAGGTAGTCGGCGACGTCGTCGGGGACCCCCATCTGCTTCATGATCATCTCGCGGTTGTCCGGCCCGCCAGCCAGCGCCGGGTCGGTCACGAAACGCGGATCGGTCAGGACGGTGCGGACGTCGTCGTAGCGGGTGACCAGGACGGCGGGCGGGCTGCCCATCATCGTCACGGTCGTGGTCGGGGCCTGTTCGCGCAGCCGCCCGTAGGCCGCGTACGGGTCGGTCGTCACAGCCGGGTCCAGCAGGTCCACGGCTCCACCGGGAGTGCTCGGTGCAGTCATCTCACCACTGCCTCTCTCGCGCGCTCGGGTCGGCGGGCGCGTCGTCTCCACTCCTCGTCGATGTGGTCGACGAGCGGTCGGTACAGCGCGGCGACCTCCGCCGCGACGCCCGCGGCGCCGGCCGCGGGGGCGGGCCCGGCCAGCAGCCGGGACAGGCCGTGCTCGATCAGGGCGGCGGTGTGCTCGGGCCCGGATGGCGCGAACGTGCCACCCGGGCCGTCGGAGAGGAGGAACCCCCGGGACGCCGCGCCCCACACGTGGATCTGCTCGTCGACGGGCAGGTCGTCGTCGACGAGACCGGCGGCGCGCAGCAGCAGGAAGTGCTCCCGGATGGCGCCGTCGTGGTGGCGCCCGAGCCCCTCGAGCGTCCCGGCGGCCTCGTGCGCGAGCCGACCGAGGACCTCGTCGTCGCCCCGGTAGAGGGCCCGTGCGACGTCGTCCTCCGCCAGCCGCAGATAGAACATCCGCGACATCCCCCAGGGCAGCGCGACCACCGGTTCGACGAGCATCCGGTCGGCGAGGTCGGCGAACAGCCGCCGCTGCGCCCGCAGCAGCACGGTGAGGAACAGCGCGTCCTTGGTGCGGACGTGCAGGTAGACGGTGCCCTTGCCGATACCGGCCCGGCGCGCGACGTCCTCGATGGTCACCCGCCGGTAGCCCTGCCGCACGAGCAGCTCGCCCGCCGCGTCGAGCACCCGTTCCGTCCGGGCGGTGTCCTCCGCACCCGGTCCGTCCGATACCGCCACCGCTCCCCCTCCGTGCTCCATGACTGGATCGACGAATCCGGTCACAGGGTCAAGGTAGCGCGCCGGGGTCTCGGCGGCGAGCGGATTCCGGGCTACCGTTCCCCGCATGACCGACTACGAGCACCTGCTGGTCAAGCAGGACGGCGACACGGTCCGGATCACGATGAACCGCCCACAGCGACGCAACTCCCTCACCGAGGGCCACCTGCGGGAGCTGCTGGACGCGTTCGAGAGCGCGGGACGCAGCGACGCGACCGGGATCGTGCTGGCCGGGGAGGGCAAGGCGTTCTCCTCCGGCCACGACTTCGGCGACGTCGCCGAGCGCGACCTCGCCGGGGTGCGCACCCTGCTGCGCCTGTGCACCACGGTCATGCACACCGTCCAGTCGGTGCCCCAGGTCGTGATCGCCCGGGTGCACGCGACGGCCTGGGCGGCGGGCTGCCAGCTCGTCGCGTCCTGCGACCTCGCCGTCGCCGCGGAGTCCGCGACGTTCGCGCTGCCCGGCGGCAAGGGCGGCTGGTTCTGCCACACCCCGGCCGTCCCGGTCGCGCGGAACATCGGCCGCAAACGCCTGATGGAGCTGGCCCTGACCGGGGACCCGATCGACGCGGCCACCGCCGCCGACTGGGGTCTGGTCAACTACGCCGTCCCCGACGACGACCTCGACGCCCGCGTGGACGAGTTGCTCGCCCGCGCGACCCGGGGCAGCAGGCTGTCCAAGGCCGTCGGCAAGCAGACCCTCTACGCCCAGCTCGACCGTCCCGAGGCCGACGCCTACGCCGTCGCGGCCGAGGTGATGGCGTCGATGTCGCAGTCCGGGGGTGCCCGCGAGGGCATGGCGTCGTTCCTGGAGAAGCGGGCCCCGCAGTGGACCGACTGATCGGCACCTAGGCTCGCGGGACCATGCACATCCGCACCACCACCCGGCTGAGCCGGCGCCGTCTGCTGGGGGCGGCCGCCGCCCTCGGCGGGACCGCGCTGGCCGGGCCGCTGCTGGGCGGCTGCGGCGGGCCGTCGGACCCGCTGTCGCGGCTGCGCGCCGGCGGCGACGTCGTCGTCGGGCTGTCCGGGGAGCGCCCGTTCGGCTACACCGACGGCTCCGGGCGGGTCACCGGGGAGAGCCCGGAGGTGGCCCGCGCGGTCGTCACCGACCTCGGCGGCAGCGGCCTGGCCGCGGTCCAGACGAGGTTCGACCAGCTCATCCCCGGTCTGCTCGACGGCCGCTTCGACGTCATCGCGGTCGGGCTGACCATCACCGCGCTGCGCTGCCAGCAGGTCGCGTTCTCCCGCCCCGACTACGTGGCGGGTACCGGCCTGGTGGTCCCGGTCGGCAACCCCCTCGGGGTCGCGACGCTGGCCGGGGTCCGCCGCTCCGGGGCGACGCTGGCGGTGCTCGAGGGAAGCGCCGAGCAGGAGTACGCACTCGCCGCGGGCATCCACGCCGACCACATCGTCACCGTCGACTCGCAGGGAGCGCTGGTGCGCGAGGTCGCGAACGGCGGCGCGCAGGTCGGCGCGCTCACCCGCATCGCGCTGCTCGACGAGGTCCGCCGCAATGCGGGCATCGGGCTGGAGGTGACCGCCGCGTTCGCCCCCGAGGTCGCGGGACGCCCGGTCGTCGGGGCCGGGGCGTTCGCCTTCCGCCCCGCCGACAGTGCCTTCCGCGAGGAGTTCGACCGCGGGCTCACCGCGTTGCAGGAGTCCGGGCGCTGGCTGGAGCTCGCCGCGCCGTTCGGGTTCACCGCGGCGAACCTGCCGCCGCGCGATCTCACCGTCGACGAGCTCTGCGCCCGCACCCCGGACTCGTGACCGACGCGCGCCGCCGGGGAGTGCAAGGATCCCGGTCATGGCACTGCGTATCGCGGGGATCCACGTTCCCGGCCCGTCCGACCTGCTCACCGGCGCTGCGTCGGTGGTCGAGGCGACCGGCGAGCTCGCCGGGACCGTCGCCGGGCTGCCCGCGCGGGCCGGGGAGCTGCTGGAGGAGGTCGGCGCGCTGGTCGGCCGGATCGGCACGATCGCGACCCGCGCCGAGCAGCTGCTCGACCGGGTGGACGGCGTCGTCGACCGGGCCGAGGGGCTGATCGGGACCGTCGACACCGTCGCCGAGGAGGCGACCGGGCTCGTGTCCCGGATCCGCCCGGTCGCCGAGCAGGCCGAGGCGCTCGTCGCCCGGGTCACCGGCGTCGCGGGGAACGCCGAGGAGCTCGTCGGACGAGTCACCGGCGTGGCCGGGAACGCGGAGGAGCTCGTCGGGCGGGTCACCGGCGTCGCCGGGAACGCCGAGGAGCTGGTGGCGCGGGTCGGCGGGGTCGCCGACGAGGCCGACACCCTGGTCCGCAAGGTCACCACCGTGTCCGAGCAGGCCGACGGCCTGGTCCGGCGGGTCACCACCGTCTCCGACGAGGCCGGCGAGCTGGTCCGGCGGGTCACCACGGTGTCCGAGGAGGCGGGCGACCTCGTCCGCCGGGTCACCACGGTCTCGCAGAACGCCGAGGGCATCGTCGAGCAGGTCTCGGTGGTCACCGGGAACGCGAGCGGGCTGCTCGCGCGGGTCGACACCGTCACCGGCGAGGCGGGCGGGCTCATCCGCACCGTCGGCGAGATCAGCGAGCGCGCCGGCGGCCTCATCGGGCAGGTCGAGACCGTCACCACCGACGCGACCGGTGTCGTCACCGCGGCGAAGGCGGTGTCCGACCGCGCCGGAGAGGTCGTCGGGCAGGCCGCGGGCGCCAGCGAGCAGGCCGGTGAACTGCTGGACCTCTACGGCCCGCTGGCCCGCCGGGCGGCGCCGCTGGCCCAGCGCTTCGTCGACGAGCTCTCCGAGGAGGAGGTGCGCGCCGCGATCCGGCTGGTGGACCAGCTCCCGAAGTTCACCGAGCACATGGAGGACGACATCATGCCGATCCTCACGACGCTGGACCGTGTCGGACCGGACGTGCACGAGCTCCTGGACGTGCTCAAGGAGGTCCGGCAGGCGATCGTCGGGATCCCCGGGTTCAAGCTGCTCAGCCGCCGCGGGAGCGAGAAGGAGGAGGGCTGAGCTCCCGGCCGGGCGGCGCGTACCGCCCGGCCGGCGCGGTCAGCCCAGACCCTGCGACTCCCGGATCAGGGTGACGATCTCGTCCATCATCCCGGTCAGGCGGAAGTTCTTCGGCGTGAACACCGCCGCTACCCCGCCCTCACGCAGCCGCTTCTCGTCCTCGGGCGGGATGATCCCGCCGACGACGACCGGCACCTCCCCGGCCCCGGCGTCACACAGCCCCTGCACGACCGCGGGCACGACCTCCAGGTGCGACCCGGACAGCACCGAGAGCCCGACGGCGTGCACGCCCTCCTGCACCGCGGCCGCCACGATCTGCGACGGCGTCAGCCGGATCCCCTGGTAGACGACCTCGAACCCGACGTCGCGGGCGCGCACGGCGACCTGCTCGGCGCCGTTGGAGTGGCCGTCGAGCCCGGGCTTGCCGACCAGCATGCGCAGCCGCTGGCCCAGCTCCTCGCCGGTGGCGCGGACCCGCTCGCGGACCTCGGAGATCTCGGTGGCGCCCTCGCCGGACATGCTCGCCCCCGCCACTCCGGTCGGGGCCCGGAACTCCCCGAACACCTCGCGCAGCGCCCCGGCCCACTCGCCGGTGGTCACGCCCGCCTTGGCGCAGTCGATCGAGACCTGCATGAGGTTCTGCTCGGTCTTGGCCGCGTCGCGCAGCGCCCGCAGCGCCTCCTCGACGGCGTCCTGGTCCCGCGCGGCCCGCCACTCGCGGATCGCCTCGACCGCGGCCCGCTCGGTGGCCGGGTCGACGGTGAAGATCGCGTCGGCGCCCTCGGCCTGCAGCGGGCTGGGCTCGGTCGTGTCGAACTTGTTGACCCCGACCACGACCTCCTCACCGGACTCCAGCCGGCGACGGCGGGCGGCGAGGGAGTTGACCAGCTCGCCCTTCATGTAGCCGGACTCGACGGCCGCGACCGCGCCGCCCATCTCCTGCACCCGGTCGATCTCGGCGCGGGCGCCCTCGACGAGCTCGGACACCTTCGCCTCGACGACCCGGGAGCCGTCGAAGATGTCCTCGTACTCCAGCAGGTCGGTCTCGTAGGCCAGCACCTGCTGCATCCGCAGCGCCCACTGCTGGTCCCACGGCCGCGGCAGGCCGAGCGCCTCGTTCCAGGCCGGCAGCTGCACGGCGCGGGCACGCGCGTCCCGGGACAGGGTGACGGCGAGCATCTCCAGCACGATGCGCTGGACGTTGTTCTCCGGCTGCGCCTCGGTCAGCCCGAGCGAGTTGACCTGCACGCCGTAGCGCAGGCGTCGCTGCTTGGGGTTCTGCACGCCGTAGCGCTCGAGGGTGATCTCGTCCCAGAGCCGGCCCAGCGCCCTGAGCTTGCACATCTCCTCGACGAACCGGATGCCGGCGTTGACGAAGAACGAGATGCGTCCGACGACGTCGCCGAACTTCTCCGGCGGCACCTGCCCGGAGTCGCGCACCGAGTCCAGGACGGCGATCGCGGTCGACAGCGCGTAGGCCAGCTCCTGCGTCGGCGTCGCCCCGGCCTCCTGCAGGTGGTAGCTGCAGATGTTGATCGGGTTCCACTTCGGGATCTCACCGACCGACCACGCCACCATGTCGGTGATCAGCCGCAGGCTGGGCCCGGGCGGGAACACGTAGGTGCCCCGCGACAGGTACTCCTTGACGATGTCGTTCTGGGTCGTCCCGGCGAGCTTCGCGCGGACCTCGGCGTAGTCCAGACCGGACTGCTCCGCCTGCTCCTCGGCGACGGCCACGTACAGCGCGAGCAGCCACATCGCCGGGGCGTTGATCGTCATCGAGGTGTTGGCCTCGGCGACCGGGATCCCCTCGAACAGGGTGCGCATGTCCCCGATGTGGCTGACCGGCACGCCGACCTTGCCGACCTCGCCCTTGGCGAGCTCGTCGTCGGGGTCGTAGCCGGTCTGGGTCGGGAGGTCGAAGGCCACCGACAGCCCCGTCTGGCCCTTGGCCAGGTTGCGGCGGTACAGCTCGTTGGACTTCTCCGCCGAGGAGTGACCGGCGTAGGTGCGGATCACCCACGGACGGTCGCGCTCACGATCGGTGGGGTACGGCACCGGGACCTCCGTGTCGTCGCGGGAGCACAGTCGGCACTGCCTGTGATGCGGACAGATCCTACTCGTCAGTAGCCGACGGCGGGCACGGAGTCGTCCCTCGTCACAGTCGGCATGTTCGGCAAAGTACGCGATCCGCACGGGAAACCGAGCGCTGGATCGGTTCACCACCCGCCCCCTCGGACAGGGCGTGTCGCCCGTCCGGGTGCGACGATCGGCGGATGGAGCTGGACCTGGTCCCGCGGCTCGGCGCGGTCATCGGCATCGCGATCGTGCTGGCGGTGCTCGCGCTGCTGCTGCGCTGGACCTACGGCCACCAGAAGCACCACGCGCTGCCCACCGACGACCCGGACGACCCGGTCGCGACCGGCCTGCTCACCGAGGTCTCCCGGGTACCCGGGCCGGAGGCGGCGCAGGTGCTGCGCGACCGGCTGCGGTCCGAGGGCATCCGGGCGACGACCTCCCGCGCCGACGACGGCGGCTGGGCACTGCTCGTCTTCCCCCGGGACGTCGGGGACACCCGCGTGGTGCTCAGCCGTCGCTCGCTGGACTGAGCGCTCAGCCCACCCGGTGGTAGCGGGCGTCGAGGAAGCAGAACACGCCGTAGCAGGCGATCCCCACGCCGACCGCGACCAGCAGGAACACCCCGTAGGGCTGTTCGCGCAGCGCCTTGAGCGCGGAGTCCAGCCCGTTGGCGCGCTGCGGGTCGAAGGTCAGTGCGGCGACGCCCAGCAGGACGCCCAGCACGCCGATCGCGATCCCCTTGGCGATGTACCCGACCTGTCCGGTGCGGGCGTTGATCCGCCGCAGCCGGGTGTCGGCGCCACCGAGGTCCTGGTCCTCGGTGAACGTCGTCCGGTAGCCGTTCCAGGCCATCACCCCGCCGCCGATCAGCACCCCCAGCCCCAGCAGCGCGGTGAGGACCTGCCCGCCCGGCAGGCCCAGCAGTCCGGCGGTCGCCCGACCACCGCCACCACCGGACGTGCGTCCGCTGATCGCGGTGGTCGCCGCGGTGACGGCGAGCACCGCGTAGACGACGGCCTGCCCGCCGGCGACGACCCGCTTCACCGTGCGCTTGGTGCCGTCACCGATGTAGTGGAAGCCCCACACCGCCGAGACGGTCCGCCACAGGACGACCGCGGCGAAGCCGACCACCAACGCCCACAGGAACACCCGCCCCGCCGGCTCGGCGGCGATCGCCCCGAGGGCGCCGTTCTGGTCGGCCTGCCCGCCCGAGCCGAGCGCGATCCGGACGGCGAGCCAGCCGATCAGCAGGTGCACCACCCCGTTCGCGGCGATGCCGGCCCGGGCGGCGACGCGCACCGGTGTCGAGTGCGCGGCGTCCCGCGCCCCGCGGCCCGCCTTGCGGCCGGCCTGCGAGACGTCGGCGGCGTCGGGGGTGCTCACCATGACGGGCCTCCTCGTCGAGTTGACGCGAAGGGTGACACGGCGCGGGCCGGCCCGCCGGGCTGCTGGGCCGTTCGGAGCAGCAGCGGGCGGACCCGCCCTACCGCTCCGGCTCGCCCGCGACGCGCCGGATGTCGGCGCCCAGCGCGGACAGGTTCTCCACGAACCGCGGGTAGCCGCGGTCGATGTGCGCGACGTCCCAGACCTCGGTGGTGCCCCGCGCGCACAGCCCGGCCAGCACCAGCCCGGCGCCCGCCCGGATGTCGCTGGCCCACACCGGCGCGCTGGAGAGCTCGGGCCGCCCGCGGACGACGGCGTGGTGGCCGTCGGTGCGGGCGTCCGCACCCAGACGCACCATCTCGTCGACGAAGCGGAAGCGCGCCTCGAACACGTTCTCGGTGATCATCGAGGTGCCCTCGGCGACGGCGGAGAGCGCGATCGCCATCGGCTGCAGGTCGGTGGCGAAGCCCGGGTAGGGCAGCGTCACGAAGTCGACCGCCTCCGGGCGCCGGGACATCGCGACCGAGAACTCCTGCTCGCCGGTGGTGATCTCGGCGCCCGCGCTGCGGAGCTTGTCCAGGACCAGGTCGATGTGGTGCGGGTCGACGCCGCGCACGGTGACCTCGCCACGGGTCATGGCGGCAGCGAACGCCCAGGTGGCACCGACGATCCGGTCCCCGATGACGCGGTGCGTGGTGGGCTGCAGCCCGGCGACGCCGTGCACGGTCAGCGTGGAGCTGCCGACACCCTCCAGCTTCGCGCCCATCTGCTGCAACATCACACAGAGGTCGACGATCTCCGGCTCGCGGGCCGCGTTGTCGATGACCGTGGTGCCCTCGGCGAGCACCGCGGCCATCAGGATGTTCTCGGTCGCCCCGACGCTCGGGAAGTCCAGCCAGATCTGCGCGCCGTGCAGGTCTCCCGCCGTCGCGGTGACGCTGCCGTGCACGATGTCGGTGGTCGCGCCGAGCTTGCGCAGCCCGTTCTGGTGCATGTCCAGCGGCCGCGAGCCGATCGCGTCGCCGCCGGGGAGCGGGACGACCGCCCGCCGGCACCGCGCCACCAGGGGCCCGAGCACGCACACCGACGCACGCAGCTTGGACACCGACCGGTAGTCGGCCTCCGCGCCGGGATCGGCGGGCACGTCGATGTGCACGGTCGATCCCTCGATCGCGACCGTGCAGCCCAGGCTCCGCAGGACGTCGGCCATCAGCGGCACGTCCAGGATCTCCGGGCAGTTCTCGAGCGTCGTCCGTCCCTCGGCCAGCAGTGCCGCCGCCATGAGCTTGAGCACGCTGTTCTTCGCCCCGACGACGTCGACGGACCCGCTCAGCCGGGCCCCGCCGTTGACCGCGAAATGCTCCACCACGCCCGGAACGGTAACGGGACCGTCACCGCGCCGGATGCCCGCCCCGGACGGCCCTGCACCTTCGGACCGTCCGGCGCACCCCCGCGTCTGGTCGCCGGAGCACCGGCGCGCCTAGCCTGTCGGGGTGGCGGTGAACCTGACGCGGATCTACACGAAGACCGGCGACGACGGTACGACGGCCCTGGGCGACTTCAGCCGGGTCCGCAAGACCGACACCCGGCTGGCGGCCTACGCCGACACCGACGAGGCGAACGCCGCGATCGGCGTGGCGGTGACGGTCGGCGGGCTCGCCGAGCGGGTCGCCGACCCGCTGCGGCAGATCCAGAACGACCTGTTCGACGTCGGGGCCGACCTGTGCGCGCCGATCGTCGAGAATCCCGAGTACCCGCCGCTGCGGATCACCGAGGGCTACGTCACCCGGCTCGAGGGCTGGTGCGACGAGTTCAACCTCGAGCTGCCCAAGCTCAAGTCGTTCATCCTGCCCGGCGGCACCCCCGGCGGCGCGTACCTGCACGTCGCGCGGACCGTCACCCGCCGTGCCGAGCGGTCCGTGTGGGCCCTGCTGGAGGCCGACCGGGAGCGGACCAACCCGCTGACGGCGCAGTACCTCAACCGGCTCTCGGACCTGCTGTTCATCCTCGGCCGGGTCGCGAACCCCGACGGCGACGTCCTGTGGCAGCCGGGTGGCCCGCACGGCGCCCCGACCGCCGACGCCTGACCGACCGCGCGGGACGGAACGCCCGAGCGGTCGGCTCCGCAACACCACTGGGTCCGCGGGGTCAGGACGCCTCGCGGAACCCGTGTCCCTGGCCCGGGGGCGTGGACTCCAGCCAGGCCATGAAGCCGGTCCGGACGCCCGCGGACATCGCGAGCTCGACGTCGACGTCGCGCCCGGAGGCGTCACGGCCACGGCAGCGCAGCACCTCGACCGCCATCGGGATCGCGAACTCCTCCGACCGGTGCGGCGGCCGCCGGTCGACGATCTCCAGATCGGCCCGGTCCATCACGACGGTCGGCCCGATCCGGAAGCTGGTCAGGCGGTACCAGGCGAAGCGCTCGCCCTCGTAGCGCCCGACGCCGAAGTGCCAGTCCGTGACAGCGAAACGGCGGCGCAGACACAGGTCCACACCGCCGCCTCGCATGAGTCGTACCCGCCGTACGGCGAGCCAGACCAGGGGAATCACCAGACACAGCAGCAGAACTCCGACGATCGCCGCGATGAGCTCCACTGCCGTGTCCGGTCCCCGTACTAGTTCGCCTCGGCCGCCCGAAGGCGGGCCTCGGCCCGGGCGATCGCCGATTTCCCCTCGTCGGTGGACGAGTCGGCACCGTCGCGAGCCCGCCGGGCCCGCTCGACGTCGATCTCGTCCGCCTGCTCGGCGAACTCGGCGAGGATGGACACCCGCTCCGCCGACACCGACAGGAACCCGCCGTGCACCGCGATGGTGCGCTTCGAGCCGTCGGTGGAGTCGATGCGGACGACCCCGGCCTCCTCCAGCTGGGCCAGCATCGGCTGGTGGCCGGGCAGGATGCCGACCTCGCCGACCGTGGTCCGGGCGAGCACGAAGCGTGCGTCACCCGACCACAGCCGACGCTCGACCGAGACCAGCTCCACGGTCATCTCAGCAGGCATGGAGGATCAGCTCTCCAGCTTCTTGCGGTTCTTCTCCAGGTCGTCGAGACCACCGCAGAGGAAGAACGCCTGCTCCGGGACGTCGTCGAACTCGCCCTTGGCGATCTTGTCGAACGCCTCGATGGTCTCCTTGAGCGGGACCGTCGAGCCCGGCTGGCCGGTGAACTGCTCGGCGACCAGGAGGTTCTGCGACAGGAAGCGCTCGATGCGACGCGCCCGGCCGACGAGCTGCTTGTCCTCCTCGGACAGCTCGTCGATACCGAGGATGGCGATGATGTCCTGCAGGTCGTTGTACTTCTGCAGGATCCGCTTGACCTCGTTGGCGACGCGGAAGTGCTCGTCACCGACGTACTGCGGGTCCAGGATCCGCGAGGTCGAGGTCAGCGGGTCCACCGCCGGGTAGATCCCCTTCTGGGAGATCGGCCGGGAGAGCTCGGTAGTGGCGTCGAGGTGCGCGAACGTCGTCGCCGGAGCGGGGTCGGTGTAGTCGTCCGCGGGGACGTAGATCGCCTGCATCGAGGTGATCGAACGACCGCGGGTCGAGGTGATCCGCTCCTGCAGCTCGCCCATCTCGTCGGCCAGGGTGGGCTGGTAGCCCACCGCGGACGGCATGCGGCCGAGGAGGGTCGAGACCTCCTGGCCGGCCTGGGAGAACCGGAAGATGTTGTCGATGAACAGCAGGACGTCCTGCTCCTGCACGTCGCGGAAGTACTCCGCCATCGTCAGCGCGGAGAGCGCGACGCGCATACGGGTGCCCGGCGGCTCGTCCATCTGACCGAACACCAGGGCGGTGTTCTTCATGACGCCCGACTCGGTCATCTCCGTGATGAGGTCGTTGCCCTCACGGGTGCGCTCACCGACGCCGGCGAACACCGAGGTGCCACCGAAGTTCAGCGCGACACGCTGGATCATCTCCTGGATCAGCACGGTCTTGCCGACACCGGCACCACCGAACAGACCGATCTTGCCGCCGACGACGTAGGGCGTCATCAGGTCCAGCACCTTGATGCCGGTCTCCAGCATCTCGGTCTTGCCCTCGAGCTCGTCGAAGCGCGGGGCCTTCTGGTGGATCGACCGGAGGTCACCGGTGAACTGGATGGACGGGTCGTCCAGGCAGTCGCCGAGGGCGTTGAACACGTGCCCCTTGACCTGGTCGCCGACCGGGACGGAGATCGGGCGGCCGAGGTCGGTGACCTCCTGGCCGCGCACGACACCGTCGGTGGGCTGCATGGAGATGGCCCGCACCAGGTTGTCGCCCAGGTGCGTGGCGATCTCCAGGGTCAGCTTGCGCTTGTCGCCGGAGAGGTCCACCTCCAGCGTGAGCGCGTTGAGCAGGTGCGGGACCTGGTCACGCGGGAACTCGACGTCGACGACCGGGCCGGTCACCTGGACGACGCGCCCGGTGATCGGGCCAGCCGAAGTTTCGGCGGTCGTGGTCATCAGCTCTCACTTCCTGCGCTGGCGAGAGCGTCGACCCCACCGACGATCTCGCTGATCTCCTGGGTGATCTGTGCCTGGCGAGCCTGGTTGGCCTCCAGGGTCAGGCTACGGATCAGTTCGTTGGCGTTGTCCGTCGCGGCCTTCATGGCCCGCTGCCGGTTCGCCGACTCCGACGCCGCCGACTCCAGCAGGGCCGCGTAGAGGCGGGCCCCGATGTACTTCGGCAGCAGCGCGTCGAAGAGCGTGTCCGGGTCCGGCTCGAACTCGTAGAGCGGCTGGAGGCCCTTGGTCTCCGGGTGGTCCCGCTGGCTCTCGGCCGTGTCGGCGTCGCTGTCGATCTCGTCGACCGGCTTCGCCGAGGCACTGTCGGCCGCGTACTCGACCTCGAGCGGAGCCATCCGCCGGGCCTGCGGCACCTGGGTGATCATGTTCTTGAAGCTGGTGTACACGAGGTGCAGCTCGTCCACGCCGTGGGTGCCGTCGGCATTCCCGTCGTGGTCGTCCTCGCCGGCCATGAACGCGTCGACCAGCGTCTTCGCCGCCTCGGCCGCATGCTCGTAGCCCGGCTGCTCGGAGAAGCCGGTCCAGGACTGCTCGATCTCCCGGTTGCGGAACCGGTAGTACGAGACGCCCTTGCGGCCGATCACGTAGAGGACCGGCTCCTTGCCCTGCTCGCGGAGCAGGGCCTGGAGCTGCTCGGCCTCCTTGAGGACGTTGGCGTTGTAGCCGCCGCACTGACCGCGGTCACTGGTGACGACCAGGACCGCGGCGCGCTTCGGCTGCTCCCGCTCGACGAGCAGCGGGTGGTCCAGCGCCGAGTTCGACGCGAGCTCCGAGAGGGTGCTCGTCATCAGCTCGGCGTACGGACGCGCCTCGTCCACCCGTGCCCGGGCCTTCGCGATCCGTGAGGTCGCGATCAGCTCCTGGGAACGGGTGATCTTCTTGATGGACTGCGTCGACCGGATACGCCGGCGCAGCACCCTGATCTGTGCCGCCATCGGGTATCAGCCTCAGTTCTTCTTGACCGTGACGGTCTCCTGCTCGATATCGTCCTCGTCGAGAGCCTTCTCGGCCTTCTCCTTGGGGACGACCGAGGAACCGTCGGACGCGGTGAACTCGTTGCGCTTGAACTCGTCGACCGCCTTGGTCAGCGTCTCGACGGCGTCGTCGGAGAGCTTCCCGGTGTCGGTGATCTCGTTCAGGGCACCGGAGGCGTGGCGCCGCGAGTACTCGCGGAACTCCGCCTCGAAGCGCTGCACGTCGGCGACGGGCACCGAGTCGAGCTTGCCGGAGGTGCCCAGCCAGATCGAGACGACCTGGTCCTGCACCGAGACCGGCGCGTACTGCGCCTGCTTGAGCAGCTCGACCAGGCGCTCGCCACGGCCCAGAGCGGCGGCCGAGGCGGCGTCGAGGTCGGAACCGAAGGCGGCGAACGCCTCCAGCTCGCGGTACTGCGACAGGTCCAGACGCAGCGAGCCCGAGACCGTCTTCATGGCCTTGATCTGCGCCGAGCCACCGACCCGGGAGACCGAGATGCCGACGTTGATCGCCGGCCGGACGCCCTGGTTGAACAGGTCGGACTCGAGGAAGACCTGGCCGTCGGTGATCGAGATGACGTTGGTCGGGATGTAGGCCGACACGTCGTTCGCCTTGGTCTCGATGATCGGCAGACCGGTCATCGACCCCGCGCCGAGGGCGTCGGAGAGCTTCGCGCAGCGCTCCAGCAGACGCGAGTGCAGGTAGAAGACGTCGCCCGGGTAGGCCTCACGGCCCGGCGGGCGGCGCAGCAGCAGCGAGATCGCACGGTAGGCCTCGGCCTGCTTCGACAGGTCGTCGAACACGATCAGGACGTGCTTGCCCTGGTACATCCAGTGCTGGCCGATGGCCGAGCCGGTGTAGGGGGCGAGCCACTTGAAGCCGGCCGGGTCGGACGCAGGGGCGGCGACGATCGTCGTGTACTCCAGCGCTCCGGCGTCCTCCAGGGACTGCCGGACACCGGCGATCGTGGAGCCCTTCTGGCCGATGGCGACGTAGATGCAGCGGACCTGCTTCGTCGGGTCGCCCGACTCCCAGTTCTCCTTCTGGTTGATGATCGTGTCGACGCAGACCGCGGTCTTGCCGGTCTTGCGGTCGCCGATCACCAGCTGGCGCTGGCCGCGGCCGATCGGGGTCATGGCGTCGATGGCCTTGATCCCGGTCTGCAGCGGCTCGCCGACGGACTGGCGGTCCATCACGCCGGCCGCCTGGAGCTCGAGCACGCGGCGGGCGTCGCTCTCGACGTCGCCGAGGCCGTCGATCGGGTTGCCCAGCGGGTCGACGACCCGGCCCAGGTAGCCCTCGCCGACCGGCACGGACAGGACCTCGCCGGTGCGGGTGACCTGCTGGCCCTCCTCGAGGCCGGTGTAGTCGCCCAGGACGACCGCGCCGATCTCGTTCTGCTCGAGGTTCAGCGCGACGCCGCGGACGCCGCCCTCGAACTCGAGCAGCTCGTTGGTCATGGCCGAGGGCAGTCCCTCGACGTGGGCGATGCCGTCACCGGTGTCGGCGACGATCCCGACCTCACGGCGGGACGTGCCGCTCTCCAGCGACGAGACGTAGCTGGAGATCGCACTCCGGATCTCCTCGGAGGAGATCGTCAGCTCTGTCATGGCTGCGTCGTTCCTTCTCTCGAACGGGGTCTTCGGGTCGTTCCGCCGGGGCTCCGGCGATCGCGTCCGAAGCAGGTCAGCTGGGCAGGGATCGGCGAGCTGCGGCGAGTCGACCCGCCACACTGCCGTCGATGACCTCGCCGCCGACCTGCACGACCAGGCCTCCGAGGAGGCTCCGGTCGAGCTCGACCTGCAGGGAGATCGTGCGGCCGTACATACGGCCCAGGGTCTCGGCGAGCTTCGTCTCCTGCTCGGAGGAGAGCTCGACGGGTGTGCGCACCTTGGCCACCGAGCGGTCCCGGCGGGCCGCCGCGAGCTCGGCGAGCTCCTCGGCGACGACGTCGAGGTGCCGGCTGCGGGGCAGCCGGACCGCTTCACGGAGCAGCGTCGCCGTCACCGGGTAGACCTTGTCGCCGAGCACCGAGTCCAGGAGCTGGACACGACCCTCGACGGGCCGGGCGGTGTCGCCGAGCAGGCTCGCCAGCTGCGGCTCGCGGGCCACGATGCGGCCGAACCGGAACAGCTGGTCCTCGACCTCGTCGAGGGAGCCGTTGCGGTCCGCGATCGCGATGGCCGCGCGGCGGGCGAGGCCCTCCGCACCGGTGACGATGTCGCGGGCGGTCGACCAGCGCTTGCGCACCAGCTCGGAGACCAGGTCCACGGTCGGCTGCGAGAGCTGGGACCCGAACAGCCGGCGGACCAGGTCCACACGGGCGTCCTCGGGAGACGACGCGTCGGCCAACAGGCGCCGGACGGACCGCTCGGAGTCCAGGAACCGGGCCACCGCGAACAGCTCGTCCGCGGTCGTGGTCAGGTCCCGGGCCGACGCGGAGTCGGTCCAGGAGTCCAGCCGCTCGGTCAGCGCCGCGAGGGACTCACGGCTGGCGGGCTGCAGGACAGCCGCCATCAGTTCGCCCCGCTCCGCTGGGCCACGCCCTGCTGGTCGAGCTCACCGAGGAACGAGTCGATCGTCGCGGAGCGACGCGAGTCGTCGGCCAGCTGCTCGCGCAGCAGGCGCTCGGCCAGCTGGACCGACAGGCCCCCGACCTCGTTGCGCAGAGCACGCTGGGCGGCGTCGCGCGCCGCGGCCACCTGCTCCTCGCCACGGGCCTTGATGCGTGCGGCCTCGGCCTCGGCCTCCTCGCGGAGCTCGGCCTTGATCTGCTGGCCCTCGGCCCGGGCGTCGTCGCGGATGCGCGCCGCCTCGGCCCGGAGGCCGGCGAGCTGCTCCTCGTACTCCCTCTTCAGCCGGTCCGCCTGCTCCTGGGTCTCCTGAGCACGCTTGAGGCCGCCCTCGATCGCGTCGGTCCGCTCTTCGTAGAGCGCCTCGAAGCGCGGGACCGCGAACTTCCAGAGCAGGAACAGCAGGATCGCGAACGCGACCAGGCCGAGCACGAGCTCATCGAGGTGCGGGAGAATCGGAAGCGGCTGTTCGGCGGCGAGAATCAGTTCCACCGTGTGTCCTTCCCTGACATGGCCGCCGGTACCGGGACCGGCATGAGAGTGATCTGCCGGCTCTTACTGCGCGATGAAGAAGAGCACCAGGCCGATCAGCATGACCAGCTCGGCGAGAACGAAGGTGGTCCAGCCGATGCCCATCAGCTGGCCGCGGGCCTCCGGCTGGCGGGCGGTGCCGCTGATGACGGCCGACCAGATCAGGCCGACGCCGATACCGGCGCCGATGGCCGAGGCGCCGAACCCGATGGCCGCGAGGCCCGGGTTGATGTTGGCGGCTTCCTGGGCCAGAACCTGGGTGACGTTCACTTCGGGTTTCCTTCCGTCGGGTCCGCGGAATGCGGGTCGTTCGGTGTATCGGCCCGGGCGGGCCGGCGGATGAAGCAGGTGGTGCGAGCGCGGTGCCGGCGGCACCGGGGTCTCGGTGGTGCAGTCAGTGGTCCTCGGAGATCGCCGCGCCGATGAAGACGGCGGCGAGCAGGGCGAAGACGTAGGCCTGGATGACCTGGACCAGCGCCTCCAGGAACGTGAACGCGATCCCGGCGGCGAACACCACCGGCGACGCGGTGACGAGCGCGGAGCCCGCCGACAACAGGAACGCCGCACCCACGGCGGTCAGGGCGAGGATGAGGTGGCCGGCGAACATCGCGGCGAACACACGCAGTGCCAGCGAGAGCGGCTGCACCAGGAACTTCTGCAGCAGCTCGATCACGATGATCAGCGGCGCGATGAAGACCGGGACGCCCGGCGGGAGCGCGGCGTGCTTGATGTAGCCGAAGAACCCGTGCTTCTTGAACCCGGCGTAGTGGTAGAAGACGTAGACGAACAACGCCAGCGCGATGGGGAACCCGATCCGCGACAGCGTCGGGAACTGGATGAATGGGACGATCGCGAAGATGTTGTTGACCAGGATGAAGCTGAACAGGCCGAGGATCAGCGGGATGTACCGCTTGAACTCCTCGGAGCCGATCTGGTCACGCGCCATGGTGTTGCGCGGGATGTTGTAGAAGGACTCCAGCCCGAACTGGAATCGGCTCGGCACGATGGACAGCTTGCGCGTGCCCAGCGTGAAGACGGCCGCGACGATGATCAGCGACAGGACCGCCAGCACCATCGGCTTGGTGACGGCGCCGAAGATCGGCGGGTACTCGAACAGACCTGCGCCGGGCGGAGTGAACTCCTCGGCCGCCAGTACCAACGTGCCCAATGGGGGTCCTTCCGGTGCTCCCGCTCCGCATCCACGCGGAACGGGGGATCGCCTGCAAGGTGCCTCGTGATGCGATGTGTTTCCGGGCGACCGGGTCGAAACACCGGAAGTCACCCACATCGCCTACGTGGCGGATGCTATCAGCCGTACTTCTACACGACGTCGGGGGCTCGTACCCACCTCACCAGCGCGTTCGCCCGACGAAACGATCTTGATCGGGCCCGGCGGGCCGCCTCCGGTGATTCACCGTTAACACGCCCGCGGGTCGCCGCCCGGTCATCCGCCGGACGCTCCCGCCCGACCCCGTGGACGCCTCCGTTGGCACCGCAGGAACGGACGAATCGGTCGTCGAACCCCAGGTCAGGCATCTGTGGACCCCGGATCGGTGCCGATCAGGATCTGGAGCTTCTGCCCCGCCCAGGCCTCCGCCGCCGTGGTCGTGATGAAGACGACGAGCATCGTGACGGCCAGTGACATGCGGTGCAGTCCTGGCCCACCCCCGAGGGTGAACAGGGCGAGCAGGAGGATGATGGCCTTCAACGCGAGGCCGCCGAATGCGGCCAGCATCACAGCGCCGGGCTCGAGATGGGTCGTCCGCAGCATCAGCATCGGCGTCAGCAGGGCCGAGCCGGTGGCCAGCAGGCCGCCGAGCGCCGCCGCGGACAGGCCGGGGACCCCGGCCGCGATGGCCCCGCCGACGGCGCAGAGCACCGTGGTGGCCACGCCGACCAGGGCGGCACCGCGGGCCATCGACCCCGACAGCCGCCGTACGACCTGCGCCTGGCCGAGCGCGGGACCGTCGTACTCCACGGTTCCCCAGCGGTCCCATCGCCACACGGTGCGTCCGCCTCCCGGCTCACCGGCCGCCCCACCAGCGGGTACGGCTCCGCGCACACGGTAACCGGCGGGTCCGACACCTCGACCGGCGCCGTCGCGGTCGGCACCGTCGCGGTCCCCACCGGCACCGGTCGCAGCCGACACCGTTGCGGTCGCGGCCGTCCGTCCGGCGGCCGGACCGCCGCGGGACGGACAGCGTTCGTGACCGAGGACACCTGAGCCCCTGGCCAGGGCGGACGGGGACGGGCGGTCAGGAGTCGCCGTCGTGACCGGGATGGTGCGCCGGGGTGGGGACGGTCGGCTGCTCCCCCGGTGCCGCGACGGGGCGGGCGCGATGGCCGTCGGAGTTCCCGTCGCCCGGAGGGCGCTGCGGACCGCGGGCGCCGTCAGGCCGCGGGCCCGCAGCTCCGGGGGCCCCGGGGTCCGGTGCGGGCGGGCCGCCGGGTGTGCGCGGCATCGTCGGACGGACCGGGACCGGCCGCGACGGGGGCGGTGGGGTGGGCGGGCCGGCGGCGTGCGGCGCCGGCGCGACGGGCGTCGCGGGGGCCCGTGTGCCGGGTCCGACCCGGGCCGCACCACGGGCGCCCGCGGGACGGTGCACGCCACGGGGCCACGGCTCGGGCCCGGCGGCGGGGTTCCCACCCGGCACGACCCGTCCGGGCGCGGGCCGCGCGGTACGCCCCCGCGACCCGGTGCGGTCGGCAGCGTCCGCCGCCGTGGTCGCGCCCGGGCGACGGTCGGCGGCTCCGTTCGTGGCAGGGTTCCCGGCGGAACGACGATCGCCGGCCCCGTTCGCCGCCGGACTCCCGGCCGAACGACGGTCGGCGGGCCCGTCCGTGGTTGCGTTCGCGCCGGTCCGATGGCCGGTGGCGCCCGTCGCGGCCGGGCTCCCGCCGGAGCGGGGACCGTCCGTGGTCGGGCTCCCGCTGGACCGGTGGTCGTCGACGTCCGGGGTGGGCAGGTCGTCGGTCGAGGCGATCGCCGTCTCCCCGGCGGGGGACGCCGCCGCGGAGGCGCTGCGCATCCGCGACCGGTGCGGCACGGCCGAGGCCACGAACGCCACCGCCAGCGCGATCCCGGTCGCGGCGAGCACCAGCCCGGTGCGCGGGACCAGGGCGAGCGCGACCGCACCGAAGGCGATCACCGCGACCCACAGGTAGACCAGCAGCACCGCGCGCCGGTGGCTGTGCCCGACCTGCAGCAGCCGGTGGTGCAGGTGCATCTTGTCCGGGCTGAACGGGCTGGTCCCGGCCCGGGTGCGGCGTACGACCGCCATGAGCAGGTCTAGCGACGGGATGAAGACGATCCCGACCAGCACGATGACCGGGGAGACCAGGGCCAGGATGTTCCCGGCCGCCGTGTCGTCGGGCGGGATCCGGCCCGAGGCGGTCGTGATCGCCGCGGAGAGCATGACCCCGACCATCATCGACCCGGTGTCGCCCATGAAGATCCGGGCCGGGTGGAAGTTGTGCGGCAGGAACCCCAGGCAGGACCCGGCGAGAACCACCGCGATCAGCGAGGGCACGAACGCGGCCGGGTCGTTGCCGTTCTTGCTGATGAGGCCGACGCAGAAGACCGCGGTCGCCAGCGTGGTGATCAGCCCGATGCCGGCGGCGAGCCCGTCGAGTCCGTCGACGAAGTTCATCGCGTTGACCAGCACCACGGTGACCAGCACCGTCATGAGCACCGACTGCCCCTGCCCCAGCAGCAACAGCGAGCCACTGAGGAAGGACTCGCCGCCGATGGGGATCCACACGGTCACCCACTGCACGCCGTAGAGCACCAGCAGCCCGGCCGCGGTGACCTGGGCGGCGAACTTGGTGAGGGCGTCGAGGTCGTAGCGGTCGTCGAGCATCCCGACGCCGACCAGCAGCGCGGTCGCGACGACGACCCCGACCACCTCGGTGCTCTGCTCGAAGTAGGCCAGCCGCAGGGCCGGGAGCTGCAACGACAGCAGCAGCCCGGCCAGCACCCCGCCGAACATCGCGAGGCCGCCCCACCGCGGGGTCGGGGTGACGTGCACGTCCCGTCCCCGCGGCCAGGCGACCGCGCCGACCTTCAGCGCCAGCATCCGGACCGGCCCGGTCAGCAGCAGCGTGGCGCCGGCGGCGACCAGCCCGACGAGCAGGAGCTCCCGGACGGGGAGTCCGTACGTGAACTGGTCAGTCGGCACGTCGCGAGCGCCTCTCCGCCTCCGCCGTGGGTCTCAGGTCACCCCCGAGGGTAGGCCGGTGCCTTCGCGACGAGTGCGGTGACCGCCTTCGCGACGTCGGCGAGCTCGGCGTCGCCGGCCGCGGTGTCGTGCTCGGCCTTGACCGCGCGGGCCAGCAGGGCGCCGACCTCGGCCATGTCGGCCTCGTTCATCCCCTGCGTGGTGACGCTCGGCGAGCCGACCCGGATGCCGGACGGCTTCATCGGCGGCGCCGGGTCGTAGGGGATCGCGTTCTTGTTCAGCGTGATGCCGGCGCGGTCGCAGCGGGTCTCCGCCTCGGAGCCGGTGACGCCGATGGGCCGCAGGTCCAGCAGGGCGAGATGGTTGTCGGTGCCGCCGGAGACGGCGCGCATCCCCTCGGACTCCAGGCTCTTCGTCAGGGCCCGGGCGTTCGCGATGACCTGGCGGGTGTAGGCCTGGTACTCCGGCTGCGCCGCCTCCTTCATCGCGACGGCCTTCGCCGCGACCGCGTGCATCAGCGGGCCGCCCTGGGAGAACGGGAAGACGGCCTTGTCGATGGCCTTCGCGTGCTCCGCACGGCACAGCACCATGCCGCCGCGCGGGCCGCGCAGGACCTTGTGCGTGGTGGCGGTGACGACGTCGGCGTAGGGCACCGGCGACGGGATGGCCTTGCCTGCGACCAGGCCGATGAAGTGCGCGGCGTCGACCATGAGCTTGGCGCCGACCTCGTCGGCGATCTCGCGGAACACCGCGAAGTCGATCAGGCGCGGGTACGCGGTCGCCCCGGCGATGATGATCTTCGGCTGGTGCTGCTTGGCCAGGTCACGGACCTGGTCGTAGTCGATGACCTCGGTGTCCTCCCGGACGGTGTAGGACACCGCGTTGAACCACAGGCCGGAGAAGTTGACCTTGCTGCCGTGCGTGAGGTGGCCGCCCTGCTTGAGGTCCATGGCCAGCACGGTGTCGCCGGGCTTGGCGAACGCGGCGTAGGCGGCGAGGTTCGCGCTCGCGCCGGAGTGCGGCTGGAGGTTGGCGTGCTCGGCGCCGAAGAGCTCCTTGGTCCGGGCGTTGCCGATGTTCTCGGCGACGTCGACGACGCCGCAGCCGCCGTAGTAGCGGCGGCCGGGGTAGCCCTCGGCGTACTTGTTCGACAGCGTCGACCCGAGCGCGGCCAGCACCGCCGGGCTGGTCAGGTTCTCGCTCGCGATGAGCTGCAGTCCGCCGCGCAGGCGCTCGAGCTCGTCCAGCACGACGCCGGCGATCTCGGGGTCCTGCTGCTGCAGTGCGTGGAAGTCCGGTCCCCAGAAGGTCTGCTCGCTCACGCCGGGACACGCTACCCGCTGCCATCCCCGCAGGCTGCGGCCGTGCAGGCGTGATCACACCCGCGTGCGACCCGGATCAGACCCGGTCGATCTCCTGGCCGACGACCTCCTCGACCTGCTCGGCGGTCACCCCGCCCTCCCGCAGCAGGCGCGGACGGGCGCCGGTGAGGTCGACGATCGTCGAGGCGACCGGGTCGCCGGACGGGCCGCCGTCGAGGTAGACCTGCACGGTCGAGGCCAGCTGGGTGATCGCCTCGGTCACGTTGGACGCCGGCGGGTTGCCCGAGGTGTTCGCGCTCGACACCGCCATCGGCCCGACCTCGCGCAGCAGCTCCAGCGCGACCGGGTGCAGCGGCATGCGCAGCATCACCGTGCCGCGGGTGCTGCCCAGGTCCCAGGCCAGCGACGGCGCGTGTTCCAGGACGAGCGACACCTCGCCCGGCCAGAACGCCTCGATCAGGGCCCGCGCGGACTGCGGGACCGTCGACACGAGACCGTCGATGGTGGTCCAGGAGCCGACCAGCACGCCGACCGGCATGTCCGGGCCGCGCCGCTTGGCGGCGAGCAGCGCGCGCACGGCGGTGCCGTTGAACGCGTCACAGCCGATGCCGTAGACGGTGTCGGTGGGCAGGACGACCAGCTCACCCGCCCGGACGGCGCGCGCGGCGGCGGTCAGACCACGCGTGCGCTCGGCGGGGACGCTGCAGTCGAACAGCGGCTGGGTCTGCGGTGCACTCACGGTTCGCGAGGATACGACCGCGCCGCGGGCAGCCGCGGGGCGGCTCACGTCCGCGCGGGTCAGGGACAGGGGACGCGGCGGGCGGTGACGAAGCGCGGGCGACCGGTGAGGTCGTCGTGCTCGGTGACCTCCCCCAGCGTGCGACGGCGGCGCAGCAACGCCGGGACCGTCTCGCCGTGGGTGTCGTCGTGCTCGATCGCGAGGTGTCCGCCGTGCCGCAGCCATCCGCTGGCGCCGCGGACGACGGCCTGGATAATCTCGGTGCCGTCGGGACCGCCGAACACCGCGCCGGGCGGGTCCCAGCGCTCCACCTCGGGCGGCACCGGCGTCCCGTCCGGGACGTAGGGCGGGTTGCAGACGACCAGGTCGACCGCACCCTCCAGCTCGATGAGCAGGTCGGTCCACCGGACGTCGGCGACGTGCAGGGTCACCGGGCGCCCGCCCGCGGCGACGTGCGCGTCGAGGTTGCGCCGGGTCCACGACAGCGCCGACGGGTCGGCCTCGAGGGCGTGCACCTCGGCGTCGGGCCGCGACACCGCGAAGGCCAGCGCGAGCGCGCCGGACCCGGTGCACAGGTCGAGCACCCGGGGGCGGTGCACGTCGCGGATCGCGGCGAGGCCCCACTCCAGCAGCAGCTCGGTCTCCGGGCGCGGGGTGAACACCCCCGGTCCGACGGCGACCTCGACCGGGCCGAGCACCGCGGTGCCGAGGATGTGCTGCAACGGTTCGCGGGTGGCGCGGCGGGCGACGAGGGCCTGCAGCCGTTCGACGACCGGCGGGTCCACCAGCGGGGTCATCAGCAGCGTGGACCGTGACGAGCCGAGCACGTGCGCGGCGAGCAGCTCCGCGTCGACGCGCGGGGACGCGACTCCGGCGGCCGCCAGGGTGCGCTCGGCCTCCGCGATCGCCACCCGGAGCGGCAGCCGGCTGCCGGCCGCCGGGCTCGTCGTCTCGGTCACGCGTCCAGTGTCGCGGCTGCGGGGCGCGGGGACACCGCAGGTGACCGGTGCATCACCTGAGCGGGGGATCATCACTCCTGCTCCTGCTCCCCCGCCATGGCCTCGGCACGCTCGGCCGCGGTCAGCGCGGCGAGGACGTCGGCCAGGTGGCCGTCGAGGACCGCGGACAGGTTGTAGGCCTTGAACCCGACCCGGTGGTCGGAGATCCGGTTCTCCGGGTAGTTGTAGGTGCGGATCCGCTCGGAGCGGTCCACCGTGCGGACCTGCGAACGGCGCTGCTCCGAGGCCGCCTCGGCCGCCTCGGCCTCGGCCTTCGCCTGCAGCCGGACCCGCAGCACGTCCATCGCACGGGCCTTGTTCTGCAGCTGGGAGCGCTCGTTCTGGCAGGTCACGACGATGCCTGTCGGCAGGTGCGTGATCCGCACCGCGGAGTCGGTGGTGTTGACGCTCTGCCCGCCGTGGCCCGACGCCCGGTAGACGTCGACCCGGATGTCCGCGTCGTTGATCTCGACGTCGGGAGTGTCGTCGGCGTCGGGGAAGACCAGGACGCCCGCCGCCGAGGTGTGGATGCGGCCCTGCGACTCGGTCACCGGGACACGCTGCACGCGGTGCACGCCGCCCTCGAACTTCAGCGCGGCCCACACCCCGTCGACCGGGTCCTTGCTGCGCAGCGACAGCGTGATGTCCTTGTACCCACCCAGGTCGGACGGGGTGGCACCGAGCACCTCGACCTTCCAGCCACGGCTCTCGGCGTAGCGGGTGTACATCCGCACGAGGTCACCGGCGAACAACGCGGACTCCTCGCCGCCCTCGCCGGACTTGACCTCCATCACGACGTCGTCGCCGTCGTGCGGGTCGCGCGGGCGCAGCAGCTCGGTCAGCTCGGTCTCGAGCTCGACGATACGGGTGTCCAGGGCGTCGGCCTCGGCGGCGAAGGTGCGGTCCTCGGCGGCCAGCTCGCGGGCGGCGTCGCGGTCCTCACGGACCTGGGCGAGCTCGCGGGCACAGCGCACGACCGGCCCGAGCTCGGCGTAGCGACGGCCCAGCTTGCGGGCCTGCGCCTGGTCGGAGAGGACGCTCGCGTCGGCGAGGCGCTGCTCCAGCTCGGCGTGCTCGTCGAGCAGGGCGTCGACCGACTGCGTGCTCATCGGTGGCTCCTTCGAGGCGCTGGGACGGGAACGCGAAACGGCGCCCGCCTCCTCGCACGCGGCGAGGCGACGGGCGCCGTGTCGGGAGCTACTTGGCGGCGCGCTCGCGCTTCCCGTAGCGGGCCTCGAAGCGGGCCACGCGGCCACCGGAGTCCAGGATCTTCTGCTTGCCGGTGTAGAACGGGTGGCAGGCGGAGCAGACCTCGACGCTGATGGCGCCGTTGTTCTTGGTGCTGCGGGTGGTGAACTGGTTGCCGCAACCGCAGGTGACCTGGGTGTCGACGTACTGAGGGTGGATTCCCTCGCGCATGGCTCTCTCCTCATCGTTGGCCGCCGGGTCCCTGGTAGGACCAGGGTGAACCGGTGCCGGGAAGCTGACGGTCCATTCAACCATCCGGGCCCCGGTGGAATTCCCACCGGGGCCCGGACGGCGCCGCTCGGACTAGTCCTCGTCCTTGCCGGGGGTGTTCTTGGCGACCTGCATCAGGAACTCGATGTTGGTCTTGGTCTTCTTGAGCCGGCTGAGCACCAGGTCGAGCGCCTGCTGGTCGTCGAGCGCGGCGAGGACACGGCGGAGCTTCACCATCACCGCGTGCTCGTCGGGCGACATCAGGAGCTCCTCCTTGCGGGTGCTCGAGTCGCCGACGTCGATGGCCGGGAAGATCCGCTTGTCGGCGATCTTCCGGTCCAGCTTGAGCTCGGCGTTGCCGGTGCCCTTGAACTCCTCGAAGATCACCGTGTCCATCGTGGACCCGGTCTCGACCAGCGCGGTCGCGAAGATGGTGAGCGAGCCACCGTCCTCGATGTTGCGCGCAGCGCCGAGGAAGCGCTTCGGCGGGTAGAGCGCCGTGGAGTCGACACCGCCGGACAGGATCCGGCCCGAGGCGGGCGCGGCCAGGTTGTAGGCGCGGCCGAGCCGGGTGATGTTGTCCAGCAGGACGACGACGTCGTGCCCCATCTCGACCAGGCGCTTGGCCCGCTCGATGGACAGCTCGGCGACGGCGGTGTGGTCTGCCGGCGGGCGGTCGAAGGTCGAGGCGATGACCTCGCCCTTCACCGACCGCTGCATGTCGGTGACCTCCTCGGGCCGCTCGTCGACGAGGACGACCATGAGGTGGCACTCGGGGTTGTTCGTGGTGATCGCGTTCGCGATGTTCTGCATGATCGTCGTCTTGCCCGCCTTGGGCGGAGAGACGATCAGCGCACGCTGCCCCTTGCCGACCGGCATGATCAGGTCGATCACGCGGGTGGTCAGCTGCGACGGGTCGGTCTCCAGGCGGAGCCGCTCGTTGGGGTAGAGCGGCGTCAGCTTGGTGAACTCGGGCCGGTTCCGCGCGGCCTCCGGGTCCCGCCCGTTGATCGAGTCGACGCGCACCAGCGGGTTGAACTTCTGCCGCTGCTGCTCGCCCTCACGGGGCTGGCGGACGGCGCCGGTGATGGCGTCGCCACGCCGCAGGCCGTTCTTGCGGACCATCGACATCGACACGTAGACGTCGGTCGGGCCGGAGAGGTAACCGGTGGTCCGGACGAACGCGTAGTTGTCGAGGATGTCCACGATGCCGGCGACCGGCAGCAGGACGTCGTCGTCGCGGATCTCGGTGTCCACGCCGCCGCCGGCGCCACCACCGGTGCGCTCGCGGTCCCGGCCGCGACGGCGGTCGCGGAACCGGCGACCGCGGCGGCCGCGGCCGTCACCGTCGTCGCCGTCGTCGTCGCGGAAGTCGTTCCGGTCGGCACCCCGGTCGTTGTTCCGGTCGTTGACGCGGTCGCCGTTGCGGTCGTTGTTCCGGTCGCCGTTCCGGTCGCCACGGTTGTCGCCGCGGTCGCCGGTCCGGTCGTTGTTGCGGTTCCCGCGGTTGCCGCGCCCGGAGTCGTCGCCGTCGCGGTTGCGTCCGCCACGGCCGTTGTCGCCGTTCGCGCCGTTGCCGCGGCCGTTGTCCTCACGGGCGTCGCCGTTGCGGTCGCCGCCACGCTCGGCGTTGCGGTCGGTGTTGCGCTCGGTGTTGCGGTCGGTGTTGCGGTCGGCACCGCGGCCGCGACGGCGGTCGCCGTCGGAGCCGGTGTCGTCGCCGTCGGCGTCGCGACGGGCGTCGCGCTGGCCGGCGTCCCGCTGACCCGCGTCGGACGCGGTGTCCTTCGGCGCGTCCTTGGGACCGGCGTCCTTCTGACCGTTGTCGTCGCCCTGGCCGCGGCGGCGGGTCCGGCCACGACGGCCGGCGCCGTCGGCGTCCTCGCGACGCTCCTCGGCCGGGGCCGGGGTGCTCTCGGCCTGCGCCGGCGCACTCGCGGCCGGAGCGGCCTGCTCGGGCGCGGCGGCCGGGGCGCTCTCGGCGACGGCCGGGGCCGCGCCGTTGCCGGACGACGTGCCGGAGGCGGCGTCGGTCGCGGTGGCGTCAGGGGCGCCGGCCGGCCGTGTCGCCGCACGGCGACGACGGGTGCGCGGCGCGGGGGCCTCGGCCTTCTCCGCAGACTGTCCGCCCTGGTCACCGGCCTGCTCGGCGGGTGCCGAGGGGGCGGCCGGCGCAGCGGCGCCGTTGCCGGCGGGGGCCGCGGCGGTGTCGCCGAGGGCGAGCTGCGACGCGTCCGCGCCGCCGGAGCCGGTGGCGGCAGCGGGCTCCACCTTCGCCTTCGGCTTCTTCGCGGGGGCCGCCGCCGCTCCGCCCTGACGCTCCTTGATGGCCGCGATCAGGTCGCCCTTGCGCATGCCGGAGATGTCGGGGACGTTCAGCTCGGTGGCCAGCTGGCGCAGCTCGGCCAGCACCATGCCGGACAGGCCGCCGCGTCGGCGGGGCGCCGCCTCGGCAGACGCGGTCCCGGTACCGGCGAGATCGGTCTCGCTCACAGAGTTCCTTCCTGACCGACCCGGTTACCTGTCCAGGTCAGGGGATGTCACACGCTCGGCCGATACGGAGACCCCGTATCGGCAGCATTCACAGATGGAGTCCCACGACGACGTCGCGGGAGTCAGGCCGCCCGTTCGGGATTCCGAGTCCAATTCAGAAAGGAGATCGGGCGAGCGGGCCCGGCCGCAAGACTACGCCGATGTCGCGTGGATCGCCATGCGCTGTCGAGACTAGTCCGTACACCCCGGGGCGGCAACAACCCCCCTCGGACGACGCGCCGACCCACGGGGTCGCGTACCTCACGTTCCCGGCACGGAACCGGGATCAGCGGACCTCGACCTGCACACCGGTGGTGTCGACCGGCAGCCGCTGCACCGCGAAACCGTCGGTGTCGACGCCGTCGGGCAGCGCGCCGTCGCCGGTCAGGGCCAGCACCGTCGGCCCGGCGCCGGAGATCGCGGCCGGCACGCCGTGCTCGCGCAGCGCCTCGACCAGCCGCAGCGACGACGGGTACGCCGGGCGCCGGTAGGGCTGGTGCAGCCGGTCCTCGGTGGCCGCCATGAGCAGGTCGGGCCGCCGGGTCATCGCCAGCACCGCCAGCGCGCAGCGGCTGCCGGTGAACGCGGCGTCGGCCAGCGGGACCTGCTCGGGCAGCAGCCCGCGGGTGGTCTTGGTCGAGGACTCGACGTCGGGCACGCAGGCGACCGGGTGCACGTCGGGGTGCACCTCCAGCTTCTCGGCGTGGAAGCGCCGAGCCGACCCCGCGGCCTCCCAGGCCACCACGAACCCGCCGAGCAGGCTGGCCGCGGCGTTGTCGGCGTGGCCCTCCATCCCGGCCGAGAGCTGCAGCAACGCGTCGCGCTCCAGCTCCGGGTCCCGCCCGGCCAGGACGGCCGCGGCCGTCACCCCGGCGACGGCGGCCGCCGCGGAGCTGCCGAGACCGCGCGAGTGCGGCACCGCGTTGAGACAGCGCAGCCGCAGCCCCGCGAGCGCCCCGCCGAACGTCTCGAAGGCCAGGCGCATCGCCCGCAGGACCAGGTGACGCTCGTCACGGGGGACGTGCCGGCAGCCCTGCCCCGCGACGTCGACGAACAGTCCCGGCGTCTCGAAGGTCTCGACCTCGATCTCGTCGTACAGCGCCAGGGCCATGCCGAGGGAGTCGAAGCCGGGGCCCAGGTTGGCCGTCGACCCCGGCACCCGCACCAGTACCCGCGTCGGGCGGCCCATCAGGCCAGCTCGAGCGCCGCCGCGACCGCGCCGGGGTCGATCGGCACGATCTCCGGGTCCGGCGCGGTGAGCAGCGCGGTGTCGGGGTCCTTGAGGCCGTGCCCGGTCACCGTGCACACCACCAGCGAGTCCGCGGGAAGGGTGCCGTTCTCCCGGCTCTGCAGAAGCCCGGCGACGCTGGAGGCCGACGCCGGCTCGACGAACACGCCCTCCTGCGCGGACAGCATCCGATAGGCGGCGAGGATCTCGTCGTCGGTGACGGCGGCGAAGCGCCCGTTCGACTCGTCGCGGGCGGTGGTCGCGCCCTTCCACGAGGCGGGGGCGCCGATCCGGATGGCGGTCGCGATCGTCTCGGGCTCGCTCACCGGGGCGCCGTGCACCAGCGGGGCGGCACCGGCGGCCTGGAACCCGAACATCCGCGGCAGCGTGTCGACGATGCCGTCGGCGTGGTAGCCGCGGTAGCCGTGCCAGTAGGCGGTGATGTTGCCGGCGTTGCCGACCGGCAGGCAGTGCACGTCCGGGGCGCGGCCCAGCTGGTCGCAGATCTCGTAGGCGGCCGAGGCCTGCCCGGCGATCCGGGTCGGGTTCACCGAGTTGACCAGCGCGATCGCCGGGTAGTCGGCGGTGGTCTTGCGGGCCAGCTCCAGGCAGTCGTCGAAGTTGCCGTCGATCTGCAGGATCCGGGCGCCGTGTGCGACGGCCTGGGCGAGCTTGCCCAGCGCGATCTTCCCGGTCGGCACGAGCACCGCGCAGGTCATCCCGGCACGGGTCGCGTAGGCGGCCGCCGACGCGGAGGTGTTGCCGGTGGAGGCGCACAGCACGCTGGACTTGCCGTCGGCGAGCGCGGCGGTGACCGCCATCGTCATGCCGCGGTCCTTGAACGAGCCGGTCGGGTTGGCGCCGTCGACCTTGAGGTAGACCTGACAGCCGGTCCGCTCGGACAGCCGCGGGGCAGGGAGCAGCGGCGTACCGCCCTCCCCCAGGGTCACCACGGTCCAGTCCGGCTGCACCGGCATCCGGTCGCGGTAGGCCTCGATGACACCCGGCCACTGGCCGGGCGGTGGCGGCGCGACCGCACCGGTCACCTGGGTCACCGGACCGAAGGGGCCGGAAGCGGGCCCTCGGACTCCTCGCACGCTGCCCGTCACGACCGGTCCACTCCCTGATCCCTCGTCGGTGGTCATTCGCCCATACCCAGTGCGCTCACCGCGCGGCCCAGGCCCTCGACCCGCAGCACCCCGGCGACGCCGAGGACGTGGTCGAGGTCCAGCAGCGCCGACACCGTCGCCGACAGCGCGGCCTCCGGCGCCGAGTGCGTGACGACCGTCAGCCGGGCCTGGCTGCGGTCCGAGCCGTCGGCCCGGTCCACCGAGCCGTTCACGCCGCCGGTCTGACGCACCGCGGCGATCGACACGCCCTGCTGCGCGAACTCACCGGCGATCGCGGCGAGCACGCCCTCGCGGTCGGCCACCTCGAGGTCGACGTGGTAGCGCGTCGGCACCTCGCCGATCGGGCGCACCGGGAGGCTGGCGTAGGCCGACTCGCGCGGCCCGCGGCCGCCGCCGACCCGGTTGCGGGCCACCGCCACGAGGTCGCCGAGCACCGCGGAGGCGGTCGGCGCGCCGCCGGCGCCCTGGCCGTAGAACATCAGCTGGCCGGCGGCCTCGGCCTCGACGAACACCGCGTTGAAGGCGCCGTCGACGCCTGCCAGCGGGTGCGAGTCGGGGACCATCGCCGGGTAGACCCTGGCGGAGACCGACTCGGCCCCGTCGGCCGCGACGACGCGCTCGCAGATGGCGAGCAGCTTGATCGTGCAGCCGAGCCTGCGGGCGGCCGCGACGTCGGACGCGCTCACCTCGCGCATGCCCTCGCGGTGCACGTCGGAGGCGGTGATGCGGGTGTGGAACGCCAGCGACGCCAGGATCGCGGCCTTCGAGGCGGCGTCGTAGCCGTCGACGTCGGCGCTGGGGTCGGCCTCGGCGTAGCCCAGCCGGGTCGCCTCCTCCAGCGCGTCGACGTAGGAGGTGCCGCCCGCGGACATCGCCGAGAGGATGAAGTTCGAGGTGCCGTTGACGATGCCGGCGACCCGGGTGATGCGGTCCCCGGCGAGGGACTCGCGCAGCGGGCGGAGCAGCGGGATCGCCCCGGCGACCGCGGCCTCGTAGTAGAGGTCGGCACCGGAGGCGTCGGCGGCCTCGGCCAGCGTCGGGCCGTCCTCGGCGAGCAGCGCCTTGTTCGCCGTCACGACCGAGCGACCGGACTTGAGCGCCTCCAGCAGCCAGCCGCGGACCGGCTCGATCCCGCCGATGACCTCGACGACGACGTCGACGTCGTCGCGCGTCACGAGCTCGCCGGCGTCGGTGGTCACCAGGTCCGGGAAGTTCTCGGTCAGCCAGGGGTGCCGGTGCGGTCGCCGCACGGCGACCCCCGCCAGCTCGATGCGGGCCCCCACCCGCGCGGCCAGCTCGTCGGCCTGCTCGGTGATGAGCCGGACCACCTCGGTGCCGACGGTGCCGCAGCCCAGCAGTGCCACCCGGACGGCGCCGGTCTCGCTCGCCACGTGTCCTCCTCGCGTGCACGCACCCCTCGGGCGCGCGCCGATCATTCCTGGTCGGACGGGTGCAGACGGGTCCGGGTGGTGGTTCTCACCCGGCTGCGCTCACACCTCGAAACGGAACTGGTCCTCCAGTGTCTCGCGTCGCAACAGGGTCCGGTCGACCCCGTCACGCACCGCGACGACAGCGGGGCGCGGCAGCCGGTTGTAGCCCGACGCCATCGCGTAGCAGTAGGCCCCCGTCGCCGCGACGGCCAGCAGGTCGCCCGGCGCGAGGTCGGCCGGCAGCCAGCAGTCGCGCACCACGATGTCACCCGACTCGCAGTGCTTGCCGACCACCCGGGACAGCACGGGGGCCTCCCCACCGGGCACCGAGTCGCGCCCGCTGGCGCGGGACACCAGCCGCACGTCGTACTCGGCGTCGTAGAGGGAGGTGCGGATGTTGTCGCTCATCCCGCCGTCGACGCTGACGTAGCGCCGCGAGTACCCGCCGAGCGGGACGTCCTTGACGGTGCCGACCTCGTAGACGGTGACGGTGCCCGGTCCGGCGATGGCCCGGCCCGGCTCGACCGCGATCGCCGGCACGTCCAGCCCGGAGGCGGCGCACTCGCGCTTGACGATCGCGCGCAGCTCCTCGGCCAGCGCCGGCATCGACAGCGGGGTGTCCCCCGGCCGGTAGGCGATGCCGATGCCGCCGCCCAGGTCCAGCGTCCGCAGCGCGGTCAGGTTCTCGCCGCCGTGCTCGGCGTGCAGGTCGGCGAGCACCTTCACCACGCGGCGGGCGGCGGCCTCGAAGCCCTCGGTCTCGAAGATCTGCGAGCCGATGTGACTGTGCAGCCCGACCAGGCTCAGGTGGCTCGCGGCGAGGACGCGGCGGGCGGCCTCCAGCGCGGGCGAGTCCTTCTGGTCCTGGCTCGCGATGGAGAACCCGAACTTCTGGTCCTCGTGCGCGGTGGCGATGTACTCGTGGGTGTGCGCCTCGACGCCGACGGTGAGCCGGATCAGCACCGGCGCGACGGTGTCCCGCGCGGCGGCGACGTCGGCGAGCCGGGCGATCTCGTCGAAGGAGTCGACGACGATCCCGCCGACCCCCGCCTCGACCGCGGCGTCGAGCTCGGCGAGGGACTTGTTGTTGCCGTGCAGCGCGATCCGCTCGGGCGGGAACTCCGCGCGCAGCGCGACGGCCAGCTCGCCACCGGAGCACACGTCCAGCGACAGGCCCTCCTGCGCGACCCAGCGGGCGATCTCGGTGCACAGGAACGCCTTCGCCGCGTAGTGCACGGCGTGCGCCCCGAACGCGGCGGCGAACTCGGCGCAGCGGCCGCGGAAGTCGTCCTCGTCGAGCACGAACAGCGGGGTGCCGTGGGTCGCGGCGAGATCGCGCACGTCGACCCCGGCCAGGCGCAACGCGCCGTCCTCGCCGCGGGCGGCGTGCCGCGGCCAGACCGCCGGGGCCAGCTCGTCGAGCGCCGCGGCGCTCTCCGGGCGGGGGCCGGCCGACTCGGGCGCGGGGGTGAGGCCCGCGTGCATCGGGCCTGCGGGGTGTGCCCTCATGTCACATCCGTTCCGGGGCGTCGACGCCGAGCAGCGCGAGGCCGTTGGCGAGCACCGTGCGGGCCGCGACGCAGAGCGCGAGCCGGGCCCGGTGCAGGTCGGAGACCTCCTCGTCGCCCTGGGGCAGGACGCGGCAGGAGTCGTAGAACTTGTGGTAGGCGCCGGCGAGCGACTCCAGGTAGCGGGCGACCCGGTGCGGCTCGCGCAGCTCGGCGGCGGTCCGCACGACGTCGCCGAACTCGCCCAGGGTGCGGATCAGGTCGCCCTCGCGGGCGTGGGACAGCAGGCCGTAGTCCTCGCCGGGGGTGATGCCGAGGTCGGCGGCGTTGCGGGCCAGCGAGGACAGCCGGGCGTGCGCGTACTGGACGTAGAACACCGGGTTCTCGCTGGTCCGACTGGCCAGCAGGTCCAGGTCGATGTCCAGGCCCGAGTCCACCGACGAGCGCACCAGCGAGTACCGCGCGGCGTCGACGCCGACGGCCTCCACCAGGTCGTCCATCGTCACGACGGTGCCGGCACGCTTGCTCATCCGGACCGGGACGCCGTCCTTGACCAGGTTGACCAGCTGTCCGATCAGGACCTCGACGACGGCCGGGTCGTCCCCGAACGCGGCCGCGGCGGCCTTGAGCCGGGCGACGTAGCCGTGGTGGTCCGCGCCGAGCATGTAGATGCACAGGTCGAACCCGCGGGCCCGCTTGTCGCGCAGGTAGGCGATGTCGCCGGCGATGTAGGCGGGCCGGCCGTCGGACTTGATGACGACGCGGTCCTTGTCGTCGCCGTGGTCGGTCGAGCGCAGCCACCAGGCGCCGTCGGACTCGTAGAGCGAGCCCTTCTCCTTCAGCGCGGCGACGGCGGTCTCCACCGCGCCCGAGTCGTGCAGCGACTGCTCGTGGAACCACACGTCGAACTCGACGCGGAACTCCCCCAGCTTCTGCTTGATCTCGGTGAACATGAAGCCGACGCCAACCCGGCGGAACACCTCGTCCCGCTCGGTGTCGGGCAGCTCCAGCGCGCCGGGCTCGGCCGCGACGACCCGCTGGGCGATCTCGGCGATGTAGGCCCCGCCGTAGCCGTTCTCCGGGGCGGGCTCGCCCTTCGCGGCCGCGACCAGGGAGGCGACGAACCGGTCGATCTGGGCGCCGGCGTCGTTGAAGTAGTACTCGCGGGTGACCTTCGCGCCGCGCGCGGTCAGGACCCGGCCCAGCGCGTCGCCGACCGCGGCCCACCGGGTCCCGCCCAGGTGCAGCGGTCCGGTCGGGTTGGCGGAGACGAACTCCAGGTTCACGTTGCGCCCGGCCAGCTCGTCGCCGGTGCCGTAGCCCGCGCCCGCGGCGAGGACCTCCCCGACGATCGCGCCCTGCGCGTCGGCGGCCAGGCGCAGGTTGATGAACCCGGGCCCGGCGATCTCGGCGCTCGCGACGCCGTCGCGGGTGGCCAGCTCCTCGGCCAGCCAGGTCGCGAGCTCGCGCGGGTTGACACCCGCCTTCTTGGCGGTGCGCAGCGCGATGTTGGTGGCGTAGTCGCCGTGGTCGGGGTTGCGGGGACGCTCGACACCGGCATCGGCCGGCAGCGCGGAGACGTCCAGGTCGCGTCGGAGCAGCACGTCCCGCGCGACGTCACGGACCAGGTCGGCGAGCACGTCGGGATTCACCAGCGGGATTCTACGGAGGGACCCCCGACACCCTCATGCAGGTATCCGCACCCCGACCGGCGACGATGCGGGGCGTGACGTCCCCTTCCACCGACCGGAGTACCCGCGCCCCCGTCGTCTCCGGGGCGCTCGCCCTGCTGCTCGGGGCGGTCCTCGTCGCGGTGTCGGTCGGCTACAACCGGGGCAGCCTCGTGCCGCCGCTCGACGACGTCTACATCCACCTGCAGTACGCCCGGCAGTTCGGCGACGGCGAGCCGTTGCGCTACCAGCCCGGCGCCGAGATCACGACGGGCGCGTCGAGCCTGCTCTGGATGGTGCTGCTCGGCGCCGCGCACGCGGTCGGGTTCGACGGCCGGTGGCTGCTCGCCGTCGCGGTGGTGGGCGGGGTCGTCGGGGTCGCCTGTGCGGCGGGGTTCACCTCGGCCGCCGCGACCCGGCTCGGCGGGCGCGCGGCCGGGTGGTGGGCGGGGCTGCTCACCGCGCTGTGCGGGCCGCTGCTGTGGGGCGGGGCCAGCGGCATGGAGGTGGGGCTGCTCGCGGCGCTGGCCACCGGGACGCTGCTGTCCTACCTGCGCGAACGTCCCCGGTTCCGCGCGACGCCGGTGGTCGCGGCGCTGCTGGCCCTCACCCGGCCCGAGGGCTTCCTGCTCGCCGCCGCGTTCACCGCCGCGATGGCGTGGACGCTGCTGCGCCCGGCCCCGGGCCCGGCCGCGCGGGCGGGGCGTCCGTGGGGACGGCTCGCGCTCGTAGCCGTGCCGGTGGTGGTGTTCGCCGGGCAGCTGCTGCTGTACCGGGTACTCACCGGGACGTCGCAGGCCAACGGCGTGCTCGCCAAGTCGTGGCTGCACACCGGCTTCCTGCGCCAGCCGCTGGAGATCGCCGACCACGTGCAGCGCAACGTCGCCGCGATCCTCGCGTCGCTGTCCGGGCTGTCCGGGCAGGACGTGCTGGCGCCGCTCGCGCTGGTGCTCGCCGTACTCGGGGTCGCCGTGCTGGCCGCGCGCCGGGAGCGCGTCCTCGCGGTGGTGCTCGGCGGCGGGCTGGCGTCGGTGGTGCTCGCCGTCGCCACCCTGACCACGGCGATGTGGCAGGACCTGCGCTACCTGCAGCCGTTCCTGCCGCTGCTGCTCCTGCTCGTGGTGCTCGGTGCCGGGCTCGTCGGGAACCGGGCGGCGCGCACCGGGCTGCTCGCGGTGGTGCTGCTGTTCACCCTCGCCGCGACGCCGGCCTGGGCGCTGCGGCTGGGCCAGCAGGCGTCGGCCATGCGGGAGGGCCCGGTGAGCGTCGCGCAGTGGATCGCCGGCAACGTGCCGCCGGGCGACGCCGTCGCCGTCAACGACGTCGGCGCCGCGGCCTGGTTCGGCGGGCGCCGCACCGTCGACCTGGTCGGGCTGACCACGAACGGGATGGCCGCACCGTCGCTGAACGGGCCGGGGACGCTCTACGAGGCCCTGCGGGCACTGCCCGGGCCCGAGCGGCCGCAGTGGTTCGCGGTGTTCGACCGGTGGGGCGGGGTCCCGGTCGCCGACCTCGGCCGCGCCGGGCTGCTCGGCGCCGAGCCGGTCATCACCTTCGCGCTCGCCGGGCCGGCCCGGCCGATCTCGGCGTCCGCGCCGCAGACCTGCCAGCTCGACCGCAGCTGCGACCGGGTCAGCATCTGGCGGGCGGACTGGTCCGCCGCGGACTCCGCGCAGGCACCGGACCTGCCGGTGCCCGGCCGGATCGTCGACCACCTGAACATCGGGGACATGGCCGACGAGGCCGCGCACGGCTGGACGACCGACCCGCCGGTGCTCGGCGTGCAGCCGGACTCGGTGCTGGACCGCGCCGTCGTCGCACCCGGACGGCTCGTCGCCGACAGCGGCCGGCACGTCGTCGGTGGGGAGACCTTCACCCTCGGCGGGACCGTCCCCGGCCGGCCGGTCACCCTGACCGGGCGGATCGGCGCCGGGCCCGCGCTGCCGGGCGAGCGGACCCGGGTGGTCGCCGTCGACGTGGACGGTCGCCCTGCCGGGGAGTGGACGCTGCCGGACGCGCAGCCGTGGGCGCAGGCGTCGTTCACCGTGCCCGGCGAGCTCGTGACCGGTGACCGCGTCACGGTGACCACCCGCCCGGTCGCCCCGCTGCTCGCGCCCTACCCCGACTACCGCTCCTACGGGTGGTGGGCGAGCCGGTGACGGCGCCTTCCTAGACTCGGGCGAAACCGCCCGCCGACCACGAACAGGACTCCCCATGGCCAGCGGCAAGTCCGGCAAGAAGCGACCGTCGATGCCCAGCGCGGTCGGCCAGCGCCAGTTCCCCTGGGGCATGGTCGCGGCGATCACCGTGCTGGTGCTGCTGGCGGGGGCGTTCATCGTCTACCCGCTGGTGCAGCGCAACCAGAACCGGGCCTGGGAGCCCTCGGAGGACAATCGGAACCCCGCGCTCGCGATCCCCGGCATCGTCAGCCAGGAGTACCCGGGCCTGCAGCACGTGCTCGGCTTCCAGCGGGTCGCCTACACCCACAGCCCGCCCTTCGGCGGCGCGCACGACGGGTTCTGGGCCGCCTGCAACGGCGTCGTCTACCCGAACCCGGTCCGCTCGGAGAACCTCGTGCACTCCCTCGAGCACGGCGCCGTGTGGGTCGCCTACAACCCCGACACCCTCGACGAGGCCGGGAAGGCCGCGCTCGCCCAGCGGGTCGAGGGCCAGCCGTACACGGTCATGTCGCCCTACCCGGGCCTCGACGCCCCGATCTCGCTGCAGTCCTGGGGCAACCAGCTGAAGGTCCAGAACGCCGACGACGAGCGCATCGACCAGTTCATCCGCGCGCTGCGGCTCAACCGGTTCACCCACCCCGAGGTCGGCGCCTCCTGCGACGCACTCGGCGCGCAGGGCTTCGACCAGGACAACCCGCCGGCCTTCCAGCCGATCCCGCCGCAGTCCGCCGTCGACGGGCAGACCGTCCTGCCCGAGAACCAGGGTGCGACCCCGGGCGGTGCCCCCGCCCCCGACCCGGCCGTCCCCGGAGCGCCCGCCCCCGCGCCGGCGCCGGCTCCCGGGCAGTGAGCGCCCCGCAGCAGGAGCGCTCCCCCTGGAACAACCCCCCGGCCATCGCGTTCGGCCTGGTCGCGCTCGTGGCCGTGCTCGTCGCCGGGTTCGCGGTGCGCGGCGCGTTCGGCCCGTTCGTGCCCGAGCCGGGTTCGGTCGACGTCGGGTTTGCCCAGGACATGACCGTGCACCACCGCCAGGCCGTCGAGATGGCCTCCTGGGAACGCGACCGCGCGACCGACCCGCGGGTGCGCCAGCTCGCGTTCGACATCGAGACCACCCAGAACCAGCAGGTCGGCCGGATGCAGGGCTGGCTCGGCCTGTGGGACGCCCCGAGCCTGCCCAGCGGTGGCCACATGGCCTGGATGGGCTCCTCCGCGCACGCCGGGATGGCGGGCATGTCCGGCGGCACCGCGACGATGCCGGGCATGGCGAGCACCGCGGACCTCGCGCGGCTGCGCGCCACCCCGCCCGGCACGGCGCTGGACGTCGAGTTCCTCCAGCTCATGCTCCGCCACCACCAGGGCGGGGTGTCGATGCTGGAGTACGCCCGCGACCACGCCGACACCGGCGAGGTCCGCAACCTCGCGGCCCAGATGCTCGCGTCGCAGAACTCCGAGGCCGAGCTGATGCGCGGGCTGCTCGCCGAACGGGGAGCAGCGCCGCTGCCGCTGGGCTGATCACGCCCGGGCCCCCGTGCCGGGGACCCGGGCACCGTGCGCTACTGTTCTCCCATCGCACGGCCCCCGTAGCTCAGGGGATAGAGCACCGCCCTCCGGAGGCGGGAGCGCAGGTTCGAATCCTGCCGGGGGCACGTCAAAGCTTGACAGCGAACAAGGCCCCTCACCTGCTGTAACAGGGTGAGGGGCCTCGTTCGTTGTGTCCGGCCGTCACCGGCCGTGGATGGCTCGTTGCGGGTGTTCTCCCCGAATGCGCCCCGAAGTCTGCTCAGCCCGCCGCCCTGCCCAACGCAGCGTCGATGCGCCGACGCGCGGCGTCCTGCTGGCCGTCGATCGTCCTTGCGTAGACGTTCAACAGCGCCGCCGGGCGCTGCGCCAGGTGCGCAGGTGGCTGAGCTTCGGCAGCTCGTCCGCGCGCTCGCCCCGGAACAGTCGACTCACGCTGTCGCCCCCGACCGCTGCGATGTGAGCGCGCAGATGCTCGGTCAGCGCCTGATACCGGTTCCGGTGCTGTTGAGACGGCGACGACGATGCAAGAGCTAATCTAGTACCGTGACCGCCACCAACGGGGGCCTCGCTGAGTTCCTTCGGGCGCGTCGCAGCCTCGTTACTCCCGAGCAGGCGGGATTGATACGCGGTCCGGACCGGCGTGTAACGGGCCTGCGGCGCGACGAGGTCTCCCTGCTTGCGGGAATCAGCACTGACTACTACATACGGTTGGAGCAGGGGCGCGAGGTCCACCCGTCGGAGCAGGTGCTCGAGGCGCTCGCCTCGGCCCTCGACCTCGACCACATCGCCGCCGCCCACCTCTACCAGCTCGGGCTCCCCCGACCCGGCCACGCGCAGCCAGCCACGGAAGTGTCCGAGGGCGTACGGCGCCTGCTCGACTCCCTCTCCGCCGTTCCGGCCTTCGTGCTCGACCCGGCCCTCGACGTCCTCGTGGCCAACGACCTTGCGCTGGCCCTCTACTCCGGCTTCGAGCGATTCGACAACCTGCTCCGGATGATCTTTCTCGATCCGGCCGCCGCCACCTTCTACCGCGATCCGGACGCGGCCGCACGCGGCGCGGTCAGCCACCTGCGCGTCGCGTCGGCGCCCTTCCCACACGACCAGCACGTCACGAGTCGGGTGCGCGAAATGCAGCAGCGCAGTGCGAAGTTCGCCCGACTCTGGGAACGCTACGAGGTCGCGGAGAAGGTGAGCGTGGACAAGGTGCTGCAGCACCGCGAGGCCGGCATGCTGTCTCTGCACTACGAGTCGCTCGCGATCTCCAGCGCACGCGGACTGCACCTCGCGACCTACAGCGCCACCAACGAGGACACCGTGGCGGGCCTGGAGGCCCTCAGCCGGCTCCCTGCAGACGGCTCCACCTGACCTGGATCGCCGGACGTGCCCGATCGCCGCCACCGGTGTCCGTGCCGCGGCCTCCGGGTGGGTGCAGGAATACTACCCGACCGCTCGGAACGCTCCTTAGCGTCGTCCCACATCCCCGATAGGACGGTGAGACGACATGACCACACGTAGAGACGTCCGATCCCAGCTGCCCTGGGACGGTAGGACCGTCCGCGCGTCGCGCCGCGGCGAGTTCTGGGTCCCCGGCGAGCGAGTGATCCAGCGCGGGCACACCTACCAGCGCGGCCCGATGTTCGTCGCTTGGGAAGCGCCCGAGCACATCACGAAGCCCTGTCCGATCGTGCTCGTGCACGGCGGGGTCATGCAGAGCACCGAGTGGATGGACACCCCCGACGGACGACCCGGGTGGGCCCAGCGCCTCGTCGAGGCGGGCTGGCCCGTCTTGCTCGTCGACCGGCCCGCGCAGGGACGCTCACCATTCCATCCGTCGGTGGTGGGCACGATGGGGCCGGCGTTCCCCTATGAGGAGGGCCGCGCGGTCTTCTTTCCCGACTCCGCCGCCGACCGCCAGACCCGCTGGCCGATCGCCCGCGATGACGAGGCCGGGCTCGACGCGTTCATCGCCCCGTTCAACCCCCTGCCCGCAGCCCTCGCCGACTCCCAGGAGATGGACGTCGATCGGCTCACCACGTTGCTCGATCGGGTCGGGCCGGCAGTGGTGATGACGCACTCCGCCTCCGGTCCCGACGGGTGGCTGCTCGCCGACCGACGCCACGACCTCGTTCGCGCCATCGTCTCGATCGAACCGATGGGTCCGGCATTCGCCTCGGCGCCGGGGATCGGCACGCTGGACTGGGGCCTGACCGCAGCCCCGGTGACCTACGACCCGCCGCTCGCATCGCCGGACGAGGTGCGTGCCGCCGATCCGAGTGCACTGCGGATCCCGGGATTGCGCGAGGTCCCGGTGGCGATCGTCACCGGTGAGACGTCACCGTTCGCCGCCGCGGGCCCTGACATCGTCGCGTTCCTGCGCCACGCGGGTGCGGCCGTCGACCACGTCCATCTGCCCGACCACGGAATCTTCGGCAACGGGCACGGCCTGATCTACGAGACCAACTCCGACGAGGCACTACAGCCGGTCCTGCGCTGGCTCGACGAGCACACGACGGACACCGGACGATGACCGAGCTCTACGCGAGCGCAATGCTCGACCACGACGTCGACCGTGTCTGGGCTGTCGTCCGAGACTTCCACGGGCTCGCCCTCTGGCAGCCGGCGGTCGCGGCCAGTGCGATGGGCGCCCCCGCCGCGGGCCGCGCCGTGCGGGTGCTGACCATGGCCGACGGAGCGACGGTGGTGGAATCGTTGGCAGCCCTCGACGACTCCGACCGGTCCCTGGTTTACGAGATCGTCACCTCGCCCTACCCGGTGCAGCACTACCGGGGACGCCTCGAGCTGCGCCCGGTAACCAGCATCGGCGCGACCTTCATCGGCTGGTCGATCGTCGTCAACGCCCACCCCGACGACGCCACTGACCTGATCGAGAGCCTGCGTCAGGGCATCCTCCATCGAGGTCTGCGCGGACTCGCCGCGCACCTCGATGCCTCCACCGGTTCCTCCGACCTCTCCTCGAAGAAGACTTCATGACATCGACAGTGTGTGCCGCCGGCACCTTCCGCCTCGCAGACAAGGACGTCGCCCGACTGGGCTTCGGCGGTATGCGCCTCACGGGCCGCGGCATCTGGGGCGAACCCGACGACCGCGCCGAATGCATCCGAACCGTCCGACGTGCCATCGAGCTGGGCGTCCAGCTCGTCGACACTGCCGACTCCTACGGCCCGCACGTCAGCGAGGCCATCATCCGCGAGGCCCTGTACCCCTACCCGGACGACGTCGTCATCGCGACCAAGGTCGGGCTCACACGCAACGGACCCGATGTCGTCGACACAGCGCAGGGAGCGATGCGGCTGGGCCCACAGGCCTGGCCGCCGGTCGGTCGCCCGGAATACCTGCGTCAGCAGGTACTGCTGAGTCTGCGTCGCCTCGGGCTCGACCACATCGACCTGCTCCAACTGCACCGCGTCGACCCGCAGGTGCCCCTGGCCGACCAGGTCGGCGAACTCAAGGCGCTCCAGGACGAAGGCAAGATCGTCGAGATCGGGCTCTCCCAGGTCGGTGTCGAGCAGCTTGAGGAGGCCCGCGCGATCGCCCGGATCGCGACGGTGCAGAACCGCTACAACCTCATCGACCGCGGCTCGGCCGACGTGATGGAGTACTGCACCCGCGAAGGGATCGGCTTCATCCCGTGGGCGCCATTGGCTCAGGGAGGTCTACCCGCCGACTCGGGGCCGCTGGCCGAGATCGCCGCGGCGCATGGCGTGTCGGGTTCTCAGGTCGCGATCGCGTGGCTGCTCGCCCGCTCACCGACCATCCTGCCGATCCCGGGAACCTCTAAAGTCTCACACCTCGAGAACAACCTCGCGGGCGCTGCGATCGAGCTTCGGCCCGTCGAGATCGAACGCCTCACCGGTCTGGTCTAGCGGCTCGGCGCTGTGTCGAGGTCTGATGGCCGGGGCCTGTTGTGAGTCAACAGAGGTGTCGGCTGACGTGGCGCTCGAGGCAGCGGATGGCTTCACGGCGCGTGTAGCCCTCGCTGCCCCGCCGCCGCACACAGTCCTGGGTCTGTCGGTTCCCTCGAAGGCAGGCGATCGTGATCGTGTAGAGCGCCGAGTTCACCTGCGGGTCACCGCTGCGGCTGAGCCGGTGTCGATGGCTGCGGCCGCACGATGCCTCGGTGGGGATGACGCCGCAGAACGCGGCGAACGAGGCCCCGCTGGCCAGCGACGTGCAGGTTCTTGCAGGTGTTGACCCGACGCTAGCTCGACTCCCGGCAGAACGACAGCACAGCCTCGACGAACTCCTCCGGGTTCTCCTCGGCCGGGTAGTGGCCGCTGGCAGCGACCACGGCGAGAGAACCGTTCTCGGCAATGTCGGTCACGACGTCTTTCGCGATGGTTCTGAAGAAGCTCTCGGCGCCGGCCACGTAGAGCAGCGGCATGCGAAGTCTGCCGCCCGTGGACAGCAGCTCGGAATTGTCGTACCCGTCCTGGTCGAAGGCACGGTACAGCTCGAACCCGGCCCGCATCGCGCCCGGGGCGGCATAGGCCTTGGCATAGACGTCGACCACCTCCGGCGGGAACGCGCCGGCGTTGAAAGCGATGCGGTCGAAGAAGTCCTGGATGTAGACCCGCTCTCGCCCCGCCGTCAACGTCTCCGCCATGCCGTTCCGCGCATTGTGGAAGAAGAAGTGCGCCAGGTTGGAGTTGCTCAGCCTGCCGGTGGTGAGCAGCGCCCGGAAATGGTCCGTACCGGGGATGATCGCATCGACGAGGACCAGCTTCGCCACACCGTCGGCGAAGAGACTCGCATAGGCGAACGCCACCTTCATGCCGATGTCGTGGCCCACCAGCACGACCGGTTCCGTGATGCCGAGATGGTCGACGAGGAGTCGCCGGACGTCACCCGCCATGGTGCGCTTGTCGTAACCGGTCGCAGGCTTCGACGAGTGCCCCGCTCCGCGGTAGTCCACCGCGACGACCCGAAACCCCGCCGCGGCGAGCAGCGGCATCGTGTGTCGCCATTGCCACCACGTCTCCGGATAGCCGTGCAGCAGCACGACCGTGCGCTCCCCTCCACCGGTCTGCACGTAGTGGAGCTGCACCCCCGGCTCTACTTCCCTGATGCCGTGGACGAGATCGACTTCTCGGCTCATCGTCTCCCTCTGCTGGATCGTGGCGGCCGGTGCGGCCGGAGGAGTCGCCGACACCGGGGAGGAGCCACCAGCCTGCCGCGCATCCCGACCGAAGATCGAGTGGCAGGAACGACACTTATCGATACATTACTGCCATGCACGTCGTGGTCATCCCCGCGCTGGACGGCACCCCGATGTTCGAGCTCTCGACGGGCGCCCAGGTCTTCGGCATGGAGCGGCCGGCGCCGATCGGAGTGCCACCCGAGCAGTGGTACGACGTGCGGGTCTGCGCGGGCGAGCCCGGCCCGTTCCGTCTGCGCCCCTTCGGGCGCCTCGACGGGGACATGCCGGGTCTCGACGCACTCGACGAGGCCGACACCGTGCTCGTACCGCCCACGGCCGAGAAGCGGTTCGACTTCCCGCCGGCGCTGCTCGACGCACTGCGTCGGGCGCACGACCGCGGTGCCCGCATCGCCTCGGTCTGCACAGGGGCGTTCGTCCTGGCCGCCGCCGGCCTCCTGGACGGCCGGCCGGCGATCACGCACTGGGCCGATGTCGACGAACTCGCACGGCGACACCCGTCGGTGAACGTGCAGCGCACCGTGCTCTACGTCGACGACGGCGACGTGCTGACCTCGGCCGGTGTCGCCGCCGGTCTCGACCTGTGCCTGCACCTCGTACGACGTGACCACGGAAGCCGGGTCGCGAACGTCGTCGCCCGGTACTGCCTCGTCCCGCCACACCGCGACGGCGGGCAGGCACAGTGAGGTGTTCTCAGTAGCGGGGTGGCAGGTCGTGGCGACACGCCGAGGGTGGTGAGATGAGCGGGAACGGGGCAGGACCCCGGTAGATCGGTTCGGTCCAGCACAGATCGACACCGTCACCGAGGTCCTGCATGTCTGATCCTGTCACCTACACCGCTGTCCTCCCGATCGGGGAGCGCACCGTGGCCTATCTGGCGCGGCTCCTGGTCCTTCAACGCCGTCGACGTGGCACCCGGCGGCGGGCGTTGACCCCGTTCGCCCAGGCAGTGCTGGTGATCCGCTGGTTCTGTGATGCTACCCGGGTCCGATGTTCGGCCGGTGACAACGCGATCAGCACTGCAACGGCCTACCGTTACCTGCACGAAGGCATCGACGTCCTCGCCGCGGCCGCACCCGGCCTGCACGGAGCCCTGCTCGCCGCCCGCACAGCCGGGCACACCCACGTGAATCTCGACGGCACCCTGATCGCCACCGACCGGTGCCGCGCGCTCGGCCTCACCCCCGGGGTCGACCTGTGGTGGTCGGGCAAGCACCGCCGCCACGGCGGGAACATCCAGGTCCTCACCGCACCTGATGGATGGCCGCTATGGACCAGCGACGTGCGGCCGGGCCGCGAGCACGACACCCGCTGCGCCCGTACCCACCCCGGGCTGCTCGAGGGCCTGGCCGCGTTCACCGACGACACCCACGCCGCGCTGGGCGACCTCGGCTACGAAGGCGAAGCCGACCGGCTCACCGTGCCCATCAAACTCGCCCCCGGCCGCGGGCAGACGGTCAACCAGCGCACCGTCAACACCCTGCACTCAGCCCTTCGTGCTCTGGCCGAACGCGGAAACGCCCTGCTCAAGACCACCTTCGCCGCGTTGCGGCGAGTCACGCTATGTCCCTGGCGCACCGGCGCGATCACCGCAGCTGCGCTCGTACTACTCCACACCGAGTACGACCGCACGACATGATCAACCCGCTACTGAGAACACCTCAGTACGTGCCGGCGCCGGTGCCCTCTCCCACCTCATCCGGGTTCTCCGCGAGCCTCGACTGGGCTCGCGGGCGGATCGCCGAGCCGATCGACGTGGCCACCTGGGCTCGGGCAGCGGGACAGAGCCCCCGCAGCTTCGCCCGCCACTTCCGCGCAGCCGTCGGTTCGACGCCGCTCCAGTGGCTGGCCGCGGAGCGGGTCCGGCGGGCCCGCGAACTGCTGGAGACCACCGATCTGCCCGTGGAGGCCGTCGCCGCTCATTGCGGGTTCGCGACGGCCGCAGGCCTGCGCAGACACTTCGGGCGTCACGTCGGCACCACTCCGCACGCCTACCGACGCACGTTCCACGAGCCCGTTCACGAGACGGACGGGAGGTAGGCGGGGACGCAGGCACGCGCCCGCCGCGCATGTCCCGTCGTTGCATCCGGGCGTGACCGGACCCGGATGAGCCGCCGCCGGTGTTCTCCCGAACACGCCCCGGCGTTTCTCAGCCCACCGCCCGTCCGAGCGCGGCGTCCTGCGGACCATCGATCCCGCAGTCCAACCCGAACGCCGTGAAGTCAGCCTTCCGGTGCTCGGTCAGCCCTGGTGGCGCCAGCATCGTCCGCCCGTCACAGGGAACACGATTCTCGAGCTGCCGCCGGTCCCGCTGGCGGTCCTCGTCGCCCCAGCCGCCCCCGGGGCAGGGCGCACCTCACCCGGTTCCTGGAGCTGCGAGAGGCTCCGGACCTCAGTCACGATGGTTCCGTCCGGACCGATGGAACGATCGAGGAAGCCGACGGTTCACCATCGTGGCTACAGCAGTAGCTGCCGCCACCAGGGCGACCAGACTGATCCCCATCACCCATGGACGAACAGCTGGACCACCCGAGTCAAACAGTAACAAATTGGCAATATACAGAAAAATGGCGGCAAAAATCGCGGTCATGAAGATCCAGTGGCCAGCAGTCACACGCCTGCGCCTGGCGTAACGCGTCGCGAAGTCAGCAGCACTGCCGAACTCGCCCTCCGGGGCGCCTCCCGCGCTACGAACGAAGTCCTCCACTTCTCGCAAAATCTCTTCGACCCGCTCCTCTGACTGACCGCGCATGCGCAGCTCAAACGCAAGATCGTGATAGTAGCTCATTTCTCCACCTCGGTCGGATCAGACGCAAGGGAATTCTCGACGACGGCGGCCAGCCGGCCCCACTCGACCTTGAGTCGACCTAGGGCGCCTCTCCCTTCCTCCGTCAGGAAGAACACTTTCCGCGCAGGACCGCTTCCGTCGTGCTCCCATCGGAACCCCAATCTGCCGAGTTCCTGCTGGCGCGCCAGAAGCGGGTAAAGAGTGCTCCCGGTGACGTTCTCGAGACCCTCCTCGTGAAGGATCTGACGTAAGGCGTAGCCGTGGGCTTCACCCCGAGCCAGCGCCGCGAGGACCACGATCGGCAGGACGGCCCGCGTCCAGTCCGTCGGCAGCCCCGGTGAGTCCATGAATAGATCGTGTCACGTACTAGGTCGTCTGCCAACTGGTCCATGTGCAGGGCGCCTGCCATCAGTGCAGTCGGCGCCTCAGCTCCTCGTGGGCAGAGAGCAACGCGGCCCGACCGGCCGCGGACGACTTGTACCTGCCGCCCTACGTCGGGCCTCACAGCGAGCGGCCGGAAAGAGAGTGTCGGGGCGACCCGGGACTTCTAGGCTGTGGAGCGCGTGACCGGCACACGGCCTCTGCCCACCGGACGCTGCCCATGGTGTCGGCTCCGCGATCGGCACCGATCCTGCGAGAGGCCACGGCGCACATGGACACGACCTTCGCCGTCATCCTCGCGGTGACCTTCCTGTTCACCGGCCTGCCGATGGCCACCGCTCGTCTGTCGTCGGTCGAGCAGGGCCGCCAACTCGGTTCTCCCCGAACAGCTTCCGGCTAGTGGGCGTGGTGCAGGTCGTGGGCGCACTGGCGCTCGCGATCGGCGTCTTCTGGGAACCGCTGGCCATCGCCGCGGCGATCGGATTCGCCCTCATGATGGTCGGCGCGATCATCGCCCACGTCCGGGCCGGTGACCCCGCCGCGAAGGTCGCCCCGGCGGCATTCTTCGGCTTGGCGTCGATCGCGACCGCCGTCCTCTTCATCATCTGAAGAACCCCGCTGCGAGGCCCCTGAGATCGCTGCTACCGACGGCGGAACGCATGACGTCGGCTTCAGCCGACCTGGCGGCGGCTGTTGACCTCACGTCGCGTCGAGGTGTCACGGTCGGTCCGACCAGAACCCAGGACGTGAGAGGCAGATATGCCGAGGTCAGACTCTGCAGTCCACCGTGAATCTGCACCTCAGGCGGTTCTCGACCTTCTGTCCCGCTACGAGACTGCCTTCAATGCGAACGATCCCGACACCATGGCCTCGCTGTTCACGGAAGACTGCACATTCGTGAACTTCGGTGGGGCCGTGGTACTGGGCCGCAGCGACCTGCATCGAGCGCAATCCCAGGTCTTCGCGGCGGGCGGCCCACTGGAGGCGGTCGAGGTCACCTACAGCCCGGAGCACGCGACGTTGCTCGGTGCTGATCACGCAGTGGTGCACGCGCGCCAACGCACCATGACTCCGAACGGGGAAATCCTCAGCGACGACCCCATGGAAGCCGTGTTCACCCTCGTACTGGCACGGACGGACGAGGGGTGGCGAATTCGGATGGGGCAGAACACCCCCGTCAGGACCTCAGGAGAAGTCGAGGACCAGCCGGCCGCGGATGCCACCGGCCTCGAGCATGCGGTGCGCACGGTGCGCCTGCGCCGCCGGCAGGACCTCCGCCACCCGCAGTGAGAGGACACCGTCCTCGGCCTGGCGTGCGAGCCGGTCGAGCCCGACGGTGTCGGTGATGCCCCCGGGCGCAACCATGATCGGGCGGACCGTGATGTCGCGTTCGACGGGCCCGCTCCAGCCCTGGAGCTCGACGAGGGTTCCGCCGTCGGCGAGGGCGGGCGTGATCTCGGTGGTCTGCACGGAGCCGTCCACGAGACCGGGGACCCCACCGGGAACGAGTTCGCGGATGCGGGCTGCGACATCGCTGCCGCGTTGCACGACGTGATCGGCTCCGAACCCGCGCACGAGTTCCGTGTCGACGCTCGATGCGTCCGCGATCACGACCAGGCCGTCGGCCTTGGCCAGCTCGACCGCGTATCCCCCCACTGCCCCGGCGGCGCCGGTCACGGCGACGGAGTCTCCCAGCTGCGATTCGAGTGCGTCGAGGGCGATGCGGGCGGTCATCGCGTTCATCAGCAGCGTCGAGGCAGCCGCGAAGTCGACTCCCGCAGGCGCTGCCACGACCGACTCGGCCGAGACGACGACGTGTTCGGCGTAGCCTCCGCCGTGCGGACCGGTGAACAGGGGCATCGCGACGACCCGTTGCCCGACAGAGAGCCGCCCGTCGAGCTGCGGGCCGACCTGGTCGATCACACCGGCGACGTCCATCCCGGGTACGAACGGCGGTCGACGACCGGGCATGCGCACGGCATGGCCACCGGTGCGCAGCAGGACGTCCGTAGGACTGACCGCGGCGGCGTGGACGCGGATGCGCACCTCCCCGGCGCCGGCGTGCGGCTCGGGCAGGTCCATGAGCTGCAGGACCTCGGGCCCACCGAACTCGCACATGCCGATCGCCTTCACTGCGACGCCACCTCTCGACGGGGCCGGCAGCGACGCACAGACCACCCGATCGAATCTTCTTCGATACTTCCAAGAACTTGGAAACACTGCAGAAGCTAGCATGTCGAGGTGGCCGCCATCGAGCGCGATCTGCGCCCCGTACCTGCCGACGACGTCGAGCTCGCGTCCGTGCTGCGGGCCCTGGGCGACCCGGTGCGCCTGGAGATCGTGCGACTCATCGCCGACGGGCAGCGCCGGATGACCGGCCAGATCGCCGATCAGGTGGGCCTGCCTTCGTCGACCTGCTCGTACCACCTCAAGCAGCTCTTCACCGCCGGAGTCACCGAGTGCCGCACCGAAGGCACCGCCCGGTTCCCCGCCCTCCGGCACACCATGCTCGACGAGCGGTTCCCCGGCCTCACCCACGCGATCCTCGCGACGGACCACACCGCGACCGTCCGCTGACGGGCGGCACCACGCCGTCACGACCGACCGTCCGAGGTGCACAACGGGCCTCAGCGCCCAGTACGACCGTCGATGCGTTCGCGGAGGATGTCGGCGTGCCCGGCGTGGCGCCCGGTCTCCTCGATCATGTGCACGAGCAGCCAGCGCCGCGACGGGGCCGACCTCCGTCCCGCGGGCACCGGCGCCGCCCGGTCCAGGTCGGACCAGGTGTCGATGACCGCGTCGGCGCGGGCGACGGCCTCCCGGTAGGCGGCCACGACCTGCTCGGCGGTGTCCTCGTCGCGCGGCCGGAAGGTCGCGGGCCAGTCGCGGACGGCCTCGCCGAGGAAGTAGTGGCGTTCGACGTGCGTCAGGTGCGTGAGCAGGCCGAGCAGGCTGGTCCCCGAGGGGACGCCGGGCTCGCGGGCGGCGAGGTCCCCGACGCCGTCGGCCTTGGCGGCGACCGCGCCGCGGAGGTGTCCCAGGAACCCGGCCAGGACGCTCTTCTCGTCCGCGGCGTCGCGCGGGAGGGCGGTGTCGTGGTGTCGTGGCACGGTCAGCTCCGGTGGGTGCGGGCGTCGCCGGCGCGGCGCAGGACCAGGACGGTGTCGACGACCGTGGCGGTGCGGCCGTCGGGGCCGCTCGCGAGGCGCGTGGGCTCGTCGGCGCGCTCGACGGTCCACCCGTCGGGGTCGAGACCGAGCCCGGCGGCGATCTCCGCGGCGCCGGGGTGGCGGGTGCCGGGGTCCTGGTTCCACGACCAGGGTGCGACGGACCCGTGGTCGACGACGAGGAGCAGCCCGTCCGGCCGCAGTGCGTGGGCGGCGGTCCGCAGCACCGCGTCGCGGTCCAGGGTGAACGGGGTGTGCAGGTACTGGGCCGAGACCAGGTCGAACGTCCCGTCCGGGAACGTCGTCGCGAGGTCGTGGCGCTCGGCGCGGATCCGCTCGGTGAGCCCGTGGGCGCGGGCGCGGCGCCGGAGCCCGTCGACGGCGGTGGCGGAGATGTCCACCGCCGTGACGTGCCAGCCGCGTCGGGCGAGCCAGATCGTGTCGCCCCCGGCGCCGCATCCGAGGTCGAGCGCCGTTCCCGGTGCCAGCGGACCGGCGACCTCGGCGAGCAGGGGGTTGGCGCGGGCCTCTGCCCCGGCGTGGCGGCGGTACAGCTCGTCCCAGAAGGTCTCGGGATCGGACGCGGTCGGCATGGGGTCCATCGGTCGTTCCTCCGGAAGGTGTCGGTGTGCGGTCGGACGGGTGGCCGTCACGACAGGAAGGCGAGCAGCTCGGCGAGGACGAACCCCGGGTTCTCCTCGGGCAGCCAGTGCCCGCTGCCGGGCACCTCCACCGCGCGGACCAGGTTCGGCAGGCGCGACTCGACGGACGGTCTCGTCGACTCCAGCAGTCCCTGGGCGGTCATCAGCATCGTCGGCGTCGGGACGGGGGCGGCCGCGGTGTTGTCGCGCTCGTCCCGGTCGAGCGCCCGGTAGAGCTCGAAGCCGCCGCTCAGGACCTGGGGCCGGCTGTAGGTCCGGGTGAACTCGTCGATCTCCCGCTCGTCGAACGGCGGCGCCGTGCGGCTGCCGCCGAAGCTCTCCCCGTCGAGCGCGACCTGGGCGTAGAACAGGCTCAGGTACTCGCGCACGTCGTCGGCGACGACGGCCTCGGGCACGACCCGCTTGGTGTGGAAGGCGATGTGCCAGCTGAACGTGCGGTACCTCGCGGCACTGAGCGCGGGCCCCGGCAGTGGGTAGTCGAGGTGGGCGTAGCGCAGGACCTCGTCCGGGTACTGGGCCGCGTACCGGAACCCGACCCCGGCACCCAGGTCGTGCCCGACGACGTGGACCTCGCGCAACCCCAGGTGACCCGCGACCAGTCCGTGCACGTACCGGGCGAGGGTGGCCTTGTCGTAACCGGTGGGGACACCTTCGCTGTCCCCCAGTCCCGGCAGATCGACCGCGTAGACGGTGTGGTGCTCGGCGAGGGTGGGCATGATCGGCCACCACGCGTACCAGGACTGCGGCCATCCGTGCAGGAGCACCACGGGCGGGCCGGTCCCGCCGGCGACGTAGTGCATCCGGACCCCGTCGACGTCGGCGAACCCGTGCCGGAACGTGCCGTCGAAATCGGGGTCGTCCCGGGTGGCGGCGTCGAACCCGGTCGCACCGGGAGGCACCGGTGGGGGGCCGGTGTCCGGGACGCCGCCGGTCCCGCAGCCGGCCGCGAGGACCAGCACGGTGAGGGCGACGACCACGCCATGACGTCGTGGGCCCTGCCCACCGCCCCTGCCGCGGAGGACTGCTCGGAGGAGGTTCACCTCCGCAGCATCGGCGCCCGCCTACCCGAACTGCAAGAAATCTTGCGAATCGGCAATCCCGCGGTGCGGACGGCCCCGCCGCGACGTGCTCGCCGGGACCACGTCCGCGTCGTGATCACGCGGGAGGGTGCGGCGCAGGGTCGTGACCGTCGCCGGCCGGGCGGCGCCCGATCCGTTCCGCGACGGCGACGGTCTCGTCGGAGGTGTACGCACCGCGGGTGCCGGAGATCGACATCCCGGCCGCCGCCGCGAGCGTCTTGAGCGGGTAGGGCCGTGGCGTGACGAACTCGCGGCCGTAGGCGATGAGCATCCGCATCCGGTCCTCGGCCTCCCGCATCTCGGTGCGCGCACGATCGATCTCGTTCAGCAGGACGTCCCCGTGCGGAGGCTCACCGCCGCCGTCGGCGACGCGGAGGTAGCGCTGGAGGATCTCCCGCTGCCGGACGACCTCCTCGCGCACGGCCTCCTGCCCTGCTCGTGCCGGATCGTCCGCGTCCGGCGGGGCGGCCGGAGGGAGCGGAAGGATGATGTCGATGATGTCGTCGGTTCTGTCCCGTCTGTTCACCGCGCCAGCGTGCGCCCCCGGTTGCGCTGACCGCAATCGATTTCGGTGACCGCACTACTCCTGTGCATGCCGCCCGGCGTCGTCACGACCCCGGGCAGCCAGGGAACCGGTGACCTGCAGGTCGGTCCGCCCCGACGGAAGGTGGACGCCGCACCGGGCCAGCGCGGCGGTGACGACGGGGCGCAGCGCGCGCAGCCCGCCGTCGGCGATCTTCACGGCGACCGAGGTGCCGTCGGGCAGCGCGGCGACGGTGACGGCCTCGAAGCCGTCCTTGGCGAGCAGCCCCGGCACGGCACGCATCAGCGCGGTGACCGGACGCCGGGACCCGCCGACGAGCTCGGGGTGCCGACGCATCCCGGCCGCGACCAGGCCGTCCGGGGTCTCCGGGCCGGCCGTCACGAGCCGGGCCAGCGCGCCGGCCAGCCCCCGCAGCGAGATGGCGAACAGCGGTGCGCCGCAGCCGTCGACGGCGGTCCTGGCGACCGCGGCGCCGGTGAGGTCCTCGACGGTCTCCCGGATCGCCGTCTGCAACGGGTGCCGCGGGTCCAGGTAGCCCTCGGTCGGCCAGTCGCGCAGCACACAGGTCCGCAGCATCGCGGCGTGCTTGCCGGAGCAGTTCTGCGCCAGCTGCGACGCGGACCGGCCCGCGGCGAGCCAGGCGTCCCGCTCCTCGGGGTCGTAGGGCAGGTCGGCGGGGTTGCGCAGCGCGTCGACGCCGATCGGGCCGAGCAGCGCCCGCACGGCGCCGAGGTGGGCCTGCTCGCCGGAGTGGCTCGCGGCGGCGATCGCGAACCCGGCGGGCCCCGGCCGCAGCCCGAGCCGGGCCATCGCCGCCGCCTGCAGCGGCTTCGCCGTCGAGCGGGGGTAGAACGCGACGTCCGGGTCCCCCGCGGCGAACAGCGTCGAGCCGTCCGGGGCGAGGACCACGACCGAGCCGTGGTGCACCCCCTCGACCATGCCGTCACGCAGCAGGTGCACCAGCGGCTCGTGGGCCGGTACCCCGATCCTGGGTGGGGCGGCCAGCTGGGTCATTCCGTGTCGTCCTCTCCGTCCGGGGTGCCGTGGCCCGTGGTCCGGGTGGCCCCGCTCATCGGGTCGCGCCGCCCTCGCGGACGATCCCGGCCAGCGTCCGTTCGACGTGGCCCAGGTGGGCGGTCATCTCGGCGGCGGCGCGTTCCTGGGAGCGCTCCGCGATCGCGGCGACGATCCGCCGGTGCTCGGCGTTGGGCTGCTCGCGCCGGTCGCCCAGCTTGTTGAGGAACGACGACTGCGCGGCCAGCGCCTCCCGGATCTCCTCGATGACCTTGGTGAACGCCGGGTTCCGCGAGGCCCGCGCGATCGTGATGTGGAACAGCGAGTCCAGTGCGACCCAGGTGGCGTCGTCGGTCTCGGCGTCCATCCGCCCGACCAGGTGCCACAGCTCGTCGAGGTCGGCGTCCTCGTGCCGCAGGGCGGCGTAGCCCGCGACCGGGATCTCGACGTGCCGGCGGACCTCGACGAGGTCACGGGCGCTGTAGGCGCCGAAGGTCGGGTCGTCGGTCGGACCGGTCGCGACGACGAAGGTGCCCCGCCCGGTGCGCGACTCGGTCAGCCCGAGCGCCTGCAGACCCCGGAGCGCCTCGCGGACCACCGACCGGCTGACCTCGAACTCCGCGCTCAGCGCCGCCTCGGCGGGCAGCTTGTCGCCGACCTGGTACTCGCCCCGCTCGATGGTGGCGCGCAGGTGGGACAGCACGGCCTCCATCGCGCTGACGCGACGGGGACCGTGCTGTCCGGCTGTCCGGCTGTCTGACAGGTTCACGAGGCACGAGGGTGCTGGGCGGGGCGGCCGCTGTCAAGGGAGCAGGGGCGACCGGGTCAGCTGGTCTCCTCGGCCAGCGCGACGAGGATGCCGCCCGGTCCCCGCACGTAGGCGAGCACGTGCGCCCCGCCGAACGGCACCACGTCGCCGACCGGCGCGGCGCCGTGCCTGCGCAGCCGGGAGAGCGTCTCCGCCACGTCGGTGACCGCGAACATGATCCGCCGGATGCCCGGCACGTTCACCGCGGCGTCCGGATCCCCGGCCGGCGACGACGGCGAGCCGAACCGCATGAGCTCCAGCCGGCCGTGGCCGTCCGGCGTCCGCACGACGGCCATGTCGCACCGCACGCCGTCGAGCCCGACGAGCCGGTCCACGTCCGGGCCCTCCACCGTCGCCCGACCCTCCAGCTCCAGGCCGAGCGCGCCGAAGAACGCGACCGCCTCGTCGAGGTCGGTGACGACGACACCGACGTTGTCCATCCGCAGCACGCTCATGACGTCCTCCCGATCGCGCGGCCCCCGTGGCCGCGTCCGTCCCGGGGACGGAGCCGGTCCCCCGTTCTCGACACGACTCAGTCGAGGATCTCGACCAGGCCGCTCCCGCCGTCCACCCGGACCCGCCGGCCGTCGGGGATCAGGCGGGTCGCGTGCTCCACCCCGACCACCGCGGGCAGACCGTACTCGCGGGCGACGACGGCACCGTGGGTCATCCGCCCACCGACCTCGGTGACCAGCCCGGCGATCGTCACGAACGCCGGTGACCAGCTGGGATCGGTGTAGGCGGTGACCAGCACGTCCCCGGGTTCGAGTGCGGCGCCGGACAGGTCGGCGACGACGCGGGCGCGGCCCTCGATCGTCCCGGCCGACACCGCGAGCCCGGCGAGCGCTCCGGGCGGCACGTCGTCGCGGTGGTAGGAACCCTGGAGGCACTCGCCGTCCGAGGTGAGCACCCGCGGCGGGGTCAGCGTCTCGTGCACGGCGAACTCCGCCCGCCGGGTGCGCACCAGCGCGAGGTCGGCGTGCCCGGTCCGCGAGACCTGCTCCAGCTCGTCGAACCACAGGAAGTAGGCGTCGGTGCGGTCGTCGAGCACCCCCGCGGCGACGAGCCGGTCGGCCTCGGCGAGCAGCGCGGCCCGGTAGATCGCGTAGCGGGAGACCATGCCGAACTTGGGGAACTCGCGGTAGCCGATGAAGGTCCGCAACCGTTCGATCATCAGCGCCGTCGCCGCGGCGCGGGCCTCGCCGTCGACGCCTGCACGCAGCCGGGCCAGCAGGTCGTCGCGGGTCGCCTCGGCCTCGCGGCGGCCCTCGTCGAACCGGCGACGCCCGGCACCGGGCTCCTCGCCGTCGACGTGACCGAGGATCAACGGCACGAGCGCGGCCGGCCGCTCGTGCCACCGCGGCCGGGTGATGTCGATCTCTCCGACGCAGCGGGCCCCGTAGGCGTCGAGCCAGCCGAGGATCGCGTCCCGGGCCATCGTGCCGCCCTCGACCGACGGCAGCCGCTCCAGCACGTCGTCGCCGGCCCGGCGCAGCAGCGCCACCGCCTCCGGGTACGGGCGGATCGCGTCGGCGACGTCGAGCAGCGCGAGCCCCATCTGCGAGGTCACGTTGTCGGGCACCGACCGGGTCAGCACGTCCGACGGCCGCTCCCCCAGCCACTCGCCGACGTGCTCGTCGATCCAGTACGCCGCGTCCATCGCGGTCATGAACACCCGGGTGCTGCGCGGGTTGCTCAGCCGCGCCCGCAGCTCGGGGATGTCCTCGCGGATCGCGGTGAACAGCTCCGGCCCGACGCGGCCCCGGATCCGGCGGGCCGCCTCCGCCACCGAGGCCCTGCCCTCGGCCACCAGCTCGGCGACCGGTGCGGGGTCCGGGTCGAGCGGCTCCGTGGTCGGCGCACCGTGCACCGGCACGGGCACCGCCGGGTCCGCACCGAGCTCGACCACGCCGCGGTCGAGCACGGTGCGCAGCGCGTCGGCCATCAGCGGGTCCGACCGGCCCATCACCGCGAGCAGGCCGGCACGTCCGGAGGGGGTGCCCAGGGCGTCGGTGACGTCGACGAACAGCCGCCCGCCCGCCTCGGCCATCGGGCGCGGCGTCGTCATCTGCCACACCGACAGCCCGAGCGGGCGCATCGCATCGGTCATCATCTGCTGGTAGCCGACCGACAGGTAGACGTGGAAGCGGTCGTCGTCGGTGTCGGGCACCGGGAACAACGTGGTGATCGGGCGGCTCTGGACGACCTGGAACCGGCCGCCGGACAGGCACCACTCGACGTCCTGCGGGCTCCCGAACCCGGCCTCGATGGTCCGGCCGAGCCGGACCAGGGCCAGCACCTGGTCCTCGGTGAGCAGCGGCCCGCCGTCGGGGTCGAGCTGCTCGGTACGGGTACCGCCGCCCGGCGCCGGCCGCACCGCGACCGTCCGCGGTGCCGTCCGCGCGTCGACGACCTCGGCGGTCCCGCCGGTGTCGCGGACCGTCCACGCGTCCGCCGCGACCAGGCCGGACACCAGCGCCTCCCCCAGCCCGGGCACCGCCTCGACGACTCTCACGGTCCGGTCCGAGGTCACCGGGTCGGCGGTGAACAGCACCCCGGAGACGTCCGGGACCACCATCTCCTGCACCAACACCGCCATCGCGACGGCCCGGTGCTCCAGACCCCGGCTACGGCGGTAGGCCACCGCCCGGTCGGTGAACAGCGACGCCCAGCAGTCCCGCACCCGGTCGAGCACGGCGTCGGCGCCCACCACGTTGAGGTAGGAGTCCTGCTGCCCGGCGAACGACGCCGTCGGCAGGTCCTCGGCGGTCGCGCTGGAGCGCACCGCCCACGCCGTCCCCGCCGGGGCCCGGCCGACGGCCGCGATGACCGCCGCAGCGACGTCGTCGGGGACCGGCCGGGAGACCACCAGACCGCGGATCTCGGCGGCGACCGCGGCGAGTCCGTCGTCGTCACCGATCGGCAGACCGGCCAGGCGGTCCAGCAACGCGTCGAACCCGGGCGCACTCCCCACGACGGCCCGGTAGGCGTCGGTGGTCACGCACCAGCCGCGTGGGACCGCGACCCCCGCCGTCCGGGTCAGCTCCCCCAGATGCGCGGCCTTCCCCCCGACGAGGTCCACCAGTTCCCGGCCGACCTCGTCCCACTGCAGCACCCCGTGCACGTCCACCCCCGTGTCGCCACGACGCCGCAGGTCACGGCGCCGGGCGCAGAGTCTGGCGCGGCCCGGGGGTCTTGCCGCAAGTCCCCGTGTGCGTTATACGTTGACCATGGCGGGAGGAGCTCCCGCCATGGTCGTGCCCGCCATGGTCATGCCCCGGCGGGCAGCACCAGCGACAGCAGCAGCACCATCACCAGCCCGACCACGCTCACCACGGTCTGCACGGCGGTGTGCGAGCGCGTCGCCTGCCCCACCGTCATCCCGAACGACTCCTTGACCAGCCAGAACCCGGCGTGGTTGACGTAGTTCAGGCCGACCGACCCGGCGCCGACGGCGACCACGGCCAACGCCACGTACCAGGGGCCCGCCCCGGCGAGCAGCGGCGCGACCACACCGGTGGCCGCGACGATGCCGACGGTGGCCGAGCCGGTGGAGGTGGACAGCAGCAACGCGAGCAGCCACGCCAGCAGCAGAGGACTGACCGGCAGCCCGGACGCGGCGGCACCGACGGCGTCGCTGATGCCGGAGTCCTTGAGGACCTGGTTGAACGCACCGCCACCGCCGATGATGAGCAGGATTCCGGTCACCGACTTCACCGCGTCGGCGAGCGAGGTCCGCAGCTCCTCGGCCGGGCGACCGCGCAGCAGCCCGAGCGCGAACAACGCGTAGAGGAACCCGGCGAGCATCGCGACGATCGGCTGGCCGAGCAGGGTCGTGACCTGGCGGAACACGGCACCGTCCGGCAGGGCGACCTCGGCCACCGTGCGGGCCAGCATCAGCACCACCGGCACCGCGACGGCGACGAGCGCGATCGGCAGTGGAACCGGGGCGGGCTCCTCCCCGCGGCGGCCGTCCGGCCCGACCCCGCCCCCGGCCCCGGTGCCGGTCTCGGTGCCGGTCTCGGTGAACTGCGCGACCAGCTCGGCGTCGGGACGGACCGGCAACCGCGGAGCCATGAGACGCGCGTAGAGCGGCCCGCCCACCACGATCGCCGGGACCGCACACAGCAGCCCGACGACGATGGTGCGCCCGAGGTCGGCACCCAGCCCGTCGACGGCGATCAGCGGCCCGGGGTGCGGCGGCACCATTCCGTGCAGGGTCGCGAGCGTCGCGATCGCGGGGATCGCCACAGTCGCATACGGCGACGGCGCGGCCCCCTCCAGCTCCAGGCGGCGCGCGACGCTGAACAGCAACGGCAGCAGCACGATCAGCCCGACCTCGAAGAACATCGGCACGCCGATGACGAAGGCGGCCGCGCACACCAGCCACGGCAGGCTGCGCGGAGTGGAGCGCGACACCACGGCGTCGGCGATCCGCCCGGTCGCGCCGGACTCGGCGAGCAGCCGCCCCAGCATGGTGCCCAGGGCGAGGGTGAGGCCGACGTCGCCGAGGATGTCCCCGGCGCCCGTCGTGATCGAGTCGGCGATCGTGGCCAGGTCCTCGCCGCCCGCGAGCCCGACGCCGAGCGCCACCACCAGCAGGGCCACGAACGGGCTGAACCGGACCCGCGAGTTGATCAGGACGATCAGCACGACGATCGCCGCCACGAGCACGAGGACGAGGTACCACCCGGACCAGTTCACGACGCAATGGTCGCGTCAGGCCCGGGTGGCCGCACGCCCGGGTGGGTCGCTCGTGGACCGTCCGAACAGGTCAGTCGCAGGTGGAGTGCGTCGGCTGCCCGTCGAAGCGGGCCTTCAGGAACGCCAGCGCGCTGGGCGACCCGGCGGGGTAGCCGCCGACGTGCCCGGGGGCCGGCGTCGGCTGGAACTCGACGTCGGCGCCCTGTGCGCACCACCGCTGCGCCAGCTCGCGGGACTGCTCGAACGGCACGATGTCGTCGGTGAGGCTGTGCACGATGAGCACCGGGGCCTCGGGCGTACGGCGCCCGATCAGCTGCTCGTCCACCCGGCTCGCGAAGGGCTCCTCGTCGAGGAACGCCGAGATCGGCCGGCCGTCGGCGGACAGGCTCTCCGAGCGCAGGCCCGGGTAGCGCAGCACCGAGTCCTGGGTGCACTGCTCACGCAGCTCGGCGACGACCTGACGTCCGCGGTCGTTGAGCAGGTCCTGCACCCCGAGGTCGGGGTAGGCGGCGTCGAACCCGGAGACGGCGTAGCCGAGCAGCGAGACGAAGGGTCCGCCGTCGAGCAGGCGGCCGGTCGCGCGCAGGTCCGCCGGGGGCGCGCCCGCGTAGGCGCCGACGAGGTTCAGCTCGGGGGCGTACTCCGGGGCCAGCTCGACCGCGGCGGCCGACGCCCCGCCGCCCTGGGAGTAGCCGTAGAGCGCGGTCGGGGCGTCCTCCGGCACGCCGACGCCGGCCCGCTGGGCCGCACGCGCGACATCGAGCAGGGCGTGCGCCTGGGCGGCCCGGTTGACGTAGGTGTGCTCGCCGGGCGTGCCCAGGCCCTCGTAGTCGGTGACGGCCACGGTGTAGCCGCTGCTCAGCAGCGCACCGATCGCCGGGGCCTCGTACTCGGTGCCGGCCTGCAGCTGCCGCGACGGCGCGCAGCGGTCGGCGAGCCCCTGGGTCCCCGCGGCGAAGCCGATGACCCGGGCCGGCCCGGGCGCCGGGACGAGCGGGGTCAGGACGATCCCGCTCACCGTGACCGGGCGGTCGTCGGTGTCGAGGCTGCGGTAGAGGATCCGGGTCGCCGTCGCGGCGGGCACCGTCGGAGTGAGGACCCGCTCCGCGGACACGACGTCACCCGGCTCCCCGTCGGCTCCCGGTCCGTCCGGCGAGGCCATCGCCTGCGGCACCGCGACCACCGCCGCGACGACCGCCACCACCCCCGCCACGACCGTCGCACGCAGCCTCGCCCTCATGCACGTCCCCTCCGTAGATGATCTCCACTGGACTGAACGAGCATCCGGCGACGGAGGAACGGACGGCGGAGGTTGCGATCCGGCGACGACCGGCGGGTGATGCGTGCCGCGCACAGCGGCACACAACGGCACCCGGTGCCACAATCGGGGGTGGAGATCGAGCGGATGCGGGAGGTCGCCGTGGATCGTCGGGTGCGGGTGGCACGGGGAGCCCTGCGCGGTGTGCTGGCCCTGCCGAAGCCGGTGAAGCGGGTGATCGCGGGCCCGCCCGTCCGCCGCGACGGCCAGCAGCTCGACCTCGACATCCAGCTGCTGCTGCGGCTGCTCACCCCGCGCCGGCCGCAGCCCGTCCCGCCGCCGGAGCAGATGCGGGCGGGCCAGTCGTTCGTCGACCGCGTCGTCGCCGGGCCCGCCGAGCCGGGGGTGCGCCGCGAGGACCGGACGGTCCCCGGCGCGGTCGCCGACCTGCGGGCGCGGCTGTACGTGCCCCCGCCCGGACCGGACGTTCTCGACGGCGCACTGCTCGTCTACGTGCACGGCGGCGGCTTCGTCGCGGGCGACCTGGACACCCACGACGAGCTGTGCGCGACGCTGGCCGCCGAGTCCGGCGCCCGGGTGCTCTCGGTGGACTACCGGCTGGCGCCCGAGCACCCCTTCCCGGCCGCCGTCGACGACTGTCTGGCCGCCTTCGCGCACGTCGCGGCGCATCCGGAGGAGTTCGGCGCGGCCCCGGGCCGGATCGCGGTCGGCGGGGACTCCGCCGGGGCGAGCCTGGCGCTCACGGTGGCCCGCGAGACCAGCCGCGACGGCGCCGACCCGGCCGGGCGTCCGGTGTTCTGCCTGGCGTTCTTCCCCGTCACCGAGCTGGAGGGGCACACCCGCTCGCGCGAGCTGTTCGGCGACGGGTTCCTGCTCACCGGCGAGGCGATCGAGGCGATGGCCGGCTGGTACGTGCCCGAGGCGCTGCGCGACGACCCACGGCTGCGGATCGCCGAGGGCGATCTGACCGGGATGCCGCCGGCCTACGTCGCGACCGCCGGGTTCGACCCGCTGCGCGACGAGGGCGAGCACCTGGTCGCCCGGATGCGGGAGGCGGGCGTCCCGGCCACGCTGCGCCGCCACCCGGACCTGGTGCACGGCTTCGCGACCTCGCTCGGGATCGGGACGCGGCCCCGGCAGGCGGTCGCCGAGGCGTCCGGCGCGCTCCGGACGGCGTTCGCGCTGCTCGCCTCCCCGGTCCCGGCGCCCGCACCGGATCCGAGCAGGAGCAGCACCCCGTCCTGATGCCCGCGGGGCACCGTCGGTGACGTACCCGGGCGGCCCGGACATGGGTCCGGCGCGTCACCGGGCCCGCGTGCGGGCTCCGGTGACGCGCCGGTGGCGCGGTGCGTCGCTCAGCTGCGGCGCTCGTCGCGGGGCAGGGCGTGCTGCGGGTCGTCGACCTCGATGCGCTCCTTGCGCACGGTGTCGGAGACCTTCTCGTCCTCGGTGACGGTGCGGGTACCCAGGCGAACCTTCTCGACGGCCTCGGTGGTCTTGTCGACGACCGGGCGCTCGCGGTGCAGGATCACCTCCTGCTCGGCCTCGCCGATGGCGCCCGGGCGGGCCGTCGCCTCGGTGCCGTCGATCGGCTCGCGCTCGAGGCGGACCTCCTCGTGCGACACCGGGACGGTGACGGTCTGGTCCTCGGTCACCACGTACTTGCGCAGCGCGACGCGACCGGTCTCCTCGGTCTCGGTGCCGACGCGCAGGTTCTCCTCGTGCCGGACGATCGCGTCGTCGCCGCCGGTGCGGGCAGTGCGGTCACGGCCGGTGCGGTCGGTGCGGTCGGTGCGGTCGGTGCGCTCACCGGTGGCGTGGCGGGCGTCGGTGCGGCCCTGGCCGATGCCGTAGTGACGGTAGAGCTCGTCCTCCTCCGACCCGGTCAGGCGCTCGTCGGAGCGGCCCACGTGCGGGGAGTTCTTGACGGCCTGCTTCTCCACACCCAGCGCGACGTCGCGGTCGTGCACGTCGGCGTTCTGCAGCGGCACGAAGCTCTCCTTGGTGCCGAACAGCCCGGTGTTGACCGTGGCCCAGGTCGGCTCCCCGCTCCGCTCGTCCAGGTAGATCTGGCCGATCTTGCCGACCTTCTCGCCGTGGTTGTCGACGACCTGGCGACCGATGAGCTCCCGGGTCATGTCCTTCGTGATCATGCTGCTGTCCTCCGTGGCTCGGTGCGATTGCTGTCGAACACCGGTGGGGTCGGCCCGAAACGGCCCCGGCATGCGGCGGGGACCCCGTTCCCCGTCGTCCGTGTGACGTCCGTCATCCACCTGGCCCCACGGGATCGTCTGCGGGACAACGCTGGGTGCATCACGTTCCCGTCACGGGCGACCCCGGACGGCATGTTTGGGACAGTCTGTTCTGGACTTGATCTAGGAGGTTCCCGACGACGGGGACGGATCGTCCCGCCGCCGGGGCCCCGGGACCGCCGTGGAATCGTGGTGAGGTGCTCGCCGGGACCGCACTGCTCCCGCTCGGGTCGGCCGTCACCGTCACTGCCGTCGCGGGCGCGGCCGTGCTCGCCGTCGTCCTGCTCGTGCTCCGGTGGGGCCGGTGGCGACCCGCGGTGCGGGCGGCCGCCCTGCCGGCCGTGGTCGCGCTCGTCGTGCTCACCCTCGCGGTCGCGACGAACGCCTGGTTCGGCTTCTACCCGTCGCCCGCCTCGCTGGCCGCCGGACCGGACCGCGGCGGCCTGCCCGCGCCGCCCGCCCCGCCGGTGACCGGCCCCGGCCGGGACACCGTGCTGACCGTCGACGGCGTCGAGGTGCCCGTGCACCTCCCGCCCGGCTACGACGACCACCTCGCACACCCCGTCCTGGTGTGGACCGGGCCCCGTGACGGGTCGGCCGCGGTCGACGCCGCCGTCGACGCCGCGGTCACCGCGGGGCGGATGCCGGCCGTGGTGGTGCTGTGGACCGACCGGGTGCCGGCGGCCCGGCTGCGTGCGGCCGCGGTCGCGGCCGGCTCCCCGGCGCTGCGGACCGACCGGGCCGCGTGGGCCCTCGCCGGACCGCCCGACGCGCCGGGGTGCCCACTGGGCCGGGCGCTCGCCGAGCGTGCCGACGTCGCGACGGCGGCCGGGCCTCCCGGCGGCGACGGCTGCCCGGACCCCGCGTCCGGTTCGCCCGATCCGTTGGACCTGGTCGTCGTGCGCACCGCGGCGACGCAGGATGACCCGGTGCCGGGCGCGCCGCCGCCGGGCCCGACGCTAGCGTCGGGGTCGGTGACCGCGGCGCCGGGGACCCCGGCGGCCGACGTCGTCGCCGCGGAGCTGGACGCGCTCGGCGCCCGGCTGCGGGGTCCGGTGGCCCGCTCGGACGCCGCCGGTGGATCGCCACCGGAGACGGGATCGACAGGAGGAACGCGTGACGGGCTCTGAGGGCTCCGGTCCGCCCGGCGACACCACGGACGAGCGCGGGGACGTCCGCTCCACCCGCGGAGCGGCCCCGACGCCGGACCCGGAGGCCCGCAGACGACGGCTGTCCGAGGCCGCCGTCGTGCGCGCCGTGGTGTGGGCGGCACGGATCGTCGGTGCGCTGACCGTCGTCGCGGCGGTGCTGCCCGCGCCGCGGCGCATCCTCGGCGGCGAGCTGCGCAGCACCCTGGGGCTGCCCGCGGGGCTGGGGCTGGCGTCGCTGGTCGTGACCGCACTCGCCGGGGTCGGCCTGCTGCTGCTGGCCACCGGGCTGCGCCGGCGCAAGCAGCGCGCGTGGTGGGTGGCGACCGCGACGACGACGTTCCTCGTCGTGGTCAACCTGCTGCACGTGCTGGACCAGCGGCGCGGCATCGGGCCCGCGGTGCTCGTCGTCGCGCTGCTGGCGGCGCTGATCGCCACGCGCCGCTACTTCGTCGCCCGGCAGGACCCGGGCGGGCTGGGCCGGTCGGTCCGGTCGCTGCTGCAGTTCGGGCTGTCCGGCTTCCTCATCGTCTGGGTGCTGCTCGCGCTCAACCCGCGCCGGCTCGTCGGCGACCCGTCGATCGCCGCGCAGGCCGCGCACGCGGCGCTGTCGCTGATCGGGGTGACCGGCCCGGTCCAGTTCGAGCAGCGTTCCGTGTGGCTCGACGACCTGACCTCGGCGATCGGGCTGACCTTCGGGGTGGTGGCGCTCGTCGTCGCCGGCTACCACCTGCTGCGCTCACCGGAGCCGCGCCCGTCGCTCGCCCCCGAGGACGAGGAGCGCCTGCGCGCCCTGCTCGACCAGCGCGACGGCGACTCGCTGGGCTACTTCGCCCTGCGCCGTGACAAGGCCGCGGTGTTCGCCCACGGCGGGAAGTCCGCGGTGTCCTACCGGGTGCTCGCCGGGGTCGCGCTGGCCTCGGGCGACCCCGTCGGCGACGTCGGCGCGTGGCCCGGCGCCATCGAGGCCTTCCTCGACATCTGCACCCGGTACGGCTGGTCGCCCGCGGTGCTGGGCTGTTCCGAGCGCGGCGCGACCGCCTGGGCCAAGGCCGGCCTCGACGCCCTGGAGCTGGGCGACGAGGCGGTGCTGGAGACGGCGACGTTCAGCCTCGACGGGCGCCCCATGCGCGGGGTCCGCCAGACCGTCAACCGGATGCAGCGCAGCGGGCACACCGTCGAGGTGACGCGGCTGCGCGACGTCGACGAGGCCGAGCGGACCCGGATCGCCGAGCGCGCGCACCGCTGGCGCGGCGCGGAGGACGAGCGCGGCTTCTCGATGGCGTCCTCGCGGGTCGCGGACCCCTCCGACCCGGACGCGGTGATCGTCACCGCGTTCCGCGACGGCGAGCCGACCGGGATGCTGCAGCTGGTCCCCTGGGGCCGCGACGGACTCTCGCTGGACCTCATGATCCGCTCCGCCGACGCCGACAACGGCGTCAACGAGCTGATGATCGCCGAGCTGATGGCCGCCGCGAAGGACCACGGCGTGAAGCGGGTGTCGCTGAACTTCGCGATGTTCCGCTCCGCCCTGGAGCGCGGCGAGCGGATCGGTGCCGGACCGGTCGCCCGCGGCTGGGCCCGGGTGCTGCGGATCGCCTCGCGCTGGTGGCAGATCGACTCGCTCTACCGGTTCAACGCGAAGTTCCGTCCCACCTGGTACCCGCGCTACGTGCTGTTCCCCGCCGTCCGCGACCTGCCGCGGGTGCTGTTCGTCGTGCTCGAGGCCGAGGGCTTCGGCGGCCGCCCGCCGACGCTGCTGCGGCTGCTGCGCCGGTGAGCCGGGACCACGTGGGGGCGGTGTCGTGATCCACGCCTCCGAGCTGCGCCTCGACGTCGTCGCCGCGGCGGTGGTGCCGGCCGTCACGGCGGTACTGGCGCTCGTCCTCACCGGAGGGCTGTGGCACCGGCTGCGCCGGGTCGCGCGGACGCTGCTCGTGATCGTCTCGGCCGTGGCCGTGCTCGCGGCCGCCGGGGCCGGGGCGAACCTGCTCGGCGGCTTCTTCCCCACCGTCGGCTCGCTGATCGGGTCCTCTCCCGACCCGGGCGAGGGCTCGGTCGCCGACATCGGCCCGGACGGCGCCGGCCTCGACGCGGCGATGCCGCTGGTCGCCGCCCGGTCCGCGCAGGGGCTGGGCTCCACGCTGCACATGACCCTGCACGGGGACGCGTCCGGCATCGACCGCGACGCCGACGTCTACCTCCCGCCCGGCTACACCGAGCACCCGCAGGCCCGCTTCCCGGTCGTCGAGTGGCTGCCCGGGTTCCCCGGCGAGCCCCGCGAGGTCGCCGCGCTGTTCCGGGTCCCCGAGGTGCTCGACGCCGCGATCGCCGCGCACCGCATCCCGCCGGTCGTCCTGGTGATCCCCGACATCAACGGCGAACCCCGGTTCGGCCACGACCAGGAGTGCGTCGACGCCCAGCACGGCGCGGCCGACGACACCTACCTGACCACCGACCTCGTCGGCTGGACCACCCGGCACCTGCGGGTGCGCACCGACCGCGGCGCCTGGGCGCTGGCCGGCTGGTCCTCGGGTGGGTACTGCGCGATGAACCTGGCGCTGCGCCACCCGCGCACCTACGCGCTCGCGGTCAGCCAGAGCGGCTACGACCGCACCCCCGACGACGTCGTCACCGGGGAGCTGTTCGCCGGCCGGCCCGACCTGGCGTCCGCGAACGACGTCGTCGCACTGCTGCGCGAGCGGCCTGCACCACTGGCGATGCTGGTCACCGCGGGTTCCGACGAGCCCGAGGAGCGGGCGGCGGCGGACCGGATCCGGGCCGCCGCGGCGCCGCCGGTGACCGTCGACACCCGGGTGTACCCGGGCGGCGGACACAACCAGAACGCCGTCCGCGCCCAGCTGCCGGACCTGGTGGACTGGCTGGGTGCGCACCTGCTGGGGCCGCTCGCCCCGCCCGCGACGCCGGCGGGTGTCACGATCGACGACGGGCCCGGTGTGCCGCAGCGCGTGCTGCCGGTCCCCGACCCCTAGGAAGGAGACACGCGTGGTCTGGGAGGGAGTCGGCACCCTGCTGCTGGTCGGTGGGCTGCTCGCCGGGGTGGTGTGGATCGTGATCGCGGCCGGCGTCGGGGAGATCCCGGCGCTGCTGCACGGCCTGGCGCTGTGGTTGCTGGTGCCGCTGGCGTGGCTGGGGTCGCTCGGGGTCGTGCTGGCCGGCGGCTCGGTCGGGGCCGGCTGGGCGGTGCTGCTGGGGCTGCTCGTCGCCACCGGGATCGCCTGCGGGGCGGCGCGGATGCTGGCGGGTCGACGGGGCTGACCACCCACCGGTCAGAATGACGACGTGGACTTCCGCTCCGTCTACCGCCACCGCTTCCTGCGCACCGCCGCGGCGACCCTGCACACCACGATGGCCGACCCGGCCGCGAACGTCGCCGCCGTGCTGGAGACCGCCCGGACCTGCGCCGACGACGGCGTCGGGCTGGTGGTGTTCCCCGAGCTGACGCTCTCGGGCTACTCCATCGAGGACGTCCTGATGCAGGACACCTTGCTGGACACCGTCGAGACCGAGCTGGTCTCGCTCGTCGCGGCGACGGCGGACCTGCTGCCGGTCCTCGTGGTCGGGGCACCGCTGCGGTACCGCCACCGCCTCTACAACTGCGCGGTCGTGATCCACCGGGGCCGGATCCTCGGCGTCGCCCCCAAGTCCTACCTGCCGACCTACCGCGAGTTCTACGAGCGCCGCCAGACCGCCGCCGGCGACGACGTCCGCGGTGCGACCATCCGGCTGGGCGGCGCGTCCGGTGTCGACGTGCCGTTCGGCACCGACCTGCTCTTCGCCGCCGAGGACCTGCCCGGCCTGGTGCTGCACGCCGAGATCTGCGAGGACTACTGGGTGCCGATCCCGCCGTCGTCGGAGGCGGCGCTGGCCGGGGCGACGGTGCTGGCGAACCTGTCCGGCTCGCCGATCACCGTCGGCCGGGCCGACACCCGGCACCTGCTGTCGCGCTCGGCGTCGGCGCGCTGCCTGGCCGCCTACGTCTACGCCGCAGCGGGCGAGGGCGAGTCCACCACGGACGTCTCGTGGGACGGCCAGACCATGATCTACGAGAACGGCGTGCTCCTCGCGGAGTCGGGGCGCTTCCCGCAGGGGGCGCGGCACGCCGTCGCCGACGTCGACCTCGACCTGATCGCCGCCGAGCGGCGCCGCCAGGGCACGTTCGACGACAACCGCCGCACCCACGCCGCCCGCACCGACGCCTTCCGCACCATCGGGTTCCGGCTCGACCCGCCCGGCCACGACATCGGGCTGCGCCGCACCGTGGAGCGCTTCCCGTTCGTGCCCGCGGACCCGGCGCGGCTGGAGCAGGACTGCTTCGAGGCCTACTCGATTCAGGTCGCCGGGCTGGAGCAGCGGCTGCGCGCGATCGGCCAGCCGAAGGTCGTGATCGGGGTGTCCGGCGGGCTCGACTCCACGCACGCGTTGATCGTCGCGGCCCGGGCGATGGACCGGCTCGGGCGCCCGCGCACCGACATCCTGGCCTTCACCATGCCCGGCTTCGCGACCTCGGACCACACCCGCAGCAACGCCGTCGCGCTGTCCGAGGCCCTCGGGGTCACCTTCGACACGATCGACATCACCGGCACCGCGCGGACGATGCTGTCGGAGATCGACCATCCCTTCGGGCGCGGCGAGCCGGTCTACGACGTCACGTTCGAGAACGTCCAGGCCGGGCTGCGCACCGACTACCTGTTCCGGCTGGCGAACCAGCGCGGCGGGATCGTGCTCGGGACCGGGGACCTGTCGGAGATCGCGCTCGGCTGGTCCACCTACGGCGTCGGCGACCAGATGTCGCACTACAACGTCAACAGCGGCGTCCCGAAGACGCTGATGCAGCACCTCATCCGCTGGGTGATCTCCTCCGAGCAGTTCCCGGCCGAGGTCTCCACCGTGCTGCAGTCGGTGCTCGACACCGAGATCACCCCGGAGCTGGTGCCGTCGGACGGGACCACCGAGGTGCAGTCCAGCCAGGCCACCGTCGGGCCGTACGCGCTGCAGGACTTCACGCTCTGGTACACGCTGCGCCACGGCTACCGGCCGTCGAAGATCGCCTTCCTGGCCGGGCACGCCTGGTCCGACGCGACCGCGGGCGCCTGGCCGCCCGGCTTCCCCGACGACGAGCGGCCCGAGTACTCCCCGGCGGAGATCCGCCGGTGGCTGCAGGTGTTCGCCCGGCGCTTCTTCCAGTTCGCCCAGTTCAAGCGCTCGGCGCTGCCGAACGGACCCAAGGTGTCCGCCGGGGGTGCGCTGTCGCCGCGCGGTGACTGGCGGGCGCCCTCGGACCTGTCGGCGACGATCTGGCTGGACGAGATCGAGCGCGAGGTCCCGGAGGGCTAGGCGGCGATCCGGTCCCGCTCGGCGAGCTCGGCGGCCACCTTCTCCCGGTGAGCGGCCCTGGCCCGGGCGTGCGCCGGGCTGCGGCGCAGCACCAGGTAGGCGACGGCGAGCACGGCGAACCAGATCGGCGTCACCAGCAGGGCGACCAGGGTGTCGTCCTGCTGGGTCAGCGCCCACAGCACGAACACGAAGAACGCCAGCACCGCGACGACCATCGGCACCCCACCCGGCATCGGGAACCTCGACGCCGCGTGGCGCTGCGGGCGGCGCCTGCGGTGCTCCAGGTAGCTCACCAGGATCATCGTCCACACGAACACGAAGCAGACCGACGAGATCGTCGTGACGACGGTGAACGCCTCCACCACGGACTGCCCCGAGTACAGCAGCGCCACCCCCACCAGCAGGAACGCGCACGAGAACGCGAGCGCGTTCACCGGGACCCGGCGCGCGGACAGCCGGGCGAACCGCGGAGGCGCGGCGCCGTCACCGGCGAGGCCGTAGACCATCCGCGACGTCGAGTAGATGCCGGAGTTGGCGCTGGACAGGGCACTGGTGAGCACCACGAAGTTGACGACGCCTGCCGCCGCGGCGAGCCCGGCGAGACCGAACATCGCGACGAACGGGCTCTCGTCGGCAGCGATCCGCCTCCACGGGGTGACCGCGCAGATGACGACGAGGGCGCCGACGTAGAACAGCAGGATCCGCACCGGGATCGTGTTGATCGCCCGCGGCAGCGTGCGCTCCGGGTCACGCGCCTCGGCGGCGGTGGTGCCGACGAGCTCGACCCCGACGAAGGCGAACACGGCGATCTGGAAGCCGGCCACGAAGCCCGTCACACCGGTCGGGAAGAAGCCGCCGTCGTTCCAGAGGTTGGCGAACGCCGCGGTCGTGCCGTCCGGGGCGCGGAACCCGCCGAGGACCATCGCCAGCCCGACGACGACGAGGGCGAGGATCGCGACGATCTTGACCAGAGCGAACCAGAACTCGGCCTCGCCGAAGGCGCGCACCGTCGGCAGGTTCAGCGCGAAGAGCACCAGGATGCAGGCCAGCGCGGGGATCCAGAGCGGGACGTCGGCCCACCAGTAGGCGACGTAGCCAGAGATCGCGACGACGTCGGCGATGCCGGTGACCACCCAGCAGAACCAGTAGGTCCAGCCGGTGAAGAACCCGGCCCACGGGCCGAGCAGGTCGGCGGCGACGTCGCTGAAGGACTTGTAGCGCAGGTCCGACAGCAGCACCTCGCCCATCGCGCGCAGCACGAAGAACAGGAAGAAGCCGATGATCGCGTAGACCAGGATCACCGACGGCCCCGCGAGCGAGATCGTCTTGCCCGCCCCCAGGAACAACCCGGTGCCGATCGCGCCGCCGATGGCGATGAGCTGGATGTGGCGGTGGGCGAGGTCCCGGCGGAGCGGCGACCCGGCCGTCGCGTCGTCGTGCATCGTGCTGTCCCCCTTGCGCTCCCGAACCGTTCGGAGGCGCCCGACCGTATCGAGGCGCAATGCGGACGTCCCAACGTGACGGGTACGGACGGGGGTGACCCACTGGTCCGGACGCGGTGACGACGAGTGCTCCGAGTGCGCGTCCGGCGCAGCGGTGGTGCGTGTCGTCGTGTCGTCGGCACCGACTGCCGATCGGTGACACGGTTCACCGAGCAGGCAGGGCCCCACTGTGCCGACGGGACGGCGCCGCACCCGGCGACCGGGCGACCGAGCCGCTCCGCCCCGTCCGCCGGCACCCGGTGCGAGCAGCGGTGACGGACGGTCCTGAGTGGATCGCCGGTCCACGGTGGGCGGCTCCCCGCCCCGCCGGGCCCGGGTGAACCCGACCACTACTGTCGCTCGCATTCGACCTGGAGGTGAGTCGTGGCACTCGCGAACATCCTGTCCGAGATGCCGGATCTGCTGGAGCGGACCCTGGCGGAACACACCCCCGACACGCAGGGCTTCTGCCGTGAGTGCCGGGACGCGACGGGGGTCAGTGCCACCTGGCCCTGCGTGACCCGCGAGCTGGCCGAGCAGGCCCGCTCGATGTCCTCCCCCGGCACCGGAACCAGCACCGGCCCCGCAACCAGCGCCGTCGACGAGCGGGCGGTCGAGGGCACCGTGGCCGGGCGTCGCCGGGCCAGGGACCTCTCGTCCTCGGCCGGCGCCCCGGCCCCGCTCGGCAACGGCCGGCACCGTTCGCTCTAGGCCCCTCCGGCGCCCCGGACACCGCGTCCGGGGCGCCGTCGTCGTCAGGAGAGCCGGGCGGGTGCGTCCGGGCGGTGCGTCTCGCGGATGAGCAGCACCGCGACCAGCGAGATGACCGCGACGACGACCATGTAGGCCGCGACCGCCATCGACGTCCCGAAGCCCTGCTGCAGCGCGGCGGCGATCAGCGGCGCGAACCCGCCGCCCAGCACCGCGCCGACGGCGTAGGAGAAGGACGCGCCGCTGTAGCGGAAGCGGGCCTCGAACATCTCCGCGAACAACGCGGACTGCGGGCCGTAGGACAGCCCCAGCCCCACCGTGAGGACGACGACCGCGACGACCATCGCGGCGAACCCGGTGGTGTCGAGCAGCAGGAAGAACGGCACCGGCCACACCACGAGCAGCACCGAGCCCGCCAGGTAGGCACGCTTGCGGCCGACCCGGTCCGACCAGACCGCTCCGGCGACGATGCTGACCAGCCAGCTCAGCGAGCCGATGATCACGACGACGATCATGGTGTTCCGCGGGACCGCCAGCACCTGGGTGCCGTAGGAGAGCAGGTAGGCCAGGAAGATGTAGCCGATCGCGTTGTTGGCGACGAAGCTGACCGAGGCCAGCACCAGCTCGCGCGGCCGCTGCCGGAACACCTCCAGGATCGGGGCCCGGCTGCGGCCGCGGTGGGTCCGCAGCAGCGCGAACACCGGGCTCTCCTCGACCCGCATCCGGATCACGAGCCCGACGACGACCAGCAGGATCGACAGCAGGAACGGGATCCGCCAGCCCCACGCGGCGAACTGCTCTGGGGTGGTCAGGTTGGACACGACGAGGAACACCAGCTGGGCCAGGATCAGCCCGGCGGGCACCCCGATCTGCGGGAACGAGCCGTAGCGCCCGCGCCGTCCGGGCGGGGCGTGCTCGACCGCCATGAGCGCGGCGCCGCCCCACTCACCGCCCGCCGAGAGACCCTGCAGCAGCCGCAGCACGACGAGCAGCACCGGCGCCGCGACGCCGATCTGGCCGTAGGTGGGCAGCAGGCCGACCCCGACGGTGGCCACACCCATCAGCAGCAGCGAGAGGACCAGCATCTTCTTGCGGCCGAGACGGTCACCGAAGTGCCCCCACACGATGCCGCCGAGCGGACGTGCCACCAGGCCGACGCCGAGGGTCGCGAACGCGGCCAGGGTGCCCGAGGCCGCGGACATCGTGCTGAAGAACTGGCTGTTGAACACCAGGGCCGCGGCCGTGGCGTAGATGAAGAAGTCGTACCACTCGATCGTCGTGCCGATCGCGCTCGTCGCGGCGACCCGGCGCACCTGCGCGGGCGCGGAGCCGGTCGTGTCGGCGGCACTCGTCGGGCCCGTGCCGGGCGCGGCCTGCTGCTCGGTCATGCGTCCTCCCCTGCCCCGGGACGACGGTGGCGCGGACGCGCTACTTTTGCACCGAACGTCCGGTCGGGTAAAGACGTCCGGTGCATCCGGTGCGTGCCACTCGCCGCACGGCCGGGTGCGGTCGCCGCCACGAACGGACCGTGAAGATCGGACATCGCGGGACATTCGCTACCGTCCGGTCACTGAACACGCGGTCCGGTATCCCCCGACGGGCCGGGATCCCCCGATCCCGACGCTCCCCCGCAGCCCGGCCGGTCCGCGTGCCGGAGGAGAGACCGTGCCGCCGCACCAGGAAGTGCCCCGACACCGACATCGGGCGCAGGCCGGGCCACGGCCCGGCCTGCGTCACGTCGCCACCGCGGCCGCCGTCGCGAGCGGCACGCTCGCCGTCGTCACGCCCGTGACCGGGCTCGACCTCGGGCCGACCCGGGCCGACCTGCGCCTGGCCGCGCAGGAGGTGTCCGATGGCCCCGGCGCACCGTTCGCCGAGGCCGCGGCCGCAGCGCGGGACACCCCGGTCCTCGGCGCCGAGATCGTCCGCGACGCGGGCCTGCTCGACCCGCCCGCCGACGCGAGCCTCGCCGCGGCCCGCAAGGCCCAGGCCCTGGTGCAGGAGGCCGCCGAACGGGCCAAGGCCGCTGCGGAACTCGCCGCGCGCGGGCTGAACGACCCGTCGTGCGGGCTCGACCTCGGCGATCTGGGCCGGGTGAAGGAGTGGGTCTCCGACGCCGCGGAGTTCCTCGGCTGCGCCTACGGCGAGACCGACCTGATCGGCGTCGCGCAGCGGGCGAACGCCTCCGACCACCCCACCGGGCACGCGCTGGACATCATGGTGCGCGGGCAGAAGGGCGACCGCATCGCCGACTGCGCACTGGCCAACGCCGACGAGCTCGGCGTGAAGTACGTCATCTGGGAGCAGCGCATGAACGACGGCTCCGGGTGGTCGACGATGGAGGACCGCGGCGGCGACACCGCGAACCACTACGACCACGTGCACATCTCGTTCGACGAGCGCGCCGGGTCCGGCGAGCCGGACCTCGGCCGCTGCGCCTGACCCGGCGCCACCCGGTCCGCGCGGAGCGCGGACCGGGTGGCGCCGGGTGTCAGACGCCGATCTTCGCCGGGCGGCCGCCCTTCAGGTGCCGGATCGCGGCGACGGCCGGGCGCGGCTGCGCGGCGCCGCCGTCGGGCCAGTGCGAGGCGGGCTTCTCCGGGGAGGCCCCGTCGAGGTCGCCCGGGTGCTGCACCGACACGAGCACGAAGTTCTCGGTGACGACCGGCCCGCAGCACTCCGAGCCGACCGGGACGCTGGCGAACAGCCGGGTCGAGCCGCGCTGCGGCCCCTCCAGCACGACGCCGTAGAGGCCGTCGTTGATCTTCAGCGCCTGGGTGGAGTCGGTCGAGACCCAGAGGTTGCCGTAGGGGTCGAACGCCACGTTGTCCGGCGAGGTGATCGGGCTGACCTGGGACTTGTCGAACCCGCCGAAGTAGGTCGACGGGTCGTCGGGGTCCCCGCAGACCAGCAGGATGTTCCAGGCGAACGTCGTCGCCGCCGGGTCGTCGCGCGTCTCGGTCAGCTCGATGACGTGGCCGTGCTTGTTCGCGTTGCGCGGGTTCGCCTCGTCCGGACCGGCCTTGGCACCCGCCTTGCCGCGGTCGGAGTTGTTGGTGCAGGCGATGTAGACCTTCCCGGTGCGCGGGTTGGGCTCCACGTCCTCCGGACGGTCCATCTTCGTCGCGCCGACCTTGTCCGCGGCGAGCCGGGTGAACACGAAGACGTCGGCGACGCTCATGCCGTCCACGTAGGACTTCGTGGTCGACGCCAGCGGCTTCCACTGCCCGGAGCCGTCGAAGCGGCCGTCGCGCGGCAGCGCCCCGGTGCCGGTGATCTCCGCGGCCGGGCTGTCCCCGGTGAAGGTCGCGACGTAGAGCGTGCCCGAGGACAGCAGGGTGGCGTTGTGCTCGCGGGCGGCCCGGCTGTTGCCGCGACGCATCCGCTTGTCCGACACGAACTTGTAGACGTAGTCGAAGCGCTCGTCGTCGCCCATGTAGACGACGGGGCGGCCGTCGCGGGTGAGGGCGACGGTGGCGCCCTCGTGCTTGAAGCGGCCGAGCGCGGTGTGCTTGACCGGTTTCGAACGCGGGTCGTGCGGATCGATCTCGACGATGTAGCCGAACCGGTTGGCCTCGTTCGGCTCCTGCGCGAGGTCCCAGCGCGGGTCGACGCGCTCCCACTTGCGCGACGAGCTGCCCTCGGAGATCCCGTAGCGCTTCGCGCGCTCGTCGGTGACCGGGCCGGAGGCGAAGTAGCCGTCGAAGTTCTCCTCGCCGGACAGGAAGGTGCCCCACGGGGTGGTGCCGCCGGCGCAGTTGCCGATCATGCCCTTGACGCTGCGTCCGGTCGGGTCGGCCTTGGTGCGCAGCACCTCGGCACCGGCGGCCGGGCCGTCGAGCACCATCTCGGTGTCGGCGGTGATCCGCCGGTTGAGTTTCCCGTTGCGGTCGTAGCGCAGCTCGCCGGTGCGCAGGTCGCGGGTCACCTCGACGACGCCGCCGCCGTGCGCGGCGATCCCGATCCGGATCTGCTCGGGGGTGGGGGCGTCCTCGTCGTAGCCGCGGAACATCAGCGGCTCGAGGGTGTACTCGTGGTTGGAGAACATGACGTAGCGGCGACCGGGGCCGTCGATCGGCAGGATGCCGCAGAAGTCGTTGTTGTAGCCGAACTGGCGGGCCTGCGCCGCGGCGGTCTGCTTCTCGAAGTCGAACTCCGGCGCGTCCGGGAACATCGGGTCGCCCCAGCGGATCACGACGTTGCTCGCGTAGTCGGTCGGCACGCGGATCGCGTCGTCGAGGTTCGGCGCGACGGTCTCGTACTGCAGCCCGCGCGGGGGCCGGGCCTGCCGCCCCGCGGCCACGTCGGCACCGAGCGGATGGGCAGGCGCGGCCGGGGCGGGCTCCGCCGCGGAGGCCGTGCCGGCCAGCGCCACACCGGCCCCGGCGCCCAGGCCGATCACCGCACCGGCGCGGAGCATCCCGCGCCGGTCGAGCACGGCCTGCATGACGTCGCCGAAGTAGGCGTTCGACGACGGGTTGGGCTCGGGCCGGGAGCAGGCGTCGCCGCACCGGTAGCGGCAGGTGAGTCCCTGGCGGTCGTGCCGCATGCGGTCGAGGAGCGGGAGGGCACGGCGGGGGCCGGCCTGGGGGGCGTCGCCGGGGCAGGTGTGAGCCACGGTCGTCCTCCTGGGGTCGTGGTGGGATGGCGCGGTGCGGTCCGGTCCGTTCGGAACCGTCCCTTTCCTCCGCATCCCAACACCCCTGTTCTCCCGTGAGGTGAGGAGAAGGTGGCCGCCGGGTGAACGCATCCCCGGATGGGATGACGTCGACCACGCGACGCGACCGGCACGGCCACCCGATGGGTGACCGCGCCGGTCGTGTCACTCCGTGGAGCAGGGGCACGGGCCGGGGCGGGTACGTGTCCTCCGCCCCGGCCCGGCGGGATCAGACGATGCCCTGGCGGGCGGCGGTGTAGACGATCTCGGTGCGGCGCCGGACCTCGAGCTTGTCGCGAAGGTTCCGCACGTGGAACTTCACGGTCGCCTCGGAGATCCGCAGCCGGGTCCCGATCTCGCGGTTGGACAGGCCGACGGCGAGCAGCCGCAGCACCTGGTTCTCGCGGTCGGTCAGCAGCGAGGTCTTGCAGAGGTCCGGCGCGGGCGACGGCGCCGGGTCGGTGTCCCGCAGCACCTGCAGCGGGCCGGCGCTCGCGGTGCCCGGGTCGAAGACGCCCTCACCGCGCAGGACCGTGCGCAGCGCCCGCACGATCTCGGCGGTGTCGGCACCCTTGCGCAGGTAGCCGTGCACCCCCAGACGCACGGTGCGCATCATCGCGTCGCGGTCCCGGCAGCCGGTCAGCACGAGGATCTTCACCCCGCGGCAGCGCTCCATCAGCGCACGCACCAGGTCCAGGCCGGGCCGCTCGTCGCGGGCGAACTCGATGTCGACGACGATCACGTCGGGGCGGGTCCGCTCGGCGGCCATCAGGGCGTCGCGCGGGGAGGCGGCCTCGCCGGCCGGGGCCAGGTCGGGTTCGGCGGTCAGCAGTGCCCGCAGCCCGTGCCGGACGACCGGCTCGGAGTCGACGACGAGTACCCGGGCCGCGCGGCGGATCACATCCGCGCCGTCGGCCCCGCGGCCGGCACGCAGATCGGTGGCCTCACGAACGGCTTCGAGCGTCATCGCTGTCCTCCGGTGGGTCTGTTGCGTCATCGCCGGGCACCACCCGGCGTCCCGATGCGGCAAACCGTAAGGAGCGCCACGTTGCCCCCACGTTGCGCGCGATCCGGCGACGTCGCATCCCGGCCCGGTCGTATGGAGGTCGGGCCCCCGAACAGCGGGTATGCTCGCCACCCCGGGGGACGAACGCCGGGACGGATCGACCCGCGCCGGCGCGGGGCATCACGTGGGAGCAGGGCACCGGGTGTGCCCCGGCCGTGGCGGGAGGCGACGTGAGCGGAGCCGAGGGCGGCACCTCCCCCGACGAGCTGGTGGCCGACGCGAACCGCCTGCGGCGCATCTACGACGACGGGCTCGGCGCCGGCGGCTCGGCCGGCGCACCGCGACCGGTCGTGTCCGACTCCTGGCAGCGCAGCCTGGCCGCGCACGTCGACCCGGAGGGCAGGCTCCCCCCGCTCGTCTACCTCGCCGACGAGCTGAAGGAGGTCCGGACCGGCCACCCGCTGCACGCGGTGATGCCGCTGCTCCGCTCCACGCTCGTGAGCATCGCCGACGAGGCGATGCACGTGATGCTCGTGACCGACGCCGACGGCACCGTCCTGTGGCGCGACGGCGCACACGGCCTGCTGCGCTCCGCCGACGACGTCGGGCTCGTCGAGGGCACCCGCTGGGCCGAGGAGACCATCGGCACCAACGCGATGGGGACCGCGCTGGCCGTCGACCAGCCGGTCCGGATCCACTCCGCCGAGCACCTCGTGCGGACCTACCACGACTGGACCTGCGTCGCGGCTCCCGTGCACGACCCGGACACCGGCGACACCATCGGCGCCATCGACATCTCCGGCCCGCTGCACACCGTGCACCCCGCGCTGGTGCAGCTGGTGACGGCGACCGCGCACCTCGCGGAGAACCAGCTGCGGGTGCGGCTGGCGATCGCCGACGAGCGGCTGCGGGTCAAGAACATGCCCCACCTGACGGCGTTGCGCGGCTCCGAGGGCGCCCTGCTGTCCCCGAGCGGCCGGGTCATCGCCAGCGAGCCCTACGGCCTGTTCCCCGAGCGGATCCGGCTCGACGACGGCGTCGACCGGGTGCAGCTCGGCGACGGCCGGGAGATGGCCGTCGAGAAGCTTGCCGAGGGCTACCTGCTGGTGCCGCCGCCGCGACGGCGCGGGCGTGTGGTCGCGGCGGTGCCGCCCGAGACGGCACGCCCGCTGGAGCTGCGCTTCACCGGCGGGGGCGGGCCGCGCGTCACCCTCGACGGCGAGGAGTTCGCGGCCACCCTGCGCCCGGCCGAGATCCTCACGGCGCTGGCGCTGCACCCCGACGGGCTCTCCGGCGAGCAGCTGACCCTGATGCTCTACGGCGAGGACGGCAACCCGACCACCCTGCGCGGCGAGATCCACCGCCTGCGGTCGTCGCTGGGGGCGGAGCTGCTGCTCACCCGTCCGTACCGGCTCGCGACCGGGCCCCAGGCCGACTTCCTGCGGGTCCGGGACGCGCTGCGGGACGGCCGGGTGTCCGAGGCGCTCGACTCCTGCCACGGCGAGCTGCTGCCCCGTTCCGACGCGCCCGCCGTGCGCGAGCTGCGTGACGAGCTGCTGGTCGGGCTGCGGCACGCGGTGCTCGCCTCGGACGACGTCGCGCTCCTGCACCGCTTCGTCGTGCACCCGCTGGGGACCGACGACCTGGAGGCGCACGAGCTGCTGCTGGACCTGCTCGACCGGGACGACCCGCGCCGTGCCGCCGTCGCCGCGCGGGCCGAGCACCTGCGGGACTGACCCGGCCCGGTCGACCCGGTGACCCGGCCGACCCGGGTCAGGTCCGTGCGGCCAGCGGGCTGTCCGGCTCCGGCTCCAGCTCCCCCGCGCGCCACAGGGCCGCATACCGACCGCCCGCGCGGACCAGCTCGTCGTGGGTGCCCTCCTCGGCGATCCGGCCGCCGGACAGCACTACGATCCGGTCCGACCGCCGGGCGGTCTGCAGCCGGTGGGCGACGACGAACGCGGTCCGCCGCGACGCCACCCGCTCCCCCGCCGCCAGCACGGTGGCCTCGGTGGCCGGGTCCAGCGCCGCGGTCGCCTCGTCGAAGATCAGCACGTCCGGGTCGACCAGCGCGGCCCTCGCGAGCGCGACGAGCTGCCGCTGTCCCGCCGACAGGCCCTGCCCCCGCTCGCCGACGGGGGTGTGGAACCCCTGGGGCAGCGACCGCACCAGGCCCAGCGCCCCGACCGCGCGGGCCGCGGCCTCGATCCGCTCCGGCGGGGCGTCCGGGCGGCCGTAGGCGATGTTGGAGGCGACGTCACCGGTGAACAGGTGCGCCTCCTGCGGGACCACCCCGAGCCGGGACCGGTACCCGGCCAGCGGGAAGCGGCGCACGTCGACGCCGTCGACGCGGACCTGGCCCTCGCCGGTGTCGTAGAACCGGGCGATCAGCTTGATCAGCGTCGACTTCCCGGCGCCGGTCGCGCCCACCAGCGCGACGGTCTCACCCGCACCGACGCGCAGCGACACGTCGTCGAGGGCGGGGGCGTCGACCCCCGGGTAGCGGAACGTCACGTGGTCGAGCTCGACCTCGCCGCGCAGCCGCGACGGCACCGGCACCGGCCGCTGCGGCTCGTCCGGGACCGAGGTGGGCGTGCGCAGCAGCTCCGAGATCCGGTTCAGGCCGACCCGGGCCTGCTGGTAGCCGTCGAACACCTGCGACAGCTGCTGCACCGGGCCGAAGAACAGGGTCAGGTACAGCAGGAACGCGGTGAGCACACCCGGGGTGATGTCCCCGCCGACGATCCGGGTGCCGCCGACGAACAGCACCACCGCCGTCGCGATGTCGGACAGCAACCCCACGAACGGGAAGTAGGTGGCGATGTAGCGCTGCGCGCGCAGCCGCGACCGACGGTAGGCGTCGGACCGCTCGCCGAAGCGGTCGTAGCTCAGCTCCTCGCGGACGTAGGCCTGCGCGATGCGGACCCCGGACACGTTCTCCTGCAGGTCGGCGTTGACCACGCTGACCCGCTCGCGGGCCTCGGCGTAGGCGCGGGAGGAGAACCGGCGGAACACCACGGTGCCGACCGCGAGCAGCGGCAGCAGCCAGCCCAGCGCGTACAGCGCGAGCTCCGGGTCGGTGAGCACCAGGGCGGTCGCGACCCCGCCGATCGTCAGGAGGCTGACGACGGCCTGCGCCAGCCCGGTCTGCAGGAACGTGGACAGCGCGTCCACGTCGGTGGTCATCCGGGTCATGATCCGGCCGGACAGCTCCCGCTCGTAGAAGTCGAGGCCGAGCCGCTGCAGGTGCGCGTAGCTGCGCAGCCGCAGCAGGTAGAGCAGGCTCTCCCCGGCCCGGGCGGTGACCAGCGTCTGGAACCCGACGACCACCGCGTCCAGCACGACGATCAGCAGCCCGGCCAGCGCCGCCAGCAGCAGGACCCGAGTGGCGCCGTCGGCGATGCCGTCGTCGACGGCGATCCGGGCGATGCTCGGCAGGGCCAGGGTCGCCAGCGCGTCCACGGTCATCAGCGCGACGCCGAGCACCAGCAGCCAGCGCACCGGCCGCAGCAGCGAGGACAGCCGGAACGCGGGGTCGGGGGCCGTCGGGTCGTCGTCGCCGTGCAGCCGGGGCGTCTCGGTCACCGGGGGCAGCTTCGCGACGGACTCGAGCAGCTCGGGGGTCGCGCTGATCCCGCCCGCCCACCCGGCCGCGCCGCCTCCGCCGCCGCGGGTCAGGGCCCGGTCCGGGTCCTGCTCGACGCTGACCCGCGGCCACAGCTCCGGGGTGACGGCCGGGACGGCTGCCTCGAACGCCGCCATCGTCTCGCCGGCGCCCGCCCCGCCGGTGTCGTCCGCGGGCTCGTCGCCGACCGGGGCGACGGTGGCCGCGCGGGTGCCGCCGCCCAGCTCGTCGGCGGGGCCGGTGGCCAGCAGCTCCCGGAACAGCGCGCACCGGCTGCGCAGCTCGTCCTCGGTGCCGGTGTCGACCACCTGCCCCTTGTCCAGGACCGCGATCCGGTCGGCCAGCGCCAGGGTGGACCGGCGGTGCGCGACCAGCAGCGTGGTCCGCTCGGCGGTCAGCTCGTGCAGGGTCTCGTGGATCGCGGCCTCGGTGGCGGTGTCGACCGCGGAGGTCGCGTCGTCGAGCACGAGCACCCGCGGCCGGGTGAGCATCGCCCGGGCCAGTGCGATCCGCTGTCGCTGGCCACCGGACAGGGTCAGGCCGCGCTCGCCGACCTCGGTGTCGTAGCCGTCGGGCAGGTCCTCGACGAACGACGCGACCTGCGCCGCCTCGGCGGCGGCGCGGATCTCGTCCTCGTCGGCGTCGGGGCGGCCATAGGCGATGTTGTTGCGGATGGTGTCGGAGAACAGGAACGCCTCCTCGAACACCACCCCCAGCTCGGCGCGCAGGTCGTGCAGCCGCAGGTCGCGCAGGTCCACCCCGCCGATCGCGAGACGCCCGGCCTGCGGGTCGTAGAACCGGGGCAGCAGCGCCACCGTCGACTTGCCCGAGCCGGGCGGGCCGACCAGGGCGAGGGTCTCACCGGGCTCGACGCGCAGGGAGAGCCCGTCCAGGACCGGGTCGGGGGCGGCGTGGCCGTCCGGGCCGGAGCCCGCGGGCTCGTAGCCGAACCGGACGTCCTCCAGCTCGACGGTCAGGGGGCCCTCGGGGAGCGAGGCCGGACGTTCCGGGTCCACGATCCCCGGTGCGGAGTCGACGATCTCGAAGACGCGCTCGGCGCCGGCCCGGGTCAGCTGCGCGGTGACCACGAGCGCGCCGATCAGCCGGGCGGGCCCGACGAGCATGCCGACGTAGGTGGTGAACGCCAGGAACGTGCCGAGGTCGATCGTGCCCCGGGCGGCCATCCAGCCACCGATGCCGATCACCGCGACCTGCCCCAGGCCGGGCAGCGCCAGCAGCATCGGGTTGAGCCGCGCGGTCAGCCCGGCGGCCCGCAACCGCTCGCCGTAGAGCCGGCGGGCCCGGCCCTCCAGCGTGGCGGTCTCGCGGGCCTCCTGCCCGAAGCCCTTCACCACGCGCACGCCGGTGACGGTCTCCTCGACCTGCTGGGCGATCTCGGCGGCCCGCTGCTGCGCGGACCAGGTGGCCGGGAACAGCCTGCGCCGGATGCTGTTGGTGGCCAGGAACGCCAGCGGCAGCAGGACCAGCGCGACCACCGTGAGCAACGGAGACAGGTACAGCATCGCGACGACCGCGACGACCACCAGCACGACGGTGCCCGCCGACAGCGGAACCATCGACAGGAAGCCCTGCACCAGCTGCAGGTCGGAGATGGCCCGCGAGGCGACCTGGCCGGTGCGCAGCCGGTCCTGGCGGACCCCGTCCATCCGCTGCACCGCGCCGAACACCGCGCGCCGCAGGTCGTGCTGCACGTTCAGCGCCATCTTGCCGCCGAGGTAGCGGCGCACGAACGCGCCGACGAACTTCAGCACGCCCAGCACCAGGAGCCCACCGACGACCGGCGCGAGCACGCCGGTGTCCCCGCCGATCGCGCCGTTCACGCCCTCGCGGATCAGCAGCGGGCCGATCGCCTCCAGCCCGACGCCGAGCATGGACGCGACCAGCGCACCGACCGTGACGCGGCGGTGCCGCATGCAGGCCGCGGCCAGTCTGCGGATCCAGCCGGGGCCTGCGGAGGGGTGGGGAGTGGGCACGTCGCCAGGCTATGCCCGACCCCCGACAACCGGCCCGTCGACGCCGCCCGATACGGGGCATCCACCGTCGACGGCGGCAGCTCCTCCGCACCACCCCCACGGACCCGGCGCTCCGCTGTCGATCAGTACATGAGCGCTGCCGGTAGCTGGGCGGACAACGCTCATGCACTGATCGACGGGACGCGCAGCGGCACTGCTCAGGTGATGTCCCGCCGTGCCCCGACGACGGCGGCCAGCGCGATCCCTGCGGCCGTCCAGGCCGCCAGGACCAGCAGCCCGACCCAGCCGGGCGGCGGGGCGCTGACCCCGGCCAGGAACTCCAGGACGAACCGGGACTGCGCGCCCAGCCCCGCCGAGCTCACGACCGGCTCCCAGACCGCGAGGTCACCGGCGTTGCCGGGCAGGAACGGGGTCAGCCGGGCGAACACCGACGGGTCGCCGAGCGAGGACCCGTCGCCCGCGCGCAGCGCCCCGGCGATCAGGTTCTCCCCGATCAGCAGGTAGCCGACGGTGAGCGCGAGCGCCCCGGCCTGGTTGGTGACCAGGGTCCCGACGGCGACGCCGAGCACCCCCCACAGCGCGCACACCAGGATCCCGATCGCGCCCAGCCCGGCGAGCCGGCCGAGGTCGGGGAGCTGCTGGCCGCCGAGCGTCGCACCGCCGAGCAGCGGGCCGACCACGACGAGGGCCAGTGCGTACAGCCCGGCGACGACGGCGGCGATCACCGCCTTGGCCGCGAGCACCTGGCCCCGGGACCCGGTCAGGTAGGCCAGCGTGACCGTGCGGTGCCGGAAGTCGCCGGTGCCCAGCAGGGTCCCGAAGGCGGCGCCGACGATCGCGGTCATGGTCAGGGCCGACGCCAGGCCCGCGAGCATCAGGATCGAGGAGGTCTCGGTGGCCTGCGGCACGAGCAGCTGCAGGATGCTGCCGAGCAGGCTCTGGGCCAGCGCGAGCAGCAGCACCGGGAGGAACAGCAGCCACCACACCCGGGTGGACAGGGTCTTGCGGACCTCCGCGGTCAGCACCGCGCGGAAGCGGTCGAGGCTCACGGTCGCCATCAGCGCTGCTCCTCCCCGGCGAGCAGGCGCAGGAACATCTGTTCCAGCCCGGCCCGCTCCTCGCTCATCCCGTACACGGCGACGCCCGCGGCGAGCGCCAGGTCCCCGACGCGGACCGCGTCGGCCCCGCCGACGGCCAGCACGCCGTCGTCGACGCGGTCGATCTCGGTGATCCCGTCCGTGGCGAGCGCCTCGGCCAGCCGGGCCGGGTCCGCGGCGCGCACGAGCACGCGCGAGCCGTGGCCGGCGCGCAGCTCGGCGACGGTGCCGTCGAAGCGGCAGGCACCACGGTCGATGACGACCAGCCGCTGCGCGGTCAGCTCCATCTCGGCCAGCTGGTGGGAGGAGACGAGCACGCTGCGCCCCGACGCGGCGAAGGCCTGCAGGAACGAGCGCAGCCAGGCGATGCCGTCGGGGTCCAGGCCGTTGCCCGGCTCGTCGAGCACGAGGATGCGCGGGTCGCCGAGCAGTGCCACCGCCAGGGCCAGCCGCTGGTTCATGCCGAGCGAGAACCCACCCGCCGAGCGGTCCGCGGCGGCGGCCAGGCCCACCAGGGTGAGCACCTCGTCGACCCGGGTGTCGGGCACGCCGATCGCGGCGGCCGCGGCGCGCAGGTGTGCGCGGGCGGTGCGTCGCGGATGCACCCCCTGCACCTCCAGCACCGCGCCGACGACGCGGCCGGGCGAGACCAGCGCGGAGAACGGCACCCCGTCGACGAGCGCGCGCCCGGTGCTGGGCACGACCAGGCCGAGGATCATCCGCAGCGTCGTCGTCTTGCCCGAGCCGTTGGGCCCGAGGAACCCGGTCACCGAGCCGGGCTCGACGGTGAACGACAGGTCGTGCACGGCCTCGACCGGGCCGAACCTCTTGCCGAGCCCCTCGACGACGATCCGCCCGCTCCCGGCCGCCGTCGCCGGGTCCGTGGACGCGGTCTCCTGCACTCCGGTCTCCGTCCGTCTCGCGTCGCGCCCCGGGGTTCGCACCGGGGCATCGCCTGCCGCCAATCCTCGCCCAGCCCGGGATCGCGGCGGGAGGCGGGCCCCGCACCGTTCCGGGCGGCGCGGGACCGACCGGACCGTGGCCGTCGGGGCCCCGACCGCTACACGGTGGCGCGGACCGCCGCCTCGACGGCCGCGGCGAGCGTGTCCAGGTACGGGTCGTCGCACGCCGCCCCCGTGACCAGCACCCGGAACAGCAGCGGGGCGATCAGGAGGTCGACCGCGAGATCGACGTCCACCGACGGCGGCAGGTCCCCCCGCGCGATCGCCGCGCGGAGCATCTGCACGCCGACCTCCCGCCGCGGACCGGCCACGTCCGTCTGCAGCACCTCGGCCAGCGCCGGGGTGTGGCGGAGCTCGGCGAGCAGCGTCGGGACCACCGCCGCCACCACCGGGGTGGCCACCTGGTCGCGCAGGGCACCGAGCAGCTCACGCAGGTCGCTGCGGAACGCCCCGGTCGCCGGGGCGGGCGGCAAGGTGTCGGCGACGGCCTGGCGGACCAGGTCGGCCAGCATCTGCTCCTTCGACGACCAGCGGCGGTAGAGCGCCGCCTTGCCCACACCCGCACGCCGGGTGACCGCCTCCATCGACAGGCGGGCGTACCCGGACGCGGCCAGCTCGGCGAAGGCCGCGGACACGATCGCCTCGGTGACACGGGGGCGCAGCACCGATCCGCCGCCGGTGGTTCGTCGGAGCGTCACGCCGACATCCTAGCCGCCGACGGAACGCTTGCGTTCCGTCGGTCGTCGACCCAGCCTCGGACACCAAAACGGAACGGCACCGTTCCGTCGAAGGAACGGAGGGATGCGATGTCCACGTCCACCGGCGACCGGGTCCGACTGCTGACCACCGGCCTCGAGGCCTTCCACCGGGAGGACGTCGAGACGTTCATGGCCATGTACCGCGAGGACGCCGTGCACGAGTTCCCGTTCGCCCCGGAGGGGATGCCCACACGCGTCGAGGGCCGGGAGGCCATCGAGGCCTGGATGCGCACCGTGCCCGATCTCCCGACCCTCGACGGCGGGATGCACGACCTGCGGATCCACGAGGGCGGCGACACCCTGACCGCCGAGTGGTCCTCGACCGGCCACTTCGCCGACGGGACCCCGGCCGCGATCTCCTACGTCGCGGTGGTCACCTTCGACGGCGATCTGGTCGCGCGCTACCGCGACTACATCAACCCCCTCGACCTGCGGCCCGCCTTCCCCGCCGCCTGCCACTGACGCCCGGGCCCCGTCCGACGTCACACAGGGCGCGATGCCGCTGTTCCACGTCGACGGGACCAGCGACGCGTTCGTCGCGCCGGCCCGGGGCGCGCGGATCGTGATGACACGGACGCCCGGCCGGCGTCGGCGACGTCGCCGTCATCGGGGCGCCCGACGACCGCCGGGGCGAGGCGCCGAAGGCCTGCGTCGCACCCTCCCCCGGCGCCCGCATCGACCCCGAGGACCTGCCGGTTCATGCGCGCGCCCACCGCGCGTCGTTCACATGTCCGACGACCGTCGACGCCCTGTCGGGGCCCCCTCGCAGCCCGACCGGCAAGATCGTCGAGAAGGACCTCCGGCCACCGTTCCAGGTGATGTGGCGCCGGTCTCATACTGAGACACGCCGAAACTTGACTGACTCAAGAAAAGCGGGCAGGCTCGCCGCCGTGTCGAACGCATCGGACTACGAGGGCATGTTGCGTGGAGCGTCGCTGCGCGTGACGCGTCCTCGCCTGGCCGTGCTGCAGGCGGTCCACTCCCACCAGCACGCGGACACGGAGTCGATCATCCGTGTCGTGCGGGAGGACCTCGGGGAGGTGTCGCACCAGGCCGTCTACGACGTGCTGCGTGCGCTGCACTCCTCAGGGCTGGTCCGACGGATCCAGCCCACCGGCTCCGTCGCGCGGTACGAGGCGCGGGTCGGCGACAACCACCACCACGTGGTCTGCCGATCCTGTGGCGCCATCGCCGACGTCGACTGCGCCGTCGGCTCCGCACCCTGTCTCACCGCCTCCGACGACAGCGGCTTCGTGATCGACGAGGCCGAGGTCGTCTACTGGGGACGGTGCCCCGACTGCTCATCCACTGATCCCGAGAGGATGTCCCGTGTCTGACGAGCACCCCACCGTCGAGAGCGAGATGAACCGCGAGCAGGACGGCGGTTGCCCCGTCGCCGCCGGTCGCATCGCGCACCCCACCGAGGGTGGCGGCAACCAGAGCTGGTGGCCCAACCAGCTCAACCTGAAGATCCTCCGCAAGCACGCTCCCGCGTCGGACCCGATGGAGCCGGACTTCGACTACGCGAAGGAGTTCGCGACCGTCGACCTCGACGAGCTCGCGCGCGACGTCGACGCCGTCATCACCACCTCGCAGGACTGGTGGCCGGCCGACCACGGCAGCTACGCCGGGTTCTTCATCCGGATGGCCTGGCACTCCGCGGGCACCTACCGGACCTACGACGGCCGCGGCGGCGCGGGCGCCGGCATGCAGCGCTTCGCCCCGCTGAACAGCTGGCCGGACAACGGCAACCTGGACAAGGCCCGCCGGCTGCTCTGGCCGGTCAAGCAGAAGTGGGGCCGCAAGGTCTCCTGGGCCGACCTGATGGTCTTCGCGGGCAACCGCGCGCACGAGATCTCCGGCTTCCCGATGTTCGGCTTCGCCGGCGGCCGCGCCGACGTGTGGGAGCCCGACGAGGACGTGTACTGGGGCTCGGAGAACGTCTGGCTGGGCAACGAGGCGCGCTACGGCGGCAGCAAGGACTTCGCCCACCGCGAGCTGGAGAAGCCGCTCGGCGCGTCGCACATGGGCCTGATCTACGTCAACCCGGAGGGCCCGGACGCCAGCGGTGACCCGATCGCCGCCGCGCGCGACATCCGCGAGACCTTCGGCCGGATGGCGATGAACGACGAGGAGACCGCGGCGCTGATCGTCGGCGGCCACACCCTCGGCAAGACCCACGGTGCCGCCAACCCCGACGAGAACGGCAACGTCGGCCCCGAGCCGGAGGCCGCCGACATCACCGAGCAGGGCCTGGGCTGGAAGCAGAACTACGGCAAGGGCAAGGGCCGCGACGCCATCACATCCGGGCTCGAGGTCATCTGGACCCGCACCCCGAACCGGTGGAGCCACGACTACCTCAAGCACCTCTACGCCTACGAGTGGGAGCTGGAGGAGTCGCCGGCCGGCGCCAGGCAGTTCGTCGCCAAGGACGGCCCGGAGGTCATCCCGGACCCCGAGCCCGGCTACCCGAACCGCAAGCCGCGGATGCTGGTCACCGACGTCGCGCTGCGCGTGGACCCGGTCTACGGCGAGATCACCCGTCGCTGGCTGGACAACCCGTCCGAGTTCGAGGACACCTACCGTCGCGCCTGGTACAAGCTGACCCACCGCGACATGGGCCCGAAGGAGCGCTACATCGGCGCCTGGGTGCCGCAGGAGGAGCTCCTGTGGCAGGACCCGGTCCCGGCCGTCGACCACCCGCTGGTGGACGCCGACGACGTCGCGTCGATCAAGGCGAAGGTCCTGGAGTCCGGCCTGTCGGTCACCGACCTGATCAAGACCGCCTGGGCCGCGGCCTCGTCGTTCCGCCAGTCCGACAAGCGCGGTGGCGCCAACGGCGGCCGCATCCGCCTGGAGCCGCAGCTGCAGTGGGAGGTCAACGACCCCGACACGCTGCGCCAGGTCGTCTCGGCGCTGGAGTCGCTCCAGTCCGAGATCAACGGCTCCCTGACCGGCGGCAAGAAGATCTCCTTCGCCGACCTCGTCGTGCTGGCCGGTGCCGCCGCCCTGGAGAAGGCCGCCAAGGACGGCGGGCACGACATCACCGTGCCGTTCGTCCCGGGGCGGACCGACGCCACCCAGGAGAAGACCGACGTCGAGTCGTTCTCCTACCTGGAGCCCACTGCCGACGGCTTCCGCAACTACCGCGGCAAGGGCCACACCCTGCCCGGCGAGTTCCTGCTCGTCGACCGCGCGAACCTGCTCGGCGTCTCCGCCCCGGAGATGACCGTGCTGGTCGGCGGCCTGCGCGTGCTGGGCGCCAACACCGGCGGGTCGACGGCCGGCGTGTTCACCGACCGGGTCGGCACGCTGTCCAACGACTTCTTCACCAACCTGCTGGCCGGCGACGTCCAGTGGCGCTCGGTGGCCGGCGACGACGACTCCTTCGAGGCCGTCGACGCCTCCGGGAACGTCAAGTGGACCGGCACCCGCGCCGACCTGGTCTTCGGGTCGAACTCCGAGCTGCGCGCCGTCGCCGAGGTCTACGCCTCCGACGACGCGAAGGAGAAGTTCGTCCGCGACTTCGTCGCCGCCTGGGACAAGGTCATGATGGCCGACCGCTACGACGTCTGATCGTCGCGTAGCAGCACGTCACGACGCCCGGGCCGGGTCACCGGCCCGGGCGTCGTCATGTCCGGCCCCCCGCACGGACCCTGAGCTGCATCTCGACGCATTCCGGACACCGAGATGCAGCTCAGCGGGCTGGGGAGATCCACAACTCCCGCTGAGCTGCATCTCGGCGGGTCGGCGCCGGCGGTGCCGGTCGACGGGCGTCCCGTGGACCGGGGCGTCAGTGCTGCAGCAGCCGTGGGGCCCAGGTCCCGGCACGCGGGCGGACGGCCCACCACAGACGGGCGTAGGCGGAGTGCAGGGAGTCCCGCACCCGCGGACGGGGGCGGCCGCGACCGAGACGGTGAGCCTCGGCCTCGCGGTGCAGGTCCGCCATCCGCGCCCGCGCGAGCCGGGCCCAGTGGTCCTCGATCACGACCCGCCTCCCGGCGGTTCGGACGGGGTGATCTCGTGCGGCGGTCGCGGGAGCCACGTGCCGAAGAAGAACTCGACCGGACGTGCCCCCGGCGGACGGACCGACGGGTCGTGCTGCCGCTGCTCGAACCGTCGCGAGACGGCGATCAGCTCGTCGTGCAGCGCGCCGAGCTCCTCAGCGGTCATCCAGGTGGAGCCCGCCGAGAACCCGGCACCCTCACGCCACTCGGGTGCCTCGGCCCCGGCGCGCCGGAACCACCGCTTCATCTTCTCGGCGACCCGGTCGACGTAGACCTCCGACAGCGTCTCCGCCGCCATCGCGGTCTCCGGCTCCATGCCGTCCTCGACGCCCCAGGACTGGCCGTAGCGGACGAGCTTCCAGGGCTTCTCCCGGCCGCGGCCGCCCTCGGCCGGCTCGACGAAGCCGTACTTGGCGAGGATCCCCAGGTGGTACGCGCAGCTGGCCACGCTCTCGCCGGTGAGCTCGGCGCACCGGGTGGCCGTCGCGGTCCGTTCGAGCCCGACCACCTCCAGCAGCTCCACCCGCAGCGGATGGGACAGCGCGCGCAGCCGCGCGGGGTCGGTGAGGGTGTAGGGCTCCTTCGGCACAGAAGTCAACATACCTTTATCAAGATACTTTGAGCAAGGAGTGCTGATACGACTCGACCGCGCCGCGATGCAGCCGAGGGCTGCCCCGGCGCACGTGCGCACAGCCCTGACCCGCATCGCGACATCCGAGGGTCGTCGAGATGCAGCTCAGCGGGAGCTGTCGATCTCCACGGCCCGCTGAGCTGCATCTCGGCGACCGGCGGGCCGGACAGCGGGGCGGGCGGCGGGCCGGGCGATGGGCCGACCGGCGAGCCGGGCGGCGGGCCAACCGGCGGGCCGGGCGATGGGCCGACCGCCGGGCCGGGCGGCGGGCCGGGACGGGACGGCAGAGCGGCGGCGCGACCGGAATGCGCGACGGGCGGGATCACCCCAGCCCGTCGAACACCCCCGCGAGCTCCGACGGCGCGGAGAGCATCGGCCAGTGCCCCGTCGGCAGCGCCACGAACGTCCACTCCGGACCGTCCATCTCCGCGAACCCGGGCACCCCGGCGTCGATCAGCTCGCGGGCATCGGCGGGGGTGAAGCTGCAGGCCACGACGGTCTTCGGCAGCGAGGGATCGGGCGTTCCGCGACGGGCGCCGGTGAGCACCACCCCGGGCGGCTCGGCCGTCGAGCGGGCACGGACGTCGTCGAAGACGGTGTCGGGGATGCCTGCGGTGCTGCTGCCCGCGGCGTCGAGCTCGGCGCGGGACGGCATCGGCAGTGCACCGTGCTCGGCGAGGGTCGCCCGGGTCGCGGCCTGCGCGTCGGGCGGAGTGAAGTCGATCTGCGCGACCCCGTCGGGCAGCGGTCCGGTGTCGACGAACACCAGGTGCGCGACCCGGTCCCGGGCCCGCTCGGCCGCCGCCGCGCAGACCGGGCCCGCGCCGCTGTGACCGACGAGCACGACCGGCTCGCCCGCGCCACCCAGCGCGGCGAGCACGTCGTCGACGCGGGTCCGGGCGGTGGCCCCGGGCCCGTGACCGAGGTCGAGCGCGGTGACGTCGTGCCCGCGGGCGCGCAGGTCGCCCGCGACCGCGCTCCATGCCGTCGCGTCGATCCAGAACCCGGGAACCAGCAGGTAGCTCGTCATGCCCCGAGCCTGGCGGCGGACGAGGACGGTTCCGGTCCTCGTGCTAGTTCTTCTGCTGCTCGGCCTTCAGCCGAGCGGCCTCGCGCTGGCTCTCGGCGCGGGTGGCGCGCTCACGGGCCAGCCACTCGGGCTCCTCGGCCTTGATCGCGGCGATCTGCTCGGTGGTCAGCGGCTCGGTGATCCCGGCGCGGGCCAGTCCCGAGATCGACACCCCGAGCCGGTCCGCGACGACCGGGCGCGGGTGCGGCCCGGTGGCGCGCAGCTCGCGCAGCCACTCCGGCGGGTCGGCCTGCAGCGCGTCGAGCTCGTCGCGGGAGACGACCCCCTCGCGGAAGTCGGCGGGGGTGGCGTCGAGGAGCACACCGAGCTTCTTCGCCGCGGTCGCGGGCTTCATCGTCTGGGCGGACCTCTGGCGCGTCATGTCACCAGGCTAGGCGGCTAGCCTCGACCGGTGACCGCCACGTCCTTCCACCTCGGCTACGTCCCGGGCGTCACCCCCGGCAAGTGGACCCGGATGTGGGCCGAGCGCCGCCCCGGGGTCCCCCTGGAGCTGCACACGGTGAGCCCGGCCGAGGCCGCGGACCTGGTCCGCGCGGGCACGGTGGACGCGGCCGTCGCCCGGCTGCCGATCGACCGGACCGGACTGCACGCGATCCCGCTCTACACCGAGACGACCGTGGTGGTGGTCCCGAAGGAGCACGTGGTGACCGCGGCCGACGAGGTGACCGTCGCCGACCTGACCGACGAGATCGTCCTGCGCACCGGCGACGACACCCTCGACTGGCCCGACGGGCCGCCCGGCCGGGCCGCGGAGTACACCCCGCCGACGACGGCCGAGGCGGTCGAGATCGTCGCGGCGGGGGTCGGGCTGCTGGTCGTCCCGCAGTCGCTGGCCCGGCTGCACCACCGCCGGGACCTCACCTACCGGCCGTTGGTCGACGCGCCGGGCTCCGGCGTCGCGCTGACCTGGCCGGACGCCGAGAACAGCGACCTGATGGAGGAGTTCATCGGGATCGTGCGCGGCCGCTCGGCACACAGCACCCGGACCCGGCGCAGCGAGCCACCGGCCGCGCCGGCGCGCCGCCCCGCGTCGACGGCGGCGAAGCGGCGACCGGCCCGGCGTCGCCGCTAGCCCCCCCCCGGACACGACGACGCCCCCGGCGCACGGGGCACCGGGGGCGTCGGGCGTATGACGCGGACGGGTCAGGCCGCGGCAGGCACCGGCTTCTGCGAGAGCTTCTCGAGGCGGCGCGTGGTGGGCCAGCGGACGGCGGTCGCCCAGCCGAGCTTCTCGAAGCCGCGGATGACGGCGGCCGAGATGTCGATCTGGCCCTTCTTCACACCGTGCCGGGCGCAGGTCGGGTCGGCGTGGTGCAGGTTGTGCCAGGACTCGCCGAAGGACAGGACCGCCAGCCACCAGACGTTGGCGGACTTGTCACGGGAGGCGAAGGGGCGCTCGCCCCAGATGTGGCAGATCGAGTTGATCGACCAGGTGACGTGGTGCAGCACCGCGACGCGGACCAGACCGGCCCAGAAGAACGCGGTGAACGCGCCCCACCAGGACATGGTCACCAGACCGCCGATGAGCGCCGGGCCCGCCAGGCTGAAGACGACGATCAGCGGGAACGCCTTCTCGACGCGCATCATGTCGCGGTCAGCGAGCAGGTCCGGGGCGAACCGCTTCATGTTGGTGAGGTCGCGGTCGAACAGCCAGCCCAGGTGCGAGTGCCAGAAGCCCTTGACCAGCGCCGAGGCGCCGGTGCCGTAGAGCCACGGCGAGTGGGGGTCGCCCTCCTTGTCGGAGAACGCGTGGTGGCGGCGGTGGTCGCCGACCCAGTCGAGCACGCTGCCCTGCAGCGAGATGCTGCCGGCGATCGCCAGGGCGATCCGCAGCGGACGGTTCGCCTTGAACGAGCCGTGGGTGAAGTAGCGGTGGAAACCGACGGTCACACCCAGGCCGCTGACGGCGTAGAAGACGACGAACAGCGCGACGTCGACCCACCCGAGACCCCAGCCCCAGGCGAGCGGGACGGCGGCGAACAGCGCGAGCGTCGGGAGGATCACGAACAGTCCGACCAGGAACATCGCGCCGGGCGGGCGCTGCCCGTCGACGATCGGAGCGGGCGTCCGCTTCTCGGACGTGCTGCGGGGTGGTGCGGCCTCGAGCGTCATGCGTCCCACTGTCGCGGCACCCCTACCCCGCGGGCAGTGCGGTTAACCCCCCTGTTCGGATTCGGGTTCCGCCCCGGCCCGGACTTGACCGACGAGTAACTTGTGAGTACTGAACGGGGAGTGAAGCTCTCCACCGTCCTCCCCTACGGCGACGACCCGATCCGCAACGCGGACGCCGTCACCGACATGGAACGCGCCGGCCTCGACGTCGTCTGGGCCGCCGAGGCGTACTCGTTCGACGCCGTCTCCCTGCTCGGCTACCTCGCCGCCCGCACCGAGCGTCTCGAGATCGGGTCGGCGATCCTGCCGATCTACTCGCGCACCCCGACCCTGACCGCGATGACCGCGGCCGGCCTCGACGCCCTGTCCGACGGTCGGTTCAACCTGGGCCTCGGCGCGTCCGGCCCGCAGGTCATCGAGGGCTTCCACGGGGTCGCCTACGACAAGCCGGTCGGGCGCACGCGCGAGATCATCGAGATCTGCCGCAAGGTCTGGAAGCGGGAGGAGAAGCTCACCAACGACGGGCTCTACCCGATCCCGCTGCCCGGCGGCACCGGCCTCGGCAAGCCACTGAAGATCATCAACCACCCGAAGCGCGCCGACATCCCGGTCTGGGTCGCCGCGCTGGGCGAGAAGAACCTGGAGATGACCGCGGAGCTGGCGAACGGCTGGCTCCCGCACGTCGTGCTGCCGGAGAAGATCCAGGAGGTCTTCGGGCCCGCGCTGCAGGCCGGCTACGCCAAGCGCGCCCCCGAGCTGGGTCCGCTGCAGATCACCGGCGGCGGGATCGTCGCGCTCGAGGAGGAGTTCTTCGAGCCCGCCCGCCAGGCCGCCCGCGGCCTCTACGCGCTCTACATCGGCGGCATGGGGGCGCGCGGGAAGAACTTCTACAACACCGTGTTCGCCAAGCAGGGCTACGCCGACGAGGCGAAGACCGTGCAGGACCTCTACCTGGACGGGAAGAAGGAGGAGGCCATGGCCGCCCTCCCCGCCGACTTCATCGACAAGGTCACCCTGATCGGCCCCGAGGGGCACGTCCGCGAGCGGATCGCCGCCCTGCGCGAGAACGGGATCACCCACCTGCACGTGAACCCGATGACCAACGACGTGAACCACACGTTCGAGAAGCTCAAGACCTGGATGTCGTAGGTCGACGTCCTGGGCCGATGTCCTGGGTCGACGTCCCGGGTCCCGGCTTGCCGGGCCCGCGCGGGCGTGCTCATCTGGGTGACGTGGTCGACAGCACCGTTGGTCAGGACCTCACCCCCGACGAGCGCGACGCGGTCGTGGCCGGAGCCCGGTTCGCCGGGCTCTCCGGGCCGCACCGCCTGCGCGGGCCAGGACCCGTCCGCCGTCGCGCCGGACGCCACCGCGGGCTCCGGCCGTCCGGCCGCGGCGCGGCCGCGTGAGCGCCACGCCGCCCCCCGACGGAGGGACCTGCGACATTGCGCCGTTCGGCCCAGTACCGGGGGGTCCTGTCACGGCTCGTAGGCGGGGCGTAGAGAATGTGTGACGTCATCCACGGTTCACGGTGCTCCGGGCAACCCCCGGCGGGGCACCCGCGACAGGACTCGCGACATGACGAGGAGACCGACTTGCTGGAGCTCGCCATCCGGACCTCCGACGAGCCGATCTCCCCCGGTCAGTACCGGCACACGGCGACGCACGCCTGGTGGATGGGGACCTGCTTCGCCCGCGACGAGCTCTGTGTCCACTACAGCGAGCACCTGCTCCAGCAGTGGACGCCGCTCGACCCGGCCCAGGACTGGCTGCTCGACCGCGAGCTGACCGGCCGCGTGCACTGGCTGTGCGGTGACGGCGCGGCGGCGATCGAGGACGGCTTCGACATCGCCGACCAGTGGCCCACCGGCCGCTTCCGCGCCCCGCACGGGGACTTCTACGCCGAGCTCCACGGCCACCGGCCCGCCGCGAAGGTCGGCTCGTGGGCCAACCCGACCGAGGCGTTCCTCGCCGGCCTGCCCCGCGACCCGGCGGCGATGCTGGACCGGCTGATCGCCGACAGCCCGCCCGGCCGCGGTTACACCGGCCCGTTCCCCAGCGCCGTGAGCGCGCTGCGGACCTGCCGGGTCCCCGCCGAGCTGCGCGCGGTGCTGTACGCCGCGCTGCGCCGGATGCCCGCCGTCTCCCTCGGCGAGACCGACAACCTCGACGGCGAGCGGCACCCCACCCTCGTCCACGACGACGGGCCGGTCCGCACCGAGCTGCTGATCTCCCCTGTCGACGGGCAGTACGCCGGCGAGCGCGACACCGTCCGGCGCCCGGCCCGCGTCGGCCCGCCGGTCGGCACCGTCGTCGCCGAGACGACCACGCAGACCTCCGTGGTCGACGTGCTCGGCTCCCCGCCCGGCTTCTGAATCGTGCCGCTCGCCGTCCGCGGGCGGTCGATCACGAAACGATCACGAAGTGGGACCCGGCACACTGCCCGGTCTCGCGCCAAGGGGACTAACCTGGTAGCCGGTCGCGAAAAATCGAGCAGCTATCAAGGCGGTTGACGCAGAGTGTCATCGAGCAGTACCTCCCATCAGGCGAGCGACTTCGGTCCGAACGAGTGGCTCGTCGAGGAGATGTACCAGCGCTTCCAGGAGGACCCGTCGGCCGTGGACCCGGCCTGGCACGAGTTCTTCGCCGACTACGGCAAGGGCGGTGAGAAGGCCTCCTCCTCGTCGTCCGTCGGGACCGAGGAGTCCGACGACACCTCCTCCGGCAACGGCTCCGCCCCGACCTCCTCGGGTGGTGTCACCCGCGGCGCGGGCACCGAGGACGACCAGGGCAGTGGGCACGGCACCGGGAACGGCGCCGGAAGCGGCACCGTGAGCAGCAAGGGGACCGGCGCGGCCGGCTCCGGCGACGCCCCGGCCCAGAAGGCCGTGACGAACGGCGGGAAGGCCGGGGGCAACGGCACCGCCACCTCTCGCGACGTCCCGCCGCCGGTCACCCCGAAGGCCGAGCCGCCGCCCGCCGAGGAGCGCCTGCGCACCGCGAGCGCCCCGGCACCGGCGTCGTCGAACGGGTCGTCGGCCAAGCCGGCCGCGGGCAGCGGCTCCAAGGCCGCGAAGCCGGCGCAGGACGGGGGTGGCGCGACCACCACCCCGCTGCGCGGTGCCGCGAACGCCATCGCCAAGAACATGACGTCGTCCCTCACGCTGCCGACCGCGACCAGCGTCCGTGCGGTCCCGGCCAAGCTGCTGGCCGACAACCGCATCGTCATCAACAACCACCTCAAGCGCACCCGCGGCGGGAAGCTGTCGTTCACGCACCTGATCGGCTACGCGCTGGTCCGGGCCCTGGCCGACTTCCCGAACATGAACCGGCACTTCGTCGAGACCGACGGCAAGGCCTCGGTCGCCACGCCGGAGCACGTGAACCTCGGCCTGGCCATGGACATGGCGGGCAAGGACGGCAGCCGCACGCTGATCGTCGTGTCCATCAAGGGCTGCGAGAACATGTCGTTCGCGCAGTTCTGGCAGGCCTACGAGGGCATGGTCCGCAAGGCCCGCGAGGGCAAGCTGACCGCCGAGGACTTCTCCGGCACCACGATCAGCCTCACCAACCCGGGCACGCTGGGCACGAACCACTCGGTGCCGCGGCTGACCGTGGGCCAGGGCGCGATCATCGGCGTCGGCGCGATGGAGTACCCGGCCGCGTTCCAGGGTGCGTCGGAGGAGCGGCTCGTCGAGCTCGGCATCTCCAAGATCATCACCCTGACCTCGACCTACGACCACCGGATCATCCAGGGCGCCGAGTCCGGCGACTTCCTGCGCCGGATCCACCAGCTGCTCCTCGGCGAGGACGGCTTCTACGACGACGTCTTCGCCTCGCTGCGGGTGCCGTACGAGCCGGTCCGCTGGGTGCAGGACTTCCCCGAGGGCGAGGTCGACAAGACCGCCCGCGTGCTGGAGCTGATCGAGTCCTACCGGACCCGCGGCCACCTGATGGCCGACACCGACCCGCTAAACTACCGCCAGCGCCGCCACCCCGACCTCGACGTCCTCAGCCACGGCCTGACCCTGTGGGACCTCGACCGCGACTTCGCGGTCGGCGGGTTCGGCGGGCAGAGCCACATGAAGCTGCGCGACGTGCTCGGCCTGCTGCGCAACTCCTACTGCCGCACCATCGGCACGGAGTACATGCACATCGCCGACCCCGAGCAGCGCAAGTGGCTCGAGGAGCGCATCGAGGTCCCGCACGTCAAGCCGGACTCCTCGGAGCAGAAGTACATCCTGTCCCGGCTGAACGCGGCCGAGGCCTTCGAGACCTTCCTGCAGACCAAGTACGTCGGGCAGAAGCGGTTCTCGCTGGAGGGCGGCGAGACCGTCATCCCGCTGCTCGACGCCGTGCTGGACAAGGCCGCCGAGCGCGAGCTCGACGAGGTCGTCATCGGCATGCCGCACCGCGGCCGGCTCAACGTGCTGGCCAACATCGTCGGCAAGCCGATCAGCCAGATATTCCGCGAGTTCGAGGGCAACCTCGACCCGGGCCAGGCGCACGGTTCCGGCGACGTGAAGTACCACCTCGGCGCCGAGGGCAAGTACTTCCGGATGTTCGGCGACGGCGAGACCGCCGTCTCGCTGACCGCGAACCCGTCGCACCTGGAGGCCGTGGACCCGGTGCTGGAGGGCATCGTCCGCGCCAAGCAGGACCTGCTCGACAAGGGCGACGGCGGCTTCACCGTGCTGCCGGTGCTCATGCACGGCGACGCGGCGTTCGCCGGCCAGGGAGTCGTCGCCGAGACGCTGAACCTCGCGCTGCTGCGCGGGTACCGCACCGGCGGCACCGTGCACGTCGTGGTCAACAACCAGGTCGGGTTCACCACCGCGCCGGAGCACTCGCGCTCCTCGCAGTACTGCACCGACGTGGCGAAGATGATCGGCGCACCGGTCTTCCACGTGAACGGCGACGACCCGGAGGCATGTGTCTGGGTCGCCAAGCTGGCCGTCGAGTACCGCCAGCGCTGGAACAACGACGTCGTGATCGACATGATCTGCTACCGGCGCCGGGGCCACAACGAGGGCGACGACCCCTCGATGACCCAGCCGTCGATGTACGACATCATCGACGCCAAGCGCAGCGTCCGGAAGATCTACACCGAGTCGCTGATCGGCCGTGGTGACATCACCATGGAGGAGGCCGAGCAGGCGCTCAAGGACTTCTCCAACCAGCTCGAGCACGTCTTCAACGAGGTGCGCGAGCTCGAGAAGACCCCGCCGGTGATCTCGCCGTCGATCGAGTCGGAGCAGCTCGTCCCGTCCGACCTCGACACCTCGGTCCCGCTCGAGGTCGTGCACCGGATCGGCGACGTGCACACCAACCTCCCCGAGGGGTTCGCGGTGCACAAGCGGGTCGAGCCCGTGCTGCGCAAGCGCGAGAAGATGTCCCGCGAGGGCGACGTCGACTGGGCCTTCGCCGAGCTGCTCGCCCTCGGCTCGCTGGCGATGGACGGCCGGCTGGTCCGGCTGTCCGGTCAGGACTCCCGTCGTGGCACCTTCGTGCAGCGGCACTCGGTCCTGATCGACCGGCACACCGGCGCCGAGTACTTCCCGCTGCGCAACCTGGCCGAGGGCCAGGGCCGGTTCCTGCCCTACGACTCGGCACTGTCGGAGTTCGCCGCGGTCGGCTTCGAGTACGGCTACTCGGTCGCCAACCCGGACGCGCTCGTGATGTGGGAGGGCCAGTTCGGCGACTTCGTCAACGGTGCCCAGTCGATCATCGACGAGTTCATCTCCTCCGGCGAGGCCAAGTGGGGCCAGCTCTCCGACGTCGCGCTGCTGCTGCCGCACGGCCTGGAGGGCCAGGGCCCCGACCACAGCTCCGGGCGCATCGAGCGCTTCCTGCAGCTGTGCGCCGAGGGCTCGATGACCGTCGCGCTGCCCTCGGAGCCGGCGAACTACTTCCACCTGCTGCGCCAGCACACCCTGGACGGGGTGCGCCGGCCGCTGGTGGTGTTCACGCCGAAGTGGATGCTGCGCGCCAAGCAGGTCGTCAGCCCGCTGTCGGACTTCACCGAGGGCCGGTTCCGCCCGGTCATCGACGACCCCGAGCACGCCGGCAAGGGCGAGCGCGTCTCCGGCGTGAAGCGGGTACTCTTCTGCTCCGGCAAGATCTACTGGGAGCTGGCCGCGGCACGCGACAAGCGCCGCAAGAACGGCGACGAGTCGGTCGACGAGGCCGCGCTGGTCCGGGTCGAGCGGCTCTACCCGATGCCGGCCGAGGAGATCGCCGCCGTCCTCGAGCGTTACCCCGAGGCCGCCGGTGACGTCCGCTGGGTCCAGGAGGAGCCGGCCAACCAGGGCTCGTGGCCGTACTACGGCCTGGAGCTGCCGCAGAAGCTCCCGCAGCTGCAGGGCAACTTCACCCGGGTGTCCCGGCGGCGGATGGCGGCCCCGGCCGCCGGCTCGTCGAAGGTGCACGAGGTCGAGCAGGCCGAGCTGATCGAGAAGGCGTTCGCCCGCTAGGGCACACGCGACGACGACGGCCGGGCCGGGGACTCCCCCCGCCCGGCCGTCGTGCTGTGCGGGGTCAGCGTCCGCGCACGGCACCGACGACGACCGCGGCCCCGGTCAACGCGGGCACGGCCCACTCGACCGCCCGGATCCGGCGCGCCAGGGCAGGCTCCGGCGCGGCCGGACCGGCGCCGGCCGGGGCCTCCGACCCGGCACGCCGTCCCAGGGCACCCGCGTAGGCGGTCGCGGCGAGCGCCGCGCCGGTGAGCGCGGCCCGGGAGACCGCGGCGGTGGCGGCGGCGGGCTCGCGCCGGGCACGGGCCACGTCGCGCACCAGCAGGCCCGCGCCACCGAGCAGGTGGGTGGCCATCGCGGCGCTGCCGATCCGGCCCCACCGGCCCCAGCCGGCCCCGGCGAGCCGCTCGCGCTCGGCCGGGTCGCCGACGGCGTCGAGCGCGCCGTTCAGTCCGGTGACGCCCATCAGCGACCCGCCGAACCAGGCGGCCAGTCCGACGTCGTGCAGGGTGCGGGCGAGGGGCTCGGTACGGGACATCGGTACTCCGGTGGGTCGGGGGCGGCGGGCCACGGGTGCGGCCGCACCGGACGCTAGTGCGGCCCCTCGGTGGGGTTCCCGCGGGCCGGTGGGATCCTCCGTCCGCGGTGCCACCGCACGCCGACGCTTCCGCGGTGCCACCGCACGCCGACGGTGACGGTGCGGCCACCGTGCCGCCACCCCCGGAGCGGGGTCACCGACGGGCGGCCGAGCGGTAGGTCAGCCGTCGTAGCAGGGTCTCGGCGGGCCCCCGGACACCAGCCCGGTCGAGCCGGTACGCGACGACGACGGTGAGCAGCCACACTCCCACCGCGACCAGCGACGCCGACCAGCCCGAGAGGTGGGCACCCAGCCCGAGGCCCCAGGCGGCGAGCAGCGGCACGAACAGCAGCGACTGCGCCAGGTAGCCGCTCAGCGACCGGCGGCCGAGCGCGACGAGGGCCCGGACCGGCAGCGGCGCCACCGGACGGGTGCCGAGCCGGTGCGCGACGAGGCCGAACACCGCGACGTAGCCGAGGGCGGCGAAGATCCCGGTGGCGATGTGCAGACCGGCGAACGCGCCCGGGTCCGGCAGGACGACGACGCCGACGTGCACGAGCGCCTGGGCGAGCCCCGCCGACCAGCCGACGGCGATGCCCACGACGGCGGTGCGGCGGAGCAGGGGCAGGTACCGGCCCGGCTCCTCCAGGACGCGGTGCCGCGCGGCGAGCAGCCCGAGCAGCACCGCGGCGGGCATCACCAGGGTCAGGAACGCCCCGGGGAGCGCCGCGACCCACAGTCCGAGCCGCAACGGCAGGGTGGCGAGCCAGCCCGGCGTGGACAGGGCCACCTGCTGCGCGACGGCCGTGGGCGTGCCGCCGCCGGTGAACTGTGCGAGCACGCCGGTCACCGTGGGGACGACGACGGCGAGTCCGACCAGCACGCCGGCCACGGTCCGCAGGGTGCGGTCGCTGCGGTGCAGGAACAGCGGTACCAGCACCAGGCCGAGGAGGCCGTAGGTGCCGAGGATGTCGCCCTGCCACAGCAGTGCCGCGTGGAGCAGACCGAACGCGAGCATCCACCAGTGCCGGGTGCGCAGCAGCCGTCGTGCCTGCGCATCGGTGCCGCCACCGGCGATGCGGCGGGCGTAGAGCTGCCCGATGCCGTAGGCGAACAGGAACCCGAACAGCGTCCAGGCCCGGCCGTCGACGGCGGTGATCGTCACGATCTGGGCGATCCGGTCGGCCGGCCCGCCGTCCGCGGCGTGCAGCAGCGTGGCCCCCAGCTCCGAGGTGTAGGCGAACCAAGGGGCGTGGGCCAGTGCGATCAGCAGCAGCATCGCCCCCCGGGCGAGGTCGGGGGCGAGCGCACGGTCGCCGACCGGGGTCGGCGCGACGGTCGCCGCGGGCGGCGCGGTGGACATGGGGTCTCCTCACGAGGCGGTGGGAGACCCATCGAAAACGATGCCGTCGCGTCCGGGTCAAGCAGTGCCCGCCGTATCCTCGCCGGCATGTACTTCACCGACCGCGGCATCGAGGAGCTCGTCGACCGGCGCGGCGACGAGCAGGTCAGCGTCGAGTGGCTGGCCGACCGGCTCCGCGCCTTCGTCGACGCGAACCCGCAGTTCGAGACGGCCGTCGAGCGGCTGTCGAGCTTTCTGGCCCGGGACGACGCCGACGACGAGTGACCCCGTGACCACAACGACCACAGGGCACGCAGCGACCACTACGTGGGCTGTGTCCGCAAGCGGGACCGGGGCGGGGGTCCGGACCTAGCGTTGCTCCTCGACACGTCCGTCGAAGAGGAGCACCGATGCTCATCGTTCTCGGGTCCGCGATGATCGCGGTCTTCATGTACCTGATCCTGTCGAAGCGGCTCGCGCCGACACTGGCGCTGGTCCTCGTCCCGCTGACCTTCGCCCTCGTGGTGACCGGCACCGGCCTGTCCGAACCGGGTGAGGACGGCGTCGTCGACTCGATCTCGTCCGCCTTCAAGGACTTCGCGCCGACGGCCGTGCTGCTGTTCTTCGCGATCATCTTCTTCGGCACGATGATCGACGTCGGGCTGTTCGACCCGCTGATCCGCTTCGTGCTGCGCACGGTGAAGAACGACCCGGTGCGCCTGGTCGTGCTGACCGCGGTGCTGGCCGGGGTCGTCTCCCTCGACGGCGACGGCTCGACCACCTTCATCATCACGGTGTCCGCGCTGCTGCCGATCTACCTGCGGCTCGGGCTGAGCCCGGTGGTGCTGACCGTCGTCGCCAACCTCGCCAACGGCGTGCTCAACATCCTGCCCTGGGGCGGCCCGACGATCCGCGCCGCGACGGTGCTGAACGTGTCCCCCTCGGAGCTGTTCAACCCGATGGTCCCGGGCATGGTGGCCGGCATCGCCACGGTGCTGCTGCTGGCCTGGCAGCTCGGTCGTTCCGAGCGCAAGCGGCTGCTCGCCTCGGGCCGCACACTGTCGGTCGTCGCCGACGAGATGGTGGCGGTGCGCGAGCCCGCCCTGGTCGGCGGGGGCACCGGCACCGACGGCACGCACGGTGCCGACCGCCCGGCGTCGGGCTCCGCCGGTGGCGCCTCCGACGTCTCCGACGATCTCGGGGGCACCCTCGACCCGAACCGCCCGACCCTGCGGCCGAAGCTGATCTGGTTCAACCTGGGGCTCACCGTCGCGCTGCTGGTGCTGCTGGGCATGGACGTCCTCCCGCTGTCGCTGGTGTTCGTCGCGGCCGCCGCGATCGCCCTGGTCGTGAACTTCCCGAAGCCCGAGGACCAGCTCCGGGCGGTGACCTCGCACGCCACCTCGATCGTCGGCGTCGTGTCCATGGTGTTCGCCGCCGCGGTCCTGGTCGGGGTGCTGTCGGGCACCGGCATGGTGACGGCGATGGCGAACGGGATCGTCTCGGCCGTGCCGCCGTCGGTCGGCTCCTGGTTCGCGGTGATCACCGGGGTGCTGAGCATGCCGCTGACGTTCTTCATCACCAACGACGCGTTCTACTTCGGCATCCTGCCGATCCTCACCGAGGCCGCGGGCCACTACGGCATCGCCCCGGTGGAGATGGCCCGCGCCTCGATCATCGGCCAGCCGGTGCACATGACCAGCCCGCTGGTCCCGGCGCTGCTGCTGCTCGTCTCGCTGGCGAAGGTCAACCTGGCCGACCACCACCGCAAGGTGATCTGGCGGGCCGCGGTCTGCTCGCTGGTGATGCTGGGGGTCGCGCTGCTGCTGGGCGTCGTCCCGCTGGGCTGACCGCCCGGTGCGGCGCGGGCCCGATGCGGGGCGCGGGACGGGGTCAGTCGTCGTCGCGGCGCAGGCGGAACAGCCGCCGGTCGCCCGAGGAGCGCAGCTCGCGCAGAGCCTCGTCGGCGGCCTCCTCCAGCGCGGCGTGCTCGTCCGGGTCGGCCCGCAGGTCGGGTCGTGGCCGGGGCCGCCCCGGCTCCTCGGCCGCCCACATCAGCTGCAACGCGGCCTCCCAGCGCAGCTCGAACATGCCGCGGGCCAGGGTGAGCCGGTCCGCGGCCTCGCGCAGCTCCCGCTCGGTGCCACGCAGCTCGCGGCGCAGCTCCTCGGCCCGCCGGGCGTCGTGTTCCCGCAGGTCGACGACGGCGCCGGCCAGCTCGGACACCACCGCCCGGTAACGCTCCACCGCACTCACGCCCCACCTCCGGCGAGAGTCCCCGAGCCGCCGCCACCCGCGGGGGTGCCCGAGCCACCGCGTCCGGCGAGGGTGTCCGAGCTGCCGCCACCGGAGAAGGTGTCCGAGCCGCCACCCCCGGCGTCGGTCAGGATGACCAGCTGCGGGCGTCCGTGCCGGGAGCGGTCGAGGAACAGCGCGCGCCCCGGCGTCGGCGTCCAGTCGAGCGGCTGACCGCCCAGCAGCGCCACCAGGTCGGTGCCCTGCACGCCGGTCGCCACCCAGGCACCCAGGTCGTCGATCGCCGCACCCGGCGGGGCCAGCAGCATCTTCAACCGTTGCGCGCCCTGCCACCAGCCCAGCACGTGCACCCCGACACCCGGGCCGTGACGCAGCAGCGCCCGCAGGTCCTCGGTGCCGGCGCGGTCCAGCATCGACTCCGCGGCATCGGCGCCGAACACCACGACCAGCAGGGGTGCATGCCCTCCGCCGCCCGTCGCCGCCCGGGCGCGGACCGTCGCGGCCAGCTCGGCCACGCGCGCGGCGAACCCGTCGGCGGACACCTTCTCCACCGTGCCGGGCAGATCCGGGGCGAGCGCGCCCGAGGCGGCCACCGCGTCCGGGACCAGCGGCACGAGCACGATCTGCGCGCCGGCCGGGTCGGGCAGCGACGACGTCACCGAGCGGACGGCCGAGCACAGCAGCGGGACGGCGACGCGGGCATCGGGCCCGATCACCCCGAGGTTGCGACCGGGACCGTCGGACAGCTCGGCGGCCGCGGGGCTGCCGTGCACGTCGACGAACTGCCCGACCAGCGCGCGGGGCACACCGTCGGCGGGCAGCCGGGCGGCCAGCGCGTCGTACCCGGGGGCGCGGGCACCGTCGAAGACGACCGGCTCCGGGGTGTCCGGGAAGTCGGCGAACGCGGTCACCTGGACGTCGCGGACCACCGGACCGCCCGCCTCGGGCAGCCGGACCACCCGGTTGCCGTGCGCGACGCCCGAGTCGTGGTTGACGATCGCGTGCCAGCGCGGGAGCGCCAGCGCCGCCTCGTTGTCCTGGGCGAGGATCCGCCGCGCGCGGGGCAGCGCGATCCGCAGCACGAACTGCTCGAAGATCGCCGAACGGCCCCACAGCGCGTCGATGCCGGAGACGTCCTGGCTGGCCAGCACCAGGTGCACGCCCTGCGAGCGGCCGCGCCGGGCGACGTCCTCCAGCAGCGCGGTCGCCTCGGCGCTGACCGCGTCCCGGCCGGTGAACAGGAACTGGAACTCGTCGATGACCGCGACGATCCGCGGCAGCCGCAGGTCCGGACGCTCGGCCCGCAGCTCGGCCAGCTTGGTCGCGCCGTGCCGGCGGGCGGCCTCGGCGCGGCTGCGCATGACCTCGGAGAGGTGGCGCAGCAGCGCGAGCCCGAACTCCCGGTCGGTGTTGATGTTGACGCCGATCAGGCGGGCCTGCGGGAGCCGGTCGGCGCGGTGCCCGTCGGGGTCCGGGGCGAACGGGGTGAACGACACCCCCTCCTTGAAGTCGAGCAGGTACAGCTCGACCTCGTCGGGGCCGTAGTGCGCGGCGAGGCCGGCGATCCAGGCCAGCAGCAGGTTCGTCTTGCCCGACCCGCTCGGCCCGCCGACGAGTGCGTGCGGGGAGTGGTCGTCGAGGCTCAGCTCGGCGGGGATGCCGTCCTCGTGCCCGACGACGACCTTCAGCCCGTCGTGCGAGCGGCCCTCGCCACGCCGCCGGGGCAGCATGTCCTTGAACGCGCCCAGCCGTCCGCGCCACTGCTCGTGCCCGGCGGCGATCGCCTCGCACACCGCGGTGACGTCGTCGGCCGGTACCGGAGGGTCCGGCTCGACGAGCACGTGCGGCCCGGTCACCGACGTCCGCACCGGGACCGGCTGCCGGTCGTCGGCGGGGTCGACGCCCGGCGGGTCCCCGAAGTCGACGGTCTCCACCGGACGCGGCAGCGCCGCCGGGACGTCGAGCAGCACCAGCTGCACCCCCGCCGCGACACCGCCGCGCGCGACCCGCTGCAGCTGACGCAGCTCGGCCTCGGGCAGCTCGCGGCCGTTGCCGACGAGCACCGCCACCAGCCACGCCTCGGGGCGCTCCCCCATGCGGTCGGCGAGCTCGCGCAGCGAGGTGGCGCCGTCGGCGAGCACCCGGGTCTGCACCCGGCGGATCCGGTCGGCGAGCTGGTCCAGCAGCCGCCCCAGCCGGGTCGGGTCGTGCACGGTCAGCAGCCCGGTGCGGGTCAGCGGGTACAGCCCGGGCAGCGCGCCGGCGAGCTGGCCGACGTCCCAGACGTGCACGTTCACCGCGCCGGGCCGGAAGTACCGCACGGTGCGCAGGACCAGCTGCTCGACCATCGCCTCGGCCCGGTCGCGGGAGCGCGGCGTCGACACCACCTGCAGGTGCGCGCCGTCGAGCAGCGGGACCGCGACCCGGAACGGGGCGCCACCCTCCACCGAGCCGGTGCCGAGCACCCACATCTCCGGCACCGGACCGGTCGGCTCCACAGCACCCGCGACCGGCTTCCAGTCGGTCGGGTCGTCACCGGCGGCACCCGGGGTGGCGTCGGCGACGATCTCCGACAGCGTCTGCGGGGAGTCGCCCTGCCAGCGGTCGAACACGTGCGCCCGGTCCTCGGCGACCCGGGTGAGGACGCCGTCGAGCCGCGGGTTGTCGAACAACCGGGAGAGCCCCGGGTCGCGGCGCGCGGCGTCGTACCCGGTCTCGCGCAGCCACAGCTCCGCCATGACCTCGGCGTGCCGGGTCGCGGCCCGGTCGCGGCGCCCCTCCGCCGCGCCCAGTGCCCGCGACGCCGCCCGGTGGAACCCGTCGAAGGCGGACCGGATCCGCTCGCGGCGGTTCGGACGACGGGCCATCAGGGGCGGGCGGGCGCGGTCAGAGCCGCGAGGCGACGTCGTCGGCGGACTGCATGGCGATGTGCAGGGCCTGCTCGACCTCGTCGATCTTCTCCGACGCGGCGGCGAAGCGGGCGCGGGCGTCGTCGGCGTCGTTCTGGGCGGTGCCGTAGATGTTCTGCGAGAACGCGGCGCCGGCCTCCTCGATGGCCTGGCGGGCGTGCCTCAGTGCGCCGAGGCTCTCGGTGGCCTGCTGGTTGGCCCGCCCGATCCCGGCCCGGATCTCGTCGATGTTCGCCATGCCCACCCTCCGTGCGTGCGCGTGCGACGACCGTGACCCGGCCGACGCCGCGGCCAATCTATCGGCCGGTCCCGGTACCCGTTCATGGTGCGCCGCACCTGCGGCCGCTGCAACGCCGGGTGCGCCGGCCACCCCACCCCGGCCCGCGTTCGGGGGGTCCGGTTCGTCCGTTCGTGACCCTCTCGCGCTGGAACCCCCCGGCGCGCTCGCCTAGCGTGCACGGCACACCACCCACGACGCCGTGATCGGAGACTGTGACGATGGCCTCCCCCGCTCCGCAGACGGACTTCCTGGAACCGCCCACCGGTGCACGGAAGATCCGCTCGATCGGGCCGGGGCTGCTCGCCGCGGCGACCGGCGTCGGGGCGGGAGACCTCGTCGCGACGATGGTGGCGGGAGCGTCGTTCGGGACGGTGCTGCTGTGGGCCGCCGTCGTCGGGACGCTGGTCAAGCTCGCGCTCGGCGAGGCCGTCGGCCGCTGGCACCTCGGTTCCGGGGCCACCATGCTCGACGGCTGGCGGCGGCTGGGCTACTGGGCCACCGGCTTCTTCGGCGTCTACATCGTGGTGTGGGGCTTCGTCTACGGCGCCACCGCGATGTCGGCGGTCGGGCTGCCCCTCAACGCGCTGTTCGGCGGACTGCCGGTCGGCGGGTGGGCGGCGATCGCGGGCGTCGTCGGGCTGGTGCTGGTGTGGGTGCAGCGCTACCACGCCTTCGAGAAGTTCATGACGGTGCTCGTGCTGATCAAGTTCGCGACGGTCGTGTTCGTCGCGATCCTGGTCGGCCCGGACGTGCCCGCCCTGCTGAACGGCCTGGTGCCGCGGCTGCCGGAGGGGTCAACGGTCTACGTGCTCGGGCTGATCGGCGGCGTCGGCGGCACGATCACCATGGCCGCCTACGGCTACTGGCTGTTCGCGAAGGGCTGGAAGGGCCCGAAGTGGCTGTCGATGATGCGGCTCGACAACGCGACCGGCTACATCATGACCGGCATCTTCGTCGTCTCGATGCTCGTCGTCGGGTCGACGATCCTGCTCGGGGAGAACCTCACCGAGTCCGACAGTGGCCTGCTCACCCTCGCCGACCGGCTCGGTGCCCTCTACGGCGACCCGGTGCGGATCCTGTTCCTCGTCGGCTTCCTGTCGGTCACCTTCACCTCGCTGCTCGGCGTGTGGAACGGCGTGTCGCTGCTGTTCACCGACTGGGTGCGGGCGATCCGGCTCCCGCACGGCAAGAAGGCCGCGATCGGGCCGGACGAGGTCAACGCCGTCGTGCCCGGCGAGGAGGCGACCGCCGAGCGCGGCGACGGCCCCGGGCGGCCGGGCGCCTACGAGGCGGCCCGCGCCGAGCGCTCGCTGCCCTTCCGCGGCTACCTGCTGTGGCTGACGTTCCCGCCGATGGCGCTGCTGCTCATCGGGCGGCCGTTCGCGCTGACGCTGGTCTACGGCGTGCTGGGCTCGTTCTTCATGCCGTTCCTGGCGGTCACGCTGCTCCTGCTGCTGAACACGACGATGGTGGCCCGCGAGGCGCGCTCGCGGTGGCTGTCCAACGCGATCCTGGGGATCTCGTCGGTGCTCTTCGCGGTCCTGCTCATCACCGACGTCTACGGCCGCCTCACCTGACCGAGGTCAGGTCACCTCGACGCGGTCGCCGACGCGCAGCGTGCCGGTGTGCTCGACGCGGGCGTAGAGACCCGCGCACGGCAGCACCCCGAAGCCCTCGACCTCCACACGGTTGGCCTCGGCCGGGCCGCGCAGGGCGTGCGGGGCCCGGGGCAGGTCGCCGTGCTCCAGCGTCGGCACGGAACAGCGCGGCGTCGGCAGGGTCGGGACCAGCACGACGTCGCCCAGGGTGAGCCGGCGCCCCAGCCAGTCGTTCTCCACGAACGGCTCGGTGCCCGGCGGCGTCGCGACGACCACGTTGGGCCGGTAACGCAGCGCCTCGACACCGAGCGCGTCCAGCGTCGCGGTGGTGATCAGGTGCACCGGTGAGTGGTCGACGAACCGCCCGCCGGGAGCGCCCTGGGCGATCTCCAGGATCGGCGCGTCGACCTCGGCGTCCAGGCCGTGGGCCAGTACGTCCTCCGGGTCCGGGCGCTCGACGACGGCACCGTCGGCCCGCTGCTGTGCGACGACGACCGGTCGCCCGAGCAGCTCCGCGAGCGGCCCGGCGGCCTGCCCGGCGTCGACGGTGCGGCCGTCGGGCAGGGTGACCCGCACGTCGTCGCCGACGCCCTCGGAGGTGCACGTCAGCAGGCGTCGCCAGTGCCGGGGCTGTTTGGCCGTCGCGACCCGGCCGGTGTCCGGGTCGGTCAGGGCGAGTGCCCGGTCGCCGACGACGCCGTGCACGTCGAGCTCCAGGGCGGCGAGGTCCTCCCCCAGCATCGACTTCACGGGGTAGCGGTGCAGGGATCGGACCTCGCCGACCATCAGAGCAGGCCCTGCGCGGTCAGCCAGTTCTTCGCCACGGTCTCGACCGACGGCTTGTCCGGTGCGGCCGCGGCCTCGTTCAGGCCGAGCAGCTCCTGGGTGGTCAGCTTCGCCGAGACCGCGTTCAGGATCTCGGTGACCTGCGGGGTCGCCTTCGCCTTGTTGATCAGCGGCACGACGTTCTGCGCGGCGAAGTTGTTCTTCGGGTCGGTGAGGACCACGAAGTCGTTCTCCGGGATCGCCGCGTCGGTGGTGAACAGGTCCGCGGCCTGCACGTCGCCGTTCTTCAGTGCCGCGACGGTCAGCGGGCCGCCGGCGTCGAGCGAGCGGTAGGACTTGAACGAGCAGTTGTAGGTCTTCTGGAGGCCGGGGATGCCGTCGGGCCGGGTCTGGAACTCCGGCGGGCCGCCGAACACGAGCTCACCGCAGCGCGGCGCGATGTCGGCGATGGAGGTCGCGTTCAGCCGCTGCGCGGTCTCCCGGGTGACGACGACGGCGTCCTTGTCCTCGGCCTCGGCCCGGTTCAGGACGGTCAGCGTCGGCGCCGCGGTGTTCAGGGTGGACTGCAGCGCGGTGTAGACCTCGTCCGGCTGGGTCTGCGCGGCGCTCTTGTCCAGGTACTGCAGCAGCGTGCCGCTGTAGTCCGGGATGAGGTCGATGGAGCCGTCCTTGAGCGCGGGCACGTAGGCCTCGCGGGACCCGATCGGCGGCCGGGTCTCGACGGTGACGCCCTTGGCCTGCAGCGCCTGGGCGAACACCGAGGACAGGATCTGGCTCTCGGTGAAGTTCGCGGCGCCGACGACGACGGTGTTCTGGTCACCGCTGCCGGACTGCCCGCCCCCGGCGAGGGGGTCGGAGCCCCCGCCGCAGACGGTCAGCGCGAACGCGGCGGTCACCGTCGCGGCGACGGCGGTCAGGAGGCGGGTGCGTCTCATGGTGGGTGTCCTCTCGGGACGTGCGGGGTGGTTCAGGCCGCTTCGCGGACGGGTTCGGGGCGGGTGGGCACCGCGCGCAGCCGGCGCGGCGCGGTGCGGCCGGTGGCCTGCAGGCCGGGTGACACGATCAGCTTCTGCAGCCCGCCCAGGATCAGGTCGGCGAGGATCGCGAGCACCGCGACCAGGATCGAGCCGCCGATCATCATGCCGAAGTCGCGCTGGCCGAGGCCGTCGATGATGAACCGGCCGAGCCCGCCGAGGGACACGTAGGCGGCGATCGTCGCGGTGGCGATGACCTGCAGGGTGGCGCTGCGCAGCCCGCCGATGATCAGCGGCAGCGCGTTGGGGAGCTCGACCTTCCAGAGCACCTCGGACCCGCGCATGCCCATCCCGGTGGCGGCGTCGACCACCGCCGGGTCGACGTTGCGGATGCCGGCGTAGGTGCCGGCCAGCACCGCCGGCACCGCCAGCACGATGAGGGTGATGATCGGGCCGACCAGGGAGAGCCCGGTGAGCGTCGCCAGCAGCACGAGCAGGCCGAGGGTCGGCAGCGCGCGCAGGCCGTTGGCCAGCCCGACGACGACGAACCCGCCGCGCCCGGTGTGCCCGATCCAGGCGCCCAGCGGCACCGCGATCACGACCGCGACCAGCAGGGTCAGGGCGGTGTAGCCGAGGTGCTCGGCGAGCCGGGCGAGGATGCCGGTCGACCCCGTCCAGTTCGCGCCGTCGAACAGCCAGCCGAAGTAGGTCATGTCCCCGCCTTCCCGGTCCGGGCCCGCTGCCAGGGGGTGAGCAGCCTGCCGGCGAGCAGCAGGGCCGAGTCGACGACGAGGGCCAGCAGCAGCACGAGCACGATGCCCGCGACGATCTGGGCGTCGTTGCTGCGGTTGAAGCCCTCGGTGAACAGCAGGCCGAGCCCACCGAAGCCGATCACCGCACCGACGGTGACCAGGCTGATCGTGGACACCGCGGCGACCCGCAGCCCGGCCACGATCACCGGCACGGCCAGCGGCAGCTCGACGCCGACGAAGCGGCGCAGCGGCGTGTAGCCCATCGCGTTCGCGGCGTCGACGACGTTGCCGGGCACCGCGGACAGCGCGTCGGACACCGTCCGTACGAGCAGCGCGACGGTGTAGACCGTCAGCGCGACGACCACGTTGACCGGGTCGAGGATCTGGGTGCCGAGCAGCGGCGGCATGAACACGAACAGCGCCAGCGACGGCACCGTGTAGAGCAGCCCGGCCGCGTTGGTCATGACGGTGCGCAGGGTTCCGTTGCGGTTGGCGACCCAGCCCAGCGGGATCGCGAACAGCAGCCCGAGCAGCACCGGGATCAGGGCGTACACGACGTGCTCGGCGAGCGCGTCGAGCACGGAGTCGAGGTTGGCAAGCACCCAGGTCACGGCGGCCTCAGGCGGCGTTGTGCGAGTCGCGGGCCGCGGGCAGGGCCTCGAGCACCGAGTCGGCGGTGACCGAGCCGGCGACGCGGCCGTCGGCGTCGACGGCGACGCCCTGCCCGGACGGTGAGGACAGCGCCGCGTCGAGCGCGCCGCGCAGTGAGCCGGACTCGACGGCGTAGAGCGATCCGCCCGGGACGAGGGCCTCCTCGGTCACCCGTCCCGCACCGGCCTCGACCCAGCCCAGCGGCCGGGCGGACTCGTCGACGACGACCGCCCAGCCGTCGTCGGGGAGGGGATCGCCGACCGAGAGCATCGGCAGCGACCCGAGCGGGATGGTGTCCGAGGACAGGAAGCCCAGGCCCCGGTATCCGCGGTCGCGGCCGACGAAGTTGTCGACGAAGCCGTCGACCGGGCGGGACAGCAGCACGCCCGGCTCGTCGTACTGGGCCAGTCTGCCGCCGACCCGGAACACCGCGACCTTGTCGCCGAGCTTGATGGCCTCGTCGATGTCGTGGGTGACGAACACGATGGTCTTGCCGAGCTCGGACTGCAGGCGCAGCAGCTCCTCCTGCAGGCTCTCCCGGACGATCGGGTCCACCGCGGAGAACGGCTCGTCCATCAGCAGCACGGGCGGGTCGGCGGCGAGCGCACGGGCCACGCCGACGCGCTGCTGCTGGCCGCCGGACAGCTGCGCCGGGTACCGCTTGGCCATCGAGGTGTCGAGGCCGACGATCTCCATCAGCTCCATCGCCCGGTCCCGCGCGGCCTTCTTGCTGCTCCCGACGAGCATCGGCACGGTCGCGATGTTGTCGACGATCGTGCGGTGCGGGAACAGACCGGCCTGCTGGATGACGTAGCCGATGCCCCGGCGCAGCTCGGCCGGGTCGGCGGACAGCACGTCGCGCCCGTCGACGCGGAGCTCGCCGCCGGTCGGCTCGATCATCCTGTTGATCATGCGGAGGGAGGTCGTCTTGCCGCAGCCGGACGGACCCACGAAGACCGTGATCCGCCCCTGCTCGGCGACGAGGTCGAGCTCGTCGACCGCGACCGTCCCGTCCGGGAAGCGCTTCGTGACGCCCCGGAACTCGATCATCGGCGGTTCCCCCTGCCGTCGCGCGGGACCCCTGCTCCCCGCTTGGTCGCAGCACACTAACCCGGTCGTGCGCGACGGGCGAGCGGTCGGCCGCAGGTCACGACACCCCGTCGCGCTTGACCTGCAGCCCGGTTCAGCACCGACGCTGCGGACATGACCCCGACCACCGCCCTGGGCCCGCTCGGCATCGCCACCGGACCCGCTCCCGCCGATGCCGCGGCCCTGGAGGACGCCGGTGCCCGCACCCTGTGGCTCGCCGGGGGCGCGATCGACCGGCTCGACCGGCTGACCGCGCTGCTCGACGGCACCCGGGACGCCGTCGTGGTGCCCGGCATCGTCCCGACCGGGGTGTACCCGGCGTCGGCCGTCGCCGCGGTGCACGCCGACGCGGCCCGCCGTCATCCCGGGCGCTACCTCACCGGGTTGGGGGCGTCCCAGCAACCGGGGGCGCTGGACGCACTGCACCGCCACCTCGACGAGCTCGACGCACTCGGGCTGCCCGCGTCGCAGCGGCTGCTGGCCGCGCTCGGACCACGCAAGCTCGACCTCGCCCGTACCCGCTGCGCCGGGGCGGTGACGCTGCTGGTCACCCCGGAGCACACCGCCCGGGCGCGGGCGGCGCTCGGTACGGGCCGGCTGCTCGCGGTGATGCTGCCGACCGTGCTCGGGACCGACCGGACGGGGCTGCGCGAGCTGGCCGGGTTCCTCCTCGACGTGCCCGGCTACCGCGCCGCCGTCCGCGGGATGGGGTTCACCGACGCCGAGATCGACACCCGCGCCGACCGGCTGCTCGACGCCGTCGCCGCCCGCGGCGACCGCGACGACATCGTCGCGCGGATGGCCGAGCACCGGGCCGCGGGCGCCGACCACGTCGTGCTCAGCCCGGTCGGGGACCCCGGATCCGGTGCCGCGCTGCTGCGCGCGCTCCGGTAGGCGCCCCGGGCCGGCCCGTCCTGCCGTGCGGCCGGTGCGCCGCGGCGCAACAGTGGGGCCATGCCGAAGGAGCCCACGCGTCTGCCGCGTCCCGAGCTGGACCTCGACCCGGACCACCCGCACGTCGCGGACTGGTTCCACTACGCCGACCTGCTCACCGACGCCGAGCGCGCCGACCTGCGCCGGGTGCGGGAGTTCCTGCGGGCCGAGGTCGCCCCGGTCGTGCTGGACGCGTGGGACCGCGCCGAGTTCCCGATGCAGCTGGTGAAGGGCTTCGCCGGGCTGGACCTGGCGGGGGCCGGTTATGCCGACCCTCCTGCGTCGCGGCTGTTCCTCGGGTTCCTGCATGCGGAGATCTCGCGGGTCGACCCGTCGGTCAACAGCTTCTACGGGGTCCACACCGGCCTCGCGATGGGCTCGATCCACGCCGGCGGCACCCCCGAGCAGCGCCGGCGCTGGCTGCCCGCGATGGCCCGGATGGACTCCATCGGCGCGTTCGGGCTGACCGAGCCGCACGGCGGGTCCGACGTGGCCGGTGGCATGGAGACCACCGCCACCCGGGACGGGTCCGGGCCCGACGCGGAGTGGGTCCTCGACGGCGAGAAGCGCTGGATCGGCAACGCCACCTTCGCCGACCTGATCATCGTATGGGCCCGGGACACCGACCCGGACGCCGACGGCGCGGTGCGCGGCTTCGTCGTGCCGTCGCCGTCCGACGGCATGACGATCACGAAGATCGAGGGCAAGCAGTCGCTGCGGATCGTGCAGAACGCCGACATCCTGCTCGACCAGGTCCGGGTGCCGGAGTCGCACCGGCTCTCCGGCGGCTCGGGCACGTTCCGCGACGCCGGGCTGGTCCTGCAGCGCACACGGGCCAACGCCGCCTGGGGTGCGGTCGGGGTGCAGATGGCCGCCTACGAGCTGGCGCTGTCCTACGCCGCGCAGCGCGAGCAGTTCGGCCGCCCGATCGGCGGGTTCCAGCTGATGCAGGACCTGCTGGTGCGGATGCTCGGCAACGTGAGCGCCTCACTGGGCATGGCGGTGCGCAACGCCCAGCTGCTCGACGAGGGCCGGGGGTCGGACGCGCACTCGTCGCTGGTGAAGGAGTTCTGCGCGACCCGGATGCGCGAGACCGTGGCGATGGGCCGCCAGCTCGTCGGCGGCAACGGGGTGGTGCTGGAGAACCGGATCGCGAAGTACTTCGCCGACGCCGAGGCGATGTTCTCCTTCGAGGGCACCCGGGAGATGAACACGCTGATCGTCGGGAAGGCGATCACCGGGCAGAGCGCGTTCGTGCGGTGACGACGGCGGTCGCGCCCGCGCTGGGCGGGCGCGACCGGCTCACCAGAGGTCCGGGGTCCCCTCGGGCGGGGTGGCACTCGTCGCCGGGGTCGGCAGGCCGCCGCCGCGCAGCACGCGGTGCAGGTCGGCGGGGCGCAGCGAGCGGGCGAACAGCCAGCCCTGGAACGCGTCCACACCGAGCCCGCGCAGCACGTGGAACTGCTCGGCGGTCTCGACGCCCTCGGCGACGGTCTTGCGGCCCATCGCCCGGGCGACCTCGACGACGGCGCGGGCGAGCGCGAAGTCGGCCGGGTCGGTGCCGACGCCGGTGACGAAGGCCCGGTCGACCTTGACCGTCTGCGCCGGGAGCTCCTTGAGCCGGGCCAGCGACGAGTAGCCGGTGCCGAAGTCGTCGACGGCGAAGCGGACACCGCGGTGCACGAGCTCGCTCATCGCGTCCAGCGCGGGGCGCGGCAGCGCGACCAGGCTGGTCTCGACGAGCTCGAGCACCAGCTGGTTCCACGGCAGCCCGGCACCCTCGACGATCGCGGTGACGTCGGCCAGGAACGACGGGTCGGCGGGCAGCAGCCCGGCCAGGTTCACCGCGACGGCGACGGCCTGACCGGTCCTGGGCCAGGTCGCGGCCTCGGTGACCGCGGAGCGCAGCACCCACAGGTCCAGCTCGCGCTGCAGGCCGCCGCGCTGGGCGACCGGCAGGAACTCGCCGGGCGAGACCTCCCCGTGCACCGGGTGCGACCAGCGCAGCAGCGCCTCGGCGGACAGCACCGTGCCGTCCGGCGCGACGACCGGCTGGTACTCCAGGCGCAGCGCGTCGCCCTCGATCGCGGCGCGCAGCTCGGCCTCCAGCTCCAGCTGGCGGCGCGCCGGCGCGACGGCGCCGCGGTCGGCGACGGCGACCGTGCCGCGTCCGCGCTGCTTGGCCTCGCGCACCGCGACCTCGGCCGAGCGCAGCAGGTCGTCGCCGCGGGGGCCGCGGGCGTCGGCGTGCGGGCCGGTCAGCGCGGCGTCCCGCCCGGCGACGCCGACCGAGGCGGTCAGCGTGATCGGCCTCCCGGCCACGGTGACCTCCCCACGCAGCAGCTCGGCGACGACGGCGGCGAGCGCCTGCGGTCCGCCGACCTCGTCGACGTCGGCGCAGACCACCGCGAACTCGTCGGCCGACAGCCGCCCGGCCGTGCAGTGGTACGGCAGCTCGCGCTGCAGCCGCCCCGCCAGCTCGATGAGCAGCAGGTCACCGGCGTCGTGGCCGAGGCCGGTGTTGACGCGGGAGAAGTCGTCGACGTCACCGCAGACGACGGCGACCCGGTCGGCGTCCGGACCGGCCAGCAGCCGGTCGGCGAGCTCCAGCAGCCCGGCCCGGTTGGGCAGCCGGGTCAGCGGGTCGACGGTGTCGGCCTCGCGCAGCACGTCGGCGGCGCGGCGGCGCTCCCCCACGTCGGTGACGACGAGCAGCCAGAACGGGCGGCCGTCGTCGGAGGGTGCGGCGTTGACCACGACCTCGCAGTCGACCCGGGTGCCGTCGGCCCGCAGCAGCGGCAGCGACTCGATCCGGTAGGTCGGCTCGGGGTGCGACGGGTCGCGCAGCCAGTCCGGCAACCCCCCGCGCCGGTCGGACCCGGGCTCGGCGGACAGGCTGCGTGCCGGGACCCCGCGCAGGGTCTCCAGATCGGCGTCGAGCAACTGGCACAGCGCCGGGTTGGCGTCGACGATCCGGCCACGCCCGTCGAGCATCGCGACGCCGGTGGTGATCGCGGCGACGAGGTCGGCGAACCGCTGCCCGGAACGCTGCGCGCGGGACTCGGCGCGGCGCCGGTCGGAGACGTCCTGCACGGTCCCGATCAGGCGCAGCGGTGCGCCGCCGGGCGTGCGGTCGATCCGGGTGCGGCACGACAGCACCGCACCGCCCTCGGGGCGGATCTCGGAGCTGTGCGCGGTGGTGGGCTCCGGCGCGGCCTCCGGGCCGCGGCGCAGCATCCGGCAGACCCGCTCGACCTGCTCGCCCTCGATGGGGCCGTCCGGGCCGTCGGGGCGCACGCCCAGCGCGCGGTAGAGCTCGACGAGCCCCTCGCTGCGGGTCAGCGTCCCGGCCTGCAGGTCGAAGGTCCAGGTGCCGGAGCGGGTGGCGCGCTCGAGGTCGAGCGCGGGTGCCTCGTCCGACGGCGCGGGCGCGGCGTCGGGGAACGGGGTGAGCAGCACGACGGTGCGGTCGCCGGGCTGGTTCCAGCGGACGACCTTGACCCGGGCCAGCCGGCGGTCGGCGCGGACCAGGCGGGCGTCGGAGTCCGGGCCGACGAGCAGCTGTGGGAGCCGCATGCCGGTCGGGTCGGCGGAGCCGGCGAGGCGACGGAGCGCGGCGTTGGTGTGGACGACGACGCCCCCGGCGTCGCAGACCAGCGCGGGCGAGGGCGGGAGCTGCACCGCGGAGTGGTCGGCGCCGTCGGCGCCCGTGGATCCGGCGGTCCCCGGACCGGGACCCGCGGCGGTGTCCGACGGGGCCGGACCGGGCGGGCGCGGTGCACCGGGCAGCCGCCGGGCCATGCCGAACGGCGGCTCCCCGAAGCCCGCGCCGGAGATCTCGGCGTCCGGCGCGGCCGCGGCGTTCAGGGCCTCCGCCGGGGCGAGGAGCTGCTCGTCGTCGGGACCGGGCCGGGTGCGACCCGCCGGGGTGCCGCCGGGACCGGCGAAGGCCCGGGCGAGGTCGCCGGCCAGGCCGGGGTCACGATCCCGGTCCCGGCGGACACCCGGTGCCTGCTCCGCGCGTCCACCGGCCGGTTCTCCGACCGATGCACCCGGACGGTGTCCCGCCCGCGACTCCTGCTCCGACACGCCCGCCTCCGTTCCGTTCGGCAGCTCCGTCGGGAACAACGAGCCACCGTGCCGGGCGATCCGGGCGGGTAGACCGATCGAGCCACCCGATACAGCGAGTGATGAGGCCGTTCGGCCCAATGTCGCTACTCCGCCCGTCACTCACGGGTGGTGACAGGTAGTCGTCGGAGGGTGAAGGGTGTGGCGCGCTCGGCGAGCGGTGGCAACCGATCCGACCGTGCGTGGTCGACCGCTCACAGCGCACCGTGCCGTTCGGCGCAGACCCCGATTGCACACGTTTCGTAACCGGGGTTATGGCCGCCCGACGGCCGGCGGTCAGACGGGCGTCGCCGCGGCGCGGGCCACCGCCGCGGCGACGGCCGGGGCCACCCGCGGGTCGAACGGGCCCGGCACGATCTTCTGCGGGGACAGCTCGTCGGCCACGACGTCGGCGATGGCCCGCGCGGCCGCGATCTTCATGTCGTCGGTGATGCGGCGGGCGTGCGCGTCGAGGGCCCCGCGGAAGATCCCCGGGAAGGCCAGCACGTTGTTGATCTGGTTCGGGAAGTCGCTGCGGCCGGTCGCGACGATCGCGGCGTGCCGGGCCGCGACCTCCGGGTGCACCTCGGGATCGGGGTTGGACAGCGCGAAGACCATGCCCTCCGGGGCCATCGTGGCCAGCAGCTCCTCGGGCAGCGTGGCGCTGGAGAGCCCGACGAACACGTCCGCACCGGCCAGTGCCTCGGCGACCCCGCCGGTGACCCCGCGCGGGTTGGTGACGGCGGCCAGGGCGGCCTTCTCCCCGCCACGTCCGGCGTCGACGACCCCGCGCGAGTCCAGCAGGACGACGTCCGAGGCGCCCGCGGTCAGCAGGATGCGGGCGCAGGCGATGCCGGCCGCGCCGGCCCCCGAGATCACGATGCGCAGGTCCGACAGCGAGCGGTCCTGCACCCGGCAGGCGCCGTCGACGGCGGCGAGCAGCACGACGGCGGTGCCGTGCTGGTCGTCGTGCATGACCGGGCAGTCCAGCGCCTCGACCAGGCGCCGCTCCAGCTCGAAGCAGCGCGGCGCGGCGACGTCCTCGAGGTTGACCGCACCGAAGGTCGGTCGCAGCCGCACCAGGGTCTCCACGATCTCGTCGACGTCGGTGGTGTCGAGGACCAGCGGGATCGAGTCGAGCCCGGCGAAGGACTTGAACAGCGCCGACTTGCCCTCCATCACCGGCAGCGACGCGCGCGGCCCGATGTCACCGAGGCCGAGCACCGCGGTGCCGTCGCTGACGACGGCGACCAGCCGGTGCGCCCAGGTGTAGCGGGCGGCCAGCGAGGCGTCGTCGGCGATGGCGCGGCAGACGTAGGCGACGCCGGGGGTGTAGGCGATGGACAGGTCGCGCTCGTCGGCCAGCGGCGCGGTCAGGCCGGTGGCGAGCTTGCCGCCCTCGTGCGCGCCGAACACCTCGTGCCGGTCGGGGGCGGAGCGCGTGGTCGGGTCCTGGGCGAGCGTCATGGGAGAACTCCACGGGTGGTGCGGTACGAGAGCGGCGCACGGACGCGCCTGCCGTCGCACCGGGCGTCGCGGGTTGACGTCGACCTGCTCGCGGTGCCGGACGGCCATCCCGCCCGCCACGCCGGGATAGGGGCGCCGCGCCGGGACGAGCTGTCGGATCTGGCGGCGAGTCTAACCGGGCGCGCGCCGGGAACCGGTCACCCGGCACGTCCGGAGTGGCCACCCGCACACCGAGGGGCGTGCGGCGCCGGTCCCCGGCGGTGCACCGGGTCCGCTCAGCGGGTCAGCGCAGCGGGGCCGGGGTGAGGTCGGGCAGCGGGAGCGCGGGCAGCGACGGGCCGGTGGGCAGCTCGGTCAGCGGCAGCACGCCCGGGGTGAACGGGACCCGCCCGGGGACGACCTCCAGCGCGCCGACGTCGCCGTAGCGCTCGGCGTAGGCCAGCGCGCGGGCGATGTCGGTGACCCCGTTGGTGTTGGTCGGCAGCATCAGGCTCGACAGCAGCCCGAACGCACGGCCGCGCGCGTCGAGGTAGCCCGAGCCCGAGTCGCCCGGGACCCCCGGCGGCGTGGTGGAGACGACGTGGGTGCGCGGCCCCTCCGGCTGCCCGAGGCTCAGCCCCTGCTTGTACGGCGTCGCCACGAGCTGGTTGGGCTGGTAGCTGTAGACCTTCTCCCCCTGTTCGGTGCCGTCGGTGTCGAGCCCGGTCGGGCCGCCGAAGCCGGGGACCGTGGGGTCGGCGACGGCGACGGCCGCCGGGTCGAGGCGGATCAGCGACAGGTCGTTGTAGAGGCACAGCTGCGGGTCGCTCTCCCCGCGGTCCTGCATGACCGCCCAGGAGTTGTAGGCGACCCGTCCGGTGTAGTTCCTGCCGTCGCGGCCGCGGATGCCGACCTCGATGCCCTCCGGCATGACCGGCTCGCTGCAGCCGTCCACCGAGGACATCGCGTCCTCGCCCGCCATGCAGTGCGCGGCCGCGCCCAGGTAGAGCGCCCCGGCGGGCGCTGCCTGGTGCTCGGCGCCGTCGGCCCCGTCCCGGTGTCCGTCCTGCGCGGCGGCCGGGGTGTAGAGGAAGTTGGCGGTGCACAGCTCGGCCCCGCCGGTGACCGGGGTGGCGATCTGCACGCCCGGGCCGATCGCGCCCGCCTGCGCCGCCGGGGCGGACGGCGCGGCCACCGCGGTGCCCGCGGCGGCGGGCGCGGTCAGCGCGACGGTGACCGCGAGGCCGGCCGCGGCGGCGATCCCGGCGATGCGCCGCCGCGAGGGGCGGTGGGAGAACTGCGACGACATGACGCTCCTCGGCTCGTGGTCCGCCACGGATCTCAGCCGAACCGGCCACCCTGCGGGTACGGCGCGCCCGGCGGACTCCCCGGTCGGGGACCGATCCGACCCGACCGGGTGACGTGATCACCGCGAGCGTCCCGCAGCGTCCGCGACTAGCGTCGCCGCACGTGAGCACCGACGCCGATCCCGAGGGACGGATCCTCCTGCTGCGCCACGGCGAGACCGAGTGGTCGCGCACCGGCAAGCACACCGGCCGCACCGACGTCCCGCTGACCGACCAGGGCCGGGTCGCCGCCCGCCGGGTGCGCACCGCGCTGGCCCTGGTCCGCCACGACGCCCCGCCCGCCCGGGTCCTCTGCTCCCCGCGCTCGCGCGCGCGGGACACCGCCGAGCTGGCCGGGCTGCGGGTGGACGCGGTCGACGACCGGCTCGTCGAGTGGGACTACGGCGACAACGAGGGCCGGACCACGCCGCAGATCCGCGAGTCCCTACCGGGCTGGACGATCTGGGACGGACCGTGGCCCGGAGGTGAGACCCCCGACGACGTCGCGGCCCGCGCCGACGCCGTGCTCGCCGACGCACGCGCCCTGCTCGGCGACGGCGATGTCGTGCTCGTGGGGCACGGCCACTTCTCGCGGGTGCTGACGGCGCGCTGGATCGGGTTGCCCACGAGTGGCGGGGTGCACTTCCGCATGGACCCGGCCGGGGTCAGCGTGCTGGGGTTCGAGCGCGGGGTCCCCCGCCTCGACCACGTCAACCAGCGCCCCACCCCAACGGAGGACCAGTGAGCGTCCGGACGGCCACCCCCGACGACGTGCCGGTGATGGTCCGGCTTGTGCACGAGCTGGCCGACTACGAGAAGGCCGCGGACGAGTGCGGGCTGACCGAGGAGCAGCTGCACGCCGCGCTGTTCGGCCCCGACCCGTCGGCCGGGGCCCTGGTCGCCACCGGCGACGACGGCGCGGTCGTCGGCACGGCCATCTGGTTCCGGACCTTCTCCACCTGGGAGGGCGTCGCCGGGATCCACCTGGAGGACCTCTACGTGACCCCCGCCGCCCGCGGCGGCGGGCACGGCGCGGCCCTGCTCGCCGAGCTGGCCGCCGAGGTGGCCCGGCGCGGCTGGAAGCGCCTGGAGTGGAACGTGCTGGACTGGAACACCCCGGCCATCGGCTTCTACCGCTCCGTCGGCGCGGTGCCGAACGAGGGATGGACCACCTACCGGCTCACCGGCGACCCGCTCGTCGCGCTGGCCGGGCGGGCCGGACGCTAGTCCTCGGGGTACTCGTCGCCCATCGACCAGCGGCGGGACTGCTCGCTGATCAGCATCAGGAACGTGAACAGCACGAACAGGCCGCAGACGATGCCCCACACCAGCTGCCGGCTGGGGCCCAGCGCGTAGTAGATGACCGGGAACAGCAGGAGTTGCACGACGATCGCCGGCGTGCGGCAGCCGTGCACCCCGCGGACCAGCCCGTAGCCGACACCGGCCACGGCGGCCGCCATGAGCACGAAGATCCCAGCCTCGGCGAGCCCGTAGTAGAGGCGTGCGCCACCGGCCTCCAGGGCGCGCACGCCGAGCACGACCGCGAGGACGGCGCCGACGAGCCCCTGCGCCGCGACGAGCACCCCCGCCACCCGCACGTTCTCCGGCGGTCGCTCCCGCGTCGCGGGGCGGGCGTCACGGTCATCGGCCACCTCGCGAGGATAGGCCGCCCGGCGTGACGGCCACCGCCGGGCGGCCGACGGACCGCCCGGTGCGCGGTCGATACAGTCGGCCCGTGCGCGCGCTGCTCGTGGTCAACCCTCAGGCCACGTCCACCACCGCCGCCGGCCGGGACGTGCTGACCAAGGCCCTGGCCAGCGAGCTGAAGCTCGACGTCCTGCAGACCCGCTACCGGGGCCACGCGGCGGAGGCGACCGCGGCGGCCGTGGCGGACGGCGTCGAGCTCGTCGTGGCGCTCGGGGGCGACGGCACGGTCAACGAGGTCGTCAACGGGCTCCTGGCCGCGCAGACCGGCTCGGGCAGCGGCGCCCCGCGGCCGGACCCGGACGCCACGGCGATGCTCGCGGTGGTCCCCGGTGGCTCGGCGAACGTCTTCGCCCGCGCCCTGGACATGCCGCGCGACCCGGTCGAGGCGACCGGGCACGTGCTGACCGCGCTGGCCCAGCGACGACGACGGCTGGTCGGCCTGGGCTGGGCCGACGACCGCTGGTTCACCTTCAACGCCGGCATGGGCTGGGACGCCGAGGTCGTGGCCGCGGTGGAGCGCGCCCGCGCGCAGGGCCACGAGGCCAGCCCCGGCCGCTACGCGCTGACCGCGATCGCCCAGTACCTCGCGCAGCTGCGCCGGCCGCCGTCGATGACGGTGGAGCTGCCCGACGCGGCGCCGCTGACCGGGGTGCGGCTGGCGTTCGTCTCCAACACCGACCCGTGGACCTTCCTGTCCGGCCGCGCGGTGCGGACCAACCCCCGCTCGTCGTTCGGCAGCGGGCTGGGGCTGTTCGCCCTCACCGGGCTGAGCCCGCGGACGATCGCCTCGACCCTGCGCCAGATCCTGGCCGCCGACGGCGACCCGCACGGGCGGCACATCGTCCGGCACGACGCGGTCGGCCGGGTGCGGATCACTTCGGAACAGCCCCTCGCGCTCCAGCTCGACGGCGACCACCTCGGAATGCGCACCGACGTGGAATTCCTGAGCGTGCCCGGAGCGTTACGCGTCGTCGTGTGAGACGGACGGTTCGTCGCTCATCGTGCGGGCGCTCTCACACGCTGGAGTGAGCTACCCCGCCATTCACCGATGTGAGCGGACCGTCGGTCCCGTTGGGGCTTATACCAGGCCAAACCCGTGATCCAAGGTGGTCCTACGCAAGCGAGGCCACGAGCAGCGCCGCTCGTGGAGGTTCCGTCCCACCGGGCCGGGCCCCTCACTCAGAGGGTGTCCGGGTCGACACCGTTTTCGGGTGGCCGATTCCGCGTGGGACAGGGACACTGGATCGTGGAACCGGCCCAGGGCGGCTCGAAGTCCCGGGCACAGGTCTGTCTGCGTGCGTTCCCTATGAGGGCGCTCACGTATCCCGCGAGCAGTTCCCCATTGAGGACCGTGGTGGCTCGTGAAAGTATTCACAAGCTGCGAAACATGCACGTAACATCAGCGCACAGACGATCGGCGCGACCCCGATCGCGCACCAGAGGAGAAAGTGATCATGGACTGGCGTCACGACGCGATCTGCCGCGACGAGGACCCGGAGCTGTTCTTCCCGGTCGGCACCAGCGGCCCCGCCCTGATGCAGATCGCGGAGGCCAAGAGCGTGTGCCGGCGTTGCCCGGTCACCGAGTCGTGCCTGCAGTGGGCCCTCGAGTCCGGTCAGGACGCGGGTGTCTGGGGCGGCATGAGCGAGGACGAGCGGCGCGCCCTGAAGCGGCGCAGCACCCGTCCGCGCGCTCGCACCGCGTAGGCAGCCGCCTCCGGGCACTCGCCCGGACCACGGCAGGAACAGCTGTCCCGGGAACAGTCGCTTCGCGCGCCTCGGGCAGTAGCTCCGAGAAGTAGAAGAAGTAGCTCCCCGACCTCGGGCCCGTAGCCGGACGCCACCGGCCACGGGCCCGAGGTGCGTTCGGGGTGATCTGCCACCCCGGTGTGACGGTCGACCACGGTACCGGCGCGACCACGGCACCGGGATCAACGGTCACGGGACGAGCGTATCCGGTGCCCTCCGGGCCCTCTCCCACGCCCCGGGGCACCGGGAGTGACCGGGATCGGTCGTCCGCCGCACCGCAGCGACCGCCCGGGGACGACGGGCGGCGGAACCGTTGCCCCGCCGCCCTCCCATCCCCTGTCCTCAGGAGCCGCCGAGCGGCACCCGGACCACGGCCACCGTGCCGCCGCCCTCCCGGGCCCGCACCTCGATCGTCGCCTCCAGCTCGGAGGTCAGCAGGGTCCGCACGATCTGCAGCCCCAGCCCCTTGGACTTCTCGAAGTCGAAGTCGGCCGGCATCCCGTGGCCGTCGTCGGCCACCGACACCTCCAGCCGGCTCGCCGAGCGCACCGGGCTGACGACCACCTCCCCCGCCGTACCGGGGTCGTAGGCGTGCGCCAGCGCGTTGTGCGTCAGCTCGGCCAGGACCAGCACCAGCGGGGTCGCCTTCGCCGCGGGCAGCGCCCCGAAACCGGGGTCGACGCGTACCCGGGCACGGGACTCGGTCGTCGCGCCGTCGCGGATGGCGGGCAGCACCTTCGGCAGCAGCTCGTCGAGCTCGACGACCTCGGCGACGGAGTAGGCCAGGGCCTCGTGCACGTGCGCGATGGAGGTGACCCGGCGGACCGACTCCTCCAGCGCGCGACCGGCTTCCGGGTGCTCGCTGCGCCGGGCCTGCATCCGCAGCAGCGCCGCGACCGTCTGCAGGTTGTTCTTCACCCGGTGGTGGATCTCGCGGATGGTGGCGTCCTTGCTCATCAACGCCGCGTCCCGGCGGCGCAGGTCGGTCACGTCCCGGACCAGCACCAGTGCGCCCGCCGCGTCGCCGCGGGGGCGCAGCGGCAGTGCGCGCACGAGCATCGTCGCCCGACGGCCCTTGATCTCCATCCGGGTGGACGGGACGCCGTCGAGTGCCTCGTTGATCCGGCCCGCGACGTCCTTCGCGTCGAACGGGTCCAGCACCAGCGCCTTGGTGACCGTCGCGAGGTCGGCCCCGGCGACGTCGCTGGCGTGGCCCATGCGGTGGTACGCCGACAGCGCGTTCGGGCTGGCGTAGGCCACGTTGCCGTGCACGTCGAGGCGGACCAGGCCGTCCCCCGCGCGCGGGCTGCCCTCGGCCGAGCCGGGCGGACCCGACTGCGGCGGGAACGTCCCGTCCACGATCATCTGGCACAGGTCCGAGGCGCTGCCGAGGTAGGCGATCTCCAGCGGGCTCGGGACGCGCGGGGTGGACAGGTTGGTGTCGCGGGACAGCACCGCCACCGTGCGGCCCTTGAACCGCACCGGGATGGTCTCCCGCCGCACCGGCACCTCCAGGTGCCAGCGCGGGTCGTCGTCGCGGCAGATCCGGCCCTCCAGCACCGCCCGGCGCAGCTGGCCGACCTCCACCGGCACCGCCCGGCGTCCGACGACGTCGTCCGGGTGGGCGGTCGGCGCGGTGGTGGGCCGGGCCTGGGCGACGCACAGGAACTGCGCGGTCGCCGCCCGGGAGGCACCGCCGGTCCCCGCGTGGAGGTCGTCCAGCGGCACCCACAGCAGGAAGTCGGCGAAGGACATGTCGGCCAACAACTGCCACTCACCGACCACGCGCTGGAGGTGATCGGCGGTCTCGCCGTCCATCGTCGTGTGCTCGGCGAGCAGCTCGCTCAGCGTGGTCACGATCGCCCATCCCATCACATGCGAGAATCGCCCCTACCAAGCTCCCGCGGCACCGCCGCGGAACCGTGACCCGGACGGGAAGGAGGGTCGAGATGTCCAAGCGTGCACGCAAGCGCCGTGACCGCGCCAAGAAGGGCGCCAACCACGGCAAGAAGCCGAACTGCTGAGCTCGGCGACACCGACGCGAGAGGGCGGGCACCCCGGTGGGAGTGCCCGCCCTCTCGCGTCGGTGGCGGGTCGGCCGCCGGAGCGGCGGTGCCGGTCAGCCGCTGCGGTACTCGGTGCGCTGGTGCGACACGGAGACGCTGGTGCCCTCCGGGCCGCTCTCCACGGTCACCTGGGCCTGCTCGAGCACCGCGGAGCGGATCTGGGACCGCAGCCGGTCCTTGAGCCCGGCCGGGGCCGCCTCACCACCGCACTTGCGGGCCAGCAGCGCCTTCAGCTTCTCGTCGATGCCGTACTCGGCCAGGCAGGGCCCGCACTCGTCCAGGTGCTGCTGGAGCAGGCGTCGCCGCTCCTGGTCGCACTCGTGGTCGAGGAACAGCCACACCTCCGCCAGCACCTCGCTGCACCCGGTGTTCGCGGGCGGGTCCTGGATCATGGGGTTGCGCTCGAGCGGTGCGCCCGAGCCCTCGGCGGCGCTCACGATGCCGTCACCTCCCGGTCCCCGGTCGCGCCGGTGCCCCCGTCGCGGACGAAGCCGCGCTCACGGGCGACGTCGGTCAGCATGTCGCGCAGCTGGCGCCGGCCACGGTGCAGCCGCGACATCACGGTGCCGATCGGGGTGCCCATGATCTCGGCGATCTCCTTGTAGGCGAACCCCTCGACGTCGGCGAGGTAGACCGCCATGCGGAAGTCCTCCGGAAGGCCCTGCAGGGCCTCCTTGACGTCGCTGTCGGGCAGCGCGTCGAGCGCCTCCACCTCGGCCGAGCGCAGACCGGTCGAGCTGTGCTCACCGGCCTGGGCCAGCTGGTAGTCGGTGATCTCGTCGGTCGGCGACTGCAGGGGCTGACGCTGCCGCTTCCGGTACCCGTTGATGTAGGTGTTGGTCAGGATCCGGTACAGCCACGCCTTGAGGTTGGTGCCGCGGCGGAACGACCCGAACGCCGAGTACGCCTTCAGGAACGTCTCCTGCACCAGGTCCTCGGCGTCGGCCGGGTTCCGGGTCATGCGCAGCGCCGCACCGTAGAGCTGGTCGAGCAGCGGCATCGCGTCGCGCTCGAAGCGGGCCGTGCGGTCGGAGACGCTCTCGTCCTCGGGCGCGCGGTTGCCGTCCTCGTCGGCCACGCCGACCATGGCGGCGAGCTCCGCGGGATCGGTCCCTGCCGCACCCGTCTCCGGCTGGTCCGGCTCATCCGGCTGTACTGACAAAGGTTCCCTCTCCAGTGACACGAGTCGCGCGCCGGTGCGGGTCACCGGCACGACGGACGCGTCGGAGGGTACGCGCCCCGGCCGCTCGCGGCCGTCCGGCGGCGCGGCCCCGGGCCTCTCCATCACTGATGTCGTCACCCCCGCAACAACGGTGCGGCGCCGGACGGCATTCCCGTAGGTTCTCCGTCACCCCCCGGGTCGGGACCCCGGGACGAGGACGGGAGGACACCGACGATGGCGGGCAGGGGCACCCCGGCGACGGCGCTGCTGAGCAAGCGTGGGGTGGCGCACGAGCTGCACACCTACACCCACCACGACGGCGCGGGCTACGGCGAGGAGGCCGCCGCCGTCATGGGGCAGGACCCGCGACGGGTGTTCAAGACCCTCGTCGCACTCGTCGACGGGACCATGACGGTCGGGATCGTGCCGGTGTCGGCCCAGCTGGACCTCAAGGCGCTGGCCGCCGCCGCGGGCGGGAAGAAGGCCGTCATGGCCGACGTCGCCGACGCCGAGCGGACCACCGGCTACGTCGCGGGCGGCATCTCCCCGCTGGGCCAGCGTCGGCGGCTGCCGACGGTCCTCGACGTCTCCGCGGAGGAGCACCCGACGGTGTTCTGCTCCGGGGGCAGGCGCGGCCTGGAGATCGAGCTCGCCCCGGCGGACCTGGTGGCACTCACCGGCGCCGTCGTCTCACCGATCGCGACCGGCTGACCGCAGGGGTCACACGGACGGGTCCGATCCGGGCTCCGCGCCAGTAGGGTCGGTCACCGACGGCCCCGGACCGCCGTCGGCACCGTCGAGACGAGCAACGGGGAGCACGCGTGGACCGACCGGAATGGGCGCCCGACGAGGTGGACATGACCAGCCCGAGCGTCGCCCGGGTCTACGACTACTACCTGGGCGGGTCGCACAACTTCGAGGTCGACCGTGCCTTCGCCGACCGGGTGCTCGACGCGCTGCCCGAGATGGCGGCCGTCGCGCAGGCCAACCGGGCGTTCCTGCGCCGGGCCGTGCACCACCTGTGCGCGCGGGGGATCCGCCAGTTCCTCGACCTCGGCTCGGGCATCCCGACCGTCGGCAACGTGCACGAGGTCGCGGCGACCGCCTGCGACGACGCCCGGGTGCTCTACGTCGACAACGACCCGATCGCCGTCGCGCACAGCCGTGCGCTGCTCGACGACGACCCGTCGACGGCCGTCCTCGCCGCCGACCTGACCGACCCGCGACGGGTCCTCGACGACCCCCTGACCCGCAGCCACCTCGACCTGACGCAGCCGGTGGCGGTGCTGCTCGTCTCGGTGCTGCACTTCGTCCCGGACGAGGCCGACCCGGCCGGGATCATCGCCGCCTACGCCGCCGCGACCGTCCCCGGCAGCCACGTGGTCGTCAGCCACGCGAGTGACGAGGGGGGCCTCTCCGGTGCGAGTCAGGCCCAGAACCTCTACAACAGGGACACGTCCCCGAACCGGATGCGGATGCGCGACACCGAGGAGCTCACGGCGCTGTTGGCCGGCCTGGAGCTGGTGGAACCCGGAGTCGTGCGGATCCCGCTCTGGCGTCCGGAGACCCCGGTGGGCCCCGAGGCGCAGCGCTACCCCGGCCTGGCCGCCGTCGCCCGTCACACCGGGCCGCCCGGCGACTGACAGTGGGAGGGAGAGCCGTCATGGCGAAACCCGTCCCCGTCCTGCCCGACGACGGGGGCCCGGGGCCCTCGGCGCTGGCCGACGCCTGGGTCGCCGCGATCGAGGCCCGCAGCTTCGTCTCCGCCGCCCGCGCCGACCTGCACGCGGTGCTGTCCGGCGCGGCCTGGTGGTTCACCGCCGTCGTCGAGGGGCGGGCCGAGGAGACGATGGCCGAGGAGGTCGGCGCCGAGCTGGTCGCCGCGCACCTCACCGACCCGGCCGCCCTGCGCTGCTCGATCGACGTGCTGTCCGAGCACTTCGCCGAGCACACCCTCGACCCGGAGCGGTTCCGCCGCTGGAGCAGGGCGGTCGGGGCGCTGTCGACGGGGTACGCCCGGATGCTGCGCGACCGCACCCGGCTGGAGCAGGAGCGGATCAGCTCGGCCGCGTTCGCCGCACGCGCCGCCGCGGAGGACGCCCGCTGGCGCTCCGAGGCGCGCTACGGCGTGGTGTTCGAGAGCTCCGTGATCGGCATCGGCGTCGCCGACACCGAGGGCCAGATCCTGGAGGCCAACCGCACGCTGACCCAGATGCTCGGCCACCGGCCCGGTGGGCTCGTGGGCCGTTCGGTGTTCGAGTTCATCCATCCCGAGGACACCCCCGAGATGTGGCCGCAGATCGAGTCCATGCTCGCCGGGCGGATCGGGCACGTCCGGATGGAGAAGGCCTACTTCCGGGTCGACGGCGACCAGGTGTGGACCGAGCTGACCGTCTCGCTGGTCCGCTCCCCCGACGGCGAGCCCCGCTACCTCGTCGCGATGGTCTCCGACGTCACCGAGCGCCGCCGCCTGCAGTCACGGCTGCGTCACCAGGCCGAGCACGACCCGCTCACCGGGCTGCCGAACCGCTCGCTGTTCTTCACCCGGCTCGAGACCGCGCTCGCCGGGCCGTACGGCTCCCCCGCCCCGGTCGGGGTCTGCTATCTCGACCTCGACGGCTTCAAGGCCGTCAACGACACCCTCGGCCACGACGCGGGTGACCAGCTCCTGCGCACCGTCGCGCACCGCCTCGACGCCGAGCTCCGCCCGGCAGGGCACACCGTCGCCCGGATGGGCGGCGACGAGTTCGTGGTGCTCGTGGAGCAGTGCACCGGCGTCGAGCAGCTGGCCGAGGTCGCCGACCGGGCGCTGGCCGTCGTCCGGCGGCCGGTGCACGTGCGCGGCCGCGAGGTGGTGGTGTCGGCCAGCATCGGGGTCGTCGCCCGCCCGTTCCGCGACGCCGCGGGCACCGCCACCGGCGAGGACGTCGCCGGTGCCGCGGGCGCCGCCGAGCTCATGCAGGCCGCGGACACCACCATGTACTGGGCCAAGCGCGACGGCCGGGACCGCATCGCGGTCTTCGACCCGGCCCGGCACGCCAACGACGTGCACCTGTTCGAGCTGGCCGGCCGGATGCCGGGTGCGCTGGAGCGCGGCGAGTTCCACCTGGAGTACCAGCCGCTGGTCGCGCTCGACGACGGCGCCGTCGTCGGGGTGGAGGCGCTGGCCCGCTGGCGCACCGCCGACGGCGAGCGGCTCGGCCCGGACGTGTTCATCCCGCTGGCCGAGCAGACCGGCCTGATCGTCCCGCTGGGGCTGCACCTGCTGGAGCAGGCCTGCACCGACGCCCGGTCCTGGGTGGACTCGGGCGCCGACGCGGGGCTGGTGCTCAGCGTGAACGTGGCGGGCCAGCAGCTGCGCAGGCCCGACGCCGTCCTCCGCATCGCCGACGTGCTGGAGCGGACCGGGTGGCCCGCCTCGTCGCTGCAGCTGGAGCTGACCGAGAGCGACCTCATGTCCGCCGCCGGGCGCCCGGTGCAGGCGTTGGAGGAGCTGTCGCGGCTCGGGGTGCGCATCGCCATCGACGACTTCGGCACCGGCTACTCGAACCTGGTCTACCTGCACCGGCTGCCGGTGGACGTGCTCAAGCTGGCCGGGTCGTTCGTCACCGGCCGGGGTGGCGCCTGCCCCGGCGAGGAGGGCCCGGACGACCCGGGCCCCGGCGACGTCGACAGCCCGGTCATCCTCTCGGCGATGATCGAGCTGGCGCACACCCTCGGGCTGACCGTCGTCGCGGAGTCGGTCGAGACCGGCTGGCAGGCCCGCAGGCTGCACGACCTGGGATGCGACATCGGCCAGGGCTGGCACCTGGGGTCGCCACGCCCCGCGGCCGAGCTCGCCGCGCTGCTGGCCGGGGCCCGCTAGGACGGCGGGCCCGGGGCCAGACGCTGCCGCACGTCGTCGACGATCCGGTCGGCGCCCAGCACGCCGATCCCCACCATCCAGGTCTCGTCCTCGACCTCGTGCACCCGGCCGGCGCGGACGGCGGCGGCGGTGCCCCACAACCTGCTCACCGCACCCCGGGCACCGGCCGACGGGTCACCGGCCCGGTCGGTGAAGAACACGACATCGCCGTCGATCTCCGAGGCCATCTCCGGTCCGACCTGCAGCATCGAGTACTCGTTCCAGGCACGGTCGCCCAGTTCGAAGCCCATCGCGGTCAACACGGACCCGGAGAAGCTCCTCGGCCCGTAGAGCCGGAACGACTCCGGCTGGAACCGCACGATCGACGCCGTCCGACCGGGCGCGCCGACCTCCCTGCCCACCTGCTCGGCGCGCAGCCGCCACCCCTCGAGCAGCTCCTCCATCTCGCCGGTGCGCTGCACCGCGGCAGCGGTGACCCGGGCCTGTTCGGTCCAGTCGGTGCCGCTGCCGACCGAGAACACGGTCGGGGCGATCCGCGCGAGTTGCGCGTGGAGCGGGGTGTGCCGCGTGGCCGAGCCGATGATCAGGTCGGGCCGCAACGACGCGACCGCCTCGAGGTCGGGATCGTTGATCGCTCCGGTCGGTCGGGTGCCCGTCAGGCGGTCGGCCAGGTACGGCGGGAACCCGGCCCCGACCGACGACTCACTCGCCCCGACCGGGACGATCCCGAGCGCGACCAGCGCGTCCAGGTGCGGGGAGTCCAGCACCACGACGCGCGACGGCCGCGCCGGCAGCCGCGTCTCGCCCATCGCGTGGGTGACCGTGTAGCCGCCTCCCCCGGACGGGGCCGGCTCGGGCGCCGCGGCGCACCCGGCCACCACGAGCAGCAGCGCGGACAGGACCGCGGCGGCCGCCGACGCTCTCAAGGATCGGATCTTCGACACGGAGGGAACATACCGGGCACATAAGGGTAGGCATACCTTTTCTACCGGCTTCTACCGGGCGAGCTGCTCCGCCGCCCATCCGGCGACGACCTCGCGCAGCCGGTCGTGCTGCTTCTTCAGACCGTGGTCGCCGTCGAGCAGCACCACCCGCCGGTCGGGCCCGTCGGCCGGGACGCCGAACCGGTCGCTGCGGCCCTGCACCACGAGCACCGGCACCCCGGCCCCGTCGAGTTCCGGGGCCCGGGTCCGCTCCGGGCGGCCGGGCGGGTGCAGTGGGAAGGCCAGGCACAGCACCGCGGCGGCACCGGCCGTCGTCGCCGTGCGGTAGGCGACGCGCGCACCGGAGCTGCGGCCGCCGACGACCAGCGGCCCGTCGTGGCCGGGCCGCACCGCCGCGACGACGGCGAGCCACGCCTCGTCGAGGTGCCCGGCCGGGGCGGGGGCCCGCCGGCCCGCGACCCGGTAGGGCTGCTCGACCAGGCCGACGTCGAACCCGGCGGCGGTGGCCGCCGCGGTCGCGGTGACCAGGTCGGGGGCGTCGACACCGCCGCCGGCGCCGTGCCCGAGCAGCAGCAGGCCGCGCGGTTGCTCCGCCCGGTGCAGGGTGACCCGGGCCGGTCCGCGCGGGGTGTCGACCTCGCGCGCCCCGGTCACGACAGCAGGTCGAGCTGGATCGGCTCGGTCACCTGGTCGTCGGGGATCCGGTCGAGCAGCTCGGGAGCGTTGTTGCGGACGTTGTTGACCTGCGGCGACACCGGCCGGATCTCGAGGGTGGACACCAGCTCGGGGGTCGGCGGGACGAGCAGCCGGGTGACCCGGTCGTCGCCGGTGTCGCGGTCCGGGTCGAGCCAGTCCGACCAGTCGTCGGGGCGCAGCACGAGCGGCATCCGGTCGTGCACCTGGGCGAGCGGGCCGACCGCCTCGGTGGTGAGCACGCAGGCGGTGACCAGGCCGTCCGGGTACTTCTCGGCGAGCTCGCCGCCGCTGGGACGCCAGTACTCCCACAGGCCGGCCATCGCCATCGTGGCGTCGTCGGCGTAGTGGGTGAAGTACGGCTGCTTGGTCGGCTTGCCGGTCCCGCCCTGGCTCTTCGGGACGGCGTCGTGGCGCTGCCACTCGTACCAGCCGTCCATCGGGAACAGGCAGCGCCGCGACGCGGCCGCACGGCGGAACGCGGGCTTCTCGGTGATCGTCTCCGACCGGGCGTTCACCATCCGCGCACCCGCCGACGGGTCCTTCGCCCAGAACGGCACCAGGCCCCAGCGGACGGTCCGCAGCGACCGCTCGGTGACGTCCCGGTCGGGTTCGCCGCTCTCGTCGCGGGGGTGGCGTTCGACCACCACGGTGATGTCCTTGGTCGGCGCCACGTTGTAGTCCGGACGCTGCGAGGACTCCTGCGTCGCGTCGACGGCGTGGAACTCGTCGGCCAGGTCCGCGGGGGCCTTGGTGGAGGCGTAACGGCCGCACATGCATCCCATGCTCCCATGTGGGGAAGGATGGGGGCGTGAGCTACTGGACCGCCCCCACGCCCGGGTCGCCGGTGACCGGCACCGTGACCGTCCCCGGGTCGAAGTCGGTGACCAACCGTGCGCTGCTGCTCGCCGGGCTGTCCGGCGGCGGGGTCCGGGTCGACGGTGCGCCGCCCACCCGCGACACCGCGCTGATGACCGGCGCGCTCACCGCGCTGGGCGTCCCGGTCGTCACCGAGGGCGACACGGTGCGGATCGGCGCGCACGGCGGCCTGCGTGGCGGCACGGCTGCGTTCCCGGCGGAGGTCGACTGCGGGCTGGCCGGAACGGTCATGCGGTTCGTCCCGCCGGCCGCGGCGACGGCGTCGGGCGCGGTCCGCTTCGACGGCGACCCGCGCGCCCGGGAGCGCCCGATGGGCACCGTGCTGGGCGCCCTGCGCCAGCTCGGAGCGACGGTGTCCTTCGACGGCGCCGCCGACGCGCTGCCGTTCGTCCTGGACGGGGGCCCGGTCCGGGGTGGCGAGGTCACGATCGACGCGTCGGCGTCGTCGCAGTTCGTGTCCGGGCTGCTGCTGTCCGGGGCGCTGTTCGAGCGCGGGGTGACCGTCCGCCACGACGGGAAGCCGCTGCCCTCGCTGCCGCACATCGCCATGACGGTGGAGATGCTCCGCACCGCCGGGGTGGTCGTCGACGACGGCGAGCCGAACAGCTGGCGGGTCGAGCCCGGGCCGGTCGCGGCGCGGGACTGGACGGTCGAGCCCGACCTGTCGAACGCCGCGGTGTTCCTCGCCGCGGCCGTCGTGACCGGCGGGCGGGTCACCGTGCGCGGCTGGCCCGCCGAGACCACCCAGCCCGGCGTCGACGTGCTGCCGGTGCTGGAGCAGTTCGGCGCGACCGTGTCGCACACCGCCGAGGGGCTGACCGTGACCGGCCCGGACCGGCTCGGCGGCGTCGACGTCGACCTGCACGACGCGGGCGAGCTCGCACCCACCGTCGCGGCGATCGCCGCGCTCGCCTCGGGCACCTCGCGGCTGCGCGGGATCGGGCACCTGCGCGGGCACGAGACCGACCGGCTCGCCGCGCTCGCCACCGAGATCACCGCGCTCGGCGGCGCCGTCACCGAGACCGACGACGGGCTGGTCATCGAACCGAAGCCGCTGACCGGGCGCGCCGACCGGCCCTGGGGCGCCTACGCCGACCACCGGATGGCGACCGCGGGCGCGATCATCGGTCTGGTCGTGCCGGGCGTCGAGATCGACGACGTCGCCAGCACCGACAAGACCATCCCGGACTTCCCCGGCCGGTGGGCGGCGCTGGTCGGGAACTGACGTGCCCCGCGACATCAGCAGGCTCGACGAGTCCGACGTCCGCGTCCGCCCGGGACGGCGCGGCAGCCGTCCGCGCAGCAAGCGCCGCCCCGCGCACGCCGACGCGACCCGCGCGATGGTCACCGCCGTCGACCGGGGCCGCTGGACCTGCGCGGTCGACGCCGACCCGAGCCTCCCCCAGGTCGTCGCCATGCGGGCCCGCGAGCTGGGCCGGACGCCGGTCGTCGTCGGGGACCGGGTGGACCTCGTCGGGGACCTGTCCGGCGAGCCGGACACCCTCGCGCGGATCGTGCGGGTCGCCGAGCGCGAGACCGTGCTGCGCCGCACCGCCGACGACACCGACCCCTACGAGCGGATCGTCGTCGCGAACGCGCAGCGGCTGATCGTGGTCACCGCCGTCGCCGACCCGGTGCCGCGCAGCGGGTTCGTCGACCGCTGCCTGGTCGCGGCGTTCGCCGGCGGGCTGCAGCCGGTGCTGTGCCTCACCAAGTCCGACCTCGCCGACCCCGAGCCGTTCGCCGCGCAGTACCGCGAGCTCGGGGTGCCGGTGCTGGTGACCGGACGTTCGGAGTCCGGGCCGCCGACCGGGCTGGACGCGCTGCGCGCGGAGCTGTCCGGGCGGCTGTGCGCGCTCGTCGGACACTCAGGGGTCGGCAAGTCCACGCTGGTCAACGCGATCGTCCCGGCCGCGACCCAGGCCATCGGGCGGGTGTCGGGCGTCGGCAAGGGCCGGCACACGACCACCGCGGCCCTGGCGTTCCCGCACGCCGACGGCTGGGTCGTCGACACCCCGGGGGTCCGGTCGTTCGGGCTCGCGCACGTCAGCGCGGACGACGTCGTCGCCGCGTTCGGCGACCTCGCCGAGGCCATCGAGGACTGCCCGCGCGGCTGCGGGCACCTCGGGCCGCCCGCCGACCCGGAGTGTGCACTGGACGACCTGGTCGCCTCCGGCGCACTCGGAGGAGGCAGACTCGACGCGTTGCGCCGCGTGCTGGTGGCGCTGGCGAGCGACAGGTTCTGACGGTCCTGTCGGTCCTGACAGTTCCGACGATCACGACGACGGCCGGGGAGCGGGTAGTGCCGGGACGGCGCGCGATGACGCTGCTGCTGTGCGGGGCGGTGCTGGTACCCGGGCTGTCCGGGTGCTCGTGGCCCGGCTCGTCGGGCGCCACCCCGCCGCCCGCGGTCGCGCCGGCGGCGCTGCCGAAGTACTACGACCCGGCCCCGCTGGTCGCCGACGTGCGGGCCCGCACCCGGCTCGACGGCGGCTCGACGCTGTCGGTGGCGGGCACCCTGACCCACGACGGCACGACCGTCCCGGTGACCGGCGACGGCGCCCTGCGGGTCGACGGGGCCGGGGACGCCCCCGCGGTGCGGCTGCTGCTGCGTTCGGGGCCGTCGGGCACGGTCGCACGGAGCACCGAGATCATCCGGATCGGCGGCCGCACCTGGCTGCGCCCCGGCGACGGCGGCTGGGGCGAGGCCGGACGGGTCCCGCTGCCGCCGGAGCAGATGGCGCACGCGACGCTCGCCGCGAACGTCGCCGCCGGGGTCGACCCGCTGGGGGCGGTGGCCCGCTACCCGGACGCGGTGCTCGTCGCCGACGCCGCCGACGACGCCGTCGACGGCACCCCGGCCGTGCACTACACGCTGGTCGTCGACCTGGTGCGGGCCGTGGCGACCGAGACCGACCCGGCGCGCCGGGGGGCGCTGCAGGCCCAGCAGCGGGCCGGGCTGACCCGGCTGAGCTCGGAGATCTGGGTCGACGCCGAACGCAGGCCGCTGCGCAGCCGGGTCCGCCAGCAGCTGCCCGACGGCGCGGCCCTCGATGTCCTCGTCCGCTACGACGGCTGGGGCGCCCCGATCACCATCGAGCCACCCGTCCGCGGCTGAGGGCCCCGGCCCTCCGGGTGCCGCTGCGGCGCGACGACGGGCCGTGGCTGCCTCCGATCCGGGCTACGGTGCGGTGCATGAGCGAGCGGGTCCGGACCACCGTGGACGACGGCGTCGCCGAGGTGCGGTTCACCCGGCCGGAGCGCCGCAACGCCCTCGACGTCGCCCAGTTCACCGCGATCGTGCACGCCGCGGACGCGCTGCGCGACCGCGCGGACGTCAGCGTCGTGGTGCTGTCGGCGCAGGGGCCGGACTTCTGCGCGGGTCTGGACCGCGACATGTTCCGCGCGATGCGCGCCGGCGAACGGCTCTCGGCCACCGCCGAGCTGCCCCCGCCGCGCGACGGCTCCCCGGCCCGCGCGACCGGGCAGCGCGCCGCGTACGCCTGGACCGAACTGGACGTGCCGGTGATCGCCGCCGTGCAGGGGCACGCGCTGGGCGGCGGACTGCAGATCGCGCTCGGCGCGGACCTGCGGATCGTCGCCCCCACCGCGACGCTGTCGGTGCTGGAGATCGTCTGGGGCCTGGTGCCCGACATGGGCGGCACGCTGCTGCTGCCGCAGCTGGTCGGGCGCGACGTCGCCCGCGACCTGACCTTCACCGGGCGCACGGTGTCCGGCACCGAGGCCGTCGCGCTGGGGCTCGCGACCCGCACCGCCGAGGACCCGCGGGCCGCCGCGCTGGCGACCGCGCGGCAGATCGCCGCCCGCAACCCGCACGCGGTCCGCGCGGCGAAGCGGCTGCTCACGACGCCCCGTCCGCCCGCCGAGCAGCTCGCCGCCGAGCAGGCCGAGATCGGTGCGCTGATCGCGAGCCCGAACCAGCGCGAGGCCGTCGCCGCGCGGCTGGAGGGCCGCGACCCGGTGTTCCACGACCCCGCGCCGGGGGCCGGAGCGGGCTGAGGGCCCGTCGGGGCTCAGCCCAGCTCGACCAGGAACGGCAGCTCGGTGCCGTCGTACCAGGCCAGCTCGTGGTCCTCGGCCTCGCCGACGAGGAACTCGGCGTCCATGTCGCCCAGGTCGGCCTTGTCGACCGCACCGGCCGCCTCCCGGACGGCGTGCTCGGCCTCCGGCAGGTCGACGTGCACGGCGGCGATCTTCGACAGCGGCACCGGGCCGGTCACCCGGACCGCGCCGTCGTCGAGGTCGGGGCGCAGGGTGACGTCGTCGGTGTCGGCGGACACCACGACCCGGCGGGCGGGGGTGTCGTTCTCGCCCAGGCCGAACTCGACCGCGAGCAGCCGCAGCGACGCCCGCGCTGCCTCGTTCATCGCGGCGTACTCGAGCTCCTCGTCGTCACCCGCGGTGTAGGACTCGCGCAGCTTCGGGGTGAGCGCGAAGGCGGTGCCGCCGAGCGGCTCGAAGTTCCCGGTCTTCACGGCGCGGGCCAGCATCGGCCAGGTTGCGGGGAGGTAGATCCTCAACGGTGTTCTCCTCTGACGGGGCTCACCCCGACTGTCGCAGTGTCTCGAGGAGCTCCTCGAGCGACTCGTCCACCAGCCCGGCCAGCACGTCCAGGTCGCCCATGGCGTCCCGGTCCCCGTTCAGGCCGTAGTAGACACCGCCGTCGTAGCTGGTCAGGCCGATGGAGACGGCCTGGCCCTTCGCCAGCGGGACCACCGGGAACATCTCCAGCATCCGCGCCCCGGCCGCGTAGAGCGGGAACTGCGGCCCGGGGACGTTGGTGACGACCAGGTTGAAGAAGTGCCGTGCCATGCCGTTCGCGGCGCGGGCACCGACGGCGTGCAGCGTCGGCGGGGCGAACCCGCCGATCCGGACCAGGGTGTCGGCACCGACGGCGTCGCCGGTGTCGGTGTGCTCGCGCATCTGGTGGGTGACCTGGTGCAGCCGCACCAGCGGGCTCGGCTCGCCGACGGGCAGGTCCACCAGGAACGAGGCCACCCGGTTCCCGAGCGACCCGCCGGCCGCCGAGCTGGGCACGTCGCCCTCGCCGCGCACCGACAACGGCACCAGCGCCCGCACCGACGACGACCCGGCGACCGGCTCGCCCCGTGACATCAGCCAGGTCCGCAGGGCACCGGCGATCACGGCGAGCACCACGTCGTTGACGTCGCAGCCGTAGGCGGCGCGGACCTTGCGGTAGTCCTCCAGGTCGGTGCGGGCAAGCGCGAACCGGCGCTGGGTGGAGATCTCGGCGTTCAGTGGCAGCCCCGGCGCGCGACGACCCGCGGTCCGGGCCATGTTCAGGACCTTGCCCGCGGCCCCGGCGAGCTTGCCGACGGTGGCCAGCGCGTCCCCCGCGGCGACCCGCACGTTGTCCACGATCTCGGTGGGGCGGGTGACGGCCTCGGAGATCGCGTCGAGCACGAGCTGCCCGTCGGTCGGCTCGGGGCGCGGCATCCACAGCTCGTCCGGGGTGGCCCGCGGCTCGGCGGAGACGTCGAGGATGACCTGGCCGATGTCGATCGCGGAGATCCCGTCGACCATCGCCTGGTGGGTCTTGGTGAGGATCGCGACCCGGCCGGTGTCGCCGTCCCCGGCGGGGCCGAGCCCCTCGATGAGGTACATCTCCCACAGCGGACGGGTGTGGTCCAGCGGCCGGGACATCAGCCGTCCGACCAGGTCGGTCAGCTGGTCCTCGCTGCCCGGACGGGGCAGCGCCGAGCGCCGCACGTGGTAGGCGATGTCGAACTCCGGGTCGTCCACCCACACCGGACGCGCGAGGTTGGCCGGGACGTGGCGCACCTTCTGCCGGTAGCGCGGCACCAGCGCGATCCGCTGCTCGATCAGCTCGACCAGGCGGTCGTAGTCGAACCCGTCGTCCGCGCGCTCGAAGACGGCGACCCCGCCGACGTGCATCGGGGTGGTCGCCTCCTCCAGGTACAGGAAGGACGCGTCGAGTGCGGAGAGCCGGGACGGCATGGCCGCGATCCTACGTGCGACGCTTCTCCCCGTGAGCGATGCAGGTGCGGTCTCCCCGAAGGACCGGTTCATCACGGTCTACGGCCGCAAGCCCGTCCTGGAGGCGCTGGCCGACCCCGACCTGGAGGTCGACAAGGTCGTGCTGGCCGACACGGTGCGCGGTGGCGGCGAACGCGAGATCACCGCGGCCGCCCGAGACCGCGGGGTGCCGGTGCAGCGTGCGACCGCGCAGCGGGTGAAGGTGCTGGCCGGCAACGGGCGCCACGACCAGGGCGTGCTGGCCGACGTCGTCGCCCCGCGGATGTCGCCGCTGGAGCACTTCCTGTCCGACCTGGGCACCCGGCGGCCGGCGTCGGTGCTGGTCCTCGACGCCGTCACCAACCCGTCGAACGTCGGGATGATCCTGCGCAGCGCGACGGCCGCCGGTCTGGACGGCGTACTCCTGCCCCGCCGCGGGGTGCCCGCCATCGACCCACTGGTGATCAAGGCCTCGGCCGGGGTGGCGTTCGCCGCGCCCGTGCTGCGCTGTGCCACCGCCGCCGAGGGCGTCGACCTCATGCACGCGGCCGGGTTCGGCGTGTTCGGGCTCGACGCCGGCGGCGACTCGCTGCTGGAGGCGTCGCTCCCGCCCCGGGTCGCCCTGGTGCTGGGCAACGAGACCGACGGCCTGACCGAGGACGTCCGCTCCCGGCTCGACGGGATCCTCTCGCTGCCGATGTACGGCGGGGTCGAGTCGCTCAACGTCGCCTCCGCCGGTGCCGTCGCCGCCTACGAACTGCTGCGCCGACGCTGAGCGGTCACCTAGTGTCGGGGCGATGGTGCGCCGTCGCATTCCCCGCCCGTCCGAGCTCGCGCCGCTGCTGCGGCCCGCCCCGTTCACCCTGGACCGCACGGCGGCCCGGCTGGCTCGCGCGTCGAGCATCGGGGACCTGCGCGAGCTGGCCCGCCGGCGGGCGCCGCGGGCGGTGTTCGACTACACCGACGGGGCCGCCGAGGACGAGGTGAGCCTGCGCCGGGCCCGCGAGGTGTGGGCCTCGGTGGAGTTCTCGCCGACCGTGCTCACCGACGTCTCCCGGGTGGACACCGGCCGGGACGTCCTCGGCGGACGCTCGTCGCTGCCGTTCGCGCTGGCCCCGACCGGCTTCACCCGCATGATGCACACCGAGGGCGAGCGCGCGGTCGCCGCCGTCGCCGCCCGGGCCGGGATCCCCTACGCCCTCTCGACCATGGGCTCCACGACGATCGAGGGCGTCGCCGAGGCGGGGCGCGGCGGGCGGCACTGGTTCCAGCTCTACCTGTGGCGCGACCGCTCGGTCGCCCACGAGCTCGTCTCCCGGGCACGGGAGGCCGGCTACGACACGCTGCTGCTCACCGTGGACACCCCGGTCGGCGGCAACCGGCGCCGCGACGCGCGCAACGGCCTGTCCATCCCACCGGCGCTGTCGCTGCGGACCTTCGTCGACGGCGCCCGCCACCCCCGCTGGTGGTTCGACCTGCTCACCACCGAACCGCTGACGTTCGAGTCGCTCGCCGCGGGCGGCGGCAGCCCGTACGAGGTGATCAACCGGGTGTTCGACCCGGCCCTCACCCTCGACGACGTCACGTGGCTGCGCGGCGCCTGGCCCGGGAAGCTGGTGGTCAAGGGCGTCCAGTCGGTCACCGACGCCCGCCGCGTCACCGACGCGGGCGCCGACGGCGTGCTGCTGTCCAACCACGGCGGACGCCAGCTGGACCGCGCCCCGGTGCCCGCCGAGCTGATCGAGCCGGTGGTGCAGGAGCTGGGCGACGACGCGGAGGTCCTGGTGGACACCGGGATCACCCACGGCGGCGACGTCGTCGCGGCGGTCGCGCTCGGCGCCCGCGCGGCGCTGGTCGGCCGCGCTTACCTGTACGGGCTGATGGCCGGGGGCGAGGCCGGGGTGGCGCGCGCCGTGGAGATCCTGCGGGCCGAGGTGGAGCGCACGATGCAGCTGCTCGGCGTCACCCGGGTCGACGACCTCCGCCCGGAGCACGCACGGCTCCGCTCGTCGACCAGCGGCCACCATCACCCGAACGAGCGACGTCCCGGCGCTGCGCCCCGGCGCTGACCGGGCCAGCATGGGCGCATGGGTTTCCTGGACAAGGCCAAGGAACTGCTCGGCCAGCACGACGACAAGGTCGACCAGGCGCTGAACAAGGCCGGTGACGCGGCGAAGCAGAAGTACGCCGGTCACGACGGCCAGATCGACGCGGCGACGAAGTTCGCCCGGGAGAAGACCGGCACCGGCGACACCACCGCCCAGCAGCCGGGCCCGGACGGGCAGGCCCCGCCGCCGCCCGCGCCGGGTGAGGCCCCGCCGCCGCCTCCGCAGCAGTAAGCCTTCGCAGCAGTAGGCAGAGCACGACCGACCCGGCCGACCGCCGGGCCGCCCACGAGGCGCCGTCCGCTCACCGCGGGCGGCGCCTCCGCACGTCACGCCCCCCCCGGCCCGGTCCCCGGCGGCTCAGCCCCGGGCGGGGACCCCGAGCAGGACCTCCAGCTCGCCGAGGGTGGTCTCGGCGCCGGTGTGCCGCACCCCGACCGCCCCGGCCGCGGCGGCGCCGCGCACACACGCCCCCATGTCGTCGACGACGACGCAGTCCCCCGCGGGCAGGCCCAGCTCCGCCGCGACGGCGGCGAAGGAGTCGGGACTCGGCTTGCGGGCGCCGCGGACCGCGCCGAGGAGCACCGTGCCGAACGCCGCGGCGACCTCGTCGGGCACCGCGTGCGCGCCGGAGAACAGCGCGGTGCGGATTCCCGCGGCCGCGGCGCGACGGGCGTAGGCGAGCAGCAGGGCGCCGTCGGCGGGGTCGTCGAGGACACCGCCGTAGTCGACGATCAGGCCGCGCAGGGTCCGGGTGTCCGCCACGCGACCGACGGTACCGAGTGTCGCGGCCGCCCGGGGCCCTCGCTCAGCACTGCCGCCTCGCCGCTCGACCGCCGCGGCTCAGTGCTGCTGCTTCGCCGCTCGACCGCCGCGGCTCAGTCCAGCGCGCGGCGCAGGAAACCGCGGATCCCCAGCAGGGTGAACAGCACGATCGCCGCCACCGGGACGAGCACGCACACCCACAGCGGGATGTGCGGGACCTGCGGCACCAGCGACGCGCGGATCCCCTCACTGACGTAGGTCAGCGGGTTGAGCGCCGACAGCACCTGGAACCAGCGCAGGTCCGCCAGTGTGAGCCACGGGTACTGCACCGAGCCGGTGAACAGCAGCGGCGTGAAGATCACCGCGAACAGGATGTTGATCCGCCGCGGCGGCACCGCGGTGCCGAGCGTGAGCCCCATCGCCGCACCGAGCAGGCTCCCCAGCACCACCATCAGCAGCGCGGGCGCCAGCCCCTCGACCGGCCACCGGATGTCGATCATCAGGAAGCCGATGGGCACCATCAGCAGGCTGGCGATCAGGCCGCGCAGCCCCGCGAAGACGACCTTCTCGACGGCGACGGCCCACACCGGCATCGGCGCGAGCAGCCGGTCGTCGATCTCCCGGGTCCAGGACAGCTCGAACACCAGCGGCAGCGTCACCGCCTGCAAGGCGCCGAACATCGCGTTCAGCGCGATCAGACCCGGCAGCATGATCTGCCCGTACTCGGGCGCGACGAAGCCGCCGCGGCCGAGTACCACGACGAACACCAGCAGGAAGAAGAACGGCTGCACCAGCGTCTGGGCGAGGAACGACGGCAGCTCCCGGCCGGTGACGAACAGGTCGCGGCGCAGCACCGCCAGGAAGGCGCGCCCGGTCATCGGAGGTCCCTCCCGGTCAGGTCGATGAACACGTCCTCCAGCGTCGCCTGCCCCAGGCTGACGTCGCGCACCGTGGCGCCGTGCCGCCCGAGCAGGTCGACGGCCGGTGCGAGCAACGCCGCCGGCTCTCCGGTGACCGACAGCCGGAACGCCGTCGCGGTGCCGCTCTCCCCCGGGCCGCGGCCCGGCGGGGTCTCGGCGCGGGCGACACCGCCCAGCCCGGCCAACGCCGCCCGCAGCGTCTCCGCCGCACCGGGGCCGTGGTCGGCGACGATCTCCACCGTCGCGCTCCCCGGCAGCGACCGGACCAGCGCGTCCGGGGTGTCCAGGGCGAGCAGCCTGCCGTGGTCGACGATCCCGATCCGGTCCGACAGCTTGTGCGCCTCGTCCATGTCGTGGGTGGTCAGCACGACGGTCACGCCCTCGTCGCGCAGGCCACCGATCTGGTCGTGGACGAACAGCCGGGCCTGCGGGTCCAGGCCGGTGGAAGGCTCGTCGAGGAACAGCACCTCCGGCCGGTGCATGAGCCCGCGGGCGATCATGACGCGTTGGGCCTGACCGCCGGAGAGGTCGTCGGCGACCGCCTTCGCCTTGTCGGTCAGCCCCATCCGCTCCAGCAGCTCGTCGGCGCGGCGGTTGCGCTCGGCCCGACCGACACCGTGGTAGGCGGCGTGGAAGATCAGGTTGTCGCGGACGCCGAGGGACCGGTCCAGGTTCTGGCGCTGCGGGACGACGGCCAGCTTCGCGCAGACGGCGACGGCGTCGGTGCGCACGTCGAGACCGGCGACCCGGGCCGTGCCCGAGGTCGGCACCACGCGGGTCGTGAGCACGCCGACGGTCGTGGTCTTCCCCGCGCCGTTGGGGCCGAGCAGCCCGAACACCTCGCCCTCGGCCACCGAGAACGACAGGCCGTCGACGGCGTTGCCCTTCGCCTTCGGATACCGCTTCACCAGGTCGACCACCTCGACCGCGGTCCGCCCCATCGCACTCCCCTGCCGATCACGTCGCGTCGGACCGATCCTGCTCCAGGTCGACGATCACCGCGACCAGATAGTCGCGGACGGCGGCGTCGAGTCCGTCCGGTGGTTCCCGCAGCCACGGCCCGCGACCGTCCGGACGGGCGGCGCGCCACCGGTCCCGTCCGGCGTCGGTGAGCGCGACGAGCCGGACCCGCCGGTCGGCCGGGTCGCCGCGGCGGGCCACCAACCCGGCCGCTTCCAGCGCGTCGACGACCGGGGTCAGGCTGGTCGGGGCGACCCGGACCCGGGCCGCGAGCTCGCGCTGGGCGAGCCCGCCGCACCGCTGCAGCACGTCGAGGACGGCGAACCCGGTGACGCCGAGGCCGTGCGCCCCGGTCCGCCGGCGACGTTCGGCGAGCACCGCCGCCCCGGCCCGGACGACGAGGTCGGCCATCGACTCCGCGGGGCCCTCCACCGGGTCGGGCGCGGCGACGAGACGGGGCGGGGTGAGATCGATCCGTCCCGGTGGGCGGGGTGCGGGCATCGCGGGAGGGTAGGACGGGGCCGGGCCCGGCGGGCGCGGTCGGGCGGAGCCGGTCGCGTTCGCGAACACCGGCCGCCGTCGCCGTGGTGGGCCACACACGGCCACCCACGCCGATGGATCAGCCGCGGCCCGACCCGCCTCCCCCGGGTCGTGCTGGTCCGGATCATGCGGAGCCGGACCATGCGGAGCCGGACGGTCCGGTGGCGGACGCGGGCCGGTTCCCGCCGTGGCGTCGGGGCGCGCCGCAGTCTGACGCCGTGACCACGACGACGACCGACGCCGACCCGGATGCCGGTGCCCGCACCCGGACCGGTACCGCTCCGGGGAGCGGTACCCACGTGCGGGCCGACACCGCCCCGGATGCCGGAGGCCGGACGCGGACCGGAGCGGACTCCGGGGCCGGATCCGGTCCACGCACCGACACCGCCCGCCCCGGGGCCGCCGAGGAGCCGGCGCCGGCCCTGCCGTCCGGACCTGCACCGCTCCTGGCCCGGACCCCCGCCGACGTGCCCGAACCGCTCGCGCCGGGGGTGGTCGTCGTGCTGCCCGGTGGCTTCCGGATGTCCTCCGGACCGGCGCCCGCACCGCGCGAGGCGGTCCACCCCGTCCCGGTGCCGACGGTGCCCGAGGACGTCTCCCCGGCCGACCTCGCCCGGGTACGGGCCCCGGCCACCGGGATCGTCCGGCTGCTGACCGAGGTGCTCGCCGGGCGTCGCCCGCCGGAGGGGGTCGCGGCCGTCACCACCCCGGCGGTGCGTCGCTACCTGACCGCGGCCCGGTTCGTGCACTCGGGCCACCGGTCCCGTGGCCTCTCGGGCGTCGGAGGACGGGCCGGTGCCCCCGGCTGCGGGCGTCCGGGCGGACCGACCGCGCGCCGGGCGCCGCGGGTGCACGTGGGCCTGCCCCGGCCGGACGTGGCCGAGGTCTGTGCGACCGTCACCGTCGGCGGGCGGGTACGTGCCCTGGCGCTGCGGCTGGACCGCACCCCGGACGGCCGGTGGCTCGCGACCGCCGTCCGGCTCGTGTGAGACCCGCGTCCGGGTGCCCGCTCGTGCACGTCCTGCCGGTGGGATCGAGGGAGGCCTGCCGTCGGGCCTCCGCTCGTGAGGGCGTCGCGACCGCGGGAGCGGCGCCGCCGGCGGGAGGCCCCACCGGACGGCGCACGGTCTCAGCGCCGCCGGCGCGCCTTCTCCGCGCGGCGCCGCTCGGCGCGGTTGACGCCCTCGTCGCCGGTCGGGGAGGCCCCGTTGCCACGGGCCGGCACCTGGTGGCGGCCGGTACGACCGGTGCCCGGGGCGGCCGCCCCGCCGTCACCGCGACGCGCGACCCCGCCGTCCTCACCCGGACCGCTGTACTGCAGGTTCTGCGGCGGGCTGGTGCGGAACAGGTTGGGCAGGACCACGGTGGACTCGGCGGGGTCCTCGGCCGGGACCCGGCGCACGACCGGGATCTCGGTCGTCTCCGGCTCGGCCTCCTGGACGGGCGCGGCCGGCTGCTGCACCTGGACGACGACGTTGAACAGGTGTCCGATCGTCTCCTCCTTGATGCCCTCGAGCATCGCGGAGAACATGTCGAATCCCTCGCGCTGGTACTCGATCACCGGGTCGCGCTGGGCCATCGCCCGCAGCCCGATGCCCTCCTTGAGGTAGTCCATCTCATAGAGGTGCTCGCGCCACTTGCGGTCGATGACCTGCATCAGGACCTGGCGCTCGAGCTCGCGCATGCCGCCCTGCGGGCCGATGAGCGCGTCGATCTCGGCCTCACGCCGGGCGTAGGCGGCCTCGGCGTCGGCGAGGATGACCCGCTCGAGCTCCTCGGCCGACAGGTCGTCGATGTCCTCGGCGACGGTGCGCCAGTCGAGCTGGATCGGGTACAGACCCTTGACCGCCGTCCACAGCTTCTCGAGGTCCCAGTCCTCGGAGTAGCCCTCGGCGGTGGCCCCGACGACGTAGGCGTGGATCACGTCCTCGAGCATGTTGCGGGTCTGACGCTGCACGTCCTCGCCGTCGAGGACCCGGCGGCGCTCGTCGTAGATGACCTTGCGCTGCTGGTTGAGGACCTCGTCGTACTTGAGGACGTTCTTGCGGATCTCGAAGTTCTGCTGCTCGACCTGGGTCTGCGCGCTGCGGATCGCGCGGGTGACCATCCCCGCCTCGATCGGCACGTCGTCCGGCAGGTTGAACCGGTTCATGATCGACTCGACGACCTGGCCGTTGAAGCGGCGCATCAGCTCGTCGCCCAGGGACAGATAGAAGCGGGACTCACCCGGGTCGCCCTGGCGGCCGGAGCGGCCGCGCAGCTGGTTGTCGATGCGCCGGGACTCGTGGCGCTCGGTGCCGAGCACGTAGAGACCGCCCGCGGCGCGGACCTCGTCGGCCTCGGCCTTGACCTGCTTGCGCATGCGGTCGAGGACCGCGTCCCACGCGGCCTCGTACTGCTCACGGGTCTCGACCGGGTCCAGCCCCTGGCTGCGCAGCTCCAGGTCGGCGAGGAACTCGGGGTTGCCACCGAGCATGATGTCGGTGCCGCGACCGGCCATGTTCGTCGCGACGGTGACGGCGCCCGCGTGCCCCGCCTGGGCGATGATCTGCGCCTCACGCGCGTGGTTCTTGGCGTTGAGCACCTCGTGCGGCACGCCGCGGCGCAGCAGCAGCTTCGACAGGTACTCGGACTTCTCGACGCTCGTCGTGCCGATCAGGACCGGCTGGCCCTTCTCGTGCTTCTCGGCGATGTCGTCGGCGACCGCCTCGAACTTCGCGGGCTCGGTCTTGTAGATCAGGTCGGACTGGTCGACGCGCACCCGCGGGCGGTTCGGCGGAATCGAGACGACCGACATCTTGTAGATCTCGTGCAGCTCGGCGGCCTCGGTCTGGGCCGTACCGGTCATGCCGGCGAGCTTGTCGTAGAGCCGGAAGAAGTTCTGCAGCGTGATCGTCGCCAGGGTCTGGTTCTCCGGCTTGATCTCGACGCCTTCCTTGGCCTCGATCGCCTGGTGCATGCCCTCGTTGTAGCGACGACCGGCGAGCACCCGGCCGGTGAACTCGTCGACGATCAGGACCTCACCGTCGTTGACGATGTAGTCCTTGTCCTTCTTGAACAGCTCCTTGGCCTTGACCGCGTTGTTGAGGTAGCCGACCAGCGGGGTGTTCGCGGACTCGTAGAGGTTGTCGATGCCGAGCTGGTCCTCGATCAGCGCGACACCCTCCTCGGTGATGCCGACGGTGCGCTTGCGCTCGTCGACCTCGTAGTGGATGTCCTTGGACAGCATCGGCGCGAGCCGCGCGAACTCCTGGTACCAGCGGGCGCTCTGCTCGGCCGGACCGGAGATGATCAGCGGGGTGCGGGCCTCGTCGATGAGGATCGAGTCCGCCTCGTCGACGATGGCGAAGTTGTGCCCGCGCTGGACCATGTCGGCGGTGTTCCACGCCATGTTGTCGCGCAGGTAGTCGAAGCCGAACTCGTTGTTCGTGCCGTAGGTGACGTCGCAGGCGTACTGCTCGCGCCGCTGCGCCGGGGTCATCTCCGACAGGATCACGCCGACGGTGAGACCCAGCCAGCGGTGGATGCGGCCCATGGTCTCGGAGTCGCGCTTGGCGAGGTAGTCGTTCGTGGTGACCACGTGCACGCCGTCGCCGGGCAGCGCGTTGAGGTAGACGGCCAGCGTCGAGGTCAGGGTCTTGCCCTCACCGGTGCCCATCTCGGCCACGTTGCCCATGTGCAGCGCGCCGGCACCCATCAGCTGCACGGTGAACGGGCGCTGGCCCAGCGTGCGCTGCGCGGCCTCGCGCACCGTGGCGAAGGCCTCGGGCAGCAGGTCGTCGAGCGACTCGCCGTCGGCGTGGCGACGACGGAACTCGTCGGTCTTGGCGCGCAGCTGGGTGTCGGTGAGGCCCTCGAACTCGGGCTCCAGTCCGTCGATGTGCGCGGCGATCTTCGCGAGCCGCTTCACCAGCTTGGTCTCGCCGGCCCGGAGGAGTCGACTCAGGAAGGGCACTGCCGACCTCATTCACGTCGCGGTCAGGACACGGGGCCTCCCACCACGGTCTCCGCGCCGCGTCCCGACGCCTCGGACGGCATCGGCGCGGCGCCGGCGCCGCGCGGCGGACCGACCCCGCCGACCATGGTACGGGCACCCGGGCGATGACCCGCGCCGCGGCGGGGAGGCGTTCCCCGCCGCGGTTCGGGGCACCGTCGGGCGCGGGTGCTCAGCCGTCGAGCCGGATCACGCCGTAGTCGTAGCCGCGGCGGCGGTAGACGACCGAGGCACGGCCGGTCTCGCTGCAGGAGAACATGTAGAAGTCGTGGCCGACGAGCTCCATCCGCGACAGCGCCTCGTCGACGCTCATCGGCGTGGCCGGGTGGGACTTCTCGCGGACGATGCGGCCGGGCCGGTACTCGGCCTCCCACTGCTCCTCGAGGCGGGCCAGCTCGTCGTCGGTCAGGGACTCGTCGTGGCTGCGCGGTGCGGGAATGGTGTCGGTCATCGGAGGAGCCGCTTCCATCAGCGCGACGGCCGAGGCGTCGGCGGCGGCGCGGGAGGCGGCGACGCGGTCGCGGCGGCTGGGCTTGCGACGGTCGTGGGAGCGGCGCAGCCGTTCGGCGAGCTTGCCGACGGCCAGGTCGAGTGCGGCGTAGAAGTCGGCGGCGGAGGCCTCGGCGCGGGCGACCGCTCCGCAGCCGCCACGTCCGGTGATCTCGACGCGCTGGCAGGACTTCTGCTGACGGCGGTTCGGCTCGTGGAAGAGCTCCACCTCCATTCCGACGATCTTGTGGTCGTGGCGCTCCAGGCGGCTCAGCTTGTCCTGGACCAGGCCACGGAAGTGCTCCGGCACCTCGACGTTGCGGCCGGTGACGACGATCTCCACTCGAACATCCCTCGCTTCAGTCGTGCTGAACCCGGGACCCGACGACGGCCCCAGGGGGTGGGCTCGCGGTCGTTCCTCCTGATGTGGTAGCGGTCGGAGTTCGGCCGACGTTATCGGGAAATCTGCCTCCGGGACAGGTCGTTCGCCGACCCGTCGGGTGGACGGCCTGGCGCCGACGGACGCGGTGTGCGACGACTCCGCGGCACCCGGGTGATCCACCGCCCCGGACTGGCGCGCCGACCTCCGGATCGCGCGCCCGACGACCACAGTGGACCCCCGACAGGACCGGCACGCGACCGCCTCCCTATGTGACAGCCGTCACAATCAGTGGTTCGGTCGACGTCGCCGCGCCGAGGCGTCGGCGAGCACCACGGCGCCCACCGCGGGCAACCCGGCCCCGGCGAGCACAGCCCCGCAGGCGCGCAGCGTCGCCCCGGAGGTCACGACGTCGTCGACCAGCAGCACCGCCTCCCCCAGGGCCGCCGGAACCGGCTCGCGGGCGCGGGCCGGGTGCAGCGCCGAGGCCAGGTTCGCCGCCCGGCCCGCGCCGTCGAGCCCCACCGAGTCCCGGGCGCGGCGGTGCAGGGCCAGTACCGCGTCCGTGCGGGCCGGTAGCCCGGCCGCGGTCAGCAGCGGCGCCAGCGCCCGGCACAGCCGCACCACGTGGTCGCCGCCGCGGACCCGGGCCGCCGACGGCCGGGACGGGACGGGCACCAGGCGCACCGCGGTCGGGTCCGGCGTCCCGTCGGCCCGCGGCGCGAGCACCGCCGACACCGGTCCGACCAGCAGCCGGGCCAGGTCCGGCGCCAGGTCCCGCCGGCCGCGTTCCTTGTAGGCCAGCACCGCGCGGCGCAGCGGCCCGCGGTAGCGCCCGGCCGCCGCGACCCGGCCGGCGCGGGATACCCGGACCGGCACCGGACCCGGGGTGTCCTGCGCGCAGGCCGGGCACCAGCCCCCGCCACCGGGCGGCCCGGCACCGCAGCCGCCGCAGGTCCGGGGCAGCAGGAGGTCCAGCAGGGCGGCGGCCGGGGACGGGGCTCGAGTGGGGGTCACGACACCGATACTCGCCCCGGCCACCGTCACCGCGGCGCCGTCGGAGCCCGCCGAAGGCGGGTTGTCCACATGCTCCGGAGTTGTCCACAGGCCGGCGGTCCGGTCACCGGGACGGCGTCAGCCGGGGTAGAACGGCTGGGTGGCCGCCCCGGTCCCGCCCACCTGCTGCCAGGCGTCGAACTCGCTGCCGGTGTAGCTCCACAGGCCGGTCCGGTCGGTCACGTACAGCGGGCGCCCCTCGGCGGCGGCCAGTGCCCGCAGCGGCGCGGTCAGGTTCGTCCCGGGGATCTGGTCCAGACGGAGCCCGTCGGCGCTCACCTCGGACATGGGGCGGTCGGAGTCGGAGGCGACCACGATCCGGTCCGCCGAATGCCAGTCGACCGACACCACGTCGTCGAGGTCGCCGGGGCGCAGCCGGCGCAGCGGCCCGACGGCGACCTCGCCGGCCTCCAGCGGGACGATCGGGCCGACGAGCAGCGCACCGTCGGCGACGACGGCGATCCGGCCGCCCTCACGCGCCAGCGCGATGTCCCCGATCCGGCCCAGCGGCGCCAGCCTGCCCGCGTCCACCGCGCCCTCGACCGGTGGCCCGGTCCGCGGGACGAGGACCCGGCGCAGCCTGCCGTCCACGACCGCCCAGATCTCGTCGCCGGGCCCGTTCCAGCTCAGCGAGCGGACGTCCGCTCCGGACACCGGGGTGGCGGTCAGCTCGCCGCCCAGCGGGCCGGTGAGCAGCCGCTGGGTGCCCGTCGACTCCCGGGACACGACGGCGATCCGCCCGCTGCGCGCGGACGCGGCGGCCTCGGTGATGTCGAACGAGCCGTTCCCGGCCTGCCCGGCGACCGGCGAGCTGACGCCGGTCGCGCTGAGCTGGTGCACCCGGCCACCGTCGACGACGTAGGGGAAGGCGGGGGCCCGGCCCGGGCCAGCGACGAGGTCGGCCTGGTCCGCGGCGGCCACCGTCGGCCTGCCGGGGACCAGTGGTCCGCCGTCGGTCAGCAGCTCCACCCGCGGGACGCCCACCCCGCCGAGGGTCTGCGCGACCTGCGCGGCGAGCAGCTCCCGGTCCTGCACGGACAGCCCCGACACCCCGGTCAGGTCGATCGACGCGGTACCCGCCGCGGGGTCGGTGGTGGCCGACCGGATCCGGGCGGTCGCCGGGAACATCGTCACCGCGGCCCCGGCCAGACCGGTGGACGGCCCGCGCAGCAGGACGTCGACGGCGTCCATCGCGAGCTCGCCGGGACGCCCGCTGCGGATGTAGTGCCCGTCGGGGAGCAACATCCGGCGGACCGGGTCGACGAACCAGGCCTGCAGCTCCCTGTAGTACAGGCGGAAGTCCGCCAGCCGGACCATCACCCCGGGCGGCGGCCGGTCGATCCGCCAGTGCTCACCCTCCCGGACGACCCCGACGTCGACCTCGACCCGCTGCGGCGAGGACTCGAACGCCCCGCCGGGCCCGACCGTCCCCAACCGGGTACCCCGCACCCGCACCGTCATCCGGTCCGGGCCCGGGGTGCCGCCGTCCGGGGACACCACGGTGTCGAACCGGTCGTCCAGGACGGTCAGCGACGCCGCGTCGTCCCATCCCGACGCCGACGCCGTCAGGTAGCGGCGGGCCTGCGCGTGCCGGTCGTCGGGCGAGCCGGAACGGTAGACGAACCCGCGGACCAGGCCGAGCGGCTCGTCGTCCTCGATCGGGCCGCTCAGGTCCCGCTCGGCCGCCTGTTCGCCCTGGCGCAGCACCTGCACGTCGGACTGCTGGGGCACCGTCGCGCACCCGGCGACGACGGCGGCGACGACCGCCACGACCAGGGCCGCCCACGCGGGCCGGGCGGTCACCGGTCGCCACCCGGGTCGATGATGGCGCGCTCGGCGGGCTGCATCGGCGCGTGCTCCTCGGCCCGCAGCCGCCACAGGTCCTCCTCACGCAGCTCGCGGCCGATCCCCTGCGGCGGGGTCGGCACCGAGCTGCCGTTGCGCCGTTCCCCGGCGTCCGCGGCCGGTGGGCCGAGCGGCAGCGGCGAGGCGGTGATGTGCCCGCCGACCTCGCGCGGCAGGGTCAGCCGGAACGCCGAGCCGTTGCCTGGCTCCCCCCAGGCCTGCAGCCAGCCGCCGTGCAGCCGGGCGTCCTCGATGCTGATCGACAGCCCGAGGCCGGTGCCGCCGCTGCGCCGGGCCCGCGACTCCTCGGCCCGCCAGAACCGGTTGAACACCAGGTCGGCCTCGCCGGGGCGCAGCCCGACGCCGTGGTCGCGCACGACCACGGCGACCGCGGCGTGGTCACCGGCCACCGTCACCTCCACCGGGCGGCCCTCGCCGTGGTCGATCGCGTTCGCGACGAGGTTGCGCACGATGCGCTCCACCCGGCGCGGGTCGGCCTCGATCAGCTCGCCGGCCGGCAGGTCCAGGACGAGGTCGGTGCCGGCGTCGGCGGCGATGCCGCGCACCGCGTCGGTCGCCCGCCGCACCACCGCGGACAGGTCGACCCGTTCGGCACCCAGCTCGGCCACGCCGGCGTCGAGCCGGGAGATCTCCAGCAGGTCGGCGAGCAGCTCCTCGAACCGGTCCAGCTCGGTGACCAGCAGCTCGGAGCTGCGGCGCAGCGCCGGGAGCAGCTCGTCGCGGGAGGCGTAGAGGACGTCGGCGGCCATCCGCACGGTGGTCAGCGGCGTGCGCAGCTCGTGGCTCACGTCGGAGGTGAACCGCCGCTGCAACGCACCGAACTCCTCGAGCTGGGCGATCTGCGCGGCGAGGCTGCCCGCCATCTCGTTGTAGGACTCGGCGAGCCGGGCGACCTCGTCCTCGCCGCGGACGGCCATCCGCTCGTCGAGGTGTCCCCCCGCGAAGCGTTCGGCGACGTCGGCGGCGTGCCGGATCGGACGAACGACCTGCCGGGTGACGAGGCTGGCGATCGCGGCCAGCAGCACCAGCAGCACCAGCCCACCGACGATCAGCGTGCTCTGCACCAGCCCGAGCGTCAGCTGCTCACCGTTGAGCGGGAACAGCAGGTAGAACTGCATCTCCCGGCCCGCGGTGGCGATCTTCTGCCCGATGACGAGGTTCGGGACGCCGTCGACGGTCGTGTACTGGCGGTTCAGGCTGTCCAGCGACCCGCGGGCGGTGATGTCCTGCTGGCGCGCGGTGATCTGGCCGACGTCGCCCGCCGACACCTCCGGCCCGTTCGCCGACCCCGTGGTCAGCGCGGCGCTGAACTCCCCGGCCGACCCGGCCCGCCCGGGGCCGGTGGTGTCGGTCAGCCGCTCCAGGGCGCTGTCCAGGGTCTCCTGCACGCCCTCCCGGTCCGGGTCGACGCTCGCCAGCTGCCCCTCCAGGACCTGCCGGTTCGCGTCCGACTGGGAGATCGCGGCGTCGAGCTTGCTCTGCAGCAGCCGTTCGGCGATCTCGCTCTGCAGCACCAGACCGAGCACCAGCACCACCGCCGACGACAGCGCCAGCGTCGAGGTGACCACCCGCAGCTGCAGCGACCGCCGCCAGGCCGCGGCGGTGAGCGCGCCCAGCTCGCGCGCCTGCACCCGCAGCGGGCCCAGCACGCGGGCGACCCGCCGGGCGCCGGGCAGCCGGGCCAGCCGGGTGCGGAGTCCGCGGCGGCCGGTCACCACGGCCGGTGCACCACCCACGGCGCGCCGGTCACGGAGGACCGGCCTTGTACCCCACCCCGCGGACGGTCAGGACCACCTCGGGGCGCTCCGGGTCGCGCTCGACCTTCGACCGGAGCCGCTGCACGTGCACGTTCACCAGCCGGGTGTCCGCCGCGTGCCGGTAGCCCCACACCTGCTCCAGCAGGACCTCGCGGGTGAACACCTGGCGCGGCTTGCGGGCCAGCGCCACCAGCAGGTCGAACTCCAGCGGGGTCAGCGCGATCGGCCGGCCCTCCCGGGTGACCTGGTGCGCGGGCACGTCGATGTCGATCTCGCCGATGGACAGCTGCTCGGCGGGCTCGGCGTCGTTGCGGCGGACCCTCGCCCGGATCCGTGCGACGAGCTCCTTGGGCTTGAACGGCTTCACGACGTAGTCGTCGGCACCGGACTCCAGGCCGAGCACGACGTCGACGGTGTCGCTCTTGGCCGTCAGCATGACGATCGGGACGCCGGATTCCGCCCGGATCGCCCGGCACACGTCGATGCCGTTCATGCCGGGCAGCATCAGGTCGAGCAGCACCACGTCCGGCTGGGTGTCCCGGACGGCGGGCAGCGCCCGCGTGCCGTCGGACACGACCGCTGTCTCGAACCCCTCGCCCCGCAGCACGATGGTGAGCATCTCGGCCAGGGCCGGGTCGTCGTCGACCACCAGTACGCGCGACTTCATGGGCCCCACTATCCCAGTCGTCCGGTCAGGCCCCGTGCAGCAGGGCGGGAACCAGCGCCGATGGGGTGACGGCGGGGTCGTCGAGCACCGTCCACGGGCTCAGCCACGACCCGGCCGCGAGGGCCCGGTAGACGGCGTCGGTGCGGGTCTGCAGGCCGTCGTCGCTCTCGTAGGCGTCGCGGGCGCGGGCGGCGTCGGCGGCCGCCCGGGACCGTGCGCGCTCGGCCGCGACCTCGCGCGGCGGGGCGAGCAGCAGCTGGTGGTCCGGGACCGGCAGGCCGAACCGGTCCATCTCCAGCGCCCGGATCCAGGCGACGACCTCGCCCGCGGCGTCCTGCCCGAGCCGGGCGGCGCTGTAGGCCGCGTTGGAGGCGACGTAGCGGTCGACGAGCAGCACGTCGTGGGCGGCGAGCGCCTCGCGCAGGCCGGGGGCGGCCGCCCGCCGGTCGAGTGCGAACAGCACGGCCATCGCGTGCACCGAGGAGGCCAGGTCGCCCATCCGCCCGTAGAGCGCGTCGCGGGCCAGCTCCGCGTGCACGTCGTCGTCGTACCGGGGGAAGGCCAGCGTGGCGACCGAGGCGCCGCGCCCGCCCAGCTCGGCGACCAGCGCCGTGGTGAACGTGTGCTTGCCCGCGCCGTCGAGCCCCTCGACGACCACCAGTCTCCCCACGGCGGTCGAGCCTAGGGGTCAGGCGCCCAGGGTCGAGACCGTGGGCCAGCTCGTCGCGAAACCGGGGTGCAGCTCCAGCTCGCCCAGCCGGTCGGTACGCACCCAGCGCAGCTCGGTGCTCTCCGCGCCCCGCACCCGGACCGGCGGCGCGTCCGGTGTCCGCACGACGACGGTGGTGTAGCTCCAGCCGCCGTGGTCGTCGACGAACTCCCGCACCGGTGCCAGCCCGGCGACGTCGAGCGTGCTCTCCTCGGCCGCCTCGCGCAGCGCCGCCTGCACCGCGGACTCCCCCCGGTCCCGGGCACCGCCGGGGATCCCCCAGGTGCCTCCGTGGTGGCTCCAGGACGCCCGGTGCTGCAGCAGCACCCGGTCGACGCCCACCGGGTCGGCGTCGTCGTGGTGCCGCACGAGCAGCCCGGCCGCGCCGAACAGGCCCCAGTGCCGGTGCCCCAGGGCGCAGTGGACCCAGCCGTCACCCGACCCGGCCTCGATCGTCATCTCGACGGTGACCTCCTGGTACGCCGACGGCGCGGCGGCCCGGGAAGGGGCCGCCGCGCCGTCGGAGCGAGAAAACTGTACCGATGCGCGATCCGCGAGCTACTCGCTCGGTACCGATGCGCGATCCGCGAGCTACTCGCTCGGTACCGATGCGCGATCCGCGAGCTACTCGCTCAGTACCGATGATGCGCGATCCGCGAGCTACTCGCTCAGTACCGGTAGTGCTCGGGCTTGTACGGACCCTCGACGTCCACGCCGATGTACTCGGCCTGGTCCTTGCTGAGCTTGGTCAGCTCGCCACCGAGGGCCTGCACGTGGATCCGCGCGACCTTCTCGTCCAGGTGCTTCGGCAGCCGGTAGACGTCGTTGTTGTACTCCTCATGCTTGGTGAACAGCTCGATCTGGGCGATCACCTGGTTGGAGAAGCTGTTGGACATCACGAACGACGGGTGACCGGTCGCGTTGCCCAGGTTCATCAGCCGGCCCTCGGACAGCACGATGATGGAGTGCCCGTCGGGGAAGATCCACTCGTCGACCTGGGGCTTGATGTTGATCTTCTTGATGCCCTCGACGCGGGACAGGCCCGCCATGTCGATCTCGTTGTCGAAGTGACCGACGTTGGCGACGATCGCCTGGTGCTTCATGCGCTTCATCAGGTCGACCGTGACGATGTCCTTGTTGCCCGTCGCGGTCACCACGATGTCGGCCTTCTCGATGACGTTCTCGAGGGTGTTGACCTCGTGGCCCTCGAGCAGCGCCTGCAGCGCGCAGATCGGGTCGACCTCGGCGACGATGACGCGCGCGCCCTGGCCGGCGAGCGCCTCGACCGAGCCCTTGCCGGTGTCGCCGTAGGCCGCGACGACCGCGACCTTGCCGCCGAGCAGCACGTCGGTGGCCCGGTTGAGGCCGTCGACCAGCGAGTGGCGGATGCCGTACTTGTTGTCGAACTTCGACTTGGTGACCGAGTCGTTGACGTTGATCGCCGGGAAGAGCAGCTCGCCGCGCTCGGCCAGCTGGTACAGCCGGTTGACGCCGGTGGTGGTCTCCTCGGTGACGCCGCGGATGTCGGAGTTGATCGTCGTCCAGCGCTGCGGGTCCTCGGCGAGGCTGCGGCGCAGGGTGTCGAACACGACCCGCTCCTCGTCGGAGACCGACAGGTCGTCGTCGGCGAAGCTCGGCACGACGCCGGTCTTCTCGAACTCGACGCCCTTGTGCACGAGCAGGGTGGCGTCGCCGCCGTCGTCGAGGATCATGTTCGGGCCGACGACGTTGCCGTCGGCGTCACGGAACTTGAACAGCTGCTCGGTGCACCACCAGTAGTCCTCCAGCGACTCGCCCTTCCAGGCGAACACCGGGACGCCCTTGGGCTCCTCGGGGGTGCCGTGCGGGCCGACGACGGTCGCGGCGGCCGCGTAGTCCTGGGTGGAGAAGATGTTGCAGGACACCCAGCGGACGTCGGCGCCGAGCGCGACGAGGGTCTCGATGAGGACCGCGGTCTGGGTGGTCATGTGCAGGGACCCGGCGATCCGGGCGCCCGACAGCGGCTTCGACTCGCCGTACTCCCGGCGCAGGTCCATCAGGCCCGGCATCTCGTTCTCGGCGAGCCGGATGTCCTTGCGGCCGTACTCCGCCTCGGAGATGTCGGCGATCGCGAAGTCCAGGCCGCCGGCGTGCTGCAGCTTCGGGTGATCGGTCATGGGGTGGGTGCGCCTCCTCAGGCGATCGAGTCGTACTCGTCGGCACGACGGGTGCGGTCCGACGGCGAGGAGGAGCGACGTGCACGGGGCACGGCGTCCTCCCTCCTCGTCGGAGACAGGCGCCCTTTCTCGTCCGTGCCGGCCGGGCCCGAGCGTGGCGGACGGACCGGTGACGGTCACGGCCGCTGCAGCGCCTCTCGGCGCCCGGCGATGTCGCGACCTCCATGGTCGCGAGCCGGTGCGGGGGTGTCAACTCATGCGTGATCAGCCCGTCAGGTGCTCGGCGAGCAGCCCGCTCGCCGCGACCTCGCGGCCGTGGGCGGCCAGCAGCCCGGCCGGGGCCAGCACGGACTCGCTGTCGACCCGCACCTCCGCCCGGGCCAGCAACGGGGCCAGGACGGCGTCGTGGCGCACCGTGCGGGCCGCGGCGGCCAGCCCGGCCGCGTCGCGCTGGCGGAACACGCCCCCGGTGAGGACGACGAGACCGATCTCACCTGCGTCGACGGGGGTGCCCGGGCCGGGCTCGGGCTGCGCGGGGTCGGCGAGGACGCCGGTGTGGCGCAGGTGCCTGCGCAGCGCGACCACCGCGGCGATCGCTGCCAGCCTGCGGTCCTCGGCCGCCGCGCCCCGGCCGGCGGGCACGGTGGCCCGCGACTCCTGCAGCGTGGCGACGGCCGGGCCGAGCAGATCGGCCTCGACCGGGTCGACGATGCCCTCGGTCTGGGCCTCCGTCAGGACGCCGACGGCGCCGTCGCGCACCCCGAGGTCGCCCTCCACGGTCGCGGCCGCCGGACCGGAGCCGGGGCCGTGGCGGTGCACGTCGGTGGTCGCCGACCCGACGTCGACGACGAGCACCCCGGTCCCGGTCAGCCGGGCCAGCACCCCGGCCCCGTCGCCGACGGCGGCGTGCGTGCCGGAGCGGACCAGCGCGCCGAACCGGCCGGTGCCCGCCCCGAGGACGTGCCGGGCGTAGAGCGCGGCGACGGCGTCCCGCGCGGGTCCGGCGACGATCCGGCCCGGCTGCGGCGTGACGTTGGGGCAGGTCGTCACGGCCCGCCCGCCGGCCAGCAGCAGGCCGAGCGCGTCGGCGCGGGCGTCCTCGCCGACCGAGAGCAGCACCGGCCAGTGCCCTCGGGTGCGGGCCAGCCTGCCCGCGTTGTGCAGCAGCACCGCCGGGTCGGCCCCGTCGGCCCCGCCGAGCAGCAGCACCGCGCCGGGACGACGGCTCGACAGCTCCAGCACCGCGTCGGGCTCCAGCGGACCGGGGTGCACCCCGACCACCCGGGCCCCCGCGGAGCGGCAGACCCGGTGCCCGGCCTCGGTCGCGGTCAACGTCTCGGCCCCGACCACGGCCAGGCGCAGGGCCCCGCCGGCCGAGGAGCAGGCCAGCACCCGCGGCGCGGCACGCCTGCGCCGGCCCGCGGCGGCCGCAGCGGCGGCGACCGCCGCGTCGACCCCGGTGAGCACGTCGGGGGTGGTGGGGTGCTCGGCGAACCCGGCCGGGGTCCCGTCGGGCAGCACCAGCACGGCCTTGGTCCAGCAGGAGCCGACGTCGAGGCAGACCGCAGGCGTGTGCGGGTCGTCCGGCGACGCGGCGGTCATGGAGGGCGAGCGTACTGCGGCCGGGCGGTTACAGGGAGTGGTCCGGGAAAGATCGGTTGCGACGCGCACCTGGCCGAGAGGTGGGTGCCCCGGCTCCACCATCGACCCCGTGATCAGCAGTACCTGAGCGCTGCCGCGGACCGGCCGGACAGCGCTCAGGTACTGATCGACTGCGTCTCGGATCGACTACTGCTCGGACTGCTGCGGGGCCTTGCGTCCGCGGGACTCGGCGGCGATCTCGGCCAGGGACTGGCCGGTGGCCAGCCGCGAGCGCCTGCGGCCGTAGACGAAGTACAGGACCGCGCCCAGCGCCATCCAGCCGAAGAACCGGATCCAGGTGTCGGCGGGCAGGAACAGTGCCACGCCGAAGCAGGCCACCGCCGACACGATCGGCAGCACCGGCATGAACGGCACCCTGAACGTGCGGGGCAGGTCCGGACGGCGCTTGCGGAGCACGATCACGCCGATCGAGACGAGCACGAACGCGGCCAGGGTGCCGATGTTGACCAGCTGGCCCAGCTCGGTGAGCTCCAGGAAGCCGCCCATCAGGGCCGCCGAGACACCGGTGATGATCGTCAGCCGGTACGGGGTGCGGAACCGCGGGTGCACCCGGGCCAGCCACGGCGGCAGCAGCCGGTCGCGGCTCATCGCGAACGCGACGCGGGTCTGGCCGAGCATCAGCGTCATGATCACGACGGTGAGGCCGATCAGGATGCCGAAGGAGATGATGAACTCCGCCGCGGGCAGCCCGGTCGCGGCCATCGCCGCCGCGGCCGGCGCCTCCACCCCGAGCTGCTCGTAGGGCAGGATCCCGGTGTAGACCAGCGACACGATGATGTAGAGCAGGGTCGCGATGGTCAGCGAGGCGATGATGCCGATCGGCATCGTGCGCTGCGGCTCCCGCACCTCCTCCGACAGCGTCGCGACGATGTCGAAGCCCAGGTAGGCGAAGAAGACCAGCGCGGCGGCGGTGAAGACGCCGGTCAGGCCGAACGCCGTGTCGATGCCGAACAGGTCCATGATCAGCGGGGTGCCCGCCGCGGTGGAGTAGTCGGCCGGCCGGGACTCGGGGACGAACGGGATCCAGTTCTCGCCCGAGACGAAGAAGACACCGATGCCGATGATCCCGGCGACGATGACGAGCTTGAGCGTGGTGACCGTGGCGTTGACCCAGGCCGACAGCTTGATGCCGACGATCAGCACGGCCATCATCAGCAGCGCGATGAACACCGCGGGCAGGTCGACGATCCCGCCGCCGCCGGGCCCGGCCGAGACGGCGTCGGGCACCGGGAGCCCGATGCTCGCCATCACCGTGTCGAAGTAGCCGCCCCAGCCCTTCGACACCGTGGCCGCGCCGAGGGTGAACTCCAGGACGAGGTCCCAGCCGATCATCCAGGCGATGAACTCGCCCATCGAGGCGTAGGAGAACGTGTACGCGCTGCCCGCCACCGGGACGCTGGAGGCGAACTCGGCGTAGCAGAGCGCCGCGAGCGCGCACACGATCCCGCTGATGAGGAACGAGAGCGACACCGCGGGGCCCGAGTAGAGCGCCGCCGCCTCCCCTGCCAGCACGAACACGCCGGTGCCGATCAGGACACCGATCCCCATGATCGTCAGCTGGACCGGGCCGAGGGCCTTCTTGAGCTGGAACTCCGGTTCCTCGGTGTCCCGGATCGCCTGCTCGACCGATTTCGTACGAAAGATACCACTGTTCGGGCTTCTGGCCGTCATGGCGGGAAAGATACGGAAAGTCCGTTTGATGCGGAACGGCGGCGCCCCCGGTCCAGGTGCGCCGCCGTCGTGGAGCGGGTCGGGTCAGTCCGAGGACGACGCCTGGGCGGGCAGGTCGCCGCGCTCGCGACGACCGAGGATCGAGTTCTTCCGCGAGTAGGCGAAGTACACGACCACACCGATGACCATCCAGATGATGAACCGCAGCCAGGTCTCGACCGACAGGTTCAGCATCAGCCAGACGCAGGCGAGCACGACCAGGATCGGCACGAGCGGCACCAGCGGGGTGCGGAAGCCGCGCGGCAGGTCCGGCCGGGTCCGGCGCAGGACCACCACGCCGATCGAGACCAGCACGAACGCGAACAGCGTGCCGATGTTGACCATCTGCTCGAGGTCCTGGGCCGGGAAGAACGTCGCGACCAGGGCGATGACGACGCCGATCAGCCAGGTGGCACGGCCCGGGGTGCCGAAGCGGTTCGTCTTCGCCAGCGCGGTCGGCAGCAGCCCGTCGCGCGACATCGCGAAGATGACGCGGATCTGGCCGAGCATCAGCACCATGACGACCGTGGTGAGACCGAGCAGCGCACCGATGGCGATGATCGTCGCCGCCCAGTTGATGCCCAGCGAGGCGAAGGCGGTGGCCAGCGTGGCGCGGGTGCCGTCGGGCTTCGTGGCCAGGTCGGTGTAGGGCACCATGCCGGTGATCACGAGCGCGACGGCGACGTAGAGCACGGTGACGATCGCGAGCGAGCCGAGGATGCCGCGCGGCAGCGCCTTGGACGGGTTCTTCGTCTCCTCCGCGGTCGTGGCGACGGCGTCGAAGCCGATGAAGGCGAAGAACACGATCGCGGCGGCGGCGAACACCCCGTAGACGCCGAAGACGCTCGACGAGGCGCCCCCGAAGAACGACAGCAGCGACTGCTGGATGCCGGTTCCGGTGTCGACGCTGCCGGGCGTGGGCTCCGGGACGAACGGGGTGTAGTTCGCCGCGTTGATGAAGAACGCACCCAGGATGATCACGAACAGCACGATCGCGACCTTGATCGTGGTGATCACCAGGCTGACCCGGCTGGACAGCTTCGTGCCGCGGTAGAGCAGGAACGCCAGGACGACCACGAGCAGCAGCGCGCCCCAGTCGAAGGAGAAGAAGCTCCCCAGCTCGAACGAGGTCGACACCTCGATGCCGAGCAGGCCGAGGGTCTGGGCCAGGTACTCCGACCAGCCCTTCGAGACGTAGGCCGAGCCGACAGCGAACTCCAGCACCAGGTCCCAGCCGATGATCCAGGCGATGAACTCGCCCAGGGTGGCGTAGGAGAAGGTGTAGGCGCTGCCGGCGACCGGCACCGTCGAGGCGAACTCCGCGTAGCAGAGCGCGGCCAGACCGCAGGCGACCGCCGCCAGCACGAACGACAGCGACACCGCGGGTCCTGCGATGTTGCCGGCCGTGCTGGCGGCCAGGGTGAAGATGCCGGCGCCGATGACCACCGCGACCCCGAAGACGATCAGGTCGATCGTCCCGAGGTCCTTTTTCAGCCGGGTGTCCGGTTCGTCGGTGTCCCGGATGGATTGCTCGACCGTCTTGGTGCGGAACATGCCGCCACCACGGCTCGTGACCGTCATGGCCGGTGAAACTACGACCGCGGTGCGGCCTGCGTCACGAATCCGGGGCCGGATTTAAGGTCACGATGGTGTTGCGCCGTCGAACCGGTCCCGGTCAGACGGTGCCGTGCGGCAGTCCGTGGGCCTGCGCGACCTCGTGCGACAGCAGCGTCCCGGCGTGGGTCGACAGGCCGGCGGCCAGGTGCGGGTCGGCCTCGGTCGCGGCCCGCCAGCCCCGGTCGGCCAGGCGCAGCACGTGCGGCATCGTGGCGTTGGTCAGCGCGCGGGTCGAGGTGTGCGGCACGGCGCCGGGCATGTTCGCGACGCAGTAGAAGATCGTGTCGTGCACCTGGTAGGTCGGGTCGGCGTGGGTGGTCGGCCGCGAGTCCTCGAAGCATCCGCCCTGGTCGATCGCGATGTCGACGAGCACGGCGCCGGGCCGCATCTGGGAGACGAGCTCGTTCGACACCAGGGTCGGCGCCTTGGCCCCGGGCAGCAGGACCGCGCCGATCACGAGGTCGGCGGTGGTCACCGCCTCGCGCACGGACAGCGCGGTGGAGTACTGGGTGCGCACGGCCCCGCCGTACTGCTCGTCGATCGCGCGGAGCTTGTCGACGTCGACGTCGAGCACGGTCACCTTCGCCCGCATGCCGGCGGCGATGGCGATGGCGTTCGCCCCCGCGACACCGGCCCCGAGCACGACGACCTCGGCACCCGGGGCGCCCGGGACGCCGCCCAGGAGCATGCCGCGCCCGCCGGCCGAGCGCATGAGGTGGTAGCCGCCGGCCTGCGGGGCGAGCCGGCCCGCGACCTCGCTCATCGGGGCGAGCAGCGGCAGCCGGCCGCGGGAGTCGGTGACGGTCTCGTAGGCGATGGAGGTCGTCCCCGCCGAGAGCAGAGCGTCGGTGCAGGCGCGCGACGCGGCCAGGTGCAGGTAGGTGAACAGCGTCAGGTCGGGCCGGAGGAAGCCGTACTCGGACTCGATGGGCTCCTTCACCTTGAGCAGCAGCTCGGCCGAGCCCCACACCTCGGCGGTGTCGGACACGATGTGCGCCCCGGCCTCCTTGAAGTCGGCGTCGGAGATCGCGGACCCGGCGCCGGCGTCGTGCTCGACGAGGACCTCGCGCCCCCGTCCGACGAGCTCGTGCACCCCGGCGGGCGTGAGCGCCACCCGGAACTCGTTGTCCTTGGTCTCCTTCGGCACTGCGACGCGCATGTCCTTCTCCTCCGCTCGGGGCCCTGTCCTGCATCAATGGTGAAGAAACATCGATAAGCTGCCAACAGAACTGAACAAGATTCTCTGAGGTGACTCATGAACGACGATCCTTCGTCGACGCCACGGAAGAGGCCGCCGTCGTCGAACCCTGTTCGGCTCGACGGGGTCGACCGCGCCCTGCTGCGCCAGCTGGAGCGGGATGCCCGGACGCCGAACAACTCACTCGCGGCGGGGGCGGGAATCGCCCCGTCGACGTGCCTGGGCCGGGTCCGGGCACTGCGCGAGAGCGGGGTGATCCGCGGGTACCACGCCGACGTCGACCCGGCGGCGACCGGCCACCCCCTGCAGGCGATGATCTCGGTCCGCCTGCAGTCCGACGCCCGCGACCGGCTCGCCGAGTTCGTGACCCGGGTGTCCCGCCGCCCCGAGGTCCGCGACGTGTACTTCCTCGCCGGCGAGGACGACTACATGATCCGGGTCGCGACCGCCGACACCGTGGCACTGCGCGACCTGGTCGGCACGCTCAACGCGTGGGCCGAGGTCGCGGGCACCCGCACGTCACTGATCTTCGAACACCACCGGGCGCCCGACACCTACTGAGCAGCGTCACCACCTGAGCCGCGTCTCCTGCTGAGCTGCGTCTCCTACTGAGCCGCGTCTCCTACTGAGCGGCGTCGTAGCCGTGGCGGATCAACGCGAACGCGGCGTCGAGGTGCTCGCGGGCCCGACCGGCCTGCTCACGCAGCAGCGGCGGGATCCCGACGACGACGTGCGCGAGCACCCGGTCCGCCGGTGACGGTTCGTCCCGGCCTGCGTCGCGGGCCAGCGCCGCCGCGAGTGCGGCCTCGTGGCGGGCCCACATCCGTCGTGCGTGGTCGCGCAGGCTCGGCGCCGCGTCGGTGAGCCTGCGGAAGCGCTCCAGGTCCTCCGCGCTCGGCCGCCGGTCCGAGGGCGGCCCGTCGACGCGCCGGAGCAGCCAGGCCTGCAGCCCGTCGACGACGTCGGTCCCCGGCGCACGGTCGCGCACCGCGGCGACCAGCTCGGCCTCCTGCGCCCCGTCCTCGTCGAACAGCAACGCCTCCTTGCTGCCGAAGTGCTTGAACAGCGTGGTGACCGAGACGTCCGCGGCCTCGGCGACCTCGGCGACGGTCACCTCGTCGAAGCCCCGGTCGAGGAACAGCCGCAGTGCGGCGTCCGCGATGCCCTGGCGGGTGGCGGCCTTCTTGCGTTCGCGGCGTCCGGGCGTGGTCACGGCGACAGGTTAGCGCAGTCACTCTGAAAGTGAAGTTACTACATTTTTGTAGTCGCTTCATCTACAGTCGGCGTCATGACCGACACCACCAGCACCGCACCGCACGTCCTCGTCGCCGGGGCCGGCCCCGGCGGCCTGACCCTCGCCCGCGTCCTGCAGCGCCACGACATCGCCGTCACCGTCCTCGAGCGCGAGACCGACATCGCCACCCGCGACCAGGGCGGCACCCTGGACATGCAGCGCGACAGCGGACAGATCGCGCTCGACGCCGCCGGCCTGCTCGAGGAGTTCCTGCGCATCTCCCGGCCCGAGGGTCAAGACATGCGGATGCTCGCCCTCGACGGGACCGTCCTGCTCGACGAGCGCGCCGCGCCCGGCGAGACGTTCAACCCCGAGATCGACCGCGGCGACCTGCGCACCCTGCTCCTCGGGTCGCTCGGCCCCGGCACGGTGCGCTGGGGCGCCCGGCTCGACCACGTCGAGCACCGCGACGACGGACGACTCGACGCCGTACTCGACGGGGCACCCGACGGGGCCTCCGACGGCGACCGGATCACCGCGGACCTCGTCGTCGGGGCGGACGGGGCACGTTCCCGGGTCCGCCCGCTGCTGTCGGACGCGATGCCGTCCTACGCCGGGGTCACGTTCGTCGAGCTGCGGGTCACGCCGTCGGCGTTCCCCGGGCTCGACGACCTGGTCGGCCGCGGCTCCATGAGCGCCCGCGCCACCGGCCGGGCGCTGTTCTGCCAGCGGCTCGCCGACGGCTCCGCCCGCGTGTACGCCGGGTTCCGCCGGGAGCGCGGGTGGGCCGCCGCGCACGGGCTCGGCAGCACCGGCGGGGTGCTCGACGACCCGGCGGCCGCCCGCGCCGTGCTGCTCGACGCGTTCGGCGACGCCGCCCCCGAGCTGCGGGAGCTCATCGTCCGCTGCGACGACCGGATCATCGACCGGCCGCTGGAGATGCTGCCGGTCGGGCACCGGTGGGAGCCGGTCCCGGGCATCACCCTGATCGGCGACGCCGCCCACCTGATGTCGCCGTTCTCCGGGCAGGGCGCCAACTCCGCCATGCTCGACGCCGCCGACCTGGCCCGGGAGATCGCCGCCACCCCGGACGACCTCGTCGCGGCGGTCGCCCGCTACGAGGCGACCATGTTCCCGCGGGCCGAGGCCAACGCCGCCGCTGCGGCACAGGGGCTGGAGCGCTTCTTCTCGGCGGCCGCCGCCGCGGACCCGGTGGCGGCGTTCGCCGAGGTGGCGGCGGCCGTCGCCGCGGCAGCCGAGGGAGACCGGGCCCGCCGCGGATGAGCCGCCGGTGCGACAGCGCTGCGCGCGAGTGCGGGCGCGGTTACAGGGCGTCGCCCGCCAGGAAGACGGTGGCGCCGTGCTCGCCGGTGGTCAGGACGGCGCCGCTGTCGGTCGCGGAGAGGAACACCGCGCGGCCGCGGGGCAGCTCGACGCTGCCACCGTCGGCGTCGACCGCGGCGTCACCGTCGACGCACAGCAGGATGCGGGCGCCGGTGCCGGGCACGTCGAGCTTGTCCCGGCCGTCGGTGACCGCACGGCGGAGCAGGAACTCCTCCACCGGCACGTCGTAGCGCTGCCAGCCGTCGGCGCCCGGGTCGGGGACCGGGGTGCGGACCGGAGGCGGCGGGGCGGTGAAGTCGAGGACCCGCAGCAGCTCCGGCACGTCGACGTGCTTCGGCGTCAGGCCGCCGCGCAGCACGTTGTCGGAGTTGGCCATCACCTCGATGCCCGCCCCGGACAGGTAGGCGTGCAGGTTCCCGGCCGGCAGGTACAGCGCCTCGCCGGGGGCCAGGGTGATCCGGTTGAGCAGCAACGCGGCGAGCACGCCCGCGTCGTCGGGGTAGCGCTCGGACAGGTCGAGCGTGGTCTTCGCCTCGCCGGTCCACTCCGGGGCCGTACCGCGCTCCAGCAGCCTGATCGCGCCGTCCTGCAGGGCCGGGACGAGCCCGTCGAGCACCGACTGGGGCAGCGTGATCCAGGTGGTGAACAGTGCGCGCAGCCCGTCCGGGCACGGCTGACCGGCGAGCAGCTCGGTGTAGGTGGCGAGCTCGGGGACGTCGAGGGCGCGCAGCAGCTCCACCGTGCGGGCCGGCTCACGGAACCCGACCAGCGCGACGAACTCGGTCAGCGCGCAGATCAGCTCCGGCTTGTGGTGGGCGTCGCGGTAGTTGCGGTCCGGCGCGTCCACCGCGATCCCCGCGGCGTTCTCCCGCTCCCAGCCCTCGCGGGCCTGCTCCAGGCTCGGGTGGGCCTGCAGGCTCAGCGGCTCCTCGGCCGCCAGCACCTTCAGCAGGAACGGCAGCCGCCCTTCCCAGCGGTCGCGTCCCGGGCCGAGCGCAGCGACCGGGTCCGCGGCGATGAGCTCGTGCAGCGGGCAGGTGCCCCCGGCGACCGTCGACGGGGCGGCCGGGTGCGCGCCCAGCCACAGCTCCGCCTGCGGGTGCGGTGACGGGACGGGCTCGCCGAGCAGCTCGGCGATGACCGTCCGCGAACCCCAGGCGTAGGTGCGGATCGGGTTCTCCAGCAGTTCCACGGGTCTCCCGGTGTCAGGTGCGCGGGGGTCAGGTGATCAGGGTGGCGCCGGTCGCCAGGCCGAGGTACACGGCGGCGATGTCGGCACGCAGGGCGAGGACGCCGGCACGCAGCAGCGCCGCGTCGCGGGTGCCCCGCGGGATCTCGTCGACCGGGTGCGCCAGGTCGGCGTTCGGCCACTCCCGGCCGAGCACCCGGCGGCTCACCGCCTGCGGGTCCTCCTCACCCGTGCCGAGCAGCACCAGGCGCGGCGGCGGCGCGTCGCCACCGGGGGCCGGGTCGTCGAACGGGTCGTGGAAGATGTCGCCCCCGCCCCGCTCGGACAGGTCGACGGCGACGCGCAGCCCGGCCAGGGTGCCGGCCTGCGCGAGCCCGTCGGCGTGCGCGACGACACCGGCGTGGGTGGCCAGTGCCAGCGCGCCGTGCCGGGCCACCGCGGCGGCGGCCGGGTCCACCCCCCACAGCAGCGGGGTCCGCTCGGCCAGCCGCAGCGCGAGCGCCTTCGCCGGGTTCACGAACGGCTCGTGCGCGGGCTGGCAGCGCTCGGCCTCGGCGTCGAGCGCGTCGGCCAGCGCCTCGAGCCGGGCCGGGACCTCCTCGCTGCGCATCCCGGGCAGCAGGTCCAGCTCGGCGACGGCGACCAGCGCGACCGTCAGCGCCTGGGCGAACCCGAGGCCCTCGGGCAGCGGGATGCGCGGCTCGACCAGCCGGGCGCGCCCGGCGCCCGCCTGGGCGACCGGCCCGGAGTCCGGCGCGGAGAGCACGACCTCGGCGCCGCGGTGCACCGCGACGGAGACCGACTCGGCCAGCTCGGGGTCGGTGGGGTCGGTGGGGTCGGTGGAGTGCGCGACGACGACGTCCAGCGGCCCGATCCAGCCCGGCATCCGCTCGGCGACCACGACCGGAACCGGACAGCGGTCGGTGAGCAGGGCCGTGACGAGGTCGGCCACCGCCCCGGAGACGCCGGGCCGGCGCAGCAGCACCAGCGCGCGGGGACGGTGCCCGCGCAGCCGGTCCAGACCGGCCTGGCCCGCGGTGTACAACGCGGACCGGACCTGGGCGCCCGCGGTCGCGGCGGCCCGCAGGACACCCGTGGTGTCCCGCGCCGCCAGCTCCTCGGGATCGGCCAGCAGCGTGTCGTCGAGCACCCCGTTCACCCGTCGTCCCGTCCGTCCCCCGCCGGCCCGGTACCGGGCAGCGCCTCGTCGAGGAGCAGCACCGGGATCCCGTCGGTCACCGGGAACGCGCGACCGCACGCCGTGCAGGTCAGCCGGTCCTCACCCGGGGTCAGGACCGCGTGCGCGTCGCACGGGCAGGCCAGGATCTCCAGCAGCTGGGGGTCGAGCTGTAGGGCCACGGTTCTCCTCGTCGTCATCTCGCGCTCTCGATGCTGCCACCCGGTACCGACACTCCGCGGCAGCCGACCGGGTACGGACGCCGTCACCGCAGGTGTGCGGGGTCGTGCGATCAGGCGCGCACGACCGCCAGCACCTCGTCGACCAGGGCACGGACGGCCGCGGCGTCCGCCGCCTCGACGTTGAGCCGCAGCAGCGGCTCGGTGTTCGAGGCCCGCAGGTTGAACCACGAGCCGTCCGGCAGCGAGACGGTCAGCCCGTCCAGCCGGTCGAGCTCGACCCCGTCGCGCGCGCCGAAGACGCGCTCGATCTCGGCGACCCGCCCCGCCTGGTCCTCGACCGTCGAGTTGATCTCGCCGGAGGCCGCGTAGCGGTCGTAGTCGGCCATCAGCCCGGACACCGTCGCGCCGTCGGCCGCCGCCCGGTGCTCGCCGAGCGCGGCCAGCAGGTGCAGCGCCGCGAGCATCCCGGAGTCGGCCTTCCAGAAGTCGCGGAAGTAGTAGTGCGCGGAGTGCTCGCCGCCGAACACCGCGCCGGTCTCGGCCATCGTCTGCTTGATGAACGAGTGCCCCACCCGGGTGCGGACCGCGCGGCCGCCGTGCTCGGCGACCAGCTCGGGGACCGCCCGCGAGGTGATCAGGTTGTGGATCACGACGACGTCGGACTCCCCCGCCGCGTGCGCCCTGGCGAGCTCACGGGCCGCGACCAGACCGGTGATCGCGCTCGGGCTCACCGCCTCGCCCTGCTCGTCGACGGCGAAGCAGCGGTCGGCGTCGCCGTCGAAGGCCAGACCGAGGTCCGCGCCCTCGGCGACGACCCGCTTCTGCAGGTCCACCAGGTTCGCCGGGTCCAGCGGGTTCGCCTCGTGGTTCGGGAAGTTCCCGTCGAGCTCGAAGTACAGCGGGACGACGCGCACGTTCAGGCCGTCGAACACGGTCGGGACGGTGTGCCCGCCCATCCCGTTCCCGGCGTCGACGACGACGGTCAGCTCCGGGGACGCGTCCAGCGAGGTCAGGTCGACCAGGCCGCGGAGGTGACGCGCGTAGCCGTCGAGCATGTCCTCGGTGCGCACCGCCCCCCGGGACGGGACCTCGGGGACCCCGGAGTCGAGGAAGCGGGCCGCCTCGTCGCGGATCGTCGCGAGACCCGAGTCCTGACCGACCGGGACGGCGCCGGCACGGCACAGCTTGATGCCGTTGTAGGCGGCCGGGTTGTGGCTCGCGGTGAACATCGCGCCGGGCAGGTCCAGCGAGCCGGACGCGTAGTAGAGCATGTCGGTGCTCGCGAGCCCGATGTCGACGACGTCGAGCCCCTGCCCGGTCACCCCGTCCGCGAACGCCGCCGCCAGCGCGGGCGAGCTGTCCCGCATGTCCCGCCCGACGACCACCGCCGACGGCGCCGGGTCGTCGCCCGCCACGAGCCGCGCCGTCGCCGCACCCAGTGCACGCGCGGTGGGCTCATCCAGTTGGTCGCCGACGACACCGCGGATGTCGTAGGCCTTCACGATCGCCGAGAGGTCGGGCACGACGCACGACCCTAGCGCAGTCGTGTCACCCGTCCGCGCAGGTCTCCTCACCCCGTGGGGCGGCTCAGCCGTCCTCGGGCTTCGGGAGCACCCGCAGGTGCCCGCGCCGCCCCGTGCCACCCGGCCGTGCGACGACCTCGACCGGGCGGTCCACCCGGCCCGCCTCGCGGACGGCGTCGGCGAGCGCGGTGAGGTCCTCACCGCTGTGCTGGGGCTGGGCGAACTCGCCCTCGAACCGGACGACCTCCCACCCGCGGGGGGCCGTGAGGTTGTGCGCGTGCCCGGTGCAGAGGTCGTAGGAGTGCGGCTCGGCCTGCGTGGCCAGCGGGCCGACGACGGCGGTCGAGTCGGCGTAGACGTAGGTGAGCGTGGCGACGGCGAGCTCGGTGCAGCCCGTCCGTGAACATCTCCGCACACTCAACACGTCGTCGACGATAGCCCGTCGCAGGCCCGCCGCCGTACTGCGACGCGCACCCCGCTCGGCGGACGGTCCGCCCGCCGCGGTCGCGGGTCGCCCCTCGACGGGGCACGGGGTCCTAGAATGCCCTGGTGCCCACCGCTCGCCCCGAGAAAGACCGCCGGCCGCCGCGCAGCCCGCGCCGGCGGGACCGGCGCGGACGCGGCCTGCGCGGCCTGATGTACCCGGTGTCGACGCCGGCCTTCCGCACCCGCGCCGAACGCTTCGACGCGAAGGTGCTGGAGGCGCTCGAGCCGATCGAGGCGCGCTGGGGCCCGGAGCTGGTCGACCTCGACCTCGCCGTCGACGACGTGCCGTCGGTCGACCGCACCTCGCCCGACGAGATCGTGTGGGGCACCGGGGTGCTGGCCGACGTCGGCGTCCCGCTGGCGCACCTCGTCCCGGCCGGGGTCGACTCCGCCGGGATGCCGACCCGGGCGCGGATCGTGCTCTACCGCCGCCCGCTCGAGGCCAGGGCGCGCAACGGCGAGGACCTCGCCGACCTCGTGCACGAGGTGCTCGTCGAACAGGTCGCGGAGTACCTCAACATCGAGCCCGACGCCGTCGACGGCGGCTGAGCGGCGCGGTACGGCTGCCCGGCGACCACCGACACCGGGTACGACGACAGGCCGGTCACCGTGACGGCGACCGGCCCCGTGCTCGTTCCCCCGCAGGCGGATCTCAGACTGCGGTGCTGTCTGCGCTCTTCGCTCCGCTCAGACGGCGGTGCTGCCTGCGCTCTCCGCTCAGACGGCGGCCCGGCGGAGGCGACGACGCTCCCGCTCGCTCAGCCCGCCCCAGATGCCGAAGCGCTCGTCCTGGGCCAGCGCGTACTCCAGGCACTCGGCGCGGACCTCGCAGCCGGAGCAGATGCGCTTGGCCTCCCGGGTGGAGCCGCCCTTCTCGGGGAAGAACGCCTCCGGATCGGTCTGGGCGCACAGCGCGCGCTCCTGCCAGTCCGGGACCTCCTCGGCGGAGCCGTCGTCCAGCAGGCCCCTCAGGTCCAGGATCTGGGCGACCTGGTCGTAGTCGGCCATCTCCTGGCCGGGTCGTTCGACCGCCCCCACCGGCTCGGCTTCCACCGGCCGCAGCATCCGCATGAACCCCTCGACGTCGTCCACTCGCCCACCTCCCCGCAACGCACTGGCGAATGACACCGCTGTAAGTACAGCGCTGACACTAGCTCTGTGCAAGCCGGCTCTGCCGATTGAGTGAAGGGTCGCGCGCGGACGTTTCCTCCGGCATGGAGTATGGGTACGTGCCGTCCCTGACACGCCGCATCAGCCCCTGGTTCCTGCTGATCCTCGGCGTCACCCTGCTCGGTGGTGTCCTCGCCGCCGCCGTCCCCGCACAGTCGCAGGCCCTGGCGACCCTCGGGATCTTCGTCATGGTGCTCGGAGGCTGGGTGGTGTCGCTGTGCCTGCACGAGTACGGGCACGCCATCACCGCCTACCGTGGCGGGGACACCTCGGTCGCGGCGAAGGGCTACCTGACCCTCGACGTGCGGCGCTACACCGATCCCGGCCTGTCGCTGGTGCTGCCGCTGATCATCCTGCTGATCGGCGGGCTGCCGCTGCCCGGCGGCGCGGTGTGGATCAACCAGTGGGCGCTGCGGTCGCGGGCCCGGCGCAGCGCGGTCTCGCTGGCGGGCCCCGCGGCGAACCTCGTCCTGGGCATCGTGTTGATCATCACGGTGGCCGCGTTCCCGGAGATGCCGATCCCCGTCGCGGCGGGACTGTCCGCGCTCGCCTACTTCCAGATCATCGCGTTCGTGCTGAACATGCTGCCCGTGCCCGGCCTCGACGGCTGGGGCGTGCTGGAGCCGTACCTGTCCGTGCCGGCACTGCGTCTCGGCGAGCGGGTCCGGCCCTGGGCCCCGTTCGTGCTGCTCGCCCTGCTGCTGTTCGTGCCCGGGGTGGGCGCACTGTTCTTCGCCGTCACCCAGCTGCTCTTCGGCGCCGCCGGCGGCAACCAGCAGCTGTTCCAGCTCGGCTACTCCGAGCTGTTCTTCTGGCGCAACCTCTGAGCCCCGCTCACCGCTCCACGGTTCGCGCGCGAGTTCGGAGTCCGCGCGTGTCGTGACGCGCGCGAACCTCGGTCCCGCGCGCAAACCCCGATTCTGCGCGCGGACGTCGGTTTCCGAGCGGATGCCGGTCTCGCGAGCGGACGCCGCCGGGGTGGGGCGGGCGGGGCGGCAGGTCAGCGGGCGGCGGCGACCATCGTCGCGACGGTGTCGTCGTCGTCCGGGAGGGCGTCGACCGGCCACCAGCGCAGGTCGAGCGACTCGTCGCTGATCCGCGGGGTCGCCCCGGCCGGGGCGCGGACCAGGTAGCGCACGTCGAGGTGCCGGGTCGGGACGCCGAGCGAGCAGGTGACCGGGTGGACGTCGACGTGCAGCGGGTGCTCACCGATCTCCAGCCCCGCCATCCCGGACTCCTCGGTGGCCTCCCGCAGCGCCGCGGCGCGCAGCGAGCCGTCGCCGGGCTCGCAGTGCCCACCCAGCTGGATCCAGCGCCCGACCCGCGGGTGCAGGGTCAGCAGCGTGTGCTCGCCGGTCGCGTCGAGCAGCAGCGCCGACGCGGTGAGGTGGCAGGGCACGCAGGAGCGGTCGCAGGCGTCGTCCGGGCGCGCGTCCAGGAAGGCCAGCAGGGCGTGCTGCAGAGCCCGCTGACCGGCGTCGGGCGGGGTCCACGCAGCGAGCTCGCGGGCGGCCGTCGCCGGGGCTACCACGGGCTCACAGCTCCAGCAGGCCGTCGCCGACCGGCCGGGGCTCGCGCGGGGCGATCGGCTCGACCGGCACACCGACGGCGACCGCGCCGAGCGCCGCCCAGTCCTCGGGCAGGTCCAGGACCCGGCGGGCGACGTCCGCGGCGAAGATCGTCGAGCCGACCCAGCAGGACGCCAGGCCCTCCGCGGCCAGCGCGACCAGCAGGGACTGCACCGCCGCCCCGCCGGCGACGGTGAACATGTCCCGCTCGGCGGCGTTGCGGGCCGCGTCCGGGTAGCCGTGCATCCCCGCGGTGGACCGGAACGCCAGCACCAGCTCCGGGGCGCGGCGCAGCAGGTCCCCGCGGGCGAGGCGGCGCTCCACCTCGTCGGCCGGGCGCCCGTCGGCGACCAGGTCGGCACGCCAGCGCTCGCGCAGGGCGTCGAGCAGCGCGGTGCGCCGCGCCGGGTCGCGCAGCCACACGAACCGGAACGGGGTGCTGTGGTGCGGCGCGGGTGCGGTCAGCGCGACGCCCACCGCGCGGCGCACGGCGTCGGCGTCGACCGGCTCCTCGGCGAAGTCCCGGGTGCTGCGCCGCAGCAGGACCGCCTCGCGGCGTCCGCGGTCGATCGCCTCCTCGGTGCCCAGCCAGAACAGGTCCTCGGAGATCGGCCGGATCAGGTCACGGGCGGTCGACCCGTCGTCGGGCAGGGCCGCGCCGCGCAGCACCGCCACCGGCAGCCCGCCGAGCTTGCCCTTCACCAGGTCCGCGGCCGCGGCGATCTCGTCGGCGACGGCGATCTCGGTGACGACCAGGTCGTTGCCCTGGCCGTCGACGGCGCCGGAGTAGCCGTGCAGCACCGGCAGCCCGGCCGCGCCGATCGCGATGTCGGTCTGGCCGACCCGCCAGCTGCGCCCCAGGGTGTCGGTGACGACGACGCCGACCTCGACGCCGAGCCGCTCGGCCAGCCCCGCGCGCAGCCCGGCCGCGCTGGCGTCCGGGTCGACGGGCAGCAGGGCGAGCTCGTCGCGGCGGACATTGGAGCCGTCGATGCCCGCGGCGGCCTGCACGATGCCGAGCTTCCCGGCCACGATCAGCGTCCGGCCCTTGCGGGCCACCACCCGCTCGGTCTCCTGGTCGACCAGCCTGCGACGCAGCGCGTCGCGCTCCTCGTCGTCGGAGGGGGCCGGCACCAGCCTGCCCTCGACCTTGGAGAACACCTTGCTGGTGACCACCACGACGTCGCCGTCGCGCAGCCAGGTCATCCGCTCGGCCAGGACGGCGGCGAGGTCGTCGCCGGGGCGGAACTCCGGCAGCCCGGGGACCGGGAGGATCTCCAGCTTCTGCGACGCGTGGTCGGGGAAACCGCCGGCCCTGTCGGCCCTGTCGGCCCCGTCAGACACCGACGCCCGCCAGCTCGAACGCGGCGCGGGCCATGTCGGCGGTCGCCTCGTGGTCGGTCATCAGCAGCGGCACCTCGCGCACGGTCGCGCCGGGCACGGTCGCGGCGTCACCGGTGTGCACCAGGTAGCCGTCGAGCAGGCCGCCCTCGCCGCGGCCGCCGTAGTGCCGGCCCACGCCCTCGGCGCTGGTCTCGACGCCGATCGCGGTCAGGCAGGCGTCGGCCATGCCGCGCACCGGCGCCCCGCCGACGATCGGGGACAGCCCCACGACCTTCGCGGGCGTCGCGGCGAGGGCCTGGGCGACCCCGGGCACCGAGACGACGGTGCCGATCGACACGACCGGGTTGGACGGGGCGACGAGCACGACGTCGGCCCCGGCGATCGCGGCCCGGGCGTCGGGCAGGATCGCGGCCTGGTCGGCGCCGACCGACGCGAAGCGGTACGCCTTCGGGGCGGCCCGGTGCCGGATCCACCACTCCTGGAAGTGGATCGCGACCTGCGGGGTCTCCTCGACCGCGGCCGGGTCGGGGTTGTCGATCACGACGTGGGTCTCGACGCGGTCGTCGGTGGCGGGCAGCAGCCGCACCCCGGGCTGCCAGCGGTGGCAGAGCGCCTCGGTGACCTGGGAGAGCGGGTAGCCGGCACGCAGCATCCGGGTGCGGACGAGGTGGGTGGCGACGTCGCGGTCGCCCAGCCCGAACCAGGTCGCGTCGGCGCCGTAGGCCTCCAGCTCGGCCTTGACCGACCAGCTCTCGTCCGACCGGCCCCAGCCCTTCTCGACGTCGATGCCGCCGCCGAGGGTGTACATGACGGTGTCGAGGTCCGGACAGACCCGCAGCCCGTGCAGCCAGATGTCGTCGCCGACGTTGACCACGGCGGAGATCTCGTGCTCGGACTCCCCCGCGCCGACCGCGGGCAGTCCGAGCGCGACCTTCACGCCTTGCAGGAAGCGGGCCCCGCCGACGCCGCCGACCAGTACGGTGACCTTCACGGGTACGACCCTACGTCGGTCAGAACGAGCGGTAGTCGCGCGGGGAGAACCGCGGCCCGAACCGGGGGCGGCGGAACCCGGACGCCTCGATGTAGCGCACCGCGCGCTGGCGTTGCGGGACGTAGGGGGCGAGCACCTCGAGCATCCCGGCGTCGTCGAGGTCGTGGCCCAGCAGTGCCCAGCCGACGGTGTTCGGCACGTGGAAGTCGCCGAAGCTGACCGCGTCCGGGTCGCCCCAGGCGCGCTGGGCGGTCTCCGCGGCCGTCCACACCCCGATGCCGCGGACCCGGCGCAGCAGCACCCGGCCCTGCTCCCCGCCCAGCTCGGCGGCCCGTTCCAGCCGGTGGGCGACGACGGCGGCGTGCAGGATCGCCGTCCGGCGCGCGTGGTCGACGCCGGCCCGGTGCCACTCCCACTCGGGGATCGCCCGGACCTGCTCGGGCGTCGGCGGCACCCGCATCCCGGCGGGCACCACCCCGGCGGGCCCCGGTGCGGGGTCGCCGAAGCGCCGGGCGAGCTCGCGGAAGCTGCGGCGCGCCTCGGTGCCGGTGACCTTCTGTTCCAGCACCGCGGGCAGCAGCGCGTCCCACACCCGGCCGGTGGAGCCCAGCCGCAGGCCGGGTCGGCGCCGGTGCGCGTCGGCGACGAGCGGGTGGTGCGCCACGAACGCCGCCGGGTCGTCGTCGGCCCCCAGCAGCGACGGCAGCCGGTCGATCTCCCAGGCCGCGCCCGGTCCCCAGCCGGACGCCCGCACGGTGCCGTACGGGCCCCCGTCGGCCCGGCGGCGGATCGCGACGGTGGCGGGGCCGGCAGGCGTCGTCGAGACCCGCCAGATCACGGCACCGTCGACGGCGGTGCGCCAGGTGGGGTCGCCCCGGCCGCGGCGCAGCGGGGCCAGCACGCCGTGCAGGTCGAGCGGGAACGGCGGCCGCCATTCCCGGTCCACCACCACGGCGACCGCGTCCACGCCCCCGATGGTCACACGTCGGGCGAGAACCGGACCCCGTGGGGCGGCAGCGTGACGTCCGGCCACACCCGCATGTTGTGCCGCAGCTCGCAGTGCGCGCCGATCACGGCCCGGTCGCCGACCACGGTGTCGCGGATGCTCGCGCCCTCCTCGACGACCGCTCCGGCCCCGATCACCGAGTTCTCCACGACCGCTCCGGCCCGGACGACCGCGCCGTCGAACAGCATGGAGCCCTCGACCCGGGCCCCGGAGCCGATCCGGGCGCCGCGGCCGACGGTCGTCCCGCCGAACACGAACGCGTCGGCGGCCACCTCGGCCCCCTCCAGCACCATCGACTCGCCCGTCGGGCCGGGCAGCGCCGCCGAGGGCGCGACCCCGCGGACCAGGTCCGCCGAGCCGTGCACCAGGTCGCCGGGGGTGCCCATGTCGCGCCAGTACGCGACGTCGACGTGGCCCTGCACGTGCGCCCCGGAGGCGAGCAGGTCGGGGAACGTCTCGCGCTCCACCGACACCGGCCTGCCCGCGGGGATCGTGTCGATCACCTCGCGACGGAAGACGTAGCACCCGGCGTTGATCTGGTCGGTCGGCGGGTCCTCGGTCTTCTCGAGGAACTCCAGCACCCGGCCGGTCGGGTCGGTGGGGACGCAGCCGAAGGCCCGCGGGTTCTGCACCCGCACCAGGTGCAGCGTCACGTCGGCACCGGTGCTCCGGTGGGTGTCGGCGACCGCGGTCAGGTCGGTGCCCGCCAGCACGTCGCCGTTGAAGATCATGACGTGCTCGGCCGAGAGCTTGCCGGCCACGTTGCGGATGCCCCCGCCCGTGCCCAGCGGCTCGGTCTCGGTCACGTAGGTGAGGTCCAGCCCCAGCGACGAGCCGTCGCCGAAGTGCTCCTCGAAGGTCTCGGCCAGGTAGCTCGTACCCAGCACCGCCCGCCGGATGCCCGCCTCGCGGATCCGCGACAGCAGGTGCGCCAGGAACGGCATCCCCGCCGTCGGCAGCATCGGCTTGGGCGCCGACAGGGTCAGTGGCCGCAGCCGGGTGCCCTTGCCCCCGACCAGCACGACCGCCTCGACGTCCTGCAATGCAGGTTCCCCCTCAGGTTCCTTCTTCTCGTTCGCGCTCAGCCGGTCCGCCGCAGCAGACCCGAGCGCACGGCCAGGCCGGCACGCAGGGCCGCACGCAGCGGTGCGTGCACCGGACCGCGGTGGCGGTCGGCCAGGTACCGGTAGGCGCTGCGGTGGTGCTCGGCGAGCATCCGTGCCGACACCCCCGGCTTGCCCGTGGACGCTCCGCCCACGTGTACGACATCGGCACCGGGGACGTACACGTTTCGCCATCCGGCGAGCCCCAGGCGTTCCCCCAGGTCGACGTCCTCGAAGTACATGAAGTAGCGCGGGTCGAAACCGTCGACGGAGTCGAACGCGGCGCGCCGCAGGAGCAGGCACGACCCGGACAGCCAGCCGGCCGACCGCTCGGTCAGGTCCTCGCGGCTGCGCCGGTAGGCCGCGGTCCACGGGTTGGCGGGCCAGACCGGCGCGAGCGCGGCGTGCCCGGCGCCCGCGAGCAGCGACGGGACCTCACGCGCGGAGGGGTAGACCTCGCCGGACGGCTCGCGGATCAGCGGGCCGAGCGCCCCGGCACGGGGGTGCCGACGGCCGGCGTCGAGCAGGGTGTCGAGCGACCCGGCGCCCCACTCCAGGTCCGGGTTCGCCACGACGACCCAGCCGTAGCGGTCGGGCAACGAGGCCACCCCGCGGTTGGCGGCGGCGCCGTAGCCGACGTTCTCCCCGATCGGCAGGAACGTCACGTGGTCGCGCTCGCGGGCCGCGCGCTCCGGGGCGCCGTCGACGGATCCGTTGTCGGCCAGGACGACCGGCACGTCCGTGCGGGTCGTGGCACCGCGCAGCGAGTCGAGGAAGGTGTCCAGCAGCGCGCCCGGCGAGTAGGTCACCGTGACGATGGCGACCTCGTCGCCGTAGGACCGCACGTCGTCGGCCACCTGGCCTCCCCGTCCTTCTCCGTCCACCCGGCGCATGTCCGGCAACCTAGTCAGCACCGGTGCGGCCGGGCCCGGCGACACCGCCCGTTCGCGCCAGCGAAGATCACACTCCGTCACCATATCGGAGATCGCGATACTGTAACCCTAATATTGGGACCGTCCCCGAGCTGCGGCGACACGCCACAGCCGTGCGTCACCCTCAAGTCCCGACCCCCTACGACGACCGGGCGAGCGGCCCGACACGCAGGCCCGCGCGGCCCGCGGCGCGGGTCCCGATGCTGCACCCTGGTCCCGACCGGGGTGTCCGGTCCTGGAGACGCACGGCGCGCGCCCGGGTTCACCGGACTCCCCCGTCCGGGTGAGACACGGCTGCGCGGACGAGACGGACCCCGAGGGGAGCGAGCATGGGCGAGAGCTACCGGGACCGCTCCCGCCCGTCGGCGGCCGAGCGCGCCGCCGCCCGGCGGTCCGGCCGCCCCACCGCCCCCGACGTCCGGTCCCGCTCACCCCGCGTCCGCCCCGACACCGGCGCCGCACGCGGGCGACCGGCGGGCTCCGTGGGCTGGAGCCGGGCCGGGACCGGCCCCGACGAGCACCCGCCGTACCCGGCGCGCGACGGGCGCACCGGCGGACGACCGCCCCGGGGCCGCGGGCTGCTGGCCCGGCTGCGCCTCGCCGTCGCCGTGCTGTCGGCGCTGACGGTGCTGCTCACCGGCGCCGCGTGGACCCTCTACCGCGACGTCACCGGCGGCATCACCACGACGAACCTGCTGTTCGGCGGCTCCGCCGGGGGCGAGCAGAACATCCTGCTGGTCGGTGTGGACAGCCGCACCGACGCGCAGGGCAACCCGCTGCCCGCCGACGTCCTGGCCCAGCTGCGCAGCGGCGCCGAGTCCGGCGTCCTCAACTCCGACACGATCATCGTCGTGCACCTGCCCGCCGACGGCGGCAGCGCGACCGCGTTCTCCATCCCGCGCGACTCCGAGGTGTCGATCCCCGGGATCGGCCGCAACAAGATCAACGCGGCGTACCCGCAGACGAAGGCGCAGACCGCGTCCCGGCTCGTCGCCGAGGGCGTGCGCGACCCCCGGCAGATCGACCAGGACTCCTCGCAGGCCGGCCGGCAGGCGCTGATCGACACCGTGCAGGACCTCACCGGGCTGGCCATCGACCACTTCGCCGAGGTCAACCTGCTCGGCTTCTACAACCTCACCAACGCCGTCGGCGGCGTCGACGTCTGCCTGAAGGCCCCGGCCAAGGACGCCTTCTCCGGCGCCGACTTCCCCGCAGGCCCGCAGACGATCTCCGGTGCCGACGCGCTCGCGTTCGTGCGGCAGCGGCACGGCCTGGCCGGCGGCGACCTGTCACGGATCAACCGCCAGCAGGTGTTCCTCGCGGCCGTCGCCAACAAGGTCCTCTCCTCGGGCACGCTCACCGACCCCCGCAAGCTCGGCGCGCTGGTCGAGGTGATCCAGCAGTCGGTCGTCATCGACAGCGGCTGGGACCTGCTCGGCTTCGCCCGCGAGGCGTCGTCGATCGCCGCCGGGAAGATGGACTTCCTGACCATCCCCACCGGTGGCCCGGAGACCACCGGCGGCAAGGACGTGCTGCTCGTCGACCCCGCCGAGGTCCGCGACTTCGTCGCCCGCCACACCGAGCCCGAGCCCGAGGAGGCCGCCGCGACCTCCACGGAGGCGGCGCCGCCGGTCGTGGCCGACGTGGCGAACGGGTCCGGGGTGACCGGGCTCGCGGCGCAGGTCGCCGACACCCTGGGCCGCAACGGGTTCACCCCCGGCGAGGTCGGCAACGCCCCGGACCGCACCACCTCGGTGGTCCGCTACAGCCAGGCCGACGGCGACGCCGCCGCCCGCCGGGTCGCCGACGCGCTGGGCGGGATCGGCGTCGAGCAGTCCGACGCCGTCGCCCAGGGCCGGGTGCAGGTCCTGCTCGGCACCGACCGCGCGAACGGCGGCCGGACCAGCGCCGCGGCGGCCGCGCCCGCCGCCGCCCCGGCGCCGTCGACCCCGCCGATCACCGCGGGCGGGGTCCCGTGCATCGACTGACGTAGCGTTCCGGGGCGATGGACACCGTCTTCGGCTCCGGCCTGTTCCTCACCGACGCACTGCTCGGCCCGGCGCTCGGCGCCGCCGCCCCGCGCCCGCTGGTCACCCACTACGACGACGCGACCGGCGAGCGGACCGAGCTGTCCGGCACGACGACCGCGAACTGGACCGCGAAGGCGGCGAACCTGCTCCGCGACGAGGTCGACGTCGAGCCGGGCACCCGGGTGGCGGCGCTGCTGCCCGCGCACTGGCAGACCGTCGCGGCGCTGCTCGCCGTCTGGTCCTGCGGCGCGGAGCTCGTCGGCGACCCGGCGGGCGCCGACGTCGTCCTCGCCGACGCGGCGCGGCTCGACGTGGCGCTCGCCGCCGGCGCGGGCACGGTCGTCGCGTTCTCGCTGGACTTCTTCGGCCGCGGCATGGGCGACCTGCCCGGCGGGGCCGTCGACTTCGCGACCGAGGTCCGGGCGCACGGCGACGAGTTCGTCCCCTGGGACCCGGTCGACGGCGCGGCCCCGGCCTGGGACGGCGCGAGCGGCGAGCAGGTGCTGGCCACGGCCCGGGAGCGGGCGGACGCGCTGGGCATCACCGCGGGCGCCCGGGTGCTGTCGGTCATCGGCTGGGACAGCGCCGACGGCCTGCGCGACGGGCTGCTCGCCGTTCTCGCGGCGGGGGCGTCGCTGGTCCAGACGGTGAACCCGGCCGCCGACCCCGCCGCCCTGGACCGGCGCGCCGAGACCGAGCGGGTCACCCTGCGCCTGGGGTGAGCGGCGGCCCCGGCCGGGGGTCATGACACCCTGGTCGACCGTGACCCCCTCTGTGAGCGCCCGGGACGTCGACGACGCGGCGGCCCGGCTCCGCGCCGTCATCGGCCCGACCCCGCTGCAGCTCAACCCCCGCCTGTCCGACGCGCTCGGCGGCGAGGTCTGGGTCAAGCGCGAGGACCTCCAGCCGGTCCGCTCGTACAAGATCCGCGGCGCCTACAACCTAATCGCGCAGCTGCCCGAGGCCGACCGTCTCGCCGGCGTCGTCTGCGCCAGCGCCGGCAACCACGCCCAGGGCGTCGCGTTCGCCTGCCAGCGCCTCGGTGTGACCGGGCGGGTCTACCTGCCCGGCACCACCCCGCGCCAGAAGCGGGACCGCGTCGCGCGGCTGGGCCGCGACGCCGTCGAGATCCGGGTGGTCGGCAACACCTACGACGAGGCCGCCGCGGCCGCCCGCGCCGACGCCGAGTCCACCGGCGCCACCCAGGTCCCCGCCTTCGACGACCCGCGCACCGTCGCGGGCCAGGGCACCATCGCCCGCGAGATCCTGTCCCAGCTGGCCGACCCGCCGGACGTGCTGGTCGTCCCGGTCGGCGGCGGCGGACTGCTCGCCGGGGCCATCACCTACCTGCGCGAGCACGCGCCGTCGACCCGGATCGTGGGCGTCGAACCCGCCGGGGCGGCGAGCATGGCGGCCGCGGTGGCCGCGGGCGAGCCGGTGGACCTGGGCACGCTGGACCCCTTCGTCGACGGCGCCGCCGTGCGCAAGGTCGGCGCGGCCACCTTCGACGTGGTGCGCGATGCGGGCGTGGAGCTGCTCGCGGTGCCCGAGGGCCGGATCTGCGTCGAGATGCTCGCGCTCTACCAGTCCGACGGCATCATCGCCGAGCCCGCCGGGGCGCTGTCCCCCGCGGCGCTGGACCGGCTCGGCATCCCCCGCGACGCGACGACGGTCTGCCTGCTCTCGGGCGGCAACAACGACGTCTCGCGCTACGCCGACATCGTCGAGCGCGCCCTGGTCTTCGAGGGACGCAAGCACTACTTCCTCGTCGAGTTCCCGCAGGAGCCGGGCGCGCTGCGCCGCTTCCTCGACGACGTCCTCGGCCCGGACGACGACGTCACCCTGTTCGAGTACACCAAGCGTTCCAACCGGGAGACCGGCCCGGCGCTGGTCGGCATCGAGCTGGGCTCCCCGGACGACCTGCCCGCGCTGCTCAAGCGGATGCAGGAGGCTCCCCCGCACATCGAGCCCATCCCGCCGGACAGCCCGCTGTTCGGCTTCATCCTGTAGACGTCGCGCGCAACACGGTGGCAATCCGGGCCGCCTACCGTGCACGACCGTGCCCGAGATGATGTTCGACGTCCGCTGGCCGGACGGCACCGAGGTCAGCTACTACTCGCCGTCGCTGGTGGTGACCGAGCACCTGGACACCGGCACGACCTACCCGGTGGCGGAGTTCGTCACCCGCAGCCGCACCTGCATGGAGATCGCCGACTCGCGGGTCCGCGCGAAGTACGGGTTCGGCTGCGCGCAGTCGGCCCGCACGATCGCGCTCATCGACGCCGCCGCGGGGCGGTTCGCCCCGACCGACGAGGTGCGGGTGCAGGGCTTCCGCCGCTGATCCCGCGCCTCACGCGGCCGCCGCGCGTCGGCGCAGCGCCAGGTGCAGCACCACCCCGGCGAGCAGCCCCCAGAACGCCCCGCCGATCCCGGCGATCGTGACCCCGGCCGCCGAGACCAGGAACGTGGCCGCCGCGGGCACCCGCGCGACGGCCGGGTCCGGCGTCCCGTCGGCGACGGCGAGGGCCCCCGCGAGCGCGGCACCGAACGTGCCGAGCAGGGCGAGCCCCGCGACGGACTCCACGACCCCGGGCGGCGCGGCCGCGACGAGGGCGGCCAGCGTCGTCGCGAGCGGGGCCAGCAGCAGGCAGGTGACGCCGTTGGCCTGGCACGCGATCCAGCGCCGGGCCGGGTCGGGATGGGCCTCGGGCGAGGCGGGCAGGGCCGCGGTGATCGCGGCCAGGTTGATCGCGTGCGCCCCGGCGGGGGCGCCGAGCGCCGTGCCGGCGCCGGTGAGGACCATCGCGTACCGCCACGGCACGCGGTAGCCCGCCGCGCCGAGCACCGCGACGCCCGGCACGTTCTGCGAGGCCATCGTCACCACCCACAGCGGCAGCGCCACCCCGACCACCGCGGCGAGGGAGAACGACGGCAACGTCAGCGCGATCCGCGGGGCCTGCAGCCACCCCCAGCCGTCGGCGAGTGCCATGACGATCACCAGTGCCAGCCCGAACGCGGCCGGCGAGGCCCAGCGCGGCGCGACGCGCGACAGGACGACCCACAGCACCACGATCGGCGCGACGAGCAGCGGCCGCTCCACCAGCGCCCGGACCGGCGCCAGGCAGAGCGGCAGCAGCACCCCGGCCAGCATCGCCTGCGCGATCGGCGCCGGGATCGCCCCGACGAGCCGCCCGAGCGGGCGCACGAGCCCCGTCGCGACGACCAGCAGGCCGACGACGACGAACGCGCCGACCGCCGCGGGCCACCCGCCCGCTACGGCGCCGGTGGACGCCAGCAACGCGGCACCGGGCGTGGACCAGGCGATCGTCAGCGGGCGGCGGAACCGGCGGGACAGCCAGATCGTCGCCAGCCCCATCAGGGCGGTGAGCACCACCAGCCCGGACGCGGCCTGCGCCGGGTCGGCACCGGCCGCCGACAGCCCCGCGAGGACGACGGCGAAGGAGCTGGTCACCCCGATCACCGCGGAGACCACACCGACCGACACCGGTTGCGCCCAGGAACGATCCACGGGCCCACTCTAACCGCGTCGTTCTGTAAACAGAACTCTCGTCGGGCGGTAAGCAGGATGTTCTGCAGCCGATACACGGGACGCCCTCTGCGGGACCAAAGATGACCGAACCGTGTCGTCCGGAAAACAGGCGGTGACGTCCGGCCCGGCGATCTTGGAACGGGCACCGGCGGCGGCCCATCCTGCGTGGGTCGCCGCGCCTGCCGGGTGCGGCCCAACCGGGAGGACCGTCCCATGAAGCTGCCCGTCGCTCTGGCCCTGGTGATCGGCGTCGCCGGGGCGGTGATCGCGTACCTCTACCTCGGCCCGCTCTCCGGTCTCGGCCTGTTCGTGCCCGCCACGTTCCTGGGTGCCGCGACCTTCTTCGCGGCCGGTGGTGACCGGCCCGCGCTGGTCACCGCCCTCGCCACGAACATCTGGGGGATCGTCACCGGCACCGTCATGCTGATCCTGGCGGGACTCACCACGAACCCCGCCCTGCTGGGCCTGATCATCGGTGGGATGACCGCGGTGTTCATCCTCGGTGCGCTCGTGCCGGCGCTCGGGTTCGTGCCCGGGTCGGTCGTCGGGTTCGCCACCACGGCGGCGTTCGGCCTGCTCAGCGGCGCCTCCGGCACGGACTTCTCGCTGCCCACCGGCCCGTTCACGGTGATGCTGCTGTCGTTCGTGGTCGGCTCGGTCGCGCTCGGCTACGGCTGCAGCCTGATCGTCGGCCGCCTGACCGCCCGCGCCACGGCACCCGCCGCGGCCTGACCGGCGGCGGCACCCGGTGCGACTGGTGACCACCGGCGAGGCCGCGACCAGGCTGGCCCTGAGCCCGCGGGCACTGCACCGCTGGGCCAGGGCCGGTCTGGTGACGCCGGCCTTCCGCGAACCGGACGGCAGAGATCTCTGGGACGTGGAGGATCTGCGGGACCAGGTCACGGCGCTCCCGGCACGCTTCTCCGCGGCCACCGCGGTGCGCGACCCCGGAACACCCGGCCCGCCACGTGGTGGTCCGGACACCCCGGCCCGGTAGCCCGGGCGCAGGGGCCTCGTGTCGACCGGCCCCGGCTACAGTCGCCCGGTGGACGACGGGGCGCTGCGCACGGCCCTCGGCGCACGGGTGCGGGCGGCCCGGACCGCACGCGGTCTCTCCCTCGGGGTCCTCGCGGAGCGGGCCGGGATCGGCAAGGGGTCGCTGTCCGAGATCGAGAACGGCAGCCGCAACCCGACCCTGTCCACGCTGTACGCCCTCGCGGACACCCTCGCCGTGCCGCTGTCCCGGCTGCTCGCCGAGCACCCCGGGGCCGAGCTCGCCGGCCCCGGCATCACCGTGCGCCTGCTGGAGACCACCACCGACGACCACGGCACCGTCGAGGTGTACGCGCTGGCACTCGTCCCGGGGGCGGTGCACGTGTCCCCCGGGCACGGTCCCGGGGTGGTGGAGCACCTGCTCGTCACCCGCGGTGCCGTCCGGGCCGGACGCAGCGGGCACGAGGCCGAGCTCGGCACCGGCGAGGCCACACGCTGGCCTGCGGACGGCGAGCACACCTACGCCGCCCTCGCCGGGGAGCCGGCCGCGGCCGTGCTCGTCATCCGCACCCCACCGACTCCATGATCATCAGTACCTGAGCGTCAGGCCACCGCGTCCCACCAGGCGAGGATCCGGGTGCCGTACAAGGTCAGCCACGGTGACGGCTCCCCCGGCGGCACGTCGACCTCGAACCACATCTCGCCGGGATCGCGACGGCCCTGCACCCACCACCCGTCCGGACGGCGCGCCGCACGCAGCACCGCGACGGCCTCCGCCAGGCGCGGGTCGGGCGCCGCGCCGTCGAGCTCCGCGGCGCGGCGGAAGTACTCGGTGCCACGCAGCACGTCGAGCCGCCAGCGCAGCGGGTACGCGAGCTCGGCGGGGTCCCGTTCGAGCGGCAGGCGGTCCCCGGTGGACAGCCGGTAGAGCAGGCGTCGGGACAGCAGGTACTCCTCACCGGAGCGGCGGGCGGCCCGGGTCCCCGACGTCCCTCCGGTCGCCCGCTCGTGGGCCAGCAGCCCGTGCAGGGAGTTGAGCGTCGAGTGGACCGACGACCGGGTGGCACCGTCCACCCAGTCGCAGTTCCAACCGCCGTCGGGGAGCTGGTGCTCGGCGAACCAGGCGGCGAGCGCATCCATGTCGCGGCCGAGCCAGAGCCCGTTGGCGACGGTCCAGGCGTTGATGCAGGCGTCGACCTCGCCGTCCCAGTAGGGCAGGTCGTCGTACTCCCAGCGGCACGATTCGAGCTTCTCCGCGGTGCCCGCGAGCGCCGCGGGATCCAGGCCCCACTCCCGCAGGGCGTTCAGCGACCAGGTCGTCGCCGTCCACGGCTGGCCCTCCACCGTCGACGGCTCGGCCGGGAAGTACGCGCCGCCCGCCCAGGTGCCGTCGGGATCCTGACGGGCGAGCAGCCGCGCGCCCATCCCCCGGTCGCGACCCGAGCACGGGTGGCCTCCCAGACCTCGGGAGGCGCACCCGCCAGGTCGCGCTCGACCTGCCAGCGCAGCGCCGGATCGGTGTCGAGCAGCCGGTCGAGCAGTGCTCGGTCCACGACAGCCCCGTCCATGGGCGGTCAGAGTGTCACTTCAGGAGGTTGCGCGCCATCACCATGCGCTGGATCTGGTTGGTGCCCTCGTAGATCTGCGTGATCTTCAGGCTGCGAGCTGTCGACCTACAGCCTTGCCGTCGATTGGCGGCCTGAGCTGCTTTGATTCGCTCGTCACCAGTCATCAGCCGTGATGAGCCGTCCACCTCTCACGGCCTGCAGACGGCCTGCGCAGAGTGAGGCACCAGTGATGTAACGGATTGCCTACCCAGCGCCGACCTACCAACGAAGGTCAACGTTACCCAACGCGGGAGCTCGAGTGCGTAGTGTGAAGCCAACCGACGCCAGTGTGCTTGTCGTCGCCGAGGGTGACACAGACGGCGCTCGGAACCACACCCGTGGCCACCTTTTTGAGATGTTCATCGGACGCCTCTTCAATGCGTTCGGCTATCAAGACCCTTCTTGGCGCGAACGTAACGTAACATCAAATGGGATTGAACTAGACCTTAAGGTCTCACATACGCTCTCGAATAAGCCGGCGATAATCGAGTGCAAGGCATACACGTCTGCCGTCAAAATTGGCCCTCTTACACAGTTCTACGGGAAGTTCTCAGCCCTGCGACGGCGCAGTCCAGAACTTCACGCATTTATGGTGGTGACGCCACGCTTGACCGCAGAGGCCAATGAGGTGTTCTCAGTAGCGGGGTGGCAGGTCGTGGCGACACGCCGAGGGTGGTGAGATGAGCGGGAACGGGGCAGGACCCCGGTAGATCGGTTCGGTCCAGCACAGATCGACACCGTCACCGAGGTCCTGCATGTCTGATCCTGTCACCTACACCGCTGTCCTCCCGATCGGGGAGCGCACCGTGGCCTATCTGGCGCGGCTCCTGGTCCTTCAACGCCGTCGACGTGGCACCCGGCGGCGGGCGTTGACCCCGTTCGCCCAGGCAGTGCTGGTGATCCGCTGGTTCTGTGATGCTACCCGGGTCCGATGTTCGGCCGGTGACAACGCGATCAGCACTGCAACGGCCTACCGTTACCTGCACGAAGGCATCGACGTCCTCGCCGCGGCCGCACCCGGCCTGCACGGAGCCCTGC
>NZ_MCIP01000001.1:509707-510826 GCF_001932425.1 Pseudonocardia sp. Ae505_Ps2
GAGCGCCGCGGGATCCAGGCCCCACTCCCGCAGGGCGTTCAGCGACCAGGTCGTCGCCGTCCACGGCTGGCCCTCCACCGTCGACGGCTCGGCCGGGAAGTACGCGCCGCCCGCCCAGGTGCCGTCGGGATCCTGACGGGCGAGCAGCCGCGCGCCCATCCCCCGGTCGCGACCCGAGCACGGGTGGCCTCCCAGACCTCGGGAGGCGCACCCGCCAGGTCGCGCTCGACCTGCCAGCGCAGCGCCGGATCGGTGTCGAGCAGCCGGTCGAGCAGTGCTCGGTCCACGACAGCCCCGTCCATGGGCGGTCAGAGTGTCACTTCAGGAGGTTGCGCGCCATCACCATGCGCTGGATCTGGTTGGTGCCCTCGTAGATCTGCGTGATCTTCAGGCTGCGAGCTGTCGACCTACAGCCTTGCCGTCGATTGGCGGCCTGAGCTGCTTTGATTCGCTCGTCACCAGTCATCAGCCGTGATGAGCCGTCCACCTCTCACGGCCTGCAGACGGCCTGCGCAGAGTGAGGCACCAGTGATGTAACGGATTGCCTACCCAGCGCCGACCTACCAACGAAGGTCAACGTTACCCAACGCGGGAGCTCGAGTGCGTAGTGTGAAGCCAACCGACGCCAGTGTGCTTGTCGTCGCCGAGGGTGACACAGACGGCGCTCGGAACCACACCCGTGGCCACCTTTTTGAGATGTTCATCGGACGCCTCTTCAATGCGTTCGGCTATCAAGACCCTTCTTGGCGCGAACGTAACGTAACATCAAATGGGATTGAACTAGACCTTAAGGTCTCACATACGCTCTCGAATAAGCCGGCGATAATCGAGTGCAAGGCATACACGTCTGCCGTCAAAATTGGCCCTCTTACACAGTTCTACGGGAAGTTCTCAGCCCTGCGACGGCGCAGTCCAGAACTTCACGCATTTATGGTGGTGACGCCACGCTTGACCGCAGAGGCCAATGAGGTGTTCTCAGTAGCGGGGTGGCAGGTCGTGGCGACACGCCGAGGGTGGTGAGATGAGCGGGAACGGGGCAGGACCCCGGTAGATCGGTTCGGTCCAGCACAGATCGACACCGTCACCGAGGTCCTGCATGTCTGATCCTGTCACCTACAC
>NZ_MCIP01000001.1:511750-513912 GCF_001932425.1 Pseudonocardia sp. Ae505_Ps2
CCGCTATGGACCAGCGACGTGCGGCCGGGCCGCGAGCACGACACCCGCTGCGCCCGTACCCACCCCGGGCTGCTCGAGGGCCTGGCCGCGTTCACCGACGACACCCACGCCGCGCTGGGCGACCTCGGCTACGAAGGCGAAGCCGACCGGCTCACCGTGCCCATCAAACTCGCCCCCGGCCGCGGGCAGACGGTCAACCAGCGCACCGTCAACACCCTCCACTCAGCCCTTCGTGCTCTGGCCGAACGCGGAAACGCCCTGCTCAAGACCACCTTCGCCGCGTTGCGGCGAGTCACGCTATGTCCCTGGCGCACCGGCGCGATCACCGCAGCTGCGCTCGTACTACTCCACACCGAGTACGACCGCACGACATGATCAACCCGCTACTGAGAACACCTCAATGAGTTCTACGAGACAATCCGACTCGATGACCCCGACTTCCGGGTACTGGACGCTAACGACGTATACGAATCCCTAGTTGATCGACAAATCATCCATCCTTTTTACGATAACGATAGCTACATCGACCCGACAATAGTAGTGGCCGAGCATGGCGTCTATTCGGCCGCAATCGAGTTAGGTGAAGGCGCCCGCGCGGCTCGGGTCGTCCTCAGAGCCACAGGCTCTCTGAGCGTTCCCGAGTTAGTTCTTGACCTAGTTCGCGAAACCGAGTTTGCACGCGGCCTAGACGTTTCCGATTGGCATGTCGCTTCGACATCAGACCTGAAGCGCACAATCGAGACTCCTCCAGATGCCGAGGATTTCATCGCCGTGGTCGCAGGAAGTACGAACAACTTTGAGTATCAACTGCCCGCTTCACCTAAGTTCTTCGTGGGGAGACGCGAGGCCATACGACAGGCGGGTGAGGTCTTCGCCAAGTCGGGAAGTGTCATCGTTCTCAACGCACAATCTGGCTGGGGAAAAAGCTCCTTGGCGCTAAGACTTAAGAAGATGACAGAAGATTCAGGAGGTGCCGCGCTTGTCGTAGACACAAGAACCGTCGCTACGACCCGGTTCGTCAGCAGTGTGCTACGAAAGTTTGGCGAGCAGGCCGCTATCGACGGCTACGTAGAGCTACCTTCGAAGCCGTCGTGGGCGTCGCTTACCAGTAGCCTGCGGACGCTATCCGACAGCACCTGGCTTAACCGCGGGCCATTGTTCCTAATGTTCGACCAGTTCGAAAACGTCTTCCGAGATGAGGCCCTCGCCAGGCAATTCCGCGATCTCGCTCTCGGCGTACAAGAGCTAGACATTCCACTTACCGTTGGCTTCTCGTGGAAAACCGACTATGTTGGATGGACAGAAGGTTACCCGTATCAACTTCGTGATGAGATCCGCGGATCAGCGCACGTCATTACGCTCCCGACGTGGGGGCCACGAGACGTCGAGACGCTTCTCAGGAGACTAGAGAAGGAATCCGGTCAGCGACTAAGTCGCGAATTGCGTCAGCGCCTGCGCGAGTATTCGCAGGGCCTGCCCTGGCTGTTCAAGAAGCTCGCAGGACATCTCCTGCGAGAGATTGAGTCAGGCGTAACGCAGGAGCAACTATTGTCTGAAGCCCTAAATGTTCAAACCCTGTTCGAAGCCGACATGGCGGAGCTAAGCCCTCACGAACGCGAAGCCCTAAAGTATATCGCCCGCTTTGCTCCAGTCAATGTAACCGATGCAATGGATCGAGTTTCGGCAGATATCGTTCAGTCCCTAATCAATCGCCGCCTTATCGTGTCAGTTGGTGAACATCTAGATACCTATTGGGACATCTTCCGAGACTTCATCACAAGCGGTCGAGTACCAATTGAAGACTCCTACATCCTGCGACAGGCTCCCGTTTCAGTAGCCCGTCTCCTACGAGAGCTCGAAAAAGACGGGGGCGACAGCTACGTTGTTGAGGTCGCCGAACGATTCGGGACAAGCGAGAATGCAGTCTGGAATCTCGTACGAGAACTTCGCCTGATGGGCATTAGCTCCTACGAGCCCAACCGGGTGAGCTTCGTCGATAGCGTCCGAAACGCAAGCGACCGCGACTCAGCCATTCGGACGCTGGTCGGCCAAGCACTTCGGCGGCACCGCGCTTACACTACTTTCCTAGAGGCAGCTGAGCGCTCCGGCGGGCGACTCACATTTGAAGCCTTCGCCAGGAAACTTCAGGATGTATTCCCAGC
>NZ_MCIP01000001.1:513924-624008 GCF_001932425.1 Pseudonocardia sp. Ae505_Ps2
CCGCTATGGACCAGCGACGTGCGGCCGGGCCGCGAGCACGACACCCGCTGCGCCCGTACCCACCCCGGGCTGCTCGAGGGCCTGGCCGCGTTCACCGACGACACCCACGCCGCGCTGGGCGACCTCGGCTACGAAGGCGAAGCCGACCGGCTCACCGTGCCCATCAAACTCGCCCCCGGCCGCGGGCAGACGGTCAACCAGCGCACCGTCAACACCCTCCACTCAGCCCTTCGTGCTCTGGCCGAACGCGGAAACGCCCTGCTCAAGACCACCTTCGCCGCGTTGCGGCGAGTCACGCTATGTCCCTGGCGCACCGGCGCGATCACCGCAGCTGCGCTCGTACTACTCCACACCGAGTACGACCGCACGACATGATCAACCCGCTACTGAGAACACCTCAATGAGTTCTACGAGACAATCCGACTCGATGACCCCGACTTCCGGGTACTGGACGCTAACGACGTATACGAATCCCTAGTTGATCGACAAATCATCCATCCTTTTTACGATAACGATAGCTACATCGACCCGACAATAGTAGTGGCCGAGCATGGCGTCTATTCGGCCGCAATCGAGTTAGGTGAAGGCGCCCGCGCGGCTCGGGTCGTCCTCAGAGCCACAGGCTCTCTGAGCGTTCCCGAGTTAGTTCTTGACCTAGTTCGCGAAACCGAGTTTGCACGCGGCCTAGACGTTTCCGATTGGCATGTCGCTTCGACATCAGACCTGAAGCGCACAATCGAGACTCCTCCAGATGCCGAGGATTTCATCGCCGTGGTCGCAGGAAGTACGAACAACTTTGAGTATCAACTGCCCGCTTCACCTAAGTTCTTCGTGGGGAGACGCGAGGCCATACGACAGGCGGGTGAGGTCTTCGCCAAGTCGGGAAGTGTCATCGTTCTCAACGCACAATCTGGCTGGGGAAAAAGCTCCTTGGCGCTAAGACTTAAGAAGATGACAGAAGATTCAGGAGGTGCCGCGCTTGTCGTAGACACAAGAACCGTCGCTACGACCCGGTTCGTCAGCAGTGTGCTACGAAAGTTTGGCGAGCAGGCCGCTATCGACGGCTACGTAGAGCTACCTTCGAAGCCGTCGTGGGCGTCGCTTACCAGTAGCCTGCGGACGCTATCCGACAGCACCTGGCTTAACCGCGGGCCATTGTTCCTAATGTTCGACCAGTTCGAAAACGTCTTCCGAGATGAGGCCCTCGCCAGGCAATTCCGCGATCTCGCTCTCGGCGTACAAGAGCTAGACATTCCACTTACCGTTGGCTTCTCGTGGAAAACCGACTATGTTGGATGGACAGAAGGTTACCCGTATCAACTTCGTGATGAGATCCGCGGATCAGCGCACGTCATTACGCTCCCGACGTGGGGGCCACGAGACGTCGAGACGCTTCTCAGGAGACTAGAGAAGGAATCCGGTCAGCGACTAAGTCGCGAATTGCGTCAGCGCCTGCGCGAGTATTCGCAGGGCCTGCCCTGGCTGTTCAAGAAGCTCGCAGGACATCTCCTGCGAGAGATTGAGTCAGGCGTAACGCAGGAGCAACTATTGTCTGAAGCCCTAAATGTTCAAACCCTGTTCGAAGCCGACATGGCGGAGCTAAGCCCTCACGAACGCGAAGCCCTAAAGTATATCGCCCGCTTTGCTCCAGTCAATGTAACCGATGCAATGGATCGAGTTTCGGCAGATATCGTTCAGTCCCTAATCAATCGCCGCCTTATCGTGTCAGTTGGTGAACATCTAGATACCTATTGGGACATCTTCCGAGACTTCATCACAAGCGGTCGAGTACCAATTGAAGACTCCTACATCCTGCGACAGGCTCCCGTTTCAGTAGCCCGTCTCCTACGAGAGCTCGAAAAAGACGGGGGCGACAGCTACGTTGTTGAGGTCGCCGAACGATTCGGGACAAGCGAGAATGCAGTCTGGAATCTCGTACGAGAACTTCGCCTGATGGGCATTAGCTCCTACGAGCCCAACCGGGTGAGCTTCGTCGATAGCGTCCGAAACGCAAGCGACCGCGACTCAGCCATTCGGACGCTGGTCGGCCAAGCACTTCGGCGGCACCGCGCTTACACTACTTTCCTAGAGGCAGCTGAGCGCTCCGGCGGGCGACTCACATTTGAAGCCTTCGCCAGGAAACTTCAGGATGTATTCCCAGCGGTCGCTGTTTCTCGCGACACGTGGGTATCCTACGCGCGCGTGTTCACTTATTGGTTCGAGGTTGGCGGCCTGGCTGTAATTGAAGGCAAGTCGGCAAAAGTGCCCACTGATGGCCATGTGGCGCAAACTGAGCTTCTGAACCGTGTCAGCAAAATGAAGACACGTGGCTCGTTCCCAACCAGCAGCCCAGGACCTAGCGTAGCGCTCCTGAAGGCGCTTAAAGAAGCGCCTAGGCCCGTCACTCAGCTATCTAAGAGAGAATTGGTATCGCTGCGTGACCTACTCCGGCTCGGTGCGATAACCGAGGGACTTGATGGACTCCTTGAAGTGTCGCGCCCTGAGCTGATCGAGAACGGCAAGATTCATGAAGAGGCACTCCAGAACCTTCTTCGGCAAATGCCTGGCGGTGACGCAGCATGGATACATCTGGCAGACGACCCTGCGGCGACACCCCAATTGATCGGCGAACACATAAAGAAGGCGCTTGGCGCCGCGTGGTCGAGAGCAACGACCATCTCGGTTGGTAAACACTTTCGCGGCTGGGTCAGGTTTGCAGGTTTGGTGACGTCGACACGGCGTAAGCCTCAGGCGATTAACCCTGACCGAGAGGGACTCTTCTAGCGGAAACGCAACGCCTTCTCGCATAGTCCTGTCATCCCGCTGTCCTGGCCAGCACTTTGCGGGAGCGTGCGGTGTCAACCCGGAACCCTCGATCCCGCAAGTTGACCACTACACAACAGATGGCGGCGCAGGGGGCAACCACCGGCGGGATCGAGGCGCGCGGAGCGCGGGGTTGACGCCGTTCGTGCCCGTGAAGACGATTGCGGCCAGCGGGGACGACCACTCACACCGTCTCATTCCCACCCTGCCGGCGCGTAGCCGGCGGCCCCGAGGTCCGCTCCGCCCGGAGGCCGTCAGGCCGGAGGTCGCGGAGCGGTTGCCGTCCGGCCGAGTCCGGCCCCGCGCCCCGGTGGGGCGCGGCTTGAAGACGTATAGAAAGTTCTCACCACCCGCACACCGCACCCGCCCGACCAGGCCGAACCCGCCCCGCGCTCCCGCGCCGAGTCTCAGCTGATGCTTGACACCAACGCTGCCTGAGACCGGCTCAACCGGTAGCGTGTCGAGAGTCAGCAAGGACTCCTGCACGCTCTAGAATTGGTGTCAGTGGAATCGTCAGAATCGCCACCGCGCACGACCAAGCGTGGTGAGCGCACGGTCTATGACAGCGAATGGCTCCAAGTGAGCCTCGCTGATATCGAGCCGCCCGACGGACGACGATTCGAGCACCACGTCGTGCACATGAAGCCTGTCTCCATCGCCGTCCTCGTCGATGACTCGGACCGTGCCCTGATGCTGCACCGGCACCGTTGGGTCACCGACGAGATCGGGTACGAGTTCCTGGGTGGCCTGATCGAGCCCGGTGAGGACCCGGCCGACACTGCACGCCGCGAGGCCGAGGAGGAGGGCGGTTGGCGTCCCACCGGCCCCCCGCAGCACCTCGCCTCGTTCCAGCCGCTGCCCGGGATGGTCGACTCCCCCACCCACCTTTACCTGTGGCGCACCTTCGACCACATCGGAGAACCGTCCGACCTGGAAGAAGCCGGCCTCCTGGAGTGGGTCCCGCTGACCGAGCTGCCCGCTCTCGTGGCAGGGAACCGGCTCCTCGGTGCAGGCACGTTGATCGCCGCACTCCAGCTCCTCGCCCGGCAGGCCGGGGTGGAGTTCACGCCAGGAGCCGAGTGACCCGGTCGATCCTGCGGAGCTGCCGGATCGAGCCCGTCCGCCGCGCCAGGTCCCGCGCCACCCGTGCGTGCTCCAGGGACGACACCCGCTCTCCCCGCACCGCGTAGGACTGCGCAACGTCGCAGTGCAGGGACGCAGTCGCCCGCACCGACATCCCCGGCGTCCTCCCCAGCGCGCTCAACAGGGCGTCCAGCGCCCCGGAGTCACCGAGACCGGCCAGGACGTTGCCCCGCCACCTCGCGAGCTGCCAGTCGTCGAGGGACACGTACGGGACAGCGCTGTTGTCCGGCTCCGCCGGCATCGCCTGCTCGGCCAGCCTCAGCGCCTCTCGGCAGCCCACCTGATCACCCGTCGCGGCCAGGGCCTCCGCCTCGGCTGCGTGCAGCCACGCCCCCAGCAACCCCGGCACCTTCGACCCTGCGGCTGACCTCGCCGCCTGCACGAGCTGCAGAGCAAGCTCCGGACGCTCGACGTCGAGCAGGTCGTAGGCCTGTTCGCCCATCGCGTGCGAGAGCAGCGCAGGATCTCCGGACTCCCGGCCCGCGGTCTTGGCGAGATCGTGCAGCGTCCACGCCCCGCTGGTGTCGCCGGAGTTGAGCACCTGCCAGCCGTGCAGCGCCGCGACATCGGCCAGCACCCCGGCGAGCTGCTGCCGTTCGGCCTCGCTGATCACGTGGGACATCAGGTCACGCACCGTCGTGACCAGGGTGCCGGTCTGCTCGATCACCATCTGCGACCCGAGCTGCTGGTCGAGCCGACGCAGCCCGTCCACCTGCTGCTGGAGCCCGGACACGGTGACAACGTCGACGACCGCCGCCTGGTCCAGCATCAGTTCGAGCCCCTGGGCCGGGGCCACCGACAACGGCGCAGGCGCCGCATCCGGGAACCCGAGTTCATCGGCGGTCCGTCCGAACAGGTCGCAGAGAAGCTGCCGGTAGTGAGGTGTTCTCAGTAGCGGGGTGGCAGGTCGTGGCGACACGCCGAGGGTGGTGAGATGAGCGGGAACGGGGCAGGACCCCGGTAGATCGGTTCGGTCCAGCACAGATCGACACCGTCACCGAGGTCCTGCATGTCTGATCCTGTCACCTACACCGCTGTCCTCCCGATCGGGGAGCGCACCGTGGCCTATCTGGCGCGGCTCCTGGTCCTTCAACGCCGTCGACGTGGCACCCGGCGGCGGGCGTTGACCCCGTTCGCCCAGGCAGTGCTGGTGATCCGCTGGTTCTGTGATGCTACCCGGGTCCGATGTTCGGCCGGTGACAACGCGATCAGCACTGCAACGGCCTACCGTTACCTGCACGAAGGCATCGACGTCCTCGCCGCGGCCGCACCCGGCCTGCACGGAGCCCTGCTCGCCGCCCGCACAGCCGGGCACACCCACGTGAATCTCGACGGCACCCTGATCGCCACCGACCGGTGCCGCGCGCTCGGCCTCACCCCCGGGGTCGACCTGTGGTGGTCGGGCAAGCACCGCCGCCACGGCGGGAACATCCAGGTCCTCACCGCACCTGATGGATGGCCGCTATGGACCAGCGACGTGCGGCCGGGCCGCGAGCACGACACCCGCTGCGCCCGTACCCACCCCGGGCTGCTCGAGGGCCTGGCCGCGTTCACCGACGACACCCACGCCGCGCTGGGCGACCTCGGCTACGAAGGCGAAGCCGACCGGCTCACCGTGCCCATCAAACTCGCCCCCGGCCGCGGGCAGACGGTCAACCAGCGCACCGTCAACACCCTGCACTCAGCCCTTCGTGCTCTGGCCGAACGCGGAAACGCCCTGCTCAAGACCACCTTCGCCGCGTTGCGGCGAGTCACGCTATGTCCCTGGCGCACCGGCGCGATCACCGCAGCTGCGCTCGTACTACTCCACACCGAGTACGACCGCACGACATGATCAACCCGCTACTGAGAACACCTCAGTGCCCGGGCTTGCGCTTGCCGCGCTCCCAGTCCGACACCATCTGCTTCAAGCTCGCCCGGCTGACGCTCAACGCCGCCCCGCGCGACTCGGCCAGACGCAACAGACGTCCCGCGAGCTGGTCCTGTGTCCAGCCCTGGGCCTCACGCGCTCCCCGCAGCGCTGAGCTCATCACCGGTCTCCCTCGTCTTCGGGTTCCGCGCTTCTCATTGTGCCTGGTCAACGCGGTAAACGGAACGGTAAACACGAAGCTGTTTACTATCGTGAATTTACGGCCCTACGTGCTCGCTGGTGTTCTTGTCTGGCACACCCCGTCCGGGGTGAGCGAACTGCCAAGTTGATCCCCAGAAGGAGCACAGCAGTCATGCAGTTGATTCTCGACACCAATGCCATGCGTTTCCAGGCGTCCGGCGGATTCGAGCCGCGTCTGGACAAGGACGGTGTCCACCGTCGGGACAAGAGCGGTGGCACGAACCACCCCCTGTGGGCCGTCAAGCTCGTGGCCTGGAGTGACGGCGACGCGGAGACGATCCTGGTCACGGTGGCGGCCGACAACCCGCCCAAGGTCGATCAGGGTCAGTTCGTGTACGTGGACCGTCTGCAGGCGATGCCGTGGGTTCAGAACGGCAACTCGCGGGTGGCGTTCCGTGCCAAGTCCGTCCTTCCCGAGGGAAACACCGGCGCGTCCAAGTAGGCCGCGATTCCGGTCCCGATCTCTGCGGAAGGGATGAGTGAACGATGTCCGACAACAACGGCACCACGGTCACCGTGACTCCGATGGCGGAACGGCACGAGCCGTACCGCGCACCGGAAGCAAACATCTCGAAGGTGCACGACGCGATCTGCGGATCGCACTATTCCGTCGTGTTCGAGGCCGCTCACCAGGCCTCCAAGTTCGCCATCGAGGCGAACTCCTCGCAGGTCGACACGGCCACGAGGCTCGGGCACCTGGTCGACATGACCGAGTGCCTGGAGATCGCACTGACCCACGTCGGTCAGTGGAAGGCGGCGATGTCACACCGCCTGCACGTCGAGGACGAGCGCAACTCCGGCTCCGGCTTCTAGCCGGTCTACCCGGACTCGCCCGATGAAGGGCAGAGGTGGACACGGGACCGCCGAGGTTTCCCGACCACATACGCGGCCCCGCGTCCGCCTCTGTTCGCCCTTCCACCCCGGTTCAGCCAGAGCAGTCGGAAGGACTGATCGATGATGGCACGCACCTCACGTGCGCAAGGCCGCTCCGGCGGCCGGAACTCGTCCCGGACCTCGTACCGGAGCGGGACGATCGAGATCTTCACCCGCCCACACCAGAACCCGTACCTGCGGGTCGTGGGCTGGATCATCCGCTTCCGAGCGGAACTGACCTGCATCGCCGTGATCCTGACGATCACGTTGGTCCTGCGGGACCACATCGGCCCCGCGAACACCGCCCTCGCACTGGGCTTCGTCACCGTCATGGTGATCGGTATCCCGGCATCTCGCCGGTACATCACCGCCCGCTGCTGGGCCGTGACGACTCGCCATCGGATGCGGGCCTGCTTCGGCCAGACCCGGACCATGACCCACGACGGCAAGATGCCGCTGCTGCTGTGGTCACGGCCGTCCCCGGTCGGGGAACGCGTGCGAGTGTGGCTCCCGGCCGGGCTCTCGGTCAAGGACATCGACCAGGTCACCGACCGGATCTCCACCGCCTGCTGGGCCCGCACCACCCGGGTCACCCCGGTCCGCGCCCAAGCAGCACTCGTCGTCGTGGACGTCGTCCGCCGCGACCCGCTCACCGTCGGAGACATCGTTCCGACCGGTATCCACGACCTCGCCGACCTCGCTGCGGTCGACGCTGACGAGCACATCACGCCCGAGGACACCGGCAACGTCGTCGCCCTGCCCTCCCGCGACACCCTCACCGGCGCCCGCACCACGGCGCCCACCCCACCGGCCGAGAAGAAGCCGGGACGCACCAGCGGCAAGAACGCCACCGCGCGTCGGCCCGCCGACGACGAGGACGCCGACCCGAGCCTGTAGCGCTCACCTGACCCGCCGCCCGGCGGGCCGGACCTCGGCGACCACACCCGCACACGCACCGCGCATCCACGCCGAGTGAAGGACACCGCCATGACGATCCTCAACCGCCGGCGCACCCGCCGGAACCGACCTGGCGGCCCGCGCTCGATCTACGACCCGATCAGCTTCGGCATCGACGAGAACGGCGACCCGGTCGAGGTCACCCTGATGTACCGCAACCTGCTCGACGGCGGCGAACCCGGCTCCGGGAAGTCTTCGCTGCTCAACACCATCATCGGCCACGCGGCACTCTGCACCGACGCCCGGCTGTGGCTCTTCGACGGCAAGATCGTCGAACTCGGACTCTGGCGCCCGGTCGCCGACGTGTTCGTCGGCAACTCCATCGGCCTCGCACTCGACAAGCTCCGCGAACTCCAGTCCGAGATGGACATCCGATACACCCAGCTCGACGCCGCCGGACGACGCAAGATCGTCCAGACCGACGGCCTCGACGTCATCCTCTGCGTGATCGACGAACTCGCCTACTACTCGGTCACCATCGGCACCAAGGACGAGCAGGAAGAGTTCCGCACCCTCGTCCGCGACCTCGTCGCCCGGGGCCGCGCCGCCGGAATCATCGTCGTCGCCGCCACCCAACGCCCGTCCGCCGACATCATCCCGACCAGCCTGCGGGACCTGTTCGGCTACCGCGTCGCCTTCCGCTGCACCACCGATTCCAGCTCCGACATCATCCTGTCCGTCGGCTGGGCCAAGGAAGGCTTCTCCGCCAAGGACATCCGCCCCGAGGACCGGGGCGTGGGCTGGCTGCTCGCCGAAGGCGGAATCCCTCGCCGGTTCAAGGCCGCGTACCTCACCGATGCCCACATCCGCGCCGTCGTGAACGCCGCCCGTCGCCTCCGCGACAACGCGCCCGGCGATCCCGCCGCATAAGCGCGATCCCGCAATTCCACCCACCCGCCGAATAGCACCGCTATTCGTGACCCAGGAGAAGTGTGCCCAGATGAAGAACGACATCCGTCACCTGCTCATCGCCATTCCGTTCGTCGCCGCCACGACCGGCCTCGTCCTCGCCGCCCGCAACACCCTCGGCGAAGCCGCCCCGCTGGTCCTGCTGATCGGCTTCCTCATCACCCTGCCCGTCCTGCTGACCCTGGTCGCCCTGACCGACCGGCTCACCTCGTCGCACCGGACACGCATCGCCCTGAGCGACCGCCACGACACCGAGGCAAGCACCCGGGCCCCCTACGCCGGAGCCCTCCGGTGACCGCGCCGACCGTCAAGACCGGCTTGACACCCGAGCGCCCCACCCACCGCCCCGGCAGCCGCACCCGCCGGATCTGCGAGAACGACGACTACGCCGCCTTCACCCGCTGCATCGTCACCGCCCACGGCCGCCGCATCGGCCACGGCGACATCGAGGGACTCACCGACCTCGCCCGCCTCGCCGAGGACATCGACACCGCCATCCGCCACGCCGTCACCGGACTGCGCGCAGCCGGCTTCTCCTGGGCCGACATCGCCACCCGCCTCGGCACCACCCGACAGGCCGCCCACCAGCGCTACGGCACCGGAGGTGCACCGTGATCCGCGCCGTCACCTGCTACGCGATCACCTGCGACATCTGCTCGTCTGAGTACGACACCGACGGCATCGAGGAACGCCCGCTGCACTTCGAGACCGCCGAGCAGGCGATACAGCACATCACCACCGACGGCTGGACCGCCGACGACGGACGCCTCATCTGCCGGTCCTGCGTCCTGGGACGCAACCGCGCCCGCTGCGTCTTCGAGGGCCACATCTGGTGCCACTGGACCCCCTGCCACTGCCGGGGCCTCATCCCCGACCACGCCCTGTTCGGCTGCGACCTCTACCGCTCGTGCCTGCGTCCCGGATGCGACGCCCACGAGACCACCACCCTCGCCGCACTCCCGACCACCGACGACGCACCTGGTCGTTGACGGCGACCCCGCACCCCCGACCCGCCCGGCCGGGGGTGCCCGGTGACCGCCAACCACCCACCAGAGCAAGGAGAACCGCCATGACCGCCACCCTCGACACCCCGACCGACCGCCACGACGTCAGCACCGAGCAGCCGTTCCTGACCGCCGCCGAGTACGTCCTCACCGCCCGACAGCTCGTCCTCGCCCTGGCCGCACACCTCGCCCGCTACGGCGACACCCTCGCCGTCAAGGTCGTCGACCCGCTCTCCGCCATCGACGCCGTCATGCGGTTCGACGGTGGGGACCTCCACACCTGGACCACCAGCCGCACCCCCGACGACATCGCCGCCATCCGCGCCCGCGCCGAGCACATCGCCCGCGACTACTTCGGCCACGCCTTCCCGGCCGTCCCCTGGTAGCCGCCCATGACGACCACGACGACACCCCGACCACCAGGATTCACCACCACCCGCACCGCACTCCTGCGCCGTGCCGGATCCCGCGACCACCGACGCTGGCTCGACCACACCGCCGCCACCCGCGGATGCGTCCGCCCCGTCCGACTCACCGGCGAACTCCACGACGTCGACACCACCACCGGCGCCATCACCCGCACCCGCCACACCAACGAGCTGCCCGACGGAGTCATCTACGTCCCCTGCGGCGACCGCCGCGCCAGCGTCTGCCCACCGTGCGCCGAGACCTACCGCGCCGACACCTACCAGCTCATCCGCTCCGGCCTCGTCGGCGGCAAAGGCGTCCCCGACACCGTCGCCGGACACCCCGCCGTGTTCGCCACCCTCACCGCACCGTCCTTCGGCCCCGTCCACACCCGCGTGGTCAACCCCCGCACCGGACAGGTCCGCCCCTGCCGCCCGCGCCGCAACGCGACTCCCTGCCCTCACGGGCGCCTGCTGACCTGCACCCAGCGCCACACCGAGTCAGCGGCCTGTCTCGGCCGGCCGCTGTGCCTGGACTCCTACGACCACGCCCACCACGTCGTCTGGAACGGCTGGGCCGGCGAACTCTGGCGCCGCACCATGATCGCCCTCAACCGGGCGCTGCGGCCCCTCGCCAAGCCCCACGGCACGAAGCTGCGCGTCTCCTACGGCAAGGTCGCCGAGTACCAACGCCGCGGCGTCGTCCACTTCCACGCCCTCATCCGCCTCGACACCGTCGACCCAGACGACCCCGATGCGATACTCCCGCCGCCGGACACCATCACCCCGGCCCACCTCGCCGAGCTCGTCGCAGGCGCCACCCGGGCCACCGGCTTCGACACCCCGTCCTATGCCGACACCGGCCACACCTGGCCGATCACCTGGGGCCCACAGACCGACATCCGCGCCGTCACCCACGGACTCGACTCCGGCGCGATCACCTCCGACGCCGTCGCCGCGTACCTCGCCAAGTACGCCACCAAGGCCACCGAACCCGCCGGCCTCCCCATCACCGGACGGCTCACCGCCGACCTCGTCGAGCATTACGCCGACGCCCACACCCACCTCGGCCGCCTCATCGCCTACGCCCGCCAGCTCGGCACCCGACCCGCCGACTGGACCAGCGACGACGACCGCGCCACCTGGCACGACACCTACGGCCGGCTCGAGCGCTGGACCCACATGCTCGGCTTCGGCGGCCACTTCGCCACCAAGTCCCGGCGCTACTCCACCACCCACACCCGGCTGCGCGCCGAACGCCGGACCTGGCGCCGCACCAGCCGCACCGACCACTGGCGCCGCCACCACGGCGACGACGACCAGGACCTCGACGACACCACCCTCGTCGTCTGCCGCCTCACCCTCGCCGGGATCGGCTGGAACAGCACCGCTGACGCCCAGCTCGCCGCCGACGCCGCAGCACGCGCCCGCGAGCACCGCGCCCTGGCCCGCGAGGAACGCACCACCAGCAGGGAGAGCCACTAGCAACCACCAGGAGGACAACCGTGAACGACCAGCCCGAACCCATGTGGACGATCGAGGACGTCTCGCGCTACCTGCGCATCCCCGTCGAAACGCTGTACCAGTGGCGCCGCAAGAAGCAGGGCCCGCCGGCCTGCAAGATGGGCAAGCACCTGCGCTACGACCCAGCAGGTGTCCGCGACTGGTTCACCGCTCACGCGGCCTGACCCGTGGGGCACGTCCAGGACCGCTGGTACCGCCCGGAGGTCGACCCCACGACCGAGAAGGTCCGCAAGGTCAAGACCTCGATCCACGGCAAGGGCCAGCGCTACAAGGTCCGCTACATCGACCCGGATGGCGTCGAACGCTCGCGCACCTTCCCCGACCGCTGCAAGAAGGAGGCTGACGACTTCCTCGTCGAGGTCGAGTCGGCCAAGCGCGAGGGCAAGTACGTCAGCGTCAGCGCAGGAAAGATCAGCTTCAAAGCTCACGCCGAGAACTGGCTGAAGGGCCAGTCGACCGACCGGGCCACCCGGGGCGCGCTCCGCAGCCGTCTCGACGCCCGCATCTACCCGTTCTTCGAGAAACGCCCGCTCAACTCGATCACACCCGCGATCGTTCGGAACTGGCTCGGAGAACTCGACGACCGCGGCTACAGCGCCAACTACCGGACCGTGCTGTTCACGATCGTCTCGTCGGTGCTCGACTCCGCCGTCGAGGAACGACTGATCACCCACAACCCGTGCAAGGCGCAGACGATCAAACGCCCGACCTCGTCGGCGAGCAACATCGTCATCTGGCCTCGCACACGGCTCAACGCGATCGAGCAGCACATCAGCGACCGATTCCGGCTCGCCGTGATCATCGGAGCGGGTTGTGGTCTGCGCCAGGGCGAGATCCTGGGACTCAGCACCGAGGACATCGACCGCGACTCCATGGTCGTCCATGTCCGCCGTCAGATCCGGATGGTCGAACGACGAATCGTGTTCGCGCTTCCCAAGGGCGGAAAGACGCGTGTCGTCCCGCTGTCCGGCGCGGTCCTCGACCACATCACCGCGCACCTGGACGGCTTCCCGCCATCAACGATCACGTTGCCGTGGGATAACCCCGACGGGGAGCCGGTCACCACCGACCTACTGATCACCGGGGAAGACGGCCGTCTCTACAGCGGAGACCTCTTCAACAAGGTCGTCTGGCAGGGCGCCTTCCGGTCCGCCGGCCTCGTCTACCGCAAGCGTGCCGACGGGATGCACGCACTGCGCCACTTCTACGCCTCGACCCTGCTCTCGCAGGGCGTGTCCGTCAAAGAGCTGGCGGCCTACCTCGGCCACAGCGACCCTGGCTTCACACTGCGGACGTACACCCACCTCGTGCCGTCCAGCTACGAGCGCGCCCGTGCCGCCATCGACGGGGTCCTCGGTCGTTCGTCGTCGACCTCGGACGGCCCCGAGACGGCCTGATCATGGTCGCCCCGGGGTCCGCAGCAGGGCTCAGGGCCCCGTACACCTCACTTGAGCAGCGAACGCGCCATCACCATGCGCTGGATCTGGTTGGTGCCCTCGTAGATCTGCGTGATCTTCGCGTCGCGCATCATGCGCTCGGCCGGGAAGTCACGGGTGTAGCCCGCGCCGCCGAGCAGCTGGACGGCGTCGGTGGTCACCTGCATCGCGGTGTCGGAGGCGAAGCACTTGGCGGCCGAGGAGATGAAGCCGAGTCCGGGCTCGTCGCGCTCGGCGCGCGAGGCGGCGACGTAGCAGAGCTGGCGGGCGGCCTCGACCTTCATCGCCATGTCGGCGAGCATGAACTGCAGGCCCTGGAACTCGGCCAGGTGCTTGCCGAACTGCTTGCGCTCCTTCATATACTGCGTCGCGACGTCGAGCGCGCCCTGGGCGATGCCGACGGCCTGCGAGCCGATGGTCGGACGCGTGTGGTCCAGGGTGCGCAGCGCGGTCTTGAATCCGGTGCCCTCGGCACCGATGATCCGGTCCGCCGGGATGCGGGCGTCCTCGAAGTGGATCTCACGGGTGGGCGAGCCGTGGATGCCGAGCTTGCGCTCCTTGGTCCCGACGACGAAGCCCGGGTCGTCGGAGTGCACCACGAACGCCGAGATCCCGTTGGCCTTCTTCTCCGGGTCGGTCACCGCCATGACCGTGTACCAGGTCGACTCGCCGGCGTTGGAGATCCAGCACTTGGTGCCGTTGAGCACCCACTCGTCGCCGTCGCGGCGGGCGCGGGTCTTCATCGACGCGGCGTCGGAGCCGGCCTCGCGCTCGGACAGCGCGTAGCTCACCATGGCCTCGCCGGAGGCGACCGACGGGAGAACCTGCTTCTTCAGCTCGTCCGAGGCCGACAGCAGGATCGGGGTCAGCCCGAGCCCGTTGACCCCCGGGATCAGCGACGACGACGCGCAGACCCGCGCGACCTCCTCGATCACGATGCAGCCGGCGAGCTCGTCGGCGCCCTGGCCGCCGTACTCCTCGGGGATGATCACGGCCTGGAAACCGGCCTTGACCAGCGCGTCGCGCGCCTCGACGGGGTACCGGCCCTGCTCGTCGACCTCGGCGGCGTGCGGGGCGATCTCCTTCTCCGCCAGGTCCCGGACCGCCTCGCGGAGGGCCATGTGCTCGTCGCTGAGCCGGTAGCTGTCGAACTCGCTGTTCATACCGCCCATGCTAACGGCACTCCGTGCCACAGGCCAGGGGACCTTGCTACCCTCCGTGCCATGGCGACCAGCACGCGGCGCGGGCGTTCCCCCGAGGGGCGCGCCGAGGTGCGGAGGGACCTGGTCGCGGCGGCCGCGCGGCTGTTCACCGAACGCGGCTACGACGACACCACGGTGGACGACATCGCCGCCGCCGCGGGCGTCGGCCGCCGGACCTTCTTCCGCTACTTCCGCGGCAAGGAGGACGCGCTGTCCCCCGACCACGAGCGCGGGCTGGCCCGGATCAGCGAGGTGTTCGACGGCGCGCACCCCGACGAGCCGCTGCCGTCGCTGGCACTGCGTGCCGCGGAGACGGTGTTCGAGCTCTACACCGAGGACCCCGAGGTCGCCCGGCTGCGGTTCGCGCTGGTCGGCTCGGTGCCGGCGCTGCGCGACCGCGAGGCCGCGTCGGTGCACCACTACCGGCGGCTGTTCACCCGCGAGCTCACCGCGCGCCTCGGCGACCGCCCCGACGGCGAGCTGCGCGCCGCGGTGACGGCCGCGGCACTGGTCGCGGCGCACAACCAGGCGTTGCGCCGCTGGCTGGTCGACGGCGCGCGCGACGCCGACCTGCCCGGCGCCGTCGACCACTTCCGGCGGGTCGCGCCGATGCTGCCGCTGGAGGACGCGGACGAGCCGGCCGCGGCGCCCGACCTGGAGGACGTGACCCGGCGCCTGGAACGCGCGGCACGGACCCTGGAGCGGGAGTCGACCCGGCGGACGGGCTGAGCGGCCGCCGGGGCCCGCGATCGCGCGCCGGCCGGGAGTGCGCGGTCACCAGCACCCGCCCCGCAGTACCGCCACGTCGAGCACCACACCGGCGGCGCACGCCCCGGGGCATCGCCGTGGGGACCGGTCACGCCCGGACCAGGTCCGGACTCGGTGGTCCGACCCGCCGCCGGGCGTCCGCGACGACGGCCAGGGCGAGCCCGCCGGTCAGCACGGCCAGCAGTCCGACGGCACCCCAGGTGAGCCCGTCCGGGTGCACCAGCGGCTGCCCCCGCAACGCCTGCCACGTCGTGATCGCGAAGACACCGGTCACCCCGAGCACGGACACTCCCGTGAGTCGGGCCCGCACTCCCGGGTCCCGCAGCCAGACCACCCGGGCCGCCGCGAACCCCAGCGCCGACGCGAACAGCACCAGCACCTGGATCGCATGCAGGCCGACGAAGTGCGGCACCCGCAGGTCGCCCCCGGTGACGCTCCAGTTCGTCAGGGGCATGCCACCTCCGTCGGGCGTCCCCACCCCGTGCGCACCCGCGAGGGTGACCGGGCGGCCGTACGCGTCGGGCACCGTCCGGCTCGGACCGGCACCGGCGATCCCGAACGCGACCGCCATCCCGCCCGTCGCGAGCAGCAGCCCGGCCCGCAGCGCCCGGGTCAGCGCGACGTCGCCGACCCGCTGGAACAACAGCATCACCGCGATCACCAGGCTGACCCCGAACAGTCCGACGACACCGCTGGAGAAGACCTGTTGACCGATCGCGTTGACCGGGTCGGTGTTCTGGTTGAAGTGGCTGTAGGTGCCCCGCGCCGCGGCGAGGACGATGAACCCGACGTCGACGACGCCGGTGGCGGCGAACGCCGTACCGAGCCACCACATCGTGCGGCGGGCCCGCGGCAGCATCGGGACGAGTGCGCCGAGCGTCAGACCGTAGACGGCGAACGAGACGCCGAACTTCAGCGGCTTGGCCCAGACGGACTCAGCGAGCAGGGTGCGGTCGTCGACGACGAGGCCGACCGCGGCGACCGCGGCGACGGCGGCCATCAGAACGGACATGACGAGCAGTGGCCGGTGCCAGGACGGCGGTTGCGGCTCGGTGGTGTGGCGCACGGATCCCCCTCGGCCGGCACGGTGTGTGCCGTGTCACCGAGCGTGTCGGAGCCCGTAGCCGGTCTCATCGGGGACCACCCCGAACCCGGGCCGGGGTAGCCGATCCGGGACCCCGGGAGTGTCGATCCGGACGAACCCCGGACATGCGTGATCCCCGGGCCGCACCGGGAGTGCGTCGACCGAACCGGACAGCGTTCGGACCCGGGGATCACGGGTGACCGTCGGGAACTCGCCGGCACCACACCGGCTTCCACGACCGCCTCTCCGACGGGTTCTCCCCGCCGGAGCAGAACGTGGTGCTAGCTGACGGCCACCTCACGTGTCCTGCTGTAGCTCATCTGCTGGACCACCTCCTCTCCCGTGTGCCCACACCGTACGCACGGGGTCCAGCGGCCCGCCACCGCAATTTCAGCGGCTCTCGCGGGCGGTCACGCGCAGCGCCGCGTCCTTGTCCAGGACGCTGCGTTCGAGGTCGGCCTGGAACTCCACCATCGCCTGCCGGAGCCGCTCGTCGCCGGCGCCGAGGATGCGTACCGCGAGCAGCCCGGCGTTGCGCGCGTTGCCGACCGCGACGGTCGCCACCGGCACACCGGCGGGCATCTGCACGATCGACAGCAGCGAGTCCAGACCGTCGAGGTACTTCAGCGGCACGGGCACGCCGATGACCGGCAGCGGCGTCGCGGCGGCGACCATGCCGGGCAGGTGCGCGGCGCCGCCCGCCCCGGCGACGATCGCCTGCAGGCCGCGGTCGGCGGCCGAGGCGGCGTAGTCGAGCATCCGCTGCGGAGTGCGGTGCGCGGAGTAGACGCCCACCTCCCACGGCACGCCGAACTCGTCGAGCGCGGCGCCCGCGGCGCCCATCACCGGCCAGTCGGAGTCGCTGCCCATGATCACGCCCACGCGCGGGGAGCCGGTCTGCGTCATCGAGGTCCTTCCGGGGAGTGCGGGGAGCGGGGATCACCGGTGTGGGCGGACCAGCCGTCCGCCCACGTCGCGGTGGCGAGCCACCCCGCGGCGAGCTCCGCGCGGGTGCGCACGTCGCTCTCGTCGCGACCGAGGATCGTCACGTGGCCGATCTTGCGCGCCGGGCGGCCGTCCTTCGCGTAGAGGTGCACCTTCGCCTCGGGGAAGCGCGCGAAGCAGTGGTGCAGCCGCTCGTCCATGCCCATCGCGGGCTCCTGCGCCGCGCCGAGCACGTTCGCCATCACCGCGACCGGGGCGACCGAGGCGGTCGAGCCGAGCGGGTAGTCCAGCACCGCGCGCAGGTGCTGCTCGAACTGCGAGGTGACCGAGCCCTCGATCGTCCAGTGACCCGAGTTGTGCGGGCGCATCGCCAGCTCGTTCACGACGACCTCGCCGGGCGCGGTCTCGAACAGCTCGACCGTCATCAGCCCGACGACGCCGAGCTCGGCCGCGATCCGCAGTGCCAGCTCCTGGATCCGCGCGGCGTGGTCCGGGTCGAGCCCGGGGGCGGGCGAGGTGACCCGGGCGCACTGGCCGTCGACCTGCAGGGTCTCGACGACCGGCCACGCGGCGGCCTGGCCGAAGGGCGAGCGGGCGACGCTCGCGGCCAGCTCCCGGGTCATCGGGACCGCCGACTCGACGAGCAGCGGGGTGCCGGCGTCGAGCAGGTCGGCGACCAGCCGCTCGGTGTCGTCGCCACCGGCGCGCAGGAACCAGACCCCGCGGCCGTCGTAGCCGCCGCGGGTGGCCTTGAGCACGACCGGCCAGCCGTGTTCGGCCCCGAAGGCGGCGACGTCGCCGGGCGCGGCCACCTCGGCGAACGCCGGCACCGGCAGGCCCATCTCCGACAGCCGTCGGCGCATCACCAGCTTGTCCTGCGCGTGCACCAGCGCCGAGGGCGGCGGCCGCAGCGGCACCCCGGCCTCGGCGAGCGGGACCAGCACCTCCTGCGGGACGCCCTCGTGGTCGAACGTGACGGCCGAACAGCCCGTCGCGAGCTCCCGCAGCGCGGCGGCGTCGTCGGGGTCGCCGAGGACCACGTCCGGCGTCACCCGGGCCGCCGGGTCGGTCGGCGACCCGGCCAGCACCCGCAGCGTCTGCCCCAGCGCGACGGCGGCCTGGGCGGTCATCCGGGCCAGCTGGCCACCGCCGACCATGCCGACGACGGGCAGGGCGGTCTTCTGCGCGTCAACCCTCTCCACGAGACCGGGAGCCTAATCTGGCACGATCGATCCCGTGACGGTGGTGGAGGCGACGCTCGCCAGGATCCCCCAGCCGTACCGCGACAAGGCGATCAAACACCGTGAGCTGATCAAGTTCCTGATGGTCGGCGGCAGCACCTGGGTCATCGACACGGTGGTGTTCCTGGTGCTGAAGGCCACGGTGCTGGCCGACAAGCCGGTGACCGCCAAGGTGATCGCGGTGCTGGTGGCGACGATGGTGTCCTACGTGCTGAACCGCGAATGGTCCTTCCGGACCCGCGGCGGGCGGGAGCGGCACCACGAGGCCCTCCTGTTCTTCGTGATCAGCGGGATCGGGGTCGCGGTGTACTCGGCACCGCTGTGGGTCTCGCGCTACGTCTTCGAGCTGCAGGTGCCGTTCGTCTCGCTGGTCGCCCAGGAGTCCGCGGACTTCGTGGCCGGGCAGATCGTCGGCACCCTGGTCGGGATGGCCTTCCGCTGGTGGGCCTTCCGCCGGTTCGTGTGGCCGGACCAGTTCGTGCGGCGTCAGCCCCCGCCCGCCCCGGTGGACCAGGAGCCGCGCCCCTAACGGGGTCCGGTCCGGTCCGGGACCGGCGCGGCGGCGGCGACGTCGTCGGTGCGCGCCGCTGGCAGGTACAGCCGGAACACCGGCGGCCGGGCCCGCGACAGCTCCAGCCGCCCGCCGTCGGCCTCGACCAGCGTCCGGGCCAGCGCGAGCCCCAGACCGGTCGAGGACTGCGCGGAGATGCCGCGGTCGAACACGTGCGGGACCAGGTCCTCCGGGACCCCCGGGCCGGTGTCGGACACCTCGACCAGCAGCGCGTTCTCGCCCTCCCGGGCCGCGATCGTGACGGTGCCCTCACCGTGCTGCAGGGCGTTGTCGACCAGCACCCCGATCGCCTCGCGCAGCCGGGCCGCGGTGACCCGCGCGAGCAGCCCCTCGGGCACCCGCACCCTGAGCGACCGGCCGGCCGCGGTGAGCGGACCGCGCCACTCCCGCTCGGCGTCGGCGACGGCCTCGGCCAGGTCGACCGGCTCGGCCCCGACCGCCCGTGCGGCGCGGGCGGACTCCAGCAGGTCGTCGAGGACGGCGGTGAGCCGCTCGGTCTGCTCCAGTGCCGCGTTGGCCTCGCGGCGGGCGTCCGGGTCGGGGTGGCAGGCCAGCTCGTCGAGGCGCAGCTGCAGCGCGGTGATCCGGCTGCGCAGCTGGTGGGACACGTCCCCGACCAGCGACCGTTCGCGGTGCAGCAGCTGGGACAGCGCGGTCGCCGAGGAGTCCAGCACCTCCGAGACCCGGTCGAGCTCGGCGATGTCGTAGCGGGCCGGGGACCGGCGGAAGTCGCCCGCCCCGAGGCGGGCGGCACGGGCCGCGAGGTCACGCAGCGGGTCGGACAGCCGGCGGGCGGTGTACACCGCGACCCCGGTGCCGACGGTGACGGAGAACCCGACCAGCAGCACGACGACCGCCACCACCTGGGTCTGCTGGGAGCGCATCACCGAGGTCGGCTGGGACAGCTCCATGATCCCGCCGGGCCCGAACGGCAGCGACTCGGTCACCGGCTCGTCGACCCGGTCCACGCCGTAGACGATCGGGGCGGAGTCCGGCGGCACGACGACCAGCCGCGAGTTCGGCGGGATCGCCGCCTCCACCAGCTGTTGCGACTGCGGCCCGGTGCCGTACTCCTCGACGGTCTCGGTGACCTGCTCCAGGCGCTGGGTCAGCTCGGCACGGGTGAAGTCCTCGACGAGCTGCCAGGTCGCGAGCGCGAGCGGACCGCCCAGGAACAGCGCGGTCAGCGCCACCGTCAGCAGGGTGGAGATCAGGATCCGGCGGCGCACGGCGACCTCAGTCCGAGTTGTACCGGAAGCCGACGCCCCGGACGGTGGCGATCCGCTTCTCGCCGCCGATCTTGCGGCGCAGCCACGACATGTGCATGTCCAGCGTCTTCGACGACTTCATGTCCGCGTCGCCCCAGACCGCGTGCAGGATCTCCTCACGCGTCACGACCTGACCGGCGTGGATCATCAGCACCCGCAGCAGCTCGAACTCCTTGTTGGCCAGCGAGACCTCCTCGCCGTCGAGCAGGACACGGCGGCCGGACAGCTCCATCCGCAGCCCGTCCACCTCGACGACGTCCTGGGTGCGGCGGCGCAGCAGCGCCCGCACCCGGGCCAGCAGCTCGGCCAGCCGGAACGGCTTGGACACGTAGTCGTCGGCGCCGGCGTCGAGCCCCACGACGAAGTCGACCTCGTCGGTACGGGCGGTGAGCATGAGGACCGGCAGGTCCGGCAGGGTCGCGCGGACCCGCCGGCAGACCTCCAGGCCGTCCATCCCGGGCAGCCCGAGGTCGAGCACGAGCAGGTCGACCTGGGCACGCGTGACGCGGTCGACGGCGCCCACGCCGTCGGCGACGACGTCGACGTCGTACCCCTCGCGCTGCAGGGCCCGCGACAGCGGCTCGGCGATCGCCGCGTCGTCCTCGGCCAGAACCACTGTGGTCATTTCACCGAGCATAGGGCTCCGGGCCCCGGGCACGGTGGCGGTGCGAGCTGGCATGCTCGCCCAACGTGAACCCCGAGCGATGCGTGCCCGCCGAACCCGGTGACCTGGATCTCGCCCTGCGCCTGGCGGACCTCGCCGACGCGATCACGCTGCCCCGGTTCCGGGCCGCCGACCTGCGGGTGGAGCGCAAGCCGGACCGGACCCCGGTGACCGACGCCGACACCGCCGCCGAGGACGCGATCCGGGCCGCGCTGGGTCATGAGCGCCCGGGCGACGCGATCCTCGGCGAGGAGCGCGGCGGGTCCACCGACACCGCGCACGGCCGCGGCTGGGTGATCGACCCGATCGACGGGACGAAGAACTTCTCCCGCGGGGTGCCCGCGTGGGCGACCCTGATCGCGCTCGTCGTCGACGGCGTGCCGACGGTGGGTGTGGTGAGCGCGCCGGCGCTGCACCGCCGCTGGTGGGGCTCGGCGGGGGCCGGGGCCTGGGCGCGCGACCTGCCGTCGGGGACGCCGAAGCGGATCGCGGTGTCGGGGGTGGCCGACGTCGCCGACGCCTACGTGTCGACCACCAACACCGAGACCTTCCGCACCGACCCGTCCCCGGCGTCGCGGGAGGGTTGGATCGCGCTGACCGAGGCCTGCTGGGAGTCCCGTGCGTTCGGGGACTTCTGGCAGCACGTGCTCGTCGCCGAGGGGGTCGTCGACGTCGCGGTCGAGCCCGCGGCGAACCCGTGGGACCTGGCCGCGCCGGCAGCCGTCGTCGCCGAGGCCGGCGGGCGGCTGACCGACCTGGCCGGGAACCCGACCTGGTCCGGGGGGCACGGCCTGACCAGCAACGGGCTGCTGCACGACGCGGTGCTGGGAGTGCTGCGCGGCTGAGCCCGAGCGGGTGCCCGCGGTCAGGCCGACAGCGCCGTGACCACCCGCGACGGCGACGGCCGGCCCAGGTGCCCGGCCATCCACACGCTGGTGTCGACCAGCTTCGCCAGGTCGGCGCCGTGGTCGATGCCGAGCCCGTCGAGCATCCACACCAGGTCCTCGGTGGCGAGGTTGCCGGTCGCGGACCCGGCGTAGGGGCAGCCGCCCAGGCCGCCCGCGCTGGCGTCGACGGTGGTCACGCCGTGCCGCAGCGCGGCGAGGGTGTTGGCCAGCGCCTGGCCGTAGGTGTCGTGGAAGTGCACCGCGAGCCGTTCGACGCCGACCCCGCGGGCGATGCAGGCGTCGAGCACCGCGCCGACGTGCGCCGGGGTGGCGACGCCGATCGTGTCGCCGAGGGAGAGCTGGTCGCAGCCCATCTCCATCAGCCGGGCCCCGACGGCGGCGGCCTGGTCCGGGTCGACGCCGCCCTCCCACGGGTCGCCGAACACCATCGACACGTAGGCGCGCACCCGCAGGCCCTCGCGCACCGCGCGGGTGACGGTGGGCTCGAACATCGCGAACTGCTCGTCGAGCGTGCGGTTGAGGTTGCGCTTCGCGAACGTCTCGGTGGCCGAGGCGAACACCGCGACGTGGTCGCAGCCCGCCTCGATCGCACGGTCCAGGCCGCGCTCGTTCGGGGTGAGCACCGGGTAGTCGAGGCCGGCGCGGCGGTCGAGCACGGCCAGCAGGTCGGCGGCATCGGCGAGCTGGGGCACCCACCTCGGGTGCACGAAGCTGGTCGCCTCCAGCGTGCGCAGGCCCGCGTCGGCGAGCCGGTCGAGGAACTCGGCCTTCACCGCGACCGGGAGGACGGTCTTCTCGTTCTGCAGCCCGTCGCGGGGGCCGACCTCGTAGATCTCGACGCGTTCCGGGAGCGCAGGGTCGCGCACCGTCGTGGGTAGACCGTTGCTCACAGGGACGCCCTCTCTCGCTGCGGTGCGGGAGCCTCCATCCTGCCCCGCACGGCCGCGTCGGCGTGAGCGCGGCGGGCCGTGTGCTCGCTCGCCTTCTCGTGGCTGCGGCGCCGCTCGGCGAGCAGACCGATCTCGCGGTGCAGCCGGGCCTGGACCCGTTCCACGCCCGCGACGTCGGTGAACCGCAGCCGCTCCCCGGCGACGTCGAGCAGCAGGGTGCCGTGGCCGAACAGCCGTCCCGCGGCGCCGGTCCGGACGCGGACCGAGTCGATGCGGTCGATGGGCACGTCGAGACCGTCGCGGACGAGCAGCCCCTCCCGGACGAGGAACCGCCGGTCGGTGACGACCAGCAGGGTGGCGCGCCAGCGCGCGATCGGCAGCAGCGTCCAGCGCACCGCGACGAGCGCGGCGAGCACCCCGAGCACGAGCCAGGCCCACGGTGCCCACGGCTGCAGCCGGACAACGGCGGCGCCGAACCCGGCGGCGGCGCTCACCCCGACCAGCACCGCGGCCGGGCGCAGACCCAGCCGCCAGTGCGGGTGCCCGAGCAGCACGACGCGCTCGCCCTCGTCGAGAACCCGGTCCAGTGCCCGGTCCAGAGCGCTGTCGGGGGACGCCATGTCCCCACGGTAGGGCGAAGGGCGCCCGCCGCCACCGCGACGCGCGGGGGCTGCGTCGCAGGTCAGCGCAGTGGGTGACTCAGGGCTGGTCGGCCGCGCGCAGATGGACGATGTCCCCGGCCGCCACCGCGACGCGGGCTCCGCCGTCCGGGTGGACCAGCAGCCGGCCCTGCGGGTCGACGTCCTCGGCCGTCCCGACGAGATGGTCCCCGGCCGGGCGCTCCACCCGGACCCGCGAGCCGAGGCTGGCGCAGGCCGACCGGTAGTCGCGGCGCAGGCCGCAGACGTCGGCGTCGCCGTGGGCGTCCCGCCACTGCGCCTCGCGCCGGTACAGGTGCCCCAGCAACACGGTCGCGGTCTCGGCGCGGGTCGCGGTGAACCCGTGCGCGGCCAGCGAGGTCGCGCCCCACGGCAGGTCGGTGGCCGGGGTGGAGACGTTGAGCCCGATGCCCAGCACGATCCCCGGGCCGCCGCCGGAGACCGCGGTCATCTCGGCGAGGATCCCCGCGGCCTTGCCCCGCGTCGTCCCGACGAGCAGGTCGTTGGGCCACTTCAGGGCCACCGGCACGTCCGGGGCGAGCTCGGTGATCGCGTCGGCGAGCGCGACGCCCGCGAGCATCGGCAGCCAGCCCAGCCGGTCGGCGGGCACGCCCTCCGGGCGCCACAGCACCGAGAGCGTCAGCGCCGCCCCGGGCCGCGAGAGCCAGGTACGGTCGAGGCGGCCGCGGCCGCGCACCTGGTCCTCGGCGATCAGCACCGAGCGGTCCGGGGCACCGCGCACGGCCTCGGCCAGCAGGTCGGCGTTGGTGGATCCGGTGGAGGCGACGACGTCGAGCGCCGTCCAGCCCCCGGCGGGACGGAGCACGGCAGTCCGCAGGGCGTACGGGTCCAGCGGATCCCCGTCACCGTGATTCGTCCCGGTCGTCATCACCGCGCACCGTAACGGCACCGCGACCCGCCGGGGCCCGCGGAGGGTGCACGGATCGGTAACGGTGTCCGGGGACGGCCACCCGGTCGGCTGCGTCGGACGTCACGCCCGGACCGACGCTACTTGCGGGTTAGGCTCCGATCTCATGAGCGCCGCAACGGAGCCGATGGCGACCCCGGAAGACGGAAGCGCCGAGCCGGACGTCCACACCACGGCCGGCAAACTCGCCGACCTCTACCAGCGTTTCGAGGACGCGGTCCACGCCGGTTCGGCGTCCGCGGTCGAGAAGCAGCACGCGAAGGGGCGCCAGACCGCCCGTGAGCGGATCGACCAGCTGCTCGACCCCGGCTCCTTCGTCGAGCTGGACGCCCTGACCCGGCACCGGTCCACGAACTTCGGGATGGAGGCCAAGCGCCCGTTCGGCGACGGCGTCGTGACCGGCACGGGCACCATCGACGGCCGCCCGGTCGCAGTGTTCTCCCAGGACGCGACCGTCTTCGGCGGGGCGCTGGGCGAGGTCTACGGCGAGAAGATCGTCAAGGTCATGGACGTGGCCGCGAAGATCGGCTGCCCGGTCGTCGGCATCAACGACGGCGGCGGCGCCCGCATCCAGGAGGGCGTGGTCGCCCTCGGCCTCTACGGCGAGATCTTCACCCGCAACGTGTCGAGCTCCGGCGTGATCCCGCAGATCTCGCTGATCATGGGCCCGTGCGCGGGCGGCGCGGTGTACTCCCCCGCGATCACCGACTTCACGGTCATGGTCGACGAGACCAGCCACATGTTCATCACCGGACCGGACGTCATCAAGACCGTCACCGGCGAGGACGTCGACATGGAGGAGCTCGGCGGCGGCCGGGCCCACAACACCAAGTCCGGTGTGGCCCACTACCTGGCCGGCGACGAGGCCGACGCGCTCGACTACGTCAAGCAGCTGCTGAGCTTCCTGCCGTCGAACAACCTGTCCGAGCCGCCGTCGTTCCCGGCGAGCGAGCCCGTCGAGGGGTCGATCGAGGACGGGATCATCGACTCCGACCGCGAGCTCGACACCCTCATCCCGGACTCGGCGAACACCCCGTGCGACATCCGCGAGGTCATCAACCGGGTCGTCGACGACGAGGACTTCCTCGAGGTCCAGGAGCTCTGGGCGCCGAACATCGTGATCGGGTACGCCCGCGTAGAGGGCCGCAGCGTCGGCATCGTCGCGAACCAGCCGACCCAGTTCGCCGGCTGCCTCGACATCGACGCCTCGGAGAAGGCCGCGCGGTTCGTGCGGACCTGCGACGCGTTCAACATCCCGGTCCTGACCTTCGTCGACGTGCCGGGCTTCCTGCCGGGCACCGAGCAGGAGTGGAACGGCATCATCCGCCGCGGCGCGAAGCTGATCTACGCCTACGCCGAGGCGACCGTCCCCAAGGTCACCGTGATCACCCGCAAGGCCTACGGCGGCGCCTACGACGTCATGGGCTCCAAGCACCTCGGCGCCGACGTCAACATCGCCTGGCCGACCGCGCAGATCGCGGTCACCGGCGCGCAGGGCGCGGTGTCGATCCTCTACCGCAAGGAGCTCAAGGGCCTGGAGGGCGACGAGCTCGCCGCCAAGCGCGCGGAGCTGCAGCAGGACTACGAGGACACCCTCTGCAACCCCTACATCGCCGCCGACCGGGGCTACATCGACGCGGTCGTGCCGCCGTCGCACACCCGCGGCTACGTCGGCCGGGCGCTGCGGATGCTGTCCACCAAGCGGGAGCAGGGCCCGACCCGCAAGCACGGGAACATCCCGCTCTGATGGGCGAGCCGCAGGAGACGCAGGAATCGGCCGAGGCCACCCCGGAGGAGCGCCGCGCGCTGTTCCGGGTCGTACGGGGCACCCCGGACGCCCGCGAGCTCGCCGCGCTGACCGCCGTGGTCGCCGCGGCGGCGAGCGCCGGTGGGCCGCCCGCCCCGCCGCGGACGCCGGACCTGTGGTCGCACCCCGCGGTCCAGCTCCGCGCCCCGCTGCACGCGGGCCCCGGCGCGTGGCGCGCCTCCGGCCTCCCCCGCTGACCCACCTACGCACCACCGGCCGACGCCCGGTCCCCGGCACACCACGGTGCCCGGGGCCGGGCGCGGTCCACCCGGGGGTGGAGGGCGCGCGTCCACCCGGGATCGACCCCGGCGCCGACGCGACGACCGGCCCCGCGGAGAGATCGTTCTCCCCATGGACGCCACCTCCCTCGTCATCACGGTCGCGATCGTCGGCCTGGTCCTCTACAAGCAGTTCCGCGGGCAGTTCGTCGGCGGATCACGGGACGTGAAGCTCCCGCTCATCCTGGTCGGTATCGGGGTGCTCACCCTCGCCCAGGCCCGCCCCGAGGTCACCGCGGCCGGGGTGGGCCTGCTCGCCGCCGAGCTGGTGCTGACGGCCGGGCTCGGGGTGCTGCGCGGGTACGCCTTCCGTCTCGGCACCCGCGACGGCTGGGCGTACCGCAGCGGCTCGGCCGCGTTGCTGGTCGCCTGGGTGCTGACCATCGGGGTGCGGGTCGGTGCCGGGGTGCTCGGCGGGGCCGTCGGCGCCGGACTGTTGCTGTCGACGTCGTCGGCGCTGGTCTTCGGCGGGAGCCTGCTGGTCCAGAGCCTGGTCCTGCGTCACCGGGTGGACGCGGCCGGGCTGCCGGTCCGGCCGGCCGAGCCGCGCCGTGCCCGCACGGTGGCCTGACCGGCCCGCCTGGCCCGGCTGCTGTGTCAGAGTGAAACGGTGAGCACGCCCACCGCCCGCGCGGCCCGTCGCGTCGAGGCCGACCGGTCGCCGCTGTTCGGGGTCCCCCGACGGCTGCTGTCACTGGTGTGGCTGCCGATCGTGCTGTTCCTGCTGTACTGGTCGCCGGGCCAGCAGGTCTCGCCGCCCTGGCTCTACGCCGGGCTCGTCCCGGCCGTCGCCGGGTGGGTGGCCTTCGCCCTCTACCGGAACATGCCGCCGGTCGCGACGGTGCTGACCAGCGTCGCGCTCGGCGGAGGCGGGATCGCCCTGCTGGCCGGGTCCGACGGCTGGACCACCTCGGCGGCCTTCCCGATGCTGGCGGTGTTCGTGGCCGCGCTGCGGCTGCCCTACCGGACCGCGCTGTTCGTCGACGTGCCGCTCATCGCGGCCACCACGATCGCCGTCGGTCCCTACGACTCCCTCTGGGAGGCGCTGCTGGTGGTCACCGCGCTGACCGCGATGGTGCTGTTCGGGCTCGGCCGCCGCGACTCGACCCGGCGCCTCGAGGAGCACGAGCAGGCGCTCGTCGCCGATGCCAGGGCCCGCGAGGAGCACGCCCGCGCCGAGGCCATCGCCGACCGCGCCCGGGTCGCCCGCGACGTCCACGACGTGCTGGCGCACTCGCTGTCCGCGCTGGCCGTCCAGCTCCAGGGCGCCCGGCTGATGGCGCTGCGCGACGGCGCGGCGCCGGACACGGTCGCCCAGATCGAACGGGCCCAGCGGCTCGCCTCCGACGGGATCACCGAGGCCCGCCGCGCCGTGCGGGCGCTGCGCGAGGGACCGGCGCCGGTCGACGTCGCCGAGGAGCTGCGCGAGCTCGGCCGGGCGCACCCGGACGCGACCGTCGAGGTCGCCGAGGGGCTGCGGCTCGGCGCGCGGGAGGGCGAGACCGTGCTGCGCACCGCGCAGGAGGCGCTGTCCAACGCCCGCAAGCACGCCCCCGGCGCCCCCGTGACGGTGCACCTGCGCCGCGACGGCGACGGCGCCGAGCTGGAAGTCGTCGACGTCGCCGGGGCGCCGCCGGCGCCCGGTGACGGCGAGGGCTCCGGGCTGACCGGGATGGCCGAGCGCGCGGCGCTCGTCGGCGCCGAGCTGCAGACCGGCCCCACCCCCGACGGCTGGCGGGTCCGGCTCCGGCTGCCCGCCCGTTCCCCGGACCGCGAGAGGATCACGACGTGAGCGACCTGCGGGTGGTACTGGCAGACGACCAGCGGATCGTGCGCGACGGCCTCGCCACCGTCCTGGGCCTGCTCGACGGCATCGAGGTCGTCGGCACCGCCTCGGGCGGCGACGAGGCCCTCGCCCGGGTCGCCGAGCTGGCCCCGGACGTGCTGCTCACCGACCTGCGGATGCCCGCGGGCGACGGCGTCTCCGCGACCCGCCGGGTCCGCGACGAGCACCCGGGCACCGCCGTCGTCGTGCTCACCACCTACGTCGACGACGACGCCGTGGTCGACGCGATCGCCGCGGGCGCCTCGGGCTGGCTGTCCAAGGACGCCGACGCCGAGGCCATCGGCCGGGCCCTGCGCTCGGCCGCCGACGGCGTGTCCACCGTCGACGCCGGCGTGCTGTCCCGGCTGGTCGCCGCCCGCGCGACGACCGCACCGCCGGCGCCGGTCGACCCGCCCGACGGGCTCACCCCGCGCGAGGTCGAGGTGCTCGGGCTGATCGCCGACGGGCTGTCCAACACCGAGATCGCGAGGCGGCTCGTGGTCGGCGAGGCGACGGTGAAGACCCACGTCAACCACCTGTTCGCCAAGACCGGGCTGCGCGACCGCGCCCAGGCCGTCGGCTACGCCTACCGCCACGGCCTGACCGGCCGCTGACCCGGACACCCTCGTGTCCACACCCCCTGGCCGGTAGCCACACCCGTTGCAACGGGTGTGGCTACCGGCCAGGGGGTGTGGATGCCGACGGGGGTCGGGGTCAGTCGGAGGTGCCCGTGGTGGGGGGTGCGGGGGTGTGGCCGTGTCCGTGGCCATGTCCGTGGCCGTGGCCATGGGCCTGTTTGGCGACCACGCCGGCGCCGGGCATCGGGGCGGTACCCCCCAGCTGGATGTCACCGGCCCGCAGCGGGACGTCGTGGTACTTGCCCTCGTGCGCCAGGATCGGCCGCTGGTCCCCGGCGATCTCCGGGTACTTCTCCTCCAGCCGTCGCCGCTGGTCCCAGGTCCGGCGCATCGAGTCGATGTACTCGGAGTTGCCGTTGTAGACCCCGCGCCAGGTCTGGGGCATCTCGTCCTTGGACAGGCCGGGGCTGGCCTGACCGCCGAGCGCGAACCCGGCCGGGACCTTGCTCGTCGCGCCGTCGCCGCAGACCGGGCACGGCGGGGTGTGGGAGTCCGACATGGACGCGAGGTGCTCGAAGCGGGCTCCGCACCCGCACCGGAAGACGTAGATCGGCATCGTGCCGCCTTCGGATCGGCGTCCGCCGGCGGCCCCGCTCGGGAACCGCCGGCGGACGGGGGTCACCAGTTCTGGACGGACTTCGTGAGGATGTCGGCGATGTCGTCCTCGGTCGGGGTCCGCGGGCAGGTCGCGAGCAGCCGCTGCTGCTTCATCGTGCCGGGGACCAGGTCCGGGACGTCGGCCTCGGTGTACCCGACGCCGCCGATGCCGTTCGGGATGCCGATGTCGCGCATCAGCCGGGTCAGGACCCCGGGCAGCTGCTCCCGCGGGTCGTTCACCTTGTCCGCCCGCGGGTCCATCAGCTCCGCGGCCCGCAGGTGCCGCTGCGGCGCGGAGTCGAAGGAGAACCGGAACGCCTCCGGCGCCGTCAGCGACACCGACTCCCCGTGCGGCACCATCGCCTCGTCCTGCGGGTAACCCTGCGGCCGGTAGTCCTTGACCATGCCCGCGATGGGGTAGGCGTTGGCGTGCGGGATGTGCACCCCGGAGTTGCCGAAGCCCATGCCCGCGAACGTCGCGGCCATCATCATGTCCGAACGGGCCTCGACCTCCTCGGCGCCGCGCTGCACCGCCGCCCAGAACGACTTCGCCAGCAACGACATCGCCTTCTCGCACCACAGGTCCGAGACCGGGTTGGAGCCGCAGTAGGTGACCCGCTCCTCGGGCTTCTTCCGGTCGAAGGTCGTGTAGTACCGCGCCGTGTAGCTCTCCAGCGCGTGGCAGGTGATGTCCATCCCGGCGGCCGCGGTGACCTGCGGCGGCAGCGTCATCGTCAGCAGCGGGTCGATGACGGCCAGGGTCGGCCGCAGCCGCCAGTGGCTGATCCCGGTCTTGACCTTCATCGACAGGATGTCCAGCACGCACATCGCGGTGGACTCCGAGCCGGTGCCCGCCGTCGTCGGGATGGCGATCAGCGGCTTGAGCTGCCCCGGCGGCACCTTGGCGTTGCCGATCGGCTTGTTGATGTAGTCCATCAGCTCGCCGGGGTGGCTGGTCAGCAGGTTGATGGCCTTGGCGGTGTCGATCGCCGACCCGCCCCCGACGGCGACGAAGCCGTCCCACGGCCCCTGCGCGCGGGCGTACTCGGTCGCCTTGTTCATCGAGTCGTCGGTCGGCTCGACGTGCACGCCGTCGAAGATCTCGGACTCGATGCCGTAGCGGGCCAGGTTGTCGGCCAGCCGCTGCGGGGCGCCGAGCGCGTTCACGCCCGGGTCGGTCACGATCAGGACCCGCGACACGTCGTAGGCCGACAGCTCGAAGCCGACCTCGTCGATCGCGCCCGCGCCGAACTTCAGCGGCGGCGCGCCCCAGGTGAAGATCGTCTCCTCGGTGAACTCCGGAACCTCGAACGTCATCAGGTGTACGACCCCTCGGGCGCCTTGCGCAGCTGGTGGATCTGCTCGGCGTCGTGGCCGAACACCATCTGCGCGTTCGTCCGTTCCTGGATGCCGCGCAGCTTCTCCACCGAGGAGAACCAGTCCTCCAGGTTGTTCACGATCGCCGCGGGGGCGGCCGGCGGGCCGTAGCTCTCGCCCATGTAGACCGCGTCCGAGGTGAAGATCATCGTGCCGGTGTCGGGGAGGTCGACGCGCATCGACATGCACCCCGGGGTGTGCCCGGGGGTCTGGATCATGCTGACGCCGGGGAGCAGCTCGACGTCGCCGGAGACGATCTCCCAGTCGATGCCCTCGTAGTCGGCCTTGAGGTGGGCGCCGTTGAACGGGCCCTCGAAGCCGAGCGCGAACTCCTTCTCCTTGTCCGAGCAGATCATCTTCGCGTTGGTGTTCGTGAACATCTGGGCGTTGCCCGCGTGGTCGAAGTGCAGGTGCGAGAGCACCACGTAGTCGATCTCGTCGAGTCCGACGCCCATCTTGTGCAGCTGCTTGTCCAGGTACTCGTCGTCGGCGACCTGGTCGTAGGGGAAGAACTCCTGCAGACCGGTCGGCGCCCAGCGCGTCTCCCAGTCCGACGGACAGCTGGTGTCCCACAGCAGCTTGCCCTCGTCGGTCTCGACGAGGACGCAGTGCGTCGGCACCTCCACCCAGTCGATCGGGGAGTCCTTCTCGGACCGTGGCTTGATGCTGACACCGGGCTTGAGGAGCAGGAACGGGAGATTGGTGTGCATCGCCCCGCAGGGGATGACACTGAGCTTGTTCGCCGTGGCCATGAGGAGTCCCTTCGTCGATGGAGGGTTCTGGCAGTTCGTCGCCGGGCCAGTCTCGGGAAGCCGGGGTCGGGCGTCCATGGTCGTATGCGCCTGTCTTGATCGCAGGACATGGCGCGGACAGACATAGGGTCGGGCGCATGAAGCCGGCTCCGCCGTTCCCCGAGCCCAGCCAGGACGCGATCCTGCAGGCCGTCGGGCAGACGGCCGTGGACCTCGCGAACGTCGGCGACCGGGACGTCATGCTCGGCGCCGTCCTGCGCCGCACCCGGGCGCTGCTCGGCGCGGACATGGCCTACTTCAGCCTCAACGACCTGCACTCCGGTACGACCTACATCGAGCTGACCGACGGCGTCCGCACCCCGGAGTACCGCGCGATCCGGATGCCGTTCGGCACCGGGGTGCTCGGTCGCGCGGCGGCCGGCGCGGGCACCGTCGCGACCGCGGACTACCTGGCCGACCGGGCGCTCAACCACCTGTCCGGGATCGACACGATCGTGCGCGGCGAGGGTGTGCGGGCCATCGCGGGCGCCCCCATGCGCCTGGGCGGCCGGGTGGTCGGGGCGCTGCTGGTGGCCCACCGCGCGCCCCGCGTCCTCGGCCCGGCCGCGGAGGCGGCGCTGGAGCACATGGCCGTCCAGGCCGCCGTCGCACTGGAGCAGACCCGGCGCGGCGAGGAGATCCGCCGCCTGCGCACCACCCGCGACGACGGCTCCGCCCCCGGCGCCCGGCTGCGCCTGGAGCACCTCCTGCACCTCGACGAACGCCTGATGGGGGCGATGGCCGGCTCCACCGCCGAGGCGGCCGGGGTGTTCGCGGTGCTCGCCGAGTCGGTCGGGCACCCGCTCTCCCTGCACGACCCGTCCGGGGCGTTGCGCACGGGGCGGCGGCTGCTCACCCCCGAGGAGCTGGCCGGGTGGCGGCTGCGGGCGGCGGTCCGCACCTCCCAGCAGGCCGGCGGCGTCGCGATCGCGCACCTGCCCGGCGGCGGGACCTACGCGCTGCTCGCGATCACCACCGCGGGCGAGCACCTGGCGACGCTGGTCATGGAGGGCGCCGACGACGACGCCGTCGCCCGGCTGGCGCACGCCTCGGCGTTCATGACGGTCGCGCTGCTGGTCGAGCGGGCGCTGGCCCAGGCCGATGAGGCCGCCCAGACCACACTGGTCGAGGAGCTCGTCGACAGCCGGGTGCCGCCGCGGCCGACGCTGGGGAGCCGGCTCGCGCAGTACGGCATCTCCCCCGACGTCCCGGCGACGGTGCTGGTCGTCGACGTCGACCCGGCCGGTGCGGTGACCGCGGCGCGGGCGGTCCGGGGCCTGGACGGGGCGGGCCGCTGGCTGGTGTCGGTGCACGACGGGCACGTGTGCGTGATCGCCTCCGCCGGGACGACCGGTCCCGGCTGCGCGGGGACCGGGGCGGCCGCACTCGTCGCCGACGGGCTCGCCGCGGCCGGGACACCGGTGCTCGTCGGCGCCGCGCACAGCCCCTCGGGCGGGCCGTCGGACCTGCGCCGGGCGCACACCGAGGCCGCCGACGTCGCCGCCGCGGCCCGCGCCCTGGGCCGCACCACCGGGCACGCGGACTTCGCCTCGCTCGGCGCGGTCGGCGCGGTGATCCGGGACCGGACCGGCACCACGTCGCGGGAGATCGTCGGGCGCCACCTCGGGCCCGTCCTCGACTACGACCGGCGCCGGCGGACCCGGCTGGCCGACACGCTGTGGCACTGGTTCGCCGCGGGCGAGCTGCTCGCCCCGGCCGCCGACGCGCTGTCGGTGCACCCGAACACCGTGCGCCAGCGCCTCGAACGCGTCGACGACCTGCTGGGCCCGGACTGGCGCACCCCGGAGGGGCGGTTCCACCTGCACCTGGCGCTGCGCCTGCACCGGGTCGCCGGGCCGGACCGCAGCGCCGACCCGGCGACGGACCACGGCGCCGCGACGGCGGGCCGGTAGCGTCTGCCGGCGTGCGTCTGGTTCTGGCCTCCGCCTCCCCCGCCCGCCTGTCGGTCCTGCGCGCCGCCGGGGCCGACCCCGCCGTGGAGGTCTCCGACGTCGACGAGGACGCCCTGCTCGCCGCGCACCCCGACGCCGACCCCGCGGCCGTGGTGACGCTGCTGGCCGCGGCCAAGGCCGCCGCCGTCGCCGAGCGGCTGACCGGTGACTGCGTGGTCGTGGGCTGCGACTCGATGCTGCTCGTCGGCGGCGAGCTGGTCGGCAAGCCGCACGACCCGGAGACGGCGCGGCGGCGCTGGAAGGCCATGGCCGGGCGCACCGGGGAGCTGCTGACCGGGCACGCGGTGCTGCGCCTGGCCGGCGGCGCGGTCGCCCAGGAGGCCGAGGGACACGCCGGCACCGGGGTGCGCTTCGCCGAGCCGACCGACGCCGAGCTGGAGGCCTACCTCGCCACCGGCGAGCCGCTGGCGGTCGCGGGTGCGTTCACCCTCGATGGGCTGGGCGGCTGGTTCGTCGAGGGCATCGACGGCGACCCGTCCAACGTGATCGGGATCAGCCTGCCGCTGCTGCGCCGCCTGCTGGGCGCGGTCGGGGTGTCGGTCGTCGACCTCTGGGCGCCGCGCGGCTGACCCGTGTGTGGGTGTCGGGGCACGTGGTTACCCTGCGGCCATGACTGTCGGACACGACCCCGACCCGAAGCTCGCCGAGTACGCCCACCCCGAGCGCCTGGTCACCACCGCCTGGCTGGCGGAGCATCTGGACGACCCCGGGCTGGTGGTCGTGGAGTCGGACGAGGACGTCCTGCTCTACGACACCGGGCACATCCCCGGCGCGGTGAAGGTCGACTGGCACACCGAGCTCAACGACCCGGTCACCCGGGACTACGTCGACGGCACCCGCTACGCCGAGATCATGTCCGAGCGCGGCATCGGCCGGGACACCACGATCGTCGTCTACGGCGACCGGAACAACTGGTGGGCCGCCTACGCGCTGTGGGTGTTCTCCCTGTTCGGCCACGCCGACGTGCGACTGCTCGACGGCGGCCGGTCCACGTGGGTCGCCGAGGGCCGCGAGATGGTCACCGAGAAGCCCACCCCGGCCCGGGCCGACTACCCGGTCGTCGAGCGTGACGACTCCGGCATCCGCGCCTTCAAGGACGACGTCCTCGCCCACCTGGGCAAGCCGCTGGTCGACGTGCGGTCCCCGCAGGAGTACACCGGCGAGAAGCTGCACATGCCGGACTACCCGCAGGAGGGCGCGGTCCGCGGTGGGCACATCCCGGGCGCCGCGAGCGTCCCGTGGGCCCGCGCCGCCGCCGAGGACGGCTCGTTCCGCAGCCGTGCCGAGCTGTCGGCCATCTACGAGCAGGAGCAGGGGCTGTCGGCCACCGACGACGTCGTCGCCTACTGCCGGATCGGCGAGCGTTCCAGCCACACCTGGTTCGTGCTGACCCACCTGCTGGGCTTCGACCGGGTCCGCAACTACGACGGCAGCTGGACCGAGTGGGGCAACGCCGTGCGCGTGCCGATCGTGCAGGGACAGGAGCGCGGGTCCGCGTGAGCGGCGATCCCGGCACACTGCCCCCCGACCTGGCCGAGCTGGTCGAGGACTTCGCCGCGGTCGGCCCGAAGGACCGTCTCCAGCTGCTGCTGGAGCTGTCCCAGGAGCTGCCGGACCTGCCCGAGCGCTACGCCGACACCGCGGACACCATGGAGCAGGTCCACGAGTGCCAGTCGCCGCTGTTCCTCGCGGTCGAGGTGGCGGGCACCCCGGGCGACCCGCCCAGCGAGCGGCCGGTCCACCTGTTCTTCTCCGCGCCGAAGGAGGCGCCGACCACCCGCGGGTTCGCCTCGATCATGGTGACCGGGCTCGACGGGCAGCCCGCCGCGACGGTCCTGGCCGTCCCGGACGACTTCTACACCGACCTCGGCCTCGCCGAGGCCGTCAGCCCGCTGCGGCTGCGTGGCATCGCCGCGATGCTGGCGCGCATCAAGAACCAGGTGCGGGCCGCCACCGGCTGAGGCCCCACGAGCTCACTCCCGCGACAGCCGGGGTCACCGTCGGTGACCCCGGCTTTCCCCGTGCGCGGACCTTCCTCAAGTCCACCTCAAATCGATCACTCTCCAGGGGTGAGCGGGCGCACACTGCTTCGAACGACGAAGTGTCGCTCACCGCAGGGGGTGGTGGAGATGGGCACGAACCTCACCGGGGACACCTGGGGCATCCCGGGCCAGACCTTCCTGGTCCTCTACGTCGTCGCGCTGGTTCTGGTGTCCGGGATCGTGCTGCGCCGGCGGCGGGCGATCGCGCAGGGGGATCCGCGCGGCGCCGGCACCCTCGACAGCAGGCCCGAGGACGTCGCGTACCTCAACGGCGGGCCCGAGCTGGCCGTGTACGCGGCCCTGTCGGCCATGCACGTCGACGGCAGCCTGGTCACCTCCGGCCGCACCACGGGCCAGGTGCGGGCGGGCCGGGTCCCCGGGCACGGCGCGTCGGCGCTGCAGCGCGCGATCCACCGCTGCGCGCAGCGCCTGACCCCGGGCCGGATGCTGGGCACCCACGAGCCGGTCCGCACCGAGCTGACCCGGGCCGCCCAGCGGCTGGAGACCGCGGGGCTGCTGCTGTCCCCTGCCGACCGGGCCCGCTACCGGGCGACCGCCTGGCCGGTCGGGGCGCTCGCCCTCGTCGGTGCGGTCCGGATCGCCGCCGGGCTGGGCGGTGGGCGCCCGGTCGGGTTCCTGCTGGTGCTCGTCGCCGCCACCGCGGTGTTCGCGGCGGTCCTCGCGACGCAGGTGCCCGCCCGGACCCGGGCCGGGGACGCCGCGCTCGCCGCCGTGCGGTCCCGCCACGACGCGCTGTCGCCGTCGATGCGCCCGGACTGGACGGCCGTCGGGCCCGCCGCGGCCGCGCTGTCGGTCGGGGCGTTCGGAGTGGGCGCGATGCTGGCCGCCGAGCCTGCCTTCGCCGAGGAGCTCGCCGCGCAGAAGCTCGGCACGCTCGGCGGGGCGCCCGCCGCGACCGGGGGCAGCTCCTCCGACGGCGGGGGCGCCGGCGGCTGGTCCGGCAGCGACAGCGGCGGCGGGACCAGCTGCGGCGGAGGCGGGAGCAGCTGCGGCGGAGGCGGCGGCTGCGGCGGCTGAGCCTGCGACGGGGGAACCGGATCTGCCGTTCCCGCAGCTGCACCGTGGGGGGTGTGAAGCTGCGGGAACGGCTCGTACGGCGGAGGTGACCGGATGACGGGTGTCCCGGGCGGGACCGGGGTCGGCTGGCGCAGCGGCATCGCGGCCGTCCTCGACGACGTCGACGGCCTCGCCTTCCACGAGGTCGTCGCCGAGTCGCTGCACCCCGACGCGGTCCCGGCGTCGCTGCTGCGCAGGCCGGTCGTCGTGCACGGGGTGCGACTGTCGCCCGGCTCCCCCGAGGGCGTCGACCCGGGGCGGGTCGCCCACCTCGCGGCCTGCGCCGCCGCGACGGGTGCGGCACTGGTCAGCGAGCACATCGCGTTCACCCGGGCGGGCGGGGTCGAGGCCGGGCACCTGCTGCCGCTCCCCCGCACCCGGGAGGCGCTCGACGTGCTCGTCGCGAACGTGGCGGCGACCCGGCCGGAACTGGACGTCCCGCTGGCGCTGGAGCCGATCGCGGCGCTGTTCGACTGGCCCGACGACGAGTTCGACGAGGCGGAGTTCCTGCACCGGCTGCACGACAGGACCGGGGCGCCGCTGCTGCTCGACATCGCGAACACCTACGTCAACGCCCGCAACCGGGGCCGCGACCCACGGGCCGACGTCGACGCGCTGCTCACCGGGCTGCCACCGGGGGCGGTGGCCTACTGCCACGTCGCCGGGCACGCCGCCGACGCGACGGGGCTGCTGCACGACACCCACACCGACCCCGTCCCGGACGCGGTGCTGGCGCTGCTGACCCACACCGTGGCGCAGCTGCCGGTGCCGCCGCCGGTGATGCTGGAGCGCGACGGCCGCTACCCGCCCGCCGCGGAGCTGTGCGCGGAGCTGGACGCCGTGGCGGCCGCGGCCGGGCACGCGTCGCCGTGCCGGACGGGTGCGGACTCCGGCCACGGGGCCGGGACGGTGACCGCGCCCGCCGCGGACGGGACGGGCACGACGTGAGCGGGGACCTCGCGCAACGGCAGGCCGAGCTGGTGGCGGCGCTCGTCGCGGGCGGGGCGAACCCGGCCGGGTTCGACGAGGCGCGGCTGGCCGCGGCCCGGGCCGCCCTGCTGCGCAAGCGGGCCGGGCTCGTCGCCGCGGCGTGGCCGCTGCTCGCCGTCGACGCCGGGACGGACTGGCAGGCCCGGTTCGCCGCCCGCTTCGACGGCGTCGCCCCCTACGGCGCCCAGCGGGAGGGCTGGGACCTGGCCCGCGAGCTGGCGGCCGCCGGTCGGCTCGGTGCGGGCGCCCGACGTGAGCTGGCCGCGCGCGAGGCGGCGCTGCACTACGACGGCCGGACCGCCCCGCGGCCCCGCGGCCGGGTCGCACGGTGGTGGCACCGGTCACGCCTGGACCGATCACGAACGGGGTCTCGGGGCTCGGACGGGTGAGGGCGTTGCCATCACCACATTCCCCACCGGTAATTTCCCGGCCCGCGGCTCCTACACTCCCCGGTAACCCTGCGCCGGAGCATCGGGCCGGCGCCGTGACCGGAGGAGTTCGACCGTGCCCGCACTGCGCAAAGTGCTCGTCGCCAACCGGGGAGAGATCGCCGTACGCGTGATCCGAGCAGCGAAGGACGCGGGACTGGAGAGCGTCGCCGTCTACGCCGACCCGGACCGGGACGCGATGTTCGTGCGTCTCGCCGACGAGGCCTTCGCGCTGGGCGGCTCCACCGCCGCCGAGTCCTACCTCGACATCGAGAAGGTCATCGGTGCCGCGAAGCAGTCCGGCGCCGACGCGATCCACCCCGGCTACGGCTTCCTGTCGGAGAACGCCGACTTCGCCCAGGCCGTGATCGACGCCGGCCTCACCTGGATCGGCCCGTCGCCGCAGTCGATCCGCGACCTCGGCGACAAGGTGACCGCGCGGCACATCGCCCTGAAGGCCGGCGCCCCGCTGGTGCCCGGCACCAAGGACCCGGTCAAGGACGCGGACGAGGTCATCGCCTTCGCCGACGAGCACGGCCTGCCGGTCGCGATCAAGGCCGCCTTCGGCGGTGGCGGGCGCGGCATGAAGGTCGCCCGGGAGCGCTCCGAGATCGCCGAGCTGTACGAGTCCGCGGTCCGCGAGGCCACCGCCGCGTTCGGTCGCGGCGAGTGCTTCGTCGAGCGCTACCTGGACAAGCCGCGCCACGTCGAGACCCAGGTGCTGGCCGACCAGCACGGCAACGTGGTCGTCGTCGGGACGCGTGACTGCTCGCTGCAGCGCCGCTTCCAGAAGCTCGTCGAGGAGGCGCCCGCGCCGTTCCTGACCGACGAGCAGCGCACGACCCTGTACGAGGCCTCGAAGGCGATCTGCAAGGAGGCCGGCTACTACGGCGCCGGCACCGTCGAGTTCCTCATCGGCCAGGACGGCATGATCACCTTCCTGGAGGTGAACACCCGGCTGCAGGTCGAGCACCCGGTCTCGGAGGAGACCACCGGGATCGACCTGGTCCGCCAGATGTTCCGGATCGCCGAGGGCCAGGAGCTGGACTTCGACGGCGACCCGGAGCCGCGCGGGCACGCCATCGAGTTCCGCATCAACGGCGAGGACGCCGGGCGGAACTTCCTGCCGGCGCCGGGCACCGTCGAGCGGATCTGGTACCCGGCCGGGCCGGGCGTGCGGATGGACGCGGGCGTCGAGGACGGCTCGGTCATCGGCGGCCAGTTCGACTCGCTGCTGGCGAAGCTGATCGTGTGGGGCAGCGACCGGCAGCAGGCGCTGCAGCGGGCCCGGCGCGCACTCGCCGAGTTCAAGGTCGAGGGCATGGCGACCGTGCTCGAGTTCCACCGTCTCGTCGTCGAGGACCCGGCCTACGCCGCCGAGACCCTCGAGGACTTCACCGTGCACACCCGCTGGATCGAGACCGAGTGGAACAACACCGTTCCGCCGTTCGAGGGCGGTGCGGGCGCCGAGGACACCTCCGGCGAGCGGCAGACCGTCGTCGTCGAGGTCGGCGGGCGACGCCTGGAGGTCTCGCTGCCCGGCGACCTCGCCCTCGGCGGAGGCGGCAACGGCGGTAGCCCGGCCAAGGCGGCCCCGCGCAAGCGCGGCGGCAAGGGCGGCGGCGGGGCGAAGGCCTCGGGCGACGCCGTCACCGCGCCGATGCAGGGCACGATCATCAAGGTCGCGGTCTCCGAGGGCGACACCGTCGAGGTGGGGGACCTGATCGTCGTCCTCGAGGCGATGAAGATGGAGAACCCGGTCACCGCGACGAAGGCCGGTACCGTGACCGGCCTGGACGCGGAGCAGGGCTCCTCGGTCACCCAGGGCACCGTGATCTGCGAGATCAAGGACTGACGCGGTGCCCGTCCCGGTGCTCGACCCGGTGCTCGACCCGGTCGAGATCAACGCCGGGGCCTGGTACCTGCGCGGGCTGCGGCACGACGGCCGGGTGGACGACCGCCCGGCCGTCGCCGCGTCCTGCCGGGACCCGGAGATCCGGCGCTGGCGCAACCGGCCCGACCCCGCGGCCCCGGACTTCGACGCACGGGTGACCGCGCACGTCGCCGACCGGATCGACGGCTGGGCCCGCGGCACCCGCTGCGCCTGGGCCGTCGCCGAGCCGACGACCGGGGAGATGCTCGGCGAGATCACCCTGGAGCACCTCGACCTGGCCCACGGCACCGCGGAGCTGCGCTGCTGGACGCTGCCCGCCGCCCGCGGACGCGGCCTGGCCCGCACCGCGGCCGGGGCGGTCGTGCGCTTCGCCTTCGGCGGGCTCGGGCTGCACCGCGTCACCTGGTGCCACGCCGAGCCGAACCGGGCCTCCGCCGCCGTCGCCGCGGCGCTGGGGTTCGTGCCGGAGGGCCGGCTGCGGGAGGCGTGGACCGTCGACGGCGAGCGGGTCGACGTCGTCGTGCTGGGGCGGCTGGCGGACGAGGGCTGACCCGGTCCGGCACGCTCACCCTCCGCGGTCCGTGGCGACGGGGCCGTGGCGACGGGCGGTGCCGAGCGGGTCACGGCCCGTTGACCGGCACGCCCGGCCGTTCTAGCGTCCTCGGTGTGTCGCGCACGCCGTCCGGCGCCCGCGGCATGCACCGAGCAGTACCCACGACAACTCCACAGCCGACCCGTGTGCCCGATCCACGGGGCCCGGAACTACCGCCACGCGGAGTACCGCGCCGCGGATCCGCTCACCACGCAGGCCCTGCCGCGCCGTGAGCCGTCCCAGTTCGACCGAGACGTCACAGGATCCGTCATGCCCCCAGAGTTCGACCCCGCGTCGCCGACGTTCCACGTCACGACGCACGTCCACACCGACGGCCCGATCCCGGGCCCGCACTCCCTGCTCACCCTGACCTCCTCCGCGTACGGCGCGGGCGGGGTCCTGATCGGCACCTTCACCGCCAACCTCCGGGAGCTCCCGGGGGCCACCCTGCACCCGACCGCGCTGGCGACCTGGCGCACCCGGGCGGAGGACTGGCTCCTCACCCGGCGGGCCTCGCGCCCACCGGGCCAGGTCTCGAACGAGTACGCCGCCTGGGTCACCGACCTGGGCGGACGCGCGTTGTTCGTCACCGCCCCGGAGGACCCGGACCACCTGTTCGTCTACTGGTACCTGCAGCGTTTCGCAGGCCGGTGGCCGTTCGCGGGGACCGTTCCCGCCCACGACGGGACACCACGGCCCTGGGCCCCACCGCCGTGCCCGCTCCGCGGGTGCGCTCCGGTCGAGGTCCCGGCCCCGGCCGAGGTGACGGCGGCCTGACCGCGACGCACACCCCCGTCCGCACCGGTACCGACCGGCCGCGGACGGGGGTGTCGTCGTGTGCGGGCTTCGCGATCGCGACCGGTCCCCGCCGAACCCCCGCGGCGACGACCGGTGCCGGCCTAGCGTGTGCCCGTCCGTGATCCGCCCGTCCGCACCGGAGGCCGACGTGCCCAACATCTCCCCGGACCTGCGCGTCGACCCGGCGGCCCCGGCCGGGGCGGCGGAGGCTCTCGACCGGGCCGCGTCCCGGCTGGCCGCCGCGCTGCGCACCCTCGACGCCGACGCCCGCCGGGTCGAGCCCTGGCTCGGTGACCCGGCCAGCGCCGAGGCCGCCGCCCGCTACGCCGTCCACGCCGCGGACGGCCCGGACGCGGCGATCGGCCGGCTGCACACGGTGCACACGGAGCTGCTGCGGGCACGCGACGCGGCCGCCGCCACCGGTCGCGCCTACACCCGCACCGAGGAGTCGACGACGGACGCGCTGAACGGCAGCGCCCGGTGACCGCGCCGCGCTGGGCGGGGCTCGGCCACGCCGAGATCGCCGCGATGGTGGCGGCCGGTCCGGGCCCCTCGGCGTCGGCCGGGGCGGAACGGGCGTGGCGCGACGCCGCGGCCGCGCTCGCCGACGTCCACCGCGAGCTGTCCGGCCAGGTCCGCGGTCTGCCGGGGGGATGGTCCGGCACGGCCGCGGACGGCGTCACCGTGGCGCTCGGGACCCTCGACGGCTGGGTCGTCTCCGCCACCGCCGACGCCGAGCGCACCGCCGACGCACTCGCCACCCAGGCCGGGCTCGCCGCGGACCTGCGGGCCCGGATGCCGGCCGCCGCGGCCCCGACACCGCCGGAGACCGCACCCGTGGGCCCGGCCCTGCTCGACGACTGGGCGGCCGCCGACCTCGCCGCGGGCAACTCGGCCGGTCGGGCCGCGGAGCTCATGATCCGCTACGACGACGACACCCACGCCACCGGCGCACCGTGGACCGGCTGGGGCGCGGCCCCGGTCGTGACCCACGACGGCACCGCGGCCGCCTCCCCCGCCGTCCCGGCCCCGCCCCCCGGCGGGCCCCCGCACGGCACCGGCGGCGCCGGCGGCGACGCGGGTCCGGTCCCGGTGGACGGCGCGGGGTCGGGGACGACGGTGTTCGCGGGGATCGGCTTCGGCGGGCTCACGGCGGCGGTGCTGACCGGGAACGGACGGGCCGGGGTGCCCGGTGCGCGACCGATCGACGTCGGCGGGCCCTCCGCCGGGCGGGACCCCGCGGACGCCGCCGCGACCGACGACCCCCGCACCGGCGGCACCCCCGCACCGGACACCGCCCCCGGGACCGGTGACCCCGAGACCGGTGACTCCGGGGCCGCTCCGGCGTCCCCGGCGGGCGACGCCGGCACCCCGGGCGACCGCGGTGGCCCCGACGACGGCGGCACGGCCGTGACCGCCGCGGTGCTCGCGGGCGGGGCGCTCGGTGGCGCCGGGATCCTGATCGGCGCCACGATCCGTGGGGAGCGGCAGGCCCGGGACGGGCGGAGCCCCTCCGGCGACGGCGACACCACCGGCCGCGGGACGCCACCCGGTGACGGCACCCCACCACCCGGTGGCAGCACACCACCCGGTGGCGACACTCCGCCCGTTGGCGACGCACCACGTACGGGCGACACACCACACCCTGACGACGCCCGGGACCGACCGGGCGACACGACGCCCAGCGGAGCCGAGCACCGCCCGCCCTCCGGCGACGCGACGACCAGCGGCACCCGCGCCCCCAGCGGCGTGCCGGCCACGGGTGCCGCGGACGGGGTGCCGCCGTCGACGCACGACGGCCCCGTCCCGGACGCCACCGGCGATCCCGCCCCGCACGGCGCGACGCCCACCGGGCCCGACGACCCCACGGCCGGCGGCGGCGCGCCGGACCGGCCCACGACCGACGGCCCGACCCCCGGGAGCCCGGCGGGCGCCCAGCCCACCGGCCCCGACACCACCCACCCCCACGTCACCGAGCCCCACGTCACCGAGCCCCGCATCGCCGACCACGCCGTCGCCCCGCACTGCCCCACTCCCGCGGGGCCCCCGGGCCCGGCCCACCACGCCGTCACCACCGGCGACCTCGCCGTCCCCCACCTCGACGCCACGCACGGTGCCGCCACCCACGGCCGCTACGCCCTACCGCCGGTGCCGCCGCACGGCGACCCGGCCGGCGTGCCGGTGGGCGCGGTTCCGGCCGCCCCGCCGCCGGTCGCGGCTGCCGTAGGCGCGCCCGCCGACCTCCGGGTCCCGGCCTGGCGCCTCGTCGCCGACCGGCACGCCGTCCCCGACGACCCCCTGGAGCAGCCCGATGCCCGACCCGACCCCGGCGTCCTGCGTCCCGAGGCCCGGTGGCGGGGCCGTGGCTGAGCCCGCGCCCTGGATCCCGTCGGTGCCGTTCGTGCTCACCGGCACCGAGTTCGACGTCGTCTGGGAGCACCTGGGACTCGGCGCCACACCGGTGGCGCTGCGGCTCCCCTCCCCCGGGCGCACCCGCGAGGAGCGGCGCCGGGTCGTGGCGGCCGGCGTCGCCGGGCTGCGCGCCCGCGGCCTCGCCGGTCCGGCCGGACCCGACCCCGCGCTGGTGCGGCTGCTGACCCTGCTCACCCGCCCCGACCGTCACCTGGAGGTGCGCGGCCGGTTCGACGACGGCCCGCTGCGCGCGGTCGCCGCCGAACGCGACGGCGACGGCGTCCTCGCCGTCCACACCGGAACGGCCGTCACCGTGACCGCGGCGGGATCACCGGCGTTCGCCGCGGTGTCGGCCCTGCCCCGGCGCGCGCCGGGCCCCGGGCCCGCCGTGACCCTGCCCACCGCCGAGCTGGCCCGCGTCCTCGACGGGGACGCACGCACCGACCCCGGCACCGCCGGGGACGACGAGCAGCGGGCCCGGCTCGCCTCCCTGCTCGCCGGGCCCGCGCACCGTGCGCAGATCTGTGCCGTCCGGCACGACCACTGGGGCAGCCCGGCGCGGCTGCCGGGGCACGTCGCCGTCGTCGACACGCCGCGGGGTCGCTACCGGCTGACCCGCGGGACCGGCGCGCACGGCGGACCCGAGTGGTCCACCCTCGCCCCCGCGGGCGACGGCGAGCTGCGCGACCGGTTCGCCGAGCTGTTCAGTCCAGGTCGGAGTGCTGCATGAGCTGACGGCCCGCCTCGGTGATCGACCCGGACAGCGACGGGTACACCGAGAAGGTGTGGGCCAGGTCGTCCACGCCGAGCCCGTTCTGGACCGCCATCGCGATCGGCAGGATCAGCTCGCTCGCGACCGGCGCGACCACGACACCGCCGATGACCACACCGGACGCCGGACGGCAGAACAGCTTCACGAAGCCGCGGCGCAGTCCGCGCATCTTGGCGCGCGGGTTGGTCGACAACGGCAGCATCACGGTGCGGGCCGGGACCTCGCCGGAGTCGATCGCGTTCTGGCTGATCCCGACGGTCGCGATCTCGGGCCGGGTGAACACGTTCGCCGCGACGGTCCGCAGCCGGATCGGGGACACGCCCTCCCCGAGCGCGTGCCACATCGCGATCCGGCCCTGCATGGCCGCGACCGAGGCGAGCATGAGCACGCCGGTGCAGTCGCCCGCCGCGTACACACCCGGCTCGGAGGTGCGCGAGACCTTGTCGACCGGGACGAACCCGCCGCGGTCGGTCTCGACGCCGATCTTCTCCAGGCCGAGCTCGGCGGTGTTGGGGATCGACCCGACGGTCATCAGGGCGTGCGAACCCTCCACGACGCGACCGTCGGACAGGGTGACCCGGACGCCGTCGCCGGTGTTCTCGACGGAGTCGGCGCGCGCGTGGGCGAGGATCTCCACCCCCCGGTCGGCGAACACCTCCTCCAGCACCGCGGCGGCGTCGGCGTCCTCGTGCGGGAGGACCCGGTCGCGGCTGGAGACCAGGCTGACCCGGCAGCCGAGCTCGACGTAGGCCGAGCAGAACTCGGCGCCGGTCACGCCCGAGCCGACGACGATCAGGTGCTCGGGCAGCTCGTCGAGGTCGTAGAGCTGACGCCAGTCGAGGATCCGGTCGCCGTCCGGACGAGCCGAGTCCAGCACCCGCGGGGTGGCCCCGGTCGCGATGAGGACGACGTCGGCGACGAGGTCCTCGACGGTCCCGTCGGCGTGCGTGGCGGTCACCTCGTGCGCGGCGCGGGCCTCCGCGGGCCCAGCGAACCGCGCGGTGCCGGCGATGATCCGGACGCCCTCGTTCTCCAGCCGGGCCCGCACGTCGGCGGACTGGGCGAGGGCGAGGGACTTGACCCGCTCGTTGACCGCGGGCAGGTCGACCGCGGAGTTGCCGCGGTCCACCAGGACGCCGAGGTCCTCGGCACGGTGCAGGTCGACCCGGACGGCCGCGGAGGAGATGAAGGTCTTCGAGGGGACGCAGTCGTAGACGACGCAGGCGCCGCCCATCCCGTCCCGCTCGACGACGGTCACCTCGCTGCCGTGCTGTGCCGCGACGAGTGCGGCCTCGTAACCGGCCGGTCCGCCGCCCATGATGACGATGCGGGTCACGGGAGATCCCCCTGGAGAAGTCGGTGGTGGTGGACCGGCAGGCGGTCCCGCCCGCCAGCGTCGACGGGGCTCACAGTACGCGTGTCCCATCGTTACGACCGGGCGGGTCGAGGCCCCGTCGGGCTCCCCACTACCCTGCATGCGTGCCGCTGTATGCCGCGTACGGGTCGAACATGGACCCCGAGCAGATGAAGGAGCGCGCCCCGCACTCGCCGATGGCCGGGACCGGGTGGCTCCAGGGCTGGCGGCTGACGTTCGGCGGCGAGGACTACACCTGGGAGGGCGCGCTCGCCACCGTGGTGGAGGAGCCGGGCTCGCAGGTGTTCGTCGTGCTCTACGACGTCCCCGAGCACGACGAACGCCAGCTCGACCGCTGGGAGGGCGGCGAGCTGGGCATGCACAAGAAGCTCCGGCTGCGCGTCGCCACCCTCGACGGCAGCGTCCTCGCGTTCATCTACGTGCTGAACGCCTACGAGGGCGGGGAGCCCTCGGCCCGCTACCTGGGCGTGATCGCCGACGCCGCGGAGACCGCGGGCGCCCCGGACGACTACGTGAACGAGCTGCGCAGCAGGCCCAGCCGCAAGTCCTCGCCCGGCAACCACTCCTGACCGGGCCCACCGGCCGACGAGAACGGCCCGGCCTCCGCACGTGCGGAGGCCGGGCCGTCGTCGTTCACCGCGGGAGGCGGTGGGTCGGTGGGTGCGTCAGTGGCTCAGGAGGCCGCCTGTGCCAGCGCGGACAGCGCGGCCTGGACCAGCACCCGCGAGCCGAACGGCAGGGCCCGCTCGTCGAGGTCGAAGGTCGGCTGGTGGATGTCGCGCTGCTTGCCGGTGCCCGACCACACCCCGAGCCGCGCCATGGCGCCCGCGGAGTGCTCCAGGTACCAGGCGAAGTCCTCGCCGCCGGAGGACTGCTCGGTGGAGGCGTCGGCGGCCTCGCCGCCGACGGTCACCGCGGCGTCGCGCAGCATCCCGGTGGACACCTCGTCGTTGACGACCGGCGGGACACCGCGGACGTGGTCGAGCACGTAGCCGACACCGGTGGGGGCGAGCACGGCCGCCACGAGCGCCCGCAGCTTCTCCTCGAGCTCGGTCCAGGTCGCGTGGTCGGCGGTGCGCAGGGTGCCGCGCAGCAGCCCGGACTGCGGGATCGCGTTCGCCGCGTCCCCGGCGTGCACCGCACCCCAGGTCAGGACAGTGCCCGAGCGCGGGTCGACGTGGCGGGTCAGCAGCAGCGGCACCTGGGTGGCCAGCAGCCCGAGCGCCTGCACGAGGTCGGCGGTCAGGTGCGGGCGCGAGGTGTGCCCACCCGGTGAGGTCAGCCGGACCTCGATGAGGTCACAGGCCGAGGTGATCGGCCCGACCCGGGTGCCGAGCCGCCCGACCTCCAGACGCGGGTCGCAGTGCAGCGCGAAGATCCGCTGCACACCCTCCATCACGCCCTGGCCGACGGCGTCGAGCGCGCCGCCCGGCTGCACCTCCTCGGCCGGCTGGAACACCAGCCGGACCCGGCCGGGCAGCGACGGCGCGGACTGCAGCGCCAGGGCCGCACCCAGCAGCATCGCGGTGTGCGCGTCGTGCCCGCAGGCGTGCATGACACCGGGCACCTCGGAGGCGAACGGGAGACCGGTCTGCTCCTGCAGCGGCAGCGCGTCCATGTCCGCGCGCAGGGCGACCAGCGGCTCGCCGTACCCCACCTCGCAGACGACGCCGGTGCCGTCGGCGAGGGTGCGCGGCTCCAGGCCCGCCCGCACCAGGGTCTCCGCGACCCGCGCGGTCGTGAGGTGCTCGCGACGGGCCAGCTCGGGCTGGGCGTGGATGGCGCGGCGCCAGCCCACGATCTCGCCCTTGTGCGCCCGCATCCACGACTCCAGCCAGGCCGGACCCGTGCCGACGCCGAGATCGTCGACCGCGAGATCGGTGATCTCCGGGAGCTCGGTGCGGGTCTGCAGCGCAGTCACCTTGTCCTCCTCGTACTGGCCTCCGGCCGGAACGGCCCGCCTGCCCGCGGTCGACGCGGACGGCGATCGGTCGTGTCCCACCACTCATGATGGTGCTCACCCGTCCGGCGGTGTTCCAGTCGAAATCGTCCGTTCACGCCTCCGCGCGGCAAGGGGTCGACGGGGTGCTGCCAGCGGGTTCACCTCCCCAGGTGAACGGGCTCGGGCGACCGCTCCTCCCGTCGGCGAACGGGCGTCCTCGCCGTTCACCGGCGGTTCGGGCGCCCGTCACGGGACGCGTGGCCGACGACGACACCGGACCGCGGCCGGAACGCCACCGGACCGTGACCGTCGGCACGCCCGGCCCGCCGTGGCCGCCGTCCGCCGTCCGGACCGGCCGGCGCCGTCACCTACCGTCACTCCTGCGCACCGGCGGTGACGATCACGGCCGGAGGCGGTGTGCGGGGACGGGCCGCGCGGGCACGATGGAACAATCGGCGCCGTGTCCGTTCCCGAGGGCGAGGTCCAGCGCCGACAGTTCGCCGGGCGGTACCGCGTCGACGGTCCGCTCGGGAGCGGCGCGATGGGCACCGTCTGGTCGGGTTTCGACGAGGTCCTGCACCGCCGCGTCGCGCTCAAGGAGCTGAAGATCCCCGACGGCATCCCGGCCGGGGAGAAGCTGGAGCTGCGGGAACGCATCATGCGGGAGGCCCGGGCGCTGGCCGGGCTGTCGCACCCCAACGTCGTGACCGTCTTCGACGTGCTCGACTCCGGCGGCGACGAGCCGCTGGTGGTCATGGAGCTGGTGCCGTCGAAGAACCTGGCCGCGGCGATCACCGAGCTGGGCAGGCTCGACGCCGCGCAGGCCGGCGTCGTCGGGCACGGCACCGCGGCGGCGCTGCGGGCCGCGCACCGGGCCGGGATCACCCACCGCGACGTCAAGCCGGGCAACGTCCTGATCTCCGACGACGGCCGGATCAAGCTCACCGACTTCGGCATCGCCCGCAACGAGTCCGACGCGCCGATGACCTCCGCGGGCCTCGTGCTCGGCTCGCCCGCCTACATCGCCCCCGAGGTCGCCGCGGGCCAGCCGGTCACCCCGGCCGCAGACCTGTGGGGCCTCGGCGCGACGCTCTGGGCCGCCGTCGAGGGCCGCCCGCCCTACGACGTCGACGGCGACCCGGTCCGCACCATCACCGAAGTCGTCGACGGCCCCGTCCCCGTGCCGACGGTCACCGGCCCGGTCGCCGAGGTCATCGCCGGGCTGATGGTCAAGGAGCCCGCCGCCCGCATGCCGCTCGACGAGGTACGGGCCCGGCTGCGCCCGCTGCTCGCCGACCCCGACGACCCGATCTTCCCCGGCTCCCCGGACGTGCCGACCGTCATGGCGCGGGTGCCGGCACCGCCCGGTGGGACCGCGGCCCCGCCGCGGGTGCCCGCACCGGCACCGCCCGGCCCGCTCGGGCCCACCGGGACCGGCACCTACGGCCGCTCCCCGGTCGCCGACCCCGTGCCCGCACCGGCACCGCCGCCCGCGGAGCGCCCGCGTCCGGCCCGGCCGTCGTCGCGGGGGGCCGCGCCCGCCCGGGTCGCGGCGACCGGCCCGACCACCGTGCTCGGTGCCGTCCCGCTGGTGCTCGGCGGCGCGCTGCTCGTGCTGCTCGGCGCACTCGCCGGGTTCACCGGGGTCCGCGCGCTGGCCGGCCAGGAACCGCTGTCGACGGTCACCGTCGCCACCGACCGGTCGCTGCGCACCACCTACCCGGACCCACTCGGCTTCACCGTGCCGGTCCCCGACGGCTGGACGCAGTTCCGCTCACCCACCCCGGACGGGTCGGTCGTCGTCCGCTTCGTCAGCCCGGACGGCCGTCAGGAGCTGTCGGTCCGCGCGGCCACCTCGGTGCAGGCCGTCACCGACGCGCTCACCCCCGAGGCGCTGGGCGTCGACCCGGTCGAGGCCGGGCCGGTCGAGCAGCTGCCCGACGGCTCCAGCCAGGTCGCCCTCACCACCGGCAGCGGCAGCGCGCAGCGCAGCACGCTCATGCGCATCGTCCCCGGCCGCGACCGGCAGGGCGGGGTCTGGGTCCTGCAGCTGACCTCCCCCGCCGGGCGCGCCGAGGACGCCGTCGCGGGCCTGTTCGACGCCGTCGCCTCGGGCTTCCGCGCCACCCCGGGCTGAGCCGGCCACGGCGCCGGCGCCCCCTAGGCTGGCGCCCATGGCCGACACCGCCGACCCCACCGCTCGCGCCCACGACGCCGCCGCCGAGCTCGCCCGCCGCACCGGCACCGACACCCACGACGTGGCGGTGGTCCTGGGCTCCGGCTGGCGCCCGGCCGCCGACGTGCTCGGCACCCCCGACGCCGAGGTCCCGATGGCCGAGCTGCCCGGCTTCGTCGCGCCGTCCGCGGTCGGCCACGGCGGCACCGCCCGCTCGCTGCGCATCGGTGACACCCGGGTGCTGGTCCTGCTCGGGCGCACCCACCTCTACGAGGGCCACGGGATGGACCCGGTCGCGCACGGCGTCCGCACCGCCGCGGCGGCCGGTGTCCGCACGGTCGTGCTGACCAACGCGGCGGGCGGCATCACCGAGGGCCTGTCGGTCGGGCAGCCGGTGCTGATCGCCGACCACCTCAACCTCCTCGCCCGCTCGCCGCTGCAGGGCGCGCACTTCGTCGACCTCACCGACGCCTACTCCCCCCGGCTGCGCGCCGCCGCCCGCGAGCTGGACCCGTCGCTGGTCGAGGGCGTCTACGCCGGGCTGCCCGGCCCGCACTTCGAGACCCCGGCCGAGATCCGGATGCTGCGCACGCTGGGCGCGGACCTGGTCGGCATGTCCACCGTCGCCGAGACGATCGCCGCCCGCGCCGCCGGCCTGGAGGTCGCCGGGATCTCGCTGGTCACCAACCTGGCCGCGGGCCTGTCCGGGCAGCCGCTGAACCACCAGGAGGTCCTCGACGCCGGCGCCGCCGCTGCGACCCGGATGGGCTCGCTGCTGCGCGACCTCGTCGGCCGCGTCTGATGGTGCTCCCGGGACCGCTGCGCGACGCGGCGCTGCGCTGGATCGCCGACGACCCCGACCCGGCCACCCGCACGGAGCTGCAGCGCGTCCTGGCCACCGCGATGGCCGGGGGCGACGGCGCCAGGGAGGCGGTCGACGACCTGGCCGACCGGCTGTCCGGGCCGCTGCGCTTCGGCACCGCCGGGCTGCGCGGGCCGGTGCGGGCCGGGCCGTCGGGGATGAACGTCGCCGTCGTGACCCGGGCGACCGCAGGGCTCGCCGCCCACCTGGCCCGGACCGCGGGCACCGGCCGGGTCGTCGTCGGCCGGGACGCCCGGCACGGGTCCGCCGCGTTCGCCGAGGCCACCGCCCGCGTGCTGACCGGCGCCGGGTTCACCGTGACCCTGCTGGACGGCCCCGTCCCCACCCCGCTGGTGGCGTTCGCGGTGCGGCACCTCGGCGCGGTCGCCGGGATCGCCGTGACCGCCTCGCACAACCCGCCCGCGGACAACGGCTACAAGGTCTACCTCGCCGACGGCGCGCAGCTCGTGGGCCCCGACGACGCCGCCATCGAGGAGGCGATCACCGCCGCACCGCCCGCGGTGTCGGTCCCGCTCGGTCCGCTGCCGGACCCGGCGGAGGTCACCGGCGCCTACCTCGACCGGATCGCGACGCTGCCGGCGAACACCGGGTCGCCCGCGCCGCGGATCGCGCTCACCCCGATGCACGGGGTCGGCGGCGCGACCGCGGTCGCCGCGCTCGCCAGGGCCGGGGTGCACGACGTCGCCGTCGTCGCGAGCCAGGCCGTGCCCGACCCCGACTTCCCGACGGTCGCCTTCCCGAACCCGGAGGAGCCCGGCGCCACCGACGCGCTGCTCGCGCTGGCCGCCGAGAGCGGCGCGGACCTCGCCGTCGCGCTGGACCCGGACGCGGACCGGTGCGCGCTCGGCGTCGCCTTCGGTGACGGCTGGCGGATGCTGTCCGGCGACGAGACCGGCGTGCTGCTCGGCGACCACCTGCTGCGGACCGGGACCACGCCGGACCCGCTGGTCGCGACGACCGTGGTGTCGTCGTCGATGCTCGCCCGCATCGCCCGGGCCCGCGGGGCCCGGTTCGCCGAGACCCTCACCGGCTTCAAGTGGATCGTGCGGGCCGGTGCCGGGCTGGTCTTCGGCTACGAGGAGGCGATCGGGCTCTGCGTCGACCCCGACGGCGTCCGGGACAAGGACGGCATCTCCGCCGCCGTCGTCGCCGCGGACCTGGTGCGCGGGCTCGCCGCGGCCGGGTCGTCGGTGCCACGGCGGCTCGACGAGCTGGCCGCGGAGTTCGGCGTGCACGCCACCCGGGGCGTCTCGATCCGGATGGCCCCCGCCGAGCGCGACGCCGCCGTCGCCCGGCTGCGCGCCGCGCCCCCGGCCGGTTGGGAGGCCGACCGCCCGGCCCCCGACGTGCTGCGGCTGCGCCGCCCCGGGACCCGGGTGGTGATCCGCCCGTCGGGGACCGAGCCGAAGCTCAAGGCCTACCTGGAGGTCGCCCTGGACCCCACCGGCGACGTGGCCGCGGTGCCGGCGTCGCGGGCCGTCGCCGCGGAGCGCCTGGCCGCGGTGCGCGCCGAGGTCGACGGGATGCTCGCCGAATGAGCGCCCGCCTGCTCCTGGTCCACCACACCCCGTCCCCCGCGACCGCGGAGCTGCTCGCCGAGGTCCGCGCGGGAGCGGCCGACCCGGACATCACCGGGGTCGAGGTCGTCGCACGCGCCGCCCTGGCCGCGACGGCGAGCGACCTGCTCGCCGCCGACGCCGTCGTCCTCGGGACGCCGGCGAACATCGGCTACATGTCCGGCGCGCTCAAGCACTTCCTCGACCAGGTCTTCTACGTCTGCGCCGACGACACCCGCGGCCTGCCCTACGGGCTGTGGGTGCACGGCGGCTCGGACACCTCGGGTGCGACCCGCTCGGTGACGACGATCGCCGAGGCGATGGGCTGGACCGCGGCGGCCGTGCCGGTCGAGGTCGCCGGCCCCCCGGACGCCGCCGCCCGGGCCGCGTGCCGCGAGCTGGGCGCCGTCGTGGCCGCGACCGTCATGCCGGAGGACTGACCCCGGTCACCGGCGCCCGGTGGCGGGCCGGACCCCGAGGTGCGCCTCGATCCGGTCGGCCCACATCGACGCGATCGTGCGGTAGGCGTCCGGTCCGGCGTGCAGGCCGTCCGCGGTCCGCCCGGCGGGGAACAGGGCGGCGGTGTCCACGAACTCCACCGAGTGGCCCGCCGCCCGGTGCGCCGCGGCGACGCGGGGCAGGTACTCGGCCAGCCGCGCCCGCTCGGCCCGCTGCTTCGGCAGCGGTGCCCACACCCCGGCCATGATCACGTGGGTGTGCGGTGCGGCCGCGAACACGCGGTCCAGCAACCGGTCCAGGCTCGCCGCCGTCGCCCGTGCGCCGGCCCCCTGCAGCAGGTCGTTGGTGCCGGCGTGCAGCAGCACGACGTCCGGCTGCGCGGCCAGCACCCAGCCACCCGTCATCGGCACCATCCGGGCCGCCGTCCAGCCGGAGCGGCCCTCGTGGTCGGTGTCGGGCAGCGCGTCCGGGCCGGAGCTGCGGGAGCCGACGTAGTCGACGCGGACGCCGTCGGCAGCGAGGCGCTGCCACAGCGGGAGGCGGTAGCCGGCCGTCGCCGGACTCCCCACCCCGACCGTCGACGACGCGCCCAGCGGCATCACCCGCACCACCCCGGGATCGTCGACGGCGGCGGGCACCTCGACGTCCTCCGGCCGGTCCGCCGCGGGCAGCGCGGACAGCGCGACCGCCACCACCGCCGCCACGACCCCGGTGAGGACGCGCCGGGAGGGCCTCACGGCCGGCTCAGACCGCGCCGAACTGGCGGTCCCCGGCGTCGCCGAGGCCGGGGACGATGAACGCGGAGTCGTTGAGCCGTTCGTCGATGCTGGCGGTCACCATCCGGACCGGCAGCCCGGACGCGCGCAGCCGCTCCACCCCCTCCGGCGCGGACAGCGCGCAGAGGATCGTCACGTCGTCGGCGCCGCGGCGGGTTAGGAGCTCCACGGTGTGCACCATCGAACCGCCGGTGGCCAGCATCGGGTCGAGCACGAACACCGGCCGGCCGACGAGGCTGTCGGGGAGCGACTCCATGTAGGGCACCGGCTGGTGGGTCGTCTCGTCGCGGGCCATGCCGACGAAGCCCATCTGCGAGTCCGGGATCAGGTTCAGCGCGGCCTCGGCCATCCCCAGCCCGGCCCGCAGCACCGGGACCAGCACCGGCGGGACGGCGAGCCGGTGGCCGACCGTCCGCGAGACCGGGGTGTGGATCCGGTCCTCGGTGAGCGGCGCCGCGCGGGTGGCCTCGTAGACCAGCATCAGGGTGAGCTCGCGCAACGCCGCCCGGAAGGTGGCGTTGTCGGTGCGGGCGTCCCGCATGGTGCTGAGCCGGGCCCGCACGAGCGGGTGGTCGACGACGATCGTGTCCACGGGCGCACAGCCTACGGCGGTCCGGCCCCCGGGAGATCCCCCGTGCGGAGGCGCCCGGCCCACCGATCCGGTGCCGTCACCCGCTGCGGGCGGACCCCGCCCGCCGGGACGCGCCGCGCATCCTGCGACGATGCCGTCCCGTGACCGGAAGGACACCGGGACGTCATCCACGAACGTTGACACTGGTTCGTGTCACGGTTCACGAAGCGTGAGAAGCAGCCGCTCACCGACGAGTGACGCCAGAACCGGCCGGATGCACCCTCTCGTCCTGCCGGGTGAGGCCGGGGACACCCTCGCAGACCTTGCGTGACAGCCGATCTCCGCACCGACCCGTGATCACCAACGGTGTCCGGCCGAGCACGTCTCGTTCCCCGGATCGCGTGACCGACCGCGAGGAGTGCCACGATCAGCACACGGGGTCGCCGATCTCGCGATTCACCTGACCCGAACGGGTGGTATGGCCGAAACGGTGTCACATCGAGGGCACCGCCGACGCTGTACTAGACAACAAGGAGGTGATCCGATGCCGGAGAACACGACTTCCGAGGAGCAGACGTTGATCGCTGCTGCCGAGAAGCTCACGCAGTGCGACGGATACGTCGTTCTGGCGGTGGACCCGCAGACCGGGGAGGTGGACGCACACGGCCCGTTCGACGGGATGACGGCGACCATCAAGGCCGATCAGCTGCGCCGCGACTTCGACCGGGGTGGACTCGAGGACGTGTCCATCGGAGTGGTCCGACTGCACTCCCAGGCCTGACCCCGCAGGACCGTGATCCGCCGGGCCGGCGACACCCGAGGTGGTGGGACCGGCCGGCGGAAGGACGCGACGATAGGCTCGCCCCGTGGCAAGCGACATCGTCCCGATCCGGCTCGCTCTCACCCGGGGCGACGTGGTCACCCTGTGGGCTCCCCCCTGGCGCGAGGACGGCGAGGAGTGGGAAGCCTTCCTCGGCGACGACGAGCACGTGTTCGTCTTCGACGAGGTGGCCGGTCTCGCCGCGTTCGTCCGGACCGCGCCCGAGCACGACCTGGTCGACCACCCCGCGTGGTCCGCGGTCCCCGGTCTCGCGGTCGCCGAGCTGACCCCCGACGCCGTGCACCGGTACGACCTGGTGGGTCTGCCGGAGCTGGCCGCCGCCGACCCCGACGCGGCGACCGTGCAGGAGCTGCACGAGACCGTCTCGATCGTCCGGTCGCTGGCCGACGTCTGCGACCTCACCGACGTGATCGCCGCGCTCGACGGCGAGCCCACGTTCGCGCTGCTGCGCGAGGGCGAGCAGGCCTTCGCCGGGCGTGACGGGGCCCGGCGCTGGACCGCGCTGTCCGAGGCGATCGCGACGCACTGGGACGGGATCGTGGACGCCGTCGACGACCTCGTCGCCACTCCGGAGATCGACGCCGGCGCGCTGGACAAGGCGCGGGCCGAGGAGCAGGAGCTCCGCGACCGCCTCGCCGAGCAGCCCCTCGACGACGACGAGGCCCTCGAGGCCGCCGCGCTCGCCGCGGGCACCGACGACGCCGACGCCGCCGAGGACGAGCCGACCGGCTTCTGGGCCGAGGTCGGCATCGACCCGATCCGCATCGAGATCGGCGACCGCTCCGTGGTCAGCCTGCGCTGCTACCTCGACGACAAGCCGGTCTTCCTCGGCTCCGACGGCCGGATCGACGTGTTCGACTCCGAGCGCGCGCTGTTCCGGGCGCTGGCCGACCGGGAGCACCCCGCCGTCACCGGGACCGACCTGACCGCGGCCGTCACCTTCGCCGAGGTGCTCGACGCGGCCGCCGTCGGCGAGCTCGACGGCGGCGTCGAGGACATGAACACCTACGTGCTGACCGGGATCGGCCAGGACCTCGCCGACGGCGTGCTCGACCTCGACCCGGTCCAGCTCGACCTGGCCACGGAGCTGCTGACCGACGTCGGCGAGTGGGCCGGGGACCCCGAGCCCGCCGAGGCCCTCGCCGAGTCCAGCAGCCTCGGCTGGCTCGTGTCGTTCGTCGTGCGGCCGGACCCGACCCGGATGGCACCCAGCCCGCCGTTCACCCAGGAGGCGCAGGCCTGGGGCGAGCTCGTCGCCGGGCTCGAGGCCCGGCTGCGGGAGCACTAACGGGACAGGGCGTCGTACCCGGGCTTGATGACGTCCTCGATCAGCGCCAGCCGCTCGTCGAAGCCGATGAACGCCGACTTCATCGCGTTGACGGTGAACCAGCGCAGGGTGTCCCAGCCGTAGCCGAAGGTCTCGGCCAGGTCGTACATCTCGCTGGTCATCGTGCAGCCCGACATCAGCCGGTTGTCGGTGTTGACCGTGACCCGGAACCGCAGCGCGGTGAGCAGCCCGATCGGGTGCTCGGCCAGCGACGTCGCGGCCCCGGTGTGGACGTTCGACGTCGGGCACATCTCCAGCGGGATCCGGCTGTCGCGGACCCAGGCGGCCAGCCGGCCCAGGCGCGGCGGCTCGCCCTCGCGGACCTCGATGTCGTCGACGATCCGCACGCCGTGGCCGAGGCGGTCGGCGCCGCACCACTGGATCGCCTCCCAGATCGACGGCAGCCCGAACGCCTCACCGGCGTGGATGGTCACGTGCGCGTTCTGCTGGCGGACGTACTCGAAGGCGTCGAGATGGCGGGTGGGTGGGAAGCCCTTCTCGGCGCCGGCGATGTCGAAGCCGACGACGCCGGCGTCGCGGTGCCGAACCGCCAGCTCCGCGATCTCCCGCGACCGCGCGGCGTGCCGCATCGCGGTGAGCAGGGTGCCGATCCGGATGGTGTTGCCGGCCGCCGCGGCGCGGGCGGTGCCGATCCGGAACCCGTCGAGGACGGCGGCGATGACGGTGTCGAGGTCCAGGCCGCCCTCGACGTGCAGCTCGGGGGCGAAGCGGACCTCGGCGTAGACGACGCCGTCGGCGGCCAGGTCCTCGGCGGCCTCGGCCGCCACCCGGGTCAGTGCCTCGCGGGTCTGGAGCACCGCGACGGTGTGCCCGAAGGTCTCGAGGTAGCGGACCAGCGAGCCGGAGTGGGCGGCGCCGAGGAACCAGGCCGCGAGCTCGCCGGGGTCGGTGGTGGGGAGCTTGTCGTAGCCGTACTCGCGGGCCAGGTCGATGACGGTCCCGACGCGCAGGCCGCCGTCGAGATGGTCGTGCAGGAGCACCTTGGGAGCGCGGCGGACGGTGTCGGGGGTGACCGGGGCGGGACCGGTGGGATCTGCCACTCGCGCACCGTACCGAGCGGCGTGGCGCGCGACGACCGGCGCCCGGACCTGCCATGATCGGCACTCGATCCGGGCGCGGAGACATGCCCCGGACGGCTCAACACAACACCGTCCGTCGACCCTCGTCCGGCGGTCGCTACCCTCTGGGCACTCCCCACTTGGCTCAGAGGAAGCGCAGCAGGTGCCATGAGCGACACTTCGAACCTCTCGTTCGACCGGATGCGCGGCATGCTCATGCGGGCGGCCGAGATCCGTGACAGCGAACAGCAGCAGATCTTCGACTCCCTCGACGAGATCCACGCCCGGCTGGCGGCCCTGGACGCCATCGGCACCGTGCGCAAGAAACTCACCGAGCTCCCCGACCGGACCGAGCTGAACGTCCTGGCCGAGCGCCTCGACGAGACGGTCTCCAAGCTCGACAACACCGAGATCGTGCTCGGCGCGATCACCCGGGCCATCGAGTCCCTGCCGGACAAGCTGGCCAAGCCGATCGCCCAGCTCGACGGGCGGCTGGACGGCATGGGTGGGCGCCTCGAGGGCGTCTCGGGCCGGATGGACGGCCTGGACGACCGCCTGGGCGGCCTGCACAAGCGCCTCGACGACCTCGACAACCGGCTCGACCGGCACGAGATGCGGCTCGACGCGATGCCCAACGCCGTCGCCTCCCCGATCAAGGAGCGCATCGACGGCGTCGAGCGTCAGGTGCGCGAGCAGCTCGACGCGGCCGTGCACTCCTTCGAGGAGACCGGCGAGGGCCTGCGCAACCTGCTGGGCGACACCTCGGTGGGCCTGCACCGCCGCCTGGAGGACCTGGCCCAGCGCCCGGCCGTCGACCCGACCCCCGCGTTCGACGCCCTCACCGAGCGGCTGGAGGCCCTCTCCGCCCGTCTGGAGGAGGTCGGCACGCGGCTCGACTCGGTCGAGTCCGGGCTGGACGGCAAGCTGACCGACCTGGACGGGTCGGTCAAGGAGCGGGTCGGCAAGCTCGGCGGGTCCCTCAAGGACCGCCTGGGCGAGCTCGACGGCTCGGTCACCGAGCGGCTGACGTCGCTGTCGGAGGCCGTGGACGGCCGGTTCGACGCGCTCGGCGAGAGCGTCGACGGGAAGCTCGACAAGCTCACCGGCGACGTCGACACCCGCCTCGACAAGCTGACCGGGGAGGTCGACACCCGCCTGGAGAAGCTGACGGGCGACGTCTCCACGCTCTCCGCCGGCGTCGACGACCGGCTGGCCGGCATCGACACGGTGCTGCGCGACCGGCCGGACACCGGCGCGGTCACCGACCTGGTCACCAAGGCCAACGCCGAGTCCGAGCGCCGCAACGCCAGCCAGCTCGACGAGGCCATGGCGACCTTCGCGGAGCTGATCATGGGCCGGGGTGGGCAGTACGCCCAGCAGGCCCCGCCGCCCCCGCCCCGCCCGGCCCAGCGCCGTGGGCGAGCGAAGGTCGCGGTGAAGAGCCAGAACGGTGCCTCCGCCGCCGACCTGGTCGGCGACGACCCGGACGACTGAGCCCGCGCGCCGTCCGCGCGCACGACGACCACGGCGACGCCGCGTCCCGCTCCGGGGCGCGGCGTCGCCGCGTCCGGCCCCGGCATCCCCGCCGGGCTCTTCTCTGTCCCCCGGCCTGGATCTCGGCCCCGCCCGGCACCCGGCCCCGCGCCACGGCCGTAGGCGCACCGGAGGGACGCGGCGGGGGACGTACTGGAGAGGACGCGCCGGGGACATGCCCGGGACACGCGCGCCGGGGACGAGGGCGCGCCGGGGAACGGGTGCCGCCCCGGGTCAGCGGCGGGCGAAGCGCCGGAAGACGGCGTCGAGTTCCCGGACCCTCAGCACCTGCATCGCGACCACGGCCAGGGGCAGGGCGATCAGCGTGCCCCCGACCAGCAGCGTCCAGGCCCGGGCGACGTCCGGCCAGTCCGCGAGCGCCGGGTCCACGAGCCGCGTGATCCCCCAGGCGACGACGGCCGCGGCGGCCGAGGCGAGGGCCACCCTCGCCAGGCAGGCCAGCACCTCACCGGAGCGGGCCCGGCCGAGGCGACGACGCAGCAGCCACTGCCCGAGCGCGGCACCGCCGACGAACGAGAGCCCGTTCGCCGCGGCGAGGCCGAGCACGACCTGCTCCGGCGGGAGCAGCAGCGGGCACGCCAGCAGCAGCGGGATCTTGACCCCGACCATGCCGACCTGGATCAGGGTCGGGGTGCGGGAGTCGGTCATCGCGTAGAACACGCGCATCTGCAGCATGGTGACCGCGTAGGGCAGGAGCCCGAACGCCGACCATGCGACGGCCTGGCCGAGGCGTTCCGCCCCGGCCCCGCTGCCCGCGCCGACGGAGAACAGCGCGGTGCCCAGGGCCGGGCCGAACGCCGTCATGACGGCCGCGATCGGCACGAGCCCGACGGTGGACAGGCGGGCGCCGAGCGAGCGATCGGTGACGACCTGGTCGACGTCGCCCTTCGCCGCGGCCCGGCTCATCCGCGGCATGAGCGCGGTCAGCAGCGACACGCCGAGCACGCCGTAGGGGACCTGGAGCAGCAGCCACGCGTTCATGTAGGTCGCGACCGACCCCTCGGACGCCGAGGCGGCGACCCGGGTGGTCACGATGTAGCCGGCCTGCCCGACCAGCACGTAGGCGACGATCCACAGGGCCATCCCGCCGGCCAGCGACAACCGCGGGTCCCAGCCCCACACCGGGCGGTAGCGGAACCCGATGCTGCGCATGAAGGGGATCAGGACCAGCGCCTGCACGACGATGCCGAGCGTCGTCCCGATGCCCAGCACCAGCAGCTTCGGGTCGCCCATCCGGACCGGGTCGACCGAGATCTCCCCCGGCACGAGGACGTAGACCACGAGCACGCCCAGCATGACGACGTTGTTGAGCACCGGCGCCCAGGCGAACGGCCCGAACACCTGCTTCGAGTTGAGGACCGCGCCGAGCAGCGCACCGATGCCGTAGAAGAAGATCTGCGGCAACAGCAACCAGGCGAACGCCGTGGCCAGCGCCGGGTTGGCCTGCCCGTTGTCCCCCGAACCGAGGTAGAGCCTGGTCAGCAGCGGGGCGGCGGCCATCGCGATCAGGGTCGCGACCAGCAACGCCGCCCCGACGACGGTCAGCAGCCGCCGGGTGAACCGTTCGCCGCCGTCGGCGTCCTCGGACTGGGCGCGGACCAGCACCGGGATCATCACGCTGGTCAGGACCCCGCCGAGCAGCAGCTCGTAGACGATGTTCGGCAGCGTGTTCGAGATCGTGTAGGAGTCGTTGACGACCGCGAAGCCCAACACCGCGACCAGCGCGAGGTTCCGGACGAAGCCGGTGATCCTGCTGACCAGGCTCGCGATCGCGATCATGCCGGAGGAGCGGACGAGCGACCCGGTGCGCTCCGTCCCGCCGGACGGCGTCGAGGCGGCGGAGCCGTCCGCGGATGTCCCCGGGACCGGTGCCCCGCCCCCGGGGGCGTCCCCGGTCGACGCGGTGCCGTTCGACGACGTTCCCGGGCCCACGGCGGCGCCGTTCAGGGGCGCCGGGGGCCGGCCACCCGTCGGTCCGGCAGGAGAGCTCGGGTCGGCGACCGGTCCCAGTGGGGTCGTCGGCTCCCCCGGGTCGGGGACCCGGCCGGATCCGAGCGGACGGGTCACCTCGGCGGCGCCCTCGGGAGGCGTCCGCGGGGTCCGTCGGGGGTCCGCGCCCATCACCGGTCGGGGCAGCGGCTCGTGCCGTACCACCGCGGGGTGGGGCGCCCGCTCCGCCGCTCGTCGGTCCTCACGCATCGTGGTCCATCGTGCCGGATCGGAATCGTCGTGCCGACGCCCGCCCGGTCCCGTGCCGTCCTGCGCCGTCCTGTGCCGTCCCGTCCTGGGCCGTCGTGTGCCGTCGTGTGCCGTCCTGGGCCGTCACCCACCGGTGGGCGCACCCGCCCGGCGGCACGGCGCAGCCGCGGGCGTGTCGCGGCCCACGCGAGGCGGCCGGAGGCGGGCCGGGGCCGCACCGTGCGTCGCCGCGACGCAGGATGGCCCGGTGACCACTCCCGCACCCGCCGCCCCCGTCCGTGTCGAGCGCGACGGCGACGTCGCCGTCGTCCTCGACCGTCCGCCGCTCAACCTCTTCGACGAGTCCGTCTTCGCCGGGTTCGAGCGGGCCGTGGCCGAGCTGGTCGCGCTGACCGCGCCCGGCCGCGCCGACCGCGCCCGCGCCGTGCTCCTGGAGGCCCGCGGCCGCGTGGTGTCGGCCGGGGTGCAGGTGGAGACGTTCCGCGACATCGCCGAGGGCCCCGACCCGGTCGGGGAGGGCACCGCGCTGTGGGCCCGGCTGATCCGGCTCGCCCAGACCCTGGAGGACCTGCCCGTACCGACGGTGTTCGCCGCGCACGGCCTGACCCTGACCGCCGCCTTCGAGCTGGCCCTGGCCTGCGACCTGATCGTCGCCGCCGAGCAGGCGTCGTTCGGGCTGGTCGAGATCGTCGTCGGGCTCACGCCCTCGATGGGCGGCCCGCAGCGGCTCGCCGAGCGCGCCGGCCCCACCCGGGCGAAGGAGCTGGTGTTCGGCGGTGAGCGGTATCCGGCCGCTCGGCTGGAGCAGTGGGGCGTGGTCAACCGGGTGCTGCCCGACGAGGGGTTCGCCGAGGCCGCCCGGGAGTACGCGCGTCGTCTCGCCGCGGGCCCGACGGTCGCGCACGCCGCCACCAAGCAGCTCGTGTCGACCGCGGTGCGCGACGGCGTCCGCGCCGCCGACGCGGTACTGCCCCAGGTCTCCGGGCCGCTGTTCGCGAGCGAGGACCTGCGCGGTGCGGTGGCCTCGTTCCTCGCCGACGGTCCCGGACGGGCGACCTACCGGGGTCGGTGACGCCCGCCCGGGAGACCCGGCCGCCGTCCGGGGACCGCACGACGCCCGGCCGGGCGGGTCAGCCGCCCCGGCGGACGTCCAGCACCAGGTCCCGCTCCGGCGGCGGGTCCGCGGTGATCAGCAGCGCCGCGCCGGCGAGCAGCCGCCGGGCCGCCGGGAGCCGGTCGGCGTCGTCGGTGTGCAGCTCGGCCAGCGGTGTCCCGGCGCGGACCTCGTCGCCGGGGCCGACCAGCAGCCGGACCCCGGCCCCGGCCTGCACCGGGTCCTCCTTGCGGGCGCGCCCGGCCCCGAGCTTCCAGGCCGCGGTGCCCACGGCGAGCGCGTCGGCACCGGTGAAGGTGCCGGACCGCTCGGCGACGACCGTCTCGACGTGCGCGGCCACCGGCAGCGGCGCGGACGGGTCACCGCCCTGCGCGGCGATCATCCGCTCCCACACGTCGTGGGCGGCGCCCGAGGCGAGCACCGCGGCCGGGTCCGCGTCGGGCAGACCGGCGAGGGCGAGCATCTCGGTGGCCAGCGCGACGGTGAGCGACACGAGGTCGGCGGGCCCCCCGCCACGCAGCACCTCGACCGACTCGGCGACCTCCAGGGCGTTGCCCACGCAGCGGCCCAGCGGGCGGGACATGTCGGTGAGCAGCGCGGTGGTCGGCAGGCCGTGGGCGGCGCCGATCGCGGTCATCGTGTCGGCGAGCTCCCCGGCGCGCGGCAGGGTCTTCATGAACGCCCCGGACCCGACCTTCACGTCGAGGACCAGCCCGCCGGTGCCCTCGGCGAGCTTCTTGCTCATGATCGAGCTGGCGATCAGCGGGACGGACTCGACGGTGCCGGTGACGTCGCGCAGCGCGTAGAGCCGCCGGTCGGCGGGGGCGAGCGTCGGCGTCGTCGCGCAGACGACCGCGCCGACCTCGCGGAGCTGCTCGGCGATCTCGTCGGTGGTCAGCGACGCGCGCCAGCCGGGGATGGCCTCCAGCTTGTCCAGGGTGCCGCCGGTGTGGCCGAGCCCGCGCCCGGACAGCTGCGGCACCGCGGCCCCGCAGGCCGCGACGAGCGGCGCCAGCGGCAGCGTGATCTTGTCGCCGACGCCACCGGTGGAGTGCTTGTCGACCAGCGGGCGTCCGACGTCGCCGAAGTCGAGGACCTCACCGGAGTCGATCATCGCCTGGGTCCAGTGCGCGATCTCGCCGGGCTCCATGCCGTTGAGCAGGATCGCCATGGCCAGCGCGGCCATCTGCTCGTCGGCGACCTCACCGCGGGTGTAGGCGTCGACCACCCAGTCGATCTGGGCCTTCGACAGCGTGCGGCAGTCGCGCTTGGCGGCGATGACCTCGACCGCGGAGAAGCTCACGGCAGGTCCTCCGGGCCGAACGCGTCGGGCAGCACCTCGGTGAACGGCAGCACCCCGCGCGGGGTGTCGCAGAGCAGGGTGGCGCCGCCGAACTCGTGGAGCACCTGGCGGCAGCGGCCGCAGGGCATGAGCAGGTCGCCGTCGCCGGAGCGGCAGGCGACCGCGAGCAGCCGCCCGCCGCCGGACAGGCGCAGCTGCCCGGCGAGGGTCACCTCGGCGCAGACGCCGAGGCCGTAGGAGGCGTTCTCGACGTTGCAGCCGGTGACGACCCGCCCGTCGTCGACGAGCGCGGCCGCGCCGACGTGCAGCCGGGAGTAGGGCGCGTAGGCCCAGGCCGCGGCCTGCACCGCGGCGGCCCGCAGGGCGTCCCAGTCCGGGACGGGCGCGTCGGGCCGCATCATGTCCGCGCCCGCTCCGGACGGTCCCCCACCTGCCATCTAGCGTCCTTCCCCGCGCCGGTACGGCTCGCCGAGCCGGGCCGGTGGCCGTAGTCGTTGCGAGGCCGCCGCGAGCACGATCAGCGTCACCAGCTGCGGGGCGTAGGAGGCGAACTCGCTCGGCACGGTGTCGACCGACCAGTAGATCGCGTACACCAGCAGCCCCGCGACGAGCGCGACGGCGGCGGCGGTCCACATCCGGCGGATCGCCCACAGCACCGCGACGACGACCGCGACCAGCGTCGCGCCGTAGAGCAGCGCGTGCACCGCCTCGCCCCCGGCACGCAGCTGCAGGCCGTCGACGTAGCCGAACAGCGCCGAGCCGACGAGCAGCCCGGCCGGCCGCCAGTTGCCGAAGATCATCGCGGCGAGACCGATGTACCCGCGGCCGCCGACCTGGTTCTCCAGGTAGCCGAGCTGGCCGGGGTTGAGCACCAGCGCCGCGCCACCGAGCCCGGCGAGCGCGCCGGAGATCGTGACGGCGACGTACTTGTGCAGCACGACGTTGACACCGAGCGACTCCGCGGCCACCGGCGACTCGCCCGCACTGCGCAGCCGCAGCCCGAACGCCGTCCGCCACAGCACGAGGTAGCTCACCGGGACCAGCGCGACCCCGATGATCAGGATCGGCGTCAGACCGGTGACCAGCCCGGACAGCAGCCCGGCGAGGTCGGAGACGAACACCCGTTGCTGGGCCTGCAGCGCCGCGAGGCCGTCGGAGACCCCGGGGATCGAGAACTCGGTGAACCCCTGCAGCCGCGGGGACTGGCGCGGGTTCTGCGAGACCGGCGTGAACACCAGCGTGGCCAGGTACTTCGTCAGGCCAGTGCCGAGCAGGGTGATCGCGACGCCGGAGACGATGTGGTTGACGTTGAACGTCACCGTCGCGACGGCGTGCAGCAGCCCGCCGAGCGCGCCGAACACCAGCCCGCCGAGCATCGCCGCCCACGGGCCCCACTGGTAGCCGGCCCAGGCCGCGCCCCAGGTGCCGAGCACCATCATGCCCTCGAGGCCGATGTTGATGATCCCGGCGCGTTCGGCCCAGAGGCCGCCCAGGCCGGCGAGCAGGATCGGCAGCCCGAGCCGGACCGCGGCGGACGCGGTGCCGCCGGAGGTCAGCTGGGTCTGGCCGGTCAGCGTCACCGTGATCGCCAGGACCGCGACGAGCGCGGCCGCGATCAGCGCCGACCGGGCCCAGCCGGGCAGGGTCCGCGCACGTTCTCCGACCGCGGTCACGACGACACCTCCGCGGGTTGCGGTGCGGGAGCCGCGGCGGCGACCCGCCGTTGCTCGGCCCGCCGCTCGACCCGGCGGACGATCTCGTAGGCGACGACCACCGACAGCACGATCAGGCCCTGCATGATCAGCACGATCTCCCGCGGGATGCCGACGACGTCGAGCGCCACCGCGGACTTGTCCAGGAACGCCCACAGCAGCGCGCCCAGCGCGATGCCGACGGGGTGGTTGCGTCCCAGCAGCGCGATCGCGATGCCGGTGAAGCCGTAGCCCTGCGGCGAGGACAGCGTGTAGGCGTGGTCGCGCCCGAGCAGCTCGGGCAGCCCGACCAGCCCGGCGACGGCGCCGGAGAGCAGCAGCGCGACGACGATCGTGCGGCGCGCGTTCACCCCGCCGGTCGCGGCGGCCGTCGCCGACTCGCCCGAGGCGCGCAGCTCGAAACCGAACCGGGTGCGCCCGAGCAGGAACCAGTAGCCCACGCCCAGCGCGGCGGCGACGAACACCATCCCGAAGATCTCGCCGTTGCCGACCCCGATGCCGGGGAACCAGCCCGACTCCGGGATCGGCGGGGTGGTGATGTTGTTGCCCCGCAGCTCGCCGAAGGTCTCGGCGCGGATCAGGTAGGCGATCAGCCCCGTGGCGATCGCGTTCAGCATGATCGTCGAGATGACCTCGGAGACCCCGCGGTAGGCCTTGAGCAGCGCCGGGATCGCGACCCAGGCCGCACCGGTCAGCAGCGCCACCACCATGATCAGCACGGTGTGCAGGACCGGCGGGAGCGCCACCGTCCCGCCGACGATCGCGGCGACGCAGGCGGCGACCCGGAACTGGCCCTCCACACCGATGTTGAACAGCCGCATCTGGAAGCCGATCGCGACGGCCAGCGCGGCGAGGTAGTAGACGGCGGCGGAGTTCACGGTGTCCACGACGACCGTGCCCGACCCGACCTGCCCGAGGATGGTCGTGACCGCCGTCCACGGCGACGCCCCGCTGATCACCAGCGCGACCCCGCACAGCAGGGCGGCGACCGCGATCGCCAGTACGGGCGCGACGACGGCGCCCCGCAGCCGGCTCACGTGGCTGCTCCGGTCATCTTGGTACCCAGCTCCTCGGGGGTCACGGTCGCGGGATCGGCGGTGCCGACCAGCCGCCCGCCGGAGATGACGGCGAGGGTGTCGGACAGGCCGATCAGCTCGTCCAGGTCGGCCGAGACCAGCAGCACCGCGAGCCCGGCGGCCCTGGCCCGACGCAGCTCGGCCCAGATCCCGGCCTGCGCGCCCACGTCGACGCCACGGGTCGGGTGGGCCGCGATGAGCAGCACCGGGTCGCCGGACAGCTCCCGTCCGACGACGAGCTTCTGCTGGTTGCCGCCGGACAGCGCGGCGGCCATGACGTCGATGCCGGGGGTGCGGACGTCGAAGTCGCGCACGATCCGCTCGGTGTCGGTGCGCGCGGCGGCGGTGTCCAGCAGCCCGCGCCGGGCGATCGGCGGCCGGGACTGGAACCCGAGGATCCGGTTCGCCCACAGCGGCTGCTCGCCGAGCAGGGCGTGGCGGGACCGGTCCTCGGGGACGTAGCCGATGCCGGCCTCGCGGCGGGACATCGTCGACGCCGCCGAGATGTCGGTGCCGTTGAGCAGCACCCGGCCACGGGCGTGCCTGCGCATGCCCATGACCGTCTCGACGAGCTCGGTCTGGCCGTTGCCCTCGACGCCGGCGATGCCCAGCACCTCACCGGCGTGCACGACGAGGTCGACGCCGTCGAGCAGGTCGCGGCCGCCGTCCGGGCTCGGCAGCCCCAGCCCCTCGACGCGCAGCACCTCCCGGTCGGTCACGGTCGAGTCGCGGGTCTCCGGCGAGGGCAGCTCCGAGCCGACCATCATCTCCGCCAGCTCGCGGTTGGTGACGGTCCGCGGGTCCGCGGTGCCCACCGTGCGGCCGCGCCGGATCACGGTGATCCGGTCGGCGACCGCGCGGACCTCGTCGAGCTTGTGCGAGATGAACAGGAACGTGTAGCCGTCGCCCTGCATCGCGCGCACGGTCGCGAACAGCTCGTCGACCTCCTGCGGGACCAGCACCGCGGTCGGCTCGTCGAGGATCACCGTGCGGGCACCGCGGTAGAGCACCTTGAGGATCTCGATGCGCTGCCGGTCTGCGACGCCGAGGTGCTCGACGAGCGCGTCCTGCCGGGCGGCGAGCCCGACCGTCGCGGACAGCTCGGCGATCCGCGCGCGGGCCGCCTTCCCGATGCCGTGCAGGCGCTCGGCACCGAGCAGCACGTTCTCGGCGACCGTCAGGTTGTCGGCCAGCATGAAGTGCTGGTGGACCATCCCGATCCCCGCGGCGATGGCGTCGGCGGGGCTGCGGAAGTGCGTGTCCGTCCCGTCGACGACGATCGTGCCCTCGTCGGGCGTCTGCATCCCGTAGAGGATCTTCATCAGGGTCGACTTGCCGGCCCCGTTCTCGCCGCAGAGGGCGTGGACCTCACCGTGGGTGACGGTGAGGTCCACGCCGTCGTTCGCGACGACGCCGGGGAACCGCTTGGTGATCCCGCGCAGTTCGACCGCGTGGCGCTCCTCGGTCACTTCGTGGACTTGACGTCGATCTGTCCGGCGATGATCGCGGCCTTGTACGCCTCGAGCTGCGGGACGATGTCGTCGACCTGGCCACCGGAGGTGGAGTAGCCGACACCGTTGTTGGCGAGGTCGAACCGCGCCGGGAGCTGGGCGACCGTGTTGCCCGCGACCGCGTTGACGTAGTCGTAGACCGCCACGTCGACCCGCTTGATCATCGACGTCATGATCGTGTCGCGGACCTGGGTCAGCTGCGGCGAGTTGTACTGGTCGGAGTCGACGCCGATCGCCTTCTTCTGCGCGGTCTGCGCGGCGGCGAAGACACCCTGGTTCGACTGGCCCGCCGCGGCGAAGGAGATGTCGGCACCGCCGTCGTACTGGCCGGAGGCGATCTCGGTGGCGCGGGTGGCGTCGTTGAAGCCGGTGAAGTCACCCGCCGGGGAGATGTAGGCCGACTCGACGTCGATGCTCGGCGCGACGGCCTTGGCGCCCTGCGCGTAGCCGGCGTCGAACTTCTGGATCAGCGGGTTGTCGACGCCGCCGATGAACCCGACCTTGCAGGTCGAGGTCTTCAGCGCCGCCGCGGCACCGACCAGGAACGAGCCCTGCTCCTCGGCGAAGACCAGCGGCTTGACGTTCGGCAGCTCCACCGTGTCGTCGTCGACGATGGCGAACTGGACGTTCGGGAACTCGGTCGCGACGGTCTTCACGCCGGTGGCGTAGTTGAAGCCGACCGCGATGATCGGGTTGAACCCGCTCTGGGCGAGCTGGCGCAGGCGGTTGGTGCCGGCGTCCTCGCTCTCGCCCGCCTGGGCGGTGGCCTCACGCGTGTTGGCCTTCTGCAGGCCCAGCTCGGCGACGGCGCGGTCGAGCCCGGCGGCAGCAGCGTCGTTGAACGAGGCGTCGCCGCGGCCGCCGATGTCGTAGGCGAGCCCGACCTTCAGCCTGCTCGCGTCCGCCTTCGGGGCCTCCGGCGCCGGCTGGGCCGACGCGGCCGGGACCGACGGCGGCGCGACGCGCTCGCACTCCCCGGCCTGGGCCCCGCCGCCCCCGCCCGTGTCGCGCGCGCACCCCGCGAGCGTGAGTGCCGCCGCGGCCACGAGCGCGATCGCGGTCGCGTACCGGCCCCTGCCTCCGATGCGCTGGTTGATCCGCACGAGGTGTCCTCCCCCTCCGGCGCCACCGGTCGGCGGCGCGTGTCCGGACGGGACCGTAACTGCTGGACAACGGTTTCGGCAGAACTCGAAACACGGCCGTGACGCGGAATCGTCGAGCGGTTGACGGACGGTACCGTCCGCGCACCCGGACGATCTTGTACCGGGAGGTGACCGCTGTCGTCGAGGAGGACCGATGGATCGCGCGGAACGTACGGTGCAGGCGCCGCCGGAGCGGGTGTGGGAGCTGGTCTCCGACATCACCCGGGCGGGTGAGTGGAGCCCGGAGGCCACCGGGGGGGCGGTGGCGGGGCGACGCGACCGGGCCCGCGGTGGGTGCGCGATTCACCGGCGGCAACCGGCACGGCCGGATCCGCTGGTCGACGCACTGCCGGGTCACCGAGTGCGAGCCGCCGCACCGGTTCACCTTCGTCGTGACCGAGTCGCGGACGGCCTGGGGCTGGATCCTGGAGCCTGCGGGCGACGGGGCGACGACCGTCGTCGCCTGGCGGGAGAAGGTCGGCGAGGCGGCGCTGCCGGTACGGCTGCTGCAACGCAGCGGGATCCTGGGCCGGGACCGCGAGACCCTGATGCGCGACGGGCTGGAGCGCAGCCTGGACCGGGTCAAGGAGATCGTCGAGCAGTGACCCCTGACCACTGAGCACTGAGCTGGGCACTGAGCTGGGCACTGGGCTGGGCACTGGGCACGACCGGCGGCCGGGCATGATCGCCAGGAGTGGAGCGCGGGACGCAGTGCACTCGCCGGGGCGCTCCACTCCTGGCGATCATCGTCCGGAGGCCGCGGCGCGCAGTGCCGGTCCCCGGCGGTCCGGTGCGACGACGTGCGGCGGTGGGCCATGCTGCACCGGTGACCGCCTCCCCAGGACGTGCATGCCGTGCCACGCCGCTCGCGCTCCTCGTGGTGGTGCCGCTGCTCGTGGTGCTGACGCTGCTCGGACACCCCGGGACCGCGGCCGCCGCCTCCGGGACCGCGGCGGCCCCGAGCGGGGTGCCCGGCGCCGCGACGGTCACCGCGACAGCAGGATGTCCGGGCCAGGACGCCCCGCCCGGTCCGCCCGCTCGGGAGGAGACGGCGCCGGTCACCCCGCTGCCCGTGCCGTCGCCGGCGGTCGGCGGGCTCGACGGCTGCGGTGACGCCCACGCCGGGTCGGTGCCGCCCCCGCCCGTGGGGGTGGCGTCCTACGTGGTCGCCGATCTCGACTCCGGTGCCGTGCTCGCCGCCCGGGCCCCGCACGCGCGGGAACGTCCGGCGTCGACGATCAAGCTGCTGCTCGCGCTGGTCGTCGACGAGCGGCTGCCGATGGACCGGGTGGTCGTGGGCACCACCGAGGATGCGAACGTCGACGGCAGCCGGGCCGGGATCGGCCCCGGTGGGCGCTACACCGTCGACCAGCTGCTGCACGGGCTGCTGCTGTCCTCGGGCAACGACGCCGCGAACGCCCTGGCCCGCGAGCTGGGCGGCGTCCCGGCGACGCTGGCGGCGATGCGTGAGGAGGCCGCCGGCCTGGGTGCACTCGACACCCGCCCCGCGACGCCCGCCGGTCTCGACGGCCCGGGGATGTCCTCCTCGGCCTACGACCTGAGCCTGCTGCTGCGCGCCGCGTTGGAACGGCCGCGGATCGCGGCCGCGCTGACCACCCGGAACATCCCCTTCCCCGGGTTCGCCGACAAGCCCGGCTTCCTGCTCGGCAACGACGACCGGCTGCTCGGCACCCCCGGCTTCCTCGGCGGGAAGAACGGCTTCACCGACGCCGCCCGGCACACCTTCGTCGGCGCGATGGAGCGCGACGGGCGACGCCTGGTCGTCGCCGTGGTGCGCGGCGAGCAACGGCCGGTGCGGATGGTCGACCAGGCCCGGGCCCTGCTGGACTGGGGCTTCGGCGCCCCGGCCACCGGGATCGGGACGCTGGTCGAGCCCGGCACCACCGGTTCCGCCGACGGCTCGGGAACGACCCCGGGCGTCGCGGCCCCCGCCGGCGGTGCCGACGGCGCGACATCGGCGTCCGGAGGAGGCGCGGACGGGGCGACGGGGCGCACCGACGAGGCGACGACGGCCGACGCCCCGGATCCCGCGGGCGCCCCGCCGGTTCCGGCCGCGGTGCTGGTCGGCGGGGTCGCCGCGCTCGCCGGCGTCGGGGCGCTGGTGGCCGCGCGGCTGCGCCGGGGTCGTTGACCCGGGCCCGGACGACGATCTGCGGACGCACGGACCACCGCGGCGGCCTGGGGACTCTCCTCCACGCACCGTTCGCCGGCTGGACGTTCGTCGGGCCCCGCCCGGGATCCCACTCCTGATCTCCCCGGCACCCCGGGGCCGGGCGCGGGACGCGGGGGCGCCTGGTGCGTAGTCGCTTACCGGGTAAGCGAGTTCGTGGGGCCCCGTCCCCACAGCCCCGCGGACGACCCGCACGACGGCCACCGTGCCGCAGGCGGCGCCGCGCCCGAGCCGGCGCCGCACCGGTGAGCGCCGTCCGCGGTCAGCGCCCTACCCGGTCAGCGCCGTCGGCGCCCCAGGACCCGCAGGCCGAGCGCTCCACCGATCAGGCCCGCGGTCAGCAGGCCCGCCGAGGCCAGCGCGCCCGGACCGTCGCGGACGACGTACTGCGGCCGGATGATCGCCGGGGCGGGCAGGTCGCGGGGACCCTGGTCGTTCTCCTCGGCGCTGGCGGCCCAGGCGGTGACGAACAGCAGGAACCGGGAGGTGAAGAAGATGAAGATGAGCAGACCGAGGATCGACCCGAACGCGGCCCCGGCCGGTGAGGCGCCGATGGTCGCGAGGTAGACGACCATGACGCGCTGCAGGATGGCGAACCCGATCGCGCCGAGCAGCGCCGCCTTCACCGCGCTGCGCAGGGTGACGGGCTCGCGCGGGAGCCGCGCGATCACCCACAGGAAGACCAGCCAGTTCCCGCCGATGCCGACCAGGAACGACAGGACGCTGAGCAGGAACCGGGCCCAGCCCACGTCACCGAGACCGACCAGGCCGAGCAGCGACGAGCCGAGTGCCCCGGTCACCGAGGCGATCGCGAAGGACGCCACCAGGGCGAGCCCCAGACCGACCAGGGCGAGCAGGTCGAACGCGAGCCGCTTGATCATCGGTGGGGCTTCGTCGCGCTGACCCCACTGCTCGGTCAGCGCCTCGCGCAGGTTGCTCATCCAGCCGATGCCGGAGTACAGCGCACCGATCAGACCGACCGCGCCGATCGCGCCAGCGCGGTTGATCGCGGTGTCGACGACCTGCCCGAGCGTCTGGCCGAGGTCGCCGGGAGCGGCGCTGGTGATGCCGTCCCGCAGCTGCGCCACCAGATCCGGGTTCCCCCGCAGCACGAAACCGGCGATCGCGAAGCCCACCATCAGCAGCGGCACCAGCGCCAGGATCGAGAAGTAGGTGATCGCCGCGGCGTAGTGGTCGCCGTGGTTCTCGGTGTAGCGCTCCCCCGCCCGCACCAGGTGGTCCAGCCACGGATGCTTCTCCCGCTGGCGGTCGAGGAAGGTGTCGGTCTCCTCCTCGTCGGTCTCCAGCCGGTGCGCGATCGTGGCGGCGCGGTTCTCGGCCATCATTCCCCCGGTTCGGTGGTACTCCCCGCCCCGGGCGCGCGGCTCAGACGGGCGGGAGGAACCCGATCCTCTCGTGAACCGCGGCCAGTGTCGCGCCGGACACCTCACGCGCACGGGTGGCACCGCGGGCGAGCACCCGGTCGAGTTCGGCCGGGTCGGCCAGATAGCCGTTCACCTTCTCCGCGAACGGCTCCGCGAACGCGGCGACGATCTCGCCCAGGTCCTTCTTCAGGTCGCCGTAGCCGCGGCCGACGTACTCGGCCTCGACCTCGGCGACCTTCCGGTCGGTCATCGCCGCGTTGATGGTGAGCAGGTTCGCGATGCCCGGCTTGTTCTCCGGGTCGAAGCGGATCTCGCGCTCGTTGTCGGTGACCGCGGAGCGGATCTTCTTCGCCGAGGTCCGCGGCGGGTCGAGGAGCTCGACGATCCCGCTGGGCGACGACGCCGACTTGCTCATCTTCGCCGTCGGGTCCTGCAGGTCGTAGATCTTCGCCGTGGCCTGCGGGATGTGGGGCTCGGGCACCCGGAACGTCTCGCCGAACCGGTGGTTGAACCGCTGCGCGAGGTTGCGGGTCAGCTCCAGGTGCTGGCGCTGGTCCTCGCCGACCGGGACGCGGTCGGCCTGGTAGAGCAGGATGTCCGCGGCCTGCAGGATCGGGTAGGTGAACAGCCCGACCGTCGCCCGGTCGGTGCCCTGCTTGGCGGACTTGTCCTTGAACTGGGTCATCCGGCCGGCCTCGCCGAAGCCGGTGATGCACTCCAGGATCCAGGACAGCCGCGCGTGCTCCGGCACGTGCGACTGCACGAACAGCGTGCAGCGGTCCGGGTCGAGCCCCAGCCCGAGGAGCTGCGCGGCCGCGACCCGGGTCCGCCGGGCCAGCTCGGCCGGGTCGTGCTCCACCGTGATCGCGTGCAGGTCCACGACGCAGTAGAACGCCTCGTGGTCGTCCTGCAGGGCCACCCACTGCCGCAGCGCACCCAGGTAGTTGCCGAGGTGGAACGAGTCGGCCGTGGGCTGGATCCCGGACAGCACCCGGGGACGGTGGGCGTCGTTCATGCCCGCCATCGTTCCCTACCGTCGGTCATCTCGGGCGCACCGGGGACACCGGGGACACCGAGTCCCTGGCGAACGCCCGCCCGCACTGCTCGCAGTCCAGCCGCACACGGAGCGGCTGCCCGCAGGCCCGGTGGCGGATCGTGAAGTCGATCGGGGCGCCGTCCGCGCCGCACCAGCGGTGCGACCACTCGACCAGGCAGGCGTGGATCGGGAAGCAGGCGCGTCCCTTGTCGGTGAGGCGGTACTCGCCGTCGCCGCTGCGGCTGAGCACCCCGAGCCCGACGAAGCGGCGCAACCGGTCCGACAGCACCTCCGGGGAGATCGCCAGCTCGTGGGCGAAGCAGCTGAACGCCCGGACGCCGGTGAGTGCGGCGCCGATGACCGCGGCGCCCCACCGGTCGCCGATGATCTCCATGGCGCCGGGGAGGAAGGAGAGCGGGTCGGCGGGCAGCGTGCCGCGGGTGCGCCGCGGGTGCCGGCGGGCCAGCACATCCAGTCCCGGTGCCCACGGCTCGCGCTCGACCTCGGTGTCCCGCGGGCCGACCTCGCCGCCGCAGGTAGCGCAGCACACCCGCACCCGGGTGGGGCGCCCGCAGTCGCGGTGCACGATCTCGGGCAGCGGGACCTCGCGCGGGACCCAGGTCTTCTCCCAGTCCCAAGTGCAGATCAGCAGCTTCCAGATGTCCCCGCCGCGCTCGGTGAGGACGTAGCCGCGGCGCTCACGGCCGCCGTCGGCGTAGCTGCAGGTCTCGAGCAGGCCCGCCTCGACGAGCCCGCGCAGCCGCGCCGACAACGTCGCGTCGGAGATGTTGAGGGTCTCCCGCCACCCCGCGTACCGGCTGACCCCGAGGAACGCACGCTGGAGGATCAGCAGCGTCCAGGTGTCGGCGAGCAGGCCGAGACCGCGCCCGACGGCGCCCAGTTGCTGCGGCCGCACCCGCTCGCCTCCCTTGACCCCGGACTGCGCAAGATCGTACCGTTGTCTCACTCTGCCGATCGAAGTCGCACCCGGGTGTGTGACCGTCGGCGGGGTGGGCCGGATCCGGGGGGTCGGCCCACCGGCCGGGGCGGACGTCCTGCGGCAGCGCGGTGAGGGGGCTGCGTCAGCTGCGGGGCGTCGTCCCGGTCAGCACGTCACCCGTTCTCCCGGCTCCCCCGGCCGTTCTCCCGCTCCGGCTCCTCGGGCTGCGGGGCGGCCTCGTCCCCCACCGCCTCGGCCGTCACCGCCTCGACGCTCACGACGCCCTTGTCGAGGTCGATCGGGCCCAGCCGCCACTGCTGCCCGCCCTGCGCGGCGTCCGAGTCCTCGTGCATCCGCTTCCGCGGGAACATCTCTCCGAGCACACCCATGCCGCCACCGTACGGCGATCGGCGGCCGGGCCGGTCCCACGCGGCCGAGGGCGACGCGGGACCGGCCGGGCTCGAACCAGGCCCGGGCCGGAGTCAGGCCGGGGTCAGGCCGGGGTCAGCGGCAGCATCCGCGGCCCGTCGCCCGACGCCGGGGTGAGCACGCGGGGCTCGCCGCGGTAGGTCGTCGTCCGCTGCCGGACCGGGCGACCGGCCGCCGCGGCGATCGCGGTGAGCTCGGCGACCGAGCGCTCGGAGCCGTTCTCCGAGCCGGCCATCCGGGAGATCGTCTCCTCCATCAGCGTGCCGCCCATGTCGTCGGCGCCCCCGGCCAGGATGTCCGCGGCGAGGTCGTCGCCGAGCTTCACCCAGGAGCACTGGACGTGGTCGATCCGTCCGTGCAGCGCGAGCCGGGCGAACGCGTGCACCGCCCGGTTGTCGCGCTCCGTCGGACCCGGTCGGGCGATTCCGGCCAGGTAGATCGGGGCGTTGTGGTGCACGAACGGCAGCGGCACGAACTCGGTGAACCCTCCGGTGCGGTCCTGGATCGACGCCAGGGTGCGCAGGTGCCCGAGCCAGTGCCGGGGCTCGTCGACGTGGCCGTACATCATCGTCGAGCTGCTCGGGATCCCCAGCTCGTGTGCGGTCGAGACGACCTCGATCCACTGCGACGCCGGCAGCTTGCCCTTGGTCAGGACCCAGCGGACCTCGTCGTCGAGGATCTCGGCGGCGGTGCCCGGGATCGAGCCGAGCCCGGCGGCCTTCAGCTCGGTCAGCCACTCCCGGATCGACACGCCGGCCTTCGCGGCGGCGGAGACGATCTCCATCGGGGAGAACGCGTGCACGTGCATCCCGGGCACGGCCGCGGTGACCGCGCGGACCAGGTCGGCGTAGAACGACACCGGCAGCTGGGGGTCGATGCCGCCCTGCACACAGACCTCGGTGGCGCCGTCGCGGGCGGCCTCGGCGGCGCGCTGGGCGACCTCGTCGAGCGAGAGCCGGAAGGCGTCGGCGTCGCGCTCGCGCTGGGCGAAGGCGCAGAACCGGCAGCCGACGTAGCAGACGTTCGAGAAGTTGATGTTCCGGTTGACCACGTAGGTGACGTCGTCCCCGTTGACCTGCCGGCGCACGTCGTCGGCGAGGTCGAGCAGGGTGCGCAGCGCGGGCCCGTCGGCGGTCAGCACGGCCATCGCCGCGTCGGCGTGCGCCGGGTCGAGCAGCGCAGCCGGGTCGGACGCGGCCAGGTCCAGCCCGGCCCGGACGTCGGAGTCGAGCCGCTCCGGCGCCGCCCCGTGCCCGGCGCGCTGGTGCTCCAGCTCGGCGGCCACCTCGTTCCAGTCGCCGTAGACGTCACCGAAGTCGCTGCGTCGGTCCTCGGTGCGCCCGGTGGTGTCGATCGTGGAGTTCAGGTCGGTGCGCCCGGTCGAGGCGAACCCGCCGTCGGGCTCCTGCCACGCCCGCCCCTCCACGACGGCGTCGGGCCGGGCGAGCCCGTCCGGTCCGGACAGCGCGGCGACGTGGCCGTGCAGCCGCGCGTCGATCCACGGCGACCCGGCCCGCACGTACTTCGGGTAGGCGGTGAGCCGCTCCCGCAGCGTGAAGCCCTCGGCCGCGGTGATCGCGGCCAGCTCGTCGACGGCCGGCCACGGCATCTCCGGGGACACGTGGTCCACCGTCACCGGGGAGACACCGCCCCAGTCGTCGATCCCGGCGCGCAGCATCAGCGCCTGCTCGTCGCCGACGAGGTTCGGCGGGGCCTGCAGCCGCACCTTCGGGCCGAGCACCAGCCGGGCGACGGCGATCGTCGCGGCGAGGTCGTGCAGGTCGGCGTCGGGGTCGTTCGCCATCGCGGTGTCCGGCTTCGCCCGGAAGTTCTGGACGATCACCTCCTGCACGTGCCCGTGCGCGCGGGCCGCCGAGCGGATCGCGAACAGCGACTCGGCCCGCTCGGTGCGGTTCTCCCCGATGCCGATCAGGATGCCGGTGGTGAACGGGACGCCGACGCGGCCGGCGTCGGTGAGGGCGCGCAGCCGGACCGCGGGCTCCTTGTCGGGGCTGCCGAAGTGCGGGCCGCCCTTCTCGAACAGCCGCTGCGAGGTCGTCTCCAGCATCATCCCCATGCTGGCCGCGACCGGCTTGAGCCGGGTCAGCTCCTCCCAGCTCATGACGCCCGGGTTGAGGTGCGGCAGCAGCCCGGTCTCCTCCAGGACGGCGATCGCGCACGCCCGGACGTAGTCCAGCGTCGAGTCGTAGCCCCGCGCCTCGAGCCACTCACGAGCCTGCGGCCAGCGGTCCTCGGGGCGGTCGCCGAGGGTGAACAGGGCCTCCTTGCAGCCCTGCGCGGCGCCCTGACGGGCGATCTCGACGACCTCGTCGCGCTCCAGGTACATGTCCTCGAGCCTGTGCGGGACGGTCGCGAACGTGCAGTAGTGGCAGCGGTCGCGACAGAGCCGGGTCAGCGGGATGAAGACGTTGCGGGAGTAGGTGACGACGCCGGGGCGGCCCTCCTCGACGAGTCCGGCGTCGCGGACCCGGCCGGCGTGGCCGAGCAGCTCCTCCAGGTGCTCACCGCGGGCGGCGAGCAGCACCGCGGCCTCGGTGACGTCGAGGGTCGACCCGTCGCGGACCCGGCGCAGGGCCCGGCGGAACGCGGAGTCCGAGGGGACCGGCTCGGCGGGCGCGGGGGTCGGGAGGGGTACCGGCGGGACGGCCTCGGCCGGGACGGGGGCGGCAGGAGTATCGGCCATGCCACCCACACTAGGTTTCGCGGAACACCGCAGCGACCGTCCGTTTCCCGGCGATGGATCACGCCCGGTACGGGAATAGGGCTCAGGCGACCTCGGCGGGCGTGCCGCCGGTGACGGCGACGAGCTCGTCGAACGTCGTCGGGAACACCGAGCGGGCCACCCCGCCCGCCGCCCAGACCCGGTCGAACCCGCCCAGCGCGACGTCGACCAGGGTGCGGACCGGCGCCGGGTGCCCGACGGGGGCGACCCCGCCGATGACCTGCCCGGTGGCCTCACGCACGAACTCCTTCGACGCCCGTCCGACCCGCTGCGCGCCGACCAGGGCCGCGACCCGGTCGGTGTCCACCCGGTGCGCGCCGGAGGTGAGGACGAGCAGCGGGGCGCCGTCGGCGTCGAAGACCAGCGAGTTCGCGATCTGGCCGACCTCGACCTCCAGCGCGGCGGCCGCCGCGGCGGCGGTGGTCACCGCGTCGGGCAACAGCACCAGGCCCGCGATCGACGCGGGATCGGCACCGGCCCGGCGCAGCGCCTCCTTCACGGCGGCGACGCGGGGGTGGTCGGCGGGGTGTTCGACGCTCGGGCTCACCCGGGACATCCTGCCCGCACCGCGCCGCGGCCGCTGCCGGGTTCCCCGGAGGTTCCTCGTCAGCGGTTCCTCAGAGGACGGCGAGGACCAGCAACACGACGACGACCACGGCCAGCACCCCGGCCACGCCCAGCAGGATCCAGCGGTTGCGGCCGAGGTCCCCACCCTGGGACCGGGGCCGGGCACCGCGTTCGAACAGCTCGGCGGCCCGGTCGTGGGTCGGGCGGTCGGCCGGGTCGTCGGCGGTGAGGCCGTCCAGGACCGTCGCGAGCGCGCTGCCCGCCGGCGGGCGCGGGCCCACCGCCTCGCGCAGGACGACGCCGAGACACCACAGGTCCGCGGCCGGGGTGTCGGCGCCCTCGGGAGCGGCGGGCGCACCGGTCCCGCCGGGGCGCGGGCCGACCGCGCGGGCGAGACCGACGTCGGTGAGCAGGGCGCGGCCCTCCGCGGTGATCAGCACCGCGTCGGCGTCGAGCCCGCCGTGGGTGCCGCCGTCGGCGTGCACCGCCCGCAGCGCGGCCAGCACGTCCCGCCCGACCAGCACGACCTGCCGGGGCGACGGCGGCTCCGCCTCGACGACCGCGCCCAGCGGCCGTGCGTCCGGGTGCTCGGTGACCAGGTACTCGCGCATGTCCCCGGCCGAGGACCGGTCGGTGACCAGGTCCAGCACCCCGACGACCGACGGGTGCCGCAGCCGTCCGGCCGCCCGGACCTCGGTCAGCAGCCGCTCCCGGACCCCCGCGACCGGGGGCAGCGCGATCTCGGTGACGGCGACGGTGCGGCCGGTGATGCGGTCCTCGGCGCGGTGGGTCGGCCCGAAGCCGCGGCGGCCCAGCTCGTCGAGCAGCAGGTAGCGGCCGCCGACCATCCGTCCGGCGATCACACGGCCCCCAGCCGGACGACGACGGGGGCGTGGTCGGAGAAGCGCCGGTCGTGCGCGGGTGCCCGGTCCACGACGGCCTCGTACGCCGCGTCGGCGAGCCCGGGCGTGGTGAGCAGGTGGTCGATCCGCCACCCGGTGTCGTTGTCGAAGGCCCGCCCGCGGTAGCTCCACCACGAGTACGGCCCGTCGACGCCCGGGTGCCGTTCGCGCACCACGTCGCGCCAGCCGTGTTCGAGCAGCTTCGCGAACCACTCCCGCTCGTGCGGCAGGAAACCGGAGTTGCGCCGGTTCCCGCGCCAGTTGCGCAGGTCCAGCTCGGTGGGCGCGATGTTCCAGTCCCCGCCGACGACCATCTCCCGGCCGGTCGCGGCGCACCGGTCGAACGCGGTGCGCAGGTGGTCGCCGAACGCGGCGCAGAACGCGTCCTTGGCGTCCTGCTTCGGTGTGCCCGCCTCACCCTTGGGCAGGTACAGCGAGGCCACGGTGAGCCCACCCGGCAGGTCCACCTCGAGATAGCGGCCGTCGAGGTCGGTCGCAGGGTCGGTGCTGTTGCTCGCTCCGCGGGCTCCGCTCGGGAGACCGATCCGTACGGCCTCCGGCTCGTCACGGCTCAGCACGGCGACGCCGTTGCGCCCCTTCGCCGTCAGCGAGGGCGCCAGCCGCAGGTGCCAGCCGCCCGCGTCGAGCGCGGCCAGGAAGGCGGCCGGCAGCTCGTCGGGCAGGGCCCGGACCTCCTGCAGGCAGACCGCCCGCGCGTCGGTCGCGGCCAGCCACTCCAGCAGCCCCTTGGTGGTGGCGGCACGGACCCCGTTGACGTTGACCGTGGCGAGGGCGTTCACGCCGTCTACTGTGCCGCACCCATGATCACGCTGCGCGACGGGTTCAGCACCGGCTGCCCGGGGTCGCGGCGACGGAGTCCACCGGGACCCACTGGTTCTGCTCGGTGAGCTTGCGGAAGCCGCCGTCGACGATCGTCTCGGCCGCGACCTCGGTGCCGACCGGCAGCGTGCGGACCGGTGCCGCCGAGTTGCCGGGGGCCGCGCGCACCGTGACCTGCTCGCCCTGCACGACGACACGGCAGCCGGTCGTCTCCAGATCGCCCGTGACACCGCCGTAGGCGAGTGCGACGGCCGTCAGGCCGACACCGATGAGCCCCACCAGCGGCCAGCCCCTCAGGAGGGACTTCCGGGTGAGCCCGAAGACCTTCGCCACCGTGGTTCCCCTCCCGTCGGACGCTGCCGCCGACCACGGTAGCCGGTCCGCGGCCACGGGCTCGACCATCACGGGGGTGTCGGGCCGGTTACTCCTACGGGCGTGCGGAGCCGGTGAACAGATAGCGTGTGGCCCAGTCAGCGGGTCGCCGCGCCGGGGACCCGCCCGGTCGTCCCGGGCCCGTCCGCCGGCGCCGTCGCGGCCCGCTCGCTGGACACGGCAGCACACACGACGAGCCGAGGCAGGCCTGAGGACGCGATGAAGCTCACCTACACGTACACCGACGAGGCGCCGGCGCTGGCGACCCACTCCTTCCTGCCGGTCATCGAGGCGTTCGCCGGACAGGCCGGGGTCGACGTGGAGACCCGCGACATCTCCCTCGCCGCCCGGATCCTGGCGAAGTTCCCGGACCGGCTGACCGAGGCCCAGCGCGTCCCGGACTCGCTGGCCGAGCTGGGCGAGCTGGCGAAGACCCCGGACGCCAACATCATCAAGCTGCCGAACATCTCGGCGTCGATCCCGCAGCTCAAGGCGGCCATCACCGAGCTGCAGGGTGCCGGCTACGACGTACCGGACTACCCGGAGAACCCGCAGACCGAGCAGGAGAAGGCGGCCCGCGCCGCCTACGACTCGGTCAAGGGCTCCGCGGTCAACCCGGTGCTGCGCGAGGGCAACTCCGACCGCCGCGCCCCGCTGTCGGTGAAGAACTTCGCCCGCAAGCACCCGCACTCGATGGGCGCGTGGAGCCCCGACTCCACCAGCCACGTCGCCACCATGGACGAGGGCGACTTCCGCCACTCCGAGACCTCGTTCACCGCCGCCGGTGACGGCGCGGTCCGCATCGAGCACGTCGCCGCCGACGGCACCGTCACGGTGCTGAAGGAGAAGATCGCGCTGCTGGACGGCGAGGTGTTCGACGGCGCCGTCATGCGTCGCGAGGCACTGCGGGCCTTCCTCGCCGAGCAGGTCGCCGACGCCAAGGCCAAGGGCGTGCTGTTCTCGGTGCACCTCAAGGCCACGATGATGAAGGTCTCCGACCCGATCATCTTCGGGCACGCCGTCCGCGCCTACTTCGCCGACGTCTTCGACTCCTACGGCGACGACCTCGCCTCCGTCGGCGCCGACCCCGACGACGGTCTCGCCTCGATCCTGACCGCGCTGGAGAAGCTGCCCGCCGACAAGCGCGAGGCGATCGAGAAGGCCATCACCACCGCCTACGAGACCGGCCCGGCCCTGGCCCAGGTCGACTCCTCGCGCGGCATCACCAACCTGCACGTCCCCAGCGACGTCATCATCGACGCCTCGATGCCGGCCGCCATCCGCTCCTCCGGGAAGATGTGGAACGCCGACGACGCCCTGCAGGACACCAAGTTCGTCATCCCGGACTCGTCCTACGCCCCGCTCTACGACGAGACCGTCAAGCACTGCCAGGCCAACGGCGCCTTCGACCCGACGACGATGGGCACCGTCCCGAACGTCGGCCTGATGGCGCAGAAGGCCGAGGAGTACGGCAGCCACGACAAGACCTTCGAGATCGCCTCCGCCGGCACCGTGCGCGTCGTCGACGCGGCCACGGGCGAGGAGAAGCTGTCGCACGAGGTCGGCGAGGGTGACATCTGGCGCGGCTGCCAGACCAAGGACGCCCCGATCCGCAACTGGGTCGGGCTGGCCGTCGAGCGGGCCCGGGCCACCGGCTCCCCCGCCGTCTTCTGGCTGGACTCCGCGCGCGCCCACGACGCGCAGCTGATCGCGAAGGTCGAGAAGTACCTGGGCGAGCACGACACCGACGGCCTGACCATCGAGATCCTCCCGATCGCCGAGGCCACCCGCTACACCCTGGAGCGGACCCGCAAGGGCGAGGACACCATCTCGGTCACCGGCAACGTGCTGCGCGACTACCTCACCGACCTGTTCCCGATCATGGAGCTGGGCACGTCGGCGAAGATGCTGTCGATCGTCCCGCTGATGAACGGCGGCGGCCTGTTCGAGACCGGCGCCGGTGGGTCCGCGCCGAAGCACGTGCAGCAGCTGCAGAAGGAGAACCACCTGCGGTGGGACTCCCTCGGCGAGTTCCTCGCGCTGGCCGTCTCGCTGGAGATGCTGGCGTCGAAGACCGAGGAGCCGCTGCGGGCGAAGCTGCTCGGCCAGACCCTCGACGAGGCCACCGGCAGGCTGCTGGAGAACGGGAAGTCGCCGTCGCGCAAGGTCGGGGAGCTCGACAACCGCGGCAGCCACTTCTACATCGCGCTGTACTGGGCGCAGGCCCTCGCCGCGCAGACCGAGGACACCGAGCTGGCCGCGATCTTCGCCCCGCTCGCCGAGAAGCTCGCCGCCGCCGAGGACACGATCGTCGGTGAGCTGAACGCGGTCCAGGGCGACCCGGTCGACCTGGGCGGCTACTACTACGTCGACCGCGCGAAGACCGACGCGATCATGCGGCCGAGCGCCACGTTCAACGCGGCGATCGACGCCTTCGCCGGCAAGTAGCCCCACCGGCGACGGCCCGTCCCCCGCTACCGGGAGGGCGGGCCGTCGCCGTGTCGGGACGACCACCATCCGTGGACCCGTTCGCGACACCACACCGCCGTCCGGGTGGCCGGAGGGTGATCGTTGCGATCATCGAGTGATCATGAGCGACGCCGTGGGCGACGTCACTGACCCGTCCGGCGCAACCCCGGTCACGGTCCGACCGTACTCGCCGGTACAATTACGTTAGCTATGATCATCATCGCCCTGCCCCGCACCAGCCCGACCGGGCCGCGCTCCCCCGCCCCGTCGGGCGCTCCGGTGCGAGTACCGCGGGCGACGAGCACCGGCCCCGGCCGTCCGGGCAGCAAGCGCCCCGCCGGCCCACGCCGGCCACCCACCAGGCGTCCCGCCGGGCCCGAGACGACCGGCGGCAGCCGGAGCTGAACCCGGCCCGGACCGGGGCGGGGTCAGCTGATCGTCAGCGAGCCCTGCGTGATCGTCAGCGCGAGCAGCAGGACGACGACGCCGAACCCGCCGTACACCAGCGCGTCGGCGTAGCGGCCGCGGATCGCGAGCAGCCCGACCCGGTCCGGCGGCAGCGCCACCCGCAGCCCCGCGGCGACCAGCATCGCCACCGCCAACGCCGCGGACCCCTCGCGCCAGTGCTCGGTCACCACCCGCTGCAGACCGACCAGGGACACCCCGAGGACGACGAGCAGCGGCCAGTGCGCCCGCAGCCGGGCCCGCAGACCGTGCCCGGAGCGGGTCTCCACCATCACTGCCCCCTGCTGTCCGTCACTCCGACAAGCTCCGCTCGGCGGCCTCGACGACGTTCGTCAGCAGCATTCCTCGGGTCATCGGCCCCACACCACCCGGCATCGGCGCCAGCAGTCCGGCGACCTCGGCGACCTCGGGGGCCACGTCACCGACCAGACCCAGGTCGGTCCGGGTCACCCCGACGTCGAGCACCGCGGCGCCCGGCTTGATCTGGTCGGCGGTGATGAGCCCGGCCCTCCCCGCGGCGGCGACGACGACGTCGGCCTCCCGCAGGTGCGCCGTCAGATCCCGGGTGCCGGTGTGGCATAGGGTGACGGTCGCGTTCTCCGAGCGGCGGGTCAGCAGCAGCCCCAGCGGGCGGCCGACGGTCACGCCGCGACCCACCACGACGACCCGCGCCCCGTCCAGCTCGACACCGAACCGGCGGCACAGCTCGACGATGCCGCGCGGGGTGCACGGCAGCGGTCCCGGCTCGCCGAGGACCAGCCGGCCCAGGTTCGTCGGGTGCAGGCCGTCGGCGTCCTTGCCCGGGTCGACCCGCTCCAGCGCGGCGCCGGCGTCGAGGCCGCCCGGGAGCGGGAGCTGCACGATGAAGCCCGTGCAGGTCGGGTCGGCGTTCAGCTCGTCGATCGTGTCCTCGACCTGCGTCTGGCTCGCGTCGGCGGGGAGCTCACGCTGCAGCGAGGTGATCCCGACCTTGGCGCAGTCGCGGTGCTTGCCGCGCACGTAGGCGTGTGACCCGGGGTCGTCACCGACCAGCACCGTGCCCAGGCCGGGGGTCACCCCGGCGGCGGTCAGCTTCTCGACACGGCCCCGCAGGTCGTCGAGCAGCTCCGCCAACGTCGCCTTGCCGTCCATCACGCGTGCGCTCACCCGGGCATCCTCTCAGGCAGCGCCCGGGCCGGTCGAACCTGACCGGAGGACGCCCGCGTGCCGGGCGGGTAGGGGACGCCGCCCCAGCGACCTGCGACGACGGTCCGATCGCGTGCAACCGGGGCACAGGCCGGGGTCTGGCCGTACGGAGGGGCGATGAACGATCTCCATGAGAGGAGAATCACACCACCGGTGCACGGCCGGTCATGAACTCGACGAGGAGTTTTCCATGAGCGTGGAGAGCGACACCGCGGGAGCACAGGCTGCTGCCCCGCCCGCCCCGGCAGCAGCCGCCCCGGCAGGCAACCCGGCCCTGATGGGTCTCATCTGCTTCCTGCCGTCCGGCATCACGCTGGGCCTGTGGTTCGTGGGCTATCTGGACACCACCGCGCTGCCCGGCGGCATGATCCCGATCCTGACCTTCTCGGCGGGCCTGTTCCTGTTGCTGTCGGCCATGGCCGCGCTGCGCGTCGGGGACAGCGTCACCGCCGCGATCTTCGCCGTCTTCTCCGCGTTCTGGACCAGCTTCGGCGTGCTGCTCATGGCGCTGAACAACGGCTGGATCATCGACGCCGGGACCGGGCAGGCGCTGTCCACCGAGCAGGTGGGGTCGATCCAGTCGACCTACCTGCTCTCCTTCACCCTGGTGTTCGTCCTGCTGACTCTGGCGACGCTGCGGCTGCCGCTGATGTTCACGATCGGCTTCGTGCTCGTCGACATCACCTTCGTACTGGCCTACATCGGCGTGACCGCGGGCAACGCGAGCTTGTTCCCGATCGCCGGGATCGCGACGTTCGCGTTCTGCCTCGTGTTCGCCTACATCCTGTTCGACGCGTTCGGCCAGACCCTGGGCGGACGCGCGATGTCGATGGGCGGACCGCTCGTCAGGTCCTGACCCCGTCGCGGCCCACCCGCGGGCCCCGCCGGTTCCTCCGGCGGGGCCCGCGGTGTGCCGCCCGGTCCCGGTGTCGGCCGCGGGCAGGACGGTCAGCGGAAGTCCCGGGACGCCACCTTCACCGCCAGCGGCATCCGCTGCAGTCGGTCGGCCAGCAGGTTCAGCACGCCCTCCGGGCTGCGTTCGAGCCGGCCCCGGACCAGCAGCGCGGCACTCCCCAGCGCCACCGACCGGTAGCGCGCCCACAGTCCCTCCGAGCAGGTCACGTTCAGCATCCCGGACTCGTCCTCGAGGTTCACGAACGTCACCCCGCCCGCCGTCGCCGGGCGCTGGCGGTGGGTGACCAGTCCCCCGACCAGCACCCGGGCCGGGGTGTCCGGGCCGGCGCGGCGGCCCACCTCGTCGAGCCGGTCGATCCGGACCGCACCGAGCGCGTCGAGGTCCGCGCGCAGGTGCTGCACCGGGTGGCTGTCCGGGGAGACGCCGGTGGCCCAGACGTCGGAGACGGTCAGCTCCGCCTCGGTCATCCCCGGCAGCGCCGGCGCGTCGAATCCGGCGGCGGTGCCCGGCAGGTGCTCGGGCCGCACGCCCGCGACGACGCCCGCCGCCCACAGCGCCTCCCGCCGCTCCACCCCGAAGCAGCCGAACGCGCCGGCCGTCGCCAGCGCCTCGGCCTGCGGGCCGGTCAGCCGGACCCGGCGGGCCAGGTCGGGCAGGTCCGCGAACGGCCCGCCCGCGTCGCGCTCGGCGTCGATGACCCCGGCGAGGTCCGCACCGACGGTGCGGACGCCCGCCAGACCCAGCCGGACCGCCTGGCCACCGGTGCTGTCGTCGTCGGGCTCGAGGACGGCGTCGGCCCGCCCGGCGTTCACGTCCGGCCGGTGCACCCGCACGCCGTGCCTGCGGGCGTCGGCCACCAGCGACTGCGGCGAGTAGAAGCCCATCGGCTGGGCGTTGAGCAGGCCCGCACAGAACGCCGCCGGGTGGTAGAGCTTGAACCACGCCGAGTAGTAGACGAGCGCGGCGAAGCTGATCGAGTGGCTCTCCGGGAACCCGAAGTTCGCGAAGGCCAGCATCTTGGTGAAGATCCGTTCGGCGAGCTCGCCGGTGATCCCGTTCGCGGCCATCCCGTCGTAGAACCGCTCCCGCAGCCGCTCCATCCGCTCGGTGGACCGCTTGGACCCCATCGCCCGGCGCAGCTCGTCGGCCTCGGCCGCGGTGAACCCCGCGACGTCGACGGCGATCTGCATCATCTGCTCCTGGAACAGCGGGATGCCCAGCGTCTTGTGCAACGCAGGCTTGAGCAGCGGATGGTCGTGCTCCCAGGTCTCGAGCTCGTTGCGCCGCCGGATGTAGGGGTGCACCGAGCCACCCTGGATCGGGCCGGGCCGGATCAGCGCGACCTCGACGACCAGGTCGTAGAACTTGCGTGGGCGCAGCCGCGGCAGGGTGGCCATCTGGGCGCGGGACTCCACCTGGAACACCCCGACCGAGTCGGCGCGCGACAGCATCGCGTAGACCTCCGGGTCGGACTCGCCGATCTCGTGCAGCTCGATCCGCTCGCCGGTGACGGTCTCGACCAGGTCCACCATCAGGTGCAGCGCGGTGAGCATGCCCAGCCCGAGCAGGTCGAACTTCACCAGCCCGGCCGCGGCGCAGTCCTCCTTGTCCCACTGCACGACGGTCCGGTCGGCCATCCGCGCCCACTCCACCGGCACGACCTCGGACACCGGCCGGTCGCAGATGACCATGCCGCCGGAGTGGATGCCCAGGTGGCGGGGCGCACCCAACAGCTGCCCCGCGAGGTCCAGCAGCAGCGGCGGCATCTCCTGCGGGAGCTCGCTCGCCTCCAGGGCGTGCCAGCGTTCGACGCGTCTGCTCCAGGCGTCCTGCTGGCCGGGTGAGAACCCGAGCGCGCGGGCGGTGTCCCGGATCGCCGACCGCGGCCGGTAGGTGATGACGTTCGCGACCTGTGCGGCGAACAGCCGGCCGTAGCGGCGGTAGACGTACTGGATCGCCTCCTCGCGGCGACCGGACTCGATGTCGAGGTCGATGTCGGGGTAGCCGTCGCGCTCCGGGGACAGGAACCGCTCGAACAGCAGCCCGTGCCGGACGGCGTCGACGTTGGTGATGCCCAGCGCGTAGCAGACCGCCGAGTTCGTGGCCGAGCCCCGGCCCTGGCAGAAGATGTCCGACCGGCGGCAGAAGTCGACGATGCCGTGGACGATCAGGAAGTAGCCGGGGAAGTTCTTCGCCTCGATGATCTCCAGCTCGCGCTGCACGGTGTACGCCGCGAACGGGTTCTCGTCATAGCTGCCATAACGCTCCATCCGGCCGCGTTCGGTCAGCACCCGCAGCCACGTCGTCTCGGTGTGCCCGGCCGGGACGTCGAACGGCGGCAGGTCCGGCGCCACCAGGTGCAGCTCGAACGCCAGCTCCCGGCCCAGCTCCGCCGCGCGTTCCACCGCGCCGGGGTGGCGCTCGTCGAACCGCAGGGCCATCTCCTGCCCGGACCGCAGGTGCGCGGTGCCCGCCGCGGGCAGCCAGGGGTCGATCTCGTCGAGGCTGCGCCGGGCCCGGACCGCGGCGACGGTCGCGGCCAGCGGGGCCCGGTCGGGGGTGGCGTAGTGCGCACCGGTCGTCGCCACCGTCGCGACCCCGGCCCGCTCGGCCAGCGCGGCCAGCACGTCGTTGCGCTCGGTGTCGCCGGGCTCGCCGTACACGGTCAGCTCGACCCGCACGTTCTCCGCACCGAAGCACGCGACCAGCCGGTCCAGCTCCGCCGCGGCGGCCGCCGGGCCCGAGCGGTCCAGGGCCCGGCGCACCGCGCCCTTGCGACAGCCGGTGAGTACGACGACCTTCCCCGCGGTGTCGGCGACGACCTCGTCCGGGTCGTAGACCGGCCGGCCCTTCTCCCCGCCCCGCATCTGCGCGGTGGAGATGGTGCGGCACAGCGCGCGGTACCCGTCGGGGCCGCGGGCCAGCAGCAGCAGGTGCTCGCCCTCGGGGTCGGCGACGCCGTTCTGCGGCGCGGTCAGCCCGGTGCTCAGCTCGGCTCCGAACACCGTGCGCACCCCGAGCGCGCGGGCCGCCTCGGCGAACCGCACGACCCCGTACATGCCGTCGTGGTCGGTGAGTGCGACCGCCTCCAGCCCCAGTTCGGCGGCGCGTTCGACCAGCTCCTCCGGAGCGCTCGCGCCGTCGAGGAAGCTGAAGTGCGAATGACAGTGCAGCTCCGCGTACGGCACGACGCCGGGCCCTGCCGGGCGCAGGCCCTCGGGCGGCTCGTAGGGGTCGCGGTGGACGGACCAGGCGGGGGCGTCCCCGCCGTCGGCCTCCGGGCCGCCGCGCAGGCTCGCGCCGTCGCGCACGGGCCGGCCCGACAGCGCGCTCTCCAGCTCCGCCCAGGGGACGTCCGGGTTCTGCCAGCCCATCCGTGCACGGTACTCGAACATGAGTTCGAACGTCGAGTGCCGGGTTCCGCGGACGGGCGTCGCCGTGCGGGCCGGCCGGCTGCTCCCCAGCGCCGGTCGGCCCCGCACGGCGGATCCGGGCTCCGGCGCGGCACACCGGCCGCTCCCCAGCGCCGGCCCGCGGGCCACCCGGACGTACCCATCCGGTGCCGGCAGGTGGTTCGTGGACCGCCCCGCCGACATCTCCGAGTCCACCAGCCGAACCTGTGGAACGACTGAGACCCCGGTGTGGATCGACCGAGGATCACCGCGGCCCGGGTCGCGCCGGGCCGTACCGTCGTGTTCGTGACGCCATGTCGTGATCGTCGGTTCACCGCACGACCACGCCCGATGACGGATGCTGGTCCGACGCCGCGGCACCCGACCGGTGCCGCGCACGCACCGAGCAGCGCCGGACACCCGGCGCGGACGAGGCCCGGCACCGGGCCGGACGACAGGGGTGGCTCCATGGGACGGGCGAGCACGACGGGGGGCCGGTACCGGCCGCGGCTGGGGAACCGGCTGGTCAGGGTCGCAGCGGCCGGGGTGGCCGTCGTCGCGCTCGCGGCCTGCGCGGACGTCCCCGCGGCACCGGGCTCCGCGACGATCGGCGCTGCCGGCGGCGGGGGCCAGGCCGCCGCACAGGGCGATCCCGGCCTCCCGCAGCGGCTCGCGGCCGCGGTCGGCGGCGACGGCGCCTACGCCCACCTGCAGCAGTTCGAGAAGCTCGCCGACGCGAACGCCGGCAACCGCGCCGTGGGCACCCCCGGGTACGACGCGGCCGTCGACCACGTCGTCGGGACGCTGCGCGCGAGCGGGTTCACGGTGTCGACACCGTCGTTCGAGGTGCGGACCTTCTCCGCGGGCGACGCGCGGCTGACCGTGGCCGGCGCCCCCGTGACGACCGAGGTGCTCGGTTTCTCCCCCGCCACCCCGCCCGGCGGGCTGACCGCGCCGCTGTCGCTGCGCCCGCGCACCCCGCAGGACCCGACACCGGGCTGCGAGGCGGCCGACTACACCGGCATGCCGGCCGGGGCCATCGCCGTCGTCGAGCGTGGGACCTGCGAGTTCGGGCAGAAGTCCCGGCTCGCGGGCGCAGCGGGTGCGGTGGCGGTGATCGTCATCAACACCGAGGACGCGGCCCTGCCCGCCACCCTCGGCGACACCCCGGGGGTCATCCCGACGGCGTCCGTGACGAAGTCCGCCGGGGCCGCCCTGCGCGACGGCCAGCAGGCCTCGCTCGTGCTCGACACCACGATCCGGCAGCAGACCTCGCGGAACGTGATCGCCGAGACCACCACCGGTGACCCGGCCAGGGTCGTGGTCGCCGGGGCCCACCTCGACAGCGTCCCCGAGGGCGCCGGGATCAACGACAACGGCAGCGGCAGCGCCGCCCTGCTCGAGATCGCGCAGAAGCTCGGCGGTTCCCCGCCGGTCGGTCAGAAGGTGCGCTTCGCGTGGTGGGGCGCCGAGGAGATCGGCCTGGTCGGCGCCACGAAGTACGTCGAGGGCCTGTCCGAGGCCGACCGCGCGCGGATCGCGCTGTACCTCAACTTCGACATGGTCGGCTCGCCGAACCCCGGCTACCTCGTCTACGACGGCGACAACTCCGACGGCCTCGGCGGCGAGGCCGGCCCGCCCGGTTCCGACACTGCGGAGCGCGTCCTGACCGAGGCGCTGGTCGGGGCGGGCGTGAACGGCCCCGAGGGCACCGCGTTCGACGGGCGCTCGGACTACGGCCCGTTCATCGATGCCGGCATCCCGGCCGGTGGCCTGTTCACCGGCGCCGAGGAGCGGAAGACCCCGGAGCAGGCGCAGAAGTGGGGCGGCACGGCGGGGCAGTCCTACGACCCCTGCTACCACACACCCTGCGACCGGCTGACCAACATCGACCGGACCGCGTTGGACCGGAACGTGACGGCGATGGCCTCGGCGATCGGCCGGTTCGCGGTCGACCTCACCGGGGTCCCACAGCGCTGACCCGGCCGCGCCGGGCCCCGCTCCGGCCGCGTGGGCAGCGCTGTCGGCACGACGGTGCCGCCTGCGGTGCCCGCCGTCGGCCGGTGGCTCAGTCGTAGACACCGGTCACCTCCCAGCGGCCGCCGCGGCGCACGAGCAGCAGGGCCGCGCCGTCGGCGAGCACGACCTGCAGCCGGACCGCGGGCCCGGGGCCGTCGGGGTCCCACCAGCGGGTGTGCACCGGCCAGGGCCCGGCCCAGCCGGTGACCTCCCGGTCCGGGTCACCGCCCGCGACCCGGTGCGGGACGCCGTCGAGCAGGTCCGGCGCGGCCAGGTGCACCTCGGTGCCGTCCGCGGCGAGCAACCGGACCGGGACCGGGTCCGGGGGCACCGTCGCCGGCGACGGTGCCGGGAGCCGGCCGGGCCAGGTCGCCGGGGGGTCGGCAGGGGGACGACGGCCGGGGGCGCGGCGGTGGTGCTCGGTCCCGGCCCGCCCACCGCCCGGACCGGCGACTGGGCCTGCCGACCCGGCCGGGGCGGTGGTGCGCTCCCCGGCTCCGCGACCAGCGGGCGCCGTCACCGCCGGGCCCGCCGCTGACCGTGGCCGGACACTGCTCGACCCGACCGCCGTCCTGGGCAGCACCGTCCCGGGTGCGGCGGCGCCCGGGCGGGCGGCCACCGTCATCCGCCCCGGGACGAGGGCCGCCCCCGCGGGGTCCTCCTGCCCGGCGCCCCCGACGGGTCCCCCTCCACCGTCCGCCGCGGGGACCGCGGGCCCCGGGCGGGCGGGCTCCGCGGTGTCCTCGACGACCCGTTCGTCGCCCCACCGCACCAGCCGCACCCGCTCGCCCGGGTCGCGGCCACCCGTCGGGACCGCGGTGAACACCGCCTCCGGCCCGAGCAGCGCCTGCACCCGGACCAGGGCCCGCCCGGCCCGCTCGTCGCCCTCGCCGACGTCGCCCCACAACCCGCGCTGCAGCGCCCCGGCGACCACGGTGTCCTCCGGCGTGAGCCGCAGCGCGACCAGCGTCCCGGAGCCGCCGCGCCCGAGCCACGAGTCGAGCTGCCAGCGCACCCGGTCGACCGTCCCGGACGGGGTCAACGGCTCGGCGCACCGCCAGACCCGCAGCAGCTCCTCCCCGCTCTCGGTGCGTGCGTGCACCCCCAGCCGGGTGCAGGCCAGGCCGTGACCGGCGAGCGCGGTGTGCAGCCGGGTCGCGAGCGCCCGCGCGGCGAAGGCGGCCGCGTCGACCCGGTCCACCGGTGGATCCAGCTCGACCGCCGCGGCCAGCTCCTCCGGCGGGACCCGGCGCGCGGGCGGGCGGGGGTCTCGCCCGCGGGCGAGCCGGTGCGCGGCCACCGCGTCGGCGCCGAAGCGCGAGGCCACGTCGGCCTCCGACAGCGACGCGAACGCCCCCAGCGAGCGCAGCCCCAACCGGCGCAGCAGGTCCACCAGCGCAGCCCGGTCGACGTCGGGGTCCCGGTCCAGCTCGGCGACCTCCAGCGGCGCGAGGAACTCCGCCGACCGCCCCGGCGGCACCCCACGCCCCCGGCGGGCGGCGAGCTCGGCGGCGAACATCCCGTCCGCGACGCCGATCTGGCACTCGGTCCCGGCGTGCAGCGCGACCTGGTCGATCAGCCGCTCCACCGCGGCGCGCTCCCCGCCGAACCAGCCGACCGGACCGCGCGCGGACAGCACCAGCAGCCCCGGCCGCACCACCTCGACGCCGGGGGCGAGCGCCTCCACCGCGGCGACGACCGGCTCGAACAGCCGGGCGTCGCGCCCCGGGTCGGGGGCGAGCACCACGAGCTCCGGGCACCGGGCCTGCGCCTCCCGACGCCGCAGCCCCCGGCGGACGCCGTGCCGGCGGGCCGTCGCCGAGCAGGCCAGGACCCGGTTGGCGTGCAGGACCGCGGCCGGCCGGTCCGCCGGGACGTGCGCGGCGCGGGCGGCCGCGGTGACCGGCCAGTCCGGGGACCAGACCGCCAGCACCCGCGGGTCGGGCTCCGCCCGCCCACCGTCGCCCGGGCCGGCTCCGCCGCGCACGCTCGCGCTGCCGCCCGCGCTCCCGACGGGGCCCGCGTCCGCCCTGCCGACCGCACCCGTCACGCCGCCCGCCTCCGTCGTACCGGACGTGCTCATCCCGCCGCCCGGGCCACGGGGCGCGCAACCGGGGCCTCGCCCACCGCCGGCCCGTGGACCGCGGGGACCGACGGCACCGAGGCGATCGCGGGCACCGACGGCGCCACCGGGACCGAGGGCGTCACCGGGGCCGGGGCGACCGTCCCGCCGGGCCCGGGGAGGAGCACCTCCACCCCCCGGCCGGCCGGGCCGATCCCGCGCCCCTCCGCCCGGACCTCGACCCGCCGGGACCGCAGCCGCCCCGTCCCGCGACCGACGCCCTCCCAGCGCGGACGGGTGCAGTGCAGCCGCAGGTCGGCCCCCGGCCACCCGCCGAGCGCCAGCAGCACCGCGCCCCGCTGCCGGGTCCGCGCGGCGAGCCGCTGCCGGTCACCGGCCCGCAGCCCGGCCCGCTCCGGCCCGGCCACGACCACTAGGTCCAGCCCGTCCAGCAGCGCCGCGGTCACCCCGACCAGGTCCGCACCGGGGTCGGGGACCAGCGCCAGCCGGTCCAGCCGCACGCCCGCCTCCGCCGCGGCCGTCGCGCCGAGTCCGGGGCGGCCGACCACACCCGCCCACGCGCCCTCCGCGGACGCGGCGGCCAGCAGCGCGAACAGCAGCGACCCCGCACCGGATCCCACGCCCACCGCCACGGTGGATCCCCGCCGCAGGCCCCCACCGGGCAGCAGACCGGCCAGCGGCCCCGGCACCGGCAGCAGGTCCGCCTCGCTCACCGGACGCGGCTCGACCGTCCCGACCCTGCGGGCCGGGGCCTCCGGCTCCGGGCAGGGCCCCGCGGGCCCCGACCGGGACCGCTCCAGGCCCGCCCGGGTCTCCGTCCGGTGCAGGACGTGCCGGGCCCGGGCGAGCCGCTCGGCGGCGGAGCCTGCCGAGGACCCCGGCCCCCCGGCCGGGCCCCGCGCCCCGGGCAGCGGCTCCCGCCCGCCCCCGGGGACACGGGACCCGGCTCCGACCACCGGCCCGGACCCCTCCGGACCGGTGTCGGCCCCGACGTCGGCGCCGGCTCCCCCACCGGCACCGCCGATCACCCGGCCGACCGCCGCCGCTCCCCCGACGACGACCGGCCCCTCGCCCGCACCGACGCGCACCGCAGTACCTCCCCGCCACACACCGCGCCACGGCCGAACGGCCGCGACCTCGCCCGGCGCGCCGCGGGGAAGGCGACGCGTGCTCGAACTGATGTTCGAAGCATAGGGCCCGTGCCGCCGCTCCGCATCCCCCGGGTGGGGGTGGCGACGACGACGGGAGGACCGTCGCACGCACCCCTGACATTCTCGGCCGGAAGACCCTCCGAGCTGCTCCGAACGCCGACGGCCCGGGACCGCGCGAGGCGGTCCCGGGCCGTCGGGTGGATCGGTGGGTCAGCAGCGGGTCAGTGGGCGAAGTGCCGTGTCCCGGTCAGGTACATCGGCACGCCCGCCTTGGCGCAGGCCGCGACGACCTCCTCGTCCCGGACCGAGCCGCCGGGCTGCACGACGGCGGCGACACCGGCGTCGAGCAGCACCTCCAGCCCGTCGGGGAAGGGGAAGAACGCGTCGGAGGCGGCGACCGCGCCGCGGGCCCGGTCCCCGGCCCGGGTCACGGCGAGCTTCGCCGCGTCGACCCGGTTGACCTGGCCCATGCCGACGCCGACCGCGGCGCCGTCGTGGGCGAGCAGGATCGCGTTGGACTTCACCGCGCGGCAGGCGCGCCAGGCGAACGCCAGGTCGTCGAGCACCTCGGGGGCCACGGCGTCGCCGGTGACGAGCTTCCAGGCGGCCGGGTCGTCGCCGTCGGCGTCGACGAGGTCGCGCTGCTGCACCAGCAGCCCGCCGGAGATCGGGCGCAGCTCGGTGCCGGTGCGGGCGGCGCCGTCGGGGATGCGGAGCACGCGGACGTTCTTCTTGCGCGCCAGCACCTCCAGCGCGCCGTCGGCGTAGCCGGGGGCCACGACGACCTCGGTGAAGATCTCGGCGACCTGCTCGGCCATCGCGACCGAGACCTCGCCGTTGACCGCGATGACCCCGCCGAACGCCGACACCGGGTCGGTGGCGTGCGCCTTGCGGTGGGCCTGCGCGACGTCGGCGCCGACCGCGATCCCGCACGGGTTGGCGTGCTTGATCACCGCGACCGTCGGGCGGTCCCCGTGGTCGTGCGCGGCGCGCCAGGCGGCGTCGGCGTCGACGTAGTTGTTGTAGGACATCTCCTTGCCGTGCAGCTGCTCGGCACCGGCGAGGCCGGAGCCGGTGCCGTCGGTGTAGAGCGCGGCGGACTGGTGCGGGTTCTCGCCGTAGCGCAGCGGGCGCTCGCGGGTCCAGGTGGCGCCGACCCACTCGGCGGAGGCCTCGTCGTCGCCGGTGGGGAACTGCTCGCCCATCCAGGTCGCGACCGAGACGTCGTAGGCGGCGGTGTGCCGGAAGGCGTCGGCGGCGAGCCTGCGGCGGTCCTCCACGACGAAACCGCCCGCGCCGACCTGCTCGAGCACCCAGGCGTAGCGCGACGGGTCGACGACGACCGCGACGCTCTCGTGGTTCTTCGCCGAGGCCCGCACCATCGCCGGGCCGCCGATGTCGATCTGCTCGACGGCCTCGTCACGGCTCGCGCCGGACGCGACGGTCTCGCGGAACGGGTAGAGGTTCGACACCAGCAGGTCGAACGGCGCGATGTTCAGCTGCTCGAGCTGGGCGAGGTGCTCGGGCTTGCGGGTGTCGGCGAGCAGCCCGGCGTGCACCCGCGGGTGCAGGGTCTTGACCCGGCCGTCGAGGCACTCGGGGAACCCGGTGACCTCCTCGACGGGGGTGACCGGGACGCCGGCGTCGGCGATCCGCTGGGCGGTGGAGCCGGTCGAGACGATCTCCACCCCGGCGGCGTGCAGCCCGGTGGCCAGGTCGAGGAGACCGGCCTTGTCGTAGACGCTGATCAGGGCCCGGCGTACCGGCCTGCGCTCACTCACTGTTCACCTCGTGGGGTTGGGCGGCGGTGGCGAACCGTCGCACGGTCGCGACCAGCAGCCGTCGTTCCTCGGTCTTGATGCGCTCGTGCAGGGAGGTCTCGTCGTCGCCCGGGAGCACGGGGACCTCCGCCTGTGCGAGCACCGGTCCGGTGTCGAGCCCGGCGTCGACCTCGTGCACGGTCGCGCCGGTGACGGGCACCCCGGCGGCCAGCGCGTCCCGGACGGCGTGCGCGCCGGGGAACGCCGGCAGCAGGGCCGGGTGCGTGTTCAGCATCGGGCATCCGAGCGCGTCCAGGAAGGCCGGGGAGACGAGCTTCATGAACCCCGCCCCGACGACGAGGCCCGGCCGGTGCGCGAGGACGGCCGCGGCGAGCGCGGTGTTCCAGGCGTCGCGGCCGGCGTGGTCGGCGACCCGTTCGACGAAGGTGGGGACGCCGGCGGCACGGGCCCGGTCGAGCCCGGCGGCACCCGGGCGGTCGGCCCCGACGGCGACGACGGCGAACCCGGCGTCCGCAGTGTCCGCAGTGTCCGCGGCGTCGAGCAGTGCCTGCAGCAGGGTCCCGCTCCCGGAGACGAGGACGACGACCCGCAGCGCCTCGTGCCGCTCCTGCGCGCCCACCGTGTCCCTTCCTCGCCGGTCCGGGCCGCTCCACGGCCCCTGGCCAGGGTAGACGCGCCCTCCGACGGCGACGGCGCCCGGTGCGGTGGCCCGGGTCACCCGGCCCTGGTCGTGGGCCGCGACGGGTCAGTCGGCCCTGTCGGCCCTGCGGTCCCGGTCGGCCCTGTCCGCCACGTGGTCGCCGCGGTCGCGGTCCCGTTCGGTGGGGCCCTCGTCCGCGGCGCCGCGGCGGGAGGCCGTGCGCCCGGCTCCGTCGGGCTCCTCGTCGGAGACGGCGTGGCGGTGGGGATGGACGTCGCCGTGCTCTCCGTCGTCGTCCCACGCGGCGTCGACCCGGCGGACGGGTGCCCCGGCGGTGCGACGGCGCTCGACCTGCTCCGCCACCGTCGGGGTGCGACGGCGGTCCCGGGCGGCCCGGGCCCGGTCGACCGCGGTCCGCGGCCGGTCGGTGCCGCCCATCGGGACGTGCCGGGCGAGCTCGGTCCCCGCGCAGGTCAGCACGGCCGGGATCCCGACCAGCAGCAACGCGCAGCCGAGGACCGCCCACGGGTGGAACGACACCGGGTCGTAGGGCCCGCCCGCGAGCGCACCGCCCGCGAGCGCCGCCGGGACCGCCGCCCCGACCGCGACGACCACCGCCGCCGTCGCCGGGGCCGCGACCCGCTCCACGACCGGCGCGTCCTCCCCCAGCGCCCGGCGGCAGGCGATCCCGCCGAGCACCCCCGCGACGACGGGCAGCAGCACGACCAGCACCGCGGCCGTCGGGACGGTGGTGACGGGCAGGACCGCCACGGGCGGGAACGGCGGCAGCGGCCCCGGCTCGGCGCCGAACGGGCCCGATCGGGCGATGCCGACCGACACCCCCGCGCCCAGCGCCCAGGACAGCGCCCCGACCAGGGCGTTCGGCAGGTACCCCACGCTCAGCACCAGCACCCCGAAGCCCGCCCAGGCCCCGGGGGCGATGCGCTCGGCGGTGTCGGCGACGTCCGAGGCGCTCGCGAGCAGCGCCACGGTCAGGACGAGGGCGGCGACCAGCAGCAGCCCGGCGGCCGCGACCCGGGCCCCGGCGAGTGCCGCGCCGGGCCACCCGGCCAGCACCCGCTGCCACGCGGCCGGGGCCCCGCACGCGTGGACGACGCCGATCCCGGCGGCCGTCCCGGCCACCAGCCCGGCCCCGATCATCGAGGCCCAGGGCGCGGTCACGGCCATGTCCCGCGGCAGCAGCGCCCCGGCGAGCACGGCGACCGCGGCGGCGGCCCCGGCCTGGGAGGCGACGACGGCACCGGCGTCGTGCCGGACCCGCCCGCCCAGCCGGAGCACCGCCCAGCGCGAGCAGAAGGCGACCAGCGCGACGACCACCAGCGTCGGCAGCAGCGGCAGCACCCCGAACGGACGCCCGTCCACGGCGACCGGGATGAGGTGCGCGGCCAGCCACAACGGGACGGCGGTGGCGAGTGCCCCGTCCGCGGTGACCTCGACGCCGCCGGTGCCGGTCAGCAGCGCCGCCACCGGGACGAGCATCGTGTACCCGGCGAGGACGGCACCCATCGTGGCCACGAGGAGGATCCGCAGCCGGTCCAGCCCGGTGCCGGTCCCGGTGCCGCGCGTCGGGGTCCGGACGGGGCGGCGGTGCCCCCGCTCCCGCTCCGCGACGGCGGTCGCGCGCCCACCGCGGGACCGCTCGGGTGCGGGCCCGGTGGACCGGGCCCGGGAGGCCGGGCGACCGCGGGCGGGACGGGGCGGGGTGGTGCTCACCCGGTCAGCGTCGCAGCGAACCCCGTCCGGGAGGGGCAGGCACGCCGTGACGTGCCGGGGCCCACGGTCCCGGCAGGTCAGGCGGAGCCGTCACCGCCGGGCCGGAAGGTGCGGGTGGCCTCGGCATCGCCGGTGGCCGGAGGCCCGGGATCCTCGGCCTGCTCACCGGCGGCCGGGGTGGAGCCGGGAATCGCGGAGGGGCGGGTGACGCCCGTGTCCTCGCCCGCCTGGTCCGCGCCCGCCGTGTGGGGGGTGGTCGCGGGCGGGGCCTGCTCGGATCCCGGTGTGCCGGTCACCGCGGCGGCGCGATCGCCGTAGGACACCCCGGAGAAGGCGCCACCCCCGCCGGACGGCGTGTGCGGTGCCGCGTCGGCCTGCGGGCCGCGTCCGCCGCCGACCGCGTGCCGGCCCGCGTCGTCGCCGGTCCGGTCCTGCACCCCGGGCGCCTCGGGCGCGCCGTGGGCCCCGGGCTGGCCCGGGTACTGCCCGACGGCGGGCTGCGACGCCGCGGGCACCGCGCCGGAGGCGCCGTAGGGGGCGGCGCCGTACTGACCCGGTCCGTACTGACCGGCGCCGTACTGACCGGCGCCGTACTGGCCGGCCCCCGGCTGCGCGGCGCCGTGCTGGCCCGCGCCGTGCTGGCCCCCACCGTGCTGTCCTGTGCCGGGCTGCACCCCACCGGGCTGCCCCGGGGCGTACGGAGCGGCGCCGGACGGGGCCCCGTAGGGACTCGCGCCGTACTGGCCCGCGGCGTAGGGGTCCGCCGCGTAGGGCGCAGCACCGGAGGCCGCGCCGTACGGCGCCGCGGCTCCCGGCTGGCCCACGCCGTAGGGCTGCTGCGGCATCCAGGGCGCCTGCTGGCCCGGCGGGACCTGGCCGGGGCCCCAGCCGGGCTGCCCGACGTGAGACGGGCGCTGTGCCCGCGGGGCGGGAGCGGCGACCACGCCGGACAGGAGGAGCTGGGCGTAGAGCAGTGCGGCGCCCGCGAGCAGGGCGACCACGAACACGACCCAGCCCAGCGTGCCGCCGATCGCCGCGGTGCCGGCACCGGCCAGGACCAGCAGCATCGTCAGCGCACCCGTCGTCGACAGGACCACACCCGCGACCAGGGTGCGGCCGGTGCCGGGCAGCAGGGTGAGCGCACCCGCGACACCACCGGCGACGACCATCGCGACCGGGAACAGCCCGGTGGTGACGTCGAAGAAGGTCAGGACCAGCGCCAGCAGGGCCAGCACGGCCCCCGCCAGCACGGCGATCCGCACCGTCGGAGCAGGCGGGGCCTGCTCGGGAGCCGGGGCGGCCCCTGGCTCGTTGCTCGACATGACGACCACTCCCGTGTGACGGACGGACTCGCTGCACCGCACGCTAGCCGATGCCCCCGACACGACCGGGTGAGGCGCACGGGGTGCACACAGCACGACGCGCGGGCGCCGGGAGGAGTTCCCGGGGCCCGCGCGTCGGACGTGCGGAGAGCGCTCCGATCAGGCGGAGAGGATCTCCTTCATCAGGGCGGCGGTCTCGGACGGCGTCTTGCCGACCTTCACGCCGGCGGCCTCGAGGGCCTCCTTCTTCGCCTGCGCGGTGCCGGCCGAGCCGGACACGATCGCGCCGGCGTGGCCCATCGTCTTGCCCTCGGGAGCGGTGAAGCCCGCGACGTAGCCGACGACCGGCTTGGTGACGTTGGCCTTGATGAAGTCCGCGGCGCGCTCCTCGGCGTCGCCACCGATCTCACCGATCATCACGATGGCCTCGGTCTCGGGGTCCGCCTCGAACGCCTCGAGGGCGTCGATGTGGGTGGTGCCGATGACCGGGTCGCCGCCGATGCCGATGGCGGTGGAGAAGCCGAACTCACGCAGCTCGTACATCATCTGGTAGGTCAGCGTGCCGGACTTCGACACCAGGCCGATCTTGCCGGGGCCGGCGATGTTCGCCGGGATGATGCCCGCGTTGGACTTGCCGGGCGAGATGATGCCGGGGCAGTTCGGGCCGATGATCCGGGTCTTGTTGCCCGTGGCGACCGCGTGCGCCCAGAAATACGCCGAGTCGTGCACCGGGATGCCCTCGGTGATGACGACCGCGAGCGGGATCTCGGCGTCGATGGCCTCGATGACCGCGTCCTTGGCGAACTTCGGCGGGACGAAGATGACCGACACGTCGGCGCCGGTCTCCTTGATCGCCTCCTCGACCGTGCCGTACACGGTGACGTCCTTGCCGCCGACCGTGTGCGTGGTGCCGGCCTTGCGGGCGTTCACACCGCCGACGATGTTCGTCCCGGCCGCCAGCATCTTGGTGGCGTGCTTGGTGCCCTCGCCACCGGTGATGCCCTGGACGATGACCTTGCTGTTCTCGTTGAGGAAGATCGACATGTCTCAGGCTCCAGCGTTCGCGAGCTCGGCGGCCTTGGCGGCCGCGTCGTCCATCGTGCCCACCACGGTGACGAGCGGGTGGTTCGCGTCGGCGAGGATCTGACGACCCTCCTCGACGTTGTTGCCGTCCAGGCGGACGACCAGCGGCTTGGTGGCCTCGTCGCCCAGGATCTTGAGGGCCTCGACGATGCCGTTGGCCACCGCGTCGCACGCGGTGATGCCGCCGAAGACGTTGACGAAGACGCTCTTGACCTCGTCGTCGCCCAGGATGACGTCCAGGCCGTCGGCCATGACCTGCGCCGAGGCGCCGCCGCCGATGTCGAGGAAGTTGGCGGGCTTGACCCCGCCGTGCGCCTCGCCGGCGTAGGCGACGACGTCGAGGGTGCTCATGACGAGCCCCGCGCCGTTGCCGATGATGCCGACCTGGCCGCCGTCGAGCTTGACGTAGTTGAGGCCCTTGGCCTTGGCCTTCGCCTCGAGCGGGTTCTCGGTGCGCTCGTCGACCAGCTCGGCGTGCGCCGGGTGCCGGAAGTCCGCGTTGGCGTCGAGGGTGACCTTGCCGTCGAGGGCGATCACCTTGTCCTGCGGGTCGCGGACCAGCGGGTTGACCTCGACCAGCGTCGCGTCCTCGGAGACGAAGGTCTCCCAGAGCTTCACGATGACGTTCGCGGCCTCGTCGGCGACGGCGGCCGGGATCTTGCCCGCGGCGACGATCTCGTCGGCCTTGGCCTTGTCGACGCCGGCGATCGGGTCGATCGCGATCCGGGCCAGCGCGTCCGGCCGCTCGACGGCCAGCTGCTCGATCTCCATGCCGCCCTCGGCCGAGCACATGGCCAGGAAGGTGCGGTTGGACCGGTCCAGCAGGAAGGAGAAGTAGTACTCCTCGGCGATGTCGCTGGCCTCGGTGACCAGGACCTGGTGCACGGTGTGGCCCTTGATGTCGAGGCCCAGGATGGCCTCGGCCTTCTCCTTGGCCTCGTCGGCGTCCTGCGCCAGCTTCACGCCGCCGGCCTTGCCCCGACCACCGGTCTTGACCTGCGCCTTGACCACGACGGCGGTGCCCAGCTCGGCCGCCGCGGCCGCCGCGTCGGCGGCGTTGTCCACGGTCCGGCCCGGCAGCACCGGGACTCCGTGCGCGGCGAAGAGGTCCTTCGCCTGGTACTCGTAGAGGTCCACTCGGCTCTCCCGCTCCACTTCGCTCTCGCCGCGACCGGCGCGTCCCCGGCTCGTTCCCCGGGCGCGCCCCGCACAGGTGGCGGGCGGCAGCGGTCGCGGACGTCGGTGATGCTGCGTCGGGGAGCCTAGCCACGCCGCGCGCACCGGTCCTGACCTGGGCCGGTGACCGCAGTCACCCTGTCGGCGCAGTGCTCGATTCAGATGGACCGTCCGAGTGATCGGGACCACGGATCGCTCCGCGAGACAGCGGAATCCTGTGACCTGCCTTACCTTTCGACTATGGCGACGTCGCTACCCGGAGGCGCTCGCCTGCACGCGATCGCCGACGGGGCGCTGTCGACAGTGACGGCCGCGACGTCCGATCTCGCGCAGGCGGCGGGCTACGCCGCGCGAACATTCACCTCGCGTGCGGGCCTGCGCGGGCTGGCGCTGGAGGGCGCCTGGCTGGCCGCGCACCTCGCGCTGTACCCGATCGGACTGGCCGAGGAGACCGTCCGCCCGCAGGGCCACTGGCGCACCGACAGCCTGCCGCCGGTCAAGCGGAGCCTGGTCGTCGCCGACCCCGCCGCGGCCGGGACGCCGATCCTGCTGGTGCACGGGATCATGGACAACCGCTCGGTGTTCACCGTGTTCGCCCACGAGCTGCGCCGGCGCGGCTTCGGCGTCGTGCACGCCATCAACTACAGCCTGCTCACCGACGACGTCCGCACCGCGGCGCACGAGCTGCGCGGCCACGTCGAACGACTGCGCGAGGCCACCGGGTCGGACCGGGTGCACATCGTCGGGCACTCCCTCGGCGGCGTGATCGCCCGCTACTACGTGCAGCGGATGGGGGGCGACGCCGTCGTCGACACCCTGGCGACGCTCGGCAGCCCGCACGCGGGCAGCAACCTGGCCCGGCTCGCGCCGCTTCCGCTGTGCCGCCAGCTCCGCCCCGGCTCGCCGATCCTGCGTGAGCTGGACGAACCGGCCCCCGGCTGCCGGACCCGGTTCCTGGTGGTCTGGTCACGGATGGACGAGATCATCGTCCCGCAGCGGAACTCCCGGCTGCGCCACCCCGACCTCGACGTCACCGAGCTGGAGCTCGACGACGTCGGCCACCTCGCCCTGCCGGTGGACCGGCGCACCGTGCACTTCGTGGCGAGCACGCTGGCCCGCGGCGAGGCGGAGCGCCGCGAGCACGACCGGGTGCGCGACCGGAGGCTGCGCGGGTCGCTGCGACTGGTCGGACGGCACGCGGCGCAAGGCGCCTGAGGGACCGGTCCGCGCGGGGGAACGGGGCTCCTCCGTTCGCCGTCGCGTCGATGACCGCCCGACCGGTCGCCGATGATCCACGACCGTCCGCAACGGCGCGATGGCCCGCCGTTGCCGCTCGGCGAGGCCCGGGTTACCGTCGCGTTGTCCACGTCACGGACCGGTCACGGTGATCGGTGTCGCCCCGAACGACACCATCCCCCGACGGAGCCCCCACTCCGACGATCACCGCCGAACGGCCCGCGGCGCCCTTGACCACCAGAAGGGCAGTCTTGTCGCGCCACCGCTCCCCCAGCGGCGCCACGCGACCGGAGGCCCGGCCCGGCACGCTCCCCCCTGTGCCGCTGGCCGGTCACCGGCTCCCGGCGCTCCCGGCTCCCCCGCCGGTGGTCTCGCGCACCCGGGTGACCGTCGCCGCGGCGGCCGGCGGTGCGCTGGTCGCGGCCGGTCAGACGGTCGCCGGGGCCCTCGGGGTGCCCGGCTGGGGCGGTGAGGCCTCGGTCGAGGAGTCCTACGCCCGGCTCGCCGCGTCGGCGATGCTGCCGGTGTCCGGCGACACCCGCCCGGCCGACACGACCGCCCCGCTGGACACCTCCGCGATCGGCGGGGAGCAGCTCAGCGCGCAGGCCGCGTCGCTGCCCGACCTGGACGCCACCTCGAAGGTCGACGTCGCCAACCTGACGAAGGCCGCCCGGATGGGCCGCGAGGCCGCCAAGCTGGAGCGGGCCGTGACGACCGCGATGTCGCACGGCGCCCCGAAAGCCGTGTTGTACGACGGCGAGGCGTTCGTCCTGCCGACGGCGGGCCGGTTCACCTCCGGCTTCGGCGCCCGCTGGGGCGTGCAGCACAAGGGCATCGACCTCGCCGCCCCGATCGGCACCCCGATCTTCGCCCTCACCGACGGCGTCGTGGAGAAGTCCGGTCCCGCCAGCGGCTTCGGGATGTGGGTGGTGCTCAAGCACCCCGACGGCACCAGCACCGTCTACGGCCACATCAACCGGTCGTTCGTGCAGGAGGGCCAGCAGGTCAAGGCCGGCGACGAGATCGCCGAGGTCGGCAACCGCGGCCAGTCCACCGGCCCGCACCTGCACCTCGAGGTGTGGGAGCCGGACGGCACCAAGATCGACCCGCTGCCGTGGCTGGCCGCGCGCGGTCTCGACGTCACCGCCGCGACGGGCTCGCGCGACGCCTGATCGCCGGGCACCGCTCCCCCGACCCGCCCGGACGGGTCAGAATGGCCGGGTGGGGGACGAGGCGGGGTACCGGGTGGGGGACGACGAGCGGCGGGCAGTGGACGCCCGGCTGCAGCGCGCGCACAGCGAGGGACGGCTGTCCCTGCCCGAGTACGAGGAGCGCTCGGCCACGGCCTGGGCGGCCCGCACCCGCGCCGACCTGGAGCCGTTGACCCGCGACCTCCCGGCCGACACCGCCGGGACGCCCACCGCCGCCGTCGAACGGGCGCCGACCGGGGCCCTCCGGGCACCGGCCGGGGAGTTCGCCGCGGCCGCCGGGCGACGCGCCGGCGGGATCCTCGCCGCGGTCGCGGTGGCCGTCGCCGCGGTCTGGGGACTGGCGCAGGTCGTGCCGATCACCGAGGGACTGACCGTGTTCGGGTCCCGCACCGTCGGGGCCGAGGCCGGCGACCGGGTGGGCGGGGTGACGGTGTTCGGCTCGACGACGGTCCTCGTGCCCGAGGGGACGCGGGCGGACGTCTCCGGGTTCACCGTGTTCGGCTCGACCGAGTGCCCGACGGCGTGCGCCGCGCCCGGCGACCGGACGGTGGACGTGCACGTCGTCGGGGCGTTCGGGTCGGTGAAGGTCCTGACCCCGGCCGAGGCCGCGGTGCAGGACCGCGACGACGACTGAGGTCTACAGCTTCTGCATCGGGACGCCACCGATCAGCATCAGCCGGACCGTCCCGCCCGAGCCGAAGTCGATCGTCACCGTCGCGCGCGGGCCGATGCCGTCGGCCGCGACGACCGTGCCCAGGCCGTACTTGTCGTGGTTGACCCGGTCCCCGACGTCGAGGTTCAGCGTCTGGTTGTTCAGCGACCGCTCCGGGACCTTCCAGCTCCCGCGGTCGGTCGCCTGCGGACGCTTCCCGAACCCGAACCGCCCGACCGGCGCCGACGGGCGCTGCGCGGCGAGCTGTTCCTCGCTGCGCCGCCAGTCGAGCAGCGACGGGGGCACCTCGTCGAGGAAGCGCGACGCCGGGTTGGTGCTGGGCTGCCCGAACGCGGACCGCACGATCGCCCGGGACAGGTAGAGCCGCTTCTCCGCGCGGGTGATCCCGACGTAGGCCAGCCGGCGCTCCTCGGCGAGCTCCTTGGGATCGCCGAGGGTGCGCAGGTGCGGGAAGATCCCGTCCTCCCAGCCGGTCAGGAAGACCACCGGGAACTCCAGACCCTTCGCCGTGTGCAGGGTCATCATCGTGACCACGCCGGAGTCGTCGTCGGGGATGGAGTCCGCATCCGCGACGAGTGCGACCCGCTCCAGGAACGCGGCCAGCGAGCCGGGCTCCGGGACACCGTCGGGGGTGTCGTCGTAGGTGTCGGCCTCACCCTCGGGTGCCGCGCCGTCGGGTGCCACGCCCTCGGGTGCCGCGCCGGATCCGATCGCGCCCCCTCCGTCCGCGGCGAGGTCGGTGACCGCGGCGTCGCCCGCGAACTCCCGCGCCACCGTGACGAGCTCGGCGAGGTTGTCCATCCGGGTGCCGTCCTGGGGGTCCTCCGAGGCCTGCAGCTCCTCCAGGTAACCGGTCCGCGCGTAGACGGCCTCGAGCACCTCGGCGGTGTCGTCGCCGCGGTCGACGAGCTCGCGCAGCTCGTCGAGCATGCGCACGAACCCGGCGATGTTCTTCTGCGAGCGGGTCGCCAGCGCGGGGAGCCGCTGCGGCTGTTCGGCGGCGGTGCGCAGCGCGCGGGCGAACGAGGTGCGCTCGCGCTCGGCGTACTCGGCGACGACAGCCTCGGCCCGGTCCCCGATGCCGCGCTTGGGCACGTTGAGGATGCGGCGCAGGCTGACCGTGTCCTCCGGGTTGGACAGCACCCGCAGGTAGGCCAGCGCGTCGCGGATCTCGCGGCGCTCGTAGAACCGCACCCCGCCGACGACCTTGTAGGGCAGCCCGACCCGCAGGAACACGTCCTCGAAGACACGGGACTGGTTGTTGGTCCGGTAGAAGACCGCGATGTCGGAGTTGCGGTACTCGCCGGTGTCGACGAGCCGGTCGATCTCCCGGGCGACGAACGACGCCTCGTCGTGCTCGTTGTCCGCGACGTACCCGACGACGCGCTCACCGTCGCCCGAGTCCGACCACAGCCGCTTGTCCCGGCGCTCCGGGTTGCGGGCGATCACCGCGTTCGCCGCGGACAGGATGGTCTGGGTGGAGCGGTAGTTCTGCTCCAGCAGGATGGTCCGCGCGTCGGGGAAGTCCTGCTCGAACTCGATGATGTTGCGGATGTTCGCGCCGCGGAAGGCGTAGATCGACTGGTCCGAGTCCCCGACGACGCACAGCTCGCCGGGCCGGCCGTTCGCCGTCGCCGGGGCGACGAGCTGGCGGACCAGCTCGTACTGCGCGTGGTTGGTGTCCTGGTACTCGTCGACCATCACGTGCCGGAAGCGGCGCCGGTAGTACTCGGCGACGGCGGGCAGCCTATCCAGCAGCGAGACCGTCTCCATGATCAGGTCGTCGAAGTCGAAGGCGTTCGCCTGGCGCAGCCGCGACTGGTAGACGCCGTAGACCTCGGCGATGCGCCGCTCGTGGTCGGTGGCGGCGCGCTCGGCGGCCTCGTCCGGCGAGACCAGCTCGTTCTTCAGGTTGGAGATCTGGGCGGCCAGTGCCCGCGGGGCGAACTTCTTCGGGTCCAGCTCCAGGTCGCGGCCGACGATGCCGACGAGGCGACGGGTGTCGTCGGCGTCGTAGACGGAGAAGGCGCTGCGCACGCCGAGGTGCTTGGCCTCGCGGCGCAGGATCCGCACGCACATGGAGTGGAAGGTGGACACCCACATCGGCCCGGACCGCCGCCCGACGAGGGCGTCGACGCGCTCCTTCATCTCGGCCGCGGCCTTGTTGGTGAAGGTGATCGCCATGATCTCGCCGGGATGCACCCCGCGCTCGGCGAGCAGCCAGCCGATCCGGTGGGTGAGCACCCGGGTCTTGCCCGACCCCGCGCCGGCGACGATCAGCAGCGGCGAACCCGCATGGGTCACGGCCTCCCGCTGACGGTCGTTGAGGCCTTCCAGCAGGCGGCGGCCCTGGGCCGTCGTCGGCTCGGCAGCGGCGGAAGGGCCCGTCCCGGGGAGTTCGAACAGCGCACTCATCGTGTCGAACACGGTACGCCGGGGGTCCGACAGAGCCCGCTCCGGCGTCGCCGGTCCCCGGGAAGCACGGCGACCCGGTGCGCCGGGTGGTCTACACTCGCCGCGTGGCACACGACGGGCGATTTCGCTACGGGTACCGGACCCCGGTTCCCGCTGCGCCGCCCGTCTGAGCCCAGACGCCACCCGCACGCCCCGGAGTCCGACGGACCCGGGGCGTTCGTACGTCCTCGGTCCCGACGGCCCGTGACCGAGACGAGGAGACCATGACCGTGACCGATCCCGCAGCCCCGCAGCCCCGCTCCGGCACGAGCACCGAGGTGCGCACCGGAGCCGACCCCGAGATCGAGCAGCTGCGCCGGGAGATCGACCGGCTCGACGCCGAGATCCTCGACGCGATCCTGCGCCGCACGGAGGTCTCGAAGCGCATCGGCGCCGCCCGCATGGCCGCGGGCGGACCGCGGATCGTCTACAGCCGGGAGATGGCGGTGCTCGACCGGTTCGCCGACCTCGGACCCGAGGGGCGCGAGCTGGCGATGATGCTCCTGCGGCTGGGCCGTGGACGCCTCGGCGGCCGCTGACCCCTGGTGCGACACCCGGTCGCGTCCGGCGACCGGGTAGAGGTGACGACCGTTCGGCGATTCACGCACAGTGCACAGCGCGACACGCCGGCGAGCGCCCCACCTGGGGTTCAGGTCAGGTCACCCTTGCGCAGGGGTTGCCTTCCGAGGCAACGAGCAGGCCGAGCGGTCGGATACGGCCGATGAACGGGAACCGCCCGAAAGGGTTACCTGCGACGAGCGGAGGGTGATCACTTGGGAATCAAGCGCTCCTTCCGGTACATCTTCCCAGGTCGAAATGACCCGAAGGAGGACGTGCGGCCGTGACCGACACACCTGCCGGAGCCCCGCTCCCCGGCGCCCCCGGCGCCACCGGGCCCCGCGACGTGGTGAGCGTCGCCGAGCTACTGGCGCGCCACTCGCGCGCGTCCCACGCCTCTTCCGACGGAGCGGGCCCGCTCACCGGGCCCGTCCTGTCCGTCGGCGACCTGCTGCGCCGCGAAGGGCGTCCCCCGGTGGCCGAGGGTGCCTCCGCCGACGCCGCCTCGGCCGGTGACATCGCCGCCGCGGGCGCCCCGGGCGGCTGGCCGGACATCGACCTCCCGCAGCCCCGCTCCGCGGCCGTCGCCGACGGCTGGACCGGCCGTCAGGTGTCCGGGCGCCGGCGCGCCGGTGTGGTCGCCGGCGCGCTGCTCGCCGCGGGCTCCGTGCTCGGCGCCGCCCTCTACAACGGCGTCGGCACCGAGAACTCCGACGCGCGCGCCGCCGCCGACGGCCTGTTCCCCGGCTTCGGCCTGCCCACCGCGGGCACCCCGGACACGCTGCCCGCCCAGTACCTCCCGGCGAACGTGGCGCTGAGCTCGCCGCTGCCGGACGCACCCGCCCCCGGTGCCACCGACTGGATGGCAGTCGCCTTCGGCCCGCAGCAGCCGGTCCAGGCGGCCGCGGCCAGCCGTACCCCGGGCACCGCAGCCGGTCCCGCCGCCGCGGTCCCCGCGCCCCGCACGCCCTCGACCGGCAACCCGGGCACCGGATCTCCGTCGTCGCCGACGGTCCCGGGGCCGCGCGGTGCCGGCGGCACGGGCTCGCCGCTCGCGCCGATCGTCGCGCCGATCAACAACCCCGACCGGGCCCCCGCCGGCAACCTGCTCGAGCCCGTGACGGGCACCCCGCCGTCGCGCGGCGGGACCAGCACCGGCCCGCTCCAGGACGTCACCGAGAACGTCCGCCCGGTCGGCAACGCCGTCGGCGGCGTCGTCGCCCCGGGCGCGCAGGCCGCGGCACCGGTCGGCAGGGCCGTCGGCGGTGCCGTGTCCCCGGTCACCGAGGCCGTCCGCCCGGTGACGGACGCGGTCAAGCCGGTCACCCGGCCCCTCACCGACACCCTCGAACCGGTGACGACGCCGGTGCTCGGCGCGCTGTCGCCGGTCACCGAGCCCGTGCTCGACAGCACCAAGCCGCTCACCGGGCCGATACTGAAGGCCGCCGAGCCGGTCACCGGGCTCCTCGACACCTCGGCCAAGAAGCCCGACACCGGTTCCTCGTCCGAGGAGGCCACCCAGCCGCTGCAGGCCGTCACGAAGCCCGTGGGGCAGGCGGTCAGCACGGTGACCGAGCCGGTCGGGAGCGCCCTGTCCGGCGTGACCGAGCCGGTCGGCGGGGTGCTCGGCGGTGTCACGAAGGGCGCCGGCGGGCTGCTGGGCGGCTGACGCCCTCCCACGACGACGGCCCCGGCCCCCGCACACGCGGAGGCCGGGGCCGTACGCCGTTCCGGTGCCGACGCTCCTTCCGGCACGCTCCGGTCGCTGCGCGACCTACACGAGCCTCCTGTCGGTGCCGATGCTCCTTCCGGCTCGCTCCGGTCGCTGCGCGACCTACACGAGCCTCCTGTCGGTGCCGACGCTCCTTCCGGCTCGCTCCGGTCGCTGCGCGACCTACACGAGCCTCCTGTCGGTGCCGACGCTCCTTCC
>NZ_MCIP01000001.1:624020-628094 GCF_001932425.1 Pseudonocardia sp. Ae505_Ps2
CTCGCTCCGGTCGCTGCGCGACCTACACGAGCCTCCTGTCGGAAGCCCAGCGGGACAGCTCGTGCCGGTTCGACGTCTGGGTCTTGCGCAGCACGCTCGACACGTGGGTCTCCACCGTCTTCACCGAGATGAACAGCTCCTTCGCGATCTCCTTGTAGGCGTAGCCGCGGGCCAGCAGCCGCAGCACGTCCCGCTCCCGCTTGGTCAGCTGGTCGACCTCCGGGTCCACCGGCGGTGCCGCGCCCGGACGGTCGGAGAACGCGTCCAGCACGAACCCGGCCAGACGTGGCGAGAACACCGCGTCGCCGGCCCGCACGCGCCGCACGGCATCGGCGAGGTCCCGGCCCGAGATCGTCTTGGTGACGTAGCCACGGGCACCGGACCGGATCACCGAGATCACGTCCTCGGCGGCGTCGGACACCGACAGCGCCAGGAACACCGACTCGGTGCCCGCCGCGCGCGCCCGACGCAGGATCTCCGCGCCCCCGCCGCCGGGCATGTGCACGTCGAGCAGCACCACGTCCGGCGCGAGGTGCCCAACGCCGGCCACCGCCTCGTCGACGGAGCCCGCCTCGCCGACCACCTCCAGCACCGGACTGCGCCCGTCGCCGCGGTCCAGCTCGGCGCGCACGCCGGAGCGGAACAACGCGTGGTCGTCGACCAGGTAGACCCGGATACCGGTGTCGTCCGGACCGGCCGGGGTGTCCTGTACGTCGTCGGCGGTTGTCATGCCGTCTCCTTCTCCCTCAGCGGCATCGACAGCCGCACCTCCGTGCCCTCGCCGGCCCCGGTGCGGATCCGGACCGTACCGCCGTGGCGGCGCATCCGGGCGTGCACCGAGTCCGCGAGGCCGTGCCGGTCATCGGAGACCTCATCCGGATCGAAACCGGTGCCGCGGTCGCGCACGAACACCTCCGCGGCGCCCGGGCCCTCGGCCGAGGCGGGCTCGACCTCCACGTAGACGTCGACCTCGGACGTGCCCGAGTGCTTCGCCGCGTTCACCATCGCCTCACGCGCCGCCAGCACCAGGGCACGCAGGTCGTCGTCGAGCTCGGCGTCGCCGACCAGCACCGGGCCGACGGTCACCGCGTAGGTGTCCTCGACCTCCCCCGCGACGCGCGTGATCGCCACCGACAGCAGCGTCTCCGCCGCGTCCGGGCTGCCGCTGCCGCCGCGGGCGCGCCCACCGGGCCCGTAGAGCCAGGCGCGCAGCTCCCGTTCCTGGCCACGGGCCAGCCGCTGCACCTCGCGCGGGTCGCCGGACTGCCGCTGGATCAGCGCCAGGGTCTGCAGCACCGAGTCGTGCAGGTGCGCGGCGATCTCGGCGCGCTCGGCGGCGACCGCGCGAGCCCGCCGCTCCTCACCGAGGTCGCGCACCAGCCGCACCCACCAGGGGACGGTGAGGACCGCGACGCCCAGCAGCGTCGCCAGCGCCGCGAGGATCCCGAACCGCACCTGGCCCAGGTCCAGGTTCCCGAGCAGGAACACCGCCAGCCCGGTCAGGACCAGCGCGGCGCCGAGCAGGGTGCGGGCCAGCACCGCACGGCCGGCCCCGACACGGCTGCGGGCGTCGCGCGCCCACTGCCGTCGCTGCGCCTCGTCGGCCTCCCGCCACACGACGGCCGCGCCGACCGTCGCCAGTCCCAACGGGCCGGCGATCCAGCCGAGCACCGCCGAGCCCGAGGTCACCGCGACCAGCGACAACCCCAGCCCCAGCGTCAGCAACCCGGCGGCCTGCAGCCGTTCGGACCGGGTCAGGGTCCGCTCGACGACGTCGGCCTCCTGCCGCAGGAACACCCACAGCAGGCCGTAGGCCAGCACACCCGCCCAGCACAGCAGGCTCAGGGCGACGAAGGCCGCCCGGATCCACCGGACGTCGACGCCGAGATGGTCGGCCACCCCGCCCGCGACGCCGCCGACCATCCGCCCGGAGCGGCGCCGGGCCAGCGGGACGCGCGCTCCGGGGCTCGGCGGCACCGGGCCCCCCGGCCGCGGGGCCCAGGGACCGCCGGGCTGCGCGGGCGCCGCGCCATCGGAGAACGGCACCGTCGGCGCATCCGCCGACGACCGTGCATCCCCAGAGGGCTCCACGGAGGGCCGTGCGTCCGCCGACGACGCTGCGGCGCCGGTCGAGGGATCCGAGCTGTTCACGACACCATCGTCACACGCCCCCCGCCGGATCCCCTCCGGATCGGGACCGGGGTCGTCTCGGGGTTGTCCCCGAGACGCCGGGGCCCGCCCGGACGGCAGGCTCGACGCCATGAACGAGACGCAGCTGCCCGGGAGCGGCCGACCACCGTCGGCGGCAACGACGGCCCGGAACACCCTGCGCGACATGTGGGACTCCCGGCCCCTGCGTCCGCGCGACGACCGCAAGCTCGCCGGGGTCTCCGCCGCGATCGCGCGCCGCTACGAGATCGACCCGACGCTGGTCCGGGTGGGGTTCGTCGTCGCGGCGATCGTCGGCCCCGGAATCCCGCTCTACCTGGCGGGCTGCGCGGTCCTGCCGGACGCCGGGCCGCCCGGCAGCCCCGTCCCGCCGCGCAACGGACCGTCCTCCGCGCTGTCGGTGGCGCTGCTGGTCATGGCCGCGCTGCTGGCCGTCCCGCTGGTGCTGTCCAGCGACCGGGTGATCCCCGCCGCCGTCACCGTCGCGCTGCTCGTCACGCTGCACGTGACCCGGGGGAACCGGCCCGGGGCCCGGGAGGCCGCCGCGGCGCCCACACCCGTGGTGCCGTGGGTCGCGGACCCGCACGCCCCCACCGTGGCGCAGGCTGCACCACCGGCCTGGGATCCGCTCGGCGTTGCCCCGTTCGCCTGGGACCTGCCCGAACCGGGCCCGGAGCCGGGTCCGCCGTCGGCCCCCCGGTCGTCGCTGACGCCGATCACGCTGGCCGTGTCGCTGGTCGTCGCCGGGATGGTCGGCGGGCTCGCCCTGGCCGCACCGGGGGCGGTGCCGGCCTCGGCCGTCCCGGGGGCCGCGCTCGCCGTCGTCGGGATCGGGCTGGTCGTCGGTGCGCTGCGACGCGCCGGACGCTGGCTGGTGCCCTTCGCGGTGCTGCTCGCGCTCGTCACCGCGGCCGCCATCCCGCTCAACGACGCCGTCGGCCCCGACGGATGGGCCGTGCGCGGTGGCATCGGGGAGACCGTCGAGGCCCCGACGACCGTGGCCGCGCTCGCCCCGGAGTACCGGCGGGGCACCGGCGCCGTCGAGCTCGACCTGACCCGCCTCGACCTCACCGCGACGCCCGGCGCGACCGGACCCGTCCGCACCCGGGCCGAGGTCGGCGCGGGAGTGGTGCAGGTCCGGGTCCCGCGTGACGCCGACCTGCGCGTCCGCAGCTCGGTCGGCACCGGCGACCTGACCGTCGACGGACAGACGCGCACCGGGCAGAACGTGGACCTGACCGTGAACGACCCCGGCCCGGACGGACCCGGTGGCCGGGTGCTGGAGCTCGACCTGCGGGCCGAGCTGGGAACCGTGGAGGTCACCCGTGGATAGCTCGCTCGTCCGTCGCGCCGACCCGTTCGCCCTCGTCGCCGGGATCCTGTCGCTGCTGGTGGCCGTGTGCGGGGTCCTCGGGATCGCCCCCTGGGAGGTCGTCGACCTGCGCTGGATGCTCGCCGGGACCGCGGTTGTGGTGGGGATCGCATTCCTGATGGCGAGCGTGCGTAACTCCCGGGCCACATCGGACGACTAATACTGCAACGGCAGTTGATCAGCTCGGGGGTCGTTCGCCGCGTCGGCGGTAGTGGCAGTCGCGGGCCTGTTGTTGGCGTTCACGGCGCCAGGTCGACCAGTGCATGACGTGGTCGATGCAGGTGAGCGGGGTGAAGGCGAGCGCGGCGAGGAGACGGCGGATCTCGTTGCCCGACAGCTGAATCAATGCGCGCCGGCTGGCTGAGGATCCCCCTTTTCGGCCTCGCGTGCGTGTTCGGCGGCGCGGGTGACGGCGAGGTAGGCCGCGGTGAGCATGGCCAGGGTGATGTGGGCGTGCCAGGCTCGGTAGGAGCGGACTTGGTAGTGGTCGAGGCCGGCCTCGTTCTTCGCGGTCTGGAAGCATTCCTCAATCG
>NZ_MCIP01000001.1:628106-671278 GCF_001932425.1 Pseudonocardia sp. Ae505_Ps2
AGCAGCCGCTGCATCCCGTCCGGCGACATCGCCCCGGCGTGTTCGGCGAGGGTCCAGCCGTTCTTCCGCTCGAGCCCCGCGAGCAGGCCTCGCAGGTAGGTTCCGACCCGCCGGCGCGGCTCGACCCTGCGGAAACGGCCAGAGATCAGCTCCACCACCGCGTCCAACGAGGCCACCCACCCGGCAAGATCAACCACGCGGTGATCATCACCGCCGAACGGCCGTCAGCCTCTCACCACACGCCGAACTGCCGTTGCAGTACTAAAGGGTCATCACGGGAGCCGGCGGGCTGGGGAGCGCCGCCGGACCCGCTGCCGCCCGCGTGGCAGCGGCGTCCGACGGGGGTCGGACACCGCACAGGCCCGGGCTGGCCGGGGCGGGGCCGAGACATCGGCCCCGCCCCTGTTACGTCGGGCCCCGGCTCACTCCCACTCGATGGTGCCCGGGGGCTTGCTCGTCACGTCGACGACCACCCGGTTGACCTCGGACACCTCGTTGGTGATCCGGGTCGAGATCCGCTCGACGACGTCGTAGGGCAGCCGGGTCCAGTCCGCGGTCATCGCGTCCTCGCTGGACACCGGACGTAGGACGATCGGGTGGCCGTACGTGCGGCCGTCGCCCTGCACGCCGACGCTGCGGACGTCGGCCAGCAGCACCACCGGGCACTGCCAGATCTCGCGGTCCAGCCCGGCGGCGGTCAGCTCCTCGCGGGCGATCGCGTCCGCGGCGCGCAGGGTCTCCAGCCGGTCGCGGGTGACCTCGCCGATGATGCGGATGCCCAGGCCGGGTCCGGGGAACGGCTGACGTCCGACGATGACCTCGGGCAGCCCCAGCTCGGCGCCGACCATCCGGACCTCGTCCTTGAACAGCGCGCGCAGCGGCTCGACGAGCTCGAACTCGATGTCGTCGGGCAGCCCGCCGACGTTGTGGTGGCTCTTGATGACCGCGGTGCCGTCACCGCCGCCGGACTCCACGACGTCCGGGTACAGCGTCCCCTGCACGAGGAACCCGACGTGGTGGTCGGCGACGACCTCCGCCGTGGCCGCCTCGAAGACCCGGATGAACTCCCGGCCGATGATCTTGCGCTTCTGCTCGGGCTCGGTGACCCCGGCGAGCGCGTCGAGGAACCGGTCGGCGGCGTCGGCGACGTGCAGCGTCGCGCCGGTGGCGGCGACGAAGTCCTTCTCGACCTGCTCACGCTCACCCGACCGCATCAGCCCGTGGTCGACGAACACGCAGGTCAGCCGGTCACCGATGGCGCGCTGGACGAGCGCGGCGGCGACCGCGGAGTCGACCCCGCCGGACAGCCCGCAGATCGCGCGACCGTCGCCGACCTGGGCGCGGATCGCCTCCACGGTGTCGTCGATGATCGACGCCGTCGTCCAGGACGGGCGGATGCCCGCGACGTCGTGCAGGAACCGGCGGAGCACCTCCTGGCCGTGCGGGGAGTGGCCGACCTCCGGGTGGTACTGCACGCCGGCGAGGCGCCGCTCGGTGTCCTCGAACGCGGCGACCGCGACCCGGTCGGTGGAGGCGGTGACGGTGAAGCCCGCCGGCGCCGCGGTCACCGAGTCCCCGTGGCTCATCCACACCGGGTGCGTGCGCGGCAGGCCGTCGTGCAGCGTGCCGGGGGTGCCGGTGAGCGCGACCTCGGTGCGGCCGTACTCGCGGGTGCCGTCGTGGGCGACCTCGCCGCCCAGCGCGCGGGCCATCGCCTGGAAGCCGTAGCACATGCCGAACACCGGGATGCCCGCCTCGAACAGCGCCGGGTCGACCGCGGGGGCGCCCTCGGCGTACACGCTCGCGGGTCCCCCGGAGAGGATCACCGCGGCGGGCTCGCGGGCCACGATCTCGGAGACGGGCAGGGAGGCGGGCACGATCTCGGAGTAGACGTCCGCCTCGCGCACGCGACGGGCGATGAGCTGCGCGTACTGGGCGCCGTAGTCCACGACGAGGACGGTCGGGGTCTGCACACGACCAGGGTAAACGGGCGACGCAGGTCACCCGCCGTCCGTACCGCCCCGGCACCGTCCCGGCACCGTCTCGTCGATCCTGATGATCCCCGCCCGGCCGCAGGCGTGCGGCGTAACGGCGAGGCCCGGTTGCTCCGATGGGGGGATGACGGCACCGTACGACCTGGAGGCACGCCCCGATGGCCACCACCCCGACCGGCCACACCACCGGCACCAGCACCGGCGATACCCCCGCCGACCCGGCCGTCGACGGCACCACCACGACCGTCGCGCCTCTCGTCCCCGCCCAGCGCTCCGCGCCGGAGCAGGAGACCCGCCCGGCCGCCGCGCCCACCGCGGCGCCCACCGCGGCCGCCACCCTGGCCCCCGTCGACGAGCCCGTGGCCGCGGAGCCGGTCCGGGAGACCGCGGCACCGGTCGTCCCCCGGGCCCGCGCTTTCCGGGCCCGGGTCCTGCCGGTGTTCCTCTGCGCCGCCGCCACCGGCACCGCCGCGATCGCCGCCGCAGGGCTGATCATGTCCCCGCCGGCGACCTCGCCGCTGCCCACCCCGCAGACCGTGACCGCGTCCGGCGCGACGGTGCCCCAGGGCCCGCCGCTGCCGCAGACCGTCGCCGCGTCGCTGGTCGGGTCCGCCGCCGGGACCGGCCTGTGGGCCGGGGACCCGGTCGTCGCGATGACGGCGTGGCGCGACAACGGCGGCCTCACCCACCTCACCGCGATCGGCGACGGCTTCACCCGGGTCGCCGACGCCGCGGGCCGTCAGGACGCGGTGGCGCTCGCCGTCGCCTGCGGACGGCTGCGGACCGCCGTCGACGCCGCGCGAGCCTACGACGCCGTGCCCGACGCCGCCGCCCAGACGTCCTGGGCCGCGCTGCTCGACCACGGCGCCGCCGCCGCCACCGCGGGGACCTCCGGGGCGCTCGCGCTGGACCCGTCCCAGCTGTCGGTGTTCACCACGCAGGCGAACCTGGTGCGCGACGACCTGACCGCGGTCACCGACCGGGTCCGCGCCGTCCTGGCGGGCTGACCCTCACTCCTCGTGCCGCCCGCGCGACCGCAGCGGCGGCGGCTGCACCGACCCGAGCAGCGCCCGCAGGTCCGCCGCGCTCGCCGCGCGTCGCCCGAGGTCGACCGCGACGGTCGGCGCGATGTCGCGCAGCCGGCCGAGCAGGGCCGGGGCGGCCAGGTCGTACCGGCCCCCGGCCGTCCCGGTGACGATCGCGTCCGGGCGCAGCGCCCGCACCGCCTCCGGATCCGGGCTGCGGTCCTCGCCGACCGGGTCGACGCCGTCGAGCGTCCCCGCGCAGCCGACCAGCTGCGCGCCCAGCTCCAGCAGCAGCTCCCCCACCCGGGGATCGGTCGCGACCACCCGCACGACCGGCCCGCGCAGCGGCACCGGGGTCCCGGTCGCGTCGACGAAGGCACGTCCGCCGCCCATGGCGGCTCCGGCGGTGGGGCGGCTCATCGGCGGGCTCCTCCTGGGGTGACGACGGCGTCACCCCCGAACCTACCGCGGCGAAACCCGTTCGACCGCCGTCACCGGAGGCGCCTAGCGTGGTCCGCCGTGACCAGCCCGACCGAGACCCGGATCCGCCGCGCCCTCACCAACTGTTCCAAGGGGGAGGCGACGCGGCTGGTCCTGCCCGCGTGGGTCCGCGACCTGGACCCGGACCGGCTCGACGACGTCCGCGGCTGGCGTGACCCGAAGGCCCCCGACCGCGGGGTACTGCTCGTCCCGACCGACGACGGCCCGGCCGGTGTCGTCCTGCGCGCAGCCTCCGGCGGCGCCCGGTCCGCCGCGATGTGCGCGCTGTGCCGGACCACCCACACCGTCGGCGGGGTCGCGCTGTTCGCCGCTCCCCGGCGCGGGGCGAAGGGACGCCAGGGCGACACCGTCGGCACCTACATCTGCGCCGACCTCGCCTGCGCCGAGCACGTCCGTGTGGAGACGGCCACGGCCGCGCTCAAGCCCACCCCCGGCACGACCGTCGACGAGCGACGGGCCGGGCTGCGGGAGCGGGCCGTGGAGTTCGTCGCCGCCGTCACCGGGTGACCCAGCACTCCCCTGCTCGCATCGCTTGTCGTCATCGGCTCCCTCGTCGCTGCCTGCGACAACGACGACGAGGAGAGGACACGACCGCTGACCGGCGGCTACTGCGCCCGCGCGTGGTGGTGCTGATCTACTCGACCGGTGGATCAGCAGCTGATTGCAGTCGCGGTGGTTCGTGGCCCGCACGGCGTCCTGGTCGGCCGCCGGGCTGATGGCATCCCGCTGTGGGTGTTCGCAGGCGGAAAGGTCGAGCAGGGCGAGACCCCTGCCGCGGCCGCCGTGCGGGAGACGGCCGAAGAGACGGGCCTCGTGGTCGACGTCGTCACTGAGATCGGGCGCCGTCGCCACCCGCGGACCGGACGGCTGATGGTCTACGTTGCGTGTCGCCCCGTCGGCGAGGTCGAGCCGGTCGCGGCGCCGGAAGAGCTGGCCGAGGTTCGGTGGGTGTCCCCGGTCGAGCTGAGCGAGCTGATGCCGGATCTGTTCGGCCCGGTCCGCGAGTACCTCGGGGAGGAGTGAGCGGCCGGTCGCCCCGACGACACGAAGAACGGCTCGGAGGCCGAGAGCCGTGGGACGCGACCAGGATCAGTCGGGCAAGGCGTGGCGTGGACGTGTCACGAGACCTGACACGTCCGGCCAACGTGTTAGGTTCATCCGAATTTTTTAACGTGTGGAACGGATGAGGTGAAGGAGTCGACGCGTGCCCTGGAGCCCCGACGTTCCTTCAACGATCTGCCCCCGCTGCCGCCGGCCGGACTGGACCTCGAGCCGAAGCCCGTGCTCAAAGCGACCATCGAAGCCCGAACAGCGCTGGCGACACTCGCCCAGGCCGGCCAGTTCCTGCCGAACCCGAACATCCTGCTCCATGCTGTCCCGCTACTCGAGGCGCAGGCCAGCTCCGAGATCGAGAACATCGTGACCACGGCCGATGAGCTGTTCAAGCACGTCGACTCCGGCGGGGGAGATCATGCCACCACGGAGGCACTGCGCTACCGCAGCGCGCTGTTCGCAGGGGTCGAGTCGATCAGGGACCGGCCGCTCACGTCTGTGACAGCAGCTCGAATCTGCTCCGAGTTGCAGGGCCGGGAGATAGACGTTCGTGCGGTGCCCGGCACGCGCATCGCCAACCCGGCCACACGGCGAGTCGTGTACGCACCGCCCGAGGGTGCGGACCTCATTCGCGACAAGCTCTCGGCTTGGGAACGCTTCGTCCACGCTGACGACGATCTCGATCCACTGGTGCGCATGGCGGTGGGCCACTATCAGTTCGAGGCCATCCACCCCTTCCACGACGGCAACGGTCGTACCGGCCGCGTCATCAACATCCTGATGCTCATCGAGGCTGGTCTGTTGAACGACCCGATCCTCTACCTCTCACGCGCCATCATCGCCCGCAAGAACGACTACTACCGACTCCTGCGAGCCGTGACAGAGGACGGCGCCTGGATCGAGTGGGTCCTCTACATGCTCGACGTCGTCCGCGAGTCCGCTGTGTCGACGACGCGAAAGATCGGAGCCATCCGCACGTGCCAGGAGGACATCGCCGAGCGAGCTCGCGCTGCCACCTCGGGTGGACGGGACGCGCAGTTCCTGGCCGTGCTGTTCGAACAGCCCTACTGCCGCATCAGCACTGTCGCACGCCGGTGTGACGTATCGCGCCAGACCGCTTCCACCTGGCTGCACGCCCTGGTCGAGGCAGGCCTTCTCCACGACGTCAAGGCCGGTCGAGAGACCCTCTTCGTCAACCACGAGTTCCTGAGTGTGTTGACTCGCCCTGAGTGACAGAGCACGAAGAGTGCGAGCGCTGACCGGCGACGACGACCACCAGCTCGTGGTCCCGCCGGACGGCGGAACTACGGCTCGGGGGGCCGGCTCAGGTCCGCAGGTTCAACCCGACCCGCTGGAACTCCTTGAGGTCGGAGTAGCCGGTCTTCGCCATCGCCCGGCGCAGCGCGCCGAACAGGTTCGTGGTGCCGTACGGGCTGTCGGTCGGCCCGAACAGCACCTGCTCCAGGGACCGGCCGGACCGGGCGAGCCCGGTCACCTCCGACCGCGGCAGCGACGGGTGCGCCGCCGAGGAGGTCCAGTAGAGCCCGCCGGCCGGGGACTCCGCGGCCTCGGCGAGCTGCTCGCCGAGCATGACCGCGTCGGCGCCGCAGGCCACGGCACGCGCGATGTCACCCGAGGTGCCGATGCCGCCGTCGGCGATCACGTGCACGTACCGGCCGCCGGTCTCGTCGAGGTAGTCACGACGGGCAGCCGCGGCGTCGACGATCGCGGTCGCCATCGGGACGCCGACCCCCAGCACCTCGTCAGTGGTGGTCGAGGTGGCCTGCCCGTACCCGACGATCACGCCGGCGGCGCCGGTGCGCATCAGGTGCAGCGCGGTGCGGTAGTCCCCGACACCACCGGCGACGACCGGGACGTCCAGGTCGGCGATGAAGTCCTTCAGGTTCAGCGGCTCGCCGTCCGAGACGTGCTCGGCGGAGACGATCGTGCCCTGCACGACGAGGATCTCGACGCCCGCGGCGAGCAGCGCCGGGGTGAGCTCGCGGGCGCGCTGCGGGCTGACCCGCGCCGCCACGGTGTGCGAGCTGTCGCGCAGCGGGCGCAGTGCCTCGGTGATGAGGTCCTGCTGGATCGGGGCCTGGTGCAGCTCCTGCAGCAGGGCGACCGCGGAGTCCGGCTCGTCGCCGGTGGCCGCCGCGACGATGCGCTCCAGGGCGCCCTTCGGGTCGGCGTGCCGGGCCCACAGACCCTCCGCGTTCAGCACCCCCAGACCGCCGAGCTCACTGATCCGCACCGCCGAGTCCGGCGACACCACCGCGTCGGTGGGGTGGGTCAGCAGCGGGATGTCGAAGCGGTAGGCGTCGAGCTGCCAGGCCGTCGAGACGGCCTTCGAGCTGCGGGTCCGCCGCGACGGGACGATCTCGATCTGGTCGAGGTCGTAGGCACGACGGGCCTCCCGGCCCATCCCGATCTCCACGAGGTCACGCACGGGCACCACCCTAAGCGGCGCTGCTCAGAGCGGTGCTGGGGCCCCCGTGACTACCGCGCGGCGTAGTTGGGGGCCTCGACGGTCATCGTGATGTCGTGCGGGTGGCTCTCCTTGAGACCGGCCGCGGTGATCCGCACCAGGCGCGCCTGCTGCAGGTCCGGGATGGTCTGCGCGCCGACGTAGCCCATGCCCGAGCGCAGCCCGCCGCCGAGCTGGTGCACGACCGAGGACAGCGGCCCGCGGAACGGGATCCGGCCCTCGATGCCCTCGGGGACGAGCTTGTCCTCGCTGAGCACGTCGTCCTGGGCGTAGCGGTCCTTCGAGTACGACCGGCCCGCCGCGCCGGCGCGGCCCTGCATGGCGCCCAGCGAGCCCATGCCGCGGTAGGTCTTGAACTGCTTGCCGCCGACGAGCACGACCTCGCCGGGCGACTCCGCGGTGCCGGCCAGAAGCGAGCCCAGCATGACCGTCGACGCGCCGGCCGCGATCGCCTTGGCGACGTCGCCGGAGTACTGGATGCCGCCGTCGCCGATCACCGGGACGCCGGCCGGGGCGCACGCCCGGGTGGCCTCGTAGATCGCGGTGATCTGCGGGGCCCCGACCCCGGCGACGACCCGGGTGGTGCAGATCGAGCCCGGCCCGACGCCGACCTTCACCGCGTCCGCGCCCGCCTCGACGAGCGCCTTGGCGCCGTCGAAGGTGGCGACGTTGCCGCCGACGACGTCGACGTGGTCGCCGACCTCGGCGCGCAGCTTCGCGACGGTCTCCAGCACCCGACGGGAGTGACCGTGCGCGGTGTCGACCATCAGGACGTCCACACCGGCCTCGACGAGCTGCATCGAGCGGGCGTAGGCGTCGTCGCCGACCCCGACCGCGGCGGCGACGACGAGCCGCCCGTCCGGGTCCTTGGTCGCCAGCGGGTACTGCTCGGTCTTGTTGAAGTCCTTGATCGTGATGAGGCCGCGCAGCATGTCGTCGCCGTCGACGATCGGCAGCTTCTCCAGCTTGTGCCGGCGCAGCAGGCCCAGCGCCGCCTCCGCGGTGACGCCGACCTTGGCCGTCACCAGGGGCGCGCGGGTCATGACCTCCGACACGGGCCGGTCGGTGTCGACCTCGTAGCGCATGTCGCGGTTGGTGATGATGCCGACCAGGCGGCCGGTCTCGTCGGTCACCGGCACGCCGGAGATCCGGAACTTGGCGCACAACGCGTCGACGTCGGCCAGGGTCGCGTCCGGGCTGCAGGTCACCGGATCGGTGACCATGCCGGCCTCGGACCGCTTCACCACCTCGACCTGCGCCGCCTGCGCGTCCGGGGAGAGGTTGCGGTGCAACACCCCGAGACCACCGGCGCGGGCCATCGCGATCGCCATCCGGGACTCGGTGACCGTGTCCATCGGGGACGACACCAGCGGCACCTGGACCCGCACCCGGCGGGTCACCTGGCTGGAGGTGTCGGCCGAGCTGGGGATCACGTCCGACTCGGCGGGCAGCAGCAGCACGTCGTCGAAGGTCAGCCCGAGCATCGCGAACTTGTCCGGCAGGCCGCCCATCTCGCTCGTCATCTCTCCGGGGCTCCTCTAGCGGTCGAAGCAGTGTTGTCGAGGCGTTGCGGTCGACGCTGACGGCGGGCTCCCGCCGCAGGCCGCCATCGTACGTCCACCACCCCGGGGTGGGCCGGGCCCCGACCCCCCGCACCGGTACCGTGTACACCGTGTCACCAGAGGCGCTGCCACCGGACCCGTTCGCCGGAGACCCGGATGATCCTGCGCTGTCGATGCAGGCCTACGACGACCGTGGTGACGGCGCGTGGCCGGGTTCCGGTGACCCGGAGGTAACCCCGTTGAACGAGACCGACCGCGGCGAGATCCTCGCCGACCTGGCGGACCTGGCCGTCTACCAGGCACTGCTGGCGGGCCGCGGCGTCCGCGGGATCGTCGTCGACTGCGCCGACTGCGGCGAGCAGCACTTCCACGAGTGGAACCTGCTGCGCGCGAGCCTGCAGCAGCTCCTCGACGAGGGCCGGATGCGGCCGCACGAGCCGGCCTACGACCCGGACCCGGCGCACTACGTCACGTGGGAGTACTGCCGCGGGTACGCCGACGCGACCCTCGCCGACTGAGCCCGGCGCGACCCCACCAGACACGAAGGGCCCCGGAGGAGATCCTCCGGGGCCCTTCGCCGTGCTCGGTGCCGTACCGCGTCATCGCGTCGGTTCGGCGTCAGTTCGGCCTGCTGCTCACCGCGCCGGTCGTCGTCGACGACGGCGGGGTGGTGTCGTCCGCCGGGTCGCTCTGCCCCTCCCCGGCTGCGGTGGGCCGGGTCGTGGGCGAGGTCGTCGGGGTCGTCTGGTCCGCCTGGCCCTCCGTCGTCGGCGAGGTCTCCGACGGCGACGGCGCCGGGGTGGGTGCCGTCTCCCCCGGCCCGCTCAGCACCGACGGGTCGGTGGTGCCCTCCGGCGAGGTCGGACCACCCGGGGTGGTCGTCCCCTCCGACGGCGGCGGGGACGGCGTCGGGGTGTCCTCGTCGCCCTCGGTGACCGGAGGCGGCGGGGCAGGGGTCCCGTCGCGCAGCGGCGACCGCGGGTCGGTGGGTGTGCCCGGCGGGGTCTCGGCGACCTTCTGGCTCAGGAAGCGGTTCTGCTGCTCGAAGTCGTCGCGCACGTCCGGTGCGGTGCGGTCGACCAGCGGGCCGAGCGCGGCGAGCTCCTGCTGCGCACCGACGGTGTCCCCGGCGGCGAGCTTGGCGTTGACCCGCTCGATGCCCTCGCGCAGCGTGGCCGCCGCCTGCACCTGCTCGGCGCGCTCGCTGTAGAGCACCCGGGAGACCCCCCACAGGGCGTCGCCCGGCTGGGCCTCGTGCGCGCTGATCGACACGACGGCCAGCGCACACGCCGCGACCGCCGCAGCGGCGACGAGCGGGCGCAGGAAGGAGACCTTCCGCGACGGCTTCGCCGGCTGCAGGATCTGGACGGCCTCGTCGGTGTCGACGAGCTGCGGGATCGGGTCCCGGTCCACCCCGTCCTTCCACGACGAGAGCATCGCGGCCAGGTGGTCGTCGACGTCGTAGCCGCGCCGGCCTGGCCCGGACACGCCGAGCCCGGAGGACAGGGCGTTGATCAGCTCGTCGTCGGCCTGGAGCTCGACGAGGTCGACCGGGCCCTCGTCCTCGATGTCGTCGAAGGCGTCCCAGTCGTCGCCGCGGGCGGCGTGCCGCCGCACGACCGGCTGCGGGACGGTGTGCGCGTCGAACGGCAGCGGGTGGCCCCGGTGACCGAGCGGGTGGGAGTGGCCGTTGGTGCGGGGCGGGCGGGGCTCGCCGAAGCGGCCACGCGTCACCGGCGCGGGCGGACGCTCCCAGCCCTCACCGGGTGGGGGGAAGCCCGGACCGTGCGGACCCTGGTCACGCATCCCGGACCACCTGCTCACTCATCATCTTCCTCAGCCGGGCCAGCGCCCGGTGCTGGGCGACGCGGACGGCGCCCGGAGTGGAGCCGACAGCCGCCGCGGTCTCCTCCGCGGACAGTCCCACGACCACGCGCAACACGATGATCTCCCGATGCTTCTCCGGAAGGATCTCCAGGAGCTTGGACATCTCCTGCGACAGTTCCACCTGCAGGGCCCGGGACTCGGGGCCGTCGGAGGACTCCATGCGGTCCGGCACGTCGGCCATCGGTTCGGAGCGGTTCCGGGACGCAGCCCGGTGCGCGTCGATGACCTTGTGGGACGCGATGCCGTAGACGAAGGCGAGGAACGGGCGCTTGCACCCGGTACCCCGGCAACGCCGTGAGCACGGCCACGCAGACCTCCTGGGCGACGTCGTCCGCCGAGACGGACCCTCGGTCGGTCCCGAGTCGGGCGCGGCAGTAGCGCACGACGAGGGGCCGAATCATGGCGAGAACGCGCTCGACCGCGGACCGGTCGCCGGCCATGGCGGCTTCGATCCACTCGTCGGGAACGTCTCTTGATTCACTCATCGTGGGGAACCGCCCAGGCGTTACGAGCATCCAGCAGTGTCATCCGATCGTGGAAGCAACCCGCGTTCGCGCAGGTGAGATCGGCTCGGATCCACCGTATCCGAGCGGGACTCGCCGACGGGAGTCGCTCCATGCCAGATCAGACGATCGTGCACAGTTCCGGGTTGCGCGGGGCCCGTCCGCAACACGTCCACGGGGCGACCACGGTCGGCAAGCGGTTCGTCACCCACCGCAGAATGCGGTCACCGGACGCAGTGAAGATCGTCCGCGTCCGATCACCGGCGGTGGACCGCCCGGCGCGGGTCGCGTCCGGTTCGGCGCGGGATCCGGACGGTCGTCGTCGAGGTCGCGGGACTGCGGTGACGCGTGTGATCCCAGGGACGTGGGGGACACCGGGTGACAGTTCCCGGCGTCCCGTCGACCGCTCGCCGAGCGAGGGCCGATCGGAGGCCGCCGTTACGACGTCCGGCGCATCCGTCGTCGCCCTCGGCCCGGGGCCGCCCGCGTGCCCGGCGGGGACCGTCACACGCCGGCGGGGGTCGGTCACCTGCCGGGCGGGCGTCCCGGTCGTGGGATTCGGCGGGGTCCGGTCGCGGGGAGCACGACCGGCGTCCCGTCGGCGGGGCGGCGGACCGGCCGGAGCCGGTCGGTGCGGACGACCCGGGCGCGATGTCCCGGGTGCGGGCCGCGAGGTCGGCAGCGGCCCGTGTGCGTGGGGTCCGGACACGGGGGTCCGGGGCGTGGAGCCGGACCGCGGGGGTCGGTCCGGCTCACGATGCCCACCCGCGCGCGGGTGGGGTGGAGCGGCCGGTTCGGGGTCGGTCGCTCGGCGGTGCGGGGTCGTGCCGTTCCGGGTGGGGACCCGGTCAGGACACCAGGCCGCGTCGGAAGCCGTGGGCCACGGCCTGCGCGCGGTCACGGACGCCGAGCTTGCGGAACAGCCGGCGTGCGTGGGTCTTCACGGTGTCCTCGGACAGGTAGAGCTCGCGGCCGATCTGGCCGTTGCTCTTGCCCTGGCTCATCCCGCGCAGTACCTGGAGCTCGCGCTCGGTGAGCTGGACCCCCGGGTCGGTGGGGACGCGCGGGGTCGGCACCGAGGTGCTGGCCAGGGTGTGTGCCAGCGCGGCGACCAGCTCGGGACGCGAGGCGTCCCAGCGCAGGTAACCGCGCGCCCCACCGGCGATGGCGGCGGCGATGCTGCCGGCGTCGTCCGGGGCTCCGAAGACGATGACGTTGGCCTGCGGGTGAGCGGCCACCAGTCGGCGGGTGGCCTCCACCCCGGTGGGCACAGCACGCTGCGTCCCGACCAGGACGACGTCGACGGACTGGCGGGCGTAGCGGGCGAGGAGTTCGTCCCCGTGGGCGACGCAGTCGATGCGTTGGACCCCCGGGACCGCGGACATGACGCGAGTCAGTCCCTCGCGGACGCTGCGACGATCGTCGCAGATGAGTACCGTCGTCACGACGATTCCTTCCTGCAGCTTCCTGCAGCCGGGTGATTCTTCACCCTCCGAATCGGCGGGTGACACTCTCACCTTGACACGGTCGGGGCGATTTTGTGCCCTCCGTTCGGCGCGCTGATCCACGTGCCTCAGCGTCATGTGGGTGAAGCGTCGCCGAATGGAGTAGTCCATACGGTACATCGTCCGGACCGGACTTCGGGCACTACTCCCGCAGCAGGTCCCGCCCGCTACGGTCACTTCGCGTATAGAGGACGCTCACCGTGTGCAACACCGCATGTCGGCGACCCTCCGCATCCGCTCGGCGACTGCGCGTATCGACTGGTGACGCTCCGGCGTGTCGCGCTGCGGCGACCGGTCCGGAACCGGCGTCCGGCGTCGCCCGATCGGCCCCCGCCCGCCCGCGGTGCGGCCCGACGGGTACGGCATCCGGGCCACCCCCGGCCGGCTCCGATGCCCCGTCCGGCCCTGGCCCCGCGAGGTCGGCCCGGGCGAGCAGCGCGGGGCGGTGCAGCGGGAGCAGCCCGTGTGCGAGCGCGTCCGCGGCCACCGCGTCCAGCGCCGCGACGGCGCCCGCCCGGTCCCGCCCCGCCACCCCGGCGGCGACCGCCCGGACCAGACGGCTCTTGAGCACGTGCCGTGTGGACCCGAGCGCCAGCGCCCCGGCCAGTGCCTCGTCGGCGGCGGCGAGCGCCGCGGCCGGGTCCCCCGCGACCAGCGCGGTCTCCGCCCGCACCCATCCGTACCGGACCCGGGTGCGGTGACCCTGCGGGCCGCACCACGGCCGCGCCCAGCGCAGCAGCGCGGCGGCGGTCGCGACGTCGAGGCGACCGAGCGCGTCGGCGGCGAGACCGGTCAGCGCGTCGGCGACGGCCGCGGCGCGGTCGAGGCCCCACGGCCCGGGGTCACGCGGGGTCCCCGCGTCCGGCAGCACGAGTCGCAGCGCGGCGCCGTCGAGCGCGGCCGCGGCGCGGTGCCCGCCGAGCTGCCGCAGGTGGGAGGCCCGGGTGACGGTCGCGTGTGCCCGCGGCACCACCCCGGCCGCCGGGTCACGGCGCACCCCGTCGAGCAGCGCGGCCGCGGCCGCGTAGTGCCCGGAGCCGCCCCGGGCGACCGCGGCCGCCCACCGCAGCTCCGGTGCCCCGTCCGGGCGCGCCGCCCCGGCCACCTCCCGGTCCGTCGCCGCCCCGGTGATCAGGGCCCGGATCCCGGCCGACGGCTCTCGGTCTGCACCACCCTGTCGGACGTGCACCATCGTTCACCTCGAATCAGGTTTGCGGCCGCCGTGGCCAGGGAATCTGAGCGTCGTCAGGTTCGATAGCGAAGGCAGGTGACGAACATGGCGGACATCCGGAGGCTTCCCGGCCCGGTCGCCGACATCTACGACTGGCAGATGGAGGGAGCCTGCCGGGGGATGGACAGCGCGTTCTTCTTCCATCCCGAGGGTGAGCGCGGTCCCGCCAGGGCCCGTCGCGAGACCCGAGCGAAGCAGGTCTGCTCCGAGTGCCCCGTGGTGCAGCAGTGCCGCGAGCACGCACTCAAGGTGCACGAGCCCTACGGCATCTGGGGCGGCCTGTCGGAGTCCGAGCGGGACGCGATCATCCGCGGTCCGCGCCGCACGCTCAAGGTCGCCGCCGAGGCGGCCGTCCAGCCGGTGGAGATTCCCGTCCACACCGCCTGAGAGCCCCGACCGACGGGGGCTCCCATCTCCCGACGGACGGCACATCCACTTCCTGCCCCGCAACGCACAACGGCGGGCGACCCTCGGGTCGCCCGCCGTCGTCGTGCTCGGGGTGGAGCTGAGCCAGGGCTCAGTGCCCGTGACCGTGCCCGTGGCCACCGGCCGGGGCCGGGTCGGCCTCCTCCGGCTTGTCCACCACGGCGCTCTCGGTGGTCAGCACCATGCGCGCGATGGACGCGGCGTTCTCCACGGCCGACCGGGTCACCTTGACCGGGTCGATGACGCCGTCGGCGAGCAGGTCCCCGAAGGTGCGGGACGCCGAGTTGTACCCGGTCCCCCAGCCGCCCTCGGCCACCTTCGACACCACGATCGCGCCCTCGTCGCCACCGTTCTCGGCGATCCAGAACAGCGGGGCCGACAGGGCCTTGCGGACGATCGCGACACCGGTCGCGGCGTCCCCGGTCAGGCCCAGGCCGCCGTCGAGCTCGGCCGCGGCGTGCACCAGCGCCGAACCGCCGCCGGGCACGATGCCCTCCTCGACCGCCGCACGGGTCGCCGCGACGGCGTCCTCGATGCGGTGCTTGCGCTCCTTGAGCGCGGTCTCGGTGGCGGCACCGGCCTTGATGACCGCGACGCCGCCGGAGAGCTTGGCCAGGCGCTCCTGGAGCTTCTCCTTGTCCCAGTCGGAGTCGGACTCCTCGATCTCGCGCTTGAGCTGCGCGACACGGCCCTCGACGTCGGCCTTGGCGCCGGCGCCCTCGACGATCGTGGTGGCGTCCTTGGTGACGACGACGCGGCGGGCGCGGCCCAGCAGCTCGAGCCCGGCCTCGTTCAGCTTCAGGCCGACCTCGGGGTTGATGACCTGACCGCCGGTGGCGACCGCGAGGTCGTCCATGAACGCCTTGCGGCGGTCACCGAAGAACGGCGACTTGACCGCGGCGACCTTGACGGTCTTGCGGATCGAGTTGACGACCAGCGTGGACAGGGCCTCGCCCTCGACGTCCTCGGCGATGATCAGCAGCGGCTTGCCCTCGCCGAGCACCTTCTCCAACAGCGGGAGCAGGTCCTGGATGGAGCTGATCTTGTCGCGGTGCAGCAGGATGTACGGGTCGTCGAGCGCCGCCTCCATGGACTCGGAGTCGGTGACGAAGTACGGCGACAGGTAGCCCTTGTCGAACTGCAGGCCCTCGGTGATCTCCAGCTCGGTGGAGAGCGTGGAGCCCTCCTCGACGGTGATCACGCCGTCCTTGCCGACGGTGTTGATCGCCTGGGCGATCAGGTCGCCGATCTCCTGCTCGCGCGAGGCGATGGCGCCGACCTGCGCGATGTGGCTCTTGGCGTCGACCGGGGTGGCCTTGGACAGCAGCACCTCGGAGACCTTCGCCGACGCGGCGGCGATGCCCTGGCCGAGGGCGAACGGCGCGGCACCGGCGGCCACGTTGCGCAGGCCCTCCTTCACCAGGGCCTGGGCCAGCACGGTGGCGGTGGTGGTGCCGTCACCGGCGACGTCGTTGGTCTTGGTCGCGACGGTCTTCGCCAGCTGGGCGCCGAGGTTCTCGAACGGGTCCTCGAGGTCGACCTCACGGGCGATGGTCACGCCGTCGTTGGTGACGGTCGGACCGCCGAACTTCTTGTCGATGACGACGTGGCGGCCACGCGGGCCGAGCGTCACCTTGACGGCATCGGCGAGCTGGTTCACGCCACGCTCGAGCGCGCGACGGGTGTCCTCGTCGAAGCTGATCTGCTTCGCCATGTCTTGTTCTCGCTACCTCTCGGAGTTTCGCTCTGGTTCTCGGGGGAGAAACGCGACCGCCCCGGTGCGGACCACCGTGGGGTGGACCACCCGGGGCGGTACGTCAGGCGATGGCTCGCGTCAGTTGACGACGGCCAGCACGTCGCGCGCGGAGAGGATCAGGTACTCCTCGCCGTTGTACTTGACCTCGGTGCCGCCGTACTTCGAGTAGATGACGACGTCGCCGACGGCCACGTCGAGCGGGACGCGGTTGCCGTTGTCGTCCACCCGGCCCGGGCCGACGGCCAGGACCTTGCCCTCCTGGGGCTTCTCCTTGGCGGTGTCCGGGATGACGATGCCGGAGGCGGTGGTGGTCTCCGCCTCGCTGGCCTGGACGACGAGCTTGTCCTCGAGCGGCTTGATGTTCGCCACGACGATGACCTCCCCTTCCTGGGGTGAATCCGGTGTCACGGGTTCTCTAGCGGTGTCAGCAGCGCGCACGTGACGACTCCCGCCCCGCCGTCGCGGGTGTCGGAGCGGAGGTCGTCCGCCGCGCGCATTGGCACTCTATCCATGAGAGTGCCAGAAGCCGAGCGGGGGCTCAACCGCACCGTTCGGGACTGTCCGGAGTTCCCGGTCGTCGCCCGTTGTTCACGTCCTCGTCGCCGGGCCGCCGGGTGTCACTCGATCGGGAACGTTGCACTGCACATCGTGGTCACCTCCCGCCGTTCGCTGCTGCGCGCCGGACTCACCGCCGCCGCCGTCACCGCCGCCGCACCCCTGCTGCCGGGCGCCGCCGTCGCGGCGCCCGGGCCCGCACCGGCCCGGCCGCCCGGCGACCCGTTCGGTCTCGGCGTCGCCTCCGGGGAACCCGACGCGACCTCGGTCGTGCTGTGGACCCGGCTCGCCACCGACCCCCTCGCCGACGACGGCCTGGGCGGTGTCGGGAACCGCGCCACCGACGTCGAGTGGGAGATCGCCGACGACGAGCGCTTCACCCGCGTCGTGCGTCGCGGCCGGGTCCGCACCGGGCCGGAGGCGGGCCACAGCGTGCACGTCGAGGTGCCGGGCCTGCGCCCGGGCCGCGACTACCACTACCGCTTCCGCGTGGGCCGCACCGTCTCCGACGCGGGCCGCACCCGGACCGCGCCCCCGCCGGCCTCGATGACGCCGGTGCACATGGCCTTCACCTCCTGCTCCCAGTTCGAGCACGGCTGGTTCACCGCGTACCGGCGGATGGCCGAGGAGCGCCCGGACGTCCTGCTGCACCTGGGCGACTACATCTACGAGTACCCGGCGAAGGACTACGTCGCGCCCGGCGGGAACGTGCGCGACCACGCCAGCCCGGAGACGACGACGCTGGCCGGCTACCGGCAGCGCCTGGCCCAGTACCACGCCGACGCCGACCTGCAGGCCGCCCACGCGGCCGCGCCCTGGCTGGTCGTGTTCGACGACCACGAGGTCGAGAACAACTGGGCCGGCGACGTCCGGGAGCTGCCGATCGACCCACCCGGCGACTTCACCGCCCGCAAGGCCGCCGCGTTCCGCGCGTACTGGGAGAACATGCCGCTGCGCGCCGCCCAGCGCCCCCGCGGCGCGGCCATGCGGCTGTACCGGCGCGTCGGCTACGGCGGGCTGGTCACCTTCCACATGCTCGACACCCGTCAGTACCGCGGCGACCAGCCCTGCGGCGACACCTTCCGCAGTGACTGCGCAGAACGCACCGACCCGGCCCGCTCGCTGCCCGGCTCGGCACAGGAACACTGGATCGCCGACGGCTTCGCCCGCTCCCGCGCCCGCTGGGACGTGCTCGGCCAGCAGGTGTTCTTCTCCCAGGTCGACTACACCCCGGGCGCCGGGCGCGGCTTCAACCCGGACGCGTGGGACGGCTACCCCGGCTCGCGCGACCGCGTCGTCGACTCCTGGGTCGCGGCCACGCAGCGCGGCCGGGCCCGCAACCTCGTGGTGCTCACCGGTGACGTGCACGCGCACTGGGGGGCCGACGTCAAGCGTCGCTTCGACGACCCCGCCTCGCCGGTGGTCGGCACCGAGCTGGTGTCCAGCTCGATCACCTCGGGCGGTGACGGCTCGGAGAAGCAGAACGGTTCCGACACCGTCCTCGCCGAGAACCCGCACATCCGGTTCCACAACAACCGCCGCGGCTACGTCAGCACCCGGTTCACCGCGGACCGGATGGAGGCCGAGTTCAAGGTGGTGCCGTTCGTGAAGCAGCCGGGCGCCCCGGTGCAGACGCGCGGACGGTTCGTGACCGAGGACCGGCGGCCCGGCCTGCGGCCCGTCTGAGGAGTAGGTTCGGCGACGTGGCTGACCTGGTTCTCGGCGCGAACGTGTTCGGCTGGACGGCGGACAGGGAGACCTCCTTCGCCGTCCTCGACGCCTTCGTCGCCGCCGGCGGACGGATGATCGACACCGCGGACTCCTACATGTGGCGCGCACCGGGGAACTCCGGCGGCGAGTCCGAGACGATCCTCGGCGAGTGGATGGCAGCCCGCGGCAACCGCGACGCGCTGCACCTCGCGACGAAGGTCGGCGCGCTGCCCGGCCGGGAGGGTCTGTCGGCGGAGAACATCGCGGCGGCGGCGCGGGACTCGCTGCGCCGCCTGGGCACCGACCGGATCGACCTGTACTACGCCCACCGCGACGACGAGGCGACCGCGCAGGAGGAGACCCTCGACGCGTTCGACGCACTGGTCCGCGAGGGGCTGGTCCGCGAGATCGGCGCGTCGAACTTCAGCCCGGAGCGGCTGCGGTCGGCGCTGGAGATCTCCGCGCGCGACGGGCTGACCGCGTTCAGCGCCATCCAGCCGCACTACAACCTCATGGAGCGCGACGACTTCGAGGCGGGCCTGGCCCCGCTCGCCGAGTCGGAGAAGCTGGCCGTCCACCCCTACTTCGGGCTGGCCAAGGGCTTTCTCACCGGCAAGTACCGGCCGGACTCCCCCGCGCCGGAGGGCCCGCGGGCCGAGGGCGCGGCGGCGTACCTGGACTCCCGCGGCCGCGCCGTGCTGGCCGGGCTCGACGAGATCTCCGCCGGCTACGGCGTGCCGGTCCCGGCGATCGCGCTGACCTGGCTGGCCGCACAGCCCGCGGTGACCGCGCCGATCGCGAGCGCGCGGAATCCCGAGCAGCTGGAGCAGCTGCTGCCGATGCTCACCCTGGAGCTGACCGAGGACGAGCTGCGCCTGCTGTCCTACCTGTCCGCGACGTCCTGAGCGGGCGTGCGCACGCGGTCGCGGCGCATCGTGTAGGCGTCGGCCATCGACGGCCGGTAGTAGCGCTTGCGCACCCCGACGACGGTGAACCCGGCGCTCTCGTAGAGGGCCCGGGCCGGCTCGTTGTCGGTGCGGACCTCCAGGAACACCGTGGCCGCCAGCTCGTCGGCGACGGCGAGCAGCCCGTTCAGCAGGGCGCGGCCGATGCCGTGGCCCTGCCAGGCCGGATCGACGCCGATGGTGTGCACCTCCGCCTCGGCCATCGGCGGCCCGGCGACGACGGCGAGCCCGGCGTAGCCGACCAGCTCGTCCCCGGCCCGGGCGGCGAGGTAGAGCTGCCCGGAGGTCACGGCGGCGCGGAAGGCCTGCGCGGTCCACGGGTCGTCCCCGGGGAACAGGATCTGCTCCAGCTCCGCGCAGCGCCGGGCGTCGGACCGGTACAGCGGGCCCAGCGCGACGGTGGCGTTCATGCGGTGACGCGCTTGCGCCCGGTCGGTTCGACGGCGTCCGGGCGGCGCAGGTAGAGGGGCTCGACCGGGGCGGGGGCCCGGCCGGCGAGCAGGTCCGCCGCGGCGACGCCGACCAGCCCCTCGACGGTCGGGGCGCCGGGGCCGCCGATGTCGCGACCGAGCCGGTCGGCGAACGCCGGATCACCGATCACGGTGCCGATCGCCAGCTCGTCCAGGCGCGCGGCCAGCGCCTCCGGGGCCTCGACCGCGGGACCGGACAGCCTGCGGACCGAGTGGGCGTCGGCGGGGTCGGAGGCGTCGTAGGCGGCCCAGTAGACCTCCCTGCGCCGGGCGTCGGTGACGACCAGGAGGTTCCCGCCGGTGTGCAGCCCCCAGGCAGTGTCGATGTGCGTTCCGCCTGCGCTCCACGCGATCGCATCGTGGGTGACGACACCGTGCACGGGCACGTCGAGGGCGTGGCCGAGCGCGGCGGCCGAGGCGATCCCGACCCGCAGCCCGGTGAACGGGCCCGGTCCGGCGCCGACGACCAGCGCCTCGACCTCGGTGAGCGCACGGCCCGCCTCGGCGCACAGCGCGCGGACCGCGGGCATCAGCAGCTCGCCGTGCCGGCGGCCGTCGTGCGCGCGGGCGGCGACGGTCACCGGCGCGGCGTCGGGGCGGAGGTCGACGAGACCGGCGGTGACGACGGTCGTCGCGGTGTCGAGGGCCAGTACCAGCACGCCCGCGAGCCTACGGACGCGCGGTACGGCGCAGCGTCGCGACCCGGGTGTCGTCGTCGCGGCGCTCCAGGGCGATCGTCACCGCGGACCCGGCGAGCCGCTCCGCGACCCCGACGCCCCATTCGACGGCGACGACCGCGCGGTCCAGCTCGGTGTCGAGGTCGAGGTCGTCCAGCTCGGCCGCCACGTCCACGTCCCCGTCGGGACCGCCCAGCCGGTAGGCGTCGACGTGCACCAGCGCCGGGCCGTCGCCCGCGGAGGGGTGCTCACGGGCGATCACGAACGTCGGCGAGGCCACCGTGCCGGTCACCCCGAGCCCGCGGGCCAGGCCGCGGACCAGGGCGGTCTTGCCCGCGCCGAGCGGACCGGCCAGGAGCACCACGTCGCCGGCGACCAGCTCGCGGCCGACCGTCTCGCCGAAGGACTCGGTGTCGGCGACGGTCGGCAGCTCCGCGACGACGGCGTCCGCGCCGGGAGCGGGGATCACGGCCGGTCCTTCTTCCGGGACCGCCCGGCCCTGGCCGGGACGCGGCTGCCCCGGCGGACCCGGCCCGCGCTGCGCAGCAGTCCCTGCAGGGCGCTGCCGCCCGCCGCGGCCTGGTCGTCCTCGGTCGCGTCGGTGACCTGCGGCGGCCGCTTGGCCCGCAGTTCGCCGCCCGCGGTGCGCTCGGTGGTGCGGGCGATCAGCCCGTCCAGCTCGGCGTCGACGACCTCGGGCTGCTCCAGCATCGGCATGTGCCCGACCCCGGGCAGCCGCACGAGCCGTGCGGTCGGGATCGCCTCGGCGATGACCTCGCTGTGCCGCCACGGGATGATCCGGTCGCCGTCGCCCGCCAGGACGAGCACCTCGCAGCCGGACAGGCCGGGCAGCGCCGCGAGCCGGTCGTGGGTGCCGAGGGTGTCGACGAAGTCGGTGAGCGCGCCGACGGCGTTCGAGTCGATCATCGTGTCGACGAGGTCGACCATCCGCGGGTCGACCTGGCGGTCGCCGTAGGCGAAGCGCTTGGTGAACATCCAGATGATGTCGCCCAGCGCGCGCCGGCCCGTCTCGACCAGGCCGGGCTGCCACGCGGCGAGCCCACCGAGGGTCCGGATGATCGGGTTGCGCCGGGACAGGAACGTCCCCGGCAGCCCCGAGGACGCCATCTCCCCCGCCGAGGTCGACACCAGCGCCACCCCGGCGACGCGCTCGTGGAACAGCTCGGGGTGCTGCTCGGCCAGCGCCATCACGGTCATGCCGCCCATCGAGTGCGACACCAGCACCAGTGGCCCCTCGGGAGCCAGCGAGCGGATCACCGCGTCGAGGTCGCGGCCGAGCTGGTCGATCGTGCAGGAGTCCGCGGGCGCCCGCTCGGAGCGGCCGTGGCTGCGCTGGTCGTAGAGCACCATCCGCACCGACGGGCCGGTCAGCCCGGCCAGGTGCGGCCGCTGCTCCTGCCAGGTGCGCCGGTCGAGGGCGAACCCGTGCACGAGCACGACGGTCAGCGCGGGCTCCGAGCCGTCGGCCGGCGCGACCACCTCGCAGGCGATGCGGATGCCGTCGTCGGCCATCACCGACATCTCCTCGCCGACGGTGCCCGGCGGCGTCTCGGCGTGCGCGGACATCTCGGTGGCCAGGCTGCGGCGGGTGGCGGCGATCTTGCGTCGCTGCGCGGCGACACCGACCCCGGCCGCGGCGCCCGCCGCGCCGACCACACCGCCCGCGATCCCGGCGACGGTCCATCCCCTGCGGCTCATGCGACTCCCCCGCGCCCGTCGGTCACCGTGCGGCGGACCCGCCCCCGGACGCCCGTGACGATCTCGTAGTGGATGGTGCCCAGCTCGTCGGCCCACTCGCGGGCGGTCGGGCCGCCCTCGGTGCCGGTGCCGAACAGCTCGACCGGGTCGCCGATCGCGACCGGCAGCGTCCCCGGCCGACCGCAGTCGACGACGAACTGGTCCATGCAGACCCGCCCGGCGACCGGCCGGACGGTGCCGCCGATGCGCACGCGCATCCGACCGCCGTCGTTGAGGCGGCGCGGGACGCCGTCGGCGTAGCCCAGCGGCACCAGTGCCAGCGTGCGGGGCTCGCGGGCGACCCACTCGTGGCCGTAGGACACGCCCTCGCCCGGCTCGACGGTCTTGGTGAGCGCGACCCGGCCGCGCAGCGTCATCGCCGGGCGCAGCGGGCTGTCGGCGGGGTCGGCGATCGGGTCGAGGCCGTAGACGGCGATCCCCGGCCGGACGACGTCGAGGTGCAGGTCGGGGCGGGTCATCAGGCCCGCGGAGTTGCACAGGTGCAGCTGCGGTGCGAACCCGCGGTCCCGGGCGAGCGCGGCGGCGGCGTGCAGCCGCGCGGCCTGGCTGTCGACGGCGGGCTGGCCCGGCTCGTCGGCGGCGGCGAGGTGCGACCAGACGGCCGCGACCTCGCAGGTGCCGTCGGCGACCCCGTCCGCGACGGCGTCGAGCAGGGCGGGCCACTCGCCGGGCGGGCAGCCGTTGCGCGACAGCCCGGTGTCGGCCTTGAGGTGCAGCCGGACCCTGCGGCCCGCGGCGCGGGCACCGGCCAGCACCGCGGCGAGGTGCTCACGGCCGGACACCGACAGCTCCACCCCGGCGGCGACGGCGGCGGCGAAGTTCTCGTCGGGCAGGTGCAGCCAGGACAGCAGCGGCGCGTCGACCCCCTCGGCACGCAGCGCGAGCGCCTCGTCCAGGGTGGCGACGCCGAGCCGGGTCGCCCCTGCCGAGAGCGCCGCCCGGGCGACGGCGGCGGCGCCGTGGCCGTAGCCGTCGGCCTTGACCACGACCATCGTCTCGGCGCCCGAGGCGAGACCGGACAGGTACCGGGTGTTGTGCCGGACGGCGTCGAGGTCGACCACCGCCTCGGCCGCCGGTGCGCCGGGGACGCGACCGTGGCCGGGCCCGTACGTGCGTCCGGGTCCCGGGCCGGGAGCGTGGTCGGTCGTGGGTGACACGGCCCCGATCATCGCATCCCGGCCCGACGGGGCCCGGTCCTGCGCCCGGCTCAGTCGTTCCCGGCCTCCATCGCGGCCCGGTCGAGGGACTCCTCTGCCTGCTCGGCGTCGGGGTCCGACGGCGTCGCGGTGATCTCCGCCGCACGCCCGGCCTCGACCTCGCCGACGAAGGTGCCGAACTCGCCGCCGAGCATCCCGGTGGCCGAGTACTGCTCCAGCTTGGCGCGGGAGTCGGCCAGGTCCAGGTTGCGCAGGGTGAGCTGGCCGATGCGGTCGCCCGGGGTGAACGGGGCGTCCTCGACGCGCTCCATCGACAGCCGGTCCTCGGCGTAGGCCAGGGCGGGGCCGCGGGTGTCGAGCACCGACCAGTCGTTGCCGCGGCGCAGCCGCAGGGTGACCGAGCCGGTGACCGCGTTGCCGACCCAGCGGGTCAGGGACTCGCGCAGCATCAGCGACTGCGGCTCCAACCAGCGGCCCTCGTAGAGCAGCCGGCCCAGGCGGCGGCCCTGCTCCTCGTAGGCCGACAGCGAGTCGTGGTTGTGGATCGCGGAGACCAGGCGCTCGTAGGTGACGAACAGCAGCGCCATCGCCGGGGCCTCGTAGATGCCCCGGCTCTTGGCCTCGATGATCCGGTTCTCGATCTGGTCGGTCATGCCCAGGCCGTGCCGGCCACCGATCCGGTTGGCCTCGGCGACCAGCGCGACCGGGTCGTCGTAGCGGACACCGTTGATCGCGACCGGGCGACCGGACTCCCACTCGACGGTGACGTCCTCGGTCTCGACCGTGACGGCCGGGTCCCAGAACCGCACGCCCATGATCGGCTCGACGATCTCGATCGAGGTGTCGAGGTGCTCCAGCTTCTTCGCCTCGTGGGTGGCGCCCCAGATGTTGGCGTCGGTCGAGTACGCCTTCTCCGCGGAGTCCCGGTAGGGCAGCTCGCGCTCCCCCAGCCAGGCGCTCATCTCCGCGCGGCCACCGAGCTGGTCGACGAACGCCTCGTCCAGCCACGGCTTGTAGATCCGCAGGGCCGGGTTGGCGAGCAGGCCGTAGCGGTAGAACCGCTCGATGTCGTTGCCCTTGAAGGTCGAGCCGTCGCCCCAGATGGAGACGCCGTCGTCGGCCATGGCGCGGACCAGCAGCGTGCCGGTGACGGCGCGGCCGATCGGGGTGGTGTTGAAGTAGGGCATCCCGCCGGCGCGGATGTGGAAGGCACCGCAGGCGATCGCGGCGATGCCCTCGTCGACCAGCGCGCGGCGGCAGTCGACGACGCGGGCGGCCTCGGCGCCGTACTCCAGCGCGCGCTCGCGGACGGCGACGAGGTCGGGCTCGTCGGGCTGTCCGAGGTCGGCGGTGTACGCGTAGGGGACCGCGCCGTTCTCGCGCATCCAGGCGACCGCGACGGAGGTGTCGAGGCCACCGGAGAAGGCGATGCCGACGCGCTCGCCGACGGGGAGGCTGGTCAGGATCTTCGGCACGCGCGGAACGCTAACAACCCGCTCCCGGCGCAGGTCCGCCGGTGTGCCGCTTCAGTACGGGGCTGCGGCCGCCCGCACCGCCCGCAGCGCGACCGGGATCGCCGCCTGCATCGCCGACGCCGGAGCCGGGACCGGCGGCAGGCCGTGCTCGCGGGCGGCCGCCGTCGCGGCGCGGGCGTGCACCAGCGTCGCGCAGCCCGCCGCCCACCACGGGTCGAGCCCGGCGGCGAGCAGCGCGCCGATCATGCCGGTGAGCACGTCGCCGGAGCCCGCGGTCGCGGCCCAGGAGTCCGCGGCGGGGTCGACCAGCACCCGTCCGTCCGGTGCGGCGACGACGGTCGCGTTCCCCTTCAGCAGCACCGTCACCCCGAGGTCGGCGGCGGCGCGGCGGGCGGCGCCGATCCGGTCGGGCCCGACCTCGCCCGCGATCCGGGCGAACTCCCCCGCGTGCGGGGTGAGCACGACGGGCTCGCCGTGGATCCGGTCCCGCAGGTGCGCGTGCTGTGCGAGCAGGGTGATCGCGTCGGCGTCGAGGCAGAGCGGCACCTCCCGGCCCAGTGCCTCCTCCAGCACGGCCAGGCCCTGCCCACCGGTGCCGAGCCCCGGCCCGACCGCCCAGGCCTGGGTGCGTCCGGCGTCGGTGATGTCCCCGGTGGCGACGATCTCCGGCCAGTGCCTGCGGACCTCGTCGGCGGCGGACCCGGCGAAGCGCACCATCCCGGAGGTGGCCAGGGCCGCGGCGCCCGCGGCGAGGACGGCGGCGCCCGGGTAGGTGGCCGACCCGGCCGCGATCCCGACGACGCCCTGGCTGTACTTGTCGTCGTCCGGCCCGGGGACGGGCCACCGGTCGCCGACGTCGGCGTCGGACAGCACCCGGGCGTGCGGCTCGACCCCCTCCAGGAAGGGCCCGAGCCCGAAGTCCACCAGCCGCACCGGCCCGCACAGCGGCGCGGCGAGGGCGTGCACCGGCTTGCGGGTGCCGAAGGTGACCGTCAGCGCGGCGCGCACGTGCGGCCCGTCGGTCGCCCCGGTGTCGCCGTCGACCCCGGAGGGCAGGTCGCAGGCCACGATCGGCACGCCGGCCCCGTCGGCGGCGGCGACCAGCTCCGGCGCCGGGTCGCGCAGCGCACCGCGCCCGGAGATCCCGACGATCCCGTCCACGACGACGTCGGCGCCGGCCACCAGCGCCCGCGCCGCGTCGAGCCCGCCGGCACCGGCGGCGACCGGGGTCCCCGCCCCGGTGCCCCCGGGGTCGGCGGCCGGGGCGGAGGGGGTCAGGGCCAGTACCCGCCCGCGGGCCCGGCGCAGCGCGGCCAGACCCTCCGGGTGCGCGCGGTCCGGGGCCAGCAGCACCGCGGTGACGTGCGCGCCCCGGCGGCGCAGCCCGGCGCCGGCCCACAGCGCGTCGCCGCCGTTGTCACCCGCCCCGATGAGCAGCACCACCCGGCGGCCGTAGGTGGAGCCGAGGAACTCGCCGACGTGGTGGGCGAGCCCGGCCGCGGCCCGGCGCATCAGCACCCCGTCGCCGACGGTGCGCATCATGGCCGCCTCGGCCGCCCGTACCTGGTCCGCGGTGTGGAGCGCGTGCATGGCCGCGAGGCTAGCGCCGGGCGCCCGTGTCCGACGGTCGTGGAGCGGGGCGCCCGCGTCGCGAGCGCTCCGCTCCCCGACCGGTGATCACTCGACGGTGACCGACTTCGCCAGGTTGCGGGGCTTGTCGACGTCGTAGCCGCGGGCCCGGGCGATCTCGGCCGCGATGACCTGCAGCGGGATCGTGGCGACCAGCGGCTGCAGCAGCGTCGGTACCGCGGGCAGCTCGAAGAGGTGGTCGGCGAAGGGCCGCACCGTCTCGTCGCCGGCCTCGGCGAGCACCACGGTGCGGGCACCGCGCGCCTTGATCTCCTGGATGTTGGACAGCAGCTTGGAGTGCAGCACCGCGCGCCCCTTCGGCGACGGCATCACCACCACGACCGGCAGCCCGTCCTCGATCAGCGCGATCGGGCCGTGCTTGAGCTCGCCGGCGGCGAACGCCTCGGCGTGCATGTAGGCGAGCTCCTTGAGCTTGAGCGCGCCCTCCAGCGCCACCGGGTAGCCGACGTGCCGCCCCAGGAACAGCACCGCCTTCGACGGCGCCAGCTCCTGCCCGAGCGCGCGGGCCTCGCCGAGGGACTCCAGCACCTGGGCGACGGCCGCCGGGATGGCCTCCAGCTCCTCGAACTCGCGGACCACCTCGTCCGGGTACTTGGTGCCGCGCGCCTGCGCCAGGGCCAGGCCGACCAGGTAGTTCGCCGCGACCTGGGCGGTGAACGTCTTCGTCGCGGCGACGCCGATCTCCGGGCCCGCGTGGGTGTAGATCACCGCGTCGGACTCGCGCGGGATCTGTGCCCCGTTGGTGTTGCAGATGGCCAGCACCCTGGCCTTCTGCTCCTTGGCGTGGCGCAGCGCCTCCAGGGTGTCCGCGGTCTCGCCGGACTGGGAGATCGCGACGACCAGCGTCGAGCGGTCCAGCACCGGGTCGCGGTAGCGGAACTCACTGGCCAGCTCGATCTCGACCGGGATCCGGGTCCAGTGCTCGATCGCGTACTTCGCGAGCAGACCGGAGTGGTAGGCGGTGCCGCAGGCGACGACGAAGACCTTGTCGACGTCGCGCAGCTCCTGGTCGGTGAGCCGCTGCTCGTCGAGCACGATGCGCCCGTCGACCAGGTGGCCGCGCAGGGTGTCGGCGATCGCGGTCGGCTGCTCCTCGATCTCCTTGAGCATGAAGTAGTCGTGACCGCCCTTCTCGGCGGCCGCGAGGTCCCAGGTCACCTCGAACGGGTTGACCGCCACGGGCTCCCCGACGAAGTCGGTGACCTCGTAGCCGTCCCGGGTGATCGTGACGACCTGGTCCTGGCCGAGCTCGACCGCGGAGCGGGTGAACTCGATGAACGCCGCGACGTCGGAGGCCAGGAACGTCTCGCCGTCGCCGATGCCGAGCACCAGCGGGGAGTTGCGGCGGGCGGCGACGATCCGGTCCGGCTCGTCGGCGTGGGTCACGACGAGGGTGAACGCGCCCTCCAGCCGCCGCGCGACGGCGCGCACCGAGGCCGGGAGGTCCCCGGCGGTGTCACCGTGGGCGTAGGCGAGCGCGACCAGGTGCGCGGCGGTCTCGGTGTCGGTGTCGGACTCCGCCCAGATGTCCTGCGCCTCCAGCTCGGCCCGCAACTCCAGGAAGTTCTCGATGATGCCGTTGTGGACGACCGCGAGCCTGCCGTCGCTGCTGCGGTGCGGGTGGGCGTTGCGGTCGGTGGGCGGGCCGTGCGTCGCCCACCGCGTGTGCCCGATGCCCGAGGTCCCGGTGAACCGGTCCCGCCCGATCTCGTCGAGGCGTGCCTCCAGGTTGGCCAGGGCGCCCGCCTTGCGCTCGACCAGCAGCTCACCGCCGTCCGGCAGCGCGACGCCGGCGGAGTCGTAACCGCGGTACTCCAGTCGTCGCAGGCCGCCGAGGACGACGCCGAGTGCGGACCGATGACCGACGTAACCGACGATGCCACACATAAGGCTGAGCGTATCGACGCCCGGTTGCCGATCTTCGGGCGACGGGTGCGACCGGCGCCACGCCGGGCGCCCGTGCGAGGCGGGCACGCGGTGACCTGCACCGGTACGGTGCCGTCCGTGGCCCGGACCAGCGTGACCCGCCCCCCGTCGACGAAGGGGGCCAAGGACGCCCTCGGTGTGCTGTCGCGTCCGGGGCCGAACCCGGTGAAGTACGGCGACCTGGGGCTGATCGGCCTGCCGGGCATCGTCTACACCCCCGCGGAGGGCTACCAGCTGCCCGCCGTGGTCGTCGGGCACGCGTGGCTGCAGCCCGCGCATCGCTACCACGAGCTGCTGCGACACCTCGCGACCTGGGGGTTCGTCGCCGCCGCGCCGAACACCCAGCGCGGCCCGGTCCCGAGCATCGCCCAGTTCGCCTCGGACCTGAACACCGTCCTGGACGTGTGCGTCGGTGTCCGGCTCGGCGACGGTCACGTCAGCGTCGACGCCCGCAAGACCGCCCTGGTCGGGCACGGCACCGGGGGCGGCGCGGCCGTCCTCGCCGCGGCCCGGCGCGAGCGCCTCGGCGCGCTGGTGACCCTCGCCGCGTCGGAGGTGAAGCCGTCCGCGATCGAGGCGGCCGCCGCGGTGACCGTCCCGACGCTGCACCTGGCCGCCGCGGTCGACTCGCTGGCCCCGATGGAGGGACACGCGCAGCGGATCGCCACCCCCCAGCACGAGGCCGGCACCGACGTGACGCTGCGCGAGATCGAGAAGGCCGGGCACCTCGGGTTCTGCGAGGGCAGGCACTGGACGAGCTTCCTGCTGCAGAACCGCCCGCAGCACCGGACCCGGAAGATCACCCGGGCACTGGTGACCGCGTTCCTCATGCAGGAGCTGCAGAACGAGAAGCGCGTGTCCTCCCTGACCTCGGGGAACGTGCCCGGGGCCCCGCTGGTGGACCTCACCCCGCAGCCCGACGACGAGCAGGACCAGCAGCCGTCCGGGCTCCTCGGCATCGGCCGCTGACCCCTCCGCCCCGCGCCCGCACAGGTCCGCCGACACAGGGATCCGCCGCCCGCGCGGAGATCCGCACCTCGCGCGGTGATCCGCCGCCCGCGCGCGTCCGGACGCGCGCGGGGCGCGGATCAGCGCGCGGACACGTCCCGGCGGCGGCTCAGGGCGCCAGCCAGACCTTCCGGTCGGCGGTGGCGACGGCGTCGAACGCGGCGGCGGCCCGGTCCGGCGCGAACGGCTCGGGCTCCATGAGCCCCACCAGGGCGTCGGCGACGGCGGGCAGGTCCGCGAGCGCACCGGCGAAGTCGCCGGGGTGGTCGTAGATCAGCGACCCGGTGACGGTCACCTGCCGCTGCACCAGGTCGTGTGTGTTCACCGGTGACTCGCCGTCGTGCTGCCCGATGAGCAGCAACGTCCCGGCCCGGTCGACCGCGGCGACGGCCGTCGGCCAGGCGGCGGGGGCGCCGGAGGTCTCGAACACCGTCCCGAACACCTCGCCGGGGACGAGCTCCTCGGCGCCGAGATCCACCGCGCGCCGCCGGCGCCCGTCGTGCGGCTCGGCGACGACCGGGACGTGCCCGGCCGCGAGCAGGCTCAGGCACAGCAGGGTGCCCTGGCTGCCCGCCCCGACGACCAGGCAGCGCGATCCCGGTTCCGGTGCGGCCCGGCGGAGCGCGGCCCGGGTCACCACCCACGGCTCCACGCAGGCGACGACCCGTTCGGCCGTCGCCGGGTCGAGCCCGGCCGGCAGGGCGTGGGCGTACCCGGCCGGGACGGCGACGAGTCCGGCGAGCAGGCCCGGCGCGTTCACCCCGAGGCTGCGCCGGTCCGGGCAGGCCGACGTGCGGCCCGCGACGCAGAACCGGCAGCGTCCGCAGGCGAGGTTCGGCTCGACCACGACGATCTCGCCGACCCGGCCCGGGTCGACGCCCGCGCCGACGGCGACCACCCGTCCGCCGCCCTCGTGCCCGACCGTCCACGGCAGCTCCGGGACCGGCCGGGCGCCGCTGCGGACGGCCAGGTCGGTGCCGCACAGCCCGACCGCCGTGACCCGCACGAGGACCTCGCCCGGCCCGGGCTCCGGCGCCGCGACCGGAACGACGTCGAGACGGCCGGGAGCGGTGTCGAGGCCACCGGAGCCGGTGTCGGCGCGGCCGGAGCCGGTATCGGTGCGACCCGAGCCGGTACCGGTGCGACCGGTGTCGACGCGGGCGAGGCCGGTGAGCCGCACGGCCACGGTGGTGGCGGGGGCGGGGGCGGTGGAGGTGGTCGACATGAGGGTCTCCCGGGTCGTCGGGTGCGGTCAGGAACGCGAGGCCACCGGGGTGGCCGGTGCCTCCTCGCTCTCGGCGTGGGGTGCGTAGCTCATGAAGGACGCGACGAGCAGCGAGATCAGGCAGCCGCCGCAGAGGTAGGCCGCGACCAGGTACCAGCTGCCGCCGCCGACCGCGACCAGCGCCGTCGCGATGAACGGGGTGAACCCGCCGCCGACCACGCTGGCGAGCTGGTAGCCCAGGCCCGCGCCGCTGTTGCGGTGCCGGGCGCCGAACATCTCGGTGAACAGCGGCTGCTGCACGCTGACGATCGCGTCGTGGCCGATGTTGACCAGCAGCACGGCGCACAGCACCAGCAGCACCGCCGAGCCCTGCTCCATCGCGACGAAGAACGGCACTGACGCGAGTACCGCGACGACGGCGCCGACCAGGTAGACGGGGCGGCGTCCGTAGCGGTCGGACAGCCAGCCGAACAGCGGGATGGTGATGATCCCGAGCCCGCCGACGAGCAGCCCGACACCGAGCATGAAGCCACGGGTGAAGCCGTACTGCTCGGTGGCGTAGGCCAGCGCGAACGTCACGACGATGTACATGGTCAGCAGCTCGGCCAGACGCAGCGCGACGATCTTGACGAAGGCGCCGGGGTGGCGGCGCAGGGCCTCCAGCACCGGCAGCTTCTGCTTCTCGACGGGCTCGGCGGCCTGCGCGGCGGCAGCCTTCTTGAACGTCTCGGACTCGTCGACGCCGGACCGGATCCACAGCCCGACCAGCGTCAGCAGCAGGCCGAAGAAGAACGGGATGCGCCATCCCCAGGTCTCGAAGGCGGTCTCGCTCATGACCGCGACCAGGATCGCGACGAAGCCGTTCACCATCAGCAGCGCGACCGAGTAGCCGACCTGCACACCGCTGGAGTACAGCGCCTTCCACCGCTTCGGGGCGTGCTCGACGGCGAGCAGCGCGGCGCTGGCCCACTCCCCGCCGACAGCGAGGCCCTGCACGCAGCGCAGCGCGACGAGCAGGACCGGGGCCAGGTAGCCGACCTGGTCGAAGGTCGGCAGCAGGCCGATCGCCGCCGTCGTCATGCCCATGATCGCGATCGTCCAGACCAGGGTGCGCTTGCGGCCGATCCGGTCGCCGAGGTGGCCGAACACGATCCCGCCGAGCGGGCGGAACAGGAACCCGATGCCGAAGGTCGCGAACGCGGCCAGCGCGCCGGCGGTGGGGCTCTCGCTCGGGAAGAACAGCGGGCCGAAGACGAGTGCGGCGACGACCCCGTAGAGGAGGAAGTCGTACCACTCGACGACGGCGCCGACGAACGAGCCGGCAGCGGCACGCCGTGCTCCGGCCGGTGCGCCCGGCGGCTGGGCTGATGACACCTGTGTCATGACCTTCTCCTGTACGCGTCCTTGCGTTGTGCGCTGTGCGCACACTCGTGTGCTGTGCGCACAGCCGTACGGCGCGCCGAGCACTGGTCGCAAGACCGGGGCGCTTCCGGCCCGCCGGTAGGGTCGGGCGTCCGACGGGAGAGGGGTCCGATGACGGCGGAGCCGGCCGGCCAGGAACGCCACTTCGTGCGGGCGGTGGAGCGGGCGTTCCGGGTGGTCCGCGCGTTCGGGCCGGACACGCCGTCGATGACGCTGAGCGAGGTCGCGTCCCGCACCGACCTGGACCGGGCGACGGCCCGGCGGCTGCTGCTGACGCTCGTCGACCTCGGCTACGCGCGCCGCTCCGGGCGGGACCGCTTCGAGCTGACGCCGCGGGTGCTGGAGCTCGGCTACGCCTACCTGTCCGGACTGTCGCTGGTCGACGTCGCGCTGCCACACCTGCAGGCGATGTCCTACGAGCTGCGGGAGACCGCGTCGCTCACCGAGCTCGACGGGCCGGACGTCGTGTACCTGGCCCTGGCGCAGAGCTCCCGGTTGAGCGGGCTGCGCATCACCGTCGGCACCCGGTACGAGGCGTGGGCGACGTCGATGGGCCGGGTGCTGCTGGCCGGCCTGCCCGACGACGAGCTCGACGCGCACCTGGCGTCGGTGACGGTGCAGCGGCGCACCGACCACACGGTGCGCGACGTGGCGGCCCTGCGCGAGGCGGTCGTCGCCGCGCGGGAGCAGGGCTGGGCGCTGGTGGAACGGGAGCTCGAGGACGGCCTGCGGGGGATCGCCGCGCCGGTGCGGAACCGGTCGGGGCGGGTGATCGCCGCGGTCAACGTGTCCACCCACGTCGGCGTGGCCTCGCGGGAGGAGCTGACCGGGCGGCACCTGCCGCGCCTGCTGGAGGCCGCCGCGGGGATCGAGGCGGACCTGGTGGCCTCGGATCTCTGAGGCCGTTCCGCCTGCTCACCGCTCGTACGGGCCGGCGAGCGAGGGGGCCACAGGACCGCGGCGGTCGGTGACGCGCGTCCCGGTGAGACCGGGCAGCCGCATGCCGGGGACGGCGTCCTCCGCCCGGGTCGCGTCGCGCGCGGCCTCGTCGGCCAGCCGGCCCACCTCGCGCCCGACGAGGTCGAGCCGGGCCGTCACCGCCTCCCCGGCCGGGTCGTCCCACGCGGCGGCGACGGCGGCGCGGATCCCGGCGAGCAGACCAGCGGTGTCGTCGAGCCGGTCCACCAGCGCCCGCAGGGCCGTGGCCTGGTCCGCGGCGCCGGCGTCCGGGCCGCCGGTCAGCACGGTCGCGCCCCGCCGGGGCCGGGCCCGTGCCGGGGGTCGGGGGCGTCCCGGAACGCGGTGGCCGCGGCGGTGTCCGCCACCCGGGCGGTGGCCGCGGCGCGCCGGACCGCGTCGGCCAGCGACGCCAGCTCGTCCGCGACCCGCCGCAGCCGGACCGCGCGGTCCCCGTCACCGGGGCCGGTCGCGGGGGCCTCGGTCAGCCCGGCAGCCAGGTCCGCCAGCCCGCGGGCCGCGCGGTCGAGCGCATCGGGGTCCCGCCGCACGTCCGGTCGCATCGCCCCAGCATGGCGACGGGCCCGCGCCGGCGGGCCCGGACGCGCGGATCCGGTTCGCCATCGCGAACCGGAGTCGCGGCAGGCCGGCCGGACGACGTCGGGGCCGCCACCCGGTGTGGGTGACGGCCCCGATCGGCGTGCGTCGGTCAGCGCGCGGCGGCGACGATCTCGGCCAGCCGGCCCGCGACAGCATCGGCCTCGTCCTCGCTGGGCGCCTCGACCATCACGCGGACGAGCTGCTCGGTGCCCGACGGGCGCAGCAGCACCCGGCCGGTGTCGCCCAGCTCCGCCTCGGCCTTCGCGACGGCCTCGGCCACGTCCGCCGACGCGGCGACCGCGTCCTTGTCCGCGACGGGCACGTTGCGCAGCACCTGCGGCAGCACCGTGACCACCGAGGCCAGCTCGGCCAGCGGGGTGCCGGTCTGCGCGACCCGCGACATCAGCCGCAGGGCGGTGAGCAGACCGTCGCCGGTCGTGGCGTGGCCCGGCAGCACCACGTGCCCGGACTGCTCGCCGCCGAGGGTGAACCCGCCCTCGCGCAGCCGTTCCAGCACGTAGCGGTCGCCGACCTTGGTGGTGTCCAGGGTGATCCCGGCCTCGCGCATGGCGATGTGCAGGCCCAGGTTGCTCATCACCGTGGCGACGAGCGTGTCGTGCGCGAGCTCGCCGGCCTCGCGCATGGCGAGTGCCAGCACCGCCATGATCCGGTCACCGTCGACGACCGCCCCGGTCGCGTCGACGGCCAGGCAGCGGTCGGCGTCACCGTCGTGGGCAATGCCGAGATCGGCGCCGTGCTCCAGGACCGCGGACCGCAGCAGGTCCAGGTGGGTGGACCCGACGCCGTCGTTGATGTTGAGACCGTCCGGCTCGGCGTGCAGCGCGATCACGTCGGCGCCCGCCTGCCGGTAGGCCTCCGGCGCGGCCAGCGCCGCGGCGCCGTGTGCGCAGTCGACGACCACGCGCAGCCCGGACAGCGAGCCCGGTGCGGCGGACAGCAGGTGCGCGACGTAGACGTCGGTGGCGTCCGGCGCGTCCCAGACCCGGCCGATGCCGTCACCGGTCGGTCGGGCACCGAGACCCTCGGCGAACTGCTGCTCGATCGCGTCCTCGACGTCGTCGGGCAGCTTGTGACCGCCCGCGGCGAAGAGCTTGATGCCGTTGTCGGGCATCGGGTTGTGCGACGCGGAGATCATCACGCCGAGGTCGGCGCCGGTCTCGGCGACCAGGTGCGCGACGCCCGGGGTCGGCAGCACGCCGACCCGGATCGCGTCCGCGCCGGCCGAGGTGAGCCCGGCGACGACCGCGGCCTCGAGCATCTCGCCGCTCGCGCGGGGGTCGCGTCCGACGACCGCGAGGGGCCGGCGGCCGGAGCCGTTCGAGAGCGTGCGGGCGGCCGAGGCACAGACACCAACGGCGAACTCCGGAGTGAGGAGTTCGCCGTTGGCCAGGCCCCGGACGCCGTCGGTTCCGAAGAGACGAGGCATCCGGTGTGCGATCAGCGCTTGGAGTACTGGGGCGCCTTACGGGCCTTCTTGAGGCCGTACTTCTTGCGCTCGACGGCGCGGGCGTCACGGGTCAGCCAGCCGGCCTTCTTCAGCGGCGGGCGGTCCTCGGAGTCCAGCTCGACCAGCGCACGGGCGATCGCCAGACGCAGAGCGCCGGCCTGACCCGCGGTGCCGCCACCCTTGAGGTTGGCGAAGATGTCGAAGCGCTCGGTCTTCTCGACGAGGACGAGCGGCTCCTTCACGATCTGCTGGTGCAGCTTGTTCGGGAAGTACACCTCGAGCGGCTTGCCGTTCAGGGTGAACCCGCCGGTGCCCGGCAGCAGCCGGACGCGGACGACGGCCTCCTTGCGGCGGCCGACGGTCTGGACCGGGCGGTCGCCCAGCACGGGGGCCTCGGCGGCGAACTCGTCGGCGTCGAAGTCGGCGGCGTCACCGATGGTGTAGTCGACGTCGGCGACCTCGGTCTCGGTGGCCTCGGTCTCGGTCGCCTCGGCGGCCGCACCCTCGGTCTCGACCGCGTCGACGACCTCGTCGGGTCCGTTCTCGGGGCTGGTCACGGGCTGTCCCTCTTCGTTGCTCGGGGTGGTCACTGGCTGACCTGCTTGATCTCGAACGGCTGCGGCTTCTGGGCCTCGTGCGGGTGCGCCGGGCCGGCGTAGACCTTCAGCTTCTTGGCCATGGCGCGGCCGAGGCGGTTCTTCGGCAGCATGCCCTTGATCGCCTTCTCGACGAGGCGGTCGGGCTGGCTGTCGATCATCTCGCCGACGGAGCGCTGGCGGAGGCCACCCGGGAAGCCGGAGTGGCGGTAGACGAACTTGTCGGCCCGCTTGTTGCCGGACACCGAGATCTTCTCCGCGTTCACGATGACCACGAAGTCGCCGTTGTCGACGTGCGGGGCGTAGGTCGGCTTGTGCTTCCCGCGCAGCAGCGTGGCAGCGTGGGTGGCGAGCCGACCGAGGCGCACGTCCTCGGCGTCGATCACGTGCCAGGCGTGCTGGATGTCGCCGGGCTTGGGGCTGTACGTGGGCACGGATCTACCTCGTCGTCGTTCTCGGCTGGTGGGCCGTCCGCACGGGTTCCGGCCCACTCTCTAGTCTCTGGTTCCTCAGCGTGCTGCTGGTGGACGCCGGAGGGACGCTCGATCCCGCCGCTGTCGCCGGAGGACGGCGCCCGCGGGTCTCCACCGCTGCACAACGAGAGCCAAGGGTACCCGCCGGTTCCGGGGGCGGACGCAAGGGGGTCGTCCGGGCCCCCGGACCGGGGGTCAGGCGAACCGGGCCCGGTTCGCCTGCTCGGTGTCGCGGTAGTTCTGACCGGCCTGGCCGACCAGCTTCCCGATGGTGCCCAGGGTGGTGGTCAGCTCGGCCGCCGAGGTGTCCCACTTCTGCTGCGACGCCTGGTAGGTGCTGGCCGCGTCACCGGTCCAGGTCCCGACCATCGGCGCCAGGTAGCGCCGCAGGTCCTCGAGCTGGGAGTTGATGCGCGCGGTCGTCGCGACGGTGTCGGCCGACGCCCGCTCGAGCGCGCTGAAGGTGACCTTGATCTCGGATCCCACGATGTAGCTCCCCCTCACCCGAGCACCGACGTGATGGCGGTGCGGTTCTGGTCCTCCTGCTGCTGGTACGTCGTCGCCGTGCCGCCGAGCTGCTCACCAATCGCGCCGAGCGCCTCGTTCAGCCGCCGTGCCTCGGTGTCCCACTTGGCCATCAGCTGGGCGAACGCCGTCGCCGCGCTGCCGGACCACTGCCCCTGCAGCGGCCCCAGCTGGCTGCGCAGGCGGGCGAGCTCGCCGTTGACGGCGTCGCTCACCGCCCGCACCTGGCCCGCCGCGCGCACCATCTCCTCGGTCGTCGTACCGAACCCGTCGGCCATGGACCCCACCTCGTCCCCGTCCCGTCGCCCGGCCGGTCGGGTGTCCGGCGACCAGGCCCGGGGACGCGGTGTCCCCGGCCCGCGCACAGTGGCAGGGCGGCCGGGCCGCCGTGGCCGAACGGCGCGGACCGTTCGCGACCGGGAACGCCGCCCGGGTCACCGCACCCGGTGCAGCGAGGCGACGACCTCGGCGCAGGCGGGCGCGACCGGGGCGCCGGCGGGCCTGCGGCACCCGGCGACGAGCTGGTCGGAGCCGTCGAACACGACGTGCCAGTCGACGACGGTCCCGTCGCCGGGGTCCTCGCTCCACCGCAGGACCGGCCGCCCGCCGACCGTCGCGCTCGCCGGGCCCTCCCCGCCGACGAGTGCGGCGAGCTCGCGACGGGCACGGTCGGGCTCGCGTCCGGCGTCGTAGCCCAGCGGGCTGCGCTCCAGCACGAGCAGGTCGGCACCGTCGGGGCTGCCGACCGGGGTGAGCAGCACCCGTCGACGCTGCGGGTCACCGCCAGTGTGCTCCCAGCCGATGGGCAGGGTGGCGGCGTAGCCGTACTGGACGACCGTCGCCCCGGCCGGTGGCGCCGGGTGCGGGCCCGCCAGGAGCAGCCCGGCGCCGAGCAGGACCGCGCCCAGCACACCGGCGACGACGATCGCCGCCCGGGCCCGGTCCGGGCCGTCCGCGAGCGGGGTGGCGGGGACGGGTGCCCCGGCCGGTCCCGGCTCCGCCGGGCCCGCTCCCGCGCCGGGGTCACCGGGCCAGGGGGCGGCGCGGCCGGCGCCCTGGCCGGGGCCGGGGTCGGGGTCGGCACCGGAGGCCGGACCGAGCTCGGTGCCCGGCCCTGAGCCCGGCCAGGTGTCCGGCCCGGTGTCGGTGGACACACCGGCCCCGAGCACGGCCGCACCGACCACCGCCGCCGCCTCCGGCCCCCAGGGCTCGCCGCCGGCGGGACGCAGCCCGGCGACACGCACCGGGCAGGGCAGCACCGGGCGGGGCAGCCGGGCCCCGGCACGATCCGCGGGCCGCGCCGGGTCCCGGCCGTCCGCGCACCCGGCCGCCTCGGGGCCCGGCCCACGGTCGTCCCCCCGACGGTCCGGGCAGGCACCGGACCCGGCGCGCCGATCCGGGGCGTCCGCCACGAGGAGCGAGCCGACCGTCCCCGCGACCACGACCAGCTTCGCACCGGTCGCCCGCACGAGCGCCGCGAGACCCGCCGGGTCAGCGAGGTCCGAGAGGTCAGCGAGGTCCGACAGGTCGGTGCCCGGCTCCCCCACCGGCTCCGGCACCCCGTCGCGTACGAGGGTCGCGCCGTCGTCGTCGACGACCAGGACCGGCCCGTCCGGCAGCTCCGGTTCGGCCGCGAGCACCGCGACCGCGGCCGGGACCACCAGCACCCGCGGACCTCCGGGGAAGGCACCGCCCGCCGTCGTCCCGACCCGGACGACGACGCCGGGCGGATCGTCGCCGAAGAAGTCCGCGACGGCCGTCGCCGGGGGTGTGCCGGGTGGGGCCGCGGCGACCAGGCGCAGCCCGCCGGCGTCGGCGGCGGCGAGCAGCACCGCGTCGCGGCGGTCGTGCACGGCGACCGCGACGCCGCTCACCCCGGCTCGGTCCAGGCCAGCTGCACCCGGCGTGCCCCGGCCCGCCGGTCGACCAGCACGGCCCGTCCCGGCGGCATCGGCCCGGGGCGGACCTTCTCCAGCAGCGCACCCTCGTCGGGGCTGCCGGAGCCGACCAGGCCGGGGGCGCCGAGCTCGCGCAGCCGCCCGAGTACCGGGTCGAACAGCGCCCGCCCGGCGCCGCCGGTGCGCCGCGCGAGGACGACGTGCAGCCCGACGTCGCGGGCCTGCGGCAGGTACTCGGCGAGCGCGAGCAGCGGGTGCGTCCCGGTCGATCCGGCCGCGGGGACGACGAGGTCGTAGTCGTCGACGAGCAGCCACACGTCCGGTCCGCTCCACCAGGACCGTTCCCGCAGCTGGGCCGGGGTGACGTCCGGACCGGGCAGCCGCCGTCCGAGGGAGCCCGCGATCTCGGCGCAGGCGTCGGTGGTGGCCTGCGCGGTGGAGGTGTGCGCGAGCAGGTGGCTCTGCGGGATCCCGCCGAGCAGCGTCCGCCGGTGGTCGACGACGACGATCCGCGCCCGGTCCGGCGTCCACCGCGCGGCGATGCCGTGGGCGAGGGTCCGCAGCAGCGTCGTCTTTCCGCCGCCGGAGTCGGCGAAGCAGAGCAGGTGCGGCTCGTCCGGGTCGAGCTCGACGGTGGCGAGCCGGTCCTCGTCGACGCCGAACGCGGGCCCGCGGCCCGGTCCGGGCGGGAGCTCGGCGACCTCGATCCGGGCGGGCAGCAGCCGCACCGGGCCGACCGACGGGCCGTCCCAGGCGTCGTCGATCGCCCGGGCGGGGTCGGTGCCGGGGACCAGGCAGGGCGCGGCGAGGACGGTGGCCTCGCCGTCGGCGGACAGGCCGTGCCCGGGCAGCGCCGGCACGGCGGCGGCACGACGCCGGTCCACCTCGGAGTCCGACGGGTCGCCCAGCCGCAGCTCGACCCGGCTGCCGAGCTGGTCCTTGAGCGCCGGCCGGATCTCGGCCCAGCGGGCCGCGGACAGCGCGAGGTGCACGCCGTAGGCGAGCCCGCGGGCGGCGAGCGCGGTCAGCTTCTCGTCCAGGTCCTCGAACCCGGCGCGCAGCGCCGCGTAGCCGTCGACGACCAGCAGCAGGTCGGTGGCGGGCACCTCGGCGAAGCCGCCCGCGGCGCGCCGGGCCCGGAACTCCTCGATCCCGGCGACGCCGTGCGCGGCGAACAGCTGCTCGCGCTCGTCGACGGCGGCGACGGTCTCGGCCACCACCCGGCGCACCAGGTCGGTGCCGCGACGGTCGGCGACGGTCCCGACGTGCGGCAGCCCGGCCAGCGGGGCCAGGGTCCCGCCGCCCAGGTCGAGCACGTGCACGCCCAGCTCGGCCGGGGTGTGGGTGAGCGCGAGCGCGGTGACGACGGTGCGCAGCGCGGTCGACTTCCCCGACCGCGGCCCTCCGACGACGGCCAGGTGCCCGGCCGCGCCGGACAGGTCCAGCACCAGCGGGTCGCGCCGCTGGGCGTAGGGCCGGTCGACCAGACCGATCGGCGCGGCGAGCCGTCCCACCGGCCCCGGCGCGCACAGCCCCCGCCCGGTCCGGACCAGCGGGTCGCCCAGCACCACCGGCAGCGGCGGCGGCTCCGCGAGCGGCGGCAGCCACACCCGGTGCGCGCATGGGCCGGGCCCGGACACCGCCTCGGCGATGCGGTCGAGAACGGTGCCGGTGGGTGCCGGCTCGGGGTCCGGCGCCGGGAGCTGCGCCGAGGCGGGCAGCGCCACCGGGCCCGCGCGGAACGGCAGCGCGACCCGCGGCGCCCCCGGGGCCCGCCGGCGCGCGAGGCGCGGGGTGTCCGGGCCGGAGACGTAGGCGGCCCGGAAGCGCACGAGCTCGTCGGTGCCCGCGGACAGGTACGCGGCGCCGGGCGTCGGTGGGAGCAGGTGCGCGTCGGGCACGCCCAGCACCGCGCGGGACTCCGCGGCGGAGAACGTGCGCAGCGCGATCCGGTAGGACAGGTGCGACTCCAGGCCGCGCAGCCGGCCCTCCTCCAGGCGCTGCGAGGCCAGCAGCAGATGGATCCCGAGGGAACGGCCGAGCCGGCCGATCGTCACCATCAGGTCGATCATCTCCGGCCGCTGGGCGAGCAGCTCGGAGAACTCGTCCACGACGACCAGCAGCGACGGCAGCGGGTCCAGCGGCGCCCCGTCCCGACGCAGCGCGTCGTGCTCGGCCAGCGACGACAGGTTCCCCGCGGCGCGCAGCACCTCCTGGCGACGGGTGATCTCCCCGGCGAGCGCGTCGGCCATCCGGTCGACCAGGGTCAGCTCCTCGGCCAGGTTGGTGATCACCGCGGAGGTGTGCGGCAGCCCGGCGAGCCCGAGGAACGTCGCGCCGCCCTTGAAGTCGACGAGCACCAGGTTGAGCTCCTCGGCCGTGTGCGTCGCGACCAGCCCGAGGACCAGCGTGCGCAGCAGCTCGCTCTTGCCGGAGCCGGTCGCGCCGATGCACAGCCCGTGCGGCCCCGCACCGCCCTGTGCGGACTCCTTGAGGTCGAGCAGCACCGGTCGGCCGCCGCCGTCGGTGCCCAGCGGGACCCGCAGCCGCTCCGCGGGGCCCCGTCGCGATCGCAGCACCGCGACGCCGCCGGAGTCCGTCGTGGACAGACCGAGCAGCGACGGCAGCCCGGCCGCCGAACTGTCCACACCGGACGCAACGACGTCGGCGGTGCCGTCCGGGCGGTAGCGCGCGAGCCGCCGCGCCAGCGCCAGTGCCTCGGCGACGACGAGCCCGTCGGGGACACCGACCTCCCGGCCGCCCGGCCCGCCCCGGCGCAGCGTGCGCACGCCGTCGGGCCCGGTGCCGGCGGCCAGGCGCAGCACCGACGCCGCGGGCCTGCGCCCGCCCGCGGGCCCCAGCCGCAGCACCGTGACGCCGGGCAGCCCGGCCCAGGCACCGGGGGTGTCGGCCGCACCGTCCAGCACGACGAGCAGGTGTTGCTGGGCCGCGGACGGCTCGTCCACCCACCAGCGCCGCACTCGGTCCGGGTCGTCGGTGATCATCCGGACCGGCCCGACGGCGTCGGTGCGCCGCGGGTGCGCCACGTGCGGCAGCCACTTCGCCCACTCCCAGCGCGCGGCCGCACCCCCCGGTGCGACGACGGCGAGCCGCGCGTCGTCGGGGCCGTGCCAGGTGACGTACTGGGCGACCAGGGCCCTGGCGAGGTCGAGCACCGGTGCGGCGTCCGGGTCCGGCTCGAGCCAGATCGTCGCCGACGCGCGGGTGTCGACGGCCACCGGGAGATCGTCCACCGTGGACCAACGGCGCAGGAACCGGCGCAGTGCCAGTGCGGACAGCGGTTCGAGTGTCTCCATCGGACCGGTGTGCGGCGCGGTGAGCCGGGTGGCGAGCCGCTGGGTGCCGCGCCCGGCGCGCAGGCGGCCGAAGTCGTCGTCGCCGGGGCGGCGCTCCCACAGCCGGTCCGCGGCGAGCACGTCCGGCCAGGCTGCCGGGTCGGGGTGCACGGTCTCCAGCGCGTGCCGCTGCTCGGCGGCGATCGCGCGGGCCCGCCCGCCCAGGACGTCGAGGTAACGCAGGTAGTCGCGGCGGTCCTCGTCCATCGTCGCGGTGCGTGCTCCGGCGCCGCGGCCGCCGCCGGCCAGCATGCCCAGCGCGGACAACGCGAACATCCCGCCGAACAGCCACGTGCTCGTGTCCCCGCGCCCCAGCACGACGAACAGCAGCGCCCCGCCGACCATCGCCAGCGGCAGCAGCCGTTGCACGAGGCCGCCGGGGACCGGGCGCTCCGGCTCGGGCGGCGGTTCGAGCACCAGCTCGCCGCCGGGCAGCTCGGGCACCGAGCGCCGCGGACGTCGCACCCCGACGGTTCCCGCCATCGCCTTCCTCCCGTTCACGGTTCTCCCGAACGCCCACGGCGGCACCGGGACCGTCGGATACTCGCAGCCGCCCCGGGCCCGCCGGGGCCGTTCGGAGAGATCCGTCAGGGAGCCGCTCGTGACCTCCGTCCTGCCCGTACCGGCCGCGACCGATCCCGGCGACCCGACGTCCGCCGCCACGTCCGGGCCCGTGCCCGGCCGCTGGACCCGGGTCGGGGTGCACACCCCACGCGGACGCCTCGACGTGGCGCTGCCTGCCGACGTCGCCGTCGCCGAGCTGGTCCCGATGGTGCGTGAGCTGCTGGGCCGCGCCACCGCGGACACCCCGCAGGCGTGGCGGTTCACCGGGCCCGCGGGCGGACCGCTGCCCGCGGCCGCCACCCTCGACGAGCTCGGCGTCCGCGAGGGCGAGCTGCTGCACCTGGGCCCGCCGCGCCCGGCGCCGGCGCCGCCCGTCCTCGACGACGCCGCCGAGACCGTCGCCGGCGCGGTGCGCGAGGCGGCCGACGCCGCCGGGACGGCGCGCTGGTCCGGCACCGCCGCGGCGGTCCTGGCGACGGCCGCCGCGGGCGCCGTGCTGTCCACCGTGGACGGACCGTGGCGGCCGTGGGCGTGCGCACTCGCCGCCGTGGGCGCCGTCGGTGCGCTGGTGGTCGCCCACCGCGGCCGCCACGACGACCGGCTCGCCACCGCCGCCGCACTCTGCGCGGTTCCCGCCGCGGCGACGGCCGGGCTCACCGCGCTGCCCGGGCCGGCCGGGGCGGGGGCGCTGCTGCTCGCCGCGGCCGGGGCCGGACTGGCCGCCGCCGCGGGCCAGGCGATCGCCCGGGCGGTGTCCCCGGTCCTGCTCGCGGTGGCCCTGGCCG
>NZ_MCIP01000001.1:671290-770545 GCF_001932425.1 Pseudonocardia sp. Ae505_Ps2
CGGCGCTGGCCCGGCTGCTGCTGGAGGCCCCGGTGACGGCCGTCGCCGCCGGTCTCGCGGCCCCGGCGCTCGCCGCCGGGCCGCTGCTGCCGCGGCTGGCGCTGCGCCTGGCCGGGATCCCGGCCCCGGCGGTCCCGACCGACGCCGACTCCGTCGCGGGCGCCGAGCAGGTGCTGCCCGGCGCGGAGCTGACCGCCCGGGCCGGGCTGGCCCGCGGGCTGCACACCGGGACGCTGGCCGGCACCGCGGTCGTCGCCGCCGGGGCGGGCGCCGTCGCCGCGACGGGGGGCTGGACCGGTGGTCTGCTGCTGGTGGTGACGGCGGCGGTGCTGCTCCTGCGGGCCCGTGCGCTCGTCGAGCCCGCGCCGGCCCGCATCCTGACCGGGTCCGCGGTGGTCGCGGTCGCCACCGCCGCCGTCCCGGCAGCGCTCGCGCTGGAGCCCGCGCCGCGCCTCGCCGTGGCGGCGGGGCTGCTGCTCGCCGTCGGACTGGGGGCCGCCGCGGCGCGGGCGACGCCGTCGCCGCCGGCCCGCCGGGCGCTCGACGTGTGCGAGCTCGTCCTCACCGCCGCCGCGGTGCCCGCCGCGCTGGCCGCGATGGGCCTGTTCTCCCTGGTCCGCACCCTGTGACCGGGCCCGTCCGGCACCCCGCTGCCGCCCCACCGACGGCAGCACCGCGGATCGCGCCGCTGCTGGCGGTGCCGCTGCTGGCCGCGTCGGTCCTCGCGCTGCCCACCCCGCCCCCGTCACCCGTTCCCGCCGCCGTCGCCCCCGCCATGTCCTGCGCCGTCCGCACCCCCTGTGGGGTCGCCGCACCCCGCGCAGCAGGTGCGGGAGCAGGCGGAGGGGTGCGGACGAGGCCTGCCGTCGCGGCCGCCGAGCCCGGGCCGCCGGGACCGGCCGACGGGTTGCGGCAGACCCGCGCCTGCACCCCGCCCGGCGACGACGGCCCGGGCGCCGCCCGCGGTGCGGTCCCGCAGCCGCCACCGGGGCTCGCGACCGGCGCGGGGCAGCTCGTCGCCGTCGTCGACACCGGGGTCGCGCCGCTGCCCCGGCTGGCCGGACGGCTCGTCGGCGGCGGGGACTACCTCACCGGCGGCGACGGTCTCACCGACTGCGACGGCCACGGCTCCGACGTCGCGCTGCTCCTCGCCGGGGCCGCCGACCCGGTCACCGGGCTCGGCGCGGGCATGGCGCCCGGCGCGCGGATCCTGTCGCTGCGCCAGTCCTCGGGGCGGTTCGCCGTACGCGGCACCGACGGCACCGAGCGACCCGCCGGCGAGATCCGCACCCTGGCCGCGGCGATCGACCGGGCCGTCGCACTCGGTGCGAGCGTCGTCAACGTGTCCGAGGTGGTGTGCGTGCCGTCCGCGCAGGTCGACTCCGCGGGGGGCGCACTGCGCGAGGCCGTCGACGACGCCGAGCGGGCCGGGGTGCTGGTCGTCGCCGCCGCCGGGAACATCGACGAGGCGGGCACCTGCACCGGCGACCCGGACCTGCGGCCGCTGCCCGCGTCCTACGACTCGGTCCTCGCCGTCGGGGCGGTCGACGGCGACGACGTCCCCGGTGACTTCTCCGTGCCCGGCCCCTGGGTGGACCTCGCCGCCCCGGGCCAGGACCTGCCCCGCCCGTCCGGACCGGACGGCGCGGTGGTCCGCGGGACGTCGTACTCGGCACCGCTGGTCGCGGGGACCGCGGCGCTGCTGCGCGAGCGGTTCCCGATGCTCACCCCGCGCCAGGTCGCCGACCGGTTGCGTGCCACGGCCCGCCCCAGCGCGGGCGACGGCCGCACCGGCCACGGCGTGCTCGACCCCGGGGCCGCGCTGACCGCCGAGCCGCTGCTCCTGACCCCGGACGGTCCCGCCGGTCCCGGCGACCGCGCCGGCTCACCCGGGGCGGGCCGGGCGCCGCTGCCGCTCGCGACAACCCCGCCGCCGGACCTGCCGGCGGTGGCCGGGGTCGGGGCGGTCGCGGCGGTCGGCGGGGCGCTCGTCGCGGCGCTGGCGGGGCTGCGGCGCCGCCCCAGGCGCCCCTGACCTCCGACCTCCGGCACTCCTTGCCCTGCACAGCCGCTCGCCCAGCAGCCGCCCGCAGCCCGCCGGTGTCGCCGCCGCCCCCGTGCGCAGCCGACCCCCTGTGGGGCCGACCCGTGTGGGGCCGACCCGTGTGAGGCCGACCCGTGTGAGGCCGACCCGTGTGAGGCCGACCCGTGTGAGGCCGACCCGTGTGAGGCCGACCCGTGTGAGGCCGACCCGTGTGAGGCCGACCCGTGTGAGGCCGACCCGTGTGAGGCCGACCCGTGTGAGGCCGACCCGTGTGAGGCCGACCCGTGTGAGGCCGACCCGTGTGAGGCCGACCCGTGCGCGGCGGCGCACCGTCAGCCCGGCAGGTCCGCCACCTCCCTCGCCGCCGCGACGCTCAGCACGCCCGCCCGCGGCAGCAGCCGCACCATCTCCGCCGGGGCGTCCCCCGCCACCCCGATCCCCAGCGCCCGCCCGGTCTCGGCGTCCGCGACGCCGTGCACCGCGCCGGAGGCGGCGAGCAGCAGGCGCGTCCCGCCGTCGCCGTCGCCGGTGTCGGCGGGCCCGGTCCGCAGCGGCCCCGGACCGGTCACCGGCAGCACCACGGTGTCGAGGGCGGGCCCGGCGTCGTCGGCACCGGCCAGGCGCACCCGGACCGCGCCGGGCGCGACCGGCTCCTCGGTCCCCGCGACGAGTGCGCGCCGCCCCTCCCGCCAGGTCCCGCACAGCACCGGCGGCACCTCGGTCACGTCGGTCAGCTCGGCCCGGGCGGCGGGCCAGGCCTCGGCACCGGGCACCCGGGTCTGCGGGACGTCGTCGACCAGGCCGGGCGGCAGCGTCGCCGGCTCGGCCTGCCCGGTCCGGGAGCGGACGGCGTCGGCGAGGGTGACCGGGATACGGGCGAGCCCGCCGTCGACCACCAGGAAGTACGTCGACCCGGCGCCGAGGGACTGGCTGCGCACGACCTCCCCGCTCCGCCCCAGCCCCGCGACGGGGGTCGGCTCCGGCGTGGGCACCCGCAGCGGCGCGCCCTCCGGGATCGCGGAGAGCAGGCCGTCGCCGACCCGGCGGACGGGGGCGCCGAGCAGGCCGAGGCCGTCGAGGGCGTTCCGGTCGGCCGGGTCGAGCCGGTGCCGGGCGCCGTCGTGGACGAGGTAGGTGACGCTGCCCTCGGCGGTCAGCAGGACGACCGGTTCCGGACCGGCCGGGGCGGGGCCGAGCGACCCCGCCAGCACGGTCGTGGTGCCGGCGCCGGCGCCGGTGCCCTCACCGCGGGTGTCGCAGACCGCCCACGCGGGCGGGACCGGGACCCCGTCGAGCGGGACGCCGACGGTGCCGGGCACCGCGGCGGGTGCGGTGCGCGGCGCCGCGGCCAGCGCGCCGTCGGGCACCGGGACGGGCACGGCGGTGGCGCCGTCGTCGCGTCCGTGCGCGGCCAGGACCAGCCGTCCGGCGACCGGGTCGGGCACCGGCACGAGCAGCTCGGACCGGTCGGGGGCACGGACCACGGCGTAGAGCACACCGCTGCGCTCCCCCTGCACCAGCGCCCGGGAACGCCAGTCGGTGGCCGGGTCGACCCGGGCCAGCAACGCCGCCACCCCGAGCGCGAGCAGCCCGACCAGCACTCCGGCGAACACCGCGCGATGCTGGGACCGGATCTGTTCGTGCCGCGGCACCGGGTCCGCGCGCACCAGGGCGGCCTCCATCCGGCGCACACCGAAGCGGTGGGCGTCGACCTGGTCGCGGGTCGCCGGGGCGCGCTGCACGCGCGCGGGGGCGGGATCGGTGCGCACCGCACGGACGGTAGGACCGCCGCGGCCCGACCGGACCCGATCCACGGACGCTGCGTAGAAGTACGCCACCTGACCGCTGCGCGCGGCCCGGGCCGGTGCTGCGGCCGTGGAGCCGGGTCAGGCCTCGCGGAGGGGACGGCGCAGCTGCTCGGCCAGGGCGCCGTCCTCGCCGAAGAGGGTGTCGCGCCAGCGCTGCTCCAGCTCGCGGGTGTCGTGCCGGTCGGGGTGGAAGCGCGGGTGTCCGAAGACGGGCATCCGGCCCAGCACGCGGCGCAGGAACTGGCCGCGGCCGAACAGCAGGCGGTAGCCCTCGCGCAGGTCCCGCGGCCGTCGCCAGACGCCCTGCTGCACGAGCAGGTACACCCACCCGAACACGACCGCGGGCAGCACGGTGGCGGCGACCAGCGGTGCGGCCCGGCCGCGCTCGGGGCCGTCGGTGCCGATGAGCTCGTAGACGTCCCAGGTCACGGACTTGTGCTCGAGCTCCTCGAGCGCATGCCAGTGCCACAGCTCGCGGATGTCGGCGTGCACCCGCTCGGCGAACTCGTCGCTGCCGAGGATGTCCTCAGCCATGACCGCGGTGAAGTGCTCCATCAGCGCGGTGCAGGCGAGCTGCTGACGCGGGGATGTGCGGTCGAGGACCTTCAGGGCGAGCGCGACCGCGGCCTCCGGCACGTGCACCGGGAAACCACGGGAGCGGAACGCCTCGTTGAGCCGGTCGTGCTCGCGGCTGTGGATGACCTCCTGCGCGGTGAACCCGGCGACCCTGGCGCGCAGCTCGGGCTCGGTCACCCGGTCCCGGAAGTGGATCACCGAGCGGACGAAGAAGTCCTCCCCCGGCGGGAAGATCGCCGAGAGCATCGCGAGGAACAGCGTCGCGGTCGCGTTGTCGGCGTAGGCCCAGCGGGCCATCTGCTCGGGCAGCCGGAAGTCCAGGTGGCGCGGCGGGATGCCGACGTCGCCGCCGGTCAGCCTGCGCGGACGTGCGCCGGTTCCGTCATTGGTCGCCGTCTCGGTCACGTCGGTCCTCCGGTCGTCGTCGACGAGCGGGTCGCATCTGGTACAGAAAGTATCCCGTACAGCGCGTACCCCTTACTGGCCGATCATGGGTGGCGCCGGGCGCGGTGTCAACCAGGAGCGGGATGATGGCCGGGTGAACCGATCCGTGACCCCCGGCGACGGCCGCGCCCGCCGCTGGGCCGGGCAGCGGGCGGCCCGGCGGGCCGAGGTCGTCGAGGCCGCGATGGCCGCGATCGCCGAGCACGGACCGGAGGCCACGACCGAGCAGATCGCCGGTCGTGCCGGGGTCCCCCGGCCCGCGCTGTACCGGCACTTCGACGGCCTGGAGGACCTGCAGGGCGCGATCGCCGAGGCCGCGCTGGGCCTCTACTCCGAGGCGCTCGCACCGGTGTGGAGCCCGCGCGGGACGCCGCGGGAGATGCTCGTCGCCGCCATCGCGGCGCACGTGCGGTGGCTGGCCGCGCACACCGAGCTCTACCGCTACGTGCTGCGCGCCGCCGGGGTCACGACGGCCGTCACCGACATCCGGCACCGCATCGCCGACCGGATGACCGGCCTGCTGACCGGGGGCTACCCCGGGCTGCCCGCGACCGTCGCGGCGCCGCTGGCCGCGGGCGCGGTCGGACTGGTCGACGGGGCGACCGAGCGCTGGCTCTCCTCGACGGACCCACTGCCGCTCGACGAGCTCGCCGAGCACCTCGCCCGATGGGTCTGGTCGGTGCTCGACGCGGCGCTGCGCGAGGTCGCGATCGAGCTCGACCCGGACGTCCCGCTCACGGCGGGCTGAGCGCTACTCCGCGACGCCGATGTCCTCGTTCCACAGGTCGGGGCGCTCGGCGACGAACGCGGTCATCATGTCCACGCAACGCGCGTCGTCGAGCACCTGCACGCGCACCCCGTGCTCGGCCAGCCAGTCGTGGCCGCCGTGGAAGGTCCGGGCCTCCCCCACGAGCACCGCGCCGATGCCGAACTGCCGGATCAGCCCCGAGCAGTACCAGCAGGGCGAGAGCGTGGTGACCATCGTCGTGGACCGGTAGTCGCGGCGGCGGCCCGCGTCGCGGAACGCCGCGGTCTCGCCGTGCACCGTCGGGTCGCCGTCCTGCACGCGACGGTTGTGACCGCGCCCGAGCACCTCCCCGTCCGGTCCGACGAGTGCGGCGCCGATCGGGATGCCGCCCGAGGCCAGCCCGGCCCTGGCCTGTTCCACCGCGACGTCCAGCCAGCTCGGATCCATGCGCGCGAACCTATACCGAGATCGCGTCGAGGCGTTCGCGCAGGAACGGCGCGGACACCACCGGCTCCAGCGCCGTGCGCCCGAGCGGCGGTGCCAGCGGCGTGACGACGGCGTCGTGGTCCAGCTCGAAGAAGAACACCAGCGACACCAGGTCCTCGGTCGGGGCGTGGGTCTGCGGCGGCAGCACCCGGTGCCGCCCGGCCCGCCAGCGGTGCCCGGTCCAGTGCGCGAGCAGGTCGCCGACGTTCACCGTCAGCGCACCCGGGGTGTACGGCGCGGCGGTCCAGCCGTGTCCCTCGACGTCGACCTGCAGCCCGCCCGCCCCGGGCTCCCGGTCGAGCAGGGTGACGGTGCCGAAGTCGGTGTGCGGGCCGATCCGGAACTGACCGGGCAGCGGTGTGCCTGTCTCGGTCATCGGCGGGTAGCGGTTGATGTTGAACGTCCACGTCGGGTGGGTCGCGAGGTCGCGCAGCGTCGACGGCTCCTGCCCGAGGGCTCCCGCGCACAGCTCCAGCAGCGCGCCCGCAACGCGGGTCATCGCCGTGCAGTATGCGGTCACCGCCTCCCGCAGCGCCGGGACCTGCTCCGGCCAGACGTTCGGTGGGAACCACACCGCGTCGACGTCCGGGTCACCGGTCGGCGCGAAGGGGCCCACCGCGAAGGACTCCTTGAGGTCGGGCGGGGAGTCGCCGCCCTCGACGCGGTCGTTGGCCTCGACACCGGGGGGCAGCCACCCCCGCCCGCCGACGCCGACCGCGTAGCCGTGCTTGACCGGCTCGGGCAGCGCGAAGAACTCGCGCGCCGCGGCCCGCACCGCCTGCGCCGCGGCGTCCGGCACGCCGTGCCCGACGACCTGCAGGAACCCGGCGCGTTGCAACGCGATGTCCACCGCGGCCGGGTCCGGCGCGGCCAGGTCCACGGTCGGGATGAGCTCGGTCACCGCGTCCCCCCGGGCGTCGCGACGGCGGTGCGGCGCACCAGCAGCGCGTAGAGCCCGGCCGAGAGCACCAGCCCGACCAGGAAGGTCACGTCGCCGATCCCGGGCAGCAATCGCGGCACCAGCCCGGTGAACAGCTCCTGGTTGGCGAACAACAGCACCGACACGACGACGCCGACGCCGAGCGCGATCGGGCCCGCGTGGTTGCGGTACGTTCGGTCGTAGAGCAGATCGGGGTCGGTCGGGCGCAGCCACTGGTCGGTGAGCACCACGCCGAGCCACGGCCCGACCCAGTACACGACGACCAGCAGGAACGCCTCGTACCCGGCCGCGGCGTCGCCGAGCGCGACCAGCGCGATCACGAACCCGACCGCCCCGAACGCCAGCGCGACGACGGCCCGCGCCCGCGCCAGCGGCACGTCGATGCCGAGGGCGAGGAACGCCATCGCCCCCGAGTAGACGTTGAGGACGTTCGCCGCGACCGCCCCGACCGCGATGGCGACCAGGGTCAGCACGGCCAGCCAGCCGGGCAGCAGGCCGGTGTAGTTCGCGACGGGGTTGTCCGAGTCGAGCCCGGCCGCGGTCGCCGCCCCGACCGACGCCGCGCCGACGGACATGAACACCGTGGTGGACAGGAACAGGCCGCCGCCCGCGGCGAGACCGGTGGCCCGCGCCGACACCGAGCGCGGCAGGTAGCGGGAGTAGTCGGCGGCGTACGGGCTCCAGCCCGCCGAGTACCCGACGACGGCGCCGACGGTCAGCAGGAACCCGCCGACCCCGCCCACCCCGTCCGGCGACGCGGCCGCCCCCGGGTCCGACCCGAGGAGCACCAGCACCGCCCCGACCCCGAGCACGAGCGCGAGCAGCGGGAACGCGAGCCGCTCGAAGGCCTGCACCAGGTTGTGCCCGAAGAACGCGACGGCGACCTGGACGACGACCACCGCCACCAGCCACGCGACCGTCCCGCCGCCGGTGATCGCCGACAGCGCGAACGCGGCGCTGACGCTGTTCACCGCGAACCAGCCGAAGCCCGAGGTGATCGTCATCAGGGCGGCGGGCAACGCGTTGCCGCGGTGACCGAAGGCGAGCCGCCCCAGCACCATCTGCGGCACCCCGGCGGCCGGTCCGCGGGCGGACAGGATCCCGTGGGCGATCGCGGCGAGCAGGTTCCCGACGACGATCGCCGCGATCGCCGCCGGCACCGTCTGCCCGAACGCCGTCACCGACAGCACGCCGACGAAGATCGTCGCGAACTCCAGGTTCGGCGAGGTCCACGTCCAGAACAGCTGGCGCGGCCTGCCGTGCCGCTCGGAGTCCGGTACGGGCTCGGTGGAGCCCGGTTCGACGGCGACGATACGGTCGCCGTACCCACGGTCCGCGGCCACGCCGACGGTGTTCTCGGTGGTCATCGGGTCACTCTGACTCCCGGGACACCCGGGACGGAACCTCGGTAACCGACTGTTGACACGGGTTGGGCCGTCCGGTCGGTAGTCCTGCGGATTCCGCCGGCGGACCCGGTCCGCCACGATCGTCGGCATGCGGACGAACCTGAACGTGGCCCTGCAGGCCGGCGCCCTCCTGGCCTTCGTGGCCCTGCGGTTCACCGCGCCGGGCTGGTTCCTCATCATCCTGATCATGACCCTGGTGGGTCCGGCCCTGCTGACGGTGCCGACGGTCCTGTCGCTGACCGTGATCCGACGCCGCGTGCTCACCCCTGCGGTGACCGCCCCGTTCCTCGCCTGCGCCGGATTCCTGCTCGCCGGCGGGCTGCTGATGCCCGACTTCGGCGACAGCGAGGACTCCGAGCGCGCCCCGCTGTCGGTGCTGCTCGAGTCCGCCGGGCTGTCCGCCGGGCCGACCGAGCCGCTGTACGTCCTCGGCTCGCTGGCCCTGCTCGGCTGGTCGGTGTCGCTGGTGTGGCTGGGCGTGGCCCTGGCGCTCGACGCCCGCCGGACCCACCGCGTCGCCGGGCCGCCGCACCCGGCGTGGGTGCGGCCGATCGACTGAGGCCGCTCGCCCCCGTCCGCGCATCCGGGCCGGTCGCGACGGGGCCTGCTCAGCCCTCGCCCGGCACCCGGATCCGCCGGGTCCGCTCGGCGCGGGCGGCGAGCTCGTCGTCGGCGGGGTAGTCGACGCCGGTCAGCGACAGGCCGTGCGGCGGCGCGACGGTCACCTCGGAGGCGCGCACCTCGCGGCGCAGCAGCCCCGCGGGCCAGTCGACGGGCCTGCGACCACGGCCGACCTCGAACACCGCGCCGACCAGGCTGCGGACCATCGAGTGGCAGAACGCGTCCGCCGAGACCGCCGCGACGAGCACACCCGGCTCACCCGGCGCGGGCGACCAGTCGAAGCGCTGCAGCGCGCGCACGGTCGTCGCGCCCTCGCGGCGCTTGCAGAACGCGGCGAAGTCGTGCTCGCCCAGCAGCAGCGCTGAGGCGGCGTTCATCGGCTCCGGGTCCAATGGGTACGGCCAGGCGACGGTCTCCCGCGCCCGCAGCGGCTCGGCACCGAACGGGGCCGTGGTGACCCGGTAGCGGTAGTGGCGGCGCAGCGCGGAGAAGCGGGCGTCGAAGGTGTCGGGCACCTGCCCGAGGTCGTGCACCCGCACGTCCGGCGGCAGCAGCCGGTTCAGCCGCCGGAGCAGACCGTCGATCTGCGGGGCGAGGGTCGCCGGGAGGTCGACGTGACAGACCTGCCCTGAGGCGTGCACTCCGGCGTCGGTACGTCCGGCGACGGTGAGCCGCAGCGGGGTGCGCAGCACGGTCGACAGTGCCTCGGTGAGCACGCCCTGCACGGTGCGCCGGGTCGGCTGCTGCGCCCACCCGGAGAAGTCGGTGCCGTCGTAGGCGACGTCGAGTCGCAGCCGCACGGTGCCCGGACCCGGAACACCGGAAACGCCGATGAGCCCGCCGTCGGTGACGGCGGGCTCATCGGAGTGGTGCGGACCGATCAGGAGTCGGAACCCTGCTGGGACGCCGGCTTCGCGAAGCCGGCCGCCTCGGCGGCCTCCTCGGTGGCGAACCAGACCTCGGCCACGGTGCGGTCGTAGAACGCCGAGCCGGGGACGTGGTAGAGCTTCGAGTCCTCGTTGCCCTTGATCTCGAAGCCCTCGGGAGCCTCGGCCGGGTCCTCCAGCGGGGCGTGCGAGCCCTCGCCGTAGGGCGCCTCGGACGTCTCGGACGCCTTCAGCTCCTCGGCGGCCGCGGTCGAGTCGGCCTGCGCCTGCTCGATCTTCTCCTCGGTCACCTCGGCCGCAGCCGGGGCTTCCTGCGAGGCGGCCGCGCGACGGGCACGGTTGGCCTCGTCGGTCACCGTCTTCTGCTGGACCAGCTCGATGACCGCCATCGGGGCGTTGTCGCCCTTGCGCGGCATCGTCTTGGTGATCCGGGTGTAGCCACCGTTGCGGTCCGCGAAGAACGGGCCGATCTCGGTGACGAGGCGGTGCACGACCGACTTGTCGCGGATCACCTTCATGATCTCGCGCCGGTTGTGCAGGTCGCCGGCCTTGGCCTTGGTGATCAGCCGCTCCGCGTACGGACGCAGCCGCCGGGCCTTGGCCTCGGTGGTGGTGATCCGGCCGTGTTCGAACAGCGAGGTCGCCAGGTTGGCCAGGATCAGCCGCTGGTGCGCGGGTGACCCGCCGAGGCGGGCACCCTTGGTGGGCTGGGGCATGGCTACAACTGCTCCGTTTCTGCGTAGTCCTGACCGTCGTCACCGAAGGTGTCCGGGTCGAACCCGCTCCCACCGTCGACGCCGTAGTCGCTCGCCGCCGCCGACGGGTCGAACCCGGGCGGGCTGTCCTTGAGGGCCAGGCCGAGGCCGACGAGCTTCATCTTGACCTCGTCGATCGACTTGGCGCCGAAGTTGCGGATGTCGAGCAGGTCCGCCTCGCTGCGGCCGACGAGCTCGCCGACCGTGTGGATGCCCTCGCGCTTGAGGCAGTTGTAGGACCGGACCGTGAGGTCCAGCTCCTCGATCGGCATCGCGAACGCCGCGATGGTGTCCGCCTCCTGCGGGGAGGGGCCGATCTCGATGCCTTCGGCGTCCACGTTCAGCTCGCGGGCCAGGCCGAACAGCTCGACCAGGGTCTTGCCGGCCGAGGCCAGCGCGTCCCGCGGGGTGATGGACGGCTTCGACTCGACGTCGAGGATGAGCTTGTCGAAGTCGGTGCGCTGCTCGACTCGCGTGGCCTCGACCTTGTAGGTCACCTTCAGCACCGGGGAGTAGATCGAGTCGACCGGGATCCGGCCGATCTCGGCACCGGTGGCCTTGTTCTGCATCGCCGGGACGTACCCGCGGCCGCGCTCGACGACGAGCTCGACCTCGAGCCGGCCCTTGTCGTTGAGCGAGGCGATGTGCAGGTCCGGGTTGTGCACGGTGACACCGGCGGGCGGGACGATGTCCCCCGCGGTGACCGCACCCGGACCCTGCTTGCGCAGGTACATCGTCACCGGCTCGTCCTCCTCGGAGCTCACGACGAGCTCCTTGAGGTTGAGGATGATGTCGGTGACGTCCTCCTTGACCCCCGGCACGGTGGTGAACTCGTGCAGGACGCCGTCGATCCGGATGGACGTGACGGCGGCGCCGGGGATCGACGACAGCAGCGTCCGGCGCAGGGAGTTCCCGAGGGTGTAGCCGAAGCCCGGCTCGAGCGGCTCGATGACGAACCGCGACCGGGTCTCGGTGACGACGTCCTCGGACAGTGAGGGTCGCTGAGAGATCAGCATGGGTGTGTGCCTCCTTCGCACCTGCGACAACCGCTATTTGATGTCGCAGAGGAACCGCCGCCCCTCCCTGCGGGGCGGCGGCGTGTCGAGCTACTTCGAGTAGAACTCGACGATGAGCTGCTCGGTGACCTGGGTGTCGATCTGAGCGCGCTCGGGCAGCTGGTGGACGAGGATCCGCAGGGTCGACGGGACGACCTGCAGCCACGCCGGGACCGGGCGGTCGCCCTGGGTCTCCTTGGCGATGACGAACGGGTCGGTGTTCCGCGACTTGTCCCGGACATCGATGATGTCGTAGCGCGACACCCGGTAGCTGGGGATGTCGACCTTCTTCCCGTTGACCAGGAAGTGGCCGTGGTTCACCAGCTGACGCGCCATGCGCCGGGTGCGGGCGAGGCCCGCGCGGTACACGACGTTGTCGAGGCGCGACTCGAGGATCTGCAGCAGCTCGTCGCCGGTCTTGCCCTCCCGGCGGTGCGCCTCCTCGTAGTAGGCGCGGAGCTGCTTCTCCTGCAGGCCGTAGCCGAAGCGGGCCTTCTGCTTCTCCTGCAGCTGCAGGAGGTACTCGGTCTCCTTGATCCGGATCCGGCCGTGCTGGCCGGGCGGGTAAGGACGACGCTCGAACGCCTGGTCGCCGCCGACGAGGTCGGTCTTCAGTCGGCGGGACTTGCGGGTCATGGGGCCGGTGTAACGAGCCATGGTGGTTCTCCCTTCCCCTAGACCCGGCGCCGCTTGGGCGGGCGGCAGCCGTTGTGCGGCTGCGGGGTCACGTCGGAAATGGTGCCGACCTCGAGGCCGGCTGCCTGCAGCGAGCGGATCGCCGTCTCGCGGCCCGAACCCGGGCCCTTGACGAAGACGTCGCACTTCTTCATGCCGTGGTCCATCGCCTTGCGGGCGGCGTTCTCGGCGGCCAGCTGCGCGGCGAACGGCGTCGACTTGCGCGACCCCTTGAGGCCGACGTGCCCGGACGAGGCCCAGGCGATGACGGCACCGGTCGGGTCGGTGATCGACACGATCGTGTTGTTGAACGTGGACTTGATGTGGGCGTGACCGTGCGCGACGTTCTTCTTCTCGCGACGGCGGACCTTCTTGGGTCCGGCACCCTGACGTGCGCGGGGCGGCATTACTTCTTACCTGCCTTCTTCTTACCGGCGACGGTCTTCTTCGGGCCCTTGCGGCCGCGCGCGTTGGTCTTCGTGCGCTGACCGCGGACCGGAAGGCCGCGACGGTGACGGATGCCCTGGTACGAACCGATCTCGATCTTCCGGCGGATGTCCGCCTGGATCTCACGGCGCAGGTCACCCTCGACCTGCAGGTTCGCCTCGATGTACTCGCGGAGCTTGCTGACGTCCTCGTCGGTCAGGTCCTTCGACCGGAGGTCGGGGCTCAGCGCCGTGGCCTCGAGGATCTCCTTGGACCGGGTCCGTCCGACCCCGAAGATGTAGGTGAGCGCGATCTCCAACCGCTTTTCGCGGGGGAGGTCGACGCCGGCAACACGTGCCATGCGGCGTTGTCTCCTTGTTTGTCGTCCCAGGTCTTCCCGATGCCCGTCCCGTTCCGCCGCTGAGCTGAACGGGCCCCGGCCTGGTTCCGGGGGTGCTACCGGGCCCGTGTGGCCCGGCAGGTGCATCGGGGGCTTCTGCTGCGCGATCAGAGGATCGCGACCGGTACCGCTCTGCTCAGCCCTGGCGCTGCTTGTGGCGCAGGTTCGAGCAGATCACGATGATCCGGCCGTGACGGCGGATCACCTGGCACTTGTCGCAGATCTTCTTGACGCTCGGCTTGACCTTCACGTCGTCTGCCTCTGTGTGTCGTTCTTGTGGGTCTCGCGACCGACCGTGGTGGAGCTGGTCGTCACTTGTAGCGGTAGACGATGCGGCCGCGGCTCAGGTCGTAGGGCGACAGCTCGACGACCACCCGGTCCTCCGGAAGGATCCGGATGTAGTGCTGGCGCATCTTCCCGCTGATGTGTGCGAGCACCCGGTGGCCGTTCTCCAGCTCCACCCGGAACATCGCGTTCGGCAGGGGTTCGACGACCCGGCCCTCGACCTCGATCGCCCCGTCCTTCTTGGCCATGTCCTCCGCTATCCGTGACAGGTGTCGGTTGCCCCGATCGACAGCGGTGCCGACGACCGGTTCGGCGCGCGCGGACGGAGCCGGACCGGGAACACTGTGGGGTACACGGAGCACACGGAGCGGACGTCACACGACGCGCCGAAGGTCCAGTGTACGGAGGCCGTGCGAGACCGGCGCAGGCGGGGGTGACCGGCGTGGTAGACGTCCGGGCCGCCGACGGTAACGGACCGGCCCGGTCACGGACCAGTACCCGCGCGGAGCGCGTCGGGCACCGGTGGGACGGCGCTCAGGCGCCGGGGCGGTCCGGTGCGCCGGCGGGCGCGGTCAGCAGCCACGGCCCGTCCTCGGTGACGGCGACGGTGTGCTCCCAGTGCACGGCGCGGCCGCCGGCCGCGGTGACGACCGTCCAGCCGTCCTCCAGCTCCAGGGTGTCCGGATCCCCCGCGACGAGCATCGGCTCGACGGCGAGGGCCATGCCGGGGCGCAGCCGCGGGCCCTTGCCCGGCTCGCCGTGGTTGGGCAGGAACGGGTCCATGTGCATCGAGGTCCCGATGCCGTGGCCGCCGTACTCGGCGACGATCCCGTAGTCGGCGCGGTCGGCCTCGGCGGCGGCCCGGCACGCCTCCTGGATGGCGTAGGAGACGTCGGTCAGCCGGGCCCCGTCGCGGACGGCGAGGATGCCGGCGTCCATGGCGCCGCGGCAGGCGGCCGACAGCGCCAGGTCGGCGGGTGCGACGTCGCCGACGGCGATGGTCACGGCGGAGTCGCCGTGCCAGCCGTCGACGATCGCACCGCAGTCCACCGAGATGAGGTCACCGTCGGCGAGCACCTGCTTCGGCGACGGGATCCCGTGGACGATCTGCTCGTTCACCGAGGCGCAGATGCTCGCCGGGAAGCCGTGGTAGCCGAGGAACGAGGGGACGCCGTTGCCGTCGCGGATCGTCTGTTCGGCCAGCGCGTCGAGCTCCGCCGTGCTCACACCGGGCTTCGCGTGCTCGGTGACCGCGGCCAGCGTGGCCGCGACCAGCGCGCCCGCCACCCGCATCGCCTCGAGCTGCCCGTGGGTCTTGAGCTCGATGTCCCGACCCCGGTAACGGGCGATCGCCCCTCGGATGCCGCCGCGACCGTTCATGTGCTCTTCCCTCGGTTCCCGTCGTGGTGCCGGTTCCGGCACCCCTCCGGGTCCTCAGCCGTCGTTGCGGTTCTGCAGCGCCGAGAAGACCCGGTCGGTGATCTCGTCGATCTCGCCGACGGCGTCGATCGTGACCAGCCGGTCACGGTAGTGGTCCAGCAGCGGAGCGGTCTCCTCGCGGTAGACCCGCTGCCGGTTGCGGATGGTGTCCTCGTTGTCGTCGCTGCGGCCGCGGCCGAGCAGCCGCTGGACCACGACCTCGTCGTCGACGTCGAACTGGACGACGGCGTCGAGCTCCAGCCCCTTCTCGGACAGGATCTTCTCCAGGGAGTCCGCCTGCGCCACGTTGCGCGGGAAGCCGTCGAGGATGAAGCCGTTCGCGGTGTCGGCGTCGCCGAGCCGGTCGCGCACCATCCCGACGGTCACCTCGTCGGGGACGAGGTCCCCGGCGTCCATGTAGCGCTTCGCCTCACGACCGAGCTCGGTCTCGTCCCGCAGGTTCGCCCGGAACAGGTCCCCGGTCGAGATGTGCGGGACGTCGAGCCGCTTGGCCATCTGCTCAGCCTGGGTCCCCTTGCCGGCACCGGGCGGTCCCACCAGAACGAGTCGCACGAGAACCCGACCTCCTGAAGTCTTGTCGTCCATGGCGCCGGCGTCCTCGCCGACACACGATGCCCGAGGCACCACGATCGGGGCCGGGGCCCCGCACCGGGGTTCCCGCTCGGCCACGTTGCGGCGAGCCTAACGCAGGAAACCTTCGTAGTTACGCTGCATGAGCTGGCTCTCGATCTGCTTCAGGGTGTCGAGGCCCACGGTGACCATGATCAGCACGGCCGTGCCGCCGAACGGGAAGTTCTGGTTCTGGCCGCTGCCGGTGATCCCGAGGAAGAAGTTCGGGAGCACCGCGATGACACCGAGGTACAACGATCCCGGCAGCGTGATGCGGCTGAGCACGAAGTTCAGGTACTCCGCGGTGGGCCGGCCCGGGCGGATGCCCGGGATGAACCCGCCGTACTTCTTCATGTCCTCGGCGCGCTCGTCGGGGTTGAACGTGATGCCGACGTAGAAGTACGTGAAGAAGATGATCAGTGCTACGTACAACACGATGTGCACGGGATTGGACTGATCGACGAGATAGGTCTGCACGAACTGCTGGAACCAGCCGCCGTCGTTCCCGGCGAGCCGGGCGACCAGGTCGGGCAGGTAGAGCAGCGAGCTACCGAAGATCACCGGCACGACGCCGGCCTGGTTGACCTTCAGCGGCAGGTAGGTCGATGTGCCGCCGTACATGCGCCGGCCGACCATGCGCTTGGCGTACTGCACCGGGATCCGGCGCTGGCCGTTCTCCACGAACACGACGCTGGCGATGATCGCGAGGCCGAAGACGCAGACACCGGCGAAGACCAGACCGCCCGAGTTCTCCAGGATCAGCCGGCCCTCGGCGGGGATGCGGTGCGCGATCGAGGCGAAGATGAGCAGCGACATGCCGTTGCCGATGCCGCGCTCGGTGACCTGCTCGCCCAGCCACATCACCACCGTCGTCCCGGCGACCATCACGATCACGATGACGATCAGGGTGAAGACCGACGAGTCCGGGATGATCGGCAGCGCACAGCCCTGGAACAGCTGACCGCGCTCGGCCAGCGCCACGAAGCCGGTGGCCTGCAGCACGGCGATGCCGATCGTCAGATACCGCGTGTACTGCGTGAGCTTGGCCTGGCCGGACTGGCCTTCCTTCTTCAACTGCTCGAACCGCGGGATGACGACCTGCAACAGCTGCACGATGATGCTCGCGGTGATGTAGGGCATGATGCCCAGCGCGAAGATCGACAGCTGGAGCAGTGCCCCGCCGGAGAACAGGTTGATCAGGGAGTAGACGCTGGCGTTGTCGCCGCCCTCGACCTGACGGACACATTCCTGGATGTTGGGGTACGACACCCCCGGCGAGGGGATGTTCGCCCCGAGCCGGTACACCGCCACGATCGCCAGCGTGAAGAGGATCTTCTTGCGGAGATCCGGCGTGGTCAGGGCCGCCCGGACTGCGCTGAGCACTCGGTGATCCTCCTACGACGTCGGCGGCCCGACACCGCCTGCGCCGGCCCCTGAGGGGTCGGCCGGGTTGGTCGACGCGCGTTCCGCGCCTCGCGGGACACCCGGGCCGGTGTGTACCGGCGGGGACTGCGCGCCTCCAGGCGCGCCAGGTAATCGGTGGACACTCGGTCCGGACGTGACTGTAACAGCGGCCCGGAAACGCCTCGGCGCCGCCCACGGGCCGGGTCCACCTGGGGTGGACCCGGCGCCACGGACGGCGCCGGGGGACGTGCGGTGGGGCCTACAGCTCGGAGACGGAGCCGCCCGCGGCCGAGATCTTCTCGCGCGCGGACGCGGAGAACTTGTGGGCCTTCACGGTCAGGGCGACGCCCGAGAGCTCGCCCTCGCCGAGGACCTTCACGAGCTGGTTCTTGCGCACCGCGCCCGCCTCGACCAGCTCGGCCGGGCCGACCTCGCCACCCTGCGGGAACAGGACGGCCAGCTCGCCGACGTTCACGACCTGGTACTCGACCTTGAAGCGGTTCTTGAAGCCCTTGAGCTTCGGGAGCCGCATGTGCAGCGGCATCTGCCCGCCCTCGAAGCGCGGGGACACCGTCTTGCGGGCCTTGGTGCCCTTGGTACCGCGACCGGCGGTCTTGCCCTTGGAGCCCTCACCGCGACCCACACGGGTCCGCGCCTTCTTCGAGCCCGGGGCCGGCCGCAGGTCGTGCAGCTTGATCACGGAGTTCTCGTTCTCGCTCACGGCTGCACCTCCTCCACCGTCACGAGGTGGCGCACGGTGTGGACGTAACCGCGGGTCTGCGGGTCCGCCTCACGCACCACCGACTGCCGGATCTTGCGCAGACCGAGCGAACGCAGCGTGTCGCGCTGGTTCTGCTTGGTCCCGATCCGGCTCTTCACCTGGGTGATCTTCCACGTGGCCATGTCGCTCACACCTTCGCCGCGTCGGCCTCGGCGCGCTGGCGCATCATGCTCGCCGGGGCGACGTCCTCCAGCGGCAGACCGCGGCGGGCCGCGACCTCCTCCGGACGCTGCACCGACTGAAGCGCCGCCACCGTGGCGTGCACGATGTTGATGGCGTTGTCGGAGCCGAGGGACTTGGACAGGATGTCCGAGATCCCCGCGCACTCCAGCACCGCGCGGACCGGGCCGCCGGCGATGACACCGGTACCCGGGGAGGCCGGGCGCAGCATGACGACGCCGGCGGCGGCCTCACCCTGCACACGGTGCACGATCGTGCCGCCGATGCGGGGGACGCGGAAGAAGTTCTTCTTCGCCTCCTCCACGCCCTTGGCGATCGCGGCCGGCACCTCCTTGGCCTTGCCGTAACCGACGCCCACCAGGCCGTCACCGTCGCCGACGATCATCAGCGCGGTGAAGCTGAACCGGCGGCCGCCCTTGACGACCTTGGCCACGCGGTTGATCGTGACCAGCCGCTCGATGTACGGGGTCTTGTCCTGGGCCGCCCCGCCACGGCCACCGTCCCGGCGGTCCCGGTTGTTGCGGTTGTCGTTCCCACCGCTGCCACCCGGGGCTCCGCCGTCACGCCGCGTACGTCCCGGCATCAGACAGTCCCTCCTGTATCACAGCTCTTCTTCGACTGGTCGTTCATCAGAACTCCAGGCCTCCCTCGCGGGCGGCGTCGGCCAGGGCCGCGATCCGGCCGTGGTAGGCCAGCCCGCCGCGGTCGAACACGACCGCGGAGATGCCCGCTTCCTTGGCCCGAGCGGCGATGAGCTCGCCGACCTTGGCAGCCTTGGCCTTCTTGTCGCCCTCGACGCCACGCACCTCGGCGTCCAGCGAGGACGCGAAGGCCAGCGTGTGGCCCGCCAGGTCGTCGATCAGCTGGACGGTGATGTGCCGCGAGGAGCGGTTGACCGCCAGCCGCGGACGCACCGGCGTCCCGGAGATCTTCTTCCGGAGCCGGGCGTGCCGGCGGATGCGCGAGTCGCGGCGCTTGCGCGCCACCTGGGACGCCATCCGGCGGCGGGCGGCACCCGACACCGTCTCGTTCGTCTCGGCCATCACTTACCCGTCTTTCCGACCTTGCGGCGGACCTGCTCGCCGGCGTACCGCACACCCTTGCCCTTGTACGGGTCGGGGCGGCGCAGCTTCCGGATGTTGGCAGCGGTCTCGCCGACCAGCTGCTTGTCGATGCCGGAGACCGAGAACCGGGTCGGCGACTCGACCGCGAAGGTGATGCCCTCCGCCGGCTCGATGACGACCGGGTGCGAGTAGCCCAGGGCGAACTCGAGGTTCTTGCCCTTCAGCTGCACGCGGTAACCCACGCCGTGGATCTCCAGCTTCTTCTCGTAGCCGGCGCTGACGCCGACCACGATGTTGTTGACGAGGGAGCGGGTCAGGCCGTGGTAGGCCCGCACCTCACGCTCCTCGTTCGGGCGCTTCACCAGCACCGTGCCGTCGTCGTCACGCTCGATCGTGATCGGCTCGACAGCGGTGTGCGAGAGGGTGCCCTTGGGGCCCTTCGCGGTGACCGTGCGGCCGTCGATGGTGATCTCCACGCCCGACGGGACGGTGATGGGCAGCTTTCCGATGCGCGACATCGTTCGTTACCCCTCTCTCACCAGACGTAGGCGAGGACTTCCCCGCCCACGCCGCTCCGGTAGGCCTGCTGGTCGGTCATCAGACCCCGAGAGGTCGAGATGATCGCGATGCCGAGGCCACCCAGGACCCGCGGCAGATTCGTCGACTTCGCGTACACACGCAGACCGGGCTTGGAGACCCGGCGCAGACCGGCGATGCTGCGCTCACGGTTGCGGCCGTACTTCAGCTCGACGACCAGGGACTTGCCGACCTCGGCGTCCTCGGTGTGGTGTGCCGTGATGTAGCCCTCCTTCTGAAGGATCTCCGCAATGGCGACCTTCAGCTTCGAGTGGGGCATCACGACGCGGTCGTGGTAGGCCGAGTTCGCGTTCCGCAGACGGGTCAACATGTCTGCGATCGGATCGGTCATCGTCATGGTGTATGTCTCTTTCCCGCCGTGGTTCCTCGTACCGGCGCGGTGCCCCTGTGCGGGGCACCGCGCCGATGCGGGCCTGCGGCGATCGGATCCGCTGCCCCGCGGACGCGGGGCGGTCGGATCACCAGCTGGACTTGCTCACACCCGGCAGCTCGCCGGCGTGCGCCATGTCTCGCAGGCACACGCGGCAGAGGCCGAACTTGCGGAACACGGCACGCGGCCGACCGCACTTGTTGCAACGGGTGTAACCCCGCACGGCGAACTTCGGCTTCGCGTTCGCCTTGTTGATGAGCGCCTTCTTCGCCATTCGCTCAGCTCTCCTTGAACGGGAAGCCCAGGTGGCGCAGCAGCGCCCGGCCCTCGGCGTTCGTGGTCGCGGTGGTCACGACCGTGATGTCCATGCCCCGCGGCCGGTCGATGGAGTCCGGGGGGATCTCGTGGAACATCGACTGCTCGTTCAGGCCGAACGTGTAGTTGCCACGCCCGTCGAACTGGTTGCTCTCGAGGCCGCGGAAGTCGCGGATACGGGGCAGCGCGATGGTCAGCAGCCGGTCGAGGAACTCCCACATCCGGTCGTTGCGAAGGGTCACCTTCGCACCGATCGGCATGCCCTCACGCAGCTTGAACTGCGCGATGGACTTGGTGGCGCGACGCAGCTGGGGCTTCTGGCCGGTGATGGTGGCCAGGTCGCGCAGCGCACCGTCGATCAGCTTCGAGTCGCGGGCGGCGTCACCGACACCCATGTTCACCACGACCTTGGTCAGGCCGGGGATCTGCATGACGTTGGTGTAGCCGAACTCCTCGCGGAGCTTGTCGAGGATCTCGTCGCGGTAACGCTGCTTGAGCCTCGGCAGGGTCTTCTCAGCCGTGGTCATCTCAGATCTCCTTCCCGTTGCGCCTGGAGATCCGGACGCGGCGGGTGGTGCCGTCCTCGCCCTCGACGGTCTTCTTGCCGATGCGGGTCGGCTTGCCGTCGGAGTCGCACACCATCACGTTCGAGACGTGGATGGCGGCCTCCTGGGTGACGATCCCGCCGCTCTCGGCCCCGCGCTGGTTCTGGCTGATCCGGGTGTGCTTCTTGATCCGGTTCACGCCCTCGACCAGCACGCGCTGGCGCTCCGGGTAGGCCGCGATGACCTTGCCCCGTGCACCCTTGTCCTTGCCGGCGATCACCAGAACGGTGTCGCCCTTCTTGACCTTCATCTTCGCCTTCATGTCAGAGCACCTCCGGGGCCAGGGAGATGATCCTCATGAACTTGCGGTCGCGCAGCTCGCGCCCGACCGGGCCGAAGATACGGGTCCCCCGAGGTCCGTTGTCCGCCTTGATCAGGACGGCGGCGTTCTCGTCGAAACGGATGTAGCTGCCGTCGGGACGGCGCTTCTCCTTCTTGGTGCGCACGATGACCGCCTTGACGACGTCACCACGCTTCACGCCGGCGCCGGGGATGGCCTCCTTGACCGTGGCGACGATGACGTCGCCGATCCCGGCGTAGCGCCGCGCGGAGCCGCCCAGCACCCGGATGCACAGGATCTCCTTGGCACCGGTGTTGTCGGCGACGCGCAGCCGCGACTCCTGCTGGATCACTTCGACTCCTACTTGGCCTTCTCGAGGATCTCCACCAGCCGCCAGCGCTTGGTCGCCGACAGCGGGCGGGTCTCCATGAGGCGGACACGGTCGCCGATACCGGCGGTGTTCCCCTCGTCGTGCGCCTTGACCTTGCTGGTCCGGCGGATGACCTTGCCGTACAGGGGGTGCTTCACCCGGTCCTCGAGGGAGACGACGATCGTCTTCTCCATCTTGTCGGACACGACCAGGCCCTCGCGGACCTTGCGCTCCCCGCGCTCCTCGTTCTTCGTCTCAGCCGAGTTATCGCTGCTCACGCCGCGCCCTCACTCTCGGTCGGTGCGGCGGAAAGGCCGAGCTCACGCTCGCGCATGACGGTGTAGCACCGCGCGATGTCGTGACGGACGGACCGCAGCCGCCGGTTGTTGTCCAGCTGCCCGGTGGCCATCTGGAAGCGGAGGTTGAACAGCTCCTCCTTGGCCTCCCGGACACGCACGACCAGCTCCTCGTCGGAGAGCTCGCGCAGCTCGGCGGCCTTGGTGTTGCCACTGCTCGCCATCAGATGTCACCACCCTCACGGGACACGATCCGGCACTTCATGGGCAGCTTGTGGATCGCACGGGTCAGAGCCTCGTGCGCCACCTCGCGGTTCGGGAAGCTCATCTCGAAGAGCACCCGGCCCGGCTTGACGTTCGTGACCCACTTCTCGGGCGAACCCTTACCGGAACCCATGCGGACCTCGGCCGGCTTCTTGGTCATCGGGATGTCCGGGAAGACGTTGATCCAGATCTTCCCGCCACGACGGATGTGCCGGTTGATCGCGATACGCGCCGACTCGATCTGTCGGTTCGACACGTAGGCCGGCTCCAGCGCCTGGATGCCCCAGTCGCCGAAGGTGACCGCGGTACCACCGCTGGCCATGCCCTTGCGCTTGGGACGGTGCTGCTTGCGGTGCTTGACCTTGCGTGGGATCAGCATCGGTCAGCTCTCCCCACCGTTGCTCTGGTTCTCACCGGAGGCCGGGGCCTCGGCGGTCGCCGTCGCGGCGCCGCCGGCCTGGCCCGCGCTCTGCGCGGCACGCCCGGCCTCGGTGCTGGTCGCAGTGGTGCCCGAGGCACCGGAACGGCGCCGGGCCGGACGCTCGCGGCGCGGACCGCGGCCCGGGGCCTCGGCAGCGGCCGGAACGCCCTCGCGGCGGCCGCCGACGACGTCGCCCTTGTAGATCCAGACCTTCACGCCGATGCGGCCGAAGGAGGTCCGGGCCTCGAACAGGCCGTAGTCGATGTCGGCACGCAGCGTGTGCAGCGGGACCCGACCCTCGCGGTAGAACTCCGACCGCGACATCTCGGCACCGCCGAGGCGGCCCGAGCACTGGACCCGGATGCCCTTGACCTGCGGGCTGCGCATGGCCGACTGGATGGCCTTGCGCATCGCACGCCGGAAGGCGACCCGGTTCGACAGCTGCTCGGCGACGCCCTGGGCGACGAGCTGCGCGTCGGACTCGGAGTTCTTGACCTCGAGGATGTTCAGCTGGACCTGCTTCTTGGTCAGCTTCTCGAGGTTGCCCCGGATCCGGTCGGCCTCCGCGCCGCGGCGGCCGATCACGATGCCCGGACGCGCGGTGTGGATGTCCACCCGCACGCGGTCCCGGGTCCGCTCGATCTCGACCTTGGAGATGCCGGCCCGCTCCATGCCCTTGGAGAGCATGCGGCGGATCTCGACGTCCTCCTTGACGTACTCGGAGTACTGCTTGTCGGCGTACCAGCGCGACTTCCAGTCCGTGGTGATGCCCAGGCGGAAGCCGTGCGGGTTGATCTTCTGCCCCATCAGCGGGCCCTCCCCTTCGCACCACGACGGCCGGCCTTCTGCGGAACCGACTCGACCTCGATGGTGATGTGGCTCGTCCGCTTGCGGATGCGGTACGCACGCCCCTGGGCGCGCGGCCGGATCCGCTTCAGCGTCGGGCCCTCGTCGACCATCGCCACGGCGACCACGAGGGTCTCCGGGTCCAGGTCCAGGTTGTTCTCGGCGTTGGCCGCGGCGCTCGCCACGACCTTCGCGACGGGCTCCGCCGCGGCCTGCGGCGAGAACCGCAGGATCGCCAGCGCCTCGTCGACCGGCAGGCCGCGGACCAGGTCCACGACGCGGCGGGTCTTCATCGGCGAGCTACGGACGAACCGTGCCACGGCGCGCGCACGAGTCGGCTCGAGCGCAGCGCCGGTGGTCTCGGCAGTGTCTGCCATCTTCTCCACCTCTCCTTGTCGCTACTCGGGCCGGCTTCTAGCGCCGACGCGCCTTGCGGTCGTCCTTGATGTGCCCCCGGAACGTGCGGGTCGGGGCGAACTCGCCCAGCTTGTGCCCGACCATCGAGTCGGAGACGAAGACCGGGACGTGCTTGCGGCCGTCGTGCACCGCGATGGTGTGACCGATCATGTCCGGGATGATCGTGGACCGACGGGACCACGTGCGGATCACGGTCTTCTTGCCGGACTCGTTGAGGGCGTCCACCTTCTTGAGCAGGTGGTCGTCCACGAAGGGGCCCTTCTTCAGGCTGCGCGGCATGTCTTACCTCCCTGCTCAGCGCTTCTTGCCGGTACGGCGCCGGCGGACGATCAACTTGTCGGACGGCTTGTTCTTGCGGGTACGGCCCTCGGGCGTGCCCGCGGGGTTCACCGGGTGGCGGCCACCGGAGGTCTTGCCCTCACCACCACCGTGCGGGTGGTCCACCGGGTTCATGACGACACCACGGACGGTCGGGCGCTTGCCCTTCCACCGCATACGGCCGGCCTTGCCCCAGTTGATGTTGGCGCGCTCCGAGTTGCCCACCTCGCCGACGGTGGCGCGGCAGCGCACGTCGACGTAGCGGATCTCGCCGGAGGGCATCCGCAGCTGCGCGTAGGGCCCGTCCTTGGCGACCAGCTGGACGCCGACACCGGCCGAGCGCGCGATCTTCGCGCCGCCACCGGGGCGGAGCTCGATCGCGTGCACCACGGTGCCCGTCGGGATGTTGCGCAGCGGCAGGTTGTTACCCACCTTGATGTCGGCCCGGGGACCGTTCTCGATCTTGTCGCCCTGCTTGAGCTTCGCCGGCGCGATGATGTAGCGCTTCTCGCCGTCGGCGTAGTGCAGCAGTGCGATCCGCGAGGTGCGGTTCGGGTCGTACTCGATGTGCGCGACCTTCGCCGGCACGCCGTCCTTGTCGTGACGACGGAAGTCGATCAGACGGTAGGCGCGCTTGTGCCCGCCACCCTGGTGACGGGTGGTGATCCGCCCGTGCGCGTTGCGGCCGCCCTTGTTGTGCAGCGGACGCAGCAGCGACTTCTCGGGGGTGTCGCGGGTGATCTCGGCGAAGTCCGACACGCTCGAGCCACGACGGCCCGGGGTGGTCGGCTTGTACTTACGAATGGCCATGGGTCAGCTCGCTCCCTCAGCTCGCCGGGCCACCGAAGACGTCGATCGCCTTGCTCTCCTCGGAGAGCGTGACGATCGCGCGCTTGGTGTCCTTGCGCTTGCCGTAGCCGGTGCGGGAGCGCTTGCGCTTGCCCGGGCGGTTCAGCGTGTTCACGCTGGTCACCTTGACCCCGAACACCTTCTCCACGGCGATCTTGATCTGGGTCTTGTTCGCGTCCGGTGCCACGACGAAGGTGTACTGGCGCTCGTCGAGCAGCCCGTAGCTCTTCTCCGAGACGACCGGCGCGAGCAGCACGTCCCGCGGGTCCGTGATCACTTGTCGGCCTCCTCAGCGCGGCGGCCGGCAGCCTTCGGCTTCGCGATCGGGCCGGCCAGGAACTCGTCCAGCGCCGCCTGCGTGAACAGCACGACGTCGTTGACGAGCACGTCGTGGGTGTTCAGCTGGTCGGGCGCGATCAGGTGGACCTGCGGCAGGTTGCGCAGGCTCAGCAGGGCGTTCTCGGCGGAACGCTCGACGACCGCGAGCACCCGGCGGGCGTCGGGCACGACGGCCTCGATCACCTTGCGGGCGGACTTGGTCGACGGCGCGTCACCCTCGGCGAAGGCGGACACGACGTGCACGGCTCCGGCGCGGGCCCGGTCGGAGAGGGCGCCACGCAGGGCGGCGGCCTTCATCTTCTTCGGGGTCCGCTGCGAGTAGTCGCGCGGGGTCGGGCCGTGGACGATGCCACCACCGGCGAACTGCGGCGCGCGGATCGAGCCCTGACGGGCGCGACCGGTGCCCTTCTGCCGGTACGGCTTCTTGCCACCGCCGCGGACCTCGCCGCGGCCCTTCACGTCGTGCGTGCCCTGACGCGCGGCGTTGAGCTGCGCGGTCACCACCTGGTGCATGAGGGCGATGTTCGCCGTCACGTCGAAGACGTGGTCCGGGAGCTCGACGCTGCCGGAGGCGGAACCCTCGGGGGTCTTGATCTGCACGGTGCTCACTTGCCATCACCCTTCGCGGGGGTCTTCACCACGACGAGGCCACCGCGCGGACCGGGGACGGCGCCCTTGACGAGCAGCAGCCCGCGCTCGGCGTCCACCCGGTGGACCTTCAGGTTCTGCGTGGTCTGGCGGTCGGAACCCATCCGGCCGGCCATCCGCACACCCTTGAACACGCGGCCCGGGGTGGCGCAGCCGCCGATGGAGCCCGGCGAACGGTGCTTGCGCTGCGTGCCGTGCGAGGCGCCCAGGCCCTTGAACCCGTGGCGCTTCATGACACCGGCGAAGCCCTTGCCCTTGGTCACGCCCACCACGTCGACCTCGGCCACCTCGGCGAACGCCTCGACGGTGACCTCCTGGCCGGTGGTGTACTCGGCGGCGTCGGAGGTGCGGAGCTCCAGGACGTGGCGACGGGGGGTGACGCCGGCCTTGGCGAAGTGGCCGGACTCCGGCTTGTTCACCTTGCGCGGGTCGATGGCCCCGTAGGCCAGCTGGACGGCGGTGTAGCCGTCGGTCTCCTGCGAGCGCACCTGCGTCACGACGTTCGGTCCGAGCTGGACCACGGTGACCGGCACGATGCGGTTGTTCTCGTCGAACAACTGGGTCATCCCGAGCTTGGTGCCCAGGAGGCCGGTGACCTTCTTCGTCTGCTTGGTGGCAGTCGTCTTCTTGAATGCAGCAGTCATCGTCTCCACCCCGCCGTCACTGAATGTTGACGTCGACGCTCGCCGGCAGGTCGATGCGCATGAGCGCGTCGACCGTCTTGGGCGTCGGGTCGAGGATGTCGATGAGTCGCTTGTGCGTGCGCATCTCGAAGTGCTCGCGCGAGTCCTTGTACTTGTGCGGCGAGCGGATGACGCAGTACACGTTCTTCTCGGTAGGCAGCGGCACGGGGCCGACGACCCGGGCACCGGTACGCGTCACGGTCTCCACGATCTTGCGAGCAGACGCGTCGATTGCCTCGTGGTCATAGGCCTTGAGCCTGATGCGGATCTTCTGTCCCGCCATGGTCGTCGGTCGTCCTCTTCTTCCTGCCGCGGGGGTGTCGCGGTTCGGCCCCGTAAGAACTCGCGCCGTGCTGCCACCGGATGTCCGGCGGGCCGGCTGCGGCCCGTGCTCTGTTCAGGTCTCTGTCGGCCCGGAGTCGCGCGTCCAGTTCCCTGGAGCACTCGTCCTGCCGGGGCTCTCCGGTCCACGAGGTCGGGCGTGTCGCGCCCTACCCGCATGGTTCTGCCCGGGTCACCGCGTCCCACCCCCATCTGGGGCGGGCATGTCGCTCGGAATCTCCCCGGCCTCACGGCGGACCGTGGTACCGGGGCTGACAACGAACATGGCGCGTGGTTCGCGACCTCTGAACTACCGGGAACCGGGAACAGGGGCGGCGCTCCCACGCGCCATGCTCATCGTGCAACCCGTCAAGGATGACACACCGCTGTGCGGCACCCTCGACCGGGGGGTGGGTAACGGGGCCGCCCCTGCTGGGACGACCCCGTCACGTCACGCGTTGATCTTGGTGACCTGGCCGGCGCCCACGGTGCGGCCACCCTCACGGATGGCGAACTGCAGGCCCTCCTCCATGGCGATCGGCTGGATCAGCTGAACGCTCATGGTGGTGTTGTCACCCGGCATGACCATCTCGGTGCCCTGCGGGAGGGTCACGACACCGGTCACGTCGGTCGTCCGGAAGTAGAACTGCGGACGGTAGTTGTTGAAGAACGGGGTGTGACGGCCGCCCTCGTCCTTGCCCAGGATGTACACCTGGCCCTCGAACTCGGTGTGCGGGGTGATCGAACCCGGCTTCACGACGACCTGGCCGCGCTCCACGTCCTCACGCTTGATACCGCGCAGGAGCAGACCGACGTTCTCGCCGGCGCGACCCTCGTCGAGGATCTTGCGGAACATCTCGACACCGGTGACGGTGGTCGAGGTCTTGTTCGGCCGGATCCCGACGATGTCGACGGTCTCGTTGACCTTGACGATGCCGCGCTCGATACGGCCGGTGACGACCGTGCCGCGACCGGTGATCGTGAAGACGTCCTCGACGGGCATGAGGAACGGCTTCTCGACGTCGCGCTCGGGCTCCGGGATGGCCTCGTCGACCGCGTCCATGAGCTCGACGATGGCCTCGGCCCACTTGTCGTCGCCCTCGAGCGCCTTCAGCGCCGAGACGCGCACGATCGGGAGGTCGTCGCCCGGGTAGTCCTGAGCCGACAGCAGCTCGCGGACCTCCATCTCGACGAGCTCCATGATCTCCTCGTCGTCGACCATGTCCGCCTTGTTCAGGGCGACGACGATGTACGGCACGCCGACCTGACGCGCGAGCAGCACGTGCTCACGGGTCTGGGGCATCGGGCCGTCGGTCGCGGCGACCACCAGGATCGCGCCGTCCATCTGGGCGGCACCGGTGATCATGTTCTTCACGTAGTCGGCGTGCCCGGGGCAGTCGACGTGCGCGTAGTGCCGCTTCTCGGTCTGGTACTCGACGTGCGCGATCGAGATCGTGATACCGCGCTGGCGCTCTTCGGGCGCCTTGTCGATCATGTCGAACGCCGACGCCTCGTTGAGGGTCGGGAACTTGTCGTGCAGAACCTTGGTGATGGCCGCCGTCAGCGTGGTCTTGCCGTGGTCGATGTGACCGATGGTGCCGATGTTGACGTGCGGCTTGGTCCGCTCGAACTTCGCCTTCGCCACTGCTGGGTCCTCCTGGACTCGTGTCTGTACTCCGCCGTGCTGACGGCAGGTCTGTCGGTGTCGGGTGTGCGGGCCGCGGACCTTACCGATCCGCGGACCGCACCCTCCGAGCAGGTCGGGCACTGGGGCCCGCCCCGGGGAGCTCTTACTCGCCCGTGGCCTTCGCGATGATCTCCTTCGCCACGTTCGCCGGAACCTCGGCGTAGGAGTCGAAGACCATCGTGTAGTTCGCCCGGCCCTGGGTCCGCGACCGCAGGTCGCCGACGTAGCCGAACATCTCGGACAGCGGCACGGTCGCCTTGACGACACGGGCACCGGCCCGCTCCTCCATGGCCTGGATCTGGCCGCGGCGGGAGTTCAGGTCACCGATGACGTCGCCCATGTAGTCCTCGGGCGTCATCACCTCGACGGCCATCATCGGCTCGAGGATGGCGGGGCTCGCCTTGCGGGCCGCCTCCTTGAACGCCATGGAACCGGCGACCTTGAAGGCCATCTCCGAGGAGTCGACCTCGTGGTACTGACCGTCCAGCAGCGTGAGCTTCACACCGACCACGGGGTAGCCGGCCTGGATGCCGTACTGCATGGCGTCCTGGGCACCGGCGTCGACCGACGGGATGTACTCCCGCGGGACACGGCCACCGGTGACCTTGTTCTCGAACTCGTACAGCGCACCGTCGCCGCTGGTGAGCGGCTCGAGCTTGATGATGACGCGGGCGAACTGGCCCGAACCACCGGTCTGCTTCTTGTGCGTGTACTCGAACTTCTCGACGGCCTTCTTGATGGTCTCCCGGTAGGCCACCTGCGGCTTGCCGATGTTGGCCTCGACCTTGTAGTCGGACTTCATCCGGTTGACCAGCACCTCGAGGTGCAGCTCGCCCATGCCGGCGATGATGGTCTGACCGGTCTCGTCGTCCAGGGAGACCTGGAACGTCGGGTCCTCCTCGGCCAGCTTCTGGATCGCCAGGGAGAGCTTCTCCTGGTCCGCCTTCGACTTGGGCTCGACGGCGACCTGGATGACCGGGTCCGGGAAGGTCATCGACTCGAGGACGATCGGGTTCTGCGGGTCGCAGAGCGTGTCGCCGGTGGTCGTGTCCTTCAGACCGATGACCGCGTAGATGTGGCCGGCCACGGCCTCGTCGACCGGGTTCTCCTTGTTGGAGTGCATCTGGAAGAGCTTCCCGATGCGCTCCTTCCGGTCCTTGGTCGAGTTGATGACCTGGGCGCCGGCGGCGACCTGACCCGAGTAGACCCGGATGTAGGTGAGCTTGCCGAAGAACGGGTGCGCGGCGATCTTGAAGGCCAGCGCCGAGAACGGCTCGTCCTTCGACGGCTTGCGGCTCGCCGGCGTCTCACCGTCGGTGAGGAAACCCTCGACCGGCGGCACGTCGTACGGCGACGGCAGGTAGTCGATCACCGCGTCCAGCATCGGCTGGACACCCTTGTTCTTGAACGCCGAGCCGCAGAGGACCGGGTACGCGGCGCGGTCGTTGACCAGCCGGCGCACGCCGTTCTTGATCTGCTCGACGGTCAGGTCCTCACCACCGAGGTAGAGCTCCATGAGCTCGTCGTCGGTCTCGGCGACCGCCTCGATCAGCTGGGTGCGGTACTCCTCGGCCTTGGCCTGGAGCTCCGCCGGGATCTCCTCGACGGTGTAGTCCTCACCCTTGGCGACCTCGCCGCGCCAGGTGAGGGCACGCATCTCGACCAGGTCGACGACACCGATGAAGTCGTTCTCGGAGCCGATCGGGATCTGCAGCGGGAGCGGCGTCGCGTTCAGCCGGTCCTTGATGGTCTGGATGGTGAAGTAGAAGTCCGCGCCCAGCTTGTCCATCTTGTTGACGAAGCAGATGCGGGGGACGTCGTACTTGGTGGCCTGCCGCCAGACCTGCTCGGACTGCGGCTCGACCCCCTCCTTGCCGTCGAAGACCGCGACCGCACCGTCGAGCACCCGCAGCGACCGCTCCACCTCGACGGTGAAGTCGACGTGCCCGGGGGTGTCGATGATGTTGATCTGGTGGTTCTTCCAGAAGCAGGTCGTCGCGGCGGACGTGATCGTGATGCCGCGCTTCTGCTCCTCCTCCATCCAGTCCATCGTGGCGCCGCCGTCGTGGACCTCACCGATCTTGTAGTTGATCCCGGTGTAGAACAGGATCCGCTCGGTGGTGGTCGTCTTACCGGCGTCGATGTGGGCCATGATGCCGATGTTGCGGACCTTGGTCAGGTCCGTCAGCACGTCCTGTGCTGCCACTAGCTCAGCTCTCCCTCGATCGCGAGATGGCGCCCGACGGTCGGCCGGTCACCAGCGGTAGTGGGCGAAGGCGCGGTTCGACTCCGCCATCTTGTGCATGTCCTCGCGCCGCTTGACGCTGGCGCCGAGGCCGTTGCTGGCGTCGAGCAGCTCGTTCATGAGGCGCTCGACCATGGTCTTCTCGCGGCGCTGACCGGAGTAGGTGACCAGCCAACGCAGCCCCAGGGTGGTCTGCCGGACGGCACGGACCTCGACGGGGACCTGGTAGGTCGCGCCACCGACGCGGCGGCTGCGGACCTCGAGGGCCGGCTTCACGTTGTCGAGAGCGCGCTTCAGCGTGACGACCGGGTCGGTGCCGGTCTTGTCACGGGTGCCCTCGAGGGCGGCGTAGACGATGCGCTCGGCGAGCGACCGCTTTCCGTCCTTGAGGACCTTGTTCACCAGCTGGGTGACCAGCGGCGAGCCGTAGACCGGGTCCGAGACCAGCGGACGCTTCGGGGCGGGGCCCTTGCGGGGCATCAGCTCTTCTCCTTCTTCGCGCCGTAGCGGCTGCGGGACTGCTTGCGGTTCTTCACGCCCTGGGTGTCCAGCGACCCCCGGATGACCTTGTAGCGCACGCCGGGGAGGTCCTTCACACGACCACCACGCACGAGCACGATGCTGTGCTCCTGCAGGTTGTGGCCCTCACCGGGGATGTACGCGGTGACCTCGATGCCGCTGGACAGGCGCACACGGGCGACCTTGCGCAGGGCCGAGTTCGGCTTCTTGGGCGTGGTGGTGTACACGCGGGTGCAGACCCCGCGGCGCTGGGGGCTTCCCTTCAGCGCGGCGGTCTTGGTCTTGGAGACCTTGTCCTCGCGGCCCTTGCGGACCAGCTGCTGGATCGTGGGCATGAACCGTCTACTTCTTCCCGTCGACGTGGCTCGACTGTCTTGCTCGCCGTGACACTGGTGATCGTGGTTCGGTGTCCCGGACTCCGGGCGCCGGCGTGGCTGCCGGCTCTCACCGGACTCCGCCACCGTCGCGCCGGACCCCGAGGTCGGGCGTGTCGTCCCGGGCACGCTCGGGGCCGGAAGGGCCCCGCGGAGGCTGTCGGGACGTCCGGCGTGCCCTGCTCCGGGGCGCAACCACAGACCTGAGGGTCGGAACCATCGGATCGGTGCACACCACGGGACACGCGGACCTGCCCGACCGGAGCCGAGCACAGAACACGAGAGTACCCGGCCCTCTTCAAGGCGGTCAAAGCGGGTCCGTTCCGGGCGTTCGCCTCGGACCTGCCTTCGGGTCCATCGGGGGCTTCGATGGTCCTCGGATCCCCCGGGATGACACTCCGGAGGAGACCTGTGGTGACCCGACGATGCCGTACGACGCCGCCTCTGGCAAGCGGACTCACCCGCTCGTCGCAGATCGACGGCCGCTCGTCGCGGTCGGATCGGTGGTGGGCGATGACTGTGTCCCCACGGGATCCCGCCGTGTCGATCACGGTGTGGATCACCCTGTGGACGATGGCGACGGAGGGACGGTTACGGTCCGGTATGCACCTGCCGACGGCCGTCAACCGCCTCGCCACGCGAGCACTCATCGCGCCCTTGCTCGGTCCCACACTACCCGTCGCCCTCCGGCGGCGTGGACTCGACCTGGTCGGCGCGTCCCTCCCGCTCCCCCGCGGCACCCGCCGGAGCCTCGGGACGCTCGGCGGGGTGCCCACCGCGGTCGTCGCACCGCCCGGGCCGCTCTCCCCGCACCGAGTGCTCTACCTGCACGGCGGCGGGTACCTCGTGGGGTCGTCGTCCTCGCACCGGCCGCTGCTCGCGGGGCTCGCGCACGCCACCGGGAGCGCCGTCCTCGCACCGCACTACCGGCTCGCGCCGGAGCACCCGTTCCCGGCCGCCCTCGACGACGCGTACGCCGCCTGGACCGCCCTGCGCGCCGCGGGGATCCCGGCCCGGCACATCGCGGTGGCCGGTGACTCGGCGGGCGGCGGGCTGACGATGTCGCTGCTGCTGCGGCTCCGCGCCGCCGGTGAGGACCTCCCGGGCTCGATCGGGCTGATCTCGCCGTGGCTGGACCTGTCCTGCACCGCCGACGCGCTCACCCGCAATGTCGCCTCCGACTCTATGCTGGACCCGTCGTGGCTGCCCGACGCCGTCGCCGACTACGCGGGCCCGCACACCGGGGCCCCCGAGCTCCTGCCGCTGGAGGCCGACCTGGCGGGGCTGCCGCCGCTGCACGTCGTCGCCGGCGCCGACGAGATCCTCGTCGACGACGCCGACACCCTCATCGAGCGTGCCCGCGCGGCCGGGACCCCGGTCACCTACGAGCGCGCACCCGGCATGTGGCACGCCTTCCCGACCCTGGCCGGGCTGCTCGCCGAGGCCGACTCCTCGCTGCGCACGCTGGGCTCCGCCCTGCGCGCGGACTGCCTGCGCTGAGGCCCGCACCGGGGCACAGCCCCCGGACGCACGAACGGGGCCGGTCACCGCCACGGGAGAGCGGTGTCCGGCCCCGTCCGGGACCTCCTCGGTCACGGTCCGGACCCACCGTCGCGGGTCCGGACCGAGCGGCTACCTCAGCGCTGATGCGCGCTGCGCGCTAGCGGTAGTCGCGACCGAAGTCGTAGTCGTCCAGCGGCACCGCGGCACCGGTGCCCGTGCCGAAGACGTCCGGGCTGTAGTAGCCGTCGTCGTAGCTCGGCAGCGCGTAGGCGGCCGCGCGGGCCTCCTCGGTCGGCTGGACCTGGATGTTGCGGTACCGGTTGATGCCGGTACCGGCCGGGATCAGCTTACCGATGATCACGTTCTCCTTGAGCCCGACGAGCTTGTCGCGCTTTCCGTTGATCGCGGCATCGGTGAGGATGCGGGTGGTCTCCTGGAACGACGCCGCAGACAGCCACGACTCCGTCGCCAGCGAGGCCTTGGTGATCCCCATCAGGACCGGACGGCCCGACGCCGGCTCCAGCCCCTCGGCGACGACCCGGCGGTTCTCGGACTCGAACTCGCCCCGCTCGGCCAGTGCGCCGGGCAGGAACTCGGTCGCACCCGAGTCGATGATCGTGACCCGGCGCAGCATCTGCCGGACGATGACCTCGATGTGCTTGTCGTGGATGTCCACGCTCTGCGTGCGGTACACCTTCTGCACCTCACGCACGAGGTGCAGCTGCACCTCACGCGGGCCCATGACACGCAGCACCTCGTGCGGGTCCGCCATGCCCTCGAGGAGCAGCTGGCCGACCGTCACGTGGTCGCCGTCCGCGAGCGGACGCTCGGTGCCGTCGACGGTGGTCATCCCGAGCCACTGCCGCTTGGACAGCTTCTCGTAAACGATCTCCTCGCCGCCGTCGTCCGGGATCAGCGTGATCTTCCAGAACCGGTCGCCGTCCTCGATGCGGATGCGGCCGTCGACGTCGGCGATCGGCGCCTTGCCGCGCGGGACCCGGGCCTCGAACAGCTCGGTGACACGCGGCAGACCGGTCGTGATGTCGTCGCCCGCGACGCCACCCTGCTTGAACGTACGCATCGTCAGCTGGGTGCCGGGCTCACCGATGGACTGCGCGGCGACGATGCCGACGGCCTCGCCGACGTCCACCAGCTTGCCGGTGGCCATCGAGCGGCCGTAGCACATCGCGCAGATACCGGTGGCCGAGGCGCAGGTCAGTGCGGACCGGACCCGGACCGTCTTGACACCGGCCGCCACGAGCGCGTCGAGCACGGTGTCGCCGAGGTCGTCGCCCTTGCGGACGAGCACCGTGCCGTCCGGTCCGGTGATCTCCTCGCCGGAGGTCCGGGCGTACACCGAGGTGCGCAGGTAACGGTGCGGGATGAACCGACCGTCGCTCGTCTCCTCGGTGACCGCCATCGGGATGGCGCGCTCGGTGCCGCAGTCGACCTCGCGGACGATGACGTCCTGCGACACGTCGACCAGACGACGGGTCAGGTACCCGGAGTCCGCGGTCCGCAGCGCGGTGTCCGCCAGACCCTTACGGGTGCCGTGCGTGGAAATGAAGTACTCCAGCACCGACAGACCCTCGCGGTACGAGGCCTTGATCGGACGCGGGATGAACTCGCCCTTGGGGTTCGCGACCAGACCCTTCATACCCGCCAGCTGGCGGATCTGGGTCATGTTGCCCGCGGCCCCGGACTGCACGATCGTCGGGATCGGGTTGTCCTCGGGGAAGTTCTGCTCCATCGCCTTGGCGACCTCCTCGGTCGCCCGGCTCCAGATCTTGACCATCTCGTCGTTGCGCTCCTGGTGCGACAGGGCACCACGCTGGTAGCGCTTGTTGATCTGGTCGGCCTTCGCCTCGTACTCCTCGAGGATGCCCGCCTTGGCCGGCGGGACCAGCACGTCCGCGATCGAGATCGTGACGCCGGAGCGCGTGGCCCAGTAGAAGCCCGCGTCCTTCAGCCGGTCCAGGACCTGCGCGACCTCGGTCATCGAGTAGCGCTCGGCCAGCTCGTTGACGATCGTGGCCTGACGCTTCTTCGGCAGCGGCTCGTTGACGAACGGGTAGTCCGCCGGCAGGAGCTCGTTGAACAGCACCCGCCCGAGCGTGGTCTCCGCGGTCCAGACGCCGTCCTCGGTCACGGTCTCGGCCGCGGCACCCGGGGTCGGCGTGACGTTCGGGAGCCGGATCTTGATCGGCGCCTGCAGGTGGAGGACCTTGCGGTCGTAGGCCATGATCGCCTCGGCCGCGGAGCCGTAGTGGTTCCCGGCGCCGTGGGCGTCCTCGCGGAGACGGGTCAGGTGGTACAGACCCGTGACCATGTCCAGACGCGGCATCGCCAGCGGGCGACCCGACGCCGGGGACAGGATGTTGTTCGACGAGAGCATCAGGACCCGGGCCTCGGACTGCGCCTCGGCCGACAGCGGCAGGTGCACCGCCATCTGGTCACCGTCGAAGTCCGCGTTGAACGCCTCGCAGACCAGCGGGTGCAGCTGGATGGCCTTGCCCTCCACCAGCTGCGGCTCGAAGGCCTGGATGCCGAGACGGTGCAGCGTGGGCGCACGGTTCAGTAGCACGGGGTGCTCGGAGATGACCTCCTCGAGCACGTCCCACACCTGCGAGCGGCCGCGCTCGACCATCCGCTTGGCCGACTTGATGTTCTGCGCGTGGTTGAGGTCCACCAGGCGCTTCATCACGAACGGCTTGAACAGCTCCAGCGCCATCTGCTTGGGCAGACCGCACTGGTGCAGCTTCAGCTGCGGGCCGACGACGATGACCGAACGGCCCGAGTAGTCGACGCGCTTGCCGAGCAGGTTCTGGCGGAACCGGCCCTGCTTGCCCTTGAGCAGGTCGGACAGCGACTTGAGCGGGCGGTTGCCCGGCCCGGTCACCGGCCGGCCGCGACGGCCGTTGTCGAACAGCGCGTCGACGGACTCCTGGAGCATCCGCTTCTCGTTGTTGACGATGATCTCGGGCGCGCCGAGGTCGATCAGTCGCTTGAGGCGGTTGTTCCGGTTGATGACCCGGCGGTACAGGTCGTTCAGGTCCGAGGTCGCGAAGCGGCCACCGTCGAGCTGCACCATCGGGCGCAGGTCCGGCGGGATGACCGGGACGCAGTCGAGCACCATGCCCATCGGCGAGTTGCCGGTGGTCTGGAACGCCGCGACGACCTTGAGGCGCTTGAGCGCACGCAGCTTCTTCTGGCCCTTGCCGGACCGGATGATCTCGCGCAGCTTCTCGGCCTCGGCCGGGATGTCGAAGTTCTCCAGCAGCTTCTGGATCGCCTCGGCACCCATGGCACCGGTGAAGTAGTCGCCGTAGCGGTCGTAGAGCTCGCGGTAGATGGACTCGTCCGCGATGAGCTGCTGGACGTCGAGCTTGGTGAACGTCGTCCAGATCTCGTCGAGCCGGTCCAGCTCGCGCTGAGCGCGGTCGCGCAGCTGGCGCATCTCGCGCTCGCCGCCGTCCTTGACCTTGCGGCGGACGTCGCCCTTGGCACCCTCGGCCTCGAGCTCGGCGAGGTCCTGCTCGAGCTTCTGGGCGCGGGCCTCGAGGTCGGCGTCGCGGGTCTGCTCGACCCGGCGGCGCTCCACGCTCATCTCGTTCTCGAGCGTGGACATGTCGTTGTGCCGCAGCTCGGTGTTCACCGAGGTGATCACGTACGCCGCGAAGTAGATGATCTTCTCGAGGTCCTTGGGAGCCAGGTCGAGCAGGTAGCCCAGCCGGCTCGGGACGCCCTTGAAGTACCAGATGTGCGTGACCGGGGCGGCCAGCTCGATGTGGCCCATCCGCTCACGACGCACCTTGGCGCGCGTGACCTCCACGCCGCAGCGCTCGCAGATGATGCCCTTGAACCGGACGCGCTTGTACTTGCCGCAGTAGCACTCCCAGTCCCGGGTCGGACCGAAGATCTTCTCGCAGAAGAGCCCGTCCTTCTCCGGCTTCAGGGTGCGGTAGTTGATGGTCTCGGGCTTCTTGACCTCACCGTGCGACCACTGGCGGATGCCCTCGGCGGTGGCCAGGCCGATGCGCAGTTCGTCGAAGAAGTTGACGTCGAGCACGTATGTCCTCTGTTTCTTCGTTTAAAGGGCGGCTGGTCGGACGGGGGTCAGTTGACGACGTCGTCGACGGTCATCGACTCCGAGCCCGGGCGGCTGGACAGGTTGATGCCCAGATTCGCCGCGGCACGCTCGAGGTCTTCGTCGTCGGCGTCCCGCATCTCGATCGCCGCACCGTCGCTGGAGAGCACCTCGACGTTCAGGCAGAGCGACTGCAGCTCCTTGAGGAGCACCTTGAACGACTCGGGGATCCCCGGCTCCGGGATGTTCTCGCCCTTGACGATCGCCTCGTAGACCTTCACGCGGCCCACGACGTCGTCGGACTTGATCGTCAGCAGCTCCTGCAGGGTGTAGGCCGCGCCGTACGCCTGCATCGCCCAGCACTCCATCTCGCCGAAGCGCTGGCCACCGAACTGCGCCTTACCGCCCAGCGGCTGCTGGGTGATCATCGAGTAGGGGCCGGTCGACCGGGCGTGGATCTTGTCGTCCACCAGGTGGGCCAGCTTCAGGATGTACATGTAGCCGACCGCGACCGGGAACGGGTACGGCTCACCGGAGCGGCCGTCGAGCAGCTGCGCCTTGCCGTCCGGACCGACCATCCGCTCGCCGTCCCGGTTGGGGCGGGTCGAGCCGAGCAGACCCGTGATCTCGTGCTCGCGCGCACCGTCGAACACCGGCGTCGCGGTGTTCGTGTCGGCGGGCACCGAGTAGAGCTCCTCGGGCATCTGCGCCGCCCACTCGGGCTTGCCCTCGATCTCCCAGCCGGACTTGGCGATCCACCCGAGGTGGGTCTCCAGGATCTGGCCGATGTTCATACGACGCGGCACACCGTGGGTGTTCAGGATGATGTCGACCGGCGTGCCGTCCGGGAGGAACGGCATGTCCTCCTGCGGGAGGATCTTGCCGATGACGCCCTTGTTGCCGTGCCGGCCGGCGAGCTTGTCGCCGTCGGAGATCTTGCGCTTCTGGGCCACGTAGACGCGGACCAGCTCGTTGACGCCCGGGGCCAGCTCGTCGTCGTCGTCGCGGGAGAAGACCCGGATGCCGATGACCTTGCCGTTCTCGCCGTGCGGGACCTTCAGCGAGGTGTCGCGGACCTCGCGCGCCTTCTCACCGAAGATCGCGCGGAGCAGGCGCTCCTCCGGGGTCAGCTCGGTCTCGCCCTTGGGCGTGACCTTGCCGACCAGGATGTCGCCGGGCTGGACCTCGGCGCCGATCCGGATGATGCCGCGCTCGTCGAGGTCGGCCAGCACGTCCTCGGAGACGTTCGGGATGTCCCGGGTGATCTCCTCGGCGCCCAGCTTCGTGTCGCGCGCGTCGATCTCGTGCTCCTCGATGTGGATCGAGGTGAGCACGTCGTCCTGCACGAGGCGCTGCGACAGGATGATCGCGTCCTCGTAGTTGTGGCCCTCCCACGGCATGATCGCCACGAGCAGGTTCTTGCCCAGCGCCATCTCACCGTTCTCGGTGCAGGGACCGTCGGCGAGCACCTGGCCCACCTCGACCCGCTGCCCCTCGTCGACGATGGGCTTCTGGTTGTTGCAGGTGCCCTGGTTCGAGCGGCGGAACTTGTTCAGACGGTAGGTCTGACGCTGGCCCTCGTCGTCCATGACGGTGATGTAGTCGGCGCACAGCTCCTCGACGACACCGGCGGACTCGGCGGTGACGACGTCACCGGCGTCGACGGCGGCACGCAGCTCCATGCCGGTACCGACCAGCGGCGACTCCGAGCGCAGCAGCGGCACGGACTGGCGCTGCATGTTCGCGCCCATCAGCGCGCGGTTCGCGTCGTCGTGCTCGAGGAACGGGATCATCGCCGTCGCGACCGACACCATCTGGCGCGGCGAGACGTCGATGTACTCCACGCCCGAGGGCGAGATCAGGTCGACCTCGCCGCCCTTGCGGCGGACCAGCACGCGCTCGTCGGCGAAGGAACCGTCCTCGTTGAGCTGGGCGTTCGCCTGGGCTACGACGAAGCGGTCCTCCTCGTCGGCGGTCAGGTAGTCGATCTGCGAGGTGACGACACCGTCGACGACCTTGCGGTACGGCGTCTCGATGAAGCCGAACGGGTTGACCCGCGCGAAAGAGGCCAGCGAGCCGATCAGACCGATGTTCGGACCCTCGGGGGTCTCGATCGGGCACATGCGGCCGTAGTGCGACGGGTGGACGTCGCGGACCTCCATGCCGGCGCGCTCACGGGACAGACCGCCCGGGCCGAGCGCCGACAGACGACGCTTGTGGGTCAGTCCGGCCAGCGGGTTGTGCTGGTCCATGAACTGCGACAGCTGCGAGGTGCCGAAGAACTCCCGGATCGCGGCCGTGATCGGCCGGGTGTTGATCAGGGTCTGCGGCGTGATGGCCTCGACGTCCTGGGTGGTCATCCGCTCGCGGACGACCCGCTCGGTGCGGGACAGACCGACCCGGACCTGGTTCTGGATCAGCTCGCCGACGGTGCGCAGGCGCCGGTTGCCGAAGTGGTCGATGTCGTCGGTCTCGACCGGGATCTCCCGCGCGGAGTCACCGGAACCCACGGTCATCGTGGTCTCGCCGGCGTGCAGCCGGACGAGGTACTCGATGGTGGTGGCGACATCCTCCTCGGTCAGCGTGCCGACCGAGTTGTCGATGTCGAGACCGAGCTTCTTGTTGGCCTTGTAGCGACCGACCTTGGCCATGTCGTAGCGCTTGTCCTTGAAGAACAGGTTCTCCAGGAGCGCCTGGGCCGACTCGCGCGTCGGCGGCTCGCCGGGGCGCAGCTTGCGGTAGATGTCGAGCAGCGCCTCGTCCTGGCCCGCGGTGTTGTCCTTCTCGAGCGTCGTCATGATCGTCTCGGAGAACCCGAAACGCTCACCGATCTGCTCGGCGGTCCAGCCCAGGGCCTTCAGCAGCACGGTGACCGGCTGGCGGCGCTTGCGGTCGATGCGGACACCGACGGTGTCGCGCTTGTCGACGTCGAACTCCAGCCACGCGCCCCGGCTCGGGATGATCTTGACCGAGTAGACGTCCTTCTCGGTCGTCTTGTCGATCGCGTGGTCGAAGTAGACACCCGGCGAACGGACGAGCTGCGACACGACGACGCGCTCGGTGCCGTTGATGATGAACGTGCCCTTGTCGGTCATCACGGGGAACTCGCCCATGAAGACCGTCTGGGACTTGATCTCACCGGTGGTGTTGTTGGTGAACTCCGCCGTCACGAACAGCGGGGCACCGTAGGTCATGTCCTTGTCCCGGCACTCCTCGACGGAGGCCTTGACCTCGTCGAAGCGAGGGTCGGAGAAGGACAGCGACATCGACCCGGAGAAGTCCTCGATCGGCGAGATCTCGGTGAGGATCTCCTCCAGACCGCTCACCGGAAGCTCGTCACCGGCCTCGATCCGGCGCTGGAACCAGGCCTCGCTGCCGACCAGCCACTCGTAGGACTGGATCTGCAGGTCGAGAAGGTCGGGGACCTCCAACGGCTGGGCGATCTTCGCGAAGGTGACCCGGGTGGGTGCGCCGGGGCAGTTCGGGTTCGCCGAAGCGGAGAGGGTCGAGGTGGTCGCGGCGGCGCGGGAGACAGCCAAGATGCGTCCTTCCGAGAACTGCGCTTCTCGTCTGGCGTGCGCCGGTGGCGGGCGCTACCGTCTCCCTCGATCCGATCGGGGTCCCCCCGGATCGCGAGCCGGTAGCCGGCCACGTCGCACGCCGTCTGTTGTCGGGCACTGACGGACGACCGAACCCCCGTACCCATGTCCGCCGAACCCTCTCCGGCGGCCGACGGATCGGTCCGGAAGTCTTCCCCGGTCATGAGCGCGTGAGCCTGGACGCAGACAGTGCAAAGAATGACTATAGACGCTGCGAGCGCAGCTGTCGAGACAGGTCGCCGATTCCAGCATGCAGGCAACCACCGTTGCCCAAGGGTGACCTGCACGCCGCACCGAGTCAAGTCCCACTTCGTCGACGAGCGGTCATTCTGCCGGGACGACCGGTCCACCGACGACCGTTCAGGTCGATCCGCGTGACGGTTGACACGGTGTCGTCGGGACGCCAACGATCGGTCACAGGTCGGTGACGGCCGACGGCGACGAAAGGACGACGATGTCCGACAGCACTCCTCCCATGCGCGAGGTCCTCGGCGACGACGCCCCCAGCAACTGGGGCAAGTGGGGTCCCGACGACGAGCTCGGCTGCCTGAACTACCTGGACGCGGGCGAGGTCCTCCGCGGCGTGCGGCACGTCCGCTCGGGCGAGGTGTTCACCCTGCAGATCCACATGGGACGCACCGAGTCGCCGGGCGACCCGCTGTGGCCGGGCCGCGAGGGCATCAAGCGGCAGAACGTCATGGACGAGGCCACCTGGGACTCGGCCGACGCGCCGCAGTTCCCCGGCGGGCTGCACTACGCCGACGACACCGCGCTCATCTTCCTGCAGGGCTCCACGCAGTACGACGCGCTCGGCCACGTCTGGTACGACGGCAAGCTCTGGAACGGCTACGACGCGCGCTCCACCGTCGAGGCGATGGACCAGGCGTCGGTGCTGCCCATCGCGGAGAAGGGCGTCGTCGGGCGGGGGGTGCTCATCGACATGGCCCGGCACCGCGGCAAGGAGTGGCTGGACAAGGGCGAGACCTTCGACCACACCGACCTCGAGGCCGCGGCACGGGCGCAGGGCGTCACGATCGAGCCGCACGACGTGCTCGTCATCCGCACCGGATGGATGAAGTACTGGTACGAGCTGAACGACCCGGCGACCTTCTACACCGACTTCACCGAGCCGGGGCTCACCTACTCGCGCGAGCTCGTGGAGTGGTTCCAGCGCAAGGAGATCCCGAACCTCGTCACCGACACCATCGCCAACGAGGTGACCAGCGAGCCACACACCGGCGTCGCGCTCCCGCTGCACTGCGCGCTGATGCGCAACCTCGGCGTCGCCCTCACCGAGATCGCCTGGCTCGACGACCTCGCCGACGCCTGCGCCGCCGACGGCCGGTGGAGCTTCCTCTACGCCGCCGCCCCGCTGAAGGTCGTCAACGGCACGGGGGCACCGGTCAACCCGATCGTGATCCGCTGATGTCCTACGCCGACCGCCCCTGGCTGGCCCGCTACGCCGAGGGCATGCCGCACGACATCACCCCGGACCACACCGACGCGCTGTCGATGTTCGGGGCCGCGGTGGCGCGCAACCCCGACGGCGACGCGCTGCGCTACTTCGACGGCGCGCTCACCTACCGCGAGCTCGACGAGCTCAGCGACGCCTTCGCCGCCGGGCTGCTCGCCGGCGGGTTCACCGCGGGCGAGCGGGTGGCGATGTACCTGCAGAACGTGCCGCAGTTCGTCCTGGGCCTGGTCGGCACCTGGAAGGCGGGCGGGATCGCGGTGTCGATCAACCCGATGAACCGCGAGCGCGAGCTGGAGCTGCTGCTGCGCGACTCCGGGTCGTCGGTGCTGGTCTGCCTGGAGTCGCTCCACGACGGCGTCGCGCGGACCGTGCTGGCCGGGCTGTCCGGCGTGCGCACCGTGCTCACCACCTCCGAGCGCGAGTTCCAGACCCGCGACGACCCGCGTGCCCTCCCCGAGACGGCGCGGCCGGACCTGTCCGGCGACGACGTCACCGACCTCGGCACGTTCCTGGACGCGCACCGGGGCACCGCTCCCCCGCCGGTGTCGTTCGGCGCCGGGGACACCGCGTTCCTCACCTACACCTCGGGGACCACCGGGCCTCCCAAGGGCGCGATGAACACCCACGGCAACGTCGTCTTCACCAGCCAGGCCTACGCCACCTGGTGCGGCCTCGGCGACGACGAGGTCGTCCTCGGCATCGCCCCGCTGTTCCACATCACCGGGCTGATCGCGCACGTCACGGTGGCCCAGTACCTCGCGGCACCGCTCGTGCTGTTCCACCGGTTCGAGCCCTCGCTCGGCATCGACGTGATCCGCGAGCAGCGCCCGACCTTCACCGTCGGGGCGATCACGGTGTTCATCGCACTGATGAACGCCCCGAACGCCGACCGGGAGGCGCTCGCGTCGCTGCGCACGATCTGCTCGGGCGGGGCGCCGATCCCGCCGTCGACGGTCACCGCGTTCCACGAGGCGTTCGGGCTGTGGATCCACAACATCTACGGGCTGACCGAGACCACCTCGCCGTCGCACGCCACACCGATCGGCACCCAGGGGCCGGTGGACTCCGCGTCCGGGGCGCTGTCGGTCGGTGTCCCGATCTACGGCACCGTCGTCCGCATCCTCGACGACGACGGCGCGGAGCTCCCGCCCGGCGAGATCGGGGAGATCTGCACGTCCGGGCCGCAGGTCGTCGCGGGCTACTGGAACAAGCCCGAGGAGACGGCGGGGGCGATCCCGGGTGGAGAGCTCCGTACCGGGGACGTCGGCTACATGGACGCCGACGGCTGGTTCTACATCGTCGACCGGAAGAAGGACCAGATCAACGCGGGCGGCTACAAGGTGTGGCCGCGCGAGGTGGAGGACGTCCTCTACGAGCACCCCGCGGTGCGGGAGGCCGCGGTGGTCGGCGTCGCCGACGAGTACCGGGGCGAGACGGTGAAGGCCTTCGTGTCCCTGCGGGCGGGTGCCTCGGTCACCCCGGAGGAGCTGATCTCCTTCACCAGGGAGCGGATGGCGGCCTACAAGTACCCGCGGCAGGTGGAGCTGCTCGACGAGGTGCCCAAGACCGTCACGGGCAAGGTGCTGCGTCGCGAGCTGCGGGCCCGCGAACGGACCTGACCGCCGGAACGACGACGGGGCGCCGACCCGGTGGGTCGGCGCCCCGTCGTGCGAGCGGTGCTCAGGTCACTTGAGCGAGACCTTGGCGCCGGCCTCCTCGAGCTTCGTCTTGGCGGCCTCGGCGGCCTCCTTGGCGACACCCTCGAGCAGCGGCTTCGGCGCGGACTCGACGAGGTCCTTCGCCTCCTTCAGGCCCAGGCCCGAGACGACCTCGCGGACGACCTTGATGACCTGGATCTTCTTGTCACCGGCGGCCTCGAGGACGACGTCGAACTCGTCCTTCTCCTCCTCGGCGGGGGCGGCACCGGCGGCGGGGGCACCCGCGGCGGCGACGGCGACCGGGGCGGCCGCGGTGACCTCGAAGGTGTCCTCGAACTTCTTCACGAAGTCCGAGAGCTCCAGCAGGGTGAGCTCCTTGAAGGCGTCGAGCAGCTCGTCGGTGGACAGCTTCGCCATGGTGGCGGTCCTTTCTACGAAAGACAGATGGGGGTGGTGGTCAGCTCTCGGCGGAGTCGCCGTCGGCCTCGGCCGGAGCGGCGGACTCGCCGGACTCGGCCTTCTTGTCGGCCAGCGCCTGCGCGAGGCGGGCGACCTGCGAGGCCGGGGCGTTGAACAGCCCGGCGGCCTTCGACAGGTTGGCCTTCATCGCGCCGGCCAGCTTGGCCAGCAGGACCTCACGGGTCTCGAGGTCCGCCAGCTGCTCGACCTCGGCGGTGGACAGGGCGCGCCCGTCCATGTACCCGCCCTTGATCGTCAGACCGGGGTTGTCCTTCGCGAACTGCTTGATCGCCTTCGCGGCCTCGACGGGCTCACCCTTGATGAAGGTGATGGCCGTCGGGCCGGCGAGCAGGTCGTCCAGGCCCTGGACCCCGGCCTCCGCCGCCGCGCGCTTGACCAGGGTGTTCTTCGCGACGCGGAAGTTCGCGTCCGAACCCAGGTCCCGGCGCAGCTGGGTCAGCTTGGCGACGCTGAGCCCGCGGTACTCGGTCACGACCGAGGCGTCCGACTCGCGGAAGCGGTTGGTGATCTCCTCGACCGCTGCGACCTTCTCAGGTGCTGCCATCGCTGCCCTCCTCTCGGGGGTCGGTCTCGTGCACGTGGGACGTGCTTGGGGGTGCCACCGACGCAGTTCCCACTCCGACCCCGGAGACGACGAACGCCCCGTGCGCAGCAGCACGGGGCGTCGGAAGTTCGTGGGGCGCTCGCGCGCCCGGTGTCGCCTCGTCCTCCTGCGCGGGCCGTCCGGCTGTTCCCGGAACCTTCGTGCACCCGGAACCCGGGCGCGGACCTGCGGTCTTCGGTGGATCGTGGACCACCATACGCCGGTGCCCCGCACCCCCGTCGACCGGGGGTACGGGGCACCGTCGCGGGCGCGGGGGCCGGGTCAGGCCGGCGTCATCGCGGAGATCTTCCAGCGGCCGTCGACGAACTGGGCGTCGACCCGCAGCCGGGCCGCGGCGGCCCCCTCCTGCGGGGCACCGCCGTCGGCCTGGCGCCGGATGACCTGGTTGACGAAGGCGTAGACGGTCGCGCGGTCCCCGTCGATGCTGGCCACGGCGAGCTTCGGGATCGTCGCGGTGACCACGGCCTTCTGCTGCGGGGCGAGGTCCTTCACGCTGCCGAAGATCTTGTCGAACTCCGGCTGGAAGCCCGGGGTGATGACGGCGCGGGCATCGTCCTCGGCCTGCTGGAGGCGGGCGTAGTCGAACGAGTAGACCTTCGTGATCGCCTCGCCGACCTGCTCGCTGACCTGCGTGGTGGTGCCGACGTCGCTCAGCGCGGTGTTGGCCGCCGAGCCGGTGAAGGTCGTGCGGTACCACTCGGCGCCGAAGAACGCGGCGGCCGCGACGAGCAGCACCGTGACGGCGAGCAACAGCCCGGTCGCGCGCCGGGTCGTCGGGGCGGACAGCAACGACCGGCGGCGCGGGGCGCCGTCGGCGTCGGCCGCACCGGCATCGTCCGCGTCGCCGGCGTCGGCCGGGTCGGAGGCGTCGGTCGTGCCGGGGGTGTCGGATGCGTCGGTGCGCCCGGCGTCGCCGGAGCGGACCGGTGCGGCGGACGGGACCGCGGCACCGGAGCGCTCGTCGAGGGCGACACCGCCGGTGCCGGTCTCCTCCTCGTCGGGCTCGTCGGTGCGGGTGCGCGGGCGGCCCGCGACCTGGGGCCTGCGGATGCCGCCCGCGGGGCGGCGGCGGGGGGTGGACATGCGGTGACCTCCTGGGGTGGTCGACCTGGGTGCGGGGCGGCGCGGGGCACCGCCGGGGGCCGGGGGTCGGGCCGGAGGGTCAGCCCGTGCCCGGGGTGACAAGCGGCTCCAGGGCGTCGACCTTCCAGCCGTCGTCGGTACGGACCATGCCGAGCTCGATGCGCTGGCGGGTCACGGTGGGCTGACCGCCCTCGGGCGTGACGTTCACGTCGACGCCGGCGAGCACCCGGGCGGTCCCGGCGCGCGGGTCGACCTCGGTCACCGCGGCGTCGGTGACGGTCGCGGTGGTGGTGCGCTTCTGGTCGGTGACCAGCTTGGCGTAGGCGTCGCGGTTGGACACGAACTCGTCGCGGACCGACCCGGCCGAGGACTGGATCCACAGGTCCAGTCCCTTCTGGGCGTCCTTGTGGTCCAGGGTGTTCAGGTTGATCACCGCCTGGCGGGCGTCACGGAGTGCAGCGTCGCGGGCCTGCGCGACCTGGGTGGCGTCGCTGTTCAGCGCGAACAGCCACAGGCAGCCCAGCACGACCGCGAGCACCGCCGCGACGACGGCGGCCACGGGCAGCGCCCTGGCGAGCGGCCCAGGCGGGGTCTGGCCGCCGTCCCGGCCGGTGGCAGGCTCCACGGGCGCGGCACCGTCGGGGGTGTCCGCCGTCGTGTCGGCCTTCGGGTCGGCCTTCGTGTCGGCCTTCGTGTCGGCGTCGGAGCCGGCAACGTCGGTGTTCATCGGGGAGCGTTCCTCCTCCCGGCTGCGGGGGCACAGCCGCTCGGCGACCGCACCGGGCGGCCGTGGGCCGGCCGTGGGGGTCCGCGTCGTCCGGCGGACGGCGGTCCCCCGCGGTCGTCGTGCCGGCCGGGCCCGGGTGTGGCCCGGCCGTCGTGCCGGTCGCGCCCCGGACGGGGCACGACCGTCGTGCTCAACCGCCCAGGATCTGGGCGAAGCTCGTCACCAGGCCCGGCGTCGCGACCCGCTCGGCACGGTCGTCGCCGAGCGACCCGGCATTCGGCCGCGGGGCCAGCCCGTCGGCGGGGTCGCCGCCGCCGTGCTGACCGTCACCGTGGCCGCCGAACCCCGAGTTGCCGGAGTAGTCCGGCACCTCGAGCGGCTGGGGCCTGGGCACATTCTGCATTCCGCGCACGTTGGTGGGGCTGCCGGGGGGCTCGGCGCAGCGGGCGTCCTCGTTCACCGGTCGCTCGGAGACGTCGAGGCCACCGCGGTTGGGCGTGCCCTCGTAGCCCCGGGTGCAGACCGGCGGGTCGGCGATGTTGACGACCAGGCCGAGGTGCGCGGTCCCGTCGCCGGGCACGACCTTCGGCGCGACCGACACCAGGCCGGGGTAGGTGACGAGCAGCTGACGCAGGCCCGCCTGACGCGGGGCCAGCAGCTCGGTCACCGTCCGCAGGTTCGCGATCGACTCGCCGAGCCCGGGGCCGCTCTCCCGGAGGAGGCCGCTGACCTGGTCGCCGAGGCGCGGGCCGTCGTCGATGATCCGACGCAGGTCCGGGTCGGACTGCTTGAGCTGCTCGGTGACCTCGCGCAGGCCCCGGCTGAACTCCTGGAACTGCGGCGCCACCTCGTTCTGCGTGGTGAGCACCGGGCGGGAGTCGCGGATCAGCGCGGTCGTCTGCGGCAGCGCGTCCGTGGCGGCCCTGCTGAACTCCCCGGTGGTGTCGAGCAGCTGCTGCAGCGGCTGCGCGGTGCCCTCGAAGCCCTGGCCGAGCTCGCGGACGACGGTCTGCAACGAGTCCTTCGGCACCGTCGAGACGAGCTGGTCCAGCTCGGTCAGGAAGGTGTTGATCTGGATCGGGGTCCGGGTGCGGTCCTGCGGGATCACCGAGCCGGCGGCGAGCGCCTCACCGCCGTCGGCGACCGGCTGGAGGTCGACGTACTGCTCACCGATCGGCGAGAGGTTCCCGACGACGGCCCGGGCGTCGGCCGGGATGGACGGCGCGGAGTTGTCGATGTCCAGCTGGACGTCGACGCCGCGGGCGGTCAGCGACAGCTGACCGACCCGGCCGACGCTCACGCCGCGGTAGGTGACGTCGGCACCGGTGAAGATCCCGCCGGAGTCGGCGAGCTGCACCGTCACCGGGTAGGTCGTCGCACCGAAGATGCGGTCGAGACCCGCGTAGCGGAAGCCCGCGTAGCCGACCGCCACGACGGTGACGAGCACCAGCGCGATCAGCTGCCAGCGGACGGTCTTGGTGATCACGATCCGCCTCCGAAGAGTCCGCCGAGCAGGCCGCCGCCGCCGGAGCCCCGCTCCGGCGTCGGGCTCGGTGTCGGGGTCGGGGTCGCCGAGGGCGCCGGGGTGGCCGGCGCGGAACCCGATGCGGGCGGCGCCGGCTCGGTGGTGGGCTGCTCGGGCCCCAGCAGCGGCAGCGCGGGCGCACCCGGGACCGCCGGGTCCGGCTGCCGCGGCGTCGCCCCGAGCAGCGGTGTCAGCAGCTGCGCGGTGGGCGGCAGCTGGGCCAGCTGCGTCGGGTCGAGTGGGAGCCCGAGCTGGTTGGAGTTGAGGATGTTGCGCAGGATCGACCCGAGGTCCAGGTCGAGCTTGGCGTACAGGTTGGCGTAGTCGCCGGCGACGGCGTCGGTGGCCGCGTCGGTGAACGGGATCGACAGCAGCAGCTGCAGCGAGTCCGGCAGGTTCTGGCCGGAGTCGGCCAGGTTGCGCAGCACCGGGCGCAGCGCCTCCAGGTCGGCGAGCAGGTCGTCGCGGGACCGGTTGACCACGTTCGTCGCGACGCCGGACAGCCGGTCGAGCGCCTGCAGCATGCCGACCAGCTGGGTGCGCTGGGCCTCGAGCTCGCGCAGGCCGGGGCTGATGTTCTGCAGGGCGTTCTCGATCTGCGGGCGACGCTCGGCGAGCGTGGCGGACAGGCGGTTGAGCCCGTCGAGCGCCCGGTTGATGTCGTCCTTGGAGCTGTCGAGCGAGCCGACGAGCCGGTTCAGGTTGTCCAGCAGACCGCGGATCTGCGGCTCGCGCCCGGACAGCGCGTTGTTGAGCTCGGTGGAGATGGTCCGGATCTGGGCCACGCCGCCGCCGTTGAGCAGCAGCGACAGCGCCCCGAGGACCTCCTCGACCTCGGCCGCGCGCCCGCTGGCCTGCAGCCCGATCTTCCCGCTCTGGGCGAGGTCGCCCTCGGCGGGGACGGTCGGCGGGGAGAGCTCGACGAACTTCTCGCCGAGCAGCGAGGTCGTGCGGACCCGCGCGGTCGCGTTGGCCGGGAGCTTGACGTCGCGGTTCACCGACACGGTGACCAGCGCGTTCCACGACCCCGGCTCGACGGCGACCTTCTCGACCGCCCCGACCGGCACGTCACCGACGCGCACGATCGACTGCGGGACGAGGTCGACGACGTCGGCGAACTCGATCTGCACCGAGTACGGGTCGTCGCCCAGGTTCGCGCCACCGGGCAGCGGGATGCCCCGGAGGCCGCCGTCCACCGCGCCGCAGCCGCCCGCGAACAGCGCCACGGCCGTCAGCAGCGCCGACACCCGGCCGACGCGGCCGCTGGAGCCGATCACGATCCACCTCCGAACAGGCCGAACAGTCCGCCGCCCCCGCGCTCCTCGGTCTCGGGGACCGGGGTGGGAGTGGCCTGCGGGGCCGTCGTGGTCGACGGCGCCGGGGTGGCCGGGGTGCTGGTGGCACCCGGTGCGGGCTGCCCGGCGGGGGCGGGAGCCTGCGGGTCGGCCGGGGCGCGCAGCTGGGAGCCCGGGTCGGTCAACGACAGCGGCGAGCCCCGCATCAGCTGCGGCACGGCCGGGTTGACCCCGGAGCCGCCGGCCTGCAGCTGCTCGAGCACCTGCTGCGGGGTCGGCAGCGGCACGGCGCCGTCGAGGATCGGCGCGAGGCCGTCGCACAGGGCGGCCGTGGGCTGGTCGAGGCCACCCGGGAGCTGGCCAGCGCCGCGGCGGAGGATCTCGCAGATCGCGACCGGCAGCGGGTAGGCCAGCTCGTTGATGTTGGCCCGGGTGTCCAGGGTCTCCGAGGCACCGTTGTAGATGTTGGTGAGGTTGCTCAGTGCCGCCGGGGCGACGTCGGCGATCTCGGACAGCGCCCGCTGGTGGTCGACGACCTCCTGCGACACGCTCGCGAGCTTGTCGACGTTCGACCGCAGGGTCGCCCGGTTGTCCTGCACGAAGTGCGCGACCTCGCCGAGCGCGTAGGACAGCTGGTTCAGCGCGCCGCCGAGCTCGCCGCGCTGGCTCGCGAGGAAGCCGGTCACGTCGGCCAGCTTCCCGTTGAGCTCGCGGATGCCGGGGTCGTTCTCTCGCAGCGTCCCGACGAACTTCTGCAGCTCGGTGACGGTGCCGAACAGGTCACCGCTGGAGCCGTTCAGGGTCGCCGAGAGTCCGCCGAGGTTGCGGATGGTGTCGTTGAGCGCCCGGCCGTTGCCGTCGAGGTTCTTCGCGGTGACGTCCAGGACGTCGTTGAGCGCACCGGTCTTGTTCGCCCCCTGCGGGCCGAGGGCCCGGGAGAGCTCGGTGGCGGTCCGGGTGAGGTCGTCGACGCCGAGCGGGAACGCGGTGCGCTCCAGCGGGATCGGCTCGCCGTTCCACTCGGGGCCGCCGGTCCACACCGGGGTCAGCTGCACGTAGCGGCCGGTGACCAGGCTCGGCGAGACGACGGCGGCCTTGACGTCGGCGGGCAGGCGCACCTCGTCGTCGGTGATGGTCATGTCGACCCGCACCCGGTCGCCCTCGGGCGTGATCCGGTCGACCTTGCCGACCGGGACGCCGAGCACGCGCACGTCGTTGTCCTCGAACAGTGCGGCGGAACTGGTGAAGTAGGCGGTGATCTGGCGGCCCCCGCCGGAGGTGATCAGCCAGATCGCGCTCGCCACCAGGACGGCGACGACGGCGATCAGGGCACCGAGCTGGATCTGGCGCCGGTCGTTGGCCCAGGACCCCATCAGCAGTCACCCCCGAGCGGCACGACCGGCGGCAGCAGGCCGCACAGGTAGTTGTCGAACCAACGGCCGTTGCCGAGGGCGTTGCCGAACACGCGGATGAACACCGCTTCCTTGTCGAGGATCTCGCCGAGGTTGTCGCGGTTCTCCTCGAGCACCGCCTGCACGCGGTCGAGGGTCTCCAGCGCCGGACGCAGCTGCGCCTGGTTGTCGGCGACGAGACCGCGCAGCTGGATCGACAGGCGCTGCACGCCGTCGAGCAGGTTCGCGATCGCGTCCTTGCGGCGCTGCAGCTCACCGAGCAGCAGGTTGCCGTCGTTGACCAGCTTCACGACGTCGCCGCGGCGGTCGGCCAGCGTGGTCGACAGCTGCCGGGTGTTGGCGAGCAGCTTCTTCAGCTCGCCGTCGCGGCTGGAGATGGTGTTCGACAGCCGGGACAGTCCGTCCAGGGCCCCACGGATCTCCGGCGGGGTGTCGCGGAAGGTGTCCGAGAGCGTGGTCAGGCTCGACGCGAGCTGCGTGGTGTCGAGCTGGTCGATCGTGCCGGAGAGGCCGTTGAAGGCGTCCACGACGTCGAACGGGGACTTCGTCCGGTCCCGGCCGATCGGCTCGTCGGGGTTCTGCTCGCCGTCGCCGCGCGGGTCGAGGGCGAGGAACTTGGAGCCGAGCAGCGTCGCGATCTCGATCGACGCCGTGGTCCGGTTGCCGACCCAGGCGTCGTCGACGGTGAACTCGACGTTCACGTGGTCGCCGTCGAGGGAGACCTTCTGCACCCGGCCCGCCTCGACGCCGGCCACGGTGACACGGTCGTTGGCCTGCAGGCCCGCCGCCTCGGGGAACTCCGCGGTGTAGCGGGTGGCCCCGGAGAAGATCGCCTCGTAGTTGAACGCAGCCAGTGTCAGCGCCGCGATCAGCACGATTCCGATCACCGCCGTCAGGACGGGGCGCTTCTGCCCTGCCTGTGCCATCAGTTGCCTCCCGGCTGCAGCGCTGCTGTCGGGTCGCTGCTGGAGTCGACCGGGCCGCGGCCTGCCGCCTGGCCCAGCAGGCCGCCGACCGACTCGGTGGTCGGCTCACGCATCAACGGGTTGTTCTGGGCCCGGTTGTCCGGCTGGTCGCCGGGCTGCGAGCCGTCGGTCGGGGCGGTGTTGCCCGCCCCGATCCCGGACGGGTCCGGGCCACAGCGCCGCTCGGGGTTGCGGATCGGGCCGATGCCCAGGTCCTCCAGTGAGGTCGGCGGCAGGATCGGCGAGATGCCGATCTGGCCGTCGAGGCCGCAGAGGTAGAAGTTGAACCAGCTGCCGTAGGAGCCGACGCGGGCGATCCGGTTCAGCTTGAACGGCGTGTACTGCAGGAACCGCTCGATCGTGGGGCGTCCCTGGTCGAGCTGGGTCGCCAGATCGCCGAGGTTGCGGATGTCGTCGCGCAGCGGCGGGCGGGCGTCCTCCAGGAACGACCCGGTGACCTGGGTCAGCTCGCCGATGGACTGGATCGCGTTGCCGATGGGCTCGCGGTCCTGGGCGAGTCCGGACACCAGCGCCTGCAGCGAGCTGATCAGCTCGTTGAGGCCCTCGTCGTTGCGGTTGACGGTGTCGAGGGTCAGGTTCAGGTTGTCGATGACCTGACCGATGACCTGGTCGCGGTCGGCGATCGAGTTGGTCAGCGACGACGTCGAGGCGAGCAGGCTCTGCACCGTGCCGCCCTCGCCCTGCAGGACCTGGACGATCTCCATCGACAGCTTGTTGATCTGATCCGGGTCGAGGCCCTGGAACAGCGGCTGGAAGCCGTTGAACAGCACGGTCAGGTTGACCGCGGGCCGGGTCCGCTCGATCGGGATCTGGCCGCCCGGGGGGAGGTCCTCCCCGGTCGGGCCCGCGCCCTGGTCCAGCGCCATGTACCGCTGGCCGATGAGGTTCTTGTACTTCAGGGTCGCGCTGACCGTCGCCGGCAGCGGGGTGGACGAGTCGACGTCGAACGCCACCTCGGCGACCCGCTGGTCGACGATGCGGACGTCCTTGATCGACCCGACGACGACGCCGGCGATGCGGACGTCGTCGCCGGCCAGCAGGCCGGTCGCGTCGGTGAACCGGGCGGTGTACTCGGTGACCTGGCCACCGCGGGCGTTCGCGATGGTCAGGCCGAGCATCGTGGTGCCCAGTGCCGTGATCAGCGCGAAGACCAGGAACTTGACCAGCGCCGAGATCGGGAGCCTGCTCACGTCAGCGTCACCTCCGTGCCGCGCAGGAGCGGGCCGACCAAGGTCGCGCTCCAGGCCGGGACGGCCTGCGGGGAACCGCCCTGGTGGGCGGCCAGCAGCTGGGCGACGACCTGCTGCTCACCGGTGGAGTTCGCGACGCCCATGTCGACCGAGCCGCTCTGGTGCGCCCCGTCGTAGGACGACGGCTGGATGCCGGCCTGGCCGAGCGCGCTGGTCAGCGGGGGCAGCACGCCCGCACCGTTCTGCGCGCTCTGGTCCTGGATCAGGCCGAAGCTGTTCGTGCCGTCGTAGGTGCCGAAGGTGTCGGTCCCGAAGTCCTCGGGGTTGCCCATCGGCTGCCCGGCCGGGGCCGGGCCGGGGACGGAGCCGTCGCGGAACGGGCCGTCCGGCGGGTACTGGGTGCCGGCCGGCGACGGGATCGGGTAGCAGCGCGGCCCGCGGTCGTCGCCGTAGCGGGGCTCGTCCTGGTTGGGCAGGTACTTGCCCTTGCTCGAGACGATCTCGAGGGTGATGTTGATGCCCACCCGGTCGGTGCCCGGCCGGATCGCGTTGTTGATCTTCGGGATCAGCTCGACGAGCTGGCGGGTCAGGCAGGGGAACTCGGGCGAGTAGCGCTCGAGCGTCTCCAGCGTCGGCCGGCTGGCCGCCGACAGCCCGATGATGTTCTCGCCGTTGGCGTCGAGGAAGGCCCGCAGGTCGTCCGACGCGCCGGTGATGGAGCGGTAGAGGTTCCGCAGCCCCTCGCGCTTCTCGACGATCGTGCGGCTGGTGACCGTCAGGTTGTCGAGCGCGTCGAGCAGGTCCGGCGCCGCCTGGTTCAGGTTGTCGGAGAACGTCGCCAGCTGGCGGATGTCCTCCTGCAGGTCGGGCACGGCCGGGTTGAGGCCCTCGACCAGCGTGTTGAGCTGGGTGAGGGTCTCGCCGAGCTGGTTGCCGCGGCCCTGCAGCGCCTGGGACAGCGCGCCGAGGGTGGTCGCGAGGTCCTGCGGGCGGACGGTCTGGAGCAGCGGCAGGAGATCGTCGAGCACCCGCTCGACCTCCAGAGCGGCCTGGCTGCGGTCCTCGGGGATGACGTCACCCGCGGCGAGGCGGGTGGTCGAGGGCGCGGCCGGCGGGACGAGCGAGACGAACTTCTCGCCGAACAGCGTCTTCGGCAGCAGCTGCGCGGTGACGTTCTCCGGGATCTCGTCGAGGTACTGCGGGTCCATCGACATGTCGATGCTGGTGGTCGTGCCGTCCGAGACGACCTTGTCGACCTGCCCCACGATCAGACCGTTGATCTTGACGTCGGAGCGCTCCTGCATCTGGGTGCCGACCCGCGCGACGTTGAGCGTGACCGGGACGCCGGAGGAGAACACCCCGGCGTACTGGGCGACGGCGAGGCCGAGCAGGACGACGATGACCGTGACGAAGGCCAGGCCCTGCAGCACGCGCTTGGTGGACCTCATCCGGCCACCCGCACCGAGGTGGAGGTGCCGAACATGACCAGGGTGAGGAAGAAGTCGAGCACCGCGGTGCTGACGATCGACAGCCGCACCGCCCGGCCCACCGCGACGCCGACGCCGGCCGGGCCGCCCTTGGCGGAGTAGCCGTAGTGGCAGTGGATCAGGATGATCACCGTCGCGAACACGATCACTTTGAGATACGACAGCAGTACGTCACTGACCGGCAGGAACAGGTCGAAGTAGTGGTCGTACGTGCCACCCGGCAGACCGTTGAGCAGCGTCACGTTGATCCGCGACGCGGCGTAGCTGGCGAGCAGGCCGAGCGTGTAGATCGGGATGATCGCGACGATGCCGGCGACCACCCGGGTGGTGACCAGGTAGGGCACCGAGGGCACGGCCATGACCTCGAGGGCGCCGATCTCCTCGGAGATCCGCATCGCACCGAGCTGGGCGGTGAACCCCGCGCCGAGGGTCGCGGTCAGTGCCGAGGCGGCGACCAGCGGGGCGATCGAGCGGGTGTTGAAGTAGGCGGTGATGAAGCCGGTCAGCGCCTCGACGCCGAGGGCGTCCAGGGCCCGGAAGCCCTGCAGGCCGACCAGCGAGCCGACGAACAGCGACAGCGACGCCATCACACCGACGGTGCCGAGGATGACGATCAGCGCGCCGGACCCGAAGGAGACCTCGGCGAGCAGCCGGGCGACCTCCTTCTTGTAGCGGGTCAGCGTCTTCGGGATCCAGAGGATGGACCGGATGTAGAGCGAGAGCTGGTCGCCCAGCTCCTCCAGCTGGTTGAGCGGCGCCTGGGCGGCCCGGCGGGTCCGCGCTCCGAGTCGGGTAACCATCAGAAGCCCTTCGGCGGGACGAGCTCGAGGTACAGGGCGGTGAGCACGAGGTTGATGAGGAAGACGAGGACGAAGGAGATGACGACGGCCTGGTTCACCGCGTCACCGACCCCCTTCGCACCGGGCGGCGGGTTCAGCCCGCGGAACGCGGCGACGACGCCGGCGACGATGCCGAACAGGAACGCCTTCAGCTCGGACACGACGATGTCGCTGACCTGCGCGATCGCCGAGAAGCTGGAGATGTAGGCGCCGGGCGAGCCGCCCTGGATGATGACGTTGAAGAAGTACCCGCCCGCGACGCCGACGCAGGTCGCGAGGCCGTTCAGGACGACCGCGGTGATGCCCATGGCGAGCACCCGCGGGACGACGAGGCGCTGGATCGGCGAGATGCCGAGCACCTCCATCGCCGCGATCTCCTCGCGGATGGTCCGCGCACCGAGGTCGGCGCACACGGCGGAGCCGCCGGCACCGGAGATCAGCAGTGCGGTGACGATCGGTGCGGCCTGCTGGACGATCGCGAGGACCGCGCCGGCGCCGGTCTGGGACTGGGCGCCGAACTGGCGGGTCAGCTCACCGAGCAGCAGCGCGATCGTCGCACCGAAGGGGATGGTGAACAGCGCGGTCGGCAGCGCGGAGACCTTGGTGACGAACCAGGTCTGCTCGACGAGCTCACGCCACTGGAACGGCCGGCGCAGTCCCTGGCGGCCGATCTCGGCGAACAGGCCGAAGAACTTGCCGACCGGGGTGAGCGCCCGGGTGACGGGACTGGTCATCGGTCACCGCCGGAGAGCTGGTGCCGGCCACGGGGGTCGGGGGTGTCGTCGGTGATCCGCGGGTGGATGTCGGTCGGGTGCTCGTCGCGGGCCTCGGAGATCGTGCTCCCGTCCTGCGCGGGGCGGGCGAACCGGGAGGTCGCGTCGGTCTCGGCGTGCTGCTCGCGGATCGCCTCCTGCGCCGACTGCGGCAGCTCGTGCAGCATCGCCTCGACCCGCTCCCGGCGACGGTGCACCGCCTTCCGGTCCGGCATCCCCGTCGAAGCCACCAACTGCGGCTTCATCGGCGGACGACCCTCCAGCTCACCCGCCTCCTCCATCTCCCGGGCAGCCTGCGCAGCGTCCTTCTCCTCCGACATCCCGATCGGACCCTCACGACGCCCGTTCAGGAACTGCGCCACCACCGGCTCGTCCGAGGTCAACAACACCTCCCGCGGACCGAACATCGCCAGATGCTTGCGATACAGCAGACCGATGTTGTCCGGCACCGTCTGCGCCGAGTTGATGTCATGGGTCACGATCAGGAACGTCGAATCCGTCATCGCGTTCAAATCGATGATCAACTGGTTCAGATACGCCGTACGCACCGGATCCAGACCCGAGTCCGGCTCATCGAACAAAATGATCTTCGGATCCAACACCAACGCCCGCGCCAACCCCGCACGCTTGCGCATACCACCCGAGATCTCCCCCGGCAGCTTCCCCTCCGCACCCACCAGACCGACCATGTCGATCTTCTCCATGACGATGTCCCGGATCGCCGACTCCGACTTGCGCGTGTGCTCCCGCAACGGGAACGCGATGTTGTCGAACAAGTTCATCGACCCGAACAACGCACCGTCCTGGAACAACACCCCGAACAGCTTCCGGATCTCGTACAGCTCCGACTCCGAGCACTTGCACAGATCCACACCCTCGATGACGATCGATCCCCGCTCGGGCTTCAGCAGCCCGATCAGCGACTTCAGGAACACCGACTTGCCGGTACCCGACGGCCCGAGCAACACCGACACCTCGCCCGCGGGCAGGGTCAGGCTCACGTCCGACCAGATGTTGGCCCGACCGAAGGACTTCGTCAGTCCCTCGACCTTCACCTCGACACCGGTCACGTGTCGCCTCCTCGCGCAATAGACCGACGAACCGCACCGGGGCCCGGGAACGCTGGGGAGCGGGGGCCAGTCGTCGGTGCTGAACGGCACAACGAGTCTGCGCGTCAGGGGTTACTTGCGGGTCGGCGGGGTCGCCGATCAGTCACCGTACCGTAGTCTACGTTACGGTTACCGAGGGTTACAGATCACCGCAGATTGTTGCGGACCGTGGGTAACAGTGCTCCCGGTCGGGTAGCAGGGCTGGTCCGAACGGCCTGAATGGGCGCGGTCGGCCGGTTCGGCCACCACCGCCCCACCCGCACAGAGGATCACCCGATCGGCGGCGTCACGTGCGGGGCGTACGACAGGATGAGGCGCTGGTAGTCGTCGAACAGGGCACGCAGGAGATCGCGGTCGCGGGGGTCGCAGGTCTGCTGGTACCCGGCCATCAGCGAGATGCCGAAGACGGCGAGCCTGCGGGCGTCGTCCGGGTCGGGCACCACCTCGGCCACCACCTGTTCCAGCGCGATCCTGCGCTGCACGTCCACGCGCGCCTGGGCACGACCGACCTCCGGGTCGATCTGGGCCCACGCCCGGATCGCGGCCTCGGCGTCGTGTCGCAGGGCCACCGTGAGCTGCTTGACCACGTCGATCCGCTCGACCGGGTCCGCGGTCGCCCGGGCCAGCTCGACGATCCGGTCGGTCTGCTCGGCCTCCCAGTAGCGCAGCAGCCCGCGAACGAAGCCCGCCCAGCCGCCGAAGTGGTGGTAGAACGATCCGCTGGTCACGCCGAGGGACCGGCACAGCGGGCCGATCTTCAGCCCGGCCGCGCCCTCGCGCGCGAGGATCGACATCGCGGCGTCGTAGTACTGCTCGGCAGCGATCTGCCGACCCGTCCTCCTGGCCACCCCGCCCCCTCTCCACCACCCGTGCCGGCCCACCAGGGTGCCACGCCGGACGCGCGTCCGATCAGGAGATCCTGCGCGGCGGGCGTCCGGTCCGCGCGTCACGCGTCGGGCGGACGGAACCCGGAGCAGAGCCGGACCGGCCGACCCGGCGCTGCCCGCCGGGGCGGGACGGCATCGGTCCCGAACGACCGTGGCGGGCGGCGGAGCGGCTGCGCCCCACTCCCCCGGAAGGCCCGCGGGACACCGGCACGGGGACCGTCGGGTCGTCGACCACCGTCGTCGACGCGTCCACGGCCACGTCCGCGTCGACCTCCGCGTCCTCCGAGTCGGAGTACTTCCCCAGTAACGTAATCTACGTTACGTTCCGGTGGCAACGACGCACACTCACGACGACGTGGAGGAACCGTGCCCGGATTCACCGACGAGGACGAGCTGTACCGCTACATCGGCGGCATCTTCGAGACCGCGCTGGCGGACCCCGAGCTGTCGCCGAAGCTCCGCAGCACCGGCCTGGTCCTGCGTCAGCAGTGCACCGACCCGGACTCCGCGCTGATCATCGACCTGCCCGGGGCCAAGGTCTGGAAGGGCTCCGACGCCGGCGCCCCCGAGCCGCAGGCCACGATGACCATGTCCACCGAGACCGCGAACGCCTACTGGCAGGGCACGGTCAACCTGACCTTCGCCATGGCCAAGGGCAAGGTGAAGGTCGAGGGCACGGTCACCAAGCTCCTGCAGCTCGCGCCGTTGTCCAAGCGCCTGTTCCCCACCTACGTCGAACGTCTCAAGGCCGACGGCCGCGAGGACCTCCTGGTCACCAAGTGAGCCGCCGGGTACTGGTGACCGGTGCCGCGTCCGGGATCGGCGCCGAGGTCGCGCGCCGGTTCGTCGATGCCGGCGACGAGGTCGTCTCGCTGGACCTGAAGGACACCCCCGTCGGCGTCGCGCGGCACGTGCACTGCGACCTGTCCGACGTCGCGTCGATCGACTCCGCCGTCGCCGCGCTCGACGGGGAGTTCGACGCCCTGTGCAACGTGGCGGGAGTGCCCGGCACCGCGCCGGCCGAGCTCGTGCTGCGGGTGAACCTGCTCGGGCTCCGTCACCTGACCGAGTCGGCCGTCGAACGGATCCGCCCGGGTGGCGCGATCGTGAACGTCGCCTCCATCGCCGGCTACGGCTGGGCCGACCGGCTGGCGGCGCTGCGTGAGCTGCTCGCCACCGACACCCTCGACGAGGGGCTCGCCTGGTTCGCGGCGCATCCGCAGGCGGGCAACGCCTACAACTTCTCCAAGGAGGCCCTGATCGTCTACACGATGCTCATGGCCCCCGTGTTCGGCGAGAACGGGGTGCGGATGAACGCCGTCTGCCCCGGCCCGGTCGAGACCCCCATCCTCGGCGACTTCGAGGAGTCGATGGGCAAGGAGAACCTCGACGCGCTCGCCGCGTTCCTCGGCAGGCACGCCACCCCCGCCGACATCGCCGGCCCGGTCCTGTTCCTGGCCGGTCCGGAGTCCGCCTGGATCAACGGTCACGCGCTCGTCGCCGACGGCGGCATCAGCGGTGCCGTGTTGACGGGCATGATCCCCCCACCCGAGATCTGATCCGGTTCCGACGACGCAACCGCGAGGAGGCAATCCCGTGACCACCACGGAGAAGCGCCCGTACGACCCGCTCGACATCTCCACCCAGGCGTTCTGGGCCCAGACCCCCGATGCCCGCGAGGAGCGGTTCGCCGAGCTGCGCCGCGAGCGCCCGCTGTCCTGGCACCCGCCGGCCGAGACCGACCTGCTGCCCGACCCCGACGCCCCCGGGTTCTGGGCGCTGGTCACCCACGCCGACATCCAGGCCGTCAGCCGCGACGCCGAGACCTTCGCCTCCGGCCAGCAGTACGGCGGCGTGATGCTGGAGGACGTGCCCGAGGACATGCTGGAGGCCGCGCACTCCATCCTCGCGATGGACGCGCCGCGCCACCACCGCCAGCGCAAGGTCATCAGCTCGGTGTTCACCCCGCGCCGGGTCCGTCAGATCGAGGAGCAGATCGCCGAACAGGCCCGGCTCATCGTCGACGACCTGCTCGCCGGTGACGGCTCGGCGGACTTCGTGACCGCGGTCGCGGCGCGGCTGCCGATGTGGACGATCTCGCAGATGATCGGCATCCCGCCGGAGAGGCGGCAGGAGGTCGCCGACGCCGCCAACGCCATGGTCGGCTGGAACGACCCGGACTACATCGGCGACGGCGACCCGATGGCGGTGCTGCTCAACGGGCTGATGACGCTGCACACCGCGTCGTTCGAGCTGTCGGCGCTGCGCCGCGAGGACCCCGCCGACGACCTGATGACCGCCCTGGTGCAGGCCGAGGTCGACGGCGACGCGCTCACCGACGAGGAGATCGCGGCGTTCTTCGTGCTGCTGTGCGTCGCGGGCAACGACACCACCCGGCAGACCTCCAGCCACGCCATCCTCGCGCTGGACCGCAACCCGGACCAGAAGCGGCTGCTGACCGAGGAGTTCGACGACCGGATCAAGCCCGCCGTCGAGGAGTTCGTCCGCTGGGCCAGCCCGGTGCTGACCTTCCGGCGCACCGCGACCCGCGACACCGAGATCCGCGGGCAGCGGATCGCCGAGGGCGAGCGGGTCGTGCTCTTCTACCACTCCGGCAACCGTGACGAGTCCGTGTTCACCGACCCGCACGTCTTCGACATCACCCGCGCCGAGAACCCGCACGTCGGCTTCGGCGGCGGCGGCCCGCACTTCTGCCTGGGCCACCACCTGGCCAAGACCCAGCTGCGCGCGCTGTTCCACCAGCTCCTCACCCGGGTCCCGGACCTGTCGGTGGGCGAGCCGGAGTTCCTGACCGGGAACTTCATCAACGGCATCAAGCGGCTACCGGTGACGTTCGGGACGGCGTCGTGAAGCTCGGCCTGGCGCTGGGCTACTGGGGCGCCGGGCCGCCGCCCGGAACGGTGGAGAAGGTCGACGCCGCCGAGGACCTCGGCTTCGACTCGATGTGGACGGCCGAGGCGTACGGCTCGGACGCGTTCACCCCGCTGTCCTGGCTCGGCTCCCGCACCACGCGGATGCGCCTGGGCACCTCGGTCGTGCAGATGTCCGCGCGCACCCCGACCGCGACGGCGATGGCCGCCATGACGCTGGACCACCTCTCCGGCGGCCGGATGGTGCTGGGCATCGGCGCGTCCGGGCCACAGGTCGTCGAGGGCTGGTACGGGCAGCCGTACCCGAAGCCGCTCGCGCGCACCCGGGAGTACGTCCGGATCCTGCGCGCCGCGATCGCGCGGGAGAAGGTGCTCTCCGACGGCCCGCACCACCCGATCCCGTACCCGGGCGGCACCGGGCTGGGCAAGCCGCTGCGCTCGACGCTGCACCCGTACCGGACCGACCTGCCGATCCTGCTCGCCGCCGAGGGCCCGAAGAACGTCGCGCTGGCCGCCGAGATCGCCGACGGCTGGCAGCCGCTGTTCTACGCACCCCGGAACGACGCGCACTACCGCGAGTCCCTCGACGCCGGCTTCGCCGCCCGCGGCGGGCGCCCGGACGGCTTCGAGGTCGTCTGCATGGTGCAGGTCGTCGTCGACGACGACGTCGAGGCTGCCGCGGACCGGATCCGCCCGTTCCTCGCGCTCTACGTCGGCGGGATGGGCGCCAGGGGTGCGAACTTCCACTACGAGGTCTTCGCCCGCATGGGCTACGAGCAGGAGTGCGCCCGCATCCAGGAGCTCTACCTCGCCGGCGACAAGGACGCGGCCGCGAAGGCCGTCCCGACCTCGATGGTCGAGCAGGTGGCACTCGTCGGTCCGACGGCGAAGATCGCCGAGGAGCTGCCGGTGTTCCGCGACTCGCTGATCACGACGATGGTCGTGGACGGCGCACCCGACCACCTGCGCACGATCCGCGACCTGGTCGGCTGAGGCCCCGGGGCCGTCCCATCCGCACGGATGCGGTGGGACGGCCCCGGATCACCGTGCCGCGAGGTAGGCGGGCCAGCTGCCGTGCTCGGTGACGTCCCGGGCCCCGGGCGTCGCCGTCGTGCACACGATCCCGGCGACCGGATCGCCGTCGTCGAGCAGGACCCGGCCCGGCGCGAGCGGCGCGGGCAGCACCAGGCCCGCGGCGGCCGCGGCGGGCAGGTCGAACACCTCCACCTCGATCGCCGCGCCGCCCGCGCCGACCCGGAGCAGCCCGCCGCGCGGGACGTCGCCGTCGAGGGCGAGCAGCCGGTACTCCGGCGCGGTCACCCGCACCGCCCGGAACCGGGCCCCGAGGGCGAGCAGCTCGTGGTGCAGCGGCTGGCCCCGCCGGTGCGCGGCGACGACCGCGAATCCCCCGGTCAGCACGGCACCTCCGAGACGTGTGCTGCCACGATCCGCCAGGCGCCGCCGAGCCGCGCCCAGGTCTGGGTCTGCCGGCCCTCCCGCGCGCCGTCCGGGTAGCCGAACCGTGTGCTGACGACGGCCGCGTCGCTCCCGAGGGCGAGGACCGTCGTGCCGGACAGCGTCCGCCCGGCCGGGACCCCGGGGTTCACCCGGCGCCACGCGGCGATCTGGGCGCCGCCCTGCTGGCGGTCGGCGACGCCGAAGCGGACGCAGCGGTCGTCGTCCCAGAACAGCTCGGTGAGGACGGCGACGTCGGCGTCGCGCAGCGCCCGCTCGTACCGGTCGAACGCAGCCCGCACCTGCGCGACGACGTCGGGCCGGTCCAGCTCGTCGGCCGTGGTGACCGTGCCGCGGGTCATGCCGTGGCCGGGCGGGGTCCGCCGACGGCGTCGGGCCCCTCGGTCGTGGCCGGAGCCGCGGCCGGCCGAGCCGGCTGCGGCTCCGCCGGGGCGACCGGCGCGGCGGCGGGCTCCGGCGCGACGGCCTGCCGGGCGGTGGCGCCACGTCGGGTGCCCCACCCGAACGCGGCCAGCACGATCGCGGCGAACAGGTAGCCGAGCGCGATCTGCCCGCCCACGTTCCAGCCGACGGCCTCGGCGTGCATCAGCCCGACGAACCCGAGCACCGCCCCGGCGGCGGAGTACGCGGCCGCGGCGAAGAAGTTCTTGTCGATGACGAACGCGGTGATCGAGCCGAGCACCAGACCGGCGAGGATCGCGCCACCGCCGAGCAGCACGGTGCCGTGGTAGACCAGCCCGGCCCCGGCGAGGGCCTCCTCCCCGACCCGGGCCGCGGTCGTCCCCGCGGCCGACAGCGCGTTGTTCATCAGCCCGGTGGCCCAGGCCGCGATGTTCGGGACGATCGCGATGACGACGGCGACGGCGTGGCGGCGCGGGGTCTCCTGGAACGCCTGGGCCCCGATCAGCAGGCCGATGTAGAGCAGGATCGGCACGATCGCCGGGGTCGGCAGCAACGCTCCGAGCAGCGAGAACAGCCCGAGGAAGCACATCAGGGAGATGAACACCCCGGACGCCAGCGAGTACGTCGTCCGGCCGCCGGCCGCCTTCCAACCCGGGTGTCCGATGTAGACCGCGGGCGGGAACGGGCAGCCCATCGCGGCACCGACGACGGCGCCGGCGCCGTCCGCGGCGAGCACCGCGCGCATATTGTACTCGTCGCCCGCGACGGCCGCGGACTCGATGTTCGTCATGCCCTCGGTGAAGTTGTAGATGCCCAGCGGGATCGCCGTGGCGAGCAGCGGGGCGACGTCGGCGAGCCCGGCACCGAGCCGGGCGAGGTCGACGGTCGGGAGGCTGATCGCGACGTCGCCGGCGGCGGAGACGACGTCGGGCACCGACATGTACCCGCCGACCCAGCCGATCGCGGTGCCGACGAGCAGCGCTGCCAGCCCCACCGGGATGTTCCCGGGCAGCTTCAGGTCGGTGAAGAACCCGATCAGGATGATCACCATGACCGGCAGCGCGATCCACAGGGCCTCGAACATCTGCGCGGCCGGGCGCATCGAGATGAACGCGATCGAGACGCCCGCGAGCGTGCCGAGCATCGCGGCCTGCGGGGTGAACCGCCGGATCCACGGACCGACGAACGCGCCGAGCAGCACGATCAACCCGATGATGAACGACCAGGCGAGACCGGCCGCCCAGGCGGTGAGCGGGTTCCCCGTGGCCAGCGCGATCGGCAGCATGATCACGAAGACGACGATGAACATGTGCGGCACGGACGGGCCGTAGGGCATGGCGCAGACGTCCGTGCGGCCCTCGCGGTGCGCCAGTCGACGGGCGAGGTAGGTGTAGTAGACGTTGCCGATCAGCAGCTGGACGCCGAGCGCCGGGAGGATCACCCCGAACACCTCGGCGCCGGGGATGTTCACCACCCCGATGCACAGCCCGGTCAGGGTCAACACGTTGACCAGCGTGTTGAACCCGAGCCCGAAGAACGCGTTGGTGTCCCCCGCGACCCACCAGGAGAGCCTCATCGGCTGGGGTGCGGTATCCGTCGTGGTCATGCCACGGCCTCCCTGGTCAGTGCGGTGAGCAGTGCGGACGAGGGCGCGACCCAGCCGAAGATGCCGCCCTGGGCGGCCACCATCTCCAGTGCGACGCGGTGGAACTCGGGGAAGTAGGAGCCGGTGCAGTCCGAGAGCACGAGGCACTCGTAGCCGCGGTCGTTGGCCTCCCGGACGGTCGTGTGCACGCAGACCTCGGTGGTCACGCCGGCCACGATCAGGCTGGTGATGCCGCGGGACCGCAGCTCGGCGCCGAAGGTGGTGCCGTGGAACGAGCCCTTGCCGGGTTTGTCGATCACGAGCTCGCCGGACTCGGGCCTCAGCTCGTCGATGATGTCGTGGCCGTACTCGCCGCGGACCAGGATGCGGCCCTTGGGCCCCGGGTCGCCGATGCGCAGGCTCGGCTCGCCGCGGTTGAGCTTGGCGGGCGGGCAGTCGCTGAGGTCCGGGACGTGGCCCTCGCGGGTGTGGATCACGGTCATGCCCAGCGCGCGGACGGTGCGCAGTACCTCCTGCAGCGGCGGGATGACGCTGCGCAGCAACGACACGTCGTTGCCCAGGGTCTCGCCGAAGCCCCCGGGCTCGCAGAAGTCCCGCTGCATGTCGATGATCAGCAGGGCGGTGGTCGCGGGGTCGAAGGCGAAGGTGCCGGGGTCGGCGTCGACCGAGATCACGAGTCACTCCAGGTGGTCGCCCCGACGACGGCGTCGGACGACCCGACGGCGCCGAACACCCCGCCCTGCATGGTCACCATGTGCAGGGCGGCGTCGTGGTTGGCGGGGTCGGTGGCGCCGGTGCAGTCGGCGAGGATCAGGCACTCGTAGCCGCGGTCGTTCGCCTCGCGCATGGTGGTGTGCACGCAGACGTCGGTGGTGATGCCGGTCAGCAGGATGTGGGTGATCCCGTTGGAGCGGAGGACCAGGTCGAGCTGCGTGGCGTAGAACGCGCCCTTGCCGGGCTTGTCGATCAGCACCTCGCCGGGCACCGGGGCGACCTCCGGCACGATCTCCCAGCCGGGTTCGCCGCGGACGAGGATCCGCCCGGCCGGTCCGGGGCTGCCGATCTCCGCCCCGATCCGCCGCGACCGCCAGCGCTTGTTCGCGGGCAGGTCGGACAGGTCCGCGGCGTGTCCCTCCCGGGTGTGGACGACGAGCATCCCGGTCTCGCGGGCGTGCGCCAGCAGCCGGGCGGTCGGGGCGAGGCCCTGTCGGGTGAGCCCGATGTCGTAGCCCATGCGGTCGACGTAGCCGCCGGGCCCGCAGAAGTCGACCTGCCAGTCGATGCAGATCAGCGCGGTGCGGGCGGCGGGGACGGTGCCGTCGTAGGGCCAGGGGTAGGGACGGGCCGCGACCGGCCCGATGGTGGCGGTGCGGGTCGCGGCGTCGAGTGCGGGGTCGGGTGCGGTGTCGAGTGCGTCGGTCGTCATGGCGCCTCCGGTTCCGGTGGTCGGTGCGGGCAGAGAGGACGGGCACGGTGCGGGCGGTCTCATCGCGGCGGCCCGAGCAGCGCGGCCGCGGCGTGCAGCAGCCGGGCCTCGGAGAAGGCGGGGCCGAGCAGGGTGACCCCGAACGGCCGCCCGTCGTCGGTGGTCCCGGCGGGCACCGCGACGGCGGCGAGGTCCAGCAGGTTGGTGGCCTGGGTGTAGCGGCCCAGGACGAGGTTGCGCACGACCGGCTCGGCCGCCAGCTCCGCCCGGGTGAACGTCGTCGGCACGGTCGGGAGCAGCAGGACGTCCGCGGTCGCGAACAGCCGGGCGACCTCGGCGCGCAGCTCCTGCAGCCGGTACCGGGCGCGGAACGCCTCGACGGCGGAGAACCGGGCACCCGCCTCGATCACCGCGCGGGTCACCGGCAGCACGGCGTCGCGGTGGGTGTCGAGGACGTCGGCGAGGACGGCGAGCCGTTCGGCCACCCACGGCCCGCCGTAGAGCAGGTCCCCGGCCTCGCGCAGGGCCGCGGTGGGTGTGCCGACGGTGCTCGCGGCCCGGGCGGCGACGGTCGCCGCGACCCGGGCGAAGGCGTCGGCGAACCCGGTGTCGACCGTCCCGTCACCGCGGTCGAGATCCAGGTCCTCCGGCAGCGCGACGACGACCGGGCCGGCGCCGGGGGCCTCTGGCGGGGCGGCCCGGGACCACGGGTCGTCCGGGTCCGGCCCGGCCAGCACCGCGAGCACCTCGGCGGCCCCGGCGAGGTCGCGGGTGAACACGCTGACGCAGTCCAGCGACCGGCAGGCGGGCAGCATCCCGGCCGTGCCGATCAGGCCGCGGGTGGGCTTGAGCCCGACGACGCCGTTCAGCGCGGCGGGCACCCGCCCGGACCCGGCGGTGTCGGTGCCCAGCGCGACCGGCACCAGCCCGGCCGCGACGGCGACGGCGCTCCCCGAGCTGGACCCGCCGGAGATCAGGTCGCCGCCGAAGACGCTCTCCGGCGCCCCGTAGGGCGAGCGGCCCCCGTTCAGACCGGTGGCGAACTGGTCCAGGTTGGTCTTCCCGACGACGATCGCGCCCGCCGCGCGCAGCCGCCGGACCGCGGTGGCGTCGGCGTCGGGGGTGCGGGTGAACGCCGGGCAGGCGGCGGTGGTGGGGAGCCCGACGGCGTCGATGTTGTCCTTCACCGCCACCGGCACGCCCCACAGCGGGTGGCCGGCCGGGTCGAGTCCCTCCAGCTCACGGGCCCGCCGGTGCAGCTCGTCGACCGGGGTGCGGGAGATCCAGACGTGGTCGTCGCCGCGGGCGTCGATCCTGGCGGTCAGCTCCGCGACGACGTCCGCGGGTCGGAGGGCGCCGGAGGCGTAGCCGGCACGGAGGCCGGACACCGTCGCCGAGGGGCTGGACAGCAGCTGCATTCCGTCGATTGTCGACAGTTTGGTGTCACCTCAAGGTGTCCGAGGTAACAGCTGCGTGACGTCTGCTACTGCTCGTGCAGCTCGGGGCCGAGGTAGGCGCGGCCCCCGTGGTGGGCCAGCGCGTCGAGCACAGCCGCCCGGTCCCCGGCCACGACCGCCTCGTACAGCCGGCGGTGCCGTCGCGCCCCCTCGGCCGGGGAGCGCTGCTCGGCCTCGCGACGCATGTTGGTCGCCATGTACAGCTGGAGCTGCAGGATGACCGGCTCGAAGACCCGGACGAGGTGCCGGTGCCCGGCCAGCCCGACCAGGGCCAGGTGGAACTCGCGGTGTGCCTCGGCACGGTCGACCGCGGCGCCCTCGCCGTCGTCGGCCGCGGCGCGTTCGATCCGTTCGGTGGCCCGCTGGAGACGGGCGAGCCGGGCCGGGTCCCGGCGCCCGCTCCCGGCGAACATCTCGTCCACGGCGAACCGCTCCAGCGCGTCGCGCAGCCCGAACAGCTCGGTCATGTCCCGGGCCGAGAGTTCGCAGACCCGGACCCCGCGCCGCGGGAGGTGCTCGACGAGGCCCTGCTCACCGAGCTGACGCAGCGCCTCGCGCACCGGCGCCCGGCTGATGCCGAACCGGCGGGTCAGCTGCTCCTCGACCAGGCGCTCCCCCGGCGCGAACACACCCCGCAGGATGTCCCGGCGGATCCGGTCGAGCGCCAGCTCCACCAGGCTCGGGGAACCGAGCTCCTCGAGCGGGGCCTCCGAGCTCACCGGGGCGACTCCTGGGGACGACGGGACGGGAGGGTGACCCCACCAGCCTGTCAGATCCGGGTCGGTGCGAGTCGCCCCGGTCGTGCTCAGTACCGGATGAGCCCGCGGATGTTGCGCCCGGAACGCATGTCCTCGTAGCCCTCGTTGACCTGGTCGAGGGTGTACTCCTTGGTGATCAGCTCACGCAGCTTGAGCTGTCCCAGGTTGTGCATCTCCAGCAGCCGCGGGATGTCGAACTGCGCCGCGGAGCTGCCGAACAGCGCGCCGCGGATCTGCTTCTCGTAGAGCGTGAGGTCGAGCAGCGACAGCGACGCCGTCTCCTCCTCGGCCCGGGCCAGCGCGGTGACGACGACCCGGCCGCGCTTGCCGACCAGCTGCAGCGCGGGCTGCAGGTCCTCACCCATCGCGACGCCGGTGCACAGGATCGCCGCCTCGGCCATCTGCCCGCGGGTCACCTCGCTGACGATCTCCCAGGCCTCGTCGATGCTCGCGGCGACGTGCGTGGCGCCCAGCTCGCGGGACCGTTCCCGCTTGTGCTCGACCGGGTCGACGGCCACGACGTACCGGCACCCGGCCGCGCGGGCGCCCTGCACCGCGTTCGCGCCGATGCCGCCGATGCCGACGACGACGGCGGTGTCCCCGGCCCGCAGGTCCGCGGTGCGGACCGAGGAGCCGAAGCCGGTGGTGACGCCGCAGCCGACCAGCGCCGCCAGGTCGAGCGGGAAGCCCTCGTCGATCTTCACGGCGGACTTCACCGGGACGACGGTGTGCCGGGCGAACGTGCCGAGCAGACACATCTGGCCCAGGTCCTCGCCGCGGGCGTGGAACCGGTAGGTGCCGTCGAGCTGCGGCCCGAGGGTGGCTCCGGCGCCGTCGTTGCAGAGGTTCGGCTGGCCCTTGGAGCAGTACGGGCAGCGCCCGCAGGAGGGCAGGAAGGTCATCACGACCGGGTCTCCGACCTCGAGCTCGGTGACACCCGGGCCGACCTCGATGACCCGGCCGGCGCCCTCGTGGCCGCCGACCATCGGCAGGACCGCGGGCAGGTCACCGGTCACGAGGTGTTCGTCGGAGTGGCACAGCCCCGACGCGGTCAGCTCGACCATCACCTCGCCGGCGTTCGGGGAGTCGAGCTCGACCTCCTCGATCTCCCACTTGCCACCGGGTTCCCACAGCACCGCTGCCGTCGTACGCATGGTGGTGGATCCTGGTCGCGCCGAGACCTCCGGCACACCCGTCGTCCGCGCCAGCGCTGGCCCCCGGGTGCCAGGGGAGGTCCTCAGGCGCCGGCGAGCGGGAGGGTGAGCCGGGCGACGAGGCCGCCGCCCTCGCGCGGGAGCAGGCTCAGCTCACCGTCCATCGCGGACGCGAGCGCCTCGGCGATCCACAGGCCCAGCCCGGCCGTGCCGCGGCGCTCCCCCAGCGCGACGCCCTTGGCCGTCACGACGCCCTCCTGGCCCGCGGGCAGGCCGGGACCGCGGTCCCGGACCTCGGCGGTGAGCACGGCGCCGTCGTGCGACAGGTGCAGCTCCACGACCTCGTCGCCGGAGTGCCGGGCGGCGTTCTCGGCCAGGTTGGTGAGCATCCGGCGCAGCCGCTGCGGGTCGCAGTGGACCGCGGCCCCGGCCGGCTCGACGACCGGGTGTCGCCGGTGGGCGGCGATCCCGGCGGCGTCGAGCACGGCGTCGGCGAGCTCGGCGAGCGCGACGCGCCGGGGCCGGTCGCGCCCGAGCGGGCTGCCGTCGGCGACGGCCAGGTCGGCCAGCCCGTCGAGCATGTCCTGGAGGTGGGCGGCGTGGTCGGCGAGCAGCCGCGACGCACGCCGGGCCGCGTCACCGTCGAGCCTGCCCGCCGCGAGGTCCGACGACAGCGCGGTCAGCGAGGCGACCGGGGTCCGGAACTCGTGCAGCACGACACGGGCACCGTCGAGCCGGGCCCGGCTCTGGGACACGATCCGGTCCCGCAGCGCACGCTCGGACAGGTAGCGCTCGTGTTCGTTCTCCGCGCGGGCCCGGGTGGTCGCGATGTCGGCCAGCTGGTGTTCCAGCAGCCGCACCTGCACCCCGGTGAGCACGGCGGTCGCGAACAGGAAGCCGGTCCACCACAGCCCGGCCAGGAGCGCGTCGGCGAGGGCGACGCGCGGCCCGGACCCGAGCAGTACCGCGACGGTGTAGCCGGCACCGAGCCCGAGCGCGGCGAACCGCGCGACGCGCGGCCCCCCGCGCAACGCGATCGCGATGACGACCAGCGGCAGTGCCCCCACCATCGGACTCGCGACGCCGCCGGTGAAGCCGCAGGCGAGCACGCTGAGCACGCCGTCGAGCCCGGTCAACACGGCCGGGGGCACCGGCAGCCGCCCCCGCACCAGCGAGACGACGCCGAGCACCGCCGCGTACACCGTGCTCAGCCCGACCAGCACCGCGGCGACGACCGGCCGCTCGCCGGTCAGGTCCGGGCGGCTCACGACCAGGCCCACGGCGGCGAGCACCACGCAGAGCCGCAGCACGACGGCCTGGCGTTCCTCCCGGGTGCGTTCGGGGAGCTCACCGGGGTGCGCGGTCACGGTCGGGGCCTCTCGGACGGGGACGCGGGTCGGGGCCACATTAGGCTCGGGGCATGCCGCCCGCGCCGACAGCGCCGCACGTCGTCGTCATCGTCGACGACCACGCCCTGTTCGCGCAGGGGCTCGCCCTGCTGCTGGAGTCCCGCGCCGGGGACACCTTCCGGGTCGCGGGCTCCACCACGGCCGGGGAGGAGGCTGTCGCGCTGGTCGGGCGGCACCGGGCCGGGATCGCGATCGTCGACCTCGCGCTGCCGCCGCTGGGCGGGGTGGAGACGATCCGCCGGATCAAGGCCGCCTACCCCGCCACCCGGGTGCTGGCGCTGTCGGGCACCGAGGACCTGGACCTGGCCGCGGCCGCGATGCGCGCGGGCGCCGACGGCTACCTGGGCAAGTCCGCCGACCCGGAGGTGCTGGTCGCCCCGCTGCTGTCGATCGCTGCCGGGGTGCGGGTGCTGCGCGCGGAGCTGCTCGACGCGCTGCTCGTCGCGGCCGACCGCACCGCCGACGGCCTGCTCGACCGGCTCGGTGAGCGCGACATCGAGCTGTGGACGCTGCTGGCCCGGGGCCTGGAGACCGCCGACATCGCGCGCCCGATGCTGGTCAGCGAGCGCACCGCCAAGCGCATGATCGCCTCGCTGCTGCACAAGCTGGGCGCGGCCAACCGGATCGAGGCGGCCGCGCTCGCCGGGCGCTGCGGGCTGCTCGACGAGCACCCGGCCGGGCGCTGAGGGGCGGCACGGCCCGGGCGGGCCAACCCTGGCCCGGTGATCGGCTGCGCGCCCCGGACCACACCGGACACACTCGCCGCGACGCACCGGGCGACCCCACGTCCGGCCCCCATCCCGCGAGGAGGCGCTGATGGCCGTGTTCGCCGACGAGGCCGAGGTCTACGAGTACCTGGGCGGGGTGTTCCGGATCGGCATGGCCGACCCGGACCTGGTCGCGAAGCTGAAGCCGTCGGGCGTCGTCCTGCGGATCACCTACACGAACCCGGACGCGGTGCTCACCGTGGACATGCCGAACTCCGAGATCCACACCGGCGCCGGGCAGGGCCCCGACCCGAACATCGAGCTGTTCATGTCCGCCGACACCGGCAACCGGTTCTGGCTGGGCAAGGTCATCCTCCCGGTCGCGTTGGCCAAGGGCGACGTCCGCGCCAAGGGCCCGGTCTCGAAGGTCCTCAAGCTGCTGCCGATCGCCAAGCAGCTCTTCGGCCCGTACAAGGCCAAGCTCCAGGCCGAGGGCCGGGAGGACCTGCTCAAGGCCTGACCACGATCGGGTGAAGACCCCCCGGCCGTCCGGCCCGCCGCGACGGCGCCCGGCGAGACTGGGGGCCGACCCACCCGACGGAGGCGCCGGCGATGGACGACATCTGGCTGGACGTGCAGGCCTGGCAGCCGCTGCGGGGTGTGCTGCACCGGATGACCGAGATCCAGTGCGACGCACCCGACCCGCTGCCCGACGGCTTCGACGAGTGGCACGACTGGGCCGAGGCCTGCCTGCTGGAGGTCGCGCTGCGCGACGGCTGGCAGCACGGGCGCTACGCGTACACGATCCAGGAGCGGGACACGACCGGCCATCCCGTCCGTGAGATCGGCAAGGACATCTGGGACTACGAGGAGCCGGCTCGCGAGCCGACCGGCTGACCACCGGCGCCGGGCCGCTACCGTCGCCGGGAACCATTCGCGTGACGAGGAGGTCCACGGTGACACGGGGCAGGGGTCCGCTGGCCGGACTGAAGGTGATCGAGCTGGCCGGGATCGGGCCGGGGCCGCACGCGGCGATGATCCTGGGCGACCTCGGGGCGGACGTCGTCCGCATCGACCGGCCGTCGGGCGGGCTGAAGCTCGGGTCCGACTCGGTACCCGACCCGACGGCACGCGGCCGCCGTTCGGTCACCGCGGACCTGAAGGACCCGGCGGGCAGGGAGACCGTGCTCCGGCTGGTCGAGTCCGCCGACGTCCTGCTGGAGGGCTACCGGCCGGGCGTCACCGAGCGCCTCGGCGTCGGCCCGGAGGACTGCCACGCCCGCAACCCGCGCCTGGTCTACGGCCGGATGACCGGCTGGGGCCAGGACGGCCCGATGGCGCCGCGCGCCGGGCACGACCTGAACTACATCTCGCTGACCGGTGCGCTGCACGCCATCGGCCGCGCCGGGGAACGCCCTGTCCCACCGCTGAACCTGGTCGGTGACTTCGGCGGCGGCTCCATGCTGCTCGTCGTCGGCGTGCTGGCCGCGCTCTGGGAGGCGAAGGCCTCCGGGCAGGGGCAGGTCGTCGACGCCGCCATGGTCGACGGCGTCAGCGTCCTCAACCAGATGTTCTGGGGCTTCCTGGCCCAGGACGCCTGGGTCGACGAGCGCGGCTCGAACCTGCTCGACGGGCACGCCCCGTTCTACGACACCTACACCTGCGCCGACGGCGGCCACATGGCCGTCGGGGCCCTGGAGCCGCAGTTCTACGCCCAGCTCATCGCCGGGCTCGGGCTCACCGAGGACGAGCTGGGCCCGCAGTACGACCGCGCCGGCTGGCCCGCCATGCGGGCCCGGTTCACCGAGGTGTTCGCCTCCAAGCCCCGCGACGAGTGGGCCGCGGTCTTCGAGGGCACCGACGCGTGCACCACCCCGGTGCTGTCGTTCGCCGAGGCCCGCGAGAACGCGCACCTGGCCGCGCGCGGAACCATCGTCACCTCCGACGGCGTGCCCCAGGCCGCACCGGCGCCGCGGTTCTCCCGCACGGTCACCGAGACCGCCGGTCGCGGTACCGGCCCGGAGGACGTCGAGGACGTCCTGCGCGACTGGGCCTGACCCCGCAGACGACGACGCCCCCGGTTCCGCAGGGAACCGGGGGCGTCGTCGTGTCAGGCGCTGATCAGGCGATCAGTCGGTCTCCTCGTCCGCGACCAGCAGGTTGCGGGTGCGGTTCGGGTCCACCGGGATGCCCGGCCCGGTGGTGGTGGAGACGGTGATCTTCTTGACGTAGCGGCCCTTGGCGGCCGACGGCTTGAGCCGCAGGATCTCGTCGTAGGCGGCGCCGTAGTTCTCCACCAGCTTCTCGGTGTCGAACGAGGCCTTGCCGATGACGAGGTGCAGGTTGGCCTGCTTGTCGACCCGGAAGTTGACCTTGCCGCCCTTGATCTCGTTGATGGCCTTCGTGACGTCCGGCGTCACGGTGCCCGTCTTCGGGTTCGGCATCAGGCCACGCGGGCCGAGGATGCGGGCGATGCGGCCGACCTTGGCCATCTGGTCCGGGGTCGCGATGGCGGCGTCGAAGTCGAGCCACCCGCCCTGGATCCGCTCGATGAGGTCCTCGGCGCCCACGGCGTCGGCGCCGGCGGCCTCGGCCTCGGCGGCCTTGTCGCCGGTGGCGAACACGATGACCCGGGCGGTCTTGCCGGTACCGTGCGGCAGGTTCACGGTGCCGCGGACCATCTGGTCCGCCTTACGGGGGTCGACGCCCAGCCGCATCGCGACCTCGACGGTCGCGTCGGTGTTCTTGCTGGACGTGTCCTGGGCCAGCTTCGCCGCGGCGAGCGGCGAGTAGAGGCGGTCCGCGTCGATCTTCGCGGCGGCCTCACGATAGGCCTTGCTGCGCTGTGCCATCTGTCCTCGTCTCCTCTGAGGTCAGGTCGTGGTAGGAGCCGCGCCCGGCTCTCCCACGCGTACGGGTGGTGTGGGGGCTCGCTCAGCCGTCGACCGTGATGCCCATCGACCGGGCGGTGCCGGCGATGATCTTGGCGGCCTGGTCGAGGTCGTTCGCGTTCAGGTCGTTCATCTTGACCTGGGCGATCTCCCGGACCTGGGCCATGGTCACGCTGGCGACCTTGGTCTTGTGCGGCTCGCCGGAGCCCTTCTCGACACCGGCCGCCTTGAGCAGGAGCCGCGCCGCGGGCGGGGTCTTCAGCTCGAAGGTGAACGACCGGTCCTCGAAGACCGAGATCTCGACCGGCACGATGTTGCCGCGCTGGGCCTCGGTCGCCGCGTTGTAGGCCTTGCAGAACTCCATGATGTTGACGCCGTGCTGGCCCAGTGCGGGGCCGACCGGCGGGGCCGGCGTCGCTGCGCCTGCCTGGATCTGGAGCTTGATGATCGCGGAGAGCTTCCGCTTCTTGGGGGGCATGTCCGTTCCTCAGTGATCGATGTGCACGCCACGCGGCCCTGCCATGCCGCGGACGTTCCTCACGGGTGCGATCAGATCTTGGAGACCTGGTTGAACCCGAGCTCGACCGGGGTCTCCCGGCCGAAGATCGAGACCAGCACCTTGAGCTTCTGGGCGTCGACGTTGACCTCGGAGATGCTCGCGGGGAGCGTGGCGAACGGGCCGTCCATGACGGTGACCGACTCGCCGACCTCGAAGTCGACCTCGACGGTGGGGGCGCCGCCGGAGGAGGCGGAACCGCCGGACGCGGACCTGCCGGCCTCGGCGTCCTTCTTGGGGGCCTCGACCTTGGGCAGCAGGAACTTCACGACCTCGTTGATCGTCAGCGGCGACGGCTTGGACGTCGCGCCGACGAACCCGGTGACGCCCGGCGTGTTCCGCACCGCGCCCCAGGACTGGTCGTTGAGCTCCATCCGCACCAGGATGTAGCCGGGCAGCACCTTGCGCTGGACCTTCTTGCGCTGCCCGTTCTTGATCTCGGTGACCTCTTCGGTGGGCACCTCGACCTGGAAGATGTAGTCCTCGACGTCCAGGGTCTGCGCCCGGGTCTCGAGGTTCGACTTCACCTTGTTCTCGTAGCCCGCGTAGGAGTGGACGACATACCAGTCGCCGGGCGCGCGACGCAGTGCGGCGCGCAGCTCCTCCTCCGGATCCACGTCCTCGTCCGGCTCCTCCGCGACGGCCTCGGCCTCGTCGGCCTCACCGGCCTCGTCGGTGCCGTCGGCGGTCGGGACCGTCTCGCCCTCGCCGTCCAGCGTCTCCGCCTCGGCGCCGGGGGTGCTGTCGTCCTCGGCCTCGGTGTAGTCGCCGGAGACGGCGTCCTCACCGTGCGCCGCCTCGACGTCGGCGTCCTGGACGGACTGCTCGGGCAGCGTCTCGTCGGCCGCGTTCTCGGCGACGGCGTCGATCGCGGCCTCGTCGGCCGCCTCGTCGTACGCCTCGTCGTACGCCTTGCTGTCGGAGGTCACGTCCTACTCGCTTCCATTGTTCGGTGTCGGTCGGAGCCGGTCGGCGTTCGTACTCGCGTCAGTTGCCGAACAGCAGGGCGACGCCCTCGGCGAACGCCGAGTCCAGCACGAACACCAGCGCCACCATGATCGACACGAAGATCAGGACCGCGATGCTGTACTTCACCATCTGGCTGCGGTCGGGCCAGATGACCTTGCGGAGCTCCGCGACGACCTCGCGCAGGAACCGGGCGAGCCGGGCGAAGAGCGACGGCTTCTTCTCCTTCGTCGCCGCGGCGGCGCGACCTGGGGTGGCGCGACCCTTGCCGGGGGTGCTCGCGGGCCCGGAGGCCCGCCGTCCACGACGGTCGGCGGCGTTGCTCGGGCGCTCCCGCCCGGGCCGCTCCGACTCGTGCTCGTCGCTCACGCGTGTCGCCCTCCGCAGGTGGCGGGCGTCCGCCCGCCCTCGGTCACGTCCTCCGCTTCGGGAGAACCCTCGTCGCTTCGTCCGTGCCGTCTGCCGCGCCGCCGTGATCTCCGGTGGCCTGCGGCGTCGTGGCAGGGGTGACAGGACTTGAACCTGCAACCTGCGGTTTTGGAGACCGCTGCTCTGCCAATTGAGCTACACCCCTTTGCCCCGGTCCACCAGGTGGCCGCGGGGCGGACGCAACGGATCATCCGGTGCGCCCGGCTGGAACGAGTGTACGCACCCGCTCCCGCGGGCCCGTACGCCGGGTCGTCTCACCCGGGGAGGACGACCTCGGCGCGGGCGCGGCCGAGCACCGTCTTCCCCTCGAAGGTCGCCTTGAGATCGACGACGGCGATCCGCTCGCCGTCCTGTTCGCGCACCTCGGCGACGGTGCCGGAGAGCTCGACGGTCGCACCGGTGTCGTCGTCCGGGACGACGACGGGCCGGGTGAAGCGGGTGCCGTAGCTGCGGATCGCGGCCGGGTCCCCGGTCCACGCGGTCAGCACGCGCCCGGCGAGCGCCATCGAGAGCATCCCGTGCGCGATCACACCCGGCAGCCCGGCGACCGCGGCGACGCGGTCGCTCCAGTGGATCGGGTTCAGGTCGCCGGAGGCACCGGCGTAGCGCACCAGGTCGGCGCGGGTGACCTGGACGGTCAGCGACGGCAGTGCGTCGCCCTTGGCGCAGTCCGCGGCGGTCCGCGAGGTCAGCGGTGCACTCACGCGTCCCCCTCGGTGCCCGTGTCCTCGCCGGCGGGGCTGACCAGCATCGAGTGCGTGGTCGCGACCGGCTCGCCCGCCGCGTCGGTGATCTCGCACCGCAGCGTCAGCATGTGGTTGCCGGCCCGGGTGCGCAGCTCGTCGACGTGCAGCACCGTGGTGAGCTCGTCGCCGGCGACGAGCGGCCTGCGGAACGTGACCCGCTGGTCGCCGTGGACCATGCGGGTGTAGTCCCACCCGAAGGCGGGGTCCCGGAGGAAGTCCTCGATGACCGGCATCGTGAAGCAGGTCGAGAACGTCGGCGGGGCCACCAGGTCGGCATGGCCCGCGGCACGCGCCGCGTCCACCTCACGGAAGAGCGGGTCGTCGTCACCGATGGCGACGGCGAACTCGCGGATCTTCTCGCGACCGACCTGGTACGGCCCGACCGGGTCCGAGCTGTGCCCGACCCAGGACTGGTCGACCACCGTCAGCTCCGGGAGTCGCTACGCACTCAGCGGGTCTCGCGGTGCGCCCGGTGGGTGCCGCAGTTCGGGCAGAACTTCTTGATCTCGAGCCGGTCGGGGTCGTTCCGCCGGTTCTTCTTGGTGATGTAGTTGCGGTGCTTGCACTCCTCGCAGGCCAGAGTGATCTTCGGCCGCACGTCCGTGGCCTTGGCCATCGCGGGTGCCTCCCAGCATGTCTCGTGAATGATGCGCCAACGTGGTGACGATGGCCGGACTTGAACCGGCGACACAGCGATTATGAGCCGCTTGCTCTACCAACTGAGCTACACCGTCATGCAAGAAGCCTCGCCGCATGCGGCGAGGCCCCTTGTCGAGCCCCCTTACGGAATCGAACCGTAGACCTTCTCCTTACCATGGAGACGCTCTGCCGACTGAGCTAAGGGGGCGGCAGCACCGGTGTCCCGCGGGCCCCGAGGGGCTCGCTCTCACCGACGGGAAGAACTTTACACCGAGGTTCCAGGGCCCCGAACGGGGGGCCCCGGAACCCGGTCACCGCACGTCAACCACGGTTCGTCACCAGCTCGACTTGCGGACACCCGGCAGTGCGCCGTCGTGCGCGAGCTCGCGCAGGCGGACCCGGGACACCCCGAACTTGCGGAGGTGTCCGCGCGGACGGCCGTCGACCGAGTCGCGGTTGCGGACCCGGGTCGCGCTGGCGTCGCGCGGCTGGCGGCGCAGCTCGGCGACCGCGGCGGCCCGCTCGGACTCCGGCGTCGTCGGGCGGGCGATGATCGCCTTCAGCTCGGCGCGGCGCTCGGCGTAGCGGGCGACGATCGCCTTCCGCCGCTCGTTCTTCGCGATCTGTCCGGTCGTGGCCATCAGACCTTCACCCCGTTCGCCCGGACCTTCGCCACCGCGGCGGAGACGCCGATCCGGTCCACCGTCCTGATCCCCTTGACCGAGAGCGTGAGCTTCACCCAGCGGTTCTCCTCGGCCAGCCAGTAGCGGCGGGTCTGCACGTTGGGGTCCCAGCGCCGGCTGGTCCGCCGGTGGGAGTGCGAGACCGACTTGCCGAAGCCCGGCTCACGGCCGGTCAGGTCACAGCGCTTGGCCATCGCTCACCGTCCCGCGTGCGGGTAGGGCAGCAGGGCCATCTCCCGCGCGTTGCGGATCGCGGTGGCCACCTGCCGCTGCTGCTGGCCGGTGAGTCCGGTCACCCGGCGGGCGCGGATCTTGCCGCGGTCGGAGATGAACGTGCGCAGCAGCGCGGCGTCCTTCCAGTCCACGTGCTCGATCCCCCGCTGCTTCAACGGGTTGGCCTTGCGGCGCGGCGCGCGCACCGGCTTGGCGCGTGCGGGCATCAGCGCTCCTCCTTGAACTCGACGTGCCTGCGCACCTTCGGGTCGTACTTGCGCAGGACCAGGCGGTCGGGGTCGTTGCGGCGGTTCTTGCGGGTCACGTACGTCGTGCCCGTCCCCGCCGTCGAGCGCAGCTTCACGATCGGCCGGACGTCGGTCGACTTCGCCATCGCGCCCCTCCTCTCAACATGGGAATCGTTTTCGTTTACGATACACCGGACCGCGACCACGTCCGACTCCGGGAGGAAGACATGACCGAGCTGGTGGTCCTGTGCGGGACCGAGGCCGACGGGGTGGAGCGGACGATCACGCGGATGCGCGAGCTGGACCCGGGTGTCGTCGTGCTCCACCACGACCTGCGCGACCTGGGCCGCGGTGTGGTGCACCGGCGGCTGCGCGACGCGGACCGCGACGAGCGCACCGTCCTGGAGCTCGCCCACGGCTGTGTCAGCTGCACCATCCGCGAGGACGTGCTGCCGACCCTGGCCGCGCTGTCCGGGACGGTGGACCGGGTGGTGCTGCACCTGGACCCGCGTCTGGAGCCCGAGCCGGTGTGCTGGGCCCTGGGGGCGGTGGTGTTCGAGCCGCCGGGGCGCGAGGCCTGTACCGCGACCGACCTCGTCGACCTGCGCGGCGTGGTGGCCGTGCTCGACCCGGACAGCTGGCTGGACGACGCCACCGGGGACGCGACGCTGCCCGAGCGCGGGCTGTCCACGCTGCCCGACGACGAGCGGACCGTCGCCCAGCTCGCCGTCGGCCAGGCCGAGTTCGCCGACGTCCTGGTGCTGACCCGCGCGGTCGGGCCCGGGGGTGCGGACCGGACCGCCGCCGTCCTGGACCGGCTGTGCCCGACCGCACCCCGGCTGCTCGCCGGACGTGCCGACCACCGGGTCTTCTGCGACGGGCTCGGCCCCGAGTCCCGCCGCGGCGTCCCCGGCGGGGTGCACGACCCGCTGCTGCGCGGCGCACCCCCGCTGGACGCCGCCAGTGGCGTCCGCACCCTGCTGTTCTCCGCCCGTCGCCCGTTCCACCCGGACCGGCTGCACGAGGCCATCGACAGCCTGCTCGACGGCGTCGTCCGGGCCCGCGGCCGGATCTGGCTGGCCACCCGGCCGGACGCCGTGCTGTGGCTGGAGAGCGCGGGCGGCGGCATGCGGATCGGGCACGCCGGCGACTGGCTCGCCGGTGCCGACGAGCAGGCCTGGACCGAGGCGGGCGACCAGCGCCGGGCGATGGCCGCGCTGGCCTGGCACCCGCGCTGGGGTGACCGTGCCCAGGACGTCGTCGCGATCTGCCACGACGCCGACCCCGACGAGATCGACGCGGCCCTGCGCGCCGCGCTGCTCACCGACGCCGAGATCGCGGCCGGCGAGGACGCCTGGTCCGCGCTGCCCGACCCGTTCGGCTGGGCCCACGACGAGCCCTGCGCCGAGTCCGAGCCCGTGGGGCCCGCCGCCCTGGACGACCCCACCGTCCGTTCCGACCGAGAAGGAGACCTCTGATGGCCGTTCCCAAGCGACGGACGTCGCGATCGAACACCCGGCACCGCCGGTCGCAGTGGAAGGCGACCACGCCCGACCTCGTGCCGGTCACCCTGGAGGGACGCCGACACCTGGTGCCGCGCGCGCTCGTCCCGGCCTACCGACGGGGTCTGCTGCCGCCGCCCACCGGGCGGGACTGAGGAGACCCCTTACCCGCGGGCCCCGCGCGGCCCGCGGGACGGCGTGATCGCCCGATGCCCGGGCGGTCCCCTCAGCCGCAGTGTCGTCACCATGCTGATGACACACATCCCGATGGACTCCCTCGTCGCCCTCGCCGAACAGCGGCAGGCCCGGCTGCGGGAGGAGGCGGACCGGTACCGCGCGGCGCGGCTGCTGCGCGGCGCGACCGGCCCGTCGGCGGTGGGACGGCTGTGGCTGCGGCTACGTGCTCGACTCACCGCCGCCCGGCGGCCGGGACGGGCCCCCGGGCCGGCCGGGCCAGCGACGCTCCCGCCCGGAGCCACCGCGGCCGCACCGGAACCGGGCCGTGCGCCGCACCCGGTGCGGGCCGGGTCGCGTGGCTGAGCCGCGCGTCCGGGCCGGGCCCGCCGTCGTGGGCCCGGGAGTGTCGGTGTCCCGTGCCACGATGCGCTCCATGACGGCGGCAGCGACCCACGGGGGCGGCCCCACCGGCCCGGACACGGACGAGCTGGTCGGCCGTGCGGAGGAGCTCTCCGGACTGCTCCGCGACCTCGACGCGGCCCGGGCCGGGCGGGCCCGCGCCGTGCTGCTCGCCGGGGAGGCGGGGATCGGAAAGTCCCGGCTCGCCGCCGCGCTCGGCCGGGCCGCCGCGGAGGCGGGCGTGCAGGTCGTCGTCGGGCGGTGCCTGGACGAGGGCGGCGCCGCACTCCCCTACCTGCCCTTCTCCGAGGTACTCGGCGCGCTGGACCGGGCGGGCACCGCGCTGCGGCCGGTGCTGCACGGGTTGCTGCCCGGTGCGGCGGAGGCACCCCGCCCCGCCGCGGGCGACGGGGACTCAGGGCGCCTGCAGGTGTTCGACGCGGTGGCCGGTGCCGTGCGCGACGCGGCCGCGGCGGCCCCGCTGCTCGTCGTACTGGAGGACCTGCACTGGGCGGACCGCTCCACCCGGGAGCTGCTCGCCTTCCTGCTCGCCCGGCTGGGCTCGCAGCGGCTGCTGGTGCTGGGCACCTACCGCTCCGACGACCTGCACCGCAGGCATCCGCTGCGCGCGTCGCTGGCGGAGCTCGTCCGACTGCCCGCCGTCCGTCGGGTCGAGCTCGGGCCGCTCGCGCCCGACGCCGTGCTGGCGCTGGTCCGGGCCCGGGCGGCCACCGGGGGCGTCGACGAGGCCACCCTGCGCCGGATCGCCGCCCGCAGCGAGGGCAACGCCTTCTACGCCGAGGAGCTCGTCGCGGCGGGGTCCGACGGGCTGCCGGGCGGACTGGCCGACGTGCTGCTGACCCGGCTGGACCGGCTCGGCCCACCGGCGCGGGAGGTGCTGCGGGTGGCCTCGCTGGCCGAGCGGAGCATCTCCCACGACCTGCTGCGCGACGCGGCCGGGCTCTCCGCGGCCGATCTGGATGCGGGCCTGCGGGAGGCGGTGTCGCACCACCTGCTCGTCGCGGATCCGGCGCCCGGCGCGGAGTCCTACGCCTTCCGGCACGCACTGCTCCGCGAGGCCGTGCACGACGACCTGCTCCCGGGCGAACGGGTACGGCTGCACTCCCGGCTCGCCGCGCTGCTCGCCCGCCGGGACGACGCCCCCGGGGTGGCCGCCGCGCTCGCCCGGCATTCGCTGGCCGCCCACGACCTGCCGCGGGCGCTCGCGGCGTCGGTACGAGCCGCCGAGGAGGCCCGCCGGCGGCACGGCCCGGCCGAGATGCTGGCCCACGCCGAGCGGGCACTGGAGCTGTGGTCCGCCGTCGAGGACCCCGAGCGGCTCACCGGGGTCACCGAGAGCGCGCTGACCCGGGAGGCGGCCTGGGCGGCGAGCGCCTCGGGCGACCCGGAACGGGGCACCACCCTCGGGGCCCGGGCGGTCCGGGTCGCCGACCTCGGCGGGGATCCGCGGGTCAGGGCCGAGGCGCGCCGGCACTACGCGATGCGGCTGCTCGACAGCGGGTCCCGGGTGGACGCGGCGGTGGCCGCGGCCACGGAGGCCGTCGAGCTGCACTCCGGGGGCCCGCCCGACACGGAGCTGGCCTGGTCGCACGCCGTGCTCGCGCGGGCGCACCTGAACGCCGACCACGCCGAGCCCGCCTGGTCGCACGCCCGCGCGTCGCTGGCGGTGGCCCGGGCGGTGCACGACACCGCGCCCCCCGCGGACGGGTCGGCCGGGTACCGCGACCTCAGCGCGGTCTGCGCGGACGCACTGATCACCCTGGCCTTCTGCGCCCGGCTGGAGGGGGACCCGCAGGCCGCCCGGGACCGGCTCGCCGGGGCTGCCTCGCTGGCCGCCGCCTCCGGGAACCAGGTCGTCGAGCTGCGGACCGTGTGGAACCGCGGGGTGTCGTTCGTCGAGGACGGCCTGCTCGACGCCGCCGCCGAGGAGTTCGCCGAGGGGGCCCGCCGGGCGGCCGCGTACGGGCTGCTCTGGGGCGGGTACGGCCTGGAGTTCCGGATCGCGCAGGTCCGCGTCGACGTGCAGCGCGGGGAGTGGGACGCCGCCGTCCGCACCGCGGCGGACGTCGACCCCACGCTGCCGCTGCGCGTCACCGGGATGCTGGCGGTGGCGGGCGCGGTGGTCGGTGTGGCCCGCGGAGACCTCGACGACGCCGAAGAGCTGCTCGCCGCGCTGGCCGCCGAGCCGCCGGCGCACGACCAGGCCGCGTTGTTGCAGGGCGTCGTCGGGGCCGAGTCGGCGCGCTGGCGCGGGGATCCCGCCCTGGCCGTGGACCGGGTCGCCGGCGCGCTCGGGGTGCTGCGGGCGGAGTACCCGCACCACCTCGGCGAGCTGGCGCTGTGTGCGCTGGGCGCGGCGGCCCGGGCCGACCTCGCGGAGGCGGCCCGTACAGCGGGCGACCCGGCGGGGGCCGACGCGCACGCCGGGGCGGCGACCGGGCTCGTCGACGAGGCGGCACGCACCGCCGAACGCGGCCTGCCCCGCGGCACCTCGGTCGGGCCGGAGGGCCGGGCGTGGCTGGCCCGGGCCAGCGCCGAGGCCGCCCGGGCCCGCGGCGACACGGCGCCGCAGGTCTGGGACCCCGTCGTGGAGACCTTCGCCGGGTACGGCGACCTCTACCGCGCCGCGGAGGCCCGGTGGCGGCGGGCCGAGGCCCTGCTCGGACGGGCGCACCGCGGTGGCCCCGGCACCGACGGCGAGGCCGACCGCCGCGCCGCCGCCGAGGACCTGGCGGTCGCCGCGTCCGAGGCCGACCGGCTCGGCGCCCGCCCGCTCGCCGAGGCCGTCGCCGCGCTGCGGGTGCGGGCCGGCGACGGTGGTCCCCGGCCCGGTCCGGCGGCCGGCGCCGGTGGTTCCCCGCTCACCCCGCGCGAGCACGCGGTGCTGGAGCTGGTCGCGCACGGGCTGACCAACCGGGCCGTCGGCGAGCGGCTGTTCATCTCCGAGAAGACCGTGAGCGTGCACCTGTCCCGGGCGATGGCGAAGCTCGGCGCCTCCGGCCGCGCCGAGGCGGTCGCGCTCGCACACTCCCGGGGTCTGCTCTCCCCACGGGAGTGAACCCGTGCCCACCGGCTGTCCCCTCCGGACCGGACCGGGCCCGTGCGGGCCGTGACGTGCGCCACCGGTCGTACCTAGGGTCGGTCGCACCGCACGTCACCGGCAGACCGATGGAGGTCGCATGGTCGCCCACGGGGTCGTCCCGCCGTCCCGGACCGGCAACGGAGCGGGGGTGACCGCATGATCGCCCGCTCGCCCGCCCCGGACCTGGACGTGCCCGCGCTGCCGGCCTCGGCGACGATCCGCGGCGCCGCCGAGCGGTTCGGCGACACCACGGTGCTGCACCAGGCCGGGCACGAGCTCTCGTTCCGCGGGCTGCTGGAGCGTGCCTCGGCGTTCGCGCACGCGCTGCACGCCGACGGGGTCGGCCGCGGCGACGTCGTCGCGCTGCACCTGCCGAACTGCCCGCAGTACGCGATCGCCTACTGGGGGGCGCTGCTGGCCGGGGCCACCGTGACCCCGGCGAACCCGCTGCTCGCCCCGGACGACCTGGGGGCACAGCTCGCCGACGCGGGAGCCGTCGTCGTCCTCAGCTGGGAGGCGGCGCTGCCCGCGGCGCTCGCCGCACGGCCGGCGACCTCGCTGAAGCGCGTGCTCGTCACCGGCGCCCACGGGGACCCGGAGCAGCCGGGGCCGGAGGTGACCGGGCTCGGTGCGTACCTCGACGGCAGGCCGTCGACACCGCCGGGCACCGACCTGGAGGTGGACCCGGACCGCGACCTCGCCCACCTGGCCTACACCGGTGGCACCACCGGCCGGTCCAAGGGCGTGCGGGTCACCCACCGGCACGTGCTCACCAACGCCCTGCAGGCCGCCTGCTGGGGCACCGGCGCCCGGCCGGACGTGACCGTCACCGGGTACGGGCCCGGCGTCGTCCTGGCCCACCCCGGCCCCGTCTCGGAGTTCCCGACCCCGATCGGCACCGGACGGGCGATCGGCATCGCCCCCTGGTTCCACGCGATGGGGACGATCGGCGGGCTCAACGTCCCGCTGCTCACCGGGACGACGACCATCGTGCACGCCCGCTTCGACCCGCGCGCCTACCTGGCCGACGCCACCCGGTTCGCCGTCACCACGCTGTCCGGGGCGCCACCGGTGTACGCCGCGCTCCTCGCCCACCGCGAGACGGCCGGGGACCTGTCGTCGGTGCGGTCGCTGACCTCGGGCGCGGCGCCGTTGCCGGCCGAGATCATCCGGGCGCTGCGCGACTGGCTCGGCGAGGACCTCGTCATCTCCGAGGGCTACGGCCTGACCGAGGTGACGATGGCCGCCACCCTCGGCCCCGCCGCCCGTTCGGCGGACCGGCGACCGGGCACCGTCGGGCTGCCGGTCGCGGGCACCGAGATCCGCATCTCCGGACCGGACGGTGAGGAGCTCGACGCCGGGGCCGAGGGCGAGGTGTGGATCCGCGGGCCGCAGGTCACCGGCGGCTACCACCGGCGCCCGGCCGAGACCGCGGCCGCCTTCGACGGCGACGGGTGGCTGCACACCGGCGACGTCGGCGTCCTCGACGAGGACGGCTACCTGCGCATCGTGGACCGGCTCAAGGACATGCTGCTCCACAAGGGCTACAACGTGTACCCGCGCGACCTGGAGGAGCGGCTGCTGGCGCTGCCCGGCGTGACCGGTGCGGCCGTCGTCGGGCGCCCGGTCGGGGTCGACGGCGAGCACCCGGTCGCGTTCCTGACCACCGCGCCCGATGTCGACGAGGACACGGTCCGCGCCGGCGTCGACGGGCTGAACGAGCGTCTGCTGCCCTACCAACGTCTGCGGGAGGTGCACCTGGTCGGGGCGATCCCGGTCTCGGCGGCGGGCAAGGTGCTCAAGCGGGACCTCCGCGAGCAGCTGCCGACGCCGCCCCCGCGCGCAGCAAAGGAGTGATGCACAGCCACGCTACGTGAGTGAAAGACCGCTACACGGGTGGGCGTGTACCCCCAACGAGTGGAGTAGTCACTCCGACGGTTGGCGCAGGGGGTGACCGGATAACAGGGTGGTCGTACGACACGACAGACGGGTGGAAGCAGGAGCCGGCGGCGCGCACCGGGTCCCGAAGAACCCCGTATCGACTCCCCCGAGATCGTGGTGATCGTCATGTCCGCGCCAGCCGTCCGCATCCCCAGCCCGCGCCGCCCCCCTGGGCGCTGTCCCCGCCACCCCGTCGGTCCCCGCACCGCGGGTCGGTGGGGCCGTGCCGACGGACCGGGTCGAGGGGCGGCACCGTCGTCGCGAGGACCACGTCGACCTGCCCGCGCCCCGCCGGGAGCGTCCGCGGTCGACCTCCCCGCAGGCACCGGGCGTCCCCGCACCGCGGCCGGCGTCGCCGGGTTCGTCGGCGGGGCGTGCGGGTGCGGCGCAGCAGCACCGAACCACGCAGCAGCAGCGCGCCACGCAGCAGTACCGCACCACTTCGGCTCCGGCTCAGCGTCCGGCCCCGGCTCCGGCCCCGCGTCCGGCCGGCACGCCCACGCTGCCCACGGGCAGTCCCGTCCCGGCACCCCGTACCGGCACTCCCGACCGGCCGCACGGCGTCGTCGCGGCTCAGGCCGCCGCCGGGGACGGACGCGCCGACGGGCCGTCACCCGTCGCCCGCACCCTGGACGTCCTGGGCCGGGTCGGCAGCATCACCACGATCGCGGCCATGCTGGTCCTGTCCGCCGCGCTGGCCGGGCTCGCCGACGACACCCCGCCGACCGGAGCCGCAGCCGAGGTCGCCGTGACGACCCTGCGCTGAGCAGGGGTCAGGCCGCGTCGGAGCGCGTCGCCCGCTCCGGCGGTACCGCCTTCATGACATGGTCCACCAGGTTCAGGACCATCCGGTTGCCGCCGAGACGGTATCCGAAGTCCTCCCAGCCGAGCAGCTCGCGCGAGATCAGCTCGCCGACCGGTCCGGGGTAGATCCGGGTCGCACGGAACGCGGCCGCGCGGATCCGCATCTTCTCGTGGTGATCCATGGGCTGCGGGTCGGTCATACCCTCACCTCCACGTCAGGGGGACTGGACGTGGCGCGTCCTCCACACTGAGTGGCTCGCCTGCCCTCCATGGTGACACCCCCACGCCCGAGCAGCAGACGACGTGCGCAGGATCTCAGGCCCCGCGTCACCGCGGTGTTCCTCCCCGGTCACGCCGACGTTGCACGGGCGATCACCCGACCGGCCGGGCCCCGGTGGCTACCGTGACCGCATGGCCGACCGCACCCGGGACCTGCTCTGGTCCGACGTCGACACCCTGTACCAGGCGATCCTCGCCCACCCGTTCGTCACCGGGCTGACCGACGGCTCGCTGCCGCACGAGACGTTCCGGCACTACATCGTCCAGGACGCGCACTACCTGCGCGGCTACGCCACGGCGCTCACCGTGTGCGCGGCGAAGGCCCCGAGCGACGACGACACCCTGATGTTCGCCGAGCACGCCGCCGGCGCCATCGCCGCCGAGCGCGAGCTGCACGCCGACCTGCTCGGCGCGCTCGGACTCACCGCGGAGCAGGCCCGCGAGATCCCGGTCGCCCCGGCCACCCGCGCCTACGTCAGCTACCTGCTCGCGACCGCGTACGGCGGGTCCTACGCCGAGGGCGTCGCCGCGGTGCTGCCCTGCTACTGGATCTACGGCCGGGTCGGCGAGCACCTGGTCGGCGCTGGCTCCCCGGACCCGGTCTACCAGCGCTGGATCGACATGTACGCGGGCGAGGAGTACCACGCAGTCGTCGAGGCCGTGCTGGACGCGACCGACCGGGTCGGCGCCGCCGCGTCGCCGACCGAGCTCGGTCGCATGCGTGAGCACTTCACGACGACCTCGCGCTACGAGTGGATGTTCTGGGACGGCGCGTACCGCCGCGAGACCTGGCCGGTCTGACCGCCTCAGCGGTCGTCGAACCGGTCCGGGATCACCAGGTGCAGGAAGAACGACACGATCCCGACGACGATCGCGCCCCAGAACGCCGCCCAGAAGCCGTCGACGGCGAACGGCAGGTTCAGCACGGACGACAGCCATCCCGTCAGCAGGAACATGAGCGCGTTCACCACGAGCGCGAACAGTCCCAGCGTGAGGAGGTAGAGCGGGCAGCCTAACGTCGCCACGATCGGCTTCACCACGGCGTTGACCAGGCCGAACACCAGGGCGACGCCGATCAGCGTGAGGATCGAGGTGGTGGTGCCCGCACTCTCCAGCCGGATGCCGCCGACCAGCACCGTCGCCACCCACAGCGAGGCGGCGACGACGAGCGTGCGGATGGTGAAGGTGAGAACGGGGCTCGGTGGGGTCATCGGTCGGTCACCGCCTGCTGGACCAGCGTCTGGAGCTGGGATCGGATCGGGTAGGTGCTGGAGGGGACGAGCTGGGTCATGAAGACGACCGCGATGTCGTCGACCGGGTCCACCCAGAACGCGGTGGAGGCAAGCCCGCCCCAGGCGAAGGTGCCCTCGTTGGCGAAGCCCTTCGTCGCCGGGCCGTCGATCACGGTGGAGAAGCCGAGGCCGAAGCCGACACCGGAGAACGCGGACTCGGAGAAGATGGGGCGCCCGACGGTGTCGAGGTCCCCGCCGCCGGGCAGGTGGTTGCGGGTGGCCCTGGCCAGCGTGCGCGGGCCGAGGATCCGGGCGCCGTCGAGCTCACCGCCGCGGGCGAGCATCCGGGCGAACCGCAGGTAGTCGCCGGTGGTGGACAGCAGTCCGCCGCCGCCGGAGAGGAAGGTGGGCTCGCGGGTCGCGGCCCGGGCGAGCACCTTGTTCTCGACCAGGCCGCCGCCGGGCCGGGCGTTGTAGAGCGTGGCGAGCCTGCCGGCCTGCGGGGAGTCCTCCGGCACCCAGAACGCGGTGTCGGTCATGCCGAGCGGCTCGGTGATCTCCTCGCGGAGGAACTCGTCGAGACGGCGCCCGGAGGCGACCTCGACGACCCGGCCGAGCACGTCGGTGGCCACCGAGTAGTTCCATTCGGTGCCCGGCTGGAACAGCAGCGGGAACGACGCGAACTGCTCGCTCGCGGTCGCGAGGTCCATCCCGGACGGTGCGCCGAACTCGAAGCCCTTGGCCCGGTACATCTCGTCGACGGGGTGGGCGTGGTGGAAGCCGTAGGTCAGGCCCGCGGTGTGGGTCAGCAGGTGGTGCACCCGCACCGGTCCGAGCGCGGCCACGGTGCCCGGGTTCTGCGCGGAGCCGCCGCTGTAGACGCGCTGCTCGGCGAACGCCGGGATGTAGCGCGACACCGGGTCGGTGAGCTCCAGCGCGCCACGCTCGGCCAGCATCAGCGTGGCGACCGAGGTGATCGGCTTGGTCATCGAGTAGATGCGCCACAGCGTGTCGTCGGTCACCGGGGCCGCGGAGTCGAGGTCGCGGACGCCGAGGTGGGTCAGGTGTGCGAGCCGGTCGTGGCGAGCGACGGCAATCGTCGCGCCGGCGAGGCGGCCGTCGTCGATGTAGCGGCGGAAGTGGCCGTCGATCCGGGCCAGCCGGGCGGGGTCGAGGCCGACCTCCGCCGGGTCGGCCTCGAGCGTGCCGAAGGTCGGGGAGGTCACGGTCACGACCCTACCCGCGAGCCGCGTCCACGGTTCTGACGATCCTGCTGCCCCGGCTCAGACCGGCACGATCTCGTAGCGGGCCAGGCGTTCGCCGCGCAGCGCGGTCGCCCGCAGCGCCGCCGCCAGTGCCCGCGACGCCCGCGGCAGCCGGGCCGCGACCTCGGCGGGTGGGGACGCCGCGTCGCAGGAGGCGGCCAGGCGCAGCCCCCACGGCTCCAGCTCGCGCGGGTCCTCGCAGGTCCAGTCGACCTCCAGCTCGCGCAGCGGGCCCGCGGCGAGCCGCCCGGCCGCGCCGCGGGACAGCAGGTCGGTGACGAGCTCGGCGCCCGGGAGCATCCGGGCGGCGGTGAACACGATCCGCTGCACGCCCTGCTCGGGCAGCAGCGTCAGCACCCGGTCGGAGACGACCAGGTGCGGGCCGGGCAGGTCGCGGGCCAGCTCCAGCCAGTCCTCGTCGAGCGCGGACCCGGCCACCAGGTGCGCCGGGCCCGCCAGCAGCTCGCGGCGCAGCTCGGCCACCCCGGGCAGCTCGACATCGACCCAGTGCGCCGGGCCCTCGTCGCCGAGTCGTCCCGCGCGGTCGCCCAGCCCCGGCCCCAGTTCGACCACGGTGCCGCCCGGGTGCCGGCGCGCGAACTCGCGCACCCACTCGTCGAACACGGCGACCCGCAGCAACGTGGACAGCGTGTCGGCCCGTCCGGGCGCCGAGCCCAGGTCCAGGTCCTCGGCGACGACGGCGGCGGCGTGGCCCCCGACCACCGGATGGCGGCGACGGGCATCGCGGGCCCTGGCGTGTGCCGCGGGCAGCGACGTCGCCTCGAGCGCGTGCAACCGCGGACGGCGTCGTTGCGTCACGGTGTCCTTCCCCCCTCCAGCGGGCCTCCGCGTGGCGTCGGCGCTGGTCGCGCGAACGTACTAGTTGCCCGGCGGGGTGCCCGAGCCGGGAGGCGTCGGGCGGTGGGTGGCTCGCGGTCGGAGGCCCGTGGACGGTCCTGCCACCGGGGCGCGGCCGCGGGGTCGCGGACCTCCATGATGGGGCCGTGTCCCCCGCCCTCCTCACCTCCGCCGCGCACGGCGACGCCGAGGTCCTGCGCCTGCTCGAGCGTCGGCGCGACGCCGGGCTTCGCCCCGGTGGGCACGCCGACGGGGCGCGGGTCGCGCTGGTCGTCGGCGGGGGCGGGATGCGCGGCTCCTACGCGGCCGGGATGGTGCACGCACTGTCCGACCTCGGGCTCGCCGCCGGCGTCGACGAGGTGTGGGGCAGCTCGGCCGGGGCGTTCGTCGGGACGGCGCTGGTCATGGGGCACGGCGCCGAGGTGTCCCGGGTGTTCGTCCGGGACATGGCGTGCCGCGAGTTCATCGACCCGCGCCGGTTCGGCAGCCGCCGCCCGATGGTGTCGCTGGACCACCTGTTCGACCGGATCCTCGTCGACTCCCTGCCCACCGACTGGTCACGGCTGGTCGACCCGCCGGTCCCGCTGAACGTGGTGGTCACCGGGGCCGTGGACCTGCGCCCGCGGGTGCTGACCGCGCTGCCCGACGGCGCCACGTGGAAGGCCGCCATGCGGGCGACGGCGGCGATCCCGCTGTTGGCGGGCCCCCCGGTACGGGTCGGCTCGGGCGAGGACGCCGAGGACTTCGTCGACGGCTCGGTCGGTGACCCGCTCCCGGTGGCCCGAGCCCTGCGCGACGGCGCCACGCACGTCCTGGCCCTGCTCACGCGCACCGCCGACGACCTCACCGGCACTCCACCGGATGCCCGTACCCCACTGTGGGCCCGCTCGCTGGACCGGCTCGCACCGGGCCTGGGGCGGATGGCGCAGGACGCTGCCCGGCACGGCGAGTGCCTGCCGCTGCTCGCCGACGCCGCCCACCCGGACCGGTCCGGGGCGCACCTGTTGACGCTGAGCCCGCACTCCTCCGCCGGCGTCCACGGCCTGTCCACCGACCCCGGGCGGGTCGCCGCCGCGGCCCGGATCGGCTACGAGACGGTGCTGTCCGCGACGGCACCCGCCGCCGCGGCCTGAGCCCCGTCCCGACGTGCGTCGATGACTTCGGCGCTCCCGGGCGGTCGGAGCCGGTGTGGGCACCGTGCCCCGCACCGGAACGGGGGTGGCCCGTGCACGACGACACGCCGTCGCGGACATGGACCCGCACCGTCGTGCTCGCCCCCGGTGAGGTCCGCCCGCACGTCGAGGACGAGTGGCGGGGCGCCGTCGTCGTGGTCGACGCCGGGCGGATCGAGCTGTGCTGCGCCGCGGGCGGGAGCCGGACCTTCGGCGCCGGTTCGGTGCTGTGGTTCACCGGGCTGAGCCTGGTCCGGATCCGCAACCCCGGCCCGGACGAGGCGGTGTTCCGCGGCATCACCCGCGGGCCGCCCTGACCCGCCGGTTCCCTCCGCTCAGCCGGCCGCGTCGAGCGCCCGCTGCCAGATCCCGTTGCGGGTGGCGACGAGCCCGAGCTCGCGCGGGTCGGTCACGCACACGCCGCGGGGGCGGTGGGTGTCCCACAGCGCCGCGTCGTCGAAGACGGCTCCGCAGCCACCGAACCTGCGGCAGCAGTGCGCCCGGTCCGGCCCCACCCACTCGGTCCCGCAACAGGACATCCGCATGATCCGCACGGCGGGCAGGCTACGGGGCACCCCCGACAGTTCCGGTGGGCGGCGGGACCGGGTCGGTGGCGAGCAGGTCGTACCAGACCCCGTCGTCGACGATCTCGTTCTCCGTGCCGTGCACCCCGTCGGCCCGCGGGCGGCCCCACAGCCGGAACCCGGCGCGCTCGGCGACGCGGCGGCTGGCCGTGTTGTCCGCCGCGGCGCCGAGCTGCAGCCGGTGCCGGCCCATCCCGCCGTCGGCGACCGGGGTGAACGCGTGCCGCACGACGCGCCGGACCGCCGCGGACACCGCGCCGCGGCCGCGGGCGTCGGGGTGGCCGCGGTAGCCGACCTCGCCACCGGTCGGGGAGTAGGGCCGGTCGGTGCCGAACACCGAGAGAGTGCCGAGGTAGCGGTCGTCGTCCGGGTCGGCGATCACCCAGCCGACGCCGGCGCCCAGGGAGCGCTCCAGCGGGTGGTCGCGCAGCCAGCGGCGGGCGTCGTCGTCGGTGTAGGGCACCGGCAGTGTGGCGCTCCACCAGCGGGCGACGGGGTCGTTGCACGCCTCGACGTGCCGGGCGAGGTCGGCCTCGGTGGGCGGTCGGAGCCGGACGCCGTCGCCGTCGAGCACCGGGTGCGGCCACCACGTCGTCGCGGGGGGACGGTCGGCGACGGGTGTGCCGGGCAGCAGGACGGCGGTCCAGGCGTCGACCAGGCCGCCCTCGGCGGGCAGGGCCAGGGTCCGGACACCTTCGAAGCGGAACCCGCAGGCGTGCGCCACCCGCCAGGACGCGACGTGCCCGGCACGGCAGTCCCAGTGCAGCGCGGCGAACCCGGCGACGTCGAAGCCCCAGTCGGCGGCCAGCCGCAGCGCGCGGCTCGCGAACCCCCGTCCGCGCGCCCAGGGTGCGAGCAGGTAGCCGACCGACGGCACCGGGTCGCGACGCAGGTCGATCGAGCCCGCGTAGCGAGGGCGGCCGTCGCACCCGGACTCTACCGCCCACACGTACTGCCGGCCGGCGGCCCACTCCCGCCGGGTGAGGTCGATCCACTCCCGGGCCCGGCGTTCCGTGGTGGTCGGGGCGAGCGAGGTCCAGTGCTGCACGACGGGATCGCGGTACACCTCGAGCATCCCGGGGAGGTCGGCGTCGGTGTGCGCGCGCAGGGTCACGACCCCGTCGGTCAGTACGGGAGGGACGGTCACCGCGTCACCGTCACCGGCCACGCCCGGTCGGTGCAACCGGGTTCTCCTACGATCGACGGTGTCCGCAGGGGGCGGGCGAGGGGGAGGTGTCATGACCGCGCTCACGGAGCGACTGGTCGACCGCAGGCTCGGCTTCGGTGCCGACGAGCCGTACGTGCGCGAGCGTGACCTGCGGGTCCCGCTCTCCGACGGTGTCGTCCTGCTCGCCGACCTGTACCGGGCGCCCGGCCCGCTGCGGCCGCGTCCGACGGTCCTGATGCGCACCCCGTACGGCCGCGACGGCCTCGGGTCGATCATCGGTTCGCTGCTGGCCCGCCGCGGGTTCCAGGTGCTGGTCCAGTCCACCCGGGGCACCTTCGGCTCGGGCGGGCAGTTCCGCCCGTTCCTGCACGAGAGCTCCGACGGTCTCGACACGCTCGCCTGGGTGCGCGGACAGGACTGGTGCGACGGCCGCGTCTCGATGGTGGGCCCCAGCTACGTCGGACACACCCAGTGGGCGGTCGCCCCCTACGCCGACCCGGGTCTGTGCTCGATGAACGCCGACATCACTGCGTCGGAGTTCACCAGCACCTTCTACCCCGGCGGCGCGCCCGGCCTGCTGAACCTCGCGACCTGGGTGAACCAGATCGGCCGCCAGGAGCGCATCGGCGCGGTCACCGGCTTCCTCGCGACGCCGGTGTTCAGCCGTCGCAAGCGGCGTGCGGTGACCTCCCAGCCGCTGCAGGCCGCGGACGTCGCGCTGACCGGGGCGCCGGTGGTGTTCTGGCGGGACTTCGTCGAGCACGCCGAGCAGCCGCGCGAGTTCTGGGCGCCCGCCGAGCACGACGGTTTCGACGCCGCCGCGATGCCGCCGGTCTGCATGGTGACCGGCTGGTGGGACCTGTTCCTGGACCGTCAGCTGGTGGACTTCACCGCGCTGCAGCGGGGCGGGGCGACGGCGCGGATCACGATCGGCCCCTGGTCCCACGGCGACCGCGGATCGCTGTCGACCATCGCCCACGAGATGGTCCACTGGCTGGGCGTGCACCTGCACGGCGGCGAGCACGACGGCCGCGCCCCGGTCCGGGTGTACGTGCAGCACGCCGACCGCTGGACCGACCTGCCGTGCTGGCCACCACCGGAGGCCCGCCCGACCGAGTGGTACCTCGACGCCGGTGGCGGGCTGGGCCCGGACCGACCGGCCGGGACCACTCCGCCGTCACGGTTCGTCTACGACCCGGCCGACCCGACGCCGACGGTCGGGGGCCCGATGCTCCAGCCGCCGTCCAAGCAGCTGGACAACCGCACCGTCGAGGCCCGCGACGACGTGCGCGTCTGGACCGGCCCGCCGCTGGAGTCCGACCTGGACCTGCTCGGTCCGGTGTCGGCCGTGGTCTACGTGCGGACCGGGACGGGGATCGGCGACGTGTTCGTACGGCTGTGCGACGTCGGCCCCGACGGGGCCTCGATGAACATCACCGACGCGATGCACCGGCTGGTGCCCGACCGCGAGGCAACCGCACCGGACGGCACGACGGTCGTCCGGATGACGTTGAGCCCGACCGGGTACCGCGTGCGGGCCGGGCACCGGCTCCGGGTACAGGTCGCCGGCGCGGCGTTCCCGCGCTTCGCCCGCAACCCGGGAACCGGTGAGCGGACGGCCACCGCGGTCGACGGGGAACGGATCTCCTACGAGATCCTGCACGATTCCGAGCACCCGTCGCACGTGGTGTTGCCGCACCACCCCTGACGTCCCCCGTCCGCATTTCCGGCTCCCCCGGAAATGCGGACATCCCCCGCTCCGGTCGGAAGAGCAGGGGATGTCCGAGAAGTGCAGGGTCACAGGTGACGGGACGACGGTCCCGTCACCTGTACCCGGTGGTGCAGGAGCACTCAGTCCTGGACGTTGGTCTGGGACTCGCCCTGCGAGCAGTCGCTGAAGCCCGGGGCGTCCTCGCCGTTGGTGGCCTGGCCACCGAGGATGCCCAGGACGCTGGCGGCGACGTCGGCGCTGTTCAGCGTGCAGGAGAGCACGTTGGCGTTGTTCAGGGCGTTGACGTCACCGACGTTGATCAGGCCGGACTGGACGCTGTTGCGGTCCTTCTCCAGGTTGTTGATCTGGTCGGCGTTGATGCGGTCGCCGCCGTGGCCGTGCCCGTGGCCCTTGTCCCAGCCGCCGTCACCCGCGAAGGCGAGCGGGGAGATGGCGAGCAGACCAGCGGTGACGCCGGCGGTCAGGATTCCAGCCTTCTTCAGCACAGTTATTTCTCCGTTGTGTACGGGGTCCGATGTCGGACCGGCGTGTTCGGCGTGGGTTCGGGAGCCCCGCCGATGCACAGAACGCTATCCGGTCCATCCCCGATCCAACGAACTTTCTACCACTATCGGATGAGAGGCATTACCGACCGCGAGGTTATTGCTCTCTTCCGGCAGCCGAGGGTCCGCGGGGATGTCGCTTCCGGACGCCCGTTGCGACGCTTCGTCACCACAGTGGACCCGAATGGACGCGCATCCTTTTGCTGCAACACGCTCCGTGACACGTCGTCCGCTCGACCGTGTCGATGCGTCACCCCGTCGATATCGAAAGAGTCGCTCCGGACACGCCATCGCAGCCGCCCCCGGATGGGTTGTTCACCCGTCACCCCATCGATGACGAGGCCACGAGCAGCGTGGGGGCTGTTCTGCCTGCAATCCGGGGGGGCGGGCGCCTCCGTCGCGCTCGCGCTGAGCCGTGGCCACCGGTTCTTCCGGCTGGTCTCGGAGCGCCGGCGCGGTCGCCGGGCTCCGGCGACTGCACACCGCCCTGGTGGGGACGCGCGTCGCCGACCTGCGCGGTCATCGTGGCGCCCGATGGTGTGGGGCACCTCGTGTCGCAGAAGGACCCCGCCGCAGTGTCCGCGGCGCTGCATGCCCGGCTCACGCGTCCGACCGCACGCCCTGTCGCTGACGCTGTCACCGCAGCAGCGACCGTGGGCCCCAGATCGAGCGTCACTTGTTAGTATCGTTTAGTGGTGACGGAAGCACGTGGGCCGAGCTGGGACCCATCGCACTCGGCTCCCATCGAGCTCGAGCCGGTTCGACGACTGGCGAACACGCTGGATCTGTACCGGCACAGGGAGCATCTCGCGACGGCGAGCACCGCGACGGCAGCGCTCGGCCAGGACTGGCCGGGGCGAGGCGGGGTCGCGGACGAGGACCTGCCGCTCCTTCGCGACCTTCGCTCTGCCTGCCGGAACGTCCTCACCCACCAGCCGACGGACTCCTACGTCTTCCCGATGGCCGTCTCCGTTTCCGGCACGTCCATCGACGCATCTTCTGACCGTGCGCCGATCGAGCAGTACTCGACTCGGATTCTGCTGAGTTTGTCCTCAGCTCTGGCGGACAGTCGCATTCGCAGGTTGAAGTTGTGCGCGAACGACGCCTGCGGATGGGCGTTCTGGGATCGGTCCCGACCCGGGACAGGCAAGTGGTGCTCCATGCAGGTGTGCGGCGGCCAGAACAAGGCCCGCGAGTATCGGAAGCGGAAGCGCACAGCCTCATGAGGCCCACCCGGTGTCATCCTGCGCTGGGCGCAGCGTTGGTGGTGGCATCGTGTTCGGCGGTACAGCTTTCTGCCGCGCTCACCGCTCCGCTCGTGGGCCAGCTGGGGTCCGCGGCGGTCGCCGGTTGGCGGCAGGCAATGGGCGCTTTCGTGCTGCTCCTCGTCGTTCGACCGGCGCTACGTGGACGGACGGTGCGGGAATGGACCTGGATCGCGGTCTTCGGCGTCTCCATGGCCACCATGAACGTCGCGTTCTACTCCGCTGTGGCGGTGCTGCCGCTCGGAGTTGCGGCCACGCTGCTCTACCTCGGACCGTTCGCGGTCGCCTGCGCCGGGTTCCGCCGCGGACCGGCCTTGGTCCTTCCGGTGATCGCCTTGACCGGCGTCGTACTCATCAGCCGGCCAGGAACCGTCGACAGCGCCGGCGGCGTAGTCGTGGGGCTCACTGCCGGCGCCGCGCTCGCCGTCTACACCCTCGCGAGCCGCGCTGTGGGGCAACGGGGCGGAGTGGACCTCTTGGCTCTCAGCGTCGCGGCATCGGCGGTGGTGTTGACACCGTTCTCGGTTGCTTCCGCACCGTCCCTGAACGGCCCGGGCCTCGCGATCCTCGTGACAACGGGAGCGGTGGGTGTCGCAGGGGCGTTCTGGCTGGACTTCCGAGCTCTACAACTCATCGGAAGCCGTGCGGTCAGCGTTCTGTTCTCCCTCGACCCGGCCATCGGAGCGGTCACCGGGGCGATCCTGCTGAGCCAGCATCTGGACTCGTTGACCGTGGCAGGCCTGGCCGCCGTCGTCGCATCGGGCGCAGTTGCCGCGGCGACAAGTAGCGCCGGCAGCGGCGAACACTCCGAGAGGGGCGCAACTACGGGACAGGGACGTCAGCCCCCAGGGCAATGACCCTGCTGTTCGCCCCACCACGGATCCTGTGCTGGGGCGATGTAGCCGACCGCAGTTCGCGTCGTGGGCCGGGCACAGCGTGGATGTCCCGCTGCAGGTCTACGGCCGAGTGCATCGCCGGTCAGGACGACGCTCTTCGCCGCCGGGTCGAGCAGGCTCTCCGAGACGGCCGTTCATGATCGCGTCCGTGATGCGTCCGTGAACACCCATAGAAGCCCGGCGACAGCCGGACGGACCCAGACACGAAAGAGACCCCCGGTTCCGGCGTCTCCGCTGTTCGGGGGGTCTCTTTCACCTGCTGTGGCTGGTCCAGGATTCGGACCTGGGAAGGCTACGCCGACGGATTTGCAGAGAGCTGCGATACCGGCCCTGACCTGCGGCGCAAGTGCGGACCACTCGTCCGTGGCCGCGTATCGTCCGTGATCCGCACCGCGGGGGTTGTGCCCGCTCCTCCCCCGTCCCCCTCGTACAGGCCGATCTCCTCGTCGTGGTGACGAGGCAAGGGTGGCGCAGCCATCGCGTAGCGACGCCGCAGGCGCCCTCGCGGCCGGCACCGCGGCGTGGACCATCAACCGGCCGAGGGGGATCCAGCCTTCCATTCCATCGCTAGATCTAGCTAACATCGCCGGATGGCGATGGATTGTTGCCCTGGTGTCAGCCCCGCGGTGGCTCTGTTCCGTTCGCTGGCCGATCCCGCCCGGCTGGCCATCGTGCTCCGGCTCAGCCAGGGCGAGGCGCGTGTCGTCGATCTGACCCATCACCTGGGCCTAGCCCAGTCGACGGTGTCGAAGCACCTGGCGTGCCTGCGCGACTGCCGCCTCATCGACTCCCGTGCTGAAGGACGCCAGTCCTACTACCGGCTCGTGCGCCCGGAGCTGATCGATCTCCTGCGCAGCGCCGAGACCCTGCTGGCCGAGACCGGCAACGCGGTGGCACTGTGCCGGAACTACGGCACCGCGGATTCCGCCGAGGACATTGAGGTGTTCTCAGTAGCGGGGTGGCAGGTCGTGGCGACACGCCGAGGGTGGTGAGATGAGCGGGAACGGGGCAGGACCCCGGTAGATCGGTTCGGTCCAGCACAGATCGACACCGTCACCGAGGTCCTGCATGTCTGATCCTGTCACCTACACCGCTGTCCTCCCGATCGGGGAGCGCACCGTGGCCTATCTGGCGCGGCTCCTGGTCCTTCAACGCCGTCGACG
>NZ_MCIP01000001.1:770557-771704 GCF_001932425.1 Pseudonocardia sp. Ae505_Ps2
GCCCATCAAACTCGCCCCCGGCCGCGGGCAGACGGTCAACCAGCGCACCGTCAACACCCTGCACTCAGCCCTTCGTGCTCTGGCCGAACGCGGAAACGCCCTGCTCAAGACCACCTTCGCCGCGTTGCGGCGAGTCACGCTATGTCCCTGGCGCACCGGCGCGATCACCGCAGCTGCGCTCGTACTACTCCACACCGAGTACGACCGCACGACATGATCAACCCGCTACTGAGAACACCTCAGTAGACGTCGACGCTCTAAGCGAGAGCGTTGCATCACTCAGTATCGCCTATCTACATCAACCCGCAGAGCCGATGCTGCGCAAGGCTACAGACATTCGGAAAGAGTCTCTAAGGCGGCTAACCGAAGGCGCTGTGCGACCACACGAATTGCGCGACTTGACCCTGGCGGCAGGCAGAGCCTCCGGGGTGCTTATCTACGCTGCCCTCGACCTCGGCCACCCCGAGATTGCCGCGACCCACGCTCGTGCCGCATGGCACCTAGCGGAATCCGCGAACGACAATGAACTGCGCGCCTGGGTCCGCGGAACTGAATCTCTCCTGGCGCGGTTCGAGAAGAACTACACTCTTGCGGACAACCTTGCCCAGGACGGCTTGAAGTACGCAGGAGCAGGCACGTCAACGATTCGCCTCCTATGTGGAGCAGCTCAGTGTGCCGCCAACCTCAACAACTCCAGGAAGGCGCAGGACCTCCTAGATCAAGCTCTATCCTTGCGCGATAAAGCCGCGTCCGACTCTGTGAACGGCCTCTACTCCTTCAGCTACGCCAAACAGCTCTACTATGGTGGCTCAAGTCTAATGTGGCTGGACGATCCACAAGCCCTGAAGCGAGCAGACAGAGACGCCGGGCGCGCCATCTCCCTGTGGGAACACGAGGGGGATGAGTTCCGATCACTGGACGATGAGGCTCTAGCTCACGTATATCAAGCAACTGCCCGCGTCAAAGTAGGCGAAATTGATGGAGCAATGCAGGTATTACGCCCTGTAATCAATCTACCCGAGGAACGGAAGATTTCCTGGATTCGCAGGCGAATCTCAGAGATGGGAGACCTACTCGACGGGAAGCAGTTTAAAGGATCAGTTATCGCAGCGGACGCCAGAGACGAGCTTCGCAGCCTTACCTAGCT
>NZ_MCIP01000001.1:771716-773626 GCF_001932425.1 Pseudonocardia sp. Ae505_Ps2
GATCGCCACCGACCGGTGCCGCGCGCTCGGCCTCACCCCCGGGGTCGACCTGTGGTGGTCGGGCAAGCACCGCCGCCACGGCGGGAACATCCAGGTCCTCACCGCACCTGATGGATGGCCGCTATGGACCAGCGACGTGCGGCCGGGCCGCGAGCACGACACCCGCTGCGCCCGTACCCACCCCGGGCTGCTCGAGGGCCTGGCCGCGTTCACCGACGACACCCACGCCGCGCTGGGCGACCTCGGCTACGAAGGCGAAGCCGACCGGCTCACCGTGCCCATCAAACTCGCCCCCGGCCGCGGGCAGACGGTCAACCAGCGCACCGTCAACACCCTGCACTCAGCCCTTCGTGCTCTGGCCGAACGCGGAAACGCCCTGCTCAAGACCACCTTCGCCGCGTTGCGGCGAGTCACGCTATGTCCCTGGCGCACCGGCGCGATCACCGCAGCTGCGCTCGTACTACTCCACACCGAGTACGACCGCACGACATGATCAACCCGCTACTGAGAACACCTCAGTAGACGTCGACGCTCTAAGCGAGAGCGTTGCATCACTCAGTATCGCCTATCTACATCAACCCGCAGAGCCGATGCTGCGCAAGGCTACAGACATTCGGAAAGAGTCTCTAAGGCGGCTAACCGAAGGCGCTGTGCGACCACACGAATTGCGCGACTTGACCCTGGCGGCAGGCAGAGCCTCCGGGGTGCTTATCTACGCTGCCCTCGACCTCGGCCACCCCGAGATTGCCGCGACCCACGCTCGTGCCGCATGGCACCTAGCGGAATCCGCGAACGACAATGAACTGCGCGCCTGGGTCCGCGGAACTGAATCTCTCCTGGCGCGGTTCGAGAAGAACTACACTCTTGCGGACAACCTTGCCCAGGACGGCTTGAAGTACGCAGGAGCAGGCACGTCAACGATTCGCCTCCTATGTGGAGCAGCTCAGTGTGCCGCCAACCTCAACAACTCCAGGAAGGCGCAGGACCTCCTAGATCAAGCTCTATCCTTGCGCGATAAAGCCGCGTCCGACTCTGTGAACGGCCTCTACTCCTTCAGCTACGCCAAACAGCTCTACTATGGTGGCTCAAGTCTAATGTGGCTGGACGATCCACAAGCCCTGAAGCGAGCAGACAGAGACGCCGGGCGCGCCATCTCCCTGTGGGAACACGAGGGGGATGAGTTCCGATCACTGGACGATGAGGCTCTAGCTCACGTATATCAAGCAACTGCCCGCGTCAAAGTAGGCGAAATTGATGGAGCAATGCAGGTATTACGCCCTGTAATCAATCTACCCGAGGAACGGAAGATTTCCTGGATTCGCAGGCGAATCTCAGAGATGGGAGACCTACTCGACGGGAAGCAGTTTAAAGGATCAGTTATCGCAGCGGACGCCAGAGACGAGCTTCGCAGCCTTACCTAGCTGGGGGCAGCGGGAACTCGCCGGGCCAGGCTCAGCTGTCGGATGAGGCCCCGATGAGCGCAGCCCCGTAATTGGTGTAGGGCTCTTCGAATGCAGCAATGGAAAAGCGGGAGCGCGCCTCACCTAAAAGGCGCCTGGCAATGAGGTGTTCTCAGTAGCGGGTTGATCATGTCGTGCGGTCGTACTCGGTGTGGAGTAGTACGAGCGCAGCTGCGGTGATCGCGCCGGTGCGCCAGGGACATAGCGTGACTCGCCGCAACGCGGCGAAGGTGGTCTTGAGCAGGGCGTTTCCGCGTTCGGCCAGAGCACGAAGGGCTGAGTGCAGGGTGTTGACGGTGCGCTGGTTGACCGTCTGCCCGCGGCCGGGGGCGAGTTTGATGGGCACGGTGAGCCGGTCGGCTTCGCCTTCGTAGCCGAGGTCGCCCAGCGCGGCGTGGGTGTCGTCGGTGAACGCGGCCAGGCCCTCGAGCAGCCCGGGGTGGGTACGGG
>NZ_MCIP01000001.1:773638-774878 GCF_001932425.1 Pseudonocardia sp. Ae505_Ps2
CGACTTGACCCTGGCGGCAGGCAGAGCCTCCGGGGTGCTTATCTACGCTGCCCTCGACCTCGGCCACCCCGAGATTGCCGCGACCCACGCTCGTGCCGCATGGCACCTAGCGGAATCCGCGAACGACAATGAACTGCGCGCCTGGGTCCGCGGAACTGAATCTCTCCTGGCGCGGTTCGAGAAGAACTACACTCTTGCGGACAACCTTGCCCAGGACGGCTTGAAGTACGCAGGAGCAGGCACGTCAACGATTCGCCTCCTATGTGGAGCAGCTCAGTGTGCCGCCAACCTCAACAACTCCAGGAAGGCGCAGGACCTCCTAGATCAAGCTCTATCCTTGCGCGATAAAGCCGCGTCCGACTCTGTGAACGGCCTCTACTCCTTCAGCTACGCCAAACAGCTCTACTATGGTGGCTCAAGTCTAATGTGGCTGGACGATCCACAAGCCCTGAAGCGAGCAGACAGAGACGCCGGGCGCGCCATCTCCCTGTGGGAACACGAGGGGGATGAGTTCCGATCACTGGACGATGAGGCTCTAGCTCACGTATATCAAGCAACTGCCCGCGTCAAAGTAGGCGAAATTGATGGAGCAATGCAGGTATTACGCCCTGTAATCAATCTACCCGAGGAACGGAAGATTTCCTGGATTCGCAGGCGAATCTCAGAGATGGGAGACCTACTCGACGGGAAGCAGTTTAAAGGATCAGTTATCGCAGCGGACGCCAGAGACGAGCTTCGCAGCCTTACCTAGCTGGGGGCAGCGGGAACTCGCCGGGCCAGGCTCAGCTGTCGGATGAGGCCCCGATGAGCGCAGCCCCGTAATTGGTGTAGGGCTCTTCGAATGCAGCAATGGAAAAGCGGGAGCGCGCCTCACCTAAAAGGCGCCTGGCAATGAGGTGTTCTCAGTAGCGGGTTGATCATGTCGTGCGGTCGTACTCGGTGTGGAGTAGTACGAGCGCAGCTGCGGTGATCGCGCCGGTGCGCCAGGGACATAGCGTGACTCGCCGCAACGCGGCGAAGGTGGTCTTGAGCAGGGCGTTTCCGCGTTCGGCCAGAGCACGAAGGGCTGAGTGCAGGGTGTTGACGGTGCGCTGGTTGACCGTCTGCCCGCGGCCGGGGGCGAGTTTGATGGGCACGGTGAGCCGGTCGGCTTCGCCTTCGTAGCCGAGGTCGCCCAGCGCGGCGTGGGTGTCGTCGGTGAACGCGGCCAGGCCCTCGAGCAGCCCGGGGTGGGTACGGG
>NZ_MCIP01000001.1:774890-775871 GCF_001932425.1 Pseudonocardia sp. Ae505_Ps2
GCGAACGACAATGAACTGCGCGCCTGGGTCCGCGGAACTGAATCTCTCCTGGCGCGGTTCGAGAAGAACTACACTCTTGCGGACAACCTTGCCCAGGACGGCTTGAAGTACGCAGGAGCAGGCACGTCAACGATTCGCCTCCTATGTGGAGCAGCTCAGTGTGCCGCCAACCTCAACAACTCCAGGAAGGCGCAGGACCTCCTAGATCAAGCTCTATCCTTGCGCGATAAAGCCGCGTCCGACTCTGTGAACGGCCTCTACTCCTTCAGCTACGCCAAACAGCTCTACTATGGTGGCTCAAGTCTAATGTGGCTGGACGATCCACAAGCCCTGAAGCGAGCAGACAGAGACGCCGGGCGCGCCATCTCCCTGTGGGAACACGAGGGGGATGAGTTCCGATCACTGGACGATGAGGCTCTAGCTCACGTATATCAAGCAACTGCCCGCGTCAAAGTAGGCGAAATTGATGGAGCAATGCAGGTATTACGCCCTGTAATCAATCTACCCGAGGAACGGAAGATTTCCTGGATTCGCAGGCGAATCTCAGAGATGGGAGACCTACTCGACGGGAAGCAGTTTAAAGGATCAGTTATCGCAGCGGACGCCAGAGACGAGCTTCGCAGCCTTACCTAGCTGGGGGCAGCGGGAACTCGCCGGGCCAGGCTCAGCTGTCGGATGAGGCCCCGATGAGCGCAGCCCCGTAATTGGTGTAGGGCTCTTCGAATGCAGCAATGGAAAAGCGGGAGCGCGCCTCACCTAAAAGGCGCCTGGCAATGAGGTGTTCTCAGTAGCGGGTTGATCATGTCGTGCGGTCGTACTCGGTGTGGAGTAGTACGAGCGCAGCTGCGGTGATCGCGCCGGTGCGCCAGGGACATAGCGTGACTCGCCGCAACGCGGCGAAGGTGGTCTTGAGCAGGGCGTTTCCGCGTTCGGCCAGAGCACGAAGGGCTGAGTGCAGGGTGTTGACGGTGCGCTGGTTGA
>NZ_MCIP01000001.1:775883-1022464 GCF_001932425.1 Pseudonocardia sp. Ae505_Ps2
CGCGGCACCGGTCGGTGGCGATCAGGGTGCCGTCGAGATTCACGTGGGTGTGCCCGGCTGTGCGGGCGGCGAGCAGGGCTCCGTGCAGGCCGGGTGCGGCCGCGGCGAGGACGTCGATGCCTTCGTGCAGGTAACGGTAGGCCGTTGCAGTGCTGATCGCGTTGTCACCGGCCGAACATCGGACCCGGGTAGCATCACAGAACCAGCGGATCACCAGCACTGCCTGGGCGAACGGGGTCAACGCCCGCCGCCGGGTGCCACGTCGACGGCGTTGAAGGACCAGGAGCCGCGCCAGATAGACCACGGTGCGCTCCCCGATCGGGAGGACAGCGGTGTAGGTGACAGGATCAGACATGCAGGACCTCGGTGACGGTGTCGATCTGTGCTGGACCGAACCGATCTACCGGGGTCCTGCCCCGTTCCCGCTCATCTCACCACCCTCGGCGTGTCGCCACGACCTGCCACCCCGCTACTGAGAACACCTCAATGAGCCTTTGCCAACCTGGCTGGGACGGGGTGGGTGGATGTCCTCCGAGGCCACCCGCTGGCCCGCCTGTTCCCTGTCGATGCAGGTCACCCCGGTGACTCCGCCAGCCTCCGATGTCGCGTCTCAAGCTTCTGACCAGGGCCAACGTCAGGTTGGCAAAGGCTCAATGCCCCGGCGTCGTCGGGAGGCCGCTGTCCAGATGTGGGCGACGGTCTCGTATTCACCGTCGTCGTCACGGTCGTGCGCGATGACGAACCCGGCGAGACGACCGATGAAGACCGATAGATTCTCCTCCCGAACGAGGACGGTCTCCAGAACGAGACCGTCCAGGGCCCTGAGACCACCGCAGACGCCTCCTGCCACTCAGGTGGCGCCGCGGAGCTGTCGCAGCACCAGAACGGCGCTGAGACCGCATGCCCCGACGCGGGGCCAGGCACGGACCGTCAGGTGCCGTTCCCCCACTCTTCTTCTGTCACTCTGTCACTACACCGCCCCTGACCAGCACAAACGAGAGTGACAGTTCGAGTGACAGGCCAGTGACACTGTCACTCTGTCACCCGGCGGGCCCCGGAATCGTTCGACGGTAGCGCTCTACGGCCAGGCGTCGTCGACGCTCCTCTCGCCCGCGAGCGAGAGGAGCGAGCGCCCCCGCGTGGGCTTGGCCCACGGAGGGCCCACAGATGCCCGTATCTGGCCGTAGGCGACCGGACACACCCGGACAACGAAAGAGACCCCCGGCTCCGGCGTTTCCGCTGGTCGGGGGTCTCTTTCACGTGCTGTGGCTGGTCCAGGATTCGAACCTGGGAAGGCTACGCCGACGGATTTACAGTCCGCTCCCTTTGGCCGCTCGGGCAACCAGCCGGGGTGCATCTCGGTCTCGCTGAGTGCGTGAACGAGGATACGACACGACCTGAACGACCCCGCCGAGGGGTCCCCGACCGACCCGGAGGAGAGACGATGGCCGACCCGTCGTTCGACGTCGTGAGCAAGGTGGACCGCCAGGAGGTCGACAACGCCCTGAACCAGGCCGCGAAGGAGCTGTCGCAGCGCTTCGACTTCCGCGGCACCAACACCACGATCGCCTGGGCCGGCGAGGAGGCGCTGACCTTCGAGTCCGAGACCGAGGAGCGACTGCTCGCCGGGATCGAGGTCTTCAAGGAGAAGCTGATCAAGCGGCAGATCTCCCTGAAGGCGTTCGAGGCCGATGAGCCGCAGATCTCCGGCAAGACCTACAAGGCGAGCGGCAAGATCCTCCAGGGCATCGCGCAGGACAAGGCCAAGGAGATCAGCAAGGCCATCCGCGACGAGAAGCTCAAGGGCGTCCAGGCGCAGATCCAGGGCGACCAGCTGCGCGTCTCGGGCAAGAAGAAGGACGACCTGCAGGCCGTCATCGCGCTGCTCAAGTCCAAGGACTTCGGCATCGCGCTGCAGTTCACCAACTACCGGTGACCAACCGGCCCTGAGCTGCTGAAGCCCTGGCTCAGGGGTACCGGGTACGGACCAGGTGGCGGGGCCGGCTGGAGTTCGCGCGGACGCTGGTGCCCGCCGTCGACGGGCTGCTGGACCACTCCCCGGCGGACGCAGCCGTGCAGCGACCCGGGGCCGTGACCTGACCCGGCTCCCCTAGGCCGGCGGCGCCGGCCGCAGGTGCGCCCACGGCCGCGCCCGCTCCAGCTGCGCCGCCAGCGCCAGCAGCAGCGGCTCCGAGCCCGGCCGCCCGACGAACTGCACGCCCAGCGGCAGCCCGGACGCCGTCCGGTACAGCGGCACCGAGGACGCGGGCCGGCCGGTCAGGTTCGCCAGCTGGGTGAAGGGGACCGGGGCGAAGTTGGCGTCGACCAGGCTCTCCACCAGCCCGAGCCGTCCGAACAGGCCGGACGCGCCGGCCCGCAGCAGCGCCTGCGCCCCGATCCGGGCCACGGCCGGCAGCCCCAGCTCCCCGATCGGCCACGGCGGCCGGGCCAGGGTCGGGGTGAGGAGCAGGTCGTAGCGCTCGTGGAACGTGGCCAGTGCGCGGGTGTGGTCCTGGCGGCGGGCGAGCGCGGCGAGGTAGTCCGGCGCGGGGGTGGCACGCCCGATGGCGGCCATCACCCGCGTCTCCGTCTCGAAGGCGTCGTCGCCGCAGCCGGTCAGCGCCCGCGCCGAGGCCACCTGGGCCGAGATCGTGGAGAACCAGGTGGTGAGGAAGTCGGTGGCCAGCGCCCGGCCGTCGAGGGCTGGGGCGGACTCCTCCACGACGTGCCCGAGCGAGGTCAACAGCTCGGCGGCGTCGGTGGCCGCGGCGACCGCCTCCGGGTCGACCTCGGTACCCAGCGGCGACGCGGTGGCCAGCCCGATCCGCAGCGGCGCCGGGTCGTCCCGGACGGCGTCGGCGTAGGGGCGCTCCGGCGGGCGCACGACGTAGGGACCCTCCGGTTCCGGCCCGGCCGTCACGTCGAGCAGCGCGGCCGAGTCCCGCACGGTCCGCGACAGCACGCCCTGTACCGCCGCGCCGTGGAAGCCCTCCGCGACGTCCGGCCCGGACGGCGTCACGCCGCGGCCGGGCTTGAGCCCGAACAGCCCGCAGGCGGCGGCCGGGATGCGGATGGAGCCGCCGCCGTCGCTCGCGCCGGCCGCGGGGACGATCCCGGCGGCGACGGCCGCGGCGGACCCCCCGGAGCTGCCGCCGGGGGTGCGGGCGGGGTCCCACGGGTTGCGGGTCGGCCCGCCGAGCGCGGGCTCGGTGACGGCACGGGCGCCGAACTCGGGAGTCGCCGTCCGTCCGAACACCACGAGACCGGCCTCGGTCCAGCGTCGGACCACCGTCGACGTCTCGGGTCGCGGGTGGTCGGCGAGCGGGCGGGAACCGGACGCCGTCGGGACCCCGGCGATGTGCTGGGCGAGGTCCTTCACCAGGAACGGGACACCCGCGAACGGCCCGCTCAGCGGGCCGCGTGCGCGGGAGCGGGCGGCGTCGTCGAGCCGCAGCCGGATGGCGTTGATGCCCGGCTCGACGGCGTCGGCACGGGCGACGGCGGCCTCCAGAAGGTCGGCTGCGCTCACCTCACCCGCCGCGACGAGCGCGGCCAGCCCGACGGCGTCGTGGTTGCGGTAGTCGTCCCAGGAGATCCCCACGGCGGGGATACAAACAGATCGGTCAGGGGGTGGACACCGGGGCGGGCACCGGCGCCGGGGACGCGTCCGAGGTACCGGTGACCCCGGCGACGATGCCGAGAGCCATGACGACCGCGGCCGCGGCACCCAGGACGGCCGGCAGCACCGGCCGGGTGCGAGCCGGAAAGTCGGGCAGCCGGAATCCGCCGGAGGTCCGGGTCGCGCCACCCTCGGGGAGCGGGGCCTGACGGACCGGCTCGGGAAGCGGGGCCCGGCGGACCGGCTCGGGGTGCCGCCGGACGGTCGGGGCCTGGGCCGGGGGGCCCGACGGGAACCGCACGGGCGGGCGCTGGCCCGCCGGGGGCCGGCCCGTGAGGGGATGCCGGGCCGCGGGCGGGCGGGCCGGGTGTCGCGGGCCCGCCGGGGCGTACTGCCCGGGGACGTGACCGCCCGGGGCCTGCCGGGGCGGAACGTGGCCGGGAACGTAGCCGCCCGGGACCTGCCGTGGCGGGACCTGGCCGGGACGCCGGCCGCCGGGCCCGACTGCGTCGCGGGGGCGCGGGACGACGGGCAGCGCGGTGGTCGGTGCGTCGGCGGAGGACCCGCCGCCCGGCGCCGTGTGCGGCGCCGCGGGGCGGGAGGAGCGGGGCTCCGGCGGCGTCGTTCCCGCGGCGGGGGTGGGTGCGGCAGGAGCGTCCGTGACCGGGTCCGGGTCGGAGGCGGTCGTGGTGTCCGCCTCGGCGACCGTCGGCGCGACCGGGGTGTCGGCGTCCGAGGACGGTCGGGCCGACGGCAGCACGACCGGCTCGTCCGGGCCGGCCTCGGTGACCACGTCGTCCCCCGGGCGGGCCGGTGACGGGACCTCGACCGGGCCACCCTGGAGCGGCACCGACGGGGTCTCACCGGTGTCGGTGAGCGCGTGGCGGGGCTTCTGGGACGGGGTCTCGCTCATGGGTCCTCTTCCGCAGGGGGAGCTCTGCTCTGAGAGCTTCATCGCTCCCGGCACCCCGAACCGTTACGGAACAGCGACCCGGGGTCGCGCAACCACCCCCGGAACGGTCCGGTCAGCGGCGAACCATCTGCTGGAGCCGCGCGATCCGGTCCTCGATCGGCGGGTGGGTGGAGAACCACCTCGCCATCTTCTCGCCGGGCCGGAACGGGTTCGCGATCATCAGGTGCGACTGCGCCGTGAGCCGCGGGTCCGGGGGCAGCGGGGCGGCCGCGGTGCCGTACTTGAGCTTGTGCAGCGCCGAGGCCAGGCCCAACGGGTCCCCGGTGAGCTCGGCCCCCGAGGCGTCGGCCTGGTACTCCCGCGACCGGCTGACGGCCATCTGCACCACGCCGGCCGCGATCGGGCCGAGGAGCGCGACCAGGATGATCGCGATCGGGTTCGGGCGGTCCTCGTCGTTGCCGCCGAAGATCGAGGCGAACATCGCGAAGTTCGCGAGGAACGACACCGCCGAGGCGAGCGCTCCGGCGATCGACGAGATCAGGATGTCGCGGTTGTAGACGTGGCTGAGCTCGTGGCCGATGACCGCGCGCAGCTCGCGCTCGTCGAGGAGGTGCAGCAGACCGGTGGTCACGCACACCGCGGCGTGCCGCGGGTTGCGGCCGGTGGCGAACGCGTTGGGTGCGTCGGTCGGGCTGATGTGCAGCGACGGCATGGGCTGGCGGGCCCGCTGGCTCAGCTCGCGGACGATCCGGAACAGCTGGGGGTACTCGGCCTCGGTGATCGGCTGGGCGTGCATCGACCGCAGCGCCATCTTCGCCGAGTTGAAGTAGGCCCACCCGTTCACGGCGAACGCGACGACCAGGGCGATGACCAGTCCGCCGCGGCCACCCAGGACCCCGCCGATCGCGAGGATCAGGGCGCTCATCGCGCCGAGGAGGACGGCCGTCTTCAGACCGTTCATGTGGCTGTGCACGCCGGGGTCACCTTTCCGTGCGGTCCTGCTGGGGTCACCCTTCTCAACGGACGAACCGGGCAGCGCGTTCCCGGGTGTGACCGGGGCCCGGCCCGGGGCACCCGCCACGTGCGGGAGGCCGGCCCGGCGTGGAAGAGTCGGGCCCATGAGCGACGGCGATGTCACGACAGAGGTCCGGACCGAGGTCACCGACGGTGTCGCGGTGCTCACCGTGTCGAACCCGGCACGACGCAACGCGCTGAACCTGGACCTGTCGCAGAAGCTCGTCGCCGCCGTCGAGGCCGCGAACGCCGACGACTCGGTCGGCGCGATCGTCGTCACCGGTCAGGAGCCCGCGTTCTGCGCCGGCGGCGACCTCGCGGAGCTGCAGCAGGCCGACCCGGCGACGCTCAAGCGCGTCTACTCCGGGTTCCTCGCCATCGCCTCCTCCCCGCTGCCGACCCTGGCCGCGGTCAACGGCGCCGCCGTCGGCGCGGGGATCAACCTCGCCCTGGCCTGCGACGTCCGGCTGGCCGGCCCGACCGCACGGTTCGACGTCCGCTTCATGCAGCTGGGCCTGCACCCCGGCGGCGGCTACACGTGGATGGCCCAGCGCGCTCTCGGCGCCCAGGGCAGCGCCGCGATGACCCTGTTCGGCGACGTCCTCGACGCCCGCGAGGCCGAGCGCGTCGGTCTGGTCTGGCGCGCCTACGACAGCGACGAGGACCTGATGGCCGGCGCCCGTGAGCTCGCGGGCCGGGCCGCCGCCGCGCCGCGGGACCTGATCGTCACGACCAAGGCGACGATGCGGATCACCGCCCGGCTCGACGCGCACGCCGACGCCACCGACATCGAGGTCCGCGCCCAGGCCGAGACCGTGCACTCCGAGGCGTTCGCGGAACGCGTCGCGGCGCTGCAGAAGAAGATCAGCAGGAAGTGACCCGCGGCACGAACGTGACGCGGGCCATGTGACGTGATCCCGGGTCTCCGGACAGGGGGACGAACCGGGAGTTAACCTCGATGTATCGAGGGACAATTCGACGCCGAACTGGGGACCATCAGCCCATGACGACCAGCGACACTCCCGTCGAGGCACGCGACTCCGAGGTCGTGCAGCGCGACCGGGTGGTCATCCGGTTCGCCGGCGACTCCGGTGACGGCATGCAGCTGACGGGTGACCGCTTCACCTCCGAGACCGCGAACTTCGGCAACGACCTGTCGACGCTGCCGAACTTCCCCGCGGAGATCCGGGCTCCTGCCGGGACGCTGCCCGGGGTGTCGTCGTTCCAGCTGCACTTCGCGAACTACGACATCCTCACTCCGGGGGACCGCCCGGACGTGCTGGTCGCGATGAACCCGGCGGCGTTGAAGGCCAACATCGGCGACCTGCCCCACGGCGGCGTGCTGATCGTGAACACCGACGAGTTCACCAAGCGGAACCTGACCAAGGTCGGGTACGCGGCGAACCCGCTCGAGGACGGCTCCCTGGAGCCCTACGCGGTGCACGGGGTCGCGATGGCGACCCTGACCCGAGGCGCCCTGGAGGAGACCGGGCTGTCCAAGAAGGACGCCGAGCGGGCGAAGAACATGTTCGCCCTGGGTCTGCTGTCGTGGATGTACCACCGGCCCTCGGAGTCGACCGAGCGGTTCCTGCGGGAGAAGTTCGCGAAGAAGCCCGACATCGCCGAGGCCAACATCCTGGCCTTCCGCGCCGGGCACGCCTACGGCGAGACGACCGAGGCGTTCGCGGTCACCTACGAGGTCGCCCCGGCCCGGCTGGCGCCGGGGACCTACCGGCAGATCACCGGGAACGTCGCGCTGGCGTACGGGATCATCGCCGCCGGACGCACGACGAGCCTGCCGGTGTTCCTGGGCACCTACCCGATCACCCCGGCCTCGGACATCCTCCACGAGCTGTCCAAGCACAAGGCCTTCGGCGTGACCACCTTCCAGGCCGAGGACGAGATCTCCGGCGTCGGCGCGGCGCTGGGCGCGTCGTTCGGCGGCGCGCTCGGCGTCACCACCACCTCGGGTCCGGGGATCGCGCTCAAGGCCGAGACCGTCGGCCTGGCCGTGGCCCTGGAGCTTCCGCTGCTGGTGATCGACGTGCAGCGCGGCGGCCCCTCGACGGGGCTGCCCACCAAGACCGAGCAGGCCGACCTGCTCCAGGCCCTGCACGGGCGCAACGGCGAGGCCCCGCTCCCGGTGATCGCCCCCTGCACCCCCGGCGACTGCTTCATCGCCGCGGTCGAGGCCGCCGCGATGGCCGTGCGCTACCGCACCCCGGTGATGCTGCTGTCCGACGGCGCGCTGGCCAACGGCTCCGAGCCGTGGAAGATCCCCGACGTCGAGACCCTGCCGACGGTGGACCCGGGGTTCGCGACCGAGCCCAACGCCCCCGACGGGTCCGGCGAGTTCTGGCCGTACCTGCGTGACCCCGAGACCCTGGCCCGGCCGTGGGCGATCCCCGGCACCGCGGGTCTGGAGCACCGCGTGGGCGGGCTGGAGAAGGCCGACGGGCGCGGCTCGATCTCCTACGACCCCGACAACCACGACCGCATGGTCCGGCTGCGCCAGGCCAAGATCGACGGCATCGAGGTGCCGGACCTCGTGGTCGACGACCCCGACGGCGACGCGGACTTCCTCGTCGTCGGCTGGGGGTCGACCTTCGGCCCGATCAACGCCGCGGCGCGGCGGGTGCGCAAGCTCGGCCACTCGGTCGCCACGGTGCACCTGCGCAACCTCAACCCGATGCCGGCCAACCTCGGCGAGATCCTGGGCCGCTACCGCACGGTGCTCTGCCCCGAGATGAACCTCGGCCAGCTCGCCATGCTGCTGCGCGCCCGCCACCTGGTCGACGTCAAGAGCTACACCAAGGTCGCCGGGCTCCCCTTCGGCGCCGAGGAGCTGCAGGACGTGTTCCTGGACTACCTCACCGGCAAGCACCCGGAGTCCGCGGCCGACACCACCCCACGGCCCGCCAACGAGACCACTGGAGCGCAGGCATGACCGCCACCGATCTCGGTCTGCCGTCCATCGGCGGCCTCGACGGGGTCCCGACGACGGACGCGAAGCAGACCGCGAAGGACTACACCTCCGACCAGGAGGTCCGCTGGTGTCCCGGCTGCGGCGACTACGCCGTCCTCGCCGCGGTCCGCCAGTTCCTGCCCACCCTGGGCATCAAGCGCGAGAACACCGTGTTCGTCTCCGGGATCGGCTGCTCGAGCCGTTTCCCGTACTACCTCAACACCTACGGGATGCACTCCATCCACGGGCGTGCCCCGACGATCGCGACCGGGCTGGCGACCTCGCGGGAGGACCTGTCGGTGTGGGTCGTCACCGGTGACGGCGACGCCCTGTCCATCGGCGGCAACCACCTCATCCACGCGCTGCGCCGCAACGTCAACATCAAGATCCTGCTGTTCAACAACCGGATCTATGGCCTGACCAAGGGCCAGTACTCGCCCACCTCCGAGGTCGGGAAGGTCACCAAGTCCACCCCCATGGGCTCGCTCGACCACCCGTTCAACCCGATCTCGCTGGCGCTGGGCGCCGAGGCGTCGTTCGTCGGGCGCGCCCTGGACTCCGACCGCAAGAGCCTCACCGCCGTGCTGCAGGCCGCCGCCGAGCACCGCGGTTCCGCCCTGGTCGAGATCTTCCAGGACTGCCCCATCTTCAACGACGGCAGCTTCGACGTCCTGCGCCGCGGCGACAACGAGAACCGGCTCATCCCCCTCACCCACGGCGAGCCGATCACCTTCGGCGCCCCGGGTGAGGACGGACGCGGCTCGCACGCGGTCGTCCAGGACGGGTTCGGCCTCGCCGTCGTCGAGACCGCGTCGGTCGACCCCGCGACGATCGTGGTCCACGACCAGACCGACCACGAGCTCGCCTTCGCCCTGTCCCGGCTCTCGGACCAGGACCTCACCCACACCGTCACCGGGGTCTTCCGCAGCACCGACCGCCCCACCTACGACGACGCCGCACGCGCCCAGGTCCAGGCCGCGAAGGACGCCAAGCCCGACGCCGACCTGCAGGCCCTGCTCAACGGCCGCGACACCTGGACCATCGTCTAGGACCGGCCCGCGACCGACGACGGCCCCGGCACTCCTTCCAGGGAGTACCGGGGCCGTCGTGCGTCCACCGGTGTCCGGGCTCAGCGGGCCCCGGGACGTTCGTTCCACGCGATGAACCCGGCCGCCCGGGCGGCGCCCTCCGCGGTGAAGTACAGGTCCGCCCGCGTACGGACGTAGTACGGCGACTCGGGCGGGTGGAACCGCCGCGACCCGCTGTGCACCTTCACCCGGTGCGTCTCGGGAGGGTCGCCGCCGTCGGCGGGTGCGAGCACCGAGTCCGGGTACGGGCCGGGCCGCACGCCCGGGGGCAGCGGCTCGGACGCCGCCGACGGGCCGATGATCAGGGAGTCGAGCGCCGCCAGCGCCGAACCACCGGCGGGCTGCCGCGTCCGCGACGGGATCGGCAACGGTGCGGGCGGGCCGTCGTCGTCCGACGCGGGGGCCGGCTCGGGCAGCGGCGCCGGTTCGACGTCGTCGCGCAGGGCGTGCCGGCCGGACGGCTCGTCGTCGTCCTCGGCCACCCCGTCCTGCGGCGCGGGGTTGCTCTCGGGGCGAGGAAGGGGCACCGCGGGGGCCGTGGCACCGTCCGGTGCTCCGGCGCTGCCGCCCGGTTCCCCCACGACCGGTGCGGCGGGGGCTGCCGCGTCGTCCTGGGCCGCGTCGCCGTCGGCCGGGGCTTTCTCGGCCGACGCGTCCTCGGTCAGACCGCCCTCGGCCAGATCATCGCGAGCCGCGGCGACCTGGGCCGGGGCGTCGTGAGCCGCGCTGCCGTCGGCCGGGCCGTCCTCGGCCGGGGCCTCCTCGGTCGGACCGCTCTCGGCCAGATCGCCCTCGGCCGGCTCATCCTGGGCAGCGCTGTCGTGCCCGTGGGCCAGGTCGCCGCGGGCCGGGGCGTCCTGGGCTACGGCAACGGGTTCGTCGGTCGCGGGTCCGTCGGTCGCGGGTCCGTCCGCCCCGGTGAGGCCGACGGGTCCGTCAGCCCCGGTGGGGCCGGTCCCGCCCACGGCGGCGGTCCCACCCGTGGCCGCGGTCCCGCTCGCGGCGGCCGGCGAGGGACCGGGCGCCTCGGAGCCGGCCGGCACGTCCGCGGCCACCCCGGGGCGGGCTGCCGGGGGGACGACCTGCTCCCCCGCACCGTCGGCCACGGCGGACGGTGGCGGTGCGCCGTCCGGCGGCGGTGTGGTCGCCCCGGTCACCCGGTCCGGGTCGGCCTCCCCGACGGGCTCGAACAGCCCCACGGTCCCGGGTCCGCTCCCCGGGCCGGGCCCGTCGGACGCCTCCACCGTGTCGGGCGCACCCGTGGCCTCCGGACCGTCCTCGACGGCCCCTGCGCGGCGGCGGGACACCAGCACCCCTGCCGCCACGAGTACCACGAGCACCGCCAGCAGTACCCACATCCAGCCCATGCCGGACCTCCGTCCGCCCGGGACCCTCCCGGACCGCTGTCGCCGTGCTTGGTATCACGGATCGTGCCCGCCTCGCCGTCACCGCGCGCGGTGGCACACCCGTACCGGATCATCGTGCCCGTGACCCACCACCCGAAGCGACCATGACCGCCGCCCGTTCCCCCGAACGAACCACACCCGAACGGAGTGAGCGGAACCCCGCCGGGCTCGCCGCGGGCGTCGGCGCGTACGTGCTGTGGGGTCTGTTCCCGGCGTTCTGGCCGCTGCTGGACCCCGCGGCGCCGCTGGAGGTCCTCGCCCACCGCGTGCTGTGGACCGCCGTGCTGATGGCGGTGGTGCTGACCGTGCTGCGCGGCTGGGGCGACGTGCGCGGGCTCGGTCTCCGCGGGTGGCTCGCGACGGCCGCCGCCGCGGTGTTCATCGCGGTGAACTGGGGCCTGTTCATCTGGGGCGTCTCGGTTGGGCTGGTCGTCGAGTCCGCGCTCGGCTACTACATGACCCCGCTGGTCGGGGTGCTGTTCGGCGTCCTCGTCCTGCGGGAGCGGCTGCGGCCCGCGCAGTGGGTGGCGCTGGGGCTGGCGGCGACGGCCGTCGTGGTCATCGCCGTCGGCAACGACACGGTGCCGTGGCTGTCGATGGCCCTGGCCTGCTCGTTCGGGATCTACGGGCTGTTCAAGGCGACCGCGCCGCTGCCCGCCGCGGCCGGGCTGACCGCGGAGGGCCTCGTGCTCGTCGTACCGGCCGCGGTGTTCCTCGTCGTCCTGGCGCTCACCGGCGGCGGCACGTTCACCGGGCACGGGCCGTGGCACCTGCTGCTCATGCTGTCCGCGGGTCCGGCGACCGCGCTGCCGCTGCTGCTCTACGGCGCCGCGGCGCGACGGCTGCCGCTCACGACCCTCGGGGTGCTGCTCTACGTCAACCCCACGCTGCAGTTCCTGTGGGGCGTGCTGGTCGTCGGACAGCCGATGGCCCCGGCCCGCTGGGCGGGGTTCGCCCTCGTCTGGCTGGCTCTGGTGGTGTTCACCGTCGACCTGCTGCGACGGCGACGCCCACCGGCGGCTCAGCCCACCCGCTCCACCGTGTAGTCGGTCAGCGTCCGCAGCGCCTCGATCGCCGGGCACGGCGGCAGCACCGCCAGCTCGGCACGCGCGCGGTCGGCGTACCCGGCGACGGTCTCGCGGGCCTTGACCAGCGCGTCACCGGAGCGGAGCAGCTCCAGCGCCTCGGCCACCTCGTCGTCGTCGCTGATCGGGGCGGCCAGCAGCTGCCGCAGCCTGCGCGCGTCGGCGGAGTCGTCGCCGTCGCGCAGGGCGTAGAGCATCGGCAGGGTGTGCACGCCCTCGCGCAGGTCGGTGCCGGGCGTCTTGCCCGAGTCGTCCGACGGCGACGCGATGTCGATGATGTCGTCGGAGATCTGGAACGCGGCCCCGATGACCTCGCCGAAGGTCCGCAGCGCCTCGACGTGCTCGGTCGGCGCACCGGAGAACATGCCGCCGTAACGACCCGAGGTCGCGATGAGCGACCCGGTCTTCTCCGCGACCACCCGCAGGTAGTGCTGCACCGGGTCGTCCGACGCCTTGGGGCCGCGGGTCTCGCGCATCTGGCCGGTCACCAGCAGGGCGAACGTCTCGGCGATGATCCGCACCGCGTCCGGGCCGAGGTCGGCCACCAGCCGCGACGCGTGTGCGAACAGGAAGTCCCCGGTCAGGATCGCGACCGAGTTGTCCCAGCGGGAGTTCGCGGACTCCGCGCCCCGCCGCATGGACGCCTCGTCCATCACGTCGTCGTGGTACAGCGTCGCCAGGTGGATCAGCTCCACCACGGCGGCCGCCGTGATCACCTCGTCGCGTTCGGGATGCGGTCCCACCTGGGCCGCGAGCAGCGTGAACAGCGGCCGGAACCGCTTCCCGCCGGCCTCGATGAGGTGCAACGAGGTCTCGGTGACGAACTCGTAGTCGCTGTGCACCTCGCGGTGCAGCAGGTCCTCGACCCGCTTCAGCCCGTCCGCCGTGGCCTCGGCCAGGACCGGATCGGCCATCCGGATCCCGGCCACGCTCTGTGTCTCCACCCCCACAGCGTACGAATCTCAGCCCGCGAACGCGCCGCTGGCGGCCCATTCGAGGACAGGTGTGGGAAGAATCCCGAGAACGAGGGTCGCCAGCGTGCCCAATGTGATGGCCACGGTGGTGAACGCCCCGGGCACGACGACGGCCGGACCGTCCTGGGCGGGCTCGGAGAAGTACATGAGCACCACGATGCGCAGGTAGAAGAACGCGGCCACCGCGGACGCGACCAGCGCGATCACCACGAGCGGCACCATGCCGTCCGCCGACGCCGCCGAGAACACCGCGAACTTGGCGGTGAACCCGCTGGTCAGCGGGATCCCGGCGAGCGCGAGCAGCAGGAACGTCATGATCCCGGCGACGAGCGGGGACCGCTTCGCCAGGCCCGCCCAGGCCGCCAGGTCCGAGGCCTCGCCGTCACCGGTGCGGACCAGCGAGATGATCCCGAAGACCGCGACCGTCGTGAAGCCGTAGGCCAGCAGGTAGAACATCAGGCCCACGGTGCCCTGCGGGGTCAGCGCCATCGCGCCGAGCAGGATGAACCCGGCGTGCGCGATCGAGGAGTAGGCGATCATGCGCTTCACGTCGGTCTGGGTGAGCCCCAGCACCGCGCCGACGACCATCGACACGACCGCGACCACCCACAGCACGCCGCGCCACTCCCACACGGTGCTGCCGAAGCCGACGTAGAGCACCCGGGCGATCGCGCCGAACGCGGCGACCTTCGTGCAGGCCGCCATGAACGCCGTGACCGGCGTCGGGGCGCCCTGGTAGACGTCCGGGGTCCAGGTGTGGAACGGGGCCACCGAGCCCTTGAACAGCAGCCCCACCAGCAGCAGCGCCAGACCCGCGAACAGCAGCGTGTCCGAGGCCAGGGTGCCCGCGGCGGCCTGCGAGATCGCCGAGAGGCGCACCGAGCCCGCGTAGCCGTAGAGCAGCGCGATGCCGTAGAGGAAGAACGCCGAGCCGAACGCACCCAGCAGGAAGTACTTGACCGCGGACTCCTGCGACAGCAGCCGGCGGCGGCGCGCCAGCCCGCACATCAGGTACAGCGGCAGCGACAGGACCTCGAGCGCGATGAACATCGTCAGCAGGTCGTTCGCCGCGACGAAGGCCATCATGCCGCCGAGCGCGAACAGCACGAACGGGAACGGCTCGGTCTGCATCGTCGGTGCCTCGTCGGGCGCCCCGTAGGAGCGGTCGACGTGCTCACCGCCGACCGGGGTGGCCGGGCCGCCGCCGGCGCGGACCGCGGCCCGCTCGGCGGCCGAGGCGACGAACACCCCGCCCGGCTCCACCGACCGGTCCGCGATCAGCAGCAGGCTGGGGATCGCGAGGACGATCAACGTGCCCCACAGGAAGAGCGAGGGCGCGTCCACCGACAACGCGGTGCCGAAGGTCAGCACGGCGGCCGGGGACCCGAGCGCGTACCCGGCCAGCGCGACGAGCGCCGCGACCAGCGTCAGGCCGGTCAGCAGCACCTGCACGGGCCAGCGCTGGTGCCGCGGGAGGAACGCCTCCAGCAGCACCGACACGCAGGCACCCGCGAACACGATCCACAGCGGCGCGGTGGCCGCCCAGTCGACCGCGGGCATCTCGATCGGGGCCACCTGGGCGGGGAGAACCAACGAGCTCATCGAGCGATCCCTCCAGCGACGACCGGGTCGGGCAGGCCGAGCTCGGTCATCGTCGCCGTCACCGACGGGTTGATCAGGTCGAGCACGGGGCCCGGGTAGAAGCCGAGCACCACGATCGCGACGACCAGCGGCGCGAGCACGCCGATCTCACGGGCCGTGAGGTCGGGGAAGCCGGAGCCCGTGCGCTGCGCGGCGACCGCCGGGTCGATCATCGACCCCGGGCCGCCCGCGCCACCGCGCTCCAGCGCCGCCATGACCGCGGTGCCGCGCACCGGGCCCTGCATCGTGCGCTGGTAGAACCAGAGCACGTAGAGAGCGGCGAAGATGATGCCGATCGTCGCGATCACGGTGAACACCGGCCGGTTCGGGAACGACCCGACCAGCACCAGGAACTCCGAGACGAACGAGTTCGTGCCGGGCAGCGCCAGCGAACTCATCCCGGCCAGCAGCAGGCAGCCCGCCATCACCGGCGCGATCCTCGCGACGCCGCCGTAGTCGGCGATCAGGCGCGAGCCGCCGCGGCTGATCAGCACGCCGACCATCACGAACAGCATGCCGGTCGAGAGACCGTGGTTGACCATGTACAGCGTCGCGCCGGCGAAGGCCTGGCTGGAGAACGCGAACACCCCGAGCGCGATGAAGCCGAAGTGTGCCACCGAGGTGTAGGCGACGAACCGACCCATGTCGGTCTGGGCGACCGCCAGCAGCGCGGCGTAGACGATCCCGGCGACGGCGAGCACCAGCACCAGCGGCGCGAGGACCTGGCTGGCCTGCGGGAACAGCGGCAGCAGGTAGCGCAGGAAGCCGTAGGTGCCGACCTTGTCGAGCACGCCGACCAGCAGCACCGCACCCACGATCGGGGCCTCGGCACCCGCGTCGGGCAGCCAGGTGTGGAACGGCACCAGCGGCGCCTTGATCGCGAACGCGACGAAGAAGCCGAGGGACAGCCAGACCTGGGTCGACTCCGGCACGCTCGACGCCATCGCCTGCAGCTCGGCCCAGGTGAACGTGCCCTGGCCCAGCTGCTGCTCGCTGACGACGAACAGCCCGATCAGCGACGCCAGCATGATCAGGCCGCCGAGCAGCGAGTACAGGAAGAACTTGACCGCCGCGTACTGCCGTCGCGGCCCGCCGAAACGGCCGATCAGGAAGTACATCGGGACCAGCATGGCCTCGAAGAACACGTAGAAGAGGAAGACGTCGGTGGCGGCGAAGACGCCGACCAGCGTCGCCTGGGTCGCCAACAGCAGTGCGAAGTACCCGGCGGCCGAGCGGCCCTCGGGCAGCTTCTCCGCCCACGCGAACAGCATCAGCCCGGGCACCAGGAACGCGGTGAGCCCGATCAGCGCCAGCGCGATCCCGTCGACGCCGAACGCGATGTGCGTGCCGAACGCGGGGATCCAGGACATCGAGAACTCGAGCTGGAACCGGGCGCCGGCCTGCGCCGCGGGGATGGAGTAGAGCGCCCACGCGACGACGACGAGCACCAGCTCGAGCAGCGCCGTCGCCATCGCGACCGCCTTGGCGGCCCCGGTGTTGGCACGCAGCGGGTACATGACCAGTGCGCCGAGCACCGGCACCAGCAGCAGGGCGATCAGGAACGGGTTGCCCCCGGAGCCGGGGACGATGGGAGCCGTGTCCAGGGGAGTCATGAGACGAACCTCACCGCCAGCATCGCGGCGACGACGATGACCGCCCCGCCGAGCATCGAGAGTGCGTACGACCGGACGAAGCCGGTCTGGAGCCGGCGCAGGCGGCCGGACCCGCCGCCGAACGCCGACGCGGTGCCGTTGACGGCCCCGTCGATGCCGCGGTCGTCGAACCAGGCCAGCAGCCGGGTCAGCGCGATGCCGGGCCGCTCGATGAACGCCTCGTTGAAGGCGTTCGCGCCGAGGTCCGCGCGGGCCGCGGCGACGACCGGCGACACCCGCTGCGGGCGCTGCACCGGCACCGGGGAGCGCCCGACGAACAGGTAACCCGCCAGCACGCCGAGCAGCGAGACGCCGACCACCAGCCACGGGATCACCGCGTGCGGCAGGGCGCCGCCCTCGAGCTCGACGCGCTCCCCCACCACCGGGGCGAGCCACTCCGGGATCAGCCCGTAGAGCACGCCACCGCCGAAGACGGAGCCGACGGCCAGCACGATCATCGGGACGGTCATCGTCGCCGGGGACTCGTGCGGGTGGTAGTCGCGGCCGTCGGTGGACCGCACCGTGCGCCAGCGCTCCGCACCGAAGAACGTCATGATCATGAGGCGGGTCATGTAGAACGCGGTGAGACCGGCCGCGAGCGTCGCGAGCCCGCCGAACACCCAGCCCTGCCAGCCCTCCTGGGCGAACGCGGCCTCGATGATCGCGTCCTTGGAGAAGTAGCCGGACAGGAACGGGAAGCCGATCAGCGCGAGGTAGCCGAGGCCGAAGGTCACGAAGGTGACCGGCATCTTCCGCCACAGGCCGCCGAAGCGGCGCATGTCGACGTCGTCGTTCATGGCGTGCATGACCGAACCGGCGCCGAGGAAGAGCCCGGCCTTGAAGAAGCCGTGCGTCAGCAGGTGCAGGATGCCCAGCGCGTAGCCGGCCGGCCCGAGCCCGACGGCGAGGATCATGTAGCCGATCTGGCTGACCGTGGAGTAGGCCAGGACCTTCTTGATGTCGTCGTAGGCGCAGCCGATGATCGCGCCGATCATCAGCGTGACGACACCGATGAGCGCGACGACCAGCCGTCCGGTCTCGGACAGGTTGTAGATCGGCGACGCCCGGGCGATGAGGTAGACGCCCGCGGTGACCATCGTGGCCGCGTGGATCAGGGCCGAGACCGGGGTCGGGCCCTCCATCGCGTCCGGGAGCCAGGACTGCAGCGGGAACTGGCCGGACTTGCCGCAGGCGCCGAGCAGGAGCAGCAGCGTGATCGCGAGGACCGTGCCGCCGCCGACCTCGCCGATGCGCGCGAACACCTCCGTGTACTGCAGGGTCCCGAGCTCCAGCCAGAGCAGGAAGATCGCGATCGCCAGGCCGACGTCGCCGACCCGGTTCATCAGGAACGCCTTCTTCGCCGCCGTCGCCGCCGACGGCCGGTCCTGGTAGAAGCCGATCAGCAGGTACGACGCCAGACCGACGCCCTCCCAGCCGAGGTAGAGCATCACGAAGTTGTTGCCGAGGACCAGCACCAGCATCGCGGCGACGAACAGGTTCAGCTGCGCGAAGAACCGCCGCCGGTTCGGGTCGTGGCTCATGTAGCCCACCGAGTAGAGGTGGATGAGCGCCCCGACCCCGGTGATCAGCAGTACGAACGTCAGCGACAGCGTGTCGATCCGGAGCCCGAAGTCGACCTCCAGCGCGCCGGAGGACATCCAGGACCACAGCGACTGCTCGCGCAGGCGCTCGTCGGCGGGGAGACCGAGGGTCTGCAGGAATATCGTCACACCGACGACGAACGCGCCGACGACGGTCGCGACGCCGAGCCAGTGGCCCCAGGCGTCGGCCCGCCGTCCGGCGAGGAAGAGCACGAGTGCACCGGCCGCGGGGAGCGCGATCAGCAACCAGGCCAGCGAAGCGGCGCCGGTCGCCTGCGGGGCGGCCTGTGCGAGAAGGACGGTCACCAGCGCGCTCCTAGTACTTCAAGAGGTTCGCGTCGTCCACCGACGACGACTGGCGGGTGCGGAAGATGGCCGTGATGATCGCGAGCCCGACGACGACCTCACAGGCCGCGACGACCATCACGAACAGGGCCATCACCTGGCCGTCGAGGTTGCCGTTGATGCGCGAGAACGTGACCAGGGTCAGGTTCACCGCGTTCAGCATGAGCTCGATGCACATGAACACGACCACGGCGTTGCGCCGCACCAGGACGCCGACGGCGCCGATGGTGAACAGCAGCGCCGAGAGCAGCAGGTAGTACTCGGGCCTCATCGGTGCTCCCCGGTGTCGGCGGCCTCACCGGAGGCGGCGGTCCGGTCGGGTGCGGGGCGGCCGGTCAGCGCGTGCGCGTCCGGGGTCGTCGTGTCCGGCACGTCGACCGCGACCGACTCGATGATCTCCGACAGCGACTCCGGGGCGATCGAGCCGTCGGGCAGGATCGCCGGGACCGCGACCGAGTTCGCCGTCGCGTAGACGCCGGGGCCGGGCAGCGGGGAGATGCGGGCGTGCTCGCCGCGCAGCCGTTTCAGCACCGTCGCGCGCTGGCCGATCTTGGTGTGCTGGCTGCTCTGCGAGCCGGACAGCACCATCGCGCCGAGCGCGGCGACCATCAGCAGGGCCGCGGTCAGCTCGAACGCCAGCAGGTAGTCGGTGAAGATCAGCCGGCCGAGGCCGGGGACGTTGCCGTTCCACCCGAGCCCGCCCTGCGCCAGCCCCGCGGGGGTGACGCTGGTCAGGCCGCGGGCCAGCCCGCCGACCAGGAGCGCGGCCAGCGCCACGCCGAACACCAGCGCCGCGGCCCGCTGCCCGCGCAGGACCTCGATCACCGAGTCCTTGGAGTCCCGTCCGACCAGCATGAGGACGAACAGGAACAGCATCATCACGGCGCCGGTGTAGACGATGATCTGCACGAACCCGAGGAACGGGGCGGACTGCACCAGGTACAGCACCGCGATCGAGAACATCGTCAGGACCAGCAGCAGCGCGGCGTGCACCGCGTGCCGGGCGAAGACCAGGCCGAGCGCACCGGCCAGCGCAACCGGTCCGAGGATCCAGAACGCGACCGCCTCGCCGGTGCTCACCTCCCCGGCCGCCTGGGCCAGGACCGCGGCGGCCGTGGTCATCGGGCCTGCTCCTTGGTCTGGTCCTGGGCGGCGGCCCCGGAAGGCGATGGCACAGCGAGCGTCGGGCCGGAGACGTAGTAGTCCTGCTCGTCCTCGCCGAGGCGCATGGGGTGCGGCGGCTGCTCCATGCCCGGCAGCAGCGGGGCCATCAGCTGCTCCTTGGTGTAGATGAGGTCCTGCCGGTTGTCGTCGGCCAGCTCGTAGAAGTTCGTCATCGTGAGCGAGCGCGTCGGGCAGGCCTCGATGCACAGGCCGCAGCCGATGCACCGCAGGTAGTTGATCTGGTAGATCGCGCCGTAGCGCTCACCCGGCGAGTACCGCGCCTCCTCGGTGTTGTCCCCGCCCTCGACGTAGATGGCGTCGGCCGGGCAGGCCCAGGCGCACAGCTCGCAGCCGACGCACTTCTCCAGCCCGTCCGGGTGCCGGTTGAGCTGGTGGCGCCCGTGGTAGCGCGGTGCCGCCGGCGGGAAGTCCTCGGGGTACTCCTCGGTGACGACCTTCTTGAACATCGTCGAGAAGGTGACGCCGAAACCCTTGAAGAAGTCGAACATCTAGCGCGCGTCCTTTCCGGCCGTGACGGCCTTCCGACGCTTCGGGGGTGAGTCGGGGACCACCAGGTCCAGCGGCGGGACGGGGTAGTCCGACGCCGGTTCGACCGGCGGTGCCTCGGTCTGCCGGTCGGGCAGCAGGAACGCCACCGCCAGCACGACGGCCAGCACGAAGCCGATCAGCGACAGCAGCAGCACGTAGTTGTCCGAGCCGGTGTTGACGAAGGCCCGGATGCCGAAGATCGCGACGATCCAGACCAGCATGACCGGGACCAGGACCTTCCAGCCCAGCTTCATGAACTGGTCGTAGCGGAACCGCGGCAGCGTCCCGCGCAGCCAGATGAACACGAACAGGAACAGCAGCACCTTGATGATGAAGGCGACGAACTGCATCCAGCCGTAGGCGTTGAGGAAGCTCAGCGGCCAGGGCCACATGCCGCCGCCGAGGAACAGCGTCACCGCCATCGCCGAGACGGTCACCATGTTCACGTACTCGGCGAGGAAGAACAGTGCGAACTTCAGCGACGAGTACTCGGTGTGGAACCCGCCGACCAGCTCCGACTCGGCCTCGGGGAGGTCGAACGGGGCCCGGTTGGTCTCGCCGACCATCGCGATCACGAAGACCACGAAGCTCGGCAGCAGCAGCCAGAAGTACCAGCCCGACGCCTGCGCCCCGACGATCGTCGCGGTGGACAGCGAGCCGGAGTAGAGGACGACGCCGACCACGGCCAGGCCCAGCGCGATCTCGTAGGAGATGACCTGGGCGGCCGAGCGCAGCGCGCCCAGCAGCGAGTACGGCGAGCCCGATGCCCAGCCGCCGAGCACGATGCCGTAGACGCCGATCGAGGAACAGGCCAGCACCACGAGCACGCCGACCGGGACGTCGACGAGCTGGAGCACCGTCGGCTCGCCGAAGATCGTGACCTCGCCGCCGAACGGGATCACCGAGAAGGCGACGAACGCGGGGATCGTCGAGATGACCGGGGCGATGAAGTAGACCTTCTTGTCGGCCATCGCCGGCATGATGTCTTCCTTGAACGCCAGCTTCAGACCGTCGGCGAGGCTCTGCAGCCAGCCGCCGGGGCCGGTCCGGTTCGGGCCCGGACGGTGCTGCATCCGGCCGACGACCTTGCGCTCCCAGTTGATCATGAACAGGGTCAGCACGACGCCGAGCGCGAACAGCCCGACGACCTTGATCAGGATCAGCCAGATCGGGTCGTCGGCGAGCAGCGCCTGGGTGTGCGTCAGCTGGTCCACCGGGGTGGGCGGCACCTGGGACAGGTTCACGACGCGCTTCCGTTCCCGGCCGGACCGACCGTCACGAGGTCACCGTGGCCCACCCCGAGCGTGGGGCGGACGTGCGAGCCGGGCGAGCAGGCCGGCAGCCAGACGACGCCGTCGGGCAGGTCGGTCAGCGCGACCGGCAGGGTGATCGCCCCGTGGTCGGTGCGGACCGTCGCCTCGGCACCCTCGACCAGCGCGAGCCGCTCCGCGGTGGCCGCGTTGACCTTGACGTAGGGCCGCCGCGCCGTGCCGGCGAGCGCGGGCTCGTCGATCTGGAGGCTGCCGTCGTCGATCATCTGGCGGGAGGTGGCGAGGACCGCCTGGCCGTAGCCGGGACGCCGGGGCCGGCCCGCCGTGTGGTCCGGCGCGGCGGCGCCGGGGCGGCGCGAACCGAGCCGCTCCAGCTCCCCCGCCGCGGCGGCCGGGGTCTGGGTGAACAGGTCCGCGTCCATCTCGACGCCGAGGGTGTCGAGCACCCGGCAGTCCGGCAGCACGCCGGTCGCGTCCAGTGCGACGGCGAACTCGCGGCGGCGGCCCTCCCAGTTGACGTAGGCACCGGAGCGCTGGGCGTCCGGGGCGACCGGGAGGACGACGTCGGCGAGCTCGGTGACCGCCGAGGTGTGGATCTCCAGGCTGACCAGGAAACCGACCTCCCGCAGCGCGGTGATCGCCGCCGTCGGGTCGGCCATGTCCTGCGGGTCGACCCCGCCCACCACCAGGGCCGCGAGCGCCCCGCTCGCCGCGGCGGCGAGGATCGCGTCGCCGTCGCGGCCGGGCGTGGCCGGCACGGGGGCACCCCAGACCTGCTCCAGCTCGGCGCGGGCGGCGGCGTCGGTGACGAGCCGGCCGCCGGGCAGCAGGGTGGGCAGCGCGCCCGCCTCGACCGCACCGCGGTCCCCGGCCCGGCGCGGCAGCCAGCCGATCGCCGCGCCGGTGCGGGCGGCGAGCGCGGACACCGCCGAGTACAGGCCCGGCGACTCCGCGGCCCGGTCCCCGACCAGGATCACCGCACCCGGCTGCTCCAGCGCGGCGACGACGTCGGCGCCCGGGTCGGCGACGACCGCGGCCTCCGCGCCGGGCACCGCGTGCAGCACGGTGGCGCCGGTCTTCTCCGCGCCGTAGCTGGTGAACGGACCGACCTGGAAGTGACGCAGGCCCTTCTTCCGGTACGCCTTGCGCAGGCGGAGGAAGACGATGCCCGACTCCTCCTCCGGGTCGGTGCCGACGGTGAGCACGGCCGGGGCGTTCTCGATCGCGGTGAACGTGACCGAGTCCTCGGGCGTCCCACCGACGACGTGCGCGGCGAGGAACTCCAGCTCCTCGTCCGAGTGCGGCCGGGCACGGAAGTCGATGTCGTTGGTGCCGGCGACGACGCGGGCGAACTTGGCGTAGGCGTAGGCGTCCTCGACGGTCAGCCGTCCCCCGGGCAGGACGCCGATCCCACCGGCCGAGCGGGCCGCGAGCAGCCCCTCCGCGGCGACGGCCAGCGCCTCGGTCCAGGAGGCCTCGGTCAGGGTGCCGTCCGCGCGCCGGACCAGCGGCCGGGTGATGCGGCCCTGGCTACCGGTGTAGCGGAAGGCGAACCGGCCCTTGTCGCAGAGCCACTCCTCGTTGACCTCCGGGTCGTTGCCGGCGAGGCGGCGCAGCACGGTCCCGCGCCGGGAGTCGGTGCGCATCGAGCAGCCGGAGCTGCAGTGCTCGCAGGTCCCCGCGGTCGAGCGCAGGTCGAACGGGCGCGACCGGAACCGGTAGGCGGCACTGGTCAGCGCGCCGACCGGGCAGATCTGGATCGTGTTGCCCGAGAAGTAGGACTGGAACGGCTGGTCCTCGGCGATCCCGATCTGCTGCTTCGCCCCGCGCTCGAGCAGGTCGATGAACGGGTCGCCGGCGATCTCCTCGGAGAAGCGCGTGCAGCGCTGACAGAGCACGCAGCGCTCGCGGTCGAGCAGCACCTGGCTGGAGATCGGCAGCGGCTTCGGGAAGGTCCGCTTCTTCTCCACGAACCGCGAGTCCGCCCGACCGTGCGCCATCGCCTGGTTCTGCAGCGGGCACTCGCCGCCCTTGTCGCAGATCGGACAGTCCAGCGGGTGGTTGATGAGCAGCAGCTCCATCACACCCTGCTGCGCCTTGTCCGCCCGCTCGGAGGTGGCTTGCGTCTTCACCACCATCCCGTCGGCGACGGTCATGGTGCAGCTGGCCTGCGGCTTCGGCATCGGCCGGCCGCCCATCTCCACCTCGACCAGGCACTGGCGGCAGGCGCCGGCCGGATCGAGGAGCGGGTGGTCGCAGAACCGCGGGATCACGATGCCGAGGCGCTCGCAGGTGCGGATCAGCAGCTCGCCCTTGGGGGCGTCGACGACCTGGCCGTCGATGGTGAGGCGGACGTGGCCCTCGGGGACGGGTGTCTCCGTCGTCTTCTCGGGAGAGAGGGTCATGCGGTGGCTCCCGTGAGCTCGGCCAGCTGCTCCGGGCGGTCCACATCGGGCTGCTCCGCGATGAGGTCCAGGAACTCCTGGCGGAAGTACTTGATGGCGCTGGTGATGGGGCTCGTCGCGCCGTCGCCGAGGGCGCAGAAGGAGCGGCCGAGGATGTTGTCGCAGACGTCGAGCAGGGTGTCGATGTCGGTCGAGGTGCCCTCGCCACGCACCATCCGCTGCAGCACCTGGACCAGCCAGTAGGTGCCCTCGCGGCACGGGGTGCACTTGCCGCAACTCTCGTGCTTGTAGAACTCGGTCCACTTCATGACCGCCCACGGCACCGAGACGGTCTCGTTGAAGACCTGCACCGCGGTCGTCCCCAGCATGGAGCCGGCCTCAGCGGCGCCCTCGAAGTCCAGCGGGACGTCGAGGTGCTCGGCGGTGAACAGCGGTGTCGACGAGCCGCCCGGGGTCCAGAACTTCAGCGGGACCCCGTCCTTCATCCCGCCGGCGAGCTCGAGGAGCTCTCGCAGCGTGATGCCGAGCGGCGCCTCGTACTGGCCGGGCCGCTCGACGTGCCCGGAGACCGAGTAGATCTTCGGGCCGGGCGACTTCTCCCGGCCCATCGAGCGGAACCAGGCCGCGCCGCCGTTGACGATGGCGGGGACGCTGGCGATGGTCTCGACGTTGTTGACGACGGTCGGGCAGGCGTAGAGCCCGGCGGTCGCCGGGAACGGCGGCTTGAGCCGGGGCTGTCCGCGACGACCCTCGAGCGAGTCGAGCAGCGCCGTCTCCTCGCCGCAGATGTAGGCGCCCGCGCCGGCGTGCACCACGATCTCCAGGTCGAACCCGGAGCCGAGGATGTCGCGCCCGAGGTAGCCCTTCGCCTTCGCCTCGCGGACGGCGGCGCGCAGCCTGCGGATGCAGTGCAGCGCCTCGCCGCGGACGTAGATCGCGCAGAAGTTCGCGCGGATCGCGTAGCTGGTGACGATGCAGCCCTCGATGAGGGCGTGCGGGTCGGCCATCATCGTCGGGATGTCCTTGCAGGTACCCGGCTCGCCCTCGTCGGCGTTGATGACCAGGTACTTCGGCTTCGCGCCGGGCCCCTTGCCGCTGCCGTCGTCCTGCGGGATGAACCCCCACTTCATGCCGGTGGGGAACCCGGCACCGCCGCGGCCGCGCAGCCCGGAGTCCTTGACCAGCTGGATGAGCTGGTCGGGGTGGGCGGCGAACGCGGTCCGCAGGGAGGTGTAGCCCTCCAGCTGCTCGTAGGTGTCGATCGACCAGGACCGCGGCGACAGCCAGCGCCTGGTCAGGACGGGTGTGATCGGGTCCGGCTTGCGCACGGGCTCGGTGGTGCTCATGCGATCACTTCTTCTCCGGTAGCGCGGGCATCGCCGGCGGCTCGTCGGGCAGCGCCGGAGCGGTCCAGCCGTTCTCCTGGGCCATCCGGGCCCCGCGCACCGACTCGATCGCGCCGGACGGACCCTCGACACGGGCCGTCGTGTCGACGCCTCCGGCGTCGTCGGTGAAACCGGCCAGCTCCAGCTCGACGGTCCGCAGGTCGGTCAGCGGCGCGCCGCGGGTGGGCTGCGGGCGCTCACCGCGACGCAGTGCCTCGACGAGCTCCACAGCGGACTCGACGGTCTGGTTGTCGAAGTACTCGTAGTTGACCTGCAGCACCGGGGCGAGGTCGCAGGCCGCGAGGCACTCGGCGTGCTCGAGGGTGATCGATCCGGTGGTGCCGGGCTCCCCCGCGGTCTCCTCGTGGCCCAGCGGGCGGTCCTCGGTGCCCAGCTGCGTGCGCAGGCGGGCGTAGATGTCGTCGCCGCCCAGCGCCGCGCACAGGGTGTTGGTGCAGACGCTGACCAGGTGCTCGCCGCAGGGGGAGCGCTTGTACATCGTGTAGAACGTCGCGACCGCGGACACCTCGGCCGTGGTGAGCCCGAGGGCCTCGGCGCAGTAGCGGACGCCGTCCGGGCTGACGTAGCCCTCGACCGACTGCACCAGGTGCAGCAGCGGTAGCAGCGCCGACCGGGACTCCGGGTAGAGGGAGATGATCTCCGCCGTGCGCTGCCGGGTCAGCTCGTCGAAGACCGGCGAGACCGGGCTCTTCTCCTGCGGGGGGACCGTCATCGGTCGCAACCTCCCATCACGGGGTCGATCGAGGCGACGGCCGCGATGACGTCGGCGACCTGGCCGCCCTCGCTCATCGCGGGCATCGTCTGCAGGTTCACGAAGCTGGGGTCGCGGACGTGGATGCGGACCGGGCGGGTGCCGCCGTCGGACACCGCGTGCACCGCGAGCTCGCCGCGCGGGGACTCGACGACCGCGTAGGCCTGCCCCGGCGGGACGTGGAACCCCTCGGTGACCAGCTTGAAGTGGTGGATCAACGACTCCATCGACTGACCCATGATCTTGCGGACGTGCTCGAGGGTGTTGCCCATGCCGTCGCTGCCGATCGACAGCTGCGCGGGCCAGGCGACCTTCGGGTCGTCGACCATGACGCGGCCCGGCCCCAGCTCGTCGAGCTTGGTCACCGCCTGCTCCATGATCTTGAGCGACTCGTGGATCTCGGCGACGCGCATCCGGTAGCGGGCGAAGCAGTCGGCCTCGGTGGCCGTCGGGACCTCGAAGTCGTACTGGTCGTACACCGAGTACGGCATGTGCTTGCGCAGGTCCCAGGCGAGCCCGGCCGAACGCAGGATCGGGCCGGACGCGCCGAGGGCCAGACAGCCGTCGACGGGCAGATAGCCCACGCCCTCCAGGCGCTGGCGCCAGATCGGCTGCCCGGTGAGCAGCCGGTCGTAGTCGGGCAGCCGGGAGTTCATGACCTTCAGGAAGTCGCGGACCTTGTCCTGCCAGCCCTCGGGCATGTCCTGGGCCAGCCCGCCGGGCCGGATGAACGCGTGGTTCATCCGCAGGCCGGTGAGGAACTCCAGCAGGTGGAGCACCTCCTCGCGCTCCCGGAAGCCGGAGGTCATACCGGTCAGCGCGCCCAGCTCCATGCCGCCGGTGGCCAGCGCGACGAGGTGCGAGCCGATCCGGTTCAGCTCCCAGAGCAGCACCCGCAGGTGCTCGGCCCGCTGCGGGACCTCGACGCCCAGCAGCTTCTCGACGGCCATGCAGTAGGCGCCCTCGTTGAACAGCGGGGACAGGTAGTCCGCGCGGGTCACGAAGGTGACGCCCTGGGTCCAGGTCCGGTACTCGCAGTTCTTCTCGATACCGGTGTGCAGGTAGCCGATGACCGCGCGGCCCTGGGTGACGGTCTCGCCCTCCAGCTCCAGGACCAGGCGCAGCACCCCGTGCGTCGACGGGTGCTGCGGGCCCATGTTGATGACGATCCGGTCGTCGTGCTCGACCTCGAGCAGGTCGTCCCAGTCGCCGCCGGTGACGGTGTAGACCGTGCCCTCGGTGGTCTCCCGGCCGGGCGCGGCGTACGGGTCGGTGCCCGTGGTGGGGTCCGCGTCGGTGCCGATGCTCGTTCCGCGTGCGCTGCTCTCGGTGGTCACGAGTAGGCCCTCCGCTCGTCGGGCGGGGGGATCTCCGCGCCCTTGTACTCCACGGGGATGCCGCCCAGCGGGTAGCTCTTGCGCTGGGGGTGGCCGTCCCAGTCGTCCGGCATGAGGATCCGGGTCAGCGCGGGGTGGCCGTCGAAGACGACGCCGTACATGTCCCAGGTCTCGCGCTCGTGCCAGTCGGCCGTCGGGTAGACGTCGACGACGCTGGACACGGTGGGCGGGTTCGCAGCGTCTCCGATGTCGAGGGCGACCTCCAGGCGCACCCGGCGCCGGTAGGTCATCGACAGCAGGTGGTAGACGACGTGCAGCGGTCGGTCGACCGGCGCACCGTCCGGCGCCGAGTAGTCCACACCGGACACCCCGGAGCAGAACTCGAAGCGCAGGCCCGGGTCGTCGCGCAGGGTGCGGGCGACCTCGTGCAGCCGGGCGGGCTCGACGTAGAGGGTCATCTCGTCGCGGTCGATCGTGACCTGCTCGATCGCCGAACGCGGGATGCTGCGTTCGTCGAGGGCCGCGCCGAGCTCGTCGGCGAACTCGTCGAACCAGCCGCCGAAGGGCCGCTCGGCCGGTGCCGGGGCCCAGCCGGGCAGGCGCAGTCCGCCGTAGCCGGAGGTGTCGCCGGAGCCGCGGACGCCGAACATGCCCGAGCGCGTGCGGGTCTCGGTCATCTTCTGGGCGGGGCGGGCCCCGCCCAGCGCGTCGGACGGGGTGGCCGCGTCCTCGGGGCCGGCCAGGTCGCCGGGGGCCTCGCCGCCCGCCGCCCGCTGCTGCTCGGCCGCGGCGCCGCTCTCCTGCGACGACGAGTGCGCGCCGCCGGTGGGCTCGGTCCCGTCCTTGGAGGTGCCGGTCGGCTCGGTCACGTCGCGTCACCTCCGCGGGCGGCGTCGGCCAGCGACGGCAGCTCCATGGTCTCCCCCGGCGCGAGCGCGTTCGGGGCCGGCTTGGGCTGCGAGCCCGGCTCCAGGTAGTTCGGGACGTCGGGGGTGTGCGTGGTCTTCAGCGCGCCGAGCCGCTTGTGCTTCGGCGCGTACTTGACCGACGACGGCACCATCGGCGTCCGGTACCCGGACTCGGCGAGCTCGGCGGCCCGCTTCGGGCCGAGCGGCTCGTCCATGATCTTGGCGTGGATCTTGAGGATCGCGTCGATCAGCATCTCCGGCCGCGGCGGACAGCCGGGCAGGTACATGTCGACCGGCACGACGTGGTCCACGCCCTGGACGATCGCGTAGTTGTTGAACATGCCGCCGGAGCTGGCGCAGACGCCCATGGCCAGGACCCAGCGCGGCTCGGGCATCTGGTCGTAGATCTGGCGCAGGACCGGCGCCATCTTGTTGCTCACCCGGCCCGCGACGATCATCAGGTCCGCCTGGCGCGGCGAGGCCCGGAAGACCTCCATGCCGAAGCGGGCGAGGTCGTAGCGCGGGGCGCCGGTGGTCATCATCTCGATGGCGCAGCAGGCCAGGCCGAACGTGGCGGGCCAGAGCGACGACTTCCGGGTCCAGTTGACCAGCTTCTCGACATTGGTCAGCAGGACGCCGCTGGGCAGGTTCTCCTCGAGTCCCATGACGGCCTCAGCTCCACTCGAGCCCGCCGCGACGCCACTCATAGGCGTACGCGAAGGCGATCGTGGCGATGTAGAGCGTGATGGCCACGAACCCGAAGACGCCGACCGCATCGGCGACGACGGCGTACGGGTACATGAACACCAGCTCGATGTCGAACAGGATGAACAGCATCGCCGTGAGGTAGTAGGCGACCGGCACCCGACCGCCACCGACGACCGGCTGCGGCGAGGGCTCGATACCGCACTCGTAGGAGTCCAGCTTGGCCCGGTTGAACCGGCGCGGACCGATCAGCGGCGCGGACGCGACCGAGAACAGCGCGAAGCCCGCCGCCAACACGAACAGCAGGACGAGCGGGAGATAGGGATCGAGCATTCCTACACCTTCGTTGTCGCGGCGCCACCGTCGTTGGTGGTGATCGACGAGCCGGTCGCGGCGACCCTATGTCCGGCCCCCTGTGACCAAGAACCCAGGCGAGCCTTACCTGGCACGGGGTGCAGGTCACATGTGATCCGCATCCGTGCAGGTCGGCGCGCTGCGGGCCGCGTGACCCCCACCGCCCTTGTGAAAAAGTTCACGAACTGCGCGAGCAGTGTAGGACGGTGCCGCGGTGATCGCGTGGGCGGATCGGGCGATGCTCGGGGAGTCCTTGCGGCGCAACGGGGCTCGACGCGGTGTCACCGGGTGGTGACGATCGGTCCGCCCGGCCCGACAAGCCCCGGGGCGCCCCGCCGCGGCCCGGACCCGGACCCGGACCCGGACCCGGACCCGGCCCCGGCCCCGGCCCCGGCCCCGGCCCCGACGCCCTACTACCGCGGTATTCGCTTACCCGGTAAGCGAATACCGGTCCCCTCCCCTGCCGGGTTCCTCGTCGCGGCTCCTCGTCGGGAGGGCGGATCGAGCACGTCCGTCCCACGAGGTCCAGGGGAGATCCGGGGGGCGCGATTCCGTGACGCGGCGCGGTGGAGAGTCGGCCTACCTCGGACCGGGCCCTGGAGCCAAGGGAGTGTCGGGAGAACTCGCTTACCTGGTAAGCGAATCCGTAGGTCCCGGTCCTCAGAACCCGGCGTCCAGGGGGGATCCCAGCTCCAGGGGCCGGCCTGCAGAGGGCCGGCCTGCAGAGGGCGGGACGGCAGAGCGCGGGACGGCAGAGCGCGGGACGGCGAGGCGGAGCGGGAACGGCGCGGCGGGGCGGGGCGGGGCGAGACGGGGCGAAACGGCGGGGCGGGGCGGGGCGAAACGGCGGGCAGGACCGGCGGGGTCAGGCCGGCTTGTACGCCCGGTGCAGCGCGACGGCTCCGAAGGTCAGGTTCCGCCAGGCGGGGCGCTCCCAGCCTGCGTCGGCGATCTTGGCGGCGAGCGAGGGCTGGTCGGGCCAGTCCCGGATCGACTCGGCCAGGTACAGGTAGGCCTCGGGGTTCGACGAGACCGTCCGGGCGATCGCCGGGAGGGCGTGACCGAGGACCGCGTTCTGGTAGAGCACGCGGAAGGGGGCCCAGGTCGGCGTCGAGAACTCGCAGACGACCAGGCGGCCTCCGGGGCGGGTCACGCGGGCCATCTCGTGCAGGCCGGCGACGGTGTCGTTCACGTTGCGCAGGCCGAAAGAGATGGTCACGGCGTCGAAGCTGCCGTCGGCGAAGGGCAGGTGCAGCGCGTCGGCGGCGACCTTCGGGACGTCCCGGCGGGCACCGGCCCGCAGCATGCCGAGGGAGAAGTCCGCGGCGACGCACCAGGCACCGTCCTTCGCCAGCTCGACGGTCGAGACCGCGGTGCCCGCGGCGAGGTCGAGGACCTTCTCTCCCGGGCGGAGCCCGAGGGCACGGCGGGTCTGGATCCGCCAGTAGCGGTCCTGGCCGCCCGACAGCGCGGTGTTGGTCAGGTCGTAGCGCCGGGCGACGCCGTCGAACATGCGGGCGACGTCGGTCGGGTTCTTGTCGAGCTCGGCGCGGGACACGGACACAGCTTAGGCGACCCGGCAGACCCTCACCGCTGACCGAACTGCTCGCGCAGCACCTCGCGCAGGCCCCTCAGGTACTCCGCGCGCACCCGGGCGGCGACGCCGGCCCACTCGGCCGACGGCGTGGCCACCCCGGTGCCGTCGCCGGTGAGGGCGCCCATGCCGTGCAGGGCGATCCAGCGGTGGTCGTAGTCGTGGGGCGCCGCCCGGTCCCAGGCGACGGCGCGGATCGCGGCGCGGCGGACCCGGGCCGGGTCGGCGAAGGCCCACCGGTTCACCGGCTCGCCGAACCGGTCGCGCAACACCGCCAGCGCCTGGGCCGCGGTGGTGTCGGTGCAGCGGCAGGCGTCGTAGCGGGCCCGCAGCTGGCCCGCGTAGAACCAGCGGGCGGCCTCGGCCATCTCGCCGTCGGCGACGAGGTTCTCCGACAGGGCGAACAGCACCGGCGGCATCTGCCGGTGCGGGGCGTCGAGGACCTCGGCGCGGGCGGCGGACCGGACCGTGGGCGCGGGGTCGAGGAGGTGGGACATCAGGCGGACGGCGGCGGAGGTGTCGACCGTGGCGAGCTCGCCACGGGGCGCGACGACGACGGTGCGGCTCATGGACCCACCGTCGCCGACCTGCCGTGGCCCCGGATCCGCACGACTACGGAGCCGGCCCGATCGGGCTGAGATGATCAGGCCGACGATCGGGCTAAGAACGATCAGGCTGAGAACGATCAGGCCGCGACGATCAGGCCGCGACGCGCTCCGGCGCCGCAGCGCGGAGCACCTCGCCGTAGTGGGCGAGCAGCTCGTCGCCGACCGCGGTCCAGGTGCGGCGCAGCACCGACTGGCGGGCGGCCAGGCCGAACTCCCGGTTGCGCTGCGGCTCGCACAGCGCCGCGACCGCGGCGACCAGCTCACGGTCGGCGGCGTCGGTGGCCGGGTCGCCGGGCGCTCCGCCGTCCGGACGGGGCGCCACGAGGTAGCCGGTGCGGTCGGGCAGCACGAGGTCGCGCGGGCCGCCCGCGTCGGGTGCCACGACCGGGACGCCCGAGGCGAGCGCCTCCTGCACGGCCTGGCAGAACGTCTCGGCCTGTCCGGTGTGGACGAATACGTCGAGGCTCGCGTAGATCTGCGCGAGCTCGTCGCCGCCGCGGTGCCCGAGGAACGCCGCCGACGGCAGCCGCTCGCGCAACCCGTCGGCGCTGGGGCCGTCGCCGACGACGACCAGCCGCGTCCCGGGCAGCTCACCCAGCACGGCGAGCCGCTCGACCTGCTTCTCCGGGGCGAGGCGGCCGACGAACCCGATGAGCCGCTCGCCGTTCGGGGCCAGCCGGCCGCGCAGTGCGTCGCTGCGCCGCGACGGGGTGAACCGGCGGGTGTCGACGCCGCGCGCCCACTGGTGCACCCGCGGGACACCGCGCTCGCGCAGCGCCCCGGTCGCCCAGCTCGACGGTGCGAGGGTCCGGTCGGCCATGCCGTGCAGCCGGCAGGTCCAGCGCCACGCGGCCCGCGCGGTCAGCCCGAGCCCGTAGGCGGAGGCGAACCCGGCGACGTCGGTCTGGTAGATCGCGACCGTCGGCACGCCGAGGCGCCGCGCCGCCGCCAGCCCCCGCGCCCCGACGACGAACGGCGCCGCCAGGTGCACCACGTCGGGCCGGAACCGGCGCAGCGCGGTCAGGATCCGCCTGCTGGGCACACCGACCGGCATCGAGTTCACCACCGGCAGCTCGACGGCCGGGATCCGCACGACCGGGATCCCCTCGTGGGAGTCCGGCTCGCCGGTACCCGGCGCGATCACCACGACGTCGTGACCCCCTGCCCGCAGGTGCTCGCACACCCGCAGCACCGAGTTGGTGACGCCGTTGACCACCGGCAGGAAGCATTCCGAGACGATTGCGACGCGCACGGCCGGAACGGTGACGGGGTCGGGACAGCGGGTCGGGTCCCTGGCGTGATCAACCACCCAACCCTGGGAGAACATCGGGTGGGCGGGTCACGAGTTGGCGCGTCCGGCACAAGGTGGACACCCGCGCGTCGTCGCCGGGACATCACCCGCCCGGACACTCGGGTCGCATGACGGCCGTGCCCCACACCCCGCCACACACGGTGCCACCCCTGGTGCCGTCCCCCCGGCCGGTGGACCCGGCACTGCTCTCCCGTGCCCTCGAGACCGCGGGCCGGCTGGCCAACGACGCCGCCGAGGTGATCACCGCGACGCTGGGTCGCGAGCACACCGGTTCCCTCGACGCCTCCGCCAAGGCCAACCCCTTCGACTGGGTCACCGACACCGACCGCACCCTGGAGCGGCACACCCGCCGGGTGCTGGCCGCGGAGTTCCCCGGCTGCCCGGTCGTCGGCGAGGAGTTCGGCGCCGACGCCGGTGCCGACACCGCGCCGCTGCGCTGGGTCGTCGACCCGGTCGACGGGACCGCGAACTACGTCGCGGGCCTGCCCTGGTGCGCCTACAGCCTGGCCCTGGTCGACCGCGACGGCCCGGCCGTGGGCGTCGTCGCCGACCCTGGCCGGGGGCAGATCTACGCCGCCGCCCGCGGGCGCGGCTTCCGGGCCAACGGCGTGCCGGTGCCGGAGCGGCGCACCGCCCGGGTCGCCGGGTCGCTCATCTGCGCCGAGGATCCCGAGCCCGGGTTCGTCGAGCGCGCCCGCGCCGCGCACGTCGGCGTGCGGGTGCTCGGCTCCGCCGCGCTGGCGATCACCCAGGTCGCGCTCGGCAACGCCGTCGCCGCGGTGCTGACCCGCTACCACGAGTGGGACATCGCCGGGGCGCTCTGCCTGGCCACCGAGGCCGGCGCGCTGGTGCTGGGCCGCGACGGCCGGTCGACGCCGCTGCCCGAGGGCGGGCTGCTCGTCGTGGCGCCGCAGGTCGTCGCCGAGGTCGGGGCGCTCTGGCGGGGCTGAAGCACGACATCGCCGCCCACCGCCCGACACAGTCGGGCGGCGCGGGCCGGGTCGGGCCGGCGGCCTCAGACGGTGCCGGTGCGGGCCCGGCGGCGGCGCAGCCACACGTACAGCGGCCCGAGGAGGACCCAGCCGCCCGCGATCAGCCCGGCGATCGGGAGGATCCCGTCGACGGCGGTGCGACCCGCGACACGCACGTGCGTCGGGTCGGCGGTGTCGTACTCCACGTAGATGTTCTCGCCCGGGGTGAGCCCGACCGGGTAGGAGATGCCCGCGGCCGGGGTCTGCAGCCGGCCCTCGTCGTCGACGAAGCTGACCAGGGTGCGCCAGTAGTCCGAGCCCGGCAGGACGGTCGCGGCGGTGGTGCCGCGGTTGCCGTCGATCGCCGCGTCCTCCAGGAACGCGCCGCCCAGCGCCACCAGCGCGACCAGCGTCCACACCAGCGCGACGACCAGGACGATCTCGGGCAGGTGGTACCGCGTCCGGCGGAGCAGCCGGGCCGCGACGGCCGAGGTCTCGGTCAGCACATCGCCGGTGGGACGGCCGCTCGGACTGGTCACGGGACCCGATTCTAGGAGCGCCCCGGCACTCGGGTGTGTCCGGTGCCTCGCCCCCTCACGCCAGCCTCCCGGGCGGAGGTTGCCTACTCTCGAAGGGTGACCGTCGCACCGGCCAGCACCGCGTTGCGCGTCCGGACACGCCCCCTGCGACTCGACGGGCGGCTGCTGGACGCGCTGCCCGCCGACGCCGGGGCGCTGTCCTGGGTGCGCGACGGCGAGGGCGTGGTCGGCTGGGGCGAGGTCGCCCGGTTCACCGCGTCGGGGCCCGAGCGCTTCGCCGAGGCCGACCGCTGGTGGCGCCGTGTGGTCGACCGGCTCGACGCCGGCGCCGGCTACGACGACGTCCGCCTCCCCGGCACCGGCGCCCTCGCGTTCGCCTCGTTCACCTTCGCCGACGGCTGCCCGGGCTCGGTGCTCGTCGTCCCGCGGGTGATCGTGGGACGGCGCGGGCACCGCGCCTGGATCACCGAGATCACCACCGCCGACGCCCCGGAGACTCCCGGCAGGCTGCCGGTCCCGTCGCCGGTGCGTCCCAGCGGACGGCTGCGCTACGCCGACGGCCAGGTCTCCGCGCACCGGTACCGGGCCGCCGTCGCCTCGGCGGTCGGGCGGATGCGCGACGGGGAGCTGGAGAAGGTGGTGCTCGCGCACGACCTGCTCGCCGTCGCCGACCGCCCGCTGGATCCACGGTTCCTGCTCCGCGGGCTGGCCCGGCGCTACCCGACGTGCTGGAGCTACGCGGTCGACGGCCTGGTCGGTGCCACCCCCGAGCTGCTGCTGCGGCTGCGCGGGCGCACCGTGGAGTCGCGGGTGCTGGCCGGCACGATGTGGCCCGGGTCCGGACCGGACGCCGACACCGCGGGCGCGCTGATCGGCTCGTCGAAGGACCGCCGCGAGCACACCTACGCCGTGGACTCCCTCGCCGAGTCGCTGCGCCCGCTGGTGGCCGAGCTGCACGTACCGGACGCGCCGACGGTGCTCACCCTCCCGAACGTCTCGCACCTGTCCAGCGACGTGCACGCCCGCCTCGACCCGTCCCGGCCCGCGTCGCTGCTGACACTGGTCGGCGCCGTGCACCCGACCGCCGCCGTCGGCGGCACCCCGACCCCGGACGCGACGGCGCTGATCTCCGAGATCGAGGGTCTCGACCGCGGCCGCTACGCGGGCCCGGTCGGCTGGGTCGACGCCGAGGGCACCGGCGAGATGGGCATCGCGCTGCGCTGCGCGGAGCTGCAGGGACGCACGGCACGGCTGTTCGCCGGGTGCGGGATCGTCGCCGACTCCGATCCCGACGGCGAGGTGCGCGAGGCCGCCGCCAAGATGCGCGCGGTCCGCGAGTCCCTGGAGGGCTGAGCCCCGACCGGCCGCAACCGCGGGCCCGGAGGGCTCAGTCGAGCGCTGCGGCGAGCGTGCGGCGGAGCCCGGCGTGCGCGTCGCGCAGCCCGTCGCGGCGCGCCGCGACCCGGACCAGCCGCCGTCCCGAACCCGGCCGGGCCGCGAGTTCGCATGCGTCGCCGCCCCAGTCGGTCGCCGCCCAGCCCGCCGCCCGGGCCAGCGCGACGACGTCCACCCCGGTCGGCGTGCCGAAGACCCGCTCGAAGGCGTGGGCGTGCGCCGGGCCGCCCTGTTCGAGCAGGTGGAAGATGCCGCCGCCGTCGTCGTCGAGGACGGTGACGGTCAGGTCCGGGGACGGCTCCCCCGGTCCGACGACCAGCCCGGTGGTGTCGTGCAGCAGCGTGAGGTCGCCGAGCAGCAGCGCCGTCGGGCCCGGGTGCGCGAGCGCGGCGCCGAGGGCCGTCGACACCGTCCCGTCGATGCCCGCGACGCCGCGGTTGGACCGCACGGTGAGCCCGGGGCGGGGCACGGCGGCCAACGCGACGTCGCGCACCGGGTTCGACGAGCCGAGGACGAGCTGCCCGCCGTCGGGCTGGGCGGCGACCAGGTCGCGGGCCAGCCGCAGGCCGGGCGCACCCGCGGCGGTGCCGTCGTCGAGCGCGGCGTCGAGGGACGTGGCCGCGACCTGGTCCGCGTCGCGCCAGGACCGCACCCAGTCCTCGGGCGGGGACAGCGCGGGCAGCGCGCCGACGGCCCGGACCGTGCCGGCGACGTCGGTCCAGGGAGCGCCGTCCGGGCCGGGGTCGGCGAACACCGCCACCGACGGGTCGGCCAGCAGCGCGGCGACCCCCCGGTGCAGGGTGGGCCTGCCGAGCACGACGACCTGGGCGGGGCGCAGCCCGGGGCGGCCGAGCAGCCACGGGCCGGTGCGCAGCGCGTGCGGCCACCAGCGCGAGGACGGCTCCGCGACCAGCGGGGCCCCGCCGAGCAGCGAGGGGTCCGGCGCGGGCCCGCCCGCCCCGGCGACGACGAGCGTGCGCGCCCCAGGGTCCAGTTCCAGCGGCGGCAGCGTGCGGACCGGGCGGGACACCGCGGTCCACGGCGCGCCACCGGGGCGCCCGGCGGGCAGGTCCGCGCCCGGCGGACCGGCGTCGTGCTGCCCGGTGCCCGGCCCGGCCGGGTCGTCGTCGGGCACGAGCGGGTCGGTGTAGGGCAGGTCCAGGTGCACCGGGCCGGGGGCACCCGCGCCGGCACCGGTGGCCGCGGCGAGCATCCGCGCGACGACCGCGCGCCAGCGCCGCGCCTCCGGCTCGGTGCTGCCCAGCGGCACCGGCAGCGCGCCGGCCCAGCGCACCGCACCGCCGTACAGACCGGACTGGTCCACGGTCTGGCTGGCGCCGGTGCCGACCAGCTCCGGCGGCCGGTCCGCGGTCAGGACCAGCAGCGGGACCCCCGAGTGCGACGCCTCCAGCACCGCGGGGTGCAGGTTCGCCACCGCCGTCCCGGACGTGACGACGACCGGGACCGGGCGGCCCGACGCCAGCGACAGGCCGAGCGCGAGGAAGCCCGCGGCACGCTCGTCGATGCGCACGTGCAGCCGGACCGTGCCGCACGCGTCGGCCCGGGCCAGCGCGAACGCGGGTGGTGCGTTGCGGGATCCGGGGCACAGGACCGCGTCGGTGACACCGGCTCGCGCCAGCTCGTCGACGAGGACGCGCGCCTGCGCGGTCGAGCCGTTCACCCCATCACCCCTCGCGACGACGGTACCGGCGCGGTGACCGCGGTCCGCACCAGGCCGGTACCGATCCGGCCGGAACCGGTGAAATCGCCCCACGAGGGCCCTACCGTGACGCAGGCGCAGAAGTCCGTCGATGGGGAGGGACCGTGTCCGAGCCCGGCAGGCCGGAACACCGCGGGTCCCGGGCGACCAGGACCGCGCCGCCCGGGGACCTGATCCGGTACGTACCGCCCGAACCGCGTCGCGCCCCGGCGGGACGCGGTTCGCCGGGCGTAGAACGGGGGCGTAGAACGGGGTCGACCCGTCGCTCACCCCCGGGAGGCCGGAGACGTGCCACGCACCGACTTCACGATCAGCACCCCCGACGGCGACGCCGCCGCCGTCCTGCACACCCCCGACGGCGACGGCCCGTGGCCGGGCGTGCTCCTCTACCCCGACGCCGGCGGTGTCCGGCCGGCCATCCACGACATGGCCGCACACCTGGCGTCGCTGGGCTACGCGGTGCTGCTGCCCGACGTCTACCACCGGCACGGCGACTGGGCCCCGTTCGACTTCGCCACCGTGTTCTCCGACCAGCCCGAGCGGGAACGGCTGATGGGCATGGTGCGGTCGCTGACGCCCGAGCTCGTGGCGGTCGACGCCGAGGCCTGGGTGACCGCGCTGCTGGCGCGCCCCGAGGTCCACGGCAGGGCGGTCGGCACCACCGGCTACTGCATGGGCGGGGTGATGAGCCTGCGCACCGCGGCGACCCAGCCGGAGCGGGTCGCGGCCGCGGCGTCGTTCCACGGCGGCAACCTCGCCACCGACGACCCGACCAGCGTGCACCGACTCGCCGACCGCATCCGGGCCGAGGTGTACGTGGCCGGCGCGACCGACGACTCCTCCTTCCCCGACGAGCAGAAGCAGCGCCTCGCCGACGCGTTCTCCGCCGCCGGGGTGTCGGCGACCCTGGAGACCTACCCGGCCGCGCACGGTTTCGCGGTGCCGGACGCCCCCACCCACGACGACGACGCCGAGCAGCGGCACTGGGAGGCCCTGCACCGCCTCTTCGGGGCGAACCTGTAGGGGTAGCGTCTGCGCTCGACATGAGCGCGACCCTTCACGTGACGGGCCTGGCCGCGGGCCACGGCGACCGCCCCCTGTTCTCCGGGCTGGACCTCGTCGTCGCACCCGGCGACGTCATCGGGCTGGTCGGTGCCAACGGCGCCGGCAAGTCCACCCTGCTGACGGTGCTGGCCGGCTCGCGGCCCGCGGACGACGGGTCGCTGACGCTGGCCCCGCCCGACGCGACCGTCGGGCACCTGCCGCAGGAGCCCGACCGGCGTCCTGGGGAGACGGTCGCCGGGTTCCTGGCGCGCCGGACCGGCGTCGCCGACGCGCAGGCGACGATGGACGCCGAGGCGGAGGGGCTGGCGTCGGGCACCCCCGGCGCCGACGACCGCTACGCCGCCGCGCTGGACCGCTGGCTGGCCCTCGGTGGCGCCGACCTCGACGAGCGCTCCGGGGAGGTGCTGCGCGAGGTGGGCCTGGCCGTCGGTCCGGACGCCCCGATGACCGGGCTGTCCGGTGGGCAGGCGGCGCGGGCGAACCTCGCCGCGCTGCTGCTGTCCCGCTACGACCTGCTGCTCCTCGACGAGCCCACCAACGACCTCGACCTCGACGGCCTGGAGCGGCTGGAGCGGTTCGTGGGCGGCCTCGCCCGGCAGGGCACGCCGACCGTGCTGGTCAGCCACGACCGGGAGTTCCTGGCACGCACGGTGAACCGGATCGTCGAGCTGGACCTGGTCCAGCAGCGGATCGACGTCTACGACGGCGGTTACGAGTCCTACCTCGCCGAGCGCGAGGTGGCCCGGCGGCACGCCCGCGAGGACTACGAGGAGTACGCAGGGAAGCTCGGGTCCCTCCAGCAGCGCGCCGTCATGCAGCGCAACTGGATGGCCCAGGGCGTGCGCAACGCCCGGCGCAAGACGAAGGACCCGGACAAGAACGTCCGCGCGCAGCGCCAGGAGTCCAGCGAGAAGCAGGCCGCGAAGGCCCGGCAGACCGAGCGGGCGATCGAGCGGCTGGAGGTGGTGGAGGAGCCCCGCAAGGAGTGGGAGCTGCGGATGGAGATCGCCTCCGCGCCCCGGTCCGGGTCGGTCGTCGCGCGGGCCGACGCCGCCGCCGTGCGCCGCGGTGACTTCGCGTTCGGCCCGGCCACCGTGCAGGTGGGCTGGGCGGACCGGGTCGTCGTCACCGGTGCGAACGGGGCGGGCAAGTCGACGCTGCTCGGGCTGTTGCTGGGGCGGATCACCCCGGACTCGGGTTCGGCCGGTCTCGGCTCGGGGGTGCTGGTCGGCGAGATCGACCAGGCCCGCGGGGCCTTCCTCGGGGAGGCGACGCTGCTGCGCGCCTTCGGCGAGCAGGTGCCGGACTGGCCGGAGTCCGAGGTGCGGACGCTGCTCGCGAAGTTCTCCCTGGGCGCCGACCAGGTGCTGCGGACGGCGGCGTCGCTGTCGCCCGGTGAGCGGACCCGCGCCGCGCTGGCGCTGCTCCAGGCACGCGGGGTGAACCTGCTGGTGCTCGACGAGCCGACCAACCACCTCGACCTGCCCGCCATCGAGCAGCTGGAACGGGCGGTCGAGGAGTTCGACGGGACCGTCCTGCTGGTGACCCACGACCGGCGGATGCTCGACACGGTGCGCGCCACCCGCCGCTGGGACGTGCGCGACGGGACCGTCACCGAACTCTGAGTCGCTCCGGGACGACCGTGGCCCCACCGGTGTCCGGTGGGGCCACGACGCGCGGTCGGGGTGGGGTCAGGCCTGCGGGGCGTCCGCAGCATCGGGCTGCTCGACGATTGCGAAGCGCAGCTCCTGCTCGCCCTGCTCGGTCGCCACGGGCTGGACGTCGAGGACCTTGTCGTCCAGCAGCTGGGCCGCGGCCGGCTCGAGGAAGACGGTGATGCCCTCCCCTCGCAGCACGGTGTCCTGCGCGTCGCCCGCCTGCGCGAGGGCCAGCTCCAGCCCCTGCGCCGGGTCCGGCGCGGAGATGCGCAGGCCCCCGTCCTCGGGCAGCTCGGCGTCGGTGCTCAGGGTCTTGATCGCCTCGGCGGCGTTCTCGGTGATCGCCAACATCGTCCCCACCGTACGGACGTGTGCGCCCACGTCCACCGGGTCGCCCCGGGGCGGGCCCCCGTCGGGTGACGACCGGCGCCGTGCCCACCGGAAACATCCGGAGTGACACGCGTCACCCTCCCCGTCACGACGACGGCCCGGCGCCCCTGCGCGAGGGTGCCGGGCCGTGGTGTCGCGGGGCGCGGATCAGCCGAAGTCGTCGGGGTCCGGGCCGATGCGCTTGCCGGTGTGGAGCTTCTCCACCGCGGCGATGTCGTCCTCGCTCAGCGCGAAGTCGAAGATCTCGAAGTTCTCCTTGATGCGCTCCGGGTTGTTCGACTTCGGGAACACGATGTTCCCGAGCTGGATGTGCCAGCGGAGCACGACCTGCGCGGCCGACTTGCCGACCCGCTGGGCGATCTCCGTCAGCTCGGGCGCCTCGAGCAGTCCCTTGCCCTGGCCGATCGGGCTCCACGCCTCCAGCGCGATGTCGTGCTGCTGGAGGTACTCGCGCAGCTCGCGCTGCACCAGGCGCGGGTGGAACTCGATCTGGTTGACCGCCGGGACCGTGGAGGTCTCCTTCGCCAGCCGGTCGAGGTGGTCGGTCTGGAAGTTCGAGACGCCGATGGACAGCGCCTTGCCCGCCTTCTGCGCGTCCTCGAGGCCCTGCCAGGTCTCGACGTAGCGGTCCTGCTTCGGCTGCGGCCAGTGGATCAGGTAGAGGTCCACGTGGTCGAGGCCGAGCTTGGTGAGGCTCTCGTCGAGCTTGCGGACCGCGGCCTCGCGGCTGTGCCCGTCGTTGTTCAGCTTGGTGGTGATCCACAGCTCGTCGCGCGGGATGCCGGAGTCGGCGACGGCCTTGCCGACGCCCTCCTCGTTGCCGTACATCTGCGCGGTGTCGATGTGCCGGTAGCCGAGGTCCAGGGCCGCCTTGACCTTGTCCGCGGTGTCACCGGGCTCGATCTGGAAGACACCGAAACCCAGCTGCGAGATCTGCCGGCCGTCGTTCAGCTTGATCGTGGGAACAGTCATGTCCGTCGGCTACCCGCACCGGCGCACGCTCATACCGGCCCGTGGGATCCGTCTCTGGCGGGAATGCGGGCCCGGCTCAGCGCCAGACCCGTGCGACCTCGGCGGCGACGTCCGCCGCCTGCGCCCGGCCGGCCCGCGCCGACGCGGGGCGGCGGGCCGGGTCGAGGGGGTTGCGCCCGAACGCCCGGCGCGAACGCCGGTCGGGCTCGACGACGGCGACCCGGGCCAGCGCGCCGAGCGCCTCGGCCTGCACCCGCGGTGTCCCGGCCCCACCGAGCCCCAGGGAGAGCGGCGCGATGACGACGACCCGGCCGTACCCGGCGGCGAGGTCGGCGTTGGCGGCCGAGCGGGCCCCGCCGTCGATCCAGCGGGTGCCCGCGGCCGTGACCGGCGGCCAGACGCCGGGCACCGCGCAGCTGGCGGCGACCGCGGTGGCGAGCTCGACGCCGTCGTCACGGCCGAAGGCCCGGAACGCGCCGGTGTGGGCGTCGACGGCGGTCACCCGCAGGTCCCGGTCGGCAGGCCAGTCGGCGCCGTCCAGCCGGGACCGGATCACCGCGATCCGATCCGCCTCCGGCACCGTCTCGGCGTCGAGGGCGAGGCGGCCGATCCGGGCCCGCACCCGGGTCGCGTCGCGCGGGCCGGCGAGCGCGGCGAGACCGTAGCGGACCGCGAGCCGCAGCCCGAGGGTCGCGGCGATCTCCCCGGACGGCGGGGCGAGCTGGGTCTGCGCGAGCGCGGCCGGGTCACGCCCGACCGCCAGGTTGGCGCCCACCACCGACCCCGCCGAGGTCCCGACGACGAGGTCGGCGTCCCGCAGGTCGACGCCGTCGGCGAGGAGCCCGGCCAGCAGCCCGTACATCCAGGCGATGCCGGTCAGCCCGCCGCCGCCCAGCACCAGCGCCCGTCGGTCGTCGGACATGGGTCCTCCTCGTCGGCGCCCTGCATGATCACCACGGGTGAGGGGTCCGGTTCCGGATCCGGCACCGGGCCCCTCACTCCCGACGATCACCCTCGCAGGGCGCGGTACGCGATCTGGGCCAGGTGCACCGGCTCCCGTTCGCCGGCCTGGCGGACCTGGGTGCGGCAGGAGTAGCCGTCGGCCAGCAGGGCCACGGACTCGTCGGCGGCCCGGACCGCGGGCAGCAGGGCCCGCTCGGCACACGCCATCGAGACGTCGTAGTGGCCGTCCTCGAAGCCGAAGTTGCCGGCCAGACCGCAGCAGCCGGAGTCGAGCACGGTGGCGTCGACGCCGAGTGCCGCGAGCACCGCGCGGTCGGGCTGGGAGCCCAGCTCGGCGTGCTGGTGGCAGTGGATCTGCACCAGCGCCGCGCCGTTGCCCTCGCCCGCGACGGCGGACAGCTCGTCGGCATGCCGGGCCAGCAGCTCGGCGAAGGTCGACACCTGGTTCTTCAGGGCCTTCACCCGGGGCTCGTCGGGCAGGAGCTCGGCGGCGTCGCTGCGCAGCGCCGCGGTGCAGGACGGCTCCAGCCCGACGACCGGGATCCCGGCGTCGAGCGCCGGGCCGATCGCGCGCAGGCTGCGCGCCAGCACCCGGCGGGCCGCGGTGACCTGGCCGGTGGAGGTCCAGGTCAGGCCGCAGCAGACGTTGCGCGGGGGCAGCTCCACCCGGTACCCGAGCCCGGTCAGCACCGCGACGGCATCGGCGGCGATCTCCGGGTCGAAGTGGTCGGTGAAGGTGTCGGTCCACAGCAGCAGCGGGCCGCGGCTGCCGGGCGGAACACCGAGGTCCGGCACCGTCGACATGGGCAGCCCGCGGGCGGCCTGGGCGGTGTAGGTCTCCCGGGCGATCGGCGGGATGGCGCGGCGGGCGTCGATGCCACCCGCCTTCTTCGCGACCTTCGCCAGGAACGGGACCTGCGCGAGCCGGTTCAGCCCGTCGACGGCCGCGGCCGGCAGCACCCCGACCGCGCGCAGCCAGCGCGGGAGCGCACCCATCGAGTAGTGCGTGCGCGGGCGCAGCTTCCGGTGGTAGCGGTTCGCGAGGAACTCGGTCTTGTACGAGGCCATGTCGACCCCGACCGGGCAGTCGGACTTGCAGCCCTTGCAGGACAGGCACAGGTCGAGCGACTCGGCGACCTCGTCGGACTGCCAGCCGTCGGTGATGATCTCGCCGTTCGCCATCTCGAACAGCAGCCGGGCGCGGCCGCGGGTGGAGTGCTTCTCCTCCTTGGTCACGTTCCAGCTGGGGCACATCACCCCGGAGCCGGTGTCGACGGCGCACTTGCCGACACCCAGGCAGCGCCGGGTCGCCCGGTGGAAGCTGCCGCGGTCGTGGCCGAAGGCCAGCTTCGGCTCGTCCGGCATGGTGGGCATGCCGAGCTGGACGCGCAGGTTCTCGTCCATCGTCGCCGGGCGCACGACGCGACCCGGGTTCATCCGGTCGTCCGGGTCCCAGATCCCCTTGAAGTCCTCGAAGGCGGTGATGATCTGCGGCGGGTACATCCGCGGGAGAAGCTCGGCGCGGGCCTGGCCGTCGCCGTGCTCGCCGGACAGCGACCCGCCGTGCGCGACGACGAGGTCCGCGGCCGCGATCATGAAGTCGCGGAAGTTCTGCACACCGGGCTTGGTGAGCAGGTCGAAGTCGATCCGCACGTGCAGGCAGCCGTCGCCGAAGTGGCCGTAGTAGATGCCCTTGCGGCCGTGGGACTCCAGGACCTTGTCGAACTCGCGCAGGTAGGCGCCGAAGCGCTCCGGCGGGACGGCGGCGTCCTCCCAGCCGGGCCAGGCCTCGCCGCCCTCGGGCGAGCGGGTCAGCAGCCCGGCGCCCTCCTCTCGGACCTTCCACAGCGCGGCCATCTGCTTCGGCTCACCGACGACGACGGCGCCGGTCGTGTAGGCCTTCATCGCGTCGACGACGGCCTGCGCGGCGGCCTCGGCCTCGGCGCGGGTGGCGCCGCCGGTCTCGACGTAGAGCCAGCCCTTGCCCTCGGGCAGCATCCGGCTGGTCGTCTCGTCGGGGCGCAGCGCCCGCAGCGAGGCGATCAGCCCGGCGTCCATGCCCTCGATGGTCAGCGGCTTCTGCTCGCGGACGATCATCACGTTGTCCGCGGCATGGTAGGCGTCCGGGAAGCCGAGCACGGCCAGCGCACGGGCGGGCGGGGACTCGACCAGGTCGACGGTCGCGGACAGGATCGTCGCGCAGGTCCCCTCGGTGCCGACCAGTGCCTTCGCCAGGTTCACGTTCCCCGGCACGAGCTGGTCGAGGTTGTAGCCCGACACCCGCCGGGTCAGCTCGGGCACGTGCTTCTCGACGTCGCCGGCGACCCTCGTCCCGAGTGCGCGCAGCGCGTCCGGGATCGCGCCGGTCTCGGTGCCCTCGCCGCCGAGGACGATCCGCTCACCGCGGTAGGTGAGGACCTCCAGCTCGCGGACGTTGTCGACGGTCTTGCCCCAGGCCACCGAGTGCGAGCCGCAGGCGTTGTTGCCGATCATGCCGCCGATCGAGCAGCGGTTGTGCGTCGACGGGTCCGGGCCGAACGTCAGCCCGTGCGGCTTGCCGGCGTCGCGCACGGCGTCGCAGACGGCGCCGGGCTGCACGGTCGCGGTGCGGGCGTCGGGGTCCACGGACAGGATCGCGTCCATGTGCGTGCGGAAGTCCATCGCGACCGCGGTGTTGACGGCCTGGCCCGCGATGGAGGTGCGGGACCCGACCGGCATGACCGGGACGTCGTGCGCGCGGCACACGGCCATGGCGGCCTCGACGTCGGCGGCGTCGCGCGGGGCGATCACGCCGATCGGGACGCCCCGGTAGTTCGAGGCGTCCGCCGACCACATCGCACGGCTGCCCGCGTCGAACCGGACCTCCCCGCCGATGGCGGCACGCAGGTCGTTCTCCAGGGCGCGGTACGCGGTGGTCGAACGCGATCCGCCTTCGCTCCTCGCGGTGGTGGGACGCGCGGCGCTGTCGGTGGTCACGGGGCTCCTCTCGGCACGGGCTCCGATCCACGGGAACTGCTCGTGGCCGGCGCCGTCACGACGCTACCCGGGTCACCGACAACTACCGCTCCCGCCGGCGGCGAGCCGAGACCGGGAACTCTGGGCCTGGGCTGTACCTCACCGCGTTTCCCCGAGTCTGCTCGGAGGTACGGATGACGACGCCTCGCTCCACGAGCTCTCGAAGGATCGCGGAGCCGCGGTGGACGTCCACGTCGAACAGGTTCTGCACCGTTCTGTTGTTGATCGACCCGTACTCTTGGACGTGCTCGACGATCTTGCGGTCCCGCTCGTCACTCGGGGCTCGGTGGTACGCGACGGCGGATCCCAGCTCAGCAAGCACGGGGCCGCGGAGCCGGTAGTTGGGCTGCCTCCGATGAGCGGTCCCCTGAGTCGGTTCCAGAACGGCGGCCTCTCCCTCCGCCAGCCGGCGCAGCAAAGCCTGCGTGTCGTCGAGCGAACGCTGGATGACAGATGCCACGGCGGAGGCCGCGACGCTGCGCCTGCGGCGAAGGACGGCGAGGATCAGCAGGACATCCAGGTCGTCCCGCCGCTCCGGACCGAGTTGGTTCACATACCGTGCGACCCTCATATTCGGCTGATCGGAGACGAAAGTCACCGAGACCTGGTCGCGGTCCTCCGTGATTCTCGGGGGATTGCGGCCCACCCTGAGCATCTCCCGGTACATGCGGTCCACCCCGAGCCCCACCTGCTCCACCAGCCCGAGATGGCGGAGCGCTCCGAACAACGATCGGAACCGGGCCCGGTGAGGGTGACGCAGGATGTTCTCCGGAGTCACGCCCGCCACAAGGGGACCGGGCGAGGTGATCGTCAACCAGTCCGGCGAATGTTCGACCTGGATGGGTCGGCCGGTCCGGTGGTCTCCGTGAGCCACTGCGTTCATGACGGCTTCACGCACGGCGGCCATCGGAAAGTCCTGGACCTGCAGCTGTTGTCCACCGGTGAGATTGAGCGGTGTAGCTGTGAGCCGCAGCTCGATGGCCTCGAGCAACCGTTGCATGGCCACCAACAGCGGTCCGTGCAGGTGCAAGATCGTGTCAGCCTCGCCGGAGGCGGCCTTGCGGTGCTGATAGACGATCTCCGGCTGCGCAGAGGCCTCCCGCCTGCCGAGGAGTACGACTCCGGCGTTTGACAGTCGTCCGCGAGCAGTCAGCAGACCAAGTCCAGACAACAGCTCGCGGTCGTCGGACGCGCGCAATGCGGTGGCGCCGTCGGTCGGCACTGCCTGCAACAACTCTCGCACCCGGACCAGGGCCGACGGATCCGCCACCCCTGCGGCCACCCTGCTGGAGCGGGATGACCAGTCCTCCCCTCGGCGTTCCTCCCGTAACCGGCCGACGTCCTCAGCCGTCATCGGCGGGCAGTCCGTTCCTCGGCGCCAGCAGTAGCGTCCCGTCGATGTACTGACGACCTCGATGCCCTCGGGCACGTCGACCCGAAGCAGGTCGACGCCCTCGAACGTCAGACGAGTCACCACGACGTCCAACGAGGGCGTTGTCCGTTCGTAGATTCCGTGCCGGACCGTGTCCGGGTCCATACTCGTTCCCACGATCCCGGCTGGGCCGGCGATGTCGTCAGCCACTCCGAGGACCAGAGTCCCGCCGGTGGCGTTTGCGAAGCAGACAGCTGCCTCGGACAAGTTCACCAGGGTGTCCTTCAGCTTCCCGGACGCCTGCTTGAAGTCCAGGGTCGAGGTCTCGAGCTTGCGAGCAGTCGTTCCGGACCGCACTCGTCGGAGGGCTTGCTCTACCTCGTCCGCCACTTTCGTCTCCCTTTTGGTGAACCACCCATGGGTAGTTCACCAAAAGTAGCAGCAAAAGTGGAGCGGCTCGCTGTCGACGAGCTCCCGTCGGAGCCCCTCCCGCCGTCGACGGGAACCCGGTTGCGTGATCCGGATCGCCTCGGCACGCTGCGCCGATGCCCCGTGACGAGCTCGCCGACACCGTGGTGCGTACCTGGGGCCCGGCGGGCGCGACCTGGCTGGCCGCCCGGGACCGGCTGCTCGGCGACCTCGCGGGCGAGCTGGACCTGGAGCTCGGCGCGACGCTGCCGCAGACCTTCCACGCGGTGCGCGCGGTGACCTGCGCGGACGGCACCCCGGCCGTGCTGAAGGCCGGCGTGCCCGACGGCCACCTCGACGCCGAGACCGCCGCGCTGCGCGCCTGGGACGGCGACGGCGCGGTCCGGCTGCTGTGGGCCGACCCGGCCCGCGGGGCGCTGCTGCTGGAGCGCGCCGAGCCCGGCACCGAGCTCACGGCCGTGCCCGACGACCGGGCCGTCGAGGTGATCGGCGGGCTGCTCGCCCGGCTGCACCGCGCACCCGTCCCGGCGGGGCTCGACCACGTCGCGGTCGAGCGGGCGGCGTTCGACGCGCACCTGGCCCGCCCCGACGCGGTCCTGCCCCGGCCGCTGGTGGAACGGGCGGCGGCGGTGTGGACGCAGCTGTGCGGCTCCGCGGAGCGCGAGGTGCTGCTGCACGGGGACCTGCACCAGCACAACGTCCTGGCCGCGACCCGCGAGCCGTGGCTGGCGATCGACCCGCACGGCCGGGTCGGCGACCCGGGCTACGACTGCGGGCAGCTGCTGTACAACCCCCTGGACGCCGACCCGGCCGAGCTGGCCCGCCGCGCCCCGGGCCGGCTGGAGCGGCTCGCCGACGCCGTCGGGATCGGGTGGGACCGCGCGGTGGCGTGGGGGTTCGCGGTGTGCGTGCTGTCGGAGGTCTGGGACGCCGACGGCGACGCCGGGTGGGCCGGCCCCGGCCCCGCGCTCGCCGTCGCACGGCGGCTGGCGCCGCTCGTCGCGGACTGAGTCCTTACAGTGCGGCCATGACCGTCTCCGAGACCTTCGATCCGGACGCGTGGACGCCGGTCGACGGGTTCGACTTCCGCGACATCACCTACCACCGCGCCCGGGGCACCGGCGCGGTCCGGATCGCGTTCGACCGCCCCGAGGTCCTCAACGCCTTCCGGCCGGGCACCGTCGACGAGCTGTACCGCGCCCTGGAGCACGCCCGGACCAGCTCCGACGTCGGCGCGGTCCTGCTGACCGGCAACGGCCCCTCCCCCAAGGACGGCAAGCGCGCCTTCTGCTCCGGCGGCGACCAGCGCATCCGTGGCCGCACCGGCTACCAGTACGCCTCCGGGGACACCGCGGACACCGTCGAGCAGGGTCGGGCGGGGCGGCTGCACATCCTGGAGTGCCAGCGGCTGATCCGCTTCATGCCCAAGGTCGTCATCGCCGTGGTCAACGGCTGGGCCGCCGGGGGCGGGCACTCGCTGCACGCCGTCGCCGACCTCACGATCGCCTCCCGCGAGCACGCCCGCTTCAAGCAGACCGACGCCGACGTCGGCTCCTTCGACGGCGGCTACGGCTCGGCCTACCTCGCCCGCCAGGTCGGCCAGAAGTTCGCCCGGGAGATCTTCTTCCTCGGCCGGACCTACAGCGCCGAGCAGATGCACCACATGGGCGCGGTCAACGCCGTGGTCGACCACGCCGAGCTGGAGACCGAGGCCCTGCAGTGGGCCCGGGAGATCAACGGCAAGTCGCCGCAGGCCCAGCGGATGCTGAAGTACGCGTTCAACCTCGCCGACGACGGCCTGGTCGGCCAGCAGCTCTTCGCCGGCGAGGCGACCCGGCTGGCCTACATGACCGACGAGGCGGTGGAGGGCCGGGACTCGTTCCTGGAGAAGCGCGACCCGGACTGGTCGCCCTTCCCCTGGCACTACTAGGTCCTCACTCCGCGGTCGGGCGCGGCCGGGGCACGGGGACCGGCCGCGCCGCGGCGCCCCGCGGGCCGCTCTGCTGCGGGACCGCGACCGCCGGGTGCTGCGGCACCGGGGCCGGGGCGGGGGCCGGCACCGGGGCCGGAGCGCCGACCGGGCCGGACGGCAGCTCGAAGGCCAGTGCCGCGAGTTCACCGGCGTCCGCACGGTGCCCGGAGCCGGCGGGCCGACGGCAGCGCAGCGAGCGCGGGCTCCCGGTCGGGGACGCGTCGGCGGAGGCGGTGTACGGCATGGTGAGCTCCTTCGAACCCGTGACCGGCGGGCGGGTGCGCCGCCGCTCTCGCCCCCTGAGTCGGGCGGGAGGCCGTCCGCGTTGCACGTGCCCTACACCGTTCCCCGAATCTGATGAAAGAGGCCGTTCGGACGCTGCTTCCGGTTGCGTGCGTCACGGCAGACAGGGTTGACAGCATGACTGTGCGCGCACTTCCGGTGGACGGCTCCGCGGAGTCGGTGACCCGGCTGGCCGCCGCGCTGCGGGCCGCCCTCCACGGCACGGGGCCCGCGGTGCTGCCCGTGCGATCCGGGCCCGGTCCGGATGTGGGCGCCGGGCAGGCCGACATTGGGCACGCCGCCGCGCTGCCGGGGCCGGTGGCGCGGGCAGCAGCCGCCGGGGAGCTGCCCGACGGGCTGGTCGCCGTCGTCGCCACGTCGGGATCGACCGGGGAGCCCAAGTACGTCGCGCTCACCGCGGACGCGCTGCGGGCCTCGGCCGCGGCAACGCACGCCCGTCTCGGCGGCCCGGGGTCGTGGCTGCTCACGCTGCCCGCCGAGCACGTCGCCGGGGTCCAGGTGGTGCTGCGGGCCCTGCTCGCGGACACGGCCTGTGTGGTCCAGGACGTCCGCGACGGCTTCCGGCCCGACGGCCTGGCCCGTGCGACCGGGCGGATGGCGCACGGCACCCGTCGCTACACCAGCCTCGTCCCGACCCAGCTGGCACGGGTCCTCGACCACGGCGCCGCCCCGCTGTACGCCCTGGCCGGGTACGACGCCGTGCTCGTCGGCGGGGCGGCGCTGGACCCGCGGCTGCGCGAGCGCGCGCTCGCCGCGGGGGTGCGGGTGGTCACCACCTACGGGATGAGCGAGACCTGCGGCGGCTGCGTCTACGACGGCGTCTCGCTCGACGGCGTCGAGGTCACCCTCGACCCGGCCGACGGTCGGGTGGTGCTGGGCGGGCCGGTCGTCGCCGGCGGGTACCTGGGGGCACCGGAGGCGACCGCGGAGGCCTTCGTGTCCGACGGAGGCGTCCGCCGGTTCCGGACGGGGGACCTCGGCGCGCTCGCGCCGGACGGGACGCTGACCGTCCTGGGCCGGGCCGACGACGTCGTCAACACCGGGGGCGAGAAGGTCGCGCCGGCCGCGGTGGAGCGGGCGCTCCTGGCGGTCGACGGCGTCCGCGCGGCGTGTGTCGTCGGCCTTCCCGACGACGAGTGGGGTCAGATCGTGGCCGCACTCGTGGTGCCCGCCGCGGCCGCCCCGGACGATCACGCCCTGCGCGCCGCGGTCCGCGCGGCCTGCGGTCGTGCCGCCGTACCGCGGCTGCTGCTGCGGGCCGACACCGTGCCCGAGCGCGGGATCGGCAAGCCCGACCGCACCGCCGTCGCGGATCTCCTGATGCGGGCACGCTCCGCCTGACCGCTCACCCAGCGGAGTTGTCGGTCACGTTCAGCAGTGGGATCGCGCCGTTGCGTCACGGTCTCCACCACCCGATCCGCGTACACACCTTGGAGTTGGTTCACACAGAGTGCGTTGCGTGCGCCCGTGAAATCGAGTGTGCTACGACCACTGGCGACTCAGAACCCACACCCATCACAGGGTTCCCCGTCGTCACACGAGTCACAGCTATCAGCGGGGGTTGTCCATGCGCAGCATCACGCGGGCCGGGCTGCGGGCCATCGGTCTGCTCGCCGCGACCGGCGCGCTCTGTGCCGCCGCCACGGTCCCGGCGATGGCCGACGAGCCGGGCACGACGTGGCAGCCGGAGCTGAGCGAGGGCACCGGCAACGGTGTCGTCGTCTCGCCCGACGGGGCCCGGTTCGACCGGTCGACGGCCTTCGGGGCCCCGGCGGACGAGGGGGACACGGAGTCCTCCGCGGACCCGGCCGAGGTCGTCCCCACCGGGCTGCTGACCCTCGCTCCGCACACCCTGGACACCCCGACCCGCGAGGTCGACTCCCGGCTGGTCGCGGACACCCCTCACGGTTCGACGGCGTCGGTCGACGTCCGGGGCAAGCGGGCAGGCGGCGGCTGGACCGAGTGGATCCCCGCCGAGGGCTCCCGCACCGAGCTGCCGGAGGCCGTCACCGAGGTGCAGGGACGCCTGGTCCTCACCGCCACCGGCGCGGCCGATCCGACCGTCCGGGAGGTCACCCTCACCGCGACGCCGAGCGCCGGCGCCGAGGGCGAGCCGCTCACCGAGGCCGCTCCGCGCAGCTACTCGGTGTTCGTGACCCGCGAGGGGCTCGTCGGCGGCACCACCGCGAACGGCCACAAGATCGTCAACCGGGACCGCTTCGTCGCGCTGCCGTCGCGTCGGGCGCTCTCGGCCAACGGCAAGACCGACTACTCGGTGAAGGTCTGCGCCCCCAACGGCCGCTGCGCGATCGCCCCGGTGTGGGACATCGGCCCGTGGAACACCAAGGACGACTACTGGAACCCGTCGAACGAGCGCCAGATGTGGAAGGACCTGCCCCAGGGCGTGCCGCAGGCCGCGGCCGCGCGCAACGGGCACAACGGCGGCAAGGACCAGTTCGGCCGCAAGGTCGCCAACCCGGCGGGCATCGACCTGGGCGACGGCATCTTCTGGGACGTCCTGGGACTGAAGGACAACTCGCAGGTCCAGGTCGACTACCTGTGGACCGGGTCGCAGCGGCTGTCCGCGATCCGCACCGAGGGCGCCCCGGACGTGCAGATCCTCGCCCGGCCCGAGACCGGCGCGGAGTCGGTCGGGATCGCCGTCGACGCCACCGAGGTGCCGGTGCAGTGCACCTCCGGCGCGTTCGTCCGGATCGGCGACGGCCAGTACCTCCCGACGACGGCGTTCGCCGGGCTGCCGGGCGACGTCCCGGCCTGCGACGCCCCGGCCGCGCCCACTCCGTCCGACGCCTCTGCCGCCGGGCCCACGCCCGCTGCGCCGTCCGCGCCCGGCGCCTCGGCTGCGCCTGGTGGGTCTGCTGCGCCCGCCGCGTCGGGTGGTTCCACTTCTCCCGCCGCGTCCGGCGGCACCGCTGCTCCCGCGGCGTCCGGCGGCACCGCCGCTCAGGCGGCCGCCGGCTCCGCTGCTCCGGCGGCGCCCGCCGGGCCCGCGGCCTCCCCCGCGCCCGGCGGGTCCGCGACCTCCCCGGCACCCGGCGGGTCCGCCGGGGCAGCCGGCTCACCGGCTCCGGCCGCTCCCTCCGCCCCGGCAGGCGCCGCACCGGCCTCCCCCGCACCGTCGCCCTCCGGGGCGGACCGGCCGGGCACCGGGGCTCCGGCCGCCGGCGGGTCCACGGCGGGCACCCCCTCGCCCGGGCCCACCCCCACGCCAGCGCCCACGAGCGACGTCCCCGACGGCGCCAGCCAGGCCGCCCGCGTGATGCCCGGCTCGGCCCAACGGGCGCCCTCCGGCACCCCCTGACCTCCCGGGTCCGCAGCCACCCCCCTGGGCCGGTCCTCACACCCGTTGCAGCGGGTGTGGCGACCGGCCCAGGGGTGTGGCTGTGAGGTGGGACGGTTCCGGCGGGACGGCGGCGCGGCGGGATAGGTTTCCGGGGTGGCCACCACGGCAGAGTGGGTCGAGGGCGCGCGGCCGCGCACCCTTCCCACCGCGATCTCCCCCGTCCTCGTCGGGACCGGCGCCGCGCTCGGCGCGGGCGCCGTCGCTCCCGGCTCCGCACTGCTCGCCCTCCTGGTGGCGGTCGCGCTGGTGATCGGGGTGAACTTCGCCAACGACTACTCCGACGGCATCCGCGGCACCGACGACGAGCGCGTCGGCCCCCAGCGCCTGGTCGGCTCCCGGGCCGCCGACCCGGCCACCGTGAAGACCGCGGCGTTCGCCTGCTTCGGGATCGCGGCCGTCGCCGGTCTGGTGCTCACGGCGGTCTCGGGCCAGTGGTGGCTGCTGCTCGTCGGGGCCCTGTGCATCGTCGGGGCCTGGTACTACACCGGCGGATCGCGGCCCTACGGCTACGCCGGGCTCGGCGAGGTCGCGGTGTTCGTGTTCTTCGGCCCGGTCGCGGTGCTGGGAACCATGGTGACCCAGGCCGGGCGCGTCGACGCCGCCGCCGTCGGGGCCGCGGTCGGTGCCGGGCTGCTGACCTGCGCCGTGCTGGTCGCGAACAACCTGCGGGACATCCCGGGCGACCGGGTCGTCGGCAAGCGCACCCTCGCGGTGCGGCTCGGGGACCGCGGCACCCGGATGCTCTATCTCGCGCTGGTGCTGGTGCCGTTCGTCGTCGCGGTCGGTGCCGCGTTCGACCGGCCCGGCGTGCTGCTGGCGCTCCTCGCACTGCCCGCGGCCGTGCGGCCGGTGCGGATCGTGCTCGGCGGGGCACAGGGCCCCGCGCTCATCCCCGTCCTCAAGGACACCGGCCTGCTCCTGCTGGCCTGGGGCGTGGCCGTGGCGGTCGGGCTCGCGTTCGGCTGAGACCGGTCCCGGCACCGCCGGCGGATCGATCCGTCCCCGGACCGAGGCGCGCCGTCCGCACGTCGGAGTACGGCCGTCGGCCGTGCCGGGTCGATCCGTCCCGGGGGGCCCGCGGGCCCACACGCCGGAGCGCGACCGGCAGGCGGGCCGGGGCGTCCGACCGTCAGCGGGCCGGGCCGTCGGCCGCCGACGGGGCCGGGTCGGACCCGGCGGACGCCTCAGCGCCGTCAGCGCCGTCAGCGACCGACTGCGACGCGGCAGACGGGAAAGCGCCCGACGGAGACGCGGTGGACGGAGACGCGGTGGAGGGTGCTCCGGTCGCCGACGGGGACGTGTCGGCCGACGGAGAGGCCGGCTCGGCGGGTGTGACCGGGGTCGGCGGCGGGCCGACGTCGCCGCGCAGCTGGGCACGCAGCGACGCCCGCTCGGACGACCGGCGGGCCGTCGACGCGGCGATCGCCCGGTCCAGCCGCTCCCGCAGCCCGCGGAACAGCACCATCGACAGCGGCAGCGCGACGACGAGCGCCACGAGCAGCGCGACGAGCCACGGCACGCCGATCAGCGCGAGGACGACCGTCATCACGGCGAGCAGACCGAGCCGCGCGAGCGTGTAGAGCGCCACCGTGGTGGCCAGCCCGGGCTCACCGGCACGCTCCCGCGCCGCGGCCTGCGGCGGGGTCGGAGACGTCATGGCCACCAGGGTACGGGCCGGACCGGCCGGGCCGCGGCTGCCCGGTTCCGCCCGGGCCCGGCACGGACGTCCGGATCGCCGCCACCCCACCGGGTGGCGGTCCCTCCCCGGATGCCCCCGGCTGTCCGGTTCGACTCGTTCACCGGCTTTGCCCTTTAAGAACCCTTTACCCACACAACACCGTTCGAGTACCCGGGGTCTGTGGTGTCACGATGGCCCGGAAAGAGAGAGCGGTACCCGGCCGGATGCCTCCGGCGAGCACCGTGACACATACTCCACGTGCACTTCGGGAGGATCCCCATGGCAGCTCCGACTCAGGCACCCGAGCGACTTCTCACCCCGGGTGAGGTGGCCACGCTCTTCCGCGTCGACCCCAAGACCGTGACCCGCTGGGCGTCGGCCGGGCGGATCGGCTCGATCCGTACGCCGGGCGGACACCGCCGGTTCCGCGAGTCCGAGGTCCGTGGCCTGCTGGCCGACCTCACCAGCGAGGCGAACAGCGGCTTGCGCTGATCCGGACCACGCACATGGGGTGAGGGTCTCGACTTCACCCGTACGTCAGGCCACCTTCGCTAGGCTGGACAGCGGAGGTGGCCTGATGTTGTTCTTCCTGATCCTTCTCGTCGGCGCGGCCGTGGTCGCGGTGCTGCTCGTGCGGACCCTGCGGTCCGAACAGGTGGTCTCCGACCGCATCCCGCGCGCGGAGTTCCCCTGGTCATCGGGCCAGCGACCCGAGAAGCCACGGGCGACCGGCCCCGACGACGACCCCGACTTCCTGCGTGAGCTCGACGAGAAGGTCCGCAACCAGGAGGACCCGCCCGAGCGTCCCTGAGCGGGTTCGCACGGCCGGCACCTCCACCAAGACGCCTTTACCGAAGGGCGGTCCCCCTGACCGGGCGGACCGCCCTTCGGTGTCTCCGCTCACATATCGGGCGTCGCCAGGCCCGTCCGTGGCCCGGGATCAGACCGGGAAGCCGTCGGCGACGGCCGCCGCCAGCTCCAGCAACGCCGTGCGGGTCGCCTCCTCCAGGCGGTCCAGGTCGATCTCCGCGCCCTCCTCCAGGTGCGGGTCGAACGGCACCTTGACCACGGCCCGGCACCGTCCCGAGAAGTGCTCGGCGACGCGGTCGAGGTCCACCCCGCCACCGGTACCCCGCCGGTAGACGGTGTTGATGACGACGACGGCGTTGCGTACCAGCGCCCCGTAGCCGTGCGCGTCGAGCCAGTCCAGGGTCGCCGAGGCGCTGCGGGCCCCGTCGATCGAGCCCGACGACACGACGACGATCTGGTCGGCCATCCCCAGCACGCCGTACATCGCGGAGTGCATCAGGCCGGTGCCGCAGTCGGTCAGGACGAGGTTGTAGAAGTGCTCCAGCAGGTCGACCGCGCGCCGGTAGTCGTCCTCGCTGAACGCCTCCGACACCGCCGGGTCCTGCTCGCTGGCGAGCACCTCGAGCCGGGACACACCCTGTGAGGTGTAGGCCCGGACGTCGCTGTAGCGGCGGACGCGGTCGGCGTCGCGCAGCAGGTGGCGGACGGTCGCGGTGGTCTCCAACGGGATCTTCTGGCTCAGCGTCCCGCGGTCGGGGTTGGCGTCGACGGCCACCACCCGGTCGCCACGGTGCGACGCGAACGTCGCCCCGAGGGTCGCGGTGACCGTCGTCTTCCCGACCCCGCCCTTGAGACTCAGCATCGCGATCTTGTGCGAGCTGATCAGCGGGCGGTTCGCGCGGGCCACGAGGTCGCGCCGGTGCAGCTCCGCGGGGCTCTCCCCCGGGTTCACCAGGCCGCCGGTGAGCACGTAGACCCAGCGCCGCCATCCGCTCGTCGGCGGACGCCCCGCGCCGCCGTGCCCCATGCGCGACGGCGCGAGGTCCAGCCCGCCGTGCGGCTCGTCGCCGCGGCGGTGCTGCGCGGCCCGGGCCTCGATCGCCTCGGGGGCCGTCCAGCGAGGCCGCTTCACCCCCGTCTGCGGGCGGCCGCGCGGCGGGGTCAGGGTGCGCTGGGGTCCGGTCTCCGCGGACTCGTCGTCCCACGCCGCGCGCCAGGGACGGTCCGTCTGACGGGGGCGGCGGTCGTCGCGGGACCGGTCGTCACGGGACCGGTCGTCACGGGAACGATCCGTCCGTGGGGTCCCGGGCCGGGCGGGGGGCGTCGGGGCGGCTCCGGCGGGCTCCCGTGTCCCCTCGGTGGGAGCCGCGGCACCACGTCCGGGTGCTGCCGGCTCGGCGTACGGCTGATACCCGCCCCGCGCCGCGCGGCCACCGCTCTCCGTGGGGTCCGCGGGCCCCGGACCCGCAGGATCCGCGGGCGCCGGACCCGCGGGATCCGGGAGCGACCGAGCCGTGGGATCCGGGTGCGACCGCCCTGTGGGGTCCGGGTGCGCCACGGCGGTGGGCACGACCGGTCCGTCGTACCCGGCGGGCGCGGAGCGGTCCGAGGAGTCGTATGCAGCGACCGAGGAGCGGTCCCGGGAGTCGGCTGCAGCAGCCGAGGAGCGGTCCGGGGAGTCCGGGTCGGCCGCCGAGGAGCGGACCGGGGAGTCGGGCGCGGCCGCCGGGGAGTCGTCCCCGGACGTCGTGGCACGGTCGCCGGCGTCGGCGGCCGTGCGCCCCCCGGACCGGTCGGCACGCCAGATGAGGTCCGCGTCGGGGTCGTCGTCGGGCACCGCGGAGGCGGGCACCGCCCACCACGGCTCGGAGTCGGTGCCCCCGGCCCGGTAGAGGCCGGTGTCGTCGGGGCCGTGGTCGTGCACGCCCGGGTCCGGGGAGGCGTCGTCGCGCCGGTGCCGGGGGTCGCCCGCGGAGGCCTGGGCGGGCTCCTCCTCGGCATCCGCGGCCGCCGAGGAGCCGGCGGGGGAGGTCGGGCGCGGGGTCTCTCGCAGGGCGGACAGGTCCATCCCGTGCGGCGGGGTGGACGGGTCGATCTCGTCGACCAGGTCGTCGTCGATCTCGGGCAGCTCGCTGCCCCACGCCGAGCCCGCCGGCGGGGTCTGCGTGCCGATGGCCGCGCGGCCCGGGGCGGGCGCCGACGCGGCGCGCTCGGCGGCCGTCGGGGTCCGCGGCGGCGTGTCACCGGGCTCGGCGGCCGGCTCCGCAGCGTCGTCACCGCCGGTCCGCCTGCGCCGTCCGAAGGACCGGCCGGGGGACTCCGTCGTGGCCCAGCGCTCCCGCACGTAGCGGCCCACCGACCCGTCGGGCTGCTCGCCGGAACCGTTCTCACTCACGGGAAACGACGGTAGCCGGGCGGAACCCGGTGGTCGAGGCGCCTCACACCCCCGCGTACGAGTGCAACCCGGCGACCACCATGTTGATGAAGAACAGGTTGAACACGATCGTGGCGAAGCCCGCCGTGTTGATCCACGCCGCGGCGCCGGAGTTCTTCCACCCCGCGGTGGCCCGGGCGTGCAGGTAGGCGGCGTAGAGCACCCAGGCGACGAAGGCGACGGTCTCCTTCGGGTCCCAGCCCCAGAACCGGCCCCAGGCCGCCTCGGCCCACACCGCGCCGGTGATGATCCCGAAGGTGTAGAGCGGGAACGCGAGCACCGTCACGCGGTACGCCAGCCGGTCGAGCGACTCCGCCGACGGCAGCTTCGCGGCCCACGACGCCGGCTTCCCGTTCCGCTTGACCAGGAACAGCAGGCTCGCCACACCGGGGACGAGCAGCAGGCCGGAGGCCAGCGTGATCGTCGTGACGTGGATGATGATCCAGTACGACTGCAGGGCCGGGACGACCGGCGCCGCGTCGAGGTAGAGCACGGTGCCGGTGACGAACATCAGCAGCACGACCGGCGTCAGCACGAACACCCCGGCCGGGCGCAGCCCCGGGTGCCGGCGCACGAGCACCAGCCACGCCCCGACGGCCATCAGGCACAGCGCCGAGGTGAACTCGTACATGTTGCCCAGCGGCCACCGGTAGGCGGCGAAGCCGCGCAGCACGATCGACCCGAGGTGGGTCAGGAACGCCAGCACCATCAGCGAGATGCCGATCCGGCCGTAGCGGTCGGCGCGGGAGCGGCGGCCGTCGTCGGAGGGGGGCTCCTCGGGCGCGGCGACCGCCGTGGACCCGGCCCCGACCGGGGCGGGCTCCGACTGCCGGGCGGAGGCCCTGGCGACGCGGCGGGCCGCGTACTCCAGCGACGCGAACACCAGCGCCAGCAGCAGCACGACGAGCGTCGCCTGGAACAGGCGGTCGCTCCACATCGCGGTGATCGGGTCGACGAGCATCTCCGGTTAACCGTCCTTCTTGTCCGTCGGGTCGAGCAGCTCGGTCGCGAGCCGGTCGAACTCCTCGCCGTAGCCTGCCCGGTCGGTCCGGGCCAGACCACCGAGGGTGATGCGCGCGCCCCCACCGTCGCGCGGGGTCACCCGCACCCAGAACCGGCGACGCGTGACCGACAGCGACAGCGCGAGGCCGCCGACCATCAGCACCGCCGCGGCCAGCACCCAGGACTGGCCGGGGTCGTGGCCCACCTGCAGGTTCACCCACGGGGTGACGCCGTCGAACCGGACGACCGTGCCGTCCGGCAGCCGGGTGGTGTCGCCGATCCCGAGCCGCGCGGTGGCGACGGAGCGCAGCTCGCCGTCGTCGATCTTGCTCTGGTCGACGCTGAAGATCGACTGGCCGCGGCCGTCGTCGATGCCGAGGTCGCCGAGGAGCACGTCGATGTCGGCGGTCGGCGACCGCAGGTCCGGGTGCACCGACACCAGCCTGCCCTCGGGGTCGACCGCGCCGGTCGGCGCGAACGTCCCGGTGACGGCGATCTGCGTGGTGCGCCGCTGCTCCGGGTCGGTGATGCCGGGGCGCTCGAACTTCGTCGCCCCCTCCGACAGCTGGGTGCCGGACTGGTCGACCGGACGCCACTGGACCTCGCCGGTGCGGCTCTGCCCGTCCGGCCAGGTCACCGTGAACTCCGGGGCGTAGCCGTATCCGGTCAGGTAGACGCGGTCGCCGTCGGTGCGCAGCGGGTGGTTGACCGCGATCTCGTAGGGACGCCAGGTGCTGACGCCGTCACGGACGTCCTGCCCGGTCTGGTACCCGACCGAGGCGCCGAAGGTCGACGGCTGGCCGTTCGGCAGCCAGGTGCCGTCGAACCGGTCGACCTTCACGCAGAAGTCGTTGAGGTCGGTGCCGTCGACGCGCAGCCCGGCGCGGAAGCTGTCGTAGCCGAGGATCGAGCTGTTGCAGAACTCGCTGCCGTCGGCGCGCACGATGACGTCGCCCTCGTAGCCGTACATCTTCCCGCCGGCCAGGCCGAGCAGGATGCCGATCAGGCTGAGGTGGAACACGAGGTTGCCGGTCTCGCGCAGGAACCCCTTCTCCGCCGAGATCGTGCGGGAGCCGTCGTCCTCGGTGCGCTCGACGGTGCGCCAGCCGCGCAGCAGCCGCCGGGCCCTGGCCAGCTCGTCGTCGACGCCGGCGGTGGTGTCGCCCTCGGCGTGGTGCGGCAGCCGCGCCAGGTTGCGCGGGGTCATCACCGGGGGCTGGCGGACCGAGCGCAGGTACTCGCCGGTGCGCGGGAACACGCAGCCGACCAGCGAGATCATCAGCAGCAGGTAGATGGCGGCGAACCACGGGCTCGCGAACACCTCGAACCCACCGACCGCGTCGATCACCGGCGCGATGGTCGGGTTGTCGCGGTAGAAGTCGTCCACGAGGAACGCGTTCAGCGAGCGCTGCGGCAGCAGGGCCCCCGGCATCGCCGCCAGCGCGAGCAGGAACAGCAGCACCAGCGCGGTGCGCATGCTGGTCAGCCCGCGCCAGGTGTTGCGCAGGAACGCCAGCGCGCGGACCAGCGGCCCGGGCCGCTGCGACGACGGCGGTCCGCCGTCCGGTGTCGACACGGACGGCTGCGGTGGGGCCTGCGGCGGGGAGCTCATCAGATCGGCGGGGTGAATCCGGCGATCGAGACCTGCAGCGCGACCAGCCACTGGGACCACAGACCGGACACCAGCAGCGCCCCGACCGCGACCAGCAGCGCTCCCCCGGCGATCTGCACCACCCGGGTGTGGCGGCGCAGCCAGCCCAGCGCGCGCACCGCCCGGGTCGCGCCCAGCGCGATCAGCACGAACGGGATCCCGAGCCCGGCGCAGTAGGCCAGGATCAGCACGATCCCGCGCACCGAGCCGCCCCCGGTGCCCGCGGCGACGGCGACGACCCCGGCCAGCGTCGGTCCGATGCAGGGCACCCAGCCCAGGCCGAAGACCGCTCCCAGCAGCGGGGCGCCCGCGAGGCCGACCCGCGGCGTCCAGTGCGAGCGGTACTCGCGCTGCAGCGCGGGGATGGCCCCGGCGAACGCCAGCCCCATCACGATCATCACGACGCCGCCGATGCGCTGCAGCAGCGCCTCGTTGTCGATGAGGACGTCGGACAGCCACACGACGCCGACCATGATCGCGCCGAACACGACGGTGAACCCGCCGACGAACAGCAGCGCGGCCCCGGCGACCCGCCAGCGGCCGTCGTCCCGGGCCGGTGCGACGGCGGCGGCCACGGCGCCGTCCTGCCCGCCGTCCCGGGGCACGGTCGCGGCCCCGCCCCGGCGGGCGGCGGCGCGGTCGCCCGCCTCGGCCGGGGTGACCGGCGGGGACTGCGCTCCGACGAGCCCGGCGAGGTAGGCGAGGTAGCCCGGGACCAGCGGGACGACGCACGGCGAGGCGAAGCTCACCAGGCCCGCGGCGACCGAGACCAGCACTGCGAGCAGCAGCGGCCCCGAGATCGCCAGCGTCGTCGTCGCGTCCATCGCATCCCAGGGTAGAAGCCCTGCTCGGGGTGCCGCGCGGCGGGTTCTACAGCGTGTAGTTCACCGCGCGGCGCGCGACCGGCCGGTCACCAGGGGTCAGCGGGACGAACCGGCCCGCGGCTCGGCGGCCAGCCGCGTGATGAGCGGCAGCAGGTCGGAGCTGCCGACCGGGACCAGGAACACCGCGGCCACCCGGGAGTCGCGGTCGAGCACGATCGTCGAGGGGACGACGTTGCGCGGGTAGCCGTCGAGCCGGGCCAGGGTGCGGCCGGGCGCGTCGTAGATCGAGTCGTAGGTGATGCCGCGGTCGGTGACGAAGTCCAGGGCGGCCTGTCGGTCGTCGCGGACGTCGATCCCGAGGACGACGGCCTTGCCCTTCGCCGCCTCGGCCACCGCCTGCAGCTCGGGGGCCTCGGTCCGGCACGGGCCGCACCAGGAACCCCAGATGTTGATGACCCGCACCGTGTCGGGGAAGTCGCCGATGCCGACCTGGGTGCCCTCCCGCAGCAGGCTCTCGCCACGCAGGTCGGTGATCGTCTGACGGCTCTCCGGCGGGTCGTAGGTGATGCGCACCTGGCCGCCCGGGGCGACGAACTGGAAGTCCTGGCCCGGTCCCCCGCCCGCGGCGTCGCGGCCCACACCGCAGCCGGCGACGAGCAGCAGCAGCCCGAGCAGGGCGGGCAGCAGGCGGCTCATGCGCCGGTCACCATCGCGCCGCTCGGGCCGGCCGGCTCGGCGTAGCGCAGCCCGGTCATCCGGGTGCCGATGAACTCGATGCTGGTCAACGAGGCGAGCGCGCACTGGCGGCGGCGCGGGTCGTGCCAGAGCCGCTGGCCCATCAGGTAGCGGCGCAGCGTCCAGATCGGCAGCTGGTGCGACACGCACACGACCTCGCGGCCGGGGGCGAGCGCCCGTGCGGCGTGCACGGCGCCGAGCATCCGGTGTGCGATCGCGATGTAGGGCTCGCCCCAGGACGGGGTGAACGGGTCGCGCAGCTGCCGCCACACCTGCGGGCGCTTGAGCGCGCCGTCGCCGACGCCGAACCGCTTGCCCTCGAAGAGGTTGCCGGACTCGATCAGTCCCTCGTCGGTGTGGATGTCGACGCCGTGGGCGTCCGCGATCGGGCGGGCGGTCTCCTGCGCGCGCTGCAGCGGCGACGCGACGACGGCCGCGACGTCGTTGCCGTCCAGGTACGCGGCGACGGTCTTGGCCTGGGCCCGGCCGTGGTCGGACAGGTGGTAGCCGGGGATGCGGCCGTAGAGGACGCCCTCGGGGTTGTGCACCTCGCCGTGGCGCAGCACGTGCACCACGGTCACCGGTCCCGACGCGGGCGGGCTGGTCCGGTCACCCATGGTCAGACCCCGTCCGGTCGGGTGGCGGCGGCCGCGGCGCCCGCGGCGGCGGCGAGGCCGGTCTCGATCCGCTCGAAGGCCTCGTCGTCCAGCGCGGTGGAGACGAACCAGCCCTCGAAGGCGCTGGGCGGCAGGTAGACCCCGTGGTCGAGCATGGCGTGGAAGAACGCCGGGTAACGCCAGGTCTCGGCGGCCTTGGCACCCGCGTAGTCGGTGACCGGATCGGCGGTGAAGAACGGGGAGAACATGGTGCCCGCGTACTGGATCGTGTGGGCGACGCCCTCCCGGTCCAGCGCCGCGGTCACCATCGCGCCGATCCGGTCGGCGTTGGCCGCCAGGGTGGCGTAGACGGCCTCGTCGGCGTGGCGCAGCGTGGTGAGCCCGGCGGCGACGGCGACGGGGTTCCCGGCGAGCGTGCCCGCCTGGTAGACCGGCCCGGCCGGGGCCAGGTACGACATGTGCTCGGCGGACCCGCCGAACGCGGCGGCGGGCAGGCCGCCGGACATGACCTTGCCGAAGGTGTAGAGGTCCCCGGCGACGCCGTCGCAGCCGAACCAGCCCTGACGCGAGGCCCGGAAGCCGGTCATGACCTCGTCGATCACCAGCAGCGCGCCGTGCTCGTGCGCGAGGTCGCGCAGCGCGGCGTTGAACCCGGGGACCGGCGGGACGACCCCCATGTTCCCGGCGGCGGCCTCGGTGATCACGCAGGCGATCTCCGGGCCGCGCTGCTCGAACACGGTGCGGACGGCGTCGAGGTCGTTGTAGGGCAGCACCACGGTGTCGGCGGCCTGGGCGCCGGTGACACCCGGGCTGGTCGGCAGGCCGAGGGTGGCGATGCCGGAGCCCGCGTCGGCGAGCAGCGCGTCCACGTGGCCGTGGTAGCAGCCGGAGAACTTCACGATCCCCGTGCGACCGGTGATGCCGCGGGCGAGCCGGATGGCGCTCATCGTCGCCTCGGTGCCCGAGTTGACCAGGCGGACCTGCTCGACAGGGGTGCGGTCGACGATCTCGGCGGCGAGATCGATCTCGCCCGGGGTCGGGGTGCCGAACGACAGCCCCTGCGACGCCGCGGACCGCACCGCCTCGACGACGGCCGGGTGCGCGTGCCCCAGGATCATCGGCCCCCAGGAGGAGACGAGGTCGACGTAGGTGGCGCCGTCGGCGTCGGTGAGGCGGCAGCCCTCGCCCGAGACCATGAACCGCGGGGTGCCGCCGACCGAGTTGAACGCCCGCACCGGGGAGTTCACCCCGCCGGGGATCAGCTCGGTCGCCCGCTCGAAGAGGCGGGCCGACTCCTTCGGTTCCGGGTTGCTCACGGTGGTCCCTGCGCTTCCGGTGCTCACGGGCCCAGTCTCGCAGCCGGTGTCAGGACCGGCTCGCGGCCCCGAGCTTGCGGGCGGCGTACCACTCCTTCGCCGGGCGACCGAACAGCAGCGCGACCCCGGCAGCGGCGACGCCGACGACCAGCACCGCGAACACGGGCTGTCCGCCGATCAACATGATCAGCAGTAGTGGGATCCCGTAGAGCACGAGCAGCACGATCAGCGCGATCCGCGCCCCGGCAGCACCGAGGAACGCGGCGACCGCCAGCGCGATCCAGACCAGTGCCAGCACCAGGAAGACCACGCCCATGACCCGCACCGCCTGGCCGAACTGGGCCATCGTCATCCCGGACGCGGCCAGCGCGGCGTCGAACTCCCCGCGCGGGATACCGGGGTCGTTCAGCAGCGACTCGTTGACGGTCACGAACAACGAACCGATTCCGGTGACCACGAACGGCACCGCCGCTGCGATCAACGCGACGAGCGCGGTCACGACCTGACGAGGCCGGGCCGGACGGCCCTGTGGCCCGCTGCCGAGACCCGCCGGGGGCGGTCCCCAGCCCGACGCGGTGTTCGCCGGCGCGGCGGGTGCCTGCTGCGGCGACGGCGGCGGCATGGAGCCGCCGTGCCAGCCGTTCGGGTACGGGTTCTGCGGGTACTGCGGGTAGCGCCCCGTCGACGGCCCGGGCCGGTAGTACTGCGGGGCGTCGTGCTGTCCGGGGTCGCTGCTCACGTCGTCCACGGTAGCCGTGCCGGTGTCCGGTTTGCCACGTTCGGCGGTACCCGACGGCGCGATTCACTCTTCGCCGGACGCCCGGCGCCGGGGCCGAGCTCGGGATCGGGGCCCAGGGTCTGCGAACTCGCTTACCGGGTAAGCGAATTCGGAGAAAGGTGGCCTCGCCGGCGCTTCCCCGGGCCGCCCACGGCGGACACGCTCTCCACCGCGCGAACAGAAGATCGTCCCGACGGTGGCGGGATCAGCCCCGGTCGAGCCAGGACGCGACCTCGGTGGCCCAGTAGGTCAGGATCACGTCCGCGCCGGCGCGGCGGATCGAGGTCAGCGTCTCCATGATGGTCCGCTCGCGCTCGAGCCAGCCCCGGGCGACGGCGGCCTCGACCATCGCGTACTCACCGGAGATCTGGTACGCCGCGACGGGCACGTCGGCGACGTCGGCCACCCGGGCCAGGATGTCGAGGTAGGCCAGGGCGGGCTTGACCATCACCATGTCGGCGCCCTCGTCGAGGTCGAGCGCGAGCTCGCGCAGGGCCTCGCGCGCGTTGCCGCCGTCCTGTTGGTAGGTCTTGCGGTCGCCCGTGAGCTGCGAGTTCACCGCCTCGCGGAACGGGCCGTAGAACGCCGAGGCGTACTTCGCGGTGTAGGCGAGGATGCCGGTGTCGGTGAACCCGGCCTCGTCGAGCGCGGCGCGGATGACGCCGACCTGGCCGTCCATCATGCCGCTGGGCCCGACCAGGTGAGCGCCCGCGCGGGCCTGCTCGACACCCAACCGCGCGTAGATGTCCAGCGTCGCGTCGTTGTCGACGCCGCCGTCGGCGTCCAGCACGCCGCAGTGGCCGTGGTCGGTGAACTCGTCGAGGCACAGGTCGGACATCACGACCAGGTCGTCGCCGACCTCGGAGCGCACGTCGCGCAGGCCGACGTTGAGGATGCCGTCCGGGTCGACGGCGCCGGAGCCGGTCGCGTCGTGGTGCTCGGGGACGCCGAACAGCATCACGCCGCCGACGCCCGCGGCCGCCGCCTCCGCGGCCGCCTTGCGCAGCGAGTCGCGGGTGTGCTGCACGACCCCGGGCATCGAGCCGATCGGGACCGGCTCCGTCGCGCCCTCACGGACGAACATCGGCAGCACCAGCTGCCGCGGACGGACCTCGGTCTCGGAGACCAGCCGCCGCATCGCGGGGGTGGTCCGCAACCGTCGGGGACGCTGCGCCGGAAAACCCATGCGGACCAGGCTACGACCGCCCCGGACACACGTCGGCCCCGCACCACCTCGGAGAGGCGGTACGGGGCCGGACGGGGACGGCTCAGCGGCAGTGCCGATGCGCCCTTCGCACGCTCAGCGGCGGCGAGCCTTCACCTTCTTCGGCGGCGGCAGGTTGCCCTCGGCGCGCAGCTTCGCGGTGTGGCTGGCCAGCGCGTCGACCAGGGTCGGGACGCGGGACTCCTCGGGCTGCACGTCGACCCGCAGGCCGAACTCGCGCGCGGTCTCCGCGGTGGCCGGGCCGATGCAGGCGACCAGGGTCCTGGCGTGCGGCTTGCCGGCGATGCCGACCAGGTTCCGCACCGTCGACGACGAGGTGAAGCACACCGCGTCGAAGCCGCCGGTCTTGATCGCCTCACGGATCGGCGCGGGCGGCGGGGCGGCCCGGACGGTCCGGTAGGCCGTCACGTCGTCGACCTCCCAGCCGCGCTCCTGCAGCCCGGCCGACAGCGTCTCGGTGGCGATGTCGGCGCGCGGGAGCAGCACCCGGTCGACCGGGTCGAGGACGTCGTCGTGCGGCGGGAAGATGTCCAGCAGGCCCTCGGACGTCGAGGACTGGGCCTCGTCGATGTCGGGGACGAGCTCGGGCTCGATGCCGAACTCGCGGACCTTCTCCGCGGTCGAGCGGCCGACACAGGCGATCTTCACGCCGGAGAAGGCGCGGGCGTCGAGGCCGAACTCACCGAACTTCTCCCAGACGGCCTTGACCGCGTTGGTCGAGGTGAACACGACCCACTGGTAGCGGCCGTCGACCAGGCCTTTGACCGAGCGCTCCATCTGCGCGGGCGACCGGGGCGGCTCGACGGCGATCGTCGGCACCTCCTCCGGGATGGCGCCGTGCATCCGCAGCCGCTCGCTCATCACGCCGGCCTGGTCCTTGGTGCGCGGAACCAGGACCCGCCAGCCGTAGAGCGCGCGCGACTCCCACCAGGACAGCTCGCCACGGCGACCGGCGGCCTCGCCGACGGTGAGGACGAGCGCGCCCTCCAGGTCACCGCCGTCGGCGGCGATCCGCCCGACCGACGACGAGATGGTCCGCTGGGTGGAGGTGGTGCCGCCCGCGGTGATCGCGACCGGCGTCTCGTCCGGGACACCCTGAGCGGTCAGACCGGCGGCGACGTCGCCGAGCAGCGCGCTCGTCGCGTGCAGCACGACCGGACCCGGGCTCGCGGCCAGCGCGGCCCAGTCGACGCCCGCGCGGACGTCGGCCTCGACGTGCGCCGACCCGAGCGCGACACCGGCGTAGGCCGGGACCGCGGTCGAGGACGGGACGCCCGGAACCACGTCGAACGGCGTGCCCGAGGCGGACACGGCCATCGCCTCGGCGACGACGGCGTCGTTGGTCAGCGGGTCACCGGAGACCAACCGGGCCACCGAGCGGCCCTGGCCGGCCTCGCTGAGCAGGTCGCTCGCGATGTCGGCGGGCTGCCCGACGGCCGGGCGCACCTCGGCGCCGTCCGCGGCCAGGGCGAGGATGCCCTCGGGCACGTCCGGGTCGGTGATGACCAGCGGCGAGCCGGCGAGCACGTCCCGGGCACGCACGGTGAGCAGCGCCGGGTCCCCCGGTCCGCTGCCCACGAAGGCGATCCGCCCCGAGGTGTTGGCAGGTCCTGTCATTGAAGAAACTCCCGAATCAGCGGTTGGCGGGACCACCGGGACCTGCGGGGCGCAGGTCCTCGGCTCCCAGGTCGAGAAGCTCGAGGGCGACCGCGGCCCCGATCTTCTCTGCGTCGTCCATGTCTCCGGTGGCGGAGGCGCGCACCACGTCGCCCCCCGCGATGTCCCCGATCCCCAGCGCGCCGCGCAGCGACAGCCGGTCGACCGCGCGGCCGTCGTCGTCGAGGTCGGAGACGACCTCGGCGAGCGCGCCGACGGGGGTCGTGCACTCGGCCTCCAGCCCCGCCAGCACCGCACGCTCGGCGGTGACGGCGAAGCGCACACCGCTGTCGTCCAGCACCGCGGCCAGCACCGCCGCCAGGTCGGTGTCGGCGGTGCGGCACTCGATCGCCAGCGCGCCCTGGGCCGGGGCGGGCAGCATCTGCAGCGGGTCGATCAGCTCGTCCGCCTCGTCGACGCGGCCCAGCCTGCGCAGTCCCGCGGCGGCCACGACCACCGCGTCCAGCTCGCCGGACCGCACCTTCCCGATCCGGGTGTCCACGTTCCCGCGGATCGGCAGCACCTCCAGCCCCAGGCCGAGCGCGTGCAGCTGCACGGTCCGGCGCGGGGACCCCGTCCCGACCCGGGCACCACGGCCCAGCTCGCCGAGCACCCGACCGCCGGTGACCAGCGCGTCGCGGACGTCCTCGCGCTCGGGGACCGCCGCGATCGTCAGCCCCTCGGGCTGCGCGCTCGGCAGGTCCTTGTACGAGTGCACGGCCACGTCGATCTCGCCGGCGTAGAGCGCGTCGCGCAGCTGCGAGACGAACACCCCCACCCCGATCTGCGGGATCGGCGCCGACGAGCGGTCACCGCTGGTCGAGATGGTGACCAGCTCGCACGGGTGGCCGGCGGCGACGAGCCGGTCGGCCACGGTGGTGGACTGCGCGACCGCCAGCTTCGACGGCCGGGTGCCGATCTTCAGGACGCTCACGAGATCTGCTCCGGGGGACGGGACCCGATCGACGGGGTGACGTCGAACGGCACGGTGGGGTCGCTGAAGCGCAGGGCGGCGGCGACGTCGCCGCCGTCGACGCTGGCGTCGGCGCCACGGACCGGGGCAGCGACCGCGGCGGCGGCCTGCGGGTCGAGTTCGAACAGGGTGCGCAGCGCCGCGGCGTAGCTGTCCCCGTCCGGGCCCTCGGCCAGGCGCTTCACCTGGACGGTGGGGGTGTGCAGCAGCTTGTCGACGACCCGGCGCACGGTGCGGGAGAGCTCCTCGCGGACCCGGGCGTCCAGATCGGGCAGCCGCGAGTCGAGGCGCAGCAGCTCGGCGTCGACGACCTCCGAGGCGCGCCGGCGCAGCGCGGTGACCGTCGGCGTGACCTCGGCCGAGCGCTGCCCGGCCAGGTACTGCTGGGCCTCGGCGTCGACCATCTTCTGGGCCACGGCGACCGAACCGCCGTCGGCGACGTCGAGCAGCCGACGCTGCAGGGTGATCAGGTCGACCATGCGCACGCCGGCCAGCTCTCCGACGGCCGGGTCGACGTCGCGCGGCAGGCCCAGGTCGCACACGACCAGGGGGGAGGTGCGGCCGTTCAGTGCCTGCGCGACCGGCTCGACGTCGACGACGTGGCCGATCGCGCCGGTACAGGCCAGCAGCAGGTCCGCGTCGCGCAGCTCGGCGGCCAGGTCGTCCATCACCGCGAAGCGCGCCGTGGTGCCCGGGTCCGCGTGCTCCAGGATCTTCTCGACGAGCCGCTCGCCGCGCTCGGCCGACCGGTTCAGCACGACGATCTCGCCTGCCCCGGCGCGACGCAGGTGGGCCGCGGCCAGCGCGCCCATCGCGCCCGCCCCGACGATGACGGCGCGGCGCCCGGCCAGACCGTCCCCGCCGAGCTCGCGGTCGGCGTCGCGCAGGGCCTCCGACACGACCGAGGCACCCGCCTCGTCGATACCGGTCCCGGCGTGCACCCGCTTGCCGACCCGCAGCGCCTGCTGCACCAGCTCGTGCAGGACCTTGCCGACGGCGCCCGCGCTGTCCGCGGCGGCGTAGGCACCGCGCAGCTGGCCGAGGATCTGCGACTCGCCGACCACCATCGAGTCCAGGCCCGCCGCGAGCGCGAACAGGTGCTGGACCGCCGAGCCCGCGTAGTGCACGAACAGGTGCTCGGACAGCTCGCCGATCGGGAACCCGGCATGGGCACCGAGCACGTCGGTGACGTCGCCGAGGCCGCCGTGGAACGCGTCCACGACCGCGCAGATCTCGATCCGGTTGCACGTGGAGAGGACGACCGCCTCCTCCACGTGCGAGCGGTCGAGCATCTCCTCGAGCAGCTTGGGCACGTCACCCGGAGCGACCGCGAGGCGCTCCAGCACCTCGACCGGAGCGCTGCGGTGCGACAGGCCGACCACGAGGACGCTCATGGCTCTACGACACCACCGATTCGTTCGTCTTGTCCGTCACCGCGGCGGCACCGGTGTGCCGTCGCGCCACGTGGAACGCGAGGACCTGCAGCTCGACCGACAGGTCGACCTTGCGGACCTCGACGTCGTCCGGGACCGTGAGCAGCACCGGAGCGAAGTTGAGGATGGACTGCACACCCGCCGCCACGAGCAGGTCGCAGACCTTCTGGGCAGCCGGCCCCGGCGTCGCGATCATCCCGATGGTGACGCCGTCACCGGCGCACACCTCCGGGATCTCGCGCGCGTGCCGCACCCGGATGCCGTTGATCTCACTGCCGACGAGGTCGTCGTCGACGTCGAACAGGGAGCTGACCGGGAAGCCCCGGCCCGCGAAGCCGGAGTAGCCGGCCAGGGCGTGGCCCAGGTTGCCGACGCCGACCAGCGCGACCGACTGCCGCTGGTCCATGCCCAGCTCGCCCTGCAGCCGACCCTGCAGCGAGGCGACGTCGTAACCGACGCCGCGCACGCCGTAGGAACCCAGGTAGGACAGGTCCTTGCGGAGCTTGGCCGAGTTGACCCCGGAGGCACCGGCGAGCTCCTCGGACGACACCGTCTCGACGCCCGCGTCGCGCAGCTCACCGAGCACGCGCAGGTACACCGCGAGCCGGGACACGGTCGCCTCGGGCACCGGGCGCGCGGGGCGCTCGCCGGTGCCGTCGGGCGCGGCGACGCCGGACTCGGGCGGCAGGGTCACGGGCCGTCCTCCTCGGGCGTCGGTCGGCGGGCGGCCGGGGTCCCGGTGGCCGTCCTGCTCACGGGGGCTTGTCCGCGGGCGGTCGGTCATCGAGACTGGGCGTGCTCCGTTCGGGGATGTACAGGGGCCGGTCGTCGGCGTGCTCGCGGCACGCCCGCGAACCGGCCGGACGGGCTGCGGACGGACGAGACCCGGCGTCCTCGGCGCCGCAGGGGCACCGTGCCACCGGGACCGGCGACGGGAACCCACGGTAGCCGCTTGTGAAGGCACGCACAAAGTTGCGATCTTGGTCCTCTCCGTGCTCGACCCCGCCCCTGACCTGGAGCTACCGGTGATCGACGGGCAGGAACCGCTCGTCGTGCGACGACCGCCACGTCGTTCCCCACGACACCACCGTCACGCAGTCCTGACGACCGCTCGTGACACAGCTCTCCGCGCGGAGGGGGCCCACCGGGATCCAGGTCGGCGCCGCCCTTCGCTGTCTCTCAGGTCACGGTGACCGTGCGGGTCGGCCAGCCGGTCGCCGCCCCCGGCAGCGGGGAGCGGCGCTCGGCGGTCTGGACGACGCCGTCGCCGTCGGTGGCCCGGCACACCAGGGTGTACCCGCCCGGCGGCAGCTCCAGCTCGGCGCGCCACTGCCGCCAGGTCGCCCCGCCGGCGGGCACCGGCGCGAGCTCGGCGGTCACCCAGGACCCGGACCCGCCGCCGTCCTGCACCCCGACCTCGACCCGGCGGATCCCCCGGGGCACCGCCCAGGCGGTGCCGGTGACCACGACCCGGCCGGCGGGCACGCTCGCGTACGAGGCGGGCGACTCGATCCGCGCGGCCGTCTCCATCGGTCCGGGCGGGGCCCACCCGCGGGCGCGCCAGTAGTCGGCGCGCGCGCCGAACGTCGTGAACTCGATGTCGGTGACCCACTTGGTGGCCGAGACGTAGCCGTAGAGCCCGGGGACGACGATCCGCACCGGGAAGCCGTGCTCGGGCGGGAGCGCGACCGGGCCGTCGGGGCCGGCCATCGCGACCGCGAGCAGCGCGCCGCGGGCGGGGTCGAGCAGCAGCGACGACGGGCTGCCCGCCGTCCAGCCGTCGGTGGAGGTGGACAGCGCCTGGTCCGCGGCCGGGTCGGGCTCCGCGGCCGCGAGCAGCGGCGCGAGCTCGACGCCGGTGAACCGGGTGGTGGAGACGAGGTCGCCGCCGACCTCGTTGGAGACGCACGCCATCGTCACCCAGCGTTCGACGAGCGGGCGGGCCAGCAGGTCGTCGAGGGTGAGGGTGAGCTCGCGCCCGACCCGCCCGTGCACCCGCAGGCTCCACGACGCCGGGTCGACCGACGGGACCCGCAGCGCGGTGTCGATCCGGTAGAAGTCGTCGACGGCGGTGGTGAACGCGGCCGCGCCGGGCACCTGTGCCCCCGCGGGCAGCGCCGGTGCGGCCGCGATGCGGCCCTGCGCGGCGAGCGTCCGGATCCGGGCGGTGAGCGCCTCGCGTGCGGGCCCGATCCGGCCCGAGGGCAGCAGCGGCGCGGCGGCCGTGGCCCCGGTGCCCAGCACGACCCCGCCCGCCCCCGCCAGCGCGGTGGTGCGCAGGAACCGCCGCCGGGTCAGCGACGACCGGACCGGCCGCCCGTCGGGCAGCGTCCCGTCCGCGGTCGGGGCGGGGATCCGGGCCGCCAGCGCGTGCAGCTTCCGGAACACCGTCACCGCGACGACCGCGGCGGCACCCGCCGGGACCATGTCGAGCTGACCGGCGCCCGACGCCGTCGCCGCGGCGACCACGCCCGCCAGCCCGAGCACCGCGAGCCCCCACGCACCGGGCCACGGTGAGCGGCGCGACAGCGCCCCGAGCCCGGCCGCGGCGAGCGCCAGGACGACGAGCACCCCGGCGACGACGGTGTGGCGGCTGCCGATCCCGGCCCCGACCGTCGCCGCACCGGCCAGCGCGGGCGGGGTGAGCGCCACGACCTGCTCGGCGACGGCGTTCACCGGCCCGGCGGCCGGGGCGACCAGCAGCGCGAGCGCCTGCCCGGCGCCGACGCCCAGCGCGGCCGCGGCGAGCCCGGCCAGGGCGGTGCGGGCGGGCGGCGCGGGACGGGCCGGCCGCGTCCCCCTGCCGGCCGGGCCTCCGTCGGGGAAGGCCCGACCGTCGACGGTGGAGGCCGGACCGCCCGGGGCCGGGCTCACCGCCGGGCCAGGTCCGCGCGCAGGCGCTCCTCGTCGACCCGGAACGAGTCGTGCTCACGGCCGTCGAGCAGCACCACCGGCACCTGGTCGCCGTACTCGGCGCGCAGCTCGTCGTCGGAGTCGACGTCGACGGTGTCCCAGCCGGTGTCCGTCTCGGCGCACACCCGGGCCAGCACCTCGGCGGCGTCGTCGCACAGGTGGCAGCCCACCCGGGTCAGCAGTCGTACCCGCATCTCACATCCTCGCCAGTGTCCTCCGGGCGATCTTGCCCGTCGGGGTGCGGGGCAGCTCGTCGACGAACGCGACGACGGCGGGCCGCTTGAACCGGGCGAGCCGGGCCGCGCAGTGCTCGGCGACCGTCTCCTCGGTGAGCTCGGCGCCCGCGACGGGCACGACGACCGCCTTGACCGCGGCGCCGGTCCGGTCGTCGGGCACCCCGACGACGGCGACCTCGGCCACCGCGTCCAGCTCGGCGACGACCTGTTCCACCTCGCGCGGGTAGACGTTGAAGCCGTTGACGATGACCAGGTCCGAGGACCGGTCGACGAGGTGCAGGTCGCCGTCGGCGTCGAGGTAGCCGACGTCGGCGGTGACGAACCAGCCGTCCTCACCGGGGCCGCCGCAGCCGTCGGGCCAGTAGCCGGAGAACAGGTTGGGGCCGCGCAGCGCGATCAGGCCGGTGTCGTCGGCGGGGTCGGAGTCGTCGTCGTAGTCGAGGTCGTCGAGCGGGTCCTCGCCGCGCGGGGCCGGCTCCGGGTCGCGCCGCGGCAGCGGCTGCCCCGCGGGGTCGACCAGACGCAGCTCCACCCCGGGCAGCGGCCGGCCGACCGAGCGCGGCTTGGCCGGGCGGCCCAGGTCGTTGCTGGTGACGACGGGCCCGCCCTCGGTGAGGCCGTAGCCCTCGTGCAGGTCCAGCCCGCTCGCCGCGCGGAAGTCCGTGAGCCAGCTCGCGGGCAGCGGGGCGCCGCCGGAGGTGCACAGCCGCACCCCCGCCATCGCGGCGCGCAGCCGCTCGGGCCCGAGGTCGAGCAGCATCCGGAACATCGACGGCACCCCGGCCACGACGCTGACCCGCTCCTGCACGACCGCCTCGGCCAGCCGGTCCGGGGAGAACCGGCCGGGCAGCACGACGGTCGCGCCGGTCCAGCAGACCTGCAGCAACCCGGCGGCGAGCCCGTAGACGTGGAACAGCGGCAGCGCCAGCAGGACCCGGTCGACCGCGTTGACCGGTGCCGGGCGGAGCTCCCCCGCCTGCTCGCGGTTGGCCAGCAGCGCGCGGTGCGACAGCCGCACCCCGCGCGGACGCCCGGTGGTGCCGGAGGTGAACACGACCAGCGCGATCCGCTCGGGGTCGGCGGGGGCCCGGTCGACCGGGGCGTCCGGGACCGGGGCGGCCAGGTCCGGCGGGCCCAGCAGCGTCGCGCCGACGCCCTCGGCGCAGCCGGCCGCGACGGCGTCGTCGGGGCGGGCGACGACCGCGACCGGCCGGGCCTGGTCGAGCACGACCTCCAGCTCGCGGGTCACCGCGCCTGCGCCGAACGGTACGACGACCGCGTCGGCCCGCAGCGCTCCGAACAACGCCACGCAGTAGTCGGCCCCGTCGGGCAGGCCGATCGCGACCCGGTCGCCGTGGCGGACGCCCGCCGCACGCAGCCGGGCGGCCTCGGCGGAGACCGCCGCGTCGAACGCCGACCAGGTCAGGGTGAGCGGTGCCGCGCCGGACAGGTCGCGGACGGCGTCGTGCCCGGGGCGCTCGGAGGCGTTGCGCGCCACCAGGTCGGCGAGGTGGGTGGGCCGCTCGGGACGGTGGCCCGGCGCGGGGTCGGAACTCGGCACGGCGGTCTCCATCCTCGGACCCCGCCGGGGCGGGGTCGGCTCGTCGGCACGCGTCACGGCCAGTGTTCCAAACCCGGCCGGGACCGTCGCGCCCCGAGGGACCGCTCACCGCTGTGTACGCCACGTGTCGATTCGGACACGCTTCGCGCACGGTTCGTCCACCGCGCGTATCGGGCCGCTCGCCGGAACGGCACGCGACGAGAGGCGGCGAGTGCGCTGCGCCACTCGACAGACGTCTATGCTCCGCCGCTACATGTAGTTCAACGCGTGAACCGCCGGTTCGTCGCGCGACTCACCCGAGGGAGTGGCATGCAGCTCGACGCCAGCGCGCCACGGTGCACACCGTGCCGCGCCGCGCGGGACGCGCCGGCGGTCCCCGCCCGCCGGGTCGCCCGCCGAGCCGTACCCCGTCCGACCCCCCGGGATCCATGACCCGGCCGACGCGACCGCACCGGCTGCTCCGACAGCAGCGCTCCGAGACCATCCCCGAGACCGTCCGTCCGCCCCGGGCCCCCGAACCCGGCGAGGACAGACCCGACACCGTCCGCCCCCAGCCGGACGGGGAGGTGTCCGTGACTTCAGCGACCTCTGCGCCGTCCCAGCCGACGGGGCCGATCGCGTCCGCTCCCCTGGTCGACGCTCCCCCCACGTACCCCGCAGGCCCTGCGCTACACCGCCCGGACGGCCGGACCACCCGGTCGGGTCCGCCGGGCCGTACCGAGCAGGACATGCCGATGCCACGACGGGCACCGCAGATCTCGCAGGAGCTGCAGCGACCGGAGGCCGACCCGGCCGACGAGGCCGCCCGCGCCGTCGAGGACGCGAACAGCTCCTGGGCACTGGTCGAGGCCTGCCAGGCCGGCGACGTGGCCGCGTTCGGCGAGCTCTACGAGCGCTACCACGACGTCGTCTACCGGTACGTGCTGTTCCGGATGGGCGACCGGTCCTTCGCCGAGGACGTGACCCAGGAGACCTTCGTCCGGGCCCTGCGCCGGATCTCCTCGGTCAGCTACCAGGGCCGCGACATCGGGGCCTGGTTCGTCACCATCGCCCGGAACCTGATCTTCGACTACGTCAAGTCCAGCCGCTTCCGGCTGGAGCAGACGACCTCGGAGATCGTCGAGCTGTCGCCCAGCACCGGTGGCCCCGAGCAGCAGGTGCTCGACATGGCCACCAACGACGAGCTCCTGGCCTCGATCGCCAAGCTCAACTCCGACCAGCGCGAATGCATCCAGTACCGGTTCCTCAAGGGCCTCTCGGTCGCCGAGACCGCCGAGCTGATGGACCGCAACGAGGGTGCGGTCAAGGCGCTGCAGCACCGCGCGGTGCGTCGCCTCGCACAGCTCCTCCCGGACGGCCTGCGGTGAGCGGGTCTCCCGCCGGAACAGCCGGAACGCGAGAGGGTGTGTCGATCACTGCGCCGAACGCACTACTCGATGCGGTGAACGGTTGGAAGGCCGTAACCTCGTCCGCAGTCGGTCGTTGTACCGACCGGCGCGCACTGACGGCGCCACACGCGCCGACGAGCAGCGCGAGACTGCAGTGAGGACGGACGGCATGCCCAGGGCATGGGACGACGGGTATCCCGGCGACGACGGTTTCGACCGCGCGCCGGCGGGTGCCCCTGCATCGGAGGAGCTGGCGCACGAGATCGCGCTGGCCGCCGCGCTGGACCGTTCGCGGCGTGACCTCTCGCCCGATCCGCACGCCTCGGCCCGGATGCGGGCACGGCTGTTCGAGGTGCTGGCCCAGGAGGGCGTCGGGCAGCAGTCCGGCGGGCCCTCGTTCGGCGGCCGGTTCGACCGCGTCGACCCGGCCGACCTCACCGCGCCGATCGGCCCGCCGATCGCCGACGACCTCGACTGGGACGCGGTGTCCAACCGCCGCGCCGCCGGCGAGCACGCCCCGGCCGCGGACGACCCGACCGGTCGCGGCGGCCGTCCGCGGCGTGGCCGCCACGTGCTGCCGTCGGACCACCCGGACCACCCCGAGCAGGTGAGTGCCCCGGCCGGACCGGCCCGCGACGCCGAGGCGGGGCCCGGCCGCGACGACTCCGCCCGTCCGGCGTCGTCCGGCGCCCGGATGCTGGACCGCCGTCGCCCGAGCGTGCGCAAGCGCTTCGGCGTCGTCGTCGGCGGGTTCGCCGCGCTCGCGGTGATCGCCGGTGTGACCTCGACCGTCAGCCGCGACGCCCTGCCCGGCGACGCGATGTACGGCATGAAGCGCGCCAGCGAGAGCGTCGGCGGGGTGTTCACCGTCGGCCAGCAGGCCGAGGCCGCCCGCCAGCTCGACCTGGCTCGCTCCCGGGTCGACGAGCTGGAGAGCCTGGTCGCGCGGTCCACGCCGCCGTCGCCGGACGCGGTGGCGTCCGCGATGGGCGACTTCGACCGGGCCACCAGCACCGGCAGCAGGCTGATGCTGGCCGGCGCGGGCACCGACGGCGCGGACACCTCGCGTCTGGCCGAGCTGCGGACCTGGGCGGCCGCCCAGTCCGGGCGCATCACCCGTCTGCAGTCCGACCTGCCCGCCGAGAGCCGCGGGGAGACCTCGGAGGCCATCCGCCTGCTGGACCGGGTGCTGACCCGGGCCGAGGCGCTGCGGGCCGGCACCGGCTGCGCCGCGGACAGCGGCGGCACGGTCGACGACCTCGGCCCGGTGCCCGGCGAGTGCCGCACCGCGGGTGGGCCCTCCGCGGCCCAGGCCGTCGAGCAGTCCGCACCGGTGACGCCGTCGGAGTCCGCGACCGGCACGCCGTCGCCGACCTCCGGTCCGGCCACCTCGACCTCCCAGCCCCCGACCACCTCGGGGTCCTCGCAGGACGGCGGTGGGCTGCCGCTGCTGGACGGCGGTGGCTCGGCCACCTCCGAGAGCGGGTCGAGCAGCTCGTCGGAGCCGTCGGCGGAGCAGAACCGCCTGCTGCCGCCGATCACGATCCCGCCGCTGCTGCCGGGCCTCGGCCCGGTCACCCTCGGCTGATCCAGCCCGGAGACCACGGGGACGGGCCCGGCGCCCGGTACGTCGACACGTGTCACGTACCGGAGGCCGGGCCCGCTCCCGCGTTCCGGCAGTAGGCTGGGGCCGCGCCCCGATCCCCTCGGGACGCGAGACGCCGTCGCACCAGGAAGGCCGCCGTGGTGAGTGATCCCGGGTCCGTCCCCCCTCTCGACCAGAGCGGGACCCGCGAGTCTCACCCGCCCATCGACACCGGGCTCTCCGAGGAGCCGGGGGTGCTGGAGCGGGCGACCGCGCTCGACTCCGCGCAGCGGGCGGGGCAGGCCTCCGCCGCTGCGGCCGTCGCCGCCGAGGCCGACGACCACCCCGACGGCCCGGAGGGCGGGGACGGCGCCCCGCCGGACCTCACCGCCGCCGCGTTCTTCGACTGCGACAACACGATGATGGTCGGCGCGTCGATCTTCCACTTCGCCCGTGGGCTGGCCGCGCGCAAGTTCTTCACCACCTCCGACCTGGCCGGGTTCGCCTGGCAGCAGATCAAGTTCCGGGTCGGCGGCCGGGAGGACAAGGGCGGCATCGCGGGGCACCGCGACACCGCGCTGTCGTTCGTCGCGGGCCGTCCGGTCGACGAGGTCGTCGCGCTCGGCGAGGAGATCTACGACGAGCTGATGTCGGACCGGATCTGGGCCGGGACCCGGGCGCTGGCCCAGATGCACCTCGACGCCGGCCAGCGGGTGTGGCTGGTCACCGCGACGCCGATCGAGCTGGCCCGCATCATCGCGCGGCGGCTCGGGCTGACCGGGGCGCTGGGCACTGTCGCGGAGTCCGTCGACGGGCTCTACACCGGGCGGCTGGTCGGCGAGATCCTGCACGGTCCGGCGAAGGCGCACGCGGTCCGCGCGCTGGCCGCGTCGGAGGGTCTGGACCTGCGTCGCTGCACCGCGTACTCGGACTCGGTGAACGACGTCCCGATGCTGTCGGCGGTCGGGACCGCGGTCGCGGTGAACCCGGACTCGGAGCTGCGCGACGTCGCGAAGGCCCGCAACTGGCAGATCCGCGACTTCCGGACCGGCCGCAAGGCCGCCAGGATCGGGGTGCCCTCGGTGCTCGGTGCGGGCGCCGTCGCCGGTGCGGTCGCGGCCGGGATGGCCTACCGCAAGCGCTGACCCGCCCGGCCGCTCAGGGTGGCGGGGCCCCGCGATAGCGCTCGGCGTAGCGGCGGGCGGCCTCGGCCCGCTCGTCGGCGGTGGCCTCCAGCCGCGTCGCGCGGGCGGTGCCCGCGGGGTAGCCGGCCTTCACCACCCGGTGCTCGACGGACTCCTCCATCACGAACAGCGCGTACTGCAGCGACACCAGCCAGCCGAGCAGCAGGGCGCTGAGCCGCAGCCACAGCGGGCCGGGGATCACCAGGGCCAGCGGCACCGACAGCAGCGTCAGCACCGCCGCGGTGCGCGCGAAGTGGCGCAGGTGCCAGGTCCGGCAGGTCGTGTCGTGCAGCACCCACTCGCGGTACCGCGCGGGCAGCCGCCCGCCGGCGGCGTACCACAGCCACCGCAGCGGGTCCGGCCGTCGGATCATCCCAGGAACACGTTGCGGCGCTGGGACAGCAGCCGGTACAGCGTGTGCTGGATCGTCTCCCGGACCTGGTCGGTCAGGTTGAACACGAGCATCGGGTCGTCGGCGTCGGACGGCGCGTGGTCGTCGGTGCGGATCGGCTCGCCGAACTCGATGTACCACTTCGACGGCAGCGGGATCAGCCCCGCCGGGCCGAGCAGCGGGAAGGTCGGCGTGACCGGGAAGTACGGCGCGCCGAACAGCCGGGCCAGCGGCGCCAGGTCACCGATCTTGGGGTAGATCTCCTCGGCGCCGACGATCGAGCACGGGATGATCGGGACCCCGGTCCGCAACGCGGCGGAGACGAACCCGCCGCGGCCGAACCGCTGCAGCTTGTAGCGGTCCCGGAACGGCTTGCCGATGCCCTTGAACCCCTCGGGGAACACCCCGACGAGCTCGCCGGAGGTCATGAGCCGCTCGGCGTCGGGGTTGCAGGCCAGCGTCGCGCCGGCCTTGCGGGCCAGCGAGCCGGACACCGGCATGGTGAACATGAGGTCGGCGCCGAGCAGCCGCAGGTGCCGGTGCGACGGGTGGTCGTCGTGCACCGCGACGGTGGTCATGACCGCGTCGAGCGGCAGCGTCCCGGAGTGGTTGGCGACGATCAGCGCGCCACCGGTCTCGGGGATGTGGTGGGTGCCGATGGTCTCGACCCGGAACCAGCGCTTGTAGAGCGGGCGCAGGGCGGGCAGCACCATCGCGTCGGTGAGCTCGCGGTCGAAGCCGAACTCGTCGATCGGGTAGTCGCCCGCGAGCCTGCGGCGCAGGAACTCCAGGACCTGCTCCAGCGCGGCCTCCCAGGCCGGGCCCTCGGTCTCCTCGGGCTCGGCCGCGGAGGGGACCGGCGCGGGTCGTGACGGCTCCTCCGCCCGCGCAGGCCGGGCAGGCCCCCGGTTGCCCCGGATCGGGATCACCCGCGCCTCGGCCATGCCGTCGCCCTTCCTCGTGCCACCGCGGCCGCCCGGCCGTCCCTGCTCGTGTGCCCGCATGCCGCCGTCCCGGCCCGTCACCGCAGCGCCCGGGCCAGGCCGAGCACGCCCCGTTCGATGGAGGCGATCCGCTCCGGGCCGAGGACCGGCGCCAGCGCCTTGCCGCGCACGAAGTCGTCGAACGCCTGGGTGGTGGTCCACCGTGGTTCGAAGCCGAAGTCGTTGATCAGCCGGGTGAGGTCCACGACCCGGCCGAAGTTGAGGAAGCGCATCTGCTCCGGGGAGAAGTCCACGACGCGCGCGCCCCGCAGCACCCGGCTGACCGGCCCGACCGCACCGCTCGGCACCGGGACGGCGATCTTGCCGGCACGGCGGATGGCCTGGGACAGCATCAGCACCCCGTGCGCGGCGACGTTGAACACGCCCGGCAGCTCGTGGGTGGCGGCACGCTCCAGCACGGCGAGGCCGTCCTCCTCGTGCAGCAGCTGGATCCGCGCGTCGTAGCCCAGCACGGTGGGGACGACCGGCAGCGCGAAGTAGCGCGACAGCACGGTGTCCATCCGCGGGCCGATGAAGTTGGCGAACCGCAGGACCGTGGTGGTGACGTCCGGGCGGCGACGGCTGAACCCGCGCAGGTAGCCCTCGATCTCGGCGGCGTCCTTGGCGTAGCCGCCCGACGGCAGGTCCTTGGCCCCGATGGCCTCGTCGAACACGGCGGGGTCGCGCGGGCTGGAGCCGTACACCGCGGTCGTCGACTTGAGCACGACGCGGCGGACGCTCGGCGCCTTCTGGCACGCGGCGAGGAGCTGCATCGTGCCGATGACGTTCATCTCCTTCATCGTCGCGCGGCCGCCCGACGATGCGGGGCTGGCCGAGAGCGACGCGTGCACGACCGTGTCGACGCCTCCGGAGGAGATGACCTTCGCGATGAGCGGGTTGCGGATGTCGGCGCGCACGAACTCGGCGCGGCCCATCCGCTTCAGCAGGTCCCGGGGCGGCGGGACGGTGTCCACACCGAGCACCCGGTCGATGGACGGGTCGGCCGCCAGCCGGGCCGCGAGGTGCCCGCCGAGGAAGCCGCTGACCCCGGTGACCAGCACGACGTTCGGGGTCGGCCGGTCCATGGGCGCTCCGTTCACCGGGGGCTGACGCGAGATCGTCCGATCGTAGACCCGCCCCGTCACACCGGGCAGGTACGCGGACACGTGAGGTGCGCGACGCGTCCGACCGGGGTACGGACCGCCACAACGACACCGGCCGCGCACCCGCCGGAGGGCGGGCACGCGGCCGGTGCGCGAGTCACTTGCCGAGCTTGCGGCGCTGCACCCGGGTCTTGCGCAGCAGCTTGCGGTGCTTCTTCTTCGACATCCGCTTGCGGCGCTTCTTGATGACCGAGCCCATGTGGGTGCTCCTCCTGTGTCGACGCAGATCGTCAGCGACCGCTCCACCGGGTGACCTCGGAGTGGGCCGCCCGCACGATCCGTGCACGTGGACACGAGGCGCGGGCCGGGCGACGCCCGCCGGAGCGGGCGACGACGCGATGCGACCGGTGGGGGTCGGCAGCCGGTTCACCAGTCTACCCGGGCGTACCGGCCGTCACCCCACGGGGGATCAGCCCGCGTCGAAGTAGGCGTTGCGCAGGTAGTCCTCCACCGCGCGCTGCGGCACACGGAACGAGCGACCGACCCGCGCAGCGGGCAGCTCGCCCGAGTGGACGAGCCGGTACACGGTCATCTTGGAGACGCGCATCATCGACGCGACCTCGGCCACCGTCAGGAACTGGACCTGGGACGACCGCAGGGGCTCGGGTCGTTCCGCCGCCATGGGGCACCGCCTTCCTCCCCCGAGAGGGGTTCCCCGGTTCGCCCGGTGGTGGGGGATGCAGGTGCAGTCTACCGGGGCGGATGTGACGATCGGTCCGCCAGAGGGGGGGCTCGATCGTGCTACGGCACGGCGCGTCCGAGTGACTTTGCGTCATACGATGCGCTGAACGAGGTACCGCTGGTCCGGTCAGCCGCGACCGAGCGCCACCGAGCGGTCGTACGCTGCGGTGACCGCGTCGGCCAGTGCCGTGCGCAGCCCGTGCCGCTCCAGCTCGCGCAGGGCGGCGGCCGTGGTCCCGGCGGGCGAGGTGACGTTCTCCCGCAGCACCGCGGGGTGCTCGCCGGTCTCGCGCAGCATCCGCGCGGCGCCGAGCGCGGTCTGCACGGTCAGCTCGGTCGCGTCCGGGCGGGTCAGGCCCAGCCGGACCCCGGCCTCGATCATCGCCTCGGCGACGAGGAAGAAGTACGCGGGCCCGGAGCCGGACAGGGCGGTCGCGGCGTCCTGCTTCGCCTCGTCCAGGCGCAGCACCGCGCCGACGGTGGACAGCAGCGTCTCGGTCTCGTCGAGGTGCGCGGGGGTCGCGTGCGCACCCGGGGAGATCGCGCACATCGCCGCGCCCAGCAGCATCGGGGTGTTCGGCATGACCCGCACGACCGGCGTGCCCTCGGGCAGGGCGCCCTCGAACAGCGAGGTCGGCAGGCCCGCGCACAGCGACACGACGAGCGCGCCAGGCTCCAGCACTCCGGCGACCTCGCCGAGCAGCGTGACGACGTCCTGCGGCTTGACGGCGACGACCACCGTCCCGGCCCCGCGCACCGCCTCGTCGACCGGGGCCGCGGTCACCCCCAGCGACGCGGTCAGCTCCTGCGCCCGGGCCGGGGACCGCTCGGCCACCACCAGGTCACCGGCGTACCGCCCGGCCGCCAGCAGCCCGCCGAGCAGCGCCTCGCCGATCCGTCCCCCACCCAGTACCGCGATCCTCGTCATGGGAGGAGCGTAGGAACCCCTCAGCCGGCCTGTGGGGCCAGGGCGAGCTGGCGGGCCTGGCAGACGGTGCGGCCGTGCGCGTCGACGACGGTGACGTCCTCGTCGAACTGCGCGCTCGACACCCCGCCACCGGCGGACGGGCTCGCCACGGCGCCGGAGCGGGACTCGACCCGCAGCCAGCCCGGAGCCGGGCGGGCCCGCAGCAGCGCGGTGAGCTGCACCGTCGGCGCCCAGCCGAGGGAGCCGCCGAGGTTGAACACCGTCGGGGGCAGGATGTCGCCGGACATCAGCGCGAACAGCACGTCGGGCTCCTCCCCGCGCGGGCGGACCCAGCCGGCCATCTCCGGCGGCCCGGTCTCGCCGCGCAGGAACGGCAGGGCACCGCGCGGGTAGCGCAGCTCGCAGGCGGCGGCGAGGCCGCGCGCGCCACCCTCGGCCGAGGCCGGGTCGAGCGCGTCCGGGTCCGGTTCGACGGCGAGCGCAGAGCCGTCGTCCAGGCGCGGGGCGTCGGTCGGGAGCACACCCGCGGTGACCGTGGAGTGCAGCATGAGCCGGCCCTGCTGGTGCAGGCGGACGGCGACCGTGGACACCGTCCGCCCGATCTTGAGCGGGTCGGTCGTGATCTCGACCGGCCCCAGGTCGGGCGCGCGCAGGAAGTCCACGGCGACGGCGAGCGGGTCGGGTGCGGGGGCCTCGTCGGCCGCGAGGCGGGCCAGCCCGGACTTCGCCATGAGCACCATCAGCAGGCCGCCGAACGCCTTGTCCCCGATCGCCCAGGTCCCGTCGAGCCGGGCGCGGAACCGGCCGTCCCCGAGGTGCTCGATGTCGTGCGCGTCGGCGAACGGCCGGACCGTCGTACTGCTCATGCGAGCATGTTACCCACGGGTAGGAGCGATGGCGGACATCGTCGGCGTGAGGTGCAGCCGGGCGAACAGCAGCGACTCGGCGAGCAGCCCGGTGCGTTCCTGGCGGGTCCGGCAGCGCCGGGTCGACACCTCCAGCACGACGGTGCCGCCGTCCGCGGCGAACCGGGAGTCGGCCAGGCGCTCGCACACCTCGGCGCACGGCTGCGTCCCGCGGCCGGGGACCAGGTGTTCGTCGCGCGGGGCTCCGGAGCCGTCGGTGAGGTGCAGGTGGGTGAGCCGGTCGCCCATCCGCTCGGCGAGGTCGAGCGCGTCGACCCCGGCCGCGGCGGTGTGCGACAGGTCCAGGGTGTACGCACCGAACCCGATCTCCGTCGGGTCGTGGCCCAGCGCGTAGGGCACGGTGCTGATCGCGCCGCGGGTCACCGGGAACATGTTCTCCACCGGCAGCGTGACGTCGTGGACCTCGTGGGCGCGGGCGACCTCGTCGGCGAAGACCCCGGCGTAGCGGCGCTGCCAGCGGAACGGCGGGTGCACCACCACGGTGCGCGCGCCCAGCCGGGCGGCGACCTCGACGGTGCGCCGCAGCCGGTGCACCGGGTCGGCGCCCCAGACCCGCTGGGTGACGGCCAGACAGGGCGCGTGCACCGCGAGGATCGGCACCCCGTGTCGGTGGGCGAGACGCTCGACCGCTCGGGGGTCCTGGCTGACCGGGTCGGTCCAGATCATGAGCTCGACGCCGTCGTAGCCCAGCTCGGCGGCGATCTCGAACCCGGCGGCGACTCCCTCCGGGTAGACCGAGGCCGTGGACAGCGCGACGGGTGCCGACCCGGTCGGGTCGGCGACGGGCGGGCGCGACGGTGTCACGAAGCGTGGAGTCGTCGCGCCGTCGCTCATCGTTACCGGTCCAGCAACACCAGGATCGCCGGGGACACGGTCAGCAGCAGTCCGACGAGAACCGCGAACAACGTGGTCTTCAGGTCGTCCTGCCGCAACAGGGCCCGCACACCGAGGACGAGGCCCACGGTGATCAGGACCGACGCGGCGATGGCGACGAAGGCGAGCGAACTCCACAGGTAGCGGAACAGCACCCAGATCGCCGCACCGGCGACGGCGCCGCCGATCCACTGGGCGATGACGACCGCCCAGGCCTGGCCGGTCCCCGCCGCACCGGCCGGGGCGTCGTCGTCGAGGCCCGCGGGCGGCTGCGCACCGCTGTCGGTGACGGCGTCGCGGCGCCCGGAGCGGCGGCGCGGGGGCTCGTCGTCCTCGACCGCGCCGGCGGCGAGCTCGCCGTGGTCCTCGTAGTCGTCGTAGTTCTCGTAGTCGTCGTGGTCGGTGTAGTCGTCGTGGTCGCGGTCGTCCTGGGGGCGCTCGGGGGCCAGCACACCGGTGCGACCGCCGTCGGCGGAGCCGGGCCCGTCGTCGTACCCGGCGGGGCCGTGCCGGCCGTCGTAGCGGGGGTCGGCGTCGTAGCCCCGGTCGTCGTGGCCCTGGTCCCGGTCCTGATAGCCCTGCCGGACGTCGTAGCCCCGGTCGTCGTAGCCCCGGTCGTCGTAGCCCTGCCGGTCGTCGTAGTCGTCGGCGAACGGGTCGTAGGCGCCGGTGGGCGGGCCCGCGTCGGCCGGACGCGCACGTCCGGTGGGGCCGTCGTGCTCGTCCTCCAGCGGCGGGGCGCCGAACTGGGTGGGCGGGCCACCGTCGTCGTCGGCCGTGGGGGCCGGGCGGCGGGTGCCGAGCCGGCTGGTCGGGATCTCGTCGGCGACGCCGTCGGCCGTGCCGGGCGGGGGGCCGTACGGAGCGGACGGGCGCGGGGCGTCGCCGCGGGGTCCCCAGTCCTGGGTGGCGGGGCCGTCGTCGCGGCCGTAGGGGCGGCCGTTCGGCGGGCCCTGCGGCTCGGGGGCGAACGGACGGGCCTGCGTGGCCGGTCCGGGGCCCGCGGCCCACTGCCCGGGGGGTGGGCCCTGTGGCCTGCGGGGCGGGGCGCCGCCGAAGACCGCGGCCCCGTTCGGGCCGCTGCCGTTCGGAGTGCCACCGTGGGCGGCACCGCCGTTCGGCGCGTTGCCGTTCGACACGAACGGCTCCGGCGCGCGCCCGGTCGAGCCCTCGGAGGGGTCGGGGCGGCGCGCGGGCGGGAACGAGGGGTGGTCGAGGGGCGGCGGACCGTCGCCGCCGCGCGGGGCGAACCCGCCCGCGCCCTCGGGCGGGCGGACACGGTCGGCGGCCGCCGGGCGTCGCGGCGGGGCCGCCACGTCGGTCCGCGCGGGTGCCGCGGACGACGGGGCGCCGGGGCCCTCGTCGTCCTCCGCGGCGCGACGACGGCGGCGTCGTCCGGGCTGCTGGCCGCCGTTGGCGGCCAGGAGCTCCGCGACCGTCCGCTGGCGAGGCTCTCCGCTGTCCACACTCATCACGACCACCGTGCCCTGTGCGTTGTCAAGGGTCCAAGCCCGTCCGGGGTTGTCTGCGCCGAGCGGTCGTCCCCGTTCGTCCCATCGAGCATGTCGAAGCGCCGGAGGATCACTCCCTCGCGCAACGCCCACGGACAGATCTCGAGTTCGGTCACGCCGAGGGCGTCCATCGCCGCCTGGGCGACGACCGCCCCGGCGACGAGCTGGTGCGCCCGGCTGGCGCTCACGCCGTCGAGCTCGGCGAGGTCGGGGCCCGACATCCGGGTGATGAACGCCGACAGCTGGCGCAGACCCTGCGCGGTCAGCGTGCGGCGGGCCCCCGGCCCGGCGCTGGACGGCGCGGCGCCGGCCAGCCGGGCCAGCGTCCGGAAGGTCTTGGAGGTGCCCACGGCCCGGTCCGGGCGGCCCGCGGCACGCAGCCGTCCGGCGATGGGGGCGATCTCGTCGCGGACCCGTTCGGTCAGCGCGGCGACCTCCGCCCGCGACGGCGGGTCGGAGGTGAACGCGTCGCGGGTCAGCCGCCCCGCGCCGAGCGGCACCGACGCGGCGACGTCGGGAGTCTCGTCCCGCCCGACGGCCAGCTCCAGCGAGCCGCCGCCGATGTCGAGCACGAGCAGCCGCCCGGCCGACCAGCCGCACCAGCGGCGGACGGCGAGGAAGGTCCAGCGGGCCTCGTCCTCGCCGGGCAGGACCTCCAGCGCCACCCCGGTCTCGCGCTGCACCCGGGCGAGCACCTCGGCGGAGTTCGTCGCGTCGCGCAGCGCGGAGGTGGCGAACGCCAGGAGGTCGTCGCAGCCGGCGGCCCGGGCGGTGTCCCGGGCCCGGTGCACGCTCTCCAGCAGCGCCTTCACCCCGTCGCGGCTCAGGGCGCCCTTGCGGTCGAGGTGCTCGGCCAGACGCAGCTGGTCCTTCTCCGACGACATGGGCTTCGGATGGGCACCCCGGTGGGCGTCCACCACCAGCAGATGGACGGTGTTGGACCCCACGTCGAGAACGGCCAGGCGCACCCGGTCAGGTTACCGAGCCGTTATCGACCGTCGGGCAACCCCTGGCTCACACGTCGAACTTGTAGCCGAGCCCGCGCACCGTGACCAGGTGCTTGGGCGCCGAGGGGTCGCCCTCGACCTTGGACCGCAGCCGCTTGACGTGCACGTCGAGGGTCTTGGTGTCGCCGACGTAGTCCGCGCCCCACACCCGGTCGATCAGCTGGGCCCGGGTGAGCACCCGCCCGACGTTGCGCAGCAGGTACTCCAGCAGGTCGAACTCCTTGAGCGGGAGCGCGACCTCGTCGCCGTTGACCGACACGACGTGCCGCTCGACGTCCATCCGCACCGGGCCGGCCTCCAGGACGCCGGTGCCGCCCTCGGCCTCGCCGCCGGCCTCGCCGCCGCGGCGCAGCACCGCGCGGACGCGGGCGATGAGCTCGCGCGCCGAGTAGGGCTTGGTGACGTAGTCGTCGGCGCCGAGCTCCAGCCCGACCACCTTGTCGATCTCGCTGTCCCTGGCGGTCACCATGATCACCGGCACGGCGGAGCGGGAGCGCAGCGCCTTGCAGACGTCGGTGCCGCTCATACCGGGCAGCATCAGGTCCAGCAGCACGATGTCGGCACCGTTGCGCTCGAACTCGCTCAGCGCGTCGTTGCCGTTGGCCGCGACGGCGGTGGTGAACCCCTCCTTGCGCAGCATGAACGCGAGCGGGTCGGCGAAGGACTCCTCGTCCTCGACGATCAGCACCCTGGTCATCTCATCCTCCGGTTCCGGCGGTCTGGGGGGAGCTGCCGACGGCAGCCTCACCGTGCGGGGCGCCGCCGATGCCCATCCGGGCGGGCAGGCGCATGGTGAAGGTCGATCCGGTGCCGGGGCGGCTCCACAGCCGCACCTCGCCACCGTGGTTGGCGCAGACGTGCTTGACGATCGCCAGGCCGAGCCCGGTGCCGCCGGTGGCCCGCGAGCGGGCGGGGTCGACCCGGAAGAAGCGCTCGAAGACCCGCTGCTGGTGCTCGGGGGCGATGCCGATGCCGCGGTCGGTCACGGCGATCTCGATCGAGCCGTCGACCGCGCGCCGGCTGACCGACACCGACGAGTCCGCCGCGGAGTAGGCGATCGCGTTCTCCAGCAGGTTCGTCAGCGCGGTGACCAGCAGCGTGCGGTCGCCGTCGACGACCAGCCCCGAGTTCTCGTCGGCGGTGATCTCGACGGCGTGCGACTCGGCGGAGTTGCGGCTGCGGGCCAGCGCCTCGGAGACGACCTCGTCGACGTCGACGGCGGCCAGCGCGGGCAGCCGTTCGGCACCGGTGAGCCGGGACAGCGCGATCAGCTCCGAGACCAGGTTGCCCATCCGGGTCGCCTCGCGCAGCAGCTTGTCGCCGAACCGGCGGACCTCGCCGACCGCGTCCGGGTCGGGCTCGCCGCCGTCGGCGCGCTCCAGGCCGTCGAGGCTGTCGAGCAGGGCCTCGGCCAGCAGCGCGACCGCGCCGACGGGGGTCTTGAGCTCGTGCGAGACGTTGGCGACGAAGTCGCGTCGGGTCGCCTCCAGCCGGGCCACCTCGGAGGTGTCGACAGCCTCGACGAGCGCGAAGCCGTCGCCGAGGGAGCGGATCCGGGCCTGCACCGCGACCGGGCCGCGGGGCGTGCGGTCCAGCGGCGAGAGGTCGACGGTGTAGTCGCCGGAGGCGAGCAGCCGGTCCCCGCCCTGCACCCGTCGGCAGGCGGCGAGCGCGCGCGGGTCGAGCCGCTCGCCGGTGACGGCGCCGAGCGCGGCGGCCCGCCGGTTGTGCAGGAGCACCTCACCCCCGGCCCCGACGACGGCGAGCCCGGAGCTCGACTGCCGGAACGTGCGGTGCAGCAGCTCGCCGAGGGTCGGGCCGTCGACGGCAACGGGGTCCGCCGGAGGGCGGCCGGTGCCGGGGCTGGTCCGGCCGTGCGACGACCGTCGCGCCAGTGCCACCCCGGCGGCGAGACCGAGGAGCAGGGCGAGGGCCGAGATCAGCCACGCGAGCGTGGTCACGGGTGCATGGTAGGCAGCCGGGGGTACCCCCTGACCAGCGCCGGACACCGGATGGTGACGCCCGCGACCCCTTCGCGCGACACTGTTCGGTCCCCGTTCACCGTGGGTTCAGCGAACCCCGCCCCGACACCCCCAGGGTCACCTTGGAGGCTGAGAGCGCCACGAGGGTGACCCTGGGAGCACGACGGGATAGGCGCGGTCAGCGCCCCTGGTTCGCCACCCCGGCGATGGCCTCCTGCGCCGCGGCCGGGTCGAGGTAGCGCCCGCCCGGGTTCGTCGGCGCCAGGTCGTCGTCGAGGTCGTAGACGAGCGGGATGCCGGTGGGGATGTTGAGGCCGGCGATGTCGGCGTCGGAGATCCCGTCGAGGTACTTCACCAGCGCGCGCAGCGAGTTGCCGTGCGCGGCGAGCAGCACGACCTTCCCGTCGCGCAGGTCCGGCACCACGGCCTCGGTCCAGTACGGCAGGAACCGGTCGACGACGTCGGCCAGGCACTCGGTCAGCGGCGCGTCGACACCGGCGTAGCGCGGGTCGGCGTCCTGGGAGAACTCCGAGCCCTTCTCGATGGGCGGCGGCGGGGTGTCGTAGGAGCGGCGCCAGAGCATGAACTGCTCCTCGCCGTACTGCTCCAGGGTCTGCTTCTTGTCCTTGCCCTGCAGGGCGCCGTAGTGGCGCTCGTTGAGGCGCCAGTCGCGCCTGACCGGGATCCAGTGCCGGTCGGCGGCGTCGAGGGCGATGTTCGCGGTGGAGATGGCACGACGCAGCAGGGAGGTGTGCACGACGTCCGGCGCGACGCCCGCCTCGGCCAGCAGCTCGCCGCCGCGGCGGGCCTCGGCCTCGCCCTGGGAGGAGAGCGGCACGTCCACCCAGCCGGTGAACAGGTTCTTCGCGTTCCAGTCGCTCTGACCGTGACGCAGCAGTACGAGGGTCGGCATGGCGGACAGCCTGCCACCTACCCGCGGGAAAGGTCTCCGAGCACGTCCCCGAACGTGTCCACCAGCACGTCGACCTCGTCGTGGGTGACCACCAGCGGCGGGGACAGCCGCACCGTCACGCCGTGGGTCTCCTTGGCCAGCACCCCACGCCGGGCGAGCGCGACGCACACGTCGCGGCCGGTGCCGATCCGCGGGTCGACGTCGACGCCGAACCACAGCCCCACCCCGCGCACGGCGGTGATCCCGGGCAGCGCGCGCAGCCGCGTGTCCAGGTGCGCACCGAGCTCGCGGGCCCGGGCCTGGTACTCCCCCGTCGCCAGCAGTGCGCACACCGCGGACCCGACGGCGGCGGCGAGCGGGTTGCCGCCGAAGGTGGAGCCGTGCTCGCCGGGGCGCAGCACGCCCAGCACGTCGCGCCGCCCGACGACGGCGCTGACCGGCACGATCCCGCCGCCGAGCGCCTTGCCGAGGGTGTAGAGGTCGGCGCGCACCCCGGACAGGTCGGTGCACAGCGTCGCCCCGGCCCGGCCGAGCCCGGACTGGATCTCGTCGCAGACCAGCAGCACGTCCCGCCGCTCGGTGAGCTCGCGGACCGTGCGCAGGTAGCCCGGCGGCGGCACCAGGACCCCGGCCTCGCCCTGCACCGGTTCGAGCAGCACCGCGACGGTGTCGTCGGTGAGCGCGGCGGCGAGCGCGTCGGCGTCGCCGTAGGGGACGCGGTCGAAGCCGGGGGTGAACGGGCCGAAGTCGTCGCGGGCGACCGGGTCGTCGGAGAAGGAGACCACCGTCGTCGTGCGCCCGTGGAAGTTCCCCGCGGCGACGACGATCCGGGCCGCCCCCGGTGCCACGCCCTTCACCCGGTAGCCCCAGGCGCGGGCGATCTTGACCGCGGACTCGACGGCCTCGGCGCCGGTGTTCATCGGCAGCACGGCCTCGGTGCCGGTCAGGGCGGCGAGGTCGCGCTGGAACCCGGGCAGGCGGTCGTTGTGGAACGCCCGCGCGGTCAGGGTCAGCGTGTCCAGCTGGGCGTGCGCGGCCGCGGTGAGCGCGGGGTGGCGGTGCCCGAAGTTGAGCGCGGAGTAGCCGGCGAGCGCGTCGAGGTAGCGGACGCCGTCGACGTCGGTGACCCAGGCGCCGTCGCCGCGGGACAGCACCACCGGCAACGGCGCGTAGTTCGCCGTGCCGAACTCCTCGGCGAGGGCGATCTGCCGGTCGGTGCCCGCGACCACGGCGGTCACGACCGCAGCTCCAGCGTGGCGCACTTGATCCCGCCGCCGCCGCGGCGCAGCTCCGAGGTGTCGACGCCGACGGTGCCGAACCCGCGCGCGGCGAGGTCGGCGGCGAACTTCTCGGCCTGCGGCGCGTGGACGACGGTGCGGCCGTCGGAGAAGCAGTTCAGACCCAGCACCGACGCGTCCTCGTCGGAGACGATCACCGCGTCCGGGAAGCGGAACCGCAGCACCTCCTGGGATGCGTCGTCGAAGGCCGCCGGGAGGTAGGCGACCGCGCCCGGCCCGCCGGCCGGGTCGAGCACCGCGAACGCCGTGTCGAGGTGGTAGTAGCGCGGGTCGACGAGCTGCAGGGACACGACCTCGCGGCCGAACACCTCCGCGGCCTCGGCGTGCGCACGCGGGTCGGTGCGGAACCCGGTGCCGGCGTAGACGGTGTCGCCGACGAGCAGCAGGTCGCCCTCGCCCTCGTTGACGTGGCGGGCCTCGTGCACGGCGAACCCTGCGGCGCGGAACCACGCGCCGTACGCGGGCCCCTCGGCGGCGCGCTCGGTGTGCCGGAACCGGGCGGTCAGCGCGGTCCCGTCGATCACGGTGCCGCCGTTGGCGGCGTAGACCATGTCCGGGTAGCCGGGCAGCGGGTCGACGAGCCGGACGTCGAACCCGAGGTCCCGGTAGACCGCGTGGAGGGTCTCCCACTGGGCCAGCGCGAGCCGGGTGTCGGTCGCCTGCTCCGGACGCATCCAGGGGTTGATCCGGTAGCTCACCGTGAAGTGCTCGGGGCGGCACATCAGCACAGAGGTCATGTGCACAGCATGGCGCGCACACCCCGTGCGTTTCCCGGCATGGAGCGCACGATCCGCGCGTGCTGCATCGGTTCTGAGCCGGATCCGGGCGCACCGGGCTAGCATCCGGCGTCGTGGACGGGATCGACGCGATCGACCGCAGGCTGCTGGACCTCCTGCGGGTCGACGGCCGGGCGAGCTGGGCGGACCTGGGCGGGCGGGTGGGCCTGTCGGCGTCGGCGGTGCGGCGCCGGGTGGACCGGCTGACCGCCCGCGGCGTGGTGCAGGGCTTCACCGTGCAGGTGGACCCGGACGCCGAACGGACCCCGGGCGTGGCGGCCTACGTCGAGCTGTTCTGCCGCGGCACGGTCGCACCGGCCGAGCTGCAGCGGATGCTCTCCGCAGTGCCCGAGGTCGTCACGGCGGGCACGGTGACCGGGGAGGCCGACGCACTGGTCCTGCTGCCCTCGCGCGACGTGCAGTCCCTGGAGGACGCCCTGGAACGGCTGCGACTGGCGGCGAACGTCGACCACACCCGCTCGGCCGTCGTCCTCACGTGGCTGGTCACCCGTTGAACTCGCCGGGGCACGGGCGTACCGTATGAGTTGAGAGTTCAACTTCTTTCGATGGAGACCGGGATGCCCGTCCAGCGCCTCAACCACGCCGTCCTCTACGTCCGCGACGTCGCACGCAGCGTCGACTTCTACCGCGACACGCTCGGCTTCCGCCCCGTCGTCGAGCTCCCCGGTGGCCGTGGCGCGTTCCTGCAGGCCGAGGGGTCGACCAACGACCACGACCTGGCCCTGTTCGGGATCGGCGCGCAGGCCGGGGCCTCGCAGGCGGGTCGCGGCACCGTCGGGCTCTACCACCTGGCGTGGGAGGTCGACACGCTCGGCGAGCTCGCCAGGATCGGTGAGCAGCTCCAGGCGGCCGGGGCGCTGGTCGGCGCCTCGGACCACGGCACCACCAAGGCGCTCTACGCGCGGGACCCCGACGGGCTGGAGTTCGAGGTCTGCTGGCTGGTCCCGGCCGCCCTGGTCGACGGCGCCGACGACCACGACATGCGCATCGAGCCGCTCGACCTCGCGGCCGAGATCGCCCGCTACGGCGCGGACACCCGCGGCGGGATCGGCGTCTCGGTCCCGGCCTGAGGCCCTCCGACCCCGGCCCGGGTCACTCCGGTTCCGGCGTGCGGCGTTCCGATCCCGGCCCACGGCGCTCCGGTTCCGGGTGCGGCGTTCCGGCCCCGGTCCGAGGCGCCCTGGTCAGTTCGGCTCGTTGAGGTCCACCCGGTAGCCCGAGCGGGCCGAGAACTGGGCGGTGACCGAGAACCGGTCGCCGCGGACCAGGGTGTGCCGCCACTCCACGGGACGCCCGGCGGACAGGCCGAGCCGCTCGATCGACAGCGCGGCGACGCCCTCGTCGATGCCGAGCAGCTCCCGCTCGCCGTGCCCGGGCAGCACCGCCCGGATGTTCTCCATGCCCCCGTCGACACGGATCCCGCAGCGGCGCCGGTACTCGGGGTAGATGCCGGTGTGGGTGAAGTCGACGTCGAGCAGGGGCGCCGCCAGCTCCTCGGGCAACCACACCCGGTCGACGGCGAGCGGCTCGGCGTCGGCGAGCCGCAGCCGCTCCAGGTGCACCAGCGGCGTGGACTCCTCCAGTCCCAACCGGGCCGCGACCACGCCGTCCGCGCGGACCTCGAAGGTCCGCACCACGCTGCGCTGGGTGCGCCCGGCCGACTCGACCGCCACGTAGAGCGAGTACGGCTCGTCGAGCGGCTGCTCGATCTCCGAGCGCACCGTCGGGCGGGCGACCCGCCCCCGCCCGGCGACGACGGCGCCGTCCTCCCGCAGCCGGCGCAGCGCCTCCCGCACGGTGTGCCTGCTGACCGCGTAGTCGGCGGCCAGCGCGAACTCGCCGGGCAGTGCCTCGTCGAACTCGCCGTCGGACAGCCGGCGGCGCAGGTCCGCCAGCAGCTGCTGCCACAGCGGCATCGCGCCGTTGCGGACCAGTGCTCGCGCCGTCATCGCCCACCCCCTTCGCGCGTGATCACCGTAGGCGAGCGCCGCGGGCTCACCGCACGGCGGCCCGCGTGTGACGCCGGGTGAGCAGCACGCCGACACCCACGACGACGGCCGCGATGAGCCCGGTCATGCCCAGTTCGAAGCGCGAGCCCTCGCGGGCGGCCATGTAGACGAGCACCACCGGGATCACGACGATCACCGCCCAGGTGAGCACCGGGTAGGCCCACATCCGCACCGGCATCGCGACGCCGTCGCGCTCCAGGACCCGGCGCATCCGCAGCTGGGACACCGCGATGACCAGGTAGACCAACAGCGCGATCGCGCCGGAGGTCGCGAGCAGGGTCGTGAAGACCTCCTCGGGGAAGGCGTAGTTCGCGATCACCGCGACGAACCCGACCAGCGTCGACCCGAGCACCGCGAACCGCGGCACACCCTGCGAGGTGGTCCGGTTGACCAGGCCAGGGGCCTGCCCGCGGCGGCCGAGCGAGAACAGCATCCGCGAGGCGGTGTACAGCGCCGAGTTCAGGCAGCTCGCGACGGCGACGAGCACCACCACGTCGACGATGAGCTTGGCCGACGGCACGTCCAGCGCCTCCAGCGCCGCCTGGTACGACCCGACCGCGGGCAGCCGCGGGTCGTTCCACGGCACGATCGCGACCACGAGCAGGATCGAGGCCAGGTAGAACACCGCGATCCGCCAGATCACCGAGCGGGTGGCCCGGCCGATCCCGCGCGCCGGGTCGCCGGACTCCGCCGCCGCGATCGTGACGATCTCGGTGCCCATGAAGCTGAACATCGTCACCAGCACCGCGGCGACCACCGCGCCCGGCCCGTTCGGCAGGAACCCGCCCTCGGACACCAGCCGGGACAGCCCCGACACCGACGAGTCGTCGCCGACGAACCCGGGCAGCAGGCCCAGCACCGCGAGCACCCCGACGACGATGAACGCGATGATCGCGACCACCTTGAGCAGGGCGAACCAGAACTCGAACTCGCCGTAGTTGGCGACGGAGAACAGGTTGGTCACCGTCAGCAGCACGGTGACGGCCAGCGCCCAGCCCCACTGCGGCACCCCGGGCAGCCACGAGTTGAGGATGAGTGCGGCGGCCGTCGCCTCGACCGGGATGACGAGGACCCAGAACCACCAGTACAGCCAGCCGACGGTGAACCCGGCCCACGGCCCGATCGCCCGGTCGGCGTAGGTGGAGAACGAGCCGGAGTCCGGCTGCGCGGCCGCCATCTCGCCGAGCATCCGCATCACCAGCACGACCAGCGTCCCGGCGAAGAGGTAGGCCAGCAGCACCGCGGGGCCCGCGGTGGCGATCGCGCTGCCGGAGCCGATGAACAACCCGGCGCCGATCACCCCGGCGATGCTGATCATGGTGACGTGCCGGTCGCGCAGCCCCGCCCTCAGCTCGCCACCGGCCTCCGGCCGGTGCGCGGTCTCCGTCATGGCGCCTCCCCCTCCTCGGTGCCACAGCCGGCGGTGGCCGGTGCGATGCGCAATGGTCACCCGGGCGTCGCCCGTTGTCACACCCCGGGGAGGTCTCCGGGGGTGACGCCTAGCCTGGGCGGCATGGGATTCAGCGCGCAGCTGCGGGAGTCGACGGCCGCGATCTGGGACGCGGCGGTGGGGCACCGGTTCGTCGAGGAGCTGTGGTCCGGCGCCCTGGACCGCGGCGTGCTCCGGCACTACCTGGAGCAGGACCTGCAGTTCGTGGACTCGTTCCTCGCGCTGCTCGGCGCCGCCGTCGCGACGGCCGACCGGCCCGGTCCGCGGGTCCGGCTGGCCCGTCAGCTCGGGCTGGTCGCGGGCCCGGAGAACGACTACTTCGAGCGCTCGCTCGGTGAGCTCGACGGGAACGCCGAACCGGAGCGGGCCGCGCCGACCGTCGGGTTCGTCGACCTGATGGGCGAGGCCCGCGACGCCGGGTACGCCGAGACCCTGGCGGTGCTGGTCGTCGCCGAGTGGCTGTACCTGGACTGGGCGACCCGGCCGGGCGCGGCCACCCCCGACGACCGGATCTCCCGCGAGTGGATCGAGCTGCACCGCGGTGTCGAGTTCGAGGAGTGGGTCGCGTTCCTGCGCGACGAGCTCGACCGTGCCGCCGACCGGCTCGACCCCGCCCACCGCGAGCGGGTCGCGGCGCTGTTCGTGCGCGCGGTCGACCTGGAACTGGCGTTCTTCGACGCCGCCTACGCCGGCTGAACGCGGACGACGGCCTTCACGATCTGCGCCCTGGCGACGACGACGCCGGCGCAGACGGCGGTCACCGAGGTGAACGCGGACCGGCCGGTGCGCCGGTCGAGCGTTCCGCGGAACGCGACCTCCCCGCCCCGCGGGGCCTGAGCGGGCAGCGTGACCGCGGTGGACACCGACACCGCGTGCTCGGCCTCGGTGAGGTGCGGCAGGACGGCGAGCAACGCCCCCACCTCCAGCCCGACGGCCAGCGCACCGGCGTGCGCACCGCCCGCGCCGCCGTCGGCGAGCTCACCGATCTCGAACGCGACCCCGGCAGCCGGGTCGGCGTCGTCGACCGGCCGGGCGCCGAGCGCGGCCTGCAGCGGGACGGCGAGGACGAGTGCGACCCGGTGGGCCAGGGCCGGGCCGGTCAGCAGCGGTGCGGTCACCGGTCCGAGTCTGCGCGCCGGGGGTGATCGGGCGTCGACGTCCGGATGACGATCCGGGGAGAGCGGCTGCGAGGATCGCCGGCATGGGAGGCAACCGACGGGCCGTGGTGGTCGGCGCCGGGATCGCGGGCCTGAGCTGCGCGCTCCGGCTCCGGGAGCGGGGCTGGTCGGTCCGGGTGCTGGCCGACGTGCCGGTGGAGGCGTCGACGTCGCACCTGGCCGCGGCCGTGTGGTTCCCGACCCGGGCCGGGCCGCGGGACAAGGTCCTCGACTGGGGACGGCGCACCTTCGCCGAGCTGGCCCGTCAGGCGGCCGACGGCGTCCCCGGCGTCGTGATGCGGGAGTCGCTGACCCTCTACCGGGCGGAGCCGGAGCCGCAGTGGTGGGCCGACGCCGTCGGCGAGGTCCGGCCGGCCCGGCCCGACGAGCTGCCGCCCGGCTACGCCCACGGCCTGCGCTTCGCGGTGCCACTGGTCGAGATGCCGGTGCACCTGCCATGGCTGGCCGCCGAGGCGGGGCGGCGCGGGATCGCCCTGGAACGCCGGCGCGTCACCGCGCTCGACGAGGCCGGGCGGGACGCCGACCTCGTCGTGCACTGTTCCGGGCTGGGCGCGCGCACCCTGGTCGGCGACACCACGGTGACCCCGGTGCGCGGGCAGATCGTGCGCGTCACCAACCCCGGGCTGACGATGTCGGTCCGCGACGAGATGCACCCCGGCGGCCGCGCGTACGTGCACCCCCGCGCGCACGACTGCGTCCTCGGCGGCACGCTCGACGACGGCGTCTGGGACGCGACACCCGACCCGGCCGCCGGCGAGGCGATCCTGCGGCGCTGCCGCGACATCGTCCCGGCCCTGCGCGACGCCGAGGTCCTGGAGCATCTCGCGGGCCTGCGCCCGGCCCGCCCCGAGGTGCGGCTGGAGGCCGAGCCCGCCACCGCGACCCGCCCGCGGGTGATCCACGACTACGGGCACGGCGGCTCCGGCATCACCCTGTCCTGGGGCTGCGCCGACGACGTCGCGGATCTCGCCGACGCCGCCTGACCCCGGTCCGGACGTCCGCGGACGCCCGCTCGAGGCGGACGACCCGCCGTCGACGGGCAGGCCGCGGCGAACCGGCACGGAACCGGCGCCCGAGCCCGCCGGGTGATGATCGGGGGCCCTCACACGATGCAGAAGTCGTTGCCCTCCGGGTCGGCCATCCACAGGTGGTCCACATGGGGAGAACCTGGGGACAGGTGCTCCTCGACGACCCGCGCGCCCAGCGCACAGAGCCGCCTCGCCTCCGCGCCCAGCCGCTCGCCGCGCAGCTCGTCCGGCAGGTGCCGGCCCCCGGAGACCTGCAGGTCCAGGTGCAGTCGGTTCTTCACCGTGCGGGGCTCGTCGACCCGCAGGAACGAGATCCGCGGGCCCGCGCCCTCCGGGTCGCTGATCGCGGCGACGTCGCCCCACTCGTCGGCGGGCACCTCGTGGTGGGCCAGCCACGCCTCCCAGGTCGCGAACCCGGTCGGTGGCGGGGCGGGGGCGTAGCCGAGCGCAGCGCTCCAGAACTCCGCGAGCAGGTGTGCGTCGGCACAGTCGACGGTGATCGTCCAGGGAGTCGCCATGGGTGGAGGCTACGGCCGGACCCCGACGGTTCCGCGGCCGCGCGAGTCGCGCCGATGCCCGGTCACGGGGTAGCTTTCCGCTTCCGATCACCCGGTGCACCGGTGGAGGGCGAGTGAACGGTCAGCCTCCCGGCAACGGGGTGCGACGCCTGAGCTTCCGCATGGAGTCGGCGGCCGACGTCGAACGGTTCGTCGCGGAGTTCTACGGGGGCGCGGTGGTGCTGCCGGCGGGCGACGGCCGCGACTTCGAGGTGGGGAACGAGACCGTCGCCGCCCCGGGGTTCTCACTGAGCGACCTGTGGGTCACCGCCGAGATCGACGCGATGGTCGACCCGGTCGAGAACGAGTTCGTCGTCGATCTGGTGCAGGGCGGACGCATGCGCCTGGACACCGAGGCGTACGGCACCGTGCTGCTGCAGCCCGGTGACGTCGGGGTGCTCCCGCCCGAGGGCCGTTTCCGCGACCTCGCCGAGGACATCGACCTCGACGTCGTGGGCCTCGACCCGGCGGCCCTGGCCCGCTGGGCGGGGCAGGTGCACGGCGTCGCGACCGACCGGGTGCGGCTGACCGGGATCACCCCGCTGAGTGAGGAACACGCGCGCCGCTGGGCCGCCACCGTGGTGCACGTGCGGGACCGGGTGCTCGGCAACCCGATGCTGCTGGACGGGTCCGTCGCGCTGGACGAGGCGTTCGGACTGCTGGCGTCCCGGTTCCTGGAGACGTTCCCGAACACCGTGCTCGACGAGGTCACCCGCCGCGGGCCGGCCCGCACCCCGGCGCTGCCCGCCCGCCTGGTCCGCCGCGTCACCGAGCACCTGCGCGCGCACGCGCACCGTCCCGTCGACCCGACGGAGCTGGCCCGGCTGACCGGGGCCCCGGCCCGGACCGTGCTGGCCGGGCTGCGCCGGGCCGGGACCGACCCGGCCACCGTGCTGTGGCGCGCCCGGCTCCACGGCGTGCGCGACGACCTGCGCGCGACGGGCGACGCGACGGCGGTGGAGCGCATCGCGGGCCGGTGGGGCTTCGTCCGGCCCGGCGGGTTCCGGGTGGCATACACCCGCGCCTTCGGCGAGACCCCGGAGGAGACCGCGGGCCGCTGACCCGCCCCGTCGCACCGGTACGGTCGCCGGGTGTGGATCGAGCTGGCGCAGCGGCTGTTCGACGTCGTCGAGCCTGCCCGGCCGGCCTCCCCGGACGACGTCGATGCCATCGGCACCGAGCTGGGCCACGAGGTGCCCCCGGACCTGCGGGCACTGCTCCTCGAGACCGACGGACTGCACGGCCGCCACGGCGCCGCCCTGGTCCATCCGGCCCGTCGGATCGTCGACGACAACCTGGCCCTGCGCCGCGACCCCGGCCTCGCCGAACTCTACCTGCCCTTCGACCAGCTGATCTTCTTCGCCGACAACGGCGGGGGCGACCTGTTCGGCTTCCCGGCACTGCCGAACCGCCCGGAGGTGGTCGTGTGGGACCACGAGACCGACTCGCGCCACCGGGTCGCCGGATCGCTGCGGGACTACCTCACCCGTCGGGCGGGCGGCGACGGCGACGACTGGTACCGCCGCTGACCCACCACCCCTCGGAGAAGTGGTCACCCGCCGCCCCGACCGCCCGGACGACGTCGATCAGTACATGAGCGCTGTCCGGGCAGCCCTCGACAGCACTAAGGTACTTCTCGACGTGCCGGATCACGGCCGTCAGTAGGAGAACAACTGGATCAGGTTCCCGCAGGTGTCGTCCACGACCGCGATCGTCACCTCACCGGCGGGAGTAGGTCGTTGGACGACGGTCGTGGCGTGCTCCGAGACGAGCCGGTCCACCTCGGTCTGCACGTCGTCGACCTCGAAGGCCGCCAGCGGGATGCCGTCCTCGACCAGCGCCGTCTTGTAGGTCTTCACGGCCGGGTGCACATCGGGCTCGAGCAGCAGCTGCGGCCCCTCCGGGTCACCGGGGGCGGTGACGGTGAGCCAGCGATGCTCCCCGATCGGAATGTCGTGCTTGATCTCAAATCCCATCACATCGCAGTAGAACCGCTTCGCCTGGTCTTGGTCGTCGACATAGACATTGCAGTAGGACACCTTCGCCATCACGTCGCTCCTGGAGGCTCTGGCCAACGCTGCGCTATCTCACGCAGCGGGCGGGTATCGATGTCGTGGAACTTGTAGCGGCCCTGCCGTCGGACGGTGACCAGTCCGGCGTCCTCCAGAACTGCGAGATGCTGGGAGACGGCCTGCCGGGTCGGAGAAAAGCCCCGTTCGAGTAGCGCGCCACAGAGCGCGAACAACGTCTGTCCATCGGTCGCCGTGAGTGCATCGAGCAGCGCGCGCCGAGTGGGATCGGCGAGAGCCCGGTAGATGTCACCCACGTCCGGGACTATAGGCAAGTAGCAACTTGCCTGTCTAGAGCGGCGGCGGGCCATGCCCGGCGACTCCACCCACGTCGAGCACGGCGGCGGCGTCCTATCGTGGCGGCGGTGCCCGACCTGCAGCCCAAGCTGTACTACGGCCAGCCCGGCTACGCCCGTGGCGGCCCGGTCCTGGTGTTCTTCCGGAACGACGAGGGTCTGATCTCGTTCGCATTCACCGAGAAGGCGGCGTTCTCGACGTCGTCGCCGCTGGTCGGGTCGGGGTGGTTCGTGAACGGGATCTCCGCCGACGCGGAGAAGACGATTACCGCGATCGTGCAGGAGGCGACCGCCTGAGCCGGTCGGGAGCGCGCCGCACAGGCACGGCCGGATCTCAGGAGCGCCGGATCGGTGAAGCGCTACTCGATGTCGGCCCAGACGACGAAACCGCTCGTGCCGAAGACGACGTTGATGCGGTCGAACCGGCAGTCGTCCTCCCGCCACGCGTCCCGGGTGACGTCGCGGAACGCCCACCCGAGCGCCCCGGCCCACGCCCGTGCCTCACGAGGCGTGAGCCCCAGGAACTCGTCCGCGGTGTGCGTGGCCACCGTGAGAGTGTGGAGCGCGAGCGGCGGAACGGCCAGCGGTTTCGTCCGTCCACACCAGACTGCACCGTTCTGGACACCCCCGGGGCGCCCCGCACCGCCACAGACGACGGGACGGCGCCGTCCCCGCGTCCCCGCAGGTGACAACGCCGTCCCGGCCGTTCAGAAGGGTCAGGCCTGCTCGGTCTCCCGAGCCCGCAGGTCCTTCCGCAGGATCTTCCCCGCGGCCGACTTCGGGATCTGGTCGATGAACTCGACCACGCGCACCTTCTTGTGCGGCGCGACCCTCTCCGCGACGAAGGTCATGACCTCGTCCTCGGTCAGGTCCCCACCCGAGGACTGCTTCACCACGAACGCCTTCGGGACCTCCTCGCCGTCGGCGTCCTTGACCCCGATGACCGCGGTGTCGGCGATCTTGTCGTGGGTCAGCAGCAGCGCCTCCAGCTCGGCGGGCGGCACCTGGTAGCCCTTGTACTTGATGAGCTCCTTGACCCGGTCGACGATCGAGTAGACGCCCTCGTCGTCGACGACGGCGATGTCGCCGGTGTGCAGGTAGCCGTCGGCGTCCTTGGTGGCGTCGGTCACGGAGTCGTTGTTGAGGTACCCGACCATCACGTTCGGGCCCTTCACCCACAGCTCGCCGCGCTCGCCGACACCGACCTCCTCGCCGGACTCCGGGTCGACCAGCTTGCACTCGATGTTCAGCAGCGCGAAACCGGACGAGTTCAGGTCGAGGTCGCCGCGGTCGTCGGGCATGCAGTGGCTGACCGGGGACAGCTCGGTCATGCCGTAGCCCTGCAGCACGGTGCAGTTCAGCCGCTTGGCGACGGCGCGGCCGAGCTCGCCGTCCAGCGGGGCGGCACCGGAGAAGATCGTCTTCACGCAGGACAGGTCGAACTTCTCGACGATCGGGTGCTTGGCCAGCGCGACGGCGACCGGCGGGGCGATGTAGAGCCGGTCGACCTGCAGGTCCTGGGTGATGGTCAGGAACTGTTCGAGGTCGAACTTCGGCATGGTGACGACGGTGGCGCGCGCGTGCAGCCCCTGGTTCATCATCACGGTCATGCCGTAGATGTGGAAGAACGGCAGGAACGCCATGATCTTGGTCTCGCTGGTCACGTTGCCCATGACCTGGATCTGGAGCAGGTTCGCCACCAGGTTGCGGTGGGTCAGCACCACGCCCTTGGCCAGGCCGGTGGTGCCGGAGGAGTAGGGCAGCACCGCGGTGTCGGTCGCGGAGGTCGTCAGCTCGGGCGCCGGGGCGCCGGAGCTCACGAGGTCGCGCAGCAAGTCGTGGCCCTCGGTGGCGTCGATGGTGAGGACGACGTCCTCGGACAGCCCGGCCTCCTTCGCCCCCACCACGGCGCGGTCGAGGAACGGCGAGACGGTGATCACCATCTTCGCGCCAGAGTCCTTGAGCTGGTGGGCCAGCTCGCCGCCGGTGTACATCGAGTTCGCGCTGGTCACGATCCCGTTGGCACGCAGGATGCCGTGGAACAGTGCCGCCCACTGCGGCAGGTTGGGCGCGAACAGCGCGACGACGTCGCCCTTCCCGATGCCGCGGGCGGCGAGCCCACCGGCGATCTTCTCGACCAGGCCGTGGAACTCGGTGTAGGTCAGCTGGTCGCCGGTGGTGCCGTCGACGATCGCCGGCGCATCCGCCCGGTCGCCGAAGCCGTCGGCGAACAAGAACTCGGTGAGCGAGACGTCGGGGATCTCGACGTCCGGGTACGGGCTGCGCAACGACAAGGGTCGCTCCTTCGCGAGGTCCTACGGAACAGAGGCGACGCCGATCATCGCCCATGAGGGGCGGCCGTGCCAGGACCGCACCGCGGGACCGGCCGGGGCGGTCCGGTCCCGCGGAACGGGCCGGGACCGCTGCCGGACCGGAAGGCCGGTGGCGAGGTGCCGTGCGGGGCCCCGTCGGGCCGGGTGACCCCGCCGCTCACCCCTCCGGTCGTGGCTCCGTCCGTGGCTCCGCCTGCGCCTCCGGCCGCGTCTCCGGCCGTGGCTCCGTGCGACGCAGCAGGTGGTGGGCCAGGGCCCCGACCAGCGCGGCCATCGTCACGCCGCTGCCCAGGACGAGCCGCAGCGTGACCGGGAGCGCCTGGTAGACCGTCGGCATCAGGACCGGCAGCAGCCCGGCCGCCAGCGCGAGCGTCGCCGTCATCAGCGCCCGGTCGTCGCCGAGCCCGCTCCGGGCGACCATGCCGACGCCGAGCGCGGCGACCATCGCGAAGACCACCACACCCGCGGCGCCGACCACCGCGCTCGGCACGGCCGCGACCCAGCGGGCGACCGGGGCACACACGGACAGCACCACGAGCAGCACGGCCGTGCCGACGGTGACGTACCGGCTGCGCACCCGCGACAGCCGGACGATGCCGATGTTCTCGCCGCTGGTGACCATCAGCGGTCCTCCGAGGAGCCCGGCGAGCACCGAGGTGACCCCGTCGCCCCGCACGGTCCGGGTGACGTCGTGCCGGCCCACCGGCCGGTCCACCGCCTCGGCGGTGAGCACCGTCTGTCCGGCCGCCTCGGCCATCGCGCCGATCGAGAACAACAGCAGCGGCACCATCGCGGGCAGCAGGAGCTCCGGCGCGCCGAACGGGAACGGCTCGGGCAGCGCCAGCAGCGGACCGGGCGCCGGCGGGGTGATCCGCCCCGCGACCGCGGCCACCACGGCCCCGGCGAGGATGCCGAGCAGGACCGCGAGCCGGCTCAGGCCACCGGGCAAGACCCGATGGGCGACGACGATCGTGCCCACCGTGACCGCGACCAGCGCGAGCGCCCACGGCGACGGCCCCGTCGGGGTGTCCGACACGAGCCCAGCGTTGATCTTCACCAGGTTGACGCCGACGACGACGATCATCGTCCCCAGCACCACCGGCGGGAAGAACCGCATGAGCCGGGTGAACACCGGCGCCAGCACGACGACGGCCAGCCCGGTGACCACGACCGCGCCACTCGCCGCGGCCGGTCCCGCTTCCCGCGCGATCTGCGCGAACAGGGCCACCGCCGCCCCACCGGGCAGCATCACGAAGGGCAGCCGGGCCCCGATCCCGAACGGACCGATGGACTGCAGTGCCGTGCCGATCCCCGACACCAGCAGCAGCGCGGCGAGCAACCGGGCCCCGGCGGCGGCGTCGAGCTCCAGCGCGGCGGACAGCAGGAAGGCCGACGAGACCGGCCCGGCCACCATCACCAGCAGGTGCTGCACGGACAGCGGCGCCAGCACCCGCAGCGGCACCCGCTGCCCGGTCGGGTCGACCGTCGGCGCGCTCACCGGTCCAGCCAGGGCAGCTCGTCGGGGGCGTACCGGTAGGCCCGGAACAACGCGTTCGACGGCCCGGGGAAGTTCCGCCGGACCCGTTCGTCGGCGTAGGTGCCGATCTCGGGGAGCACGTACTCCCAGCAGACCCGGCCCTCCCCCGTCACCTCGAACAGCCTGCCGAACCCGGACTCGGTGATCAGGGTGTTGCCGCCCGGCAGCCGCTGGACGGCTCCCATGAACGGGGTGAAGAACGCCTCGGGCTGCGGGTCCCGCCAGCTCCACACGACCTCGTGCAGCTCGGGGTCCAGCTCGACCACCCTGCTGAAGGGGACGCTCTCCCCCGGCCGGAACACGCCATTGTCGAAGACCAGGACGTTGCCGTCCGGGAGCTCCTGGGCGTGGTGCTGCTGGGACACCGTCCCGGGCGCCGACCGGCGCAGGACCTTCCCGCTGGCCCGGTCGATCACGATCACCGCGGAGACCGACCGCAGGCTGGCGAGCACGGTGCCGTCGGCCATCGGCACGACGCTGTTGATCAAGGGCCAGTGCTCGCGCGGGTAGTGCGCCCCGAGCGGGTACTCGTCGGGGTCGAGGTGCTCGGCGGCGTGCCAGCGCCACGTCTCGGTCCCGTCGGCGTCGACCTCGGTGATCACGTCGGCGTACACCGCGCCCGCGTGCTCGGTGCCGGGGACGCCCCCGCGGACCGCCGCCGAGGCGGCCGGCCCGAGCTCCTCCAGCACCGTGTAGAGCACGCGGCCGTCGCCGAGGTGGTGCGCGTCGTGGTGGGCGAGCGGGTCGCGGTGCTCGCGCACGACGGTGCCGTCGGGGGCGAGCTCGGCCATCACCCCGCCGCGGTACTTCTCCCAGAACGGGAAGAGCTCCGGGCCGTCGGGATGCACACCGTTGTACGCCAGGTTCCCGTTCGGGAGGATCCGCGCGTGTCTGCCCGCCCGCCACGGTGGCCGCCACTCGTGAACGACGGTGCCCGCCATGTCCACCAGCCGCACCAGGCCGGTCTCCGCGCCACCCGCCGCCAGCGGCGTGTACAGGGTGTACCCGGGGAACGCGTGCTCCGGGTCGTGCTCGATCAGTCCGGTGCGCCGCCGTGCCAGCGTCCGCTGGTCCATGAGAACCTCCATCAGGGATCAAACTTTTGACATCAAAAGTTTGATCCAGTCCGGGCCGGGAGACCAGGCCCGTGTGTGAAAGGTGTGTGACATGTCAGGGCCTCAGGTGGGCGCCGTCGTCCGCGCGCTGCGCAGGGAGCGCCGTGCCACCCTCGCCGACGTGGCCGCGGCCAGCGGCCTGTCCGTCCCCTTCCTGTCCCAGGTGGAGAACGGCAGGGCCGCGCCCAGCATGCGGTCGCTGCAGGCACTGGCCGCGGCCCTGGACACCACCGCCGTCGCGCTGCTCTCGGCCGCGGAGGAGGCGGGCCGGGTCGACGTCGTCGCACCGGAGGACAACGCCATCGCCGACGGGGCGGGCCGGGTCCGCACCCTCGTCCGCGGGGATCGGCACCTGCACGCGCTGGAGTTCACCGGCAGCACGGGCCGCGCCGGGGACTCCTTCCGCCACCCGCACGACGAGCTGCTCTACGTCGTGCGCGGGACCGCGCGGGTCTGGGCCGGCGACGAGGAGTTCGAGCTCGCCGCGGGCGCCGCGTTGTACTGCTCCGCCGGTGTGGACCACCGCTGGACCGCCCTGACCGATGAGACCACCGTGCTGCTCGTGGGCATCAACGATCGGGCCAGGGTGTCGCTGCCGGCCGGCCCGCCGCGGGCGACGGACCGCCCGTGAGGGTCAGTCGTCGAACAGGTGCTCGAACGCCGTGAGGTTCGCCGTGGACTCGCCGTGTTCGGTACGCCAGGCGTACTCGCGGCGGATGGAGGAGGCGAAGCCCAGCTCCAGGAAGGTGTTGAAGTCGCCGTCGGCGGCCTCCAGCACCGATCCGAGGACGCGGTCGAGCTCGTCCGCGGTGACGGCGTGCCGCGCCAGCCGCCCGACGAGGTGGATGTCCCCGACCCGGTCCAGGCAGTAGTGCACGCCGTAGAGCTTGGCGTTGCGCAGCAGCATGAACCGGTAGACGCCCTCGTGGTTCTCGTCGGGCCTGCGGCACACGAACGCCTGCACCGCGAGGGTCTGTTCGCGCAGGATCAGCCAGGTCTGGGTCTGGAGCCGGGCCTCGCCGGGGAGGGTGACCAGCCACTGCCCTGGTCCACGGTGGACGTACTCGGCCCCGGAGTCGGCGAGCGCGGCCCCGATCCGCTGCTCCAGCTCGCTCATGCGTCCCCCCGTCGCCGCGCCGCGAACTCGGTGCGGGCCTCGTCGTAGGCGCCCAGCAGGGCGTCGGTCGTCCGGTCCCAGGAGAAGCGGTGCGCGTGCGTCGCCGCGGTCCGCCCCATCTGCTCGCGACGGCCCGGGTCGAGCGCGAGCTCGCCCAGCGCGTCGGCCCAGTCGGAGATGTCGTGCCCGGTGACGAGCAGCCCGGACCGGCCCTCGGCGACGGCGACCGGCAGCCCGCCCACCCGGGTCGCCACCACCGGCGTCCCGCAGGCCTGGGCCTCCAGCGCGACCAGCCCGAACGACTCGTTGTGGCTCGGGACGGCGACGACGTCGGCCGCCCGGTAGACCGTCACCAGCTCGTCGCCGGCCCGCGGCGGCAGGAACCGGACCAGATCGGTGATCCCCAGCTCGGCGGCCAGCTCGTGCAGCGAGGTCGGCTCGGCCAGCCCGGACCCCGACGGCCCGCCCGCGACGAGCACGACGAGGCGTTCACGCAGCCCCGGTACCCGCGCGACCAGCTCGGCGGCGGCGCGCAACAGCACGTCGGGGGCCTTCAGGCGCTGGATGCGCCCGACGAACGCCAGCACCACGGCCCCGGCCGGGAGTCCCAGCTCGGCGCGGGCCGCGGCCCGGTCGCCGGGCCGGAAACGGTCGGTGTCCACCCCCGGCGGGATGGTGACGGTGCGGTGGGGGTCGGCGTCGTAGAGGTCGAGCAGCTGCTTGGACTCGATCTCGGTGTTCGCCACCAGCCGGTCCGCCTCCGCGACGACCTGGTCCTCGCCGATCACCCGGACCCGCGGCTCGGGGGTGTCCCCGGCGGCGAGCGCGGCGTTCTTGACCTTGGCCAGGGTGTGCGCGGAGTGCACCAGCGGCACCCCCCAGCGGTCCCGGGCCAGCCACCCGACCTGGCCGGACAGCCAGTAGTGGGAGTGCACGACGTCGTACCAGCCCGGGTCGTGGCGGGCCTCTGCCCGCAGCACCCCGGCGGTGAACGCGCACAGCTGGCTCGGCAGGTCGTCCTTGCCGAGCCCCTCGAAGGGGCCCGCGGCGACGAACCGGACCGTCGCGCCCGGCTCCAGCTCGACCGTCGACGGCTGCTCCGACGACGTGGCGCGGGTGAAGATCTCCGCCTCGACGCCGCGGCGGGCCATCCGGATCGCCGTCTGTGCGACGTAGACGTTCATCCCGCCGGCGTCGCCGGTGCCGGGCTGCTCGGTCGGGGAGGTGTGCACCGACAGCACCGCGACACGTCGGGGCAGTCGTTCACTCACCCGAGCATCCTGACACGGCGCCGGAGCGCCAGCGCAGCCACCAGCGCCCGCAGCGGGTCGGCGGCGTGCCAGTCGTCGCCGCGGCCGGGCCACGCCGGGACGGTCACCGTCCCGCCGTCGTGGAGGTCGACGACCAGCTCCTCGTGCCGGTGCAGCCGCCCCGGGGGCGCGGGTTCCCCCAGCGCGGCCAGCGCCGCGGCGACCTCGGGGTCGGCCGTCCACGGGCCGGAGGTGCCGGTGCCGCGGGCCGTCCCGGCGACCCGGTCCGAGGCCAGCGGCACGTCGAGCAGCTCCGCGAGCGCGGCCGGATCGGGCCCGCCGGGGACCGCGGGCACCGCGTCCAGCGCGGGCAGCACCCAGGGCGCGTCGAGGACGACGGCGCGGTCGGTCGGCGCGACCTGCCCGGTCACCGTGCGGACCCGGTCCGGCGGGTCGACGTCGTCGAGGTCCACCCGCCCGTCGGCGACGGCCGCGGCGAGCGCGGCGTAGGCGGCCGCGGCGACCTCCCCGCTCACCGTGCGGGCCGGGTCGGCCAGCCGGTCGAGCAGTTCGACGACCTCGTCCGGCCCGTCGACGACGACCCGGTCCCGGACCCCGACCGCGGTGAGCACCGCGTCGTCGACGCCGGGCAGGGCCGCGACCTCGTCGTAGAGCCCGGCCAGGCCGGTCGCCGAGCGCAGCCGCCACGTGCTGGGGAGCCGGCCGTCGAGGCGGACGTGGCGCGACAGCCACCAGGCGGTGTAGCCGGTGAGCAGCGCAGCCCGGGTGTCGCGGTCGGCGGCGAGCAGGGCCAGCGCCGCGGGCCAGCGGTCGTCGGCGACGAGGTCGAGGTCGCGCACGGCGGGCGGGGTGTCACCGTCGTCGGGGTAGTGCTCGCCGTCGTGCAGTACGTCGGGGTCGAACGGGACGACCGTGAACCGGTCCAGCACGCCCGCGGCGACCAGGGCGTCGCGGGACACGTCGGCCCACTCCGGCCCCAGCACGCCGACCGGGGCGTCCGGGTCGAGCAGGTCCCGGACGGCGGCGTCGGGCAGGACGAGCTCGTCGGCGCGGGCGGGGCGGCCGTCGTCGTCGGTGAGCGCCAGGGACCCGAACCGGGGGTCCGGCGCGGCGGCGGGGGTGTCGAGCAGAGCGAGGACGGCACGGGCCGCCGCGGTGGTGTCCAGGCCGGCCTCGGCGTCGTCGACGGACCGCTCGACGGCCGCGTGCAGGGCTGGGGCGTCGAGCAGGGTGTCGCGGTCGGCGTCGGCGGCACCGAGACGGCGCAGCAGCGGGTGGACGGCGTCGGGGTGGGCGATCCGCAGCTCGGGGAGCGCCGTCACGGCGGCCGGGGCGTCGCCGTCGGGGAGCAGCACCGAGGCGGGCCCGGGCACCAGACGACCGTCGACGAGCGGGACGGGCAGCGCGCCCAGCTCGGCCGCCAGCCCCGGGACGGTGTCGACGGCCGGGGCGAGGGCCGCGTACAGCTCCCGCCACCAGCCGGGAGCCGCTTCGACGCCGGTCAGCCGCTCGGCCAGCGCGGCCGCGCCGATCCGGTCCACGCCGAGCGCGGCGGGCGGGACGACCCCGGACGCGACGAGCCGGGAGAACGCCGGGTCGCACGCGGCGAGCAGCTCCGCCACGCCGTCGCCCGGGACGTCGAGCCACTCCGCCCGACTCGGCGCGAACAGTCCCGCGTCGTCCTCCCCCACCCCCGGTGCGGTGCCGGTGGGGGATGCGGCGGCGGGGAGCCACGGGGTGTGGGTGAGGGTGGTGAGGAGGGCGTCGCGGAGTCGGCCGTCGAGCGGCGAGCGCGGGAAGCCCGGCTCCGGCACCAGCCCGGCGCGCTCGGCGGGGTCGACCCGCCGGACGAGGTCGGCGTAGGCGGCCGCCGCGGCGTCGACCAGCACGTCGACGGCCGGGTCGTCGGCACGGATCCGGCGGCGGTCCGGGTCGAGCGGGAACGGCGCGATCAGCCGGGCGGGCAGCGACAGCTGCTCGGCGCTGCGGGTGGGGGCGTGCAGGACCTCGCCGTCGTCGGGTCCGTACGGGGCGGGCCGGTCGCCGCGCAGTCGCAGCGCCCAGCGGACGCCCGCGTCCCCGGTGACCAGCAGGTACCCGGTGTCCCCGACCCGCACCCGGCCGTCGCCGAGGTCGGTGCGGGCGACGGTCACCGGGCCCGCGGTCACCGACTCCAGCCCCGGGAGCGCCAGCAGCAGGTCACCGGCGGTGCGGGCGAGTTCGTCGAGCAGGTCGCGCGGGTCGATGCCGGGTACCGGACGCAGCCGGACCTCGGTGGCGAACCCGGGCGGCGGCGGCTCCTCCTCCGGCGCGGGCCAGGCCAGCCGCAGCACCGGCACCCGGGCGTCGCGGGCCAGCTCGGCGGCCGCCTCACCGCCCAGTGCGGCCACCTCGACCGCGGTCCGGGCGGCGGAGAACGCGACGCCGCCCGCGGCGGTCACCAGGCGCGGCGCGGTGCAGACGGCGAGGACCGCGGCGAACCCGACGCCGAAGCGGCCGGTGGTGCCGGCGGTGTCCCGCTTGGCCGAGGCCCGCAGCGCGGCGAGCGCGGCGACCCCGGCGGCGTCGAGCGGGGCCCCGGTGTTGGCGACGCGCAGCTCACCGTCCACCACGACCGCCCGGACCCGGCCGGGCAGGTCCGCGGCGAGCGCGGCGTCGGCGGCGTTCTGGAGCAGCTCGGCGACCCAGGTGTCGGCGTAGCCACCGCGGCGCAGGTCGTCCTCGGCGTTGACGTCCTCCCGGAACCGGGTCGGCGACGACGACCAGGCCGTCAGGACCCCGTCCCGCAGCGCCGCCGTGCCGAACGGGTCGGTGCCGCCCGCGACGACGGTGGAGCTCAGGACCCGACCGGCTCGAGGTCGACGCCGTCGTCGTAGACCAGCGCCGAGACGTGGACCGGGGAGCCGGACGGCTCGGTGACCGAGGAGTGCGCGCCACAGCCGAACTCGACGGCGACGACCTGGGCGTCGGCCGGGGAGGAGCCGTTCGCGCAGACCCCGAACACGCCGTGCAGCGACCCGGCGAGCGGCACCAGGAACCCGCAGGTCCCGCAGGACGCGGGCGCGGACCGGGCGAGGTCGGCGCCCGGGCCGCGCTCCCCGTCCTGCCAGCGTTCGGCGGCGGCGATGCGGCCCTCGTAGGACAGCACCCGTTCGCGGCCGAGCCCGACCTCGCGGGCGAGCGCGTCGACGGCCGGGTCCCCGGAGTCGACGTAGCCCGGCACCAGGCGCGGGTCGTCGGCCGGGGTGGGCAGCAGGTCACCGGGCTTGAGGTCGCCGGGACGCACGCGCTGGTCCCACGGCACCCAGTCGGGGGCGACGAGCGCGGTCGAGCCGGGCAGCAGCACCGACTCCGAGACCGTCACCGGCCCGTCGTCGGCCGCGGCGGCGACGGTGACCGCCCAGCGCCAGCCGCGGTAGCCGGGCAGGTGCGCGGCGAAGGAGTGGGTGACCGAGCCGTCGTCCTCGACGGTCGTGCCCAGGTGCGCGCCGACGGCGGCCACGGCCGCGTCGGCCCCCAGCTCGTCGGCCGCCTCCTCGACGGCCGCGGCCCGCGCCTCGTCCACCGCGTCGAACAGGTGCGACGGCGCGGGAGTCACCCTGGGCTGCGGCGTCTCCGCCCGCTCGTCACCGCAGTCGCCGACCTCGACACCCACCTCACCAGTGCTCACCTCACCAGTGTGCCACCCGCGCCCGGGCATCCTGGGCGGGTGCCCGCCCGCGCGCTGCTCCGCCGCCCGTCCGTGACGGGCCTGCTCACCCTCCTGCCGGCCCTCGTGCTGGCCCTGGTGGCATGCGGCGCCGCCGCCCCGGCGCCCGGGCTGCCCGCCCCGGGCCCGGTACCGGTGGTCCGCCCGCAGGTCCTGGCCGAGATCCCGCACGACCCGCAGGCGTTCACCCAGGGCCTGGAGCTGCGCGACGGCACGCTCTACGAGGGGACCGGCCGGGTGGGGCGCTCGCAGCTGCGCGCGCTGGACCCGGCGACGGGTGCGGTGCGGGCGGCCAGCCCGCTGCCGCCGGCCTACTTCGGGGAGGGCATCACCGTCGTCGGGGATCGGATCTGGCAGCTGACCTGGCAGGACGGGGTGGCGGTCGAGTGGGACCGCGCGACGCTGCGGCCGCTGCGCGAGGTGCCCGTCGACGGCGAGGGCTGGGGGCTGTGCCTGCTCGGCGACCGGGTGGTGCGCTCGGACGGCGGTGACCGCCTGTTCTTCCACGATCCGGCCGACCTGGCGCCGACCGGCTCGGTGGCCGTCACCCTGGACGGCGTCCCGGTGACCCGGCTCAACGAGCTGGAGTGCGTCGGGGACCGGGTGTGGGCCAACGTCTGGCAGACCGACGACATCGTGCGGATCGACCCGGCGACCGGGGTCGTCGACGCCGTCGTCGACGCGACCGGGCTGCTGCCGGCCGGGCAGCGGGCCGGGGCCGACGTGCTCAACGGCATCGCCCACGTCGACGGCGACGAGTACCTGCTCACCGGCAAGCTGTGGCCGACGACGTTCCGGGTGCGGCTCCCGGTGCCCCCGGCCTGACGCACGCTGCGCCGGCCGGGTGACACCACCCGCCGGGATCGCCTGAACCGTCGGTGCCCGCCTGCACAATGACCGGGTGGCACCGAACCCGTTCCGCAGCCGCCGCCGGGCGGCCGCGTCGAGACGTGGCCGGGATCCGCGCACCACCCCGGTCAGGGCTCCGGCCACGACCCCGATCGCCTCGGACCCGGCGCTGCGCCGCGGGCGCCCCGCCGGTGCCGCCACCGACGAGCTGCCCCGCCCCGGCCCGGCCTCCGTCCCCCGCAGGCCGACGGTCACCCGGGTCGCCGTGCACCGCACCCGCGAGCTGGGCGGGCGCGCGGTCGCGCTGTTCCGGCGCGCCGCGACCGCCGACGGCGCCGACCGGTCCGGGCTGACCGCGCTCACCTACGCCACGATGCTGACCTACGCGCTCGACGCCGCGGTCGCCGTCGCGCTGGCGAACACGCTGTTCTTCGCGGCGGCGACGGCGGAGTCCACCGCGAACGTCGCGCTCTACCTGGCGATCACCGTCGCACCGTTCGCGCTGGTGGCGCCGGTGATCGGTCCCGCGCTGGACCGGTTGCAGCGGGGCAGGCGGATCGCGATGGCGGTGTCCTGCGCCGGGCGCGCGGTGCTCGCCGTGGTGCTGGTGTTCCACCTCGACGACTGGCTGCTCTACCCGGCCGCGCTGGGGATCATGGTGCTGTCCAAGTCGTTCCTGGTGCTCAAGGCGGCCGTGACCCCGCGGGTGCTGCCCTCGACGATCACCCTGGCGACGACGAACTCCCGGCTCACCACGTTCGGGATGGCCGCGGGCGGGGTCGCCGGGGCCGTCGCCGGCGGGGCTGCGCTGGTCGCGGGCGGGGCCGGGCCGCTGTGGTGGACGGCGCTGCTCGGGGTCGCCGGCGCGGTGCTCTGCCTGCGGATCCCCCGGTGGGTCGAGTCGACCGCGGGCGAGGTGACAGCCGCGGTGCCCGCCGCCCGCCCGGGCTCGCGCCGCTCCCGCGTCCCCGCCACCCGGGCGGTGCTCGTCGCGCTGTGGGGCACGAGCACGGTGCGGGTGCTGACCGGGTTCCTCACGCTGTTCGTCGCCTTCGTGGTGAAGGCCGGGGCCGAACGGTCACCCGACGGCGACCCCGCCGGCCAGCTGATGGTGATCGGGATGGTCGGTGCGGCCGCCGGCGTCGGGCTGTTCGTCGGCAACGCGGTGGGCGCGCGCAGCCGCTTCTCCCGGGTCGAGCCGGTGGTGCTGGCCGCGGCCGCGGCGGCGGTACTGGCCGCGGCGACGGTGGCGCTGCTGCCGGGCGTGCCGACGGCGGTGGTCGCGGCGCTGGTCGCGTCCACGGCGAGCGCGCTGGCGAAGGTCTGCCTCGACGCGGTGGTGCAGCGCGACCTGCCCGAGCACGCGCGGGCGTCGGCGTTCGGGCGGTCGGAGACCGTGTTGCAGCTGGCCTGGGTGCTGGGCGGCGCGATCGGGGTGCTCGCCCCGCACGACACGTTCCGCACCGGGTTCGTGATCGTGACCGGGGTGGTGGCGGTGTTCGCGCTGCAGGCCGCCCTGGTGCGCCGCGGCACCTCGCTGGTGCCGGGGCTGGGTCCGCGCCCGGCCGCCGTCGCCCGCTGAGGGCCGGCCCGCCCGCCGGGCCCCGGTCCGTACGCTGGTCGGCGTGATCACCCGCCCCCGACCGCGCCCCCGCCGGTCCGCCGGTGTGCTGGCCGGGACCCTGGCCGCGGCCACCCTCGTCCTCGCCGGGTGCGGTGGCGCGGCCCCGACCGTCACGTTCGACGTCGGCGGCACCGCGCTGGTCGCCGCACCCACCCAGTTCTGCGACACCAGCCTGCAGAACTGCCAGGACGCCCCGAACGCCCGGGTGACCGCGCCGGTCCCGCCCGGGACGGAGGTCCGCATCACGGTGCCCGAGGAGGTCTCCTCCGCGCCCTGGCAGGTCGCCTACGCGTTCACCCGCGGCACCGACCCGACCCCGGTCCAGCAGCGCAGCGCGATCGCCGCGCCGGGCACCCGCACCGACTTCACGCTGTCCCTGCCCGAGCCGGGCGACCGGCTCGTCACCGCGCAGGTGCAGGTGTTCGGGGCGCCGCCGTCGATCGACCCGGAGAGCACCGACATCCAGTTCCCGGTCCGCGCGACCTGGGTCCTGGTCGGCGAGCAGGGCTGAGCGGGCACGGACACCGGTCCCAGCGGCACCGATCCGGGTCTCAGCGGCCCGCGCCGAGCAGCCGGGCCAACGCGGCGTCGGAGTCGGCCTGCGCGTCGCGGTCGTGGGTCGAGGAGAACACCAACAGCTCGTCGGCGCCGGTGCGGGTCACCAGGTCGTCGAGGCGCTCGGCGACCGTGTCCTCGTCGCCGACGACGGAGCGGGCCAGCGCCCGGTCCACGGTCTCCCGCTGGCGCCGGGTCGTCACCCGCCGCGGGTCCGGCGGTTCCAGCGGCGGGAACTCGCCGGTGGTGCGGGCCGCGGCGTGCGCCCACGCCTCGGACAGCGCCAGCTGCGGGTCCCCGACGAGCACGTCGACGGACACCACGAGGTGCGCCGCGTCCCCGGCCCGCTCGCGGTAGTCCGCCAGCGTCGCCGGGTCGTCGAGCACCGGGCCGCCGACGACGACGGGCAGGCCCAGGTCACCGGCCATGGCCAGGCCCGCCCCGGTCGCGAGCAGGAACAGCGGCACGGCGTGCTCCAGCCGCGGCCGGGCGGTGACCGGGCCGCTGCCGTCGAGGTAGGCGCGCAGCTCGTCGAGGGCGGCGCGGAACGCGGCGTCGTCCGCGGCCCCGGCACGCAGGGCACGGCGCACCGGCTCGGTGAACCCGGGCGAGCGCCCGATCCCGAGGTCGATCCGCCCGGGGTGCAGCGCCTCCAGCAACGCGACCTGCTCCGCGACGACGAGCGGCTGGTGGTTGGGCAGCATGATCCCGCCCGAGCCGACCCGGATCCGCGACGTCGCCGCGCCCACCGCGGCCATCAGGACCGGCGGGCTGCCCGACGCGATCCCGGGCACGGCGTGGTGCTCGGCCACCCAGAACCGGTGGTAGCCGAGCTGCTCGGCGCGCACCGCGCGCGCCACCGTCCCGCGGACCGCGGCGGCGTCGGGCTCCCCGGCCCGCGTCCGCGAGCGGTCCAACATCGACAGGCGCACACCCGCCCCAACACCGCCCGCCCCCGCGACCATTCCGCCCCGCCCCGCCCCGCTGCGGCCCGGCGGGGCGGGTGGGTCAGCCGTCCAGGTCGCGGGCCACGGCCCGCACGGCCTCGGCGGCCAGCTTGCAGGTCTTGCGGTCGGGGTAGCGCCCGTGCCGCAGCGCCGGCTGGATCTTGTTCTCCAGCAGCCCCATCATGTCCTCGATGAGGCCGTGCAGCTCCTCGGCCGGGCGGCGGGTGTTCTCCACCGCGGACGCCTGCTTCTCGACGATGCGCACGGACAGCGCCTGCGGACCGCGGCGGCCCTCGGCCATCCCGAACTCGACCCGCTGACCGGACTTGAGCGCCTCCACGCCGGACGGCAGCGCCGCCTTGCGCACGTAGACGTCCTCACCGCCGTCCTGGGAGAGGAACCCGAAGCCCTTCTCCGCGTCGTACCACTTCACCCTGCCGGTGGGCACCGTCGTCCTCGATTCCTGCTTGCTGTGTTGCTGCGTGCACGACAAACGCGCCCGGGCTCCCCGGACGCGCCGTCCCTGATGGTACGCCTGGGAACCCGTCCGGGGTCAGGCGTTTCGGACGTTCGCCGCACCCTCCAGGTCCAGCAGCCCCACCGACTTCTCGCGCATCTCGACCTTGCGGACCTTGCCGGTGACCGTCATCGGGAACTCGTCGACGACGAGCACGTAGCGCGGGATCTTGTAGTGCGCCAGCTTCCCCGTGGCGAACTCGCGCAGCGTGTCGGCGGTCATGGTCGCCGCACCGTCGCGCAGCACCACCCAGGCGCAGAGCTCCTCGCCGTAGCGCTCGTCGGGGACCCCGATGACCTGGGCGTCGACGACGTCGGGGTGGGTGTAGAGGAACTCCTCGATCTCGCGCGGGTACACGTTCTCCCCGCCGCGGATGACCATGTCCTTGATCCGGCCGGTGATGTTGAGGTAGCCCTCGTCGTCCATCACGGCGAGATCGCCGGTGTGCATCCAGCGGGCGCGGTCGATGACCTCGGCGGTCTTCTCCGGCTGCTCCCAGTAGCCCAGCATCACCGAGTAGCCGCGGGTGCACAGCTCGCCGGGCTCGCCGCGCGGCAGTGTCCGGCCCGTCTCCGGGTCGACGACCTTGACCTCCAGGTGCGGGTGCACCCGCCCGACCGTGGACACCCGCCGTTCGAGGGTGTCGTCGGCGCGGGTCTGGGTCGACACCGGGCTGGTCTCGGTCATGCCGTAGGCGATGGTCACCTCGGTCATGCCCATCCGGTCGACGACCTGCTTCATCACCTCGACCGGGCACGGCGAGCCGGCCATGATCCCGGTGCGCAGGGTGGACAGGTCGTAGGAGCCGAAGTCCGGGTCGTTGAGCTCGGCGATGAACATCGTCGGCACCCCGTAGAGCGAGGTGCAGCGCTCCTGCTGCACGGCGTGCAGGGTCGCCTTCGGGTCGAAGCCCTGCGCCGGGACGACCATCGTCGCGCCGCTGGTGGAGCAGGCGAGGTTGCCCATGACCATGCCGAAGCAGTGGTAGAAGGGCACCGGGATGGCGACCCGGTCGGCCTCGGTGTAGCCGCAGGTCCGGCCGACGTAGTAGCCGTTGTTGAGGATGTTGTGGTGCGACAGCGTCGCGCCCTTCGGGAACCCGGTCGTCCCGGACGTGTACTGGATGTTGATCGGGTCGTCGGCCGTCAGCGACGCCTGGACCTGCGCCAGCTCGTCGCGGCGGGAGGCGTCGCCCGCGGCCAACGCGTCCCACTCGGGCGATCCGGTGATCACGACCTGCGTCAGCTCGGGGCAGTCCGGCCGGACCTCGGCGATCATCTTCTCGTAGTCGGAGGTCTTGAACGACGACGCTGACACCAGCGTCGAGATCCCGGCCTGCTTGAGCACGAACTCCAGCTCGTGGGTCCGGTAGGACGGGTTGATGTTGACCAGGACGACGCCGATCTTGGCCGTCGCGAACTGGGTCAGCGTCCACTCCGCGGTGTTCGGCGACCAGATCCCGAGCCGGTCCCCCACGGTGAGCCCGGTCGCGAGCAGGCCGGTGGCCAGGTCGTCGACGGCGGCCCGCAGCTCGCGGTAGGTCCAGCGGCGCCCGGTCTGCACCTCGACGAGCGCGTCGTTGTCCGGGACCCGGGCGACCGTGCGGTCGAGGTTGTCGCCGATGGTGTCGCCGAGCAGCGGGGTGTCCGAGATCCCGGACGCATAGGACGGGACGGCGGGGGTTCCGGCGGGGATCACGACGTCGTACTCCTCGGGTGGCTCAGTGCTGGTCGTCACATCCTCACCCCGGACGACGCGGTTGCCAACACCCGTCGGCATCACGCGACGTCACGACGAGGACAGGCGGCGCCTCCCGGACTCGGCGACCTTCGCCGCCCCGCGCCGTGCCCCGTGGGCCGCGCGGCGCAGCGGCCGCGGGGAGGGCTCGGGCCAGGGCCCGACCGGCACCAGTACCCGTTCGGCCGGGGCGAACCCGGCGGGGTAGCCGGGCACCCGCCAGGTCCCGGCCGGCGCGTCCGGCGGCAGCCACTCCGGCCGCCACATGCCCAGGGCGAGGTCCAGGTCGGCCAGCCGGGGGGCGAGCTCGTCGGTCAGCTCGGTGCGCAGGTGCTCGGCCCACAGCCGTACCCGCAGGTCACGCACCTGGTGGCCGGAGGTGACGAACGCCGTCGACAGCTCGGTGTCGGTGCCGCGCATCGAGCGGGAGAAGAAGTTGGCCGACCCGATGGAGGCGAAGACGTCGTCGACCAGCGCGAGCTTGGTGTGGACGGTGAGGTCCTCGATCCGGTGCATGATCACGTTGCCGCGGTCGCCCGGGGCGAGCTGGTCGATCACGCCGCGCTGGACGTCGCCGGTGACGCGGCGGCGGAACTTGTTCACCCCGGCGTCGACCGGGTCCTTGCGTCCCGAGCAGACGAGCACGACCTTCACCCCGCGGGCGGCGGCGTCGCGCAGCAGCCCGTAGAGCCGGAACGCCCGTCGCCCGCCCGGGACCTCGAAGAAGTACTGGTCCTCCAGGTAGACGTAGCGCCGGGCGCCGCGGATCGCCGCGGACAGCGTGTGGAAGACCTCCTGCACGCCGTGCCGCGGGAGCACCGTCCAGTGCCGCCGGTAGAGCATCCCGAAGTGGTCGATCTTCCACGGCCGCAGCGAGCGCAGGACCTGCACCGCGGTGCCCGGGGAGGGGTACGGCGGGGCCGGCGGCGACGGCGGCAGGTCGGCGACGAACGGCTCGGGGTTCATCGGCTCCCAGTCGGTGGGGCCGACCATGAACCGGCGCGGCGGGAGCGTGGCGGCCTCGGTCCACCGGCCGCGGTAGACCTCCCACACCCGGGCGGCACCGGGCCCGCGCAGCGCGGCGGCACCGTCGTGCCAGCCCCAGCGCTCCTCGCCGATGGACAGCCGGTCGTGCGGCTCGGCGTCGAACCGGTTGGCGGACAAATCCAGCCCGCCGACGAACGCCGTCAGCTCGCCGCCGACGTGGGTGAGCACCACCTTCTGGTGGTGGCAGCCGATCCCGGAGCCCGACCAGTCGAGCAGCACCCGTCCGGCCAGCTGCGGGCGGCGGCGCAGCTCCAGCGCGGCGAACGCGTTCGCCCGGAACGGCCCGATCGCCACCCCGGGCACCGAGCCGGAGAACACCGCCGCGGTGAGCAGCACGCGCAGGTCGACCCCGGCGTCGACGAGGCGCGCGAAGCGGTCGGCGAGCGCTTCGTAGCCCTCCTCGTCCGGAGCCAGGCCGCGCAGGTCCATGTCGGGTTCGAGGTTCAGGCCGGTGACCAGCACCGTGTCGCCGGGCCCCGCCCGGTCGAACAGGTCCCGCAGCCGGGCGAAGTAGTCCACGCCGTCGACGATCGGCTCCCACTCGGTGTCCTCGACGAACGTGGGGCACTCGGCGGTGGCGGGGGCGAGGTAGCGACGAGCGAGGGACGCGAGGTCGGCGGGGGCGTGCCGGGCATGCGCCGGACGCTATCGGGGTCACCGGGGGTCGCGCCTATCCTGCGGACATGGCACGCCCTGGCACGGTCGACCGGGTCTCCGCAGCGATCTCGGCGGCGGGGGCGGTGGTGGTCGGCGGCTGGTTCGTCGTGGCCGGCGTGCAGGCCGGGCGGGCGATCCCGTTCGTGGCGGCCGCGGTGGCCGTCACGGTGTTCGGGTTCCTGGCCCGGCGGTCGTGGCGGCTCGCGCGACAGGCCGAGTTCGCGCCCGCGGTGCCGGCGACGGAGGTCGTGGTACCCGGCGCGGGTGGGGCGGCCTCGACGCTGCCGGACGCGGTGCGGGTGGTGCCCGCGCTGTCGGCGGAGGGCCGGGAGCGGCTGGACCGGGTGGTGGACGTACTGGTCGCGGCCGCGGTGCTGCCGGCCGGGGTGGTGGACCCGGACCGGATCGCGGCGTCGGTCGCCGACCGGGGCGAGCCGGTGACCAGCGGGACCGTGCTCGACGCACTCGACGAGGCGGGCCCGGACGGCTGGGACGGGTTGCTGGACCGCCGTCCGGCGCGGGACGGCGCGCCCGACCTCTCCGGAAACCGCGGACCTCGCCTCGCGTGGCTGTGGACCGACCGGACGGTGTGGGTCGCGGCCCCGTCGAACGACCCGGCCGAGCTGAACGACCTGCTCGACCAGCCCGCGTACGAGCTGTGGGAGTGGGCCGACGAGGCCCGGATCGACGGGGCCCGGAGCTAGAGCCCGCCGGTCTGCAGCAGCCGGTTCGGGGTGCCGCCGGTGTCGCCGCCGTCGATCTTCCCCGGGACCGCGTTGTCGACGATCCACTTCTTGACGGTGGTGGCCGGGGCGTCCCCGCGGGCCTGCTTGTAGAGCGCCGCGACACCGGCCGCGAACGGCGCGGCCATCGAGGTCCCGCTGTAGGAGGCGGTGCCGCCACCGGGGACCGGCGCGACGATCCGGGTGCCCGGCGCGTAGAGCGCGACACAGCGGCCGGTCGAGGAGTTCGAGGCGCGCTTGTCGTCGATCGTCGAGTTCGCGACGACCAGCACGTCGTCGATCGCGCGGGGCAGCGCGGTGCAGTCGTCGCCGCCGGTGTTGCCCGCCGAGGACGCCGCGAACACCCCGGAGTCGATCATGCGCTGGACGGCCTGCTGGAGCATCGGCGAGCCGCCGTAGCTCCACGACATCACCGCGACCGCGGGGCCGCGCTTGTTCTTCGACACCCAGTCCAGACCGGCGATCAGCGACGACAGCGTCCCGGTGCCGTTGCAGTCGAGCACCTTCACCGCGCGCACGTTCGCGCCCGGTGCCACGCCGTAGTCCGTCGACGCGGCGATCCCCGCGACGACCGTGCCGTGCCCGTCGCAGTCGGTGTCGGTCCGGTCGATGGTGTTGAGCTCGAGCTTCGCCCGGCCGCCGAACTGCGGGTGGCTCGCGTCGACACCGGTGTCGAGGACGAAGACGGCCACCCCGGCGCCGGTCGCGGTGTGCCGGTACTGCCCGTCCAACGGCAGGTTCGGCTGGTCGATGCGGTCGAGCCCCCAGTTGCCCGGCGCCTGCTCGGCAGTGGCGAGCGGGACGACCGGCGCGTCCTGGTGGACGGCCTGCGGGTCGAGCGGGGAGATCGTGCGGTCCTCCTCCACCCCGACGACGCCGGGCCGGTCGCGCAGCTCGGTCGCCTGGGCGGGGGTGAGGTCCGCGGCGAAGCCGTGCACCACGCTGTCGAAGGTGGCCGTGGGTTCGACGCCGACGGACTCGGCGGCGGCCCGGGTCTGTCCGTCGGTCGCCGTCTGCACCAGGTATCCGGCAGGCGCCGACGCCGCCGTCTCGGTGGCGGACGCCGTCGGTGCGAGAGGAACACCGAGCGCGACCGCCAGGACACCGGCAGTGACCAGTCGGGCGGCGCGGGGACGCAGGGGACTCACAGACAGCGACGGTATGCGCCTGTGACGCCTGATGCGAGAGACACGATGGTGGTCCGGGTGACACATGGGACCACCCGGGTGACGGAGTGTTTCGGCACCGGGGGTGCCGGGCACGCCTGCCGACCGGGGTCCGGCAGGGCGCCGAGCTGCGCGATCAGCGGATCGGTCGCTGCTCTCAGGCGTGCCGGCCGTGCACGGCGACCTCGGTCGCCTTCACCGCGAACCACACCTCGTGACCGGGTTCGACACCCAGTTCGGCGACGGCGGCCGGGGTGACGTCGGCGGCCAGCCCGGCCACCCAGTCCGGCCCCCCGGCGACCGGTGCGGCCCGCAGCCGCACGGTGTCCCCGCGCGGCTCCAGCGCGGCGATCCGGACCGGGAAGACGTTGCGCGGACTGCCCCCGGGCCTGCTGCCGTGCACCGCCACCGCCGACGGCGGGAACACCGCGACCGCGGGCTCGCCCGCGGTGACCTCGACCGCGCGGCCCTGGATCTCGGTCCCGTCGGCGGTGCGCACCCCCGAGCCCTCGGCGGTGCCCGGCACCAGGTCCAGCCCCGCGATCCGGGCGGAGAACGCGCTCCGCGGACGGGCCAGGACGTCCCGGGCGGGACCGGACTCGACGATCCGGCCCCGGTCCAGCACGACGACGCGGTCGGCGAGCACGAGCGCGTCGAGCGCGTCGTGGGTGACCAGCAGGGCGGTCTGCTTGCCGTCGGCGATGACCCGGCGCAGCAGGGTGCGCATGGCGGGGGTGGCGTCGACGTCGAGAGCGGCGAGCGGCTCGTCGAGCAGCAGCAGCCCCGGGCGGGGGGCCAGCGCACGGGCCAGCGCGACCCGCTGCTGCTGCCCGCCGGAGAGCTGCGCGGGCCGGCGAGCGGCGAGCCCGCCGACACCGACGGCGTCGAGCAGGTCACGGGCCCGGGACTCGGCCGCGGCACGGGGCGTGCCCTGGGCCCGCGGCCCGAACGCGACGTTCGCCAGCGCCGACAGGTGCGGGAACAGCAGCGGTTCCTGGGCCAGCAGCCCGACGCCGCGCCGGTGCGGCGGCACGAAGGTCCCGTCGGCGGTGTCGAGCAGCGTCCGGCCGTCGACGCGCAGGTGCCCGGCGTCCGGACGCAGCAGCCCGGACAGGATGCCGAGCATCGTGGACTTGCCCGCCCCGTTCGGGCCGAGCACCGCGAGCACCTCGCCCGCGGCGACCGACAGCTCCAGGTCCAGGGCGAACCCGTCCCGGTCCAGCCGCGCCCTCATGTCCACACCGGGCTCCACCGTGTCGCCGCCGCTGCTCATCCGCGGCCGTCCAGACCCCGCGGTCGCCCGACGACGATCACCACCAGCGACACGACCACCAGCAGCAGCGACAGCGCGACGGCCCCCGCGACGTCGGTCTCGCCCTGCAGGTAGACCAGCAGCGGCAGGGTCCGGGTGGTGCCCTCCAGACTGCCGGCGAACGCGATCGTCGCACCGAACTCACCCATGCAGCGGGCGAAGGCCAGGACCAGCCCGGACGCCAGGCCGGGCAGCACCAGCGGCACGGTGACCCGGCGGAACGCCAGCCCCGGCGACGCGCCGAGGGTGGCCGCCGTCGCCTCGTAGCGCTCCCCCGCGGTCCGCAGCGCACCCTCCAGCGACACGATCAGGAACGGCATCGCGACGAAGGTCTGGGCCAGGACCACGGCGGCCGTCGAGAACGGGATGAAGATCCCGAACGCGGTGTCCAGACCCTGCCCGACCAGGCCGTTGGCGCCGAGCAGGAACAGCAGCGAGAGTCCGCCGACGACCGGCGGCAGCACCAGCGGGAGCAGCACGACCGAGCGGATCCCGCGCATCAGGCGGGGCAGCCGGTTGATCCGGCCGCGGGCCAGGACCACCGCGAGCGGCCCGCCGAGCAGCAGGCACAGCGTCGTGGAGATCGCCGCGGTCAGCAGCGACAGGCGCAGCGCCGACAGCGCGGCCTCGCTGGTGAGCAGACGGGGGGTCTCGGCCCAGTCGGCCTCCCAGAGCAGGCCGAGCACGGGCAGCGCGATCACGGCGAAGCCGATGCCGGCCGGGATCCACATCCAGACCGGCAGGCCGACGCCGGTGCCGTGGCGGTCGGCTGCGCCCTCGCGTCGCCGGGTCGGGGCCGGCGCGGCGGCGGTGCCGGCCCCCGGGATCACAGGTGTCCGCCCGGCGTCTCCACCACCACGTTCGTCGACTTGATCACCGCCACGGCGAGCGCACCGGGCTCGAGACCGAGCTCGCGCACGGCCTCGCTGCTCATCAGCGACACCACGCGGTGCGGCCCGCACTGCATCTCCACCTGGGCCATCACCGTGTCGGCCAGCACCGAGGTGACCAGACCGACCATCCGGTTGCGGGCCGAGCGCTGCACCACCGAGGGGTCCGGCGGGGCGGTCGCGTGGTCGCGGGCGAACGCGGCGAGCGCGGCACCGTCGATGACCTTGCGGTTCGACGCGTCGGCCTGCACCGGCAGCGTCCCCGCGTCCACCCAGCGGCGGACGGTGTCGTCGCTGACGCCGAGCAGTCGGGCGGCCTCGGAGATCCTGAAGTGCGGCACGGTCGCGATACTAGGGTCGCGCCTGCGGCGAGGCCACGGCGGACCGTCGACGCACGACCTGCCACCCGACGACGGCGTGTGGTCTGATCCTCGGCGTGGACTTCGCACCCAGCGCCGTGGCCGCCGACTACACCGGGCGCATGCGCGCCTTCCTCGACGAGCGCATCCTGCCGTCCGAGGCCGCCTACGACGCCTTCCGTGCGCAGCGGCGCGGCACGCCGCAGGAGTGGGACCTGCCACCGGTGGTGGAGGAGCTGAAGGCCGAGGCCCGCGAGCGGGGCCTGTGGAACCTGTTCCTGCCCGACGTCTCGGGCCTGTCCAACGTGGACTACGCCGCGGTGGCCGAGGTGTCCGGCTGGTCTCCGGTGATCGCCCCCGAGGTCATCAACTGCCAGGCCCCCGACACCGGGAACATGGAGACCCTGCACCTGTTCGGCACCCCCGCGCAGAAGCAGGAGTGGCTGGAACCGCTGCTGGCGGGCGAGATCCGCTCGGCGTTCGCGATGACCGAGCCGGACGTCGCCTCCTCCGACGCCACCAACATCCAGACCCGGATCCGGCGCGACGGCGACGACTACGTCATCGACGGCCGCAAGTGGTGGATCTCCGGTGCCGCCGACGAGCGCTGCCGGATCTTCATCGTCATGGGCAAGACCGCCGCGGACGACGACACCGTGTCGAACCACCGCCGCCAGTCGATGATCCTGGTCCCGCGCGACACGCCGGGCCTCACCATCGAGCGGCACCTGCCGACCTTCGGCTACCAGGACCAGCACGGGCACTCCGAGCTGCGGTTCGACGGCGTGCGGGTGCCCGCGTCGAACCTGCTCGGCGAGGAGGGCGGCGGCTTCGCGATCGCCCAGGCCCGCCTGGGCCCCGGCCGGATCCACCACTGCATGCGGCTGATCGGCATGGCCGAGCGTGCCCTGCACCTGATGACCGAGCGCGCACGGTCCCGGGTGGCCTTCGGCGGGCCGCTGGCCGACCAGGGCGTGGTGCGCGAGCAGATCGCGCTGTCCCGGATGGAGATCGAGCAGGCCCGGCTGCTCACCCTGAAGACGGCCTGGCTGATCGACGCGCACGGCGCCAAGGGCGCGGCGACCGAGATCGCCTCGATCAAGGTCGTGGTGCCCCGGATGGCCTGCACGGTGATCGACCGGGCGATGCAGGTGCACGGCGGCGCGGCGATGAGCGACGACACCCCGCTGGCCTACTTCTACGCGTGGGCGCGCGCCCTGCGCTTCGCCGACGGACCGGACGAGGTGCACGTCCGCTCCGTCGCCCGGCAGGAGCTGAAGGCCCACCGGACGTAACTATGTGACTAGTTCTTCGACTAGGTACACGGTGACTAGTTCCGCACCTGCGACGACGTAGCCGCAGCCACGTCCGCGGGTGCGGAATACCGGTCTGAGCTGCGGAAACCCACTCTGGGCGAGCGTCGCCGTCGGCGGCTAGCCTCGGCCCCATGACCACCCAGCTCGGCCTGCCGTCGCTGCGGGGCGGCACGTCCCGGGACCCGTCCCGCCCGGCCGACCCCCGTCTCGTCGACGGGTTCGGACGGGTCGCGACCGACCTGCGGATCTCGCTCACCGACCGCTGCAACCTGCGCTGCACCTACTGCATGCCCGCCGAGGGCCTGGACTGGATGCCTCGCTCCGAGCAGCTGACCGACGCGGAGCTGAACCGGCTGATCGCGCTCGCCGTGCGGGACCTCGGTGTCGAGGAGCTGCGGTTCACCGGCGGCGAGCCGCTGCCGCGCAAGGGCCTGGAGGACATCTTCGCCGCCGCGTCGGCGCTGGAGCCCCGTCCGGACATCTCGCTGACGACCAACGGCATCGGACTCGCCCGTCGTGCCGAGGCCCTCGCGGCGGCCGGGGTGAACCGGCTCAACGTCTCGATGGACACCCTGCGCCCGGAGCGGTTCGCGCAGATCACCCGGCGCGACCGGCTGTCGGACGTCATCGACGGGATGGCCGCCGCGCAGGCCGCGGGCCTGGCCCCGGTGAAGATCAACGCGGTGCTGCTGCGCGGCGTCAACGACGACGAGGCCGCGGACCTGCTGGAGTTCGCGCTGGCCCACGGCTACCAGCTGCGGTTCATCGAGCAGATGCCGCTGGACGCCCAGCACGGCTGGCGTCGCACCGAGATGATCACCGCCGACGAGATCCTGGCGCGGCTCGAGGAGCGCTTCGTGCTCACCCCGTCCGACGAGGACCGCGGCGGGGCACCCGCCGAGAAGTTCGTGGTCGAGAGCAGGCTGGACGGAACGAGCATCGGCACCGAGAGCAGGCTCGACGGAACGAGCATCGGCACCGCCGGGGGCCCGGCCACCGTCGGTGTGATCGCCTCGGTGACCCGCCCGTTCTGCGGGGCCTGCGACCGGACCCGGCTCACCGCCGACGGCCAGGTCCGCACCTGTCTGTTCGCCACCGGCGAGACCGACCTGCGCGCCATGCTCCGCGGCGGCGCGACCGATGCCGAGATCGCCGACGTCTGGCGCGACGCGATGTGGGGCAAGAAGGCCGGCCACGGCATCGACGACCCCGGATTCCTGCAGCCTGCGCGCCCGATGAGCGCGATCGGAGGATGACCATGACTCTGTCCCTGGAGACCAGGACCCTCACCGTCCGGTACTTCGCCGCGGCCAAGGCCGCCGCGGGGACCGGCGAGGAGACCGTGGAGCTCCCCGCCGGCGCGACGGTGGCCGACGCCGTCGCCGCGCTCGGCACCGCGCACGGCCCGGAGCTGGAGCGGGTCCTGCTGCGCTGCAGCTTCCTGCTCGACGAGGTGGCGGTGCGCGACCGCTCCGCCGTGGTGGGCGGGGCGGCCACCCTCGACGTGCTCCCGCCGTTCGCCGGCGGCTGAGCCCGACGCGTCCCGCCGCGGTGTCCCCCGAGGGCGTTCGCCCGGGCCGCTCAGTCCTCGGGGACGGTCGCGACCCGTCCGGTCGGAACCCCGCCGGCGCAGCTCAGGGTGACCCGGACGTCCGGTACGTCGTCGCCGTCGAAGACGACCTCGGCCGGGCCGATGTCCTTGTCGTCCTCGCGCTCCCAGCCCTGCGCGGGGTTGACCGAGACGATCCGCGGGGTCGCGCCGTCGCAGCGGGCCAGGACGTTCCCCGCGGCCCCGGCCTGCACCACCGCGGGCGGGGCCGCCACCGGCGCCGTCGTCGGGGCCGGTACGGGTGCCGGTGCAGCAGGCGCGGTGGGGGTGGCTGCGGCGGTGGCGGAGTGCTGGGCCAGCCGGGCGTCCACCTGCTCGGCGCTCAGCGGCTGTGTCTGGGTGCCCGCGAGGTCGCTGCCGATGCTCCCGACGGCCGTCAGGCCCAGGAGCAGGGCGCCGGCGGCCGCGGCGGTCCAGAGCGCGATCTGCAGGACGGGGCGGGTCGGTCGTTCCACGCGCACAGCATGCCCCGGACCCCGGTTAACGGATCCCTAAACGGGACACAAGCGACGGCTGGGACCCACCGCGGGCGCGGTCACGGCGGATAGGTTCTCCCCCCGTGGCCCAGATCCTGATCGTCGAGGACGACCCCGGCATCCGCGGTGCCCTCATCCGCGGGCTGACCGAGCGGGGGCACGCCGTCGACTCCGCGCCGACCGCGATGGCGGGGTTGGAGCACGCCGTCGGGAAGCGGCCCGACCTCGTGGTGCTCGACCTCGGCCTGCCCGACATGGACGGCACCACCATGCTGCGCATGCTTCGCGGTGCCAGCACGGTGCCGGTGATCGTCGCGACCGCCCGCGACGACGAGACCGAGATCGTCTCCGTGCTCGACGCGGGCGCCGACGACTACCTGGTCAAGCCGTTCGCGGCCGCCCAGCTCGACGCCCGGATCCGGGCGGTGCTGCGCCGGCTCGGCGACGGGGCCGGCGACCCGACGGTCGTCGTCGGCGGGCTGTCGGTGGACCCGCGGTCGCGGCGCGCGGTGCTCGACGGCGCCGAGCTGGAGCTGACCCCGCGCGAGTTCGACCTGCTGCACCACCTCGCCGCCCGCGCCGACCAGGTCGTCGGCAAGCGGGAGCTGATGACCGAGGTGTGGCAGCAGCCCTACGGCGGCGCCGACAAGACCGTCGACGTGCACCTGTCGTGGCTGCGCCGCAAGCTCGGCGAGACCGCGCAGGCCCCGCGCTACCTGCACTCGGTGCGCGGCGTCGGGGTCCGGCTGTCCGCGCCGTCGGCGCCGTCGGGAACCGGGCCGGGCACCGCCTGATGCGGCGGCGCATCCTCGTCCTCGTCGGGGCGACCGTGCTGCTGGTGCTGGTCGCGTTCGCGATCCCGCTCGCGACGCTGATCCGCTCGGTCGCGGAGAGCTCGGCGGTGTCCGCCGCGACCGTCCAGGCCCAGGTGCTGACCCCGGCCGTCGCGGGCGGCGACCGGTCGGTGCTGGCCCCCGCCGTCCAGAACGCCGACGGCCGCGACGCCTCCGACGTGTCGGTGTTCCTGCCCGACGGCACCGTCCTCGGCGCGCCGGCACCGCGCAGCCCGGTGGTCCGGCTGGGGCTGCTCGGGACGAGCGCGTCGACCGAGGCGCCCGGCGGGCGCGAGCTGGTGTTCGCGGTGACCGGTGCCGCCGGCGGCAACGCCGCGATCCGGGTGTTCGTCCCCGACGCCGAGCTCACCCGCGGTGTGACCCGCTCCTGGCTGCTGCTGGGCGGGCTCTCGCTGGTGCTGCTCGCCGGCGGGCTGCTGGTCGCGGACCGGCTGGCCCGCACCCTCGTCGACGCCGCCACCGACCTGTCCGGGGTGTCGGAGCGGCTCGCGGCCGGGGACCTGTCCGCGCGCGCCGACCCCGGTGCCCCGGCCGAGCTCGGCGTCGTTGCGGGGGCGTTGAACGGGCTGGCCGGGCGGATCTCGGAGCTGCTGCGCGAGGAGCGGGAGAACGTCGCGGACCTCGCGCACCGGGTCCGCACCCCACTCACCGCGCTGCGCCTGGACGCCGAGGCCCTGCGCGACCCGGACGACGTCGCCCGCATCTCGGCCGGGGTCGACGGCGTCGCGCGGGCGGTCACCGGCGCGATCGAGCAGGCCCGGCGACGCGGCGGCGGCACGACCCGCAGCACGGACGCGGCGGCCGTCGTCCGGGAGCGGGTGGAGTTCTGGCGGGTGCTGGCCGAGGACACCGACCGCTCGGTGACCCTGCACCTGGCCGACGGCCCGCTGCCCGTGGCCTGCGCGCCGGGTGACCTGGAGGCGTGTGTGGACGCGCTGCTGGGCAACGTGTTCGCGCACACCCCGGACGGGACGGCCTTCGGCGTGGAGCTGACGGCGCGCCCGGGCGGGGGCGCCCGGATCGTCGTGCACGACGACGGTCCCGGCCTGCCACCGGGCACCGACCCCACCTCGCGCGGGGTCAGCGGAGGCGGCTCGACGGGCCTGGGCCTCGACATCGCCCGACGCACCGCCGAACAGGCCGGCGGATCCCTGACCGTGACCTCACCCCCCACCAACGGCCTCCGAGTAGACCTGACCCTCGCCCCACCACCACCCCCCTGACGACGAAGTCACCCGCTCCCACAGGGGGTCGTGCGTCCCACACGGGTTCGGGTCCCGTGTGGGACACCGGAACCCGTGTGGGAGCGCTCAGTCGGGGGCGAGCCCGGCGCGCCAGGTCGGGGTGGCGGCCAGGTGGGTGGCGCCGACGGCTTCCTGGGCCAGGCGTGCACCTGACGCGAACAGGTCGCGGACGGGGCCGCGCAGCGCGGGATCGAGCCACTCGACGTCGGCGTGGTCGACGCTCGACGCGGCCGCCGGACGGCCGTGCTCCAGCAGCGCCCGGTACAGCCCGGTCGCTGGCCACACCGGCGGCAACCCCTCGGCGACGGCCAGCTCGCCCGCGCGGCGCGGGATCCGCAGCCCCGCCGCGTCGAGGTCGCCGAAGTACCGGATCGCGGAGTACCGGACCTCCGACGGCGGGGCCTCCCGCAGCGCGAGCACCGACGCGGTGAACGCGTCCCCGGCGCCCCAGGCGACCCCGCCGACCGCACCCGGCTCGGGTCGCAGCGCCCGGAGCAGCGAGTCCATCGTGTCGGCGTTCTCGACGACGAGCAGCACCGGCCCACCCCCGGGCAGCGGCTCGCGGTGCAGCGGCGGGACGACCCGGCGCGCCCGCAGGATCGCCAGGGAGAGCGCGCCGGGCAGGCGGCCGTCGAACGCCTTCTCGTCGCCGGTGATCTCCAGTGCGCGCTCCCGCAGCGGGACCTCGACCGCCCGCGCCGCGTGCCGGAACAGCCACTCGTTGACCTGCAGCAGCGTCGGCGACGGCCGGGGCAGGTCCGCCGCCCAGGACAGCTCGGCGTGCCACGGGGTGCGGTCCTGCGGCGCCGGGGCCGGGGCGGTACGCAGCAGCCGGACCGAGTTCGGCAGCGGCGGGCTGCCGTCGTCGGCGCGGTCGGTCGGCTCGATCACCCCGGCGGCGGTCAGCTCGGCCAGGACCGCGGCCAGGTTCCGCCGGGTGTCGACGCTGCCGACCATCGTGGGGTCGGCCCGCAGGAAGGCCGCGCGCACCGCCGAGCGCGGGATCCGGGTCCGCCCGGAGGCCCGCAGCAGCTCCGCGAGCCGTTCCGCGACCGGCCCGAGCGCAGCCCCTGCGTCCCCGGGCACGGTCATCCTGCCGATCCCGCGCCGTCGCCTGCGCCGGCGCGGCCTGCCCCGCCGTTGCGTGCGCCGGCGGGGACCACGGCCTCGGGGCGCCGGTAGACCCGCGCCGCGGTGATCCGGCCGCCGGGGGCGTCGGCGTCGGGCACCGACCGGGTGACCCGCTCGTCGACGGACAGGTACTTGCGTCCCGCGCGCAGGTCGGCGTCGTTGCGGAGCCGCACGAGCAGCGGGAACGACGACAGCGCGCCCGCGTCGAACAGCCCGGTCGTGTAGACCAGCTGCACCCCGAGTGCCTGCGCGACGCCGAACTGCAGCTCCAGCAGGTAGCCCGCCGACGCGCGCCCGATCGGGTTGTCGAGGAACAGCACGCCCGCGTGCGCCCGCCTGCCCTGCCCGCGCTGGTGCGCCCGCAGCGCCGCCATCGTGCAGTACAGGACGATCGCCGCGGTCAGCTGCTGCCCGCCGGAGAACACGTCCTTGATCGCGGAGACGCGCAGCCGCTCGGTTCGCAGCACGGCGTCGGGCTTGAGCATCTCGACCCGGACACCCTTCGGCATCGCCGCCCTGACCCCGCGCAGCAGCATGGACATGCCGTCGCGCCGGTCCTTGGCCTTGCCGCCCGCCATGCCGGTCGCGGTGCGGTCGACGACGGCGCCGAGCTCGTGGCGCAGCGCCGCGTCGGGCAGCTCCTCGAACCGGATCCGCAGGAACTGCTGGCCCGACCAGTCGCCGAGGCCCTCGGGCAGCTGGGACAGCCGCTGGGCGAGGCGCACCGTGCGCAGCGCCTCGCCGACCATCCCGGACAGCCGGGTGACGATCCCGGAGCGGTGCCGCTCGATGTTGCCGAGGTCGTCGTCGAGGGACCGCAGCCGCGGGCGCAGCGCCGCGATCCACTCCGCGGCGAGGCCCGGCATCTCCGACCGGTCGACGCCGGCGATGTGACGGTGCACCGGGGAGGTGAGGGTCGCGAACCGCGGGTCCTGCGCGAAGCGGGCGACGGCGTCGACCCCCTCGCGGACCTTCTTCTCGGCCCGCGTCCGCTCCCCCGCCGCGTCCCGGACGGCGTTCTGGTGGCGCTTGAGCGCGGCCTGCGCGGCTTCGACGTCGCCGTCGAACGGCACCCCGGACGGCTCGGGCGTCTCGTCCAACGAGGACACGACCAGCCCGAACCCGCGGGCGAGGTCGGTGGCGGTGCGGTGGGCGTCCTCGGCGGCGGCCCGGGCCCGACGACGGCGTTCCAGCTCCGTGCCCGCCGCGTCCAGGTCCGCCGCGGCGCGGGCGACCAGCTCACGGCCGTGCTCGGCGTCGCGGGGCGCGTCGTAGGGCGCGCAGTCCGCGGAGCGCCCCTCGGCACCGTGGTCGATCGGCCGCTCGCCGCCGGTGAACCGCTCCAGCTCGCGACGGGCGACGGCCAGCTCCGTCGCGGCGTCGGCGCGGCGGCGTTCGGCCTCGTCGTAGGCGGCCCTGGCCTGCTCCGCGGCGGCGCGACGGCTGGCGGCGTCGGCGCCGTCGGGGGTGTGCAGGAACGCCGTCGCGGCCTCGACGACGGTGCGCGGCAGCCCGTCGACGGCGATCCGGCGCTCCCGCGCGTCGGCCTCGGCCCGCTCCAGCGCACCGTGCAGGTCGGTGTCGACGGCGGCCGAGGCGTAGGCGTCGCGGGCCCGCTGGAACTCCTCGCGCAGCTCGGCCAGCGATCCCTCGGGGGCCCCGTCCGGCTCCGCGGTCGGGTCGCCGATCTCCTCGGGGGAGACCGGGAGCGCCGCGGCCTCGTCGCGCAGGGTGGTGCCGATGCCGCGCTGCCGATCGCGGGTCTGCTGGGCGTCGGCGGCCTCGCGAGCGGCGCGGTCGGCGGTGGTCCCGGCGGCGTCGGCCTCCTCGCGGGCCCGCGGGGCGTCGGCCTCCCCGGTGCGGATCCGCTCCTCGTGCGTCGCCCGGCGGGAGAGCTCGGTGCGCAGCGCGGCCAGCGCGTCCGCCCGGCGACGCGTGTCCCCGGCGGTCCGTTCCAGGCCGGGCCGGTCGGCGGCGAGCCGGTCGGCGCGCTCGTCGAGGTCCTCGACCGCGGCGCGGGTCGCCTCGTGCTCGGCGACGGCCGCGGCCCGTGCGGCCTCGGCGATCTCGGCGGCCTCGGTGAGGTCGGCGAGGGTGGGACGACGGTCGCGCAGCGCGGCGAACCGGTCCCGCAGCCTGCGGTCGTCGTCGAGGACGGTCTCCAGCTCGGCGAGCCGGGCGGCGCGCTCGGTGGTCTCGGCGACGAGGCGGACCCGGACCTGCTCGGCGGCCTCCTCGTCGTGCAGGGCCGGGTTGGGCGGCACGACGAAGTCGATCCCGGGCGCCGGGTCGGCGTCGGCGCGCAGCGCGGCGGTGGTGCCGACCGCGACCAGGCAGGCCGGCAGCAGCCGCGCGGAGTCCAGCCGGGTGCGGGCCCGCTCGGCGTCGCGCGCGTCGTTGAGCAGTACTCCGCCGGCCAGGTGCGGCAGCCGCGCCAGCACGGTCTCCCGGTCGGGGGCGGGCAGCTTCGCCAGGTAGCGACGCCCGGACCAGGCCGTGATCCCGGCGGACTCCAGCACCGCGAGGACGTCCTCGATCTCGGGCGGGTCGGGCAGCAGGCCGCCGTCGCCGAGCGCGGCGAGCGCGCGTTCGTCGCGGCGCTGGTCGCCGTGCAGGGTCGTCCGTTCCCGCTCGGCGCCGCGGATCGCGGTGGTCAGGGTGTCGACGACGAGGCCCGCGTCGGTGTCCGGACGGATCTCGTCGAGCCCGAGCAGCTCCGCGGGTCGGGTCTCCCCGGCGAGCGCGACGGCCTCGGCCTCCGCCGCGGATCGTGCGGCCTCGGCGGTCGCGGCGTCGGCGCGGGCGGCGGCCGCCGCGTCCTGTGCCGCGGTGCGGCGGGTCTCGGCGGCCCGGCGCTCCTCGCGGATCGCCGCGGCGGCGGTGTCGGCCTCGGCGAGCGCGGCGGCGCACCGCTCGGCGTCGATCCGGGCAGCCGCCGCCTCGTCCTCGACGTCGGCGGCGGTCGAGCCCGCCTTCAGGTGCCCCGCCTCGACGGCGGCCGCGACCCGGGTCTCGAGCTCGTCGAGGGCCTCGCGGGCGGCGCCGGCCGCGCTCTCGGCACGGGCGGCGTCCGCGGTGCGGGTGACCTGCTCGCGACGGGCGGCCGCCGCGCGCTCCTCGGCGTCGGCGCGGCGGGTCTCCGCGGCGTCCGCGGCGGCGTCGGCCTCCGCGGCGACGCGGGCCAGCGCGGCCGCGAGGGCACGGGCCGCGTCCTGCCGGGCCGCGAGCGCGGGCCGGGACTTCTGCTCCTCCTCCTCGACGCGGGCGCGCAGCCGCGCGGCCTCGGCGGCGGCGACGCGGTGCGCCAGCACCGGTTCGACGGCGTCGCGGGCCATCGACACGGCCGACGCGTCGTCGCGCTCGCGGGTCGCCTCGGCCGCGATCCGCTCCGCGGCCTCGACGGTGAGCACCGCGGTGAGTCTGCGCAGCTCACCGACGGTGTCCTGCAGCCGCTCCGCCGCACGGGCCGCGGACTGCTCGGCCTCGACGGCGCCGGCGGCCTCCTCGGCGGCGGTCACCGAGCGGGCCTCCTCGGCGACCCGGCGGGCCGCGATCCGCGACGCGGTCGCCGCCAGCTCGGCGCGCGCTGCGGTCTCGGTGTCGCGGGCCGCGGTCGCGGTGGCCTCGGCCTCGGCCTCGACCATCGGCTCCAGCCGGGACAGCGTGCCGTCGACGAACTCCCGCTCGGTCTCCAGCTCCTCGCGCTGGGCGAGCCGGTCGGCGTACCCGGCGACGAGCTCGGCGACGTTCTGCGGCTCCGCCGGGTCGAGCACCGCCCGCAGGAGGAAGTCGACGAACGCCTCGTCGGAGGAGAACGAGAACGCCTCGGCGGCCTCGCCCTCGCCGGCGTTCATGGCGCGCTGGTAGCGGAACAGCTCCGGGTCCAGCCCGACGTCGACGAGGTGACGCGTCCAGTCCCGGTGCCCGGTCTCCCAGGCGAGCTCGGCGTCGGGGTACTCGCGGTGCGCGGTCTGCAGACGCTCCCGGAACGCGGCCAGGGTGACCCTGCGGCCGTCGTGGGTGAACGGCAGGTCGTCGAGCCCCATCCCGGGGACCGGCCGGAAGGAGTACCACGCGTCGGCCAGCTTCTCCGGATCGGTGGAGGCGACGTGCCCGCGCCACTCCGACACCTTCCCGGTGACCAGGAGCCGCCCGGTGCCGACGTGCATCCACTCGCAGACGACGTGCGCCACGTCCTCGGCGAGCACGAAGTTCTCCAGCACCGTGGTGCTGGTGGTGCCGACGACCTGACGCCGCCCCGGCAGCAGCACCGAGAAGATCAGCTTGAGCAGGACGGACTTGCCGCCACCGTTCTCCAGGAACAGCACCGACGCCGGCGACGGCCGCCGCGGTGTCGTGCGGTCCAGCGCGTCCGGGGCGAACAGGTCCTCCTGCACGGCGACCTTCACCGGGGCTCCGACGCCCCGCAGGTCGAGCGCGACGTCCTGGTAGCGCGCGGCGGTCGGCCCGCCGGAGAACAGGCGGACGCGGGTCAGCTCATACATCGCGTGCCTCCGTGGGTTCGTCGGTCGCCGGAGGGTCCGCCCGATCCGTCGGGCCGGGCTCGTCCGTCGCGCCGGCATGCGCTGTCGGGCCGGCATCCGTGTCCCCGACCGGGACCCCCTCCTGTGCGGAGTCGCTTACCGGGTAAGCGAGTTCCGCACCGGCACCTCCCGCATCGGCACCTCCCGGTGCGCCATCCGCCACCACTCCGTCTCCCCCGGCACCCTCCCGGCCGAATTCGCTTACCCGGTAAGCGAATTCCTGCGGGACACCCGTTCCGTCGAAGCCGTCGGGATCACCGGCGCCGTCGAGGACACCGGCCCGTTCGGCGCCACCGGCGCGTTCGGGGCCACCGGCGCCGTCGAAGGCACCGGCCGGGCCGCCACCCCGTGCAGCGGGCGACGGTTCGGCGGACTCCGCCGGCCCGGACGGCCCGGCCGTGCCCTCCGCACCGGCGCCCGGCGGGTCGAACACCCCGTCGTGCTCGGTCACCAGGGTCCCGGCGGCGGTCGCGGCGGGCAGGACGTTCAGGGCCAGCAGCTCGTCGAAGGCCCGCTGGGCGGCGAGCTCCCGCACCTGCACCTGGTAGCGCGGCGTCGTCCGGTAGGCGCCCTCCGCCCCGACCGGCACGAGGAAGCCCTGGTCGGCGAGGAACCGCAGGGCCTTGCCGACGATCCCGCGGGTGGTGGACTCCCCGACCCGGCCGTCCTTGGTCGCGGTGGCCTCCGGACGGCGCTGCCAGACCCGCCAGACCTCCTCGAGCTGCGGGGCGTCGGACTCGGGGTCGGCGGGACCCGCGGCACGCTCGTTCAGCACCCGGCAGGCCTCGCGGACGGCGCCGTCGACGAGCTCCACCGAGACCCGGCCGACGTAGGAGTCGTCGCCGAGGTCGTCGGGGCGGGGGAAGGCCAGCGCGGCGACGGCGAGGTGCGCGATGCCGTGCAGGACCTTGTCCGCGCCGCGGTTGGCCAGGGCGGTGCGGCGGGCGTACTCGTCCATCCGGATCTCGAAGACCGAGCCCTCGGTCGCGGCGAGGACGATGCCCGGTCCGGTGTCGACGGCGAGCACGACCAGGCCGAGGCCGGAGGCTACGCGCTGCACGGTCGTGCGGAACTCGTCGTCCTCCCGGTAGCGGCGGACCAGGTCGGCGTAGTCGGGGTCGCGTCCGGGCAGCGCCTTGGGTCGCATGCCGTAGCCGACCAGGCGGGCCGCGGTCTCGGTGTCACTCATGTCTGCGCCGTCCGTCGGTTCGTCTGTCCACCCAGCACACCGGCCCGCGCCAGCAGCAGGTCGGCGCCGCCGAACTCGGGGTCGTCGAGGACCGTCCCGTCGTCGACGGCGACCAGCACCGACGGGTCGCCCTGGGTCCGGGCCGTGGCCACCGCCGTCCCGACGGCGTGCACCGCCCGCAGCGCGACCAGCTGCGGCAGGTCCGCCCCGGCGGCGCGGGCCGCCGCGAGCGCCGCGGACAGCCGCACCGGGTGCTCGATCTCGTCGGGCAGCACGGCGTCGGCGGCAGCCCACGTCTCCACCCCGAACCGCTCGCGCGGCTGCGGGGCGAGCTCCGGCTCGGGCACCTCGGCGCCGAACGGGTCCCGGTCGCTCGGCGGCGTCAGCAACGTCTCGACCAGCCCGCCCAGGCTCGGCACCGACGGGTTGCGCACACCGGCCCCGGCCGCGAAGTAGCCGGTCACCGGGTCGTGCGCCGCCTCGACGGTCAGCGCCAACGACGGCCGCAGGAGCTGCCCGAACACGTCGACGGCGGCCCGCTTCGGCTTCCCGGAGAACTGCTGGCGATCCTGCTCGGCGCGGAACGCGGCCCCCGCCTCCTGCAACCGCGCCTGCAGCTGGGTGTGCCGCTGGATGCAGTCGTCGACGACGGTCACCAGCTCCGCGGCCTGCCGGCGGCGCCCCGGCTCGGTGGCCTCGTCGCGGGCGTCGGCGATGTTCGCCTTGATCATCGTCTCGGCGCGGTAGCGGGACTCGATGTGGGTCAGTGCCTCGTCGAGCAGCTGCGGGACCGCGTCCAGCCAGTCCACCGACCGGACGTCGCGGCGGGTGGCCTCCAGCTTGCGCCGCAACGACTCCGCGTACTGCACGGTCCGGTAGCGGGCCTGCTCGGCCGCCAGCCGGGCGTCGCCGAGACGACCGCGGACGATCAGCGTCTCCAGCTTCGTCTCGGCCGCCTCCTGGGCCGACTCGACGTCGGTGTCCAGCGCCCCGACCAGCACGTTGATCGCCTCGTCCGAGGCACGCAGGTAGATCCCGCCGTCCGGGGCGGCGACCTCGACGAGCAGCTTGAAGTCGAACCGGCGACGCACGTAGTGCCCCTCGTCGTCGGTCGTTCCGTACTCCACGGCGAACCCGCGGTCGATCGACCCCACGTTGATCAGGTTGTCGATCACCCACTGTGCGACGCGGACGTACTCCGACCGCGGGGCCCCCGGCACCTGCGCGCCGACGAACGGCAGCAGCCGCCGGACGACCTCCGCGTGGTCCGCACCGTGGTCGAAGTCCATGGCCAGGGTGACCTGGTCGATCGCCTGCAGCCCGATCTCGGCCATCTGGTAGCCGGTCGCGTCCCAGTCGAGCCGCCCCTTGCGGGCGTCGAGGTCGTGCAGCGGCGCCGTGCAGGCCAGGGCCTTCAGCCGGCGCGCCACTCCCTCGTCCGGGCTGATGGTCGACACCCCGACGACTGTAGTTCGACCGCTCCGGGCCCTAACGCCGCCTTAGGGCTCACGCAGCGCGACCTTGGGGACGGCGACGGCACAGTTCCCACCGTCACCGGGTCGCACCGACCCGGACCAGCCGAAACCCCCGGAGGAAGATCATCGTGCGTACCCCGCTCACCGTTGCCGCCGTCGCCGCCACCGGCCTCCTGCTCGTCGGCGGGGGCACCGCCCTCGCATTCGGGGCGGGTGGTGCCCCCGACGAGCTCGCCGTCGTCCCGACCGGCGCCGCGATCGCGCGCACCGCCGACCTGCTGCCCCCGGAGCTGCCCCGCACCGACGCCACCGCGCCGACGACCGCCGCTCCTGCGCCCCCCGCGCCAGCGGTCGACCGCGCCGCCGCCGAGCGTGCCGCCCTGGCCGCCGCGGGCGGGGGCCGTGTCACGAAGGTCGAGTTCGACAGCGACGACCGGGACGACCGGGACGACCGGGACGACGACCGCGACGCCGGCGACGACGACCGGGACCACTGGGAGGTCGAGGTCCTGAACGGCACCATCGAGCACGACATCGACATCGACGCCGCCACCGGCCAGGTCCTCGACCACGACCGCGACGACCAGTCCGACGACCACCGGAACGACGACCGCGACGACGACTGACCCGACCGCACCCGGCGCGGCACGGTGCCGCCGTCCCGACCGCACCGCCGGCCGGGGTGGCGGCGTCCGAGCGCCGGGCCGGTCAGTCCCGGCCCGCGCTCCCGTCGGCCGCGGCCAGCACGGTCGACCGCAGCAGCTCCCGCTCCCCGGACGGGGCGACGGCGTCGAGCAGCTCGTCGAGGGTGTGGCACAGCGTGTAGTAGCCGCTGAGGAACGACACGGTCCAGCCTTCGCCGAACGCGCGCACGTCCACGCCCCGCACCACGTCGTTCACCGCCCGGGCCGCGGCCCGCCGCCGGGGCAGCCCCACCAGACGCACCGCGTCCGGGTCCGGCGCGGGAGGCGGGCGCGGCGCACGCGGGCGGCCCAGCCACGGGTTCGGCGCGCTCACCGACCCGCCACGAGCGACGAGTACGACGGCCGGTCCGGCGCCGCCTCCGCCGCGAGCAGGGCGTGCGCCACGGCCCGCGCCGTCACCTCCGCCGCGGCCGCCTGCAACGCGAACACCCCGGTCGCGTCCGGCGCGGACCGCGTTCCCGTGGCCAGCGCGAACGCGCAGTCGCCGTCGCGGATCGTGTGCACCGGGGAGATCGACCGGGCCAGGCCGTCGTGCGCCATCGTGGCCAGCCGGGTGCAGCCGACCTTGTCCAGGGCGGCGTCGGTGCCGACGACGACCAACGTCGTCGCCGTCCCCAGCGGGCTCTCGTGCCCCGCGTACAGCTCCGCGAGCCGCTCCGGCGGAGCGAGGGCCGGAGCCACCCCGACGGTGAACTCGCCGGGAAGACCGTGCCGGGCGCCGTACACCGCACCGGTGGCCGGGTCCGCAGCCGCACCGCCCGAGTTGAGCACGACCAGGGCCGCGATCGTCGTCCCGGCGGCGGAGCCCTCGGTCAGCACCGCCGACGCCGAGCCGACGCCGCCGCGCAGCCCGCCGGACACCGCGCCGGTGCCCGCCCCGACCGAGCCCTGGACGACCGGCCCGGCGTGCGCATCGTCGTAGGCGGCCGCACCGGTGTCGGCGGTCGGGCGGACGCGGACGTCGCCACCGCGGCCGAGGTCGAACACCACCGCGGCCGGCACGATCGGCACGACGGCGCCGGGCACGGGGAAGCCCTCGCCGTCGCGCTCCAGCCGGGCCATCACCCCGGAGGCGGCGTCGAGACCGAACGCGCTGCCCCCGGACAGGGTGACGGCGTGCACCCGCTGGACCGTCGCGACCGGGTCGAGCAGGTCGGTCTCCCGGGTGCCGGGCGCGGCGCCGCGCACGTCGACACCCGCGACCGCGCCGCCCGGCGGGGCCAGCACCACCGTCGTCCCGCTGCGGGCGCCCGGCCCGCTCACCGCCGCGTGCCCGACCCGCAGGCCCTCGACGTCGGTCAGCCCGTTCCGCTCACCCGCTCGCACGGCACCATCCTGCCCCGCAACGCCACGGGCCGGCACCGCGGAACGCGGCACCGGCCCGGAAGAACCTGCGGAGGACTCAGCCCTTCGAGTCGCCGCGCAGGCGCTTGACCAGCACGAACAGCAGCACGAGCGCACCGATGCCGCCCAGCACGGGCGCGAGGCGCTTGAGCACCGGGGCACCCGCCGAGTCGAGCAGATCGATGGCCTCGACCGGGCTGCTCTGCGGCTGGTAGGGGCGCTTCACCGGTGTGGGAGCGGCCTGCTCACCCGGAGCCGGCGGGACCGCCGGGATCGGGCTGGTCTCGTCGGCCGCGTGCTTCGGGCCGGCACCGTTGGACGACGCCCCGCCGGGCCCGGTCAGCTTGTCCGCGACGCAGCTCGAGAACTGGCCGATGATCTTGTCGGCGACGTCGGAGATGACACCCCGGCCGAACTGCGCCGGACGACCGGTGACGGTCATGTCGGTGACCATCGTGACCGAGGTCTTGTCCGGGCCGTCGGCGACCATCGTGCCGGTCACGATGGCCTTGGCCGTGCCGTTGCCGCGGGCGTCGCGGCCGGACGCGTCGATGACGACCTTGTGGTTGGCGTCGTCCCGCTCGATGTAGGTGCCCTTGCCCTTGTAGGTGAGCGAGATCGGGCCGAGCTTGACCTTGACGGTGCCCTGGAACGAGTCGCCCTCGTACTCGGTGAGGGTCGCCCCGGGGAAGCACGGCGCGATGAGCTCCGGGTCGTTGAGCGCCTTCCAGGCGTCCTCGATCGGCGCGGCGATCGTGAACTTGTTCTCCAGCTGCATGTGTCTTCCAAGCCTCCTCGAACGAACACCGGCGCCGGTCCGGGAACCCCGGAACCGGCGCCGGCGTCGGCGTGCTTCTGGTTCGTCAGCCGGCGGCGGCCAGCACCGCACGACCGGTGAGCACCTTCGCCAGGTGCTCACGGTAGTCGGCGGCGGCGTCGGCGTCACTCGGAGCGGAGGTGCCCTCCAGGGCGTGCTCCGCCGCGGCCTTCGCGACGTCCGGACCGGCGGACTTGCCCACCAGGGCCTGCTCGACACCGGTCGCCCGGATCGGCGTGCTGCCCATGTTGGTGAGTCCGACGCGGGCCTCGGTGATGGTCCCGCCGTCCACCTTCAGCGCGACGGCGACGGCCACCATCGACCACGCCTGGGCGACCCGGTTGAACTTCTCGTAGTGGCTCTTCCAGCCGGTGTACTTCGGGAACCGGATCATGGTGAGGATCTCGCCCTCGCCGATGGCGGTCGTGAAGTAGTCCTGGAAGAAGTCCTTCGCCGTGACCAGGCGGGTCCCGCCGGAGCCGAGGATGACGAACTCGGCGTCCAGGGCCAGCGCGGCCGCACCGAGGTCACCGGCCGGGTCGGCGTGCGCGAGCGCACCGCCCAGCGTGCCGCGGTGGCGGACCTGCGGGTCCGCGACGGTCTCGGTGGCCCGGGCGATCAGCTCGACGTGGGTGTTCACCAGGTCGTTGCGCATGACCTCGTGGTGGGTGGCCATCGCGCCGACCATGACGTACTGGTCGTCCTCGCCGATCCGCTTGAGCTCGGGGATGCCCCCGAGGTCGATGATCGTGCTCGGCGCGGCCATCCGCAGACGCAGCACCGGCAGCAGGCTCTGGCCGCCCGCGAGGATCTTGGCGTCCTCACCGGCCGACTGCAGGGCCGTCACGGCCTCCTCGACCGAGGAGGGCCGGACGTAGTCGAACTTCGCCGGGATCACTGGACCTCTCCCTTGGGGTTGTTCGGGTCGATGGAGCCGAGGCCGGCGCCGGGGGCGTGGACGTCGCTCGGGGTCTCCTGCGGGTTCCTGCCCTTGGCGACCTGCAGGGCCCGCCATACGCGCTGCGAGGTGGTCGGCATCTCGATCTCGTCGACGCCGAGGTGGCGCACCGCGTCCAGCACACCGTTGAGGATGGCCGGGGTCGAGGCGATGGTGCCCGCCTCGCCGACGCCCTTCACACCGAGCGGGTTGGACGTCGCCGGGGTGGAGACCGTCTCGGTGGTGAAGCTCGGCAGGTCCGCCGCGGACGGGATCGTGTAGTCGACGAACGTGGCGTTGACCAGGGTGCCCTGGTCGTCGTAGTTCGCCTCCTCGAACAGGGCCTGCGCGATGCCCTGGGCGAGACCGCCGTGCACCTGCCCCTCGACGATCAGCGGGTTGATGACGTTGCCGATGTCGTCGACGCAGACGTACTTGCGCAGCGTGACCCGGCCGGTGTCGGTGTCGACCTCGATGGCCGCCAGGTGCGTGCCGTGCGGGTAGGAGAAGTTCTCCGGGTCGAACACGGCGTCGGAGTCCAGCGACGGCTCCATGCCCTCCGGGTAGTCGTGCGCCATGAACGCGGCGAACGCGATCTCCTGGATGGCCTTGCCCTTGTCGGTGCCCTTGACCGTGAACTGGCCGTTCGCGAACTCCAGGTCGTCCTCGGAGGCCTCGAGCAGGTGCGCGGCGATCTTCTTCGCCTTCTCGATGACCTTGTCCGCGGCGTTGACGATCGCGACACCGCCGACGACCAGCGAGCGCGAGCCGTAGGTGTCGAGGCCCTTCGGCGCCACCTGGGTGTCGCCGTGCAGGATCTCGACGTCCTCGAACGCGACGCCCAGCTTGTCCGCGACGATCTGCGAGAACGCCGTCTCGTGGCCCTGGCCGTGGGCGGAGGCACCGGTGGTGACCTCGACCTTGCCGGTGGCGAGCATCCGGATGCTCGCGGCCTCCCAGCCGCCGGCGCCGTAGTCCAGCGAGCCGAGCACCCGGGACGGGGCGAGACCGCACATCTCGGTGAAGGTCGAGATGCCGATGCCCAGCTGGACCGGGTCGTTGTTCTTCCGGCGCTCCTCCTGCTCACGGCGCAGACCGGCGTAGTCGAACAGCTCCATCGCGCGCTGGGTGGCCTGCTCGTAGTTGCCGGTGTCGTAGGTCAGGCCCACGACCGTCGTGAACGGGAACTCCTCGTGCTTGATCCAGTTCTGCTCGCGCAGCTCCATCGGGTCGCGGCCGAGCTCGACGGCCAGCTCGTCGAGCATGCGCTCGACGGCGAAGGTCGCCTCGGGACGGCCGGCACCGCGGTAGGCGTCGGTCAGCGTCTTGTTGGTGAAGACGTTGGAGCAGGTGAACTTCAGCGCGGGGATCTTGTAGATCGCGTTGAACATGAACGCGCCGAGGATCGGCACACCCGGCCCGACCAGGCCCAGGTAGGCACCCATGTCGGCGTAGAGGTGGACGTCGAACCCGGTGATGGTGCCGTCCTTCTTGGCGGTCATCACGAGGTCCTGGATCTGGTCCCGGGCGTGGTGCGCGGTGAGCATGCACTCGCTGCGGGTCTCGGTCCACTTGACCGGCTTGCCCAGCTTCTGCGCCAGCAGGACGCAGAGCATCTCCTCGGGCAGCACACCGATCTTGCCGCCGAAGCCGCCGCCCACGTCGGGGGCGATGACGCGCAGCTTGGACTCCGGCACCCCGAGGGTCACCGTGGTCATGGTGCGCAGGATGTGCGGCACCTGGGTCGCAGCCCAGATCGTCAGCTGCTCGCCGGTCGGGTCCACGACGCAGGAGCGGGGCTCCATGAACGCGGGGATCAGGCGCTGCTGACGGAAGCGGCGACGGACGACGACGGAGTCGCTGTCGGCCTCGGCGGCCTTGATGGCCTCGGCCACGTCGGCACCGGTGCCGGCCGCGGCGGAGTCGAACACCCAGGTCGCGGAGACGTTGGTGCCGAGGTCCGGGTGGACCAGCTCGGCGCCGTCCTGCGCGGCGGTCTCCATGTCGAGGACCGGCTCGAGCGGCTCGTAGTCGACCTCGACGAGTTCGGCGGCGTCGCGCGCGGCGGCGGCCGACCGGGCGACGACGACGGCGACGCCCTCACCGGAGAAGTTGACGCGGCCGACGGCGAGCACCGGGCGCTGCGGGGCCTTCTGGTCCGGGGTGATCGGCCACGCGCAGGGCATGCCGACCTCCTCCGCACCGAGGTCGGCCGCGGTGTAGACGCCGAACACACCCGGGGCCTTCTCGGCCTCGGACTTGTCGATCGAGGTGATGGTCGCCCGCGCGATCGTCGAGCGGACGACGGCGATGTGGACGGTGCCCGGAGGGGTGATGGAGTCGGTGTAGCGGGACCGGCCGGTGATGAGGCGCTGGTCCTCCTTGCGGACCCGGGCCTTGCCGATCTCGCCGGTCGTGGTGGGTTCGGCGGTCGTCGTCACGTCAGTTACCTCCCGCGACCGGGGCGGCCTGGCCGGAGGGCGCAGCGGCGACTCCCGGCTTCATGTTCTTCGCCGCGGTCTGCACGGCGCGCACGATGTTCTGGTAGCCCGTGCAGCGGCAGAGGTTGCCCTCGATGCCCTCGCGGACCTCCTGCTCGGACGGGTCGGGGTTGTCCCCGAGCAGGTCCACCGCAGCCATGATCATTCCCGGCGTGCAGTACCCGCACTGCAGACCGTGACACTCGCGGAAGGCCTCCTGCACCGGGTGCAGCTGACCGTCGCGGGCGAGGCCCTCGATGGTGGTGACCTCGGCGCCGTCGGCCTGGACCGCGAGCACCGAACAGGACTTCACGCTCTGTCCGTTGAGATGAACCGTGCAGGCACCGCAGTTGCTGGTGTCGCAGCCGATCAGCGTCCCCGTCTTGCCCAGCGTCTCCCTCAGGTACTGCGCGAGCAACATGCGGGGCTCGACGTCGTCGGCGTAGTTCACGCCGTCGACGGTGACCCGGACCTCTGTCATGAACTCTCACTCCTCGTACGCGACCACGCACGCTCCGAAGCGCGGGGGTCTGACCGGGGACTCCGTCCGAGGAACGCCGTTCGCCGTCGCCTGACTCGCGACCACGCCGGCGCGCCCGGAAAAGTTGCCGCACGTCTCGTGTGGCGGCGCCCACATCACACTCCCGATCTTCCTGGGGTGCAAGGAGCCCGGAGCGGGAGGAGCGGAGGTCGGATGGCGTGTCGCCGACGTCACGGCGACAGCCTGTCGCGCGCAACCGCAGGCGCGGAGAACGCAGGCGAGAGCCGCCCGCAGAAACGGATCCGTGACGCAACACGAATCACCCGTTCAGACCAGCCCGGACGGAGTGGTTCCACGTCGCAGGTCAGGGAAGCCTAACCTGTGTCAACGTCGGGCGCCAGGGCCGGCCGGACGCAGCGGGGCGGCGGTCCGGTGCTCGACCGCCCCCCACCACAGACCCGCCCCGTAGGCGAGGTCGTCGAGTCGGTGCGCCAGCAGGTGCAGCAGCGGTCCGGTGCGGACCCGCGGGTCACGGTCGCGGTGGCGCCACCAGTCGGCCAGCCCCTCCGCCAGCGCCGCCACGACGACCGCGCGGCGGGCCCGGCGCGACACCAGGCAGCCGAGGGCGGCGACCGGCCAGAAGTGCCGGGTCAGCGCCGACGCCGTCTGCCACAGCGCCCCGGACAGGCCGAGCGCGGTGAGCAGCGCCGCACCGCGCCGCGGCCGCTCGAGCCGGGGCAGCGCGCGGGACAGCCGTTCGGTCGCGACGCCGGTGACGACGGCGGCGAGCGCCGTCGCCCCCCGCCGCTGGACGAGCAGGAGCAGGCAGACCGCCGCCGTCCACGGCGAGAGGATCAGCGGCGGGACCGCGCCGGGGTGCCTGCATGCCAGCGGCGCCGCCCCGGTGCCGTAGAACGCCTTGCGCCGCAACCACTCCCCGGGGTGCGTGCGGTGGTCGTGGGCGACGCGGGAGACGGGCTCGAAGCGCATCGCCCAGCCGGCGTCGTGCAGGCGCAGGACGAGGTCGACGTCCTCGGCGACGTGCATCCGCGGGTCGAACGCGACCGGTCCGACCGCCGACACCCGCACGAGCATCGCCGCGCTCGGCACGTAGGCGACCCGGGACCGCGGCACGACCAGCGCCGCGTCGGGGCCCAGGTCCAGCGACGACCGCACCGCCTCGTAGCGCCCGACGGCCCCGCGCAGCCCACCGCCCCGCTCCGGGTCCAGCGCCACGATCCGCGGTGCGACGAGGCCGACCGCGGGGTCGGCGAGGTGGGCGAGCAGTGGGGGCAGCCAGCCGGGTTCGGGGACGACGTCGGAGTCGAGGAACACCACGAACGGGGTGGTCGCGGCGGCCAGGCCGGCGTTGCGGGCGGCTGCCGGGCCGCGCGGGGTGGCGTGCCGCAGCACGGTCCCCCCGACCCGCTCGACGGCGCGGCGCAGCGGTGCCGGGTCGGCGGACCCGTCGTCGACGACGATCGGGCCGGCCACCCCGGTCCCGGCCAGCGCGGCGAGGAGCCGGTCCAGCGGGCGGTCCTTCACCGGGACGACGACGGTGACCTCGGCCGCGGTGACCCCGGCCGGTGCGTCGGTGAGGGGGTGGGCGAGCCCGGCGTCGAGCAGGGTGCGGGCCAGGGACCGCTCGGTGGGGCCGGTGACGACCAGCGGGCGCCCGGGGGCGGGCAGCAGCGCGCGGGCCCGCGCGGACAGGTGCACCAGCCGGGGCGGGGCGCCGCCGAGCAGGGCCGCCCCGCCGTCGAGCCGTCGGGTGCGCCGGTCGAGCACGACCCGGAAGCCGTCCGGGAGCCTGCGGTCCGCCGGGCCGGCCGGTTCCCCGGTGGACGGGCGGTCGGGGTCGGTCCGGGCGACGGTCACCTGCGGGAGCCTTCCATCCCCGGGCGTGGCCGGTCGACACCCGCACCTGCCCGATCGGCGTGGTCCGCCCGGGCCCGGCCGGGGCAGACTCCCGGACATGTCCGAGGTCCTCCCCCGCTACGGCTCGGCGACGCTGGCCGACGTCCTGCCCGCCCTGACGCACGCGATCGGCGCCCCGCTCGACCAGCGGCCGCCCGCGTTCGTGCTGCCGCAGGCCCGGGCCGCGGTGCTGCTGCTGGTCGACGGCCTCGGCCACGAGCCGCTGCGCGCCCACGCCGACGACGCGCCGGTGCTGGCCGGGCTCGCCGATGCCGGGCCGCTGACCGTCGGCTTCCCCTCGACGACGCCGATCAGCCTGACCTCGCTCGGCACCGGGCTGCCCCCGGGCGCGCACGGCACCCTGGGCCTGCGGTTCCGCGTCGACGGGGAGCTGCTCGACGCGCTGGGCTGGTCCTCGGGCCGCCGGGACCTGCGGGAGACGCTCGTCCCGGAGCGGGTGCAGCCGGAACCGACGGTGCTGGAGCGCGCCGCGGCGGCGGGCGTCGCGGTGCGGTCGGTGTCACCGCTGGAGTTCCGGACGTCCGGGCTGACCCGGTCCGGGCTGCGCGGCGGCGAGTACCGCGGGGTCGCCGCGCTCGGCGACCTGGCCGTCGAGATCCTCGCCGGCGTCGAGGGGCCGGGACCCCGGCTGGTCTACGGCTACCACGCCGACCTCGACAAGGTCGGCCACCTGTACGGCCCCGGGACGCCGGCGTGGCGCTGGCAGCTGCGCCAGGTCGACGCGCTGCTCGGGATGCTCCTGGCCGAGCTGCCCGCGGGCACGCTGCTGGCCGTCACCGGTGACCACGGCATGGTCACCGTCGACCGGACCGTCGACGCCGACACCACCCCGGCGCTGACCGACGGAGTGGCGCTGCTCGGCGGGGACCCGCGCGCCCGCCACGTCTACACCGGACCCGGGGCGACGGCCGACGTGCTCGCCGCCTGGCGGGCCGTGCTCGGCGACGACGCGTCCGTCGTCACCCGGGAGGAGGCGGTGGCCCGGGGCTGGTTCGGCCCGGTCGCCGACCGGGTGCTCGACCGGATCGGCGACGTCGTCGTCGCGATGCACGGGACGGCAGCGGTGGTCCGGACCGAGGCCGAGCCGTTCCTGTCGACGTTCCCCGGCCAGCACGGCTCGTTCACCACCGCCGAGCAGCTCGTGCCCCTGCTCTCCCACGCGAGCTGAGCGGCACCGCGCTCACCCGCCCGCGCGCACCGCCGGTTCCCAGTCCCGCTCGACGACCCGCACCAGCCCCCGGTCGGTGATCTTCACCTGCGGCGAGACCGGCAGCGTCATGGTCGTCAGGCTCATGAACGGGTTGGCGTGGTCCCAGCCCCACTCGCGCACCGCGGAGCGGATCTCCCGGGCCGCCGCGGCGACCTCGTCCGCGGGGAGGTCGGACATGACGCCCCCGATCGGCAGCCTCAGCTCCACTGGCGCGGAGTCCTCTCGCACCAGGGCGATCCCGCCGCCGGCCGCACGAACCCGGCCGGCGGCCTCGGCGAGTGCCCCGGCGGACGTGGCGACGACGGTGAGGTTGTGACTGTCGTGTGCGTAGGTCGTCGCGAAGGCTCCGGGCGTGGGGGCGAACCCCAGCACCGGTGCAGTCTGCCGCGACGCGGCCCCGGTGTGCCGTTCGACCACCGTCACCACTGCGCAGCGGCCCTCCCACTCGACGACACCGTCGCGCACCGGCAGGACGATCTCGTCCGGCTCGGTGTAGGTGTCGACCGGGTTGACCCGCAACGCGCGGAACGGGTACTCGCCGTCGGGCAGGTCGGTCCGCCACCGTCCGTCCGGGGCCTCGGGCAGCCGGACCGTCCCGCCGAACGGGTGCGACGGCGTCGGGCGCGGGGTGGGCTCACCGACCGGCACACCACCGCACACCACGTGCTCGGGGACGAAGGAGGTCAGGTCGCGCAGCACGACGAGGTCTGCCCGCCGGCCGGGGGCGACGACGCCACGATCGTCGAGGCCGAGCCGGCGTGCCGGGTGCAGGGTCAGCGCGCGCAGAGCCGCCAGGGCCGGGAGCCCGCAGTCCAGGGCGACGCCCGCCAGGTGGTCGAGATGCCCGTGGTCGACCGCCGCGTCCGGGGCGACGTCGTCGCTGACCAGGCAGAAGTCCGGCAGCACCGGCAGCGCGAGCAACGCCTCGACGAGCTCGGGCCGCAGGCACTTCTCCTGCAGCATCATGACCATCCCGAGCCGGGCCTTCTCCACGGTGACCTCGGGCGAGTTCTTCGTGTGGTCGGAGTCGACGCCCGCCCACAGGTACTCGTTCAGGTCTGCCCCACTGATGTGCGGGCAGTGACCGTCCAGGCGCACCCCGGCCCGGCACGCCGCGTCGATGATCGCCAGGGTCCGTGGGTCCCCGCCGATCACGGCCCGGTAGTCCATGACCTCGCCGAGCGTCGTGACGCCGCCCCAGCCGAGCATCTCGGCGATGTCGTCGGCGTCGAGGTCGGCCCCGGCGGTCTCGAACCCGTGCAGCGACGGCACGCAGGACGGCACCGCCCACCGGATGTCCTGTCGCAGGCCACGGCCCTGCTCGATCATCCAGGCCATGCCCTCGCGACCGGCGACGTTGACGATCTCGTGCGGGTCGGCCAGCACGGTTGTCGTGCCCCGGTGCAGGGTGAGCGCCTCGAACTCGGCCGGCGGCACCAGCGAGCTCTCCACGTGCATGTGCGCGTCGATGTAGCCGGGCACGACGAGCCGCCCGGTCACGTCCAGCTCTTCCGCGGCGGTCAGCTCCGCCCGGTCCGGGGCGAGCACGGCTCGGATCCGGTCCCCCTCGACCAGCACGTCCGCGCGGAACGTCTCGCCGGTGTGGACGGAGACGACGGATCCGCCGCGCAGCAGCAGCGTTCCGGTGATCGCACGCATCATCGGGCGTCCTCCAGGACGGCGAGCAGGCGGTGACGGACGGGGTCCGGGTCGAGGTCCAGGGCGAGCTCGACCGTGGCGGGCCGCCCGGTGCGGCCGTACACGTCGGTCACCAGCGCCCCCCGGGTGAGCTCGCCGACGCACTCGACGTCGACGGGGTGGCGCCGCCAGCAGAACCGTTCCGGATCGAGCAGCGCGACGACGGCCGTCGCGTCGTGCACCCGGCACTCGCGGACCCCGTGCCGGCGGGCGTGTCCCTCCACCAGACCCTGCAGCATTGCGCCTGCGGTGGCGGTGACCGGGTCCGCGGAGCCGGCGAGCCGGTCGGCGACGGCGCCCGGCAGCACGACCCGGCGGGTCACGTCGAGTGGCACCAGCCGGACGGGCAGACCGCTGGTGAGCACCACCCGGGCCGCCTCCGGGTCGCAGTAGGTGTTGAACTCCGCGGCGGGGGTGACGTTGCCCGGGGCGAAGGCGGCGCCTCCCATGTGGACGACGCCGGCGAGCATGCCTGCCGCCTCGGGGTCGCGCTCGAGGAGCCGGGCCACGTTCGTCAGCGGTCCGAGCGCGAGCAGCACGAGCTCGCCCGGGTGCGTCCGGGCCAGGCGGGCGATCAGGTCGACCGCGGCCGTCCCGTCGCCACGGCCGTCCGGGCCGTGGCCCCCGGTACCGGGCGTGCCGGCGACCAAACGGGCGCCCGGCGGCAGGACGACCCCGCCGAGGGCGCCCGGGCCGTGCACCGGCTCGTCGGGCACCCGGGGGCCACCGGCGAGCGGCCCGGCCGCCCCCATCGCGACCGGCAGGTCCGCCGGCCAGGTCCAGCACGGCGGTGGCGTTGGCCGTCACCTGCTCGATCCCTGCGTTGCCCGCCACCGTCGTCACCCCGGCCACCCGCAGTGCGGAGGAGCCCAGAGCCAGGAGCAGCGCAATCGCGTCGTCGACCCCGGGATCGGTGTCGATCACGACCGGGAGCGGCGGTGTCGGCTCCGGCACTAGCCCGACACCTCGCGGGCGAACCGGTCGATCCACGCGCCGCGGTTCGCGCCGACGAAGTCGAGGTCCAGCGGGACGTAGCCGGCTGCACCCGGGTCGGTCGCGGCGCCGCCGGACACCTCGGTCATGATCGGCGGGACGGTCGCGGCCCGGTTCACCGGCTTGTCGGAGAACGCCGTGGCGGTGCGGGTCTGCACCTCCGGCGACAGCAGGTAGTTCACGAACCGCTGGGCGCCGTCGGTGTTCGCGGCCCCCTCGACGATCTCCGCCTTGTTGTAGGACAGCACTCGTCCCCGGTCGAACGGGGCCCAGGCGACCGGCCGGCCGGCCTCGACGGCGTCGTAGGCGAACAGGTCCAGGCCCGGCGCGGCGACGACCTCGCCCCGCTCGAGCAGGCTGAGCAGCTCGGTGGTGCTCGAGTAGAACTGCAGCACGTTCGGCTTGAGCTCGGCCAGCTTCGCGAACGCGGTGTCGACGTCCTGCGGCCCGCTGCCGAAGGTCTCTGCGACCGCGATGAGGAACGGGATCCCCGCCGTCGCCGAGATGTCGGGGACCGCGATCCGGCCCGCCAGCTCCGGGTCCCAGAGCGACGCGACCGTCGGCGGTCCGTCGGGGAAGGCGTCGGTCGAGTAGAGGACGCCCGGCAGCGTGAAGGTGTACGGGATTCCCTGGCCCGGGGCGTCCCGGGCGAACTCGACGGTGTCCGCCCGGTTCGGCACCGACCCCGGGTCGATGTCGGTGAACAGCCCCTCCCGCTCCCCGTCGGCGGCGAACAGGTCGGAGATCAGCACGACGTCGACGTCCGGACGGGCCCGGTCGACCAGCAGCCGGTTGTACCGGTCGGAGTTCGAGCCCGGGTCGAAGGTGACCCGGATGCCGGTCTCCTCCTCGAACGGGGCGACGACGGTCTTCTCGAACTCCTCCGCCCCGAAGCTGAACCCGGACACGACGAGCTCGTCGGAACCCCCGCCCGAGCCGCCGGGTCCGCCGCAGCCGGCGAGCAACACCGCCGTCACGGCCCCGAAGACCCACACGGCGTTCCTCTTCATGACGGGCCTGGCCATCACAGGACCTCCTCGGGGTCGGCTTCCAGACTCACGATCGCGGACACCCGCAGCTCCACCCGGACCCGGTCACCAGGGGCCGGTTCGGGCGTGCCGGTGACGCCCTGCACCTCGGCCTCGCCCCCGTGCGTCGGGACGACGGCGGTGGCGGTGCTGTAGGTCCCGCGGTAGGTCGACGAGCGCATCGTCCCGTCGAGGACGACGACGTCGCGGGCGTCGCCGGGGGCCGCGTCGGTGGCTCCGCCATCGGGGTGCACCCGCACGTGCTCGGGCCGGATCGCGACGCGACCGCGCCCGGGGAGGTCGAGGACGTTGCGGTAGCCGAGGAACTCGGCGACGAACCGGGTGCGGGGCCGCTCGAAGACCTCCCGTGGCGTGCCCTCCTGCGCGACCCGGCCGCGGTCCAGCAGCACGATGCGGTCGGCGACGGCCAGCGCCTCCTCCTGGTCGTGCGTGACCAGCACGGTGGTCAGGCCGGTCTCGCGCTGCACCCTGGCGAGTTCGTCGCGCAGCTGCACCCGCAGCCGGGCGTCGAGGTTGGACAGCGGCTCGTCGAGCAGCAGCACGTCCGGGCGCACGACGACGGCGCGGGCGAGCGCGACCCGCTGCTGCTGGCCACCGGACAGCTCGGCCGGGCGGCGCGCGCCGAGGTGCGCGAGTCCGACCAGGTCCAGCGCCTCGTGCACCCGCCGGTCCCGTTCGACGCGGCCGACCTTGCGCATCCGCAGCCCGAACGCGACGTTCTCCGCCACGCTCAGGTGCGGGAACAGCGCGTAGGACTGGAAGACCATGCCGATGTTGCGACGGCGGACCGGCATCCGGGTGGCGTCCGTACCGTTGATCGTCACCCGACCCGCGGTGGGCTCCAGGTAGCCGGCGATCATGCGCAGCAGGGTGGTCTTGCCACAGCCGCTGGGTCCGAGCAGCGCCAGGAACTCGCCCCGTCGCACCGACAGGTCGAGGTCGTCCACGACCGGGCCCGCTCCGAAGTCGCGACTGACGCCGGACAGTCCCACCACGTCGTCGTCGGTGGCGGTCGGGGGACGCACCGGGGCGGGGGTCGTCATGAGGAACTCCGTCCGAAGACCTTCTGGAATCCGACCAGCCGTTCGGTCACCAGCGCGACGGCCACCGCGAACACCAGCAACAGGGTGCTGGCGGCGGCGACCATCGGGGTGAAGGACGTCTGGACGTAGGACAGCATCGCCACCGGCAGCGTCTCCACGCGTCGGGAGGTGAGCATCAGCGACAGCGGCACGTTGTTGAACGAGGTGAGCACCGACAGGATCGACGCGGCCACCACACCGGGAGCGATCACCGGGAGGGTGATCCGGAAGAACGTGGTCAGCGGGCCCGCACCGAGCCCGGTCGCGGCCTCCTCGAGCGCCGGGTCGGCGGCGAGCAGCGACGCGCCGGTCACGCGCACCGTGTAGGGCAGCAGGAGCACCGCGTGCCCGACGACCAGCGCGGACAACGTGTCGATCCCGGCCTGCACGACGAAGAACTGGAACAGCGCGAAGCTGAGGACCAGTTCGGGCACGATCAGCGGCGACAGGAACAGCGTCTGCAGCAGGGTGCGCCCGCGCGGTGAGCGCCGGTGGATCGCGTAGGTGGCCGGGACGCCGACGACGAGCGCGAGCACCGTCGCGAACACCGCGACGACCAGGCTCGTGCCGAGCGCCGAGCGGAACGGCTCGTAGGACACCGCCTCGGTGAACCACCGCAGCGACAGCCCTTCCGGCGGGAAGGCCAGCGCCGTCCCGGCCGTGACCGCGATGCCGACGACGACGACGATCGGGAACAGCAGGAAGAACACGGCGACCGCGGCGAGCACCGTCAGCACGGGACGACGGGTCACCGGCGGGCCCCGATCGCCGGGACCCGGGCGAGCACCAGCGTCACGACCAGCAGGATCGCGGTCATGATGATGGCGACCGCGCTGGCGGCACTCCAGTTCACCGAGGTGTTCGCCTCCTGGTAGAGCAGGGTGGCCAGGGTCCGGTTGCGGGTGCCGCCCAGCAGCGACGGCGTGGTGAACGCGGTGACCGAGCCGGCGAACACGAGGATCGCGCCGACGGCCGTCCCGGGCAGGGCGAGCGGGAACACCACCCGGGTGAACACCGCCGCGTTGCCGGCTCCCATGCCGCGGGCGGCGTCCTCGAGGGCCGGGTCGACCGAGGCCAGCGAGCTGTAGGCGGTGAGGATCAGCAGCGGCATGAACAGCTGGGTGAGGCCGAGCACCATCGCGGTCTCGGTGTAGAGCAGCTGGACCGGTCCCGACGCCAGCCCGACGCCCTGCAGGGCACGGCTGACCAGCCCCTCCCCGCCGAGCAGCACGATCCAGGCGAAGGTCCGCACGACGGTGGACAGCAGCAGGGGGAACGTGACCGCGAGCAGCAGCAGCGCCCGCCACCGCGGCGCGACCCGGCTGATCAGCCACGCCACCGGGAACCCGAGCAGCACGCTGGCCAGGGTCGCGAGCCCGGCCACCCGGGCGGTGCGGGCCACGATCTCGATCACGTAGGGATCGGTCACCGCCGCGAGCAACGCGCCGGGTACGTCCGGGGCGGGGTCGGCGGCCGGGGCCAGCAGCATCGTCACGTACGGATAGCCGAAGCCCACGACGAGCAGCACCACCGCGGGCAGCACCAACGCCGCGGTCGCCAGTCGTCGCATCGGGTCTCCGTTCGCTCACCAACTGCAACCGGTTGCAGCAACCGGTTGCAGCGGACGCTACAGTTGGCCGTGGGAGAGCCGCAATCCGATCCATCCCGGATTCATCAGGACGAAACACACCGCGGCACGAGAGGAACGACGCGTGATCAGGCTCGAGGATGTCGCCCGTGCGGCCGGCGTCTCGAAGTCCACTGCTTCCCGCGCGCTCAGCCGGCCCGATCTCGTCGCCGCGGGCACCCGCGAACGCGTCCAGCGCCTCGCCACGGAGATGGGGCTCAGCCTCAACCCGGCGGCACGGGCCCTGTTCACCGGGCGTACCGGGACCATCGCGATGGTCGTCCCGTCGCTCACCAACCCCTACTTCGGCCCGATCCTGGCCGGGGCGCAGCGAGAGCTGTCCACGGCCGGCGGCCACTCGTTGATCTCCTCGGCCGTCGACGGTGACCAGGAGATCGAGCTGGCGGGCGGACTCCTCGGGCACGCCGACGGTGTACTGCTGGTCGCCCCCCGCGCCCCCGAGGACGGGCTGCGCGAGCTCGCGTCCCGGATCCCGCTCGCCGTGATCGACCGACCCGTCCGTGGACTGCCCGCGTTCCTCGCCGACACCCCACGCGGGGTCGGCCGGCTGACCGAGCACCTGCTCGGGCTCGGACACCGGCGCATCGGCTACGTCGGCGGCCCGCACGGCTCGTCGCTGGACCGGCTGCGGGTAGCCGCCGCGACCCGCCGGGTACGGACGGTCGGCGGGCGGCTCGACGTGGTCGGCTCGGAGAGCCCTGATCTGGACACCGGCCTCCGCCTGGCCGCCCGGTGGCCGTTTGCCGACGAGGTCACCGCGGTCGTGGCCTACTCGAGCTACATCGCGCTCGGGCTGCTGATCGGGCTGCGCGAGCAGGGTGTCGACGTCCCGGGCCGGATGAGCGTCGCAGCGGTCGACCACCTGGCCGCGGTTGGGGGCGACGACGGCTCGGACCCGCTGTTGACCGCGCTCCGGGTGCCACTGGAGGAGCTCGGCCGGGCCGCCGCGGCCGCACTGGCCGCGGTGCCGCACGCCCCGCCCGGCGTCACCCGGATCGGCACGGACCTCGTGCCCGGCCGCAGTACCGGCCCGCCCCACTGAGCACCGGGCGCCGGGTGGTGTGCGGAGCGCCGGCGCCGGCTCACCGGGCGGCGTGACCCCGCGCTACGCCGCCGGCGGGCGGAGACGCCCGGTGCCGGGGTCGGGGTCCCAGGCGGTGACCGCCGCCGACGCCGTCGCCGTGATCGCCGCGAGCAGGCGCCGGCCCTCCTCGGCCGACGCCCCGGCCGGGTCGCCGAGCACGCCGTTCGGGCTGACCGCGGCGATCCCCCCGGCCCGCAGCTCCGCGATGACCTCGCGCAGCGGCCGGGTGTCGCCCATCTCGGCGCGGTCGGCGCGAACCGCCCCGGGGTGCAGGTGGGTGAGCAGCGAGGTCTCGTAGCGCCCGGCGTGGGCGTCCAGCGGTACGCCGGGGACGTCGGCGACGCAGGACAGCCAGCCGGCGTCGCGGCCCTCGTGGCGCAGCAGGGTCACCGCGGACCGCAGCGCGGCGACGTTGCCGCCGTGCCCGTTGAGCAGCACCAGCCTCGACGCCCACCGGCACGCCGAGCGGCCGTACTCGACGAGCACGGTGCGCAGTGCGTCCTCCCCGATCGACACGGTGCCGGGGAAGCCCTCGTGCTCGCCCGCGGCGCCGTAGGGCAGCGCGGGGGCGAGGACCAGTCCCGGGTCGGCGTCGTGCAGCGCCGCGGCGACCGCCGAGGCGACGGCGGTGTCGGTGCCCAGCGGCAGGTGCGGGCCGTGCTGCTCGGTGGAGCCGACCGGCACGAGCAGCGTGTACACCGCGGCCGGGTCGAGGTCGGGCCAGGTGAGATCCGCGAGCAGCACGGTCCCAGCCTGCCCGGTCGGGTCCCGGTCCGGCGCGGCGCGGTCACCGCGGGGACGACGACGCCACCCGGCAGCGACGACGCCACCCCGCAGCACGGAGGCCGGTGGGCCGGCGCGCCCGGGGCGGTGGTCACGGCGCGACAGCAGGGACCGGGGCCGGACGCAGGTCGAGCAGCGTCCCCTCGCGGATCGCGGCGTCGAACCGGCGCGGGGCCAGGGCGTCGCCGATGCGGTGCACCGGCCACGGCCCGTCGGCCAGTGCGGTCCAGAGGCGGGTGGCGGGCACGGTGGCCGTCGCGGCGACGACGGCGCCGACCTCGCGACGCTCGGCGCGACCGGTCGGGTGGTGCAGCAGCTCCACCGTGCAGCCCGGTCCTCCTGCGCAGCCCGGCCCCCCTGCGCTCTGCTCACCCCCGCGCTCGCCCCTGCGCAGCACCCCGAGCACGGCCCGGTCGGTGCTGCAGCGGATCCCGGCGGCGTGCGCGCGGCGGCGGAACCCCTCGCGGTCCAGGGTGAGTCCGAGGTCCTGCCCGACGACCAGCGCCGGTGTGACGATCTCGACGGCGTGCCCGCGGGCGGCGAGCAGCTCGGCGACCGAGGTGGCCTGGTGGAACCCGAGTTCGTCGACGACGAGCACCGGGCCCGCGGGCAGGCGCACCCCGGCCAGCACGTCGTCCACGGCGACGGTCAGCCGCTCGGGGTCCCACGGCGGGGTGGCGGGCACCGACCCGGTGGCGACGACGACCGCCGCGGGGTCCAGCTCGTCGACGAGACCGCGGTCGACGGTCGTGCCGTACCGGACCTCGACCCCGGCCGTGTGCACCTCGCGCAGCAGGTCGGCGACGACGTGGCCGAGTTCGGCCCGCCCGGGCGCGGTCGCCGCGAGGGCGAGCCGCCCACCGGGGGTGCCCGCGCGTTCGGCGAGCAGCACCCGGTGCCCGCGTCCGGCGAGGGACGCGGCCGCGGCGAGCCCGGCGGGCCCGGCCCCGACGACGAGCACCCGCCCCGGCGCGGGGTCGGCGGACCGGGCGAGCGGGACGAGCCGCTCGCGTCCCGCGGCCGGGTTGACCGCGCAGCCCAGCGGCAGGTTCAGCCCGACCCGGCCGATGCAGTCCTGGTTGCATCCGACGCAGCGGCGCACCGGGCGTCCGGTGAGGGCCTTGGTCGCGAAGCCGGGGTCGGCGATCTGCCCGCGGGCGACGCCGACGAGGTCGCACTCGCCGCGCGCGAGGGCCGCGGCGGCCTGCTCGGGTGTGGTGAACCGGCCGACCCCGATCACCGGGAGGTCTGCCCCGGCTGCCCGGACGGTGCGGCGCAGGGTCGCGGCGAGGTGCCCGGCGTAGCCCGGCGGGGTGTGCATGGAGGGCTCGATGAGGTGCAGCGTCGAGGTGGCGACCCCGATCGAGGTGTTGAGGTGGTCGACCTGCCCGGTCGCGGCGAGCCGGCGGGCGAGGTCGGCGCCGTCGGCGGGGGTGATGCCGCCCTCGATGCGCTCGTCGACACCGATCCGCAGACCCAGCACCGGGTCCGGGCCGATCGCGGCACGGACGGCGGCGACGATGTCGAGCACCAGCTTCGCCCGGTCGCGGCCCCAGGCGTCGGTGCGGTGGTTGGTGGCCGGGGAGAGGAACAGCCGCAGCAGCGAGGCGTGCGAGCACTGGAGCTCGACGCCGTCGAACCCGCCGGCGACGCAGCGCGCGGCGACGTCGGCGAACGCGGCGACGATCTCCCCGATCCCGGCGGCGTCGAGCTCGGCGGGGACCTCCCGGAACATCGGGTCGGGCAGCGCCGACGGCCCGACGACGGCCGCACGCGAGTACATCCCCGACCCTTGCGCACCGTTGTGGTTGAGCTGGGCGAGCACGCGCGCGCCATGGGCGTGCACCGCGTCGGTGAGGGCGCGGTAGCCGGGCAGCACGGCCGGGTCGTGACCGCGGATCAGCCGCTCGTACGGCCGGTCCGACGGGTGGACGGCGTGCTCCTCGGTGATCACCAGTCCGGCGCCGCCCGCGGCTCGGGCCGCGTAGTAGGCGGTGTGCCGGTCGGTCGGCATGCCGCCCTCGGCGAAGCCGGTGAGGTGGGCGGTGAAGACGATCCGGTTGCGCATTGTGGTGCGGCCGAGGCGCAGGGGGTCGCCGAGCCGGGGCCGCGGGAGCTCCCCGTCCGCGGACTCCGGCGGCGCGGCCCCACCGGCCCCGGTCGTGTCACGTGCCCCGGCGCGGGTCGTGCCGCCCGCCGTCGCGTCTGCCTCCGCCTCCGCCTCCGCCTCCGCGAGAGCGAACGCGGCCCGCCGCCCCTCCCGCACCGCCTCGGCGAGCGTCCGCGGCGCGACCCGGTCCCCCGCGGGGTGACAGCCGGGCAGCGCCGGGAGCGCGTTCTGCGGGAGCCGCGGTCCGCAGTCGACGACGGCCGCGCACGGCACGGTCGTCACCGCAGCGGTGTGGACGTCCACCAGCTCCGCGACCCCGCCTCGCACCGCTCCCGGCCGGGTGAACAGCGCCCGCCGGACACCGGCCCGTTCCAGCCGCACGTTCGCCGCGGCCATGTCCCCGCAGCGGCCGAGCTGGTGCCCGGCGACGACGTCCGGGGTGGACAGCACCACCCGGTACCCGGCCCCGGCGAGCAGCTCCGCGACCCCCGGCCCGGTCCAGTCCCCGAGCGGGTCGACGACGAGCACCGGTGCGTTCCGCGGAACGCGCGCGGAGGCGAGCACCGCGACGACACCGACTGATCGCGCCACCCCCGCGCAGAGCTCCGCCGCGGCGAGCACCGGGACGTCCGCGTCGACCACCGGTGGCGGAGGCCGGGACCCGGTCGCGAGCACCACCGCCACACCCCGCTCCCGGGCGGCGGCGAGCGTCGCGGCGTCCACCTCGGACCCCAGCCGGACGTCGACGCCGAGCCGGTCGAGCTCCGCGGCCCACCACGGTGCAGCGAGCGCGAGCCGGTCCCGGCCGGGCAGTACCGCCGCCGCGGGCAGCAGGCCGCCGAGCCGGTCGGCGCGCTCGTGCAGCGTGACCGGATGTCCGCGCAGTGCCAGCGTCCGGGCCGCTTCGAGCCCCGCGGGCCCTCCCCCGACGACGAGCACCGCCCGCCGAGGCGCCACGCCGCGTTCCGCGGAACGCGGCTCACCGCCCGCGGCCGTGTCCCCGCGCTGTTCCCCCGGGGCATCCGGACCCCGTTCCGCGGAACGGTCCACCGGACCCTCGACGGTGTCCGAACCGCGTTCCGCGGAACGCACCCGTTGACCGGCGACGCCCTCCGGACCGCGTTCAGCGGAACGCTCCGGCAGCCCGGTGTCCCCTTCCGAACCGCGTTCCGCGGAACGCGCCCGAGGACCGGCGACACCCTCAGGAGCGCGTTCCGCGGAACGCGACGGGACCGTGTGCGGCTCCGGGTCCGGGTCGGTCCGTTCGTGCCCCGACCGGGGCTCCAGCTCGTCGCCGACCACCGGGTTGCGCGGGTCCCGAGCCGCGGCGAGGGAGTTGGTGAGCAGGCACGGCCGGATCCGCTCCGGTGTCCCGGCCCGGGCCAGCGCGACGAGCCGCGGGTCCGTGATCTGCGCTCTCGTCATCTCGACGATATCGGCGTCGCCGCTGGTCAGCGCCCCCTCGGCGAGGGCGTGGGTGGCGACGCTGCCGGCCAGGACGACCGTCGTCGCACCGGCGATGGCGCGCCGCAGGCCGCCGCACCGGCCCCGGAGGAACGCCTCGGGCGTGTGCAGGTCCGGCCGGGTCGCGGCGACCGACAACGCGCTCCCGACGACAGGGACGAGCAGGTCCACCCGGTCGGCGACGGCCCGGGCGATGGCGAGGCCGTCGTCACCGGTGACACCGGCCCAGGGTGCGAGCTCATCCACACACAGGCGCACCGCCAGCAGGGGGTCCGGTCCGATCGCGGCCCGCACGGCGTCGAGGACCTCGCGCAGCAGCAGGGCACGGTCGCGGCCGTACGCGTCGTCGCGGTGGTTGGTCAGGCCGGAGCAGAACTGGCGCAGCAGCGAGTGCTGTCCGGCGGAGATCTCCACACCGTCCACACCGCTGTCCACAGCCGCGCGGGCCGCGTCGGCGAAGCCGCGGACCACCGCGTCGATCTCCGCGGCCCCCATCGCGACCGGGACCTCACGGGACACGACGTCGGGCACCGACGAGGGCGCCCACAGCGGGTGCCCGGAGTGCGCGGAGCTGCCCTGCCCACCGGCGTGCGCGAGCCCGGCCAGCACGAGCGTCCCGTACGGCCGGCACGCCGCGACGACCGCCGCCCACCCGGCCGCGGCGGGCACCCGCGCACCGTCCCGGTCACCGTCCCGGTCACCGAGATGCAGCTCAGCGGGCCCGAAAGATCCACAGTTCCCGCTGAGCTGCATCTCGACGCGCGCCGCCGCGGCAGGGCCGGGCCGTGCGGCAGGGCCGGGCCGTGCAGCTTGGCCACGCGGTTCAGCAGGGCCCTGCGGCGCGGCGGTGGGGAAGGCGGCAGGGAAGGCGGCGGGGGCGTAGGCGTAGGGATGGTCCGAGGCGTGCACCGACGCCGGCTCGGTCACGACGATCCCGGCGCCCCCCGCGGCCCGGGCGGCGTAGTAGGCGACGTGCCGGTCGGTGATCTCCCGGGCCGCGTTCCCGAGGTTGGTCTCGTGCGGCCCGAACAGCACACGCGAGGGGGCCCGCCGACCACGCAGGTCGACGGGCCCCGTCAGCAGCAGGTCCGTGGTCAGCGGGTCGCGACCGGCTGCGCCGCGGGCACGGCGTCCGGCGCGAACCCGGCGAGCGGGTTCTCGTCGCACGCCCGGTCCGGCCGGCGCGGCGGCGGGGCGAGCGAGAGCATCGTCGGCTGCTTCGGCGCACGGGAGTTGCGCGGCGCGGAGCGCGAGTGGTCCACGTCGGACTTCGGGATCACCGCGTCGGAGGAGCGCGCGGCCAGCATCGCCTCGCCGTAGCCCTGCACGCACTCCGGGTCCGGGCCGTCGAGCGGCAGGCCGGTGAAGAACTTCGCCGCCATGCAGCCGCCCTGGCAGGAGTCGTAGTGCGAGCACGAGGCGCAGGCCCCGCCGGTCTGCGGCTGGCGCAGCTCGGTGAACAGCTCGGAGTGCTCCCACACCTCCTTGAAGCCGCCCTCGTCGCGGACGTTGCCCGCCAGGAAGTTCTCGTGGATCGCGAACGGGCAGGCGTAGACGTCGCCCACCGGGTCGATCAGGCAGACCACGCGGCCCGCGCCGCACAGGTTCAGCCCGGGCAGGGCCTCGCCGTAGGCCGACAGGTGGAAGAACGAGTCACCGGTCAGGACCTGGTCGCCGTTCGCGACCAGCCAGTCGTAGAGCTGCTTCTGCTGGGCCTGGGTCGGGTGCAGCTCGTCCCAGACGTCGGCGCCGCGGCCGGACGGGCGGAGACGGGTGATGCGCAGCTGGGCGCCGTACTTGTCGGCGATGGCCTTGAACTCGTCGAGCTGGTCGACGTTCTCCCGGGTCATCACGACCGAGGTCTTGGGGTGCTTGAAGCCCGCCTCGGCGAGGTTCTCCAGCGCGGTGATCGCGGTGTCGAACGAGCCGGGGCCCCGCACGTAGTCGTTGACCTCGGCCGTCGCGCCGTCCATCGAGATCTGGATGTCGACGTAGTCGGTCGCGGCGAGCTGCGCGGCACGGGCCTTGTCGAGCTTGACGCCGTTGGTGGAGAACTTGACGCCGACGTCGTGGGCGATGGCGTAGTCCAGCAGCTCCCAGAAGTCCGGGCGCACGGTCGGCTCGCCGCCACCGATGTTGATGTAGAAGACCTGCATGCGCTGCAGCTCGTCGATGACGGCCTTGGCCTCGGCGGTGCTCAGCTCGCGCGGGTCGCGCCGCCCCGAGCTGGACAGGCAGTGCACGCACGCGAGGTTGCACGCGTAGGTGAGCTCCCAGGTCAGGCAGATGGGCGAGTTCAGGCCGTACTGGAAGTGGTCGACCAGCTTCACGGGCACCTCACTGTGGTGGTCGGCGGGGCGGGCGGGACTAGCGGGCGACGATCGTGCGGGACTTCAGCAGTCCGGCGAGGGCACGCAGGTAGGCGTCGTGCTGGGCCTCGGGGACGTCGGCGGCCACGACGGCCGACCGGGCGTCCGGCTGGTTCTCCAGGTCGCGCACGACCGAGACCAGCTGGGGCGTCTTGAGGAAGGACAGCTTGCGGGTCACGAAGTCGTACACCAGGGCGCCGAAGGGCTCCGGACGCAGCGAGACGCTCTCGCTGAGCCGGTACGGTGCCGCGGGGTCGAAAGCCCCCGCGGCACCGTCCGGAACCGTGGTGTCGAGGGGCTTAGTAGACACCGCACATGCCGTCGATGGAGACCTCCTCGACGAGGGTCTCCTCGGTCAGGGCGTCCTCGTTCTGGTGCTCACTCATGCGCAACCTCCGCTGGATCCGACTCTCGGCGAGAGAGGTGGTGAACCGCCCCGCCGGCCGGCGGTGGCAGCGGATCGGACGCTATTGGCACCCGGTGCCGGAAATCAATACTCGACATCCACGCCCGTCCGTTCGGACGGGCGGGCAGGCTGTCTCCCATGACGGTCGGGACGGTCCTGCTGCACCTCTGCACCCCGGGTGAGTGGCGGAGGTGGCTCGACACCGGAGCCGTGGCTCCCCCCCTCCCTCGACGAGGTCGGGTTCGTGCACCTGTCGACGCCCGACCAGGTCGCCCTGCCCGCGCAGCGCCTGTTCGCCGGCCGGTCGGACCTGGTCCTGCTCGTCCTCGACCCGGCCCGGATCGACGGCGCCGGGATCGACGTCCGGTGGGAGCCGGGCGTGCCGACCGACCCGGCGTCGATGCGGTTCCCGCACGCCTACGGGGCGGTGCCGGCGTCGGCGGTGCTGATGGTGCTGCCCTACCGGCCCGGCCCGGACGGCTTCGCCGCCCCGGAGGTCCCCGAACCCGGCGCAGCGGCGCGGGCGATGGGGTTCGAGCCGTCGATGCTGCGCCGCGGCGCGAGCGCGGAGGAGCCCGTGACCGGCGGCGTCGCGGTCCGGACCGACGCCTGGCCGGTGTCGCGGATGCACAACCGGCTGCTGCTCGACCGTCCTGACCGGACCGATCCGGCCACCGTGCTCGCCGAGGCCGACCGGGCGCTCACCGCGCACGGCCTGCACCCGAACGCGCTGCTGTGGGGACCGGGCGCGGACGAGCTGGCCGACGGCCTGCGCGCCGCCGGGTGGTCGGTCGCGGCGAACGAGGCCATGACCGCCCCCACCACGACCGGCGCGCCCCCGGACACGGCGACGGTCACCGAGCTGGACCACCACGAGCTCCGCGGGTTCCGGCGCGCCTCCTGGGCCCGGGACCTGCCCGGCACCGGACCCGAGGACCTCGGCCAGCTGGTCGACCGCGACACCGGCGACGACCGGGTGCTGGCCCTGCACCGCCTCGCCGTCGTCGTCGACGACCGGGTGGTGGCGGCCGCGACGCTGCGCCGCGACGGTGCGACGGCCTGGCTCGACGCCCTGGAGACCGACCGGGCCCACCGCGGCCGGGGGCACGGCCGGGCGCTGCTGGCCCGCTCCCGCGAGCTCGCCGCCGAGCACGGCTGCGACCTGCTCGCACTGGGCGCCGGCGTCGACGACTGGCCACGGGACTGGTACCGGCGCAGCGGGTTCACGCCGGTCGGCACCCACCTCGAGGCCGCCGGCCCGCGCCGGTGATCTCTCCGGGTCGGGCACGCCCTGTCCTGAGCCCGCCCGGCACCCGCGGAGGTCCCTCCCCGCCGCCTCGGCCGTGACCGCACCGGGCACCCTGTGGTCGTGCAGTTGAGCCGTCGATCGTTCCTGCGGGCCGCCGGTGCGACCGCGGCGCTGGCGGGGATTCCGGCGCTGGCCGCGTGCGGGGCCCCGGCCGACACCACCGCCCCTCGGCTGGTGGCCGCGTTCGCCGGTGACGGCCCGCTCGGCGTCCCGGACCCGCACGTGGTGTGGCGGCCGGTGGACCGGGCGCGGGCGGCGGCCGTCGCGGACACGCTGCTGGTCTGGGACCAGGACATGACCCCACGGCCGCACCTGGCCGCGTCGGCGGCGCCGGACCGGACGGGGACGAGATGGCGGATCCGGCTGCGCGACGCCCCCGCCCACGACGGGCGCCCGCTGACCTCGGCCGACGTGCTGGCGTCGCTGCGCCGGATCACCGATCCCGCCACCGGGGCGACGGCGGCACCGTTGCTGGCCGGGCTCGACCTCGCCGCCAGCCGGGCGGTCTCGGCGTCGGAGGTGGAGCTGGTGCTCGGCGCCCCGGACTTCCTGTTCGGCCTCGTCCTGGGCTCGCCGGGCACCGGCATCGTGCGCGACGGCCGCGGCACCCCGCCGGTGGGCACCGGAGCGTTCCGCTGGCTGCCCGGGTCCCCGGACGCGCTCTACCGGCACGACGGCCACTGGCTGGGCGCGGCGCGCTCGCCCGCCGTGGAGTTCGTGGTGGACGACGACGAGGAGAACCGCTACCAGTCCCTCGTGGACGGTCACGTGCACTGGGCGCACGACCTGTTCCCGCACAGCGCGCGCCGGCTGCTCGGGCGGGTCGGCACGACGGTGGTGTCCGCGCCGGGCTCGGCGACCCGCTTCCTCGACGTCGGCCCGGCCGGGTCGGCCCCCGGCACCGGTACGGCGGGCGGCACGACCGCCGGGGCGTCCGGCGACGTGCTCGGCGATCCCCGGCTGGCCGAGGCGGTCCGGCTCGGCATCGACCGGACCGAGCTCGTCCGCGAGGTGCTGCTCGACCTCGCCGAGCCGGGCGACGACCTGTTCGGCCCGGGCCTGGCGTATCACCCGGCCGGGTTCGCGCCGGTGGAGCGCGACGTCGCCCGCGCGCGGGAGCTCGTCGCGGCGGCGGGCGCGGACCGGCTGGAGGTGCCGCTGCTGTTCGACCCGTTCGACCCGATGTCGCGCCCGGCCGCCGACACCGTCGTGGAACAGCTCGCCGAGATCGGGCTGACCTGCACGCCGCGCGAGCCGGACCCGCCCGACGCCGTCCCGACCCCGGGCATCCGGTTCCGCCGGGCCGCGGCGACCCCGCTCCCGCTGTACCTGCGCGCGACCGCGGGCCCGGACCCCGCCGACGACGCCCCGCCCGCCGCGACCGCGGGCGACGACGGCGCGCCGGCCGCACCGGCCGCGGCGGGACGGGCCGACGTGCGTGCCCTGCTCGCCACCGCGCGCGGGGTGCCCGACGAGGCGCGCCGGGTCGAGGCCCTGCGACGCGCCCAGCTCCTGCTGCGCGACCGCTCGACCGTCTGGTCCTCGGGCGACGAGCACGTCGGCGTCTCCGCCGACCTGACCGGCGTCGAGCCCGCCCGGCCCGACACCGCCACCTGGGCCCGGTTCCACCGGCTGCGGATGGGGTGACCCGCTGCGGGCGGGGCTCGGAACCGCTCCCGGCCGCAGGACGGGCGTGCGCAGCCGGGCCAGGGGCCCGGCCGCGCACGCCCCGCCGGGCCTCAGGCGCCGGCGTGCTCGCGCAGCAGCGCCGCCGTCTCGCGGGTGACCTCGGCGTGCAGCCGACAGTGCTCGTGGTGGTCGGCGTGGGCGCCGCAGGCCGCGGCGGACGCCTCGCAGGCCAGCGCGGCGGCCGAGGCGGCGGCCTCGCCGACGGCCTTGTCCCCGGTGCGGCGGCCGAGCACGGCCGCGGCGGCGGTGCAGAGGTCGGCGGCGTCGAGCGCCAGCAGGACCTCGGTCTCCATCCCGCCGGAGGCGACCATCGCCGAGGCGCAGGCGGTGCTCGCGCGGGCGGCGTCGTGCAGCTTCTCGACGACGACGGCCGGGGTGGTGACGCCGGCGGCGTCCAGGACGTGGTGGCTCACGGGATCTCCCTGTCGATGGTGGAACGGTCGGCGGCGGAGTACCCCACGGCGGGCCCTGCCTACCCGCCGCGCCTCGTCGACCACGACCGTCCGCCGGGCCGGTGCCGCCGGACACCCGTCGTCGCCGTGATCACCTGAACAGTTCGTCAGGTGTCACGTAGGGTCGGGGCGTGTCCGCCCTCCCCGCCGTCACCGCCTGCCGGGGGTGCTGCTGCGGCTCCGGCCGCAAGCACCCCGGCCTCGACCGCGACCACCACGACCGGCTGCTCGACCGGCTGACCGACGGCCTGGCCGGGCACGCCCGGCTGCGCACCAGCGAGTGCCTGGGCCCGTGCGCGGACTCCGACGTCCTGGTGGTCGCCCCGGCGCCCGGGGCCCGCCGGGCGGGCGCCCGCCCGGTCTGGCTCCGTGCGGTCCTGGACGCCGCGACCACGGACGCGGTCGCGGCCTGGGTGCGCGCCGGCGGGCCGGGCCTCGCCGCCGTCCCGCCCGCACTCGCGGGGCACGTGTTCACCCCCGGCCCCCGGGCGACGGCCGAGGGACGGGCGGCGGGCTGACCCCGGACCGCCGGTCACCGAGGGGGGTCGCATCCGCACCGATGGGGGGATGGAGTAGCTCTGCCCACAAGATGTAGTGTCCGGATCACTGGTGGTTCACCGGCCCGCCCGGGCCGGTGAGGCAAGAGGGAACCCGGTGGGAATCCGGGACTGCCCCGCAGCGGTGAACGGGAACGACCGCCGTCAACAGCACTGGGAGTGATCCCGGGAAGCGACGGCCAGTAGGTGTGAGCAGTGCGCCCGTGAGTCCGAAGACCTGCCACCGGTGCGCGTACCGACCGGTGCGCGCTGCTCCGGGGCCTCGTGGGACGGCGCCAGGGTGCGGTGGGCCGCCGACGGCACGGGACCCGCCGCCTCCTCGCACCGCGCCCGCCCCCGGAGGCGACGGCGACTCGCGAGGAGAGAGCCCGTGACGGCTTCCACCGCTGCACCGGCAACAGCACCCCCGGCCCTGCGCGTCATCCGGCGCGACGGCTCCGAGACCGGGTTCGACGCCACGAAGATCTCGGTGGCGACGACCAAGGCGTTCCTGGCGGTCGAGGGGGACTCGGGCGCGACGTCGTCGCGGCTGCACCACCTCGTGGCCGGGCTGACCGACCAGGTCGTCGCGGCGCTGACCCGGCACCCGGCGCACGCCGTGCACGTCGAGCAGATCCAGGACCAGGTCGAGCTCGCCCTGATGCGCGGCGGCCACCACAAGGTCGCCCGTTCCTACGTGCTCTACCGCGAGCAGCAGGCACGGGCCCGGGAACGCGACGGCGGGGACAGCGTGTCGGACGCACCGGTCGTGCACGTCACCGGGCCCGACGGCAGCCGGACCCCACTGGACCGTGACCGGGTCGCCGCGGTGCTCGGCGAGGCGTGCGACGGCATCGACGACGTCGCGCCGGAGCCGGTGCTCGCCGAGCTGGACCGCACCGTCTACGACGGCATCACCGCCGACGAGCTGGCCCAGGCCCTGGTCCTGGCCGCCCGCACCCTGGTGGAGCGCGAGCCCGCCTACTCCCTGGTGGCGTCCCGACTGCTGCTGGACCGGCTCCGCGCCGAGGCCGTCTCCCACCTGGCGGGCACCCGGGAGACCCCGGACCACGCGACGATGACCGAGCGGTACGCGTCCTACACGAAGGACTACCTGCGCCACGCCATCGCGATCGGCCTGGTCGACCCCGAGCTCGCGACCTTCGACCTGGACCGGGTCACCGCCGCCCTCCGCCCGGACCGTGACCTGCAGATCGGCTTCCTCGGCCTGCAGACCCTCTACGACCGCTACTTCCTGCACGAGCGCGGCGTGCGCTTCGAGCTGCCGCAGGCGTTCTTCCTGCGGGTCGCGATGGGGCTGGCGGTGCGCGAGATCGACCGCGAGGCCCGGGCGATCGAGTTCTACGAGGTCCTGTCCAGCTTCGACTTCATGGCCTCGACCCCGACGCTGTTCAACTCCGGCACCACCCGGCCGCAGCTGTCGTCGTGCTTCCTCACCACCGTCGACGACGACCTGGAGTCGATCTTCGGCGGGTACCGGAACAACGCGCTGCTGGCCAAGTACTCCGGTGGGCTCGGCAACGACTGGACCCCGGTCCGCGGCCTCGGCGCGCACATCCGCGGCACCAACGGCGTCTCCCAGGGGGTGGTGCCGTTCCTCAAGATCGCCGGGGACACGGCCGTCGCGGTGAACCAGGGCGGCAAGCGCAAGGGCGCGGCGTGCGCCTACCTGGAGACCTGGCACGTCGACATCGAGGAGTTCCTCGACCTGCGCAAGAACACCGGCGACGACCGCCGCCGGACCCACGACATGAACACCGCGAACTGGGTGCCCGACGAGTTCCTGCGCCGCGTGCAGGCCGACGCCGAGTGGACACTGTTCTCCCCGGACGAGGTGCCCGACCTGCACGACCTCTACGGCACCGCGTTCGCCCAGCGGTACCGCGAGTACGAGGCGGCCGCGGCGCGCGGCGAGATCCGGGTGCACCGCACGGTGCGCGCGGTCGAGCTGTGGCGGCGGATGCTGACCATGCTGTTCGAGACCGGGCACCCGTGGATCACGTTCAAGGACCCGTGCAACCTGCGCAGCCCGCAGCAGCACGCGGGGGTGGTGCACTCGTCGAACCTGTGCACCGAGATCACCCTGAACACCCGCGCCGGCGACGAGGGCGAGGTCGCGGTCTGCAACCTCGGCTCGGTGAACCTCGCCGCGCACGTCACGCGCGACGGGCTCGACGCGGACAAGCTCCGTCGCACGGTGACGACCGCGGTGCGGATGCTCGACAACGTCGTGGACATCAACTTCTACACGATCCCCGAGGCCCGCCGGTCCAACCTGCGCCACCGCCCGGTCGGCCTGGGCATGATGGGCTTCTCCGACGCGCTGTTCGTCCAGCGCATCGCCCCCGCGAGCGACGCGGCCGTCGAGTTCGCCGACACCTCGGCCGAGCTCCTGAGCTTCCACGCGATCACCGCGTCGTCGGACCTGGCGGTCGAGCGCGGCCGCTACGCCAGCTTCGACGGGTCGCTGTGGAGCCGCGGGATCCTGCCGCTGGACTCGCTCGACCTGCTGGCCGCGGCCCGCGGCGACGGCGAGCTCGAGATCGACCGGTCGTCCACGCTGGACTGGGACACACTGCGGGAGAAGGTCCGCACCCAGGGGATGCGCAACTCCAACGTGCTCGCGATCGCCCCGACGGCGACGATCTCGAACATCTGCGGGGTCGGGCAGTCGATCGAGCCGATCCACCTCAACCTGTACGTGAAGTCCAACATGTCCGGCGACTTCACCGTGATCAACCCGCACCTGGTCCGCGACCTCAAGGAGCGCGGGCTGTGGGACGAGGTGATGGTCGCCGACCTGAAGTACTTCGACGGGTCGCTGGCCGAGATCGACCGGGTCCCCGCCGACCTGAAGGAGCTCTACGCGACCGCGTTCGAGATCGAGCCGAGCCGGCTCGTGGCCGCGGCGTCGCGCCGGCAGAAGTGGCTCGACCAGGCCCAGTCGTTGAACCTCTACCTGGCCTCCCCCAGCGGCCGTGCCCTGGACGAGCTCTACCGCCTGGCCTGGCGTTCGGGCCTCAAGACCACCTACTACCTGCGCACCCGCGCGGCGACGGCCGTCGAGAAGTCCACCCTCACCGGCACCGACGGCCGACTGACCGGCGTGCCCAGCACCCCCGCGGCCGCCCCGGCCCCGGCGGCCCCGGCGCCGTCGCCCGCGGCGACCGTGCCCGCGGTCCCCGTCACCGCCCCCGATCTCGACCCGGGCGCCGCCTGCTCGGTCGACGACCCCGACTGCGAGGCCTGCCAGTGAGCACCCCGACCACCGACCGCCACACGGGCGCCGACACCAGCGGGCTCGGCGAGATCGCCCGCGGCGCCGCCCCGATCGACGCCGACGACAAGCGCATGATCAACGCGCGGGCCGACGTCAACCAGCTCCTGCCGCTCAAGTACACCTGGGCCTGGGAGAAGTACCTGGCCGGCTGCGCCAACCACTGGATGCCGACCGAGGTCGCCATGCAGGCCGACATCGCGCTGTGGCGCTCCCCCGGCGGCCTCACCGACGACGAGCGCCTGATGCTCACCCGCAACCTCGGCTTCTTCGCCACCGCCGAGTCGCTGGTCGCGAACAACATCGTGCTCGCCGTCTACCGCCACCTCACCAACCCCGAGTGCCGGCAGTACCTGCTGCGGCAGTCGTTCGAGGAGGCGGTGCACACCCACACGTTCCAGTACGTGTGCGAGTCCCTCGGGCTCGACGAGGGCGAGCTGTTCAACGCCTACCGGACCGTCCCGTCGATCACCGAGAAGGACGCCTGGGCGCTGCGCTACACCCAGGCGCTGTCCGACCCGGACTTCCGCACCGGCACCCCGGAGAACGACCGCGCGTTCCTGCGCGACCTGGTCGCCTTCTACGTGGTGTTCGAGGGCATGTGGTTCTACACCGGGTTCGCCCAGATCCTCGCGCTCGGCCGGCGCAACAAGATGGTGGGCATCGCCGAGCAGTACCAGTACATCCTGCGCGACGAGTCGATCCACCTGAACTTCGGCATCGACTGCATCAACCAGATCAAGATCGAGAACCCGCACCTGTGGACCGCGGGGTTCGTCGCGGAGATCCGGACGATGCTGCGGGAGGCGTGCGAGCTGGAGGTCGCCTACGCCCGCGACACCATGCCCCGCGGGATGCTCGGGCTCACCGCCGAGTCCTGCGAGCGGTACCTGCGGTTCATCACCGACCGGCGCGCCGAGCAGATCGGGCTCGCCCCGCTGTTCGGAGAACCGGAGAACCCGTTCCCGTGGATGAGCGAGGCGATGGACCTGCGCAAGGAGAAGAACTTCTTCGAGACGCGGGTGACCGAGTACCGCACCGGGGGCTCGCTGGACTGGGACTGACGGCGGAGCGGACGGGCCGGCCGACGTCGGTCCGTCCGCTCATGCGTTCAGGCCGACCTACCCGAAAGGTGAGGGATCTTCCGGGCACCGCCGCAGCAGCGTCGCCAATCACCGGCAGCAGCCATGACACCGCGGCTGCGGTGGGCGCACGGTGGCCGCGATCGCGCCGCCCGCTCCGGGCGGCCCCGACGCCGGGAGTCCGTCGATGTCCGCCCCCCAGCCCGTCCCCACCGGGGCCCCCTCCCCCGCCCGCCGGTGGCGTGCCGCCCTCGACCGCCACGACCGCCGGTCGCTCGCCGGCATGTTCGGGTTCATCGCGCTGCTGCACGTCCTGGGGTTCGGCGTGCTCGTCGTCCTCGTCGCGCCGGCGCACTACGACCTCGGCTCCTCCGGGGTGTTCGGCATCGGGATCGGTGTGCTCGCCTACACCCTCGGCCTGCGGCACGCCTTCGACGCCGACCACATCGCCGCGATCGACAACACCACCCGCAAGCTGCTCGCCGACGGCGGCCGCCGACCGCTGTCGGTCGGGTTCTGGTTCTCCCTCGGCCACTCGACGGTGGTGTTCGCCCTGACCTTCCTGCTCGGGCTCGGGGTCCGGGCACTCGCCGGGCAGGTCGGCGACGACGACTCCACCCTGCACGCCGTCACCGGGATCATCGGGTCGTCGGTGTCCGGGGTGTTCCTGTGGATCATCGGGCTGCTCAACCTGGTCGTGCTGGTCGGGATCGTCGGGGTGTTCCGGCGGATGCGGCGCGGCGAGTACAGCGAGGCCGAGCTGGAGGAGCACCTCGCCAAGCGGGGCCTGATGAACCGCTTCCTCGGTGGGCTGGCCCGGTCGGTGCGCAAGCCATGGCACATCTACCCGATCGGCTTCCTGTTCGGACTCGGCTTCGACACCGCGACCGAGGTGACGCTGCTCGTGCTGGCCGGCGGTGCCGCCGCGTTCGCCCTGCCGTTCTACGCGATCCTCGTGCTGCCGGTGCTGTTCGCGGCCGGGATGAGCCTGCTCGACACCGTCGACGGCGTCTTCATGAACGTCGCCTACGGCTGGGCCTTCGCCCGGCCGGTGCGCAAGGTCTACTACAACATCACCATCACGGCGCTGTCCGTCGCCGTCGCGCTGGTCATCGGCACCATCGAGCTCGTGAGCGTGCTGGTGCAGGAGACCGGAACCACCTCCGCGCCGCTGGTCGCGGTCGCCGGCATCCCGCTCGACGACGCCGGCTACGGCATCGTCGGCCTCTTCGTCGTCGCCTGGCTGGTGGCGCTCGCGGTCTGGCGGTTCGGCCGGGTCGAGCAGCGGTGGGCCGCCGCGCCCACGGAGGGCCCGACGGAGGCCGTCAGGAGGTGACGGGCATCTGCTCGGCCACGTCCGCCATGTCCTGCTCGGTCGGCGCGTCGTCCTGGGTCAGGTCGCGCCGCCAGTACCCGGTGAACGCGACCCGGGCCTTGTCGAGCCCGCGCTCGCCGACCAGGTGGCGGCGGACCGCCCGCACCGCGGACGCCTCCCCGGCGACCCAGGCGAACACCGGCTCCGCCGGGGTCGCCGGGAGCTCCACCGCGCGCACCGCGTCGAGCAGGGTTCCCGCGCCGCGGTGCACCCAGTGCACGTCGGCGCCGGGGAGCTCCTGCTCCTCCTCCGGTCCGGCGACCTCGACGACCGCGACCGCCCGGGTCCCGGCCGGGAGCTGCTCCACGATCGCCCCGATCGCGGGCAGCGCGGTCTCGTCGCCGACCAGCAGCCGCACCGGCTCGCCGTCCGGGCTGCGGTACCCCGCGACGGCCGGGCCCAGCACCCCGACCGGGTCGCCGATGGCGGCCCGCGCCGCCCAGCGGCTCGCCGGGCCGGCGTGCCCGCCCCCCGGCTCCCCCTCCCCGTGCAGCACGAAGTCGACGACCATCCGGCCGGCGTCGGGGTCCAGGGCGCGCACGGTGTAGGAACGCATCCACGGCCGTCGCTGTTCGGGCACGGCCAGGTAGCGGGCGTACCAGCCGGCGACACTGCCGTCGTCGGGGGCCGGCGGGATCTCGGGGACGCCGCCGTCGCGGGCGAAGAACAGCTTCACCTGCTGGTCGGGGGCGATCTGCTCGACGCCGACAAGGTCGTCGGAGTCGAGGGTGATCCGGCGCATCCGCGGGGTCAGCGGCTCGATGCCGCTCACCCGGGCGATCGCGCAGGACGGCAGTGGTGCGGTCATGAGGGCTCCCCGGTTCCGACGAGCCGCCAGCCGCGGGCGCGGCGGCGGGAGTTCCAGAAGGCGGCGTACCGGCCCTGCTGGGCCCGCAGCTCGGCGTGCGTGCCGACCTCGGCGACCCGGCCGTCGTCGAGCACGACGATCCGGTCCGCGCCGACCACCGTGGGCAGCCGGTGGGCGATCACCAGGACGGTGCTGCGCTGCGCCAGGACCCGCATCGACTCCGTGAAGAACCGCTCGTTCTCCGGGTCGAGCGCGGCGGTGGCCTCGTCGAGCAGCACGATGTCGGCGTTCTTGAGCAGCGCGCGGGCGACCGACACCCGCTGGCGCTCCCCGCCCGACAGCGACGTGCCGCCCTCCCCGACCCGGGTGTCCCAGCCGTCGGGGAGCCGCTCGACGATCTCGGTCACCCCGGCCAGCCGGGCGGCCTCGGCGACCTCGGCGTCGGTGGCGGCCGGGCGGCCGAGACGGACGTTGGCCTCCAGCGTCCCGTCGAACAGGTAGACGTCCTGGAAGACCAGCGCCAGCTGGGCCATCAGGTCCTCGGTGGTCTGGTCCCGGACGTCGGCACCGCCCACCCGCACGGTGCCGGTGTCGACGTCCCAGAAGCGCGCGACCAGCCGGGTCACCGTGGTCTTGCCCGACCCGGACGCGCCGACCAGCGCGACCGTCTCGCGCGGCGCGATCCGCAGCGTGACGTCGCGCAGCACCGGCGTCGACGGCTCGTAGCCGAACCCGACCCCGTCGAGCTCGACGGCCCCGGGATCGTGCCGCTCCGCCGACCAGTGCGGCTCGGGCAGCGGCTCCTCGCCCAGCACCGCCACCAGCCGGCCCAGGTCGTTGCGGGCGATCCGGACGACGCCGGCGTAGTCGCCGACCTCGGCCAGCGGGCCGGTGAACCGGGCGGCCAGCGCGAGCAGCGCCACCATCCGGAGGGCGTCGAGCGTGCCGCCGAGCACCAGGTACACGCCGGTCAGCAGGATCGCGCTGAACGTCAGCTGCACCGCGAACCCCCCGGTCACGATGCCCGCCGTCGCCAGCCACATCGAGCGCCGCCCCGCGCGGTACTGGGCGTCGATCGCGTCCTCCAACGGCCGGTGCCCGGCGGCACCGCGGCCGAACGCCCGCAGCACCCGCTGGGTCCGGGCGAACTCCACGACCCGGTTGCCCGCGGCCACCGCGGCGGCGTCGTCGAGCGCGTCGCCGCGCCCCACCCAGGACGCCGACGCCCGGAACGCCAGCCAGAGCACCGGCACGCACACCAGGGCGGCCAGCGCGAGCCGCACGTCGAACAGCAGCATCGCCAGCACGATCGTCGCCGGCGTCACCACCGCGACGACCAGCGGTGTCAGCAGGTGCGCGAACAGCCCCGCGATCATCGTGGTGCCGCCGGTGGCGATCCGCGACAGCCGGCCGACCCGCTCCGAGGAGAACCAGCCCAGCGGCAGCGCGGACACGTGGTCCCCGAGCCGTTCGTGCAGCGTCGTCAGCACGACCAGGGCGACGCCGAAGCCCGCCATCGCCTGCACGTAGTAGAGGACGCAGGCGGCCACGACGGCCACCGCCAGCACCCCCACCCAGGTCAGGGCGGCACCGGTGTCCCCGGCGAACAGCGCCTCCAGGAACGGCACGAGCAGGACCGTCGCGACGCCCTGGAGGACACCGAACGCGCTCACCCACCCCAGGTAGGCGTAGAGCCTGCGCCGGTGTTCCGGCCCCAGGATCAGCAACAGGTCGCCGATCACGACAGCTCCTCCCCCACCCGGTGGGCGGTCCACATCGCGGCGTAGCGGCCGCCGCGGGCCAGCAGCTCGGTGTGCGTGCCGGTCTCGCGCACGACCCCGCCGTCGACGACGGCGATCCGGTCGGCCCCGGTGACCGTCGAGAGCCGGTGCGCGACGACGATCACCGTCCGCCCGCGGGCCAGCTCCGACAGCGCGTCCTGGATGTCGGCCTCGGACTCCGGGTCGGCGAACGCGGTCGCCTCGTCGAGGACCAGGACCGGGGTGTCGGCGAGCAGGGCCCTGGCGATCGACACGCGCTGTGCCTCGCCACCGGAGAGCAGCGCGTCCTCGCCGACGACGGAGTCGTAGCCGTGGGGCAGCGCCAGGACCCGCTCGTGGATCCGGGCGGCCCGGCAGGCGGCGTGCAGCTCCTCGTCGGGGGCGTCGGGTCGGCCCAGCCGCACGTTGTCCGCGATGCTCCCGTGCACGAGCTGCACGTCCTGCAGGACGAAGCCGACGTGGCGGTAGAGCACCTCGGGCGCGATCTCCCGGACGTCGACGCCGCCGATCCGGACCGCGCCGCCGGTGACGTCGTGGAACCGGGCGACCAGGGTGGCCAGCGTCGACTTGCCCGCCCCGGACGGCCCGACCAGTGCGGTCACCGTCCCCTCCGGACAGTCCAGGTCGATCCCGCGCAGCACCTCGCCGCCGCCGGGGTAGGCGAACCGCACCCCGTCGAACTCGACCCGGTGCCCGGACGACACCCGCGGCGCGTCGGGGACCGGCAGCACCGGGGTGTCGAGCAGCTCGTGGATGCGGCGCGCGGCCGCGGCGGCGGTGCGCCGGTTCGACGCCCCGAAGCCGAGCGCGGTGATCGTGGTCGGGACGACGAGCGACACCAGGATCCCGGTCATCGCCTCGACCGGGGTGACCCAGCCGGCGTCGACGAACCACAGCACGCCCGCGCAGGACACGAGCAGCACCACCGGGGCGGAGAGCGCCATCGCGGCGAACGCCTCGACCCGCAGCATCGGCCCGACCCACTCGGCGTAGAAGCGGCCGAAGTCGCGGGCGGCCTCGGCGTAGCCGCGGTGCGCGCGCCGGGCCTGGCCGAAGGTCTTGACGACCGCGATGCCGGACACGAACTCGACGACCGCGCTGCTGATCCGGGCGTTCCCGGCGGCCATCTGGTCGACCTTCGCGGCGTAGCCGCGCATCATCCAGGCGTAGGCGGCCGCGTAGAACGGCACCGTGACCAGCGCGAGCAGTGCGAGACGCCAGTCCAGCCAGGCGAGGTAGCCGACCCCGGCGAGCGGCAGGACCCAGGCCGCGACCCACTCGACGGGATGGTGGGCGACGACCTGGTGCAGGTCGTGCACGTCGTCCTGGGCCGCCTTGCGCACCAGTCCCGAGGAGCGCTCGGAGAACCAGCCCAGCGGCACCCGCCCCAGGTGGGCGGTCATCCGGCGGCGCAGCACCGCCTGCAGCCGGACGTCGGCGACGTGGGTGATCGCGAGCGCCAGCCCGGTCAGCCCGGCCCGGGCGCCGAGCCCGGCGAGGACCAGCCACACCGCGGCCTCGACGGCGGACCGGTCCACCGGGCCGGGTGCGAGCAGCGCGTCGGCGAGCCCGGCCAGAGCCACGAAAGGGACGAGCCCGGCTGCGGCGCCGAGTGCGCCGAGCACCTGCGCGACCCGGATCCGGCCGGCGACGGGTCGCAACAGCTCGGTCAGCGCGGCGGCCTCGGCCCGCTGCCGCGACGGCGGGGCGTCGGGTTCGGCCGCCGGCGCGGCGACCTGGTCGGTTGTTGCCGTCACGACGTCTCCAGCAGCGGTCGCAGGGTCTCGATCAGGGCGGGGGTGGACGCCGGGTTCGGCGTCAGCAGCAGTGCGGAGTCGGCGACGGACAGCAGGTGCAGGCGGCCCTCGCGGACCAGCGGGCCGCGCGCCACCAGCGGTCGGGTGGTGAACTCCCGGCCCTCGCCGTCGGTGGGCACGCCGATCAGCACGACGTCGGCGTCGTCGAGCAGGCCGAGCTGCTCGTCGGGGAGCTGCACGATGCCGGCCTGCCACGGCGGCAGCGCGGCCACCGCCGGTGGGACGGTGAGGCCGATCCGCTCGAAGAACCGGACCGACGGGCCGTCCGGGGCGGTCACCAGATAGGTGGTCCCGGCCGCGTACTGGCCGAAGACGTAGCGCCGGTCCGGTCCCAGCTCCGCTCGGAACCGGGCGAGGGCGGCGTCGGACCGGGCGATCAGCGCCTCGGCGGCGTCGGCACGGCCGAGTGCGGCACCGATCATCCGCGTGAGGTCCTCGCCGGCGTCCTGCAGCAGCGCGTGACGGTACGACACCGTCGGGGCGATCGTCGCCAGCCGCGGATAGGCCGCCGCGTAGCCCGGCTGCGCGGTCGTCATCAGGATGAGGTCCGGCCGCAGCGCCGCGACGGCCTCGATGTCGGGCGAGGGGATCGAGTGTCGACACCCCGGCCGGCAGCGGCGGGTCGACCCCGCGCCAGGACCCGTCCGGCGCGGCGGGGTTGCGCACCGCCCCGACGACCGGGGCACCCAGCGCGCTCGCGATCTGCGCGTCGCCCGCCCCCAGGACGACGACCCGCTGCGGGGGCGCGGGCACCACGGCCTCCCCCTGCCCGTGCGGGACCGTCACCGGGAACGCCGCACCCGCGGGCCCGGCCGGGTCACTCGTTCCGGTGACCCCGGGCGCGCACCCGGACAGCGCGACCAACCCGGCCAGGACCAGCACCGACCATGGGATCCGCACGCCACCTCCTCTATGATGATTAGGCGAACCTTAGCTATCTCTGAATCGCGTTCGCAATCCCCTCCGACGTACGGTCCCGGGGTGAGCCCCACCACCGGCGCACGGGCGGGCAACCGTCCGGGCCCCAAGCCACGCCTGACCCGCGAGGAGATCGTCGAGGCGGCCGTCGAGGTCGGCGTCGACCGGCTGACCGTCGCCGCCGTGGCCGACCGGCTCGGCGTCGCGGCCGGCACCCTCTACCGCTACGTCGACGGCCTGGAAGAGATCGCCGGCGCGGCACTGGCCCTGGTGCTCGCCCGCACCCCGCTGCCCGACGCGTCGGCCGGCTGGCGGGCGTTCCTCGAGGCCGAGGCCGCACTCGCGTTCGACCTGCTGCTGCGCTACGCCGCACTCGCCCAGGACGTGGGGGCCGACCTCGGCGCGGTCGCCGGCGACCGGCTGGACCGGATCGTCGGCACGCTGCGGGACACCGGCGGCTTCGACACCGCGGCCGCGGTGCGGATCGCCGACGCCGTGCTCGACATCGTCGCCGACGGGGCGACCCAGACCCGCTGGGTGCGCGGCCCGGACGGCGGCCCCGGCGACCTGTCCGAGGCCGCGCGGGCCTACCTCGGGTCGGTCACGGAGGGGATCCGCCCGAGCCTGGAGGCGATCATGGCCGACCCGCACGAGCACGTGCTGGACAAGGTCGCCCTGGTCCTCGACGGCGTCGAGCTGCGCCGGGCCGCCGGGCGGCCCGGGTACGGCGGGGCCGGCTGAGCGGCCTCACCCGCCGTTGCGGTCGCCCTCCGGGTCGAGCAGGTCCCGGGCCGAGGTCCGGCCGCGCCAGGCGTCGAGCACGGCCGCGTCGGCCCCGCCGGCGACGGCCAGCACCCGCAGCGCGACGGCCTGCGCAGCGCGCGCCGGCGCCGTCGCGGGGCGGGGGCCCGGCGGCTCACCAGCGGCGACCGAGCGGACGACCTCGGCCGTGACCGCCTGCTGCTCCGGGTCGCCGAAGCGCTCCAGCAGCCGGTCGAAGCAGGCCGCGCGGGTCGGGTCGAACGGGATCGGCCGCCCGGTCAGGTCGGTGAGCGGGTGTGCCGGGTAGAGGTGCGCGCAGGGCAGGTGACCGGCGGGCACGGGAACGGTCGCCGCGTGCGTGCGGCCCTCGCGCAGCACGTGCGGGAGCAGGTGGGTGTGCGGCCCGTCCGGGGAGCGGCCCTCCGGCGGCGGGATCGCGGCGTACACCTCGACCCGGCCGAGCGCGGTGGTGAACACCCGGTGCGGGCCCGCCGCGACCAGGGCGGCGGTCAGCGCGCCGTCGAGCGGGCTACCCTCGGCGCGGCGCAGCAGCCCGAGCAGGTCGGGATCGGCCGTGCGCACGCAGGCGTCCACGGTGGCCGTACCGAGCCCGAGGTCGACGAGCACGGCGTCGCGGTCGGCCGGTCGCAGCGCGCAGCGGTCGGGACCGAGCACGGTGACCGAGGTCCGCGCGGCCCTGCGTGCCGCGGCCGCGGGCAGGCAGAACGCGACCGCGTGGTTCCAGTGCTCGTGCGGGCCGACCGGCGTCCGGTAGGCCAGCGGCCGGGTCGCCGGGTGCGCCGCAATCCGGATCCCGCCGCGGGCGGTGACGACCGCACCCGGCCCGGACGGCACGACGGCCTCGTCGGGGGTCCGGACGAACTCGGCGATCGCGCCGGGCGCACCCATGCTCCAGCCCGCGTACGGGTCGGCCAGGTACGCACCCAGCAGCCCGGCCACGGTGTCCCCGACCACAGCGTCCCCGGCCACGTCGTCCACGTCCACGCCTCTCACCCTGCCCCTCCGACGGGAGGGTTCACACCCCGACACGGTCTGTCGCACAGTGATGGCAACAACGATAGGGAGGCATCGTGGACGAGCACCCGCACGACGGCCAGGAGTGCGCCGGCTGCGACTGGGAGGGCAGACCGGAGGCGTTCCGGTGGTTCCCCGAGCTGGGCAGGCCCCTCGACCCGGCGGGCGGGCGCGGCCAGGGTCACGCGGCCTGAGCTCACCGGGCGCCCACCCGTTCCCATCGGCGTCCCCACCACAGGGCCGTCCCGGCCGTCAGCACGACCGCCAGCGAGGGCACGAGCACCACCTGCGGCGCGCCGAACAGGTACTCGCGGCCCTCGGCCACCATCGCGCCCCACTCCGCGGTCGGCGGCTGCACGCCGAGCCCGAGGAACGACAGCCCGGAGACGGTGAGCAGGGTGCTCGCGAACCGGACGCAGGCGTGCGCGGCCAGCGGCGGGACGAGGTTCCGGGCGACGTGCCGGGTCAGGACCCGCCCGGGCCCGGCGCCGAGGGCGACCGCCGCCGTCACGTACTCCCGCTGGCGCTCGGCGAGGGCGAGCAGGTAGGTCTGCCGGGCGAACGGCGTCCAGGCGATCACCGTGACCGCCACCAGCAGGGATCCGACGCCCGGACCCAGCGCGACCGCGGCGAGCAGCCCGAACAGCACCACCGGGATCGCGGCCAGGACGTCGACCACCCGCATCACCGCCCGCCCGACCGGGCCCGCGACCGCGGCGAGCGCCCCGACGGCGACCCCGACCACCCCGGTGACCAGCACCGCGGACAGCGCCAGCCCGACCGTCAGCCGTCCGCCGTGGACGGTGCGCGCGAGCAGGTCCCGGCCCAGCTGGTCGGTGCCCAGCGGGTGGGCCGCGGACGGGCCGGCGAGCATCCCGGCGAAGTCGACGGCGTCCGGGTCGGGCAGCGGCACCCAGAGCAGGCCTGCCGGAACGAGCATCGGCACCGGCCCCACCACGAGCAGGGCGGCCACCCCGGCCGCGACCCACCACGCGGTCCGCGCCCGGGCCCTCACCGCGACCCCGCCGAGCGCAGCACCGGGTCCAGCGCCGTCGCCAGCACCTCCACCAGCACCCCCGCGACCACCGCGACCGCGACGACGAGCAGCGTGCCCGCCTGCACCACCGGCAGGTCCTGCGCGACGACGGCCCGGTGCAGCAAGCGGCCCAGCCCCGGGATCCCGAACACGACCTCGACCACCACCGAGCCGCCCAGCAGCCCGGCGACGAACATCCCGGCCAGCGCGGTCACCGAGGTCGTCGCGAGCCGGGCGCCGTGCCGCCACAGGACCCGGTGCTCACCGAGCCCCTTGGCCCGCGCGACGAGCACGTGCGGCCGGCTCAGCACCCCGGCGGTCTCGGCGCGGACGAGCTGGGCGGCGAGCGCCCCCGGGTAGGCGGCCAGGGTCAGCACCGGCAGGACCAGGTGGGCGGGGTCGCCCCAGCCGAGCGCGGGCAGCGCCCCGGCCCACACCGCGAACACCAGCACCAGCCAGGGGGCGAGCACGAACTCCGGCACCGCGACCCCGGCGACGGTGCCCAGCCCGAGGAACCGGTCGAGCGCCCCGCCGGGACGGCGCGCCGCGTACACCCCGGCGGGGATGCCGACGACCGCCGCCAGGGCGAGGGCGAGCACGGCGAGCAGCCCGGAGACAGTCGCGGCGTCGGCGATCTGGTCGGCGACCGGGGTCCGCGCGACGTAGCCGTAGCCGAGGTCGCCGCGCAGCACCCCGCCCAGCCAGCGCAGGTACTGCTCGGTGACCGGTGCGTCCAGCCCGAGCGAGGACCGCAGCCGCGCCTCGGTCGCCGGGTCCGGCACGGCCTCGGCGCTGCGGGCCCGCAGGACCGCCCGCGCCGGGTCGACGCCGACCAGCCGCGGCAGCGCGAACACCAGCACCGACGCGGCCAGCAGCACCGGCCCGACGACCAGGAGCCGGCGCAGCAGGAGCCCGATCACCCCGTGGTCGGGGTGAGCTGCGGCAGCACCGGGCGGATCTGCAGCGGGTCGGGGACGAAGCCGGTCGCCCCGCGCAGCACGGCGGTGTTGAGCGGGTGCACGACCATGACGCCGACGGCGTCGCGGGTCAGCATCGCCGCGGCCTCGCGGAACATCTGCTGGCGGGCCGCCGGGTCGACGGTGGAGTTGAGCCGGTCGACCAGCGCGTCGTAGGAGGGGCTGCAGTACTGGTCGATCGCGTAGCTGCCGTCGCAGGTGTAGTCCGAGGTCAGCGTGCTCGCCGCGTCCGGGAAGTCGGACAGGTAGCTGCGCGAGTTGAGGAACATGTCGTAGTCACCGGCGAGGACCTTCGGCTCCTGGGCGTCGTAGTTCCCGACGGTGATCTCGACGCGCACCCCGGCGGAGGCGAGCATCGCCTGGATCGCGTTCGCCAGCGCGGGCAGCTCGGGCCGGTTCGGGAAGGTCCACAGCCGCACGGTCAGCGGGTTCTGCTCGGTGTAGCCGGCCTCGGCGAGCAGCTGCCGGGCCCGGGCGACGTCGGCGCCCGGCGGCGGAGCTGTCTCGCCCCAGGGGACGGCCCCGCCGAACAGGTCGGCCGCGGGCGCGGCCCCACCGGCGAGCACCTGCCGGGCCAGCACCGGGCGGTCGATCGCCGCGGTGACGGCCTGGCGCACCCGCAGGTCGTCGAACGGCTTGGCGGACTGGTTGAGCTGCAGCGGCACGGTGCGCGCGTTCGGGTACTCGACGACCTCGGCCCCGGCCGAGCGGACCTGGTCGAGCTGGGCCTGCGGCAGGCCCTCGGCGAACTGGACGTCACCGGACTGGATCGCGAGCGCCCTGGCCTGCGGGTCCTCGACGTAGCGGACGGTGACCCGGGCGGCGCCCGCCGGCTCGCCCCAGTAGTCGTCGTTGCGGACCAGCTGCGCGGAGTCGGTGCCGCTGACGGACTCCAGCACGAAGGGACCGGTCGCGGTGCGCAGGTACTCCGGCGCCCCGCCGCCGGTGTACGCGGCGGGCGCGAGGATGCCGAGGTTGCCGCTGGACAGACGCAGCGGCATGACCGGGTCGGGCTCGGTGGTGGTGATGCGCACGGCGTCCGGGCCGTCGGGGGCGACGGCGAAGCCGATGCCGCGGATCGCCCGCGGCGGGGCCTCGACGCCCGCGACGTAGCGCAGCGCGGTGACGACGGCGTCCGGGGTGAGCGGGGAGCCGTCGTGGAACCGCACGCCCTGGCGCAGGGTGAACCGCCAGGCGTTGCCCTGCTGCTGCCACGCGGTCGCGAGCATCGGCGCCGACCGGGCGTCGGCGTCGACGGTGGTCAGGGTCTCCGCGACGCCGAGGGACTGCAGCCGGGCGCCGTCGTCGGCGTCGAAGGCGTAGTCGGAGCGCGGCGGGAACTGCAGGGCCACGGTCAGCTCGCCGGACGGGTCCGGGGTCGCGGTACCGCCGCCCCCGCCGGCGCCGCATCCGGCGAGCAGCAGGGCGGCGGCCGCGAGCAGTGCGGCCATCTGTCGTGCGATCACCCCGTATGCCTACATCTGAGCACCTATTCAATCAATGCGGCGTGAGCACCGCCCTCGTCCCGCACGACTCCCGGCACGAGTCCCCGCACGGGCGGGCCGTCCGTACCGAACCTCCGTACGGACGGCCCGCTCGTCACCCGCGACGGGTGGCCGGCGCGGACCGGGCTCAGCCGGTCGCGGTCGCCTCACGGACGCGACGGGCCGCGGCGACCAGGTTGGTCAGCGCCGCGACCGTCTCGGGTTCCGCGCGGGTCTTGAGCCCGCAGTCCGGGTTGGCCCACAGCCGGTCCGGGCCGATGTGGCGCAGGGCCGCGCGGAGCTGGTCGACCAGCTCGTCGGTGGCGGGGACCTCGGGCGAGTGGACGTCGTAGACGCCCGGGCCGAGCCCACGCGGGACCCCCGGGCCGAGGTCGGCCAGCACCTCCATCCGCGACCGGGCCGCCTCGACCGTGGTGACGTCGGCGTCGAGCCCGTCGATCGCCCCCACCACCTCGCCGAACTCGGAGTAGCAGAGGTGGGTGTGGATCTGGGTGGTGTCGGCGACGGCACCGACGGCCAGCCGGAACGCGTCCACCGCCCAGTCCAGGTAGGCGGCCCGGTCGCGCTCGTGCAGCGGCAGCAGCTCGCGCAGCGCGGGCTCGTCGACCTGGACGATCCGGATCCCGGCCGCCTCCAGGTCGACGACCTCGTCGCGCAGGGCCAGCCCGACCTGCCGGGCGGTGTCGCCCAGCGGCTGGTCGTCGCGCACGAACGACCAGGCGAGGATGGTGACCGGCCCGGTGAGCATCCCCTTCACCGGCGCCTCGGACAGCGACTGCGCGAACTCCGCCCAGCCGACGGTGATCGGCCGGGGCCGGGACACGTCGGAGTGCAGGATCGGCGGGCGCACGCAGCGCGAGCCGTAGGACTGCACCCAGCCGTGGTCGGTGGTGGCGAAGCCGTCGAGGTTCTCGGCGAAGTACTGGACCATGTCGTTGCGCTCGGGCTCGCCGTGCACCAGGACGTCGAGCCCGATGTCCTCCTGCAGCCGCACCACCCGGACGATCTCCTGGCGCATCCGCTCGGTGTAGGTGCCGGTGTCGATCACGCCGGAGCGGTGCGCGGCCCGGTCGCGCCGGATCTGCGCGGTCTGCGGGAAGGAGCCGATCGTCGTCGTGGGGACGACGGGCAGGCCGAGCGCCTCGCGCTGGACCTTCGCCCGCACGTCGCCGTGGCTGCGCCGGTAGTGGTCGGGGCCGAGAGCGGCGAGCCGGGAGCGCACCCGCTCGTCGCGGCGCGCGGTGGCCGCGACCCGCTCTCTGGTGGCTCGTGCGGCGTCTAACTCCGCCGCGACCGCGTCCGGGCCCTCGTGCAGGGCGCGCCCGAGGAGCACGACCTCCTCGACCTTCTGCCGGGCGAACGCCAGCATGTCGACGACGTCGCCGGGCAGGGCCGTCTCGACGGTCAGGTCGTAGGGAACGTGCAGCAGCGAGCACGACGTGGAGACCTCGACCCGCCCCGCGACGCCGACCAGCCGCTGCGCCGTCGCCAGCGCCCGGTCCAGGTCGGTGCGCCACACGTTGCGCCCGTCGACGACGCCGGCCAGCACCACCTTCCGGTCCAGCCCGGGGACCGCCGGGTCGAGGGCATCGAGGTCGGCACCCCCCGCGACGAGGTCGAGCGCCAGCCCCTCGACGGCCGTGGCGGCGAGCGCGGGCAGCGCCGGGCCCAGCTCCCCGAAGTACGACGCGACGAGGATCTTCGGCCGCCGGGTCGCCGAGGCGAGCCGGTCGTAGGCCCGGCGCAGCGCCGCGATCTCCTCCGGCGTCCGGTCGGCGGCGAAGGCGGGCTCGTCGAGCTGCACCCATTCCGCGCCCGCCTCGGCGAGCTCGGCGAGCAGGTCGCGGTAGACCTCGACGAGCGGCCCGAGCAGGTCCAGCGGGCGGAAGCCCTCCGGTGCGCCGTCGGCCGGTTTCGACAGCAGCAGGAAGGTCACCGGTCCGACCAGCACCGGGCGGGTGGTGATCCCGATGCGCAGGGCCTCTCGGAACTCGTCGAGGGCCTTGCGGCTGCCCGGCGCGAGCCGGGTGGCCGGGCCGACCTCGGGGACCAGGTAGTGGTAGTTCGTGTCGAACCACTTGGTCATCTCGCAGGCCGGGGCACCGGTGCGGCCGCGCGCCATCGCGAACAGCCGCTCCAGCGGGTCGGTGATGCCGGCGAAGCGCTCCGGCACCGCCCCGACCGCCAGCGCGGTGTCTCCGACGTGGTCGTAGAACGAGAACGTGTTGCCCGGCACCGAGCCGAGCCCGGCGTCGCGCAACCCGGTCCAGGTGTCGCGGCGCAGTCCGGCGGCGACGTCGTGCAGTGCCGACGCGTCGCTCCGCCCGGCCCAGTACGCCTCGGTCGCCCGCTTGAGCTCCCGGTCCGGCCCGATCCGGGGGTACCCCAGGACGGTGCTGCCGATGGTGCTGCTGGAAGGAATGCTCACGGCCCTCTCTCCTCGCGAGTGCGGTGGAGGACCCGTCGCCGGCAGGGGGCGCCCGCGACCGCCGGGCACGACGGTGCCCGGTCGTCCGCCCGGCCCTCCCGCGAGGCCACGGATCCGCGCACGCCGGACGGCGCACGCACCGGCGGCAGGTCTTCGGACTCACGGGCGCACTGCTCACACCTACTGGCCGTCGCTTCCCGGGATCACTCCCAGTGCTGTTGACGGCGGTCGTTCCCGTTCACCGCTGCGGGGCAGTCCCGGATTCCCACCGGGTTCCCTCTTGCCTCGTGACGCCCCGTTCCCGGGATGACACGAACCGTCGGCGGACCGACCCTAACCCAGGACGAGCCCGGCGAACTGTTGCCGAACTCTCCCTGTTGCAATATGTTTGCAGTACTCAGCCCTCTCCACACGGATCGACGGGCGACCTCACCCTGCCCCCCTCCGTTCGGAGGGGTTTCCTGCCCGGTCTCCCGAGGGGTAATGCCGATCACCCCTGTGCGCGCGGCCACAGGGGTCCTAGCGTTCGGCCCCGACCCCATCCGCCTGCCTCAGAAAGGGCTGACATGCAGGTAGACGAGCTGCTCAAGCCGTTCCCCATCAAGGAGTTCCACCCGTTCCCTCGCGCGCTCATGGGCCCGGGGTCGCACGAGCTGATCGGCCCCGAGGCGCTCAAGCTGGGCTTCAAGAAGACCCTGGTGATGACGTCGGGCCTGCGCGGCACCGACATCGTCCACAAGATCGTCGAGTCGATGAAGTACCACGGCCTCGAGGTCGTGCTGTACGACAAGGTCGAGTCGAACCCCAAGGACTACAACGTCATGGACGCTGTGGGCCTCTACCAGCAGAACAACTGCGACTCCTTCGTCTCCATCGGCGGCGGCTCCTCGCACGACGCCTGCAAGGGCGCGCGCGTCTCGGTCGCCCACGACGGTCGCAACGTCAACGAGTTCGAGGGCTTCAACAAGTCCGAGAACCCGGCCAACCCGCCGCACATCGCGGTCTCCACCACGGCCGGTACCGGCTCGGAGACCTCGTGGGCCTACGTCATCACCGACACCACGACCGACCCCGACAACCCGCACAAGTACGTCGCCTTCGACGACGCGTCGGTCACCACCCTCGCGATCGACGACCCGGTGCTCTACTACGACTGCCCGATCGACTACACCGCGCAGTGCGGGTTCGACGTGCTCGCCCACGCCTCGGAGCCCTACGTCTCGCGGCTGGACTTCCAGCCGTCGCTGGGCAACGCCCTGCACGCCATCAAGCTGACCTCCCAGAACCTGCGCAAGGCCGTCTGGAACGGCCAGGAGCTCTCCGGCCGCGAGGGCATGATGTACGCGCAGTACATCGCCGCCCAGGCGTTCAACTCCGGTGGTCTCGGCATCATCCACTCGATCAGCCACGCTGTGTCGGCGTTCTACGACACCCACCACGGCCTGAACAACGCCATCGCGCTGCCCCGCGTGTGGGCGTTCAACATGCCGGTGGTCTACGAGCGCTTCGCCGACATCGCCGAGGCCATGGGTGTCGACACCCGCGGCATGACCAAGCCGCAGGCCGCCGACGCGGCGCTCGCCGCGTCCATCCGGCTGCTGCGCGACGTGGGCATCCCGGAGAAGTTCGCCGACGTCAAGCAGGACACCTACTCGAAGAACCGGCTCGGGGTCGGCCCGACCAAGTTCTACGAGAACGCGCCCACCATCATCGGCGACGCGGCCGACGTCGACCGGATCACCAACCACGTCCTCGGCGACGCCTGCACCCCGGGCAACCCGAAGGAGTGCACGTTCGAGACCGTCCGCCCGGTCGTCGACCACTCCATCAACGGTGACCTGGACGACCTGCTGACCTGATCCGCAGGTCAGGAGGTCCACCGTCGCACCGGCGGGCCCAGCCGTCCGAGGCGATACTCGGGTGGGTGGGCCCGCCGGCCGCGGCCCCGCTCGTCCCCGCACCAGAGCCGGTGCAGTCCGCGAAGGAGATACCCGAGTGTCCGAGGCTGTCGTCCCCACGGTGACCGAGGCGGCGGAGGCCGTCGCCTCGACCGGCCCCTTCGAGTCCGTCGACCAGGTGGTCGAGACCCTGCGGGAGCAGGGCTACATCGCCGACACCCGCCTGGCGACGACGGTGTTCCTGCTGACCCGCCTGGACAAGCCGCTGCTGCTGGAGGGACCCGCCGGGGTCGGCAAGACCGAGCTGGCCAAGATGCTCGCCGTCGCCACCGGGCGCCGACTGCTGCGTCTGCAGTGCTACGAGGGCCAGGACGAGACCAAGGCCCTGTACGAGTGGGACTACGGCAAGCAGCTGATGTACACCCAGATCCTCCGCGAGAAGATCGGGCAGCTCGTCTCCGACGCCCCGGACCTCGCCTCCGCGGTCGACCGCATCGGGTCCCAGGAGAGCGTGTTCTTCTCCGAACGCTTCCTCGCGCCGCGTCCGCTGCTGGAGGCCATCCGCTCCGAGCAGCCCGTCGTGCTGCTGATCGACGAGGTCGACCGCGCCGACGAGGCGCTGGAGGCCGTACTGCTGGAGACCCTGGGCGAGTTCCAGATCTCCGTCCCCGAGATCGGGACCTTCGTCGCGACGCAGCGCCCGTACGTGCTGCTGACCTCGAACAACACCCGGGACCTCGCCGCCGCGCTCAAGCGTCGCTGCCTGCACCTGTTCCTCGACTACCCGTCGGCCTCCCGCGAGCTGGAGATCGTGAAGTCGAAGAAGACCGGGCTGTCGGACCAGCTGGCCGAGGAGCTCGTCAACGTCGTGCGCGGACTGCGCGAGCTGGAGCTGCGCAAGTCGCCGTCGATCTCGGAGACCATCGACTGGGCCCGCACGCTGGCCGTCCTGGGCGTCGGCGAGCTGAGCTCGCAGGTCCTCTCCGACACCGTCTCGGTCGTGGTCAAGTACGACAAGGACGTCACGAAGGCCCTGGACGCGCTGCCGCGGCTGGTCGACCCGAACGCGGTCGTCGCCGAGCACGGCCACGGACACGGGCACGGCCATGGGCATGGACACGGCCACGACGGCGACCACGACCACGACGAGCCCGCCGCCCCGCCGGCGCGCACCGCGGGCGCCCGTGGCGACGACCCGGACGACGGCGACGTCGACGGCCGCGCCAAGCGCGCGGCGAAGGACCAGGCGGGCCGGCACGGCGGCATCTACGGCGGCCTCCCGGGCGGCGTGGCCCCGCCGCCGTCGGCGATCCGGAAGGTCTCGCCCGGCCAGGGCACCCGCTCCTTCGGCGGCTCCCGCAAGCGCCCGGTCTGATCGGGCGTCGGCATGGAAGCGAGCATCCACCGCTTCGTCCGGCTCCTGCGGATCCGGTCGGTGCGCATCTCGGTCTCCGAGGCGCTCGACGCGATGGCCTGTGCCGCCCAGCCGGGAGTGCTGTCCGACAGGTCGGTGCTGAAGGAGGCGCTGCGCATCGCGCTGATCAAGGACCGCCGCGACGAGGCGACCTTCGACGAGGTCTTCGACCTGTTCTTCTCCCTGGTCAGGGTGGGCGAGGCCGAAACGGGTCACGGCCACGGGCACGGGCACGGCGACATGTCCGACGACACCCCGCTGGAGAACTTCACGCTGTCCGAGGAACCGTCGGAGACCCCCCAGGAGGGCCACGACCACGGCTCCCCGGTCGACATCAAGGAGTTCTTCGACCCGGAGGACCTGGCCGAGCAGTACAACCTGCACCAGGAGGCCAACAAGATCGACATGGCCTCGATGACGGACGAGATCGTGCTCTCCAAGGAGCAGGCAGGCGACGTCGCCGACGGCCAGCGCGTCCAGATCGAGACCGACCGGTTCTCCGGCGGTGGCCGGCCCGGTGACATCTCCCAGCAGCAGGGCACGAAGGTCGACGCCGACCTGTCGGTCGCCCAGCAGGACGCGCTGCTGGGCTGGCTGAACTCCGAGGAGGACCGGCTCTCGGAGTCCGAGCAGGGGACCGAGGACGACGCGGCCGCCCTGCGCCGGCGTCTCACCGGGGTGCTCGACAACCTCCCCGAGCTGCTCAAGGCCCACCTGGAGAAGCTGCTCGCGATCGAGCAGCGGATCGTCGAGGGCCACGACGACGCCGAACGCGTCGCCGAGGTCGACCGGGCGAACGAGTCCGAGCGCATGCAGCTGGAGGAGTCGCTGCGGCGGCTCGCGAAGTCACTGCACGGCGCGCTCACCCACCGCAGAAGGGTCTCGCCGCGGGGCCGGATCGACTCGGCCCGGACCATGCGCAGGAACATGCGCTACGACGGCGTCCCCTTCTCCCCGGTCACCGTGCAGCGCCAGGAGGACAAGCCGCGCTTGGTGGTGCTGACCGACGTCTCGCTGTCGGTCCGGGCCACCGCACGGTTCACCCTGCACCTGGTGCACGGTCTGCAGGACCTGTTCGGCCAGGTGCGCTCGTTCGCGTTCGTCGCCGACCTGGTCGAGGTGACCGACCTGTTCGCCGACCACCCCGTCGAGCACGCCCTCGGGCTGATCTTCGGCGGCGACCAGCTCGACGTCGACGCGAACTCCCACTACGGCCTGGCCTTCGGCCAGTTCCTGGAGGACCACGGCTCGGCGGTCACCCGGCGCACCACGGTGCTGGTGCTCGGCGACGGCCGGGGCAACGGCAACGATCCCAACATGGAGGCGTTCGTCGAGATCACCCGGCGGGCCAGGGAGACGATCTGGCTGACCCCGGAACCGCGGTACTCCTGGGGGCTGGGTCGCTGCGACCTGCCCGCCTACGCCGAGTACTGCGACCGCGTCCGCGTGGTCCGGGACCTGTCCGGCTTCGAGGCCACGACCAACGAGATGGCCGGCGAGCTGATCGGCCGCTGACCCCGGCCCCGTCCCCCGATGGCGCACGAACCCCCGGGGTCAGCGCTCGACGACGATCTTCCCGACGGTGCTGCCGGACTCGATGAGCCGGTGCGCCTCGCGGACCGACTCGGCGGTCAGTCCCTGCAGCCGCCGCGTCTCGGTGCTGCGCAGCTCGCCGGCGTCGACCAGGCGGGCGACCTCGTCCAGGATCTCCCGCTGCACCGTCGAGGTCGGCTCGGACAGCGGCCGGGTGAACATCAGCTCCCAGTGCCAGGCCTGCGACTTCGTCTTCAGCGGCAGGGTGTCCAGCCCCTCCGGCTCGTCGATGGCGACGACGATGCCGCGCGGGGTCATGAGCTCGGCGTAGGCCTCGACGTTGCCCTCCGAGACCGGTGAGAACACGTACTGGACGCCGTCCGGAGCGGCCGCACGGACGGTCGTGACGAGGTCGTGGTGGTCGGCGATCGCGTGCGCGCCCATCGCGCGGGCCCAGTCCGCGGACTCCGCCCGCGACGCGGTGCCGACCAGGGTCAGCCCGGTGCGGCGGCCGAGCTGCAGGACCATCGAGCCGACGCCGCCCGCGGCGGACACCACGAGCAGGGTGCCGGTGGACTCGGCGGTGACCCGCAGGTGGTCGTGCAGGCACTCCCAGGCCGTGAGCGAGGTCAGCGGCAGCGCGGCAGCGGCGGCGAAGTCCAGGCTCGAGGGCTTGCGGCCGACGATGCGCGAGTCGACGAGCTGACGGTGGGCGTTGCTGCCGGGCCGGTCGATCGCGCCGGCGTAGTAGACCTCGTCGCCGGGGGTGTACCCCTGCACCGACGCCCCCACCCCGACGACGACGCCCGCCGCGTCGTACCCGAGGACCTTCGGCCCGTCGGCCGGGTCGAAGGAGGCACGGACCTTGCGGTCGACCGGGTTCACCGAGACGGCGCGGACGTCGACGAGCAGGTCGTACGGTCCGGGGTCGCCGACCTCGATCTCCGAGTCCACCAGGGCCCCGGGATCCTCGATCGGCAGCGGGCGGGGTGCGACGACGGCGGGGACGAGAGCCATGACCGAACGCTAACCGCGCGAGCGTCCGGCCGCGCACCGCGCCGGCCCCCGGGATGGGCCGTTCGGCCCATTTCGGACCGCGCGGCGGCCGCCCCACGTATCATCGGGGGTCCCTTCGGAAGGCGGGCCGTGTGGTGGGTGAGGGTGGGCTGGTCGTCCGGGCCGTCGGGCGGGTGTGCACGGCGCTGTGGGGCTACACGCCCGGGGTGATCCCCGCGATGGTCGCCACGATGGGCAGCGGTCCCGCGCTGCGCTGGTTCGCCGCGAACTTCCCGCGTTTCCTGGTCACCCTGCGTGTGCTGGGCCCCGTCCGCACCCACCTGGCCGGGCTCACGATCTCCCTGGTGAACGGGTGCACGTACTGCGCCTACGGCCGCGCGCACGCCCTGGAGCTGATCCACCTGCGCGACCGGGGCCGGTTGTTCCCGCTCGACGCCCGCACCCTGGAGAGCTGGAACGGGCTGTCCCGCCGCGAGATCGGGCTGCGGTTGCGCGGTGTGCTCGAACAGGCCGGGATGCACGCCGAGGTGATCTGGGTGGACCGGACCCTGGCCCTGCTGGACGGCGCCCCGCCCGTCGACGCCGACGAGCGCCGCATCGCCCACCTGTGCCGGATGGTCGGCACCATGAACGCGATCGCGGTCGCCGCGGGGACCGTCCCGGACGGCGCCCACGACCCGGTCAACAAGGACACCGCGCTGAAGGCCCGGCTGCTCGCCGCGCAGACGGTCTGAGCCCCCGGACGCCGGCACTCGCCCCCCACCGTCCGGACGGGGAGGGACCGGGCCGTCGGACGTGGTGCGGCGTACCGGTGACCGCCTAGCGTGGCGTGGGTCCCCCGCACGCACAGGAGCGATCCATGATCGGAACCGACCGGCTCTCCAACGACCTCGCCGGCTGGCTGGACCGCACCCTGGTGCAGCCCGGGATCCTGCCGGCCGAGCGCTTCGAGGAGGCGTTCGTCGCCTGCGTCGCGAGCGCCGCGAAGGACCCCGAGCTCCCGGACGACGCGTGGCTCGCCTTCTACCGCAACACCCTCGACGCGCTGGTCGGAGAGCCCGAGCCGGGCGGCACCAACGCCGAGATGGCGCCGGTGCACGCCCGCGCCCGGTCCCTCGTGCTGGGCGAGGAGGTGCTGGAGCTCGGCTGCTGCTTCGGCTTCCTGTCGCTCCAGCTGGCCCGCGACGGCCACCGCGTCACCGCCACCGACCTCACCGGCGGCACCGTCGAGCTGCTGCCCCGGATGGCGCCGCAGCTCGGCGCCGACCTGGAGACCCACGTCGCCGACGCGCGTGCCGTCGCGCTGCCCGACGGGTGCGCGGACACCGTGTTCGCCGTGCACCTCGTCGAGCACCTGTCCGAGTCCGACGGCGACGAGGTCGTCGCCGAGATGCTGCGCCTCGCCCGGCGACGGGTGGTCGTCGCCGTCCCGTTCGAGGACGAGCCGAACCCCGCCTGGGGTCACGTCCGGGTCTTCGACGAGCGCGTCCTGACCCGGATCGGGGAGCGCACCGGCCGGTCGTTCACGGTGTCCGAGCACCACGGCGGCTGGCTGGTGATCGACCTCTGAGCAGGGCGTGGGTGAGCGCCTCCAGCGGGCCGCGGTCGTGGCCGCGCAACCACCACCCCGCCGCCGCGGCCGAGCCGGCGACGACGAGGGCCCACACCGCGACGACCACCCCGGTCCGCAGCGGCGCCGGCAACGCCGACGAGCGCCCCGGCCAGGCCGAGCCCCCAGGCGCCGAACAGGACCGCGGCCACGACGTTCTGGCCGACGTAGCAGGTCATCGCGGTCCGGCCGAGCGCGGTGAGCCCGCGCCGCACCGGGCCGGCCGGACCACGCAGTCGCGCCAGGACCTCCGGCACCAGGCCGAGCAGCCCCAGCGCGACCAGCGGTGCCACCAGGTAGCGCTCGACGAGGAACCACGGGGCGCCGCCGAGCGTGGTGAGCAGGGTGAGCACCACCCCGACGGCCCCGGTGCCGATCAGCCGCCGGCGCAGGGTGACGGCGGCGGTGTCGAACAGGCCGGCGCGCAGCAGGGCCGACCCGGCCAGGAACAGCGCCACCGCCGACGGGACGATCAGCACGAGCTCGACCCGGTAGAGCAGCGGGTCGGTCAGCCGGGCGGCGACCTGTCCGGTCCAGGTCGCCGGGTACGGCGGGAGCGGCACGTCGGCCCCGGTGCTGCCGGCCGTCGCGACGGACGCGCCGACCACGAGCAGCACCGTGACCGCCCCGGCGACGCAGGCCGCCGCCGTCCGCACCCGCGCCGACCGGCCCACCAGCCACGCGACCAGCACCGAGGCGATCGCGTAGCCCATCAGCACGTCGAACTCGAAGACCAGCACGTAGTGCAGCAGTCCCTCGGTGAACAGGATCCCGGCCCGGGCGAGGTAGCGGCCGGGCCACCGCAGCCCGCGGCGCACCGCGGAGCGGTACTGCAGCTCCATCCCGATGCCGAACAGCAGGGTGAGAAGTGCGAGGAACTTGCCGTTCGCGACGGCGCGGAGCGCGGTGTCGAGCCACCACCCCGCGGAGAACCCGGCGAACACCGCACCCGGCCCGCGCGGGTCGGCGAACACCCAGACGTTCGTCGCGAAGGTCCCGGCGATCGCGAGGCCGCGCAGCACGTCCGGCGCGGCGAGGCGGTCACCGGGCACCGGAGCGCTCCCGGTCGTCGGTACCGGGGAACACCGTCGCCCACAGCGGCCCCGCGACGAACCAGATCCCGGCGATCAGCGACGCCGTCGCCAGCCAGGACCACATCGGGTCCCCCGACCAGGCACCCGGCGCCGGGACCGCGCGGCCGCCGACCACCGACAGCAGCACCAGCACCGCCGCCGTGATCACCCAGGCGGCGACGACCTTGCCGTACTCGCGCCACTCGTACCGCATCCGGGCGGCCCCGCCCCGGGGCGGGCGTACCGGTGCCGGGCCGCCCGCGAAGCGGTGGGCGAACCGGACGTCGGCCCAGCGCACCAGCGAGTGTCCGAACGCGACGGTGATCCCGAGGTAGAGCGCGGCCAGCCCGTGCACCCGCGACGGTTCGCCGCCGGTCGCCAGGTCCACCGTCGAGGCGGTGACCAGCACGAGGTCCATCAGCGGCACCCCCAGCAGCAACACCGCACCCAGGCCCCGGCGACGCAGCACGTAGCGCGCCCCCAGCCCGGCCAGCAGGAACACCCAGAACCCGATCTCGGCGCCGACGATCAGCCACAGCAGCGGCTCGGCGAACAACGACTCCCCCATGGCCGGCGATCGTGCCGCCCCGCCCGCGGTGGCGCGTCCGGCGTGCGACCGATCCGCGCGTACCACCTTCGACGGACGCGGCGCGGGCGCCGGGCGTGCTGGGATGAGGTGTGATCACGTACCTGGTGAACCGCGACGGCGGCGCACCCTCGGTGCTCCGCGACGCCGGGACGGGCGTCGTGTGGTTCGTGGTCGGGCTGCTGCTGATCTGGGCGCTGCCCGACGCGGGGATCGCCTGGTCCGGCGCGGGGTCAGGAGGGGCGACACCGGCGTCGCTGCTGTTCATGGGGGTGGGCTGCGCCGCGTCGGTGCTGCGCCGGATCGCGGTGCCCGCCGGGCTGCTGGTCGGCACGGCGGCCGTGGTCGCGGGCCCCGTCCTGGAAGGCCGGACCGAGATCGGGACCGTGCTCGTGTTCACCGACCTGCTCTACTGCGCCGTGGTGTTCCCGCCGTGGCGCACCGCACGGGCGGTCGCCGTCGCTGCCGGTGGGGTCGCCACCGTCCTGGGCGTCGTGGCACTGCTGACCACGGGCATGCGCACCGGCACCTACGCGGTGCTCAACCTGACGCTCGTCGTCGGGCTCCCACTGGTCTGGGGGCTGGAGGTGCGCCGGTTCCGGGACCTGGCGGCCGTCGAGCGGGAGCGGGCCGCCGCGGTGGAGCAGACAGCGGCCCGGGAGCGGGACGCCGCCGTCGCCGCGGAGCGGGCCCGGATGGCCCGCGACCTGCACGACGTCGTCGCCGGTCGGCTGTCGGCGATCGCGCTGCAGTCCGAGGCGGCGCTGCAGCCCGGCGCCGACCCGGCGTTGGTCCGGCAGGTGCTGGGGACGGTGCGGTCCTCCGGTGTCGCCGCGCTCGGGGAGATGCGCACGATGATCGGGCTGCTGCGCGACGGCGACACGGCCGACCCGCCCGGGGCGCCCGCCCGGCTGTCCGAGGTCGACGCGCTGCTCGACGAGGCCCGCGCCGCCGGCCTGTCCCCCGTCCTGCACGACGAGCGCGGCGCGGACCCGCTGCCCGCCCCGGTCGACCTCGCCGGGTACCGCATCGTGCAGGAGTCGCTGACCAACGCCGCGAAGCACGCACCCGGCTCGCAGGTGACGGTGCGCCTGAGCCTCCACTCCGATGCCCCGGGCCGGCTGCTCGTCGAGGTCCGCAACGGCCCCGGGCGGCGCCCCGCGGCGGCTCCGGGGCTGCACGGCGGCACCGGCCTCGACGGCCTGCGCGAGCGCGCCCGTGCCGTCGGAGGGACCCTGCACGCTGGCCCCGACGGCGACGGCTGGCTGGTCCGGGCCGATCTGCCACTGGCCGCCGTCGCCCCGGACACCGACGTGGTGGCGCGATGACCGTGCGGGTGGTCGTCGCCGACGACCAGGAGGCGGTCCGCACGGGGCTGGTGCTGATCCTGGGCTCGGCCCCGGACATCGACGTCGTCGCCGAAGTGGCCGACGGGCTCTCGGCCGTGCGGGCGGCCGCGGAGCACCGGCCCGACGTGGTGCTGATGGACATCCGGATGCCCGGCATCGACGGCATCGAGGCGACGCGGCGGATCCTCGCCGGGGGCGGGCCGACCCAGGTCCTGGTGCTGACCACGTTCGACCTCGACGAGCTCGTCGACGGCGCGCTCGCGGCCGGGGCTGCCGGGTTCCTGCTGAAGTCGGTCGACGCGACCCGGCTGACCGACGGCGTGCGGGCCGTGGCCCGCGGCGAGGGAGTGCTGGCACCGGAGGTGACCCGGCGGGTGATCCGCCGCTACGCGGGGGCGCCGCGGCCGTCGTCGGTACCGGGGCTGGAGACGCTCACCGCGCGCGAGACCGACGTGCTCGCCGGGCTGGGCCGCGGGCTGTCCAACGCCGAGCTGTCCGCGGAGCTGGTCATCTCGGAGGGGACGACGAAGACGCACGTGTCCCGGGTCCTGGCGAAGCTGGGCCTGCGCTCCCGCACCCAGGCCGCGATCGCCGCCCAGGAGGCCGGGCTCGTGTGAGCCCGGCCCCCGGTGCTCGGTCGGCGGGGTGGCTCAGCCCTGGCCGCGCGCCGTCTCGAGCGCGCGCCGGGTCAGCACCTGCACCAGGTGGGTGCGGTACGCGACCGACCCGTGGGTGTCGGCCGGCGGCTCGGTGCCCTCGGCGGCCAGCGCGGCCGCCTCGGCGACCGAGCGCCCGTCGGCGAGGGCCTGCTCGGTCGCGGACGCCCGCAGCGCGGTCGACCCCATGTTGACCAGGCCTATCCGGTCACCGGACACCGCGACGGCGACGATGGCCCAGTCGTTGCTGCGCCGGGTGAACTTCTCGTACGCCCAGCCCTGGTCACCGCAGCGCGGGATCCGGATCTCGACGATCAGCTCGTCGGGCTCGCGGACGGTGGTGAACACGCCGGTGTAGAACTCGCCGATCGGCACCGAGCGCTTCCCGCGCGGCCCCTGCAGGACGACGGTGGCGTCCAGCGCGAGCAGCGCGGCGGGCAGGTCCGCGGCCGGGTCGGCGTGCGCGACGGTGCCGCCGAGCGTGCCGCGGGCCCGGATCTGCGGGTCACCGACGGTGCGGGCGACCGCTCCGAGCAGCGGCACCTCGGCCGCGACCTCGGCGGAGTCGACCACGTCGCGGTGCTTGGTGCCCGCACCGACGGCGAGCTCGTCGCCCTCGACACGGATGTAGGACAGCTCCGGGAGCCTGCCGATGTCGATCAGGAACTCCGGCGCGCCGAGGCGCACCTTCATGACCGGGATCAGCGAGTGGCCGCCGGCCAGGACGCTGGAGTCCTCGCCCTTCTCGGCGAGCAGCGCGATGGCGTCGTCGAGGGTGTCCGGGCGGGCGTAGTCGAACGCGAGGGGGATCATGCGCCGGCCTCCCCGCGGGAGAAGCCGGGCGCGGTACGCAGCGCGTCGGACTCGGCCTCGGCCTTCTGCGCGGCGTCCGGGTCCTTCCCCGCGGCGACGAGCACCGCGCGCACGATGTTGTGGTAGCCCGTGCAGCGGCAGAGGTTGCCCTCCAGGCCCTCGCGGACCTTCCGCTCGTCCAGGTCGTCGTCGTGGCTGATCAGCGACACCGCGGACATGACCATGCCCGGGGTGCAGAAGCCGCACTGCAGCCCGTGCTCGGACCGGAACGCCGCGGTGACCGGGTGCTCGGGGCGGCCCTCGGCGGCGCCGTCGAGCCCCTCCATGGTGGTGACCGACTGCTGGTCGGCCTGCACCGACAGCACGGTGCACGACTTGACCGCGTCCCCGTCGAGCAGCACGGTGCACGCGCCGCACGACGTGGTGTCGCAGCCGATGTTGGTGGCCTTCAGCCCGACGGTCTCCCGCAGGTAGTGCGCGAGCAGCTGACGGGGCTCCACGTCGGCACTGGTGGGCTCACCGTTGACGGTGATCTCGACCTTCACTTGGAGGCCTCCTGGATGGCTTCCCAGACCCGCATCGGGGTCAGGGGCATGTCGATGTGCGTGACGCCGAGGTGGGACAGGGCGTCGATGACCGCGCTCTGGGTGGCGGGGGTGGAGCCGATCGTCCCGGCCTCGCCGATGCCCTTGTAGCCCATCGGGTTGACCGGCGTCGGGGTCGTCATCTCGACCAGGTCGAAGCTGGGCAGCTCGGCGGCCGACGGGATGCCGTAGTCGGCGAAGGTGCCGGTGAGCGGCTGCCCCTCCTCGTCGTAGATGACCTCCTCGAGCAGCGCCTGCGCGATGCCCTGGGCGATCCCGCCGTGCCGCTGACCGTCGCAGAGCAGCGGGTTGAGGATGGGTCCGGCGTCGTCGACGGCGACGATCTTCTCGACCGTCACCTTGCCGGACTCGGTGTCCACCTCGACGACGCAGACGTGCGCGCCGAACGGGAAGGTCGGCTTCTTGCCGTCCCAGGTCGTGTCGACCTTGAGCTGCTCGGAGGCGGCCAGCTCGGCCAGGGTCACCGACTTCGCGCCGGGGACGCCCCTGACGGTGATCGCGGCGTGCTCGGGGTCGAGCTCCAGGTCGTCCACGCCCGCCTCGAGCAGCTCCGCGGCGCGCTGCTTGGCCAGGTCGACCAGCTCGGCCGAGGCCTGGTGCACCGCGACGCCACCGGTCTGCAGCGAGCGCGACCCCATGGTGCCGCCGCCGCGCGGGACGAGGTCGGTGTCGCCGTGCTTGACGGTGATCTTCTCGATCGGGACGCCGAGCTGGTCGGACGCGAGCATCGCCCACGCCGTGGCGTGGCCCTGCCCGTGCGGGGACGTGCCGGTCAGCACGGTCACCGAGCCGTCCGGGTGCACCTCCACCGACGCGTCCTCGGCGAACGCACCGCCACCGGTGATCTCGACGTAGGAGGAGACGCCGATGCCGAGCTGGCGGGCGTCGCCGGACTCCCGGCGGGCCTTCTGCTCGGCGCGCAGCCCGGCGTAGCCGGACTTCTCCAGGGCCAGGTCGATGGCCTTGGCGTACTCGCCGGAGTCGTACTCGACCCCGCCCTTGGTCTGGAACGGGAACTTGTCCGGGGCGACCACGTTCAGCTTGCGGACCTCCGCCGGGTCCTTGCCGATCTCGGCGGCGAACAGGTCCATCGCCCGCTCGATCGCCGCGGTCGCCTCCGGTCGCCCGGCGCCGCGGTAGGCGGCGATCGAGGTCGTGTTGGTGACGACGGTGCGCGCGCGGGAGTCGACGTTCGCGATGTCGTAGGTGCCGGGCGCCATCATGCGGGTGAACATCGGCAGGAAGGTCCCGAGGCGCGGGTAGGCGCCCAGGTCCTGCACGACGTCGATCCGGTAGTGGGTGACCCGGCCCTCACTGGTGCCGCCGATCGTGACGGTCTGGCGCTGGGCGCGGCCCTGCACCATGCCGGTCATGTTCTCCGAGCGGGACTCGTTCCAGCGGACCGGGCGGCCCTGCCGGCGTGCGAGCCAGGCGACGAGACCGAACTCCGGGTCCGAGCCGATCTTCGCGCCGAAGCCGCCGCCGACGTCGGGGAGCACGACCCGCACCTTGTCCTTGTCCAGGCCCAGCCAGCCGGCGATCTCGTCGCGGCCGCCCTGGGCGTTCTGGTTGGACATGTAGACGGTGACGTGGTCGCCGTCCCAGACGGCACTGGCGGCGCGGGTCTCCAGCGGGGCCGCGGCCAGCCGCTGGTTCACCAGGTCCCGGGAGACGACGACCTCGCAGCCGTCGAAGAACGTGGCGTCCTGCTCCTCGTCGTGCCCGTAGGCGGCCGCGGTGTTGGTCCCGGCCTCGGGGAACAGCAGGGTCTCGTCACGGACCGCGGCCAGCGGGTCGATCACGACGTCGAGGGGCTCGTACTCGACGTCGACCAGCTCGGCCGCGTCCTCACCCTGGTAGAACTCCTCGGTGAGGACCGCCGCGACCGGCTCGCCGACGAACCGCACGCGGTCGGTGGCGAGGAACGGGCGGGTCATGGCCTTGTTGGCGCCCGGGAACAGCAGCGCCGGGGCGATGTCGAGGTCGGCCCCGGTGACGACGGCGACGACGCCGGGCGACGCGAGCGCCGCCGAGGTGTCGATCGAGGTGATCGTCGCGTGGGCCAGCGGGGAGCGGACGAGCGTCAGGTGCAACGCCCCGGTCAGCCGCTCCTCGGTCAGGTCGTCGGTGTAGGTCGCGCCGCGCGTGAGGAAGACCGGATCCTCGGTGCGGACGACGCGGGTGCCCAAGATGCTCATCGCGCGGAAGCGTATACACCTCCACCGGCAAGTGCGATGCAGACCACAGCGACCGATCCCCAGGTCAGGGCACCCTTCGCGGAGCGACGCGCGAGCCGGGATCCGCATCTGCGGCCCGCCGGGGCCCGGTCGTTCCCGACCTCGGATTTGTTGAGATCGCATCCATCTCGCATCCAAGGGGGTGCGCAGGGTCAGTCGTCCTCCTCCCACCACGGCCGCACGGCCCACAGCGGGGACACCGGGCCGTGCCCGGCGCCCAGCGGGTAGGCGTGCCGGACCGCCTCGACGATGTAGCGCTTCCCGAAGCGCACCGCCGCCTCCAGCTCCATCCCGCGGGCGAGCCCGGACGCGATCGCGGCGGCCAGGGAGTCCCCGCCGCCGTGGGTGTGGCCGGTGTCGAAACGCGGGCCGGGCAGCTCGACGACCGTGTCGCCGTCGTAGAGGAGGTCCAGGCAGCCGTCGGTGTCCTCGGCGAGGTGGCCGCCCTTCACCAGGACCGCGCGCGGGCCGAGCGCGTGCAGCGCCTTCGCCGCGGCGTACTGGCCCGCGCGGTCGTGGACGTCGTGCTCGACGAGCAGCCGGATCTCGTCGAGGTTCGGTGTGACCAGCGTGGCCCGCGGGAACAGCGTGTGCCGGTAGGCGTCCAGCGCCTCGGCGGCCAGCAGCGGGTCCCCGTGCATCGAGGCCGCGACCGGGTCGACGACCAGCGGCGTGGCCCGACCGGCGCCGATGTCGCATCCGTCGCAGGCCCGCGCGACGGTCTCGATGATCTCGGCGTTCGCGAGCATCCCGGTCTTCGCGGCCTGCAGCCCGATGTCGGAGGCGACCGTGGCGATCTGCCCGGCGATCGTCTCGACCGGGACGGTGTGCACGCCGGTGACCCCGACCGAGTTCTGCACGGTCACCGCACAGACGGCGAGGCAGCCGTGCACCCCGCAGGCGGCGAAGGTGCGCAGGTCCGCGGCGATGCCCGCGCCACCGCCCGAGTCGGTGCCCGCGATCGTCATGACCCGGGGCGGGGTGGTGCCGACGGTGGGCTCCATGGACGTGTCCTCCCTGGCCGGCATTACCCGGCCGGTACGCGGTCGGCGACGCCGGTCCCGGTGGGACCCGGCCGCCCTCTCAGCCCGCCTGTTCCGCGAGCTCCCGCGTCGTGCGTGGTCGCCGACGACGGTAGACGGTGCCGGGGCCGCGGGTGGGATCCCGCGGCCCCGGCGGGGCACGCCCCGGTCCGGTGCCTCAGTCCGCGGTGGCGATCGGCAGGTACACCCGGCCGCCCTCGTCGCGGAACTCCCCGGACTTCTCCGCCATCCCGGCCTCGATCGCCTCGACGCTGGTCAGCCCGTGCGCCTCGGCGTAGTCGCGGACGTCCTGGGTGATCCGCATCGAGCAGAACTTCGGCCCGCACATCGAGCAGAAGTGCGCCGTCTTCGCGGGCTCGGCCGGCAGCGTCTCGTCGTGGTAGGCGGTCGCGGTGTCCGGGTCGAGCGAGAGCGCGAACTGGTCGCGCCAGCGGAACTCGAACCGCGCCGCCGACAGCGCGTCGTCGCGGGCCTGGGCGTGCGGGTGGCCCTTGGCCAGGTCCGCGGCGTGCGCGGCGATCTTGTAGCTGATCACCCCGACCTTGACGTCGTCGCGGTTCGGCAGCCCCAGGTGTTCCTTGGGCGTGACGTAGCAGAGCATCGCGGTCCCGGCCTCGGCGATGCGGGCGGCGCCGATCGCGGAGGTGATGTGGTCGTAGCCGGGCGCGATGTCGGTGGCCAGCGGGCCGAGGGTGTAGAACGGCGCCTCGTCGCACCACTCCTCCTCCAGCCGCACGTTCTCGACGATCTTGTCCATCGGGACGTGGCCGGGGCCCTCGATCATGACCTGCACGTCGTACCCGCGCGCGATCCGCGTCAGCTCGCCGAGGGTGGCGAGCTCGGCGAGCTGGGCCTCGTCGTTGGCGTCGGCGATCGAGCCGGGGCGCAGGCCGTCGCCGAGGGAGAACGTGACGTCGTAGCGGCGGAGGATCTCGCACAGCTCGGCGAAGTGGGTGTACAGGAACGACTCGGTGTGGTGCGCCAGGCACCACGCCGCCATGATCGAGCCGCCGCGGGAGACGATCCCGGTGACCCGCTTGGCGGTCAGCGGGACGTGCCGCAGCAGCACCCCGGCGTGCACGGTCATGTAGTCCACGCCCTGCTCGCACTGCTCGAGCACGGTGTCGCGGTAGATCTCCCAGCTCAGCGCGGCCGGGTCCCCGTTGCACTTCTCCAGGGCCTGGTAGATCGGCACGGTGCCGATCGGGACCGGGGAGTTGCGCAGGATCCACTCGCGCGTCTCGTGGATGTCCTTGCCGGTGGACAGGTCCATCACGGTGTCGGCGCCCCACCGGGTCGCCCACACCATCTTCTCCACCTCCTCGGCGATCGAGGAGCTCACCGCGGAGTTGCCGATGTTGGCGTTGACCTTGGTGAGGAACCGCTTGCCGATGATCATCGGCTCGCACTCGGGGTGGTTGCGGTTGGCCGGGATCACCGCGCGGCCGCGGGCGACCTCGGCGCGGACGAGCTCCGCGTCGCACCGCTCACGGACGGCGATGTAGGCCATCTCGGGGGTGACGATCCCGGCCCGTGCCCAGGACATCTGGGTCCCCGGCTCCCGCGACCCGACCCACGGCTCCCGCAGCCGGGGCAGCCCGGCGTGCAGGTCGACGGTCGCGTCGGAGTCGGTGTACGGGCCGGAGGTGTCGTAGACGTCGTGGTGCTCGCCGTTGGAGAGCGAGATCCGCCGGACCGGGACGGTGATGCCGTCCGGGCCCTCGATCCAGGCCTTGGCCGAGCCCTGGATCGGGCCGGTGGTGACCTGCTGCGGACGCACTGGTGCCGTTGTCATGACGGTCCTCCCTGGCCGGCATTACCCGGCCGGTTCTGCGGTCGGCGACCGGCGAGTCGCCCTCTCAGCCCCGCGCGACGGAGCTCCCGCGTGTTCAGTTGGTCGTGCACCGGCACCGTAGGCACCGTCCGGCGACGAACACCAGCCCCTCACCCGGCTGCGAGGAATGATCACCGGTGGTATCGGGTTCTCCACCGGTATGACGCAGAACGCTGAGCTCTCCCCGACCGACTGGGTCCGCGAGCAGACCGAGAAGATCCTCGAGAACGGCACCACCGAGGGCGTCACCGTCATGGACCGCCCGATCGTGCTGGTCACGACCACCGGCGCGAAGTCCGGCAAGAAGCGCTACGTGCCGGTGATGCGCGTCGAGCACGACGGTTCGTACGCGATGATCGCCTCCAAGGGCGGCACCCCGGAGCACCCGGCCTGGTACCACAACGTGGTCGCGAACCCGCAGGTCCAGGTCCAGGACGGCACGCAGACCGGCACGTTCGTGGCCCGCGAGGTCACCGGCGACGAGCGCCAGGAGTGGTGGGACCGCTCCGTCGAGGCCTACCCGCCCTACGCCGAGTACCAGGAGAAGACCTCCCGGGTCATCCCGGTGTTCGTGCTGGAGCCCGCGAACTGACCCACCGGGGCCACCCGCGCGCCCGACCCCCCGGTCCGGGCGCGCGGGTACGCGCTCACGCCGCGACGACGCCGTGCGCGGGCTCGATCCGCCCGGCGCGGCGCAACGGCCCCACCGACGCGAGCACCGCGACCGCGACCACCGCGACCGCCAGCCCGGCGAGCTGCCCCAGCGGCGGCACCGTGAGCGATCCGAGGCCGGACGCCGTCAGCGCCAGCAGGCCGTAAACACCTCCCAGCACGACGCCGAGCACCGCCGCGACCGCGCCGGCGAGCGCCGCCTCGATCGCGACCGCGCGCCGTGACGCGGCCCGCGACAGCCCGAGCGTGCGCAGCAACGCGATCTCCCGGGTCCGTTCGCTGACCGACAGCGCCAGGGTCACCCCGATCCCGACGACCGCCACCAGCAGCGTCACTCCGACCAGGCCCAGTCCGACCCCGCGGACGGCGCCGACCGTGGTCTCGGCCTGTTCGCGCAGCTCCGCGGTGAACGCGACCGGTGCGTCGCCCGCGGCCCGCACCACCGCGGTCCGCACGGCCACCGGGTCGACCCCCGGCGCCGGGTCGACGAGCACGAGGCCGTCGGCCTCCCGGGCGGTCAGCTCGGGCACGGCGTCGAGCCGGGCCGCGAGCGACGCGGCCTCGCCGGCGTCGGCGTACACGACGATGTCGGCCGGGTAGTCCCGTTCGAGGGACGCCGTGACGTCCGCCGAGGCGCCTGCCACGGCGACGAGCATCGCTGCGGTCAGCCCCACGCCCAGCGACAGCACCGTCGTCATCGCCGCGGTACGCCGCGACATCCGTCGCGCGTTGCCCACCGCGATCCGCCCCGGCGCCCACCGCGCGACGACCGGCGCCACCAGCGCCGCGGCGCCGGACACCACGAACGGCCCGGTCGCCACGAGCGCCGCGAACACCAGCATCCCGGACAGCGCAGCCAGCACCAGCCCGCCCAGCGGGCTCCCCATGGCGACGCCGGCGACGGCGAGCAGCACCGCCAGGACGAGCGAGACCGCGGCGAGCGACAGCCGCACCCGGGCCCGCGGCGCGCGTGCACCGCTCGCGTCCGCCGCGCCGAGCGCCACCACCGGCGGGGTCCGGCCGGCGGCGAGCGCCGGGGCCAGCGCTGCCAGCACCGTCACGACGACGGCGAGCAGCACGCATCCCGCGATCCGCCCCCACGGCACCACGAGCGCCGGGGCGTTCATCCCGGCCGCGCCCGCCGCCGCCAGGGCGACCCACCCGCCCGCGACGGCGACGGCTGCCCCGGCGACCCCCGCGACCAGCCCGGTGAGCGCCGCCTCGGCCAGCACCGACCGCACCACCTGCCCGCGGCCCGCACCGACGCAGCGCAGCAGCGCCAGCTCACGGGTGCGGCGGGCCAGCACGATCCGGAACGTCGAGGCGACCACCACGGCCGCGGCGACCAGCGCCAGCCCGACGAACACCGACAGCCCGGCCAGCAGCGCGTCCGCCGACGCCGAGGCCGACGCCAGGTCCTCGGTGCGCTGGTCGTCGGCGGTCCGGACCCCGGTGACGCCCGGGACGGCGGCGAGCGCGGTCGGGTCCGGCTTCCCGGCAACCGCGGTGCGGTAGGCGGACAGCCCGGCGGCGGCCGGGTCGTCGTCGCGGACGACGAGCGAGTCGATGCCCTCGGAACGGACCGGCACCACCCCGGTGACCGTCAGCGTGCGGTCGCCGAGGCCGACCGTGGCGCCGGGGGCGAGCCCGGTGCGCTCCGCGGTGCTCGCCCCGACCAGCGCCTCCCCCGGGCCGGCGGGCAGGCGACCGGCCGTCAGCGGCTCCAGCCCCTGCAGCGGCCCGGTCATCGGGTCGGTGCTCAGCAACCAGGTGCCGCTCGCGCCGCCCGCGACGACGGCGACCGCACCCGACCGGGAGGTCGACACCGCGGTCACCCCCGACAGCGCGCGCAGCCGGCCCTCCAGCTCCGTCGTGGCGGCCCCCGACGAGGTGTCGGTCTCCAGGGCGAACGTCGCGCCCGCGGGCACCGACGACGTGTTCCCCAGGAGGTCGGCGCGCAGGCTCGCCGTCAGCAGCACCGCCGCGGCGGCGAACACCGTCGCCACCAGCACGGCGAGCCCGGTCAGCAGCAGCTGACGCGGGCTGCGCCGGGCCCCGGCGACGGCCGCGCGGGTCGCCGGGTTCACCGGGCCACCGGACCGGTGATCGTGGCGTCGGCGATCGCGGGGGCGCCGGTGCCGGTGAGCGCGCCCATCGCGGACAGCACCCGGTCCGGGCTGGGCCGGTCCAGCCGGCCCGCGGCACGACCGTCGCGCAGCAGCAGCACCTGGTCCGACGCCGCGGCCGCCAGCGGGTCGTGGGTGACCATGACGACGGTCTGGCCGTAGTCGTCCACGCAGGCCCGCAGCAGGCCCAGCAGCTCACGCCCGGAACGGGTGTCGAGTGCGCCGGTCGGCTCGTCGGCGACGACGATCTCCGGGCGGCCCAGCAGCGCCCTGGCCACCGCGACGCGCTGGCGCTGCCCGCCGGACAGCTCCGAGGGCAGGTGGGTGAGCCGGTCACCGATGCCCAGCCGCTCGACGAGCTCGGCCCGCCACGCGTGGTTCGGCCGGCGCCCGGCCAGCGAGGCCGCGAGGTCGATGTTCTCGCCCGCGGTCAGGTGTGGCAGCAGGTTGCCGTCCTGGAAGACGAATCCCATCCGGTCACGCCGGACGCGGGTCAGCGCGGACTCGTTCAGGGCCCCCAGGTCGGTCTCGCCCAGCAGCACCTGCCCCGACGTCGGCCGGTCCAGACCGGCCAGGCAGTGCAGCAGCGTGGACTTGCCCGAGCCGCTCGGCCCCATCACCGCGGTGAACCGGCCCGCGGGCAGCCACAGCGTGACCCCGTCCAGCGCGCGGACCGCGGCCCGGCCGCTCCCGTAGGTGCGGACCAGGTTCACCGTCGCGGCGGCGATCCGCTCGGGCACGTCGGCCGGATTCCGCGAACCATGGATCATGGCGCTCACGGTGCCGTCGGGAGGGCGCCGGGGCATCAGCCCGTGGTACGGAGTTCACCGAGGGGTCGTCGTACTTCCGACCGAGGGCGACGGGCCACGGCGCGCCCTACCGTGATCACCATGAACGCCGGAACACGCCGCGGCCGGAACATCCTGGTCGGGCTCGAGCTGCTCGCCTACCTGTTCTGGGCGCTGTGCGACGCCGCCCTGGGCCTGAGCTCGGGCGTCCAGGTACCGAGCGGCGCGGTGTACGGCCTGCTCGTGGCGGGCGTCGTGCTCCTCCGGTACCGGACGGGCACCCGCCCGCTCCCCGTCGCGGCGATCGCGTTCGGGCTGTCCGTGTGCGGCTCGGTCGGGGCCCTGCTGACCGGCGGGATCCCGTTCCTGTCGCTGACCGAGCTGTTCGCACTGGCCGTGGTCACGGTGTCGACGGTGCGGACCGCACCGGTCCGGGCGGTGATCGTGACGGCGGCGGTGTCGCTGTGCGTCATCGTGAGCATGCCGCTGCTGCGCGTGCCGGGCATCGACCGCGAGGTGTTCGCCAGCCTGACCGTGGTCGGCTGGGCCGGCACGATGGTCGTCGCGACCGCGGCGCGCGAGCTGTGGCAGCGCCGCTCGGCCCGGCTCGCCCAGACCCGCAACGAGGAGCGGCTCGAGCTGGCCCGCGAGCTGCACGACACCGTCGCCCACCACGTCACCGCGATCGTGGTGGCGGCGCAGGCCGGCGTGGTGGTCGCGGGCAGCCGCCCGGAGGAGGCCGGCCGGGCCCTGGAGGCGATCGAGCGGGCCGGTGCCGAGGCCCTCGACGGGATGCGCCGCATGGTCGGCGTGCTGCGCTCGGGCGCCGGGGACGACACCGGGGACGGGGCCGTGCGCACCCCCGGACACGGCCTCGACGACATCGAGGACGTCGTCGCCCGCTTCGACCCCGACGGCGGCCGGGCCCGGCTGGAGATCGCACCCGAGGTGCGGACGGCCCGGCTCGGCCCGGCCGTCGCGGCGACCGCGTTCCGGGTGGTGCGCGAGGCACTGACCAACGTGCACCGGCACGCGCCCGGCGCGAGCAGGGTGTCGGTCGGCCTCCATCTGCAGGCGGGCAGGCTGGTGACCGTGGTGCACAACGACGGGACCGGGACGGAGAACCCGCTGCGCGACCCGGGCGGGTACGGGCTGGCGGGGATGCGGGAGCGGGTGGAGGCCCTCGGCGGGTCGCTGCACGCCGGGGCGGACGGCCCCGGCCGGTGGATCGTCGTCGCCGAGGTGCCGGCCGGGGACGGCCGGTGAACGCGATCCGGGTCCTGCTCGCCGACGACCAGGAGATGGTGCGCACCGGGTTCGGGCTGATCCTGTCCGCCGAGGACGGCATCGAGGTCGTCGGGGAGGCCGCCACCGGCACCGACGCCGTCGCCATGGCCCGCGAGCTGCGCCCGGACGTCGTGCTCATGGACGTCCGGATGCCGGGGATGGACGGGATCGCCGCGACCCGCGCGCTGACCGCGGACCCGGACCCGCCGCGGATCGTGGTGGTCACGACGTTCGACCTGGACGAGTACGTCTACGGTGCGCTGCGCTCGGGCGCCTGCGGGTTCCTGCTGAAGACGGCGGGCCCGCGGCTGCTCGTCGAGTCGGTCCGCGCCGCCGCGGCGGGCGACGCGCTGGTGTCGCCGTCGGTCACCGTGCGGCTGCTGGAGCGGCTGACCGAGCCGGAGCCGGCCCGCGCCGACGTCCACGCCACGCTCTCACCGCGCGAGCTGGAGGTCGTGAAGGCGGTCGCCCGCGGCCGGACGAATTCCGAGATCGCCGGGGACCTGTTCGTGTCGCTGTCGACGGTGAAGACCCACATCGCCAACATCGGGTCCAAGCTCGACGCCCGCAACCGGGTGGAGATCGCGGCGTGGGCCTGGGAGAACCGTCTGGTCGAGTAGCGCCGTTCAGACCCGGGCGGCGTTCCGGCCGACCGGGGTGAGCGGGCGGCGCTGCGCCGGGATCCGCAGCGGGGCGACGACGTCGCCGAGCGCCTCCGGGTACGCGGTGGGCGCGGCCGACAGCAGCGCGGGCACGTCGTCGTCGGGCAGCGGGACCTGCGCACCGAGCTGGGCGGCGCCGCGCTCGGACGCGCGGGCGTCCCACAGCTCGAACAGCGGCTGCGCGGCCATGACGAGCAGCACGGCGAGGACGGGGAGGACTGCGAGGATCGTGAGCACCATGGCGTCCACGATGCCCCCGGGGAGCACCCCGCCACATCGGTCGTGGGGCCGGTTCTCCCAGGTCGACCCCTAGTACCGGGGTATGACTCCCGGGGTCGACCCCGGGGTCATCCCCGGGGGACGTCCTCCGCCTCGACGGCCGACGGGTCCCAGGAGTCCGACGGCGAGCCCCAGCCGTTGCGCTTGAGCATCTTCTTCGCCGCGCGCTGGTGGCGGCCCATCAGCCGGTCCAGGTACAGACGCCCGTCGAGGTGGTCGGTCTCGTGCTGCATGCAGCGGGCGAAGAAGCCGCGCCCCTCGTACGACACGGGCTCGCCGTCGAGATCGGTGCCGGTCACCCGGGCCCACTCCGCCCGGCCGGTCGCGAAGTTCTCGCCGGGCACCGACAGGCAGCCCTCCTGGTCGTCGTCCGGGTCCGGCATGATCTCCGGGATCTCCGAGGTCTCCAGCACCGGGTTGACGACGAGCCCGCGGCGCATGGTGCGGGTCTCCTCGTCGGGGCAGTCGAAGACGAACAGCCGCAGGTCCACGCCCACCTGGTTGGCCGCGAGGCCGACGCCGTTCGCGGCCGCCATCGTCTCGAACATGTCCTCGACCAGCGTCCGGACCGAGTCGTCGACCGTGACGACGGGGCGGGTGGGGGTGTGGAGCACGGGGTCGCCGACCATGCGGATGCGCAGAACCGTCACCGGAGCAGCCTACGGTCGCCGCCGGAGGTGACCCGGCCGGGCGGTTTCGTTGTGGACCGACCCGCTCTCCAGGCGCGTCGCGGCCGGGGACCGTCGGTCCCCTGTGGTTGAATCCGCACCGCGAATGACAGACGTGTCGTTCGTCGTCGCGGTGCCCGGGCGGGGCCGCCGCAGTACGAGATCGTCGTCCGCTCGAGGAGCGTGATGGAGTCCGCCGGGTCCCTGCCGGAACGCCGCGGAGCGCACCGGCGCACCGCTGCCGTGTCCTCCCGCGAGCTCGACCGCCGCGAACGCGAGATCCTCGCGTTCGAGGCCCAGTGGTGGAAGTACGCGGGTGCCAAGGAGCAGGCGATCCGCGAGCTGTTCGACATGTCGGCCACCCGCTACTACCAGGTGCTGAACGCCCTGGTCGACAAGCCGGAGGCGCTGGCGGTGGACCCGCTGCTGGTCAAGCGCCTGCGCCGGCTGCGCTCCAGCAGGCAGCGCACCCGCGCCGCCCGTCGCCTCGGCCTCGAGCCCTGACAGCCAGGAGGTCACGATGACCGCACCCGCGTCCGGTGGGCAGTCACCGCTGAAGATCGCCGGTATCGCGCTGGTCGGCGTCGGTGTGGTCGCCGCTGTCGTCGGCCTGATCGGCCTCACCGGCGGCGGTGAGGACGGCGGCAACCAGGCCGCGCCTCCGTCGGCGTCGGCCGAGCCCGCCCCGGCCCCCGCTCCGGGGGACGGCACCGGCGACGGCGCCGTGCCCGGCACCGGCGCCACCCCCGCCCCGGGCACGCCCGGGGAGACCTCACCGTTCACCCCCGGAGCGCCCGGCACGCCGGGCTCCCCCGGGTACGAGGGCGCCGGCCCGGCCGTCGCCGCGCCGCCGCCCGCCGCGGGCTCCGGCCCCGGCTCCGCGGGCCAGGGCGGCTCCGGCTCCGCCGCCGGAGAGGGGTCCGCGGTCGTGGCCCGTCCGGTCGTGCGGATCTACAACAACTCGACCATCCGCGGTCTCGCCGAGAAGGCGGCCGGGGAGTTCCGTACCAACGGTTGGACCGTGTCCCAGGTGCAGAACTACTCCCAGGGCGTCATCCCGACCACGACCGTCTACTACCGGCAGGGCACCACCGAGAAGGCCGCGGCCGAGGAGATCGCGAAGAAGTTCGGCATCCGTTCTGAGCCCCGCTTCGACGGCATCCAGGACGCGACGCCCGGCGTCATCGTCATCGTGACGCGGGACTTCTCCGCCGCCTGACCCGACCGACCGCAGCGGCCCCGGACGATCCGTCCGGGGCCGCTGCGCTGTTCAGGGGCCCGCTGTGCTGTTCCGAGGGTGCTGCGTCGATCCGGGGCGCAGCGCCGTTCCCGGGGTGCTGCGCCGTTCCAGGGGCGCTGCGCCGCCCCGGGCCGCGGCGACTCAGCCGTCGCTGCGGCGGCGGGCGTAGGCCTCCAGCTCGGCGACCTGCGCCGGGTCCAGCGACGCCCGCACGGTGCGACGTGCCGTCGCCAGGTGCGCCGCAGTCACCTCGCCCGCGTCGAGGGACTCCCGCATCGCGGTCAGTGCCGCCTCACGCAGCAGCGCCGCACAGTCCGCCGCCGAGTAACCGTCCAGTTCGGAGGCGAGCGCGTCGAGGTCGACGTCGTCGGCCAGCGGCACGTCGCGGCCCGCCGCGCGCAGGATGTCCGCCCGCGCGTCGGCATCCGGCGGCGGGACGAACACCAGCCGCTCCAGCCGGCCCGGGCGCAGCATCGCCGGGTCGATCAGCTCGGGCCGGTTGGTCGCCCCGACCACGACGACCTCGCGCAGCGGTGTGGCCCCGTCCAGCTCGGTCAGCAGCGCGGCGACGACGCGGTCGGCCACCCCGGCGTCGGTGGAGCCCCCGCGGCGCGGGGCGAGCGCGTCGACCTCGTCGAGGAAGATCAGTGCCGGAGCGGCCTCGGCCGCGCGGCGGAACAGCTCGCGGACCGCCCGCTCGGACTCGCCGACGTACTTGTCGAGCAGCTCGGCGCCCTTCACCGCGAACACGTTGAGGTCACCGGAGCCGGCGAGCGCACGCAGCAGGAACGTCTTGCCGCCGCCCGGCGGGCCGTAGAGCAGCACCCCGCGCGGGGCGTCGACCCCGAGCCGGGCGAACGAGTCCGGGTGGCGCAGCGGCCACAGCACCGCCTCGGTCAGGGCCGCCTTGACCTCGGTCATGTCGCCGACGTCGTCGAGGGTGAGCCCGCCGCTGCCGAGGGTGCCACCACCGGACAGCGAGATCGGGCGGACCGAGCCGACGGCGTCGAGCAGGTCGGACTGGTGGACCTGTTCGGTGGGCTCGGCGCCGCTGCCGCGCAGCGCCGCGCTCACCGCGGCCTCCCGGCGGACCGCGGCCAGGTCCGCGACGACGAAGCCGGGGGTGCGGGCGGCGACCGCGCCCAGGTCGACGTCGTCGGCACGGGGGACGTCGGCCAGCAGCCGCTCCAGCAGCGCACGCCGGGTCGCGGTGTCGGGCAGGCCGACCGACAGCTCGCGGTCCACCAGGTCGGGGGCCCGCAGCCGCGGGTCCAGCGCCTCCGGCTCGGCGCTGGTGACCACGAGCGCCGGCCCGCCGGGCGCGGTCGCCGCGCGCAGCTCGTCGAGGACCAGGGTGGCCAGCGGCGGCGGGTCGGCGGCGGGGAGCAGGGCGTGCGCGTCGTGCACCAGCAGCACCGCGGGGCCGTCGGCACCCGTCGCGCCGGACCCACCGGTGCGGGCCCGGGCGATCGCCGCCCGGACCCGCTCGGCCGCGGCGGCCGGCTCGACGGCGGCGACGGCCGGGGCGACGAGCTCCACGCAGCGCGCGCCCGCCGCCGCGGCCGCGCTGCGCACCAGGGTCGCCTTGCCCGCGCCCTCCGGCCCGGAGACGAGCACGCCGAGCCGGGCGTCGCCGCCGAGCCGGGTCAGCAGCTCCGGGCGGCGGAACATGAGCTCGAACCAGTCCAGCAGCCGGCGCGCGACGGCCTCGTTCGCGGCGAGGTCCTCCAGCGGCACCACCGGCTCGGTGGATCCGGCGGGCCCACCGGGCCCCTCCACGGCCCCCGGAGCGGCTCCCGCGGCAGCGGCCGAGGCTGTGGCGGTGGCCAGGGACGCAGGGGACCTGACGGGCCCGCCAGGGCCGGGGCCCCCGAGCGCAGCCGGGGCGGTGCCGCCGGTGTCCCCGGAATCCCCCGTGTCCCCGGTGTCCCGACCGCCCTGCCAGCCCACCACCGTCGACGGCGTCACCACCACCGGTCCGGCCGGATCGGCGACGGCGACGGTCAGCAGCTCAGAGGTCCACGTCCCGCCGACGGCCGCGGCCAGCGCACGACGCACCGAGCGGACGTCGGACCCGGCCGCCGGGGCGATGTCCTGCGGGAGCAGGGACACGGCGTCACCGCGTACCAGGACCTTCCCCATCAGGGCGAGTCGCAGCGTCGCCGGGGCGACCGTGGCGGTGGTCAGCGCGGACCCGACCAGGCGCACCTCCCGGGCCGCGGTGACCGGCGCCGGCGCGACGACGACGGTCGCACCGTCGGTCAGCCCGGCGTTGGAGAGGGTGACGTCGTCGAGCCGGGCCTGCCCGTGCGGGTCGCCCGGCGCACCGGCGACGGCGAGCGCCGCGGTGACCCGGGCCCCGGTGAGGGTCACCGCGTCCCAGGAGCGCAGGCCGAGCGCGGCGAGCACCTCGGGGTGCAGCCGGACGACACCACGGCGGGCGTCGGCGGCCGCGGGGGCCAGTCGGGCGACGAGCTCCAGCACGGGCGGTCCTCCGGAGGGTCGGGGTCAGCGACGGCGCAGGCCGAGGCGGCGGCCGGAACCGCGGGGCGCGGCGGCGACGCCCGGACCGCGCGGGTCCCGGACGGCGCGGGTGTCGCGCAGGCCGTCGCGGCGGGCCTCGCCCTCCGGGTCGAGCCGTCGCCGGACACCCCTGGCCACCGCCCCGGCCCGGCCGGCGACCCGGCGGCGCAGCGGCGGTCGCAGACCGAGCCGACGGGCGGACCGGGCCGCGCGGGCGACGGCGCGGCGCTGGCGGGTCGGCACGTCCCACGCCTCGGGGTGGCGCGAGAGCCAGCGGTAGCGGTAGGCCGTCCAGGGCAGGAGCAGCAGATAGGCGACCCCGGCGACGGCGATGCCGAGGAACGGGATCGTGATCAGGATCGCGACGACCGCGGCCACGCCGACCAGCAGCCAGCGGGTGGCGCGGGGCGAGACCCGGACCGTCTTGAGCGACAGCGTCGGGATGCGGCTGACCATGAGCCCGGCCGTGACCAGCGCCCAGACCCCGACCAGCGGCCGCTCCGACCACCAGCCCTGGCCGAAGTGCAGCCAGAGGTAGAGCGGGATGCCCGCGGTCAGCGCGGCCGCGGGGGCCGGGACGCCGACGAAGAACTCGCGGGCGAACGGCGGGGCGCTGTCGTCGTCGATCAGGGTGTTGAAACGTGCCAGGCGCAGCGCCATGCACACCGCGAACACCAGGGCCACGATCCAGCCGGCCCGGGTCCCCTCGAACGCCCAGATGTAGATGACCAGGGCGGGGGCGACGCCGAAGGACACCAGGTCGGCCAGCGAGTCGAGCTCGGCGCCGATCCGGCTGGACGCGTCGAGCAGCCGGGCCAGGCCACCGTCGAGGGCGTCGCAGAGCGCGGCCACGAGGATGGCGACGATCGCGAAGTCGAAGCGCGACTGGAGCGCGAAGTAGACCGCGGTCAGGCCCGCGCAGAGGTTGAGGACGGTGACCGCGTTGGGCAGCAGCCGCACGCCGGCCGGGTATCCGCCGGCGGGGCGGGACATCCCCACGACCTCAGCGCTCCGCCGCCTCGGCCACCAGGCCGAGCACGGTCTCCCCGCCCACGGTCCGCTGGCCGGGGCGGACCAGCGCGGTCGTCCCTGGCGGGAGGTAGGTGTCCACCCGCGACCCGAACCGGATGAGACCGAACCGCTCGCCCGCGGCGACCTCGTCGCCGTCGCGCAGGGCGCAGACGATCCGGCGGGCCAGCAGGCCGGCGATCTGCACGACCCCGACCCCGACACCGTCGGCGCGGACCACGGTGATCGCGTTGCGCTCGTTGTCCTCGCTGGCCTTGTCCAGGTCCGCCGACAGGAACGTGCCGGGCGTGTACTGGACCCGCGCGACGCGGCCGTGCACCGGCACCCACTGGACGTGCACGTCCAGCACGGTCAGGAAGATCGAGACCCGGGTGTGCGGGACGCGCGGCAGGTCGAGCTCGGCGGGCGGGACCGTCTCGGTCACGGTGGCGACCGTGCCGTCGGCGGGGGCCAGCACGGCGTCGGTGCGCAGCGGCGGGGTGCGGACGGGGTCGCGGAAGAACAGCGCGGTGGCCGCGGTGGCGAGCAGGCCCGGCAGGGTGCCGCGGCCGGTGAGGGCGCGCACTCCCGCCGCGGCGAGCGCCACACCGGCGACGATCGGACGGCCACCCGGGTGCATCGGGGGGATCGCGTCCCGGACCAGCCGGGCGATGTGGGTCGGGGAGGTCCCGGTTCCTTCGGCCATGGTGGGTCGTCGGCTCCTGATGCTCCGGTAGGGGATCACCAACGCTACGCGGGCACCACGGACGCCCGTCCGGCGGGACGACCGGGACACGCCGAGGATCCGGGGGTCCCCGTGCCGGGGTGCGACCGGTGGAACGATCGGCCGTTCATGCCCGACGCCGTCCGCATGCGGTGCGCGATCCCGCGGGCCCGGTCGACGGCACAAAAAGGGCCGGGGCCGTCGTCCCCCGAGACGACGACCCCGGCCGTGGAACCGCTCGTCCGCTCCCCAGCGACGGGCGGTGGGTCTTGTGCTGTAAAGGGTCTACCCCTCCACAGCGGAAAGTATTCCTCTCCGACGACCGGCAGTCCAGATCACGACGGATGTCCGCCGTGATCTACCTCTTTCGGCCGAACGGACACCCTCCACGACGTCGCGCGCGGTGAGATCGTTGCCCCGGCTGCCCATGAAACAGCTCACACTTTCGGCGCAGCCGCACATCCGCGTGAGTGGCAGGCCCGTTGCACAGCGCAGTCCTGCTGGCGACACCCGGACGCCATGCCGGCCCGCTCGGCTCCGCAGGTCACCGTTCGGCGCGGCACACGCACGACCACCGACGTCGGGTCACGGGGCGTCGAGCAGCCAGACCGCGACCTGCTCGCCGTCGGCGACGGCGGTCGTGTCGGCGGGCAGGTCGATCAGGCAGTCGGCCCTGGCGAGCGCCGCGATCAGGTGCGACCCGGTGGATCCCACCTCCGACACGGTCCCGGCTGCGGCGTCGAGCAGGCCGCGCCGGAACTGGCGGCGCCCGGCGGGCGAGGAGAGCGCCCCGGACAGCCGCGCGGTCACCACCGGCCGCGCCGGCGCGGGATGGCCGACCGCCGCCCGGAGCGCGGGCCGGACGAACACCTCGAACGACACCTGCGAGCTCACCGGGTTCCCGGGCAGGGTGACCGTGGCGACCTCGACCCCGCCCAGCTCCAGCCGTCCGCAGCCCTGCGGGCCGCCGGGCTGCATCGCGACCTTGCCGAACTCCACGCCGTGGCCGGTCATGGCGTCCTTGACGACCTCGTAGGCGCCCGCGCTCACCCCGCCGGAGGTGAGGACCAGGTCCACGCCCTCGCCGACCCGCTCCGCGAGCACCGCCCGGAACCGCTCGACGTCGTCGGGGACGAAGGACAGCTGCTCGGCGGTCCCGCCGGCCTCCCGGACCGCGACGGCGAGCATCGTGCCGTTGGACTCGTAGATCTGCCCCGGCTCCAGCGCGCCGCCCGGGGCGACGAGCTCCGAGCCGGTGGACAGCACCAGCACGTGCGGGCGGCGGCGCACCGGCAGCTCAGCCCGGCCGACGGCGGCGGCGAGCCCGATCTGGGGGGCGGCCAGCACGGTCCCGGCCCGCAGCACGACGGCGCCGGCCGCCGCGTCCTCCCCCGCCCGGCGCACGAACGCGCCCACCTCGGGGGCCTCGGTGATCCGGACCCGCTCGACGCCGGCGTCGGTCCGCTCCACCGGCACGATCGCGTCGGCACCCGCGGGCACCGGGGCGCCCGTCATGATCCGGGCGACCGTGCCCGGCGCCAGCGCGGGGACGTCGGTGCGCCCGGCCGGGATGTCGGTCGACACCGCGAACTCCAGCGGCGCCCCGGGGGACGCGCCGGCCAGCTCGGCGGCGCGCACCGCGTAGCCGTCCATCGCGGAGTTGTCGAAGGGCGGCAGCGCGACGCCCGCCGTCAGGTCCTCGGCCAGCACCCGGCCGCTCGCCTCGGCCAGCGCGACCTGCTCGGTCCCGGTCGGCGGGAGCAGGGCCGCGACCGCCGCGGCATGCTCGGAGACGGTGCGCGGACCGGCCTGCGACCAGGTGCTCATGACCCCATCCTGCCCGCCCCCGCGCGAGGCCCGCAGCCGGGCGGGCCCGCTTGCACTCTCCACGGGCGAGTGCTAGAAACGGGCTCAGCATCCACTGGCACTCGTGTCCGTGGAGTGCCAAGGTCGGGTCGGTGAGTCCGGCGCAGGGTTGCCGGGCGTCCGTCGCGGGCACCGCATCCGATCACTCGACTCACCTCTATCGGAGGGCAACACCCCCATGGCGAAGCAGATCGCGTTCGACGAGGAGGCCCGTCGCGGCCTCGAGCGGGGCATGAACACCCTCGCCGACGCCGTCAAGGTGACGCTGGGCCCGAAGGGCCGCAACGTCGTGCTCGAGAAGAAGTGGGGCGCGCCGACCATCACCAACGATGGTGTGTCGATCGCCAAGGAGATCGAGCTCGAGGACTCCTGGGAGAAGATCGGCGCCGAGCTGGTGAAGGAGGTCGCCAAGAAGACCGACGACATCGCCGGTGACGGCACCACCACCGCCACCGTGCTGGCCCAGGCGCTGGTCCGTGAGGGCCTGCGCAACGTGGCCGCCGGCGCGAACCCGATGTCGCTCAAGCGCGGGATCGAGAAGGCCACCGAGGCCGTCTCCCAGGCGCTGCTGAAGTCGGCCAAGGAGATCGAGACCAAGGAGCAGATCGCTGCCACGGCCTCCATCTCGGCCGCCGACCCGCAGATCGGCGAGCTCATCGCCGAGGCGATGGACAAGGTCGGCAAGGAAGGCGTCATCACGGTCGAGGAGTCGCAGACCTTCGGGCTCGGGCTCGAGCTCACCGAGGGCATGCGCTTCGACAAGGGCTACATCTCGCCCTACTTCGTGACCGACGCCGAGCGCATGGAGGTCGAGCTCGAGGACCCGTACGTCCTCCTCGTCTCCTCCAAGATCTCGACCGTCAAGGACCTGCTCCCGCTGCTGGAGAAGGTCATGCAGTCGGGCAAGCCGCTGGCCATCATCGCCGAGGACGTCGAGGGCGAGGCCCTGGCCACCCTGGTCGTCAACAAGATCCGTGGCACCTTCAAGTCCGTCGCCGTCAAGGCCCCGGGCTTCGGTGACCGCCGCGAGGCGATGTTCGCCGACATGGCCATCCTGACCGGTGGCGAGGTCATCTCGGAGAAGGTCGGTCTCAAGCTCGACACCGCCGACCTGTCCCTGCTGGGCACCGCCCGCAAGGTCGTCGTGACCAAGGACGAGACGACCATCGTCGACGGCGCCGGTGACGCCGACCAGATCGCCGGCCGGGTCAACCAGATCCGCGCCGAGATCGACCGCACCGACTCCGACTACGACCGCGAGAAGCTCCAGGAGCGCCTCGCCAAGCTGGCCGGCGGCGTCGCCGTCATCAAGGCCGGCGCGGCGACCGAGGTCGAGCTCAAGGAGCGCAAGCACCGCATCGAGGACGCCGTCCGCAACGCGAAGGCGGCCGTCGAGGAGGGCATCGTCGCCGGCGGCGGCGTGGCGCTCATCCAGGCCGGTGCCGGCCTGTTCGAGGGCCTCGGCCTGGACGGTGACGAGGCCACCGGCGCGAACATCGTCAAGGTCGCGCTGGAGGCCCCGCTCAAGCAGATCGCGGTCAACGCCGGCCTCGAGGGCGGCGTCGTCGCGGAGAAGGTCCGCAACCTGCCCACCGGTGAGGGCCTCGACGCCGCCACCGGCGAGTACAAGGACCTCATCAAGGCCGGGATCATCGACCCCGCCAAGGTGACCCGCTCGGCGCTGCAGAACGCGGCCTCCATCGCGGCCCTGTTCCTCACCACCGAGGCGGTCATCGCCGACAAGCCGGAGAAGGGCGGCGGCGCCCCCGCCGACCCGACCGGTGGCATGGGCGGCATGGACTTCTGATCGGTCCTGCCTCACCAGGCACACAGCACCACCCCGCGGGGCGGTACCGGTTCGCCGGTGCCGCCCCGCGACGCGTCCGGGGGGCGCCCGTCGGGGGTCGCGGTCGGGGGTCGCGGTCACCCCAGCGCGGCGACGGCCGCGCGGGCCCGCTCCCGCAACGCCGTCAGCAGCTCCGGCGGGTCCAGCACCCGCACGTCCGGCAGGAGCGGCCACAGCGCCCGTCCGGCGTGGGCGAGGTCCCCGAACGCGGCGACCACCTCGGTCGTCCCGTCCCGGGTCCGCTCCTCCTCGACCGTGACGGCGGACAGCGCCTCCCGGCGGTCGGCGGGCAGCGCGAGCCGGACCCGGAGCCCGGGCCGCCGCGCCCGGAAGTTTTCGCGACGGCGCAGCCACAGCTCCTCCAGGTCGACGCCCTCGGGCCGGTGCGCGGCCTCGGCCAGCGGCTCGGCCTCCTCGATCCGCGACACCCGGTAGGTGCGGTCCTCCCCGTCGCGCAGCGCCAGCAGGTACCAGCGCCCCGCCGCCTGGACGAGCCCGACCGGGTCGACGACGCGCTCGGCGGCGGGCCCGGGCTCCGCCCCCGGCCGGGTCCCGGCCCGGTAGCGGATGCGGAGCCGGACCCCGCCGAACACCGCGCGCTGGACGGCGGTGAGCACGTCGGTGGTCGCGCCGTCGTCGGTGTCGCGCAGCCAGCCACCGCGCCGGACGAGTACCCGTCCGGCGGCGTCGGTGGCCTGCTCCCGGGCCGCGTCCGGCAGCGCGGCGACGATCTTGCGCATGGCCGAGGCGAACTCCGTGCCCAGCCCGAGCGCGCCGGGCGTCGACGTCGCGCCGGAGCCGAGCAGCGCGACCGCCTCCGCCGGGGTCAGGCCGGTGAGGTCGGTGGTAAAGCCCGGCAGCAGCGCGAAGCCGCCGTGCCTGCCGCGTTCGGCGTAGACGGGGATGCCCGCGGCGGACAGGGCCTCGACGTCGCGCAGCACGGTGCGCTCGGAGACCTCCAGCTCGCGGGCGAGCACGGCGGCGGTCGCCCGGCCGCGGTGACGCAGCAGGAGCACGAGGGACAGGAGCCGGTCGGCGCGCACGTCCCGGAGAGTGCCACGGAATCATGACAGGAGATGTCAGGTATCGCGGGCACGCTGACGCCCATGACGAACGCGACGCTCACCACCGACCCCCGTCCCGCCTACCTGGCCGCCCTCGACTGGGTCGCCGACCTCGCGAGGGCCGTCCCCGCGGACCGGATGGCCGACCCCACCCCCTGCGACGGCTTCGACGTCCGCACCCTGCTCGCGCACCTGGTCACGACGCTGCGCCGACCGGCGTCGATCGCCGCCGGGACCGACCCGCTGGCCCATCCGGTGGTCAGCGAGGACGTGCTCGACGACCCGGCGACCGCCTACGTCGCCGAGGCGGCGGCGCTGAAGGCCGTCTGGGCAGGCCCCGAGGGCGAGGCGCTGCTCGATCGGGTCGCGCGGCTGGCGTTCGGCGAGGTCCCGGCGCGGACCGCGCTGACCGTGTTCCTGAACGAGACGCTCGTGCACGGCTGGGACCTGGCCGTCGCGACCGGGCAGGACCCGGAGGCCGACCCGGACCTGGCGACGACGGCGCTCGCCACCGCCCGCGCGTTCCTGCCCGCCGAGCCGCGTGGCGGCCCGGTGCCGTTCGGGCCGGTCGTGGAGCACCGTCCGGAGGCGGGACCGACCGAACGGCTGGCCAACTGGTCGGGCCGGGTGTCGACGGGCTGGGTGACGACGGCCGGGTGACGACGGGCCGGGCGGGCCGACGGAGGGACTGAGCTCCCGGCACTGGCTCAGGCGGCGGGCGCGATCAGCCAGACGGCGAGGTACACCAGCGCTGCCGCGCCGCCGGTGAACAGGGTGAGGACGAGGACCGCGATGCGCAGCAGCGCGGGATCCACACCCAGGTCGGCGGCGAGACCACCGCAGACACCGCCGAGCATCCGGTCGGTGCTGCTGCGCCGGAGCCGGAACGCGGCGACGCGGTCGCCGATCCCGGGCGTCGCGGGCCGGGGCCCGGCGCCGGAGGGGCCTCCGGCAGGCGTGCCGGGGTGCGCGGACGGCCCGGGAGCGCCGGCCCCGAGGTCCCCGAACGGGCCGGGCCCGGCCGCGTCGGGGCCGGAGGCGGCGGGAGCGGCGGTGGGAGCGGGGGCAGGGGTCGCGCTCTCCTCGACCATCGGCACCCGGTCGGTGACCGGATCGGTCTCGGTGCGTCCGGTACCTCCGGCGTCGGGATCCGCGGCGATCCGGGCGGTCGGCTGCTCGTCGAACCCGGTGATCCCCGTGATCTCGGTGTTGCTCTCGGTGCTGATCTCGGTGCCGTTCTCGATGATCCCGGTGCCGCGCTCGGCGCTCTCGAAGGCGTCGGTCCCGGTCGACGCGGTACCGGTCGTGCTCGTGTTGTTCTCCATGGCTCCACGGTGTCGCCCGGGCGCCCGCCGGGACTCGGGACGAGCCCGGAGACCGACCCGGAACCGCACCGCCCCGTCTCAGGGCCCGGCACCGCCTGTCTCAGGGCCCGGCACCGCCCGGCCCGGGGTCACGGCGGCGCTCAGCCGGGCGGGCGGGGCCTCTGCGGACGGCCGCACGGCGGCGGCTCGACCGGACGACGCCGCACCGGCGGCACCGCGGACGGCGGACCCGGCCGGGGCGGCGGCTCGGGCACCTGCCGGTCCCGCATGCGCAGCACGCGCCCGAGCACCAGCGCGACGACGACCGACACGACCAGCCACGCCGCGACCCCGACGAGGACCCAGAGGGCGGTCGGCATGCGCCCTCCTCCGGCGTCGTGGACTCGACTCAGTGTGCCCCTGATCAGCGACGCGCGGAGGTCGCGCGTCCGGGTGAGCGTGCTCAGCCGGCGTCGGGCAGGGCGGGCCCGAGGAGGTCGTCGGCGTCGACGATCCGGTAGGCGTAGCCCTGCTCGGCGAGGAACCGCTGCCGGTGCGCGGCGTAGTCGGTGTCCACGGTGTCGCGGGACACCACCGAGTAGAAGTGCGCCTGGCGACCGTCGTTCTTCGGGCGCAGCAGCCGGCCGAGCCGCTGGGCCTCCTCCTGCCGGGACCCGAACGTCCCGCTGACCTGCACCGCGATCGTCGCCTCCGGCAGGTCGATGGAGAAGTTCGCGACCTTGGAGACGACCAGGGTCGTGATCTCGCCGCGGCGGAAGGCGTCGAACAGCTTCTCGCGCTCCCGGTTGCGGGTGGAGCCCTGGATGACCGGGGCGCCGAGCTTCTCCCCCAGCGCGTCGAGCTGCTCCAGGTAGGCCCCGATGACCAGCGTCTGCTCCCCCTTGTGCCGGTCCAGGATCGCCTGCACGACGTTGAGCTTGGTGTCCGCCGTCGACGCCGTCCGGTAGCGCTCCTCGGCGTCGGCCGTCGCGTACGACATGCGCTCGGCCTCGGTCAGCGTGACCCGCACCTCGATGCACTCGGCCGGCGCGATCCAGCCCTGGGCCTCGATGTCGCGCCACGGGGCGCCGTAGCGCTTGGGGCCGATCAGGGAGAACACGTCGCCCTCACGGCCGTCCTCGCGGACCAGGGTCGCGGTGAGGCCGAGCCTGCGACGGGACTGCAGGTCCGCCGTCATCCGGAAGACCGGGGCCGGCAGGAGGTGCACCTCGTCGTAGACGACCAGGCCCCAGTCGCGGGAGTCGAACAGCTCCAGGTGCTTGTACTCGCCCTTGGTCTTGCGGGTGACGACCTGGTAGGTGGCGATGGTGACCGGGCGGATCTCCTTCTTCTCGCCCGAGTACTCGCCGATCTCCTCCTCGGTCAGCGACGTCCGCGCGACGAGTTCGCGCTTCCACTGCCGCCCGGACACGGTGTTGGTGACCAGGATCAGGGTGGTCGCGCCGGCCTTGGCCATCGCGGCCGCACCGACCAGGGTCTTGCCCGCGCCGCAGGGCAGCACGACCACGCCCGAGCCGCCCTCCCAGAACCCGTCGACGGCGTGGCGCTGGTAGTCGCGCAGCGTCCAGCCGTCCTGCTCCAGGGCGATCGGGTGGGCCTCGCCGTCGACGTAGCCCGCGAGGTCCTCGGCGGGCCAGCCGACCTTGAGCAGCGCCTGCTTCAGGTGCCCCCGCTCGGACGGGTGGACCACGACGGTGTCGTCGTCCACCCGGGCGCCCAGCATCGGGCTGATCTTCTTCTGCCGGAGGATCTCCTCCAGCACGGCACGGTCCAGCGCGGTGAGGACGAGGCCGTGCGCGGGGTGGTTGGACAGCTGCAGCCGCCCGTAGCGCCCCATCGTGTCGACGACGTCGACCAGCAGCGGCTGGGGGACCGGGTAGCGGGCCCAGCGGACCAGCGCGTCGACGACCTGCTCGGCGTCGTGCCCGGCGGCACGCGCGTTCCACAGGGCCAACGGGGTGACGCGGTAGGTGTGGACGTGCTCGGGTGCCCGCTCCAGCTCGGCGAAGGGCGCGATGGCCGCACGGGCCGCCGCGGAGTCGGGGTGGTCGACCTCGAGCAACAGCGTCTTGTCGGACTGCACGATCAGGGGGCCGTCGGTCACGGAACGAATCCTCTCGAGGCCGGAGAACGGGGCGTGGCGGGTCCGCCGGACGCCGAGCGGAGACGAACGGTCGGCGTGGCGGGTCCGCCGGACGCCGAGCGGAGACGAACGGTCGGCGTGTGTCACGTCACGTGACGACGAAGCAACCGGCCATACGCCACTCGGGAGACGAGGGTTCCGGGGGCTAGACTCGGCAGCCGTCCGTCACGCACAGACGGGACCCGACACGATCCTATCCGTCCGACTCCCCCGGGACGCGGCAACCGCCGCCCCGTGTCGGTCGCGATGCGGTCGAGCGGTCCCGTCGTGACCCCGAAAGGCGCACCGGACCAGCTGATGCTCCCCGACCTCGTGCCCGCCGCGCCGCCCGTCCCCGGACCGGAGACCGACAGGGAGATCTCGCCGTGACCACCGTGACCAGCACGGAACGCCCGAGCACGTGGTCGGAGCGACTCGACCCGCGGAACTGGAGCCTGGTCGCCAAGCTGGCGGTCGTCGGCCTGGTCCCCACGGTCCTCGCCCTGTCCATCGGCGCCATCCGCGTCGTCGACCAGGCCAACGTGGCCGAGGAGCTCAGCCGCGGCAGCGGACTGGTCGACGTGCACCGCCAGATCGAGACGCTGACCGGCGCGCTGCAGAACGAGCGCGACGCCGCGGTCCGCTTCGTGGCGGGCAACCGGCTCGGTGACCGGGCCGTCGTCGAACGGGCGCAGGCCACGACCGACCAGGCGCTGCAGGCCACGACGGCAGGGCTCGACACCGCCGAGCAGCAGGCCCCCGACCTGGCCACGGCCCGCCGGCAGGCGGACACCACACTGGGCCAGCTGCCGGTCATCCGGTCGCAGGTCGCCGAGGGCCCGACCCCGGCCGCCGACCTCACCGGCCGCTACACCGCGGTCGTCCAGCGCACGCTGGGACTCGACCGGGCCCTGGTGGGGCGGCTGCAGACCGCCGACACCGCGGGTCTGACCACGGCGATCACCGCCGGGGCGAGCGCCCGCGAGGCCCTGCAGCTCGAGCGCACCGTGATCGGTGGCGCGCTCGCCGCGGGGACGCTGGAGGAGCAGCAGCGCGCACAGGCCACCGGCGCCGAGGCCTCGTTCCAGGCCGCGGCCGGTGACTTCCAGTCGTCGCTGACGCCGGAGCAGGCCCAGTCCTTCGGGAACTTCGCCGCGGGCCAGGCGAACGCCGAGCGCAACGCCCTGCGCGACCAGGCGCTGTCGGTCCCGCCGGGCGTCGCACCGCCGGTCGACCCGAACGCGTGGAACACCGCCGTCGACCGGTCGGTCGCCGCGGTCGACCAGTCCACGGCGGCCGCCCAGCAGGCGTTCGTCGACGGCCGGGCCAGGGCCGCCGAACAGGCGGGCAACACCGCGGGCCTCAACTCCGTGCTGCTGATGCTCACGATCCTGCTGACCGCGGGGATCATCCTGCTGCTGGGCCGGCAGATGGTCCGTTCGCTGCGCCTGCTGCGCAGCTCGGCGCTCGAGGTCGCGGAGCAGAAGCTGCCCGCGGCGGTTCAGGGCATGCGCTCCGGTCAGGCACCGAACGCGCTCGTCGAGCCGGTCCCGCTGGACAGCCGCGACGAGATCGGCCAGGTGGCGCGGGCCTTCGACGCCGTGCACGGCCAGGCCATCCGCCTCGCCGCCGACCAGGCCGCGCTGCAGCAGAACGTCAACTCGATGTTCGTCAACCTCTCCCGCCGGTCGCAGGCACTGGTCGAGCGCCAGCTGCAGCTGATCGAGCAGCTGGAGAGCAACGAGCAGGACCCGGACCAGCTGTCGAACCTGTTCCAGCTGGACCACCTCGCGACCCGTATGCGCCGCAACAGCGAGAACCTGCTGGTCCTCGCGGGCACCGACCTGGCGAAGCGGAACGTGGCGCCGGTGCAGGTCGTGGACGTCCTGCGGGCCGCGGTGTCGGAGGTCGAGCAGTACCAGCGGGTCGTCGTGCAGACCCCGCCGAACGCGACGATCGCCGGTCGTGCCGCGAACGACCTCGTGCACCTGCTGGCCGAGCTGCTGGACAACGCGACGAACTTCTCGCCGCCGGACTCGCAGGTCGTCATGACGACGACCCGCACCGCCGACGAGTCGCTGCTGATCGAGATCTCCGACCGCGGCGTCGGCATGACCGACTCCGAGCTGGTCGACGCCAACCAGCGTCTGTCCGGCCCGGCCGAGGTCGACGTGTCGGCGTCGCGGCGGATGGGTCTGTTCGTGGTCGGTCGGCTGGCCGCCCGGCACCGCGTCGGCGTCCGGCTCGCCTCGGCCGCCGTCGGCGGCGGCTCCGGTGGGCTGAGCGCCTCGGTGACCGTGCCGCCGCAGCTGGTGCCCTCGGCGCAGCTGCCCGAGCAGCGCCGCGACGGCGATCCGGGCGGCTGGGGCGGCGTGCCGCCCCAGGGTGGCGACCAGCACGCCCCGCAGGTGCCCGCCCCGGCGCTGACCGGTGGCGGAGCACCCGACGGGCCCCCGTCGGCCGCCCCGACCGCGGTGAACGGGAACGGTCGCGGTGGTCCGCTGCCATCGATGGTCGCGGGCTCCGACGGCCCGATGACCCCGACCTTCGAGGCCGGTGCGTCCTCGTCCACGACGCCGCGCAACGGCTCGGGCTCGAGCCTGCCGACGCGCCGTCCGGGGTCGTCGCTGACGAAGAACGCGGCCCCCGGCGACGCCGGTGGGCAGACCGCCGACGGACCGGCCCCGACCCTGAACGGGTCCGCCCCGCAGGGTCTGTCGGCCTTCGCGCCGTCGCAGGACGGGGGGCGCGACGCGCGTACCCCGGCCGACGTCTTCACCCCGGCCGACGAGGCAGGCCCTGGTCCCGCCGACGGCGACTCCCCGCGCGGCGCCGAGGCGTTCCGGGGCACCGGCCCCGCGCCGCACGGCGCCGACGACCGCCCGTCCGGCGACGCCGGCCCCGGCGCCGAGGCCCTCGCCGACACAGAGGACGGCACCGAGGGCACCGAGTCGACCGCGGCCCTGGCCGACGGCACCGACAGCACCGACGGCACCGACAAGGCCGACAGCACCGAACGCGCCGGCACCGAGGCGGACCGCTCCGGCGGCACCGCTGCCCCGTCGGCGGCGGCCGCACTCGGGCTGGTGGGCGCCGCCGCGGCGGCCACCGCGGCCCGGGCACGCGGTGACCGCGACATGGACGACACCGTCGTCCTGGACCGGGCGATCGGCGACGGTCCCGAGGACCACCGGCAGGCCCCGGCCGACGACGAGCGCTCCGAGGCGACCGACGCCGGATCCGACGACCGGGACGGGGCCGGTCAGGACAGTGCCGATCAGGACCGTGCCGCCCCGGGCACCGACGGGACCCCGGACCACCGGATCACCGGCACGGTCGCCGACCGGGACACCGACGGCGCCGCCGAGGACTCCACCGACGGGACCACCCCGCAGGAGACCCCGGTCGCGGCCCGCACGAACGGCATCGCGCCGTTCCCCCCGGCCCCCGCCGACCGCGCGGACGTCCCCGGCACCGACGGTGACGCCCAGGACAAGGCCGGCGCCGCGGACACTGCCGACACCGAGGTGAGCGCCCCGTCCGGCGACACCGACCACGCCGACACCTCCGGGGTCGCCGAGGTCGAGGCGGGCCACACCGGGCCCGACCTCGCCGAGGACGACGCCACCGGTGCCGCCGGTGCCGCCGGCTCGACGGACACTCCCGGAACCGGTGCCGACGGCGCCCGCCCCGCGGACACCGCAGCCGAGGACGGCGCCGCCCGGAGCACCGGGCCCGGAGACAGCGGCACCGGGGACAGCAGCACCGGCGATGGCAGGACCGGGGACACCGGCCCGACGCGCAGCGACCCCGAGACCGCGGGATTCCCGACGGTCCGCACGTCCGGCCGCACGCCGATGGGCGGACCGCTCCCGGCCCGCACCAACGGGACCCGCCCCTCGCCGTCGCGCCGCCCGGTCATGCCGGTCCGCGGCGCCGGGCCGGCGCTGCCCACCCGCGGTCCGGGCCGCCAGGGCCCGCCCCCGGCACCGGCCCGCGGCCCGCAGCAGCCCGCACCCCAGCAGGCTCAGCCGGTCCAGCAGCAGGCGCGTCCGGGTCAGCAGGTCCAGCCGGCGACGGGCCGGCAGGAGCCCGCACCGCTGCCGAAGCGCGAGGGTGGCCGGGCCGGCGGTCCGGCGAGCCTCGCCGCGGCCTCCGCCGGCTCCTCGCAGGACGAGCTGTTCGCGCCGAAGGTGGCCGTCGAGGGCGATCGGGGTCAGCTCCGGCGCCCCGGGGCGGTCGAGTCGGCCCGGGCCCAGACCGGGTTCGACATGGGTCAGACCACCCCGATCTTCGACGACATCGCCTCGGCCTGGTTCCGCTCGAACCGGTCGGTGCCGGTCCGCTGGCAGGACGCCGCCGGCCCGAACGGTGGCGCCCCGGCCGGTGCCCCGGCCCCTGCCACGGCCGACGCCCCGGCGCCCCCGGCGGCCTTCGCCTCCCCCGACGACGACGTCTGGCGGCAGGCCCGCGAGGCCACCGACGGCGACGAGTCGGAGACCGCCGGTGACGAGCTGACGACCGCCGGACTGCCCAAGCGACGCCCGCGGGCGCGACTGCTCCCGGGCAGTGCGGCAGGATCGACCGTGCTCAGCCCCGCTCCGGCGGAGCCGAGGGACGCCGAGAGCGTCCGTGGCCGTCTCGCCAGCTACCAGCAGGGCGTGCGTCAGGGCCGGGAGAGCGCTTCCGGTGTCCGTCGCAACGCACTCACCGGCACGACCGAGACGGTCGACGGCGACTCCGATCCGCAGGACCAGCACGACCCGCAGGACCAGCACGACCGGCAGGGCCCCCGGGCCCCGCAGGACACCACCGCGACCGGCACCCCCGAGCCCGCCGCGGACCGACCGAACTCGTCCGACCCCGAGGAGAACCAGTGAGGGCACCGCAGGCACAGCCGAGCCAGAGCCGTTTCGGCTGGCTGGTCACCAACTTCGCGGAGCGCGTCCCGGGTGTCGCGCACGCCATCGTGGTGTCGACCGACGGACTGCTGCTGACCGCCTCCGACCGGCTGCCGCGCGACCGGGCCGACCAGCTCGCCGCCGTCGCATCCGGTCTGGTCAGCCTGACCCAGGGCGCCGCGCGCTGCTTCGACGCCGGTGGCGTCGTGCAGACCGTCGTCGAGATGGACCGCGGGATCGTGCTGCTGATGTCGATCAGCGACGGGTCCTGCCTGGCCGTGCTCGCCTCGCCGAGCTGCGACATCGGCCTCGTCGGCTACGAGATGACGCTGCTGGTCGACCGGGTCGGCCAGCTGCTCACCCCGGAGCTGCGCGCCGAGCTGCAGGGCTCGTTCGGGCCCTGAGGCCACGACTCCGGACCCGAGGACGCGTTACCGTCATGCACCCCATCCGAGGATCGACCAGAGCGGGTGAGATCCGATGACCCAGGACCCGGGCGGACACGGCCCCGAGCCGACGTTCGCCGACGTCATGAACGGGTTCAGCCTGGACTCCAAGCGCACGCCCAAGAAGCGCCGATGGGGGCGCAACCGTCCGGAGGACGACGTCGAGCCGGAGGGTGCCGCCCCCGCGCGCCGGGTCCCGCCGCCGAACCCGGGCGAGGTGACCGGCCCCATCGGCGGGTCGGCGGCCTACGGGCTGCCGCCCACCCCGGCCGAGCTGGAGGCCCAGCGGGGCGGTGACCGGCCGGACCGGCCGGCGCCGCAACCGGCCCAGAACACGGGGCAGAACCCCACGTACGACCCAGTGGCAGCGCCGCCGCCGGTGCCCCCGTCCGCGGGTGGTGCCGCCTTCGTCCGGCCCTACGCCTGGACGCGGGGACGGACCAAGTCGGGCTACGAGCTGGCCATCGAGACCCTGGTCTCGGTCAGCAACCGGGCCCGCAGCCAGCTGGAACGGCTGCCGATGGAGCACCGCTCCGTCGCCGACCTGCTGCTCGAGCAGACCCGCTCGGTGGCCGAGGTCGCGGCGCTGTTGTCGCTCCCCCTGGGCGTGGCCCGGGTGCTGCTCGGGGACATGGCCTCGAACGGCACGGTGACCGTTCACCAGACCGCGAGCACCCCCGGCAACGCGCCGGACCTCGCGCTGATGGAAAGGGTGTTGAGTGGACTCCGTCGGCTCTAGGCCACAGCCGCCCCAGCCCGCGGCCGGGATGGCCCGTGCCGCGACGATGTCGGCCAAGATCGTGGTGGCCGGTGGGTTCGGCGTCGGGAAGACCACCTTCGTCGGGTCGGTCTCGGAGATCATGCCGCTGACCACCGAGGCGGTGATGACCGAGGCGAGTGCGTCGCACGACGACCTCTCCGCCACCCCCAACAAGCGGTCGACGACCGTCGCGATGGACTTCGGTCGTGTCTCGCTGGACGCCGACCTGGTGCTCTACCTGTTCGGCACGCCCGGCCAGCAGCGGTTCTGGTTCATGTGGGACGACCTGGTCCGCGGCGCGATCGGCGCCGTCGTCCTCGTCGACACCCGGCGCCTGGCCGACTCCTTCGCCGCGATCGACTTCTTCGAGGACCGCGGACTGCCCTACGTCGTGGGTGTCAACGCCTTCGACGGGCAGCTGCAGCACAGCCTCGACGACGTGCGCGAGGCGATGTCGATCGACCCGGCCGTCCCGATGGTCGTGTGCGACGCCCGGCACCGGCAGTCGACCAAGGAGACCCTGATCGCGCTGGTGCAGCACGCGATGCACCAGCGGATGGCCGCCGGCGCCCGCTGACCCGTACCCGACGGCGGCGCCGGCACATCCCGTGCCGGCGCCGTCGCGGTAGCGCGTCCCTCCCGCGAGGGGACCCGTTCAGCCCCGGGCCTGGTCGCGCCCGGCCGGCTGCTCCGCCCCGGCGTCGACCGGGGCGATCGAGGTGATGCGGTGCAGCTGGATCCGGCGCAGCTCGCCGTCGAGCGCGTCGCGGCCCTCGACGTAGCCGCCGCCGACCGAGACCGGCGCGAGCACCCGGTCCCCGGCGACCCCGTGGGCGTCGACGTAGCCGATCCACACGGTCCGGCCCTCGCGCACGGCCTCCTGCAACGACGCCAGGTTCCCGGTCGCGCCGGTGAGCTCACGCCGCCCGGCGACGCTGTCGCGCACCCCGGCCAGGCGGTCCCCCGCCCGCAGTCGCTCGACCAGCTCCTCGGCCCGGTTCGTCGGGGACCGGTCGACGACCCGGCCGGCGTCGCGGGTGCCGCGCCGCAGCCGCGGCTCGGTGCGCCGCCCCTTCGGCCCGAGGTCGACGACGGCACCGCCCGCGTCCTCGGCGGCCGGGCTGAACCCGGCGGCCCGCAGCCCGTCGAGCACCTCGGCCAGCGGCAGCGAGCTGACCATGACGGTCGGGGCGATCCGGCGCAGCCCCAACTCCTCGGCCGCGGAGTGCGCGAGCACCTCGGACAGGAGCACCTCGTCGTCCGAGCGCAGGAAGCAGCTGACCGCCCCGCCGCGCAGCCTGCCGTGCCGGCGGGCGACGTCGTCCACCAGATAGGTCAGGGTCTGCGGGACCGGGGTGCGGGAGCGGGCCTCGAGGATCGCGCGGACGTCGTCGGCGGTACGGCCGGTGTCCAGTGCCCGGCGCAGGCTGCGCTCGGTGAAGCGGTACACCGTGGCGCCGCCCGCGGACTCGACCTCGGCCAGGATCGCGAGCTCGTGCGCGAGGTTCGCCGACAGCCGCCCGGGTGCGACGGCGGTCAGGTCGGCCTGCAGCAGGATCTCCTCCACCGGGGCGGGCAGCGCCGCGTGCAGTGCGGCGGCCAGCTCGGTGGGGTGCCGGGTGGGGTGCGCCGGGTCCGGGCGCAGGGCCGGGTCGAGCAGCACCCGTCCGGCCGTGGTGAGCGCGTCGAGGGCGACCACGCCGATCGCGGTGGCCTCGGCGACGGTCCAGCCGACCGTCTCGTCGCGCAGCCGGCCGCCGCGGCGCGGGGCGTGCCAGGCCAGCAGCCGCGCCAGGTCCTCCGGTGACCCGACCGAGGTGCCGGGTGCGAGATCGGCGAGCGCGTCCAGGACGCGACGGCGGTCCCGCGCGGCGGGGGGACGGCGCGGCCCGTCGGACAGGGCGGTGATCGGCTTGCCGGTCTCGTCGCGGCGCCCCACCAGCCCGGGCAGCCGCGGCAGCTCCAGCCAGGCCTGGGCCAGCACCGCCCAGCGGGACTCCTCCGGGCCGGTGCCCCAGACGTCCCAGGTGGTGGTCGGCAGCCACTCCGGGGTCACCGACTCGGTCGCCCCGACGAGGTCCGCGGCGTACAGGACCTCCAGAATCAGCGCCGCGGTCGGCTCGTCGGTGTCGGCCGCCTTCGCCGCCCGCTTGAGCTCGCGGACGCCGAACCCGCCCGACCGCAGCACCGGCACCGACTCCCGCGCCAGCCACTCCAGGAGCAGGTCGGTGCGGCGCAGGAACTCCAGTGCGGCCCCGGCGCCGGTGCCGTCGACCACCGAGGTCTCCCTGGCGCGCAGCGGGACGTCCGGCCGGGACCGGTCCAGCGGCCCCATCGGACGGTCGCCGCGCAGGGCCAGCGCGACCTGGCGGGGCAGCTCGACGGTGTCGGCGTCGCGGCGCACGAGCAGCCCCTTGTCGAGGAGCGACCCGACCGGTCCGGTGGAGCCGTTCGCGTTGCGGGAGCGGCCGACCGGCGGGCCCTGGGCGAGGACGTCGAGGACCTTGCGTTCGTCCTCGCCCACCCCGGCGAGCAGGGTGTCGAGCTCCGAGCTCGCGGCCGGACCGGTGGCGGGGGCGCCGAGCCCGGCGGGCCACGGCCCGACGACGTCGGCGGCCGCGGGGACCAGCGACACCGCGTCGTCCGGGCCCCAGGCCAGCGCGCGGTCGCGCAGCGCGGTGAGTCCCTCGGCGACGGTGGCCTCGTCCACGTCGGGGCCGAGCCAGCCGCGCAGGCCGGCGCCGGGGGTCGTCGCGTCGACCGGGGTCCGCCACGCCGTCGCCAGCACCAGCGCGTCCAGCACGGTCAGCGCCACGGTGCCGAGGTCCTCGCAGGCGCGCTGCACCGACGCCCGGATCGAGGCGCGGGTCGCGAGCACGGTGAGGTCGCCGGGAGGTGGGACGGCGAGGTCCGGACGTGCGCGCAGCAGCGCGGCGAGGAACCCGTCGTCCTGCCCGCGCAACCACTCGACCAGGGACGTCTGCATCGTCGCCAGGGTAGTCGGACGATCGCGGGCGCACCGGGGCGGACAGCCGCGCCCGCGTCCGCGATACTGGACACAGGACACTGCCGCGGTCCCGCTCGGGACCGGACGACGACGCTGGAGGACGCGATGGCCGCCAAGCCCGCGAAGCAGGACCGGATCCACCCGGAGTGGCCGCACTCCGAGGACGGCGACCACCCGGTCACCGAGCTCCTGGGCAGCGTCCAGGGAAACATGTCGCCGTTCGGTGACATCGAGTTCCCGGTCGCCAGCGTGCCCTACGAGCACCCGGTCACCGAGATCAACCGCTGACCGTGGTCGCCGGTCTGTTGCTCGCGGGCGGCGCCGGACGCCGCATGGGCACCCCGAAGGCGCTGGTCCGTCTGCACGGCGAGCCGCTCGCGGTGCGGGCGGTCAAGGCGCTGCAGGCGGGTGGGTGCGGCCCGGTCACCGTCGTGCTCGGCGCCCGAGCCGACGACGTCACCGACGTGCTGCGCAGCGCGGGCCTGGGCACCGACGGCAGTGACGTCGGTGTCGTGGTCGCCGAGGACTGGGACGAGGGCATGGGCGCGTCGCTGCGGCGCGGGCTGGGGTCGCTGACCCACCTGCCCGGCACCGGCGCGGCGCTGGTGCACCTGGTCGACCTGCCGGGCATCGGGCCGGAGGCGATCCGCCGGGTCGCCGAGGGTGCGGGACCGTCGTCGCTGCGGCGGGCCGCGTTCGACGGCGTCCCCGGACATCCCGTCCTGATCGGCCGGGACCACTGGTCGGGCGTCGTCGCACTGTCCTCCGGGGACTCCGGCGCCCGCGACTACCTGGCCGGCCGCTCCGATGTGGAGCTGGTCGAGTGCGGCGACGTCGCCGTCCCCGACGACGTCGACACCCCGGGGCAGCTGCGCCGCCTCGCCGGGACCTGAGCCGCCGCACCGGCCCCGACACACCCGTGCCCCGGTCCCTCCGCGAGGGGCCGGGGCATCGTCGTGCCGGGGTCAGATGTTGATGACCTGGCCGGGGGTGATCAGGTGCCCGGCACCGAGGCCCGGGTTCTTGGACAGCAGGTTCTTCCAGTTCGCGATGCCGTGCGCGGCCGCGATCTTGCCCAGGGTGTCGCCGGACTTCACCGTGTAGGTGCCGCCGGACGACGCCGCGGGGGCGCTGGCCTTCACCCGCTCCGGGGCCCGGGTGCCGGCGTCGGTCTCCAGGGTCCGCGGCGTGGCGGACCCGGATGCGCCGGTCTTGGACGAGCAGGACGGCCAGGCGTTCCAGCCCTGGGCGGCCAGGACCTTCTCGGCGACGGCGATCTGCTCGGCCCGGGTGGCCTGGTGCGCCGACGCGGCGTACTCGCCACCGCCGTAGGCCTTCCAGGTGCTCGGGCTGAACTGCAGGCCGCCGTAGTAGCCGTTGCCGGTGTTCGCGGCCCAGTTCCCGGTGCTCTCGCAGTGCGCGAGCGAGTCCCAGGTGGAGTCGGAGGCGGCGTTCGCGGTGCCCACGACGGTCAGCATCGGGGCGCCGAGGACGGCACCGGCGACGGCGGTCCGGACGATCGTGCGGCCGGCGGTGCTCGGTTTACGGTGTTTCCCACGGTAACGAGGCATGGCAGGTCTCCCGCGTGACGCCACCCGAACCGCACCCGGGGAGTGGGTGCCCGTACCGGCAGCCGGGGGAGCGGCCACCGATCCGTCTGACGATCGGCCCTGTCCCACACCGATACCTCGGGGGCCGGTGACCGCCGGACAGGGAGCGTTGCGGCACCGGAGCCCGGCCGCATGGGGGAGTCGGCCGAGCCGGGACCGAAGGTAGGTCACGTCAGAGCGACGCGAAAGTCGACGGCGACACGGCGTGGCGTCGGACGTACCGGACACCCGATGGCCAGGTCTCGCGTTTGCGCAGGTGACAAGCCCCGATCACGAACCGGAAACGTTCGCACAAACGGTTCGATCAGTTCCACAAACGTGATACAGATCACATCCATTGCTCCATCCGGAGGCCCCTCCTCGGGCACGCGGAGTGGCGAGGGCCACCCCGCCGAGACCCCCGTACTGTCGGGGCGTGACCACCGAGCACCGCCGGCCCGACCCCGCGCTCAGCCACGTCGACGACGCCGGGGCGGCCCGGATGGTCGACGTGTCGGACAAGCAGCCCGGCCGCCGCGCCGCCGTCGCCACCGGGACGGTGCACACCACGGCCGAGGTCGTGCGCCTGCTGGAGACCGACGGCCTCCCCAAGGGCGACGCACTCGCCACCGCCCGCATCGCCGGGATCATGGGAGCCAAGCGCACCCCGGACCTCGTGCCGCTCTGCCACCCCATCGCGATCAGCGGGGTGACACTGGACCTGGCGCCGGCCACCGACGGCGACGCCGGCCGGGTCGCCATCCGCGCCGAGGTCCGCACCACCGACCGCACCGGGGTGGAGATGGAGGCCCTGACCGCGGTCGCCGTCGCCGGGCTCACCCTGCACGACATGATCAAGGCCGTGGACCCGGGCGCCGTGCTCGACGCCGTGCGCGTCGAACGCAAGGAGGGCGGCAAGACCGGCCCGTGGGAGCGCGGGGCATGACCGCCGCACGCGCCGCCCGGGTGGTCACCGCCTCCAACCGCGCCGCGGCGGGCGTCTACACCGACCGCGGCGGGCCACCGATCGTCGCCTGGCTGCGCGAACGCGGCTACGACACCCCGGACCCGGTCGTCGTACCGGACGGGGAGCCGGTCGGGCAGGCGCTGCGGGCCGCCGTCGCCGACGGCGTCGCGGTCGTCGTCACGACCGGGGGCACCGGCATCTCCCCCACCGACGCCACCCCCGAGGTCACCCGGGCCGTGCTCGACCACGAGATCCCGGGCCTGGCCGACGCGATCCGCCGCGCCGGGGAGGAGAAGGTCCCCACCGCCGTGCTCTCCCGTGGCCTGGCCGGGGTCGCGGGCCGCACCCTGATCGTCAACCTGCCCGGCTCCCCGGGCGGGGTGAAGGACGGCCTCGGCGTGCTCGCCGGGGTCCTCGACCACGCGGTCGACCAGCTGCACGGAGGAGACCACCGATGACCGATCCCGCGACCACGCGGACCGCGACGGTCCTGCGTGCGGCCGTCGGCGAGGAGCCGCTCGACGTCGAGGAGCACGCCCGCCTGGTCGAGCACGCCGCCGCCGGCGCGGTCGTCACCTTCGCCGGTGTCGTCCGCGACCACGACGGCGGGAAGTCGGTGCACGGGCTGGAGTACAGCGCGCACCCGACGGCCGCCCGGATCGTCGCCGAGGTCGCCGAGCAGGTGGCCGCGCACTCCCCCGGCGTCCGGGCGCTCGCGGTGAGCCATCGCGTCGGCCCGCTCGACATCGGCGAGGTGGCCCTCGCCTGCGCCGTCGCCGCCGAGCACCGCCGGGAGGCGTTCACCGCCTGCGCCGAGCTCGTCGACGAGGTGAAGCGCCTGCTGCCGGTCTGGAAGCACCAGCGGTTCGCCGACGGTTCCGACGAGTGGGTCAACTCCACCTGAGCCCGGCTGCGCGCCCCGGAACAACGGCGCACCCCCGGAACGACGGAACGGCCCGGGTCCGCCTCCCCACGAGGGGAAGGGGACCCCGGGCCGTCGTCCGCCGGGGCGGGTGCTGGGGACACCGCGCGCCCCGTGCCGTCCGTCCCGGATGGCGGTCCGGGGACGGTCGGCGGGATCAGCCGAGGTTCAGGACCTGACCGACGCTGATCACGTTCACGTTGCCGATGCCGTTCGCGGCGGCCAGCTTCGCCACCGAGGTGCCGTGCGCGGCCGCGATCCGGCTCAGCGTGTCGCCAGCCTTGACGGTGTACCCACCGGCGGCCGGGGCGGCGGCCTTCTTCGGCGCGGACGCGGCGGGGGCCGACGCCTTCACGCGCTTGCTCGTGTCGGCCGAGTAGCCGGTGATGCCCAGCTTCTTCGAGCAGGACGGCCAGGCGCCCCAGCCCTGCGCGGCCAGCACCCGCTCGGCGACCGCGATCTGCTCGGCGCGGCTGGCGTTGGCCGCCGAACCCGAACCACCGAAGGCGGCCCAGGTGGACGGGGAGAACTGCAGCCCGCCGTGGTACCCGTTGCCCGTGTTGATCGACCAGTTGCCGCCGCTCTCGCACTGGGCGAGCTGGTCCCAGACGCTGTCCGGGGCAGCGTTGGCGGTGCCGGCGATCGCAGCCGTCGCACCGACCGCGACGACACCCGCCGCAGCCATGCGCAGGAGACTTCGGCCCTTGGGTCCCTTGGTCATCGTTTCGCTCCCACCGCGCCGGCCCGAGGACACACACACTCCGCACAGGAGGTCCCCTGGGCACAGGTGTGCCCGCCGTGTCGTCGCGGGTGCGTCGATCGGGACCGGGGAGCGACGTCCATGACGTCCGCGGAGGTGGTCTCTCTCGTCCCCGTCCCGTTCCGTTCCTCGACGGACCGGACAGCCGCGGGACGGGGGTGGTTCGGCGCGGCGGGTCCGGATGTGTTGCTCGTTCAGGTGGCCGATCCGGTGGACCGACCGACAGAAAGGTGAATGGGCGGAAAGAATTCGTCAACGAAGGGGCCCGTGAGCGGAATCACTGTAACAAGCGTGTAATTATCAGATTCTCCCTAAACGCACTGGTCAACGACGTCACATCACGGACCTATCACGCGGTCATGAACATTTCTGATTCGGAAGCAACTCGAACCTTCCGGGCCGCTCGTTCGTCCTCAGGGCGAGGTGCTCGACCCGCCCGCGCGGGGAGGAGGGCCCTCCTGCTGTGGCCTCGTTCACCGCTCGTCCTGCATGCTGGTTCGGTGAACGACACCGCACCCGGCCCCGGGAGCCCGGCCGAGCTCGCCGACGCGTTGCGCGCGACCGGCTATCTCGCCGACGACGGTCTCGCGACGGCGGCCTTCCTCGCCCTGCGCATGAACCGTCCGCTCTTCTGCGAGGGCGAGCCGGGGACCGGTAAGACCGCGCTGGCCCAGGCACTGGCCGCCACGCTGAACGCACCGCTCATCCGTCTGCAGTGCCACGACGGCATCGACTCCGGTCAGGCCCTCTACGACTGGGACTTCCCCCGTCAGCTGCTGCACCTGCGCACCCTGGAGGCCGCGAGCGGCCGCGACGGGTTCGACCCCGACACGGTGGAGGCAGGTCTCTACGACGAGCGCTTCCTGCTGGCCCGCCCGATCCTGCAGGCGCTGCGCACCAGCCCGTCGGTGCTGCTCATCGACGAGATCGACCGCGCCGACGACGAGTTCGAGGCCTTCCTGCTGGAGGTCCTCACCGAGCACGCGGTGACCATCCCGGAGCTCGGGGAGGTGCGCGCCGCGACACCGCCGGTCGTCGTCCTCACCTCGAACCGGACCCGGGAGGTGCACGACGCGCTCAAGCGCCGCTGCCTCTACCTCTGGCTGGAGCACCCGAACATCGAACGCGAGATCGAGATCCTGCACAGCAGGCTGCCCGAGGTGCCCGAGCGGCTCGCCGCGTCGGTCGCGCGGGCGGTGCAGAAGCTGCGCCACACCGACCTGATCAAGCCGCCGGGCGTCGCGGAGACCCTGGACTGGGCGCGGGCGCTGCAGCTGATCGGCGCCCGGCACCTGGACCCGGAGTCGGCGGCGCGCACCCTCGGCGCCGTCCTCAAGTACCGGGAGGACGCCGACCGGGTCCACAAGCAGCTCGACACCCTGCTGGCGTCCTGACCCGGCCGCGATGACCGTTCCCCCGAGCCCGTCCCCGGCGGCCCCGCCCCGGCCGCCCGCGGCGGAGCCCACCGGCACCACCGACGAGCTGCTGACCGGATTCGTCGGGTTCACCGAGGTCCTGCGCGCGGCCGGGGTGCCGGTCACCCAGGACCGGGTGACCGCCTACCTGGAGGCGCTCGACACCCTGGACGTGACCGACCGGGACCAGGCGTACTGGGCCGGCCGGCTGACGCTGTGCGCCGACCCCGACGACATCGTCCGGTACGACCTGGCGTTCCCGTCCTGGTTCGAGCCGACCAGCAACCGTCCGTCGAGCAACCGCGACGACCGCCCGCCCGCACCGCCGAAGCTGGCCGCACTGCTGCCGGGCCGCGAGGGCGGGGAGGACGACTCCGACGACGCCGACGGCCCGCAGATCAAGGCCGCCGCGACCGGTGCGGAGATCCTGCGCAACCGCGACGTCGGGGAGCTCTCCCCCGCCGAACGCGAGCACCTGCGCCGGCTGATGACCCTGCTCAGACCGGAGCCGCCGACCCGGGCGTCGCGGCGGCGCAGACGGAACCGGCACGGTGAGGCCGACCCGCAGCGCACGTTGCGCGCGGCGCTGCGCAACCAGGGCGAGATCTTCCGGCTCGCCCGGCGCGACACCTCGCGCCGGCCGCGCAAGGTCGTGCTGCTGATCGACGTGTCCGGCTCGATGGAGCCCTACGCGGACGCGCTCGTGCGCTTCGCCCACGTCGTCGTCCGTCGTTCGCCGCGCTCGGTCGAGGCGTTCACCCTGGGCACCCGGCTCACCCGGATCACCCGTGAGCTGCGGCTGCGCGACCCCGAGCACGCACTGCGCGCCGCGGGAAGAGCCATCCCGGACTGGTCGGGCGGCACCCGGCTGGGCGAGGTGCTGCAGGCCTTCGTCGACCGCTGGGGACGCCGCGGGGCGGCCCGCCGGGCGGTCGTGGTCGTGTTCTCCGACGGCTGGGAGCGCGGTGGCACCGAGCTGCTCGGCACCCAGGCCGAGCAGCTGTCCCGGCTGGCCCATCGGCTCGTCTGGGTCAACCCGCACGCGGGCAAGGACGGCTACGCCCCGGTCCAGGGGGGAATAGTCGCGGCCCTTCCGCACTTGGACGACCTGCTGGCCGGGCACAGCCTGGACACGCTGGAGAAACTGCTCGAGGTGGTGCGCAATGCGTGACGTGATCGACCAGCTCGAAGGCTGGTGGCGCAAGGGTGAGCCGGCCGCGCTCGCGACGGTGGTCGGGACCTTCCGGTCCGCACCGCGCCAGCCGGGGGCCTCGATGCTCGTCGGCCCGGCGGGCGAGGCCGTCGGCTCGGTCTCGGGCGGCTGCGTCGAGGGCGCGGTCTACGAGCTCGGGCAGCAGGTGCTGTCCGAGGAACGACCGGTCCTGCAGCGCTACGGCGTCTCGGACGACGACGCGTTCGCCGTCGGCCTGACCTGCGGCGGCATCCTCGACATCTTCGTTGAGAAGGTGACCCCGGAGACCTACGAGCAGCTCGGCCGCATCGCCGAGGCGATCCGCGACGAGGACCCGGTCGCGGTGGCCACGGTCGTCGCGGGCCCCTCGGAGCTGCTCGGCAAGCGGCTGATCGTCTGGCCGGACAAGACCGAGGGCGGCACCGGATCGGACCGGATCGACGACGCGGTGCGCGACGACGTCCGCGGCCTGCTCGACTCCGGCCGCAACGCGACGCTGACCTACGGCGTCCACGGCGAGCGTCGTGGGGAGGGGCTGCAGATCTTCGTCGAGTCGTTCGCGCCGCCGCCCCGCATGATCGTGTTCGGGGCGATCGACTTCGCCGCCGCGGTGGCGCGGATGGGCAGCTTCCTCGGCTTCCGGGTGACCGTCTGCGACGCCCGGCCGGTGTTCGCGACCGCGAGCCGCTTCCCGGGGGCCAACGAGGTCGTCGTCGAGTGGCCGCACCGCTACCTGCAGACCGAGGCGGACGCGGGCCGGATCGACCAGCGCACCGCACTGTGCGTGCTCACCCACGACCCGAAGTTCGACGTGCCGCTGCTGGAGGTGGCGCTGCGGCTGCCCGAGGTCGGCTACATCGGGGCGATGGGCTCGCGACGCACCCACGACGACCGGCTCGAGCGCCTGCGCGAGCGGGGCGTGACCGAGGCCGAGATCGCGAAGATGTCGTCGCCGATCGGGCTGGATCTGGGCGCCCGCACCCCGGAGGAGACCGCGGTGTCGATCGCCGCGGAGATGATCGCCCAGCACTGGGGCGGCGAGGGCATCCGGCTGGCCGAGCGCGAGGGGCCCATCCACGCCTCCTGACATCCCCCCGCTTTCGGCCAGGTCCGCGGCGTGACGTGCTCGCCGCCGACCTGCGGCTCCGCGCGCCGCCCGCCGATCGAGAGGCCGGGAAAGAGGGGTGTCCCTGTACCGTGGGACACACGCTCGTGACCGAGCCGCCCGCCGTCCGGGGCGGGCCGTCGACCATCACGGAGCAGGAGGAGGGCAGCGTGGTCCTCACCGGTCAGGCAGGCACCGTCGTCCCCGGGCACGGGGCGGACCGCGCCGTGCCGCGGGAGACGGTGCTGGTGCTCGACGGCGAGACCGGCGGCGCCGGTGCCGAGGAGGGGTACACGGTCCGCGCGGCGCAGTGCCCGCGGGAGCCGCGACCGCGGCTGTCGAAGTTCCACGCGCCGGAGATCGTGTTCGGGCCCGACTCGCTGCCCGAGACCGCCCACGCCGCGCTGCGTCTCGGGGCGCGGCGCCCGTTCGTCGTCACCGACCCGGGGGTGACCGCGGCCGGGTGGCCCGCCGAGCTCCTGCGCCACCTGCGCGCCGCCGGTCTGCGGCCCCAGCTGTGGAACGAGATCACCCCGAACCCGAAGGACCACGAGATCCAGGCCGGGTTCGAGCGCTACGAGAGTTCCGGCTGTGACGTGGTGATCGGCATCGGCGGGGGCTCGGTGATCGACGCCGCGAAGGGCGTCGCCCTGCTCGCGGCCAACGGCGGCACGATCCTCGACTACGAGGGCATCGACCGCATCGCCAACCCGATCCCTCCACTGGTGATGGTACCGTCGACCTCGGGCACCGGCGCCGACGTCTCCCAGTTCTGCATCATCACCGACACCGAGCGCCTCACCAAGATCACGATCATGGGCCGCGCACTGGTCCCGGACGTCTCGGTGATCGACCCGCGGCTGCTCGTCACCATGCCGGACTGGCTCAACGCCGCGACCGGCCTGGACGCGCTGACCCACGGCATCGAGGCGTTCGTGTCGCTGGCCCACGGCCCGCTGACCGACACCCACGCGCTGCACGCCGTCGCACTCGTCCACGCCAACCTGCCGACCACGATGATCCGCCGCCACGACGACGGCCCCCGCTCCGCGATGGCGCAGGCCGCGCTCGAGGCGGGCCTGGCGTTCACGAACGCGATCCTCGGCGCCACGCACGCCATGAGCCATCAGGTCGGCGGCATGCTCGACCTGCCGCACGGCCTGATCAACGGCGTGCTGCTGCCGCACGTGATCCGGTTCAACGGCTCGGCCTCCGACGCCGACGCGGCGCGCTTCGTCCCGATCGCCCAGGCCATGGGGCTGCCCGCCCGGCCCGGGATGCCCGGCGACGAGGCCGTGGACATGGTCGCGACCGAGGTCCGCAAGCTGGCCGACGAGGTCGGCGTCCCGACCGGGCTCGCCGCCATCGGGGTGCGCGAGGCCGACGTCCCGCGACTGTCCCGGCTCACCCTCGGCGACGCCTGTCTGACCACCAACCCGCGCACGGCGAGCGTGGAGCAGATCGAGGACCTGTTCCGGGAGGCGCTGTGACGCCGTCGCGGAGGCCCACGCGGTGACCGCCGCCGCCCGCTTCCCGCGCCGCCGCACACCCGCCCCGTCCTCGTCGCCGGCCGCCGCGGGTCGGGCCCGGCCCGACCTCGACCAGCTCACCGGCCTGCGGACGGGCAAGCCGTCGTTCTACTCGGAGTACCGCGAGGGGGCCGAACGGCTGCGCCGGGTCATCGTCGCGCTGGACCGGATCTCCGCCGCGCTGGTCCGCACTATGGAGGGCTCCGAGGCGCTGGTCCGCGCGGTCGCCGACGCGGCGGCCGACCACCTGTCCGCGGACTGGGTGGTGCTCGGGCTCGTCGACGGCGAGCTGCCCGACGCCGCGCCGCGGCACGTCGTCCTCGGGCCGGACGGCGTCGAGTGGGCCGACCTGGCGTCGGTGCCCGAGCGCGTGCGCCGGCACGTGGAACGGCTGCACGCCGGCGACGGCCACCACGACCACGACGACCACCAGCACCAGCACCAGCACCACGACGACCGGCATCACGACGACCAGCGCCCCCGGCACCTGCACGTCCCGATCCGGCTCGACGGCCGCACCGTGGGCGGGTTCGTCGCGTGGACGCCGCCGGAACGCCACATCGACGACACCGACCATTCGGTGCTGCGCATCCTGGCCGGTCAGACGGCGTCGGCGCTGCAGAACTGCGCGCTGCTGGAGCGGGCCGAGCGACTGCACGCGCGCACCGCGGCCCAGGCCGAGGACCTGCGTGTCCGCAACGACGAGCTGATGCTCACCCAGCAGGCGCTCGGCGCGGCACGCCAGCGGGAGGTCCTCGACAACGAGCGGCACCGCATCGCCCGCGAGCTGCACGACAGCGTCACCCAGTACGCGCTGTCGGCCGGGATGCACATCGAGCTGTGCCGGTCGGAGATCACCGATCCGGACCTGCTCCAGCACCTCGACACCGCCAAGGACCTGACCCGGCGGGCCGTCGAGCAGCTGCGGTCGGCGATCTACGCGCTCAACGACGACGACCACGCCGACAAGGACCTGCCGTCGATGCTGCGCCAGCTGTCCACCGTGCACATGCCCGACGAGCTGCGGGTGGAGGTGACGATCGGCGGGGCCCCGGTGCCGCTGCCGCACGAGCACGAGCAGTCGCTGTTCCGGATCGCCGGCGAGGCGCTGTTCAACACGGCGATGCACGCCTCGGCGTCGCGGGCGGTGGTGCGGCTGGCCTACGCCGGCGGTCGCGTCCGCCTGTCGATCTCCGACGACGGCGGCGCCTCCCCCGAGCAGATCCGCCGCACGCTGCGTGCGGCGTCGGTCCGCGGCCCCTCCGGGGAGCACCGCGGCCTCGTGAACATGGACGCCCGCGCCCGCGAGATGGGTGGGACCCTGCGGTTCCGCCGCTCGCGGATCGGTGGGCTGCAGGTGCAGGTGGACGTCCCGATCGGGACGCCGGGGCAGGAGGAGCTCGGATGAGCAGCGGCACACGGACCGCCCCGGGAGGCCCCGGGGCCGCACCGGTACCCACCGCGCCCGCCGACGGCAGGGCGGGACTCGGCACCCGTCGCGGCCCCGGCCACGACGGTGTGCCTCCTGGCCCCGGGCAAGGCGGTTCCGGACTCGGCCGCTCCGGGCAGGGCGGCTCCGCGGGTAGCGCTGTCGTGCCCGGGCAGGGCGGCTCCGTCGGCAGCGCTGTCGCGCCCGGGCAGGGCGGATCCGGACAGGGCGCTGGGAATCCGCCGGGTGGTGGGGTGCACGGGGCCGGCGGGACCGCCGCGACCCGCACCGGCCCTGGTCCCGGCTCCGGCTCCGGCTCCGGCTCCGGCTCCACGAGCGTCGCGGCACCGCCGATCCGGATCGTGCTGGTCGATGACCACTCGATCATACGGCAGGGGCTGCGCGCGGTTCTGGAGCGCGAGGACGACCTGCGCATCGTCGGCGAAGCCGGCAGCGCTCCGGAGGCGTTCGCCGCCGTCGCGGCCGGCCGGCCTCAGGTGGTGCTGCTCGACCTCAAGCTGGCGTCCGGCCCGCAGACCGACGGTCTCGAGGTCTGCCGCAGGCTGTGCGCCGACCACCCCGGCATCGGGGTGCTGGTGCTGACGACCTTCGCCGAGGACCGTCTCGTCGTCGAGTCGGTGCAGGCGGGTGCCCGCGGCTACGTGGTGAAGGACGTCGACACCACCGAACTCGTCCGCGCCATCCGCGCGGTGTCCCGCGGGGAGAGCGCGTTCGACGCCCGGTCGGCATCGGCGATGGTGCGGTCGCTCTCCGGCGGGATGCCCGACCGGGAACTACTGACCGACCGCGAGCTCGACGTGCTGCGCCTGCTGGCTCGGGGGCTGTCCAACCGCGCGATCGGCGCCGAGCTGTTCATCTCCGAGACGACGGTCAAGTTCCACGTCGGCAACCTGATGCGCAAGCTGATGGTGTCGCGCCGCGCCGAGGCGGTCTACGCAGCCACCAAGCTCGGCCTCCTCTGACACCACCCACCCCCCGCCGCCGCCCCTCGCCCGACACCGCGGCACGGCGGCACCGCGGCACGGCGGCACGGCGGCACGGCGGCACGGCGGCACGGCGGCACGGCGGCACGGCGGCACGGCGGCACGGCGCGAGGATGTGCGTTCCGCGGAACGCGGTCTGACTTTTCGACGGCCGTCACGGGGCGGTCGGCAGCGCGATCGGTCAAGATCGGAGCGCCGGTCGGACCGGTCGACCACCGCCCCGATCGCGTTCCGCGGAACGCGGTCCTGGTCCTGGCCCTGGCCCTGGCCCTGGTCGACCGTTGGGTCGGCAGGGCCGACGGGTCCCGTTCCGCTTCGTCGACCTCTCGGCATCCCGACCAGCAGCCGCGTTCCGCGGAACGCGATCGTCCCAGGCCCCGTCCTCCGCCGGGCTCGAAACTGTCGGACCCACCCGGCACACTCGTCTCGAACACACGTTCGACGAAGGAGAGTGTCGTGCCCATGCCCGCCTCGACGACCACGACCACGCCGGCCGGTGAGCTGAGCCTGCCGGACCTCGAGTCCGAGCTCCTCGGTCTCGCCGGCCACATCGCCGCCGCCGAGTGCCGCTTCCTGCGACTGCTCGCCGAGTTCGACGACCGCGGCGGCTGGTGCGGGGTCGGCGTCCGGTCCTGCGCCCACTGGCTGACCTGGCGGGCAGGGATGAGCCTGCGCACCGCGACCGAGCACCTGCGCGTCGCGCACGCGCTGACCCGGCTGCCCCGGATCACCGAGGCGTTCGCGGCCGGCCGGATCTCCTACTCCAAGGTCCGGGCCGTCACCCGCCTCGTCGGCGCGGAGGACGCGGTCCTCGACCGCGTCACCGCCCCGTCCCCGATGGGTCCCGCCACAGAGCCGCTCCGGGACCCCGGCAGCGACCCCGACGCCGACGCCGACCCGGGAGTGCATGCCGGCTCCGGCGTGCCGGACGCCGAGAGGGCGGAGGAGACCACCACGCCGCCCGCCGACAGCGGCGACACGGTTACGCACGACGACACGGCGAGCGAAGCGGCGGTCGTCGTTGTCGCTCCGGAGCCGCAGGGTGACGCCGGGGCTGTCGCCCTTCTCGGTGCCGCGGCCGGGCCCGACGCCGAGCAGGTGCTCCTGGACCTCGCCCTGGGCGGGACCGCGAGCCATGTCGAGACCGTCGTCCGCGCGGTGCGTCGACGCTGCGCGCCGCCGAGCGACGTCGCCGCCCGGCGCGGGTGAGCTGGCACCACGACGTCGACGGATCCCTGGTCGTACGAGCCCGGCTCACTCCCGAGAACGGCGCCCTCCTGATCGCCGCGATCGAGGCCGGGGTCGCCGCAGCGCTCCCGACTCCCGCCGGCCCGACCGACAGCGACAGCGACGATCCGGCCGCACGCGAGGGGCGGCGGGCGGGATGGGGCGGGGTCGATCCCCACGAACAGGCCCGCCGCACGGAAGAGCAGGCACCGGGCGCGGTCGTCGACTCGCTGGCGGCCCGGCGGGCCGACGCTCTGGTGGACCTGGTCGTCCGCGGGCCCGGCGCGGCCGGCGCCGCGGTGGTGGAGCGGGGCTCGGCGCGGGTGACGGTCGTCGTCGACGCAGGGACCGGCACCGCACGCCTCGCCGGTGGGCCTGAGATCGCCGCGAGCACCGCCGAGCGCCTTGCCTGCGACGCCCGGGCCCAGGTGCTGCTGAGCGATCGCACCGGGAACCGGATGTACCTCGGTCGGAGCAGGCGGCTGGCGAGCCCGGCACAGATCGCCGCCCTGACCGCCGACGGTGGCGGCTCCTGCCGGTTCCCGGGGTGCCACCACACCCGTCACCTCCATGCTCACCACGTCCGTCACTGGCTGCGGGGCGGGCCGACGGACGTCGACAACCTGGTCCTGCTCTGCTCGTTCCACCACCGTCTCGTGCACGACGACGGGTACCTGGGGTGAGTTCTGCCGGTCGTAGCACTTGATCTTGGCGAGTTGGGCGGGACAGGATGTTCCGTGCGTGAAATGTTGATGTTGTCGGATCGGGAGGAGATCTCGAGGGGTCTGGCGGAAGGCTTGTCCTACAAGCAGATCGCCTCGGTGGTGGGTCGTGATCCGTCGGTGATCTCTCGTGAGGTCCGTCGCCACGGCGGACGCCACGAGTACCGGGCCGCGGCA
>NZ_MCIP01000001.1:1022476-1265838 GCF_001932425.1 Pseudonocardia sp. Ae505_Ps2
GGGGTCGATGCCGGTGTACTTCGCCCACCCGCACTCGCCGTGGGAACGCGGCAGCAACGAGAACCTCAACCGCATCGTGCGCGAGTACTTCCCGAAAGGCACGGAAATCACCTCGGACCCGAAGTATCTGGCGATGGTGGCTTGCGATATCAACGACCGACCCCGTAAGATCCACAACTGGAAGAAGCCCTCCGAGATATTCGCCGAACTCGTTGAGCTAGATGCTTCGACCGCCTGAATTCGCCTGGTCCTGCGCCCGCCCGGTGAGGGCTGGTTGTTCCACCGGCCCGACGGCAGCCCTGTCGAGGCGACGGGCAGACCGCTGGACGGCAGCGCCGAGTCCCTCGTCGAACGGAACACGCGGGCCCGACTGCGGATCGATCGCAGCACCCTCACCCCTGACTGGTACGGCGATCGCCTCGACCCCGAGCCGATCCTCGACGCCCTGCTCCCGCCCGGCACGACGGCCACCGCCGTGGCCTGAACCCGCAGGCACTCCGCCGGACAACCGGAGAGGAATACAGACACAGGTACGGCCGGGGAGCCGACCCGGACCGCGGCGCACCGAGCCTGCGGGAGCCCGGTGCAGACACCGGCGCGCGAGGGCGCGGAAGCCGCATGTGCGAGGGGCTGGACGGCGGCCGCACAAAGTTGTCGCCGGACCGCGTTCCGCGGAACGCGGCGCCGGAAGCCACGCCCGGTCGAGGAGCGCGGTGACGATCTCGCCGAGGCCGTGGTTCCACTCGGGGGTCACGGTCACGGTCGCGGTCGGGGGCGTCGGGGCTCCGGGCGTGCAGCGGGGCACGTCGTCCCAGGAGGCGCGGCCGAGGGCGAGCGAGCGGTCCACCGGCCCGGCGGCGCACGGGCAGGCCGCGACGACGACCGGTTTCCGGCCTCGGGGGACAGGGCCGGCGGGCAGGACCGGTAGACAGGACCGATGCGCTGGTACGCCGAACGCCCCGACCGGATCGCCCGACAGGTCGTCGCCGACCTCGTCGCCGTGCTGTGGACGGTCCTCGCCGTCACCGCCGGCGTGGCCGTGCACGACGGGTTGTCCGCGCTGCGTGGGCCCGGTGACTCGCTGGTCGTCGCGGGCGGTCGGGTCTCCGACGCCTTCACCGGGGTCGCCGGAGCGGTCGGTGCGGTCCCGTTCATCGGGTCCGACCTGGCCCGCGCGCTGGATCCGGCCGCGGGGGCGGGCACAGAGCTCGTCGCCGCGGGGCGGCAGTTCGGGGGCGCCGTCGACGCTCTCGCGACCGGGGCGCTGGTCGTCGTCCCGCTGGTGATGCTGCTGCCGGTGCTGCTCGGCTGGCTCCCGCTGCGACTGCGCTACGCCCGGCGGGCCGGCGCCGCCGTCGCCGCGCGCGCCGCCGCCCCGGATCTACTGGCCCTGCGGGCGCTGTCGCGGGTGCCGGTGTCGCGGCTGGTCCGGGTCGCGCCGGACCCGGCGGCTGCGTGGCGGTCCGGGGACCCCGCCGTCGTGGCGGCGTTGGCCGCGCTGGAACTGTCCGACCTCGGCCTGCACACCCGCGTCCACGACCGGCCGACGACAGGGCGATGACCGGCGGCTGAAGAAGCGGGGACAGAGCTGGCGACACGCCGGCAGATCGACGGCAGCGTGACGAGACGGCGGCGTGGCGAGACCGGCCGTGTCGAGGCGGCAGGACGGCGGGCGACACGGCAGGGCGGCGACACGGCTGCGGTGCCGGCCGCGGCGCCGGGAGAACCACGGAGCGGGGTGCGACGCTGTCGACCATGCCGCTGTTCGCCCTGGAGGGCCTCTCCCCCACCGTGCACCCGGACGCCTTCGTCGCCCCGACCGCGACGCTCGTCGGGGACGTGCGCGTCGAGGAGGGTGCCTCGATCTGGTACAACGCCGTGCTGCGCGCCGACCTGGGGCCCATCGTCGTGCGTGCCGGCGCCAACGTGCAGGACGGGTCGGTGCTCCACGGCGGCGACGACCCGGTCACCGAGATCGGCGAGGGCGCCACGATCGGGCACCTGTGCGTGGTGCACGGTGCCGTGATCGGGGCGCGGGCGGTCGTCGGGAACGGCAGCACCGTGCAGGACGGTGCCCGGATCGGCGAGGGTGCGATGGTCGCCGCCGGGTCGACGGTCACGCCGAACTCCGAGCTGCCCGCCGACCGGCTGATGCTCGGCTCCGCGGCGAAGGAGCGCGGCGAGCTGACCGAGCAGGCCCGCTGGTGGGTGCGGACCAACCCGGACTTCTACCGCGCCCTGGCCCGGCGGCACGCCGACGGCGTCACCCCCGCCTGAGCCGCCCCCGCGCGTTCCGCGGAACGCTCCGGGCCCTCAGCCCTCGACGTCGGGCGAGCTCGCCTGAGCCCGGTAGCGGCGCGGGATCCGGCCGGCGTGCCGGGCGTCCCACCCCGCCTCCACGCCCCGTCGCATCGCGCGCGCCATCCGCTCCGGGTCGGCGGCGCGGGTGACGGCGGTGGCGAGCAGGACGGCGTCGCAGCCCAGCTCCATCGCCAGCGCGGCCTCCGAGGCGGTGCCGATCCCGGCGTCGAGCACGACCGGCACGCCCGCGGCGGCCACGATCATCTCGATGTTGTGCGGGTTGCGGATGCCGAGCCCGGTGCCGATCGGGGAGCCGAGCGGCATCACCGCGGCGCACCCGACCTGCTCCAGGCGACGGGCGAGGATCGGGTCGTCGTTGGTGTAGGGCAGCACGGTGAAGCCGTCGTCGACGAGCTGCTCGGCGGCGTCGAGGAGCTCGACCGGGTCGGGCAGCAGGGTCGTGTCGTCCGCGACGACCTCCAGCTTCACCAGGTCGGTCTCCAGCGCCTCGCGGGCCATCCGCGCCGTGAGCACCGCCTCGGCCGCGGTGCGGCAGCCCGCGGTGTTCGGCAGCACCGCGATCCCGAGGCGGCGCAGCAGGTCCAGCAGCCCGGTCCCGCCCGCGACGTCGACCCGGCGCAGCGCCACCGTGGTCAGCTCGGTGCCGGACGCGACCAGCGCCCGCTCCAGGATCTCCAGGTTCGCCGCCCCGCCGGTGCCCATCACCAGCCGCGAGTCGAAGAGGTGGTCGCCGAAGGCGAGCTTGTCGGTCTGCACAGCCATGCTCATCCTCCTTGCACCGCGGTCAGGACCTCCACGCGCGCGCCGACGCCGGGACGGTGCCCGGCCCACGACGTGCGCGGCACGACCTCCCCGTCGACGGCGACGGCGATCCCCCGCTCCGGCAGCCCGGCCTCGGCCAGGATCCGGGCGAGGTCGGCGTCGGCGTCGACCTCGCGGTGCTCGCCGTTCAGCACGATCAACATCAGTGGTTCCCCTCCTCGCGCGCCCCGGCGGCGGCCGGGACGAACCGTCGCGGGTCCGCGGCGCGGACCGCTTCGGGCACGTCGTCGCCGCGCAGCAGCGCCGCCACGGCCACCGCGGTCACCGGCACCAGCAGCATCCCGTTGCGGCCGTGCCCGGTGGCGACGATCAGCCCGTCGGGCCCGGTCCGCCCGATCAGCGGCAGGTTGTCCCGGCTGCCGGGCCGCAGCCCGGCGGCGGTCTCGGTGAGCGCGTACTCGGCGATCCCGGGCAGGATCCGCTCGGCGTCGCGCAGCAGGTCGCGCACCCCGCCGACGGTGACGTCGGTGTCGAAGCCGTTCTCCGCCGTCGTCGCGCCGACGACGAGGTCGCCGTACCCGGGCAGCGTCCGCGGCACGGCGTAGACCGCCCGCCCGTCGACGAGCGCCCGCACCGTCCGCGACGGCGGCGGCAGCGCCCCGGCGCGCCGGGTCAGCCGCAGGATCTCGCCCTTCACCGGGCGCACCAGCCCGTCGAGCACCGGGTGCAGCGACGACGAGTGCGCCCCCGCGGCGACGACGACCGCGTCCGCCGCGACCGTGGCCCCGTCCGCGAGGCGCACGCCGGTGACGCGGGCGCCGTCGTCGAGCACGCGCGCGACCCCCCGGTCGGAGACCACGACCCCGGCCCGCTCCGCCGCGGTCGCCAGTGCGGCGAGCAACCGCCGGTTGTCCACCGAGGGGTCGTCGGGCACCGACAGGCCGCCGCGGACCTCGGGGCCCAGCGCGGGTTCGAGCCGGCGCAGCTCGCGGCCGGTCAGCCGGCGCACGTCGCGGCCGAGGGACTCCAGGTAGTCCGCGAGCGCGGTCAGCTCGGCGCGGTCGCCCGACCCGGTCGCGGCGACGACGGTGCCCTCCGGGTGCAGCCCGGCGTCGGTGCCGGCGTCGGCGGACAGGGCCGCGGCGAACTCCGGCCAGCGGGCGACCGAGTCCAGCCCGAGGGCGAGCAGGTCCTCCTCACCGGGCCAGGCCTCGGTGACCGGGGCGAGCATCCCGCCGGCCACCCAGGACGCGCCGCGACCGGGGGCCGGGTCGAACACGGTCACCGACCAGCCGTCGCGGGCCGCCGCGCGGGCGAGGGACAGGCCGACCGCGCCCGCCCCCGCGACGACCAGCCGTCCGGCACTCGCGCTCATCGGATCCACCTCACTCCCTGCGCCGGCATGACCCGGATCAGGTTCGACGGTCGGGACCGCGTCGCGGGTCCCCTCTCAGCCCGCTGCCCGGGCTCCCGTGGTTCGTCGTCGTCCGGGGCACAGGCTACGCCGTAGCCTGCGAGCCGTGTCCGACACTGATACCCGCCCCGGCACCCGCGACACCCGTCGCGCCCGGCTCGACGCCCTCACCGACGCCCGCCTCTACCTGTGCACCGACGCCCGCACTGCGCGTGGTGACCTGGCGGAGTTCGCCGACGCCGCGCTCGCCGGCGGGGTCGACATCGTCCAGCTGCGGGACAAGGGCGGGCCCGACGGACCGCTGGAGGCACGCGCCGAGCTCGCCGCCCTGGAGGTGCTCGCCGACGCCTGCCGCCGGCACGGCGCGCTGCTCGCGGTGAACGACCGCGCCGACGTCGCGCTCGCCGCGGGCGCCGACGTGCTCCACCTCGGCCAGGACGACCTGCCGGTGCCGTGGGCACGCCGGGTCGTCGGCGACGACGTGCTCGTCGGCCGGTCCTCGCACAGCCCCGAGGAGACCCTGACCGCCGCCGACGAGGACGGCGTGGACTACTTCTGCGTCGGTCCCTGCTGGCCCACCCCGACCAAGCCGGGACGCCCGGCGCCCGGCCTGGACCTGGTCCGCACGGTCGCCGGGCGCGCCCCGGCGCGGCCGTGGTTCGCGATCGGGGGCATCGACGGCGACCGACTGGACGAGGTCCTCGACGCCGGCGCCGACCGGATCGTCGTGGTCCGGGCGATCACCGAGGCCGAGGACCCGCGTGCGGCCGCGGCGGCGCTGCGGGCCCGGCTGGTCTGAGGCCCGACCGCGTCGATCCCGCGACGCCGGCTGACGGCGCCGCGGGACGCCGGTCAGTTCTGCGTGCCCGAGCCCTGGTCGCCCGAGTTCTGGCCGCCGGAGTTCTGGCCGCCGGAGTTCTGGCCGCCGGAATCCTGCCCGGAGCCCGGCTGCTGGGTCGGCAGGACCCGGTTCAGCCCGTCCTGCAGCGGGTTCGACGAGCCCGAGCCGTCCTGACCGGAGTCCCGGTCGCGGGTGCTGGTCGTCGACTCCGACGTGCTGGTCCCCGACTCCTCGGTGGAGGTCGAGCTCGACGACGACGTCGACGAGTCGCCCCCGGAGCCCTCGCCCCGGTCGTTCTCCTGCTGGGCCGGAGGCGCACCGCCGCGGACGACGTTGCTCACCGAGGTGCCGGAGGAGCCGGACAGCGACGAGCCCTTCACGAACTCGATGCCGGAGATCAGGAACATCGACACGGCGAAGGTGACGACGCCGAGCACCGCGGACACGACGACCGTCTTGCGGGTGACCCGCACCCGGCGGAACCGGCCGTGGCCCGTTCCGGCGGCGCGGGTGGTGCCGCCGGGCGTCTGCCACGGGTCCAGGAGCACCGTCTCCTCGCCGGTGGGCCCGGCGATGCTGCGGCCGGCGCCGTCCTGCGCGGCGGCCGCGGTGCCCTCGGCGACGCCCTTGCCCCGCCGGGTCGCCTTCTCCTTCAGCTCGAGGGCCTTGTCCTTGCTGACCTCGAGCGAGCGCGTGAACAGCGTGGTGGCCAGCGTCGAGATGATCGAGCCGAGCGCCGCGCCGATCACCGTGCCGACCGCGCCGAGGAACGAGCCGAGCACTGCCGTGACGATCGCAGCCCCGGCGCCGGCCGCGATCTTCGTCGGGCTGAGGTCGGCCTTGAGCCCGCTCGCCTTCGTGGTGTCCGACGAAGCGTCCCCGGAGCCGTCACCGGACCCGCCGGAGCCCCCGGACCCACCGGGACCGTTCGGTCCGCCCCCGACCGGCCCCACCGGACCGCCGGGACCGGCCGCGCGGGTCGTGTCCGACGCGGGCGGCAGCACCCGGGTGCGCGGACGCCCGCCGGGCGGCGTCCCGACAGGCACGCCCGGCCCTGGCACGACCGGGCTCACCGGACGGGCGCCGGGCGGGGTCTGCGTGGTCCGGCCGCGGGTGATGTCCGACGGCGGCTGCGGGCCCCGTCCACCGTGCGTACGGGACGGGTGCGCCGTGCGCTGCCGGGGCAGCCGCGGGGCGTCGGGAGAGGCCACCGGACGACCGGTGCCGGGTCGGGGAGCGGACGACTGGGCGGGGGGACGGGCCGGGCCGGGGACGCCACGGGGGGCGTCGCCGGAGCCGGGCTCCGGGGGGCGCTGGTGTGGCATGGCTCCTTGCAGTGATCGTCGGTGCAGGCGGATCGCCGCCGGGGGAACGTCCGGGGACGCAGCGACTGCGCCGGACGATCACCCGATGTGGTGACCTTCACACGATCGCGCAAAGATCACGGGAAGATCACGATTCTACCGTCACCGGTTGTCGGACAGCGTCACCGGGGGTGACGAATGCCCGGGTGATCGGCCGGCAGCGCCGTACGCAGCAACGGCCACGACACGAGCACGCTCAGCCCGACCAGCAGCGGGCTCAGCACCGTCCGCGCGACGCCCAGCAGCACCACCTGGTCGGCCGCCCACAACGGGAGGAACACCGACAGCCGCACGACGTACTGCGCCACCCACGCCCAGGACGCCCGCTGGTACCCGCGCAGCAGGTCCGGGTCGCGCCGCCACCGGGTCCGCTGCCCCAGCAGTCCGCCGACCACCACCCCCAGCAGCGGCCAGCGCACCACGATCGAGATCGCCCAGGCCAGGGCGCTGCCGACGTTGGACACGATCTGGACCAGGAAGAAGTCCGACGCGCGCCCGGTGATCAGCGCGATCGCGGCCGCGACGACGACCCCGGCCAGCCCGAACAGCACCGCGCGCGGCCGCCGCCCCCGGTACAGCCGCCATGCGGCCACCCCGGCCCCGGCGACGATCGCCGCGCCGGCGCCCCAGTTGATCGGGAACAGCGACCCCGCGGCGTTCGCCGCCACCCAGGCGAGCACGAACGCGACGACCGGGACCGAGGCGTCGACGGCACCGGCCCGGCCGCCGAGCAGCTCGGCCAGCCGCGGGTCCTCCCGGGGCGCGGTGCGGGAAGCGGGATCGGGTGTCACCTGACTAAGGGTGCCCTATCTCGGGCCGCAGGTCGACGGATCCGATTGGCGTACGGGCCCGGAGAGGGTGATCATCGCTGTAACGCCGCACGTCGTTGCGGTGAACAACAGATGGGCACGGATCAGGATCACGGAACCGGGAGGGGGCGGTGTCGATGGCCACGCAGCGACACGATCAGGGGCGCGCACGGCACCGGAGCTTCGTCGCGATCGGGGACAGCTTCACCGAGGGCCTCGACGACCTGACCCCGGACGGCAGGGCACGCGGCTGGGCCGACCGCGTCGCCGAGATCCTCGCCGAGCGCCGCCCCGGCTTCGGCTACGCCAACCTGGCGGTGCGCGGGAAGGTGCTGGACCAGATCGTCGACGAGCAGATCCCGGTCGCCGAGGCGATGCGCCCCGACCTGATCACCTTCTGCGCCGGCGGCAACGACATCATCGGCTGGAGCTGCGACGTCGACGACCTCGCCGGCCGCTTCGACGCCGCGCTCGGCAGGCTGGTCGCCACCGGGGCCGAGGTGCTCATCTTCACCGGCTTCGACCTACGCCGGATGCACCCGCTCATCCGCAGGCTGCGGGGCCGGATCGCCTGCTACAACGAGGACATGCGGGCCGCCGCCGAGCGGCACGGCTGCCGCGTCGTCGACCTGTGGGCCATGGACTGCCTCGCCGACCCGCGGGCCTGGGGCCCGGACCGGCTGCACCTGGTGCCGCACGCGCACGAGCGGGTCGCCTGGCGGGTGCTGGAGACGCTCGGCGAGGACGCGCCGGACTGGCGCGGCCCGTGGCCGGAGCCGGCCGTCGAGCCCGCGCCGTGGACCGCCCGGCAGGCCGAGGACCTGCGGTGGGTCACCCAGCACGTGATGCCGTTCCTGCGCCGGCGCCTGCGCGGCACCAGCACCTGGGACGACTACCACGCCAAGCGTCCTCAGCTGGCTCCGCTGCAGGACGCCTGAGCCGTACGTCGTCGTCCCGCGGTGCTCCCGCGGGACGACGACGTCGCGGTGCGCGGTGGGCCGCTCAGCGGACCGGGGTGTGGTCCCGGGCCGCGATGTAGGACGGCCGCGGCCGCGGTGCCGAGAACGGCGCGACGCACGCGTTCTCGACGCTGTTGAACACCAGGAAGATGTTCGACCGCGGGTACGGCGTGATGTTGTCGCCGGAGCCGTGCATGCAGTTGGAGTCGAAGAACGTCGCCCCGCCCGCGTCGCCGGTCATCATCGTGATGCCGTGCCGCTCGGCGAGCTTGGCGATCGACCGTGCGTCGGGCGTGCCGATCTTCTGCTCCTTCAGCGACGTCCGGTAGTAGTCCTCCGGCGTCTCGCCCACGCAGGACACGAAGGTCCGGTGCGATCCGGGCATGATCATGAGGCAGCCGTTGAACGGGTGATTGTCGGTCAGCGAGATCGAGCAGCTGACCGCACGCGGGCCCGGCATGCCGTCCTCGGCGTGCCAGGTCTCGAAGTCCGAGTGCCAGTAGAACCCACCGCCGCCGAAGCCGGGCTTGTAGTTGATCCGGCTCTGGTGGACGTAGACGTCGGAGCCGAGGATCTGGCGGGCCCGCGAGAGCACCCGCTCGTCGCGCACCAGCCGGCCGATCGCCTCCGAGATCCGGTGGACCTCGAAGATCGAGCGGACCTCGTCGGAGGACTTCTCGACGATGCAGCGCTCGTCGGCGCGCACCTGTGGGTCGGCGGCGAGCCGGTCCAGCTCGGCCTGGTACTCCGCGACCTCCTCGGCCGTCAGCAGGCCCGGCACCTGCACGAAACCGTCGCGCTCGTGCGCCTCCAGCTCCTGGGCGCCGAACATGCCCGCGCTCGCCCGGTCGCTCCAGACGGTGGGCTCGGCGCGGTCGATGAAGACCGGTGTGTTCGAGACGCGCGTCGGGTAGCGGTCACCCGCGGCGCGCACGAGACGCGGTTCGTTGCCGACCAGTGCGGTCATGGACCCTCCTGTGAGTCGCTGTCGGTTCGGTTCCCTTCGAACGGGTGTCGTATGAACGACCGCGAGGGGCGTTCCCGCTGTAACACAGCGGAAACACCCCTCGCGGTGTGATCTCGGAACGGAGGTTCAGTCCTCCGTGACCAGCGGGTACACGCCGTTCTCGTCGTGCACCTCCCGGCCGGTGACCGGCGGGTTGAAGACGCACACGCACTTGATGGTGGTCTTCGGACGGAGCTGGTGCTTCTCGTGGCCGCTCAGCACGTAGATCGAGCCCGGCTTGAGCTGGTACGTGACGTCGTTGTCCTTGTCGTACAGCTCGCCCTCGCCCTCGGTGATGAAGACGGCCTCGATGTGGTTCGCGTACCAGAAGTCGTTGATCGTCCCGGCCTGCAGAGTGGTCTCGTGGACCGAGAAACCGACCTTGTCGTTGGCCAGCACGATCCGCTTGCTGCGCCACTGGCCGTTCTCGGACTCGACGTCCCGATCGGTTCCGGTGATCTCGTCGATGGTGCGGACGATCATGTGGGTATCAGCTCCCGATGACGGTGCGGACGGACTCGCCGATGATCGCAAGACCCTCGTCGAGCTCGTCGTCGGTGGTCGTGAGCGGCGCCAGCAGCTTGAGGACCTCGTCGTTCGGACCGGCGGTCTCCAGCAGCAGGCGGTGCTCGAAGGCCTTCGAGGCCACCTTCTCGGCGAGCCCCTCCCCCTCGAACTGGATGCCCCGCGCCATCCCACGGCCCTTGGTGAACATCTCGGTGCCCTGGTTGTCACCGATGATCTTGTTGAAGGCCTCCTCGACCTTCTCGCCCTTGCGCAGCGTCTCCTTCTCCAGCGTGTCGTCGGTCCACCAGTTGCGCAGCGTGTGCGTGGCGGTGACGAACGCGGGGTTGTTGCCGCGGAAGGTGCCGTTGTGCTCGCCGGGGCCCCACTGGTCGTACTCCGGCTTGATCAGCACGAGTGCCATCGGCAGGCCGTAGCCGGAGATGGACTTGGAGATCGTGACGATGTCGGGCTGGATGCCGGCGATCTCGAACGAGAAGAACGGACCGGTCCGGCCGCAGCCCATCTGCACGTCGTCGACGATCATCAGGATGCCCTTGCGGGTGCACAGGTCGCGCAGCCCCTGCAGCCACTCGATACGGGCCGGGTTGAGCCCGCCCTCGCCCTGCACGGTCTCGACGATGACCGCGGCCGGCTCGTTGAGGCTGGATCCCGTGTCGTCGAGGACCTTCTCGAACCACAGGAAGTCGGGCATCTTGCCGTCGAAGTAGTTGTCGAACGGCATCGGCGTCGAGTGGACCAGCGGGATGCCCGCGCCACCGCGCTTCATCGAGTTGCCGGTCACCGACAGCGCGCCCAGCGTCATGCCGTGGAACGCGTTGGTGAAGTTGATCAGTGCCTCGCGACCGCTGATCTTGCGGGCGAGCTTCAGCGCGGACTCGACGGCGTTGGCGCCGGTCGGGCCGGGGAACTGCACCTTGTACTGCAGGTTCCGCGGCTTGAGGATGATCTCCTCGAAGGTGGTGAGGAACTCGCCCTTGGCCGAGGTGTACATGTCCAGGCCGTGGGTGATGCCGTCGCGCGTCAGGTACTCGATGAGCGGCTTCTTCAGCACCTCGGGGTTGTGCCCGTAGTTCAGCGCGCCCGCGCCGCCGAAGAAGTCGAGGTAGGAGTTGCCGTCGACGTCGGTCAGACGGCTCCCCTTCGCCGTGTCGAAGACGACGGGCCAGTTGCGGCAGTAGCTGCGGACCTGGGACTCGAGATCCTCGAAAACGGTCATGTGTTCTCACCCTTGTCTGCTGCGATCGGGCCGATGAGATAGAGGTTCTCCGGCTCGTGGGAGTCACCGAGCAGATCGGGACCGAACAGGTCCTCCCGCTCGATGGTGGTGTCGTGGCGCTCGGCGAACTTGGTGAACAGCCGGATCGACGAGGCGTTGTCCGGCGTGATGGTGGTCTCCATCCGCTCGGTGCCGCCCACGGCGACCGCCTGCTCCCAGACGGCGTCCAGCATCCGACCGGCGAGGCCCGCCCCGCGTGCCACCGGGTCGACGCACACCTGCCAGATGAACAGGGCGCCGTTCTCCGGGCGCAGGTAGCCGGTCACGTATCCGACGGCACGGCCGTCGTCGCGCCGGGCGATGACCGAGGTGCGCGCGAAGTCGCGACACCACAGGATGTAGGCGTAGCGGGAGTTCACGTCCAGCGTCCGCGACTCCACCGCCAGCCGCCACATGTCCACCCCGTCCGCCGGGACCGGGGAGCCGATCTCGTACGTATGGTCACCGTCGGCGTCGGCCGCCGGGCCGGATGCGCCGGTCGCGGCGTCTCCGTCCGGAACCGTGGACGCCCGAGGAGGAGCCTGTTCGGGAGCGGTCATGACTGGCGAGGTTAGTGCCGTCGGGCGCTCGATGCAGCCGCTGACGACGGGCGGCGACCCCCGGAGCCGTGATCCACGTGATCGGTGCCACAATGGGCGCTGACGCCGCGACACCCGGTGTCCGCCCTGGAAGACACCGTGATCACCGGTCCGTCCGATCGGTTTCGGGACCCGGCCCGGGGCGGCCGGAGGTCTCGGACGTGGCGCTCACCACGCTGCGCCACCACCCGGCCGCGCGTTCGGCCAATCGTGCGGATGCACTTGCATCTGCACCGCTGTGGGGTGACGATGGCTACTCCGTCGAACCGTGCCCGGAGGAGCTGTCGTGTCGGTGACACCCGCCAGTACGCGCCCCGTGGCCGTGGTGACCGCACCGGACGAGAGGCAGACCGTCACGGTCACCTGCGCCCGGGACAGCCGCAGCCACGTCGTGGCGCAGGCGGTCCTGGCCGACTCGCTCGCCGACGGGACCGGCCACTGCACCGCGCTCTGCGGGCACGTGGTGCTGCCGGCGTCGCTGGCCTCACCGCCCGGGGACGGATGCCTGCTGTGCGCCGAGACCTCCGGGGCCGGGCGTCGTGCCCGCCGCCGCGGACGGATCGGCTTCGGGCGCTCGGCCCGCGCCGCCTCCTGAGCGCCGCCGCCGACCGCCGTCCACAGCCGGTCCGTTCCCCTACCGCCGGCCGGGCCCCGACCCGCGCCGGTGGACCCGCCGACGCCGGGCCGACGCGGGGTGCCCGGCCCGCCGGTCAGCGCCCGCCGGACACGTCCAGCACCGCGCCGGTGACGTAGCTGGCCTCGTCGGACAGGAGCCAGGCGATCGCCGTCGCCACCTCGTCGGGGTGACCGGCCCGGCCCATCGGGATCGACGGCGCCATGCGCTCGATCCGCCCCGGCTCGCCGGCCCTGGCGTGGAAGTCGGTGTCGAGCAGGCCCGGCCGGACGGCCGCCACCCGGATCCCGTCCGCGGCGACCTCCTTCGCGAGCCCGACGACGAGCGCCTCGACCCCGGCCTTCGCGGCCGCGTAGTCGTTCCACTCGCCGGGCGAGCCGAGCACCGCCGCGCGGGAGGTGACGTGCACGAGCACCCCGCCGGCCCCGCCGTAGCGGGTGGACATGCGGTGCACCGCCTCGCGCGAGCAGAGCAGTGCCGCGCGCAGGTTCAGCGCGACGACCTCGTCGATCCGGGCGTCGCTCATGTCCTCCAGGCGCTGCCGCGAGGGGGCACCGACGGCGTTCGCGACCACCCCGGTCAGCGGCGACGGCAGGGCCGCCGCCGCGTCGAACAGCTGCTCGACGCCCTCGGTGCGGGTGACGTCCGCGGCGACCGCGGCAGCGTTCACCCCGGCCGCCCGGCACTCCGCGACGACGGCCGCGGCGTCCTCCGGCGAGGCCCGGTGCCCGACCAGGACGTCCTGGCCGCGTGCGGCCAGCAGCCGGGCGGTGGCCGCGCCGACCCCCCGGCTGGCCCCCGTCACGAGCACCGTCATGCGTCGTCCGTCCTGCGGCGTCAGGCCCGGTGGGTCTCGGGGCCGGGCTCGGGACGGGCGGTGGCCTCCGCCGCCCCCGGCTGCCGGTTGCCGGGGTCACGGACCTCGGTGTCGGCCCGGGTCGCGCCGCCGGGGCCGATCTCCCCCGGGCGCTCGTCGTCGTCGCGCAGGCCGCGCATCTCGCTCTTCAGGATCCGGCTGGACCGACCGACCGACCGCGCCATCTCCGGGAGCTTCTTCGCGCCGAACAGCAGGACCAGCACGACCAGCACGATCAACCAGTGGGTGGGGCTCATAGCTCCCATGACAGCCTCCTCGCTCGCCGACGGAATCAACGAACCATCCTCCGCCGGGGTTCCCTCTCGCAAGGACAGCCTCCCACGGCACACGGAATCTGATCATTCGGTCACTCACCGTTGATCCGTCGACACCGATCGGGTTTGGATGACGGTGACACCGCGGGCGGCACCGGTGCTGCCCGGGCACGAAGGAGCTGATCCGTGCAGCCGTCCGCACTCGCGGCCCCGCAGGAGCTCGACCCGGTCGACCTGACGCGCTACCCGGTGCACGAACCGGGCTCGTCCGGCTGGGAGGACGCGGTCCGCCGTGCCCGTGCCCAGCTCGCCGCCGACGGCTGCGCGGTGCTCCCCGGGTTCGTCCGGGCGTCGTGGCGGGACCGGCTGCGGACCGAGGGCGAGGCGGTCGCCCCGCTGGCGCACCACGAGACCGCCGTGGTGAACGTCTACAACACCGACCCGGACCCCACACTGCCCGCCGACCACCCGGCGCGGGTGCGGATGGAGCGGGGCAACGCCTTCGTCGCGCGGGACCGGATCCCGGCCGCCGCCCTGATCCACCGCCTCTACCCGCAGCCCGCGTTCCGCGCGTTCCTCGCCGCCTGCACCGGCGTGCCCGAGCTGCACGAGCTGGCGGACCCGCTGGCCGGGCTGTGCCTCAACGTCGTCGGCGACGGCCGGTCGCACCCGTGGCACTTCGACACCAACGAGATCGCGATCAGCCTGCTCACCCGCGCGCCGGAGGCCGGCGGGGTCTTCGAGTACTGCCCCGACATCCGCGACACCACCTCGGAGAACACCGCCGACGTCGCCGAAGTCCTTCACGGGAGGGGCGGCGCCCGGGTCCGACGGCTGGTGCTGCGCCCCGGTGACCTGCAACTGTTCCGCGGCCGGTACTCACTGCACCGGGTGACCGAGGTGCGCGGCGAGACCGCCCGGCACACGGCGATCTTCTCCTACAGCACCCGCCCGGGGGTGGTCGGCAGCGCGGCCCGCACCCGCCAGCTGTTCGGGAGGACACTGTCCGAACACGGGGGGTCGCGCGCCGTGCGCGTCGACGGGCTGCTGGACTGATGGGCGTGACCACCACGTTCGCGGCCGACGACGACCTGCCGAAGGTGCCGCTCCCGACGCTGTCCGCCTCGGCCGAACGCTTCCTCGAGTGGTGCGCCCCGCTGCTCACCCCGGACGAGTACGCCCGCACCGAGACCGCCGCCCACGAGCTGCTCGTCGAGGGCGGCCCGGCGTCGGTGCTGCAGGCCGACCTCGAACGCTTCGACGCCGGCGCCCACAGCTGGCTGGACGCGTTCTGGCCGTCGCGCTACCTGGGCCGGCGTGACCGGATCGCGCTCAACGCGAACTTCTTCTTCCTGTTCGGGCCGGGCACCACCACCGACCCCTGCGAGCGGGCCGCGCAGCTCACCGTGGCCGCCCTCGGACACAAGGCCGACCTCGATGCCGGGACGTTCCCACCGCTGGTCAACCGGGGCGTGGCGCAGTCGATGGACCAGAGCCGCCACATCTTCTCCACCACCCGCATCCCGGGCGACCCGCAGGACACCGTCCGCACCCCCTACAGCGACGACTGGCCGGGTCCGTCCACCGAGCGGCACGTCGTGGTGCTGCACCGCGGCCGGATCCACCGCCTCGACGTGATCGGCGAGAACGGGGCGGCGCACACCGCCGGGGAGATCGCGGACGCGCTGCGGGAGATCCGCGAGGCCCACCCCGAGCGGGCCGCCACCGGCGACGCGGTCGGCGCGCTGACCACCCTGGCCCGGGCCGAGTGGGCCGCGGTGCGGGACCGGCTGACCGGGCTGGACCCGGCCAACGCCGAGGCCGTCGACCTGGTGGAGCGGGCGCTGCTCGCGGTCTGCCTGGACGAGACCGACCCCGCCGACGAGGAGTCCGCCGCGCGGACCCTGCTGGCGGGGGACTCCGGCGACCGCTGGTTCGACAAGGCGCTGTCGATCGTCGTGCTCGCCGACGGCACCGCCGGGGTCAACATCGAGCACTGCGAGCTCGACGGCACGACCGTGCTCACCCTGGTCGACGCCATGTTCGCCGACCCGGTCGAGGTGCACGCCGAGCGGATCGGGACCCGCCCGCAGGGCACTGCGCCGCACGGCGAGCTGCGGTTCGTCCTCGACGACGACCTGCGCGCCACCGTCTCCCGCGCGCACGACGAGTTCGCCGCGTTCCTCGACGCCACCGCCACCGAGCTCGTCGCCTTCGACGACTTCGGCGCGGACGACGCGAAGGCCCTCAAGTGCTCCCCGGACGCCTTCGTGCAGGCCTGCTACCAGGTCGCGCACCGGCGGGCCAAGGGCGTCACCGGCGCCACCTACGAGTCGATCGCGACCCGGCAGTTCCGGCGCGGCCGCACCGAGGCGATGCGGGTCGTCACCCCCGAGATGGTCGCGTTCGTCGACACGATGGGCGACCCGCAGGCGTCCGACGCCGACAAGGTCGAGACCTTCCGGGCCGCCGCCGCGGCCCACGGGGCCCGCGCGAAGCAGTGCCAGCAGGGCGACGCACCCGAGCAGCACCTGTGGGAGCTGGACTGGATCCGGCGTCGCCGCGGGGCGGAGCTGGGCGTCACCGAGCAGCTCGCGGTGTTCGACTCCCCCGGCTGGACGATCATGCGCGACGACTGGCTGTCGACCAGCTCGGCGCCGTCGGACAACATCCGGTACTTCGGGTTCAGCTCGACCAGCTCGCGCTGCATCGGGGTCGCCTACGTGCTGCTGCCCGACCGCTTCCACGTGCACCTGTCCACCCCGGCCGACCAGGCCGAGGGGATGCACGCGTTCGCCAGGGAGCTGCGGGCGGCGGTGACCGAGCTGCGGAACCTGCTTGCCTGAGCGGGTTCACTGGTGGGGTGGAACGTGTTCTCGTCACCGGCAGTTCCGGCCACCTCGGTGAGGCGCTGGTCCGCACCCTGACCGGTGACGGGGTGCCCGTCGTCGGCCTGGACCGGCGGCCCTCGCCGTGGACCGCGGTCGTCGCGTCGCTGACCGACCGCGACGCCCTGCGGTCGGCGTTGCGGGGGGTCACCCACGTCCTGCACACCGCGACGCTGCACAAGCCGCACGTCGGCTCGCACAGCAGGCAGGACTTCGTCGACACGAACGTGTCGGGCACCCTCGCGGTGCTGGAGGAGTCCGCCGCCGCGGGGGTGCGGGGCGTGGTGTTCACGTCCTCGACCAGCGCGTTCGGCCGTGCGCTGGCCCCGGCACCGGGCGGGCCCGCGACCTGGATCGACGAGACCGTGGTGCCGCGGGTCCGCAACGTCTACGGAGCCACCAAGACCGCCGCCGAGGACCTGTGCGAGCTGGCCGCGCTGGACCCGGGGCTGCCGGTGGTGGTGCTGCGGACCTCGCGGTTCTTCCCCGAGGCCGACGACCGCGACGACGTCCGCGCCGCCCACGACGACACCACGCTCAAGCTGGTGGAGTTCTGCCACCGGCGGGTCGACGTCGCCGACGTCGTGTCCGCGCACCTGGCCGCGGCCCGGCGGGCGCCCGAGCTCGGGTTCGCCCGCTACGTGGTCAGCGCGCCGTCGCCGTTCCGCCGGTCCGACCTCGCCGAGCTGGGCAACGACCCGGCCGCGGTGCTGGAGCGGCGGGCCCCGGCGCTCGCCGCGCTGCTGGCCGAACGCGGCCGGCCGGTCCCGCCGGTGGACCGCGTGTACTGCCCGGACCGGGCGGTCGCCGAGCTCGGCTGGACCCCGATCTGGGACGTCGACGCTGTCGTCGCGCGGGTGCGAGAGGGCGGGCCGCCCCGCAGTCCGCTGGCCGACGTCGTCGGGGCGAAGGGATACCACGATTCCCCGACCGGGGTGTACACCCGGTGATTTCACCTCGCCGGACCGGGTGACTGTAGGTCGACAGGGCTAACGCCGTGGGTACATCCGGCGGTAGACGTGACACAGCACGTGTCGCCGACCGTGACGCCGTACCCCGGAGGTCCTGCCATGACCGGCCCGCAGCACCGACCCAGCCCCGGCCCACGCGGTGCCGACGCCGACCGCGCACGGCCGTCGCCGCGGCCGCGGCACGGGTTCGACGACCACGAGTTCCCCGAGGACTCCTACCAGGGGGACTCCTACCGGGAGGACTCCTACCAGGGCGGCGGCTACCCGGACCTGCGGTCCTCGCGGCCGGTGGAACGGGCGACACCCACCGACCCGGAGGGCTTCGGCGAGCTGTACGGCGGGACCGGGCCGCAGCCGACCGTCGGGCGCGGCGGGTACGCCGCACCGATGCGTTACGAGGGCTACGGCGCCCCCGTGCAGGCCGGCGGGTCGCAGACGAGCGGTGACGGCCCCGATGACGGCGGGTACGACGGCGGGTACGACGCGTACGCCCGGGCCGCGCACCGCATGCCCGAGGAGCCGGCCACCCCGGCCCGGGCCGCCTACGGCGAGTACGGCGACCCCGAGTCCCGCGGCGGGACCTCGATCGACGGCGGCCCGCCCTACCCGGCCGCCTCGGAGCAGGACGACACCGCCCGGCACGATGCGGACCGCCACGATGCGGGCCCGCACGACACGAACTGGGACGACACGAACTGGGACGACGCCGCGCCGACCGCGGCGCCAACCGCTGCCTCGGCCGCCGCGTACGGCGGGGACGAGCGCCCCGTCCACGGGGAGACGGGCGGCACCGCGGTCGCCGAGCGCACCGCCGTCGGGACCGGGGCAGGGACGGGGGCCGGGGCCGTTCCGGTGCCGCGGTCCCCGTCGGAGTCCGGCGGGCGTCGTCCGGCGACGGTGGCCGAGGCCGCCGCGGCCCGCTTCGGCGCGTCCGCCCGGACCGCCGACCCGGCCCGGGCCGGGCTCGCCGAGCGGACCGGTCCCCCGGCCCGGGCGGCCGCACCGGCGGGACCGGGCGTCGAGGCGACCGGTCCGGTCACCACGACGCGCCGCCCGGCGACCGCGGCGGCCGTGCCGGCCCCGGTGACCGTGGCCCGGGACGGGACCGCGCTCACCGTGCTGCGGGTCGTCACCTACGTGCTGGTGTCGCTGTCCTGTCTGGTGTTCCTGGCCGGTGCGGTCTACGGGCTCGTGGCGTTCCTGGAGCTCCGCGGGGCGCTGGGCACCTCGCCGCTGTTCGGGGGCGGCACCCCGTTCGGGAACTGAGGTCGTCCGTCGTGCCCGACCGTGGGTCGACGGCGGTGGGGTCGGTGCAAGCGACGTAGCCGCTGTCAGGCGCGGGACAGGACCTCCCACAGCCGTCGCGCGAACGCCGACGCGTCCTCGACGAACCCGACGTGTCCGCCCGGGAACGTCTCCGGTGGGCGGCCCAGCCCGGCCGCGAGGGCCCGCGAGGTCAGGTCGCACAGCTGCCCGGCCGAGGCGTCGCCGATCCCGACGGCGATCCGGGCGTGGCGCAGCCGGTCCAGGTCGGGGGCCCACCGCACGGTCTCGCGCATCTCGTGCAGGAAGAAGTGCCGCTCGTCGGCGGTCTGCCGGGCGGTCGCGTCGTCGCCCGCCGCGGGCAGGGCGGTGCGTTCGGGCACCTCCTCGGGTGCCACGGCCGGCAGTCCGGCGGAGGCCAGGAAGAGCCCCCAGGCCGCGGCAGGGCCGTGTTCCCGGTAGGTGCGGACGATCTCGTCGGTGGCGGTCCGGCGCTCGTCGGCGTCGGGCAGCAGCTCCTCCAGCGGCGGTTCGTGCGCGACGACGGTCCCGACGAGATCCGGGCGCTCCTGGGCGAGCGCGAGTGCCACGACCGCCCCTCCGCTGGACCCGAACACCGTCGCCGGGCCTCCGCCGAGGTGCTCGACGAGCGCGGCGAGGTCGGCGGCGCGCACCGCCACCGGGGAGTCGGCGTCCGGGTCCTCGACGACGCTGCGACCGGTACCGCGCGGATCGAACGTGACGACGGTGTGGTCGTCGGCGAACAGCGACGCCAGCGGCCCGAACGGTCCGGCGCCCATCGGCGACCCGGCCAGGACGAGCAGCGGGCCGGAGCCGCGCACGTCGAAGGTGATGCGGGCACCCGGCCGGTCGAGCAGGTCGGTGCTGACGGCGGTCGACATGGCGGCTCCCCTGCTCGGTGGACGTGCCCCGCCGATCCTGGCCGCCGCACGGGCCGGTGTCACCGCCGTAGGCTGGAACCGACTCCGACGGAACGGACGAAACCCCCTGTGAAGACCCGCATCGCCCCCGCTCTGGGTGTGCTCCTCGTGCTGGCCCTGCTCGTCGGCGGGCTCGTGTGGTTCGCCGGGAGCCGCGGGTTCACCGCCGACGACCTGCGCGACCTGGTCGACCCGCCCCCGCCGGAGCAGTGCGACCAACCCGACCCGACGACGTCGGGCTGCCTCACCCCGTCCGCGCTGCGCCTGCACGACGCCCTCGTCGAGCGGTTCGGCGAGCCCGGCCCGTCGGCACCGGTACGGGCGATCACCTGCTGGTCGGAGCATGCGTGGAACCCGTCGAGCGACCACCCCGCCGGACGGGCGTGCGACGCGTTCCCGGCCGGCTACGGCGACTTCCCCGCCGGGCAGGACCTGGAGGACGGCTGGGCGGTCGCGACCTGGCTGCGCGAGAACGCCTCCGAGCTGCGGGTCCGGTACGTGATCTGGCAGGGCCGGATCTGGTACCGCGGCACCGGGGACTCCGGCGAGGGCCGGGAGAACTGGGGCAGGCCCTACGACGGCGGCGGGGTCTACGACCCCGCCGACGCCACCGGCGGGCACTTCGACCACGTCCACGTCAGCGTGCGCCGGTGACGCGACCCGCCCGCGCACGCGACTGAGCAGGTGTCGGAGCAGGTGTCAGAGCACGTGCTGGCCGTACATCTCCCCCAGCGGGTCGGCGATGAGTTCGATGCGGGCGCCGTCGGGGTCGCGGAAGTAGACCGAGACGCCCGAGTGCACCTCGTGCTCCACCCCGGCCTCGGTGAGCCGGGCGACCAGCTCGTCCCAGCGCTGCGGCTCGACGCTGATCGCCATGTGGTGCAGCCCGCCGAGGACCTCGGCGTAGGGGCCGACGTCGAGGCCCGGGAAGTCGAAGAACGCGAGCAGGTTCCCGTTGCCGATGTCGAAGAAGAAGTGCGAGGAGCCGGGGTAGTCCCGGTTCTCGATCAGCTCGGTGAGCGGGAAGCCCAGCACGTCCTGGTAGAAGCGCACGGTCCGCTCGACGTCCGAGCTGACCAGGGCGGTGTGGTGCAGTCCGCGGGCGGTCGAGGTCGGCCGCTGTCCCGCCGGCTTCAGGTGGGCGGCGCGGATCCGGTCGCGTGCGGCGTCGAGGGCCGCGGTGTCGGTGCCGGTCGGGGTGCCGGTCGGGGTCGAGGTGTCGGTGGAGGTGCTGGTCTCGGTCATCGTGGTCAACCCTTCAGCAGTGCGGTGAAGTCGGGGACGTCGTCGAAGACGTCGGTGCGGGTGGCGGCGGGCCGGGCCGCGACGGCGGCCGCCAGCTCACCGGCGGCCCGCTCGACGCGGCTCTCCAGTGTGGTGCCCACCTCGGTCGCACCCCAGTCCTCGGGCGCGGCGAACACCGCGGTCGGCACGGTCGCCGCCCGCAGGTACGCGAACAGCGGGCGCATCGCGTGCTCGAGTGCCAGCGAGTGCCGCGCCGTGCCGCCGGTCGCGGCGAGCAGCACCGGGGTGCCGGTGAGCGCGTCGCGGTCCAGCACGTCGACGAAGGTCTTGAACAGGCCGCTGTAGGACGCCGAGAAGATCGGCGTCACGGCGACGACCGCGTCCGCGGCGGCCACGGACTCCAGCACCGGCGCCAGCGCGGTGTTCGGGAAGCCGGCGACCAGGTGGTCGGCGAGGTCGCGGGCGTGCTCGCGCAGCTCCACGACCTGCACCTCGGTCTGCTCGCCCCGGTCGGCCAGGGCGGTCGTGACCGCGGCGGCGAGCCGGTCGGCCAGCAGCCGGGTCGACGACGGCGTCGACAACCCGGCGCTGAGCACGACGATCCTGCGTGTGGTCATCACGCGACCTCCTGCTTCTCCTGCGTGCTCTTCTCCTGCGTGCGGGCGGCGGCGTCGCGGGCGGCGACCAGCGAGGCGTGGGTCGGCGCGTCCGGGACCCCGGGCGCACGCAGCGCGGCGAACTCCTTGCGCAGCACCGGCACGACCTCCTCGCCCAGCAGGTCGAGCTGCTCCAGCACGGTCTTCAGCGGCAGGCCCGCGTGGTCGATGAGGAACAGCTGGCGCTGGTAGTCGCCGACGTACTCGCGGAAACCGAGGGTGCGCTCGATGACCTGCTGCGGGCTGCCGACGGTCAGCGGGGTCTCACGGGTGAAGTCCTCCAGCGAGGGCCCGTGCCCGTAGACCGGGGCGTTGTCGAAGTAGGGCCGGAACTCCCGCACCGCGTCCTGGCTGTTGCGACGCATGAACACCTGTCCACCGAGGCCGACCATCGCGCGGTCGGCCGGTCCGTGACCGTGGTGCTCCCAGCGCTTCCGGTAGAACTCGACCATCCGCTTGGTGTGCGACGCGGGCCAGAAGATGTGGTTGTGGAAGAAGCCGTCGCCGTAGTACGCGGCCTGCTCGGCGATCTCGGGGCTGCGGATCGAGCCGTGCCAGACGAACGGCGCGACGCCGTCGAGCGGGCGCGGGGTCGAGGTGAAGCCCTGCAGCGGGGTGCGGAAGCGCCCCTCCCAGTCGACGACCTCAGTGTCCCAGAGCTTCCGGAGCAGTGCCTAGTTCTCGATCGCGAGGTTGATCCCCTGCCGGATGTCCTGGCCGAACCACGGGTAGACCGGGCCGGTGTTGCCGCGCCCGAGCGTCAGGTCGACGCGCCCGACGGCCACGTGCTGCAACATCGCGAAGTCCTCGGCGATCTTCACCGGGTCGTTCGTGGTGATCAGCGTGGTCGCGGTGGACAGCTGCAGGGTGCTGGTGACACCCGCGAGGTAGCCGAGCGTGGTCGTCGGCGACGAGGAGAAGAACGGCGGGTTGTGGTGCTCGCCGAGGGCGAAGACGTCGAGACCGACCTGCTCGGCGTGCCGGGCGATGGTCAGGACGTCCTGAATGCGCTGCGCCTCGGTCGGGGTGGCGCCGGTCGTCGGGTCCGGCGTGATGTCGCTGACCGAGAAGACTCCGAACTGCACGGCTTCCTCCAGTAGTTGATCCGTCATCTACATCCTGCACCAACATGGATGACGCGTCAACTATTCCGGTACCCTGCAGCCGTGACACGGTGGCTGGACGAGCGCGAACAGGCGGCCTGGCGAGGGCTGCTCCGGATGCAGGCGCGGTTGCACGCCGAGCTGCACCGGCGGCTGCAGGCGGACTCGGGGCTCTCGCTCGCGGACTTCGACGTGCTCGTCGCGCTGACCGACCGGCCCGACGAGCGGTGCCGCGCGATGGAGCTGGCGGGCCTGCTGGACTGGGAGAAGAGCCGACTGTCGCACCACCTCGCGCGGATGCAGAAGCGCGGCCTGGTCGCCCGCGAGGAGTGCGACGACGACGGCCGCGGCAACTACGTCGTGCTCACCGGGGCGGGCCGGGCGGCGATCGAGGCCGCGGCGCCCGGGCACGTGGAGACCGTGCGGGAGCTGGTCTTCGACGCCCTCTCCGACGACGACGTGACCGCGCTCGCCCGGATCACCGCCGCCGTGCAGGCCCGGCTCGACGGCCGGGCCCCCGCCTGACCGGCCCGCGACACCGGCCGGTCCCGGTCCGCGACCGCGCCCCCGGGACATCCGCCCACCGCGTTCCGCGGAACGCGGACCGAGGGCGTGACACCGCGTTCCGCGGAACGCACGACGGCCCGCACCGGCGTCACCGGTACGGGCCGTCGTGAACGGGACCGCGGGCGGACCAGCAGGTCAGGGCACCAGGATGGCGCGTCCCCTGACCTTCCCCGCGTCGAGGTCGTCGAGCGCGGACTGGAAGTCGTCCAGCGCGTACTTCGTGGTGTGCAGCGTGACCCGCCCGCGCCCGGCCAGCTCCATCAGGTCGCACAGGTCGTTGTAGGAGCCGACCAGGTTGCCGACCACGTTCACCTCGGCCGAGATCAGGTCGATCGTCGGGACGTCGACGTTCTCGCCGTAGCCGACGACGTGGTAGTCCCCGGCGCGCCGCGTCATCGCCAGGCCCTGCGCGGTGGAGCCGCCCTCGCCGACGAAGTCGATGACGGCCTCGGCGCCGTTCCCACCGGTGCGTGACAGGACCTCGTCGACCTGGCCGCCGTCGGCGACGATGCCGTCGTCGGCGCCGATCTCCAGCGCCAGCTTCACCGCGTCCGCGTTGCGGTCGAGCACGACCAGCCGGGCCGGGGTCAGCGCCTTGAGCACCTGGATGCCGATGTGACCGAGCCCGCCCGCACCGATGACGACGCACGTGTCGCGCGGACCGAGACGCCGCGAGGCCTTGGCGGCCGCGTGGTAGGCGGTGAGCCCGGCGTCGGCGAGCGCGGCGACGTCGGCCGGCTGCAGCGACGGGTCGAGCTTGACCACGCTGCGCGCCGAGGTGCGCAGGTACTCCGCGTACCCGCCGTGGGTGTCGATGCCCGGGAACGCCGAGGCGGTGCAGTGCACGTCGTCGCCGGAGCGGCAGGCGCGGCACAGCCCGCAGGTGGCGAGCGGGTGCAGGATGACCCCGTCGCCCTCGCGGACGTGGGTCACCGCGGAGCCGACGGACTCGACCCAGCCCGCGTTCTCGTGGCCGATCGTGTACGGCAGCGCGACCTGCGACTTCTCCGCCCACTGACCCTCGAGGACGTGGAGGTCGGTGCGGCAGACGCCCGCTCCGCCGATCCGCACGACGACGTCGAACGGGTCGGCGACCTCCGGCTTCGCGACCTCGGTCAGCTCCATCGGCCGGTGGTAGCCGACGACCTGTACTGCTCTCACGGACGGGTTCCCTTCGTGGTGTCCCCGGAGACGGACTCCGGGTAGCGGGTCTTCAGCAGCCCCCGGCAGAAGTGGGCGTTGCCCTCGATCGAGATCCGCACCGACCGGGCCATCCGCAGCTTCAGCGGGACCTGCTCGGCCGGGTACGGGACGCCGTCGTGCCCGACCAGGACCGGCAGGTGCCCCGCGGTGCCCAGTCCGAGCGTGACGCGGCGACGCAGCAGCGCGTCGGTGGTCGGGCCCGCGGGCAGGTCGGCCAGGGTGACTCCGTGCAGCGTCTCCGGCGCCCGGTCCGGGTCGCGGCGCAGCAGCCCGGTCAGCGAGCGCTCCATCGCGGCGGCGTGCGCCTTGCGCCGGAAGGTGACCCGCAGCTCGTCGAGGTCGGACTCGGCCTCGTGGCGGAAGGTGCCCTTGTAGCCGGCGTCGGCGGCCAGCCCGGCGTTGATGAGGTCGGAGTCGTGGTGGTCGTCGAGCTCGACGGTCACCGCGGTCGTCCAGTCCAGCGCCGTCAGCACGTCCTTGGCGTCGGAGCACATCAGGTAGGCGAAGTTCGGCGCGCAGAACGCGGTGGGCAGCCGCAGGTGCACGGTGACCCGGCCGCCGTCGACGTCGAGGGTCCGCACGAACTCCAGGTCGGTGATCGGCTCGTCCAGCTCCGGGTCGACGACGGCGTCGAGCGCCCGCCAGGCCTGCTCGGCCCGCGTCGCGTGCGCGGTCAGGGCCGGCGCGCTCACGAGGCCACCGGCACTTCCTGCGGGGTCTCGTCGCGGAGCGCCAGCTCGGCGGGGACCTCGATGTCGTAGATCTTCGCGGCGTTGAGGCCCAGGATCTTCTTCTTCTGGGCGGTGGTCAGCGGCGCGTACTCGGACAGCTCCTCGGGGATCTGGAAGTCCACGAAGCGCTCGACCAGCCAGCGCGGGGTCCAGATGGCGTAGTCGCTGGAGAACTGGATGCGGTCCTCGCCCAGCCAGTACAGGAGCTCACCCAGGATTTGGCCGAAGTACTTGGGCCGGGTGTGGATGAACGGCATCGCGACGGCCAGACCGGCGTGCACGTTCGGCTCCTGGGTGGCGATCCAGCAGAAGTCCTCCAGCCGCGGCAGGCCGCAGTGCTCGACGACGAAGTTCAGGTCGGTGAAGTCGGTGGCGACCTTGTCCACGTCCGCGACGTCGAACGCGTCGCGGTCCAGCGGGCGGATGGTGGGGCCCTTGTGGATGTGGATGTTGCGGATGCCCAGCTCCTGGGCCGCCTCGAGGTACTTGTAGGACCAGTGGTCGTCGAGCTTCCAGCCGCGGGACTCGCCGTGCCACTCCGCGGTGTAGAGCTTCACGCCCTTGAGCCCGAAGCGCTTCGCGTCCTCGCGCAGCTGCCGCAGGCCCTGCTCGCCGTTGCGCGGGTCCCAGTGGTGGTTGTAGGTCAGCTTGTCCGGGTGGGCCTGGGCGAGGGCGAAGGCCTCCTCGGTCTGGCCGAACCCGTTGGCGTAGAACTCGCCCAGGTACGCGGGCTGGAAGACGGCGTGGTCGACGTGGCCGTCGGCGAACAGGTCCTTCATCAGCCGCTCGCCGCCCTGGTAGAGGTAGTCCTCGTAGGGCCACACCTCGGACTCCGGGCTGAGGTTGCGGTGGTAGTCGTAGAAGCAGTCGATGAACTGCTTGCCGTGGATGTTGCGCTGGTTCTCCGGGCGCGCGTCCCACAGCGCCACGTGGGCGTCCACGATGAAGTAGGACTCACCGTTCTTCGAGTACATCGTCGTCCCTCTCAGGTCGCGGCGAGGTGGTGGGCACCCCGCGACTGCGCGGGCCGGTGGGGTCCCGCGTCGGCACCGAAGGTAGGAACCGGCGGGCGGCGGCAGTGGTGACCGCCGTCTCAACCTGAGACGAGACGGTGTCGCGTCGGCGTCGCAGGTGTGACACCGTCGTGAGCAGCAGGTACGAGGAGGTACGCGCGATGGGGCAGTCCTTGGCTCCGGCCCGCATCTCGGCGTCCTGGGCACGCAGCGAGACCTACGGCGCCCCCACCGAGGTGGTCGACCCGGCGTACACCGGCACCGTCGACGACGAGTCGCTGTTCGCCCGCTGCGGCGGCGAGGTGCTCGCCGGGCTGCACGAGGGACTGCCCGGCGAACCGATCTCGCTGATGCTCACCGACGCCGACGGGATCGTCGTCTCCCGGCTCTGCGACGAACGGGCCCTGGTCGACGCGCTCGACCGCACCTACCTCGCCCCCGGCTTCGCCTTCGGCGAGCGGGAGGCGGGGACCACCGGGCTCGGCCTGGCCCTGGCCGACCGGGTCCCGTCGCTGGTCCGCGGCGACGAGCACTACTGCACCGGGCTCTGGGGCTACACCTGCGCGGCCGCCCCGGTGCTCGACCCCGTCGACGGGTCTCTGCTCGGCAGCATCAACCTCACCACCTGGTCGCAACGCTCCGACGGGCTGCTCCTGGCGCTCGCCCGCACCGCGGCCGGGCAGACCTCCGCGCTGATGCTGGCCCACGGGCGGGGCGCGAGCCCGCGGCCGGCGCCCCGCGGCGAGGTGTTCCGGGTCGCCCCGCAGCCCACCGGCGGCACCGCCGAGCTGGGCCGCAGCTGGACCACCGCGCTGGACGAGGTGCGGGCGGCGCTGCGCGACGGCGCCCGGGTCGGGGTCGTCGGCGAGCCAGGCGTGGGGAAGTCCGCGCTGCTCGCGGCGGCCCTGCGCACCGTCGCGCCGCGGCACCGGGTGCTGCACGCCCGCCCACCGGCGGCCGAGGACGCGGTGTCCTGGCTGTCGCTGTGGTCCCCGGAGCTGGGCAAGGCCGACACCGCGGTGATCGCGGGCCGGGTGCACGAGCTGCCCGCGCCCGTCGCGACCCGGCTGGCGGCGCTGGTGCGGTCGCTGCCGCACGCGGCGCTCAGCGTCACCGCGCGCGACGTCGGGACGGTCCCGGAGCCGCTGTCCCGGATGCTCGACGTCGTGGTCGAGCTGCCGCCGCTGCGGCACCGGGCCGAGGACGTCCCGGCACTGGCCGCACACTTCACCCGCGACGGCGTCACCTTCACCGACGCCGCCGCCCGCGCGCTGCGGACCTACAGCTGGCCGGGCAACGTCGAGCAGCTGCGCCGCACGGTCCGCGACGCCGCGGCCCGCAGCAGCGTGGTCGACGTCCGGCACCTGCCCCCCGAGCTGCTCGCCACCCGCTCCGGCTCGCTCACCCGGATCGAGTCGCTGGAACGCGACGAGCTGGTCCGCTGCCTCACCGAGCACGGCATGAGCGTCACCCGGGCCGCGGAGACGCTGGGGATCAGCCGGGCGACGGCGTACCGGCGGGTGCAGCGCTACGGGATCGCCACCCTGCGCTGAGCGGCCGCGGCACCATCGGTGCCGTCATCCGAACAGGTGACGCGCTCACCGGACCGGTGCTACCGGTGGCCGTGCTCACGGCCGCCGCGGGTCCTTCGGACCTGCCGATCCCGGCCGGCGGTGGGACCATCGGTGTGCCGGGCAACGACGCCCCGGGAGACCCGGCGGCCGGCCCGGCCACGGGACTCGACACCGCCACCCGACGACGCCGTCACACCCGGTGACGAGGAGCCCGCGTCGCGCGACGACGGCGGGGCGCCCGCCGCCCGGTGCGGCAGACAGGGCACCATTCGGTGGAGGACCTGATGGGAGGCGTTCGTGTTCGGACTCACGGACACCGTGGCCGCACTGCTGGCCGCGATCCCTGCTGCGCCCGTTCGGTCGCTCCTCGTGATCGGGGTCGGGGCATTCCTCGAAGGTCCGATCGTCACCGTCGCCGCGGCCGCGCTCGCCGGGGCCGGGCAGCTCCCCTGGTGGGGTGTGTGGCTGGCCGCGCTCGTCGCCGACGTCGTCGGGGACACGGCGCTCTACGCGCTCGGCCGCAACGGCGACCGGCCGGCCGTCGCCCGGGTGCTGAACCGGCTGGGCCTGACCGAGGAGCGTCGCGAGGTCCTGACCCGCGAGGTCCACACGCACCTGCCGCGGATCGTCATCGGCGCCAAGCTCGTCGACATCGGCGCGATCCCGGCCTACCTGGCCGCCGGGCTGTCCAAGGTCGGCTACCGCCGCTTCCTGGCCTGGATCGTCCCCACCACCGCGGTGCGCGCCGCGGTGCTCGTCGGGATCGGCTACGCGGCCGGGGACCGGCTCGCCACCGACCTGGAGTCGCGGCCCTGGCTGCTCGTCGTCGGCGGGATCGCCGTCGGGCTGTCCCTGGTGCTCGGGCGCACCGCGATCGTGCGGGCCACCGGCTCGCGACGCCGCGCCGACGCCCGGTCCTGACCGGGTCGCCCCCCTCGCGCCGAACGTCCCCGACGTCCCGGGCCGCCTCCGGCGTGTCACCGCGCCTCGGCGGCCCGCGGCGAGCACCGTCCGGAGCGGACGGCCGGACCACGGGGAGGACCACGCGGTGAGCACGTTGACCTGGGCCGAGGCGATCGTGATCGGGGCGATGCAGGGCGTCGCCGAGCTGTTCCCGGTCTCCAGCCTCGGTCACAGCATCCTGCTGCCCGCCGTCATCGGCGGGCAGCAGGGCGGCCGACCTCGACGTGAGCGCGCCGCGGTCGCCGTACCTGGCGTTCGTCGTGGGCCTGCACGTGGCGACCGCACTGGCCCTGATCGTGGCATTCCGCGCGGACTGGGTGCGGATCGTGCGCGGGCTGGTGACGTCGGTGGCCCGCCGCGAGGTCCGCGACCCCGACCAGCGCCTGGCCTGGCTGCTGGTGCTCGCGACCGTCCCCGTCGGGCTGGCCGGGCTCGCACTCGACCGGGTCTTCCGCACCTACCTGGCGCTGCCCGTCCCGACCGCGCTGTTCCTCGTGCTCAACGGCGCCGTCCTGCTGGTCGTCGAGCACCTGCGCCGGCGCCCCGCTCCGGTCGCGCCGACGGCCGTCGGCGGCGAGCCGGGCACCGTGCTGCTCGCCACCGAGGTCGCCTCCGACCACCGCATCGCGCGGCTCCGGGTGCGTGACGTGGTGACCGTCGGCGCGGCCCAGATCGCCGCGCTCGCCCCGGGGATCAGCCGGTCGGGGTCCGCGATGACGGCCGGGCTGCTGAAGGGCCTCCCGCACGTCGACGCGGCACGGCTGTCGTTCCTGCTCGCGACGCCGGTCATCCTGGCCGCGGGCGTGCTGAAGCTGGGTGACCTCGCCGGTCCGCTCGGGGACGGCATCCGACCGCAGATCCTGGTGGGGAGCCTGCTGTCCGGGCTCGGCGCGTACCTGTCGGTGCGGTTCCTGTCCCGGTACTTCGAGACCCGCTCGCTGCGCCCGTTCGGGATCTACTGCGTGGTCGCCGGGCTCGCGTGCCTGCTGTGGTTCACCCTCCGCTGACGAGGAGCGGGGTCAGCCACGAGCAGGATCGACGAGGAGCAGGATCACGGTCATGAGCGACCCGTCGGCCGACCCGCACCGGCACGCCCTGGACGCCATCCGCCGCGAGCTCGACCGGCTCGGCGACGGCGGGCGCCGCATCGTGCCCGCCTGGAAGCGGGTCACCCCCGGCGAGCACCGGTGGCCCGCCGCAGCGGCGATCGTCGTCGCGATCGGGCTGCAGCTGCTGCTGCCCGACCAGCTCACCCTGGTGTCGCGGTGGCTGCTGCCGTCGCTGGAGCTGGTGGTGCTGGTCGTGCTCGCGGTGGCCGACCCGGCCCGGATGGACCGCGAGTCGGCGCTGCTGCGCGGCCTCGGGCTGACCCTGGTCGGGCTGCTGAGCCTCGCGAACGCGGTGTCGGCGGGGCTGCTGGTCACCGCGATCCTCGACGGCTCCTCCGGCGGCTCGGCCGCCCCGCTGCTGGCCAGCGGGGCGGCGATCTGGCTGACCAACATCATCGCGTTCGCGGTCTGGTACTGGCAGCTCGACCGCGGCGGGCCGGCGGCACGGGCGCACGGGCGCCGTCCCACCGCGGACTTCCTGTTCGTGCAGATGCAGAGCACCGACCCGCACGACGCCGACTGGGAGCCCCGCTTCGCCGACTACCTGTACCTGTCGTTCACCAACGCCACCGCGTTCAGCCCCACCGACGTGATGCCGCTGAGCCGGTGGGCGAAGATGCTGATGCTCGTCCAGGCGCTGGTGTCGCTGGTGACGATCGCGCTCGTCGTCTCCCGGGCCGTGAACGTGCTGGGCGGCTGAGTCCCGGGCGGGGCTCAGCCACCCAGGAGGGACCGCAGCACCCCCGGTGCGTCCGACGGGCCGGCGACCGGCGCCCACCGCGCGTTGCTGCGCGCGGCCAGCTCGGCGGCCTGCTCGTGGTCGGACTCCGGGGCCAGGATCAGCAGCTCCGGGACCTGCCGCGCCGCCGGGACCGGGTCGTGGTCGTCGGTGGCCCGGCAGTCCGAGAGCAGCACGACGATCCGCCGCTCCGCGCGCGTCCGTTCCAGCTGCGCGGTGGCCGCCCGCAACGCACCGGACAGCGCGGTCACCCCGTGCCCGCGCAGGCCCAGCACCCGGTCGACGACCGCCGACGGCGGACGGGTGGACCCGATGTCGCGCAGGACCCGGGTCTCGGCGGCGAACGACAGCACCGCGTGGTCACCGGGTGCCCGGAACGCGCAGGCCGCGGCGGTCAGCGCCGCCGCGGCGAGCCGGTCCCCGCCCATCGACCCGGACGCGTCCACCACCAGGCACAACGCGAGCGCGGGCCGCGCCCAGGTGCGCGCGGTCAGCTCGTCGAGCCCGACCGGGCGCCGCGCCGCGCGGGCCTCGGCGACCGCGCCCAGCGAGGCGTCCAGGTCCAGGTCGCCGCCGCGGTCGGCCGGGACAGCACGCAGCCTGCCGATCCCGCGCCGGGTGACCCGGCCGGACCGGCCGATCTCCAGCACGACCCGGCCGGCGAGCCTGCGGGCCGCCGCCCGCAGCTTCTCGTCGGTGGCCCTGCCCATGTCGACGAGCAGCGTCAGCGTCTCGTCGGGACGCTCGGCGAGCGCGGCGTCGAACGCGTCGGGGTCGAGCACCCCGACCTCGGGCGAGATCTCGGTGAACCCGGGGTGGCCCGCCAGGGAGCTGCGGGCCACCGTGCGGTCCTCCGGGCGCGCACGCGGCCGGGACGGACGGGTGGAGCCGTCCGCGGGCCGGGGACCGCCCGCCGGTGGCGGGCTCAGGCTCCCCCCGACGCATCACCGCCGTCCGGGGCCCCGTCGGCGTCGTCGGCGGGTTCCTGGCCGAACTCGGCCGTGTACAGCTCGCGGACGATGTCCTCGGCGCTGCGGGAGCCGGACTCGGCGAGCCGGATGCGGCCGGACAGCGCGACCAGCGCCGCGTCCAGCCCGGCCCGCCAGTCGGTGGTCTCCCGGCCGCGCCGGGCCGCCAGCGCCGCGGTGATGCGGACGATGTCGATCGCCCCGCGCACCGAGGAGCCCACGTACACGTCCGGGTGCTCCCGGGTCCGGCGGACCAGGGAGACGACCTTGGCCCGCCACTGCTCGTCGACCTCGGGGCCGCGCAGCGCGACGACCGCGGTCTCGTCCCCGGCGGTCTGGTAGCCCATCGCGATCCGGCAGACCCGGTCGTAGACGGCGGAGGAGATCCGGGCGGTGCCGACGGCGTCGAACGGGTTCATCGCGGCGACCAGCCGGAATCCCTCGTGCGCGGTGATCCGGCCCAGCCGGGGCACGTGCAGCTCGCCCTCGCTCATCACGGTGATGAGGACGTTGAGGGTCTCCTCCGGGATCCGATTGATCTCCTCGACGTAGAGCAGGGCCCCGGAGCGCAGCGCCTCGGCCAGCGGGCCGTCGACGAAGGTATCGGGGTTGTAGCCCCGCTCCAGGACCTGGGCCGGGTCGAAGTGCCCGACCAGCCGGGCCGGGGTGAGCTCGGCGTTGCCCTCGACGAACACGAACGGGAGCTCGGCCTCCTCGGCCACCGACCGCAGCAGCGTCGTCTTCCCGGTGCCCGGCGGGCCCTCCAGGACGACGTGGGCGCCGGCCTCCAGCGCCGCGACGAGCAGCTCGACCTCCCGGCCGCGGCCGACGACGGGGGTCACCACAGGGGTCACGGCGGGGGTCAGCACGGGGCGGCTGCCTCGGTCTTCACGGGCGTGCTCCTCGGCGCTGGTGACGTCGGTGTCGTCCTGCATCCTGCCCCACCCGCGGGGGTGTGGCGTCCTCCACGTGGGGACCGTGCGCACTGTTCCACACCCGACGCCACCGTGGTGGCGGAGGCGACACCACCCGCGCCGGGCCTCCCCGTCGTACGCGGACGGGCGGGCTGCAGGATCGTCCGACATGGACCGACGCGTGCACGCGTTCACCGACGACGCCCTGGGCGACGACGACGCCGTCACCCTCGCCGGGAGGCTGCGCCGCCGTGAGGTCGCGCCCGCCGAGCTGCACGCGGCCGTCGCCGCGCGTGCCGCCCGGGTCGAGCCGCACCTGCACGGCCTCGCCCTGGACCGCACCGCCGATCCCGTCACCGGCGCCGTCGACGGCCCGCTGGCCGGGGTGCCGACGCTGGTCAAGGACAACGTCGAGGTCCGGGGCTGGCCCGCGGGCCACGGCACCCAGGCGTTCGTCCCGGCGCCCTCGCGCGAGCACGCCGAGGTGACCCGGCAGCTGCTCGGCTGCGGGCTGGACCTGCTGGGCACGACCCGGATGCCGGAGTACGGGCTGAACGCCTCCACCGAGTTCGCCGACGCCGAGCCGACCCGCAACCCGTGGGACCCGCGCTTCTCGGCCGGCGCGTCGTCGGGCGGGGCGGCCGCGCTCGTCGCCGCCGGGGTGGTGCCGCTGGCCCACGCCAACGACGGCGGCGGCTCGATCCGCATCCCGGCCGCGGCCTGCGGGCTGGTCGGGCTCAAGCCCTCGCGGGGCCGGCTCGCGCCGAACGCGACCGGCGCCCGGATGCCGATCGACCTCGTCGCCGACGGCGTGGTGTCCCGCTCGGTCCGCGACACCGCGGTGTTCCTGGGCGCCGCCGACCGCGGGCGCCGCAACCCGGCGCTGCCACCGCTGGGCCTGGTCGAGGGCCCCGCCCGGCGACGCCTGCGGGTCGGCCTGCTGCTGGAGTCCCCCACCGGGGCGGCGGTCGACGCCGACACCCGCGAGACCGTCACCGCCGTCGCCCAGCTGCTCGCGAAGCAGGGTCACGAGGTGTCCGAGGCCCACAGCGGGGTGGGGACCCGGTTCGTCGACGACTTCCTCGACTACTGGGGGTTGCTGGCGTTCTCCGTGGTCACCGGCGGGCGGCTGCTGCACGGGCGCACCTTCGACCCGCACCGTCTCGACGGCCTGACCCACGGTCTGGCCGACCACTACCGTCGCGCGCTGGCCCGCACCCCGGTGTTCCTGCACCGGCTGCGCCGGGTCGCGGCGACCCACGCCGAGCTGTTCACCCGGCACGACGTACTGCTCTCCCCGGTGCTCGCGCACACCCCGCCGGAGATCGGGTGGCTCGCGCCGACGGTGCCGATCGAGCAGCTCACCGCCCGGCTGCTGGACTACGTCGCGTTCACCCCGCTCGCCAACGTCGCCGGGGCTCCCGCGGTCGCGCTGCCCGCCGGTGCGACGGCGGGCGGGCTGCCGGTGGGGGTGCACCTGCAGACCCCGGTCGGCGACGAGCGGACGCTGCTGGAGCTCGCGTACGCGATCGAGGCCGACCGCCCCTGGCGGCGGATCCAGGACTGATCCGAACCGGTCCAGAACTGCTCCGCCGCCGGGGCAGCGCCCGCTCAGACGTTGCCGCGGCGCTCCTGCTCCCGCTCGATCGCCTCGAACAGCGCCTTGAAGTTGCCCTTGCCGAAGCCGAGCGAGCCGTGCCGCTCGATGAGCTCGAAGAACACCGTGGGCCGGTCCCCGATCGGCTTGGTGAAGATCTGCAGCAGGTAGCCGTCCTCGTCGCGGTCGACGAGGATCCCGCGGGACTGCAGCTCGGCGATCGGCACCCGCACGGACCCGATGCGGGCCCGCAGCTCCGGGTCCTCGTAGTAGGCGGCCGGGGTGTCGAGGAACTCCACGCCGCGGGAGCGCAGCACGTCGACGGCGCCGAGGATGTCGTTCGTCGCGAGCGCGAGGTGCTGGGCGCCGGGGCCGCGGTGGAAGTCCAGGTACTCGTCGATCTGGGACTTCCGCCGGCCCGGGCTGGGCTCGTTGAGCGGGAACTTCACCCGGTGGTTCCCCGACGCGACGACCTTGCTCATCAGCGCCGAGTAGTCGGTGGCGATGTCGTCGCCGATGAACTCGGCCATGTTCGTGAAGCCCATGATCCGGTGGTAGAAGTCCACCCAGTGGTCCATCCGTCCGTACTCCACGTTCCCGACGACGTGGTCGAGCGCCTGGAACACCCGCCGCGGCGCGTCCGCGGGCCGGGCCACCGACGAGCCGCGGGCGACGTGGCCGGGCAGGTACGGGCCGGTGTAGCGGGACCGGTCGACCAGGGTGTGCCGGGTGTCGCCGTAGGTGGCGATCGCGGCGGTGCGCACGGTGCCGTGCTCGTCGGTCGTGTTGTGCGGCTCGACGAGCACGGTGGCGCCCTGGGCGCGGGCGTGGGCGATGCAGCGGTCGACGTCGGGGACCTCGAGGGCGATGTCGACGACGGAGTCGCCGTGCCGGCGGTGGTGGTCGGCGAGCGGGCTGTCCGGGTCGACGGCGCCGCGCAGCTCGAACCGGACCGCGCCCGAGCGCAGCACGTAGGAGTGGTGGTCGCGGTTGCCCGTCTCCGGTCCGGAGTACGCGACGAGCTCCATGCCGTAGACGACCTGGTAGAGCTGCGCGGCCTGGGTGGCGTTGCCGACGGCCCAGACCACGGCGTCCCAGCCGGTGACCGGGAACGGGTCGGCGGAGTCGTCGTGTTCGACGAGGCCGACCAGCCGGCGCAGGGCGGCGGCGTCGAGGGCGGCGAGCTTCTCGGAGTCGGTGAGGATGTCCATCAGTGCTCTCCCGTCAACGTGCGTGCTGCCAGGTTCTCCGCCGCGGTGACCGTGGTGGTGCCGTGTGCGCGGGCGTCGGCGAAGATCCCGGCCAGGGTGTCGCCGATGGCACGGGTCCGGTCCGCGACGGCGGCAGCACTCCAGCCGAGCACCTCGCGGCCGACCAGGTGGATGGCCCCACCGGCGTTCGCGACGAAGTCCGGGGCGTAGGTGATCCCGCGCCGGCGCAGGACATCGGCAGCGTACGGGTCGGCGAGCAGGTTGTTCGCCGCACCCGCGATCACCGCGGTGGGGACGGTCGCGGCGACCTCGGCGGTGATCAGCCCGCCGGTGGCGCACGGGACCAGCACGTCGCACGCGCGGGTGGTCACCGCTGCGGTGTCGACCACCTCGGCACCCAGCTCGTCGGCGGCCGCGGCGCAGCGGGCCGGATCGACGTCGGTGACGATCAGCTTGGCCCCCGCGTCGGCGGCGAGCCGGGCGACGTCGGCGCCGACCGCCCCGAGCCCCTGGACCAGCACCCGCAGCCCGTCGACGCCGTCGAACCCGGCTTCCGCGGCTCCGGCGCGGATCGCGGCGAACACCCCGAGGGCGGTCATCGGGCCGGACGAGCCGGGCTCGCCCGCCGCGACCGAGCGGCCGAACACGTGCGGGGTCAGACCGGCGAGCACGTCCATGTCGGCCGAGCAGGTCCCGACGTCCGGGCCGGTGGTGTAGTTCCCGCCGAGCAGCTCCAGGTTGGCGGCGTGGATCTCCAGGATGCGCCGCCAGGTCGCGTCGTCGAGCTCGGTGCGCGGGGCCGGGAGCGCGATCACCGACTTGCCACCGCCCATCGGGAGGCCCGCGGCGGCCATCTTCAGCGTCATCGCCCCGGCGAGGCGGCGGGCGTCGGCGACGGCGTCGTCGGGCGAGGGGTAGACCATCGCGCGGGTCCCGCCGGACGCCGGGCCGAGCGGGGTCGAATGCACCCCGATCACGAACCACGCGCCCGTCTCCCGATCGTACCGGACCGAGGTCAGTTCGCCGTCCCACTCGGGCAGAGCCATCCCGCGCCTCCATCTCCTCGCTGGTGTGCAGCGAGGACACCGCGGGCCGTGGCATCTGCGCAACCGGCCCAGAACCAGCTACGCAGTTACCGCAGATCGGCGGGGCAGCCCGCCGGGGCAGCTGGGCTGATCGTCCAGGAGACCGGCGTCACCCCGGGGACCCGCCGTCGGCGTCCGTAGCCTGGACCGGTGACGACCAGCGACGCCACGACGCCCGCCGACCTGCGTGGCAGGCCGCGACCGCCGGCCCACCCGCGGACCGCGCCGTCGGACCCGGCCGGGCTCGATCCCGAGCGCGCCGCGCTGCACGCCCGCATCGCGACCGGCCCGCGCCGCGCGCAGGCCAGGGTCCCGCTGGTCGACGACGCCGACCGGCTGCTCGGCCCGTTCGCGACGATGCTCTTCTCGCCGCGCATCGGCGACGCCGTCCAGCAGGTCGGCGCGGCCCTGCGCACCGACGACGACCTTCCGCCGCGGCTGCGCGAGCTGGCCGTGCTCGCCGTCGCCGTGCACCACGGATCGGCGTTCGAGTGGTCCGCGCACGAGGGCCTCGCCCGCGACACCGGGCTGACCGGCCCGCAGCTGCAGGCCCTGCTCGACGGCGGTGTCCCCGACGGTCTCGACGAGGCCGAGCGGGTCGCGCTGACCACCGTCCGCGCCCTGCTCACGCAGCACGACCTGGGCGACGGCGCCTACGCGACCGCGCTGGACGCGCTCGGCCGTGACACGCTCGCGGCGCTGGTGTGGCTGACCGGGTACTACTCGATGCTGGCCACCGCCCTGGCCGTGTTCCGGCCGGAGTGAGTCCGGGTAACCCGTGCGGGAGGGGAGGTCCGCCATGAACACCGCGCCGAACGGGGTGTGTGTGGCAGCGGCCATGCACACGTTCCCCAAGACCTGCGGACCCGCGACGACCGTCGCGCAGGCGTGGGCGGCGTTCGAGCGGCCCAAGGTGCACTCGCTGCTGGTCCTCGACGCCGGGCGACTGCTCGCCGTCGTCGACCGGGCCGACCTGACCGGGGCGGTCCCCGACCGGCCCGTCGCGCCCCTCGGGACGCTCGACGGGCGGGTGGCCCGCGCCGGCGACGACCTGGCCTCGACCTGGGCGGCGATGGCCGACGCCGGACGGCGACGGGTCGCCGTGGTCGACGGCTCCGGCCGCCTGCTCGGGCTGCTCTGTCTCAAGCGCCACGGTCGCGGCTTCTGCTCCGACGCCGGCATCCAGGCCCGGATCGACGAACGCGCGGCTGCCCCGGGCCGGTCGTGAGGGCGCATTTCCGGTGTCCTGTGTCACATGCCCGTGAGGACCGGCAGGCGCGCGCCCTCCTACGCACAGTCCACCGAGGAGGTAGTCATGTCGTTCACCGACAAGGTCAAGAACAAGGCCGAGAACGCCGTGGGCGTCGCCAAGGAGAAGACCGGCGAGGCCACCGGCGACCGCGAGCTGCAGGTCGAGGGCAAGGCCGAGCAGTCGAAGGCGTCGCTGAAGGACGCCGGCGAGAAGCTGAAGGACGCGGCGGGCAACGTCAAGGACGCGCTGGGCGGCTCGACGAGCTGACCCGGCGTCACCGTGACGGGGGCGACCGGCAGGCATGCCGGTCGCCCCGAACGGGAAGGCCGTCGGCGTACCGAGCCGGGTCCGACGCCGTACCGGGCTCCTCCTCGAACCCCACGGAGGAACCATGAGCACCGTGAAGCTCGCCATCGTCTACTACTCCGCCACCGGCACCGTCGACGCGATGGCCCACCGGGCCGCCGCGGCCGGTGAGAAGGCGGGCGCCGAGGTGCGCCTGCGTCGCGTCGCCCGCGAGGCGACCAGCGGTGAGCGCCAGGCCACCGAGGCGCAGGCCGCGCACGCCGAGGCCGCACCCGAGGTCCCCGCCGCGACCGCCGACGACATCGTGTGGGCCGACGCCGTCCTGTTCGGCTCCCCCACCCGCTACGGCAACATCGCCGGGCAGCTGAAGACCTTCATCGACTCGCTCGGCCCGCAGTGGGGCCAGGGCCTGCTCGCCGACAAGGTCTACGCCGGGTTCACCTCCAGCCAGACCCTGCACGGCGGCCAGGAGTCGACCCTGCTCGCCCTGTACAACACGATCCACCACTTCGGCGGGATCGTCGTCGCGCCCGGCTACACCGACCCGACCAAGTTCGTCGACGGCAACCCCTACGGCGCCTCGCACGTGACCGGGGCGAACAACGACGCCCCGCTCGGCGACGCCGAGAACGCCGCGCTCGACCACCTCGCCACCCGCGTGGTCACCGTCGCCGGAAAGCTCGCGGGCTGACCCCGATCGCGGCGGCGCCGAACCGGCCACCGCACGTACGCACGGGTTAACCTCGACGGATGTACTTCCGGATCACCCCGGGCGACGTCGAGCTCGTCGACCCGGGTGACGTGCGCGCGTTCCACGTCGTCGCCGCCGAGGGACTGGCCGACGGGGAGCTCGCCGACACCGTGTGCCGCACCGGGCTCGGCGAGGTCTCCGACGACGGCGAGCACGTCCTGGTCCGGGTGGACGCCGTCCGCAGGCTCGCCGCCGGTCGGGTCGGCCCGGGCTGGGAGGACGACCTGGCCGGCATGCTCGGCTACGCCCGGAGCAAGGGCTGGATCTCCGACGACGGCACCGCGGTGCGCGCACACGTCGAACGGGCCTGAGACCGGCACCGGCCCGGGTCCGACGCGGCGCTACGCCAGCAGCGCCCGGACCCGCTCCGGGTCCGGCCCGTCCGGCTCGATGACCACGACGGCGTCGTCGAACCCCGCGTCGGCATAGCGGTGCAGCGTCTCGCCCAGGCGCCCGAGGTCGGTCCCCGCGGGGACCGGTAGGGCGTAGGCGACGGCGCGGCGCCCGCCGGCGGCCCGGTAGCGCCCCAGCGCCTCGATCATCTCCGCGGGGGTGGTGCGGTAGCCCGAGGCGAGCCAGCCGTCGAAGCGCCGGGCCGCCTTCTCGACGTTCGCGCCCCAGGAGCCGAGCAGCAGCGGCGGGCGGGCGGCCGGCGGGTCGGCGAGCCGGGCGTGGTCGTCGTGGCCGTGTTCCAGCAGGTCGCGGAGCCGGGCCGCGTTCTCGTCGAAGGTCCGGAAACGGGTGCGGTGGTCGCGGTCGAGGGTGGCGTAGTCGTCGCGGGTGGAGCCGGGGCTGATGCCCAGGGCCAGCCGGTCCCCGCACACGGCCTGCAACGACAGCATCCGGTGCGCCAGCTCCGCGGGGTGGTGCAGCGGGACCTGCACGGTGCCCGTCGCCAGCCCGACTCCGTCGGTGGCCCCGGCCGCGGCGGCGAGCGCGACGAACGGGTCCGGCACGAGCCGGCCGCGGCCGATGATCTCCGGCGCCCAGAGGTGGGCGAATCCCGCGCCGGCCAGGCGCCGTGCCCACGGCACCACCGGGTGGGGCGGCGCGTCGGACAGGTGCGCGAGCGTCGCGCCCAGGCGCACGGTCAGGCCCGCCGTTCGGCGGCGAACCGGGCGTACCAGCGCAGCACGTCGGGGTCGTCGACCGAGGCGATGTTCGCCGCCTTCTCCAGCGGACGCCCGGCCATCAGCTTCTTGACCGGCACCTCCAGCCGCTTGCCGGACAGGGTGTGCGGCACCGCGGGCGCCTCGACGATCTCGTCGGGCACGTGCCGGGGGGTCAACCGGGTCCGCAGCGTGGTCACGATCCTCGCCCGGAGGTCGTCGTCGAGCGGATGCCCCGCGGCGGGGACGACGAACAGGCCCAGCCAGTACCCGTCGTCGGGGAGGTCCACGCCGACGACGAGGGCCTCGGTGACCTCCTCCATCGTCTCCAGGACGTCGTAGAAGTCGCCGGTGCCCAGGCGCACGCCCTGGCGGTTGAGGGTGGAGTCCGAGCGGCCGTGGATGGAGACGCTGCCGTCGCCGTGCACGGTCACCCAGTCACCGTGGCGCCAGACGCCGGGCCAGGTGTCGAAGTAGGAGTCGGTGTAGCGGCGCGCGTCGGGGTCGTTCCACAGGTGCACCGGCATGGACGGCATCGGCTGGGTGACCACCAGGTCCCCGACCTCGTCGACGACCGGGTTCCCGTCGTCGTCCCAGGCGGCGCAGTCGACCCCGGCCAGGCGCCCGCCGATCCGCCCGGCCCGCACCGGGGAGTACTCGTTCGCCCCGACGAAGGAGCCGGAGATGTCGGTACCGCCACTGGTGGAGTCGACCCGCAGGTCCGGCGAGACGTGGGAGTACAGCCAGTCGTAGCCGGCGGGCGGCAGCGCCGAGCCGCTGACCATGACGTGCCGCACCCGGGACAGGTCGTGGTCGGCGCGCGGGGAGACGCCGCTGTTCGCCGTCGCGGTGACCACCGCCGCCCCCAGGAGGACGACGTCGGCGCCGGTCCGGGCGGCGACCTCCCAGACCGCGCCCGGCGGGTGGCCGGGGCTGCCCTCGTAGAGCACGATCGACGCGCCCTGGCTGAGCGCGCCGAGCTGCATGTTCCACAGCGCCCAGCCGGTGGAGGTGTAGGTGAACATCCGCTCGCCCGCACGCAGCCCGCAGTACAGCCCGGACCACTTGAGCCCTTCGAGGGTGATGCCGCCGTGGCCGTGGACCAGCCCCTTGGGCAGGCCGGTGGTGCCGGAGGTGAACAGCACCCACAGCGGGTGCGAGAACTCCACCTGCGCGAACTCCGGCTCCGCGTCGACGGCCAGCAGCTCCGCCCACGGCGTGGTGCCGTCCGGGGCGGGCCGGTCGACCGCGTGGCCGACGTGCACGACGTGCCGCACGCTCGGCAGGTTCTCCCGCAGCCGGGCGACGACGTCGCCGCGGTCGACGACCGTGCCGTTCCAGTGGTAGCCGTCGGCGGCGATCAGGACGGTCGGTTCGAGCTGGGCGAGCCGGCCGATGGTGCCCTCGGCGCCGAAGTCGGGCGAGCAGCAGGACCACACCGCGCCGACCGCGGCCGCGGCGAGCAGGCCGATCACCGCGTGCTCGGTGTTGGACAGGTAGGCGCAGACCCGGTCCCCGGGCTCGACGCCGGCGCGGCGCAGCCAGGCCGCAGCGGCGGCGACCGACCGGCGCAGCCGTGACCAGGTGATCTCCCGGGCGGGGGTGCCGCCCTCCTGCACGCACACCAGGGCCGTGTCGTCGTCGCCGTGGCGCAGCACGTGCTCGGCCCAGTTCAGCCGCGCGCCGGTGAACCAGCGGGTGTGCGGCATCGGGTCGGTGGTGCGGACCTGCGTGAACGGCGTGGAGAACGCGACGCCGTAGTGGTCGACGACCGAGCACCAGAACCGGTCCACGTCGGCGACCGACCAGGCGTGCAGGGCGTCGTGGTCGTCGAACGGGCGCCCCTCCCGCTCGGCCAGCCGGTCGAGGTAGGCACGCAGCGCGGACCGCTCGATGCGCTCCGCCGACGGGGTCCAGAGGACGTCGGTCATCGGTGTCTCCTCCGTACGGGCGTCCCGCGTGCCGGCGGGCCCACCCGGGGAGGTGGGCCCGCCGACACGGCGCTGCGCTGCGGTGCTGCGGTGCGGCCCGGGAGCCTCAGGAGGCGAGCACCTTCGGCATGATGTCGTTCTTGATCCGCTTCAGGTCGTCGAGCGTCTTCGCCACCGGCACGTCGGCGAACGGCGGCCAGATCAGCGGCATGGTCATCCCCGCCTCCTTGTACGCCTTGAGTCGGTCGGTGAGCTGCTTCTCCGTCCCCACCAGCAGGTTCGAGGCGACACCGTTGACGGTCTGGTCGACCTCCTCGTCGGTGATGACCGTCCAGATCATCGAGCAGATCTCCAGGTCCTTGGCCCGCTTGGGGCTGCCGATCTCCTCGAACTGCTCGTCGATCGCGGTGATCCACTGGGCGAGGCGCTCGGGCGAGTCCTGGATGCCGATCCAGCCGTCGAGGTCGTACTTGGTGATCCGGCGCGCCGACCGCAGCGGGTCCTTGAGGCCACTCATGAAGATCGGCGGGCGCGGGTCCTGCAGCGGCTTGTGCCCGAAGCCGCAGGCGTCGAAGTCGGCGAACTCGCCGTGGAACTCGTAGTGGTCGGCGCTCTTGTCCCAGATGCCCTGCATGATCTCGATCGACTCGCGCACGTGCTTGTGCCGCTTGGGGAAGATGTGTGCGGCGCTCGCCGCGGCGAACTCCTCGGGCATCCAGCCGGACCCGACACCGACGTTCAGGCGGCCGCCGGAGAGGTGGTCGATGGTCGCCAGCTCCGCGGCGAGAACGCCGGGCGAGCGGAACGGGGTGTCGATGATGCTCATGCCGATGCGGACCTTGGTGGTCTTCGCGGCGAGCCACGGGATCAGCGGGTAGCCCTGGAACCACTTGCCGCGCGAGGACACGGGCAGGGCGTTCGGCAGCCCGTCCATCATGCCGAAGGAGTACTGCAGCTCCTGGCGGTCGGACTTCTCGGGGACGACGATCCGGTCGAGCGTCCAGACCGAGTCGAAGTCGAGCTCCTCGGCCAGGGCGGTGAGGTCCTCCAGCTCCTTGACCGTGACCAGGTCACGGAAGTTGGGGAGGTACAGAGCGAGCTTCATGTGATGCTGCCTCCTTGCGGCATGACAGTGTCGCCAACGACGTCGCCGACGATGTCGTCGGTGGCGTCGCTGACGGAGAGTGTGACGCGGATCTCGTTCTTGAGAACCTTACCCACGGTCGAGCGCGGGAGATCGCTCCAGATCTCGATCTGCTTGGGGGCCTTCACGGAACCGATGCGCGCCTTGACGAACGCGACCAGCTCCTCGGTGTCGATCTCGGCACCGGGCTGGGGCTGGACCACCGCGGTGACCCGTTCGCCCCACTTCTCGTCGGGCAGGCCGACCACGGCGCAGTCCCGAACGGCGTCGTGCGCCATCAGGGCCTGCTCCACCTCGGCGGAGTACACGTTGAACCCGCCGGAGATGACCATGTCCTTGGCGCGGTCGACGATGTGGAGGAACCCGTCGTCGTCGAGCCGGCCGATGTCGCCGGTGTGGTGCCAGCCGTGCGCCGACACCTCCGCCGTCGCCTCGGGGTTGCGGTAGTAGCCCGCCATGACCAGCGACCCGCGCACGCAGATCTCGCCACGCTCGCCGCGCGGGACCGGCCTGCCCTGCTCGTCGAGGATCGCCACGACGACCAGCGGTGACGGCCGTCCGGCCGAGGCCAGCCGCTCGGTGGCGATGCTCCCGTCGGGACGGCGGTGCTCGGCGGGCGACATCGTCGAGATCATCATGGGCGCCTCGGACTGGCCGAACAGCTGAGCCATCGGCCCGATCCGGTCCAGCGCCTCGGCCAGCCGGGCCACCGACATCGGGGCCGCGCCGTACCAGAAGCACTGCAGCGACGACAGGTCCGTCGTGTCGAGAGCCTCGTGGCCCAGCACCATGTAGATCAGCGTCGGCGGCAGGAACGTGTGCGTGACCCGGTGCGTCTCGATCAGCTCCAGGAACCGGCCGACGTCGGGCTTCGGCATGATCACGACCTCGCCGCCGCGGGCCATCACCGGGAAGCAGAGCACGCCCGCGGCGTGCGTGAGCGGGGCCAGCGCGAGGTAGACCGGGCGCTCGTCGAAGGGGTAGCTCATCAGCGTGATCGCCGACATCGTCTCGACGTTGCGGTCGGTCAGCAGCACGCCCTTGGGACGCCCGGTGGTGCCGCCGGTGCCGACCAGCGCCACGATCTCCTCGGGCGGCGCGGCCTCGGCGGACGCGTCGTCGCGGGCGGCGTCGAGCCAGGCGTCGAAGGCCTGCGCGCGGTCGGTGCCCGTGCCGAGACGGACCAGTGTCCGCAGCTGCGGGAGATCCGGGGCGATCGTGGAGACGAGGTCGTCGAAGGACGGCTGGAAGATCAGCGTGGTGCAGTCGAACAGGTCCAGGAGCTCGGCGGTCTCCCCGGCCGCGTTGCGCGGGTTGATCGGGCACCAGACCGCCCCGGCCCGGGCGATGCCGAACACGCAGGAGAACGCGGTCGGGTCGTTCGCCGACAGGATGCCGACCTTGTCACCGGGGGCGACGCCCGAGCGCCGCAGGGCCCGCGCGACGGCGTGCGAAAGGTCGACGACCTCGCCGTAGGACAGCGAGGTGCCATCGAGCGTCAGGCAGGGCGCGGCGGGGTCCAGCGAGGCACCCTTGTCGAGATAGAAGGTCAACGACATCGCAGCTCCCCGGACTCGCACCGTTGCGGACAGCGATGACCGTGGCGAGTTTCTGGACAGTTGTCAAGATTCTGGTGCGGGCTGCGACCCGGTCGTGCCCGTCCAACGCGTCGGGACGACGGCCCCGGGGACGACGACGGGCCGGGAGCGCGGTGCGCTCCCGGCCCGTGCGGCGCGGGTGGGGACGGCTGCCCCCGGAGTCAGTTCTGGCCGGTCAGCGCCCCGGCGAGCGGACCCAGCGGGGGCGCCCACTCGCGGATGTCGGCGCGGGCGACGACGCCGGCGGCGGTGAACGGGTCGTTGTCGACGATGCGCTGCACCGCGGCCCGGTCCTCGACCCGGAAGATCAGCAGCCCGCCCGGATCCTCCCCCGGCGCCCAGGCGCCCGCGGCGAGCATCGTGCCGTCCTCGCCGAAGGGGCGCAGGTAGTCCCGGTGCGCGGGGCGGGTGGCGTCCCGCAGCTCGGTGTCGTCGGTGTAGGTGTAGATCAGCGCGAAGGTGGTGGCCACGGTGCGATCGTCGCACGGGCTCGGGGCGGTGCGCCGGGGCCGGCCGGGCTGTGACCGGTCCCGGCGCGCCGCGGTCAGACCTCGATCACGGTGACCGTGGCGGCGGTCCCGTCGACCTCGATCAGCGCGCCGTTCGGGATCCGGCCGGTCGCTTCGGTCGCCGACACGACACACGGGATGCCGAGCTCACGGCTCACGATCGCGGCGTGCGAGAACGGCGCCCCGACGTCGACGACCACCGCGGACGCCGCGACGAACAGCGGCGTCCACGACGGGTCGGTGATGGGCGCGACGAGGATCTCGTCCGGCTCCAGCGCCGAGGGGTCGTTCGGGTCGAGCAGCACCCGCGCCCGACCCCGGGTGACCCCGGTGCAACCGGACACTCCCTGGATGGTCTCCCCGGCGACGGCCGCGGTGTGCGTCCGACCCGAGCGGCGCACCCACTCGCTGGTCGGCGGTGGGTCACCGACCACGACGAACGGCGGCTCGAGGTCGAACATCTCCAGGTAGACGCGCTCGCGCTCGCGGACGGTGGCGGTGAACGAGCCCGGATCGGCGAGGTAGGCGGGCAGCTCCTCGGCGAACAGCATGAAGATCTGCTTCGCCGCGTCCAGGTGACCGGCCTCGGCGCCGCGCCGGCCCAGCTCCAGCGCGGGCAGCCGCAGCTCGTGGATCAGCATCGCGGCCGTGGTGCGGGAACGCTCCCGCCCGCGCAGCCAGAGCGCCGCCGCGTGCAGCGCAGCCTCGAACTGGCCGCCGGCCTCCGCGTCACCGGCCAGCAGCTCCCGCACGGTCGCGGTGGCCTCCTCCCGCTGCCGGACCCGCTCGGCGTTCTTGATCTGCGGGGACTCCTCGTCCGAGACGCCGCGCATCCGGTCGACCGTGTGCAGCGCGAGCTCGGGCCGCAGGCTCCAGGTCAGCGCCCGCAGCTCCCACTCGGCCGGGCCACGGAAGTCCCACTCGCCGAGGAAGGCGTCGAGCCCTGCGACGAACTCCGCGACCCGCGGGTCGCCGGAGGACCGCAGCCGGGCGTCCAGGCCCTCGACACCACCGTCGAACAGCTCCGCGACCGGGCCGGTGCGCGCGAGGCGACTCAGTGTCCACATCCCGTGCGACGGACCCGCGGAGTCGACGTCGCCGATGCCGGCGACCAGGGTCAGGGCCAGCTCCGGGCGCCCGACCGCCGCGGCGATCTGCGAGATGGCCCCGAGACCGACGCCGGACTTGAGGCTGGACTCGATGTGGCGCTGGAACAGGCCACGCAGGACGTCGTTGAACGAGGTGATGCGCTCGGCGAGCGCGGCGTCCGACAACGTCGCGACGTCCGGTCGCTGCGACCGGATGTCCAGCACCGTCCGCCGGTCGGCGTCGTAGGCGGCGAGGTCCTTCGCGAGCAGGACCTCGTTCATCAGCCAGGCGCCGGCCTTCTCCGAGTACGCCGGGTCGTCGTCGAAGTCGCGCTTCTCGCTCTCGTAGCTCGGGATGCCCGGCATGTCGCCGAAGTACTGCAGGTCGACGGCCTCGGCGCCCATCCCCGGCACTCGCACGCCGAACAGGCGCATCAGCGACATGTTGATGTAGAGGTAGCTCCCGAAGGCGGGCAGGACGTTGCGCTCGACCGAGGCGTCGTAGAGGTTGTGGTCCCAGACGCCGCAGGCGACGAAGGCGTCCCGCCAGCCCGGCTCGAGGTTGGCCTGGAAGCCGGTCGAGGCGTTCAGCGGCGAGATCGGGTCGGGAAAGATCTCGCCGACGTTCGCCCGGGAGTAGAGCGGGAAGGTCTTCGACGTGCGGTCGAAGATGGGCCAGTCGGTCACGGAGCTGGTCTCCTCGTCATCGAGGTCCGCACACGGGCGGAGGTCCGGGCACCCGGGCGTCGGCGCGACGCTCGATGTGCGACTTCTCCGTCGCATTCTGGCGAGCGACGGGCGGCGTGTCAACCGTCACTCCGCCGTGCTCGGGCGGCGTCGCCCACGACCTCGGGCGATCTCGACGCGACAGACCGGTCATGTCGAGCGTCGCGCCGTCGGGCGTTGACCTGGCAGGACCCGCACGTCTCGCCCTTCGGGCACCCCGGGTGCGACTCATCCCTCGCATTCCTCGCCGTCGAGGCGGAGACCGCACGCACGCGAGCTCGGTGCGCCGGCCCGGTCGCGGTCCTCCGTTCCGGACTCAGCCGGCGGCGGCCCAGCCGTCCAGCACGGCGAGCGCGGGAAGCAACCGGGCGACGACCTCGGCGTCCGAGGCGCCGTCGTCGGCACCCGCGGTCACGTCGCCGAGCCACACCTCGCCGGTCGCGCCGTCGACGGTCACGACGTCGCCGGGCCCGAACAGCCGGGTCCCATCGGCGGCGTGCACCGCGTCGGTGCCCACGTGCAGCTCCTCCGCCCCGACGACGGCCGGGATGCCCCAGCCGCGCGCGACGACGGCGGCGTGGCTGACCAGCCCACCGGTGCTGGTCAGGATGCCGACGGCGACCGACATGCCGTGCACGTCCTCCGGGCTGGTCTCCGGCCGGACCAGCACGACGTCGCCCTCGGCGTCGGCGGCCGCGTCGGCGCTCAGCACGACGGCTCCGCTGACCCGGCCCGGCGAGGCGCCGAGACCGGTGGTGAGCGCCGCCGGGGTCGACGCGGCCCCGCGGCCCGCGGCGAGCACCTCGGCCCGCGCCCGCTCCCGCACCTGCTCGGGCGCCCGGGCGAGCGCCTCGGCCCGGGACAGCCCGATCGCCGGGTCGTCCACCATCTCCACCGCCGCACGCACCGCGGCGACGGCGCCGCGCTTGCCGACCCGGGTCTGGAGCACCCAGAGCCGCCCGCTCTCGACGGTGAACTCCACGTCGCAGATGTCGCGGTAGTGGCGCTCCAGACGGTCGAGGAGCCCGGCCAGCTCGGCGTGCGCCCGCGGCAGGGACGTCGCCATCCCCGCGATCGGGGTGGTGCGGGCGGTGCCGGCGACGACGTCCTCGCCCTGGGCCCGGAGCAGGAAGTCGCCGTAGGGGACGTTCTCGCCGGTGGACGGGTCGCGGGTGAACACGACACCGGTCCCGGAGGAGTCGTCGCGGTTGCCGAACACCATGGCCTGCACGTTCACCGCGGTGCCGAGGTCGTCCGGGATGCCCTCGCGCTCGCGGTAGGCGCGGGCGCGTGGGCTGTCCCAGCTGCGGAACACCGCCTCGACCGCGGCGCGCAGCTGGGCGCGCGGGTCGGTCGGTACCGGGGTCCCCGCGGCGCCGAGGACCGCGCGGACGCGGTCGACCGCGGCGCGCAGCGCGGCCTCGGTGCGCTCGGCGGGGGCGGGCCCGATCAGGGCGTGGTCGACCCCGAGCACCGTGGTCGCGAACATGGCGAGGAACCGCCGGTAGCTCTCCCAGGCGAACACCGGGTCACCGGAGACCTCGGCGAGGCCCGCCGTGGTGGCCTCGTCGAGCCCCAGGTTGAGGACGGTGTCGAGCATCCCCGGCATGGACCGTGGGGCGCCGCTGCGCACCGCGAGGAGCAGCGGGTCGGCCGGGTCGCCGAAGCGGCGACCCAGGCGTTCCTCCAGGGCGGCCAGCTGGGTGGTGATGGCCTCGTCGAGCCCGGCGGGCCATCCTCCGGCGCGGTGGGCGGCGCACACGGGCAGCCCCAGGGTGAAGCCCGGGGGCACCGGCAGGCCGAGCACCGAGGTCATCTCGGCGAGCCCGGCGCCCTTGCCACCGAGCAGGTCGGCCAGCTCGCGCGGGGGCCGCTCCTGCGGGTGGTCGAAGGCGAACACGGCGGTGGACGCCGCGGTGGCCGTGCTGGTCATCGTCGTCCTCACGGTCTGCGGTGCGGCTCAGTGGCCGTCGGCGGCGCCGCGCTCGCGGCCCAGCGTGCTCATCAGGTCCTGGTGGAGCTCCATCCACACGTCGTGGTAGCTCTCCCGCAGCGGCGCGGCGAACGCCGTCGTCTCGCCGCCGTCGACCCGCTCCCAGGCCGCGGCGAGGTCGCGCGGGTAGCGGCCGAACCGCGGCAGCACCCCCGCGAGCTCGGCGGTCACCTCGACCGCACGCGGGTGCAGGGCACCGAGCTCGTCGACGACACCACGGTCGTAGGCGGGGTCGGAGTGGTCGTTCGGGGTGCCGTCGGGACGGACCTGCCAGCGCGAGCAGATCTCCTTGAACGGCTGGTTGAGCTCCAGGAACCGCGCCTCCGCCCGCTCCACGGCCGCGCGCGCCCCGGACGCGTCCAGCTCGGCGGCCAGCAACCGGGCGTGCTCGGTGCGGCCCTCGGCGGTGAGCGTCCAGCCCGCGACGCGTCCGGTGCGCTCCTTCACCCGGCCGGCCTCCGCGGCCGCGGCGAGGGCGGCGTCGACGGTCACGTGGTCGAGCTCCGTCCGGCGGGCGATCACCGGGGCGGCGACGAAGCCGGACAGTCGCAGCGTGTGCAGGACGAGCAGGTCGGGCGACGTGGTGGTGTCGGCGGTCACGGCGCTTCCTCCGGTTCGTGGTGACGACGGTGTCAAAACGGTGTCGACGGGGTCATGGTGGGGTTCAGGCGGACCGGCTGTGCAGCCCCGGCCCGGTGGCCGGGAGGAGCAGGTGCGGGGTCTCGTTGATGCTGCGCAGCTGGCGGACGCCCCCGCTCGAGGCGAGCAACCTGCTGAACGAGGTGTAGTCGAGCTGGACGAACATGCTGCGTCGGCGACCGAGCAGACGGGACAGGAACGCGTTGATCACACCGCCGTGGCAGACGACGGCGACCCGCTGCCCGGGGTTCGCCGCGATGACGTCCTCGAACGCGGCGAGCACGCGCTGCTCGAAGGCCTCCGGGTCGAACCGGTGCTCGCCCCAGACGCCGGACTCGAGCGCCCGCCACTGGGCGGCCCGGTCGGTGCCACTGAGCTCCACGGGCACGTAGGTGTGCGCGCCGCGGTCGAACTCGGCGAGCCGGTCGTCGACGGCGACCGGCAGCCCGGTGCGCTCGGCGAGCGGGTGTGCCGTCTGCAGCGCTCGGCGCATCGGGCTGGACACGATGCGGTCGGGGGTCAGCCCGGCCGCCCCGGTCAGCAGTGCGGCCAGCAGGTCCGCCTGGTGGCGGCCCTCCTCGGTGAGACCGGGGTCGGCGCCGGCGACGTGCCCCTGCACGGTCTCCGGACGCCCGTGCCGGACGACGATCAGCTCCACGGTCTGCTCCCGGCGGGCTCCGGGACGAGCGACGCGCGCAGCTCGCCCATCCTGACCTTCCCGGCGTCGCTGCGCGGCAGGGACTCGACGAGACGGACCTCGCGGGGGGTCTTGAACCCGGCGAGGCGGGCGCGGCAGTGCGCGACGAGCCGATCGGCGAGCCCCGTCCGGTCGGCGTCGGCGGCGGGCACGACGACGGCGACGACCCGCTCCCCGAACTCCGGGTCGGGCAGCCCGACGACGGCGGCGTCGGCGACCTCCGGGTGCGGGAGCAGCACGTCCTCGACCTCCCGGGGGTACACGTTGACCCCGCCGGTGATGATCGTGTGGCCGCTGCGGCCGTCGAGGTAGAGGTAGCCGTCGGCGTCGACGTGGCCGAGGTCGCCCGCGGTCCCCCAGCCCGGTGTCGCGGCCAGGTCGGCGGCGCCGTCCGGACGTCGCTGCGGCTCGGCGGCACCGGGCCGGGCGAACCACACCGCGCCGACCTCGCCCGGGCCGAGCGGGCGGCCGTCCGCGTCGGCGACGTGCACGGTGCTCCCGGCAGGACGCCCGACCGACCCGGGGCGTTCGCGCCACTCGTGCGGGCCGATGGTGGTGCGCCCGTAGCCCTCCGACGAGCCGTAGTACTCGTGCACGATGGGCCCCCACCAGTCGAGGACCGCACGCTTGGTCTCCGGCGGGCACGGCGCGGCGCCGTGCACCGCGACCCGGTGCGACGACAGGTCGTAGCGGTTCCGGACCTCGTCGGGCAGGCGGAGCAGGCGCACGAACATCGTCGGGACCCACTGGCTGTGGGTGACCCGGTAGCGCTCGATCGCGGCGAGCGCGGCCTCGGGCTCGAAGCGCTCCATGAGCACGACGGTGCCGCCGACCTCCTGGACCGACTGCAGGAAGCCGAGCGGGCCCGCGTGGTAGGCCGGCCCGGCGACGAGCAGCACGTCGGGGGCCTCACCCGGGCCGGTGGGCTCGGTACGGAACCCGAGGCTGCGCATGAGGGCGGCCGAGCGGACCGGTCCGTCGGCCGGGTGACCGCCCGTGGGGGCCACCCGGAAGGGCTTGGGACGGCCGGTGGTGCCCGAGCTCCAGAGGATCCGGCCGCCGGTGGTCTCGGCGTCGCGCGGGAGCCGGGGTGCGGCGGCCACCGCGGCGTCGTGGCCGGTCCAGCCCGACGGCACGTCCGGGCCGATGACCAGCCGGACCGCGGGCACCGGGACGCCCGCGCGGGCCAGCGCGTCGTCCAGCGCCTTCGCGATCCCGGCCCCGCCCGCGACGACGGCGGCGGGGCGGGCGTCCTCGGTCATCGGGACGAGCTCGGCGGCGGACAGGTGCCGGTTGACCGCGGCGAGGTGGAGCCCGCTGCGCCGGGCTGCCCAGAACACCTCGCCCCAGCGGACGTCGTTGCCACAGGCGATCAGCAGGGTGTCGCCCGGGCGCAGGCCGGCCGCGTGCAGGAGGCCCGCGAGCCGGGCGCTGCGGTCATCGAGCGCGGCGTAGGTGACCGCGTCACCGCGGCCCGCCACGACGAGGGCGGTCCGGTCGGGCACCGTGACCGCGAACGATGCGGGGTACACGCTTCCTCCGCTCAGTTTTGCAATGTTCGTTCACATTACGACGAGCCGAAGGTACCGCGTGGGGCGTGCCCGGACAAGGTTCGGGCCGGTCCGGACACGCGTCGGCGCCCGGCCATGTGCGACCCGGCAGTCATCGGGTCGACCGGGGTGGGTCAGGACCCGGCGGGCGGACCCTCGTCGAGGATCGGGATGGAGCGGTGCCAGACCTCGGCGACGCCGCGGGCGAGCCGCTGCAGCTCCTCGGGGCGCGGGGCCCGTTCGGCCAGGCCGATGTGCACGTAGGCCATCTGCTCGACGGCCGAGCCGAGCACGTCGGCCAGCAGCCCGAAGTCGGTCTCCGCGATGCGTCCGGCGGCGTGCAGGCGACGCAGCCAGCCCGCGGTCCGTTCGACGAACGACGCGCGCTGGCGCAGCCAGAGCTCGGTGAAGCCCTCGTCGGACCGGATGGCCGCGGCCTCCCGCATGACCCGCAGCAGGTGCCGGTTGCGGGTGTAGGAGACCAGGTAGGCCGAGGTGAGCTCCTCCATCGTCGCCAGGTCCAGGCGGTCGCCGACGGTGCTGCGCCGGCTGGACTCGACGAGCGAGTCCAGGCCCGGCCGCAGCGCCTCCAGGAAGATCTCGTCCTTGCTGGTGAAGTGCCGGTAGAAGTTCCCCTGCGAGACCCCGGCCCGGTAGACGATGTCGGAGATCCGGGTACTGGTGTAGCCGTACTCGGCGAAGCAGTCGGCGGCGGCATCGATGAGCTGCCGGCGGGTCCGCATGCCCCGGGCGTTCTTGCCCCGGACCTGGCGCTGCGGGGCCTCCGGCGCGTCCTGCTGCGCGCTGTCCTGCTCGGCCACCCGACCTCCGGCCCCCTGTCGCGCCGCCCTGTACGCGGGCGCGAATGCGATAGTCGCGTCACTGTACCCACCGGGGCGGAGCCCCGGGCCGTGCGGCGGTCACCCGAGCAGGGAGACGAGCTCCACGTACTCGTCGATCCCGAACCGGCCCAGCTCCCGGCCCAGACCGGACCGACCCAGACCGCCGAAGGGCGCGTCGAGGCCGTCGCGGGTGCGGACGCCGTTGACCTTGACCTGGCCGGCCCGGATGCGACGCCCGACCGCGCGGGCCCGGTCCGGGTCGCCCGACCAGACGCCCGCGGCCAGGCCGTACTCGGTGTCGTTGGCCAGGCGGACCGCGTCGTCGCCGCCGCTGTGGGTGAGCACCGCGAGGACCGGGCCGAACACCTCTTCCCTGGCCAGCGCGGACCCCGGGTCGACGCCGGTGAACACGGTCGGGCGGTGGTAGTGCCCCTCGGGCAGGTCGGGGTCGGGCTCACTGCCGCCGACGAGCAGGCGGGCACCGTCGGCACGCGCCCGGTCGACGTGCCCGCGCACCGACCGCAGCTGCCGTTCGCTCACCAGCGGGCCGAGATCGGTCCCGGCGTCCCAGGGGTCGCCGACCGTCAGCGCCCGGACCGCGGTGACGAGCAGGTCGCAGACCTCGTCGTGCCGGTGTGCGGGCACGAGCAGCCGGGTGAGGGCGTTGCAGGCCTGCCCGGAGTTGAAGAACGCCTGCGCCACGGCCGCAGGCACTGCCCGGTCGAACGGGGCGTCGTCGAGGAGCACGTTGGCCGACTTGCCTCCGAGCTCGAGACAGACCCGGGTGATGCCGGGCGCGGCGAGCTCGGCGACCCGGGCACCGGACGGGCCGCTGCCGGTCAGCGAGACGACCGCGACCCGTGGATCGCGCACCAACGCCTCGCCGACCACCGGCCCCGTGCCGGTGACGAGGTTCAGCACACCCGGCGGGACTCCCGCCTCCTCGGCCAGCCCGACCAGGGCGAACGCGGTCAGGGGCGCCACCTCGCTGGGCTTGAGCACCACGGTGCAGCCCGCGACCAGTGCGGGCCCGACCTTCGCCGCGATCTGGTGCAGGGGCATGTTCCACGGCGTGATGGCGACGACCACCCCGGCCGGCACCCGCAGCACCTCGCCCGCGGCGACCGGCTCGGACCACGGGTGGGACAGCGCCGCGTCGGCGGTCAGGTGCAGCACCCTGGCGGGCACCGCGACCTGCGCGGGCCCGGCCAGGTGGTACGGCATCCCGACCTCGGTGGTGACGACACCGGCCAGGTCGTCGGTGTGCGCGGCGAGCAGGTCCCCGAGGGCGCGGACGATCTCCGCGCGGCGGGCCACCGGGGTGTCGGCCCACGCGGGGCCCGCCGCAACGGCGGCGGTCACGGCGCGCCCCGCGTCCTCGGCGGTGCCCCCGCCGACGTGGGCGACGGTCGCGCCGGTGGCGGGGGACCCGACAGCGATCGGCGCCCCGCCGGCCTCGACCCACTTGCCACCGATGCGGTGGGAGAGCCGGTCGACGACCAGGTGCGCACCCGGCCGGATGCCCGGGGCCGCGGTCATCCCTGCGTCACCCGCACGGGCAGCCGCTTGATCCCGTGGAACCAGTTGGACAGCAGGCGGTCGGGCTCGGCGAGCGGCTCGATCCGGATCCCGCGGGCCAGGACCTGCTCGTAGAAGACCCTGGTCTCCATCCGCGCCAGGTGGGCCCCGAGGCAGTAGTGCGGGCCCGCGCCGAACCCGAGGTGCCGGTTCGGCTTGCGGTCCAGGCGGAACTCCTCCGGTGCGTCGAACACGCGCTCGTCGCGGTTGGCGGCGGCGAACCACAGCACGAGCTTCTCCCCGGCCCGCACGGTCTGCCCGTGCAGCTCGACGTCCTCGGTGGCGGTGCGGCGCATGTGCACCACCGGGGACACCCAGCGGACCATCTCCTCGATGCCCGACCGCAGCAGCGGTGCGCCGCCGACACGCAGCTCGTCCCACCGCCCGTGTTCCGACAGCGCCGCGACCGAGCCGGAGAGCAGGTTGCGGGTGGTCTCGTTCCCGGCGACGGTCAGCACCATGTAGTACGGGTTGAGCCACTCCTGGGTGAGCGGCTCCCCCTTCGGCGTGGCCCGGGTCAGCGTGCTGACGATGTCGTCGGCCGGGCAGGCCCGTCGCTGCTCGGTGAGGTCGGCGTAGTACGCGAACAGCTCGTCGCGCGCCCGCGCCGCCGTCTCCGGGCCCGCGGAGTACTCCGGGTCCTCGCTGGAGGACTCGTTGGTCCAGCGCAGCAGCAGGTCCGCGTCCTCGACCGGCACCCCCAGCATCGGCGCGAACACCAGCAGGGGCAGCCGCGAGGCGATGACCTCGACGAAGTCGAACTCGCCGAGCTCGAGCGCCTCGTCGAGCAGCGCGCCGGTGACCTCCTCGACGCGCGCCGCCAGCCGCTCCACCGCCCGCGGGGTGAAGGTGGAGGTCAGGACCCGGCGGAACGGCACGTGGTCGGGGGCGTCCATGTTGTGGATCTGGCGCGGGCCGTTCCCCTCGGCACGCCGGTCCGGGATCTGGGTGCCCTGGCCGTTGCCGAAACGGTCGGCGTCCTTGGCGACGGCCTCGACGTCGGCGTACCGGGTCACCGACCAGAACCCCTCCCCCTCGCCGGGGCCGGGGTTCCAGTGCAGCGGGGCCCCGTCGCGCAGGACGCGGAACATCTCCGGGTCCCGTCCGGCGGCGAACACGCCCGCGTCGAGCAGGTCGACGCCGCGCACCCCACCGACGGGGCACTCTGTCGAGGCGGCCATGGCGATCTCCATCCCGTACCGACGTCCGGTCCGACTGTGGACCAGTTTTGCGAACGAGACTATACATAAACTCCGAGCCCGCGGAAGCCGCGCCGATCGCATCCGCCACGACCTCGAGGAGCCCCATGACCACCGACCCAGCCGGTGTCCGCCGGTTCGTCGTCACCGGTGCCGGATCGGGCATCGGCGCGGCGCTCACCGACCGGCTCGTCACGTCCGGGCACCAGGTCGTCGCCCTCGACCGCGCGGTCTCCGGGGTCCCGGACGGAGCCGAGCCGCTCGTCTGCGACCTCACCGACCCGGCCGCGGTCGAGGCGGCGGTGGCGGCGGTCCGCGCCACGGGCCCGCTGCACGGGGTGGCCGCCGTCGCGGGGGTGCCCGGGAGCGTCCCGCCGCCGGTCGTGCACGCGGTCAACGTGGTCGGGCTCCGCCGGGTGGTCGGGGCACTGACCCCGCTGCTGGCCCCCGGCTCCGCGGTGGTGCTGCTGTCGTCGATGGCCGGGTACCGGGGCACCGCGACCCCGGACGAGCTCGACCGCTACCTCGCGCTCGACGACGACGACCTGCAGGCCGCGCTGGAGGCCACCGCACTCGACGGTCCCGGCGCGTACCAGCTGTCCAAGCAGGTGGTCCACGCCCTCGCCGTCGACCTGGCGGCGACGCTGCACCCACGCGGTGTCCGGGCGGTGAGCGTCAGCCCCGGCCCGGTCGAGACCCCGATCCTGGTCGACTTCCGGGCGACGATGCCCACCCTCGACGAGGCGAGCCGGCTGGTCGGGCGCAACGCGCGCGCCGAGGAGGTGGCCGCCGTGGTCGAGTTCGTGCTGTCGCCCGCGGCCTCCTGGCTGAACGGGATCGACCTGCGCCTCGACGGCGGGCTCACCGCCCTGCGGGCGCGCGCCGTCCGCTGAGGTGACGCGCCGTCTGCGAACGCGATGCACCTGGGAGTGGGACGCCGCTCAGCCCGCCGGCCGCGGCTCACGGCCGAGCCGCAGGCGCACCCGCGCCGCGTCGAGCAGCGGCGAGGCGAGCCCTCGGCGTCGGGCGAGGGCCGCGAGCTCGTCGAGAACCTCGACCTCCACCGGTCGCCCGGCCCACAGCTCGCGGGTCATCGACGGCACGAACCCCGAGCTCGGATCGGAGAGACCGCGCACGAGCGCTGCGGGGTCGCCGGCGTGGCCGTCGGCCCCGGCGACGGCGGAGAGCTCGGTGACCACGGCGTCGACGAGGCCCGGTCCACCCGGGGCCGCCGCGACGTCCCCCACCCGGGCGCCGCCCAGACACGTCAGCACCGTGCTCGCGGCGATGAAGACCCACTTCGCCCACATCGCGGAACGGATGTCCTCGACGACGCGCACCGCGATCCCGTCCACGGAGAGTTCGCGGCGGACCGCCTCGACCGCGGGGTCCTCGCCCGGGGCTCCCGGACGTCCGAGCTCCAGCGTGGCGCCGACCGCCTGTTCGACGATCACGCCGTGCGGCAACAGGGTGGCCGCCAGCCGGGCGGTCGCCCCGAGCACCGCTCCGGCACCGAAGGCATCGACCAGCGTGTCCAGGTGCGCCATCCCGTTGAGCAGCGGCACGATCTGGGTGTGCGGTCCCACCGCGGCGGCGACGTCCTTCACCGCGTCCGGCAGCGCGTTGCCGCGCACCGCCACGACGACCAGGTCGTACGGGGAGCGCAGCTCGTCGGCGGTCACCACGGACGGGAGCAGGTGGGAGTGGGTCGCCCCGTCGACCCCGCGGATCTGCAGCCCTCGAGGGACAGCCGGTCGGCGGTGGCCGGGCGGGTCAGGAAGGTGACCTCGCGGCCCGCGGCGAGCAGACGCGCACCGAGGTAGCCGCCGGTCGCACCGGCGCCGAGCACCAGGGTCCTCATCGGCGTCGTCACGCCCGGGACGGAGCGACGGCGGAGCCCCGCTCGTCGCCGGTCTGGACGGGCACCCCGACGAGCGAGCCGTATTCGGTCCAGGACCCGTCGTAGTTCTTCACCCCGGGGTGGTCGAGGAGCTCGTGCAGGGCGAACCAGGTGTGCGAGGAGCGCTCGCCGATGCGGCAGTAGGTGATGACCCTGGTGTCGCGGTCGATGCCCGCACCCCCGTAGAGCGCCCGCAGGTCGTCGTCGGACCTGAACGTGCCGTCCTCGGCGACCGCGCGGCTCCACGGGATGTTCACCGCCCCCGGGATGTGCCCGCCACGCTGGGCCTGCTCCTGGGGGAGGTGCGCGGGGGCCAGCAGACGACCGGCGTACTCCTCGGGCGAACGGATGTCGATCAGCGACGCCGTTCCGATCGCGTCGACGACCTCGTCGCGGAAGGCTCGGATCGAGCGGTCCTGTTCACCCGCGGTGTAGGTCGTCCGCGGGCGCGCCGGCACGGAGGTGTCGAGCCTGCGCCCGTCGAGCTCCCACTTCTTGCGGCCGCCGTCGAGCAGTCTCACCGCCGGGTGGCCGTAGAGCGTGAAGTACCAGTAGGCGTAGGCGGCGAACCAGTTGTTGTTGCCGCCGTAGAGCACCACCGTGTCGTCGTTCGCGATTCCCTTGGCCGAGAGCAGCGCCTCGAAGCCGGCCCGGTCGACGACGTCGCGACGGACCTGGTCCTGCAGCTCGGTCCTCCAGTCGATCCGGACGGCACCGGGGATGTGCCCGCCGTCGTAGACGGTGGTGTCCTCGTCGACCTCGACGAACACCACACCGGGCGTGCCGAGGTTCTCCTCCGCCCGGTCGGCGGTGATCAGGGCGTCCTGGCGGCTCATGGCTCAGCTCCACTCGTATCGACTTAAACAAACAGCTTTAGCTTACGTCTGTGTTGAGACAACCTTAAGCCCATGACAGCTAGTTCTGCCCCTCGAATGCGAGGATGACGATGCACGCGTTCCCTACTCGCCTACGTCGTAGTGGGCGCGCTGCGCTAGACTCGTGCCATGCCCTGGACCGCCACGTCGCGTTACGACACCGCCGTCGCCGACGGCGGCCTGGCCCTGGTGCAGGACCTGCTGAACACCATCCCGGCAGGACGCCCTCGTCAGCCGGATCTGCTCGGGGAGCTCGACAGCGCGCGGACCTGGCTCGACTCGGCGCTGTCGGACTGGACCGCGACCACCGGCCGGTCCCTGCCGTCGGCGGTGCTCGACGACCGGGGCCTGGAGGAGCTGCAGGCACTGCGCGCCGACCTGCGGGCCGTGGTCTCCGCACCGGATCGGGGTCAGGGCGCGGCCGAGGACGAGTACCTGCGCAGCGCCTCGGTCGGCCTGGTGCTGGCCGCCGACGGCTCGGTGGTCCTGCGCCCGCGCGGGCAGGGGTGGCGCACCGTGGTGGGCCAGTTCCTCATCGAGGTGCTCGAGGCCCAGCGCGCCGACAGCTGGCGCCGGCTCAAGACCTGCCGCAACGAACGGTGTGCGGTCGCGTTCTACGACCGGTCCCGCAACAACAGCGGCGCCTGGCACGACGTGCGGGTCTGCGGGAACGCGGTGAACCTGCGCGCTTCCAGGGCACGGCGGCGCGCGGCGCTGGAGGCGGCCGACGCCGAGCGCGGCTGACGGCACGCCCCGGCCGTCGGCACCCGCGCGGCATCCGGGCCGCCGGCTCCCGGTGGCCCGTCAGCCCTCGGTGCGCACCGAGCCCGACGGTGACCAGGCGTCGGTCCCGATCGGGCTGAAGGTGGTGTCGTGCTCGTCGAGCCGGCGCATCCGTCCGCCGCGGCCGCGGAGCACGGCGTCGTCGAGCGGCGTGGTGAAGACGTTCTCGACCAGCGTGTACTCGGCGGCGAGGCGGCCCACGGGCGCCAGCGCCGCGGTGTCGACCCGGCCGCGGTCGAGGTACAGGTCGTCACGCAGGTGCACCCGTTCGACGACACCCCACACGACGTGGTCGTCGAGGTCGCCGACCGGGATGATCCGGTCGACTCGACATTCGAAGTGGATGGGGGCGTCGCGGACCCGGGGGGCCGCCACGACCTCCGAGGGCGCCTTGGCGAGTCCGACGGCCTCGAACTCGTCCACCTCGGGAGCGAACTCGTGGGCGGTGCGGTGCATCTGGTGGGCCTGGGGCAGGGAGACCAGGTTGGTGACGAACTCGCCGGTGTCACGGATGTTGGTGAAGGTGTCCTTGAGCTCACCGGTGCTGCGGGGCTGCATGGTCAGCGACACCATCGGCGGCCTGCGCCCGACCGCGGTGAAGAAGGAGATGGGCGCGAGGTTGGCGACGCCGTCGGTCGAGACGGTGCTGACCCACGCGATCGCCCGGGGCACGATGCTGCCGATGAGCAGCTTGTAGGCCTCGGTGGCGTCCAGCTCGGCGGTGTCAATGATCATGTACGGGTCTCCGTCGGGAATGCGGCGCGGGCGGAGCCCCGGAGCGCGCCGGGGTTGATCCGGTCCGGGTGCCGGGTGCGCATGGCCTGGTAGAGCTCGAGCGCGCTGCCGATGAGCGTGATCGCGATGGGTGACCAGACCCGGACGTCGAGGTCGGGCGGCAGGTCGGTGATCGCGGTGGGGATCGACGGGCTGACGTGGACGTCGACGTGCAGGAGATCGGTCATCGTCAGCGTCCCTCGAACGACATCACCGGGCGCGGGCGGCCGGCGTGCAGGGCCTCGACGGCGGTGGGGATCGCCATCCGGGTGTCGGCGCTGTCGAACAGCGGGATCGCGACGTCGAAGATCGCCTCGTCGGCCGCGGCGACGCCGCCGACGGCCCAGGTCCGCAGGAGGCTCTTGTGCGCCGCATGGGCGAGCGTGGGACCGGCGGCGAACCGGGCGGCGAGCGCGGCGGCCTCGTCGTGGAGGGTCTCGTCGTCCACCACCCGGTCGACGACGCCGAACCGCTCCATCTCCGCGGCGGGGACCTGCTCGGAGGTCAGCGCCCAGCGCATCGCCCGGGAGCGGCCGGCCCGCTCGGCGATCCGGTAGACCCCGCCGAGCAGGGTGACGATGGCGATCGACTGTTCCGGGTGGCCGAACCGGGCGGAGCGGCCGGCGACGATCAGGTCGGCGCGGACGGCGAGCTCGAGCCCGCCGCCGAAGCACAGGCCCTGCACCGCGGCGACCGTGGGGAGCGGAAGGCGTTCGAAGCGGTTGAACGTCTGCAGGAAGTGCTCGAAGTGCGCGCGCATCTCACGGCGGCCCCAGTGGGGCCAGGGCTCGATGTCGCCACCGAAGCTGAAGTCGGGACCGTCGGCGCGCAGGACCACGGCGCGGGCGTCGCCGGCGGCGATCTCGGTGAGCGCGGCGTCGAGCTCGTCGACCATGGTGGTGCCGATGCGGTTCTGTGGCGGGTTGTGCAGCACCAGCGTCGCGACGCCGTCGGCGATGGTGACGGACACGTGGGACATCGTCAGTCCTTCCGGGGAGCGAGATGGTCGGCGAACCAGGTGCGGGCGGCGCCGCACGCGGCGTCGAACCCGGCGAGGTAGGGGTCGAAGTGGCCGCCGGGGACCAGCACCAGACGCTTGGGTTCCCGCGCGCGTTCGTAGGCCGCCAGCGCCGTGTCGGTGAGGGTGACGGTGTCGTCGGTGGCGACGACCATCAGCAGGGGCGTCGGGCTGACCCGGTCGACGTACACGCCGGGCTCGTAGGTGGTCGCGGCGAGCGTGGAGCGGACCGTCACCTCGTTGGCCCAGACCCCGGCGGGCACGTCCTGCAGGTAGAACGCCACGGCGTCGGGGGCGCGGTAGGAGGCCGGCGTGTCGGGGTCGGTCGAGACGATCGCGCGGCGCGCCACCGGCCGGCCTGCCGCACGGGCGCGTTCGTCGTCGAGCAGGCCGGCGTGGAAGGCGGGGAGGTCCTCCGGCCGGACCCGGCGACGGGTCTGCTCGGCCCCGCTGATGGTGGGGACCTGCGCGACCACCGCGCGGAGCCGGGGGTCGGTCGCCCCGAGGACCAGGGCGTGCCCGCCGGCGTAGCTGGTGCCCCAGAGTCCGAGGCGGCCGGCGTCGACCTCGGGGCGGGACTCGAGGAAGGACAGGGCCCGTCGCCAGTCGGCGATCTGGGTCCAGGGGTCGACGTCCTGGCGGGGCACCCCGCCGCTGGCACCGAACCCGCGGTGGTCGTGGAGCAGGACGGCGTGGCCGTCGGCGGCGAAGGCCTCGGCGAACCGCTCGATGCCGTGGTGGCGGGTGCCGGCGTAGCCGTGGGCCATCGAGATCGCCGAGTGCGGCCCGGGTCCGTCGGGCAGGTGGAGCCAGGCCCGCAGCACGGTGCCGTCGTCGGCGACGAACTCGACGTCCTCGCGCCGGAACCCGTTGCCGGTGCTCATGCGCGGTGGAAACGGCCGCGCTCGATGCGGCCCTCGAGGCGCCGGCCGAGCTCGTCGGAGAACCGCAGTGCGCCGTCGAGGGGCCGGTGGTGGATGGCGATCTCGACGTGTCGGCCGTCCTCGTCGGCCACCAGCCGGGTGACGCCGCTGACCTCGGTCCCGTCGTGCAGCGTGGCGTCCCACTCGAGGTAGGTCCGCGCACCGTGGCGTGCCTCGTGGGTGAACACCAGGGACGTGTAGATGCCGCTCGCCGCACCCATCACCGCCGCGACGTCGTCGCGGCCCTCCACCGGTGTCCGCAGCACCGAGGCACGCAACACCACGTCCGGTGCGAGCGCCTCGGTGAAGGCGGTCGCGCTGTGCCGCGCGAAAGCCCTCGTCCAGCCCTGCTCGGACACGCCGTGGGCGGTGTTGCCGCCCCCGCTCCCCCGGGTCGGGCCGGAGACGCGGTCCACGAGCTCGTCGAGGTAGGCCGCCACCGTCCCGGGGCGCTCGACGTGGGGCCAGTGGCCCGCGTCGGCCACGGTGGCCGCCGACGCGTGCGGGAACCGCGCCAGGACGTGGGTGTCGAGGAGCTCGGCGGTGATGAACGGATCCCGTCCGCCGCGCAGGACGACGACGGGAGCGGTGACCTCCGACGGTGCCGTACCCGCAGGGTCCCCGTCGTTCCACGCGTCGACGGTGGCCGAGCACGCCTCGGCGGTGATCCGCTTCCCGGCCGCGGCGAGCCGGTCGAGCTCCGCCGGGGGAAACGCGTCGGAGAGCCGGCTGCGCACGGCGCGCTGCGCGTCGGCGTCGCCGCCGAGGGCCGTGAACGGCGCCAGGGCGTCGGCCGGGAGCCGGGTACCGGCGAGCGGGACCGGTGCGACGAGGAGCAACCCGGCGACACGGTCCGGCCGCTGCCTCGCGACGAGCTCGACGATCTGGGCCCCGAGGCTCTGGCCCACCAGGACCAGGGGCCCGGTCGTGCTGTCGACGAGGTCGACGACGTCGGACGTGTGCCGGGCGAGTGTGTAGGGGCCGGCCGCGTCAGGACGTCCGGCCATGCCTGCCAGCTCGGCGACGACGGTGGGCGATCGGCGCGTCCGGGAGTCGAGCACGGGATCCCACACCGCGCCGTCGTCGAGGAAGCCGTGCACGACGAGCGTGGTCACGGACGTGCTCTGCGTCATCGCCGAACCTCGTTCCGATGGTGGGGGTGGTCCGGACCGACCACCCTCGTCCGTTCAGCATAGTCGTTTTTGTTTCGACTATGTCAAATGTCCTCACCCATCACGCTCCCCAGCGAACGCGAGCGATGGAGGAGCGGACAGACGGGTCCAATCGCCGCCCCTCCCCGTCGACCGAGGTCGCCGACACCGACCACCACCCGCGGCTGCTGGCAGAAGCACCTCACCGTCCGCCGCACAGACGCTGCTTGACCCGGCCGGTACGACGGGGCACGATACGGACCGATCGGTCCACCGGAGGAGAGCCATGAGAGACGCAGTCATCATCGAAACGGTCAGAACACCTCTGGCCAAGGGCAAGGCCGACGGCGCCTACGCCGGGGTGCACCCGGTGGAGCTGCATGCACACGTACTACGGGCGCTGGTCGATCGCGCACAGCTCGATCCGGCGGAGATCGACGACGTCATCGGTGGAGCCGTCGGGCAGGTGGGCGAGCAGAGCGGCAACACGACCAGGTTCGCCACGCTCGCCGCGGGGTTCCCCGAATCGGTGCCGGGCACCACCGTGGACCGGCAGTGCGGGTCGAGCCAGCAGGCCCTGTCGTTCGCCGCACAGGGTGTCGTCGCCGATGCGTACGACATCGCGATCGCGTCCGGGGTGGAGTCGATGTCCCGCATCCCGATCGGCAGCCAGACCCGCGTCGACGGAGTCGCCCAGGACGTGTCCGGGCCGTCGGTCGCCGCCCGCTACGCACCGGGACTGATCCCTCAGGGCGTGAGTGCCGAACTCATCGCCCGCCGGTGGGGGTTCTCGCGCAGCCAGCTCGACGAGTTCGCCCTGACCAGCCACCAGCGGGCCGCCGCGGCCTGGGCCGACGGGCGATTCGCCCGCGAGGTCGTCCCGCTCAAGACCACCGGCCCCGACGGGACCGTCGGTCAGCTGGAGACCGACGAGACGATCCGGCCGGGCACGACGGCCGAGGCGCTCGCCGCGCTGCGCACCCCCTTCGCCGACCCGCGGTGGACCGAGCGCTTCGGCGCCATCGACTGGACCGTCACCGCCGGCAACGCCAGCCCGTACAACGACGGCGCCGCCGCACTGCTCGTGACCACCTCCGAGATCGCCGCCGCGCACGGCTGGACCCCGCGGGCCCGCGTCCACACCGCGACCGTCACCGGCGACGACCCTGTCCACATGCTCACCGGCATCATCCCGGCGACGGCGAAGGTGCTCGCGCGCGCCGGGCTCTCGCTGGACGACATCGACGCCTTCGAGGTCAACGAGGCGTTCGCCTCGGTCGTGCTGGCCTGGCTCGCCGAGACCGGCGCGGACCCCGCGAAGGTCAACGTGAACGGCGGCGCGATCTCCATCGGCCACCCGCTCGGGGCCAGCGGCGCCCGACTGGCCACGACCCTGGTCGGGGTGCTCGAGCAGACCGGCGGGCGCTACGGCCTGCAGACCATGTGCGAAGCCGGTGGCACCGCGAACGCCACCATCGTCGAGCGGATCGTCCGATGATCGTCTCCGGGGCCAACGCGCTGGTCACCGGCGCCAACCGTGGCCTGGGCGCGGCGCTGGTCACCGAGCTGCTCGCCCGCGGAGCGGGCACGGTCTACGCCGCCACCCGCGACCCGCGCAGCCTGCGGCACGAGGATCCCCGGATGGTCCCGCTGCGCCTCGACGTCACCGACTCCGTGACGATCCACGAGGCCGCGCAACGCGCCGGTGACGTGGACCTGGTCATCAACAACGCCGGGGTCAGCGGGGCGGGATCGCTGCTGCACGCCGATCCCGAACGCGCCCGGGCCGAGATGGAGACCAACTTCTGGGGGCCGGTGGCAGTGACCCGGGCCTTCGCGCCGGTGCTGGCACGCCGGGGTGGCGGCGCCCTGGTGACCGTCCTCTCCGCCCTGTCCTGGGCTGCTCTGCCGTTCGCAGGGTCCTACGCGGCGACCAAGGCGGCCGCGTGGTCGTTCACCAACGGCGCACGGGCCGAGCTGCGGAGCCAGGGCACACAGGTGGTCGGAGTGCACCTGGGGTTCATGGACACGGACATGGTCGCCGACCTCGACGTCGCGAAGGTCGCCGCACCCGAGGTCGCCCGCGCCATCCTCGACGGCGTCGCAGCCGGTGACGAGGAAGTGCTGGTCGACGACCCCAGCCGCGCCCTGAAGGCGGCGCTCGCCGGCTCGCCGGCCGGCCTGGAGATCACTGCCGGGTGACCGCAGGTGCCCGGGCGGCGGACGACACACGACCGCCGCCCGGGCGCCGAGCCCGCCCGAGCGGCCGGGGTGGCGACCGGCCAGCGCCCGGCCGCCTGCGGCACCGTGGGCGGGTCGCCGGCCCCTGTTCACCAGGAGCGCAGCCATCAGGGACTGTTCCAGCGGCGGACCGAGCCGGAGTCTGCCGTCGCCATCTGGGTCCGGGAATTGCCGAGCATCTCCGCCCAGATCATGATCGGACCCGGCGTACTGATCGAAGGTCAGGATCGATCGCGTCGGCGTTGCACCACCACGACGCTCCCCACAACCGCGGACACCACCACAATGATGATTACTCGGTTCAGGACGTCGTTCGTCAGGGTGGTGAGAACCACACAAGCGGTCACCCACACGACCAGAAGCGCGGTCCGATTCGGATCTCGCGGCGCATCGGGCATCGGGGCCCCCTTCGGAGATGCTGACACCGCTGGCACACCGGCAGATCGGTCGTGCCAGCGTACTCCGGCGGCATCGACCGCAAAGAACGTTCCTTCCCGCAGCCGCGGTTCGGTCACGATGATCCCGGCCGGCCGACGGGCGCTGAACGGCCTGTTCTCGACACGGCCTGCTCTCGATCCGTACTGCGGAGAACAGAGCTCCGCACTGGCGAGCACCCCGCCCGCGACGGTCGGCGTCGTGGCGATGACCATGCCGGCGAGGTCGTGCGGACGATTCTCGTCGTCGATGTCGGCATTCGTCGCGGCTGGACCCACGCCCGGGGTTCTTCCTCGTTGCGTCGCGAATGGGATGAAAGCGTCGACCCGTCCGCCGCGAGCCGGACCCGCTCGCACCACGCATGACTCCACGTCGCGCGCCGCAGGATCGAGGATCCGAGCGTTTCCGCTGTTCGGACCTGGAGCCGGAGGTCGGGATCGAACCGACGACCTACCGCTTACAAGTTGGTCTCGCCGCTGAACGCGAGCCTCCTACCTGCAGCAGCAGCCACGGATCAGAGTGCCTCGGCAACCCCCAGCAACGCCGCCCGACCGTGGTTCGCACCTCCGGTGATGCCATGCGTCGTCGCGGCCTCGCCCCCGGGTCAGCCCCTGCGATGACATCGCTCATTCAGGCGCGGCACCACCGACTCACGTTGGCGCGATCATCAACAGTGATGATCGACGTTAACGCCCAGCTGCTCTCGATCGTCTTCACCGGTGCCATCGACACGGGGGCGCGAAACCCGGGAGAGACCGTGAAGAAGATCAGCAGCCGCACCGCCGTCCTCGTCGGGGTTCCCCTCGGCCTCCTGCTCGCAGGCGGGATCGCCTTCGCGATCGTCGTTCTCACCACGGTCATCGGCGGCACGACCGGATTCGCAGACTCCACCGCCTCCGCCCGCGTCGCGAGTGCCACCGGCACCAAGTCCTCGGCGGACTGCTCCAACGTCACCGTCGACGGCTCCACCGTGACCGTCAACCCCTTGGTGTCACGCACACTCGTCGAGGGCAAGACCGCCGAGGTGCTCCCGGGCTACTGCACCGTCACCATCCGACTCGAGAACACCGGACAGGTGCCGCTCACCTCCTCGCGCTGGGTGTCGGAGAAGACCCCGACCGGCTGGTCCATCACCCAGCCCTACAGCTCCGCCGTCACCATCGACCCCGGCCAGTCCGCGGCTGTCCAGCTGTCCGTGAGCGCGGACTCCACGGCCGCCGCCGGGATCATCGCGGGCCGCATCGTCTCGGCAACCTGATACAGCGAGCCGGTTCGACGACGACGTGCGTGGCCTGCTGCGCGACATCGATCCCGCAGTATCGGTGGCCCCGCTTGATGCTGAGCGTCGCTGGCGGCAGTCTGCGCGAGGCCCAAGGTCCCGCCGACCAGGCGGCCTGCCGACTCGCGCCGGCCGCAGGCCGACGGCACCCGCCCTCGACGCAGACACATAGCCGCAGGCTTGACCGGTGCGGCCGCGGCCGCGATCGCCGCGGTCGTCGTCGGTGTCACGACCCGCACCACCACCCACCAGGCCCGTCGCGGCCGTGTGCAGCCCACCCACCCCCGCGCAGTTCGCTGCTCCGGCCACCATCGCGCTACGCGGCACCGTCGTCGAGGTCGGAACCGACCGGGTCACTGTCGACGGCGACGACATCCTGCGCGGAGACCCACCGTCACAGATCACCGTTACCGGCCCCGCCGACGGATCCAGCGAGCTCGGCATCGGACAACTACGACCCGGGCGAGTCCTGTTGCTGGCCGCGAACGCCACCGGCACCCTGATCACCTGCACCGCCAGCGGCCCGTCCACCCCTGAGCTCGAGACGCTCTACATTGCGGCATTCCCCAGCGCTGACATCACCAGCGCTGGGGCAACAGAGTTCGCTGGCGGCCCGTCTCGAGCTGCGGTCACGTCCGGGGGCCCGGGAGCAGACCCGAGGCCCGGAGGCTGCCCCGGCTCTGAACCGGGTCGCCCTACGTCGCGAAATCTGTACATATGTACGCAAATACTGTACAAGTGAACTCATAGTGGCGAATGCAGCTGGAGGAACACGGATGAAGGACCTGTACATCGACGGAACCTGGGTCGAGCCAGCCCAGCCGAACGAGCTCGAGGTTCTCGACCCGTCCGACGCCTCACTGCTGCGCACCGTAGCCGTCGCCGGCCCCGAGGACGTCGAGGCGGCCGTGACCGCCGCCCGGCGCGCATTCGACACGGGTCCATGGCGTTCCACCGCCGCCCGCGAGCGCGGCGAGATCCTGCGCCGCATCGCCGGCCTGCTGCAGCGCGACCGCGAGGAGTTCGCCCGCGTCGAGTCACTCGACACCGGCAAGACCCTGGAGGAGGGCCGGATCGACGTCGACGACGTCACCGCCGTCTTCCGGCACTACGCCGACGTCGCCGCCCAGGACCACGGCCGACTGGTCGACGCCGGGAGCGGCGACATCGTCAGCCGGATCGTGCACGAGCCGGTCGGCGTCTGCGCACTGATCGCCCCGTGGAACTACCCGCTGCTGCAGATGTCGTGGAAGATCGCTCCCGCGCTCGCCGCCGGGAACACGATCGTCATGAAGCCCAGCGAGGTCACCCCGCTCACCACCCTGCTGTTCACCGGCCTGGTCGACGAGCTCGGGCTCCCGCCCGGCGTGGTCAACCTGCTGCTCGGCCCCGGGGCGACGGGTGCGGCGATGGTCGAGCACCCCGGCGTCGACCTGATCTCCTTCACCGGCGGGCTCGCCACCGGCGAGAAGATCATGGCCGCCGCGGCGACGGGTGTCCGGCGGGTCGCCCTCGAGCTGGGCGGCAAGAACCCGAACGTCGTGTTCGCCGACGCCGACTTCGAGGCCGCGGTCGACAACGCGATCGCCGCCGCGTTCTTCCACTCCGGCCAGGTGTGCTCGGCCGGCGCCCGGCTCGTCGTCCAGGACACGATCCACGACGAGTTCGTCGCCGAGCTCGCGCGCCGCGCGGAGCGGGTGCGACTGGGCAACGGTCTGACCGAAGGCACCGAGGTCGGCCCGTTGGTCTCGGCCGCGCATCGAGAGAAGGTGGAGGGCTTCGTCGCGGCCACCCTCGCCGAAGGAGCGGTACTGCGCGCCGGGGGCCGTCGCCCGGAGGACCCCGACCTGGACCGCGGGTTCTTCTACCGCCCCACCGTGCTGGACGGCTGCGACCGCACGATGACCGCCGTGCGCCACGAGGTCTTCGGCCCGGTCGTCACGGTCGAGACCTTCTCCACCGAGGACGAGGCGGTCGCGATCGCCAACGACACCGACTACGGCCTGGCCGGCGCGGTGTGGACCTCCGACGCGTCGCGGGCCCAGCGGGTAGCGGGACAACTGCGCCACGGCACGATCTGGATCAACGACTACCACCCCTACCTGCCGCAGGCCGAGTGGGGCGGCTTCGGGAAGTCCGGTGTCGGCCGGGAGCTCGGCACTGCCGGGCTCGACGAGTACCGCGAGGCCAAGCACATCTACCAGAACCTCAGGCCCGCCCCAACCGGCTGGTTCCACGGCTGAACCGCCCGGGCCCCGCCCGTCGCACGACATCCGGAGCGGTGCCTGATCACGATGAGTAGTTCTTACGGACATCAGTCCACATTCGGTCTACATATGTCCCAACACAGGTGTGGTCGGCGCCACCGTCACTGACGCCGACCGCCCGTCGGGACCCGAGGAGTCGTCGTGCGACCATCCGTCCGCTCCACTCTCACCGCAGCCGCCGCAGCGCTCCTGACCCTCCTGGCCGGGTGCTCCAACGGCACCGGCGGCCAGGCCGCACCGGCCCAGGACCGCCCGGCGGCCACGGCCTGGGGGGCCGAGCTCGACGCTGTCGTCGACGCGGCCCCGCCCGGGTCGTTCGCAGTGTTCGACGCCGACAACACCCTGTGGGACAACGACCTCACGGAGGCACTCCTCGCCCGGCTGGACCAGAAGCGGGTCCTCGTCTTCGACCGGCTGGACCCGGTCCTCCGGCCGATCCCGCTCGCGCCGGACGAGAGCCTCTACGGCTACTACCTCCGCGTCTGCGTCACCCTCGGCGACGACGCCTGTTACTACTGGATCGCCGCGGCGTTCTCGGGTGTCCCGATCGCGACGCTGCGGTCCGAGGCCGCGGCGATGATGGCCGAGCAGAAGCCGATCCCGGTGACCTACACCGAGGACGGGAAGCTCACCAAGGGCACGGTGGCACCGCCGAGGATCATGCCCGCCCAGCGGGCACTGCTGACCTCGCTACGCCAGCGCGGCATCAAGGTCTGGGCCGTCACGGCCGCCAACGAGGAGATCGCCCGTGCGGTGCTGACCGATCCGCGCAACGGGCTCGGGTTCGCACCGACCGACGTGTTCGGTGTCGAGTTCCTGGTCCGGGACCCGAAGTCCGGCGCGGTGGTCAATACCCACCAGCTGATGGACGAGGGCAAGTACCTGACCGGCGCCTACCCGCAGGAAGTGCACGACCGCAGCGTCATCACCCCGCTGCTGGTCGAGAACCCGTGGTACGTCGGCAAGCAGGCCACGATCGAGCGGCACATCTCGGCCTACCGCAAGCCGATCCTCGTCGCCGGGGACGCCCGCAGCGACTGGTCCATGCTGTTCCACGTCAACACCTCCACCGCGACCTCCGGGATCCGGCTGTGGGTCGACAAGGGCTCGCCGGGAGTGGAGGAGCTGCAGGCCGAGCAGCAGGATCGCGCCCGGCAGCAGCGCGAGGCGGGCGTACCCGTGGACGCCGACCGCGGCTGGGTCGTCCGCACCCAGGAACAGCTCCTCGGCGGCTGACTTCGGCAGGCCTCAGCCAGCCCCCGGCCCCTCGATCGCCCGGCGGGCCACCGCCAGGACCTGCGAGCGTGACGGGGCCGGATCGGCTAGCGAGCCCTGCAGGACGTAGCCGCAGAACAGCGCGGCGAGCATTCGGCCGGTGAGGCCGTCGGTCCGCGATGCGAATATCCCCACCAGCGCCTCGTCCCAGTCGGCGCTGGCCGAGCGCAGGTGCGGATGGTGCAGGGCCGCGACGTAGAGGTCGTACTCCGCGACCGTCGCCCGGTGGGCCTCGTCGATCTGGCGGGAGACCAGCTCGGCCCACTCGGCGGCGAAGTCCACGTCACCGGGGAGCGCGAGCACCCAGTCACGCAGCTGCTCGACGTTGCGACGCGACGCCTCGTGCAGAGCGGCCTCGAGAAGGTCGTCGAGGGTCTTGAAGTGGTACGTCGTGGACCCGACCGGCACCTCGGCCGCCGCGGCCACCGCCCGATGAGTGAGCCCGGACAGCCCCCGCTCGGCCACCACCCACATCGCTGCCTCGGCGATCCGGTCACGCCGGCCCGGATCGTTCGGACCCCGCTTCCCGGCCCGCGTCCTCGCCGTCACCATCCGCTCTCCCTGTCCGTGTTCGTCACACGATCGTGATCTGCGCGACCACCACGGCGCCTCACCCTAGTCCACCTTATGCGTACAAGCGTCCACAAAAACGAGACGAAAGATCCGAATTCGCTCCACATCACCCCGCCACACCTCCGAATGACAGGGAGTTCTCCACGTGAGCACCACGGAACCGGGGCGGCCCGCCGCCTCCGCCGCGCAGGGCTCGTCGGGGACCGAGTCCGACGACGCACTCGCCGAGTTCGGCTACCAGGCGACCCTCGAGCGCAGCATCGGCAAGTTCGCCAGCTTCGCCGCCGGGGTCAGCTACATCTCGATCCTCACCGGCACCTTCCAGCTGTTCTACTTCGGCTTCGCCAACGGCGGGCCCGCCTACTGGTGGTCCTGGCCGATGGTCTTCATCGGTCAGCTGATGGTGGCGCTCTGCTTCGCCGAGCTCGCCGGCCGCTATCCGGTCGCGGGTTCGGTCTACAACTGGTCCAAGCGCCTCGCGCCACAGGCCGTGTCCTGGCTGGCCGGCTGGATGATGTTCACCGCCTCGGTGGTCACCCTGGCCGCGGTCGCCCTCGCGATGCAGGTGACGCTGCCGCAGATCTGGTCGGGCTTCCAGCTGTGGGGCGACGGGAACGGCCCGTACGACTTCGGCGTGAGCGCCGTGCTGTGGGGCGCGGTGCTGATCCTGTTCACCACGTTGGTGAACGCGTTCGGGGTGAAGCTGATGGCGCGGATCAACTCCACCGGGGTGTTCATCGAGCTGGTCGCGGCGGTGCTGATCGTGATCGTGCTGGCGTTCAACGTCGTCAACCCGCCGAGCGTGCTGCTCGACACCAGCGGATTCGGCGACGGCGTCCCCGGCGGCTACGTCGGGTCCTTCCTGCTCGCGGCGATCGCCTCGGCCTATGTCATGTACGGCTTCGACACCGCGAGCTCGCTGGGCGAGGAGACCGTCGACCCGCGCCGCACCGCGCCGTCAGCGATCCTGCGGGCGGTCATCGCGTCGTTCGTCATCGGTGGGCTCATCCTGCTGTTCGGCATCCTCGCCGCACGCGACCTGCACGACCCGGCCCTGGGCGAGAGCTCCGGCGGCCTTCAGCTGATCATCCTGCAGACCCTCGGCGGCCCGCTGGGCGTCGTGTTCCTGGGTGCCATCGTCGTCGCGATCCTGGTCTGCTCGCTGGCGGTGCACACTGCCGCGATCCGTCTGATGTTCGCCATGGCCCGCGACAACGCGCTGCCCGGCGGCACGAGCCTGGCCCGTATCCACCCGCGGTTCCGGACCCCTGTGCTGCCCGCGGTGCTGATCGGGGTCGGCTCGGTGCTGATCCTCGTGCTCAACATCGGCACCCCGGAGATCTTCACCGCCGTCACCAGCGTCGCGATCATCATGATCTATCTGGCCTACCTGCTGGTGACCGTCCCGATGCTGGTCCGGCGCGTGCGCGGGGGCTGGCCGGGTCCCGGCGCGCGGACCTCGGGCTACTTCACCCTCGGCCGATTCGGCTTGCCGGTGAATCTGCTTGCCGTCCTGTGGGGGGCCGGGATGGCGGTCAATCTCGCCTGGCCGCGCGCGGAGGTCTACGGCGAAGGCGTGCTGCGCTTTGTCGCGTTCCTGTTCATCGGCGCCGTCGCCGGGCTCGGCCTGCTCTGGTACAGCCTGAGGGGGCGGCACCGGATCGGCACACTGCCAGAGCACGCGGCCCGCCTCACGCCGGACGAGGCCTCCTGAGCCTCCGGCGCCACCCCATGACGACGCCCCGCACCGCTCCGGTGCAGGGCGTCGTCGCAGTTCAGGACAGCGCCTCTTTTTACCCGGACGCAACCCATGTACACACGTACATAGTTAGTGTACTTCTGTACTCATAACCGGATCGGTCGAAGGAGCCCGGAGCGTGACGCCAGCGTCCGCCGGCCCGCCCCGACGGCCCGGCCCCCTGCGAGCGCACCTGGAGCACCTCGTGAGCAGCCAGCAGCACTACGACTTCGTGATCGTCGGCGGCGGCTCGGCCGGCAGCGCCCTGGCCCACCGACTGTCGGCGGACCCGTCGAACTCGGTCCTGGTCCTTGAGGCCGGGCGCCCGGACTACCCGTGGGACGTGTTCATCCACATGCCCGCCGCGCTGACCTTCCCGATCGGCAGCCGCTTCTATGACTGGGGCTACCGCAGCGAGCCCGAACCTCACATGCACCGCCGGCGCGTCTACCACGCCCGCGGCAAGGTCCTCGGCGGCAGCTCCAGCATCAACGGCATGATCTTCCAGCGGGGCAACCCGATGGACTACGAGCGCTGGGCCGCCGACCCGGGCATGCAGGACTGGGACTACGCGCACTGCCTGCCCTACTTCCAGCGCATGGAGAACTGCCTCGCCGACGCACCTGACGGGCAGTGGCGCGGCCACAGCGGCCCACTGGAGCTGGAGCGTGGCCCGGCCACCAACCCGCTGTTCCAGGCGTTCTTCGCCGCCGCTGACGAGGCGGGCTACGGACGCACCGACGACGTCAACGGCTACCGCCAGGAGGGCTTCGGGCCCTTCGACCGCAACGTCCGCCGCGGCCGCAGGCTCTCCGCCGCCGGCGCCTACCTGCGGCCCGCCATGCGCCGGCCCAACCTCACCGTCATGACCCGCGCGCACGTCAACCAGGTGCTGTTCGATGGCGACCGCGCGATCGGTGTCGAGTACCAACGCGGCCGCAAGGCCCCGCAGGAGGTCTACGGCTCAGAGATCATCCTGTGCGGCGGCGCGATCAACACCCCGCAGCTGTTGCAGCTGTCCGGCGTCGGCAACGCCGCCGAGCTGTCCCAGCTGGGCATCGACGTCGTCGCCGACCTTCCCGGCGTCGGCGAGAACTTGCAGGACCATCTCGAGGTCTACATCCAGTACGCCTGTACGCAGCCAGTGTCGATGATGCCGTCCCTGGCCACCTGGAAGCGGCCGTGGATCGGCGCGCAGTGGCTGTTCGGCCGCACCGGCCCGGCCGCGACCAACCACTTCGAGGGCGGCGGGTTCGCCCGCAGCAACGACCGGGTCGAGTACCCGAACCTGATGTTCCACTTCCTGCCCGTCGCGATCCGCTACGACGGCAGCGCCGCCGCCGCGAAGCACGGTTACCAGGTCCACGTCGGCCCGATGTACGCCGACACCCGCGGCACCGTGAAGGTCACCTCGCGCGACCCTCAGGTGCACCCCGCGATCAAGTTCAACTACCTGTCCACCGAGACCGACCGCCGCGAGTGGGTCGAGGCCGTGCGGGTGGCCCGAGAGATCCTCAACCAGCCCGCAATGGCGCCGTTCAACGGAGGAGAACTCTCCCCCGGCCCGTCGGTCAGCACCGACGAGGAGATCCTCGACTGGGTCGCGAAGGACGCCGAGACCGCCCTTCACCCCTCCTGCACCGCGAAGATGGGCACCGACCCGCTGTCGGTCGTCGACCCCAGCTCGATGCGAGTGCACGGCCTACAGGGCCTGCGCGTCGTCGACGCCTCGGTCATGCCCTACGTCACCAACGGCAACATCTACGCCCCGGTGATGATGACGGCCGAGAAGTCGGCCGACCTGATCCTCGGCAACACGCCGCTCGCGCCGATCACGACGCCGTTCTACCGCCACGAGCCGTCCCCGGCGGCCGAGCACTCCTGACGACCCGTCCCCACCACCACCCGGGAGTTCCCGTGTTCCGTGTCTGCTCCATGGACGACATCCCCGACGGCGAGGGCTTGCGGGTCCTCGGCCCCGTCCCGCTCGCGGTCTTCGCGGTCGACGGTGAGGTGTTCGTTCTCGACGACACCTGCAGCCACCAGGCCGCCTCTCTGTCCGACGGCTACCTCGAGGGCTGCTGGATCGAGTGCCCGCTGCACGAAGCGGCGTTCTCCCTGCGCACCGGCGAGCCGAGCGGCCCACCGGCCAAGCGACCGGTGCGGACCTACCCAGCGATGGTGTCCGACGGCGTCGTGTACGCCGAGGTTGCCGTAGCGGTCACCGAGGACGAGCTCGTCTGAACGCACGGTGTCGGGGTCGAGCTGCGCCACCTTCACCGTGCCCGACCAGGGGTCGGATGTGGTTCCTCACCCACCCGCTGTACAGCGTCTTCCTGGACCGGCCGGGCGCGCACGGCCTCGGCTCTCGCCTCGGCATCGGGCCCGGCCGGTACGACCTCCACCAACCGGTGCTTCTTCTTCGTGACCGGGTCGGTACCGGCGCGCACCCGTCGCGCGCCGCCGGGTAGGACGTCGATCACTCCCGAAGGCTCCGTCTGGGCTGGTCGCGAGAGATCGGCACAGGGTCACGACAGGCGCTCGGTGGGTCATCACAGGGGTCGCGCGGGCAACTCGATCGAGAGCTTCCCGAGAGAACTCCCTGGTCGGACCTGGAGCCGGAGGTCGGGATCGAACCGACGACCTACCGCTTACAAGTTCTGTTCTTCGCCGTACCGAGGGGGTCCAGTCCGACCAACCGGCAGGTCAGCGAGTCATCAGCAACGACAGCGATGCCGCGTACCGAGCCGAACTGAGACGGGATCTGAGACGGACCGATGATCATCGGTATAGCGGATCGGGGGCGCTAGACCTAGCACCCCTCGCTAGCGCCTCGAACCCCGCCGGACCAGCTCGCTAGCGGTCTAGCACCCGCACCGGGCGTCGGCCAGTTCGAGCCCCCAGAGGACGTCTTGCCTGCCCTCTGGCCGCGACGAGCGCGGTCGCCAGTGAGGTCGGTTCGGTACCCCCCGCCACCTCCGTAGCCGGGGAAGGCTCGGGCCCGCAGTGGCGCCAGTCCCGCCAGTCCCGCCAGGCTGGGAGCCGTCGGCGGGACAGGCGCCACTGGACGGCATCGCGCCGCCGTCGGGCGCTGGAACAGGCCGGGGGGGTGGTGCCACCTCGCTCTCCCTTGACGCGCCGTCCTGCACGAACGGGGGCCGGCGTCAGGCCGTTGCGTCCGGATCGGGCTGGAGCCCGACGGGGACGGCGTAGGAGAAGGTGTATCGGTCCGCGCTGACGACGATGTCCGCCGTCTCGACTGCGAGTTCGTCAGCGTAGTAGGTCCGCTCGACCGCCATCACCGGGACGCCGGCTGGCACCTGTAGAGCTTCCTGTTCGTACGGTCGCGGTGAGCGGGCCTGCACGTCCTCGACGACGTGCGTGATCCGGACCCCGATGAGGTCCATCCGCCCGACGACGCCGGTCGTCGGCCCGGTCTCCGGGGACTCGATAGGCGTGCCTTCGGTGATCGCGAGCGGCTCGTACGACGTCGAGAGCATCACCGGCATCTCGTCGGCGAAGAACCGGTAGCTCGTGCGCATCACCGGGTCACCGGCCGCGATGCCGAGCCGTTCCCCGACCGACTGGCTCGCGGTGGTGCGCCGTGACTGGTACTCCCACTCGGGTCGCTGGCCGGCCACCCGGGCCGCCGTCGCGAACGGTGACGACGTCGCTCGATGGCGGTAGCGGTTGCCGACCACCCGTCGCCTTCGGGGCTGCTGCTCACGCACGAAGGAGCCGCTTCCCCGCTGGGAGACGACGAGGCCCTCGTTGCGGAGCACTTCGACGGCCTGGCGGACGACGATCCGGGAGACCCCGTAGTCGGCCATCAGCTCGGCCTCGGTCGGGAGCTTGTCGCTGCTCCGCAAGACCCCATCCGTGATCTGGCGCCGGACATCGTCCGCGATCTGCACGTAGGCCGGGCGGCCGGTGTAGCGAGCCATGCGGAGGGGGCCTCCTCGTCTACTTCAAAAGCAGGTTGTCCTGCCGAGTACATCATGCACCCAAGTGCCCGCTGACCAGCGCGTAGCGCGGCCACCCAACCTTCGCTTGCGCTCAGTTGTCATAGTTGTTATAACTTTTCTCCGTCACCTGGTTCGTCGCTCACGCGGGGCCAGAGACGACGAAACCCCGCCCGGTGCTGGAACACCGGACGGGGCGGACACCGCAACCCTCGGAGGAAGCAATGCAGGTTGACCGTACCCGGGCCTACCGGGTCCGCGCCGTCGCGGAGATGCTCGACATCTCCCTCTCGACGGTCTACCGCGCCATCGAGTCCGGCGAGCTGGACGTCCTGCGCTTTGGCAGCACGGTCCGGATCCCCGGCGCCGCGCTGGCCGTCTGGCTCGACCAGCGCGGCCAGGCCGGCTACACCGCCTACGTCACCGGCACCATCCGACCGGCCGCCGACGACGCCGCCGCTACCGACGCCGTGGTCGGGGGTGAGCGGTGATGAGCGCGTTGACCACCGGAACGCTGACCGACGGGCAGTCGATGGAGACGCTGGCGGTGCACCGGGACGGCAACCGATCGCCGATCGTCACCACGCTGACGATGACGGTGCCGCTCTCGCACGACGACATCGAGGCGGTGCTGTGGCCGCTGCTGTCGTCCGGGACCGCGATCGATGAGCTCAACGACCCGGACACGACCCTGTTCTATCTGCTCGCCGCGATCCTGGCCGACGGCACGACCAGGCTCGAGGACGTCCGACGCGAACTCGACGCGCTGCGCCCGGGTACCGCGACCCACGCGCTCTACCGCGCACTGCGGGCACGAGTGCAGCTGCTGTGCGGGGCCCGCCCGATCCCGGCCCCCGCACCGCCGGCGCCCAGGCCCAGGCCCGCCCCCGGTGCCGAGCCCGGGGCGGTCCCGCCGTCCGCATGGGCCTCCGACCGGCTGCAGGGGGTCCGGTGATGGCCGCGATCGCAGAAGCCCCGGTCACGGTGGCCGTAGACCCGCGCGGCCGAATCACGTTCTCCCCGGCCGGCGGCCGACCGGGCGTGGTGCTCTCCGAGGCCGAGATCGCGGTCGCGATCGGGCTGTCCGGGGCGACGTGGAGCTCGCGTTCGACCCGACCCGCGCCCGAGCACCTGGCCCGCCAGGTGATGGCGGTCCTGCTGCGCCACAGCAGCCTGGAGGTCCAGCGGCTGACTGAGGCCGACCGCGCCACCAACCTCGCCGAGCTGCCCGGCGAGACCGGCGCCACCACCGGCCAACTTCGCGCCCAACGCACCCTCTGGGGCTCCGACCGGCGGGCCCAGCAGTGCACCGACGCCGCGTTCCTCCTCGTCAACGCCGGCCGAGGCCGGCGGCTGCGTGCCGAGCTCACCGCGGCCTGACCCACCTGTCGAGCACCCCCCCCTGAACCCGGGGGGTTGCTCGACAGGTGGGACCCGATCCCGTCTCGATCTCCCTCGACCGGAGGCCCGGTACACGTGAGCCACCCACCCGCGCGACTGCGCGCCCTGCCACCCCCCGACAGCCGCTCCGATCCTTCCGGTGAGCTGCGAGAATCGACCCCATCGGCACCGGCCCCGGATCCGGTCGGGCGACGGCTGATCCTGACCCCCGCGACGTCGATCGTGCTGCGGCCCACCCATTGGTTGTGGGCCGATCGGATCCCGGCCGGATCGATCGTCCTCGGGCCCGGCCGCGAGGGGATCGGGAAGTCCCTGTTCTGCGCGTGGCTCACCGCCCGCGTCACCACCGGCACCCTCACCGGCCTGCACGACGGCCACCCGCGCGGCGTCGTCTACGCCGCGACCGAGGACTCCTGGGAGCGCACCATCGCCGGCCGGCTGATCGCCGCCGGCGCCGACATGACCCGCGTGTTCCGGGTCGACGTCACCCACCCCACCCCGGACGGCGAGCTGACGATGCCACTGACCCTGCCGCGCGACTGCGACCAGCTCGCCGCCGCGATGGCCGAGCGCGACGTCGCGCTCCTCGTCCTGGACCCACTCATCTCCGCGATCGACTCACGGATCAACGTCAACCAGGAGGAACTCCGCACCGCGCTGGAACCCCTCGCGAAGCTGGCGGACCTGACGAACGCCGCGGTGTTCGGGCTGGCGCACTTCAACAAGGCCGGCGGCGCCGACGTCCTGTCTCGGGTCACCGGATCCCGCGCGTTCGCCGCCGTCGCCCGCGCGGCGGTCGCCTTCGCCCGCGACCCCGGAGCCGACGACGGCTCCTGCGTGATCTCCCAGGTCAAGAACAACCTTGGGCCGCTCGATCTGCCCTCACTTCGCTATCGCGTCGAGCCGATCGAGCTGGACACGGTCGAGGGCCCGGCCGTCTGGGGACGGCTGGTCATGCTCGGCGAAACCGACCGCCACGTCGAGACCATCCTGCGCGAGGCCGAGACCGGCACCGGCAGCGCAGGTGACGGCGCACCGGGCGGGATCAGCGCCCGCGACGAGGCCGCCGCGTGGCTCGTCGACTACCTGACGGCCGCCACCGAGCCGATCCCCTCGGCGCAGGTCAAGAAGGCGGCACGGGCCGCCGGACTCGCCGAGCGCTCCGTCGAGCGAGCCGCACGCGACCTCGTCCAGGCCCGGTCCGCCGGATTCCCCCGGATCACCACCTGGTCCCTGCTCGACACCGCCCGCCCCGGGCCCGGCTCGGCGTCCAGGGGCGCCAGTGACGCCACCGGGCACCAGCCTGGCGGGACTGGCGCCACTGGCGGGACTGGCGCCACTGCGGCCCGCACCCCCCACTCCGATGACTCGAAGGACACCCGCTGATGCGACCGATCACCGACCCGACCGCGCTGGCCGACCAGCTCGCCGCCGCGACGACGGACGCGGACCGCCACCTCGACGGCCTGGCCGTCGTCTACGGCGGGACCATCCACCCGCACCACCGCGCCGGCGTGGCTTCACGGCCATCTCAGCGCCCTCCGAGACGCCCTGCACGTCGGCACCGCGCGCGGCTGCCCGCACCTCGGCACCGGGCCCGCAGTCGCCTACGCCACCGTCTGGGAGCCCGCCACGCTGGCCTGCCCCACCTGCGCACCCACCCTGCTCCGGGCCGGCCGCGTCGAAGGCCTCACCTGCGACCGATGCCGGCGCACTGTCGAGACCATCCACCCCGGCATGATCCGAACCGGATCGATCCTGCTCGCCTACGGCACCTGCCCCCACTGTTTCAGCCTCGACGAACCCGGCACGCGCGAACCGGCTGATGTGACCCACCCGAGGCCGTCCCGGCGCCGGCCACGCACCACCTCCCGGTGCAGCCGGAGGCGGCGAACCCGCCGCTGACCCCCCGGCTCCAGCCGTCGAAGACGCACACTCTGCGTGGCCGGCGAAGCGAGGGAGCCAGTCAGGGACCGGCCGGGGACCGAGGGAGTTCTCCCTCACCGGGTCCCTGATCGGGCCCCTCGGCCTGACCTGCGCCAGGGAGTCCAGGGAGACCAGGGACCCCCACCCGCTCGACAGCCCCCGAACCGGACAGATCACCGCATCCGCGCACCTCAGCCCGGGTCCCTCCCCGCCCCTGACCCCGACCGACCGACTACGCACCGTTGACTAACCGAGGAAGGTTCAGATGACCGCATCCGTCACCACATACGGCCCGGATCCGACCGAGCCGCGCGTCATGCTCACGGTGGAAGCCGCCGCGGAACTGCTCTCGATCAGCCGGACCCGCATGTACGGACTCATCCGGAACAACGAGATCGACAGCGTCCTCCTCGGTCGAGCGAGGCGTATTCCGGCCGATGCCCTCTACGAGTTCACCGCCCGGTTGCGGGCAGCGGCCCGGGCCACGCACCGACCCATCGAGAACTGAGGGGAGAGGAACATGGTGCGCAAGGAGCGGAAGGTCCGTGAACCCGGCACCCGGGCGGCGAACGGTGAATCGTCGATCTACCTCGGCGGGGACGGGAAGTGGCACGGCCGGGTGACGGTCGGCACGAAGGACGACGGGTCCCCGGACCGGCGCCACGTCGAGCGCGCGACCGAGAACGAGGTCATCAGGCGCGTCAACGAGATCGAGCGCGAGCGCGACGCCGGGACGATCTCGAAGGCCGGCCGCGTTCCGACGGTCGCCGAATGGCTGTCGGAATGGGTCGAGGAGATCTCCAAGCCGACGGTGCGCTACAAGTCGTACCGGGCGTACGAATCGGCGGTGCGGGTGCACCTGATCCCGGGCCTCGGGAAGCATCGCATCAACAAGATCCAGCCCGAGCACTTCGAGCGCCTCTACGCCAAGATGATCGCGGCCGGAGCGAAGCCGGGGACCGCCCACCAGGTTCACCGAACCGCACGGACCGCGTTCGGTGAAGCGCTGCGGCGCGGGCGGATCAGCCGCAACCCGGTGGCGCTCGCGAAGGCTCCCCGGCTGGACGAGGACGAGATCGAGCCGTTCGAGACCGAGGAGATACGGCGCCTGATCACGACCGCGCTGAAGCGCCGTAACGGGGTTCGGTACGTGATCGCGCTGGCGCTCGGCACCCGGCAGGCGGAGACCACGGGACTGCGCTGGAACCGGTACGACCCGAGCACGCGCACGGTACGGATCGTCCGGCAGATCCAGCGGCACACCTGGAAACACGGCTGCTCGGACCCGCACGTATGCGGAGAGCGCCTGCACAAGCGCAGGCCGTGCCCGGAGAGCTGCACGCGGCACACGAGGTCCTGCCCGGCACCGTGCCTGCCGAGCTGCACGAGCCACGCCCGAAGCTGCCCTCAGCGCCACGGCGGCGGGATGGTGGAAGTGGACGTGAAGTCCCGTGCGGGCCGCCGCGGGATCGTGCTGCCCGACCAGCTCGCCGAGCTGCTGGAGGAGCACCGCGTCGTTCAGGAGACCGAGCGGGTCCGCGCGGGCACCGAGTGGCAGGACGGCGGGTGGATGTTCGCCCAGGAGAACGGGAAGCCGATCGACCCGACGATGGACCGGAACGAGTGGAGACGGCTCCTGACCGATGCTGGGGTCCGGACGGCGCGGCTACACGACGCCCGGCACACCGCCGCGACGGTGCTCCTCCTGCTCGGGGTGTCCCAGCGGGTCGCGATGGAGGTCATGGGGTGGTCGCACGGGGCGATGGCGAAGCGCTACCAGCACGTGACCGACGCCCTCCGGCAGGACGTCGCGGTCCGGCTGGACGGGTTCCTCCGGGCGGGAACTGAGACGGGAAACGAGACGGAGGCCGGTCAGGAGCCGGACGACGAGTAGTGTTCACGCAGGTCAGCGCGGGAGCCGGAGGTCGGGATCGAACCGACGACCTACCGCTTACAAGGCGGTTGCTCTACCACTGAGCTACACCGGCGAGGGACCACAGCCTAACGCCCCGGCACCGTCACGACCCTCCCGCCCGCCCCCGCCGACGCCGGGTGTGGGGCCGGGCAGGGCGCCGTCGGCCCGCCCCTAGCCTGGTGCGGACAGCACCGACGGAGGGAGGGACCCGTGGCCGAGGGAACGCCGCCGGCGGACCGGTTCGCGCGGCGGTTGCGCGGCGCGCTGCGGCGTGACGCGAGACGGCTGCTCACCCCGGGTCCGTCGACGGTGCCGATGCTCATGCTCGGCCCGCAGGTCCCCGACGACGCCCGCGTGCAGGAGGTCCTGGACCTCTGCATGCGGATCGGTGAGATCGCGCTGTCCTCCGGCGAGTCGGTCGACGAAGTCACGGCGACCATGCTGCGGCTGGCCAACCTGGCGGGTCTGCCCGCCGTCGACGTGGACATCACGTTCACCTCGATCACCATGTGCTGCCACCGGGGCAACGCCGCGCAGCCAGTGACGACGATGCGGCTGGTCCGCTACCGGACGCTCGACCTCTCCCGGCTGGCCGAGACCGAGGAGATCATCCGCGAGGTCGAGGCGGGCCGGCTCGACGTGCGGGCGGCGTCGTCGAAGGTGTCGGAGGTGGTGCGGCATCCGCACCCGTACCCGCGCTGGGTGGCGACGTTCGGCTGGGCCGCGCTGGCCGCGTCGATCGCCCTGCTGCTCGGCGGCGGCCCGCTGACCGCGACGACGGCGTTCGTCACCACCGCGATCATCGACCGGATCGGACGGGTGCTGGCGCGGCGCGGGGTCGCGGCGTTCTTCCAGCAGGTGGTCGGCGGGTTCCTCGTCACCGCCTCGACGGTGGCCCTGGTGCAGCTGGAGGTGTTCCCGCCGGGCACCCGGGCGTCCTACGTCGTCGCGGCCGGCATCACGGTGCTGCTGTCCGGGCTGAGTGTGGTCTCGACCGTGCAGGACGCGCTGACCGGCTACTACCTGACCGCGGCCGCGCGCATGGTGGAGATCTCGTTGCTGTCGGCGGGGCTGCTGACCGGCGTCGTGCTGGGGCTGCAGCTGGGGCTCGCGATGGGCACCCAGATCGAGGTGTCCGGGGACCTGCCGTCCGGTCCCGGCCAGTTCGGGCTGTCGCTGGTCTCCGGTGCGCTGGCGGCGGCGTTCTACGCGCTCGCCGGGTACGCGCCACTGCGGTCGTTGCCGATCGCGGGCGCGGTCGGCGCGTCGAGCTGGCTCGTCTACGGCCTGCTCACGCAGAACGCCGGGCTCGGACAGGTACCGGCGACCGGGGCCGCTGCGCTCGTCGTCGGCCTGGCGGCGGGCCTGCTGCGCCGGGGCACCCAGACCCCGCCGATGGTCGTCACCCTGGCCGGGGTCACACCGCTGCTGCCCGGTCTGGCCGCCTACCGCGGCTTCTACCAGCTGGCGATCGAGGGGCCGTCCGAGGGACTGGTGACGATCACGATCGCGCTGGCCGTCGGGCTGGCGCTGGCCGCGGGCGTCGCCCTGGGGCAGTTCGTGGCCAGCCCGCGCCGCCGCCCGGAGGACCGGCCCGGCGGGGCCGAGAACTCCCCCACCGGCGGCGCGGCCGTCGGCTCCCCGGTGTCGGACGGCACGGCCGACGGCGCCGATCCGAAGTAGGGTCGGCGCGAGGGTCGAGCGTCGAGGAGGGCGTGTGTCCACAGGGGAACCGGTGTCGGCGGCGGATCTGGTGGTGGTGGCCAACAGGCTCCCCGTGGACCTGGAGCGGCACCCGGACGGAAGCACCACCTGGCGACGCAGCCCGGGCGGCCTGGTCACGGCGCTGGAGCCGACCCTGCGGGCCCGGGAGGGCGCCTGGGTCGGCTGGCCCGGCGTCCCCGACGCCGAGGTCGAGCCCTTCGCCGAGGACGGTCTGTCGCTGTTCCCGGTGACGCTCACCGCGAGCGAGGTCACCGACTACTACGAGGGCTTCTCCAACGGCACGCTGTGGCCGCTCTACCACGACGTCGTCGCACCCCCGCAGTTCCACCGGCACTGGTGGCGCGCCTACACCGCGGTGAACCAGCGCTTCGCCGAGGAGGTCGCGAAGATCGCCGCGCACGGCGCGACGGTCTGGGTGCAGGACTACCAGCTCCAGCTCGTCCCGGGGAAGCTGCGCGAGCTGCGCCCGGACCTGCGGATCGGCTTCTTCCTGCACATCCCGTTCCCGCCGGTCGAGCTGTTCCGCCAGCTGCCGTGGCGGACCCGGATCATGGAGGGGCTGCTCGGCGCGGACCTGGTCGGCTTCCACACCGACGGCGGCGTCCGCAACTTCCACTGGCTCGCCCAGGAGCTCGCCGGGGCCGTCTCCGAGCGCGACCCCGAGGTGCTCCGCCACGGCGGCCGGCGCATCCGGCTCGGCGCCTTCCCGATCTCGATCGACTCGCACCGGCTCGACGAGCTGGCCCGCACCCCCGAGGTGGAGAAGCGCGCCGCGCAGATCCGCGAGGAGCTGGGCAGCCCGCGCAAGATCGTCCTGGGCGTCGACCGGCTCGACTACACCAAGGGCATCGACGTCCGGCTGCGCGCCTTCCACGAGCTCCTGGAGGAGCAGCGGGTGACCGTGGACGACGCCGTCATGATCCAGCTGGCGACGCCGTCGCGCGAGCGGGTCGAGCACTACCAGCAGATGCGCGCCGACATCGAGCAGGCCGTCGGGCGGATCAACGGCGAGTTCGCCCGCGTCGGGCACCCGGCGGTGCACTACCTGCACCGCTCGCTGCCGCGCGAGGAGCTGGCCGCGTTCTTCCTCGCCGCCGACGTCATGCTCGTGACCCCGCTGCGCGACGGCATGAACCTCGTCGCCAAGGAGTACGTCGCCTGCCGCCCGGACGACGGCGGCTGTCTCGTGCTGTCCGAGTTCGCCGGCGCCGCGATCGAGCTGACCAGTGCCCTGCTGGTGAACCCGCACGACACCGACGGGGTCAAGGAGGCGCTGTACGCGGCGCTGACCATGAACGCCGAGGAGGGCAGGAAACGGATGCGCACCCTGCGCAGACAGGTCCTCGACCACGACGTCGACCGCTGGGCGACCTCGTTCCTGGAGGCGCTCGGGATCCGGGTGGAGCAGTGAGCCTCGACGACGCGCTGACCCGCCTCGCCCGGGTGCCGCGGCTACTCGTCGCGCTCGACTTCGACGGCGTGCTGGCCCCGCTGGTGGACGACCCGTCGGCGTCCCGGCCGCTGCCGGCCGCCGCCGACGCCGTCCGCCGTCTCGCCGCGCTCGACGACACGACCGTGGTGATGCTGTCCGGGCGTGGCCGCGACGACCTCGCGGCCGTCTCCGGGTTCGGCCCGCCGGTCGGGCTGGTGGGCAGCCACGGCGCCGAGTACGACGACGAGCTCGGCGCGTTGCTCGGCCGCGGCGGCCTGCTCACCGCCGAGCAGGAGCAGCGGCGCGCGACGCTGCTCGACGGCCTGCGCGCCGTGGTCGACGGGACTCCCGGGGCGCGGCTGGAGACCAAGCCCGCGGGCGGTGCGGTGCACGTGCGCGGGATGGACCCGGCCGCCGGGACGGCCCTGCTGGAACGGGTCCGCGCCGACTGGGTCCGGGACGGGGTGGACGCCACCGCCGGCAAGGACGTGCTGGACCTGGCGGTCGTCGAGACGACGAAGGGGGCCGCGGTCGACGTGCTGCGGGCCGCGCTGGGCGTCGACGCGGTGCTGTTCGCCGGCGACGACGTGACCGACGAGACCGCGTTCCGGGTGCTGGACGACGGCGACGTCGGGCTCAAGGTCGGCGACGGCGACACCGCGGCCCGGTACCGGGTCGCGGACCCGCAGGAGGTGGCCGCGGTCCTGCAACGCCTCGCCGCGCTGCGCACCGGGGCGTGACGGGGCCTGGTCAGTCGAGGTCGGCCAGCGCGGCCGGGGGCTCGCGGCACGGGTCGTCGGCGGCGGGCAGGTCCGAGGCGTTGCCCGCGATGCCGATGCCCTCGGTCGCGGCGAGCCCGCCCATCTGGGCGTACCAGCGCGGGGCGCGCTCGCGGGCGTGCCAGTAGCCCTTCGCACTGATCCAGCCGCGCTCGCCGGGGTCGGCGACGCCGTTGCCGTTGGCGTCGCCGAGGAAGCGCATGCCGCCACCAGGGGCGCACTCGACGTGCAGCGGGGACGGCAGCAGCCCGACGAGCTGGGCGGACTCGTCGACGCTGAGCGAGCGACTGGACTTGCCGAAGTAGTACCAGGACGCGGCGCAGACGCCGTAGACGCGCGGCGCGAACTGCGCGACGTTGACGTAGATCTCCAGGATCCGCCGCTTGGACATGACGATCTCCATCGTCTCGGCCGGCGGGATCTCCAGTGCCTTGCGGAGCGGTTCGAGCGGCGGGTAACGACCGGCCCACAGGAACAGGTTCTTCGAGGTCTGCTGGGTGATCGTCGACCCGGACGGGTCGTCGGTGCCGTCCAGGTACGCCTGGACGCGCGCCCACTGCATCCCGTAGTCGACGGCGAGCGTCCGCTCCGGGAACTGCTGGTCCTCCTGCCCCATCACCACGACCAGGAAGTTGCGCGACACGTGCTCGGCGTCGGTCCACTGCGCGACGGTCGGCCCGAAGTTCCACAGCCGGAACATCGTGTACGGCGGGTTGACCAGTGTGAACAGCAGTACCAGGACCAGCGGGACGGTCTGGGCGACCAGCGCCCAGCGCAGCACCCTGCGCAGCCGGACCCGGGTCGACTGCGGTGGGGTCCCCGGTGGCCGCTGCGGTCGCAGCCGGCGCAGCCGTTCCCGCAGCGCCGCGACCTGCGGCCCGATCGGGCGGCGCGAGGGGCGGCCGACCTCCGGCCGGGGTTCCGGGACCGCCGCTCCGCGTCGCGGGGGCGGGCCGCTCCGGCGGACGCCGCGGCGGGAGGGCAGGGGTCGCTGGGCGGGGTGGAGCACCTCCGGCGCCTGCGACGCCTCGTCCCGGCGACGGTCGGCGTCCACGCGGTCGTCGGCCGGTGGGACCGGCCGTGGGGCGGCCGGGGGGAAAGCCGGGCCGCGGCGGGGCGGGACGACGCGCGGTGCGGGCGGCGCGGAACGCCCGTCGGGCGGGGCCGGCGGCACGGGCGGCGACCCGGGACCCCGGCCGGCGACACGCGGGGGTCCGCCCCGTCCCGGGCCGCGCTGGTCCGACGGGGCGGGCCGGGCGCCGCCCGGTCCCGGGGCTCGCGCGGGGTCCGGGCCGGCAGGGCGCGGCGGACCCGACGGCGGGCGCGGTGCGGCGGGCGGAGACGCCGGCGGCACGGCGGAGCGTCCGTGCGGCGGGCCGCGGCGCGGGCGTCGGGGCGGGCCGGCGTCGTTCAACCCAGCCTCCCCCTCGCCCGGTCCGGCCACCCGGACGGGCGACCCGAACCCGACGATACCGACGGGCCGGGACGATCCGTGGGCGGTCGGAGTCAGCGCGGCGGGCCGCAGGCCGGGTCGACGGCGTCGAGCACCTCGACCGGGTCACCGACGGTGATCTCCGCGCCCGGGTCGTCCGGGATCAGGTTGACCCCGAACCACACCTTGCCGTCGAACCGCCGGTGCCGGGCCAGGGTCGCCATCGGCTCGCGGCCCTTGGCCGCCGTCTCCGGGTCGACGGTGGTGAGCACGCAGCGGGCGCAGCCCTTCGCCACCCGGAACTCCGCGGCGCCGATCCGGATGCGCCGCCAGCCGTCCTCGGCCCACGCGGGTGCGCCCTCGACGACGGCGTTCGGTCGGAACCGGGTCATCGGCAGCGGCGCCTCCGCCGCGTGCCTGCCCTCGGCGACCAGTGCGTTCAGCGCGTCGAGCGAGGCGGCGGAGGTGAGCAGCAGCGGGTAGCCGTCGGCGAAGGAGACGCGGTCGTCGTCGTGGGAGAAGGCCGGGTCGGGGCGGCGCCGGGCCGGGTCGTCGAGGTGGAGCAGCCGCACCGGGGAGCCGAGCAGGTCCGAGAACCAGCCGTCGGCCTCGGGGCCGGCCGGGACGCCCGCGGTGTCCCAGCGGTGCACACGGGCCGGCAGCGGCTCGCCGTCGGGCACCGGGACGGTCAGCGGCGGCATCCCCGGCCCGGTCAGGCGGAGCCCGTCGGCGGCGGGGGTGGGTGCGACGAGCACGAGCCGGGGATGGGTGCGCGCGGTGACCACGGCGCCGTCGTCGCGGACGAGCATCCACCGCCGGTCCCCGGCGAGACCGGCCCGTTCGACGACGGCGCGCGCCACCTCGGCACCCCGGCAGGACTTCACCGGGTAGCGCCGCAGCCCGGACAGACTCACCATCCGGAGAAGAACTCCCCGGACTGACGCAGTTCCCGGGTGGTCGACCCGACGATCAGCTCGGTCGGGAGGGTGACGTACTCGGGGACGTGGCGGTCGCCGCGCTCGAGCAGCAGCCGCCCGGTCTCGAGGCCCTTCTCCCGGAACGGCTGGCGGACCGTGGTCAGGCCGAGGCGCTCGGCCTCGGGCACGCCGTCGAACCCGGCGACCGAGAGGTCCTCGGGGACCCGCACGCCGCGGTCACGGGCCTCGCGCAGCGCGCCGAGGGCGAGGATGTCGGAGGTGCACACCAGCGCGGTGATGCCGGGGTGCGACGCCAGGAGGGTGGCCGCACCGTCCGCGCCGGCGTCCAGGGAGTGCTCGAACCGCTCGATGACCGGGACGTCGGCCCAGTCGACACCGGCCTCGGTGAACGCCGCGCGCAGCCCGGCGAGGCGCTCGCGCTGCACGGCGTAGGAGCTCCCCTCCTGGCGTGCGATGTCGGCCGGGCCGTCGTGCCGGTGCGACGACAGGCGCATGCAGAGCACGCCGACGCGGCGGTGGCCGAGCTCGACGAGGTGCCGGCCGAGCGCGAGGGTGCCGGCGCGGTCGTCGACGCCGACCCGGTCCACGCCGGTGATCCCGGTGGGCTGGTCGCAGACCACCGTCGGCACCGGGCGCTGCAGGACGGCCCGGAAGTGCGGGTCGTCCTCGCTGACCGAGTAGACGACGAACCCGTCGACTCCGGCCTGGTAGACCGCGTCGACGTCGGAGTGCTCCGGGCTGACCGGGATCAGTAGCAGCCCGGTGCCCGCCTTCTCGCAGGCCAGGGCGAGCCCCTCCAGGAAGCCGGTGGCGCCCGGGTCGCGGAAGGCGTAGCTGAGCGCCTCGGTGAGCAGCAGGCCGACCGCACCGGCGCGCCGGGTGCGCAGTGAGCGGGCGACCGGGTCCGGGCCCGGGTAGCCGAGCCGGCGGGCCGCCTCCAGGACGCGCTCGCGCAGCGGCGCGGACAGCTGGTCGGGCCGGTTGTAGGCGTTCGACACGGTCGTCCGCGAGACCCCGAGCTCGGCGGCCAGCGACGCCAGCGTCGCCGGGCGCCGCGGGTGCTGGGGTCCGGTCATTCCCCGAACGGTAGCGGCGCGGTCACGCACGTGAAAGTCGGCCCCGACCGGCCGTGACGGGATCACACGGCGGGCGCGGGCCCGGCGCGCCGTGCAACGGTAGAGTGAATCTGAGAATGATTTCCAATAAATGTATGCCGATGTGTTGATGGGAGTTCCGTCCGTGTCCCGATCCCCGCTCCGCCCGGCCGCGCTCGTGGCCGGGCTGGCCGCACTCGCCCTGGGGCTGACCGCCTGCGGCTCCGGCCAGGTCGACGCCCCCACCAGCGCCGACACCCCGCAGGTGAAGATCGTCGCCTCCACCGACGCCTGGGGCGCCGTCGCCCGCGCCGTGGGCGGCAACTACGCCCAGGTCCAGTCGATCATCAGCTCCCCCGACGTCGACCCGCACGGCTACGAGCCCACCCCGCAGAACGCGGCCACCGTCGGCGAGGCCCAGCTGCTGCTCATGAACGGCGGCGGGTACGACGCCTTCATGACCGACCTCGTCTCCGCCTCCGGCAACAAGGCCCCGCTGATCGACGCCGTCGAGGTCTCCGGCATCGAGGGGGCCCAGGAGGCCGCCGCGGACGACCACGGCCACGACCACGCCGCCGAGCCGACCACCGGCGCCGACCACGACCACGCCGGTGAGGCCGGGGCCGAGCCCGCCGCGGGCGCCGAGCACGAGCACGAGCACGAGCACGGCTCGTTCAACGAGCACGTCTGGTACGACCCGGCCGCGGTCGGCCGGGTCGCCGACCAGCTCGCCGAGCAGCTCGGCCGGATCGACCCGAGCGCCGCGGAGTACTTCCGCACCAACGCCCAGACCCTCCGGGGCGGCGTCGCCCAGCTGACGTCGAAGGCCACCGAGATCGGCCGTGCGCACCCGGGGGCCCGGGTCGCCGTCACCGAGCCGGTGCCCGACTACCTGCTGCAGGCCGCCGGGATCGCGAACGCCACCCCGCAGGCGTTCTCCTCGGCCGTCGAGGAGGGCACCGACCCGCCGGCCGCCGTCGTCGCGCAGATGCTGGGGCTGTTCACCGCCCAGCCGCCGGTCGACGCGCTGATCCTGAACAGCCAGACGACCTCGCCGACCACCGACCAGGTCCGCGACGCGGCCCAGAAGGGAGGCGTCCCGGTGATCCAGATGTCGGAGACCCTGCCCGCGGGCACCACCGACTGGGTGCAGTGGATGAACGCCAACCTGGACGAGCTGTCCGCGGCGCTGAACCGCTGACATGGGATTCCCGGAACGGTCCGCGCTGTCGCTGCGCGGGGCAGGCCTGCGGTTCGGGGACCGGACCCTGTGGTCCGGCCTCGACCTGGACGTCGCACCCGGCGAGTTCGTCGCCGTCCTCGGCCCGAACGGCTCCGGCAAGACGACGCTGATGCGCGTCCTGCTGGGGCTGCTCCCGCTGTCCGAGGGCACCGTGACCGTCGGTGGGCACACCCCGCGACGCGGCAGCCCCGAGATCGGCTACGTCCCGCAGCAGCAGCCGCTGGACCCGGACCTGCCGCTGCGCGGGCGCGACCTCGTCGGTCTCGGCCTCGACGGGCACCGCTTCGGCCTCGGTCTGGGGCGGCGACGCGAGCGGCGCGAGCGGGTCGACCGCGCGCTGTCCCAGGTCGGCGGCACCGGGTACGCCGACGCCCCGGTCGGGCGGCTGTCCGGCGGCGAGCAGCAACGGCTGCGGGTCGCGCAGGCACTCGTCGGGGACCCGGCGGTGCTGCTGTGCGACGAGCCCCTGCTCAGCCTGGACCTGTCCCACCAGCGGATCGTGACCCGGCTGATCGACGAGCGCCGCCGCGCCGCGGACACCGCGGTGCTGTTCGTGACCCACGAGATCAACCCGGTGCTGCCGCTGGTGGACCGGGTCCTCTACCTCGTCGACGGCCGGTTCTCGATCGGCACCACCGACGAGGTCATGACCTCGGAGACGCTGTCGCGGCTCTACCGCACCGACGTCGACGTGCTGCGGGTCCGGGACCGGCTGGTCGTGGTCGGGGCCGACGACTCGCCGGTCACCCGCGACGAGCACGCCGAGCACGGCGTCACCACGGTCGGGGGTGGCGCGTGACCGAGTTCCTGGCCCGCATCCTCGATCTGTCCGGCACCGGCGCACTGCTGGGCTACCCGTTCGTCCGCAACGCGCTCATCGCCTGCGCGGTGCTCGGGCTGGTCGCCGGGCTGCTCGCCCCGCTGATCGTCAGCCGCGGGATGGCCTTCGCCGTGCACGGCACCGCCGAGCTGGCCTTCACCGGCGCCGCGGCCGGGCTGCTGCTCGGCGTCGCCGTCGGGGTGGGAGCGGTGGTGGGCGCCGTCGTCGCCGCGGTGATCTTCGGTGTGCTGGGGCTGCGGCAACGCGAGCGGGACTCCGCGATCGGCGTGGTGATGGCGTTCGGGCTCGGCCTGGGCGTGCTGTTCCTGGCCCTCTACGACGGCCGCTCCTCCAACCGCTTCGGCCTGCTCACCGGCTCGATCGTCTCGGTCGACCAGCAGAACCTGTGGGTGCTGGGGGTCGTCGCGGCCGTCGTGCTCGCGACGCTGGCGGTGCTCTACCGGCCGCTGCTGTTCGCCAGCACCGACCCCGACGTCGCAGTGGCGCGCGGCGTGCCCGTCCGCGCGCTGACCCTGGTGTTCAGCGTGCTGATCGGGCTGGTGACGGCGCTGGCCGTGCCGATCGTCGGCGCGATCCTGGTGCTGTCGGTGCTGATCGTGCCCGGCGCCGCGGCGAACCGGGTGACCGCGAACCCGCTGCTGGCGACCGTCATCGCGATCGTCATCGCGGAGGTCGCACTGGTCGGCGGGACGATCCTGTCGCTGGCGCCGGGGCTGCCGATCTCGGCCTACGTGGCGACCATCGGGTTCGTCGCCTACCTGCTGTGCCGCCTGGTGGGCCGGCTGCGCGGCCGGGGCCCGGTCCGCGCCTGATCCGCACGGCGCGCGGTGATCCGCTGTTCGCGCGCGTCCGGACGCGCGCGGGGAACGGATCACCGCGCGTCGCGGCGATCATGGGATCGGGTCAGCGGTGGGTGCGACGGCGGCGGGCCACCTCGGCCAGCACGACGCCGGTGGCGACGGAGGCGTTCAGCGACTCCACCCGGCCGGCCAGGGGGATCGAGACGGTCACGTCGCAGGTCTCGCGGACCAGCCGGGACAGCCCCTTGCCCTCCGACCCGGTGACGATCACCAGCGGCCCGGTGGCCAGGTCGAAGTCGTCGAGGGAGACGTCGCCGTCGGCGGCCAGGCCCGCGACCATCAGCCCGGCGGAGGCGTACTCCTGCAGGGTGCGGGTCAGGTTCGTGGCGCGTGCGACCGGGACCCGGGCCGCGGTGCCCGCCGAGGTCCGCCAGGCGACCGCGGTCATGCCGGCGGCGCGCCGCTGCGGCACGACGACGCCGTGCCCGCCGAACGCCCCCACCGACCGGACGACCGCACCCAGGTTGCGCGGGTCGGTCACCCCGTCCAGGGCCACGGCCAGTGCCGGGCGCCCGGAGTGCGACGCGGCCTCCAGCACGTCGTCGGGGTGGGCGTAGGAGTACGGCGGCACCTGCAGGGCGAGGCCCTGGTGCAGCGCTCCGCCGCTGATCCGGTCGAGGTCGTTGCGCGGCACCTCCAGGATGGAGATGCCCCGCTCCGCCGCCAGTGCGACGGCCTCGGTGACCCGGTCGTCGGCGGACATGCCGGTGGCCACCTGCAGCGCCGTCGCCGGGACGCCCGCCCGCAGGCACTCGACGACCGGGTTGCGCCCGAGCACGGTCTCCGGGGTCTCCCCGTCACCGCGACGGCCCGCGACCGGGCGTCGGCGCTGCTGCTGGTCCTGGGCGGCACGCCGCGCGGCCGCCCTCGCCTTCGGGTGGCCGGGGCGCATCTCGGCGGGCGGGGTCGGCCCCTTGCCCTTCAGTGCGCGCCGGGCCTGACCGCCGGAACCGACGACCATGCCCTTCTTGGTGCCTTCCTTGCGGATCGCACCGCGGCGCTTGGAATTGCCTGCCATGAGTTCTACGAGTCCTAAGCGTCTTTGAGAGTCCAGGTGGAGCCGTCGGCACCGTCCTCGACGGCGATCCCGGCGGCGAGCAGCTCGTCGCGGAGCCGGTCCGCGGTGGCGAAGTCGCGCTCGGCGCGCGCGGCCCGGCGGCGCTCGAGCATCGACTCCACCAGGGTGCCCAGTGCCTGCCGGGCGGCGTCGCCCGACTCCTCGGCCGCACCGCCGGCTGCCAGCGGGTCCAGGCCGAGCACCTCGGTCGTCGCACGGACCGCGGACGCGGTCCGCAGGGCGCCCGCGACGTCCCCGGCGTCGAGGGCGGTGTTGCCCTCGCGCACCAGGGTGTGCACGGTGCCGAGGGCGAGCGGGGTCCCCAGGTCGTCGTCGAGTGCGGCGGTGAACGCGCCGGGCAGCTCCGTCGCGACCTCGGGCAGGCCGTGCCGCTCGCGCACCCGGTGCACGAACGACTCGATCCGCCGGTACGCGGCGACGGCCTCGTCCAGCGCGGCGTCGGAGTACTCGATCGCCGACCGGTAGTGCGGGCCGACCAGGTAGTAGCGCAGCTCGGCCGGGCGGACCCGCTCGAGCAGGTTCTCGATCGCCAGGGTGTTCCCCAGCGACTTCGACATCTTCTCCCCGCCCATGGTGACCCAGGCGTTGTGCAGCCAGTAGCGGGCGAAGCCGTCGCCGGCGGCGTGGCTCTGGGCGCGCTCGTTCTCGTGGTGCGGGAAGACCAGGTCCAGGCCGCCGCCGTGGATGTCGAACTCCGGGCCGAGGTAGGCCGTCGCCATCGCCGAGCACTCCAGGTGCCAGCCGGGGCGCCCGTTGCCCCAGGGGGTGGGCCAGCTGGGCTCGCCGGGCTTGGCCGCCTTCCACAGCGTGAAGTCCAGCGCGTCGCGCTTGGCGCCGCCCTCGCCCTCACCCTGGTGGACGTCGTCGACGCGCTGACCGGACAGCGCGCCGTAGTCGGGCAGGGTGCGCACGGCGAAGTACACGTCGCCACCCGCGGCGTAGGCGTGACCGCGCTCGATCAGCCGCTCGATCAGCTCGACCATCTGCGTGATGTGCCCGGTCGCCCGGGGCTCCACCGACGGCGGCAGGCAGCCCAGCGCGTCGTACGCGGCGGTGAAGGCCCGCTCGTGGGTGGCCGCCCACTCCCACCACGGACGGCCCGCGGCCTGTGCCTTGCGCAGGATCTTGTCGTCGATGTCGGTGACGTTGCGGACCAGCGTGACGTCGTAGCCGGACCGGGCCAGCCAGCGACGCAGCACGTCGTAGTTCAGCCCCGAGCGGACGTGGCCTATGTGCGGCAGGCCCTGCACCGTCGCCCCACAGACGTACATCGACACGGCTCCGGTCCGCAGCGGCGTGAAGGCGCGCTGCTCCCTGGTCGCTGAGTCGAGAAGTCTGAGGCTCACGTCACCAGGGTACGGGCCTCCGATTCGTCCACTACACGCGCGGTGGGGCTGGGGCAAGGTGTCCGGCATGGCTGTTGAGCGGATGTACCCGCGGCTGGTCGTGCACGACGCCGACGCCGCGATCGACTTCTACCTCGCCGCGTTCGGCGCGGAGCTCGTGGAGCGCTACACCGACGGCTCCGGTGCCGTGGTGCACGCCCTGCTGCGGGCCGGTCGCGCCGAGTGGGCCCTCAAGGACGGCGACGCCGTCGACCCGGCTCCGTCGGGGCCCGGATCGGTGATCATGGCCCTGGAGGTCGACGACCCGGACGCGGTCGCCGCGGCGATGGTGGCCCACGGCGGCCGCGTGCTGTTCCCGGTGACCGACCACGACTACGGGCAGCGCGCCGGGCGGATCGCCGACCCGTTCGGCCACGCCTGGATGGTGGCGGCCCACACCGGCGACCTGACGCCCGAGCAGATCCAGGAGCGGACCGGGCGTCTCTAGCCCGCAGCCCTGGCCCGCAGCTCTGGCCCGCAGCTCTAACCCGCAGCGAGCAGCAGCGCCGTCGCGACGGCGGCGCGCCCCTCACCGCGTCCGGTCAGCCCCAGCCCGTCGGTGGTCGTGCCGGACACCGACACCGGGCCGCCGACCACCTCCGACAGCACCCGTTCGGCCTCGGTCCGGCGTGTGCCGATCTTGGGGTCGTTCCCGATCACCTGGACGGCGGCGTTGCCGACGGTCCAGCCGTCGCGGGCGAGCAGGCGGCGGACCTCGGCGAGCAGGGCCGCCCCGCTCGCGCCCGTCCACTCCGGACGGCCGGTGCCGAACACCGCGCCCAGGTCGCCCAGCCCGGCCGCGGACAGCAGGGCGTCGCACAGGGCGTGCGCGGCGACGTCGCCGTCGGAGTGTCCGGCGCACCCGTCGGTGCCGGTCCACAGCAGACCCGCGACCCAGCAGTCGCGGCCCGGCTCGACCGGGTGCACGTCGGTTCCGATCCCGACCCTCATGCGTGTTCCTCGTGCTCGGTGACGCGGCCCGCCCCGGCGAGCAGCAGTTCGGCGATGCGCAGGTCCCACGCGGTGGTGACCTTGAACGCGAGCGGGTCCCCGGCGACGGTGGCGACCGGGTCGCCGAGCGCCTCGACCAGCCCGGCGTCGTCGGTGCGGGGGTCGGGCGTGTCCGCGTGCGCGCGACGCAGGTCGGCCGCGCGGAATCCCTGCGGGGTCTGCACCGCGCGCAGCTCCGAGCGGTCCACGGTGGACACGACGGTGCCGTCGGCGTCGACCCGCTTGACCGTGTCGGCCACGGGGAGCACCGGGATGACGGCGGGAGCGCCCGCGCGTATGGCGTCGACCACCCGACGGACGACGTCGGGTGGCGTGAGGGGGCGCGCGGCGTCGTGCACCAGCACGACCTCGGCGTCCGGACCGGTAGCGGCGAGGCCCGCCGCGACGGAGGCGGTGCGGTCGGCACCGCCGGCGACGACGGTCGCCGGGCGACCGGGCAGCATCGCCGCGGCGTCGTCCACCTGGTCCGCGGGGACGACGACCACCACGTGCCCGACGACGTCGGACGCGAGAAGGCCGTCGACCGCGCGCACCAGCATGGGAACCCCGGCCAGTCCGACGAACGCCTTGGGCACACCTGCACCCAGCCGCACCCCGGAACCGGCCGCGGGAAGCACCGCGACGACACCCGCCCCGGAGGACGGTCCGTGCACGCCGGTCAGGCGTTCGCGGTGGCGAGCACCTCGTCGAGCAGGACCTCGGCCCGCTCCTCGTCGGTGCCCTCGGCCAGCGCGAGTTCACTGACCAGTATCTGCCTCGCCTTGGCCAGCATCCGCTTCTCACCGGCGGACAGGCCCCGGTCCTTCTCTCGCCGCCACAGGTCGCGGACGACCTCGGCGACCTTGTTCACGTCGCCGGACGTGAGCTTCTCCCAGTTCGCCTTGTACCGGCGCGACCAGTTCGTGGGCTCCTCGGTGTGCGGCGCGCGCAACACCTCGAAGACCCGATCCAATCCCTCCTGGCCCACGACGTCACGAACACCGACCACCTCGACGTTGTCGGCGGGGATGCGCACCGTCAGATCACCCTGCTGGACCTTCAGGACGAGGTACTGCACTTCCTCGCCCTTGATCGTCCGGGTCTCGATCGCCTCGATGAGCGCGGCACCGTGGTGCGGGTAGACGACGGTCTCTCCGACCTTGAAAACCATGTGTCCTCTGGCCCCTTTCGCTGCGTCCAGATTAACACGTCGTCAGAGCGGGACGGCGACCGGCTTTTACCGTCGTCGCAGGTCAGGGGGTTGACAACGGCGGAGGAACGTGTTCCCCGCGGGCGTGGCGCCCGTCGGGGGCCGTCCGGCCACGTGCCGGTCGCCGCCGCGTCACGTCCCGGACCACCGGGTCTTCCGTCCCCGCCGTCCAGTGGGGACGCGGTCGTCACACCCGGGTGCCCGACCGCGCAACCTGTCGGAGCGCGCGACTAGGCTGCCCCCCGACAGACCCAGCACGTGCGCCGGGGGCACTTCGGGGCACCGGCAAGGAAGGACACGACGACCGTGAGCCGCACCCGCCGTTCCGCCCGGACCCTGGCCGGGGTCGCCGGCGCCGCCGCCCTGACCGGCCTGCTGCTCAGCGGCTGCGGGACCGGGCAGATCTCGCAGACCTCCCGCCAGGTCGCCGCCGTGAACGGCGCCAACGTCACGGTCGGCTCGGTCGACCTGCGCGACGTGCAGATCGCCTACCCGACCACGCCCGCCGGTCCGGACGCGCTGTACCGCCAGGGCGGCGCCGCACCGCTCGTCGCGACCCTGGTCAACACCGCTCCGGTCGCCGACCGCCTGCTGTCGGTCACCTCCCCCGCCGCGGCGTCGGTGCAGATCCAGGGCGACCCGACCATGCCGCAGGACATCGCGCTGGTCTCGCCGGGCAACCTGCAGCTCTCCCCGACCAACGCCAAGCGGGTCCAGCTCGTCGCCGAAGGTCTGACCCGTCCGGTCCCGGCCGGGGCGCAGATCCCGATGACCTTCGTGTTCGAGAGGGCCGGCTCGGTGACCGTCACCGTCCCGACCGGCGTGCCGCACACCGCGGGCTCGCCGGGGCACGCCCCGGAGCGGGCGTCGTTCGACTCCGAGGAGTCCGGCACCAACGGCGCCGAGACCGGCGTGAACTCCGAGACCGGCGGCCAGGCCGAGGCCCCGCCGGTCGACCGGCCGAACCCGGTCCCGGCCGGTGAGGGCGCCCCCGTCGCGCCCGGCAACGAGGGCAGCGGCGCCGGCGGCGCCGCCGGCAACTGACCCCCCGGTCCCGCGCCGCCCGCTCGGGCGGCTACCGCTGCACCGAGTGCGACCACCGCACGGCGCAGTGGGTGGGGCGTTGTCCGGGCTGCCAGGCCTGGGGCTCGCTGGAGCAGGTCGAGCCGGTGCGCACCGGCGGGGGCGGCCGGACCGTCGTCGCCGGAGCACCCAGCACCCCGGCCCGGCGGATCGCCGAGGTGGAGCTGGACTCCGCCAGGGCCCGGCCGACCGGCGTCGACGAGCTGGACCGGGTGCTCGGTGGCGGGCTCGTCCCGGGCGCGGTGGTCCTGCTGGCCGGTGAGCCGGGCGTCGGCAAGTCGACGCTGCTCCTGGAGGTCGCCGCGCAGGCCGCGGCCCGGTCCCGGGTCCTGTACGTCTCGGGTGAGGAGTCCGCGGGCCAGGTGCGGCTGCGCGCCGAGCGGACCGGCGGCGTCCACGACGAGCTCTACCTCGCCGCCGAGTCCGATCTGGAGTCGGTGCTGGGCCACGTCGACGCGCTGCGGCCGTCGCTGCTGGTGGTGGACTCGATCCAGACCATGTCCACCGCCTCGGTCGACGGCAGCCCCGGCGGGGTGACCCAGACCCGCGCCGTGACCGTGGGACTGACCGCGCTGGCGAAGGAGCGCGGCCTGGCCGTGCTCCTCGTCGGCCACGTCACCAAGGACGGCGGCATCGCGGGCCCGCGGGTGCTGGAGCACCTGGTCGACGTGGTGCTGCACTTCGAGGGCGACAAGCACTCGGCGCTGCGGATGGTCCGCGGGGTGAAGAACCGGTTCGGCCCGGCCGACGAGGTCGGCTGCTTCGAGCTGCGCGACTCGGGCATCGTCGGCCTCGCCGACCCCTCGGGGCTGTTCCTCGGCCGGTTCGGCCAGGGCGCCGACGCGGTGCAGCCGGGGACCGCGGTGACCGTCGTGATGGACGGGCGACGCCCGCTGCTCGCCGAGGTTCAGGCGCTGGTGGCGGGAGCGAACATCCCGAGCCCGCGCCGGGCGGTGACCGGGCTGGACTCGTCGCGGGTGCCGATGCTGCTCGCCGTCGTCGAGCGGCGGGGCGGGCTCAAGCTGCACGACGCCGAGGTCTACACCGCGACCGTCGGCGGGATGCGGATCACCGAGCCCGCGGCCGACCTCGCGATCGCGCTCGCGGTCGTCTCGGCGAAGCGGGACGCGGCCCTGCCCGCGGACCTCGTCGTGCTGGGCGAGCTCGGGCTGGCCGGCGAACTGCGCCGGGTGCACGGGGTGGACCGGCGCCTCGCGGAGGCCGCGCGGCTGGGCTTCACCCGGGCGATCGTCCCGACCGGGGCCGAGGTCGGCCGCACCGGCATGCAGATCACCGAGGCCTCGTCGCTGCGCGAGATCATGGCCCGCATCCGCTGAGCCTCAGCTCATGAGCAGCGGGACGGGCTCGCTCACGACCTGGTCGAGCCGGGCCAGGACCCGGTAGCCGCCGGGGCCCACCCGGGTGCGCTCGCCCGCGCAGCCGGGCTCGGAGCCGAGCCCGGTCCAGGTCACGGCGAAGGCCACCGGCTGGCCGGGCACCAGGGTCCGCAGATCGTCCGACGACGGGTTGGAGCAGTCGTTGGACGACCAGAGCTTGGTCGCCCCGTCGCCGCTCCACACCGCGATCTCCTGCTGGGCGCCGTCGAGGTCGCGCACGCAGGGCTGGCCGGAGACGTTGGTGACGACCAGCCGGAGCTCGGGTCGCGCGCCGGCGGGATAGGTCGGCTGCCCCGTCTCGGCGCGCACCTCGATCATCGCGTCGGTGCAGGGCACCGGGCCGGTCGGCGGGGACGGTGCCGCCTGCGGCACCTGCACGGACGGGCGTGGCGTGTCGTCGGGGCGGACCGTCTCGTCCGCCGGGCCCGCGTTCGGGGTCACGGGCCCGGCGGACGTCCCCGCCGCGGCGGCCGGAGGCGCTCCGGGCGCGGCGGGGGCGGGGAGCGGCACGGACGGGGGCGTCCCCGTCCCCGGGGCTGGGGATGCCGGGGACGGGGACGCCGGGGACGGCGCGGGGGCCGCCGTCCCGGTGTCCGATGTGGTCTGCGACGACTGGGGGCTCGTCTGTGCGGCCGTCCCGGTGGGCTCGTCGGAACCCCGCGGGACCAGCACCCAGGTGGTGAGCCACAGCAACGCGAAGAGCGCGAGCAGCGCGACGCCGACCGCGCACGCGCGCCGACGCCAGTAGACCGACGCCGGCAGGGGACCCACCGGGTGCATGTCACTGACGGTAGATCTCCGGTTACGCGAAGTCGCCAACGCCGCGCCGGGACCGGACATGTCCGGCGAGGTCCACCCGGCGGGGCGACCCGCGCGTCCCGACCGGGTGAGCACACCGGCGGAACGGTCGCCCGCGCACTCCTCGGACCGACCCGGACGGGGTCGCCGAACCGGATCGCCCGACCCCCGTGCAGGTGACTCGTCGACCTGGGGTGACCGCCGTCGTCAGGCGACACCGTCCCGACCGGTCCGGCGCGGCGGGGAACCGCCCCGGTCGTGGCGCGCGCCCCGGTGGCGGACGCGGTAGTGCACGTGATCCACATGCCGGGCCCGCGTCGGCCTCCCGCGACGCCGACGCACCCGACCCGTTCCCCCGGTGGGGTCGTCGCCGGGGCCCGGCCCGGGGCACGCGACACTGGGGTGGTGGCGGCCGATCTGATCTCCCCGTGGTTCCGGGCGCACGCCCGCGACCTGCCGTGGCGGCGCCCCGAGACCACCCCGTGGGGCGTGCTCGTCAGCGAGTTCATGCTCCAGCAGACCCCGGTCGCGCGGGTCGAGCCGGTCTGGCGGGCCTGGATGGAGCGCTGGCCCGCGCCGTCGTCGCTGGCGGCCGCGCCGCGCGCGGACGTGCTGCGGACCTGGGGCAAGCTCGGCTACCCGCGCCGCGCGATCCGGCTGCACGACGCGGCCGCGGCGATCGCGGAGCAGCACGGCGACGCCGTCCCCTCCGACGTCGAGGCGCTCGAGGCCCTGCCGGGCGTCGGCTCCTACACCGCGCGGGCGGTGGCGGCGTTCGGCTTCGGCCTGCGTGCCGCCGTCGTCGACACCAACGTCCGGAGGGTGGTGGCCCGCGCGGTGCACGGACAGGGCGACGCCGGGCCGGCCCGCACCCGGGCCGACCTGGCCGACGTCGACGCGCTGCTGCCCGACGACGACGCCGAGGCCGCCGTCGTCTCCGCCGGCCTGATGGAGCTGGGCGCGGTGGTCTGCACCGCCCGCTCGCCGCACTGCGCGGACTGCCCGGTCGCGGCCCGCTGCGCCTGGGTGGCGGCAGGCCGCCCCGCCTACGACGGCCCGCGCAAACCGGTCCAGGGCTTCGCCGGCACCGACCGCCAGGTGCGCGGCAGGCTCATGGACGTGTTGCGCGCCGCGCACGGGCCGGTCGAGCGGGCCGCGCTGGACGCCGTCTGGTCCGATGCGGGCCAGCGCGACCGGTGCCTGCACTCGCTGCTCGTCGACGGGCTGGCCGAGCAGACCGACGACGGCCGCTTCGCCCTCCCCGTCTGAGCGGCGGCCCCGATGCCCAGCACCGTCCGGTTCCGGCTCGACGACGACGGCGCCGCCGCACTCACCGCGCTGCGCGACCGGCTCGCCGGGGCCGGGATCCCGGTCCCGGCCGGGACGCCGCACGTGACCGTCGCCGCGGCGGGCACGATCCCGCCGACCGCCGTGCGGGAGCTGACCGCCCAGCTGCGGCTGGTCGCGCTGCCGGTGCTGTGGCTGGCCGGTCTCGGTTCGGTCGGCCCGGACGCACCGGAGGTGCTGGCGCTGACCGCCGTCACCGACCCCGAGGTGCTGGCCGTGCACACCGCCGTGCACGACGCGCTGGCCGGACGGGTGCGAGGAGCGCACGCCGCGCACCTGCCGGGCTCCTGGCTGCCGCACGTGGTGCTGGCGACCGGGCGGCCCGCCGCGGCCTTCGCGCTGCTGCACCCGGTCTCCCCGGTGCGGGCGCGGATCACCGCCGTCGAGCTGCACGACTCACGCACCGGGGAGACGGCGGTCCTCGGAGCGCGGCCGGAGGGCCCCGCCCGTCGCCCCTAGGCTTGCCCCGTGGGGGACGAACAGGACGTGCGGCGGATCGCGCTCGCCCTCGACGGTGTCGTCGAGAACCCGAGCGAGGGGTTCGACTTCCGGGTGCGCGGCAAGGGCTTCGTGTGGTCGTGGCCGGAGCGGGTGCCCGGCAGACGACGGGTGATCAGGACCGACGTCGCGGTGCTGTACGTCGGCGACGAGGCGGAGAAGCAGGCCCTGCTGCTCGGCGAGCCCGACCTGTTCTTCACCGACCCCGGGCACGCACCGTGGCCGCTGGTGCTCGTCCGCCTGGAGCAGGTGGACACCGGCCGGCTGGCCGAGCTGATCGGTGACGCGTGGCGCATGCGCGTCGACGAGGCCGGGCGGGGATAACGTGGCGGGCATGGCCATTGTGAAGATCAACGCGATCGAGGTCCCGGAGAACGCGGGCCCCGAGCTGGAGAAGCGGTTCGCGAACCGCCTGCACGCCGTCGACGGGCAGCCCGGCTTCCTCGGGTTCGAGCTGCTGCGCCCGGTCTCCGGCGACGACCGGTACTTCGTCGTGACCCGCTGGGAGACCGAGGAGGACTTCCAGGCCTGGCGCGCGGGGCCGGCCGCCGAGGCGCACGCCGGTGAGCGCTCGCCGCAGCCGGTCGCCAAGGGCGCGTCACTGCTGGAGTTCGAGGTCGTCGACCTGCAGCAGATCGCGGCGGGGTCCTGATCGACCCTCACCCCGACCCCGGCGAGGTCGCCGCGGCCTTCTCCACCGAGATCGCCGCGGCGGCGCGCCTGGTCCGTGACGCGGACGCCCTGCTGATCACCGCGGGCGCGGGGATGGGCGTGGACTCCGGGCTGCCGGACTTCCGCGGCGGCGAGGGCTTCTGGCGGGCCTACCCGCCCTACGCGCGCCTCGGGCTGCGTTTCGAGGAGCTGGCCGACCCGGAGCACTTCGCCGACGACCCGGAGCTGGCCTGGGGCTTCTACGGCCACCGCCTGCACCTCTACCGGGACACCGTGCCGCACCCCGGGTTCGCGGTGCTGCGCCGCTGGGCCGACCGGATGCCGTCGAACGTGTTCACCTCGAACGTCGACGGCCAGTTCCAGCGGGCGGGCTTCGCCCCGGAGGACGTCGCCGAGGTCCACGGCTCCATCCACCACCTGCAGTGCCTGCGGCTCTGCGGCCACGGCGTGTGGCCCGCCGACGGCGTCGAGGTGCCGGTCGACGAGGCCACCATGCGCGCCGTCGGTGAGCTGCCCCGCTGCCCGGGCTGCGGCGGGCTCGCCCGTCCGGCGATCCTGATGTTCGGCGACGGCGGCTGGGACGACTCCCACGCCGCGACGGCGCTGCAGCGTCACGTGGACTGGCTGGCGGCGCACCGGGCCGGGGTGGTCGTCGTCGAGCTGGGGGCGGGCGGGGCCCTGCCCACGGTGCGTCGCCGCTCGGAGCTGGCCTCGGCCGCGACCGGCGCGCTGGTGCGGATCAACGTCCGCGAGCCGCAGGTGCGCCACGGCCGCGGTGTCGGCATCCCGGCCCCCGCCGCCGCGACCCTCGCCGCGATCGACGCCGTCCTCTGACGACACCGCCCTCTGACCGGCCCGCCCGAGCCCGTCCGGGCCCGGGCGGGTGCGGCTCAGGAGGGGACGGCCTTCTGGTCCGGGACGACGATCGCGGGCAGGTCGGCGAGGCCGGCCAGCGCCGCGTCGTGGACCTCGGCCGCCGCGACGGTGCCGTGCACGCCGGGCAGGGCCCGGGTGGCCGTGGCCGCCGCGACGACGGTCGGCACGTAGCCGCCCGAGAACGCGCTGCGCGCGGTGGAGTTCACGCACATGTGCGTCATGAACCCGGCGAGCACGAGGTCCTGGTAGCCCTCCAGCAGCTCCGCCAGCCCGGTGTGGACGAACGCGCTGGGGAAGTTCTTGGTCACCACCGCCTCGCCGTCGCGCGGGGCCACCGAGTCGTGGATGGCACCGATCGGCACGGTGACGTCGTACGGGCTGCCCGCACCGGCGTCGTGCCGGACGTGGATGATCCGGGACCCGGCGGAGCGGGCGCGGTCGAGCAGCTCGGCCGCCTCGCCGAGGGCCGGCTCGACGTTCTCGAGCCGCATCACGCCCTCGGTGTAGGTGTTCTGCAGGTCGATCATGATGAGTGCGGAGCGGGACAGCGGCGCCGGGTCCGCCGGCAGGCCCATCAGTCCGCGCAGGGTGTGCGTCATCGGTGCTCCTCGCCCCGGGTACGACCACGGCCCGGGGCGGGGTGCCCCGGGCCGTGGTGGGTCAGTCCTGCATCGCCCGCCACTCGTCGTCGGTGAACAGCCGCGAGCGGATCAGGAACCGGACGCCCTCCGGCGCCTCGACTGAGAACCCGCTGCCGCGTCCCTTCACGACGTCGACGGTGAGATGCGTGTGCTTCCAGTACTCGTACCGCGACGCCGACATCCAGAAGCCGATCGGCTTCTCCAGTCCCTCGACCCGCAGGTCGCCCAGGTGGACGTCCGAGTTGCCGGTCTTGAAGTCACCGTCCGGGTAGCACATCGGGGCGCTGCCGTCGCAGCACCCACCGGACTGGTGGAACATCAGCGGACCGTGCAGGTCGGTGAGTCTGACCAGCAGATCGGCGGCGGCCGGCGTCAGCGTCACCCGCTCGGTCGGGGTGACACCGACGTCCGGCTCACCCATCAGAAGAAGCCCAGCGCGTTCGGCGAGTAGCTCTGCAGGATGTTCTTGGTCTGCTGGTAGTGGTCCAGCATCATCTTGTGGTTCTCGCGCCCGATGCCGGACTGCTTGTAGCCGCCGAAGGCCGCGTGCGCCGGGTAGGCGTGGTAGTTGTTCACCCACACCCGGCCGGCCTGGATCTCGCGGCCCGCCCGGTAGGCGGTGTTCGCGTCGCGGCTCCACACGCCGGCGCCGAGGCCGTAGAGCGTGTCGTTGGCGATCTTCATGGCGTCGTCGTAGTCGGTGAAGCGGGCCACCGAGACGACCGGGCCGAAGATCTCCTCCTGGAAGATCCGCATCTGGTTGTTGCCCTCGAACACGGTCGGCTTGATGTAGTAGCCGCCGGCGAGGTCACCGCCCATCTCGGCCTTCTCGCCACCGGCGAGGACCTTGGCGCCCTCCTGCCGGCCGATGTCGATGTAGGACAGGATCTTCTCGAACTGGTCGTTCGAGGCCTGCGCACCGATCATGGTCTCGGTGTCGAGCGGGTTGCCCTGCTTGATCTGCTCGACCCGCTTGACGGCCTGCTGGAGGAACTCGTCGTAGATGCCGCCCTGGATGAGCGCGCGCGACGGGCAGGTGCAGACCTCGCCCTGGTTGAGGGCGAACATCGCGAAGCCCTCGAGCGCCTTGTCGTAGAAGGCGTCCTGCTGCGAGGCGACGTCGTCGAAGAAGATGTTGGGGCTCTTGCCGCCGAGCTCCAGGGTGACCGGGATCAGGTTCTCCGAGGCGTACTGCATGATCAGCCGGCCGGTCGTGGTCTCACCGGTGAAGGCGATCTTGCGGATGCGCTTGTTCGACGCCAGCGGCTTGCCCGCCTCGACGCCGAAGCCGTTGACGACGTTCAGCACACCCGGCGGGAGCAGGTCGGCGACCAGCTCGAGCAGCACGTGGATCGAGACCGGGGTCTGCTCGGCCGGCTTCAGGACGATCGCGTTGCCGGCGGCGAGCGCGGGGGCCAGCTTCCAGATCGCCATCAGGATCGGGAAGTTCCACGGGATGATCTGACCGACGACGCCCAGCGGCTCGTGGAAGTGGTAGGCGATGGTGTCGGCGTCGATCTCCGACGACGTGCCCTCCTGCGCCCGGATCGCACCGGCGAAGTAGCGCAGGTGGTCGACGGCGAGCGGGATGTCGGCGGCCAGGGTCTCGCGGCAGGCCTTGCCGTTGTCCCAGGACTCGGCGATCGCGATCAGCTCGAGGTTCGCCTCGACCCGGTCGGCGATCTTGTTCAGGATGTTCGCCCGCTCGCCGGCGGAGGTCTTCCCCCACGCCGGGGCGGCGGCGTGCGCGGCGTCGAGCGCCTTCTCGATGTCCTCGGCGGTGCCCCGGGCGACCTCGGTGAAGTTCTGACCGGTGATCGGGGTCGGGTTCTCGAAGTACTGGCCCTTCACCGGAGCGACGTACTCGCCGCCGATGAAGTGCTCGTAGCGCGGCTTGAAGGAGACGACGCTGCCCGGCTGACCGGGGTTGGCGTAGACGGCCATGAATGGTCCTTCCCTGAGGTGCTTCGTCGAACCGAGGGCGCGGTGCGGAACGCACGTTGCGCGTGACCGCCGACACTAGGAAGGTGGGGGTTGCACAGAAGTTGCACGCAGATGCGGAACCTGACCCTCCGGTGAGTGCCGATCACGCGGATTCGATTCAGGTAAGGCAAAGCTGACCGTAAGGTGAGGACGTGGCAGCGGAGCACGCGGATCGCCGGGTGTACGAGCGGGCGCGCGACGCCCTGCTCGGCGGCACCCCCGGCACGCACCCCGCCGGGGTCCGGCCCGAGGTCCGCGCCTCCTGGGCCCGCTCGCTGGCAGCGGCGGTCGACCCGGAACGCGCCCGTCCCCCGCACGACTACGACCGTGCCGAGCTCACCGACCGGCGGGCGGCGCACCCCCTCGCGTCCGTGCTGCCGGTGCTGCGCGAGACGCTGACCGACGCCGCCGAACAGGCCCGGCACATGATGGTCGTGACCGACGGGCGCGGGCGGGTCCTGTGGCGCGAGGGGGCCCGTGCGGTGCTGACCCGTGCCGAGCGGGTCGACCTGGTGGAGGGCACCCGGTGGAGCGAGGACGCCGTCGGCACCAACGCGATGGGCACCGCGCTGGCCGGCGCCGCCCCGGTCCGCATCCACTCCGCCGAGCACCTGGTCAGCGCCTACCACCCGTGGACCTGCGCGGCCGCGCCGGTGCGCGACCCCGCGACCGGGCAGGTGGTGGGCACCGTCGACGTCACCGGTCCGGAGGAGAGCTTCCACCCGACGACGCTGGCGCTGGTCACCGCGGCCGCGCGGCTGGCCGAGCACCGGTTGCTGGCCATCGCCGAGGCCCACGACCGGCGGCTGCGCGAGGAGTACTGGCCGCACCTGACCCGGCTCGGGGGCACCCCGGGCGCGCTGCTGTCCGCGCACGGGCGGGTGCTGGCCGCGTCGCCGGGCAGTGAGTTCCCGGAGCGGATCGCCCTGCCCGACGGCGGGGACCGGGTCGTCGTCGACGGCGTCGTGGTCGGCGGGGCGCCGGTGGGCGGCGGGTCCGTCGCGGGGGTGCTGGAGCCGCTGGGCGAGGGCTGGCTGCTGCGGCTGTCCGTGGGAGGGCCCGCGCGGACGGCACTGACCCTGCCGCTGCTCGGGGCGCGGACCCCCGTCGTCGCCCGCCGGGACGGGCGCCCGGTGCGCCTGGGCCTGCGCCACGCCGAGGTCCTCGCGCTGCTGGCGCTGCACCCGGAGGGGCTGACCGCCGACCAGCTCGCGGCTGCCCTCTACGGCGACGGCGGCCGCGCCATCACCGTGCGCGCCGAGGTGCACCGGCTGCGGCGCGCCGGCGGCGAGGACACGGTGCGGACCCAGCCCTACCGGCTCGTCGCCGACGTCGACGCCGACTTCCTCCGGCTGCGCGCGGCGCTGCGGGAGGGTCGGGTCCGCGACGCCGCGGCCGAGGCCGCCCGTGGGCCGCTGCTGCCGACCTCCGACGCACCGGAGATCCGCCGGGCCCGCGAGCAGCTCGCCGTCGCGGTCCGGTCGGCGCTGCTGCGGGCCGACGACCCGGACGCGCTGTGGACCCTGGTCCGGGCCGGTCGGACAGCGGGCACCGACGACGAGGAGCTGCGCCACCGGCTGCGGGGTCTGCTGCCGTCGTCGGACCCGCGGCGCGACGAGCTCGGCTGAGGGCTCATCCCGGGTCGGTGTGGTCGGGGATGCCGTCGTCGTCGGAGTCGGGCAGTCGCGGGTCCTCCTCGCCGGCCCGCACCGCCTCCAGCTGCGCGGACAGCGCCACCCCGGCCAGCAGCGCGACCCCGGTGACGTTCGCCCAGATCAGCAGGGCCATCACCGCCGTCAGCGGGCCGTAGGTCTCGCCGAAGGTGTCGGCGACCGCGACGTAGAGCCCCAGCAGCCCGGACGCGACCAGCCACATCAGGACCGTCGCCGCCGCCCCGACGCCGAGCCAGGACAGCCCCGGCTGACGGCGGCGTGGCGCGAACCGCAGCAGCACCGTCACCGCGACGACGAGCAGCGCCAGCCCGACCGGCCAGCGCACGACGTCCCACACCGTCTCGGCGACCGCGCCCCACCGGTACACCTCGCGCACCGCGTCCCCGAACGGCTCCCCCGCCACGATCAGCAGCAACCCGGCCGCCATCGCGACGCCCGCCGTGGCGGTGAGCGCTGCGGCACGCGCGTACTTGGCGAGCGCGGGCCGGTCCCGCTCGGTGCCGTAGATCCGGTTCGCGCCCCGCTCCAGCTGCGCGAACGCCGAGGTGGCCGCGGCGAACGCGGTGAGCAGGCCGAGCACGAGCACCAGCTCACCGCGTTCCCCGGTGGGGGTGTCGTCGCGTTCCGGCTGCTCGCCGGGGTCCTCCGGGCCGCCGGTGCCGGTGCCCGTCGCGCCCGGGTCGCCGACCGCGTCCGCGACCAGCTCGTCGCTGGTGCCCGGGGACAGTGCCAGCACCGTCCGGGCGACGACCTCCGAGGCCCCCTCGGCGCCCGCCGCGGCGGACAGTCCGACCCCGGCGATGATCAGCGGGACGGCGGCGAGCGCGAGCTGCAGGCCGAACGCGCGGGCGTGGGAGAAGCCGTCGCCGTAGCGGAAGCGCAGGAAACCCGCGGACAGCAGGTGCCCCAGGCCGTAACGGCGCAGGGTGTGGGCGGCGTCGTCGGCGGAGAGCTCCTCGCCGGTCATCAGCCGGGTCTCCGGGACCGGGCGCACCGAGCTCATGCGCAGAACCTAGCCGCAGGAGGACGCCGCCACCGTGCACCTCGGCGAGCTCCTGCCCACCTCGGAGGACCCGGCGGTGCGGGTCGAACCGGAGCAGGCCCGTGACCGCGACGACGAGTGCCTGCGGACCGCCCGGACGGAGCTCAGGACACCTGGACGGCGTCCACGACGAAGACGAGGGTCTCGTTCGGTGCGATGCCGCGACCGCCCGCCCCGTACGCCTTGTCCGGCGGGATCACCAGCAGTCGGCGGCCGCCCTCGCGCATGCCGACCACACCCTCGTTCCAGCCGTCGATGACCGGGGCGTCGCCCACCTTCTCCAGGGGGAAGGTCTCGCCGCGGAACCAGGAGGCGTCGAGCTCCCGCTTGTCCGACCAGGTCACGAGGTCGTAGTGGGTCTGCACGGTGGAGCCGAGGACGACCTCGGGACCGGTGCCGACCACGAGGTCCTTGCTCAGGAGCTGTGCGGGCGGGGTGCAGGTGTCCGGCACGGTGATCGTCGGCTTGCTGCCGGGGTCCCCCGCCACCCCGATGTCGTCCACCGTGCAGACGGGCGGCGGCGCGGGGGCGGCCGCCGGTGCCGGGGCCGGTTCGGGGGCCGGGGAGGAACAGCCCGCCAGAGTGACGAGCAGGCCGAGGACGGCGAGGGAGCGCATGGAGTCGACCTTAGGGACGCCGTCACCCCGCGTCGTGGCGGGCTCGGCCTCAGGCCGTCGCGAGGAGCGCGCCCACCCGGGCGTCGAGCGCGTCGATGGGGTGCACGTGCCCGGCGCGCACCACGGTGCAGACCGTGGCGAGGTTCTCGACCGACTGCAGCGGGTCGGCGGCGAGCAGGAGGAGATCCGCGTCGGCCCCCGGGACGATGCGGCCCATCCGGTCGCCGCGGCCGAGGTACTCGGCCGGCGCCGTGGTGGTGCTGCGGAGCACCTCGAGCGGGCTCAGGCCCGCCCGACCGAGCTCCCGGAACTCCTCGTGGATCGAGCGCGCGACACCGCGGCCGCTGGTGTCGGTTCCGCTCATGATCCGAGTGCCTGCCGCGGCGATCCGACCGACCGTCCGTACACAGCGCTCGTAGTACTCGTGCAGCACGTCGCGGTCGGCCTGCGGGGCCGCGCGGAACGCCTCGGCGTCGGCCTGCTGACGTTCGCGCTGGTCGGCGGGCGCGCGCTGCAGCCAGGGATCCTCCCGGAACTCCGGGCCATCGGGGCGGTACTTGCCACGCAGGCCGACGAGGGTCGGGCAGTGCCAGACCCCGTTGTCCGCGAAGGAGCGACCCAGCGCGTCGGTGCGCTCCTCGGAGTAGGTCTCGAAGGCCCGTCGGAGCAGGGCGATCTGTGCCTCGTCCGTGGTGCTCGTGGCGGGGCCGAGGAAGCTCTCCTTCAGGAACGCGTCGAAGAACTCGGCCGCGAACGGCAGCCGGGCCACCCAGGCCTGGAACGGCAGGCCGGTCGGCTCCTGGGCCCACAGCGCCTGCGACTCCGACGACAGGGTCAGGAACACGCTCTGGCCCGTCCCGAGGTGCTCGATCGAGTCGAAGCCCGCCGCGGCCGCGTCCTCGATGTGGACCGCCGGTGGCAGGTGACCCGCGATCCGCAGCCCGCGCCGGTGCACCTCGTCCACCGCGGCGAAGAAGACCTCCGGTTCCGTGAGGATCATCTTGATGAAGTCCGCGCCCTGGTCCCACTGCCGGGCGATCTCCTCGCGGACGCCCTCGACCGAGGCCGCGTTGAAGGGCAGCAGCAGGTCGCCGGGCATCCCGAGCAGCTGCGGGGCGTACTCGTCGAGGCCGAGCCGCTGCTGCGCGCGGTCGGCGAGCAGCTCGGGCGATCCCTCCATCTGCCGCATCCCGGTGATGCCCTGGGCCAGCATCAGGGTGAGGCCCAGCTCGGTGTCCGGGAGCTGGAGCACGTGGGTGTGCATCTCGTTGTAGCCCGGCACCGCGAAACGGCCCGTCCCGTCGATCACCCGGGCGCCCGACGACGGGGCGTCCGCCGTGGCCGTGACCGCGCGGACGCGGCCACCGTCGACCAGGATGGACCGGCCGGCGACCCGGCTCCCGTCCGCGGGGTCGACGACGGTCACACCGTCGATCCGGACGGCGCTGGACGGCGCGACGACGGCCCGCGGGCGAGGCTCGGACACGGTCGCCGCCCGGATGGCCTCCGCACCCGCCGCGCCGAGCCCTACGAGTGCCACCCCCACGCCCGCTCGTGCGAGGAACCGCCGTCTGCTGCTCACCCGGGAGGGGCCCTCCACCTCGAGCTCCGCCGCCTCGTCGCCGTCGGCCGGCATCGGGTTCACCCCTCTCGCCTTTCCGATGGAAGCATCATTACTGATGATATCATCAGATTTGGCGTCGGTGCTACGTTCCGGGGCATGCCGGACACCCCGGAGGAGCCGCGCGGCGGGCGTCGGGAGCGCCGCAAGGAACGCACTCGCACGGCGCTCGTCGGGGCTGCTCGACGCCTCCTCCTCGAGCGGGACGGCAGGCAGGCGAGCATCCAGACCATCACCGAGCTCGCGGACGTGGGGTTCGGCTCGTTCTACAACCACTTCGCTTCGAAGGAAGACCTCTTCGAGGCGGCGAGGGACGAGACCGTCGCGGACTACTTCGCCTGGCTGGACGCGCGTCTCGAGGCCGATGCCGACCCGGTGCGGCGGCTCACCGAGAGCATCCGGCTCACCGGCAGGCTCATCGTCGAACGACCCGAACTGGCGCAGGCCCTGAGCCGCGCAGACCGGCCCGCGGGCACGGACGCCCTGTCGCGACGGATGGAGGCGGACGTGCGCGCCGCCCTGGCCGCGGCCGACATCGTCGTGGGTGCGGCCGAGTTCGAGACGCTCCTGGTGGCGACGCTGGGGGCCATCCGCGCCGTCGTCGAGCGCGCGGCCGACTGGACGCCGACGGAGACCGCCGCGAACGCCGAGGTCCTCGCCCCCGCCGTCACCCGGCTGTTGGGCCTGCCCGAGAACGCCGGTCGGCCCGGATCCCGTGCGGGCTCCGGGCCGTCGTCTGGATGAGCGGTCAGCCGGTCAGGCGTACTCCTCGGAGGAGGTGCTGCCACGGGCGGAACCCGGCCGCAGGGGGGCAAGAATGACGGCCGTGGACACCCCGGCACGGATCGACCGCTTCGACGAGCTGGTGGAGCGCGCGCGGGCACTCACCGCCGGACGACGACGGGCGCTGCTGGGCATCGCGGGCCCGCCCGGGGCCGGGAAGACGACCGTCGCACTGGCCCTGGTCCGCGCGCTCGCCGCCGCGCCCCCGGCCGGGCTCGGCCCGGGCCGGGTCGCCCACGTCCCGATGGACGGCTACCACCTCGCCGACGTCGAGCTGGACCGGCTGGGCCGCCGTCACCGCAAGGGCGCTCCGGACACCTTCGACGCCGACGGCTACGCCGCACTGATCGCCCGCCTGCGGGCCACCCCCACCGACGGCGCGGGCCCCGTGTACGCCCCGGCGTTCGACCGGGAGATCGAGCAGCCCGTGGCCGGGTCGATCCCGGTGCACCCGGAGTGCCGCCTCGTGGTCAGCGAGGGCAACTACCTGCTCCTCGACACCCCCACCTGGCGGGCGGTGCGGGCCGGGTTCGACGCGGTGTGGTTCCACGAGACCGACGAGGCGCTCCGGCTGGAACGCCTGGTCGCCCGGCACGTGCACTTCGGCAAGACCCCGGAGGCGGCGCGGGCCTGGGTGGAACGGACCGACGAGCCGAACGCCCGCCTGGTCGAGGCCTCCCGGGGCCGGGCCGACCTGGTCGTCGCGCTGCGCTCGGCGTAGAGCCCGCACACGACGGCGGGCCGCCCCGGAACTCCCGGGACGGCCCGCCGTCGTCGTGCGTGGGTCCTGCTACTCCTCGCCGGCCAGCGCGGTCGGCGGGGAGTCCGGCACCGGCTCGGACGGCTTGCGCTCACCACGGAAGGTGAACTTGGCCTTGTCCGACCAGGCGTTGGAGCCCTCCTCCGCGGAGGTGTCGAGGCCCTCGACGTCGACGATGACGATCTGCCCGGCCTCGATCTCGCCGAACAGGATCTTCTCCGACAGCTGGTCCTCGATCTCCCGCTGGATCGTCCGGCGCAGCGGCCGGGCGCCCAGGACGGGGTCGAACCCGCGGTGGGCCAGCAGCTTCTTGGCGTTGTCGGTGAGCTCGATGCCCATGTCCTTGTTCGCCAGCTGCTTCTCCACCCGCCCGATCATCAGGTCGACCATCTGGATGATCTGTTCCTGGTTGAGCTGGTGGAAGACGATGATGTCGTCGATGCGGTTGAGGAACTCCGGCCTGAAGTGCTTCTTCAGCTCGTCGTTGACCTTCGTCTTCATCCGCTCGTAGTTCGACTTCTCGTCGCCGCCGGAGGAGAAGCCCAGCCCCACGGCCTTCGAGATGTCCTGGGTGCCCAGGTTCGAGGTGAAGATCAGCACGGTGTTCTTGAAGTCGACCGTGCGGCCCTGGCCGTCGGTGAGACGGCCGTCCTCGAGCACCTGCAGGAGCGTGTTGTAGATCTCCTGGTGCGCCTTCTCGATCTCGTCGAACAGCACCACCGAGAACGGCTTGCGCCGCACCTTCTCGGTGAGCTGGCCGCCCTCCTCGTAGCCGACGTACCCGGGAGGGGCGCCGAACAGCCGCGAGGCGGTGTAGCGGTCGTGGAACTCACCCATGTCGATCTGGATGAGGGCGTCGTCCTCGCCGAACAGGAAGTTCGCGAGCGCCTTGGACAGCTCGGTCTTACCGACACCGGACGGGCCGGCGAAGATGAACGAGCCGGACGGGCGCTTCGGGTCCTTCAGACCGGCGCGGGTACGACGGATCGCCTGCGAGACGGAGCGGACCGCGTCCTCCTGGCCGATGATCCGCTTGTGGACCTCGTCCTCCATCTTGAGCAGACGGGTCGTCTCCTCCTCGGTCAGCTTGAACACCGGGATGCCGGTCCAGTTCCCCAGCACCTCGGCGATCTGCTCGCCGTCGACCTCCGCGACGACGTCGAGGTCGCCCGACTTCCACTGCTTCTCGCGCTCGGCCTTCTCGCCGAGCAGGGTCTTCTCCTGGTCGCGCAGGTGCGCGGCCCGCTCGAAGTCCTGCGCGTCGATCGCCGACTCCTTGTCCCGGCGGACGTTCGCGATCTTCTCGTCGAACTCCCGCAGGTCCGGCGGAGCGGTCATCCGGCGGATGCGCATCCGGGCGCCGGCCTCGTCGATCAGGTCGATCGCCTTGTCCGGCAGGAAGCGGTCGTTGATGTAGCGGTCGGCCAGCGTCGCCGCCGAGGTCAGCGCGTCGTCGGTGATCGTGACGCGGTGGTGCGCCTCGTACCGGTCACGCAGCCCGCGCAGGATCTCGATCGTGTGCTCGACCGACGGCTCGGACACCTGGATCGGCTGGAAGCGGCGCTCCAGCGCGGGGTCCTTCTCGACGTACTTGCGGTACTCGTCGAGCGTCGTCGCACCGATGGTCTGCAGCTCGCCGCGGGCCAGCATCGGCTTGAGGATCGAGGCGGCGTCGATCGCGCCCTCGGCGGCACCCGCACCCACCAGGGTGTGGATCTCGTCGATGAACAGGATGATGTCGCCGCGGGTGCGGATCTCCTTGAGCACCTTCTTGAGGCGCTCCTCGAAGTCACCGCGGTAGCGGGAACCGGCGACCAGCGAGCCCAGGTCGAGGGTGTAGAGCTGCTTGTCCTTCAGCGTCTCCGGGACCTCGCCCTTGACGATCGCCTGGCCGAGGCCCTCGACGGCGGCGGTCTTGCCGACGCCGGCCTCACCGATCAGCACCGGGTTGTTCTTGGTCCTCCGCGAGAGGACCTGCATGATCCGCTCGATCTCCTTCTCCCGGCCGATGACCGGGTCCAGCTTGCCCTCACGGGCCTGCTGGGTGAGGTTGCGACCGAACTGGTCCAGCACCAGCGACGAGGACGGGGTGCCCTCGCCACGGCCACCGGTGCCGCTCTCCTGCGGCTCCTTGCCCTGGTAGCCGGACAGCAGCTGGAGCACCTGCTGACGGACACGGTTGAGGTCGGCGCCCAGCTTGACCAGCACCTGGGCCGCGACGCCCTCGCCCTCACGGATGAGCCCGAGCAGGATGTGCTCGGTCCCGATGTAGTTGTGGCCGAGCTGCAGCGCCTCGCGCAGCGATAGCTCCAGCACCTTCTTCGCCCGGGGCGTGAAGGGGATGTGGCCGGACGGGGCCTGCTGCCCCTGGCCGATGATCTCCTCGACCTGCTGTCGCACGCCCTCCAGAGCGATACCGAGGGACTCGAGCGCCTTCGCGGCGACGCCCTCTCCCTCGTGGATCAGGCCAAGGAGGATGTGCTCGGTCCCGATGTAGTTGTGGTTGAGCATCCGGGCCTCTTCTTGGGCCAGGACGACAACACGTCGCGCTCGGTCGGTGAACCTCTCGAACAATTCGCACTCCTTGCCTGCTGCGCCTCACTGACGGCGCGACCAGCATCTGTCGTACGGTCCGGGGCTCGCCCGAACCGACACTGCGCCCTCGCGTGACACCGCGCCAGGCCACCCTCGCGGGAGACCTCATACCACTGTATCGGTCGAAGGGGCCCCGGCGCCTCCACCTGACGTGCACCGGGGTACGTGCCGGCGGTAACACGGGGGACACCTGCCGTGTTCCCGGCGACTGTCAGCCGGTCGTGGCGGCGGCCTCCTCGCGTTCCCGCTCGGCCGCCTTGAACTGCCGGAACCCTTCCTCGTCGCGCCCGCGACGCCAGTAGCCGGAGATCGACAGGTCGTCCTTGGCGACGCCGCGCTCGCGGGTGAGATGCCTGCGGAGTTCGCGCACGGCGATCGCCTCGCCGTGCACGAAGGCGTGGACACGGCCGGGGAGGAACTCCAGATCCGCGACGACGGCGGGCAGCTGCTCCGAGTCCGGGTCGCCCCCGGCGTCGCTGCGGTACAGCCACCGCACGTCCACGTCGGGGCCGGTCGGCACGGCGATCTCGTCGCCGGGGGCCTCCACCTGCAGGACGGCGACGACCGGCCGGCCGGCCGGGATCCGCTCGAGCGCGGCGCAGATCGCGGGCAGTGCGGCCTCGTCGCCCACGAGCAGGTGCCAGTCGGCGTCCGGGTCCGGGGCGTAGGCACCGCCAGGGCCGACCATCCGCAGCCGGTCACCCGGGCGGGCGGCGGCCGCCCACGGGCCTGCGAGACCGGTGTCGCCGTGGTGGACGAAGTCGATGACGAGCTCGCCGGCGGCGTGGTCGAGCGAGCGGACGGTGTAGGTCCGCTGGGCGGGCCACTGGTCACGCGGCAGCTCGGCGTGCACCCGGTCCATGTCCAGCGGCTCGGGGTACTCGACGCCGGGGAGCGGGAAGAGGATCTTGACGTAGCGGTCGGTGTACTCCGTGTCGGGGAACGCCGCCAGGCCGTCGCCACCGGCGACGACGCGCACCATGTGCGGGCTCAGGCGTTCGGTGCGGAGCACCCGGAGATCGGTGACGGGGCGGGCCATCGGGCTGCCTCCCAACGACGAAGGGGAAGGGGCCGTCGCGACGGTACCCCTCCCCCGACCCGTTCGGTGAGGTAGACCTTAGTTCTCCTGGTGGTAGGCCTCGAGGACCTCGGTCGGGATGCGGCCGCGGTCGGAGACCTTCATCCCGCGGTTGCGGGCCCACTCGCGGATCGCCTGGTTCTGCTCGCGGTCGACCGACGGACGGCGGGCCGCCGTGCTCGCCGAGCCGCTGCCGCGACGCCGGGTCGCGCCCCCGGCCCGGCGGGCCGCGGCGACGTAGTCGGCGAGCACGTCGCGCAGCTTCTTCGCGTTCCCGTCCGACAGGTCGATCTCGTAGTTGCGCCCGTCGATACCGAACTCGATCGTCTCGTCCGCCGCGTCACCGGTCAGATCGTCGACGAGCCGGACTTCCTTGATCTGCGCCATCTCCGCAGCCTCCTTGAATGGCCGAACACGTTCATGATGAGGGACCGGGGCCGACATCGGCGACTGCGCGACGCAATAGCAGGACGCAATACGACACCACCGGGTACCGGTTCCGACTCGAATCAGAGAGTATCCGAGAAATGATCGTGGCGTCGACCCGGGTCGGGAGAATGCGGCGAAACGAGCCCCACACCACTCGTACGGGTCCGACAAACACGACGTTCCCGGTCGCCGTTCGCGGCCGGGGACGTCGTCGGATGTGCGTTCGGAACCGGTTCAGGACTCCCCGCGGACCAGCGGGAACAGGATCGTCTCGCGGATTCCGAGGCCGGTCAGCGTCATCAGCAGACGGTCGATACCCATTCCCATGCCGCCGGTGGGCGGCATGCCGTACTCCATGGCACGCAGGAAGTCCTCGTCGAGCTGCATGGCCTCCGGGTCGCCCGCCGCGGCCTTGAGCGACTGGGCGTACAGGCGTTCCCGCTGCTCGACGGGGTCCACCAGCTCGGAGTAGGCCGTGGCCAGCTCCACCCCGAAGACGATGAGGTCCCAGGACTCCGACAGCCGGGGGTCGTCGCGGTGCGCACGGGTCAGCGGCCGCACCTCGACCGGGAAGTCCCGCACGAAGGTCGGCTCGAGCAGGGTGTGCTCGACCAGCTTCTCGAACAACTCGAGCACGATCTGGGCAGCCGTCGGATAATCGGTGATGTCGACGTCGTGCTCGTGCGCGATCCGTTGCAGTTCAGTCAGTTCGGTGTCCGGCGTCACATCCTGGCCGACGGCCTCGGACACCGATCCGTAGATGGTCACCGAACGCCACTCGCCACCGAGATCGTGCTCCGTGCCGTCGTGGTGGCGCACCGTGGTGGAACCGAACAGCGCCCGTGCCGAGGCCTGGATCAGCTCACGGGTCAGGACCGCCATGTCGTCGTAGGTCGCGTAGGCCTGGTAGGCCTCCAGCATCGCGAACTCCGGGGAATGCGTGGAGTCGATGCCCTCGTTCCGGAACACCCGGTTCAGCTCGAAGACGCGCTCGATACCGCCGACCACGCAACGCTTCAGGAACAGCTCCGGGGCGATCCGCAGATACAGATCGGAGTCGAGTGCGTTCGCGTGCGTGACGAACGGGCGCGCGGTGGCGCCGCCGTGCAGGTTCTGCAGCATCGGCGTCTCGACCTCGATGAAGTCGCGGCCGGTGAGCGACTCGCGGACGGTCCGCAGCACGGTGGACCGCGCGCGCACGGTCTCGCGGGCCTGCGGACGCAGGATGAGGTCGACGTAGCGCTGCCGGACCCGGTTCTCCTCGGAGAGCTCCTTGTGCGCGGTCGGCAGCGGCCGGACCGACTTCGCGGCGACCGACCACTCGTCGACCATCACCGAGAGCTCGCCCCGCCGCGAGGTGATGACCTCGCCGCGCACCGCGACGAAGTCACCCATGTCCACGACGGCCTTCCAGCCGGCCAGCGCGTCGGCGCCGACCCGGTCGAGGGAGAGCATGGCCTGCAGCTCGGTGCCGTCGCCCTCGCGCAGCGTCGCGAAGCAGAGCTTGCCGGTGTTCCGCACGAAGATCACCCGGCCGGCGACGGCGACGGTCTCGCCCGTCGCGGTGTCCGCGGGCAGGTCCGGGTGGGCCTCGCGGACCTGGCGCAGCGAGTGCGTGCGGGGGACCTCGACGGGGTACGGGTCGGTGCCCGCGGCGATCAGCTCCGCGCGCTTGGCCCGGCGCACCCGCATCTGCTCGGGGAGGTCGGCCTCGGTCGCCGGGTCGGTCGGGGTGCCGGGAGTGTTCACGGCAGGTCAGGCTATCGGCGGTACCCGGGAGCGCCCGTCGTCACCCCCCTGCCCGGCGACCGGCGCACGCGGCGGGGCGTCGGGACATCGCGCGGCGGCCGATCACCGGCCTACCGTGGGACGGTGCCCGACGACGAGGTGGACCGCGGCCGCACGTTCGGCGCCGTCGCCCCTGCCTACGACGACCACCGGCCCTCCTACCCCGACGCCGCCGTCGACCTGGCGCTGGCCGGGACCGGCCCGGGGCGGGTGCGGGTCCTCGACCTGGGCGCGGGGACCGGCAAGCTGACCCGGTCACTGGTGGCGCGCGGGCTCGACGTCGTGGCGGTGGAACCGGACCCGGAGATGCTCGCGGTGCTGCGGGCGCGCACCCCCGGCGCCGACGCCAGGGCCGGGTCCGCGGAGACGATCCCGCTGCCCGACGGCGACGTCGACGCCGTGCTGGTCGGGCAGGCCCTGCACTGGTTCGACCTGGACCGGGCCGTACCGGAGATCGCCAGGGTGCTGCGCCCCGGCGGGGTGCTGGCCGGGCTGTGGAACAGCGGCGACCCCGACGTCGGCTGGGTCCGCGAGCTGGGCGAGGTGGGTGAGCGTGGACGGCGGGTCCCCGGGAACGCGGCCGGGGGCGGCACCCCGCCCCGGATGCCCGGCGAGCCCTGGTTCACCGACGCGCACCAGGAGCAGGTCACCTGGCCGCGGGCGACCGGCGTCGAGCAGCACGTCGCCGACATCGCCACCCACTCCTGGGCACTCCTGAGCACCCCCGACGAGCGCGACGCGGTGTTCGCCGCCGTGCGTGGCTTCCTGCGCGAGCGGGTCGCCGACGCCGACGGCCGGTTCACGATGCCGATGCGCACCATCGTGTGGCGGGCCCGGCGCGCCTGAGCCCCGTCGGCAGCCCGTCAGCGGGTCCGGTGGTGGCGCAGGTGGGTCAGCCGCAGCCCGTGCAGGGTCAGGTCCGGGACATGGTGGGTGACGGTGTCGGCGCGCCCGTGGACGAGTTCCGCGAGCCCGCCGGTGACGATCACGCTGACCGGCAGCGCGTCCGGCCCCAGCTCGGCCAGGATCCGGCGGACCAGCCCGTCGACCTGACCTGCCGCCCCGTAGAGCACCCCGGCCTGGACCGCCTCGACCGTCGTGCGGCCGATCACCGAGCGCGGCTCGACCAGGTCCACCGGCCGCAGCGACGACGCCCGCTCGGCCAGCGCCTGCATCGCGATGTCGACGCCCGGGGCCAGCGCGCCGCCGAGGAACTCGCCCTTCGCGGTGACCACGTCGATGTTCGTGCAGGTCCCGAGGTCGACGCAGATGCAGGTGGTACCGAACAGGTGGTGCGCGGCGAGCGAGTTCACCACTCGGTCCGCGCCCACCTCGCGCGGGTGGTCCACCAGCAGCGGCACGCCCGTCCGCACCCCCGGCCCGACGACGAGCGTCCGCATCCGGTCCGACCAGCGCGCGAGCAGGGTGCGCAGCTCCCGCGACGGCCCGGGCACCGTGGACAGCGCGGCGACCGCGGTGACCTCGGGGAAGTGCGCGCCGAGCATCCCGGAGACGGTGAGGTCCAGCTCGTCGGCGGTGGCGGAGGTGTCGGTGCGCAGCCGCCAGCGCCGCTCCGGCACCGGGTCGAGCCCCTCCGCATCGGTCCCGGTGTCGGGGTAGAGCCCCAGCGAGACGTGGGTGTTCCCGACGTCGATGCAGAGCAGCACCGCGTCGTCCCTACCGGGCCGCGCTGGTCAGCAGACCCGAGCCTGCCGGGGCGTGCCCCGGGTCGGCGCCCAGGTCCGCGATCCGGTTGTCGGCGTCGACGAAGACGACGCGCGGGCTGTAGTCGCGCAGCTCGGCCTCGTCGTAGGAGCCGTAGGAGATCAGGATGACCAGGTCACCGGGGTGCACCAGGTGCGCGGCGGCGCCGTTGATGCCGATCACCCCGGAGCCGGGCTCACCGGTGATCACGTAGGTCTCCAGGCGGGCGCCGTTGGTGATGTCGACGATGCTGACCTGCTCGCCCTCGAGGAGGTCGGCGGCCGCCATCAGGTCGGCGTCGACGGTGACCGAGCCGACGTAGTGCAGGTCGGCCTGCGTCACGGTGGCGCGGTGGATCTTGGACTTCATCATCGTGCGGTTCACGGCGGTTCTCCTCGGAGGCGGTCAGAACGCGATGGGGGCGTTGTCGATGAGCCGGGTGGTGCCGACCCGGGCGGCGACGAGCAGGCGGCCGTCCCCGCCGCCCGGAGCGGGAGCGGGGCCGAGGTCGGCGTCGCGCAGCTCCAGGTAGTCGACGTCGACCTCCGGCTCGGTCGCCAGCTCGGCGCGGGCGGCCTCCAGCACCGCGTCGTGCCCGCGGACCGACACCGCGGCACCGGCGGCCAGCGCCCGCGACAGCACGGCGGCAGCGCGGCGCTGACCGGGGTCGAGGTAGACGTTGCGCGAGGACAGGGCCAGCCCGTCGTCCTCGCGGACGGTCGGGACGCCGACGACCCGGGTCGGGAAGTCCAGGTCGCGCACCATCCGCCGGATCAGCGTGAGCTGCTGGTAGTCCTTCTCGCCGAACAGCGCGACGTCCGGGCCGACGATGTGGAACAGCTTCGACACGACGGTGAGGACGCCGTCGAAGTGGCCCGTGCGGGAGGCGCCCTCCAGCTCGTCGCCGAGCGGTCCTGCGGTGACCCGAGTCTGCGAGCCCGGCGGGTACATGTGCTCGACCTGCGGGGTGAACACCAGCTCGACTCCCTCGTCGCGGCAGGCGTCGAGGTCGGCCTCGATCGGGCGCGGGTAGCGGTCGAGGTCCTCGTCCGCACCGAACTGCAGCGGGTTCACGAAGATCGACACGACCGGGACGACGGCGCCGGGGATCCGCTTGGCGTGCCGGATCAGCTCGCGGTGGCCCTCGTGCAGCGCGCCCATCGTGGGGACGAGGACGACCTTGCGGCCGGCGCCGCGCAGCGCACGGGTGACCGCGGCGAGCTTCGCCGGGTCGCTGTGCACGGTCAGCCGGCCGGTGCCGTACCCGTTCCGGGTGGAGCCGGGGGTGCTCACTTCTCCTCCAGTGCGGTCTCGATGTCGCGGACGCCGTCGGGGCCGAGGAGCCCGGCGGCGGCGGCGCGGTGGGCGGTCCGCCCGGCCAGCGCGCGGTAGACGGCGGCCAGGTCGGGGTCGGCGTCGCCGATGCGGGCCAGATGGGTCCGGACGGTGCCGGCGTCGCCGCGGGCGACCGGTCCGGTCAGCGCGCGGTCGCCGTGACGCAGCGCGTTGTCCAGCGCGGCCGACAGCAACGGCGCGACCAGACGCTCCGCGGGCGCGATGCCCGCGGTCTCCAGCAGCTGCACGCAGTCCCCGACCAGCGTGGTCAGGTGGTTGGCGCCGTGGGCGAGTGCGGCGTGGTACAGCGGACGCATCGCCTCCGGGATGCGGACGGGCTCGGCCGACATCTCCAGCACGAGCGCCTCGGCGACGCTCCAGCCGACGGCGTCGCGCGGGTCGCCGTGCTCCGGGTCGCCGGGTGCGGTGACGCCGATGCAGCAGGCGGCGAGCCGCTCGACGTCCTCGGGGCGGCCGGTCACGGTCATCGCCGGGTGCAGCGCCAGCGGCAGTACGCCCTGCTCCGTCGCCGGGTCCAGCACCGCGACGCCGCGCGACCCCGCCGTGTGGACGGCGATCTGGCCCGGGCGGAAGCAGCCGGCGGCGGCGAGGCCGCGGACCAGGCCGGGCAGGACGTCGTCGGGGACGGCGAGCAGGACCAGGTCGGCGCGGGAGCAGACCTCGTCGGGCGGGAGCAGGGGGACGTCGGGGAGCAGGGTCTCCGCCCGGCGCACCGAGGCCTGGGAGACCCCCGAGGCCGCGACGACGACGTGGCCCGCGCGGGCGAGCGCCGCACCGAGCACCGGGCCGACCCGACCGGCCGAGACCACCCCGACCGCGAGCCGCGCGGGGCGACCGCCATCGATCGCAGAGTCCATCACGAGAATCCGTTTCCTCCCGTTCCGGTCCTGGTGGGGTACCGGTCGGGCAATCCGCGGTCGGCGCGACCTCCGGTGGCCGCGCGCCGGAGGCGAGGGTAGACGGGCCCCGGGTCCGGGGCGCGCTCCTGAGACCGGCCTCACCCCGGCCCCGCCCGTGATCGACGGTTGTGGAGCGGAGCGTTCGCGAGGCGGACGCAGGGCTCCACGACCGGTGATCACCGGCTGGTGGTCAGCGGGGGCGGTCCGGCTCGTCGTCCGGGCGGCGCATCGGGCGGGTCGGGCCGGGGTCGGACGGGTCGTCGTGGTGGCGGCCCCGGTGCTCGGTGGCCGGGGACTCGGGGCGGCCGACGGGCCGGGTGACGCCGTCTCCCGTCCCCGGTCCGGTGCCCGCCGAGACCGGCCCGCTACCTGGCCCGGGCACGGGGCCGGGGCTGGGAACGGGGCCGGGGCCGGAAGGCCCGGACGTGCCGGGGCGGAACCCGCGGGCAGCGCCGTCGTGCCCGGCGGAGCGGGCCGTGGTGGGACCGGATCCTCCCGAGCCAGGCCCCCCTGAGCCAGGCCCACCTGAGCCAGGCCCACCTGAGCCAGGCCCACCTGAGCCGGGCCCTCCCGAGCCGGGCACTCCGGAGCCCGAGGCCGGGGAGGCCGGGGCCGGGGAGCCGGACTGCGCGGACCGAGCGCCCGGGGAGCCGGGGGCCCGGAAACCGGGTCCGGTGCTGGAGCTGGATCCGGTGCCGGTGCTGGGGCGCGCGGTCGGGTCCTGTGGGCGACCGGGAGCCCCCGGGCCACCGGCGGGCCGGGTGTCCGGCGCCGGCGGGGTGGGGCTCCGCCGGGCCTCCGCCCACCGGGGCGGGCGCAGCTCGTCGGGCCGTCCCCACGGCGCGGCGGCCGCCAGCGTGACGGGGCCGGGCGGGAGCGGCGGTACGGGCGGGCCGGCGGCGGCCGAGCCGCCGCCGTCGGGGAAGGTCGGGATGCGGAACTGGCCCGAGAAGCTGCCGTCCGGCGCGGCCGGGGGCGGCGGCTCCCAGTCCGACGGACGCTGCCGCGCCCAGGCCGCGACCAGCGCCTCCGGCACCCCGACGGCGACGGCGCGGGCCCGCAGCAGCGCGGCCAGCTTCTCGTCGTGCAGGGCGTGGGCGCTCTCCCGCACCGCGCCGCGCGCGATCCGGTTCCGCATGAACGCCAGCTCGGTGACCGCGGACTGGTAGTCGGCGACGGCCTTCGCCGCGGCCGGGCCGGAGCGGCGCCGCACCAGCGTGCGCCAGCCCCTCCGCCGGGACAGCCGGGCCAGCAGGGGCACCTCGCTGGGCGCGATCCACCCCGCGGCGGCGAACCCGGGCAGCTGGGCGGCGACGATCCGCGCCTCGCGGCGACGGGCGAACACCACGAGCAGGATCAGCCCCACGAAGATCGGGACCATCACGAACAGGTAGATCTGGTAGAAGCCGCCGGGCGTCGCGGCCAGCACCGACGCGCCGTTCCAGAGCGCGTGCAGCACCACCGCGGCGATGTAGCCGGCGATCATCGCCAGCACCCGGACCCCGATGCTGCGGCTGGCCGCCGCGATCCCGGCAGCGATGCCGATCATGCAGGTGAACAGCGGGTGCGCGAACGGCGAGGCGACGCCGCGGACGAACAGCGTCGCGAGGACCCCGGCCGACTCCGGCTCGGACACCGCGCGGCCCAGGTAGAGGATGTTCTCGCTGAACGCGAACCCGGCGGCGACGATCCCGGCGTAGACGACGCCGTCGACGATCCCGTCGAACTCACGGCGCCGGAACAGCAGCAGCCCGATCAGGAACAGTCCCTTGGTGAACTCCTCGACGACCGGGGCGACCACGACCGGGCCGAACAGGTCACCCGCGCCGCGGCCGGCGGCCGCGTCGAGCACCGCCGAGGCGCTGGTGTTGATCAGCAGGGCGACCAGTGCGGCGAACCCGGCGCCCCAGAGGAACGCACCCATCAGCATCCGCGGCGGCTCGGGCTCCCAGCGGTCCACCCAGAGGAACGCCGCCACCACCGGCACGACCGGCAGCAGCGCGGCCAGGGTCCCGACGACCACTCCCGGCGTCCCGATCGCGCGTTGCAGCACCCCGAGCGTGATCACCGCGAGCAGGGCCAGCACCACCAGGCCCACGACCGGCAGCAGCACGCCCCGTCGCTTGGCCGACGGCGCCGGCACCGGGGCGTACGGGCGGCCGAGCGTCGGGGACGTCATGACCCTCCAGCGTAGAGAACCGCCCCCGCCGCGCGGGGGGACGCGCCTCAGCCGGCACGGATCCCACCGTCGGTGTCGTCCGGGTCGTCGGGGGAACGGCAGCAGTACTCCAGCCAGAACGCGGCACCGACCAGCAGCAGCGCGCTGACCAGGCCGACCCCGGCGACGACGCTGTCCCGGAACGCGGCCACCACGACCGCGGCCCGCGGCAACGTGTGCATCAGCACGCCCACCCACAACCCGGCGACGACCGCGCCCCCGACCGCGGAGGCCTTCGCGAGCAGCACCGCCCGGGCCGCGACGAGCGGCGGCACCGGCGCGGCCCCGTTCCGGCGGTCGATCCGGCGCCGCACCACGACCCCGCCCGCGGCCTCGGCGGCGGCGAGCACCGCGACGACGACCGCCGCGGCGACCGGCAACGTCGGCAGCATCCCGTAGGTCAGCTGGACGAGAATGTTGCCGAGCAGGGCCGCGACCACCGCGATGGCGGCGACGTCGCGGACCCGGGTCGGGCGCACGGTCGGGCGCGGGTCGTCGTCCGGGCCGCGCCCGGGGCGCTGACCGCCCGGTCCGGGCGCGGTCATGCCGGGTCCCGCAGCACGACGTCGTCGCGGCGGTGCACGCCCGCGCAGCCGTCCGGGCCGAGCCGGTCCAGCAGGTCGGCGACCGGGCCGTGCCCGTGCAGGACGGCGCCGGGCTCGGCGAGCAGCCACGGCAGCAGCACGGTGGCCCGGTCGGGGGTGCCGGGGTGCGGCAGGAGCAGCTCCGGGTCGTCCGAGGTCACCGGGGCGCCGTCGTCGGTCACCTGCACGATGTCGACGTCGAGGGTGCGCGGCCCCCACCGCTGCTCGCGGACCCGGCCCGAGGCGTCCTCGAGTGCCTGCCCGCGGCGCAGCCAGCCCCGGGCGTCGAGTGCCGGGTCGTCGGCGACGAGCACCGCGTTGAGGAAGTCCGGTTGGTCGGTCACGCCCCAGGGCGCCGTCTCGAACACCGGCGACACCGCCACGACGGCCGACCCCAGGTCCGCGACGACCGTACGCAGGTGCGCGGCCCGGTCACCCAGGTTGGAGCCGAGGGACAGGACCGCGCGGGTCACGCCCGGCTCCGGGTCAGGACCACCGCGACGTCGTCGAAGGTCAGCGGGATCGGCGCCGACGGCTTGTGCAGCGTCACCTCGACGGCGGCGATCCGGGCGTCGAAGTCCAGCACGGCCTGCGCGATCTCCCCGGCGACGGCCTCGATCAGGTCGCGGGCCGGGCCGCCGACGATGCCCGCGGCCAGCTCGGCGAGCTCGCCGTAGTGCAGCGTGTCGGCCAGGTCGTCCGAGGCGGCGGCGGGCGCGAGGTCGGCGTGCACCACCAGGTCGACGACGAACTCCTGGCCGTCGCGGCGCTCGTGGTCGAACACGCCGTGGTGGCCGCGGACCCGCAGCCCCCGCAGCTCGATCCGGTCGCTCACCGCCCGGTCTCCCGCGGGGAGCGGGCGCGCGAGGCGCCGAGCCGGCAGGCGGCCGCGACCGCGATGGCGTCCATCGTGGACTCGACGTCGTGCACCCGCACACCCCAGGCGCCCGCGTTCGCCGCGAGCGCGCTGATCGCGGCGGTCGCGATGTCGCGGCCCGCCGGCGTGCGCGGCTCGCCGTCGGCCGAGGCCAGCAGCTCGCCGAGGAACCGCTTGCGCGAGGCCCCGACCAGCACCGGGAAGCCCAGGTCGACGAACACGTCCAGCCGCCGCAGCAGCGCCCAGTTGTGCGAGGCGTTCTTGGCGAACCCGAGCCCGGGGTCGAGCACGATCCGGCCGGGGTCGACCCCGGACATCACGGCGTGGTCGACCCGGGCGACGAGCTCGGACCGGACCTCGCCGATCACGTCCTCGTAGCCCGCGAGCTGGGCCATCCCGGCGCTGTGCCCGCGCCAGTGCATGATCACCCAGGGCGTCCGGGACTCGGCGACGACCGCGGCCATCCGCGGGTCGGCGAGGCCGCCGGAGACGTCGTTGACCATCGCCGCACCGGCCTCGACGCAGGCCAGGGCGACCTCGGACCGGGTCGTGTCGACGCTGACCCGCACGCCCGCGGCGACGAGCTCGCGCACCACGGGCAGCACGCGCTCCCGCTCGGTCTCCGCGTCGATCCGCTGCGCGCCGGGCCGGGTCGACTCCCCACCGACGTCGACGAGGTCGGCGCCGGCGTCGCGCATCGCGACGCCGTGCGCGGCGGCGTGCGACCGGTCGACGTAGCGGCCGCCGTCGGAGAACGAGTCGGGGGTGACGTTCAGGATCCCCATGACCGCGCAGCGGCCGAGCTCGGGCAGCGCCCCGCCGGGGGCGACCACGTCAGCGCCCCCTGATCAGCGACAACGCCTCCGCGCGGGAGGACGCCGAGCTCTTGAACAGCCCGCGCACCGCCGAGGTGGTGGTGCGCGACCCCGGCTTGCGGATGCCGCGCATGGCCATGCACAGGTGCTCGGCCTCCAGCACGACGATCACCGCGCGCGGGTTCAGCTTGCGCACCAGGGCGTCGGCGATCTGCGCGGTCAGCCGCTCCTGCACCTGCGGGCGCTTGGCGTACAGGTCGACCACCCGGGCCAGCTTGGACAGGCCGGTGACCTGCCCGTCGACGGCCGGGATGTAGCCGACGTGGGCCACCCCGTGGAAGGGCACCAGGTGGTGCTCGCAGGTGGAGAACATCGGGATGTCCTTGACCAGCACGAGCTCGCCGTGGCCCTCGTCGAACGTCTTCTCCAGCACCGAGTCCGGGTCGACGAACAGCCCGGCGAAGATCTCGCCGTAGGCGCGCGCGACCCGGGCCGGGGTCTCCTTGAGGCCCTCGCGGTCCGGGTCCTCCCCGACCGCGATCAGCAGCTCGCGGACGGCGCGCTCCGCACGGTCCAGGTCGATCCCGCCGGGCACGGCCTGGGTCACCCCGGCCGCCACCGCGGCGGACTCCACCGGACCGAGGCGTCCGTCCGTCGTCGACGTGCTCAGTGTCCTGCCTCCGGGTCGTGTCCGCGCCGCTGCTCGCCGGCGCCGGAGTCGTCCGCACCACCCGGCGCGCCGTTGCCGTGCGCACCGTTGCCGTGCGCACCGTTGCCAGTGCCGTCACCAGTGCCGTTACCAGTGCCGTTACCAGTGCCGTTACCAGTGCTGTTACCACTGCTGTTGCCACTGCTGTTGCCACTGCCGTTGCCGCCGTTGCCCGGCCCGGACCACGGACCGCCCTGGGCCGGCCCCTGCGGGCCGCCCTGCTGCGGCGGCTGCGCCCAGTTCGGCGGCGGCCAGCTCTGCCCCTGCGGGGTCGTCGCGGGCCGCCAGTCCGGCGGGGCACCGTAGTTCGGGGCGACGGCGGGCGGCGGGGGCTGCCCCGGGCCGCCGTAGGAACCGGCCCGGCCGTAGCCGTGTGCCGGGGCGCCGTGCCCGTTGCCGGGCGCGCCGTAGCCGTTGCCGTTCCCGTTGCCGGCACCGTTCCCGGATCCGTACCCGCCGTCGTTCGGGGCGTCCGGGCGGCTCGGGACCGGGCCGCCGGCCGGGAACGGGGAGGCACCGGGGGTGCCGGGCGCGTCGCCGTAGCCGTTCGCGGAGCCCGAGCCGACCTCGGCCGGGGTGCGCTCCTCCTCCTCGGGAGGCAGCACCTCGCCGCGCTCGTACGCCAGCTCGCGCCGGGTCTTGATCGGCGGCTTCTCCGACGGCGTGCGCACGCCGAAGTCGTCGAACGCGGTGATCCGCGGCCGCTTCTCCACCGACCCGAAGATCCGCTCGAGGTCCTTGCGGTTCAGGGTCTCCTTGTCCAGGAGCTCCAGCACCAGGTCGTCGAGCACGTCGCGGTAGGTGTTGAGGATCTCCCACGCCTCGGTGTGCGCGGCCTCGATGAGCTTGCGCACCTCCTCGTCGATCTCGTGGGCGACCTCGAGCGAGTAGTCGGCCTGGTTGCCCATCGAGCGGCCGAGGAACGGGTCGCCCTGCTCACGGCCGTAGCGGACGGCGCCGAGCTTGGCGCTCATGCCGTACTCGGTCACCATCGCGCGGGCGATCTTGGTGGCCTGGTCGATGTCGGAGGACGCACCGGTCGTGGGCTCGTGGAAGACGAGCTCCTCGGCCGAGCGGCCGCCCATCGCGAACACCAGCCGCGCGATCATCTCGGCGCGGGTCATGAGGCCCTTGTCGTCCTCGGGGACGACGAGCGCGTGCCCACCGGTGCGACCGCGCGGCAGGATCGTGAGCTTGTAGACCGGCTCCAGGTCCGGCATGGCCCACGCGGCCAGCGCGTGCCCGCCCTCGTGGTAGGCGGTGATCTTCTTCTCGCGCTCGGAGACGATCTTCGACTTGCGCCGGGGGCCGCCGACGACCCGGTCGACCGACTCCTCCAGCGCGGCGCCGTTGATCAGCGTCCCGTGCTCGCGGGCGGTCAGCAGCGCGGCCTCGTTGATCACGTTGGCCAGGTCGGCGCCGGACATGCCCACGGTGCGCTTGGCCAGCGACTCGAGGTCGACGTCGTCGGCGAAGGGCTTGCCCTTGGAGTGCACGGCCAGGATCGCGCGACGGCCCGCCAGGTCGGGGGCACCGACCGGGATCTGCCGGTCGAACCGGCCGGGACGCAGCAGCGCCGGGTCCAGGATGTCGGGCCGGTTCGTCGCGGCGATCAGGATGATCCCGCCGCGGGCGTCGAAGCCGTCCATCTCGACGAGCAGCTGGTTCAGGGTCTGCTCGCGCTCGTCGTGACCGCCGCCGAGACCGGCGCCGCGCTGGCGGCCGACCGCGTCGATCTCGTCGACGAAGATGATGCAGGGCGCGTTCTGCTTGGCCTGCTCGAACAGGTCACGCACGCGGGAGGCACCGACGCCGACGAACATCTCGACGAAGTCGGAGCCCGAGATCGTGTAGAACGGCACGCCCGCCTCGCCGGCGACCGCACGGGCCAGCAGCGTCTTGCCGGTGCCGGGCGGGCCGTAGAGCAGGACGCCCTTGGGGATCTTCGCGCCCAGGGCCTGGTAGCGGCCCGGGTTCTGCAGGAAGTCCTTGATCTCGTAGAGCTCCTCGACCGCCTCGTCAGCGCCCGCCACGTCCGCGAACGTGTTCTTCGGCATGTCCTTGTTCAGCTGCTTGGCCTTGGACTTGCCGAAGCTCATGACCCGGTTCCCGCCGCCCTGGGCGTTGTTCAGGAACCAGAACAGCAGGATCAGCACCAGCGCCAGCGGGATCATCGTGATCAGCAGCGTGGACAGGAAGGAGTCCTGGCGCACGACGGTGTCGTACTCGGCGATCCCCGGGACCTGGCGGATCTGGTCGAAGATCTGGCCGGAGATCTGCGCCGGGTACTGGGTGAGGATCTGGGTGGTCTCGTTGCCGTTGACCTCGATCGGGCGGTCCAGCGTCAGGCGGAGCTGTTGCTCACGGTCCTCGACGAGGGCGTCCTTGACATTGCCCGACTGCACCTGGGAGAGCGCGACCGACGTCGTGACCTCGGTGTATCCACGGGTGTCGTCGAACAGCTGGCTGAACCCGAGATAGATCAGGAGCGCGACGAGGATCCAGATCAGCGGGTTGCGGAGCAGGCGCTTGCGGTCCATGCAACGTCGGCCTGGGTGGCCTTCACCTTCCCGGGAGTGGTTCTCGGCAGCGGCGGCGGACGGTGTACCGCCCCGCCGGAGGGCCCTGACCCGTCAGGATAGCCCCACGGTGGGTGGAGTGCTCCGGACGGACCTGGCCGGACCGCCCGGTGTGCGGGCGGACGTCCGGTGAACGAACCGGCGAGCTGCCCGGTTCCCCCACAGGGGTGTCCCGGCGCACACGTCGGCACCGTCGTGTGGGACAACTGTGCAGCACGCTCGGTACCCGGACGGCGGCGGAGGGCAGCGGCGCCCTGCTCCGTCCGGACCAGCGGCGACGATCTGCGGGCCGGGAGGGACGATCGGATGGCGCTCGACACGGTGGCCGGACCTCGGCGGACGGTGTCGCTGCTCGCCACCGGACTCGCCGCCGCGGCGGCACTGGCGGTCTTCACCGCGCCGGCCGGGGCGGCCGTCGCCGTGCCCGTGACCGCGCCGCCCGCGGCCGCCGCACCGGCGCCGCCGGTGGTCACCGCGCCGCCGGCGACCACCGCCCGGGCCGACGCCGGCCCGCTCGCGTCGCGCCCGGCCGTCGTCGCGGGGCCGGGGTCGATCGGGCCGGGCACCGTCACCGAGACCACCGGCGCGGGCCTGTGCACGGCCGGGTTCGTGTTCACCGCGGGCGAGCGCACCTTCCTCGGCCAGGCCGCGCACTGCGGCGGCACCGGCGACGAGACCGAGACCGACGGCTGCACCTCCGACGCGGTGCCGCTGGGCACCCCGGTGCTGGTGCACGGCCGCGGCGGGACCGTCACCGGGACGCTGGCCTGGAGCTCGTGGAACACCATGCAGGCCCGGGGCGAGCGCAACCCCGACGTCTGCGCCTACAACGACCTCGCGCTCGTCGAGCTGCCCGCGGGCGCCGGCCCCTCGGTGGGTACCGCGGTGCCGTTCTTCGGCGGCCCCGGCGCGGTCCGCACCGCGCCGCTGCCCGCAGGAACCCCGGTCTTCGGCCTCACCAACCCGCCCGACGCCGACGGCGTCCGCACGGTCGGGGTGCGCGCCGGTGCGGCCGCCGCCGAGGTCGGCGGCGGCTGGGGGCACGCGATCTTCGCCGTGCAGGACGGTGTGGCCGGGGAGTCGGGCAGCCCGCTGCTCGACGCGCAGGGCCGCGCGATCGGCGTGCTGTCCAGCCTCACCACCACCGACGACCTGCCCAGCATCGAGTACACCGACCTGGCGAAGGCGCTGGACTACGCCGCCCGCACCGACGGCCCGGCCGGTCTCGCGCTCGCCGGCGGGCACGCGTTCACCGCCACCCCGCCCGGGGTGGACCCGCGGGCGCTGGCCACCCCCGCCGGGCCCGGGCTCGGCTGAGCCGCCCTCAGGCGTAGACCGACGGGTCGAGCGTGCCGATGTAGGGCAGGTCGCGGTAGCGCTCGGCGTAGTCGAGGCCGTAGCCGACGACGAACTCGTTCGGGATGTCGAAGCCGACGTAGCGGACCGGGACGTCGACCTTCACCGCGTCCGGCTTGCGCAGCAGCGTCACGACCTCCAGCGACGCGGGCGAGCGGGTCTGCAGGTTGCCCAGCAGCCAGTTCAGGGTCAGCCCCGAGTCGATGATGTCCTCGACGATCAGCACGTGCCGCCCGGCGATGTCGCGGTCGAGGTCCTTGAGGATCCGCACGACGCCCGACGACGACGTCGACGAGCCGTAGGAGCTGACCGCCATGAACTCCAGCTGGGCCGGGATGGGCAGCGCGCGGGCGAAGTCGGTCATGAACATGACGGCGCCCTTGAGGACGCCGATCAGCACGAGGTCGGACTCGCGGCCGTCACGCACGAGGTCGGCGTAGTCACCGGCGATCTGCTGCGCCAGCTCCGCGGTCTTCTCGCGCACCTGCTCCTCGGTGACCAGCACCGAGGAGATGTCCCCGTCGTACACCCGACCCCCTCGCACGGACCGTGTGTCGGTCCGGTCGACGCCTCCACCGGGTCCGCGGTCACGCCCGGTCACGCGGCCGGCTGTGGCGGCGCAGCACGAGCCTGCCACGGGCGCGGGTCAGCACCAAGCCGCCGCCCAGCGCCGGCCCGCCCTGTCCGCGCCACGCCCCGACGAGGTCGTCGGCGGCCCGCAGCTGCGCGTCGGTGAGTGCCCGCGCGCCGGCTCCGGCGAGCCATTCCCGCAGGACCCGGCGTCGTACGGCGGGCTCGGCACCGGCCAGGACCCCGGCGTCGAGGGGGGTGCCGACGGCCTCACCGGCCCCCGCCCCGGGCCCGGCCGGCTCCGTCACGGCGGCACCCGGCGGTGGGCCGTTGTCACCGGAATCACCCGGCCCCGGCTCCCCCGCCCGCGCGGCCCGCTCACCGTCCGTGGCCACGCGGGCCGCGGACAGCAACCGGGCAGCGGCGGCGGAGAGGGCGGCGTCGTCGTCGTGGAGCTGGTCCGCGGTGCGCGCCAGCGCAGCCGCGACCCCGCCGCCCAGCACGTCCTCCAGCAGCGGCAGCACCTCGTGCCGCAGCCGGGAACGGGCGAAGCGGGGGTCGGCGTTGTGCGGGTCGGCCCACACCTCGACGCCCGCGGCCGCACAGGCCGCGACCGTGTCGGCCCGGCGCACCCCGAGCAGCGGGCGCAGCCACGGCTCGGACCACTCGCGCATCCCGGACAGCGACCGGGCCCCGGAGCCCCGGCCGAGGCCCAGCAGCACGGTCTCGGCCTGGTCGTCGAGGGTGTGTCCGAGCAGCACCGGGGACGACGGCGACGGCCGCGCGGCCCGCAGCGCCGCGTACCGGGCGGTCCGGGCCGCACCCTCGGGGCCGCCCTCGTCACCGACGACGACCGGGCACACCGACGCCGTCACGCCGAGCCCGCGCAGCCACGCCGCGAGCGCGGCCGACCGCCCGGCGGACCCGTCCTGCAGCCCGTGGTCGACGACGACGGCGTGCACCGGCCCCGCGACGACCTCCCGGACCGCGAGCAGCAACGCGGTGGAGTCGGCACCGCCGGAGCAGCCGACCAGCGGCGGGGCGGCGGCCACAGCGGCGGGCAGCCGGGTCAGTGCCGCCCGCACCGCCCGCCGGACCCGGGCCGCCGCGGCGGACTCATGATCCGTCAGGCTACGCGGCGCAGCCACGCGGGCGGGTCGTCCAGCTCGGCGCGGGTCGGGAGCGTCTCCGGCGACTCCCAGGCCCGGTTGATCCCGGCCATCCCGGCCTCGCGCTCGACGGCCCGGCAGAACGCGGCGCCGACGGCGTACTGGCGCATCTTCGCCTCGACCCCGAGCAGCGCGCGCAGGATCCGGTCGATCAGCCCGCCGCCGCGGCGGCGCTCGGTGAACCGGCGCCGGATGAGCGCGACGTCGGGGACCACGTCCGGCCCGACGGCGTCCATGACGTGGTCCGCGTGTCCCTCCAGCAGCGTCGACAGGGCCAGCAGCCGGTCGAGCACGGCCCGCTGCTCGGGGCCCTGCAGCAGCTCGACCAGGGCGAGCACGTCGGCCTTGCGGCCGTCCTCGCCGCGCAGCGCGCGGATCGCGTCGGGCAGCCGGGCGAGCCGCGCGGTGTCGGGCTCCTGCAGCGACAGCAGCTCGGTGACCAGCCCGGCGAAGTGGTCGCGCAGCCAGGGCACCGCGGTGAACTGGAGCCGGTGGGTGGCCTCGTGCAGGCAGACCCAGAGGCCGAACTGGTCGCCGTCGACGTCGAGCGAGCGGGAGGCGGCGTAGACGTTCGGGGCGACGACGACGAGCCGGCCCGCCCCGCCGGGCCCGCCGAACGGGTCGTACTGGCCGAGCACGCGGGCGCCCATGTAGGCGAGCAGCGCGCCGAGCTGGACCCCGGAGCCGGCGGCGGTGACCGTGCGCAGCGGCCACGGTGAGTCGGGCAGCCGGGCGCCGGAGGTCAGCGCCTCCATCCCCCCGACGGCGGCACGTGCCCAGGCGGGCCGGTCCAGCACGTCGGCGGGCAGCAGCGGCAGGTCCGCCCCGAGGCCGGTGACCTCGCGGACGTGCCCCTCGGCGCGGGCTGAGTCGGCGCGCAGGCGCTCCACCAGCGCACCCGCCACCGCGGGGGTGGTGCGGGGCCCGGCGGGCATCAGCGAGGCCGCCGTCGACGCGGCCAGGGACCAGTTCACCGGCAGCCCGGCGCCGGGACGGGCGGGGCTGCGGCCGGTGACCGGGCCGGTCGTGTCGGTCTCCATGCGGCCCACGCTACCCGCGACGACGGGTGCGCGAGACCGGGTCAGCCGCGGCAGCCGCAGCGCGACAGCGTCGCCGCGATGCGGTCCAGCGCGGGCCGGGCGTCGGCCGGCGAGGTGCCGTTGGACAGCAGCGCGAACACCAGCAGCCTGCCGTCGACGTCGGTGACGACCCCGGCGAGGCTGGAGGCGCCGGACAGCGTGCCGGTCTTCGCTCGCACGACGCCGCGCCCGGCGACCGACCGCGGGTCGCCGAACCGGTCGGCGAGCGTGCCGCCACCGCCGGCGACGGGGAGCCCGGTGAGGATCGGGCGCAGGAACTGCACGTCGGTGGGGCTGTCGGACTGGGCCGCGGCCGAGGCCAGCACCGCGCCGAGCAGCCGGGCCGGGATCAGGTTGTCCCGGGACAGGCCGCTGCCGTCGGCGAGCCGGAGCCCGGACACGTCGTAGCCGGCCTGGACCAGGGCCTCGGTGACGGCCTTCGAGGCGCCGTCGAAGGACGCCTCGGCGTCCTTCGACACCGCGACCTGGCGGGCCATCGCCTCGGCGGTGACGTTGTCCGAGGCGGTGAGCATGTACTCGATGAGGCTCGCGACCGGCGGGGAGGACACGCTGCCGAGCACCGGCGCGTTCGCCGCGGCGACGCCCTCGCGGACGTCGGAGGCGCCGAGCGCGCGGGCCAGCGCCCTCCCGGCGGCCGCGGCGGGGTCGGTGCTGCGCGGGCCGTCCTGCTGCAGCGGGTCGGTGCGGCCGCCGTCGAGCATCAGCGCCGACATCGGGGGGACGTAGCCGTCCGCGACGTCGGTGGGCCCCCAGCCCGGGGACTCGGCCGGGCCCTTCCAGAGGCTCGCGTCGGTGTAGACCGTGGTGATCGGCCGGCCGACGGCCTTCTTCACCTGCTCGGCGAGGTCGGCGATCCGTGCGGGCTCCGGGTAGAGCCCGTCCTGGCCGTCGGGCAGCGCGGTCAGCGACGGGTCGCCGGACCCGACGAGGACCACCGAGTCCGGGGTCGGGCCGGGCACGACCCGGGTCGCGAGCCGGTCGGTCGGGTTCAGCGACAGCAGCGCGGCCGCGGCGGTGAGCAGCTTCGTCGTCGAGCCGGGGACCATCCCGCGGTTGCCGTCGCGCTCCCAGATCGGCTTCACCCCGCGCGGGGCCGCGGAGTCCATGACGACCCCGGTGACCTCGCCGAGCTCGGGCGCGTCGAGCTGGGAGGACAGGGCCTGGGTGATCCCGGCGGCGCTCGGCACCGGCGCCGTCGGCGTGAGCGGGCGCAGGGCGGGCATCGGGACCGGCGGGTACTGGGCCGCGGCGGTGCCGAGCCCGAACGAGCTGCGGGCGTCCGGCCCAGCGAGTGCGACGGCACCGAACAGCGAGGCCAGTGCCATCACCGCGACGGCGACCACGGCGAACCGCCGGTAGCTGCGCTCCGGCCGGCGATGCCTGCGTCCCACGGACCCTCCTGTACCTGCTCGTCCGGCGGCCGACCTGCCCGCACGGGGGTGCGACGCGGGCCACATCGGCCCGCTCCGCCCTCACCGGCGTGCACCCGTGCCCACCCGGTCCCTCACACTAGGGGGCAGCACCGACACCGCCGGAGCGGGCGGGCCAGCGGCCCCGCCCCGGATCCGGTGGAGCCGTGACACAAGACCGCTGACCCTCTTCAAGGAGCAACGAACCGTGGACTTCGACGTCACCATCGAAATCCCCAAGGGCGGCCGGAACAAGTACGAGGTCGATCACGAGACCGGACGCATCCGGCTCGACCGCACCCTGTTCACCGCCACCCAGTACCCCGCCGACTACGGGTTCATCGACGACACCCTGGGCGAGGACGGGGATCCGCTGGACGCCCTGGTCCTGGTCCAGGAGCCGACCTTCCCGGGGTGCGTCATCCGCTCCCGCGCGATCGGCATGTTCCGGATGAAGGACGAGAAGGGCGGCGACGACAAGGTCCTCTGCGTCCCCTCGGACGACCCCCGTCAGGAGCACCTGCGCGACATCCACCACCTGGCCGAGTTCGACCGGGCGGAGATCCAGCACTTCTTCGAGATCTACAAGACCCTGGAGCCGGGCAAGAGCGTCGAGGGCGCGTCCTGGGTCGGCCGGGCCGACGCCGAGCGCGAGATCAAGGCGTCCTACGAGCGCGCGAAGAGCGCCGGGCACTGATCGGTCGCCGGGGCGGCCGTCACCGGCCGCCCCGGGCACCGGGTCACACCTTCTCGAACACCGCGGCGAGGCCCTGGCCACCGCCGATGCACATCGTCTCCAGCCCGTAGCGGGCGTCGCGGCGCTGCATCTCGCGGGTGAGGGTCGCCAGGATGCGGCCGCCGGTCGCGCCGACCGGGTGGCCCATCGAGATCCCCGAGCCGTGCACGTTGGTGCGCTCGAAGTCGGCGTCGGTGAACTTCCACTCCCGCGTGCAGGCGAGCACCTGCGCCGCGAACGCCTCGTTCAGCTCGATCAGGTCGATGTCGGCCAGGGTCAGCCCGGCCGCGTCCAGGGCCTTGGCCGTCGCCGGGACCGGGCCGATGCCCATCGTCTTGGGCGGGACCCCGCCCAGGCCCCAGGACACGACCCTCGCCAGCGGGCGCAGCCCCAGCTCGGCGGCCTTCTCCGGGCTGGTCACCACGCAGATCGCGGCGCCGTCGTTCTGGCCCGAGGCGTTGCCCGCGGTCACCGTGGCGTCCGGGTCGTCCTTGCCCAGGATCGGGCGCAGCGTCGCCAGCTTCTCGACCGTCGAGTCGGGGCGGACGTGCTCGTCGCGCTCGACGACGGTGTCGCCCTTGCGGCCCGGCACGGTCACCGGGACGATCTCCTCGCCGAACACCCCGGACTCCTGGGCCGCGGCAGCCCGCCGGTGCGAGCGGACGGCGTACTCGTCCTGCTCGGCGCGCGGGATCGCGTACTCACGGCGCAGGTTCTCCGCGGTCTCCAGCATCCCGCCCGGCACCGGGAAGTTCTTCCCGCCCGCGGTGACGCGGCCGCGGGCCAGCGAGTCGTTCAGCATGACCCCGCCGCCCTTGACCCCCCACCGCATCCCGGTGGAGTAGAACGACGCGCCCGACATCGACTCGGCACCGCCGGCCAGCACGACCTCCGCCGCGCCGGTCCGCACCTGGGCGGCCGCGTAGAGCACCGCCTGCAGACCCGAGCCGCAGCGACGGTCGATCTGGATGCCGCCCGCGGTCACCGGCAGGCCCGCGTCGAGCGCGGCGACCCGACCGATCGCCGGGGCGTCCATCGTCGGGTAGCAGTGGCCCAGCACGACGTCCTCGACCAGGTCGGGGTCCAGCCCGGTCCGGTCCATCACCGCGCGGATCACCGTCGCGGCCAGGGTGTGCGCCGGGACGTCGCGCAGCGCCCCCCCGAACCCGCCGACCGGGGTCCGCAGCGGTTCACAGATCACCGCATCACGCATGGGGTCTCTCCTCCTAGACGAACTGCCGGGTCAGCCACTCGGCGACCAGGGCGGGCTTCTCGGATCCCTCGACCTCGACGGTCACGCCGATGGTGAGCTGGACACCGCCGGGAACGTCGCTGACGTCGGTCAGCTCGACCCTGGCGCGGATCCGGCTGCCCACCGGCAGCGGGCTGGTGAACCGGACCTTGTTCAGGCCGTAGTTCACGCCCATCTTGACCCCGTCCACCTTGTAGACGGACTGGACCAGCTTGGGCAGCAGCGACAGGGACAGGAAGCCGTGGGCGATCGTGGTCCCGAACGGGCCGGACGCGGCCCGCTCGGCGTCGACGTGGATCCACTGGTGGTCGTCCGTGGCGTCGGCGAAGCCGTCGATCCGCTCCTGCGTGACGGTCAGCCAGGGCGAGGTCCCGATCTCGGTCCCCTTGGCCGCCCGCAGCTCGTCCACTCCGTCGAAGACGCGCATCTGTCACTCCGTTCGTGGTGCGTGGTCGGTGATCTGTCTCCCGCTCTCCCTACCGCACCGGGGGCCGTCCGGGGTGCGCCACGTCGTCGAACACACATGCCCCGGACCACACAAGGCGTGCAGCTTGGTTATGGTCACCTCGTCAGGAGCCGCCTGGAGCAGACGGGCACCGCTTCGACGTGGAAGGCCGACCCCCATGACCCCGACCGCCCGCCACCGCCGATGACCAGCACCACCGCCCCGCCTCCCGGCCCGGACGGTCTCGTCCACCGGGCCGTGCCCTACCGGGACCCCGAGCACCAGGCCGTCGCGATCGCCGGGCCGGTGACCGAGGCGCTGGAGACCGGCCGCCGTGCGCTGGTGATCGTCGACCCGCGGTGCGCGGCGGTGCTGCGCCACTCCCTCGGCCACGACGCCGGGGTGGAGTTCCGCTCGCCGGACCGGATGCACTCGGCCCCGCCGTTCACGGTCGCGGGGCGCTGGAGCCGCGCGGTGCGCGAGGCACTGGCCGACGGCGCGTCCGGGGTCTGCACGGTCGGCCAGCCGGTCGAGCTGCCCCATGCGGACCCCGCCTACTGGACCCGCCTCGATCTCGCCCTCTCTCACGCCCTGCGCGCGCTGCCCGTCGAGCTGCTGTGCTGCTTCCCCGACGCCGAGGCCGACCGGGCGCGCGCCGGGGCCCTGCACGACGAGTTCCTCGTCGACGGCGTCCCGGTCCCGAGCGACTGCCGGCGCGACGACCACGAGCTGCTGGCGGAGAACCCGCAGCGCCCGCCGGACGAGCTGGGGCCGCCGATCATGACGCTCCCGGTGACCCTGGACGACCTCGGGTCGATGCGGCGCATCGTCGAGCGGCAGGCCGAGCTGTCCGGGCTGGGGCCCACCCGTGTCTCCGACCTCGTGCTGGCGGTCAACGAGCTGATCAGCAACGGCGTCGAGCACGGGTCGGGCCACCCGGTCCTGCGGATGTGGCGCACCGAGGCGGGGCTGGTCTCGGAGATGAGCGACGCCGCGACGTGCCGGCTCGCGTTCCCCGGGCTGGCCGCGCCGCCGGTCTCCGGGGAGCGTGGCCGCGGGATGTGGCTGGCCTCGGAGCTGTCGGACGTGCTGCAGGTGTGGACCGCGGAGGACGATCCCGGTCAGGTGACGGGCACGGTCGTGCGCGTCACGATGTCGCCCCCGTGAATCCCGGTACGGTCCCGGGGTGACCCGGCACGACCGCGCCGACCCGGTGACCCGCTTCCTGCGGATGGTGACCGGGCCGGAACCGCCGCTCGACGAGGCCGCACTGGCGATCGCCGCCGGCGGCGCCCCGGACCCGGAGGTCGCGGCGCTGTCCACCGCCCGGGCCCGCGCGACGCTCGACGAGCTCGCCGACGGCGTGACCGGGTTCGAGTCGCTGCTGCACCGGCTGTTCACCGAGGCCGGGTTCCGCGGCAACTCCACCGACTACGCCGACCCGCGCAACTCCTTCCTGCCCGACGTCCTCGAACGCCGCACCGGCATCCCGATCACGCTGTCGGTCGTCGCGATCGAGGTCGGCCGCCGGGCCGGGGTGCCGCTGGAGGGCGTCGGCATGCCCGGGCACTTCCTCGTGCGGGTCCCCGGCACCCAGCGCCTCGTCGACACCTTCGACGGCGGCAGACGCCTCGACCCGGCGGGCTGCGAGGAGCTCTTCCGCGCGACGACGGGCGCCGGCCCGGAGGTGCCCTTCGACGCCGGCATGCTGCCGCGCAGCTCGACCCGCCAGATCCTCGCCCGGATGCTGGAGAACCTGCGGGCGACCTACGGCCGCGCCCGTGACCACGACGGCCTGGAGTGGGTGCTCCGGATGCGGCTGGGCCTGCGGCACCAGGGCCCGGAGCTCATCCGCGAGCTCGGCGAGGTGCTCGCCGCGCAGGCCAGGTGGGACGAGGCGGCCCGACTGATGGAGTCCTGGGTGGACGGTCCGGGGCGCGGGTCGCGCTCGAGCGCCGAGGTGCTGGACGAGGTGCGCACCGAGGCGATGCGGCACCGGGCCCACCTGAACTGATCAGGTGTGCGGGGCCCGGGTCGGCGCGCCGGAGTCCTCGCCGAAGCGCCACGGCTGCCCGGTCGACTCCAGCACGGCCATCCACAGGTCGCCGTGCGGGTCGACCTGGTTGCGACGGCTGACGGCCAGGCTCATCGGGATGTGCACGAACCGGCGTCGCACCCGTCCGACGACCATCGCGGTGCGCCCGGACATGGCCGCGTGCACCGCGGCCTGGGACAGCCGGACGGTGTAGACGCTGTCGTAGGGGTTCGCGGGGACGCTGCGGATGATGTAGCTGGGGTCGACGTAGCGGACGGTGGTCTCCATCCCGGCCTCGGCGAAGGAGTCGGCGATGCGCTCCTTGAGCCACGGGCCGACGTCGGAGAGCTTGGCGTTGCCGGAGGCGTCGGTGCGCCCCACCGGCTGCAGCATCTCCTGCCCCGCCCCCTCCGCGACGACGACGACCGCGTGCCCGCGCTGGGACACCCGTCGTCGCAGGTGGTGGAGCAGGCCGGTCTCGCCGTCCAGCTCGAAGGGCACCTCGGGGATCAGGACGGCGTCGGCGTCGGAGCGCACGAGCGATGCATAGCAGGCGATGAAGCCGGAGTGGCGGCCCATGAGCTTGACCAGCCCGACCCCGCCGGGGGTGGACTTGGCCTCCACGGTGACCGACCGGATGGCCTCGCTGGCCTGGGAGAACGCCGTCTGGAAACCGAAGGACTGGTCGATGAACGGGATGTCGTTGTCGATCGTCTTCGGGATCCCGACGACGGCGATCCGCAGTCCCCGCTCCCCCACCACGCGCGCGATCTCCATCGCACCGCGCATGGTGCCGTCGCCGCCGATCACGAACAGCACGTTGAGGTGCATCTGCTCGAGGCAGTCGACGATCTCCTCGGGGTCCTGCGGACCGCGCGAGGTGCCGAGGAAGGTGCCGCCGTCGACCGGGATGTCGCGCACCGACTCCGGGGAGAGCTCGACGACGTCGTGGCCGTAGGAGGAGACGAAGCCGCGGTAGCCGTTGCGGAACCCGACCACCCGGCGCACGCCGTAGTGGTAGGTGAGGGTGCGGACCAGGCCGGAGATGACGTCGTTCAGGCCCGGGCACAGGCCACCGCAGGTGACGATCCCGGCCCGGGTCTTCGACGGGTCGAAGTAGATCTGCCGGCGGGGCCCGCACGGCTCCAGCCCCGGCAGCTCCTCCGGTTCGACGCCCCGGGCGCGGATCCCGGCGGCGGTGTCGTCGAGCAGGACCCGGTCGCCGGCGTCGACGTAGTGCTCGGTGGTGCGGCGGGCGTCGAGCAGCGGCGCCAGAGGTGAGGTGATGCGGGCCGGACCGAGCGTGTCGATGGCCAGGTCCCCGGGGGTGATGCTGCTGTACTCCGAGGTGGTCACGCGCACACTCCGTCTGGATCGATTCGCCCGGGGGCCGGGCGATCATCGTGACGCACACCGGCCCGCTCGTCGATCCGACCCTCCGGGGACTCCGCGGCGGGACCACCCGCGGGTGCGCCGGATCCGGCCGATCGGACCACCGTCGTCGCCGCAGGGTCATCGGCCGGTGCGCGGACCGCCCACATCGTTGCGTCGAGCATCGTCAGAGGTCACCGGTTTCGCCCACCCGATCGCACACGCGCTGTGAACGGTTCGAGCACCCGGGGTGAAAACCGCAGGTCGCATAGGGCAAAATTCGTCCATGCGGAGCAACGACCCCCGTCACACCTGGTCCACCGGATTCGCCCGCACCATCGCCGAGGAGCTGCGTCACGGCGTCGCGACCGGCGCGGTCACCTGGAGCGAGGCCGACGAGCTGCTCAACCGCCTGCGCACGGTCATCGACCAGGCGCTGGACGTGCATCCGCAGCCGCTGTGACGGCGTCGGAGTCCCCGACGGGGACGGCGCGGTAGGACCGGCCGACCCACACCAGCGGACGGCCGCGGCGGCGCAGCCCGAGCAGCTCGACGACCTCGGCCGCGACCAGCAACGACGCGCCGACCTCGGTGACCGACAGGACCCGGCAGCGCAGCGCGGTGCCCACCTCGACCAGCCACGGCTCCCCGGTCGGCAGGGTCACCCACCGGACACCGGAGCCGAACCGCTGCGCGCCCGGGACGGCGAACGCCGCGGCGAGCCCGGTGTCGGCGTCGTCGAGCAGGTGTACGACGACCGTCCCGCCCCCGGCGAGCGCACGGGCCAACCGTGAGTCGCGGGCGGTCGAGAACGACACCGCCGGCGGGTCCACCCCGACCGAGGCGACCGACGAGGCCGTCATCCCGACCGGCCCGTCGGGCCCGGTCGCGGTGAGCACCGCGACCCCGGCGGGGTGCCCGCGGAACGCCGTCCGCAGGCCCCCCGCCGGATCCGCGACGGTCACGCCCGCGCCAGGGCGAAGCGCTGGGCGGCGTCGGCCCAGTTCACGACGTTCCACCAGGCCTTGACGTAGTCGGGCTTCACGTTCTTGTACTGCAGGTAGAAGGCGTGTTCCCACATGTCGAGCAGGACGATCGGGGTCTGTCCGGCGGGGAGCTGGGACTGCTGGTCGTAGAGCTGGTGGATCAGCAGGCGGTCGCCGAGCTGGTCGTAGCCGAGGATGGCCCAGCCGGAGCCCTGGATGGTGGTGGCGGCGGCGGTGAAGTGGGCCTGGAATCCGTCGAAGGAGCCGAAGTCCTCGTCGATGGCGGCGGCGAGGTCGCCGGTGGGCTTGTCGCCGCCGTCGGGGGAGAGGTTGTTCCAGAAGGCGGAGTGGTTGACGTGGCCGCCGAGGTTGAACGCGAGGGTCTTCTCGAGTCCGACGATGGCGCCGAAGTCGTTGCGGTCCCGGGCCTCGGCGAGCTTGTCGAGGGTGGTGTTGAGGCCCTGGACGTAGGTGTTGTGGTGCTTGGAGTGGTGCAGCTCCATGATCTCGGGCGCGATGTGCGGGGCGAGCGCGGAGTAGTCGTAGGGCAGGTCCGGAAGCGTGTAGTCGGCCATGCCAGGAGCCTGGTAGCTGAACCCCACTTCAGGTCAAGTGTGACGGCGGCCGCAGCCGTCAGCCGAGCCGTCCCGCGGCGATGATGCGGGCGAGGAACCGGCGGGTGCGCTCCTCGACCGGTTCCCCGAGCACCTGCTCCGGCGGGCCCGACTCCAGGACGACGCCCTCGTCGAGGAAGCAGACCCGGTCCGCGACCTGGCGGGCGAACCCCATCTCGTGGGTGGCCATCAGGATCGTCACCCCGTCCCGGGCGAGCTCGCGCACGATCTCCAGGACCTCACCGACCAGCTCCGGGTCGAGCGCGGAGGTGATCTCGTCGAGCAGCAGCAGCCGCGGCTGCACCGCCAGCGCCCGCGCGATCGCGACCCGCTGCTGCTGACCGCCGGAGAGACGGTCCGGGTACGCGTCCGCGAAGTCGCCGAGCCCGACCCGCTGCAGGAGCTCCCGGGCACGCCCGTCGGCCTCGTCCGACCCGACGCCGTGCACGACGTGCGGGGCCAGCGCGACGTTCTGCAGCGCCGTCATGTGCGGGAACAGGTTGTAGGACTGGAAGACCACCCCCATCCGCCTGCGGGCCGCGGCGTCGTCGGCGCGGGGGTCGGACACGTCGGTGCCGTCGAGCAGGATGCGGCCGTCGTCGATGTCCTCCAGCAGGTCGACGCAGCGCAGCAGGGTGGACTTGCCCGAGCCGGAGGCCCCGATCAGGGTGACCACCTCGTGTTCGGCGACGGTCAGGTCGATGCCGCGGAGCACGACGCGGTCGCCGTAGGTCTTCACCAGACCCGACACCTCGAGCACCGGGGTCACGAGCCGCTCCGGGCGCGGGTGGCGCGGCGGGCGAACGCGTCGGCGATCCGCCCGGTCGGGGCGGCGAGGGCCACGAACAGCAGCGCGGCGACCACGTAGGGGGTGAAGTTGAACGTGCGGGCGGACTCGATCTGGGCGGCCCGGATCGCGTCCACCGCACCGAGCACGGAGATCAGACCCACGTCCTTCTGCAGCGCGACGAAGTCGTTGAGCAGCGGCGGCAGCACGTTGCGCACCGCCTGCGGGAGCACCACCAGACGCAGCGACTGCCGGTGGGTCAGCCCGAGCGAGCGGGCGGCGGCACGCTGGGAGGGGTGCACCGACTCGATGCCGGCGCGGAACACCTCCGCCACGTAGGCGGAGTAGACCAGCACGAGCGTGAGGGTGCCGAGCACGGCGGCGTCGGTGGGGACCCCCTGCAGACGCAGGGCCGGGAGCCCGAACCCGATGAGGTAGAGGGCCACGAGCAGCGGGACACCGCGGAACAGGTCGACGTAGCCGGTCGCGAGCAGCCGCACCGGGAGGAAGACCGGACCGCGCAGGGTCCGCAGCACCGCGATCAGCAGGCCGAGGACGAGCACCCCGATCTCGGCGACGACCAGGACCCGCAGGTTCAGCCACAGACCGGACAGCACGGTGGGCAGCGATTCCCAGGCGATCTGCGGGTCCAGGAAGGTCTCCCGGACCCGTGGCCAGCCGGGTGATCCGGCCACCGCGGCGACGAGCAGTCCCGCGAAGACCAGGGTCGACGCCAGTGCGATCAGCGTGGACCGGCGGGACCGGGAACGGCGGTACGCGGCGCGTTCCCGGGCCAGCGGGCTCGGGGGCGGCGGCCCGGCGGCCGCGGCGGATGCGCTCATCGCAGCTCGGGAGCCGCCCCGTCGGCCTGGATCCACTGCTGCTCCAGCACCGCGAGGGTGCCCCGTTCGCGGAGCCGGTCGACGGCGGCGGAGACGCACCCGGTCAGCGGGCTGTCCTTGTCCAGCACCGCACCGAACTGCTCGGGGGTCCACCCGGCGGGGAGCTGCCCGACGATCGTCGCCTCGGGCAGGTCACTGCCGACGATCTGGAACGCGGTGGGCAGGTCGACGACGAGCCCGTCGATCTGTCCGTTGGACAGCGCGAGCTTGCCGCCGTCGTTGGTGTTGTAGACCGCGGCCGGGGTGGTCGGGGCGACGGAGGCGTTCAGCTGCTCCAGGCTCGTCGTACCGATCTGGGCGCCGAGCCGGGCGCCCTTCAGCTGGGCGACGGTCGTGGATCGGGCCAGCGGCGAGGTCTTCAGTGCGACGACGGCCTGCCGCACGTCGTAGTACGGGCTGGAGAAGTCGACCGCCCGCCTGCGCTCCTCGGTGATGGAGAACTCGGTGAGGTTCAGGTCGTAGGTCTTGGGGCCCGGTGCGATGGCGGCGTTGAACGGGACGCGCACCCAGGTGACCCGGTCGCGCGGGTACCCGAGATCATCGGCGACGGCGTAGGCCACGGCGGACTCGAAACCGCGGCCGGACGTCGGGTCGTCGTCGAGGTACCACGGTGGGTAGACCGGCTGGTCGGTGCCGATCGTCAGGGTGCCCTGCGCCAGGGTCGGCAGGGCACCGGGCGCGCAGTCCGCCGCGGCGCCTCCACCCGTCGCGGCCGGGTCGGGCTGTGGCGCACACCCGGCGATCGTGGCCGCGAGCAGCGCTGCGAGCAGGATCGTCGTCGTCCGGGCGCGCGTCATCCCCACATCCTTCACAGGGCGGCGGCCCCGGTCTTCGTGAACCGGGTCACGACACGGTGACGTCAGTGGTCGTCGCGCCCGGTGAGCGCGTGCTCCAGCTCGTCGGCGAGGTGGACGACCTGGCGGAACGGGAACTCGAACCCGTCGAGCGCGGCCGGGCCGAGCGGGATGGAGTGCCGGAACACCACGACGCCCTCCTCCGCGGCCAGCCCGCCGACCACCGACGGCCCGGCCAGCTCCAGGGCACGGCCGAGGTCGACCTCGCCGAGCCGGGCGACCGGGGACTCGATCTGCACCCACTCCTGGTCCGGGTCCGCGACGGCGGCCGCCGCGTCGGTGACCTCGACGCCGGGCCGGCCCGCGCCCTCCCGCACCCGCTTCACGACGACGAGCTGGTCCCGGTCCTCGGTCGTCGGCAGCCGGAAGCGCAGCTCGTCCGCACCCTGGCGCACGATCTCGTACCGGACCACGACGTAGGCCTTCAGGTCCTCCCAGGTCGCCACGCCCGTCTCCCCCTCGATCGTCCGACGGGGCCCACCGGACCCCGTCGCCGACCCTAGCGTGATCCGGCCCCCGCACGGCCGGCCTCAGCTTCCCCGGTGGTGCGCCTCGCCCCGGTGGGCCCCCGCCGCACCCGAGGCTGCTCGGCAACTGCACCGAATCGTCCGAGCCCGGACTGATTCCACCGAGACGAACGGCCGGCAGGCCGACGGATCGTCCGTGCTCGGATCACCGGTGCCGAGATGCAGCTCAGCGGGCACTGAAGATCCACAATTCCCGCTGAGCTGCATCTCGGCGGGTGTGGTCGCGGGGTGTGGCGGGACGCGGTGTGGCGGGACGCGGTGTGGCGGGGCGCCCGGCCGGCCGGCGACGGAGGCGCGGCACAGCGGGCCCCGGCGTGCAGCCGAGCGGGGCGGGGGCGGGCCACGCGGGACAGGGCGAGCGGGGGCACAGCACCCCGGGGCACGGAGGGGTCGGCGTCCTACCCCGCCAGACCGGTGGTGATCAGCTGGTCCACCGGGGCGCGGTCGTCGGTCAGGACCGGCATCCCCTCGGTGAACGCGGCGGTGCGGGCCGGGTCGAGGACCGCGCCCGCTTCGCCGGAGCGGGCGACGGCGGCGTCGAGCGCGGCCGGGTCGAGCGGCCGGTCCGAGGCGACGACCACGACGTTCCCGCCCCCGCCGGGGCGAACTCGTCGGGGCGGGCGAGGAGCATCGTCGTCGCGAACCGGGACTCGACGGTCGCGGTGGCGGCCCGGACCAGGTCGAGCGGGTACCGGTCGATCACGTTGAGCACGTACACCCCGCCCGGGCGCAGCACCCGCGCCACCTCGTCGAGGAACTCCGCGGTGGACAGGTGCCAGGGCACCGAGCGGGCACCGAAGGCGTCGCCCACGACGAGGTCGGCGGAGTCGTCGGGCAGCGCGGCGAGGTTCACCCGGGCGTCGCCGGTCCGGACGGTCGTGCCGGGGATCGCGCCGGCTTCGAGCGACCGGACCCCGAGGTCGATCACGCCGGGGTCCAGCTCCAGCACGGTCGAGGTGCTGCCGGGGCGGGTCGCGGCGAGCCAGCGCGGCATGGTCAGCGCGCCGCCGCCGACGTGCACCGCGTCGACCGGGCGCGGCTGCGGGAACGCGGTGTCGATCGCGGCGGCGAACCGCTTCGTGTAGGCGAACTCCAGGTGCGCGGGATCGCCGAGGCGGACGTAGGAGTGACGCAGGTCGTCGAGCACCAGGTAGCGACCGGCCGGGTCCGCGGGGTCGGTCCGGACGGCGGCGCAGTAGTAGGTGGTGTCGGCGTCGCAGCGTCCCGAGAGCGCGACGAGCGCGACGGCCAGCAGGAGCGCCGCGGCGCCGCCCTTCGCGATGTCCGAGCGCCGCCGACGGGGCGCGAGGACGAGCCCGAGCACGAGGCAGGCGGCTGCGGTGACCAGCAGGATCGCGCTCACCGGCAACAGTGCGACCAGCACGAACCCGGTGAGGAAGGTGCCGGCGAGCGACCCGAGGGTGCCCGCGGCAGACAGCCCGCCGACGACCTCGCCGGAGCGGTCCAGCCCGGTCAGCCGGGCCTTGGTGACGGCCGGGGTGACCGCGGCCAGCGCCGTCACCGAGACCAGGGTGGACGCGGCGACGAGCACGACCGCGGCGTACGGCCCGGCGCCGAGCAGCGGCCCGAGGAGCCGGACCACCGGCCGTACGGCCAGGGTGCCCAGCCCGCCGACGACCAGCATCAGCGCGGCGACGGCGACCGGGTCGCGCTCGTCGGCCCACCGCCCGCCGAGCGAGGCCCCCGCCGCGATCCCGGCGAGGGCCACCCCGATCACGGCGGTGGTCGACTCGAGGGTCAGTCCGACGTAGGGCGCGACGAGCCGGGTCGCGAGGGTCTCGACGACGAGGATCGCCGCCCCCGAGACGACGACGGCGGTCCGGGCCATGGCGAGGCGCACCCCGCCATGGTGCCGGTCGGGGTCAGCCCTGCTTCAGCCGGAGCACGAGCTTGCCCGTGTTCTCGCCGCGGAACAGCTTTCCGAAGACCTCCGGGAAGTCGTCGACGGTGCCGTCGACGACGTCCTCGCGGCTGTGCAGGCGGCCCTCGGCGAGCCAGCCGGCGAGCTCCTTGCCGGCCTCGCCCCAGCGGGGGACGTAGTCCCCGACCAGGAAGCCCTCCATCCGGGCCCGGCTGACCAGCAGGTTCATGTAGTTCTTCGGGCCGGTCATGCCGCCCTCGGCGTTGTACTGGCTGATCGCGCCGCAGAGGACGACGCGGGCGTGCATCGCGAGCCTGCCGAGCACGGCGTCGAGGATCTCCCCGCCGACGTTGTCGAAGTAGACGTCCACGCCGTCGGGGGCGAGTTCCTTCAGCCGCTGCGACACGTTCTCCGAGCGGTAGTCGATCGCGGCGTCGAACCCGAGCTCGTCGGTGATCCACGCGCACTTCTCCGGACCGCCCGCGATGCCGATGACCCGGGCGCCCTTGACCTTCGCGAGCTGCCCGACCACCGACCCGACGGCACCGGCCGCACCGGAGACGACGACCGTCTCCCCCTCTGAGAGGGCACCGACGTCGAACAGCCCGAAGTAGGCGGTCATGCCGGTCATGCCGAGCAGCGCGAGGTAGCGCTCCGGCGGCACGTCCGCGGTCGGGGAGACCTTCTGGAGGCCGCGGCCGTCGCTCTCGGTGTACTCCTGGACGCCGAGCACGCCGGTGACGGTGTCGCCGACGGCGAAGTCCGGGTTCTTCGAGGCGACGACCTCACCGAGGCCGAGCGCGCGCATCACCTCGCCGATCCCGACCGGGGGCGCGTACGAGCGACCCTCGTTCATCCAGCCGCGCATCGCCGGGTCCAGCGAGATGTGGCTGACCCGGACGACGATGCGGCCCTCGCCGGGCTCGGGCACCGGCTCGGTGGTGTGGTCCCACACCTCCGGGCCGGGGGTGCCCTGCGGGCGCGCGGCGAGCCGTACCTGGTGGTTGACCTCGTTGCTCATGACACCGGTCTACCCCGGACACGGGCGCGGCACCGCATCACGGTCGTCACGCGCGTGACGGGAATGTCGTTCGGTGACCGAACGGATCGTCGTCACAGGCCCAGGTGGCGCGCGATCAGCATCTTCTGCACCTCGGAGGTGCCCTCGCCGACCTCGAGGATCTTCGCGTCGCGGTAGAACCGCCCGACCGGGTACTCGTTCATGAAGCCGTAGCCGCCGAAGATCTGGGTGGCGTCGCGCGCGTTGTCCATCGCGGCGTTCGACGACACGAGCTTGGCGATCGCCGCCTCCTTCTTGAACGGCGCGCCCGCGACGAGCAGCCGCGCCGCGTGCTGCCAGGCCAGCCGGGCAGTGTGCGCGCGGGCCTCCATCTCGGCGATCTTGAACTGGATCGCCTGGTAGGACCCGATGGTGTTCCCGAACGCCTCGCGCTCACCGGCGTAGCGCACGGACTCGTCGACGCAGCCCTGGGCCAGCCCGGTCGCCAGCGCCGCGATCGCGACCCGGCCCTCGTCGAGGATGGACAGGAACTGGGCGTAGCCGCGACCGCGCTCGCCGAGCAGGTTCGCCTCGGGGACGCGGACGTCGTCGAAGAAGAGCTCGCGGGTGTCGGAGCAGTTCCAGCCGACCTTGGAGTACTTCTCGCTCACCGTGAACCCGGGGGTGCCGGCCGGGACGAGGATCGCCGAGATCTCCTTGCGGCCGTCCGGCTTCTCACCGGTGACGGCGGTGACGGTGACCACCGAGGTGATGTCGGTGCCGGAGTTGGTGATGAAGCACTTCGATCCGTTGATCACCCATTCGCCGCCGTCGAGCCGGGCGGTGGTGCGGGTGGCGCCGGCGTCGGAGCCGCCGCCGGGCTCGGTGAGCCCGAAGGCGCCCAGCGCGCGGCCCGCGGCGAGGTCGGGCAGCCAGCGCGACTTCTGCTCGTCGGTGCCGAACCGCAGGATCGGCATGGCACCGAGCCCGACGCCGGCCTCGACGGTGATCGCGACCGAGGAGTCGACCCGCGCCAGCTCCTCCAGGGCCAGGCAGAGGGCGTGGTAGTCGCCGCCCTGCCCGCCGTACTCCTCCGGGACGGGCAGGCCGAACAGGCCCATCTCGCCCATCTTCGCGGTGATCGCGTACGGGAACTCCTCGCGGATGTAGAGGTCCCCGATGACCGGGGCCACCTCGGTGCGCGCGAACTCCTCGACCGCGGCGCGCAGCGCCTCGTACTCCTCGGCGGTGGTGGTGTCCTGGGCGACGGTCATGCCTGCTCCTCCGATACGGGCTCGACCACGAGCAGCACCGCGTCCTTCGCGACGGTGGCTCCGGCCCGGGCCCTCAGCTCGCGCACCGTCCCGTCGACGGGGGCGGTGAGCACGTGTTCCATCTTCATGGCCTCGACGACGACCAGCTTCTGACCTGCGACGACGGCGTCCCCGTCGGTGACCTCGACGACGGTGACCGTCCCCGGCATCGGCGAGACGACCGGCCCGCCCGCGCCGCCGGCGATCGCGGCGGCCTCCGTCGGCGCCTGCTCCCGCAGGCTCCAGGCGTGCCCGTCGCGGCCGATCCAGACGACCCCGTCGGCACCCTCGGCGACGGCGAACCGGCGGGTGCGCCCGTCCTGGGTGTGCTCCACGACCCCCGGTGCGACGGCGGCGGTGCGGCACCGGACGACGGCCGCGGCGGGTGATACCGACGCCGGGACGGCGATGTCCCCCGGAACCCCGTCCGCCGGCCCGTCCGCGGCGGGCAGCGCCAGGTCGAACCCGGCCGCCCGGCCGCGGGCGCGCACCTCGGCGGCACCGTCGGCGCCCCCGGTGACCAGGCGGCTCACCGTCCAGGCGGGCTCCCCGACCCGCCAGCCACCGGGGACGTCGAAGGGGTCCACCACGGGCCCGGCCGGCTCCCGGCGCAGCAGCCCGAGACCGGCGAGGGCACCGAGGACGTCGGCGGGCACCGTGTCGTCGACGAGTGCGGCGCCGCGCCGGGCGATCAGCCCGGTGTCGAGGCGCCCGGCGCGGACGTCGTCGTCGGCGAGCAGGGCCCGCAGGAACCCGATGTTGGAGTCGAGCCCGAGCAGCACCGTGTCGCGCAGCGCGGCGTCGAGCCGGCGCAGCGCCTCGTCGCGGGTGGCGCCGTGGGCGATCACCTTGGCCAGCATCGGGTCGTAGTCCGACCCGACCACGGTGCCGGTCTCGATCCCGGCGTCGACCCGCACCCCGGGCGGCGGCGTCCAGTCCAGCACCGGCCCGCCGGACGGGAGGAAGGTGAGCGCGTCACCAGAGACCGCGGCGGCCTCGGCGTACACCCGGGCCTCCACCGCGTGCCCGGTGAGGACCACGTCGTCCTGGGTGATCGGCAGCGGCTCTCCGGCGGCGACGCGCAGCTGCAGCTCGACCAGGTCCAGGCCGGTGACCTCCTCGGTGACCGGGTGCTCGACCTGCAGACGGGTGTTCATCTCCAGGAAGAAGAACTCCTCGGGCCGGTCGGAGCTCACGATGAACTCGACGGTGCCCGCGCCGGTGTAGCCGACCGAGCGCGCCGCCTCGCAGGCGGCGCGGCCCATCTCCGCGCGCTGCGCGGGGGTGAGCAGAGCGGACGGCGCCTCCTCGATGATCTTCTGGTGGCGGCGCTGCAGCGAGCACTCGCGCTCACCGAGGTGCACGACGGTGCCGTGCGCGTCGGCCATCACCTGGATCTCGATGTGCCGCGGCGTGGTGACCAGCCGCTCGACGAGCAGGGTGTCGTCGCCGAAGGAACCGCGGGCCTCGCGACGCGCACCGGCGATCGCGTCGGCCAGCTGATCGGGGGTGTGGACCTCGCGCATGCCCTTGCCGCCGCCGCCGGCCGACGGCTTGAGCAGCACCGGGTACCCGATGTCGGCGACGACGGCGGCCAGGTCGTCGTCGGTGAGGCCGGCGCCGTCGGACCCGGGCACGACCGGCACCCCGGCCTTCGCGACGGTCTGCTTGGCGCGGATCTTGTCGCCCATCGCCTCGATCGCCGACGACGGCGGCCCGACGAAGGCGATCCCCGCCCGTTCGCAGGCGGCGGCGAACGCGGTGTTCTCGGACAGGAAGCCGTAACCGGGGTGGATCGCCTGCGCACCGGTCGCCCGGGCGGCGGCGATCACGTTCTCCACCGACAGGTAGGACTCGCCCGCGGCGGCCGGGCCGATCCGGACGGCCTCGTCGGCGGCGCGGACGTGCGGGGCCGCAGCGTCGGCGTCGGAGTACACGGCGACCGACCGGACGCCCAGCGCACGCAGGGTGCGGATGACGCGGACCGCGATCTCACCGCGGTTCGCGACCAGGACGGTGTCGAACAGTGCCGATCCCATGGGGGGCCTCACATCCGGAAGACGCCGAAGGCCGGGTCGGCCAGGGGCGCGTTGGCGGCGACGGACAGCGACAGCCCGAGGACGGTGCGGGTGTCGGCGGGGTCGATGACGCCGTCGTCCCACAGCCGGGCGGTGGAGTAGTAGGGGTGTCCCTGCTCCTCGTACTGGGCGCGGATCGCGTCCGGATCGGCGTTGCCGACGGTGCCGAGCACGGTGGCCGCCTGCTCGCCGCCCATGACCGAGATGCGGGCATTGGGCCACATGAACAGGAACCGGGGCGAGTACGCCCGCCCGCACATCGCGTAGTTGCCGGCGCCGAAGGACCCGCCGATGACGACGGTCAGCTTCGGCACCCGGGTGGAGGCGACGGCGGTGACCATCTTCGCGCCGTTGCGGGCGATGCCGCCCGCCTCGTACTCGCGGCCGACCATGAACCCGGAGATGTTCTGCAGGAACACCAGCGGGATGCCGCGCTGGTCGCACAGCTCGACGAAGTGCGCGCCCTTGGTCGCGGACTCGGAGAACAGGATCCCGTTGTTGGCGACGATCCCGACCGGGTGGCCGTGGATCCGGGCGAACCCGGTCACCAGGGTGGTGCCGTACTCGGACTTGAACTCCGCGAACCGGGAGCCGTCGACGACGCGGGCGATCACCTCGCGCACGTCGTAGGGAGTGCGGGTGTCGGTGGGCACCGCGGCGTAGAGCCCGGCGGGGTCGACGGCGGGCTCCTCGGTGGGGCGCACCTCCCACGGCCGCGGGGCACGCGGGCCGAGCGTCGCGACGATCGCGCGGACCCGGGCGAGCGCGTCCGCGTCGTCGACGGCGAGGTGGTCGGTGACGCCGGAGACCTTCGCGTGCAGGTCCCCGCCGCCCAGCTCCTCGGCGGTGACGACCTCACCGGTCGCGGCCTTCACCAGCGGCGGGCCGCCCAGGAAGATCGTGCCCTGGTTGCGGACGATCACGGCCTCGTCGCTCATCGCGGGGACGTAGGCGCCACCCGCGGTGCAGGACCCGAGGACGGCGGCGATCTGCGGGATGCCCCGGCCCGACATCTGCGCCTGGTTGTAGAAGATGCGGCCGAAGTGCTCGCGGTCGGGGAACACCTCGTCCTGCTCGGGCAGGTACGCGCCCCCGGAGTCGACCAGGTACACACACGGCAGCCGGTTGTGCAGCGCCACCTCCTGCGCGCGCAGGTGCTTCTTGACCGTCATCGGGTAGTAGGTGCCGCCCTTGACGGTCGCGTCGTTGGCGACGACCACGACCTCCCGGCCGGCGACCCGCCCGACCCCGGTGATCATCCCGGCGCCGGGGGCCTGGTCGTCGTACATGCCGTGGGCGGCCAGCGGGGACAACTCCAGGAACGGCGACGACGGGTCGACCAGCGCGTCCACCCGGTCGCGCGGCAGCAGCTTCCCGCGTTCGACGTGCCGGGCCCGCGAGCGCTCCGGCCCGCCGAGCCGGGTCCGCTCCAGCCGGTCGCGCAGGTCGGCGACCAGGGCGCGGTGCGCGGCGTCGTTCTCTACGGCGCGCGGGTCGGCCGGGTCCACCGCCGTGCCGAGCCGCGGGGCCTCCGGGGCCGGCGCGGGTGGGGCCTGCGGTGCCGTCATCGGACCTCCCGGGGAACGCTGTCTGTTAATAACTGTTAACAGGTTAGCGGTTGTTAACACGCGTCGTCCAGGGCGGGCAGCGGCGACCTCTACTCTGGGAGACGTGCGCCTGCTGCTGGTCGAGGACGAGAAGCCGCTCGCCGAACTGGTCCGCCGGGGCCTGACCGGGGAGGGGCACGAGGTGGAGGTCGCACACGACGGCCCCACCGGGCTGCAGCTCGCGCTGACCGGCCGGCACGACGTGGTCATCCTCGACATCATGCTGCCGGGCCTGTCGGGCTACCGGATCCTGCAGCACCTGCGCGACCGGGGCGTGTGGACGCCGGTGCTCATGCTGACCGCCAAGGACGGCGAGTACGACGAGGCCGACGCCTTCGACCTCGGCGCGGACGACTACCTGACCAAGCCGTTCTCGTTCGTCGTGCTGCAGGCCCGGCTGCGCGCGCTGTTGCGCCGGGCCGGGGAGGCCGCACCGACCGTCCTGCGGGTCGGGGACCTCACGCTGGACCCGGGGACCCACCGGGTGCACCGCGGCGAGACCGAGATCCCGCTGACCCCGCGCGAGTTCGGCGTGCTCGAGCACCTGATGCAGAACACCGGGCAGGTCGTGACCAAGACCGACATCCTGCGCTCGGTCTGGGACGCCCACTACGACGGCGAGGTCAACGTCGTCGAGGTCTACGTCGGCTACCTGCGCCGCAAGATCGACGCTCCGTTCGGGACGCACAGCATCGAGACGCTGCGCGGCGTCGGCTACCGGATGTCCGAGCCCGCGCCCGCGACGCCCCGCTGACCTGCGGGGACCCGCTCAGCGACGACGGTCGGACGGCCGCCGCGGCGACGGCGTGACGACCGGCTCGCGCCCGGCCAGGGCGGGCTGGCGCCCGGCGTCCCGGGTGTCACGTGCCTCGCGGGTCGTCTCCCGGCCGGCGACGGCGGTGCCGGCGCGGCCCCGCTGCTCCCGCGGCGTGACGACCGGCAACGGCCGGGTGGCGTTCTCGTCGAACGGGCTGCCGACGGTGTTCGGCCGGATCGGCAGCGGGCCGGTCGGCGGGTCGAGACGACTGTGGGCGGGCGGTGCGGACACGTCGTCCTCCGGGTCGGGCGGGGCCGTCCCCTGAGCGCTGTCCGAGGGCCGACCGTCCGTGCCCGAGCCGTGGGTGACGGCCGGGTCACCGGGCGTGCGCATCATGCCACCCGGACCGGCGGTCCCGCGCGGCGACGCACCCTGCACCGCCCCGGACTGCACCGCCCCGGCCTGCACCGCCCCGGCCTGCACCGCGACATGCTCGGGCGCCCCGCGGTCGGCATCGTCCTGCCCGCCGTGCCCCACCCAGGCGTCCGGGCCGAAGTCGGCGGGCTCCTCCTCCCGCGCCCACCGGGACCTGGTGGTCACCCGCGGGATCGGACCGGAGGGCCGGTCGTCGCACAGCTCCGCGGAGGGCCCGGCGTCGGCGCCGGCGTGCTCGGCACCGACCGGCTCGGGGGTCTCCTCCTCGGGCAGCGGCGCCGGCGCGGCGGGCACGGTGACCCGGAACCGGGCCCCGCCCAGCTCCGGCGACGAGGTCGCCTCCACCGTCCCGCCGTGCGCCGCGACCAGTTCGGCGACGATCGCGAGGCCGAGCCCGGAGCCGCCGTCGCCGCGGGCGCGGGCCTCGTCGAGCCGGACGAAGCGCTCGAAGACCCGGGCGCGGTCGGCCTCGGGGACGCCGTTGCCGTCGTCGTCGACCTCGATCACGGCGACGCCGCCCTCGGCGCGGACCGACACCGCGACCATCGACGACGCGTGCCGCTTGGCGTTGTCGACCAGGTTGCGCAGCACCCGGACCAGCTGCCCGCGGTCACCGACCACCCGGACGGGCTCGCTCGTCACCCGGACCGCGACGGCGGTCTCGGCCGACGGACGCTCCCGCTCGGCGTCGGCGATCTCGTCGAGGTCGACCTCCTCGCGGCGCGGAGCGATGCCGCGCTCGTCCGCGCGGGCGAGGAACAGCAGGTTCTCGACCAGGCCGGTCAGCCGGGAGGCCTCCCCGCGCAGCACGTCGACGGTGGCCCGGTCCGCGGAGGACTCCGGCATCCCGGAGCCGAGCAGCTCCAGCCCGGTCGACACGGTCGCGAGCGGGCTGCGCAGCTCGTGGCTGGCGTCGGCGACGAAGCGGCGCTGGGTGGCCTGGGAGGACTCGAGCCGCCCGAGCATCTGGTTCATGGTGCGGGCGAGGCGGCCGACCTCGTCGCGCGCGACGGGTTCGTCGACACGCTGGGACAGATCCTTGTCCCCCATGCCCGCGACCCGGGCGCGCATGTCCTCCACCGGGCGCAGCGCGCGACCGGCGAACAGGTAGGTGAAGCCGCCGGCGACCAGCACCAGCAGCGGCACACCGCCCGCGACGAGCCAGGTGACCAGGTCGACGGCCCGGTGCATCTGGTCGGTCGGCTGGGCGGAGTAGATCGTGATCGGCCGGTCGAAGGCCCGCACACCGAGCCCGACGACCATCATGTCCTCGGTCTCCAGCGGGCCGGACCGGGGGTCGAGCCCCGGGCCCCCGGCGTCGTGGTAGGTGACCGGCACGTCCATCTGGGACCGCGTCTCGTGCGGGGCCAGGACCCAGTCCACCAGCTGCGGCCGGTCGTCCAGCGGCTCGGAGGCGGCGAACACCTCGATGTTGCGCCCCTGGCCGTTCGACCCGACGCGGTCGTCCGGGGCACCGGTCCGGTCGCTCCAGGCGGTCACGACCTGCACGAAGTCGGTCCGGCGGGCGGTGGTGACCACCGCGTTCTCCTTGGCCGGGTCACCGGGGCGGTAGTCGGCGAAGTTCGCCTGGATCCGCTCGGCGACCTGCTGGGCGTTCGCCAGCAGCGCCTCCTCGGTGTTGCGCTTGAGCTGGCCCTCCAGGATCAGCACCAGCGACACACCGGCGACGACGAGCACCATCGCGACCGCCGCGGCCGCCGCCAGGGCGGACGCCGCGCGCACGCCGAGACGCTCACGCATCCGGCGCAGGGTCCTCATCACGCCCACGAGGGTATCGCCGTCGACCTGTGCGCAACCTGAGACGGACCGCACCAGGCGTTAACATCCGTTAACCGACGACGCTACGATCACCCGATGGCCGCAGCAGGAGCCTCTCCCCCGGACGGCGCGGGCACGCGCACGGAGGCCCCGTCGCGGCGCGAGCAGATCCTCACCGAGGCGGCCCGACTGTTCGCCCGGCACGGCTTCCACGGGGTGAGCATCGCCGACCTGGGCGCCGCGGTCGGCGTCAGCGGCCCCGCGCTCTACCGGCACTTCCCCGGCAAGGAGGCGCTGCTCGCGGAGCTGCTCATCGACATCTCCGAGCGGCTGCTCGACGGCGGGCGGGCCCGCGTGCACCACGACGACCCGCGGGCCGCGCTGGCCGACCTCGTCGACTTCCACGTCGCGTTCGCGACCCGCGAGCCGGAGCTGATCGTCGTGCAGGACCGGGACCTCGCGAACCTGCCCGAGGAGCCGCGCCGCACCGTGCGACGGCTGCAGCGCACCTACGTCGAGCTGTGGGTGGACACCCTGCGCCGGGTGCACCCCGACGTCGCCCCGGCCGAGGCCCGCACCGTCGCACACGGGGTGTTCGGCCTGCTCAACTCCACGCCGTACGCACCGCGGGCCGAGCAGCCGTCCGCGCGCGGGGCGGACGCCCGGGCCGCGGTGCTGCGCCGGATGGCGCTGGCCGCGCTGGACGCCGCCCCCGCGTGAGGGGCGGGCCTCAGACGCCGACGCGCTCCCGCTCGACCGGCACGGCCGGCGCGACGGCGGACCGGGCCCGCCGGTCCTCCCGGCGCGCGACGACGAGCAGCCGCAGCCCGTTCAGGCACACCAGCACCGTGGACAGCTCGTGCCCGGCGACGCCGACGACCAGGGGCAACGTCCCCACCAGGTCCCACCCGACCAGGACGACGATCACCGTGGCGGCGAAGGCCAGGTTCGCCCGCGCGATCCGCCGTGCCCGCCGGGCCAGCACCACCAGCGGCGCGAGCGAGCCGAGCGGATCCCGGGTGAGCACGCCGTCGGCGGCCTCCAGGGACAGCGCCCCCGCCCCCTCGGAGACGACGAGCCCGACGTCGGCCGAGGCGAGCAGCGGTGCGTCGTTGATGCCGTCACCCGCGGCGAGCACTCGGCGACCCTTCGCCTGCTCGGCGCGGACGACCTCGACCTTGCCGTCGGGCAGCAGCCCGGCCCGGACCCGGGTCAGGCCGAGCCGGCCGGCGAGCACCCGGGCCGGGCGCTCGGCGTCGCCGGTGAGCACCTGCGGCTCGCCGCCGACCTCCCGGCGCAGCGCGGCCAGCGCGTCCGCGGCACCCGGGCGCGGCTCGTCGGACAGCCCGAGCACCCCGGCGGGCTCGCCGTCCACCAGCACCACGACGGCGGTCCGCCCCGCCTCCTGCAGCGCCGCGACCCCCGGGACCTCGACGTCGCCGGCCAGCTCCGGGCGCCCGACGGCGATGCTCCGCCCGTCGACGACCGCCCGCACCCCCTCGCCCGGGACCGCGGTGAACCCTTCGGCCCGTGGCAGCCGCAGGCCGCGTTCCATGGCGTGCGCGCGGACCGCCCGGCCCAGCACGTGCTCACTGCCGGCCTCGGCGGCCCCGGCCAGGGCGAGCAGCTCGTCGGCGGACCGGGACCCCAGCGGGGTCACCGACACCACCTGCGGGCGGCCGGAGGTCAGCGTGCCGGTCTTGTCCAGCACCACGGTGTCGACCTCGGCGAGCGCCTCCAGCACGGTGACGTCCTTGACCAGCGTTCCGCGCCGGCCGGACACCGCGACCGCGGCGAGCAGCGGCGGCATCGTCGCGAGCACGATCGCGCACGGCGAGGCCACGATCATGAAGACGATCGCGCGGAGCAGTGTCTCGGTGAACGGGGCACCGAGCAGCAGCGGCACGGTGAGCAGCAGCACCGTCCCCGCGACGACCAGCACCGAGTAGCGCTGCTCGACGCGCTCGATGAACAGCTGGCGGCCCGCCTTGGTCTCCGCGGCCCGCTCGACCTGCGCCGCGACCCCCGCGACGACGGTGTCCGCCGCGTCCCGCGAGACCCGCACCCGCAGCACGCCGGTGCCGTTCACGGTGCCAGCGAGCACCGCGTCGCCGGGGCCGGTGCGGGCCGGGACCGGCTCCCCGGTCAGCGCGGAGGTGTCGACCTCCGACACACCGTCGAGCACGGTGCCGTCGCCGGGGATCCGCTCCCCGGGACGGACGACGACGACCTGTCCCGCGACGAGCCCGGCCGCCGGGACGGTGTGCTCGGCACCGTCGTCGTCGACGACGACGGCCTTCTCCGGGGCGAGGTCGAGCAGCGCGTCGATGCTGGCCCGGGTACGGGCGGTCATGACCGACTCCAGCGCCCCGGACGTCGCGAAGATGACGATGAGCAGGCCGCCGTCGAACCACTGTCCGATCGCCGCCGCCGCGACCGCGGCGACGATCATCAGCAGGTCGACGTCGAGCCGCTTCTCCCCGAGCGCACACAGGCCCTCGAGCGCGGGCTCCCAGCCGCCGAGGACGTAGCAGGCCAGGTACAGGCCGACGACCACCGCGGACGGAGCGCCGAGCAGGTCGGCCCCGAGCGCGGCCAGGAAGGCCAGCAGGGCGGCCCCGGCCCAGCGGACCTCGGGAAGGGTGAGAGCGGATCGCATGCGTGGAACCGTATCTGCGCATACACGAAGATACGCAGTCAGCCATCCAGATGCTGAGACGGTGGACCATCCGCGCAGTCACGCAGGTATTCTCGGCGGCGTGCACGAGTCCATTCCCGGCTTCGCGATGCCGCCCGAGGACGAGGTCCGCCGGGTGGCGGACGCGATGCGCATGCTCTCCGACCCGACCCGGGTCAAGATCCTCTGGGCACTGATGCAGGGCGAGTCCTCGGTGGCCTGCCTGGCCGACCTGGTCGGCGCCGCCCCCACCGCGGTGAGCCAGCACCTGTCGAAGCTGCGGCTCTCGGGCCTGGTGGAGAACCGGCGCGAGGGGACCTACGTCTACTACACGGTGGAGGACGCGACGGTCCGCGCCGTGCTGGAGCGCGTGCTCGGGCAGGTCGACACCGTCGAGTGATGACTCCTCGCCGGGGAGGCGTAGGCTTTCGGTTGCACACAACCGATCTCCCAGGGAGGGCCCCATGCCCCAGCTCAGCATCGGCACCGAGAGCGGCAGCCCGCTCGAGCTGCACTACACCGACCAGGGGTCCGGTGCGCCCGTCGTGCTGATCCACGGCTGGCCGCTCTCCGGCCGCTCCTGGGAGAAGCAGGTCCCGGCCCTGGTCGAGGCCGGCCATCGGGTCGTCACCTACGACCGTCGCGGCTTCGGGCAGTCCTCGCAGCCCTGGGACGGCTACGACTACGACACCTTCGCCGACGACCTGCACGCCCTGCTCGTGCACCTCGACCTGCGCGAGGCCACCCTCGTCGGGTTCTCCATGGGCGGCGGCGAGGTCGTCCGCTACATCGCGAAGCACGGCACCGACCGGGTCGCCCGCGCCGTGCTGGCCGCGGCCGTCCCGCCGTACCTGTACAAGTCCGACGACAACCCCGACGGCGGCCTCGACGACGCCACCATCGAGCAGTTCCAGGGTGGTGTGACCGGCGACCGGATCGCCTTCCTGGACGGGTTCACGACGAACTTCTTCGCCGCGGGTGACCGCACCGACCTGATCAGCGAGCCGAGCCGGGTCCACCACCGCACGATCGCCGAGTTCGCGTCGCCGAAGGGCACCCTGGACTGCATCGCCGCGTTCGGGCGCACCGACTTCCGCGGCGACGTGCAGAAGGTCTCCGACGCCGGCATCCCGACCCTGGTCATCCACGGCGACGCCGACGCGATCGTCCCGTTCGAGGTGTCCGGCAAGCGCTCCCACGAGTCGATCAAGGGCGCGCAGCTCGTGCTGATCGAGGGTGGCCCGCACGGCCTCAACGCCACCCACCCCGAGGAGTTCAACGCCGCCCTGCTCGACTTCCTGAAGGCCTGACCGCCCGTCCCCGGGTTCCGCTGTGGGCGGAACCCGGGGACGACGGGGACCGTCCGGCCCTACCGTGCCCCCATGAGCGAACCCCTCTGGCGGCACGCACTCGGCCGCGAGCTGCGACGACGCCGGCACGTCCGCGGCGAGACCCTGCACGCGACGGCCGGGCGCGCCGGGGTGTCACCGCAGTACCTCTCGGAGGTGGAGCGGGGCCGCAAGGAGCCCTCCAGCGAGATGATCGCCGCCGTCGCCGGGGCGCTCGGGACCGACCTGGCCGGGCTGACCCGCGGCGTCGCCGACGGTCTGGCGGCCGCGCCGCGACCCCGCGGGCCGCAGTGCGCCTACGCGCTCGCCGCCTGACCCTCACCGGCGTTCCCGGGTCCGCGGCGGCTGCGGCTCGAGCACCGTGTCGAGCAGGCCGTAGTCGCGCGCCGCAGCCGCGGTGAACACCCGGTCGTGGTCGGTGTCGGCACGCAGCCGTTCCACGGTCTGCCCGGTGTGGCGGGCCAGGATCTCCTCGATGTCGGCGCGGATCCGGACCAGCTCGTCGGCCTGCAGGATGAGGTCCGGGATGGACCCGCGGCCCTGCGCCGCGGGCTGGTGCAGCACGACCCGGGCGTGCGGCAACGCGCCCCGGCGGCCCTCGGTCCCGGCGGCGAGCAGCACCGCGCCCACCGACACGGCCTGGCCGACGCACGTCGTCGCGACCGGGCAGCGGACGTGGCGCAGCGTGTCGTAGATGCCGAGCATCGCGCTGGGGTCCCCGCCCCCGCAGTTGACGTAGAGCTGCACCTCGCGGTCGGGGTCGTCGGCCTCGAGGAACAGCAGCTGGGCGATCAACGCGTTCGCGACGCCCGCGTCGATCTCGGTGCCCAGGTAGACGACACGCTCGGTGAGCAGGTGGGAGTAGACGTCGAGGACCCGCTCGCCGCTCGGGGTGCGGGCGATGACGTTCGGGATCGTGTAGGTGCTCATCGCCGTCACCGCCCCACGCCGAAGCCGGTCGGGACCGCACCACGGCGCGGCACCACCTGGTCGAAGGAGTCCACGACGGCGTCGACGAAGCCGTAGTCGAGCGCCTCGGTCGCCGAGTACCAGCGGTCGTGCAGCGAGTCGGTGAAGATCCGGTCGACCGGCTGTCCGGTGTCCTGAGCGATCAGGCCGAGCACCGTGTCCCGGGTGTGGCGCAGGTCGTCGGCCTGCAGCTCGATGTCGACGGCGGTCCCGCCGATCCCCGACGAGCCCTGGTGCATCAGCACCCGCGAGTGCGGCAGCGCGCGCCGCTTGCCCGGCGTGCCCGCCGAGAGCAGGAACTGCCCGGCGCTGTAGGCGATGCCGAGCACGAGCGTCGACACGTCGCAGGGCACCAGCCGGAACAGGTCCCGCAGCGCCAGCATCGCCGGCACCGACCCGCCGGGCGAGTGGATCCAGAAGGCGATGTCGGCGTCCGGGTCGCGGGCGGCCAGTGCCACGACCTGGGTGGCGAGCAGAGTGCCGTTGTCGTCGTCGAGGGGGCCGTCGAGCACGACGACCCGCTGGTCGTAGAGGTCACGGCGGGCCCGGTCGTCGAAGCGTGGGGTGCGTGGTGAGTCGCTCATGACCCCACCGTGGCCGGAGGACGGCCCGGTCCGCGCCCGGTTCTGCCCTGGGCAGCTCCGCCCAGGGCGAACGGGGACCTCAGCCGTCGAGGGCGGCGACGGCCCGGCGGGCCGCGATCGGGTCGGCCGCGGCGCAGGCCGCCCTGGCCCGCTCCCGGCACTGCTCCACCGTCAGCCCGGCGAGGGTCGCCCCGACCGCGGCGAGCGCCCCCGAGCCCATCGACAGGCTCGCGACGCCGAGCCCCACCAGCACCGCGGCGAGTCCCGGGTCGGCCGCGGCCTCGCCGCACACCCCGACCGGGGTACCGGTGCGCGCCGAGGCCTCGCCGAGCAGCCCGATCAGCCGCAGCAGCGCCGGCTGCCACGGGTCGTTGAGCGCGGCCACCGGACCGGACTGGCGGTCCGCGGCGAACAGGTACTGGGCCAGGTCGTTGGTGCCGACCGAGACGAAGTCGACCTCGGCCATGATCTCGTCGGCGGTGAGCACCGCGGCCGGGATCTCGATCATCACGCCGGCCTGGGTGATCCCGTGCGCCCGGCAGCGCTCCACGAACCAGCGCGCCTCCTCGGCGGTGGCGACCATCGGTGCCATCACCTTGAGCTCGACGTCGGTCTCCTTCGCCGCGGCGGCGAGCGCGGCGAGCTGGCGATCCAGCACGCCGTCGCCGTTGCCGGGGACGCGGGCGATCCGCAGACCACGCACGCCGAGGGCGGGGTTGGGCTCGCCGTCGAGCGACAGGAACGGCAGCGGCTTGTCCGCGCCGGCGTCGAGGGTGCGGGCGGTGACCGGCCTGCCGGCGAACGCGGACAGCACCGCGGTGTAGACCTCGCGCTGGGCGGCCTCGGTCGGCTCGTCGGCCGCGGAGAGGAACGCGAGCTCGGTGCGGAACAGACCGACGCCCTCGGCGCGGGCGTCCGCGGCCTTCACCGCGCCGGGGCCGTCGCCGACGTTGGCCAGGACCGGCACGACCATGCCGTCGGCGGTGCGGCCGACGCCGTCCCACTCGGCAGTGACCGAGGCGGCGGCGGCGAACGCGGTCGCCTCGTCCAGGGTGGCGACCTCGACGACCTCGCCGGTCCCGCCGTCGACGGTCAGTGCGGCGCCCTCGGCGATCCCGGCCGCGCCCGCGCAGCCGACGACCGCGGGGATCCCCAGCGAGCGCGCGAGGATCGCGGTGTGGCTGGTCGGGCCGCCCTGCTCGGTGACCAGGGCGAGCGCGACTCCTGGCTTCAGCCCGGCGGTGTCGGCCGGGGCCAGGTCGGTCGCGACGAGCACGGCGGGCGCGTCCAGGTCGGCCACGCCCGGTGCGGGCAGCCCCAGCAGCTCGGCGACGATGCGGTCCCGCACGTCGTGGATGTCGCGGGCGCGCTCGGCCATGTAGCCGCCCATCGACGACAGCATCTCGGCGAAGGCGTTCGCCGCCTCCCACACCGCACGCGCGGCGGGCCGGCCCTGCCCGGTCACCAGGTTCTCCGCGTTCTCCAGCAACGTGGGGTCCCCGACCATCGACACGGTCGCCTCCAGCACCTCCTTCGCGGCGCCGGTGACGGTCGCGGCGCGTGCGGTCAGGCGCTGCGAGACCAGCTCGACGGCCGGCGCGATCCGCGCGGCCTCGGCGGCGGCGTCGGCCGGGGCGGGACCGGCGGCCGGCTCACCCGGCGGCTCGGCGACGCGGACGACGCGGCCGCCGGCGCGGCCGGGGCTGGCAGGGATTCCGGTGAGGGCGGTCGTGCTCGGCATGGAGTGGCTCCCGGGGTTACGTCGGCGTGACCCGTTGACAAACACAGTAAAACCCACATACTCAGACACAAGCAAGCATCGAAGCGGGAGCGAACAAAGATGTACGCAGCGGAGCGTCAGCAGTGGCTGCTCGACCGGACCCGGGACCGGGGCCGGGTCGACGTGGCCGCCGTCGCCGAGGAGCTCGATGTCACCCCCGAGACGATCCGCCGGGACCTCGGGGCCCTGGAGCGCCAGGGGCTCGTCCGCCGGGTGCACGGCGGGGCGATCCCGTCGGACCTGCTGAACTTCGAGCCCGGGGTCGGCCAGCGCGACAGCCAGTTCGGCGCGGAGAAGGAGCGGATCGCCAAGGCCGCACTCGCCGAACTGGGCACCGCCGCGACCGTCCTGCTCGACGCCGGGACCACGACCTCCCGGCTCGCGAGCACGCTGCCCCGCGAACGCGACGTCACCGTCGTCACCAACTCGCTGCCGATCGCGTCCTCGCTGGCCGGACGTCCGAACGTGGACCTGCGGCTGCTCGGCGGCCGGGTCCGCGGGACGACGCTGGCCACCGTCGACGACTGGGGCACGGAGGTGCTGGCCGGTCTGACGATCGACGTCGCCTTCCTCGGGACCAACGGCTTCTCCGTGGCCCGCGGCCTCACCACACCCGACACGGGCGAGGGCGCGACCAAGCGGGCGATGCTGCGCGCCGCGCGCCGCACCGTCGTCCTCGCCGACGCCAGCAAGTTCGGCTCCGACCAGTTCGTCCGCTTCGGCACGCTGGCCGAGGTCGACACGCTGATCACCGACACCGGCCTCGCCGCGGCGGACGCCGCCGTGCTCGAGGCCGCCGGCCCCAAGGTGGTACGCGCATGACACCCCGTTCCGTCCCCGCTCCGCGGATGTTCGTGACGGTCACCCCGAACCCGAGCCTGGACCGGACCATCGCGCTGCCGCACCTGGTGCGCGGCGAGGTCCACCGGGCCGGATCGGTCCGGATCGACCCCGGTGGCAAGGGCGTCAACGTCGCCCGCGCCCTGGCCTCGGCCGGGCACCGCACGGTGGCCCTGATGCCGTCGGGTGCCACGCCCGGCGAGCGGCTGGCCGCGCTGCTGGAGCCGACCGACGTCACGACCGTCGCGGTGCCGATCACCGAGGCCACCCGGGTGAACATCACCCTGGTCGAGCCGGACGGCGTCACCACGAAGATCAACGAGCGGGGTCCGCACCTGTCCGCCGACGAGGTCGAGGCCCTGATGGACCGGGCCTGCGCGCTCGGCGCGGGCGCGACCTGGCTGGTGGGCTGCGGCTCGCTGCCCTCCGGTGTGCGCGACGACTTCTACGCGGAGCTGGTCCGGCGCTGCCGCCGGCCCGGCCTGCGGATCGCCGTCGACACCTCGGACGCGCCGCTGCACCACGCCGTCACGGCGGCCCCCGACCTCGTGAAGCCCAACCACGCCGAGCTGGCCGAGCTCGTCGGGCGCCCGCTGGGCAGCCTCGGCGACGTGCTGCTGGCCGCCCGCGAGCTGCGTGCCCGCGGGATCGGCGCGGTCCTGGTCAGCCTGGGCGCCGGTGGCGCCCTGCTGGTCGACCGGTCCGGCGAGTACCACGCCCGGACCCCTCCGATCACCGTGCTCAGCACGGTGGGCGCCGGTGACTCCACCCTGGCCGGGTTCCTGGCTGCGGGCGGGGAGGGACCCGACGCCCTGCGCCACGCCGTGGCCTACGGCGCCGCCGCCTGCCGACTGCCCGGCTCCGCCACGCCGGGTCCGGCCGACATCCGAATCGACGACGTCGAACTGGCACCCACGCCGGACGTCACCCTCGCTCTCACCGGAGATGCCGCATGACCGCACTGATCACCGCTGATCTGGTCGACCTCGACGTGCCGTCGGCCGACAGGAAGACCGCCGTCACCGCCCTCGCCGAGCGCCTCGTGCGGGCGGGCCGGGTCACCGACCTGGACACCTTCCTCGCCGACATCGAGGCCCGCGAGGCACAGATGCCGACCGGCCTGGAGGGCGGCATCGGCATCCCGCACTGCCGCTCCGCGGCCGTCACCGAGCCGACCCTGGCCTTCGGCCGGGCTCCGTCGGGTGTCGACTTCGGCGCCGAGGACGGCCCCGCCGACCTCATCTTCATGATCGCCGCCCCGGAGGGCGGGAACACCGACCACATGACGGTGCTCGCCGCGCTGGCCCGTCGCCTGGTCCGTGCCTCGTTCAAGAACGAGCTCCGCAACGCCACCGACCCGGCCGCCGTCGCGACCTTCATCCAGCAGGAGGTGGGAGCATGAAGCTCCTCGCCGTCACCGCGTGCCCGACGGGCATCGCCCACACCTACATGGCCGCCGAAGCCCTCGAGGTCGCCGCCGAGGAGGCGGGGCACGAGATCGTCGTCGAGACCCAGGGTTCGGCGGGCTCGACACCCTTCACCCAGGCCCAGCTCGACGAGGCCGAGGCGATCATCCTCGCCGCCGACGTCGAGGTGCGGGACAAGGAGCGCTTCGCGCACCTGCCGACGGTCACCTCCCCGGTCAAGAAGGCCATCGGCGGCGCGCCGGGCCTGATCGAGCAGGCCGTCGCGAAGGCCACCGCGCAGCCGAAGGGCTCGGCCGCGGCCGCCGTCCCGGCCCAGCGCGACGGGTCCGACCTGGACACCAAGAACTTCGGCTCGGGCTTCGGTTCCAAGCTCCGCGGCTGGCTGATGACCGGTGTCTCCTACGTCATCCCGTTCGTCGCGGCCGGCGGTCTGCTGATCGCGCTGGGCTTCGCGCTCGGCGGCTACCAGATCAACGAGGCCCCCGACGTCGTCTCCTTCGACGACAACGGCGTCGCCTCGGTCGTGTTCGACCCGGGTGCGGTGCAGTCCTGGGCCGCGCTGTTCTTCCAGGTCGGCGGCCTGGCGTTCGGCTTCCTCGTCCCGGTCCTGGCCGGCTTCATCGCCTACGCCATCGCCGACCGCCCGGCACTGGTGCCCGGCTTCGTCGGCGGCATGATCGCCGTCCAGACCCATGCCGGGTTCCTCGGCGGCCTGGTCGCCGGCCTGCTCGCCGGTGCGGTCGTCTACGGCCTCAAGCTGTGGCAGCCGCCGCGCGCCCTGGCCGGGATCATGCCGGTGCTGGTGCTGCCGCTGATCGGCACCGCCGTCGTCGGCGCGATCATGTTCCTGGTCGTCGGCACGCCGCTCGCGGCCGCCACGACCGGCCTGACCAACTGGCTCAACGGTCTGTCGGGCACCAACGCGATCCTGCTCGGCGCCCTGCTCGGCCTGATGATGGCCTTCGACATGGGTGGTCCGGTCAACAAGGCCGCCTACGCCTTCGCCGTCGCCGGGCTGTCCACCGGGTCGGAGACCGCGCTGATGATCATGGCCGCGGTGATGGCGGCCGGCATGACCCCGCCGCTGGCGCTGGCCCTGGCCACGACCGTCCGCAAGAACCTGTTCACGAAGGTCGAGCAGGAGAACGGCCGCGCCGCCTGGCTGCTGGGCGCCTCGTTCATCACCGAGGGCGCGATCCCGTTCGCCGCGGGCGACCCGCTGCGGGTCATCCCGTCGCTGATGGCCGGGTCCGCGGTCGCGGGCTCGCTGTCGATGGCCTTCGGCGCGACGCTGCGCGCCCCGCACGGCGGCATCTTCGTGGTCCCGCTGATCGGCAACCCGTTCGCCTACCTGCTGGCGATCGTCGCGGGCACCCTGGTCTCCGCCGCCCTGGTCGTCGGCCTGAAGTCGGCCCGCCGCACCCCGGCCCCGGCCGCCGTCGAGCAGCCCGCCGCCGCCCCGGCCGCCGCGCCGGTCGCCGGCTGACACCCACCACCCACATCGAGAGGAACACCGACATGGCCGAGCGCCGCGTGAAGGTGGGGTCGTCCGTCGGGCTGCACGCCCGCCCCGCCAACCTGTTCGTCACCGCCGCCAAGGAGCAGGGGGTGAAGGTGCAGATCGGGACCGCCGACGGTGAGCGTGGACCGGTCGACGCCGCCTCCATCCTGTCCGTGATGGGCCTGGGCGTGCAGTCCGGCGAGGAGGTCGTGCTGACCTCCTCCGACGACGAGCAGGGCGAGGCCGCCGTCGCCGCCCTGGCCGAGCTGCTGGAGCAGGACCTCGACGCGAGCTGACCCCGCGTCACCTCGTACGACCCGGACGCCCCGCCACGCCTCCCGCGCGGCGGGGCGTCCGGTCGTCCGCGGCCTGCTCCTGCCGCTGACGCTGCCGCCGAGAGGCACGTTTCCGCCCTCCCAGGGGCAGGAACGTGCGGTTCAGTCCCGGAGGACGGTCACCCCGCGCGGAGGCAGGGTTCCGGCCGGGCCGGCGAGCACCTCCGCCGCGCCGAGCGGCCCCAGGTCGACGGGGGCGTCGGTCCGGTTGACGACGAACCGGAACCCCTCGCGGCGGACCAGCTCCACCCGTCCCACCAGCTCGCCGGGCAGCTCGGACCCGATCCCGGCGGCGGCCAGCAGGCGTCGCAGCAGCGGGGCGCGGTCGGCGAGCCGGGTCGGGACGTAGGTCGCCGACCCGTCCCCGACCGGACGACGGGTCACCGCGGGCAGCCCGGCCAGGTCACCCGCGGCCGGGTCGGTGCCACCGCCGGTCCAGCGGGCGAGCACCTCGACGGCCGGGTCCACCACCTGCACGGCCTCGCTCCACAGGTCGCCGGTGGTGCCGTCGTCGAGCTCGACGACGGCGCCCGGGTCGAGCGGGGCGAACTCCTCGACCCGGATGCCCAGCAGGTCGCGCAGCGCGCCCGGGTAGCCGCCGAGGACGGCGTGCGCGTCGTCGTCGACGGTGCCCGAGAAGTAGGTGGCGACCAGGTGCCCGCCGGCCTCGACGTAGGCGGTCAGCGCGGCCGCGCGGTCCGGGCCGACCACGTGCAGCACCGGGGCGACGACCAGCCCGTAGCCGGACAGGTCGGCGTCGGCCGGCACGACGTCGGCGCGGACCCCGGCGTCGAGGAACGCCCGGTACCAGCCGAGCGCCTCGGCCTTGTAGCGCAGCTCGGTGGTCGGGGTGAACGGCTGCTCGGCGGCCCACCACGACGGCCAGTCCCACAGCACCGCGGCCGGCGCCGGGATCCGCCGCGCTCCGGCGACCGGGGCCAGCTCACGCAGTGTCGCCCCGAGCGCGGTGACGTCGCGGAACAGCGCCGAGGCCGGCCCGGCGTGCGGCACCATCGCCGAGTGGAACTTCTCCGCGCCCGCCGCGGACTGGCGCCACTGGAAGAAGCAGAGCGCGTCGGCGCCGTGCGCGAGGTGGGTCAGCGCGTCGCGGGCGAGCTCCCCGGGGCGCTTCGCGCGGTTGACCGGCTGCCAGTTCACCGCCGACGTCGAGTGCTCCATCAGCCACCACGGGTGTCCGCCGGCGAGGTTGCCGGTGAGGTTGGCCGAGAACGACAGCTCGTCGCGGGCCTCCGGGCCGGGGAACACGTAGTGGTCGTTGGCGACGACGTCGACGTGCGGCGCCCACGTCGCGTAGTCCATGCCGTTCGTCTCGCCCATCACCATGAAGTTGGTCGTCACGGGCACATCCGGGGTGAGCTCGCGCAGCAGGTCCCGCTCGGCACGCAGGTGGTCGAGCAGGGCGTCGGAGGAGAAGCGGGCGAAGTCGAGCTGCTGGGTCGGGTTCGGGTGGGTGCCCGGGCCGGTGCGGCGCGGGGTGCCGATCTCGTCCCACTCGCCGTAGTGCTGGGACCAGAACGCGGTGCCCCAGGCCTGGTTGAGCCGGTCGAGGTCGTCGTAGCGGCGCTGCAGCCAGGCCCGGAACGCGCGCTGCGCGTCCTCGGAGTGGTCGTGGACGTCGTGGCAGCCCAGCTCGTTGGACACGTGCCAGGCGGCGAGCGCGGGATGGTCGCCGTAGCGGCGGGCGAGGCGCTGGACCAGGGCGAGTGCGTGGCGGCGGAACACCGGGGAGGTCGGGCGGTGGTGCTGGCGCCCGCCCGGGGCGAGGATCCGGCCATCGGCGTCGACAGCAAGGATCTCCGGGTGCCGGTGGTGCAGCCACGGCGGAGGTGAGGCCGTCGCCGTCGCGAGGTCGACGGCGATCCCGCCCGCGTGCAGCAGGTCCAGCACGTCGTCGAACCAGTCGAGGTCCCAGCGGTCCGGTGCGGGCTGCAGCAGCGCCCAGGAGAAGACGCCGACGGTCACGATCGTCACCCCGGCCTCGCGCATGAGCGCGACGTCGGACTCCCACACCGCGCGCGGCCACTGCTCGGGGTTGTAGTCGGCCCCGAACTCGATGCGAGGACGGGAGGCACCGGGGGTGCGACGCAGCCAGCGGGTCATGCACACAGTGTGTCCGTGGCGATGTGCGATGTCGTGCGGATGTGTCCGACTTCGTGCAGATCAGGTTTCCCCGCGGTTACGGGCGGCGCCAGAGATGGCCCCGCCCCACGACGGCGGGGGACGATGCCGGGGCCCGACCCCCGTTCCCGACGACGCGAGCGGCCCGTCCCGAACCGCGTCACCGCGCGGAGAACCGGAGAGCCTGCGTGAGCCCCTCGGAGACCACCGCACTCGCCCCCGACTCGCTGGCCGCGCACTCGGGCGTCGTCAGCGAGAGTGAGCAGAAGGCGCTGCGCGCCGACATCCGGCGGTTGTCCACGATGCTCGGTCGGACGCTGTCCGACGAGGCCGGTCCCGAGGTCCTGGAGCTGGTCGAGAAGGTGCGACGGGCGGCCCGGGACTCCGCACGCGGCGAGGCGGGGCCGGACGTCGTCGCGGCCCTGCTCGACGGGATCGACACCGGCACCGCGGTGCTGCTGGCGCGGGCGTTCTCCCAGTACTTCCAGCTGGCCAACGTCGCCGAGCAGCTGCACCGGTCACGGGAGCTGCGGGAGCTGCGGCCGGCCGACGCGCGGCCGCTGCGGGCGGTGCTGCGCCGCCTGGCGACCGAGGCCGACCCGGACGAGGTCGCCGACGTGCTGGCCAGGGCCGAGCTGCGCCCGGTGTTCACCGCGCACCCGACCGAGTCGACCCGGCAGTCGGTGCTGGGCATCCTGCGCCGGGTCGTGGACGCGCTCGACGCCCGGGCGCCCGACGAGGAGCTCGCCGCCCTGGTCGACCTGCTGTGGCAGACCGACGACATCCGCCCCGGCAAGCCGATGGTGATCGACGAGGCACGCAACGTCGCCTGGTTCGCGGCCCGGCTCGGCGAGCGGACCGTCCCGGACCTGCTGGGCGAGTTCGCCAGGGAGGCCGCCGACGCCGGGCTGGAGATCCCCGCCGACGCGCGTCCGCTCGTGCTGGGGTCGTGGGTCGGCGGCGACCGCGACGGCAACCCCAACGTCACCCCGGCGGTGACCCGTGAGGTGCTGGAGCTCAACGCCGACCGGGCGATCCGGATCCACACCGCGCTGGTGGAGAAGCTGGTCTTCGAGCTGTCGGTGTCGACGCGGGTGATGGGGGTGTCGGAGGAGCTGCGCGGCTCGCTGGCCCGGGACCGGCGCGCGCTGCCCGCGGTGCACGACCGCTTCATCCGGCTCAACGCGCACGAGCCGTACCGGCTCAAGCTGTCCTACGTCGCGGCCCGGTTGGAGAACACCCGCCGGCGGATCGCGACCGGCGCCGCGCACGAGGCGGGCGTCGACTACCTGGGGTCGGCCGGCTACCTGGAGGACCTGCTGGTCGTGGACCGGTCGCTGCGCGGCCACCACGGGGCCCGGATCGCCGGTGGCACCCTGGCCAGGGCGATCCGCTCGGCCCGCGCGCTGGGCCTGCACCTGGTCGAGCTGGACGTGCGCGAGCACTCGCAGAAGCACCACGACGCGCTCGGAGCGGTGTTCGACGGACTCGGCGAGCTGGACCGGCCCTACGCCGAGCTGACCCGCGACGAGCGGCGGGAGCTCCTGTCGGCGGAGCTGCGGAACAAGCGGCCGCTGTTCCGTCGCCACTACGGCGTGCCCGAGGCCGCCGCACCGGTGCTGGACCTGTTCGACACGGTGCACGCGCTGCAGCACGAGTTCGGCGAGGAGGTCGTGCGGACCTACATCGTCTCGATGGCCCGCGACGTCGACGACCTGCTCGCCGTCGCCGTGCTGGCCCGCGAGGCGTACATGGTCGAGATCGGCGACGACCCGCGCTCCTCGATCGACCTCGTGCCGCTGTTCGAGACGGTCGAGGAGCTGTCCCGGGCCGGGGAGCTGCTGGAGGGGCTGCTGTCGGACCCGGGGTACCGCCAGCAGGTCCGCAACCGCGGTGACCTGCAGGAGATCATGCTGGGGTACTCCGACTCCAACAAGGGCGCAGGGATCACCGCGTCGCAGTGGCAGATCCACCGGGCCCAGCGCCAGCTGCGTGACGTGGCCGCCGAGCACGGGGTGCGGCTGCGGCTGTTCCACGGCCGCGGCGGGTCGGTCGGGCGCGGTGGCGGTCCGGCCGGCGAGGCGATCGCGTCGGCGCCGTTCGGGTCGGTCGACGCCACGATGAAGCTCACCGAGCAGGGCGAGGTCATCTCCGACAAGTACTCGCTGCCCAGCCTGGCGCACGACAACCTGGAGATCCTGCTGGCGTCGATGCTGGACGCGTCGCTGCTGCACCAGGCGTCCCGCTGGCCCGCCGAGACCCTGAAGCACTGGGACGAGGTCATGGACTGCGTGTCGGAGGCCGCCACCGCCACCTACCGGACCCTCGTCGACGACCCGGCCCTGCCGCTGTTCTTCACCGCGGCGACGCCGGTGGAGGAGCTGGGGCGGCTCAACGTCGGGTCGCGGCCGTCGAAGCGGCCGGGGCAGGGCGAGCCGACGCTCGACGACCTGCGCGCGATCCCGTGGGTGTTCGGCTGGACGCAGACCCGGATGGTGGTGCCCGGCTGGTACGGCCTGGGCTCGGGCCTGCGGGCGGCCCGCGAGGCGGGCTACGCCGAGGAGCTGGCCGAGATGCGGGAGTGGGCGTTCTTCCGGAACCTGATCGGCAACGTGGAGATGACGCTGGCCAAGACCGACCTGCGGATCGCGTCGAACTACGTCGCGACGCTGGTCGACCCGGAGCAGCAGGGACTGTTCGCGCAGATCCGCGCCGAGCACGAGCTGACCCGCCGCGAGCTGCTCGCGGTGACCGGCGAGGACCAGCTGCTCGCCCGGCACCCGGTGCTGCGCGGCACGCTGTCGGTGCGCGACGCCTACCTGGAGCCGCTGCACCACCTGCAGGTCGAGCTGCTCGCCCAGCGCCGGGCCGCGGGGAACGACCCGGACCCCGACCTGGAGCGCGCCCTGCTCCTGACCATCAACGGGATCGCGGCCGGGATGAAGAACACCGGCTGAGCCGCATCCCGCAGCACCGGAGGTGGCCGGGTACGTTCCGGACATGGAGCACGATCGGAACACACCCGGCCCCGAGGGCCCCGCGACCCGCCGGGTGGTGGCGTGGGTGCTGATCATCGCGCTGGCCGGGCTCCCGCTCAGCTACCTGGCCGGGACTGCCGGACCGCAGGTCGTCGGCGCGCTGGTGGTCGTCGCGCTGCTGGTCGGCGGCGTGGCGTTCTGGCTGCACCGCCGCACCCGCTGACCGGCCACCCGCCGGAACCGGTGCGGCCGCGGGCTGCTGGACTTCCCGGGTGCAGTACCGCCACGCCCCGGCCGCGAACCATGCGGCGCTCGACGCGGTGCTGGCGTCGGCACCGGGCCGCCCGACCCTCCCGGTCCGCCTGACCGTCGAGCTCGCCGGTCGCGCCCGCGCCCATCTGCCCGCCGACGCGCCGCTCACCGTGTGGGACCCGTGCTGCGGCGCCGGGGTGACCCTCACCGTGCTGGGCCTGCTCGTGCCCGGCATCACGCGTCTGGTGGGCACCGACGCCGACCCCGAGCCGCTCGACCTGGCCCGCCGCAACCTCGCCCTGCTCGACCCCGGCGGTCTCGCCGCCCGCGCCGCGGACCTCGACGCCCTCGCCGCCCGGCACGACAAGCCGTCCTACGCCGACGCCGCGACCGCCGCCCGGACCCTGGTCCCGGCGAGCACCCCGGCCTGGTCGGTCGCCGTCGCCGACGCCAGGGACACCGCCGCCGTCCGCGGTGTCCTCGCCGAGGCGTCCCCGGACGACGCCGGCCCGGACCTCGTCCTGGCCGACCTGCCGCACGGGATCCGGACGACCTGGGCCGCCGCCCCCACCCGGCCCGCCGGCGCGGCCGCCGACACCCCGGCCCCCGACGCCGGGCCCGCCCGCGCCGCCGCCGCCGACCAGGCCCAGGACCAGGCCCCCGGGGTCGAGTTCCTGCGCGCGGTCGCGACCGTGCTCCGCCCGGACGCCGTGGTCGTGGCCGTCGGACGTGGACGGACGGTGGCGTTGCCGCCGGGGGTCCGTCCTCTCGAACGGGTCCGTGTGGGACACCGGGCCGCCGTCCTGGTGCGGGCGGGCGCGCTGCGGGACGACTGAGCTGGACAGGGGCTGCTCGCCACCCTCGCGCCGGGGCCGGGCCGCACGACAGGGGTGCCGGCGGGGCGACGCGTCTCCGTGCCGGCGCGAACCGGTCCGCCGGCACCCTCCTTTCGAACTCGCTTACCGGGTAAGCGAGTTCGGAGAACCAGCACCCCGCGCGGCGCCGAGCGGGGCCACCGCCCCGCAGGCTCGGAGGCCGCCGGCGCGTGCCCGTCCGGGGCGCGCCCCGGACGGCGGCGGTCCGGGCGTGGCGACCCGATCCCGGTCACACTGGACCCCGACCCGACCCGACCCGAGGACGCATCCGTGAGCACGATCGACCTGAACGCCGACCTCGGCGAGTCCTGGGGCCGGTGGACCCTCGGCGACGACGAGGCGATGCTCGGGCTCGTCACCTCGGCGAACGTCGCGTGCGGGTTCCACGCCGGGGATCCCTCGACGCTGCGGGGCACGACCGCGGGGGCTGCCGGGGCGGGGGTCGTCGTCGGGGCGCAGGTGTCCTATCCGGACCTGCGCGGGTTCGGGCGCCGGTTCCTCGACATCGAGCCCGACGCGCTGACCGACGACGTGCTCTACCAGATCGGCGGGCTCGAGGCGCTGTGCCGGGCCGCGGGCACCCGGGTCCGCTACGTCAAGCCGCACGGCGCGCTCTACAACGCCACGCGGACGCACACCGCGCAGGCTCGCGCGGTCGTCCGGGCGGTGCTGGCGTACGACCCGTCGCTGCCGGTGCTCGGCCTGCCCGGGTCCGCGCTGCTCGCGGAGGCCGAGCGCGCCGGGCTGCGCGCGGTGGGCGAGTTCTTCGTCGACCGCGGCTACACCCCCGAGGGCGGGCTCGTCCCGCGTGGCGAGCCGGGCGCACTGCTCGACGACGCCACGGAGGCGGCCGAACGACTCGTCCGCATGGTCGGGACGGGGACGGTGCGCGCGGTCGACGGCAGCGAGGTCGCCGGCCGCGCCGAGTCCGCCTGCCTGCACGGCGACTCCCCCGGTGCCGTCGCGACCGCCCGGCGGGTCCGTGACGAGCTCGCCCGGACCGGGATCGCCGTCGCACCGTTCGTGTGAGCGATGATCGGGCCATGACGAACGACCCGCACGCCTGGCTCGAGGACGTCACCGGCACCGAGGCCCTGGAGTGGGTGGCCCGGCGCAACGCCCGCACCGAGGCGCGACTGACCGGCACCCCGCTGTTCACCGAGCTGGAGTCGGGGATCCGCGAGGTCCTCGACTCCCGCGACCGGATCCCGTTCGTCACCGCCCGCGGCGGGTACTACTACAACTTCTGGACCGACGAGCAGCACCCGCGCGGCCTGTGGCGGCGCACCACACCGGAGTCCTACCGGAGCGCCGACACCGAGTGGGAGGTGCTGCTCGACGTCGACGCGCTCAACGAGGCCGAGGGCGAGAACTGGGTCTGGCACGGCGCCCGGTTCCTGCGCCCGGACCTCGACCGCGCCCTGGTCGACCTGTCCCGCGGCGGCGCCGACGCCGACGTCACCCGCGAGTTCGACCTGCCGACCCGCACCTTCGTCGAGGACGGGTTCTCCCGCCCCGAGGCGAAGGGCGGGATGAGCTGGATCGACCGCGACACCGTCTACCTGTCCACCGACCTCGGTCCGGGCACCATGACGACGTCGGGCTACCCGCGCACGGTGCGCCGGCTGCGCCGCGGCGAGGCCCTGGAGTCCGCCGAGCTGGTCTACGCCGGCGAGGAGACCGACCTCAGCATCTCGGCGTTCCGCGACCACACCCCGGGCTTCGAGCGGGACTTCCTGCGCCGGGCCCTGGCCTTCTACGCCGACGAGCTGCACCTGATCGGCGCGGACGGGAGCCTCACCAAGATCGACGTCCCGGACTCCGCGACGACCGACGTGCACCGCGAGTGGTGCACCGTCGAGCTGCGCGAGGACTGGGGGTCGTTCACCGCGGGCTCGCTGCTCGCCGCCCGCTTCGACGACGTCCTGACCGGCACCCCGGACTGGGAGGTGCTGTTCGAACCCACCGACTCCTCCTCGCTGGCCGGGTACACCTGGACCCGCCACCACCTCGTGCTCGACGTGCTGGAACACGTCGTCGACCGGCTCGTCGTGCTCACTCCCGGCGAGCAGGGCTGGGAGCGGTCACCGTTCGTCGGGGCGCCGGAGTTCGGGAGCGTCACGGTCGCCGCGGTCGACGCCGACGAGAGCGACGACGTCTGGCTGATCGTCACCGACTACCTGACCCCCTCGACGCTGTCGATCGCCACGGTCGGCGAGGCACCCCGGCCGCTGCGCAGCGCGCCCGCGTTCTTCGACGCGTCCCGCCACGTCATCGAGCAGCACTTCGTGACCAGCGACGACGGCACCCGCGTCCCCTACTTCCTGGTCCGGCCCACGGACCTGCCCTTCGACGGCTCCGCCCCGACCCTGCTCTACGGCTACGGCGGCTTCGAGATCCCCCTGACACCCGGCTACTCCGGCGCGACCGGCCGGTCCTGGCTGGAGCGCGGCGGTGTGTACGCGGTCGCGAACCTGCGCGGCGGCGGCGAGTACGGGCCGCGCTGGCACCGGGCGGCGCTGCGGGAGAAGCGCCCGCGCGCCTACGAGGACATGGCCGCCGTCGCACGGGACCTGATCGACCGCGGCATCACCTCACGCGCGCACCTCGCCGTGCAGGGCGGCAGCAACGGCGGACTGATGGCGGGGAACATGCTGGTCCGCTACCCCGAGCTGTTCGGTGCGGTGGTGATCCAGGTGCCGCTGCTGGACATGAAGCGCTACAGCCACCTGCTCGCCGGCGCCTCCTGGATGGCCGAGTACGGCGATCCGGACACCGACGACTGGGAGTTCATCCGGACGCTCTCGCCGTACCACCTGATCGACCCGGACGCCGACTACCCACCGACGATCCTGCTGACCTCCACCCGCGACGACCGGGTGCACCCCGGCCACGCCCGCAAGTTCACCGCCGCGCTGGAGGCCGCCGGCCACGACGTCACCTACTACGAGAACATCGAGGGCGGGCACGGCGGCGCCGCGGACAACGCGCAGGCCGCGAGGATGGCCGCACTGGCCTACGGATTCCTGTGGGAGAAGCTGGCATGAGCGACGTCGTGATCCGGGTGCGGGGCGAGCACGAGCGGCAGGTCCCCGCCGAGCGGGGTACCGCGCAGGTCGTCGTGGAGGCGCAGGGGCCCGAGGCCGCGGCGGTGCGGTCCGAGGTCGAGCAGGGCACCGCGGCGCTCGTCGCCGACGTGCGCACCCTGCACGACCCCGGCGCGGGTCCGGTCCGGCGCTACGTCGTCGACCAGGCCCGCAGCTGGGTCGAGCAGCCGTCGTTCGAGGGCCGGCCGCAGCCGCCGGTGCACCACGCGTCGGTGTCGGTGTCGGTGGAGTTCGACGACGTCGCCCGGCTCGGCGCCTGGCTGTCCGGGGTGGGCCGGTTCGCCGGCGCGCAGGTGCAGGGGATCTCCTGGGACCTGGCTCGGGAGCACCGCCGCGAGATCGAGCGGTCGGCCCGCCAGGACGCGCTGCGCCAGGCCGTCGAGCGCGCCCAGGACTACGCCGACGCCCTCGACCTGGGCCCCGTCGCGCCGCGCTCGGTCGCCGACACGGGCATGCTCGGCGCGCACCAGCCGGTGGGGGTGAGCTTCAGTGCCCGCGCGATGTCCGCGCCGGGCGGGTTCGCCGAGGCCGACGGTGCTCTCGGCACGCTCCTCGCCCCGGACGACATCACCGTCCGGGCCGAGGTCGAGGCCGAGTTCGTCGTGCGCCGGGAGGGCTGAGCCCCGCTCAGCCCTCCCGGGCCGCGATCTCGCCGTGCTCGGTGCGCAGCTCCCGCTTGAGGATCTTGCCGCTGGGGTTCTTCGGCAGCGCGTCGGCGAACACCACGTACTTGGGCCGCTTGTAGCCGGCGAGCTTCTCGCGGGCGTGCGCGTCGACCTGCTCGCGGGTCAGCGTCACGCCCTGCTTCGGCACCACGACCGCGGTGACGGCCTCGATCCAGTGCGGGTGGCTGACGCCGAACACGGCGACCTCGGCGACACCCTCGAGCAGGTAGAGCGCTTCCTCCACCTCGCGGGAGGCGACGTTCTCCCCACCGGTCTTGATCATGTCCTTCTTGCGGTCGACGACGGACAGGTACCCGTCGGCGGTCATCACGCCCAGGTCACCGGAGTGGAACCAGCCACCGGCGAACGCCTCGGCGGTCTTCTCCTCGTTCTCGTAGTACCCCAACGTCACGTGCGGGCTGCGGTGCACGATCTCGCCGACCTCTCCCGGACCGACCTCGTTGCCCTCGTCGGCGACGACGCGCGTCTCGACGTTCAGCGACGCCCGCCCGGCCGACCCAGCGTGGCTGAGCTGCTCGTCCGGGCCGAGCAGGGTGGCCAGCGGGGAGGTCTCGGTCTGGCCGTAGAAGTTCCACAGCCGCACCTCGGGGAGCCGCCGGGACAGCTCCTGCAGCACCTCGACCGGCATCGCCGCGGCACCGTAGTAGCCCTTGCGCAGGCTCGACAGGTCCCGGGTGTCGAAGTCCGGGTGGCGCAGCAGCGAGATCCAGACCGTCGGCGGGCAGAAGAGCTTGGTGACCTTCTCCCGCTCGATCGTCTCCAGCAGCCGGGCCGGGTCCGGTGCCGGGAGGATGATGCTGGTGGCGCCGAGGTAGACGTCGACGGACAGGAAGCAGTCCAGCTGCGCGCAGTGGTAGAGCGGCAGCGAGTGCAGCTCGACGTCGTCGTGCTCCATGCCGCCGTCGACGACGCACGACACGTACTGGGCGATCAGCGATCGGCTGGGCAGCATGACGCCCTTGGGCCGCGACTCGGTGCCGGAGGTGTACATGAGGCGCAGCGGGTCGTCGTCGGCGATGTGCACGTCCGGCTCGCCGGGGTCGCCGTCACCGTCGATCCAGGCGTCCAGGTCGGCCCAGTCCCCGGTCGGCGCCTGCCCGGACAGCCCGATCCAGGCCCGGACCGACGCCGGCTCCGAGGACTGCGCGAGCGCCTTCTCCCCGGTCGCGGCCAGCGCGTCCTCGACGACGAACGCCGTCGCCCCGGAGTGGTCGAGGATGAACGCGATCTCCTCGGCGTTCAGCATGAAGTTGATCGGCACGAGCACGACGCCGAGCCGCGCGGTGGCGTAGACGAGCACCGCGAACTGGCGGCAGTTGTGCGACAGCAGCGCGAGCCGGTCGCCCTTGACCAGGCCCTGCCCGGCCAGTGCGGCGGCGCAGCGGTTCACCGCGGCGTCGAACTCGGCGAAGGTCCAGCGGGTCTCACCGTCGACGACCGCGGTCTTGCCCGGGTACCGGACGGCCGTCCGGTGCAGCAGGTCCCCGAGCGTGTGCCGGCGCACCCGCCGGATCGACGCCGCGGTCAGCTCACTGAACTCGGTAGCACCGTTGCCCATGGGCGCATCCTGCCCGAGGACACCCCCGTCGTCACCTACGACCGTTCTCCGCGGACCCGACGACGTCGGCGGGGTCCGTGGCTTCCGCGCTGTCTTTGCCGTCCGCGCTGTCTGTGCCGTCCGCGGCGTCCCGATCGTGCCCGGCCGGGACCCAGATCCCGGTCGGCTCGTCCCGCCCGCGCAGCGTCACCGACTCCGATGCCCGCCACCGCGCGGCCTCGCTCCCGGCGGCGTCGACGGCCCGGGCGGCCGCGACGACCCGCCCCGGCACCGACTTCGCCAGCTCGGTGAGCCGCGCCGCCTCGTTCACCGGGTCGCCGATCACGGTGTACTCGAAACGGCGCGGGTCGCCGATGTTGCCGGCCACCGCGTCGCCCGCGGAGACACCGATGCCGGCCTCGATCTCAGGCATCTCCTCGGCGAGGCGGGCGCCCAGGCAGCGGGCGGCGCTGAGCGCGGCGCCGGGGGCGTCGTCGAGGTCGAGCGGGGCGCCGAACACGGCGAGCGCGGCGTCGCCCTCGAACTTGTTGATCCACCCGCCGGCCTGCTCGACGCACTCGACGACCACCCCGAAGAAGCGGTTCAGCACCGCCACGACCTCCTCCGGCGGTCGGCGGGCGGCCATCGTCGTCGAACCGACGAGATCGACGAACAGCACCGCGACTGGCCGCACCTCGCCGCCGAGCCGGATGCCGTCACCGCGCGCCGACGCGGCCTCGGCGACGTCGCGGCCGACGTGGCGGCCGAACAGGTCACGGATCCGCTCCCGCTCGCGCAGCCCCTCGACCATGCTGTTCGTCCCGGCCTGGAGCTGCCCGAGCTCGGTGTTGTCGTAGACGGGCAGGCTCACGTCGAGATCACCGTCCTGCACACGGGCCAGTGCACGGCGCACGGCCAGCACCGGGTCGGCGATGGCGCGGGCGGCCCCGAGCGTCGTGATCAGTCCGACCCCGATCGCCGTGCCCCCCAGCGCGAGCATGGTGACCGCGAGCTGGGTGGGCGAGGAGTCCCCGAACACCAGGGCGACGAGCCCTGCCAGCATGATCCCGGAGATCGGGACCGCGGTGCCGAGCGCCCAGAACCCGACCGAGCGCAGCATGACCCCGGTGATCAGGCGACGCCGCTTCGGCGGCCGCCCGGACAGCACTCGGGCCGCGGCGCGGCGCAGGATCCGCTCGACCAGCAGGTAGGACAGGGCCGAGGTGGTCACGCCGCCGATCAGCACGGTGGCGGTGACCGAGAAGCCCAGCCGCCCGGAGTAGCGCAGGTTGAGGAAGCAGAACAGGACCGCGCCGACCACCCACAGCAGGGCGACCATCGACGAGATGCGGGCGGGTGCCCGCAGCACCAGCTGCCGCTCGTCGGCCTGGGGGTCCCGCGAGGAGCGACGCACGGTCAGCTTCCGGCGGCCGAACCAGATCCCGACCGGGACCGCGACGAGCAGGTAGATCGCGAGCACGACGAGGTTGACCAGCCGGATCTCGACGGCGTCGAGCAGCTGTTCCCGGGGCAGCACGAAGGCCGCGATGACCAGCACCACGGCCGCGCCGATGACGTTCGCCGACGCCACGACGAGGGCCAGCAGCGCTCGTACCGGCAGGCCGACGACCTGGCGGCCCGGCCGCGTCGCGGGTCGCTGCGCATCCATGCGGCGAGTCTAGGCCGATCGAGTGAGCCCGGTCGCCGGAGACGGGAGGACGCCCGCCACCACGGTGCTGCGCAACAGGATGGCCGCCCACCCTCCGCACTCCTCCCACTGGGCCGAACATGCGACATCCCCTCCCCGATCGCGTGCTCCCGCCGGGCCGACGTTGTGGCCCGCACCTCACGGGTACTGGCTCCGGGTAGGACGCACGTCACCGACGGCCCGGCTCGCGCCGGGTCGTCACACAGAGGGGAACACCGGATGACCAGCACGTACGGCAGGACCGCGGGCGGACCGGCGGAGCACGCGGGCGCGGTCGCCCCCGGGCACGCCGACCCCGCGCACACCGACACCCTGCACACCGAGCACCGGCACGAGCACTCGACCGTGGACCCCCGTACGGGCGGTGTCCACCACGCGGGCGGTGTCCCGATCGCCGGCGGCCCGCGGCTGGACCGCATCCGCTGGGGCGCGGTGTGGATCGGCGCGCTGACCACGTTCGCGGTCAACATCGTCCTGCAGCTGCTGTTCTTCGCCTTCGGCTGGCTCACCATCGGTGGCGCCCCCGGCACGACGACGGCGGCCGTGGTCTCGGTGGTGATCGGCCTGCTCGCGTTCTTCCTCGGCGGGATGGCGACCGGCTCGTCGACGGTCTGGGACAACCCGGCCGACGGCGTGGTCAACGCCCTGGCCGTCTGGGTCCTGACCACGATGCTGCTGGTCGGGCTGGCCCTGGCCGGGGGCTGGTCGGTCCTGGCGATGGGCGTCTCGGCCGTCGCCGCGGCGATCGGTGGCGCCGTCGGTGCCCGCATGTGGCCGGGCGCCGCGCAGCGGACCGCCCGCGTCTGACCCGCCGGTCGCCCTCCGCGGCGGCCCAGGCACGTCGACCGCCCCCGCCACCGTCGCACCGCGACGGGGACGGGGGCGTCGTCGTGTCCGGGCGGCGAGGTGGAGCCCGGATCTCCACCCGGGGTCGATCCCGGGGTGGATCCGGCGGGGGCCCTCGCGCGGGAGTGTCGGAGAGGTCCGACCCCCGCGACGGCAGGAGCCATCCGATGACCACGACCACTCCCCCGACCGCGCCTGCGCCCGCCGCGGGCCGTGGCACCGTGCTGCGGCAGACGGCGATCTCGCTGCTGGTGGACGCGGGGCTGCCGTACCTGGTCTACGTGGTGCTGACCGAACAGGGCATGTCCGACGTCGCCGCGCTGGCCTGGTCCGCGCTGCCGCCCGCGCTGAACGTCCTGGTGCAGGCGGTGCGGCACCGCCGGCTCAACCCGGTCGGGGTGATCGTGCTAATCACCATCGCGGCCGGGCTGGTGACGTCGCTGCTCAGCGGCGACGCCCGGTTCGCCGTCGCCCGCGACGCGATCCAGAGCGTCGCGTTCGGACTCCTGCTCGCCGGGTCGCTGGTGGTCGGGCGTCGCCCGCTGATGTTCCACGTGTGCCGGTTCTTCGGCGGCGCCCAGCGCCCCGACCTGCCCGCGCTGATGGAGCGCCAGTGGGACGCCAACCCGGTGTTCCGCCGGACGCTGCGCCGCGCGACGGGGGCCGGCGCCCTGGTCATGGCGCTGGAGGCGGCCCTGCGGATCACGCTGGCCTACACACTGGCGCCGGTGGTGGCGCTGCCGATCCTGTCGGTGCAGTCGGTCGTGGTGTGGACGGCGCTGTCGGCGCTGCTGGTCCTCAGCGTGAAGCGGGCGGTGCGGGCGGGTCGCTGACCGGCCGAGCGGGCAGCTCACCGCCGGAGACGGCGGCGCTCACGGCCGGAGCCCCGCGAGCCGCTCGGCGGCCTGCTCCAGCACCTCGTCGCGCTTGCAGAAGGCGAACCGCACGTACGGCCGGTGCGCCGCGGCGGCCTGCGGCGACGGGCAGAACACCGACACCGGGACGGCCGCGACCCCGCACAGGCCGGGGAGCTTCCAGGCCAGGTCGACGCCGTCGTCGTAGCCGAGCGGGCGCGGGTCCGCGGTCACGAAGTAGGTGCCGCGCGGGGTGAGCACGTCGAACCCGGCCGCCCGCAGCCCGTCGGCCAGCAGGTCGCGCTTGCGGGTGAGATCGGCCGCGAGGCCGGTGTAGAAGTCGTCACCGAGGCCGAGAGCGTGCGCGACGGCCGGCTGGAACGGCGCCCCGCCGTGGAAGGTGAGGAACTGCTTGACCGCGCGCGGGGCGGCGACCAGCTCGGACGGGCCGTGCACCCAGCCGACCTTCCAGCCGGTCACCGAGAAGGTCTTCCCGGCCGAGGAGATCGTGAGGGTGCGGTCGGCGAGGCCGGGCAGCGACGCCATCGGGACGTGCTGCGCGTCGTCGAAGACCATGTGCTCGTACACCTCGTCGGTGACGACCACCGCGTCGTGGGCGACCGCGAGCTCCCCTACCCGGGTCAGCTGGTCGCGGGTGAGCACCGCGCCGGTCGGGTTGTGCGGGGTGTTGACCAGCACCACCCGGGTGCGGTCGGAGAACGCGGCGGCCAGCGCGTCGTCGTCGAAGCCGAACCCGGGCGGGAGCAGCGGCACGGTGCGCAGCGTGGCGCCGGCCAGCGCGACGGCCGCGGCGTAGGAGTCGTAGGCCGGCTCGAACGCGACGACCTCGTCGCCGGGTCCGCAGAGTCCGAGCAGGGTCGCGGCGATCGCCTCGGTCGCACCCGTGGTGACGACGACGTCGGCCGGGTCGACCTCGAGGCCGTACCAGCGGTGCTGGTGCGCCGCGACGGCCTCGCGCAGCGCGGGTACGCCCGGACCGGGCGGGTACTGGTTGCGGCCGCGCTCGGTGATGTTGGCGGCCGCGTCGGCGAGCAGCGATGCCGGACCGTCGGTGTCCGGGAAGCCCTGGCCGAGGTTGATCGCACCGGTCTCGACCGCGAGGCGGGAGATCTCGGTGAAGATCGTCGAGGTGAACGGGCGCATGCGCTCGACCAGCATGGGCCCGACACTATCCGGGTGTGCGGGTGGCGCAGCTCCTGATCGAGGTTCTGCGCGAACCCGTGCCGGTCCACGGACGCCGGTGGGTTCCACCGCGCCGGGAGGAGCTCCTCCGGTGACCCGGTCGAGTCCGGCTCAGTCGAGTCCGCGGACGATGTGGGACTCGTCGTCGTGCTGCTCGTCGTTCTCGATCGAGATGTCGTCGTTCATCGCATGGCCTCCTCACGGATGTCGGGTGAAGAATGATGGACACACGGGGAGACGTTCGTCATCGGGGAGACGTTGCTGAACCGGCCTGTGGACCGATCCAGAGCCACCCGATCGGGTGAGCAGACCTGCCCACCCGATCGGGTCGTCCCGCGTCGTCGTCCCGCGTCCATGCCTCCGGTCTACCCGCTGATGCGGCCGACCAGGTGCAGCTTTTCCGCGTCCTTGGCGCTGCGCAGCGCCAGACCCCACGCCCCCTTGGCGTCGGACCCGGTCACGAGCTCGACCTTCGCCGGGAGCAGCACCGGCTTGCGGAACACGACGTCGTAGGTGCAGGCGTCGGGGATCCGGCCCTCCAGCGCGGCGACGGCGTGCGCCGCGGTCCACATGCCGTGCGCGATCGCCCGCGGGAAGCCCATCGCCTTCGCGGTGAGCGAGTGCAGGTGGATCGGGTTCACGTCACCGGAGACGGCCGCGTAGCGGCGTCCGATGTCGCCCGGGACCCGCCACAGCGCGTTCGCCGGCCCGGTGGGCACCGGCGGCTCGGCGATGTCCGCCGTGCCGGCCGTGTCGGCCGTGTCGTTGCCGCCCGCCGGGCCGTCCGGGGCCTTCGCCCCGCGGGCCAGATAGGTGCTGCGGCCGGACCAGACGGTCTCCCCGTCCGCGGAGACCTCACCGACCAGGTCGACCTGCGCCCCCTTGGGGTGCCGGGTGAACCGCTGCGCCCACACCCGGACGTCGAGGGTCTCGGTCGGGGCGATCGCCCGGTGCACGGTGATCCGGTTGGCGATGTGCACCAGACCGGGCAGCGGCAGCGGGAACGACCGGCCGGCCATCAGCACGACCTGCAGCGGGAACGTCAGCATGTGCGGGTAGGTCACCGGCAGGGCGTTGCCGACCCGGAACCCGCAGACCCGGGCGTAGTCGGCGAGGTGTCCCTGCTCGACCGTGACGCCGCGGCGGACCAGCTCGGTCGCGGGCAGCGACCGGCCGGAGCCGCCGGGGAGCGCCGCCCGGGCGGCCGCGGAGGCGTAGTACTGCCCCAGCGACGGCGGCCCGGGCAGCTCCGTGACCTTCCGATCCTCGGTCACGGTCATCAGGCCCCCAGCATCGACTGGCCGCAGACCCGCACGGTCTGCCCGTTGAGCCCGCCGGACTCGGCGCGGCCGAACCAGCCGATGGCCTCGGCGACGTCCACCGGCAGCCCGCCCTGCTTGAGGGAGTTGATCCGGCGGCCGCCCTCGCGGGTGGCGACGGGCATCTTCGCGGTCATGTCGGTCTCGATGAACCCGGGTGCGACGGCGTTGATCGTCGCGCCGCGCTCGGCGAAGCGCGGGGCGAGCGCCCGGACCATGCCGATCACACCGGCCTTGGAGGCGGCGTAGTTGGTCTGGCCGCGGTTGCCCGCGATGCCCGACTGCGAGGACACGCAGACCACGCGGCCCGACTCGTGCAGCGGGGAGCCCTCGGCCAGCAGCGCCTCGTTGATCGTCAGCTGGGCGCCCAGGTTGACCGCGAGCACCGAGTTCCAGCGGTCGGCGGTCATGTTCGCGAGCAGCTTGTCGCGGGTGATGCCCGCGTTGTGCACCACGATGTCGACGCCGTCGTGCCGGTCGGCGAGGTGGCCGAGCAGCCGGTCGGCCGCGTCGGGGGCGGTGATGTCCAGCTGCAGCGCGGTGCCGCCGGTGCGGTTCGCGGTGCGGGCCAGTCCCTCACCGGCCGCCGGGATGTCGACGGCGACGATCGTCGCGCCGTCGCGGGCCAGGGTGTCGGCGATGGCCGCGCCGATGCCGCGTGCCGCGCCGGTGACCACCGCGATGCGCCCGGCGAGCGGCTGCTCCTCGGCACGCGGGTCGTCGACCTCGGCCGGCTCCTGCGGGGTCCCGACCGGCGCCGCGACGCGCGCGACCTGGCCGTCGACGTAGGCGGAGCGGGCCGACAGGAAGAACCGGACCGACGAGTCGATCGCGGCCGGGGTCACGTCGGAGGCCACGACGAGCAGGTTCGCCGTCGCGCCGAAGCGCAGCTCCTTGCCGATCGAGCGGACCAGGCCGTCGAGCGCCTGGGCGACGGCGGCCGCCTCCGCACCGGACGCCTCGCCCGGCTCGGCACCGATCAGCAGCACCCGGCCCGACGGGCCGAGCTTCTTCACCGCGGGGGTGAGGATCTGCTGGGCGGCGGCGAGGTCGGCCAGCGTCGTGGCACCGGACAGGTCCAGGACGACCCCGTACAGCCGGTCCTCGCCGGCCGCCGCGAGCGCGGGGACACCGTGGCTCTCGACGAACGCGGTGAGCGCCTTGGCGAACCGGCCCTCGCCGACGGCCGCGACGAGCACCGGGCCGGCCAGCAGCGGGTCCCCGGGGCGGTGCCGGCGCAGCGTCGGCACCGTGGGCAGCCCGAGCTGCTTGGCGATCGGGGTGTTGGACAGGGTCGCGAGCAGGTCGCTCATGCCGTTGCCTCCAGGATCGCGACGACGCCCTGGCCGCCGGCGGCGCAGATCGAGATCAGGCCGCGCTGGTTCTTCTTCTCGGTGTCGGCCTTCTCCCGCAGGAGCTTGGCCAGGGTCGCGACGATCCGGCCGCCGGTCGCGGCGAACGGGTGCCCCGCGGCGAGCGAGGAGCCCGCGACGTTGAGCTTGTCGTCGTCGATCGCGCCCAGCGGCGCGTCGAGGCCCAGGCGCTCCTTGCAGAAGCGGGGGTCCTCCCAGGCCTTGCGCTGCACGAGGACGACCGAGGCGAAGGCCTCGTGGATCTCGTACAGGTCGAAGTCCTGCAGGGACAGCCCGTTGCGCTCCAGCAGCCGCGGCACGGCGAACACCGGCGCGGTGAGCAGCCCGTCCGGGCCGTGGACGTAGTCGACGCCCGCGGTCTCGGCGTCCACGACGTGCGCCAGCACCGGCAGCCTGTGCTCGGCGGCCCACTCGTCGGAGCCGAGCAGGACCAGGGCGGCACCGTCGGTGAGCGGGGTCGAGTTGCCCGCGGTCATCGTGGCGTCGGGGCCCTTGCCGAAGACCGGCTTGAGCTTCGCGAGCTTCTCCACCGAGGAGTCGGCGCGCAGGTTGTTGTCCCGGGTCAGCTTCAGGTACGGCGTGACCAGGTCGTCGAAGAAGCCGCGGTCGTAAGCGGCGGCCAGGTTGTGGTGGCTGCGCACGGTGAGCTCGTCCTGCTCGGTGCGGCCGATGCCCCACTCCAGGGCGGTGCGCGCGGCGTGCTCGCCCATCGACAGGCCGGTGCGCGGCTCGGAGTTCTCCGGGATGTCCGGCACGATCTGCCCCGGGCGCAGCTGCCCCACCAGCTTGAGCCGGTCCACCGTGGTCTTCGCCGCGTTGAGCTTGACCAGCACGCGCCGCAGGTCGTCGTTCAGGGCGATCGGCGCGTCGGACGCGGTGTCCACGCCACCGGCGACACCGGACTCGATCTGGCCGAGCGCGATCTTGTTGGCGACGGCGATGGTCGCCTCCAGACCGGTGCCGCAGGCCTGCTGCACGTCGTAGGCCGCGGTGGCGGGGCTCAGCCGGGAGCCGAGGACCGCCTCGCGGGTCAGGTTGAAGTCGCGGGAGTGCTTGAGCACGGCGCCGGCCACGACCTCACCCAGGCGCTCGCCGGCCAGCCCGAAGCGGGCCACCAGACCGTCGAGCGTCGTGGTGAGCATGTCGAGGTTCGAGGCGCCGGCGTAGGCACCGTTGGCCCGCGCGAACGGGATGCGGTTGCCACCGATGACGGCGGCGCGCCGGGTGCTGGCTGGCATGGGGATCGTCCCTCCTGGGTTCGGGTCCCGCCCCACCCGATCGGGGTGACCACGCTGCGCGCGGGCCCCGGTGGGCGGAGCATCGGGTCGTGGTTCGTCGTTACCACGGGGTAGCCGGTACTCAAGGTACACGGTACTATGGGTTTCGTGAAGGCCGGACGGGACAAGCGCGACAGCCGATGGGACGCCCACCGCGAGCAGCGGCGGGCCGCACTCGTGGGCTCTGCGATCGGTGCCATCCGCCGGCACGGCGCCGGCATCGGGATGGACGAGATCGCCGCGTCCGCCGCCACCAGCAAGACCGTGATCTACCGGCACTTCGGCGACCGGACCGGCCTCTACACCGCGATCTGCGAGTCGGTGGCCGGGGTCCTGCTCGCCGAGGTCCGCCGGGCCACCGCCGCGGCCCTGGCCGACTCCGGCCGTGGGCCGCGCGCCGCCGTCGCCGCCGGCATCGACGCCTACCTGAGACTCATCGAGATCGACCCGGAGCTGTACCGGTTCGTGGTACAGCGCCCGCTGCTCACCCAGGGAACCGCACGCCGCAGCCCCGCCACCGACGGCGGGCACGACCCGGTCAACGACCTCGTGACCGTGATCGGGGACGAGGTGGCCGCGGTCATCGCCGGCCACCTCGGCGACCCGGCCCCCGGGGAGACCGACCGGCGGGCCGCGGCCCGCATCTGGGGCCACGCGATCGTCGGACTGGTGCGCGGCGCCGCCGACGACTGGCTCGCCCGCCCCGACGGCACCCCGCGCGAGCAGCTCGCCACCCATCTCACCGACCTGGCCTGGTCCGGACTCTCCGGCCTGGCATCGCACGTGCAGGAGGTTCACCCGTGAACGCCCAGACCAGCACCCTGCCCACGCCCGACCGGATCCCCGCGGAGACCCTCCGCACGGTCGTCGACGGACGGTGGGCGCACGTCCGGCAGCAGACCCGCGAGCAGCTCGCGGCCAACGCCGACATGCGCGCGGACCCCGACCTGTCCTCGGCCGACTACCGCGGGCGCATCACCGACTCGCTCAAGTTCCTGACCTCCTCCGGCCGCCCACACACCGGCTTCGACCCGTCCGTCGGCGGCGAGGGCGACGTCGGCGGCGTGGTCACCGCGTTCGCCATGCTGGCCTACGGCGACCTGTCGCTGCTGGTCAAGGCCGGTGTCCAGTGGGGACTGTTCGGCGGCGCGGTCCAGGTACTCGGCACCGAGCGCCACCACGAGCAGTACCTCCGCAAGATCATCGACGGGGAGCTGCTCGGCTGCTTCGCGATGACCGAGTCCGGCCACGGCTCGGACGTGCAGCACCTGCACACCACGGCCACCTACGACGCCGCGGCGGGCGAGTTCGTCGTCCACACCCCGTACCCGCAGGCACGCAAGGAGTACATCGGCAACGCCGCGCGCGACGGCCGGATGGCCGTGGTGTTCGCCCAGCTGGTCACCGGCGACGAGAAGCCCGGCGTGCACGCCTTCCTCGTGCCGCTGCGCGACTCCGACGGCAACGCCCTGCCCGGCGTGACCATCGGCGACGACGGGCGCAAGGCCGGCCTGAACGGCGTCGACAACGGGCGGCTGACCTTCGACCACGTGCGCATCCCGCGCGAGAACCTGCTCAACCGCTTCGCCGACGTCGCCCCGGACGGGACGTACTCGTCGTCGATCGAGAACGAGACCGCCCGCTTCTTCACCATGCTCGGCACGCTGGTCCGCGGCCGGATCTCGGTCGCCGGCGGTGCCGGCGGGGCCGCGCAGAAGGCGCTCGCCCTGGCCGTGCGCTTCGGCGAGCGCCGCCGCCAGTTCGCCGACCCGGCGACCGGCGAGGAGATCGCCGTCCTCGACTACCTGGCCCACCAGCAGAAGCTGCTGCCCGCGCTGGCGACCACGTACGCGCTGCACTTCACCCAGGACGACCTGGTGAAGCGGATGCACGACATCCAGGCACCCGGTGCGGGCCCGGTCGGCGCGCGCGAGCAGCGCACCCTGGAGCAGTCCGCGGCGGGCATCAAGGCGATCGCCACCTGGCACGCCACGCACACCATCCAGACCTGCCGCGAGGCCTGCGGCGGCGCGGGCTACCTGGAGGAGAACCTGCTGCCCGCGCTCAAGGCGGACACCGACGTGTTCACCACCTTCGAGGGCGACAACACGGTCCTGCTGCAGCTGCTGGCCAAGGAGCTGCTGTCGGACTACGGCCGCACGATCAAGAAGGGCAACCCTCTCGAGATCGCGCCGCTGCTCGGGCGTCAGCTCGCCGGGGTGCTCGCCGAGCGGACCGGCGCCGCGTCGCTGACCCGGCGGATCCCGTTCCGCGGGATCGACCTGACCGACCGCAGGCGCCGCCGGGAGCTGTTGGAGATCCGCCGCGCGGACACCCTGGCCGCCGCGATCCGCAACCTCGCCCCCGCGATGCGCAAGGGCAACGACGAGTTCACCGTCTTCAACTCCGCGCAGGACCTGCTGCTCGTCGCCGCGCGGGCGCACGTGGACACCCTCGTCGAGCGCTCCTTCGCCGACAAGCTCGCCACGATCGACGACCCGGCGGTGCGGGCGCTGCTGGAGCGGGTCTACGACCTGCACGTGCTGAGCGTGATCGACCGCGAGCGCGCCTGGTACCTGGAGACCGGGCGGCTCACCGCCGCCGAGTCGCGCTCGATCCGGCCGCTGGTCAACGGCCTGTGCCAGGAGCTGCGGCCGTACGCCCGCACGCTGGTCGACGGCTTCGGCATCCCGGACGAGTGGCTGGCCTGCCCGATGCTGGACGACGAGGCCTGGGCCCCGGCCTCCGGGCGACCGGCCGAGCCGCTGACCGAGCAGGTCGAGGCGGGCTGACCCTCCCCCGACCCGACACGACGACGGCCGGCCCCGGTGACCCGGGGCCGGCCGTCCGTCGTCGGGCCTGGGTCAGGCCGCGAGGCCCAGGGCGTCGAGGACCGCGCCGAGGGTCGACGACAGGTCGGCGACGGTGCTGTCGACGACCTCGGCGATCGGGGTGATCTCGGCCGCGCTGGCGGTGCCGGTGAGACCCAGCATCAGCAGCGGGGCGGCGACGGCAGCAGCGGCCAGACCGGCGATACGACGCTTGTCCATGGTGGTTCCTTCCTTCGGGGGGCTTTCGTACGGACCGACAGTGAAAGACCGGTGCACCCGATTTCCAGGTTCGGGCGGTACCTGTAACTGACCGCTTACATCGATGCGTTTGCCGTCATCTGTCGGACACACTCGCCGAGACCATGATCACTTCGATTCCTGGACATCTCATATCCAGGATGTGTAGTGTCCAGATCATGCGGATGGGACAGGGCGTCGAATGGGCGCTGCACTGCTGCCTGAACCTGGCCTGGGTCGGCGACGCGGTGCCCGGCGCCCGGCTCGCCGGGTTCTACGACCTCCCGGCCGCGTACCTGAACAAGCAGCTGCAGACGCTGGTCCGGGCCGGGATCTGCGAGTCCGTCCCGGGCCCGCGCGGCGGCTTCCGGCTCGCCCGACCGACGGAGCAGGTGTCACTGCTCGACGTCGTCGTCGCGGTCGAGGGACCGGAGGACGCGTTCCGCTGCACCTCGATCCTCGGAGCGGCACCGGGCGGCGACCCGGCGCTCGACTACTCCGGCCACTGCGCGATCTCGCTGTCCATGCGCTCGGCCGAGCTGGCCTGGCGCCGGGAGCTGGCCGGCCGCTCGCTCGCCGACGTCGCCGCGGACGTCGTCCGCACCACCCCGGAGGCGCCGCAGCGCGTCCGGGCCGCACTCGCACCGTGACCGCACCGGCCACGGCCACCACCCACCCGGAGGAGACCCTCATGGAACCGCGCATCACCCGGCCCTACCGCCACGTCCCGGACGGCTACCGCGCGCTGCTCGCGCTGGAGTCCTCCACCCGCGACGACACCGTCCTCCCCCGCGCCCTGCAGGAGCTCGTGCGGCTGCGCGCCTCGCAGGTCAACGGCTGCGGGTTCTGCGTGGACATGCACTCCCACGACGCGCTCGACGCCGGGGAGAGCGTGGAGCGCCTGCTCTCCGTCGCCGCCTGGCGGGAGGCCCCGTGGTTCAGCAGGGCCGAGCGCGCCGCGCTCGCCCTGACCGAGGAGCTCACCCGGCTCGCCGACCGCACCGACGCCGTGCCGGACCCGGTGTGGGACGAGGCCGCCGCCGTCTTCGACGAGAAGGCCCTGACCCAGCTGGTCCTCTCCGTCGCGACCATCAACGCCTGGAACCGGATCAGCGTCGCCACCCGGCAGGTGGCGGGGAGCCACCGCCGCGCCGCGGCCGCGGCGCGGCCCTGACCTTTCCCGCGCATCCGCGGACCGGCTGGTCGTCACGTCCCACGGCGGGGCAGCATCGTTTCCCTGCCCCGCCTCCGTGGGTAATCTGGCCCGTTCCGCCGTCGTTGTGTTCCAGATGAGGTGCCCGTGTCCCCCACCCCGGTCAACAGCGCCCCGATCCACCCCCCGGTCGACACCGAGGAGTCCGATCTGCGCGTCTCGGAGCGGAAGACCTCCGCCGCCGGGGCGAAGGCCGTTGCCATCTCCATGAAGCGCTCCCTCGCCGAACAGGGCGTCGTGAAGTCCGCCAAGAACCTGCTCACGATGAACCAGGTCGACGGCTTCGACTGCATGAGCTGCGCCTGGCCGGACCCGGCTCCCGGCGAGCGGCACACCGCCGAGTTCTGCGAGAACGGCGCGAAGGCCGTGGCCTGGGAGGGCGACAACCGTCGCGTCACCCCGGAGTTCTTCGCCGAGCACTCCATCGCCGACCTGCGGGAGCGCAGCGCGCACTGGCTGGAGAGCCAGGGCAGGCTGACCCATCCGATGGTCCGCCGGGCCGGCGGCACGCACTACGAGCCCATCTCGTGGGACGACGCGTTCGACCTGGTGGGGACGCACCTGCGCGGCCTGTCGAGCCCGGACGAGGCGCTGTTCTACACCTCCGGCCGGGCCTCGAACGAGGCCGCGTTCGTCTACCAGCTGTTCGCCCGTGCCTACGGCACGAACAACCTGCCCGACTGCTCGAACATGTGCCACGAGTCGACCTCGGTCGGGCTGGCCGAGGCGATCGGCATCGGGAAGGGCTCGGTCTCGCTGCAGGACCTGCACGACGCCGACCTGATCGTCATCTCCGGGCAGAACCCGGGCACCAACCACCCGCGCATGCTCTCGGCACTGGAGATCGCCAAGAAGAACGGCGCGCGGATCCTCGCCGTCAACCCGCTGCCCGAGGCCGGGCTGTTCAAGTTCGACAACCCGCAGACCGTGCGGGGCATGAGCGGCATCGGCACCCACCTGGCCGACGAGTTCCTGCAGATCCGCTCGGGCGGCGACCTCGCGCTGTGGCAGGCGTTCGGGCACCTGCTCCTCGCCGCCGAGGACCGCAACCCGGGCAGCGTGCTGGACCGCGACTTCATCGAGCGCCACACCCACGGCTTCGAGGCCTACGCCGCGCACGTGAAGGACCTGGACCGCGACGCCGTCGTCGCCGCGACCGGGCTCACCTGGGGCGAGATCGAGAAGGCCGCGGAGATGCTCGCGACCTCGAAGCGGATCGTGAACTGCTGGGCCATGGGCATCACCCAGCACCGCAACGCCGTGGCCACCATCAAGGAGTTGGTGAACGTCGCCCTGCTCCAGGGCATGATCGGCAAGCCGGGCGCGGGCCTGTGCCCGGTCCGCGGCCACTCCAACGTGCAGGGCGACCGCACGATGGGCATCTGGGAACGGGTCGCGGACAGCTTCCTCGACGCGATCCGCGACGAGTTCGGCTTCGAGCCGCCCCGCGAGCACGGCTACGACTCGGTCGCCGCGGTGCAGGCGATGGCGGACGGGCGGGCGAGCGTCTTCGTCGGGCTGGGCGGCAACTTCTCCCAGGCGATGTCGGACACCGGCGTCACCGAGCCCGCGCTGGAGCGCTGCGCGCTGACCGTGCAGATCTCCACCAAGCTGAACCGGTCGCACGTCGTCGCCGGGACCGACGCGCTGATCCTGCCCACCCTCGGCCGCACCGAGAAGGACCTGACCGGCGGCCGGGCGCAGCGGGTCACCGTCGAGGACTCGATGTCGGCGGTGCACGCCTCGCACGGCCGCTCGGAGCCAGCCGGTGAGCTGCTGCGGTCCGAGGCCGACATCCTGTGCGGGATCGCGCGGGCCACCCTCGGCGCGGACCACCTCGTCCCGTGGGCCGACTTCGCCGCCGACTACGACCGCATCCGCGACCGGATCGGCCGGGTCGTCCCGGGCTGCGAGGCCTACACCGAGAAGGTCGCCCGCTCCGGCGGGTTCACCCTCCCCCACCCGCCCCGGGACAGCCGCACCTTCCCGACGGCGTCGGGCAAGGCGGAGTTCACCGTCAGCCCGCTGGAGGTGGTGACCCTGCCCGAGGGCCGCCTGGTCCTGCAGAGCCTGCGCAGCCACGACCAGTTCAACACCACGATCTACGGCCTGGACGACCGCTACCGCGGCATCCACTCCGGTCGCCGGGTCGTGTTCATCTCCGACGCCGACCTGCGCGAGCTGGGCTTCGCCGACGGTGACCGGGTGAACCTGGTCAGCGAGTGGACCGACGGCAGCGAGCGGCGCGCGGACGACTTCCGGCTGGTGTCCTACTCGACGCCGAAGGGCTGCATCGCCGCGTACTACCCGGAGACGAACCCGCTGATCCCGCTGGAGTCCTACGCGGAGTCGTCGCGGTGCCCGACGTCGAAGTGGGTCCAGGTCCGGCTGGAGCCCGCCACCCGGTGATCGACGTGTGAGCGCGCTCACCCGCCCGGTGACGCCCGGGCGGAATCGGCGTCACCCCTCGCGAGGTTGCACCGTGCGGCCACACGAGGGGGGACACACCGGTGACCACGACCGCAGTCACGGCGCCGAGCCGGTTACGGATCGCGCTGATCCTGGGTGCGTTGATCGCACTCGGCCCGCTCACGATCGACACCTACCTGCCCGCACTGCCCGACGTCGGGCGCGACCTCGTCGCGTCCGAGCCGGTCGTGCAGCTGACGCTGACCGGCACGCTCGCCGGGCTGGCGCTCGGCCAGCTGGTGATCGGCCCGCTGTCCGACGCCTACGGCCGCCGCAGGCTCCTGCTTGCCGGCACCGCCGTGCACGTGCTGGCCTCGGCGCTGGTCGCCCTCGCCCCGAGCATCGAGGTGCTGGCGGTGCTGCGGGTCCTGCAGGGCGTCGGCGCCTCGGCCGGCGCGGTGATCGGCCTCGCCGTGGTGCGCGACCTGTTCACCGGCCGGGCCGCGGCGACCATGCTCTCGCGGCTGATCCTGGTGATGGGCGCCTTCCCGGTGCTCGCCCCGACCCTCGGCGCGGCCCTGCTCAACTGGGTCTCCTGGCGCGGGGTGTTCCTGTTCCTGGCCGGCTACGGCCTGGTCATGCTGGCCGTGGTCACCTCGGGGCTGCCCGAGACCCTCCCCGTCTCCCGACGCCGGTCGGCCCGGTTCGGCGCCACCGTGGCGACCTACGGCGGGCTGCTGCGCGACCGGACCTTCGTCGGGCTGGTGCTCGTCGCCGGGCTCGCGATGGGCGCGCTGTTCAGCTACGTCTCCGGCGCCGCGTACGTCTACCAGCAGCAGTTCGGGATGGACCAGCAGACGTTCGGCATCGCCTTCGGCGCCGGTGCGATCTGGCTGGTCGTCGGCACCCAGCTCAACCCGGTGGTGCTGCGCCGGGTCGAGCCCCGCCGGGTGATGTCGATCGCCGTCGCCGCCGGGGTGCTCGTCGGGCTCGTGCTGGCCGTGCTCACCGCGACCGGCACCGGCGGGCTGCCCGCCGTGCTCGCCGGCGTGTGGGCACTGCTGCTGGCCTGCGGCTTCGTCCTGCCGAACGCGCCCGCGCTGGCGCTGGCCCGGCACGGCGAGTCCGCCGGGACGGCGTCGGCACTGCTGGGGTCGCTGCAGTTCGGGATCGGCGCGGCGACGTCCCCGGTCGTCGGGCTGCTCGGCAACGACGCGGCCGCGATGGGCACCGCGATGTTCGGCGCGATCGCGCTCGCCGGGATCGCGCTGGTCGCCGTCGCGCGGCCGTGGACGCTGCCGGACCTGAACGAGGAGCCCGAGCTCGCGACCGCCTGACGGCCGACTCTTGGCCTGAAGTCAGCTTCAGATCATAGCGTCCCGCACCATGGACGCGAGCACCTGGACGGCCCTGCGCACCGCGAGCACCGAACCTGGCAGGCGCACCCGCCCTGCGGGGGAGACGGCCCGCCGGATCCTGGACTTCGCCCGGCCGCACCGGCGGCGGATCGCGGCGTTCCTCGCCGTGAGCACCGCCGCCGCGGTGCTGACGGTGGCGGTGCCGCTGCTCGCCGGGCGGGCCACCGACGCGGTGACCCGCGGCGAGCCGCTGTCGGTGCTCGCGCTGCTGGCCGGTCTGATGGCGGCCGTCGCGCTGGTCGAGGCGGCGCTGTCGATGCTGACCCGCTGGTACTCGGCGAACCTCGGCGAGAGCCTGATCCACCAGCTGCGGACCACCGTGTTCGACCACGTGCAACGGATGCCGGTCGCGTTCTTCACCCGCACCCGCACCGGCGCCCTGGTGGCCCGGCTGAACTCCGACGTCCTCGGGGCGCAGCGGGCGTTCTCCGACACCCTCGCCGGGGTGGTGTCCAACGTCGTCGTGCTGGCGCTGACGCTCGCCGCGATGCTGGTGATCTCCTGGCCGGTGACCCTGCTGGTGACGCTGCTGCTGCCGGCGTTCCTGGTCCCGGCCCGGCTGATGGGACGGCGGCTGGCCGCGCTGGAACGGGCGGCCGCGGACCACAACGCGGCGATGAGCACCCGGATGACCGAGCGGTTCTCCGCGCCCGGCGCCACCCTGATCACGTTGTTCGGCCGCCCGGAGCAGGAGTCCGCGGAGTTCGCCGAGCGGGCCGACCGGGTCCGCGCGATCGGGGTGCGCTCGGCGATGCTGCAGTGGACGTTCGTGACGGCGCTGACGCTCGCGTCGTCGCTGGCCGTGGCCGTCGTCTACGGCGTCGGGGGCGGGTTCGCGCTGGCCGGGGCGCTGTCCGCGGGGAACGTCGTGGCGCTCGCGCTGCTGCTGACCCGGCTCTACCAGCCGCTGACCGCGCTGGCCGGGGCCCGGATGGAGATCATGACGGTGCTCGTGCGCTTCGAGCGGGTGCTCGAGGTCCTCGACCTGGAGCCGATGATCACCGACGCGCCGGGCGCGCGCCCGGTGCCCGACGGGCCGGTCGGCGTCGAGTTCGACCGGGTGTCGTTCGCCTACCCGAGGGCCGACCAGGTGTCGCTGGCGTCGCTGGAGGAGGTCGCGACGCTCGACACCCGCGGCGGTGAGCAGGTGCTGCACGACGTGTCGTTCACCGCGGCACCCGGGGCGATGGTGGCGGTCGTCGGGTCGTCGGGGGCCGGGAAGTCCACCGTCGCCCAGCTGCTCGCCCGGCTCTACGACGTCACCTCCGGGGCGGTCCGGATCGGCGGCGTCGACGTGCGGGAGCTGACCGCGGCGTCGGTGCACCGCGCGGTCGGGTTCGTGACCCAGGACGGGCACCTGCTGCACGACACGGTGGCGGCGAACCTGCGGATCGGGGCACCGGAGGCGACGGACGCCGAGCTGTGGGCGGCGCTGCGCCGGGCCCGGCTCGACGGCCTGGTCGCGTCGCTGCCCGACGGGCTCGCGACGGTCGTCGGGGAGCGGGGGTACCGGCTCTCCGGCGGGGAGCGCCAGCGGATGACGATCGCCCGGGTGCTGCTGGCACGCCCGCGGATCGTGGTGCTGGACGAGGCCACGGCGAGCCTGGACACGACGTCGGAGGCCGCGGTGCAGGCGGCGCTGGCCGAGGCGCTGGACGGGCGGACCGCGCTCGTCATCGCGCACCGGCTGTCCACCGTCCGCGACGCCGACGAGATCCTCGTGCTCGAACAGGGCCGGATCGTCGAGCGCGGGGGCCACACCGCGCTGCTGGCCCGGGGCGGGCGCTACGCCGAGCTGTGGGCCGGGGCGCCGGCATCGGCCGTCCAGGTGTGATGGCCGGGGTTGGACCACCCGGACCGTGGCCGTCCCGGTGACGGCAGGTGGGTCGGGCGGCGGAGGCGGTCGTGGTTCGTCCCGCCCCGGACCGAGCAGCTCACCCGGTGCGGGGAGGCGAGCCCCCCGCAGCCGCCGACCCGACCGCGGACGGGATGGCGGGCAGCACGATCTCGGTCCCGGCGAGGCCGGCGAGCACCTCTTCGAGCGAGTCCGAGGCGGACGGCGCGTAGCCGCGCGACCGGCGCAGATCGTCGCTGATGACGAGCACCTCCAGCGCGAACGCCGCCGTGAGCCGCACCGAGAGGTCGCTCGCGGGACGCCCCATCCGGGTCGCCAGGGCGGCCTCCAGCTGTGTCCGCGCGCTCAGCTGGAAGTCCCAGAGCCGCGCCCGGGGAACCGGGGCCACGTCCACCAGCTGCCGGATCTCCGGTATACGCAGGTCCGGCGCATCGAAGTCGGCCGCGGCCTCGCGCAGCACCGCGGTCAACGCCTCGCCGACCGGCTCGCCGGGGGGCCGTTCCCGCAGGCGCTCCCCGAGGTCCATGCCGCGCACGACCCGGTCGAGCAGCAGCAGGTCCTTGGTCGGGAAGTACCGGTAGAGCGTCGTGGTGCCGACCTCGGCACGCTCGGCGATCTGTTCCATCGTCGTGTCGTCGTAGCCCTGTTCGAGGAACAGCTCCACGGCGACGTCGATCATCCGCTGCCGGGCGCGCGCCGCCTTGATCTCCCGCAGACCCATGGTGCGATCGTACCCGGTTCGACTTCCGATCGGGCTTGACACCTGACAGGGTGTCACCACAATATGGTAGTTACTACCAATCAGTTCTCACTACTCATAGCTCGGCTCTGCACGGGGACTCGCCTGCAGCGAGCAGGCCGGCATGACGGGCCCCCACGAGAGGAAACCCGATGAGCATCCTGTCCGTGTCGTCCTTCAGCCTGCGTGAGCAGCTCGGACCGATCGACCTCACCGTCGTCGCTCCCGAGGGGCGCGAGATCCGGTTCAGCACCGACTTCCCGGCGCTGTTCGACATCGCCGAGTTCCCCCGTCTGGCGGCCGCCCGGTTCGGCGGCGCGGGGGTGGAGACGGTGGCGTTCCAGTTCACCGGCCCGGAGGACCCCCGGCTCGACCGGTTCGCCGCGGAGGCGGCGGCCGCCGGCACGCGGTTGCTCAACGTGGCCGTCGACGTCGGCGACCTGCTCACCGAGGACCCCGTCCGGCGTGCCGACGACGTCGCGACCCTGACGACCTGGATCGACCGGTGCGCGGCACTGGGCTCGACCTTCGTCCGGGTGAACCCCGGCTCGCCGCTGAGCCCGAACCACGGGATCACCCCGCCGGAGCACCTGGTCGACGCGCTGTCCGTGCTCGGCGCCCACGCCCGTGACCGGGGCGTGCGGCTGCTCGTGGAGAACCACGGCGGACCGTCCAGCAACGCCGTCTGGATGACCCGGCTGCTCGACGCCGTCGGGCAGGAGAACCTGGGCCTGCTGCTCGACCTGGGGAACTTCGACGTGATCACGGGGCCGATGACGGCCGCGCTCACCGGTGACCCGGACAGCCCGCCGCTGCCGCTGCGCGGGAGCGCCGCGCTCGAACCCGTGTACCGGGGGATCGAGGCGCTCGCCGGGCGTGCCGAGCTCGTCCACGTCAAGGCCCACGCCGTCGACGACGACGGGTCCGTCGGGCTCGTCGACCTCCCGCGGGCGTTCGCGATCCTCGCCCGGCACGGCTACCGGGGCCCGTTGACGGTCGAGTACGAGGGCACCGGCGGCGACCCGTGGGCCAGGACCCGGCAGGTGCTCGACCTGACCGCCGCGGCGTTCGCCACCACCCGCTGACCCGCACCGGCCCACCCCACCGACCTCGCAGAGGACCGAGATGACCTCCATCGACGCCGACGACCCCCGGGTCGACGTGCTCGTGATCGGGAGCGGCCCTGCCGGCTCCACCTACGCCCGGACCATCGGGGACGCCGTCCCCACGGCTCGGATCCTGATGGTCGAGGTCGGACCGGCCGTCCCCGGCGCCCGCGGCGACCACACCCAGAACATGTCCGACGACGACCGGGCCGCGGCCCAGCTGCTCACCCAGGGCCCGGACACCGGCGTCGAGCGGGCGGCGGCGTTGTCCGACGTCGCCGACGGCATCGACCCCAGCCTGGAGTTCCGGCACACCATCCTGCCGGGCCTGTTCTTCGCCGACCCACGGCCGTCCCCCGCCCCGGGCGAGGTCGGGCTGCCCGCGGCCAGCATGGCCAGCGGGGTCGGGGGGATGGGGATCCACTGGGGCACCTCGAGCCCCCGCCCGCAGCAGTCCGAACGCATCCCGTTCGTGCCCGCCGCCGAGATGGACGCCGCCCTCGACCACGCCGAGCGGCTGCTGGGCGCCACGACCCCGCCGACGCCGGGCCACGGGCTGCCCGAAGCGGTCCGGTCGGCGCTGGCCGAGGAGTTCGACGGGCCAGGGCTGACCCCGACCGGGTTCATGCCGACCGCCACCCATTGGGAGGGCGACACGCTGCGGTTCAGCGGGACCGGCAGCATCCTGGGCGACCTCGAGGCCACGGTGCCCGGCTTCGAGCTGCGGACCGAGACCCTGGCTCGGCGGGTGCTCGTGGAGAACGGCACCGCGGTGGGCGCGGTGCTGGAGGACCGACGGTCGGGACGGACCTACGAGGTCCGGGCCCGGCACGTCGTCGTGTGTGCCGACGGGCTGCGCACGCCGCAGGTCCTGTACGCCTCGGGCATCCGCCCGGCCGCCCTCGGGCGCTACCTCAACGAGCACTTCCAGGTGACCTCGTTCGTGTCCCTGGCCGACGAGTTCGACCCGGCGCTGTTCCCGCCCGAGCCCCGCAACGTCCGCTCGGTGCTGACGCCGTTCTCCGACGCCCGCCCCATGCAGGGCGGGGTGATGCTGCTCGCGAACTCCGCCTACCGGATGAGCCTGGGCGGCGGCGACCCGACCGACGGCGCCGGCGCCTCCGCCCGGCTCGCGGTCCTGGCCTGGTACGGGGCGAAGGACCTCCGCGCCACCGACGCCGTCGAGTTCAGCGACACCGAGACCGACTTCTACGGCATGCCGCGGATGCGGATCCGCTACTCCCACACCGACCGGGACCGGGCGACGATCGAGCAGATGACGACCAACTCGGTCCGCGCGGCACGCCGGATCGGCACGCTGCACGAACCCCCGGCGCTCGCCGCCGGCGGGTCCTCACTGCACTACCAGGGGACCGTCCGGATGGGCGAGGCCGACGACGGCTCGTCGGTCTGCGACCCGTGGCTGCGGGTCTGGGGCGTCGACAACCTCCACGTCGGCGGCAACGGCGTCATCCCCACCTCGACCGCGTCCAACCCGACGCTGACGACGGTGGCGCTGGCGTGGCGGGCCGCGACCGCGATCGCCCGGAGCCTGACCTCGACCCGCAGCGCCACCCCCGCGGCCACGGCGTAGACCGGGCGACCCCGAACCACGAAGGAGCACGTCATGGCCACCCGTACGACACTGGGCGTCGGCATCGTCGGCGCCGGATTCATCGGCCGCTTCCACGTCCGGTCGTGGCAGGGCGTCCGCGACGGCGACGTCGTCGCCACCGCCTCACGCAGCCTCACCTCGGCCGAGGCGCTCGCCCGGGAGGCCGAGGTGCTCGGCGTCGGGTCCGCCGTCACCGCCTACGACGACGTCGCCGCACTCGTCCGGGACCCCCGGGTCGACGCAGTCTGGGTGCTGGTACCCAACCACGCCCGGCTCGAGGTCGTCCGCGCGATCTGCGAGGAGGTGAGCGCGGGGCGGGCGCAGCTGCGTGGGATCGCGATCGAGAAGCCGCTCGGGCGCACGGTGGCCGAGGCAGCCGAGGTGCTGGCGCTCGTGACCGGCGCCGGTCTGCTGCACGGCTACCTGGAGAACCAGGTGTTCGCACCGGCCATCGTCCGCTCGCACGCGCTGGTCTGGGGCCGGGCGGTCCCGGCGGCGGGGACGCCCTACCTGGCACGCGCGGCCGAGGAGCACTCCGGCCCGCACAGCACCTGGTTCTGGAACGGCGAGCAGGAGGGGGGCGGCGTGCTCAGCGACATGATGTGCCACTCCGTCGAGGCCGGCCGCTACCTGCTCACCCCGCCCGGGACCGACCCGGCGACATGGCTCACCCCGGTCTCGGTGTCGGCCTCGATCGCCTCCCTCAAGTGGGGCCGCGCCCGCTACGCCACCGAGCTGCTGGAGCGGTACCCGGGCGTCCCCGACTACCGGCATACGCCGTCGGAGGACTACGCGCACGCCGTCTTCGAGTTCCGCAACGGTGACGGCGAGCCCGTGGTCGTCGAGGCCACCACCTCGTGGAGCTACGTCGGCGCGGGGCTGCGGCTGTCGTTCGAGATGCTCGGCCCCGAGTACTCGATGTCCGCCGACACCCTCGACACCGAGGCCAAGGTCTTCCTGTCCCGCAGGCTGGAGCAGGACCGCGGCGAGGACCTGCTGGAGAAGCAGAACGCTGAGCAGGGTCTCATGCCGATCGTCCCCGACGAGTCGGCGAGCTACGGCTACACCGCGGAGAACGCGACCTTCGCGACGGCGTTCCTGCGCGGCGAGCAGCCCCCGGAGTCCCTCGCCAACGGACTGGAGGTCGTGCGACTGCTGATGGCGGCCTACGCCTCGGCCGAACAGGGCCGCACCGTCTCGCTGGAGGACGACCTCGCGGACTTCGTCCCCGCCGTCGCCCGCGGGGCATGGAACCCGCGGGCCGCCGCGTCCCGGGACGCGGGATCGTGAGCCCGGCCTGGACCGCGAGCTGGACGCAGGCCGTCACCGACGTGGGGGTGGCCGACCTCGAGCTCCGCGACGTGACGGTGCGGATCGTGGTGGAGGCGGGCGTCGGTGGTGACCGGCTTCGGGTGAGCCTGAGCAACCGCTTCGGGACGGCCCCCCTGCACATCGGCCGGGCCGCGGTGCGGGTGGCCGGGCGCGCCGGCCCGATGCGTTTCGGCGGGCAGCCCGCGGTGGAGGTCCCCGCCGGGGAGGACCTCACCTGCGATCCCGTGGATCTCGCGGTCCTCGCCGGCGACACGGTCGAGGTGGACCTGTACCTGCCGGACACCTGGCGGTACGCGACCGCGAACGTGTCCACCGCGACGTGGCGTCCGTCCGCGCCCGGCAACCACGCGGGGGCCGACGAGTTCCCCGGCCGGGACACCCCGGTGCTGGCGCTGCCCGACGGTTCCGAGATGGACCTGCCCGCGCCGTTGCTGCGCGGCGTCGACGTGCTCCGCACCGTCCCCGCACCGGTCGTGGTCTGTCTGGGGGACTCGATCACCGCCGCGGGATGGCCCGAGCGCACGGCACGACGGCTGCGGGACCGGCAGGTCGCGGTCGTCAACCGGGGCATCGCCGGGAACCGGCTCCGGCTCGACGGGGCCGGTCCCTTCGGGCCGCTCTTCGGGGCGGCCGGCCGGACCCGGTTCGACCGGGACGTGCTCGCGACCGCCGGCCGGACCCACCTCGTCGTCGCACTCGGGGTCAACGATCTCGGCCATCCGGGGACGATGGCCCCCGCGGACCAGCTGCCGACCGCCGGGCAGCTGATCCGGGCGCTGGACGGGATCGCGAGCCGCGCCGACGACGCGGGCCTGCCGGTGGTGCTGGCGACACTGACGCCGTTCGACGGCGCCGAGGGTTTCGACCGCCGGCGTGAGCTGTGCCGTGCCGAGGTGAACGCGTGGATCCGTGGCCCCGGCAGCGGGCGCACCGTGGTCGACTTCGACGCCGCACTGAGCGCCGGGCCGGGTTCGGTCGCGCTCGACCCGCGCTTCGACAGCGGGGACCACCTGCACCCCGGCGACGAGGGCCTGGACCGTATGGCGGTGGCCGCGGCCGAGGTACTCGGCCGGCTCGTGTGACGCCCGCCCCGCAGGTGTCGCGCCGCATCGTCACCCGACCACGCGCGCGGTGACGCGCCCTAGCGGAAGTCCTCCGGAGACACCTCGTCGATGAACTCCCGGAACTCCTGCATCTGCTGCTCCGGTGGGGCGTCCGCCGGACCGGCGGTGGCGGCGCGGGCCTGTGCGGCGGCGCCGGTGGTGTCGTCGCCGTCGGGGGGCAGGACGTCGTCGACGGCCTGGCCGACCTCGTCGAGGACGTGCTCGGCCATCCCGATCGGCAGCCCCTCGCGCACGGCCAGCGCCAACGCGTCCGAGGGGCGCACCACCAGCCTGGTGTCGCCGTCGAAGACCAGCTCGGCGGTGTAGACGCCGTCGACGAGGTCGGAGATCTCCACCCGTTCCAGGGTGCGCCCGAGCGCCTCGACGACCGGGAGCAGCACGTCCTGGGTGAGGGGGGTGCCCTCGTCGTCCCGCGGACCGACGGCGATGACCTCGGCCTGCGGCGGCCGCAGGAACACCGGCACGCAGCGGTCGCCGTCGGCCTCGCCGAGCAGCAGCACCGGCTGGCGTGATCTGGCGTGCACGATCAGGCGCAGGACGTGCATCGTCCGGGTCATCTGCCCAGTGTCCCCCGCGACACGGGGTGACGGAAGTCTCAGAACGAGACGATCCTCAGCCGCGGGCGAGCCAGGGCATCGTCGTCGCGGCGATCGTCAGGAACTGCACGTTCGCCTCCAGGGGGAGGCCGGCCATGGAGACCACGGCGTCGGCGACGTGCCGGACGTCGAAGGTGGGCTCGGGCCGGACCGAGCCGTCGGCCTGCTTCGCGCCGGTGGCGATGCCCGCGGTCATCTCGGTGGCCGCGTTGCCGATGTCGATCTGCCCGCAGGCGATGCCGAACGGACGGCCGTCGAGGGAGAGCGACTTGGTCAGCCCGGTGATCGCGTGCTTGGTGGCGGTGTAGGGCGCGCTGCCCGGCCGGGGGACGTGCGCGGAGATCGAGCCGTTGTTGATGATCCGGCCGCCCTGCGGGTCCTGTCCGCGCATCGCCCCGAACGCCGCCCGGGCGCAGAGGAACGAGCCGGTGAGGTTGACCGCGACGGCCGCGTTCCAGTCGTCGACGGAGATCTCGTCGACGGTGCCGCCCGCGCCGAACGTGCCGGCGTTGTTGACCAGCAGGTCGACCCGACCCCAGCGCTCGTGCACCGCCGCGAACAGGGCCTCGACCGACCGGGGGTCGGTGACGTCGGTGGGGACGACGAGCGTCCCGTCGCGGCCCGCCGCGACCTCGGTCAGTGCCTCGCGCCGACGACCGGCCAGCGCGACCCGCCAGCCGGCGTCGAGCAGACCGCGGGTCACCGCCTTGCCGATGCCCGACCCGGCCCCGGTCACCACCGCCACACCGCTCATGGGCCCACCCTGCCACGGCCCCGGCCGGTGCCCCCGGACGCAGATCGTCACGCGGCCGGCTCGGTCGACGCCACCTCGGGCTCTCTCCGGTCGTCTCGCGCCCGCACTAGAGAGCCGCAGACGACCCGAGCGCGCGGGCACACGTAGCGCCCTCTAGCCCTGTCTCGGATCAGTCCGAGAGAAGCGCAGACGAGCACATCGACCGTCGATCCAACTCTGTACCGCTCTCTCGTCCATGAGCTAGACAGCCCCATACGGCGGCATCGACACGCGCACATGCCACCGCATACCGCCGTCTAGGACGGTCGCGAGAGATCCGGATACGAGACGATCGACTCGATGCACTGCTCCTCTCCTGGCGGCGTCGTCGCAGCGTAGCAGGCCTGTGTCGAACGTGTGTGCGAGGGTCCGGGGTCAGGTTCGGAAAGCGGCCAGGGCATCGGCCGTGCCTGCGAGCCCGTGTCGGCGCACCCGTCCGGCGGGTTCCCCCACGACGCGGGCGAAGGCCCGCGCGAACGCCGCCTCGGAGCGGTAGCCGAACCGGTGGGCCGCCTGCGCCACCGTCCCACTCCCCCCTGACAGGAATTCGGCGGCCGCGTGCATCCGCCACCGGGTCACGTAGCTCATCGCGGGCTCGCCGACGAGCTCGGTGAACCGGGCGGAGAACGCCGAGCGCGACATGGCCGCCGTCGCGGCGAGCGCGGCGACGGTCCAGTCCCGCTCCGGCTCGCGGTGCACCGCGGCGAGCGCGCGACCGATCCGGTCGTCGGCGAGCGCCCCGAGCCAGCCGGTGCGGGTGGCCGCGTCGGCCTGCAGCCGGCCGCGCACCGCCTGCAGGACCAGGACGTCGGCCAGCCGGGTGATCACCGCGTCGCTGCCGGGGCCACCGTGCTCGACCTCCGCGGCCAGCAGCCGCAGCGTGTCCTGCACCCGGTCCCCGATCGGCGACGGCTCGACCCGGACGAGGTCGGGCAGGCTCGCGACGAGGTCGCCCGCGGCGGGGTGGGAGAACCGGACCGCGCCGCACACCATCCGGGTCACCGGACCGTCGCCGCCGTGCCGGAGCAGGGCGTAGCGCCCGTCGAGCATCGGGTGCGGGATCGACCGGATGTCCGGAGCGAGCACGCCGGGCGCGCTGCGCAGCGCGTGCCCGGTCCCCCGCGGCACGACGACGAGCTCACCGGGCCGCAGCTCGCGGTCGGTCCCGCCCGCCGTCCCGCCGGCAGCGCCGTCGGCAGCGCCGTCGACGGTCAGCCGGCATCCGCCGGAGGTGACGACGTGGAACCAGAGACAGCCCGGCGTCGCCGGCAGCGTCATCCCCCACGGTTCGCCGAGCTCGGAGCGGCAGTAGAAGACGCCGTCCATGCGCAGCACGTGCAGCGCCTCCCCGAGCGGGTCGGCGGCCGGGAACGGCGGCGCGGTGGACACGGTGCACAGCATGACAGTTCGTCCACAGCTCATCCCCAGCTGTGGACGGATGAGCATCATCTGTGGACACACAGCCATTCTGCGTCCGCTCGTCGGCGGTAATCGTGGACGGACACCGACGAGAGGAGTTCGACATGATCACCGTGCTGGGGGCGACCGGGAACGTGGGAGCACAGGTCGTCCGGGAGCTGACCGCGGCCGGGGTGGACGTCCGTGCCGTCGCCCGCCGCCCGGCCGTCGCCGCGCCGGGGGTGCGGCCGTGGCCGGGCGACCTCGGCGACCGGGCGTTCCTGCGCCGGGCGTTCGACGGAGCGGCCGCCGCCTTCGTGCTGCTGCCCTTCGAGGTCACCGCGCCCGACCACGCCGCCCACCAGGCCCGGCTCGGGGAGTCCGTCGTCGCCGCGCTGCGCGACGCGGCCGTGCCCCGGGTCGTCGCGCTGAGCTCGCTCGGGGCGGAGGTCCCGGGCGGCCCGGACCTCGCCGTGACCGGCTACCTGGGCAGCCTGCACGACCAGGAGGCCCGGGTGGCGACGCTCGACGCCCACGTCACCCGGGTCCGGCCGGGCCTGTTCCTGGAGTCGTTCCTGTGGTCGCTCGCCGCCATGCGGGCGCACGGGGTGCACGCGGACTCCGTGGACCCCGACGTCGCGCTGCCGATGGTCGCCACCCGCGACGTCGGACGGGCCACCGCCGCGGCGCTGCTCGCCCCGGACGCACCGGAGGTCGTCGAAGTGCAGGGCGCGGCGGACCGGACGGTGCCCGAGGTCGTCGCCGCGCTCGGGCCCGCGCTGGGCCTGCCCGACCTGACCTACGTGCGCGTCCCGGACGAGGAGATGGAGCAGCTGCTGCGCGGGGCCGGGATGCCGGCGGACGGGGCGCGGCTGCACGTCGCGATGAACCGGGCGTTCAACCGCGGGGAGATCCGCGCGCACGAGCCGCGGGGCGCCGTCGACGACGTGCTGACCGTCGAGCAGTGGGCGGCGGGGGTGGCGGGATGACCGGGTTCCTCGACGGCGCCGCCGCCACCGGGGCGGGTCTGCTCGGCGGGATCTACCTGGCGTTCTCGGTCGCGGTGCTGCCCGCCCTGCGCCGTCGTCCCGCGGCGGAGGCGGTCGCGGTGATGCGCGGGGTGAACCGGGCGATCGTGAATCCGCTGTTCGGGACACTGTTCGCCGGCACAGCGCTGCTCGCCTGCGCGGTGACGGTGGCCGGGGTGCTCGGCGGGCAGCCGCTGCGGATCGCCGGCGGGGTCGCGGTGCTGGCCGGCTTCGTCGTGACCGCCGCGGTGAACATCCCGCTCAACAACGCCCTGGAGCGCGACGGCGACTGGGCCGCCTTCGCCCCGCGCTGGAGCGCCGCGAACCACCTCCGGGGAGCGGTCTCGACACTCGGCGTGGCCCTGCTGCTGCTCTGAGTCGAACGTGTGTGCGACATCTCGGGGACCCGCCTGGCGCCGGCCGGGGAGGGCGGGGCACGCTGGTCGCCGCGCCCGCTCCCCCGGGTGCGGACCGGCCGTCGTCCGCGACGGCTCCGCGACGACGACCGGGGGAGCATGAACATCCACGAACGACAGCGACTGGCCGCCCTGCGCACCGACCGCGAGACGGTGCTCGCCGCCGCGGCGGCCCTGCGACACGAGGCCGTGCAGGCGCACTACGCCGGGCTCAGCCGTCCCGAGATCGCGTTCGGGCTGGCCTCGGTGCTGGAGATGCTGGCGCTGCGGATCGCCGACCAGCCCCCGGACATCCGCGCGCACGTCGTGCGGATCGCCCGGGAGATGGCCGGCGACACGATGGACTCACCGACGGTCCGGCGCACCCGTCGTCGGTGACCCACCGGAGTTGTCCACAGGGCTGTGCACAGCTGGGGACGGATCGAACCGGTGTTCGATCAGGACCTAGCGGACGCCCTCCATCAGCACCTTCAGCTTCGGCACGAGCGCGACGACGACGAGGCCGACCACGATCGCCGTCACGCCGGTGATGCCGAAGTAGGCCGCCTCGGCGGCCTCGCTGTAGAGCTCGGCCAGCAGGCCGGAGAGCACCGTGCCCATCGAGACCGACAGGAAGAACAGCGCCACCATCTGGGTCTGGAACGCCTGCGGCGCCAGCTTGGTCGACAGCGACTGCCCGACCGGGGAGGTGAACAGCTCCGCCAGGCAGAACACCAGCAGGATCCCGACGAGCGCGAGCAGCGGCGTGCCGTTCGCCCCGGTGCCCGCGAACGGCACGAACAGCAGGACCGCGAAGCCGATGACGACGGTGCCGATCGCCATCTTCATCGGCGACGACGGCTGGCGCGGCCCGAGCACGGTCCACACCGTCGCGTAGACACCGGCGAGCAGGATCACGAAGACCGGCTCGATCGACTGGGCCCAGGTCACCGGCATCTCCCAGCCGAGGATCGTGCGGTCCAGACGCTTGTCGGCGTAGATGGTGAGCACGGTGAAGATCTGCTGGAAGATCGCCCAGAACATCACCGAGGCGAGCCACATCGGCACGAACGCCAGCACCCTGCGGCGCTCGACGCGGTCCACCTTGGGACTGGTCAGCATCAACGTGAAGTAGGAGACGGTCGCGACCAGGACGATTCCGAACACGATCCACTTCAGCCGGTCGGCGGTGATCACGTCGGTGGCGATCAGGACACCGATGACGACCAGCAGCACGACCGCGCCGATCCCGGCCCGGGTCCGGGTGGCGGCCGGGAGCGGGTTCGGGACGACCCAGCCCGACGCCGGGAGCGCGCGCCGGGTGAACCAGTACTGGACCAGTCCGATCGCCATGCCGATCGCGGCGGCGCCGAAGCCGATGTGGAAGCCCCACGTCGACTGCAGCACGCCGGTGAGCAGCGGCCCGCTGAAGGCGCCGATGTTGACGCCCAGGTAGAAGATCGAGAACCCGGCGTCGCGACGGTCGTCGCCCGGGCCGTAGAGCGAGGCCAGGATCGTCGAGGCGTTCGCCTTGATCCCGCCGCTGCCGAACGCGACCAGCACCAGGCCGACCGCGAGCCCGGCCGCACCGGGGACCAGGGCCAGCGCGATGTGTCCCGCCATCACCGAGACGGCGCTGCCGAACAGCACCCGCTCGGGCCCGAAGAGCCGGTCGGCGGACCAGGCCGCGAGGATCGTCGAGAGGTAGACGGTGCCGCCGTAGGCGCCGACGATGCCCGCCGCCACCCCTTCGTCCAGCCCCAGGCCGCCCTGGGTGGCCGAGTAGTACATGTAGATGAGCAGGATCCCCTGCATGCCGTAGAAGGAGAACCGCTCGAACATCTCGACGCCGAAGAGCGTCGCGAGCTGGACGGGGTGGCCGAGAAAGGTCCTCTCCCGGCGCTGGGGGGTGGTCGTGGTGTCGGACACGCCGTTCGGTCTACTCCGCGGCGCAACGATCGTAAAGCGCGTGACCGGTGACCGTCACCGCATCGCGACCCGTCAGAGGGACGCCGGCCCCTCTTCCGGGATCATCCCGATCCGGTCCGCCACGGCGGCCATGACGTCCTGGACGGCGACGGTGTCCGCCAGCGGCATGACCGGGCTCTCCGTCTCCCCCGCCGCGACCCGCCGGGTCACCTCCTCGATCTCGTGGCTGTAGCCACGCCCGGTGGCCGGCAGCACGAGCTCCTCCGGCTCGGCGCCGTGCCGGTGCACCACGATCCGGTCCGGGTGGTGGAACCGCGGCGGCACCTCGATCCAGCCCTCGGTGCCGATCACCCGGGCCGAGCCGGGCATCGCGCACTGCAGGCTGACCTGCAGCGCGGCGCTGCGGCCGTCGGGCCAGCCGAGCAGGATCGACTCCTCCAGGTCCACACCGGACGGGGTGAGCGCGCCGCTCGCGGCGACCGTGCTCGGGCTGCCGAGCATCATCTGGGCGAAGGAGACCACGTAGACGCCGAGGTCGAACAGGGCACCGCCGCCCAGCTCCGGGGAGAAGAAGCGGTCGTCGTCGGCGGTGCGGTTGCGCACCCCGAGGTCGGCCTGCACGGAGCGGACCTCACCGATCGCGCCCTCGGCGACGAGCTCACGCAGCCGGACGACGGCGGGGAAGAACCGCGTCCACATCGCCTCCATCACGAACACCCCCCGGTTGCGGGCGGCCGCGGCGATCTCGCGGGTCGCGACGGAGCTGACGGTGAACGCCTTCTCCACCATCAGCGCCTTGCCCGCCTCGATCGCGGCCAGGGCGATCGCCCGGTGCTGCGGGTGCGGGGTCGCGACGTAGAGGACGTCGACGTCCGGGTCGTCGAGGATCGCCCGGTACCCGGTGTGCACCCGCTCGATCCCGTGCCGGCGGGCGAACTCCGCGCCGCGTTCCGCGGAACGTGACGCGACGGCGACGAGCTCGGCGCCGGGCACGTGCGCGAAGTCCGGCGCGACGGCGTCGGCGATGCGGCCCGGACCGATGATTCCCCACTTCACGCTCATGGCCCCGATCCTGCCCGGCCCCGGCGGGAAGTTCCCGGCGGCCGACCGATGAGTCCGGTCACCGCGCGCGGTCCACCCCTTCGAACGGCACCGGAACCCCCGGAGCCAGATCCACACAGGAGCCCGCGATGCCGAACATGATCTTCGTCAACCTGCCGGTCGCCGACCTCGCCGCGGCGAAGGCCTTCTACTCCGCGCTCGGTTTCGGGCTGAACGAGCAGTTCTCCGACGAGCGCACCGCCTCGTTCGTCGTCAGCGACGCCATCGTCGTGATGGTGATGACCCAGGACCGGTTCCGGGAGTTCACCGAGCAGCCCGGCGTCGCCGACCCGCGGACCGCCCGTGAGGTCATCAACGCCTTCGGCGTGGACAGCCGCGACGAGGTCGACCGGCTGATCGAGGCCGGTCTGGCCGCCGGCGGCACCCTGTCCGGCAAGACCGAGGACCACGGCTTCATGTACGGCCGCGGCATCGACGACCCGGACGGCCACCACCTCGAGTTCGTGTGGATGGACCCGTCGGCCGTCGCCGGGGAGTGAGCCCGGTCGGTCCTCCGCCGCGCGCGGGGTGCGGCGGCAGACCAACCAGCACGAGTCAGACCGCGCGCAGCGGGCGCACCTTGCGGACGAGTCCGTCGATCGCGAGCGCGTAGCCGTCGATGCCGAACCCGACGACGATCCCGGCCGCCACCGGCGAGACGAACGAGTGGTGCCGGAAGGTCTCACGACCGTGCACGTTGGAGATGTGCACCTCGACCGTGGGGAGCTCGGCGCCCTCGATCGCGTCGTGCAGCGCGACCGAGGTGTGGGTGTAGGCGGCGGCGTTGAGGACCAGGCCGATCGCGTCGCCGCGCTTCACCGCGGTACCGGCCTCGTGGATCCAGTCGACGAGGACGCCCTCGTGGTTGGTCTGGCGGAAGTCCAGCTCGAGGTGGTGCGCGGCGGCCGACTCCCGGCACAGCGCCTCGACGTCGGTGAGCACGGTCGTCCCGTACACCTCCGGCTTGCGGGTCCCGAGCAGGTTGAGGTTCGGGCCGTTGAACACGAAGACGGTGGTCACACCCGTGATCCTCTCAGCCGCGCCAGCCGGGGCGGACCAGGCCCGACTCGTAGGCCAGGACGACCAGCTGCGCGCGGTCCCGCGCACCCAGCTTGGTCATCGTGCGGCTGACGTGGGTCTTCGCCGTCGTCGGACTCATGTGCAGGCGGGCGGCGATCTCGTCGTTGGACAGCCCGGCCGCGACCTCGGCGAGGACCTCCCGCTCGCGGTCGGTGAGCTCGTCGAGCCGGACGGTGCCGTCGGGGCCGCCCCGCGAGCGCGCCGCGAACTCGGCGATCAGGGTGCGGGTGACCGCCGGGGCGAGCAGGGCATCCCCGCTGTGGACGACCCGGATGGCGTGGATGAGGTCGGCCGGTTCGGAGTCCTTGACCAGGAAGCCGCTGGCACCGCCGCGGATCGCGTCGAAGACGTAGGAGTCGTCGGTGAACGTGGTCAGGACGACGACCCGGGTGCCGGCGAGGTCCGGGTCGCCGGTGATCTCCCGGGTCGCGGTGATGCCGTCGGTGCCGGGCATCCGGATGTCCATGAGCACGACGTCCGGGTGGTGGTCGCGGACCGCGGCGACGGCCTGCGCGCCGTCGGCGGCCTCGGCGACCACGTCCAGATCGGGCTGGGAGCCGAGCAGCGCGCGGAACCCGGAGCGGACGAGCGCCTGGTCGTCGGCGAGCAGGACACGGATCACCTGTCGGCTCCCGGGGTCGTGGGGTGGTCGGCGGCGGGGCCGGCCGGGGGTGCGGGCAGGTGGGCGTGCACCCGGAACCCCTGCTCCGGGCCCGGCCCCGCCGCCAACGCCCCGCCGACCGAACGCGCACGCTCGCGCATGCCGGTCAGCCCCGTGCCGTCCACTGCGCCGGGGGCGGGGCCGGCACCGTCGTCGTCGACGGTCAGGTCCAGCGCGTCGTCGCCGAACCGCAGCGTGACCACCGCGGTGCCCGCCCCCGCGTGCCGACGCGTGTTGGTCAGCGACTCCTGCACGATCCGGTACGCGGCCAGGTCGACCCCCGTGGGCAACGGCCGCGGGGTCCCCTCGGTGGCGCGCCGCACCGGCAGCCCCGCGGCACGCACCTCGTCGAGCAGCGCGTCGAGCCGGTCCAGACCGGGGGTGGGCGCACGCGGGGCCTGCTCGTCGACCCCACGCAGCACCCCGAGGGTGGAGCGCATCTCGCGCAGCAGGTCGCGGCTGGCCCGCTTGATCTCGGTGAGCGCGGTGCGGGCCTGCTCCGGATCGTCGTCCATCAGGTAGAGCGCGACCCCGGCCTGCACGTTGATCAGGGAGACGTGGTGGCCCAGCACGTCGTGCAGCTCCTGGGCGATGCGCAGCCGTTCGGCGTCGGCGTTGCGCCGACGTTCGGCCTCGGCGGCCCGCCGGGCCTGCGCCGTGCGCTCGCGCCGCACCCGCCACAGGGCACCGGCCGCGACGAGCGCCGCCAGCCAGGCCAGCACCGGGGCGGTCGCCGGCCACGGGATCGGCCGCCCGGTCACGAGCAGCCACCCGGCCAGCACCGCCGCCGCGACGACCACCACCGCGAGGGCCCGATGGTGGTGCCCCGCGGCGACCGCGGACACCAGCGCCACGGCGAACGCGAACCCCAGCGGCCCGATCAGCGGGTACCCCAGACCCAGGTAGACGACGACGGCGGCCGCGCACACCGCGAGCGCCACGACCCGGTCCAGGTGCCGCAACAGCAGCGCGACCGGCCCCGCCGCGAGGAGCACGACGGCGAGCACGTCGAGCGGGAGCGCCGTCGTGCCCGGGTCCGGGTACCGCGCGTTGCGGGCGACGGTGAACGCCGTCCCGCCCGCGGTGAGCAGGCCGACGACCAGGGCAGGGACGAGGACCCGCGCGATCGGACCCCACCTCGGACGTCGGTCGGCGGGCACGCGGGACACCGTAGACCGGGGAACCGACAGCGGGCGTCGTCCGGACGATGACCGGTGCCCTACCCCCGAGGGAGTACGCGGAGGGGCGCTCCTCCCCCTGTGGGGGCAGCGGGATCGGCGACCGCGGGGGGACGCGCGCGCCCCCCGGCACGGCGACGCTGGCCGTCATGACAGCGACTCCGGACACCCGTCCCGCACCCGGACCGGACACCACCCCGGCACCGGCCACACCGGCCACGCAGGGCCCGGCGACTCCGCTCCGGTCGGACGCCGTGCTCGCCTCCGACTCCGAGCGCGAGCACGTCACCGCCCGGCTGCGGACCGCCGCCGTCGAGGGGCGGCTGACCCTCGCCGAGTCCGACGAGCGGCAGGCCGCCGCCTACGCCGCCCGCACCCGCGACGAGCTCGTCCCGCTGCTCGCCGGGCTGCCCCGCCCGCCGCGGCCGCGGCACCCCCGGCGTGGTCCGCTCACCCCCCGCGCACGGCGCAACCTGCGAATCCACGCCGGGGTGACCGTCGTCGTGCTGCTCCTGCTGGTCCTGGGCGCGGCGCTCGGGCCGGCGCCGCTGTTCGCGCCGATCGGGCCGGCGTTCTGGCTGGGACTGATCCTGTTCGTGCACTCCCGGCGGGCCGAGCGGGAGGTCTCACCGGACGAGGAGCTGCCCGAGGAACTGCGGTGACCGCCGTCGCCGAGCAGGCCGGGCGGGCGGTGCACGTACTGCTCGCGGTCGCCTGGACCGACGACGATTGACAGGCAACCAAATAGTTGCATAATTGGTCGCGTGGCCGACCTGGACGCCGTCTTCCGCGCACTCGCGGACCCGACGCGACGGCGCATCCTCGACCGGTTGCACGAGCAGGGTGAGTCGACGCTCGGCGCGCTGTGCGAGGGGTTGGACATGAGCCGGCAGGCCGTGTCCAAGCACCTCGCGCAGCTGGAGGCCGCCGGACTGGTGACGACCCTGCGGCGCGGCCGGGAGAAGCTCCACCACCTCGACCCGGTCCCCATCCAGGAGATCCACGACCGGTGGATCGGGAAGTTCGAGCGCAGCCGGGTGCAGGCGGTCACCGCCCTGCGCGCGGCGCTGGAGGAGAACGATGAGTGAGCGTCGCTACGTCTACACGACCTACATCCGCAGCACCGCCGAGCAGGTGTTCCGGGCGCTGACCACGCCGGAGTTCACCATGCAGTACTGGGGCGGCGCGGAGCTGACCTCGGACTGGCGCGTCGGGAGCCCGCTGGAGGCGGTCCACCCCGACCACGACGACTTCATCGGCGAGATCCTCGCCGTCGAGCCGCCGCACCGGCTGTCCTACACCTTCACCGGCCGCGCCGAACGGGCCGCGGGGCGGCCGCCGACCGTCGTCGAGTTCGCGCTCTCCCCGTTCGGCGACGAGGCGGTGAAGCTGCAGGTCGTCCACACCGGTTTCACCGACGACGAGCAGGGCGCACGGGACGCCCGCGACGTCGGCGAGGGCTGGCCCGCGATCCTGTCCGCGCTCAAGACGCTGCTGGAGACCGGCCGTCCGCTGGCCTCCCCCGGCCACTTCGCACCACGGACACCGGCGGCGCCTGCCCGGTGAGGCCGCGCCCGGACCTGCTCACCGTCGGCCCGGACCGCCGACCGGGCCCGGCGACGGCCCGGTCCCGGTGGCCGACGGGCGCCGTGAGCGACGGTCTCAGCGGCCGAACAGGCGGGCCCACCAGCCGCGGGACCGTCTTCCGGGCTCCGACCCGGTGCCGGGCCCCACCGTGGCGGGCCGGGCGGCGGCGCGGCGGCGCTCCCGGGCCGCGTGCCACCGCGCGACGACCTCGTCGGCGTCGAGCCTGCGGATCGGGACGCGCGGGCCCATCGGGTGGCGCATGTGGTCGACGACCCGGGAGTTGACCTCCTCGACGTGCTCGCGCACGCGGCGCTCGTCGACGAAGCGGGTGACGGTCTCGTCGATCCGGTCCAGCTCCTTGCGCAGCTGGAGCGACGGCGGGAGCAGCGCGTCACCCGGGACGCCCTCCCGCTCCAGGTAGCCGCGGATCCACCAGTTCTCGTCGACCGGGCCGATCCGTCCCGCGCCGGGCAACGGCTTGCCCTTGCCGGGCAGGTCGTCGAAGTCGCCCCGCTCGACGGCCTCCCGGATCGCCCGGTCGACCGGCGACTCGAACCGCGGGTCCACACCGTTCATGGCTGCACCACCCCACCGCGACGGTACCGGCGGGCACCAATTCCTGTCGGTGCCCGGGTGCACACTCCCGGCCATGACGACGACCTCCTCGACGACACCCACCACCGATCGTTCCCGCGCCCTCGACCTGGCGCGCCACTACCCCGGCCGGCGGGCCGGGCACGTCGCGGCGCAGCAGCGGAGCGCGGGGTTCCCCGACCGCAACTGGCGCCTCGGAGCCGACGGGGAGCAGCGCACCGCGCACCTGCTGACCGCGCTGACCGGGCGGACCCGACGGGACCGGCTGCTCGGCAGGCCCGCGGCGTGGCAGGTCCTGCACTCGGTCCCGCTCGACGGCGGCGCCGCCGATCTCGACCACGTCCTGATCGGACCGCCCGGCATCTGCGTCATCGACACCCGCCACCACCGGGGCCGCTCCCTGCTGCTCGACGGCGAGCGGCTGGTCGTCGCCGGGACGGCCACGGACGCCGTCCCGCGGGCCCGGGCCGAGGCGCAGCGGGTCCGTGAGCTGCTGCTCCCCCGTCTCGGGCCTGCCGCCGCCTCGACGCCGGTCCGCCCGGTGGTCGCGCTGGTCGGGGCGCCGATCCGGGTGCGCCGCTGGCCCGACGACGTCGTGGTCGCCACCGAGGGCGCGCTGGTGCACGCCCTGCGCGGGCTGACACCGGTCCTCGACCCGTGGGAGGTGGACCGGATCCACGCCGTGGCACGGCGCCCGGAGAGCTGGGGGTGAGGCGTGCGCCGGGTCACGGCACCTTCCCCGCGCGGGGGCGGATCAGCATGCTCTCCCGGTGACCTCGACCGCACCGGCCCGGACCGGGCTGCACCGTGTCCCGATCCCGGCGGACGTCGCGCCGTCCGGGGTGGCGGCGGCGGTGCGCCGGCTCGCCCACCGGCCGCGGCTGGTGGCCTTCGGCGGGAGCTGGTCCTGGGGGGCGCTCGTCGCCACCGACCCCGTGCTCACCGCGCCGGCCGGGGCCGACCCGTTCGCCGTGCTCGACGCGCCGCCGCGGTCCGCGAGTCCGCAGGCGACCCCGGGCGCGCCCCGGGACGCGGGGGCGGACACCGGAACCGGCACCGGGACCGACGCAGGGATCGACGCAAGCATCGACACGGCTGTCGGGGGCGGCTGGTTCGGGCTGGTGGACCACGCCCCGCCCGGCGTGCGACCGACGGCGGCGCTGTCCTGGTACCGCGACGTGCTGCGCCACGACGGCGAGCGCTGGTGGTTCGAGGCGCTGGTCGCCTGCGGCGCCCCGCTGCCGGGCCTGCCCGACCACCCGCGCGCGGTGCACCCCGACACCTGCTCGGCCGAGCGCCGGTACGCGCGGCTGTGCGCCGACCTCGCCCGACCGGCGCCGGAACGGACGGCCCGGATCGCGGTCACCCGGTGGCCCGACCGGGACGCGCACCTGGCCGCGGTCGAGCGGTGCGTCACCGAGATCCGGCGCGGCGAGATCTTCCAGGCCAACATCGCGACCCGGCTGGAGGTCCGGCTCGACGGCGACCCGCACGAGGCGTGGGCCCGGCTCGTCGAGCCGGTCGCGCCCGCCCGCGCCGCGCTCGTCGTGACGCCGGAGCGGGCGGCGGTGGGCGCGAGCCCGGAGCTGTTCCTGCGCCGTGCCCGCGGCCGGGTCACCACCGCACCGATCAAGGGCACCCGACCGCGCACCGGCGGCGACGCCGACGACGCCGAACGTGCCCGGCTCGGCGCCTCGGTGAAGGACGCGGCGGAGAACGTCATGATCGTCGACCTGATGCGCAACGACCTCGCCCGGGTGGCGCGGCCCGGCGGGGTGCGGCCGGGGCGGCTGCTCGCCGTCGAACCGCACCCGGGGGTGTGGCACCTGGTGTCGCGGGTGCACGCGACCCTGCGCGAGGACGTCACCGACGCCGACCTGCTCACCGCCACGTTCCCGCCGGGTTCGGTCACCGGGGCGCCGAAGATCCGGGCCTGCGAGGTGATCGCCGACTGCGAGGACGGCGACCGCGGACTGTTCACCGGCGCCGTCGGCGGGGTGAGCCCGCTGGCCGGACTGGAGCTGAACGTCGCGATCCGCACCCTCGACCTCGGCCCCGCCGGGCCCGACGGCAGCCGCACCGGCCGGCTCGGGGTCGGTGGGGGCATCACCGTCGACTCCGACCCGGCGGAGGAGTTCGGCGAGGTCCTGACCAAGGCCGCCCCGGTCCTGGCCGCGCTCGACGGCCCGCCACGGCCGGTCCGGCCGCACGTCGGACGGCCCGCCGACCGGGCCGCGGGCCTGTTCGAGACGCTGGCCTGCGTCGACGGCCGGGCCCACCGGGTCGGCGAGCACGCGGCCCGGCTGCGTCGCTCCTACCTCGCGGTCACCGGCCGCCCCCTCGACGCGCGGGTCGAGGCCGAGGTCGCCGCGGCCGTCGCGGGGGCTGCCGGGCACCACCGGGTCCGGGTCGAGGCGGCGCCGGACGACCCGTCGCGGGTCACGGTGCGCGCGGTCCCCTGGCCCGGGCCGGTCCCGCTCGACGCGCAGGGCGGTGTGGTCGCCGTCGTCGGGCGCAGCGCCGACGGCGAGTCCCACAAGTTCGCCGACCGGCGGTGGCTCGACGCCCACGAGGCCACGACGGCGGGTGGGGACGGCACGCCGCTGCTGTGCGACCCGACGGGGCTGGTGCTGGAGACGACGCGGTCCGCCGTCGCCGCCGTACACCGGGGGCGGCTGTGGGTCCCCCCGCTCGACGGCCGCATCCTCCCGGGCACCGGCCGACGCGCGTTGCTCGACCTGGTGGGCCCCGACGCCGTGCGCATCGCGCGGCTGCCCCTGGCCGCGCTCGCCGAGGCCGACGGGTTCCTGCTGGTCAACGCGCTGCGCGGGGTGCAGTGGGTGCGCCGGGTCGACGGCGACGGCCGCACCGTCGCGCGCTGGGACGGCCCGGACCCGCTGACCCGCCGCCTCGCCGAGGCCCTGCCGGGCTGACCGCCCCGCCCGACCTCGCACGCGTTCCGGACACCTCGTAGCCCCGCGGACCGTGCGAGTCACCACGAGGTGTGCGAGGCCGGCCCGCACCGGCAGGATCGGGTCGTGAGCACCGACCGGATCGCCACCGAGCTGCGCCGCCCCCTGCGCTGGGTCCCGCCGCTCCCGCTGCACCGCCCCCGGTTCCTGCGCCTGCTGCAGCGACTGTCCCGGCGCGGCAGGCCCGCCGCCGTCGACGGGGTCCGGTCGACCACGCATCCGGGCCCGCCGCTGCTGCGCGTGCACGTCCCCGACCACCGCACGACGCCCGCGGCGCTGCTGTGGTTCCACGGCGGCGGCCTCGTGCTGGGCTCCCCCATGATCGACGACGAGCGGTGCGGCGAGCTCGCCGCGGAGCTGGGGATCGTCGTCGTCTCGGTGGACTACCGGCTCGCCCCCGGTGACCCGTTCCCGGCCGCGCTCGACGACTGCCACGCCGGCTGGACCTGGTTGCGCGACGCCGCCGGCCGGCTGGGGATCGACCCGGCGCGGATCGCCGTCGGCGGGGCGAGCGCCGGGGGCTGCCTGGCCGCCGCGCTGGTCCAGCGCCTGCACGACGAGGGCGGCCCGCAGCCGGTCGCGCAGTGGCTGGTCTACCCGATGCTCGACGATCGCACCGCCGCCCGCCGCGAGCTCGACCGGCCCCCGCACCGGGTGTGGAACAACCGCAACAACGAGGTCGGCTGGCACGCCTACCTGGGGCGCCCACCCGGGACCGGCGAGCCCGCCCCGTACGCGGTGCCCGCCCGTCGCCCCGACCTGTCGGGGCTGCCGCCCGGTTGGATCGGCGTCGGCGACGTCGACCTGTTCCACGACGAGGACGTCACCTACGCGCGACGGCTGCGCGAGGCCGGGGTGCCGGTCGAGCTCGACGTCGTCCCCGGCGCCCCGCACGGCTTCGACGGCTGGGGCAAGGGCATCGCGATCGCCGACGACTTCACGGCGCGCTCGGTCGCCTGGCTGCGTGGCGCGCTCGGCGGCTGACCACCCGGCCAGGTCCGGCAGCAGCGCGACCGGCTCGCGGACCGGTTCCGCGGGACCAGACGCCTACCGGCCGAGGAACTCGCCCAGCGCCCGGGCGAACTCCGCAGGACGCTCCATGTTCGGGTAGTGGGCGGTGCCCGGCACCGTCACGAGCCGCCCGTCGGGGACCCGTTCGACGGTGTCGGTGACGATCCGCAGGTGGTCGTCGGAGTCCAGCTCGCCGACGACGCCGAGCAGCGGCACGGCCAGGGCCGGGGCCCGGTCCAGGGCGTCGTCGAGGAAGCCGATCGGCGGCGGCGCGGCCGGGTCCGTGGGCAGGTGGTGGGCGAGCATGTCGACGGCCATCAGCCGGACCTCGGCGAGCACCTCCGGGTCGACCTCGGCCGCCGTCCGGTGCGGTCCGGGCACGAACTCCAGGAAGACCGAGATCCAGCGCTCGGCGTCGAGGTCGAGGCGGGCCTGCTCCCAGCGGGCCAGCCTGTCGAGCATCCAGGGGCCGGTCCAGGTGGGCGCACCGGCACCGGCGCCGCTGAGCACGACCCGGTCGACGAGGTCGGGCCGCTCCAGCGCGGTGTCGAAGGCGGGCCGCGCGCCCATCGAGAGCCCGACCAGCACCACCGGACCGGTACCGAGGTGCTCCACCAGCGCGACGACGTCGTCGTGCGGGCGGTACCCGTCGGGTCCCGGGTCCGACGAGGCGCCGTGCCCGCGCGCGTCCGGGACGACGACCCGGTGCCGGGCCGACAGCGCTTCGCCCTGCCGGGCCCACATGCGGCCGTCGAGCGCTCCGCCGTGCAGCAGGACCAGCGGCGGCCGCCCGTCGGGATGCGGACCGGTGTCGCGGTAGGCGATGCGACCGCCCGGTACGGGCAGGAACCCCGGGACGGTACTCCGGGCGAGAGCGAGGGTCATGACACCTAAGGTGTCATGATTCGGCCGGATTGACAACTAAGGTGTCATACTTGCCGGGTGACCGACATCGACCGGACCGCCGAGAAGCTCGCCGAGGTGTACGTCCTGGTGGGCCCGCTCTACCGGCGGGTGCTGCACGAGGTGGAGGGGATGGCGCCGGAGAACCGGGTGTCCGCCGGGGTGCGGGCGGTCCTCGACCAGCTCCGGCGGCACGGCCCGATGACCGTGCCCGAGATCGGTCGGTCGCAGTCGCTGAGCCGCCAGTTCGTGCAGCGCATGGTGGACGAGGCCCTCGCCGCGGGGCTGGTCGAGCGGATCGACAACCCGCGGCACCGCAGATCCAAGCTCGTCGCCACGACCGCGGCCGGCCGTGCGGTGATCGACGACGTCGTCGGGCGCGAGCACGCCCGACTGCGGGCGGTCGCGGAGCGCCTCCCGGCCGCCGACGTCGACGCCACCCTGCGCGTCCTCGCGACGATGGTCGCCGACCTCGCCGAGGTCGAACCCGGCGGCGGGCATTGACCCCCTCGGCCCCGTGACGCACGATCCGACCGAGATCGACCCCTCACCACTGGCGGTGCCCACGCATGTCCGACACGTTCACCTTCTCCGGCCGCGACGGCACCGCCGTCACCGCCTACCGCTGGCTCCCCGGCGAGGCGGGCGACCCGGTGCGCGGGATCGTCCAGATCACCCACGGCATGGGTGAGCACGCCCTGCGCTACCTCCCCCTGGCCGAGGCGCTGACCGCGCGCGGCTTCGCCGTCTACGCCCAGGACCACCGCGGCCACGGCGCCACCGCGGGCGGGCCCGAGAACTTCGGCCTCCTCGGCGACGACGGCTGGGCCCAGCTCGTCACCGACATCGGGCTGCTGTCCGCGCACGCCCGCACCGAGCACCCCGGCGCCCCGCTGGTGCTGCTCGGCCACAGCATGGGCTCGTTCGCCGTGCAGCAGTTCCTGGTCGCGGACGGGACCCCGCCGGACGCGGTGGTGCTGTCCGGCACCGCGCTGCTCGACCTCATGGAGCAGGGGCTGGACCTGTCGGCGCCGCTGGACCTCTCGTCGTTCAACGCGCCGTTCGAGCAGCGCACCGGCTTCGAGTGGCTCAGCCGCGACCCCGCGCAGGTCGACGCCTACGTGGCCGACGCCCGCTGCGGCTTCGGCATCGACCTGCCCGGCACGCAGGCGATGTTCGCCGCGGGCCGGCCGCTCGGCGACGTCGCCACCCTGAAGCGGATCCCGGGCGGGTTGCCGGTCTACGTCGTCGTCGGGGACGAGGACCCGGTCAACGCCGGGCTGGCCCTGGTGCGGCCGTTGGTCGAGCGCTACGCCGAGGCCGGGCTGCACGACGTCACGCTGAAGGTGTGGCCGGGCGCCCGGCACGAGGTGTTCAACGAGACCAACCGCGACGAGGTCGTCGCGGACCTGCTGTCCTGGCTCGACCGCGTCGTCCCCGGGAAGCGGGACGCCTGAGGTGCGCGTCGACACCACCGGCGGTTTCTCCGCCTCCCCGCTCGAGACCGAGGCGGCCGCGGTCGCCGCGGAGGCCGCGGGCTACGACGCCCTGTCGGTCCCCGAGACCGCGCACGACGCGTTCGTGTCGCTGGCGCTGGCCGCCCGGGCCACCAGCCGGATCCGGCTGCAGTCCGCGATCGCGGTGGCCTTCGCCCGCACTCCGATGACGCTGGCCTACCAGGCCAACGACGTGCAGCTGCTCTCCGGCGGCCGGTTCGATCTCGGGCTGGGCTCGCAGGTCCGCCCGCACATCGAGCGCCGGTTCGGGATGCCGTGGAGCCGGCCCGCCGCCCGGATGGAGGACTTCGTCTCCGCGCTGCGGGCGATCTTCCACGCCTGGGCCACCGGCGACCGGCTGCACCACCGCGGCGAGTTCTACTCCCACACCCTGATGACCGAGTTCTTCTCGCCGGGGCCGAACCCGCACGGGATGCCGCCGGTGATGCTGGCCGCGGTGGGCGAGCGGATGACCGAGGTCGCGGGCCAAGTGACCGACGGTCTGCTGGCGCACTCGCTGACCTCGCCGTCGTACCTGGCGGAGGTGACGCTGCCCGCGCTGCGCCGCGGGCGGGGCCGGGACGACCTCACCGGCTTCGACGTCTGCCTGCCGGTCTTCACCGTCCTGGGCGCCGATGCCGACGCCCGGGCCGTGGCCGAGGCCGGGGTGCGCCGTCAGATCGCCTTCTACGCCTCCACCCCGCCGTACCGCCCGGTGCTGGAGCACCACGGCCGCGGGGCGCTCGCCGACGAGCTCAACGGGCTGTCGCGCCGGCAGGCCTGGGACGAGATGGCCGGCCTCGTCGACGACGACCTGCTGGGCCTGTTCGCCGTCTCCGGGATCGCGGACCGCTACCGGGACCTCGTCGACCGGGTGTCGCTCAACACCCCCTACGACGCCGACCCCGCCCTGGTGCTCGACGTCGTCACCCGGCTGCGGGCGGCCTGAGCACGCACGACGGCGGCCGGTGACCCAGTCGGGTCACCGGCCGCCGGTCGTGCTGCGTACTACCGCAGGCCCAGCTTCTTGGAGCAGGCCGGCCACGCCTTCCAGCCCTGGGCCTCCAGGACGTTCTCGGCGACGCGGATCTGCTCGGACTTGCTGGCGTTGTGCGCCTTGCCCGACCCACCGAAGGCCTTCCAGGTGGACTGCGTGAACTGCAGGCCGCCGGAGAAGCCGTTGCCGGTGTTGGTGTTCCAGTTCCCGCTGGACTCGCACTCGGCGAGCTTGTCCCACGTCGAGGTGGAGACGGACTGCGTCGGCGCCACGACCGCCGCGGGAGCGACCTGGGCCGAGGTCTCGGGGGCGGCCGTCGCGGGCCCGGCCAGGGCGAGCGGAGCGCCGAACGCCAGGACACCGGCGACGAGAGTTCCGACGAAACGCCCACGGATGGACATGCGAGTGCTGCTCATTGTTGATCACCTGAGGTCCGGACCCACGGCTTTCCGGGCGGGCCGGTCGCGCGGGGAGCGCAGTGCCGGTGTCGACGCGAGGGGACTCGCGGCCCGCGGCCCCGTCCCGGTCCGTGCAGATCGACTGGCCGGGGACCGCGGGACGGGGCCGTGGTGGCGTGGGCGGTTCCGGCGCTTCGGTGCAGCCCGGTCCAACGGACCGGAGCGACCACGAAGGTCGCCGACCGGCCGAGATCAGGTCAAGCGGATGACCGGTGACGTATCACACGACGATAACGGCGCAGCACGTCATCGCAGCTCAGAGGCACTTTCTGCCGATCACGGAACCGACCGGAAAGGCATCGATACTTTCGATCCGGAGATGTTCCACCGGTCTCAACGGCGCTGTACGCCCTCGGCCCGGCGCAGGGTGAACACCGCGATCCGCACGACCATCGCGTCGAGCAGCAGACCGCCGAACGACCACGCGTCGAGCCAGGCGGTCCAGTTCGCCCCCTGCGCGACGGCGAGGAGCCCGGGCACGAGGAACAGCGCGACACCGAGCCCGCCGGCGACGGCACAGGCGAGCAGCGCCGGACCGTCGGTCCGGCGCAGCAGCAGGAGCAGCGACACGACGGCGGCCGCGGCGACGAGCCCGTCGAGCCCGGCCAGGACCGGCCCGGTGGCGCCGAACGCGAGCCGGACGTGCACGGCCGCCGAGAGCACCAGCAGCACGGTCAGGATCCGGCGTCCGGTCACCAGGCCGCGGTCGTCGCTCATGGGGCCATCCTCGCCTACCGCACCCGCAGCACCAGGAGGCGGCAGTCGACCTGCTGCCCTGACCGGTAGGGCGCGACCTCGATCGAGACGGCCTCGAAGACGTCGGCGGCGGCGAGCCGGTCGACCTCGGCACGGTAGCCACCGGACTCCCAGACGTCGTCGAGGACGGTCGCGACCAGGTACCCGCCCGGCCGCACGACCCGGGTGAACTCGGCGAGCGCCGAGGGTCCGACGTGGGCGTGGGTGAGCGTCCCGACGCAGACGACGACGTCGTAGGAGTCGTCGGGCAGTGCCAGCGCGGCGGTCAGGTCGGCCTCGCGCAGGTCCCGGTACGCCCCGGTGGCGCGGGCCCGGTCCAGCATCCCGGGCGACAGGTCGATCCCGTCGACGGTGGTCGCACCGCGCTCGCGCAGGGCGACGCCGACGAGCCCGGTGCCGCAGCCGGCGTCGAGGATCTCGCCGCCGGGGCCCGCGGCCGCGACGACGGCGTCCGCGGTGACCGCGGGCGCGACGTAGCCCTGGGCCTCGCCGGAGAGATCGGCGTCGTAGGTGGGGGCCCACTCGTCGTAGAGCGCCCGGGCGTCGGCCGGGCCGCTCAGCGAGTAGGCGCGTTCCAGATGGGGGTCGCCCCCGGTGCTCGTGGCCATCGCCCGATCATGATGGACGGTCCGTGGGCTGTCATGCGCGCCCGAGCAACCCCCGGCGCGGCGGGTCGGCGGCGAGCAGGGAGAGCGCGCACAGCGCGCCCCAGCCGGCGGCGACCATGGTCGCCTTCTCCCTGGCGTCGCGGTCGGGGAGCTGCGAGCCCAGCACCACGAGGTCGACGACGTCGGCGCCGACCCGCACCGCGATCGCGGCCTTGAGCGGGGTCCCGGCCGGGGCCAGGGCCATGGCCAGGCCGGACGCGAGGTCGCGCCCGCCGACCGCCCGCGCGAGCAGCGTGGTGCCCGCGGACGGGGTCCGGCCGCCGCCGGACAGCTTCGTCGGCGACAGCAGCACCTCCGGCTTCGCGGCGACGGCCGCACCGTAAGCGGCGGTGGCGGCGCCCAGCAGGCGGGGGATCCAGGTCAGGTCACGACGGGGCATGCACCCGGTGTACCCGTTCCGCGGCGGTTCTCGCCCGCCCGCACGGACCGGCGACCGAGCGGCCGGTGAGCGTGCCGAGTGCGAGCAGGGCACCCCACGGCCCGATCACCCAGATCGGCCAGAAGTACCCTCCGCCCCCGCCCAGTGCGACGGCGGCCCAGATCGTCAGGACGATCACCGCGGTCAGCGCCCACGGCCCCCAGGTCGCGGCCAGGACGACCCGGCGCACCCGCCGCTCGCGCTCCGGGTCGACGGGACGCGGCAGCCGGGGCAGGTCCGCCTCGACGGCGGCCAGCTCGGACGCCGTGCGCGCCGCGGCCACCTGCTCGCTGCGGGTGGAGAACTCGGCGAGGTCGAGCCGCCCGTCCCCCACGTGCCTGCCGAGCCGTTCCAGTGCGCGCTCCCGCTCGGCGTCACCGATGCGTACGTCCACCACGACCACCCTCCCAGTCGGATACCGGAACTATCCACTATCCGTTTCGGGACTGCAAGTCAGAGTTCGTCGAGGAAGGCCAGCGCCGCCTCCGCCGAGGTGCGCCGCCAGGCGGCCAGCATCCGGTCGAACTCGTCGCCGCCGTCCCCCGCCGCTGCGGCGCGGTCCTGTTCCGCCCGCAGCGCCGCGACGATCGGGGCCAGCTCGCGGCGCTGGGCCTCGACCAGCGCGGTCGCGTCCCGGCCGTGCCGGTGCAGCACCGCCAGCTTGAGCAGGAACTCCGAGCGCAGGTCCCGCACGTGCGGCACCGGGATGCCCAGCCACGCGTCGACGTGGCCGCGGCCGGCGGGGGTGGCGGCGTAGAGGGTGCGGGGCGGGCCACCCTTGGTCTCGACGGCCTCGGCGGTGATCAGGCCGGCGTCGACCAGCCTGCCGATCGCCCGGTAGACGACCGGGCGCGGGATCTGCCAGACCCGGCCCAGCTCGCCGTCGGCGGCGGTGAGCGCGGCGACGGCGAAACCGTGCACCGGGCGCTCGCCGGCCACGGCCAGCACGACCCACTCGGCGAGCCCGAGCCGTGGAAGCATCGGGCCAGCGTAGGGCCTCAGCGGTGGACGGCCGCCTCGTTCCCCGCATCCCAGGAGAAGCCGCGGTCGTAGAGGAAGCGCAGCTCGGGGTCGCTCTCCAGCACGAGCCGCTGGCCGTCCCCGGTCAGCTCGACCCGGCCGTCGGGCCGGGGCGTCCAGGTCAGCTCGGCGGTCCGGACGGCGGGCTCGACCAGTGAGGTCGCGCCGGACTGCGGCGCGTTCCACTCGACCCGGATCGTCCGGTCCCCGACGGGCCGCCAGGTCCCGCGGACGACGGTGCTGTCGGCGAGCCGCACCGAGATCCCGGCGGAGCCGGTCTGCGGGTAGCCGGGTACCGGGAGCGACGGGCCGACGTAGGTCCACTGCCCCACGGCCACGTGCTGCCAGCGCCGGTCGTCGGCGAGCCGGGCGGCGGGGGCCGTCGGGTCCTCCACGACCCGGTAGACCCCGGCGAGCGCGATGTCGGAGCGCTGGAACGGGGGCTGGAACTGCTGGAACAGCGCGCCCTGCGCGGCGATCAGCACCAGTCCGAGCACCGGGACCAGCCATCGGGTCACCCGGCGGACCCGCGGCCACGGCAGCAGCCGCGGGGACCCCTCGGTCGCCGCCGTCGGACGCCCGGCCAGGAACCGGACCACCCGTGGCAGCTCGGGGGCCGCGACGAGCGCGAACCCGACCGTCAGGGCGAGTGCGAGCTGCTTGACCGGCACGTCGTAGGTCATGTTCAGCAGGAAGACCGTGCCGAGGGCGACGGTCCCGAGCAGGCCGCCGATCCAGGCCGTGCGCCGGAACACCAGCAGCAGCACGACGACGAGCTCGGCGAACCCGGCCAGGAACTGGATCACCGGGGAGTAGGCCATGAACCCCCACAGCAGCCCCATCGGGCTCTTCTCGCCGGTCATGACGAGCGCCTCGGAGTAGTCGGCCCGGCCCATCTGGGTCAAGGTGAGCTTGGACCAGACGTAGGGCTGCATGAGCAGGATCAGGACGAACCGCAGCAGCGCGTGCAGCGCCCACGCCACCCGGTTCCACCACGGTCGCGGCGCCGCCGCCTCCGCCGCCCCGGCCACCGCGGCGCCGTCCACAGCGTCCTCCCGCCGCACCGCGGCGTCCCCCCTCGTCCCGGTCATGGGCCGACGGTAGGGCGCCACGGCACGGTCGCGGATCCCTCGTCCGACCGATCCTCTGCGCCCGGCACTCCTCCGCGGGTGGGAGACGTGACGCACAGCCCGTCGATGCATCGCACACAACGATCAATGGGTAGACACATGGCGATGCGGCCGTACGACCGGCCGCGCATCCCGCCGTGGCATCGGCGCCCGGCCACACCCGAACCACGGCGTCGGTAGCGACGCCACGAGGAGGAACCGTGCCCACGACCGTGTCCGCCATGAAGACCGCAGGTCCGAACAAGCCGTTCGAGCGCGGCACCATCGAGCGCCGCGACCCGCGGCCGCACGACGTCGTCATCGACATCGCGTACGCCGGGATCTGCCACTCCAACATCCACCAGGCCCGCGACGAGTGGGGCGAGGGCATCTACCCGATGGTCCCCGGCCACGAGATCGCCGGAGTCGTCTCCGCCGTCGGCGACCAGGTCTCGCGCTACGCGGTGGGCGACCGCGTCGGCGTCGGCTGCTTCGTGGACTCCTGTCGCGAGTGCGAGAACTGCCTCGCCGGTGAGGAGCAGTACTGCCTCAAGGGCGAGGTGCAGACCTACAACGGCCGGCAGTACGACGGCGAGCCGACCTACGGCGGCTACTCGACGCAGATCGTGGTCGACGAGAACTACGTGCTGCGCATCCCGGACGGCGTGGAGCTCGACGTCGCCGCTCCGCTGCTGTGCGCCGGCATCACCCTGTACTCGCCGCTGCACCACTGGAACGCCGGCCCCGGCAAGCAGGTCGCGATCGTCGGCATGGGCGGCCTCGGCCACATGGGCGTGAAGATCGCCGCCGCGATGGGCGCCGAGGTGACCGTCCTGTCCCGCACGCTGTCCAAGCAGGAGGACGGGAAGCGGCTCGGCGCGGACCACTACTTCGCCACCGAGGACGAGAGCACGTTCAGCGAGCTGGCGGGCCGTTTCGACCTGATCGTCAACACCGTCGCCGCGCAGATCCCGGTCGACGCCTACCTCGGACTGCTCAAGCTCGACGGGACGATGGTCAACGTCGGCGTGCCGGAGGGCCCGCTCTCGTACCACGGCTTCTCCCTCGTCGCGAGCCGCAGGAGCCTGGCCGGTTCGAAGATCGGTGGCATCCGCGAGACCCAGGAGATGCTCGACTTCTGTGCCGAGCACGGCCTGGGCGCCGACATCGAGACGATCTCCTGCGACCAGGTCGACGAGGCCTGGGAGCGGGTCGTGCGGGGCGACGTGCGCTACCGCTTCGTGATCGACACCGCGACGTTCTCCTGAGCGCTGTCAACCCGGTGGGCGTCCCTGATTGAGACGCCCGCACGCCACCGATCCGTGGAACGATCCCCGCGACGTTCCCGACGACCGTGACCGGAGGCTCACATGATCCTCATCGTGCTCAAGGCACAGATCCGCCCGGACAAGCGCGAGGAGTGGCTGACCGGCATCGCGCAGTACACGAAGGACGTGAACTCCGAGCCGGGCAACATCTCCTTCGACTACTACGAGAACTTCGAGAAGCCGAACGAGTTCGTGATCGTGGAGGTCTTCAAGAACAGCGCGGCCGGCGACGCCCACGTGAAGACCGACCACGCGCAGAAGTTCTTCGACTTCATGGGCTCGGTCGTGCCGGAGAAGCCGCTCATCAACTTCCAGAGCGAGGACGGCAAGGACGCCTGGGTCGAGATGGGCGAGGTCACCCCGCACTGACCCGACCCTCCCGACGATGCCGGCGGCCCCACGGGTCGCCGGCATCGTCGTGTCGGGAGCGGAGCGGGCAGGTGGCCCGACCGCACCGGACGGAGGAACCCGGGCGGACCGGACATCGGAACCGAGACGGTCCTTCCGGGTGATCGGGACGGGAGCGCACCGCGTCCGGGCCGGTCGGGAACGGGGTGCAGACTGACCCGGCACGGCCGAACCTTTCGTCACGCAACCTGGGCGTTCCCCACGCGTCTCCCACAGTGACGGAACGATCACGTGGCGTCGCCGCCCCGGGCGACGCGGACGAACAGGAGCACCCCATGGACACCGTCCGGCAGCGGCCCCGCCGCCTCGTCGCACTGGGCCTCGGACTGGCCACCATCGCGGGTGTCGCCGTCGCCGGGACCGCCCTGGCCGCCTCCCCCGCGGCCGAGCAGGCCCGCGCGCAGCCGCTCGTCCCCGGCACCCCCTGCTCGATCACCGCCAAGGCGTGCGTCGACCTGGACTCGCAGCGGTCCTGGCTCATCCAGGACGGCAAGGTCATCCGCGGCCCGATCGGCATCTCCTCCGGCGGCAACGGCCAGGAGACCCCGGTCGGCCACTCGCTGCGCGTCTACCGCAAGGACGCCGAGCACAAGAGCGAGGAGTCGCGCCTGCCCAACGGCGACCCCGCTCCGATGCCGTGGTCGGTCTTCTTCAACGACGGCGGCATCGCCTTCCACAGCGGCGACCCGAACCGCTCCTCCGCGGGCTGCATCCACGTCCCGCCGGCCGACGCCAAGGCGTACTTCGACTACCTGCAGATCGGCGACCAGGTGCAGGTCGTGAAGGCATCCGAGGAGACAGCGGCCCGTAAGGGCTAGCTCGCGGGGAGTCACCGCATCGGGGGCTGCTGGGACGTCCGGCGTAACGCGGAGACGGTCGTGCCGCGACACACCGGACGTATCACCCGCACGTCCCCCGGAGCGCCCGATGGCCGAGAGCCGACCCGTCCGTCGCACGCCGATCGACCACGCCCGGCGGGTCGCCCGGCTCTCCCTCAGCGGCGGCGCGCGGGCCGCCGCGGTCCCGGTGCGCGGCCTGGCCCGGCTCGGCCGCGACGCCCACGACCCCCGCTGGACCGGCCAGACCTGGCTCTGGCAGCCGGGCTGGGGGCGCCGCACGCACGACCGGCCCTACCGCAGCCCTGACCCGTACTCGATCGGGCTGTCGGCCTACGAGCAGCAGAAGTACGGCACCGTCATGGACGCGCTCGCCGGCCGCCGTTTCGACCGGGTGCTGGAGGTCGGCTGCGGCGAGGGCGACCTGTCGGTCCGTCTCGCCGGGCACACCGCGGCTCTGCTCGGGGTGGACATCTGCTCGGCCGCGGTCGAGCGGGCCGCCGCCCGGGTGCCGTCGGGGACCTTCGTCCGTCGCACGCTCCCGCACGAGATGCCCGAGGGCGACTTCGCCCTGATCGTCTGCTCCGACGTCCTCTACTACTGGGAAACGGTCACGCTGCGGGTCGGCCTGACCGCCCTGCTGGACCGCCTGCGGCCGGGCGGGATGCTGCTGGCCTACCACTACCGCGGGGCGTTCGGTCAGGCCGGGACGGCCGACCGGGTGCACGAGACGCTCGTCGCCGCCGCGACCGCCCGCGGACTGACGGTCCGGGCGCACGAGACCGTCGACGGTGTCGGTCCCGACGGCGCCGGGGCCCGCTTCGCCGTCGTCGTCCACCCCGAGGTCGCGGTGCCGTCCCCGCGCCGCCCGGAGCCGGGCGTCGCAGTCCGCGCACGTCGATCCTGAGGGGTCGACTGGGCCGGGTGGCGGTGCGGTCGCTGGACCGTCCGGGCGTTCTCGTCAGGTCGACGTGGACCTGTCGTGACCGGGCGGTTCCTGGTTACCGTCCGGAGCCATGACGGTCGACGCCGACGGACCCGCCGGGATGGCCGACGCACAGCGCGTGGTCACCATCCCCGAGCTGAGCGCACCGAGCTACCTGCAGGCGGTGCTGTCGATCGCCTACCGCGACGAGCGCAACAGCGTCCCGCTCACCGTCGCCACCCCGGCCGGGCTGGTGTTCGGCAACGCCGTGCACCCCTCGGCCTGGCTGCGCGGACTGGGGGACCAGCTGCGCCGGCTCACCGCCGACGATCCGGGCAACGAGTCCGCGGCGTCGATGGCCGACATGTTCGACGAGATGGCCGGCGGTCGCGGCGACGAGCGCCCCGGCCCGGACGTCCCGACGAAGGACATCCACTGGATCTACTTCACCGACGCGCTCGTGGTCCCGACCGCGGCGGGCGGGCCGAACTACGGCGAACCCGCCTGCTGGCAGGTGGCACTGCGCGACGTCACCGGCTGGACGATCGGCCTGCCGCCCGCCTGACCACCACGTCCGATGAACACCCGAACACGTGATCGCAAACCCGCAGGATCCGGGCCCCGCCACAGCCTCCCTTCGCAGGTCGGACGCTCTCTGCCCAGGTCAGCGACCCATCGGCGGAGCGCAGGTGTGACGACGACCACCCAAATTGGTCCGTGAGGATGCGCCACCCCCGGGACTCCCATGTGTGTCGAGCGGATCGACAGGGCACCACCGGTGCGAACCGGCCCCCGATCCGGCCACTGTGAGGCCCGATACCGGGCCATGACCTGGAGGCACACATGAGCACCACCGAGACCAAGGCGACCAAGGCCCCGGCTGTCACCGGCACCCCGTCGGCCCTGCAGTCCGAGCACGGCAGCACCCGCATCGCCGAGACCGTCGTCTCGAAGATCGCCGGGCTGGCCGCCCGCGAGGTCAGTGGCATCTACGCCCTCGGCGGCGGCGCGGCCCGCGCGTTCGGCGCGTTGCGCGAGCGCATCCCGGGCGGCACCACCAACGCCTCGCAGGGCGTGTCGGTCGAGGTCGGCGAGAAGCAGGCCGCCGTCGACATCAACGTCGTCGTCGAGTACGGCGTCTCCATCGCCGACCTGGCGAAGGCCGTGCGCCGCAACGTCATCTCCGCCCTGGAGCGGATGACCGGGCTCGAGGTCGTCGAGGTCAACATCTCGGTCGACGACGTCCACCTGCCGTCCGAGGACGACGGCAAGGACGAGGAGCCGAAGAAGATCGAGTCCACCTCGCGGGTGGCGTGAGCGCCCGTACCGCCGCGGGTGGCGACGGGATCGTCGCCACGGGTGCGATCGACACCGACCGGATCGCCGACGCGGTGCTGGGCTGCCCCGGCGTCGCGCAGCTGCACGGCGGCCGGTTCGGTGAGGTCGCCACCTACCTGCCCGGACGCCGGGTGAGCGGCATCCGCGTGGACCCCACGGCCCCGGCCGTCGAGGTGCACGTGGTCGGTCGCTACCCGGCCTCCGTGGCCGAGATCGACCACCAGGTCCGCACCGCGCTGCTCCCGGTCGTCGGGGGCGCGCGGGTGGACGTGGTGGTCGGCGACTACGCCGGTCCCACCGAGCCGACGCCCGTCCGGCAGTCGGACTCGGCACCCGCCACCGGCGAGCTCCCGGTCCCTCCCGCGGCCACCCCCTGACCCGCCCGGACGCCCGTCCACATCCCCGGACGTCCGGTACCTCCTCGTCTCGAAGGACGTGACTGTGATGTCCCTGTCCACCAACACCCAGATCGGCCTGATCGCCGGTCTCCTCCTGGCCATCGCCGGCATCGTCGGCGGCTTCGGCGGGTTCGTCCTCGCCCTGATCCTCGGCGCGATCGGGCTCGGCGTCGGCCGCTGGCTCGACGGCGACCTCGACCTGTCCGAGCTCTCCGAGCGGTCGGGGCTGTCCGGACGCGGCCGCGACAAGGTCCGGTGAACCCGGTGAGCACCGTCGAGCCGACGGGGACGGCGACCGGGGACCCGGAGACGATCCGGGCCACCCGTCTCCCCCCGCCCCCGCCGGACGACACCCCGACCCGCTCGATCGACACCGGCACGGGCTCCGCGGACGCCTCCGCCGGGACGGCCCCGGAGGACCGGGGCCGGGTCGACGTCGCCGACCAGGTCGTGCAGAAGATCGCGCTCGGCGCCCTGGAGGAGACCGAGGGCGTCGGCGGGAGCACCGGCACGGTCGGGCGGATGCTCGGCCGCGACGACGCCGACGGCCACCCGCGCGTCGAGGCGACCGTCTCCGGGCAGTGGGCCCGGATCGACGCGCGGATCTCCGTCGCCTACCCGTCCCCGGTCGCCGCGGTCTGCGACCGCGCCCGCGGGCACGTCGTGCGGCAGGTCGAGGCGCTGACCGGGCTGTCCGTCACGCGGGTCGACGTCGTCGTCACCGCGCTCACCATCCCGGGCGCCGCCCGCCCGGCCGGGAGGGAGCTCGAATGATCCGCCGCCCCCGCAAGTCCCTCGCCGCGGGCATCGTGGCGCTGGTCCTGCTCGCGCTCTGCGTCGTCGTCGCCGTCGCGGTCGTGCAGCTGCTCCTCGGGCAGCAGCCGATCCTCGACTTCGGCCTGCTGGGCTCCACCGTCGCCGGGTACACCGGCGCCGACGTGCCCGTGCTCGTCGCGTCCGGCGTCGTCGCGCTGGTCGGGTTGGTGCTCGTCGTGGTCGCGCTGCGGCCGGGCACGCCGACCGTGTTCCCGCTGGCCTCCGCGGACGGGGCCGAGAAGCTCGACTCCGGCATCACCCGGCGCAGCCTGAACCGGGCGCTGGCCGACGCCGCCACCGACGTCGACGGCATCACCAAGGCATCGGTGAAGAACACCGGCCGCCGCGCCGCCGTCACCGCGCACGCCGCGTTCGGCGACCCCAGGGACCTGCGCGACCGGGTCCGCAGCGCGGTCGCGCAGCGGCTCGACGCCGTCGGACCGGCCCGCAGCCCGAAGATCACGGTGTCCGTGACCGGCACGAAGCAGCAGGAGGCGTGATGGCCAGCGCGACCCCACCGTCCCGGCTCAACCGGACCCTGCTGTTCCTGATCGGGCTCGTCCTGCTCGCCGCGGGGGTGTTCGGGCTGCTGTTCGGCACCGGCGTCCTGCGCCAGGTGCTTCCCGGGATCGACCCCTCGGTCCCGCTGCTGCCCGCCGGTCTCACGCTGCCCGCGTGGGCGCCGTGGGTGACCCTCGCCGTCGCGGTCGTGGTCGGGCTGCTGGCCCTGCGCTGGCTGCTCGCCCAGGCTCGTCGCACGCCCCGCACCTCGGCATGGACGCTACCGTCGGCGCAGGTCGCGGGCCGGGACGCCGGGACGACCCGGATCCACTCCGACCACGCCGCGGACGCCCTGGCCGCCGACATCGAGAGCTACGACGGCGTCCAGCGCGCCGCCGCCGCACTCGTGGGCGACCGCCGTCGTCCGGAGATCCACCTGGACGTGACCGCGGACGACGGTGCCGACCTCGCCGCGCTGCGCACCCGGATCACCGACCACGCGCTGCCGCGGCTGCGGTCCGCACTGGACATCGAGTCCGGTCGCGCCGACCTGGTGCTGCGCCTGGCCGAGGAGAAGGCGCACTCGCGGGTGGGCTGAGCGACCGCACACCGACGACGACGGGGCCCCGGATCACCGGGGCCCCGTCGTCGTGTGCGGGCGGGTCAGCGGGACCGGTCGACGAACCCGGCGCCGGCGATCCGCAGGCCGCTGCCGCCCGCCATGCGGAGCAGCCCGGCCATGGCGATGACCAGACCGACCATCTCGAGGGTCTCCTCGGTGCCGGCCAGGACGTTGTAGGTGAAGGACTGCACGTCGCCGGTCTGCTCGAACAGCGCCCCACCGGCCGACTCCAGCCCGACCGCGCCGAGCAGGAACACCGCCGCCCCGGCGACGACGAGCCAGGCCCCCGGCCGGCGCAGCACCATCGGCAGGCACAGCACCGCGACCACCGCGACGAGCGCCACGGCCGGGATGATCCAGGCGTAGGTCAGGAAGCCGCTGGTGCCGAACGTGGTGTGGATGATCCAGCCGACCTGCTCGTGGTTCGCGGCGGTCTCGTCCATCGCGACGACCGCGCAGGACAGGCTGAGCAGGATCCAGCGCCACCGCTCGCGGCGCACCGAGTTCGCCGCGATCAGCGCGAGCAGCGCCGCGTTGGTCAGGTGCAGCGCCGAGCTGAACCAGGTCGAGATGTTCAGCTCGGTGCCCAGCCGGATCGGGGCCGGGATCTCGAAGCCGGGCCGCCCGATGCCGTAGACGGCGGCGCCGTAGTGGGCCAGCGCCAGCACGGCGACGATCGCGGCGGCGGTGCCGACGACCGGCCCGCGACGCACCAGCGCCAGGTGCGGTGCGCCGGGCGCGGCGGCCTGAGCCTGCGGTGACGGCTCCGCGGGGGCCGGGCTCGCGGCCCCGGAGGCCCCCGCGGGCCGCGGACCGGCCCCGGCGTCCTCGGTGACGCGCGGGATGACGACCGTGGCCGGGTCGTCGTCGGCGCTGTGCGCGCCGCCGCCCTGGGCGCCGCGGCCCCGGGCGAGATGGTCCTGGGCGGTCATGTCCCCTCCTCTTCACCGGCGGCCGGGCGGCATCAGCAGGCGACGTCGACTCCGACCGCAAGGTGGCTGGAAGGTAAACGAGCGTATGACCGCCGGGAAACGCCGGGTCAGCTCCAGGGGCGCGCGGAGCGGGTGCGCCAGTAGCTCTCGGCCGGTTCGGCCAGCGCGGCGAGCTCCTCGGCCACGTCCGCCGGCAGCGTGAGCTCCGCGCCCGCGAGGTTCGACGCGAGCTGGTCGGTCCCGACCGGGCCGAGCAGCACCCGCCACGCCCACGGGTTCGCCAGCGCCGCGGCGACGGCGATCCGGTCCAGCCCGATCCCGGTCCGCGCGGCCAGCGCCGCGGCCGCACGGGCGCCCTCGGTGCCGTCCTCACCGCCCGGGGCGAGCCTGCCGTTGGCGAAGACCTCCTTCAGGATCACCCGGGCCCCGGCGTCGGCGGCCTCGGCCAGCGCCGGACCCACCGAGGGTTCGAGCGGGTTCCAGGTGCTCTGGAACGAGGTGAACAGCGGCTCGCCGTCCACCCGGACCTCCAGCGCCCGGCGCACCGCGTCGGCCTGGGCGGGGCCGGAGGTGGAGATCCCGACCCGGATCCCCCGGTCGCGCAGGTGGGCCATCGCGCGGTGGACGCGCTCGTCGTCGAGGACGCCGGTGTCGAGCGTCGCGGAGTGCACGTGGTAGATCCCGAGGTGGTCGCCGAGCAGCTGGTGGCTCATCGCGTACTGCTCGGTGAAGGCGTCGAGCGAGTGGTCCTTGATCTCGTGGGTGTCGGCGTCGGTCCGCCACCCGCCCACGTAGCGGTAGCCCCACTTCGAGCCGATCTCGACGGGGTCCTCGCCGCCGGTCACCCCGGGCCGGTCGGCGAGCCAGCCGGCGAGGAACTCCTCGGCGCGGCCGTAGGAGCGGGCGACGTCGACGTAGCGGACGCCCGCGGCGTACGCGGCGTCGAGCAGGGCACGGGAACGGTCGCGCAGGTCGGCGACGTCGCGGGCGTCGCCGAGCTCGGCGGCGCGGCCGGAGGTGATGTAGGCGGGGCGGGCGATCGCGGCCAGGCCGAGACCGAGACGGTGGGCGGGGGCGGGCATGCCCCCAGCCTGCCCCACCCGACGCCGGCGCCCCACCCGACGAAACACCTGTTGCACGCCGGTGGCGGCCCGGTACCGTCACCCGGCATGACCGACGCGCCGTCAGCCGGCTGGGTCCTGCTGCTCGCGCAGCTGCCCGCCGCGCCCTCGAGCCCACGGGTCACGCTGTGGCGCCGGGCCCGCGCCGCGGGCGCGGTGGGCCTCCAGAACGGCGCGTGGGTGCTGCCCGCGACCGACGAGCACCGCACGTTCCTGGAGGGGCTCGCGACCTACGTCCGCGAGGCCGGCGGCACCGCGTTCGCCCTCGACGTCGCCGCCGGGAGCAGCGACGAGGGCATCGTCGCCCGGATCCGCGCCGAGCACGGCAAGGAGTTCGCCGAGTTCACCGAGCGCGGCGAGGCGCTGCTGGCGGAGCTGGCGAAGGAGTCCTCCCGGGACAACTACTCCTTCGCCGAGCTGGAGGAGAACGAGCAGGACCTGGAGCGGCTCACCCGCTGGCTGGCGACGATCTCGTCGCGGGACTTCTTCCCCGACGAGCGCGGCAAGGACGCCGAGGCCCTGCTCGACCGCTGCCGGCACGCACTCGACGCGTTCACCGCCGCCGTGTACCGCGCCGAGGGCGTGGCCCCCGACCTGCCACCGCGTACGGACTGAGGCCGTGGGCAGCCGGTGAGCACCGGGGCGCACGCCGCGACCGGCGCGGCGGTGGTGGACGACCTCGGCACGGACGCCGTGCGGGGTCTGACCGACGCCGAGGCCACAGCCCGTCACCGGCGGCACGGCCCCAACCGGTGGGTGGTCCCGCGCCGGGTCACCTTCCTGCGGGTAATGGCCGACGAGGTCACCGAGCCGATGATGCTGCTCCTCGCGGCGATCGCGGTGCTCTACGGCGTCTGGGGCAGGTTCGACGACACCGTCGCCGTCGTCGTGATCATCGCGGCGGTCGTCGGGGTCGAGGTGTTCGCCGAGTTCCGGGCGAAGTCGGTCATCGCCTCGCTGGGCGAGCTCACCGCCCCGACGACGCCGGTGGTGCGCGACGGGAGCACCGTCTCGGTCGATGTCACCGACGTCGTGCCCGGCGACCTCGTGCCGCTGGCCGCGGGCTCGCGGGTGCCCGCCGACCTGCGCCTGGTCGAGTCCTGGGGTCTGCGCGTCGACGAGTCGACCCTCACCGGGGAGCCCGTCGCCGCCCCCAAGGACGCCGCCAGGGTGCTGCCCGGCGACGCCGCGCTGGCCGAGCGGACGAACCTGGTGTTCGCGGGGACGACGGTCGTCGCCGGGCGGGCCCGCGGTGTCGTCGTCGCGACGGGGACGGCCACCGAGCTCGGCACGCTGACCGGGCTCGTCGTCGCTGCGCGACCGCCCCGGACCGCGCTGCAGCAGGCCATGCGCGAGCTCGCGGGCAGCCTCGCGACGCTGGCGATCGCGTTCAGCGTGCTCGTCCCACTGATCGGGGTGCTGACCGGTCGGCCGTGGCGGGAGATGGTGCTGACCGGGCTCACCCTGGCCTTCGCGACGGTCCCGGAGGAGCTGCCGATCATCGTCAGTCTGGTGCTCGGGCTCGGCGCGCACCGGCTGTCCCGGCGACGCGGGCTGGTCCGGCGGCTGCGCGCGGCGGAGGCGCTCGGACTGGTGACGGTGCTGGCCACCGACAAGACCGGCACGCTCACCCGCAACCGGATGGCCGTCGCGCGGGTCGAACCGGCTCCGGGCACGGACGGCGACACCGTGGTCGCCCTCGGCGCGGCCTGCACCGAGACCGCCCCCGAGCCCGACGGCGGCTGGTCCGGCGACCCGACCGACGTCGCGTTCCTGGTCGCCGCCCGCGACCGTGGCCTGCCCACGCCCGCCGAGCCGGTCGCCCGGTTCCCGTTCGACCCCGGCCGGGAGACGATGACCGTCGTCCTGCCCGCCGGCGCCTCCGGCACCGCCACCGTGGTGACCACCGGCTCGCCGGAGTCGGTGCTGGCCCGGTGCGCGGCGCCGTCGCCGGAGACCGCGGGCCGGGTCGCGGTGCTCGCCGCCCGCGGCCTGCGCGTGATCGCGGTGGCGAGCAGGCCCGCGCCGCAGGTCCCGGCGACGGTCGGCGCCGCCGAGCGCGACCTCGTCCTCGCCGGGCTCGTGGCGCTGTCCGACCCGCCGCGCCCGGGTGCCGCCAAGGCCGTCGCCGCCGCACGACGGGCCGGGGTGCGGGTGGTGATGCTGACCGGGGACCACCCCGCATGTGCCCGGGCCGTCGCCGCCGAGGTCGGCATCGACCCCGACCCGGTGCTGACCGGCCGCGACCTCGACGGTCTCGACGACGCGACGCTGGCCGCCGCCGTCGCGTCGACGCCGGTGTTCGCCCGGGTCACGCCCGCGCACAAGCTGCGCCTGGTCACGGCGCTGCAGGCCGGCGGGGAGGTGGTGGCGGTGACCGGGGACGGCGTGAACGACGCCCCCGCGCTGGCCCGGGCCGACGTCGGGGTGGCCATGGGCTCGTCGGGCACCGACGTGGCCCGCGAGGCGGCCGGGCTCGTGCTGGCCGACGACGACGTCTCCACCCTCACCCGTGCCCTGCACGAGGGCCGCACGCTGCACGGGAACCTGCGCAAGGGCGTCGCCTACTACCTGGCCTGCAAGGCCGGGCTGGTCGCGACCGTCGCCGCCGGGGTGCTCACCGGGATGGCCGTGCCGTTCACCCCGATCCAGATCGTGGTGCTGGAGATGTTCATGGACATCGCGGGCAGCGCGACCTTCGCCGCGGAACCCGCCGAGCGCGACGCCATGACCCGCCCGCCACGCGACCCGGGCGCACGCTTCCTGGACCGGGCCCTGCTCGGCGACCTCGCCGCGGGGGCCGTGGCGCTGTTCGTCGCCGTCGGCGGGCTGTACCTGGTGACCGCCTCGCAGACGGTGGCGTTCGTGGCGTGGCTGTCCGGGCACCTGGCGCTGGCCTGGGTGATGCGGACCGAGCGGACACCGGTGCTGCGGTCGGGTCTGTTCGCGAACCGGTTCCTGCCCTGGTGGACGGTGGTGACCGCCGCGGCCGTGTGGGTGGCCACGACGGTGCCGGCGCTGCGGGAGACGCTGCGGCTGACCCCGCTGACCGGTCCGCAGTGGATCGCGGCGGTGCTCGTGCCGGTGGCCGCGGTCGCGGTGCTGGAGCTGCGCAAGGCCGGCCGGCGGCGGGCCGCCACGGCACGCCCGGCGGGGTGATCCGTGCTAGACCACCGGTCGTGAACGGATCGGTCCTCTCCCGCCCGGCCCCCGAGCCGCCCCGTGTCGTCGCCGTCGGCGACGACCCCGACCAGGTCATGGACCTGTGGCCGGACGGCGGGCCAGGCCGCCCGCTGGTCGTGCTGGTGCACGGCGGGTTCTGGCGGCCCCGGTTCGACCGGGTGCACCTGCGGTCGACGGCGGGTGCGGTGAACGCGCTGGGGCTGCCCGTCGCGTCCCTGGAGTACCGCCGGGCGCCCGGCGACCCGGACGCGACCGTCGCCGACGTGCTCGCCGGACTGCGGGCCGCCCACGCGATCGCCGGACCGGTCGTCGCGGTGGGGCACTCGGCGGGCGGGCACCTCGTGCTGCACGCCGCGGCCGTCGAGCCGTCGCTGATCAGGGCGACGGTGTCGCTCGCCCCGGTCGCGGACCTGGCGCTGGCCGACGCGGAGAACCTCGGCGACGGCGCGGTCCGCGCCTATCTCGGCGGCCCCGCGGCCGGGCGCACCGACCTGGACCCGGCGGCGGGCCCGACCCCGCCCGGACCGGTGACGATCGTGCACGGCGACGCCGACGAGCGCGTCCCGCCGGCCGTCTCCCGCTCCTACGCCGGCCGGCACCCGTCGGTACGGCTCGTCGAGCTGCCCGGCTGCGACCACTTCGCGGTGGTCGACCCGCTGTCGGCGGCCTGGCGGACGGTGACCCGGGAGATCCTGGCGGCGGCGACGTGAGCGCGCCCGGCGGCCTGCCCCGTCACCAGCTGACGATGACCGTGCTGATGACGCCGGACATGGCGAACTTCTCCGGCAACGTCCACGGTGGCGCGATCCTGAAGCTGCTCGACCAGGTCGCGTTCTCGTGTGCGAGCCGCTGGGCCGAGACCTACGTCGTGACGCTCTCGGTGGACCGGGTCCGCTTCCGCGAGCCCATCTACATCGGCGAGCTCGTGACGTTCCAGGCGTCGGTGAACCACACCGGGCGCAGCTCGATGGAGGTCGGCATCCGGGTCACCACGGAGAACATCACCGAGCGGACCCAACGGCACGCCAACAGCTGCTACTTCACGATGGTCGCGATGGACGAGCACCGGCGTCCGGTCCCGGTCCCGGAGCTGGTCCCGTCGAACGACACCGAGCGCCGTCGCCGGGACGACGCTCGCCGGCGTCGCGAGGTGCGCCGGGCCGGGGGCTGACCCCGGACACGACGGTGCCCCGGGACCACGTCGTCCCGGGGCACGTCGAGGTGCGGAGAGATCAGCCGATCGAGTCGCCCGCGCCGGAGGTCTGGCCGCAGCTGTCGGACTGGTCGGTGGCCGAGTCGCCGGAGACGGCCTTGGCCTTGCCACCCAGGCCGAGGGCCCCGGTGATGCCGCTCAGCAGGTTCGCGTCCTCGACCGGGACCTGCACGCCCAGGACGTTGACCGGGATGTTGTTGTTGCAGAGCTGGATCGGCACGTTGATGTTGTTGCCGCTCAGGCCACCCGCGAGCAGGCCCTTGGCGTCCTTGTCGATGTGGCCCGACTCGTGCTTGCCGTGGTGCTTGGCGGAGTCGCCCGCGTAGTCGCCGGCGAAGGCCAGCGGGGAGACGGCGAGCAGGGACGCGGCGGACGCCGCGACGATGATTCCGGCCTTCTTCAGCACAGTTCTTCTCCTGATGAGGTGTCAGGGCCGTGGTGAAGGCCCCGTTCCATGTCGGCACGCTGACAGAAAGGGGGGAGCCCGTGCCGACTGGCTGCGAATCTAGCGGGGCGGGAGTGCCCGAACAATTCTTCTACCACCATCGGGTGGCCAAATCACTTTCCGTTCGGATACTGAGGTGTTCTCAGTAGCGGGTTGATCATGTCGTGCGGTCGTACTCGGTGTGGAGTAGTACGAGCGCAGCTGCGGTGATCGCGCCGGTGCGCCAGGGACATAGCGTGACTCGCCGCAACGCGGCGAAGGTGGTCTTGAGCAGGGCGTTTCCGCGTTCGGCCAGAGCACGAAGGGCTGAGTGCAGGGTGTTGACGGTGCGCTGGTTGACCGTCTGCCCGCGGCCGGGGGCGAGTTTGATGGGCACGGTGAGCCGGTCGGCTTCGCCTTCGTAGCCGAGGTCGCCCAGCGCGGCGTGGGTGTCGTCGGTGAACGCGGCCAGGCCCTCGAGCAGCCCGGGGTGGGTACGGGCGCAGCGGGTGTCGTGCTCGCGGCCCGGCCGCACGTCGCTGGTCCATAGCGGCCATCCATCAGGTGC
>NZ_MCIP01000001.1:1265850-1267739 GCF_001932425.1 Pseudonocardia sp. Ae505_Ps2
CCACCACAGGTCGACCCCGGGGGTGAGGCCGAGCGCGCGGCACCGGTCGGTGGCGATCAGGGTGCCGTCGAGATTCACGTGGGTGTGCCCGGCTGTGCGGGCGGCGAGCAGGGCTCCGTGCAGGCCGGGTGCGGCCGCGGCGAGGACGTCGATGCCTTCGTGCAGGTAACGGTAGGCCGTTGCAGTGCTGATCGCGTTGTCACCGGCCGAACATCGGACCCGGGTAGCATCACAGAACCAGCGGATCACCAGCACTGCCTGGGCGAACGGGGTCAACGCCCGCCGCCGGGTGCCACGTCGACGGCGTTGAAGGACCAGGAGCCGCGCCAGATAGGCCACGGTGCGCTCCCCGATCGGGAGGACAGCGGTGTAGGTGACAGGATCAGACATGCAGGACCTCGGTGACGGTGTCGATCTGTGCTGGACCGAACCGATCTACCGGGGTCCTGCCCCGTTCCCGCTCATCTCACCACCCTCGGCGTGTCGCCACGACCTGCCACCCCGCTACTGAGAACACCTCACTCCCACGATGGGGTCGGATGTGATCGAGGCGAATCGCCCGGAACGCCACCCGAACCGGCGACGACGACCACGGCGGGTGCCCGCGGGCCCCACTCCGGACACGGACGTGCCCCGGAGCCGCGAAGGCCCCGGGGCACGTCAGCGAGAGGATCCGGTCAGTTGACCGAGTCGCCCGCGCCGGCCTCCTGGCCGCAGTTGTCCGACTGGTCGGTGACGGAGTCGCCCGACTTGGCCTTGCCCTCGCCCAGGATGCCGGCGCCACCGGTGAGGCCGTTGGCCGCAGCCGCGTCCTCGACCGGAACCTGGACACCCAGGACGTTGACCGGGATGTTGTTGTTGCACGCCTGGACCGGAACCTGGGCGTTGTTGCCGTTCAGGCCGGCAACGAGGCCCTTCGCGTCCTTGTCGATGACGCTGTCCGAGCCGGCGAACGCCAGCGGCGACAGGCCGATCAGGGCGACGGCGGACACGGCGGCGACGAAACCGGCCTTCTTCTTCTGCACAGTCTTCTCCTGGTGAGTCACGGATCCATGCGGATCCGGGCACGTGCCGGTCCGACGACAAAGGGGGGAGCCCGAACCGGCTGAGGAGAACGATAGGGGGCGGAAAGCGCACGGATCAACCCGGGAAACACCATCGTGGGGAACAATCACCGAGGGTCAGTTATTCACACGATACGGTTTCGTCGCCGAGTCGGCCGTTCTGCACGACGACGGTACGAAACCCGGCGCCCCGGCCTCCCGGCCGACGCCGACCGGCGGGTCGGGAACCGACGACACGTCCTGGACCCTGACACGGACGGCCGGCCCGTCGACCGTGTCACCGTCACCGTGTCACCGTCACGCGGACGCGACCCGGCCGAGCCTCAGCGCCGACACCAGGAAGAAGACACCACCGAGCAGGGCGTAGCCGGCGACCCCGGTCAGGGACGCCTCGCCGCCCGAGGCCATCAGCACGAACGAAGCGCCCGCGACGACCGAGAGGGACCCGCTCGCGATCATGGCCCCCTGGCCGCCCGCCGCGCGACGCCGCAGGGCGACGACGAGCTGGGCGACCCCGGCGACGACGGCCCAGGCACCCCAGACCCGCAGCACCGCCGGCACGCCCGAGCCGAGGACGACGACGAGCCCGACGGCCGCGAACCCGCCCAGGACGATCGTGGCGTACAGGCCCGGAGCCACCCCGGTCGCACGCGAGGAGCGGGCGTCGATCACGGCGGCGGCCACGTCCACCAGCGGGTAGAGCACCAGCAGCGCCGCGGTCAGCGGGCCGACCTCCGCCGCGTTCGGCAGCAGCAGCGCCGCCCAGAGCAGCGCGAACGCGAACCGCGCGAGGTACAGGCGCCGTAGGGCGACGGTGCCGTCGAC
>NZ_MCIP01000001.1:1267751-1460956 GCF_001932425.1 Pseudonocardia sp. Ae505_Ps2
CCACCACAGGTCGACCCCGGGGGTGAGGCCGAGCGCGCGGCACCGGTCGGTGGCGATCAGGGTGCCGTCGAGATTCACGTGGGTGTGCCCGGCTGTGCGGGCGGCGAGCAGGGCTCCGTGCAGGCCGGGTGCGGCCGCGGCGAGGACGTCGATGCCTTCGTGCAGGTAACGGTAGGCCGTTGCAGTGCTGATCGCGTTGTCACCGGCCGAACATCGGACCCGGGTAGCATCACAGAACCAGCGGATCACCAGCACTGCCTGGGCGAACGGGGTCAACGCCCGCCGCCGGGTGCCACGTCGACGGCGTTGAAGGACCAGGAGCCGCGCCAGATAGGCCACGGTGCGCTCCCCGATCGGGAGGACAGCGGTGTAGGTGACAGGATCAGACATGCAGGACCTCGGTGACGGTGTCGATCTGTGCTGGACCGAACCGATCTACCGGGGTCCTGCCCCGTTCCCGCTCATCTCACCACCCTCGGCGTGTCGCCACGACCTGCCACCCCGCTACTGAGAACACCTCACTCCCACGATGGGGTCGGATGTGATCGAGGCGAATCGCCCGGAACGCCACCCGAACCGGCGACGACGACCACGGCGGGTGCCCGCGGGCCCCACTCCGGACACGGACGTGCCCCGGAGCCGCGAAGGCCCCGGGGCACGTCAGCGAGAGGATCCGGTCAGTTGACCGAGTCGCCCGCGCCGGCCTCCTGGCCGCAGTTGTCCGACTGGTCGGTGACGGAGTCGCCCGACTTGGCCTTGCCCTCGCCCAGGATGCCGGCGCCACCGGTGAGGCCGTTGGCCGCAGCCGCGTCCTCGACCGGAACCTGGACACCCAGGACGTTGACCGGGATGTTGTTGTTGCACGCCTGGACCGGAACCTGGGCGTTGTTGCCGTTCAGGCCGGCAACGAGGCCCTTCGCGTCCTTGTCGATGACGCTGTCCGAGCCGGCGAACGCCAGCGGCGACAGGCCGATCAGGGCGACGGCGGACACGGCGGCGACGAAACCGGCCTTCTTCTTCTGCACAGTCTTCTCCTGGTGAGTCACGGATCCATGCGGATCCGGGCACGTGCCGGTCCGACGACAAAGGGGGGAGCCCGAACCGGCTGAGGAGAACGATAGGGGGCGGAAAGCGCACGGATCAACCCGGGAAACACCATCGTGGGGAACAATCACCGAGGGTCAGTTATTCACACGATACGGTTTCGTCGCCGAGTCGGCCGTTCTGCACGACGACGGTACGAAACCCGGCGCCCCGGCCTCCCGGCCGACGCCGACCGGCGGGTCGGGAACCGACGACACGTCCTGGACCCTGACACGGACGGCCGGCCCGTCGACCGTGTCACCGTCACCGTGTCACCGTCACGCGGACGCGACCCGGCCGAGCCTCAGCGCCGACACCAGGAAGAAGACACCACCGAGCAGGGCGTAGCCGGCGACCCCGGTCAGGGACGCCTCGCCGCCCGAGGCCATCAGCACGAACGAAGCGCCCGCGACGACCGAGAGGGACCCGCTCGCGATCATGGCCCCCTGGCCGCCCGCCGCGCGACGCCGCAGGGCGACGACGAGCTGGGCGACCCCGGCGACGACGGCCCAGGCACCCCAGACCCGCAGCACCGCCGGCACGCCCGAGCCGAGGACGACGACGAGCCCGACGGCCGCGAACCCGCCCAGGACGATCGTGGCGTACAGGCCCGGAGCCACCCCGGTCGCACGCGAGGAGCGGGCGTCGATCACGGCGGCGGCCACGTCCACCAGCGGGTAGAGCACCAGCAGCGCCGCGGTCAGCGGGCCGACCTCCGCCGCGTTCGGCAGCAGCAGCGCCGCCCAGAGCAGCGCGAACGCGAACCGCGCGAGGTACAGGCGCCGTAGGGCGACGGTGCCGTCGACCGGCCCCGGGCGGGGGGTCCGCACGGTGCGCCGACCGGTGGTGGGCGAGCTCGACATGATGCCTCCTGGAGGGAGAAAGACCGTTCTTCCTATGAACCCGAGCATGCACGCCTGACTCGCCATAAGCAAGACCGATCGTTCTTTCTGCTAACGTGGGGCCGTGGCTGCACCGACACGCACGACGTCCGGGGCCGGGCGCTCCGAGGCCCGCGAGCGGCTGCTCGCGACGGCGAGCGGGCTGTTCTACCGCGAGGGCATCCGGGCGGTCGGTGTGGAGCGGATCCTCGCCGAGACCCCCACCACGCGCGCCACGTTCTACCGGCACTTCCCCTCGAAGGAGGCGCTGGTCGTCGCCTACCTGCGCGGCGTCGACGCCCACACCCGCGCCGCCCTCCAGGACGCCGTCGCCTCGGCCGCCACCCCCGACGACGCCGTCCGCGCCGTCGGCGCCGCGCTGGTGGACGACCTGACCGGTGCGGACTTCCGGGGGTGCGCGTTCCTCAAGGCCGCGGCCGAGTTCCCCGACCCGGAGGACCCCGTGCGCCGGGTCGTCGCCGAGCACCGCAGCTGGTACGTCGCCAGCCTCACCGAACTGTTCGCCAGGGTCTTCGGGTCCGCACCGGGGCGCGGGCGACCCGAGCACGCGGCCCAGCACTTCCTGATGATGCGCGACGGGGCCATGGCCGGTGCCGACATCGACGGGGCGGGCCACGTCGGCGCCGCGTTCCGGCGCGGGCTGGAGGGGCTGCTCACGCTGACCCACTGAGGCGGCGATCGCGGGCCTGCTGCACCCCGAAGTCCGTGCACTCCGCCGGGCCGGAAGGACGGCGATCCGACGCCAGGCAGGGCGATGTGCGGCCGCCGGCGCGGCTCGTCGACAGGGCCGGGACGACAGCGCCCCGGCATCACGTGCGCAGAAGTGCCACGAGCGCGTCGGGCCGGTCGAGGGGCACGATGTGCCCGCAGTCGTCGAGCAGGTGCCCGTCGAGGACGTCGGCGACCCCGCGCAGCTGGTTCTCCAGCGCGCGACCGACCGACGCGGCGCCGACCGCGGTCGTGGGCACCGTCAACCGGGCCTCGGCCACCGCCGCGGCGAGCTGCCGTCCCGTCTCGGGCAGCGCCCGGTAGACGGCGAGCGCGCAGCGGAGGGCGTCCGGGCGCGCGAACGCGTCGGCCATCGCGGCCCGCAGCGCCGGACGGATCCCGCGCCCGCGGGTGCCCTGGTCGAGGAACCACCCGGCGTAGGCGGCCTCGTTCCCGCGCAGCACGCTCTCCGCCAGCCCCGGAACCCGGTGGAAACCGAACCACCACGGGGGTCCGCCCTCGAAGAACTCCTCGGCGCCGGGGAGTGTCCCCAGGGTCGACTCGACCAGCACGAGCCGCGCGACGAGGTCCGGGCGGCGCAGGGCGAGCAGGAACGCGGCGGGGACACCGGCGTCGATCGCCACCACGACCGCCGGCGCGGCTCCGAGGGCCACGACCAGCTCCTCGAGGTCGCGCGACAGGGTTCCCGCGTCGAGCCCCTCGGCCGTGCGGGTGCTCGCCCCGAACCCGCGCAGGTCCGGCACGACGACCCGGTGGTCCTCCCGCAGCGCGTCGCGCACCTCGGACCACACCAGGCCGGTGTGCGGGAAGCCGTGCACGAGCACCATCGGCGGCCCCTGCCCCACCTCGTCGACGGCCAGCTCGACCCCGTTGACGGCGACCATCCGCACGACGACCTCCCAGTCGGTAACTTCTGGTGACCAGATCACCTAAGCTCACCGACCATGGAGACGGAAGACGGCACGTCGACGGCACCTGGTGAGCCCGGGGTGACCGACCCCCGTCGCGGGGACCTGTTCTCCCCGGACTGCCCCACCCGTCGCCTGCTCGACCGGCTCGGCACGAAGTGGACCTCGATGGTGGTCGGATCGCTGGCCGACGGCGGAGAGCTGCGGTTCACCGAGCTGCGACGACGCGCACCGGGGATCTCCCAGAAGATGCTGTCCACGACGCTGCAGAACCTCGTGCTCGACGGCCTGGTCGCCCGGCGCGTCGAGGACACCGTCCCGCCACGCGTGCACTACCGGCTCACCGAGCTCGGTGCCTCCCTCGAGATCCCGCTCTCCGCGCTGCGCGAGTGGGCGCAGCAGAACATGGCCCGCATCGACGACCACCGCACACGGACCGAGGCGTCCCGCACGGGCCGATGAGCACGGGCGCCCGCCGTCAGGGACCCGCCGGGACCAGGGACACCGCACAGGAGCGGATCCGGTCGAGGTCGACGTCGTCCGCGAGCGTGACCGGATCCGGTCGACGAGGGAGGGGCGGGCGAACCCCGAGCAGGCAGCTCATCACCTCCGGGTACACGGTCCGTGCCACGAGAGCCCGGGCAGTGGCGCCGGCCGCCTCGGGCGCGAGACCCGTGCGCTGTTCGAGATACGCCGCCAGCCGCGCGGTCGGGATCTCGACCACGGACTCGTAGTCGCGCTGCGCGGCGTCGACGCCCTGTTCTGGCTCATGCCTCCCGACCTCACCGCACCCGATCCCGTCACCGCCTCCCGCGACGCGAGACGCCCCGGCGCGGAGGCCGTCGCCACACACGGCGTCGGCCACGTCGTCGGGGTCTCCGCCCTCGGTCGTGGCACCCCGCTCGCCCACCGGGCCGGCCACGTCACCGGATCGCTGGCCATGGACGACCTCTTCGCCGCCACCAGCCACTACCGCGCGCTGGCCAACCCCACCTTCATGGACAACACCCTGCGTGCAGCCGGCGCCCTCCACGACACCGCGACACTGACGTCGACCACGGCTCCCGACCACCGGCTGCCCCTCGTCGCGACCCGCGACATCGCCGACGCCGCCGCCCACCTCCTGCTCGACCGCTCCTGGAGCGGGTTCGCCGAGACACCGTTGCTGGGCCCCGAGGACCTCTCCGGCAACGACATGGCAGCCGTGCTCTCCGACGTACTCGCCGACCTCCTCGGTCGACCGGTGCGCTACACGCAGACGGACCCGGAACTCGCCGGCCGCGCGATGCTCGACCACGGCGCATCCCCCGGCATGGCACGTGCCATGGCCGACATGGCCACCGCGAAGAACGAGGGCCTCGACGAAGGCGTCACCCGCACTCCCGCCACGACCACTCCGACCACCTACCGCGACTGGTGCACCGAGAACCTCAGGCCGGTCATCGCCGCCCTCGGGCCCGCCCGGGACGCCCGACAGGAGACGGCATGACCCTCATCTGCATCGAGGAACACGCCCTGCACGGCCCGACCGACACCGCGGCCGGCCCCACGCTCGGGCAGCAGGCTCCGTATATGTCCGGGCAGAGCAGGAGCGACGCGCCCGTGCCCCGCGTCGACGGACGGCATCCCGCCGTCGACATGGACACCGCCCGACGGCTCGGCGCCGACCTCGGGGCCGGCCGCATCGACGACATGGACCGGCACGGCATCGACATGGCCGTCGTGTCCTGGACGAGCCCCACCCAGCTCGCTCCCGGGGACGCCGCGGTAGAGCTGGCCCGCGCGGCCAACGACCGTCTCGCCACCGCGGTCTCCGAGCACCCCGACCGTCTCGCCGGATTCGCGACGCTGCCCTGGCAACGTCCGGCCGAGGCGGTCGCCGAACTCGACCGTGCCGTCGGGGAGCTGGGCCTGCGCGGCGTACTGATCGTCGGACGACCCGGTGCCGGGTTCCTCGACGACCCCGTCCACCGGCCGCTCCTGCGCCGCCTCGCCGACCTCGGCGTGCCGCTCTACCTGCACCCCTTTCCTCCGCTGCTCGAGGTGCAGCAGGCCTACTACTCCGGCTTCAACGACAAGGTCACCGCGGAACTGTCGCTCGGCGGATGGGGCTGGCACCACGAGGCGGGAATCCACGCCCCGCGTCTCGTCCTCGCCGGGATCTTCGACGAGCTCCCCGGCCTGCAGATCATCAGCGGACACTGGGGCGAGATGGTGCCGTTCTTCCTCCCGCGCCTCGACGACGTCCTCTCCCCCGGCGACACCGGACTGTCCAGGACCATCAGCGACACCTACCGGTCCCACGTCTGGGTCACCCCCAGCGGCATGTACCACCGGCCCCAGTTCGACTACGTCCGCGAGGTCGTCGGCATAGACCGCATCATCTGGTCGACCGACTACCCGTTCCTGCACCTCGACGGCACCCAGGAGTTCCTGAGCGGACTCGATCTCTCCCACGGGGAACGCGAGCAGATCACCCACGGCAACGCCGCCCGACTCCTGGGTCTCTGACGACGCGGCGGCGCCGACGGCCCGTGGCGCGGCGGACGGGAACGGTCGGCGGGCCTCGGGGAGGGGCATCGAGGCCGCTCTCCGTCGGACGCCCGTCGCGCTCGGCCACCGGACGCTGTTCGGGCTAGTCGGGCTGTTCGGGCACCAGGAGGTGGACCGCGACGGCGATGCGCCGGCGATAGGCGTCACGGGTCTCCACCTGGTGCTTCACGCCCACCGATGTGCTGATCAGGGTGTCGGCGATGTCGACGGCCCTACGGCGGTCGACCGTCCGGGCGAGTGCGTCGACGATCAGCTGCCGGAACCTGGCGGGCGCGGTCTCGACGATCTCACCGAGCAGGTCCGGGTTGGTGGCGACGACGTCCTCGACGTCGCGCGCGGGGCCGACGTAGCGGCCCGCCCAGTGGTCGAACGCGTCCACGATCCGGTGGCGCAGCGGTTCGGCGGTCGACGCGAGCGAACGTTCCGCGGCTGCGAGGTCGCGGTCCAGAGCGTGGGTCGCCGCGGCGCGGAACAGCTCCTGCTTCGAGGAGAACAGGAAGTAGAGACCGGGCCGGGAGATCTCCGCCGCGCGCGCGACCTCGTCCATGGACGTCTTCCGGTAGCCGAAACGGGCGAAGCTCAGCAGCGCCGACTCCAGCACGCGCTCACGACGGCCGACCGCCTCCGACGCTGTCACGGGCCGAGTCTAGCTGCCGCTGATCGCACTAGGCAGAAAGTGTTCATCTTGTACAGTGTGGGCATGCGTCGCGGCCTCCGCTCCACACCCTTCTCCGCCACCAGCACCGCCGACGACGTCCTGTCGGGGCACGACCTGACCGGCGTGCGCGCCGTCGTGACCGGGGCGTCGTCCGGGCTCGGGGCCGAGTCCGCCCGCGCCCTGGCCGCCGCGGGGGCCGAGGTGACCCTGGCCGTCCGCAACACCGTCGCCGGTGCGGCCGTGGCCGCCGACATCGCCAGGTCGACCGGGAGGCCGGCGCCCGCGGTGGCACCGCTCGACCTCGCCGACCGTTCGTCGGTCGAGGGGTTCGTCGCGGCGTGGCGCGGCCCGCTCCACCTCCTGCTCGCCAACGCCGGGGTGGTCACCGGGGGTCTCGAGCGCACCCCCGAGGGCTGGGAGCTGCAGTTCGCGACCAACCACCTGGGCCACGTCGCCCTGGCGACGGGCCTGCGCCGCGGGCTCGTCGCCGGCGCCGCGGATCAGGGCGGAGCGCGGATCGTCGTGGTGAGCTCGACCGCGCACATGCGAGCGGACGTGGACTTCGACGACCTCCACTTCGACCGCCGCGCCTACGACCCCCAGATCGCCTACGCACAGTCGAAGACCGCGAACTCCCTCTTCGCGGTGGGGGCGACCCGACGATGGGCCCGGGACGGCGTCGTCGCGAACACCGTCAACCCCGGCGGGGTCGCCACCGGGTTGCAGCGGAACTTCACCCGTCGTCAGAAGGACTCCCTGGCCGCCGCGGAAGCAGCAGGAGTGTTCACCTACAAGACCGTCGAGCAGGGAGCGGCGACGAGCATGGTGGCCGCGGTCGACCCGCAGTTCGCGACGTCCGGAGGCCACTACCTCGACGACTGCCAGGAGGCCTACGAGGTCCCGAACGACGCCGACCTCGCCGACCACCCCCACGGCGTGAAGGCCTGGGCGCTCGACCCCGACCGCGCCGACCGGCTGTGGACGGTGTCGGAGCAGCTCCTCCGTCCATGAGCTCGTAGGTGCCCGCTCAGCGTTCTCCCTGCGCAGCTGCGCGGACTCCTCGAGCTCCTCGGTCGTCGAGCGGGCCGGCGCCACGGACGCGGTCCAGCAGCGCGACCGGGTCGTCGGGCGCACTCGCTCCGCGCCACGCCACGTGGCCGTCAGGTCGGACGAGCACCATCGGCGCCGCATAGAGCCGGACGACGGCAGGACGGTCGATGCGCAGCACCCTCAGCGGCACCCCGAGGGCGCTCGCGGCACGGACCATCGGAGCCGGGTCGGCGGTGGCCGTGGCGACCAGCACGAAGCCGTGGCCGAAGTGATCGAGGGTGGAGCTGCCGTCGGGGAGCCAGGCGTGCGGCGCGCGGCACCCGGGCCAGGTCGAGGGAACATAGGCGTCCGGCTCGTCCGGCGGCTCGGGGGTGCCGTCCGGCAGGCAGATCGGCGAGCCGGCGTAGCGGTGGCCGAGCTGCACCCCGATGCTGCGGAACTCACGTCCACGCAGCCGTTGGATGAGATCGCCGGTCACTCTGCGCGCCTGCGCGCCGACGTCGTCCGGGCGATCGAGGAGCGGGTCGGGGGTCAGCCGGGCGTCCGAGGTCCAGTTGCTCGACGCCTCGGAGACGTTGCGCACCGCCACCGGGCGTCGCTCGATCTCGTAGCTGTCCAGCAGGTCGGAGCCGCCCCAGCCGTGCAGCACGGCCGCGAGCTTCCAGCCGAGGTCCACGGCGTCACCGATCCCGGTGTTGGCGCCGAAGCCGCCCTTGGGCCACAGCAGGTGCGCGGCGTCGCCCGCCAGGAACACCCGGCCGTCCCGGTAGCGGTCGGCCACGACCCGGTGCCCGCTCCACGGCTGGGCCCGCAGGATCTCGGTCTCGATCGGCTCTCCGACGGCCTCGTGCACCCAGCGGACGGCGTCCCCGTCGGCCGGCTCGTGGTCGAGGTAGACCGACAGACGCCACTCGTCGACGCCGTCGACGACCGTGATGTAGGGCCGCTTCTCCGAGGCGAGGGTCTGGATCTGTGCCGCCCGCCCGCCGGCGCGCTCGATCAGCAGCTCCCGCAGTCGCGGGGCCCGGAAGTGCACGGCGAAGTTGTGGCCCTGGGCGAAGTCGCCGGCGAGCTCGATCCCGAGCGCGCGCCGGATCCCGCTGCGGCCGCCCTCGCAGCTGACGAGGTAGGCCGCCGCCTCGGTCCGTTCGACGCCGGTGACGACGTCCCGGACGCGGGCGGTCACCCCGTCGGCGTCCTGGGTGAAGTCCTCCAGCCGGTTCCCGTGGGCGATCTCGACGGCCGGCAGTCCGGCCGCGATCCGCTGCAGCAGCGGCAGGAGGGAGAACTTCGAGATGAATGCGGGGCCCTCGGGGGTCACGTCGGCGTACTCGCCGGGGCTAGAGTTGGTGACCCCGTAGTCGAACTCGGCGAGCACGTGCCCGACCACCTGGGTCATGAACAGGATGCGGTGCGGGTGGTCCGGGCCCGGCAGGCACTCGCGACGCGCCTCGGCCGCATGGCCCCATCGCCGCAGGTGCTCCATGGAGCGGGAGAAGATCGCCTCCCCGGCCGGGAAGACCACCGACCCGTCCGTCTCGTCGACGAGCAGCACCGGCACGTTCCGCCAGCCGAGCTCGATGGCCGTGCAGAGGCCCACCGGGCCGCCGCCCACCACGATCACGCGCCCCGGCCCGGTCGTCCGGTGCGCGCTGTCCGCTGCAGGTCGTGTCACTCCGGCACCTCACACGTCGTCGGCGATCGAGCTGGGCACTGCCGCCACCGGGAGCGGCGGGAGCGCCGCCGCCGTGCGTTGACACCCGCCATGGAAGCACTACTCTTGAGTCATACTCAAGAGAGGAGCTGCCCATGGGTCTCATGCTCGACGACGACGTCAGCCAGTGCCGGCAGCACGTGATCGGCTACCACCTCGCGATCGACCGGGGACGGGCCACCACGGGGATCGACGCCTTCACCGACGACGCGGAGTTCGAGATCCGCGGCGAACGGCTCCACGGGCGCGACGCGATCCTCGAGTTCCTGACCCGCCGGGAAGCCATGCCGGACCGGCAGACGGCCCACCTGATCAGCAACGAGCACCTCGTCGAGCGCAGCGCCGACGAGATCACGCTCGGCTGCCTGGTGCTGCTCCACCTGCGCGGTGCCGACGGCACCTACGACCTCGAGAAGATCCTCGACACCACCCACACCCTGCGCCGCACGGCCGAGGGATGGCGCATCGCGCGACGGACCTCGCGTCCGTTGCACGGACCCACCGGAGGTGCGGCATGACCGCCGCGACCGACCGGCCCGCACCGGGGCAGACCTCGACGCGGGCCGTCCCGCTGCAGATGGCGGAGCTGGTGCTGAAGACCGGGCGCTTCGAGCAGATGCACGCCTGGTACTCGCACGTCCTGGGCGCCGGCCCGTTCTTCGAACGCACCCCCGCCCCGGACGCCCCGCCCCGCCCCGCGGGCATGCCCGAGCGCGCGGTGGACGTCCGCCTCGCCTTCTTCCCCGTCCGGGACGGTCAGGTCCTCGCCCTGTTCGGGATCGACTCCCTCGCGGGCGTCGATCCCGCCGGGCCGGGCCTGCACCACTTCCAGTTCGGCGTCGCGTCCCTCGCCGACCTGATCGCCCAGTTCGAGCACCTGCGGGCCGCCGGAACCCATCCGCACCGCGCGGCCAACCACGGTCAGGCCACGAGCTTCTACTTCCGCGATCCGGACGGCAACGTCGTCGAGTTCTCCTGCTCGAACTTCGACACCCCGGAACAGGAACGGGAGTTCATGGCGAGCCCGGAGTTCGCCGCGAACCCGTCCGGACTGGAGCTCGATCCCGACCGGTTCGCCGAGCACTTCCACGCGGGCGATCCGGACATCCTCGACCTCGACAACCAGGCGGTGGCCCGATGAGCGAGCCCGCGAGCGAATCATCGACACAGCGCCTCGCGCAGCGCCGACCGAGCGTCAGCGAGGGAGTGCGATGAGCAGGCTCGTCAGCACCACGAAGGGCATCGGCAGCCACGACGGCGAGACCGTCGCCCTGCTCGACGTCGACGCCCCCGACCTGGGCGAGGCCCTGCGCGCGGGGTACGACGTCGCGGACATCGCCGCGGCCACCGTGCGCGAGCGGATCCCCCTCGCGCAGGTCGAGCTGCTCCCGACGATCCCCAGGCCCTCGAAGATCTGGGCCGTCGGCTTCGCCTACGCCGCGCACCGCAGCGAGGTCGGGCGCACCGAGCACCCGGACGAGCCGCACATCTTCCTGAAGGCGCCCTCGTCGGTCATCGCCTCGGGGCAGGCGATCCGGTTCCCGCGGGTGGCGCCCGAGCACGTGGACTACGAGGGCGAACTGGCCGTCGTCGTCGGGCGGCGCGCCACGGACGTCGAGGTCGGCGACGCGATGAGCCACGTCGCGGGCTACACCATCTGCAACGACGTGAGCGCCCGGGACGTGCAGAAGGGCCTCGTCCCGGGACGCGGCGCGGACGTGAGCGCGGCCAAGAGCTTCGACACCTTCACCCCCATGGGGCCGTGCCTGGCCACCCTGGACGAGTTCGACGATCCCGGAGACCTGCACCTGCAGACCTGGGTCGACGGCGAGCTGCGCCAGGACGCGCGCACCTCCGATCTGATCCACCCGGTCGGACCCCTGATCTCCTACCTGTCACGGCAGACGACGCTGGAGCCCGGCGACGTCGTGATGACCGGGACCCCGGCGGGCGTCGGGCATCCACAGGGGCGCTACCTGCGGTCCGGCTCGGAGGTGCGGATCGCGATCGAGGGGATCGGCACCCTGGTCAACCGCTGCGCCTGATCGACCGCTGCGCCTGATCGACCGCTGCGCCTGATCGACCGCTGCGTCTGATCGACCACTGCGTCTGATCGACCACTGCGTCTGATCGACCACTGCGTCTGATCGACCACTGCGCCCGAGTCGCGCGGCCGCCGCGGTCGGGCGGGCTCAGTCCGACGGGACCGGCGCCGGCAGGTCGCGGGCGCGGGCGGAACCCAGGACCGACTCGAGGAGGAACCGCATGAGCTGAGCACCCGGGCGCGGCGGCGCGCCCTCCACGTTGAAGCCCTCGAAGAGGGTGACGGCGGTGTCGGCGACGAGCTCACGATCCACCGACGGGTCGTCGAGGTCGTCGACCATCTTCCGGACGAGGTCACGGATCCAGTCGAGGAAGCGGTCGTGGGCCTCGCGCACGGCTTCGGACTGCAGGAGCCTGCCGTGCATGGCCTGGTGCAGCGGCCGGAACACGCGCATGTCGTTGAGACCCCGGACCAGGTGCGACATCGGGTCGTCGTCCGCGTGGTCCTCGTCGAGGATGCGGATCTCCCGGCTGAGCATGCGGTCCATGACCGCGGCGAAGACGTCGTCCTTGGAGGGGAAGTACCAGTAGACCGCCGCCGGCGCGACGCCGGCGGCGCGGCTGATGTCGGCCATCGTGGTGCCGGCGTACCCGTTGCTGAGGAACAGCTCGGTGGCGACCGCCAGCACCTCGGCCTTCCGCTCCTCGCGCGGGATGTGCTGCCTGTTCCGGGGCACGGCCGATCGCCTCCTTCGGGTGCTCCGCGCGGCGCAGAGGCGGCTCCAGCTTAGCCATCCGCGGCGAGACGGTCGGAGGTACCTCTTGATCGATCCTCATCCTCTTCGCCGAGATGCCGCCGATCCCGCAGCCAACCGCACCACAGCGACATCCTTGACACTGCTCTTGATCGCCATTCATCATTCGTCCCCATCGCAGCGGCACGGCCTGGCGCGTCCCTCCGCCCGCCGGTTTCCCGACCCCACCGTGATCACGCCGAGCACGGCAGGTCTCACGCACGAACACTCACGACAGAGGAGTCCAGTGTTCCCGCAGAGCGAATCCTCACCCGTCCCCGTGAGGTCGGGCACGCGCCACACCCGTCGGGTCGCCACGGCGAGCTTCGTCGGCACCGCGATCGAGATCTACGACTTCAACATCTACGGCCTGACGGCGGCGCTGATCTTCGGTCCGCAGTTCTTCCCGACCTTCTCGCCCGTCGCGGGCACCCTGGCCGCCTTCGTGACCTTCGGCGCCGGGTTCATCGCCCGGCCGCTGGGCAGCGTCGTCCTCAGCCACCTCGGTGACCGGGTCGGCCGCAAGTCCACGCTGGTCGCGTCGCTGGTCATCATGGGTGCGGCCACGTTCCTCACCGGGCTGCTGCCCACCTACGCGGTGATCGGCGTCTGGGCACCCGTCCTGCTGGTCGTGCTGCGCCTGGTGCAGGGCTTCGCGGTCGGCGGGGAGTGGGGCGGTGCGGTGGTGCTGGGGGTCGAGCACGCCCCGACGCACCGGCGCGCCTTCTTCGGTTCGTTCACCCAGATGGGCAACCCGGTCGGCATCGTCCTGGCCTCGCTGACCTTCGTCCTGCTGACGACGTACCTGCCCGCCGACGTGTTCAGCTCCTGGGGCTGGCGGATCCCGTTCCTGGCGAGCATCGTGCTGATCGGCCTCGGCATGTGGGTGCGGCTCGGTGTCGCGGAGAGCCCCGACTTCACCGCCGTGCAGCGCTCCGGCGCCATCAGCCGCTCGCCGGTCCGGGACCTGATCATTGACAACTGGCGGGAGATGCTCCTGGGCGGTCTGTCGTCCACCGCCGCGCCCACCCTGGGCTACCTGATGTTCGTGTACATGCTCGCGTACTCCAGGCAGGCCCTCGGGCTGCCCCCGACGTACGTGCTCTGACTGACCGTCGCCGCCGGTGTGGTGTGGATCCCGCTGGTGCTGGTCACCGCGCGGCTCGCGGACCGCATCGGCCGCAGACCGGTCCTCCTCGGCGGGCTGATCGGCATCGTCGTGTGGGCCCTGCCGTTCTTCGCCCTGGTCAACACCGGGTCACTGGCCGCGATGATCGTCGCCTACCTGGGCGGCGTGATCGCCGTCTCGTTCGCCACCGGCGCACAGGCCGCCTTCATCGCGGAGCTCTTCCCGGCCCCGGTGCGCTACAGCGGGACCTCGATGGCCTATCAGATCGGCTCCATCCTCGGCGGTGGCGTGGCGCCGATCGTCTTCGCCCTGCTCTACGCCAGGAGCGGCTCCTCGACCCCGATCGCCGGCTACCTGCTGGCCACCGCCGCGGTCAGCCTCGTCGCCACCTTCGTGCTGTTCATCAGGGGCAGTGCCCGCAACGGCGGGACCGCGTCGACGCGCCCCGAACCCACACCCGCAGTGGAGGGAACTGCCGATGCGCACTGACCACGATCCGACACCCGCCCCCGACCACCACGACGTCGTGGTGGTCGGGGGCGGCCCGACCGGCCTGAGTGCGGCCATCGGTCTCGGCCGCCTCGGGGTGCGGACGCTGCTCGTCGAACGGCGGGCGACGACCTCGTACCACCCGCGAGGGCACGTGGTGAACGGGCGCTCCCTCGAGATCTTCCGCAGCTGGGGGGTCGCCGAGGAGGTGCTGGCGGCGGGTCTGCCGCGGGAGCGCAACCGCGGCAGCGCATTCGTCACCCGGCTCGCCCACCCCGAGTTCGGCGCGCTGGTCACCCACGGCCACTCCCCCGAGTTCGACCGTGAGGTGGCCGGTTACGCGCCGCACGTCAAGAGCTCCTGCCCGCAGGACGTGTTGGAGCCGATCCTGCTCCGGGCCGCCTCGGCCCTCCCGGCCGTGGACGTCCGGTTCGGCACCACGGTGCTCGGTGTCGATGACATCGACGACGCCGAGGCCGCCGACGACGCCGTCACCGTCCGCCTGTCCGCGGACGGAGGATCCGAGTCGGAGGTCAGGGCCCGGTTCGTGATCGCGGCCGACGGAGCGGCCAGCCCACTGCGCGACCAGCTCGGCGTGCGGCTGGAGGGCCCGGAGCGCCTGGGCGCGCAGATGGGCATCTACTTCCACGCCGACCTGTCGCGCTACGTCGCCGACCGCCCCTACCTGCTGTGGTGGGTCTACAACCCCGAGACCACCGGCGTGCTCATCACCCTCGACGGCCGCCACCGGTGGACCTACAACTTCGCCTACGACCCGGCCACGACCGAACCCGCCTCGTTCACCCCCGAGCGCTGCGTGGAGATCGTCCGCGCCCTCGTCGGCGACCCCGATCTCGACGTCGACGTCCGCAGCGCCCGGCCCTGGCAGATGCAGGCGCGCGTCGCCACCCGGATGCGCGTCGGGAACGTCTTTCTCGCGGGCGACGCCGCGCACCCGCTGCCGCCCACCGGCGGGCAGGGGATGAACACCGGTGTCGGCGACGTGCACAACCTCGCGTGGAAGATCGCCGCGGTGTTGCGGGGGCGGGCCGGCCGGCACCTCCTGGACACCTACGAGGAGGAACGCCGTCCGGTCGCCCGGTTCAACGTCGACCAGAGCCTCGCCAACGCCGAGCGGATGGCGCGCGCCGGGCTCGGCGGGATGCTGGAGAACGACCTCGACTTCGTGGCCCGTGTCGAGACGCTCGACGACGCCGAGCTCGGGCCGGTCCGGGCGGCGATCGCCGAGCAGCGCGAGCACTTCGAGTACTACGGCCAGGTGTTCGGCATCTCCTACGAGTCACCCGGGATCCGGCCGGACGGGACCGAACCCGTCCCCAGCCCCGTCGGCCGCTACCTCCCGGTCGGGCGGCCCGGCGCGCGTGCCCCCCACCTGTGGCTCGACCCCGAGCACACCCGCTCCCTGCAGGACCTGTTCGGCGCCGGTTTCGTGCTGCTCACCACTGCGGCCGGGAAACAGCGGTGGACGGCACCGGACGAGGTCGACGTCGTCGCGGTGGGAGCCGAGGCGCGGCACGCCGGCGTCGAGGACGACTTCCGCACCGTCTACGGCATCGGCGCCGACGGGGCCGTGCTCGTCCGCCCGGACGGGCACATCGCCTGGCGCGCACCCGCGTTCGATCCCCCGATCGACCTGAGCGACGTGCTCGACCACCTGCTGCTCCGCCAGCCCGACCTCATGGAGGCAACCGCATGACCTCGACCGACCAGCACACAGGGGCGGCGCGCACGCTGCCGGACCCGACCGTCGCCCGGCCCCCGGTGGGGCTCGCCCACGTGGTGTTCCGCACCAACGACCTGCCGCGGATGCGGGAGTGGTACTGCACGGTGCTGGGCGCGCACCCGGTCTTCGACAACGGCAAGCTCGCGTTCCTGACCTACGACGAGGAGCACCACCGGGTGGCCCTCATCGCCACCGGGCCGTACCCCGTTCCGAGCGACGAACCACAGGTCGGCTTCTACCACTCCGCCTTCACCCATCCCGATCTCGGCGCGCTCCTGGCCACCTACCGCCGGCTGCGGGACGCGGAGATCCTCCCCGTGCGCGCCATCCGCCACGGTCCGACCGTGTCGCTGTACTACCGGGATCCGGACGGCAACCACGTGGAGCTGCAGGTCGACAGCTTCGCGACCGCCGACGAGGCGACGGAGTGGATGAAGGGGCCGGTGTTCTCGGCGAACCCGATCGGCACCCTGTTCGACCCGGAGGAGATGGTCGCCGACTACGAGCGCGGCGTCCCGTTCGAGGTCCTCGTCCGGCGCGACGACGACCCCGTGCCGACCTCCTGACCGCGTCCAGGGCGCCGGGCCGACGCCAGGCGGCGATGTCGGGGACCGTGGGGAGGAGGTCACCCGCGGCAGGCTCACCGCCCGTCGGGAACGCGAACAGATCACCCGCGGCGATGCCGCACGGCTGCTGGGCCTGCCGGCACGGCTCCCCTGACGACTCGCGTGCGGTGCGCGCGCGGGTCGGCCCCCTCGTAGCGGGCCTGACCGAAGCCGGGAAGCACCCCACCGAGCGCAAGCCTCCCCGCCAGCACCTCCGCGACCCGTCGCAACCGCCGGAACCTCCGTCGGACCGGCGTCGGCAGCGCTCCGGGTCCTCCTCGGCCTGCTCGGCAAGGACCTCGGCGAGTTCCAGCGCTTCGCCCTCCTGCAGGTCGCTCTGGTGGCGCTGGCGATGACCGGCGTCGTGGCCGCGACGGGAGTCGTCTCCTCGTCCTCGTGACGACCGGTGAGCCGGCCGGTTCCTCGTCGCGCCCTCTCCGCGAGCCGGATCGGGCCCGCGTGGCACGAGGCCCGAGTGACGTAACCGGACAGACGCATCGATTTACGCCTCCGCAACGCCGCGCGCCTATCTTCGCATCCGAGCTTGGATCCAAACTCGGATGCAAACAGCGCAGAGCGTGAAGGAGGAGAACGCACATGGTCGAACCGACTGCTCCTGGCATCCACATCGCGGGCCTCGGCAAATCGTTCCGCGTCGGCCGCGGGGAGGTGACCGCCCTCGACGGCGTCGACCTGCAGTCCCGTGCGGGCGAGTTCGTCACCCTGCTCGGCCCCTCGGGCTGCGGGAAGAGCACGATCCTCCGGATCCTCGCGGGTCTCGAACACCAGTCCACCGGGGTCGCCCTCGTCCACGGTGAGACCCCCGCGGACATGCGCCGTCACCACCATCTCGGGATCGCCTTCCAGGAGCCGGCTCTGTTGCCGTGGCGGACGGTGCGCACCAACATCGGCCTCCCGTTCGAGCTGACGCGGCGTCCGACCGACGATGCCCTCGTCGATGACCTGATCGAGCTCGTCGGGTTGACGGGGTTCGAGGACGCCAGGCCCGCGCAGCTGTCGGGCGGGATGCGGCAGCGCGTCGCGATCGCCCGCGCGCTCGTGGTCGAGCCGCGGGTGCTGTTGCTCGACGAGCCCTTCGGCGCCTTGGACGACATGACGCGGCAGAACCTCAACGTCGAGCTCCTGCGCATCTGGACCGAGCGGCCGGCGACCACGCTGATGGTCACGCACGGCATCTCCGAGGCGGTGTTCCTGTCCGACACCGTCGTGGTGATGAGCGCCCGCCCGGGACGGGTCCAGCAGGTGGTGCCGATCGACCTGCCGCGGCCACGGACCCCGGAGCTGCTGCGCACGCCCGAGTTCCACTCCTACGTCGACCGGCTGTCGTCGCTGCTGTTCGGACTCGACACCCCCGGTCAGGACCTGATCGGCGCGGCGACGAGGGAGACCGAGCGATGAGAAGCCGTGCCCTGGGCACCGCCGGGACCGTGGCCGTGTTGCTGGTGTGGCAGCTCGTCGGCATGACCGGGCTCCTCGGCCCGGCGATCGCCCCGCCACTGGAGATCGTCGCGGGTATCGTCGACGACGGGGTCGCGTTCTACGCCCTGCACGTCCCGGTGACGCTCGCCTCCGCTGTCGTCGGCTACCTCTGGGGCAACCTGGCAGCGATCTGCTGCGCCGCGGTGGTGATGACCGTCCCGGCCGTCGAACGGTTCGTGCTGCAGATCGGCATCGCGTCGGTCTGCATCCCCCTCGTGGCCATCGCCCCGATCCTCGCCGCGTGCTTCAACGGACCGGTCACCTCAGCCGTGATGGCCGCCGTGTCGGTGTTCTTCACGACGCTGGTCGGCACGATCAACGGCCTGCGCCGGACCGATCCGGCTGCTCTCGACCTGGTCCGCGCCTACGGCGGGGGCCGGTACCTCGTCCTCCGCAAGGTCCAGCTCCGCTCCGCGCTGCCCGGCGTCCTGACCGCGCTGAAGATCGCGGTCCCGGCCGCGCTCCTCGGCACCGTCATCGGCGAGTTCATGGGACAGGAACGCGGTCTCGGAGCAGCCCTGGTCGTGGCGCAGCAGTCCAGCGACGTCGTTCGCACCAGCGGCATCACCCTCGTCACCGGCGTGATCGCCGGTCTCGCCTTCGCCGTCGTCGGCTGGATCGAACGGGCGACGACGCCGTGGGCCCCCAGCACCGCGGGAGCCTCCGCATGACCGCGACCAGCGCCCCCGCGCGCTCCTGGGCCCGGGTCGGCACCGGCACCCCCGACACCCGCACACGGCGCGCCCTGGTCGCCGGTCTCGCCCGGACGACGTCGACGCTGGTCGGAGCGACCGTCGCGATCCTGGTGGTCTGGACGGCCTTCGTCAGCCTCGTCGACGTGAGCCCGTTCGTGGCCAAGACCCCGCTCGACGTCTGGCGCTACCTGTTCACCGACCCCACGGCCGCGGCGAGCCGGGCCGGCATCGGCGCAGCGCTCGTCGTCACCCTCGGCGACGCCGCCCTCGGGTTCGGACTCGGTCTGGTCCTCGCCGCCGCCGTGACCGTGCTGTTCCACTTCTTCCGCACGGCCGAGAAGATGCTCACGCCCACGATCTCGGCGCTGCATGCCATCCCGATGGTCACCGTCGCACCGATCCTCGTCCTGATCTTCGGACGCGGACCGTTCGGGGTCGCGGTCATCGGCGCCGCCATCGTGTTCGTGCCGGCGATGCTCACGATGCTGCAGGGCATCCGCTCCGCACCCCGGACCGACCTCGACATGTGCGCGGCCTTCGGGGGATCCAGCTGGTCCGCGTTCGCCCGGGTCGCCCTGCCCCACGCCGTGCCGACCTGGTTCGCCGCCGCCCGTGTGGCCGTGACCAGCTCGGTGGTGGGTGCGCTCCTGGCCGAGTGGCTCGCCAGCGGCGAAGGCCTCGGCGGACAGATGCTCCGCGACGCGAACGAGTTCGAGTTCGCCCGGCTCTGGGCGTCGGTCGTCGTCCTCACCGTGGTCTGCGTCCTGATCTACCAGCTCGTCGGTCTGCTCGAGACGTTCGTGACCGCACAGATGGGGGTCACCCGGTGAACCCCTCCCACCCCATCAGGAATGGATCCCTCATGTCCTCCCAGCTCGGCCGCCGTGCATTCCTCCGTCACGGTCTCACCGTCGGAGGACTGGCCCTCGCCGCTCCCGCCGTCCTCACCGCCTGCGTCTCCGGTGGCGACGGCGACGGCTCCCGCTTCGGAATCGCCTCGCAGCGCCTCGCCTGGGTCAAGAACACCCAGTTCGCCGGCAGCTATCTCGCCGACCGCAACGGCTACTACGTGCAGGAAGGCTTCTCCGGCGCCGATCTGGTGTCCGGTGGCCCGACCGCGCCGCCCATCGAGTCGGACGTGCTGAGCCGCACCTTCACCGGGGTGTCCCAGGTCCCCATCGTCGGGTCCGCGGTTGCCAAGGGTGCCCCGCTGAAGATCATCGGCGCGGTCTACGCCCGGAACGCGAACTGCATCATGTCGATGGGAGCCAGCCCGATCGAGACCCCGCAGGACCTCTACGGAAGGACCATCGGCTGCTCCTCGTCGAGCGAACCGGTCTGGCGCAACTTCGTCGCCGCGCTCGGTCTCGACGCCTCACGCATCACCACCGTCCCCGTGCAGGGCGATCCCATCGGGATGACGACCGGGGAGATCGACGGCTACGTCGGGTTCGTCAACAACCAGGTCGTCGACCTGCGGGGCAAGGGTTTCGACATCCACGCGATGCTGCTCGCCGACGTGGGGTTCCCGCTCGTCGGCCAGACCTACATCACCACCCAGGACGTACTCGACAACGACCGGGAGAAGGTCAAGGCCTTCCTGCGCGCCGAGGTCCGCGGCTGGAAGGACGTCCTCGCCGACCCTCAGCACGCCACCGACCTGACCGTGAACGACTACGGCCGGACCCTCGGCCTGGACCCGAGGACCACCCTCGAGGCCTGCATCGCCGGCAACGAGCTCATCCGCACCGGCGAGCCCGGCCAGCGCGTCATCGACATCTCCGACGCCACCGTCGAGGCGAACGTGCGGGCCATCGCCGCGGGCGGGCTCGATCTGAGCCCCGACACCCTGTTCGACCTCGGTCCGATCCGCGAGGTCCACCAGGAGGACCCCGCTCTCGCCCTCGCCTGACCCACCCGAGAAGGAGATCAGCACATGTCTGTGCCCCACGACCTGGTCGTCACCGGTGGGACCGTCGTCCACCACGACGGCCGCCACCGCCACGACGTCGCCGTGCGCGACGGCCGCATCGTCGCCGTCGGCACCGACCTCGACACCACCGGCGCCACCGTCGTCGACGCCCGCGGCCTGCTCGTGCTGCCCGGCCTGATCGACATGCACGTGCACCTGCGCGAGCCGGGTATGACGGAGAAGGAGGACTTCGCCAGCGGCACCAGTGCCGCCGCCGCCGGGGGCGTCACCACCGTGGTCGACATGCCCAACACCTTCCCGCCCGTCGCGACCGCCCAGCGCTACCGCGACAAGCTCGACCTGGTGCGCGGCAAGGCCTACGTCGACTTCGGGCTGTACGGCATGATCGACCACGACAACGCGGGTGAGATCGCCGGTATGGCCGAGCTCGGTGCCATGGGGCTCAAGCTGTTCATGGGACAGACGACCGGCGACAACCGCTGCCCGGACGACGCCGCCATCTTCCGCGGGCTCGAGGCCGCCGCCGCCGCCGACCTGGTCGTCGGTGTGCACGCCGAGAACGACCACCTCCTACGGCTGTTCGGCGAGCGGCTCCGCGAGTCCGGCCGTACCGACCCCCGCGCCCACCTGGAGTCCCGGCCCGCGTTCATCGAGGTCGAGGCGATCACCCGCATCGTCACCATGGCCACCGAGGCCCGCACCAAGCTGCACATCCACCACCTCTCGACCCGCGCCGGCCTGCAACGGATCGTCGACCTGCGCGCCGAGGGCCACCGCGTCACCGTCGAGAGCCTCGTCTCACACCTGGTGCTCGACGACGGCGCCTACGACACCCACGGCAACCTGGTGAAGCTCAACCCCCCGATCCGGCCCGCCGCCGACGTCGAGGCGCTCTGGGCCGGCATCACCCGCGGCGACATCGACATCATCGCCACCGACCACGCCCCGCACACCGCAGCCGAGCAGGCCGAGACCGACGTGTGGAAGGCCTACGGGGGCTTCATCGGTGTCGAGACCATGCTCCCGCTGCTGCTCACCGCCACCACGCGGGGAGCCCTCGACGTCGAGGACATCGTGCGTCTGTGCGCGTACACCCCGGCCCAGCGCTGGTCGATCCCGTACAAGGGGCAGATCGCCCCCGGCTTCGACGCCGACCTCGTCCTCGTCGACCCGACCGAGGAGAAGCCCCTCGACGGGGCGAGCCTGCACTCCCGGCATCCCGTGACCCCCTACGACGGGTGGGTCCTCACCGGCTCCGTCGTCGCCACCTACCTGCGTGGCGGACTCGTCCACGACCGGGGAGAGGTCGTCGGCCCGCCGAGCGGACGCCAGGTCGTGCCCCGCCGGGGGTCCGGCCTGCGGCCGGTGGACGCCCCGGTCCCCGCCCTGGGCACAATGCTCACCGTGCCGACCCGGGAGCTGGTGTGACGTCCCCGCCGATCACGCTGCTGGGCCACGACGGTGCCGCGACCCTGCGGGCCACCGTCGCGCACTGTCTCGACGAGAGCCCCACGCCCCACCGGCCGCCGGGCCCCGTCACGATCGCCGGTATCGGCACCACCGCACCGCACGCCCTGCAGGGCCGGCTGCTCCTCGACGCCCTCGCGGCCCGCGGACTCGTCGTCTCCGCCACCACCCCCGTCGACGGCCCACAGTCCCTGCTCACTGCCCCGGGCTGGGATCTCGCCCTCGTACTCAGCCCGTGGAAGCGCGACGTGGCCACGGCGGTAGCTGCACTGAGCCCGTCGGCCGAGGCCACCGGCGTCGTGGACACCGTCGTACGCGGCGGCGCGGGCGAGGCACTGGGGGTCAACACCAACAGCTGGGCCGCCCAGGCCGCGATGGAGACCGTGACCGGCGGGGCCGTCCCCCGGACGGTCCTGGTGCTCGGCTCCGGCGGGTCCACGCACTCGGTCGCGCTGGGGGTGCGGCGGGCGTGGCCCGGGACCCGACTCGTCGGTACCGCCCGCCGCCCCGAGGCCCTCACCGGGTGGGCCACACAGTTCGACGCCGAGGTCCTCGCCCCGGCCCGGCTCCGGACGGCGTTCGCGGACGACGCGCCGACCCTGGTCGTCAACACCACCACCTGGGGCGAGACCGACGCCTCCGAGAAGGACCCCTTCGCGTTCCCGTTCGCCGAGCTCCTCGCCCCCGGCAACGCCTTCTTCGACCTCAACAACCGGGTCTCGACACTGCAGACCGACGCCCTCCGGGCCGGGATGAGCGTGATGTCGGGGACCTTCATGCAGCGCGCCACCAACTCGTGCCGGGCCGCACTCCTCGCCGGGGCCACACCATGACCGGCGCGCACCGGAACAGCAGCGCTCCGAGCGCCCGCGAGCGCGTGTACCTCTACCTGCGCCAGCAGATCACCACGGGCGAGTACGGGCCCGGCATCCGCCTCGTCGAGGAGCAGATCGCCGAGGAGCTCGGCGTGAGTCGGACCCCCATCCGGGAAGCACTGCAGCGCCTCACCAGCGAGGGCCTCGTCGAACGGGTCCGTCGGGGCCAGCTCGTCGTCGTCCGGATCGACGACACCGCCCGCGCCGAGCTGCACGAGCTGCGCATCGCCTTCGACCAGGTCGCCGCGAGCCTGCTCACGCAGAAGGTCGGCAGCGTCGACTGGGAGAGCCTGCACGCGCTGCTCGACCCCCTCGGCCACGCCGCCCGCGAGTACGGCATCGGCAGCCCGCAGTACGGCATCGCCCACCTGGACCTGCACGTCGCGATCAACCGGGCCGCATTCTCCCCGGTCACCTCGGCCTTCCTCGAACGACAGGCCTTCCTCCACCCGACCGACGACTACGTGCAGCAGAGCGGCCACGAACCGGTCGCCCAGCACCGCGACCTGCTCGACGACCTCGCCAGTGGTGACCTCGACAGGGCGCAGACCGCGATGCGCGTCCACGCACTGCGCGGCCACGGCAACACCACGCTCTCCTGAGCGCCCCGCACCGTCGAAAGGCACCTCCATGTCCGACAGCGTCCGCATGTTCGTCAACGGCCAGGCCATGAGTGGTGGCCCGCTGCACGACGCCCTCGCCGGCGCCCACTTCCTGGGCCCCGTCCGCACCGCCCCCCGACTACCGCTTCTTCTCCTTCGACGACGTGTTCCCCGGTATCGCGCCCGTCCCCGACGGTGGCTGGTCGGTCCCCGGCGAGATCTACGAGATCTCCTACACCCAGCTCCGCCGAGACCTGCTACCCCGCGAACCGGCCGAGCTGGAGCTGTCCGTGATCGAGCTGGAGGACGGGACCGGCTCCCTGAGCATGGTCTGCCGCACCCTGCCCGGCGCCACCGACGCCGTCGAGATCACCGCGGCCGGTGGGTGGCGGGAGCACCTCGGCGCCGTGTCCACCGCGCGCTGACCGCGATGCTCGTCGCCGGGGCCGATCCCGGCCTGGCCACCCACTCCCTGTGGTGCACCCCGGACACCGTCACCTCGACCCCGTGGGCGCCGAAGTGGCCCGCCGACGGGGACACGATCGCTTCGAGAAGGCGATGCTCCGAAGCCAGAGCGACCGGGAGGTCACACACCGCGTTCAGGGAGTTCAGAGGACTTGTCAGATGCCGGACCGGGCCCCTGACCTGTGGAGCCGCCTTGGGGAGTCGAACCCCAGACCTACGCATTACGAGTGCGTCGCTCTAACCGACTGAGCTAAGGCGGCGTGGTGCATACCCAGTGTACCGATCGGCCCCCGACGCTCCCGCAGCCCCCCGGGTCACCCCGAGAAGGGGAACCGGGGCCCCGGGTCCCACGGCCCACCGTCGTAGCGCCACAGCGCCACGCCGGGGACGCCGGCGTCCCACGGTTCGAATCCGGCGACCAGGTCGTCGTACAGCGCGCGGGCCGCGATCGGGTCGACCTTGTTCTGGACGGTGACGTGCAGGTCGGACTTCCCGGCGTCCTGCCGGGTGAGACGGGATCGCCACCGCTCGGCGACATCGCGGCGCAGCGACGTCAGCTCGGGGCAGTCGAGGGTGAACGCGACACCGCGGCCGAGCAGGCGCAGCCCGGTGACACGGGCGGTCATCGGGGGACGGTCGGTCGCGGCGGTCAGGTCCGCGGTCAGCTCGACGACGGCGTCGCCGGGCAGGGCGTGGAACAGCGTCAGGTGCGCGGCCAGGTGGTTGCGTCCGGCCGGGAAGTGCCGTTCCCGCAGGTCGTCGAAGCGGGTCCGGGTGGTGTCGTCGAGCTGGGCCGTGAGGATCAGCGGCCGGTCATCCACGGTGCAGCGCGGTCATCATCGCCTCGACGGCGATCCGCGGCTTCACGTTCTGCTCCAGCGCGTCGCGGCAGGCGAGCACCGCCTCCAGCCGGCGCAGGCTCGACTCCGGGCCCCACTCGGCGGCGGCCACCCGGATCTCGCGGTCGCGGTCCGGGTTGGTCAGCGGCACCGTCGCACCGGTCGCGGCGACGATCGCGTCCCGGTAGAAGCCGGCGAGGTCGACCAGGGCCCGGTCGAGCGCGTCCCGCTGCGTACGGGTGGCGCGGCTCTTCTGCCGCTTCTCCAGATCCCGCTCGGCCGCCTTCGCCGAGCGGGCCGCCGCGGCGGCGCCCTTGCCGGTGCCGCCGGCCCCCATCGCGACCGCGAGCTCCTCGCGCTCGGACTCGTCGCGGGAGGAGCGCAGCTCGTCGGCCTCGGCCTCGGCCGCGCGGATCAGCACGTCGGCGTGGAAGAACGCGTCGCCGAGGCGACGGAGCTTCGTCGGTACGCCGAGGATCTCCTCGCGACGGGCACGGGCCTGCGGGTCGCGGGCGAGGCGCCGCGCCCGGCCGACGTGGCCGCCGCACACCGACGCGGCCCACCGGGCCTGCTCGGGATCGATGCCGTCGCGGTCGCGCAGCACCCCGGCGACGGCGTCGGGCGCCGGGCTGCGCAGGTGCACCATCCGGCAGCGCGACCGGATCGTGACGGGCACGTCGTCGGGATGGTCGGACGGCGCGCAGAGCAGGAACACCGTCTCCGGGGCCGGCTCCTCGACCGCCTTGAGCAGCGCGTTCGACGCGCCCTCGGTGAGCCGGTCGGCGTCGGCGATGATCACGATCTGCCATGTCCCGGTGGCGGGCTTGCGTGCGGCGAGCTGCACGAGCGAGCGCATCTCGGCGACCGAGATGGACAGTCCCTCGGGGACGATCTCCCGGACGTCGGAGTGCGTGCCCGCCATGACGGTCCGGCAGGCCGCGCACTCGCCGCAGCCGTGGTAGCGGCACTGCAGGGCGGCCGCGAAGGCGCGCGCGGCGTTGGACCGGCCGGAGCCGGGCGGGCCGGTGAACAGCCAGGCGTGGGTCATCGCCGACGGGTCGGATGCCGCCGCGTCCAGCTCGGCGACGGCGGCGGGCTGGCCCACCACGTCGTCCCACACACTCACGACGATCCCTCCTCCGTCATCTGCCGGCGCGCGACGACGCCGACCGCCGCCGCCAGGACGCCCGCTCCGGCGAGCACGAACCGCGTGCCGTCGACCAGCAGCGCGGTGTCGCCGACGGTGACCGTCCGGGTCGCGACGACGCCGACGACGACCGGCACCACCGACATCGCCCCCAGCAGCACCAGCCGGACCAGGGACTGCACGAACGCGTTGACCCGGCCGCGGATCCCGTCGGCGACCTCGGTGCCGATGATCGTGAGCCCGGTCAGGAAGGCGATCCCGGCGAACGCGCCGACGACCAGCACCGCGGCGATCGCCATGAACAGGTGCACCGCCACTGCCACGACGACGAGCGACACCCCGGCCCCGACGATCGCGCTGCCGAACAGCCGCCGGTGCGGCACCTGCCGGGCCAGCACCGGGCCGACGGCCATGCCCGCGGCGAGTCCGGCGAAGACCGACGCGAACAGGATCGAGTACGCCGCGTCCCCGCCGCCGAGGCTCGACGCGTAGAGCTTGGCCGTCGCGATCACGGTGCCGCCCGCGGTGAACGCGCCGACGACCCCGACGACCAGCCCACGCACGAGCGGGGTGCGGACGACATAGGTGTAGCCGTCGCGCAGCAGGTACAGCAGCGACGGCGGGGCCTGCTGCCGCTCGGCCTCGGTGGCCCGGCCGGAGATCTCGGGGATCGCGAAGTACACGACCAGCGCCGAGAGCAGGAACGCGAACCCGTTGAGGCACAGCGCCGCGTAGACGGTGGTCTCCTGGTCCGCCCCGAACATCGGGCCGGCCTTGCTGACCAGCGCGAACAGCCCCGCACCGCCGACGACCGCGACGCCGTAGGTCACCAGCAGGCCCAGCTGCGCGGCGCTCTCCATCTGCGCCGGGCTGCGCAGCAGGTTCGGGACGGCCGCGTCCTTCGCCGGGATCCAGAACATGGTGCACAGCTCGAGTAGCAGGGTCACGACCAGCAGCCACCACAGCTGCCCGACGAACGGGATCGACAGCAGCAGCACGAACTTCGCGAGATCGCAGGTCACCATGACCTTGCGCCGGTCGAAGCGGTCGGCGAGCACGCCGGCGAGCGGCCCGAACAGCAGCGACGGCACCAGCTTGGTCGCGACGACCCCGCCGAGCGCGAAGCTCTGCGCGGTGAACCCGGCGCCCGCGGTGAGGTGGGTCGCCAGCGAGGTGAGTGCCAGCAGCGCCAACCACTCGCCGGTCGCGGTGACCGCGGTGACCGACCAGAGCCTGCGGAAGGCGGGGATCGCGAGGACCGACGTCAGGCGGTGCGACGACGTCGACGACGGGGTCGTGATCGCGGCTCACCTCCTCGCCCGGTGCGGCGTGCGGATCTTCAGGCTAGACGGGGCCACCGACGGCGACCGAGGGACCTCAGACGATCGTCGACAGTGTCTGGACCAGGATCACCAGGTAGATCAGCACGAAGACGATCGTGAACACCCGCGCTCCGACCCGGCCGCGGGTGAGCCGGGAGAAGCCGAGCAGGCCCTCGTCGAGGTCGACCGGGGGCCGGGCGGACACCGCGGGCGGCCGGTAGACCGTCCCGACGGGTTCCTCGCCGCCGGAACGGGGTCGGCGCGGTGCGGGCAGCCGGGGCACCGGGCCGGTCGGGGACCGCCGGGGCACGGGCGGGACCGGCGACGACGGGGCGGGCGTCACCGGGCGGCGGGGCCCGGGGACCGAGTCGTCCGCGTCCTCGTCCGGGGTGGGGATGGCGGCGGGGCCCGGCCTGCGGCGCCGGACCGCGGTCAGGGTCCGCCGGGTGGGGCCGTCGATGTCGGGTCCGCCCGCAGCGGGCTGCTCACCGTCCGAGGACGGGTCGGGGTCCGGCCGGTCCGCGGGCGCGTCCTGCGCCGCCCCGGCGGGGCCCGCGGGGTGGGCACCTTGCTCCCGGGCCCGCCGGTCCGCCTCGCGCTCGGCGACCAGCCGCGCCACGCCCCAACGCCCGTCGTCGGCGGGGGCCGGCGCGGGGCGGCTGTTCCTCCACCGCACGGCCATGACGGCATGCTAGGCCGCGACCAGCGGTGACGCCTGCTTCCGACGGGGTATGGCGCGCGGTGCCGCCCGGCCGGGTGACCCGGCCGGGCGGAGCGTCACCCGCCGTCGGGCGGGCGGTTCCCCTCGTCCGGCCGGCCCGGCGGCGGGCCGGAGTCCGGCGCGGGCGCCGGAGCCGGGCTGCCCGGGGGCGGCGGCGGAGCGGGCACCGACCCGCTGCTGACCTGCAGGGTCACCTGCTCACCCGGGAGCGCGGCACCGCGGGGCTCCTGCCCGACGACCGTCCCCTCGGGAGCGTTGTTGTCGACGGTGCGGGTGGTGACCTGCCATCCGGCGCCCTCCAGCTCACCGCGGGCGTCGCTCACCGACCGGCCGACGACGTCCGGGATGCGCGACTCGGCGCCGCCGTCGAGGTAGCGCGGGTCGGTCGGCGGCAACGGGGTCGGCGGGGTGTTCGCGACGAGCGGGCCCACCGCGCCGTACCAGGTGCGGGCCGGGGTCTTGCCGCCGAAGATGTTGCCGTTCCCGCAGGCGAAGGGGGCGCCGCCGCCGTCGCAGAGGGGTCGCGGCCGGTTGGAGTTGTCGAAGGTGATGACCGCGCCGGCCATCTCTGGGATCGCACCCATGAACGCGGCCGACTTGTGCTGCTGGGTCGTCCCCGTCTTGCCCGCCATCGGCCGGGTCCAGCCCGCGGCCCTCGCCGCGGCGGCGGAGGTGCCGGCGACGTCGTCCTTGCTCAGGCCGGTGACCAGGGTGTTCGCCAGCGCGGGATCGACGGCCTGCTGGCAGGGCTCCTCGGTGATCGGGACGGGCTTGCCCTCGGCGTCGGTGATCGAGTCGATCGGCGTCGGCGGGCACCACTTGCCCTGGGAGAACAGGGTGGCGCCGACGTTGGCCAGCTCCAGCACCGACGTCGGGGTGACGCCGAGCGTGAACGACGCGAGCCGCTGGTCCTTGATCACCTCGGCGATCGAGCGGTCGGTGCGCTTGCCGGTGCCCGGGTCGACGAACGGCGTCGTGGCCAGCGACTTCATGCCGAGCCGGACGGCCATGTCGACCACGTCCGGCACCCCGGTGAACTCCTCGAGCTTGATGAACGCGGTGTTCGGCGACTGCGCGAGCGCATCGGTGAGGCTCATCCGGCCGGGGTAGTTGCCGGCGTTCGCGACGGGGACGGGGCGGCCGCTGCCGTCGACGTAGATCGGGGAGGCGTAGCCCGAGGGCGGCACCTGCATCGAGTAGTTGATGCCGAGGCCCTTCTCCAGCGCGGTGGCCGCGGTGAAGATCTTGTACGTCGACCCGGCACCGAGGTTGACCGGCTGGTACGGCAGGCCGTAGCTGGTCTCCTCGGCGTCGGCGTTCAGGCCGAACGTGCGGCTCGACCCCATCGCGAGCACCCGGTGCTTGTCCTGGCCGGGCTGCACCAGCGACATCACGTTCGCGACGTTGGGGGTGTCCGGCGGCACCTCCTTGTCCAGGGAGCGCTTGACCTCGGTCATCGCGCGGCGGTCCAGGGTGGTGCGGATGGTGTAGCCGCCGCGCTGGATCTGCTCCTCGGTGAAGCCGGCCTCGGTCAGGTACTGCGTCACGTACTTGCAGAAGAAGCCCATGTCGCCGGCACCGATGCAGCCGTTCGGCACCCGCACCAGCGGGTTCGCGACGCCGAGCGGAGCGGCCATGGCCTGCTTCGCCTGGGCGTCGTCGATCATCTGCTGCTGGCGCATCTGGTCGATCACGACGTTGCGCCGCTGCAGCGCGGTCTGCGGGTTCTGCACCGGGTCGAACTGGGTGGTCGAGCGGACCATCCCGGCGAGCATCGCGGCCTGCGGGACGGTCAGCTTGTCCGGCGTGGTGTTGAAGTACGTGCGCGCCCCGGCGGCGACGCCGTAGGAGCCGTCGCCCAGGAAGACGATGTTGAGGTAGCGGTTGAGGATCTCGTCCTTGGACAGCTGGCGTTCCAGCTGCAGGGCGATCCGCGCCTCCTTGAGCTTGCGGGCCGGTGTCTGCTCGGTGGCCTTGAGCCGCTCGGCCTCGCTCGTCGCGTCGACGTAGAGCATGTAGTTCTTGACGTACTGCTGGGTGATCGTCGAGGCACCCTGGACGACGTCGCCGGACGCCGAGTTCGCGACGACCGCGCGCAGCGTGCCCTGCCAGTCGACGCCGTCGTGCTCGTAGAACCGGCGGTCCTCGATGGCCAGCATCGCGCCCTTCATCGCGGTCGAGATCTGGTCGTTCGTGACCTCGGTGCGGTTCTGGTCGAACAGGTAGGCGATCGGGCGGCCGTCGGAGTCGGTGAGCGTCGTCGTCAGCGGCGGGCGGGTGCCGACCAGGTCCGCCGAGCTCGAGGTGACGCTGTCACCCGCCTCGTTGGACAGCATGCCGAGGCCGCCGACCAGTGGGAAGGCCATGCCCGCCGTGATCACACCGAGCAGGACGCACAGGCCGGCGAGGACGCCGAGCGGGCGGAGCAGACGCCGGGGGAACCTCACGGGACCAGCCTACGGGCCACGGCGTCAGGAACCGGTCAGGCCGACACCCCCCGGGTTGCGTAGTTTTGCGCGCTGACCCGGACACCCTCCGCGGTCGAGGATCGACGCATCACGTCGCGGGCCACCGGGCCCGCACCGGCCCGAGAGGCGACCCGATGCTCGACACCCTGCGTCCCGTCACCGGCAGGCCCCGCCTGCGCCCCGCCGTCGTCGTCCGCGCCTGCACCGCGGTCTGGAACTGGCGGTCGGCCGCACGCTGCCGCACCGAGGACGCCGAGAACCTGTTCGTCACCGGCGCCGACCAGCGCGAGGCACGCGAGTTCTGCCTGTCCTGCCCGGTCCGCACCGAGTGCCTCGCGCACGCACTGGACCACCAGGTCGAGTTCGGTGTGTGGGGCGGGATGACCGAGCGGGAGCGCCGGGCGCTCCTGCGGCGGCGCCCGGACGTGCGCGACTGGGCCGCGCTGCTCGGACGCGCGCGCTCCGACCACTACGCCGGACGCAGCAGGAGCGCCTGACCCGATAGCGTCAGCGGCGTGCTGGAGTTCCTGGCCGGTCTCTACCGGACGCACGCCGACGATCTCGCCGCGGTGATCGACCAGCAGCGGGGGCTCCTCGCCGGCGGCACGATCACTCCGCAGCTCGACGACGTCGAGGCCGAGCTGACCTACCTGCTGCTGCGCCACCACCGGCCGTCGCAGGTGGTGGAGGTCGGCACCTACTACGGCTGGTCCACCACCTGGATCCTGTCCGCGCTGCGCGACAACGGGGCGGGTCACCTGCAGTCGTTCGACCTGGTCGACCACGTGTGCGGCACCGTGCCCGAGGAGCTGTCTGCCGGGCGCTGGACGTTCCACCGCGGGGACCTGCGCGAGACCGTCGAGAAGGTCCCTGCCGGCACCGGCTACCTGTTCGTCGACGCCGACCACGGACGCCGCTTCGCCCGCTGGTACCTGGAGCACCTGTTCGGGCGGATCGCGACGGGCACCCCGACCAGCGTGCACGACGTGTTCCACCTGCCCCGGGCACGGCCGTTCACCGAGGGGGCCGAGGTGCTGCGGCACCTGGCGCCCAGCGGCACCGGCTGGTTCACCCCCTCGCGGGCCGCGGCACCGCGGAACCTGCGTGCGCTCGACGCCGTCCGGGCCGAGCTGGGGATCACCGGGGCACGCGGGACCTCGCGCAACCCGATGATCTTCTTCTCGATGCCCTGAGCTCAGCGGGCGGGATCGCGCAGCCCCTCGACGACGCCCTCCAGCACCGTCGCGAACCGGTCGGCCTCGGCCCGGTCCAGCCCGGACAGCAGGCGTTCCAGACGCGCGTCGAGCCGTCCACGGGTGCGGTCCACCGCGGCTCGGCCCGCGTCGGTGAGCGCGACGGCGACCGCCCGACGGTCGGTCCCGTGCGGACGGCGGAGCAGCAGTCCGTGCGCCTCGAGGGTGCTGACGTGCCGGCTGGCGACACTGCGCTCCAGTCCGACGGCGGCGGCCAGCTCGGTGGTGCTGACCCCGTCGCCGAGCCGGGCCAGCCCGGACAGCACCGGGTAGGTGGTCGCGTCGAGACCGTCGATGCCGCCGGTCAGTGCCGCGTGCAGCCCGGTGCGGGTGTCACGCAGCAGTAGCCGGCCGAGGGCGTCCGCACAGCGTCGTTCGGGGGTCACACCGCCCCACGATACGTGCAGCTTGCACGCTCCCCACCGTCCGGCGTACCGTCCGAATGCGTGCACAGTGCACGCTCATGGAGGGAGTGGTCATGACCGGAGCGGTGGATCCCGAGGACGTCCTGCCGGACGGGGTCGAGTACGCGGAGCTGGGCGGGACGCCGGTGCGCAAGGGCACGGTCGCCGCGTTCGTCGCGACGGCGCGGTCCCTGGAGGCGCTGCCCGCGGGCGACCCGGCCGAGGCCGGTCTGGCTGCGCACCTGCGTGACCTGCTGCCGGGCCTGCGCGCGGTCGGGGTGCTGGAGGTGTTCGCGCCCCGCTCGGCCCGGCTGCGGGCCGCGCTCGGCGTGTCCTGAGCTCACCCCGCCGACGCCGCGGCGCCGGACTCGGTCTCGCCGGCCAGCAGCGCGCCGACCCGACGCAGCCCGTCGAGGTCGGCGATGTCACCGGCCAGCGCGGGCACCCGCGTCACCGCCACGCCGGGGTGCGCGGCGGAGAACCGGGTGAGCAGGTGCTCCTCCCGTTCGTGCAGGTCGACGCGGTCGGCGTGCAGCCGCAGCACCGCGGCCGCGATCTGCGACCCCGGTCCGCCGACCTGCTCGGCCGCGGCCCGCGCGCGGGCCGCGGAGACCGGCGCGAGCACCGGGTGGGTCCGGTTCAGCACGAGCCCGGCCAGCGGCATGTCCTCCGACGACAGCCGCTCGGTGAAGTACGCCGCCTCGCGCAGCGCGTCCGGCTCCGGTGCGGCGACGACGAGGAACGCCGTGCCCTCCGAGCGCAGCAACGCGTAGGTCTTGTCGGCCCGCTCGGCGAAGCCGCCGAACAGGGTGTCGAAGGCCTGCACGAACGCCGACGCGTCCTGCAGCATCTGCCCGCCGATGATCGAGCCGACGGCCTTGGCGAACAGCCCGAACCCGGCCTCGACGATCCGACGCAGCCCGCGGCCGCCCGCCCGGGCGGGCGCGGCGAGCAGCTTGATCATGCGGCCGTCGAGGAAGCGGGACATGCGCTGCGGGGCGTCGAGGAAGTCCAGCGCCGAGCGCGAGGGCGGCGTGTCGACGACGACGAGGTCCCACGTCCCGGCGCCGGCGAGCTGACCCAGCTTCTCCATCGCCATGTACTCCTGCGTCCCGGAGAACGAGGAGGAGACCGTCTGGTAGAAGGGGTTCTCGATGATCTTCTGGGCCCGCTCGGGCGGGGCGTGCGACTCCACCATCTCGTCGAAGGTGCGCCGCATGTCCAGCATCATCGCGGCGAGCTCGCCGTCGACCGCCTTCACCGGGGCGGGGTCGTTCGACAGCTCGTCCACCCCGAGTGCCTGGGCCAGGCGCCGCGCCGGGTCGATGGTGAGCACGACGACCTGACGGCCGCGATCGGCGGCGCGCACCGCGAGCGCCGCGGAGGTGGTCGTCTTCCCGACGCCCCCCGAGCCGCAGCACACGATGACCCGGGTGGCCGGGTCGTCGATCAGGGCGTCGACGTCCAGCACCCCGTCCGGCGCCGGGTCGGTCCTGCTGGTCATCGGCGGGCCTCCAGGTGCACTCCCTGCGCGGTCATCGACTCGGCGAGCTCGTAGAGCGAGCCGAGGTCCACACCGCCCAGCAGCGCGGGCAGGGTGATCCGCGGCAGCGGTGGGGTCGGCTCGGTCTCCAGCCGGCGCAGCGCGGCGGTCTCCCCCTCGACGGCGACGGCGTGCTCCACGGTCTCGGCGACCAGGCCGTCGATCTCGGCGGGGGCCAGCTCGATCCCGGCGCTCTGCAGGCCGTTGCGGATCCGGGTCGCGTCGACCCGGCCGCCCGCGGCGGCGGTGACCGAGCGGTCGGGCAGCCACTGCTCGCGCATCCGGTTCACCACGACCGAGCCCAGCGGGATCCCGGCGGCGTCGAGCTCGGCGACGGCGTCGAGCGTCTCGGTGACCGGCAGGTCCGACAGCAGCGTGACCAGGTGCACCGCGGTGAGCGGGGAGTGGATCAGCGCCTCGACGCCCTTGGCCTGCCCGTGGATCGGCCCGACCTTGGCCAGGTCCGCCATCGCCCTGGTGACGTCGAGGAACGACACGAGACGACCGGTGGGCGGCGCGTCGAGGACCACCGCGTCGTAGGCGGGGAGGCCGTCGGACTCCGTGCGGGTGACGCACTCCTTGGCCTTGCCGGTGAGCAGCACGTCACGCAGGCCGGGGGCGAGCGTGGTCGCGAACTCGATCGCGCCCATCCGGCGCAGGGTCCGCCCGGCCACGCCCAGCCGGTAGAACATCTCGAAGTACTCCAGCAGCGCGGCCTCGGCGTCGACGGCCAGCGCCCGCACCTCGCCCCCGCCGGGCGCGACGGCGATCCGCCGCTCCTCGTACGGCAACGGCGCGGTGTCGAAGACCTGGGCGATGCCCTGGCGGCCCTCGACCTCGACGAGCAGCACCCGCTTCCCACCGCCGGCCAGGGCCAGCGCGAGGGCGGCGGCCACGGTGGTCTTGCCGGTTCCCCCCTTGCCGGACACCACGTGGAACCGCACGCGGGAGAGCGCATCGGGCCACGGATCGGAGCGGGTTCCGGGCTCGGGCCGGACGGTCGTGCTCACGACGACCAGCGTACGAGCGCCCACCGACAGCGGCCCGTCGGCGAGGTGCGTCCCACAACGGACGGGCGCGTCCCACGCTCCGGCGGTGGGCGTCCGTCGCAGCGGGACGGCCATCCGTCGCGCCACGGCGGTTCGGTGTCGGGTGCCCGGGTTACAGTCCCGCCCATGAGCTCCCCGGTCGTGAAGTGGGAATACCTGACCGCCCCCCTGCTGATCCACAACACCAAGGCGATCCTGGACAACTTCGGCCGCGACGGCTGGGAACTGGTCACGGTGACCAGCGGCGCGAACGCCGAGCAGCTGGTGGCGTTCTTCAAGCGGCCGGTGCAGCAGTGAGCGCACTCGCCCGGCTGACGGAACTGGGGTTGACCCTGCCTGCCGTGGCCGCACCGGCCGGCGCCTACATCCCGGCCCGGCGCAGCGGGAACCTGGTGTTCACCGCGGGCCAGGTCCCGTTCGTGGACGGCAAGGTCGCCGCGACCGGCAAGGTCGGCGGCACCGTCACCCCCGAGCAGGCCTACGACCTGGCCCGGATCTGCACGCTGAACGCGCTCGCCGCGATCGACGGGCTGGTCGGCCTCGACAGCGTCACCGGCGTGGTGAAGGTCGTCGGGTTCGTCGCGTCGGACCCGTCGTTCACCGGCCAGCCCGGCGTGATCAACGGTGCGTCGGACCTGCTCGGTGAGGTGTTCGGCGAGGCCGGGGCGCACGCCCGGTCGGCCGTCGGCGTCGCGGTGCTGCCGCTGGACGTACCGGTCGAGGTGGAACTGACCGTGGAGATCAAGGACTGAGGTCGGGTCGACATGGGTGTGTCCGTCGGGGTCCCGGCCGGTCACGAGCTGCTGCTGCGGCTCGCCGGCCGGGTTCCCGACGAGCTGCTCTGGCGGCTGCGCGACTGGCTGGCCGCCGGGGACACCACGGCGCTCGGCGCGGTCCTGCCGCGCACACTGCTGCGGCACCGGATCGGGCTGACCGGGCACGAGCGCACCCTGCTGGCCGAGGTCGTCGGGCCGGACGCGCCGTCGCGGCGCCTGGTCGACGCGGTGCTGCCCGGCACACCCCCCGCCCCGCCCACGTTCACGGCGGGCGAGCCGGACCTGGCCGCGTGGTCGGCCCTGTCGGTGGTGCGCGACGAGGCGTCCGCGCTGCTGCTGGCCGTGCGTGACGACGGAGCCCGCGTACTGCTCGTGCGTGACGCGCAGCGGCCGCACCTGCTCGCCGCCGCGGTCGCGCGGCTGCTGCGTGTCCACGGTGACCGTGTCCCGCGCGTCGAGGCCCTCACCGGCGACGCCCCGACCGAGTACCACGAGGCCGCGTGCACCGCGGCGGCGTCGTTGTGGAGCCGCGAGCCGGTCCCCACCGGCTGACGCGGACCGCGAAGGAGGCCCCATGTCCGACCCCACGTACCGCCTGCTGCGGGAACTGGCCGGCCGGGTGGACGACGACCTGCTCGCCACCGGACGTGAGCTCGTCGCCGTCGGCGAGGAGGGGCACGCGCTGGAGCTGCTGGTCGCCGAGCTCGTCGCGGGGCGGGCGGTGCTGCCGCACGCGGTGCGCTCCGAGCTGGTCACCGAGGCGGCCGCCCGCCGGGTGCAGCCCGACGCCGACGCCTGCCTGCCGCCCGCCGCGGACGTCGCCGCGGGTCCGCACCGGTTCGACGGCGACGGTCCGCCCGGTGCCGCGGAGGCGGTGGCCGCCGCACTTGCCGGCGTCCCGGACCCGGAGTCGGGCTGGACGCTGGCCTGGCGCACGACGCCCGCCGGTGCCGCCCCCGGCCCGCTGCCGCAGCCGGTGCTGCTGGCCCGCACCGGACCGCACGACGCACCTGAGGTCCTGACCTACCAGGCGCAGGCGGCGCTGGCCCGCGCCGGGCTGGTCGTGTCGGTCGAGGTCGGCGACGACAGCCCGGATCCCGACTACCACCGCGCCGCCCGCGAGGTCGCGCGGCCGCTCCCCGCCGCTGCACCGCTCCCCGCCGCGCCACCACCCGCGGCACCACTCACCGCCGCACCACTCTCCGCCGCACCGCCGCTCCCCGCGGCCGCCTCCTCTGCGCCGTCCCACGACACTCCGTCCCACGACGCCCCGTCCCGTGACGACGTGTCGGCGGAGGGCGCCCTGCCCACCGGCGACCGGCCGGCCCCACCCACCTCGGCCCACTCGTCCGACCGGGCTCTCGGCGACCGTCCCGACGACCGGCCGTCCCACCGGGCCGGACTCGTGTCCGCGGCGGCCCCCCGGACCCGCGGCCCGACCGGGACGCGCCCTCCATCGACCCGGACCCCGAGCCCGGCGCACTCGGCGGCCTGGACAGCGACGCGGCGCCGGCGTTCGATGCCGTACCGGCCCGGGACCGCGCCGACGGCTCCCCCGTCCGCCCCGCCGTCGATGCGGAGGTCCCCGACCCGGGGCGATCGCCCGCACCGATCCCCGACGACCGCCCCGCGCCCCGCACCGACGGCCCCTCCACGCAGGTTCCGGAACCGGCGGACCGACCCGGCCACGTCGATCCGGTGTCGACGAGGAGGACCACCACCTCGCCGGGAACGAGCGGGCCCGGCGACCGGCCGGTCCGGTCCTCCGACGCTGCCGCCTCCCGCACCGGCGCGGACCCGGGCACCCCCGCGACCGGCTCCGCGACGAGCCCGTCCGACGCGACCGGTCCGGGCCCGGACACCGGCACCTCGGCCGGCACCGCACACGGTCCGGAGACGGCCACCGCCGACCCGGCCGTTCACGGCCCGGAGGCGGGCACCGCCGATCCGACCGGCACGACAGTGCGCCCTGCGACCCGCGGCCCGCGGGCCGGCACCCCCGACAGCGCCGATCCAGGTTCGGCCGGGTCGCGCGGCCCCGCGGCCCGACCGGTCGCGGTACCCGCCGAGGGCGAGGACACCGCGCATCCGGCACCGCGGCCGTCGCCGCCGATCCGGGCGTTGCGGCAGGCCACCGGGGGCGACTGGTTCGACTCGCCCCCGGAGGCCGGCAGCCCGAACCCGACGCCGGCGAGCGGCGTCGGCGAGGTCTCCGACGTCCCCCGGCACCGCTTCGTCGCCGAATCCGCCGGTCCCGGCAACGGCCACTCCCCGGACCACAACGGGGCACACCCCGCGACCGCGGACCGCGGGCCCGTGGCGGGGCCGCCGGAGCGTCCGGTCGCGCCCGACACGTCGCCGTCCGGCCGGCCACCGCGCCCCTCCGACGGACCGCCGACACCACCGGTCAACCGGGCACGTCCCGGGCCCCCGGCGTATCCGACTGCGCCGGAGACCCGGACCACGCCGGATACCCCGACCACGCCTGAGTCCCCGACCACGCCCGTTCCACCGGTCGCCGCCGCGGATCCGTCCCCGGTCGGCCGCCGGTCGACCCGGCGTGACCTCGACGTACCGCCCCACGGGGCGGCCGGGCGGGCGCCCGCGGGTGACGGGCCCGCCCCGGTCGTCGTGCGTCCGCCCGTCGGAGCACCCGCGGCGCCGGGCCCCGACGAGGCGTCCTGGCTCGCGGACTGGGCCTCGGGCGCCTGGGTCGGGGAGATCGGGCCGCCGGAGGAGCCGGCGCGGACCGACCGGACCGATGTCGACCGGACCGTTCCGGGCACGCCGCGCGTCGTCCCCGCTGTGAACGGCACCGCGCCGGCCTCGCGGGAGACCCCGGCGGACGCAGACCACGCCGTCCCCGCCCCGCACGCACGCGCCGGACTGCCCGACACCGGTCCGGCCCCGGACGAGGCAGGGACCGACCCCGTCGACGAGGCGCCCACCCCACCTCCGGGCGCCCCGATCCGGCGCGCCCCGGCTCCCCCGGCGCCGGCCGACCGGGACCGCCGCCCCCGCCACCTTCTGCTCACCGACGACGAGCCGGACGAGCCGCGGGAGCCGGACGGGCCCGTCGCGGACGCCACCGAACCGGCCGACGTCGTGGGGCCCGCACCGGCGACGGACCAGCTCGCGCCGCGCCCGCCGGAGGAGACGGCGACGGGTCTCGCGGCAGGGCCCGCGGAGGCACCCGCCCCGAGGCCTCGACCGCGACCACGTCCCGCCGGGGGCCTGGCCGACCGGCTCACCCCCACCGAACAGGACCTGCTGCAACGGCTGCACGAGGAGCTCGCGGCCCGCGAGAACGGCGGCGAACCGACCCCCCCGCAACGGCACCGCCCGCACCGACCGGGGCTGATCCGGCCGGGTTCCGGGGGACCGTCACCCGCGAACTCGCTTACCCGGTAAGCGAGTTCGCGGAACAGCGTCCCCCCGGCGAGAGCGGGAACTCGGCCAGGCGGGGCGGGAACACTCCGCCAGGCGGGGCGTGAACTCAGCCAGGCGGCGGGAACTCGGCCGAGCGGGAGCCGGAGCGCAGCAGCCGGGCCGGAGCAGGAGCGCAGCAGCCGGGCGGGAGCCGGAACTCAGCCGGGCCGGAGCAGCAGCTCGGCCGCTCCGGAGCGGGCACTCAACCGACCGCGCGCACGATCCGGTCGATCACCCGCTGCAGGTGCAGCGCCCGGGCGGCGTCCACCGGGAGGTCTGCGCCCGAGCCGATCGCGTCCGCGAGGTCGTCGAGCAGCGCGCCGAAGCAGGCGACCGCGTCGGCCGGGCGTCGGTCGAGCACGTACCGGCCGCGGCCGTCCGCCCCGAGCCCCCCGACCAGCGCCACCTCGAACTCGGTCGGGTCCACCGGGACGCGCAGCGACAGCACCACCGAGCTGCGGGCGCCGCCGTCGTGGACGAGGCCGATCCGCCACAGGTCGGGCTCGTCGCGGTGGGCGTGGTCGACGTCGACGACCGGGCCCACCGCCGCGTCCAGCAGGTCCACGACGTGCGGGCCGACGTCGAGCAGCGCCCCGTGCTCGGCCCGCCACGACGACGCCGCGAACGGCCCGCCCAGCAGAGCCCCGGACAGCCAGCGCGCGGTCGCGGTCGTCCCCGGTCCGCCGGCGCCGGTCGGGACCGCGTCGAGCCAGGCCCGGATCGCCGGGTCGAACCGCAGGGTCAGCATCGTCGCCGACCGGACGCCCGACGCCGCGACCGCGGCCGCGGCCCGTTCGGCGGCGGGCAGGTCCGCGGCCAGCGGCTTCTCCAGCACCACGTGCTTTCCGGCGGCCACGACCCGCTCCAGCAGGTCGGCCTGGACGGCGGGCGGGACGGCGAACGCGACGGCGTCGCACGCGTCGAGCAGGTCCTCGACCGACGCGTGCACGGGACCGCCGGAGACCGCGGCGATCTCGGCGGCCGCCTCCGGTCGTCGCGCCCACACCCCGGCCGCCGACCAGCGGGGATGCGCCGCGATGGCGGGGGCGTGCACCTGTCGCGCCCACGGCCCGGCGCCGAGCAGTCCGATACGCATGCGGGCATTCTCACCGCCGACCGGCCCCGATCATGACCTAGGGTCGGCGGCCATGAGCGATGATCCGGCGACGCAGCCGGTCGAGCCGAGGGCCGCCGCGACCGTCCTGCTGGTCCGCGACGAGCCTGCCGGCGGTGACCTGCAGGTCTTCCTGCAGCGACGAGTGGCCGGGATGGCGTTCGCCGGCGGCATGACCGTGTTCCCCGGCGGCGGTGTCTCCGCCGGGGACGAGCCGGACCCCGGCCGCTGGCGCGGCCCGGACCCGGCCCTCTTTGGCGCCCGGCTCGCCCAGCCGGCGGTCCTGGCCGCCGCGCTGGTGACCGCAGCCGTCCGCGAGACGTTCGAGGAGTGCGGCGTGCTGCTGGCCGCCCCCACCGGCTCCGACCCCGGCCCGCTGGAGGCCGCCGCGGCCTGGCGGGACGACCTCGTCGCCCACCGCACCACGCTGCCGGAGCTGCTGGCGGCCCACGACCTGGAGCTGCGCGCGGACCTGCTGGTCCCGTGGGCCCGCTGGATCACCCCACCACGCAACCCGAAGCGCTACGACACCGCGTTCCTCGTCGCACGGGTGCCGGACGGCCAGGTCGCCGACGACGCCACCACCGAGGCCGTCGAGGCGCGCTGGTGGACCCCGGCCGAGGCGCTGGCCGGCTACGACGACGGCGATCTCAAGCTGATGCCGCCCACCCTGCGGACCCTGCAGGAGCTGGACCGCCACGCCACCGCCGCCGACGTCCTCGCCGCGGCGGCCGAGCGCGACATCGAGCCGATCACGCCCGAGGTGCGGCGCGAGGGCAGGGTCGTCACGATCACCCTGCCCGGCGATCCCGACTGGATCTACGAGGAGGCGCTCCGGTGAGCCACCCGCTCTACGGAACCCTGCGCACCGCGCACCCGCTGGCGTCGGTGCTGCTGCAGCACAACCCAGGCCCGATGACGCTGGAGGGCACCAACACCTGGGTGCTGGCGGCCCCGGACGCGCACGACCGGATCGTCGTCGACCCGGGCGAGGACGACGGCACGCACCTGGAGGCGCTGGCCGACGGCCCACCGGTCGCCGCGGTCGTCCTGACCCACCGCCACCACGACCACGCCGGCGGGATCGGCCGGTTCGTCGAGCTGACCGGCGCACCCGTGTACGCCGCGGACCCCTCGCTTACGTCGGGGACCACCCCGCTGCTCGACGGCGCCGTCGTCACCGGTGGCGGGGTCGAGCTGGAGGTGCTGAGCACCCCCGGTCACACCTCGGACTCGGTGTCGCTGCTGCTGCGCGGCCCCGGCTCCGACGGCGTCGCGCTGCTCTCCGGCGACACCGTGCTCGGCCGCGGCACCACCGTCATCGCCCATCCCGACGGCACCCTCGGCCCCTATCTGGACTCGCTGCGCCGGATCGCGGAGCTCCCCGCGGGCACCCCGGTCCTCCCCGGGCACGGGCCGGAGCTCCCGGACGCCGCCGAGACGGCGCGCCACTACCTCGCCCACCGCGAGCAGCGGCTGGAACAGGTCCGGGCGGCGCTGGAGCGGCTCGGGCCGGACGCGTCGGCCCGCGACGTCGTCGAGGTCGTCTACGCCGATGTCGACACCTCGCTGTGGGACGCCGCCGAACTGTCGGTCCGGGCACAGCTGGATCACCTGCGTGGATGAACGGGGCTCCGCGGAGCGTTGGACCGGCGAGGCCCGATCGGCCTAAGGTCCCCGCATCCGCGGGGGCGTCGCGATCCGTCCGCCCCGTTCCGCCCGAAGGAGACCCCGTGCGTCGCACGATCCTGGCCCTGGCCGCCGCGCTGCTGGCCCTCACCACCCTCGTCGGCTGCAGCAGCGGTGGGTCCGACACGCTGCGCGTCGGCACCGAGGGGACCTACAGCCCGTTCAGCTTCCAGGGCCCCGACGGGCAGCTGACCGGCTACGACGTCGAGGTCGCCCGTGCGGTCGGCGCCAAGCTGGGCAAGGAGGTCGAGTTCGTCCAGACCCCCTGGGACTCGATCTTCGCCGCGCTCGAGTCGCAGCGGATCGACCTCGTCGCCAACCAGGTCACGATCAACGACGAGCGGAAGGCGAAGTACGACCTCTCGACGCCCTACACCGTGTCCGAGGGCGTGATCGTCACCCGCGCCGACGACACCGCGATCCGGAGCCTGGCCGACCTGCGGGGCCGCACCACCGCCCAGTCGGCGACCAGCAACTGGGCCGAGGTCGCCCGCGGCGCCGGGGCGAACGTCGAGGCCGTCGAGGGCTTCGTGCAGGCCGTCCAGCTGCTCAAGGACGGCCGCATCGACGCGACGGTCAACGACACCCTGGCCGTCGGCGAGTACGAGAAGTCGACCGGGGACAAGGGCGTCAAGGTCGCCGCCACCACCGGGGACACCAGCGAGCAGGCCTTCGCCGCCCGCAAGGACAGCGGCCTGATGCCCGACGTGGACCGGGCACTGGCCGAGCTGCGGGCCGACGGCACCCTGGCGCAGCTGTCCGAGAAGTACTTCGGCAGCGACGTCAGCGGGAAGTAGATGGATCCCGCCACCTGGGAGCTGATCGGCCGCAACCTGTGGCCGATGCTGAAGGCGACGGTCACGATGACCATCCCGCTGACGGCGATCAGCTTCGTGATCGGGCTGGCGCTGGCCCTGCTGCTGGCGCTGGCCCGGATCTCGTCGATCGCGGCGTTGTCCTGGCTGGCCCGCGCCTACATCTCGGTCGTGCGCGGCACGCCGCTGCTGGTCCAGCTGTTCATCGTGTTCTACGCGCTGCCACAGCTCGGGCTGGTGATCGACCCGTTCCCGTCGGCGGTGATCGCGTTCAGCCTCAACGTCGGCGGCTACGCGGCCGAGATCATCCGGGCGGCGATCCTGTCCATCCCGAAGGGGCAGTGGGAGGCCGCGCAGACCATCGGCATGGGGTACGCGACGACGCTGCGCCGGGTGATCCTCCCGCAGGCCGCGCGGACCGCCGTCCCGCCGCTGTCGAACACGCTGATCTCCCTGGTCAAGGACACGTCGCTGGCCTCGACCATCCTGGTGACCGAGCTGCTGCGGGTCGCCCAGCTGGCCGCGGCGCCGACGTTCGACTTCTTCGCCCTCTACGGCGTGGCCGCGGTGTACTACTGGATCGTCTGCCTGATCCTCTCGTCCGTGCAGGTGCGGGTGGAGGCGCGGCTGGAGAGGTACGTGGCGCGATGAGCGACCTGCTGACCGTCCGGGGCCTGCGCAAGTCCTTCGGGACGCTGGAGGTCCTGCGTGACATCGGGTTCGACGTCCCCGCCGGGACCGTGACCGCCGTGATCGGGCCGTCCGGCTCGGGCAAGACGACGGTGCTGCGCACCCTGAACGCGCTGGACCGGGCCGACGCCGGGGTGATCACCATCGGCGATCTCGCGGTCGACTTCGGCGCCCCCGTCGACCGGGCCACGCTGGCCCGGTTCCGGTCCCGGACCGCGATGGTGTTCCAGTCGCACAACCTGTTCCCGCACCGCACCGTCCTGGAGAACGTGATCGAGGGCCCGGTGATCGTGCAGAAGCGGCCCCGGGCCGAGGCGACCGCGGACGCCCGGCGGCTGCTGGACCAGGTGGGGCTGGCCGAGAAGGCCGACCAGTACCCGTACCAGCTCTCCGGCGGCCAGCAGCAGCGCGTCGGGATCGCCCGTGCGCTGGCTCTCGACCCGCAGCTGATGCTGTTCGACGAGCCCACCTCGGCGCTGGACCCCGAGCTCGTCGGCGACGTCCTGCGGGTGATCAAGGACCTCGCGACGGCGGGCCGGACGATGGTCATCGTCACCCACGAGATCCGCTTCGCCCAGCAGGTCGCCGACCAGGTCCTCTTCGTCGACGGCGGGGTGGTGGCGGAGTCCGGTCCGCCGTCGCAGGTGCTGGTCGAGCCGGCGCAGCCCCGCACCCGGCAGTTCCTGAAGCGGATCCTGGACCCGCTCTAGACCTCGGGCGGGGCGCCGCCTTCGTCGCCGTGGACCTCGATCCACTCCTCGCGGAACCGGCGCAGGAACTCCACCAGGGCCGCGTGCCGCCGCTCGCCCATCTCCCGGCCGGCGGCGGTACGCAGCTCGCCGCGCAGCCGGAGCAGCTTCTCGTGGAAGTGGGCGACGACCGAGCCGGTCGGCCCGGACCGGTAGCCACCGCTCGCGACGCCCGCCCCCGGGTCCCACAGGGGCTCGCCGATCGCGCCGCCGTAGGCGAACGCGCGGGCGATGCCGGTGGCGCCCATCGCGTCGAGCATGTCGGCGTCGTGCAGGCAGGCGGCGATCCGGTCCGCGGTGGGCGCCGTGGCCGCCTCGGAGAACGAGTAGCGGCCGGTGGCCTCGACGGCGTCGAGCACCGGGTCCCACAGCTGCTCGGCGACCCCGCCGCGGCGCAGTGCGTCCCGGGCGTCGTCGCGGACCTCCGCGGGCGCGACGACCCGGCCGAGCCGGGCCTCGGCCGCCCGGTGGTGGTCGTGCACGTACGCGGCGACGGCGGCGACGAACCCGTCGAGCCCCTCCCGCACCGCCAGCCGGGCCGACAGCCCGGCGACCCGGTCGAGGTGTCCGAGGTCGTGCGCGACGTCCGCACCGGCCATGTCACCGGCGACGACGTCGCGCAGCCGCCGCAGCTCCCCGGCGCCGCTCACGCCGGGCTCCCGGCCGCGACGGCGCGGGGCTCGGTGTCGGCGACCGAGCCGCGACGCAGCCACAGCAACCCGGCGACCAGCAGCCCCAGGGCGCCGCCCGCCGCGTACCCGCCCGGCCCGACGAGGTCGATCATGACGCCGGACAGCGCCTGCCCGACCGAGACACCGAGCACCGCGGCCATCACCATCCAGTTGAACGCCTCGGTCGCCGCCCCGGCCGGAGCGGTCTGCTCGACGCCGAGGGAGTGCGCGGTCACCTGCGGGGTGATCAGCGCGCCTGCCGCCATCATCACCACGGCCAGCAGCACCAGCGAACCGAGCGGGGAGACGAGCCCCATCGCCGTCACCAGGACGGCGAAGCCGGCGAGCAGGACCGGCAGCCGCAGGTGCAGCGGCCGCGGCCAGGGCCGCATCCCGTAGAGCACCCCGGTCAGCACCGAGACCACCGACCAGAGCGAGAGCAGGAGCCCGCCGGCGGCGGGCGAACCGGCGAACGCGGTCGCGGCGATCACGCCGACCTCCGCGGTCCCCGCCACCAGCCCGAACCCGAGCGACGCCAGCGCCACCGTCCGCAGCCCGGGCCGCCGGAACACCCCGAGCAGCCCGGCCTCGACCGGCAGCGACCCGTCGGCGCGCTCGGCGCGGATGCGGGCCGAGCGGCGGCGTACGGCGGCGGTGAGCGCGAACCAGGTGGTGCCGACGATCTCCGCGGTCGCCGCGGCGACGAGCGCGGTGCCCGGCCACGGCGTCGCCACCACCAGCACAGCGGCCAGCGCGGGCCCCATGATGAAGAAGATCTCGAGGCTGATCGCCTCGTAGGTGTAGGCGGCCTCGCGGCGCGGCCCGGGCGGGGTCAGGTCCGACCACAGCGCCCGTGACGACCCCTCGAACGCCGGCGTGACGAGCCCGGTGACGACCGCGACCGCCACGGCGAGCGGCAGCGCCGCCCGGAACTCGATGCTCAGCACCAGCCCGGTGACGCACAGCAGGTACACCCCGACGAGCACCAGCATCGGCCGGGTCGGGCCCAGCCGGTCCAGCACCCTCCCCTGCACGACCGTGCCGACGGCGGTCCCGACGAGCAGCGCCGCGGAGACCGCTCCGGCGACGGCGTAGGAGCCGTGGACCTCGCGGACGTAGAGCAACGTGGCGAGGCTGTGCATCGCGATCGGGAACCGACCGAGGACGGAGGCGCAGACCGGCGCGGCCGCCCCGGGGGTCCCCAGGGCGGCGCGGTAGTCGGAGAGGGCGGCGGGCACGCCCCAGGATCACATGTTCTGGGACGTCCGTACCAGAGAATTCAGCGAGCGCGTCGCGCGAGCCGCTCCGGCTCCAGGATCAGCACGCTCTTGCCCTCCAGCCGCAGCCAGCCGCGGTGCGCGAAGTCGGCGAGCGCCTTGTTCACGGTCTCGCGGGAGGCGCCGACGAGCTGGGCGATCTCCTCCTGCGTGAGGTCGTGGGTGACCCGCAGCAGACCCGACTCCTGGGAGCCGAACTGGCGCGCGAGCTGCAGCAGCGACTTCGCCACCCGGCCCGGCACGTCGGTGAAGATCAGGTCGGCGAGCATGTTGTTGGTGCGGCGCAGGCGGCGGGCCAGCACGCGCAGCAGCTGCTCGGCGATCTCCGGCCGCTTGCCGATCCACTCGCGCAGCGCGCTGCGGTCCATGGTGTAGCAACGCACCTCGGTGACCGCGGTCGCCGAGGACGTGCGCGGGCCCGGGTCGAAGATCGACAGCTCGCCGAACATGTCCGACGGACCGGCCACCATGAGCAGGTTCTCCCGGCCGTCGGGGGACTTCCGGCCGAGCTTCACCTTCCCGCCCGACACGATGTAGAGGCGGTCACCGGGCTCTCCCTCGGAGAAGATGACCTGCCCGCGGGAGAACTCGGCAGTCTCCAGAGCTTCCGCCAGCGCCTCGGCGGCCTGGGGCTCCACACCTTGGAAGATCCCTGCCCGGATCAGAACCTCGTCCACTGCAATGCTCCTCGTTCACCGGCCGTGTCGTCACGGCGGGTCGTCGGCGCGTCAGTGTAGAGGTCTTCGCCACACACGTGCGCACCACTGGCCCGATCGGATTGACATCCGATCGGGTCCGATTCGTCGCGGGGCGCTGTAGCGCCTCCTGCACCCGATCTTGTCAGGCCGACGGGACCTGGCTCCGACGAGCCCCCCGACGGCGCCGGTTGCGCAGCCGGAACAGCTCCAGCGCGCGGCCCGTGCCGGACCGGAACAGGGCACGGACCTCGTCCGGCCGGGGCTGTTCGAGCATCTCGTCCAGCTCGTCCTGGCGCACGGTGGACTCCCGCATGCGGGACTCCACGCGCTCCATGCCGAGCGCGAAGAACATCACGAGCAGCGGGACGAGAACGCTCAACCAGGCAGTCATGGCGGCTCCGATCCTCTCGTACGGGTTCGGAGCCCGGCCGGTCGGGGGTGGTCGCGTCGGGGGCTTCGTGACGCGTTCGTGACCTCGTAGCCCGTTCGGCGCACACTCGACCGGGGGCGGGCACCGCTCGTCGGACGCGTCGCCGCGCCGGACGGTCGACCACGCTCCGACGCGAACCGGACCGCGCGCGGCGACGAGCGGTGCACGGCGCGACACCGTGACACGACTGTCGGTGCCCACCCGTACGCTCGGTCACGTGAGCACCTCCGCCGGACGGACGTCGCGGGCGTCGCGGCCCACCCCCCGCGCCGCAGCCGGTCTGGCCGCGCGCGTCGCGGCCGGGGAGAGCCCGATCGGGCGAGCACGCCGGGTCAACCGCACCCTGCGGGCGTTGGCCGAGGCCTACCCGCACGCGCACTGCGAGCTGGACTTCACCACCCCGCTCGATCTCGCCGTCGCGACGATCCTGTCCGCGCAGTGCACCGACGAGCGGGTCAACCAGGTCACCCCGGCACTGTTCGCCCGGTACCCCACCGCCGCGGACTACGCCGGCGCCGACCGGACCGAGCTCGAGGAGCTGATCCGCTCCACCGGCTTCTACCGGAACAAGGCGACGTCGCTGATCGGGCTGGGGGCCGCCGTCGTCGAGCGGCACGGCGGGGAGCTGCCGTCGACGCTGGACGAGCTGGTGAAGCTGCCGGGCATCGGGCGCAAGACCGCGAACGTCATCCTCGGCAACGCGTTCGGCGTCCCCGGGATCACCGTCGACACCCACTTCGGACGTCTGGTGCGCCGCTGGGGCTGGACGACCGAGGAGGACCCGGTCAAGGTCGAGCACGCCATCGGCGAGCTCGTCCCGCGCCGGGACTGGACGATCGTGTCCCACCACGTGATCTTCCACGGGCGCCGGGTCTGCCACTCCCGCAAACCGGCCTGCGGCGCCTGCACGCTCGCGGCGGACTGCCCCGCCTTCGGCCTCGGCCCCACCGATCCGGGCGAGGCCGCGGCGCTGGTCAAGGGGCCGGAACGGGACCATCTGCTCGCACTCGCGGGGATCGCGGGGCCCTCCGGGGACGGCCGGTGACCAGGACAGGCGCCTCCCGCTCCGAGATCGTGTCGACCGCGGTCGTCGTCGTCCTGGTGGCGATCGCTGTCTGGGCGCTGTGGCCCTCGGGATCCACCACGGGCGGGGGCGCCGGCAGTGGCCCCGCGGCGAGCGCGGCCCCGGCCGACCGGCCCGAGACCGACCTGGCCGCCGCGGACCCCCAGGCGCTGGCCACCGCGCGTGCCTCGGCCCGGCTGGCCCCCTGCCCGGTCCCGTCCGGCGCGGCGCCGGCCGGTCCGCTCGCCGGGATCACCGTGCCGTGCCTGGGCGCCGACGGCCGCACCGACCTGGGCGCGGCCCTGGCCGGGCGTCCGACGCTGGTCAACTTCTGGGCGTCGTGGTGCGTGCCGTGCCGCGAGGAGCTGCCCGCACTGCAGGCCTACGCGCAGCGGCCCGGCGCACTGCCGGTGCTCACCGTCGACGTGCAGGACGACCCGGTGGCCGCGCTGACCCTGTCCGCGCAGCTGGGGGTCACCCTGCCGGCCGTGACCGACCCGCAGCGGGCCGTGCGCCGCGCCCTGGACACCCCGCCGCTGCTGCCGGTCAGCTACGTGACCCGCGCCGACGGCGGCGTCGCGATGGTGGACCCGCCCGTCCCGTTCCGGACCGCCGACGACGTCGCGGCCGCCGTGGAGCGGTTCCGGTGACCGCGCACGCGGACATTCCGCGGGTGCCCGAGCCCGACCCCTCGGCGACGCCGGCGTCGCTGCGCCCGCTCGTCGACGGGGCGCTGGGCCTGGACCCGGCCTGGTTCGGGTGGCGACGCCTGCCGCCCGACAGCGGCGAACCGCGCCGGGCCTCGGTGCTGATGCTGTTCACCGACGCGGAGTCCGGGGGACCGGACGTGCTGCTCACCGAGCGCGCGGCGACGCTGCGCTCGCACGCCGGGCAGGTCGCCTTCCCCGGCGGCAGGCTCGACCCGACCGACACCGGCCCGGTGCACGCCGCCCTGCGGGAGGCCCGGGAGGAGACCGGGCTGGACCCGTCGGGGGTCGTGCCGCTGGCCGTCCTGCCGGACCTGTTCATCCCGCCCACCGGCTTCCTGGTGACCCCGGTGCTGGCGCACTGGGCGTCGCCGTCGCCGGTGCGGGTGGTCGACGCCGCCGAGGTCGCCCGGGTCGTCCGGGTCCCGGTGGCGGTCCTGACCGACCCGGCGAACCGGTTCACCGTGCGCGGCCCCAGGGGGCACACCGGCCCCGCCTTCGACGCCGCGGGCCTGATGGTCTGGGGTTTCACCGCGGGCCTGCTGTCCGCGCTGCTGCAGCGGTCCGGTTGGGAGCGTCCGTGGGACGCCGGCCGGGTCCTCGATCTCGACGACGCCTGGGCCCGGGCCCGGCGGCACGAACCGGAAGGAGTCCGGGTGGACGACCACGGCGTGGTGGACCGGTGAGCATCAGCTGGGTCGACGTCGTCGTCGTGATCCTCGCTCTGCTGGCCGCGGCGTCCGGCTGGCGGCACGGGGTCGCGGTGGCACTGCTGTCGTTCGCCGGTGTGCTGACCGGCGCGGTGCTGGGGCTGCGGCTCGCCCCGTTGCTGGCCGGGCAGGTGGAGTCCCAGCAGGGGAAGGTGCTGCTCGGGATCGGTGTGGTGGTGCTGCTCGTCGCGCTCGGTGAGGCGACGGGCGTCTACCTCGGACGGTTCATCCGCGACCGGATCCGCGGCGAGGGCACCCTGAAGGTCGACTCCACGCTGGGCGCCGGCGTGCAGGCGGTCGCGGTGGTGGTGGCGGCCTGGCTGATCGCGCTGCCGCTGTCCTCGACGAGCTTCTCCACCCTGACCAGCGGCCTGCGCGACTCGCGAGTGCTCGCCGGGGTGGACGACGTGATGCCGGACGCGGCACGCAAGCTCCCCGCCGAGCTGCGCCAGCTCCTCGACGACTCCGGCTTCCCCGACGTCGTCAGCCCGTTCTCGCGGACACCGGTCGCCGCGGTCGGCCCGCCGGACTCCGCGCTCGCGCAGTCCCCGGTGGTCACCGAGGTCCGCGACCGGGTGCTGAAGGTGCGCGGGCGCGCACCGTCCTGCCGTCGCGCGCTGGAGGGGACCGGGTTCGTCGTCGCCCCGCAGCGGGTGATGACCAACGCGCACGTCGTCGCCGGGACCTCCAGCACCACCGTCGAGGTGACGACGTCCAGCGGACGGACCCGCCAGCTCGACGCCCAGGTCGTCTACTACGACCCCGAGGTCGACGTGGCCGTGCTCGACGTGCCCGACCTCGACGAGCAGCCGCTGCAGTTCAGCCCGGACCCGGCCGCCGTCGGCGACGACGTGATCATCCTGGGCTACCCGCTGGACGGCCCGTACACGGTCACCCCCGGCAAGATCCGGGAGCGGATCCGGCTGCGCGGACCGGACATCTACGAGCAGGGCAGCGTGCTGCGCGACGTCTACACCGTCCGCGCGGTGGTGCGCTCCGGGAACTCCGGCGGCCCGATGATCACGCCCGACGGACGGGTGGTCGGCGTCGTGTTCGGCGCCGCGCTGGACGACACCGAGACCGGTTTCGTACTGACCGCCGAGCAGGTCGGGCAGGCGTTGAACGTGGCGGCGAGCGGCGCCTCGTCCCCCGCCGACACCGGGAACTGCGCCTCCTGACCCCACCGCACGTCGTCCCACGATCCGGGAACGAATGGCCGGATCGTGGGACGAATGCTTAGCGTGGGTACATGACCTCCGTCGACGTGACCCGGACCCGGCGTCGCTGGCTGGTGCTCACGGTGGGGGTGTTCGCGCAGACGGCGGCCTGCTCGTTCGTCTACGGGCTGCCGTTCGTGGTGCCGCTGCTGCGCGACTCGGCCGGGCTGACGCTGGCGCAGGCCGGTGCCTACGTCGGGGCCCCGACGGTGGGCCTGCTGTGCACCCTCGTCCTGTGGGGGGCGGCCGCGGACCGGTCCGGCGAACGCGGCGTGATGACGATCGGGCTCGTGCTGTGCGCGCTGGCCGTCGGGGCGGCCGCGCTGCTCCCGCTCGGGCCGGGCCCGGCGCTGCTGGTGCTGCTCGGGCTCGGCGGCGCGGGGGCCGCGTCGGTGTTCGCCGCCAGCGGCCGGATGGTGATGGGGTGGTTCGCCGTCCACGAGCGCGGGACCGCGATGGGCATCCGGCAGACCTCGCGGCCGCTGGGGGTCGCGGTGGCGGGCCTGACGCTGCCGACGCTCGGCGCAGCCGTCGGGCCGTTCCGGGCGCTGGCGCTGCCCGCGCTGCTGTGCCTGGTCGCGGCGGTGCTGGTGCTGACGCTGGCCCCGGATCCGCCCCGACCGCAGCGGCCTGCCGGTGCGGAGCCGGAGCGTTCCCCGTACCGGACGTCCGTACTGTGGCGGGTGCACGGCGCCAGCGCGCTGCTGGTCGTCTCGCAGTTCGCGGTGTCGGCGTTCGGCACCGAGTACCTGGTCCGGGAGCAGGGCTGGCACGTCGCCGCGGCGGGCGCCTTCGTCGCGTGCGGCCAGGTCGCCGGCGCGGCCGGGCGGATCGCGACCGGGGTCTGGTCGGACCGGGTCGGGTCGCGGCTGCGCCCGATGCGCCAGGTCGCGGTGGCCGCGACCCTGGTACTGCTGCTGTTCGCCCTCGGCGACGCCGTCGCCGGGTGGCTGGCGGTGACGATGCTGGCCGTCGGGGCGGTCGTCACCGTCGCCCCGAACGGCCTGGCGTTCACCAGCACCGCCGAGATCGCCGGCCCGGCCTGGTCCGGGCGTGCGCTGGGGGTGCAGAACACGGGGCAGAACGCCGTCGCCTCGGTCGTGCCGGCGGCCCTGGGGCTGCTGGTCGGCACGGCCGGCTACGCGGCGGCCTTCGCGATCGCCGCGGTCGCGCCGCCGGCCGCGGTGCTGGTCACCCCGGTCCGCGAGGAGCGACGGCGTCAGGGCGACGGCGTGTAGGCGAAACCGTCCCCGGCCCGGCGGACACGGCCGGGGGTGAAGTGCGACGGCAGCAGCAGCCCGCCGGAGCGGGCGAGGCGCTCGCACAGGTCGCGTCGGGTACGGGCAGCACGGGCCGGGTCGGCGTCGCCCGCCTGCGCGAGGTCGAGGTCGTCGAACTGCAGCGGGTGGTGCAGGACGTCGCCCCCGATCACCACCTCCGGCCCGTCGGGCGGCCCGATCTCGACGACGAGGTGGCCGGGGGTGTGCCCGGGCGCGGCACGCAGCCGCACCCCGTGACCGAGATCGACATCGACATTGACGCCGTCGCCGTCGCCGACCGGGTCGACCAGACCCGCGTCCAGGACCGGCGCGACGCTGTCCTCCCAGGTCCGGGCCAGTCCCTCGGCGACGCCGGAGCCGGGGGCCGAGCGGTGCACCGCACCCAGCCACGCCAGCTCGGCCCGGGACACCAGGTGCCGCGCCCCGGGGAAGGCCGGGCGGGCGTCGGCGGTGGTCAGCCCGCCGCAGTGGTCCGGGTGCAGGTGGGAGCAGACGACGACATCGATCTCCTCGGGCGCGACCCGTGCGGCGAGCCGGGCCGCGTACCCGGCGTCGAGCAGATGGTGGGCGGGCAGTCCGGGGCGGTGCCGGCCGTCACCGTTGCCGGCATCGACGAGGACGGTCAGGTCCGGGGTGCGGACGAGGTGGGTGGCGATCACCAGGGAGATCGGCCCGTCCGAGGGGTGGGCCGGGAACATCTCGCGGACGCCGAAGGGCCAGTCGTCGAGCTCGGTGATCCGCTCGACCGTCACGGGTCCGCGCAGCTGGATGGTCACGCCGTGATCGTCGGTGCCTCCGGCGCGATGCGGGAGTCCCCGGCCCGGGGTATCCCGCGCAGGGAGTGGCTCGGGTCGCTCCGGTGCGGACAATGGGGTCGTGACGGCTCTCGGCGAGTTCCTGGCGGCGCGACGGGCACGGCTCGATCCCGACGCGTTCGGGCTGCCGACGACCGGCGCGCGGCGGGTCCCCGGGCTCCGCCGGGAGGAGCTGGCCGGTCTCGCCGGGGTCAGCCCGTCGTACTACACGCGGCTCGAACAGGGACACTCCCGCGGTGCCTCCCCCGCGGTGCTCGACGCCATCGCCCGGGTGCTGGCCCTGGACGAGGGCGAGCGGGCCCACCTGCACCGGATCGCCGCGACGGCGGCCCGCCCCGTCTCGCTGCGCAGCGCACCGCCCGAGTGCGTCGACGCCCGTACCGCCGACCTGCTGGCCGCCATGCCGGACGTGCCCGCGCTCGTCCTCGGCCGGTCCGGGGACGTCCTGGCCTGGAACCCGCTCGGGCACGCGCTGCTCGCGGCGCACCTGGATCCGCTCTCCCCGGCCTGCCCGCGGCACCGCCCGAACCTGGTCGCGATGGCGGTGCTGGACCCGCACGTGCGGGCCCTCTACGCCGATCCGGTCGCCCGCACCCGCGCCCTGGTGGCCGCCCTGCGCCTGGCGGCCGGGCGCCGCCCCGACGACGCGCGGCTGTCCGCGCTGGTCGGGGACCTGTCCGTGCGCAGCGACGAGTTCGCCCGGCTGTGGGCCGACCATCGGGCGCACCCCTGCGCACAGGAACGGCACACGCTGCGACATCCGCTGGTCGGCGAGCTGACGCTCGACCACCAGGTGCTCGACGTCGGCCGGACGCCCGACCGGACGGTGCTGGTGCTGACCGCACCGCCCGGCAGCCCGGACCGCGACGCGCTCGGGCTGCTGGCGCGGCAGGTCAGCGGGTGATCGTCTGGTCCCGCCCGGGGCCGACGCCGATCGCGGACACCGGCGCGCCGGTGAGCTCCTCGATCCGCGCCACGTAGGCCTGGGCGGTGGCCGGCAGGTCCTCCCAGGTGCGGGCGGCGGACAGGTCCTCGACCCAGCCGGGCATCTCCTCGTAGACCGGGACGGCGTGGTGGAAGCCGGTCTGGGTCATCGGCATCTCGTCGACGCGGTGGCCGTCGACCTCGTAGCCGACGCAGATCGGCACCGACTCCAGCCCGGACAGCACGTCCAGCTTGGTCAGGAAGAGGTCGGTGATGCCGTTGACCCGCACCGCGTAGCGCCCGATGACGGCGTCGAACCAGCCGCAGCGCCGCGCACGGCCGGTGTTCACACCGACCTCGCCGCCGGTCTTGCGGAGGAACTCGCCCATCTCGTCGTGCAGCTCGGTCGGGAACGGGCCGGAGCCGACGCGGGTGGTGTAGGCCTTCAGGATCCCGATCACGCGGGTGATCTTGTTCGGGCCGATGCCGGACCCGACCGACGCGCCGCCCGCGGTCGGGTTCGAGCTGGTCACGAAGGGGTAGGTGCCGTGGTCGACGTCGAGCAGGGTGCCCTGCGACCCCTCCAGCAGCAGCGTCTCGCCGCGCTCCAGGGCCTCGTTCAGGAGCAGCCGGGTGTCGACGATCTTGTCGGCGAACTCCTTCGACTGCTCCAGGACGGTGTCGACGACCTCGTTGAAGTCCAGCGCGCGCCGGTTGTAGACCTTGACCAGGATCTGGTTCTTCAGCTCGAGGGCGGCCTCGACCTTCTGGTGCAGGATCTTCTCGTCGAGCAGGTCCGCGGCGCGGACGCCGACCCGGGCGACCTTGTCCTGGTACGCCGGGCCGATGCCGCGACCGGTGGTGCCGATCTTGGCCTTGCCCAGGTAGCGCTCGGTGACGCGGTCGATCGCCACGTGGTACGGCATGATCAGGTGCGAGTCGGCCGAGATCAGCAGGCCGGAGGTGTCGACGCCGCGCCGCTCCAGGCCCGCCTTCTCCTCGATCAGCGCCTCGGGGTTCACGACGACCCCGTTGCCGATCACGTTCTTCACGCCCGGCGACAGGATCCCGGACGGGATGAGCTTCAGCGCGAAGTCGCGACCGTCCGGCGTGACGACGGTGTGGCCGGCGTTGTTGCCGCCCTGGTAGCGGACGACCCAGCCGAACTGTCCGCCCAGCAGGTCCGTCGCCTTGCCCTTGCCCTCGTCGCCCCACTGGGCGCCGATCAACACGATTGCGGGCATGTAAGAGACTCCAGTTCACACACGCTCGTCACGGTCGCGGACCCGGGCGTGATTTCCGGTTTCCGCGGCGAGGAGGGTACTCGATCAGTGGTTCCGACCGATCCCGAAGCGGTGCTCCTCGACTGCCTGCCGCAGCGGCGTCACCGTCTTCCCTTCCACGGTATCCGGCCCGGCGCGCGGCGGGAACGCCCACCGTCGTCGCTGGTGTCCGATCCCGCGGTGCGTTCGGTCACCGTGGGTCCGCGCCCCGGGAAGGCGGAGGTCGACGCCCTCCTCCCGGCGCGGCGGCTCATCGTGCACGGTGACGACGCCGACCTCGCCGCCGTGCTTGTCCGGTTGCTGCGTCGCGACGCCCTCGACACCGAGGTCGCCTACCTGCCGGTGTCGCGCCGGTCCCGCGCCGCCGCGAACTGGGGACTCCCGACCCGGTTCGACGACGCCGTCGCCCTGGCCCGGTCCGGCGCCGCCCGCGAGATGCCGCTGGTGCGCGACGACAACGGCGGTGTCCTCGCCGGCCGCGGGGAGATCCCCGACCTCTACGGCGAGGCCTACTGCGATGCGACGCGGGTGCTGCACGGCCGCGTGAAGACGCTCGTCGTCGACGCAGGGCCGGAGGGAGTCCAGGTGCGTGCGGGGCGTGGGGTGACCGGAGCGACCGGGCGGGCGATCCAGATCGGGACGACGGGTGCGACGCCCGTCCGGGACGGCGTCCCGCACCCGCGGGAGATCAAGCGCTGGGCCTGGTACAAGCACACCGAGCCGTGGCGACCGGTGCTGCCGGGCTGATCAGCGGCCGGGGTCCTCGGGGGCGAGGACGGCGTCGGTCGCGGTGACACCGACGTCGAACACCTCGTCGGTGGGGACGACGTAGCGGTTGCGGTGGTCCTGCCCGTCCGCACGACCTCCCGGGACGCCACCGGTCATCGGGCCGTAGCCGGCGGCGCCACCCCGTGCCTCCGACGCCCGGGTGCCGGTCCACGGTTCGGCCGCACCGCCGCTCCGCGGGCCGGTGGTACGGGGCTCGGTACCCCACGCCGTCCCGGACCCCACACGGCTCCCCGGCGAGTGCGGCTCGGCCGAGCCCCCCGGCAGCCGCGCGGTGCCGCGGGACTCGCCGAACGGGGAGCCGTAGCCGCCCCGGCCCGCACCGGTGCCGCCACCGTAGGAGCCGGTCCCGCCGGGGCGGGGCTCCGCGACGGGCCGGACGAGCTGCTGCCGCCGGGCCTGGTCACCGAACCGGCGTGCGAGGTCCTCGCGGGTACGGGCGGCATCCGGCACCGGGGCCCGGGGCGGGATCCGCGTGCGGTCCGGAGCGGGCGGGGTGCGGAAACCCGGGGCCGGGACACCCCCTCCACCGGTGCTCGACGCCGGTCCGTTCGCCAGCGGAACGACGGGCGAGGGCCCGCCACCGGATCCGGCCGCGGGTCCGGCCGCCGGTCCGGGACTGCCACCCGGCCCTCCCCCGAGGGCTCCGCCTGCCCCGCCGACCGCCGGGCCGGGGGGCGCCGAACCGCCCGGGGGAAGCCCGATCCCGGCCGGTCCCGGCACCGCGGCGGAGCCGCTGTCCGGAGGGACGGGGACGTTCGCGCCGACGGACACGCCGGGCTGCGGCCCCGATGCCCCGCCGCCCCCGGACGTCGCATCCGGGGTCGAGCCGGCCGGGGGCGCGGCGGCGGCCTCGGTGGTGAAGCGGTCGTCGATGGCCGAGGTCTCGGACTCGTACTGCTGGAGCGCGCGGTTCGCGATCTCGTCGTTGATCTGGTTGTGCTCGGCGATGGTGACGTGGTCCGTGCCCCGGCCCTGGAGGGACTGCCAGGCCTCGCTGATGTTGTCGCCCGCGCGCTGGATCCAGGAGAACTCGGCCGGGTCCATGAACCGGACCTGACCGCGCATGCGCTCGAACGCGCTGCCGTGGTCGAGCATGCGGTCGGCGCCGTTCTGGGCGACGGTCGCGGTGCCGTCGACGCCGGTCGCGGTGCGGTCCAGGGATTCCTGGGCCGCCTGTGCGGCGGGGCCCTGCCACGAGATGCCGAGGTCGGCCATGCCCCGGTCGAGGGTCTGCTTGGTCGCCGCCATGTCGTCGACGAGGGAACGCAGGCTGTCCGCCGTCTGCCGGGTCGCCTCGGCGCCCGGTTTGCCGAGGATCCATGCCGACTTCGTGGCAATGTCGAAGGCTTCGTAGTTGTAGCAGCGAGGAAGGGGCACGGTCGGGTCCCTAACGCTCGAGCAGCGGGCCGGTGGACGGGGGAGCGGTGGACTTCAGGGCCGCCGTGTTCTCGTCCTCGATCAGGCCGTACTCCTGGGCGGCCTGCTTGAGTCGGTCACGCGCCTCCTGAACCTCGTCCATGTAGTCGACATGAGCACTCGTGATCGAATCGATCTTCGGCTGGAAGACGGCAACGGCATCGAGCGAAACCGGGTCTGCCCCACACGGCGGAACGTTCTTCAGATTGGCCACCTGTTGCCGACTCTTCTGCATTGCCCTGAACTGCTCATCCATTCGCCGATATACGCCCATGATGTTGCCCGGATCAATCTGCAACATGAGCGAATCACTGGCCGACCCCCGCGGTTCTTGAGCAGACCTCTTCATACGGTGAAGAGTAGGCCGATCAACGTGCGGCGAGGCGACATCGGCCACGAACGTTCGCAACCGCAAATCTGATCAGCGCGATCGGGCAGCATCCAGGTAGCTCTGAGCCAACGCTTCAGCTCGGGCACAGACATCGTCCATCGATCCGCGAGTCTGCTCGTCGTACCCGAAGTCCTGAACCTGAACTCGGACGCTGGCGGTGTCTGCCGCGTCCAGGTAGAGGCTGCACAACGGCGCCGAGTCCTCACTCTCAACCATCCGCACGGCCCCGAAACTACCGACGACAGTGAGGTGTTCTCAGTAGCGGGTTGATCATGTCGTGCGGTCGTACTCGGTGTGGAGTAGTACGAGCGCAGCTGCGGTGATCGCGCCGGTGCGCCAGGGACATAGCGTGACTCGCCGCAACGCGGCGAAGGTGGTCTTGAGCAGGGCGTTTCCGCGTTCGGCCAGAGCACGAAGGGCTGAGTGCAGGGTGTTGACGGTGCGCTGGTTGACCGTCTGCCCGCGGCCGGGGGCGAGTTTGATGGGCACGGTGAGCCGGTCGGCTTCGCCTTCGTAGCCCAGATCGCCCAGCGCGGCGTGGGTGTCGTCGGTGAACGCGGCCAGGCCCTCGAGCAGCCCGGGGTGGGTACGGGCGCAGCGGGTGTCGTGCTCGCGGCCCGGCCGCACGTCGCTGGTCCATAGCGGCCATCCATCAGGTGCGGTGAGGACCTGGATGTTCCCGCCGTGGCGGCGGTGCTTGCCCGACCACCACAGGTCGACCCCGGGGGTGAGGCCGAGCGCGCGGCACCGGTCGGTGGCGATCAGGGTGCCGTCGAGATTCACGTGGGTGTGCCCGGCTGTGCGGGCGGCGAGCAGGGCTCCGTGCAGGCCGGGTGCGGCCGCGGCGAGGACGTCGATGCCTTCGTGCAGGTAACGGCAGGCCGTTGCAGTGCTGATCGCGTTGTCACCGGCCGAACATCGGACCCGGGTAGCATCACAGAACCAGCGGATCACCAGCACTGCCTGGGCGAACGGGGTCAACGCCCGCCGCCGGGTGCCACGTCGACGGCGTTGAAGGACCAGGAGCCGCGCCAGATAGGCCACGGTGCGCTCCCCGATCGGGAGGACAGCGGTGTAGGTGACAGGATCAGACATGCAGGACCTCGGTGACGGTGTCGATCTGTGCTGGACCGAACCGATCTACCGGGGTCCTGCCCCGTTCCCGCTCATCTCACCACCCTCGGCGTGTCGCCACGACCTGCCACCCCGCTACTGAGAACACCTCAGTGACCGTGGCGCCCTGTGCCGTCACGATCTTCGATGCTGCGGTCTGAATCGTCTGGACGCTGTAGTTCTCCACGGTGTCGTAATTGCCCCACCCGCACACACGACTGGGACCGTCCGCGAGGGCAACAACCGAGGGCTCATCGCCCTCGACACCGAAGCGTTGTCGAAGCTCGGGGGTCATCGCCACACAGGGATCAATGTTCGCCACGTCGATCTCCGCCGGCCGCGGCGGAAACGGCCCCTCCGGCTCCGCAGCCCCACACCCCACGACCACCCCGCACACCACCAGCAGGACGAGAACGAGTCGGACCACCAGCGACGCTCCCCCCGACAGGAACAGGACCGCAGCAGGCTAGCCCGCCGCCGTCGTCCCCGGGCCCGTTCCGGTCAGGCCGCGGCCGCCGAGTCGTCCGGACGCCGGTGGTAGCTGTCCACATAGGTCTGCTCCGACAGGTCCGCGATGGCGTCCATGATCTCGTCGGTGACCGCGCGCCGGATCGCCGGCGCGCCCTCCAGCCCGTCGTAGCGGCTGAACTCCAACGGCCGCCCGAAGCGGATCTCGACGCGGGCCAGGCGCGGGAACAGCCGTCCGATCGGCTGCACGCGCTCGGTCCCGATCAGGCCGACGGGCACGACGACGGCTCCCGTCGACAGGGCCAGCGACGCGACGCCGGTGTGCCCGCGGTGCAGCTTGCCGTCGAGGGAGCGGGTGCCCTCCGGGTAGATGCCGAACGCACCGCCGCGCTCCAGGACCTCGCGTCCGGCCGCGAGTGCGGCGAGACCGGCACGAGCGTTGGCCCGGTCGACCGGGATGTAGCCGAGCGCTCCCAGGAACGCCGCCATCAGGCGTCCGCGCAGGCCACGACCGGTGAAGTACTCGGCCTTGCCGAGGAAGGCGACCTTGCGCGGGGCGACGAGCGGGATGAACGCCGTGTCGACAGCCGCGCGGTGGTTCGCTGCGAGGATCACCGGCCCGGTGGCCGGGATGCGGTCCGCCCCGCGCACACAGGGCCGCCACACGAGCCGGACGACTGGCGCGAGGACGTAGCGGATGAACAGCTGCACCGTGAACCTCGATCGATGAGCGACGTCCACAACTCCGTGCAGGGGGACCCGACGTCCCGGCGCCGAACGACGCCCGATTCTGCTCCGTGACCGACCGGTGACGGAAGCCCCGCAGCCCGTTCAGTCCACGTCAGGATCGGCGAACTGGGCCCGCAGCGCCCGCAACGCCTCGCTGCGGGTCATCCCGGTCGCCTGCAGCAGGTCGATCGCGATCGAGCGGACCTGCGCGACGAGCACCGCCGCCGACCCCGCGGGCGCCGTCTGACCCTCCGCCGGCCGCACGACGACCGCACCCGGGTCGGCGAGGACCGGCGCGTGCTGCACGGCCTCCAGGATCGGGCCGCGGGCCTTCTCCCGGTCGCCGTCCTGCCCGAGCTCCCCGATCAGCGCCTCGACGGCGGCGGCCAGCTCGGTGATGGCGTCCGGCAGACCGGGCGGGACCGGTTCGCCGTCCTCGATCGCGGTCATCGCGCGCCGGGCGAGCACCCGGGCGTTGCGGTGGGCATAGTCGGCCCGTTCGGCGAGGGTCCGGTAGCGGCGCAGCATGGCCCGGCGCGGCCGGTGCATCGGCGAGACCGTCACGACCTCGCCCGCGGAGCTGACGGCGGTGCGCAGCTCGTCGATGACGGCCTGGGTGTCGCGGGCCCGGGCCAGCGCCCGCGACGCGTTCTCCCGGTCGCCCTCGCGCAGCGCCGTCGCGGTCTCGGTGAGCACGGTGACGAGGTCGTCGAGCACCCGGCGGGCGACCCGGCGGACGATCCGGACCGGGTGCGCGGGGATGACCGCGGCCACCAGGATCCCGGCGAGGCCGCCGATCAGTGCGTCGATGCAGCGGTCGATCCCGCCGGTCTCGGTGGGCGGGAGCAGCGTCGTCACCAGCACCGCGGAGACCGCGGCCTGGTTGACGAACAACGTGCCGCCGTCGGTGAAGACCGCGACGACCAGCGCGAGCGCGACGACGAGCACCAGCTGCCAGAGGCCGCTGCCGATCCGCGCGATCAGCAGGTCACCGACCAGCACCCCGATGCTGACCCCGACGACGAGCTCGGCGGTGCGGCGCAGCCGCGAGTTGAGCGACATGCCCAGGCTGAGCACGGCCGCGATCGGCGCGAAGAACGGCCGCGTGTGACCGACCAGGTCACCGGCCACCCAGAGGGCGAGCCCGGCGGCCATGGAGCACTGCAGGATCGGCAGCCACGACGCGCGGACGCGCCGGGCGCCGGCCCGGCCACGTGAGCGGATCCGGTCCCACGCGGCCACGGGCGTCAGGACACGCCGAGGGCGGCGAGCGCCTCCGGGTCCGAGTCGGAGATCAGCGTGCGCAGCCGCTCGACCTCGGGGGCCTCCCCGATCGCCGTGGCGGCGCGCAGCAGCGCCCCGCAGGACCGCAGGAAGCCCTGGTTCGGCTCGTGCGACCACGGGACCGGGCCGAAGCCCTTCCAGCCGTTGCGGCGCAGCTGGTCCAGGCCACGGTGGTAACCGGTGCGGGCGTAGGCGTACGCGGCCACGGTCTCGCCGGCGTCGAGGGCGCGCTCGGCGAGCACCGCCCAGGCAATCGACGACGACGGCGACCCCGCCGCCACCTCCGACGGGTCCTTGCCCGCCGCCAGGTCCGCCGCCGCGGGGTCGACCGGGAGGCGCGTGTCGTCGGGCTCGAGCAGGTTGCCGTGCAGACTCATGGCGCCATCCTGGCGCGTGCCCACCGGTCGTCGCCAACCGGTGGGCACGCGAGGAGGATCCGGACCAGGGCTCAGAGGGCCTTGCCGGCCGACTTCAGGGACTCGCAGGCCTCGATGACGCGCTCGCTCATCCCGACCTCGGCCTTCTTCAGGTACGACCGCGGGTCGTAGACCTTCTTGTTGCCGACCTCGCCGTCGATCTTGAGCACGCCGTCGTAGTTCTCGAACATGTGCGACACGATCGGCCGGGTGAAGGCGTACTGGGTGTCGGTGTCGACGTTCATCTTCACGACGCCGTAGGTCAGCGCCTCGTGGATCTCCTCGAGCAGCGAGCCGGAGCCGCCGTGGAAGACCAGGTCGAACGGCTTGGCGCCGGCGTCGAGACCCAGCTTCTGCACGGCCACCTCCTGGCCCTGCTTGAGGATCTCCGGGCGGAGCTTCACGTTGCCCGGCTTGTAGACGCCGTGCACGTTGCCGAAGGTCGCGGCCAGCAGGTAGCGGCCCTTGTCGCCGGCACCGAGGACGTCGACGGTGCGCTCGTAGTCGCCGGGGGCGGTGTAGAGCTTGTCGTTGATGTCGTTCGCGACGCCGTCCTCCTCACCGCCGACGACGCCGATCTCGACCTCGAGGATGATCTTCGCCTTGGCCGCCTGCTCCAGGAGCTCGGCCGCGATCTTCAGGTTCTCCTCGAGCTCGACCGCGGAGCCGTCCCACATGTGCGACTGGAACAGCGGGTTCTGCCCCTTGTCCACGCGCTCCTGGCTGATCGCGATCAGCGGACGCACGAACGAGTCCAGCTTGTCCTTGGGGCAGTGGTCGGTGTGCAGCGCGATGTTGACCGGGTACTTGTCCGCGACGACGTGCGCGAACTCGGCGAGCCCGACCGAACCGGTGACCATGTCCTTCACCCGGGTGCCGGACAGGAACTCCGCACCACCGGTCGAGACCTGCACGATGCCGTCGGAGCCCGCCTCCGCGAACCCGCGCAGCGCCGCGTTGAGGGTCTCGGTGCTGGTCACGTTGATCGCCGGGTAGGCGAACTCGCCGCTCTTGGCGTTGTCCAGCATCTGGTTGTAGATCTCGGGCGTGGCGATGGGCACGGGGCCTGCCTCCTCGTCGTCGGCGGTCGCTGCTCCGCGCAGCGCTCCTTGTCTCCGGGTGAGTATCACGTACCCACGGCGAAGGGGGAGCCATCGTCGGTGATGGGCCTGGTCTCACCGCGGACGACGTCGCCGACCGCCGCAACGGGTGACACTGCTGCGTGAGACTGCTGCACCGGGCAATGCTGCGAAGGCTGTCGGTGGTGGTCGCTAGGGTGGTGGTCGTGGAGGAGGAGCGCGCCGAGAACGCCGTCGACCGGACGCTGGGCCGGTTGCGCGCCATCGACAGCCGACCGGCGCCCGAGGGCACCGGGCCGCATCAGTTCGCCCCGGGCACGGCGTCCGACCCGGTCGACGGGCCGGGTGGATCCGGGGCCCGGCAGGGACCGGACACGCCGCTGACCCTGGCCGACCTCTACCGCGACCACCGGCTGCGGCTCATGCGCCTCGCGATGCTGCTGGTGGACATCCCGGCCACCGCGGAGGACGTGGTGCAGGAGGCGTTCACCGGCCTGCACCGGCACTGGTCCGGGCTGCGGGACGAGACCGCCGCCGTCGCCTACCTGCGCGCGGCCGTGGTGAACGGGTCGCGCTCGGTGCTGCGGCGCCGTCGCACGGCGCGCGAGTACGTGCCCCCGCACGCGGCGAACGCCCGCTCGGCGGAGTCGCTGGCCATGCTGTCGGCCGAGCACCAGTCGGTCGTCGACGCGCTGGCCCAGCTCCCGCCGCGCCAGCGCAAGGTCCTCGTCCTGCGCTACTACGGCGGGCTGACCGAGTCCGAGATCTCCGAGGCCGCAGGGATGAGCCGCGGCACGGTGAAGTCCACCGCCAGCCGCGCGCTCGACGCCGTCGCCCGGATCATGGCCGAGCGCGCCGGGACCGAGGCCGTCCGGCGCCCGGGAGAGCTGCGATGACCGGCCCCCAGCCGCCGCAGCCCGGCCGCGACGACGCCGCCCGCCGGATCGGCGAGGCGCTCCAGGCCCAGGCCCGCGGGCGCCCGATGCCGCAGCGTCCCGCAGCGGGCCCGGCCCCCGTGCCACCGCGCGTTCCCGGCCGGATCCCGCCACCGGTCCCGCGTCCCGCGCCGCCCCCGCAGCGCCGGCCGCAGCAGGCCCCGGCGCCGGCGCCCGCCCGTTCGGCGACCGGCCAGATCGTCTGGGCCGCCGTGATCGCGCTGCTCCTCGGTGCCCTGCTCGGCGGGGGTCTCGCGCTGGTCTCGGTGCTCCTGCCGGGTGCGCTGCCCGCCCTCGGCTGAACCGCTCACAGCACCTCCACAGCGACGGCCGCGTCGGTCCCCGTCACCCGGCCGGTACCGTTTCTCGACGTGACGGTTCTCGCCGCGACGCAGACGCTCGCCCTCGGTCCCGACTGGCTCGACCCGGCGGTGATCATCGAGTCCCTGGGACCGTGGGCCCTGGTGGGCGTCGCCGCGATCATCTTCGCGGAGTGCGGGCTCCTGCTCGGGTTCTTCCTCCCGGGCGACTCGCTGCTGTTCACCGCGGGCCTGTTCGTGGCGCAGGGCGCGATCGACGTCCCGCTGTGGCTGGTCAGCCTGGTGCTGGTGGTGTCGGCCTTCGCCGGCAACGCCGTCGGCTACGGGATCGGCTACCGCGCCGGCCCGGCGATCTTCGACAAGCCCAAGTCGAAGCTGTTCAACCCCAAGCACGTCGAGAAGACCCACGAGTTCTTCGAGAAGTACGGCAACCGGGCCATCGTCCTGGGCCGGTTCGTGCCGATCGTGCGGACCTTCATCACCGTCAGCGCGGGCGTCGCGCGGATGGACCCGAAGCGGTACCTGACGTACTCGCTGATCGGCGGCGTCGCCTGGGCGGCGGGCGTGACGGTGCTGGGCTACTTCCTCGGCCAGTTCACCTTCGTCCGTGAGCACATCGACCTGATCCTGATCGCGATCGTGCTGGTCTCGGTGCTGCCGATCGTGTTCGAGGTGCTGCGGGCGCGGGCCACGTCGAAGCGCGGGGGTCCCGCCGGCCCGGTCGACGGCGTCGCGGGCGCCGCGGCCGGTGCTGCCGCCGCCACCGTCACCGGCCACAGCGCCGACGACGACCCGGCCGCGGTCACCATGCAGATGCCCGCCGTCGGGAACGGCCCGGCGCCGCAGCACGGGCAGCCCCGGGACGGTCGGGCCCCGCACGCACCGCAGCCCGGTCGCGCACCGCAGTCCGGTTACGCCCCGCAGAGTGGTCACGCCCCGCAGCACGGCGGGCCCGCGCCCCGGCCCGGCGCCGGGCCCCGTCCCCAGGACGGCACCGAGCCGCCGTACCGCCACACCACCGGCCGTCCCGCGATGCCGCCCCGCGCGGGCGGCTGAGCGTCGACCGGCACGTTTCCGCCCCCGGCGGGGCGGAAACGTGCTGATCACCAGGCGTCGGACAGGTCCGCGTGCTCGCGGATCCAGCTGTGCATCACGATGCCGGACGCCACGCCGGCGTTGACCGAGCGCGTCGAGCCGAACTGGGCGATCGACACGACCAGGTCCGCGGCGTCACACAGCTCCGGGGAGAGTCCCGGACCCTCGGCGCCGAACACCAGCACGCAGTCCCGCGGCAGCGACGTCCGCTCCAGCCGGGCCGCCCCCGCGACGTTGTCCACCGCGACCACGGCCAGACCGTGCTCCCTGGCGAACGCGACGAGCCCGCCGGCGTCGGCGTGGTGGTGCAGCCGCAGGTAGCGGTCGGTGACCATCGCGCCGCGCCGGTTCCACCGCCGTCGTCCGACGATGTGCACGCCGGCGACGCCGAAGGCGTTCGCCGTGCGCACCACCGTGCCGATGTTGTGGTCGTGGCCGAGGTTCTCGATCGCCACGTGGAACGGGTGCGCCCGGCGCGCCAGGTCCGCCGCGACCGCCTCGCGGCGCCAGTAGCGGTAGCGGTCGACGACGTTGCGCCGGTCCCCCTGCTCCAGCAGCTCCGGGTCCCAGTGGTCGCCGTCGGGCCACGGCCCGGCCCACGGGCCCACCCCGACCTGGCCGGGGACCGACCACTCGCTGGGCCCTGGCTCGCTCATCCCAGCTGCAGGTCCGCCAGCCCCAGCAGCGCGCGGTACGGCACGCCCTCGGCCTCGACCGCCTCCCGGGCGCCGGTGTCGCGGTCGACGACCGTGCACACGCCGACGACGTCGGCGCCGGCCGCCAGCACCGATCGGACCGCGGTCAGGACCGAGCCGCCGGTGGTGGAGGTGTCCTCGACGACCAGCACCGGGAGACCGGCGATGTCCGGGCCCTCGATGAGCCGCTGCATACCGTGCTTCTTGGTCTCCTTGCGGACGACGAACGCGTCGACCGGGTCGGTGTCCGGCTCGGCCGCCGCCGCGTGCAGCACCGCCGTCGCGACCGGGTCCGCGCCGAGTGTCAGCCCACCCACCGACCGGTAGGTCCAGTCCGCGGTGAGCTCGCGCAGCAGCCGCCCGATCAGCGGGGCCGCCTCGTGGTGCAGCGTGACGCGGCGCAGGTCGATGTAGTAGTCGGCCTCCGCGCCGGAGGAGAGCGTGACCCGCTCGTGGACGACGGCGATCTCCCGGACCAGCGCGGCCAGCCGGGAACGGTCGGTGTGTGCGGAACTCATGTGCGATCCCTGTCGAACGTCGCCGTGATGCGTCGCAGCAGGCCCCGGGGCAGCACCCCGGTCGCCCCCACGATCGCCTTGTACTGCCGGGAGGGCACCGAGACGACCCGGCCCCGGCCGAGGTCGGCGAGCGCCTCGTCGACGACCTGGGAGGCCTCCAGCCACAGCGGGCCGCGGCGGGCGCCGACGTCGATGCCGGCACGCTCGTGGAACTCGGTGCGCACGTAGCCGGGACACAGCACCATCGCGCGCACCCCGGTGCCCTGCAGCGACGCGGCGACGCCCTCGGTGAAGGAGATGACCCACGCCTTGTCGGCCGCGTAGGTGGAGCCGCGCCCGGCCAGGAAGCCCGCGACGCTGGCGACGTTCAGCACCGCGCCGGTGCCGCGGTCGACCATTCCGGGCAGCACGGCCCGGGTCAGCTCCAGCACGGCGGCCACGTTGACCTGCAGCTGCCGGGCCAGGTCGGCGGCGTCGTTGTCCAGGAACGACGAGCCCAGCGCGAGCCCGGCGTTGTTGACGAGCAGGTCGACCGGGGCGAGGTCGGGATCGGCGAGGCGGCGCACGACGCGGGCCCGCTGGTCCGGTTCCGACAGGTCGGCGGGCAGCACCTCGACGACCACGCCGAGGTCGCGGTAGCGCTGCGCGGCGGCCTGGAGGCGGTCGGCGTCGCGCGCCACGAGCACGAGGTCGCGGCCGTCGGCGGCGAGCCGATCGGCGAACGCGGCACCGATCCCCGACGACGCGCCCGTGATCATGACGGAGGGCACGCGGAGAGCCTAGTGCGTCCGCACCCGACCGGCGCAGGCGCGACGGTGGCCGACGGGCCCGGTGTGACCCGCACGACACGGGTGTCCGGCGACCTGCGTGAGACCGGCCGCTCTCGCGTGCCGGTGCACCACGAAGCCTTTACCGTCGAGGCCATGACGTCCGAGGCGCTGCCGATCCAGCGGCCGGTCGATCCCGCCGCTCCCCCCGGCTCCTGCGACGGACCGCACGGCCCGTCACCCCGTCATTCGAGGGTCGCGGTCGTGGGGGCCGGGTTCACCGGACTCGCCGTGGGCCTGGCCCTGCTACGGCGGGGTGTGCACGACTTCGTCCTGCTGGAGCGGGCCGACGACGTCGGCGGCGTGTGGCGCGACAACACCTATCCCGGGGTCGGCGTCGACACGCCGTCGCCGCTGTACCAGCTGCGGGCCATGACCAACCCGGACTGGAGCGACCTCTACGCACCCGGCCACGAGGTGCAGGACTACGCACGGCGCCTGGCCCGCTCGACCGGTCTGCTCGACCACGTCCGCTTCGACGCCGACGTGCTGTCCGCGCGCTGGGACCCCGCGGACGCCCGCTGGCGGATCGCGACCCCGTCCGGCGAGTTCACCGCGGACGTGCTGGTCAGCGCGGCGGGGCTGGTCGCGGACCCGAAGCTGCCCGACGTCGAGGGCCTCGCGGACTTCCCCGGACCGGTGTTCCACTCGGCCCGCTGGGACCACGACGCGGACCTGACCGGCTCGCGCGTCGCGGTCGTCGGGACCGGGGCGACGGCGGTCCAGCTCGTCCCCGAGCTGCAGCCGCGCGTCGCCGAGCTGCACGTCCTGCAGCGCACCCCGGCCTGGATCCTCCCCAAGCCCGAGCGGCCCGTCGGTGAGCGCACCCGTCGCACGCTGGCGGCGAACCCGCTGCTGTGCCGGATGCAGTTCGACGTCATGTACGTCGGCGCCGAGCTGCTCGCCGCCACCCGCCGGTCGCGGCTGCTGCGCGAGGCGCTCACCCGGGTCGGCCGCCGGCACCTCGCCGCCCAGACACCCGACCCGCAGCTGCGTGCCCGGCTGACCCCCGACTTCGACTACGCCTGCAAGCGGCCGCTGGTCTCGAACGACTACCTGCCCGCGATGAGCGCGCCGAACACGACGCTGCACACCGGAGGACTCACCCGGGTCGAGGGGCGGACCGTCGTCTCCGGCGACGGCAGCCGCGCCGAGGTCGACGCGATCGTGCTGACCACCGGGTTCGAGGTCGGCGCGACCGCCCCGATCGCGCGCCGCATCCACGACGCGCACGGCCGCTCGCTGCACGACCACTGGGGTTCCTACCCGCGCGCCTACCTGGGGATGAGCTACCCCGGTTTCCCGAACCTGTTCCTGATGCAGGGTCCGAACGCGACCAGCGGGGCCAGTTCGACACTGCTGTTCTCCGAGGCCCAGGCCCGCTACGTCGCCGACGCCGTGTGCCGGATGGCGGCCGAGGGCATCCGCGCGCTCGACGTGAAGCCCGCCGTCGAGGAGCGCTGGACGCGGCGGATCCGGCGCCGGTCGGCCCGCACCGTGTACGAGACCGGCGGCTGCTCCAGCTACTACCAGAACGACGAGGGCGTCAACGTCGTGATGTGGCCGGCCAACACCGCGGAGTACCAGCTGCGGACCCGCCGGTTCCGGCTGTCGCCGTTCGACGTCGAGCGGGGCCGGACCGGTGCCGGGCGCCCGCTGCACCCGTTGCGCCCGGTCCGGCTCGCCGCGACGGCCTGACCGTAAGATCGGCCGGTGCCCACCGGAGGCGACCGCACACCCGAGCCCGCATCGCCGGACCTGGTCGGCTCCTTCTCCGACGCCTGCGAGGCCGTCTACCGGCGGATGCACCGTAACCGGGCCCGTGCGTCGGCGTTACGGGCCGACGGTGCGTCCCTGTCCGATGCCGAGTTCGCAGTGATCACCCCGCTGACCGAGGCCCCGGGACTGACCGTGGGCAGGCTCGCGGCCGAGGTCGGGGTCAGCTCGCCGACGCTGAGCCGGTCCTTGTCCAGGCTGGAGGACGGCGGGCTCGTGGTGCGCGAACGGGTGGGTCCGTCCGGGCACCGGGTCGAGGTGCGGGTGACCGACGCCGGGCTCCGGGCGTGGGCGCAGGCACGCGACCGGACCATGGCCCGCCAGCGGCAGGCGCTGGAGATGCTGCCGCCCGGGCGGCGCGACGCCGTCGTCGTCGCGCTGCGGGAGCTGGCCGCAGCGATCGACGCGGCGGACGCCGCGGGGCCGGACGGCACGGCGCCCGGCACCCCGGTCCGCCCGGCCTGAGCGCTCAGAGCCCGAGCAGCCGTTCGGCATTGCCGTGCGCGATCCGGGCCAGGTCGGCGTCGTTGAGCTCGAGGCGGTCGAACCAGGTGGCCGCCTCGCGCATGTCCTCGAAGGGGTGGTCGGCGGAGAACAGCACCCGGTCCGCGCCGATCTCCTGCAGCGTGTTGAGCAGCGCCGGGGTGCGGAAGTTGCCGCTCGTCGTGACGTGGAAGTTGGTCCGCAGGTAGTGGCCGAAGCCGTGCCGGACGTCGAGGCCGCGCGGTGCGACGGCGAGGCGGTGCTCGACCCGCCAGATCACCCACGGGAGCACCTCGCCGAGGTGCCCGAGGATCACCTGCAGGCCGGGGTGGCGGTCGAACAGACCGCTGCCCATCAGCCGCAGCGCGTGCGTGGCGGTCTCGACGGTGAACGCCCACGCCGAGCCGTAGAGCCACGGGTGGCCGTCGTACTGCGGGCTCGTCGACTCCAGCGGGTCGCGGGGGTGCAGGTAGAGCGGCACGCCCAGCTCCTCCAGCGTCGCCCAGAACCCCGCGTAGCGCGGGTCGTCGAGGTAGACGACGGTCTCGGCGTCGCCGACCTGGGAGAAGCCGTTCACGAGCGCACCGACCAGTCCGAGGTCCTGCACCGCACGACGGAGCTCGGCGGTCGCCGCGTCGGGGTCCTGCATCGGCAGGGCGGCGAACGCGGCGAACCGGTCCGGCCGCTCGGCGACCCGGGCGGCCGCGTAGTCGTTGAGCCGGCGGGCCCAGTCGACGGCCCGGGGTGCGTCGTGCAGGGACTGGATGCCGGGGGAGAGCAGCGACAGCACCGACTTCTCGATGGCGCACTCGTCCATCAGCGCGAGGCGCTCGTCATGGATGTCGAGCAACATCGCCCGGTGCCGGGGCCACTCCTGCGGGGTGAAGTGGGTCTCGGACTGCTCGACGATGTCCGGTTCGGTGGCGCCGAAGTGCTCCTCCAGCGCGATCTTGCGGATTGGGGTGGTCATGGTCGCCTCCAAGTCGTTAGCTAACTAGATAGTAGCTAGCTAACGACTTGTCGACGAGAGGTGTGACTGGTCCGTCAGCGCCAGGCGTGCACCTCGGCGAGCAGCCGCTCCGTCGCCGCGTCGTCGAGGAACGACGAGCTGAACGAGTTCGCAGCCAGCGTGCGGAGCTGGTCGTCGGTGAAGCCGAGGCCCTCGCGGACGGCGGCGTAGTTCGCGTCGGCGTAGCCGCCGAAGTAGGCCGGGTCGTCGGAGTGCACCGACACGTTCAGCCCGGCCGCGAGCATCTCCGGCAGCGGGTGCAGCCCGATCCCGGGGACGCAGGCGAGCCGGACATTGGACAGCGGGCACACCGTCAGCGGGGTGCGGTCGCGGACCAGGCGGGCGACCAGCGCGTCGTCCTCGATGGCGCGGATGCCGTGGTCGACGCGCAGCACGCCCAGCTCGTCGAGGGCCTCGGTGACGTAGCCGGCCGGACCCTCCTCCCCGGCGTGCGCGACCGGCTTGAGCCCCAGCTCGCGGGCGCGGTCGAACACGGCGGTGAACTTCGACGGCGGGTGGCCCACCTCGGCCGAGTCGAGCCCGACCCCGACGATCCGGTCCAGGTACGGCTCGGCGGCCCGCAGGGTCTCCTCCGCCTCGGCCGCCGAGCGGTCGCGCAGGAAGCACAGGATCAGCCCGGCCGACACGTCGCCGGCGTGGGCCTCGACCGCGTCGGTCAGGCCGCCGATCACGTCACCGATCGCCACGCCGCGAGTGGTGTGGGCCTGCGGGTCGAAGAACATCTCGACGTGCCGCACGCCCTGCTCCGGGCAGGTCCGCAGGTACGCCGACGCGAGCTCGGCGAAGTCGTCACGGGTCCGGAGGACGGCCATGTTGGCGTAGTAGACGTCGAGGAAGGACTGCAGGTCGGTGAAGTCGTAGGCGGCCCGCAGGTCCTCCACCGAGGCGTAGGGCAGCGCGATGTCGTGCCGCCTGGCCAGCTCGAACACGGTCTCGGGTTCGAGCGTGCCCTCGATGTGCAGGTGCAGCTCGGCCTTCGGCAGCGGCGGGGTCCCGGTGGTCGTCACCGCGACATCATCCCGCGCCGTCCCGGACGGTCAGGAGCTGGTGACCGTCGACGTCATGTAGGCCGAGATCCGGTGGCCACGGGAGCGGTCGCGGGCCGCGGCGCTCGCCCGGGCCCGCTGCGCGGCGGTCCGCACCGGACCGGCCGCCCAGTGCCGCCCGCAGTCCCCGGCCGCGACGACGGCGCGTCCCGCACCCGGGCGGGACGGCAGGTCCGGCAGCCGGGCCGGCTCCCGGTACCCGGCACCGCCGAGCAGCTCCTCGGGCGTGGCCGGCCGGGCCTGCGCGGCCGGGCTCGCGACGGCCGGGGCGGCAGCGTCCGGGGCGGCAGCGGCTGCGGGGCCGGTGGGCTGCCAGGTCGCGTCGGCGAACAGCTCGACGGCGCGCCGGGCCACCCGGACCCCCGCGGCGACGGCGCGCCGGGCCGGGTCCGGACGGGCCGGTGCGGTCTGCGGGGCGCTCACGACGACGCCGGCGTCGAGATCGTCGAGCACCGCGTCGGCGGCGTCGGCGGTCCACTCCGGCCGGTCGTCGCCCCGGACGGCGACGACGTGCACCTCGCCGGTCAGGGTCGGGGCGAGTGCGGTGACGAACGAGACCGCCCACGCAGCCGACTGCTCGTCCCCGCTGATCGCGACGACCCCACCGGCGCCGCGGCGCAGCATGCCGGGCAACGCGGCGTGGGTGAGACGCATCGTCGCGGTCGTGCCGAGGTCGACGCCCACCTGTCCGGCGTCCGACGCGGCGGCCGCGTCGGCGAGTGCGTCGTGCACGAGGATGTCGACGGCCGGGGCCTCCGGGCCGGCGAGGTGGGCCTCGAGCCGGAACAGGCCGTGCCGGGTGCCGAGGTCCGCGACGAGGACGTCGGCACGCACCCCGTACCGGGCGGCGAGCTCCCGGGCGCTGGGGGCGACCCGCTCGGGGTCGCGGGTGACGAGCAGGAGGTCGTGTCCGCGCGCGGCCAGTCGGTCGGCCAGAGCCGCGCCGAGTCCCGTACCGCCGCCGGTGATGAGAGCCAGAGCCACACGATCAGGCTAGCGGTACCCGTTCGGCTTAACGCGTTCGGGTGGTCACATCGCGTTGTGATCAGTCAACGCTGCGTAGATGTCGCAGGTCAGGAATCGATCGTGGGACGCCGGGCGTGCAGCCCCTCCTCCAGAGCGGTGGCGACCTCGGCCAGGTCGGCGAGCAGGTCCTGCATCCGATCGGCGGAGATCCCGACGGGCGCGGCGGCCAGCACCCAGGCGTCCTCGGCCCAGAGCAGCTCGACGTCCTCGCCGACCGCGTCGCTGGCGTCGGCGACCCGCGGGGTCAGCAGCGGACGGACGGCGTCGGCGTCGCTGACGAAGGCGTAGCGCTCACCGACCGGCTCGAGCAGGTCGAGGCCTGCGTCGTCGGGCAGCGGGGCCGAGGGCAGCCGCAGCTCGACGGCGGCGGGCAGCGACTCGTGCACCTGCACGGCGCAGAGCACCGAGCTGATCCGGCCGGCCTGCTCGTGGTCGAACGCGTAGGCCTTGCGCGGGCCGTCCGGGGTGGGGACGTCGCCCGAGACCAGGTTGCGGGCCACGCCGGGGCCGCCCTGGTGGATCGTCCCGTAGCGCCAGCGGCTGGGCAGGACGGGATCGGACTCGAGGTACTCCCACTCCCGCATGGAGGCCCAGCGGCGGCGGTCCCGCGTCGCACCCCCGCGGAACCGGTCGAACAGCAGCAGACCGACGCCGAGGACGATCGCGACGAGGGCGATGACGAACCAGACCGACATGCCGGGGAGCGTAGTCCCGACCGGGCTCGTGGAGTGGTAACGCCACGACACGGACGTGCACGTTCGGCGCGGTCGGGGTCTCAGCCGGATGCCTCCTCGTCCCACTCGGCCGCCGTGGCCCGGCGCGCCGCGTCGTTCTTGCCGTACTCCAGCACCGTGTCCTGCCCGAGGGTCACGGTCTCCTCGACGGCTTTCCGCGCCGCCGGGTCCGCGATCCCGGGCAGCAGCCCGGTCCGCATCGTGTCCTCCAGCCGGCGTGCCACCGCGGCGGACTCCTCCAGCAGCCCGATGACCTCTTCGACCCGGCGGACGATCGTGCGCGCCAGGTCGACGGCGTCGAGGACGAGGACCGCGATGCCGACCGGCGCGGCGACCCCCACCGTCACCACGGCGCCCGCGGCCCACGCGAGCAGCTTCGGAATGAGCCGCACGACGAACTCGGCGATGATGTCGCGTACGACCGCGCGCTCGGTACCGACGATCGAGGCCGAGGTCAGCACGACGTCGGCCACCTCGTGGGCGGTCTCGGACAGGCGTCGCGCGGCCTCGACGCGTGTCGCGGCGGCACCGTGGAACGCGTCCCCGGCCGTGCCGGTCCAGGCGCCGGGGGCGGCGAGGACGGTCTCGATCTCCGGGACGAGGGCGGCCAGTTCGCGGGAGATCTGCTGCCAGTCCTTCGCCCGGGCCTCGATCTGCTTCGCGTCACCGCAGAGCCAGTCCAGCGGTTCGCGCAGGAAGTCGACGTGCTCGATGGCCCAGCCGACACCGGCCGCCCCGAGCTCCTTCAGCGGGTCGGCGACCACGCTCAGCGTGTCGAGCCCGGCGACGGCCGTGGCCGTGACGATGCCGCCGGTGTCCTGCTCCCCGACCGCCTTCCCGACGTCCTCGAACGAGGAGAACACCCCTGCACCCTCGAGCGGGCCGGGCCCCTCCACCTCGACCGGCGCCGTCACCGGTCCGCCCCGACCGGTGACGGGGCCGTCGGGACGTCGACGCCGAGCAGGCCGTCGACCACCCGGCTCTCCACCTCGAGATACGCGGTGACGGACTCCCGTGCCGCGGTCGCCAGCTCGTGCAGCTCCGAGGCGAGGCGGTCCACGGCCTCGACCCCGGCCCGCATGGCCGAGGTGGCCTGGGCGGAGAAGAAGTCGCCGATGACCCCGTAGGCGTCGGAGTCGAGCTCGGCGAGCGACGGGCGCATCCCGGTGACGGTGGAGCCGGCGTCGTCGAGAACCCCGGCATGGGTCGAGACCGTGTCGGTGTCGACCGAGAAGCCGGGGCCCGTCACCGCCCGCCGCCCGTCGTCAGCGGCTCCACGATGGCCGCCACCTGCGCGGCGGCGTCGGCGGCGGCCTCCCGGCTCAGCCGCAGGACCGTCTCGGCGAGCCGGGCCCGCGGCAGCTCCTCGGCCCGTACGCCGAGCTGCAGGTCGGTCAGCGTCCCGGACGCGTCGACGGTGACGACGACCGCGCCGTCGCGGGTGCGCGCGGTCGCCGTCACCGTCGCCACCCGGTCCCGGGCCTCCTCGGCCCGGAGCCGGATCGTGTCGATGCGGGTGCGGTACTCGTCCAGCCAGGTCCGCCCGGCGGAGGGCTGCTCGGCGGTGAAGGACTCCGTGGGCCCCGACGATGACGTGCACCGTCGGGGCCCACGGGCGAACCGGTGGATCAGTTCGCGATCGCGACCGGCTCCAGTGCCTTGCCGACGACCAGGGCACCGGTCCCGCCGTCGGCCGAGGGGTCCAGGTCCACCCGGACCGTGTCGCCCTCGCGGACGCCGCCGGACAGCAGCTCGCGGGCGAGCTGGTCGCCGATCGCGGACTGCACCAGCCGGCGCAGCGGACGCGCGCCGTAGACCGGGTCGAACCCGTTGAGGGCGAGCCACTCGCGGGCCGCGTCGGTGACCTCCAGCGAGAGCCGCCGCTTCGCGAGCCGCCGCGCCAGCACGCCGACCTGGATGTCGACGATGTGGGTCAGCTCCTCGGTCGACAGCGCGTGGAAGACCACGACGTCGTCGAGCCGGTTGAGGAACTCCGGCTTGAAGTGCGACCGGACGACCGACATGACGGCGTCCTTGCGCCCCTTGTCGTCCAGCGAGGGGTCGGCGATGGCCTGGCTGCCCAGGTTGGACGTCAGCACCAGGATCGTGCTGCGGAAGTCCACCGTGCGGCCCTGGCCGTCGGTGAGCCGGCCGTCGTCGAGCACCTGCAGGAGCGTGTCGAAGACGTCCGGGTGGGCCTTCTCGACCTCGTCGAGCAGCACGACGCTGTAGGGACGCCGCCGCACCGCCTCGGTGAGCTGACCGCCCTGGTCGTACCCGACGTAGCCGGGAGGGGCACCGACGAGGCGGGCCACCGAGTGCTTCTCGGAGTACTCGCTCATGTCGATGCGGATCATCGCCCGCTCGTCGTCGAACAGGAACTCGGCCAGCGCCTTGGCCAGCTCGGTCTTGCCGACGCCGGTGGGCCCGAGGAACAGGAACGACCCGGTGGGCCGGTTCTCGTCCGCGACGCCGGCACGTGTCCGGCGCACCGCGTCGGACACCACGCGCACGGCCTCGGCCTGGCCGACCACGCGCCGGCCCAGCTCGTCCTCCATGCGCAGGAGCTTGGCGGTCTCGCCCTCCAGCATCCGGCCGGCGGGCACGCCGGTCCAGGAGCTGACGACGTCGGCGACGTCGTCCGGGCCGACCTCCTCCTTGAGCATCACGTCCTCGTGCTTCTCGACGACGGCGGTCTTCTCCGCGAGCTCCTTCTCCAGCGCCGGGATGCGGCCGTAGCGCAGCTCCGCGGCCCGGCCCAGGTCGCCGTCGCGCTCGGCCCGCTCGGACTCGCCGCGCAGCTGCTCCAGCTGCTCCTTGAGCTCGCGGGTCGCCTCGATGGCGCCCTTCTCGTTCTGCCAGCGCGCGGTCAGCGCGGCCAGCTCCTCGCGCTTCTCGGCCAGCTCGGCGCGCAGCGCGACGAGCCGGTCGGCCGAGGCCGCGTCGGACTCCTTCTCCAGCGCCATCTCCTCGATCTCGAGGCGACGGACGGCCCGCTCCACGGTGTCGATCTCCACCGGGCGCGAGTCGATCTCCATCCGGAGCCGGGACGCGGCCTCGTCGACCAGGTCGATGGCCTTGTCCGGCAGGAACCGGGCGGTGATGTAGCGGTCGGACAGGGTGGCGGCGGCGACGAGCGCGGCGTCGGTGATCCGGACGCCGTGGTGCACCTCGTAGCGCTCCTTGAGCCCGCGCAGGATGCCGACGGTGTCCTCGACCGACGGCTCCCCGACGAGCACCTGCTGGAAGCGGCGCTCCAGCGCCGGGTCCTTCTCGATGTGCTGGCGGTACTCGTCGAGCGTGGTCGCGCCGACCATCCGCAGCTCACCGCGGGCGAGCATCGGCTTGATCATGTTGCCGGCGTCCATCGCGCCCTCACCGGACGCGCCCGCACCGACGATCGTGTGCAGCTCGTCGATGAAGGTGATGACCTCGCCCGCGGAGTCGGTGATCTCCTTAAGGACGGCCTTGAGCCGCTCCTCGAACTCGCCGCGGTACTTCGCGCCGGCCACCATCGACCCCAGGTCGAGGGCGACGACCCGCTTGCCGCGCAGCGACTCGGGCACGTCACCGGCCACGATCCGCTGGGCCAGGCCCTCGACGATCGCGGTCTTGCCGACGCCCGGCTCACCGATCAGCACCGGGTTGTTCTTGGTGCGCCGCGACAGCACCTGTACGACGCGGCGGATCTCGGTGTCCCGGCCGATGACCGGGTCGAGCTCACCCTCGCGCGCGCGGGCGGTGAGGTCCTGGCCGTACTTCTCCAGGGCATGGTAGCTGCCCTCGGGGTCGGGGCTGGTCACCCGGGCGGAGCCGCGGACCTTGCCGAACGCCTCGCGCAGCGCGTCCGGCGTGGCGCCGTGGCGCTGCAGGAGCTGGGCGACCGGGCCGCCGGACCGCGCGAGCCCGACGAGCAGGTGCTCGGTGGAGACGTACTCGTCACCCATCTCGGTGGCGAGCTGCTGGGCCGCGGTGATGGCGGCCAGCGCGTCACGGGACAGCTGCGGCGCGCTCACCGACGAGCCCGAGGCCGACGGCAGCCGGTTGCCCAGCGCGGTCAGCTCGGATCGGACGGCGTCCGCGTCCGCCCCGACGGCAGCCAGCAGCGGCGCGGCGATGCCGTCGCCCTGGGCCAGCAGGGCACCCAGCAGGTGGGTGGGCCCGACATCGGGGTTCCCGGCCAGCGTCGCGGCCTGGGCGGCTGCGGAGATGGCCTGCTGGGTACGGGTGGTGGGGTTGAAGGAGTCCATGCTCCGCGTTCCTCCCGGTCCTTCTGTGCCGACGGTCTGTGCATGGGGAGCGGCACCCCGGGCCACTGCTCTCACAGTGTGCCGGAGGGTACGCCTCTCGACAGGTTCAACAGCAGGAAAGTTGAGTCTGTTCCACTCAGGGTGGGGGAGTTCGGAGGAACGACCGCGGCCCGCCCGGAAGGATCCGGACGGGCCGCGGGGTGGAACGGTGGCGCAGGGCGCGCTCAGCGGTGGTTGTCGCCGAGCACCGCGATCTGGGTGCCGTTCAGGTTGTCCTTGACGTCGACGACGTCGTTCAGGAAGTCGCTGCAGTTGCCGATGTTGGCAATCTGGTTGCCCGCGATCGGGGCGAGGACGTTGAGGCCGGCGAGACCACCCTCGGCACCGCCGCGGGCGGACGCGTCGCCACCCTCGAAGGCGCAGTTCTTGTCGCCGCCACCGTGGTGGTGACCCTTGTCGTTCCCGTAGTCGCCCGCGAAGGCGAACGGTGCGGCGGCGGCGAGGGCGGCGGCGGAGCCGGCCACGACCATGCCCAGCTTCTTCTTCGACAGCATTCCTGCTTCTCCTGTGTATCCGATTCAGGACGGGTGGTCGCGGCTCCCGGAGCCCGTGGGAGCCGCAACCCGTCCGATCGCCCGGATTCGACCAGATGTGCCCGGCCGGTGACGATCTGCAGCGATCAACGAGGCCGCGCCTCGGAAGTGACGGTCCGAACGTCACCTAATCGGCTCACTGTCGCGCCATCCTCGTCACCGCAGGTCAGCGACGGGTGGTACGACCGCGCAACGAACGTGATGCGCCCGACACCAGATGGGTCGTGCTCGGGAACCGCCGACGCGGCGGTCGCGGCACGCGCGGCGCCGTCCCCCGCGCACCGAAGAAGTCGCCGCCCTTGCGGGCCGGGTCGTCGGTGCCCCAGGCCCGCCGCTGCGTCACCCGCTCCATCCGCGGGATGTGCTTGCGGCAGTGGATGTAGGCCTCCTCGACGTCCACCACCACCCAGCGCTCGACGCGGCGGCCCGCGGCGTGGTCGTCACGCGCGCGCCCGGGGTGGACGGCGCGGAAGGCGTCGTCGTCCATGATCCGGGCGCGGCCGTTGACGTGCAGCCCGATCAGGGACTCGGTGAAGTCGACCATCAGCAGCCCGATGTGCGGGTTCTCCATCAGGTTGCCGAGGCTCGCGTAGACGCCGTTGCCCCGGTACTCGGGGTAGGCCAGCGTGTGCGGGTCCAGCACGTGCAGGAACCCGGGCGGGCCCGCCCGCAGCGAGCTGTCGCACTCGCCGTGCGCGTCGGACGTCGCGACGAAGGCCATCTCCATCCGTCCGACGAACTCGATCATCCGGGGCAGCAGCCGGTCGCGGAGCTGGTCGTCGTAGAACCGGTCGGCGCGGGCGGAGCTGCCCACCTCGGCCTGCACCGCGTGCTCACCCGCGGAGCCGGGCCGGTGCGGTCCGTCCGGGACCTCCGGGACCTCCCGGACATCGGAGGACGGGCCCCGCTCCGAGGGCGCGGGGACGACGACCCGCGGCACGGCCGGACGGCCCCGTCCGGGCAGGACGACGGCGGGGATTCGCAACGGCACAGGACAACCGTGCCATCCGGCACGGCCAGGACCAAACGATCACCATTCCGACCGGCCGGGCCACCGCCACGTCGGCTTTCCGCACGATGGGCGCTATCCTGAGCCCGGCGCCCCCCACACCATGACGAGTGACCGCCGTCCCCGAACGGATGATGAGTGACGATGCGTACCCGCTCACCACACCTTGGTGAGCCGGTCGGCGTACGCCGTACCGGCGGACGGAGTCTCTCGCGTACCCTAACCGGCGGAACGCGGGCGTCGACGCCCGGTGTCACCGCGGCACGGAGCACGACCGAGGAGAGTGTCCGCCAGGCATGACTGCTGACCAGCTGATCGCCGGCGACGTCGCCCCGCCGCGACGCCCCGCCTCGGAGGCGGATCGCACCGTCGAGCTCATCCGGACCAGCTTCGCCCTCGTCGAGCCGCAGGCCGAGGAGATCGGCAAGCACTTCTACGCCACGCTGTTCAGCAAGGCACCCGAGACGCGTGACCTGTTCCCCGTGAACATGGAGGTGCAGCGCAGCCGGCTGCTGCGCGCCCTCGTGCACGTGGTGCAGATGGTCGACCAGCCCGACGACCTCGTCCCGTTCCTGCAGCAGCTCGGCCGCGACCACCGCAAGTTCGGCGTGCTGTCCCAGCACTACGACGCGGTCGGCGCGGCGCTGCTGTCGGCGATCGCCACGTTCGCGGGCGAGAACTGGACCCCGGAGATCGAGAAGGCCTGGGTCGGCGCGTACGGGATCGTCGCGGACGCGATGCAGCAGGCCGCCGCGGCCGAGCGCGGGCCGGCGTCCTGGCTGGGCCGGGTCGTCGAGCACCGCCGGATCGGCTGGGACCTGGCCGTGGTCACCGTCGCGACCGACCAGCCGGTGCCGTACCAGGCCGGCCAGTACGTCTCGGTGGAGACGCCGCACCGCCCGCGGCTGTGGCGCTACCTGTCCCCCGCCAACGCGCCGCGTCGCGACGGGACCATCCAGTTCCACGTCCGCGCGGTCGAGGGCGGCTGGGTCAGCCGCGCGATCGTCGCGCACAGCCGGGTCGGCGAGACCTGGCGGATCGGCCCGCCGATGGGCCGGATGGCCGTCCCGCAGAACACCCGGCGCGAGCTGCTGATGGTGGCGGGCGGCACCGGCGTCGCGCCGATGAAGGCCCTGCTCGACGAGGTCGGCCGGCGCCCCCAGCCGCCGCGCACCCAGGTCTTCGTCGGCGGCCGGACGTGGGACGACCTGTACGACTTCACCTCGCTGCGCAAGCTGTCCTACAACTACCCGTGGCTCGATGTCATCCCGGTCGTGGAGTACGAGGACGAGCCCTCCGGCGCCGAGACCGGCACCCTGGCCGACGTCGTGACCCGGTTCGGCGCCTGGAGCGACCACGACGTCCTGGTCTGCGGGTCGCCAGCGATGATCCGGTCCACGGTGTCGCGGATGCTGGTCGCGGGCACGCCGCTCGACCGCATCACCTACGACCCGTTCACGATGGACTGAGCGATGGACTGAGCGGCTCCGTACGTCACGACGGCCGCCCTCCCGCACCGGGAGGGCGGCCGTTTGCGTCGGGGGGTGGGGCTCAGAACGCCTCGGTCGTCCGCACCGAGAGCACGTGCAGCTCCCGGGTGCCGGTGAACGCGTCCCGGCCGTGCAGGAAGCGGTAGTTGTCCAGGACCAGCAGGTCGCCGCTCTCCAGCCGGAACCGCGGCGCCGCGTCGAACGCGGTGGCGAGCACGTCGGCGTAGGACTCGATGTGCGCGAGGTGGGCGTCCCAGTACGGCTCGCGCGGCACCGGCAGCACGTAGTCGCTCGCCCGGACCGCGCGCCGACCACCCCGGGTGTGCTCGATCATCCGGCGCAGCAGCGGCGTCAGCGGGACCCCGCGCGGCGGGTTCGTGCGGCTGCCGAAGAAGTCGACGTCGCTGCCGGTCAGGAACCCGTACAGCGACGGGTGCTCCGCGGCGAGCCGGTCGGCCAGCGCGTAGCCGTCGACGAGCACCGAGTCGCCCCCGGACGGCGCCGGCGACGTGCAGTGCATGAACAGGAAGTCCTCGTCGGGGTCGCGCAGCCGCACGGTGCGGCCGTGCACGTCGGCCTCCAGGTAGGCGCCGTCGTTGTGCAGACCCAGGACCGGGGAGTCGGTACCGCCCTGAGGCCGGATGCCGAACAGCTCGCGCAGCCGTCCGCCGAGCAGGGTGGCCGCGGCGACGACCATCGCCTCCGGGTCCGGACCGGCGCCGGGGATGTGGACGACGCCCTCGCGGGCCAGCACCTCCCGGGCCTCGCCGAGCTCCGCCGCGCGGGGCACCACCCCGGTCTCGTCCACCAGGCTCTTGAGCTCCGGGCGCGCCTCACCCGTGCGCCGCCCGTCGATTCCGATCCTCGCCACGACGTACCTCCTGCCGTTCACCCGTACTCGCAGCAGTCTGGCAGGAACGAAGCGATGTCAGAACTGTCCGGTCGGACCGGTCGTCCACCGGCGTTCCAGCCCGCGGCCGAGTGCGGTGACGAGCAGCGCCGTCCCGACGACGGCCAGCGCGGGCAGCAGGACGAGCTGCGGGGCGTTGAACAGGAACTGCCGGCCGGCGGCGAGCATCGCCCCCCACTCCGGGGTGGGCGGCTGCGGCCCGAGCCCGAGGAAGGACAGCCCGGCCACGGTCAGCAGGACGTTCGCGAACCGCAGGCACAGGTGCGACAGCAGCGGCCGGGCGAGGTTCGGCAGCACGTGCCGGAACGCGATCCGCAGCGGCCCCGCGCCGACGGCGACGGCGCCCTCGACGTACTCGCGGGCGCGTTCGCGCACCACGAGCTGGTAGGTGAGCCGGGCGAACGGCGTCCACCCGGCGACGACGATCGCCACCAGCAGCGACCACACCCCCGGGGCCCCGCCGGACGCGGCGACCACCACCAGCCCGATCAGCACCGCCGGGATCGCGACGAGCACGTCGATGGTGCGCTGGAACAGCTGGCCGACCGCCCGTCCGCACCAGGCGGCGAGCACGCCCAGCACCGTCCCGATCCCCGCGCACAACGCGAGCGCGACCAGGGTGAACCCGACCGAGAGCCGAGCGCCGACGGCCAGCCGCGCCAGCACGTCCCGGCCGAGCTGGTCGGTGCCGAGCGGGTGCGCGGCCGACGGCCCGGCGAAGCGGTGGGACAGGTCGTTGGCGACCGGGTCGAGCGGCAGCAGGGCGAACAGCACCAGCACACCGAGCAGGACCAGCGCCCCGACCTGCAGGACCGCCGCGCGCCGGGTGGTGCGCGCGGCGGCGCCCGCGGGGCGGGCCAGCACCGAGGCGGTCACCGGACGGCGCTCCGGGCCACCGGGTCCAGCGCGAGCGCGAGCAGCTCGGCGAGGATCCCGGCGACGGCGGCGATCAGCACGATCGCGAGCAGCCCGGCCTGCACGACCGGCAGGTCCTGGCCGAGGACGGCGTCGTAGAGCAGGCGGCCCAGGCCGGGGATCGCGAACAGCACCTCGACCACGACCGAGCCGCCGAGCAACCCGCCGAGGAACAGCCCGGACAGCGAGGTGACCGAGGTCAGGGCCAGGCGGCCGCCGTGGCGCCACAGGACCCGCCCGTCGCTGATGCCCTTGGACCGCGCGACGGCGACGTGCGGGCGGGCCAGCGCGTCGACGGTCTCGGCGCGCACCAGCTGGGCGGCGAGCGCGGCCGGGAACGCGGCCAGGGTGACCACCGGCAGCACCGCCTGGTCCACGTCGCCCCAGCCGGTCGCGGGCAGCACCGGCACGGTGACGGCGAAGGCGAGCACCAGCGCCGTCCCGAGCACGAACTCGGGGATCGCGACGCCCAGCACCGATCCGGTGGTCAGGGCCCGGTCGAGCCGGCCACCGGGGCGACGCGCGGCGCGCACCCCGAGCGGGATCCCGACCAGGGCCGCGAGTACCAGCGCGGCGACGGTGAGGGTCAGCGACACCCCGAGCGCGGGCCAGAGCAGGCCCGAGACCGGGGTGCGGCTGGTCCAGGAGATCCCGAGGTCGCCGCGCAGCAGCGCGCCGGCCCAGCCGGTGAACTGGTCCCACCAGGTGCCGTCGAGGCCGTACTGCTCGCGCAGCGCGGCCAGGACCGACGGGTCCGGGTCGGACTCCCCGGTCCGGCTGCGCAGGATCGCGAGCGCGGTGTCCTGTCCGGAGAACCGCGGGAGCAGGAACACCAGCACCGCCGCGGCCACGGCGACCAGCGGCAGCGCCAGCAGCCTGCGTGCGACAAGTGCGGTCACTCCGTGGTCGCCAGCCCGGGGACGACGAGCGACTTGGCCAGCGGGTCGACGGTGTAGCCGGTGACCCGGTGCCCGACGCCGTTGGCGTTGGTGTGCACCAGCGGGACTCCGACGACGTCGGCGTTCAGCTTCGCCGCGGCCTCGGTGAAGACCTTCTGTCGTGCGGCCGGGTCGGTCTCGTTGGCCAGCGGGGCGAGCAGGGCGTCGAACTGGGGCGAGCAGTAGTGGTTGAGGTTGTAGGAGCCCTGGCAGGTGTAGTCGGTGGCCAGCGTGGCGCCGGCGTCCGGCACGTCGACCAGGTAGCTGCGCGAGAGCAGGTACATGTCGAAGTCACCGGCGAGCAGCTGCGGCTCGCGGGCGTCGTAGTCGCCGATGCGCACGGTGACCTCGATGCCGGCCCCGCGGAGCATCTCCTGGACGGCGGTGACCAGCGTCGGGAGCTCGGGGCGGGCGCCGTAGGACCCCAGCTCGATGCGCAGCGGGTTGCCAGGGCCGTAGCCGGCCTCGGCCAGCAGCTGCCGGGCGCGCGCGGGGTCGGCCGGCGGCGGGGCGTCCTGCGAGCCCCACGCCACGGCCGGGCCGAACAGCTCCGAGGCCGGGATCGCCGACCCGGCGAGCGCCTGCTCACCGAGCGCGGTGCGGTCCACGGCGGCCGCGACGGCCTGCCGCACCCGGATGTCGGCGAAGGGCCTGCGGGACTGGTTGAGGACCAGCGACGCGGTCCGGGGCGCGGCGACGGTCTGGTTCACGTACTCGTCGCCGGTGAACTCCAGCGCGCTGGACTCGGGGAGCTCCTGGGCGATGTCGGCGTCGCCGGCCCGCAGGGCCAGTGCGCGGGCGGCCGGGTCGGGCACGAAGTTCGCGGTGACACCGGCCAGCTGCGGGCGCTCACCCCAGTAGCGGTCGTTGCGGGCGAGGGTCACCGACTGGGTGCCGTTCGTCCGGGTGATCGTCATCGGGCCGGTGCCGGTCTGCTGGACCGACGGCGGCGTGGCCCGGTACGCCGACGGCGCCAGGATCGCTGTGTTCACGCTGGACAGCCGCAGCGGCAGGATCGGGTCGGGCTTCGCCGTCGTGACGCGCACGGCAGCCGCGCCGTCCGCGGCGGCCTGCAGGCCGATCCCGCGCACCGCGCGCGGCGGCGCGGCGACGCCGGCCACCCAGTTCAGGGCGGTCGCGGCGGCCTGCCCGGTGAGCGGCTCGCCGTTCTGGAAGGTCACGCCGGGACGCAGCTCGAACCGCCAGGTCCGCGGGTCGGACTGCTGGGCCCACGCCGTCGCCAGTGCGGGTCGGGGCTGCCCGTCCGGGCCGGACGCCACCAGGGACTCGGTCACCCCGAGCTGGGAGAGGACGAACGCGTCGTCGGTGTCCACGCCGTAACCGGCCGACGGGCCGAAGGCCATCGCGATCGTGGCCTGCCCGTCCGGCACGACCCGACCGCTCCCGCCACCGGTGCCGCCGCACGCGGTGAGGACCGCGGCGCTCACCACCAGGGCGGCGGCGACCCGCAAGCGGGAACGACGGGGTGCTACGACGGCGCGCACGGCGGCGGGCATCACGACCTGGCCTCTCCGGCGCCCTCGACCGTGTGTCACCCGGCGCCCGGGAGATCTTCGGTAAGCCTGTACATACGGTCAAGCATCTTCACGCATGCGCATATGTCGTTGTTGCCATCGAGTCGCGACTGCCGACGGCGACCTGGTACCACTTCGTGGTGCTCCGCAGCCTGCTCCGCCGACCCGCCGATCCCGAGTCGGACCCGCGTCCCCCGACGCCGCTCCGACCGGGCCGGTGGGCCCAGTTCCGCGGGCTCCCCCCGGTCATGAAGCTGCTGATCAGCACCCAGATGGCCTTCAACGTGGGCTTTTACATGGTGCTGCCCTACCTGGCGACGCACCTGGCCGAGGACCTCGGGCTCGCCGCGGCGGCCGTCGGGCTGGTGCTGGGGCTGCGGACGTTCAGCCAGCAGGGACTGTTCGTGATCGGCGGGACCCTGACCGACCGGTTCGGTGCGAAGCCGGTCGTGCTCGTCGGGTGCTCGCTGCGCGTGATCGGTTTCATCCTCCTCGGCGCGGCCGGATCGCTGCCCGCGGTCATCGGTGGGGCGCTGCTGACCGGGTTCGCGGCGGCCCTGTTCTCGCCGGCGGTCGAGTCGTCGCTGGCGCGGGAGGCCGGGGAGCGGGAGCGCGCCGGTGAGGGCCCGGCGCGGACCGAGGTGTTCTCGATGTTCGCCGTCGCCGGTCAGGTCGGGACCGTCACCGGGCCGCTGGTCGGCACCGCGCTCATGGTGGTCGACTTCCAGCTCGCCTGCCTGGTCGCCGCCGCCGGCTTCGTGCTGGTGGGTCTGGCGCACTGGCGGTGGCTGCCGTGGCGCGAGCCCGAGCAGGCCGGGCAGCCGATGCTCGCCGGCTGGGGCGAGGTGCTGGGGAACCGACGCTTCCTGCTGTTCGCGGTCGGCTACTCGGGTTGGCTGCTCTGCTACAACCAGCTCTACCTGGCCCTGCCCGACGAGCTGGAGCGCGTCGGGCGCACCGCCGCGCTCGGCTTCCTGTTCGTGATGATGTCCGTGCTGGTGATCTGTCTGCAGATGCGGGTGACGGCCTGGGGGAGCCGGATGGGGGCGGGCCGCGCGGTGGTGCTGGGGTTCTGCCTGATGGCCGCGTCGTTCACCGTCGTCGCGGTGGCGCGGCTGCTGCCGGACCTGCCGGGGTGGTGGGCGCTCACGCCCGCGGTGCTGATGGTGCTGCTGCTGACCTTCGGCGAGATGTTCGCCGTGCCGGTCGCGCAGGATCTCGTCCCGCGGCTGGCCGGGGAACGCAGGCTGGGCGCCCACTTCGGGGTGCTCGCCTCGTTCGGCGGGCTGATGGTGCTCGTCGGCTCGACGGGGGTCGGGGCGCTGCTCGACCCCGCGTTCCCACCCGCCCTGCCGTTCCTGGTCCTGGCGGCGGTGCCGCTGGCCGGAGCCGTGATGCTGGGCCTGCTGGCCCGGCGCGGAGCGCTGACGGCCGCCTGACCGGCTCGTGGCCCGGGCACGACGGTCGTCGCCGCGCGAGGCCCGGTCCCGCACCCCGGTTCCGACGGAGGACGCCGGGGTGCGCGACGGAGCGGGTTCAGCCGTCGTCGGCCGGGCGCCAGCGCACGACGGCCTGACGCCGGTCCACCGGCACGAGGTCGCGCCGGTAGGAGCGGTGCACCGCCGCGGTGGCCTGCGCAGCGGCGGCGCGGACCGCGTCCAGCTCGGCGGTCACCTCCTCGAGGCGCGCCGAGAGCTGGTCGACCATCTGCTCCAGTTCGATGATCCGCTTGACGCCCGCGAGGTTCACGCCCTCCTCCTGGGAGAGCCGCTGCACCTCGCGGAGCAGGGCGATGTCGCGCTGGGAGTAGCGACGTCCGCCGCCCGCGGACCGGCCCGGGCTGACCAGGCCGATCCGGTCGTAGCTGCGCAGGGTCTGGGCGTGCAGGCCGGACAGCTGCGCGGCGACCGAGATGACGAACACCGGGCTGTCGTGTGCCACGTCGACCGTCGGCGGTTCCTCCCCGTCACGGGGGGTGCGTCGTCCGGACACCGCCATCACCTCCTGGCGCTACCGAGCAGGTCGGCCCGCGGGTCGAACGACGACGTCGCCTCGGCGTAGGCCTCCAGCGCGCTCCTCGCCGCCTCGTCCAGCTTCTGCGGCACCGCCACCTCGACGGTGACCAGCAGGTTGCCCTTCTTCCCGTTCTTGCGTTCGACCCCACGCCCCGACACCCGGAACGTGCGGCCGCTGGTGGTGCCCGGCGGGATCCGCAGCGAGACGGTGCCGTCGAGTGTGGGCACCGTCAGGGTCGCGCCCAGAGCGAGCTCGGGGAAGGTCACCGGCACGGTGAGGGTCAGGTCGTCGGGGTTCTTCGACGACCGCCCGAAGATCCGGTGCGGGGTCACGCTCACGGTCACGTAGAGATCCCCGGCGGGGGCCCCGCCGCGCCCGGGCTCGCCCTGTCCGGGGAGCCGGATCTTCTGACCGTCGTCGACGCCCGCGGGGACCCGGATGGACAGCGACCGGGTCCGGGTGGACACGCCGTCGCCGTGGCACTCGGGGCACGGGTCGTCGATGATGCGCCCGGTCCCGCGGCAGTCGCGGCACGGCTCGGAGAACGAGAACGCGCCCTGGCTGCGGTTCACCAGGCCCTGACCGGCGCAGGTGGGGCAGGTGCGAGGGGTGCTGCCGGGCCGGGACCCGGTGCCGCCGCAGCGCTCGCACCGCCCGGGCGAGGACAGCTTGATGGGCACCGTCGCGCCGCGCACCGCGTCCTCGAAGGAGATGGTCAGGCTGCTCTCGACGTCCTGGCCGCGGCGGGCACCGGCCGTGCCGTACCCGCCCGCACCGCCGGCGCTGTTGCGCGCGGCGCGGCCGAAGATGTCGCCCAGGATGTCGCTGAAGTCGCCCGCACCGGCCCCGGCACCGCCCGCGCGGCCGGCCTGGCCGAACAGGTCGTTGATGTCGAAGCCACCCTGGCCGGCGCCACCGGGTCGCGCGCCGCCGGGGAAGCCACCACCGGTGCCGAACCCACCGAAGCCGCCGCCACCGGCGAACATCGCGCGGGTCTCGTCGTACTCCTTGCGCTTGGACTCGTCGCCCAGCACGCCGTAGGCCTCGGAGACCGCCTTGAAGCGGGCCTCGGCCTTCTCGTCGCCGGGGTTCGCGTCCGGGTGCAGCTCGCGGGCGAGCTTTCGGTACGCCTTCTTGATCTCGTCCTGGGACGCCGTCGAGGAGACGCCCAGCTCGCGGTAGTAGTCCTTCTCGATCCAGTCGCGCTGGGTCACTCCGCCTCCTTTCCGTTCACGCCCGCGACGCGGCGGGAGACCGGTCGTCTCCCGCCGCACCGCGTGGTCACGTCCCTACCCGTCCTGGTCAGGCCGGGTTCTGCGGCTCGCCGTCGCCGGCGTCCGCGCCGCCCGCGGCGTCGGTCTCGGCCTGTGCCTCGGCCTCTACCTCGGGGCGGTCCTGCACGGTCACCATCGCCGGCCGAAGGACCCGGTCGGAGATGCGGTAGCCACGACGCAGCACCGTCGACAGCACGGTGACCGTGGGGCCGGAGCCCTCGGCCGGCTCGTGCTGCACGGCCTCGTGGAGCTGCGGGTCGAAGGGCTCGCCCTCGGTCCCGAACGGCTCGAGACCGAGCTTCGTCAGCACCGCGGTGACCTTGTCCGCAGCGGCCTTGAAGGGTCCCGTGAGGTCGCCGTGCTGGGCGGCGCGCTCGAAGTCGTCGAGCACGACCAGCAGGTCGTTCGCGAAGGAGACCTTCGCGTCCACCTTCGTCTGCTCACGGTCGCGGTCGGCTCGACGCCGGTAGTTGGCGTACTCGGCGCTGACCCGCTGCAGGTCCGCGGTGCGCTCGGCGACCTCGGCCCGCAGCTTCTCGACCTCCGGGTCCTCCCCGTCGGCCGGGCCCGCGACCTGCTCGCCGTCCCCGGCCGGGGCCGCCGTGTCGGCGGCCCCGGTCGCGTCGGCGTCGGGACGGACCTCGCCGGTCTCCGGGTCCACCTTGCGGCGGTCCCGGAACGTCACCGGCTCCTCCTGCTTCTGTTCGTCTGCCATGTCGACCGTCCTGTCGTCCCGTGGATGGCCGCCGGCCGTCACTTGCCGCCCTTGGCGTCCTTGTCGTCGTCCACGATCTCGGCGTCGACGACGTCGTCCTGCGCGTCGGAGGCACCGGTCGCGCCGGCACCACCCTCGGCACCGGCACCCGCGGCGCCCTCGGCACCGGGCTGCGAGTACAGGGCGGACCCCATCTTCTGGGACTCGGTGGCGAGCTTCTCCATCGAGGACTTGATCGCCTCGTGGTCGGTGCCCTTCAGCGCCTCCTGGGTCTCACCCAGGGCGGCGTTGACCGAGTCCTTGACGTCGGAGGGGAGCTTGTCGTCGTTCTCCTTGACGAACTTCTCCGTCTGGTAGACGAGGGTCTCCGCCTGGTTGCGGGTCTCCGCCTCCTCGCGACGCTTGGCGTCTTCCTCGGCGTGCGCCTCGGCCTCCTTGACCATGCGGTCGATGTCGTCCTTGGACAGCGCCGACCCGCCGGTGATCGTCATCTCCTGGCTCTTGCCGGTGCCCATGTCCTTGGCGGACACGTTGACGATGCCGTTGGCGTCGATGTCGAAGGAGACCTCGATCTGCGGGACGCCGCGCGGGGCCGGCGCGATGCCGGTCAGCTCGAACATGCCGAGCTTCTTGTTGTACGCGGCGATCTCGCGCTCGCCCTGGTAGACCTGGATCTGCACCGACGGCTGGTTGTCATCCGCGGTGGAGAAGATCTCCGAGCGCTTGGTCGGGATCGTGGTGTTCTTCTCGATCAGCTTGGTCATGACGCCGCCCTTGGTCTCGATGCCCAGGGACAGCGGGGTGACGTCCAGCAGCAGGACGTCCTTGACCTCACCGCGGAGCACACCGGCCTGCAGCGCGGCACCGGCGGCGACGACCTCGTCCGGGTTGACGCCCTTGTTGGGCTCCTTGCCGCCGGTCAGCTCCTTGACGAGCTCGGTGACGGCGGGCATCCGGGTGGAGCCACCGACGAGCACGACGTGGTCGATCTGGTTCACCGAGATGCCGGCGTCCTTGATGACCTGGTTGAACGGCTGACGGGTGCGGTCCAGGAGGTCCTGGGTGATCCGCTGGAACTCCGCGCGGGACAGCGTCTCGTCCAGGAACAGCGGGTTCTTCTCGGAGTCGACCGTGATGTAGGGCAGGTTGATGCTGGTCGAGGACGAGCTGGACAGCTCGATCTTCGCCTTCTCCGCGGCCTCGCGGAGCCGCTGCATCGCCATCTTGTCCTTGGTCAGGTCGATGCCCTGGGAGGACTTGAACTTGTCGACGAGCCAGGTGACGATCCGCTCGTCCCAGTCGTCACCACCGAGGTGGTTGTCGCCGTTGGTCGCCTTGACCTCGACGACGCCCTCGGCGATCTCCAGCAGGGACACGTCGAACGTGCCGCCACCCAGGTCGAAGACCAGGATGGTCTGCTCCTTGTCGCCCTTGTCCAGGCCGTAGGCCAGCGCGGCCGCGGTCGGCTCGTTGACGATGCGGAGCACGTTCAGGCCGGCGATCTGACCGGCCTCCTTGGTCGCCTGGCGCTGCGCGTCCTCGAAGTAGGCCGGCACCGTGATGACGGCGTCGGTGACCTCGTCGCCCAGGTAGGACTCGGCGTCCCGCTTGAGCTTCTGCAGGACGCGGGCGCTGATCTCCTGCGCCGCGTAGGTCTTGCCGTCGATCTCCGGCGTCTTCCAGTCGGTGCCGATGTGGCGCTTGACCGAGCGGAAGGTGCGGTCGGAGTTGGTGACGGCCTGGTTCTTCGCCGACTGGCCGACGAGGACCTCACCGTTGCGCGCGAACGCGACGATCGACGGAGTGGTGCGGGCACCCTCCGAGTTCGCGATCACCGTCGGCTCGCCACCCTCGAGGACGGCGACGACGGAGTTGGTGGTCCCGAGGTCGATACCGACCGTACGAGCCATGGTGACTGCCTCCGAGATGTGTGGGGTATGAGTGCGTCCGGCTCAAGTTGTACCAAACCGGGGAGCAGCTCGCGCATCGCCCTTGAGTGGGCTCTGCTCAACTTGCTCTCGTGGGGGTCAACGGACCACCCGAGAGACTTGTTCCCGGGGGACTCAACTTTTATCCGCGACGTTCACGTGTGCAGGTCCGTGGGGCGGGCTAGCCTGTGGCCGGTCGATCGTCGACGGAGGATCACGTGCTCGTACCGGCTGCGCGTCGGCTCGTACTGGGGTCGTTGGCCGCCGTCCTCACCGCCACGGCCACCGCCTGCGGCTCGGGCGCCACGCCTCCGGGGCCGGACCGGCCACCAGCGGCCGGACCGAGTCCGATCGACGTCACGAACAAGCATCCCTGCGATCTCCTGTCCGCACAGATGCTCGGGGCGCTCGAACTCCGCGACCCCCGGAAGAACGACGCGGCGATACGCGGGACGCGGGCCCCGTCATGCGGCTACTTCGGGACCGGGAACCCGCGGATCGACATCAACCTGCAGTTCCTTCCCATCCCCGCAGCAGATCTCCGGTCGGCGGGTTCCTCCTCCGGTCAGGCCCGGGGATATGACGTGATCGAGAACGACCGGTCCACTTCCCGGCTGACCGTGTGCGAAGCCGTGGCCGACAGCGGCCCCTCGACGTCCGTGCGAGCTCAGGCCTCGGTACCCACCGACGAACTGCGCCAAGCCGGTAGTGCCGTACGCGCACCCTGCGACAGGGCGCACGAGGTCCTCGACGAGGCTCTCGCAGTGCTGGCACCGAGCTGACCCTCGCGATTCACGACCGCGAAGCAGTCGCTCGGACGACCCACGTTCGCCCGGATCGCCGACTACTTTGCCCGCTCATGAGTCCGTCGGCTGCACCGAGCTTGAACAACCTGATCAGTCAGGTGTCTCCCGACAACGTCCTCAGCGTCGGACGCTCACTCGCGCAGCAGGCTGAGGCCATTCGCGCCGCCCTCCAGAACGCGCTCGGCTGCACGGTCGGCCCGTGCGGCGAGGACCCGATCTCAGGGATGGCGACACCTGTGTTCGACGAGAAGTTCGCGGCGATCATCGATCGTCATATGGCCCACCGGGCCGAGCTGGAACAGGCCGTCACGTCGCTGCGTGCTGTTGCCTCGTCGTACCGGATCGACGAGGCCGCGATCGAGAGGTCCTTCCGGATCTGACCGTCGCTCCACCCATCACGAGGACACGGGAATGGCGTTCCACCAGGGCTTCAACTTCGCTGCCAAGTCCCTCCAGGAGAAGTACGCCTGGGTGGTCGGCAAACCCGGCTCGTCCGCGGTCGTCGACGCCGCGTCCGCGCTCCGGACCGCGGACACCGAACTCCGTGCCGCGGCCGACGAGGCCAGGAAGCGCATGACCGAGCTCGGCGTCTCCTGGCAGGGCCCCGCCGCGGCCGCCGCCCAGCAGTCCCTCGACGGCATCACCACCTCGATGACGTGCACCGCCCCCGTCACCGCGAACGGCGCGACCCAGCTGGACGCCTACGGACAGTCGTTCGACCGCACCCAGGCCGCCATCGCCGCCCTGGACCCCACCCCGCCCGGCATCTTCACCAGCGGCGTCCGCAACGCCCACCTGCTGGCGGGCGCCCCGTTGACCGGTCTGGGCGCCACCGTCGCCGACTACGTGACCTCGCTCGAACGCGACCAGCGGCACAGCGAGGAGGCCGACCGTGTGCTGCAGGAGCACCTCGCCACCGCGTCGGCGATCGACGACCGCTTCCTCACCGTCGACCCGGCCTCGGCCGCGGCGCCCACCGGTGCCGGAGGTCCGCCGCCGAGCTCGGACGGGGCCGGCGGGTTCGGCCCGGCCGCCGTCGGGGACGGCGGCGGAGCCGCCCGTGTCGGCGGCGGAGGACCGGGCGGCGTCGCACCGGGTCCGCCGGGCGCCGGGCCCCGGCCCGGACCGGGCGGCGTCGAGGCTCCCGGCGGGCGGGGAGTCGGCGGGCGGGGGAGCGGTGGGTCGGGAGGTTCGGGTCCCGGCACGCCGGACGTCGGGCGACCCGCTGGCCCCGACGGGCCCGGGACCAGCGGGGACGGCACCGACCGGGACCACACCGGGCTGCCCGGACCGGCCGACGTCGTCGCACCCCAGCGCCTCGACCCACCGACCACGCCCGCCCCGGACCCGTACCGGCTCGCGCCACCCCAGGGCGCGTACCCCACGTCGACGGCACCGGGCCCCGATCCGTTCGGCACCCGCGTCGACCTCGGGCGCCAGTTCGGCGAGCGGACCCGGGCGCAGCCACTCCTCCCGCCATCGGCCCGCGGCCCCGGGTACGGCGAGCGCCTCCCCGGCGGGACGGGGTCCGGTGGCGGACGGCCGTTCGAGCCGTTCGGCCCCGGCAACCGGTCCACCGACCCGGCCTGGTCCGCCCGCCCCGGCGAGACCACCGGACGGGGCACCGGCCCGAGCGGCTACGGCCCGATGGCCGGCGGCGCGGGCGGCCGCGACGCCCAGGACCACCGCAACCGCTACGTCGTCCCCACCGACGAGGTGTTCGACATCGAGATCGCCGCGACCGACGCCGTCCTGGCACCCGAGGAGCCCCACCGATGATCGACTGGAACCGCGCCACCGTCCTCACCGCCGCCGAGTTCGACGTCGCCCGGGACCTCCTCGACCTCGGTCGCAACCCCGCGGTCCTGGAGCTCCTCAGTCCCGGGTTCACCGACGTCGAGCGGGCCCGCCTCGTACGGGGGTGCCTCGACACCCTGGCGGCGCGGGGCCTGTTCACCGGCACCGTGTTCGAGCCGAACCTGGTCGACGACCTGCGCACGGTCGTCGCACCGGAGTTCCAGCACGACCTCGTGGTCGCACCCCCGTCGTGGCAGCGTGCGCTGGTCGCGCGGCGGGCCGGGCGCGCGGTGCTGGCCACCCGGATCGACGACGACGTCGCGCTCGTGCGCGTCCGGCCCGACGACGCGTCCACCGTCCTGGTCGAGCTGCTCGGCGAGGTCGTCCCGGGCCCCGGTGTCGGGGTGCAGATTCCCGTCGCGGTGCTGGGGGACGCCGTCGAGCGCGCCGACGGCGACGCCGACCGGCTCGTCCACGAGCTCCTCCGGCGGGGCTGCACCGCGGCCGAGGCCGAAGTGCCGCGGCGGATGGGACGGACCGAGGGCGTCGCCCAGCTCGGTGCCGGGCGCAAGGGACCCGACCCGTGCCGCGCGCCGGGTGTCCTGCTGGTGCACGCCACCCCGGACGGCTGCTACGTCCAACGGCGCCCGACCCCGGACGTCGTCGGCGGCCCGCTGCCCGACGACGCCGTCGTGCACGCCGGACCGGCCGACGCGACGTACCTGGTCCGTGAGCTGGACCGGCTCGCCGACGCGGCCCGGCGCCGTCGCGCACCGGTCGGGGCGCACCGGACATGGTGACGGGCAGCCCGGAACTCGCTTACCGGGTAAGCGAATTCCGCAGGGGAGGTATCCCTGTCGCACCGCGAGATGCAGCTCAGCGGGCCGTGGGGATCGACGATTCCCGCTGAGGTGCATCTCGCCGTCGCCCGGCCACGGAGCGCGCAGATCCCCGGAACCGACCGGCGCGAGCAGCATGATCGGCTCAGCAGCATGATCGGCTCAGCGGCGTGAGCGCAGCGGGGTCCCGTGAAGTCAGCGCAGGACGACGGTCCCCCGCGGCACCTGCCCCGCCGACGCCGGCGGCACCGTGTCCGGCACCTCCACCCGGACCGGCAGCGACCCCGGGACCACACGGTCGTCGACGTCGCGGTACTCGAGATCCCCGTCGGGACCCAGCTCGGTGACGTAGCCGTGTGTCGCGAGCTGGGCGTCGTCGAGCTCGGTCAGGGGCTCGGCGCGCACCGCGGACACCGCGTACTCGGGCCAGACGACGTCGGGGTAGGCCTCGTGCAGGTCGGTGAGCAGCCCGACGAAGACCTGCTGCCAGCGCAGCGGCATCGACTGGGCCAGTGAGCGCGGCACGACGAGGTGGTCCGGGCAGGCACCGGGCACCGCGGAGTCGAGGTAGTCCGAGAGCGGGGAGCGCATGCCGCCCATGATGGCGCCTCGACCCCGTTCAGGCCGGGTTCGGCGTGGTCCCCGGCCGGGTGGCGAGCGGCACGAGGTCGGCGAAGTCCCACGGGACCGGCTGCACCCGGACGGGGAAATTGCGGTTGGGCGCCTCGACCATCTTCCCGTCGCCGATGTACATCGTGACGTGGTAGATCGTGCTCGGATCCGACGGGTCGTGGGCGTAGAACAGGAAGTCGCCCGGCGCGACGTCGCGCACCGGCAGGTGCCCGCCGGACTTGTACTGGTCGCGCGAGACCCGCGGGATCGTGAGCCCGGCGGCCTCGTAGGCACGCATGAGCAGGCCGGAGCAGTCGTAGGCGTCCGGGCCGGTCGCGCCCCACACGTAGGGCTTGCCGAGCTCGCCGAGCGCAAACCCGATCGCTGCGCCGGCGACGCCCGGGGGCAGCGCGCCGGTCGTGCCGGGGGCGCAGCCGGTCGGGTTGGCGACGTCGCCGATGTTCTGGACCAGCGACGCGGCCAGGCCCTCCCACTTGGCATAGGCGTCGGGGAAACCGGAGCGCTGGACTCTCTGAGCTGCCACTGTCACCGGCAGCGAGTCCCAGCCGGGCACCTCCATCAGCCGCTCGTAGAAGATCCGGCTGCTGTAGGCGGGGTCGGTGACCTGCGCGGGGGTCCCCCACCCCTGCGACGGACGCTGCTGGAACAGCCCGAGCGAGTCCCGGTCCCCGTAGTTGATGTTGCGGAGCGTCGACTCCTGCATCGCCGTGGCCAGCGCGATGAGCCAGGCCTTCGGCGGGAGCTGCATGTCCTTGGCGACCGAGATGATCGCGGCGGCGTTCTGCTTCTGCTCGTCGGACAGCGTCTCGAAGGTGGCTCCTCCGCCACCGCGGCCGACCGTCGCCGTCGAGATGCCGGTGTCGCACCAGGCCGCGTTCGACCGACCGCCGCCGAGGTTGGGGCTGAACGCGAGGAAGCCGACCGTGAGGAACAGCACCAGCGCCATCCCGATCGCGACGAACGGCAGCAGCAGCCGCAACGGCCGCAGCGCACGCGTCAGCGGGGTGCTCATGCCCGGTCGTAGCGGGACACCTTCCAGCCCGCCTCGGTGTCGACGATCAGGATCCGCAGGGTCAGCGTGTCGGTCGGCACGGTGACCTCGATGCTCTTCGGCGCGACCCGGGTCGGGGTGGCCGGCCCGGTGACCCGGGAGGCGGGCACGTTCGACGGGTCGACGCTCGCGAGCACGCCGAGGAACTCGTCGGTCGTGTACGGCCGCAGCCCGGCGACCCACTGCTGGGAGGTCATCCCGTCGGGGTGGTTCACCCAGGCCGACGCCCACACCCGGGCCGTCTCCAGGGCCTGCTGCGGTGCCTGCGACACCGGCAGCGCCTCGGGGGTCAGCTCGGGGACCGGCGGCAGCAGGGTCGGGGTGGGCGTCGCGGAGACCCCGGACGAGCCGCTGTCCCACCGGTTGCCGCCGGAGCCTCCCCCGGCGACGAGCCCCCCGGACGCCGCACCGCCGGAACCTCCGAGCGAGACCAGCCCGAACACGAGTCCGCCCAGGACCACCACCGTCACGGCGAGCCGGACGGGGGAGCGCAGCGGCCACTGCCACACCGCGCGGTAGGCGCCGGCACGGCCGCGGGAGGACCTAATCGGCACGGTCACCGCCGGTGTGGGCCGCCCGCGGTCGGTAGATCTTGTAGACGGGCACGCCGTCGACGAGCTCCGGGGTCACCGGGGCCGGGTCGCCGGGGCGACGGGGGCCCGTGTCGTCGCGGCGGTAGATGGAGCGGTCGTCGACCTCGCCGGGGTCGACCCGCGTCGCGAACCCGGTGTCGGGCCGCCCGGACACCCCGACCGGCAGCGCCCCGCGGCGTGGCTCGGCAATCCGGGCCGCCTGGGGGGAGGGCACGTCCGTCGCCGCGCGACGACGGACCCGGGCCCCCGGCCCGGCAGCGGTCTCGGCCTCCGGGCGCACCGCGCCCGGGTCGCCGGACCCGCCGTGGCCGCCGCGCTCGGACCACCAGCGGGACTGGCGCTCGTCGGCGTCGTTCGGGCCCCGCATCCGGTTCCAGACGCGCGACACCGGGCCGCCGTTGATGCCGGGGACGATCCCGCCGAACTGCTCGCGGGTGAGCGTCACCATCGACACCAGCCGCCGGAACGGTCGCGCGACGGCCCACAGCACGAGCGTGACCACACCGGTGACCAGCAGCGCGAGCCACAGATCGACCCCGGATCCGGGTGCGAACAGCGACACGACCAGCAGCGCGTGCAGCCCGGCCAGCGCCCCGACGACCAGCGTGTTCACGATCGCCGCGCCGCCGACGCGCAGGATCGCCGGGATGACGTCCGGTTTCAGCAACGCGACGACGGCGATCGCCGGCGCCGTCACCACCATCAGCCGGATGATCAGCAACGCGACCAGCACCAGGACCTTGGACAGCAGCTGAAACAGCGCGATGCACGCGGCCTGGATCAGCGCGAGCGTCCCGGCTCCGATCCGGCTGCCGGACGCCCCGGTGAAGTACGGGTAGCGGTCGCCCATGCGGTCGGCGATCGCGGCGTACTCGCTCTTCTTGCGCTCGGCCGTCTCGCTGGTGTCCTCGCCGCGGTCGATCTCGTCGATGGTGAACGCCTGGGCCCGCAGCAGGTCCCGGCCCAGCTCCTGGGCCTGCGGGACGTCCGGTGCGCCGAACGTCCCGCGCAGCCAGTTCTGGTAGGCCACCTGGTCGACGAGCACCGTGGGGAGGGTGTCGCGGGTGCCGAGCCCGACCTGCCCGAGGAAGCCCTCCTGCATCTGCGTGACGCCGTCGAGCAGCAGGTTGTCCGCCGCGCGGGACCAGTCGACCGGTGCCAGATAGGCGGCGGAGCCGATCATCAGCGCCAGCACCGCGATGCCGGTGCGCTGGGCCTGGCGCGCGAGCTCGCCGCGCATCGCCAGCAGCAACACGATGATCGCGAACCCGAGCAGGCCGAGGCCCACCCAGGTGGTGAACACCGTCTCGTACATCGCCCGGGTCGCGGTGGTGATGACCTGGTCGAGCGGCTCGAACAGCGACCCGCCGTCGGCGATCAGGTAGTGCGCCCAGTTCACCCCGCCGACGGTCAGCTTCGCCAGGTTGAAGACCTGGTTTCCCAGCCAGGTGTCGGTGGTGACCGAGGGGTTCAGCACGCCCGACGCGGCGCAGCCCAGGTCGTAGTTGTGCCAGACGAGACCGGCATAGCCGACCTCCTCGTAGACGCTGCCTGCCTCCCCGTGCAGCGCCGAGGGCCGGTCGAGCGAGCCGACCAGCCCGGTGCCGGGGCGGTCCGGCTCCGGCGGGGTCTTGCAGTCCAGCGCCTGCGCCATCGCGGGCGAGCCGAGCAGGAGTGTGCCGCCGGCGATCGCGGTGACCACGAGGATCGCCGTCCGACGGCGACGGCGCCGGGTGGTCCCCGGGGTGTCCGGCCGGCGTGCGCGGCGCGTCCTGCGCACCGACACGACGACGGCCGCGAGCAGCACACCCAGGACGACCCAGATCCCTGCGCCGCCGGACGGGTCGAGCCCCGCCGTCACCGTCCGTCCCCGTCGGGGGGCGTGGGCGGGGTGTGGCCGTTCGTGCGAGCAGCCCCGTCCGAGGGCGCGCCGTGCGGGGCCGTGCCGTTCGGGGCACCACCGTTCGGGGGCGTCCCGTTCGAGGGCGCCGCGTTCGGGGGCGTCGCGGCGGGCTCGTCGACGATCCAGTCGTCGTCGAGCTCGTCGAGCAGGTCGAGCTGCTCGTCGTCGTAGAGCTCCGCACGTCCGACGGCGGCGTCGGTCGCGGCGACCGACACGACCTGTACCCCACCGGCGCGGATCCCGCCGGCCAGGACGGGGTCGGCGTCGCCGGGGCCGATCCGGGTGTCGGTGATCAGGTCGATCTCGTCGCCGTCGAGGTCGGGCACCGCCACCGGGGCCGGGGCGCGGCGCGCGGGCAGCGGGCTCGGCTCGTCGGGCGCGGTCATCTCGGGGCTCCCCGGCCCGGTGAGCGCCGGCCCGCCGGGCGGACGCGGGGCGACGACCCGGGCGGCGTCGGGGTTGGTGTCGAGCGCCTCGCGGACGTGCTCCAGGTGCGGCGCCTCCAAGTCGATGCGCACCTTCTCCACACCGCCGTGGCCGTCGGCGAACACGAACTGGCGGGGCGCGTCGTCGGGCCGGTCGTCGTGGCGGGGGCGCGGGGACAGCGTCCCGAGCATCTCCTCGTAGCCGACACCGGTGGGCACGCGCAGCAGCCGCAGCGCCTCGGACTGGGCCTCCTCGTCGTCGGTCCGGCCGACGAACACCGCGTTGACCAGCGACGCGAAGCCCGACACCCGCAGCAGGTCGCCGGCCAGCTGGGAGGCGAACAGGGCGCGGACGTTGAACTTGCGGGAGTCGCGGGCGAGCCGGTCGATGAGGACCTTGCCGGTCGGCACCTGGGACAGGAAGTGCGTCTCGTCGAGCGCGACGCCCTTGCGGAGGTTGCGGTCGGCGTCGTAGATCGTGCGCTGGGTCAGCCAGGAGGCCAGGTTCAGCAGCTCGACGCCGAGCGACTCGTTGTCGGTCCACTCCTCGCGCGGGCTGCCCGGACGAGGCAGCGACAGGCCCTGCATCGTCAGCACGGTGAGCCGGTAGTCGCGGTCGGCCTGCCAGGGGTCCGCCCGGGTCTCGTCGGGGAACAGCAGCGCGGCCTGCGGCAGCTCGCGCCGCTCGTCGAGGAAGTCCGCGACGACGCCGGCGTGGTCCTCACCCTCGGTGGCGTGCCTGCGCAGCGCGTCGATGACCATGCCGGGGTGCCGGTCGGGCGAGCCGCCGACCTCGCGCACCGCCCGGAGCAGCACGATCCGGGTGTGCGGCTGGCGGGCGATCTCGTAGGGCAGCAGGCCCGACAGCACGTCGAGCACCAGGCGGCGACGGGTGGCCGCGGCCAGCGACCGCTCCCGCTTCCAGGCGCGCTCGGGGTCGTCGTCGTCGAGGAAGTGGTCCGGGCGCGGCTCGGCCACCACCCGGTAGGGGTTGAGGATGCCGGGGTCGGCGCGGAGCAGGTTGATGTGCCGGGAGAACGGCGCCAGCTCCGGCAGCCGGGTCAGCTCCGCGAGCGGGCCGGACGGGTCGAGCACCGTCCAGCGGGCCCCGGCACGCAGGGTCTTGTAGACGACCAGACCGGTGAGGAACGACTTGCCCGATCCCAGACCACCGACGATCGCGGTCAGGCCGGACGCGCGGCGGACCTCCTGGGCCAGCCACGGGTCCCAGGCCACCGGGCGCCGGGTCGCGGTGCACGTCTCGCCGAGCATGATCCCGCGCCGGTCGCCCACGCTGGCCGTCGCGGCCGGGACCGCGGCCGCCGCCCAGGTGACCGACCCGCGTCGCCGGTAGGCCGTCGCGGCCAGCGGCTCGCCGGGGATGAACTCGCGGGCGTAGCGGTACTGCGCCTCGGGGTGCTCGATCTGGACCTTCGGCCGGTACAGGTCCACGACCTGCTGGGCGCGGGTGGTGGCCTCGGCCTCGTCGCGACCGGAGACCGCGATCCGCCACCAGCCGTAGAGGCGGGTGTTGAGCTGGGTCAGCCCGGTGGTGAGCTCGTCCTCCACCTCGAGGACCCGGTCGGCCTGGCGGGCCAGCGACATCGGCGGGTCGAGGTCGTGGTCGTGGGTGTAGTGCCGGATCTGGCTGCGCACCTTGCCCATCTGGCGCTGCAGCTCGCCGGTGACGTCCTCCGGGCGGCGCACGTAGATCCGCGCGGACCACTCCACCGGGAACGGCAGCCGGTCGGAGTGCTGCATCCACGGGTCGTCGATCTCGGGGATGCGCAGGCCCTCCATCAGCCCGACCGAGAGCACCGCGACGTTGCGGGTGACGGTCTGGCTGCGCATCCGCCCGACGACCTGCACGGTCGGCGCGTAGGGCTCCTGGTGCAGGTCGACGCCCTCGGTGAACGCGGCGAGGTCCTCCGGCTCCCAGGTCGAGACCCCGCGCGGCACCGACGACAGCCCGCGCGGCGCGGGCAGCCCGAGCGCGACCGAACGGTGCATCAGCCAGGCCATGTCCTCCGCACCTGCGGGGACGGCGTCGAGCCCGGACCCGGCGACGAGCACGTCGAGATGGTTGATCTCGGTCTCCAGCGCGGCGAGCTCGGCCTTGACCGCGGACGGCACGAGCCGGTCCAGGACGGGTGCGGCGTGCTCCACCCAGCGGTCGAACAGCCCGCGGCCGGACACCTCGATGCCGAGGAAGACCTCCTTGTCGGCCATCGACAGGCCCATCAGGTGTCGCTGCTCGCCCTCCAGGAAGCCGTCCCAGCCGAGTGCGCCGGGGACGTCGGGCATCCGGCCGATCGCGTTCTGGTCGAACGACTCGGCCCACATGTGCACGGGGTAGGGCCGGGTCGTGACCCGCAGGTGCAGCCAGCGCCCCTGCAGATCGCCGAGCTGCGCGGCGATCTGGCGGATCAGCACCTCGCGCTGGTTGTCGCTGCGGAAGCTCCACGCCTGCGCCGCGAGCCGGTACCAGGCCATGACCTGGCCGTTGGTGCGGGTGATGTGACCGTCGATCGAGCGCAGCGCGATCGACGGGGTGTAGTCCGAACCGCCCTCGCCGGCACGGGCCCGGCCACGCCGAGCCCTCCGGCGGGGGGTCCGCTCAGGTGCGGCCACGGTGGCCACTCCGGCGCCACGGGTCGGGACGGCCGGTGCGCGCGGGGAGGCTCGCCCCACGACCGCTGCCGCTGCCGCGGGCCCGGCGGAAACGGCCGCGCCGCGGCGCGCTCCCCGGCTCCGGCAACGGCGGGACCACGCGCGTGGGTGCCGCAACCGGGGCCTCGAACCCCGGGACCACCGGGCCGGCGGTGTCGGGGACCGACTCCACGAGGGTGCCGGACGCGGGGCGCGGCGTGGCGTCCGCCGCGCTCAACGAGGAGCGGCGGGGGGCACCGAGTGCGCGGGCCCGTCCGCCCGAGGAGGGGGTGCCCGGGTGGGCACGGGTGGTGTGGACACGCACGTGGGACGCGCGCACCGAGCCGCCCGCGGCCTTGCGCCCGGCCCGCGGACCGGTCACCTCGGCCCAGAACTGGGCGAGCACCTGGCCCAGCGGCCGCTCGTAGTCGATCTTCTTGCCGAGCAGGCGGGTGATCGCGATCGTGCCGACGAGCGCCCAGGCCACGGAGAAGAAGTCCAGCCCGATGCCGAGCCGGCGCTGGACGAACATGATCAGCATCATGACGAGGAGACCCACGCCGTAGCTGACGTAGCGGGCGCGCCAGGGGAACGTGGCACGCGGCGGCCCGAGCCAGACGGCGTCGACGCGGTAGACCTCGTCGTCCGTGCGAACGAGCACGGGTCAGCCCGGGGTCACGAGCAGGTTGGCCAGCGCCTGTCCGATGGCCGGACCGCTGCCGGTCACGGCGATGCCCAGTGCGATCAGACCCACCAGCAGTCCGATGCTCCGCCGGGCCACGCCGGCGTTGTCACCACGACCACCGATCCACAGCAGGATGACGGCGATCGCGAGCAGGATCAGCGGCACGATGTTGTTCGTGATCCAGTCGCGGAGGTTGACCGTGGTCAGCTGTCCGCCCTGGGCGAGTACCAGCTGGATCGCCTCGTACGAGGTCTTCACAGCTCCTCCTTGCGGCAGTCCATTTGTCCCGGTCGCTCCCGCAGGCGAGTAGACCACGAGACCCGTACGTGATCCTAGGGGCTGAGCCACCCGGCCCACGCGTGCGCCACGCTGCGCGATCGGGTCGACACGGTCGGAGCAGTGTCGATCGGGCGTGACTCGTATCTCCCCGGCACCCCGCCCCCGGCCCGAGATGTCATGGTCGGCTTTGTCTACTGTTCGGTAACAAGTATGGCCCGACCGTGACGGGGTCGGGCGACCCACGGCCGGGCGCACTACCCTTCGCCCGACCGTCGTCGCACCCCACCACACCAGTGCGACGACGAGGTCCGAGGAGGCACTGCGATGACGAGGCCCGTCCGGTCCCGGCGGCACGGTACGCCGTGCGCGCACGACCGCACCCCCGCCTCCGCACGCCCCAGGACCGGTTCACCGTTTCCCGTCCCGATCCGTCACGGCAGCACCACGCTCCGGCAGGGACCGCTGGGTGTTCTACAGGGAGGTTCCTCCAGATGACCTGGGTGCAGTACACGCTCGGCATCATCACGGTGCTGTCGGCAGTGGTCGCCGTCGCGCTCGTGTCCATGACCGTGACCCGGATGGTCCGGATCATCCGGCTCGGTCAGTCCGACCCGACGCGCAACGGCCCGTTCGGGCCGCGGCTCGTGACCATGCTCAAGGAGACCCTGGGCCACACCAGGATGCTCAAGTGGACCAAGATCGGCATCCTGCACTGGCTGGTCATGGTGGGCTTCCTGGGCCTGATCCTGGCGTTGGTCGAGGCGTTCGTGGAGGTCTGGAACCCGACCTTCCACCTGCCGCTGATCGGCGTGTGGTCGGTGTACTCGATCTACGTCGAGTTCCTCGGCGTCGCCACGGTCGTGGGCATCGCCGCGCTGATCGTCATCCGGCAGCTGAACAACCCGCGCTCGCAGGGCCGGATGTCGCGGTTCTACGGGTCGAACATGGGCCGGGCGTACTTCGTCGAGGGCGTCGTGTTCCTCGAGGGCCTGGGCATCCTGGTGGTGCGGGCCGCGAAGATCTCGCTGAACGCCTTCGACGTGCCGGTGTGGTCGGCTCCGGTGTCCTACGCCCTGTCGACGATCCTGCCCGCCTCCACCGCGCTGGTCAGCGTGTTCGCCGCGGTGAAGGTCCTGTCGGCGATGATCTGGCTGATCGTGATCGCGGCCAAGCCCACCATGGGTGTGGCCTGGCACCGGTTCACCGCGTTCCCGAACATCTACTTCAAGCGCAACGACGACGGCTACAAGGCCCTCGGCGCGACCCGGCCGATGATGAGCCAGGGCAAGGCGCTGGACCTGGAGGAGGCCGACCCCGACACCGACACGTTCGGCGTCGGCAAGGTCGAGGACTTCACCTGGAAGGGCCTGCTCGACTTCACCACCTGCACCGAGTGCGGCCGCTGCCAGTCCCAGTGCCCGGCCTGGAACACCGAGAAGCCGCTGTCGCCGAAGCTCCTGGTCAACGCCCTGCGCGACCACGCGTACGAGAAGGCCCCCTACCTGCTCGCCGGCGGCAGCCGTGACATGGCCGGCGACGAGGTCGGCATCACCGGCGAGGGCGCCGAGGAGCGCCTGGCGGCCATTCCGGTCGACGCGCTGGAGGCCGCGGGCCGCCCGCTGATCGGCGGCGAGGACGTGAACGGCGTCATCGACCCCGACATCCTCTGGTCCTGCACCACCTGCGGCGCCTGCGTCGAGCAGTGCCCGGTCGACATCGAGCACGTCGACCACATCATCGACATGCGCCGCTACCAGGTCCTGATCGAGACCGAGTTCCCCACCGAGCTCAACTCTCTTTTCAAGAACCTGGAGAACAAGGGCAACCCCTGGGGCCAGAACGCCAAGGACCGCCTGGAGTGGACGAAGGGCCTGGACTTCGAGGTCCCCGTCGTGGAGGGCGAGCTCGACGCCGACACCGAGTACCTGTTCTGGGTCGGCTGCGCCGGCGCGTTCGACGACGGCCAGAAGAAGACCGTCCGCGCCACCGCGGAGCTGCTGCACCGGGCCGGGGTGAACTTCGCCGTCCTCGGATCGGGCGAGACCTGCACCGGTGACCCGGCGCGCCGCTCGGGCAACGAGTTCGTGTTCCAGATGCTCGCGCAGCAGAACGTCGAGGTCCTCAACACGGTCTTCGAGGGCCGTGAGACCGGGACCCGCAAGATCGTGACGACCTGCCCGCACTGCCTCAACACCCTGGGCCGGGAGTACCCCCAGCTCGACGGGCACTACGAGGTCGTGCACCACACGCAGCTGCTCAACAAGCTGGTGCGGGAGAAGAAGCTGGTCCCCGTCTCGGCCCCCGCCGCCGACGCCGCCCCGGTGACCTACCACGACCCCTGCTACCTGGGCCGGCACAACGAGGTCTACGAGGACCCGCGTGCCCTGGTCAGCGCGGCCGGAGCGACCCTGTCGGAGATGCCGCGCCACGGTGACCGGTCGATGTGCTGCGGTGCCGGTGGCGCCCGGATGTGGATGGAGGAGCGCATCGGCAAGCGCATCAACTTCACCCGCGCCGAGGAGGCCGCCGAGACCCTCACGAAGGCCGGTGGCGGCTCGGAGCCGTCCGGGACGCTGGCGGTCGGCTGCCCGTTCTGCCGCACGATGATGACCGACGGCGTGAACCAGACCGCCGGTGAGGCCGTGCAGGTCCAGGACGTCTCGCAGATGCTGCTCGCCGCGGTCAAGCGGGGCGACCCGGCTCCGGAGCCGGAGCCCGTCGCGGCCGGGACCACCGCCGAGACCACCCCCGAGACCACCGCCGAGGACGCGCCGACGACGGAGACCCCCGCCGTCGCCACCCCGGAGGCGGAGGTCGCCGAGGAGGCCGCGGCGCAGGACCCGGCCACCCCGGCCGGCTCGGACGGGGCGTCGAGCACCGGCACCCCGGCGTCGTCGGGCAACGGGAACGGCAACGGCTCGACCAACGGCTCGTCGCCGGAGCAGGCCGAGCAGCAACGCTCGAACGAGAACTGACCCACCACCGACGACGGCCGGGCACCCCGCACGGGGGCCCGGCCGTCGTCGTGTGTGCGGGGGTCAGCAGGGTGCGAAGGAGCTGACCTGGAACGTCGACGGCGTGGTCCGGGTGAGCACGACCCGGCCCAGCTGGGGCGCGGCGGCGCCCCAGGCCGAGCGGCAGGCGTCGACGGTGGTGGTGGCGCCGACCGCCACCACCGGGTCGGGGCGGCGGTCCGGCTCGGTGACCCCGGCTCCCGCCGGCACCCGGCCGTGCAGCACGGCGACGGCGTCCTCGCAGGTGGGCGCCCCGGTGGCGGCCCGCACCTGGTCCAGCGCCGCGGGCTGCACGAGCCGGCAGACCCGGGCCGGGTTCGGCGAGGCGACACCGGTGTCCAGCGAGACGAGCGCGAGCTGTGGACGGGCGACGCCGAGATCGGTGCGGAACTGGGTGCCGGCCTGGGCGTCGATCCGGGCCTGGTCCTGGCGGATCTCCGCGGAGCGGAACGAGTAGCCGACCCCGGACACGACCAGCAGGACCACGCCCAGGGCGAGCACCTTCCAGCGGGGCAGCAGCAGCGCCCCGGCGACGATCACCCCGACCGACAGGGCCAGCCCCCACGCCCACGGGTTCTCGCGTGTCCCGTTGACCAGGGCCGCGACGAGCACGACCCCGGCGACGTGCGGTGCCCAGCCCTGCAGCAGCCGGTCCAGCCGCAGCAGGGCGAGCAGGACCAGGGTGCCGAAGCCGAGTCCGACCGGGACCCACCAGCGGTCCGGGTCGTCGAGGAAGGGCAGGAGCAGCAGCGCTGCGCCGGCCAGGCCCAGCGCGGTGGCACCGCGGAGGCTGCGGGGTCGCAGCTTCCGCCACGGGGCCCAGGGGTCGTCGGGCCCCGACCCGGGTGGGTCGTCGGCACCCGGCCCGGGTCCGGAGCCTCCCGTCGCGGGCCCGTCCGGGAGGGTGAGGGCACGCGGGTCGGCCTCCGGCGGCGTCCGGGGCTGCTCCGGGGTCGGCACGACGAGCTCGGTCCCGGGCACCGGCGGGTGCACCGTGCCGCGGTCCGCGGCATAGCCCTGTCCGGTGGGACGGTCCGCAGCGTCGCCCGGCCCGGCGGGACGGTCCGCGGCGGCGCAGGCTGGCGGATCGGGGGCGTCCGGCCGGCGGGCGGCGGGGCGGACACCGCGGTCGGGTCGTCCGCTGCGGCGACGGCCGGTGGCCCACGGGTCCGGGGAGCTGCGGTCGGCGTCCATCACCTCCCAGCGTAGCGAGGCGGGAGCCCGCTCAAGCGCCGAAGAACGCGTTCATGCCCGGCTCGTCGGACAGGAAGGTCTCGATCTCGACGATCCGGCCGTCCCCGATCCGGCAGACGGTGGCGAGGTGCTCGTCGAGCACCCGGTCCCCGCGGCGGGCCGTGTTGTGCAGACCGAGCGCGACGTTGTCGGCGCTCACCAGGACGTGCTCGAGCGCGAAGTCCACCCCGTAGGAGGCGATCAGCGCCGCACGGTCGAGTACCGCCTCAGCACCGTCGACCCGGCCGGAGACCGCGTTGTTCCCGGGCAGGGTCCAGGTGACGGCCGGGTCGAGAACCGCTCGCAGCCGGTCCTTGTCCCCGGTGGTGAGGGCGGAGTGGAACTCGGTGGCGATGTGGTGACGGACGTCCATGGCTCCTCCAACTGTTCGATTTGATTCGAACCGTAGCCCTCGAACCCGGCCGTCTTCCAGATGACCGCCGCCACATCAGTTCGAACGCAGTCGTACCATCGGGGCATGCAGGACGATCCGAGCCGCGATGAGCTGAGCATCGAGACCGTGATCGCGGCACTCGACCATCCGGTGCGGATGCGGGTCGTCCGCACCCTGGCCGCCCTCGGCGAGGACGAGACGCTCACCTGCCAGGAGATCCTCCCCGACATGACCAAGAGCAGCGCGAGCCATCACTGGCGGACGCTGCGGGAGTCGGGCGTGATCGAGCAGCGGCGCGACGGCAGGGTGCTGCGGACCCGGCTGCGGCGCGTCGATCTCGACGCGCGGTTCCCCGGGCTCGTGGCGGCCGTCGTCGACGGGTGAGCTCAGCTCCGCCGGGTGTCGGTGCGGTGGAAGCTGCGGAACGCGCGCGACGGGGTCGGCCCCCGCTGCCCCTGGTAGCGCGACCCGACACCCTCGGTGCCGTAGGGCCGTTCGGCCGGGCTGGACAGCCGGAACAGGCACAGCTGCCCGATCTTCATCCCCGGCCACAGGGTGATCGGCAGGTTCGCGACGTTGGACAGCTCCAGCGTGATGTGCCCGGTGAAGCCCGGGTCGATGAACCCGGCGGTGGAGTGGGTCAGCAGACCCAAGCGCCCGAGCGAGCTCTTGCCCTCCAGCCGACCGGCCAGGTCATCGGGCAGACCGACCCGCTCGAACGTCGACCCCAGCACGAACTCGCCGGGGTGCAGCACGAACGACTCGCCGTCCGGCGTCTCCACCGGGGTCGTCAGCTCGTCCTGCTGCTGGGCGGGGTCGATGTGGGTGTAGCGCGAGTTCTGGAAGACGCGGAAGAACCGGTCCAGCCGGACGTCGACGCTGGACGGCTGGAGCATCTCGACGTCCCACGGGTCGAGCACGAGCCGGCCGGACTCGATGTCCTTGCGCAGGTCGCGGTCGGAGAGCAGCACGCCGACAGCCTATCCAGGACCGACGGTCACGCTTCGGAGGACTCCTCGGAGTCCGACTCCACCTCGCCGGAACCGTGCCGGCCGCCGCCCACGAGGTCGTCGGGCAGCTGCGGCGAGCGGGTCAGCCCGAACATCCAGGCGATGGCCTGCTCGGCCCGGGCGGCCTCGAAACCGTCCGACGCAGCGGCGCGACGCCCGTGGTCACCGTCGAGCACCTGCGCGACGGCGGCGGCCGTGTCGTGGGCGGCGATGCTGCGGATCGAGTCGCCGGGCTGCGGCACGTTCGGCCCGTCGACCAGCACCGCCAGGGTGCCGAGGCCGGGCGCGTCGACGACGAGCTCGTGATCGTCGCTGACCAGGACGGTCGCTGCGGCGAGCACGGCCAGCTGGTCGGGCAGCGGGGGCTCGGGCACGGCCGTCACCCGGGGGTGAGTGCCGAGCGATCGGGCCGTCTCCCCGGCGGCGAGCGCACCGAAGAGCACGATCTCGATCCGCGGGTAGCGCTCCAGCAGGTCCGCGACGCCGCGCAGCACCGGCGACGACGAGGCCCGCGCCAGGTCGACGACGATCAGCCTGCGGCGCTCGTCGTGCACCCGCTCCAGCGCGTCGACACAGCCCTGGTGCTGCGGACCGGGCAGCGAGTTGATCGTGTCGCCGATGGTCAGCACGTTCGGGCCGAGGGGGCTGCCCAGCGCGGAACCGCTGGTGGTGAGGAACAGCGACGCGAGCTGGCCGATGACCCGCCGGTGCGCCTCCTGCGGGAACGGGCACAGCAGGTCGTCGGTGCCCATCCCGGCCTGCATGTGCACGATCGGGATCCGCCGCCAGAACGCGACCGTCGCCGCGACCTCGGCGGCCAGCCCGCCGCCGTGCACCAGCACCGCGGACGGGTCCTGGTCGACGAGCAGCTGGTCGAGCCGGGTGAACAGCGCCGCGGCGACGTCGGCCATGCCGGGCCCGGTGTCCAGCGGCAGCAGGATCGTGATGTCGGTGGGGACACCGAGCGCCTCGAACGCCTCGTGGACGGCCATCGGGTCCGGCCCGGTGGCGACGGTGATCCCCCGGATGCGGTCCGCCGCCGCGACGGCCCCGGCGACCGGGGCGAGCCGTGCGACCTCGGGACGGCTACCGGCGATGAGCAGGACGTCGTGCTCGTGGTCCGGGGGGAACCCGGACGCATCGACCGACATCGGGTCGAACACCGTCATCGCAGTCACCTTCCGGCCGAGGCGTGACCGACGGTGCCGAGTGTGCGCGGAGCGGGTGGCCCGGTCGAGACGTGCGCGCCCGGTGGTCGGTTCGTGCGGTGGCCGGGGCGGGGAGGTCCATGACAGGTCTGCGGATCGTGGTGCTAGGGTGATCTCGCGACATGCGGATGTAGTTCAATGGTAGAACATCAGCTTCCCAAGCTGAATACGCGGGTTCGATTCCCGTCATCCGCTCCACACACGAACGGGCAGGTCAGGGGCACATAGCCGGACCTGCCCGTCCGTGTTTCGGTCGCCGTCGCCGGACCCGCCAGCAACAGCACAGCAACTAGCCGGTGGGAACGAGGGCGCCGGTCGGCCCGTCCTCGTCGCCCGACGGTCGATGCTCGTCGAGTAACGACGACAGCCGGTCCGCGATGAGACGATCAGCCTCGCTGGTGGCGCGCTGGCAGATCAACGCGGCCCGCATGTCGTCATGGCCCGTTCGCTCCATGAAGTCCCGCGCACTGAACGGGTCTGAGCCGCACAGACGGTCCCGACGCGCCGGAGGTCGTGGAAGTGCATCCCCGGTACGCCGACCTGACCACCAGCTCCGCCCACTAAACCCGCTGGCTAAATTTGCTCCGGCGCATCGCCTTGCGCTTCTGTACAGACCAAAGCAGCAATCCGCTGACGCAGATCACTACGAAGCTTTCAGAACTAGTCAACTCCACAGCCCAAACGATCGACACGCTGAGCTTCTGTGTCGCAAACCTGGCAGGTCGGGTGCCCTGTGCATGACTTACGATGATCCTGACCTCATGCCAGCAGACCTACGGGATGTGCGAAAACGACTTCTTGCCATCAACTCAGACGAGCCCACTTGCAGCCTCCAGTACAATATTGCCCTCAGCGACCCAGACACTCAAACTATTGCTAACCCACTTGGCATGCTCGTGTCTAGCCTGATCGGCTAGCTGGCGCACGAGGATTTCAGCATCCAGCATCCGGCCCCATGTCTCAGTACTTCTTTGCAGCTCGCATGGAAGGGAGCGAGGGCGCGCCAGTTGCGTCGGAAACGTTTCCCATCCTTGCCCAGATGCGGCCAGAGACTACGGCGCTTTTGCCGGCACCGCCTGCTTGACGGATCCGACACAGGGAAGTGGCCGATGGCCGTCAACGGCTAGCGCGCATCGGGGAAGCATCGACTAATTAGAGACACTCAACTAATAAGCGACGCCACCCCCGTATGGCGCATTCTCTCGCGATGTGACACAATCTAGCCGTGCTTACGATTTCAGGCGGTCTAGTAGGGGCCGGCTACGAGGGCCGATCCCTGGAGCAGTTTATCGACGAGCTAAACGCACAAGAAATGCGAGCCGTCGTTGATGTGCGCCTGAATGCGATTTCACGTAAAGTTGGCTTCAGCAAGCGGGCCCTTAGTTCGAATCTGAGCCTAGCTGGAATCGATTACATGCACCTCCCAGCGCTAGGAAATCCGCGAGACAATCGCGCTGGATTCTCCGGAGACTGGCAGGAGTTGGAGCAAGCAAGAAGCACGTACAGAGAGATACTTGGCGAACGCCACTCAATCGAAGCCTTGTCTCTGGTCATAGACATCATGACAAAGGGAACCGTAGCGCTTATGTGCTTCGAGGCGAATCAGGAGCGATGCCATAGACAAGTCACCATTCAGGAGATTATCGAGACTCAATCTCGTCGATCCGGATAAAATACACCCAGGACGCTAAATGTTTGCGCCCACTTCGCCTGATTTCCAACATAGAAGGCCGAATCCTTCCTCGCTGCACACATCTGCCCTAAGAACTTCGCTTGAATCTGCTCGATTGCTTGCACATCGCTGAAACCGCGAAGATTCCTCTGCAGTGCAACTAACTCCCAGTCGAGAAGACCTTGCCTGTGTCCTCGACACGTCAATTCGCCGCACGTGTAGCGATAGTAGGCCCGAAATCTCGGAGCTTCCAGAGGACTCCGATTGGTTCGCTCCTGATCGAAAAGGTCAGGCTGGTTCGAATATGCTTCTAGCTTCCTTCTCTCGGCGTCACTCCAGCCAGGATGCGGCTCGATATCAAGCCCTTTTACTTCACGTGGGCGCACCAGTGCAAGGGACTGCGCTGAATGTGACTCTCGCGTGCCGGCAACGATTCGGCACATAGAGTTCTCGACATGAGGAGCAAGCCAGGAAGCACGTTTCCGCCAGCCATCAACAGGAGAGATGTCTGCCTCGATCTTTAGAGAATCCATCAGCGGACGCCAGCTTTCTCGCCTGGAGTCCTGCCTTGCCGGGAGCGCTTCAAGTCTCACGACACTGTACTTCCGAAAAGCGCTATCAGATTCCAGGTCCCGAAAGTTGATTGGATACAATCGAACCCAGCCAGTTGCATCCGGATCGATGCGCAGGCCCGCAACACAGACCGTCTCCCCATACTTCTCAGAGGGATTCGGCGCGGCTTTAACAGTGAGGTGTTCTCAGTAGCGGGTTGATCATGTCGTGCGGTCGTACTCGGTGTGGAGTAGTACGAGCGCAGCTGCGGTGATCGCGCCGGTGCGCCAGGGACATAGCGTGACTCGCCGCAACGCGGCGAAGGTGGTCTTGAGCAGGGCGTTTCCGCGTTCGGCCAGAGCACGAAGGGCTGAGTGCAGGGTGTTGACGGTGCGCTGGTTGACCGTCTGCCCGCGGCCGGGGGCGAGTTTGATGGGCACGGTGAGCCGGTCGGCTTCGCCTTCGTAGCCCAGATCGCCCAGCGCGGCGTGGGTGTCGTCGGTGAACGCGGCCAGGCCCTCGAGCAGCCCGGGGTGGGTACGGGCGCAGCGGGTGTCGTGCTCGCGGCCCGGCCGCACGTCGCTGGTCCATAGCGGCCATCCATCAGGTGCGGTGAGGACCTGGATGTTCCCGCCGTGGCGGCGGTGCTTGCCCGACCACCACAGGTCGACCCCGGGGGTGAGGCCGAGCGCGCGGCACCGGTCGGTGGCGATCAGGGTGCCGTCGAGATTCACGTGGGTGTGCCCGGCTGTGCGGGCGGCGAGCAGGGCTCCGTGCAGGCCGGGTGCGGCCGCGGCGAGGACGTCGATGCCTTCGTGCAGGTAACGGCAGGCCGTTGCAGTGCTGATCGCGTTGTCACCGGCCGAACATCGGACCCGGGTAGCATCACAGAACCAGCGGATCACCAGCACTGCCTGGGCGAACGGGGTCAACGCCCGCCGCCGGGTGCCACGTCGACGGCGTTGAAGGACCAGGAGCCGCGCCAGATAGGCCACGGTGCGCTCCCCGATCGGGAGGACAGCGGTGTAGGTGACAGGATCAGACATGCAGGACCTCGGTGACGGTGTCGATCTGTGCTGGACCGAACCGATCTACCGGGGTCCTGCCCCGTTCCCGCTCATCTCACCACCCTCGGCGTGTCGCCACGACCTGCCACCCCGCTACTGAGAACACCTCAGTGACCAGAACCCGCATCTTTACAGGACGGTCGCCAGCTGGCTTAGAAGGTGGCTCCCGATCTTCCGGGGTGAACAAGTCCAGCTGATCGTTCAAATCACGGCCCCCGCGTTCGCTGGACGTCCGAGTCTGCTGCCTATAGCAATACCAGATCACTGCGCCGAGGCACAGAGCGCCGCCAACAAGCGGAGCGATTCAGCGAGCCGATCGGGGCCGACGAGGGGAACACCGAACCTGCGGATGGTGGCAGCGGGTGCGTCGGACCAGTCGTAGGTCAGACGCACCTGCGTCCCATCACCGGTCGGCGCGAGGTCGTATCGCCACGTCCAGCCGAGCGGCGAGCCACCGTGAACGGCCGTGGTCCACGCGATGGTTCGATTCAGGTCGAACATCGTCAGGATGTTGTCGGACAGATAGTGCTCAACGGTGTCGCCGTCGATGTAGGTCATGTTCATTGTGAAGACCTGACCGACGCCGGACAGGATCTCGGCGGTGGTCGGCTCTCCGACCATCGCCGACCCGTCGAAGTGCCGATGCATCGCCGGGTCGCGCAACAGCTCGAATGCTGCCGATGCCGGCGCGTCCATGACGGTGGCGGCGGCGTGGGCTGTGGACACCACCGTGATACTGCCGCATCTGCACCTTTCGGTGCCCTCCCTCCGCTCCCCCTGGACGGGGACGACGGGGTCAGAGCGCGGGCGGCACGTCGCGGCGGGCGACCCACCAGGTCACCATCCCGGCCCCGGTGAGCAGCGGGACGAGCACGAGCACCGCGGGACCCGCGAACACCGCGACCACACCCAGGGTGATCGCCGCGATCCCGGCGCCGAGGCCGCTGGCCACGGCCAGCACCGTGGCCCGCTCGCCGATCGGCTCCCCGGCCACCCAGGACAGGGTGCGGGCCACCCCTGCGACCACCACCGCCAGCACGATCCCCGCGACCACCGCGGCCAGTGGCAGCGCGGCACCCGCCGCGAGCGCGACCGGGATCGCGAGCGCAGTGAGAACGGCAAACAGCAGGGCGCGCAGGGACCGCCGCAGCGGCGGGACGGGGGGTGTCACGTCTCCCCATTGTGCAGGGGTTGACCTGGGGTTTCGATGTAACCTGCGCGACCCTCAGTAGAGTCGGGCCGCGTAGCCGGCGCCGTAGTACTCCTCGATCTTCTCCAGCGGCTCGTCGGGGCGGGCAAGCCGCTTGGCGAGCTGCGCGGTGGAGGGCAGCGCGTCCGGCGCGGGCCAGCTCTCCGTCGCCCACAGCTCGGAGCGCAGGAACGCCTTGGGGCAGTGGAAGTAGATCTGCTCGATCGCGACCTCGCAGGCGAGCAGCGGCCGTCGGCCCTTCACGGCGAGCTCGTCGAAGTAGGGCGCGTCGCGGACGAGGCGGGCCCGGCCGTTGATGCGCAACGTGTCGTTGCGCCCCGGCACCAGCAGGATGACGCCGACGTGCGGGTTCTCCAGGACGTTGCGCCAGCCGTCGACACGACCGTTGCCGGGACGCTCGGGGATCGCGACCGTGCGGTCGTCGACGACGTGCACGAACCCGGCCGGGTCGCCCTTCGGCGAGACGTCGCAGGTGCCGTCCCGGCCCGACGTCGCCAGCAGCAGGAACCGGGACGCCGCCAGCCAGGCGCGGTGCACGTCCACGAGGTGGTCGCGTTCCTTCGCCAGGGCGGGTGCGATCGGCTGCCCGGTGATCTGCTGCAGCTCGGCGAGGGTGCGGATCTCGGTTCCGTGCGCGTCGGACGTCATGGGTCGACGGTAGGCGCGGACGGGCGCGGGGCCGAGAGAATTCCCGGTCACGGGCGTGGGGACGACCGGCATCACCTGCTAGCCCAGGACGGGCGTCATGCCCGGCTCCCGCCCGGTGGCGGCCAGCGCGAGCGCCGGGTCGTCCTCCCACCCCGCGACGGCGGCGTCCCCGGCCAGGCGCAGCACCGTCTCCCGCACCACCGCGAGCCCGGACGCCGGCGGCGTGGGCGCGTCCGGCAGCACGACGGTCATGTCGAGGTGGTGCACCACGACCTCCACCACCCAGGTCGCGACGAAGTCGCCGACGTCGAGGACGACCCCCTGGAACTCCAGCCGGTAGGGCCGCTCGAGGTCGGCGACGAGCCGGCGCAGCCCGCGCACGGTCGTCGCGACGTGGGCGACCTGACCGGTCGGGCGGGCGTAGGCCGCGGCGACGGCGCGGGCGAAGCGCTCGTGCGCCCAGCCCGGCTGCTCGGACCCGGGCGGCGGTGCGGTCCAGTAGGTCGCGAGGTCGGCGTCGGCGGGACGGTCGGTGCGGGCGGGGAACCCGGCGAGCATCTCGACCAGGCCCAGGTGCAGGTGCGCGAGGACGTCGGCGGCGAGCCAGCCGTGACAGCGGCTGCGAGCGTGCAGGTCGGTGTCGTCGACGTGGTCGAGCAGCGCGGACAGCCCGTCGAGCGTGTCGAGGAACGCGGGCCGCGCCACGTCGAGCGGATAGGCCGTCACAGCAGATCGGCCCCGGACCGCGAGGCCGGCTGCTCCCCGGCCGCGGCCATCTCCTCGGCCACCCGCATCAGCTCGGTGTTGACCGGGGTCGCGATCCGGTGCGCCGCGCCCAGGGCCACGATCTCGCCGTTGAGGTACCGGGCCTCGATGGAACCGGAACCGCGCCGGAGGCTCTGCCACGACGACGAGCCCCGCCGCGTCGCACCCGCGACCGGCCGCTCGGTGATGATGCCCTCCCGGCGGACGCGGTCGTCGTCGCCGGTCCTGGCGGTGATCCCGGCCGCGGCGAGCACGGCGTGGCCCTCCGCGGTCGCGGCCTCGACGAGGCGGGGGGCGTCCGGGTCGTCGAGCCCGCAGATCGCGTCGACCGCGTTGGCCAGGTTCGTGAGCAGCTTGCCGTACTTCGCGGCCATCACGTCCGGGTCGGCGCGGGAGGAGAACCCGGCCGCGGTGAGGTCGGCGACGATCGCTTCGGTGGTGGCGTCGACCCCGGAGGGGAACCGGCCGACGTCGAGCACACCCGGGACTGGCGACGACGACGCGACGACGACACCCGGTTCGTAGTGCTCGGCGGGCAGGATCACCAGCATCGCCTGCACCCGGTCGGTGCGACGCGCGGCGAGGCGCTCGTTGGCGACGCCGTTCTGCGCGCACGCCACGGTGATCCCGGGGGCCGCCTTGAGCAGCGCGGCCAGCGGCGGCGGGGTGTCCTGCGACTTGACGGCGAGGATCGCGACGTCGTCGGGGGTGGGGCGGGCCTCGGCGACCGTGCTCACGGCCTCCACCGGATGGGTGGTCGACCCGTCCGGGGTGTCCAGGCGCAGCCCGTGCTCGCGGATCGCGTCGAGGTGCGCGCCCCGGGCGACGGCGACGACCTCCCGCCCCGCCGCGTGCAGCCGCGCCGCGATCGTCCCGCCGACCGCCCCTGCCCCGATCACCACGTAACGCACGACGACGATCCTGACTCAACCGTCGTGCCGGCGCACCACCGACGGCGGGGCAGTGGGTGCCCGCCGTCGTGGAGGAATCAGACCAGGTGGGTGGCGAGGAACCGGTCGACGGCGGCGCGGCCGTCGGCGACGTGCGGCTCGACCTTCCACTGCTCCACCAGCTCCGCGCCCGGTGCGAGCTCGGCGAGCCGGCGCGACACCGGCTCCGGGTGGAAGGCGTCGGTCCCCATGAGCACCAGCCACGGCGTCGTGACGTGGGCGAGCGCCTCGTCGGGAACGGAGTACAGCATCCCGCCGCCGCCCCACATGTTCGTGCGGAACGCGGCCCAGTCGTCGTCGGGGACCCCGGGGTGGTCGGCCTCGATCCCGGCGCGCCAGCTCTCGAAGCTCTTCTCGAACAGGTGCTGGTTGTCGGCACGGCCGATGGGCTGCAGCGCGACCGCGGCCCGGATCCGCTGCGGCTCGGTGACCAGCAGGTTCGCGATGTAGGCGCCGCCGATGCACATGCCGAGCACCGCGCACTCGGAGACGCCGAGGTGGTCCAGCAGGGCCAGCTGGTCGGCGGTGTAGGTGTCCCAGCCGTCGTCGCCGTGGATGTCGGCGACCGAGGACCCGGCGTTGCGCTGGTCCATCGCGATGACGCGGTACCGCTGGGCGAGGTGGGTGACCGGGTTCCAGGGAGCGTTGTCCCAGGCCGCGATCGTCGAGTTCATGCCGCCCGGGGCGAGCAGCAGGACCGGGAAGCCCGTGCCGTGCTCCTCGTAGTGCAGTGTCACGCCGGGGCGCTCGAAGGAGGGCATGAGCCGAAACTAGGCCACCCGCGGAGGAGTCCGCTTCTCCGGACGGCGTCGCGCCAGGATCGAGGTGCCGTAGACGACGAGCGCCAGCCCGAGCAGCAGCAGCCACCACAGACCGGGGCGGACGGTGTCGTCGAGCAGCGTGATGCCGACCAGACCGGGCACGACGACCTGGGTGACCATGTAGAGCGCGGTCACCGTGGAGACGTCGCCGAGCTGCAGCGCGCGGGCGTAGTTGTACAGGCCGGTCAGCGCCATGCCGACCAGGATGTAGACCAGCGGCTCGCGCAGCAGACCGGCCAGGTCGACCCCCTCGGACACGTGCATCGCGCGGATGCAGACCGAGCCGCCGCCCAGCCCGAGCCCGGCGAGCACCGCCGACGGCCACGGCTTGGTCGAGTTGGTGACCGCCAGCGTCGCCCCCATGAACACCACGAGCGCCGCGATCAGGACGGCCACGGTCGTGCCGTGGCCGGTCAGTGCCTGCTTGCGCTCGGTCCCCGCGCTGCCGGCGACGAACGCGAGCCCGAGGATGCTGGCGCCGATCGCCAGCCGGTGCACCGGCCGCAGCCACTCGCCGCGGAAGTAGCGGGCGTACAGGGCCGTCATCGCGATGGCCCCGGCGAGCGTGGCCTGCACCGCGAAGATGGGGATGTACTGCAGCGCCACGACCATGCAGAGCCAGGTCACGAGGTCCATCCCGATCCCGCCGACGAACCGGGGCCGGGCCAGGACCGCGCTGGTGCGCCCGCCCTGGTTGGCCGCGTCGGCCTGGAGGATGGCGGCGACGGTGCTGCAGAGCATCGCGAGCACCGCGAAGAACATCCCGATCAGCACGGGCGGGCCCGGGTCAGGTCACGGGCGGCACGCGGGAAGATCGGCACCGGCCGATTGTGACGTACTGCTACCGGGTGCCGGCCGGGCGGGCGTCCGACGGGGCGGGCCGCTGCTCGGGCAGCGCCGCGGGCATCTCGAAGAAGCCGCTCATCAGCCCGCGGCCGGGCTGCTCGTCACGCGTGTCGGCGGCGGCCTGCCAGGGAGACGTGCCTGCCTGGACGGCCCGGCGCTGCGCCAGCACGGCCCGCGGGCGCTCGGTGAGGACCAGGACGCCGACCATCAGGGCCACCCCCACCAGCAGCGGCCCGCCGACCACCAGGATCGGCCAGCCCACCACGACATAGGCGAGCACCAACGCACCCGCTGCCATGCCGATGACCGCCCCCGCCAACCGCGTCACCACGCGCCCCTCTCACCCGTGCCCCCGAACCGTGACGACCACGGTTTTACCACGTCGGAGGGGGTGGAGACGGGCGGCGCGACGCGGTCGCGCTCACACCTTCGGGCGCGGCCGTATCGCATTCCCGCATGGGGCCGAGCCGGCGTGGGGGCTCCCGTGTCCACGCCGGCCCGGCGGTCCGAATCATCCCGCCCCGGGGTCCGGGCGGGACGGGGTGGGGGTCACTCCGCGCTGTCGTCGCAGCGCACAGCGTGATCGGTGATCGATTTCCTTGTCCCCCAGGATGATCACGCGGCTGCCGGAGCGACGCTCGACGACGGCGCGGGAGCCGTCGTGGTCGGGCCCGGGGCCGGGGTGGTCGGGGCGGTGGCGGGCGGGGTGGTGACCGGCGGGGTGGCCGGATCGGACGTGCCCTCCGCCGGCGTGTTCGGGCTCGTGCTGGTCGCCGGCGGCGACGTGGCCGGCGGGGGCGACACCACTGGGGCGGACGGCACGGCCGGAGCCGGAGCAGCCGGGGCAGGCGCGGCCGGAGCCGGGGCGCCGGGCGCGGCCGGCGCAGCGGCACCCGCGGCGGGGCGGGCCGCGACGCCCCCGGTGGCCGCGCCACCCGAGGCGCCGGCGCGCGTCCCACCCACGGGGGCGCCCGCGACCGGGCCGGACGCGGCGCCGGGCGCCGGGGCGGCCCCCGGAGCGACCGGAGCCGGTGCGACGGCCGGTGAGCTCAGCACGGGGGCCGCGCTCAGCTCACCGATCCCCGGGCTCGTCGTGGGCCAGAACAGCAGCGCACCCGCGATGGCGGCGGCACCGGCGAGGCCACCGGCACCGACCATCAGGCGCTGCCGGGTGACCACGCCGCGGCGGGCCGCGCCGGCGGGGGCGTCCCGGGTGACCAGGGTGTCCGGCGCGGGACGCTCCGGGCGGGCGATGGCCGGGGCGGTCACCCGTCCGGCCCCGAGGACCGACGGCCGTGCGGGGGCGGGGGGCTGGGCCGTACGGGTGCGGGGGACCGCGGTCAGCGGGCCGGTCGGCGGCTCCGGGTCGAGCAGGGCGACGGCCGTGCGGTCCGCGGCGGGCGCCTCGGTCCGTGCGGTCCGCTCCCGCTCACCGCGGGTCGGCCACGCCGGGGTGGTCCGGTCGGTGCGGTCGGTGCTGCCGGCGCGATCGACGGTGTCCGGCCCGGGCCGGTCCCAGGGGCTGCGCCCGGCCGGGTCGACGGGCTCGCGGGGAGTGGGGACACCGGCCAGCGGCACCATCCGCACACCGGGCCAAGAGGTCCCGGCGCCCGGCGCGACGGCCAGCGCGGCGCCCCGGGCGGCGTCGGCCACCGGGTCCGCGACGACGGCGACCGGGCGGCCCAGTGCCGCCGAGACCGCCTGCACCACGACCGGCATCCGTGCGGCGCCGCCGGCGAGCAGCACCTCGGCGTCCGGGGCGGCGGCCACGACGTCCTGCACCAGGTCGGTGACCGGCTCGAGCAGCGGGCGGGTGAGCTCGTCGAGGTCGGAGCGGTGGATGCGGACCGCGGTTCGCAGGCCGGGCAGCTCCACCGGGACGGTCGCGACCGTGTCCCGGGACAGCAGCTGCTTGGCGGCGCGGCACTCGTCGCGCAGGGAGGTCAGAGCGGCCACGGTCCGCGGGTCGTCGGGGTCGAGCGCGTCGAACGCGGCGGCCGTGGCCGGGGAGGAGGACTGGACGAAGGCGAACACCGCGTCGTCGACGTCGGCGCCACCGGTCCGGCAGGTCAGCGTGCGGCCGACGGCGTCGGGCAGCACCCCGGGTGCGGCCGCGGCCAGCACGGTCGCGGTGGTCCCGTTGCCCCCCAGGTCGACGACGGCGAGCGGCCCCCCGGCCGGCACGACGGTGCGGTGGGCGAGCGCGACGGCCTGCGGCGCGGTCACCAGCGAGACGGTCAGCCCGCGGCGGCGCAGGGCGGCGGCCAGCAGGTCCCGCTTGTGCCGGCCCCAGCCCACCGGGCAGGTGACGCCGATCCGGGACGGCGGGCCACCGTGCCGGGTGGACACCTCGTCGACCAGGACGCGCACCAGCCGGGCGCACAGGTCCTCGGCCGCGTAGGCGAAGCCGCCCAGCGACAGCGGTGTCGGGTCCCCGACCCGGTCGAGGAAGCCGCGTGCGACACGGTCCGGCTCGGCCGGGGCCCGGCGACGGGCGGGCTCACCACAGAGCAGGTCGCCCCCGGGCGTCGCGACGAGCACCGCGGGGAGCACGTCGCTCCCGTCGCGGCCGCCCAGCCGGACGGACTCCGCGGCACCACCCGTGCGCAGCACGGCCGCGGTCACCGAGGTGGCCCCCAGACCGATCCCGAGCAGGTACGACACCACTGCTCCCCCCTCGTCGAACCGGCACGCCGGCGTGGTCCTCTCCCCGACCCATCGGCGGGGGCCGCTCCGGCGTTAGCCGGTGCCGCGCAGCGGAACGAAGTGGGGGACCGATCCCCTAACGGCCCCCCGACGGACCCGGAGCGATCCCCGATGGCCGGGCGGCCCGGCACCCCTAGCTTTCGTCGTCAACACCGGTCGTCGCCGACGGACCGGTCACCCCCCCCCCGAGCGACTCCGGAGGCCGACATGGCTGCACACGACATCTCGCTGATCGACTTCATCAAGCTCCTGCTCGGCAGCGGCTCCGAGAGCATCCAGGTCCGCGACTGGTTCAACGACAACCCGAACGCGGTCCTGCAGCACTACGGCCTCGCCGACCTGTCCCCGGAGGACGTCCGCGACGCGCTGGTCATCGCGCAGGACAACGACACCGTGTCCTTCGACCGCCACTACGACACCGGCTTCAACTGGGGCGGCGACAAGGGCGGCTGGAGCGAGGGCAAGGGCGACCACGGCCACAAGGCCGCCGCCTCCCACGAGAACGTGCACGTCAAGGACGTCTGGCACACCGAGAACATCGACGACCGCGACACCATCGTCGACAACTCCGTGAACCAGCACATCAACACCCACGGCGGCGACTTCGACCAGGACATCGACATCCGGTCGACCACCGCCTCCGGTGACGGCGCGGTGGCCGCCGGCGGTGACATCGACGGCTCCACCATCACGACCGGCAACGGCAACGTCGTGGGCGACGGCAACAACGTGGTCAAGGGCGACGGCAACACCTCCGCCTTCGGTTCCGGCTCGGCCACCAAGACCGGCGACATCTCCGCCGACAAGGGCGGCGCGGTCTCCATCGGCGGCAACGCGACCGGCTCGCACGACGCGACCGACTCGTTCAACAAGACCTGGACCGAGACCCACGAGAACACCGAGATCCACGACTCCGGGAACCTCGACGCCAGCACCGAGACCCACACGTCGATCGACGACCACAGCCACACCGACATCGCGTCGCACAACGGCATCGACCTCGCCGTCGGCTGACCCACCGCACCGCCCGGTGACCGGGCCGGGACGCCCCCGACCCCGGCCCGGTCACCACCTCCCTCACCACCCGAACCCTCCGCCGAGCGCGCGAGCCCGGCGGCACCCGCAGAGGAGATCGCCATGTCCGTCGAGAAGTCGCTGATCCAGTTCATCCTGGACCTGCTGAAGGACCCCAAGGCCCTGGCCGAGTTCAAGGAGGACCCGCACGGTGTCCTCGCCCAGTGCGGCCTCTCCGAGGTCTCCGCCGACGACGTCCGCGACGCGCTGGTCCTGGCCCAGGACAACGACGACGTGTCCTTCGACCGCGACTACAACACCGGCGGCGGCCACGGCGGCCACCACCACACCCCGCCCCCGCCGCCCGTGCACCACGGCGAGGACCCGGTCAAGTACATCGACAAGTACGTGACCAACAACCACTACACCTACAACGTCGACGACCGCGACACCATCGTCGACAACTCGGTGAACCAGAACATCGACACCGGCGGCGGCGACTTCAAGCAGTCGATCGACACCAAGTCGGTCGTCGCGTCCGGCGACGGCTCGGTGGCCGCCGGCGACGACATCCGCGACTCGACCGTCACCACCGGCCACGACAACATCGTGGGCGACGACAACAACGTGGTGAAGGGCGACGACAACACCTCCGCCTTCGGTTCCGGCTCGGCCACCAAGACCGGCGACATCTCCGCCGACCACGGTGGCGCCGCGGCCGTCGGTGGCACCGCCACGGGCTCGAACGACGCGACCGACTCGTTCAGCAAGACCCACACCGAGACGCACACCTCGACCGACATCGACGACTCGTTCAACACCGACGCGAGCCAGCACACCGACACCGATGTGGACAACCACAGCCACACCGACGTGCTGTCGCACAACGACGTCTCCACCGACGTCCACGTGGGCCTCTGACCCACCGCTGACCCACCGCACTGCTCCGGGCGGAGGAGCAGGTTCGACCGCCCGGACCGACGGCCCCGGCCACCCACCCCGTGGGTGACCGGGGCCGTCACCGTTCGTGTATCCATGACGAGGACGTGACGGATGCCGCCGGGCACCGTCCGCGACGTATCTGGGGGGAGCGGTCGTGGCAGTGCCGGAGGCGGTCGCGCTCGTCGACCTCGCCCTCAAGGCGGTCACTGCCTACGACCGCCCCGACCTGGCGCCGCGGCTGCGGCAGACGAAGGCGCGGCTGACCGACCCGGTCGTGCGGGTGCTGGTCGTCGGCGAGTTCAAGCAGGGCAAGAGCCAGCTGGTGAACGCGCTGGTCAACGCCACCGTGTGCCCCGTCGACGACGACATCGCCACCGCCGTGCCGACGCTCGTGCGCTTCGGCGAGGAGACGTCGGTGACCCTCGTGCGCGAGGCCCCCGGGCCCGACGGCGTGGCGACCGAGAAGGCCGAGCGGACCGTCGTCGGGCTCGACCAGCTCGCCGAGCACGTCTCCGAGGCCGGCAACCCCGGCAACCGGGCCCGGCTCACCCGCGCCGAGGTCACGCTGCCCCGCAAGCTCCTGCAGAGCGGGCTGGCCCTGGTCGACACCCCCGGCGTCGGCGGGCTCGGGTCCGCGCACGGCGCCGCGACGATGTCGGCGCGGCCCACCGCGGACGCGGTGCTGCTGGTCTCCGACGCCAGCCAGGAGTACACCGCCCCCGAGCTGGAGTTCCTGCAGGCCGCGCGCAAGCTGTGCCCGAACGTCGCCTGCATCGTCACCAAGACCGACCTGTACCCGCACTGGCGGCGGATCGTCGAGCTCGACGAGCGTCACCTGCGCACCGCCCGGATCGATGCCGAGCTGCTGCCGGTCTCCTCCGCGCTGCGGCTGCACGCGGCCCGCACCCAGGACCTCGACCTCATCGCCGAGTCCGGCTTCCAGGCGCTCACCAGCTTCCTGCTGCGCAAGGTCGTCGGTGCCGCGGACGACCTGGACCGCCGCTCCACCAGCCAGGACGTCCTCGTCACCTGCCAGGCCCTGGAAGCCACGATGCGGGCCGAGCTGATGTCGCAGAACGACCCGGAGAAGGCCGGTCAGCTCGCCCGCGAGCTGGAGGCCGCGCGGTCGCGCGTCGACGGGCTGCGCCAGCGCTCCGCGCGCTGGCAGACCACGCTGACCGACGGCGTCGCCGACCTCATCGCCGACATCGAGTACGACCTGCGCGACCGGCTGCGCGCGGTCTCCCGCGACGCCGAGCAGCTCCTGGAGGACGCCGACCCGGCCGACATCTGGGACCAGTTCGCCGAGTGGTTCCACAAGCAGGTGGCCCACGCCGTCGCACAGAACTTCGTGTGGACGACCGAGCGGGCACGCTGGCTGGCCGAGCAGGTGGCCGAGCACTTCGCCGAGGCCGTCGACGTGACCCTGCCCGAGCTGCGGGTCGCGGGCGGCTCGGTGGCCGGGCTCGTCGACCCGCTGGAGATGCCCGCGGACGAGAAGTTCGGCATCGGGCAGAAGCTGTTCGTCGGCGCCCGCGGCGGTTACGGCGGCATGCTGATGTTCGGTCTCGCCTCCACCTTCGCCGGGATCGCCCTGCTCAACCCGCTCTCGGTCGGTGCGGGTCTGCTGTTCGGCGCCAAGACCGTGCGCGACGAGAAGAAGCGCTTGAAGCAGCGCCGCCAGGCCGAGTCGAAGAACGCCGTGCGCCGGCACATCGACGAGGTCACCTTCCAGGTCGGCAAGGACTCCCGGGACAACCTGCGCCGCATCCAGCGCGACCTGCGCGACCACTTCACCACCGTCGCCGACGAGCTGTCCGAGGCGCTGAAGGAGTCGGTCGCGGCCGCGCAGACCGCCCTGAAGGACGACGCCGAGCGTCAGCAGCGCGTCGCGGACCTGGAGGCCGAGCTGGAGCGGGTGACCGGCCTCGCCGAGCGGGCCAGGGCGCTGGCCGCGGCCGTGGGCTCCGGTGGTCCGGCGTGAGCGCGCTGACCGAGCAGACCCGCGCGCTGCTGCGCCGGACCCTGGACGCCTACGGCGACTCCCCGCAGGCCGCGGGCTGGCTGCGCCACCACCTGGACCGGTTCGACGAGCCGCTGCGCGTCGCGATCGCCGGGAAGGTCAAGGCCGGCAAGTCCACCCTGCTCAACGCCCTGGTCGGCGAGCGGATCGCACCCACCGACGCGGGCGAGTGCACCCGCATCGTCACCTGGTACGCCGACGCCCCCGCCCCGGGCGTGCGGATGCACCTGCGCTCCGGCGCCGACCGTCCGCTCACCCTGGCCCGCCGCGACGGCGCACTGCAGATCGATCTGCAGGGCGCCCGGGTGGAGGACGTCGACCGGCTGCACGTCGACTGGCCGTCGCAGCACCTGCGCCGCACCAACCTGATCGACACCCCCGGCATCGGGTCGCTGACCGCCGACGCGGCCGGCCGGGCCGGGGAGTTCCTCACGCCGGAGGACACCCCGTCGCCCGCCGACGCCGTCGTCTACCTGATGCGTCACCTGCACGCCGGTGACGTGCGGTTCCTGGAGGCCTTCCACGACCGCGGCGTCGCCCGCGCGACCCCGGTGAACACCATCGCGGTGCTCTCGCGCGCCGACGAGATCGGCGTCGGCCGGCTCGACGCGCTGATCTCGGCGCGCCGGATCGCGCGGCGCTACCGCGGCGACGACAAGCTGCGGGGGCTGTGCCAGACCGTCGTCGCCGTCGCCGGGCTGCTCGCCGAGACCGCCCGCACCATGCGGCAGGACGAGTACGTCGCGCTCACCGAGCTCGCCGCGCTCCCGCGTGGCGACGTGGAGGCGCTGCTGCTGTCGGCCGACCGGTTCGGACGCACCGACCTCGACCGGCCCGACGCCGCCACTCGGATCGCGCTACTGGAGCGGTTCGGCCTGTTCGGCGTCCGGCTCGGGACCACGCTGATCCGCCAGGGCGTGAAGGACCCGACCGCGCTGGCCGACGACCTGGTACGCCGCTCCGGACTCGACGAGCTGCGCTCGGTGCTCGACACCCAGTTCTCCGAGCGCCGCGACCTGCTCAAGGCCCGCTCCGCGCTGCTCGCCGTCGACCTCGTGCTGACCCGTGAGCCCCGCCCGGCGACGGCCGCGCTGCGTGCCGAGGTGGAGCGGATCCTGGCCGGGGCGCACGAGTTCGTGGAGCTGCGGGCCCTGGCCGACCTGCGCGCCGGGAAGATCGTGTTCCCGCCGGAGGCGCTCGCCGACGCCGAACGGCTGCTCGGCGGCGAGGGCGGCTCGGCGTCGGCCCGGCTGGGGCTCGACGGCGCCGCGGGCCCGCGCGAGGTCCACGACGCCGCCTCCGAGGCGCTGCGCCGCTGGCGGCGACGGGCGGAGAGCCCGCTGACCGGGCGGGCCTCTGCGGAGGCCGCGCGGATCGTGGTGCGCTCCTGCGAGGGGCTGCTCGCCGAGGCGTCCCGCCCGCACGCACACCAGTAGGCAGCGGTCAGGGCGTCGCGTCCAGGGCGTGCAACGCCGCGACCAGCGGCGCCAGCTCGGGTCGCGTCGCCGCGTCGGCCAGTGCCCGTTCCAGCGCCCGGTCGTGGCCCGGGCGGGCGCTCTCCAGGAGCAGACGCCCCTGTTCGGTGAGCTCGGTGTAGATGCCGCGCCGGTCGGTGGGGCACAGGTACCGCTGCAGCAGCCCCCGGTCCTCCAGCCTGCCGACCAGCCGGGTCGTCGCCGACTGGCTCAGCGCCACCACCGACGACAGCTGGGCCATCCGCAGGTGGTACCCGTCCTGGCGGGCCAGCGCGTCGAGCACGGTGTACTCCACCACCGACAGCCCGTACGAGCGCTGCAGCGCCCGCTCCAGGTCGTCCTCCAGCCGGGCGTGCAGGGCGGCCAGGGTGCGCCACCCCCGCGCCCGCGTCTCGACCGCGTCGTCGTCGAGCGACATGGCGTGCCTCCCCTTCGGGTGTCGGTGCTACCTTGGCGGCGTCAGCAATAACCAGCGTGTGCAACTACCGGCGTACGCCGACTGTTGCACGTGCCGTCCCCACGATACGAGACGGCCGCCCCGACTCCTGGAGAGACAGCCATGCACCTCGACCTGACCGGCCGGACCGCCCTCGTGACGGGCTCCACCCAGGGCATCGGACTCGCCATCGCCGTCGGCCTGGCCCGCGCGGGCGCCCGGGTCGCGGTCAACGGCCGTACCGCGGACCGGGTCGACGCGGCCGTCGCCCGGGTCCGGGACGAGTCCGACGGAGAGGTCGTCGGTGTGGCGGCCGACGTCACCACCGACGACGGCACCGCGACCCTGGTGGCGGCGCTGCCCGACGTCGACGTCCTGGTCAACAACCTGGGCGTCTTCGGCGCCCAGGAGGCCCTCACCATCACCGACGACGACTGGCGTCGCTACTTCGAGGTCAACGTCCTGACCGCCGCCCGGCTGATCCGGACCTACCTGCCCGGCATGCGGGATCGCGGCTGGGGCCGCGTCCAGAACATCGCCAGCGACTCCGCGATCGTCATCCCGGCCGAGATGATCCACTACGGCGTGTCCAAGACGGCGCTGCTGGCGCTGTCCCGGGGGTTCGCCAAGGAGGCGGCCGGCAGTGGGGTCACCGTCAACTCGGTGATCGCCGGGCCGACGCACACCGCGGGCGTCGAGGACTTCGTGTACCAGCTGGTCGATCCGGCCCTGCCCTGGGACGAGGCCCAGCGCGAGTTCATGCGCACCCACCGGCCGCAGTCGCTGATCCAGCGGCTGATCGAGCCCGAGGAGATCGCCCACATGGTGACCTACCTGGCCTCCCCGCAGGCCTCGGCCACGACCGGGGCCGCGGTCCGGGTGGACGGCGGTTACGTCGACTCGATCCTGCCCTGACCGGGCGGGGTCAGCCGCGGTCGCCCAGGATCCGGCGGAGCTCGTCGAGCAGCTCGCTGCGGCTGCCCACCCCGAGGCGCTGGCGCATCCGGGCCACGTGGTGTTCGACGGTCTTCGCCGAGATGAACAGCGCCTCACCGATCTCACGCTGGGTGCGCCCTTGCACGACGAGCTCGGCGACCTCCAGCTCACGCTCGGACAGCAGTCCCGACGCGGCCGGCTCCGGGGCGGCCTCGACGGGCTCCGGAGCCGCGACGGTGGGCTCCTCGGCCACCGGGCGGGGCTCCTCCGCCGGCGGTGGGACGGTCCCCTGACGCAGGTCCGTGCCCGCGGCCTGCAGGGCCCGCGCGCAGGCCAGCAACGCCGACACCGCGCGCCGGTCCCCGGTCCGCAACGCCGCCTGCCCGGCGAGGCGGCCGCCGTCGAAGGACAGGCCGACGGCGTGCAGCCCGCGGGCGGCGGCCTCGACCTCGGCCGCGTCGACCCGGTCCTCCAGCACCCCCACCCAGTGCGGGGCCGCCGTCGCCATGGCGTGGGCGAAGCGGCTGCCGCAGGCCGCGCGCTGGAGCTCGTCGGAGCGGGCGCGGGCGGCCTCGACGTCGTCGGTGAGGACCGCGGCCTGCAGCCGTGCCCAGTGCAGCGGGGCGGCCCACAGCGCGGGCCGGCCGAGCCGGTCGAGCAGCGCGTCGGCCTCGGCGAGGTGCGGGGCCACCCAGCTCTCCTCCCGCAGCCGCGACGCCGCGGTCACCAGCTCCCCGAGCGGCTGCAGCACGTAGAGGTCGACCGGGTGGCGGACGATCGCCTGCCGGGCCCGCGTCCAGGACCGCATCAGGGCGCCGAGGTCGGACTGGCGGCGGGCGATCGCCACCTGTAGTGCCGCGGCGAGGAACTCGTCGCGCGGTTCGAGGGGGTCGTCGCCCTCGTCGACGGCGGCGAGCCGCTCCGACGCCGGGCCGGTCGCGCCGCGCAGCAGCGCGATCCAGCCGAGCAGCAGCCGGTGCCGGGCCCGGGCGGGTGCCCCGCCGAGCCCGGTCCGCAGGGCACGGTCCAGTACGGACGCGGCGACGTCGAACTCCCCGGTGTGCACGGCCACCAGCGCGGCCAGCGCGGCCGGGGTGTCGGGCAGCAGCGCGGCGCCGTGCGCGGCCTCCAGGAGCCCGGCGGCGCGGGCCAGGCCGGACAGTGCTGCCGTCGGGGAGCCCTCGACCGAGTCGAGCATGCCGCGGGCGGTCAGATCGTCGGCGCCGTCGACCAGGGTGGGCGCACGGCCGGCGACGAACCCGGAACCGCCGCCGTCGCCCCCGACGACGGCGCGGGCCTCCTCCAGTGCCCCGGTCCCGATCAGGACGGGCACGGCCGCAGCGGGCAGGTGCTCCCCGGACACCGCGGCGGTCCACCGGTACAGCTCGGCACTGCGCGCCAGCAGACCCCGCCGGGCGAGGACGGCGGCCGCGACCGACCCGGCCCGGACGGCGTCGGTGGCCTCGACGGCGTCGGTCGCCGACAGCACCGAGTCGGCGTGCCCGAGCGCACCGTCGAGGTCCCCCGCTACGAGGTGGGCCTGCGCGCGGTGCGCGGCGACGGTCAGCGGGGGTGTCCCCGCGGCGACGGCCTCGGCGTAGAACCGGACCGCGTCCGGGCTCTCCGCGCGGGCCGCCTCGGCCGCGGCGGCCCGGAACACCGTGGCGGCACGCTCCCCGGAGGCCCCGGACCCGCGCAGGGTGCGGGCGACGGCGAGCACGCTCCCGCCGCGGTCGAGCTCGATCTCGGCGAGGTGGCGGCGCAGCTCGGCCCGCCGGGCGGGCGCGACCCTGGCTCGGATCGACTCGGCGACCAGCGGGACGACCCGCCCGTCGGGGGTGCAGAGCCCCGCGGCGACGGCCCGTCCGGACAGCTCGTCGAGCTCGGCGATCTCGGCGCCGACGCCGATGCCGGCCGCGTCGGAGATCCCGAGCAGCGGGACGAGCACCTCGCCGTCGACGGGGGCACCGAGCGCGAGCGCGGTGACCAGCTCGACCACCCGTGGGTCCTCGGCGTCGACGGCGTAGCCGATCTGCTCGGCGAGCTGCGGCGGCACCGGCCCGCCGACCCGCCCGTGGGCGAGCAGCCGGTCGACCAGCATCGGGGCCCCGGCGGTGCGCTCGGCGACGACCCGGACGGCCTCGTCGGAGATCCGGACCCCGGCGACGCGGGCGGCCCGCGCGGCGATCCCGGCCGCGTCCAGGGAGCCCAGGACCAGCGGCGGCGCGGCGGCGGCCAGCGTCGCGCCGAGCCGGGCCAGCGCACGGCTGCGCGGCCACGGTCGGAACGCGACGACCAGGCGGGCGTCCGGGCGGCACGCGTACCCGCGCAGGTCGGCGAGCGCGTCGTCGCCGAGCTCGTGGGCGTCGTCGACGACCGTCACGTCCTGCTCGGCACCGGCCTCGGTCCACACCCGGACGAGCTCGCGCAGCAGGGTCGACTTGCCCGCACCGGCCGGACCGGTGACGGCCACCAGGCGCGGCGCGGCCGGGTCCTCGGCGACCTCCCGGACCAGCGCGATCGACGCGGGGGACCCGGCGAGCGGGCCGGTCGACGGCGCGGCAGGGGTGGGAGACGTCGTCGGTGCCGCCATCCTCGTCCGCCCTCCGGGTCACCCGATCGGGTCGCCCGATCGGGGACGACCGAGGCTATCGGGTGCGGTGTCCGGTTCCCCCGGCGGTCCCGGCAGGATCACCGGAGTGCGGGACCACGTGTGGGCGATCGTGCTGGCGGGCGGCCGGGGGCTGCGCTACGGCCGGTTGAAACAGCTCGACGAGCTGGCAGGGCACCGGCTGGTCGACCACACCGTCGCCGCCGCCCGGCGCACCTGCGACCGGGTCGCGCTGGTGCTGCCGTCCGGTGTGGACTGGGACGGCGAGCCGGTCGACGCGCTCGCCGTCGGCGGCGACCACCAGTCCGAGTCACTGCGTGCCGGGCTCGCGGTCGTGCCCGGCGACGCCGGGATCCTGGTGCTCGCCGACCCGGCACACCCGCTCGCCGCGGACCGGATCTTCACCGACGTCGTCGACGCCGTGCGTGCCGGAGCGGACGGGGCGGTGCCGGTCGTCCCGCTGCTGGAGGTGGTGCAGCGGGTGGTCGACGGCGTCGTCGTCGAGACCCTCCCGAAGCAGGACGCGGTGATCACCCAGTCACCGCAGGCGTTCCGGGCGGACGTGCTGCGGGCCGCGCACGCCGACGCGCCCCGGCCGGTGGAGAACTCCGGGATGCTCGCCGCGCTGGGCCACCGCGTGGTGACGGTGCCGGGGGACCCGGCGAACCTGCACGTGGCGAGCCCGGAGGACCTGGCCGTCGTCCGGCGGCTGGTCAGATGAGCGTGCCGACGTCCTGGGCGATCAGGTCGTCGGTGGCGCGCTCGACGACGGCCGCGATCGTCATCGACGGGTTGCAGGCCGCCGTGGTGCCCGGCATCAGCGACCCGTCGAGCACGTAGAGCCCGCGCTGGCCCTGCACCCGGCCCGCGACGTCGCAGACCGTGCCGATGCACGCACCGCCGAGCGGGTGCCAGGTCGTCGGCACGGCGTAGGTGGTGTCGACGAAGGTGCCGCGCACGCCGGTGATGCGGGCCATCCGCTCGTGGATGCGCGAGGTGAGGGGCGCGTCGCCGTCGAGCGGCCACTGCACGACGCCCTCCTGGCGCACCGGGTCCCAGGTGACGCGGCCGCGGCCGGCGCTGACGCCGTAGCCGACGATCATCGTGATGGTGCGGCCGAGCCCGAGCGGCAGCGGCGGCAGCGACGCCTGGATGACCGTGTTCGCCGATGCCGGGTCCGCCCAGTCCTTCGTCCCGAACACCACCGGCCCGCCCTGCACCGGGCCGAAGTCCTCGACGGGGGAGACCCAGGTGCAGATCCGGTCGCCGTTGGTGCCCCAGTTCTCGCCGAGGGCGTCGGGCAGGTCCGGGATCGTGTCGTGCGCGCGGGCGCGCAGCAGCAGCCGGTTGGTGTTCTGCGTCCCCGCGGCGAGCACCAGCGCCGGAGTCGTGATGATCTTCTTCTCCTGGATGGTGCCGGTCTCGTCGATCCGGTCGACGTGCACCTCCCAGCGCCCGTCGGCCGCCCGGATGACGTCGGTGACCTGGTGCAGCGTCGCGACGGTGACCCGGCCGGTCGCCTCGGCCTCGGCGAGGTAGGTGACGTCGACGGTGTGCTTGCCGCCGTTGTTGACGCCGAACGACGCGTCGCCGTTGGTGTAGGCGGGCTTCATCTCCCCGCGCAGCTCGGCAAGCGCGTAGTCCCAGTCGATCGGCATCGGGATCTTCTCGACCTCGTAGCCGGCGGCCTCGGCGCGGTCCCGGAACACCCGCGACGAGCGGTAGGTGGGGGAGTTGATCAGCTCATCGGGTGCGGTTTCCAGGCGCAGCATCCGGGCGACCCGCGGGTAGTGCTCGCGGGCGAGCACGTCGTAGTCGAGCTCACGCGGCATGGTCGCGGCGAACACCTCGGCGGTCGGCTGCAGCGTCATGCCCTGGTAGAGCAACGACCCGCCACCGACGCCCGCCGCGCAGAACACGTCCATGCCGTTGCCGCCGACCCGCTCCAGCAGACCGGTGTAGCGGCCGGGGGACAGCGGGACCGCGCCCGGGGTGCTCCGGGTCGGCCGCCCGAGCAGCACCGACAGCGGGTTCGGCGGCCCGTCCAGCGGGTCGACGACGGTGTCGAGCCAGAACAGCCTGCGGTCGGGATTGGTCAGGACCCGCGGGAAGGTCTCCGCGTTCGGGCCGGTGACCCAGCGCCGACCGCGCTCCAGCACGAGCACCGGCACCCCGGCCTGCGCCAGGCGCAGCGCGGTGACCCCGCCGCCGAAGCCGGACCCGACGACGACCACCCGGTGCTCCTCGCGGGTGACCGCGATCCGGCCGGGCGCCGCGGCGGCGACCCCGCTGCCCAGCAGCCCGAGTCCTGCGGCACCTGCCGCGCCGGCGAGGACGGTCCTGCGGCTGATCGTGCGCACGTGAGCCTCCCGTGGGCCGGATGGACACCTGTCCATCGGGTGCGGTGACCGTAGCGCAGTTCCCGCGACCCTCGGTACCGGGTTCGGTACGTCGGGGCGCGCACTACCCTGGAGCCGGTGGACGAGGCGATCCTCCGGCCCAGCGAGGTCGCACCGGCGACGCGTGCCCGGCTGCTCGACGCGGGTGGCGCGGAGCTCGCCGAGCACGGTGCCGACGTGCTCACCGTGCGCCGGGTGGCCCGCCGGGCCGGGGTCTCCCCGGCGACCGCGTACAAGGTGTTCGGTTCGAAGGAGCACCTGCTCGCCGCGGTGTTCGTGACCCACCTGCGCGCCGCGCCCGGTGAGGAGCCGGACGACCGGCTGCCGGTGGAGGAGCGTGTCGCCGGCTACGTCGACGGTCTGGTCGCCGCCCTGGCCGGGAACAGCGCACTGGACAGCGCACTGCGCGTGGTGTTCTTCGGGCACGACCCGGCAGCCCGCCGGATCCGGGACTCGGTGATCGACGACTTCCAGGACCGGTTCGACCGCGTCTGCGGTGACGACCTGTCCGGCCCGGCCCGGCGCACCGCGCGGCTGCTGCTCGCCGGGGCGTTGGTGCTCACCGGGATCGGCCTCGACGACCCCGCCGACGCCCGCGCCGAGCTCGCCCGCGCGGTGCGCGAGCTGCGCGACGCGGACCGGTGAGCGGGGCTCAGACCGCGAGCAGCTCCGTCGACCCGAGCCCCAGCTCGTCGAGCGTGGCCCGCACCTCGCCGGTGTAGACCGGGTTCATCAGCAGCACCGACCGCGGCGGGGAGTCCAGCAGGTCCTTCGGCGCGCGGATCGGCAGCCCGAGCCCGCCCATGAAGCGGCCCTGCAGGCCGGGGTTGATGTCGACGACCGCGCCGACCGCGCCGGTCCCCTCCGCCCTGCCCTCGACGACGTTGAGGAAGGTCAGCCCCTTCGCCCCGCCGCCCCAGACGACCACCTCGTCGCCGGTCGCGGCCCGGCCGCCCAGCCACTCCCGCCAGCGTCCGACCTGGTCCGACACCCGGGTCGCGAAGTCCAGGCAGGCGCCGCGCAGCGCGTCGCGCAGGTGCGGCTCCAGCGCGGGCGCGCCCGGGGTCCCGTCCGGCCCCGCCTCGGCGACGACGTACTGGTCGGCATAGGTCAGCCGCACCTGCGGGTCGGAGAAGCCGACCCCGGCCAGGAACGTCCGCATGGTCGCCGGCGTGAAGTAGGAGCAGTGCTCGTACTGCAGGTCCCAGAAGGCGCCCTCGTCGAGGATCCGGCCCAGGTCGGGCACCTCGGCGAGCAGCGCCCGACCACCGCCGCGACGCAGCCCGGCGGACAGCTCCGCGCCGAAGACGGCGAGGTCGGGGATGTGCTCCAGGGTGTGCCGGCAGACCAGGGCCGCGGTGTCCGGCTCGACCTGGTCACGGGCGAACTCCGCGGGGACGGCGGTGAGCCGGTCCGCGAGCTCGGGCCGGACCCGCTGCGGCACGAAGTGCGGGTCGATCCCGGTGACCCGGCCGACGCCGGCGCCGAGCAGCTCGGCGGCGAAGTCACCCGACCCGCAGCCCACCTCGACGACGTGCCGTCCGGCCAGGCCGAACCGCGCCACCCAGTCCGCGGTGATCTCCGCGGCGTAGGCGGCGAAGCGGGGGGAGTGGTGCTGGGACTCCTCGTGGTCGCCGGTGTAGTCGAGCAGCCCCGGGTCGAAGTCGCGGTTGAACACCAGCCCGCAGCGCTCGCAGAGCACGAGCACCTGGTCACCGGTGGCCACCGACCGCGCCGAGACCGGGTCGGGGAGCACCGCGGTGCCGTGCACCGGCAGCCCGGTCACCGAGAAGAACGGATCGCTCGCGGGCGCGTCGCACGCGGGGCAGCGGTTCAGCACCGGGCGAGACTAGCGGCAGTCCGTCACCCGTCCGTGCGGGTGCTCTCCGCCCGCACGGGGCCCGCGCGTGGCCCTCAGCGGTTCAGCACGCCCTGCGGGTCGTGCGCGTCCGGGACGGGACTGCCGGAGGTCCCGAGCAGCTTCTGCCACTGCGGGTGGTCGACGACGTCGGGCACGCTCTCCACCCGTCGCGCCGCCGCGAGCACCTCGACCGCACGGGCGGCGTCGCCCTCGGCGCCCGCGCGCACCGTGCGGGCCAGCTCCGGCCAGGTCTCCCCGCCGAGCAGGCCGTTGACGTCGTCGGCGCGGTGCGCGCGCTGGAACTCGCTCACCGCGGCCGCGGTGCGGTCGTCGAACCGTCCGTCGGGCTTCCCGGTCAGCGACCCGGCGTCGCGCAGCAGGTACTGGGCCGCCTCGACGATCGGTCCGCGGTCGCCGGTGCGCAGCAGCGGCCAGCTCGCCTTGGTCGCCTCGGTGCGGGAGAGCCGCCTGCCCAGCAGCCCCGCCACCTCACGACGCAGCCGGGGCAGCGCGGCGTAGAGACGGTCGCCGGGGCAGAGGGTGTTGCGGTAGTCGCGGTGGCCGTAGAGCTCGGTCGGGGCGATGCCGTAGCGCAGGCAGATGTAGGCGCAGGTGATGCGCAGCGAGTTCCACAGTGCCGGCGTCGGGTCGACGCCCATGTAGGTGCCCTCGTTCTCGATGCCGATCGCGATGACGTTCTGGCCCGGCGAGTGCGCCCCCTCGACGACGCGGCGGCCCCCGTTGAGCTCACCGAGGCTCCAGAGCCTGCCCTCCAGCACGTGCCCGCCGCGCGAGATGGTGAAGTGCTGCCCGGAGTCGAGCCAGCCGTTCCGGTCCATGTGGTAGTTCTGGATCGCCCTCGCCATCCGGTGCGCGGCGCCGACGCTGTAGTCGGTCGTGTTCGCCCCGGCCGTGTGGTGGACCAGGATCCGGATCGGACGCCGGTCCCAGATCTTCGGCGCGGACTTGGGCTTGCGCGCACCCCACTCGAAGCAGCGCGCGATGAACGGGATCGGCACGCCCTCCACGAGGGGGCCGGCACCGGCCGGTCCGGGCATGCCGTCCGGCCCCGGGACCGCCGACGGACCGGGCACCGGGTCGGTGGCGGGCGGGGCGGGGTCGGTGGCCGGCGGCGGCCCGGCGAACGCCCGGCCGGGCAGGACCAGGCCCGCGCCGACGACCGCGCCACCGACCAGCAGCCCGCGGCGACTCCAGCTCTGCCCCGGCTCGCCCATCGCTGCTGCCCCCCATCGGCCGCACCGAGCCGGTACCGCCTTCGTCACACACGCCACATCCGTCCCGTGCGACTCCGCATTCTCTCGGTTCACGGGAGAAGTACGGCGCGGGCGCGCCGGTCGAGCGCGTCACACGGGTGAGCGGTCCCGACCCGCACCTGCGCCCTTGCCTGGGTTACCCGTCGGTAATACTCTGGAGTCAGTTACCGGCCGGTAAGTCGATCGGCCCTGGCACGAACGGCGGTGAAGGACGGATGGGCCACTACAAGAGCAACGTGCGCGACCTCGAGTTCAACCTCTTCGAGGTGTTCGAGGTACAGAACCACCTCGGGACGGGGCCGTTCACCGACGTCGACGTCGACACCGCCAAGGGCGTGCTGTCGGAGCTGTCGACCGTCTGCACCGGACCGCTCGCGGAGCACTACGCCACGATCGACCGCAACCCGCCGGTCTTCCACCCCGAGGACCACACGGTCACCACCCCGCAGGAGCTCAAGGACGCCTACAAGGTCCTCTGGGACGGCGAGTGGTGGCGCCTCGGCCTGCCGAACGAGCTGGGCGGCATGGGCATCCCGCCGTCGGTGCAGTGGGCCGCCGCCGAGCTGATGTGCGGCTCCAACCCGGCCATCTTCATGTACATGGCCGGCCCGAACTTCGCCTCGATCCTCCACAAGAACGGGAACGAGGAGCAGAAGCGCTGGGCCCAGCTGATGATCGACCGGGGCTGGGGCGCCACGATGGTGCTGACCGAGCCGGACGCGGGCTCGGACGTCGGAGCCGGCCGGACCAAGGCGATCCAGCAGGACGACGGCACCTGGCACATCGAGGGTGTGAAGCGCTTCATCACCTCGGCCGAGCAGGACTTCACCGAGAACATCATGCACCTGGTGCTGGCTCGCCCCGAGGGCGCGAAGCCGGGCACCAAGGGCCTGTCGCTGTTCCTCGTTCCGAAGTTCCACTTCGACACCGAGACCGGTGAGCCGGGCGAGCGCAACGGTGCCTTCGTGACCAACGTCGAGCACAAGATGGGCCTCAAGGCCTCCACGACCTGCGAGCTGACCTTCGGGGCGCACGGCACCCCGGCCGTCGGCTGGCTGCTCGGTGACGTGCACGACGGCATCGCCCAGATGTTCCAGGTCATCGAGTACGCCCGGATGATGGTCGGCACCAAGGCCATCGGCACCCTGTCGACGGGTTACCTCAACGCGCTCGAGTTCGCCAAGGAGCGCGTGCAGGGCGCCGACCTGACGAAGATGACGGACAAGACCGCGCCGCGCGTCACGATCACCCACCACCCGGACGTCCGCCGCAGCCTGATGCTGCAGAAGGCGTACGCCGAGGGCCTGCGCTCGGTCTACATCTACACCTCGACCTTCCAGGACAGGGTGCGCCTCGGCGACGAGGGCAGCGGGATCAGCACCGAGCTGGCGGAGAAGGTCAACGACCTGCTGCTGCCGATCGTCAAGGGTGTCGGCTCCGAGCGCGCCACCGAGCAGCTCGTGCAGTCGCTGCAGACCCTCGGCGGGTCCGGCTTCCTCCAGGACTACCCGATCGAGCAGTACATCCGGGACGCCAAGATCGACTCCCTCTACGAGGGCACCACCGCGATCCAGTCCCAGGACTTCCTGTTCCGCAAGATCGTCCGGGACAACGGCCAGGCGCTCGCGCACGTCGCGGGCGAGATCCAGGCGTTCATCGACTCCGAGGCGGGCAACGGCCGGCTCAAGGAGGAGCGCGAGCTCCTGCGCACCGCGCTCACCGACGTGCAGGGGATGCTCGGCACGCTGACCGGCTACCTCTACGCCTCCACCAAGGACGCCACCGAGCTGTACAAGGTCGGCCAGCACACCGTGCGGCTGCTCATGGCGGTCGGCGACCTGCTCGTCGGCTGGCTGCTGCTGCGTCAGGCGACCGTCGCGCTCGCCGCACTGGGCACCGACGGCGTCCCGGCGAAGGACCGGGCCTTCTACGAGGGCAAGGTCGGCGTCGCGACGTTCTTCGCGAAGTCCGTGCTGCCCCGTCTGACCTCGGAGAAGGCGATCATCGCGAACGCCGACAACGCGCTCATGGAGCTCGACGAGGCCTCGTTCTGATCTGGTTCCCATGACGAAGGGCCCCGGGTGCGGACTCCCCGCCCGGGGCCCTTCCTCGTCGCGCCGCTACTGCGCGATGTAGCTCTCCAGCTGCTCGCGCTCCTGCTCGAGCATGTCCATCCGGGCCTTGACCAGGTCGCCGATGGACACGATCCCGGCCAGCGCCCCGTCGACGACGACCGGCAGGTGCCGCACCCGGCGGTCGGTCATGACCCGGGCGAGGTCACCGACGCCGTCGCCGGGCGAGCAGGTGACCACCTCGGTGGTCATCACCTCGGCCACCCGCGCGTCGAGCAGCGCGGCGCCGTGGCTGTGCAACCGGCGCACCACGTCCCGCTCCGAGACGATGCCGACCAGCCGGTCGCCGTCGACGACCGGCAGTGCGCCGAGGTTCCGCTCGGCGATCGCCCGGAGCACCTCGACCACCGGGGCGTCCGGTGCCACGGTGCTCACCGCGCTGCCCTTGCTCCTCAGAACGTCCGCGATGCGCATTGGGGGTACCCCGATCCCTCGCTGTCCGACGGCTGGAGGGATCAGGGTACGAATGTGACGTGGGTTACGTCATCCCCCGGACTGGACCATCACCGGATCAGCCGCCGCACTGCACGATCGGCTGCGGGTTGTACTTGACCGTGCGGGTCTTGCTCGTCGTCTCCCCGGTCTGGACGTTGCGCATGGTCCGGGTGTCGGTCGCGGTGAAGCCGGGCGAGCCCTTGCTGGGGCTGCACGGCTGACCGGCCGGGATGTTGACGACCTGCGGCTGGGTCGGGTTGGTCCGCGGCCCGGTCGTCGAGGTGACGTCGTACATCTTCTGGCCGACGAACGAGACGGTGACGTTGCTGGGCGTCCACGCCGTGCGGATCAGCACCGGAGTGGGGCCGTCGTTGCGGAACTTGACGTCGATGAGGTCGTCGAAGACCGTCGCCTCACGGGCCACCGGGTAGCGGCTGATGTAGTAGCTGTGTTCCTTGTGCTCGATGTCGGTCATGCCGGCGAAGTACGACGCGTTGTACAGCGTCGTCGCGAGCTGGGAGACACCGCCGCCGACGCCGCGCGCCGGGTGGCCGTCCTCGATGATGCCGGCCTCGACGTAGCCGTTGGCGGCGTTGCGGGGGTTGCTGACGGCGTTGAGGCTGAACGTCTCGCCGGGCTGCACGATCTGGCCGTTGATGGCCTCGGCGGCACGCTTGATGTTCTGCCCCGAGTCGGCGGCGAACCCGCCGGTGGTGAACGTCGAGATCTCGGTCGCGTTGCCCAGCGACTGCAGGTCGGCGGTGGTGATCTCGGCCGGCTTGTTCGCGTAGACCGCGGCGACGGTGCGCTCGCCCTGGCCGGTGAGGATCGGCAGCACGTTCGCGAAGGTCGCGTCGTAGTCGATGCCGCGCCCGTCCTGCGACGGGACGACCCGCGGCGGGGTCGCGGCGAAGTCGAGCTGGGCGTCGACGCCGGGCTTCTCGGTGCTCGCCAGCTGCGGCGCCGCGATGTCCTCGAGGGTCTTGTTCGCGATCACCGGCTTCAGCTTCACCGGGCCCTGCGGGTCCGCGGTGAAGCTGAGCGCGGTGGTGATGTCCTCGGGGGTGATGGTCGCGTTCGCGCCCTCACCGGTGATCGTCAGCGGACCGGCGACGGCGGGCTTGGCGACCTCGTCGATGGCCTTCTGCACGTCGGCCGGGGTGGTGATCGCCTGCTCGACGATCAGCGGCAGCTGCACCGGCTCGCCGGAGGCCCACTGCTCCTCGACGACGCCGACGGCCGCGTCGACGTCGAGCTGCTGGCCCGGCTCCGGCGCGACCGGCATCGGGGTGACGCCCTGCCACTGGACCGAGCCCTCCTTGGGCTCCTTCATGACCAGCGGGGCCATCTGTTCGAGCGCGGTGCGCACGGCGCGGTCGTCGGCGGAGTTGACCACCCCGACCTCGCGGGTGGTGAAGAACGAGGAGATCCGGGTGATCGGGTTCAGCGGCTGCTCGCCCGCCTCGTCGAGGGTGCGCGCGTAGTCGACCTGCAGGCCCGCGGCCTTCGGATCGATCTCCGAGCGGACCTCACCGGCCTGGACCGGCACCGGCGCGCCGGCACGCGGCTCGATCGCCGCCTGCAGCGTCTCGGTGGCCTGGGCCCGCGACATGCCCCCGATCTGCTGACCGGCGACGACGACGCCGCGCGGCACGCTGCCGGAGCTGAGCACGAGGTCGCCGACGTAACCGAGGGCGAGCACACCGAGCGCTGCGGCCGCGACGATCAGGCCGACCGGGCGCTTGCGCTGCGGGCCGTCACCGCTCTCGCCGTCACCACCCTCGTCGCCGCCGCCGGGACCACCGGGGCCGCCCGGCCCACCCGGACCGGTCGCGGCCGCGGGGCCCGCGGCACCGAACGCGCCGGCGCCGAGGACCGCGGTGCCCGCGCCAGGGCCGCCGGTGTGGATGCGGGCGGTCTGCTCGCCAGCGCCGCCCGCGGGCGCCGCCGCGGACGCGGCGGGGGTGACCCGGGGCAGGACCTGGGTGCGCTGCTCGCTGAGCGGGGGGACGCGGACGGTGTCCTGATCCCGGCCATCGGGGGCGGCGGGGACCGGGCGGGTCGGGTCCTGTCCACCGGAGGTCCGGGGGCCGGGCTCCGACGCGGCGGGCGCCGGGGCACCACCGGCCTGCGGTGCGGTCGTACCGGGATCCTGCCGCGGCGCCGGGCCGGGCTGCGGGGCACCGGTGCCCGGGCGCTGCGGGGACGGCTGGTGCCCGGCGGGCGACGGCGCGGCCGGGTCCTCGGCGGTGGTGGCCTGCCCGACGACGGTGCGGGCCGCGGGGGACTCCGGCGGCGCCTGCTCGGCGGCCTCGGCCGGATCGGCGGGCCCGGACGCGTCGGCAGCCGGAGTCTCGGCGCTCCGGGTCTCAGCGGCCCGGGTCTCGGCGGCCGGGGCCTCGGCGGCGCCCTGCGGCGCGTTGGTCCCCTGCGCGGCGGCGGAGGCGGCTGTGGCGGGGGCGGCTGTGGCGGGAGCGGCTGCCGCGGGACCGGGCGAGGGACGGCGGGCGGGCATCACGGGGCGACCGGCACCGGCGGCGTCGCCGTTCGGCTGGTCTCCCGGCTCCGGCGCGGCCGTCACCGGCTGCTCGTCCGCGTCGTCGGACGAGGGAGGGCGCTCGGGCATGACGTGGGACTTCCTTTCCGCACTGCCATCGACTCTGTCATCGAGGCCGACGTCGCCGCCTGCGTCGACACCGCCGTCGAACCGGGTGGGCCGCGGGTCCGTGCGGACCGGCGCGACCCGGGGGGGGGGATCAGAGGTAGAGACCGGTCCCGTGCTGGGTGGCCTCGGAGGCCACCGCGTGCAGATCCCGCTCGCGCATGACCAGGTGCCCGACGCCGGCGATCTCGACCTCGTACTGGTCCTCCGGGGCGAGCAGGACGCGGTCGCCGGCCTTCACCGTGCGCACGTGCTGTCCCACCCCTACCACCTCTCCCCAGACCAGACGCTTGGCGACCTGTGCGGTTGCCGGGATCACGATTCCGGCCGAGCTCCGTCGCTCGCCGGAACCCTCGACCCTCTTGATCATGACTCGGTCATGGAGCATCTGGATCTCGAGTTTGGGCTCGGCCACCGGGCCGATGCTACGGGTGGCCCCTGACGCCCCCGGCAGCGCCCGGGGCGGGCGACAGCCTGCCCCGAACGTGGAACGCCCCGCGGCGCTACCGAGTCGGGGGTCGGGTGGCGCCGCGGGGCTCAGCAGGGGTTTCGCACTGCCACGACGACCCGTTACACCGCAAACAGTTTTCACTCGTCCGGAGCAGCGGGGCTCAGGTGTTGGCGAGCAGGTACCGCCCGAAGTGCGGCACGGTGAAGGCGATCTGCCCGCGCTGGGCCGAGAACACCAGGCCCTTCTTGAGCAGGCTGTCGCGCGCGGGGGACAGCGACGACGCCCGCCGGTCCAGGTGCTTGGCGACCAGCGACGTCTCGACGGGGTGGTCCTCCCCGTCGGTCAGCTCGGCCATCGCCCGCAGGTACTCCCGCTCGGCGGGCGTCGCCCGCTCGAAGCGGGAGCCGAAGAAGCCGACCGCGAGCTCGGCATCGGCCTCGGGGGCGGCCATCTCGACGTCCTTCGCACCGATCGGGCTGGTCGGCGCGGCGTCCCAGGCGGCCTTGCCGTAGGCCTGCACGAAGTACGGGTAGCCGCCCGAGCGGACGTAGAGGTCGTCGAGGGCCTCCTGGTCGAAGGTCGCGTCCTCCCGCTCGGCGGGGGCGATCAGCGCGAAGTCGGCGTCCTTACGGTCCAGCCGGTCGATCCGCGAGTACTTGAACAGCCGTTCCGAGTAGGACTTCGACGCCGACAGCACCGCGGGCAGGTGCGGCAGCCCCGCCCCGACGACGACGAGGGGCACCCGGGCCTGGGACAGCTCGTGGCAGGCGGCGCAGAGCGCCGAGACGTCCTCGGGCCGCAGGTCCTGCATCTCGTCGATCAGCAGGGCGATGCCGGATCCGACGTCCTGGGCGAGCTCGGCGACCTCGGTGAACAGCTCGACCAGGTCGATCTCGATGTCGCCCGAGTCCGCGCGCCCGTTCTTCACCGGCACGTCGATGCCGGGCTGCCAGCGCTCCCGCAGCTTCGTCCCCTCCGGCGACGACCGGAGCGCGAACGCCTTGAGCACCCCCAGCACCTCGTCGATGCGCTCGGGGGCACGGTGCCGGACGGCGAGGTCGCGGATCGCGCGGTGCAGCGCCGCGGACAGCGGACGTCGCAGGTCGGCGTCCGGCCGGGCCTCGATCTTCCCGGCGCCCCAGCCGGCGTGCATCGCCATCGAGCGCAGCTCGCCGAGCAGGACCGTCTTGCCGACGCCGCGCAGCCCGGTGAGCACCAGGCTCCGCTCCGGGCGACCGCGGGCGACCCGTTCCAGGACGATCTCGAAGGCGTCCACCTCGCGGTCCCGACCGGCCAGCTCGGGCGGGCGCTGACCCGCGCCGGGGGCGAACGGGTTGCGCACCGGATCCATGCGACGACGGTATCCGCCGATCTTCGGAATTCCGTAGACGACGGCGGCGTGTCGCCTGCCCGCCACCCGGGCGGCCCAGCGACGCCGATAATCACTCAGCGTGGTCACACTGCCCGTCCGGGCCGGTTCCGACATCGCCCGTGGGGTCCGTCGCGAACGCACCGTGCGAGTGCGGCCGGTGAATGCCCGCGTCGTCGTCACGATCCGGTGGCCCATACCCCGCGACCTTCCGCGACCGCTGCTGACCAGCAACACTCTGCTGTGTGCACCACCCTGTCGCACGTGACTACGCCCGGGAGGAGAGCGCCGTGGGTCGACACCGAGGACGGCACCGCGCCGACCGGATGCATCACTCCACGCTGCGGATGAAGCCGATCACGCTGCGTCGCCGGAGGCTGGAGAGCCTGCGCACTCTGCTCGCAGGAGCGCGCCCCGGCTGGTGAGAGGGACGGCGGGGACGCCCCCGAACGTCCCCGCCGTCCACCACCCCGGCCCGAGGCGTGCCGCGCCCGGCCGTCGCACCCCTGGTGCCGCCGTCGCACCCGCCGCACGGGGTGCGGAGACCGCGTGCGGGGTGCGCCGGGCGACCACGGGCCCGGTGACGGGTCAGGTGCGGTCGGGACCGTCCACGACCTCGCCCTCGACGACCGGGCCGGCGCCCGCGGCGGGACCCGCGATGCGCGGGTACACGGTCGCCGTGCGCGGCTCGGTGACGGTCTCCCCCTCCACCACGGTGGCGCCGTAGCGGATCCGCGCGGTGCGCAGACCCGGTGCGGCCCGCTCGGCGGCGCTCACCATGCGACGCCGGACCAGGGCCCGGGTCGGGGGGAACACCAGGGCGAGGCCGAGCACGTCGGTGATCAGGCCCGGCAGGAAGATGAGGATGCCGCCGACGGCGACGAGCAGCCCGTCGGTCGCCTCCTCGTGCGCCAGCTTCCCGCGCTGCACCGCGGTGGCGAGCGCGCGGGCGGCGCGGACGCCCTCCCGACGGGCGAGCAGGAGCCCGAGCACGGACCCGGCGAGCAGGACCAGCAGGGTCCAGCCCAGCCCGATCCACGCGATCAGCCCGGCGAGCGCGACGATCTCGAGCACGACGTAGAGCAGCACGAACGGCATGCCCGTACAACGCACGGGCACGCCGTTCTGCTCCCGGATCGCCCGAATTCCCCGGATCGATCTCCGGGGGCACTCGGATGATCTCCCCAGGTCACCAGGTGAGGGCGACCCCGGGGTCGTGCAGCAGCGCGCCGACGTCGGCGAGGAACCGCGAGCCCTCGGCCCCGTCGACGAGGCGGTGGTCGAACGACAACGCCAGCCGGCACACGGTACGCACGACCAGCTCGCCGTCGACGACCCACGGGGCGGGCTTGATCGACCCGACGGCGAGGATCGCGGCCTCGCCGGGGTTGATGATCGGCGTCCCGATGTCGACGCCGAGCACGCCGACGTTGGTGATGGTGAACGTGCCCCCGACCAGGTCGGCCGGGGCGGTCCGGCCCGCCCGTGCGGTGTCGGTGAGCGTCGTGAGCGCGTCGGCCATGCCGCGCAGGGTGAGGGTGTCCGCGTCGCGGATCTTGGGGACGACGAGCCCGCGCGGCGTCGCGGCGGCGATGCCGAGCTGGACGCGGGCGTAGTAGACGATCTCGCCGGCCCGCTCGTCCCAGCTGGCGTTGATCGCCGGGGTCCGCGCGGCGGCCAGGCAGGCGGCCTTCGCGACGAACGCCAGCGGGGTCAGCTTGACCCCGGCGAACTCGCGCGAGGCCCGCAGCCGGTCGCGCAGGGCCATCGTCTCGGTGACGTCGACGTCGAGGAACTCGGTGACGTGCGGCGCCGTGAACGCGCTCGCGACCATCGCCGCGGCGGTGGCCTTGCGGACGCCGCGGATGGGCTCGCGGCGGTCCTCGGTGGGTCGGGTGGTGGTGGCGCTCGCGCCCGGCCCGGCCGGAGCCCCCGCCGACTCCCCGGCGCCCTGGCCGGCGACCCCACCCTGGGCGGCGGCAGTCTGACCGGCAGCGGTCCGGCCGGCGGCACCCGGGGCAGCGGCGCCCGCGACAGCGGCTCCGGTGACACCTCCGGCGGCCCCCGCCGCGACGGGGCCCCCGGCGACCGACGCCCCGGCAGCGGACGTCCCGGCAGCGAATGCCCCGTCCTCGGATGCCCCGACATCGGATGTCCCGGCGGCGGATGTCCCGGCGGCGCGGCCGTCGACCGCAGCGTCGTTCCCGGCGTCCGTGAGCCCGGCACCCGTCGCGGCGGCGTGCACGTCCTCACGGGTGATCCGGTCGTCGCGCCCGGTCCCCGTCACGGTCCGCAGGTCGACGCCCAGCTCTCGCGCGAGCAGGCGGACCGGTGGTGGGGCGAGGGGGACCTGCGCGGCCTGCGGCCCGACGGCGTCACCCCCGGCCCCCGTGTCGCTGCCCTCCGGCAGACCGGTGGACGTCACGGGAGCGGCCTGCTCGGGCGACCCGAGCGACTGCTGGGGCGACGGGACCGGGGACGCGCCCGACCCCGATCCACCCGGCCCCGATCCACCCGGGCGCCCGGAGCCACCGGAGTCTGCCCCGACGGAGCCGTTCGCCGCGACGGACCCGGCGGACGGCTCGGCGGAGGCTGTGGGCGCGACGGGTGCAGCGGAACCGGTGGACGCGGCCGAGGCGGCGGGATCGCGCCGGGGCCGTCGCCGCGCGGAGCCCTGCCGCGGCCCGTACCCGACGAGCGTCGCGATCCGCCCGTCCTTGCCCGCCTCGCCGATCTTGGCGCCGGCATCGGCGTCGGGGTCGGAGTCGTGCGCGGACCCAGCGGTGTCGATCGCGATGATCGGCGTCCCCACCGCGACGGTCGCGCCCGGCTCGACCAGCAGCTCACCGACCGTCCCGGCCCACGGCGAGGGCAGCTCCACGGCCGCCTTCGCCGTCTCGATCTCCACGATGACGTCGTTGACCGCGACCGTGTCCCCGGGCGCCACCCGCCAGGTGACGATCTCGGCCTCGGTCAGCCCCTCGCCGACGTCGGGCAGCTTGAAGTGCTCACGCATGTGCTCGTCCTCACCAGGCCAGGGAACGGTCGACGGCGTCGAGGACCCGGTCCAGGTCCGGCAGGTACTCCTCCTCCAGCCGCGACGGCGGGTAGGGCGTGTCGAAGCCGGTCACGCGCAGCACCGGCGCCTCCAGCGAGAAGAAGCACTCCTGCTGGATCCGGGCGGCGACCTCCGAGGTCACCGACGCCTCCGGGGGCGCCTCGGACACCACGACCAGCCGTCCGGTGCGCCGCACCGACTCCGCGACCGGGCCGAGGTCGAGCGGGGACAGCGACCGCAGGTCGATCACCTCGAGGTCGCGGCCCTCCTCGGCGGCCGCCCCGGCGGCGTCGAGGCAGGTCCGCACCATCGGCCCGTAGGTGGCCACGGTCAGCGTCGAGCCCGGCCGCACCACGCGCGAGGCGTGCAGTGGGAAGGCCGAGCCCAGGTCGGTGGCGGCGTCGAGCTCGCCCTTCTCCCAGTACCGGCGCTTCGGCTCGAAGAAGATCACCGGGTCGTCGGAGACGATCGCCTGCTGGATCATCCAGTGCGCGTCGGCCGGGTTCGAGCAGGTGACCACCTTGAGGCCCGCGACGTGCGCGAACAGCGACTCGGGCGACTCGGAGTGGTGCTCGACGGCACCGATCCCGCCGCCGTAGGGGATCCGGACGACGACCGGCACCGGCACCCGGCCCTGCGTCCGGTACCGCAGCTTCGCCAGCTGGGACACGATCTGGTCGTAGCCGGGGAAGACGAACCCGTCGAACTGGATCTCGCAGACCGGGCGGAACCCGCGCACCGCGAGTCCGATCGCGGCGCCGATGATCCCGGACTCCGACAGCGGGGTGTCGAGCACGCGCTGCTCGCCGAAGTCCTTCTGCAGACCGTCGGTGATGCGGAAGACGCCGCCGAGCCGGCCGACGTCCTCGCCCATGACGAGCACCTTGGGGTCGCGCTCCATCGCGGCACGCAGCCCGTCGTTCAGTGCCTTGGCCATCGTGGTCGGCACGGATCAGCCCTCCTGGTCGGCGAACGACGCGTGGTAGGCCAGGAACTCCTCGCGCTGGCGCTCCACCGTCGGCGACGGCTCGGCGTAGACCTGGGAGAACATCCGCTCCGGGCCGGGTTGGGGCATCGCCCGGCAGAAGGCCCGCATCCGCTCGCCCAGCGCGTCGGCCTCGGCATCGACGGCGTCGAAGAAGTCGGCGCCGACGCCGTGCCGCCGGGCCAGGTGCACCCGCACCCGCTCGATCGGGTCCTTGAGCTTCCACAGCTCGACCTCGTCGGCGAGCCGGTAGCGGGTCGCGTCGTCGGAGGTGGTGTGGGAGTCCATCCGGTAGGTGAACGCCTCGATCAGCACCGGGCCGTTGCCGGTGCGGCACTCGTCGAGCGCCCAGCGGGTGACGGCGAGGCAAGCCAGCACGTCGTTGCCGTCCACCCGGACTCCGGGGAAGCCGTAGCCGCGGGCGCGCTGGTAGAGCGGCACCCGGGTCTGGCGCTCCGCGGGCACCGAGATCGCCCACTGGTTGTTCTGGCAGAAGAAGACCAGTGGCGCGTCGTAGGCGGCGGCCCAGACGAAGCCCTCGTGCACGTCGCCCTGGCTGGTGGCGCCGTCGCCGAAGTAGCAGATGGTGGCCTCACCCGTATCACCGTCGGCGGTGCCGACACCAGCGACACCGTCGGCGGTGCCGACACCAGCGACACTGCCGCCCACCTTGGACTCGAAGCGCTGGCCCATCGCGTAGCCGGCGGCGTTGAGGCACTGGTTGCCGATGACGATCGTGTACGGGTGGAACCGGGTCGCGACCGGGTCCCAGGTGCCGTGGTCGGTCCCCCGGAAGATGCCGAGCAGCTCGGTCGGGTCGACCCCGCGGCACCAGGCGACGCCGTGCTCGCGGTAGCTGGGGAAGCACATGTCCTCGGGCGCGAGCGCGCGGCCGGACCCGACCTGCGCGGCCTCCTGGCCGAGCAGCGGCACCCAGAGGCCGAGCTCTCCCTGACGCTGCAGGGAGTTGCCCTCGCGGTCGGCGCGCCGTACCAGGACGAGGTCGCGGTAGAGCGACCGCAGGTCCTCGGCGGTGATGTCGGCGGCGTAGCGGTCGAACCGCTCGTCCGGCACCCGCTCACCCTCGGGGGTGAGCAGCTGGACGAGCTCGGGCCCGCCCTCGTCGACGCCCTTCAGCCCCGCGACGACCTGGTCGTGGCTGGGCCGCGACCGCGGATCGGTCGGTATCCACGCCTGGGGTTCGTCCACGGCAGACCTCCTCGGTCGCACCGGGCGGGGTCGCGCCCGGGAGCGTCGGCTCCGGGCCCGCGCGGGTGGTGCGGCCCCGGGACGCGCAGGCGCGTCACCGCCGATCCTGGCACGTCACCGGCCCCGAGGAGAACCGGTGCCCCGCAGGTCGACGCCTGGACGACGGACCGTCGGACGTCCACATACGACGGTCCCGGCGCCCGGCCGGGACCGTCGTGGAAGGAGGTCAGGCGCCGTGCGGACGCTCCGGGTTCGGCGGCGGGAACGCCGGGGGCTGCTGCGGGGTGCGCTGCGTCGGAGCGTCGGCACCGCCCGCCGGGTACGGCGGGTTCCCGGCGGCCGCGCGGGGCGGGGCGGGCGGGGTGGTGCCCGGCGAGCCGAAGCCGTAGCCGGGCTGCGGGATGCCCGCGGCGTCCTTCGCCTTGCGGGCGGCGCCGGCGATCTGGTTCGTGTACTTGCCCTTGGTCTGCTTGTCGACGAACTGGGCGGCGGAGTCGAGGGCCTTGCCCGCCTGGTCCGGGTGGGAGCGGGCGTAGCGGCGGGCGGCCTCCACCGCGCCGGCCAGGACGGTGAGCCTGCGGAACAACGACATCGTCGAGGACCTCCGTGACGGTGGGGCGCCGCGTCGGTGCCGCGACGCCCGGTCGTCGCACCAACAGTAGGCGAACGTGCGCGGACCGGCGCGGGCTCGCGGCGTCATGGGACGAGCACGTAACGGATCGGCCGCCAGGCGGCGGGAACCACTCCCCAAGTGGCAGGATCCCCGCCGTTCGACCCGGCATCATCTGGAAGGCAACCGCATGACGACCGCGAGGACCCGCAGTGTCCGCTCCCTGACCGGGATCGCACTGATCGCACTGACCGCATTGGTCCTGGCCGGCTGTGGTGCCGGCGGCGACGGCAGCGGGGGAGGCGGCTCCGCCGGAGCAACCGGTACCGACGCCCCGATCCCGGCCGTCGCCAAGGACGACCGGCTCGCCGCCCTCGTCCCCGACGAGGTCAAGCGGGACGGCACGTGGGTCGTCGGCACCGACCCGACCTACCCGCCGAACGAGTTCACCGCGCCCGACGGCACGACGATCATCGGCATGGACGTCGACCTGGGCACCGCGGTCGCCCAGAAGCTCGGCCTGACCGCGAGGTTCGAGCAGAGCCAGTTCTCCGGGATCATCCCGGGCATCACCGGCGGCCGCTACGAGGCGGGCATCTCCTCGTTCACCGTCAACTCCGAGCGCACCCAGGTCCTCGACATGGTCAGCTACTTCTCCGCGGGCACCAGCCTGGCGACCCGCAAGGGCAACCCGGACGGGATCGACCCGAACGACCTCTGCGGCAAGGCGATCGGCGTCCAGCAGGGCACCGTGCAGGTCGAGGACGTGCAGGCCCGCACCAAGAAGTGCACCGACGAGGGCAAGCCGGCCATCCAGATCACCGAGCTGCAGGCACAGACCGACGTGACGCTCGCGCTGAACTCGAACCGGATCGTCGCGATGCTCGCCGACTCCCCGGTCGCCGCCTACGCGCAGACCACCACCAACGGTGCGGTCGAGGTCGTCGGGCAGCCCTACGACACCGCGCCGTACGGCATCGCGCTGAAGAAGAACGACGGCCAGTACGCCCAGGCCGTGCAGGGCGCGGTCCAGTCGCTGATCGACGACGGCACCTACAAGCGGATCCTCGACAAGTGGAACGTCGGCAACGGCGCGATCCCCACGTCCTCGGTGAACGGTGGCTGAGCCGGCGACCACCGGCGCCCGACCCGAGCCCCGCGACGCGATCGGGGTCCGGCACCCCGGACGGTGGATCGCGATCGCGGTGCTCGCGGTCCTGGGCGCGATGCTGGTCAACTCGCTGCTGACCAACGAGAACTTCGGCTGGCCGGTGGTCGCGCAGTACCTGTTCGCCGGCCCGGTGCTGAACGGACTCGCGAACACCCTGGTCCTGACCGTGCTGTCGATGCTGATCGGCATCGTCGGCGGGATCGGGCTGGCGGTCATGCGGCTGTCGCCGAACCCGGTGCTGTCCGGGGTGTCCGGGGTCTACCTGTGGCTGTTCCGCGGCACCCCGCTGATCGCCCAGCTGCTGTTCTGGAGCTTCCTGTCCTCGCTCTACCCGAACCTGTCGCTCGGCATCCCGTTCGGCCCCGAGTTCGTCGTGTTCGACACGAACTCGCTGATCACGCCGTTCCTGGCGTGTCTGCTGGGCCTCGGGCTGAACGAGGCCGCCTACATGGCCGAGATCGTGCGCGGTGGCATCCAGTCGGTCGACCAGGGCCAGAGCGAGGCCGCCGGAGCACTCGGCATGACCCGCGCGCAGACCCTGCGCCGGGTCGTCCTCCCGCAGGCGATGCGGGTGATCATCCCGCCGACCGGCAACGAGACGATCGGCATGCTGAAGACGACGTCGCTGGTCGTCGTCATCGGCTACACCGACCTGCTCACCTCGGTGCAGCGGATCTACTCGACGAACTTCCAGACCATCCCGCTGCTCATCGTGGCCGCGGCCTGGTACCTGCTGCTGACCTCGCTGCTCACCGCCGGTCAGCGCGTCGTCGAACGCCGCTACGGCCGCGGTGTGGCCGGTGCGGTCACCGAGGCGACCCCGCTGGTGCGGCTGTTCTCGTTCCGGACCGGAGGGAAGACCTCGTGACCCCGATGGTGCGAGCCGAGTCGGTCGGCAAGAGCTTCGGCGACGTCGAGGTGCTGCGCGGGGTCGACCTCGTCGTCGAGCCGGGGCAGGTGTGCTGCGTGATCGGGCCGTCCGGCTCGGGCAAGTCGACCCTGCTGCGGTGCATCAACCACCTGGAGACCATCGACACCGGACGGCTGTGGGTCGACGGCGAGCTGATGGGGCTGCGCGAGGAGAACGGGAAGCTCTACCGGCTCCGCGACTCCGCGCTCGGCCGCCAGCGCCGCGAGGTCGGCATGGTGTTCCAGCGGTTCAACCTGTTCCCGCACCGCACCGCGGCGGAGAACGTGATGGAGGCGCCGGTCGTCGTGCGCCGCGAGTCCCGGGCGGCCGCGCGCGAGCGGGCGGTCGAGCTGCTCACCCGGGTCGGGCTCGGCGACCGCGCCGACGCCTACCCCGCGCAGCTGTCCGGCGGGCAGCAACAGCGGGTGGCGATCGCCAGGGCGCTGGCGATGCGGCCGAAGCTGATGCTGTTCGACGAGCCGACCTCGGCACTGGACCCGGAGCTGGTCGGTGAGGTGCTCGACGTGATGCGCGAGCTGGCCCGGGAGGGCATGACGATGGTCGTCGTGACCCACGAGATGGGCTTCGCCCGCGAGGTCGGCGACGCGCTGGTCTTCATGGACGACGGCCGGATCGTCGAGTCCGGTGACCCGCGCGCGGTGCTGTCGGACCCGAAGGAGGAGCGCACCCGCGCGTTCCTGTCGAAGGTGCTCTAACCGCGGGGGATGCGTCCCATCAGGAAGAACTCCGGGTTGGGGCGCAGCGCGGTCAGGTGCGCGAGCCGGTTCGACATCGCGAACAGGGCGGTGATCGCGCCGACGTCCCAGATCTCGTCGGAGGTCAGGCCGGCGGCGCGGGCGTCGTCGAGATCGGCCTCGGTCAGCGACTCCGAGCTCCGTGCGACCAGCAGGGCCAGGTCGACGATCGCGCGCTCGCGCTCCGACAGCTCGACCGCGTAGGGGTTGGTCGCGACGCGGTCGGCGATCTCCGGGTCCTTGTACCGGATCCGGAGGATCGCCCCGTGCGCGACGACGCAGTAGGTGCAGTTGTTGGCCCCCGAGGTGGCGACGACGACCAGCTCGCGTTCGGCCTTGGACAGTCCGTCGTCGGAGTCCATCAACGCGTCGTGGTAGTCCAGGAACGCCCGCAGCTCCCGCGGGCGCCGGCCCAGAGCGCAGAACACGTTGGGGACGAACCCGGAGCGCTCGGCGATCGCGCCGATCCGCTCCGCCAGGTCCGGCGGGAGCCCGTCGAGGTCGACGTGCCCGAACCTGCTCACCTCGTGCTGTGCCATGTCCCGGACGCTAGTCGGGATCGGGCGCCGCGACCCCCGTCCGATAGGCCCACACGACGGTCTGCAGCCGGTCCCGGGTGCCGATCTTCGCCATCGCCCGGCCCAGGTGCGACTTCACCGTCGACGTCTCGACGACCAGCTCCTCGGCGATCTCGGCGTTGGAGAGCCCGCGGGCCAGCATCCGCACGATCTCGGTCTCCCGCGGCGTCAGCGGGGCGACCCCGCCGTCGGGCGCGGTGTCCGGGGCGGGGCGGCGCCGCGCGAACTCGGCGATCACCCGGCGGGTGACGGCCCGGTCGATCAGCCCGTCGCCGCGGGCGAGACGGCGGACGGAGTCGACGAGGTCGTCGGGGTGGGTGTCCTTGAGGACGAACCCGCTCGCGCCCGCCTCCAGCGCGCCGAACACGTAGTCGTCGAGGTCGAAGGTGGTGACGACGAGGACCGCGGGGACCGGGTCGTCGAGGCCGGTGATCTCCCGGGTCGCGACGAGCCCGTTCCCGCCGGGCATCCGGACGTCCATGCAGACCACGTCGGGCCGGTGCGCGCGCGCCAGCGCGACCGCCTCCGGCCCGCTCGCCGCCTCGCCGACGACCTCGACGTCGCCGGCCAGCTCCAGGAACATCCGGAACCCGGCCCGGACGACGGCCTGGTCGTCGGCCAGCAGCACCCTGATCACGCGCGTCCTCCTCCGGTCTCCGGGCCGGGGTCGTGCGGGACGACCAGGCGGACCTGCCAGCCGCCGTCGTCGGTCCGGACCGCGGAGAACGTCCCGCCGACCAGCTGCGCGCGCTCGCGCATCCCGGCCAGCCCGAACCCGCGGGTGCCCGGGGCGTCGGCGGAGGGCGCCGGGGTGCCGCGCGCCGGCCCGTTCACGACCTCGACCGCGACCCGGTCGTCGGCGTGGGTCACCGTCACCCGGACCGGGGCGCCGGGGGCGTGCTCACGGGCGTTTGCCAGCGCCTCCTGCACCACCCGGTAGCAGGTGACGTCGGCGACCGGGGACGGCTCGCCCGGGTCCCCGCGCCGGACCAGCTCCACCGGACCGCCCAGCTCACGGGCCTGCTCCACGAGCCCGTCGAGCTCGGCGAGGCCGGGCACCGGGGTGTCGGCCTCGGCACCGCCCGCCCCCGGCTCCCGCAGCGCCCCGACGACCAGACGCAGGTCGTGCAGGGTGCGGCGACCCTGCTCCCGCAGCCGGGACGCCGTCCGCCGCGCCTCGTCCGGGTCCCGGTCCACCAGCCGCTCGACCACCGCGGCCTGCACCACCATCGCCGACAGGTGGTGCGCGGCGACGTCGTGCAGCTCGCGTGCCATCCGGGCCCGCTCCCGGGCGACGGCGGCGTCCGCCCGTTCCCGGTACGCCGCGACGACACCGGCGGTGTGCACCCGGTCCAGCTCGGCGTAGCGCCGCCGGGTCCGCAGGTACACACCGAGCAGCAGCGGGCCGCCGTAGACCAGGACCGCCGACAGCACCTGCGAGGCGGCCAGTCCGCCCGCGCCGAGCAGCGCGTCGCCGGACGGGCGTACCGCGATCCCGGTGAGCACCACGGCCGTCTCGACGACCGCCGCTGCGCCGACCAGGGCCCCGGCCCGGCGCGCCGGGAGCCGCGACCCGCAGGTGCCGGCCGCGATCGCCGTCGCCGGGCCGCGCAGCGCAGCACCCACCGGCATCAGGACGACGTTCACCAGCCCCAGCCCGACCGTCAGCGCCAGACAGAGCGCGGGGGCGGTGCGGCGCAGCGTCAGCAGCAGGTTCTGCACGGTCACCACCCCGAGTGCCAGCGCCACCGTGCCCGGCGCGAGACCCAGCTCCGCGGCCGGGCCCGGTGCCAGCACCACCGGGGTGACCACCGCGAGCGTCCCGGCCGCGACGAGCACCGCCAGCGCGGCGTCGCGGCGTCGCGGTCCGGCCAGGCCGAGCGCGGTGAGCCGGGCGTCGAGCCGTTCCGCGACCGTGCGGGGTGGCGGTTCGGGGTGCGGGTGCATGGGGTCTCCGGCCTCGGGTGGGGTGATCGTAGGGCTCAGTAGGTGAGGCTCGGCAGCAGCAGGCCCGCCACGACCGCCACCACCGCGATGCCGGCCAGGGCGAGCAGCAGCACCACCCGGCCGGTCACCGACCATGCGCCGGCCCTGGCGCGCAGTGCGGTGACCACCCCGGCCGCCGCGACGGGCACGCCCAGCACCCCGATCCACTGGAGCACCTGGAGCCCGCGCAGCACAGGGAGCGGCACCTCGCCCAGCGACGCGATCGTGAGCACCGAGACCACCCAGCCCGTGAGCGCGACGAGCGCCGCGAGCGCCGCGGCCCGGGTGAGACCGTGGGCGACCCGGTCGGCCCGCGGCCGGGTCGCGACGACCACGCCGTACCGGCGGCGCCACAGGGCCCCCGCCGGCCGGGCGACGAGCGCACCGAGGAGCACCGCGACCGAGCCGGCCAGCACCGTGCCGAGCAGCGTCGCGTCACGCAGCGGGCCGACCGGCAGCTCGGTGAACGCCGCATCGTGGCCCAGCGCGGTGACCCGGCCGTCGGCGTCGGTGCGCACGGTCAGCAGCCGCTGCCCGCCCACCTCCCGCCACAGCCCGGGCCGGACCTCGGCGTAGGCGGCGGGGCGGACGTCGTTCGGGGCGGGCGAGACCAGCAGCGTGCCGTCCGGCCGAGCCGCCACGCGCATCTGGGCCAGCAGGTTCATCGCCCCCATGAAGGTGCTCTCCGACCGCCGGGCCGACTCGTAGGTCCCCGCGATCGCGGCGGCCCTGGCCGGGGTGCCCGCGTCCGGAGCCGGTGCCGGGCCCGCCGGACCGGGGAGGTAGCGGTCGGTGAACCCCTCGGTCACCGCCCGCCGCAGATCCAGGGTGTCCGCGCCGCCGCGACCGCTGCTGTTCGTCGTGACGAACACGCCGATCCGCTCGGCCGGGTACAGCTGCAGGTGCGAGTGGAACCACTGGGTGTCGCCGCCGTGGCCGAGGACGAGGTGGCCGTTGCGGCTCTCGTCGAACAGCCCGAGTGCCATCCGCGGGCCGTCGGCGAGCGCGCCGAGGGTGTCCGGGCCCAGCGCCGGGCGCTGCATGAGTGCCCACGCGGCGGGGGAGAGCAGCGGGGTCGAACCGGGTGCGCCGAGCAGGGCCGAGGCGAACCGGCCCATGTCGGCGGCCGACGCGCTCAGCGACCCCGCCGGGGCCGGGCTGACGAACTCGAACGGCATCGGCGGGGCGTCGACGCTGGTGTGGCCGTCCGACATCGTCGCGGCGGCGGCCGCGGGCAGCGGCTGGTCGAAGGTCGCGGTCGTCATCCCGGCGCGGTCGAGCACCTCGCGCTGCACGTACCGTTCGAAGGGCTCGCCGGTGACCTGCTCGACGACGTGCCCGGCCAGGCCGTAGCCGTAGTTGGAGTACGACGGCACGGTGCCGGGGGTGCTGACCTGCTCGGGCGGGTCGGTGGCGAGGAACTCCCGCAGCGACGGGCCACCCGGCCCGGTGCGGATGAGCCCGCGGATCTGCTCCTCGAAGCCCGCGGTGTGGCTCAGTAGGTTCCGCAGGGTCACCGGGCCGCGGGGCATCGGCACGTCGATGTCGAGATGGCGGCGGACGTCGGCGTCGAGGTCGACGAGGCCGCGGTCGGCGAGCTGCAGCACGGCGACCGCGGTGGCCACCTTCGACACCGACCCGACCCGGAACAGCGTCCGGCCGGGATCGACCGGCGTGCCCGGTCCGGCCGAGCCGTAGCCGCGGGCGGCGAGCACATGCCCGTCCCGTACGACGGTGACCGCGGCCCCGGCGATCCCGCTCCGGTCGAGCGCGGCGGGGACGAGGCCGTCCAGCCAGGCGCCGACGTCGGCGGCGGTGAGCGGGGCGGTCGGGACGGCCGTCCGCGGAGCCGGGTCGGGGGCCGGTGCGGCCGGGGCCGCACAGCCACCGACCAGGGCCGAGACCAGGAGGACGAGCAGGGCGACGGTGGCGGCGCTGCGGCGGGGCGGGCCGCCGGTCCGGCGTGCGGTGATCATGTCGTCGAGCCTCGCCGGAACGGGCCCCCGGCACATCGGGCGCAGGTCGGCACTGCGGCCTACGACCTCCGACGGAGACGGCTCTTCCGCACCCGCGGCCCGATCCGGGACCATGTCGCGCCATGGGAGTCCCGGAGCAGGTCCGCACGCAGCTCGCGACCTGGTGCACCGAGCAGGTACCCGACGGCGAGAGCGACCGGCGCCGGATCGCCTACACCACCGCCGGCAACACCGTCACGATCCTCGACCGGCGGCCGCCCGCGTTCCCGGAGCTGGGTGCGGCATGGTCGTCGACGACACTGGCGCAGCTGCGGGTCGACGACCCCGGGCCGGGCAGCTGGACGCTGTACCGCGTCGCCGACCCCGGCTCGGGGCAGCGCTGGCAGCCGGCGGGGCCGCCGGACACCGACCCGTTCGTGCTGCTCGCGCGGGTCGCCGAGACGCTCCGCGCGAGCAGCTGACGCTCAGTCGTCCCGGCCGCCCGTGACCGCCGGGCGCGGGCCCGGTGCCATGGCCGACGGCGTCGACGGGCGGGACGGCTCGTCGTCGTGCGGGGTCGTGTCCGACCCGCGCGGGGCCGGGCGCGGCGCGGGCACCGACGGGTCGACGGTCTCGTGGGCGCCTGCCTGTCCGGCCTGCACCGGGACGGTGACCGGGACCTCCGGTGCCTCCGCGGCCGTCCGGGCGGCGGGGACCGACGGCAGCGGCGGCACGACCGGGGCCCCGGGGCCCGGCCGCGCGGCGGCGGTGCGGTCCCCGGTGCCGCGCAGGAACCGCGCCGAGGCCTGGTTCAGCACCTCGAGCAGGGTCGTCCCGGACGAGGCGGCCCGCGGCTCGTCCCCGACGACGGCGAGCATCCGCGGCGCCGCCGCGGTCAGCAGCAGCCCGTCGGCCTGCATCGCGCCCGCACCCAGCACGACCACCAGGTCGGCGGTGTCCGCCGGGGGCAGCGCGCCGAGGACGTCGTCGAGGGGCTCGCAGACGACCAGGCCGAAGCCGGGGACGCCACGGCCGGCGTCGGCCGCCCAGGTCTCGGCGAGCTGCGGGTGGGTCCGGGCGAGCTCGCCGAGCAGCCGGTCCAGCTCGTCGCGGTCGGCGACCTCGCGCCGGGCACGGTCGAGCTCTTCGAGCGCGTCGGCGTAGGCCTGCGGGTCGTGTGCCCGCAGCGCGTCCACGACGGCGTCGTGCTCCGGCGCCCGTGCCCCGTAGGGCACCCGGTCGGCGCAGGTGGCGGCCAGGCGTTCCAGCTCGTCGGCGGCCTCGGCGGGGTCGCCGTGCTCGTCGTAGTCGACGATCGCGCGGGCGACCCGCTCGGCGGCGGCCAGGTCCGGCACCGAGACCGGGGAGTCCTGCTGCAGGAACAGCACGTCGTGGCGCAGCGCGCCGACCGACCGGGCGGTCGCCGCCACCCGGTCCAGGGTGTCGGTGAGCGCGGGCAGCTCGGAGGGGTCCCGCGGGATCGGCAGGCCCAGCACCGCGCACAGCCGCGCGATCTCGTCGTCGCGGCGCGCCAGGTCGAGGTGCCGGACGATCGCGACCACGTGGTCGTAGGTCTGCGGGGCCTCCCCGCCGACACGGAAGCGGCGCAGGTGCGGCTCGGCGTCCTTCTGCTCCTGCGGGCGGAAGTAGGACCGGGTCCGGCCGCCGGAGTCGAGGAAGTCCAGGTAGCGGCGGACGACGTCGGCGCCGCCCTGGGGCAGCGGCTCCACGATCTCGACCGTGGGACCGGCGGCGTGCCGGGCGCGGTCGTCGCGCTGGCGGGCCGCGTGCCCCTGCAGCGCCTCGAACTCGGCGCGCAGTCCCTGGTGGACCAGCCGACCGACGACCTCGCGCAGCCGGTCGGCGTCCGGGGCCGCGGCGATGGCCTCCAGCGAGCCCAGGACGCACCGGGAGACCTGGGTGACGGCCCCGCGCCGGGCGGCGTCGAGGTCGCGCAGCAGACCGGGAACGATCCGGGCCTCGCCGGTCTCGGCGCCGGCCACGACCCGTGCGGCCCGCTCGCAGCAGCCCGCTACGTCGGCCGGGTCGGGCATGCCGTCGGAGTCGGGGAGGCGCTGGCCGCGCCGGGCGGTGCGGTCCGCGCCGACCCGGGCCAGCAGGCGGCGCAGCCGCTGCAGCTCGCGGACCGGCAGCTCCGGGAACGAGGTGGCGACCCGGCCCTCCACGCTCACCGGCAGCGAGTCGTGCACCGCGGCGACCCGCTCGGCGGACGCACCGGTCAGCAGGACGCGCATGCCGTAGCCGGTCAGCTCGGCCAGCGCCCTGGCGAGCTCGCCGGGGCTGCTGTCGGAGAGCACGACGAGCGGCTCCTCGGCCACCACGCCGAGCAGTGTCGACGGGTGGGCGGGGTCCTCCTCGGAGCGCGGCGGGGCCGCGGCCCCCAGCGCGGTCGACAGGGTCCGCAGACCGGCCGGCACCCGGCCGGCGCGCAGTTCGGCGGTGATCCGCGCCGCCGCCGCCCGCGGTGCCCCTCCGCCGCGGCCGGCCGACGCCAGCCCTTCGACGAACGCGACGAGCGCGTCGATGTCCGTGTCCTCGGACACCCGGACGTCCAGCATCTCGTCTCACACCTCCGCCGTACCCGTGTCGTCGCCCCGGGGACGACGTTCACGGTGTGTATCGCCGTGGACGGCCCGGTGTTCCGCCTCCGCCGTGATCGTCCGGCCGGGACCGGCCGGCCGCCGTCACGAGGAGCGACGGAGCCGTGTCCCGTTCGGGGTACACGGCGGGTGCGGGATCGCCGTTCGGACGTCCCCGATTTCCCGCGAAAGGCTACCGGTCAGGGCTCTACGCTGGGCCGATCTCGTCGAGACCGGGCAACGTCGCCCCTTTCGGCGTCCTTCGCTGTCCACACTGAGCGACCGAGGCAGTTCAAACACTGCCCCATCGGAGTGAATTTACCCGATCAGCAACAGCGGGCGGAGGGAACACGGTCCTGGCGGTCGGTCCGCTCCCGCCAGAACTCGCGCTCGCCCAGCACCGGCGCACCGGGGTGGTGGGCCGCCCGATGGGCCAGGTACCGCTCGTAGTCGCGCTCCCCGGCGAGCTCGCGCACGAACGTCCAGAACGCCCGGAGCCGGCTCATCCGGAGTCCCCGGCCCTGGCGAGCGCGCGTTCGGAGCGGGTGGGGATCAGCCCGGCAGGGGCCTGGATCCGGGACTCGACGTACGGGTCCTCGGAGCCGCCGGGCAGCGGGCGTCCGCGCAGCGCGGCGACCCACACCCGGACCGAGTCGGCCAGGACGATCACGATGAGCAGCGCGAACAGGGCGGTGAGCACGGTGTCGACGGTCGTGTTCGCCACCACCTTCTGCATGGCCTCGACGGTCCTGGCGGTGCCCAGGCTCGTCTTCCCGGCGTCGAGCGCGGCCTGGTACTGGTCGCGCTGGGCCCAGAACCCGAGCTTGGGGTTGTCGGAGAAGATCTTCTGGTAGCTCGCGGTCAGGGTGACGACGGCGTCGAACACCAGCGGGACCAGCGTGATCGGTGCGTAGCGGGCACGGCCGGAGCGGATCAGCAGCGTGGTGCAGACGGCCAGTGCGACGGCGGCGAGCAGCTGGTTGGCGATGCCGAACAGCGGGAAGAGCTGGTAGATGCCGCCCAGCGGGTCGTTGACGCCGGCGTAGAGCAGGTAGCCCCAGGCCCCGACGATGACGGCGCTGCAGATCCAGGCGCCCGGCCGCCAGCTGGTGTCGCGGAAGCGCGGCACCACGTTGCCGATCGTGTCCTGCAGGATGAAACGTCCGACGCGGGTGCCTGCGTCCACCGTGGTGAGGATGAACAGCGCCTCGAACATGATCGCGAAGTGGTACCAGAAGGCGCGCATCGCGTCGCCGCCGAGCACCTGGGAGAACACCGTCGACAGCCCGACGGCCAGGGTCGGCGCCCCGCCGGAGCGGCCGACCAGTGTGTGCTCCTCCACGGCCTGCGCGGCCGCGGTGAGGTCGGCCGGGGAGATGGTGAACCCGATCTGCGCCACCGCGGCGGAGGCGGTCTCGACGGTCGGCCCGAGCACCGTCGCGGGCATGTTCATCGCGAAGTAGAGGCCGGGGTCGAGGATGCAGGCCGCGGCCAGCGCCATGATCGCGACGAAGGACTCGGTGAGCATCGCGCCGTAGCCGATGACCCGGATCTGGGACTCCTTCTGGATCAGCTTCGGCGTCGTGCCCGAGGCCACCAGGGCGTGGAACCCGGACAGGGCACCACAGGCGATGGTGATGAAGACGAACGGGAACAGCGAGCCCGCCGCGACCGGGCCCTGCCCGTCGGAGGCGAACCGGGTCAGCGCGTCCATCTGCAGCGACGGCCAGGCCAGCAGGATCGAGGCGGCGAGCAGCACGACCACGCCGACCTTCATGAACGACGACAGGTAGTCGCGCGGCGCGAGCAGCATCCAGACCGGCAGCACCGAGGCGGCGAAGCCGTAGACCACCAGCGCGAGGGTCAGCTGGTTCGCGGTCAGGTGGAAGACCTCGCCCCAGGACGAGTTCTGCACCCAGCCGCCGCCGACGATGGCCAGCAGCATCAGCGCGACGCCGAGCACCGAGACCTCGATGATCTTCCCCGGGCGCAGGTAGCGCAGGTAGAAGCCCATGAACAGGGCGATCGGGATCGTCATCGCGAGCGAGAACGTGCCCCACGGCGAGTCGGCCAGGGCCTGGACGACGACCAGCGCCAGCACCGCCAGCAGGATCACCATGATGGCGAGGACGGCGACGATGGCCGCCGTCCCGCCGACCGGCCCGATCTCCTCGCGGGCCATCTGGCCGAGGCTGCGCCCGCTGCGGCGGGTGGAGAAGAACAGCGTGACCATGTCCTGGACCGCGCCCGCGAACACGACCCCGACGATGATCCAGATCGTGCCGGGCAGGTAGCCCATCTGTGCCGCGAGCACCGGGCCGACCAGCGGGCCCGCGCCGGCGATGGCCGCGAAGTGGTGACCGAACAGCACCCGCCGGTCGGTGGGCTGGAAGTCCTGCCCGTCGTCGAGTCGTTCGGCCGGTGTGGCGCGGGTGTCGTCCACGCGCAACGCGCGGTGGGCGATGAAGCGGGAGTAGAAGCGGTAGGCGATCGCGTAGGACGCGACGGCGGCGAACACCAGCCAGGCCGCGGAGATCTCCTCGCCGCGGGCGAACGCGACGATCGACCAGGCGATCGCGCCCACCACCGCCACCGCGACCCAGATCGCGATCTGCCTCGGGTCGCGACGACGGGTCGTGCCCGTCCCCCCGGTCCCCGGTTCTCCCGGTCGCTCCGTCGTGACCATGCCGTCCCCCGCTCGTGCACCGTGCGCGACCGACGCCGTCGTGGGGCCGGCCCGATCGGGAACGTTACGTCGGGCAACGTTGCCTGTCACCGGTCCGGGGACGCCGTTACCGAGTCTCGACCGGCCGCGTCCTCCCCGATCCGGGGACACCCACCTCACGTACCCGCGCAGGGACAGCACGGAGCCCCCGCACACGACGGTGTGCGGGGGCTCCGTGGGTCTCGCGCGGCCGGGGCCGCGGTGGGTCAGGCGCCGAGGCGCTGCTTCAGGGCCTCGAACTCGTCGCGGATCGAGGTCGGGAGGTTGTCGTCGCCGATCTTGGCGAACCACTCCTCGATCAGCGGGATCTCGGCCTTCCACTCCTCGACGTCGACCGCCAGGGCCTCCTCGACGTCGGCGCGCTCGGCGTCGACACCCTCGAGGTCGATCTGGTCCACGGTGGGCACGAAGCCGATGGGGGTGTCGACGGCGGCCGCCGCGCCCTCCATGCGCTGGATGCACCACTTGAGGACGCGGCTGTTCTCACCGAAGCCGGGCCACAGGAAGCGACCGTCCTCGCCGCGGCGGAACCAGTTGACGTAGAAGATCTTCGGGAGCTTCTCGGCGTCGGCGCTCTTGCCGAGGTTCACCCAGTGCGCGAAGTAGTCGCCGACGTTGTAGCCGAGGAACGGCAGCATCGCCATCGGGTCGCGGCGGACCTGGCCGAGGCCGCCGGCCGCGGCCGCGGTCTTCTCCGAGGACATGGTGGCGCCCATGAAGGTGCCGTGCTGCCAGCTGCGGGCCTCGGTGACCAGCGGGATCGTGGTCTTGCGGCGGCCGCCGAACAGGATGGCCGAGATCGGCACGCCGTTCGGGTCCTGCCACTCCGGCGCGACGACCGGGCACTGTGCGATCGGCACGGTGTAGCGCGAGTTCGGGTGCGCGGCGTCGGTGCCGGACTCGGGGGTCCAGTCGTTGCCCTTCCAGTCGGTGAGGTGCTGGGGGTCGCCCTCCAGGCCCTCCCACCAGACGTCGCCGTCGTCGATCAGCGCGACGTTGGTGAAGAGCGCGTTGCCCTCCTCGATGGTGCGCATCGCGTTGGGGTTGGTCTTCCAGTTGGTGCCCGGCGCGACACCGAAGAAGCCGAACTCCGGGTTGATGGCGTAGAGCCGGCCGTCCTCACCGAAGCGCATCCAGGCGATGTCGTCACCGACGGTCTCGGCGCGCCAGCCGGGGATGGTCGGCTGCAGCATCGCCAGGTTGGTCTTGCCGCAGGCGCTCGGGAAGGCCGCCGCGACGTAGTAGGCCTTCTCCTCCGGGCTGATGAGCTTGAGGATCAGCATGTGCTCGGCGAGCCAGCCCTCGTCGTGGGCCATCGCCGAGGCGATGCGCAGCGCGTAGCACTTCTTGCCGAGCAGGGCGTTGCCGCCGTAGCCGGAGCCGTAGCTCCAGATCTCCCAGGTCTCGGGGAAGTGGCTGATGTACTTGGTCTCGTTGCACGGCCACGGCACGTCGGCCTGTCCATCGGCGAGCGGGGCGCCGATCGAGTGCAGCGCCTTGACCCACCGGTCACCCGCGACGTCGAGCAGCGGGACGACCTGCGCACCCATCCGGGTCATGATCTTCATGGAGATCACGACGTACTCGGAGTCGGTGATCTCGATGCCGATCTTCGGGTCGTCCGAGTCGGTCGGCCCCATGCAGAACGGGACGACGTACATCGTCCGGCCCTTCATCGAGCCGCGGTACAGCTCGGTCATGGTCCGCTTCATCTCGGCCGGGTCGGCCCAGTTGTTGGTCGGGCCCGCGCCGCGCTCGGTCTCGGTACAGATGAAGGTCCGCTCCTCGACCCGCGCGACGTCGTCGGGGTCGGAGGCGGCGTAGAAGGAGTTGGGTTTCTTCTCCAGGCGCGTGAGGGTCCCCGCCTCGACCAGCTGGTCGGTGAGCCGGGTCCACTCCTCGTCCGAACCGTCGCACCACACGACGCGATCCGGGGTGGCCAGCTCGGCGATCTCCTGGACCCAGGCCGCGACGCCCTGGTTGGTGGTCGGTGCCTTGTCGGTGCCCGGAACGGTCGCTGCAGTCATGTCGTCCTGTTCTCCTCGCCGGCCCCGGCCCGCCACCGGGGGAACTACGACGAGCCCGCGACCGGAGTCGGTGACGGGCCCAGACGGGAAAAGGTGGTTTCCGAGGCTACCTGCGAAATAGTGCGCCACCCACGGGTGGAGTTGAGAGGTCAGGCACAGCACCGATCATGTAAATCGATCCAGTACGCGCTGGACGACGGCGATGTCCGCCCAGGTGACAGCCATGTCACACGAACGCAACCTGTTCCCGGTGACAGATTCGCCGACGGTCCGTGACATCGGCACGCACATTCTCGGAGAAACGTCGCCGAAATTCACCCGCAGACCGGAAGCGACCGCTTCAACGCGTTCTCGGAACGCACTTAGGGCTTTCGAGAACGGAAGGGGTCAGCGCACGGTTGCGACGGAGCGCGAGCTCCGGGACCATGATCGGCAGCCGGTGGGCGGTCACCTGCCAGTACCGGGCGCCGGGGTCACCGGCCCGCCAGGCGTCGGCGAGCCGCACGACGGCGTCCGGGTCGATCACCCGGCGCGGCCGGGGCCGCATCCCGCAGCGCTCGCGGACGCCGGCGTCGAGCGCGCGCCAGGCGTCCTCGGCGGTGGTGTGGATCGAGACCTCCGGACGACCCGCGACGGCACCCCCGGCATCCGGGTCCCCGGGGTCGGGTTCCACGACGTCGCCGGGGTGTTCCCCGAGCACCAGGGTGTAGGCGCTGACCACCTCGTACGGCACGGCTGTCTCCCGTGTGGAGTCGGCACCGACGACCGGCACCGATCGTCGGTGCCGGTCGTCGCGGACGAGCCGTAGTGAACCAGCCGGTGCACACCGGATCCGCCGAACGAGCGTCCGACGGGGCCGCGCGTCGCCGGAACCACCCGTCCGGGCGGCCGGACGGTCACCCGTGACCGTCACGGGTGGTCACTCGTCGCTCACACCCCGCGACGAGCGGTCAGTGGCGGGCGCCCGCGGGCTCGGCGTCGGCGTCCACCGCGGAGGCACCGGCCGCCAGGACGTCCCGGTGCGCGCGGCGCAGGCCGAGCCCGGCCGTCACCAGCACCACGGCGACGACGACCGCCGCCGTCCCGGACGCGACGTCCACCCCGTGCACGAACGCCTCCCGTGCGGAGGCCAGCAGGGCCGCGGCGGCGTCGGCGGGCATCGTCGTGGCGACGTCCGCCGCCCCGCCGAGGGTCTCCCCGGCCGAGGACGGAGTCCCGTCGGGGAGCACGACGCCCGCCCGGTACACCGCGGACAGCACCCCGCCGATCAGTGCGGTGCCGAGCACCGCACCGACCTCGTAGGCGGTCTCGGAGACCGCGGCCGCGGCACCGGCCTTCTCCGGCGGGGCGGCCGCCAGGATCGCGTCGTTGGTGACGGTCTCGGACAGCCCGATCCCCGCGCCGATCAGCACCGCGGCCGACATCAGCAGCACGACGGCCGAGTCCACCTGCAGGAACAGGCAGGCCACGTAGCCGGTCAGGACGAGCGCGAGCCCGGTCGCGACGAGCTGGTGCAGCGCGAACCGGCGGGCCAGCCGCGCGGCGGCGAGCCCGGCCACGACCGTCACCACGAAGCCCGGCAGCAGGAGCAGGCCCGCCTGCAGCGGCGAGTACCCGACGACCAGCTGGAGGTACTGGGCGGAGAAGAACAGCAGCCCGGTGAGGCCGAACATGGTGGTGGCGTTGGCCAGCGCGCTGTGCCGCAGCACCGGGCGGGCGAACAGCTCCAGGTCGATCAGCGGGTCCAGGCCGCGCCGCACGCGCCGCCGGTAGTGGGCGAGGAACGCGGTGCCCGCGCCGACACCCACCAGCACCGACGCGACGACGGCGGGGGTCACCCCGCCCGCGGACCCGGCCAGCTTCAGCGCCAGGACCAGCGGTCCCATCGTCAGCAGCGACAGCACCACGCCGACCAGGTCCAGCCGGCCCGGCTCGGTCTCCCGCGACTCCGGCACCACCAGCGGCGCGACGACGAGCAGCAGCGCCATCGGCGGCACGCTCATCACGAAGATCGAGCCCCACCAGAAGTGCTCGAGCAGCAGCCCGCCGACGATCGGGCCGAGCGCCGCGCCCGCGGCGAACCCGGTCGCCCAGATCGCCAGCGCGAGCCTGCGGTGGGTCCGGTCGAGGAACACCGACCGCAGTAGCGCCAGCGTGGAGGGCATCAGCATCGCGCCGAACACGCCGAGCAGGGCGCGCGCCGCGACGAGCTGGGCGGCCGAGGTCGCGAACGCGGCGAGCAGCGAGACCACGCCGAAGCCGGCGACGCCGATCATCAGCAGCCGGCGGCGGCCGATCCGGTCACCGAGGGTTCCCATCGTGACCAGCAGCCCGGCCAGCACCAGCGGGTAGACGTCGACGACCCACAGCAGCGTCGCCGCGTCCGGGCGGAGCGCGGCGGAGAGCTCCGGCAGTGCCACGCCGAGCACCGTGTTGTCGATCGACACCAGCAGCGTGGGGATGGCGAGCACCGCGAGTGCGAGCCAGGCGCGCAGCCCGGGCAGCGGCACCACGTCCGGCCCGCCCCTGTCCCTCGCCGCGCCCCGTGCGCCGACCTCCGGCCGTGACATCGCCGTTCTCCCTTGCACTCGTCGTTCCGTCGGGCCCTGATCCGGACGCGTCTTTACCGTCCAGACGGTACATCTTTATACCGTCCAGACGGTACAGTCCATTCCCGGCCGGGACTGTGAGGCGGGGCACTGGCACTAGGCTTCGCCCATGGCGTCCCAGTCCGAACGACGGAACGCGGGGACACGGGGACCGGGCTCGACCCGCGACCGGGTCCTCGACGCGTACGAGACGCTGCTGATCGAGCAGGGCCCCGGCGGCGCGACCCTCGACGCGGTGGCGGCGGCGGCCGAGGTGTCCAAGGGCGGGCTGCTCTACCACTTCAGCTCCAAGGAGGCGCTGGTCAGCGGCCTGCTGGCGCGACTGCGCGAACGCAGCGCCCGCGACGCGGAGCTCATGCGGTCCGACGCCGCCGGCACCGTGGCCTACTACCTGCGCACCTCGGTGCCGGGCCACGAGTCGCCGGTCGGACTGACCCGCACCTACCTCGCGACCCTGCGCGTCGCCGACGGCAGCACCTCAGGGGAGGCCGCCCGGACCGCACTGGCCGACGTCGACGCCGACGGGCTCGCCGCGCTGTCCGAGGAGATCGACGACCCGGTCCTGGCCTGGCTGGTACAGCTCGTCGGGGACGGCCTCTACCTGCGCACCCTGACCGGCGCGCCGCTCACCGGCGGGGTCTCGACCGAGGAGCTCCTCGACACCCTGCGGACGCTGCTGGCAGCCCGTTCCCGGCCCGGGTGATCCCGTCGTGCACAGAACGCGTGGAACCGGTCGCGCGGGGTAGTCTCCTGTCCTGTACTCGCACGGGGAGGGGCCCACTGTGGAGGGAACCGGCGGCTATCTCGCGCTGGTCGTGGTCGGTGTCGCGATCACGGTCGGGGTCGGTCAGATCCTGCTGCGCACCGGGCAGCCGTTCCTGGAGGACGTCTTCCAGAGCAAGGAGACGTCGCACTCCATCAACCGGCTGCTCGTGGTGCTGTTCCATCTGCTGACTCTCGGCGTGCTGGGGATGATCTCGGTCATCGACATCGACAGCATCACCGGCGTCCAGCAGATCGTGTTCAAGATCGGCGTCGTGCTGCTGGTCGTCGGGATCGCCTACGGCATCTCGATGCTCGTCCTGCTCCGCATCCGCGAGCGGCGGCGCCAGCAGAAGGTGTCGGCCGACATCGACCGCTCGATCGCCGAGCAGCGCCGCGGCGTCGGCCGGTTCCGGCGCGACGCGAACACCGACAGCGAGGGCCGCACCCCGGCCGAGCAGCCCGAGGACTGACCTCGGGCCCCCGGGACTCAACCGGGGGAGCCGGGCAGACCGGTCACCACGTCGGCGAGACCGTCGCCGTCGAGGTCGGTCCAGAACTCCGGGCCCCGCTCCGTCTCGACGACGAGGGTCTCCGCGACGCCGTCGCCGTCGCCGTCCCGGGCGGCCGGCCCGGACACCGGGACCGACCCCGCGACACCGGACCGGGCCCGGGGCACCCGCACCCACCAGGGGACGGGCAGCGATGCCGCGACAACCGCGCCCGCCAGCACCGTGCTCCCGACCGGCGTCCTGCTCCCGACCGGCGCCGTACTCCCGACCCGCGCCGTACTCCCGACCCGCGCCGTGTTCCCGACCGGCACCGGCAGCTCAGTGCGCACGGGCCGGCTCCCCGGGGCGGCACGACGCCCGCCGCGACACGGCCGGGCCCGTCGACGCCCACTCCGCGGCCGCGATCCACGCCGCCAGCTCGCGGTCCGCGGCGGTCAGCACCGCGTCGCGCACCCGCCGGGCCAGCGCGCGGTCGCGGGCCGAGCGCACCGCCCGCACCCGGGCCGCGACGAGTGCTTCCGCCAGCAGGACGAACCCGGCCAGGGCGAGCGGCGCGCCGGGGCCCGCGACCGGGAGCAGGCGCCCGACCGCCAGGAGGATCGAGAGCACCGACACCGCCGACCCGGACAGGACCGCCCCGGACCATGCCCCGCGCTCCCGGCCCGGTGCGACGGCGAGCGCCCGGGCCGCCGCGGCGGTGAGAGCCCGACCACCCGACAGTGACGCACCGTGAGTGATGTGAATCACTCCAACGCCCTGATGTCGTAGCGCGGTTGCGACTGCACGGCGGCGCAGGACCGGTCCGCTGCGGCGCGCCCAGGCGTCGTCGAGGGTGCGGGCAGGACCGTCGAGCGCGACCGTCCACCACCGGAGGTCGCCGGCCCGGCCCGCGCGCCGGACCGCGTGCGCCGCCAGGCCGTCGACCTGCACCGACAGTGTCGCGAGAAGATCGACACGGGCCTGGTCGAGCGCGGTGCGCAGCGGCGGCCCGATGCTGCCCGAGGGTGGTTCCCGGTCCATGCCCGCCAGTGTCGGGTGGACCGCTCCGGGGCGGATCCGTAGGACTGCGCAGCGGACCCGGGTGATCGCCGTCCCCTTTCATGGGCAAGGGTGAACCGCAGCGTGGACACGGACGAATCAGCCGACCGGGGCAACCCCACGGGCCCGAGGGACGTCCACTGATCGGGCAATACCCAAGACGCCCGACACCAGAACCGCAACCGGACCGTGATCGCGTCGTTGGACGAGTAAGCGGACCTGTATGGAGGAAGTGTGAGCGCCGTTACGCCCGCCCGCCAGACCGTCACGCCCGATGCGAGCGCCCCCGCGCGCCCCGGGCGTCAGAACGGTGCCGGTGCCGGACAGTCGCCGTTCCCGGCGAGCCCTGCCCGACCCGGCGGGCGCGCTCCGCTGGCGTCGCAGCCGGAGGGACCCGAGGGCTTCCGTCGCCCGCGGCCCCGCCCGGCTCCGCGCCGCAGCGCGAACCCGGCGGTGTCGGTGATCGTGCCGACCCGCAACGAGGCCCGGAACCTGGAGATCGTGCTGCCGGCCATCGCCGCGGTGCGGCCGGCCGTGCACGAGGTCATCGTCGTCGACGGCAACTCGACCGACAACACGGTCGCCGTCGCGCGGCGCACGCTGCCCTGGGCGCGCGTCATCACCCAGACCCGCAAGGGCAAGGGCAACGCGATGGCCTGCGGTTTCACCGCCGCGACCGGTGACGTCATCGTCATGTTCGACGCCGACGGCTCGGCCGACCCGAACGAGATCCCGGCCTTCGTGAACGCGCTGGTCAAGGGCGCCGACTTCGCCAAGGGCAGCCGGTTCTGCAAGGGCGGCGGCTCGGACGACATCACGCTGCTGCGCAAGTCCGGCAACGCCGGGCTGAACACCGTCGCGAACCGGCTGTTCGGCACCAAGTACTCCGACCTCTGCTACGGCTACAACGCCTTCTGGGCCGACCTGCTGCCGCAGCTCGAGCTCCCGGACCCGGCGGCGCCGCAGCCCGAGGACGGCTCGATGCTCTGGGGCGACGGTTTCGAGATCGAGACCGTGCTGAACTGCCGCGTCGCCGCGGCCGACCTGACGATCACCGAGGTGCCGTCGGTCGAGCGGGAGCGCATGTTCGGCGAGACCAACCTGCGGACCTTCGCCGACGGCACCCGGGTGCTGCGTACCCTGATGGCCGAGCACCGTCGCATGGAGCAGCGCCGCAAGGCGTCCGGCTACGCCCGCTGACGCTGCTCGTACCGGCCGCCCCCGCCGGTCCGCAGCACCATGAGGAGCGATTGCACGTGAGCGCCCTGCCGACCGCCACCGTGGTCGTCTGCGTCTACACCGAGAAGCGCTGGTTCGACATCAAGGCCGCCGTCGACTCGGTTCTCGACCAGGACGTGACCCCGCTGGAGACGATCGTCGTCGTCGACCACAACGAGCGCCTGCGGGAGCGGGCCGAGCGCGAGTTCGGGCCGCTCGGGGTGGTGGTCGTCGCGAACGAGAAGAAGCAGGGCCTGTCCGGCGCCCGCAACACCGCGGTCGAGCTGGCCTCCGGCGAGGTCGTCGTCTTCCTCGACGACGACGCCGCGGCCCGCCCCGGCTGGCTGCGCGCGCTCCTCGCCCCGTACGAGGACCCGGACGTCATCGGCGTCGGCGGGATCGCCCACCCGAAGTGGCCCGACGGGCGACCGCGGACCCTGCCCGGTGCCGCCCCCGGGGACCCGAACGCCACCGGCGAGCTCGACTGGGTCGTCGGCTGCACCTACACCGGCCAGCCCACCGAGCGCGCGGAGATGCGCAACCTCATGGGCTGCAACATGTCCCTGCGCGCCGAGGTGTTCACCCTCGTCGGCGGGTTCGCCGAGGACATGGGCCGGATCGGCAAGAACCCGCTGGGCTGCGAGGAGACCGAGCTCTGCATCCGGGCCCGGCAGGCCTACGTCGCCGACGGCCGGAACCCGCGCATCCTGTTCGAGCCGCGCGCCGCCGTCGACCACCGGGTGTCCGACGACCGGGTCTCCTGGCGCTACCTGCTGCGCCGCGGCTGGGCCGAGGGCATCTCCAAGGCCGCCGTCTCCAAGGTCGTCGGGACCGGGGACTCGCTGTCCGCCGAGAGCAGCTACACGATGAAGGTGCTGCCCGCGGGCGTGATCCGCGAGGCGAAGGAGCGCAACGCCGCCTCCGCCGTCGCGATCGTCGCCTGCCTCGGCGTCACCACCGCGGGCTACGTCCGCGGCCGGCTGCCCGGCGCCACCGCCCACGTGCGGCTGCCCGCGGGCCGGAACACCGGTGCCTGACCGGGCCACCGCCCCGGAGGCCCCGCACCCGCACGACACCCGGATCCGCTCCTACGTCCACCAGCGCGTCCGGCTCTCCGAGGGTCAGCAGTCCGCCTGGGACCGGCTGTGGTCGACGTGGGGCGCCGAGGGCGACGACGTCGTGGCCGCCGGGGTCTGGGACCCGGCCGCGATGTTCGGCCGGACCGCTCCGGTCGTGCTGGAGATCGGGTCCGGCATGGGCGAGACGACCGCGGCGCTCGCGACGGCCGAGCCGGAGATCGACCACGTCGCCGTCGAGGTCTTCGAGCCGGGCCTGGCCCAGCTGCTCATGCGGATCGAGCAGGGCGGCCTGACCAACCAGCGGCTGCTGCGCGGCGACGCCGTGGAGCTGCTCACCCGGGTCGTGCCGCCGGCCTCGCTGGACGGACTGCGCATCTTCTTCCCCGACCCGTGGCCCAAGCGGCGACACCACAAGCGCCGGTTGATCCAGCCGGACTTCGCCGCGCTGGCCGCGTCGCGGCTGCGCCCCGGCGGCCTGCTGCACCTGGCGACCGACTGGCCGCACTACGCCGAGCAGATGCGCCGGGTGGTCTCCGCGGAGCCGTCGCTGCGCCCGGACGACCGCTTCCCGCTCCGGTCGGACGGCTGGCAGGACCGCCCGTCGTGGCGTCCGGTCACGAAGTTCGAGGACCGGGCCCGGCTGGACGGACGACCGGTTCGTGACCTGCTGTACATCGCCGACCACACCCATGGTGCCGGTGACACACGGAGAGTGACCGACTACGGTCAGGAGCACCCCCGACCCGGATCCCCACCCGAGTGACCCCCGAAGGACGCCCGTGACGACGGTGGAGCACGGCAAGAACTCGCACCCCGCTCCCGCGGCACCGAAGCGGCCGGTCGACCGACCGGCCGGGTTCCGGCCGAGCCCGACGCCCCGCCCGATGACGGGCCCGCCGTCGGGCGCTCCGTCGGGTCCGGGTCAGGGCCCCGGCCAGGCGCCGGAGGAGTCCGCCGTGGAGCGGTCCGGACGGTCGGTGTCGATGGTCCCGCTGGTCGGGCCGGTCGAGGGTCCCGTGCAGGCGACCACCGCGCTGGCGCGGACGGGGGTGGAGGCGACGACGGTCGTCGACCGGCCCTGGATGCCCCCGACGGCGCCGTGGGAACGGGGTCCGGCCCGTGAGCAGGGGCCGCCCGAGTCCGCGCAGCGCCCGACCGCGGGAGGCCGCGAGCACCTCCTCACCCGGGTCGACGGCACGGGCGCCGCGACCACGGTCGTCCGTGTCACGCCGCCGGCGGAGAACCGGGTCGCATCCCCGGCGGAGGCCACCGGCGGCTGCCCGGTCACCGGGCACGGCCGCTCCGGCGGCCATCCGCCGCCCCCCGGCGTCGCCGACGAGCGGGATCCCGCCCCGGTCGACCCGGCCGCGGCCGAGGAGTTCCTGCGCCAGGTGTACGCGGAGACCGAGCCGGGTGTCCCGCTGGCGGACCGGCTGCGCCAGGTCCGTGCCGAGATCGACCGGTCCGGCACCTACACCCACACCATGCACGAGCTGGTGTTCGGCGCCCGGGTGGCGTGGCGGAACTCCGCGCGCTGCATCGGGCGCCTGTACTGGCAGTCGCTGCAGGTCCGCGACCTGCGCCACCTGCACGACCCGGCCGACGTCGCGCAGGAGAGCGTCGGGCACCTGCGCGCCGCCACCCGCGGCGGGAAGATCCGCTCGACGATGACGGTGTTCGCGCCGGACGCCCCGGGGCGTCCCGGCCCGCGGATCCGCAACGACCAGCTCGTCCGCTACGCCGGGCACCGCAACCCCGACGGCACCGTCACCGGGGACCCCGGCCAGGCCGACTTCACCGACCACGTCGTCGGGATGGGGTGGCCGCAGCCGCAGCCGGCGGGCCGGTTCGACGTGCTGCCGCTGCTGATCACCGGCCCGGACGGGCGGTCCCGGCTGTTCGACGTGCCGCCGGACGCCGTGCACGAGGTCCCGCTGCGCCACCCGGAGCACCCGTGGTTCGCCCGGCTCGGGCTGCGCTGGCACTCGGTGCCCGCCATCAGCAACATGCCGCTGGAGATCGGCGGGGTCGTGTACCCGGCCGCCCCGTTCAACGGCTGGTACCTCGACACCGAGGTCGGCGCCCGCAACCTCGCCGACACCGACCGGTACGACCTGCTGCCCGAGATCGCGAAGCGGCTCGGGCTCGACACCCGGTCGGTGCGCACGATGTGGCGGGACCGGGCGATGGTCGAGCTGGTCCGCGCGGTCACCCACTCCTTCGACGCCGACGGCGTCACCATGGCCGACCACCACAGCGAGGCCGAGCGCTTCATGACCTTTCTGGCGAAGGAGGAGGCCGCGGGACGGCGCTGCCCGGCCGACTGGAGCTGGATCGTGCCGCCGATGTCGGGCTCGCAGACCCCGGTCTTCCACCGCTACTACGACGAGCCCGACCCGGAGCTGCGGCCGGCGTTCCTGGAGCCGCACGGCCTGCGGCCCCGCGACGACCAGGGCTGATCCAGGCTGGTCAGGGCTGATCGGGCCGGGCGGTGACCGGGCTCAGACCCGGTACCTGCCGGGTGCGGCCCCGGAACTCGGCGACGACCGTCCCGTCGGCGGTGCGGACGGTGACGTCGTAGAGCCCGGACCGGCCGCTCGCGGCGCGCTCGACGGCCTCGGCGGTGAGGGCGTCACCCTCGCGCGCCGGGCGCAGGAACGCGATGTCGGCGCCGCTGGCCAGCGCGGAAACGCCGTGGGAGTTGCTGGCGTAGGCCATCGCGGTGTCGGCGAGCAGGAACAGGTAGCCGCCGTGGCAGACGCCGTGCCCGTTGACCTGGTCGGGGCGGACGGTCATTCGCGCCGTCGCCCGCCCGGGAGCGACCGCGACGACGTCGACGCCCGCCGAACGGCTCGCCCGGTCGCCGTCGCGCATGATCGCGGCGGTCCGGGCGGCGACCTGCTCCGGCTCGGCCGGTGGGTTCTCCATGGGGACAGTCTCACCCGCGTGGGCGCCGGGCCGGGCCGGCGGGGCGGCGACGGCTAGGCTCCCCGGCATGAGCAGCGGGACGGGGCAACACGGACGCGGCGTTCCGACGGGTCCGCAGGAGCGCGTGCTGCTGGTGTGGGACGCGCCGAACATGGACATGAGCCTCGGTTCGCTGCTCGGTGCCCGCCCCACCTCGGCCTACCGCCCCCGTTTCGACGCCGTCGGACGCTGGCTCCTGGACCTCGCCGGCCCCGAGGCCGAGGCCGAGGCGTGCGTGTTCACCAACGTCGCCCCGGGCAGCATCGACATCGTCCGGCCCTGGGTCGAGGCCCTGCGCAACGTGGGTTTCGCCGTCTTCGCCAAGCCGAAGACCAGCGACGACTCCGACGTCGACGACGACATGCTCGCCCACATCGGCATGCGCTCGGCCGAGGGCAGGCTGCGCCACGTCGTCGTCGCCTCGGGGGACGGGCGGGCGTTCCGGGAGCCGCTGGAGAAGCTCATCGAGGGCGGCACCGACGTCACGGTGATCGGCTTCCGCGAGTACGCCGGGTTCGCGCTGGCCTCGGAGACGCTGTCGTTCCTCGACCTCGAGGACATCGACGGCGTGTTCCGCGAGCCGCTGCCGCGCGTCTCGCTGGAGACCCTGCCCGACGAGGGCGCCTGGCTGCCGCCGTTCCGGTCGCTGCGCTCGCTGCTCGACCGCCGCTGACCCGGCACGACGACATGACGGTCCTCCAGCGGCTCACCGCGCCGGTCGCGCTGCCCTGCACGCCCGGCTTCCCGGTCGTCCGGGACGCCGTCCTCGACGTCGACGACACCGGCCGGATCGCGTTCTTCGGCGCGGCCGCGGACGCGCCGGCGACCGACGCCGTCGTTCGGCCGCTGCCCGGGCTGCTGCTGCCCGGCCTGGTCAACACGCACTGCCACACCCCGATGTCGCTGCTGCGCGGGATGGGCGGCGACCTACCGCTGATGCGGTGGCTGACCGAGGTCATGTGGCCCGCGGAGGGCCTGCTGACCGAGGACGACGTGCACGCCGGGATGCTCGCGGGCTGCCTGGACCTGCTGCGGACCGGCTGCACCACCAGCGTCGAGATGTACTTCTTCACCGACGCGCTGGCCGACGCCGTCCGCACCGCGGGGTCGCGGGCGGTGCTCACCCCGGGGATCATCGCCGCGCCCGGCTGGGACCGGCTCGGGACCTGGGAGCAGATGCGCGACGACGTCTCCGCCCGGATCGACGCGCACGACCTCGTCCCCGACGACGACGGCCGGATCGAGCTCGGCTACGGCCCGCACTCGGCGTACACGCTGCCGCCCGGCGCCCTGGAGTCGGTCGCCGCGGCCGCCCGCGAGCGCGGGGCGCTGCTGCACACCCACGTCGCGGAGTCCCGCGGCGAGGACGCCCACGTCCGCGAGGCCCACGGCTCGGTGCCGGCGATGCTCGACGCCGGCGGCGCGCTCGGCGGGCGGGTGCTGGCCGCGCACTCGGTGCACCTGTCCGACGACGACATCGCCGTCTACGCCCGGCACGGCGTCGCCGTCGCGCACTGTCCCGGCTCGAACGCGAAGCTCGCGGCGGGCACCGCCCGGCTGCTGGACCTGCGCCGGGCCGGGGTCCGGGTGGGGCTGGGCACCGACGGCCCCGCCTCCTGCGACGACCTGGACCTCTGGCACCAGGCGCGGCTGGCCGGGCTGCTGGCGCGGGTCGGGGCCGACGACGCCGCCGCCCTCACCGCCGCCGACGTGCTGCTCATGGGCACCGCGGACGCCGCGCACGCGATCGGCCGCGACGACCTCGGCGCGCTGGAGGCCGGGCGGTGGGCGGACGTGGTCCACATCGACACCGACGACTCCGCGTTCGTCGCGCCCACCGACGACGCCCAGCTCGTGTCGAACCTGGTGTGGGCGGGCGGCTCCCGCCTCGTCCGCGACGTGTGGGTGGGCGGCGAGCAGGTCGTCGACGCGGGCGAGCCGACCCTGGCCGACCGCCGCGCGTCGCTCGCCGCGGTGCGGTCGATCTCGGCGCGGCTGCGCGAGCAACTCTGAGCGGTACCGCCGCCGTCAGCGGCCGAGTACCGCCGCGAGGTGCGGGTCGGTGAACCGGCGGTCGGGGTCGAACCGGTCGCGGACGGCCCGGAACGCCTCCCACCCCGGGTAGGCGACGGCGAGCTCGTCCGGTCCCCAGGCGTGCCGGGTGGTCCAGCACGGCCGCCCGTCGGCGTCCTCGCAGACCGCACCGGCGAGCCGGCGGACCGGCTCCTCCGCGGGTCCGCGGGTCCGCAGCCGCAGGTAGGCGGTGTCCCGGCCGGACGCCGGGTGCAGCAGGCCGGTCTCGGCCCGGCCGGTGCGCACCCGCACCGGCCGCAGCTCCCGCCCCCGCGCGGCGACGGCGGCCCCCAGCTCGCGCAGGACGGTCCCGAGGGCGGCACGCGGCACGGCCCACTCGGACAGGTCCGGGTCCCACGGCTGCGGGTCCGGCAGGACCTCGTGCGGCGGCCCCGCCGTACCGGGCGCCCAGCGCTGCGGCGGCGGCCACCCGGACCGCAGCCCCACCCCGGAGGACCACCACGACGACGCCAGCCGCGACACCGCCTGTCCCCAGCCGGCGCGCTCGACCGGACCGGTCGCCTCGGGCTCCGGCTCGGCCCAGCGCAGCACCGTGGACCCGGCGTGCGCCGACGGGCCGATCGCGATGTCGCACTCGGTCCAGGCGTGCTCGACGAGCAGGTCCTCGCCGAGCACCTCGTCGATGCCGACGGCGCGCTCGTGCACCTGCAGCCGGGTGAGCGGGACGGTGCGGAGCTCCACCGCGGTCGCGATGCCGAGCGCACCGAGCCCGCAGCGGGCGGCGTCGAGGTCGGGCCCGGTGACGTCGCGGACGATGCCGCGGCCGTCGACCAGGCGGACGGCGCGGACCTGGTCGGACAGCGAGCCCTCGGCGTGGGCGCCGCCGTACATGCCCAGCCCGGTGGCGCCGCCGATGGTGGCGCGGGGCGCGTCGGGCACGGTGGCCAGTGCCCGGCCGGCGGCGGCGAGGGCGACGCAGAGGTCCGCGACGGTCTCCCCGGCCCGCACCCGCACGGTGTCCTCGCCGATCTCGACGACGCCGGTCAGCGCGGACACGTCGAGCAGCACGTCCTCGGTGCGGACGAGGGGGCTCGGGGCGCGCCCACCGGCCCCGGTGGGCCGGACGGTGGCGCCTCGTTCCGCGGCCCGTCGCACGGCCGTCACGACGCCGGCCTCGTCGAGCGGGCGGTCGGTGCGCCGGGGGCCGGTCGCGGCGGGATCGGTGCTCATCCTTCGCAGGGTAGAACGCCGGGGGGTCACCGTGCGGAACGATTCGTGCACGCGTCGCGGTGCGTCGTACGACCGTCCGGTGGGGCGATGGTGAACGTGGTGACGGGTGTGCCGGATGGGACGATGGAAGCTGCGGCGAATGCCCTCTTGTGACCCGGACGGCCGCCCGATACGGTCACACTCCGTGGTGATCATTTCGCCACGCGAGTCCGGGACGAGGGTGTCCTGCGCTCGGCCCCGTCGTCCTGCCCGGAACCGCGCTCCCCACGGCTCCGGTCGGCTCGACGGCGTCACCGGTGTCGCGCGCGCCGCGCCGGTGGCCTCCGCACGCGCGAGGGCCGGGTCGGTGGTCGGCTCCCTCCGACCATCGCCCCGGCCCTCGCCTTGCGTGCTGACGACCCAGCTCCCCAGCCGGTCGTCACCTCATCCCGCGGTCCCAAGGTGCGTCCGCGGAATGTTCTGGTGCGTCCTCGGCGCTCCCGGTCCCCACCGGTCCTGCCGTGCGGCCGCACGCCCGTGGCGTGCGACTACTCCCCGGGACGCGCCGGGGGTGTCGTGGTTGCCTCGCGTGCCGATCCGACCCCGATCCGGTGCCGAACGGCCGTACCGCGCTGCCCGTACCGGCGGAACGGCCGGGCCGGACGGCCCGCGGTCCGCCGCTCGGGCTGCTCAGGCCGAGCGGGTCAGCCGGTGCCGCCCGGCACCGCCCAGCAGGTCGGCGATCGCCGCCCGGGCCGCGGCACGCTCGATGTCGCGACGGCGGCGCAGCATCGCCATGGCGGCGTCACCCGGTGCGTTCCAGGCGCCGTCGCCCTGCTCCCGGGCCGCGTGGCCGGCCGGCTGCGCCGGGACCGGTGCGGGCTCGGAGTGGAACGCGGCGACCGTGTCGCCGGTCGGCCGGACCGCGCCACCGCGGCGGGTCGTGCGGACGGTGTCGCGGTGCACGCGACGCACGGCGTTGCCGGCGTCCCCGCTCCGCCGGCCGTCCCGCCAGCCCCCGACCGTGAGGGCGTGGAAGATCGGGGTCTCCTCCTGGATCTCCTCGTGCGACTCGTGCCGGCCGGGGAACGGCCAGCTCTCCTGCGCGGCGCGTCGCGCCCGGATCGACGACTCGAGGCCACCCGCAGCGTTGTCGAACTCGTACACCCGCCGTACCTCCTGCTCGCCTGAGATGTGAGGACCCACGGCCTGGTCCGTATCGCGTACATCTCGTACCGCCGTTCAGCCCACTCACCCGGTCAACGGGTGACACCTGAGTGGGGAAACAGGGGTGACAGTTCTCGTGGCGATGTCCCCTCGTACGAGTGGCGCGACCCGTCGGAGACTCTCCGTGTTGTCTACGGAGAGTGTTCATCCGGACTCCTCCTGGAGCAGTCGGTAGCCACGGTCCAGGTTTCGGGGCGTCGGCGGATGTCGGCGACGGACTCTCGCAATAGGCCCGGTGGCCACGATTCGGCACGTCGCGGCCACCACGCGGCGGTGAGTGACCATCTCACCACTCCGTCGTGCCGAGTCCGGTCCGCGGTGTGTCGACTACACGGGTGTAGTTCGACGGAGAGTGACAGAGCGGCGAGCGCGCTGCTCCGTCCGATCCGATGCTGGACCGACCGGGGTGGGGTGCGCGGAGGGCCGGGCCGTCACCGGTGCGTGCACCGAGCCGCACCGGCCGGTCCGCCGTACCGTCCGTGCCATGACGGAGCGGACCGGGCGGCCCGCCGCTCCTGCCGGGGGCGGCATCCCGCGCCCACGGCACGACGACGACCCTGCCCATCGCACACCTCACGACGACACCGTGGACCTCCAGGGTCCCGGTGCGTCCCGGACCCACGACGCCACGGCCCACTCCGACGACACGCACCCCGACGACACCGCCGAGCACCACCGCGCCGCCCTCCCCGACTCCGGGGCCGGGTCGCACCTCGCGGACCCGGTGGCGCGGGCCGCCGGACCACGCCACCGCCCCACGCCGCCGGCGGAGATCCCGCGCCCGCTGCGGATCGCCTCCGAGGCCGTCGCCCGGATGCTCGTCATCGCCGCCGGGCTCGCGCTGCTGGTGTTCCTGGTGATCGAGCTGCGGGTGATCGTCGTCCCGATGGCGATAGCGGTGCTGCTGACCGCGCTGCTCGCCCCGCTGGTCCGGTGGCTGCACGAACGGCGGGTGCCCCGCGGCATCGCGACGGCGCTGGTCATGGTCGGCGGCCTGGCCGCGCTCGGCGGGCTGCTGACCGCCGTCGTCAGCACCCTGGTCGACGGCACCGCGCAGGTCGTCGCGGAGGTCACCGACAACGTCGGCTCCCTGCAGGGGCTCGCCGACGCGACGCCGTTCCGGATCGACGTCGGCGTGCTCGGCGACCAGGTGCTGCAGGCGGTGCGCGACAACCAGCAGACGCTGACCTCCGGCGCGGTGACGACCGCCGCGACCGTCGGGGAGATCCTCGCCGGGTTCGCGCTCTGCCTGTTCGCGCTGATCTTCATGCTCTACGACGGCCGCCGCATCTGGGGCTTCGTCCGGCTGCTCGCCCCGCGGGCCCGCCGGTCGCGGGTCGACGTCGCGGCCCGGCGGGGGTTCGCCTCGCTCGTCGGCTACGTGCGGGCGACGGTGCTGGTCGCCGTCGTCGACGCCCTCGGGATCGGCCTGGGCCTGTGGGCGACGGGGGTGCCGTTCGTGCTGCCGCTGGCCGCGCTGGTGTTCCTCGGCGCGTTCGTGCCGGTCATCGGGGCGGTGCTGACCGGCGCCGTCGCCGTGCTGGTCGCGCTGGCGACCGAGGGGCCGGTGACCGCACTGATCGTGCTCGGTGTCGTGCTGGCCGTGCAGCAGCTGGAGAGCCATGTGCTGCAGCCGCTGCTGATGGGCCGGGCGGTCCGTCTGCACCCGCTGGCGGTGGCGCTCGGCGTCGCGGTCGGGGTGGTCGTCGCCGGGATCGCCGGCGCGCTGCTCGCCGTCCCGCTGCTGGCCGTGCTCACCGCCGCGGTGCGGTCCCTGGTCGCGTCGCGCGAGGTCGCGCCGCGGGCGGTGGACCCGTTGCGCCCCCGCGAGGCGAACCCACCGCCCGCCCTGCCCGGCTGAGCGGCACGCCCTGCCGCACAGGGCCTGCGGTGGGATGATCGCGACGTGCGCTATCTCGTGCCGGGTGCGACCGGCTACATCGGTGGGCGGCTCGCGCCCCGGCTGCTGGGCCGCGGTCCCGAGCCCGACCTCGTCCCGGACCCGTCCGCGGGCCCGGTCCACGTGCGCTGCCTGGTCCGCAACCCGGACAAGCTCGCCGACGTGCCGTGGGCCGCCGACGCGGAGATCGTGCAGGGCGACCTGCTCGACCCGGACAGCGTCCGCGCGGCCTGCGAGGACGTCGACGTCGTCTACTTCCTCGTGCACTCGCTGTCGGACTCCGACTTCGCGGCGACCGACCGGCGCGCCGCGCTCATCCTCGGTGAGGCGGCGCGGGCGGCCGGCGTGCGACGGATCGTCTACCTGGGCGGACTGCACCCGGACACGCCGCCCGGCGGGCTGTCGGCGCACCTGGCGTCGCGGGTGGAGGTCGGCGAGACGCTGCTGCGCTCCGGGGTGCCGACGGTCGTGCTGCAGGCCGCGGTGATCCTCGGCTCCGGGTCGGCCAGCTTCGAGATGCTGCGCTACCTCACCGAACGACTGCCGCTGATGATCACGCCGCGCTGGGTGCGGAACCGGGTCCAGCCGATCGCGGTGCGCGACGTGTTGCGGTACCTCATCCGGGTCGCCGAGATCGACGCCCCGGACGCCGAGCTGAACCGCACGTTCGACATCGGCGGCCCGGAGATCCTCACCTACTACGACATGATGCAGCGCTACGCCCGCGTCGCCGGGTTGCCGCGACGCCGGGTGGTCCCGGTGCCGGTGCTGACGCCGTCGCTGTCGGCGCACTGGATCAACGTCGTCACCCCCGTGCCGAAGTCGATCGCCACGCCGCTCATCGAGTCGCTGGTGCACGAGGTCGTCTGCACCGAGGACGACCTCAAGCGCTGGGTGCCGGACCCGCCGGAGGGCCTGATCGGCTACGACCGGGCCGTCGAGCTGGCTCTGTCCCGCATCACCGACGGCGAGGTGGAGACCCGCTGGTCCGGCGCGACCGTGGAGAACGTGCCGTCCGACCCGCTGCCGAGCGATCCGGACTGGGCCGGCGGCGACGTCTACCTCGACGAGCGCGAGCAACCCTGCAACGCGACCCCGGAACGGCTGTGGACGGTCATCGAGGGCATCGGCGGCGAGCGCGGCTGGTACTCGTTCCCGCTGGCCTGGTCGGTGCGCGGCTGGATGGACCGCGCGGTCGGCGGTGTCGGGCTGTCCCGCGGCCGTCGCGACCCACACGACCTGCGCACCGGCGACGCACTGGACTGGTGGCGGGTGGAACGGATGATCGAGCCCGGCGGGCCCCGCCCGGCCGGCAGCGACTGCGGCCCCGAGGAGGGGCTGCTGCGGCTGCGCGCGGAGATGAAGGTGCCCGGCCGGGCCTGGCTGGAGATGTCGGTGCGCCCGCGTCCGGGCGGGTCGGTCTACCACCAGCGCGCGGTGTTCATCCCGCACGGCCTGGCCGGTTACCTGTACTGGTGGTCGGTCGCGCCGTTCCACGGGATCGTGTTCGGCGGGATGGTCCGCAACATCACCCGCACCGCCGAGCGCGACGACGACGGCCCCGCACCGGCGAGCCGCCGTCCGGCCTGGCTGCGGTCCCGCCCGCAGCGCGACCGGGCGGCCTGACCCGCTCCGGTCCGGGACCCCGACGCCGCCGGCCCCGGTCCGGACCGGACCGGTTCGGCCCCGGGAGGGCGGTGTCGGCCGCACTCGCTCCGCAGGGCGATGTCGGCCGCGATCGGGGGCCGGGGGCGGTGTCAGCCGCGGTCGGGGCTCTGGAGGGCGGCGCGCAGCACGGCGGACTCGCGCTCGGTCACCGAGCGCGCGAAGTGCAGGAGGACCGCCTCGGTGTCGCCCGGACCGTCGAGCAGGTCGCGCAGGGCACGCGCGGTCTCCTCCTCGCGGCTCGCGGCCGGCGTGTAGAGGTAGGCGCGACCCTCCAGCTCACGTCGCACCCAGCCCTTGCGGTGCAGGTTGTCGAGCACCGTCATGACGGTCGTGTACGCCAGCGGACGGGCCGGGGCCAGACGGGCGCGGACGTCGCGCACCCGGCACGGGCCCACACCGCTCCACAACACGTCCATCACGGCGGCCTCGAGCTCGCCGAGTCGACCACGCATGTCCCCTCCCCGGTCCGAGGGTAACCGCAACCCCCCATGCTCCCCCGATCGGTGACCGCGCCTCGGCGGTCGGACGCTGTGTACACGGGTCCACCAACGCGTACACGGCGCGGCCCCGGGCCGAGCACGACCGTGCCCACGCAGCGCAACGGTCTCGGCACCACGTACCCCGCGGCGGGTACTCGCCCGGCACATTCGCTCGTCGCGGGCGTACCGGTAGCGGTAACAGGTACGGCGCCCGACTGCCCGCTGTGCACTCGATCGGAGCAACGCGGACTCGCGCTGCGTCACCGGGACCGGGGCCGCTCGTTGTCACCTCCGGTACCGCAACCGCAGCCCACCGCGCGCCCGTCGCACGCGGTGACCGGACCCGAGGGAGGTCGAGTGGACGTCGTACGGACCGTGGTGCCCGGCGCGCTGCTGCTCGACCCGACCGCGACCGGCGCCTCCGGACCGGACCTCGCCCCCTTCACCGTGCGACGACGGCGCCGCCCCGCCCAGGACGCCGTGCTCGGCCTGTTCGGCCACCCCGGCGACGCGATGCTGCTCGGCGTCCCCCGTGGCAGCGGCTACGCCGTCGTCATCGACGCCCGGCCGGACGGCGGCACCTTCGGCAGGCTCGCCGTCGCCCTGCTCGAGGGCCCGCAGCGGCTGCTCGTCCCGCCGGGCTGCCTCTACGGCGTCCAGTCCGTCGCGAGCGGGACCGTCGTCGAGCTCCGCAGTGTCACCCGTCTCCCGCGGCGGGAGCGCTTCGACGTCGACCCGGACGACCCGGACCTCGCGGTCCGCTGGCTGCGCCCCCGACCGTCCCGGACACCGGGAACCGCACGGTCCTGGGCCGCCCTGATCGCCCGCCTCGGCGCCCCCGCAGGCCCCCGCCGGGACCGCGTCTCCCTCTGGTGACCCCGGGCGCCGCCCCCCGGTGTGAGGACGGGCGCATGTGAGCCGGTCGGCCCGGTCGCCGAGATCACGAATCGGTCACGTAACGTCGGTACCAGGCCGGATCGACGACGCCCCGTGCCGGACGGCGGCACGACCGTGTCTGCCGGGACACGGACGCGAGGGGTTGCCGCGGTGCTGAGCGAGCGTGAGAACCGTCGGCTGCACGAGATCGAGGTGCAGCTGCGCCGGACCGACCCGCAACTGGTCCGCCGGATCTCCGCGCTGAACACCGCGCTGCACGCCCCGGCCCGGCACGGCGGACGGCTGCTCGCCGGGTTCGCCCGCGACCGGCGCACCGTGCACGGCTCGGGGCCGTTCCCGACGATGCTGCTGGGGATCGCGCTGGTCGTGCTGCTGCTCGGCGCCGTGCTGGTGAGCGTGCCGGTCGTCGTCGCGGGGATCGTCGTGGCCGCCCTCGCGCTGGCCGTCGCGGCCACCACCGGTCCGCAGGCGCGGCCCGGCACCGCCTGACCGGCCATCCGTACACCGGCCCACCCGCACGCCGGCACGCACCGGGCCCGGGACGCACGGCGCGTCCGGCCCGGCCTCAGCCGTGGGCGAGGTCGGAGAACCGGCTGTAGTGCAGCTGGTGGGCGACGGTGATCGTCGTGGTGGGGCCGTTACGGTGCTTGGCCAGGATCAGGTCGGCCTCACCGGCACGCGGGTCGTCCTGTTCGAACGCGTCGGGACGGTGCAGCAGCACCACCATGTCCGCGTCCTGCTCGATCGAGCCGGACTCACGCAGGTCCGACAGCATCGGTCGCTTGTCGGTGCGCTGCTCGGGACCACGGTTCAGCTGGCTCATCGCCACCACCGGGACCTCGAGCTCCTTGGCCAGCAGCTTGATCTGCCGGGAGAACTCCGAGACCTCCTGCTGACGTGACTCGACCTTGCGGCCCGAGGTCATCAGCTGCAGGTAGTCCAGGATGATCAGCTTCAGGTCGTAGCGCTGCTTCATCCGGCGCGCCTTGGCCCGGATCTCCATGAGCGTCAGGTTCGGCGAGTCGTCGATGTAGAGCGGCGCCTCGGAGATCTCCGACATCCGCCGCGCCATCCGCGTCCAGTCCTCGTCCGACATCCGGCCGGCGCGCATGTCGGCCAGCCGGATCCGGGCCTCCGCCGACAGCAGACGCATGACGATCTCGGACTTGCTCATCTCCAGCGAGAAGAACGCGCTGGTCATGCCGTTCTTGATGGAGCAGGAGCGGGCGAAGTCCAGCCCCAGGGTCGACTTGCCCAGACCCGGCCGGGCCGCGACGACGACCATCTGGCCCGGGTGCAGACCGTTGGTGACCTGGTCGAGGTCGGCGAAGCCGGTCGGCACGCCCGTGGACTGGCCGCCCCGGGAGGCGATCGCGTCGATCTCGTCCATGGTGGGCTGGAGCAGCTCCTCCAGCACCGTGTAGTCCTCGGTGGTGGTGCGCTCGGTGACCTCGTAGACCGCGGCCTGGGCCCGGTCCACCGCGTCGTCGACGTCGCCGCCGCCGGCGCCGTGGTAGCCGAGCTGCACGATCCGGGTGCCCGCCTCGACCAGCCGACGCAGGACCGCCTTCTCGCCGACGATCTCGGCGTAGTACGCCGCGTTCGCCGCGGTGGGCACGGTGGCGATGAGGGTGTGCAGGTAGGGCGCGCCGCCGAGGCGGACCAGCTCACCGCGCCGCTGCAGCTCCGCCGAGACGGTCACCGCGTCCGCGGGCTCGCCACGGCTGTAGAGGTCCAGGATCGTCTCGTAGACGGTCTGGTGGGCCGGCCGGTAGAAGTCCTCCGGCTGCAGCACCTCCACGACGTCGGCGATCGCGTCCTTGCTCAGCAGCATGCCGCCGAGCACCGACTGTTCGGCCGTGAGGTCCTGCGGCGGCTGACGGTCGAACGTCGCGCTCTCGCCGGATCCGGACGCCTTCTCGCCGTCACGGACCGCACGGGGCTTGTTGCCGGGACGATCGTCCGTCAGAGCCATACGCAGCGTCACCCCCGGTGGACACAGTACCGAACGCACGTTCGACGCGCGAGTGGTGCTTACCGCCCACTCGCGACCGTCGTCGGTGATCTGCCGGCCGGCGTGGTGCCCGACGGACCGCGGCGGGCGCGACCCGGGGAGCACGGCGCTCGCGTACCGGCACGACCGACAGTAGGTCGGCCGCAGGGCCCGTGGCGAACCGGCCTGGTGATCGAATTGGGGATGAACTGTGCACGGATGCCGCCCGTCCCGGGACCGTGCTGGGGACAACCTGGGGACAGCATCCCGGAACGGGCCGTATCCGCAGGTCAGAGGCATACTGACAGCTGTGGACAACTTTGCTCTGGCGTGTCGTCGCACGCCGCGTACGGGCGTGTCGGAGCGCCCGGCGGGCCGTTCACCGCCCGGCGCGTCCAGAGGCCCGCCCGACGAGTGGATCGTCACCGGGCGGCGTGTCGGCTGCGTGACAAGGCATCCCGGTGCGGGGTCATTCGATCGGTGTCGATCGTCCACCCGGGACTGCGCACCGTGTCCGTGGCGCCCGTACGGCCGACTCCGGACACGCGAAAGGGCGGGGTCCGGAGCACATGGCTCCGAACCCCGCCCTGATCACGCTCGGTGGTCGTACGACCACCGAGCCGCTCAGCTCGCGACGACCGCGATCGGCAGCTCGGTGGTGACCTCCGGGTGCAGGCGGACCTGCACCTGGTGCTTGCCCAGGGTCTTGAGGTGACCCGGGACGTCGATGCTGCGCTTGTCCAGCAGCGGACCGCCGGCCGCCTTGACGGCGTCGACGACCTGGGCCGGGGTGATCGAGCCGAACAGGCGGCCCGTGTCGCCGGCCTTGGCCGCGACGGTCACGTTGATGTTGCGCAGCTGCGAGTCGACCTGCTGGGCGTGGCCCAGGTCGCGGATCTCGCGGGACTTCTGGGCCCGGCGGATCTGCTCGACCTGCTTCTCGGCGCCACGGGTGGCGACGACCGCGAGCTTGCGCGGCAGCAGGTAGTTGCGGCCGTAGCCGTCCTTGACCTCGACGATGTCACCCGGGGCACCCAGGTTCGGGACGTCGGCGTTGAGGATGAGCTTCATGTGTCTCCCCTTCCTCAGCGAGCGGTCGAGGTGTACGGCAGCAGGGCCACCTCGCGGGAGTTCTTGACCGCGACGGCGACGTCCCGCTGGTGCTGCCGGCAGTTGCCGGAGACCCGACGGGCACGGATCTTCCCGCGGTCGGAGATGAACTTCCGCAGCAGACCGGTGTCCTTGTAGTCGATCAGCTGGGCCTTGTCCTTGCAGAAAGCGCAGACCTTCTTCTTCGGCTTGCGCACGATGGCCTTGGCCATGGTGGTGCTCCTGGAGATCGTCCTCCGCCCGTCACGGGCGGAGAGGTACGTGGATCAGAAGGGGGGCTCGTCGTCGGACGCGGCGCCACTGCCCGCGGGCGGGGCCGAACCCCAGGGGTCGTCATAGCCGCCGCCGGAGTTGCCTCCGCCGCCGGAACCGCCACCCTGTCGGGCGCCACCGCCGTCGTAGCCACCGCCGCCGCCACCGAAGCCACCGGAGCCTCCGCCCCGGTTGACCTTGTTGACCTTGGCGGTCGCGTAGCGCAGGGACGGGCCGACCTCGTCGACCTCCATCTCCACGACGGTCCGCTTCTCGCCTTCCTTGGTCTCGAACGACCGCTGGCGCAGACGACCCTGGACCACGACGCGCGCGCCGCGGGTCAGGGACTCGGCGACGTTCTCCGCCGCCTGGCGCCAGATGTTGCAGCGCAGGAAGAGCGCCTCGCCGTCCTTCCACTCTCCGGACTGGCGGTCGAAGGTGCGCGGGGTGGACGCCACGGTGAAGTTGGCGACCGCGGCGCCGGACGGGGTGAACCGCAGCTCGGGATCCGCCGTCAGGTTGCCCACGACGGTGATGACGGTCTCGCCGGCCATGACGGCTCCAATCAGCCGGCGGCGGGCGCCGGCGTGCGGGTGACGTCCTTGCGCAGGACCTTGGTGCGCAGCACGGACTCGTTCAGACCCAGCTGGCGGTCCAGCTCGGCGACGGTGGCGGGCTCCGCGGTGATGTCGAGGACCGCGTAGATGGCCTCGCCCTGCTTCTTGATCTCGTAGGCCAGGCGGCGCTTGCCCCAGACCTCGATCTTCTCGACCGATCCGCCGTCGTTCTTCACGACGGTGAGGAACTGCTCCAGGGACGGCTGCACAGTGCGCTCGTCCAGGCCGCCGTCGAGGATGACCATGACCTCGTAGTGACGCATGAGAACCACTCACCTCCTATGGACTCGAAACGGTCACGGCCCGGACGGCCGTGACAGGAGGTTCTCAGTGCACCCCGACAGTTTCCGGCGGAATGCACGGGACCTGCGGGGATGCCGGTACAGGCTAGCAACGGCCGGTCCGGCCCCGACCTGCGGGTACGGGGATCGCCGTGGCGGGTCCGGGTCGTGCCCGCGGGGGCGCCGGTCGCCGTACGGGTGCCAGGTCCGCGGCCTCCCGCGGGGGAGCGCCGCGGCGGACCCCACCGGCGGCCGAGGACCGTCGGGGGTCCTCGCTACCGTGCCCGCATGCAGATCGGAGCACACGTCCGCGACGCCGAGGACCCCCTGGCCGCGGCCGCCGAGGTCGGGGCCGAGGTGATCCAGCTCTTCCTGTCCGACCCGCAGGGCTGGAAGAAGCCGCCGCCGCACCCGCGGGCCGCGGAGCTGGCCGCCTCGGACGTCGCGGTGGTGGTGCACGCGCCCTACACCGCGAACGTCGCGTCCACGAACAACCGGATCCGCATCCCCAGCCGCACGATCGTCCAGCACCACCTGGCCGGGGCCGCCGAGGTCGGCGCGTTCGGGCTGGTCGTGCACGGCGGCCACGTCACGAAGGACGACGACCCGGCGGTCGGCGTCGACAACTGGCGCAAGTTCGTCGAGCGCCAGGCCGGTGAGCACGGCTTCGACGTGCCCGTCCTGATCGAGAACACCGAGGGCGGGGACAACGCGATGGCCCGCCGGTTCGACGCGCTGGGCCGGCTGTGGGACGCCGTGGGCGAGTTCGGCGTCGGATTCTGCCTGGACACCTGCCACGCCTTCGCCGGCGGCGAGGAGCTGGCCGGGATCGTCGACCGGGTCCGGGGGATCACCGGGCGGATCGACCTGATCCACCTGAACAACTCGCGCGACGCGTTCGACTCGGCCCGCGACCGGCACGCCAACATCGACGACGGCACGATCCCGCCGGACGAGCTGGCCGCCGTCGTCGCGGCGGCGGGGGCGCCGGTCGTGGTGGAGACCCCGGCCGAGGGGCAGGCCCGCGACATCGCGTTCCTGCGGGAGCACACCTGAGGCGGGCTCGGGCGGTACCCGCGAGCCGGCGTGAGCCCCGGGGCGCCTCAGCGCCAGGCGAAGACCGGCTGCTCCAGGTGTGCGACCCGGGTGGGGCGCCCGTGCAGGACGACCTCGCGGAACTGGTGGAGCACCGCGCCGGTGGGGGCGTGGACGAAGCGGCCGAACAGCGGCACCTGGATCGCCGGGGCGTCGGACTCGGGGATCGTGAGGAACCGCGGCTCGTGGTCGATCTCGGCCAGCGGCGGGCGGTACAGCTCGGCCACCTCGTCCGGGTTCGGCGTCGGCTCGCCCGCACCGCCGGCCCACAGCACGACCGGGGTGATGACGTAGCCGGATCGGGTCGGGTAGTCGTCGAGCAGGCCGAGCACGCGGTCCGGACCGAGCTCGAGTCCGATCTCCTCGGACACCTCGCGGCGCCCCGCCTCCTCGGCGGTCTCACCCGGGTCGAGCCGCCCGCCCGGTAGGGCCCACTGCCCGGAGTGCGCCCGCAGCGACCGGGCGCGCCGGGTCAGGACGAACGCGACCTCGTCGGCGAGGCGGCCGTCGCCGGTGGCACCGGGGACCGGCAGCAGCGTCAGGGTGACGGCGGCGGCCCGCTTCCCCGCCCGGTCCGCCTCCGACGCGGCCCGGCGCTCGGCCGGGGGGGGAGCGTCGTCAGCGCTGCCTCGACACGCTCCCGCAGCCGCTGCTGCACCGGTTCCGGGACCACCACGTCGTCGGCCATGTCCCGATGGTCGCACCCGGCCGGGCGCCGCACCGGTCCCCGTCGCCGCCGCACACGTCACACCCCGTGCGGCGCCACCCCGCGCCGTGCCGGGCCATCGGCGCTCTCGCCGGTCGGTGGCCGCTGCGGCTGCGTCGCTGGTGGTCCGCACGCGGCCGCGACCGATCGAGGACGTCGCGCACGATGCCGGGCCCAGTGCCGCACGCGGCCCGGTGCCGAACCGCCCGCCCGGCCGCGCAGCCGGCCGGACGGAGCCGCGGGTCAGTCCACGGGATCGCGCCGGGGGCGGGCCGCCCGGGACGGCCACGGCTGGGGTGCGGCCGCGCGAGTTGCCCGGCCGGAGCCGGTGGACCGGGTCGCGCCGTCCGGACCGGTGGCGCCGGGTCCGCCGCCGTCCCCGCTCCGGCGCCGCCCGCTCCGTGCGGGCACGGCCCCGGCGGACGCGGCGGCGGGCACTGGGGGCGCTGCAGCCCGGGAGGAACGTGGGCCGACCGGCCACACCGGCTCCGGGTCCCGGCCCGGGTCGGTGCCGGGCCGCAGGATCTGCCGGACGACGAGCACGCACAGGGCGACGACCACGGCGTCGCGGACCAGCACCGTCACCAGGAAGGGCTCGGGGGGCAGCCCCTTGTTCGCGACGCCGAGGTACTGGTACATCCGCGGCACCCACACCAGCGCGTCGACGGTCATCCACGCCAGCAGCAGCCGCCAGCGCGGCAGGGCGAGCACCGCGAGCGGGACCAGCCAGAGCGAGTACTGCGGGCTCCACACCTTGTTCAGGAGCAGGAACGCCGCGACCGTCAGGAAGGCCAGCTCGGCGACCGCGGGCGGCCGCGGAGCGCGCGGCGCCAGAGCGGCGATCGCGACGAACGCCAGCGCCATGAGCACCGCGGTGACGGTGTTGAGCACGGTGGGGGACTGCCCGTCACCGAGCGGGCCGTCGAAGCCGGACCAGCCGGTGAACCAGTACAGCGAGTACCAGACCGAGTCCGGGTCGGCCGGGCGCGTGCGGTTGAGCAGGAAGAACTCGGCCCAGCCGCGGGGCCAGGCCAGCGCGACCGGGAGGTTCACCGCCACCCAGGCGAGGACCGCCGCCCCGATCGTCCAGGCGGCACGCGGGAGACCGCCGTCGTCGCGGCGTCGCCAGCCGACGAGCAGCACCGGCAGCAGGAGCAGCAGCGGGTAGAGCTTCGCCGCGCCGCCGATCCCGAGCAGCACCCCGGCCCAGACCGGCCGGTCCCGGCGCAGCGCGAGCAGCGCGCCGGTCGCGAGCGCGACGGTGAGCGTGTCGAAGTTGGTGAACGCGTGCACCACCACCAGCGGCGACAGCGCGACCAGCGCGGCGTCCCACGGGCGTTCCGGGCGGAGCATCAGCACCGCCCACACGACCACCAGCCAGGCCATGGCCAGCCAGATCGCGGTGACGTCGAAGTAGACGACGACGTCGAGCGCGGACGGCAGCGGCAGCCGCTCCGCCAGCCACTGCCAGCCGTCGGTCAGCTGCGCGTTGAGGTACTGGAACATCCCGGTGACGACCGGGTACTCCATGTACCGGGCGGTGCGGGAGCCGTCGGCGGCGGTCTCGAACCAGGCGTCGCGGTAGGGCACGGCGTCGTCGGCGAGACCCTCCAGCCCGTAGAGCGGGACGGTGTCGGAGTAGCACATCGCGACGTACTGGCGGTCGTTGCGCCAGTCCAGCGCGAGCGCACCGTCCGGGGTGCGGTACTCCTGCAGGCAGGCCGCCTTGCCCAGCCAGCCCAGCACCAGCACGACGACGGCGAACAGCAGCACCACCCGCAGCGGCGTCCACCACCGGGACCGTCCGACGAGTGCGTGCCGGCCCATCGGGCCGCCGACGACCCGACTGGCGGCGCGCGCCAACGGCTCGGTCCAGGTCGGGATGTCCCGGTCCCGGACGCCCGCCCCCGGCGCCTCGCGGGGGGCGGGCGGTGCGGCTCCGGGCCGGGCGCCTGCGGTCAGTTGTCGCCCCCGCGGCCCGGACGGTCCCGGCCCGCGTCGGAGCCCGGCTGACCGTCGCCGCCGCCCCCATCGCCCCCGTCGCCGTTGCCGCCGTCGCCGCTGTTGCCGTCGCCGGACGCGTCGCCCGAGCCGTCGCCCGAGGAGTCACCCCGGTCCGCGCGGTCACCCCGGTCGCCGTTGTCGCCGTTGTCACGGCCGTCGCCGGGCTCCTGGGTGGTGGTGGTCTGCTGCGCGTCGCCCTGCCCCGAGTCGTTCGAGACGGCACGCGCCGGGGCCTGACCGATCGGCTCGAAGTCGGAGAACTGCTCCACCGGGGTCCCCCGCAGCACGTCGGTCATGAACGACTGCCAGATCGAGCCGGGCAGCATCCGCCCGTAGACCGGACGTCCCGCGGAGTTCTTGATCGGGGAGTTGTCGTCGGTGCCGACCCACACCGCGGTGGACACCGACGGGGTGTAGCCGACGGTCCAGGCGTCGTTGTTCTGACCCTCGACGCTGCTCTGCACGGTGCCGGTCTTCGCGGCGACCGGACGCCCGTCCAGCCCGATCCGCGACGAGCTCGCGACGTCGGTCATGGACTCGGTGACGTTGCGGGCGACCTCGGCCGGCATGACCTGCTGACCGTTGTCGGTGCTGCCGCGGTCGTAGATGACCCGGCCGTCGCTGGCGGTGACCTTCGCGACCAGGAACGGGTCGCGCCGCATGCCGTCGGCCGCGAACGTGGCGTAGGCCGCGGCCATGTCCTCGGGGTGGACCTCGCGGTCACCCAGCGAGATGCCGCCGGTGGGGTTCGGCAGCAGGTCGGCGGGGATGCCCGCCTGGTGCGCGGCGTCGGCCACGCGCTGCGGGCCGACGTCGAGGCCCATCCGATAGAAGACCGTGTTGATCGACTTGGTCATGGCCTCCTTCACCGAGCACTGGCCGCAGCTCACGCCCTCGGAGTTGGTGACCGTGGTGCCGGCGAGCTCCTGGGGGGAGGAGCCGTCGTAGATCGTACCGAGGCCGACCGGCGGGTTCGCCTGCAGCGCCGCCGCGAGCACGAACGGCTTGAACGACGAGCCGGGCTGCTTGAGCACCGAGGCGTAGTCGAGACCGACGCCGTTCTCCCCGCCGAAGTAGGCGATGACCGCGCCGGTCTTCGGGTTCACCGACACCAGCGAGGACCGCAGGTTGGCGGGCTGGCCCTCCATCACCTTCTGGACGGCCTTCGCCGCGTCCTCCTGGGCCTTCGGGTCGATCGTCGTGGTGACCGTCAGGCCCTGGGTGTTGATCTCGGTCTCGGAGATCCCGAGCTTCTCCAGCTCGGCGCGGGCCGCGTTGTAGATGTGGCCCTTGTCGTCACCGGGGATGCCCCCGCCCTCGGCCGCGGAGGCCTCGCGCCACTGCGGGAACCTCTGCTGCGCCCGGTCGGCCGGGCTCATCCAGCCCTGGGCGACCATGCCGTCGAGCACGAAGTTCCACCGCTGCTGGGACATCTCGAGGTTCTTCGCCGGGTCCCAGCGCGACGGCGACTGGATCAGCCCGGCGATCATCGCACCCTCGGAGGCGTTCAGGTCCTGGACGTTCTTCCCGAAGTACGCCTGGCTGGCGGCCTGGATGCCGTAGGCGCCGCGACCCAGGTAGATCGCGTTCAGGTAGTTGCCGAGGATCTGCTCCTTGGTCATCTCCTTGGACATCTTCGCGGCCAGCACGACCTCGCGGAACTTGCGGAACAGCGAGTACTGGTCGTTGCCGGTGGTCACCTTGATGTACTGCTGGGTGATCGTCGAGCCGCCGCCGATCCCGCCGGAGAGCTGGTTGATCACCGCCCGCGCGATGCCGGTGATGTCGAAACCGGGGTTGGAGAAGAACGTGCGGTCCTCGGCGGACAGCACGGCCTGCTGGACCGGCACCGGCACCTGGGACAGGTCGACGCTGGTCCGGTTGACGTTGTCCGGCCGCACGGTGGCCAGCGGGGCGCCGTCGGCGTAGGTGAAGGTCGCGACCTGGGTGACGGCGATGTCGTCGGCGGCGGGGACCGGGAAGACCAGCCAGCCGATCGCGAAGGCGACCAGCGGGCCGATCACCGCGACCGCGGCGAGCCCGATCAGCCAGCGCCGGAGCCGGCGACGACGGCCGGGCTTCTTCTTCCCGTCGCCGCCGTCGCCGGGACCGCGACCGTCGGAACGACCGGGCGGGCCGGGCGGCCGGCCGCCCCCGGCCCCACGACGGGGGGCCGTGGCCGGTGCCGCCGCGGCCGCCGCCGCACCGGCCGGCGGACGGCCGGTGCGCTGCGGGGCGGCCGTGCGCGGGCCGGCCTGGGCCGGCCGGACGACCGGGTCGAAGTGGCCGACCCCCGAGTCGTCATGGGTCAGCAGCGGCGGAGGGGGCTGGGGGACCGGGCGCGGCGGCGGTCCCGCGGGCGCGGGACGGCCACCCACCGGCGGACGGCCGGGGGGCGGCGGGGGCATCGGGGGACGGGCGCCCGCGCCCGGCCGGGGT
>NZ_MCIP01000001.1:1462056-1670924 GCF_001932425.1 Pseudonocardia sp. Ae505_Ps2
GGGCATCGGGGGGCGGGACCGCGGGGGACCGGGGGGCGGGGGCGGCGGCGGGGTGCGCCGGGGGTCACGCTCGTCGTTCACCGGGCGGCTCCGTGGGATGCGGTGGACCGGATCCGCAGCAACCCGGGCCGGGGGTGCCCGGGGCCGAGGGGATCCGGCGTCGGACCGGCGCGGTGCACGCGGTCCGGGTGGTCGTGCTCGTCGGGCAGGGCGCCATCGGACTCAGCCACCCGCACTCCGCCGGCCACGGCGGGGGCGGCCGGTGCCGAGGACGAACGAGCGGACCAGGTGGTTCCAGCGGCACTCGGTGCACACCTCGACGACGTGCACCGAGAAGTCGGGCACCTGCGCCGCGAGCTGCTCGAGGTCCGCCGCGGAGCGGGCCGAGCCGGAGACGTGACGCAGACTCTCGCCGAACACCCAGGAGACCTGGGCGAGCTCGTCGTGCCGGCAGACCGGACAGGCCCGGTCGGCGGGGGCGCCGTGGAAGCGCGCGGCGCGGAGCAGGTAGGCACCCGCATCACACACCTCCTCACGGCCGACCCGACCGGCCCGGACGTCGGCCAGCAGAGCACGGCGCTGCAGGGCGTAGTCCACCACCTGTCGCGGGCTGAGCACCCGTCCAGGGTACGCGGGACGGACCCGCGGACCCATCGCCGTCCCGCACGGGGCCCTGCGGGCACGACCGTTCCGTACCTGGTCGGGGGACTCGTCCGGTCCGCGGTCGCCTGTGATCACGATCATCACACGGGCGGATCGATGTATCGGACCGATAGGGTGACCGGTCGGCGGTCCGCACGGAGGAGGTCGCGATGCTGGACTTCGCGGTCCTCGGCCTGCTCCAGGACGGTCCGCTGCACGGGTACGAGCTGCGCAAGCAGCTCGGTCGCCGGCTCGGCGGCTTCCGCGCGTTCTCCTACGGCTCGTTGTACCCGGCCCTGCGCCGGCTGCTCCGGGCCGGGTCGATCGCGGAGACCACCGACGAGGCGGGTGATCAGTACGGACGCACTCCGGGACGGCTGCGACGGGGCAGGCGGGTCTACCGCATCACCCCGGCGGGCCGGGACCGGTTCGCTGCCATGCTCGCCGAGGCCGGCCCCCAGGCCTGGGAGGACGGAAGCTTCGACGTGCACCTGGCGTTCTTCGCGCGGACACCGGCGGAGACCAGGATCCGGATCCTGGAGGGCCGCAGACGGGCCGTCGAGGAACGCCGGGACGGCCTGCGCACCGCGCTCGGCAGACCCTGCGAGGGCGTCGACCGCTACACCCGCGAGCTGCACCGGCTCGGGCTGGAGTGCTCCGAGCGCGAGGTGTGCTGGCTGAACGAGCTGATCGCGACCGAACGGGCCGAGCAGGATGCCACGGACGGCCGTGACGAGAGGACCTTCCCCGGCGGCGGGCCATCCCGGCCCGCGACCGGCGGGGTACGACAGGACGAGACAACAGGAGGAGCCTGACATGAGCCAGGTTCGGGTGGCGGTCGTCGGCGTGGGCAACTGCGCGGCATCGCTGGTCCAGGGGGTTCACTACTACGCGGACGCCGATCCGTCGACCCAGGTCCCCGGCCTGATGCACGTCGACTTCGGCGGGTACCACGTCCGGGACGTGACCTTCGTGGCCGCGTTCGACGTCGACGCGAAGAAGGTCGGTCAGGATCTCGCCGACGCGATCTCGGCCAGTGAGAACAACACGGTCAAGATCGCGGACGTGCCGCCGCTCGGGGTGACCGTGCAGCGCGGGCCGACCCTCGACGGTCTCGGCCGCTTCTACCGGGAGACCATCACCGAGGCCGACGGCGAGCCCGTCGACGTCGCGGCGGTGCTGCGCGACACCGAGGCCGACGTGCTGGTGTCCTACCTGCCGGTGGGCAGCGAGGACGCCGACCGGTTCTACGCACAGGCCGCGCTGGACGCGGGTGTCGCCTTCGTCAACGCGCTGCCGGTGTTCATCGCCTCGGACCCGGAGTGGGCGGAGAAGTTCCGCGCGGCCGGCGTCCCGATCGTCGGCGACGACATCAAGTCCCAGGTCGGGGCGACCATCACCCACCGGGTGCTGGCGAAGCTGTTCGAGGACCGCGGCGTGCAGCTGGACCGCACGATGCAGCTCAACGTGGGCGGGAACATGGACTTCCTGAACATGAAGGAGCTCGAGCGGCTGGAGTCCAAGAAGGTCTCCAAGACCCAGGCCGTCACCTCGCAGGTGGACCGGGACATGGGCAAGGGCAACGTGCACATCGGCCCGTCGGACTACGTGTCCTGGCTGGACGACCGCAAGTGGGCCTACGTCCGGCTCGAGGGCCGCGCGTTCGGTGACGTCCCGCTGAACCTGGAGTACAAGCTCGAGGTCTGGGACTCCCCGAACTCCGCGGGCATCATCATCGACGCGGTGCGGGCGGCCAAGATCGCCAAGGACCGCGGCATCGGCGGACCGATCCTGTCGGCGTCGAGCTACTTCATGAAGTCGCCGCCGGAGCAGTACCGCGACTCCGAGGCACGCGACAAGGTCGAGGCGTTCATCCGGGGCGAGATCGACAACTGATCGGTTTCTCGGTACAACGGCCCGGGGACGACCGCGCAGGTCATCCCCGGGCCGTTCCCGTACCGGAGACGTTCCGGAATCTGAAATTACCGATCCGGAATGTTCTCGTTATTCGTCGTGATCGCAGTCATGCAATGAATGTGTTCTGCGTCATTTAATCGAGCGATATCTGTTCGTAATGTGCGGTCCGGCCTTGCGCGACCACCGCCCATCCGGGGTGAGGGGTGCAGGGTCACCGCCGGGCGACGACGCGGGCGGGTCGTGAGCGCTGTCCGGTCTCCCCACCGGAACTCCCCCTTCGTACCGGCGTCCACGGGTCCCGCCCCGACCGCTCCTCCGGTGGTGCAACATCCCGAGGACCCCACCGTGCCCCAGCGTCATTCCGCTCCGGCGCTCCGCGTCGCCGTCGTGGCCACCACTGCCGCCGCGGCCGCAGTTCTGTCCGTGCTCCCCACCGCCACCGCGGCACCCACGGGCACCACCGCTTCCGCGGCACCCACCGCGGAGACCGTGACCCGTGCCGTCGCCCCGGCCGCGAACGTGCTGCCGACGCGCGGCGCGACCCCGGCCGCGCTCTCGGTCTCCTCCGCGGCGCAGGCCGCGGCCCCGGCCGCGCAGGCCGCCGCCGCACGCAGCGGCGCGATGTCGACCGCGCTGGCCCAGCTCGGCAAGCCCTACCGCTGGGGCGCCACCGGCCCGAGCGCGTTCGACTGCTCCGGCCTGGTCCGCTACGCCTTCGCCAAGGCGGGCAAGGACCTGCCCCGCACGAGCCGTGCCCAGGCCCAGGTGGGCACCCCGGTGTCGAAGTCGAACCTCAAGCCCGGTGACCTGGTCTTCTTCTACAGCCCGGTCAGCCACGTCGGCATCTACATCGGCGGCGGCCAGATCGTGCACGCCTCCACGAGCGGTCAGCCGGTGAAGATCTCCGACGTCGACCGGATGCCGTTCAACTCGGCCCGCCGGGTCTGAGAGAAGCGTGCGGAACGAAGCTCAGCGTCTGAGAGAAGCGTGCGGAACGAAGCTCAGCTCTGAACGCACCCGCTCCCCGGTACGACCGGCCCCGTCCGCGCGCAGGACGGGGCCGGTCGTCGTAGGTTCACCGGGTGACCGCTCCCCGCCGCCCGCTCGCCCTGATCACCGGTGCCTCCCAGGGCATCGGCGCCGCCACCGCCCGGCTGCTCGCGCCGCGCTACGACCTGGTCCTCGGCGGCCGGGACGAGAAGCGGCTGGAGGCCCTCGCCGATGAGCTGACCGAGGCGGGCCCGGTCGCGGTCCGCACCATGGCCGTCGAGCTCACCGACGACGACGCGCTGGCCACCGCCCTCGACGGCATCGACCGGCTCGACGCGCTGGTCCACTCGGCCGGGGTCGGGGAGCTGGGCACCGTCCAGGAGACCACCGCGCAGACCTGGCGCCACCAGTTCGACGTCAACGTCGTCGCGGTCGCCGAGACGACCCGGCTGCTGCTGCCCGCGCTGCGCGCGGCCGGGACGGACACCGGGGCCGACGTCGTGCTCGTCAACTCCGGCGCCGGGCTCACCGCCCGCCCGGGCTGGGGTTCCTACGCGGCCAGCAAGTTCGCGCTGCGCGCCTTCGGCGAGGCGCTGCGCGCCGAGGAGGCCGGCAACGGCATCCGGGTCACCTCCGTGCACCCGGGCCGGGTGGACACCGCGATGCAGGAGCGGGTCGTGGCCCAGGAGGCGGCCGCAGCCGGGACGGCGGACGGCGGGTACGACGGCTCGAAGTTCCTGCGCCCCGAGTCGGTCGGCGCCGCGATCCTGGCCGCGCTGACCGCGACCCGCGACGCCCACCTCACCGAGATCATGGTGCGCCCGCAGGGCTGAGGGCGGACTGCGCGCGCAGCTCGTCGAGCGCCGCCAGCAGCGGTGGCGCGGCAGCGGCGGCGTCCCGGACCACCGCGAGGATCGTCCGCACCGGCGTGGGGCGCACGACCGGCACCGCGCAGGTCCCGGCCGGCAGGTCGACGGCCCCGAGCCGGGGGAGCACGGTGACTCCGATGCCGGCGGCGACGAAGGCCAGCGCCGTGCGGTAGTCGTGGGCCTCGACGTGGAACGGCGGGCGGAACCCGGCGGCGGCGCAGGCCTCGACCAGGTTGCGCCGGCACCACCCGCGGGCGAAGTCGTTGTCCACCCATCGCTGCCCGGCCAGGTCTGCCAGGTCGACCTGCTCCGCCCCGGCCAGCGGGTGATCGTCGGGCAGCACCACGACGTAGGGGTCGTCGAGCAGGTGGTGTACCGAGAACCCGGGCCAGGCCTCGTAATCCGGTCGCTCGACGGCGATCTGCAGGTCCGAGCGGTCGGCCGGGTCGTCGGGCAGCCACTCGCGCAGGGCCAGGTCGAGTCGGACGCCCGGGAAGCCACCGGTCAGCCTGCGCACGACCCGCGGCATCCAGGCGGACCCGACGGAGGCGAAGTAGGCCACGGACAGCGACCCGGTGCGCCCGGTGCGCAGGTCCTCGACGAGCACCTGGGCCTCCCCGAGCCGGGCCAGCACCGCGTCGGCCTGTTCGGCCAGCAGCAGCCCGGCCGCGGTCGGCCGCAGCCCGCGGCCCACCCGCTCGAACAGCACCAGACCGGTCTCGCGGGCGAGCGCGGTGACGTGCTGGCTCACCGCCGACGGCGTGTACCCCAGGTTGGCGGCGGCGGACTGCACCGACCCACCGGCCACGACCGACCGGAAGATCATCAGGCGATGGGTGTCGAGCACCACCCGACCGTACAGCAGAACTGAATCCAAGAACAGAACATGTCGCTGGTGCTGAACCGTGGGCGGTCCGACGATGTCCTCATGACCACCGCGCACCTGGGGCTGCTCGCCCTCACCACGCCCGCCGTCCTCGCCGCGCTGTACCGGTCGTTCCGGGACCGACCGCGACGGTTGCCCGTCCGCACCGGCTACGACACCCGCCGGCCCACCCTGTGAGCCCCGCGACCCGGTCCCGCCTGCTGCCGCTCGCCGCCGCGGCCACCACCGTCGTGCTGTGGGCGTCGGCGTTCGTGGCCATCCGCGCCGTCGGTCACGACCTGTCCCCGGGTGCGCTGGCCCTGGGGCGGATGCTGCTCGGGGCCCTGACCCTGACCGCGATCCTGAGCGTCGTCCGCGCCCGGAGACGCACCTCCGGCCCACCGCTGCCCCGCGGACGCCTGCTGGCCGCGGTGGCAATCTGGGGTGCGGCCTGGTTCGGCGTCTACAACCTCGCGCTGAACGCGGCCGAGCGGCACCTCGACGCCGGCACCACCGCGCTGCTGGTGAACGTGGCGCCGGTGGTCGTCGCCGTCCTGGCCGGGCTGCTGCTCGGGGAGGGCTTCCCCGCGCGGCTGCTGGCCGGGATGGGCGTCGCGTTCGCCGGGGTGGTGCTGATCGCGGCCGCCTCCTCCGCCGGGGGCGTCGACCTGTCCGGGGTGCTGCTGGGGCTGCTCGCCGCGCTGGTCTACGCGGGTGCGGCCGTCGCGCAGAAGCGGCTGCTGCCCCGGGTGGACGCCCTGACGATGACCTGGACCGGCGCGGTCGCCGGTGCCGTCGCGCTGCTGCCGTTCCTGCCGTCGCTGGTCGCCGAGCTCGCCACCGCACCGGCGACGGCCGTCGCCGGCGTCGTCTACCTGGGGGTGTTCCCGACCGGCGTCGCGTTCCTGACCTGGGGGTACGCCCTCACCCGCACCACAGCGGGCAAGCTGGCCGCGACCACGTACGCGATCCCGCCGCTGGTGGTCGGACTGTCCTGGGCGCTGCTCGGGGAGGTGCCCGCACCGGCCGCGCTCGCCGGCGGCCTCCTCTGCCTGGTCGGCGTCGCCGTCGCCACCCGTCCGGCCGGGTCCCGGGGTCGGGGATCCTCCGAACGACCGACCCCGGTGACCGGCTCGGTCACTACGCTCGACGGGCATGGGGGAGTCCAGGGACGACGAGCGGTCCGTGCTGCGGGTGTCGGACGCCGAACGGAATGAGGTCGCGGAACGGCTGACGCTGGCGCACGACGAAGGCCGGCTGTCCCTGACCGAGTACGACGAGCGGTTGCAGCAGGCCTACGCGGCGACCGTCCGCGCGGATCTCGACCGGCTGGTCGCCGACCTGCCCGCGGTGGAGCGCACGGCCCTGCCGTCGGTGCGCGCCGAGACCGCGGAGGTGGAGAAGGCCGAGGCGAGGCGTGAGCACCTCACCGAGTGGCGGTCGTGGGCCGGCACCGCGGTCATCCTGACCGGCATCTGGGTGGTGACCGCGATCTCGTCGGTCTCCGACGGGGAAGGACCCCCGTTCTTCTGGCCGATGGTGCCGATGGGGATCTGGGCCGCGGTCCTCGTCGCACAGTTCTTCTTCGGCTCCGATGACGACGACGACGAGGACGACGACGAGGACGACAAGGACTGACGACGAGGACCGACGCGAGGACCGAGGCCCCGCGACGGCTGCCACGCGCCCCGGACCGGGCATAGAGTCGCCCCCGTGCTCGACCCCGCCCGCCTCGATCTGTCCGCGCTCGCGGACGCGCTCGAGGACCGCACGCCGGAGGTCACCTGGTACCTCGACCCGGCCGACGCCGAGGTGCACGGCGTGTCCGGCGGCACCCGGCCCGATCCGGACTGGGTGGAGATCCGACCGGTGACCAGCCGGGAGTCCTATCGGGACATGTCCGACTTCACCGCGGGCGTGCAGCACCGCCGGGCCGCGGCGCTGCTGGACCGCGCGATCGACGGCCGGGGCGCGTTCCGCCGGTTCAAGAACACGCTGTTCGAGTTCCCCGAGGTCCGTGACCAGTGGTACCGCTTCCGCGACGCCCGTGCCCGGCGCCGGGCGGCGGACTGGCTGGTCGCAGCCGGCCTGATCGGTGCCGAGGACGGCGAGCGGATCAAGGCCCGCCACCCCGATCCGGACCCGTCCAACGACGACGTGCCCGCCGCCGTCGCCGACGACCTGGCCCTGCTCTACGGCCCCCGGCTGCGCCAGGTGCTGCTGTTCGGGTCCTGGGCCAGCGGGGAGGGCTCGGTCGAGTCCGCGATCGACCTGCTCGTGGTGCTCGACGACGACGGGGTCCCGATCCTGCCCTGGGAGGAGGTCCGCGCGATGGACGACGTGCTGTGGCAGCACACCCGGCGGACCGGGCTGACGATCAGCGTGCTGCCGGTCGGGCAGGGCGAGCTCGTCCGTGCCGCCGACCCGACGGTCGTGCGGGCCCGCGCCGAGGCGGTGCGGGTCCGGTGACCCGGCGGGTGCACGGCGGGCTCGCCCGGGCCCGGGTCGAGCTGGGCGGGGCCCGGGTGCTGGCGGAGAACGGCTTCGGCGACGCCGCGGTCTCCCGCGCGTTCCACGCCGCGTTCCGGGCCGCCGAGATCGCGCTGCTGGTGCTGGGGGAGACCCGCGCCGAGCACTCCGAGGTGGTCAGCGCGTTCGTGCGCCGGGTCGTGCGGGAACGGTCGCTGGACCCGCGCGCCGGTCGGCTGCTGCGGTCGCTCTACAACCGGCGGGCGCTGGCCGACCACTCCGACGCGACCGCCCCCGCCGCCGAGGCGCGCGCCGCTCTCGACGACGCCGCGTTCGTCCTCGACGCCGTGGAGGCCTGGCTCGCCGAGCCTGCCCTGTCCACGCCCCCGGCACCGGAGAACGGGGCGACCCGGCGGCCGGAGAAGCCGGTCCGGCGCGGGTCCCGGGCCTGACCGTCCGCAGCAGCGGCCGGCATCACGCGGGTCAGAAGAAGTCCCCGCCGAAGTCGGAGTCGTTGTCGAACAGGCCCCCGCCGTCGAAGCCACCGTCGGAGCCCGGGTCGGCTTCGTCGACCCCGCCGTCGAAGCCCGGGTCGTCGAGGGCGGCGCCGTCGGCGAACCCGTCGGCGTAGGCGGCCTGGTCGGCGCCGGCCATCCCGCTGAACAGCGAGGTGAACAGCAGCGCCGAGCCGACGCCCCAGGCCCCGGCGACGAGTGCGGGCTTCCACCAGGGCTCGGAGTACCAGCCGCGCGGCACCGGGCGCCCGGCGACGGTCCCGCCGGGGTAGTAGTGGCTGTTGCGGTCGGTCGGTCGCGGCGACGCGCCCAGGCTGCGTCCCTCCACCTCGACCTCGCGGTCCTCGGTGACCTCACCGGCGCGGGACTGGCCGGGCAACGGCGGCAGCTCGGGTCCGGGGTCCATACCCATCGCTGTGCGTGCTGCACGGACGTAGTAGAGGCCCTCGTAGGCGGTCTCGGTGACCTGCCGGCACTGGGCGGGGGTCCGCGCCTGCTCCATCTGCGAGCCGGCCGCGGTGTAGCGCTCGGCCGCGTCGGCGAGCGCCTGACGGCTCGCCTCGTCGGTCCCGGTCAGGGCCAGGACCTGGCCGCCGAGCCGTTCCACCCAGCGCCGGGACTCGGCCTGGGCGTCGGCCAGGGCGGCGGCGGAGTCCGCGTTGTGCCGCCGCACCAGCCAGACGACGGCCGCGACGACGGCCAGCACCACGATCAGGGTCAGGACTGTGCTCATGACGGACCTCCTGCCCGCCTCAACGGGCAGGAGGTCGCCCGCGTTCCCTACCGGACGACGTTGACCAGGCGCCCCGGGACGACGATGACCTTCTTCGGCTCGGCCCCGTCCAGCGCGGCGACGACCTTCTCGTCGGCCAGCGCGGCCGCCCGGATGTCGTCCTGGCCGGCGTCGGCGGCGACGACGACCCGGGAACGGACCTTGCCGTTGACCTGGATCGGGTACTCGACGGTGTCCGCGACCAGGTAGCGCTCGTCGGCGACCGGGAACGGCGCGTAGGCCAGCGTGTCGTCGTGGCCCAGCTTCTGCCACAGCTCCTCGGCGATGTGCGGGGCCAGCGGTGCCAGCATCAGCACCAGCGCCTCCGCGACCTCGCGCTCGACCGGCGTGCCCCGCTTGGTCAGGGCGTTGTTCAGCTCGATCAGCTTCGCGGCGGCGGTGTTGTAGTGCAGCGCGGGGTAGTCGGCGCGGACGCCGGCGATCGCCTTGTGCACGGACCGCAGGATCTCCTCCGACGGCGCCGTGTCGACGACGGTGACCTCACCGGTCGTCTCGTCGACCAGGTTGCGCCACACCCGCTGCAGGAACCGCTGCGGGCCGACGACGTCGCGCGTCGACCACGGGCGGGAGGCGTCCATCGGACCGGTGTACATCTCGTACAGCCGGAAGGTGTCCGCGCCGTAGCGGTCGCACATGTCGTCGGGCGTCACGACGTTCTTCAGCGACTTGCCCATCTTCCCGTACTCCCGGGTGACGGGCTGCCCGTTCCACGTGAAACCGGCGGTGCCGTCCGCCCCCACGACCTCGACGACCTCCTCGGCCGGCACGTAGGTGCCGCGGGCGTCGGTGTAGGCCCAGGCCTGGATGTAGCCCTGGTTGAACAGCTTCCGGAACGGCTCCTCGCTGCTCACGTGGCCCAGGTCGAACAGGACCTTGTGCCAGAACCGCGAGTACAGCAGGTGCAGCACGGCGTGCTCGACCCCGCCGACGTACAGGTCGACGCCGCCCGGGTCGGCGACCGACCGCGCCGTGTCCTTGCCGATCCAGTACTTCTCGGCCTCGGCGGAGACGAACCGCTCGGTGTTCTCCGGGTCCAGGTAGCGCAGGTAGTACCAGCACGACCCGGCCCACTGCGGCATCGTGTTCGTCTCGCGGCGGTACTGCTTCGGGCCGTCGCCCAGGTCCAGCTCGACGGCCACCCACTCGTGCGCCCGGGACAGCGGCGGCTCCGGCTCGGAGTTCGCGTCGTCCGGGGCATAGGTCTTGGGCGAGTAGTCGTCGACGTCGGGCAGGACGACGGGCAGCTGGTCCTCGGGCAGCGCGATCGGACCGTGCTCGTCCCAGACGACCGGGAACGGCTCGCCCCAGTAGCGCTGCCGGGAGAACAGCCAGTCGCGCAGCTTGTACTGCACGACGCCCTCGCCCGCCCCCTTCGCGGCCAGCCAGTCGATGATCGTGCGCTTGGCCTCGTCGACGCCCAGCCCGTTCAGGCTGATCTCGTCGTTCGCGGAGTTGATGGTCGGGCCGTCGCCGGTGTAGGCGCCACCGTCCCAATCCGACGGCGGCGCCACCGTGCGCACGTGCGGCAGCCCGAACGCGGCGGCGAAGTCCCAGTCGCGGGTGTCCTCGGCGGGCACCGCCATGATCGCGCCGGTGCCGTAGCCCATCAGCACGTAGTCGGCGACGAACACCGGGACGGCCGCGCCGTTCACCGGGTTGGTGGCGTACGCGCCGGTGAACACACCGGTCTTGTCCTTGTTCTCCTGCCGGTCCAGCTCCGACTTGCGCGCGGCCTCGGCGCGGTACGCGGCGACGGCCTCGGCGGGCGTCGCGGCGCCACCGGTCCAGCGGGGATCGGTGCCGTCCGGCCACTGCGCCGGGACCAGCGAGGACACCAGCGGGTGCTCGGGCGCCAGCACCATGTAGGTGGCGCCGAACAGGGTGTCCGGGCGGGTCGTGAAGACCTCGACGGCGTCGTCGGAACCGACCACGGGGAACCGGACGCGGGCCCCCTCGGAGCGGCCGATCCAGTTGCGCTGCATCGCCTTGACCGACTCCGGCCAGTCGACCCGGTCGAGGTCGTCGGCCAGCCGGTCGGCGTAGGCGGTGATCCGCATCATCCACTGCTTCAGGTTGCGGCGGAAGACGGGGAAGTTGCCACGCTCGGAGCGGCCGTCGGGGGTGACCTCCTCGTTCGCCAGCACGGTGCCCAGGCCGGGGCACCAGTTGACCGGGGCCTCGGAGATGTAGGCCAGCCGGTGGCCGTCGATCGCCGCGCGCCGCTCGCCCTCGGACAGCTCGGCCCACGGACGGCCGTCCGGGGTCGGGCGGGTACCGGCCTCGAACTCGGCACGCAGCTCGGAGATCGGGCGGGCGCGGTCGGCGTCGGTGTCGTACCAGGACTCGAAGATCTCGCGGAAGATCCACTGGGTCCAGCGGTAGAACTCGACGTCGGTGGTGGACACCGAGCGGCGCGGGTCGTGGCCCAGGCCCAGCTGGCGCAGCTGCTGCCGGTAGCGGGCGATGTTGGTCTCGGTCGTCGTCCGCGGGTGCGTCCCGGTCTGCACGGCGTACTGCTCGGCGGGCAGCCCGAAGGCGTCGAAGCCCATCGGGTGCAGCACGTTGTGGCCGTTCATCCGCAGGTAGCGGCCCAGCACGTCGGTGCCGATGAAGCCCAGCGGGTGCCCGACGTGCAACCCCGCCCCGGAGGGGTAGGGGAACATGTCCATCAGGTAGACCTTCGGCTTCTCCGAGCCGGGCTGCCCCGGGTCGGGGGCGTGGAAGGTCTGCTCGGTCTCCCAGAAGTCCTGCCACTTCCGCTCGATGCGGGCGGCCATCTCGGCGTCGTAGCGGTACGCCGGTCGGTCCGCACGCTGCTCGGACGCGGTCGTGGTCTCGGTGCTCATGTCCGTCTCACCTCGGGGATGCCTGTCGTGACGGCCCGACTCGGGGCCCGGAACACGTCGCGGCCCCTCGTGCGCATCACGCAGGAGGGGCCGTCGCGGCGCCGTGTTGTGGCTACGACGCCGCGCCGGGAAGTCGGCGGGCCGTGCACATGTGACCAGGGTAGCCGGGGCGGGCGCCCCCGTTCCTCCGGGTTCTACCCTGGTCACGTGCCCACGACGCTCCGCCTGCTCCTCGCCGCCCTGCTCCTGCTGGCCGGGGTGGTCCTCGTCGTCCTCGCCGTGCTGGGAGCGACCGGCCGGCTGCCGCGCAACCGCTTCGTCGGTGTCCGCACCGCGGACAGCCTGCGGACCGCCGACGCGTTCGCGGTCGCCAACCGGGTGGCCGCGCCGCCGGTCGGGGCCGCCGGGGTGATCGCCCTGGTCGGCGGGACGGTGCTGCTGGCCCTGGACCGCCCCGGCGCCGCCCCGTGGGTGCTCGGCGCGATCGCGCTGGTCGGGACGGTCGTGCTCGCCGGACTCGGTGGCGCGGTCGGGGCGCGGGCCGCCGCCGCGGCGATCGCCGCGCAGGCCGCGGCCCCGAGCTGCGGCGGGGTCTGCGCCGGCTGCGACCTGGTGGCCGGCTGCCGCGACGCGACCGGCACCGAGCCGGGCTCCGAGCCCGGGGCCCGCACCGGCCTGTCCCACGAGGCCTGACCGGGCCCGCCGGCCGCGGAAACCCGGCCCGCCGGTGAACGGGCCGACGAGCTCGTCGGTGACCCGGCCCCCGTAGAACCCGCCGGGCTGCGGGCGAACCGTCTCCCCGTCGAGGGTGATCCGCTCGAACGGCGCCACGTGCACCGCGACGCGGTCGGCCGCGTCAGTTCCAGGCCGGATCCCGCGGGAACGTGGCGAGCAGCGCCAGCGGGACGCCCTGACGGCGCAGCACCCGTTCCCACAGCTGGTCGTAGACGGTGGTCAGCAGGTCGTCGGGCAGGCCGGGGACGACGTACCAGTCACCCCGGGCGATCTCGCCACCCAACTGACCCGCGTCCCAGCCGGAGTAGCCGGCGAAGATCCGCAGGCCGCGCAGCCGCCGCGCGAGCGGGGCCGGGTCGGAGTCGAGGTCGACCAGCTGCACCGGCGGCCGGACCGGCATCAGCCCGCCGATCCCGCTGCCGGTCTCCCCGGTCCGAAGGGCGGCCAGGCAGAGCGCGGTGCGGGCCTCCACCGGCCCGCCGACGAACATGGTCCCGGGGTCGCTGGTGAGCCCGGCCCAGCGCGGGAGCACGTCCCGCACGGCGGCCTGGCCCGGCCGGTTGAGCACGACCCCGAGGCTGCCCTGCGGACGGTGCTCGATCATGTAGACGACCGTCCGGGAGAAGTTCGGGTCGCCCAGACCGGGGGCGGCGACGAGCAGACTCCCCGGCGTGACCGGGGGAAGAGCGGCGCCTCGCGTGGCGCGGTGTTCCCGCACAGGTCCATGTTCGCACCTAAGACGCGGACGCGGTTCTGCCACCCGTTCGCCGTAGCGTCGTACTCCAGACATGATAGTTCATACGTTCGTGTAGGACGTACGTCCACCGATGTGTACGTCCGTACAGGACGTACGTCCGGGTCAGAGGTTCTCGGCCGCCCAGGCCCGCAGCGCGGCCTCGGCCTGCTCGGCGTCCATCGGGCCCTGCTCCATCCGCCGCGCCAGCATGTGCCGGTAGGCCTTCCCGACCGCCGGCCCCGGCGGGATGCCCAGCAGCTCCATGATCCGGTTGCCGTCCAGGTCGGGGCGGATCGCGTCGAGCTCCTCCTGCTTGCGCAGCTCGGCGATCCGGTTCTCCAGGCCGTCGTAGTTGCGCTGCAGGGCCGCGGCCCGGCGCCGGTTCCGCGTCGTGCAGTCCGAGCGGACCAGCTGGTGCAGCCGCTCCAGCAGCGGCCCGGCGTCGGCGACGTAGCGGCGCACGGCCGAGTCGGTCCACTCGCCCTTGCCGTAGCCGTGGAACCGCAGGTGCAGGTAGACGAGCTGACACACGTCGTCGACCAGGGCCTTCGGGTACCTGAGCGCCCGCAGTCGCTTGCGGGCCATCTTCGCCCCCACCACCTCGTGGTGGTGGAACGAGACCCGCCCGTCCGGCTCCTTGCGCCGGGTCGCCGGCTTGCCGATGTCGTGCAGCAGCGCGGCCAGGCGCAGCGTGAGGTCCGGCCCGTCGGTCTCGCGCTCGATCGCCTGCTCCATCACGACGAGCGAGTGGGTGTAGACGTCCTTGTGCTGCATGTGCTCGTCGGTCTCCAGCTGCATCGCCGGGACCTCGGGGACGACGTGCCGGGCCAGACCGGTGTCGCAGAGCAGCTCCAGACCCCGCCGGGGGTGCTCGCCGAGCATCAGCTTGGTGAACTCGGCCTGCACCCGCTCGGCGGTGATCCGGGTCAGCTCGTCGGCCATCGCCGTCATCGCGGTGGTGACCCGCGCGGCGGGGGAGAAGCCGAGCTGGGAGACGAACCGGGCGGCGCGCAGCATCCGCAGCGGGTCGTCGGAGAAGGAGCGCTCCGGGGTGTCCGGGGTGTCCAGGACCCCCTGGGCGAGCGCGGCGAACCCGCCGTGCGGGTCGACGAAGCGGCGCTGCGGCCCGGTCAGCTCGACCGCCATGGCGTTGACCGTGAAGTCGCGGCGCACGAGGTCGCCCTCGACGGTGTCGCCGAAGCGGACCTCGGGGTTGCGGGAGGTGCCGTCGTAGGTGTCGGCGCGGAAGGTCGTCACCTCGAGGGTCTGCCCGTCGCGACGCAGTCCGACGGTCCCGAACGCGATCCCGGTGTCCCAGACCGCCTCGGCCCAGCCGCGGACGATCGCGAGGATCTGCTCGGGGCGGGCGTCGGTGGTGAAGTCGAGGTCGCCGGAGTCCCGGGTCGACGCGCCGGTGCCGCGCAGCACCGCGTCGCGGACGCTGCCGCCGACGAGGTAGAGCAGGTGCCCGCGGGCGGCGAACCGGGCGGCCAGCTCGTCGGCGACGGCCGGGACGTCGAGCAGTGCGACCACGGCGTTCTCCTGTGCTCGCTGCAGCTCGTCCGGGTCCGGGGCGGATCCGGCCGGGGGCCGGGTCACCTGTCGGGCGGTGGAGGACGGGGACGACGAGGACACGACGGGCCAGTCTAGGCAACGCGCCCGGCCGCCGGGCACGGGTCCTCCGGTCGTCCCGCACCGTCCGACCGGTGATCGACGACGGGGCGACCGGGTGACGCCGCGGCCGCGGGCGGCTCGTCGACCCCCCTTCGGGCCACCTCCTCGTTACCATCGCCACATGTCCCCCTCCCGCGGCCGCTCCTCGGCAGGGCGCGGCGCGGAACCCGGCCGTGAGAGCCGGAGCGCACGCGCCGGCCGTGCCGGGCGCTCCGACCGGTCCCCGGACGGTCGTCGCCGGCTGCGCACGGTGGACGAGACGTCCGCCGGTGGGCTCGTCGTGCACCCCGAGACCGGCGCCGCCGCGCTGATCGGCCGGCTGGACCGCCGGGGCCGGTTGCTGTGGTCGCTGCCCAAGGGCCACATCGAGGCCGGTGAGACCGCGGAGCAGGCCGCGGTGCGCGAGGTGCAGGAGGAGACCGGCATCATCGGTGAGGTGCTGGCTCCCCTGGGCACCATCGACTTCTGGTTCGTCGCCGAGGACCGGCGCGTCCACAAGACGGTCCACCACTACCTGATGCGCGCCCTCGGCGGCGAGCTCTGCGACGAGGACGTCGAGGTCTCCGAGGTGGCCTGGGTTCCGCTCGACGAGCTCGAGGGCCGTCTCGCCTACGCCGACGAGCGCCGGCTGATCCGGCATGCGGCCGACCTGCTGGAGGAGACGGCGTGAGCCGGGTCGCGGCCCTGGTCGCGATCGTGCTCACCGCGGTGGTGGCGCTGTTCCTCCCCGCGGCGTTCCCGGCGGGCGCCCCGCAGGCGGCCGCCCGGGACAGTCCGGTGCAGCAACCGCTGCGGCAACCGGCCCAGCAGCCCGCCGCCCCGGTCCGGCTCGACGTCGCCACGATGACCCCGCGGGTGGTGACGTCGGCGGGGCCGGGCGAGCTCGTCGTCACCGGCACCGTCACCAACACCGGCCCGGGGACCGTCGACGACCTGTCCGTCCGGGTGCAGCGCGGGCCGGCGCTCACCGGTGAGGCGGCGCTGCGGACCGCGCTGGCCGGGGAGGCCGCGGTCGACGACGCGACGCCGCTGTTCGCCGACCTCGGCCCGCTCCCGTCGGGTGCGTCGGTCCCGTTCCGCTACGCCGTCCCGCTCACCGGGCCCCCGCAGTCGACGCTGGCGCTGCCCGGCCCGGGCACCTACCCGCTGCTGGTGAACCTCAACGGGACCGTCGACGGCGCGCCGTCGCGGCTGGCCGGGGTCCGCACGTTGCTGCCGGTGTCGTCGCTCCCGGGGGCCGCGTCGCCGCCGGCGCCGGGGGCCGCCGCGCCGGTGACGATGCTGTACCCGATCACCGACCCCCCGCGCCGGGTCCCGCCGCTGCCCGGCGAACCGCCGCTGCTGACCGACGACGACCTCGCGGTCTCCTTCGCCGAGGGCGGGCGGCTGCGCGGCCTGGTCGAGGCGCTGGGCTCCGCGGCGCCCGCCGGGTCCCCGACCCGGTCCGCGCTCTGCCTGGCGATCGACCCCGAGCTCGTCGCCACCGCGGCGGCCATGCGCGACGGCTACGACGTCGTCACCGGCCCCGACGAGTCCGAGCCGGGGCGCGGCGCGGAGGCGGCGGGCCAGTGGCTCGCGGCGCTGACCGCGGCCGCGCGCGGGACCTGCGTGATCGCCCTGCCGCCGTCGGACGCCGACCTGGTCGCCCTGGTCCGCGGCGGTCAGGCCGACCTCGCCCGGACCGCGCTGGACAGCGGCCGCCGGACCCTGTCCGCCGAGCTCGGGACCACGGTCCTCGACGGCGTCGTGTGGCCCGTCGACGGCGTCGTCGACGAGGCGACGCTGGACGCGCTCGGCGGTGGGACCCGGCTGCTGCTCACCGCCGACGGGGTCACCGGCGCGACGGCGTCGGGCCGGGTGCGGGTGGGCGGCTCCGGCGGCGCCGGCCGGGACGGCGACGAGTCCGCGCTGCTCACCGACCCGCTGCTCACCGAGGCCGCGACCGGACCCGCCGGTGTCGAGGTGCAGCAGGGGGCCGCGGGCGGGCTCGCCGGCCAGGACCTCGCCGGGGCGCTCGCGCTGCGCGCCGGGGAGGCCGACGGGCCGCTGGTCGTCGCGCCGCCGCACCGCTGGGCCGCGGACGGACCGGCCGCCGCCGGAGTGCTGACCGCCCTGACCTCGCTGATCGAGGACGGCCGGATCGCCCCGACCGGCCTGCCCACCCTCACCGGGGGCGAGATCCGGACCGGCGGGACACAGCTGTTCTACCCACCGCAGGCCGGCGGCGCGGAGATCCCGGTGAGCGTCGTGTCCGGGGTGGCCGACCAGGTCAGGACGATCGAGGCGATGCGCGCCGCGGCCGAGGCCCGCACCGGGGTCGGGGCGAGCCCCGCCGACGTGTTCGACCCGCTGGTGACCGGCACCCTGCGGGCGGTGTCGTCGTGGTGGCGGGGCGACCCGGCGCGCGCCGAGCAGGAGCAGACCGTCGTCGCCGACCGGGTGGCCCAGATCCGTGCCTCGGTGCGGGTGGTCGAGCCGCCCAGCCCGTACTCGCTCGGGACCAGCGACGCACCGCTGCTGATCACCGTCGCCAACGGGCTGCCGGTGACGATGAACGTGCGGGTGGTGCTGTCGAGCACCACCGGTCTGCGGGTCGCCCCGATCGAGGTGCAGGCGGTACCGCCGCGCGGCCGCGTCCAGGTGCGGGTCAGCGCCCAGGTCACCCGCTCCGGGGTGTTCAGCGTGGACGCCGGTCTGCTCACCCCGGACGGCGTCGCGCTCGGGCCGGACACCCGGCTGCGGGTCCGGTCGACCGTCTACGGGACGGTCACCGTCTGGCTGACCGCGATCGCGGGCGGCGTCCTCGTGGTCCTGGTGGTCCGACGGGTGCTGCGCAGGCTGCGTCCGGCCGCCGCACCCGGTCCGTCCGGTGGCCCGGGACCCGGCCCCGGACCGGGCCCGCCCCCCGACGCCCCCGTGCCACCGGGGCCTGCGCCGTCCGGACGCGCCCACCGCTCCTGAGCCCGGGACGGACGTCGGGGAGACATCGGGGGAGGGATCGGGGGAGACAAGGAACACCGACGTCGTTCGCCGTACGGTATTGACCGCTCGTCGCATCACCCCTGCTTCCGGGCGAATCGCGAGGATGGGTGGGCAAACCGATCGGCACCCGCCGCCGAAGACAGGGGAGACGGGTCCGGGGGCGTGTTCTCGGCTCGTCCGCATCCGACCGAGTGCCGTAGGCTGACGCCGGACACGACACCGAGCGCCAGGGGAGGGCGAGGCCGTTGAGCGGGCAGATCGGCGAGCGCACTGCCCGGACCGGCCCCCACCCCGTCGAGGACGACGTGGCACCTCGTCCGCACCCGTCGCTCGACCCCGTCGACGCCGCGGCGACCGCCGACGCGCCCGGGACCGCCGGGGCGCCCGCGGACGAACAGCCGACGGCCGCCGTTCCCGCCGTTCCGGCCCAGGCCCGGCCCACCGAGCGCATCCCGGCCGTCCGCGAGACCGCGAGCACGACGGCGGGTTCGCCGCTCACCGAGCGCTACGTGCTCCGCCAGCGGATCGGGTCCGACCCGGCCGCCGGGGCGGAGTTCTGGCGCGCCGAGGACACCGTGCTGCGCCGTCCCGTCGGCGTCACGCTGCTGCGCAGGCTGCCCGCAGACGACCGTTCCGACGACCCCGAGGGCACCGCCCGCGCCGGCGAGATGATCGTGCGCGCCCTGCGCTCGGGCTGCTTCGAGCACTCCGGCAGTGCCCGGCTGCTCGACGTCCTGGCCCCGGGCACGCACGGCCTGCCGGCCGACGTCCTGGGCGCCGCCGTCGCCGAGTGGGTGCCCGGGCGGTCGCTGGCCGAGACCGTGGCCGAGGGCCCGGTCCGCGCGCAGCGGGCCGCGAAGGCCGTCGAGACCCTGTCGGCCGCCGCCACCGAGGCCCACCAGCAGGGCCTGGTCCTCGGCTGCGACCACCCGCAGCGGGTCCGGATCACCCCGGACGGCCGCGCCATGCTGGCCTTCCTGCTCCCCCGCCCGTCGGTGTCCGCCGCCGACGACGTCCGCGGGCTCGGCGGGATCCTCTACTGCCTGCTCACCCGGCGCTGGCCGCTGTCGGTGTCCGACGCCGCCCGGGCCGGGCTCGTCGCCGCCGACCGCACGCCCGCGGGCCGGCTGCGCCCGGCGTCGCAGCTGCGCCCCGGGGTGCCGCTGGAGCTGGACACGCTGTGCAGCGGAGCGCTCGGCCAGGGCGACGGCGTCAGCCGGGTGCACACCGCCGCGGCGATGCACCGGATGCTGGCGGACGTCGTCGCGGAGGACGCCGACCAGGCGTTCTTCCCGCCGGTGCACGACGGCGCCCCCGCCGAGCCGGACGACGTGTGGCAGGACTCCGACCGGCTGCCCGACACCCGCAACGACCCCCGGCGCCGCCGCAACCTGCGGATCGGTCTCGGAGTGCTCGCCGTCGGTGTGCTGGCCCTGCTCGGGTGGGTGGCCGTGCAGCTGGGCATGTTGTTCGGTGGCGGTGGCACCCCGCCGGTCGTGATCCCGCCCGCGGCGAGCGCACCGGTGCAGCAGCAGGTGCCCGCCCCGCAGGGCCCGGCCGCGACGTCGGGGACGGGCGTCGCGGTGCAGGGCGTGTCGGCGACGGTGTTCGACCCGGTCGGCGACGCGGACAACGCCGGCACCGTCGGCAACGTCGTCGACGGCGACCCCTCCACCGTGTGGAGCACGAGCCGCTACTTCCAGCCCTTCCCGGCGCTCAAGCCCGGGATCGGTGTGCTGGCCTCGTTCGGCGCCGCCGAACCGCTCACCGGGCTCACCATCGACTCGCCGACCGCGGGCGCGGTCGTGCAGGTCCGCTCGGCCCCGTCCGCCGCGCCGACGCTGGCGGACACGACGCTGCTCGACACCGTCACCCTGTCCACGGGACGGACGACGGTGGAGCTCGACCCGAGCCGCCCCACCCAGCACGTGCTGCTGTGGATCACGAACCTGGGTCCGAACAACCAGACCCAGATCGACGACGTCACCTTCCGCCGCACCGCCCCCTGAGCCGACCCGTTCGCGATCGCGACGGACCGGCCCGGCAACGCCCGTGGGCACTCCGTCGCGCTGCCTACCGTGCGCGGGTGACGACCGTCGACCGGATCCCGGACCGGGCCCAGCCCGATCTGGACGAGATGTTCCGGAGGTATGCCGACCGGCTCTGGTCGGTGGCCCTGCGGATGCTCGGCGACCGGGCCGAGGCCGAGGACGCGGTGCAGGAGGCGTTCCTGTCCGCGCTCCGCTCGCCCGGGTTCCGTGGTGATGCGGCGACGGGGACGTGGCTGCACCGGATCCTCGTGAACGACTGCGTCGACCGGCTCCGCGCGGCCGGACGGCGGAGGGACCGGCTGCGGACGCTGGAGGCCGTCGTCGCGGCCCGGGACCACGCGGGCGGGCTCGTGGTGCGGCTCGCCGTCTCCGACGCGCTGGCCCTGCTGCCGGCGGACCAGCGGGCGGCCCTGGTGCTCGTGGACGGCCTCGGCTACGGCGTCGCGGAGGCGGCGGAGATGCTGGCCGTGGCGCCCGGGACGGTGAAGAGCCGCCGGGCCCGCGCACGGGCCCGGCTGGCCCCTGTGTTGCGGGAGGACGAGGGATGAGTAGTTCTCACCGGTTCGACGACAATGAGGGCCGCGCCAATCGTCAGAACGACGACAACCACGCAGCACCTGCTTCGTGTCATGTCGACGAGGAAGACCTCGTCGAGGTCGGAGCCCGGGTGGCCCGGGAGCTCGGCCCGGTGGCGATGCCGGACGACGTGGCGGCGCGGATGCGGGCACGGCTCGTCGCGGAGGCGTCGGGGAGCGCCACCGGACCGCACTCCCACGCGCTCCCGGTAGGCGGGAGCGGCCCGCTGAGGACCGCCGGACGCAGCGCCGCCCACAGCCTCCGGGGCACCCCCTGGCGGGCGCTCGCCGTCGCCGCGGCGGCGGTCGTCGTCTCCGTCGCCGGTGCGGCCGCGCTCGCCCCCACGGTCCCGGAGGTCGTCCCGGTCGCCGGGACCGCGCCGGAGGAGCTCCGGTCCGCCGCCGCGGGCGCGGCGGCACCCGTCGGTGCGCTCGACGACCCCGCCCGGGTCCGCGCCTGCCTCACCGCTGCCGGCGCCGCCCGGCCGGACGCGCCGTTCCTGGCGGCCCGCCCGCACGCCGTGGACGGCCGTCCGGCGGTCCTGCTGGTCCTCGGCGCACCGGAACGGGGCCGCTACCGGCTCGTCGTCGTACCACCGGACTGCGGGCCGGGCTCCGCACGGGTGCTCGCCGAGACCACCACCGGCTGACCCGGCAGGGCACCGGCGACGCCCGCGTCACCCTGGCCACGTTCGGCGGGACCGACGGGCGGGAATGCCCCTGTCTAGGATCGCGTTCGAGCCATACGGCAGCCACGACGCAGGAGCCGGCCAGCAGGGCCGGCACCCGCAGGCCCCGTCATCGCGCCCGTCTCGCGGGCGCGCCAGGAGGGATCGGTACCGGTGACCACCGACGACACGGTGCACAACCTGATCATCATCGGGTCCGGGCCGGCCGGCTACACCGCCGCGGTGTACGCCGCGCGGGCCCAGCTCGCCCCGCTCGTGTTCGAGGGCAGCCAGTTCGGCGGCGCCCTGATGACCACGACCGAGGTGGAGAACTACCCGGGCTTCACCGAGGGGATCATGGGCCCCGAGCTCATGCAGCAGATGCGCGGCCAGGCGGAGCGCTTCGGCGCCGACCTGCGCCCGCAGGACGTCGACGAGGTCCGCCTCGACGGCGACGTCAAGGAGGTGCGGGTCGGGAAGGAGACCTTCCGGGCCCGTGCGGTGATCCTCGCGATGGGTGCCGCCCCCCGCTACCTGCACGTCCCCGGCGAGCAGGAGCTCCTCGGCCGCGGTGTCAGCTCGTGCGCCACCTGCGACGGCTTCTTCTTCCGCGACCAGAACATCGCCGTCATCGGCGGTGGCGACTCGGCGATGGAGGAGGCCACCTTCCTCACCCGCTTCGCCGAGACCGTCACGGTCATCCACCGTCGCGACGAGTTCCGTGCCTCGAAGATCATGTACGAGCGCGCGAAGAACGACCCGAAGATGCGCTGGCGTACCAACTCCGAGGTCACCGCGGTGACCGGCGAGGGCTCGGTCAAGCAGCTGCAGCTGCGCGACACCGTGACCGGTGAGACCAGCACGCTCGACGTCACCGGCATGTTCGTCGCGATCGGCCACGACCCGCGCAGCGCGCTGGTCGCGGGCCAGGTCGACGTCGACGACGAGGGGTACGTGAAGGTGGACGGACGTACCACCTACACGAACGTCCCGGGCGTCTTCGCCTGTGGCGACCTCGTCGACCACACCTACCGCCAGGCGATCACCGCCGCCGGCTCCGGCTGCTCGGCCGCGATCGACGCCGAGCGCTGGCTGGCCGGCCACGAGGTCAGCTCCGAGCTGGTCGGTGGCAGCTACGGCTCGGAGGAGACCGCCCCGGCGGCCGCCGTCGCCGACGCCGCGCACTGACCGCCCACCGGCACCCACCAGACCCGCATCCGCGACCGAAGGAGAACCCCATGGGCAACAACACCGTCGACGTCACCAGCAGCTCGTTCGACCAGGACGTCCTGAAGAGCGACAAGCCCGTCCTGGTCGACTTCTGGGCCACCTGGTGCGGCCCGTGCAAGATGGTCGCCCCGGTGCTGGACGAGATCGCCGGCGAGAACTCCGAGAAGCTGACCGTCGCCAAGCTCGACATCGACGCCAACCCGGAGGTCGCTCGCGACTACCAGGTCATGTCGGTCCCGACGATGATCCTGTTCTCCGGCGGCAAGCCGGTGAAGCAGATCGTGGGCGCGAAGCCGAAGGCGGCGCTGCTCGCCGATCTCGCCGACCACATCTGATCACACTCCGTGCGCCGTATAGCGCACAGACATCACGCTGCGTGTCCCGGTTGATCACAACCGGGACACGCGCGTATCCGCCCCGCTGCACTCCTCCGGGGGTCGGGCAGGGCACAATGAGTCCGGCACGCGTCCGGTCACCGGGCGAAACCGACCCATCACGGGCGTCGCACGGCGCCTCACGACTGCGAGCGAGGGGTGCATGCAGCTGCTCCGGCGCGGGGACTGCGGTCCGGCCGTACGCGAGATCCGGACGACGCTGGGACAGCTCGGTCTGCTCCCGGCGGTGCCGCCGGGCTCGCGCGCCCAGGACATGTTCGACGACGGCGTGGACCGCGCCGTCCGCATGTTCCAGCAGGGCCGTGGCCTGATCACCGACGGCATCGTCGGCCCGGACACCGCCCGCGCGCTGCGGGAGGCGGGATGGAGCCTGGGCGACCGGATGCTGTCGTTCACGCTCTCCACCCCCACCACCGGCGACGACGTCGCTCACCTGCAGGAACGCCTGCTCGAGCTCGGGTACAACCCGGGCCGGCCGAGCGGGCTGTTCGACCAGCAGACCGAGCAGGCCCTGATCCGCTTCCAGCGGGACTACGGCATGACCCCCGACGGTGTCTGCGGGCCGGAGACGCTGCGCGCACTGCGCCAGCTCGGCCGCAAGGTCACCGGCGGTCGTCCGCACCTGCTGCGTGAGCAGGAGCTGCTGCGCCGTGCCGGGCCGCGGATGCGTGGCAAGCGGATCGTCATCGACCCGGGCCACGGCGGACACGACCGCGGCGTCGACGTCGGCGGGGTCACCGAGGCCGACCTGATGTGGGACCTCGCCCGCCGGGTCGTCGGCCGCATGTCGGCCACCGGGATGGAGGCCCTGCTCTCCCGCCCGGAGAACGGCAACCCGCCGGACAGCGAGCGCGCGCAGTTCGCCAACGACGTCGGCGCGGACCTGGTCGTGTCGCTGCACACCGACGCGAGCTTCAGCCCGCACGCGCAGGGTCTGGCGACCTACTACTTCGGCAACGGGTCGGGCACCACGTCCAATGTCGGCGAGGCGCTCGCCGGGCTGATCCAGCGCGAGCTGCTCACCCGGACCTCGATGCTCGACTGCCGTAGCCAGACGTGCACCTGGGAGCTGGTGCGCCGGACCCGGATGCCGGCCGTCCGCGTCGAGGTCGGGTACCTGACGCATCTCGGGGACCGCCGCAAGCTGCTCGACCCCGGCTTCCGTGACGTCGTCGCCGAGGGCATCCTCGTCGCCGTCAAGCGGCTCTACCTGCTCGGGCAGGACGACCAGCCCACCGGCACGTTCACCTTCAACGACGTGCTGGCCCGTGAGTACACCCGGGACGAGATCCGGGCCGTCTGAGGCCCGCCACGACCTGCAGAACCCGGCTCGGCCCCGTCCACTCGGGGCCGAGCCCGGCAGGCCGCTCACGGCCCGCTCAGAGCGCCCTCAGATCGTCCCTGTGGGTGGCGTGAACGACAGTCGGCAGGACCCCGCACGGGCCGGTGTCGCCGTCGGACGCGGCGCCGCGCTCTGCATCGGGATGGTCACCGTGTTGAACAGCTGTTCGAGCGCGGCCTCGACGTCGGACTTCCACTCCAGCCCCGAGCGCAGCTCCATCCGCAGCCGCGGCCAGCGGTGGTGCGGGCGGACGGTCTTGAAACCGACCGAGCGCAGGAAGTCCGCGGGGACGACGCAGTCGGACTCGGTGCCGGGGCGGGCGTCGCCGAACGCCTCCACGGCCTTCACCCCGCGCCGGGTCAGGTCCTTCACGACGGCCTGGGCGAGCGCCCGGCCCAGCCCCTCGCCGGAGAACTCCGGAGCCACCTGCATCGTGGTCAGCAGGACGGCGTCGGCGCTGACCGGGCCGGTCGGCATCTCGGTGGCGCGGGGGACCGACGCCGGCGGCGCGAACAGCACGTACCCCGCCGGGGCACCGCCGACGTAGACGACCCGGCCGCAGGAACCCCACTCGAGGAGCACCTCGGACAGCCAGGCCTCCTTCTCCAGGTCGGTCGTGCCGTACCCCTCGGCCTGCTCCGCCAGCTGGGGCGAGAGCTCCCAGTAGACGCAGTTCCGACACCGCTTCGGCAGATCGCCGAGGTTGTCGAGGTTGAGCGCGGCAACATGCCAGGACACGGAAACCGACCTCCGGATGTCGTCGTCACGCGCTGCACGCGCTGCTGCGCGGTCCGGCCCGTCCGGGGCGTGGTCCCGACCCCGGCGCCGGAGCGGCCGTCCCCCTGGCCACCCCCGGGTCCGGTGACCCGCGCAGCCCGAGAGTAGGTGGATTTCCGCGATCCCGTCACCCCGAGAGTGCTCACCGGTACGAACGTCACGACGAAGGGCGGGCCGATCACCCGTCGCGGTTACACTCGGCGGGTCCTTCCCTTCGCAGAGGAGCACGCGATGACCCTGCCCGACCGCCCGCAGCAGCCCGACGTCCGCCGTCCCGCGGCCGCGGCAGCAGCGGCGGCAGGGGAGGGGGCCGTGGTCCCGCTCGCCCCCACCGAGCGTTTCGCGACCCGCACCGCCGGGATGACGGCGTCGGAGATCCGGGCGCTGTTCGCCGTCGCGAGCCGCCCCGAGGTCGTCTCGCTGGCCGGCGGCATGCCGAACCTGGCGGCGCTGCCCCTGCAGTCCCTCGCCCGCGAGGTGGCCGAGCTGGTCGACGTGGACGGCATGTCCGCGCTGCAGTACGGCTCCGCCCAGGGCGTCCCGCAGCTGCGCGAGCAGATCTGCGAGGTCATGCGCGAGGAGGGCATCGAGGCCGACCCGAACGACGTCGTCGTCACCGTCGGCTCGCAGATGGCCCTCGACCTGCTGACCCGGATCTTCGTCGACCCGGGTGACGTCGTCCTGGCCGAGGGGCCGTCCTACGTCGGCGCGCTGGGCAGCTTCGCCGCCTACCAGGCGCGGGTCGTGCACGTCGCGATGGACGAGCACGGGCTGGTCCCGGAGCTGCTGCACGAGGCGCTGGAGTCCCTGGCCCGGCAGGGCGTCGTCCCGAAGTTCCTCTACACGATCCCGAACTTCCACAACCCGGCCGGCGTGACGCTCGCGCACGAGCGCAGGCCGCGGATCCTGGAGCTGTGCCGCCGCTACGGCGTCATGGTCGTCGAGGACAACCCGTACGGGATGCTCGGCTTCGACGGCGAGGTGCACCCGGCGCTGCGTTCCTACGACCCGGACGTGCTGTACCTGGGGTCGTTCTCGAAGACGTTCGCGTCCGGGCTGCGGGTCGGCTGGGCGCTGGTGCCGCCGCTGGTGCGGGACCGGCTGGTGCTGGCCGCGGAGTCGGCGACGCTGTGCCCGCCGTCGTTCACGCAGATGCTGGTGTCGCGCTACCTGTCGCACCACGACTGGCGCAGCCAGATCAAGACGTTCAGCGAGAACTACCGCGAGCGCCGCGACGCGATGTTGGCCGCGCTGGAGACGTACCTGCCCGAGGGCTGCACCTGGAACGTCCCCGACGGCGGGTTCTTCGTGTGGCTGACCGTGCCGGAGGGCGTCGACACGAAGGCGATGCTGCCCCGCGCGGTGACCGCGCGGGTCGCGTACGCGTCCGGCACCGGCTTCTACGCCGACGGGTTCGGCAGCCGGCAGCTGCGGCTGTCGTTCTGCTTCCCGACGCCCGAGCGCATCACCGAGGGAGTGCGGCGGCTCGCGGCGGTCCTGGAGGCCGAGATGGAGGTCGTGCGGACCTTCGGGACGCCGGTCCGCCCCGAGCTGAGCCGGGGCACCCAGAGCCCGTCGCCGGACACCACCTGACGCCGTCCCACGACGGCGATGTTTCACGTGGAACGCCCCGGACCGGCTCCCGGTCCGGGGCGTTCCCGTTGATGGCGCAGAATGCCCGCGTGAGCGATCGAACGGTGGCCGTGCTGGCCGGAGGCCTGTCCCACGAGCGTGAGGTGTCCCTGCGATCCGGTCGTCGACTGGCGGGCGCGCTGCGCGCGAACGGTGTCGACGTCCGCGAGTGGGACGTCGACGCGCGCCTGCTGGAGCGGTTGTCGACCGACCGGCCGGACGCGGTCGCCGTCGCACTGCACGGCGGCGAGGGGGAGAACGGCGCGGTGCAGCAGGTGCTGGAGCTGCTGGGCATCCCGTTCGTCGGGACTCCGTCCGGGGCGTGCCGGCGGGCGTGGGACAAGCCGAGCGTGAAGGCCGAGCTCGTCCGAGCGGGCCTGTCCACGCCCGACTGGGTCGCCCTGCCGCACTCGACCTTCCGGGAGCTGGGCGCCCAGGGTGTGCTCGGCGCGATCGTCGACCGGCTGGGGCTACCGCTGGTGCTGAAGCCGGACCAGGGCGGCTCGGCGCTCGGCGTGCAGGTAGTCCGGAACGCGGCGGACCTCCCGGCCGCGATGGTCAGCTGCTTCGCCTACGCGGAGACGGTGCTCGTGGAGCAGTTCGTCGCCGGGACCGAGGTCGCGGTGTCGGTCGTCCACGACCGCGAGGAACCCCGCGCGCTGCCCGCGGTGGAGGTGGAGGTGCAGTCCGGGTTCTACGACTACACGTCCCGCTACACGCCCGGTGCGGCCACGTTCCACTGCCCGGCACGGCTGCAGTCGGACATCCTCGACACGCTGGCCGACACTGCCCTGGCCGCACATCGACTGCTGGGCATGCGTGACGTGTCGCGCACCGATGCGATCGTCGACGCCGACGGTCATGTGCACGTCCTGGAGATGAACGTGTCGCCGGGCCTGACCGACACCTCGCTCCTCCCGACCGCGGTGGCCGCGGACGGTTCCGATCTCGCGACGGTCTACCTGGCGCTCGTCGAGCGCGCGGCGGCCCGACAGGGCTGAGCGATGTTCCACGTGGAACCACAGCCGTGTGGTTTCCCGTGGAACATCGGCCGAGCACGCCGGGCGACAGGACCGGTCGCCCGGAGCGGGACCCGCAAGACGGCGGCGTCGGTCACGGTCGCGTCGACGCTCGGGGCTCCACCGGCCCGATGCCCTTCGCGCCGTGCACCGGAGGGATCGTCGTCCACTCGCCGCGGGGCTCGATCGCGCTCACCGGGGGAGCCGTGGGTGGCGTCGAGCTGCCAGGCAGCACGCATCACCGTGACGGAGTCGCCCAGCGGGTGGATCCGTCCCGCCCACCCGGGCACGGCCGAAGCCGGCGTGCAGCAGGGGCCGTCGCATCGGTGTCGGGCGGGCATCCCCGGAGGACCGCCGAGCGATCCCGGAGGAGGACGGGTCTCGGGCGACGCCGGGACGCACGGCGCGCACCACCGAGTGCCGGTGTCCGACGCCCACCGGCAGACCGCGATCTCGCACCGCTGCTGCACTTTCTGTGCCGGCGCGTCGAGGCCGGGGGAGGACCGGTCGGATGCGCACCACGACCGGTTCCGCTCCAGCAGGACGACGACCGAGAACCGGCCTCGTGGGACGTGGGCGCGTCCGGCGGTCGCCGAGGTCACGCTCAGCCGGCACCGCGGGGCGACGGCATGCGCGCCGCGGGCGGGCGGTTCGGCGCCGGTGGGCACCCGACCGTCCGCACGGTGTTCCACGTGAAACACGCGCGCACGGAGCCGGGTGCCGGTCGATCTGATCTGCCTCACTCGGGGCGCGGCTGGGCTTCTGCGGCGGCGTACCGGCTCGTTCCCACCGCGCCACCCCGTCCCGCCCCGTAGGGCCCGTGCACACGCAGGCTGGCCCGGCCTCGCCAGGTTCTACATCGCCGGGTTCTGTATCGCCGGAGATCCGCGCTGCCAGGTTCGGTGGCGCCGGGGTTCGGGCATGACGGCGCGGCCCGCGCTGTCGCCGCCCACGGTGTCGGTAGGTTCGGTGTCCCCGCGGTTCAGCGCCCTGGTTCCGGCGGCCCTGGGTTCGGCGGCCCTGGGGTCCAGCGACCCGTGCCTCAGCGCTCCCCGGTTCAGCGCTCCGCGGCTCGGCACACCGGGGGGTTCAGCGCCCCGCGGCTCGGTGGCACCGGGGTTCGGCGCCCCGGGGGTCGACACCCTGGGGTTCGGCACCTCCGGAGTTCGGCACCGCCAGGTTCCGCACTGCCCGGGCTAGCCGGATCCGCTCACGCAGCCCACTCGATCCCGCAGTGCCACCCCATCCCTTCAACTCCAGCCCCACAGCACCCGGTCCCACAGCACCCGGTTCCACTCACGTCACCTGACCCCTGAGCGCCACCCGGTCCAGAAGCAATCGAGACCGCGCCGACCAGTCCCGCATCCCGCGCCAGGCCGGCGGTCGAGCTGCGCGAGGGCGCAGTGCAGAACCACCCCGGAACACCACACCCCGGGCCGACGGACACAGGGCGGCCGTGTCCGACACCGTCGCCGATCATCGGCACGAACCCGGTGACGCAGCAGTGCCGACGCCCCACCAGAAGCTTCCTCCGAGGCACAGCCCGGACCGCGGGACCACGCGTCGGTGTCGCGCCTGCCCACCGCACGGCCCGAAGTCGATGACGGGCCCGTGGTGTGAGGCGCCGTCCTGAGCACCGCACTGCCGACGACTCGCACGAGGTCCCACCGCTGGCCCCGCGCAGACCGACACACGGCCCCGCCCCCGTCGATGTTCCACGTGAAACAACCGCTCCACGGGAAACTGCCGCATCGCTCCACCCGCGGTCCGGGTCACGCCCCGAACCGACGGTCGACACCGCCACCGGGAGCAGCGACCCCACCCCACTCCGGTCACGCACGCCCACGGCAGGCGCCGCCCCGACCACCATCCCGTCCCGGCACCACCCGAACCCGTCACCGCCGCCCCGTGAAGCACCGATCCGCCTCCAGCGACCGTCGACACGGCCGGATGTAGACGTACGTACGACAGATCGGGTCGCACTGCGGGCCTTTCGCCCCAGCCGACAGCGAGATGACCAGACAGCGGACGAATCGGGCATCATCCGTGCCTCAGCGACCCCCTGCGCCTCCTGAAACCCCCCTCGGCCTCCCCACAAGCAGGATGTCCGAACGACATCTCAGAGACCGTCTCAGGGCGCCCTCAGATCCGCTCCACGGCTCGATACCTCACGTCCGAACAGGAACCCGGAAACGCCGACGGCCGCCGTCCACGGGGACGACGGCCGTCGGGGCAGGGGACAGGTGTGCCTATCAGTCGCGGTCGCTGATGCCCATCAGCCCGGTGATCCGGTCCAGATCCTCGACCGACCCGAACTCGACGACGATGCGGCCCTTGCGCTGACCCATCTCGACCTTCACCCGGGTGTCGAACATGTCGGCCAGCCGGTCGGCACGCTCGACGAACTCCGGACGCTGCTCGCCGCGACGACGGGCCCGGCGTTCCCGTGGGGGCCCCTCCTGCCGCGCGAGCACGACGGCCTCCTCGGTCGCGCGGACCGACATGCCCTCGGCGACGATCCGGGTGGCGAGGTCCTCCTGCTGCCCGGCGTCCTCGAGGCCGAGCAGGGCGCGCGCGTGCCCGGCCGACAGCACCCCGGCGGCGACCCGGCGCTGCACCGACACCGGCAGCTTCAGCAGCCGGATCATGTTGGTGACGACGGGCCGGCTGCGACCGAGCCGGTCGGCGAGCTCGGAGTGCGTCACGCCGAACTCGGCGAGCAGCTGCTCGTAGGCGGCCGCCTCCTCGAGAGGGTTGAGCTGGACGCGGTGGATGTTCTCCAGGAGCGCGTCGCGGAGCATCACGTCGTCGGCGGTGTGCCGGACGATCGCGGGCAAGGTCTCCAGCCCGGCACGCTGGGCGGCGCGCCACCGGCGCTCACCCATGATCAGCTCGTAGTCGACACCGGCGCGCCGGACGACGATCGGCTGCAGCAGCCCGAACTCACGGATCGAGTGCTCCAGCTCGGCGAGCTGGTCCTCGTCGAACTGGGTCCGCGGCTGCTTGGGGTTGGGGACGATCCGCGGCAGCGGGATCTCGCGGTATTCCGCCCCGCCGTCGACGACCGGGGTCTCGGGATCGTGGTCGTCGCGTCGGACGGCCGGGCCCGGGCGGTGCAGCGGCGCACCGGGTCCGTTGCCCCCGGGCCGGTCACCGGCCTCCGTCGGGCCGGTGGGAATGAGCGCGGCGAGGCCGCGGCCCAGCCCACCCTTGCGCTCGGCCATCTCAGCGACCGTCCTGGCGGTAGGCGCCACTCGCCCCGTGCTCGGCGATCTCACGGGCCGCGTCGATGTAGCTCATCGCGCCGCGCGAGCCGGGGTCGTAGGCGAGCACGGTCTGGCTGTAGCCGGGGGCCTCGGAGACCTTCACGCTGCGCGGGATGACCGTGCGCAGGGCCGTCGGGCCGAAGTGCTGGCGGACCTCGGAGGTCACCTGGTCGGCGAGCTTGGTGCGGCCGTCGTACATGGTCAGCAGGATGGTCGACACGTGCAGCGAGGTGTTCAGGTGCGAGCGGACGAGGTCGATGTTGGACAGCAGCTGCCCGAGCCCCTCCAGCGCGTAGTACTCGCACTGGATCGGGATGAGCACCTCGGACGCCGCGACCAACGCGTTGACCGTCAGCAGCCCCAGCGACGGCGGGCAGTCGATGAGCACGTAGTCGACGTCGAGCCGGGACAGCGTCTCGTCGTTGAGCGCCTGGGCCAGCCGGGACTCCCGGGCGACCATGCTGACGAGCTCGATCTCGGCGCCGGCCAGGTCGATCGTGGCGGGCAGGCAGAGCAGGTTCGGCGACGCGGTGCTGACCGCGACGGCTTCCTCGAGCGGGATCTCGCCGAGCATCACCTCGTACACCGACGGCGTGCCGGTGCGGTGCTCGACGCCGAGCGCGGTGGACGCGTTGCCCTGCGGGTCGAGATCGATCACCAGCACCCGGATGCCGTGCAGGGCCAGCCCCGCGGCCAGGTTGACCGTGCTCGTGGTCTTCCCGACCCCGCCCTTCTGGTTCGCGACGCTCATGATGCGGCGCGCGGCCGGGCGGGGCATGCCGTGCCGGTCGGGGTGCAGGACGCGTGCGGCCCGCTCGGCCTCGTCCGCGATGGGGGTCCATCCGGCACTCATGCGCGACCCTCGCTTCCTGGACGGTTCGTGCCCGGTCGGTGTTTCACGTGAAACGGCGCTCCGGCACCCATCATCGCCGTTCCTTCCTCGGGATGCGGCGGGGCGCGCCGGTCCGCGGGATCTCGACCACCGTGGTCAGCGGATCGACCACACCGGCTCCGGTCTCGTGGATCCGGGGCTCGCCCCCTCCGAGCGCACGGACCGCCGCGGCGTCGCGGGCGATCTCGTCCGGGGCGGAGGCCCCCTTCAGCACCAGCATCGCACCCCCCTGCCGCAGCAGGGGCAGGCAGATGCCCGCGAGCCGGGCCAGCGGTCCGACGGCCCGGGCGGTGACGACGTCGGCCCCCTCCCATCGTCGCAGAACGGGCCGCTCCTCGGCACGCCCCCGTTCGACGGCGATGTCCAGGCCGAGATCGGTCAGCACCTCGCCGAGCCACTCCACCCGTCGGGCGAGCGGCTCGATCAGCACGATCCGCAGGTCCGGGCGGGCCAGGGCGAGCGGGATCCCGGGGAGCCCGGCCCCGGAGCCGACGTCGGCGACCCGGGCGTCGGCGGGCACGACCTCACCGAGGACCGCGCAGTTCAGCACGTGCCGGTCCCACAACCGGTCCCGCTCGCGCGGGCCGATCAGGCCGCGCTCGATCCCGGAGGTCGCGAGGTGCTCGACGTAGCGGACGGCCAGCCCGGTCCGGTCGCCGAAGACCTTCTCCGCGACCTCCGGGGTCGGGATGGGGGAGGTGGTCACTTCTTGTGGACCACGACCTGGCGACGCGGCTCCTCGCCCTCGCTCTCGGAGACGACACCCTTCACGGTGGCGACGGCGTCGTGCACGACCTTGCGCTCGAACGGCGTCATCGGCCGCAGCCGCGCGGACTCGCCGCTGGCCTTGACCTCCTGGGCGGTCTCCAGACCGAGTGCGGTGAGCTCGTCGCGGCGGTGCCGTCGCCAGCCCGCGATGTCGAGCATCAGCCGGCTGCGGCTGCCCAGCTGCTGCTGGACGGCGAGGCGGGCCAGCTCCTGCAGGCTCTCCAGCACCGAGCCCTTGTCACCGACGAGCTTCTGCAGGTCGGGGTCGTCCTCGGCGCCCTCGATGCTGACGATGGCGCGGCCGCCCTCGACGTCGAGGTCGATGTCGCCGTCGTAGTCCAGGATGTCCAGCAGGCGCTCCAGGTAGTCACCTGCGACGTCGCCCTCCTGGATCAGCAGGCTCTCGCCGGACGGCTTGTCCTGCACGTCCGGACCCTCGGCGGGCTCCTTGGCGGTGGTGGGCACGCGCTACTCCTCTCGTCAACGGTTCGCGGTCCGTCGCGTCCGGGCCCGCGCGGCGGTGGGGTCCGCCGGGGCCGGCGGGGCGCGCCGGGGTCTGTGGGGTCGTGCCTGTGGGGTCGTGCAGGGGTCGTGCGGTGGGGTCGTCAGCGACGCTTGCCGCGCCGGGCCTTGGCCCCCGGGCGCTTCTGCACCGGCTTGGCCCCGGGCTTCTTCTGGCCGTTCCCGTTCCCGTTCCCGTTGCGGGCCGCGCCGTTGCGCTGCCCGTCGGAGGTGGTGCCGGTGTCGGCGGAGGCACCGTCGGACCCGGTGGCGCGGGCCTGCGACGCCGCCTCGGCGGCCTTCTCCTCGGCGGGGCCGATCGGCTCGTCGGCGATCTCGCGGACCTCCTCCGCGGTGCCGCGACGGGCGTCGCGGATCGGCTTCTGGCCGGGGCGCGGGGCGCGGGCCTTCGCGGACTCGGTGGCCTTCTCGGCCTTGTCCGACTCCTCGGCGTCGATCTTGCGGTAGACGACGTACTGCTGGCCGAGGGTCCACAGGTTGTTGGCGACCCAGTAGAAGAGGACCGCGAGCGGCAGGAACGGCGCACCGACGACGACACCGATCGGGAACACGTAGAGCATCAGCTTCTGCATGATCTCGGCCTGCGGGTTCGCCGCGACGGTGCCGGCGGCGATCTGCGCCTGCTGGCGGGCGACCGAGTGGCGCGCGGTGATGTGGGTGAAGATGCCGGCCGCGATCATCAGCGGGATCATCACGATCCACTGCGAGACGAGGTTGCCGCCGAGCTCGGCGACCGACGCGGTGTTCTGCAGCGGCCACACGGCCGAGCCCAGCTTGGCGCCGAACAGGCTGGAGTCGACGAACGAGGCGTTCTCCGCCGCGTTGAAGACGTAGTTCTCGGTCTTGCCCGGCTTGAACTCGCGGAGCACGTGGAACAGGCCGATGAAGACCGGGATCTGCACCAGGATGGGCAGGCAGCCCATCAGCGGGTTGGCGCCGTTCTGCTGCTGGAGCTTCTGCATCTCCGTGGCGAGCTTCTGGCGGTCGTTCGCGTACTTCTTCCGGAGCTTCTGCATCTCCGGGGCCATCTCCTGCATCTTGCGCATGGAGCGGACCTGGACCACGAACGGCTTGTAGAGCAGCACGCGCAGCGTGAAGACGAGGAAGACGACCGACAGCGCCCAGGCGAACCCGTTGTCGTCACCGAGGACGAAGCCGAAGACCTTGTGCCAGACCCACATGATCCAGCTGACGGGGTAGTAGATGAAGTCCAGCACTGCTGCGTTGCTCCTCGTGGTCTCGGGCGGGGCCCGCGGGTCAGCGGTCCGTACCGCGTGAGAGGCCTTCGGTCCGGGGCGGGTCGGTGGACGTCTGCTCCGGCCCGGGATCGGGTTCGGTGCCGCTGCGCGGGACCCCGTCGCTGCGCCGCCGGCGCGGCGGGACCGGGTCCCACCCGCCAGGGTGCCACGGGGCACACCTCAGCAACCGCCACACGGTGAGGCCGAGACCGCGCACGAAGCCGTGCTCGCGGAACGCCTCGACCGAGTAGGCGCTGCAGCTCGGGTGGAACCGGCAGCTCGGCATCAGGTTCGGGGAGATCCACACCTGGTACCAGCGCACCGCGGCCATCGCGGCCCGCGCGCCGCCGCCGGGACGGGCGCCGGGGAGCCCTCCGTCGTCCATCGGAGCCTCCTCACCCGTCGGAGCCGCGTCGTGTGCCGGACTCATCGCGCGTCGTCCGTGGCCGGGCGCGGACGGCGCGGTCGCTGCGCCGCCCGCAGTGCGGAGTCGAGGTCGGCCGCCAGCTCCGCGGACGAGGCGTCACCGGCGGGCGGCAACGCACGGACGACGAGCGCGGCACCTGCGGGCAGCGCCTCCAGCCGGTCCGCGACCAGGTGCCGCAGACGCCGGGCGACCCGGTGCCGGACCACGGCGTTGCCGACGGCCTTGCTCACGACGAAACCCGCCCTCGGCGAGGCGTGCTCGGGCACGCCGCCGGGGCGGGTCAGGTCGAGGTGCACCACCAGCCTCGACCGGCCGGCGCGTCGTCCGCGCCTGATCGTCGAGGCGAACTCGGGCCGGCGGGTGAGCCGGGCGTGTGCCGGCAGCACGGCGCGGGCCGGTGGGGGCGCCGGCCGTCAGGCCGAGAGGTTGCCGCGCCCCTTGCGACGGCGCGCGGCGAGGATCGCGCGGCCGGCGCGGGTGCGCATGCGCAGCCGGAAGCCGTGCGTCTTGGCCCGGCGGCGGTTGTTCGGCTGGAAAGTACGCTTGCTCACGGTCGGCTCCTGGTCGGCGGTTCGCAGGCGTCCTGCGACGCCGAGATGTCTACGGTCACTGGCTCGGGTTCGCGGGCCACCGGCCACACGACACACCGCAGGAATGCGGGACGTCGCGTTCGACGGGCGCGACACGCCCATCCGACCAGGTGTCCGGTCGTCAAGGGTACGCAGCGCGTTTCGAGGGGGTCAAACCGCCCCCACCGGGCGCCGTGACCCCGCCGGCCGGCCGCCGCGACGGCTGCTGCTAGCGTCGCCGCCCCCGCCCGGGACCGGCGCGGGACCAACGACCGACGCCCCGATGCGCGCCGGCCGAGGCCTGCTGCGTACCTTTACGCACAAGTGTGGACAACTCTGGGGATACATCGCCCCAGAGGTCGAGTCCGCGCGTCCGGACGGCTCACCGCCAGTGCTCCGGGGGGAGCAGACCGCCGACAGCGGCCGATCGGGAGGGGGAAACGCGGATGACCGACCAGCCGGGCGACCTCGGCGCGGTCTGGAACCGGGTCATCGCCGATCTCTCCGGCGCGTCGGCCGAGTCCGGTACGCCCACCCTCTCCCCGCAGCAGCGCGCGTTCCTGCGCCTGACCCGCCCCCTCGGCCTGCTCGACGGCACGGCGCTGCTCGCCGCGCCGAGCGAGTTCGCGAAGGACGCCATCGAGCGGATCCTGCGCAGACCGATCAGCGACGCCCTCGGCCGCCACCTCGGCGTGGCGGTCAACCTCGCGGTCGTCGTCGACGCCTCCGCGGCGTCCGGCGGCACCGAGGTCCCCGACCCGCCCGGGTTCGGCATGCACCGCGGCGTCACCGCCGGGGACAGCGTCCGTGACACCGGCACCGGCGACCGCGCGGGCGACGCCCCGGCTGCGGTGACCACCGGGGACCACGGCGCCGGTCCCGCACCCGAGCACGTCGCGCACGAGCACGTCGACGGCGCGGGCCCGGACACCGGGCCGCAGCCCGCCGTCGACGGCGGGTACGGCAACGGCTTCGCCGGCGGGTCCCGCCGCGACGACGCCGGCCCCTCCGGCACGGACCGCGGCTGGTCGGCCGAGCAGCCGCCGTCGTCGTCCGGGGGGTGGGCGCCGCAGCCCGGAGGTCGCCCCGAGCCGGGCTCGCGCGACGGGCAGACCTCGTGGCCTGCCTACACCGCGCCGCAGGCGGGCGACCCGGTCGCGCCGCGGTCGCAGACCCGGCTCAACGAGCGCTACACCTTCGACACCTTCGTCATCGGTGCGTCGAACCGGTTCAGCCACGCCGCCGCGGTCGCTGTGGCCGAGGCGCCGGCGCGGGCGTACAACCCACTGTTCATCTGGGGCGAGTCCGGGCTGGGCAAGACCCACCTGCTGCACGCCGTCGGGCACTACGCCCAGCGGCTGTTCCCCGGGATGCGGGTCCGGTACGTCAGTACCGAGGAGTTCACGAACGACTTCATCAACTCCCTGCGCGACGACCGCAAGGTCGCCTTCCAGCGCCGCTACCGCGATGTCGACGTGCTGCTGGTCGACGACATCCAGTTCCTGGAGGGCAAGGAGGGGACGCAGGAGGAGTTCTTCCACACCTTCAACACCCTCCACAACGCGAACAAGCAGATCGTCGTCTCCTCCGACCGTCCGCCCAAGCGCCTCGAGACCCTCGAGGACCGGATGCGGACGCGGTTCGAGTGGGGGCTGATCACCGACATCCAGCCGCCCGAGCTGGAGACGCGGATCGCGATCCTGCGGAAGAAGGCCGCCCAGGACCGGCTCGCCGTCCCCGGTGAGGTCCTGGAGTTCATCGCGGAGCGGATCGAGCGCAACATCCGCGAGCTCGAGGGCGCGCTGATCCGGGTGACGGCGTTCGCGTCGCTGAACCGGCAGGCCGTCGACACCCAGCTCGCCGAGATCGTGCTGCGCGACCTCATCCCGGACTCCGCGGCCTCCGAGATCACCGCCCCGACGATCATGGCGGTCACCGCCGAGTTCTTCGGCCTCACGCTGGACGAGCTGTCCGGGCCGGGCAAGACGAAGGCGCTCGCCCAGGCCCGTCAGATCGCCATGTACCTGTGCCGCGAGCTGACCGACCTGTCGCTGCCGCGTATCGGGCAGACCTTCGGCGGACGGGACCACACCACCGTCATGCACGCCGACAAGAAGATCCGTAACGAGATCTCGCTCCGGCGGAAGACCTTCGAGCAGGTGCAGGAGCTGACCGCGCGGATCAAGCTGCGCGCTCGGCACTGACCTCCGCCGGGGCCCGCCGAGGCGGGTTGTCCACCGGTCGCACTGCTTCTCCACAGCCCGACCGGCTCCGCCGTGACCTGGCAGGACGCGTTCGCGGCGGTCACCGCGCGCACCGGGACCGATCCCGTGCAACCCACAGGGGCCACAGCCCCCCAGATCGCCGCTGCGGCGCGTTCGGCGCCCTCCCGGGGCGATCGGCACCCCCGCCGTCGCGGACGTCCGGGGCGCCCGGCCCGGTCGACGCGATACCGATCGGGTCCGGCGTGGCGCCACCCGCGTGTCGGTCCCACTCCTCCCGTTCGTCGTCCGGTAGAGGGCACTCGGCGCTTCGTCACTCGCCCCGGTGATCGCTTGCGCCCACCCGCCGGTCACGCTGCGTCGACAACCCTGTGACGAGTGAGACGTCTGTGGGTTCTTCGCGCAACGCGGGAGTGCCGAACTGTCTGTGCCCCCGGTCACCCAGGGTCCACGATCCACCACGTTTTCACCCACATCTGGGGACAACTCTGTGGTTGGATCGTCTCCGGCCCGTGGACGGATGGCCCGGGATCCGTGGACAACTCTGTGGTGAACCCGGGATGAACCGGGGACGGATGGGCGTCGACGCGGTCGGTCCACCGCTCCACGGACCTGTCAACGGGTGCCCCCACCCCCGCGTCCCCAGCCGACGCGGCCTGCTGACCAGCACGGATGCGCTCCATCCACACTGTGCACAGGACTTAGTACTACTGCGGTTGTTCTCTCTCTATCTCTTCTTCCCAAGAACACCTGTGTGGACCGACCCCCGGACGGGGGTCACGGACGGGGACACCCGACGGGCACCGGGGTGGCGTGGAAACTGTCGGGGCGAGGCTCTACCGTGAGCGTCCCGGCGAACCCCGGCTTCCGATCCGTCCCGGCCACTCCGCTCCGCAGCCCCTCCGGGCCACGGGGCCGGCCGGACCCGGAGGCCGAACCGGTCCGCCGCAGCACCGTCGTCCCGTCGACGACCCGGCCCCGCGCCGTGGTCGGAGTCGGGCGCTACCGGGGAAGGTCTCCAGATGAAGTTCCGGGTCGAACGCGACGTCCTCGCGGATGCGGCTGCCTGGGTGGCGCGCAGCCTCCCGGCTCGTCCGCCGGTGCCCGTGCTCGGCGGGGTCCTCATCCAGTCCGACAGCGAGTCCGGCGAGAAGCTGACGGTCTCCGGCTTCGACTACGAGACCTCGGCCCGCGTCGAGCTCGACGCGACGGTCGGGGAGCCGGGCCGCACGCTCGTCTCCGGGCGGCTGCTGGCCGACATCACCCGCGCGCTGCCGTCCAAGCCGGTCGACCTGACCGTCGACGGCTCCCGCGCCACGATCAACTGCGGCAACTCCCGGTTCAGCCTCCCGACGATGCCGGTCGAGGACTACCCGCAGCTGCCCGACATGCCGCAGCGCGCCGGGTCGGTCGCCGCCGACGCGCTGGCTGCCGCCGTCGCCCAGGTCGCCGTCGCGTCCGGCCGGGACGACACGCTGCCGATGCTGACCGGCATCCGGCTCGAGATCGAGGGCTCGCAGCTGACGCTCGCGGCCACCGACCGGTTCCGGCTCGCCGTCCGCGAGCTCGAGTGGTCCCCGGAGGACGCCTCGATCTCGACCGCGGTGCTGATCCCGGCCAAGACCCTCGCCGAGGTCGCCAAGACCCTTGCCGGGTCCGGCACCGTGGAGATCGCGCTGTCGGCCGGGGACGGGATGCTCGGCCTCACCGGTGGCGGCCGTCGCTCCACCAGCCGGCTGCTCGACGCCGAGTTCCCGCGCTTCCGCCAGCTGATCCCGGCCGAGCACACCACCGCCGTCGAGCTCGACGTCGCGCTGCTGGTCGAGGCGATCAAGCGTGTCTCGCTCGTCGCGGACCGGGTCGCCCAGATCCGGATGGAGTTCGGCGAGGACGGCCTGCGGCTGGCCGCCGGCGGCGACGACGTCGGGTCCGCCGAGGAGGAGCTGCCCTGCGCGCTCGACGGCAGCCCGCTGACGATCGCGTTCAACCCGGGCTACCTGCTCGACGCGCTCGGCGCGCTGCACACCGACCGCGCGCAGCTGACGTTCACCACACCGAACCGGCCCGCACTGGTCCGCCCGGTGCCCAAGCCCGCCACCGACGACGCGGGCGAGGCGCCGTCGCCGGAGAAGTCGGGCTACCTGCACCTGCTGATGCCGGTGCGGCTGCCGGGCTGACCCCGACCGGGTCGGCCCGCCGGTGCCGACCCCCGCCGGGCGGACGTCCCGGCGAGGGGGAAGACTCCTCCCCGGTGTGATCGACGAGGGCCACCGGTGCCCTGTGGGGCATGCCGGCGGCACGGACGTGAAGGGGGCCTCTGCCGTGCAGATCGGCATGATCGGACTCGGCCGCATGGGCGGCAACATGCGGGAGCGGCTGCGGGCCGCCGGGCACGAGGTGGTCGGCTACGACCCCCGCCCGGAGGTCAGCGACGTGGCCTCGCTCGCCGAACTCGCGGGTGCGCTGGCCGCACCGCGCGTCGTGTGGGTCATGGTTCCCTCCGGTGAGCCGACCCGGAACACCGTCGCCACGCTGGCGACCACGCTCGAGGCCGGTGACCTGGTCATCGACGGCGGCAACTCCCGCTACACCGACGACCAGCCCAACGCCGCCCTGCTCGACGCGCACGGCATCGGCTACATCGACTGCGGCGTCTCCGGCGGGATCTGGGGCAAGGACAACGGCTACGGCCTGATGGCCGGTGGCGAGCCGGAGCACATCGCGCGCGCCATGCCGATCTTCGACGCGCTGCGTCCGGAGGGTGTGCGCGAGGAGGGCTTCGCGCACGCCGGTCCGGTCGGCGCGGGCCACTTCGCGAAGATGGTCCACAACGGGATCGAGTACGGCCTGATGCAGGCCTACGCCGAGGGCTTCGAGCTCATGGAGGCCAGCGAGCTGATCACCGACGTACCCGGGGTGATCCAGGCCTGGTCGCGTGGCACGGTCGTCCGCTCCTGGCTGCTCGACCTGCTGGTCGACGCGCTCAAGGACGACCCGCGCCTCGAGCAGCTCGAGGGGTACGTGGACGACTCCGGGGAGGGTCGTTGGACGATCGAGGAGGCCATCGCGCACGCGGTGCCGTTGCCGGTCATCTCCGCGGCCCTGTTCGCCCGGTTCTCCTCCCGGCAGGCCGAGTCGCCGGCGATGAAGGCCGTCGCCGCGCTGCGCCAGCAGTTCGGCGGGCACGCGGTGAAGAAGTCCGGGCCCGCCGGGTCCCCGGGGGACAAGGCGGGACCGTCGTCCGGCGGCGGTTCGACGCAGCAGTGACCCGGCGCCGAGCCGGACGGGAAGGGTGACCAGGCGGTGTACCTCAGGCGGTTCTCGGTCACCGACTTCCGGTCCTGGCCGGAGGCCGAGCTGGAGCTCGACCCCGGTGTGACCGTGCTGGTCGGGGCCAACGGCGTCGGCAAGACCAACCTGGTCGAGGGGATCGGCTACCTCGCCACCCTCGGCTCGCACCGGGTGTCCTCCGACGCGCCGCTGATCCGGCGCGGGGCCGAGCAGGCCGTCGTCCGCGGCGAGGTGCACCACCACGGCCGGAAGCTCGGCGTCGAGCTGGAGATCAACAACGGGAAGCAGAACCGGGCACGGGTCAACCGCTCACCGGTCTCGCGGCCGCGCGAGGTCCTGGGGATCCTGCGCAGCGTGCTGTTCGCGCCGGAGGACCTGGCGCTCGTGCGGGGCGACCCGTCGGAGCGCAGGCGCTTCCTCGACGAGCTGCTCGTCGCGCGGTTCCCGCGCTACGCCGGCGTCCGCGCCGACTACGACAAGGTCCTGCGCCAGCGCTCGGCCCTGCTGAAGTCCGCGAAACCCGCGCTGCGCGGGGCCCGCGGCCGGTCCCGGTCGCCGGTCGCCGCGGACCCGGACCTTCCCGACGACCTGGCGACGCTGGAGGTCTGGGACGGGCACCTCGCCCGTACCGGCGCGGCACTGCTGGCCGGGCGGCGCGAGCTCGTCGTCGCGCTGGCGCCCTACGCCCGGGAGGCGTTCGCGGCGATCGCGCCGTCGTCGGACCCGATCGGCCTGGACTACCGGTCCAGCCTCGGGACGGCGGGGGTGGCGGAGCTGCCGTCCTCGACCGGGGAACTGGAGACGCTGCTGCTCGACCGGCTGGCGCAGGTGCGGTCCCAGGAGATCGAACGCGGGGTCTGCCTGGTCGGCCCGCACCGCGACGAGCTGGACCTCGCCCTGGGCGAGGGACCGGCGAAGGGCTACGCCAGCCACGGCGAGTCCTGGGCGTTCGCGCTGGCGCTGCGGCTGGCGTCCTACCGCCTGCTGCACGCCGACGACGTCGAGCCGGTCCTCGTGTTGGACGACGTCTTCGCCGAGCTGGACTCGGCCCGGCGCCGCGCGCTGGCCGATCTCGTGGCCGACGCGGAGCAGGTACTGGTGACCGCCGCGGTGGCCGAGGACGTGCCCGCGGAGCTCGACGGGGCCCGGTTCGCCGTCGGCGACCGGAGGGTGAGCCGCGACGGCGAGGTGCCCGCATGATCGCCCCGACAGGTCTCGAACGCGTCACGGCATTCTGGGGACAAGGCTGTGGATACTGTGGATAACTCAGGCGAACCGGGGGACGGACGCCGTTCCGGAACCGGAAACCGGAGGACAGGGCGTCGGGGAACGGGCACCGACGGCACCGCCCCTGGGGACGGACGCGACACCGGACCGGGTCACGACGCGGTCACGGTCGCGGACGTCCCGGGCGCGGGGGTCCCGGGAGAGCAGGGGGACCTGCTCTCCGGCGACCGCGCGAACCTGCGCGGTGCCGACCTCGCCCGCGAGGCGTTGCGCGCGGCCCGTGAGGCGTCGGCCCGCAAGGCCGAGGAGCGGGCCCAGGCCGACCGGCCCAAGCTGCGCGTGGTCTCCGGGCGGGGGCGTCGCCGTCGCTGGTCGGGGGCTGGGCCCGACGACCGGGACCCGCAGCCGTTCGGACGCCTGGTGTCGCGGGTGTCGGTGGACCGCGGCTGGTCGAACCGGCTGACCGACGCGACCGTGCTCGGCCGGTGGCCGCAGCTGGTCGGACCGGACGTCGCCGACCACTGCACACCGGTCTCGCTGCGCGACGGCGAGCTGACCCTGCAGGCCGAGTCGACGGCGTGGGCCACCCAGCTGCGGACGCTGCAGCGTCAGCTGCTGACCCGGCTCGCGGCCGCGGTCGGGCCGGACGTCGTGCGCCGGATCCGGGTGGTCGGGCCGAGCGGCCCGAGCTGGCGGCACGGTCCGCGGCACGTCCGCGGTCGCGGCCCTCGCGACACCTACGGCTGAGCCCCGCTCCACCCGCACACGGACCGCCGACCGGGTGGTGCGAGCCCGGTCGCTCACGTTGCGGACGCGTCACGACGCCAGGGGCGCGTACGGGGGCCCGGATCGGGTGGGGAGCTGCACCGGAGTGCACGGGCCGCTCTCGTCGGCGGTGAGCGCGGGATGACACGGCCGCCGGTCCGCTCGGCCCGGCAGGGGCACGTTCGACCCCGTACCGGACGCCGTTCGCCCGTCTGTGGCGCTTCTGGGCGGGTCCTATCCGCCTTCCCGGGCGTTCCGCCGGGTAGGATCGACAGGTGTTCCCCGGGTGGCTCCCCAATGACATGACCAGAGCGCCCGGTCGGTGGAACCGCTCCGTCGTCGTCGCACCGGTGGTGCGCGCGTCGCGCGGGTGGTTCACGTGGCGAGGAGAAGCAGCTACCCGTGGCTTCCGACAAGGCAGCGAACAACGCCTACGGCGCGTCGTCCATCACGGTCCTCAAGGGCCTGGAGGCGGTCCGCAAGCGGCCCGGCATGTACATCGGCTCGACCGGTGAGCGGGGTCTGCACCACCTGATCTGGGAGGTGGTGGACAACTCGGTCGACGAGGCGATGGCCGGTCACGCCACGAAGGTCGTCGTGACCCTGCAGGCCGACGGCGGCATCCGCGTCGAGGACGACGGTCGTGGCATTCCCGTCGAGATGCACCCGGTGGAGAAGAAGCCGACCCTCGAGGTCGTCCTCACCAGCCTGCACGCCGGCGGCAAGTTCGACGACAAGTCCTACGCCGTGTCCGGTGGTCTGCACGGCGTCGGCGTCTCGGTCGTGAACGCGCTGTCCACCGCGCTCGACGTCGAGGTCCGCCGGGACGGCAAGATCTGGCGCCAGCACTACGAGTACGCCGTGCCCGGCGAGCTCGTCGAGGCAGGCACCACGAAGAAGTCCGACACCGGCACCACGATCACCTACTGGGCCGACCCGAAGATCTTCGAGACGACCACCTACACGCTGGAGACGATCCGTCGCCGGCTGCAGGAGCAGACGTTCCTGAACAAGGGCCTCACCATGGTCCTGCGTGACGAGCGCAGGCCGGAGAAGCCGGCGGGCGTGCCGTCGTCGGACGCGGTCGACGAGGACGGGAACCCGGTCGAGGCACCGGTCACGGAGATCGACACGGACTCCGAGCCCGACGCCGAGGGCTACGTCGCCAAGCCCAAGGAGTACGTCTTCCACTACCCGAACGGGCTGGAGGACTTCGTCGCGCACCTGAACAAGTCCAAGGACCCGATCCACCGCAAGATCGTCAGCTACACCGGCGAGGGCCCCGGCCACCAGGTCGAGGTCGCGATGCAGTGGAACTCGGGCTACTCCGAGTCGGTCTACACCTTCGCGAACACGATCAACACGCACGAGGGCGGCACCCACGAGGAGGGCTTCCGCCACGCGCTGACCGCCACGGTCAACAAGTACGCGCGCGACAAGAAGCTCATCAAGGAGAAGGACCCGGCGCTGTCCGGCGACGACATCCGCGAGGGCCTCGCCGCGATCGTCTCGGTCAAGGTCTCCGAGCCGCAGTTCGAGGGCCAGACCAAGACCAAGCTCGGCAACACCGAGGTCAAGTCGTTCGTCCAGCGCGTGTCGAACGAGTGGCTCGCCGACTGGTTCGAGCGCAACCCCACCGAGGCCAAGACGATCGTCACCAAGGCGGTCTCCTCGGCCCAGGCCCGCCTGGCCGCGCGTCGTGCACGCGAGCTCGTGCGCCGCAAGAGCGCCGGTGACATCGGCGGCCTGCCCGGCAAGCTGTCGGACTGCCGCTCCCGCGACCCGGAGAGCTGCGAGCTCTACATCGTGGAGGGTGACTCCGCCGGCGGCTCGGCGAAGGCCGGCCGCGACTCGATGCACCAGGCGATCCTGCCGATCCGCGGCAAGATCATCAACGTCGAGAAGGCCCGGATCGACCGCGTCCTCAAGAACACCGAGGTCCAGTCGATCATCACCGCGATGGGCACCGGCATCCACGACGACTTCGACCTGTCGAAGCTGCGCTACCACAAGCTCGTGCTGATGGCCGACGCCGACGTCGACGGCCAGCACATCCGCACGCTGCTGCTCACGCTGCTGTTCCGCTTCATGCGCCCGCTGATCGAGAACGGGCACGTGTTCCTGGCGCAGCCGCCGCTGTACAAGCTCAAGTGGGCCGGTCGCGGGGCCGAGCCGGAGTACGCCTACACCGACCGCGAGCGCGACGGCCTGATCGAGGCCGGCCGTGCCGCGGGCAAGAAGCTCCCCAAGGACCAGGGCGTGCAGCGCTACAAGGGTCTCGGCGAGATGGACGCCAAGGAGCTGTGGGAGACCACCATGGACCCGACGAACCGGCTGCTGCTCCAGGTGAGCCTGGACGACGCCGCCACCGCCGCCGAGCTGTTCTCGGTGCTGATGGGTGAGGACGTCGAGTCCCGCCGCTCCTTCATCACCCGCAACGCCAAGGACGTGCGCTTCCTGGACGTCTGATCCACACATCTGATCCAGACGAACGTATGAACACGCACGAGGAGACTTCGTGACGGACACGATCGACCCCGCCGCGCCCACGGGCGGCGGCGGAGAGGGTGGGGGCCGGGTCGAACCGGTCGACATCCAGCAGGAGATGCAGCGCTCGTACATCGACTACGCGATGAGCGTGATCGTCGGGCGGGCGCTGCCGCTGGTGGAGGACGGGCTCAAGCCGGTCCACCGCCGAGTCCTCTACTCGATGGGGGAGAACGGCTTCCGGCCCGACCGTGCCCCGGTCAAGTGCGCCCGCGTCGTCGGCGACGTGATGGGCAACTACCACCCGCACGGCGACTCGGCGATCTACGACGCCCTCGTGCGGCTGGCCCAGCCCTGGTCGATGCGCTACCCGCTGATCCAGGGGCAGGGCAACTTCGGCTCGCGCGGCAACGACCCGGCCGCGGCCATGCGGTACACCGAGTGCCGGCTCTCGCCGCTGGCGATGGCGATGCTCCAGGACATCGACGAGGAGACCGTCGACTTCCTGGACAACTACGACGGCAAGACCCAGGAGCCGGTCGTCCTGCCGTCGCGGGTGCCGAACCTGCTCATCAACGGCAGCTCCGGCATCGCGGTCGGCATGGCGACCAACATCCCGCCGCACAACCTGCGCGAGGTCGGCGCCGGCGTCGCCTGGTGCCTGGAGAACCCGGACGCCACCGACGACGAGCTCCTCGAAGCGGCGATGGAGCGGATCAAGGGGCCGGACTTCCCGACCTACGGCCTCATCGTCGGTCGCGACGGCATCGAGTCGGCCTACCGGACCGGGCGCGGCTCGGTGCGGATGCGCGCCGTCGTCGAGGTCGAGGAGGACACCAAGGGCCGCACCACCCTGGTGGTCACCGAGCTGCCCTACCTGGTGAACCCGGACAACCTCATCGAGTCGATCGCGGCCATGGTCCGCGACGGCAAGATCGCCGGGATCTCCGAGATCGTCGACGAGTCCTCCGACCGCATCGGCATGCGGATCGTCGTCACGCTCAAGCGCGACGCCGTCGCCAAGGTCGTGCTGAACAACCTGTACAAGCACACCCAGCTGCAGCACAGCTTCGGTGTGAACATGCTGTCGATCGTCGACGGCGTGCCGCGCACCCTGCGCCTCGACCAGATGATCCGGCACTACGTCCGGCACCAGATCGAGGTCATCGTCCGGCGGACCCGCTACCGGCTGCGCAAGGCCGAGGAGCGGGCCCACATCCTGCGTGGTCTGGTCAAGGCGCTCGACGCGCTCGACGAGGTCATCGCGCTGATCCGGGCGTCGGCCACGGTCGACGTCGCCAGGGCCGGCCTGATCGACCTGCTCGACGTCGACGACATCCAGGCCCAGGCGATCCTGGACATGCAGCTGCGACGGCTCGCCGCGCTGGAGCGCCAGAAGATCGTCGACGAGCTGGCCGAGATCGAGCGCGAGATCGCCGACTACCAGGACATCCTGGCCCGGCCCGAGCGGCAGCGGCAGATCGTCCGCGACGAGCTCGCCGAGCTCGTCGAGGCCCACGGCGACGACCGCCGCACCCGGATCGTCGGCTTCGACGGCGACGTCACCGACGAGGACCTGATCGCGGTCGAGGACGTCGTCGTCACGATCACCCGCACCGGCTACGCCAAGCGCACGAAGACCGACCTGTACCGCGCCCAGAAGCGCGGCGGGAAGGGCGTGCAGGGGGCGCAGCTGAAGCAGGACGACATCGTCAACCACTTCTTCGTCTGCTCCACGCACGACTGGATGCTGTTCTTCACCAATCGCGGGCGGGTCTACCGGCTCAAGGCCTACGAGCTGCCCGAGGCGAACCGCACCGCGCGCGGCCAGCACCTGGCGAACCTCCTGGCCCTGCAGCCGGAGGAGGAGATCGCCCAGGTCATGCAGATCAAGGACTACTCGGCGCGGCCGTACCTGGTGCTGGCCACCCGCAACGGCCTGGTGAAGAAGTCGCGCCTGACCGACTTCGACTCCAACCGGGCCGGCGGCCTCATCGGCATCAACCTGCGCGACGACGACGAGCTGGTCGGCGCCGTCCTCTGTTCGGGTGATGACGATCTGCTCCTCGTGTCCGCCGAAGGCCAGTCCATCCGGTTCACCGCGTCCGACGACGCGCTGCGCCCGATGGGCCGCGCGACCTCCGGCGTGCTGGGGATGCGGTTCAACGAGGGCGACAAGCTGCTGGCCCTCGGCGTGATCCGCCCCGACACCTACCTGCTCGTCGCCACCACCGGTGGCTACGCGAAGCGCACCCCGATCGAGGACTACCCCGTTCAGGGCCGTGGCGGGAAGGGAGTGTTGACCCTCCAGTACGACCGTCGGCGTGGCACGCTGGTCGGTGCGCTCATCGTCGGCATCGACGACGAGCTGTACGCGATCACCTCCACCGGCGGGGTCATCCGGACCTCCGCCCGCGAGGTGCGGAAGGCCGGCCGGCAGACGAAGGGAGTCCGCCTGATGAACCTGGGCGAGACCTCCACGCTGCTGGCCGTCGCCCGCAACGCGGAGGAGACCGAGGAGGACCCGGGCCAGCAGGCGTAGTGCCACGTCGGGTGGCCGGCCCGTGAGGGCCGGCCACCCGGCACACGCCGTGGGGCCGGGGTAGTACCGAGCGACGACCAGCGAGGAGAGCTCCCACTCGTGAGCACCGACGACCGCACCCCGTCGCAGGACGAGGCCCGCACCGTCGCCACCGACGCCGACCACGACCCGTCGACGGCGGCGGCCGACCACGTCCCCGGCCCGCGCGACGACGCCGCGGCCGAGCCGGCCGCGGCCTCGCCGCCCCCGTGGCGGCGGGTACCCGACATCCATGACGACCGCGACGGCGGCACCGTCGCGGACTCGCTGCTCAGCGAGGCCCCGACCGCGTTCATGACCGCACCCGGACCGAGTGCGGCCACCGGTGCGACGACCGCCGTCCGCGATCCGGAGCTGCACGAGAACGGCACGGGCCCGGCGGACCCGCCGCGCGCGTCGGTCCGCAACCGGCCCCCGCGCCAGGCGCTGCTGCAGCTCAAGCGGCTCGACCCGTGGTCGGTGCTCAAGATGGCCCTGGCGCTGGCCGTCGTGCTGTGGCTGGTCTGGATGGTCGCCGCGGGCGTCCTGTACGGCGTACTCGGCGGGATGGGCGTCTGGGACCGGCTCAACGGCACCTACGCCGACCTCGTCACCTCGCAGCAGGAGACCGGGGGGTCGCTGATCAGCGTCGGCCGGGTCTTCGGGCTCGCGGCCGTCGTCGGTGCGGTCAACAGCCTGCTGTTCGCGGTGGCCATCACCGTGGTCGCGTTCGTCTACAACGTGGCCGCTGACCTGGTCGGCGGCATCGAGGTCACGCTCTCCGAGCGGGACTGACCGGAGCGTCGTCGCGCACACCGCACGGGGCCGAGCGGCGGGGGACCCCCTCGTAACCCGCTCGACCCCGTGCGGTAGTGTTTCTCCTGTTGCACGGGCCTATAGCTCAGTTGGTTAGAGCGCATCGCTGATAACGATGAGGTCGCTGGTTCAAATCCAGCTAGGCCCACACCTTCCCCCTCCGACAGTCACTCGCGAGGAGACCTGCGATGAAGAAGCTGTTCGTGCTGGCCGTCGCTGCCGGTGCCGCGTACTTCGGCTGGTCCCGCCTCCGCGGTGTCGGGTCCGACGACCTGTGGCACGAGGCCACCACCCGCTGACTCCGCCTCCCGGGGTACCGTGGTCGGGACCCACCAGGGGACATAGCTCAATTGGCAGAGCACCGCCTTTGCAAGGCGGGGGTTAGGGGTTCGATTCCCCTTGTCTCCACCAGCAGAAACACACCTTCTCAGGTCTCCTCGTCCCCCTCGTGGGGCACATCCGGGGCACATGCCGCCGAGTCCATCCGGTCGGCGAGGTCGTCGAGCCGGTCCGGGAACAGGTGCCCGTAGAGGTCGAGCGTCATCGTCGCCGTCTTGTGCCCCAGCATCATCTGGACGACCTTGACGTCCGCTCCCGACGCGATCGCCAGCGACGCCGCGGTGTGCCGCAGCTCGTGCGGGTGGAAGCCGTCCGGCCCGACGCGGTCGACGGCAGGGTCGAAGACCGCTCACCTGCAGGACGCACTCGTGCGGGGACTCAACAGCAGCACATCGGGCGCCCGGTCTCCAGCGAGCGGCGCCGGCTCGCCGGAGACCTGCGCTTAGGTCACTGCCTCGGCGATGTTGCCCCGAATGTCCTGCACGGGGGCCGACGACTGGTGCTCGTCGACCCCCGCGAGATGAACGGTGAAACCGCGTACGACATCGCCGTACCTGCACTCGAGCTGAACTGCGACGACCTCGACACTGCCCGCGCTGCCAGCATCGTCCTGGGCAACGGAGACGACCCCGACCGCCCCGCGGCGTGGGCTGTCGTCGCCGACGCTTCGACCGCCTAACTGCGGGTCGTATCGCGACGGAGAACGACGACGTCCACAGCAGCGGTCAGTCCCAGGGTGTCCGGCAGCTCTTGCAGGACGCGGTCACGGTGGTCTGAGTCGATGTGATGGGCGCTGGGCCCCATGTCGACGAGCGCGCGCACCTGGTCGCGGCTCAGGGCGAGCCGCCACCTCACCGCTTGCCGAGCAACCTCGGTGAAGCCCTCGAAGGCGTGCCGGAGCCGGTCCGCCTTGCGGGGGTCGACGCCGATCGTGCCGAGGCGGCTGCGCAGCTCGCGCAGATGCTCCGCGCCCGCCGTCGCCATGATCAGGACCCCGTCGCTGCTCAGCACACGGTCGATCTCGCCCGGTGTCCGCGGGCCGAAGACGTTCAGCACGACATCGGCTGACCGCGACGCGAGTGGCAGTGGTTGCCACATGTCTGCTCCGACAGCGGCAGCTCTGGGATGAGCGCGGCTCGCACGCCGCAGTGCTGCGGCTGACAGATCCAGGGTCGCGCCCCACGCTGCAGGAAGTGCGTCGAGGGTTGAGGCGAGGTAGAAGCCGGTACCTCCGGCGAGGTCGGCGACGAGCCCGGTCTGTCGTGGGGCGTGCTCGACGGCGAATGCTGTGATCGTCGAGCGCACCGCCTCGAAGTGGCCTTTGCCCAGGAACGATTCTCGGGCCGTCACCATGTCCGCGGTGTCTCCACGGTGGCGGCGCCGGCCGGACAGCAACGTGAGGTAGCCAGGCCGGGCGATGTCGAAGGAATGGCCCGCCCGGCAACGGACCGTCCTGCCGTCTCGGCACAGCACGGCGGCATGGCACAACGGGCACCGCAGCCGTCCGAGCACGGCGTCCAGCGGGGTCGGGTATGAGGAAGCGCCGTCAGCGTGGCAGCCGACGGCCGGAGCGGTCTCCACAGTCGCGTGGTCCCTGTACGTGGAAGCGGGAACGCGGCGGTGGCACGTCTACACGACGAGCCCATGTCGGCACGGGTGAGAGGCCGTCGGACCTAGCAGGGTCGGACGGCGGGGTGCACCGCCTCAGGCGGTGCGGGGGCGCTTCGCGAGCGGGAGCCACATGCTCCTGAGCCTACCTACCTGGCCGATGACCAACGTCAAGCATCAGCCGGGACACGACAGCGCCGCCAGCGCTCTGTCGGGTCTCACCTGATGCTTGACGTTCCTGTCCCGGGTGATGGTTGACGTTCGGGCTAGGAAACTGTGCGGTCTGTCTGGGCCTTGAGATTACGGATCGCGCCGGTGCTGGTGCGGGTGACGGTGCGGTGGGCGCCGTCGGCGAGGTCGACGGTGATGGTGTGTTCGGCGACGTGGGCGGTGACCAGGGTCCGGGCCTGATCACGTCCGAGCGCGATGAGTTGGCGGGCGATCATGATGGTGCCGGTGGTCGAGACCCGGCGGGTGACAGTCACCGGTTCGACCGACGGGCGTGGTGGTGGTCCGGCGGGGCGGGCGCCGCGCAGGTGGCGGGCCTGGTCGTAGGTCAGCGGGTTCGGCCTGGTCCGGAGAAGTTCACGGGTTTCGGGGTCGAAGATCAGCAGGACGTGGTCCTCGATGCGGATGGTGACCCGGCGGCCGCCGAGGATCTCCGCGGCGAGGTTCCAGCGTCCACCGAAGCTGATCAGGCCCTGGGCGGAGACGGTGCGGTCGACCTCGATCGCGGTCCCGTCGGGCTCGACCGGTGGTAGCGGTGGCGGGCCGGCGGGCCGGCCTCCGGTCGCGGCGAGGGTGGCGAGCTGGTCCTCGGTGTAGGGGGAACGGACGGTCTTGATCCGGGCCCCGCCGGCGGTGAGGTGGATGACCTGGGTGTCGGCCCAGAACGTGACGGTGACCCCGGCCCGGAGCGGACCGAGCCAGAACTGTTTGCCGAGAACGGCGAGGTTTCCCGAGGCGGGGACGACCCGTTCGAACTCCACCGGTCCGCCCCGATAGACCTCGATCTCGGTGCTCGGCTCGTCGTCCGGGGCCGGGGCGGGGTGCTCGGAATGTGGGGTCGGGGCGGGCGCGGTGGTGAGTCGGGCGGGCAGCCGCAGCGGGAGCAGGTCCTCGTCGCCGCGCTGGTGCTGGCTGGGAGCGAAGCGGTCGACCGGGCAGGCCATGTCGATGGCCTGGTGCGGGCGGGTGCAGTTGTAGGTGGTGATCCAGGAGTCCAACGCCGCCTGCGCCGCGGTCAGGGTGTCGAAGGGATCGGTGTGGTCGAGCAGCTCCCGGCGCAGGGTCTGGTGGAACCGCTCGACCTTCCCGGTCGTGGTCGGGGTCGCGGGCTGGGTGAGGCGGTGGGTGATGGCGTTGTCACGGCAGATCCGGTCGAACAGGACCTCGCCGCCGCGGCCGAAGCGGGCGGTGAACTGTTTGCCGTTGTCGGTCAGGACCTCGTCGGGGATGCCGTAGCGGCGCAGCGCGTCGGCGAAGGCCAGACAGACCGCGCGGCCGGTGGCCCGGACCATGACGGTGGCGATGACGGCGAAGCGGGAATGGTCATCGACCCCGGTCACAATCTTGGCCTCGGTCACGGTGCCGTCGGGCTGGCGGAGGTGGATGCCGCCGACGATGTCGAGCTGCCACAGCTGCATCGGGGCGGGGCGTTCCCAGCGGCGATAGTCCGAGCGGCGTCTGCGTCGGCGGTGGGGTTCGACCAGGCCGTTGCGGTGCAGGATCCTCGCCACCGTGCTGCGCGAGGGGGCCTGGGCGCCGAAGCGGGGGCCGAGTTCATGGGCGATGCGTCGGGGCCCCCAGCGGGGGTTGCCGCGGCGCATCTCGCAGACCGCGACCTCCACCTGCTCGGATGCCTGGTGAGGGCAGGAGTCCGGGCGGTGTGAGCGCGAGGCGAGGCCGGCCAGGCCTTCGGCGCGGTAGCGGGTGATCCAGGTGTGCAGGGTCTGTCGGGAGACGCCGAACTGAGCCGCGACCTGGTAGCGCGGTTCGCCTTGCTCGACGGCCAGCACGGCGCGGTAGCGCTGCTCGACCACGGTCATGTCCACCAGGGCCAATCCCGGCCTCCCACCACCCGCTGACCAGCACGGACAGCGGACAGGAAAGCCGATCAGGCCCGAACGTCAAGCATCAGGTGAGACCGGAACGTCAAGCATCAGCCGGGACACGACAGCGCCGCCAGCGCTCGCCGTGTCTAGACCTTCCGTTCGGTATCAAGCGGCGCCTCCGGCGCCGCGCGGAGCATGCGGCCTCCGGCCGGTCACCGCGCGGCGGGCGGTTCCCGATACATGAAAACCAATGGTGTGACTCAGGGCCATACGGGTGAAGTTGTTGTGACTCTGGGGGTGGGGACTCCGAACCAGCGCAAGGCTCTGAGCGGGAAAACCAGGACCTGTCCACAGAAGTATCCACAGATGCATCCCCAAGACGGGGGACGTGATGGACGCGGAGCGCGCTGGTGTCGTCGGAGGTGCCCGCTACAGTTAGAGAACGCCTCGGGGAACCGCTCCGCGGCGGCCGCCCGAGGCGTTGTCTGTGTACCTGTGGCAAGGACACGGTAACTCCTCACGCTGAACCGCGCGACAGTGGGGCGGACGTGTCTGTGCGCGCATTTGGAGTAACCGTGTCCACTGACGACACCATGCAGGCTAGGGGCCTGGGCGTTTTCGCCGACTACGTCAACTCTGTCGGTTCTGGCCGGATGAAGATCATCGAGGACCAGTGGAAGCGGTTCAACGACCCTGACAGCGGGGCCAAGCAGGCGTACGGTCCGGCGCTGGCCGGGCTCCGCCACGCGGTCCGAAGCGGTGACGACCTGGAGCTGCGCCGGATGATCTTCCGAGCCAGCCGGACGATGGTCCGCTCCTACGAGGAGTTGGCTGCGGGGATGCAGGGTTTCCTGGCCAGGTCGCGTCCCGAGTGGGTCTCGACGAACAACGCCACCTGGACGTGGGCAACCCTGCCGATCAACGTCAACCAGCATGTCGGGATGCGCCTCAGCGGGGTGGAGACCGTCGTGCACCTCTACCTCAAGCAGACGCCTCTGACGGCACAGGGCGCGACCAAGGTCATCTGGCGCACACTCCAGCTCACCGTCGACCAGACTCGTCCGCATGCGGCGGTGGCTGTTCTGGACGTTCGGCGCGGCAAGCTGTGGAAGCCGACGCCGATCAAGAAGATCCGGGCTCTCGACGCGTGGATTGAGTCGGAGGCGTTGGGCTACATCGAGCACTGGCGGCGCAGCGCGGCTTGACGGTCCTGGTTCCTGGGGTGGTCGGGCGAGTCCTGATCACCCCAGGAACGTGGTGCGCCCGTAGGCATATGGCGTTGCACTAAAGCAGCTCCAGGTGGACTCCCGGCACCGCCAGTCCGTCTAGGCTCAACTGACGGGTGGCCGCATTGCTTGATCCCGAGCAGCCCTCGCCGGGCGGGCAAGTCTCCGGAATGGCACTCAGCAAGCACAGGGGGAGCGGCTGGCGCCGGGGCACATCGGGGGCACATCCGCCCCGGAACGGCCCGATACCCGCTGACACGACGTGGCAGCGGGTGGGCTGGTGATCGGGGCCGCCGAGCAGGACGCACAGGCAGGCGGCGAGCTTGGTTCGCGTTTGCAAGGCGGTGTCCGCGTCGGGCGGCGACGCTGAGCTGTGAGGTCACCCGGGCCCGACCGGCGCGGCGCAGCGGCATCAGGTACACCACGAGAGCGACGTGGCCGAGGTAGTTGGTGCCGAACTGCCGCTCGAACCCGTCGACGGTCGTGGTCCGCCGGGGAGGGGACATGACGCCGGCGATGTCGCGGGTGCGAGACACGATGTCTCCCTGATGGGTGAGGCCTGCGAGGGACGAGCCGGATGCGTGGCGGGTCAGGTCCCATCGGCACCGCGGGAGCTGACCGCGCGACGTGCGGCGACGAGCGTGACCGCGGCGAGCGCTGCGAAGACCGGAGCGGCCCCGACGCTGAGCGCGGCGAGGACGGCGGGCTGGTCCGCCAGGTAGGCCAGGGCGCGCAGGGTGAGGTTGAGCGCGTGGAGCACGACGCCGACCAGCGTGGTGACGGTGTAGATGCGCATCAGCCGGGAGTGGTCGCGCCAGTCGTCGGGGCCGCCGACCAGGCGGTTGAACAACGTCCCGGTCACCGGCCGACGGACGAGGACCGAGCCGAGGAACAGCACGCCGAGCGCGGCGGGGATCAGGGTGGGCAGCAGGAAGAACGCCCGTGCCTCCCCGGAGAATCCGGCGACGGCTGCGCACACCGCGGCGACCGCCAGACCGACGACGGCCGCCCGCAGTGATTCCCGGCGGGCCAGGCGCACCCCGAACGTCACCGGCGCCGCCACGGCGAGTGCGACGAAGGCCCAGGTCAGACCGCCCACCGCGTCGGCGACCACGAAGGCGACGGTCGGTACGGCGGCGAGGAGGATGCCGAGCCCGCCACCGGATCGCTCCAGGCTGGTGCGCATCGCGGCGCCGAGCGTCGCGGCCGGGGCCTGCCCGTCCGAGCGGCGGTCCTCCGGGCGATCCGATGGGACGGTCGCGGTCGGGTCGAGCGACACGAGTTCGTTCGGCACGGTGGGCTCCTCGGCTCGGCGGGGGGGGCCGACCACGTTCGTCGCTGTGCAGGTCGGTAGCCACGGCCTGACGATCCGTGGCTGAGCGGTCCGACCCGGAGCCGGTGGGGAGGATCGGCAGTCCGTGGCTACGCCCCGCGCGTCGCGGTAGGAACGAATCGGTGAGCGACCGAGAGGCGGCGCGGATGATCGACCGGACGGGCCTGGCGCAGTTCCTGCGCCGGCGTCGTGAGGTGCTCCAACCGGAGGACGTCGGACTGCCGCGGGGGCAACGGCGCCGCACCAGCGGGCTGCGCCGGGAGGAAGCCGCGGCCCTGTGCCACATGTCGACCGACTACTACGCGCGCCTCGAACGGGAGCGCGGCCCGCGGCCGTCGGAGCAGATGATCGCCGCGATCGCCCAGGGCCTGCACCTGTCGCTCGACGAGCGCGACCACCTGTTCCGGCTCGCCGGCCAGCACCCACCAGCCCGCGGAACGGGCGGCGACCACATCGGACCCGGGCTGCTGCGCATCCTCGACCGGCTCGTCGACACCCCCGCCGAGATCGTCACCGAGCTCGGGGAGACGCTGCGCCAGACGTCACTGGGGGTCGCGCTCACCGGCGACACGACCGGGTTCACCGGGCCGAGGCGGAGCGTCGGCTACCGCTGGTTCACCGAGCCCGCAGCCCGCAGGCGCCACCCACCGGAGGACCACGCGCTGCTGTCGCGGCGCTACGTCTCGGGCCTGCGCGCGGTCGCGGCCCGGCGCGGACCGGACTCCCGCGCGGCCCGGCTCGCCGAGCTCCTCCACCCGCACAACGAGGAGTTCCGCACGCTGTGGGACGCCCACGAGATCGGCGTCCGGTCCGACGACCTCAAACGGCTCGTCCACCCCGAGGTCGGCGCGCTGGAACTGCACTGCCAGACGTTGCTCGATCCCGAGCAGTCCCACCTGCTGCTGGTCTACACCGCCGTACCGGGCAGCGAGACGCACGAGAAGCTGCAGCTCCTCTCGGTCATCGGCGCACCGTCCCCCGCCTGGCACGGTGAGCCGGCCGGGCCGTGACCCGCGACGCCAGGGTGGTCAGCGCGGCCCGGCGCCGATCCCGCGCACCAGCCCGGACAGCAACACCTTCGACAGTCCCTTGGCCAGCAACGCCTCCCCGACGGGCAGCCGCTTGTCGGCCTCCACGGCGTAGGTGATCTCGGTGCCGGCGCCGACCGGTCGCAGCGTGACCTCGCCCCGGTAGTTCTTCAGCGGCACCCCGGCGATCGCGCGGTAGCCCAGCCGTCGCCCCGGCTCGAACGCGGTGACCTCCTCGACGATCGGCCCCGGTGACCCGATCCCGACCTTGCGCACCGTCCCGACCCCGTTCGGCTCCGGCTCGCCCGCCCGGGTGATCTCCACCTTCAGGCCCGGCGCCCAGGTCGACATGCCCTCGTGGTCGGACAGCACCGACCACACCGCCTCGGGCGTCGCGGACACGGTGCGGACGGACGTCGCTCTGATCATGTGCGGAACTTACTGACGGGTAGAAGAAAAATCGAGCGGCGGTGTCGAGAACGTGCGTCCGGTTCCGTCCCCGGGGTGAACGCGGCCAGGATGGGCCGCGACGAGCACCGAGGAGATCCACCATGGCCAAGTACCTGCTGCTCAAGCACTACCGCGGAGCCCCGGCCCCGAAGAACGACGTGCCGATGGACCGCTGGGCGCCCGAGGAGGTCACCGCGCACATCCGCTTCATGCAGGACCTCGCGGAGGACCTGAAGCGCTCCGGGGAGTTCGTCGACGCCCAGGCGCTCGCTCCCGAGGGCACCTTCGTCCGCTACGACGGCGAGGGCCGCCCGCCCGTCACCGACGGTCCGTTCGCCGAGACCAAGGACCTCGTCGCCGGCTGGATGATCATCGACGTCGACAGCTACGAGCGGGCCGTCGAGGTGACCGGTGTGCTGTCGGCGGCGCCCGGTGCCGGTGGGGAGCCGATCCACGAGTGGATCGAGCTGCGCCCGTTCCTCGAGGCCCCGCCGACCGTCACGGAGTGAGCATGGACGCCGCGCTGCTGCGCGGTCTCGTACCGGAGGTCCTCGGGATCCTCGGCCGTCGCGGGGTGGGCTTCGCGGCGGCCGAGGACGCCGTGCAGGACGCCCTGGTCGAGGCCCTGCGGACCTGGCCGGCCGACCCGCCCCGGGACCCGAAGGGCTGGCTGGTGGCGGTGGCCTGGCGCCGCTTCCTCGACGCCACCCGGTCGGAGACCGCGCGTCGTGGCCGGGAGGAGCGGGCCGAGGCCGAGCCGGTGCCGGGTCCGGCGTCGGACCACGACGACGCGCTCGAGCTGTACTTCCTCTGCGCGCACCCGTCGCTGTCGCCGTCGTCGGCGGTCGCGCTCACCCTGCGGGCCGTCGGCGGGCTCACCACCCGCCAGATCGCCGCGGCCTACCTGGTGCCCGAGGCGACGATGGCGCAGCGGATCAGCCGCGCCAAGCGCACCGTCGCGGGGGAGCGGCTCGACCGACCCGGCGACGTCGCGACCGTCCTCAGGACGCTCTACCTGGTGTTCAACGAGGGCTACTCCGGCGACGTCGACCTCGCCGCGGAGGCGATCCGGCTGACCCGGCGTCTCGCGGCGTCGGTCGACCATCCCGAGGTCGCCGGCCTGCTCGCGCTGATGCTGCTGCACCACGCCCGCCGCGCCGCCCGGACCGGTCCGGCCGGCGAGCTGGTGCCGCTGGCCGAGCAGGACCGTGGCCGCTGGGACACCGCGCTGATCACCGAGGGCGTGGCGGTGCTGCAGGCCGCGCTGGCCCGTGACCGGCTGGGGGAGTTCCAGGCCCAGGCGGCCGTCGCCGCCCTGCACGCCGACGCGCCGGCGGCCGAGGAGACCGACTGGCCCCAGATCGTCGAGTGGTACGACGAGCTGGTCCGGCTCACCGGCAGCCCGGTCGCCCGGCTGAACCGCGCCGTCGCGGTCGGGGAGGCCGACGGGCCACGGGCAGGCCTGGCGGCACTCGCCGACCTCGACCCGACGCTGCCCCGCTGGACCGCGGTCAGCGCCCACCTCCACGAACGCGCGGGGGAGCGGGCCACGGCCGCACGTCTCTACGCCGAGGCCGCGGCGCTGGCGTCCTCCACCGCCGAACGGGACCACCTGACCCGGTGTGCCGCCCGGCTCCACTCCGGATCGGCGAGCTGAACCGCATCGTCACAACTGACGATCGCCTGGATTCCTCGGCACACCGACGGGACGCCGACGCGATGCGGTGCGAGGATCACGTGAATGAGCCTGGTGTCGGATCCCGTCGCGGTCACGGTCGCGGCACCGTCGTCGCTGGAATCGCCTGCCCGGCTGGCCGCGGTCCGCGCCACCCGGCTGCTCGACACCGGGCCGGAGGAGGCGTTCAACCGGCTGACCAGGCTGGTCTCGGTGGTCCTCGGGACCCCGGCGGTCATGCTGACCGTCGTCGACGAGGTCCGGACCTTCCTCAAGGGCACGCCCGAACCGGCACGGATCGTCGGGCCGGACGGAGTCTGGTCGGCGCCCGTCGAGGACAGTGGGTGCAAGGTCGTCGTCGAGTCCGACGGGGAGATCTGCGCCGGAGACGTGCAGGCCGAGCCGCGGCTGCGCGACCTGAGCCTGATCACCGAGTTCGGGGCGGCCGCCTGGCTCGGGGTACCGGTGCGCGACCCCGCGGGCCAGGTCGTGGGCAATCTCTGCGCGATGGACGTCGTCGCCCGGGAGTGGACCCCGCTGCACCGCGAGACCATCCGGACCCTGGCCGACGCCGTCGAGGGCGAGATCGCGCTGCGCCTGGCCCTGCGCGAGACCGAGCGGCAGGCGCTCGCGGCCGCCCGCCACGCCGCCGAGGCCGAGACGCTGGCCCGGACGCTGCAGGAGTCGCTGCTGCCCGCACGGCCCCCGCGGCTGCCCGGGATCGACATCGCGGCCCGTTTCCTGCCGGGCGGTTCCGGTGTGGAGGTCATGGGCGACTTCTACGACGCGGTCCCCACCCCGGACGGCGTCGCCGTGGTGATCGGCGACGTCCAGGGCAAGGGCTCCGCCGCCGCCCGGACGACCGCGCTGGCCCGCTCGGCCACGCGTACCGCCGCACACGTCGAGGACGACCCGGTCGCCGTGCTCCGCACCGTCAACGACGTCCTGCACGTCTGGTTCGACGGCCGCATCAGCTTCGTCACCGCCGCGCTCGCGTCGCTGCGTCGCGGTCCCTCCGGCACCTGGCACGCCGACCTCGCCTCGGCCGGCCACCCACCCGTCCTCGTCCGACGGGCCGACGGCACCGCCGAGTTCCACGGCGGCGGCGGGCTGGTGCTCGGTATCGGCACCACGCCGATGGTGGCCCACGAGACGGTCACCCTCGCGCCGGGCGACAGCCTCGTGCTCTACACCGACGGCATCACCGAGGCGCACGTGCGCGGGCACTGGGAACAGCTGGAGGAGGAGGGTGCCCGGCGCACGCTGGCCTCGCTCGTCCCGGGCGCCGACGCCGACACGATCGCGCGCGCCCTCACCGGCGCCGCCCTCGCACACTGCGGCGGCCACCTCAGCGACGACGCCGGTGTCGTCGTCGTGCAGGTCGAGGAGCCCGCCGCCGTCGACGCCGACCGGGTCGTCACCGAGCACGTCCCGCACGCCGGGGTCGGCCGGGAGACGCGGCGTTCCGCGGAACGCGTCCTGACCGGCTGGGACCTCGCCCCGGGCAGCCTCGCCGACGCAATGCTGGTCGTCGAGGAGCTGGTCGCGAACGTCGTCGACCACGCCCGCACCCCGTTCCGCCTGACCCTGGTCCGGACCGGGGACGCCCTGCGGATCGAGGTCGAGGACGAGGACTCCGGCAGCCCGCTGCTCCAGCCGCTCGACGTGCGGGCGGCGCGCGGGCGCGGCCTGCAGCTCGTCGACGCCGTCGCGCAGTCGTGGGGCTGCGACACCCGCGGCGGCGGCAAGCGGGTGTGGGCCGAGCTCCCCACGCGCTGACCCCGTCCCCGGAGGCGTTCTCTCCTCGGGCATCGCGTGTCGATCTGAGACAGGTCGGTCCGGCGGCGTCGGGGATCGGCCACGCTGGGCCTGTGGAGGACGAGCACGACGTCGTGGTCGTCGGCGCCGGGGTCGCGGGGCTGTACGCGCTGCACCTGCTGCGACGGCGTGGTCTGCGGGTCACCTGTGTCGACGCCGCCCCCGAGCTCGGCGGCGTCTGGCACCACCAGCGGTTCCCGGGTGCCCGCATCGACACCGAGGGCGCGGCGTACCAGTACCTGTTCTCCGACGACCTGTACCGCGACTGGGGCTGGAGCGAGCGCTTCCCGGCCGGGTACGAGGTGCTGCGCTGGCTGCGGTTCGTCGCCGACCGGCTCGATCTGCACCGCGACCTGCGACTGTCCACACCGGTCACCGCCGCCCGCTGGGACGGCGGGCGCTGGCGGGTGCGCACCGGCGACGGCGAGCTGTCGGCACGGTTCCTGGTCCGCTGCACGGGCGCGTTCACCGCGCCCCGCACCGACGCCGTCCCCGGCCGGTCGGACTTCGCCGGGCCGGTCGTCCACACCGGAGCGTGGCCCGCCCGCGGGCCCGAGTTCGACGGGCTGCGGGTGGGTGTCGTCGGCTGCGGGCCGAGCGCGGTCCAGCTGGTCCCGGCGCTGGCCGGCCGGGTCGGCGGGGTCACCGTCCTGGCCCGGACCCCGCGTTTCGTGCTGCCCGCGGCCAACCCGATGTACGGCTGGCCGGAGCGCGCGGCCTACCGCGACCGCCTGCCCGCGATGCGCGAGGCGGTCCGGTCCACGGTGTCGGGCACCGTGCACCCATCTGTCCACAGAGGACTACACAGCCTGGGGACCGCCTACGACGAGGACCCGCTGTCGCTGCACCCGACCCGGCTCGCCGGGTTCGCGTCGGACCCGGCGCTGCGGGCCGCGGCGGCCGCCGTCGTCCGCGACCGGATGCGGGCGCGACTGGGCGACGACCGTCTCGCGGCGGCGCTGGTCCCGGACGGCGACGACTACGGCCTGCGCCCCGTCGCCACCGACCAGGGCTGGCTGGAGACCTTCCACCGCGACGACGTCGAGGTGGTCCCCGTCGGGCGGAACCCGGTCGTACGGATCCGGCCGGAGGGGGTCGAGCTGGCCGACGGGACCGTCGTCGGGCTGGACGCGATCGTGCTGGCCACCGGGTTCGACCCGACCGCGACCCGCGCCGGGATCGACGTCGTCGGACGCGACGGGCGGCTGCTCGGCACCGGGCCGGGCCTGCTCGGTCTCGCGCACCCCGGCTTCCCGAACCTGTTCGCGCCGCTGGCGCCGACCCTCGGGTACGGCAACGACGCGGCCTGCCTGCAGAGACAGGTCGAGTGGGTGGACCGGGCGATCGGCGACCTCGACGCCGGCGGCCTGTCGACGATCGAGGCGCTGTCGTGCCCGGCGGAGCCGGTCGCGCCGTACGCGGTGCCCGGCGGGGTCGCGGGCGTGCTGCGGGCCTGCGACGACGAGGGCGTCGCGGGCTACCCCTCGTTCGAGCGGCGCTGACCGTTCAGCCGCACGTCCGGCTCCGGTACGCCGAACAGCATGTTCCGGGACGGGACCGGCTCCTCGGGGATCCGGTCGACGACGTCGAACAGGTCCATCGCGCCGGTCACCTGGAGGGCGCGCCGCGCGGGCCGGCTCGACCCGCAGTGCACCCGCAGTCGCTTGCCCTCGGCACCCATCATGTCGCGCGACTGGAGCAGCGAGTTCAGCCCCGCCGTCCCCAGGAAGTCCACGCGGGACAGGTCGAGGATCAGTTCGGGGCCCGCCTCGGACCAGATGCCCATCTCGACCCAGAGATCGGGCGAGGTGTCGTCGTCGATGGCGCCGATCGCGTGCAGCACGGTGGCGCCCGCCGGGTGGCTGGACTGCTCGAACCGCAACGTCGGCCCGGGAACGGCGGCGTGCGCGGCATCCGGAGCGGAGCGGTCGTCGTCCGCCATGGTCGGCCCCTTTCCGCCCCCGGGATCTCCGGGGCGTCCGACCAGCATCGCAGCGGGTGGCCGTCGCCGCATGTGCTGATCGGGGGCGGCCCGGGCGCGTAGCCTTCGCATCCGACCGCCGACCACCCGCGGGGGCGATCCTCCCGCCGGGACCCGAAGGACCACCGTGAGCGCTACGACCCTCTCCGCCGCCGCGATCGCCGGGATGATCGACCACGCGATCCTCAAGCCCGAGCTGACCCGCACCGAGGTCGACGCCCAGCTCGACGTCGCCGCCCGCTACCGCATCTTCTCCGTCTGCGTGCGCCCGTCCGACGTCGCGCACGCCGTCGCCCGGCTCGCGGGGACCGGCGTCGCCGTCGGCACCGTGATCGGGTTCCCGCACGGCACGACCAGCACCGCGGCCAAGGTCGCCGAGGCGCGGCAGGCGATCGCCGACGGTGCCGTCGAGCTCGACATGGTGCTGAACATCGGCCGGCTGCGCAGCGGCCTGACCGACGACGTCGAGGCCGACATCCGGGCCGTCGTCGAGGCCGCCGACGGCCGCGTCGTGAAGGTGATCCTGGAGACCGCCCTGCTGTCCGACGACGAGGTGGTCGCCGGCTGCCGGGCCGCCGAGTCGGCGGGCGCCGCCTTCGTGAAGACCTCCACCGGTTTCGCCGGCGGGGGTGCCACGCCCGAGCACCTCGCGCTCATGCGCGCCACCGTCGGACCGCAGGTGCAGGTCAAGGCCTCCGGCGGGGTCCGCGACCTCGACACCGTGCTCGCCTTCCACGCCGCGGGCGTCACCCGCTTCGGTACCAGCGGCACCGCCACGATCCTCGACGACGCGGCGGCCCGCGACGCCGGCGGCGACGCGGCGGCCCGGGTGGACGACGCGTCCTACTGAGAGGGCTGCCGCGCGGCACCCCGGGTCGCCGGATCTGCGAAGCTGGTCCGAGCACGTTCCCGTGAGCCGGAGGAGACCCATGGCGAAGCAGCCCCTCCCGAGCTCCTGGTCGCCCGCGGGCGTCACCGGGACGCTGATCGGCGCCGCCCTCGGCACGGTCGGCGCCGCCGTGGAGATCGGTCGACGGCTGCCCGGCTGGCTGGCCGAGGCCCCGCGTGCGGTCGAGGCCATGCCGTCGGTGGCGGCCGAGGTCGCCGCGCTCCCGCGGCGCATCGCCGGTGTCGACGCCGCGCTGACCGGTCTGGCCCCGGTGCTCGACGACGTGCTCGGCCGGGTCGTGACACTGTGGGATGACCCGGTGACCGTCGAGCGGATCGACCGGCTGACCGCGGCCGTGGTCGAGCTGGCCGGAGCCACCGGACCGCTGCGCGAGCTGGCCGGCGCCCGCGACGACCTGCACCAGCTCGCCGGGCTGCGGGAGGACCTGCACCACCTGGCGAGCGTGCGGGAGGACCTGCGGGAGCTCGCCGCCGTCCGCAGCGACCTGCACGAGCTGGCCGCCGCGGTCGGGCCGCTGCGCGAGCTCGGCGCGGCGGTGGCCTCGCTGCGGGAGCTGGCGGGGGCCGTCGGGCCGCTGTCGGAGCTGGCGGGCGCGGTCGACGCGCTGCGTGAGCTCGCCACTGCCGTCGGGCCGCTGGCCGAGCTGGGCACGGCGGTGGAGTCGCTGCGCGAGCTGAGCGCGGCGGTCGGACCGCTGACCGAGCTGGCCGCGGTCCGCGAGGATCTGCACGAGCTGGCCGGCGCCGCGGCACCGCTGCGGGAGCTGGCACCGGCCGCGGGTGACCTCGCCGCGCTCGCCGGGGCCGTCACGTCGCTGCAGCGCCTCGCCGACGCCGTCGCCCCGCTCCAGGAGCTCGCCGCCACCCGCGCCGACCTGGCGCAGCTGGCCGGCGCGGTGGAGCCGCTGCGGGAGCTGGCCGCGGCGCGCGAGCACCTGGAGAGCCTCACCGGCGCCGTCCCCGCGGTGCACGAGCTGGCGGCGACCCGGGCCGACCTCGCACGTCTGGCCGAGGCGGTCGGACCGTTGCAGGAGCTCGCCCGCACCCCCGGTGACCTCGCGGCCCTCGCCGGGGCGGTCGAGCCGCTGCGGGCGCTGGCGACGGTACGCGAGGACCTCGCGACACTGGCCGCGGCCACCGGAGACCAGGGCGCCGTCCGGCGGATCGCGGCGGCCGTCGCCGACGCCGATGCCGACGGGACCCCGCGGCTGGCCGCCCTGGACGTCAACCTCGCGCAGGCCGCGAGCCAGCTGACCGCCGTCGCCCCGGACCTGCGCTCGGTCGCGGCCCGCATCGACGCGCTCGACCGGCAGATCGGCGTGCTGGCCGACGCGCTCGCGCCGCTGCAGGGCACCACCGAGCGGATCGGCCGCATCGTCGACCGGCTGCCGGACCGCACCCGGCGACTCGTGACGCGGCCGGCGACGGAGGGCTGACCGCACGGTGGCGCCGGCGGCTCACCCGCGCAGGCGTTCCAGTCCCGGCCAGACCAGGGTCATCAACGTCGAGGCGAGGTCGTCGGGGTCCGCGCCGTCGCCCGCCCAGTCGGCCAGTCCCTCGGCCGCGCCCGCCAGCGCCGCCGCGAGCGGGGCGGTGACCGTCGCCGGGTCCACGCCCGCGGGGACGGCCAGCTCGGCCGCCAGCAGCCGCGCCACCCGGTCGACGATCCGGGTGCGTGCCGCGTGCACCTCGTCCGCGAGCGCGCCGGTGCGGGCCTGGCGGTAGAGCACCGACCAGCCGTCGCGGTGGGTGGTCACGCTGGCGAAGAACGCCCGGAGACCGCGGTGCAGGCGCACCTCGGCGTCGACCGGCGCCCCGGCCGCGGCTCCGGAGACCGACTCCAGCAGTCGGTCGGCCTCGCGGCGGATGCACCGCCGCAGCAGCTCCTCCTTCGAGCCCCCGCCGTGCGTGTAGACCATCGGCTTCGACAGCCCCGCCTCGTCGGCGACGCCGTCCATCGACGCGTCGTGGAACCCGTCCCGGGAGAACACGCGCACCGCCGCGTCGAGGACCTGCTTCTCGCGCTGCGCGGGCGGGAGCCTGCGACGGGGTGCAGATGCCATCTCGACAGCTTAGCTACTGCTGCGTAAAGTACGCCTCGTCCCGAGCCGGTACGGCGAGTACCGGACACTTGTGTGAACCACGGCGAGGTGGAACGAGCGATGGCCGACACGGTCGACATCAACGAGCTGGGTCGCAGCGTCGACCCGAAGTCCCTGTCCGACGAGCAGCTGATCGCGACGCTCGGGACGGCTCTGCGCGACGGGAACGCGAAGAACGTCGACCCGTCGCTGTTCGCCCGCCTGGTCAAGACCGCGTCGAAGCAGCAGCTGGCGACCGTGATGTCGTCCGAGGTCCGCCGACCGGTGCTCGAGGCGATCTTCGGCCGGATGAGCGAGTTCTACTCGTCCAAGGGCGCGACCGGGAACCGGCAGGTCGTGCACTGGCACATCAAGGACGGCTCGACGGTCGACAGCTTCCAGACCGTGATGCAGAACGGCACCTGCACGGTCACCGAGGGCACCGACGAGGACCCCCGCACCGCGCTGACCATGCCCGGCACCGAGTTCCTCAAGGTCGCGACGAACAACGCCAACCCGGTGACCCTGTTCATGACGCGCAAGCTCAAGGTCTCCGGCGACGTCGGCTTCGCGACCGCCCTGCAGAAGATGTTCCAGATCCCGTCTGCCTGACGAGAACCGCGACCGACCAGCGGAGAGCTGAGATGACTTCCTTCGAACTGTCCGAGGAGCACCGCGAGCTGCAGGAGTGGGTGCACGGCTTCGCCGCCGACGTCGTGCGCCCGGCCGCCGCCGAGTGGGACGAGCGCGAGGAGACCCCGTGGCCGATCCTGCAGGAGGCCGCGAAGATCGAGCTCTACAACTTCGAGACCCTCGCCTCCTTCTGGGGTGACGAGACCGGCCTGTCCATGCCGCTGGTCAACGAGGAGCTCTTCTGGGGCGACGGCGGCATCGGCATGGCGATCTTCGGCACCACCCTCGCGGTGGCCGGCATCTTCGCCTCGGGCACGCCCGAGCAGATGGTCGAGTTCATCCCGCAGTGCTACGGCGACGCCTCCGAGCCGCAGGTCGGAGCGTTCTGCTCGTCCGAGCCCGAAGCCGGCTCCGACGTCTCGGCGATGCGTACCCGCGCCGTCTACGACGAGGCGAAGGACGAGTGGACCCTCACCGGCCAGAAGGCCTGGGCCACCAACGGCGGCATCGCGAACATCCACGTGGTGCAGGCCGTCGTCGACCCCGCGCTGGGGAGCAAGGGGCAGGCCGCGTTCGTCGTCCCGCCGAAGACCCCCGGCCTGGAGTCCACCCGCAAGATCAAGAAGATGGGTCTGCGCGCGTCGCACACCGCGGACGTCTTCCTCGACGACGTGAAGCTCCCCGGCTCGTGCCTGCTCGGCGGCAAGGAGAAGCTGGACGAGCGGCTCGCCCGCGCCCGGTCGGGGGAGAAGTCGACGGGCTCCGCCGCGATGCAGACCTTCGAGCTGTCCCGTCCGACGGTCGGCTCGCAGGCGATCGGCATCGCCCGCGCCGCCTACGAGTACGCCCTGGAGTACGCCAAGGACCGGGTCGCCTTCGGCCGCCCGATCATCGAGAACCAGGCGATCTCCTTCACCCTCGCGGACATGAAGACCGAGATCGACGCCGCCCGGCTGCTCGTGCACCGGGCCGCGTGGATGGGGCGCAACAACGTCCCGTTCACCGCGGGCGAGGGGTCGATGTCCAAGCTCAAGGCCGGCCGGGTCGCGGTGTGGGCCACCGAGCGGGCCATCCAGATCCTCGGCGGCGCGGGCTACTCGCGCGAGCACCCGGTGGAGCGGATGCACCGCGACGCGAAGATTTACGACATCTTCGAGGGCACCGAGCAGATCCAGCAGCTCGTCATCGCCCGCGCGATCTCCGGGAAGCACCTGTCGTGACCTCGGCGGTCCGGTCCGCCCAGACGATCGGCGGACCGGACCGGACGGCCGTGCGGTACGTGGCTCCGTCGCGCGCATCGTGCTTTTCGCCTCATCGACGAGAAGGTGACGGGCTCGAGGCACGGCTGCCGGGACAGGTCGCGACCGGCATCGCGACCGGGCCGCGGGGGCCACCGAGCCGCCGCTGCGGGACCACGCGCGCGACCGATGACCGTCGGGGTGGGCACGCACGCCGGGCCCCGGGGCAGGATGGAGATCCAACCGGGTCCTGCAGCGGGCCCGTCCGTGCTGTGAGGAGACCACGTGCCGAGCGTGACGTTCCGTGGACGTACCTGGAACCGGGACCGGGCGATGGTCATGGCGATCGTCAACCGGACCCCCGACTCGTTCTACGACCACGGGGTCACCTTCGCCGAGCAGGCCGCCCGGGACCGCATCACGGCGGTGGTCCGGGAGGGTGCCGACGTCATCGACATCGGCGGTGTGCCGGCCAGCCCGGGTGCCGAGGTGACCGAGCAGGAGGAGATCGACCGGGTCGTGCCGACCGTGGAGTGGGCACGCCACACGTTCCCCGACGTCGCGATCTCGGTCGACACCTTCCGCGCCGGACCCGCCGATGCGGTCTGCGCGGCGGGCGCCGACCTGGTCAACGACAACTGGGCGGCCGCCGACACCGGGATCCTCGACGTCGCCGCCCGGTACGGCGCGGGCTACGTCAGCGCGCACACCGACCACGTCGACCCGCGCACCGAGCCGCACCGGCCGCGCTACACCGACGTCCTGCGCACGGTCATCGACCAGACCGTCGCGCTCGCGGAGAAGGCCGTCGCCGCGGGCGTGCCCGCCGGCGGGATCCTCATCGACCCGGCGATCGACTTCTCCAAGAACACCCTGCACAGCCTGCAGGTCCTGCGCGGCATCGACGAGATGGTCGCGACCGGCTGGCCGGTGCTGCTGGCGATGTCGAACAAGACCGTCGTCGGCGAGTCCCTGGCCGTGCCGCTCGAGGAGCGGCTGACCGGCACCCTCGCCGCGACGGCGCTGGCCGCCGACCGCGGCGTCGCCATGGTGCGTGCCCACCAGGCCCGGGCCACCCGGGAGACCTGCGAGATGGTCGCCACCGTTCGTGGCGAGCGGAATCCCTCGCGGGCGGTGAGACTGCTCGCGTGAGCACGATCCACCAGATCTTCCCGGTGGCCGACGCCGGGCCGCTGTCGACCGAGCAGCTCGAACGGCTCTACGCCTACCCGGACGACCGGCTCCGGCTGTCGGTCAACTTCGTGTCCAGCGCGGACGGGGCCGTCGAGGTCCGGGGCAGCTCGGCCGGGCTGTCCACCCCGCCCGACCGCGCGGTGCTCGACCTCGGGACCGACCTGGCCGACGTCGTGCTCGTCGCGGCCGGGACGGCCACCGCCGAGGGGTTCACGGGCGTCAAGCACAACGACCGGATGGACGACCGGCGCCGCCGCTTCGGGCTGTCGGAGCTGCCGTCGACGGCGGTCGTCACCTCGTCGGGGAAGTCCCTCGATCCGTCGGCGCCGGTGCTGACCGACACCGTGGTCCCCACGATCGTGCTGACCTGCGAGGCGGTCCCCGCGGACCTGCGCGGCCGGTGGACCGACGCCGGCGCCGAGGTCGTGCTCACCGGCGACGAGTCGGTCGACCTCGCCGTCGCGGTCGCCGCGCTGGGGGAGCGCGGGCTGCGCCGGATCAACTGCATGGGCGGCCCCGCGCTGTTCGGCAGCCTGGCCGAGGCGGGCCTGGTCGACGAGCTGCGGCTGACCCTCGCTCCGTTCCTCGTCTCCGGGGAGGCCGGGCGGATCGCCCGCGGCGCCGGCATGGATCCGGCGCGCCTGGAGCTGGTCAGCATCGTCACCGGGGACGACACGCTCCTCATGCGCTACCGGGTACGCGAGGCGCCGTCGTCCTGACGGGGAACCCCGGAGGGGAGTACCCGATCACGCACGGCGACGTCTGGGGCAGGATGGTCCCGTGTCGCGTCCCTCCAACATGCTGGCGGACGGCGTCGTCGTCCTCAGCCCGCTCGGCTGGGACGACGTGACGGCCCACCTCGCGGGTGAGGACGCCGAGATCGTCCGCTGGCTCGGTGGCGCACCCGCGACCCCGGCGACCGCCCGCGCCCACGTCCGTCGTGCGATCGAACGCTGGGCCGACGACGGGCCGAAGCTGAGCTTCGGGATCCGGGTGGACGGCGGCGCCGTCCTCGCCGGGACCATCGACGTCGACCTCGACCCCGCGGGGGGCCGGGCCGGTCTGTCCTACGGCGTCTACGCGGCGTACCGCCGTCGCGGCCTCGCGACCCGCGCGGTCCGGCTCGCGGCCCGCTACCTGGGCGAACGTGGTGACGTGCGGTGGATCTCGATCGACGTCGACCCGCAGAACACCGCATCGGTCGGGGTCGCGCGGCGGGCCGGGTTCCGGTTCCTGCGCCACGTCGTCGACGACGAGGGATCCTTCGACCGCTACGAGCTCCTCGTCCGCGCGCCGGTGGTCCCGGCGCCGCCGCCGCGGCCGCGGCACAGCCGCCCCTGAGTCCGCACACGAGCGCCCGCCCGGTGCCCCGGTCGTCGGGGACACCGGACGGGCGTGGTCGCGGGTGCCGGTCGGGGGTCCGGCACCCGCGGACCGACGTCAGGAGCCGGTCGGCGCCTCGATGTGCATGACGGCCGGGACCTCGAACAGGGGCAGCGCGCCCGCGTCGTCGACCGACGGGAGGCCGGCGTCGCCCACCGAGGGGAGCTCGGGCAGGTCGTCCGTGGACGGCAGCTCGGGGGCGTCCTCGGCCGAGGGCAGCTCCGACGCGACGTCCGCGGCCTGCGGCGTGGCGGTGGGCAGGTCGTCGGTGCCGGGCAGCGACGGCGCGCTCGGCAGCGAGTCGGTCGAGGGCAGCTCCGGCAGACCGAGGGCATCGGCGTCCGGGACCTGCAGCTCGCCGAAGGGGAGGCTGTCCGCGGCGTCGGTCAGGGCGGAGGTGTCCGGGGCGGCCGGGAGCTCGGGCAGCTCGGGAAGTTCGGCGGCCGAGGCCTGGCCGACGAGACCGGCGCCGAGCGCGGCGATGCCGGCGCCGGTGAGGGACAGCCGCAGGGCGGTACGGGCGAGCGAGTTCATGCGCACGTCCTTCCAAGGGGGATCGGGGGAGCGGAGGGTCGACGGACGACCCTCGCCGGGGGACAACGAGATCCACATCAAGCGGTTGCGGTGCGCAGTCGATCGACGCTGATCTTCACCCGTACGAGTGGCAACCTGAGAGGGGTCTCGCACGTACGGGCGAGTGCTCGTCGCTCCTGAATGCCTCCGGTGGTCCACTCGCGGCGCTCGTACGCGGGGGAGCAGGATGAGTGCGTGCGCGCGCCGAGCCCCTCCGTCCGCCACTCCGTTCGTCCTTCGGTGCCCGTCGCGGGCGCGCTGGCCGGGGTCCTGGGCGGGGCGGGAGGCGCCGCCGCGGCCGTGATCGGCTGGCACTACTCGACGATCCTGCTGCACCCGTCGCCGCGCCCGGGGCTGCCCGAGCGGGTCGTCGCCACCGGGGACGGCACCGTCGAGCTGGCACGGACCCGGCTGTCCGCGCAGCCGGGTGTGTGGGGACTGCGCGGCCCGGCCGGGCTGGCCGTCGTCGGTCCGGTCCTCGACCGCGGGCGCCGCACGGTCGTCCGTGAGCTCCGCGCGGGCCCGGTCCCCGCGATCGGCCCCGCCGTGCTCGACGCCGGCCCGTTCGACCCGGACCCGTCCGCACGAGGGCTGCCCTTCGACGAGGTTGATGTGCCCACCGACCTCGGGCCGGCCCCGGCCTGGCGCATCCCCGCCCCGGCCGGAGGGCACCCGCACACCTGGGCGCTGTGCGTGCACGGCCGTGGCGGGACCCGACGCGAGGCACTGCGGATCCTGCCCGCGCTGCACGCGGCCGGCCTGACCCAGCTCGTCGTCAGCTACCGCGGGGACGGGACCGCCCCGGAGTCACCGGACGGGCGCTCGCACCTCGGCGACACCGAGTGGCGCGACGTCGACGCCGCCGCGGCCTACGCCCTGGTCCACGGCGCGCGCCGGCTGGTGCTGGTCGGCTGGTCGATGGGGGCCGCGGTGGGCGGGGCGTTCCTCGACCGGTCCCCGCACGCCGACCTCGTCGACGCCGTGGTCTGGGACGCGCCGCTGCTCGACTGGCGTCGCACGCTGCGCCGGCAGGCCCGCAACCGCGGTCTCCCCCCGACCCTGGCCGGGGTCGCGGCCCGGTTCACCGCACGCCGGATCGGGATCGACCTCGACCGGTTCGACCTGGTCCGGCGTCCGCCCGCGATCCGCCCCCCGACGCTCGTCCTGCACAGCGACGCCGACACCGCCGTCCCGGTCTCGTTGAGCCGGGACCTCGCCGCGACCGCCCCGGAGCACGGCTGGCCGGTCACCTACCGGGAGTTCTCCGGCACCGAGCACACCGGCAGCTGGAACGCCGATCCCGACGGCTACGAGGCCGCCGTGACCGGCTTCCTGCGGACGCTGCGCCCGTCCTGACCCGCCCGTTCCGGGACGGGCCCTGCGGTCAGTGGCCGTTCGTCTGCGACCTGCCCTGACCGATCGGCTTGCCGTGGATCTGGTCGTCGGACGGCGGGGTCGTCGGGACCGGGGTCCCGGGGTCCACCTCGCGCTCGCGCTTCAGGACCGTCGCCCAGCCCCACACCGCGGCCGCGGTCAGCAGCAGGACGGCCACGATCCACGGGGCCCGGCGCACCCGCACCGGGGTCGGCTCGACGATCTCGGCCAGCGCGTGGCGGGCGTCGTGCACCGAGCCGGACACCACGTCGGACAGGTCGGACAGACGCGTCGAGACCCCTCCGGCCACGGCGTCGGTGACCGCGCCACCGGTGATCCGGCCGGCGTCGGCGAAGGTGCGTACGGCCTCGGTCGCGTCCTTGCGGGCACGGGCCCGCTTCCTCTCGGCACTCATGTTCCGGACCTGCTTCCCACGGATGCGGCTGCTTACTGGCACGATGGTAGTCGTGACGGAACCAGAGAACGCCAAGACGACGGCCGCCCTGCACACCTCCGAGGGCGACATCCGCGTCGTGCTGTTCGGCGACCACGCGCCGAAGACGGTCGCGAACTTCGTCGGCCTCGCGGAGGGCAGCAAGGACTACACGGGCCCGAACGCCAGCGGCGGAGACTCCGGGCCGTTCTACGACGGTTCGATCTTCCACCGGGTGATCAGCGGCTTCATGATCCAGGGCGGCGACCCGACCGGTACCGGTCGCGGTGGCCCGGGCTACCAGTTCGGCGACGAGTTCCACCCGGACCTCAAGTTCGACCGGCCCTACCTGCTGGCCATGGCCAACGCCGGGCCGGGCACCAACGGCTCGCAGTTCTTCATCACGGTGGGCAACACCCCGCACCTGAACCGGCGCCACACCATCTTCGGTGAGGTCGCCGACGCCGAGTCGCGGGCCGTCGTGGACGCCATCGCCCAGACCACCACCGGCCAGGCCGACCGGCCGCTGACCGACGTGGTCATCGAGAAGATCGAGATCGAGCGGTCCTGACCCCGCAGGTCTCCGACCACCGAGTGGACCGGCCGTGGTGAACGGACGACCCGACAGCAGCGGATCCGGGGCATCCGGCGAGCCCGAGGGCGGGCCGGGATCCCCCGGCCCCGCGGGCACGCCGTACTACCCGGCGCCGCCCGGCTACCCGCAGCCCCAGTGGCCGCCGCCGGGCGGTCCCGGGCCGGCGCCGCACGGGCAGACGCCCTACGGGTCCGCGCCGTACGGACCTGCGCCGTACGGATCCGGGGAGACCGGCCCGGGCGGTGGGCCCGGCGCCCCGCCCGGCCCCGGCGGCGCGACGGTGTGCGTCCGGCACCCCGACCGCCCCACCGGGCTGGCCTGCTCGCGCTGCGACCGGCCCGCCTGCCCCGCCTGCCTGCAGCCGGCCCCGGTCGGTCAGCACTGCGTGGACTGCCTCGCCGAGGCCGCACGGACGACCCCGCGACGACGCACCGTCGCCGGGGCGAGCCGTACCGGGAAGCCGGTGGTCGTCCCCGGGCTGATCGTCGCGAACGTGGTGGTCTACGTGATCACCGCGGTCACGGCGGGCAGCGTGATGTCCAACTTCCGGTCGCCGCTGTTCGAGGCCGGCGGGCTCGTTCCGCTCCTGGTCGCCGACGGCGAGTACTGGCGGATCATCACCTCGGGCTTCCTGCACATCGGCCCGCTGCACCTGGCGTTCAACATGTACGCCCTGTGGATCATCGGCCGTGAGGTCGAGACGGTGCTGGGGCGGGCCCGGTTCGTCGCCGTCTACGGCGTGTCCATGCTCGGCGGCGCGGCCTCGGTCATGCTGTTCAGCGCTCCCAACGGGCTGACCGCGGGTGCCTCCGGTGCGGTCTTCGGGCTGATGGGGGCACTGTTCGTCCTGCTGCGGCGGTTGAAGCTGCCGACCGGGCAGGTCGTCGCCCTCATCGCGATCAACGCCGTGATCAGCTTCAGCATCCAGGGCATCTCCTGGCAGGGGCACCTCGGCGGGCTGGTCTTCGGCGCCGCGGTCACCGCGGCGCTGGTCCACCTCGGGACGGGGTCCCCGCAGCGCAGGCGGACCCAGGTGCTGGCGGTCTCCGGGCTGACCGCACTCGCGGTCGTGCTGATCGTGGTGCGCGCCGCGGGGCTGCTCGCGGTCGCCGGCGTCTGACCCCGACCCGCCGTCGCCAGGGGTGGGGCCCCGAGCTGCCGGCGCGGTCCGCACGCGGCGAGCGGCACCGTCGCGGGTCGTCCCCCGCCGCGGCGGTGCACCGGGCGAGCCGCGGTGTCCGTGGAGGCGCCGGGCGCGGGTCAGGGAACGGTCGGGCCGGCGTCGCCGGGGCGGTGTCCCGGACGCAGGGCGGACAGGTCGTCGAACACGTCGACCGGGTCCGCGCCCAGCTCGGCCCGGCCGAGGATGACGAGCCGCTCGTGGTCGTCGACGTCGCGCAGCTCCAGCTCCAGCAGCACCGACTCGCGGCCCAGCCTGCGGGTCCGCAGCAGGCGCAGGTCGTCCACCCGGCTCCAGGGCACGTGCCGGGTCCAGGTCAGCCTGCGGACCGTCAGCCCCTCGGGACCGGCTTCCAGCCGGGGCCGGGCACGGGTCCCCGAGGCCGCGGCCAGGGCGAGACCGAGCGCCGCGACACCCGCGACGAGCGCGCCGGCCGCCTCCGCCCCGGAGACGATCACCGCGACCGACCAGCCGGTCGCGGCGACCGCCAGCACCCAGAGTGCGACGACCGTGCCCACCGGCGTCGACCACCGAAGTCGATCACCCTGCGTGGTCATGCGACGTTGTCCACAGGCTCCATCCACATGGTGGACAACTCACATCCGTGTATTTCCGCTGGTCAACGCCACTGCATGGTCATGAGAAGGCCGATCACGATGAGTGAGAAACCGATGATGAAGTTCCAGTTCCCCAGCGCGAGCATGAACGGGATGGACGGACCCGCCAGATAGTTGATCACCAGCCAGGCGAGACCGAGGATCCACATCGCGACCATGACGGCGATGTAGGCGGGGTGCGTCGGCCCCGCGACCTTCTGCGGGGTGCGGCTGACCGGGGGAGGGGTGTAGGCCGCCTTCTTGCGGACCTTCGACTTCGGCATCTGACCTCATCGCCTGTCGGAGTCGGACACGGGTCCGGCCGGTGCGCCGGCCGGGGGCGGGACCTGCGACGGGGCGCCGTGGTCGGGGACGGGGCGACCCGGACAGATCCGCCACCACGGTAGCGCGGCCGCGTCGCCGTCCGGGGCATCCCGGGGGCACAGGCGTCACACGTCACGGGGACGTCGGGCGGTGCGGAGCGGCCGTCAGACCCCGGCGACCAGCCCGGCCATCTCGGCGGAGAGCCGAACGACCAGGTCCTCCGGTACGGAGTAGCCGGCCTGGCGCAGCCAGTTCGCCAACATCCGGTGTCCGCCCTCGGTCAGCACGGACTCCGGGTGGAACTGCACGCCGGAGATCGGGAGCTCCCGGTGCCGGACGGCCATGATCAGGCCGGTCTCGGTGTGCCCGGTCGCCTCCAGCTCCGACGGCAGACCGTCGGGCGGGATCGTCAGCGAGTGGTAGCGGGTGGCGGTGAACGGCGAGGGCAGCCCGGCGAGCACACCGGTGCCGTCGTGGAAGACCTCCGAGGTCTTGCCGTGCAGCAGCTCGGGCGCCCGCTCCACGACCCCGCCCCAGGCGGTGGCCAGTGCCTGGTGGCCGAGGCACACCCCCAGCAGCGGGGTGCCGCGCTCCGCGGCACGGTGGATGACCTCGACGCTGCGACCGGCCCGTTCCGGGGTGCCCGGACCGGGGCTGAGCAGGACGGCGCCGACGTCGTCGAGCTCGTCCAGCTCGACCTCGTCGTTGCGCCGGACCACCGGGTCGGCGCCGAGCTGGGCCAGGTAGTGGACCAGGTTGTAGACGAAGCTGTCGTAGTTGTCGACGACGAGGACGCGCACGGTTCCTCCCGGAAGGATGGTCAGTTGAACGGGAACCCGCTGTTGCCGCTGTTGTCCCCGTCGCTGCTGCTGCCACCGGAGTAGCGGCCCACGGTGAGGGTAACGGTCTGGCCGCTGGAGGCCTCGGATCCGCCGGACGGGCTCTGCTGCAGCACGACGCCGTTCTGGGAGGAGTCCGAGACGTCGACCTGACGGATCGACGGGCTCAGCCCCGCCTCCTGCAGCGTGCTGATCGCGCTGTCGACACGCTGGCCGACGACGTTGGGCACCTGGTTCTGGTTCCCGCGGCTGATCTGGATGGTGATGGTCTGGTCGGGTGCGACCCGGGTCCCGGCCGACGGGTTCGTGCCGACCGCCTGGCCGGCCGAACTGCTGCTGTCGACCTCGGTCGTGGAGATCGACTGGAAACCGGCGTTCTGCAGTGTCGTCCGGGCGGCGTCGGCCGACTGGCCCGCGACGTCGGGCACGGCGACCGTCTGCTGCCTGCGACCCACCACCAGCGACACCGTGGTGTTGCCCGAGACCTGCTGGCCCGGCCCCGGGTCGGAGGTGATCACCTTGCCGACCTGGCTGGAGTCACTGGTGTCGCGCTCGGTACGGCCGCCGACCTGCAGGCCGGCCGCCCGGAGCTTGGCCTCGGCCTCGTCCGGGGACAGGCCCTCGACGCTCGGCACCGTGACCTGCGCGGGCCCGCTGCCGACGTAGACCGTCACCCGGCTGTTCTCGGGGACCTGGTTGCCGCCGCCGGGGTCGGTCCGGACGACCTTGCCGACCTGCGCGACGTCCGACGGCTGGTCCTGCTGGGAGAACAGCAGTCCGGCCTGGGTGATGGTCTGCCGGGCCTGGTCCGGGGACTGGCCGAGTACGTCGGGCACCGAGACCTGGTCCGGGCCCGAGGAGGAGAACAACTGGAAGCCGACGAAGCCGAGCAGCCCGATCACCGCGAGCGCGACGACCCACAGGAGTGCCTTGCGGCCCCCTCCGCGACGCTCGTCGTCGCCGTAGTCGGGGTGGTGCGGCGGCATCGTGTGCCGGCCGGTGGCCGGGCCGCCCGCGTCGAGCCGGCGCGTCGCCATGGCCTGGGTCGCGCCGTCGTGGGCCATCATGTGCGTGCGCTCGTGCTCGCTCATGACCAGCGGCGCGTGCACCGGCTCGCCGTTGCGCACGCGGATCAGGTCCGCCCGCATCTCGGCGGCCGACTGGTAGCGGTTGGCCGGGTTCTTGCTGAGCGCCTTGAGCACCACCGCGTCGAGTGCCGGGGGCACCGACGGGTTCAGCTGGGACGGGGCCCGAGGGTCCTCCCGCACGTGCTGGTAGGCCACCGCGACCGGGGTGTCCCCGGTGAACGGCGGCTCGCCGGTCAGGAGCTCGAACAGCACACAGCCGGCGGCGTAGACGTCCGACCGGGCGTCCACGGCCTCGCCGCGGGCCTGCTCGGGGGACAGGTACTGCGCCGTGCCGATGACGGCCGCGGTCTGGGTGACGTTCTGGCCCTCGCCCAGTGCACGGGCGATGCCGAAGTCCATGACCTTGACCGCGCCGACGCCGTTGATCATCACGTTCGCGGGCTTCACGTCGCGGTGGATGATGTTGTGCCGGTGCGAGAAGTCGAGCGCGGCGCAGACGTCGGCCATCACCTCGACGACCCGCTGCTGGGTCATCGGGCCGGAGGTCTTGACGATCTCGCGCAGCGTCTGCCCGTCGACGAACTCCATGACGATGTAGGGCAGCGTCCCGAACTCGGACTCGACCTCGCCGGTGTCGTACACCGCGACGATCGCCGGGTGGTTCAGCGACGCCGAGTTCTGCGCCTCACGGCGGAAGCGGAGCTGGAACTGGGGGTCGCGGGCCAGGTCGGCCCGCAGGACCTTGACCGCCACGTCCCGGCCGAGCCGGGTGTCGAGGCCGCGGTGGACCTCGGACATGCCGCCGTAGCCGAGCGGGTCGCCCAGCTCGTAGCGCTCGGAGAGCAGTCGTGGTGTCGTCATCGGTTCAGGTTCCCGTACTCATCGAGTCCGTCGGAGGCGTGCTCATCATGCCGGTCGGCGCCCACTGCCGGTCCCGTACGGGCGGCATCTGCGCCGGAGCGACCGTTCGGTGGGATCACCGGGACATCACCGGGCACCTCCGGTCGATCTTGGGCACGGGGGACGGCGAACGGCTCTGCCGGGACCGCCGGTCCCGTGGACCCGGCCGGGGGGCCGGCCGCGGTCGCCACGGTACCGGGCGCGACCCCCAGTGACCCGGGCCGCATGTCGTCGGGCGAGACACCCCTCAAGATCATCACTGCGAGCAGTACGGCGGCGAGCGTCAGGACCACGAACAGCACGGCCAGCCACGCCTTCGCCCGGCCGGACCGTTGCGGGCCCAGATCGAGCGGGCCGGACGGGTGCAGCTCGGGCATCCGGTCGGCGGAGGCGTTGCGGCGCACCGGTGGACGCGTCGGCGCCGAGCGCTGCTGCCCCGGGAACCCGGGCCCGGTGGGTGGCCCGCCCGGACGACGGCCGGCGGCCGGACCGCCGGCGTGCGGCCCGGTGTGCGGCGGACGCAGCGGGGCGCCGTAGGGCGGCGAGCCGGGGGGCACCGGGACCGGCCCGGATCCGGACGGCGTGCCGCCCGGGGTGCGCGGTCCCTGCGGCCGGCCCGGCCCGGCGCCGGGGTAGGGGCCGGTGACCGGGCGGGACACGCCCTGGTCCGGCCCGCTGCGGCGGGCGCCGTCGGGGCCGGGGTCGCCGGTGCGCGGGCCGCGGTCGGCGGTGTCGGGGCCGCCGGCGGACGGGCCGTCGCCGGTCCCCGGTCCGCTCTCCTGCAGGGAGTGGCGCGCGCCGCTGCCGTCGTCGCCGCGGAAGTCGGGCGCGTACCCGCCGGGGGCGGGGATGCCGGGCGGCGGCGGCCGGTGCCCACGCCGGACCGCGGCGACGGCGTCGGCGAACTCGGCGCCGTCGGTGTAGCGCTGCTCGGGGTCCTTGACCAGCACCGAGGAGATCAGCTCGCGGACCCGCTCGGGGATCTCGTCCGGCAGCGGCGGCGGGTCGTCGCGGACCTGCATCATCGCCACCGCGACGGCGCTCTCGGCGCGGAACGGCCGGACTCCGGCCAGGCACTCGTAGCCGACGATGCCCAGGGAGTACACGTCGCCGGACGGCCCGGCCTCCTCGCCGGAGGCCTGCTCCGGTGCGATGTAGTGGGCGGTGCCCATCACCATCCCGGAGCGGGTCACCGGGACGGCGTCGGCGGCCTTGGCGATGCCGAAGTCGGTCAGCTTCACGACGCCGTCGGTGCGCAGCAGGATGTTGCCGGGCTTGACGTCGCGGTGGACGAACCCGCGCTCGTGCGCGGCGAACAGTGCCCGGCCCGCCTGCTCGAGGATGTCGAGCGCCTCGTCGGCGGGGATGGGCCCGCGCCCGATCCGCGACGACAGCGGCTCGCCCCGGACGAGCTCCATCACCAGGTAGGCGGTGCGCCCGCCGCCGGTGGGGCTGTCGTCCTCGCCGTAGTCGTGCACGGCGGCGATCCCGGCGTGGTCCAGCGAGGCGACGGTACGGGCCTCGATGCGGAACCGGTGCAGGAACTCGGGGTCGTCGGAGAGCTCCGCCTTGAGGACCTTCACCGCGACGCTGCGCCCGAGCCGGGTGTCGGAGGCCTCCCAGACCTCGCCCATCCCGCCGACCGCGATCCGCCGGTCCAGCTGGTAGCGCTCGGAGATCAGCTGCCCGGCCGACAGGGCGCTCACGGGACCGCCGGGGACCTGCGCCGGGCCGGGTCCCGCGGGCTCACTGGGCGTCCCGCAGCGCCTCGGCGATCACGGCCCGCCCGATCGGGGCCGCGACGGAGCCACCGGTCGCCTCCAGCGCCCGGTCGCCGCCGTTCTCGACGAGCACCGCTACCGCGACCTTGGGGTTCTCCGCCGGGGCGAACGCCACGTACCAGGCGTGCGGCGGGGTGTTCTTCGGGTCGGTGCCGTGCTCGGCGGTACCGGTCTTCGACGCGATCTGGACGCCGGTGATCTTGCCGCCGCCCGAGGTCCGGTCCTCCGAGCCGACCATCAGGTCGGTCATGGTGCGGGCCACGTCGGCCGGCATCGACCGCGACATCCGGTCGGGCTCGGTGGTGTCGACGACATCCAGGGTCTGGCTCTGGATCTCCTTGACCAGGTGCGGGGCCATCGTCTGGCCGCCGTTGGCGATCGAGGCGCCGATCATCGCCAGCTGCATCGGGGTCAGCCGGACGTCGCGCTGCCCGATCGCGGACTGCTGGGTGGAGGGGGTGTCGGACATCGGGCCGACCTGCGACGCGGTGACCGGCATCGGGATCTGCAGGTCGGTGCGGCCGATGCCGAACGCCTCGGCCTGGGCACGGAGCTTGTCCGCGCCGAGCTCGCCGCCGAGCTGGGCGAACGCGGTGTTGCAGGAGCGCGCCAGCGCCTCGCGCAGCGACGCCGTCGCCCCGCCGCCGCAGGCCGAGCCGTTGTAGTTCTCCAGGGTCGTCGTGGAGTCGGCCAGCTGGATGCTGCGGGCGGCCGTGAGCTGGCTGTCCGGGGTGTAACCGTTCTGCAGGGCGGCCGCGGTGGTGACGAGCTTGAACGTCGAGCCGGGCGGCTCGATCTCGTTGATCGCCCGGTTGGTCCTCGGGTCCGGGTCCTCGGCGCCGTAGCGCTGCCAGGCCCGCTGCTGCTCGGCGGGGTCGGGCGAGGCCAGCGTGTTCGGGTCGAACGACGGAGTCGAGGCCATCGCCAGGATCTCGCCGGTCTGCGGCACCAGCGCGACGACGGCGCCGGTGTACCCGCGGGAGGCCAGCCCGTCGTAGGCGGCGCGCTGCACCTCGGGGTCGATGGTGGTCACCACGTTGCCGCCCGCCGGGTCCCGGCCGGTGATGAGGTCCGACAGCCTGCGCACGAACAGCCGGTCGTCGGTGCCGTTGAGCACCTCGTCGGCGGACCGCTCGAGCGCGGTCTTGCCGTACACGGTCGACAGGAAGCCGGTGACCGGCGCGAACATCTCGCCCTGCGGGTACTGGCGCGCGAAGCGCAGCCGCCCGTTCCCCTCGACGCTCTGCGCGAGGACCTGCCCGCCGGCGACGATCTGCCCGCGCTGACGCGAGTACTCGTCGATCTGCGAGCGCTGGTTGCGGGGGTCGTCCCGGTACTGGCCGGCCATGACGACCTGCACGTAGGTGATGTTGCCGAGCAGGACCACGATCATCACCATCACGGCGAGGGCCACGCGGCGGACCGGGCGGTTCACGTCTCGCTCCTCTGGGCGGCGTTGGCGGCGTTGGCGGCACCGTCGGCGCGGTTGTCGTCACGGGTGTCGGACCGGCCCGCACCGGGACGCTGGACCAGTTCGGTGCTGGCCTCGGCGATCGGCGCCCGCGGCTTCGCGGGCCGGACGGGCAGCGGTGCCCTGGCCACGTGCGAGATCCGCAGCAGGATCGCCACCAGCACGTAGTTCGCCAGCAGCGACGAGCCACCGTAGGACAGGAACGGCAGCGTCAGGCCGGTCAGCGGGATCAGCTTCGTCACCCCGCCGATGACGACGAAGATCTGCAGCGCGACCGAGAACGACAGCCCGGTCGCGAGCAGCTTCCCGTAGGAGTCGCGCACGGCCAGTGCCGAGCGCAGTCCGCGGGTGATGAGCACCAGGTAGACGAGCATGATCGCGGCCAGCCCGATCAGCCCGAGCTCCTCGCCGAGCGAGGAGAAGATGAAGTCGGACTCGGCGAAGGGCACGATGTCCGGCCGGCCGGCACCCAGCCCGGTCCCGCCGACGCCGCCGGTGCCGAGCCCGAACAGCGCCTGCGCGAGCTGGTAGCCACCGCCGCTGAAGTCGGCGAACGGGTCCAGCCAGATCCGCACGCGGGTCTGCACGTGGCCGAACAGGTTGTAGGCGACGACGGCGCCGCCGGAGAACGCCAGCAGCCCGATCACCATCCACGACACGCGTTCGGTCGCGGTGTAGAGCAGCACCAGCACCAGGCCGAAGATCAACAGCGAGCTGCCGAGGTCGCGCTGCAGCACGAGCACGCCGACCGACAGCCCCCAGGCGACGAGCAGCGGCGCCAGGTCACGGGCACGGGGCAGCTCCATGCCCAGGAAGCGACGGCCTGCGGTGGAGAGCAGGTTGCGCTTCTGGACCAGGTAGGCCGCGAAGAAGATGATCAGCAGGATCTTGGAGAACTCGCCGGGCTGGATGCCGGGGCCGCCCGGGATGCGGATCCACAGCTTGGCGCCGTTGACCTCGGAGATCGACGACGGCAGCAGCGCCGGGATCGCCAGGAAGACCAGGCCGACGAAGCCCGCGGTGTAGCCGTAGCGGGCCAGGGTGCGGTGGTCCCGGACGAAGAACAGCACCAGCGCGAACAACGCCAGGCCGGCGACGGTCCAGGTGATCTGGGCGCTGATCAGCCCACTCGGCACCGGGCTCCCGGTGGCCTCGGCGCGGGCGGCCTTCGCCAGGTCGAGCCGGTGGATCATCACCAGGCCGATGCCGTTGAGCAGCGCGACCGACGGAAGGATCAGCGGATCGGCGTAGGGCGCCAGGAAGCGCACCGCCACGTGCGCCCCCGCGAACAGCACGAGGTACGCCAGGCCCACCCACAACAGGTCGGTCGTGAGCGACTGCTCCTGGTTCGCCTCGACCAGGACCAGCGCGCCGGTGGTGAGGACGGCGGCCAGGCCCAGCATCAACAGCTCGATGCCGCGGCCGGTGGGCGTGGTCGGCTCCGTGGCGGAGCTGCCCGTGGCCATCAGCCGTCGAGCCGGCAGTTCCGGCCCGGTTCCGGGGTCGCGGTCGGCAGCGGGGTCGTGGTCACCGGCGGGGCGCCGGGCACCTGGACGACCGGGGGCGGCTGCGGCGGGTTCAGTGTCGAGCAGAGCGGGAGCATGCGATCCCGGAGCCGGTCGACGGTCTGCCGGGCACCGGTCTCGCCGTCGTCGGAGACGATGCCGTCGGTGACCTGGCTGCGGACCGCCTGCGGCAGGTCGTCGAGGCCGATGTCGGTGGACTCGACCACCCGCTGCAACGGGACCCCGAGCACGTTGCCGCGCACGCCCTGGTAGATCGCGACCTGGTTCTGGTCGACGGCGACGTAGTACTGCTGCAGCACCAGGGCCCGGGCGACGAACACGCCCGCCACCAGTACCACGAGCACGCCCAGCAGGGCGAGCGCCGGACGCAGGCCGCGCCGGCGCCGCGGCTGCTCCGCGGCGGCGGGCTCCAGGCGCACCGGCTCGGTGCGGGGCAGCGTGGTGGCGGCGGCGCGCTGCGCCGAGGAGTGCGGGGTCCGCTCGTCGTGGCGGTAGTCGCCGTCGCCGGCGCGCGGGTTGCGGCCGGCGGAGCCCCCGATGATCGGGGCGTCGTCGGCGTAGTCGACGTCCACCACGTCGGCGACGATGCAGGTGATGTTGTCCGGCCCGCCGCCGCGCAGCGCCAGCTCGATCAGTCGGTCGGCGCACTCGCGCGGGTCGGCGTAGTCGGTCAGCGTGTCGTGCAGCGTCTCGTCGCTGACCGGGCCGGACAGGCCGTCGGAGCACAGCAGGAAGCGGTCACCGGCGCGGGCCTCGCGGATGGACAGCGACGGGTCGACGTCCTGCCCGGTGATGGCGCGCAGCAGCAGCGACCGCTGCGGGTGCGTGTGCGCCTCCTCCTCGGTGATCCGGCCCTCGTCGATCAGCGACTGGACGAACGTGTCGTCCTTGGTGATCTGGGTGAACTCGCCGTCACGCAGGAGGTAGCAGCGCGAGTCGCCGACGTGGACCATGCCCAGGCGCGAGCCCGCGAACAGGATCGCGGTCAGCGTGGTGCCCATGCCCTCGAGGTCGGGGGCCTCGGCGACGTGGCGGGAGATCGCCTCGTTGCCGTCGTGGGTCGCGTCCCGCAGCTCGGCGAGCAGGTCGTCGCCGGGCACGTCGTCGTCGAGCGGCGCCAGTGCGGAGATCACCAGGGACGAGGCGACCTCGCCCGCGGCGTGGCCGCCCATGCCGTCGGCGAGGGCGAGCAGGCGGGGGCCCGCGTAGACGGCGTCCTGGTTGTTCTGCCGGACCAGTCCGCGGTCACTGCGGGCCGAGTAGCGCAGCACCAGTGTCACGGGGCGGCTCCGGCTTCGGTCGGGGCACGTCGGTCGGATCCCGCGCCGCGGGACCGGTCGGACGGCCGCGGCACCGGGGGAGCGGTCGGTCGCGTCGGGCTCACGGTCGGTACCTCATGGTCGGTCCGTGTCCGTCACGATCGCAGCTCGATCACCGTCTTGCCGATGCGGACCGGTGTCCCCAGCGGGACCCGGGTGGGCCCGGTGACCTTATTACGTTCCAGATAGGTGCCGTTCGTCGACCCGAGATCCTCGACGTACCAGTCGTCACCCTGCTGCGAGATGCGCGCGTGCCGGGTGGAGGCGTAGTCGTCGTCGAGCTTGAGGGTCGAGTCGTCGGCGCGGCCGATCAGGATCGGCCGGGAGTCGAGCGTGATGCGGCTGCCGGCCAGCGGACCCTGGGTGACGAGCAGCTGGCGGGCCACCTTGCCGCGGCCACCGCCGCGGACCCGGGTGGCCCGGCCCCCGCCGGCACGGCCGGGTGCGGCCGCCCGGAGACCGGACGCCGCGTAGAGGTCGGAGCGGACGACCTGGAGCGCGAGCAGGACGAACAGCCACAGGAGGGCCAGGAAGCCGCCCCGGGTCAGTTGCAGTACCAGTTCCGGCACGTCGTCCTACTCGCCCTTCTCGTGTTTCTGCACGTTCCGCCCGCCCGGTGGATCACCGGGCGGGCGGGGACGCACCGCTGTCGCTGCGCGGGTTCCGCTCCGCGGGTGGCTCAGCCCTGGGTGCGGAACACCAGGCTGGAGTGACCCACGCGGATCACGTCGCCGTCGGTCAGCTGGCAGGACTGCACCGGCGAGTTGTTCACCGTGGTGCCGTTGGTCGAGCCCAGGTCGTTCAGGGTCGCGACCTGGCCGTCCCAGGTGACCTCCAGGTGCCGGCGGGACACGCCGGTGTCCGGGAGCCGGAACTGGGAGTCCTGACCGCGGCCGATGACGTGGGTGCCCTCGGCCAGCTGGTAGTTGCGGTTCGAGCCGTCGTCCAGGATCAGCATGGCGGTCAGCTGCGCGGGAGCGCCCCAGCCGCCCTGGCCGCCGTAACCCTGGCCGTCGTAGCCCTGGTCGTAGCCACCCTGCTGCGGGTAGCCGGGCTGGGCGTAGCCCTGCTGCTGGCCGTAGCCGCCGTCGTAGCCCTGGTCGTAGCCACCCTGCTGCGGGTAGCCGGGCTGGGCGTAGCCCTGCGGCTGACCGTAGCCACCCTGCTGGGGCTGGCCGTAGCCGTCGTAGCCCTGCTCGTAGCCCTGCTGGGGGTAGCCGCCCTGCTGGGGCTGGCCGTAGCCCTGCTGGCCGTACTGGTCGTACCCGCCCTGCTGGGGCTGGCCGTAGCCCTGCTGGGGGTAGCCGCCCTGCTGCTGCCCGTACTGGTCGTAGCCGGGCTGGCCGTAGCCGCCCTGCTGCTGCCCGTACTGGTCGTACCCGCCCTGCTGCTGCTGGCCGTAGCCGCCCTGCTGCTCCTGGTCGTACCCCTGAGGAGCGTAGGTCTGCTGGCCGTACCCGCCGGGTGCGCCCCGGTCGTATCCGTACTGCCCGTTCTCCTCGGGGTGGCCCGGTTGCTGGCTCATGGGTGCTTCTCCTGCGGTGCGTGCTCGGTTGGCGGCCCGACGGGAAGCGTCGGGGTCGACAGCGGAGCGGGTGCGGAATTGTCCCGTGTGCAGCGCCTCGGAGCGCTCCAGAAAGACTACGACCTCACCGTAGGTGTCCCAGCCCTGGTCGGTGAGTTCTTTCGCCACGTGCGACGAGAGGGATCGGACGACCCCGTCCTCGTCGCCCGCCATCCGGTCGAGATCGCTGGGGCTGAGCAGAACGGTGTACCGGTTGGGCGCCAGCTGGCGACCTCCGGCGAGCTGCTCGACGTTGTCCTCGGCTTCCCTCAGCAGTGCCTGTGCGACTTCCTGTGGGACGACACTGCCTCCGAAGACCCGCGCGAAGGCGTCGCCCACGAACCCCTGAAGTCGGCGCTCGAAGCGGTCCACGCGGCCCAAAAGATCTCCTCCATCCGCATCGGCGTGTCGGTGATGTGCGACCGATCGTATCTGTGTTATCCGCCGGGCCCGGCGGGGCCCGGCACGAGCGGGTGATCGGCCCCGCCGTGCCACCGGCGTGCTGCCCTCCGATGTACCCGGCCCGGCGCCGCCGCGCATCCCGTGTCCCGCCCGTCGCGACCCCCTCCGGCCGGTGGTCGACGTGCAGGGGACCCCCCTGCGAACGACCGCCGAGCAGGGTGCTAACTTTCTCGTGTCGCTCGGGCGAGTGGCGGAATGGCAGACGCGCACGGTTCAGGTCCGTGTGTCCGAAAGGACGTGAGGGTTCAACTCCCTCCTCGCCCACCACCTCCCCTCATCGGGGATTCTCCCCCTCCGGCGGTCACCACCGCCATCGCGAGATCGGTTCCGGGTGTCACCCGTTCCGGTCTCGCTTTTCTCTTTTCCGGGTTCCGGCCACGCTCCGTGCTCGGACGCTGTGCGCCGATCAGGCGTCCCGCAGCGCCGGGCGGTCGGGATGGTCGGCCATCACGAGGACATCGGCGTGCGAACCGGGGTCGCCCTCGCTCTCGTAGCGGGTGTACGCGGCGGCCGTCCACGCGTCGTCGGGGGCCAGCAGGCGCCGCAGCGCCGCCCCGCCGACGCGCAGGTGCACGGTCAGCTCGGCCGCCAGGCCCCGGCCCAGCAGCCGCCCGCCGGCGAGCAGCACCACCCCGTCCGGCCCGAGGGGCACCGGCTCGTCGCGGTAGGCGCGGTCTCGCACCGTGTCGCGCAGCCGGGGCAGCACCAGGCCGCTGCCCTCGGGTTCCATCGGGGCGAGGACCTCGCGGCGCAGCGCGGGCTCGTCGAGCCAGCCGTCGAGGAACATGTCCGGGTCGGTACGGCCGAGCTCCAGGCGGACCGAGGCCGGGCGCAGGAAGTCGTCGGCGTCCACCGCCAGGGCGGGGCGGCCGCCGGCGCGCAGCCGCTCCGCCACCGCCCCGGCCAGCTCCAGCGGGGCCGCTGGCGGGGCGCCGTCGACGAGCACGCGCACCCGGCCGGGCAGCTCCGTGGCGCGCTCGGCCAGGTGCGCCGCGAGTCCCGCCCGGTCGACGGGCCGGAACGCCCCTGCCATGTCGTCCTCCCGGTCCTGGCGTGCCCTCGGTCCCGCAGCGACACTAGGCGGATGGTCGGCGACGGCGCTGGAGCGGTGCTGCGCCGAGCGCTGCGGGTCCTCGAGGCGGTCGCCGAGGCGGGCGACGGGGTCAGCGCCAAGGCCCTCGCCCGTCGGCTGGAGCTGCCGTTGCCGACGACCTACCGGCTGCTCGGGACGCTCGTCGAGGAGGGCTACCTGGTCCGCCTGCACGCCGAGCGCGGGTACGGGCTGGGCTATCGCGTCGTCGGGCTCTACCGGGGGATGACCGACCCGATCGTGCCGCCCGCCCCGGCCCGTGAGGTGCTCGCCGAGCTGCACACCACGGCCCGCGCGGCGGTGGTGCTGGCCGTGCTGCGGTCCGACGACGTCGTCGTCGCCCACACCGAGACCTGCGCGGCGCACCCCGGACCGGGCGCGGTGACCGGGGAGCCGCTGCCCGCGCACGCGACGGCACCGGGCAAGGCCCTGCTCGCCGGGCTCGACGGCGGCCGGCTGGCCGACGTCCTCGGTCTCGGGCACGGGCCGCTGACCCCGCACACGCTCACCGACCGGCGGCTGCTCGACCGCGACCTGCTGAGGGTCCGCTCGGCGGGGGTCGCGGTGGAGGTGGAGGAGCACGCCCGCGGCCGGGCCGGGCTCGCGGTGGCGGTGCCGCACCCGGGCGGCCGGGCCGCGCTGTCGGTCGTCGTCAGCCGGGCTGACTTCACCGGGCGCCGCTGGGAGCTCGAACGCGCGGTGCGCGAGGCCGCGGTGCCGCTGGCCCGGCACCTGTCCGCCGCGCCGGGGGTCGCCGCGTCCGGCTGAGCCCGCCAGGGTGGCCCGATGGGCGACGGGGTGCGATGGACCTTCCATCATCCGGAAGTGATGTCGGCGGACATGCGGACACGGCGATACGTTCGCCGGATGCCGGAGAAGACAGTGGAGTCGCTCGTCCGCACCGCCCCGCCCTTCCGGGCCGACCACGTCGGCTCACTGCTGCGGCCGCCCGCCCTGCTCGCGGCCCGGGAGCGGCACGCCGCGGGTGAGCTCGACGCCGCGGGCCTGCGTGCGGCCGAGGACGCGGCGATCACCGACGTCGTCGCGCTGCAGGAGTCGGTCGGCCTGCGGTCGGCCACCGACGGCGAGTTCCGCCGCACCTCCTGGCACATGGACTTCATCTACGCCCTCGGCGGCATCACGAAGACCTCCGGCCGGGTCGAGGTCGCGATGCGCAACGCGGCGGGCCGGAACAACTTCACCTCCGCCGGGATGACGGTCGACGGCCGGGTGCACCTCGACGAACCCGTCTTCGCCTCGGCGTTCGACTACCTCGCCACGCAGGTCACCACGGCGACCCCCAAGCTGACGATCCCCTCGCCGAGCATGGTCTACGCCCGCGGCGGCCGGGCGGTCATCTCCACCGACGTCTACCCCGACATCGAGGAGTTCTGGTCCGACCTGTCCGGCGCCTACGCCGACCAGCTCCGGGCGATGTACGAACGCGGGTGCCGCTACCTGCAGCTCGACGACACCGCGCTGGCCTACCTGAACGACCCGGCGCACCGTGAGGAGCTCGCCGCGAAGGGCGACGACCCGGACACCCAGCACCTGCGCTACATCCGCCAGATCAACGCCGCCATCGCCGACCGGCCCTCGGACATGTACGTCACCACCCACATGTGCCGGGGCAACTACCGGTCCTCGTGGGCCGCGGAGGGCGGCTACGACCACGTCGCCGAGGCGCTGTTCGGCACCCTCGGCGTCGACGGCTTCTTCTGCGAGTTCGACGACGAGCGCTCCGGTGGTTTCGCCCCGCTGCGGTTCGTCCCGAAGGGCAAGCAGGTGGTGCTCGGGCTGGTCACGACCAAGTCCGGGGCGTTGGAGGACCCGGACGCGCTCAAGCGCCGGATCGACGAGGCGGCGCGGTACGTGCCGCTGGACCAGCTGTGTCTGTCGCCGCAGTGCGGGTTCTCCTCCACCGTCGAGGGCAACGAGCTGACCGTCGACGACCAGAAGCGCAAGCTGGAGCTGATCGTCTCGGTGGCCGAGGACGTCTGGGGCCGCTGAGGGCCATACTCGCCCGGTGGCCTACGACGAGGGTCTCGCCGCCCGCCTCCGCGCCCTGCTCGCGGGGCGGTCGGTGACCGAGAAGAGGATGTTCGGCGGGTACGCCTTCCTGCTCGACGGGCACCTGACCGTGGCCGCGAGCGGGCGCGGCGGCCTGCTCGTACGGGTGGCCGCGGACCGCTCCGCGGAGCTGCTGGAGCGCCCGCGGACCGCACGCATGGTGATGGGCGGTCGCGAGATGGCCGGCTGGCTGTGGGTGACCGGCGAGCCCGACGTCGACGACCTCGACGGCCCGGAACTCGCCGGCTGGGTCGCCGAGGCGGTCGCGGTCGTGGAGACCCTGCCACCGAAGCGCGTCCGCTCGAAGCCCGTCCGATCGGAGCGTCGAGCCGCGGGGACATCCCCACCGGGGCGCCGGCGGGGCTAGCGTCCGTGGGGTGAGCACCGCTGCCGCGTCCCCGCTGTCCGACCGTGTCCTGGCGGGAACGGCGCCGGGCTCGCGGCTGCTCGACGTCGGCTGCGGGGCCGGACGGCTGCTCGTCGACGCGGCGGCGGCCGGGCTGGCCGTCACCGGCGTCGACACCGAACCCCGCGCGCTCGCCGCCGCCGAGCGAGCCGTTCCCGGGGCGATGCTGCAGGTCGCCGACGCCCACGAGCTGCCCTTCGCCGAGGACGCGTTCGACCTGGTCGCTCTGGTGCAGGTGCTGGAGCACCTCACGAACCCGGTGCTCGCGCTGCGCGAGGCGGGCCGGGTGTGCGCGCCGGGCGGTGCGGTGCGGGCCACGGTCTGGGGCACGCCCGACGAGTGCGACGCCGCGGTCATCGGGGCGGCGCTCGCCCCGCTCACCGGGGCCGCGCCCCCGCCGCCGCAGAACAACCCCGGACCGGATCGCAGCGGCGTCGGCGCGCCCCCGCTGACCGACCCCTCCCGGCTGGAACGGCTGGCCGGCCTCGCCGGGCTGGCGGTCCGGGAGATCGCCGTCGTGCGGGTCCCGGTGGTGCACGACGACGCCGACGACCTCGTCGCCGGCGTGCTCGCGTCCGGTCCGGGGCGCCACGCGGCGCGCCATGCCGGCCCCGCCGCCGTCCGCGCGGCCCTGCTCGACGCCCTGGCCCCGTTCACGCACGGCGCGGGCTACCGCCTCACCGACACCGTGCGCGTCCTGGACGCCGGCCCGCCCGCGGGATGATCCACGGTTCGCGCGCTGATCCGTTCCCCGCGCGTGCCGTGACGCGCGCGGACTGCGGATCAGCGCGCGAACTGCGGCGATGCGCGCGAACTCCGGCTCAGTGCGCGGACCCGGGGGCGTGCGCACGTCCGGGCCGCGTCCCTCGGGGAGGGGCGCTGCCCGGAGGTCGCGTGCGGTGGTCAGCGGCCGGCGGTCGCCGCCGTCCGGCCGGTCTCGTAGCGGATCTTCAGCAGGCCCTTGCAGTACTCCCCGTTGGTCTCGATCCCGACCCGCTGCAACCGCGCGCGGCGCAGGTGCAGCGGGACCTGCTCGACGGTCACGGCGGTGCCGTCGGAGTGGATCAGCAGCGGTGCGTCGTCGCCGGCGGGCAGGCCGATCGTCCGCCGGCGGGTCCGCATCCGGGTCAGCTCCTCGGTGTCGGCCTCGGTCCCGGCCAGCTCGCCGAGCGTCAGCCCGGCCAGCTCGTCGGGACTCCGGCCGGCGTCGACGAGCGGGCGGGCCACCCGCTCCTGGCCGGCCAGCGCGGCCTTGGCCAGGAACGTGTGCCGCAGCTCGTCCAGCTCGGCCGCGGCCTCCCCGTTGATCGAGCCCTCGAAGGACTTGACGAACCCGGCGTGCGCCGCGACCCCACCGTTGATCTCGTCGGAGGCGTGGTGGTCGGCCAGCGTCACCTCCGCCCTCGTCACTCCCGGTACCGCGGTCACCGCGTCGTAGGCGTCGGCGACCATCAGGAACGAGAAGTTCGGAGCGCAGAAGAACGTCGGCAGCCGGAGCCCGACGGTGACCTCACCGGCGGGCGAGACGGTCCACGACTCGACGAAGTCGAGCTCGGTGATCGGCTCGTCCAGCTCCGGGTCGAGCACCGTCCCCAGCGCGGACCACACGGCCTGCCGGAGCGGGCTCTCAGCAGGCCGCGGGGTCACGCCTGCGCCCCCGCCGTGTTGTCGACGAGCTCCTCGCCCGGCGCCATGGGTTCGTCGGCGGTGGTGTCGGGCAGCCGGCAGTCGGCCGGGACCTCGATGTCGTAGAGCTTCGCCGCGTTGAGGCCGAGGATCTTCTTCTTCGACGCGGTGGTGAGGCGCGGGTAGTCGGCGAACTGGTCGTCGTCGGGCGTCTGCCAGTCGACCAGGCCCTCGACCTGCCACTTCGGCGTCCAGATGTTGTAGTCGCTGCCGAAGGTCATCTTGTCCTCGCCGACCCAGAACAGCAGCTCGCCCATCACCTTGGCGAAGAACTTCGGGCGGGCGTGCATCAGGCCGCCGACGACGACCGACAGGCCGGCGTAGACGTTGGGCTCCTGCACCGCCATGAAGCAGAAGTCCTCGATGCGCGGCAGGCCGACGTGCTCGACGATGAAGTTCAGGCCCTGGAAGTCGGTGGCCGCGTGGTCGACGTCGGCGACGTCGAACGCGTCCTTGTCCAGCGGCCAGATCGTCGGGCCCTTGTGGACGTGGATGTTCTTGATGCCCAGCTCCTGGGCCCGCTCCAGGAAGCGGTAGCACTCCGGGTCGGTGAGCTTGTAGCCGCGGGAGCTGCCGTTCCACTCCGCGGTGTAGAGCTTCACGCCCTTGTGCCGGTACTTCGCGCAGTCCGCCTCGAACTCCTTCATACCCTCGTCGCCGTCACGCGGGTCGAAACGCCCGTTGACGATGATCCGGTCGCCCCACTTCTCCAGCAGCGCCGCGTTCTGGTCGGCGGTGTTGAAGCCGTTCTTGTACCACTCCTTGAGGTACGTCGACTGGAAGATCGAGTGGTCGACGTGGCCTTCGATGAAGACGTCGCGCTCGAAGTCGTCCTGCGAGACCTTGAGGTAGTGCTCCCAGTCCCAGTGGGTCTCGGGCGGGCCGAGCTGGTGGTAGCCGTAGAAGCAGTCGATCCAGCCCTTGGCGTACTGCTCGCGACCCTCGACCCAGTTCTCCCGGGAGGCGTCCCAGAAGTGGCTGTGGGAGTCGACGATGAAGTACTTCTCGCCGTCCTTTTCGTACATGTGGTTCCTCCTGCGTCAGCAGCTCTGCTGATCGGTGGTGGGTCAGGGAAAGAACGTTCGTCTTGTACGTACGTATGACTGACCAGTCAGGGAACGAGGATCGCCCGGCCGCGGACCTTGCCCGCGTCCAGGTCGTGCAGCGCCTCCAGTGCCTGGTCGAGCTTGTACTGGACGGTGTGCAGGGTGACCTTCCCGGCCTGGGCCAGGACCATGAGCTCGGCCAGGTCGTTGTAGGTGCCGACGATGTTGCCGATGACGTTCTTCTCGCCGGCGACGAAGTCCAGCGTGGGGGCGGACAGGGTGCCGCCGTAGCCGAGGACGAAGTTGTAGCCGGCCGGGCCGGTCATCGCCCAGGCGTCGTTCTCCGCGCCCTGCTCGGCGACGAAGTCGAAGACCACCGTGGCGCCGCCGCCGGTGAGCTCCTGGACGGCCTCGACCTGGTTGCCGTCGGCGACGACGGTCTCCTCGGCGCCGATCTGCTTCGCCAGCTCCAGCGCGTCCGGGTTCCGGTCCACGACGATGATCTTGGTGGCGGTCAGCGCGGCGAGTGCCTGGATGCCGATGTGGCCCAGCCCGCCCGCACCCTGCACGACCGCGGTGGTGCCCGGGTAGAGGAACGGCACCGCCTTGCGGACCGCGTGGTAGGCGGTGATGCCCGCGTCGGCGAGCGCGGCGACGTCGGCCGGGTTCGTCTCCGGGTTCAGCTTCACGCAGGACCGCGCGGTGGTGCGCAGGTACTCGGCCATGCCGCCGTCGTTGTTGGACAGGCCGGGGAAGAACGCGTCCCCGGTGCACTGCATGTCGCGCCCGTAGCGGCACATGGTGCACAGCCCGCACGACGGCTGCGGGTGCAGGATGACGGTGTCGCCGACCTTGACGTTGGTGACGCCGTCGCCGACCGCGTGCACCCAACCCGCGTTCTCGTGGCCGATCACGTAGGGCAGGTCGGGGTTCTGGATGTCGGCCCAGTCCCCGTCGATGATGTGGAGGTCGGTGCGGCACACGCCGGCACCGCCGATCTTGACGATGACGTCGAGCGGACCCTGGATCGTCGGTTCCTCGATCTCGTCGATCTGGGGGTCCTGCTTGTACGCGTGCACCCGCACGGCCTTCACTGGCGGTACCTCCGAGCCTCGGACGCGCGGCGTTGCGCGTCGTGGTGGTGGGACTAGGTGTGCCTGCTGTCACATCGATCTCAACCCCGTTGTGCACGACGGACAAGGGGGTTCGTTCTCGCACAGCGAGAACCATGAGGAAACGGGCGTCGCTTTCCCTGGAGGTTACCGACGAGTAGGGTCGGCTCATGGCTGATGACGCGAGCTGGGTCGCCGGTGCGATGACGCAGGCGGTGCCGTGGGTGACCACCGCCGGGATCACCTTCGGGGCGATCACCACCGACCGGGTCGAGGCGTTCCTCCCCGACCGCTCCGACCAGCACAACCACGTCGGCGGGCCGCACGCCGCGGTGATGTTCGGACTGGGCGAGACCGCCTCCGGCGCGGTCGGCCTGGCCGCGTTCGCCTCGGCCGGGGACCGCGCCGTACCGCTGGTCGTGCGCTCGGAGATCCGCTACCTCAAGCTCGCCAAGGGCGACCTGCGGGCCGAGGCCGTGCTGACCCGCCCGGCCGGTGAGGTGCTCGCCGAGCTCGACGCCGGGACCCGCCCGGAGTTCACCGTCGACGTCACCATCACCGACGCCCAGGGCGTGCAGACCGGTGCCATGACGATCGTCTGGACGCTCAAGCCGAACAGGCGGTGAGCGCCCGTCCGGCCTAGCGTGGCCCGCATGGACGTGGTCATCGCCGGAGGACACGGACAGATCGCGCTGCGACTGTCCACCCTGCTCGCCGGGCAGGGGCACACGGTGCGCTCGATCGTGCGCAACCCCGACCACACCGACGAGGTGGCGGCCACCGGGGCGAGCCCGGTCGTGGCGGACCTGGAGAAGGTCTCCGCCGCGGATCTCGCGGGGCACCTGACCGGCGCCGACGCCGTCGTCTTCGCGGCGGGGGCCGGGCCGAACAGCGGTGTCGAGCGCAAGGAGACCGTGGACCGCGACGGGGCCACCCTGCTCGCCGACGCGGCTGCCGGGGCGGGCGTCCGCCGTTACCTGCTGATCTCCTCGTCCGGGGTGGACACCGAGCCCGACCCCGAGCGCGGCGAGGTCTGGGCCGCCTACATCCGGGCGAAGAAGGCCGCCGAGGACGCGATCCGCGGCGACGGGCGCCTCGACGCGACGATCCTGCGCCCCGGGAAGCTCACGAACGACCCGGGCACCGGGCGGGTCACCCTCGCCCCGCCGCCGGTCGAGTACGGCGAGGTGACCCGCGACGACTCCGCCGCGGCCGTCGCCGCGCTGCTTGCCGCACCGTGGACGGCGGGGCTCACCCTGGAGCTGCGCGGCGGCGACACCGAACTCGTCGACGCCGTCACCGCTCTGGGGTGACATGGGACCGGCCTCCTGCGGGAAGGTCGGTGCCATGAGCGAGCACAGCTACGACGTCGTCGTGATCGGAGCGGGCCCGGTCGGTGAGAACGCCGCGGGCTACGCGGTGGACGCCGGCCTGTCCGCGGCGCTGGTGGAGGCCGAGCTGGTCGGCGGGGAGTGCTCGTACTGGGCCTGCATCCCGTCGAAGGCACTGCTGCGCACCCCGCAGGCCGTCGCCGACGCCCGGCGGCTGCCCGGGGTGCGGGCCGAGTTCGACCCGGCGAAGGTCCTCGAACGCCGCACGAGCTTCACCTCCGACTGGGACGACGCCGGCCAGGTGCAGTGGGCCGAGGGAGCCGGGGTCACCGTGCTGCGTGGCCGGGGGCGGCTGGCCGGGACCAGGCGCGTCCTCGTGACCGCGGCCGACGGCACCGAGACCGAGGTGACCGCGCGCCACGCCGTCGTCGTCGCGACCGGCAGCGTGCCGGTCGTCCCGCACGTCGCGGGGCTGGACACGGTCGAGTACTGGGGCTCGCGCGAGGCGACCTCGGTGAAGGAGGTCCCGCGCCGGCTCGGGGTGCTCGGCGGCGGTGTCGTCGGCTGCGAGATGGCATTGGCCCACGCCCGGCTGGGCGCCCGGGTCACGCTGTTCAACCACGGCGACCGGGTGCTGCCCGGCGCCGAGCCGCAGGCCTCCGAACGGGTCGCGGCCGGGCTGCGGGAGGCAGGCGTCGACCTGCGGCTGGGCACCGGCCTGGACGAGGTGCGCCGGGCCGGGGACGCGACGGTGCTGCGCGGCGGCGGGGACGAGGTCGAGGTGGACCGGCTGCTCGTCGCGACCGGGCGCCGTCCGGCGACCGACGGGCTGGACCTGGACTCGGTCGGGGTGGGCCTCGGGCGGCGCGGCGAGATCGTCGTCGACGACTCGGGGCTGGCCGCCGGGGACTGGCTCTACGCCGTCGGCGACGTCAACGGGCGGGCCCCGCTCACCCACCAGGGCAAGTACCAGGCCCGGATCGCCGCGCACGCGATCGCCGCGCGCGCCGCGGGCCGTCCGCTCGACGACGCCGCCTGGGGCGAGGACGCGGCGACCGCCGACCACCACGCGGTGCCCCAGGTCGTGTTCACCGACCCCGAGGTCGCCTGGGTCGGCCGGACGGCGGCGGTCGCCCGCGCCGAGGGACTCGACGTGCGGGTGGTCGACATGGACATCGCCGTCGCCGGGTCCTCGCTCACCGCGGACGACTGGTCCGGCCGGGTGATCGCCGTCGTCGACCCGCAGCGCGAGGTGCTGCTCGGGGTCACCTTCGTCGGGCCCGGGGTCGCCGAGCTGCTGCACGCGGCGACGATCGCGGTGGTCGGCGAGGTGCCGCTGTCCCGGCTGTGGCACGCCGTGCCCGCGTTCCCCACGATCAGCGAGGTGTGGCTGCGGCTGCTGGAGAACTACCGCGCGTAGCGCGCTCGACCCGCGGGCCCGGTGTCGACCGGGCCCGCAGGAGCGGGTTCAGGAGCGCACGCCCAGGTGGTCGAGCAGACGGACCTCGAGGCGGTCCAGGTCGGCCGACACCGTGCGGAAGGCGGCCTTGCGGCGGGCGGCGGGCATGTTCTCCGCGGCCCGGACGGCGGCGGCGAGGTCGTGCAGCCGCGGCTCGGTCTCGTCGGCGAACCGCTTCGCGGCCTGGTCGCGGTCGACGGTCCCGTCCTCGCGCAGCTCGGTGATGGTGCGCGCGATCCGGGACAGCCGCGCGTGCAGCCGGCCGCCGGGGCCGGAGTAGCCGCCCAGCTCGTCCGGGGACACGCCGAGGCGCCGGGAGCGGTGGTCGTCGAGGCGGTGACGCAGCGACCCGGCCGCGGCCATCGCGTACGGCGCCAGCAGCGGCGCGAGGACCTTGGCCATGCCCAGGTAGCGCTGGACCTTCTTGGCGTTCCACTCGCGGGCCCTGCGCTCGCGCTCGGCCTGCTTCGCGGCCAGCGTCTCGCTCTTGAGCCTGCCCTTCTCCGCGGCGTGCGAGGCCTTGGCCTCGGCCTTGCGGGCGCTCGCGTCGGCCTTCGCGGCCGCCTTGGCGACCTTCCGGTCGGCCGAGCGGGCCTTGAGGTCGGCCGAGCTCAGCAGGCTGTTCGCGGTGGCGGTGCCCTCGCCGACGGCGCGACGCGTGCTGCGCGCGGCCCTGCGGCCGGCCTTCTCCGCCCGTCGTGACGCCGCCTCGGCCTTCTTGCGGGCCTTCACCGCGCGCCGGTGCAGCTTCTCGGCGGCCTTGTCGGCGGTCTCGCGGGTGTACTCGAGGGTCTGGACCGTGGCCGACTGCACCCGTTCCGACGCGTCGACCGCCGCCTCCCTGGTCGCCGCCGCGGCGCGCTCGCCCGCGCTCGGCTTCCTGCGCAGCAGTCCCATGTCGTGTCCTCCCGGGTCGGCTCGGCAGATGATCGCCGTGTCGACGCAGCCTAGGGCCCCGCCCACCGCCCGCGCAGGACCGACACCACCCGGCCGGGGGAACGGCGCGTCACGCGGATCCGGTCCTGTCGGGGGTGGTCTCTACCCTCGGGAGCCGTGAGCACTTCGACCGGACCCCGTACCGCGCCCCGTGTCCTGCTGGACGCGGCGGCGCTGAGCGGGTGCCGTCGTCGGGTGCACCTGGACCACAACCCGTCGGCGTCGGAGCGGCCGCGGGCGCTGCCGGATCCGGCGATCGAGCAGCGCCGGGCCGACGCGGCGGCGCACCGGGAGCGGATCGGCGAGCTGCTCGCGCGCACCTGGGGTGCGGACTGGGCGAGCACCTGGCCGGACGGCGCGGCCGGGCCCGCCGGGGCAGGCGCTGGACCGCGGGCGGCCCGCGCGGAGCGCACGGCCGAACTCGTCGCGGCCGGTGCGCCGCTGGTCTGGGGCGCGGTCCTGCCCGTCGACGGCGACCGGCGCGGCACCGCGGAGCTGCTCGTGCGCGCGCCCACCGGGGGCTACGTACCGCTGCTCGTCGTGCGCCGCCAGATCACCGATCCGGGGGAGGGGGCGCGCACCACCGCCGTCACCGACCCGTGGCCGCAGCGCGCCCGGCACGACCCGGACCGCAAGGTCCGCTCCCAGCCGCGCGACCTGCTGGCCCTGGCCCAGCTGACCCGGCTGCTGGAGGCCGCGGGCTGGGCGCCGCCGGAGTCGGCCCCGCGGCTCGGCGGCGTGATCGGGCTCGACGCGGACGTGGTCGTCTGGCACGACCTGCGGGCCGGGCACTGGCCCGGCGGCCGGTCCACGCTGGAGGAGTACGACGCCCGGTTCGCCGACCGCGCCGCCGTCGCCCGGTCCGCGGCGACCGGCGGCCCCGCGCTCGCGGCGCCGTCGCGGATCACCGAGTGCCGCCGCTGCCCCTGGTGGCCGACGTGCGAGGCCGAGCTGGAGGAGGTCGACGACGTCAGCCTGGTCGCCCACGGCGAGACGGCGCGGCTGCTGCGGGAGTCGGGCGTCGCGACCGTCGCGGGGCTGGCCGCGCTGGACCCGGCGGCCCCGCCCGCCGAGCTGACCGGTCCGCTGCCCGGGCCGCCGTTCTCCGACCTCGTCGCGCTGGCCCGCGCGCGCCGGCGGGGTCTCGCCGTCGCCCGCCGGGTGCCGCGGGTGCCGGTCACCCGCGCCGACGTCGAGGTCGACGTCGACATGGAGAGCTTCGGCGAGTCCGGCGCCTACCTGTGGGGTGCGCTGCTGACGCTGCCCGGCGGTGCCCGCGACGGCGACCCGGAGCCCGGCTACCGGGCGTTCGCGACCTGGGACCCGCTCCCCACCCGCGACGAGGGCCGCTCGTTCGGCGAGTTCTGGACCTGGTTCACCGGTGTGCGTGCGACCGCGCTCGCGTCCGGGCGCACGTTCGCCGCGTACTGCTACAACGAGCAGGCCGAGAACCGCTGGATGTTCGCCTCGGCGCAGCGGTTCGCCGGGATGCCCGGGGTGCCGACCGAGGCCGAGGTGCGCGCGTTCGTCGCGGACCCGTGCTGGGTGGACCTCTACGGCGTGGTCTCCACCTGGTTCCTGTGCGCGCAGGGCAAGGGGCTGAAGAAGATCGCCCCCGCCGCCGGGTTCTCGTGGCGGGACCCGGAGGCGGGCGGGGAGAACTCCATGCGCTGGTACCGCGCCGCCGTCGCGCTCGACGGCGGGGAGCCCGACCCGGTCCAGCGGGAGCGGCTGCTCGGCTACAACACCGACGACGTGCTGGCCACCCACGCGCTGCGGGAGTGGATGTCCTCGGACCGGGTGCTGGAGGTCCCACTGGTGAGCGAGCTGCGCGACGCCACCGGGTGAGCGCGTCCGTGTGAGGATGCGAGGCGTGGCGCCTCGTGGATACGACCGGATCGGGCCGCACGGCGCGGTCAGCAGCACCCACCATCTCGGCACGGCCGCCGCGGCCACGGTGCTGGCGCGGGGCGGGAACGCCTTCGACGCCGCCGTCGCCTGCGGGTTCGTGCTGCAGGTGGTCGAGCCGCACCTGTGCGGGCCGGGTGGTGAGCTGCCCGCCGTGTTCGTCACCGCGACCGACCCGGTCCCGCGGGTGCTGTGCGCCCAGGGCGTCGCCCCGGCCGCCGCGACCGCGCAGCGGGTGCGCGATCTGGGCTGCGCGATCGTCCCCGGCACCGGCCTGCTCCCGGCGACGGTCCCCGGGGCCTGGGACGGCTGGCTGACCCTGCTCCGCGACCACGGCACCTGGGAGCTCGCGGACGTCCTCGCCCCGGCGCTGGACTACGCCGCGGGTGGGTTCCCGCTGGTCCCGCGGGTGCCCGCGGCCATCGGCACGGTCGCAGACCACTTCAGGGCGCACTGGCCGTCGTCGGCGGCGACCTGGCTGCCCGACGGTCGGGTCCCCGCCGTGGGCGAGCGGGTGCGGTTGCCCGTGCTGGCCGCGACCTGGCGCCGGCTGCTCGACGAGGCCGTCGGCCCGAGCCGGGAGGCACGCATCGACGCCGCCCGTGACGCGTGGTACCGCGGGTTCGTCGCCGAGGAGATCGGCCGGTTCGCCGCGACCCCGGTCCGGGACGAGACCGGGCGCGACCACACCGGTCTGCTCACCGCCGACGACCTGGCCGGCTGGTCGGCGCACTACGAGGACGCGCTCGTCGCCGACGCCGGGTCCGGCTGGTCGGTCGCGAAGTGCGGCCCGTGGTCGCAGGGGCCGGTCCTGCTGCAGCAGCTGCGGCTGCTCGCCGGGCTGGACCTCGAACTGCCCGGTGGTGTCGCGACCCTCGACACGGTGCACGCCGCCGCCGAGGCCGCGAAGCTCGCCTTCGCCGACCGGGAGGCCTGGTACGGCGACGGCGTGCCCCCCGACCTGCTCGCCGACCTGCTCTCCGACGACTACACCGACGCCCGGCGGGGCCTGATCGGACCGGCGTCGGACGGCGGGCTGCGGCCCGGCTCGCCGGGTGGGCGCACCCCTCGGATCGGCGACTACGCGGCGATCCCGGTCGCCGGGCGCGGTTCCGGGACGGAGGGTCCGGGCACCGGCGAGCCGACGGTGTCGCGGGACGGCGTCGCCCGCGGGGACACGGTGCACGTCGACGTCGTCGACGCCGCCGGGAACATGATCTCGGTGACGCCGTCGGGGGGCTGGCTGCAGTCGTCGCCGACGATCCCGGAGCTCGGGTTCTGCCTCGGCACCCGCGGCCAGATGTTCTGGCTGGAGGAGGGGCTCGCCAGCACGCTCGCGCCCGGGCGGATGCCGCGCACGACGCTGTCGCCGTCGCTGGCGCTGCGCGACGGCGAGCCCGCGCTGGCCTTCGGGACGCCCGGCGGGGACCAGCAGGACCAGTGGCAGCTCGCGTTCCTGCTCGCGCTCGTGCACGGCGGGCTGGACCTGCAGGCCGCGATCGACGCGCCGACCTGGCACTCGACGGCGTTCCCCGCGTCCTTCGCGCCCCGCGGTTGGGAGCCGCACGGGCTCGTCGTCGAGTCCCGGCTGGGGCCCGACACCCTCGCCGGGCTGACCCGCCGCGGGCACGCCGTGGACGACGCGGGCGCCTGGTCCCTGGGCCGGATGTGCGCGGTCGGGACCGGAGCCGCAGTCCCCGGGGGCGGCGGGCCCGGGACACTGCACGCCGCGGTCGACCCGCGGTCGGGGGTGGGCGCGGCGATCGCGTTGTGAGACGGGTACCGCACGAGGAGTGCCGGGCACCGCACTAGGCTGGCCGCCCGGGGCGGAGAGGAGAGCCGATGGCGTCGCGCAGGGGCACTGCCCGACCGGACGCCGTCGACCTGATCCTCGATCAGTGGGCGCGGCACGATCCGGAGCTGGACCCGTCGGCGATGGCGGTGTTCGGGCGGCTGCACCGCTGCTTCCTGCGCTACCAGTCCCAGCTCACGCCGGTCTTCGAGCGGTACGGGATCTCGATGGCCGCGTTCGACGTGCTGGCCGCCCTGCGCCGGTCCGGCGAGCCGTACCGTCAGACCATGCGTGACCTGGGCGGGGTCACCCTGGTGACCGCGGGCGGGTTGACCCAGCGGGTCGACCGACTCGAGGCGTCGGGGCTGGTGCGGCGTGAACGCGACGCCGTCGACGGCCGGGTCGTGCACGCGCAGCTCACCCCGAGCGGCCTGGACCTGGTGGACCAGGTCACCAGGGCGCACTTCGCCAACGAGCGGGAGATGCTGGCCGGGCTCGACGAGGCCGAGCAGCGCAGGCTCGCCCGGTTGCTGCGCAGGCTGGAGCAGTCGCTCGACGAGGCCGCGGTCCGCGCCTCGGAATGAGCCGCGACGCGGACCGGGTGACCTCGGTCAGCGCGGGGCGGCCCAGCCGATCGGGTCCTCGGCGGTGCTCCAGTAGACGCTCTTGGTGGTGGTGTAGCTGCGCCACCCCAGCCGGCCCTTCTCCACCCCGAGGCCGCTGTCCTTGATTCCGGCGAACGGCGTCGCGATGCTGAACTGCTTGTAGGTGTTGATCCACACGGTTCCGGCGCGGACCCGTCGGGCGATCCGCCACGCCCGGCGGGCGTCGGCCGTCCAGATGCCGCAGGCCAGGCCGTACACGGTGTCCTCGGCCCGGCGGACGAGGTCGTCCTCGTCGTCGTAGGGCAGGACGACCGCGACCGGGCCGAACACCTCGTCGCGGCAGATCTCGGAGTCCGGGTCGACCCGGTCGAGGATGGTCGGCAGGTAGTAGGCGCCGTCGGCGAGCCCGGGGTCGTCGGGCACCCGGCCGCCGGTGACCACCCGGGCCCCTCCGGCGACGGCGCGGTCGACCATCGCGGCCACCCGGTCGCGGTGGTCGTGGTGCACGAGCGGGCCGAGGTGGCTGCGCGGGTCGGTGCCGGGGCCGACCCGCAGGGCCCGGGTGGCGGCGGCGAGCCGGTCGACGATCTCCCGGTGGCGGTCGCGCGGGACGAACACCCGGGAACCGGCGACGCAGCTCTGTCCGCTCGAGGAGAAGATGCCGTACAGCACGCCGGCGACGGCGTGGTCGAGGTCGGCGTCCGGGCAGACGATGGTGGGGGACTTGCCCCCCAGCTCCAGCGACACCGGGACCAGCCGGTGCCCGGCGGTCGCGGCGATCCGACGGCCGGTGTCGGTGCCTCCGGTGAACGAGACCATGCGCACGTCCGGGTGCTGGACGAGGGCGTTCCCGGCCTCGGTGCCGCTGCCGGGCAGCACCGACACCAGCGCGGTGGGCAGGCGCTGCTCGAGCAGGACGCGGTGCACGATCCGGCCCACGGCGAGCGACACCAGGGGTGCCCACAGTGCGGGCTTGAGCAGGACGGCGTTGCCCGCGGCCAGGGCGGGCGCCAGCTTCTGGGCGTCGCTGGCGACCGGTGAGTTCCACGGCGTGATCGCCGCGACGACGCCGACGGGTTCGTGCAGCGTCATGGTGACGTGCTCGCCACGGGGGGTGGGCAGCTCGCCGTCGGCGGTCTCGCAGGTCGCGGCGACGTAGCGCCAGGTCCCGACGGCGCTCGCGACCAGCGCACGGGTCTCGGCGAGGGTCTTGCCGGTGTCGAGGGTCTGCAGCCGGGCGAGCGCCTCGGCCTCGGCCTCGATCCCGTCGGCGATGCGGTGCAGCAGCCGGGCCCGCAGATGGGGGAGCAGGTCCCGCCAGGACGGGTCGTCGGCGGCGGTCCGCGCGGCCCGCACCGCGTCGTCCACATCGGACCGGGTTGCGGTGTGCAGCAGGGCGACGGCCCGGCCGGTGGCCGGATCGACGCACTCGCGCACCGGGCCCGAGCCGACGCGCCACCGACCGGCCGCGAGGAGCTCGTCGGGGGGGACCGCGATGCTCGGTGGTGGGGTCCGGAGCGATGTCGAGGTCATCGTCGGAGCATGCCTGATTGTTAAGCCCTGAACAATAGAGAGCTTCTGACCTGGCTCGACGCACGTTACGAGCAAGAAACTTGCAGTCTTCCCCTTGTGGTGCGACCCACGCCGCGCTAACAATTTCCCCGGCACACCTTTTAGGGCTAAAGAAAGTGAGGCCGTCATGACCGCCCCCTCCACCACCACCGACCTCGAGCAGCTGCTCGACAGCTGCATCGCCGGCGCCGCGTCCCGGCACGAGGACTGGGACACCCTGGGCTTTCAGGCCGCCGCCGGCGGTGACGAGTTCCGCCGGGCCCAGATCCGCTACATCGGCTCCGGCGCCACCGGCAACCACGAGACCGACTCGCGGATCCTGCCCGCCGAGCACTTCACCTTCTCCAACATGCGGCTGCCCGCCGGGGCGATCGGGCCGGAGCACACCCACCACGACGTCGAGGAGGTCTTCTACGTCCTGGAGGGCGAGCTCGAGGTCACCGTGCACGACGTCGAGGACGGCACCCGCACCGCCAGCCGTGTCCTCGGCTACCGCGACCTGATCCGGGTCCCGGCCGCGGTCCCCCGCAGCCTGCGCAACATCGGCTCCGAGGACGCGCTGTTCTGCGTCGTCATCGGCTCGCCGAAGCCGCAGCTGCCGACCTACCCCCCGACCTCGCCGATGCACGGCGTCCGTCGCTGACCGCTCCGCCCACCGCGAGGAGACCGCCATGCCCGAGACCAGGACGCTGCGTGCCGAACAGCTGACCCGGCTCGCCGACGACGTCGTCGAGGTGCGGCTCGTCGATCCGTCCGGAGCGGAGCTGCCGTCGTGGGAGCCCGGCTCCCACCTCGCGCTCGACCTCCCGGCCGGGCTCACCCGCCAGTATTCGCTGTGCGGGTCGCCCACCGACCGGCGGAGCTGGACGGTCGCCGTGCACCGGGCACCGGACAGCCGCGGGGGCAGCGCCTGGGTCCACGGCTCGCTGCGGCCCGGCGACCTGCTCACCGTCAGCGGTCCGCACCAGGAGTTCCCGCTCGTCGACGGGTCCGAGCACCTGCTGGTCGCAGGCGGTATCGGGATCACCCCGATCCTGTCGATGGCCCGGGCGTTGCAGGCCCGGGGCGCGGACTGGTCCCTGCTCTACTGCGGCCGCACCGCCGCCGCGCTCGCCTACCTCGACGAGCTCACCGCGCTCGACCCGGACGGCACCAGGGTCCGGGTCCACCTCGACGACGAGCACGGCGGCCCGGCCGACCTCGTCACCGCACTGGCGGCGCGGCCCACCGCGGTGGTGCACTGCTGCGGCCCGGGCCCGATGCTCGACGCCGTCCTGGCCGCCGCACCTGGCCGAGCCCACGTCGAACGGTTCCGGGCCCCGCCGCCCGACCCACGCGACACCGTGGCCGACGCCGGGTTCGACGTGCACTGCGAGACCAGTGACGTCCGCCTGCGCGTCGAGCCGGGCACATCGGTGCTCGCCGCGCTCACGGGCGCCGGGATCACGGTCCCGTCCTCCTGCGAGGAGGGCATCTGCGGCACCTGCGAGGTCAAGGTCCTCGCCGGCGAGCCGGAGCACCGCGACCTCGTTCTCTCCGACGACGAACGCGCAGTCGGGGGCTCGATGCTCGTCTGCGTCTCCCGCGCGCGCAGCGCCCGGCTCGTCCTCGACCTCTGAGCGCCCCGCGAGCACCCGCGGACCCGGAGCCGAACGCACCCGGCCCGTCCACACGCACCCCTCACCACCACCACCACCGGAGGCGACCGTGTCGTACCTGCAGATCCACCAGTCCCGCCACCGCCCGCCGACGAGCTACGAGACCGCGTTCGCCGCAGAGCTGGAACGGGTCTACACCGCCGGTGCGACCGAGCCCGGCGCCGTCGCCGCGGGCCTGAACACCGGCGGCACCCGGCCCCCGGGCGGCGGGGACTGGACCGCGGTGTCGGTCGTCGCCGAACTGGCCCGCCTCGGCGCCGACGACGGCCCGGCCACGCCGCCTGCCCTCGACCCCAGCGGGGCCGGCCGCGCCCCGGTCTCCTCGGCCGCCGAGCTCGTGGCTCGCGGCCTGCCCGACCAGTGGTACGCACTGTGCCCGTCGTCGGCGGTCCCGGCCGGAGAGCTGGTCCGCCTGCACCGGGCCGGGGTCGACCTGCTGCTCTGGCGCGACGCCGGGGGCGAGGTGCACGTCCAGCAGGACCGGTGCCCGCACCGCAACGCGCCGCTCTCGCGCGGGGTGCACCTCGGCGATCGGATCGCCTGCAACTACCACGGCGTGCAGATCGACACCGGCGGCACCGTGGTCTCGGTGCCGGGCAGCCCCGGCTGCGCCTTGGAGGGCCGGCGCGCGGTCGCGACGTTCCCGGCGCAGGAGCGGGCCGGCGCGGTGTTCGCCTGGATCACCGACGACGACACCCCGCCCACCCCGCTGCGGCTGCCCGAGCAGATCGACTCCGCGGAGTGGTCGACCTTCTGCTGCTACGTCGAGTGGGACGCGCCCTACGGGCTCTCGCTGGACAACCTGATGGACCCGATGCACGGCGCCTTCCTGCACCGGGAGTCGCACTCGATGTTCGGCGGGCGGCGGGAGGCGGTGTTCCAGGTCCGGGACACCCCGACCGGGTTCGTCTTCGCCAAGACCGACCAGAAGTCGGTGAACTTCGACTGGTCGGAGTGGATCGAGGACGGCTACCAGGCCGTGCGGCTCGACATCCCCTACCCGCCGTCGGCGGGTCCCGGCGGCCCGTTCGCGATCATCGGGATGGTCACCCCGATCGACGCCGACCGGCACGCCGGGTTCTTCTGGCGTTGCCGGCGGGTGCAGGGCTGGGAGCGGGACTCCTGGCGCTTCCTCTACCGCACCGTGCTGGAGGAGCGGCACTGGGCGGTGCTCGAGCAGGACCGGATCATGCTGGAGGACATGCCCGCCGACGCCACCGAGCGCGAGGGCCTCTACCAGCACGACATCGCCCTGGTCCGGGTGCGGCGCCTGCTGCGCAACCGTGCCGAGCGGGTGCTGCGCGAGCGCGGTGCCGCCGCGGCGTCCCGTCCGGCCGCGACCGCGGGAGCCACCCGATGACCGGCGCCACCGCCGCCCCGGGAGCGGTCGTGCAGCTGCGGTCGCTGCGCTCGGCGACGCTGCGCACACCCGCCCTGCGCGAGTCCGCGGACTTCTACGCCCAGGTGTGGGGTCTGGAGACCACCGACACCGACACCGGCGCGGTGTGGCTGCGCGGCACCGGACCGGAGCACCACATCCTGCAGCTCGTCGACGGCGACTCCGCCGGCCTGGACAAGATCGCGTTCGCGGTCGGGACCTCGGCCGAGGTCGACGCCGCGGCCCGGGAGCTGGAACGGCGCGGGATCCCCGTCGTCGCCGGGCCGGGACCCCTCGACCAGGCGGGCGGCGGCTACGGTCTGCGGCTGGTCGACCCCGAGGGGCGGCTGGTGGAACTGTCCTGCGACACCCACGCCGTCGTTCCCGGTGATCCCGAGGGCCGCGCGGCCCGGCCGCGGAAGCTCGCCCACGTGGTGCTCAACACGGTTGACATCGACGCGGCCTGTTCCTTCTACACCGGCGTGCTCGGCATGCGGATCTCCGACTGGTCGGAGCACCAGATGGCGTTCCTGCGGTGCGGTGTCGGGCCGACCGCCGACCATCACGTCATCGCGTTCAACCAGGCCGCGTGGACCTCGATCAACCACGTCGCCTACGAGATGGGGTCGATCGACCACTTCATGCGCGGGGTCGGCCGGTTGCGCCACCACGAGCTGCTGCCGCTGTGGGGCCCCGGCCGGCACGGACCGGGCAACAACACGTTCTCCTACTTCGCCGACCCGGCCGGGCTGGTGTGCGAGTACACCTCGGAGGTCGACCAGGTCGTGGAGGACGCCTGGCTCTGCCGGGTCTGGCGGCGCACCCCGGAGCTGTCGGACCTGTGGGGCACCGCGGGTCCCCCGTCGGTCGACGTCCGCACCAGGATGGCGGGAACCCCCGACCCGGGCTGGATCGCCCGCAACGCGTCCGCGGGGGTGCGGTCGTGAAGGTCGCCGTGCTCGGCTGCGGTGCGATCGGCGAGGTCGTGGCCCGTGAGCTCGCCGCGGGCGCCGTCGCCGGCGCCGACCTGCTCGGGGTCGTGCACCAGGACCCGACCGACCCGCCCGGACTGCCGGTGCTCGACGCCGACGGGCTCGACGCCGCGGACCTCGTCGTGGAGTGCGCCGGACACGGTGCCCTCGCCGCGACCGGTCCCCGGGTCATCGGATCCGGCACCGACCTGCTGGTCGTGTCGGTGGGCGCCCTCACCGACGACGGGCTGCTGGCGGTCCTGTCCGCAGGCCCCGGCCGGGTCCACCTGTGCAGCGGCGCGATCGGCGGGCTGGACCTGCTGCGCGCCGCCGCGCTGATGGAGGGCGGCCCGGAGCGCGTCGTCGTCACGACGACGAAGTCCAGCTCCGCACTGCTGCCCGACCGGCCGACCCCGGACGGCCCGGTCGAGCTGTTCCGCGGGACCGCCCGCGAGGTGGCGGCCCGGTTCCCGCGCTCGACCAACGTCGTCGCCGCGGTCGCGCTGGCCGTCGGCTCCTGGGACCGGGTCACCGCGTCGGTCGTCGCCGACCCCGCCGCGACCCGCACCCGGCACGAGATCACCGCGTCCGGCCCGTCCGGGGACTACCGGATCGAGATCGCCAACCGGCCCTCCGAGCGCACCCCCACCACCAGCGCGATCACCCCCTACGCGGTGCTGCGTGCCGTCGCCGACCTCGCCGGTTCCCCGGCGGTGCTCCGATGACCGGACCGCTGCCGACCGCCGTCCGCTCCGCGGGCTCCGGGGACCCGGTGCTGCTCCTGCACGGGATCGGGGGAGCGGCGGCGTCGTTCGACCCGCAGCTGGCCGGCCCGCTCGCGGACCGGTACCGGCTGCTCGCCTGGGACGCCCCGGGCTACGGCGACTCGCCCGACCCGGTGGTCCTGCCCGGGACGGACCCGATGGACCTGCTGGCCGACAGCGCCCTCGCCGTGCTGGAGCGGGCCGGGGGCCCGGCGCACGTCGTCGGGGTGTCCTGGGGCGGGGTGATCGCCACCCGGATGGCGCTGCGCCGCCCGGAGCTGCTCCGCTCGCTCACCCTCGCCGACTCGACCCGCGGCTCCGGCCGCACGGCCGCCGGCCGGTCGGGGATGACGCGCCGGGTCGAGGAGCTCGCGACGCTCGGGGCCCGCGCGTTCGCCGCGCTGCGTGCCCCGCGCCTGGTCGGACCGGACGCCGATCCGCAGGTCCTCGCTCGGGTCACCGGGATCATGTCCGGGGTGCGCACCGCCGGCTACACGCTGGCCGCGGCCGCGATGGCCGCCACCGACCACTCGGCGCAGCTGTCCCGGATCGACCTGCCGGCACTCGTCGTCGTCGGCGAGCACGACGTCGTGACCGGTGTCGCGGAGAGCCGGGCCCTGGCCGAGGGCATCACCGGCGCCGGGTTCGCCGTCGTCGCCGGGGCGGGACACGCCGCGAACCAGGAACGACCGGCCGCGTTCGACCGGATCCTCGGCGGGTTCCTCGCCGGGGTGCGACCGGCCACGGCGGTGGCCCGGTGAACGCCCCGTTCGGGGACCTGAGCGGCCGGGTCGTCGTCGTCACCGGCGGCGGGCGCGGGCTCGGCCTGGCCATCGCCGGTGAGCTCGCGGACGCCGGGGCGCACCTGGTCCTGGCCGAGCGGGACGCCCGGCTGGCCGCCGAGGCGACCGCGCAGCTCACCGCAGCCGGGGCCCGGGTGCTGCGCCACGACACCGACGTCGCCGACGAGACCTCGGTGGCCGGGCTCGCCGCCGCCGTCGACGGGCTCGGCGGGGCGTGGGGCCTGGTCAACAACGCCGCACTCGCCGACGGCGTCGGCGGCAGGCACTTCGCGGACCTGCCCGCTGAGGACTTCGACCGGGTGCTGCGGGTCAACGTGCGCGGCCCCTACCTGGTGTCCCGCGCGCTGTATCCGGCGATGCGGGCGGCCGGCGGCGGCCGGATCGTGCACATCGCCTCCGACGTCGCGTTCTACGGCCCGCCACGGCTGCTGCACTACGTGGCGTCGAAGAACGCCGTCGTCGGGATGACCAGGGCGATGGCCCGCGACGCCGGCCCGGACGGGATCACCGTCAACGCCGTCGCACCCGGGATCACCGAGACCGAGGCGACCCGGGCCGTCCCGGCCGAACGCCACGAGCTGTTCCGGATCAACCGGGCGCTCACCCGCACCCAGCAGCCCGACGACGTCACCGGCGCCGTGCGGTTCCTGCTCTCCGACTCCGCCGCCTACGTCACCGGGCAGACCCTGCTCGTCGACGGCGGGTTCATCTGTCGCTGAACCGCGACGACGCCGAAGGAGTGATCATGGACCTCGGGCTGAAGGGCCGCACGGTGATCGTCACCGGGGCGAGCTCCGGCGTCGGGTTGGCCGTCGCCGCACTGCTGCGGGCCGAGGGCGCGCACGTCGCGGCCTGCGCCCGCGACGCCGACCGGCTGCACGCCGCGCTCGCGGCGCTGCCCGGACCGGGCCGGGTGTACGCGGCCCCCGCGGACGTCCTCGACGCCGGCGCGGTGCACGACTTCGTCGCCGCCGCGGCCGCCGACCTGGGAGGCGTCGACGCCGTCGTCGCGAACGCCGGCCGCTCGCTGATGGCCCGCGTCCTCGACGTCACCGGCACCCAGTGGGACGAGGAGGTCCGGCTCAAGCTCGCCGGCCTGCTCCATCCCGTCCGTGCGGCGCTGCCGTGGCTGCGGCGCAGCGACGCCGGCTCGGTCGTCGCGGTCAACGCGATCCTGGCCCGCCAGCCCGAACCACGGCTGGCGGCGACCTCGGCCGCCCGGGCTGCCCTGCTCAACCTCGCGACCACGCTGGCGACCGAGCTGGCACCCGACCGGATCCGGGTCAACTCGGTCTGTCTGGGGCTGATCGACACCGGCCAGTGGCGCCGCCGGTACGACGGCTCCGGATCGGACCTGGACTTCGACACCTGGGCCGGCGAGCTGGCCGCGGACCGCGGCATCCCGCTCGGCCGGCTGGGCACCGCCGAGGAGGTCGCCTTCCCGATCGTCTCCCTGCTGTCCCCTCGCAGCTCCTACGTCACCGGCGCGACGCTCGACGTCGGCGGCGGCGTCGCACGTTACGTCTGACCGGTCGCTCACCACCGCGTCTCCCACCACCGCCTCCTGGAGGAACCATGGCCCGCCCGAACGGCGGCGACCTGCTCGTCGCCCTGCTGCGCGACCACGGCGTGTCCTGCGCCTTCGGCGTCATCAGCGTGCACAACCTGCCCCTCGTCGAGGCCCTCGACGCCGCCGGGATGTTCGTGCCCGTCCGGCACGAGGCCGCCGCGGTGAACGCCGCCGACGGCCACGCCCGCGCCGGCGGCGGCCTCGGCGTCGCCATCACCAGCACCGGGACCGGGGCCGGGAACGCCGCCGGCTCGCTGATCGAGGCCCTCGCCGCAGGCAGCCGGGTCCTGCACATCACCGGCCAGATCGACAGCGGGTACCTGGGCCAGGGGCGTGGTGTCATCCACGAGACCCCCGACCAGGCGGGCATGCTGGCCGCGGTTTCCGCGCACGCCGCCACCATCCGCACCGCCGACTCCGCCGGCCCGGTGCTGCGCGACGCCGTCGCGCGCACGCTCAGCCCACCGCAGGGACCGTCCAGTGTGGAGTGGCCGATCGACCTGCAGTACGCCACCCAGCGCGACACCCGGCCCGTCGTGGTCCGTCCGGCCCGCCCGGCGCCCGCGGACCCGGTCTCGCTCGACCACGCCGTCGAGTTGGTGCGCCGCTCCCGACGGCCGCTGATCTGGGCCGGTGGCGGTGCCCGCGACGCCGGACCGCAGCTGCAGGCGCTCGTCGAACGACTCGGCGCACCGCTGCTGACCAGCAACGCCGGTCGCGGCACCGTCCCCGAGACCCACGAGCTCGTCGTCGGCAACTACGGGACCGCGCCGGCCGCCCGCGACCTGGTGACCGGGGCCGACCTGCTCATCGGCATCGGCTCGCACTACCGGTCCAACGAGACCGCCCAGTTCACCCTGCCGCTGCCCGCCACCGCGGTGCAGATCGACGTCGACCCGCGGGCGATCGGACGCAGTTACCCGGCGACTGCCGGGGTCGTCGGCGACGCGGCCCAGGTGCTCGAGGGCCTGCTGGAGCGTCTCGGCGCGCACACCGCCGAACCGGGGTGGTCCGACCGCGCCCGGGCCACCCGCGACGCGGTGCGCGCCGCCCACCGTGCCGCGGTCGCGCCGTACGACGTGCTCTGCGACGCCGTCCGGGAGCGGCTGCCGGACCGGTCGGTCATCGCCCGCGACGTCACCGTCCCCTCCAGCACGTGGGGCAACCGGCTGCTGTCCGTTGTCGACCCGGCCACGAACGTCTTCCCACTCGGCGGTGGCATCGGGCAGGGTCTGGCGATGGGGATCGGGGCGGCACTGGCCCGACCGGACGTCCCGACCCTGGTCATGGCCGGGGACGGCGGACTCTCGGTGCACCTGGGCGAGATCGCCACGCTCGCCCAGACACGACCCTGGCTGGTGCTGCTCGTGTTCAACGACGGCGGCTACGGCGTGCTGCGGTCCATGCAGGACGCGACGGGGTCGCCGCGGGCGGGAGTGGACCTCTACACGCCCGACTTCGCCACCGTGGCCCGCTCGGTCGGGCTGGAGCACCGGCTGGTCACCGACGTCGCGGCGTTCGACGAGGCGCTCGCGAAGGCGCTGGCCACCCACGAGCCGTCGGTCGTCGAGGTGGATCTCACCGCGATCGGGCCGATGACGGTGCCGTTCGTGCCGCCGGTGCACGTGCCCGGGGGCGACGATGAGTGACCACGGCCCCGGGCACCACCACGCACACGGTCCGGCCAACCGCGGGCGCGTCGTGCACACCACCTCCGCACCGTTGTTCGTGACCGGTGAGGACACCGCACCCGAGGCGGTCGTGGTCGTGCACGGCGAACCCGGCATCGACGCCGGGCTGGAGGCCGACATCCGCACGCTCGCCGCCGGCGGGCGCCTGGTCGTCGTGCCGTACCTGTACTTCCGTGACGGCGGCCCGGACTACCCGCAGTACGACCTCGCCGAGGCGGCGTTCGCCCGGCTCGACCCGACGGACGTCGACGCCGACGTCGACGGCGCCGTCGACCACCTCACCGGCCGGCTCGGTTTCGACCGGTCCGCGCTCCGGCTCGCCGCCACCGGCGGTGGACGCCCGGGTGCGGCCCGCGCGGCCCACCGGCTCGGCCTGCCCGACCCCCTCCCGCTCGACCGTCCCCACCACGCGGATCAGACAAGGACACTCCGATGACCTCTGCAAGGCACTCGATCGGAGCCGAGCCCACAGCGACGACGCTGATGGCCCGGTTGGAGCGGATCCCGCACTCCCGCTGGCACGTCAAGGTCCGCCTGATCATCGGGGTGGTGACCTTCTTCGAGGCGTTCGACCAGCTGCTGGTGGCCTACACTCTGCCGTCGATCCGCCAGGAATGGGCGCTCGGCACCGGGCAGATGACCCTGGCGGTGACCGCCGGATCGGTCGGCATGCTCGTCGGCGCACTGGTGTCGGGCTGGTCGGCCGACACACTCGGCCGGGTCCGCACGATCCGGATCGCGCTGCTGCTGACCGTGGTGGCCAGCATCGGGCTCTTCCTGAGCCCGTCGTTCGGCGTGTTCGTGCTGCTGCGCTTCGTGCAGGGTCTCGGCATCGGCGGTGAGGTCCCGGTCGCGGCGGCCTACATCGGCGAACTCGCCCGCGCCCACGGCCGTGGCCGGTTCGTGCTCCTCTACGAGCTGGTCTTCCCGGCCGGGACGCTGTTCGCGGCGCTGCTGGCGACCTGGATGGTCCCCTCGCTGGGCTGGCGCTCGGTCTACCTGGTCGGCGCGATCCCGGTGGTGATGCTGATCCTGATCCGCCGGAACGTCCCGGAGTCGCCGCGCTGGCTCGCCGCCCGCGGCCGCTACGCCGAGGCCGACGTCGAGCTGGTCCGGATCGAGCAGGCGGTCGAGCGCTCCACCCGGTCGCCGCTGCCCGCGCCGGCCGCGGCGGCGGTCACGGTGAGCGAGGCACCGGCCGGCACCTCCGAGCGGCTCCGGGAGCTGGTCCTGGGCCGCTACCGCGGCCGGCTCGTGCTGGTCTGCGGGCTCTGGTTCACCGCGTTCTTCGTCAACTACGGGCTGACGTCCTGGCTGCCGACGATCTACACCGGTACCTACGGCGTCCCGCTCGGCACGGCCCTGCAACTGTCGCTGCTGGCCACCGCGGCCGGGTTCTGCGGATGCGTGCTCGCCGCGCTGGGCGTCGACCGGATCGGCCGTCGCGCGGTGCTGTTCACGGGGATGCTGCTCGCCTCGGCCGCGCTCGTGCTGCTCGCGGTGCTCGGCGCCACCGACGTCGGTCAGGTGGCCCTGCTCACCACCGTCGCCGCGCTGTTCAGCTTCGCCGCCAACATCACCCTCTACCTGTACTCGCCGGAGCTGTTCCCGACCCGGTCGCGGGCACTGGGGACCAGCATCGGGGCCGCGTTCAACCGGATCGGGGTGATCCTCGGTCCGATCGTCGTGGCGGCCGCGGTCGTCGGCGGAAGCCTCACCACCGCGTTCGCGGTGCTGGGTGGGGTGGCCGCGGTCGGAGCGGTGCTGGCGCTGTTCGGTCCGGAGACCCGCAACCGGCAGCTGGAGGAGGTCTCCCCCTGACCCACGCGACGTCCCGGCCCTCCACAGGGAGGACCGGGACGTCGTTCCACGTGGAACGCCGGCGGTCGGGTCAGTGACGCGGCTCGGAGCGCCCGGCCATCCCGATCTGCCTGCCGTGCCGTCCGTTCGCCAGGGCGTCCTCGTCACCACGCCCGGTGTCCAGCGGCAGCGGGAACCGGACGTCGGAGTGGGTCACCCGGTCCGGCTCCAGCGCGACCACCGTCGCGACCGGGGCGTAGCCGCTGGTCGCGAGGGTGTAGCTGCCCGCGGGCAGGCCCTCGAAGGCGAAGGTCCCGTCCGGGCCGGACAGCCGCGACCCCACGACGGCGCCCTCGGCGTCGATCAGCGTGGCCAGCGCGTGCGCCACCGGGTGCCCGTCGGGCGCCGCGGTGACCCGGCCGGTGAGCCGGGAGCGCTGCGGCAGCCGCAGGTCCTGGACCGCCGTGCCGGAGCTCGGCACCTCGACGCCGACCGCCACCGGGTCGACGCCCTCGCCGGCCGCGGTGAGCGTGTAGCGCCCGGCCGGGACGCCGTCGAGCGCCCAGCGTCCGCCCTCACCGGACCGGCCGGCCGCGGCGACGTCGCCGCCGTGGTCGATCAGCGAGACGGTGACCCCGGGCAGCGGGGTGCCCGCGGCGTCGAGCACGGTGCCGCGGATGCCGCTGCTGACCGACAGCCGCACGTCGTGGCGGACCGGTTCGGTGCCGACCGAGACCGTGGCGGCGTGCGGCGGCAGCGCCGCGGAGGCCGCCACGACCAGGAAGCGCCCGGGCTCGTCGACGACGACGCGGTAGTGGCCATCGCCGTCGGTGGTGGTGCGACCGACCTGGTCGCCGGACAGCCGGGTGACGGTGACGACCGCCCCGGGGACCGGCGCGCCGGTGCTGCCCTGGACCCGTCCGGTGACGGCCGGGCCGTCGCCACCGGTGGAGTGCAGGTGGTCCAGGCCCGCGGCCGCGGCGGCGTCACCGACGGTGCCGTTGTGCGGCCTCGGCCGGGCCTGGGGTGCCGGGTGCGGCGGCTCCTGCCGGGCGACGACGGGCATCGGCGTGGTGGGCGGCGCGACGTCCGCTCCGCGCCCGCCGCCGTCGCCCCGGGTGGCGGGAGCGGGTGCCGGCGCGACCGTCGCGAGTGCCTCGGTCGGGACCGACGCGGCGGCACCACCCTCACCGGCGGCCTCGGCCAGGGCGGCCTGGGCACCGGACATGGTGCGCAGCGGCAGCTCCCTGATGAACAGCACCAGCACGAAGGCCACCGCGATCACGCAGGCCGCGATGAGGAACGCCAGCGTCATCGCGCTGGTGAAGCCCTCCTGGAACGGCGCCGCCAGCCGCGGGTCGATCCGCTGCAGGAACGAGGAGTCGGCGAGCACCGAGCTGGACAGGCCGCCGGCCTGGCCGGACTGGAGCGCCCCGACGACCTGCGCGTTGGCCGGGTCGGCCGCGACGGCGGGGTCGGTCAGCGCGGCCCGGAACGAGCTCGTGCCGAGCGCGGACCGGAGGGCGTCGGCGATCTTGTCGCCGGCGGTGGAGAACACCACCGACAGGAAGATCGCGGTGCCGAGCGTGCCGCCCATCTGCCGGAAGAACGTCACCGACGAGGTCGTGACGCCCATGTCGCGGGCGGGCATCGCGTTCTGCACGGCCAGCACCAGGGTCTGCATGCACAGACCGAGGCCGAGGCCCAGCAGTGCCATGGTCAGGTCGAGCTGCCAGATCGGGATCGACGGCGTGACGGTCTGCCACAGCAGCACCATCGCGATCGTGATGAACGCGGTGCCGATCACCGGGAAGATCTTGTAGCGGCCGGTGCGCGAGGTGAGCTGACCGGAGAGGATCGACGCGACCATGATCCCGCCGACCAGCGGCAGCATCATGAACCCGGCCTCGATCGGCGTCGCGCCGTGCACGATCTGCAGGAACTGCGGCAGCAGTGCGATGCCGCCGAACATCGCCATGCCGATGAGCAGGTTCAGCACCGCGGACAGCGAGAAGATGCCGGTGCGGAACAGGCGCAGCGGGATCAGCGCGGCGTCGCCGTAGGCCCGTTCGGCCAGCAGGAACAGCAGCAGGCCGACGACACCGATGACGTAGCAGACGATCGACGAGGTGGAGTCCCAGCCCCACTCGCGCCCCTGCTCGGCGACGATCAGCACCGGCACCAGGCACAGGGTCAGCGCCAGGGCGCCGGGCCAGTCGATCCGGGCCGGCCGCGGGACGTGCGGGATGTTCAGCACCCGCTGCACGACGACCAGCGCGACGAGTCCGATGGGCACGTTGACCAGGAAGATCCAGCGCCACCCGTCGAGCCCCGCGATCGAGTCCACACCGGACAGCAGGCCGCCGATGACCGGGCCGATCACGCTCGAGGTGCCGAACACGGCGAGGAAGAAGCCCTGGTAGCGGGCCCGCTCACGCGGCGGGACGATGTCGCCCAGGATGGTCAGCGCCAGCGACATCAGACCGCCCGCGCCGAGACCCTGCAGCGCGCGGAACGCGGCCAGGGAGTACATCGACCAGGCGAAGGTGCAGGCGATCGAGCCGATCAGGAAGATCGAGATCGCGGTCATGAACAGCGGCTTGCGGCCGAAGATGTCGGAGAGCTTGCCGTAGAGCGGGGTGGTGATCGTGCTGGTGATGAGGAAGGCCGTCGTCGCCCACGCCTGCAGGTTGAGACCCGACAGGTCGTCGGCGATGGTGCGGATCGCGGTCGAGACGACCGTCTGGTCCAGGGCGGCCAGGAACATGCCCAGCATCAGTCCACCCAGGACGGTCAGGATCTGCCGGTGCGTCAGCTCGCCGTCGCCGGTGGTGGTGGCGGGGCGCTGCGCACTGGCGGCAGCGGTGGACATTCTCAGGACTCCTGTGCTTCGAAGGTCTGGTAGTCGTCGAGGAAACGGCCGAGCAGGACGGTGAGGGCCTGGCGGTCGTCGGGGCTCCACGCGGCCAGGACGGTGGCGATGACCTCGGCGCGACGACGTCGCTCGGTCTCGATCACCCGGATGCCCTCCGGGGTCGCGGCGAGCAGCGAGGCGCGACCGTCGCCGGGGTCGGCACGGCGCTCGACGAGCCCGGACTTGACCAACGACGACACCTGGCGGCTGATCGTGGAGGGATCGGAGTGGAAGGTGGCGGCGACCTCGCCGGCTCGTTGCGGGCCGACGAAGTGCAGGTGGGTCAGCACGTGGTAGCCGGCCATGTCGACGATCATCTCCGGCCGGTGCCGCTCGGCGGACCGCTTCACCTGGCGGACCAGCAGGAACAGCTCCCGGACGATCGAGTCGGCGAGTTCCAGGTCGGCATCGGCGGGTTCGGCGGCGGCAGCCTGTGCGGTGCTCATCGCGGACCCCCTCTCGGTAGTGCGTGTACCACGCAACTAGTTGACTCGCGCAAGCATGCGCCGATGCGTTGCGCAATGCAAAGTAATTGGCCGTGAGCTGCGCCACCTGGTCCGCCACCTGACCACGGAGCGGATCGCGATCACTCCACAGCGGATCCGAGCGGTTCACGCGAAGGGGTGGCGCACTCCTCTGTAGAGGTGCGCTGTCCCACCTCGAACGTCATCGACGGGACGACCCGGCTGCCGCTGACGTGGTGACGTGCCACTACCGTGCGGTGCACTCACGCATCGCGCCCGGAGGGACACCGCCCGTGCCGCTCGCCCGTCACCTCGCCGGACCGGCCCTGCTGGTCGCGGCCGCCGCCCTGCTCGCGGGGTGCGCCCAGCCGGGGCAGCTCGGCCACGGGTCCGACGCCGCCCACTCCGACGACGGGACGAGGGTGGAGATCGTCCCCGTCGACCCGGGACCGCCACCGACCACCGCGGTGGCCGTACCGGGGAACGGCGAGTGGCCGGCGCGTCCGATCACCGGTGCGACCGATCCCCAGGGGCGGATCGAACGGCCCGTGGAGATCTCGACCCCGGGCCCCGCGGACATGCTCGTCCGCGAGGAGAGCCTGCTCCCCGGCGAGTCCACCGGCTGGATCCGCCACCCCGGGACGATGCTGACGGCGGTCCGCGGCGGGACGGTCACGGTCGTGCGGGCGGGCCGGTGCGAGCCCCAGACCTTCGGGACCGGCGAGGCGTTCTTCCTGGGGGACGGCGAGCCGTCGGTGGTCCGCAACGACGGTGGCGTCACCGTCCAGCTCCTGCGCTCGGGCCTGCTCGCCCCCGGCGCCCCCGAACGCGAGCCCGTCCGGCCCGCCTGCTGACTCCCACCATCTCGGAGTGGCGGGCGCGTGAGGGCTCGGATCTGTCGGTGCCCTGTGGGAACATCGTCGGTGGTACGGGGGCAGGGGAGCGGACACCTTGACGACGAAGACGGTCATCGCGGCGGACTACCGTGAATGGCAGGTGAGCCGGCGGATCGAGTGGACCACGCCGGCGGTCGGTGACGAGTTCGAGCACGACGTCGACGCGGGCAACGGCGCGGTCGTGCTGATCCTCGGCACGCTGGCGTTCTTCTGGCTGGTCCTCATCGTCTGGGTGCCCGACGGGGTGGTCTTCCCCTGGTTCTACTGGCTCGTCGTCATCGTCGGACTGGGCTTCTTCCCGTTCCGCTGGCTGCTGCGCAGGCCGTTCACGATCACCGCGAAGACCCAGGGCGGCTACGACCTGCCCCCGGAGAAGTGGACGGGCATGGTGCGCGGGCTCGCCACCGCGCGCGAGGAGACCAAGGTGGTCGTGCGCAGCCTGAAGAACCGCTCGACGCCCGGCCACGCGGACAGCCCGCTGCAGCCGATCAACTAGGAGTCGCGGTGCCCGAACTGCCCGAGGTGGAGGCCCTGGCCCACCACCTGCGTGAGCACGCCGTGTACCGCCCGGTGGCCAGGGTGGACCTGGCCTCGATGAGCGCGCTGAAGACGTTCGACCCGCCGGTGTCGGCGCTGGTGGGCCGGGTGGTGACCGAGGCGTCGCGGTTCGGGAAGTTCCTGTCGCTCGACTTCGCCGACCGGCCCGACGCCGGCCCGTTGCACCTGGTCACGCACCTGTCCCGGGCCGGCTGGCTGCGCTGGCACACCACCGCGGGCGTCACTCCGCCCAGGCCGGGTCGCGGCCCGTTGCAGCTGCGGGTGCACCTCGACCAGGTCGGCGGGCCGGGCTTCGACCTCACCGAGCAGGGCACCCAGAAGCGGCTCGCCGTGTACCTGGTGGGCGACCCGGCGCAGGTCCCTGGCATCGCGAAGCTGGGCCCGGACGCACTGGAGCTGAGCCGGCCGGGCCTCGACGAGCTGCTCGACGGCGACAACCGCAGGCTCAAGACCCTGCTGACCGACCAGTCGACGCTCGCCGGCATCGGCAACGCCTACTCCGACGAGATCCTGCACAGCGCGCGCCTGTCGCCCTACGCCACCGCGTCCCGGCTCGACGCCGCCGCTCGGGACTCCCTGTTCGAGTCGCTGCACGCCGTGCTGTCCGACGCGGTGTCCCGCTCGGTCGGCCAGGGCGCCGCCGAGCTCAAGGGGGAGAAGCGCTCCGGGCTGCGCGTGCACGCCCGCACCGGGCTGCCCTGCCCGGTCTGCGGCGACACCGTGCGCGAGGTGTCGTTCGCGGAGAGATCATTCCAGTACTGTCCGACCTGCCAGACCGGGGGGAAACCGCTCGCCGACCGCCGCCTGTCCCGGTTGGTGCGCTAGTGGCGGGCGCGGGAACGGGGGTACTCGCAGTCGTGGACGGATCCACCACGCTCACCCCCTCCATGGCGCTGCTGCTCGTGGTGGCGGTCGTCGTCGCCGTCGTCGCGGTGTTCTTCTTCCTGTGGCAGCGCAACCGGCGCAACACGATGGTGTCGCCGCTGGCCAAGGCCACGTTCTCCGCGCTGCACACGGTCGCGCTGGCCGCGCCGGTGCTGCGGGAGGGGCTGTCGTCGCGCTCGGCGTCGCAGGCCCTGCCCTACCTGCGCCAGCTGCTGGAGACCACGGCGATGGCCATGACCGACTCGCGCGGCACGGTCCTGGGCTGGGACGGCAGCGCCGACCAGCACCAGCAGGACGTGCAGACGCTCGCGGACACGGTCGTCCGGACCGGCCGCATGGAGCTGATGAGCCACACCGCCATCAAGTGCAACCAGCCGGGCTGCGAGGTGCGCGGGATCGTCGTCGTCCCGCTGGAGAGCGACGGGAACATCATCGGCACGCTGGCCGCGCTCACCCCCTCGACGGCCGGCCCCCCGGTTCTGCGGGCCACCGGCGAGGTCGCGCGCTACGTCTCCAGCCAGCTGGAGCTCGCCGAGCTCGACGACTCCCGCGCCCGGCTCAACCGGGCCGAGGTCCGCGCCCTGCGCGCCCAGATCTCGCCGCACTTCGTCTACAACGCACTGACCACGATCGCCTCGTTCATCCGCACCGATCCGGCCCGGGCCCGCGAGCTGCTCATCGAGTTCGCGGACTTCACCCGCTACTCGTTCCGCTCGGCAGGCGAGTACACGACGCTGCTCGACGAGCTGAACAACATCGAGCGCTACGTGCGGCTGGAGAAGGCCCGCTTCGGCAACCGGCTCAACATCAAGCTCCAGATCGACCAGGAGGTGCAGAACGTCGTCCTGCCCTTCCTCGCGCTGCAGCCCCTGGTGGAGAACGCTGTCCGGCACGGGCTGTCCGGCAAGCCCAACGGCGGCACCGTCACCATCCGCGCGGAGAACGCCGGCTCGGAGTGCGTGATCGTCGTCGAGGACGACGGCGTCGGCATGGACCCGGCCCGGCTCAACGAGGACCTCGACGACGCCCATCTCTCCGGCGCGCACGTCGGCCTCGGCAACGTCGACGACCGCATGCGCTTGGCCTTCGGCGACAACTTCGGCCTCGTCGTCGACACCAACATCGGCGCCGGAATGAAGATCACGCTGCGGGTGCCGAAGTTCCGGGCGGGCATCCGGGCCTGACCCGGGGGCGTCCGTGGGCGCCCTCCGGCGCCCTGCTGGGCCGTACGGGTGAACCAGGCGAGAGCGAGATGTGCCGATCCGGTCACACCACGTCACCCTGTGCGCGCGCGTACGGTGGGACGGCATGGACGTCCTGCGCATTCCCGCGGCGGTGACCTCGCGTCTGCCCGGCAGGCTGGGGGAGTCGGTCGGCCCCCCTGTGGTGTCGGTCGTGCGGCTGCAGGGCGTCATCAGTGCCCAGGCCGCGCCGGTGCCGCGCCAGGTGCTCAGCATCTCCTCGCTGGAGAAGGTGCTGGAGCGGGCCTTCGCGCCCGAGCGGCTCGCCGCCGTCGCGCTGGTGATCAACTCCCCGGGCGGCTCGCCCACCCAGTCCGAGCTGATCGGGAACCGCATCCGCGCACTGGCGGCGGAGAAGGACGTGCCGGTGCTGGCGTTCTGCGAGGACGTCGCCGCGTCCGGCGGCTACTGGCTGGCCTGCGCTGCCGACGAGATCTACGCCTGCTCCACCTCGGTCGTCGGCTCGATCGGCGTGATCAGCGCCGGTTTCGGGCTCGACGGCCTGATCGAGCGGTGGGGCGTGACCCGGCGGCTGCACACCGCGGGCGGGTCGAAGTCGCGGCTGGACCCGTTCCTGCCCGAGCGGCCCGAGGACGTCGCCTGGCTCACCGGCCTGCAGGAACAGCTGCACGAGCGGTTCACCGGATGGGTGCGCGAGCGGCGCGGCGACCGGCTCGCGACCGACACCGAGCTGTTCGACGGCGAGGTGTGGCTGGGCGAGCGGGCCCGCGCGTTGGGCCTGGTGGACGGCATCGGCAGCGCCCACGAGGTCCTGACCGAACGCTTCCCCGACGCCGAGCAGCGCCCGGTGGAGCAGCGCAGGCCGTTGCTCGCCCGCCTCGGTGCGGGCGGATCCGCGGCCCGGGCAGGCCTCGCCGGCGGTGTCGCGGAGGCCGGGCACGAGCTGCTCTCCGCCCTCGAGACACGGGCGGCGTGGGCCCGTTACGGGCTGTGACACCGGTGACCGTGTGTACCACGGCCGAGCTGCACCCCGTGTCCGGACGGTCACCGATCCGGTTCGTGCCCTGGCATCACGCGCGTCGGCACGTCACCATGGTCGCGGCGCCGGGCGATCATCGAGCGGATGGGCTTCCCGGCGCAGGCTGAGGAAGCAGGATGAGGAGATCGTGGACAGCAACGACACCACTCGCGGACTGGTCGTTCTCGCGGTGGACGACGAGCAGCCCGCGCTCGAGGAGATGGCCTTCCTGCTCGACGAGGACCCGCGCGTCGCGACGGTCCTCAAGGCCGGCGAGTCCACCGAGGCACTGCGCATCCTGAACGGCCGCCGGGCCGGGGCGGCCGCGGGTCCCGGTGCGGGGGGCGGCGCGGACGTCGCCGAGCAGACTGACATCGACGCGGTGTTCCTCGACATCCGCATGCCCGGCCTCGACGGCCTGGAGCTGGCCCGGGTGCTGCAGAACATGGCCGTGCAGCCGGCGATCGTCTTCGTCACCGCGCACGACGACCGTGCGGTCGACGCCTACGACGTGGGTGCCATCGACTACCTGCTCAAGCCGCTGCGCACCGAGCGCCTCTCCGCCGCACTCGACCGGATCCTGTCGACCCGTCGCAGCGGACCGGTCGAGACCGTCCGCGAGGAGAGCGGTGGCGACGACGAGGTCATCCCCGTCGAGCTGGCCGGCACCACGAAGCTGGTACCGCGGTCCGCCGTGCGCTACGTCGAGGCCCAGGGCGACTACGCCCGGCTGCACACCACCGAGGGCAGCCACCTCGTCCGGATCCCGCTGTCGGTGCTCGAGGACCGCTGGCGCGACGCCGGCTTCGTGCGCATCCACCGCTCGTTCCTGGTGGCGCTGCCGCTGGTCACCGAGCTGCGGCTGGCCGGGTCCGGCTACGTCGTGCGCATCGGCTCCGGCCCGGAGACCGCGGAGCTGCCGGTCAGCCGTCGGCACACCCGTGAACTGAAGGACCGCCTCGTCCGCGCGACCAAGCAGGCGTGGAGCCAGAGGTGAACAGGTCCACCGGCGGCGTCTCGCCGTCGGTGCGTCCGCAGTCCGACCGGGCCGCGGACGATCGCGACGGGTCCGACCGGCCCGGCACCGGACCCGACGCGACGGTCGCCGGCCCCCGCGCGGACCAGGGCGCCCCCGCCCCCGCGCCCGAGGCCCGGCCGGATCCCGCTCGGTCGCGCCCGTACCCGGACGGCGCCGTCGCCGGTCTCGACGCCTGGAACCCGGCGCTCGAACACCGCAACCGCCGGGTCGCCCTCGCACCGGAGCCGGCCGGGAACGCCATCCCGGCCCAGCCGCGCGGCTCGTACGCGTCCGGTCCGCACCCGCGGCCGGCCGATGGGTACCGGCCCGATGGTGGCCCCGGGCCGCGTCCGGCCTCCCGGCCGACCCCCCGCCCGGAACCGACCGCCACCCCCGGATCCGAGGGGGCCGTTCCGCGTGCCGCCGGTCCCGCTCCGGCCGCGCCCGGGCCCACCGGCGGTCCGACCTCCGGCGGCCCGGTCTCCGGCGCTCCGAGGCCCGGCGCTCCGAGGCCCGGCGCCTCGACGCCCACGGCCTCGACGCCCACGGCCTCGACGCCCACGGCCTCGACGTCCAGCGCCTCGTCATCCAGTGGCGGCGCGCCCCGTGACACCGCTCCCGACGACCGCGTCCCCAGTCACCGGGGCCCGGTCACCCCGGGTCCCGGCAACCCGGGATCCGGCGACCGGACCTCCCGCGACCGGGAGGCGACCGCCGCGACCGGGGGCCGCGCCGCTCGCCGTGCCCGTCGCGCGGCGGAGGAACCCGCCGACGCCGGCGGCGCCGGCTGGCTCCAGGCCGAGATCGCCCGTCGTGTCGCGGACCGGGCCGGGGGGACCGGCCGGCACGCCCGCGTCGACCCGTCCCCGACGCCGCACCGGGACCGTGGGCAGGCCGACCCCGACGACGCGCCGGCGCCCTATCCCGACCACGACGACCCGCCCCGCGGCGCCGCCGCTCGTGGCGTCGCGACCGGGGCCGGGACCGCCACGCCGCCTGCCGTACCCACCGCGCCGCAGCCTGCCCCGACTCCGCCAGCCCCGAGCCCGCGCGGTGCGACCCCGCATGACGCGACGCCGCGCGACGGCGGCTACGCCCCGGACGACGGCGCCCCGGACGACGGCGACCCCGAGGACCGTGACCTCGACGCGCGCGAGACCTACGGCCCGCCGGTCCACCCCACCCGCGCCCGCCCGGCTCGGCCGCGCGCCAACCTCGTGCCGGACCCGTACGCCCCGGAGGGTGTGCGCCCCGGCCCCGGCTGGCCGCCGGCCCCCGCCGCGACCCCGGCACCGGACGTCGCCGACAGCGGTGCGCCGACCCCGGCTCCGGACGTCACCGACAGCGGGAAGCAGTGGCCCCCGACCGGCGGCGGCTCCGGCCTTCCCCAGCGCGTCCCGGGCGCGACGTCGTGGTCGAGCACCTGGTCCCCCGACCGCAGCGCGCTCCTGGCGGGCACCCCCGACACCGCGAGAGCTGCCGACACCGCGAGTGCTGCCGACACGGCGGACGCGACCGGCGCGACAGGCGCGACCGGGGCAACGGACGGCGCGACCGTCGCCGACACGGCCCGGGACACGGACACGGCGGACCCGCGCGGCACGGACGGCACCGGGCTCCCGGCCCGCCCCGGCAGCGCGGACGAGCGCGCAGACGGGACCGAGGACGCGACCGGGGACACGACCGTCGCCGCACCGGCCGACCGGCCGGGTCCCGAGGGATCCACCGAGACCCGCCCGGTCCCCACCCGCTGGTCCGCGGCGGGACGACGCGATCCCGTCGCCCCGACGCCGTTCCGCCCGGACCCCGCCGACCGGTTCGGCCCCGCGGCCGGCCGCACCGACCACGGCGACCACGGCACCGACTACCGCGCCGACTACCGCACCGACGACGAGCTGGACGACGACGACCTCCCGGACGAGGACGAGCTCGACGAGGAGCTCGACGAGCTGCGCGGCGGCCCCCTCGAACGCACCGAGGTCATCTGGCGCGCCCCCGAGGTCGACGTCGCCCCGGCTCCCGAGCCGTCGGTCGAGCCCGGTCCCCAGCCGTTCGCCCCGGTCGCCGCGGCGCCCTACACCGGCGCCCGCCCCCGCCCGTTCTCCGCCGAGCCCACCGACCCGCCGGCGGCCGCCGAGGAGCCCGGCGACGACGAGCTCGGCGCCGGGCGCGTCCGCATCGTGCTCTCCGAGCGCCGCTCGACCGCGCAGTCCTCGCGCGGGCTGTCCGACGTGCAGGACCCGGGCGCCGTCGGCACCCTGCTGCGCAACTCCCTGGTCCGCACCCAGCTGCTGCTCGCGCTGCGGGTCAGCGTCGTCGCGCTGATCGGGCTGGGTGTACTGCCCGCCCTGTTCATCGCGGTCCCGGTCCTCGGCCAGATCGAGGTGCTGGGCATCCGGCTGCCGTGGCTGCTGCTCGGCGTGCTCGTCTACCCGTTCCTGCTGGGCCTGGGCTGGTGGTACGTGAGCTCCGCGGAGGCGGCGGAACAGGACTTCGCCGACGACGTGGCCGATCGATGAGCCTGACCGCGATCCTGTCGCTGGTCGCGATCGTCCTGGTGGCGGTCGCGTCCTCCGTGATCGGCTCCATCGCCCACCGGACCAGGCTGACCTCGGACTTCCTCGTCGCGTCCCGGTCGGTGCCGTCGCGGCTCAACGCCGGCGCGATCTCCGGCGAGTACCTGTCGGCGGCCTCGTTCCTCGGCATCGCGGGGCTGATCCTCGTCCAGGGTGTCGACGCGCTCTGGTACGCCGTCGGCTACACCGCCGGTTACCTGTTCCTGCTCCTGTTCGTCGCCGCGCCGCTACGCCGATCGGGCGCCTACACCGTCCCCGACTTCGCCGATGCCCGGCTCGCCTCGCCGATGCTGCGCAAGGTCTGCGCGGCCGTCGTCATCGTCATCTGCTGGCTCTACCTGCTGCCGCAGCTGCAGGGCGCCGGGCTGACCGTCGGCATCGTCACCGGCCTGCCCGACTGGATCGGCTCCGGCGCGGCCGGGGTGATCGTGGTCGCCACCGTCGCGCTCGGCGGGATGCGCTCGGTGACGTTCGTGCAGGCGTTCCAGTACTGGTTCAAGCTGACCGCGCTCGCCGTGCCGGCCGTGATCGGCCTGGCCGTCTGGCTCGGCGACGGCCACACCTTCGCCCGCGACGAGCCGCCGGAGTTCCGCGAGCCCACGACCGTCTCGGTCGCCACCCCGGTGACGCTCGAGGCGCGGCTGGCCGTCGACGTCGTCGCCCGCGGCACCGTCGACGGGCAGCCGGTCGACGGCCCGCTGCGCTGGGTCGCCGGATCCACCCACGAGGTCACCGCCGGGACCGAGCTGCGGTTCGCCGCGGGCGCCCCGGTGCCGGTCACACGCGGTGCCCCGACCGACGACGAGAGCTGGCTGCGCCCGTTCGCCGGCTCCGATCAGCACCAGCTGCTCGCGACCTACTCGCTGATCCTCGCCACGTTCCTCGGGACCATGGGCCTGCCGCACGTGCTCGGCCGCTTCTACACCAACTCCGACGGCCGGGCGGCGCGTCGCAGCGCCGTGCTCGTCCTGGCGATGCTGGGCGGCTTCTACGTCCTGGTGACGCTGCTCGGCGTGCTGTCGCGGGTCTACACCCCGCAGCTGCTGGTCACCGGCCGCACCGACGCGGCGGTCCTGCTGCTCCCGACCGCGATCCTGGGCAGCGGGCTGCTCGGCGCGCTGGTGGGCGGCCTCGTCGCGGCGGGGGCGTGGGCCGCGTTCCTGTCGACGGCGTCGGGCCTGCTGGTCAGCCTGGCCAGCGTCGTGTCCACCGACGTGCTGCCCCGGCCCGGCCGGATGACCCGGCGCTTCCCGCTGGCGACGGTGCTCGCCGGGGTGCCGCCGACGATCGTCGCACTCGTGCCGACCGGCCTGAACTTCGCCGAGGCCGTCGCGCTGGTGTTCGCCGTCGCCGCGTCCACGTTCTGTCCGCTGCTCGTCCTGGGCATCTGGTGGCGCGGGCTGACCGATGTCGGCGCGATCGCCGGGGTGGTCGTCGGCGGGGTGGTGTCGGCCGGTGCGGTCGTCGCGGCGCTCGCCGGGGTCGACGTCTCCGGGCTTGGTCCGCAGGCCGACTGGATCGGGGTCCTGCTGTACCGGCCGGCGATCGTCAGCGTGCCGCTGGCGTTCGCGACGATGGCGCTGGTGTCCCGGTTCACCCGGGCGCGCCGCCCCGTCGACGCGGGCCAGGTGCTCCTGCGCCTGCACGCACCCGAACGGCTGGGTCTCATGCGGGACCGATTGGACGACAGGGCCTGACGGGTCTCCGCCGAACGGGTCTACACAGCGTCACCGTTCGGACGGGTGGGTTCGTCCGGACCGGGGTTCTCGTCGGTATCGGCACGCAACGACGTTCCCCGACGCGATACCCGGTCGTTGTTCCGGGTGAAGTGTGTCCCCCGGGGACGCGCCGCGGTCCCCCGGCCACGACGCGGCCCGGCTCCCCGCAGCACGACCCGAAAGGAACCGGCGCCATGAGCAGCCCTGCAGAGCGCTCGGCCGGCACGATCTACCAGCAGGTCCAGGCGAGTCCCGAGTTCCGGGCGTACCGCAGCCGCCTCCGGCGCTACGTGTTCCCGATGACCGCGATCTTCCTCGCCTGGTACCTCGCCTACGTCGGTCTCGCCAGCTACGCCCCCGAGTTCATGTCCATCCGGGTCGTCGGCACGATCACGGTCGGGCTGCTCGTCGGCCTCGGCCAGTTCGTCTCCACCTTCCTGATCACGACCCTGTACGTCCGGTTCGCCGAGCGTGAGATCGACGGCCCGAGCGCCGAACTGCGCGCTCGGGTCGAGCAGGCGGAGGTGCGCGCATGACCACGTCCGTACTGGCCCAGGCCGAGTCGGTCGGCTCGGTCACCGCGAACCTCGGGTTCTTCCTGCTGTTCGTGATCGTGACGCTGATGATCGTGCTGCGGGTGAGCCGCACCAACGCCACCCGCGCCGACTACTACACCGGTGGGCACGCCTTCACCGGCCCGCAGAACGGCACCGCGATCGCCGGTGACTTCCTGTCCGCGGCCTCATTCCTCGGCATCGCCGGGGCCATCGCCCTCTACGGCTACGACGGCTTCCTCTACTCCGTCGGCTTCCTCGTCGGCTGGCTGATGGCGCTCCTGCTCGTCGCGGAGCTGCTGCGCAACACCGGCCGCTTCACGATGGGCGACGTCCTGGCGTTCCGGATGCGTCAGCGCCCGGTCCGCGCGGCCGCCGCGACCTCGACGCTGGTCGTCTCGCTCTTCTACCTGATCGCGCAGATGGCCGGGGCCGGCGGGCTGATCTCGCTGCTGCTGCAGATCCCGAAGACCGACAAGCTCTCGCAGGCGCTGGTGATCGTCGTCGTCGGCGGCCTCATGGTCGTCTACGTGCTGTTCGGCGGGATGAAGGGCACCACCTGGGTGCAGATCATCAAGGCCGGCCTGCTGCTCACCGGCGCCGCGGTGCTGACCACCTGGGTGCTCGGCCGCTACGGGTTCAACCTGTCCGCGGTGCTGGAACAGGCCACCCGGAACTCCGAGCGCGGCGAGGCCATCCTCAACCCGGGCCTGCAGTACACGAACAAGATCGACTTCATCTCGCTCGGTCTCGCGCTGGTGCTCGGTACGGCGGGCCTGCCGCACATCCTGATGCGCTTCTACACCGTGCCTTCGGCCAAGGAGGCCCGCCGCTCGGTGGTCTGGGCGATCTGGCTGATCGGCATCTTCTACCTGTTCACGCTGGTGCTCGGCTACGGCGCGACGGCGCTGCTGCCGCCGGGGACGATCACCCGCGCGAACCAGAACGACGCCGCGCCGCTGCTGGCCTACGCGCTCGGCGGCGAGATCATGCTCGGCCTGATCTCCGCGGTGGCGTTCGCGACGATCCTCGCCGTCGTCGCCGGTCTGACGATCACCGCATCGGCCTCGTTCGCCCACGACGTCTACGCCAACGTGCTGCGCCGTGGCACCGCCACGCCGGACGCCGAGGTGAAGGTCGCCCGCACGACCGCGCTGGTCATCGGCCTGGTCGCGATCGGCGGCGGGATCGTCGCCAACGGGCAGAACGTCGCGTTCCTGGTGGCGCTGGCGTTCGCCGTCGCCGCGTCGGCGAACCTGCCGACGATCCTGTTCTCGCTGTTCTGGAAGCGGTTCAACACGACCGGCGCGCTGTGCAGCATCTACGGCGGCGTGATCGTCTGCGTCGGCCTCATCGTGATCTCCCCGGCCGTGTCCGGGTCCCCGACCTCGATGGTGCCGAACGTGGACTTCGCGTTCTTCCCGCTGTCCAACCCCGGCCTGGTGTCGATCCCGGTGTCGTTCGCGCTGGGCATCATCGGCACCTTCCTCGGCGGCCGCGAGCGCTTCAACGCCGCCCGCTTCGCTGAGATGGAGGTCCGCTCGCTCACCGGTGCCGGTGCGGTCCGCGCGACCACCGCGCCGAAGGAGGCGCCGAAGCCGACCGCGGTCCCCGCCGAGGACCTCATCGGGATCCCGCGGCGCGAGACCGAGGGCTCCGGTCGGCACCGCTCGCAGCCGCGTCCGCAGCCCCGGCCGAACCCGGGGCAACGGCCGCAGACCAGCCGCCAGGCCGGCGAGCTGTTCGGCAACACCGGTCTGACCGGTGTCCAGCCCGTGGTCGGCGCCGACGGACGTCCGGACCGGTACGGGACGGGCCGCCCGCCGGGACCGCAGGGCACCGGCGGGTACCGGCCCGCGCAGGCCACCGGCGGGTACCGGGCCGCGCAGCCGCCGCTGGACCCGAACGAGGTGACGATCCCGCACGGGTCGCTCTACCGCGACGACGGCCGCTGAGCCACGCCGCTCACGGCGGGTTGACGGGGTGGCGTGGCAGGATGGCGCCATGTCCGACCCGGTTCCCGCCGTGAGCGTGTCCGCTCTCCCCGCCGACGCCCCGATGCTGGACGTCCGCGAGCTCGACGAGTGGACCGCCGGGCACGCCCCGCACGCCCGTCACCTGCCGATGTCCGAGCTGGCCGCCCGGATGGGCGAGGTCCCCACCGACGACCCGCTCTACGTCGTCTGCCGCTCCGGCGGCCGGTCGGCCCGGGTCGTCGCCTACCTGACCCAGCAGGGCTTCCCGGCGGTGAACGTCGAGGGCGGCATGCAGGACTGGGCCGCCCAGGGCCGCACGATCGTGACCGACGACGGCAGCGCCCCCCGGATCGCCTGACCCGTGTCCGCGCCGGCGCCCCGACGGCCGGGCCCGCCGTGCCCACGCTGCGGCCGGACGGCTCCCCCCGGTGGGGGCGCGTTCTGCCCGTGGTGCGGTCGCTACCTGGCCGCCCTCGACTGGGTCGCGACGACGCCCGGTGGCCCGGCCGCCGAGCCCGCCGCCCGTCGGGACCGCTACACCGGTCCGCCCCGCTACCGCGCCGTCCCGCGCTGGGGCCTCCCGGTGGGGCCCTGGCGGATCGCGCCGGTACCCGGTGAGGGCCCGCTCCGGCCGGTCGACCGGGCCCGCGCGCTGGCCGCGCAGCTGGTACCCGTGCTGTGGGTGGTGGTCGTCGTGTCGGGGATCGCCGCCGTCGCCGAGGTGTGGCGGTACGTGCTGCTGCTGTTCAGCCGGTCCGACGCGTTGTCCCCGGAGGCCGTCGGAGTGTCCGACGCGCTGGTGTGGTTCGGCGGCTGGTCCTCGGTGGTGGCGACGATCGCCGCCGGGGTGTTGATGATCTCGTGGAGCCTGTGGACCTACCGGGCGGCCGCGGACCGTGCGGGGACGCGCGCCTGGCGGAGCCGCCGGTGGGTCGTCGCGGGCTGGGTGGTGCCCGGCTGGAACCTGGTCGCGCCCGGTTCGCTGCTGGCCGAGACCGAGCACGCCGCACTGGACCTGCCACCGGAACGGCGGCCGTCGCCGTCGCGGGAGCTGCTGGTCTGGTGGGCGCTGTGGGCGGCGTGCGTCGTGCTCGGCGCGGTGGTCCTGGTCTGGCGGTTCCGCACCGGCACGCAGGCGCTGGCCGACGGGGTCGTCCTGCACGCCTGGGCCGACGTGCTCGCCGCGGTCACGGCGTGGCGCACGATCCGGGTCGTCCGCATGCTCACCGCTCTGCTGGAGACGCGGCCGCAGGGTCCCCGGCAGCTGCTGGTGTCGGTGCCGGCGGGAACGGCGGGCGCGGCGACGGCGGTCCCGATTGGGACGGCGGCCCCGCAGGCAGCGCCGACGGCGGCATCGGGCCCGACCGGGGCGGCGGACCCGGCGGGCTGAACCCGGGCGGGCCCGGCGGACCGAACCCGGACGGGCCCGGCGGGCCGAACCCCGGCGGACCCGACGCCGGGGCGGCGTCCGGCCGGACCGCAGGAGTGGGCGACGGAACCGGTGCCGGGTGGTCCGGCGCGGGCGCGGAGGTGGTCGGCGTGGCCGCCCAGCCCGCGGATCCGGGGCGGACCGCCGTCGACGGGCCCGCGGTCAGCGCCGCGTCGGAGACCTCCTCCAGCAGCTTGCGCACCCGCCGCACGGCCCGGTCGGGGCCGCGCACGACCACCGACAGGGCCAGCCGCCCGCCGTGCGGGTCGGCGACGGTCCGCAGCACGTGCCGGTCCGGGCCGGCCTCCAGGACGAGCCCGAGCCGCCCGCCCGCGTTGGGGGCGAGGGCCAGCGCGATCCTGACGAGCTCGGCGTGCGCCGCGCCGCGGACCTCGTCGCGGTGGTCGTGAGCCGCGGGGACACCCCGGCCCGTCCGCCCGACGGCGGTGTCGGGCCCGCAGACGTCGAGCACCATTCCGCTGTCCACGTCGAGCAGGGCCGCCGAGCGGATCCGCGGGTCGAAGAACAGCGGACCCAGCACGGCGGCCAGCCCGTCGGTGCGCACGGCGACGGCGTGCCGGTGACGTCCCATGGGAGGCGTGGTCGCGGGGGCCTCAGCGCTGCTGGGCGGGGAAGAACGCCTGGCCCTGCGGCTGCGGCGCCCCGGCCTGCGGCGAGGTCATCGCGAACTGCTGCTCGATGACGCGCAGGTCGCGGCGGGCCATCGCCAGGTTGGCCTGGGCACGGTTGAGCACGAGGTAGAAGAACAGCTGCTCGTCGGTGCCGCGGATGATCCGGATCAGGTGGTACTGGGTGTCGAGGGTGATCAGGATGTCCTCGATGTTCTCGCGCAGACCCAGCTTCTGCATGACCTCGAGCTTCGTGCGGACGACCTCGGAGTTCCCGGGCGCGGCGACGTCGAGGTCGAACTCGGGGCTTCCCCCGCGCGATCCCAGCGTCATCCCGCTCTCGAAGTCGACGATCGCGACCGCGAACGCGCCCTTGATGTTGGCGGCCATGTCGAGGGAACGATCGATGTTGTTCATGTCAGGAGCCTTCCGCGAGGCAATCGCCGCGACGATCTCGGGGGAGTCTGCGCCGCGATCCGTTCCGCATTTCACGAAGAATGATCTCGGATCTTTCCGGCGCCGGGGCCGACAACGATAACGCGCAATTCCGGAGCGTCAACACCCCGACGCCGACGACGGGTCCAGCCGGCGCAGCGCGGCGAGGATCCGGGACATGGTGCCCAGGTCGTCGGCCCACCTGCCGCCCTCGGGGGTGGCTCCGGCGTGCGCGTCGTCACCGTCGGCCGTGTCGGGGGGATCTGCCGCGTCGGAGGTCTCGGCGGGTCCGGGCGCGCGCCGGGGGAGCGGGACGGCCGGAGCCGGGGTGCGCTCGGCGCCCGGCACCGGCGTGGGCGACGGCACCGCGATCGTCGCCGGTGGGGTGTCCACCCGCCCGGGAGGTGACGTGGCGGGGGTGACCGGCCGGACCCGCATCACCGGGCGGGTCGCGACCGGCGCCCCGATGGTGGCTTTGACCTGCTGATCAGTCGATGTCGATGTCGCTGTCGGTGTCGGTTCCGGCGTTCGTGCCGGTGTCGCGCCGGCCGGACGCAGGGCCCGGCGGGCCAGCGCGACCGGGCTGCCGGACCGGTCGAGGTGGGCGTAGGCGAGCAGCGGGGCCGCGCCGTCGCGGGGCAGCGCCCGCAGGAGGTGGTGATCGCCCTCCCGGGTGGTGACCACCGCGTCCTCGAACACCGGTCCCGGTCCGCCGACCTGCGCGGCGCCCCAGTCGAGCACCTCCGCGAGGCCGGGCACGGCCCGCTCGCCCGCGGCCGCGACGAGCTCCCCCGTGGCGGGGTCGGCGACGCAGGCGTAGCCCGTCCCCGGCACGCCGAGAACGGTGCGCAGAAGTTCCGACCACGATTCCATTGCCGACGATTCCACCACGTCCGCGGGTGGCCGTCGACGGCGGTGCGCGTCTTTTCCGATGCACCTTCCCGTCCGTGATTGCGCGGCGCCGTCGACAACGATCCGACGGCTTCCAGGAATGGACCGTTCGGCTCTGGAATTGTTACGGCATTCGGTTCACCGGGTGCTGCCCGGGGTCAGCCGCAGCTCCGCCCAGCCGCGCATGACGAACCGCGGGCGCCGGACCGGCTCGCCGTCGACGGCGGCGTCGGGCAGGCGTTCCAGCAGCGCGCGCAGCACCTCGGCGATCTCCAGCCGGGCCAGCGGGGCGCCCAGGCAGTAGTGCACCCCGGCCCCGAAGCCCAGGTGGGGGTTGGGGGAACGGCCGACGTCGAGGCGGTCGGCGTCGTCGCCGAAGACCGACGGGTCGCGCCCGGCCGCGCCGAGCAGCGTCGCGATCCGGGTGCCCGCGGGGACCACGTGGCCGGCGATCGTGGTGTCGACGACGGCGGTCCGCTCGAACAGCTGCAGCGGGGCGTCGAAGCGGATCAGCTCCTCGACGGCCGTTCCGACCAGTCCTGGGTCGTCGAGCAGCCGTCGCCACTGGTCCGGGTGCCGGAGCAGGGCGTGCACGCCGTTCCCGACGACGTTGACCGTCGCCTCGTGGCCGGCCATCAGGAGCAGCACCGCGGTGCCGACCAGTTCGTCCTCGTCGAGCCGGGTCCGCTCGCCGGTCTCGTCGTCGCGCACCGCCAGCAGGTCGGCGAGCAGGTCGCGGCGACCGGCCGGGTCGGTGGCGATCCGCCCGGAGCGGCGCTCCTCGACCAGCTCCCGCAGCAGGGCCGTGAAGTCGGCCGCCGCCTGCTCGGCCGCGCGCCGGCCGTCGTCGCCGGGGTCGGGCTCGTACATCCGCACGATCGCGTCGGACCAGTCCCGCAGCGGCGCCCGGCGGTCCTCCGGTACACCGAGCAGGTCGGCGATCACGGCCACCGGCAGCGGGGCGGCGACGAGCTCGACCAGGTCGGCGGGGGCGCCGTCCCGGACGCGGGCCACCAGATCGTCGACCAGGGCGCCGGCCCGCGCCCGCACCAGCGGGGCCAACCGCTCGGTGTGGCCGCGGGCGAACGCCGAGGCCACCAGGCGCCGCAGCCGGGTGTGCGGCTCGCCCTCCCGCTCCAGCAGCGAGTTGCGGTGCAGCAGGTTGAACGCGGCCAGCTCGGCCGCGGGCTCGGCGTCGGACCAGATCCGGCCCAGCCCGCGGTCGCGCAGCACGGCCGAACAGGCCGCGTGCGTCACCGCGACCGGAACGCCCAGACCGGGGTGGTCGTGGACCGGTCCGGCGGCGCGCAGGGCCGCGTAGGTGGGGTAGGGGTCGGCGAGGAAACCGGGGTCGGCCGGATCGAAGGCATGCACGACCCGCTACCTTGCCCGGCGATGGGTAAGAAGACGCGCAACCGTGCCAGCACCGCCGACGCGGGGGACAACCCCCGCCGGCCGTGCCCCTGCGGCTCCGGCAAGCGGTACAAGGCCTGCCACGGCGCCGGTGACGACGTGATCGTCATCCGGCCGTTCGAGGGCCTCGCGGCAGAGCCCGACCTCGTCGCCATGCGGGAGTTCCTCCCGTCGGCGACGGCGCCCCTCCCGGTCCGTACCGGCGGGCCGGTCACGCTGGCCTCGGTGCTGCCGGGCGCGTCCGCCGCGATCGTGCGCGACAACGGCGAGGTCCTGCTCGGCATGCAGGTCCAGACCCGCTCCGGTGACCTCTCGGCCGACCTGGCCGGGGCGCTCGCCTGGGCGCGCTCGGCCGAGCCGGGATCGTCGCTGCCGGTCGTCGGCGCCGGGCGCCACACCGGTGAGCGGCTGCAGGACGTGCTGGAGCCCGGCACGCCGCTGGAGCCGACGGTGCACGCCGACTTCGCGTGGTGGCTGCCGTCGGAGAGCCCTGACCCCGAGGCGCAGGCGATGCTGGAGCGCGCCAACTCGGTGATCATGCCGACCGAGGCGGTGACCGCAGACGGCGTGCGTGGGGCGTACTGGGTCGACACCGGCTCGAAGGCGCACGTGCGCTGGGTACGGACCGAGGACGAGACGACCCTGATGGCGGCGCTGGCGCGGCTGTCCGGCGAGGGCGGCCTGGAGCTGGGCGAGGGTTCCCGCTACGCCGGGTCGTTCCGGGCGCACGGGCTGCTCGTCCCGGTCTGGGACGTCGACCGGGAGATGCACTCCTCGGAGTGGGCGGGTCCCGCCGCGGAGTTCGCGAAGCGACTCGACGAGGCGGTGGCCGGGCTGGACGCCACGCCGCTCACCGAGTCCGAGCACCGGGCGCGCGACGTGCTCGCGGGCAAGCAGATCACCCTGCGGTAGTCGTGCGGACGCTCCGGCGCCCCCCTGCTCGGGGGCGCCGGAGCGGCGCTGCGGACCGACGGACGGGCGCTTACAGGGCGCCGCCGGCGACCGGCGGGGTGGCCGGGTCGCCGCCCCCGCCGTTCGTCATCTCGCGGGCGACGAAGTCCTCCACGTGGAAGAGGTCGTCCCCGGCGCGGCGGACGATGGTGAGCAGCGTCGTCATCGAGGCGACCTCCTCGACCTGCTCCTTGAGGAACCACTGCAGGAACTGCTCGCCGAGGTAGTCGCCCTCGTCGCGGGCGGTACGGGCCAGCGTGGTGATCTGCTCGGTGACCTGCTTCTCCTGGGTCAGCGCGAGCGAGACGAGCTCCTCGACGGAGGAGAACTCGTTCTGCACCTCACCGACCGGTGGGATGGTCGGGGTGAGGTCGTTGTCCATCTGGTACTGGACCATCATCAGCGCGTGGTTGCGCTCCTCGAGCGACTGCGCGTAGAAGTGCGCGGCGAGCTGCGGGAGGTCGGCGTCGTCGAGCCAGACGGCGATGGCCAGGTACTGCTGGCTCGCGGTGAACTCGCTGCGGACCTGGTCGCGCAGCAGGGCGTGGAACTTCGATTCGTCGGTCATGACATCCAGGTTACCGACCGTCGGCGTTTCCTGGAACGGCTCCAGAAAGGGCGTCCGTCTCAGTTGGACAGGGTCACCTTTCCCCTGGTGAGGGCCGCTTTCCTGAGTCAGAACGGGAGGACGCCACCCAGCAGCGCGTACCCCACGAACGCCACGACGTCGATCAGCAGATGGGCGCCGACGAGCGGCCACAGCCGGTTCGTCCGCTGCCAGTAGCGGGCGAACACCAGGCCCATGACCAGGTTGCCGACGAACGCGCCGATCCCCTGGTACAGGTGGTAGCACCCGCGCAGGACGGCGGCCGCGAACGCCGAGCGGTTCTCCGACCAGCCGAGCCGCCGCAGCCGGGTGAGCAGGTAGCCGATCATGACGACCTCCTCCGCCCAGGAGTTCGCCGTCGCGGACAGCGCCAGCACCGGGATCCGCCACCACTGGTCGGTCAGCGTGCTGGGCGCGACGTCCGGGGTGATCCCGGCGAGCCGTCCGACCAGGTAGAGCCCCAGCCCGGGGATGCCGATCAGCGCGGCGAGGCCCGCGGAGTGCGCCGCGTCGCGCCACGGCCGCCGCCCGTCGAGCCCGACCCGGCCCAGCGCGATGCCCGCCCGCAGCAGCAGGTACGCGGCCAGCGCGCCCCATCCGGCCAGCTGCAGCGCGCGGACCAGCTGGAACGCGAGGTCGATCCACGCGTCGGTGGACGCCGGCGCGTTCAGGGTGACCTGCTGGTCGGCGAGCGGGGCGGGGTTCAGGAGGGCCTCGAGCAGCGACAGCGCGCTGCGCACCGCGGAAAGGCCCAGCGTCACGGTCAGGACGACGGCGATCTCCAGGCCGATCAGCCGTCGCTCGCGGGGGTCGGTGGCGACGCCCGGGAAGGACGGGGGCGCCGGGCTGAGCCAGTCCCGCAGGGACCCACGCGGTCGTGCCGGGGCCGGTCCGCTCGTCATGGGCCGATCATCGCACCGGGTGCCGGACGGCTCCGGGGGCCGAGCCGTCGGGCGGCGGTCGGTGCGTGCCGCAGCCCGGCGACGCACGGTGCGCGCGGTGATCGATGGCCCGTGATCCACTCCGCGCGCGGTGATCCGTTGTTCGCGCGTGTCCGGACGCGCGCGGGCCGCGAATCAGCGCGCGCCCTGCGGATCACTGCGCGGGCTGCGGATCACTGCGCGCCCTGCGGATCAGCGCGCGCCCCGCGGATCACCGCGGGCTGCGGATCACTGCGCGGCCGGGGACCGCGGGCGGGTGGCGGGCGGCGTGACCGGGCGCTCGTCGGGGCCCGGCCGTGGCCATGCCGGGGTGCGTACCCTGGTCCGCGTGATGCGGCTGCTGCTGTCCCCGAGGTGGATGGTCTGGCACGTCCTCACACTCGGCGCGATGGTCACCTGCACCTGGCTGGCCATCTGGCAGTGGGGACGAGCGGGTTCGGCGATGGGCTCGGCCCTCAACGTGGGCTACGGCCTGCAGTGGCCGCTGTTCGCCGTCTTCTTCGGCGTCATGTGGTGGCGCTTCCTGAGCATGGAGATCGCCGACCTGCGCGCGGCCTCCGGCGGCTCCGCGGGGGCGGCGGACACGGATCCGGCGCAGCAGGCCGCAGGCGCGGCCCCGTCGCCGGTCGCCGGGACCACCCCCTCCGCGCTCACGACGACGGCCAGGACGACGGCCAGGACGACGGCCAGGACGACGCCCGCTGCGCCGACGGCTACGACACCGGCCGCGACGACAGCCACCACACCGGCCAGCACGCCCGCCGCGCCGACGGCTACGACCCCCGACGGGACGACCCCCGACGGGACGACGGCCGCCGCCGAACCGGCCGGGACGACGGCCGCCCCGGCCGGGCCGTCGCCGTTCACGTCCCGCCCGGCGAACGCCGTCCCGCCCCGCAGCACCGACCCGCAGCTGCGGGCCTACAACGAGGAGCTGGCCCGCCTGGCGGCCCGGCACCGGGAGGAGTCCACCCCGTGACCGTCGCGACCGCCCTGAAGGCCTACCGGATCTCCGCCTGGGTCACCGGCGTCGGCCTGCTGCTGCTGACCTTCTACGCGATGCCGGCGAAGTACTTGTTCGGCGATCCGCGCCCGGTCGCGCTGATCGGGATGGTGCACGGGTTCCTGTACATGATCTACATCGTGTGCACGCTGATCCTGGCCGAGCGTTGCCGCTGGAAGCCGGTGTTCGCCGTCGTCATCCTGGCCGCGGGCACGATCCCGGTCGCCTCGTTCGTCGCCGAGCGCAAGGTGACCCGGAAGGTGCAGGCCGAGCACCTGGCACCCGCCGGGCCCTGAGTCCGGCTCAGCGGCCCCCGGCCGGGCAGCCCACCAGCTCGGCGAACCGGCGTTGCAGCTCCTCGGGGGTGTCGGCGGGCGCGGAGAACGCCAGCCGCACGTCCTGGGTGCCGGTCGCGGTGGGCACCCGCACGCGGAGCCCGAATCGGTCCACGCCGACCGGACGGATCCGGCCGCCGACGAACCCCAGCCCGTCGGGCAGGTGACGGCGCAGCGCGCACAGCATCTCCGGGTGGGCCCGGTCCAGGTGCTCCAGCCATGCCTGCTCGACCCGGCAGAACGGGTCGGGCTCGGCCGCCGCGAGCTCGGCCGGCGAGACCGGTGCGCAGCCCTCGGCGTCGGAGTACACCGCCGATGACGGGCGCAGCCGCAGCAGGGTCGCGCCGCGCCCGGCGTCGAGGAGGTTGGGGTGCGGAGCCTTCTCGGCGAGCCGCAGGGCCCGCTCCCGGCCGGTCGTCGGGTCCGGCTCGTGCAGCGTCCCGACCAGCCACAGCAGCTCCCGGACCGGCTCGTCGAGCGGAACCGGCGTGCTGCCGGTCAGCTCGAGCATCACCGGGAGCCCGCCCGCGGTGAGCCGGGTGCGCTCGCGGAGCACGTGGTCGTCGGGCAGCAGCAGGTCGGTCGTGCCGTCCGGCCAGGTGTAGTGCATCAGCGGCGCACACGGTTCCGGCTCACCGGTGCCGACGAGTGCCGCGCGGCCACCACGGGTGACGAGGCTGCGGGCTCGCTCGGCGACGGCGGGCGTCGGGGGGCGGCGCACTCGGGTCGTTCCCACTCTCACCTCCGATTAGGTAACCCTTACCTAAGCAGGAGGAAGTGTCGCCTGTCCAGTGCCGCGTGACACAGGGGGACAACCCCCTCTGCGTGCGCTCCGTGACCCGACCGTTAGCGTCTGTCGACGTGATGACCGTGCCCTCGGGTTCCTCAGCCGACCCGTGGCCGATCCGTCCGCTGCTCGCCGCGCTGGTCGACGACACCAGCCTGCTGCAGCCGAGGACCGTCGCACCGGGCGTCGACGCCGTCGTGTCGCGCTATCTCGCCGCCCGCGACGGCCACTACGGAGGCCTCGTCGGACGGCTGGTCTGCCCCGCGTCGCAGCTGCCCGCCGTCGTCACCGAGCTCGCCCGTTCCGCGCCGAGCCGGCCCGCGGAGATGGCCCTCGTCGTCGACACCGGGCTGGGCGCGGTGCCGAAGGCACTGTCGACGGTGTTCTCGCGCTCCAGCCTGCTCACCCCGAGCACCGTCGAGTGCGTCGCGCCGCCGGACGTCGACGGGGTCTGGCTCGAGCGCGTGTCGGAGTTCGTGCCGGACGAGGTGACCCCGGTCGTCGAGCCGCGCCGCCCCGTCGAGGGCGACGCCGACGGCACGCTCGCCTGGCTCGCCGCCGTCCGCAAGGTCGCCGAGCACGGCTGCACCCCGAAGATCCGCCTCGGCGGGCCGCGCGCCTCCGACGTGCCGGAGATCGTCGACGTGCACAAGTTCCTGCTGGCGGGCCTGGAGAGCGGCACCGGCGGGATCTCCGCGCAGGGCATCGACCGGATCGTCCGCGAGGACCCGTCCGCCTCGACGCCCCGCGGCCGCCACGGCCTGCTGAACCTGATCGCCGCCGTCGCGCGGATGACCGGGGTCAGCGCCTCGCCCGACCCGGCCGAGGACGCCCTGTCCTGCACCGACGGCGAGAAGCTCGCCCGGGAGCTCGACGAGCTGCCCGAGGCCGCCGTCGAGCAGGTCCGCACCGTCCTGCCGCGCTGCGGGGTCGACCCCGATCCGGTCCCGATCGCCGACCTCGTCGCCCTCGGGCTGCTGGACTGATCAGGACGCATCGGATGCGGATCGGATTCCTGGGGCCGCACGCCACGTTCACCGAGCAGGCCCTGCTGACGCTGCCCGAGTCCCGTGGCGCCGAGCTGGTGCCGCTGCCCGGCGCCCCCGCGGTGCTGGCGGCCGTCCGCGACGGCTCCGTCGACGCCGGCTGCGTGCCGATCGAGAACACCGTCGAGGGCGCCGTCCCGCCGGTGCTCGACGGGCTCGTGGCCGACCCGCCGCTGGTGCTCGCCCGCGAGGCCCGGATCGCGGTCCGGTTCTGCCTGATGGGCCGCACGGGCACCACGCGGGACGCGATCCGCTCGGTCGCCTCCCACGGCCACGGCATCGCCCAGACCCGCGGCTGGCTCGCCGAGCACCTGCCCGGCGCCGAGGTCCGGGTCAGCTCCTCCACGGCGGAGGCCGCGGCCCAGGCCGCCCGGGGCGAGGTCGACGCCGCCGTCGCCGCCCCGCTCGCCGCCACCCAGCACGGGCTGGAGGTGCTGGCCGACGACATCGCCGACAACGCGGGCGCCGTCACCCGGTTCGTGCTGCTCACCCGCCCCGGCCCGCCGCCGCCGCCGACCGGCTGGGACCGCACCACCATCGCCGCGACGACCACGAACCGGCCCGGAACCCTGCTCGGCCTGCTCACCGAGATCGCGGTCCGCGGGATCGACCTGACCCGGATCGAGTCCCGCCCGGTGAAGGACCGCCACGCCGAGTACTGGTTCCACCTCGACTGTTCGGGCCACGTCGCCGACCCGGCGATGGGGGAGGCCCTGGCCGCGCTGCACCGTCGCTGCGACCGGCTCATCTACCTCGGGTCGTTCCCGCGATCCGATCCCGCACCGGCCGCCCCCGCGGCCGGGGTGGGGAGCCCCGTGGCGGCGCTCGGCGTCGCCACCACCGACGACTACGCCGCGTCCGAGCGCTGGCTCGCCGCGGTCCGACGGGGAGCCGACACGTGAGCCACCCGACCGACGACGAGCACGACGGCGCCGCCTCCTTCGCCGCCGTCGGCACCGGCAGCCGGACCGCACAGGTCCCGCCGGACGACGGCACGCTGCGCCTGGTGCTGGTCCGGCACGGCCGCACCCCGTCCAACGTGCGGCACCGCCTCGACACCGCGCTGCCCGGCCCCTCGCTCGACGAGCTGGGCCGCGCCCAGGCCGAGGAGGTCGCCGGCCTGCTCGCCGGCTGGCCCGTCCGGGGCCTGTACGCGTCACGGGCGACCCGCGCGCAGGAGACCGCCGCCCCGATCGGGCGCGCGCTCGGCCGCGGGGTCACCCTGCTGAAGGGCCTGCACGAGGTGTCGGTCGGAGACCTCGAGGGCCGGGAGGACGACGACGCCCGCGCCGCGTTCGACGAGGTCTTCGAGGCCTGGTGGGACGGCGACGTCGACCGCGCCATGCCCGGCGGCGAGTCCGCCCGCGACGTGTGGGACCGGGCGCTGCCCGACCTCGCCGCGGTGACCTCCGGCGTGTCGGAGGGCGCGGTCGTCGTCGTCAGCCACGGGGCGGCGATCCGGGTCCTGTCGCTGGCGCTGCTCGGCGGGCACGACGGCTCCGGGCCCGGCCACTCCGACGTCACCTACGGCCGCGAGCGCCCCGTCCCCAACACCGGCCGGGTCGTGCTGCGTCGCGACCCCGACGGCTGGGTCCCGGAGCTGTGGGACGCGATGCCCGGCGGGCGGCGCGCCACCCACCGGTAGCGGCCGGGCGGCTCAGCCCCAGCCGAGCTCGTGCAGCTTCTCCTCGGAGATGCCGAAGTGGTGCGCGATCTCGTGGACGACGGTGATCGCGACCTCGTCGACGACCTGCTCCTCGTCGTCGCAGAAGTCGAGGACGGCGTCGCGGTAGACGGTGATCCGGTCCGGGAGCTCGCCGGCGTAGTCCGCCGTGCGCTCGGTCAGCGCGACGCCCTCGTAGAGCCCGAGCAGGTCCGGCTCGTCGGGGTGGCGCGGCTCCACCAGCACCACGACGTTGTCCATCGCCGCGGCGAGCTCGGCGGGCACGAGGTCCAGCGCCTCGCCGACCAGTTCGTCGAACCGGTCGGCGGGCATCACCACCGGCACGTCAGTTGTCCGACAGCCCGGGCAGGCCGGGTGGGATGTCGAGGTCGGGCCGCCCGGCACCGCTGTCGGGCGCGGCGGGCTGTTCGGCGTCGGGCTGCTGGACCGGGGCCTGCGAGCCGGGGGCCGGAGTGGCCGCACCGTCGGTGGGTGCGCCCCCCCGGGGTGCCGGGCGTGGACGGCGCCGGGCCGGCGGGCTGCCCGGACACGACCAGGTTGCCCTTCACCGAGCCGGTGATCGAGGCGAAGCCGCTCTTGTCCGGCAGCAGGGTGCCGATGTTGCAGTTGACCTTGCGGCTGCCCGCCTTCCAGGACTCCTCGGAGAGGTTGCCCCAGTAGACGATGAGCCCCTTGGCGTCGATCACGGTGTCGTTTCCGGCGAAGGTGTTGGCGGCGGTGGTGCAGGCGGGCTGGAGGAACTTGTCCTGGTCCTCGACGGTGGGCCAGGCGTCCGGGAACTGGGTGCCCAGGTCGACCAGCCCGACGGCCTCGGCGGCGTGCGGACCGGCGCAGTCGGTCGGGTCCCCGACGGTGCGGCCGTCGATGGCCAGGCAGGTGCCCACCGGCTGGACCGCGGACTGGTCCTGCGCGGCGACCTTCCCGGTGATCGGGAACATCTCCCCGCTGCGCGAGGCCATCTGCAGGCCGCAGCGCATGCCCTTGTCGCCGCCGTCCCAGCGCTGCTGCGACGGCTTGAGCGCGCCCACCCGGAACTTCCCGTCCGGGTCGAACTTGCCGTTCAGGTACTTCGTGACCACCGGGGTGCAGCGGTCGGCGACGAGCTTCTGCCAGGCCCCGTCGGCCGGGAACGTCGGCTGGTCGGTCAGCACGACCCGCCCCGCCTGCTCGAACAGGTGCGGCCGGGCACAGTCGACGGCGGCGGTGTCGGTCGCGTCGGACCGGGTCCAGTTGAGGCAGGTGCCCGGGGTGTCCGGTGGGGGCGGCAGCGGCGGCGGCTCCTCCACCTTCGGGACCCCGGAGGACGCGAACGACCCCAGGACCGGCACCTCGGCGCCGAGCAGCGAGTCGACCGACGCGACGGTCAGCATCAGCAGCGCGCCGACGAGGATCCCGATCCCGACCCGGCGGGCCCCGAGGAACCCGCTCCGCCCGGTGCCCGCCCCTCCGGAGGCGTCCGACGACCGTCGCCGACGGGTCGGGACCACCGGGGTGGCCGACGGCCGGGACAGCACCGAGGTCGTGCCCTGCCCGCCGTGGACGGCGGTGCGGCCGGTCGCGTCGGGCCGGTCGGAGCCGGCGGGGGAGCGGGAATCCATGACGTCCCCATCATGCAGCCGGGGTCGGTCCGGCTTCACCCGGCCGGTGCCCCGGCGCGGCGGTCGGTCGGCCGGATGCTGTGAACGAGCAGGTCCGTCCGGTGCGACGGGGTGGCGCGACCACTCGTCCGGGTGGTCGTGGGCGAACCGCCGCCGAATCGTCATCCGGGAACGACCGGTGGTCGTCGGTCGGTCCCGGTACGGTGCGCGCGGGGGGACAGGAGTGACGATGGGGGACCAGCGATGACCGACGGACCGCGCACCGCCGGCGGCCCGGACGACAGCACGCCGCCCGCCGGTACGCCGAGTGCGACACCGGGCGGCGCGCAGCCGTCGGGCTCGCAGCCGGCGCCGGCACCGCAGACCGACGGATCGGCGCCGGCGCCGTGGGCGAACCCGCCCGCCGAGCAGCCCGCCGAGGCCCCGCGCGGCCGGATCCGGCAGCAGGACGGCAGCACCACGCCCCGCGAGCCCACGCTCGCCGAGAAGCGGGCCCGCGAGCAGAAGCTGCGCGCGGACCGCGAGGCGGTGCGGCTGAAGGAGGCCCGCTCCAAGACCACCAAGCGGGTGCTGATCGGCGCCGGCGCGACCGTCGGTGTCGTCGCCCTGATCGCCGCGGTCTACGCGGGCTCAGGTGGGGCCTCGGAGGATGAGCGGGTCGCCGACGCGCGCTGCGTCGACGACCAGGGCGTCGTCGTGCCGGACGAGAACTGCTCTGGCACCCAGAGCCAGGGGCAGGTGTCCACCGGTGGCGGCGGTTTCGCCTTCGTGCCGATCTTCCTGGGCGGCGGCGGCCGTCAGTACCACTACAACTACGGCGGCGCCGGCGGAGTCGGGCAGGTCGCGACCGGAGGGACCGTCTCCCCGCCGCCCAGTGGCACCACGGTCCGCAGCGGCACGACCGGCTCGACCATCGGCTCGGCGACCCGCAGCGGCACGATCTCCCGGGGCGGTCTCGGCGTGGGCGGCGGATCGTCGTCGTCCTCGGGCGGGTCCGGCTCGTCCAGCGGGAGCTGAGGGCGTGCGACGCGAACGCGGCACCCCCCGCCCGGACTGGCAGCGCACCGTCGCCGAGCAGGGGCTCGCCTTCGGTACCCCCGGCCGGGACGGCTCGGGCAACGAGCGGCCCTACTGGGACGAGTCGGTGCACTACGTCTTCGAGATGGACGAGATCCTGTCCCTCGAGGCCGACGTCGAGGTGCTCCAGTCGATGTGCCTGTCGGCCGTCGACCACGTCGTCACCACCGAGCGGTTCCGGGACTTCGCGCTGCCCGAGTGGTGCTGGGAGCAGGTCGCGCAGTCCTGGCGCCGCTCGGACCCGCACCTCTACGGCCGCTTCGACCTGCGCTACGACGGCTCCGGACCGGCCAAGCTGCTGGAGTACAACGCCGACACCCCCACGTCGCTGCTGGAGGCCTCGATCCTGCAGTGGCACTGGCTGCAGGACGTCCACCCCGGCGACGACCAGTGGAACTCCCTGCACGAGAAGCTCGTCGAACGCTGGGGCGAGCTGAAGGGGCTGCTGCCGTCGTCGGAGGTGCACGTCACCTGGTCCGGCGCCGAGTCCACCGGCGAGGACCACATCACCGTCGGCTACCTCCAGGAGACCGCCGCCGAGGCGGGCCTGGACACCGTCGGACTGTCCATCGAGGACATCGGCTGGGACTCCGCTCTGGACCGCTTCGTCGACCTCGAGGAAGCTCCGATGTCGACGGTCTTCAAGCTCTACCCGTGGGAGTGGATGCTGACCGACGAGTTCGGCAAGCACGTCACCCGCAGCCTCCCCGAGACACTGTGGCTCGAGCCGCTGTGGAAGACCCTGCTGTCGAACAAGGCGCTGCTCGCGGTGCTCTGGGAGATGTACCCCGGGCACCCGAACCTGCTGCCCGCCTCGCTCGGCAACCCCGGGATCCTCACCGAGTACGTCCGCAAGCCCCTGCTGGGGCGCGAGGGCGCCAACATCGCGATCGTCGCCCCCGGCTACGAGACCGCCACCGGCGGCGTCTACGGCGACGAGGGCTTCGTCTACCAGATGTTCGACCCGCTGCCCGAGTTCGACGGGTTCCGGCCCTGCCTGGGCGCCTGGCTGGTCGGTGACACCGCCGCCGGGCTCGGCATCCGAGAGACCGCCGGCCTGATCACCGACGACGGTGCGGCCTTCGTGCCGCACCGCATCCCCGAGTCCTGACCGTTCCGCTCTGCTCCGCTCCCTGCACACCCCCGCTCCCGGAGGTACCTCCCGTGATCCTCGCCCAGGCGTTCGACGCCACGTACTGGGGCTTCCTCGGCCGCGGTGTCGGCGCGATCCTGCTCTACGCCGTGATCGGCACCCTGCTCATGCTGATCGGCTTCTGGGCCATCGACCTCACCACGCCCGGCAAGCTCCCGGCGATGGTGCGCGGCGGCCTGCCGAACGCGGTGACCATCACCTCGGCCGGCATGCTGTCGATGGCGTTCATCATCGTCACCGCGATCTACGGCTCCTACGGCTCGCTGCTGCAGGGTGTCGTGTCGTCACTGGTGTTCGGCCTGATCGGGATCGTCGCCCAGGTCGCCGCGGTGCGGCTGCTGGAGTGGGTGACCGGCATCGACATCGGCGAGGTCATCCAGTCCGACGAGCCGCGGGCGGTCGCGAAGGTCGTCGCGGCCGCGCACGTCGCGCTCGGCCTGATCGTCGCGGTCGCGGTCTTCTAGACGCCCGTCCCGGCCGGGCCCGCGTCCCGGCGCCGCTCAGGCCAGGGCGGTCAGCACTTCGACCCTGGCCTGCGGCGGCGGCATCGCGGCGATCTCCGCGCGCACGTCGCGGGCGGCGGCGGCGAGCTCGCCGTCGTGCAGCAGCCTGCGCAGCGCGTCGGCGGTGAACGGGCCGCCCAGCCCGGCGCCGCGGGCCGCGACCAGCTCCGCGTTGTGCCGTCGGTCGCCCGGACCGGGCAGCGCGAGCTGCGGGACGCCCGCCGCCAGCGCGGCCAGCACGTGCGCGGCGCTGCCGTCGTGCAGCACCGCGGCGCAGGCGGGCAGCAGCTCGTCGAGCGGGACCCGCCCGACCGTGCGCACACCGCGTCGGCCGTGGCGCAGCAGCCGCGCCGGGGGCCGGACGAGCACGAGCTCGCAGTCCGGCCCGTCGTCGCGCAGGTCGTCCAGCGCGCGGACCGCCGAGGCCTGCAGATCGCCCCGCAGCGGCCCGCCGCCGCGCAGCACCAGCACCCGCGGCCGCACCGAGGGGCCGCTCAGCCACGCCGGCAGCGCCGACCGGGCCGAGCCGCGGGCCCGGCCCGGCCGCACGGCCAGCGCGTCGCGCGCGCCGACCAGGCTCGACGGGGCGATGGTCAGGGCGATCGCCGGCGGCGGGACCCCGCGCAGCCCGTGCCGCAGCCGGGCCCGCTGCAGCGGTCGGGAGTCCAGCAGCGTGCGGACCAGCGCGAACCCGTCGAGCAGACCGTTCTCGTGCAGCACCGCGGGGACGTCGTGCCGGGCGGCCGCGAGCGCCCCCGCGACGGCGAGGGGCTCGTAGACCACGACGTCGGGCCGCCACTGCTCGGCGACGGTCACCAGCGCGTCGGTCAGCTCCTCGTTCACCGGGCCGAACAGCGAACGCACCCCGGCGTCGCCGCCGCGCCCGGCCAGCTCGGCCCGCGCGGTCACCGGGTGCGCGACGAGCGAGCGTGCGGCGAGCCTGCCCACCCGCAGGCTGCGGGCGACGTCGATGAACGGCAGCGGGTCCGCCCCGGGGAGCGGGTGCGCGTCGCCGCCGCCGGCGAGCAGCACCTCGTGCCCGGAGTCCCAGAGCGCGTGGGCGAGCGGCAACAGCGGTGTCAGATGCCCCGACAGCGGGGCCGCCACCACCAGAACACGCACCGTCCGAGGGTAACCGCCACGCGGTCGTCCGGGGGCCGTCTCCGGGCGGTTCCGTACGCTCTGGGTGTGATCGTCGAGAACGCGCCCCGGCTCGTCGCCACCGACGTCGACGGGACCCTCCTCGACGACGGCGGCGTGGTCACCCCGCGCACCGTCGCCGTGCTGGAGCGGGCGGTCGCCGCCGGCGCCGGGTTCGTGCTGGTGACCGGCCGCCCGCCGCGCTGGATCCCGCCGGTGCTCGCGCGGCTGCCCGAGGGCCTGGTGCGGCTGTGCGTGTGCGCGAACGGCGCGGTGCTCTACGACGCCGTCGACGACGTCGTGCTCGGCACGCACACCCTGGATCCGGCCGCGATCGGCGAGCTCGCCGCCCTCGCCGCGGAGCTGTTCCCCGGATGCGGGTTCGGCGTCGAGCGCGTCGCGAACGCCGAGGGTGACGACGGCGTTCGGGGCGTCGTCGACCAGTTCCTCACCGACCCCGGCTACGTGCACGCCTGGGGCGAGCACGACGGCGGCTCCACCAGCCGCGAGGACCTGCTCGGGCACCCGGCGACGAAGGTGCTGATCCGCTCCCCGGAGCTGACCAGCGAGCAGATGATGACCGCACTCGCGCCGAAGGCGGGCGGGCTGGCCGACCTGACGTTCTCGCACCCGTCCGGGCTGATCGAGGCCTCCGCGCCCGGGGTCACCAAGGCGACCGGCCTGGCCGAGGTCGCCCGCCGGCTCGGCGTGACCGCGGCGGACACCGTCGCGTTCGGCGACATGCCCAACGACCGGGAGATGCTGCGCTGGGCCGGGCTCGGCGTCGCGATGGGCAACGCCCACCCCGACCTGGCCGGCCTCGCCGACGAGGTGACCGCCTCGCACACCCACGACGGGCTCGCCGAGATCCTGGAACGCTGGTTCTGAGCGCACCCGGCGGCGTTCACCTGCCTGTCGACGAGCGGTCATGCGCGGTCCGCCACCCCGCCCCGGCCCGTCCCACCACCCCGCCCGCGCGTACCATCACCGGCTGTCATCGCCCGCGAGCCGGGTGCCAGCGCCCGCGCCAGGAGGCCCCCACCCGTGGCTGACACGGCAGACACCCTGGACCGGTCCGGTCCGCAACCGCCCGCCGACGTCCCGCCCACCGGCGAGGTCGCCGTGCTGGCGTCCGTGCAGGGCGTTCTTGCGAACGACACCACCGTGCGGGTCGCCCGCGGGATGTCGCTGTTCGGCGAGCACGCCGCCGGCTGGCTGGCGATCGGCGTCCTGGGTGCCGCGCTGGACCGTCCCCGCCGTCGCGAGTGGCTCGGCTCCGCCGCCGCCGTCGCGTTCGCCCACGGCGCCTCGATCGGGATCAAGCGCGTCGTCCGGCGCCGCCGACCCGACCACCCCGCGGTCCGGGTCCTGGTGGGCACCCCGAGCCGGCTGAGCTTCCCGTCCTCGCACGCCACGTCCACCACCGCCGCCGCCGTGCTCTACGGCGGCCTGCTGGGCAGGCGCTCCCGCCCGGTGGCCGCGGCGGGTGTGGGCCTGATGGCGCTGTCGCGCCTGGTCCTCGGCGTGCACTACCCGACCGACGTCGCCACCGGCACCGCGCTCGGCGCGGCCGTTGCCGGTACCGCGCGACGCGTGATCTCACGCAACCCCACCACCGGAGGGTGAGCGCATGACCAGCACCGACCCCACGAAGGTCGACCACGACGACTCCGAGAAGGAGAAGGTCGCCCGGGCCGCCGACCCGCAGACCCCCGTCGTCCCGGACGCCCCCGACGACGCGGGCGCGCCGGAGGGTCACGAGGACGAGGCGGCCCCGACCGCCGTCGCCGCCGAGCACGCCCCGCACGTGCCGATGGACCCGTCCGAGCGGACCACCGCGATGGTCGCCCGCGGCCTGCTGAAGACGATGCGCCCGCGCCAGTGGGTGAAGAACGTCCTGGTCTTCGCCGCACCGTTCGTCAGCGGCCAGCTCTTCGACGTGCCGGTCCTCGTCGACTGCCTGATCGCCTTCGTCGCGTTCTCGCTGGCCGCGTCCGGCGTGTACCTGGTCAACGACGCGCTCGACGTCGAGGCCGACCGCGCGCACCCGACCAAGCGCCGCCGCCCGATCGCGTCCGGCATCGTCCCGGTGCCGCTGGCCTTCGTCGCGGCGGGTGTGCTGTTCGCCGGCTCGATCGCGCTGTCGTTCGCGGTGACCTGGCAGCTGATCATCGTGCTCGCCGTCTACGTGGCGGTGCAGCTGTCGTACTGCCTGTGGCTCAAGCACCAGCCGGTGCTCGACATCTGCATCGTGGCCTCCGGCTTCCTGATGCGGTCCATCGCCGGTGGTGTCGCCACCGGGATCCCGCTGTCGCAGTGGTTCCTGCTGGTCACCGGGTTCGGGTCGCTGTTCATGGTCGCCGGCAAGCGCTACGCCGAGATCAACCTCGCCGAGCGCACCGGCGCGAAGATCCGCAAGTCGCTGGAGAACTACACGGCGTCCTACCTGCGCTACATCTGGTCGCTCTCGGCCACCGTCATGATCGTGATGTACGGGCTGTGGGCGTTCGAGATCCGCGAGGACCACAACTCGGTCTGGTCGGTGCTGTCGATCGTGCCGTTCGTGGTCGCGGTGCTGCGCTACTCCGTGGACGTCGACCGGGGGACCGGCGGCGAGCCGGAGGAGATCGCGCTCGCGGACCGGGCGTTGCAGGTCCTGGCGCTGGCCTGGATCGCGATGCTCACCCTGGCCGTCTACAGCTGACGCCGACGCCTCCCGGGCCCGGTTCCCCGCACGGGGGCCGGGCCCGCGGTGCGTCAGTACGCGGGGTGTCGGCGCCCGGTGTGCCAGGACCAGGTGTGCGCGAGGCCCTCGGCCAGCGGGGTCGGTGCGGGCAGGCCGAGCGCGGCGATCCCGCGCGACGGGTCGAGGCAGCTGCGGCGCAGCTCCCCGGGCCGGGCCGGCAGGAACTCGGGGGCGAACTCCTCCGGCGTGAGGCCGGCGATCGTCCCGATCGTCGCGGCCAGCTCGACGATCGTGGACTCGGTGCCGGTGCCGACGTTGAACACCTCACCGGCCAGCTCCCCGGCCGCGAGCCGGTCGGCCGACGCGAGCGCCGCCCGCGCGACGTCGCCGACGTAGAGGAAGTCGCGGGTCTGACCGCCGTCGCCGAACACGGTCGGCCGGGACCCGGTGCGGGCCCGGTCGCAGAACAGCGAGACCACACCGGCGCCGCCGGCCGGGTGCTGGCGCGGCCCGTAGACGTTCGCGAACCGCAGCACCAGTGCCGGCAGACCGTGCGTCCGGACGAAGAACCGGGTGTAGCGCTCCGCGGCCAGCTTGCTCATGCCGTACGGCGACTCCGGCTCGGCCGGCTCCGCCTCGGTCGTCGGCAGGGGGGCGCCGTCGCCGTAGATGGCTCCGCCGGTGGAGCACACGACGACCGCGCCCGCACCCGCGTCGCGGGCGGCCTGCAGCACGCTCAGGGTGCCGAGGACGTTGACCGAGGCGTCGTGCGCCGGGTCCGCCATCGAGCGGCGCACGTCGATCTGGGCGGCCAGGTGGAACACCGCGTGCGGGCGGTACTGCGCGCCGAGCGCGGTGAGCGCGGCGGTGTCGCGGATGTCGAGCTCGGCCACCGTGACGCCCGGGGCGAGGTTGTCCCGCGTCCCGGCGGAGAGGTCGTCGACGACGAGGACGTCGTCGCCGCGGGCGAGCAGGGACTCGACCAGGGTGGAGCCGATGAAGCCGGCTCCGCCGGTGACGAGCGCGCGCATACCTGCCTTCCTCCGGGGCGGACGGTGTGTGCACCCGGCTGCGGCACACGGTAACCGCGGGTGCCCCGGGCGCCTCAGCCGGTGGAGCGGGCGGGCTCCGTGCCGCAGGCGGTGATCCGGTAGAGCGTGCTGCCGCCGCCGGAGAGGACGGACTCGAACCCGGGTGCACGGTCGATCTCGGACAGCCCGGGATAGGTGTCGGCCCGCGCGTCCCACGGCCACCAGGTGACCGGGCCGTCGATGACGTAGCCGACGCCGGTGGCCCGCACCGCGGGACAGACGACGGGGTCGCGGGCGGCGTCGTGCAGCCGCAGCCGGATCAGCTCCTGGTCGGGCGTCCAGGTCCCGGATAGGTGCGGGAAGAGCACCCCGCGCCCGGTCAGCGGGTAGAGCAGGCCGTTGCCGGTCCACGGGTTCGCCGCGACGATGGCGCCCGGTTCGGTCGCCCGGCCCGCCGCCTCCAGGAACTCCCGCTGGCCGGGCTGCAGCACCCGGCCGGTCTCGTAGCGGTAGGCGTCGGCGATCACGGCGGCGTGCACGCCGATGCGGAACCCGTCGGTGAGCAGGACCAGCGCCGCGGCGAGGACGGCGACGACCGGGACGGCCGTCAGCTGTCGTCGCTCCGGGGTGGTCTCCGCCTGCCGCACCGCGGTCACCGCACGGACCACCAGGCCCGCCGCGCCGAGCACACCCAGCGTCGCCAGCGGCACCCCGGTGATCGGGACCATCGCGGCGAGCCGGTGCGAGTCGTTGTACCAGGCTCCGGTCAGCGCGGTGACCAGGTCGCCCTCCCGGGCGACGGCGAGGGTGTAGAGCAGCGCCGAGGTCAGGTGGGCCGGCACCAGCCACGCGGTGCGGGCCTGCCGCAGCGCCAGGACGGCGCCGACCACGACCAGCACCGACACCACGACCAGCTCGGGCCGCTTGTTCGTCCCGTTCCACAGCACACCGGTCAACGCCTCGCGAGCCCCCATCGAGGCCTGCCAGTCGAACATCCGGACGCTGGCGAGGAAGAGCGACCACGCCAGCAGCCACACCACGGCGGCGACCGCGGCGAGCGCACCCGCCGGGCCGAGGGCCGCCGTGGCGAACCGGCGCTCGCGCACGTGCCGGACCGCGCTGACCCCGGCCGCGACCGCCACCGGGGACAGGCCCAGCACGAGCAGGCTGACCGCGGCGTTCGGATGGGCGAGCGCCAGCGCCGGGACGGTCGTCGCACCGAGCAGCAGCGCCCGGGCCCGGCCGACCACGCTGTCCCGGGTCAGACCCAGCACGGTCACCACGGCGGCCAGCCCGGCGGGCACCAGCGCCAGCCCGAGCAGGTTGGGCCACAGGACGCCCCAGTTCATCAGCAGCCACGGCATCGCGGTGAACGCCGTCGCGAGCACCGGGGTGACCAGCAGGGCACCGGCCCGGCGCCCGACGATCTGGCGGACGAGCAGCGTGCAGGACAGCGGCCACACGACGGCCGCGGCGGCGAACGCGGCGAGATTCGACGCGGCCGGGATCGACGCGCCGGTGCTCGCCACGACGAGCGAGACGACGTCGTGCCAGGCGGCGGGGTAGGCCGACGGCACGCCGGGGCTGTTCAGCTCGCCCAGCGTCAGTGACGACGCGTCGCCGGTCTGCAGGATCCGGGCGACCGCGCTGTAGTGGTAGATCGCGTCGTAGGTCGGGGAGACCGCGTCGACGGGGCCGAACGCGAGCACCACGGTCAGCCAGCCGATCGCGACGGTGACGGCCACGCCGACCGCCAGCGCGATCCCGCCGAGGGGGCCGTCGGGTCCCGTGCGCAGCAGGAACGGCGGACGGCCGGCGGGATCGCCCGCGTCGTCACCCGGTCCGGACCGGGACCGGCCCGCCCGCCGCCGGAGCCCCGCGGTCACCGCGGCGCACAGCAGCGCGAGCACCGCGGTGACACCCAGCACCGGCCACGGTCCCCACGGCACCCCGGCCCGCCCGGCCAGCACGGCGGTGGTCGCGATCAGCGCGACCGACACCAGCGGCCCGGCGCCCCAGCAGACCGCTCCGCGCAGTCCCGCGGCGCGGGCGACGAGCGCCCCGGGCAGGACGCACCAGGCCGCGGTCACCAGGGCCACGGGGACGGCCTGTGCCCACGTCATCCCCGGCTCCGCGCGTCGTCGATCGGCAGCCGCATCCGGCGCACCCTACGAGCGTCGTGCCGCGCGGCGGGACGCGCGGTCGCCGTGTCACCGTCCGCGACCGGATCGTGTCCCGTGCGGATCGCCGCTCAGCTCCTGGTGGAGCGGGCCGTCCCCACCTCGTCGGCGGCGGGCTCGGTGACGGCCGCCCGGTGCCCGTTGGTCCCCGCAGCGCGCTCCTCCAGGGCGGTCAGCCGCTGCTCCAGCTCGCTCTCCCGCCGGGTCAGCTCCGCGTCCCGGACGGCGATCTGGCGGGCCAGGTTCGTCAGGTGCTGGCTGATCTCCCGGTCCCGCAGGTAGGTGTTCAGCATCCCGAACACGAAGGCGACGACGAGCAGGTAGACCAGCAGGTCAGTGCCGCGGCCGATGCCCACCGCCCGGGCCAGGTAGGTCAGGTCGTTCGGGCGCAGGACCGCGTAGATGTTCAGCACGATGAACGCGCCGAAGGCGATCCGCTTGCTCGCCCGCACGCCGACGCTCTGGCCGCTGCGCACGAAGTAGACGAGCGCGCCGACCGCGGCGGCCAGGAGCAGGATCTGCAGGATCACGGTGTTCGCCTCCTGGGTCATCGCTGCCGTACCGACAGGTCGAACAGGATGTTCACCCCGTTGAACAGCGACTGGCCCTTGGATCGTGAGTACTCGGTGTAGCGGATCGTGACCGGGACCTCGCGGATCCGCCACGACGACCGGGCCAGCGACGCGACGATCTCCGACGCGTGCGCCATCCCGTTCATGGTGATCCGCAGGTCCTCCGCGACCGCCCGGTTCATGGCCCGCAGCCCGTTGTGGGCGTCGGTGAGCTTGAGCTTGCGGCTGGCCGGCGACAGCGCCGCGACGGTGCGCAGCACCAGCCGCTTGAGCGGCGGGACCGGCTCGGTCGACTCGAGGAAGCGCGAGCCGAGGACGACGTCGGCCTCGCCGCCGCGCAGGATCGCGGCCATCCGGACGGCGTCGGCGACGTCGTGCTGGCCGTCGGCGTCGAAGGTGACGATCCGCTCCGCCCCGCGGAGCAGGGCGTAGTCGATCCCGGTCTGCAGCGACGCGCCCTGCCCGAGGTTGATCGGGTGCCGCACGAGGTGCGCCTCGGTGCCGGCGATGCGTTCGGCGGAGGAGTCCCGGCTGCCGTCGTCGACACACACGACGTTCGGGAAGGCCGTGCGGATCTCCGCGACGACCTCGGCGATGACGGTGTCCTCGTTGTACACGGGGACCACCACCCAGGTGCCGGTGTCGGCGACCACGTCCCACTCCCTCGTCACTGACCGGCGGCCGTTCACGGCCGCACCGCAGAGGCTATCGGTCCGGGTATCCGAGCCGTGCGACGGTGGGTCACGATCGGGGCGAAGGTGATGTTCCGTACCGTTCGTGACATGGACCCGAGAACCCTGCTCGAGGTGATGCTGGCCGATCTGGACAGCGCGCCGGAGCTGTACCGGCCGACGGACTTCTGGCGGACCGGGCTCGAGAAGGTGGTCGCCGACCTGCGGGAACGCGGGTTCACGGAGTTCCGCAGGCACCCGTCGGCCACGTTCTTCTACGCCCCGCAGTACGCGCCGGTGTCCAGGCCGGCGGCGATGCTGTCGCGAGCGTTCGGGATGCTGGGCGGCCCCGGCACGCTGCTGCGCGGGCGGATCGACCAGGTTCCCGTCGCCCGGGCCCACCACGCCACGGTGACCGCCCTCGACCCCGCCGACCGGTCGCCGTCGCTCGCCGGGTTCAGCGAGTCGACCGCCGGCGCCCCCGCCGAGCAGCTCGAGTTCGACGGCCGCCGGTTCAGCCGGTCGTCGCTGAACTACCTGCGCGGGCTGGTCATGCTCAAGCGGGCCGTGCCCGACCTCGACGTCTCGACGGTCCTGGAGATCGGCGGCGGGTTCGGCACGCTCGGGGAGATCCTGCTGTCGGGCAACCCCGGACTGCGCTACATCGACGTCGACATCCCGCCGGTCGCCGCCGTCGCCACGCACTACCTGCGCGAGGCGCTCGGGCCGGAGAAGGTCGGCGACTACGCGGCCACCCGCGAGCGCGAGAAGATCGTGATCGACGAGCTGGAGCACCCGGCGACCGTGCTGTGCTCCTGGCAGCTGCCCCGGCTCACCGGGACCGTCGACCTGTTCGCCAACTTCATCTCCTTCCAGGAGATGGAGCCCGAGGTGGTGGCGAACTACGCGAACCTGGTCACCGACCTGGGCGCCCGCTGGCTGCTGCTGCGCAACTCCCCGACCGGCAAGCCAGGAGTGCGCGAGCCCATGCTGCGGCGCCACTACCTGGAGATGTTCGACCGGTTCGAGCTCGTCGACTCCGACGCCGGGCTCTACGGCCAGGACTCCGAGGGCACGGTGTCCGAGGTGATGGTGCTCGCGCGGCGCTCGTAGGGTGGCGCGCATGCGCACCCCGGACCCGATCGAGATCGGCGGCCACCTCGTGGGACCCGGCGAACGGCCGTTCGTCATCGCGGAGGTCTCCGGCAACCACAACGGCTCGCTGGACCGGGCGCTGGAGATCGTCGACGCGATCGCCGGGACCGGGGCGCAGGCGGTGAAGCTCCAGACCTACCGGGCCGACACGATCACCATCGACGCCGACGGCCCGGCCTTCCGGATCCGTGACGACCACGGTCTGTGGGGCGGGCGGAACCTCTACCAGCTCTACGAGCAGGCGCACACGCCCTGGGAGTGGCACGAGCCGCTGTTCGCCCGTGCGCGGGAGCACGGCCTGGTGCCGTTCTCCAGCCCGTTCGACCCGACGGCGATCGAGCTGCTGGAGTCCCTCGACGCGCCGGCGTACAAGGTGGCCTCGGCCGAGCTGGTCGACCTGCCGCTGATCCGGGCGATGGCCGCGACCGGCAAGCCGATGGTGATCTCCACCGGGATGGCGACGCTGGCCGAGATCGACGCCGCCGTCGCCGCCGCCCGCGAGGGCGGTGCGACGCAGATCGTGCTGCTGGCCTGCACCGCCTCCTACCCGGCGGACCCGGTCGACGCCAACCTGCAGACGATCCCCGCGTTGCGCGAGGCGTTCGGCGTGCCGATCGGGCTGTCCGACCACACCCCGGGCATCGGGGTGCCGGTCGCCGCCGTCGCGCTCGGCGCGGTCGCGATCGAGAAGCACGTGACGCTGCGGCGTGACGACGGCGGCGTCGACTCCGACTTCTCCCTGGAGCCCGCCGAGCTGGCGTCGCTGGTCACCGAGACCGACATGGCGCGCCGCGCGATGGGCCCGGCCCGGTTCGGCCCCCGCGAGTCCGAGCGCGACACCCTCGCGCTGCGCCGCTCGCTGTGGGTGGTCGCCGACGTCGCCGCGGGCGAGAAGGTGACCGCGGACAACGTCCGGTCGATCCGCCCGGCGGGTGGTCTGCACACCGACACGATCGGCACCGTCCTGGGCCGGACCTTCACCCGCGACGTCGCCCGCGGCACCCCGCTGACCTGGGACCTGATCTGAGCCGACCGCTCAGTGCAGGGTGCCCAGCGCCGCCTTGGTGAAGGGCACCAGCTCGGACTCGCGGCCGTCCAGGACCTTGCTGCCCCACTCGGGGTCGGCGAGCAGCGCCCGGCCGACGGCGACGAGGTCGAACTCGTCGTCCTCCAGCCGGTCGAGGAGCTTCTCGACACCGCTCACGTCGGCGCGGGCGTCGGCGCCGGCGAACATCGCCGGGTCGAAGACCTGGTCCAGGCCGACCGAGCCGACGGTGATCGTCGGCAGCCCGGTGACCTTGCGGGCCCACCCGGCGATGTTGAGCTCGGCGTCGGCGTCGGGGAACTCCGGCTCCCAGTAGCGGCGCCCGGACGCGTGGAACGCGGTCACCCCGGCGTCGGCGAGCGGGGTCAGCACCTCGGTCAGCTCGTCGGGGGTGGCGGCGAGACGCGCGTCGTAGTGGTTGCCCTTCCACTGGGAGAAGCGGAACACGACCGGGTAGTCGGGCGCGACGCGTTCGCGGACCGCGGCGACGATCTCGGCGGCGAAGCGGGCGCGCTCGGCCCGGCCGCCCGCGTAGCCGTCGGCGCGGCGGTTGGTGCGCTCCCAGAGGAACTCGTCGATCAGGTAGCCGTGCGCGCCGTGCAGCTCGACGCCGTCGAAGCCGATCCGCTCGGCCTGCGCCGCGGCCTCGGCGAACGCGCCGACGATTCGGTCGATCCCGGCGAGGTCCAGCGCCTGCCCCGCGCCCTCGGTGCCGTCGAGCGCGACGCCCGACGGGCCGACGGACGGGGCCTCGGGGAACGGCGGCTTCCCGGCCTCGCGGGTGATGCCGACGTGCCAGAGCTGCGGCATGATCCGGCCGCCCGCGCCGTGCACCGCCTCGACGACCGTCGCCCACCCGGCCAGCGACGCCTCGCCGTGGAAACGCGGGACGTCGGCGGAGTCGCCCGCGGACGGGTCGTCGATGTAGGTCCCCTCGGTGATGATCAGGCCGGTCCCGGCGGCAGCCCGGCGGGCGTAGTAGGCCGCGACGTCGTCGCCGGGGACACCACCGGGGGAGAAGTACCGGGTCATCGGGGCCATGACGATGCGGTTGGACAGCTGTGCGGAGCCGAGCGAGTACGGACGGCCGAGCAGCCGTGCGGCGCGGGTGGACACGAGGCACTCCAGGGGGATGAGCCGTCCAGGCACGTCGGCGGGTCCGGGCGGAGGCGTCAAATGGTTCCTGTCAAAGATACAGATGGGCCGGCGAACTGCAACAGTGACCATCGCCTTTTCGTCCGGGCGGGTAGTCTGGGGCTCTGACCGGGGAGGTGACGTCGTGCTGGACATTCGGTTCTCCCGTGCCCTGCAGGCGATGCTCTACCTCGCCGCGGCCGCGGAGGGCGACGGGTCGACGGTCAGCTCCGGGCGGCTCGCCGAGGCCCTCGGGACGAACCCGAGCCTCGTACGCAGGCTGCTCGTACCGCTCGGGGCCGCGGGCCTGGTCGAGTCGACGAGGGGGCGCAGCGGTGGTGCCCGGCTGGCCCGGCCGGCCGGGGAGATCACCCTCGCCGAGATCCACCGCTGCGCGGTCGGGGAGAAGCCGCTCTGGGCGTGCAGCCCGGAGACCGAGCACGTCTGCCCGGTCACGCCGCACGCCGCGGCGTACTTCGCCGGGCTGACCGCCGACGTGGAGCAGGCGGTGCAGGCGGCGCTGGAGGGGCGGACGCTGGCCGACGCGCTGCGCGAGATGCGGGATCTGGAAAGCGTGCCGCGCTAACCGTCCAGAAAGTCCCTGACCAGGGCGTTCACCTCGTCCGGGGACTCCCGGTTCGACCAGTGGCCCCGCCCGGGCAGCAGCACGAACCGGGCGCCGGGCACGGCCTCGGCGGCCGCGCGCGTGGTCGCCACGGGGACGCCGGCGTCCCGGTCGCCCTGCACGAACAGCGCGGGGCAGCGGATCTCCGACAGCCGGGGGCGCAGGTCGACCCGCATCCGGCGGAACCCGATCGAGCCGTTCTGCCAGTCCGAGCTGCCCGCGTTCCCGGACCGGGCCTCGGCGAGGACGGCGTCGACGATCTCGTCCAGGTCGGGCACGCGGCCGGCGTCGCCGAACAGGGCACGGCGGGCGAACGCGGTGACCGCGGCCCGGCTGCGGAAGGCCAGGTTCGGCAGGGTCCGCGACAGCAGGGGCACCCGCGCGGTCAGCCACAGCAGCTGGTGCAGCCCGGGCGGGAAGCTCAGCGTCCCGGCCGGGGCCAGCGCGACGACCCGTTCCACCCGGTCGGGGTGCTCGATCGCGGTCGCCAGCGCGAGGGCGCCGCCCTGGGACAGCCCGACGACGGCGGCGCGCTCGATGCCGAGGTCGTCCAGCACGTCGACGAGCGTGCGCAGCAGCACCTCGTGGGTCGCCCGGCCGTGCCACGGTCGGCTGCGCCCCTGCTTCGGCCAGTCGGGGGCGACGACGCGGTGCTCGCGCGCGAGGTCGGGGATCAGGTGGCGCCAGCTGAGCAGCGCGTTGTCCAGGCCGGCGCCGGAGAGCAGCAGCACCGGCGGGCCGGCGTCGCCGGCGAGGTGGACGTGCAGGTCGCCCTCGGGACGGGGGATCACGTGGTCGCGCAGGTCGGTCATCGGTCGTCATCCTCGTCGCCCCACCCGCGTGCGGCCAGTGCCTCCCCGAGTGCGTCGGCGTGCCGCAGCGTGCGCACCAGGAAGGGCACCGCGAACGCCGTCGGCGACCGCTCCGCCCCACGGGCCCTCGCCGCCTCCCGGACCTGCCCGGCGATGCCGGACAGCGTGGCGATCGACTGGAGCGTCAGTCCGACGAGAAGGCCGAGGCGCTCCGGCGCCACCCCGAACCGGCGCAGCGGCCCGAGCCCGCGTTCCACGGCGCCGACCAGGTCGTCCACCTGGGTGGTGAGGGTGAACAGGGTCGCCGCACCCAGCGCGGCGACCAGACGCAGGACCACCACCAGCGTCCGTTCCGGGCCGATCAGCCACCACTGCACCGCGCCGAGCAGCAGTGCCAGCAGCGCCAGCGTGCGCAGCACCGGCCGGACCCGGTGCCACGGGATGCGGGCGAGCAGGTACCCGGCGGCGACGAGGGCGCACAGCGCGCCGAGCACCCGCGGGTCGCCGGTGAGCACCGTCCCGGCCGCGAGCGCCAGCACCACGAGCAGTGACGGCCCGGCCGGCGCCCGGTGCAGCGGGCTGGTGCCCGGTGAGTAGAGACCGAGCGGGGTCACGAGCCGCAGAGCCTGCGGTAGTACGCCACGGCCGGGCCCGGCTCGTCGTCGGCGACGACCCGGCCCCCGTCGAGGACGACGACGCGGTCGAACCCCGTCAGCAGGTCCAGGTCGTGGGTGGCGAGCAGGACCTGCTGGCGCAGCCCGGCGAGGCGGTCGGCGAAGGCCCGCTGGTTGCGCAGGTCGAGCAGGGTGGTCGGCTCGTCGCAGACCAGTACGTCCGGGTCGAGCACCAGCACCGCGGCCAGCGCGAGCAGCTGCTTCTGGCCGCCGGAGAGCTGGTGGGCGGGGTGCTCGACGTGGTCGCCGAGCCCGAACTCCGCGAGCGTCGCCTCGGCCCGCCGGGCGCGTTCGGCGCGGTCGCGCACGGTACGGCGCAGCGAGAACGCGACGTCCTCGCCCGCGGTCGGCATGACGATCTGGGAGTCCGGGTCGGAGAAGACGAACCCGACCCGGCGGCGGACGGCGGCGCCCTCGCGGGCGGGGTCGCGGCCGTCGACGGTCACGGTGCCCTCGGTCGGGGTGACCAGGCCGTTGACGGTGCGGGCCAGGGTGGACTTGCCGGAGCCGTTCGCGCCGACCAGCCCGATCCGGCGTTCGGGCAGGGCGAGGGTCACCTCCCGCAGCACGGTGCGCTCGCCGTAGCGGTGCCCGACGCCCGAGAACCCGATCACCGGACCACCCGCCAGCTCGTCGCGACGCCGAGGCCGCCGCCCGAGGACAGCGCGGCCAGCCCGGTCTCGCCGCGGCCCTGCACGACGAGCCGGTGGAACAGCCGGACGACCAGCACCGCGCCCGAGGCGCCCCAGGGATGGCCCAGGGCGATCGCGCCCCCGTCCGGGCTCGCCCGGTGCTCGTCGATCCCGGCGGCGTCGAGACAGGCCAGGGCCTGTCCGGCGAAGGCCTCGGTGAACTCGACGGCGTCCGGGGCGGCCGGTCGGTCGCGCAGTGCGGCGAGCGCCGGGACGGCGCCGAGGCCGAGGTCGGCGGGCGGGCAGCCGCGGGTGGCGGCCGAGACCAGCGCGAGCCCGGGCACGCCCAGCTCCCGCCGCCGCCACTCGGGCACCAGGGCGACGGCGGCGGCCCCGTCGTTCACCCCGCAGGAGTTCGCGGCGGTGTGGGCGCCGCCGGGGGTGAACGCGGGCCGGAACCGGGCCATGCGGTCGGCGGTGAAGCGCTCGCGGGGACGCTCGTCGGCGGTGCGGGACGCGACCGGGACGAGCTCGTCGTCGAAGCGGCCCGCCCGCTGCGCGTCGACGGCGCGGGCGTGGCTGCGGGCGGCGAACGCGTCGAGCCGGGCGCGGGACAGACCCGCCCGGGCGGCGACGTCGTCGGCGGCCGGACCCATGTCCGGGTCCGGGTCGCCTGCCGGGGCGAACGGCGCACGGGTGTAGACGGTGCCGTCGGCCCGGGTCCGGGTGGGCGCGGTCGACGGGGACTCGGCACCGCCCGCCAGGTACCCGACACCGTCGCCGGCGCGGACGGCCGCGGCGGCGGCGAGGATCGCGGACAGCCCGCTCGCGCACTGCCGGTCCACGGTCATGCCGGGCACGTCGTCGCCGAGCCCGGCGGCCAGCGCCGCGACCCGGGCCGGGTTGCCGCCGGGGCCGAAGACGTTGCCGAGGAGCACGTCGTCGACGTGGCCGCCGAGGGTCCCGGCCAGCGCCGCGAGGACGGGGGCCGCGAGCGCGTCGACGGTCACCGCCCGCAGCGACCCGCCCGCGGTGCCGATCGGGGTGCGTCGCGCGGCGACGACGACCGGGGTGGCGTCGTCGGGGCCGCTCACTCCGGGTCCCCGAGCGGTACGGCGTCCAGGCTGCCGTCGCGCAGGGCGGCGTCGACGGCGGCGCGGGCGGGCTTGCCCGATCCCAGCCGGGGCAGTGCGCGGGTGACCAGCCAGCGACGCGGGCGCTTCGCGGGGGACAGGGCGGTCCGGGCCGCGGCCCGCAGGGCGCGCCGGTCCGGGACGTCGTCGCGGGCCTCGACCACGGCGGTGACCACCATGCCCAGGGACGCGTGCGGGGTCCCGGCCACGACGACGTCGTCCACCCCCGGGACTCCCCGCAGCACCTGCTCGACCTCCTCGGCGGCGACCAGCGTCCCGCCGGAGGAGATGGTGGTGGCGGCGCGGCCGAGGACGGTCAGACCGCCGTCGGCGGTGAGCTCGGCACGGTCCGCGACGGTCGTCGGTCCGGGGGCGGCCGGTTCGAGCACGCCGCGGGTGAACCGGCCGCGCACCGACTGCGGGCTGTCCACCCACAGCACGCAGTCGTGCACGGCGAGCCGCACGCCCTCGACCGGGCGCAGCGGGCCGTCGTCGCGGCGGGTGGCGATCAGCGAGTGCTCGGCCGAGCCGTAGTACTCCAGCAGCGTGGTGGTGGGCAGCAGCCGCGCGCACCGCTCCCGGACCCCGGGCGCGACGTGCGCGCCGCCGCACACCACGACCCGCGGCACCGGACCGCCCGGACGGCGCTCCCGCTCGTCGAGCAGCGCGCTGAGCTGGGCGGGGACGAGGTGGACCGAACCGCCGTCGGGCAGGTCGGTCGGGTCGAGCCGGCCGCGGGTGACCAGGCCCAGGCCGTGGTGCAGGGCGTGCAGCGCCCCGAACAGGTACAGCGTCGACGACGGTGGCCCCGGCACGAGGACCGGGCCCGGCAGCCCGCCGAGGAGGTCGAACCCGATCCGCCAGGAGCGCCGGTCGCGGCCGAGCACGCTGGGGACACCCGTGCTCCCCGAGGTCGTCGGGAGCAGGAACAGCCCCGGTGTCCGCGGTCCCCCCTCGGCGGTCGCGGCCCGGCCGTCGGTACCGACGACGTGGTGCGGCGCGGCGTCGGCCAGCACCGCGGCGCGTTCCCGGACGGTCCAGCCGGTGTCGGCCAGCAGCGACGCCGCGCCCAGCCGGTCCGCGGCGAGCAGGTGGGGCAGGACCGCCCACCGGGCCCGGGTGGGGGTGTCGAGCACGACGCGTTCCCCGGCCCGCACGCCGAGCCGGGCCAGGCGCTCCCCGGCGACGGCGACGGCGTCGGCCAGCCCCCGGGGCAGCCACGGAGCGGGGACGACGGGCGCGGAGCCGTCGTCGTGGTCGGGGGGGTCGACGCCGGGGGAGTCGATGCCGGTCCCGCTCACCGGACCCGGGGCTCGGACGACGCGGACCGGACCGGCAGCAGGTCCGGCAGGGCCCGGTGCACCAGCGACGCGACCAGCGCGGCCAGCACGATCTTGACCAGGTCACCGGGCACGAAGACCAGGGACTGCACGATCCCGCCGGTGACGTCCCCGATGTAGACGCCCAGCCAGGGCATGCCGATCACGTAGTCGGCGAGCAGCCCGGCCACGCAGGCCAGCAGCAGCACGGGCAGCGACCGCGACCGGAACCGCGTCACGACCAGGCCCGCGACCAGCGCGGACAGCAGCCAGCCGACGAGGAACCCGCCGCTGGGTCCGAAGAACGCGGCGCCGTTGCGGCCGCCCGACAGCAGCGGGAGCCCGACCGCGGTGAGCACCAGGAGCAGCGCGACCGACGCCGTGCCGAGCCGCCACCCGAGGATCACGCCGGCCAGGATCGGGCCGACGTTCTGCAGGACGATCGGCACCCCGGCCACTCCGGCGAAGCCGGGGAACAGCCCGAGGACGGCGATGAACGCGGCGAACACGACCACGCGGGCGAGATCGGCCGCGGGGAGCGCAGGACGGGATCCGGACACGCGCGAAGGGTAGGTCACGTCGGCGTGCCGGAGGTGCGTCGTGCGGGTTGCATCACGGCTCCGACCTGTCAGAGCACGCGGTGGAGTGTCCGGAATCCGTCGGCGTCGGGGGCGCCGGGCTCGCCGTAGCCCGCGCGGGCGAACAGCCGGGCCGAGGCGTCGTTGCCAGTGTGCACGACGGCGGTCACCGCGGTCCCGGCGCCGGTACAGGCCCGCAGCGCGTCCTCCCCGGCCCGCAGCATGGGCAGGGCCAGCCCCTCGCCACGACGCTCCGGGGCGACGGTGATCGAGACCTCCCAGCCGCTCCCGTCCCGGTCCCAGCGGACGGTGCCGACCGGCCCCCTGGCGTCGGCGACGACCAGGAGCAGCCGGTCGTCGCGGTCCAGCGAGCTGGCGAGCCAGCGGCGGTGGGTGGCGAGGTCGACCGCGTCGTGGCTGCGTGACCAGCGACGGGTGTCGGGGTCGTTGCGCCAGGCCAGCAGCAGCTCGGCGTCGCCGGGACGGGCGGGGCGGGCCCGGACCACCCGGGCGAGCACCCGGCCCTCGGCGGCGACGCGTGCCTCCCGGCCGCCGGACGTGCCCACCGCGGTGGCCACGGCGTCGACGACCCGGCCCGCGCCCTCGCCGTCGACGACGGTCGCGGCCCGGTCGGCGAGCGCGGCGCGGTCGCCCGGGCTGGTCAGCAGGGCACGCAGCACGGCCGCGGCGGCGGCCGGGTCGACGAGGTCCGCGGTCCCGCCCAGCCCGGCGGCGGCCCCGGCGTCGACGACGGTCCGGTAGCCCTCGGTCTGGTTGTCCGCGGCCCGGACCAGCGCCATCGGGACACCCACGCAGCACAGCTCCCACACCGTCGTCCCGGCCGCGCTGACGACGAGGTCGGCCTCGGCCATCGCGGCGGGCAGGTCGGGCAGCGGCGGCACCGCCCGGAACGTGGCCGGCCCGTCGGCGGGCAGGTCGAGGGGCCGCCCACCGGGGACGACGACGTCGACCTCGGCGGCGACGTCCGCGGCGGCGAGGGCGGCGACCACCCGGGGCAGCAGCCCGGCGGCGTCGGTCCCGCCCATGACGACCAGCACGCGGGGCGGCCCGGCGCCGGGGGCGTCGGCGGCGCGCAGGGCCCGCCGGGTGCGGGCACGGCGGGCGGTCAGCCGCAGCGGGGCGTAGCCGGGGCCGCGGAGCAGGACGGGGGAGCCGTCGTCGGGGCGGGGGTGGTCCTCGGCTCCCATGTTCGGGTCGACCACCACGTCACCGGGACGCCGGCCGGTCGCGAAGTCCTCCACGGTGGACAGCACGACCCCGGCGTCGTTCAGGGCCGGACGCAGGTCGTCGCCGAGCAGGTAGTGGTCGACGTGCACGGCGTCGATCCGGTGCTCACGGGCCAGCGCCGCGAGCCCGCCGGCGGTGTCGGCCGGGGGCAGGACGGGGCCGGGCTCCCGGACCAGCCCGGACCACAGCCAGCCCAGCCCGTCGAGCCGGCCCGACCAGAACACCTCGTGCCCGGACAGCAGCGCCGCCTCGGCGACCGCGGCACACCGCACCGCGTGCCCCACCCCCGTCGACGGTCCGGCGTCGCAGCGCAGCAGCAGACGCATCCCGCTCACCCCTCGGCGAGGGACTTCTGACGGACGTGCGCGTTGCGCTCCACCAGGTCCGGCCGCGACCGCAGCACATCGACGACCGTCCGCCACCCGGTGCGCCCGTCCAGGGCCTCGACCAGCCCGGTCAGGGCGTGCAGGTCGTCGACGGTGTCCAGGGTGACGCGCAGGTCGTCGGCGGCCGGGGCGACGACGAGCCCGAGGCAGCGGAACCGGTCCGGGTCTCCGTAGAGGCCGGAGGTCACGTGGATCCGGTCGTACCCGGTCGCGGTGCCGGCCAGCGCGCGCAGCGCGTCGACGCGGGCGAGCTCGACGTCCAGGCCGCGCGGCAGGGTGCGCACCAGGGTGGTGGCGACGTAGTCCTGCTCCGGCGCGGACCGCCAGGCCGCGGCGACCAGCGACACCAGCGCCGGGTCGAGCAGCGGGCAGTCCGCCGTCAGGCGCACCACGGCGTCGCAGGGGTGCTCGTCGACGGCCTGCACGAAGCGGGCCAGCACGTCGTCCTCGGAGCCGCGCACCGCCGGGACGCCGATCGTCGCGGCGCGCTCGGCCACGGCGTCGTCGCCCGGGGCGGTCGAGGTCGCGACCACGACCCGGTCGACGCCGGAGGCGGCGCGGGCGGCCGCGACCACCCGGTCGAGCACCGGTGTGCCGCCGAGATCGGTGAGCACCTTGCCCGGGAGCCGCGTCGACCCCGTCCGCGCCTGGATGACCGCGTTGACCCGCACCCGTACCTGCTTCGATTCGTCCGATCGATCGCGTGCCATCATGCCGGGCGGACGAAATTCCGCAGATCTGGAGGCGTGATGTCGGTACTCAAGGGCTCGTCGGTCCTGGTCACGGGCGGGACGGGGTCCTTCGGGAAGGCCTTCGTCCGCACCCTGCTCGACCGTTACGAGCCGCGCCGGCTGGTGATCCTCTCGCGCGACGAGCTCAAGCAGTACGAGTGCCGGTCGCTGTTCGACAACGACCCGCGGCTGCGCTGGTTCCTCGGTGACGTCCGGGACCAGCCGCGCCTGCGCCGCGCGATGCACGGCGTCGACTACGTCGTGCACGCCGCCGCGCTCAAGCAGGTGGACACGGCCGAGTACAACCCGTTCGAGTTCATCCGGACCAACGTCGAGGGCTCGCAGAACGTCGTCGAGGCCGCGATCGACGCCGGGGTGAAGAAGGTCGTCGCGCTGTCCACGGACAAGGCGTCGAGCCCGATCAACCTCTACGGCGCCACCAAGCTGTGCGCGGACCGGCTGTTCGTGAGCGCGAACCACTACGCCGCCGCCTACGAGACCCGGTTCGCCGTGGTCCGCTACGGCAACGTGCTCGGCAGCCGCGGGTCGGTCGTCCCGCTGTTCAAGAAGCTCGCCGCCGACGGCCAGTCGCTGCCGATCACCGACAAGCGGATGACCCGGTTCTGGATCACCCTGCCGGACGCGGTGCAGTTCGTCATCGACTCCTTCGACGCGATGCAGGGCGGCGAGCTGTACGTGCCGCGCATCCCGTCGATGCGGATGACCGACCTCGCCGAGGCCATCGCCCCCGGCGCCGCGACCCACGAGATCGGGATCCGACCGGGCGAGAAGCTGCACGAGGAGATGATCGCCGCGGACGACTCGCGGCGGACCCTCAAGCTGGCCGACCGCTACGTCGTCGAGCCCTACATCGCCGGCTGGGGCTATACCTCCCCGGCCGACGGCGAACCGGTCCCGGACGGGCAGGCGTACCGGTCGGACACCAACGACCTGTGGCTGTCCCCCGAGCAGCTGCGCGCGATGGTCGAGGCGCTCGACTGATGGGCGGCGCCTGATGCTCCCCTACGGCCGGCAGTCGATCTCGTCGGAGGACGTCGAGGCGGTCACGGCGGTCCTCGGGACCGACTGGTTGACCACCGGCCCGGCCGTGACCCGGTTCGAGGACGACCTCGCGGCCGTCTGCGGGAACCCCGCGGTGGCCGTGACCAGCGGGACCGCGGCGCTGCACGTCGCCTACGCCGCGGCCGGGGTCGGCCCGGGCCAGGACGTGGTGGTCGCCCCGCTGACCTTCGTCGCGACGGCGAGCGCCGCGGCCCTGCTCGGCGCGAACGTCGTGTTCGCCGACGTCAGCCCGGACACCGGGAACCTCGACCCGGACGCGGCGAAGGCCGCGCTGACACCGAACACGACCGTCGTGGCCGGGGTCGACTACGCCGGCCACCCGATCGACACGGGACCGCTGCGGTCGCTGGCACACGACGCCGGCGCCCTGCTGCTGGAGGACGCCGCGCACTCCGTGGGCGGCACCTGGCACGGCCGCCCGGTCGGTGACCTGGCCGACCTGACCACGCTGAGCTTCTTCCCGACCAAGAACCTCACCACCGCCGAGGGCGGCGCGGTCGTGTCCCCGCGCGAGGACCTCGTGGCGGGTGCCCGGTCGTTCCGCAACCACGGCCTCGTCCGCGACAAGGACGCGCAGCGCTTCCCCGACGAGGGCCCGTGGCACCAGGAGGTGCACGCGTTCGGGCTGAACTACCGGCTGCCCGACCTGCTCGCCGCGCTCGGATCCTCCCAGCTCACCCGGCTGGCCGCGTTCACCGCGCGGCGCAGGGAGATCCACGCCCGCTACGACGCCGCGCTCGCCGACGTGCCCGAGGTCCGCACCCCGGTCCGTCGCAACGGCGCCGAGCCCGCCTGGCACCTCTACCCGCTGCGCGTGCTCGACGGCCGCCGCCGCGCGCTGTTCGAGTACCTGCGCGAGCACGGCATCGGGGTGCAGGTCAACTACATCCCCGCCTACTGGCACCCGGTCTTCGCCGACCTCGGCCATCGCCGCGGCCTGTGCCCGAACGCCGAGGAGTACTACTCCCAGCAGATCTCGCTGCCGTTGTTCCCCGATCTCGCCGACGCCGACGTCGACCGGGTCGCCGGTCTGGTGCGCACCTTCTTCGGACACAGCGGGTGACCTCGGTGGACGCGAGTCGCGAGGTGCTGGGGCGCGGCTCGCTCTACACCCTCGGCAGCGTCGCACCGATCCTCGCCAACGTCGTCGTCACCCCGTTCGTGACCCGGCTGCTCGGCGACGCCGAGTACGGCGTCGTCGCGGTCGGGCTGATCCTCGTGCAGGTCGGCGCGATGGTCGTCGGGTTCGGGCTGGCGTCGTCGATCACCCGGCACGGGATCCTGGAGAGCTCCGGCGCCGACGGCGCACGCGCCCTGGTGCTGCAGGGCAGCGCGCTGTCGCTGGTGGTGGTCGTCGTCGCGGTGCTGGCCGGTCCCTGGTGGAGCCTCCCGGTGCTGTCGGTGCCCTGGCGGGCCGGCCTGGTCTTCGCCGGGCTGGCCGCGGCCGGTTTCGTGGTGGTGCTCAACGCCCAGGCGTTCCTGCGGGTGCAGGACCGGCCGGTGCCGTTCGTCGTCATGTCCGGGGTGGCGACGCTCGGCGGACCGCTCGCCGGGCTCGCGCTCGTCGCGTGGCGGGCGAGCGACGCCGACGACTACCTGTTCGGCCTGCTGCTCGGCTACCTCGCGGCCGCGGTGATCGGGCTCGTGCTCGCGCTGCGCGGCGGCCGCCCGCGCACCGCGCGGGGCGACTTCGGCCGGGCGCTGCGGATCGGGCTGCCCGCCGTCCCGCACCTGGTCGCGCTGCTGCTCGTGCAGAACGCGCTCGTGCTGATCGTGAGTCGTTACTTCGGGGTCGCCGACGGCGGCCGCATGCAGATCGCGCTGCTCCTCGGCTCCGCCCCCGCCATGATCGTCTCCGCGCTGAACAACGCCTGGGCGCCGGTCATCTACCGGACCGCCCCCGATGCCCGCGGCGCCGCGCTGGAATGCACCGCCCGCGACGTCGGCGTCGTCACCGCCGCACTGGCCGGCGGGGTCGCGCTGCTCGCCCCGTTCCTGCTGCGGATCCTCGCCCCGGCCTCGTTCGCCCCCGAGCAGCTGGTGCCGGTCACCGCGGTCGCGACGCTCGGCGCCGTGGTGAGCGTCGTCTACCTGGCCAACGTGCACCTGGTGTTCGCGTCCGGCCGCAGCGGCGGGCTCGCCATCGCGAGCCCGGTCAGCCTGGTGCTCGGGGTGGTCGCGGCGGTGCTGCTCGCCCGGACCGGGTCGCTGACCGCGGTCGCCGCCGGGTTCCCGCTGATCTATCTGGCCCTGGCGGCCGGGACGTCGCTGCTGCGTCGGCGGGTGTCACCGACCCGCTGGCGGGAGGCGGTGCTGGCCGGGCCGCTGGCCGTCGGCGTCGTCGTGTGCGGGGCCGGGGTGCTGCTGCCGTCCGACGGCGCGCTGTGGCTGTCGGTGCGGTTCGTACTGGCCGCGCTGCTCGGGGTGGCCCTGCTGGTGCTGGTCCGCCGGATCTTCCGACCGTCATGATCGCCGGGAGTGGAGCGCGGGGAGCAGTCGGCTGCGTCCTCCGCTCCGCTCCCGGCGATCATGGTCAGGCGTCGAGGGGCTCCTCGGTCGCGATCGGCGTGGGCAGTCCGCGCGGCAGCGGCTTCGGCAGCGCGGCCAGCGGGTGGCGCAGCCACAGCAGCGGGTTCGAGCTGCCCGCCGACATGGCCTGCGTGCTGGCCGCGGAGCGCTGGGTCAGCCCGAGCACCATCGCGGCCTTCGCCAGCGGCGACGCCGCGTAGTACTGCAGGCCGGGCCCGACGCTCGGGGTGCGGCCCCAGCCGAGCACGGTGCGCAGCGCGTCCGGGTCGAGCAGGTGCTCGGCGCCGAGCTCGCGGCGGGCGAGCGCGGTCGCGGCGGCGTCGGCCTCCGCGGCGCCGGACTCCGGGCGGGCCCCGTCGGTGGGATCGACCGTGTGGAACTCCGGCCAGGTCGCGCGCAGCTCGTCCACCGCCGACGACGACTGGGCCCCGAACGTCAGCGGGTCACCCCACACCCCGGCGGGGGTGCCGACGGCGGCCGCGTACAGCACGGCCGTCGACAGCCGGTTCGACGAGACCCGGCTCGCGTTCCCGACCAGGTGCATGATCCGCAGCAGGAAGTGCGGGTCGTCGCGCCGCCCGGCGGTGACCAGGGTGTGCCCGGCGTCGCGCCAGGCGGTGGTGATCTCCGGGTCGGTCATGTCCTCGTGGTGCAGGCACACCGTCGACGGGCCGTCGACCCTCGCGACCTGACGAGCGAGGTCGGCGTGCGTGCCGGTCACGCGGACGAGCCGGGTGCCGTGGAACGGGACGAACACCGGCCCGAGCCGGTCCGACGGCGTCCAGCCCTGCGCGCGCAGCAGCGCCTCCAGGTAGAGCACCGGGGCACCGATCGGCGTGGTCTCGCGGTCCTCGTCGGCGGGGGACCAGCCGCGGCAGCCGTGCGACCACACCAGCAGCCGTCGCCGGCGGGGGTCGGTGCCGACCGTCGGGAAGTCCGCGAAGTGCGCGGCGACGGGGGAGACCGCGGTCCAGCCGTGCTGCAGCAGACCGGCGATGTGCCGGGGCCGGGACAGTCCGGCGTAGGCGGCGAGGACGGCCGAGTGGCCGTAGTAGTGGTTCTGGATGTCCATCGCCGTGCTCCGGGTCGTGGCTGGTGTCGTGGCCGGTGAGGCCGGGTGATCCTAGCCAGGGTGCGGCTCGCTACCGTCGGGCGCGTGCCCGTCGACGTGATGCTCCCCTTCTACGGCGACCCGGAGCTCCTGCGCCGCGCGGTCCGCAGCGTGCAGGCCCAGCGCCGCACCGACTGGCGGCTCACCGTCGTCGACGACGGCTACCCCGACGACTCGATCGGGCCCTGGTTCGCGGGCCTGGGCGACGACCGGATCCGGTACCGCCGCAACGCGACGCGGCTCGGCGCGCAGCCGAACAACCGGTACTGCATCGAGGCGGTCGAGCTGCCGTACTTCGTGATGATGGGCGCCGACGACCTGATGGAGCCCGACTACCTCGACACCGTCCTGGCGCTGCACGAGCGCTGGCCGGACGCCGCGGTGGTGCAGCCGGGCGTGGCCGTGATGGACGCCGACGACCGTCCGGTTCGCCCGCTCGCCGACCGGGTCAAGGCGCTGCTCGCGCCGTCCGGATCCGGCCCGCGGGCGGTCGGCGGCGAGGACCTTCTGATGAGCCTGCTGCGGGGGAACTGGCTGTACAACCCGTCGCTGTGCTGGCGGACCGACGCGGTGGCGCAGGTCGCGCTTCCGGAGTCCGCGGACGTGTTCGACCTGGCGCTGCCGGTCGTGGTGATCGCCGACGGCGGGACGATGGTCGTCGACGACCACGTCTGCTTCCGCTACCGGCGGCACCGCTCCAGCGACTCGGGATCGGGTGCGGTCGCCGGGAACCGGTTCGCCGAGGAGCGCCGCTACTTCGCGGCGGAGGCGGACCGGATGGAGGCCCGGGGTCTGCCCCGTGCCGCCCGTGCCGCCCGCGCGCACGTGTCGTCGCGGCTCAACGCCGCCGTCCAGCTGCCCGGGGCGGTGCTGCGCCGCGACGCCGCCGCGCTGCGTGCCCTGGCCGGGCACACCCTCGGCCTCAGCTGATGCCGAGGATCCGCTCCAGCCAGCGGGAGTAGCCGGGGTCGAGGCGGGCGTCGGTGACCGCGCGACCCTCGGCGAGGCGCCGGTCCAGCGCCGCCCTCACCTGCGGGGCGACGTCCGGCTTCGCGAACACGAGCTGGAAGTACTCGGGGCGCATCTGCGCGACGCCGACGAGCTCGCGGCCGGCGAGCACCCGTGTGAGGTCGGTGCGCCACGACCCCGGCGGCGGCACCGGCGAGGAGCTGGTGACCACCACGACCTGCGGGTCGTCGGCCAGCAGCACGTCGGTGGGGTTCGCGCCGTGCGCGATCCGTTCGTCGTTGAGTCCGATGTAGTCCGTGGTCCGCCAACCGGAGAAGTACGGCATCGCGCCGGCGTCGGACACCGCGAGGGTCCGCTCGCCGGCCGGGAGGTCGGTGTCGGCGAGGGCGAGCCCGATCGCGATGTGGGAGCGACGCAGGTCGTCGCCGTAGTTGACCATGGTCCGGGCGTCCGGGGCGAGGACGCCCGCCGCCGCCGTCCACACGACCCCGACCGCGGCGGCACCGGCCGCGACCCGCCGGACCTCGACGGTGTCCAGTGCCCACGCCGCGGCCAGGCAGAGCATCGGGAACCCGTGCCAGGCGAACCGGGACAGGTAGTCCATCGCGGGCGCCGACAGCGCCGGGATGATCCACAGCGCGGTGCAGCTCGCCAGCACCAGCGCGGCCGGGGCCGCGGTGCGCGGCCGCAGCAGTGCCGCGACGGCGAGCGCGAGCAGCGGGAGCAGGGTGGCCGCCGTCGTCTGGATCCAGCGGCCGTCGGTGGCGGCCTCCACCCCGACCTTCACGTAGAACGTGTTCGGCAGCAGGTGCCCGAAGTACGTCCATCGCGCGGCCAGGTAGACACCGCCGACCACCGCGGCGCCCGCTGTCGCGACCCACACCGACCGGTCGGTGCGCCGCACCCACAGGAGCACCGACAGGGCGGGCAGCACGCCGAGCACGCCGTCCGGGCGCAGCGTCCCCGCGAGCAGCAGCAGGGCCGGGATCTCCCAGCTCCGCACCGCCGCGTCCCGGTCGCGCAGCAGCCGGGCCGCCAGCACCGTCGCGCGCAGCACGACCAGTGCGAACGGCGCGGTCTCCAGGCCGGAGTCGACGTGCACCCAGGTCGGCAGGAACAGCACGAACGAGCCGGCCGCGAGCACCGCACCCGAGCGGGTCCGCGGCTCGGTGATTAGTACCCACACGATCGCCGCGGCACACGCGGCCGCGGTCAGCTTCGAGACCACCGGCAGCGGCACGCCGAGCCACACCCACGGTGCGTGCCACACCATCCAGGTGAAGTTCGTGAACCCCTCCACCGGGTCCTGGCCGGGGTTCCAGGTCGGGCCGGAGCCGTGCGCGAGTTTCGCGCTGTAGCGGTAGGTGATGTACGCGTCGTCGACGGTCACCGACCAGCACGCCCACACCCCGACCGCGAGCGCGACGATCGCGGCGGCCAGCAGCACCGGCCGGTCGGTCGGCCACCGGCGGGCGCGCGCGGCCGGGTCGCGGCGGCGCCCCGTCGGCCACCCCTCGGACGGGGTGTCCGCGGTGTCGCGGTCGTCGGTCGCGGTCGACATGTGCGCAATTCTCGCGCACCGACGAGATCGCGGCCTCAGGGCACCGCGGGGACGCCGGCCCGCACCAGCACCGCGTACGGGCCGACGTCGCGCCGCTGCCAGGCCGGGTCGTCGAACAGCTGCGGTGCGAACACCGCGGGGTCGGCACCCTGGCGGGGGTCGGGGAAGCGGTCCTGCGCCAGCGGCAGCCGCAGCGTCCCGTCGGCGGCCCGTTCCAGCACGAACACCGACGGCGCCCGCACCGGGCCGCGGTCCAGCGCGGCGAGCAGTCGGCCCGGGTCGGTCGCGGCCGCCCACCGGCGGAGCTCGTCGGTGCGGGCCGGGTAGTCGGCGAGCGGGTTCGCGTACTGCGGCTGCGAGGCCTGGAACGCGAAGTACGGCGTGTAGCTGAGCAGGGTCGCGTTCGCGCTCGCGACGACGACCTCCCGCGGCGGGCGACCGGTGAGACCGTCGATCGTGGTGCGCAGGTCCCCGAGCCAGGCGTTCGCGTCGGCCGGGTCCCGCGAGCCGTCGGGCCGCGTCCCGTCGGGGCGGTAGTCCTGTGCCGTCCCGGTCCACGCGTAGTCCTGCGGGACCGACTGCACCTGCCCGACGACGACCGCCGCGCCCAGCACGGTCACGACCGTCGCCGTGGCCCCCACCCGTGCCCCGCCCGCGCGCAGCCGCCCGACCACCTCGGCGACGGCCCACACCGCTCCGCAGGCCAGCGCCGCGGTCAGGATCGGCTGGATCCGGAAGGCCAGCAGCGTCGTCCCGGCGGCGAGCGCGACCGTCGAGAGCAGGTACCAGGCGTAGCCGCAGAGCGCGGTGACCGCCAGCGCCCTGGCCACCGTCGAGGTGCGGGCGCGGACCACGATCCACACCGTCCCGACCAGGCACAGCGCGCCGACGGGGGTCGCCTCCAGCATCGGCAGCGGCCACTGGGCGCCCGCCTCGGCGAGGAAGTGCTGGCCCGCGCTGTAGGTGGGCCTCCCGGACGAGGCGAGCACGTAGGGCAGCCAGTGCACCATGGCCGGTGGCAGCGCCGCGGCGAGGACCACCGCCACGGTCGTGCCGAGCCCGGCCGGGCCGGTCGTGCGGGTGACGAGGCCGTCCACCGCGAGCACGGCCAGGACGAATCCCGCGAAGGCCAGGATCTGGGTGTGGGTGACGGCGGCCAGGCCGAGTACGAGGCCGACCAGGAGTGCGGTGCGGACCCAGGCCCCGCGCCGCCGCACCAGCCGCAGCCCGAGCACGGCCAGCGGCGGGACGAGTGCCGCGGTCAGCCACGAGTACGGCGAGTACGCGGCCAGCGTCACGAACCCGGCCAGGGTGGTGGCGACGGCGGCCCCGACCGCCCGCGGCCGGGACGTCACCAGCGCCCACAACGCGTAGGTCAGCACGGCGGTGACCGCCAGCGTCGCGATCGAGTACGGCTTGTGGAACGCCCAGGCGTCGACGCCCAGCAGCGCCGCCGCCCGCCCCCCGAGCCAGAACCACGCGGCCGGGTAGTACGGCGGCATGTCCGCGTAGGCGAAGTCCGCGAGCCGCGCCGAGTCCGCGAACCGGGTCAGGAACGCGACCCGGAACTGCTGGTCGCCGCCGACCCCGAACAGGTAGTGCGGGGTGTTCGCCAGGAACAGCGTCAGCGGCACCGTGGGCAGTGCCGCCAGCCCCACCCACGCCAGCGGCGCGGCGACCAGCGGGGACCGGACCCACACCGCGGCCGCGAGCACCGCCGCGACGAGCGCCCCGCCGGTCGCGGTGAGCGCCAGGCCCACGTTCGACCCGGCCGGGACGGTGATCCGGTCGGCGACCAGCAGCCCGACGGCCACCACCCCGACGGCGACGACCGGGCCGACGACCAGGCCGGCCGCGGCGAGGAGCCGTCGCGCCACGGTCAGTGCTGCTTCTTCTTCACGGCGACGACGAGGAACGCCTTCGAGATCGCCCACAGCGGCGGGAACCGGCGCAGCGCCGCCACCCCGAGCGAGTACAGCCGGGATCCGCCGCCCTCGGCGAGGCTCACGTCGCCGGGCACGGTGAACCGCGCGTCGAGGTCGGGTCGCTGCGCGAGGAGCCGGCGCATCCGCAGGTAGCTCGGGGCGTAGCTGGCGTCGGTGTAGTCGCTGCCGCGTCCCGACCAGCGCAGGTAGCGGGTCGCCAGCGGCAGCGGCAGCCACGCGAGGAACGGCAGCGAGTAGTGCGCCTCGATCGGCCACCACCGGTTCGGCACCAGGATGTAGGCGACGCCGCCGGGCCGCAGGCAGGACGCGATCCGCTCCAGCGCGTCGGGCTGGTCGTCGAGGTGCTCCAGGACGTTGTCGAGCACGGCCACGTCGAAGGCCCCGGCGTCGTCGCCGTGGCCGAAGTCGCCGATGCCCTGGACACGGAACGTGAAGTTCTCGCGGCCGCCCTCGGCGGCCAGGCGGGTCGCCTCGGCGGCCAGAGCACCGTTCGGCTCGATGCCGACGACCTCCCGGCACAGGCCCGCGAGCTCGAGTGCGGTGTAGCCGTACCCGCAGCCGAGATCGACCACCCGTGCGTCACGGAACGGCACGTCGAGAGCGGGTTCGGTGGTGATGGCGATCTGCTTCGCGAAGCCGGTCGCGAGCCTGCGGCGCTCGACCATCCGCAGGGAGCGTTCGTACTCGGGGAGTTCGGTCACGTGGGCTCCGTCGAGGGCGTCGGGGGGTCACCCACCGTACGGGGACGGGGACGGGGCGTCGGGACCGGGCGGGGCGAACGCCTGGGCCTGCGGGGTGGCCGGCGCGCCCGGTGTGCAGGCCGTCAGCCGCCAGAGTTCCTGGCCTCCGCCCGTCGCGACGAGCTCGAACCCGGGCACCGGTGCGATGTCGTGCAGACCCGGGTACCAGCGGGCGCCGCCGTGGTTCGGCCAGAACGTGATCGGCCCCGTCAACAGCCAGTCGACGCCCAGGTCGGCGGCCGCCGTGCAGACGGCCGGGTCGGTCCCGACGTCGCGGAACCGCGTCGCCAGCAGTGTCTGCTCCGGGGTCCAGTTGCCGATGAGGTGCGGGAACAGGACCCGGCGGCCGGTCAGCGGGAACAGCAGTGCGTCGCCGGTGAACGGGTCCGCGGCCACGACGTCGTCGGGGCCGACGATCCGGCCGACCTCGTCGAGGAACTCGCGCTGCCCCGGTTCGAGGAGCGGGTCGGAGGGCTGCTGGTACGGCCCGGCCAGGACGTCGGCGTGCGTCGCCACCGACATCCCGCCGGTCGTGGCGACGACGACCGCGAGCAGCGCCGCCGCGAGCGCGGGCGCGACCACCCGGCGCCGCGCCAGGGTCGCGGTGCGCGGGATCCGCAGCAGCACGTGGCGCAGGACCGACGCGAGGGCGCACAGCCCGACCACGGCCAGCACGGCCCCGGTGACGGGCACCATCGCCGCCAGCCGGTAGGAGTCGTTGTACCAGGCACCGGTGAGGGCGGCGGAGGTCTTCCCGTCGTCGGCCGCGGCCAGCACGTAGAGCGCGCCGGAGGCGAGGTGCGCGGGTACCAGCCACGAGGTCGCGACGTGCCGCAGCGCGGCCACCGCGCCGACGACGACCAGCACCGACAGCACGACGAGCTCGGGACGGCCGTTGGGGGAGTTGAACAGCACCTGCCCGATCGCCGTCGGCACGTCGGTGAACGCGGGCCAGTCGAAGCTGCGGACCCCGGCGGTCAGCGGCGAGGCCGTCATGAACCACAGGACGGCGGCGACGATCCCGGCGACGCCGACCGCGGCCAGCACCGGCTGCCAGAACCGGCGGGTGAGCAGCCGTCGCCGGGCGAGCACGCCGATGCCCCACAGCACCGGGAAGAGGCCGAGCACCGCGAGGCTGAACAACGCGTTCGGGTGGGCGAGACCGAGCGCGGGGAGTGTCAGGACCAGGGTGAACGCCGCCCCGCCCGCGCCGATCACGCTGCGCTCGGCCACCCCGACGACGGCCAGCAGCAGCGTCAGGTACCCGGGCAGCAGCGCCACCCCGAGCAGGTTCGGCCACAGCACCCCGAACGACATGAGCGCCCACGGCAGCGCGGTGAACCCGGTCGCGAGCACCGGCGCGGCCAGCGCGGCACCGGACGAGGGGCCCATGACCTGACGGGTCAGCGCCGCCACGGACAGCGGGAACACCACCCCCGCCACGACCCAGGCCGTCAGGTTGGTCGCGACCGGGACCCCGCTGCCGGACAGCATCGCGACCAGCGACACCAGGTCGTGCCAGCCCGCCGGGTACAGCGCCACCGCCGACGACGGGTTCGTCAGCGACCCCAGCGTCAGCGACGACGCGTCGCCGGACTGCAGGATGTGGGCGACGGCGTTGTAGTGGAAGACGCCGTCGTAGGTCGAGGACAGGCCGTCCACCGGGCCGAAGCCGAGCACCACCGTCCACCACGCCAGCCCGGCCGCGACGACGACGCCCGCCGCGGCGGCGATCCCCGCCCGGCGGCCGTCGGCGCCCGCCCGCTGGGCCGAGGTCCGCCACACCTGGGGCATCGCGGCCGTCATCGGTTCGGGGCGCTTGGCGAACCGGCCCCTCGGGGTGCGGACGCGGTCCAGCGCGGCCCGGAGCCGCCGGCCCGGGGCCCACGACCGCAGCGCCGTCCGCCAGCCACGGTGCAGCGCGCTGCCGGGCGGGCGCCGGGCGACGAAGACCCGGAACAGACCGCCGAGCAGTGCGAGCACGACCGCGACGCCCAGCGGCACCCACGGCCCCCAGCGCACCCCGGCGAGGGTGCCCAGCACGGCCGTGGACGAGATCACCGCGGTCGACACGACCGGTGCGAGACCCCATGCCGTGACGCCCCGGACCCCGCACGCCCGCAGCACGAGCAGACCGGGCCCGACCACCCAGAACACCGCGACGAGCGCGGTGGGCAGCGCGGACAGCCAGGTGGGTCCGGCCATCGAGGTCGCGGCTCCTCTCCCGGCGCCGGTCCCGGAGCCGTCGACGACCCACCGGACCCGATTCCCGGCGCTGGCCGGTCTCGGAGACTACCGGCGGCCGTGCGGCCCTGCCGGTCCCGTGCCCGACCGGGTGATCAGGAGCCGACGACCCGGCCGGCGTCGCAGGCGGTGATGCGCCAGAGCGCGTTGTCGCCGTCGCGGGCGAGCAGCTCGAACCCGTCGGCGTCGGCGAGGTCGTCGAGGCCGGGCCACTGCAGCGCCAGCGGGTCCGGCTGCCAGAACGTCGGCGGCGCCGTGATCACGTACCCGGTCCCGGTCTCGGCGACGGCCGCGCACACCGCGGGGTCGTTCGACGCGTCGCGCAGCCGCTCGGCGATGACCTGCTGGTCCGGCGACCACACCCCGGTGAGGTGCGGGAACAGCACCTGCCGGTCGGTGAGCGGCCACAGCATCGCGGTACCGGCCCACGGGTTCTGCGCCACCACCGCGTCCGAGGGCAGCAGCTCACCCGCCTCGCGCAGGAACTGCGCCTGCTCCGGGCCGACCAGTACCTCCTCCGGCGTCTGGTAGATCGCGGCGAGCGAGTCGACGTGCGAGCGCTGGTAGAGTCCACCCGAGGTGACGACGACCGCGATCACGCCGATCGCGACGAGCACCGCGGCCCGCGGCCGGGGCAGCCCGGCGACGGCGGGTGCGGCCCGGGTGAGGCGGTCGCGGACCAGGCAGGCGAGGCTCCGGGCCAGCGAGCACAGCGCGACCAGTCCGAGCGCGGCGAGCGGGGCCGCGGTGACCGGGACGAGCGCCGCGATCCGGGGCGAGTCGTTGTACCAGACCCCGGTCCACACCGAGGACCACGTGGTGGCGCCGACGACGTAGAGCGTGCAGACCATCAGGTGCGCCGGGACCAGCCAGGACGTCCGGGCCCGGCGCAGCGCCCACACCGCGCCGGCCACCGTGAGCACCGCGATCGACCAGGCCGGGGCGTTGTCCTCGGGGCTGTGCAGCACCGCGTTCCACACGGCGTCGGTGACCGAGAACTCCGGTTCCCAGTAGTAGCCGCGGATCCCGTCGAGGGCGGGGGAGGCGAACATGAACCAGCCGACGCCGCCGAGCGCGGCGAGTACGACCGGCACCGCCGTGGCCGCGCGCACGGTCGGCCACGTGCCGCCGCGCAGCCCGCGGCGCACCGCGCCCACGAGTCCCCACAGGATCGGCGGCACCGCGACGACCACCGCGCCGAACAACGCGTTCGGGTGGGCGAACCCCAGCGCGACGATGGCGGCCACCGCCGGGAACCAGCGCGCCACCCGCCCCGGGGGGAACGGGCCCGGCCGGGCGGGGGACACTGGGTCCGGCCCGACTCCCGGACGCGCGGCGAGCGCCGTCGCCGCCAGCGCGGCCGGGACCAGCGAGACGCCCAGCAGGTTCGGCCACAGCGCGCCGTAGGTGACCAGCGTCCACGGGAACGCGACGAAGCCGAGCGCCAGCACCGGGGCGGCGAGCGCCGCACCGGCCGAGCGCCCGACGAGCGTCCGCACGAGGAACAGCATCGACAGCGGCCAGACCAGCAGCGTGGTGACCAGCGCGACCACGTTCGACGCGACGACGATCTCGCCGGGGCCGGGGGCCAGCGGCGCCACCAGCGAGACGACGTCGTGCCAGGCCGCGGGGTAGAAGCCGGGGGAGTTGACCAGGCCGCCGACGGTGAGCGACGAGGCGTCGTGCGTCCCGAGGATCCGGGCGACGGCGTTGTAGTGGAAGTTCGCGTCGAACGTCTGCGACAGCGCGTCGGGCCGGGCCATCCCGCGGACGGCCGCGCTGAACCCCAGCGCGCCGGCGGTCACCACCCCGGTCAGTGCCGCGAGCCCGGTCCAGCGCCGGTCGGGTCCACCGCGGAGCAGCGTCCGGACCGACTCCGCCGCCGCGGCCCGCACCACGGTGGGTCGCGGCAGCAGCGGGAGGCCGAGCACCAGCCGTCGCACACCGACCACGAGCAGCGCGAACGCCGCCGCCGCGATGGCCGGGGCGGCCCCGCTCCAGGGCACGCCCAGCATGCTCGCGCCGACCGCGGAACCGGCGATCACGCCGACCGACAGCATCGGGGCCGCGCCCCAGGCGGCGATCCCGCGCAGACCGGCGGCGAGGCCGACCACCAGGCCCGGGAGCGTGACCCAGGCGGCGGCCAGGACCACCAGGGGGATGGCGGACGACCAGCTCACGCCATCTTCTCCTCGGGCCACGACGGTGCCGGATACGTCCGCTTCTCCGACCTGCCTGCGAGGGTACCGAAGCCGCCGGGTGCCCCGGATCACGCCTGCCCTACCCTTGATGGCCGTGAGCGTCGACAGTGCCGACCTGAACGGTTACGACCTGAGCAGCTACGACCTGATCGTCGTCGGGTCCGGGTTCTTCGGACTCACGGTGGCCGAGCGGGTCGCCGAGGGCCTCGGCAAGCGCGTCCTGGTCCTGGAGCGCCGGAACCACATCGGGGGCAACGCCTACTCCGAGGCCGAGCCGGAGACCGGCATCGAGATCCACCGGTACGGCGCGCACCTGTTCCACACCTCGAACGAGCGCGTGTGGGCCTACGTCAACCGGTTCACGAGCTTCACGAACTACCAGCACCGCGTGTTCGCCCGGGTCGGCGAGCAGGTCTACGCGTTCCCGATGAACCTCGCGCTGATCAACCAGTTCTTCGGGAAGGCGCACACCCCGGACCAGGCGCGCGCGCTGATCGCCGAGCAGTCCTCCGAGGTCGAGACCGGGCAGGCGACGAACCTGGAGGAGAAGGCGATCTCGCTGGTCGGCCGCCCGCTCTACGAGGCCTTCGTCAAGGGGTACACCGCCAAGCAGTGGCAGACCGACCCCACCGAGCTGGACGCCTCGATCATCACCCGGCTCCCGGTCCGCTACACCTACGACAACCGGTACTTCAACGACACCCACGAGGGACTGCCGACCGACGGCTACACCGCGTGGCTGGAGCGGATGGCGGCGCACGACAACATCGACGTCGTCCTCGACACCGACTTCTTCGCGGTGCGCGAGCAGCTGCCCGCCGACGTCCCGGTCGTCTACACCGGCCCGCTGGACCGCTACTTCGACCACGCCGAGGGCGAGCTCGGCTGGCGCACCCTGGACTTCGAGATGTCGGTCGAGCCGACCGGCGACTTCCAGGGCACCTCGGTGATCAACTACAACGACGCCGAGGTCCCCTTCACCCGCATCCTCGAGTTCCGGCACATGCACCCGGAGCGGGACTACCCGAAGGACAAGACGGTGATCGTGCGCGAGTACTCGCGCTTCGCCGAGTCCGGGGACGAGCCGTACTACCCGATCAACACCCCCGACGACCGGGCGAAGCTGGAGCGCTACCGCGAGCTGGCGCGCAAGGAGACCGCGAACCGGAACGTGCTGTTCGGCGGGCGGCTCGGGACCTACAAGTACCTCGACATGCACATGGCCATCGGATCGGCGCTGACGATGTACGAGAACCGGCTCGTCCCGCACTTCACCGAGGGACGCCCGCTGGCGGGCACCGACTCGGAGGACTGATCGCCCGGCCGGGTGGCCCGGGGGTCATCGGCAGCTGTCCGCCTCCGGGCACGGTGTCCGCTGACTGACGGCCGCCGGGGGCGGGTCGGCCCCCAGTGCCGTGAGGTCGTCGAGCAGGTCGGCGCGGGCGAGGGCCAGCGCGTCGAGCCGGTGCCGGCGGCCCGGGACCCGTTCGTCCAGCAGGATCTCGAGCCGCTCGGTCTCGACCGCGTGCAGCCGTCGCCGGATCCGGGCTTCCCGGTCGTCGTCCGACGCGGCGGTCCCGGTCGGTGTCGTCGTGCTCCGTCGCCACCATCGCATTCGTCTACTAAACCGGTTAACCTTACGGATCACAAGAGGCCGCGGCCCTCCTGGTGAATCGGGAAGTGAACCGCTTCACCTCATGGGACCCGTCCGGGTCGGGCGGACCGCACGCGGGAGACTGGTCGGGTGGGCAGGAACGAGACGGGGGCCGGCCGGGTCACGCTGGCAACGATCGCCGAGGCGCTCGGTGTCTCCCGGGCGACGGTGTCGAACGCCTACAACCGGCCGGACAGGCTCAGTGCCCAGCTGCGGGCACAGGTGCTCCGCACCGCCCACGAGCTGGGCTACGCCGGGCCGGACCCGGTCGCGGCGACCCTCGCGCGGGGGCGGATCGCGGCGATCGGCGTCGTCCTGGAGGACCCGATGTCGTTCACCTTCGCCGACCCCGCGGCCTCCCTGTTGCTGCAGGGCATCAGCGAGGTCTGCGGGCAGCAGGACTCCGCGCTGGTCCTGATCCCCGGCCCGAGCGGGCCGATCGCGCGGGTCGCCCTGGTGGACGGGGTCATCTGCTACTGCGACCTGCCCGACGGGGCCGCGCTGGAGACGATCCGGGAACGCAGGCTCCCGTTCGTCGTCGTGGACGGCCCCACGCACGACGGCGCCGGGCACGTGGGCATCGACGACCGGACCGCGGCCCGGGCCGCCGCACGTCACCTGCTTGACCTCGGGCACCGCCGGTTCGGCGTCGTCGCCATGCCGATGCACCCCGACGGGTGGGAGGGTCGGCCGTCGCCCGAGCGGGAGGCCACCGCCCACTTCCTGGGCACCCGTCGACGGCTGGCCGGGTACCGGGACGCGCTCGCCGAGGCCGGCCTCGGTCACGACGCGGCGGTCGTGGAGGAGCGGGCCCCCTACGGCCGGGACGCGGGCCGGCGGGCCGCCCACGCGCTGCTCGCGCGCGACCCCCGGCCGACCGCGGTGCTGGCGATGAGCGACGAGCTCGCCCTCGGAGTGCTCGACGCGGCCCTGTCGCTCGGGCTGGACGTGCCGGGGGACCTGTCGGTGGTCGGTTTCGACGACGTCCCGGGCGCGGCCCTCGCGCGGCCGGCACTGACGACCGTCCGGCAGCCGCACCGGGAGAAGGGCCGGGCGGCCGCGTCGATGCTGCTGCCGGGCCCCGTCCGGAAGGACCCCGTGGTCCTGCCCACCGACCTGGTGGTCCGGGGCTCGACCGGGCCCCGCCGGCCCTGAGCGTTCACCGGTGGTGTCCGGGACGGGAGCCCGGTGTCCACCCCAGCTCCGCCGACACCGCCGCGGCGGCGGCCGCGGTCGCCCGGCCCACCTCGTCGAACCGGCCGTCCAGGCGCGTGACCGGCCCGGACACGTTGAGTGCGGCGACCACCCGGCCGCGGAAGTCGCGCACCGGTGCCGACACCCCGGCCACGCCCGGCTCGAACTCCTCGTGCGACTCGGCCCAGCCGTGCTCGGCGGCCTCCCGGATCGCGCGCCACAGCTGCGGGACCGTCCGCACCCGCGAGCGCGGGTAGTCCGGCACCAGGTCCTCGACGGCGCCGAAGCGTACGAACAGCTCGTCGGGGGTGGCGTCGGAGAGCAGCACCCGGCCCGCCGAGGTGCACGGCAGCGGCGCGCGCCTGCCCTCCCAGCCGGTCGTGCGGAACGAGTGCCCGGACACCGTCCGCGCCGTCAGCAGCGCGTCGTCGCGCAGCACGCACAGGTGCACGGTCTCCTCGGTCGCGGCGGCCAGCCGGTGCATCACCGGTTCGGCGACGGCCGTCAGCCGGCTGTCCGTCCCCCGCGCGGCCAGGGAGAACAGCCGCCATCCCAGCCGGTAGACGAGCGTGTCCTCGTCCCGCTCGACCAGTCCCGCGTCGGCGAGGGCCCGCAGCGCGCGCGAGACCTGGCTCTTCTCCCGCCCGGTCAGCCGGGCGACGGCGGTGACGCCCAGCCCGTCGGTGCGCACGGCCTCGTCCGACGCCAGTGCCTCCAGCAGCGCGACGTCGCGGCCGAGCCCGTAGCCGTTGTGCACCCCGGCCACGCTAGTACCGGTTGCCCTGAGCGCAACGATGATCTCGATTCCCGGCCGGACCTGGCGCGGCCGCGCGGCCGTCGGAGATTCTGCGCTCAACCGGCTCGGGGCGCACCGCCCCCGATCGCGCCCCGAGCCGGAACCAGCTCCCGACACGATCCCGAACCTGATGAAGATCACCGACATCACGCTGGACCGGGTTCGGCTCCCGCTGGACCCGCCGCTGCGCGCCGCCTGGGACCCCGATCCCCGCACCGTGTTCGACGCGACGATCGTCCGCGTCCACACCGACGACGGCGTCGTCGGCATCGGTTCCGGCGACACGATGGACGGCTTCGACGCCTACCGGCACCTCTTCGTCGGCACCGACCCGCTCGCGATCGCCCGGCACGTCCGCGCGATCGAGACCTGCGCGCTGCACGGCGGTCACTACTGGCCACTGGAGGCGGCGCTGTGGGACCTCGCGGGCAAGGTCGCGGGCCTGCCCGTCGCGACCCTGTTCGGCGGCACGTACGAGGCCGTCCCCGCCTACGCGTCGTTCTGCGTGCTGCGCCCGCCCGCCGAGCGCGCCGAGGTGGCGCACCGGGTCGCCGAGGAGGGATTCCGCGCGGTCAAGATCCGGGTCGACCGGGACCGCGCCGACGAGGGCGTCGCCGCCGTCGCCGCGGTGCGGGAGGCGCTCGGCACGGATTTCGCGATCATGGTGGACCTCAACCAGGCGTGGCGGATGGCCGGCGACGTCGCCCCCGCCACCGACCTCGCCGCGACCCGGCGCCTCGTCCGGCGGCTCGCCGAGCTGGACGTGTTCTGGGTCGAGGAGCCCCTGCCCTACGCCGACGCCGACGGCATGCGCACCCTGCGCGCCGACAACCCGGGACTGCGGATCGCGGCGGGGGAGATGCAGCGCTCGTTCGGCGAGCTGCTGCGCCTGCTCGACGGCGACGCGCTCGACGTGTACCAGCCCGACGTCGTCCTGGCGGCCGGGATGAGCCGGGTCCGCACGCTGGCCGAGCTCGCGTTGCTGCGCCACCGCGCGTTCACCCCGCACAGCTGGACCAACGGGATCGGCGTGCTCGCGAACCTGCACGTCAGCGCCGGCGTCGGCGGCGGACCGTACTTCGAGTTCCCCTACGACCCGCCGGACTGGACACCGGCGCGTCGCGACTTCCCACTGGCGCAGCCCCTGACCGTCGGCGACGACGGCATGCTGGCGGTCCCGAGCACCCCCGGCCTCGGGTTCACCCTCGACGAGGAGGCGATCGCACGGTGGCGGGTCCGGTGAACGGGTTCACGGTCGAGGCGACCTGCGCCCTGGAGTTCGGTCCCGGCGCGGTCGCCCGGGTCCCCGCGCTGGTCGACGGCCTCGGCGGAGCGGCGGCGTTCGTCGTCACCGACGCGGGGCTGCGCGCCACCGGCATCGTCGACCGGGTCGTCGGCGACCTCACCGCGGCCGGGCTGCGGACCGAGGTGTTCGACGGCATCGGCCCCAACCCGTCGACGACGGCCGTCGAGCACGGCGCGACGACGCTGCGCGCGTTCGGCTCCTGCGTGGTCGTCGCGATCGGCGGCGGCTCGGTGCTCGACGCGGCCAAGGGCATCGCGCTGCTCGCCACCCACCACGGCGCCCGCGCCACCGACGACCTGTGGTCCTCCCCGACCTCCGGGCTGCCGCTGGTCGCGGTCCCCACCACGGCCGGGACGGGCGCGGAGACCAACGGGTTCGGCGTCGTCGAGGACACCTGCGCCAAGCGGAAGGTCTACCTGGGCCACGCCTCGGTCCGGCCCCGCGTCGCCGTCCTCGACCCGGAGCTGACCGTCGGCCTGCCACCCGCGGCGACGGCCGCGACCGGCTTCGACGCGCTCGTCCACGGCGTCGAGTCGCTCGCCTCCCGCGGCGCCAACCCGGTCTCCGACGCCGCCGCGGCGCAGGCCGTCGCGCTGGTGGGCCGGTGGCTGCCCGTCGCCGTCGACGACGGCACCGACTTGGAGGCCCGCGCGCAGCTGCTGCTCGGCGCGCACCTGGCGGGCCAGGCGCTGACCGTCTCCGGGCTCGGTCTGGTCCACGGCATCGCGCACGCGGTCACCGCGCACACGGGCACCCCGCACGGGATCGCGCTCGCGTCGGTGAACGAGCAGGTCATGCGCTGGAGCGCCGACGCCGCGGCGCAGGCGTACTCCCGGGCCGGAGCCGCGCTGGGGACCGGCGACGCCGTGGCCGGGATCGCCGCGCTCGTCGAGGGCATCGGTGTCCGGCGCCCGCTCCACGAGCTCGGCGTGGACCGGGAGCTGCTGCCGGTGCTGGCGGCCGCCGCCGTCGTGGACCCGGTGACGGCCAACGCGCCGCGGACACCGACCGAGGACGACGTGCGGGAGATCCTCGACGCGGCCTGGTGACTCAGAGCCGCGCCGCCACCGACCGGAGCAACCGGGCCACCCGCGCCCGGCCGCCCACCGCCCGGCTGCCGTGGACGAACCCGAACCGCGCACCGCGGGAGCGCAGCACGGCGGCGGCCTCCGCGCGCAGGGCCGGTCCGTCCATGTCGCCGGTCCGGCACGGTCGGTGACCCGGACGATCCACACCGCTCACCCGCCGCGCCCGCCCGCCTCCCGGCTCCCGCACCGTGCGCGGCTACGCTCGCGCACGACTCCACCCGGACCCGGGCGGACCGGCAGCGCCGCCGCCCGGGACCCCAGCGCCCCCGCGACGACAGAGGCAGCTCCTGCGATGACCACGACGGACCAGCGAGGTCAGGTGTCCCCCACCACCCCGGCCACGACCAGCGGCGAGACGCTGCTGCAGCGGGTGGTCCTGCCCAGGCCCGCCGACCCCACCGCCGTCCGCGCGCTCTACCTCGACGAGCGCCCCGGCACCACGCTCACCCCGGTCGAGCCGCTCGCCGACGAGCGCGCGCGTCCGCTCTCGCTGACCGTGTCGACCATCGGCGGCCGCCGCACCCGCATCCTCGACCGCACCGGCGCCACCGTCCCCGCGGCCACCGAGGTCTCCTTCGGCGCCTACTTCAACGCCTTCGCCGCGGGCTACTGGCGGGCCTGGTCGACGCTCACCAGCATCGAGCTGCGGCTGGACCTGGAGGGCTCGGGCCGCGTCGACGTGTACCGGACCAAGGCCGACGGGTCGCAGATCGTCGTCGCGGGTGAGGTCGTCGAGGGCCGTCGCCGGGTCACCCTCGAGCTGGACCTGCGCCCCTTCGAGGACGGCGGCTGGTACTGGTTCGACCTGTCCACCGACGACGCCGACCTCACCCTGCACGGCGGCGGCTGGCACGCCCCGCACGACGCGCCGGGGCGCGCGGCCGTCGTCGTCGGGATGCCGACGTTCAACCGGCCCGCCGACTGCGTCGCCACCCTCACCGCGCTCGGTTCCGACCCGCAGGTGCGGGACGCGATCACCGCGGTGATCCTCCCGGACCAGGGCACCCGCAAGGTCCGCGACGAGGCCGGCTACGAGCAGGCCGCGGCCGCGCTCGGGGACCGGCTGCGGATCATCGACCAGCCCAACCTGGGCGGCTCCGGCGGCTACGCCCGGATCATGTACGAGGTCCTGCACGGCACCGGCCCGCACGCGGGCGGGATCGACTGCGAGCAGATCCTCTACATGGACGACGACATCCTGCTGGAGCCCGAGTCGGTGCTGCGCGCGATCGCGTTCAGCCGGTTCGCCCGCGAGCCGATGCTCGTCGGCGGGCAGATGCTGTCGCTGCAGGCGCGCTCGCAGCTGTCCACGATGGGCGAGGTCGTCGACCGCAACCAGTTCCTGTGGCGCCCCGCCCCGGAGACCGAGGCCCACCACGACCTCGCCGCCCGCACCCTGCGCCAGACCCGCTGGCTGCACCGCCGCGTCGACGTCGACTACAACGCCTGGTGGATGTGCCTGATCCCGCGCCGCGCCGCGGAGCAGCTGGGCCTGCCGCTGCCGCTGTTCATCAAGTGGGACGACGCCGAGTACGGCCTGCGCGCCCGCGCCGCCGGCTTCCGCACCGCGACCGTCCCGGGCGTCGCGATCTGGCACATGTCCTTCATCGAGAAGGACGACTCCTCGGACTGGCAGGCCTACTTCCACTACCGCAACCGGCTCGTCGCCGCGGCCCTGCACGGCCCCGACGACCCGCGCGCGATGCTGAAGGAGACCTTCAAGCGCACCCTGCGCCACCTGATGCTCATGGAGTACTCGGCGGTCGCGCTGCAGATCAAGGGCTTCACCGACTTTCTCGCGGGCCCCGAGGCGCTGTTCCCGAAGCTGCCCGTGGTGCTCGACGAGATCCGGGCCCTGCGCGCGCAGTACGACGACGGCCGCCCGCTCGAGTCCGCCACCGAGGTGCCGCCGGCCGAGCTCGACGCGCTCGGCGCGCAGCTGTTCCCGAAGCCCCCGGTGGGCCGGGCGAAGGCCGCGGTCGGTCTCGCCCGCGGGGTGCTGCGCAACCTGCGCACCCCGGACCCGGCGCTGCGCGAGCGCCCGCAGCGCAACGTGCCGTGGCGCAACGCCCAGTGGTTCGTGCTGGCCGGCCTGGACTCCGCGACGGTGTCCACCCCGGACGGCCGCGGGGTCACCTTCCGCCGTCGTGACCCGGCGATGTTCAAGGAGATGGTCGCGGAGTCGTTCCGGCTGCACCGCGCCGTCGCCGCGGACTGGGAGGGCCTGCGCGCCCGTTACCGGGCGGCGGCGCCCGTGCTGACCGGCAAGGACGGTTGGAAGCAGATCTTCGAGTGAGCCCCGCCCGCCGGGGGCCGCTGCTGCTCCTGCTCGGCGTCGTCACCTGTCTGCTCGGCCTCGCCGCCGCGCTCGCCCCGGTCGACGCCGAGGACCCGGTCGTCACCTGGCCCCGGGCCGGCCAGGCACCGGAGAGCACGGTGCTGCCGCTCGCGCCGTACCGGCCGCTGGAGTTCTCCGCGACCGTCCCGTGCGCCGCGGCGGCCGCTCTCGGCGAGGGCGACGTGCTGCGGACGATGCCCGCCGCGCAGGAGAACCCGGTGACGGCGCCGGGCTTCGTCGCGAGCGTGTCCGGCGGGACGCTCACGCTGCGCACCGGCGACCGGGTGCTCGCCACCGCACCCGCCGCGTCGGGCTGTGTGTTCGAGGTGACCTCCGCCGACGGCGGCACCGTCGTCACCCGCGACGGGGCGGTCCTCGCCGAGCGCCTCGACGTCGCCCCGCCGCAGGTCGCCGAGCTCGCCACCGACGTCACCGGGCCCGCCGCGGCCGGGCTCGCGGTCACCCTGTACACCGATGCGCGCTACGCGTCGTCGCCGTCGCCGCTGAAGGTGGCGCTGCTGGTCGCGCACCTGCTCGCCCTGGCCGCCACCCTCGCCGTCGCCGTGCGGACCTGGACCGGCACCCGCCGGGTGTTCGACGCGCCGGTCCGCCCGGGGGTCGCCGACCTCGTCGTGCTCGTCGTGAGCTGCGCCTGGGCGGTGCTCGGGCCGCTCAACATCGACGACTCCTGGTACGCGCTGATGGCCCGCCAGGGTGCGGAGACCGGGACGATCGGCAACGCGATCTACCAGTTCGACGTCACCGAGGCACCGTTCACGACCAGCCAGTACCTGCTGCAGTGGTGGGGGTCGCTGGTCGGCTGGGGCCTCGGACCGCTGCGCGTGGTGCCGGTCGTGCTGGGCCTGCTGACCTGGGTGCTGCTGCGGTACACCCTCGCCGCGCTCGCGGGTCGGGTCGGGGTCCGGCCCGGGGTGGTCGCCGCGCTCGCCGTCGCGCACCTGGCCTGGTTCCTGCCCTACGGCATCTCCCTGCGCCCCGAGCCCGCCGGGACCGCGGCCGCCGCCGGGGTGCTGCTGCTCGTCGCCGCCGCCTGCCGCACCGGGGCGGTCGGGCTGCTGGCGCCGGCCGTCGTCGTCGCGGTGGTGGGGATGACGACCGCGCCGACCGCGCTGGTCGCCGCGGTGCCGTTGCTGCTCGCGCTGCCGCTGGTGTGGTGGCACCTCGTGCACGCGCGGTGGGCGACCCGGCTCGCGACGGTCGCTGTCGCGTTCGCCGCCGCGAGCGCCGTCGTACCGCTCGGGCTGGCCGACCAGAGCCTCGCCGACGTGCGCGAGTCCGTCGCCGTGCACCGCTGGTACTACTTCCAGTACCAGTGGTACTCCGAGTTCGTCCACTACGCGAACCTGCTCGGCCCCGACGACCAGGGCACCTGGGGGCGACGCCTGCCGGTCCTGCTGACCGTCGCCGTCCTCGCGCTGGGCGCGGTGCGGCTCGCGACGCGGCGCGGCACCGGCGGCCCGCTCGGCCGGGCACTCGGGTTCGCGCTCGCGGCGACCGCGCTCGGCCTCGTCGCCGTCGCGGTCAGCCCGACCAAGTGGGTGAACCACTTCGGTGCCGTCGCCGCACCCGCGACGCTGCTGCTCGGCATCGCGCTCGCCCGCGGCCCGCTGCCGCGCCACGCCCCGCTCCGGCTCGTCGCGGTGGGGACGGCCGTGCTCGGCGTCGTCGCCGCGGTGGTCTACGCCGGGCCGAACCTGTGGCGCCCGTTCTCCGACTGGGGCCAGCCCTTCGGCAACCACTCGGTCCTCGCCGCGCCGATCAACCAGCAGGTCCTGGCCCCGCACCTCGGGCCGCTGTACCTGCGCAGCCCGCTGCTGTGGCTGCTCGTGGCCGCCGCCGCGCTGTGGTGGGCCGGGCGGCGGGGGCGGACTCCCCGGCCGGACCGGGCGGTGCTGCGCGTCGCCACGGCGGGCGGCGTCGCGCTGATGCTCGTCGTGTTCGGCGTGGCTCCGGTGCAACAGGCCCCCGGCGCGTCGGTGGCCTCGATGAACCTGGCCATGCTGACCGGCGACGGCTGCGGGCTGGCCGACGCACTGGCCGTCACCGTCCCCGACGAGGCGACGTCCCCGCCCCCGCCCCCGAGCGCGCCGCCCCGCCTCACCGGGGTGATGCGGGAGGGCCCGCCGCCCGACCGGCCGTCGATCCCCGGCCCCGTCTGGCACACCGAGGACGCCGGCACCGGCACCCTCGACGCCGGCTGGTTCGCCGTCCCGGCCGGGACCACGCGGCTGCTCCTGCCGCTGACCGGGGACCTGCGGAGCGACCAGAGCGTCCGGATCGACACCGGCGCGGGCGCGGTCACGGTCGACCTGCCCGGGGAGAAGCTCGGCGACTGGCGGGACGTGGCGGTCGACCTGCCCGGCCCGGCCGACCGGGTCCGGCTCGTCGTCGACGACCGGACGGACGGTCCGGACACCTGGCTCGCCGTCGGCGCCCCGCTGCCCGCCCGCGAGCTGCCCGCCCGCGCGGTGCTCGGCGACGCCCCGGTGTTCGCCGACCAGGCCTCGGCGGTGCTGTGGCCCTGCCAGGACCAGATCGCGGTACGCCACGGCATCGCGCAGGCCCCGCAGTGGCGGCTGCGCACCGGCGACAATCTGGAGGGCGCGACCGAGTCCACCGCGTTCTTCGCGGCGAACGGCGGGACGCTCGCCGGCATCGACCGCACCGCGACCTTCGACGAGCTGCCCTCGCGGCTCGACCCGCCGGCCGGGCGCGCCATGTTCGCGCCGGCGCACGTCGAGCGGGTGCGCTACGAGCACCCGACCGACGGCTACGACCTCACCGTGGGCACCCAGCGGCGGTGGGGGTGGGAGCGGCTGCCGACCCTGGCCACCCGCGACTACACCGGCCGGGACTTCCTGGGCTGAGCGGCGCACGCCCGTCCGTCGCCGGTGTCCACACCCGTTCTCCGGCGTCCACACCGGTCACGACCGGTGTGGACACCTGCGGAGGGGTGTGGATGCCGCGGAGCCTGGTGGGCTCAGCCGGCGTCGTAGAGCCGCGCCCAGGTCTCCCGCGAGGTGAGCCGCGGCTCGGCGGCCTTCCACTCCCTGGCGGCCTGCGGGCCCTCGTTCCAGAGCCGGCGCACCGTCTGCACCCCGCGCGTGGTGAGTTCGCGCAGCCGCTCCCGGTCGCGGGTCCGGATCCGGACACCGGTCTCGGCCATGTCGGTGACGATCGCGCGCTCGAACAGCGACACGTGCCACCAGTGCGCCTCACCGGCCGGGACCATCCCGGAGCGGAACGGCACCCGCCCGGTGGCCTGCAGCACGGCGCGCTTCACCCAGGTCCGCACGACCTTCGACGGCTTGTGCCCGGCCAGGTGCACGACGGACTCGCGCACGTCGAGCCCGGCCTGGGCCAGCGGCACCGCCGTCGTCTCGGGGTAGGCGGCCCGGATCCGGCGGATCTCCGCCGCCGCGGCGGCGGAGCCGTCGTCGAGCACCGAGGGGCCGCGCAGGAAGTCGTCGACGGCGGTCAGCAGCGTCGCCGCCAGCCCGTACTGCATCGCGACCAGGTACTGGGCCAGCAGCTCGACGATCGTCGTGGTCACCGTGCGCCGGTCGAAGCCGGTGCGCAGGGCGGCGGTGATCAGGCCGTTGCGCTGGTTGAAGTAGCGGTGCCACTCGTCCCAGTCCTTCCAGCCGAAGTCGGCGTGCCACACGGCGGCACCGGGCAGCGACACCGTGGCGAAGCCGCGCTCGCGGGCGCGGTAGCCGAACTCGACGTCGTCCCACTGGAAGAACAGCGGCAGCGGGTAGCCGATGGCCCGCACGACCGGTGCGGGGATCAGGCAGGACCACCAGCCGTTGTACTCGGTGTCGACCCGCTGCTCCTGCACGATCGGCAGCAGCCGCTCGTCGCGGCCGAGGAGGAAGCCCTCCTCCAGGGCGCCGGGGACGGGCATGCCCACCCGCAGCTTCTCGGGCACGGCGTACTCGGCGGTGATGTGGACGTGCCCCGGGTGGAGCAGGTTCAGCATCTGCCCGCCGACGATCGTCGGCGCGGTGGTGCACGCGGCGAACCCGGTCAGCCGGACGACGATCTCCGGGTCGAGCAGCACGTCGTCGTCCATGAGCAGGACGTCGTGGTCGTCGGCCGGGTCGCCTGCGGTCGCCTCGTAGAGCCCGCGGGTGAAGCCGCCCGCGCCGCCCAGGTTGGGCTGGCGCTGGTAGGCGAGCCGGTCGCCGAACGCCGCGGCCAGCGGCGCGAACCGGTCGCGCGACTCCAGCGGGTCGCTGCCCTGGTCGACCACCCGGACGGTCGCCACGCGGGCCAGCGCAGCCGGGTCGTCGAGCAGCGCCTGCAGCGTGTTCAGGCAGTCCTCGACGCGGTTGTGGGTGCAGATCGTGATCGAGGTGGGCCGCGGCGGGCGGGGCACCGCGACCGTCCACTCGACGTCGGACACGGTCAGCGTGCCGGTGTCGGTCGCGAACTCCAGCCAGAGCCCGCCGCCGTCGACGAAGCGGTCGATCGCCCCGGTCAGCTCGACGACGCCGCCGCCGTCGACGCCCGTGGTGGCGACGGCGCGGGCGACCTTGTTCGTGTCCGAGGCCATCAGCCACACCCGGCCGCGACCCGCGGCGCGCAGGGACACCCGCACCTCGGGTACCGCGGTCCAGCGCTGCCAGTAGGTGGCGTGCAGCCGCCCCCAGTAGGTGTTGGTGGTGACGTGGGTGGCCGGGACCAGCTCGATCAGGCCCCGCTCGCGGCGGGCGGCGCCGCGCAGGACCTCGGCGTAGAGGTCCTCGGGCACCAGGTGCGTCGGCCCGGTGAAGGGGCCACGCTGTACGACCAGCCGTCCGGGGCGGGCCCCACCGGCGGTGTCGTCGGCCGGGGCGGGCTCGCCCCCGCGGAGGGGCCGGGCGGTGTCCAGCATGGCTCTCGCTCTCGCTCTCGCCTCACATCTCGGATCGGACAGGACGAAGTCTGCCGGGGCCTCAGTCCGGCAGTGGCGTCGGGTCCGGCGAGGGTGCCCCGGCCTGCCCGACCTGCTGCCAGCCCCACAGGGTCCGCTCGCCGTCCTGCACCGGGGCGGGGACCGCCCGCGGGTCGTAGGGCTCGACGAGCCGGATCTGGCCCCAGTCGAAGTCCCAGGCGCCGGGTAGGTAGGTCGGGACGTAGCGCTGGGCGGCGGTCCGGACCAGCCAGCCCTGCGGGCCGCCGAACCGGCTGCGGCCCCACTCGTCGGCGACGGTGCGCTGCTGCGGGTCGGCGAGCATCCGGAACACCGGCACGTCGGCGATGCCCCGGTGCACGCCGAAGCGCGTCACACAGGGATGCACGAACGACGTCGCCCAGTCCAGGTACGCGGTGCCGCGGGCGGCGATCGTCGTCAGCGGGGTCAGCCGCGGCACCCGGGGCTGCGCGACGGCGACCCACGCCCCGGTGCCGATGCCGCGGTCGGACACGATCACCCGCACCCGGTCGGCGTCGGCGGCCGGCCGGCCCGCGAGGTCGACGCGCAGGTCCCGCCACGCCTGGCCGCCCGAGGCGCCGCCGGAGTAGTCCGAGGTGCTGCTGACGGCCCCGCCGGGCTCGATCTCGTCGACGACGGCGCCGTCGCGGGCGAACTGCAGGGTCACGGTGTTGCCGCCGCCGATCGTCCCGGCGACGCCGAGGACCAGCGGTGCGGAGCCGTCGCGGGCCGCGGCGGGCAGCGTGTGCCACGCCGAGCGGTAGTCGCCGACGTTCTCCGGGTCCGGCGACCAGCTGCCCATGACCGGTCCGCCCAGCGGGCCGGTGCCGGTGACGCCGGGGCGGTCGTCGCCGTCGCCGGTGTTGTCGCGCAGTGATCCCGGTCCGGTCGGCGGCAGACCCTCGGGCGTGAAGCCCTCGGCCAGCGGGCCCGGGTCCGCGACGCCCGCCGGTTCCGGCGCGGTCGGCAGCACGTTCGCGGCCGGGTCGGTCTCCACCTGGATGCGCCCGGCGAGCCCGCAGCGCGACCCGGTGGGGTCGGTCAGCACGTCGGCACCCAGGGAGTACGAACCGGCCTGCTTCTCCATGCCCTTGGCCATCGAGGCGACCTGGAACAGGACCATGAGCGCGCAGATCACCGCGAGCGGCGCCGACCCGAGGCGGACGGCCTGGACGGTGCCGATGCGGCCGCGCCGGCGACCGAGGGTCCGTCGCACCGGGCGCGGCACCCCGGAGGTCGAGCGCAGATGCTCCACCCCGGCGACGACGAGCGACAGGAACGCCAGGACCAGCAGCACCGTCGTCGCCTGGATCCCGCTCACCGACACCGGCTTGTCGAACCACGGCACGCCCCAGTTCGAGACGTACCACCAGGTGTTCGGACCGCGGAACGCCAGCGCCGTCACCGCGAGCACCGCGGCCAGGAACAGCGCCTGGTTGCGTCGCGAGCGCAGGACCCCGGTGCTCGTCGCGAGCGCGGCCAGCGCCGCGACACCCGAGGCGAGCGCGGCGAACGCGCCGAAGTGGTGGGTCCACTTCGTCGGGGTGAGGGCCAGCACGGCGAACGACAGCGCGGTGCTCGCGAGCAGCCGCCGCGAGAACCCGAGTGCGGCGCCGGGGATGCGGCCCCGGCGCAGCAGCACGACCGTCGAGACGGTCATGCACAGCCACAGCAGCAGGACCGGGAAGCGACGCTGCAGCGAGCCGTCGCGGCTGTCGCTGAACAGCAGGTCGTAGCGGGCGAGCTCCTGGTACCAGGGCAGGTTCGGGCCGATGTCCTGTCGGACCCGGGTGGCCTCGGCGACGGTGGCGAGGGTCTGGTCGCCGAACACGGCGGTGAGCACGATCAGCCCGGCCGCGAGCAGCGGCCCGAAGGTCGCCGCCCAGCCGGTGGTGCGGATCCGTTCGGTGAACAGCCGCAGCAGGGGGCGGGCCGCGGCCAGGAACGGGGCCAGCGCGATGAGGCCGGTCGGCGTCGCCGCGACGGCGAACGCCCCCGCGACGAGCGCCCCCGCGACCGGCAGCAGCCGCCGGGTGGCCAGCGCGCGCTCCAGCATCACGAACGACACCAGCGCCGCGATCACGACGACCGTCTCCGGGCGCAGCCCGTTGTTGAACGGCAGCCAGAAGCAGAGGAACACCCCGGCCGCGGCCCATCCCGCGGACCGGCTGCGCCGGACCTGGGCGCCGAGGCGGGGCAGCAGTGCCCGGCTGATCAGGAACCAGGACGCGACGCCCATCGCCAGCGCCGGGACCCGCAGCCACAGCACCGACTCCGAGACCCCGCTCCACAGCGAGTACAGCTGGTAGAACCAGCCGAACGGCGCCTCGGGGACGTCGAACCAGCGGTGGTAGTTGCCGATGTAGCCGGCGGTGTCGTTGCCCCGGGAGATGTCGAGGATGTACCCGTCGTCGCTGGTCATCGACCCGATGAGGGCCCACACGACCAGGACGCCGACGACGACGGCGTCCCGCAGGTCGTCCTGCCCGCGCAGCCGCCGGGCCAGCCGGCGGCCGTGCACGACGCGGCGGGCGTCGGCGTCGTCGATCCGGCGCAGGAAGAACAGCGCGCCGAACAGCGCGACGATCGCGACGCCCCCCGCGACGAGCTTGAGCGTCGAGGCGTCGGAGTCGTAGCGGTTGTCGGTGTCGAACCGGACGCTCGTGCCGCCCATCGGGTCACCGCCCGCGTCGAGGTCGGAGTGGATCCCGGTGAGCTGCGGGCGGCCGTCACCGGCGAACTCGTACAGCGTGGCGCCGCCCAGCGTCGCCGTCGTCGCGTCGAAGTCCGAGGTGAACGTGAGGGCGCAGGGCCCGCCCGGCAGGGGGAGCGGCGCGGTGGCGATGCGCTGGCCGCGGTTGTCGAGGGTGACCACCCCGTCGGCGACGGCGACGCGCAGACCGACCGTGTCGCCGTCCGGGGCGTCGGTGGGCGTCGTGGACAGGACGGTCGCGCGGCCGGGGGACCGGTCGTCGAGGCTGCGGATCGCGTCGCAGCCGATCGTCGCGGTCAGGCTCTCCGGCCGGTACGCGACCAGCGGGGCGTTCAGCGGCGCGGTGCCGGTCGTGGCGTTCGGCCAGGTGACGGTCGCCGTGTTCTGCACGACCGGCAGGAACGGGATCGCCAGCGCCAGCACCGCCGACAGCAGGCCCAGCGCGGCGGCGAGGAGGCGGTCGGTCGGACGCGACCGGCGGTCGGTGGAGCCCGATCCCGGGCGGGGATCGGCCTCCGTTGCGGCGGTCAGCACCCGGACGAGGCTAGACGCCACCCCGTGATCATCCGTGACACCCCCGTGACCCGTCACCGTTGGACCGGTCGGCCTAGTCCACTCGGCTGGGTGCTCAAGGTCGACTGCACCCTGTTTCCATGACGCAGCGTGATGAACTGCGACGATCGGGCACTGTTCGGGTGTCACCGGTGACGGTGGTGATCGACTCTCGTTGGGTCGGGTGTGAGCATCTGCACCGATTCGCGCACGACGGCCGACGACCCGGCCGGCGTCGCGTCCGCCGTCGGCGGCACCGCGCCCGAACAGGGTGCTCCGTCCGTCCGAAGTGGAGGAGACGGCGGCGGTGAGGTGCTCGCGCTGACCGGTCTGCGGATCGTCGCCGCGCTCTGGGTCGTCGCGTTCCACTTCCACTTCACCCCGATGGCGGGTGTGGAGACGGTGAACGACTGGCTCGGACCGCTGATCACGCAGGGCGCGCTCGGCGTCGACCTCTTCTTCGTCCTGAGCGGTTTCGTGATCGCCTGGACCTACCTCGACCAGCTGGGCCCGCGGCTGCGGCTGCGCGAGGCCGGCGGGTTCGTGTGGGCCCGTGCGGCGCGGATGTGGCCCGCCTACGTGGTGGTCCTCCACCTCTTCGGCGTGTGGCTCGTGGCGCGGCTGGTGTTCGGGTCGACGACCGACGTCGTCTACCAGTCGGTGCAGCCGTCGTTCACCGTCGGCGCGTGGTTGGAGCAGCTGTTCGGCGTACAGATGTGGGACGAGCAGTACCTCGACGGCGCGTCCTGGGTCGGCCCGACGTGGTCGATCAGCGCCGAGTGGCTCGCCTACCTGCTGTTCCCGCTGCTGGCCCTCGGCTTCTTCCGGCTGCGGAACCTGCCGTTCGCGGTGCTGGCGGCAGGGTCGCTGCTCTGCACCGCACCGATGGCGGCCGCGTTCCTCGTGGTCGGGTCGCCGTACTACCCGTACAGCTGGCTGGTCCGGGTCCTCGGCGGGTTCTCCGCGGGCGTCCTGGCGATGCTAGCCGTGCGGCGGCTGCGCACCACCGAGCGGACCCGCTCCGCAGCCTCGACGACGGCGACGTTCACCGTCGCCGCGGTCCCGTTCGTCCTGCTGGCGGGGTCGGTCCTCGGCGGCGGGCTGCACGGCCTGGCCGTCGTCGCCTTCCCGATCCTGGTCGGGGCACTCGCGCTCGCCGACCGCGGACCGGTGCACCACCTGCTGACCCGTGGCCCGGTGGTACACGGAGGGCGGATCTCCTACGCCCTCTACCTGGTCCACATCCCGATGTTCGAGATCTTCTGGTTCCTGAGCGACTCCGGTGTCCTCCCCCGCGGCGGGGAGACGGGGCATCTGATCGCGCTCACCGTCTTCGTGGGGACTCTGCCCGTGGCACACCTGCTGTACTCGCTCGTCGAACGTCCCGCGCGCCGGTGGATGCGGGGCCGTACCCGGCCCGCCCCCGAGGCGGTCGAGGCGGTCGTCGCCCCCGACCCGGTCCCCGCCGCCCGTCGCGTCGTGGACAACGACGCGGCGCGCCGTGACCCGGAGACCTCCGTGCTGGCGGTGGTCACCGACGAGCCGGTGACCTCGGTGCTGCCCGTTGTGTCGGCCGGACCGGCCGCGGACCCCGCCCCGGCTGCAGCTACCCGGCGGACGGCGCCGGAACCCGCCCCGTCGCGGGCGTTCGCGCCGACGCACGGCGCACCTGCGCAGGGCGCGCCGACGCAGGGTGCCCCTTCACAGGGCGCACCGATGCACCAGGGCACGCCGACGCACCAGGGCACGCCGACGCACCAGGGCGCAGCGCAGAACGTGCCGACGCAGCAGAGCTCGTCGTCCGAGCAGGGCGCCGTGCAGCGGCCCGCCTCGTCGCAGCCCGCCGTGCCGCAGCCCGCCCGGCCGCAGCCGGTCGCCGCTCGGCCCGGCGCCGGAGAGCAGCAGGTCGCCGCTCGGCCCGGCCCCGGGGAGCAGCAGGTCGCCGCTCGGCCCCGCACCGGGGAGCAGCCGGTCGTCCCGGGCCGGCCGGTGGCCGGGGACGAGCCCGGCGACGTGCCGCCGGTGACCGAGGCGCTGCCGGTGGTCCGCCGCCGCTCGGCGGGCCCCGCCGTCGCCACGACGTCGGGCTGGACGCCCACCACACCTGCGGAGCAGGACCCGGCCGACGACGCGCGCACCGCGGCCATGCCGCTCGTCCGGCCCGTCGCGGCCCCGTCCGCGCCGGTCGCCGAGCCCGAGCCCACCGCCCCGGCGTCCGAGCCGGCTCCGGCCGACCCGATCGCCGTCCCGGCGCCCGCGCTGCCCACCCGGGCACCGCGCCGCCCCGAGGCCGACCCCGCCGACGTGCCCGCCGCGGCCGAGATCGACGTCCCGGCCCCGGCCGGTTCGGCCCGCTGGGTGCTGGAGCGCCTGGCCGCGGCCCGGGCCGCCGACTTCGACGGCGCCGGGCACAGCGACCTCTCGGAGGACCTGGTGGCCGTCGCCCGGATGCGCAGCGGCGGCGCCGGGACCGGCGGGGACCTGTTCACCCCGGTAGTCGAGGGCACCGGCACCACCTCCGGCGTCGACCGGATGGAGCGGCTGCGGTCGCTGCACATCGCTGCCCGTGAGCTCGCCGACGACCGTGGTGTCGTCCCGGCGCCGCGGGCGATCCGCTCCGCCTCGGCGCTGCCCGGCACGCGGACCGGCGTCGAGAACTGCGGCCGCGCCGGCCGTCGTCGCGACGACGCCCACGCCAGCGCCGCGACCCCGATCGTCGCCGCCTCGGGTGCGGCCGCATCCCGTCGCCCCCGGAAGAAGCCGGCGCACGGGGCCTGAGACACCGCTGGGGAGCGGGTAACACGGCCGTGCCCCCGGACCACCACCGTGGTCCGGGGGCACGGCCGCGTCCGCCGACCCGCGCCGGATCCGGTCCGCGGGGCGGGGAGACCGGGCGGTGCCCGCCGGGCGGCGGTCCGCGCACCGCGCGAGCGGTCCGGCGACGCCGCATCCCGGTGCCCGGGACGTGACGCCGGTGCCCGGACACCGCGGCGCCGCGTCGGCGACAATGGACGTGCCCGCCCGTCGCGCCCCAGGACGGGTCCCGCCCACCGACGCGATGGACCGATGATCCCCACGACCCCGCCCCTCGCCGACCTGCCCGAGCCCACCGGTGCCGCACCGCCGGAGCGGGCCGCACTGCACTGGTACCTGCGCCTGGTCCGTCACCACCTGGGCCGTGGCCCCTACCTCGACGTGGCGGGTGCCGGCGGGGCGCTGCTCGCCGGGCTGGCGCGGCTCGGCCCGGCCTCGGGGCTGGCCGGCTCGGAGGCCGAGGCGGAGCGGATGCGTGCCGGTGCGCCGGGCTGCCCCGTGCACCTGAGCCTCGACGCCCTGCCGGGTCCGGTCGCGTCGGTGACCGCGGTGGAAGTGCTCGACCGGCTGCCGGACGTCGCGCTCGCCGGTGACCTCGGCCCGGGAGGCTGGTTCCGGGCGCTCGAACCGGGCGGGCACGCACTCGTCGTCGCCGCCGACGCCGAGGGCCGCGGCCGCGAGCTGGCCGGTGCCCGCTGGGTGCCGCCACGCGTCCCGCGCGGGCACCTGCGGATCCGGGAGATCCTCGTCGAGGCCGGGTTCGAGATCGTCCGGGAGGGCTCGGACGGGCTGACCCGTGGCCCCTACGGCGGCATCCCCACCTGGGCCGACCCGCGTCTGGCCGCGACCCGCGCGCAGCGGTCCGCGGGGCGGCTCACGTGCGAGGCGGGCGCGGGTGAGCGCGCGGTGATCATCGCGAGGAGGCCGGCGGCGCCGTAGCGTGCAGGGCATGAGCGATGTGCTGCCCATCGGCCCCGACGAGCTGCTCACCACCACCCGGTCGGTCCGCAAGCGCCTTGACCTGGAGCGTCCGGTCCCGCTGGAGGTGGTCCGGGACAGTCTCGAGGTCGCGTTGCAGGCCCCGAGCGGTTCGAACCAGCAGGGCTGGCACTGGCTGGTGCTCACCGACGCCGAGAAGCGGAAGGCCGTCGGCGAGTACTACCGGAAGGCGTTCACCGCCTACCGGAACTCCGCGCAGTACCCGACGACCCGCTCCCACGGCGACGCCGACCGCGACGCCACCCAGCTCCGCGTCGCCGACAGCGCGCAGTACCTCGCGGACCGGATGGGCGAGGTCCCGGTGCTGGTCATCGGCGCGATCAACGCCAAGGCCGAGCTGCCGGCGTCGAACCAGGCCGGGCTGTGGGGCTCGCTGCTGCCGGCCGCGTGGAGCCTGCAGCTCGCCCTGCGCGCGCGTGGTCTGGGCAGCGCCTGGACGACGCTGCACCTGCAGTACGAGAAGGAGATCGCCGAGCTGCTGGGCATCCCGGACGACGTGCGGCAGGGAGTCCTGCTGCCGGTCGCGTACTACACCGGCGACACGTTCAAGCCCGCGAAGCGCCAGCCGCTCGACACCGTCCTGCACGTCGACGGCTGGTAGGCCGCCCCGTCCGGGCTCAGATCGGGAGCTTCCGGAAGATCGGCCGCGGCACGTGGCGCAGGGCGCTCATCACGAAGCGCATCGGCGCCGGTGCCCAGACCAGCTCCTTGCCCGTCCGCACCGCGTCGACGATGACGTCGGCGACGGCCTGCGGGGTGGTCGCGAGCGGTGCGGCGTCGAGGCCCTCGGTCATCTTCGAGTGCACGAAGCCGGGCCGGACGATCGTCACGGTCACGCCGAACTCGCGCAGCGCCTCGGTCAGCCCGGTGTAGAACGCGTCCATCCCGGCCTTGGTGGAGCCGTAGACGAAGTTCGAGCGGCGGGCCCGCTCCCCGGCGACCGAGGAGATCGCGACGATCGAGCCGTGGCCCTGCGCGCGGAACCGCTCGGCCAGCGCGACCCCGGTGGAGACGGTCGCGGTGTAGTTGACCTGCGCCAGCTCGACTGCGTGGTCGACGTCGGTCCAGGCCTTCTCGTTGTCGCCGAGCAGCCCGAACGCGACGACGGCGACGTCGATGTCCCCGCCCGCGAAGGCCTTCTTGATGACCTCGGGGTGGGTCTCGATGTCCCGGGCGTCGAACTCGACGGTCTCCACGCCGCACCCGAGCGCCTCGAGCTCGGTGCGGGCGGCGTCGAGCCGGGGGCCGGGGCGGGCGGCGAGCACGACCCGCAACGGGCGGTCCGCGGCGAACGCGCGCACGGTGGCCAGGCCGATCTCGGAGGTGCCGCCGAGGAGCAGGATGCTCTGCGGGTTGCCGACTGCGTCGATCATGATGGTGCTGGCTCCGGACGTCAGAGGGTCAGTGCGAGGCGGCGGGACATGTCGGAGGCGAAGACGCCGGTGGGGTCGACGCCGTCGCGGATCGCCTTCCACTCGGCGAACCGCGGGTAGCCGGCGGCGAAGGCCTCCGGCGACGTGCGCGACTCCTTCGCCAGGTACAGGCGCCCGCCGGCGGCCAGCACCATCTCGTCGAGCTCGGTGCAGAAGCGGGACAGGCCGCGTGCGATCGGGAAGTCGACGGTGATCGTCCAGCCCTCCGTCGGGAACGACAGCGGTGCGTCGTTGCCCGCGCCGAAGCGCTTGAACACGTTCAGCCCGGACTTGTGCGGCGAGGCCGCGATCTTCGACACGATGCGGCGCAGCTCGGTCTCGGCTCCCATCGGGACGACGAACTGGTACTGCAGGAAGCCCTTCGAGCCGTAGACCCGGTTCCAGTCCCCGAACACGTCGAGCACCTGGTAGAAGGCCGTGATGTTCTGCACCGAGCCACGCTGGCGCTTCGGTGCCTTGCGGAACCACAGCTCGGAGAACGCGGTCAGCGACAGCTTGTTGGCCAGCCCGTTCGGGAAGACGTCCGGGAAGGTCAGCAGCTGCGGCGCGTCGAACTTGAGCGGCTCGGACCGCAGCTTCGCGGGGAGCTGGTCGACGGTGGCGAGCGAGCCGCGGGTCAGCACCGACCGGCCCATCCGGGCGCCGGTCGCGGTGGTGTCGAACCAGGCCGCGGAGTAGCCGTAGGTGTCGTCGGAGCCGTCGGTGAGCAGCTCGAGCAGGCCGTCGAGGTCGTCGGTGCGGTCGGTGTCGACCACGAAGTACGCCGACTCGGTCCGGTGCAGCCGCACCCTGGCCCGCACGATCACCCCGGTCAGGCCCATCCCGCCGACGGTCGCCCAGAACAGCTCGGCGTCCGGCCCGGAGGGGGTCAGCTCGCGCACCGAGCCGTCCGCGGTCACCAGCGCCAGCCACTCGACGTGGTTGCCGAAGCTGCCCTTGGTGTGGTGGTTCTTGCCGTGCACGTCGGCGCCGATCGCTCCGCCGATCGTGACCTGACGGGTGCCCGGCAGCACCGGGACCCACAGCCCGAGCGGGAGCGCGGCGCGCATGAGCTGGTCGAGGCTGACGCCCGCGTCGACGTCCGCGACGCCGGTGTCCGGGTCGATGGCGTGGATCCGGTTCAGCCCCGGCATGTCGAGGACGACGCCGCCCGCGTTCTGTGCCGGGTCGCCGTAGGACCGGCCGAGCCCGCGCGCGATCACGCCGCGCTCGCCCGCCGTGCGGACGGCCTCGGCCACGTCCTCGGCGTCGCGTGGGGTGACGAGCTGGGCGATCGTCGGCGCGGTCCGCCCCCAGCCGTGCAGGGAGGCGGTCCGTCGCGCCGGGGCGTCGGTCCTGGTGCTGCGGGGAACGGTCGTGTCCGTCATCGTCGCCAGGGTAGCGAGGGGCCCCGACGGCGACGGGTGCGACCCTGGGCGGGTGCTCGACGAGCGGCAGGTCCGCCTCCCGCTGCCACCGGCGCGGGGCCGGGGCACGACCGCGGGGCTGTACGTGCTGCTCGGGGTCGGCTACCTGCTGGTCTCGCTGTGGCTGCAGCGCCGGGTGCTCGCCGACCCGGGCGGTCTGCTGATCGGCCACGTCACCGCCGACGCCGACATGTTCTCCTGGTGGATCCACTGGTTCCCGTTCGCCGTGACGCACGGGGAGAACCCGCTGGTCACCGACTGGATGCACTGGCCGTACGGGCTCAACGCACTGTGGAACACCGCGGTGCCGCTGCTGGCGCTGGCGCTCGCCCCGGTCACCCTGGTCGCGGGCTCGGTGACCGCGTTCAACGTCGGCCTGATCCTCGGCCCGGTCGTCTCCGGGCTGGTGCTGGTCGTCGCGCTCGGCCCGTACGTGGGCCGGGCCGGTCGCGGCTGGGCCGCCCGCGGGATCGCCGGAGCGCTGTACGCGTTCTCCCCGTTCCACCTCGCGCACGCGATCGCCGGGCACCTCAACCTCACGTGGTCGCTGCTGCCGCCGCTGCTCCTGCTGCTGGCCCACCACCTGTTCGCACGGGGGCCGCTGCGCCGGCCGTGGACGGTCGGGGCGGTGGCCGGGCTCGTCCTGGTCGGGCAGCTCGTCCTCTACACCCAGACCCTCGCGATCGGCGTGATCTTCCTGGTCGTCACCGCGATCGTGCTCGCGCTGCGGTTCCCGCGCCGGGTCCCGGCCCACCTGCCGGGGCTGGTCCGGGCCGGACTGGCCTGCGTCGGGGTGTTCGTGGTGCTAGGCGCGTACCCGCTGTACCTGGTGCTGGCCGGGCCGAACCGGCCGCGCGGCCCGATCCGCAACGTGCACGCCACGGGGGCGGACCTGGCGAACCTGCTGGTCCCGACCCGGCTGACCGCCGTTCGTGCGGTCCCTGACGGCACGGACGCCGAGCTCGGCGGCCACATCGGTGAGCAGGGCGGCTACGTCGGCCTCGCCGCGCTGGCGCTGGTCGTCGTCGCGGTGCTGGTCGTCCGGTCGACGACGCTGCGGGTGGTCGCGGCGGTCGGGTTCCTGTCCTGGGTCGCCTCGCTCGGCACGAGCGTGGTGCTGCTGGGCGACTACACCGGGATCCCGCTGCCCTGGCTGGTGTTCGCCGAGGTGCCGCTGCTGTCGGAGGTCGAGCCGGTCCGGATCGAGGTGGTGACGGCGATGTGCGTGGCCGTCGTCGTCGCGCTGTGGGTGGACCGGATGCCGCTCGACACCCCGGCGACGGCGGTCGGCGCCGTCGCCCTGACCGGGCTGGCCGTGGTGTCGTGGCTGCCCGCCGACGCCCAGGAGGTCCGGCCCGCTCCGGTGCCCGCCTTCTTCGCGGCCGGGGCGGCGCCGCTGGGCCCGGCCGACGTCGTCGAGATCTACCCACGCATCACCGCGGCCTGGGACGACGGTGCACAGGGCCTGCGGTGGCAGGCGGCCTCCGGCCCGGCGTTCCGCATCCGCGGCGGCTACTTCATCGCCTCCGATCCCGACGACGACGTCGCGATCCAGTCCCGCTGGAACCGCTACCAGATCGGGGCGCAGTGGGTCGCCGACGGCAAGGACGAGCCCAGCGACGACTACGCCGCCGCCGCTCACCGCGAGCTGCGCGACCTGGGGATCACCGCCGTCGCGTTCGTTCCCGGGTACGCCGGGGGAGACGAGGCCAGGGCGCTGGCCTGGACCCGCCGGGTGACCGGCGACCCCGGCCGGTTCGACGGCGGGGTGTGGCTCTTCCGGCTGCCGGACGGCGCACCCGTCGGCTAGGTGTTTACCCTGGTGGGGTGACCGGCGCGCGGCTACCCGGAGAGGGTCGGGAGATCAGGATCTCCGACGCCGACCGCGAGCGCGTCGCGGCGCGGCTCAACCACGCGTTGGGCGAGGGCCGCATCTCGGTCGAGGAGCTGCAGGAGCGGCTGTCGGTCGTCTACGGCGCCCGGTTCGGCTCCGAGCTGCTCCCCGTGCTGTCCGACCTGCCCGGGGACCCGCTGAACCTGTCCGCGGACGTCCTCGCCACGCCGGTCGGCCCGCCCACGGTGCTGCGCGGCGGCATGAGCGGGGTCAAGCGCCGCGGCGACTGGGCGGTCCCGGCCCGGCTGCGGGTGCAGACCTCGCTCGGCGCGGTGCTGCTGGACTTCTGCGACGCGCAGCTGCCCCTGCCCGTCGTCGAGGTGGAGCTGGAGCTCGGCGCCGGTTCGGCCCGGCTGCTGGTCCCGGAGAACGCCACCGCCGACGTCGACGGCCTCGTCTCCCAGTACGGCTCGGTCCGCTCGAAGATGCCCAGCCGCGCCGTCCACGGCCGCCCGCACTTCCGCGTCTACGGCCGGACGGCCGCCGGCTCGGTCACGGTGCGGCCCCGCTACACCTTCGCCGGCCGTCACTTCTGACCCGGCTCACCGGAAGCGGCGCCCCTCGTCGCGCCGGTAGGCCCAGCCCACCAGCAGGGCCAGCCCGACCGTCCACGCCGCGAACGCGCCCAGTGCCAGACCGCTCGGGGCCGGTCCGCCGAGCGACCAGAGCAGCAGGTCGCGGGCCCCGCGGGTGGGCAGCAGCTCGGTCGCGCGGGCCAGCCAGCCGGGGAACAGCTCCGGCGGCAACAGCAGCCCGCCGCCGAAGGCCATCGGGAAGAACGCCAGCTGGGTCACCGGCAGCGCCACCTTGGTCGGCAGCGAGTAGCCGATCGCGAGCCCGCCGAACAGGAACGGCAGCCCGGCCACCAGCAGCGCCAGCACCGCGCCCGGCAGTCGGGCGGCCTCGACGGACGCGGGTGTGAGCAGCGCGCCGAGCACGACCACCGGCAGCATCCCGAGCAGCGCGAACAGCACACCGACCGCGAGCCGGCCGACCACCCGGGCCGACGCGGGCGCGGGCAGCGTGCGCAGGTAGGGGTCCCACGGCTTCTCGCGGTCGTCGGCGACGCCCACGCCGAAGGTGAACAGGAACCCGCTGAGCACGCCGAACAGCGCGAGCTGGGCGACCGTGCGGGTCGCCGCGACCGGGTCGTCGCCCCAGTCGAACGGCAGCACGAAGAAGCACAGGGTCAGGGCGGGGAACAGCGCGGTGGACAGCACCGCGACCGGGATCCGCAGCTGCTCCAGGATCAGGTAGCGGGCGTGCGCCGTGGCGATGCTCATGCCTGTCCTCCGGTCAGGGTGAGGAACGCGTCCTCCAGCGAGGCGCGGGAGACGGCGAGGTCGGCGAACGGGACGTCGTGTCGGACCAGGGCGCGGACGAGCTCGTCGGCGTCAGGGGTGTGCAGCACGACGCGGTCGCCGTCGACCTCGGCCCGGTCCACACCGAGCAGGTCCTCGGGCACCGCCGGTCCCCCGGGCACCGTCGTGATCCGGAACGCGACCCGGCCGCCCCGGACGGCGCCACGGACGGCGTCGACGTCGCCGTCGGCGCGGATCCGACCGCCGGCCAGGACGACGACGCGCTCCGCCAGCGACTCGATCTCGTCCAGGTAGTGGGTGGTCAGCAGGACGGTCCCGCCGCCGGCGTGGAACTCGCGGACGGTGTCCCAGAGCGCGTGGCGCCCCTCGACGTCCAGGCCGGTCGTCGGCTCGTCGAGCAGCACCAGCCGAGGGCGGCCGATGAACGCGAGCGCGAGCGCGAGGCGGCGCTTCTGGCCGCCGGACAGCCCGCCCGCCTGGCGTCGTTCCAGCCCGTCGAGGCCGAAGCGCCCCAGCAGCTCACCGGCACCGACCGGGTCGGGGAAGTGGGCGCCGACGAACCGGACGATCTCCCCGACGCGCAGCGTGTCCGGCAGCCCGGTCTGCTGCGGAGTGGTGCCCAGCGCGACCCGGTTCACCGCGTCGCGTGGGTCCCCGCCGAACAGCCGCACCGTGCCGGTGTCCGGTCGGCGCAGCCCGGACACGAGGTTGACCAGCGTCGACTTGCCCGCCCCGTTCGGTCCGAGCAGGCCGGTCAGGCTGCCGGGCTCCAGGACGAGGTCGACGTCGTCGAGGGCGACGGTGTCGCCGTAGCGGCGGGACACCCCGCGCAGCTCCAGCGGGGCGGTCACGACGGCACCTCCGAGGGGTCCGAGGACGGGTCGAGCAGCGCTCGCAGGGCCGTCGTGTAGTCCTCGAAGGCCCGCCGGCCCGTTCTCGTCAGTTCGACGAAGGTCACCGGGGTGCGTCGTTGGTGCGCCTTGGTGATCGCGACGTAGCCCGCGTCCTCCAGCTTGCGCAGGTGGGTGGACAGGTTGCCCGCGGTCATGCCGAGCAGCTCCTGCAGCCGCGGGAAGGTCATGCGGTCGCCGTCGTCGAGGGCGGCGAGGGTGGCGGTGACCCGCAGCCGGGCCTGGGCGTGGATGACGGGGTCGAGCTCGGTCACCGGACCGCCCGCGCCCGCGTCCACAGCCCGGTGGCGACCAGCGCGCCACCGCCGACGACGGCGAGCGTCAGCGCGTGCCACGGCGCCGGGACGAACGGCAGCGCCGCGCCGAGCACCAGCAGGCCGAGCCCGAGCGCGTAGTCGGGGACGTCCCGCCGGACCGCGGCCCCGACCGCGAACAGGCCGCCGGTGACGAACACGAACAGTGCGGGCATGGCAAACCCGACCGGCGCCCCGAGCCGGCCCAGACCGACCGTCAGCGCGACGACGCCGATCATCGCCACCGGCCAGACCCAGCCGTAGAGGGCGCCGTGGAGCTGGCTCGGCCCGGCGACGCCGCGTCCCATCCGGGCGCCGACCACGCCGCTGCTGATCGACCCTCCGGCGATCGCCAGCCCCGTGAGAACGCCCGCGGTGAGCGCGGTGACCGCCCCGGCCCCGTTCGCGAACCAGGCGAGCCCGATGACCGCCCAGGCCGCGCCCCAGATCAGATAGAAGATCCAGTACGGCGGGACCTGCCGGGCCTGCTCGCGCTCGATGATCGCGAGCGCGTCGGCCGGTGAGCGCGGCGGCTGGTCGTCGACGTCGGTGTCCGTCCGATCCTGCATGCTTCCCCCACTACCAACTGGTTTGCCTTGTCACCAACTTTGTACGGCAAAGTGCATTGCCTTGTCCACGGTCGCGTACGGATCGGCAGGTCGGAGGTGCGCGACCTGCGCTTCGGTGGGTCGACGCGGTCGTTGCGGCGCGCGCCGCTACCCTCGATGGGTGACCGCCACCGAGCCCACCCGGGCCGAGCCCCCGGCCACCGGTCCGGCCGACGCCCCGGCCCCGCGCCTCGGCCTCGTCCGCCAGCTGGGCAGCTTCGTCGCGATCGGCGTGCTCTCCGCGATCGTCGACTTCGGCGTCTACCACCTGCTCCTGAACGCGGGCCTGTGGGTGCCGTTCGCCAAGGGCATCAGCTTCATCCTCGGTACGACGACGGCGTACCTGCTCAACAAGCGCTTCACCTTCACCGGCGCGAACACCGGCGGCCGCGCGAGGTTCGCCGGCTTCGTGGCGCTCTACGGCACCACGCTGGCCGTCAACGTCGCGGTGAACTCGTTGGTCCTCCACGTCCTGCCGCCGATGGAGTGGGACGTGACGTTGGCGTGGGTGATCGCCCAGGGCACCGCCACCGCGATCAACTTCGTCATGCTGCGCTGGGTCATCTTCAAGGACTGAGGTGTTCTCAGTAGCGGGGTGGCAGGTCGTGGCGACACGCCGAGGGTGGTGAGATGAGCGGGAACGGGGCAGGACCCCGGTAGATCGGTTCGGTCCAGCACAGATCGACACCGTCACCGAGGTCCTGCATGTCTGATCCTGTCACCTACACCGCTGTCCTCCCGATCGGGGAGCGCACCGTGGCCTATCTGGCGCGGCTCCTGGTCCTTCAACGCCGTCGACGTGGCACCCGGCGGCGG
>NZ_MCIP01000001.1:1670936-1672626 GCF_001932425.1 Pseudonocardia sp. Ae505_Ps2
CGGCCCGTTCTCGTCAGTTCGACGAAGGTCACCGGGGTGCGTCGTTGGTGCGCCTTGGTGATCGCGACGTAGCCCGCGTCCTCCAGCTTGCGCAGGTGGGTGGACAGGTTGCCCGCGGTCATGCCGAGCAGCTCCTGCAGCCGCGGGAAGGTCATGCGGTCGCCGTCGTCGAGGGCGGCGAGGGTGGCGGTGACCCGCAGCCGGGCCTGGGCGTGGATGACGGGGTCGAGCTCGGTCACCGGACCGCCCGCGCCCGCGTCCACAGCCCGGTGGCGACCAGCGCGCCACCGCCGACGACGGCGAGCGTCAGCGCGTGCCACGGCGCCGGGACGAACGGCAGCGCCGCGCCGAGCACCAGCAGGCCGAGCCCGAGCGCGTAGTCGGGGACGTCCCGCCGGACCGCGGCCCCGACCGCGAACAGGCCGCCGGTGACGAACACGAACAGTGCGGGCATGGCAAACCCGACCGGCGCCCCGAGCCGGCCCAGACCGACCGTCAGCGCGACGACGCCGATCATCGCCACCGGCCAGACCCAGCCGTAGAGGGCGCCGTGGAGCTGGCTCGGCCCGGCGACGCCGCGTCCCATCCGGGCGCCGACCACGCCGCTGCTGATCGACCCTCCGGCGATCGCCAGCCCCGTGAGAACGCCCGCGGTGAGCGCGGTGACCGCCCCGGCCCCGTTCGCGAACCAGGCGAGCCCGATGACCGCCCAGGCCGCGCCCCAGATCAGATAGAAGATCCAGTACGGCGGGACCTGCCGGGCCTGCTCGCGCTCGATGATCGCGAGCGCGTCGGCCGGTGAGCGCGGCGGCTGGTCGTCGACGTCGGTGTCCGTCCGATCCTGCATGCTTCCCCCACTACCAACTGGTTTGCCTTGTCACCAACTTTGTACGGCAAAGTGCATTGCCTTGTCCACGGTCGCGTACGGATCGGCAGGTCGGAGGTGCGCGACCTGCGCTTCGGTGGGTCGACGCGGTCGTTGCGGCGCGCGCCGCTACCCTCGATGGGTGACCGCCACCGAGCCCACCCGGGCCGAGCCCCCGGCCACCGGTCCGGCCGACGCCCCGGCCCCGCGCCTCGGCCTCGTCCGCCAGCTGGGCAGCTTCGTCGCGATCGGCGTGCTCTCCGCGATCGTCGACTTCGGCGTCTACCACCTGCTCCTGAACGCGGGCCTGTGGGTGCCGTTCGCCAAGGGCATCAGCTTCATCCTCGGTACGACGACGGCGTACCTGCTCAACAAGCGCTTCACCTTCACCGGCGCGAACACCGGCGGCCGCGCGAGGTTCGCCGGCTTCGTGGCGCTCTACGGCACCACGCTGGCCGTCAACGTCGCGGTGAACTCGTTGGTCCTCCACGTCCTGCCGCCGATGGAGTGGGACGTGACGTTGGCGTGGGTGATCGCCCAGGGCACCGCCACCGCGATCAACTTCGTCATGCTGCGCTGGGTCATCTTCAAGGACTGAGGTGTTCTCAGTAGCGGGGTGGCAGGTCGTGGCGACACGCCGAGGGTGGTGAGATGAGCGGGAACGGGGCAGGACCCCGGTAGATCGGTTCGGTCCAGCACAGATCGACACCGTCACCGAGGTCCTGCATGTCTGATCCTGTCACCTACACCGCTGTCCTCCCGATCGGGGAGCGCACCGTGGCCTATCTGGCGCGGCTCCTGGTCCTTCAACGCCGTCGACGTGGC
>NZ_MCIP01000001.1:1672638-1674282 GCF_001932425.1 Pseudonocardia sp. Ae505_Ps2
CGTCAACACCCTGCACTCAGCCCTTCGTGCTCTGGCCGAACGCGGAAACGCCCTGCTCAAGACCACCTTCGCCGCGTTGCGGCGAGTCACGCTATGTCCCTGGCGCACCGGCGCGATCACCGCAGCTGCGCTCGTACTACTCCACACCGAGTACGACCGCACGACATGATCAACCCGCTACTGAGAACACCTCAGTGCGCGGCACCTCCGCAGGCGGCTGTAGAGCGTCTCCAGGCGCTGCGATGCCTCCCGGACGAACAGCACCAGCGGGACGTCACCGAGGTTCGGGAGGATGTACATCCGGATCTGGGACTCGTAGGTCATCCGGGTGGTGGCGTCGATCTCGTGCTGCTGCATCCAGCGTTCGAGCAGGGCCCCGACGGTGGCCTTGGTGCGCGCGACCTTCAGTTCGTCCGCGTCTGCGAGGAGCCGGGTCCGGATCTTCTCGGCCTCGCGGTAGGCGGCCTTCTCGGCGCGGTCGCCGTCTCCCTCGATGTCGACGCTCTCGCACAACACGATCCGCTCGCCGGTCGAGGAATCTTCACCAGCCGACACACGGACCTCGTAGCACCGAGCCCGGCGGCGGATGCTGCCGCGCTGGCGCTTGACGGGGGCGTCGGATCGGCTGGCCACGTGGCGGAAGCTAGCAAGGTTCGTGGACCGGTTCGTGGACCGCGATCAACTTCCACCGACGAAAAAAGATCCGGCCCTGACCGTTGTCGCTGGTCAGAGCCGGATCTCGTGTGGTGCGCCCGAAGGGATTCGAACCCCTAACCTTCTGATCCGTAGTCAGATGCTCTATCCGTTGAGCTACGGGCGCGTTGCTGTTTCCAGCGTAGCAATCTTCAGTTGTCGGCCGGCGACCGGTGTATCGACCGCCGTGCCGGTGCGGAGGCTCCGGGATTTGAACCCGGGATGGGGGGTTACCCCAAACCGCATTAGCAGTGCGGCGCCATAGACCAGACTAGGCGAAGCCTCCCCGGTGCCTGACGGCCACCAGCGAGGACAACACTACACGCGCGTTCCGGTCTTCCCGAACCGGGGTCCCCCTGACCGAGGGACCCCGGTCCGGCGCAGGTCAGGCTCCCGCGAGGGCCACGAACGGGGTCAGCGCGTCCGGGTTCTGCAGCGCGCCGGCCGACACCGCCTTCTCCGGTGCGGTCCCGGAGAGGATCTTCTTCACCGGCACCTCGCACTTCTTGCCGTTCAGGGTGCGCGGCACCGCGTCGACGACGACGAACCGGTCCGGCACGTGCCGCGGCGAGAGCTCCTTGCGCAGCAGGGTGCGCAGGGTGGGCTCGACGTCGTCGAGGGTGGTGCCGTCGTCGAGCACCAGGAAGCAGAGCAGGGTGCCCTCCTCGCGGGCGCCGAGCGCGGTGGTGTCGATCACCAGCGAGTCGGCGACGCCCTCCACGTTCTCGACGACGGCGTAGAAGTCCGCGGTGCCCATCCGGACCCCGCCGCGGTTGAGGGTGGAGTCCGAGCGGCCGTAGATGACGTAGGAGCCGCGCGGGGTGCGGCGGACCCAGTCGCCGTGGCGCCAGTTGCCGGGGAAGTCCTCGTAGTAGGACTCGCGCAGCCGGGTGCCGTCCGGGTCGTTCCAGAACATGACCGGCATCGACGGGGTCGGCGTGGTGATGACCA
>NZ_MCIP01000001.1:1674294-1711326 GCF_001932425.1 Pseudonocardia sp. Ae505_Ps2
GACGACACCCACGCCGCGCTGGGCGACCTCGGCTACGAAGGCGAAGCCGACCGGCTCACCGTGCCCATCAAACTCGCCCCCGGCCGCGGGCAGACGGTCAACCAGCGCACCGTCAACACCCTGCACTCAGCCCTTCGTGCTCTGGCCGAACGCGGAAACGCCCTGCTCAAGACCACCTTCGCCGCGTTGCGGCGAGTCACGCTATGTCCCTGGCGCACCGGCGCGATCACCGCAGCTGCGCTCGTACTACTCCACACCGAGTACGACCGCACGACATGATCAACCCGCTACTGAGAACACCTCAGTGCGCGGCACCTCCGCAGGCGGCTGTAGAGCGTCTCCAGGCGCTGCGATGCCTCCCGGACGAACAGCACCAGCGGGACGTCACCGAGGTTCGGGAGGATGTACATCCGGATCTGGGACTCGTAGGTCATCCGGGTGGTGGCGTCGATCTCGTGCTGCTGCATCCAGCGTTCGAGCAGGGCCCCGACGGTGGCCTTGGTGCGCGCGACCTTCAGTTCGTCCGCGTCTGCGAGGAGCCGGGTCCGGATCTTCTCGGCCTCGCGGTAGGCGGCCTTCTCGGCGCGGTCGCCGTCTCCCTCGATGTCGACGCTCTCGCACAACACGATCCGCTCGCCGGTCGAGGAATCTTCACCAGCCGACACACGGACCTCGTAGCACCGAGCCCGGCGGCGGATGCTGCCGCGCTGGCGCTTGACGGGGGCGTCGGATCGGCTGGCCACGTGGCGGAAGCTAGCAAGGTTCGTGGACCGGTTCGTGGACCGCGATCAACTTCCACCGACGAAAAAAGATCCGGCCCTGACCGTTGTCGCTGGTCAGAGCCGGATCTCGTGTGGTGCGCCCGAAGGGATTCGAACCCCTAACCTTCTGATCCGTAGTCAGATGCTCTATCCGTTGAGCTACGGGCGCGTTGCTGTTTCCAGCGTAGCAATCTTCAGTTGTCGGCCGGCGACCGGTGTATCGACCGCCGTGCCGGTGCGGAGGCTCCGGGATTTGAACCCGGGATGGGGGGTTACCCCAAACCGCATTAGCAGTGCGGCGCCATAGACCAGACTAGGCGAAGCCTCCCCGGTGCCTGACGGCCACCAGCGAGGACAACACTACACGCGCGTTCCGGTCTTCCCGAACCGGGGTCCCCCTGACCGAGGGACCCCGGTCCGGCGCAGGTCAGGCTCCCGCGAGGGCCACGAACGGGGTCAGCGCGTCCGGGTTCTGCAGCGCGCCGGCCGACACCGCCTTCTCCGGTGCGGTCCCGGAGAGGATCTTCTTCACCGGCACCTCGCACTTCTTGCCGTTCAGGGTGCGCGGCACCGCGTCGACGACGACGAACCGGTCCGGCACGTGCCGCGGCGAGAGCTCCTTGCGCAGCAGGGTGCGCAGGGTGGGCTCGACGTCGTCGAGGGTGGTGCCGTCGTCGAGCACCAGGAAGCAGAGCAGGGTGCCCTCCTCGCGGGCGCCGAGCGCGGTGGTGTCGATCACCAGCGAGTCGGCGACGCCCTCCACGTTCTCGACGACGGCGTAGAAGTCCGCGGTGCCCATCCGGACCCCGCCGCGGTTGAGGGTGGAGTCCGAGCGGCCGTAGATGACGTAGGAGCCGCGCGGGGTGCGGCGGACCCAGTCGCCGTGGCGCCAGTTGCCGGGGAAGTCCTCGTAGTAGGACTCGCGCAGCCGGGTGCCGTCCGGGTCGTTCCAGAACATGACCGGCATCGACGGGGTCGGCGTGGTGATGACCAGCTCGCCGACGTCGTCGAGCAGGTCGGTGCCGTCCTCGGCCCAGGAGCGGACGTCGGCGCCGAGCGCCGCGCAGGACAGCTCCCCCAGCCAGACCGGCACGGTCGGGGCGCTGGTGAGGAACGCGGCGCACACGTCGGTGCCGCCGGAGACCGAGCAGATCTGGATGTGTGACCCGGCTGCCTCGCCGATCCAGCGGAAGCCGTCGACCGACAGCGGTGCGCCGGTGGAGCCGAGCGCGCGCATCGCGGAGAGGTCGTGGTCCTCGCCGGGACGCAGGCCGGCCTTCATGCAGGACTGCACGTACGGGGCGGAGACGCCGAACAGCGCCACCCGGTGCTTCGCGGCGAGCGCCCACAGCGCGCCGAGGTCGGGGTGGCCGGGGCTGCCGTCGAACATCACGATCGTCGCGCCCACGAGCAGGCCGCCGACCAGGAAGTTCCACATCATCCAGCCGGTGGTGGTGAACCAGAAGAACCGCTCCCCCGGCTCGAGCCCGTGCTGCAGGCGCATCGCCTTGAGGTGCTCGACGACGATCCCGCCGTGGCCGTGCACGATGCCCTTCGGCAGGCCCGTGGTACCGGAGGAGTAGAGCACCCAGAGCGGGTGGTCGAACGCGACGGGGGTGAACTCCAGCGGGCCGGTCTCGGCGGTGAACTCGGCCCAGGTCGTCGTGCCGTCGAGGGCGGCGTCGGGGTCGAGGTAGGGCACGAGGACGGTCGCGCGCAGTGTGGGCAGCCTGGCCTGCAGGTCGGCGACCTTGTCCCGGACGTCGAAGCCCTTGCCGTTGTAGCGGTATCCGTCGACGGCGACGAGCACGGCGGGCTCGATCTGGGCGAAGCGGTCGTGCACCGCGCGGGCGCCGAAGTCCGGCGAGCACGACGACCAGATCGCCCCGAGGCTCGCCGCGGCAAGGAAGGCGACAAGGGTCTCGACGCTGTTCGGGGCGAGCGCGACGACCCGGTCGCCCGCGCCCACCCCGGCCCGGACGAGCCCCGCGCGGGCGCGGGCGACCTGGTCGCGCAGCTCGGCGTGGGTGACGGTGCGCTCCAGGCCGTCCTCTCGCACGAACTCGACGGCGACGTCGTCGTCGGCGCGGCCCGGGCCGGGGGTCAGGGCGTGCTCGGCGTAGTTCAGCGTCGCGCCGGGGAACCACTGCGCGCCGGGCATGTCCCGCGAGCCGAGCGTCGCCGTCGGGCGGTCGTGGAACAGCACGCCGCAGTACTCGGCGACGGCCGACCAGAAGCCCTCCAGGTCGGTCACCGACCAGGCGTGCAGCTGCGCGTAGTCGGTGACGTCGGTCAGCGGGGCGCCCCGCTCGTCGCGCGCCCAGGTGGCGAAGCGGACGATCTCGGTGTCGCCGGTCCGCGTCGGGTCCGGGCTCCACAGGAGCTCGGGGACCTCCGGGTCGGTGACGGTCTGCGGTGACGGCACGGGCGACATGACCCGAGCATCCCCGACGGCACCTGCCACGCACCAGTGGTCCGGCCCCACCGGGACGGTCAGGCCGCACCGACGATCGGCGGCGCGAGCCGGGCGAAGCCCTCCTGCCGCTCGTAGGGGAAGTGCGGGTACGGCGCGGGCCGGCGGGACACCGCGTCCAGACGGGCCAGCTGGTCGTCGTCGAGGCTCCACCCGACGGCGCCGAGGTTCTGTTCCAGCTGTTCCGGGTCCCGGGCACCGATGATCACCGAGGTGACCGTCGGCCGGGTGGTGAGCCAGTTCAGCGCGATCTGGGGCACCGTCGCGCCGGTCTCGGCGGCGATCGCGTCGAGCACGTCGACGACGTCGTGGAGCAGGTCGTCGGGCACCGGCGGGCCCGCCTCGGCGGTGGCGTGCAGGCGGCTGCCCGCGGGCAGCGGGGTGCCCCGGCGGATCCGGCCGGTCAGCCGCCCCCAGCCCAGCGGGCTCCAGACCAGCGCGCCGACCCCCTCCTCGCGGCCCAGCGGCATCAGGTCCCACTCGTAGTCGCGCCCGACCAGCGAGTAGTAGACCTGGTGGGCGACGGGCCGTGCCCACCCGGGCCGGTCGGCGAGGTCCAGGGCCCGCACGAGCCGTCGCCCGGGGAAGTTGGAGACGCCGGTGTAGCGCACCTTCCCCGCGCGGACCAGCTCGTCGAGGGTGGAGAGGACCTCCTCGGGCGGGGTGCCCGCGTCGTAGGCGTGCAGCTGGAACAGGTCGATGTGGTCGGTCCGCAGCCGACGCAGGGCGTCCTCGACGGCCCGGACCAGGCGCGGCCGAGAGGTCCCGGCGTCGTTCGGGCCGGGGCCGGTGGGCAGCCCCGCCTTGGTCGAGATCAGCACCTCGTCGCGGCGGTGCGCGACGGCCGCGCCGAGCACCTCCTCCGAGGCTCCCGCGGAGTAGACGTCCGCGGTGTCGAACAGGGTCACCCCGGCGTCGAGGCAGCGGTCGACCATCCGGCGCGCACCGGCGACGTCGACCGATCCCCATGCCCCGAACAGCTCGCCGCTGCCGCCGAAGGTGCCCGCGCCGAGGCTCAGCACCGGGACCTGCAGCCCACTGCGTCCCAACCGTCGGTACTCCATGACCGTCTCCCCTCTAACGGAACTGTGGTTCCGTTTGAACGTAGCACGTCAAACGGGACCCTGGTTCCGTCAAGGGCTAGGGTGGGCGCCGTGGCACCGGAGATGAGCAGACCGGGGGGCCGGACCGCGCGGGTCCGGTCGGCCGTGCTGGCGGCGGCGGGCGATGCCCTGATCGAGCTCGGGCCGACCGGGCTGGACCTGGCAGAGCTCGCGCGGCGGGCCGGGGTCGGCAAGACGACGGTCTACCGGCGCTGGGGCAGCGTCGCGGCGGTGCTCGAGGACATGGTGTCGGACATGGTCGAGACCTCCGCACCGCGCGCGGACACCGGCTCCCTCGACGGCGACCTGCTCGCCAATGCCGAGCTCGTCCGCGCCACGCTGGCCGACCCACGGCAGGGCAGGCTGCTGACCGCGCTGATCTGCGCCGCCGTCGGCGACGCGGGGACGGCGCGGGCGCTGCGCGGCTTCTACGACGCCCGCACCGCCGCCTGGGAGCCGTGCGTCACCGACGCGGTGGCCCGCGGCGAGGTGCCCGACGGCACCGATCCGGCCGCCGTGGTGCGGGCGGTCTCCGCCCCGCTCTACCACCTGCTCCTGACCCGCGGCGCACTCCCGGACGCCGACGACGCGCGGCGGGCCGCCGTCGTCGCCGGGGTGGCCGCGCGGGCCGGGGCGTTCGTCAGCGCAGGTGCGCGTCGAACCAGTTGAGGACCCGCTGCCACGCCTCGGCGGCCGACTCCGGGTCGTCGTCGAAGCGGTAGCCGGTGCTCGGGTAGACGACGACGTCGGTCGCCTTCCCGGAGGACGCCGCGGCGTCGCGCAGGCGGGCGACGGCGTCGGTGTCGGAGGCCTCCGAGTAGATGCCCAGCCAGGGGCAGGTCAGCTCCGGCGCGGTCTCCACCAGCGCGGGCAGGCTGGACCACGGCGAGGACTCGATCCCGCTGCCGGCGACGGTGATCGCCGCGCCGAGGGTGCGGTTCGCCGCCACGTGCAACGCGACCGTGCCGCCGAGGTCGAAGCCGAGCACGCCCATCCGGTCGGCCTCGAAGCCCTGGTCGCCGAGCCAGCCGAAGGCGGTGTCGCAGTCGTCCATGACCTGGCGCGGGTCCAGGCTGCCGACGTGCTCGGCCACCGCGGCCTCCGAGCCGTCGGCGAGGTCGCCACCGGCGTCCGCGTCGCGGTAGAGGTGCGGCGCGACGGCCAGCCAGCCGTCCGCGGCGAGCCCGGTGACCAGCAGCCGGATCGAGTCGGTGACCCCGCGCGCCTCCTGCAGCACCACGATCCCGCCGCGGGCGGCACCGTCGGGTTCGGCCACGGTCAGGCGCAGCTCGCCCCCGTCGGTCAGCGGCACGCCCTCGGTCCGGACAGCGGTGGTCGTCATGTCGTCACTCAACCAGAGCACCGGCCCGCGTTTCGACCCCCGACGGATACCGTTGCCGTCATGACGCTCATCCGCCCCGATCTGGACACCCTGCCCGCCTACGTGCCGGGCCGCACCGTCCCCGGGGCGGTCAAGCTCGCCAGCAACGAGGTGGCCGCGCCGCCCGCTCCGGCGGTGCTGGCGGCCGTGGCCCGTGCCGCCGCAGGTGGCAACCGGTATCCGGACCTCGGCGTCGTCGAGCTGACCGGCCGCATCGCCGACCTGTACGACCTCGCGCCGGAGCGGGTCGCGGTCGGCTGCGGCTCGGTGACGCTGTGCCAGCAGCTCGTGCAGATCGGCTGCCTGGGCCCCGGTGACGAGGTGCTGTTCGCCTGGCGTTCGTTCGAGGCGTACCCGATCGTGACCCAGATCGGCGGGGCGGAGATCCGCACCGTCCCGCTGGACGCCGCCTACCGGCACGACCTCGACGCGATGGCCGCCGCCGTCACCGAGCGGACCCGGGTGGTGTTCGTGTGCAGCCCGAACAACCCGACCGGCCCGGCCGTGCACCGCGACGAGTTCGTCCGCTTCCTGGGCGCCGTGCCGCCGGACGTGCTGGTGGCGCTCGACGAGGCCTACGCCGAGTTCGTGACCGACCCCGACGCCGTCAGCGGCCGGCCGCTGCTCGACGAGCACCCGAACCTGGTCGTGCTGCGCACCTTCTCCAAGGCCTACCGGCTGGCGGGACTGCGGGTCGGCTACGCCCTGACCTCCACCGAGATCGCGACCGCGCTGCGCAAGGTGGCGCCGCCGTTCGGGGTCAGCTCGATCGCCCAGGCGGGTGCCGTCGCCGCGCTGGAGCACCGGGAGGAGATCCTCGCCGACTGCGCCGCCGTCGTCGCGGAGCGGGACCGGGTGGCCGCCGGGCTGCGTGGGTCCGGGTTCACCGTCCCGGAGAGCCAGGCCAACTTCGTGTGGCTGCCGCTCGGGGACCGGACCGCGGCGTTCGCGACGCACTGCGGCGAGCGGAAGGTGATCGTGCGCCCGTTCGCCGACGACGGGGTGCGGGTCACGGTGTCCACGCCGGAGGAGAACGACATGCTCCTCGACGTCGCGTCGTCCTTCGGGCCCTGAGAGCCGGTGCTCAGCCGTCCAGCTGGTAGCCCAGCCCCCGGATGGTCCTGATCCGTTCGGGACCGATCTTGCGCCGCAGGTAGGACACGTAGACCTGCACCAGGTTGGCCGACACCGGTTCGGTCCAGGCCCGCCGGCCCAGGTCGTCGAGCGCGACCGGCTCGCCCGCCCGTTCGGCCAGCGCGAGCAGCAGCGCGTACTCGGTCGGCGACAGCGCGACCCGGCGGCCGTCGACGAAGACCTGTCCGGCGTCGACGTCGACGGACAGGCCGCCGTGGCCGAGCACCGTCGGCGCCGGCAGGCCCGCGGCGGCACGCAGCCGGAGCCGGATCCGGGACGCGAGCTCGTCCGGGACGAACGGCCGGATCAGGAAGTCGTCGCGGTCGCCGCGCAGCATGCCGATCACCCCGGCCCGCCGTTCGCGCGGCACGACGGTGATCACCGGGGTCGGTGGCGACTCGGACTGGACGGCGCCCAGCAGCACCGAGGGTTCGGGGCCGGGCAGCTCCATGTCGAGCACGAGCAGGTCCGCGCCGCGGGAGCGCAGGGTGTCCAGCAGCTCGATGCCGTCGGCGACGACGACGAGGTCCACGCCCTCCGCGGCGAGGTCCTGACGCAGCCCGCGGCCGAGCGCGGCCGTGCCCGCCGACGGCGGCAGCGCCAGCAGCACGCAGAGCGCGCGCATCTCGGAACGCGGTGCGGGGATCGGGAGGGACGGCGTGACGGGGGGAGCGTGATCGTTCACAGATCCTGCGGAGGTCGGGGAGCGGGGAGGTCTTGCGGGGAGCACCGGGGAGGCACGGCCACTGTTCCGCGACCGGTAGCCCGTCACAATCGGCTAACGGTGCGACGTACCGTGACCGTGTAGCCCGAATGGGTGCACCTGAGAGTGCGGTTGCTCTGTTCGGCCCAGCAATACTGCCGAAATGGCGGGATCTTGCTCTTCGGCGCTCTCCGACGACCTGTCGGCGCGGAGACGCAACCACCCTTCTCAGCGAGGGTGTTCACAGTCGGTCACCCTACCTAGAGTCCCCCCTCATGCGACGGAAGAGTTCCGCTGCGGCTGATCAGGTCGACCCCCGCGACCTGATCGCGCGACTCGCCGCCGAGCACAGCTCCCCCTCTGTGCCGTCTCCCCGGGGCAGGCATGCCGCGTCCTCCGCCCCGGCGGACGACACGGCCCGATCGGCCATACCCACGGCCACCCAGCTCATGGACCGGGTGAGCGCCTCCGGGCGGCACCGCGTCCTCGACGACGACGACCGCGACGCCCGCTCCGGCTCCGACCCCGACGACACCGGTGCCGCCGTCACGGCGGACTCCCCCACCGGTGCCGCGGCGACGGATGCCGGGCGGATCACCTGGGCCGACACGGCCGACCCCGGCCCGTGGGCACCACGCAGCCGCACGACCGGCACCGGGTCCCACGCGGTCACCGGAACCGGGGCGCACACCGTCACCGGGACCGGGGCGCACGGTGCCACCGGGGACACCGCGGTGGCCGGGGACGCGACGGTCACCGGGACGGGCGCGCACGCCGTGCCCGCCAGCCGGACGCCGGGCCGTCGCGCACGGCGGGTGGGGTCGTCGTCGGCGGCCGGGCTGTCCGGCGTGGAGCTGTTCGGCGGGGCTCCCTCCCCCTCGACCTCCCTCGTGCCCGACGGGCCCGAGACCCTGCAGACCCCGCAGGCCGATGTGCCCGCGCCGCGCACCGAGGTCGACGGCGGGGTCATCGCCGGGCTGCACGAGCCGGACGGCTCCGGTTCGCTGTCGGGGACGGGCTCGGTCGTCGCGATCGACCGCGGCCGTCCCGCCCGCTCCCGCATCCGCCGGTTCGCCCCGCTGGGCGTCGGGGCCGCCGCGGTGCTCGCCGCGACGATGGTGCTGACGCTGCTGCAGCCCGGTACCGAGGACCCGTCGCTGTCCGCGGCGATGGTCAACGACTCGTCGCGCCGGTCGGCATCGGACACCACGCTGTCGGCCGGGCCGGTGCTGGCCAACGGGGGCGGCTCCGCACTCGGCGACGCCGCGCAGGGCGCGTCCGGCCAGATCGGTCAGGCACTGGCCGCGCAGGAGGCTGCCGAGCGTCGTGCCGAACAGCGCCGTCGCGAGGCCGCCGAACGGGCACGGGCCGCCGCGAACTCCGGCGGGTCCGGTGGTGCCCCCGCCGGTCCGATCGGCGGCGCCGTCCAGGTCGCCGGCGACGGCATCCAGGCCGCGCTGAAGATGGGCTGGCAGGCCATCGGCGGCGACGAGTTCCTCGGGTCCACCCTCGGGAGCAACTGGTCGCCCTACAACGGCGAAGGCCACGACGGCCAGGGCAAGCGCACCTCCGACGCGATCTCGGTGGAGAACGGCAACCTGGTCATCCGCGGCGACTCGCAGGGCAACACCGGCGGCATGGCCTGGGGCACCCCGCAGAAGTACGGCAAGTGGGAGATGCGCGCCCAGTTCCCCAAGGGCGACAAGCAGTACCACCCCGTGCTGCTGCTGTGGCCGAGCGAGGTGTCCTGGCCGGAGGGCGGCGAGATCGACTTCGCCGAGACCACCAGCGCCAGCGACGACGTGTCCTTCTTCCTGCACTACGGCAGCTCGAACTCGCAGAAGGACGCCAAGAAGCAGATCGACATCACCCAGTGGCACAACTACGCCGTGGAGTGGACCCCGGACGCGATCGTCGGCTACATCGACGGCGTCGAGTGGTTCCGCTCCGAGGACCCGAGCACGTTCCCCCCGGGGCCGATGCACGCCACGATCCAGCTCGACTACTTCCCCGACGGCGGCTCGCCGGAGCCGTCGGAGATGCGCGTCGCCTGGATGCGTCAGTACAAGTAGCACTCCCCACACGACCGCCCGCCGCCCGGCGCTCCCCACCGGACGGCGGGCGGTCGTGTGTGCCGGGTCAGCCGGCCAGGCCACGGCGCGCCAGCAGCGGCGCGATCTCCGGGTCGCGGCCGCGGAACGCGCGGTAGGCCTCCATCGCGTCGACGGCGCCGCCACGCGACAGCACCTCACGACGGAACCGGTCGCCGTTCTCCCGGCGCAGGCCGCCGTGCTCGCCGAACCAGGCGACGGTGTCGGCGTCGAGCACCTCGGCCCAGATGTAGGAGTAGTACGCCGCCGCGTACCCGCTGCCGCCGAACACGTGGTTGAAGTACGTGCTGCGATAGCGCGGCGGGACCAGCGGGTGCGCGGCCCCGGCCGCCTCCAGCGCCTGCTGCTCGAACGCGAGCACGTCGGTGATCCCGGCGGCCTCGGCCGGGGACAGCCGGTGCCACGCCTGGTCCAGCAGCGACGCGGCCAGGTACTCCGTCGTCGCGAAGCCCTCGCCGTACCCGCGCGCGGCCTGCGACGCGGCCAGCAGCTCGTCGGGCAGCGGCTCGCCGGTCACGTGGTGACGGGCGAACGAGGTGAGGACCTGCGGGTCCTCCAGCCACATCTCGTTCACCTGGCTGGGGAACTCGACGAAGTCGCGCGGCACCGAGGTCCCGGAGAACGTCGGGTACTCCACCTCCGAGAACAGCCCGTGCAGGGCGTGCCCGAACTCGTGGAACAGGGTGCGCACCTCGTCGAGGGTGAGCAGCGCGGGCTCCCCGGCCGGGGGCTTGTTCAGGTTCAGCGTGTTCAGCACCACCGGCCGCGTCCCGAGCAGCGACGACTGGTCGACCAGCGAGTTCATCCACGCACCGCCCCGCTTCGACGGCCGCGCCCACAGATCGGCGCCGAACAGCCCGAGCGGCTCGCCGTCGCTGTCGGCGTCGAGGTTCGTTCCGCCTGCGCTGCTCTCACGGACCTCCCACCAGCGCACGTCCGGGTGGTAGGCGGGCAGGTCGGTGCGCTCGGTGAAGGAGATCCCGTACAGCTCGGACGCGGCGCGGAACACGCCGTCGGTGAGCACCCGGTCGAGCTCCAGGTACGGGCGCAGCGCCGCGTCATCGACGGCGTAGCGCTCGCGGCGCACCCGCTCCGCCTCGAACGCCCAGTCCCACGGCTCCAGGTCGCCCTCGACGCCGCCGGCCAGCTCCGCGGCCTCCCTGTCGGCGTTGGCGACCGCCGCGGGGACCAGCGACTCCAGCATCGCGACCGCGGCCTCCGCGGTCCCCGCGGTGGCGTCGTCGATCACGTACGACGCGTGGTCGGGGTACCCGAGCAACGCGGCCCGCTCGGCGCGCAGCCGCACGATCGCCAGCACGATGTCGCGGGTGTCGTGCTCCCCGGCCTGCCCGCGGGTCGTCGAGGCGCGGAACAGCTCCTCGCGCAGCGACCGGTCGGTCAGTACCGCGAGCGCGGGCTGCGCGGTCGGCAGGACCAGGGTGATCAGCCAGCCGTCGTCGTGGCCGCGTTCGGCCGCGGCGGACGCGGCGGCGGCGATCGCGTCCTCGGACAGGCCGTCGAGCCGGGACCGGTCGGTGACGTGCACGGCCGCGGCGTTCGCCCCCGCCAGCAGCGCAGCACCGAACCGGGTGGTCAGCCCGGACAGCTCCGCGTTCAGCTCCCGCAGCCGGGCCTGCTCGTCGGGGCCGAGCCGGGCCCCGGCGCGCACCATGTCACGGTGGTGGCGCTCCAGCAGCCGCAGCGACTCGGCGTCGAGACCGAGGTCGTGACGACGGGCGTGCAGCGCGTCGATCCGGGCGAACAGCCCCGGGTCCAGCGCGATCGCGTCGGCGTGCGCGGCCAGCATCGGCGCGACGTGGGCCTCGATCTCGCGCACCGCGGGCGAGGAGTCCGCCGAGACCCGCGTGTAGAACAGCCGCGCCACCCGGTCCAGGGTGGCGCCGGAGCGCTCCAGGGCGACGATCGTGTCGTCGAAGGTGGGCTCGCCCTCCCCCGCGACGATCGCCGCCACCTCCGCGCGCTGCTCGGCCGTCCCGGCCTCGAACGCGGGCAGGTAGTGCTCGTCGGTGATCCGGGAGGTGTCGGGCAGACCCCACGGCAGCGCGCTCGGGGCGAGGAACGGGTTGCTCATGGGCCCGACCCTACGGCCGGGGACCCTCAGGAACCGGCCAGTTCGCGACGCATCGCGAGCCGCGGCCACACGTCGAGACCGCGCGCGGCCTCGTGCTCCCGGATGGCCCGCAGCCCCGGGCCGGGCGCGATCAGCTCACGGAAGCCGAGCCGCGCCCAGTACGGGCCGTTCCACCGCACGTCCCGGTAGGTGGTCAGGGTCAGCGCGGGCAGCCCGCGGTCCCGGGCCCAGCCGGCGAGGTGCTCGACCAGCCCCTCCCCGATCCGCCGTCCGCGCTGCGACGGCAGCACCGACACCTGCTCGACGTGCGCGCAGCCGTCGACGAGATCGGCGATGAGGTAGCCGACCAGCGGCCCTGCGTCCCCGGTTCCGCCTGCGCTCCTCTGGGCCACCCAGGCCCGCCCCGCCACCACATAGGCAGCCAGCACCGCGGCCGGTGGCGGGTCGTCGTCGGCGACGACGTCGAGCCCGATCGCCCGGAACGACTCCCCCGCCGCGCGCTCGATCTCACGCAGGGCGGGCACGTCGGCGACGCGGGCGGCACGGATCACGCCTGCGGATCCTCCACCACCGCGCGGATCCGTTCCAGGGTCGTCCGCATCCCCGCACGGTTGGTGCGCCCGCGGGCCCACCCCAGCAGCGCCCAGTAGACCCGGGTGGCGGCCGAGGGCTCCATCCGGAAGGACTCGGTGACCTCGGTTCCCTCGGCGCCGTCCGGAGCGGTGGCCGGGGTGAACCGGTAGTGCCAGTGGATGACCCGCCGGTCACCGGGCAGGAGCACGACGAAGCCGAACTCGCGGCCCGGCTCGCAGGCGGTGATCTCGCACGTCGACCAGTAGGTCGGTCCGCGGCCGTTGCGGACGACCTTGCCGCGGAACCGGACGCCGACGGCCGGGCCGGTCGCGCCGTCCAGCCACTGCGCGTCGACGGTCTCGGGTGAGAACCGGCCGGTGTTGCGGATGTCGGAGACCAGCTCCCAGATCCGCTCGGGCGGTGCCGTCATGTGGACGGTGACCTCGTCATGCACGGCGTTCCCCCTCGGTGCCGCACACCAGGTCGGCGGCGCGCTCCCCGATCATGATCGCGGTCGCGGCCGGCCCGCGCCGCGGCACGCGGGGCAGGACGGAGGTGTCCGCCACCCGGAGCCCGCCCAGGCCGTGCACCCGCAGGTCGGAGTCGACGACGGCGTCCGGTCCGGTACCCGCCGAAGCGCTGCCGGACAGGTGCACCGAGGTAGTCAGGTGGTCGTGGATCCAGCCGTCGAGCCGGGTGTCGTTGCCGAGCTCCCAGCCGGCGGGGCCGCCGTCGTCGGGGGCGGCTCGGTCCCAGCCCGCGGCGCGCAGGATGTCCGCGGCGATCCGCACCGCGGCCCGCATCCGGTGCCGGTCGGAGGTGGTGCGCAGGTAGCGGAAGTCCAGCCGGGGCGGGTCGTCGTGGTCCGGGGAGGTGATGGCGAGCATCCCGCGGCTGTCCGGGCGCTGCACCGCGCACATCAGGTGCGCGGGCCCGCCGGGTGCGAACGGGTGCGCGAACAGCAGGATCTCCAGGTCACCGGCCGGGTCGGTGCCGGAGTCGAGGTGGAGCGCGGCCTGCGCGGCGACGGCGTCGGCGGGCGGGTCGGGCAGGCCGCTGCGCAGTGGCAGGAACACCGCGGGGTGGTCCGACCAGCCGCGTCCGACCCCGGGCAGCTCGTGCGCCACGGCGACGCCCGCGGCCCGCAGTGTGTCCTCCGGGCCGATCCCGGAGCGCTGCAGCAGCGCCGGGGTGCCGACCGCGCCCGCGGTCACGACGGTCTCGGCCGCGTGCAGGGTGCGCCCGCCGACACGCACCCCGGTGACCCGGCCACCCTCGATCACCAGCGTCTCGGCGGGGGCTCCGCCGAACACGGTCAGCGCGTCGGTGCCGCCGCTCGCTGCGCCTGCGCTCCTCCCGGCCGACTCCGCGTTCCCCCACGGCGGGGGCAGGTAGGCGGTGGCGGCGCTGACCCGGCGCCCGTCGACGGCGTTGGTCGGGATCGGGCCCGCGCCGGGCGGGCCGCCGGCGTTCTTGTCCGGCTCCTCGGGGTGGCCGAGCGCGACGCAGGCGGCCAGGAACGGGTCGGTCGTCGCGGCCCGCAGCCGGCCCGAGGGGCGCGAGATGCGCAGCGGGCCCGCGTCGCCGTGCCGGTCGGAGGTGCAGAAGTCGAGGTCGCGCTCCAGCCGCCGGTAGTACGGCAGGACGTCGTCGTAGGACCAGCCGGGGACGCCCCAGTCCGCGAAGTCCGCCGGGACGGCGCGCACGAAGTAGCCGCCGTTGATCGCACCGGAGCCGCCCAGCACGCGTCCCCGCGGCACGGTGCACTCCCGCCCCTGGCACAGCGTCGCCCGGTAGGCCCAGTTGAGGACGTGGCCGGGTGCGGTCGCGGCGAGCGACGCGATCGGGATCGAGTCCGGCGGGACGACGACGGCACCCGCCTCGACCAGGGCCGTACGCACCCCGCGCTCGGCGAGCCGGCCCGCGAGGGTGCACCCCGCGGATCCCGCGCCCACCACCACCACGTCGAACCCGTTGGTCATTGCTGCCAGGATGCCCCACGTGACCGACGCTGCACGTGACCTCGCCTCGTTCCTCACCGCGAGCCCGTCGCCGTACCACGCGGTGGCCGAGGCCGTCCGCCGGCTGTCCACCGCGGGCTTCACCGAGCAGCGCGAGGACGAGCCGTGGGCCGACGGGCCGGGCGGGCGCTACCTCGTGCGCGACGGCACGATCCTGGCCTGGTGGCAGCCCGCGTCCGGGCCGGGCGCCCCGCTGCGGATCTTCGCCGCGCACACCGACTCGCCCGGGTTCAAGGTCAAGCCGAACCCCGACGTCGGCGTCGCCGGTTGGCGCCAGGTCGGGGTGGAGGTCTACGGCGGCGCGCTGTGGAACTCCTGGCTCGACCGCGACCTCGGCCTCGCCGGGCGCCTCGCGCTCTACGACGGCCGCGTCGTCCCGGTCCGGGTGGACCGGCCGCTGCTGCGCATCCCGCAGCTGGCGATCCACCTCGACCGCGGCGTGAACCAGGGCCTGACCCTGGACCCGCAGCGGCACCTGCTCCCGATCTGGGGTCTCGGCGACCCGGACGGCGGCGACCTGGTCGAGTTCCTCGCCGTGCGGGTCGGCGAGGACCCGGAGGACGTCGCGGCGCACGACCTGTTCACCTACGACCTCACCCCGCCCGCCACCCTGGGCCGCGACGACGAGCTGCTCGCCGCCCCGCGGCTGGACAACCTGGCCTCGGTGCACGCCGGGATCAGCGCGCTGCTCACCGCGGTCGAGCGGGACCCGGGCACCGTCCCGGTGTTCGTCGGGTTCGACCACGAGGAGATCGGCTCGGCCAGTGCGACCGGCGCCGCCGGACCGCTGCTGGAGACGGTGCTGACCCGGCTGGCCGGGGGTTTCGACGAGCGGCACGCGGTGTTCTCGCGGTCGCGCTGCCTGTCGGTGGACGTCACGCACGCCGCGCACCCCAACCACCTGGACAAGCACGACCCGGACCACCTGTCGGTGCCGAACCGGGGGCCGTCGCTGAAGGTGAACGCGGTGCAGCGCTACGCCACCGACGCGCCGGGCGCGGCCGCCTGGAAGCGGGCCTGCCGCACCGCGGACGTGCCGAGCCAGGTGTTCGTCTCCAAGAACACGGTGCCGTGCGGGTCGACCGTCGGGCCGATCATGGCAACCCGGCTGGGCATCCGGACGGTCGACGTCGGCATCCCGGTGCTGTCGATGCACTCCGCGCGCGAGCTGTGCGGGGTGCACGACCCCGGCCTGCTGGCCCGGGCCGGTGTGGAGTTCCTGACCGACGCCGGCTAGACCTGCGCGGCGACCCGGGAGCCGGACACGTAGACGTCGGTGTCGACGATCCGCGACCCGAGCGGCAGCAGCGACACCGGGATCAGCTTCAGGTTCGCCCAGGCCATCGGCAGGCCGATGATCGTGACGGCCAGCGCGATCGCGGTCACGACGTGGCCGACCACCAGCCACCAGCCGAACAGCAGGATCCACAGGACGTTCCCGATCGCCGACGCCGCACCGGCCCGCGGGTCGCGCACGACCTCACGGCCGAACGGCCACAGCGCGTAGAGCCCGATCCGGAACGAGGCGATGCCGAACGGGATCGTCACGATCAGCAGACAGGCGATGATCCCGGCGGCCGTGTAGGCGAGGAACAGCCAGAAGCCGGAGAGGACCAGCCAGACCACGTTCAGGATGAGGCGGAGCATGGGTCCAGCATGCCCGAGGTGTCCGGTTCCCCCTCCGGGATGTTCCGGAGGCCGACCCCGGTTTCCGGTGGGGCGGCATTCCTCACGTCCGACCCGTGACCTCCTCGACGACGCTCTCCCCCGTGCCCGGCCGGGACTCCCAGGCCCAGGTCTCGTGCGAGCGGAGCCGGCCGTCGTCGAGGACCTCGAGGCGGGCCTCGCACTGCCCCGAGCTGGACGCGCCGTCGACGGACACGTGCACGTAGCGGAAGCTCAGCCGGTCGCCCTCGCGGGTGCCGGCCAGGCGGCCGAGCCGGACGTCGCCACCGGAGTACTCGGCCCACACCAGGCCGTCGGACTCGTGGTAGTCGAACACGGTGGCCCGGCCGACCTCGCCGTCGCCGGAGTTGCTGACGCCGGCGAACCGGCGGCCGTCGACGCTGGGTGCGGTGCTCATGTCCCGATCCGACCACGGGAGGATGGCGGGGTGGAGTTCCCCGTGACGTTCCTCCCGCCCCTGGTGCGGACCTGCACCGACTCGGGTGAGGGCCCCTGGAACGAGCTGCTCGGGATCATCGCGCCCCGGGATCCGGACGAGGAGACTTTCCTCGCCGCGTTCGACGTCGTCACCGAGGACCTCTTCGGCGGCTGGACCGCCGACCGCGTCGTCGTGTTCGCGCTCGACGACGGGCTCGCCGCCCACCATCCGCTGCTGTTCGTCGTCGACGAGCGGACCCTGCACGACGACGGCTTCCCGATCGTCGCGGCCGACCTGCGGCAGGATCCCGGCCGAACGCTCCGGATCGCCGCAGCCGATCTGTGGTCGGTGGAGAACAACGTGTCGACCGCGAACATGGAGTTCGCCGACTTCGCCGACCACGCGCAGCTGCAGCCCGACCGGGTGTTCCGCGGCTTCCGCTGACGATCGCCACCGTCGGACGGTGAACTCCACCGTCCGACGGCCCCGCCCTACGACGACCCGCGTTCCGCGGAACGCGGCCTCACACGCCGGTGCTGCCGTCGATCCGTTCCCGCAGCAGGTCGGCGTGCCCGACGTGGCGCGCGTACTCGGCGATCACGTGGGTCAGGATCCACACCACCGACACCGCGTTCCCACCGAGGGACCCGGTGCCGTCCGGCCCGGCCTCCTCGACGACCCGGCGGGCCCGGGCGACCTCGGCCTCCCAAGCCGCGCGGGCCTCGGTGAGGTCCGCGCTCCCGAGCTCGAAGCCGCCGTCATGGCCCGTTCCGGACTGCCGCGGGTACAACGACGGCACGTCCTCACCGCCCAGGAACTGGCGGAACCAGTTCCGCTCGACGGACGCCAGGTGCCGGACCAGCCCCAGCAGCGTGAGCGACGACGGCGGCACCGACGCCTCCCGCACCTGCTCGCCGGTCAGTCCCTCGACCTTGCCGATCAGGGTGGCGCGGTAGAAGTCGAGCCAGGCCGTGAGCGTGGTGAGGGCGTCGGCCTGCATCGGGGGACGGGCGCGGTCGGTCATGTCCGCGATCGTGACAGCGGGGTCCGACATCTTCCGATCCCGGCCGGGCGATGGTCCACTGCGGTCGTGACCGACACCCCGCCCACCGTGGTGCGCAGCAGCCGGACCGTCGCCGCCGACCCTGCGACGATCTTCGAGCTCATCGCCGACCCCGCCCGTCAGCCGTCCTGGGACGGCAACGACAACCTCGCCGAGGCAGCGGACGGGCAGCGGGTCCGCGCCGTCGGCGACGTCTTCTCCATGCTGCTCACCCAGGGCGCGGTGCGGGAGAACCGGATCGTGGAGTTCGTCGAGGGGCGGCTCGTCACGTGGCTGCCGTCGGAGCCGGGGAAGCCGCCGCCCGGACACCTGTGGCGCTGGGAGCTGGAGCCCGTCGGCGACGGCACGACCCGCGTGACCTGCACCTACGACTGGACCGAACTCGACCCGGACGACGCGTTCCGCCAGAAGCGCGCCCGCGCCACCACCGCGGACCGGCTGCGGGCGTCACTGGACCTGCTCGCCACCGTCGCCGAAAAAATGTGATCTGACACACTGTCGCCGGACGAACGATCATGGAAAGGTGCTGACCTGGCGGCATGGACGCCGAGCAGGTCATCGCCGTACTCGCCGGGTTCCCCGGCACCCGGATCGTGGAGGGGAACGGGGACGCGTTCGCGATCCACGACCCGGATCACGACTACGAGCAACGCCCCCGCCAGGGCTGGGCGACCGTCGTGCGGTCCGACGTGAACGACACCGCCTCCGACCTCGACCGGCCCGGCGCGTTCCGGCTCAACATCGGGCTGCCGACCGCCCGCTACCGGGAGCTGTTCCCGACCGACCCGGGCACCGACCCGACGTCCCGCGACGTGCTGTTCCCGCACCCGGTCTACGCCGCCCACCACTGGGTGGCGGTGGTGGAGCCGGAGACGACCTGGCCGCTGGTGCGGGAGCTGCTCGACGTGGCGCACGACTTCGCCGTCCGGAAACACGCCAATGCGGCCCGTCGACATTCCTAGGCTGCCCCGGTGAAACGTCGGCTGATCACGATGCGCGTCGCCCAGGACGATCTGGCGTTGTCCCCCGGGAAGGCCACCGAGGTGGAACTGGGGAGCCCGCTGGACTCGTTCGGGCAGGAGTGGCTGATCGCCTCGCACACCGTGACCCTGCTCGACGACGGGACGGCGCTGCTGACCTTCGTACTGGAGCGGCGGGGCTGGTATCGGAGACGGGATCCGAGAGCGTGGCCGGCGATCTCTCGTCCGTTCTCGGCGACGACGTTCTCGGCGGGATATTCGAATGGGATCCCCGCGTCCGCCACCGCAAGCCTGGGTTGACCACGTGCCGAGTTCCGTGCTCATCATCGGGAATGAAGGATCCGGCCGGGAAGCCGTCCACGTCCGACCTGCTCCTACGGCCTGCGAAACCCGACGACATCGAGACGTTGCATCGATTCGTGGTCGAGCTGGCCGACGAGGAGTCGTTTCCGGGGGACGTGATCGCGAAACCCGCCGACCTGGCGGCTGCGCTGTTCGGCCCATCTCCTCTTGCGGAGTCGGTCGTGGCAGCAATGGGCGACCAACTCGTCGGGTTCGCGTTATTCTATCCGACGTACAGCACGATTCTCGGACGGCCCGGTATCCATCTCGAGGACCTGTATGTCGATGGGGCTTTCCGCGGCCGGGGGATCGGCGAGGCCCTCCTCGGACACCTCGCCGATCTCGCGACCGAGCGTGGTTGCGGACGCCTGGAGTGGTGGGTACTCCGCACGAACGTCAGCGCGATCCGCTTCTACGAACGTCTGAATGCCCGGGGACTCGACGAAATCGAGGTCATGCGGCTCGACGACGGCAGTCTCTTCGAGTTCGGATCCCGGCGCACGGCATAGAGGACCGTGCCGCGAGTGCGCGGGAGCTGCTGCTCGACGTGCCGCCCCACAGGACCGGCCGCCGTCGCGCAGGGTCGTCATCGGCGGCGCCGTAGTGTGGGAGCGATCGGGGGGCGCCACACCCCGCGGACACCAGGAGGCGAGGCATGGTCGCGGACGTCGAGGGCACCTCGACATCTCTCGCCCAGTCCGCCTACGTCGCCATCCGCGAGGGGATCATCCACGGCGTCCATCCCCCGGGCAGCCGCCTGCGGGAGCGCAGCCTCTCCGAGGACCTGAACGTGTCCCGGGTACCGATCCGTGAGGCACTGCGACAGCTCGAGCTCGAGGGATACGTGACGACCTCGCCCCACCGCGGGGCACTGGTCCGGCAGCTGACGCTCCGGGACGTCGCCGAGCTGTTCGACGTCCGCCTGTCGCTGGAGGTCCTCGCCGCCCGCCAGGCCGCCAGGGCGGTCGCCGAGGGGCGCGCCGACGACGCCCTGCGCGACGTGCTCGCCGAGGCTGCCCGGGCCACCCGGGCCGGCGACGAGGACGCGATCCGGCAGGCCAACACGAACCTCCACGCCCAGATCATCGCCATGACCGGCAACTCGCTGCTCATCGCGACCATGACGCCCCTCCTGGGGCGGATCCGCTGGCTGTTCGCCCTCACCGCCGACCGCGACCCGCACGTCGAGTACGGCGAGCACGTCGCGCTCTGTGACGCCATCTACAGCGGCAACGCCGAATTGGCGGGCGCGCTCGCCTTCGCCCACATCGAGCACGGACGGGCGCCGTCACTGCGCGGCCTCGCCGCGATCCTGCCCGCGGACTGACACTCGGCGCGTTTCGTATACCAAGCTCCCTCAGCAGGGCCCAAAGTCACGCCATTGACACGGCAGGACACGTCCTGGAAACTCTTTTCGTATACCAATGAGGTCGTTCGTCGCTCGGCCCCCGCCCTCCTCGATCAGTCGGGAGGACCTGTCCATGCGGAGCTCAGACCCATGAACCCTCTCCAGACCCCTGCACCGTCCTTGTCCGGCACCGTGGCCGCGACGCTCGACCGGGCGGGCTTCACCCGCGCCCAGTTCTGGGTGCTCATGATCATTCTCGCCGGCATGTTCTTCGACACGCTCGAGCAGAACTCCGTCGGCGCGATGGGGACCAACCTCAAGCTCGCACTCGGGATCTCCGACGCCCAGCTGACACTCGTCAACACCGCGACGGTGCTGGGGGGCTTGGTCGGCCGGTTGCTCGGCGGCTGGCTCGCAGACCGCTACGGCCGTCGGCTGTCGCTGTCGTTCAACCTGCTGGTCTACAGCCTCGGCGGCCTCGTGAGTGCCGTCGCACTGAACTACGAGATGCTGCTGGCCAGCCGCTTCGTCGTCGGCATCGGACTCGGCGGCGAGTTCACCATCGGGATCGCGATGCTCTCGGAGATGGTCGCGACCCGGCGACGGGGCGCCCTCGTCGCGGTGCTGAACGTCGGCTCCGGCGGTGTCGGCAACTTCCTGTCCTACGGCCTGTTCTTCCTGCTCCTCGGCCCGCTGGCGCCCGCCCTCGGTGGCGACGGACTCGCCTGGCGCTGGACGTTCGTCCTGCTCGCCGCCCCCGCGCTGCTGGTCGTGGTCTACCGCCGCCGGCTGCCGGAGACCCCGCGGTTCCTGCTCTCCAAGGGCCGCGTCGACGACGCGAACAGGTCGCTGGCGATCCTGACCTCGTCGTCGTTGCGGCCGCCGGCGAGCACTCCGAGCGGTCCCCTCACCACCGATGACATCCCCGTGCGCCAGCTGCGTTCGTCCCCGGCCGCCGTGTTCGCCCGCAGCGTCCGGGCCCGCACCGCGGCGATCGGCACGGCGTCCTGGATGGCCTTCGGCGCACAGGTCACCCTCAACTTCCTGATGCCGACCCTGCTCGTGCAGCGCGGCTACTCCATCTCCGAGAGCCTGCTGTTCACCATGATCATGAACAGCGGCTCGCTGCTCGGGGCGTGTGCCGCCGCACTGCTCGCCGGCCGGGTCGGTCGTCGCGTCGCCGTGGGGGGCGCCGGGGTCCTCGGATGCCTCACCGCCGTCGCGTTCGCCGTGTTCGCCGACAGCACTCCGCTCATCCTCGTCCTGGGGGCGCTGTTCCAGTTCTTCACGATGATCACCAACACCACGCTCGCCGTGTGGTCGCCCGAGCTCTATCCGACGGCGATCCGCGGCAGCGGGACCTCCATCGTCAACGGCATCGGCAACATCGCGGGCGCGGTCATGCCGTTCCTCGCCGTCGCGCTGTTCGCCCGGTACGACATGGCGGGGGTCTTCGGCATGGTCGCGGTGATGTACGCCCTGCTCGTCGCGGCCTCCCGGTTCGCACCCGAGACCCGGGGCAGCTCGCTGGAGGAGATCAACGAGAACGTCGCGCCCGCCGCCGACACCGGCACCCCGTCCCGTCGCTGACGACGACGCACGACCAGAAGGAGCCCCGATGGACACCCTGACCATCTCCGCGACGGCCAACGGCCTCAACTACCTGCCGGAGTACCTCGCCGACACCACCGGCGTGTTCGCCGATGCGGGGCTGGAGGTCACCGCGGTCGCCTGCGACCCCTGGACCGGGGTGCTGGACGACCTCGAGTCGGGCGCCGCCGACATCGCGCTGGGCGGCTTGTGGGTGCCGGGCATGTACGCGGGCACCCCCCGCGACCTGACCGTCGTCTGCCAGCTCAACCACCAGGCCCCGAAAGCCGTCGTACATCGCGGCACGCCGCGCTCGTTCACCTTCGACGACCTGCGCGGCGAGGTCGTGCTCGCGCCGGGTATCGGCGGGAGCGCACCGTACGCCGTCACCGCCGGGCTGGCCCGCGAGTCCGGTGTGGACCCGACCGGGATCACCTTCCTGCGCGACCTGTCCACGGCGATGTTCGTCGAGCTCTTCCACGCGGGGCTCGGGGACGCCATCGTCCTCGACCTCGTCACGGCGCTGGAGGTCGAGGCGGCAGGCACCGGAACCATCGTGTTCCGCAACCTCGAGGGCGGCGGGATCATGCCCAACAGCGTCTACTACGCCCGCACCGACCGCGTCGACGAGCTCCGCGACCGGCTCACCCGGTTCACGGCCTGCATCGACGCCGCGATGACCGCCCTGCCCAGTACCCCCTCCGACGTCGTCGAGTCGATCCTCACCACCCGCTGGCCCACCCGCGACCTCGCGATCCTGCGCGACGCCGTCGCCGCCATGACCGCGAGCGAGCTGTGGTCCACGGTCGCGATCGACCCCGCGGGCAGCGACCGGTGGATGCGGATGATCGCCGAGGCGTCGATGGTGTCCCGGGCACCGCGCTACGACGAGCTGACCGACGACTCGTTCATGAAGGCCTTCCGGTGACCCTGATCCCCGTGGAAGCGCCCCCGGAGGGCACGGTCGACCTGGGCGAGCTGATCGACGCCGTCCGGGCCCTGCACGTGGACCTGACACTCGGCGACGCCGAGCAGCCCGTCCCCGCGGTCGTGGAGACGGGCCCGTCGACGGTGCTCCTGCCGATGGTGGCGACGTCGCGTCGTCTCGGCCTCACCGTCGTCAAGGTCCTCACCGACGCGCAGGCCGACGGGCCGCTCCAGCAGTCCACGGTGCTGCTCCTCGACGCCACGACGGGAACCCGGCTGGCCGTGCTCGCAGGCGGACCGGGCACCAGGATGCGGACGGCGGCGGCCAGCGCTGTCGCCACCGATGCGCTGGCCCGTGGTGACAGCAGCGTCCTCGGACTGGTCGGCGCCGGGCCCCTGGCGGTCGAGCACGTCGCGGCGATCCGCCGGGTCCGGCCGATCGACCACGTCGTCGTGTGGTCGAGGACCGCACGACGTATCGAGGAGTTCCGGCACACCCTGCGGGCCCGGGAGCGGGCCGACGGCAGCCCCCCGCTCGGGGTCACGGTGTCCCCGGACGTCCACGGCGTCGTCTCCGAGGTCGACGTGTTGTGCACGCTGTCCCCCGCACGGGAGCCACACGTGCACGGCGCCTGGTTCCGTCCCGGTCTGCACGTCAACGCCGTGGGAGCGCCGCCGCGCCCCGACCACCGCGAGATCGACGGCGCGGCCTTGGCACGAGCGCGGGTGGTGGTCGACTCCCGGGAGGTGCAGCTGCGCAAGTCCGGCGAGGTGCTCCTGGCCCTCGACGAGGGCGCCGTCACCCTCGACGACGTGGGTCTGGAGCTGGGCGAGGTGCTCACCGGCGCGCACGGGCGACGTCGCCCCGACGACGTCACCCTGTTCGAGTCGGTCGGTCTCGCCATCCAGGATCTCGCCTACGCCGCGCTGGCCACGGGACGTCCGGTCGTTCCCCGCTGACCCGCGGGACGACACGACTGGCAGCGCTCTCCGTGGGACCTGTCCTCGCTCATGCGTCCATTGCGTAGGAGCTGTCCATCAGGTCGACCATGGCCTGCTGGAACTCGCGGCGCTTCGTGTCGCTCCATCCGGGTGTCAGCCGAACGAAGATCTCCTCCTGCCAACGATGCGCGTCGTCCACCATCGAGCGCCCCGCCGAGGTGACCGATGCTTCGCGTCGTCGAGCGTCGCCCGGCGCGACGACCATGGTCAGGTGCCCGGCCTTCGCCGCGCTCCCGATCAACCGTGATGCACCACTTTGGTCGAGCCCGATCTCACGTGCGACGTCGTTCACGGTTGCGGGAAGACCTCGCTGACGGAGTGCATGGACTGCTTCGCAGACCAGCACCAACCGTCCCTGCTCCCCACCTGCGTCGGCCGGGGAGGACCGACGGGCCCAGTGCCGGACGAAGTGGAACAGGACCTGCCCCGGCCCCTGGCTCGTCACTCGGTCGCTGCCATCTCGCGGTCGTTGCAGGCCAGCGCCAGCGCACCCTCGAGATCCGGCAGTCTGAGCGCAGCGGTGACCTTTCCGTCGGACACGCGGAAGACCGTCGCCACCCGCGTGACCTCCTCGCTGCCGGGCCAGGTGGCGTCCTCCTCGACCACCATCAGCCGCTCGCTGACCGGGTGCCAGGACCGAGGGACCAGCGTGATCCCTGACCGCCCCACCCACTCGGCGAACTGCTCAGGCGTGATCGGACCCGCACCCTTCGGGCCCATGACGACGACCGGATCTCCTACGGCTCGCGCGGATCGCTGCAGGTCGCCGGCGTTGACGCTGGCATGCCACTCGTTCACGGCTGCTTCGAGGCTTGGCTCCACGCACCGCACTCTATGCGTTTCGCATATATTCGGCCAGGCGGCTATGACGAGCTCACGTGTGGGTTGCGGTCATGGTGGTGGTCAGGACCGCCTGTCGTCTCGCCGCGTCACGCGTCGACGAGAGGCCCGAGGAAGCCGCGCAGCGCCTCGGCGAGCTGCCCCGGTGCTTCTTCCGCCATGTGGTGTCCAGAATCGATCACGCCACCGGACAGATCGTTCGCCCACGTTCGCCACACCGTGAGGGGATCCCCGTAGAGCTTCTCCATGTCGTCGCGGCTGGACCACAACACGAGCGTGGGACAGGTGAGTCGGCGTCCCGCTGCCTGATCGGCGTCGTCGTGTGCGCGGTCGACACCGAGCCCGGCCCGGTAGTCCTCCACCATGGCGCCGACCGTCGCGGGGTCGTGGATGGCCCGGTGGAACTCGGCGTAGGCCTCCGGGCCCATCTGGTCGATGCTGCCGCGGTACCAGGCGTCGGGGTCAGCGAGGATCACACGCTCGGGGACCTCGGGCTGAGCGAAGAAGAACCAGTGCCACCACTCCGCCGCGAATCGCGCGTTGCAGCGGGCCAATGCCTCGCCAATCGGAACGCTGTCGAGAACGGCGAGCCGGGACACGAGGTGTGGGGTGTCCATCGCCATGCGGAACGCCACGTACGAGCCTCGGTCGTGGCCGACGACGGCGGCGTCCTCGTGGCCGAGCCGGCCGAGCAGCCGGCTCATGTCGGCTGCCATTGCTCGCTTGGAGTACGGGGCATGGTCATGGGTCGTGGGTGGCTTGGACGACGCGCCGTAGCCGCGCAGGTCAGGGCAGATCACGGTGTATCCGGCATCGACCAGCAGCGGGGCGACGCGGTGCCAGGTCGCCGCGGTACGGGGATGGCCGTGCAGCAGCAACACGGGAGGACCGTCTCCGCCGTAGCGCACTCTCAGGGTGACATCGCCGACCGCAATCCGCTCGTCGGTGAAGCCCCGAAAGAAGCTCCCCGACGTCTCGTACCTCATCCGCTCATCGTTGTCGATACTTCACCGCGCGGCTCGGTACCGCGGCAGGTCGCGCGGCGGTCCGCAGGCGGGAGGCAGGAGGCGGACGGCAGCGACGCCGCCCGGGCGAACCGGTCTTGGTCGTCGATCATGCCTCTGACCTGTGGCGGAAGCGGGGGGATTCGAACCCCCGGTCCTTTCGGACGCCCGCTTTCAAGGCGGGTGCATTCGGCCGCTCTGCCACGCTTCCGCTCGGGAGGGTAACGGGACCACTCAGCGCTCCGCGCGGTAGTAGGTGACCGGCCCCATCCTGGTCGCCCCGTGCCCGACCACCACCGCATCGGTGAACCCGGCGGCCGCGAGCAGCTCCGGCACCGGCTGCGCCCCGTGACCGTGCCCGCCGTGACCGTGGCCGTGCCCGCCGTGGGGGGACCGGCGGTGGGCCGGATCGAAGCGTGCCAGCAGCGACAGCACCCTGTTCACGACGCGCATCCGTCCGGCGGTGCGCGGGTCGTGATCGAGGTCGACCAGGTGCAGGCTCCCGCCCGGCGCCAGGACGCGGTGCGCCTCCCGCAGCGCCGCGACCCGGGCGTCGGCGGCGATGTGGTGCAGCATCAGCGAGGAGAGGACCCGGTCGACGCTGCCGTCGTCGAGAGGAAGGTCCTCGGCCACACCGATCTGCAGCTGCAGCTCGACACCGGCGTCTGCCGCCTTGCGGCGGGCCATCGCGATCGCCTCCGGGTCGGGGTCGACGCCGTGCACCGTGGCCGTCGGAACGGCCTCCGTGGCGCGCAGCAGGACGTTCCCGGTCCCGCAGCCGATCTCCAGCACGCGGTCCCGCGGGCCGATGCCCGCCTGCGCCAGCAGCCGCCAGTACATCGGGACGGCGCCGCTGAGCCGGGCCGCGGTGTCGTAGCCGGGGAGCAGCCACGAGCTGACGAGCGCGGGTGTGTGGGCGTGCGTGGTCATCGGTTCCCCTCGGACGAACTTCGTGTACGTCACCGACCCTTACTGGCCTGCGAGCTGCCTACAAGGCACTATCTGTGGCCGTGGTGGGACGAAGTTCGGGCGTTCCGCTGGTCGGCTTCGCACACTCCCCGGTGCCGATCGCGGTCCAGCACGTCGACGGGCCGGGAGCGTCGCTGCCCCGGGTACGGGGGCCGCACGCGCACGACTTCCTGCTGCTCGTCCACGTCGTCCGCGGCACCTGCACGTACCGGGTCGACGGGCGCGCCTGGGAGCTCGGCGAGGGCGACGCGTTCGTGATCGCCCCCGGCGCGGTGGTCGACCACGCCCGGGAGAGCGCGGAACCGCCCGGCGAGCTGTGGTCGGTGATCTTCCCGGCCGAGGCGGTCGCGCCCGCGTCCTGGCAGGACCATCCGCTGCTCGCGCCGTTCGTCGGACGCCACCGCGGTGGCGGGCAGCGGATCCGGGTCCCGCCCGAGGATCGGGCGACCTGGCGGGCCCGCTTCGCCGACCTCGACGACGAGCTGACCCGCCGCCGCGACGGTCACGCCGAGGCTGCTCGCGCGCACCTCACCCTGCTGCTGGTGGCCCTGGGTCGGCTCGTCGACGACGTGCCCGCCGAGTCCGGCGACCCGCTGCTCGCGGCGGTGTTCGCCGTCGTCGAGGAGCGGTTCGCCCAGCAGCTGTCGCTGCGCGAGGTCGCCGCCGCCGTCGGACTGACCCCCGGGCACCTGACCACCGTCGTCGGGCGCAGGACCGGGCGGACCGTGCAGCAGTGGATCACCGAGCGCCGTATGCGGGAGGCACGGCGGCTCCTCGCCTCCACCGACCTCCCGGTCGCCGATGTGGGTGCCCGGGTCGGCTACCCCGACCCCGGCTACTTCGCCCGCCGCTTCCGTGCCGCGCACGGCGTCGCGGCCGCGACGTGGCGGGCCGGACCCGGGACACCCTGACGGGTGGCGGGGGACGTCCGCGCCGGTGCGGTCCGACGCGGTGTGGTGGGATTCCCCCGGTCTCATCTCGGGAGGACGACGTGCGGTTCGACGAGAACGCCCAGCTCGACACGTCCGGCGTGGACGACCTGCGAGGCTCCGGCGGTGGCCGGGGCGGCGGGGTCGGCGGCCGGGTGGCAGGCGCGGGCGGCGGCCTGGGCCTCGTCGGCGTCATCCTGTACCTGCTGCTGTCGAACTTCGCGGGCGTCGACATGTCCGGGATGGGCGCGGGCGGCGGCTACCCAGGGCTCGACCAGGTCGGCGCCGGCCAGACGGCGGACAACTCGTCGCTGCAGCAGAACTGCGCCACCGGCGAGTCGGCGAACACCTCGACGGACTGCCGTGTCGTCGCCGTCGTCAACTCCCTCGACGACTACTGGGCCACCCAGTTCTCCTCCGGTTTCACCCCGCCGCGCACGAACTTCTTCTCCGGCGGGGTCAGCACCAACGGCTGCGGGTCGGCGACGTCGGACAGCGGGCCGTTCTACTGCCCCGCCGACTCCGAGATCTACATCGACCTCACCTTCTTCCAGGAGCTGCAGACCCGCTTCGGCGCGAAGGGCGGACCGTTCTCGCAGGCGTACGTCATCGCCCACGAGTACGGCCACCACATCCAGAACCTCACCGGCACCAACCGCCGCGCGGGCAACGACACCGGCCCGACCTCCGGCTCGGTGCGCCTGGAGCTGCAGGCCGACTGCTACGCGGGCATCTGGGCCAACCACGCGACGACGACGCCCGGCCCGTCCGGGAAGCCCCTGATCACCCAGCTGGACCAGTCCGACATCGACGCCGCCCTCGACACCGCGTCCCGGATCGGCGACGACTACATCCAGTCCAACCTCGGTGGCGGCCGGGTCGACGAGTCGCAGTTCTCGCACGGCAGCTCCGCGCAGCGCGAGAAGTGGTTCACCACCGGCCTGCAGAGCGGCAACCCCGACTCCTGCGACACCTTCGCCGCACGCAGCCTCGACTAGGGCCGTAGCCGCCCGAGCTGGTGGTCCAGCACGGCGAGCGCGCCGGCCTCGTCGGCGTCGCCGAGCAGGACGGACTCCGCGAGGCCACCGGCCAGCGCGAGGAGCACGGTCGCCTCCCGGTCCGGGTCGAGCGCGGCGAGCTCGCCGGCGTCGCGGGCCGCGGCGAGCCGGTCGGCGACGGCCGCACGGATCAGGCGGTCGCCCGTCCGGTAGGTCTCGCGCAGCCGGTCGTCGCCGAGTGCACGGATGAGGAAGGCGGAGCCGACGCGGGCGTCGGTGCGGGCGTCGTCGTCGAGCGGAAGCAGTGCGACCAGCAGGGCGCGGACCTCCCCCAACGGCGACGACGGCGCGGCCGCCGCCATCCGCGCGCGCACCCGCTCGTCGACCCGCAGCCGCAGGTGCTGGGCGGCGAAGTCCAGCAGCTCGTCACGCGAGGCGAAGTAGTGCTGGACCCGCCCCTTCGAGACCCCTGCCTCCTGCGCCACCCGGGCCAGGCTGACCGCCTCCAGCCCCTCGGCCGCAGCGATCCGCCAGAGCGCCTCCGCGATCTCCCCGCGGCGCTGCCCGTGGTCGACCACCTTCGGCATCTCCACCTCGTTCCGATCCGATCGGCTTGCGAAAAGCTCCGCCCGATTTTACAGTCCGATCGTATCGTGAAACGGGGGGGACGATGCGCACCGGACACTTCACCAGCACCGCGGCCCGGGACCGGTTCCGCGCGCTGTACGACGACGTGGCCGCCGGACTGGGGCCGACGAGCAGCCGCGACATCCCCACCACGCACGGCGTCGTCCGCGTTCTGACCTGCGACGGACCTCCCGGGGACCCGTTCGTCCTGCTGCCCGGGGCGGGGTCGCCGGGGGTGAGCTGGGCGCCGAACGTGCCCACGCTGCGGCGCCGGGCGACCGTGCACCTCGTCGACCCGCTCGGCGGTCCCGGCGCGAGCACCCAGGACGTGCCGCTCCGGTCGGTCGCCGACCAGGTCCGCTGGCTCCGCGACGTCCTCGACACGCTCGGGCCGTGCCACCTCGTCGGGACCTCGATGGGCGGGCGCCTGGCGTTCGAGGTCGCCCGCCGCGCCCCGGCCGGGATCCGGACGCTCGGCCTGCTCGACCCGGCCCGCACCTTCACGGGCGTCCCGGCCGGCACGGTGGCCGCCTCGATCGGCGCGCAGCCCGGCGCCCCGTCGTGGCTGCGCCGGCGGTTCGTCACCCGCCTGGGAGGCGGCGCCGACGTCGCCGACGACCCGGTCGCCCGGCTCATCGAGGCGGGCCTGTCCGGCTACGCCTCCGCGATCCCGCTGCCACCGCTGCCCACGGCCCGCGACGTGGCCGCGGTCGGCGTCCGCACCCTGGTGCTGCTCGGCGGGCGCAGCACAATGCTCGACGCCGGCCGGGCGCGGGACCGGGCCGCGCTGCTGCCACGCGGCACCGTCGAGGTGTGGCCGGACGCCACGCACGCGCTGCCCGGGGAGTTCCCGGAGCGGGTCGCCGAGCGGCTGTCGTCGCTGGTGACGGCGTCGTGAAGCGCCGGGAGCTCGCGGCCACCGTGCTCGGCGACATCGCCGCGCCACTGGTGCTGTTCTACGTCCTGCGGGCGGTCGGCGTCGCAGCCGGGCCGGCGCTGCTCGCCGGGGCCGCGGTCCCGGCGGCGCGGGCGCTGTGGGTGCTCCTGCGGCACCGGCGCGTCGAGTGGTTCGCGGTGCTCGTGCTCGTCCTGTGCGTGGCGAGCGCGGCGACCGCGCTGCTCGGCGGCGACGACCGCGTCCTGCTCGCCCGCGAGGCCGTGGTCACCGCGGCGCTGGGCGTCGTACTGCTCGCGAGCGTCTTCTCGTCGCGCCCGGTGATGTTCGTGATCGGCAGGCTCACCCTCGCCGAGTCCGGCCACAGCCCCGACGAGTGGGACCGTCGCTGGGCCTCCTCCGCCCGGTTCCGCTCGATCTGGCGGTGGCTGACGGCGGGCTGGGCGGCGGGCCTGTTCCTCGACGCCGCCCTGCGGGTGACGTTCGCCTACACGCTGCCGGTCGACGTGGTGCCCGCGGTGCAGGGCGTGCAGTGGTTCGCCGTGCTGGCGGTGCTGCTCGTCGCCGGGCAGGTGTGGCTGCGACTGCCCCGGCACCGCGCGCTGATCTTCAGCTGACCGCGGCTCGTCAGCCGACCGGCGGCGCCGCGGCGAGGAACTCCGCCAGGTCCGCGGTGTAGCCCTCGACGACGAGCTCCCACCCGGGCCGCGCGAACGCCTCCCGGTCGAGGCGCACCCGGTACTCGGTGACGCGCTCGTCGTCGTGGACGATCGTGGCGGTGCCGTCGTCGCGATAGCCGAGCCGGGCCGACACCGCCGCGGACCGCGCGTTCCCCGCCAGGTACTCCGAGCGCGCCACCAGCGCGCCGAGGTGGTCGAAGGCGAACGCCAGTACCGCGGCCCGCATCTCGGTGCCGTGGCCGCGGCCCTGGGCGTGGCGCACCAGGTACGAGCCGGTCGAGACCTCGCGCCGCACGCCGAACCGGTCCCCCACCACGTCCTGCATGCCGACGACCCGGCCCTGCGCCCGCACGACGAACGTCAGCGTCCACCACTCCGGTGACGCCCTCGCCCGGTTCCCCCAGTAGTACTGCGCCATGCCACGCCCGAGGTACCGCGGGTCCGCCCGGGTCCACGGCGTGCGGAACGGCAGCTCCGACGACGGGTGGATCCCGCTGCCGTGCACGGCCTCCACCAGCTCGCGGAGCGACGCGTCGTCCTCGATGCGCAGCTCCAGGCGCGGGGTCCGCAGGGTCAGCCCGGCCAGCGGCCACGGGTCGGGCACCGGGTCGATCGGCGCGGGGAGCACGTCCATCGGTCGACCGTGCCGGATCGCCGGGATGCGCGCCACGGAATACGGTCGGCTCCCATGTGGGCGATCACCTTGACCGAGTACGGCGGACCCGAGCAGATGACGTGGGCCGAGGTGCCCGACCCCGAGCCCGGGCCGGGCGAGGTCGTGCTCGACGTCGTCTCCTCGGCCGTCAACCGGGCCGACCTCCTGCAGGTCCAGGGGAACTACCCGGTCCCGCCCGGCGCGTCGGAGATCCTCGGGCTGGAGTGCGCGGGCCGGATCGCCGCGCTCGGCGAGGGCGTGACCGGCTGGTCGGTCGGCGACGAGGTCTGCGCCCTGCTCGCCGGCGGCGGCTACGCGACGAAGGTCGCCGTCCCGGCCCCGCAGCTGCTGCCCGTCCCCGGGGGCGTGTCGCTGGAGGAGGCGGGCGGCCTGCCCGAGGTCGCCTGCACCGTCTGGTCGAACGTGTTCCTGGAGGGCCGGCTCGCCGAGGGCGAGACGTTCCTGGTCCAGGGCGGCTCGTCGGGCATCGGCACGCACGCGATCCAGGTCGCGAAGGCGTTCGGCGCACGCGTCGCGGCCACCGCGGGCCACGCCGACCGGATGCAGTTCTGCCGTGACCTGGGCGCCGACATCGTCATCGACTACCACGACGACATCGCCGAGGAGCTGAAGAAGGCCACCGACGGCCACGGCGCCGACGTCATCCTCGACAACATGGGTGCCAAGGGCCTGGCGAACAACCTCTCGGCGCTGGCCCGCGACGGGCGCCTGATGATCATCGGGATGCAGGGCGGGGTGAAGGCCGAGCTCAACATCGGCGCCCTGCTGGCCAAGCGCGGCCACGTCTCGGCGATGGGCTTGCGCGGCCGCCCGGTCGAGGGGCCGCACTCGAAGGCCGAGATCGTCGACGGGGTCCGGGAGAACGTGTGGCCGCTGTTCGCCGACGGCCGGGTGAAGCCGGTCGTCTTCGAGCGCTTCGCGATGTCCGACGCCGCCGACGCCCACCGCAGGCTCGCCGCCGGCGGGGTCACCGGCAAGCTCCTCCTCGTGAACTCCTGAGCGGGCGGGTCCAGAATGGGGCACATGAGCGACGAGCAGGAGACGTCCGGAGACCGGGTCGTGGTGGTCGGCGCCGACGGGCGGCCGGTGGGCATGGCGTCGGTCCCGCAGGACGACGACGGGTCCACGCAGAGTCCGGCCGGCCTGGTCGAGCAGCCCGCGAAGGTCATGCGGATCGGCACGATGATCAAGCAGCTGCTGGAGGAGGTGAAGGCGGCACCGCTGGACGAGGCGTCCCGCGAGCGGCTCAAGGAGATCCACGAGAACTCCGTCAAGGAGCTCGAGGAGGGTCTCGCGCCGGAGCTGCGCGAGGAGCTGCACCGGCTCAGCCTGCCGTTCACGGCGGACACGACCCCGTCGGAGGGCGAGCTGCGGATCGCCCAGGCCCAGCTGGTCGGCTGGCTGGAGGGCCTGTTCCACGGCATCCAGACCGCGCTGTTCGCCCAGCAGATGGCCGCCCGCGCCCAGTTGGAGCAGATGCGCCGCGGGCTGCCGCCGGGGATGGGCGGCGGGGCCCCCGAGCAGGGCGGCGTACCGGAGGGCATGGGTCGCGGGACCGGGCAGTACCTCTGACCCACGCCGACGACCTGCGGTTTCGCGGTGTCCCGGCGGGGGGCTCCCCTGCCGGGCCCGCGGACGGCGTCTGAGTACCCTCACCGGGTGCCCGTGACCGTGACCGACAACGAGCCGGGCGACGTCGTCGACCCGTCCGAGGTGTCGAGCCCGCGCAGCTGGCGCCGGGCGTTCGCGGACCTCGCCCAGGGCTGGCGGCAACGGCCGTTGTGGGGCTACCTCGGCTGGCAGGACATCAAGCAGCGCTACCGCCGCTCCGTCCTGGGGCCGCTGTGGATCTCGATCAGCATGGGCGTCATCGCCCTCGGCCTGGGCATCCTCTACTCGGCGCTGTTCGGGATGTCGCTGGCGACGTTCCTGCCGCACGTCGCCGTCGGGCTGCTGATCTGGAACTTCGTGTCCGGCTGCATCCTCGAGGGCAGCGAGGTCTTCATCGCCAACGAGGGCCTGATCAAGTTCCTGCCCGCCCCGCTGAGCCTGCACATCTACCGGCTCGTGTGGCGGCAGACGCTGTTCTTCCTGCACAACCTGGTCGTCTGGGTCGTGCTGATGATCGTGTTCCCGCATCCGCTGGGGCTGTCGACGCTGCTGGCCGTCCCGGCCTTCGCGCTGCTGGCGGTCAACGGCGCGTGGGTCGCGATCCTGTCCGGGATCCTCGCGACCCGCTTCCGGGACATCCCGCCGATCATCGCCAGCGTGACCCAGCTGATCTTCTACCTGACCCCGATCGTCTGGTCGGTCGACACGCTCAGCAAGAACGACGTGGCCCGCGAGCGCGCGCAGCTGGTCGAGCTGAACCCGGTCTTCCACTTCGTCGAGATCGTGCGTCAGCCGCTGCTCGGCCAGGAGATCGTCGGCCGGTACTGGCTGGTCACCGGCGTGATCACGCTGGTCGGCTGGGCCGCGGCGCTGATCTGCCTGCGCAACTACCGCTCCCGCGTCGCGTACTGGGTGTGAGCCGCTGTGACTGAACCCCGCATCCGGATCGACCGCGCCGCCGTCGACTTCCCGATCTTCGACGCCAAGACGCGCTCGCTGAAGAAGGCCGTCCTCGGCAGGGCGGGCGGCCGGATCGGCACCGACGCCAAGGTGCCGATCATCGAGGCGCTGCGCGACATCACCGTCAGCCTGGACAAGGGCGCGCGCGTCGCACTCGTCGGGCACAACGGCGCCGGCAAGTCCACGCTGCTGCGACTGATGGCCGGCATCTACGAGCCCACCCGTGGCCGCTCGATGGTCCGCGGCAAGGTCGCGCCCGTGTTCGACCTCGCCGTCGGGATGGACCCGGAGATCTCCGGCTACGAGAACATCCTGATCCGCGGCCTGTTCCTGGGCATGACGCGCAAGCAGATGGAGGCGCGGATCGACGACATCGCCGCCTTCACCGAGCTCGGCGACTACCTGGAGATGCCACTGCGGGCGTACTCGACGGGCATGCGGGTGCGGCTCGCGCTCGGTGTCGTCACCTCGATCGACCCCGAGATCCTGCTGCTCGACGAGGGCATCGGCGCCGTCGACGCGGAGTTCCTGAACAAGGCCCGCGACCGGCTGCACGAGCTCGTCGACCGCTCCGGGATCCTGGTCTTCGCCTCGCACTCCGACGAGTTCCTCGCCGACCTGTGCGACACCGCGCTGTGGATGGAGCACGGGACGATCAAGGAGTACGGCCCGCTGCACGAGGTCCTCGACCACTACAAGGGGCGGACCCCGTCGTGACCGGACCACTCCCGCCCGGCTCGGTCGTCGGCGTCATCGTGACGCGGCACCGCGCCGAGCTGCTCGTCGACTCGCTCGCGGCGATGGCGAAGCAGACCCACCCGCTGGCCCACCTGATCGTCGTCGACAACGGGCCGGACCGGCCCGCCCGCGACGCCGTCGAGGCGTGCCCGCTGCCGACGACCTGGCTGCCGTCGTGGTCCAACCTCGGCGGTGCCGGCGGCTTCGCCCTGGGAATGCTGCACGCCCTCGCGATGGGCGCCGAGTGGATCTTCCTGGCCGACGACGACGGCCACGCCGCCGACGAGTCCACGCTCGCCACGCTGCTCGAGGTCGCGCAGCGGCACCAGCTCGCCGCGGTGTCCCCGGTGGTCGCCGACAAGGCCGACCCGGACCGCCTCGCCTTCCCGCTGCGCCGCGGCGTCACCTGGCACCGGTCCCGCTCGGCGCTGGGCCCCGACGACCTGCTGCCCGGCATCGCCAGCTTCTTCAACGGCGCCCTGTTCCGGGCCTCCACCCTCGAGGTCGTCGGGGTCCCGGACCTGCGCCTGTTCGTCCGCGGCGACGAGGTGGAGATGCACCGGCGGATGGTCCGGTCCGGGCTGCCGTTCGGCACCGCGTTGCAGGCCACCTACCTGCACCCCTACGGCTCCGACGAGTTCAAGCCGATGCTCGGCGGGCGGCTGCACGCCCAGGACCCGGGCGACGAGGTCAAGCGCTACTACACCTACCGCAACCGCGGCTACCTGATGTCCCAGCCGGGGATGCGCAGGATCGGCCTCCTGGAGCTCCCGAGGTTCGCCTGGTACTTCCTGGTGACCAAGCGCGACCCGGGCGCCTTCCGCGACTGGCTCACCCTGCTCCGCCAGGGTCGCCGGGAACAGTTCCACCGCGCCCCCTGATCGGACACCCCTCCGGATCACCTCCCGCACCCCTCGTGAGGTCCTCGCACCCTCTACGGCAGGTGCGACGACCCCCGCAGGGGTGCGAGAGCTCAGCAGATGTGAGTTGTCCACAACAACGAGAGTTGTCCACAGGGTGGTGGGTTGGAGCGTCGTCCCGCGCCGGGTCGACTTGGGTGGGGGCATGGACCCCCTCGACTCGGTGCCGCTCGGTCCCGGTGGCCTGCTGCGGCGCAACACCCTCCTGACAGCCGGGTTCGAGCGGGACGAGATCGACCGGCTCGTGCGCGGCGGTCGGCTGCTCGGTATCCGGCCCGGTGTCTACAGGCTTCCCGGTGAGACGGAGCCGACCAGTGCCGAGCTCCACCGGGCCAGGGCGCAGGCCGCCGCCCCGGAGCTGGCCGACGATGCGGTCTACGGCGGTGTGACGGCAGCCGTGTTGCTCGGCCTGCCGCTGTGGCGGGTACCGCTGGGTCGACTGCACGTCTTCCGCGACCGCCCCGGCGGTGGCCGTATCCGACCGGGTACGCACGTGCACTCCGTACCCCTGCCCGACCAGGACGTCGTGGAGCTGGACGGGTTGCGGGTCACCTCCGCCGCCCGGACCACGGTCGACCTCGCCCGCACGCTGGGCACCGAGCAGGCGCTGATCACGCTCGACGCCGCGCTCCACCGGCACGTCCGCCGCGACCCGGCCCTGCCACCACCGCCCGGTGCCGTCGATGGCGCGCAGCTCGACGACGTCCTCAACCGGTTCGCCGGGCGACGGGGAATGCCGCGTGCGCGACGCACCCTGGCCCTCGCCGACGCGCTGACGGAGAGTCCGGGCGAGTCCCGCAGCCGCTTCCACCTGCACGCCGCCGGCATACCCGCACCGGTGACACAGTGGGAGGTCCCGGGGCTCGGCTACCGGACCGACTTCGCATGGCCCGAGCACGGGGTCGTCGGGGAGTTCGACGGACGGATGAAGTACGGGCGCACGCTGCACCCCGACGAGGATCTCGAGGACGTCCTGTGGCGGGAGAAGCAACGGGAGGACCGGATCCGGGCCATCGGGCTCACCGTGGTGCGCTGGACCTGGTACGACATCGACGGCCGGGGCCCGAACGGCATGGTGCCCCGCCTGCGGCGACTCCTCACCGTGTTGCCGCACCCCGCGTGACGTCGTCGCACCCTCCGCGGAGGGTGCGGTGACCGCAGCCGGGGTGCGAGAGCGGGTCAGTGAGGTGTTCTCAGTAGCGGGTTGATCATGTCGTGCGGTCGTACTCGGTGTGGAGTAGTACGAGCGCAGCTGCGGTGATCGCGCCGGTGCGCCAGGGACATAGCGTGACTCGCCGCAACGCGGCGAAGGTGGTCTTGAGCAGGGCGTTTCCGCGTTCGGCCAGAGCACGAAGGGCTGAGTGCAGGGTGTTGACGGTGCGCTGGTTGACCGTCTGCCCGCGGCCGGGGGCGAGTTTGATGGGCACGGTGAGCCGGTCGGCTTCGCCTTCGTAGCCGAGGTCGCCCAGCGCGGCGT
>NZ_MCIP01000001.1:1712465-1980698 GCF_001932425.1 Pseudonocardia sp. Ae505_Ps2
CAGGCCGGGTGCGGCCGCGGCGAGGACGTCGATGCCTTCGTGCAGGTAACGGTAGGCCGTTGCAGTGCTGATCGCGTTGTCACCGGCCGAACATCGGACCCGGGTAGCATCACAGAACCAGCGGATCACCAGCACTGCCTGGGCGAACGGGGTCAACGCCCGCCGCCGGGTGCCACGTCGACGGCGTTGAAGGACCAGGAGCCGCGCCAGATAGGCCACGGTGCGCTCCCCGATCGGGAGGACAGCGGTGTAGGTGACAGGATCAGACATGCAGGACCTCGGTGACGGTGTCGATCTGTGCTGGACCGAACCGATCTACCGGGGTCCTGCCCCGTTCCCGCTCATCTCACCACCCTCGGCGTGTCGCCACGACCTGCCACCCCGCTACTGAGAACACCTCAGTGCGCCAGCTCCGCCGCCATCTCGGCCTGGTCGAAGTAGCTGATCCAGGCGGGTTCGTCCCCGGCCCGGCGCTGCTCGAAATGGTGCACCGCCGATCCCATCGCGCGGTCGCACGCGTCGGCGTCACCGATCCGTGCCAGCGCCCGGGCCTCCATGATGTGGAAATGCGATGTGAGGATCGGAATGCCGATCGAGTCGGTCCCGAGGCGAGCGGCCCGAGCCATGTTCGCGGCCTCGCGATAGCGACCGAGGAAACTCGCCTGATGACTCATCGCGTCCAGAATGCTCGCCGCAAGCAGACAGTCCTCTCCGGCGTCGGCCAGTCCGAGTGCCTGGATGAAATAGCGTTGCGCGAGTCCGTGGAGCCCGGCGTCGTACGCCATCCACGCGGCGAGTTGTGTCGATTCTCCGGCGGCTGCGAACAGGGCGCGCCGCACGTCTGCGGTGCCTGCGGCCCGCAGGAGCAGCGGCAGCTCCGTGCGGAGGTACTGCACCAGCGAGTTCCGGGCGTGTGCGCCGCCGAACGTGCTGTCCAGACGGTCGAAGGTCTCGCGCATCGTACGGAGCCGTTGAACGTCGGACAGCCCGATGCGCGACGGGCCCTCGGCGCGATCGCCGACCGGTGGTTGTGAACCCACCAGCCAGGAGACCGACGCCTCGTTCCAGGCCGCGACGTTCGTCGGCGCGCCGAGCACCACGGGCGCGCTCGCAAGATCGGCGTCGAGGAGCTGCGCGGTCGCCACGACTCCGTCCTCCGCCGAACCGGGGTAGGCGAGACCTGCCTGCGGGTCCGCCGTCGTCGGCCGGCGGAATCCGAGCTCGTCGAGCGCGACCGTGCGTCCGAGCGCAGCGCCCACCGCCTGCGCGATCGCCGTCCGCGTCGCGTCGTCACGAGGGACCGTCCCGGCGATCCACCGGCTCACGTAGGTGTGGGAGTAGCTCCGGCCGGCGGTCCGCGCAGCTGGGGACTCACTGACGGCGCGGGCGAACCGCTTCCGGCCGATCGTCCCGGCACGGTCGAGGAACCCCGCCTCGATCAGCAGTGAGGACAGCCGCTCGTTCGCCACGCGCCGGTCCCCCTCCCGGATCAGTGCGCCGTCTGACCGAGTGTGCCCCCCACTGCGCCCTGTCGCGGGTGAATCCGGAAATCCACTCTGGTTCCTGTCAGGACAACCGACGCGGTAGCTCTGGGAGGTGAGCGGGATGAACCGGTCAGGACTTCATGTCGACGGCGCGTTCGAGGGCCTCGACCCGGCGTCGGAGGTCGCGGAGTTCCCCGCGAACGTCCACGGGGTCGTCGTGCCGCGGATCGTCGCCGGTGCGACCGCCGCGCAGCACGGTGCCGAGATGGTCGGCAGGCCATCCGAGCGCCACGGAGAGGGCGACCAGCGTCCTGGGCTGACGCCGACGGGTGTTCAGGACGTGCACCAGCTCGCGGACGGTCGTCAGCGAGACCCCCGACTTCGACGCGAGATCGGTCATCGTCATGCCTCGCTCGTCGAGCCGGACCTTGATCGCGTCCGACACCGCGGACCAGTCCTGATTCACGTGCGCTCCCGCCCTGTCGAGGTGCGGCGAGCGTAGCGAGAGCGCGGTACCGCGCGCACTTCACGCGCGAAGCCGTGTTGACGAACTATCAATCTGAGCTCAATATGAGCGTGAAACTGGCACTGCTGGATCGGCTGGCAGGCCACGACAGGGGAGGCACGAGTGGATACGACGAAGACCTCGACGGCGGAGGTTCCGGCCGCCGACGCGACGGTGAGCAGGCCCGCCTTCTACACCGCGGCGGAGACTGCGGCGATGCTCCGGCTCGACGAGTCGACGCTGTACCGGCACCTGCGGCGGGGGACCTTTCCCGGACTCAAGATCGGTGGGCGCTACGTCGTTCCCGGAGCGGTCCTGGAGCGTCTGGTGGCCGACATCCTCACGACCGGGCGCTGCATCGACCTTGGCTCCTGGACCGAGCAGTGGCGGCACGATCAGGTCGCAGCGCTCGCCCGGGCCGCGGCCGCGGACGTCACGATCGTGGGCGGGGCGTCCTGATGGGCAGCGTCGGGGTGCTGATCTTGTTCATGGTCGTCGGTGCGGTGATCTGCGCGAAGGCGCGGGTGGCCGCCGGTGCGGTCGCGTTCTCGCTGATCGCGTTGGTGCTGTTCATCGCCACGCCGGTCGGGGCTGGCCTGCCGGACGCGATCGGCACGTTCATTTCGGCGTTCGACCGGGCGGCGACGCCCGCGCTGAACGGCGCCGAGACCGCGGGGGCCGGGTCGTGAGCGCGGCCGCCGAGCCCGGAGCGGGAGACCTCGCCCTCACGGCCGGGCGGGCCGAGAACCCGGAGGGACCCGCCTGCGGCGGGGCGGAGGGCCGTCCGGCCCGAGTTTGGCCCGGCCTCACTCAGATTCAAGGGCGCTCCGCTGGCGCTACGCGTCGCTGCGCGACCGACCTTCGGCCGGCCCTTGAGTCCGAGCCTCGGAGGCCGTGCGCGCCTGACGGCGCGGTGGCGGACGGGACGCCGCCACCGGGGGGCCGGACCGGCCGACCCTCCTCGCTCTTTCCGGAGGCCAGCATGACCGCGATCTTCCTACCCGGCCCGCCCGTCGTGGACCTGGACGACGACCCGACCGACCTGATCGACGTCACGGACCTGGTGTGCCCGGGCTGCGCCGGCCCCGTCATCGACGCCCCGCCGTCGGGATGGCCCGCCCGCGCCGGGCGCCCGCCGGAGTTCTCCCACGCCGACGGCTCGGTGCTCTGCCCGGACGGCATGGGCCGGGTCCCGGAGCCGGTGGAGGCGGCCGGGCTGCGGTATGGGCTCACCGACGCCGGTGCCGCCGTGTGGCGGGACGAGGGCACCGGGTGGTTGGCGTGAGCGCCCGCCCATCACGGGAGTGGGTGGTCCCGGAGCGGGTCGCGCAGCCCGGGGACCTGGACCCGCGGTTGCTGCGCCCGACCGGGCGGACGGACCGGCTGCAGGTCGTGGTCGAGCACTACGTCGTCGGGGCGGGGCGCTGCCCGGGGTGCGGCTGGCCGGTAGCGCGTCGGGAGGAGTGCCCGTCGCGTCAGGCCGCGGTGTGCCTGCTGGACAACCGGCCGTTGCCGGTCCGGCTGGCCCACCTGGTCGACGTCGTGCCCGGGGCCCGAGCGGGCCGCGACAGCGCGGCGGAGCGCGAGGAGCGGCGGCAGGCCGAGGACGCGTTGCCGGGGCTGTTCGAGGCGCCCGCACGCGGGCCGGAGAGGAACACGCAGTGAACGACAGAAAGCAGATGGGGCGGCCCGGCGACGGGATCTTGGCGGAACACGACCGCCGGGCCGCTCTCACCAACCAGTACGTGGAGGCAGGCGAGATGACGAGCGTAAACCCGAGCCCCGGACGGGTCGACGAGCTGGACTGGCGGACCCGCGCGGCGTGCCGCGACGTCGACCCGGAGCTGTTCTTCCCGACCGCGACCGCCGGTGCGGCCCTGATCGAGGCGGAGTCGGCGGCGGTGGCGGTGTGCACGGGGTGCCCGGTGATCGCCGAGTGCCGCAGGTGGGCGGTCGCGGAGCAGCCGCACGGCATCGCGGGCGGGTTGACCGAGGCGCAGCGCACCGCGCTGCGCCATCCCCGCCCGGCCCGGCGTGGCCGGCCGGTCGGGGTTCGGGTGCCGGTGTCGGTGCGGGGTGCGCGGCACCGCGAGACCGGTCGGGCCGCGCTGGCGGCCGGCGCCGAGCCAGGTCTGGTGGCTGCGCAGTGCGGGGTCACGCGGCGCACCGCGGAGCGGTGGGCGGCCGAGCTGCGCCGTGACCACCGCGTCGCGGTGGGCGTGCGGGTCGGGGGTGGCCGGTGATGGGCGTGTTCGGTGAGCCGACCGAGGTTGAGCGTCGGGTGTGGCGGGTCCGGGACCTGATCCGGTCCCTGGCCGTGGAGTGGTTCGGCACCCGTGAGACCCGCGCACCGATCGGCGACAGCAGCATGCCCCGCCCGGTCCTGGCCGATCCGCTGGCGGGGTTGCGGGCGGCGGTGCAGGTGCGGCGGGTCGCCGCTGCGCAGGGCCGGGAGTACGCCCGGGACGCCCGCGGCGCCGGACGGTCCTGGGCCGAGATCGCGTCGGTACTCGGGTTCGACGGTTTGGACGAGCCGGAGGTGCTGGCGTTCGAGCACATCGCCGAACGCGGCGGAGCCGCGGCGCCGCGGTGGGAATCGGTGTCGTGGCGCTGCACCACCTGCGCCGCCCGGGTCACCGACACCGGCCCCTACGGCAGCCACCCGACCGACGTCGAGTCCGGGCACACCGACGGCTGCGCGCGTCACTGCGCGGACATCGCCGCGTGGTCCGCCCGGACCGGATGGGACGACTGAGATGAGCGTTCTGTTCAGCTCCACCAGCCTCGTCCTCGCCGCGTTCGCCGCGGGCGCCCTGCTCGCCTGGGCCCGCGGCGCCCGCGCCCTGGCCGCCGGCCTCGCCCTGGTCGCGCTGCTCCCCGCAGCGACGATCGTCACCGCCCTCTCGTGGCCCGCCCTCATCGCCGTGGTCGGCCTCGCCGCGGCGATCGTCTGGCACCGCTGGTCGCGCTCGTCAGCGACCGTGTCTCGCTGGGCTGCGCGGTCGCGCCGCAAGGTCGGGGTGGCCTCGTCGCTGGACATCGTCCGCCACGCCGGGACCCTCGCCGTCCGGCGTCGCACCGGCACCGTCCGGCCCTCGCTGGCCGGGCTCCCGCGCTGGCAGCGGTTCCGGCTCGCCACGAGCGAGGCCGCCGTCGAGCTGTGCCGCACCGGCGCCCTTCGGGTGTGGGCGCTGGTCGAGGACGTCGTGATCGTCGTCGGCGGCCCCCGCACCGGCAAGACCGGCTGGCTCGCCGGCCGCGTCCTCGACGCCCCCGGCGCAGCCCTGGTCACCTCCACCCGCACCGACCTGCTCGACCTGTGCGCGCCGCTACGCCGCCAGACCCGGGGCGAGGTGCTCGTGTTCAACCCCGCCGGCCTCGGCGGCCGCGCGTCGACGATCACGTTCGACCCGCTGACCGGCTGCACCGACCCCGTCACGGCCACCGAGCGGGCCACGGACATGCTCGCTGCCGTCGCCAGCGGGTCCGGTGGGGACCGCGAGTTCTGGGACGGGCAGGCCCGCCGCGTCCTCGCGGCCCTGCTGCACGCTGCCGCCCTCGGACACAAGCGGATGGCCGACGTCCTGGGCTGGGTCGCCGACCCCGACACCGCCGGCCGCGAGGTCCCAGCCCTGCTGCGCCGCTCGGGGGTGACCGCGTTCGAGCAGGACGTCATGCAGTTCCTGACCACCAACGAGCGCACCCGCTCCTCGATCACCTCCAGCGTGATGCCCGCCCTGGGCTGGCTGACCCACCCCGCGGCGGCAGCGGCGGCGGAGCCGGGGGAGGGGTTCGACGTCGCCCGCCTCCTCGACGACCGCGCCACGGTGTTCCTGCTCGGCGCCGAGGAAGCCCAGACCGCACCCCTGGTCTGCGCGCTGACCGGGCACATCGCCCGCGAGGCCCGACGCCTGGCCGCCGGGCAGCCCAAGGGCCGGCTGGACCCGCCGCTGGGGCTGTTCCTCGACGAGGCCGCCCTCATCTCCCCGGTCCCCCTCGAATCGTGGACCGCGGACATGGGCGGGCGAGGGGTGACGATCCTGTGCGCGTTCCAGTCCCGCGCCCAGCTCCTCGCACGGTGGGGCGAGCACAAGGCCGCGACGATCCTGAACAACACCGCCGCGGTGATGATCTTCGGCGGGACCCGTGACAAGGCGGACCTGGAGTTCTGGTCCACCCTGGCGGGTGAGCGCGACGAGCGGGTCACCACGACCGACGACCACGGCCGCGTCGCGTCCCGGTCGGTCCGCAAGGTGCCGGTGTTGGCGCCGGCGCAGATCGCGAACCTCCCGGCTGGCCGGGTGGTGGTGATCCGGCGCGGGATCGCCCCGGTGATCGGCCGCGCTCAGATGGCGTGGCGCCGCCGCGATGTCCGGCGTCGGGCCTGGCTGCTGGCGCGGATCGAGGCTGAGACCCGCTGGCACCGCCGCAGCGAGGTCCTGCGCGCCTGGACGGACCAGCAGCTCGAACACGCGCTCGCCGCGCTTGCCGCGCGCTGGCCGGAGCGCTACGGCGAGGCGGCGGAGCGGGTCCGGTCGTCGAACCGGATGTTCGCTGAGCTGCGCACGATCCGCCGAGGCGGCGAGCACGACCAGGCCGTTGAGGCGACCGCGCTGAACGAGCCGTCCCCTGGCGCCGGGCCCGGTGGGGCTGCGGGTCCGGCCGGCCCCGCCGACGGCGCTGCGGGTGACGGGCGGTGGACCCGATGAGCGAGCGCTACGAGCTTCTGACCCCGGCCCAGGCCGTCGACCGGCTCGCCGACGACCTCCCCGGCGGCCGGGCGGACGCCGAGCAGATCGTCGCCTCCTATCTGCGCGATGCCACCGGTGTGCACGGCCGGCCCTCGTCGGGCTGGCGGCTGGATGAGTTCGATCTCGACGACGCCCGTGCCCGGTTCGGGTGGGTCGACTTCACGGGCGGGGAGACCGTCGCCCAGGCCCGCACCCGTGCCGACGCTGCCGCGGTCGCGGCTCTGCGCGAGGCGCGGGGGACGTCGGCGATCACCGACCGGACCCGGCTGTTCGCGCTGCACTCCGACGCGGAGATGTGGGGCTACCGCGCCCACCCGGTCGGGCTGGACGAGCTGACCGACACCACGGCGTGTGACCCGCAGCCGCGGCTCGTGACCGTCGCCCGAGAGGGGCGGGAGCGCTCGCACCGCGAGGCCACCGCCACCCACGACGCCCGCGTCCTGGCCGCCGAAGCCGCGGCCGCCGCGTCGACGACCGACGCCGATCACCACCAGCAGACCGACCGCGACCCGCGCGAGCAGCGGAGCGACGACCACGAGAAGGACGACACGATGCCCGCTGCGGATGACCGCAACCAGGACGAGGGGTGGTCGCTCGCCCCGGACGGGCGGCGGATGCAGATGCTGTCCGACGACCACCCGTCGATGTGTGCCCTGCGCGCGGAGATGGAGACGGCCGCCCGCACCGACGACGGCCCCGACCCTGTCGACGACGACAAGCGGGGTGACCGCGAGCGGATCCTCGACGAGGGGCCCGGGGGGTTCGTCGGTGGGATGTGGTTCACGCCGGACGAGGCCGCCGAGGGTGGGGTCCGGCCGTTGACCGAGACCGAGATGCGGCGGGTCGCGGACCTGGTCAGCGAGACCCAGACCGAGGCGCTCGCCGCGCACTTCGACGAGGTCTCGGACGCCGTCCGCGCCCGATCGGTCGGCGACGGTGACGGGGCGGGGCGGGAGCGATGAGCACGCCCCCGCACCCGCAGAACCCGGCCGGCCCCACCCCTGGGGCGTCGGAGGTCGTGGTGGCCGGTCTGGCCCGCGAGGTCCACGAGCTGCACCGCCGGGTCGACGACTTGGACCCGGTGGTGGAGCGGGTGGAGCGGTTGGAGGAGATGGCCGCGCGCACGGCGGACACCCTGGCCGCGGTCGTCGGGCGCCGGCAGAGGGCGACCGCCCCGTCGTGGCTGCTCGCCCCCACCGACACCGCCGACGTCGGCGGGTTGCTCGACGAGCTGACCGTGTGGTTGGGGGCGGTGTTCCTGCGCTACCCCGACGGGGCGTCGGTGCTGCCGGAGTGCTGGCTGTGGCACCCCGACGTCGTCGAGGAGCTGCTCTGGCTGGCCCACGCGTGGCTCGCCGCCTACCAGGGCCCGGATGCCTCGGTCAGTGCGGCGGGGGACTGGCACGACCGCCAGCGCCCCGGCGTCGTCGCCCGGGTCCGCAAGAGCGCGGGGTCGTGCTCGATCGAGCGCCACCAGACCCGCCCCGGCTGGTCGGCGCCGGGCGGGGCACCGGTCCCGGTCCCGGGCCTGGAGCACGCGGCCGCGATCACCGGGTGGTGGGCGCAGCACCGGGAGCAGATGCCGCCCGAGCCCGCTCCGGCCGCGGCCGGCCCGATCGGGGGTGCGCTCGGATGACCACCACCAGCAGCAGTGCGGGGCGGTGGGGTCGGGCCGCGGTGTGGCTCCCGGGCCTGGCCGTCGCGCTTGGCGCCGCGGTCGCGACCGCGCACGGCCTGTTTGAGGTCGCCGTGGCCGCCCGGGTCCCGGTCGGGGTGGCGTGGATCTACCCGCTGATCACCGACGGCCTGGCGTTGGTCGCCTACGCGGCGACGGCGCGGCTGGCCGGTTCCGCGGCCCGCTACGCGTGGAGCGTGGTGGTCGTCTCGGCCGGGCTCTCGGGGTTGGCGCAGGCGGTCTACCTCGCCTCGGACGCGGTGACCGCGGGTGGGGAGCTGGAGGTGTCGGCTGGGCTGCGGTTCGGGGTCGGGGCGTGGCCCGCGGTCGCTGCTGCGGTCGTGGCGCACCTGCTCTACCTCCTGGCCGAGACCCGCACCGCGGCCCCGGTCGCCGCGACGGATCCGCGGCCGACGGCCGAGCACGACGCCGGGCCCGCGCTGCGGGTCCGGGCGAGCATCACTGTCCCGGCGCCCGGCCGGACGCCGGTGGGACACCCCGGCGGGTTGGAACGCGGGTCGGGTGTCCCGCCCGCGCTGGACGGGCCGGTGATCTCGAGCCCGCCGCGGCCGGTGTCCCACCCCGCTCCGCGCCCCGCGGTCCGGCCGGACGGCTCCGGCCCGGGTGGGACGGGTGGGTCGGGTGCGGGCGCGCAGGAGCGCGCCCGCACCACCGCCCAGACCCACCGCGAGCGCCACGGCGACCTGCCCACGGTGCGTGAGCTGCAGGAGATGGCCGAGGTCGGCCGGGGCACTGCCGCCCGAGCGCTCCAGCAGCTCCGCGACACCCCACCGCAGGCCGCGAGCGGCCTGCACCTCGTCCCCGACGAGCCCCAGAACAGGACCCAGCCATGAACCCGAGCAGCCCAACCAGCAGCAGCACCACCGCCGAGACGAGCACGAGCAGCAGCGAGAGCGAGCAGAAGACCAGAACCGAGAACGACTACACCGAACAGAGCAAGAGCACCCCAAGATCAAAGGCAGCACACCTTGGCATCACGATCCGAGGGTGCGGTCCGGCCTGTGGCCGGTCCGCGAACCCCGACGCCGCTCCCGACCGGGCCCCGACCGGTTTCATGACCGTTTCGGGGTGGTCGGGATGCTGAAGGTCGTCAACGGCTACAGCCCCGAGTACCTGTTGAAGGAGGTCGCGACCGGGCGGGAGAACTACTACACCGGCGCCGTCACCGACGGGGAGCCGCCGGGCCGCTGGTGGGGTGCTGGGGCCAAGCGCCTCGGCCTCACCGGTCTGGTCGACGCCCAGGACATGCGCGCCCTCTACGAACGCTTCCTCGACCCGCGGCACGCAGGGTTTCGGGATCCGTCCCAGTGGGACAGCGTCCCAACGCTGGGACACACCGGGCGCAAGTACCTGTCCGAGGACGACCTGTACGCGGCCGCGTTGGAACGCGAGCCGGACGCGGCGGCCGAACGCCGCGCCGAGCTGCGTACCGAAGCCGGGAAAGCGGCCCGGCACAACGTCGCGTTCCTAGACGCCACGTTCAGCGTGCAGAAGTCGGTGACGCTGCTGCACACCGCGTTCGAGGCCCGCGAGGTCGCCGCCCGCCAGGCCGGCGACGAGGCCACCGCGGCGGCGTGGGGCGAGTTCCGGCAGGCCGTGGAGGACGCGATCTGGGCGGGCAACAACGCCGCCCTCGCGTACTTGCAGGACAAAGCCGGCTACTCACGGGTCGGGCACCACGGCGGCGCGGCGGGCCGGTGGGTGGACGCCCACGCGTTCACCGTCGCGTCGTTCCTCCAGCACGACTCCCGCGACCGGGACCCGCAGCTGCACATCCACAACACGATCCTGAACCGCGTCGAGTGCCCGGACGGGACGTGGCGGACCCTGGACTCCCGCGCGGTCCACCGGTGGCGCCCGGGCGCAGCGGCGGTCGGGGAACGCACGTGTGAGGAGCGGTTGACCGCGACGATCGGGGTGCTGCTGGCGATGCGCCCCGACGGCAAGGCCCGCGAGGTGATCGGGGTCCCGGCACAGGCGATGTCGCTGCTGTCGAGCCGTCGCCACGCCCTGACCGCAAAGGCGGCCGACCTGGTCGAGGCGTTCGAAGCCCGCTACGGGCGCGCCCCGAACGGTTACGAGCACGAGCGCCTCACCCAGCAGGCAACCCTGCTCACGAGGTCCGGGAAGTCCCACGACGGCGAGTCCCGCGACGACCTGCTGTCCCGGGTCGAGGTCCGGTTGCGCGCCGACATCGAGGGCGGTCTGGCCGGGATCGCCGACTCCGCCCTCGCGGCGCGCCGCGAGGGTGTGGAGCCGATGACGTTCGACCCGCGGGCGGTGATCGAACTCGCGCTGGCCGAGGTCGGGAACCGCAAGACGCACTGGACGACCGCGGACCTCACCCGGGCGGTCAACGCCGCCCTGCCCGACTACCTCGGCGTCTCCGACGGCGCCGAGATCGCGGCGTTGTTGGATCAGCTCACCGACGCCGCCCTCGACCACGCCCTGACCATGGACACCGCGAAACCCGCCGCCGAGCTGCTCCCCGACGACCTGCTCCTGGCCAACGGCCAGTCCGCCTACCAGGCCCCGGGCGGGGCGCTGTACGCGACACCGGAGCAGGTCCACACCGAACGGTTCCTCCTGGCGGCCACCGCCGCCCGGGACGGGGCGGCGTTGCCGGTCCGCGCGGCCCGCCGGTTCCTCGACCGGCTCGGTGAGGAGGGCATCGAGCTGGGCGTCGACCAGGCCGCCGCCGTGCGCGGCATCCTCACCTCCGGCGCCCGGATCGAGACCCTCGTCGGCCCGGCCGGGACGGGCAAGTCCTTCGTCGTCGGCGCCCTGGCCCGTGCCTGGACCGACCCCACCCTCCACGACCGCGCCGACGGCGGCGGGTCGGGGCCGGTGGGGCGGGTGTTCGGGCTCGCCACGAGCCAGATGGCGACCGAGGTCCTGTCCGGGGAAGGGCTCGACGCCCGCAACGTCGCCGCCTGGCTCGCCACCCAGGACCGCCTCCACACCGGCCGGACCCGGGACGAGGACGAGGCGTGGCGGCTGGGTGAGGGGGACCTGCTGGTGGTCGACGAGTCCGCGATGACCGACACCGCTGCGCTGGCCGCGATCCACCGCCACGCCGACACGGCTGGGGCGAAGCTGCTGCTGGTCGGCGATCACCGCCAGCTCGCCGCCGTCGGCGCCGGCGGCGGCATGGACCTGCTCGCCACCGCCGGGTCCCGCTACGAGCTCACCGACGCCCGCCGCTTCACCCACCCGTGGGCGCAGGAGGCGAGCCTGCGCCTGCGCGCCGGAGACGACACCGTGCTGCGCACCTACCACCAGCACGGCCGCATCCTCGACTCCGGAACCTGCGACGACGCCGAAGCCTCCGCCGTGCGCGGGTGGCTGGCCGACACCCTCGCCGGACACCACTCGCTGCTGCTGGTCGACACCAACGACCAGGCCGCCCGCGTGTCCGCGACGTTGCGCGCGGAGCTGGTCCGCCTCGGCCGCGTCGCCGAGGACGGGGTCTGGCTCGGCCGTCAGGGCACCGTGGCCGGGGTCGGGGACCTCGTGCAGGCCCGCCGCAACGCCTGGCACCTCGCCGGACGCCACGGCAACCGCCGCGGCCCGATCAACCGCGAGACCTACCGCATCACCGCCGTCCGCGACGACGGCGCTATCGAGGTCACCACCGACACCAGCCCCACCGACGGCGTCGCAGGTGGGGCCGACGGCAGCGGCGGGCTCGGGCAGATGCTCGTCCTGCCCGCCTCCTACGTCGCCGAGGATCTCGCCCTCGGCTATGCCGCCACCGTGCACGCCGCCCAGGGCACCACCGTCGACACCACCCACACCGTCGTCACCCCCACCACCGGCCCCGCCGCCCTCTACGTCGGCATGTCCCGCGGACGACAGACCAACACCGCTCACGTCACCACCCGCACCGCACCCGAGGACCCCGCTGACGGCACCGCGCGGCACGCCCTGCACCGCGACCCCGTCGCCACCCTCGCCGCGATCCTCGACACCACCGAAACCTCCCTGTCCCGCTCCGCCGTCGCGGTCGCCACCGAATCCGCAGAGAACGCCGCCAGCGTCCGGACCGCAGCCGAGCTGCTCGCCGACGCCGCGCAGCTGACTGCGACCGAACGCACCCGCGACCACCTCGACCGTCTCGTCGCCCACGGCGCCCTCACCGACCACCAACGCGCCCAGATCGCCGCCGAGGACGGCGCCGCGTCACTGACCCGCGTGCTGCGCCGGGCCGAACTCGCCGGCCTCGACCCCCAGGCCGTGCTCGTCGACGCCGTCGAGCGCGGCCCGCTGACCGGGTCGCGGAACCTGACCAACGTCCTGTACTCCCGCATCCGCGATAGCCACCGCTTCGACCCCGTCGGCGACACCTGGGCCGAATGGACACCCCGCACCGACAACCCCGAATGGCACGACTACCTCACCGCCCTCGCCCGCGCCGCCGACGACCGCGCCGCCACCCTCGGCCGCGCTGCCGCCGCCGACCCGCCCACATGGGCCACCAGCGCGTTCGGCGCCTGCCCGGCCGACGCCGACCAGCAGGCCGAGTGGAGCGCCGCCGTCGGCCGCGTGGCCGCCTACCGCGAGATGCGCGGCCACGACGACCCCGACGACGCACTCGGACCCGCACCCAAGCCCGGGCAGGTCGAGGAGTTCGCCGCCTACCGCTCCGCCCGGCGGACCCTCGGCCGCCCCGAGATCGACCGCGAGCACCTGGAACTGTCCAACGGACAGCTCCGCGCCCGCATCCGCGCCTACCAGCGCGAACTCGCCGCCGCACCCCGCTACGTCGCCAACGAACTCGCCGGAACCCGCCAGACCGCCGCTACCCACCAGCAGACCGCCGCGCTTCGCCGCGCCGAAGCCGACGCCCTCACCGATCCGAGTGAGCGGCAGCGGATCCTCGACGAGGCGAACCAGGCGACCGCTCTGGCCGCGGTGCTCGACGCCCGCGCCGAGCAGCTCCAGCAGATCGACGACGCCCGCGCCGCCTGGCTCGCCCACACCGCCCACACCAGGGTTCAGGCCGAACTGTCCAAGGCCGAGCTGTCCGCCCGCGACGCCGACGACGACCCCGCCCAGCAGGTCACCGCCCAGGAGTGGAAGGCCGCCCACGCCGCCGCCATCGTCGACGACGACGCCCACCGCGAGATCACCGAGGACGACATCGACCACACCGATGCCGACCAGCAGCCCCACACCGCAGACGGCGGACGCACGGCCCCGGCCGCCTCGGTCGCCGACTCCGGGTGGGACGACGTCCGGGAGCGGGCCGAGCGCGAACCACGCCCCAGCGGGGAGGACGTCGTCCGGATCCCCGACGCCGCCGAGACGACCGGGTACCTCGACCACGCCGGCCGGGTCCTGGACGAGATCCGCTACCGCGACACCGGCGAGGACCTCGCCCGCGCCGTCGAGCTGACCCGCTGGCACACCGACGACCACACAATGGCCGAGGACGACAGCACGGCGGACGACGTGGTCGACGAGTACAGCGGCCGGTAGCGGGTCGGGTTCAGTCGGTGTCGGCCCGGCGGGGCACGGCGAGGGGCGCCGGACCCTCGCCCCGCCAGGCCCACCACAACGTCGCCCGGATCCCCTCACACCACCCCGGGCGGTCCACCACGAGATCGGGCTGGCGCACCGGGAGCAGCTCGACGGCCACGCACTCGGCCTCGATCAGCTCCTCATAGGCCGTCGCGCACGAGCGGGTCACCGGGGCCGCCGGCCGCTGCACCTGACCCCAGGACGTGCGATGCGGAGCACCGGCCAGCCACCGGCACGTCGCCACGACACCAGCCGCATACCAATCCTGTACCCTGTGCCCACCCCGGTCACGGGTCCGGGCCAGCGCTGCAGCCCATACTGCGACGAACTCTACGAGAGGTGCATGAACGTTCGACTCGGGGATCCGCTCGATCTGCTCGACTGGAATGCCCATAAGGCCAGCATCTCATAAGTCCCGATAGTTATCACCAGTTCAGCGAGAGGGAACTCGATGACCGGATGCCGTCCGCATGCCCTGCGGCGCTGAATCTGTGGAGTCGCGGGATGATGGGCGATCACAGCTTGCTGCTGGGCACCAGAGATAAGGTCTTCACGGAGAATCCAAGGACTGGACCGACGAGTAGTGCAAACATGATAGTTCCTACCCCAACCGTTCCACCAAGAATGAATCCGACGATTAGCACGGAGATCTCTAGGAACCATCGAACTTGGGTGATGGACCGTCCCGTGACTCGGTGTAGGCCGGTCATCAAACCGTCGCGCGGCCCGGGACCGAGTGCGGCCCCGAGGTAGAGGCCACCTCCGAGACCGACTAGAAGAATACCCAAGACAATTAGCAAGAAGTTGATCACAACTGAGTTTGATGGAGGAACTACTGCCAGGGTGATATCCATGAAGACGCCCAAGAGCAACGCGTTGCATACTGTGCCGAGGCCTGGGCGCTGTCGAAGAGGGAGCCAGAGGAGTAGCACGAGTAGCCCGATGGCGTTCGTCACGATGCCGACCGATAAGCCTGTGACTCGGGCAAGACCCTCGGCGAGGACGGTCCAGGGTGAGTTTCCCAGGCCGGACAGTACCAGTAGCCCTTCGCCAGTACCGAAGATACAGAGGCCGACGAGAAGCATGGTTACGCGACGCGGGCTTGGTCGCCATCGGCTGAGATCATTAGTTCCGCTGTTTCCGGCGGTCGGATGCACGTCCACTAGATTAGGTCATTCTTTTGGCAACGGACGAGGGACTGATACTCGTTTTGTAGGGCGCGAGTGACGGGGCCTGGGGTGAAGACTCTGTCATCAATCGCCCGCACGGGCTGCACTTCGTACGCGGTACCGGTAAGGAAAATTTCATCGGCACCGCCGATCTCCTCTGGCCAAATCCGGCGCTCGATCACCGAGATCCCCTGCCGTTCTGCAATCTTCATGACGGTAGCGCGGGTGATACCAGCGAGGAAGCAGTCTGCGATGGGTGTGTGTAGAGCACCGCCGCTAACGAGGAAGAGGTTGGCTCCAGTAGCCTCAGCGAGGCGCCCCTGCCAGTCGAGTAGGAGAGCATCGTCGAAGCCACGTTCGGCTACCTCGTGGCGGGCGAGCGTGCCGATAGCGTAATTTGAAGCCGCCTTGGCATGGGTCGGTGCTGTCGCTGGGGCCGGCCGCCGCCAGCTTGACGTGCCTAGTCGAATACCGGCCATCTTGGCTTCATCGCCAAAGACTGAGGGCCAGTCCCAGATGGCGATTGCAGTATGCGAACCTGCGTCGAAGCCTGGGACCTCGATGGAACCTGAGCCCCGCCATGAGATGGGCCGCACATAGCCGTTCATCACACCCATTTTAGAGACAAGCGCAACAGTTGCGTCACACAGCTCGTCGGCCGCAAATGGGACGTCGATACGCAGCGCTGCGGCTGAAGCGAGAAGACGACGGTGATGCTGCTCTAAGGCGAAGGCGGTTCCGTCGTAGACTCGAATTCCTTCAAAGACGGAGCTTGCGTAATGCAGTCCATGTGTCAGGACATGAAAGGTGGCATTGCCCCATTCTGTCAACTTTCCGTCAAGCCAGATGTGGCCCTTGCGGTTAGAGAAGTTCAACGCTACGCTTCCGATCGCATCAATCGATTGAGTGCCGCTACCGCTGAGTGTCATCAAAAGCTAGGAGTTGATCCTCAGCTACTGACCTTCGGGATAGCAGTAGAAGTTGGTCGGCCGAGAAAGCAAATCGGTCTCGATTCTCTCCTTCGCTTAGGTAGCGGCGCACGAAAGACTTTGCTTCCGTCTTGTACATATCTGCGTCGGTGACACGGCCCTCGAGTTCTTCGATCTCGTGGACGTATTCGCGGAGTGCTGCAACTGCGGCTCCACGATCGAAGATCAGGCCCGAGGGGGTCAGCTCGATTCCACCGCGCTCCCGGAACCATGAGTACAAGAATACACCCGTACCGGCATCGAAATTCCGGGTAGCGGCACGTGAGCGCGGATAGCGGATGAGGCGTTCGAGAAGGATCATGTCAATCTGCTCCTCGCGGAAAGGCACACGATCATCATCGACCGCCACGATTACAGTCTTCGCATCTACTTTCGTCTCTTCAAGTAGTCCAACGAACCAGTTGGTTTTCAAATCTACGTTCTCGTCAAGAGGCCAGCGGCCTTGATGGTGATAGTAGTCATGAAGGTAACCCCACACGGACCGCGCATTGTAGCACCGGTCCGGCTGAAGTCCAGCTGATGCGCTCGGAGCGGTCCCGTTCACTAGAATTCGAGTAGCGGGAGGAATTGCCATTTCCTCGTGTATGCGCCGGAACTTGCTGAAAAAGAATAGTGCGTACGATTGCGAATACACCGGGCGCGAAGATGGCACATTCTCCGGAAAGAAGACGAGGCAGTTGCCGAGTCGAAACCCTGCGCTTCCATGCAGAAGAATGACAGACTGACAGTTGTTCTTTGGGTGTGGATAGAATGCTGCTAGGTCGTCAATCTCACGCGGCTCCTGGCGGCGCACGAGAAAACACTCTAGGCGGCGTCCGACGGGTGGAGCACCGTTGGTGGTCAATGCGCAGCCGAGGAAGAATGCAAGCTGGTCTCGGTCAGGAGGAACGAATGCTTCCCGCGTGGCGCCGAAGTCTGGTGCTGTGTTAAGCCCGGCAGCGATCCAAGTCGCCACATCGGATCGTAGTGCTTCAAGCTGGCGTTCAGACCTGAGGTGCAGGAGAACGTCGCTCGCGCGTTGGACGATAGTGCGTAGGAGATTGGCATCGTCTGAGCAAGCATTCGCTATCGATCCGTCACGTTCCTGTCGCAGTCGGAATCGGTCGACGAGGCCAGTGATCTCATGGACAGCTTCGTATAGCTCAGATTGAGTTCCCGACATCACTTGGCCTCAAGGCGGTGAATCGTAAAGATCATAGGCACTGGACCAAAGTCTTCTAGGATTTGGAGTCCGTGTCGCTTCGCTGCGACGATAGTAGTGATGCAGGCATCGGTAGTCCCCTCGGCGCAATCCAGGGCTGCCTGACTGTTGCTCAGCACAATCCGGCGCTCGACGCCGCGAGGGACAAGGCCGGACGGTGCGGGGTGTGTTGCCGCGGTACGTGGCGTTGTGGTCAACCCTGCGTAGACCATGTTGTGTGTCGGCAACAGAAAACTGTCCACCATAGTTAGCCGCTGCAGGTTCGAGAATGTAAGTTTGTGCAGATCAGGATAAACTGCGCATGCGACCAGGGCGTGTTCTCCCGTTTCGGGTACCCGCTCTAGTGCAGTCTCAAGTGACTCGTGAAGCGTCACTCGGCCAACAGTTCCCTGCCGTTGAAACCACGCGTGAGCAGCACTCTCCAGATTCGTTCCCGAGGGGCCCAGCGTATGGAGGTGGCGAATGCCTTCCAGGTCGACGCAAGTCGCTTCTGGAATGACTACAGGATATTTTGCTGAAGACACACGAATCCTCTCGCTGGTGGCAAGTAGACGCAGGGTGCTCGGATCGAGTCGAGGCTTATGGGCTCGTACTCGTCTTTGGGGCCGGCCGACGCTTGTACGGTCGACAGGATCATTGCTGTCCGTGCGGCGGCAAGTCAAGGAACTCTCACGCGCAGGCGAGGTCGAAGTGAAGTTTGTGTGGCCAGTCACACTTAGAGGTCGCGCGGATTGATGGATGATCATGGGCGGCGGTGTGGTCGGGTGTCCCAGCGGTGTGTGGTCCAGGCCTGCCGGATCAGGCTACGGAGTGTGATGATGGTGTCGGTGAGGTCGAAGAACGCGTCGACGACGGTTTCGCGGCGTTCGTAGCAGCGCTGCAGCCGGTTGAAGCTGTTGTGCCAGGCGTTGGTGCGCTCGATGTGCCAGCGTTGGGTGGCCTGGATCGGTGCTTTCTCGCCCTTGTGCGCGATCTCGCTGTGCAGGCCCCGTTCGGTGAGTGTGTCGCGGGTCTTACCGGAGTCATAGCCGGCGTCGAGGTGCACGGTGATGTCGTCGGGCAGCGGGCCGAGAGCGTCGAGGTGGTCGAGAGTGGGGCCCAGTAGCGGGGAGTCGTGGCGGTGTGCCCCGGCCAGGACCCGGCCCAGTGGGATGCCGTATCCCTCGACGAGTACCGATCGCTTCAGGCCCCTTGCGCCGGTCGACCGGTGACGGGCCGGCGACCTCACCGCCGCCGGGGGCCTTGGTGATGGCGCCGTCGACGGCAACGTCGTCAAGCAGCAGGCCGACGATGCGGTCGTAGGCGTCCAGGGCGATCCGGCGCAGCTGGGCGAAGACCCCGAGCCGGATCCACTCGTCACGGCGATCGCGGATGGTGGTCGCCGAGCAGGTGCTGTCGGCGATGCCCTGATACGGGCAGCCGAACCGCAGTACCTCACAGGAGCTTGTCGAACACGACCCGATCCGCGATCCGGCGGCGGTGACAGCCCCACGGATGAGTGGGATCGAACTCGACCCGGGGCGGCAGCAGCGCGGCGAACTGGTCCCACAACGGCTCGGTCAGCCATGATGGCAGGGCGGGCACGCGGCCTCCAGACGATCACGAAGAGTCAACAACTTCATGATCGACAGGCCCGTGCCCGCCCTCGCCTCAGACACCCAACCACGGCCGAGGTGTGATCAATCCGCGCGGCCTCTAAGAGGTCGCGCGGATTGATCACAGCTGGGTCGCGGCCGGGTGTCGATGGTGAGGGGCGGGCACGGGCCTGTCGATCATGAAGTTGTTGACTCTTCGCAGACCATGGTCGACCACTGTTCCATACGGCACTCAGGACCCATCAGGTTCCGGGTCGGCCCACGGCTGCGATCGCTGTGGCTTGCGAGGCCCAGCAGGGCTTGCGGCGAGCCCGGTCCACGACCCGGTCCACGAACTGCACAGCCCTACTGCCGCTGATGCTCATCCCGTCACCCAGAGAGCACGCTCGCACCTGGGAATCCAGCCCTACGGGTGCGGACGCGCCAACTACGGATCAGAAGGTTAGGGGTTCGAATCCCTTCGGGCGCACACGACACGACAGGCTCCACCGGACTCCCGGTGGGGCCTGTTCGCTGTTCGGGCCACTCGACCGGCAGGGACCTCTCGACGGTGTGGGGTCAGCCGGGGACGGGACGCAGACGCGGCCGGGGCCGCGCCCCGGGGATCGGGCGCGGCCGGGTACGACGGTGTTGCGCACGGTGCGGAGGCCGTCGACGGTCATCTCGACGACGTCGCCGGGGACCAGCGCGGGGAGGTCGGTACGGCCCCGCCGTGGTGCAGCGGCACCTCGCCCGTGCGCTCGCCACCAACGGGGCACTGCGCGTGCTGGCGTGTCCGTGGAACGTCGTCCCCATCGCCGAGACCCTGTGGTGGCACCCGGTGCACACCTACGGCCACGACGACGTCTGGTTCCGGGAGCTCCTCGGCGAGGCGGCGGGGGAGCTCACCGGAGACCCGGGTCCCCCCGGACTGCGGACGTCGGCCCCGGCCACGTCGTGACCGGGGCCGCGGCGTCGTGCCGGCGGGAGCCGGGCCGTGATCCGGAGTTCACCGGCGGAAACACCCATGTGCCCTGGAGCGGTCATGCTTCGGTCACCCCGCGCACCCCCGCCGGGACCTGGGTTCCGATGCGCCACCTCGATAGTGTCCTGGCTCACGGCGGCGACGCCATCGGAGCCGATGCGAGCCGTCGAGGAGGCCCCGAGTGCGCTACTGGACCACTGAGGACCGCCCGGCCGGCGAGCAGTTCAGCTACTGGCGCGAGGTGATCTGCGAGGCGTTCACCCCGCTCGCCGCGGAGCTGCCCGGCGCCCGGCGGACCGGGCGGGCGTACGCACACGAGATCCGCAGCTGGGTGCGTTCCAGCAGGCTGACCGCGACCAACTGCGCCGAGGTGTCGTCGGCGACCCAGCTCATCACCCACGGCCCGGCCGAGGTGCGTCGCACCGTCACCGACCACGTGTTCGTGAACCTGCAGATCAGCGGCCACTGCATCGGCACCCAGGCCGGGCGCCGCTGCGTCGTGGAGCCGGGCGGGTTCGCGTTGTTCGACACCACCCGTGAGTACGGGCTGGAGTTCGTCGCCGACGACCGGTCCCAGGAGTGGCGCTGTGTGTCGTTCCGGGTGCCCCGCGCCCGGCTGCTGCCGCTGGTGGCCGACCTCGACGCCGCCACCGCGACCACCCACGACGGCTCCTCGCCCGGTCTGGCCCGCATCGTCGCCTCCGCCATGCTGTCCACCTGGAACGGCCTCGACGCACTCGACCCGGCCGGCGCGGACGCCGCCGACACCGCGTTCACGACGCTGCTGGCCGCGGCGGCCGGCGGCTCCGACCGGCTGCGCGACACCGGACGCGCGGATCTCGACGCGGGCCTGCGGGCCGCGGTCAACCGCTACCTGGCGGCGCACCTGCGGACCGGCGACACCTCGGCCGCGGCGGTCGCCGCGCGCTTCGGCATCTCGGTCCGCAAGCTGCACCAGCTCTACGAGGGCACCGACCGCAGCTTCTCCCGCACCGTCATGGCCCTGCGCGTCGACGGGTGCACCCGTGAGCTCACCGCACCGACGCGGGCCGGGACCCTCACCGAGCTCGCCGCCCGCTGGGGCTTCGCCGACCTGTCCCACCTCAACCGGGTCTTCCGCGCCCACCACGGCTGCCTGCCGTCGGAGTTCGGCGAGCGCGAACCGGCCGGACCGGACGGACCGTGCACGCCGGTACCGGTCGCCGTGCACACCGGTTCGATCCCGGGGCGGCCTCCGGCGGCCACGATCGCCCGGCGTCCCTGACCCGGGTCGGGTCGGGGCCCGAGCGGAAGGCATCCGACGATGACTCTGGACTTCACCCTCGACGCCGAGCAGCTGGGCCTGCGGGAGCAGGCCCGGCAGTTCGCCGACACCGTCCTCACCGGTGTCGAGGCGGCGATCGCGCCGTTCTCGCAGCCCGCGGAGCGGTTCTACGCCATCGAGCCGTTCTACCGGCAGATGGCCGAGGCCGGGTTCGTGAAGGCGCTGATCCCGGCCGAGTACGGCGGCGGCAAGTTCACCTCGCTGCAGTTCGTGCTCGCCGTCGAGGAGATCGCCCGGGTCGACGTCAACGTCGCCTCCGCGATCCTCGGCACCGGCCTCGGGCTGCACCCGATCGTCCACTTCGGTACCGAGGAGCAGAAGCAGCGGTGGCTGCCCGCGTTCTGCGGGTCCGAGCCCAGGCTCGCCGCGATCGCCTACACCGAGGTCACCGGCGGTGCGAACTACGACTCGCCCGACCCGAAGGTCGGGGTCCAGACCTTCGCCCGGATCGAGGGTGACGAGATCGTCCTCGACGGCGCCAAGCACTACACCACCAACGGCTCCGGCTTCGACGGCCGCGGCGCCGACCTCATCTCGGTCGTCTGTCGTACCGACCCCGCGCTGCCGCCGCAGGAGTCGCTCGCGATCGTCGTCGTCGAGCGGGGCACCCCCGGTGTGGAGATCACCGGCATGCTCGACACCATCGGTCACCGCGCGACCAACTCGCCGCGGGTCGAGTTCCACGACGTCCGGGTCCCGCTGGCGAACATGATCGGCGGCCCCGGCGACGGCATGGAGATGGTGAAGACCGCGTTCACCTGGACCTGTGCGCCGATCGGCGCGGCCTGTGTCGGGCGGATGCGGGCGGCCTTCGACTACGCCTACGAGTTCGCGAAGACCGACAGCCGTTCCGGCCCGCGCCCGGTCATCGAGTACCAGAACGCCGGGTACATGCTCGCCGACATCAAGATCCGCATCGAGGCGACCCGCTACCTGTCGTGGAAGGCGGCCGACCACTTCGACCGCACCGGGGGCAAGGACCGCGAGCTCGCGAACATCACGAAGATCTACGCCTCGGAGCGGTCGGTCGACGTCGTCTACGACGCGATGCGCCTGGTCGGGGTGGACGCCTACACCACCGAGACGCCGATCGCCGGGATCATGCAGGACGTCCTGTGCTTCCCCGTCTACGACGGCGGCAACATGGGCGTCCGCCGCCGGCACCTGCACGAGATGCTGATGGAGCCGAGCTACGACCCGCTGGCGTCGGCGGAGAACCGGCTCGCGACCGGCGCTTGACGGTCCGGGGCCGGCCCGTGGTGGGACGGCCGGCCCCGGTCACGGTGGGGCCGGAACCCGCGTCAGTCCGGCAGTGTCGGGGGAGCGAGCTCGGCGAACCGGTCCCCGGGGCCGGGGTTCTCCGGCGGGGTCGCCCCGCCCAGGTGCGCGACGATCCCCCAGACCGCGTTGAGCGCGGTCTGCACGGCACCCTCCGCCCAGGCCGGGGTCCACGACACGTCGTCGCCCGCCATGAAGATCCCGCGCTCGGCCGCCGGCAGGTCGTCCTGCACGAAGTGGCAGTACATCCGCCGGTTGTAGCGGTAGTGGCCGGGCAGGGCGCCCTTGAACGCACCCAGGCTGTGCGGGTCGGACTCCCAGGTCACCGTGATCGGGTCGCCGATGACGTGCGCTCCGATGTCGACGGACGGGTAGATCCGCCGCAGCGCGCCCAGCGCCAGCTCGACCCGCTTCTCCACCGGGTACGGCAGCATCTTCAGCGAGTCGCTCATCCACGAGTAGGACAGGCAGATCACCCCGGGCCGGCCCGGTCCGTTGTCGAACAGGTAGGTGCTGCGGGTGAGCCGGTCGGTCAGCGTGGTGGACATGACCTCGCGGCCGGTCGACGGGTCGATGTCCCGCCAGAACGGCCGGTCCACCATCACGAACGTCTTGGTCGACTGCATGTAGCGGGTGCGGTCCAGGGCCATCCACACGTCCTGGCCGAACAGCGACTCGTCGGTGTCGATCTGGGTGGACAACAGCCAGCTCTGGCAGGTGGTGAGCACCGCGGACACGTCGCGGGTGCCGCCGTAGACGTCGGTGATGCGGATCGTGTCCGCGTCGAGCCGGTGCAGCCGGGCGACGCCCGGGCGGGTCCCGCCCCCGTGCAGCGACGACAGGCTGGTCCCGGCGGGCCAGTGCACCAGGTCGTCGGGGGTGCGCGTCCACAGTCCCTGCGGCACCTGCTCCACCCCGCCGACGACCAGCTGCTGGTCGTCCTCGCAGCCGGTCAGCACCACCCGCAGGATCTCCAGCATCGAGTTCGGGAAGTCCGAGTCCCAACCACCGGTTCCGAACCCCACCTGGCCGAACGCCTCGCGGTGGGCGAAGGACAGGTCGGAGAACGCCTTCGACGTGGACACGAAGTCGTAGAAGGTGCGGTCGTCCCACACCTCGACGAGCTCCGCCCACAGCGCCCGGATGCGCGCGGTGTCGCGCTCGCGGATCGCCTGCTGCAGGTCGCTGAAGCCCGCGCCCTCCTCCAGCGCGCTCGCCCAGGCGTCGGCGACCTCGGTGAAGAACGGCGGCAGGTCGGCCAGGGTCCGGCCGTAGTACGTCCGCCCGTGCAGGTCGATCACCGTGCTGCCGGCGGCCTCGGTCAGCGGGTTCGGGAACGGCGCGGTCTCCAGCCCGAGCAGGTCCACGTAGTGGTGGAACGCGGTCGAGGAGCGGGGGAAGCGCATCCCGCCCAGCTCGGCGACGATCCCGTCGGCCCCCTCGAAGGGCTGTGAGCGCAGCCGTCCACCCAGGTGCGAGGACTCGTACACGACCGGCCGCAGCCCGATGCGCATCAGCTCGTAGGCGGCGACGAGCCCGGCGATCCCGGCCCCGACGACCACGACCTCGGACCCCAGCCGGTCCGGTGGGACCCGGCCGAGACCGGCTGGGTGGGCCAGCCAGTCGTCGTAGGGGAAGGGGAAGTCCGGGCCGAACGCGGTGAGGGGTGGCTGCTCGGGGCTCATGGGTGGGCTCCTCGGGTCGTGTGCCGGGGGTCACCCGGCCCTACGACCCTAGTCAGGGCCCACCGGGGAATCAGCCCTTTCCGCGTCGCGAGCGCACGGCCCCGGTGACGATCCGCTGGTAGGTGGTCGGCAGCAGCCGCACCATGGAGTCGATGGCCCAGGCGTCCGGTCCGATGAGGACACGGCGCTGGTTGCGCCGAACGCCGTCGAGGATGGTCTTCGCGGCCCGGTCGGGGGTCGTGTTCAGCATCCGCTCGAACTCCGCGGTGGCCGCGGCGGCGGGCTTGCCGGTGGCGGTGGCGACGCTGTCGTCGACCCGGGCGGCCTTCGCGATGTTGGTGCGGATCCCGCCGGGGTGCACGCAGGTCGCCGACACCGGGGAGCCGGTGAGCTCGAGGTCCTGGCGCAGCGACTCGGTGAACCCGCGGACCGCGTACTTGCTGGCGTTGTAGCCGCTCATCAGGGGCTGCGCGGCGACGCCGAAGATGCTGGACAGGTTGACGACGTGCCCCGCCCCGGCGGCCTCCAGGTGCGGCAGGAACGCCTTGGTCCCGTGGACCACGCCCCAGAAGTTGATGTCCATGATCCAGCGGTAGTCCTCGAGGGACAGGCCCCCGACGGTCCCGGACAGCGCGACCCCGGCGTTGTTCACGATCATGTGCACCGCGCCGTGGTCGGCGACGACGACGTCGGCCCAGCCGTAGACGGCCTTCTCGTCGGCGACGTCGAGCTCGGCGATGGTGACCCGCACCTGCGGTCCGGCGAGCGCGGCGGTCTCGGCGAGGCCCGCGGCGTCCCGGTCGGCCAGGGCGAGGTGGCAGCCGTCGCCCGCGAGGCGCAGGGCCAGCGCGCGCCCGATGCCGGACCCGGCTCCGGTGATCGCGGCGGTACGACCGGTGAAGGACTTCATCGTCGAGCTCCCCCTCCTACGGGTGTGCCGGAGACCCTAATCCGACGACGGCCGACTCCTCAGGCCCGGGTGATCGGCACCACCCACCGGTCGATCGAGCCAATGGAACGAGACCGTTCCGTCTGCTAGCGTCGAACGAGACGGAACGGTTCCGTCTCGTTTACCTAGGAGGGTCCGATGAAGTTCCTCTACGACGACGAGTCCTTCTCCTTCGAGGCGCTGCGGGCCGCGGGCTACGCCCCCTACGGCGGCGCCGAGCTGGGGGAGGTCCTGGTCACCTGCCGGGCGATCCCCGAGGGCGACGAGGTGGCGTGGTCGACCCGGTGGGCCGCCACCGCCGCGCGGGTCGAGCGCATCGGACGCGACGCACTGGCCGCGGGGCACCGGGTCAGTGCCCGCGAGGCGCTGCTGCGGGCGTCGAACTACTACCGGACCGCGGACTTCTACCGCCGCGAGGACCCGGCCCGCGACCAGGAGTCCGTCCGGCTGCAGACCGCGTCGCGCCGGACCTTCGCCGACGCCGCCGCGCTGCTCGACACCCCGGCCCGCGCCCTGGAGATCCCCTACGAGGGCACCACGCTGCCCGCGTACCTGTTCACCGTCGACGGCTCGGGCGTCCCGCGCCCGACCGTGATCTACCACGGCGGCTACGACTCCACCCTGGAGGAGGACTACTTCGCCCTCGCCGCCGGGGCGCTGCGGCGCGGCTACAACGTGCTCGCCTTCGACGGCCCCGGCCAGGGCGCGACCGTGCGCGCCGGGCTGCACTTCCGCCCCGACTGGGAGGCCGTGGTCACCCCGGTGGTCGACGTCGCGGTCACCCTGCCCGAGGTCGACACCGGGAAAATCGCCCTGGTCGGCACCAGCCTCGGTGGCTACCTCGCGGCCCGCGCCGCCGCCTTCGAGCACCGCCTCGCCGCCTGCGTGCTCCACGACGGCGTCTGGGACATGTACGAGACCGTGGCAGGCGTGGCCGCCGCCGCAGCGGACGCCGGTGGTATCGAGGCACTCGTGGCCACGAGCACCTCGGCGCGCTGGCTGGTCGACAACGGGCGCTGGACCTACGGGGTGGCGACCTTCGACGACCTGCTCGAGGCCACCAGGGCCTACACCCTCGACGGCGTCGCCGACCGGATCACCTGCCCCACGCTGGTGCTCGAGGCCGAGAACGACCAGTTCTTCCGTGGTCAGCCGCAGCGGGTCCACGACGCGCTGACCTGCCCCAAGGACCTCGTGGTGTTCCCGGAGGACGAGGGCGGCGGCGAACACTGTCACGAGGGCGCCACCCTGCGGTTCCACCAGGTCGCCTTCGACTGGCTCGACGGCGTCCTCGCTGACTAGTCCCATCGGGTGAACCTCGCGGCGCACGACCGGCCTGGGCGCGCCACGACCGAAAACGGTCCGACCGCTCGGAATCTGCACTCTTCGTGACCGAATCATGCCTCCGGGAGGGGCATTCACCTGCGTGTTCGGGTGGCAGCACCCCGGTTGATTTGCAGTGGACGTGACTTCTGTCGCACTGTAAAACAGTCAATGATGACCGTAAGTGAGGCGGATCCGAGGATCCGGGCGGTCGCAACCCGGGCGTCCCCACCTCGTTGCAGGGGAGAGCAACACACCCCGGGGTCGATGGTGACGTCGACACCGCCTCAACGAAGAGGAGGACGGTATGGGCGAGAGCACGAGCCGCGTGGCGTTCATGCGTCGCTGCGACACCGGCGGCCGCTGGCCCGGCCAGGGGCGCCGGATGCCGCGGGCCCAGTCCTCACGCGTCGTGGACCTGCTGTTGGCCGCTCGCCGCCTCCTCGACGACGGTCGCCTCCCGCACCCCGAGCACGTCGTCGACCTGGGGTCGGCCCGCGTGGTGCTGCGGACGGTGTGGGCCGAGGCCATGTCCTCGCTCGGGTCGGGCTCGGTCCCGTCGCCGGACTTGGTGAGCATGCTCGGTGAGGTCAAGGAGCTCGACGAGCAGCTCCTGCTCGACGAGCTCGCCCACTCCGACCGTGCGCTGCAGGGCGTCCGCGCCGCGCTCGCCCAGCTCGGTGAGGCCCGCACCAGCACCACCCTGTTGGACACCGCCGCCTCCACCGCCTGCAGCCTCGGCTTCGACCGCTCGATCATCTCCCGGGTCGCGGACTCGCTGTGGATCCCGGAGCGCGTGCACGTGGAACGCGACCCGGCCTGGGCCGAGGAGATCCTCGCGCTGGGGCGCTGTCACCCGCAGACCCTCGACGGCCGGATCGTCGAGACCGAGATGGTCCGGCGCCGCACCTCGCTGCTGGTCGACGAGGTGCAGGAACGCCCCGGCGTCAACCGGCCGATCGCCGACGCCTCGATGTCGCGCAGCTACTGCGCGGCGCCGATCCTCGTGCACGGTGTCGTCGCCGGGTTCGTCCACGCCGACTGCTACTACCAGCAGCGCAACGTCGACCCGCTCGACCGTCAGCTGCTCACCCTCTACGCGCAGGGACTCGGCCAGGCGCTGACCCGCACGATGGTCCTCGACGAGATGGACCAGATCCGCGCCGACGCCGACCGGCTCGCCCGCCGGATCACCGACGCCCGCGAGGGCGACCTCGGCGACGGCTGGTGGGGCCACGGCGAGAACGGCCGGGTCACCGAGGGGGTCCCGGGCGGACAGACCGGTCCGCAGCGCAGCATCGTCGACGGGTTCCTGCGCTCCGCGCCGGTCGACCCGTCGCTCACCCGCCGCGAGGTCGAGGTCCTGCGGCTGATGGCCACCGGCGACACCAACGCCCGCATCGCCACCCGCCTGGTGATCTCCGAGGGCACGGTGAAGTCGCACGTCAAGCACATCCTGCGCAAGCTCGGCGCTGCGAACCGCGCCGAGGCCGTCTCGCACTGGCTGCGGGCCGAGCACGACCGGGCGGGCCGGATGTCCGCGGGTCCGGCCGGCTACCGGTGACCGCTCGCGCGGGTTCGTCCCGCGGAGCGCTGCCCCCGCCGTTGCGGGACTACCTGGGCCGGCTCGACGCGGCCACCCGCCACCTCACGTTCACCGCCCGCCAGGACCTGCGGTCCCACGTCTGGACCGAGCTGGCGCGCACGGCGGGTCCCGCGCCGGCCGAGGAGCAGCTCGTCCGCGCCCTGGAACGCCTCGGCCCGCCCGAGGCCCTCGTGCCCTCCCCCGTGGGGGGTGCCCCGCGTGCCCCCCGCGACCCCGCGGTCGTGCACCTGCTCGGCTGTTCCCTGCTGACCGTGGGGGTGACCGGGCTGATCGGGCTGGTCCGGGTCTGGCGTTCGCCGACCTGGCCGGTCCGCGACGCGCTGACCGCCACCGTCCTGGTGGTGGCCGGTGCCGCTGCACTTCCCCTGGTGACCGCGATCCACCCGGTCGCCGGAGCACTGCTCGGCGGCCTCGGAGCGGGAGCCCCGGCGGCCGCGCTCGTCCTCGGTGCGGTGCTGCTGATCCAGCGCCGGGCCCAGCGCAGGGAACTCCGTACGGAGCACGCCGCGGAGCCGGTCGCCCGTACCACCGATACCCCCCCAGGGGGAGGGTGATCCGCCCCCCACGGGAGGTGTGACCCCCGCCTCCGCGGAGCGAGACTTCAGCTCGGTGGACCCGGACTGTTCCGGCCCCGCACTCGAAGGAGAGTTATGACCACGCCTGGGACCCTCACCCAGACGCCCGACGAGACCGTCGAGGTACCGCGCAGGACGGCGGGTTCCGGCGGGGCGGGCGTGCTGCGTCAGGTCGCCGACCCGTTCGTCACCGCGGGCGAGATGTGGCAGCTGATGGTCAAGGTGTTCGTCCTTGCCGTCCGCAAGCCGGTCGGCTTCTGGGCCGACACCCGCGACCAGTGCTTCGACATCCTCAAGCTCACCTGGCTCCCGATGTCCCTCGCGGCGTTCGGGTTCGGGTTCGGTGCGCCGGGGCTCACCGGCGGCGCCATCTTCTACACCTTCGGCATCCCGTACCGGCTCGGAGCGTTCTTCGAGTTCGCGTCGGTCCGCGAGTTCGCCCCGTTCATCAACGGGATGGTCGTCGCCGGTGTCGTCGGAACGGCCATCACGGCCGACCTCGGAGCCCGCCGCATCCGCGACGAGATCGACGCCATGGAGGTCCTCGGCGTCGACCCGATGCGGACGCTGGTGCTGCCGCGGGTCCTGGCCTGCACGATCATGACCGCCGTCCTGGACATCCTGGCGCTGGTCGTCGGTCTGGTCAGCGGCTACGTCGCGGCGGGTCCGATCTTCGACGCCAGCTACGCGGGCTACTACGGCTCCCTGTTCGACCTGCTCAACACGGTCGACCTCTGGGGCAGCGTCGTGAAGTGCGCGATCTACGGGCTGATCATCGGCGTCGTCTGCTGCTACGTCGGGCTCAACGCCAAGGGCGGTCCGATCGGTGTGGGGAAAGCGGTCAACCAGGCCGTCGTCATCTCCTTCGCCGGCATCTGGGTCATCAACTTCGTGTTCACGCTGACCATGCTCGGCCTGAACCCGCAGATGAGCGTCTACAAGTAAGGGAGGTGTCACGGACATGACGCAGCTCGACGACCGGGGGCCGCAGGGCGACCCCGACCGCACCGAACTCCGGGCACCCGAGAAGCAGGGCGTGGACGTCAGCTTCTCCTCGATCACCGGGAAGCTGAAGACCGGCCTCACCGAGGCCGGCGACATCGGCCGGTTCACCGCCGACGTCGTCCGGGACTTCCCGGACATGTTCCGCCGCTACGTGCCCGAGGTGTTCCGCCAGGCGGGCATCCTGATCTTCAGCTCCGCTCTGATCATCTGGTTCATGATGTTCATCATGGGCGGGCAGTGCGGCCTGGAGGCCAGCTACACGCTCAAGCAGATCGGCGCCCCGCTGTACTCCGCGGTGTTCGACGCCTACTGCGGCCTGCGCGAGCTCTCGGTCTACATGTGGGGCTGGATCCTCGCGGCGAAGGTCGGCTGCGGCTACGTGGCCGAGATCGGCTCCATGCGGATCTCCGACGAGATCGACGCCATGGAGGTCATGGGCATCAAGTCGAAGTCGTTCCTGGTCGGTACCCGGATCGCGGCCACCGTGATCGCCGTGCCGTTCATGTACTTCGTCGGACTGGCCATCCTCTACGTGGCGATGTACCTGGTCACGGTGGTGAACCTCGGCGGTGTCTCACCGGGTGGGTTCCTCTACCTGTTCTGGCTGTACCAGAGCCCGTACGACATGTTCGCGGTGATGGTCAAGATCATGACCGAGTCCATCGTGATCGTCGGCGTGGGCCTCTACTACGGCTACAACGCCAGCGGCGGGCCGGTCGGCGTCGGCCGTGCCACCGCGAAGTCGATGATCATCAACCTGGTGCTGATCTCGGTCATCGGGACCATCGGCACGCTGGCCTTCTGGGGGCTCGAGACGAACTCTCCGATCGCCAACTGACCTCTCCGGGGTCGTGCCGCTCATCCCCGGCGGCCGGCCCCGGAGTTCCCCGGCCCGCCCCGACAACCCCCGAACCCCGACGACAGCCCCCCGCCACGGTCCCGGCCCTCCCCAGCCGGCCACGGTCCGGACGTCGCTCCCCGCCGCCCGGTCCGCCGCACCGCGCCCGCTCCCCGGGACCGAGGTGCCCGCTCGCAGTCCCGCCGGACGCGTCCCCCGCGTCCACGGTCCCCGGAAGCCTCCGGGGCCGCTCCCCTCAGCACGTGATCCGCGTGCCGGTTCCCCCGCGCCGGCACGCGCCAGGTCGTCCAGGAGGATCAGTGACCTCGCCGAACCAGCCCCGGCACACCGGACCGGACTCCGAGTACCCCACCCAGCAGATTCCACCCGTCCACGACGGGGGGACCCAGGCCGCGGCCACCCGCGGACCCGGCTGGTCGACCGAGACCCGGGAGTTCCGGTACGGAACGGACCCGATCCTGCAGGTCGAGGGCCTCGCGAAGTCGTTCGGCAGCACCCAGATCCTGAAGAACATCAACTTCAACTTCCAGCACGACGCCATCACCACCGTGCTGGGCCCGTCGGGCACCGGGAAGTCGGTGCTCATCAAGCACCTGGTCGGGCTGCTCGCCCCGGACCGCGGCGCGGTCTACGTCGGCGGTGTCGACATCTGGTCGATGAGCGAGAACGAGCGCTACGACATGCGGACCCGGTTCGGCGTCTGCTGGCAGGACGGCGCGCTGTTCGGCTCCATGAACCTCTACGACAACGTCGCCTTCCCGCTCCGCAAGCACACGCGGATGTCGGAGAAGGAGGTCGAGAAGACGGTCATGACCGCACTCGACGAGGTCGGTCTGGCCAAGGCCGCGCACAAGGCGCCCAACGAGGTCTCCGGCGGCATGAAGAAGCGCGCCGGCTTCGCCCGCGCGCTGGTGATGAACCCCGACATCGTGCTGTTCGACGAGCCGGACTCCGGTCTCGACCCGGTCCGCACCTCGCTGCTCTGCGACATCATCATGGACGTCCACAACCAGCACGGCGGCACGTACCTGCTGGTCACGCACGACATCAAGACCGCCCGCAAGGTCAGCGACTACGTCGGCCTGATCTGGAAGGGCGAGGTCGTCCACTACGGACCGGCGCACGAGGCCTTCGAGCACCAGGACCCGTTCGTCAAGCAGTTCCTCGCGGGACAGTCCGCCGGCCCGCTCGGGATGGACTGAGCGATGAGCGGACTCCTCGGCAAGATCGCCGCCGGTCTGGTGGCGCTGCTCGTGGTCGGCGGTGTGTTCGTCGCCGTCGGCGGGACGCAGCCGTACACGGTCAGCGCGGTCCTGCCCGCCGGCAACCCCAACCTCATCCCCGGCGCACCGATCTACATCGACGGCTTCCAGGCGGGCGAGATCCGGTCCGTGCGGCCCGAGGAGGGCCACGCGGTCGTCGACTTCACCGTCGACGACGGACTGGCCCCGCTGCACGCCGGCGCGTTCGTCCACGTGCAGTGGAAGGCCGTCGTCGGTGAGCGCCTGCTGTTCGTGCAGGACGGTCCCAAGGACTACGCCGAGATCCCGAGCGGCGGCATGGTGCAGGGCGACTTCCCGAAGCCGACCGAGGTCGCGGACGTGCTCGCCGCCCTCGACGAGCCCACCCGGGCGCGGCTGACCAGCCTGGTCGGCACCCTGCAGAACACGGTCACCGGGCACGAGCAGGACCTCAACGCCACCGTCGACACCGCCGGACCGGCGCTCGCCGCGGTCGGCAACGTGCTGCGCGGCATCGGCACCGACGGTCCGGCGATCTCCAAGCTGGTCACCGACCTCAACGGCACGGTGGACACCCTGGCCAGGCGCCAGCAGGACCTCGGCTCGGTGGTCGACGAGCTGGGCACCAGCGCCCGGGCGACGGCCGCCCAGCGCGAGCAGCTCCGCTCCGCGCTGGCCAAGCTGCCCCCGACGCTGCGCACCGCCCAGGGCACGCTGAACAAGGTCCCCGGCGTCACCGACGAGGCCCTGCCGCTGCTGGAGGACCTGCGCCCGGCGACCGAGAAGCTGCCCGGCGTGTCCGAGCAGCTCGCCCCGCTGCTGCAGGACCTGCGGCCACTGGTCGCCGACCTCAAGCCCACGCTCGAGGCGGCCTCGGCGCTGCTCGACCGCACCCCCGGCCTCCTCGACTCGTCGAACCGGGCGCTGCCGGGCCTCGCCGAGACCGCGGGCGGCTACGCGCCGGTGCTCGAGGCGCTGCGCCCCTACACCCCCGACGTCGTCGGATTCCTCTCCACCTGGGGATCCGCCGCGCAGAACTTCGACTCGAACGGCCGTTACATGCGGATCTTCGCGCAGGCCGGCCCCGCCACGCCGGTCGTCTACCCGCCGGGCGTGACGCCGCCGGGGATCGTCCCGAACCTGAACCCGGCCCCTGGCTCCGCCGACCAGACCTCGGGCAACGGGGAGCAGGGGCCCGGCGCCCCGCTGCTGCCGCAGCTCGGCGACGCCAGCGGGGAGGGTCCGCGATGAGCCTCGGAGTCTCCCGCTGGCGGGTCCTCGCCGTCGGCCTGGTCGCGCTGCTCGCGGGCACCGGTGCCGCCGCCGGCCTCTCCAACGCCGAGTCCGGCCGGATCCTGATCGCGGAGTTCGCCGACGTCAGCCCGATCCTCGCCGGCCAGCAGGTCAAGATCAACGGCGTCACGGTCGGGGAGGTCGGGCAGCTCCAGTTCGACCCGCAGCGCAAGGTCGCCGAGGTCCCGCTGCGCGTCGACACCCGCGCCCTGCCGATCCACGCCGACGCGAAGGTGACCGTCGCCCCGGTGTCGCTGCTCGGGGAGCGCTTCCTCAACCTGAACACCGGCACCCCGGGCTCGCCCGAGCTGCCCATGAACCAGCCCATCGGGGTGGAGCGGACCGGCCAGGAGGCCGACCTGCAGAACATCCTCGACACCTTGGACGACCCGACGGCGGGCGCGCTCGCCGCACTGGTCACCACGCTGGGCCAGGGCACCGCGAACAACGGCGAGAACATCCAGAAGACCCTCGCCGCGCTCGCCCCGGCCATGAAGGACACCCACCAGCTCGTCGGCGTCCTGTCCGACCAGAACGAGCTGCTCGGCCGGGTCATCGACCAGGTCGAGCCGGTCACCGGCGCACTCGCCGTCGACCAGGGCAGGCGGCTCGACGGCCTGGTCGCCTCGACCACGTCGCTGCTCGACACCACCGCCGCCCGCGACGCGCAGCTGCGCGGCACCCTGCAGGAGCTCCCCGGCACCCTGGCCGCGGCCCGCGCCACCCTCGGCGAGCTCGCCGGCACGGCGCAGTCCACCGCGGTCACCCTGGGCAACCTGCGGCCGACCACCGACAACCTGGTGGACATCAGCCGTGAGCTGCAGCGCTTCGCCGACTCGGCCGACCCGGCGCTGGCCTCGGCCGACCCGGTCCTGGACCGGGCGAGCGAGCTGCTCGACCAGGCCCGGCCGGTCGCCGCGGAGCTCCGGGCCGCGGGCCCGGACCTGCAGCGCACGGTCACCGGTGCCGAGCCGATCGTCCGGGAGCTCAACGGGAACCTCGGCAACGTGCTCGGCTTCATCCGGAACTGGGCGCTGACCACCAACCAGAAGGACGGGCTGTCCCACTACTTCCGGGCCAGCTACGTGCTCAACGGTGACCCGGTCACCGGATTCCTGCCGGGCGGCGTGCCGGACTCCGCACCCGCGCCCGGACCGGACGCCAGCCCGAACCCGCAGGTGAACGAGCCCGCCCCGTCCCAGCCGGGGCCGGGGACCGCGGCCCAGCCGGGCCAGGACTCCAACACCCTGCTGCAGAGCCAGCCCACCCCCGAGAGCAGCGCCACCGGGCTCAGCCCGGAGCAGGAGCAGGGCGCGCTCGGAACCCTGCTGGGAGGCCAGTAATGGCGAGTGCCAAGCCCAAGCGCGGCGCGCGCTTCCGATCCGGTGTGATCGGCCTGCTGATGTTCGTCGCGGCGGGGTTCTTCCTCTACGTCGCGCTGACCGCCCAGAAGGGTCTGCCCTTCGCCCAGCACGAGTTCCGCACCGCGGCCGTCTCGGACACCGGTGACCTCGCCGTCGGCAACGACGTCCGGGTCGGCCAGGTCCGCGTCGGACGCGTCGACGACATCACCCTCGCCGACGGCGTCCCGCAGGTCCGGATGCAGCTCGACGACGCCGCCACGAAGGTCTTCAAGGACGGCTCGGCCGCGGTGACCGGCCGGTCCGGTCTCGGTCAGCAGTACCTGGACCTCGACATCGGCACCGAGCAGGCCGGCGTCCTCGGCGAGGACGACGTGCTCCCGGTCCAGCGCTCCCGCGGCGCGGTGCAGCTGCTGGACCTGGCCAAGGTCTTCGACCCGGCCACCCAGGACTCCACCCGCTCCGCGTTGCAGCAGCTCGGCAACGGTGCGGCCGGACACGGCCAGGACCTGGCGGACGTGGCGAAGGCCGGCCCGCAGATCCTGCCCTCGCTCGGCACGACCGCCCGGTCGCTGTCGGTCGACGGCGGCCGCGACCTGACCGGGATGCTGCAGTCGCTGGAGAGCCTGTCCTCGCGCTTCGCCGGCCGGGAGCAGGAGATCTCCTCGCTGGTCGGGCAGCTCGACACCACGTTCGCGGCGATCGACGCGGACAAGGGCACGGCGCTGGGGGACACCCTCGACATCGCCCCCGAGGCGCTGCCGGCCGCCCGCAAGGCCCTGGAGGACCTGCAGCAGCCGCTGGCGTCGACGAACTCGGCGATGACGCAGCTGCAGACCGGGTCCCGCTCGCTCGGCGACGCCACCCCGGACCTGCGGGGCGTGCTGGTCGAGGCCCCGCAGCCGCTGGACAAGCTGCCCGGCGTCTCCGACTCGGCCGAGCCCGCGCTCGGCTCGCTGACCCCCGCCGTCGCCGATGCGCGCCCCGTCGCGCCGAAGGTGACCCAGGGAGTCGGCTTCGCGAACACCCCGCTGCAGGTCCTGGCGCCCTACGCGCCGGAGATCGCGCAGTGGTTCACCAGCGCCTCGTCCGGCCTGTCCGACGGCGATGCCGCGGGCCACCACCTGCGGTTCACCCTGATGGTCCGGCCGGAGTCCTTCGTCGGAGCGGCGGGTCTGCCCGACCCCACCGCGGCGAGCAACCCGTACCCGGCCCCCGGCCAGGCACCGAACGACGCATCGCTGGGCCTGCTGCCCGCCCCGGGCCCGTCCAACCGGACGCCCCAGGAGCAGCCCGGCCAGGGCGACAGCGCCGCCGGCGGCGGCCTTCTGGGAGGTAACCGATGACCGCCCCCGCACAGGGCACCGGCACGCCACGGCTGCGCCGCCGGCTCCCGCTCTGGGTGGCCGCTCTCGCGGTCATCGGGATCATGCTGCTGTCGCTGGTCCTGGGCCTGCTCAAGCCGCAGGTCACGACGCTGCTCATGAAGCTGACCGGCGCCTCGACCCGGACCGTGCACTTCACCGCGAACCAGTTCCTCTTCGAGGACGTCTCGAAGGTGAAGGTCGCCGGTGTCGACTCCGGTGTCGTGAGCTCGGTCGACCCGGCGCCCGACGGCGGCGCGATCGTGACCGTCGTCGTCGACCCGGAGGTCGTGGACACCGTCGGCGACCAGCCGTCGGCACGGCTGCGGCCCACCACCCTGCTGTCCGGCCTGTTCTACATCGACCTCGTCCCGGGCGGTGACCGCTCCGCGGAGTGGACCGAGCAGATCCCGGTGGACCGCACCCGGCTCCCCACCGAGGTCGACGACGTCGCCGAGCGTCTCCAGCCCGACGCCCTCGAGGGCGCGAAGGCCGCGGTCACCCAGTTCGACGAGACCCTCGGCAACGCCGGCGGCAACGAGGCGCTCCACGAGCTCCTCGCCACGGCGCCGGGGACCCTCGGTCCGGCCGCCGGGGTCGTCGAGTCGCTGCGCGGCACCCAGCCGGAGAAGGACCTGACCGAGGTCGTGCGGGGTCTGCAGCGCACCACCGGCACGCTGAACCGCGAGCCGGGGCAGCTGGACGGCATCGTCGCGAACCTGCAGGACACCACGCAGGTCCTGGCCGAGACCTCCGGTCCGGTCGCCGCCGCGGTCTCCAGGCTGCCCGGCGTCCTCGACACCACCGACGCCGGCCTGAAGCGGCTGAACGTGTCGCTGGACAAGCTGCGCGACACCGCGGGCCCGGCCCGGCCCACCGTCCAGGAGCTGGACGAGCTCCTGGGCCGTGCCGAGCCGGTGCTGGCCGACGCCCGCCCGCTGGTGTCCGACCTGCGCGCGGCGCTGGTCGACGCCCGCCCGCTGGTCGAGGGCCTGGTCCCGGCGAGCGAGGGCGCGACGCGGGTCCTCGACGACCTGCCGGCGCCGCTCGAGCGACTGGGCGGACCGGTCCTCGACTCGCTGAACACCCCGTTCGTCGGCGAGGGCCCGTACTCCGCGGTCGACAGCCGCGGTGTCCCCCTCAAGGACGAGGTCGGTCACATGTTCTCGAACCTCAGCAGGACCGGCGCCTACGTCGACCCCAACGGGCACGCGGTGTCCTTCCACCCCGGTCCCGGCCTCGGCACCGTGCCCGGCCTGGGCTCGGTGAGCCTGGAGAACATGTTCCAGCAGATCTTCCACGGGACGGGTGGTCGGTGATGGCGGCAACTCCCACACCTGCACCGGAGGCCCCCCGCGGGTTCCGGGCCAGGTTCCGGTCCGGACTGGACCGCGTCCGCAACGAGCCCGGTCTGGGCCGGAACGTGATCGCCCTCGGCGTCGTGATGGTGCTCGGCCTGGTCTGCGGGGGCTACATCCTGTCCCAGCAGCGGTTCGTGCCGCCGTGGGCGAACGAGCGGATGGTCTACGCGACCTTCTCCGAGACCCCGGCGCTGGCCCCCGGCCGCGGCCAGGAGGTCCGGATGTCCGGCGTCCCGGTCGGCGACATCCGCTCCTCCGAGCTCACGCCGGAGGGCACCGCCCGGGTGCTCCTGGCGATCGACCGCAACGACTACGACGGCCCCGTCTACGACAACGCCACCGTGGTCCTGCGGCCGAAGAGCCCGCTCAACGAGATGTACATCGAGATGGACCCCGGCACCCCCGCCGGCAAGGTCCTCGACGACTACGGCGTGCTCCCCGTCGCCAACGCCAAGCCGCCGGTGCAGATCGACGCGGCACTGGCCCACCTGGACCAGAACGCGCTCGCCGCGGTGCAGTCGCTGCTGGAGGCGTCCGACGTCGCCCTCGCGACGGCGCCCCAGGACCTCCCGCAGGGCGTGCGTGCCACCACCGAGGTGGTCGACCGGCTCAAGCCGGTCGTCGACCAGCTCGACCGGCGCCGCGACAACCTGGCCCGCCTGGTCACCTCGATCGGCCAACTCTCCACCGCCGTCGGCGGCGACGAGAAGCGGCTCACCGCCCTGGCGAACTCGCTGTCGACCACGCTGAGGACGGTGTCCGCGCAGAGCCAGGCCCTGCGTGACTCGCTGAACCAGCTGCCCGGCGTCGTCGACAACCTCGGTGCGGCCACCGGCAACGTCGCGCAGCTCTCCGACCAGCTCGACCCGACCCTGGACAACGTCCGGGCCGCCTCGGAGCAGCTGCCCGGCGCGCTGGACCGGCTGACCGACACCGTCGACACGCTCCACACCACCGTGGACAAGGCCCGGCCGGTCGCCGAGAAGCTCATGCCGGTCGCGGCGGACCTGCGCCCGTTCGTGAACGACCTGAACGGGACGCTGCCCGCGCTGAAGGAGATCTCCGGCCGGCTCGACCCGGTCACCGCCGGCCTCCAGCAGTACCTGCCGGACCTGAACGCCTTCGTCTACCAGACGTCGTCGGTGACCAGCCTGCGCGACGCCAACGGCGGCATCCTGCGCGGTCTGCTCCAGTTCGGCCCGACCACCATCCCGGCGCCCGGCGCCGACGAGCTCTCCCAGACGCCCCGGTAAGGAGGTGACCCCCGGATGAAGATCCCCCACTCCGCGCTCCCCGCGATCAGGACGACGATCCTGCTCGCCTTCACCGCGGCGTCGGCGTTCGTGTTCCTGTTCTTCTGGACCTCGGTCGGCGGCTACGTACCCGGCTACACCCAGGAGCAGTACACGACGTCGTTCCACGTCGACAAGGTCAACAACCTGGTCCCGCAGTCCGATGTCACCCTGAACGGGGTGAAGGTCGGCAAGGTCCTGACCGTCGAGGCGACCCCGGACGGGCGCGCCGAGGTGGTCGTCAACCTGACCGACGAGGACGCCATCCCGCTGCACGAGGGCATCACCGGCCGCATCAACTCGAAGACGCTGGTCGAGGAGACCTACGTGTCCCTCGTCGACGGCCGCGGTGCCGAGCTGCCCGACGGCAGCCGGCTCCCCGACGGCGCCGTGCAGTCCGCCGTCCTGCTCGACGACCTGATCCGGACGCTGCCCGACGATCGCCGCGTCGCGCTGGCCTCCACCCTGCAGTCGCTGGGTGCGGCCACGAAGGACACCCAGGCGGGGGTCGACGGCGCGCTGGCCGGCCTCGGCCAGCTCGGTCGCGAGGGCGGCACCGCCCTGGACGCGCTCGCCGCGCAGTCGAAGGACCTGGAGCAGCTCTCGCAGAACACCGCCGCGGTGCTCGCCGCGCTGGACGTGCAGCGCGGCCGCATCGCCGACCTGGTGACCGACGCCAACCTGGTCACCGAGGTCACCGCGAACAGCCGCACCGACCTGGAGAACACCGTCCGGGAGCTGCCGCCGACGCTGAAGGCCGCCCACGACGCCAGCGACGACCTGTCCCGGCTCGCCGGTGGGCTCGGCCCGGTCGCGGCGAACCTGGACCGGGCGGCGCCCGCCCTCGACGCGGCGCTGAACGAGCTCCCGGCGACCACCCGCGACCTGCGCGGACTGCTGCCCTCGCTCGACGCGACCCTGGGCAAGGCCCCGGTCACCCTGGACAAGGTCCCGCAGTTCTCCGACGACCTGCGGGCACTGCTGCCCGAGGCCGACCGGGCGCTGCTCCAGCTCAACCCGATGCTGGAGTACCTGAAGCCCTACGGCGGCGACATCTACCAGTTCTTCACCAACTTCGGTGAGGCGGTGTCGCGCGGCGATGCCAACGGCACGCTCCTGCGCGTGATGCTGGTGTTCCACGCCCAGTCGTTCGCGGGCAGTCCCGTCCCGCTCAACGGGATCCCGCCGCTGGACGACAACAACCCGTACCCGCGGCCGGGCACGCAGAACAACCCGCAGGACGACGCGCCCCCGCCGCAGGTGGCCGATCCCGGACCGGCGAACCAGGCGCCGCCGCCCGGGCCGGCCCCCACCGTCGGGCCGCAGCCCACGGGCGAGGCCGCCGAGGGCGACCAGCCCCCGGCACCGGCGCCGTCCGGTGGTGGACTCCTGGGGCTCGGCGGATGATCCGCGGCCTCCGCACGACCCTCGACGGGCGTGGCGCCGCATCCGCGGCGTCGCGCCCGTCGGGGCGTTCCGCCCTGGTCTGGATCATGCTGCTGGCCCTGGCGGCGCTGACCGTCGCCGGCGTGTCCCGGGTGAAGGTCGAGACCGGGGTCGAGTCGTTCCTGCCGTCGTCGGACCCGTCGGTGCAGCGCTACACCGAGCTCGCCCGCTCCTTCGGTGGCGACCCGATCGTCGTGCTGCTGCGCGCCCCGCAGGCCCCCGGCCTGCTCGACCGGGACGTGCTGCCGCACGTGCTCGGCCTCGAGGGGCAGCTGTCGCAGCTGCCCGACGTCGCCTCGGTCTACGGCCCGGCGACGACGCTGAACCAGCTGGCGTCGCAGTCCCAGAAGCTGCTCGCCGAGCTCACCGGACGTCGCGACGGGCTGCAGCGCGCCGCGGCGATCACCGCCCGGCAGCGCGGCGAGGACCCGGCCGCCGCCGCGAACGCCGCCGTCGCGGCGTTCGACGCCCGGTACGGCCCGCTGATCGTGCAGGGCCTGCCGGTGGGTCTGCCGACCCTGCGCAACCAGCGCTTCATCGACCACTCGATCATGGGTTCGGGCGGTGAGCCGCGCCCGCAGTGGCGCTACGTCGTCCCCGACAACCGTTCGCTGGCCGTGCTGGTCCGCCCCCGCGAGGGGCTCGACCAGGCCGGGACCGAGCAGCTCGTCGCCGCGGTGAACGACACCGTCGCCCGGGCGCAGCTGCCCGCCGAGGCCACCGTCTCCGGCGTCCCGGCCATCACCGCCTCGCTCGGCGTCGCGGTGGACCGGGAGGCGCCGGTCCTGGGCGCGGTCGCAGTCGTCGCGATCGGGCTCTGCCTGTTCCTGGTGCCCTGGACCCGGCGGCGGCGACGGCTGATCCCGCTCGCGGTGACCCTCGCGGCGACCGCGGCGACGCTGGCCGTGCTGGGCTGGATCGGCCGCCCCGTCTCGCTCGGGGTGGTCGCGTTCCTGCCGGTCCTGGTGGGTCTGGGCAGCTACTACCCGACCTACTTCGCCCGCGGGGCACGGCCGCGGACGGTCGTCGTCGTCGCGGCGGGGACGGCGGCCGGGTTCGGTGCGCTGCTGCTCTCGCCGCTGCCGTTCGTGCGGGACCTCGGGTCGACCCTGGCCCTGGGCGTCGCGTTCGCGGTGGCGCTGGGCTGGTTCGTCTACCGGCCCGGTGGCTGGGCCGGCCCGGACCGGCCCGCGTCCGCCGCGCCGGCCGACCCCGCGACCGATGCCGCCGCCGACCCGGCCGACCCGGACCCGGCCGCCCCCGACGCCGACCCGGCCGACGCAGGTGCACCCGCCGGCGACGACGCGGCGGCGCCGGACGGTCCCGGGCCGGTGGCCCGCCCGGGCCGGTCGCGGCTGGTCGCCGTCGTCCTCGCCGGTCTGGTCGCGGTCGGCGGCTGGGCCACGCTGCCCTTCCTGCCCCTGCAGACCAGCGTCGACGCGTTGTCGGCCGGGCTGCCCGCCGTCTCCGACGCCACCCGGGTCGAGCAGATCCTGGGCTCGGGCGGCGAGCTCGCCGTCGTCCTGCGGTCCACCGACGGGAAGGGCGACGTGCTCACCCCGCAGGCGTGGACGTGGATGACGACGGCCCAGCAGTCGATCGTGCGGCTGCACGGCGACCAGGCGCGGCCCGCGCTCTCGGCGCCCACGCTGCTGTCGTTCCTCGGCCCCACCCCGGACCAGGAGCAGACCCGGGCCGGCGTCCGGCTGCTGCCGCCGTACCTCACCGGCGCGGTGCTGCGGCCCGACGGCCAGGTCGCGGTGCTGTCCTTCGGCGTCCGGCTCGACGACCTCGATCGGCTCCGTGGGCTGACCGACGCGATCACCGCCGAGCTGCCCCCGGCCCCGCCCGGCTTCGTCGCCGAGGTCTCCGGGCTGCCCGCCGTCGCGGTGCAGGGCTACGAGCTCGTCTCCGCCGACCGCTACCTCGCCGGCACCGCCGGCCTGGTCGCCGCGGCGCTGGTGCTCGGGGTCGGGCTGCGGCACCGGCGCGACGCGCTGCGCGCCGCACTGGCCGCCGTGCTGGCGACCGGCGCCAACCTGTTCCTGCTCTGGGGGTTCGGCATCCCGCTGAACCCGCTCACCGTCGCGCTCGGGTCGCTCACCGCCGCCGTCGGCTGTGAGTTCACCGTGATGACCTGCGACGCCGTCCGCACGCGCGACCCGCGCCTGCGGACCGCGGTGACCCTCGCCGCCCTCACCTCGGGCACCGGGTTCGCCGTGCTGGCGTTGTCCGACCTCGCCCTCATGCGCGAGTTCGGGCTGCTCCTGGCGTTGTCCGTACTGCTGTCCTACCTGGCCGCACGGGTCGTGGTGCGGGCGTTCCCGCCCGCGCACGGCCCGGCCGACCCCGCGCGGAGTACCCCCGCCCGGGAGAAGCTCGTTGGAGTGATGTGATGCGAGTCAAGTCCACACTGGCGTGGATCGCCGGCGCCGCCCTCGACCGGGTCCGGACCACCTGGACCGGCCGGATCGTGGCGGGAGTCCTCGTCCTCGCCCTCGTCGCCGGGGTCGGCGGCGGGGTCTGGTGGAAGATGCAGCAGGTCCCCGACGGCGCGGCGCTGGCCGTCGGCGACCGGGTCGTGACCGTCACCGACCTCGACGACCGGGTGCAGACCCTGCGTGCGCTCTACGGCGTCCAGCCGCCGGTCGAGGACCCGGTGAAGATGGACGGCTTCCGCCGCGACGCGGCCAAGGCCGTCGCGCTGAGCATGGTGCTGGAGGACCGGGCGACCGAGCTGGGCGTCGGCGTCGCGGACGCGAAGGTCCGCCAGACCCTCGACCAGTACATCACCCAGCAGCTCGGCAACGGCCCCGGTGCGCGCGACGACTTCGTCAAGGTCCTCGGCAACGTCGGCACCACCGAGGACAAGGTGATGAACGAGGTCCGCCAGCAGATGGTCGTCGGGGAGCTGTTCGACAAGGTCACCAAGGACGTGACCGTCACCGACGACGACCTGCGTGCCGAGTTCCCGAAGTATGCCCAGCGGCTCGGGACCCCGGAGAAGCGCGAGCTGTCCAACATCGTCGTCGCCAGCAAGGAGGCCGCCGACAAGATCGCGGCCGACCTGCGGGGCGGCGCCGACTTCGCGACCGTCGCGCGGGCCACCACGATCGACAACGCCACCCGCGCGAACGGCGGGGCGCTGGGCCCGATCGGCGCCGACCAGCTGCAGCCCGACTACGCGAAGGCCGCCTTCGGCGGCCCGGCCGGCCAGGTGTTCGGCCCGGTGCAGAACCAGTTCGGCTGGAACGTCGGCCGGTCGGGGGCGGTGACCCCGGGCGTCCCGGCGAACTTCGACCAGGTCAAGGACCGACTCCGCGAGCTGGTGCTGTTCGACCGCCGGATCGGCCTCTGGGGTCAGTGGATGACCGACTCGCTGGCCGACGGCGACGTCCGCTACGCCGACGACTACCGCCCCGCCGACCCGGACAACGCGCCCACCGGCGCGAGCCCGGGCCTGCCCTCGGGCACGCCGCAGACGGTCCCGCCCGCGCCGGGCGGCGGCGGGTGAGTCCCGCCTGGACCGTCCTGACCTTCGCGGGTCTGGGCGTCCTGCTCGCCCTCATGGGGTGGGCGGGACGCCGGCACGCCGCGGGCCTCGGCGCGGTCCCGGGGAGGCCCGCCGAGCTGCAGCGGCACCGGGTGGCGGTCATCCGCCGCGGCGCCACGGCCTGCCTGGTGGTCGGCGTCGCGTTCGTCGTGGTCGGGGTGCTGGCACCGTTGCTGTGAGGCCCATCGGGTCACCAGCAGGTCATCAGCGGGTCAGCAGCAGGAACAGGCAGTACGAGGTGACCAGCGCCAGCACCACCAGCGCGGGCACCACCAGCCGCGGGTCGAGCTCGACGGTCCGGGAGCCCCGGCGCGGCCCCTCCAGCTCGGCGCGGGTCGCGTCCGGGTCGGGCGGGCCGAGGAGGTCCGAGATCCGGAAGCGGCGCTCGACGTCGGAGACGGCGGCGACGCCGTGCAGCAGCTCCGCGGGCGGCCCGCAGGCCACGATCCGGCCGTGGCACAGGATCGCGACGACGTCGGCCAGCTCCCGGGCCAGCGCGACGTCGTGCGTGGTGACCAGCACCGTCGCCCCCGACCGCTCCTGCTGCTCGCGGACCGCCGTCACCAGCGTGTCCGCGTGCGCGGCGTCCAGCCCGGTCTCCAGCTCGTCGAGGACCAGGACCGGCGCCTCCACGGCGAGGGTGCGGGCGATCGCGAGCCGTTTGCGTCCGTGTGCCGGCAGCTCCGCGGGGAGCGCGTCGGCCCGGTCGTGCAGCCGCATCTCGCGCAGCCGGTGCATCGCGATGCGCTCGACCCGCTCCGCGGACAGACCGCGGCCATCGAGGGCGTAGGTCAGGTTGTCGTAGGCCGACAGGGACCCGAACAGCGACGACTCGAACACCGACGGGCCGCCGAACAGCACGCTCATGCCGCGGCGCAGGCGTCGCAGCTCGGTCTCGCCGGCCGCGTGCACGTCGACACCGCCGACGGTGACGGTGCCCCGGCCCGGCGCGACGAGCCCGGCGAGGTGGCGCACCAGGGTGGTCTTGCCCGAGCCGGACGGGCCCATCAACACCGTCACGGTGCCGGGCGCCAGGTGCAGCCCGAGTCGGAACAGCACCGGGGTGTCGTCGATCATCGTCGTCACGTCGGTGAAGTCGACCGCCGGCCCGCGGGGCGGCCTGCCGCCGGACACGGGATCGGTCATCGCACCAGTGGACGCCCCGGGCTCCGGAGGCTCGTCTCCCGGCGGTGGTGACTCCCTCTCCCGTAGTGGGTGTCCCTGCGTGCGGAGGGGGCCTACGCCCGGGCGGTCCCTCTAGCCTGCGGCCATGATCGAGCAGGTGCGGAGCCGGTCCACGATGCCGTGGGCCCTGGTCCTGTCGGCCGCCGCGTGGATGCTGAGCGCGGTGCTGCTGGCCGTCGCGTGGGCCGGGCTGCGGCCGGAGCCGACGGTCGACGAGGACACGGCGAGCACGCTGGCGGGCCAGGGTGCCCCGGTCGTGGCGTCCGGGGCGACGGCGCCGTACCCGACCTGGCTGCTGCTCGTCCTCGCGGTGCTGCTCCTCGCGGCGGGCGCCGCCCTGGCGCTGCGCCGCCGCGTCGCCCGTTACCCCGCGGTCGTCCTGTCCGTTGTGTCGGTGGTGCTCCTCGCCGTGGCGGGGCGCTGGGAGACGATCCCGGCGATGGCCCTGCTGGTGGTCGGGACCGTCCCGCTGCTGACGCCCTCCGCGCTGCGACACCTGCGCTGAGCGACCGAAGGGAGACCTCGTGGCCGTCCCGGGGTTCGACTGGTTCTCCGACCGCGTGGACTGGGTCAGCCTGGTCCGCGGCGCCTCGCTGGCGTTCAGCGTGCTCGTGATCGGCGGGCTCGCCGCGCCGCTGGGCTCGCAGATCCCGGTCGTCGGGCCGGCCTGGCTGATCATCACCGCGGTCGTCGCGTTCGTGCTGGCGGGCTACCGGATCGGCGACGCCGTCGACCCGCGGGTGCACGGCGCCGGCGCGGCCGTCGCCGGGTACCTGCTCGTGTTGCCGCTGGTGGTGCTGGGCACCGGTGGGCTCGACCCGACCCAGCTCGTCCTCACCCTGCTCACCGCCGTGGTCATGGGCGCGATCGCCGGGCATCTCGCGGGCCGGAACCGGGACCGCCGCACCGTGTGACGACGCGGCCGGCCGGCGACGGCTCCGCACCCGAGCGGGGGATACGCCGAGCTCGACGACCGCTCGCGCCGGATCGCCCACGTCCTGCGCGACGCCGGGCTGCGCCGCGGCGACCACGTCGCCTTCCTCTCCGACAACGCCCCCGAGGTCTTCGAGATCTACTGGGCGGCGATGCGCTCGGGCCTGTACATCACCGGCATCAACCACCACCTCGCCGCGGACGAGGCCGCCTACATCGTGGACGACTGCGGTGCCCGGGTGCTGTTCGTCTCGGCCGCGAAGCGCGAGCTCGCCGAGGCGCTCGTGGAGCGGACCCCCGGCGTGGAGCGCCGTTTCGCCTTCGGGGGAGCGGTCGAGGGCCACGAGTCGCTCGGCGCCGCGACGGAGCTCGCCGTCGACGGGCCGCTGCCCGAGCAGCCCCGCGGCGCGGACATGCTCTACTCCTCGGGCACCACCGGACGCCCCAAGGGCATCAAGCCCGCGCTGCCGACGATCCAGGTCGACGAGCCCGGTGACCTCTACACCGCGGTGTTCGGCCCGATGTACGGCTTCGGCGAGGACACCGTCTACTACTCGCCGGCGCCGGTGTACCACGCCGCGCCGCTGCGCTTCGGCGGCATCGTGCACGCCCTCGGCGGGACCGTGGTGATGGCGCAGAAGTTCGACGCCGAGGCCGCGCTGGCGCACATCGCGCACCACCGGGTGACCCACGGCCAGTTCGTCCCGACGATGTTCGTCCGGATGCTCAAGCTCCCCGACGCCGTCCGGACGTCCTACGACGTCTCCTCGCTGCGGGTGGCCGTGCACGCCGCCGCGCCGTGCCCGGTCGACGTCAAGCAGAAGATGATCGACTGGTGGGGCCCGGTCCTGTACGAGTACTACTCCTCGACAGAGGGCAACGGCGTCACCTTCATCGACCCGGCGGCGTGGGCGGACAAGCCCGGCTCGGTCGGCAAGGCAGGCCTCGGGGTCATCCACGTCTGCGACGACGACGGCCGCGAGCTGCCGACCGGCGAGGTCGGCACCGTCTACTTCGAGCGCGACGTACCGCCGTTCGAGTACCACAACGACCCGGAGAAGACCCGTGCCGGCCGCCACCCCGAGCACGACAACTGGTCCACCACCGGCGACGTCGGCTACCTCGACCCCGACGGCTACCTGTTCCTCACGGACCGCAAGGCATTCATGATCATCTCCGGTGGGGTGAACATCTACCCGCAGGAGATCGAGGACGTCCTCACCCTGCACCCCGCGGTCTACGACGTCGCCGTCATCGGCGTGCCGGACCCGGAGATGGGCGAGCAGGTCAAGGCGGTCGTGCAGACCCCCGACGGCGTCGAGGGCTCGCCGGAGCTAGCGGCCGAGCTCCTCGAGTTCGTCCGCGAGCGGATCGCCCGCTACAAGGCCCCGCGCAGCGTGGACTTCACCGACCAGCTGCCCCGCAGCGCCACCGGCAAGCTCGTCAAGGGCGAGCTGCGCGCGCGGTACGCGGAGCCGGCCACCGCCTGACGGCCCACAGCGGTCACTCCCGGGGCAGCCGGTCACACACTGTGCCTCCGTAGGGAGTACGGAACCACCCCCCGGGAGCGATGTGACCTCCCTCGCTCCCCGGCCACCATCTGGTCCGACGGCAGCGCCCGGCCCCCGGACGTCTGCCCCTGCACTCAACGAGGAGATCACCATGGGCTTCTTCGCCGACAGCAACGAGGTCGACACCTACATCGGCGGCGTCTTCCGCGCGGCCAACGACCACCCCGAGTCCGGCCCGAAGATGCGTGCCGCCGGCATCAACCTCCGCGTGCTCTACACCGACCCGGACACCGAGATGTGGGTCAAGATGCGTGAGCCGGCGATGGAGGTCCACACCGGCGCCGACGACGACAAGGCCGACATCACCCTGATGATGCGCGCCGACACCGGCGACAAGTTCTGGCGCGGCGAGTACAACCTCGCCGTCGGTCTCGCCAAGGGCGAGGTCAAGGCCAAGGGCCCGGTCAACAAGATCCTGAAGCTGGTCCCGCTGACCAAGCCGATGTTCCCGATGTACCGGGAGCTGGTCGCCGAGAAGGACGCGACCGCGAACGCCTGACCGCCCCGTCCCAGAGCAGAGGAAGGACGCCGATCCGATGGCGACCATGAAGGCGGTCGTGCTCCGCGAGCCGCACAAGATCGAGGTCATGGAGGTCCCGAAGCCGGAGATCACCGACCCCGGTGACGTCCTGCTGCGGGTCGACCTCACGGCGATCTGCGGGACCGACCTGCACCCCTACGAGGGGCGCATCGTGATCGAGGACGACGTGGTGCTCGGCCACGAGTTCCTCGGCACCGTCGAGGCCGTCGGATCCGCGGTCAACCTCGTCTCCGAGGGCGACCGCGCCGTCGCCTCCTGCGTCGTGAGCTGCGGCAACTGCTACAACTGCCGCCGCAACCGGCCGGGCCAGTGCTTCGGCACGATGATCTTCGGGCTCGGGGTGACCTTCGGCAGCCTGTCCGGCGGCCAGGCCGAGTACGTGATCGTGCCGAACGCCGACCGCACGCTGCGCAAGCTCTCCGACGAGGGCAAGGGCAACGACGAGGACAAGCTGTTCGTCGGCGACATCATGGCGACCGGCTACGAGGCCGTCCGCAAGTTCATCCAGCCCGGCGACACCGTCGCCGTGGTCGGGGCCGGCCCGGTCGGGCTGTGTGCCGCGATGTCGGCGAACGTGCTCGGCGCCGCGCAGACGATCGTGGTGGACAAGGTCCCGGCCCGCCTCAAGGAGGCGGAGGCCATCGGTGCCGTCCCGGTGAACGCCGACGAGACCGACCCGGCCGACGCCGTGCAGGACCTCACCGACTGGCGGGGCGCCGACGTCGTGATCGACGCCGTCGGGCACCCGTCGGCGCTGCTGTCGGCCTGCACCCTGGTCCGCTCCGGTGGCGCGATCTCGATCCCCGGTGTGTACACCGAGGACAGCATCGAGCTGCCCTTCGGCGACCTGTACCTGAAGGGCGTCACCATCGCCCAGGGCGTCGCGAACATCACGAACTACATGGACGAGACGCTGGCGCTCATCGCGGCGGGCAAGCTCGACCCGAGCCGGTTCATCTCGCACCGCATGCCGATGTCGCAGGCGACCGAGGCGTACCGGATGTTCGAGGAGCGCGAAGCCACCAAGATCGTCCTGGACCCGACCGCATGACCGCCGGGACGACCGTCCGCCACTTCCCGATGCGGATCGGTGGCGAGGACGTGGACTCGAACGACCGCCTCGAGATCCGTGACCCGCAGAACGGTGAGCTGGTCGCCACCGCCGCCTCCGGTGGCGCGTCGGCGATCGACGCGGCCGTCGACGCGGCCCAGGCCGCCTTCGACGACGGCGGCTGGTCGCGAGCCACCCCGGCGCACCGCGCCTCGGTGATGCGCGCGATCGCCGACCGGCTCGGCGAGCGGCTCGACGAGATGGTCGAGCTGGAGATCATGGCCAACGGCGCCACCGTGCGTCAGGCCACCGGCTTCCACGTCGGCTACTGCGCCCCGCACCTGGAGTACTTCGCCGGCCTGGCGGAGCGCTACGAGTTCGAGACGCCCATGCCGCGGGCCACGTTCCCGGTGCTCGGCCAGTCGACGCTCCGCAAGGAGCCGATCGGCGTGGTCGGCGCGATCGCACCGTGGAACTTTCCGCTGCTGCTGAGCCTGTGGAAGTTCGCCCCGGCCCTGGCCGTCGGCAACTCGGTGATCCTCAAGCCGGACGAGAAGACCCCGCTGTCGGCGCTGGAGTTCGCGGCCATTGCCGAGGAGTGCGGGCTGCCGCCGGGTGTGTTCAACGTCGTCCCGGGCCCCGGCCCGGACGCCGGCGCGCGCCTGGCCAGCCACCCGGGCGTCGGCAAGATCGGCTTCACCGGATCCACCGACGTCGGACGCGAGATCATGCGCCTGGCCTCGGGCACGGTCAAGGCCGTGACCCTGGAGCTCGGCGGCAAGTCGCCGGCGCTGGTCCTCGACGACGCCGACCTCGACATCGCCGTCGACGGGGTGCTCTACGGCTGCATGCTGTACTCCGGCCAGATCTGCGAGTCGATGACCCGGCTGCTGCTGCCGGACTCGCTGCACGACGAGTTCGTGGAGCGCATGGTCGCCCGCGCGTCCACCATCCGGCTCGGGGACACCCGGGACTGGGAGACCGACATGGGCCCGGTCGTCTCGGCGAAGCAGAAGGACCGGATCCTCGAGCTGATCCGGTCCGGCAAGGACGAGGGCGCCACCGCGGTCCTGGGCGGCGACGAGGCCCACGTCGAGGGCTACGAGGGCGGTCACTGGATCCAGCCGACCATCTTCACCGGCGTCCGCAACGACATGCGGATCGCCCGCGAGGAGATCTTCGGTCCGGTGCTGTCGGTCATCCGCTACGGCTCGGAGGCCGAGGGCGTCGCCCTGGCCAACGACACGCAGTACGGGCTGGCGTCGTCGGTGTGGAGCCGCGACAACTCCCGGGCCCTGGACGTCGCCGAGAAGATCAAGGCCGGCTCGGTCTGGATCAACGACGCGCACCAGATCAACTGCGAGGTGCCGTTCGGCGGGTACAAGCAGTCCGGCGTCGGCCGTGAGCTCGGCCCACGCGCGCTGGACCCCTACGTCGAGGAGAAGAACGTCCACCTCGACCTGTCCGGCACCCGCGAGGCGCGTCCGTACGACGTCCTGCTGAGCCACGCCGACGACTGAGGCCTGCCCCGCCATCGGCCCCGTCCCCCGGTACCCCCTCACCGGGGGACGGGGCCGCCTCTCCCGATGGGGGTACGACCTCCCCCTCCCGGGGAGACGACCGTCCCCACGTCTCTCCGCACACTCGTCAGTGACCCCGTGTCACCAGCTTTCCGCCCGCGGAGCACCCCGCCGGGCTCGGAGGAGATCCGATGACCGCCACCTTCGACGCCACCGACTTCGAGTCGGAGATGTACGACCCGGACGCCGTGGACATGATCCCGGCCACCAGCGAGGGCAAGCCCGAGCACTACCCGATCGACATCTCGACCAAGGCGTTCTGGAACCAGACCTCGGAGCAGCGTGAGGAGACCTTCAAGGTCCTGCGCCGCGAGCAGCCGGTCTCCTGGCAGCGTCCGGTCGACGACGCCGTCACCCCCGACCCCGACGACCCCGGCTACTGGGCGGTGGTCAGCCACGCCGACATCGTCACGGTCAGCCGGGACAACGACACCTTCATCTCCGGGCAGGGTGTGCTGTTCGATCTGCTCCCGCCGATCTTCCTCGAGCTGACCCAGTCCTTCCTCGCGATGGACAACCCCAAGCACGACCGGCTCCGCAAGCTCGTCGCCTCGGCGTTCACGCCCAAGCAGATCAAGCTGATCGACGACCGGATCGCGCTGGCCGCGAAGGAGATCGTCGACGACGTCGTCGCCGAGCCCTCCGGCGAGATCGACTTCGTCCAGCGGGTCGCGAAGGTGCTCCCCACCCGCATCTTCTGCGACATCATGGGCGTCCCCGAGCACCTGCGCGAGGCCACTGAGCGCAACGCCGCCGACATCGTCGCCTGGGCCGACGACGAGGTCCTCGCCGGCCGCGCCGCCGACGAGGTGCAGGTGCAGGCCGCGACGAACCTGCACGACATCGCCGCCGAGCTCATCGAGCTGAAGACCGCGGAGCCGTCCGACGACCTGATCACCTCGCTGATCAACGCCGAGGTGGACGGCCAGAAGCTCGACGAGTTCGAGATCGGCTCGTTCTTCGTGCTCATGGCGGTCGCCGGCACCGACACCACCCGGCACACCTCGGCGTTCACCGTCCGCGCCTTCACCCACTTCCCCGAGCAGAAGCAGTGGCTCATGGAGGACTTCGACGGCCGGATCAACAACGCGATCGAGGAGTTCGTCCGGTACGCCTGCCCGGTCATGACCTTCCGCCGCACCGCGGTCGTCGAGACCGAGCTGGGCGGCAAGAAGATCGTCCCCGGCGACAAGGTCGTCATGTTCTACCCGTCGGGCTGCATGGACGAGAAGGTCTTCGACGACCCGGAGAAGTTCGACCTCTCCCGGGAGAACGCGAAGGCGCACACCGGCTTCGGCGGCGGCGGCGTGCACTTCTGCCTGGGCAACCAGCTCGCGAAGTCCATGCTCAAGGCGCTGTTTCGCGAGCTGCTGTTCCGCATCCCGCAGTTCGAGGTCGGCGAGCCCGAGCTGCTGGGCACCAACTTCATGCGCGGGGTGAAGCGCATGCCGTTCCGATTCTCCCTGGAGAAGTGATGGGTCTGCGTATCGAGCTCGACGAGGGCAAGTGCAGCGGCCTGGGCCTGTGCGAGGCCGAGGCGCCGGAGCTCTTCGAGGTCCGCGACGACGGTTCGCTCGCGGTGCTGGACGCCACCCCGGCCGAGGAGCACCGGGCGGCCTGCGAGGCGGCGATCGCCTCCTGTCCGACCGAGGCGCTGCGCCTCGTCGAGAGCTGACCGCACACACCCCCTCACCGCGGGGACGCCGGGAGACCGCCACTCCCGGCGTCCCCACTCCCTTCTCCGGAGGAGCACACCGTGGAGCACCTCGTCGTCGTCGGTGCGTCGCTGGCCGGCATCCGGGCCGTCGAGGCGGCCCGCAAGGCCGGCCACCGGGGCGCCGTGACCCTCGTCGGGGCCGAGCGGCACCTGCCCTACGATCGCCCGCCGTTGTCGAAGGCCTTCCTCGACGACACCGGCGAGGAGCCGGCCGACCCGCGGTTCCGGACCGAGGAGCACCTGCGCGACGAGCTGGGGGTCGAGCTGCGCCTCGGCGTCCCGGCGACCTCGCTGGACACCGCGGCGAGACTGGTCGGGCTCGGCGACGGCGCCGAGCTGGGCTACGACGCGCTCGTCGTCGCGACCGGCGGGGCGGCGCGGCCGCTGCCCGGCACCGAGGACCTCTCCGGGGTGCACGCGCTGCGGACCTGGGACGACGCGCTCGCCGTCCGCTCCGCGCTGGACGCGGGCGCCCGCACCGTCGTCATCGGTGCGGGGTTCATCGGCTCGGAGGTCGCCAGCTCGGCGCGCAAGCGCGGCCTGCCCGCGACGATCGTGGAGACCCTGCCGGTCCCGCTGGTCCGTTCGGTCGGCGAGGACATGGGCAAGGCCTGCGCCGACCTGCACCGCGCGCACGGCACCGACCTGCGCTGCGGAGAGACCGTCGACGGGCTGGAGTCCTCCGGCGGCGCGGTCACCGGGGTCCGCCTGGGGTCGGGCGAGATCGTCCCGGCGGACCTGGTCGTCGTCGGGATCGGGGTGTCCCCGTGCACCGGCTGGCTGGAGGGCTCGGGCGTCGAGCTGCACCAACGCGACCGCGGCGTCGTCGCCGACGCCACGCTGCGTGCCGCCGACGGGGTGTACGCCGCGGGCGACGTCGTGCACTTCCCGAACCACCTGTTCGACGGCGAGGTCATGCGGCTGGAGCACTGGACCACCGCCGCCGAGCAGGGCGCGGTGGCAGCCAGGAACGCGCTGGACCCGGCGAACGCCACCGAGCTCGGCACCGTTCCGTACTTCTGGTCGGACTGGTACTCCAGCCGGATCCAGTTCGTCGGCCGGCCCGCCGCCGACGAGATCCGGGTGGTGTCCTCCGAGCAGGGCGACGACCGCTTCCTCGCGCTCTACCGGCGCGGCGACCGGCTGGTCGGGACGATCACGATCGACCGGCCCACCCAGATCATGAAGTACAAGCGGCTGATCTCGAAGCGGGCGAGCTGGGCCGAGGCGCTGGAGTTCGCCGGGGTGGGCTAACCGTTCCGCTGGCCGTGCTGACCCGAGGCGTCCGCGGCATCGCCGTCGTCGACCTCGAGCATCCGGCGGGCCAGGCGCTTCCAGCTCGCGAGGTGCGGCTCGGTCTCGTGGTCGCGGGGGTTGATGGCGTAGGTCATCGCGACCCCGCGCATGCTGGTGAACAGCAGCTCGCGGCACTCGTCGAAGGCCGGGTGGCTGGACAGCGCGGGGCCGAACAGGGTGGCGACCACGTGGGCCACCGCGGTGCCGAGGCGCCGCTCCGCGGGGAGCAGCTCGGCACGGATGTCGTCGTTGGTGCGGGCCGCGACCCACAGCTCCATCGACGCCCAGAAGTACGGCTGCATGAACGTGCCCCACAGCAGCTCCACGGCCCGCTCACAGCGGGCGGTGCCGGTGGTCCCCCCGTACTCCGAGTCCACCACCCACTGCTCCATGTCGGCGATCCGCTCGGCGGCCAGGTGCTGCGCGGCCGCGATGAGCAGTGACTCGCGGCTCGGGAAGTGGTGCAGCAGCCGCCCGCGCGACACCCCCGCGCGCCGCTGCACGGTCACGGTCGTCGAGTGCGCGTGGCCGTGCTCGTACAGCTCGTCGAGGGCGGCCGCGAGGATGATGGCCCGGCTGCTGGCCCGGCGTTCGTCCTGCGTGCGGCGGGGGCGGGGCGAGTGCGGTCCGCCCGCGGGGGAAGCCATGCCGGGGAGGGTAGCCCTCGGCGGCGTGACGGACGGCCGTACGTGCTGCTCCACCCGACCCCGGGGTTCGTCGTCCGAGGGGGGTCGATGATCGATGACGACACTCGTCCGCTCACATCGTGGGACGGGACGTAACACTCTCGGGTATCCGCTTCGATCACCAGAGTGACGTCGGACGTGAGGCGGGTGGATGGACAGCACCGGACCGTACGGGCGGTACTACGCGGAGCGCGCCGCGGCGGGTCAGCGCACCGTGCTGTGGCCGTGGCTGCTGCTGGCGCTGGTCGTGCCGGTGGTGCTGCTGGGCGGGGCGATCGTGAACGGCGACGACCGTGCCGAGGCGACCACCGTCCACCGGGCCGCGCCCGTCCCGGCGCGGGAGGCGACCGAGGGCGTGTACCGCGCCGGTCTCGACCTCGCACCGGGCACCTGGGCCACCGACGGTCCGACCCCGGGCCGGGAGTGCGGCTACACGCGCACCGGCGTGGACGGCACCGAGGTGTCCCGCGGGGTCCTGCACGGCCCGGCCGCCGCCCGGGTCCTCGACGGCGAGTCGGTCGTCCTCACCGGAGCCTGCACCTGGTCGCTCCGCTGACCCGTCGGTCGGGATCGCCCGTCCGCGTGCCCGGTCCGTACATTCAGCGGGGTGCGTGACGCCGAGTCGGGACCGGTCCCCGGACCCGCCGTGCTCCGTCGCGAGCCGGGGCGGCTGCTCTGGGAGCAGCTGCTCGATGACCTGCGCCGCCGCCTGGACTCCGACGCGTTCACCCACGGCTTCCCCGGCGAGCTCGCCCTGGGCCGGGAGTACGGCGTCAGCAGACACACCGTCCGCCAGGCGGTGAAGGTGCTGCGCGACGAGGGCCGCGTCGTCGGGACGCGGGGCCGGCCGTCGCGGCAGGCGGCGCCGGTCGAGACCGCCCAGCGCCTGGGCGCGCTGTACAGCATCCACGAGTCCGTCCGGGCCATGGGCCTGGAGCAGCGCAGCGTCGTGCGCTCCCTGGACGTCCGCGCCGACGGCGTGGTCGCGGCGCGTCTCGGCCTGGAGGAGTCGACACCGCTGGTGCACCTGGAACGGCTGCGGCTGGCCGGTGGCGAGCCGCTCGCGCTGGACCGGGTGTGGCTCCCGCACGACCTGGCCGCGCCGCTGCTGCACGCCGACTTCACCGGGGTCGCCCTCTACCAGCGCTACGCCGAGCTGTGCGGCGTGGTGCTCACCGGTGGCCACGAGACCATCGCGCCGATCCTGCCCACCCCCGCCGAACACCGGCTGCTGGGCGGGAGCCCGTCGACCGCCGCGTTCTCGGTGTCCCGGCTCGGCAGCGCGAAGGGGCGCCCGGTCGAGTGGCGCCGCACGCTGGTGCGCGGGGACCGCTTCGTGCTGCGGGCCGACTTCTCCACCCGCGACGGCTACCAGCTCGACCTGCTCAAGGCCCCCGACCGCAGCGACCCGCGTCGCTGAACGCCCCTATGCGGGGCGAGCAGGTTCGGAGCGGACGAGCGCACCGTGCACGGTCCGGGCACCGACGACGAGCCAGGCCGCCACCAGCAGCACGTACAGCGCCATAGCGACGACGGCGAGCGCCGGCGTCCCCAGCCGTTCCACCAGCAGGTTCGTGCCGGTCACGCAGGTCCCCAACGGGAAGGTGAAGCTCCACCAGGTCAGCGTGAACGGCAGTCCCCGCCGGACGGTCCGCAGGGTCACCGCGGCCGCGAGCGCCAGCCACAGCATCGCGAACCCCCACACCGGGACTCCGTAGACCACCGCGATCACCGCCGCGGCGCCCGCGTACGGCTCCGGCACGCTGCCGGGCGCGGCGTTCGCCAGGAGCCCGGCCGCGGTGACCGACTGGCCGAGCGGGCCGAGCACGATCCACAGGGTGGGGACGGCCGCCGCCGGGCCGGTCCCGTGCACGACGAGCCGGTGCCAGATCTGCGGGAGCAGGGCCAGCGTCGCGAACAGGCTCATCCCGAACAGCGCGACGCAGGCGAGCAGCAGCGTGGTGCGGCCCTGGCCCGGCGCCAGGTGCACGACGAGCAGCGCCCCGTCCGCGGCCGACACCATCGGCGGCACCACCGGCAGCAGCCACGCGGGGGACACCGCGTCCGGCCCGACCGTGTGCCGGGTGATCATCAGATACGGCACGCCGACCGCGGTGACCAGCCCGAACACCGTCCCGACGAGCCACAGCACCGCGCTCGTCGCGAGCGCGGCCGGAGCGCCGAGCACGGCAGGGCCGAACTGGACCGCGCCGGCGCCGACCGTCATGAAGGCCATCGCGACGGCGCCGTAGGACTGCACGGCCACCGGGTCCGCGGCGTGCGCGCGGGCCCGCTCGGGGGAGCGCACCCGGTGCGCCACCGCCGCGGCCACGAGCACCACCAGCAGTGCCGAGGCCAGGCCCCACACCCCGGTCGCCCACGCGGTCAGCAGCGGGGAGCGGAACGGCAGCGTCGCGGCGGCCCCGCCGACGATCCCGGTGCCCATCACCGCGGCGAACCAGTTCGGCCCGAACGACCGGACCGCGTCGCCCGGGGTGTCGAGCCCGCGCAGCAGCCCGAGGCGGACGAACGCGTGCGGCGGAGCGGCCGCGGCCGGGGGACGGAGGTGCGTGGTCATGTCCCCACGGTCGGCCGGTCGGTGACCGGGCGGTACCCGTCGCGGCGTTGCGGAGTCACAATCAGAGGTTGTGACCCTGTCCCCGCGCGTCGCCGATCTCGTGCCCTACGACCTGCTGGTCTCGGTCGCCACCCTGGGGAGCATGGGCAGGGCTGCCGCGGTCCACGGCATCTCCCAGGCCGCGGTCAGCGCCCGGGTCAGGACGCTGGAGGCCGCACTCGGGCTGACCCTGCTGGAACGGTCGCCGCGCGGTACCCGGCTCACCCCGGACGGGGCGCTCGTCGTCGAACGGGCGCGGGCCGTGCTGGACGCCGCGCACGCCCTGGACGAGGGCGTCGCCGCGCTGCGCACCGACCGGGCGGCCCGGCTGCGGGTGGCCGCCAGCTTCACCGTCGCGGAGTACCTGCTGCCCCGCTGGCTGGTCGCGCTGCGCGCCGAGCTGCCCGGCACCGCGGTCACGCTGACCTCGCACAACACCGCCGAGGTGGTCGACGACGTCCGCTCCGGCGACGCCGACCTCGGATTCGTCGAGGGCCCGGACCTGCCCGCCGACCTCGACGGCCAGGTCGTCGGGCGGGACCGGCTGGTGCTCGTCGTCGCGCCGGACCACCCGTGGGCCCGGCGCCGTGCGGTGGACGCGGCGCGGCTCGCGACGACGCCGCTGGTGGCCCGCGAGCCCGGCTCGGGCACCCGGGAGTTCCTGGAGCGCGCCCTCGGGGACCTCGCGCCGCCGGTGCTGGAGCTCGGCTCGACGACGGCGATCAAGAACGCGGTCGCGGGCGGCGCGGGCCCGGCGGTGATCAGCGGTCTGGCGGTGGCGGCCGAGGTGGCGGCCGGAACGCTGCGGACGGTCCCGGTGCGCGGCGCCGACCTGCAGCGACGCCTGCGCGCCGCCTGGCGGCGGGGCCGCGCGCCGTCCGGGCCCGCGCTGGTCCTGGTGCGGCTCGCGGCTCACCGCTGACCGGTCCCGGGGCACCGCAGGTTCCCGTCCGCGACGGACGGGCGCCGCGGACGGGACCGTCGAGGTGCAGGCTCAGCAGGCAGCCAAGGCCGTGTCGAGGTCCGGGTACCAGGTGATGACCTGGTCCAGCCCGGTCATCCGCACCGGTCGGATCACCGCCCGGTTGTCCGGGCCGGTGACCCCGTCCAGGCGGACCCCGGCCTCGCCGGCCGCGCGCGAGGACCGGACCACCGCCGTCAGACCGTGCGACCCGAGGAACCCGACGCCGGACAGGTCCAGCAGGGCCCGCGCCGGTCGCGTCTGGTGGAGCATCTCCGACATCCGCACCCGGATCGCCTCGGCCTCGGCGAGGTCGACCTCGCCGATCACATCGAGGACGGTCACCCCGGGCGCCGGGGTGTGCTCGCGCAGGCTCACCCGGGAGTGCGGTTCCGGCCAGCTGCCCGTGTGGCCGAGCCGCCGGCGGTCGGGCTCGGCCGCCGTCACGACGGCCGCCCGACGCCGGGCACGCCTGGCCGGCGACCCCGCCTGCCCGATGGGGCGGGGCCGCGTGTCCGGGAACGTGCGGCCGAGTTTCCGATGGGCTCACCGTACCGGGCCCGGGTCGGTTGTCCACCGGTCGACCTGCAGGATCCCGGCCCGAGGGACAGTCTTCACCGGGTGACCACCTCCGCATCACCGCGGCCGGAGGACCCGGCCGGCGACGGCGCCGTGACCGTCGTGCGGCGCGGGCCGACGGGTGTACCGGCACACCGCCGGGTCGATCGTCCGGCTGCCGCAGGAGTGATCCGCCGACCGCCGGGAACCCCGTCGGGGCACACCCGAGGAGAGGACACCCGTCGTGCAGATCGGCTTCAAGCTCTTCGCCGAGGCCTACACACCGCAGGAGATGGTCCGTCAGGCCGTCCGTGCCGAGGAGGCCGGTTTCGACTTCGTCGAGATCTCCGACCACTACCACCCGTGGCTGGAGAGCCACGGCCACTCCGGGTTCGCCTGGTCGATCCTCGCCGCCATCGCGATGCGGACCGAGCGGATCGGCCTGGCCACCGGGGTGACCTGCCCGACGATCCGCTACCACCCGGCGATCATCGCCCAGGCCGCGGCGACGACCGCGCTGCTGTCCGAGGGCCGGTTCACCCTCGGCGTCGGCTCGGGCGAGCAGCTGTCCGAGCACGTCACCGGACATCCGTGGCCGGTCGTCGGCGTGCGGCACGCGATGCTCCGCGAGGCGTTGGAGATCATCCGGCTGCTGTGGACCGGTGGCTACCGGACCTACCGCGGCACCCACCTGTCCGTCGAGGACGCGCGGGTGTTCGACCTGCCGGAGACGCTGCCGGACATCGTCGTCGCCGCGGGTGGGCCGAAGGCGGCCCGGATCGCCGGTGAGCTGGGTGACGGCCTGTTCGCCACCGAGCCCCGCACCGACCTGATCGACGCCTACACCGCCGCCGGCGGCACCGGTTCCCGCTGGGCCGAGGTCCCGCTGGCCTACGCCGGAACCGTCGACGCGGCGCTGGAGTCGGCGCACCGGCTGTTCCGGTTCGGTCCGACCGGCTGGAAGATCCAGGCCGAGCTGCCCAACGTGCGCAACTTCGAGGCGGCGACGGCCTTCGTCCGTCAGGAGGACATGGCCGACGCGTTCGGAGCGGGCCCGGACGTCGAGGCCCACGTCGCGACGGTGCAGGGCTTCGCCGACGCGGGCTACGACCGGCTCGCGCTGATCAGCGCCGGACCGGACGTCGACGAGTTCTTCACCTTCTACGAGGAGCAGCTCGCCGGCCGCCTGCGCGACCTCGCCGACCGGTGACCACGGATCGGGCACCGGACGGGTCGGCGTGCGACGTGTCCGGTGCCCGACCGTGACCACGGCCGGTCGGCCGTACGGTCCCGGTGACCGCGCCGCGGCAGGCACCGGGACGAGCGGGCCCCTCGTCAGCCGTCCAGCTTCGACGGGTCCAGGGTCGCCGTCTTCACCCCGAGGCTGCGGTTGAGCAGCAGGGTGATCCCGTAGAGGACCAGGCCGAGCAGGAGCAGCAGCCCGGCCAGCTCGTACTGGATCGCGTCCCGCCCGGAGAAGGGCAGGACCAGGTACAGGCTCGCGACCGCGCCGACGATCGGCAGTCCGGGCGGAGCCCGGAAGTGGTCCTCGGCGATCCGGTCGCGGCGCAGCACCAGCACCGCGATGTTGACGATCGTGAACACCGCGAGCAGCAGCAGCGACGTGGTGCCGCCGAGCGCGGAGACGACGTCGGAGTCCGAGTCGAGCGACACGTAGCTGATCAGGGCGAACGAGATCAGCGTCGTGAAGATGATCGACACCCACGGCGTGCGGCGGAACGGGTGCACCCTGGCCAGCGGCTTGGGCAGCACGGCCTGGTTGGCCATCCCGTAGAGCAGCCGCGATGCCATCAGCATGTTGATCAGGGCCGAGTTGGCGACGGCGAACATCGAGATGAACGGCAGCACGACGTCGGCCGGGATGCCGGGGGCGCCGGCGCGGACGACCTCGACCAGCGGAGTCTCGCTCGCGGCCAGCGGGCCGACCGGGACCAGCGCCACCGAGCAGATGGCGACGAGCACGTAGATGATCCCGGTGACGGTCAGGCCGGTGATCATGATCTTGGGGAAGATGCGGCGCGGCTCGTGGCACTCCTCGGCCATGTTCACCGAGTCCTCGAAGCCGACCATCGCGAAGAACGCGAGCGAGGTCGCCGAGGTGACGGCGAGGAACACCCCCTTGTCCTCCGGGGTGTCGAAGGCGACCACGCGCGACCAGTCGGCGTCGCCGCCGGCGATGGCGTAGATCCCGATCAGGATCACCAGGAGCAGGCCGGACAGCTCGACCAGGGTGAGCACTACGTTGAGCTTCACGCTCTCGCCGACGCCGCGGAAGTTCACCAGCGCGACCAGCAGCATGAAGCCGAGCGCGATCAGGACGATCCCGCCGTTGCCCAGGTCCAGCCCGAAGCCCTCGTTCAGGTTCGCCGCGAACGCCCGGGACGCCGTCGACGCCGAGGTGATCCCCGAGCTCATCACCACGAAGGTGACCATGAAGGTCAGGAAGTGGATGCCGAACGCCTTGTGCGTGTAGAGCGCCGCGCCCGCCGCCTGCGGGTACTTGGTGACGAGCTCCAGGTAGGAGAACGCGGTGATCATGGCGACGGCGAAGGCGACCAGGAACGGCACCCACGCCGCCCCGCCGACCTCCTCGGCGACCTGACCGACCAGGGCGTAGATCCCGGTACCCAGGATGTCGCCGATGATGAACAGCAGCAGCAGCTTGGGCCCCATGACGCGCTTCAGCCCGGGACCGTCCTCCGCCACCTGCGTCGTGGCTTCCGCCATCGTGCCGTGCTCCCCTCCGCGGCGGCCCGGTGCCGCCCGCGACCGGGCCAGCCTGGTGGGGGGTTCGTGCCGTGTCGAGTCGAAAGGGCGGCGTGTTTCCTCCGGAACGAGTGTGTGTGCCGTCGGCCACGGGACGGCCACCCTCCGATGTCTGCTCGCGGGCCGTCGGGCGGCGCCCCGGAGGAACCGGGCTCAGCCGCGGTGGCGGGGCCGGCGCGGAGTGTCCGGGTAGGGCTCGGGGTGGCCGTCGTCGACCGGGCCGGGCCGGGGTGCCTGCGGCGCGGGCTGCGGAGGCAGCGGACGGCCCTGTGGCTGCCCGGGCGGCACCGGCGGCGCCGGCGCCGTTGGCTGCCCGACGGCACCGGGCGACGGCGCGAGGGTCCGCTCGCGGTCCCGCTCGGCCTGGTCGCGGAGCAGGTCGCGGATCTCCTTGAGCAGGTCCAGGTCGGTCTCCAGGGCCGGGTCCTCCGCGTCGCGCCTGCGGCGGTCCTGGAGCCACTTCATCGGGAAGACGACCAGGAAGTAGATGACCGCGGCGGTGATCAGGAAGGTGATGACGGCGTTGAGGAAGCTCGCGTAGTCGAGCTGCACCTCGTCGGTCAGCGGGATCGTGCCCGGGGGCACGGCGTTCTCCCCGCCGGAGAACAACCGGAGCAGCGGCTCCAGGAACGCCTTGGTGAAGGCGGTGACCACGGACGTGAACGCCGCACCGATGACGACGGCGACGGCCAGGTCGATCACGTTGCCGCGCAGCAGGAATTCCTTGAAGCCCTTCAGCACGCCGGAGCACTCCTCGGGGTCGGGGGCGGGGTGGGTCCGGCGCAGGAGGGTAACCGGACCGGGACCGCCGCGCCGGGCCTGCGGCTGCCCGGTGCCGCACCGGCCCGGGCGGTGGGGGTCAGGCGGTGGGGCCGGCCCCGGCCGCCGGAGCGTCCGTGCGGGCAGAGGCGTCCGGGACGCCCGGGCGGGCGGCGATGAGCCGGTCCAGGAAGTCCCCGGCCTCGCGGGCGGCGCGGTCCACGTCGCCGTCCGCGATGGCATCGACGATCCCGGTGTGCGAGATGTCGTCGTCGGTGCCCGCGGTGCCCGGCATCGTGGTCTTCACGCTGTCCGCGACCGCCTCCACCACGCCCCGGTAGAGCTCGACGAGCAGGCTGTTGCCCGCACAGCGGACGACGGCGACGTGGAAGTCGGTGTCGGCGCGGGCGGCGAGCTCCACGTCCGCGGCGTCCGGCTCCTCCCCGCGACGGCCGCACTCCGCGACGGCGGCGACGGCCCGGTCGCGCTCGGCCAGCGCGGCCCGCAGGACGGTCAGGTCGGCGTCGGTCCGGCGGGCGGCCGCCATCCGGGCCGCCTCGACCTCCAGGGTGCGGCGGACCTCCAGCACCTCGCGCAGCTCCGGGCCGCACAGCGTGCGCAGCGCCCCGGACAGCTCGGTGGTGGCCCGCACGTAGGTGCCGTCGCCCTGGCGCACCTCCAGCAGGCCGCCGTGGGAGAGGGCACGGACGGCCTCGCGGACGGTGTTCCGGCCGACCTCCAACGACGAGGCCAGCTCCGACTCCGGCGGGATCCGGGCGCCGACCGGCCACTCACCGCCGGTGATGGCGGAACGGAGCTGACCGATGACCTGGTCGACCAGGCCACCGCGGCGCGCTGTGACGAGAGGCACCGGAACATCCTTCCATCCGAACATCCTACGTCTGTAACAATACTGTTTCGTGAGCATTGCTGAGCAGGAGACACGCGCGGAGGAGACCATCGCCACCGGACGGGCCGAGGACATCGGGCCGTCGCGCCGTGGCGCGCTCGTCGGGACCCCCCTGCTCGTCGTCGGGGTGGCGCTCGCCGCCGCGAACCTCCGTCCGGCCGTGACCTCGATGTCCTCGGTGCTCGGCGAGGTCCGCGACGGCCTCGGTGCCTCCGCGATCTGGGCCAGCGTGCTCACCGCCGTCCCCACCATCTGCTTCGGTCTCGCCGCGATCGCGGCCCCGCTGCTCGCCCGTCGCCTCGGCACGGCCCGCGCGATCGGCCTGGCGATGGCGGTCCTGACCGCGGGGCTCGTGCTGCGCGTCGTCGACGGCCCGTGGGTCGTGCTCGGCGGCACCTTCGTCGCCGCGGCGGGCATCGCGATCGGCAACGTGCTGATCCCGGTGGTGGTCAAGCAGTCCTTCCCGCACGCCGTCGGCCGGGTCACCGGCATCTACACCGCGGCGCTGGCCGCGGGTGGCGGGATCGGCGCGGCGTTCACCCCGCCGCTGGAGCCACTGCTCGGCGGCTGGCGCGGCGCGGTCGGGGCGTGGGCGCTGCTGTCGCTGGCCGCACTCGTCGTGTGGGCCGCCGGGGCCCGGCACGGCGAGCCGGAGCCGGTCGTGCGCACCGCGGAGGCCGTGGAGCGACGCCCGATGGTGCGCCGCCCGCTGGCCTGGGTGGTCACCGCGTTCTTCGGGCTGCAGGCCTGCGTCGCCTACGTCGCGATGGGCTGGCTGTCGGAGCTGTTCGTCTCGGTCGGGGTGACCCGCACCGACGCCGGCCTGATGCTCGCCCTGATCAACCTCATCGGCATCCCGCTGAGCTTCATCATCCCGCCGATCGCGCTGAACCGGCCGTCGCAGTCGGGCTGGATCGTCGGGCTCGCCTGCTGCTCGCTGGCCGCCGTCGCCGGGCTCGCGATCGCCCCGGCCGCCGCGCCGTGGCTGTGGACGGTCCTGCTCGGCACCGGCATGGCGGTCTTCCCGCTGGGGCTCGGCGTGATCGCGCTGCGCACCCGCGAGTCCGCCGAGACCACCGACCTGTCGGCGATGGCGCAGGGCTTCGGCTACCTCATCGGCGCGGCGGGTCCGTTCCTGTTCGGGGTCCTGCACGGCGCCACCGGTTCCTGGACGCCGTCGCTGGTGCTGCTCGGCGTGGTGATCGTCGTCGAGATGGTGCTGGGCTGGGTCGCGGGACGCCCGCGACTCGTCTGAAGGCCGGCCGCGCGGCACCGTCGCGGTGATATATGAGAGCCCCCGGTGCCGCGTCCGGCGTCGTGGGCCCGGTGTACCGTCGTGGACGTCCGATCTCCCGGCGCATCTCCGCCCGGCGGCGGCCCGAGATCGGGGTCCTCGATCCGTCAGGGAGTACTCGTGACCGACACCGCCCTTCCCCCGGCCGGGGACACGGCGCGGCTGGTCGACCAGACCGGCCCGTACTTCGGCCGCTTCGGCGGCCGCTACGTCCCGGAGGCGCTGGTCGCCGCGCTGGACGAGCTCGAGCAGGCCTACCACGCGGCGATGACCGACGAGGCCTTCCAGGCCGAGCTCGCCGAGCTGCACCGCACCTACTCGGGGCGTCCGAGCCTGCTCACCGAGGCGCCGCGGTTCGCCGCGCACGCGGGCGGTGCACGCATCCTGCTCAAGCGGGAGGATCTGAACCACACCGGCTCGCACAAGATCAACAACGTGCTGGGCCAGGCACTGCTCACCAAGCGGATGGGCAAGACCCGGGTCATCGCGGAGACCGGCGCCGGGCAGCACGGTGTCGCCTCGGCCACCGCCGCCGCCCTGATGGGGCTGGAGTGCGTCGTCTACATGGGCGAGGTCGACACCGAGCGCCAGGCGCTCAACGTCGCCCGGATGCGCATGCTCGGCGCCGAGGTCCGCCCGGTCACCTCGGGCACGCGCACCCTCAAGGACGCGATGAACGAGGCGATGCGCGACTGGGTCACCAACGTGGCCGACACGCACTACCTCATCGGCTCGGTCGCCGGTCCGCACCCGTTCCCGGCGATGGTGCGCGACTTCCAGCGGATCATCGGGGTCGAGGCCCGCCAGCAGGTCCAGGACCTGACCGGTGCGCTGCCCGACCTGGTGTGCGCCTGTGTCGGCGGCGGCTCCAACGCGATGGGCATCTTCCACGCCTTCCTCGACGACACCTCGGTCGAGCTGGTCGGGTTCGAGGCGGGCGGCGACGGCGTCGACACCCCGCGGCACGCGTCGTCGATCGGCGGCGGCGACGTCGGGGTCCTGCACGGCTCGCGCAGCTTCATCCTCCAGGACGAGGACGGCCAGACCCGCGACTCGCACTCCATCTCCGCCGGTCTGGACTACCCGGGCGTCGGCCCGGAGCACTCCTGGCTGCACGACATGAAGCGCGCCCGCTACGAGTCGGTCACCGACGCCGAGGCGATGGACGCCTTCCGCCTGCTCTGCCGCACCGAGGGCATCATCCCGGCCATCGAGAGCGCGCACGCGCTGGCCGGTGCGCTGCGCGAGGCGAAGCGCCTGGGCGAGGGCAAGGTCGTGCTGGTCAACCTGTCCGGCCGTGGCGACAAGGACGTCGACACCGCGGCGAAGTACTTCCAGCTCATCGACGAAGAGGGCAACGCCGTGACGGACGGAGCGGTCTGATGGCCAGCGTGGCGCAGCGGATCGAGGCGGTCCGGGCCGAGGGCCGCGCCGCACTGGTCGGGTACCTGCCGGTCGGCTTCCCGACCGTCGAGGGCTCGGTCGAGGCGATGCGGGCGATGGTCGCGGGCGGCGTCGACGTCGTCGAGGTCGGGCTGCCCTACTCCGACCCGCTGATGGACGGCCCGGTCATCCAGCGCGCCACCCAGCAGGCGCTGGACAACGGCGCCCGCTCCCGCGACGCGTTCACCGCCGTCCGCGGGGTCGTCGACGCCGGCGCGCCGGCGCTGGTCATGACCTACTGGAACCTCGTCGACCGCTACGGCATCGAGCGGTTCGCCGCCGACCTCGCCGAGGCGGGCGGTTCCGGTCTGATCACGCCCGACCTGCTGCCCGACGACTGCGACGAGTGGCTCGCCGCGTCGGAGAAGCACGACCTCGACCGGATCTTCCTGGTCGCCCAGACCACCACCCCCGAGCGGATGCGGATGACCGTCGGCGCGAGCCGTGGCTTCCTCTACGCCGCGTCCCTGATGGGCGTCACCGGCGTCCGCTCGGTCGGCGTCGAGGCTCGTGACCTGGTCACCCGTGCGCGGGAGCACGCGACCCTGCCGGTGTGCGTCGGCCTGGGTGTGCGGACCGCGGAGCAGGCGGCCGACGTCGCCTCCTACGCCGACGGCGTCATCGTCGGCACGGCGTTCGTGCAGGCCCTGGAGTCCGGTGGGCCGTCCGCGGTCGAGTCGCTCGCCCGCGAGCTCGCCGAGGGCGTCCGGGCCGCGGAGCGCGTCTCCGCCTGACGGAGTCACCCGGCCGCGCCTCCGACCAGGGGCGCTGCCGTCCGACCTGCCGTGCGACCGCGGCGCCACGAGGGTGCGTCGTGGTCGACCGCCGGGCTCGGGCCCGCCGCGGCCGGGCGCAGACGCGTCGCCGCCGTCGGCCCTGTCCGCGGGCCGGTGCGTGCCGTCGGGGGCCGATCGGACGGGACCAGCGGTGGTCGCGCGCGGTGAGCGTGAGGTCCCTGAGAGTCGTCGCGGCGGTCGGCCGTAGGTCGGTAGGCCGACCGGAGCGATCGGACCCCGCCCGCCGGACGGCGACGACCGGACGGCGGTGGGTGCTCTCAGGAACGCAACCCCGCCGCGGTGGGGTTCCTATGTTCGTGTCACCGCACCGCGGCCCGCTCCCCCTCGGACGCCGTGGCGGTGGCCGGGGCTCCCCACCCGGCCGGTTCCACGAACCGGAGTGATCCGATGACCCGCCCCGCCCTGCGCGGACGCACCCCCGGCGTCCGCGCGACCGCAGCGTCGCACCCACGACCGGCCCGAGGCCGGTCGGTGACGGTCCACCGCTCGCGCACCCACCACCCCCGCCCGCTGCGGGCACCCTCACCGGCCGGGCGCACGCCCGGCGACCGGTGAACCGCCCGGTTCCGCATCCGGTCACCGCACCCCTGCGGCGGGACACCCCGCCGCCCGCCGACGCCTGGCTGGCGCACCGCCGCGCTCGCACGGTGTGGGGATCCGTGCTGGTCACGGTCCTCGTCGGCCCGTCGCTGATCTGGATGCTCCGTTCCGGGCCGCAGCCGCTGCTGCACCAGCTCTCGGTCCTGACCGGGCTGCTCGCGCTGTCGGCGATGGTGATCGTCGCGGTGCTGCCGTCCCGGGTGCGCGGACTCTCCGGAGCCCTCGGCCTGGAGACCCTGCTCGGCCTGCACCGCAGGCTCGGTGTGCTGGCCGGGGTGCTCGTCGCCCTGCACCTGGCCTGTGTGGTGGCCGACCACCCGGAACGCGTCGGGCTGCTCGTGCCGTTCGCCGCACCGGCCCGCGGCCAGGCCGCCACCCTCGCGACGGTCGCGGTCGTCGTGCTGCTGGTGCTCGCGCTGCGCGGGGTCCGGACCGGCTCGCACGAGGTGTGGCGCTGGCTGCACCTGAGCCTGGCCGCGGTCGTCGTCGGCGCGTCGTCGCTGCACGTGCTGTGGCTGAACAACCTGGTCGGCGACGCCGTCATGGGGCCGGTGCTCGGCGGGCTCGGCCTGCTGCTGGTCGCGGTGCTGGTGCTCCGCTGGGGTGCCCGCGCGGCGACCGGCGAGTTCCGGGTGCACGTCGTGCGCCCGGAGAGCCCGACCGTGTCGACGCTCGTGCTCGCCCGGCCCGGCCGGCACGCCGGGCCGTGGTTCCGGCCCGGCCAGTTCGCCTGGCTGCGGCTGGAGCGGATGTCGGTGGAGGAGCACCCGTTCACCATCGCGTCGTCGGCGGCCGACGGTGGGCGGGTCGAGTTCACCGTCCGGCACACCGGCGACTTCGCCGGGCGGCTGCGTGAGCTGCGCCGCGGCGACCCGGTCTGGGTGGACGGCCCGTACGGCTCGTTCACCCCGGACTCGGTGCCGTCGACCGGGCTCGTGCTGATCGCGGGCGGCGTCGGGATCACGCCGATGATGAGCATGCTGCGCACCGCCGCCGACCGCGGCGACCGGCGGCCGTACCGGCTGGTCGTGCACGCCCGCGACCGCGCCGACCTGCTGTTCCGGGCCGAGCTCGCGCACCTGCGCACACTGATCGACCTGCAGGTCACCGAGGTGCTGCGCCGCCCGTCCGCGGACTGGGCCGGGGCCACCGGGCCGATCGACACCGCGCTGCTCGCCGCCGTCCTGACCGATCTCGACGACCCGGCCCGCCGCCTCGACTACTTCGTCTGCGGCCGGCCGCAGCTCGTCGGCGACGTCCTCGCCACCCTCACCGCGCTCGGTGTCCCGGACGACCGGGTGCACACCGAGCAGTTCGCCCAGGTCTGAGAAGGGGAGAGCCCATGTCCCGCCGGATCCCCGGCCCGCTCCGCTGGTCGGTGCTCGCCGCGCTGGCCGCGGTCGCCGCGGTCGCGCTCGCCCAGTACTGGGTGGCCACCTCGGCCTCCACCGACCAGCAGCAGGGATGGACGCAGACCCGGTGGGGGCCGCTCGGCCCCGCCGATCGCGACCTGCTGCAGAAGGTGCGCCTCGCCGGTCTCTGGGAGGCACCGACCGGGCAGCAGGGTGAGCAGCAGGCCACCTCGCCGGCGGTCCGCGAGGTTGCGCGCAAGCTCGGCGTCGAGCACCACGATCTCGACGCGCTGGTCCGCTCCACCGCCGAACAGCTCGGGGTCCTGCTGCCCAGCAGACCGAACGACCAGCAGATCGGCTGGATGAACGACCTGTCCGCCCGCACCGGGACCGACTACGACCGCCAGTTCGTGCAGCTCCTGCGCGCCGCGCACGGCTCGGTCCTGCCGGTGATCACCGACGTCAAGGTCGGCACCCGCAACGAGCTCATGCGGCAGTTCGCGAACGAGGCGTCGGTGTACGTCACCCGGCACATCGGCTACCTGGAGTCGACCGGGCTGGTCGACTACGCGGCCCTGCCGGCCCCGCCCGATCCGGTTCCGACCGGCGCCCGCAGCGCGACCGACGTCGTCGTGCCGGCCCTGGTGGTCGGGGTCGCGCTGCTCGCCGCGGGCGGGCTGCTCATGACCCTGCACCGGCGTGGCCGCCCGGCCGCCGGCCCGACCACCGCCCTCGTCCCCGCCCCGCGCCACCCCCGCGTCGGCGCCCGACGGGCCCTGCCGGTCGGACCGCCCGACCCCTGGGACGAGCTGGCGCACGTGCCGCCGGTCCGACCCCGGCCCGACCCCGACGCCGGCCTCGCCGACGCCACCCCCCACTACCTCGACCTGGACACCGACACCGGAGCGCCGCCCTCCCGCACCACCGGCGCGCACCGCACCGCCCCGAGGAGCCGATACCGATGAGACCCACCACCAGTCGCAGCAGGACGATCGCGGTCACCGCGCTCGCACTGGGCCTGCTCGTCGCCGGGCCCGCCGCCTACGCCGCCGGGGCCGCCTCCGTCGACCGGGGGGACCGGCCGGCGAACGTCGCATCCGGGCCGTCCGACTCGTCCGGCTCGTCCGGCTCGTCCGACGGGGCCCGGGACACGTCCGATGCCGCGGGCTCCTCCGGGGGCGGCGGGCACGACCACTCCGGGCACACGGGGTCCGGCTCCTCGGGCCCGGGCACCTCGGACGCGGGCTCGGGCAGCTCGGACGCGGGCTCGGGCGCCGACGGCTCGGGCTCGGGGTCCGGTGCCGCCGACGATCAGGCCTCCGGTGCCGCCGACGGCCGGGGTTCCGACGGCGCGGGGGGCGGAGCCGCCGGGAAGGCCGACGGGAACGGCACGGGCGCGCCGTCGGCGCTCGACATCCTCGCCGTCGACTGCTCCGGCAGCAGGCTCACCGCCCACGACGGGTTCCAAAAGGCGCCCCGCTGCGTGTCCACCGCGTTCGGCGAGGTCGCCGACGCCGGCCGCAGCCCGTCGCTGCTGATCACCCAGGCCCCGACGAAGGTCCGCCCGGGGGAGGCGTTCCGCCTGACCGTCAGCACCCGGAACCTGGTCCGCGACCGGTTCCTGCCCGCGGCCCAGGGCGGCTACTACGCCGAGGCGTCCCTGCTGAACGGCCAGGGGCTCCAGCGCGGCCACTTCCACACCGCCTGCCGGATCCTGCCCGACCCGGGCGAGGCACCGGACTCGGCGCCCGACCCGCTGTTCTTCCTGGCCACCGAGGACGGCGGCGGGGGAGCACGGCCGGACAGCGTCACGATCGACGTGCCCGGGGTCGAGAAGACCGGCGAGCTGCAGTGCTCGTCGTGGGCCGGCGACGGGTCGCACCGCACCCCGATGATGCAGCGGGCCAACCAGACGCCCGCCTTCGACTCGGTCCGGATCGAGGTGGGCTGACATGCGACTCTCCGGACCCCTCCTGACCATGGTCGCCGTCGGCGCGGTCGCCGCCGGGGCCGCGACGGCCAACGTCGTGCTCACCGCAGAACCGGAACCGCTGCCCCCAGCGGCCCCCGCCGCCGTCGACCAGGCGGCGGGCTCGCTCGCCCTCCCGGCGGCGCCCGCTCCGACGGCCGCCCCGGCCCCGGCCGCGACCGGCACGGTCGCCTACACGGGCCGGTCGACGAACGGGACGGTCACCGTCGACATCTGGGTCACCGACGGCGCCGTGAAGGCCTACGTCTGCGACAACCGCGGCATCGAGTCCTGGACGACGGGCACCGCCACCCCCGGCGGCACCACCCGCCTGCCCGGCAAGGACGGCGCGGAGGTCGCGTACAGAGTCGCCGACGGTGTCGCCACCGGCACCGCCCGCGCCGACGGGCGGTCCTGGGAGTTCACCGCGGCCCGGACCGACGCGTCCGACCCGGCACCCGCACCGGCCCCCGCGCCTGCCGAGGCCCCGGCCACCGGCGGCAGCGGCTACGGCGGTGGGTACTGATGTCCCCCCGCGCGCGGCACGAGGACCGCGACCTCACGGACCCGGTCGGGTTCGCCCCGGTCCCCGCGGACATCCCGAACCCCCGCGGCCCCGAGCACAGCGGCGGCTGGGCCGCCGTCCCGGAGCCGTCCCGGGCACCCGACCACGACCCCGACACGGCCGCGGACCGATGGGCGGGCACCGCCGACCGGCGCCGCGACGCCGTCGCGGGGGACCTGTTCACCCCGACCGGCCCGCTCACCTCGCCCCCGGGCGGCGGTTCGGGCGCCCACGGGGTCACCACGCCGCGCCGCCCGGCGCGGGACGCCGGGACCGCGCGTCCCGGCCGCCCGCGCCGGGCCGCCGGTGACGTCCCGCAGTCCGGATGGTCCACGGGCGCCGACGACGCGGCCCGGGCCGGGAGCACCCCCGGCCGTCGCCGGTCCCGCGCGGCGACACCCGACCCGACCCGCGCGCGTCGCCGCCCGGCCGCGGAGGCGGCCCAGGAGGTCGCCGTCCCGGCGGAGGGCCCGTCGTGGCGGGTCGTCGCCGTCCCGGTCGTCGTCGGGTCGCTGGTCGCGGTGGCCCTCGGTGTCTGGGCCCGTCAGCACGTCGGCACCGGCGTCGCGGTGAACCTCGCCGGGTTCTCCAGCGGGGCCGCGGCGAAGGCCTGGCTCGGCTCGGCGGCCCTGGTCCTCGCGATCGTCCAGGGGGTGACAGGTCGGATGATGATGCGCGGCTACGCCGACCCGGCGACCGCGGTCGCGCACCGGTGGTCGGGCCGGGTCGCGGTGCTGGTGACCGTGCCCGTCGCCGTGCAGTGCCTCTACGCGTTCGGCTGGTCCGGCGCGACGACGTCGGCGCTGCTGCACTCCGCGCTCGGCTGCCTGTTCTACGGCGCGTTCGTCACCAAGATGCTGCTCCTGCGGCGTCCGGGCGTGCCCGGATGGCTGCTCGCCGTCGCGGGTGGGGTGCTGCTCGCCGTGCTCGCCGGGGTCTGGCTCACCTCGGCGCTGTGGTTCTTCACCGGCCACGGCCTGTCGTTCTGATCCCCGACCGCTCCCACCGAACCCCGGAGGTCCCCCGTGTCCCCGATCCCGCGCCGCCGGCTCCTCGCCGGCGCCGGTGCCGCCGTGGCCTGCTGTGCCGCGGGCTGCGCCACCTACGGAACCCCGCGTGACACGGCTCCCGCCGCGCCCGCACCGTCCACCCCCACACCGGAGCCGACCACTCCGGCGCCCGCGCCGAGCAGCGCCGCCGCCCCGGTGCCCGCCGGACTCACCGCCGTCGACGACGTCCCGGTCGGCGGCGGGCGGGTCTTCGCCGAGCAGCGGGTCGTCGTGACCCGCCCGGACGCGAACACCGTCCTGGCCTTCGACGCGACCTGCCCGCACCAGGGCTGCCTCGTCGACCAGGTCTCCCGGGCCGGCATCTCCTGCCCCTGCCACGGCAGCCTGTTCGCCGTCTCCGACGGGGCCCCGCTCGACGGACCCGCCCGGGCACCGCTCACCTCGCGACCGGTGCGGGTCGAGAGCGGGCAGGTGGTCCTAGCCTGACAGTGCCGAGGCCGCCGAGGCGCCGGGGTGCCGACCGCCGTCGCCCGGGAGCGGGCTGTCCGGCGGCCGCTGAGAGCCCCGCGCGCGACCGACGGGTCCGACTGCTCCGGACGGCGGAACGCTTTCCCACCCGTCGCGCTCGCGGGTCCGTCCACCGGTCGGGGGTCTCAGTCCGCGAACGGCGGCCGCCGCCGGTCGTAGCGTGCTGTCCGCATCGGTTCCGTGGTCGCTCCCCGACTTCCACGCCGCACGACGTGGCCGCCGGATCCGGCGACGCTCCCCGTCGCCGGGCCCGCGCGTCCCGCCCGCGGCGCCGGAGGACCGCCGTGCCCGGGACCTCGACCCCGGGCACGGCGGTTGCACATCCCCGGAACCGGCGCCCGGCCTCAGCCGAGGGTGAACGGGTCGCGGGTGCCGCCGGTCAGCTCCACCCACACCGACTTGTTCTCCAGGTACTCCTCGACGGCCGCGACGCCGTTCTCCCGGCCGAGCCCGGAGTGTCCGAACCCGCCGAACGGGACGCTCGGCGACACCACCCGGTAGGCGTTGATCCACACCGTCCCGGCGCGGATCCTCCCCGCGACCCGGTGCGCACGGTGCACGTCCTTCGTCCACACCGCACCGGCCAGGCCGTAGGGGGTGTCGTTGGCGAGCGTCACCGCCTCGTCCTCGTCGGTGAACCTCAGCGCCGCGAGCACCGGGCCGAACACCTCCTCCCGGTAGACCGTGGACTCGGGCGTCACCCCGGTGATCACGGTCGGCTGCACGAAGTAGCCGCCCAGGCCGGACTCGGCGGCCCCGCCGTAGGCGACGGTGTTGCCCTCCGCCTTCGCCGTCTCCAGGTAGCCGAGCACCTTCTCGTACTGCGGCCCGTTCGCGACGGGACCCATCTCGGTGTCCTCGGCGTTCGGGTCGCCGAGGGTGATCGTCGCCGCGCGCTCGGCGACGAGCCGGACGAGCTCGTCGTGGACGTCGGCGTGCACGATCAGCCGCGACCCCGCCATGCAGGTCTGGCCGGTCGCGGCGAACACGCCGGCGACGATCCCGTTCGCGGCGGCCTCCAGGTCGGCGTCGGGGAACACGACCTGCGGGGACTTGCCACCCAGCTCCAGGGTGACCGTGTTCAGGTTCTCGGCGGCCGCCTTCGCGATCGACCGTCCGGTCGCCGTGGAGCCGGTGAACGCGACCTTGTCGACGCCCGGGTGCCCGGCCAGGTGCGCGGCGGTGTCCCGGTCGTTCGTGGTGACGACGTTGACCACGCCGGCCGGGATCCCGGCCTTCTCGATCAGCTCGGCCCACTTCAGCGTCGAGGCGGGCGCGTGCTCCGACGGCTTCACGACGATCGTGCAGCCCGCGGCCAGCGCGGGTGCGACCTTCCAGGTCATCAGCAGCAGCGGGGAGTTCCACGGCGTGATCGCCGCGACGACGCCGACCGGTTCCTTGCGCGTGTAGACCAGGTAGTTCGGGTTCGGAGTGGGGATCTGGCGGCCCTCGATCGTCGGGGCGATCCCGGCGTAGTACTGGTACCAGCCGCCGAGACCGCCCAGCTGGCCGATCATCTCCCGGTACAGCTTCCCGGAGTCGCTGACCTCGGTCCGGGCCAGCGCCTCGGCGTTCTCGGTGATCAGGTCGCCCAGCCGACGCAGGCAGGCGGCGCGGCCGAACGGGGTCATCGCGCCCCACTCGCCGTCGAGCGCGCTGCGGGCGGCGGCGACGGCGGCGTCGACGTCGTCGGGGCCGCCGTCCGGCACGGTCGCCCAGGGCGCTCCGGTGAACGGGTTCTGCGTCTCGAAGGTGCGGCCGGACGCCGCGTCGGACGGCTTCCCGCCGATCAGCATCCTGAACGTCTCGAGCTCGGCCATGGACGGTCCTCTCTCCAGCGACTCCGGTGGCGCACACGTCCTCGCCGACGACCCTACGAACCCGGGCCACGATCCGCAGCCGGTGCAGGATGGGCACATGGCACTCGATCTGCACCACGTCGTGGACGGTCCGGCCGACGCACCGGCGGTGCTGTTCGGCCCGTCGCTGGGTACCGACCTGCATCTGTTCGACGCCCAGGTGGCGGCCCTGTCCGACCGCTTCCGCTGCGTCCGGTTCGACCTGCCCGGCCACGGCGACTCGGCCCCCGTCACCGGTGACCTGACGATCGCCGACCTCGGCCGCGGCGCGCTCGCCGCTGCCGACGCCGCCGGGGTCGCGGACTTCCACTACGTCGGCGTCTCGATCGGCGGGGCGATCGGCCAGTGGCTCGGCGTGCACGGCGGGGAGCGGGTGCGCAGCATCGCGGTCCTGGCGACGGCGGCGCGCTTCCCGAACCCGGACTCGTGGCCGCAGCGCGCGGCGACCGTGCGGGCGGACGGCACCGCCGCGATGGTCGGCTCTCGCACCGGGACCTGGTACGTCGAGTCCTGGGCGCAGCGCGACCCGGCCGGAGAGCAGCGGCTGCTGGACATGCTGCGCGCCTCCGACGACGAGAGCTACGCCGCCTGCTGCGCCGCCATCGGCGCCTTCGACATCCGCGCCGAGCTGGGCGAGGTGTCGGTGCCGGCACTCGCCGTGGCAGGGGCGGACGACCCGGCGACGCCGCCGTCGTCCCTGCACGAGATCGCCGACGCGATCCCCGGCGCCCGCTACGCCGAGGTCGCCGACTCGGCCCACCTACTGAACTACGAGCGCCCCGACGAGGTGAACGCCCTGCTCACCGAGCACCTGACGGCCCGGAACTGACCCGCCCCGGCCCGCCCGCGCCGGAGGAAGGGCGCTCGGAGGAACGGGTGGCGCGGCGGGCGCGGTAGGCGGCGACGTGCGCTCGGTTCGCGCAGTTGCCGGTGTCGCAGAAGCGCTTGGAACGGTTGCGGGACAGGTCGACCAGCACGGCGTCGCAGTCCTCGGCGGCGCAGCGGCGCAGCCGGGACAGGTCGTCGCGGCGCACCAGGTCGACGACCGACATCGCGATCTCCGCGCCCATCCGGTCCGCCAGCGGGGCGTCCTGCGGGGTGACGTGCAGGTGCCAGTCCCAGCCGTCGTGCCGCGCGAGGTGCGGGCGCGCATCGGTCTCGGCGAGGATGGCGTTGACCAGGGTGACGGTGCCGTCGCGGTCGGGGCCGTCGTCCTCGCCGTGGGCGGGCCACAGCCCGGCCAGCCGCTCGCGGAGCACCCGGACGGCCCGGCGCTCGTCGTCGGAGCCGGCGCGGCGCCCCGAGTACGGCTGCTCGGCCAGCCACGCGGCGAAGCCCGGCACGTCGTCGAGCGGGTCCGGGTCGGCCCGACGGGTGTTCACCAGCGCCGCGGCCGCCGCGAGCAGCACCTGGGTGTCATGGGCGAATTCCATGTTGACCCCTGACATGGTCGGTTCCTAGTGTCAGGAGTCTATGGGTGCTTCGGTCGTGACACGGGATCACGTGGTCCGCGGGCTGCTGTGGGCGCTGGTCTCGGCCGCCGCGTACGGCTTCTCCAGGCCGCTCGGTGCGGCGTTCCTGGAGGCGGGCTGGTCGCCCGGGCTCACGACGCTGCTGCGCATCGCCGGCGCGGCGGTCCTGCTCCTCCCGGTGACGGTCGTGATGCTGCGCCGGTACCCGCTCAGCGCGCCGAACGCCCGCAAGGTCCTGCTCTACGGCCTGGCCGCCGTCGCGGGTGTCCAGCTGTGCTTCTTCCAGGCGTTGCAGCACCTGTCGGTGGGCGTCGCGCTGCTGCTGGAGTTCCTCGCGCCCGTGCTGCTCGTCGGCTGGACGTGGGCGCGGACCCGGACCGCCCCGGCGGCGGTGACGCTCGTCGGCTGCGTGGTCTCGCTGGTCGGGCTGGTACTGGTCGTCGACCCGTTCGGGCCGCAACGCGTCGACCTGACGGGAATCCTGTGGGGCCTCGGCTCGGCGGCGTGCGTCTGCGTCTACTTCCTCCTCCCCGGCGGCGACGACCGCGATGGCGTCCCACCACTGTTGATGATCTCCGGCGCGATGGTCGTCGGCGCGGTGACGCTCACGGTGACCGGTCTGCTGGGCATCACGCCGTGGCGGGTGGGGGAGTCCAGCGGGAGCCTGGCGGGCGCCGACGTGCCGTGGCCGGTGCTGCTCGGGATGCTGGTCGTGCTCGCGACGGTGCTGCCGTACCTCACGGGGATCATCGCGATCCGACGGCTCGACACGCGGGTCGCCTCGTTCGTGGGGCTGTCCGAGGTGATGTTCGGGGTGCTGGCGGCCTGGATGCTGATCGCGCAGGTCCCGAGCCTGATCCAGGTGGCGGGCGGGGTGCTGATCCTCGGGGGGATCATGCTGATCCGGCGGGCTGAGAACCGGGTCGCGGCGACGCCGGGGGAGATCGCCACCCAGGGCTGAACACCACTCACGCTCCCCGACCGGGACGAACGAGTGAACATCTCCTCGGCCGGGCGCCGGTCACGCCCTTCGCCGGGGACGCTCGTTGTACGGGGTGTCGGTGCCGCTCCCCGCACCGACGGTGCTGCCGGCCCCGACCGGCGTGATGCGGAGCCGAGGTCGACAGTGTCCGACGGTCAGTTCGTCACCAGTTCCTTCTGTGCGAAGGGCGAGTGCGTCGCGGTGGCGGCCGACGCGGCCGGTGTGCGTGTCCGGTCGACGACCGCGGAGGCGACCGTCGTCGGCTTCACCGACGACGAGTGGACGGCCTTCGTCCGCGGGGTCAAGAACGGCGAGTTCGACCTCGACCGTCTGCGCGGCTAGGACCGCCCCGCGAAGCGTCGCTCCAGCATCGCGCGGCTCTCGTCGGGGGACATGGCCCGGTCGAGGAGTCGCCGCCAGATCCGGCGGTAGTCGGCGACGGCCTGCGGGGTGTCGACGAAGACGTCGTTCTCCGTGCCCTCGACATTGACCATCGGCCAGTCCGTCTCGGGACGGCGTGGGGTGAAGACGGAGAACGTGCTGGTCGCGCTCGTCCAGCCGGCGTGGAACGGCAGGATCTGCAGCGTGACGTTGGGCTGGTCGCCCCGGCGGATCAGCTCGCCGATCTGCGCCCGGAGCACCTCCTGGTCGGCGCACCGGTGCAGTGCGACCTCGTCGAGGAGGACGTGGAGCTCCAGGGGCGGGGCCTCGGCCCGGTCGGGCTCGATGACGTTCTGCCGGCCGAGGCGGATCTCCACCATGCGCTCGATCTCGCTCCGGGCCCGACCGGCGAACACCTCGGTCAGGAGCAACCTCGCGTAGTCCTCGGTCTGCAGGAGACCGGAGATCGGGATGCTGAACGTCTCCTTGGCCCGGGACTCCGCCTCCAGCGAGATGAGCATGTCCAGGTCGACGCCCGACGGTGCGGGACCGAAGGGCTCCCACCAGCCCGGAGCCTTCGCGTCGTTCGCCCATCCCAGGATCCGCTCGCGGTCGGCGTCGGATGCCTCGTAGATGTCCAGCAGGTCGCGGACGTCACGGAACTTCGGCTCCACCTGCCCCGTCTCGATGCGGGACAGCTTGGAGGGCGAGACCTCGAGGAGCTTCGCGATCTCGGAGAGCTGCCGGTGGCGCCCCGTGCGGAGCTGCTTGAGGGCCCAGCCCAGCCGTTTGCGGATGACGAGTGGGCCGTGTGCCGCGGTCATGACCACACGTCCTCCGGTGGCTCCTGCCGATGGTCGCCCGCGATGCTACTGCGGATGCACGTGCAGACCCCGATGGTGCGGCCGGTCCGCCGCCGGACCCGCGTGGTCAGCCCGCGGCGACCGCCTGCTGGACTGCCTGCGGGGTCGCGTCGACCTGGGTGCCGTCGACCTTCACGGTCGGGGTGCCGGACACGCCGTCGCGCAGCGCCTGCTGGGTGATCTGGGTGACCCAGGGGGCGTAGCGCTGGTCGTCGACGCACTGGGCGAAGTCGCCGCCCGCGCCGACCTTCTGCCCGAGCGCGACCAGCTGCTCGTTCGGGAGCCCCGCGCCGCCCTCGGCGGGCTGGTTGTCGTAGAGCTCCTTCTCGAACTGCGGGAACACCCCCGCCGCGGCCGCGCACCCCGCCGCGGCGCCCGAACGCGTCGAGTACCGGGTCGACGAGGCCCGGTCCAGGATGGCGATGGGGTGGTAGACGATCTTCGCCTGACCGGAGGAGACGAGCTGGTCGAGGGTCTGCCCGGCCTGCGCCTCGAACTGCTTGCAGATCGGGCACTGGAAGTCGAGGTAGATGTCGATCGTCTTCGGGGCCGCCTCGTTGCCGACGGTCACGCCCTGCGCGGACGCGTTGGCCGGGACCGCGATCCCGCCTCCGGAGTTCTTCCAGTAGACGCCGACACCGACGACGGCCGCGAAGGCCACGACGACGATCACTGCGATCACCGTGAATTGCGACGGTCCCTTCTTCGCGGTGAGCGGGTTCTTCGCCGCCGCCTTCCGCTTCCCGGTGGCCATCAGGGTCTCCTCCTCGGATGTCCGTGTGCCCCGCTCCCGACGACCAGTTGTACGCCCTCTCGTCCCGCAACGGTTCGGCGGGGCATCGGTCCGCCGCAGGTCAGGGGCCCGGGTGGCGGATCTTCGATCGCGTGTAGAACCATGGGGTCGTGAGTACCGACAGCGCCGTGGACCGGCCCGCACCGGAGACGGACGTCCGTACGGTCGAACTCAAGATCGACGGCATGACCTGCGCCGCCTGCGTCGGCCGCGTCGAGCGCAAGCTCGGCAGGCTCGACGGGGTCGACGCGACCGTCAATCTCGCGACCGAGCGCGCGCTGGTCCGGTACCCGTCGGCCACCCCGGTCTCCACGCTGGTCGAGACGGTCCGCAGGGCCGGCTACGGCGCCACCGAGATCCGCCCCACCGACACCGGTGACGAGGCCACCTCCGACGACACCGCGCTGCGCCGGCTGCGGACCAGGATGGCCGTCGCGCTCATCCTGTTCATCCCGCTGGCCGACCTGTCGCTGGCGATGTCGCTGGTGCCGTCGCTGCGCTTCCCGTACTGGCAGTGGGTGGTCGTGGCGCTCGCGCTGCCCGTCGTCGGCTGGGCGGCGTGGCCGTTCCACCGCACCGCGGTGCTGAACCTGCGTCACGGGACGACGTCGATGGACACCCTCGTCTCGCTCGGCGTGATCTCGGCCTCGGCCTGGTCGCTGGGGGAGATGGCCTTCCTCGACACCCGGCAGACCCTCACCGGGTGGGACGCGGTGCTGCACCCCTCCGGGCCGCTCTACATCGAGGTCGCCGCCGGGGTGACGACGTTCGTGCTGGCCGGGCGGTACTTCGAGGCACGGGCCCGCCGTACCGCCGGGCGGGTCATGCGCTCGCTCGCCGCGCTGGAGACCGACGAGGTCACCGTCCTGTCCGGGGGTGTGGAGTCCCGCGTCCCGGTGCGACGCCTGCGGGTCGGCGACCGTTTCCTGGTGCGGCCGGGTGAGCGGGTCGCCGCCGACGGTGTCGTCGAGACCGGGCGGGCCGCCGTCGACACCAGCGCGATGACCGGTGAGCCGGTCCCGGTCGAGGTCGGGCCGGGCGACGCCGTCACCGGCGGCACGATCGCCTCGGGCGGGCGGCTGGTCGTCGTCGCCGAGCAGGTCGGGGCCGACACCCGCCTCGCGCGGATGATCGCGGCCGTCGAGCGGGCGCAGACCGAGAAGTCCGCGACGCAGCGGTTGGTCGACCGGGTGTCGTCGGTGTTCGTGCCGGTGGTGCTGGGGTTGGCGCTGCTCACCCTCGGGGGCTGGCTGCTGGCCGGCGCGGGCTGGGCCGGCGCGCTGGCCCCCGCGATCGCCGTCGTGATCATCGCCTGCCCGTGTGCGCTGGGGCTGGCGACGCCGACCGCGCTGATGGTCGCGACCGGCCGTGGCGCCGAGCTGGGCATCTTCGTGAAGGGGCACCGGGCGCTGGAGACCACCCGGGCCGCCGACACGGTCGTGCTCGACAAGACCGGCACGCTGACGACCGGGCGGATGGCCGTGGTCGAGGTCGCGGCCGTCCCGGGTGGCGACGCGGCGCAGCTGCTGGCCCGCGCCGCCGCCGTCGAGAGCGGGTCCGAGCACGCCATCGCCGTCGCGATCCGGGCCCACGCCGGTTCGGACGTCCCGGCGGTGGAGGACTTCGTCGCGCTGCCCGGGCTCGGGGCCCGCGGCACCGTCGACGGCCGCACCGTCACCGTCGGTCGTCCCCCGGAGGACCCGGGTGCGCTCGCGCCGCGGCTCGCGGAGTGGGAGGCGGCCGGGCACACCGTCGTCGCCGTGCACGTCGACGAGGCTCTCGCCGGGCTGATCGCGCTGGCCGACCCGGTGAAGGAGTCCGCGCCGGTGGCCGTCGCCGAGCTGGTCGCGATGGGGCTGCGCCCGGTGCTGCTGACCGGTGACCGGCCCGCCGCCGCGCACGCCGTCGCCGCCGCCTGTGGGATCACCGAGGTCGTCGCCGGCGCGCTGCCCGACGGCAAGGTCGACCACATCCGTGGGCTGCAGGCCCAGGGCCGCACCGTCGCGATGGTCGGCGACGGGGTGAACGACGCCGCCGCGCTCGTCGCCGCGGACCTGGGCATCGCCGTGGGCTCGGGCACCGACGTCGCCCTGGAGGCCGCCGACGTCGTGCTCGTGCGCGACGACCTGCGCGTGCTCCCGGCGACCGTCGAGCTGGCCCGCGCCACGATGGGCACCATCCGCGGCAACCTCTGGTGGGCGTTCGGCTACAACACCGCGGCGATCCCCGTCGCGATGGCGGGGCTGCTGAACCCCCTGCTCGCCGGGGCCGCGATGGCGCTCTCGTCGTTCCTGGTGGTCACCAACAGCCTGCGGCTGCGGAAGGCCGCGAGCTGGGCCGACGGGGCGCTGGGCGGGACACGCACCCCGGTCGGCGAGGAGAGCACCGATTACGTCGAGGCGCGGGACTGACTCCTGTCCGGGGCGGGCCGGTGGGGGAATCCCGCATCGGGGCCGCGGGACTAGCTTCCACTGCCGTGAGCAGCTACCTCGTCGAGCGCCGGACCGTCGTGGACGCACCGGCCGACCGCGTCCACCCACTGGTCGCGGACCTGCACGCGTGGCGGGGCTGGTCGCCCTGGGAGGGCCTCGACCCGGACCTGCACCGGGAGTACTCCGGGCCCGAGCGCGGCCTCGGCGCGCGGTACTCGTGGTCGGGCAACCGCCGGGCCGGCCGCGGGACGATGGAGGTCGTCGGTGACGCCGCGGACCAGGTCGACGTCGCGGTGACCTTCGAGAAGCCGTTCCGCTCCACCGCCACCTCGACCTTCCTGTTCGTCCCCGCCGACGGTGCCCGGACCGAGGTCGTCTGGCGGATGACCGGCGAGCAGCGGGGGATCGCCGCGCTGCTGGGCCGCGTCGTGCCGATGGACCGGATCCTCGGCGGCGATCTGGAGAAGGGCCTGACGCGGCTGGGCGTCGCGGCTCGCCCCTGAACGGGCCGACCGATCATGTCGAGGCGCTGACCGCCGCGATCATCAGATGTGACGATCCGGGGGTTTCGGGCGATACGGTCCTGCTCATCCTGGCGATGGGACGGTCGTGACCACCTCGCAGCGCCCGCAGGGCGACCCCTACCGTCCCGGGCCGGGCCACGGCGCTCCGCCGTGGCACCAGGCAGCACCCGTGCCCGGGCAGTTCCAGCGCCCCGGGCCGCAGCCCGCCGTGCCACAGCAATGGATGCCGCCTGCCGGAGCGGTCCCGCAGCAACCTCACGGCTGGGCTCCTGTCGCGCCGGCTGCGCCCCGGAACGGGCTCGGTATCGCCGCGCTGTGCCTCGGCATCGTCGGGCTCCTGTTCGGGCTGGTTCCCTTCACCGGCTTCCTGGCGTTCGCGCTCGGCGCCGTGGGCGTGATCCTGGGGCTGGTCGGGTTCGGTCGAGCCCGTCGTCGGACTGCCAGCAACCTGAAGACGGCGATCACCGGGACCGTTCTCTCCGTGATCGCGATCGCCCTCGGTGTCTGGGGCATGGTCATCGTCTTCACCGGCCTGAACCAGCTGTCGGAGGATCTCGGCAACCTGTCTGCGGCATCGTCGCCGGCCGCCACGTCCGGGACGGGGACGACGCCGGCGGACGTGACGAACCCCTTTGTCGCCGGTCCGGTCACCTACACGCTGGAGATCACCGGTGATGCCGAGAAGATGATGGTCTCCTACGGCACCGGCAGCGCCACCAGCTCGTCGTCGGACTACCAGGCGCTGCCGTGGAGCAAGACCGTCGAGGTGACGGGGGACTACAAGTTTGCCCAGGTCAACGCAGTGAGTTCCGGGCCCGGCACTATCACCTGCACCATCACCGACGTCGCGACGGGTCAGGTCGTCGACACCCAGACCTCGGAATCGCTGGACGACAACCAGTACAGCTCGGCGAACGTCGGCTGCACCACTGTCGGCTGATCCCGGCGCACCCTCGGGCCGTGTCCGGCACGAGGTGGTCACGCACGATCGAGCCGGACACCCCAGGGGCCCTGCCGGGACGCCGGCCGGGCCCCTCCTCCTGTCTCGGCGGGGTCCGCCGCACGACGCAGCGGTGGTCCCGCACCGCGGCCGTGACGAGCCGCGGCGCATCGACCGGAATAGCCGGTCGGGCAGCGTGGCTGATCACGGTGTGACCGCACCTCTACCCGATGCGATCGACTCCCGTCTCGACCGGATGCTCGCCGGCATGGAGTGGGAGCTGCGCCGGTCCCGCCGATCCCGGGTGACCGACGGCGCCGTGTCCACGGTGCTCCGCGACACCGCCGGGTTCGTGTTCCTGCACGACGGCCGCGCCGCGGTCCGGGCGGCGGCCGAGCAGGGCTGGACCCCGGTCGCGGCGGGCGACCTCGTCCTGGTCCCGCGGCGCGCCGACCTGACCGTCCGCGGCGACGGCGGCGCCGAGGCCACCGTCGTCGAGCTGACGCGGCCCCCGGCCGCGCGGCCCGACGAGGGCCCGCTCCCGGACGCGGTGGTCGCCCGGTCGTTCGGGGCCGCCGAGCCGGGCATGGCGGTCCTGGTCCGCGGCATGGCGTGCGGGTGGAGCACCGTCGGCGGGGCGGTCCGCAGCGGCGACACGGTGATCTGTTCGCGGATCGCGACCACGATCGCGGTGACCGCGGTGCGCATGTGGGTCGAGCAGCAGCCCTGCTGCGCGGACCGGTGGCTGTCCTCCGCGCTGGACCCGCGCATCGGGCGGGCCCTGCGCGCCGTGCACGCCGACCTCACCCGCGCCTGGACGGTGGCCGACATGGCCCGGGAGGCGACCATGTCCCGGGCCGCCTTCGCCGAACGCTTCACCGAGCTGGTCGGGCGCAGCCCCGCCGGGTACCTGACCGCCGTCCGGGTCGGGGTGGGGCGGGAGCTGCTCGCCGACGACACGGCCACCGTCGCGGAGGTCGCGCACCGGGTCGGCTACCGCTCCGAGCTCGGGTTCGCCCGCGCCTTCCGGCGGGAAGCAGGCATGTCGCCGTCCCAGTGGCGCGCCTCGGCCCGGGCGGTCCGGGCCCGCTGACCCGGCCTACGACCGGCTCGGCTCCTGCGGCGCGGACCCGAACGCCAGCCCACCCACCGTCGCCACCACGGCCGCCGCCGCCAGCGTGACGCGGACCCCGACGCCGTCGACGAGCAGCCCGCCGACGACGGCGCCGACGGTGATGCCGAGCTGGAAGCCCGCGACGAGCAGCCCGCCGCCCGCCTCCATCCGGTCCGGCACCACCCGGGCCATCCACGTCGACACGACCGTCAGCCAGGCACCGAACGACAGCCCCCACACCGCGACACCCGCGACGACGACCGGCAGCACCGCGGGGAACGTCGCCACCGACGCGACCCCGGCGGCCAGCACCAGCGGGACGGCGTACCGCACCAGCCGCAGGTACCGGTCCACCAGCATCCCGACGACGAGGTTGCCCACCACCCCACCGGCGCCGAACACCGCGAGCAGCACGGCCACCCCGCCGGCGTCGAGCCCCGGGACGGTCCCGAGCGCGGGCCGGACGTAGGTGAACGCGGCGAAGTGCCCCAGGACGGTCAGTACGTGACCGGCCAGTCCACGCGGCATCCCGGGGGCGCGCAGCGTGTCGACCAGCGGGCGCAGCCCGTCGGCGGCGTCCGGCGCGACCGGGGGCAGCACGGTGCGGATCGTGAGCGCGGTCAGCGCGGACAGGACCGCGACACCGACGAACACGGCCTGCCACCCCGCCAGCGCACCGAGGTAGACGGCCACCGGCACCCCGGCGACCGTCGCGAGGGTGGTGCCGGTGTTGACCAGCATCATCGACCGTCCGAGCCGGCCCGGCGTGCTCAGCCGGGACGCCACCGCCAGCGACATCGCCCAGAACCCGCCGATCGCCGCACCCAGCAGGAGCCTGGCGGCCAGCAGCACGACGAAGCTCGGCGCGATCGCGACCAGGATGTTCGACACCGCGGCGCCCGCCGCGAGCACGGTCAGCAGGGCGCGGCGGTCGACCCGCGGGAGCAGCGCGCCGATCGTCGGGGCCACGAGGAGCCCCACGAACGCCGTCGCCGACACCGCCTGGCCCGCCTGCCCCTCGGTGATGCCGAGCGTGGTGGCCATCGGGGTGAGCAGACCTGGCGGGAGGAACTCCGCGAGGACCAGGACGAAGCTCGTGAGGGCCATGACGCCGACGGCGCCCCAGGCGGTGCGGTCCGGACGGGTGGAGGTGGATGTGGTGGATGTGTCGGTCACGCTGTCAGCCTTCGCCGTGGTGCGGCCGGGTACCCGTCCGATCGTCCGGCGTGACAGACCGGTCGTCCGGATCGGGGCCGTTGGTCAGAGCACGGGTTGCACCGGCAACTCCCCTTGTGCCGCGAACGAGGTGGCGACGACGTGGCCCGCCGCGCCGAGGTCGAGGAACCGGGGCGGCGGGCCGCCGTCGGTGACGTGCCGGCGCCTGGGATGACGGCCGGGCACCACGTCCGCGGTGACCCCGGCTTCGGTGAGCAGCCGGGCGATGCCGTCGATGAGACCGCGCGGCCCCCGCGCGAGCAGGCCCCGACCACCCGCCAGGTGCACGGGGAGGTCGTCGAGCCGGTGGAAGCACTCCGCCGGCGGGTACCAGCCGCCGGTCTCGGACTCGACCAGCATGCGGAGCCGGTACGCCAGCAGCTCCGGCTCCGGCGGCGCACCGCGGACGTACACCGAGTCCGAGATCTCGGTGTGCAGGCGGAGCACCGGGTGCTCGCCGTGGAGCCCGACGTGCGTGACGTCCGGCCCCGGGGTACCGGCGAGCTCCCAACCGAGGACGCCGTCGGCGTCGATCCGGACGTGCGTCCGCGCCAGCTCCTCGACGTCCTCCTGCCATGGCTGGTCGAGGACGAGGTCGACGGACAGCCGCTCGCCCGCGATCCGCACGGCACCGACCCGTGCCTCGACCTGGTACTCCGCGACGACCGTCCCGAGGAGCTCCAGGTCGAGCGGCTGCTCCGCCACGCTCACCCGCCCCGCCGCATCTGCTCCAGCATCGCGTTGTACGCCTTCAGCTCCGCGTCGTCGTCCCGCTCGGCCTGCCGGTCCTTGCGGGCGGCCTCCCGGGAGTCGTCGCGCGACCACTGCACCACGAGCGTGACCATCACCAGCAGCATCGGGATCTCACCGGTCGCCCAGGCGATCCCGCCGCCGGTGCGCTGGTCGTCGAGCAGGTCCACCCAGGGCAGCCCGACCTGGCGGTAGAAGTTCTCGCCGAGCACCGTGGAGGAGCTCATCACCGCGACGCCGAAGAACGCGTGGAACGGCATCGTCGCGAGCATGACGGCCAGCCGCCCCAGGTGCGGCAGCCGGTGCGGGGCGGCGTCGACGCCGATCAGCGGCCAGAAGAACAGGTAGCCGACGAGCACGAAGTGCAGGTTCATCAGCTGGTGGGTCCAGTGGAACCGCAGCGCCCCGTCGAACAGCGGGGTGAAGTACAGGACGTAGAACGAGCCGACGAACAGCACCGCCGCGAACGCCGGGTGCGTCACGACCTTCGCGACGCGCGAGTGCACCGCCGCGAGCAGCCACTCCCGCGGGCCGGGCGGGTTGCCGCGGCCCGCCGGGCGCAGCACCCGCAGCGCGAGCGTGACCGCGCCGCCGAGGCTCAGCAGGATCGGCGCGAGCATGTTCAGCGTCATGTGGCTGATCATGTGGACGCTGAACATGGACGGGGAGTAGAAGCCCAGCCCCGACGACGTCGCCAGCAGCAGCGTCGCGCAGCCCAGCAGCCACGCGACGGTGCGTCCGACCGGCCACGTCACCCCGCGGGCCGCCAGCCGTCGCACGGCGGCCAGGTACAGCCCGGCGAGCACCAGCGCGCCGGTGCCGAACAGCAGGTTCCAGCGCCAGTCGACGAGCACCGCGAGCGCCGAGAACGGCCGGGTGATGTCCCAGCCGATCAGGGTCTGCAGTGCCGAGTCGTCGGCGACGACGAACCGCGGCGGCACCAGCCGGATGCTCGCGACACCCAGCGTCGCCACCGTCGCCCCCAGCACCGCGACGACCGGCAGCAACCGCCCGGGGGGCACCGGTCCGGCCGGGTCGGCGACGAGCCCGCGGGCGAGCAGCGCGGTCAGCGGGACCAGGGCCGCGAGCAGCACCGCGACGACGACGGCGACCCGTACGTAGGGCGACCCGCCGAGCGGCCCGGCGTCGGTCACCACCAGCTGGAAGACGACCTCACCGAGCAGGTACACGACCCCGCCGACGGCGAGCAGCCCGCGGACCCGGCCCGCGGCCCGTCCCTCGACGACGCCGCCGTGCGCGCGGAACGCGACCAGCCCGGCGACCAGCCCCAGCCAGGCGGTGCCGGCGGCGGCGCGCAGCACGTTCGCGTCGCCGCTCCAGTCGTGCCCGGCCCCGGTCGCGGCCGGGTGCACCGCGGCGGGCACCGCCATCGCGCACGCGGCGAGCAGCCCGAGCGCGGCGGCGGCCTTCCAGCTCAGCGAGAACGCCGACCCGAGGGCGACGAGCAGCAGCAGGGCCCCGGCGAGCGCCCAGCCCAGCGGCTCCTCGATCGTCGCGGCGTCGCCGAGCCACCCGAACGGGCCCACCGACGCCAGGACGCCGGGGGAGTTGCCGGTCATGTCGGCCACCGACAGCCAGCCCGCGGCGATCGCCGACACCCCGGCGACGGTGGAGGCCAGGGTGCCCCGGCGCAGCGCGCGGTAGCCGTGGACGTCGACCGTCCCGGACGTCTGCGGGGCCGCGACCAGCCCGCCGACCAGCAGCGACCCGGCGGCAAGCGCGGTGGCGGCCACGGCCAGGACCTTCGCGACGACCGTCGCCGCCTTCAGCCCCGGCTCGGGCACCGGCAGCCCGCTCTGCCGCCAGAAGCCGTCGTCGCCGATCGAGACGGCGACCGCGGCACCGGCGCACAGCAGCACCAGGGCGACCGTGAGCGCGGTCAGGAGCCCACGGCGGTCGCGCCGCGCCGGCACCGCCGGTGCGGGCGGCGCACCGCCGGCCGCGTCGGTCGTCGCCTGCTCCGTGCTCGCGCTCACCGAGAACTCCTCCGCAGGTGGTCACCGGGCACCGACCGCGCCCGTGTCACCTCCGATGGTCCCCGTCCGGCCCGGCGCGCGCCGCACCGGGTCGGACGGGACTGCTCAGTTCCCGGTGATCCCGGACCACCAGCGCTGGATCGCCTCCCAGAAGCCCTGCGCGTCCTGCCCGATCTGGCCCGGGTCGGGCAGGTTCGAGGGCAGCGACGGCAACGACGGCAGCTCGGTCGGCAGCGACGGCAGGTTCGACGGGAGCGACGGCAGGTTCGTCGGCAGACCCGGGATGTTGCTGGGGATCTGGATGCCGCCGCCGTTCTCGCTGCTCGGGGCCTCGGTCGTCTCGGTCGTCGTCTCGGTGGTGGGCGGTGCGCTGGTCTCGGTGGTCGGCGGCGCCTGGGTGTCGGAGTCATCGTTGCCGAACAGCAGGAACCCGAGCAGCAGCACCAGCAGCGCGACGACGAGTGCGCCGATCGCGATCCACTTCCCGATCCCCGACGAGCCGAGGTCGCGCGGCTCGGGTTCCGGCTCCGGTGCGACGACCGGCGTCGCGACGGCAGCCGGCTCGGCCAGGATCTCGGCGACGCGCTGGGCGTCCGGGCGCCGCGCCGGGTCGGTGGCGGTGGACTGCGCGATCGCCGTCCGCAGCGGCTCGGGCACGTCCGCGGGCACGACCGGGGCGCGGTTCACGCGCTCGGCGGCGCCCTGGAGTCCCTGTCCCTGGTACTCCCGCCGCCCGGTCCAGGCCTCCAGCAGGACGAGGCCGAGCGCGTACACGTCGGTCGGCGGTCCGACCGGGCGGCCCTGGACCTGCTCCGGCGACAGGTACGCCGGCGTCCCGATGATCTCGCCGGCCGCGGTGTGGCCGTCGGCCCCGAGCAGGGCGGCGATGCCGAAGTCGGCGAGCCGGGCCCGGCCGTCGGAGTCGATCAGGATGTTCGACGGCTTGACGTCGCGGTGCGTGACGCCCTGGGAGTGGACGTAGGCCAGGGTCTGGGCGACCTCGGCGCCGATCCGCCGGATGTCCTCGGGCGGCAGGTCCTCGGACGCGATGACGTCCTTGAGCGTCGGCCCGTCGACGAGCTCCATCACCAGGTAGGCGCGGTCGGCCTCGACGGCGAAGTCGTGCACGGCGACCAGGCCGGGGTGGCGCAGGTTCGCCATGACCTGCGCCTCCTGCTCGAAACGCTGGTCGGCACTCGGGTCGTCGGCCGCACCGAAGATCTTCACCGCGACCGGCCGGTTGAGCCGGGTGTCGGTGGCCCGGTGGACGTCGGACATCCCGCCCTGGCCGATCAGCCCTTCCAGCCGGTACCGGCCGCCGAGCAGCTCGGGCTCGGTGATGGGGGCGGGCATCATCCGGGTCGCGTCCGGCCGCGACGGCCGCGGGGCGCCGTAGGCCGCGGTCGGCGGGGCACCGAGGTGGTGGGTCGGGGCCTCCCCGGGCCCGAGGCGCCGGGTGCCGTCCGGGGGACCACCGGGACCGCCGGGGCCCGGACGGCCGGGGCCGGGGGGCGGGCCGACCCGGCGGGTGGCGTCCGGTGCGTTGCTGCGGGTCGCCGGGTCCTCGTCGGCGTGCCGCGGTGCGGGCCGGGACCCGCCGACGCGACGGGTGGGGTCGGGCGCGGGACCGCCGCTCGGCGGCCGCTGCCGGCGGTTCCCCGTCCGCCACGGGTCGGACGCGTCCCTGCGGGTGCGCTCCGGATCGTCGCCGCGGGTCACGGGCCCTCCCGGTCTGCTGGTGCGGCCGGACCGCGGGCGCGCGCACCGGCCGTCCGCCGTCGCGGCGGACCTCCTGGCGGGGACCGTACCGTCCGGAACCGGTCACCCGGGTGGACGGCGCGCCAGCACCACCCGGTGATCCTGCGCCGCGGCGCGGTCAGCGTGCCGCGACCGGTGTGCGCAGGTCGGCGGCGGGGAACGGGGGCCGGTCGTCGAGGCGGACCGACAGCTTCCCGGCGGCCCGCCAGGCGCGAGCGGTGAGGTCGCGGTCGGCGTCGGTGACGAGGTTGCCCATCACCCGCAGCGCCACCGTCATCAGCGCCCGCGACCGCATCCCGATCGGCCCGGCCAGCGGCAGCAGCCGGGGGATCGTGATCAGCCCGGCGAGCCGCCGCGCGATGGAGAACGCCAGGCCGTAGTGCGAGCGCAGGGTCGCGGGCCAGGCGCGGTCCAGGTCCGCGCCCGAGGCGAGCAGCTCCGCGACCAGGCGTCCGGTCTCCAGGCCGTAGTCGATGCCCTCGCCGTTGAGCGGGTTCACGCAGCCCGCCGCGTCGCCGACCAGCGCCCAGTTCGGCCCGGCGACGCCGGACACCGCCCCGCCCATCGGCAGCAGCGCGGAGCGGACCAGCTCGACCTTCGGGCCGAGCTCCCACTCGGCGCGGCGCGCGTTCGCGTAATGGTCGATCAGGCCGCGCAGCTTGATGTTGGCCGGGCGCCGGTCGGTGGCGAGCGTGCCGACGCCGATATTGACCCGGCCGTCGTTCAGCGGGAACAGCCAGCCGTACCCGGCCAGGACCTCGTCGGCCTCGCCACGCAGCTCCAGGTGCGAGCTGATCCACGGGTCGTCGTGCCGGCCGGAGGTGACGTAGCCGCGGGCGGCGACGCCGTAGGCGGTGTCCTGGTGCCACTCGCGGCCCAGCACCCGCCCGAGCGTGGAGCGCGCGCCGTCGGCGACGACGAGCCTGCGGCACCGGACGGAGCGGCCGTCCTCGAACACCACGGAGTCGACCCGGCCCCCGGAGAACGTCACGTCGACGGCCTTGGCGTCCTCCATCGGGGTCGCGCCGGCCTCCAGCGCGACCCGGCGGATGCCCGCGTCGAGCTCGGTGCGCGGGATCGCCGAGCCGTGCGCCGGCAGCGATCCGCCCGGCCACGGCAGCTCCAGGACCTGCCCGAACCCGTGCGCGCGCAGCCCCCGGTTGGTGCCGTGGGAGTCCACCCAGGCATCGAGGCCCAGGTGCCCCAGCTCGGCGATCGCGCGCGGGGTCAGCCCGTCACCGCAGGCCTTGTCCCGGGGGAAGGTCGCGGAGTCGGCGAGGACGACGTCGAGACCGTGCCGCGCCGCCCACGCCGCCGCCGCCGACCCGGCCGGTCCCGCCCCGACGACGAGCACGTCGGTGGAGTCCGGGGTGGCGGCGGGCGGGACGGGACCGGTGCTCATGACCACAGTGTCGCAACCCGGCCGGGCGACCGCCGCCGAGCGTGCCCCCGGTCACGACCGGGTCAGGTGCCAGAGGATCACGTCGTGGGCGTGGCGGGCCTTGTCGTCGCCGCGGAAGGCGACCTCGTGCACAGCCGTCCCGACGGTGACCGCGATCTGGCTCGAGCTCGCGAACCGGCCCAGCAGGTTCCGGTCGGCGACGAAGGAGACCGAGGAGATCCGGCCGTAGGGGATCGAGGTGATCGCCGTGCGCTTGCCGACGAAGGAGTTGTCCTGCAGGACCACCCGCAGGTCGGTCAGGCCGAGGAATCCGGTGCCGGCGCCGATCGCGTCGTACACGGCGATGATCCGCTCGCCCTCCAGCAGGCCGGCGGCGACCTTGTCGAGCTGGTCGCGCTTGTCGAAGACGGGTTCGCTCATGCCCTCGATACTGCCCGGCGGGCGAGCAGTGTCCGCACCGTCCAGACCAGCGCGGAGACGGCGAACAGCACGACGGTCAGCCACACCCACCGCATCCGGTACGGCTCCTGGTCGAGCCCGGTCGCGTTCAGCGTGCTCAGCGCGCCCTGCCCGATGATCCCGGGCAGGAACATCAGCAGCGCGAGCCCGGAGCCGAGCACCGGGATCCGGACGTGGTTGACCAGTGGTACCCGGGTGCGGGGCAGCGTGAGCAGCAGCAGCCGGTCCCCGGCGGCGTAGAGCGGGAACAGCACGAGGTCGTGCAGCAGGACCGCGCCGGCGAACCACCAGGCCATCCTGACCAGGTCCGGGGACCCGGAGACGATCGCGTACACCGCCCATCCGGCGAGCGCGAAGCAGCCGAGGGCGGCGAGCAGGCGGCTACCGGACAGCAGCACGGGAGAATCCGATCGTCGCGACCCACTTGGTGTTGTGCACCCCGGGCAGCGCCGGGACGATCAGCCGCGCCGGGTACCCGTGGTCGGGCGACAGGTCGGCGCCGTTGACCCGCAGCGCGAGCAGCGAGTCCGGCGACAGCGTCTGGGCGCGGTTGAGCAGTGACCGGGAGAACGGGCTCCCCACCTCGACCGACCGCACCTCCGCGGTCACCGGGTCGGTCACCCCCGCCGCGCGGGCCAGGTCGGTCAGCCGTACGCCCGTCCACACCTGGGAGGTCGACCAGCCCTCGACGCAGGCGAGCGGCAGTTCCGCGGTGTGCTGGGGCAGCGCGGCCAGCGCCGCGCGGTCGAGCACCACCGGTGCCGCGCCGCCGGTCAGGGTCAGCGTCCAGGCGCTCCCGACCGCGGCCGGGGCGATCCCGGAGGCGACGAACGTGCGGTTGACCGGGAAGTCGTTCGGCCCGCCCCGCTCGGTGCTGTCGGGTGCCGTCGTCCGACCCCGGGGCAGCAGCAGCGCGGTCGACCGGAGCTGGTCGGTGAACTGTCCGACGGTCAGCGCCGCGACGAACAGCATCCCTCCGCCGACCAGGGCGATCGCGCCGCGCCGCGACATCGTCGGCGGGTCCGGGTCCGGCGCGACGAGCGGGTGCGCCGGCTCGGGACGGGTGTCGGCGAGCGGCGTCGCGAGCTCGGCGCGCAGCGACCGGCTCCGCAGCGAGCGGACCATCGTCGGGAGCTTCGTGACCACGTGCAGCGCGAACGAGGCCAGGAACACCCAGGCCGCGGCGTAGTGGCCGTCGTAGAAGGAGAAGCCGAAGACGTAGTCGTACTGGACGTTCAGCAGGCCGGTGACGATCAGGAACAGGATCGAACCGACCAGGAGCACCAGGGACAGCCGTTCCAGCAGCTTCACCGGGTTCCGCTCGGGGGCGGTGAACAGCTTCGGGATGACCGACCACAGCTTCGCCAGGACCAGCGGCACCAGCACGATGCCGAGTCCGACGTGCAGTCCCTCGGTGAGCCGGAACAGCCAGGCCGGCGACACCGGCCAGTCCACCCAGGGTAGCTGCAGACCGCCGACGGCGTCGGCGGCCGGGATCGCCTGCTCCCGGCCGTAGGCGAGCCGGTCGAGGAGCCCGGTGAACGCGACTACCGGCAGACCCACCAGCAGCGGGAGGGCGAACATCGAGGTCAGCCAGGGTCCCCGGATCGGGCTGCGCCATCGCATCACGCGTCTCACGATCGGGTCAGCTCCAGGAACACTCGGGCGCCGAGGTGCACGTCGGTCACGCGCAGACCGGCGCGGCCGGCGGTCACCGCGAGGGGGACCGCGCCCTGCACCGCCCACGGGATCGGCTCGCCCGCCCCGCCGCCGCAGAGAACCCGGGCGGTGCCGCGCCAGGCGTGCTCGGGACGCGGGTCGGCCTCCACCAGCACCGTCCCGCCGCGGGCGAGCAGCCGCGCGGCGCGGGTGAGCAGGGCGGCCGGGTCGCCGCCGATGCCGAGGTTGCCGTCGGCGAGCAGCACATGGGACCAGCTGCTCTCCCCGGGCAGCGGGCCGAACAGGTCGGCCTGGACCATCGCGACGCCCCGGTGGCGGCAGAGCACCCGGGAGACCGCGGAGCCGTCGACGCCGAGGGCGGCGATCCCGCGCGCGGCGAGTGCGGCGAGCAGCCGGCCGGGCCCGCAGCCGAGGTCGACGGTGGGGCCGGTGCAGTGGCGGACCAGCCAGTCGTCGCAGCCACCGGCCGCGTCGGCCCAGCGGTCGACGTCCAGGGCGATCTCGGTGCCGTCGTCGCAGAGCAGGCGCGAGGGTGCGCCGGACAGCGGCATGTCGAAGCCTTCGGCGGTCACGGTCACACCGACACCTCCGGACATCGCAGGGTCAGCTCGGCGACGGCGCGGGCGAAGCGGCTGCCCGGGACCTGCGCGGCGACGGCGACGGCCTCCGCGGCCGTGTCGACATCGGTCAGCGGCTCGGCGAGGACCACCCGCAGCCCGGCGGCCCGCAGCGCGTCCAGCGTCCGGTCGCCGGTCTCGGCGGTCGACATCGGCACGCCGTGCAGCGCGGCGGCGGCGAGCGGGTCGCGCAGTCCCAGCACCCACCACCCGCCGTCGGTCGCGGGGCCCAGGACGGCGTCCACCCCCGGTTCGGCGAGCCGGTCCGCACAGCGGGACAGCAGCTCGGTCGACGCCTGCGGGGTGTCCATCCCGACCTGCAGGGTCGGGCGTCCGGGGTGGCGCGCGAGGGCGTCGGCGTGCGCGGCGGCGATCCGTGCGGCCAGACCGTCCCCCCGCTGCGCGACAACGCCGAGCCCGTCCAGCGCGGCCGCCAGCTCGGCGGCCCCGGTGGCGGCGGCCCGGTCCCCGGTCAACGCGACGACGGTGTCGCCGGGCACCCCGGCGGCGGCGCCGAGGGTGTCGAGCAGCGCCGCCGAGGCGATCGCCGCGGCGAGCTCCGGCGTCGCGGGCGGGCACAGCCGGGTCTTGACCCGGCCCGGCTCGGGGGCCTTCGCGAGGACGACGGTGGTCACGGGGCCGGTCATCGCAGCAGCCGGATCATGTCGCGCCCGGCCCGGACGGTGCCCGTGACGGAGCCGGAGACCTTGGACCGCCCGCCGGCGCGGCGGGAGTAGGCGACCGGGATCTCGTCGAACCGCCAGCCCGCGCGCCCCGCCCGCAGGAGCAGCTCCAGCGGGTAGCCGAAGGCCCGGTCCTCGATCTGCAGGTCCAGCAGTGCCTGCCGGCGTGCGACCCGGATCGGGGCGATGTCGTGCACCGGGACCCCGCGGGCGCGCAGCATCCCGGCGATCACCGCGTTCGCCGCGCGGGCGTGCCAGGGCCACACACCGACCGTGTCCGGCACCCGCCGTCCGACGGCGATGTCGGCACGGCCGGACGCGACGGTCTCGGCCATGCCGGGCAGCACGTCGGGGTCGAGGGAGCCGTCGCCGTCGAGGAAGGCCACGAGCTCACCGGTGGCCGCCTCCAGCCCGGCGTGCACGGCGGCGCCGTAGCCGCGTCGCGGTTCGACGACCACGCGTGCCCCGTGCCCACGTGCGACCGCGGCGGTGTCGTCGGTCGACCCGTTGTCGACGACGATCACCGGCCAGTCGTCGGGCATTCGCTTGAGGACATACGGCAGCGCCTCCGCCTCGTCGAGGCACGGCAGCACGATCTCCGGGTGCACGTCGCGATCCTCACCTCTCTGCCGGACCACCGCCCGCCGAATGCGGGACGGTCCCGCAGGGGGTTCGGACGGCGTCCCTCAGCGGCTCGGGGCGATCGGTGAACGGAGCGGGTCGGTCGCGAAGGCCGTCACCCCGTCGGTGAAGCTGGTCCGGGCGCGGAAGCCCAGCCGGGAGGCGGCGTAGGCCGGGTCGGCGACGACGTGGCGCACGTCGCCGGGCCGGGCGCCGCCGACGATCTCGGGCTCGGGACCGTCCATCGCGCGGGCCAGCTCGGCGGCGAGGTCACCGATGGTGTGCGGCTCGCCGGAGCAGACGTTCGCGGCGCCGAAACCGGTCGGCTCCGGATCGGCGACGAGTGCGGCCGCGTTGGCCGCGGCGACGTCGGTGACGTGGACGAAGTCCCGGCGCTGCCGGCCGTCCTCCATCACCCGCGGCGCCTCACCCCGCTCCAGCGAGGACCGGAAGATCGACGCCACGCCCGCGTAGGGGGTGTCGCGGGGCATCCGGGGGCCGTACACGTTGTGGTAGCGCAGCGACCACACGGTGCCGCCGGTCTGGCGGGCCCAGGCGCTCGCGAGGTGCTCCTGGGCGAGCTTGGTCGCGGCGTAGGTGCTGCGCGGGTCGACCGGCGCGGACTCCGGGACGAGGCCGGACTCGAGGTCCTTGCCGCACTCCGGGCAGCGGGGCTCGTAGCGGCCGGCCTCGATGTCGTCGAGCGCGCGCGGCCCGGGCCGGACGACGCCGTGGTCGGCACAGTCGTAGCGGCCCTCGCCGTAGACGACCATCGACCCGGCCAGCACGAGCCGGTCCACCTTGGCGGCGTGCATCTGCGCCAGCAGCACCGCGGTGCCGAAGTCGTTGTGGGAGGCGTAGTCGGGGGCGTCGGCGGCGGAGACGCCGTGCCCGACCATCGCGGCCTGGTGGCAGACCGCGTCCATCCCCGGCAGGAGCCGGGACAGGGTCTCGCCGTCGCGGACGTCGCCCCGGACCAGCTCGTGGTCCAGCTCCGGGGCCTCGCCGCCGTGGGCCTGCGGCAGCAGCGCGTCGAGCAGGACGACCTCGTGGCCGTCGGCGACGAAGCGGTCGGCGACGTGGGACCCGATGAATCCGGCACCGCCGGTGACGAGAACACGCATGTCCGCAGACGCTAGGGCGTGCCGGCCCCGCCCGCCGGGTGCACGTCCGGCCCGGCAGCGCTGTCCTCGGGCCCGGTCGCGCTGCCCTCGGGCCCGGTCGCGCGGTCGGCGGGCCCGGCCGTGCGGTCGGTGTCCCAGGCCTCGGCGGCGGCCAGCGCCAGGCCGAACAGGCCGGCCCGGGCCTCGCGGGCATCGGTCCAGCCGCGGTGCTCCCACTCCGGCCCGGCGAGCGAGTCCGCGGCGAGGAACACCTGGCCGTAGCCGACCCCGATCCGGCGCGCGGCCGCGACCAGCGCGGACGCCTCCATGTCGACCACCGCGCAGCCCTCGTCGCGGCGTCGCGCGACCCGCGCCGGGGTCTCCCGGAACACCGCGTCGGTGGTCCAGCACCGCCCGACGACGTACGGCACCCCGGCCCCCGCCAGGGTCCGGGCCACCGCGTCGACGCCGTCCGGGTCGGCGTCGATCGTGCGCGACGGCGGCTGGTAGTGGAACGAGGTGCCCTCGTCGCGCAGTGCGCTGCCCAGGACGACGGCGTGCCCCAGCGTCAGCTCGTGCCGCAGCGCCCCGGCACCCCCGACCCCGACGACGGTGCGGACGCCCAGCGCCGCGAGGTGCTCCAGGAACATCGCCGCCAGCGGCGCGCCGACGCCCGGGTGCAGCACCGCGACCGGTGTCCCGCCGGGCCCGGTCGTGCGCCAGACCGGGCTGCGGCCGAGCTCGCTGCGCAGCACGGTCACCGCCGCGGAGCGTGTCCCGACGTCGGCGACGACCTCGGGGAACCAGCACAGCACCGCCGCGGACGGCATGTCCGGGCGGTGCGGGGTGATCGCCGACGCCCGGATCACGCCCTCGGCGTCCAGGTCGTCCTCGTGCAGGGGGAGGTCCATCGGCGACGATCATCCCCCGCGGACCCGGTCGGGTGGAACCGCAGGTCGACGGGGTGCCCCTCGCGTCCGGCGTCCCCGAAACGCCGGTGCGCAGTATCGTCGGCGACCAGCGCCCTGACCCCGGGCGGATCGGAGGGTGGGACAGGCATGGCCGGAGACTTCCGCGGCCCGCCCCCCGCGGGCGGGCGTCCGCCGCAGGGCGAGCCACCGCGCGGTGGCCGTCCCGCCCGGCCCGGCAGTCCCGGCTGGACGAACCAGCCCCGCAACCCGCTGCCCGGTCACGGGGGCCGTCCGCTCCCGCCGCCGTCCCCGCCGCAGCAGCAGCCCGGGTCACCGCCCTCGCGCGGGGGCCGCGGACCGCTGCGCAAGCCGCCGCCCGGCCGCGCCGCCGGGGCACCGCCGCCGACCCGGGCCGCCGCGCCGGCGCGCCCGGTCATGCCGCGCCCCGCCGGATCCGGAGCCGGAGGAGCCGGGGCCGGGGTGCATCCCGCGTCGCAGGCGCCCCGCGACGGCCGGGTCACCCGTGGCCCGTCGATGCCGGACTGGCGCCGCGTCGGCCGGGCCACCCGCGGGCGCTGGAAGGCCGTACTGATCCTGTTGCTGGTCGCGATCGTCGGGTTCGGCGTCTACCTCGACCAGAACATGACCCGGGTGCAGGCGCTGCCCGCGGACTCCCAGGCGTCGTCGTCGGGGACGAACTACCTGATCGTGGGCTCGGACAGCCGCGAGGGACTCTCCGCCGAGGACGAGGAGCGCCTCGCCACCGGCGATGCGGCGGGCCAGCGCACCGACACGATCATGCTGCTGCACACCGGGAGCTCCGGGAGCGTGCTCGTCTCCATCCCGCGCGACTCCTACCTGCCCATCCCCGGGAAGGGCAGCAACAAGGTCAACGCGGCGTTCGCGTTCGGCGGGCCGGAGCTGCTGGTCGCGACGGTCGAGGGTGCCACCGGCCTGCACATCGACCACTACGTCGAGGTCGGCTTCGGCGGGTTCGTCGGCGCGGTCGACGCCGTCGGCGGGGTGGACATGTGCGTCCCCCGCGCGATCGACGACCCGAAGGCCGGGCTGAACATCCAGGCCGGCTGCCAGGAACTCGACGGGACGACCGCGCTCGGCTACGTCCGCACCCGCGCGACGCCCGGTTCGGACTTCGACCGGGTCAAGCGGCAGCGCGAGTTCCTCTCCGCGCTGCTCGGCAAGGCCACCAGCCCGCTCACCCTGATCAACCCGTTCCGGATGGTCCCGCTGGCGTCCGCGGTGACCGGGACGATCACCGTCGACGACTCCGACCACATCTGGAACCTCGCCGGCCTGGCCTGGGGGATGAAGGGCGTCTCCGGTGGCGACGGCGTGCAGACGACCGTCCCGATCGGCGGCAGTGCGGGCGGGTCGAACCTGCGCTGGGACCGCACCCGGGCCCAGGCGCTGTTCGGCGCCCTGCAGAACGACCAGACCCCGCCGGAGTCCAGCTTCGGCCCGTGAGGGACGCCGGTCAGGCGGTCTTCTTCGTCGACCGCCGACGCGTGGTGGTCGACTTCGCGGGCGTCGCGTCGTCGGTGCCGGTGGCGTCGCCGCTCGTGTCCGTGTCCTTGTCCGCGGTCTTCTTCGGCCGGGAGGAGGACCGCCGGGCCGGGGTCTTCTTCTCCGTTGATCCGGAACCCGATCCTGAACCCGGCCCGGAACCCGATCCGGAACCGGAGTCCGACTTCGTCGACCGTGCCGCGTCCACACTGGCCTGCAGCGCGGACAGCAGGTCGCTCATCGAGTCCCCGCCGTCGTCGGCGGCCTCCGCGGCGGGCGCCGGGCGGGCCTCGCCGTCGGACTTCTTCGCCTCGATCAGGTCGGCCATCGCGTCGCGGTACTCGTCGTGGAACTCCGACGGGTCGAAGTCCGCGCCCATGCTCTCGACCAGCGACGAGGCCATCTTCAGTTCCTGCGGCTTGGTTCCTGCGGCTTGAGGTCGACGTCGTTGTCCAGGATGTCGAAGTCCGGCTCACGGATCTCGTCCTGCCAGATGAGGGTCTGGAGCACGATCGCCTTGCCGCGCACCCGCAGCAGGGCGAGGGTCTCGCGCTGGCGCAGCGCCACCTTCACCACGGCGGTGCGGTCGGTCTCCTCGAGCGCCTCGCGCAGCAGCGCGTAGGGCTTGGCGGCCTTGGTCTCCGGTTCGAGGTAGTAGCTCTTGTCGAAGAGCATCGGGTCGATCTGGTCGTTCGGCACGAACTCGATCACGTCGATCTCGTGCCCCGTCTTCACGGGCAGCGACGCGAGGTCGGCGTCGTCGAGGGTGATCAGCTCGCCGTCGGGGGTCTCGAAGCCCTTCACGATGTCGGCGTAGGTGACCTCCTCGCCGCACACCTCGCAGGTCCGCTTGTAGCGGATGCGGCCACCGTCCTCGCCGTGGACCTGGTGGAACCGGACGTCGTGGTTGGTCGTCGCCGAATAGACCTTGATCGGGACGCTGACCAGCCCGAAGGACACGGCCCCGCTCCAGATCGCGCGCATGCGGTCCCCCCTCGCGTGCCGTCGATGGTGACAGCATGACGGTGTGCAGCCCATGCTCGCCACCCCCGGACCCCTCCCGACCGGCACCGGTTGGTCGTTCGAGGTCAAGTGGGACGGCATGCGCGTGCTGGCCGAGGTCACCGATGGCGGTGGCGAGCCAGCACTGCGTCTGCGTACCCGTTCCGGCCGCGATGTCACCGCGAACTTCCCCGAGCTCGCCGGTCTGGTGGACCTCGCCCCGGACGTGCTCCTCGACGGCGAGGTGGTGCTGCTCGACGGCGGTGTCCCCAGCTTCGCCGCGCTGGCCCACCGGATCCACGGTCCCGCGGGCGGGCGTCCGGTCACCTTCATGGTGTTCGACGTGCTGCGCCTGTACGGGGTGCCGCTGCTCGACCGCCCGCTGTCCGAGCGCCGGGCCACCCTGGAGCGGCTCGACCTCGCCGCCACCCCGCACGTCGAGGCGTCCCCGCTCTACCCGGACGGGGCCGCCCTGCTGGAGGTGACGGCGTCGCGCGGGCTGGAGGGCGTCGTCGCCAAGCGGGAGGACTCGCGGTACCGGCCGGGCCGGCGCAGCCCGGACTGGGTGAAGATCGCCCACCGGCAGTCGCAGTCCTGTGTGGTGGGCGGGTGGAAGCCCGAGCGCGGCGGCGGTGGCGGTCGGGTCGGGGCGCTGCTGCTCGGTGTCCCCGGCCCGGACGGTCTGGAGTTCGCCGGCCGGGTCGGGTCCGGGCTGGCCGGGGCGGCGGTGCAGGACCTGCTCGCCGCCCGGCTGACCGAGGTGCCGGAGTCGCCGTTCGCGCAGCTCCCGCCCCGGCCCGACGCCGCGGACGCCCACTGGTGCTCCCCGACGGTCGTCGTCGAGGTCGCCCACCTCGGGTGGACGGCGGCGGGCCGGCTGCGGCAGCCGGTGTTCCGCGGGATCCGCGACGACGTCGAGGCCGTCGACGTGCGCCGGGAGCCGGGCTGAGGGGCATCCGATCATCACCCGTTCGTATGGTCCGGGCGGCGGTGTGGTTCGGTGTGCGGCGACATCGATGATCCGGAGGCGACCTGCGTGGCGGTCATGCTGACCTGGCGATCCGACCCCGAGACCGACGGCGCCGCGGGCACGGAGTCGGCGCGCATCACGACCACTGCCGGCGGCTTCCGTGCCGTCGGCCGGATCATCCGTGGCGGGGAGGGCGGGGTGCTCACCGCGTCCTACCGGCTCGTCGTCGCGGGTGACGGGACGCTGTCACGGCTCGCCGTCGACGTCGCCACCGCCGAGGGGGAGCAGCAGCTCACGCTCTCGCGCAGCACCGACGGCGTCTGGCTGGTCGACGACGGCTCCGTCGGCAGCCGCGGCCACTTCGGCGGCGCCCGCGACGTCGACCTGGCCTTCAGCCCGGTGTTCAACGCGCTGCCGCTCCGGCGCCTCGCCCTGCACCGCGAGCCCGCCGAGCACGTGCTGCCGATGGTGTTCGTCGACCTCCCGACGCTGACGGTCGAGAACACCGAGCAGACCTACCGCACCGTGACGGCCGGGTCCCCCGGCACACCCGGTGTCGTCCGCTTCGCCGCCGGGTCGTTCGTCGCCGACATGACCGTCGACGACGACGGGTTCGTCCTGGACTACCCGGGCGTCGCGTCCCGGGTGAGCCTCTAGCGCTTCACCGGCTCGACGACGTCGCCGCGGCGGCCGAGCTCGCGCAGCTCGGCGAACACGTCCGGGGCGTCGAGGTCGACCGGCACCTCCAGCGGCTCGCGGGTGGAGGCCCACCGCATCCGCGCCTCGTGCCCGGAGCGGACGGTCGCGGCCAGCCCGCCGGTGGAGGCCAGCGCCCCGCGCATCGCGCCGAGCCGGCCCAGCGCGTCGTCGACGGCGGCGAGCAGCGCGCCCCGGTTGCCCTCGCACATCGCCAGCACCAGCTCGGGGCGGGTCCCGGCGACCCGGGTGCCGTCGGCGAACGAGCTCGCGGACAGGGCGAGGGCGAGATCGTCACCCTGCTCCCCGGCACCGACGGAGGCGAGCACCGCGGCGAACAGGTGCGGCAGGTGCGAGATCCGCGCGACGGCGACGTCGTGCTCGTCGACGGCCGCGGGCACCACCCGGGACCCGCAGTCCCAGGCCAGCTCGGCGACGTCGCGCCACACGTCGACGTCGAGACCGTCGTCGGCGGCGACCACCCAGGCGGCGTCGGTGAACAGCTCCGCGGACCCGGCGGACCAGCCGGACTCGGCCGTGCCGGCCATCGGGTGCCCGCCCACGAACCGGGTGCGCGGCGCGAACTGGGCGACCGCGTCCGCGACGGGCACCTTCACGCTGACCGCGTCGGTGAGCCGGCAGGTGGGGGCGACCGCGTCGACCCGGCGCAGCACCGTCTCCAGCGCGGTCAGCGGGACGCACACGACGACCAGCGCGTCGGCCTCGGCGGCCCGGGCCAGCGCGGCGTCGGTGTCGGTGGTGACGTCGAACCCGTCGGCGACGGCGGCGGCCGCGGTCGGCTCGGACGCGGCCGTGCCCCAGACCTCACGCCCGGCGCGGGCCGCGGCCCGCATTAGCGACCCACCGATCAGTCCGGTCCCCAGCACGCACACCGCTCGCATGCGTCACGAGGGTAGAGACCACCCGTTCCCGGCCCCGCGCGGACTCCACCCTCTCGCACCTCCCGGCCCGGTGATCACCGTGTGGGGAGTGCCGGGGCGAGGGACCTGCGCTGCACGCTCCACAGTCGGCGATCATCGACGGGCGAGCAGCGCGGCCCCGCGGGGGGACAGCCGGTAGCCGGTCTCCAGGCTCTCGGTCAGGCCCAGCTCCTTGAGCGCGCGGACGTCGCGCTTGAAGGCGAGGGTGTCCCGTCCGGCCCGCTCCGCGAGCTCGGCGGCCCGGACCCCGGGCAGCTCGGCGACCAGCCGCAGCGTGGGCCGGGTCCAGGGCCCGCGCCGCGACCGGCGGTCCATCCGGTCCAGGGTCGCGACGACGTCGTCGAGGTCCCCGGTCGCCTCTCGCAGCGACTCCCGCGGGTCGGTCCCGGCGAAGCGCAGCCGGATGCGGAACACCGGGTCCGAGGGAGCCCCGCGGAACGCGCGGCGCACCCGGTCGGCCGACTGCTCACCGGCGGCGCGGGCGTCGTCGTCGGTGATGGCGGCCGGGTCCACCTCCTCCACGGCGACGACCTCGACGACCCCGGCCGCGGTCCGCAGCGTCGAGCCGGCGACAATCCGGGAGCGCGCCCACCGGCGGTAGACACGATCGACGTCGCCCTCGGCCACTCCGCGGGCCACGGCCACCGGCAGGATCACCGCAGAGCCCCCTCCAGCGCCCGCGCCAGCCCCAGCAGCACGTCCTCGCCGACGGTGATCCCCACCAGCTGCACCCCGGCCGGCAGCCCCGGCACCGGCACCGGCAGCGCGACGACGGGCCGGTCGAGCAGGTTGAACGGCGAGGTCAGCTGCAGCATCGACGGCAGCACCGGCACCCCGTCGTGCTCGGTCGCGCCGATCGGGGTGGCCCGCAGCCGGGTGGTGGGGCAGAGCAGCACGTCGCAGGAGGCCCCGAGCCGGTCGAGCAGGGCGCGCCCGATCCGGCGGCGCTCGCGCCGGGCGTCGACGTAGACGTGCGTGGGCACCTCGGCGTGCGGGGCGAGCCGGGCGGCGGTCGCGGGCTGGTACTCGTCGCGGCGCTCGGTGAACCAGTGCCGGTGCGTCGCGTAGGCCTCCGCGCCGGTGATCACGGGGTAGGTGGCGGCGAGCTCGGCGACGCCGGGGGTGTCCTGGGCAGCGACGGGTGCGCCGAGCGCGGTGAGCGCGTCGGCGGCGGCGCGGACGGCGTCGGCGATCACCGGGTCGTGCGGGCGCCACCAGTCGTCGCCGGCGACGCCGATCCGGGGCAGCACCGCCGCGGCTGACGCGCCGGGCTCCCCGAGCGCGGTGCGGGCGACGGCGAGCGAGGCGGCGTCGGCGGCCAGCAGCCCGACCGTGTCGAACGACTCGGCGAGCGGGAACACCCGCTCGCCCGGGATGGCCCCGCGCCGCGGCTTCAGCCCGGCGACGCCGCACAGCGCGGCCGGGGTCCGCACGCTCGCCCCGGTGTCGGTCCCGACGGTCAGCGCGAGGTGCCCGGCGGCGACGGCCGCGGCGGGCCCGGAGGACGAGCCGCCGGTGATCCGGGACGGGTCGTGCGGGTTGCGGGCCGGGCCCGTGGCCGCGACGTCGCCGGTGGGGCCGTAGGCGAACTCGTGGGTGTGGAGCTTCGCGACGACCACGGCTCCGGCGGCCCGCAGCATCGTCACCACCGGCGCGTCGGCGGCCGCGGGCCCGGCGTCGGCCAGCAGCCGCGAGCCGCACCGGGTCGGCAGCCCGGCGACGTCGACGAGGTCCTTGATCCCGACGGCGACGCCGTGCAGCGGCCCCAGCCGTCGGCCCGCGGCGGACAGCGCGGTCAGCTCGGCGGCGCGTTCCCGGGCCCGGTCGGCGTCGAGGGCGACGACGCTGCCGGTGGTGTCGGACTGCAGCCGGGACAGCACGTCGTCGACGTGCTCGGAGGGCGAGAGCTCCCCGGAGTCGAGGGCCCGCAACAGGTCGGGGAGCGGCAGCACGCGTTCAGCCTGCCGTCGCTCCCCGCCTCCGACAACCGGTGATCAGCAACCGGTGATCAGCGCGCGGCCAGCTCCCTGGCGATCTCGCGGGCCTCCTCCGGCGACGACGCCGACGGCTGCCCGTCGCGCAGCGGGCGCCGCGCCGTCTCGGGCAGGAACAGCAGCGTGACGACCCCGATCACCCCGGCGGCCATCAGGTAGTAGCCCGGCCACAGCAGGTCCCCGGTGGCGAGGACGACCGCGGACATCACCAGCGACACGGTCCCGGCGAACGCGGACACGAAGATGTTGAACGCGATCGACAGACCGCCGTAGCGGATCTGGGTCGGGAACAGCGCCGGCAGGGTCGAGGGGCTGGTGGCGGAGAAGCAGATCAGCAGCAGGCCCATGAGCAGCAGCCCGAGGAACACCGAGGGGATCGAGCCGTTCTGCATCAGCAGGATCATCGGGATGCCGAGCACGATCAGCCCGCCGGCTCCGGTCCACATGATCGGTTTGCGCCCGATCCGGTCGGAGAGCCTCCCGAGCAGCGGGATCACGAACACCGCCAGCCACAGCACGACGATCTGCAGCCACGACGACGTCGTGGAGTCGATCGAGGTGCCGCCGTGCTGGTCGACCGTGGTCTCCAGGTAGGTCGGCATGTAGCTGGTGAGCATGTAGTTCGTGACGTTCCAGGCGACGACGACGCCGCCGACCATGACGAAGGTCGGCAGGTACCTCGTGAAGATCAGCTTGAGGCCGTCCTTCACCTGGGTGCCCTCGCGCTCCTCGGACTCCGAGAGCATGGTCTGGAACGCCGGGGTCTCCTCCAGCCTGACCCGCAGGTACACCCCGACGATGCCCAGCGGCAGCGCGACGAAGAACGGGATCCGCCAGCCCCAGCTGGACATGTTCTCCGGGCTGAGCAGCAGCGGCAGCACCGAGGCGATGGTGGCGCCGAGGGCGTAGCCGACGAACGTGCCGAGCTCGAGGAAGCTGCCGAAGTACCCGCGACGACGGTCGGGCGCGTACTCGGCGATGAAGGTCATGGCACCGGCGTACTCACCGCCGGTGGAGAAGCCCTGCAGGACACGGGCGGCGCCGAGCAGGATCGGCGCGGCCAGCCCGATCGAGGCGTAGGACGGGATGAGGCCGATCAGGAACGTGCCCAGCGCCATCAGGATGACCGTGATCGACAGGACCTTGGTCCGGCCGATGCGGTCGCCCAGCGGGCCGAAGAACAGTCCGCCGAGCGGGCGGAAGAAGAAGGCGACCGCGAAGGTCGCGAACACCGCCACCTGGGACAGCGGCCCGGGCGGGAAGAACTCGGCCTCGATGGTCGTGGCGAGATAGCCGTAGACACCGAAGTCGAACCATTCGGTGATATTGCCGACCGCGGCCGCAGCAACCGCGCGGCGCATGGTCGCGGGGTCGGTGACGGTGACGCCGTCGACCGCCCCGTCTGCTGTGTCGTCCACTCGTTCCCCCTGGCGACTGGGCACGCCACGGTGACGCTTTCGTCGTAGAACTGTCGGTCCGTGGCGTTCTGTCCGATTGCTTGAACAATTCTCCTCGACGTTAACGAGGCGCCGCGTCCATTGCCGGATGGGGCGTCGTCGTGGCTGTGAGCGGAGTCATCCGAATCGGTGCTTCCGCAGGCGGGACAGCGCTTTTTCGACGTGGGACCGTGGTCGACGGGCGCAGATGGCGCCCGTGGGACTCGCAAGCGTCGCGACTCCGCCCGGGTCATCCGGACCCGGTCACCGGACCCGGCGCGTGCCCGTGTGAGGAGGAGCCGTCATGGCTGTGTCGAGCGCCGTTTTCCTGTCGATCATCGCGAGCACGGGGGTGGGCCTGGCGGTCACCTCCGCGCTGGCCGCCTACGCCCAGCGCAACTGGAAGGGCTACGGCCGCGTCTCCGCCGGCTCGGCCGACGAGACCGCCTGAGCGACCGCCCCGACGGCGCCGCGCTCCTTCCGGGGGCGCGGCGCCGTCGCGTGTTCAGCCCGTCGCGGCCAGGGCGAGACCGGCGTACACGGCGACCCCGGCCGGGAACGCCGCCTCGTCGAACACCACCCGGTTCGAATGGTTCGGCGGGGCGAGGGCGGGATCGACCGACGGCGGCCGTGCCCCCAGGAAGGCCAGCGAGCCCGGCACCCGGTCCAGCACGTAGGAGAAGTCCTCCGCGCCCATCAGCGGATCCGGCATGGCGACGCAGGCGCCGCGGCCGAGCACCTTCTCCGCGACGCGCACCAGCCCGGCGGTCGCCCGGTCGTCGTTGCGGGTGACCGGGTAGCCCGGGACGATCTCCACCTCGGCCGTGCAGCCGTAGGCCAGCGCGGTGTGCCGGCAGTGCTCGATGACCGCCTGGTGCAGCAGCGCGCGCACCGGCTCCGACAACGTCCGCAGCGTCCCGGTCAGCAGCGCGGTCTCCGGGATCACGTTGTCGGTGGTGCCCGCCTCGATCCGGGACACGGTGAGCACCGCTGACTCCTGCGGCCCGACCCGGCGGGTCAGCAGGGTCTGCAGGCCCCCGACCATCGCCGCGGCGGCGGGGACCGGGTCGCAGGCGTCCTGCGGGGCCGAGGCGTGCCCGCCGCGGCCGGTCACCCGGACCCGGAGCACGTCCGCGGCCGCCATGATGGGGCCCGGCCGGTGGTGGAGCTGCCCCGTCGGCACGGTCGAGGAGATGTGCAGGGCGTAGGCCAGCTCGGGGTCCTCGTCGAGCACTCCCTCGTCGATCATGTGCTGGGCGCCGTGGAACCCCTCCTCGCCCGGCTGGAACATGAACACCACCCGGCCGGCGATGCGGTCCCGCCGGTCCGCGAGCAGCCGCGCGGCCGAGGCGAGCATCGCGGTGTGGGTGTCGTGCCCGCAGGCGTGCATGACGCCGTCGGTGCCCGAGGCGAAGTCCAGCCCGGTGTCCTCGGGCAGCGGCAGCGCGTCCATGTCACCCCGCAGGAGCACCGTCGGTCCGGGACGGTCGCCGTCGAGGACCGCGGTCACCGACGTGCACGAGCCGCCCGTGCGGATCCGCAACGGCAGCCCGTCGAGGGCGCGCAGCACCGCGTCCCGGGTACGGGGAAGGTGCAGTCCGAGCTCCGGGGCGCGGTGCAGCTCGCGCCGCAGCGCCACCGTCCGCGGCTGCAGGACGCGGGCGGCCTCGAGCAGGCCGCCGGGGAGCCCCGCGACCGAGGCGGGCGTGATGGGCATGGACCGATCGTCGCTGACCGGAGCCCGTCCGGCGCCCGCAGGCCCGGTGTGACCACGCGTACCTGGTCGTGGCGTGACTCACAAGCCCGGAGCGACGTACCGTTGACGCGTGCCCACACAGAGCGTTGAGGCAGCCCCGGACACCCGTGGCGCCGCCCTGCCCGGATTCGCGGTCGCCGCGATCCGGGAGGAGGGTCGTTGGCGCTGTGTCCGGCTGGGCTCCGAGGCGCTCGTGGATCTCGACGCGGCGATCGCCGCGCTGCGCGCGCAGCGTTCCACCGGCGCGGTGCTCGGCCTGCTCGACGTCGACGACGAGTTCTTCGTCCTGATCCGCCCGTCCGCGGGCGGGGTGCGGCTGCTGATCTCCGACGCCGTCGCCGCGCTGGACTACGACATCGCCGCCGACGTGCTCGACCTGCTCCGCGTCGAGCTCTCGCCGGACGACGACGCCCTCGACGACGCCTGGCCCGAGGGTGACCTGGGCATCGTGGCCGACCTCGGTCTGCCCGCCGACGAGCTGGAGATCCTCGTCTCCGACCTCGAGCTCTACCCCGACGAGCAGCTGGACACCATCGCCCGCCGGTGCGGGTTCGCGGCTGCGCTGGACGAGCTCGTCGGCTCCTGAGTGTTCCGCTCGGCCGACCGGCTCGCGCTGGGCCGCGCCCTCGACGTCGCACGCGGCGCCGCGGCGACCGGGGACATCCCGATCGGCGCGGTCGTGCTCGCCGCCGACGGCACCGAGCTCGCCGCGGCCTGCAACGCCCGCGAGGCCACCGGCGACCCGACCGCGCACGCCGAGGTGCTCGCCCTGCGTGCCGCCGCCGCCGTCGTGGGGGAGTGGCGGCTGACCGGGACGACCCTCGCCGTGACCGTCGAGCCGTGCACGATGTGCGCCGGCGCGATCGGGCTGGCCCGGGTCGAGCGCGTCGTGTTCGGGGCGTGGGAGCCGAAGACCGGCGCCGCCGGCTCGCTGTGGGACGTGCTGCGCGACCGTCGGCTCGCGCACCGGCCCGAGGTCGTCGGCGGGGTCCGTGCAGGTGAAGCAGCCGCCCTGCTGCGCGAGTTCTTCGGTCGGACCCCGTCCGTCGACCGTGACTGAGCCTGGAGTAACCTTGTCGGCGGTAGCGTGTCCGAGCGGCCGAAGGAGCGCGCCTCGAAAGCGCGTGAGGTTCACGCCTCCGTGGGTTCAAATCCCACCGCTACCGCCAGGTCAGAGGGCCGGATCCCCGGGTCGGGGGTCCGGCCCTCTGTCGTTGGCGCGATGAGTTCCCGAGGGCCGGGCGGTCCCTGTGGTGGTCGACGATCCGCTCACCACCCGGGAGGCCCCACCGTGACCGATGTCTGGAAGCTCGTCCACGCCGAGCGCGCCGCGCTGCTCGCCGACCTCCGGGACCTCCCCGACGACCGGTGGGACACGCCGTCGCTCTGTCCCGGATGGACCGTCCACGACGTGCTCGCGCACCTCGTCGACACCGCCCGGACCACCCGGACCCGGTTCGTCCTCGGCATGCTGCGCGCCCGCATGGACTTCGACCGGCAGAACGCGGCCGGTGTCGCGCGCGAGCGCGGCGCCACTCCCGAGGAGACCCTGCGGCGGTTCGCGGCCTGCTTGCCGCTGACCGCCACGCCGCCGGCCCCGCTGGCGACCCGCTGGGTCGAGATGGTGGTGCACGGCGAGGACATCCGACGTCCGCTGGGGATCGTCCGGCCCTACGGACCCGCCGCCGACGCCGGTGCCGTGCAGGTGCAGGCCCGCACGTCGGTGTCGTTCGGGGGCGCCCGCGAGACCGTCTCCGGCCTCTGTCTGCGGGCGACCGACGCCGACCTCGTGATCGGGTCCGGCACGGAGGTGACCGGGACGGCGCTGGCCCTGCTCCTCGCGGTCTCGGGGAGGCCGGTCCGGCCGGGGGAGCTCGTGGGGCCCGGCGCGGCCGTGCTCGCGCGGGCGGAGTGATCTCCGCCCACCTCCGACCGTGGTCCGAGGCCGCGGATCATTCCCGGCTCCGATGTGGCCGACCGCTCTCCGCCGCGACAGTGGGTACACACCCCCACACGAGGAGCTGGAGATGACCACGATGACCACCACCCCGGAACCCACCCGCCCCGGTGACCCGGACGCCTACCCCGTTCTCACCGTCCTGATGCTGATGCTGGGTGGTTTCGTACTGCCCGTCGTCGGCTGGCTTGCCGGCGTCGTGATGCTGTGGACCGGTCGCTCCTGGACGGTCGGGGAGAAGTGGCTCGGCACCCTGGTGTGGCCGGGGATCGTCGCCGTGCCGGCGCTGGTGCTGGCCGTAGGCCTCGCGGTGCCCTCGGAGCCGGGCGCCGGGCACTGGGCGATCATCGTCGCCGGGATCGTCGGTGTCCTGGGTGCGCTGGTCGTGCTGCCCTGGACCTTCGTCCGGCTGCTGCGCGCCGCTCGGCCTACCCACTGAAGTTGGTAGTGATGCTCGCTCGAACAGGTGAACGGAATATCCGTCACGCAACCTCCTGATTCGGACTTGTGAGACACATCGCTGCCGCGTATGCGGAGGTAGGTGCACCCAGGGGCGGCGATGTGCGGGTTTCGTCGAGTCGCGTGGGTCACATCGTCGTCCGCATCACGACCACGGCCACCCTCGTTCCGCTCTCCAACGGACTCCGTCGGCCGCTCCCCTCCCGGGCCACGGAGCGAAGGAGAGGACAACGATGTCTGCCCCGACTCGTGCACGCGCCGAACGCCGCGACGTCAGTCGTCGCCGGTTCCTCGGCTACCTGGTCGCCGCCCCCACACTGGTCGTCGCGGCCGAGGTCGGCCGCCAGCAGCTGTTCGCCCCGCCGGGGGCCTCGGCCGCGGCGATCCCGTCGCCGCCCCAGGTCGCCGACGCCTACGACCTGCTCGATGCCATCCGAGACTCGTCCCGCCCGACCTCGGCGCTGGTCCGGGTGGAGGTGAACCGGGACGGCACCGTGTCGTTCGAGCTGCCGCGGTCGGACAACGGGCAGGGGATCATCACCTCGACCGCGATGATCATCGCGGAGGAGATGGACCTCGACCCGGACCAGGTCAGGGTCACCCTGGCCGACTCGCGCCCCGAGCTGGTGTTCAACCAGCTCACCGGCGGCTCCAGCACGACGTTCTCGACCTACACCCCGATCCGGGTCGCCGCGGCGATCGCCAAGGGCAGGCTGCTGGACGCGGCCGCCGCCCTCCTCCAGCAGGACGCGAACACGCTCACCAGCCGTGCCGGGCTCGTCACCGGCGCCGGGGGCAGCGCGATCCCGTTCGGCGAGCTCACCGAGGCCGCGGCCGTCGACGCCACCCGCTCGGTCGAGGTCGTGCTCAAGCCGCGCGAGGAGTTCACGGTCATCGGGACCGACCGGCGCAACGCCCAGGCCCGCGACATCGTCACCGGGCGCAAGCAGTTCATCGCCGACCTGAAGATCCCCGACGCGCTACCGACGGTGATCTGCCGCGGCCCCGGCCTGAACTGCGCCCCGCTGTCGGTCGCGAACGCCGACGAGGTCCGCTCCATGCCGGGCGTCACCGACGTCGTCGACTGCGCCACCGGCGTCGCCGTGCGCGCGCACACCTACGGCCAGGCCGTCGACGGGGTGAACGCGCTGCGCGTGCGGTGGGACGCCGGCACCGTCGAGGGCGAGAGCGACGAGTCCGTGCTGCAGAAGGTGCGGGCGGCCGAGCTGCCGCTGGCGGTCCCGTCGGTGCCGGGGGAGACCGTCGAGGGCGACTTCACCTTCTACTTCCGCAGCAGCTCGGCCCTGGAGACCAACACCGCGATCGCCGATGTCCGGGACGGCAGATGCGAGATCTGGACCTCGCTGAAGATCCCGATCACCGTGCAGCACGACATCGCCGAGCAGCTCGGGCTGCCGGTCAACGCGGTCACCATCCACATCGTCCCGGGCGGCGGCTCGTTCGGTCGTCGTCTCTTCGGCGACGCGGCCAAGGAGGCCGCCGAGATCTCGCAGAAGCTCGGCAAGCCGGTCAAGCTGATCTGGTCGCGCGCCGACGACTCCCGCCAGGGCAGGGTGCACCCGATGGCCACCTCCCGGATCCGGGCGGTCGTCTCGGGGGAGTCCGTCGTCAGCTTCGAGCAGCGCCACACCGGCGTCGCCTGCGACTTCGGGCACGGCTTCGGCGACGCCGTCACCGCGGCCGCCGCGAAGGCCCCGCTGGGGCAGGTCTCGGTCGCGGAGGCGATCTGGGAGCTGACCCAGGCCACGCCGTACGACTTCGGTGTCCAGACCCGGCTGCTCAACGAGGTCGACATGCGGTTCAACACCGGCTCGATGCGCAATGTGTACTCGCCCGACGTCTGCACCGCCCGCGACCTGATCGTCGACCGCATCGCCGAGAAGATGGGCAAGGACTCCTACGAGTTCCGCCGCGAGTTCCTCCGCAACGACGCCATGCGCGCGGTGCTCGACAAGGTCGCGGAGGAGGGCGACTGGGGCCGGTCGATGCCCGACGGCACGGCGCAGGGCATCGGGTTCCACGTCGAGTACAAGGGGTTCGCCGCCTGCCTGGTCGAGATCGACTGCCGCCCGCAGACCGTCGACCGGAAGGTCCGCCAGGCGCGGACCGGTCCGCGCGTGACCAAGGCTGTCTTCGCCGTCGACGGTGGCCTGGTCATCAACCCGCTCGGCTTCAAGGCCCAGATCATGGGTGGGATCAACGACGCGATCGCGATGACGCTGACCGCGGGCCTGCACCTGGTCGACGGGCACTTCGTCGAGGCGAGCTGGGACAACTACTTCTACACCCGGCAGTGGAACACCCCGCTCGACCTGCAGGTCCACCTCGTCGACAACGGTCGGCCGGAGCCCGGCGGGGCCGGGGAGTTCGGCGTCGCCCCGACCTGCGGGGCGATCGCGAACGCCTACGCCAGGGCCACGGGCCGGGTGCCGGACCACTTCCCGATCCTGCACAACGAGCCGCTGCCGTTCGAGCCGTATCCGACCGTCCCACCGATCCCGCCGTCGCCGACCAACGGCCTCGACTTCGCCCGCTGAGGAGGTTGACATGGGTTCTCACACCTTCACGGTCAACGGTGAGAAGGTCACCGTCGACGTCGAGGACGACGTCCGGGTGCTCTGGGTCCTGCGGGACCTGCTGGGGGTGACCGGGCCGAAGTACGGCTGTGGCATCAACGTCTGCAAGGCCTGTACGAGCCACATCAACGGCAAGGCGTTCAACCCGTGCTCGGTACCGGTGGGCGCGCTGTCGGAGTCGGACGAGATCACCACGATCGAAGGTCTGGCCACGGGCGACGAACTGCACCCGATGCAGCAGGCCTGGATCGACAAGGACGTGGCGCAGTGCGGGTACTGCCAGCCCGGCCAGATCATGGCGGCGATCGACCTGGTGAAGCGCTGTTCGGCGGAGGGCCGTTCGATCGACGACGAGGCGCTCGACGGGATCCGCAACATCTGCCGGTGCGGGACCTACCGCCGTATCCGTGAGGCGATCAAGGCCGGCGCCGACGGCATGTGAGGGCACGCGCCCGCCGCACGGAGTCCGGGCGGCGGGCGCGGTCACTTCGGGAGACAGCGGCCTTCGGTTCGGTCGGCGTCGACTGAATCACTCGGACGAGTGGCATCGCCTTCGCTGGAGTAGCCGCATCCTGCGGTCTTTGTGACGGCGAGTCATCCGCATCTGCGGGTAAGGGGACCCTGAACGCCAAGTCGTTGACCTGCGAAACAACGGATGTCCAACAGTCCGGCCCGCGGAGTTCGCACGACATCTGGCGCGCGTGCCGACGCGTAACCGTCGAATCAGGCACGTCGTTGATCGCCCGAATGCCCGCGGACGTCCCCGCTCCCCGCACCGGACGTCGCCGCCGGGTCGTGCACCGCAGCACAGTCGGAGAGGACAACGATGCCCGCTCATAGCGCCACCGCCCCCGAGCGCCCGGCGTCCGGAGACAACCGCAAGAACGTCAGCCGCCGGCGGTTCCTCGGCTATCTCGTCGCCGCCCCCACGCTGGTCGTCGCCGCCGAGATCGGACGCCAGACCTGGCTCCCCGGTGTTCCGCAGGCCAACGCGGCCGCGATCCCGTCGCCGCCCCTGCCCGCCGAGCTCTACGACCTGCTCGACCTCATCCGTGACTCCGCGCGCCCGACCGCGAACCTCATCCGCATCGAGGTCAACCGCGCCGGCACCGTCTCGTTCGCCCTGCCCCGGTCGGACAACGGCCAGGGCATCATCACCTCGACGCAGATGATCATCGCCGAGGAGATGAACCTGGACCCGGACCAGGTGATCGTGACCCTGGCCGACGCCCGCCCGGAGCTGGTGTTCAACCAGCTCACCGGCGGCTCGACGACGACGTTCTCCACCTACACCCCGATCCGGGTCGCGGCGGCGCTCGCGCAGAAGCGGCTGCTCGACGCGGCCGCGAACGAGCTCCGCCAGGACGTCAACGTGCTGCGCAGCCGGCAGGGGCTGATCACCGGCGCCAACGGCGAGGAGCTGCCCTTCGGGGAGCTGACCGAGCTGGCCTCCAGCTCGGTGAACGAGGCGGTCGACGTGGTCCTCAAGGACCGCGAGGAGTTCACCGTCATCGGCACCCCCCGGACCAAGTCCGACGCGCGTGCGATCGTCACCGGCAAGAAGAAGTTCCTCGCCGACCTGCAGATCCCCGACGCCCTCCCGACCGTCATCTGCCGCGGGCCGAACCTCAACTCGGCTCCGCTCGGCGTCAACAACATCGACGAGGTCCGCCGCATGCCCGGCGTCACCGACGTCGAGCAGGTCCCGAGCGGTGTCGCCGTGCGGGCGAAGACCTTCGGCCAGGCCGTCGACGCGGTCAACGCACTCGACGTCGACTGGGACGGCGGAACCGTCGAGGGCGAGAACGACGAGTCGGTGCTGGCGGCGCTGCGCCGTGGCGAGCTGCCGCTGGCCGTCCCGCAGGCGCTCGGTGAGACCGTCGAGGGCGACTTCACCTTCTACTTCCGCAGCAACTCCGCGCTGGAGACCAATTGCGCGATCGCCGACGTCCGTGACGGCTCCGCCGAGATCTGGGGGCCGTCGAAGTCCCCGATCGCCGCGCAGGCCGAGATCGCCAAGAAGCTCGGGATCGCCCAGAACGCGGTGACGGTGCACGTCACCGAGGGCGGTGGCTCGTTCGGCCGCCGGCTGTTCTTCGACGGTCTGGAGGAGGCCGCCGAGTGCTCGAAGGCGTTCGGCAAGCCGGTCAAGCTCATCTGGACCCGCGCCGACGACTCCCGTCAGGGACGGACCCACCCGATGGCCACCTGCCGGGTGCGCGCCCAGGTCAGCGGGGACGCGGTCAGCAGCTTCGAGATCCGGCACACGAGCGTCGCGACGGAGATCAACCCGGGCCTGTCCGAGGCGATCACCGCGGCGGCGAACAAGGCGCCCGGCGGCAACCTGACCGTCTCGGAGAGCATCTACCTCACGACGCAGACCAACCCGTACAACGTGGGCGTCGCGACCTCGCTGCTCAACGAGGTCGACATGCGCTTCAACACCTGCTCCATGCGCAACATCTACTCGCCGGACACGGCGACGGCACGCGAGCTGATGATCGACCAGGTCGCGGCGAAGATGGGCAAGGACCCGTACGAGTTCCGGTCGGCCTACACGAAGCTCACCCGCTGGAAGAACGTCGTCGACCGGGCCGCGAAGGAGGCGGACTGGGGCAAGTCGATGCCGAAGGGCACGGCCCAGGGCATCGCGATGCACGTCGAGTACAAGGGCGTCGCCTGCGCGGTCGTCGAGCTCGACTGCCGGCCGGAGACCGTCGACCGGAAGATCCGTTCGGCCCGCACCGGCCCGCGTGTCACCAAGGTGACCTATGTCGTCGACGGCGGACTGATCATCAACCCGCGTGGCTTCGAGGCCCAGATGATGGGCGGCATCAACGACGGCATCGCGATGACGCTGACCGCGGGCCTGCACCTGGTCGACGGGCACTTCGTCGAGGCGAGCTGGGACAACTACTTCTACACCCGGCAGTGGAACACCCCGCCCGAGATGAACATCGTGCTCATCGAGGACTCGGAGGCCCCCGAGCCCGGCGGTGCCGGCGAGTTCGGCGTCGCCGCGACCTGCGGCGCGATCGCCTGCGCCTACGCGCGCGCCACCGGCACGGTGCCGACGCAGTTCCCGATCCTGCACAACGAGCCGCTGCCGTTCGAGCCCTACCCGACGATCCCGCCCGTGCCGCCGTCGCCGACCAACGGCCTCGCCTTCGCCCGCTGAGGAGACTGACATGCCTTCCCACACCTTCACGGTCAACGGCGAGAAGGTCACCGTCGACGTCGAGGACGACGTCCGGGTCCTCTGGGTCCTGCGGGACCTGCTGGGCGTGACCGGGCCGAAGTACGGCTGCGGGATCAACGTCTGCAAGGCCTGTACGAGCCACATCAACGGCAAGGCCTTCAACCCGTGCTCGGTCCCGGTCGGGGCGATCTCGGAGTCCGACGAGATCACCACGATCGAGGGGATCGCCGACGGCGAGAAGCTGCACCCGATGCAGCAGGCCTGGATCGACCACGACGTCGCCCAGTGCGGGTACTGCCAGCCCGGCCAGATCATGGCGGCGATCGACCTGGTCAAGCGCTGCTCGGCCGAGGGGCGCTCGATCGACGACGAGGCGCTCGACGACATCCGCAACATCTGCCGGTGCGGGACCTACAACCGCATCCGGAAGGCGATCAAGGCCGGCGCCGACAACATGTGACGCCGCCGCGGCGAGTGCCTACGCCGCACCACTCTAGGCCGTTAGTGTGAACGGCCAGCTCCCCACACCGAAGGACGGATTCGATGCAGAACCGGATGCGACGCTCCCTCATCGCCGTCGGCGCGCTCGCCGCGGTGGCCTTCCCGCTGGCCGGGATCGCCTCGGCCGACACGGACACCGACGCCGAGCACGGCTACCCCAGCACGCAGAGCCCGACCCAGGGCCTGGACGCGGTGCTGGAGACCACCGACACCCTCGGTTACGGCTTCTTCGACTCGGCCGACGCCGTCTCGTCGAGCAACCGGCCCGACGGCGTCAACGGCACCGACACCGAGATCCCGCAGGCCGACCCCCGCTTCGTCGAGGGGCCGGCCGGTGGGCTGCTGAAGGACGGACCCTTCGAGTAAGGGGCTCCCACGGCGGCGGGGCCGGTACTCCTCACGGGGTGCCGGCCCCGCCGTCGTTCCCGGGTCGGTGCAGGCCCGTCAGTGCAGGACCTTCAGCCCCACCACACCCGCGACGATCGCGAGCAGGCACAGCAGCCGCGCCGTCGTCGCCGGCTCGCCGAGGGCCGCCATGCCGTAGAGCGCGGTGCCGACCGCGCCGATGCCGACCCACACGGCGTACGCGGTGCCGACGGGCAGGTCGCGCAACGCCAGGGCCAGCCCGGTCATGCTCAGAGCCAGCGCGCCCGCGAACAGCAGCGACGCGCCGAGCCTGCTGAACCCGCGGCTCTGCGACAGCGCCGCGGCCCACACCGTCTCCAGCACACCGGAGACCACGAGGTAGATCCATGCCATGACGAGCTCCCTTCCGGAGGGGATGCGTCGTCTTGGCGTTCCGGGTACGGCGCGTCTCGTCCGGGGAGCCGCCGGGGGGCGGTCCGGTACCAGGATGGCGGAGCGCCGCGCCCGGGTCGAGCGATGGTGACCGGTCGGACCGGGACCTACGCTCGCCGGGTGCGTCTGCTCGCCGTCGTCGCAGGGTTGTGTCTGTTCACCGGCGGGATGATCATGCTGCCTCCGTGGCTCCAGTACGCTCTTCCCGATCCGGACGCCCAGCCCTACGTGTACTACCTCCCGCCCGGGGCCCCCGATCCGCCCGGTCCGGACCTCACGTGGCCGATCCTGGGCTCGGTGCTGTTGGGCGTCGGTCTCCTCTGTGGGGTGACGGCGTTGCTGTGGTGGGTCTTCCGGCTGATCGCCCGTCTGCGCTGACCGCCGGGGCGTCGGGGAGGACGGGCCGACACGGCCACCAGGAGCGGACCCACCGCGCCATCCTGCCCGGGAGCCCGCTGTGGCCTACGGTCGCCGGCATGCTGGTCGTGGGATCGGTCGTCATCCGGGTCGACGATCTGGCGGAGCAGATCCGGTTCTGGACCGCGGCCCTGGACTACGAGCTGCGCACCCCCGTCGACGACGACTTCGCGCTCCTGCGCCCCCGCGACGGCCGCCCCGGCCCGAACGTGTCGCTCGACGTCGCGCCGTCCGAGCGGGTCCTGCCGCCGCGCATCCACCTGGACCTGTACGCCGAGGACCAGCAGGCCGAGGTCAGGCGCCTGGTCGCACTCGGCGCACAGGAGGTCCCGTGGCGCCACCGGCCCGCCGACGCCGACTACGTGATCATGCAGGATCCGGAGGGCAACCGGTTCTGCGTCGTCGACGGCGGGGGCGGGCCCGCGTCGTCGGGAGCCTGATCGGGAAAGGGGTCGACGTCGGTGGCCGGTCGGCGGAGGCTCTCGTCGTGGACCATCGACTGCTCGCCTTCGCCGCCGCCGCGGCGGTCGTCATCGCCATCCCCGGACCCAGCGTCGTGTTCACCGTCGGTCGTGCGCTCGCGGCCGGCCGGTCCGCCGCGCTCGCGACGGTCCTCGGCAACGCCGTCGGTGTCTTCCTGCAGGTGGTCGCGGTGGCCGTCGGCCTCGGGCAGCTCGTCGCACAGTCCGCTGCCGCGTTCACCGTCCTCAAGCTGGTGGGGGCCGCCTACCTCGTGTACCTGGGGATCGCGGCGTTCCGGCACCGGCACGACGTCGTCCGCGCGATGCATCGCTCCGCTGAGGGCCGGCGCATCGGCGCGGCCCGCAGCGTCGTCGACGGCCTGGTGGTGGGTGTGCTGAACCCGAAGTCCGTCGTCTTCTTCGTCGCGTTCCTGCCCCAGTTCGTCGACGTGCGTGGGCCGGTCGGCACGCAGATCCTGCTGCTGGGGGCGCTCTTCGTCGCCATCGGCCTGGTGCTCGACAGCGTGTGGGCCCTCGCCGCGGGATCGGCCAGGGACTGGTTCGCGTCGTCGCCGAGGCGGATCGCGGCGGTGGGCGGTGCCGGTGGGCTCGCGATGATCGGTCTCGGCGTCGGGGTGGCGGCGACGGGGTCGTCGCAGTAGGGCGGCTACCGGCCGAGGCCGACCACGACCCCGAGCACGACCAGCGCGAGACAGATCGCGGCGTTCAGGACCGGGTGCTCGGCCAGGATCGCGACGAACTCGCGCAGGGTGGCGCTGGGCCGGTAGTAGCGGGCGGTCGGCGCGCCGACGACCTGGCCGTTCACCCCGACCCGGCGGGCGGTGAGCGCGGCCCGGAACGCATGGAAGTCGTTGGTGACGATGACGCAGCGATGGTCGGGCAGCCGTTCGGTCATGAGCGCCCGGCTGAACTCGAGGTTCTCCTGCGTCGTCCTCGACCGGTCCTCCCGCAGGATCTTCTCCGACGGCACGCCGCGGGCGACCAGGTAGTCGGCCATCGCGACGGCCTCGGCGACCGGCTCGTCGGGACCGCGGCCACCGGAGGTCACCAGCATCGGGTTCCCGCCCCGCTCCCGCTCCTGGTCCCACAGGGCGGCCCCGCGGTCCAGACGGGCGGCGAGCAGCGGCGGCACCGCACCGCGGATGAGCCCCGACCCGAGCACGACGACGAAGTCGACGCCCGGGCGGACCCCCAGCCGCCCGTAGACGAAGGCGTAGGCCAGCAGGCTGCACAGCAGGAACCCGAGGTAGGCCGCGAGCAGCAGCGCCGCGAAGGTCAGCGCCGTCAGGAACCGGTTCTCGACGCGCACCATGATCGGGACGAGGACGACGACCGCGAGGCAGGCGAGCCCCGCGAGCAGGGACAACAGGTTCGCCGGCCGCCGCCCCTCCCGCCGCATCATCACGACGCCGTTGACGAGCAGGAAGCCCGTCAGCACGAGCACGCCCACGATCAGCAGCGCCGCGACCACCACCGTCACGGGCTCGATGACGCCGATGTCGAGCCGGAGGAGCTGGGCGAACACCGCCATCAGGAGCAGGACCGTCGCCGTCCCGCCGAGCAGCGCGTTGCGGAACCGTCGTCGCTCGACGAGCACCCCGACCACGCACAACGTCGCCGACAGCGCGGCCAGGGTGAACAGGACACCGGCGACCGTCACCGGGCCACCCCCAGCCGCATCCCGTCGGACGGGCGGTCCGTTCTCCGCACGTGCTCCTCGCCGGTCACCGGTCCTCCTCGTCGCGACGGCTCTGCACCCGAGCCGTGGCTCATCCGATCATGACGCCCGGCCGTCCGACTGGAGGGAGCTCCGCGCGTCCGGGTGGCCGCCGTCGGCCTGTGTCATCCGTACCGGGGTCCACCAGGAGATGCTGCGCAGCACCCACTCCACCGGCCCGTACCGGAAGCGCCGCAGCCACCAGCGGCTCGCGACCACCTGGACCACCAGGATCGCCGCGGCGAACGGCAGCAGGACGCGGTAGCCGCCCGGGCCGGAGAACGCCGGGACCATGGTCAGCAGCAGGACCAGCAGTGTCGCCGAGAGGTAGTTCGTCAGCGCGAGCCGCCCGAGCGGGGCGAGGACGGAGGAGACCCACGGCCCGACCGGGGACGCCGTCAGCAGGACGAGGGCGCTCGCGTAGCCGACGGCCATGACGAGCCCGGCGGTCGAGGACACCTGGTCGAAGCCGCTGTTCTCGATCGTGTCGACCTGGATGCTCAGCAACGGCACCGCAGCGACGACGGCCCCGGCCAGCACAGCCGTCCACGCGGCCCGGTTCGGTGCCGCGATCTGGCGGTGCAGGCCGTAGCGGGCGGCGGCGAGGCCGAGCAGGAACAGGCCGGGGATGAGTAGCAACCCACCGCTGGTGAACGTGAGCGCCACGCCGATCGCGACGGCTCCGCCGAGCGCGATCACCGGCCGCGGCAGCCAGGAGGCCGGGAGGAGCACGACGAGGCCGACGATCGCGTACGGGAGCAGTGCCTCACCGGGCTGCAGGAGCTGGTGTGCGGCGCCCAGCACACCGAGCGCGAGCAGCCGGCGCAGCAGCACGAGCCACGGCCGGGCGGTCCGCCCGGCCGCTCCGTCCAGGATCAGGGCGGTGCTGAGTCCGAACAGGAACGAGAACAGCGGGAAGAAGCGTTGGTGCGCCGTGACCTCGAGCCACTGGGGCAACGCGCCCTGCCAGGAGCCCGGAAGGGACGGCAGCCCGGCGATCGCGATCATGTTGACGGGGAGGATTCCGCACAGGGCCAGCCCGCGGAGGGCGTCGAGGGCCTCGACCCGGTCGGTCGAGGTCGGGGGTGCTGGGGCGCTCAGGTCTGGTCGGTGCACCCGTCCAGCATGGCGACCGCGCGACGCGGGCGGATCGGCCCGGAGACCGGTTCCGCCCGCGGGGAATCGTCCTTTCGGCCGGGTCACTGCGGTGGGAGCCTCGGACGATGTCGGCATCCCGCGTTCCGCTCCTGCGCTGGCAGTTCGACCTGACGTGGGTCCTGTTCGAGTACCACCTCGAGCGGCTCGACGACGACGAGACCCTGTGGCGGCCGGCGCGTGTCTGCTGGACGGTGCACCCGTCCGACGACGGGACGTGGCGGCCCGACTGGGCGGACTCCGAACCCGACCCGATCCCCGTCCCGACGATCGCGTGGCTCACCTGGCACATCGGCTGGTGGTGGTCGGTGACGACGGACCATCTGCGTGGTCGCACGCCGCCCGACCGCGCCGACGTGGTGTGGCCGGGTGACGCCGCCGCCACCGTCACCTGGATGCGCGCTCTGCGTGACGAGTGGACGCAGGTCCTGGACGGACTGTCCGACGACGACCTGGCCGCGGAGGCCCCGTTCCCGTGGCAGGGGGATCCGGCGATGACGGTCGGTCACACGCTGGCCTGGGTGAACACCGAGCTCGCGAAGAACGCCGCGGAGATCGGGCAGCTGCGGCTGGTGCGCGCGGCCGGCCGCTGAGGCGATCCGTGCGGTCAGGCCCTGCGGCCGCGGAATCGTGCCGACGTCGGCCCGTGTTCATCACAGCGGTGCCTGGTGGCCGGTAACGGGCAATGAGGTGTTCTCAGTAGCGGGGTGGCAGGTCGTGGCGACACGCCGAGGGTGGTGAGATGAGCGGGAACGGGGCAGGACCCCGGTAGATCGGTTCGGTCCAGCACAGATCGACACCGTCACCGAGGTCCTGCATGTCTGATCCTGTCACCTACACCGCTGTCCTCCCGATCGGGGAGCGCACCGTGGCCTATCTGGCGCGGCTCCTGGTCCTTCAACGCCGTCGACGTGGCACCCGGCGGCGGGCGTTGACCCCGTTCGCCCAGGCAGTGCTGGTGATCCGCTGGTTCTGTGATGCTACCCGGGTCCGATGTTCGGCCGGTGACAACGCGATCAGCACTGCAACGGCCTACCGTTACCTGCACGAAGGCATCGACGTCCTCGCCGCGGCCGCACCCGGCCTGCACGGAGCCCTGCTCGCCGCCCGCACAGCCGGGCACACCCACGTGAATCTCGACGGCACCCTGATCGCCACCGACCGGTGCCGCGCGCTCGGCCTCACCCCCGGGGTCGACCTGTGGTGGTCGGGCAAGCACCGCCGCCACGGCGGGAACATCCAGGTCCTCACCGCACCTGATGGATGGCCGCTATGGACCAGCGACGTGCGGCCGGGCCGCGAGCACGACACCCGCTGCGCCCGTACCCACCCCGGGCTGCTCGAGGGCCTGGCCGCGTTCACCGACGACACCCACGCCGCGCTGGGCGATCTGGGCTACGAAGGCGAAGCCGACCGGCTCACCGTGCCCATCAAACTCGCCCCCGGCCGCGGGCAGACGGTCAACCAGCGCACCGTCAACACCCTGCACTCAGCCCTTCGTGCTCTGGCCGAACGCGGAAACGCCCTGCTCAAGACCACCTTCGCCGCGTTGCGGCGAGTCACGCTATGTCCCTGGCGCACCGGCGCGATCACCGCAGCTGCGCTCGTACTACTCCACACCGAGTACGACCGCACGACATGATCAACCCGCTACTGAGAACACCTCACTGTCCTCCACGCACCCGGCCCGCTGGTGATCTCCTCGCGGCGCAGGCTCGTCCCTGCCGGGCCGAGGGGTGGGGTGCAAGGTACGGGGTCCAGCCTTGCACCCCACCCCTCGGGCTGGCTGCCGTCTCGGTGCGCCGCGAGGAGATCACCAGCCCCGCCGCCCCCCCCTGATCTCCGAGCGGTGCCGGGTTCGGGCGGAGCCCGGCCGCCGGAGGCGCTGTCTGGGGTCACTCCTGGATGTAGCCGGTTTCGGGGTCGATCATGCTGAGGAAGCCGCGGATGGCGTCGTGGAGTTCCTCGGTCGTCGCTGGTCTGCGCCCCGATCCGAACTGGGAGAAGCCGTAGTCCGGGTTCGGTCCGGTCTCCCAGGCGAAGTCGTAGGTGCCTGGCGCGGCGGGGCGTGGTCGGACGGTGAACCGCTCGCCGTCGACGACGAGGGCCCTCGGTCGCTCCTGCTCCCAGATCCGTCGAGCGTCTGCGTCTGTCATGACCGGATCGTCTCGGATAGGCGCTGCTCGGTGGGGAGGGGCCGGGTAGCCGAGCCACGGCGCCGCGAACGGGCCGGAGGTGTAGTGAGCGAGCGACGGGGCCGGCGTGGCCGGCCCCGCGCCGCCGGAGGCGGCGCCTTGATCCCCTAAAGGCAAATTCGGCAGTCGAGGTGTGCGGTTGCGAGTCGAGGTGACCGTGATGCCTCCCGAGTGGTTACCGGCAGGCCGAACCCTCGCTTGCCGCACTTTGAATGATAGGCAGTACCATAGGTCCTAGATGGTCTGCAAGAGTGGAGGCCCAGGGCTCCTGGCGGGGACAGGGTCTCTGTCAACTTCGCGGGAGGTGTTGGATGCTTGGTCTGATAGTGCGCTTTAACTTGAAGGATGCCGAGGCCGCGCAAAAGTTTGATGCCCTGGTGGCGGAAATAAGCAGACAGGTCGAGTCCTCGGAGCCGGGCACTCTGCTCTACGTGGTCAACACCGTAGAAGGCGCACCTCTCTCGCGCATCTTTTACGAGGTGTACGCAGACGGCGACGCGTTCGAAGCGCATGAGGCGACCGAGCACATCAAGTATTTTCTCAACGAGCGGGAGCGGTACATTACAGACTTGCGGGTGGAATTCGTCACTCCGGTGAGCGGAAAGAATCGTCCCGATGTCCGGTGAAGAATCTAAGAGTTTTGGACGCCGGGTTGCCTTTCTTCGCAAGAAGCTCGGCTATTCGCAGTTGGAGTTCGCCCGGAAGGTGGATCGATCGGAGACCTGGCTGAGCCAGGTTGAGCGGGGCGTGCGACAGATCGACCGCCTGTCGGTGCTGGAACGGCTCGCGGCCGCCCTAGAAGTCTCAGTGGCGGAGTTGGCGCCGGAGAAACCGGCTGTGACTGCCGTCGCCGAGAAGTCCTCGGCTGCATCCACACTGGCTTTGACACTTGCTTCCAGCCCCGCGCTGCGCGCGATGGTTAACCTGCCAGGCATAGTGGACCTGGCTGAGGTCGAGCGGCGAGCGGCGCAGGCGTGGGAGCTGACTCACGCTGCGAGGTATGATGCGTTAGCTGATCTGCTCAGTGGCTTGGTGGCGGATGTTGAGGCTGTCGAGAGACAGACTGCGGGCGACGAGCTGGCGCGTGCCCGTCGGACACGGACGCGAGTTTACCTCGCTGCCGGTGGTGCGTTGGTCAAGCTCGGCGAATTCGGGGCCGCTTGGGTAGCGATTGACCGTGCCGCGACGGCGGCGGGCCTGGCCGGGGACCTTCTCCTTCTCGTGGAATGCAGGTTTCGCCTCGCTATCGCTTTCCTGGCTGCGCGACGTTTCGATATGGCCTTCCAGGTCGCGGACACAGCAATCACCGCCTTGTCGGACCGTGTGGCCGTTGACACCCCCGACGTTGCCGCGCTCTCTTTGTTGGGAGCTCTGCACCTCCAGCTAGCGGTGACTGCAGCCCGGACCGGCGATGGTGACAGCGCGTACAGCTACCTGACCGTCGCTCGTGCGACGGCGGAGCGCGTCGGGGAGGGACGCAACGACTACAACACGGAGTTCAGCCCGACGAACGTCGAGCTACACGAGGTTGCCGTGGCCGTTGAGCTAGGAGACGCGGGCCGCGCGTTGAGAGCGGCAAGCGGACTTGACGCTACTTGTCTCTCGGTCGAGCGCCAGGGGCGACTCTTGATCGATGTCGCCGCGGCGAACGCACAGCTTCGCCGCCCCGACGCCGTGATAGCGGCCCTGATGCAGGGCCTTGCGGTCTCGCCCGAACAGGTTTCATCGCATGCCCGTGCACGGACCCTGGTGGCTGACCTCCTGCGCGATCACGGCAATAACTCCAGCGTGAAGGCCTTGGCGAGGCAGATCACCGCGAGCTGACCCAAACCCCGACAGCGACCCGCACTTAAGGTGTTGACTCGTACTATTAGTGTCGGTACCGTGTGCCTGGTGACGGGAGATGCCTGTCATCCTGACGAGGGAGCCCGACATGGCACGGAGTAACAGGTTTGTGGTGGCGATGGGTGATGTGTTCCCGCGCGGCGCGTTCGTTGTGTCGGAGGTGGAGGCGGTGCGGGACTTCGACAAGTCTTCGCCGGGGCGTCCGGTGCAGCAGGTGGATCGGGAGTCGGGGTTGCCGGTGTGGTCTGTGTCGGTGCTGGATGCTGATCCGGAGGCGCGGCGGTCGGAGAAGACGGTGGTGGTGAAGATCGCGGCGGCGCATCAGCCGGTGCCGCCGGAGGCGGCTGGGGGGTTGCCGTTCCGGCCGGTGGAGTTCGACGGCCTGACGGTGACTCCGTATGTGCAGGAGTCGGGTGGTCGTCCGGGTGTGGCCTACAGCTTCCGCGCGGCGGGGATGCGTTCCCCTGGTCCGCAGCGTGGGCAGGCGGGCAAGAACCAGGACGCGGCCTGACCGGGTGTGGTGTGGAGGAGCCCGTTAGTGGCGGGCTCCTCCACGAGGTCTTCCTCGTCTCATGTTGTGGCCGTAGCAGGCACTCGATCGACTCGGAAGGACACCGAGCATAGATGAACGTTGAGTTTTCTCCATCCCCTGCCGTTCGGCTCGGGGGTGTGACCGGTGCTGGCGAACGCAGCTGGGTTGCTGGGGCGGCGTGTCGGGGGATGGACACGGGGTTGTTCTTCCCCGTCGATGATCGTCCGGGGGCTGCCGAGTCTGCGTTGGCGGTGTGCCGTCGCTGCCGGGTTCGTGGGATCTGTCTGGTGGAGGCGTTGCTGGTGGAGGACCCGGCCCGCCGTTTCGGTGTGGTTGGTGCCACGACTCCGGCGGAGCGGGATCGTCTGCATCGCACCGCACGTGTCGCCGCCCGCCGCGAGGCTGCCGCTGTCACCTCGATGTCGGGGAGGGCTGCGGCATGAGCCCCGACGCGACCACGGAGATCGATGGCGGGGAGCGTGCGGTGTGGTGTGAGGTGTGTCTGACCCCGCTGGGCGAGGTGTCTCCGGAGAGCGGGCGGCGGTGTGGTGATCATCGCGGGCAGCTCGCGTTGGTCCCGGCGCCGGTGGTGTGTGGGCCGCGTCGTTCCCCGGGGTGGGACGGGGACCGGCGATGACAACGACGACGGCGGGTGCTCTGGTCCTGGCCGGGTTGGTGGCGCTGGTGGCGCTGGCTGGTCTGCACTGGTTGGGGCAGTTCTTCGGTCGGATCGCTGAGGGGGTGGCGACGATCGCGGTCGTGTTCGTCACCGTGTGGCTGGTGGGCAAGGCCACGGTGATCGTCGCGGTGTGGGTGGTCCGGCATTGGCGTACCACGATCACGACGGTCGGGGTCGTCGGGTGGTGCTGGTTGTGGGGCTGGCCGTCGCTGCTGGTCAGCTGTGTTGCGGCGGTGCTGGTGCTGTCGGTGTGGTGGTGGGTCTCGGTGGTGTCGTTCGACCGCGGGGCCGGACGCCACCTGCGGGCGTGGTGGCTGCGCTGGGCGGTCTATGCCCCTCGGATGCCCCGCTGGCTGCGTTCGTGCAACCTCACGGTCCCTGATCGGGTGGGGCCGGCGGTGGCGCAGGTGAATCCGTTGCGTCGGAATCCGTTGCGTCGGACCCCGGTGGTGTCGCGGTCGCGGCCGGTGGCTGATCAGCTCCCCCGGATCGTGGGGGTCCGGTCGGGGCCGTCGTGGGACGAGGTCCGGGTCCGGCTGGTGGCGGGGCAGACCCCCGAAGAGTTCGACACCGCGACCCGCGCTCTGGCGGTGGCCCGGGGTGTGCGCCGCTGCCAGGTCCGGGAGGTCGCCCCGAATGTGGTGTCGATCGATTTCCAACGCCGCAACCTCCTCGATGTCCTGGTTCGTTCGCCAGGGGTCGAGACGCTGTCCGGGATCGACGGGGCTGCGGTTGATCTGGGGAAGGTCTGGTCGGGGCGCACCGAGTACGGCACGGATTGGTGGCAGTCGTTGATCGGCGGTCACACCCTGGTTGCGGGGGCTACGGGGGCGGGGAAGGGGTCGTTGATGTGGGCGCCGCTGGTCTCGGTCGCCCCCGCGATCCGTGACGGTCTGGTGCGGGTCAACGGGATCGACCCCAAGGGGATGGAGCTGGCCTACGGACGCGGGGTGTTCCACCGCTACGCGGTCACCTCGAAAGACGCACTCGCCCTGCTCGATGACCTCGTCGAGCAGATGGAAGCCCGTAAACGCGCCTACGCCGGTGCGACCCGCCTGGTCCCGATCACGACGGAGACGCCGTTGGAGATTGTAGAGTTCGACGAGATCGGTGCGCTGCTGCGTTACGGCGGGGACCGCAAGACCCGCGAGGCGATCACCGACCGCGTCGCCCTGTTGACGACCCAAGGCCGCGCTCTGGGGTTCACGGTGCGCGGGTATGTGCAGGAACCGACGAAGGACACCGTCCCGGTGCGGGAGTTGTTCCCCCGCCGGATCTGCCTGCGCGTGGCGTCGAAGTCCCACGTGTCGATGGTGCTGGGGGACCAGGCCTACGAGCGGGGTGCGTGGGCGAACCGGATCGGTGAAGACGAACCCGGCGTGGGTTATCTGTTCGGCGACGGCATCCGTGAACCCCTTCGTGTCCGGGCCGGGTGGGTGTCCGACGGCGCGGTGAAAGACCTCGAAACGTTCGTCACCCGCACCGCCCCGCCCGCAGATATGGCGGCACCGGCGCTCACCCTGCCCGCGCCCACCGACACCCTGCCCGATGCCCGCCGCAAGATCGGAGACGCCGCATGACCCCCACCGACACGGCGAGCCGGGAGCCGGTCGATCAGGACACGCTCAGCCGGGCGCAGAAGGCGATGCTCGCGCTGTCCGACGATGTCGCGGTCCAGCTCGCCGCAGACCACGGGGTGTGTGTCCGTCCTCTGGCGATGCGGCGGATCGACCAGTCCAGCGGCCGGGTCGAGGTCGTCCCGGTGCCGTGTGGCTCGACCCGGGAAGACCAGTGTGGACCGTGCGCGGACAAAGCCCGACGGCTACGCATGGTCCAGTGCCGCGAAGGCTGGCACCTCGACAACGAACCCATCGTGAAACCGGCCGACCCGACCGACACGCAGAAAGAGTTGATGGCCGCCCGCGCGGACTTCCACGCCGCCTACACCGACTGTCTCGCCGCAGGTGCCGAAGCCGAGTGCGCTGAGATCCGCGAGATCGTCGAGGACATCGACACCGAACTCCGCGCTCTCGGTGTCCGGGGCCGCCTCGCCCCGCTCGACCCGACACCCCAGACCGTGCGCCGCTCCACCCGCCGCCGCCAGGACGCACCCAACCTCCCACGCCGCCCGGTGGAGGACCGCACCGTGGGCCGGGTGTTCGGCGGGAAGTACCGGCCCTCCACGTTCCTCACCCTCACCCTCGACACCTACGGCCGCGTCGACGGCCACGGCGCCGCCCTCGACCCGGACTCCTATGACTACCGCCGCGCCGCCCGCGACGCGATCCACTTCCCGAAGCTGCTGGACCGGTTCTGGCAGAACACCCGCCGTTGCGTGGGTTGGGACGTGCAGTACTTCGGCACCGTCGAACCACAGAAGCGCGGGGCACCGCACTTCCACGCCGCCATCCGCGGCACCATCCCCCGCTCCGAACTCCGAGCGATCACCGCTGCGACCTATCACCAGGTGTGGTGGCCGGCCCACGACGAGATCGTCTACAGCGGGGACCGGCTTCCCCGCTGGGACCACCACCACAAAGCGTTCGTCGACCCCGACACCCGGGCACCGCTGCCGACCTGGGACGAGGCCACCGACCCCGACGCCCTCGCGGCTCCGGCGCACACGGTGGTGTTCGGGCCGCAGGTCCACGTCAAGGGCATCCTCGGCGGTTCTGAGGAGGCCGGGCGCCACATCGGCTACCTGACCAAGTACCTCACCAAGTCCGTCGGGCAGGCCGCCGGCCTCGACGACACCGCCACGTCACGGCAGCGCGAGCACGCCCGCCGCCTCGCCGCCGAACTCGCGATCACGCCGTGCTCGCCGCGCTGCCCGATCTGGCTGCTCTACGGGATCGAACCCAAGGGCGCCCGGCCGGGGACGACGCCAGGGCATTGCAAGGGCAAGGCACACAAGCCCGAGCACCTCGGGATCGCCGGGCGCCGCGTCCTCGTCTCCCGCAAGTGGTCCAACAAGTCCCTGTCCGACCACCGCGCGGAACGGACGGCGTTCGTTCGGCAACTGCTCGACCGGGCCGGGGTGCAGCCCGCCTACGCCGTTGACGACGGCCCGTTCACCTGGGAGGCCACCAAGCCCGGGGACTCGGACGTGCCACCCCGCACCGTGCTGCTGCTCCATGCGATCAACCAACGCTCCCGATGGCGCGCCGACTACGACGCCGCCGTCCTGGCCACCACCGACGCACCACCCGACGCACCACCCGACGACCGTTCGGTAACCGAGGGAGCAGCGGCATGACGAAGATCAGCGAGGCTCGGATCGTGCTGACCGTCGAGGAGGCCGCCGAACTGCTGGGCATCGGCCGGACGCTCATGTACGCCTTGGTCGCTGCCGGGGAGGTCGAGTCGGTCCGGATCGGGCGGCTCCGGCGCATCCCGCGCGACGCCCTGGTCGTCTATGTCGAGGGACTGCGGGGGCGTGTCGCGTGACGGAGAAGAAGCGCACCCGACAGCCGAACGGCACGTCGAGCGTCTACGAGGGCAAGGACGGCTACTGGCACGGTCGGGTCACCGTCGGGGTTCGTGACGACGGCAAGTCAGACCGCCGTCACGTCATGCGGAAGTCCAAGGCGGACGCCATCCGCGCGGTCCGCAAGCTCGAACGCGACCGCGATTCGGCAACCGTCCAGGCGCTTGGCCGGGTCGGCACGGTGGGGGAGTGGTTGGAGCACTGGGTGGAGAACATCGCCGCCGCCGTGGTCCGGGAGAACACGCTCGCCGGGTACCGGGTCGCGATCCGCACGCACCTGATCCCTGGGATCGGCGCCCACCGGCTCGACCGGCTGCAGCCCGAGCACCTGGAGAAGCTCTACGCGCGGATGATCCGCAACGGCAGCTCGCCCGGTACCGCCCACCAGGCGCACCGCACCCTCCGGACCGCACTTGGTGAGGCCGAACGACGCGGACGGATCACCAGGAACCCGGCCGCGCTCGCGAAGGCGCCCCGGGTCAGCGAGTCGGAGGTGGAGCCGTACTCGGTCGACGAGGTCCGACGGCTGCTTACCACCGCCGCCGAGGGGCGGAACCACGCCCGCTGGGCCATCGCCCTCGCGCTCGGGCTCCGTCAGGGGGAGGTCCTGGGGCTGCGCTGGACCGACGTCGATCTGGACACCGGGACGCTCCTCGTCCGCCGGGGGCGACTACGTCCTCGCTACCGGCACGGCTGCGGCGGCTCGTGCGGCAAGAAGGCCGGCTACTGCCCGAACCGGGTCGCGGACCGGCCGGAGACCGACGAGACGAAGTCGCGCGCCGGACGCCGAGCCATCGGCCTCCCCGACGAGCTGGTCGCGCTCCTGAAGTCCCACCGCGAGGAGCAGGACTGTGAGCGAGACACGGCTGCGCAGCTCTGGCGGGACTCCGGCTACGTCTTCACCGATGAGCGCGGTGAACCGCTCAACCCGAACACCGACTACCACCACTGGAAGAAGCTCCTGTGCGACGCCGGGGTCCGTGACGGACGACTGCACGACGCCCGCCACACCGCCGCGACGGTGCTGCTGATCCTCGGCGTCCCGGAGCGCGCGGTCATGGGACTGATGGGCTGGTCGACGACCGCGATGGCGGCCCGCTACCAGCACGTCACCGGGGTCGTGCGCACCGACGTCGCCCAGCGTGTGGGTGGTCTGATCTGGGGCCGACCGGATGACAAGTGAGACTGGAAATGAGACTGAACGCCGAACGCCGGGGGCTCCGCGTGGGAGCCGCCCGGCGTTCTGCCTGTTCAGGCTGGCGGAGGATACGGGATTTGAACCCGTGAGGGATTGCTCCCAACACGCTTTCCAAGCGTGCGCCCTAGGCCACTAGGCGAATCCTCCGCGAAGAAGGTTACGCGACGCCCTCGGCGATCCGACGCGGCCCCCTCGTCGCCCGACGGCGCCGTCCGTGGCACACTGTCCGCGGACCCCGTGCGGCGTCCATCCTGTGAACTCCCCCAGGGCCGGAAGGCAGCAAGGGTCAACAGGCTCTGGCGGGTGCGCGGGGTCCCCTTCTGTCTCCGAGCGGGTCCCCGAAGTGTCGGACCCCCTGGGTAGCCTTCCCCTCGTGGCTCTGGCTCTGTACCGCAAGTACCGCCCGGCCAAGCTGGCCGACGTCGTGGGGCAGGAGCACGTCACCGAGCCCCTGGCCACCGCCCTCACCGCGGGGCGGATCAACCACGCGTACCTGTTCTCGGGGCCGCGGGGCTGTGGCAAGACGTCCTCGGCCCGCATCCTGGCGCGGTCGCTGAACTGCGAGCAGGGGCCGACCCCGGACCCGTGCGGCGTCTGCAACTCGTGCATCGCGCTCGCCCCCGAGGGATCGGGCAGCATCGACGTCGTCGAGCTCGACGCGGCGTCCCACGGTGGTGTGGAGGACGCGCGCGAGCTGCGTGACCGGGCGTTCTACGCGCCGGCCGAGTCGCGCTACCGCGTGTTCGTCGTCGACGAGGCGCACATGGTCACCACCCAGGGCTTCAACGCGTTGCTCAAGATCGTCGAAGAGCCCCCGGAGCACCTGGTCTTCGTGTTCGCGACGACGGAGCCGGAGAAGGTGCTCCCGACGATCCGGTCGCGGACCCACCACTACCCGTTCCGGCTGATCCCGCCCGGGACGATGCGCTCGCTGCTGGAGAAGATCTGCGGCGAGGAGCAGGTGACCGTCGCGCCGCCGGTGTTCCCGCTGGTCATCCGGGCCGGGGGTGGTTCGGCCCGGGACACGCTGTCGGTGCTGGACCAGCTGCTCGCCGGCGCCGGGCCGCAGGGCGTCACCTACGAGCGCGCGGTCGCGTTGCTCGGGGTGACCGACTCCGGCCTGATCGACGACACCGTCGACGCGCTCGCCGCGGCCGACGGCGCCGCCGTCTACGGCGCGGTCGACCGGCTCGTCGAGGCCGGGCACGACCCGCGGCGTTTCGCCTCGGACCTGCTGCAGCGCTTCCGTGACCTGATGCTCGTGCAGGCCGTGCCGGACGCCGCGGAGCAGGGCCTGGTCGACGGCGCCGAGGACGAGCTGGCCCGGATGGCGGACCAGGCCGCCCGGCTCGGTCCGGCGACCCTGACCCGCTACGGCGAGATCCTGCACCAGGGCCTGATCGAGATGCGCGGGGCCACCGCGCCGCGGCTGCTGCTGGAACTGCTGGTCGCCCGGATGCTGCTCCCCGCGGCCACGACCTCCGACGGCGGCCTGCTCGAACGCCTGGAGCGCATCGAGCGGCGCAACGCGATCGCCCCCGACCCCGCCGGCCCGTCCGACGACGGCGCCGCCAAGCGGTTCGTGCGGCCCAGCGAGCGCCCGCCGGCGCCCACCTCCGACGGCGCCGCCCCGGGTGCGGGCGGCGGCGCGCCGGCGCGTTCCGCGGAACGCGACGCCGGGGCCCCGGCCGCCGTGCCCGCCCCGGCGCCGGCGCGACCGGACGAGCCGGCACCGCGGCCCGCGGTGACCAGGGCTGCGGACGTGCCGCGTTCCGCGGAACGCGACGACGAGGACGGCTCCGCGGCCACGCCGGCCGCCGGTCCGGCCGCACCGGCACGCTCCGGAGACCGGGCCGAGGCCGACCCGCGTTCCGCGGAACGCGCTCCGGCCTCCGTCCCCGATGCCCCTGTGCCTGATGTCCCTGTGCCCGACGACTCCGTCCCCGACGCGTCCGTCCCCGCCGTGTCGGCGCCTGCCGAGTCCGACCCTGTCGCCCCCGGGGCGGGCGACGGCCCGGTCCCGGCGGACGGCCCCGCAGCGGACGCTCCCGCCACCGGTACCGGGCACACGGACGGCGAGCCCGCCCGGCAGGCCGACGGCCCCGGTGACGGCGCCCGGCGGGCGGACGATCCCGGCCCGGGCGGCGCTGGTGCCGAAGACATCGAGGAACCGGCAGGGCAGGCGGCTCCGTCCCGGAGCCCCGCTCCGCCCCGCGACGGCGCGCCCCCCGACGCCGTGCCGCCGGAGTCGGCGCAGCCGGTGTCGTCGGCGTCGTCGCTGGACGCGACCGCGGTCCGCCGGGTCTGGCCGGAGATCCTCGCCGCCGTCCGTCAGCGCAGCCGCAGCACGGAGGCACTGCTGGTCAACGCCACCGTCCGGGCGGTCGACGGCGACACCCTGGTCCTCGCGATCGGCGCTCCGCCGCTGGCCCGGCGACTGTCCGAGGCACGCAACACCGACGTGATCGCCGACGCCCTGCGCGCCGTCCTCGGGGTCCAGTGGCGGGTCCACTGCGACACCGGGGAGGCCGCGACCGCGCGTCGCGCCGCCGCACCGGACCGCGCCCAGCGGGCGGTACCGCAACGTCCCTCGCAGCGTGACGCACCGCAGCGTGAGCAGGGCGGGCGCCCCGCTCGCCGACCTGCGGGGGACTCCGACGTCCCGCTGCCGCCGGAACCGCCGCCGGAGGATGCACCGCCGGACCCTCGTGATGCCGGACCGCAGGGGGGCGACGGTCCGGGCGCACGACCGGCCCCGGTGCGGAACCAGGCCGCCGAGGAGGAGGACATGCTCGCCGAGGCCGCGGCCGAGGCGGCGTCGCCGGGCGCCCGTCGCGACCCCGAGGCCGCCGCGCTGGAGATCCTCACCTCGCACCTGGGAGCACGCAAACTCGACCCACGCTGACCCCGGCCCGGACGGAGCGCGGTCAGCGGCGCAGCTGTGCCAGCACCGCCTCGGCCACCGCCGCCGCGATCCGGTCCCGCCCGGCCGGGTCGGTCAGCACGGCGGCGTCGCCGGCGTTGCGCATGTTGCCTGCCTCCACCAGCGCCGTCGGGACTGTCGAGGAGTTCAGGCCGGCCAGGTCCGGGCGGCCGTCGAGCCCGTCGCGGCCGATGTAGCCGGCCGGGGCGAACCCGGCCGAGCGCAGCGCGTCCCGCAGCCCGGTGGCCAGGCGCAGCGACGCCGGTCCCGTCCCGTGCACGGCGGGCTCGGCGTAGGCGACGTGGAACCCGTGGGCCGAGGCCGCCGCGCCGTCCGCGTGCAGCGACACGGCCAGCGCCGCGCCGGCCCGGCCGCCCGCCGCCCCACGGGCGTCGACACACGGGCCGACGCCGACGTCGTCGGAACGGGTGAGGACCACCCGCACACCGGCGGCCTCCAGCCGGGACCGCACGCGCCCGGCCAGGTCCCAGGTGAAGGCGTGCTCGGCGTAGCCGGCGTTCGTGGAGGTGCCGGTCGTGTTGCACGGTTTGGTCCCGCCGCGCCCGTCGGGGACCGGCCGGTTCACCGCGGCCTTGTTCGCGGCGTTGCCGCCGTTGTGACCGGGGTCGAGCAGCACGACCGGGCGGGGGACCGGTGCCGGCGTGGTGGGCGGCGGTGCCGGCGTGGTCGGCAGCGAACGGGTCGTCGCGGCCGGTCGCGGGGCCGCGTCGACGGGAGGCGGGACCGGCGCCGGCGCACCGCAGCCGGCGCACACCAATGCGACGACGAGCGGGAGGACGGCCGTGGCGGAACGGATCAGGGCGCGCACGGTCGGTCAGCCTGACACGTCTACCCTGGAGAACGACACGTCCGCGCCGGTTGCGCCGGGGAAGCCCCCGATCGCGCGAGCCGGACCCGACAGCGAGGGGTACGCGTGCAACCCGGTCAGCCCGACATGCAGATGATCCTGCAGCAGGCCCAGAAGATGCAGCAGCAGCTCCAGCAGGCGCAGGCCGAGCTCGCGACCGCCGAGGTCACCGGCCAGGCCGGGAACGGGCTCGTCGAGGTCACCGTCACCGCGGGTCTGGAGCCGCGCTCGGTGCGGATCGATCCGAAGGTCGTCGACCCCGACGACGTCGAGACCCTGCAGGACCTCGTCGCCGGCGCGCTCGCCGACGCGGTCCGCCGTGCGCAGGAGCTGCAGCAGGAGAAGATGGGCCCGCTCGCCGGAGGCCTCGACATGGGCGGCCTGGGCCTCCCGGGCGCCTGAGGTGTTCGAAGGACCGGTCCAGGACCTGATCGACGAGCTGGGACGCCTGCCCGGGGTCGGTCCGAAGAGCGCCCAGCGCATCGCGTTCCACCTGCTCGCCGCGGACCCGGCCGACATCAACCGGCTCCAGGAGGTCCTGCAGACGGTCAAGCAGGGCGTCGCGTTCTGCGACGTGTGCGGCAACGTCGCGTCGGACACCCGCTGCCGCTACTGCTCCGACGCACGGCGCGACCCGACGCTGGTGTGCGTGGTCGAGGAGCCCAAGGACGTCCTGGCCGTCGAGCGGACCCGGGAGTTCAAGGGCCGCTACCACGTGCTCGGCGGTGCGCTCGACCCGCTGGCCGGGATCGGCCCGGACAGTCTGCGGATCCGTGAGCTGCTCGCCCGCCTCGGCGGCACCGGTCCGGCGACCGACGAGACCGAGATCTCCGAGGTCATCATCGCGACCGACCCCAACACCGAGGGTGAGGCCACCGCGACCTACCTGGTGCGGCTGCTGCGCGACTTCCCCGGTCTGAGCGTCACGCGACTCGCGTCCGGCCTGCCGATGGGTGGCGACCTGGAGTTCGCCGACGAGATGACGCTCGGCCGCGCGCTCGCCGGCCGACGGGCCCTGTAGGCCCGGACACGGAACGGCCGGTCCGTACCGGGCGCGACGCCCCGGTCGTGACCGGCCACCCGGCGCAGCAACCCCCCGCCGCTGCGCCTCCTTCCTGGTGAGATCCCGACTGCGGAGCCCCAGTGGGGCTGATGCTCCTTCGGCGAGCCTCAGCGGGGCTGATGCTCCTTCGGCGAGCCTCAGCGGGGCTGATGCTCCTTCGGCGAGCCTCAGTCGGTGTCCTCGTCGCCCCACGCGTCCACGTGGTGCGACCGGCCGTGGAGCTGGCGCTGCCTGCGCTCCCACTCCCGGCGGCGCTGCTCGGCGATCCGACGCCACGCCTCGCTCTGGCGCCGGTCGGTCACCCCGATCACGATCGCCGAGAGGACCAGCGTGGCCAGCCCGGCCAGGGCCACCGCCACCAGCGCGATCACGGCGACCACCGCCCGGTACGGGCGCGGTGGTACGTGCCTGCGTGCGGCACCTGCGTCCTGCGGATCATGTCCATCTCCCTTCGTGTGTCGCGGTCGGTCCGTGGTCCCCGTCCGCCACGGTCGGTGTGGCTGCCGTCACGTCCGGGTGATGTCAGCATGCCCGATGGAGCGCTCCCGTGCAATTGCAGACTCAGGGAATTGCACGGAGCTGTAGATTGCACGGCAGGACCGGGGAGGAGTGCGGGGTGGAGCAGGAGCCGACCGGCGCACGACGACGGCTGGGTGCCGAGCTGCGCCGGCTGCGCGTCAACGCCGGGCTGAAGCTGGAGGACGCCGCGGCCGGGGTGGGCTGCTCGGCGTCGAAGATCAGCAGGCTGGAGAACGGCAAGGGGGTGCCGCGCCCGGCCGACGTCGCCGCGCTGGTCGAGGTCTACGGCGGGGTCGCCGGGGTCGAGGCGGAGATGCTTGAACGGCTGGTCACCGAGAGCCGTACCCGTGGCTGGTGGGAGCCGTTCACCGAGGGCCTGCGCACCGACCCGCACTTCCTGCCGTCGCCGGGTCGGTACGCGGCCGCCGAGACCGACGCGACCGCCGTCGCCGCGTTCGACCTGACCGTGCTGCACGGGCTGCTCCAGACGCCCGCCTACGCCCACGCCGCGCTGCGCGCCCGGCTCCCGGGTCGCCCGGACTGGGAGATCGACCAGCTCGTGCGGCTGCGCGGTCGTCGCCACGAGGCGCTCACCGCGACACCGCCGCTGGTGCTCGACGTGGTCGTCGACGAGGCCGTGCTCGTCCGCGCGACCGGCGGTCCCGCGGTGATGGCCGAGCAGCTCGACCGGCTGCTCACGCTGTCGGAGCTGCCCGACGTGACGCTGCGTGTACTCCCGTTCGGCGCCGGGCCGCAGCGTGCGCACGCCGGCCGATTCGCGATCCTGACCGTCCCCGACGCACTCGGGCCCGACGTCGTCCACACCGAGGGGCACGCGGGGGAGTCGTTCCTGGAGTCGCCCGCCGACCTGCGCACCTACCGTGAGGTCTTCGACGAGGTCCGGGCCGCCGCGCTCGACGAGGACGCCTCGCGGGCCGCGGTCGCGAACCACCGGGACGCGCACCGGGCCGCCGCCGTCGAGGCGTCGAGCGAACGGGACGTGCGTACCAGTTCGTAGCACTATCGTGACGCAAGGGACTACCGGTTGGTAACGGACCGCTATAGGTTTCCCCGTCATCAGGTGTCCTCACGCACACATCGGGTGGACGCCTCTGCTGACGAGGGGACCGGAATGCGCAGACGGTGGATGACGGCGGTCATGGCGGGCGTGCTCGCAGTGGGCATGACCGCCTGCGCGAGCTCGGAGCGCGGAGCGGGCGGCGACGCCGCAGGAGGGACCTTCGTCTTCGGCGCCGCCGGCGCGCCGAAGAACTTCGACCCGATCTTCAACGACGACGGCGAGAGCTTCCGCCCGGCGCGGCAGATGTTCGACACGCTGATCACCCACAAGCCCGGGACCACCGAGCTCGCGCCCGGCCTGGCCACCGAGTGGAAGTCCACTCCGGACGGCAAGACCTGGACGTTCACCCTCCGCGAGGGCGTCACGTTCCACGACGGCACGCCGTTCGACGCGACCGCGGTCTGCGCGAACTTCGACCGCTGGTTCCAGATGAAGGGAGCCGCGGCCCAGAGCCAGATGATCTACTACGGCGATGTCTTCGGGGGCTTCGCCAAGAACGAGGGTGACGCCTCGGGCGCACCGCTCTACAAGTCCTGCACGGCGCAGAGCCCGAACACCGCCGTCCTGGCGCTGAACAAGTTCAAGGGCGCGTTCCCGGCCGCCTTCGCCCTCCCGTCGTTCTCGATCTCCAGCCCGACGGCGCTCAAGCAGTACGACGCCGACGCCGTCACCCAGAGCGGTGACTCCTTCACCTGCCCCGCCTACGCGAACGAGCACCCGACGGGCACCGGCCCGTTCAAGTTCGAGAGTTTCGACAAGGCGAACAACACGATCACCCTGGTCCGCAACGACCAGTACTGGGGTGAGAAGGCCAAGCTCGACCGGCTCATCTTCAAGATCATCCCGGACGAGAACGCCCGCAAGCAGGAGCTGGCCGCCGGCACCATCGACGGCTACGACTACCCGTCGCCCGCGGACTACCAGACCCTGAAGGACCAGGGCGACCAGGTGCTGATCCGCCAGCCGTTCTCGCTGCTCTACATGGGCATCAACACGAAGAACAACCCCAAGCTCAAGGACCTTCGGGTCCGTCAGGCGCTCGCCTACGCGATCGACCGCGAGTCGCTGGTCCGCACGAAGATGCCGGAGGGTTCCGCGGTCGCGAAGGAGTTCGTGCCGCCGACCGTCGCGGGCTACGCCGACGACGTCACCGAGTACCCGTACGACCCGGAGAAGGCCAAGCAGCTGCTCGCGGAGGCCGGCGCGCAGAACCTGACGCTGAACTTCTACTACCCGACCGAGATCACCCGGCCCTACATGCCGAACCCGGCGGACCTGTTCTCGGCGATGTCGGCGAACCTGAAGGCCGTCGGCATCACGGTCAACCCGGTCGCGCGGCCGTGGAACGGCGGCTACAAGGACGACGTCCAGAAGGCCGGCAAGCACGACCTGCACCTGCTCGGCTGGACCGGCGACTACAACGACGCCGGCAACTTCGTCGGCACGTTCTTCGGCCGGGAGAAGGCCGAGTTCGGGCCGCAGGACCCGGCGATGTTCGCCGAGCTGGCCAAGGCCGACGCCATCCCGGACCCGGCCGGCCACGCCGCGGCGTACCAGCAGGCCAACAAGGACATCATGGCCAAGTACCTGCCGGCCGTGCCGATCCTGACCACCGGACCGGCGATCGTCGTCGGACCGAACGTGCAGGGCCTCGTCCCGTCGCCGCTGACCGACGAGCGCTTCGTCTCCGTCAGCAAGAACTGACCGTGCCCCGGGCGCCGCGGAGACCCCGCGGCGCCCGGCCGCGTGTCCCGCCTCCCACCACTGAGGACATCCACGCATGCTGCGCTTCGTCGCGCGCCGCCTGCTCCAGGTCGTCCCGACGCTGCTCATCCTGTCCGTGCTGTTGTTCGCCTGGCTGCGCTCGCTGCCCGGTGGACCGGCCGGTGCGCTGCTCGGAGACAAGGCGACCCCGGAGTCGATCGCCGCACTCAACAAGACACTGGGCCTGGACCAACCCATCCCGATCCAGTACCTGCACTACCTCGGCCGGGCGCTGACCGGCGACTTCGGCGCCTCCCTCGTCACCGGAGACCCGGTGATCACCGAGCTCGGCCGCGCGCTGCCGGGCACGATCGAGCTCTCCCTGGCGGCGCTGCTGCTCGCCGTCGCCCTCGGGATCCCGCTCGGCTACCTCGCCGCCCGCCACCGCGGCGGGATCTGGGACAACCTGACCATCGTCGGAACGCTGGTCGGTGTCGCCGTGCCGGTGTTCTTCCTCGGCTACGTGCTCAAGCAGTTCCTGGCCGTCGACCTCGGTCTGTTCCCGCCGTCCGGGCTGCAGTCGACCGGCATCGACGCCACCTCGGTGACCGGCTTCCCCACCCTCGACGGCCTGCTCACCCGCGAGTTCGACGCCAGCTGGGACTCGCTGATGCACCTCGTGCTGCCGGCCGTCACGCTGGCGACGATCCCGCTCGCCGTCATCGTGCGGATCACCCGGGCCTCGGTGCTCGACGTGCTGGAGTCCGACTTCGTCCGCACCGCCAACGCCAAGGGCCTCGCGCCGGGCACCGTCCGCGGCCGGCACGTCCTGCGCAACGCGCTGCTGCCGGTCTCCACGACGATCGGCCTGCAGACCGGCCTGCTCCTCGCCGGCGCGGTGCTGACCGAGAAGGTGTTCAACCGGCCCGGCATCGGCACCCTGATCGCCGAGGGCATCGAGCGCCGCGACTACCCGCGGCTGCAGGCCGTGGTGCTGCTCGGCGCACTGATCTACGTGCTGGTCAACCTGCTCGTCGACCTGTCCTACGCCGTGATCGACCCGAGGGTGAGGCTGCGATGAGCGCACCGACCACCTGGGCGCAACGGCGCAGGGACCGGATCGACGACACCGCGGGCCGCAGCCTGTCCGCCGACGCGCTGCGCCGGCTGCGTCGCAGCCCCACCGCGATCGTCGGTGCGGTGATCATCGGGCTGTTCGTGCTGGTCTCGGTGTTCGCGCCGCTGCTGGCCCCGCACGACCCGGCCCAGGCCTTCCCGCAGCTGCTCGACCAGCTGCGTCCCGGCTCGATCCCCGGACCGCAGCCGGGCTTCCCGCTCGGCAGCGACCAGAACGGCCGCGACGAGTTCTCCCGGATGATCCTGGCGTCGCGCCAGACCCTGCTGGTCGGCGTGCTCGCCACCGTGTTCGGGCTCGCGGTGGGTCTGGTCATCGGCGTGGTCGCCGGGGCCTTCGGCGGCTGGATCGACACCGTCCTCATGCGGGTCACCGACGTGCTGCTGTCGATCCCGTCGCTGCTGCTCGCCATCTCCGTCGCGGCGCTGGCCGCCCGGCCCAGCCAGACCACGGTCATCATCGCCGTCGCGCTGGTGAACGTGCCGATCTTCGCCCGGCTGCTGCGCGGGTCGATGCTCGCCCAGCGCGACTCCGACCACGTCCTCGCGGCCACCGCGCTCGGCGTGAAGCGACGGGCGGTGGTGCTGCGGCACATGCTGCCCAACGCGATCGGCCCGGTGATCGTGCAGGCCACGCTGACCCTGGCGACGGCGATCCTCGACGCGGCCGCGCTGTCCTTCCTCGGCCTCGGCGACGCCGACCCGGCCCGCGCTGAGTGGGGCCTCATGCTCGCCTCCGCGCAGCCCTACCTCGACGTCCGGCCCGGGCTGGCGGTCTACCCGGCGATCGCGATCATCGTCGTCGCGCTCGGGTTCACGCTGCTCGGCGAGTCGCTGCGCGAGGCCATCGACCCGAAAGGCCGGAGATGACCACACCTCCGATGAACCCGCTGTTGCAGGTCCAGGACCTGTCCGTGCGCTTCGTCCGCAAGGGCGAGGCCGACGTCGTCGCCGTCGACGGGGTGTCGTTCGACGTCCGCCCCGGCGAGGTCGTCGGCCTGGTCGGCGAGTCCGGCTGCGGCAAGTCCGTGACCTCCCTGGCGATCATGGGACTGCTGCCGGGCCGCACCCCCCGGGTGGGCGGCTCGGTGCTGTTCTCCTCCGGGGACGAGTCCGTCGACCTGCTCACCCTGTCCGACGCCGCGCTGCGCGAGCGGCGCGGCCGCGACATCGGGATGGTCTTCCAGGACCCGCTGTCGTCGCTGAACCCGGTCGTCCCGGTGGGTGTCCAGATCACCGAGGCGCTCGTCCGGCACCGCGGGATGTCCAAGGACGAGGCGCGCCGGGAGGCGGTGTCGCTCCTGGAGCGGGTCGGTATCCCCGACCCGGCACGACGCGTGTCGGCCTACCCGCACCAGATGTCGGGCGGGATGCGCCAGCGGGCGCTGATCGCGATCGCGCTGGCCTGTCGGCCGAAGCTGCTCATCGCCGACGAGCCGACCACCGCCCTCGACGTCACCATCCAGGCCCAGATCCTGGAGCTGCTGCGCGAGCTGGTCGCCGAGACGGGGACGGCACTGATCATGATCACGCACGACCTCGGCGTCGTCGCGGGGCTCTGCGACCGGGTCAACGTCCTCTACGGCGGCCGGGTCGTGGAGCGCGCGGAGCGGCACGCACTGTTCGGGGGGCCGCGCCACCCGTACACCTCCGGTCTGATCCGGTCGATCCCGCGGCTGGACTCCGACCCCGCCGACGAGCTGCCCGCGATCACCGGGTCGGTGTCGGACAACCTGCCGTGGGACCACGCGTGCGCGTTCGCGCCGCGCTGCCCACGGGCGCTGGAGACCTGCACCTCGGTCACCCCGGCGGCCGACGACGAGGCGGGCCGGCTGCTGCGCTGCCACAACCCCGAGCCGATCGGAGCGACGGCATGAGCCCGCTGCTGGAGGTCTCCGACCTGCAGGTGCACTTCCCGATCACCCAGGGGGTGCTCGTCCAGCGCACCGTCGGGCACGTCAAGGCCGTCGACGGCGTCTCGCTGCGGATCGAGCGCGGCGAGACCTACGGCCTGGTCGGTGAGTCCGGCTGCGGCAAGTCCACGCTCGGCCGGGCGGTCCTCAAGCTCACCGAGCCGACCGCGGGGACGGTCTCCTTCGACGGCACCGACGTCGCCGCGCTGAAGGGGGAGCCGCTGCGCCGGATGCGCCGGCGGTTCCAGATGGTCTTCCAGGACCCGATGTCGAGCCTCGACCCGCGCCAGTCGGTCGGGTCGCTGCTGCGCGAGGGGCTGGCCGCACACGGCATCGAGGCCGGTCCGGACCGGCTCGCCGAGCTGATGCGCGCGGTCGGTCTGCCCGAGTCGGCCCTGCGCCGCTACCCGCACGAGTTCTCCGGCGGGCAGCGCCAGCGCATCGGCATCGCCCGTGCGCTCTGCGTGGAGCCCGACCTGGTCGTCGCCGACGAGCCGGTGTCCGCGCTGGACGTGTCGGTGCAGGCCCAGGTGCTGAACCTGCTGCGGTCGCTGCAACGCGAGCTGGGTCTGACCTACCTGGTCATCGCGCACGACCTGGCCGTCGTGCGGCACGTGTCCGACCGGGTCGGGGTGATGTACCTCGGGTCGATCGTGGAGGAGGCGCCGGCCCGCGCGCTCTACGACGGCCCGCTGCATCCCTACACCCGGGCGCTGCTCTCGGCGGTGCCCCAGCCGGACCCGACGGTGGAGGACACCCGCGAGCGGATCCTGCTGTCCGGGGACCTGCCGTCGCCGGCCGCGCCGCCCGCCGGGTGCCGGTTCCACACCCGCTGCCCGTGGCGTCAGGAGGACCGGTGCTCCACCGAGCGCCCGCAGCTCCGGACGCTCGACGGCGACACCACCGGGCACCGGGTCGCCTGCCACCACGCCGAGGCCATCCGCGACGGGGTCATCACCCCGCACGAGGTGACCGCGGAGGAGGCCGACGCCGCCGTCGGCCCGGGCAGCGGCCCGGAGGTACCCGGCCAGCAGATCACCCTCGGCGACGCGATCGGCCGCTGACCGGCCCACCGGTCACCCGTGACCGGGCCGTCCGTACGAGACCTCTCGTGCGGACGGCCCGTTTCGCGCGGCGGTGGAGGGCGTCAGCGCAGGGCGCGGTTGATCGCGCTCACGACGCCCTTGAGGCTGGCGCTGGTGATCGAGCTGTCGATCCCGACGCCCCAGAACACCTTCTCCTCGACGGCGCACTCGACGTAGGCCGCGGCGCGGGCGTCGTCACCGCCGCCCATCGCGTGCTCGTGGTAGTCGAGGACCCGGACGTCGAACCCGATCCCGGCCAGCGCGTCCACGAACGCCGCGATCGGCCCGTTCCCGGAGCCGGCGATCTCGTGCAGGTCGGACTCGACGCGCACCGTCGCCACGATCTCGTCGCGGCCCTCGCCGTCGCTGTGGACGCGGTGGCGCACCAGCTTGAGCGGGGTCTCGCGGCCCAGGTACTCGACGTCGAACGCGTCGCGCATCGCCTTGGGCTCGACCTCGCCGCCCTCGGTGTCGGTGAAGGCCTGGATGACGTGGCTGAACTCGATCTGCAGCCGTCGCGGCAGGTCGAGCTGGTGCTCGGTCTTCATGATGTAGGCGATGCCGCCCTTGCCGGACTGGCTGTTGACCCGGATGACGGCCTCGTAGGTGCGGCCGATGTCCTTCGGGTCCACGGGCAGGTACGGGACCTCCCAGGTGTGGTCGGCGACCGGGTGCCCGGCCTCGGCGGCGTCGGCCTCCATCGCGGCGAAGCCCTTGTTGATCGCGTCCTGGTGGGAGCCGGAGAACGCGGTGTAGACCAGGTCGCCGCCCCACGGGTGGCGCTCGTGCACCGGCAGCTGGTTGCAGTACTCGACGGTGCGGCGGATCTCGTCGATGTCGGAGAAGTCGATCTGCGGGTCGACGCCCTGGGTGAACATGTTCATGCCCAGCGCGACCAGGTCGACGTTGCCGGTGCGCTCGCCGTTGCCGAACAGGCAGCCCTCGATGCGGTCGGCGCCGGCCTGGTAGCCGAGCTCGGCGGCGGCGATGCCGGTACCGCGGTCGTTGTGCGGGTGCAGCGACAGGATCAGCGCGTCGCGACGGGCCAGGTTGCGGTGCATCCACTCGATGGAGTCCGCGTAGACGTTCGGCGTCGCCATCTCGACCGTCGCCGGCAGGTTGACGATCATCGGGTGCTCGGGCGTCGGCTGCCAGATCGCGCTCACCGCGTTGGTGATCTCGACGGCGTACTCCAGCTCGGTGCCGGTGTAGGACTCCGGCGAGTACTGGAAGGTCCAGTCGGTCGCCGGGTACTTCTCGGCGAACTTCGCGACCTCCTCCGCGCCGTCGGTGGCGATCTTGGTGATGCCCGCGCGGTCGGAGCGGAAGACGACCCGGCGCTGCAGGATCGAGGTCGAGTTGTAGAGGTGGACGATCGCCGAGTGCGCGCCCTCGCAGGCCTCGAAGGTTCGCTGGATCAGCTCCGGCCGGGCCTGGGTCAGGACCTGGATCTGCACGTCGGACGGGATCGCCTCGTCCTCGATGATCTCGCGGACGAAGTCGAAGTCGGTCTGGCTCGCCGCCGGGAAGCCGACCTCGATCTGCTTGTAGCCCATGCGTACCAGCAGGTCGAACATGCGCCGCTTGCGCAGCGGGCTCATCGGGTCGATCAGCGCCTGGTTGCCGTCACGCAGGTCGACCGCGCACCACAGCGGCGCGGTGTCGATGACCTTGTCCGGCCACGTGCGGTCCGGCAGCGAGACCGGCTCGACCAGCTGATGGAACGGCTTGTACCGGTGCACCGGCATCTGCGAGCCGCGCTGGCGGTTCCAGGCCGGCTGGGTCGCGTGCGGCGCGCCCTCGGGGGTGCGGACGTTGCTGCGGGCGCGGGCCTCGTAGGCGTCGGGAGAGGTGGTCACGGGAACTGCTCCTGATGTCGGACGGTCGTGGCGACCGGCGGACACGCGAAACCCCGCGACGAGGGGCCGGTCGGTTCAGACCCCGCCGCGGCGGCGAAGGAGCAGGCGCGCCATGCTCCCACCGTAGACCCGACCCCCCGTTGTACGGCAACCCGCTGTCCCGGACCGGCGTTGGTGTCACCCGGACGACGGCACGCAACGAAGTGATCACAACCGAGAGCGTTCTTCCTCGTTGTGGGGGCAGTGAGGGCACGGCGGTGCGACCATGACGCCGTCGGAGACAAAGGGGTGTGTGATGGCGGCAACCGTGGGTACGACCGTGCGGCAGGGCGTGGGCATCATCGCGACGATCGTGCGGATCGTGGGCCTGGTGATCGTGGCCATCCTGGTCGCGCACATCGTGCTGACCCTGCTCGACGCCAACCCGGCGAACTTCCTCACCGAGTACATCTCGTCGTGGGCGGCCCAGCTGAACCTCGGCCTCGGTGACCTGTTCACCCCGGCCCAGCCGAAGATGGCCGTCACGCTGAACTACGGGGTCGCGGCGATCCTCTGGCTGATCATCACCACGGTCGTCGTCAGGCTGCTGCGCCGCGTCTGAGGACCGTCCGCTCCGCCAGCCGGGTGAGCGCCTTCGGGAAGATCTCGGCCGGCGGGGTGACGAGCCCGGCCCCGACCTGCCCGACGCCCGCGACCCGTCCGGCCATACCCGTGTTGATCTGCGGGAGGATGCCCGTCCGGCAGACTCGGGTGACGTCGATGCCGCTGGGGACACCGGCGAACTCCAGGATCGGGACGGTCCACCGCCGGCTCTCCCCGAGCGTGATCTCGCGCATCCGGCGGGTGGTGGCCAGTGCGTCCGGCACGGTCCCGCCGACGAACCGCACGATCGCCGGGGCGGTCGCCATGGCGAAGCCACCGATCCCGGCCGTCTCGGTGATCGCCGAGTCGCCGATGTCGGGGTTGGCGTCGGCCGGGCCGTAGTCGCCCAGGAACAGGCCGTCGGCCAGCTGGGCCGGGCCGGTGAACCACTCGTCGCCGGTGCCGGAGACCTGGATGCCGAAGTCGGTTCCGTTGCGCGCCATCGCCACCACCATGGTGGAGCCGTCGACGTCCCGGGCGGCGTCCAGGGCCAGCTTGCACGCGGGCATGGCGAGGTTCAGGAAGAAGTGGTCGTTGCCCCCGACGAACCGCAGCGCCTCCGCGACGTCGGCGCTCGGGACACCGGCGGCGGCCGCCGTCGCGACGAGGTCCGGGCCCAGGTCCCGCAGCAGCATCAGGGTCCCCGCCCGGTTGCGGTTGTGCGCCTCGTCGCCCATCTGCAGCATCTGGGTCAGCACGCCGGTCACGTCGACCGGCTCACCCGCGTCCCGCCGGGCCCGGACGGCGCCGCGCAGCAGCGGGCCCAGCACGTCGCCCATCCAGCGCAGCCGCCGGATCACCTCCGGGCCGTAGGCGCCGTAGCGCAGGACCTTGCCCAGCCCCTCGTTCAGCGAGCAGTGGGCACGGCGGCCGGTGGCCGGGTCCTCGAGCACGAACATCCACATGCCCGGGGTGACGACGCCGGCCATCGGGCCGACCGCCCCGCGGTGGTGGCACGGCTCCAGCGAGACCGAGGAGCCCGACGCGAACAGCGCTGCGGCGTCCTCCGGGTCGGTGACCAGGCCCTCCAGCGCGGCGCCGCCCATCAGGGCGCCGCGGAGCGGGCCTGATGCGCGCTCCCAGGTGATCGGTGGCCCGGCGTGCAGGAACTCTCCCGGGGTGAGGCCGAGGACCTCCGAGGCCGGGGCGACGTCGACGAGCGTCGCGGTGACGTCGAGCATCGCGGCGAGGGCGCGCTCGTTCGCCGCCCGGCGCAGCGGGTCGGTGGCGACGGTCGCCAGATCGGCCGCGGTGCCGTCCATCGGCGGGCGCCAGTCGACCCGGGTGACCGGGACGGCCTGGTCGGCGGCGGCGTCGGCGAGCAGGTCGGTGCCGGTGCTCACCAGCGAGGGGGTGGTCATCGGGCGGCTCCGGTCGTCGTGTCGGCGGGAAGGAGTGCGAGTGCCCGGCGCGTGGCGCCGGCGTGCGAGAGGTGGACCTCCGCGCCGGCCGCGACCAGCGCGTCGATCTGCGCGGCCAGGTCCTGCGGGTCGGCGCCGGTCCCGACGACCGAGACGACGGCCGGCACCCGGGACCCGGCGATCGCGGGGGCCAGCACGGAGGCCGGGTCCGGCTCGGCGCCGTGCCCCAGCACCAGGTCGAGCAGGACGACGGCGGTCTCCGGGTCGGCCAGCGCGGCCGCGAGGTGCTCCAGGCGCAACGTCGGGTCGATCATCGGGTGGGCGCGGCCACGGGTCCACTCGTCGTCGCCGAAGTCGACGAAGGTGTGGCCGGCCCGGGCAGCGTCCTCGCCCGCGATCTGCGCGGACTCGGTGGCGAGCGTGCCGCCGACGAACAGGCCGCGCAGCCGGTGCCCGCCGGGCGCCGGCCGCGCGGTGCCGTGCACCGGCCAGTCCGGGACGGGTCGGCCCAGCCGGACCAGGGCGGCCTCGGTCGCCGCGGTCAGGTCGGGCCTGCCCGGCCCGAGCAGCGCGTACTCGACCGGCGTCGTGAGCGTCGCGACCAGCCGGTCGATCCGTTCGGCGACCTCGGGGGCGGGGGGCTTGGACACCAGCACGATCAGCTCGACGGCCGGGTCCGCGTCGAGGCGGCGCAGGGCCTCCCGGGTGGCGAGGCCGCCGACCGGAGCGGACAGGTCCCGCCCGCCGACGCCGAGCGCGGCGCGCACACCGACCCCGGCGTGGTCGAGCAGCGCCATCACCTGCTGGCACCCGGTCCCGGACGCGGCGACGAGCCCCACCGGACCGGGCTCGACGACGTTGGCGAATCCCAGGCCGAGCCCGTCCAGCACGGCCGTCCCGCAGTCCGGGCCCATGACCAGCAGGGACCGCTGCGCGGCGGCCTGCTTGAGCGCCACCTCCTGCTCCACCGGCACGTTGTCGCTGAAGATCATGACGTCGCTGCCGGCGTCGAGGGCGTCCATCGCCTCGACGGTGGCGTGCGGCCCGGGCACCGACACGAGCACGACCGAGCCCGGTGCCCTGTCCAGCGCCGTGGCGGTGGTGCGCGGCGGCGCGACCGCACCGGCCCCGCCGTCCGGTGCCGGTCTGCCCGCCTCGGCGAGCGCTTGGTCGACACCCGCCACGGCGGCGGACAGCGCGTCGTCACCGGTCAGGTGCAGGGCGACGACCAGGTCGTTCGCGCCGGTCCCGGCGGGGACGGAGAACCCCATGCCGGTCAGGACGTCGACGTTGAGCGGGGTGGCCATGGCGACCTGCGCGGCGACCACCCCGTCGAGCTGCTGGGCGGTGCGGCTGACCCGGAGCAGCGTGACCGAGTCGGCGTAGGCGCCGGGCCGGACCTCGACGTGCGTCGTCGTCATGCGGCGACTCCTTCGGTGTGCAGGGCGGACAGGGCGAGCGCGGCGCCGTGGACCATCGCGGCCCCGGAGGTGTGCCCGACGACGGTGAGCGCGGCGCGGGCCGCGGGCTCGGCCGCCGTGCCGAGCGCGGTGACCAGCGCGGCGAACTGCGGCACGACCTCGCCGCGCAGGGCACACCGCAGGAGCTCGGCGGACAGCAGCGTGGTGCGGTGCAGGTGGGCCAGGACGGCGGCGTCCACCTCGGGGGTGGCGACGCCGGCGGCCCGGTGCAGGGCGAGCCAGCCGCACAGGACGTCGTCGCCGAGCGGGGTGAGCCCCTCGCCGCGTCCGACGAGCCCGGCGACGGCGGCCGGGGTCACCTCGGCCGGCAGGCCGGGGGCCGGCCGGAGCCCGGTGCGGGGCAGCGGGGACCGCGCGGGCACCCGGGTGTCGACCAGCCGCCGGACGACGACCGGCTCGTCGTCGAGGTGCAGGACCCCGCCGTGCACGGCGGCGGTGCCGACGGCGAGCGAGGGGAGCCGGGACCGCAGTCCGCAGGGCACCGGCACCGCCTCCGCGCCGAGGACGCCGACGCAGGTCTCGCGACCGTCGTCGTGGACGGCGAGGTAGACGGCGTCGGAGCCGCGGTGCACGACCCGGACCGGTCCGTCCGCGGCCCGCCGCAGCAGGTCGCGGACCCGGACGGGTGCGCTGACTCCGATCACGGACCGAAACTAGCCTGGGCAGCAGCGTCCGCCGATGTTAACTTGTGCCACCTTCGGACCGAAGGGGCGGCAACAGTTGCTGACGGAGGAGACCGGGGACCCGGAGTTCCCGGCCCGCGAGGCGCTGGCCCGGCTCGATGCGCTGCACACCGGGCTGACCCGGATCGCGCTGGAGGGCGGGGACCTCGCGGGGATCGCGGCCGAGGTCGGGCGGGTGCTCGACGTGGGCGTCGCGGTCACCTCCACCGACGGGCGGGAGCGGGCGTCGGCGCTGTCGGAGGACCAGCTCCGGATGCTGACCGAGCACGACCTCGTCGACCCGACGGGCCGGCTGCGCGTCGAGCGGATGGGGATCGACGGCGTCCCGGTCGCGGGCGGGGAGGCCCGCACCCTGCGGGTCGCGGCCGGTGGGCAGAACCTCGCCCGGCTGGTCTGCGTGCGCCTGACCGCCCGGCTCGCCCCGGACGACGTGCAGGCGCTGGAGCGCGCCGCCGCGGTGGCCGCGCTGCTGATCACCCGCGAGGAGGCGGTCACCGCCGTCGAGACCAAGTACCAGGGCGACTTCCTGCGGGACCTGCTGCTGCGCCGCACCGCCGACCCCGCCTACGTCGCCGAGCACGCGGACACCCTCGGCTGGGACCTGCGCCGCCCGATGGTCGTGCTGACCGCCGAGCTCGACCCGATCGACGCGCGGGTCCCGGCCGAGCAGTGGCGCGCCTGGCAGAAGCGGTTCTCGGCGGGGTGGCGCCAGGTCTGCTCCGGGCTGGGGGAGGGCATCCCCACCGTCGACTTCTCCTCCGAGGTCGTGACCCTGCTGCCGGTCGACGCGGACCCCGGTCCACCCCCCGGCCGCGACATCGTGCGGCGGGCCGTCACCGCGGTCGCCGGGGACAAGGGCGGCGGGCGACGGCAGTTCTCGGCGGGGGTCAGCCGCCCGGTGCCCGACATCGACGCCCTGCCCGGCGCCTACGCCCAGGCACGGCGGGCGGTCGAGGTGGGCCGCCGGATCTCCGGCGGCGGCAGCACGACGTTCTTCGACCAGCTCGGCCTGCACCGGCTGCTCGCGCTCGTCCCGGACCCGGCGGAGCTGGACTCCTTCGTCCGCGACGCGCTGGGCCCGCTCGCCGAGCCCACCACCGAGGCCGCCGAGCTGCGCGAGACCCTGCAGGTCCTGCTCGACACGAACTTCACCGTGGCCGAGGCGGCCCGGGTGCAGTTCTTCCACTACAACACGATGCGCTACCGCGTCGCCAAGCTGGAACGGCTCCTCGGCCCGCTGTCGACGGACCCGAACCTGCGGCTCGACGTCGCCGTCGCGCTGCAGGCGCTGCGCATCGTCGGCCGACCGGGCGGAACGTGAACGACATCCAGCGGAAACCGCACGGCCCGACGCATGCAGGCATCGTGCTGGCGTCATCAATTCGTGCCAGTGGATCCACCGGTCAATCGGCAGTAGTAGCCGTCGAGGTGCGACCTGGGTCTCATTAGCTTGAGTCGGGTCTCCGGTGCCGTGTGAAGGGATCGCCATGTCGATGTTCAGGTGGGAAGTGGTCGATCCGGGGCCGGGGGAGGCGGTCGCACCCCGCCAGCGGCTCCCCTGGGGGAAGACGGTCGGGCTGGGGATGCAGCACGTCGTCGCGATGTTCGGGGCGACCTTCGTGTTCCCCGTGGTGATGGGGCTGGACCCCAACCTCGCGATCCTGTTCTCGGGCCTGTGCACCGTCCTGTTCCTGGTCGTCTGCAAGAACATGGTGCCCAGCTACCTCGGCACCAGCGCCGCCTTCGTCGGCGGGGTCGCGGCGATCCGGGCGGCCGGCGGCGACTCCGCCGCCGTGACCGGGGCGATCATGGTCTCCGGCCTGGTGCTGCTCGCGATCGGTGTGTTCGTGCACCTCGCGGGCGCCCGGCTCGTGCACCGGGTGCTACCGCCCGCGGTGACCGGTGCGGTCGTCATGCTGATCGGGTTCAACCTGGCCCCGGTCGTCGCGTCGGTGTACTGGCCGGTGGACCAGTGGACCGCGCTGCTCACCGCGACGTTCCTGGTCTGCGCCGCCGTCCTGTTCCGCGGCTTCTGGGGACGGATCGCGGTGTTCCTCGCGCTCGTCTTCGGGTTCGTGCTCTCCTGGCTGCTCGACCTCCTGAGCGGCCCGATCACCTCCTGCGGCGGTGCGGACTGCACCCCGGAGCCGCACTCGCGCGTCTCCTTCGAGGGCCTGGCCGACGCCGCCTGGTTCGGACTGCCCAGCGGGACCCTGGACGACGGCGTCCCGGCCGTGCACGCGCCCAGCTTCTCGCTGATGTTCGTGCTGCTGGTGCTCCCCGGCGTCATCGCGCTGGTCGCCGAGAACCTGGGGCACGTCAAGGCGGTCGCCGAGATGACCGGCGACGACCTCGACCCCTACCTGGGCCGGGCGCTGGGCGCCGACGGCGCCGCCACCGCGCTGGCCAGCCTGTTCGGCGGGTCCCCGACGACGACCTACGCCGAGAACATCGGCGTCATGGGTGCGACCAGGGTGTACTCCACCGCGGCCTACTACGTCGCGGCCGCCGTGGCGATCCTGCTCGGCCTGTGCCCCAAGTTCGGCGTGCTGGTCGGGGCGATCCCCGGCGGTGTGCTCGGCGGGATCACGCTCGTGCTCTACGGGATGATCGCGCTGGTCGGCGCCAAGATCTGGGTGGAGAACGGGGTCGACTTCGGCGAACCCCGCAACCTCGTCGGCCTCGCGGCGGGCATGGTCGCCGGCATCGGCGGCGTCGCGCTGGACCTGGGCAACGGGTTCGAGCTGGGCGGCATCGCGCTCGGCACCATCCTGGTGATCGTCTACTTCCACGCCGTCGCGCTGCGCGACCGCCGGTCCGGGACGTCCGGCCCGTCCGGCGCGTCCGGGACGCCCGCCGGGACGATGGTGACCAGGGTCGACGACGGGGAGGCGAAGGACAGCCCGTGAAGCCCGCACCCTTCGACTACGTCCGCCCGACGGACCTGGCCGGGGCCGTCGCCGCGCTCGCGGCGCCGGACTCGAAGGTGCTGGCCGGTGGACAGAGTCTCGTGCCGCTGCTGTCCATGCGGCTGGTCGCACCGTCCCTGGTCGTCGACATCAACGGCGTACCCGGCCTGGACACGATCACCGAGGTCGAAGGGGGTGTCCGGGTCGGCGCGCTGGCCCGGCACACCGCGGTCCTGGAGTCACCGCTGCTCGCCAGGGTCCAGCCGCTGGTGCCGGCCGCGCTGGCCCACGTCGCGCACCCCACGATCCGCAACCGCGGCACGACCGTCGGGTCCCTCGTGCACGCCGACGCCGCCGCCGAGATGCCGGTGGTGCTGCGGCTGCTGGAGGGGGCGCTCGACGTCGAGGGGCCCGCCGGGCGCCGCACGATCGGAGCGCGTGAGCTGTTCGTCGGCCCGCTGGAGTCGGCGGTCGGCCCGGACGAGATCGCCGTCTCGGCGTTCTTTCCCGCCCTGCCGGCGGGCGCGGGCGTCGCCTTCGACGAGGTCGCCCGCCGGCACGGCGACTACGCCCTGGTCGGCGCGGGGGCGGTCGTCGACGGCGACCGGGTCCGGGTCGGCTACCTGTCGGTGAGCGACGTCCCCGTGGTCGTCGACCTGACCGGCGTCGCCCCGGCCGACCGGGCCGACGCCGCCCTCGAACACCTGGACCCGGCCACCGACATCCACGCCACGGCGGCCTACCGGCGACAGCTGGTCCGGGTCCTGACCGACCGGGTGGTGGCCGCGGCGACCCGGAACGCGACCGCGCAGGGAGGCGGGCGATGAGCGAGACGCTCCACGACATCCGGCTGACGGTGAACGACGTCGTCCACGACCTGCGGGTCCCGGCACGGCGGCTGCTGTCCGACGCGCTGCGCCACGACCTCGGCCTGACCGGAACCCACGTCGGCTGCGAGCACGGGGTCTGCGGGGCCTGCACGATCCTGCTCGACGGCGAGCCGGCGCGGGCCTGTCTGATGCTCGCCGTCGCCGCGCAGTCCTGCGCGATCACCACCGTCGAGGGGCTGACCGAGCCGGACGGGTCGTTGTCCCCGGTGCAGCAGGCCTTCGCCGAGTGCCACGGTCTGCAGTGCGGCTTCTGCACCCCCGGCTTCCTGACGACGATCACCGCCGGGCTGCGCCGCGACCCCTGCCCCACCCGCGAGCGGGCCCGCGACATGATCGGCGGGAACCTCTGCCGCTGCACCGGCTACCAGAACATCGTCACGGCGGTCGAGCGGGCCGCCGAGATCGGGGCCGCCCGGTGACCACCAAGCTCATGGGCCAGCGCGTCCAGCGGGTCGAGGACCAGCGCTTCCTGCGCGGCGGCGGCCGCTACCTCGACGACGTCGACCCCGGACCCGGCGTGCTGCACGCCGCGGTGCTGCGCTCCCCGCACGCGCACGCCCGCATCCGCGACATCGACGTGTCCGGCGTCCTCGACGTGCCGGGCGTGCACGCGGTCTACACCCACGACGACCTGACCGGCCCGATGGCGGAGCCGCTGCCCGTGCTCATCCCGCACCCCGCGCTGACCCACGGCCGCACCCAGTTCGCGCTGGCCGGCGACGAGGTCAACCACGTCGGGGAGGCGGTCGCGTTCGTCGTCGCCGAGGACCGCTACCTCGCCGAGGACGCCGTCGACCGGATCGTCGTCGACTACGAGGTGCTGCCCGCCGTCGTCGGGATCGCGGCGGCCCGCACGGCCGAGCGGCTCGTGCACGACGACGTGCCCGGCAACGTCGGCGCCCGGATGGAGCAGGCCGTCGGCGACGCCCCGGCCGCCATCGCCGCGGCGCCGCACCGCCTGGAACTGGACCTGGAGATCGAGCGCAGCGCGTGCATGCCGCTGGAGGGCCGCGGCACCGTCGCCCGCTGGGACCCCGCCCTCGGCCGGCTCGTCCTGTGGACCTCCACCCAGAGCTCCACCGGGGTCCGCGCCGCCGTCGCGGCACGGCTGGGCCTCGACATCGGGCGGGTCGACGTGATCACCCCGGACGTCGGCGGCGGCTTCGGCGTCAAGATCGTCCACCCGTGGCCGGAGGAGCTGCTGGTCCCGATGGCCGCCCGCGCCCTGGGCCGGCCGGTGAAGTTCGTGGAGGACCGGCGCGAGCACTTCGTCTCCTCCGCGCACGAGCGCGGCCAGGTCCAGCACGTCGAGGTCGGCTTCGACGACGACGGCAGGCTGCTCGGCCTCGACGTCGAGTTCTGGCACGACCACGGCGCCTACACCCCGTACGGCCTGATCGTCCCGATCATCACCTCGACCCAGCTGCTCGGCCCGTACAAGCCGGGCGCCTACCGGGTCGCCTTCTCCTCGCTCTACACCAACACCGTGATCGTGACGCCGTACCGCGGCGCCGGGCGCCCCCAGGGCTGCTTCGCCATGGAGCGCACGATGGACGCGATCGCGGGCTACCTGGGCCGCGACCGCGCCGAGGTCCGCGCGGTGAACTTCATCCAGCCGCACGAGTTCCCCTACGACCACGGCCTGATCTTCCAGGACGGCAGGCCGCTGGAGTACGACTCGGGCGACTACCCGGCCCTGCTGGAGAAGCTGCGCACGCTGATCGACTGGGACGGGTTCGCGGCCTTCCGCCGCGCGTGCGCCGAGCAGGGCCGGACCGTCGGGATCGGGCTGGCCTGCTACGTCGAGGGCACCGGCGTCGGCCCCTACGAGGGCGCGCACGTGCACGTCGCGACGACCGGCCGGGTCACGGTCGCGACCGGGCTCACCACCCAGGGCCAGAGCCACGAGACCGCGTTCGCCCAGATCGTCGCCGACGAGCTGGGGGTGCGGTTCTCCGACGTCGAGGTCGTCACCGGCGACACCCGGCGGATGCCCTACGCGGTCGGCACGTTCGCCTCCCGGGCCGCGGTCATGTCCGGCTCGGCGGTCCTCAAGGCCGCCCGGCGGACGAAGGAGAAGGCCCTGCGGCTGGCCGCCGACGCGCTCGAGGCCGACGTCGCGGACCTGGAGATCGTCGACGGCGTGGTGGGGGTGCGGGGCACCGAGCGGTCGATCCCGTTGGGCACGCTGTCGGTGCTGTCCAACCCGCTGCGCTACGCCTTCGACGAGGCCTCGAAGGCCGCCACCCAGTTCTCGGTCGGGGACACCGCTGACCACACTGCGTTGCCGGTCCCCGACGGGGAGCAACCGGGTCTGGAGGGCACCGACTTCCACAGCACGCCGCGCGCGACCTACGCCTCCGGGATGCACGCCGCGATCGTCGAGACCGACCCGGACACCGCCGAGATCCGGATCCTGCGTTACGCCGTCGTCCACGACTGCGGCCACCTGATCAACCCGATGGTCGTCGAGGGACAGATCCACGGCGGCGTCGCCCAGGGCGTCGGCGGCGCGCTGTACGAGCGGATGGCCTACGACGAGTCCGGCCAGCTGCTCAACGCGTCCTTCATGGACTTCCTGATGCCGTACGTGTCCGAGGTCCCCGACGGGATCGAGATCGACCACCTGGAGACGCCCTCGCCGCTCAACCCCCTCGGCATCAAGGGGGCGGGCGAGGCCGGTGTCATCCCGGTCTCGGCGGTGATCGCCGCCGCGGTCTCCGACGCCGAGGGCTTCCCGGTCACCGCGATGCCGATCTCGCCGTCGGACCTGTTCAGCCTGCGTGAGGAGCACCGCTCGTGAAGATCAGTGGCAGCAACGTCGTCGAGCACCCGGTCGAGCGGGTCTGGGAGGCGCTGCTCGACCCCCGGGTGCTGGTCGCGACCATCCCCGGCTGCGAACGGCTGGAGCCGACCGGCGAGAACGCCTACGCGATGACGGTGACCGCCGGGGTCGCCGCGATCAGGGGCACCTACACCGGCAGCTGCGCGCTGTCGAAGCTGGAACCGCACGAGTCGCTGGTCATGACCCTGAACGGGGCGGGCGGGCCGGGCACGGTCGACGCCGTCGTCGACGTCACCTTCGACGACCTCGGCGCGGGCGGCACCCGGATCGGCTACACCGCCGACGCGACGGTCGGCGGCATGGTCGGCGGCGTCGGCCAGCGGATGCTCGCCAGCGTGTCCACCCGGATGGCGGACCGGTTCTTCGACGCCGTCGGCGCGGCGATCGGCGCAGGTGGTGTGGGCGCCGTGCCCCCCGTGCCCCCTGCGCGCGGGACCCCTGTGCCCGCTGTCCCCGTGCCGGCCGTAGCGGTGGCGGAGCCAGCACCGCTCGTCGGCGCCCCGGCCTACGCCGAGCCGCTGACGGGCGCGCAGGTGTTCACGTCCGCGCCCGCCGCCGGGGGCCCGGGCAGCGGTGAGCTCACCCGCGGCATCGGGATCGGCGCGGCCGTCGCGCTGCTGGGCGTGCTGGTCGGCGCCGTGATCGGGCGTCGCCGGTGAGCGCCGACATCACGGTCGCGACCCCGGCCCGCGAGCAGGCCGCCGCGGTCAGGGCCAAGGAGATCTCCGCCCGCGAGCTGCTCGACCTGCACCTGGAGCGGATCGCGCTGCGCAACCCGCGGCTCAACGCGATCGTCTCCCTCGACGAGGAGCGCGCCCGGGCCGGGGCCGAGGCCGCCGACCGCGCACTGGCCGCCGGGACGGAGCCCGGTCCGCTGCACGGGCTGCCGTTCGCGTTCAAGGACACCCACGCCGTCGCCGGCTGGCGGACCACCTACGGCTCCCCGCTGTTCGCCGAGCACGTCCCGGACACCGACGATCTGCTGGTGGAGCGGGTGCGGGCGGCCGGTGCGGTGACGATCGGCAAGACCAACGTCCCCGAGTTCGCGGCCGGCTCGCACACCTTCAACCGGGTGTTCGGCACCACGCTCAACCCGCACGACCCGACCCGGTCCGCCGGCGGGTCCTCGGGCGGGGCGGCGTGCGCGCTGGCGACCGGGATGGTGCCCTTGGCCGAGGGCTCGGACATGGGCGGCTCGCTGCGCAACCCGGCGTCGTTCTGCGGGGTCGTCGGACTGCGGCCGTCCTGGGGGCGGGTGCCGGAGTGGCCGTCGGCGAACATGTGGGAGCCCACCTCGACCGGTGGGCCGATGGCCCGCACCGTCGACGACCTGGCGCTGCTGCTGTCGGTGCTGGCCGGGCCGGACCCGCGGGCGCCGCATGCGCTCGGCGACCCCGGCGCGGCCTTCGGGGCACCGGTCGTCCCGGCGTCGCTTGCCGGGCTGCGGGTGGGGTTGTCCGCAGACCTGGACGGGGCTTTCGCCGTCGACCGGAGCGTCCGGGCGGTCGTCGAGGCGGCCGGGGTGGCACTGGCCGGGGCCGGCGCGGCGGTGACCGGCTCGATCCCGGACCTCACCGGCGCCGACGAGTGCTTCCGCACCCTGCGTGCGTGGCACTTCCAGGCCCGGTTCGGTCTGCAGCTGGCCGTGCACCCCACCGAGTTCAAGTCCTCGCTGGCCGCGAACATCCGGGCGGGGGAGTCGCTGACCGGCGCGGACGTCGCCGTCGCGTTCCAGCGGCGCACCACGCTGGCGCACCGGATGCGGGAGTACTTCGCCGACCACGACGTGCTGGTGCTGCCGGTGTCGCAGGTCCCGCCGTTCCCAGCCGACCGGGAGTTCCCGGACACCGTCGACGGGATGCCGATGGACTCCTACCTGGACTGGATGCGTTCGGCCTACCTGATCACCGTGACCGGCTGCCCCGCCGTCTCGGTGCCGTTCGGGACCACTCCCGACGGGCTCCCGGTGGGGGTCCAGATCGTGGCCCGCCACGGCGCCGACCGGTACCTCCTGGAGGTCGCGGCCGCGGTCGAGGCACTGGCGAAGAGTGCCACTCGAACGGTGCTTTGACGGCAGAAGTCGCCATGTCCCACCGCTCGGTCGGTGAGTTCAATCGACATCACCGACCCCAGGCAGGAAGGACCCCGATGAGCCGGCGCATCCGGATCGGCATCGACACCGGTGGCACGTTCACCGACGTCGTCGCCTTCGACGAACGGTCGGGCGAGCTCGTCACGACCAAGACGCCCTCCACCCCGGCCAACCCGGCCGACGGCTTCCTCGCCGGCATCGACAAGGTCCTGGAGCTGCTGGGTGCGGGCCAGAGGAGCGCAGGCGGAACGAGCATCAGAACAGCCGCCGAGATCGAGGCCGTCAGCCACGGCACGACCGTCGCCACCAACCTCCTGCTCGAGGGGAAGGTCGGCCGGCTCGGTTTCGTGACCACCGCCGGCTACGAGGCCATGCTGGAGATCGCCCGCCAGTCAGTGCCGGACGGCTACGGCAACTCCTACTTCTGGGTCAAGCCGAACCGGATCGTGCCCCGGGACCTGGTCCGCGGAGTGGAGGGCCGGCTCGACTTCACCGGCGCCGAGGTCCGCCCGTTCGACGAGGCCGGGGCCCGCGCGACCGCCCGCTGGTTCCGCGACCACGGCGTCGACACCCTGGGCGTCTGCTTCCTGCACGCCTACGCCGACCCCACCCACGAGCAGCGGATGCGGGAGGTCCTCGCCGAGGAGCACCCGGCCGCCGTCGTGTCGCTGTCCAGCGAGGTCCTGCGCGAGTACCGCGAGTTCGAGCGGGCCACGACGGTCCTCGTCGACGCCGCGGTGAAGCCGCGGCTGTCGGCCTACGTCGCCAACATCACCGAGCGGCTCACCGAGTACGACGGCCGCGCGATCCCGTTCTACGTCATGAAGTCCAACGGCGGCGTCCTGTCCGCCGACGAGGTCGTCCACCAGCCGATCACGACCGTCCTGTCCGGACCTGCCGCCGGGGCGCTCGGTGCCGCGCTGATCGCGCAGGAGGCCGGCTACGACAAGGTCCTCACCTCCGACGGCGGCGGCACCTCCACCGACGTCAGCGTCGTCATCGGGGGCGAGCCGACGCTCACCACCGAGGGCACGGTCGGGCGGTTCCCGTCCAAGATCCCGATGATCGACGTCGTGACCGTCGGCGCCGGCGGTGGCTCGATCGCCTGGATCTCGCCGGAGGGCACCCTCAAGGTCGGCCCGCACTCGGCCGGCGCCGACCCCGGTCCGCTCTGCTACGGCAGGGGCGGCACCGAGGTGACCGTCACCGACGCGCACGTCGTCCTCGGCCGCATCCCCCCGCACCTGCTCGGCGGGGAGATCCCGCTCGATGTCGACGCCGCCCGCGCCGGCATCGAGCGCCTGGCCAAGGAGCTCGACCTGACCCCGGAGGCCTGTGCCACCGGCGTCCTGGAGATCTCCGCCTGGAACCAGGCCAACGCGTTGCGCCAGGTCACCGTCAAGCGCGGCCTCGACGTGCGCGACTTCGCCCTCACCACCTTCGGCGGGTCCGGGTCCCTGCTGCTGTGCCGGCTCGTCGACGTGCTCGGCGTCCCGACCGTCCTGGTCCCGCCGAACCCCGGCAACGTGTCCGCGTTCGGCCTGCTCACCGTGGACGTGAAGAACGACTACGTGCAGACCCACGTCGCGCTGGCCGACGGGCTCGACCCGGCCGAGGTCTCCCGCGTCGTCGACGACCTCACCGCGCAGGCCGCGGCCGCGCTGGGCCGGGAGGGGTTCCGGGCCGCGCAGCACGCCTTCGTCCGCACCGCCGACCTGCGCTACTTCGGGCAGGCCTTCGAGGTGCGCGTCCCGGTGCCGGACGGACCCGTCACCCCGGACACCCTGGCCGCGGTCGCCGACGCCTTCCACGCCGCGCACCGGGCCCTCTACGGCTACGACTTCGCGGGCGACCCCGGCCAGCAGGTCGAGTGGGTCAACATCCGCGTCTCGGGCATCGGCCCGATCCGCCGCCCGGAGATCGCCACCCACGACCTCGTCGCCGACCCGGTCGTCGCCGCGGCGGGCCGGCGCCCGGTCTGCTTCGACGCCGCGCAGGGCTACCTCGACACCCCGGTGTACCGGCGGACCGACCTCGTCCCCGGCGCGGTCGTCGACGGCCCGGCCGTCGTCGAGGAGTTCGGCTCCACCGTCCCGCTGCACCCGGGCTTCACCGCCCGCGTCGACAGCCGCCTGAACATCATCGTGACCCGGAGGGCCGCCCAGTGACCCCAGCGACCCCAGCGACGACCGACCGCCCGGCCGACACCGGCTCGCGTCGCGCCCCCACGGCGTTTCCCTTCGGCCCACTGACCGAGGACGCCGGTGCGAGCGCCGACCCGGTCCTCGTCGAGATCGTGCAGGGCTCGCTGACCAGTGTGGAGTCCGAGGTCGAGACGGCTATCGCCCGCACCAGCCGCAGCCCGATGATCCGCGACGCGCACGACTTCCGGGCCGGCATCCACGACCGGAGGCTGCGCAAGCTCACCGGCCGCTCCTACTCCGCGCTCGTGCACCCGATCGCCCGGGAGTTCCCGCTGGACCAGATGCGCGAGGGCGACGTCTTCTTCCACAACGACGTCTACCGCTCCGAGGGCGGCATCGGTCACCTGCCCGACCTGTGCGTCACCGTCCCGGTGTTCGCGGGTCCCGCGGAGGACCGGCGGGTGGTCGCGTTCGTGCAGGCCTTCGGCCACCACGACGACATCGGCGGGGCGGTCCCCGGCTCGATGCCCTCGAACGCCACGAGTGTGTTCGAGGAGGGACTGATGGTCCCGCCGATCCGGCTGTGGGACGCGGGCGTCCCGAACCGGGCCGCCCTGGCGATCATGACGCGCAACTCCCGGATGCCCGACTCGCTCGCCGCCGACCTCGACGCCGAGTGCTCGGCCTGCCTGATGGGTGCCCGTCGCCTCGGCGAGCTCTTCGACCGCTACGGCACCGACACCGTCGAGTCCTGCTTCGACGCGATCATCTCCCGCACCACCGAGACCTACCGCCGCGAGATCCTCGGCCGGATCCCGGTGGGGACCTGGACCTGGGAGGACTACGCCGAGCACGACGGCGTCGACGAGCCCCGCCTGCACGCCCAGCGGATCACGCTCACCCGCACCGGCCCCGACGACCCCGACGGCGAGCGGCTGATCCTCGACTTCGCCGGCACCTCCCCGCAGGCCAAGGGGCCGATCAACCACTGCGGCGACTACTCCGACGGCGTCTTCCTCAAGAAGTGGCTCGCGCCGATCCTGCGCAACCTCGCCGACTCCCCGGAGCGGATGGCCGAGCTCGACGTCAACGAGGGGGTCGTCCCGCTCATCGAGATGCGGTTCCCGCCGCCCGGGACGCTGCTGACCCCGGTGTTCCCCGCGCCGACCAACGCGCGCACCTTCGTCATCCTGCGGCTGCTCGGGGTGCTCGCCGGTGTCGTCGCCAAGGCCGTCGACGGCCGGATGCCCGCCGACCAGGAGACGATCCGCTACACCGGCGTCTACGGCGAGGACCTCGAGGGCCGCCCGTACCTCATGCGCGAGGTGCTGGGCGGTGGCTCCGGCGGCCGCTACTACGCCGACGGCGAGGACACCATCCACGTCGTCCCCGACTCGCGGAACCTGCCTACCGAGTTCACCGAGGCCCGCTTCCCGTTCCGGGTCGAGTCGCTGTCGCTGGCCACCGACTCCGGCGGCGCCGGGGAGTTCCGTGGTGGCCTCGGCTACGAGAAGCACGTCCGGATGCTCAAGGACGCGCACTTCATGTCGATCGCGGACCGGTCGATCCTGGCCTGCTGGGGGGTCCGCGGCGGGAAGGCGGGGCGGCCCTTCGAGGTCGTGATCGACCCGGGCGGGCCGCGCGAGCGGGTGGTCGACGCGCTGGCCGACGCCGAGCCGGTCCGGGCCGGTGAGGTGATCCGGATCCGCACCACCGGGGGCGGCGGCTGGGGCGACCCGCTGCGCCGCGACCCGGCGGCCGTCGTGCGGGACGTGCTGTGGCGCAAGGTGTCCGCCGCGGCGGCGCTGGCCGACTACGGCGTCGTCCTGACCGGGGACCTCGACGACGGCACCCTCGGCTTCGACGCGGGCGCCACCACGGCCGAGCGCGCGGATCGCGCCGCGTGGTCCCGCGACGACGACGCGTTCTTCGACCGCGGCCCCGGCTACGCGACGCTGGCCGGCGGGGCCGCGTACGCCGACGTCGACCGGCTCTGAGGTCGCCGTGCGGGTCGTGATCTGCGGGGGCCACGGCAAGACCGGGCGGGCGGTGGCGGCCGCGCTGCGGGCGCGGGGCGCCACCGCCGTCCCGCTGGGGCGCGCGGACGACGTCGCCGGGGCCGCGGCCGGCGCCGACGCCGCCTACCTGATCGCCCCGAACCTGCACCCGGACGAGCCCGCGCTGGTCGCGGGCTGGCTCGACGGGCTCCGCACCGCGGGCGTCACCCGGGTCGGCTACCACTCGGTGGCCGCGCCGTACGCCCCGGACATGCCGCACCACCTGGGCAAGGCCAGGGCCGAGGACGTCGTCCGCCGGTCCGGGCTGCGCTGGACGATCCTGCAGCCCGGCGCCTACCTGCAGAACCTGGACCTGACCGGGCCGGTCCGGGTGCCCTACGACGTGCACGCCGTCTTCGGGTTCGCCGACCTCGACGAGGTCGGGGCGGCCGCCGCGACCGTCCTGACCGAACCCGGCCACGAGGGCGCCACCTACGAGCTCGCGACGCGCACCGCGACCGTCGCCGAGCTGGCGGCGGAGGCGGGCACGACCGCCGAGCGGGTCCCCGGGCCGTCCGGCCTCGGCCCGGTTCTCGACGCGATGTTCGCCTACTACGACCGGTACGGCCTGCCCGTGGGCACCCGCCCGCTCGCCCATCTCCTCGGGAAGGAGCACCCATGATCGTCGGTGACCCCTGCCGGCGAGCAGGCCCGGTCTCCGCCGCCGGTGCCACGGCGAGCGGCACGGCGGCCACCCCGCTCCCGGGGGCGTCGTCGTGAGGGTCCTGCTGGCACTGGGCGGCAACGCGATGACCGCCGCCGACGGCAGCGCGCGGCCGGAGGACCAGATCGCCGCGGCGCGCGTCGCCGCCGGGGCGGTGGCCGGGCTGCTGGCCCGCGACCACGACATCGTCATCACCCACGGCAACGGCCCGCAGGTCGGGAACCTGCTGGTCAAGAACGAGCTGGCGGCCGCCGTCGTCCCACCGGTCGGGCTGGACTGGTGCGGCGCGCAGACCCAGGGGACGCTCGGCTTCGTCCTCACCACGGCGCTCGACGCGGCGCTGGCGGCGGCCGGGGTCGACCGGCGCACCGCCGCCGTGGTGACCCGCACCCGGGTCGCGGCCGACGACCCGGGCCTGCTCCGGCCGTCGAAGCCGGTCGGGCGCCACCTCCCTGCCGACGAGGCCGCCGTGCTGGTCGCACACGGCCAGACCTGGCAGGACCGTGGCGAGCGGGGATGGCGCCGGATGGTCGCCTCGCCCGAGCCGCTCGAGATCGTCGACGGCCCGGCGATCCGGGCCCTGGTCGACGCCGGGTTCGTCGTCGTCGGCAACGGCGGCGGCGGGATCCCGGTCGTGCGGCTGCCCGGCGGCGAGCTGGCCGGCGTCGAGGCCGTCATCGACAAGGACCTCGGTGCCGCGCTGTTCGCCCGCACGGTCGGCGCGGACGTGCTCGTCATCGGCACCGACGTACCGCACGCGGTGCTGCACTTCGGGACCCCGGCCGCCGAGCCGCTCGGCACGATCGGTGTCGAGAAGCTGCGTGCCCACGCCGCCGACGGTCACTTCGCCGGCGGCTCGATGGGCCCCAAGGTCGACGCGGCCTGCCGCTTCGTCGAGAACGGCGGCACCCGCGCCGTCATCACCGACCTCGCCCACATCACCGAGGCCGTCACCGGCGACGCCGGAACCGTCGTCGTCCCGTCCTGAGACCGCTGGAGAAGGAGAGTCCGTCATGCCCGACGCCATCGAGGTGCGCAAGGTCCCGATCCACTCCGTGGCCGACGCGAGCGAGCTCGCGTCGCTGATCGACGACGGGGTCCTGCACGCCGACCGGGTCGTCGCGATCATCGGCAAGACCGAGGGGAACGGCGGGGTCAACGACTACACCCGCATCATCGCCGACCGTGCCTTCCGCGAGGTGCTGGTCGAGAAGGGCGCCCTGGCCGAGCAGGTCCGGGAGGTCCCGATCGTCTGGTCCGGCGGCACCGACGGCGTGATCAGCCCGCACGCGACGATCTTCGCGACCGTCCCGCCGGAGGACGTCGTGCCCTCCGACGAGCCCCGTCTGACCGTCGGCTTCGCGATGAGCGAGCAGCTGGCACCGGAGGACATCGGCCGCACGCCGATGATCACCAAGGTGGCCGACGCGGTGCAGGCCGCGATGAAGAAGGCCGGCATCACCGACCCCGCCGACGTGCACTACGTCCAGACCAAGACCCCGCTGCTGACCATCCACACCATCCGTGACGCCAAGTCCCGCGGGAAGACCGTGTGGACCGAGCACACCCACGAGTCGATGGATCTGTCCAACGGCTGCACCGCGCTCGGCGTCGCCGTGGCGCTCGGCGAGATCGAGATGCCGTCCGACGCCGACGTCATGCACGACCGCGGGCTCTACTCGGCGGTGGCGTCCTGCTCGTCGGGCGTCGAGCTGGACCGGGCCCAGGTCGTCGTGGTCGGGAACGCGACCGGGGTCGGCGGCCGCTACCGGATCGGGCACTCGGTGATGACCGACGCCCTTGACGCCGACGGCATCTGGAAGGCGATCCGCGACGCGGGCCTGGACCTGCCGGAGCGGCCGCACACCTCGGACCTGGACGGTCGCCTGGTCAACGTGTTCCTCAAGTGCGAGGCGTCGCAGGACGGCACCGTCCGCGGCCGGCGCAACGCCATGCTCGACGACTCCGACGTGCACTGGCACCGCCAGATCAAGGCCTGCGTCGGCGGGGTCACCGCCGCCGTCACCGGCGACCCCGCGGTGTTCGTGTCCGTGTCCGCGGCCCACCAGGGCCCCGAGGGAGGCGGGCCGGTCGCCGCCATCGTCGACCTGGGGTGAGCGCGCCCCGGACCGCTGCTCACCGGAGCGCGCGGTCCCGCCCGGCACTGGCCGCCACGGTGGCGGTGCCGGGCGCGGCGAGCCGGATGCGCCAGGCCCCGCACCGGCAGCGTTGGTAGCTCACCACGCCGTCGGAGGTGCGGTGCCGGGACGCGGTGCGCCATTCGTGGTCCAGGGGTGTGCTCACGACGACCACGCTGCTGTAATGGTTCAGTGCATATCAACCCTTACGGTCAGGATCCGGTCCTGCTCGCGGCCGACCTGGTGAACGTGCCGCCGTCCTCGACCGAGGAGCTGGTGGAGCGTTGCCTCGCCGCCGGGGTGTCCCGTGACTGGGAGCCGGTCGGGTCCGACCTGCCCGCGGTGCGGGACTTCCTGCGCCGGTGGGAGGAGGTCGTCGACGCCGGACCCGGCGCGGAGCGGGCACGGCTGCTCAACGCCCTGCTCGCCGAGTCGACCGGGCCACCGCGGCTCACCGACCACGACGGGCACTGGCACCTGCACCACCGCGACGACGGCCTGGGCCTGGCCGGTGTGCTGCGTGCCCTGCTCGCGACCGGCACCGCCACCCACCTGGCGACCCGGGGGATGGACCGGCTCGGCCGGTGCGCCGCGCAGGGCTGCACCCGCGTCTACGCCGACGTCTCCCGCAACGGCAGGCAGCGCTACTGCAGCGCACGCTGCGGCAACACCGACGCGGTCCGTCGGCACCGCCGTCGTACGACGGTCGGGTGAGGGGCGGCTCATACCCGAGCGCCGGTCCGTGGGCGAGCCCGTGTGGTCTGGGTCATCGGTGACCGTCCAGATCCTGAAAACGGGCGGTGCTCGCCGGTACTGTTCCGTTCCGACCAGCGCCGCCGATGCGTCACCTGCGCATCACGGCGGTCGAAGTGTGCACCCGACGGCTCCCACGCGGAGTCAGGATTGGAGGTCGGCGTGGCCCTCGTCGTGCAGAAGTACGGCGGTTCGTCGGTCGAGAACGCGGAGCGCATCAAGAAGGTCGCCGAGCGCATCGTCCGCACCCGCAAGGAGGGCCACGATGTCGTCGTCGTCGTGTCCGCCATGGGTGACACCACCGACGAGCTGACCGATCTCGCCGAGCAGATCTCCCCGAAGCCGCCGCTGCGGGAGATGGACATGCTGCTCACCGCGGGGGAGCGCATCTCGAACGCGCTCGTCGCGATGGCGATCCACTCCCTCGGCGCCGAGGCCCGGTCGTTCACCGGCTCGCAGGCGGGGATGCTCACCACGTCCAAGCACGGTGACGCCCGCATCACCGAGGTGAACCCGTGGCGCCTGCGCGAGGCCCTCGACGAGGGGTACATCGTGCTCGTCGCCGGCTTCCAGGGCATGAGCGCGGACTCCCGCGACATCACCACGCTGGGCCGCGGCGGGTCGGACACCACCGCCGTCGCGCTGGCCGCCGCGCTGAACGCCGACGTCTGCGAGATCTACTCCGACGTCGACGGCGTCTACACCGCCGACCCGCGGATCGTCTCCAAGGCCAGCCTGCTCGAGACGGTCACCTACGAGGAGATGCTCGAGCTGGCCGCGTCCGGCGCGAAGGTGCTGCACCTGCGCGCCGTCGAGTACGCCCGCCGCTACGGCGTCCCGCTGCGGGTGCGCAGTTCCTACAACGACAAGCCGGGCACTCTGGTCTCCGGCTCGATCGAGGAGATCCCGTTGGAGAATCCGATCATCACCGGCGTCGCCCACGACCGGTCCGAGGGCAAGATCACCGTCACCGGCGTGCCGGACACCCCCGGGATGGCGGCGAAGATCTTCCGCACGGTCGCCGACGCGGAGATCAACATCGACATGGTGCTGCAGAACATCTCCAACGTCTCGGACAAGAAGACCGACATCACCTTCTCGCTGCCCCGCACCGACGGTGACACCGCCGTCGCGGCGCTGGAGCGCGCGAAGGCCGAGATCGGGTTCGCCGAGCTGATCTACGACAACGACATCGGCAAGGTCTCCCTGGTCGGCGCCGGCATGCGCAACCACCCCGGCGTCACCGCCAAGTTCTGCGAGGCGCTGTCCGACGCCGGGATCAACATCGAGACCATGAACACCTCGGAGATCCGGATCTCGGTGATCTGCCGCTCCGACCAGCTCGACGACGCGGTGCAGGCGCTGCACGTGGCGTTCGAGCTCGGCGCCGAGGACGACGCGGTGGTCGCCGCCGGAACGGGCCGGTGAGCGGGATGGCCATGGACAAGCCCGTTCTGGCGCTCGTCGGCGCGACCGGTGCCGTCGGCACCACCATGATCGAGATCATCGACGCGCGCGAGTCGGTGCCGTGGGGCGAGATCCGGCTGATCGCGTCCGCGCGCAGCGCCGGCAAGGTGCTGACGGTCCGCGGCCAGGACATCACCGTCCTGGAGCTCGCGCCCGAGGTCTTCGACGGCGTCGACATCGCGATGTTCGACGTGCCGGACGAGGTCTCCGCCGAGTGGGCGCCGATCGCCGCCTCCCGCGGCGCGATCGCCGTCGACAACTCCGGTGCGTTCCGGATGGACCCCGAGGTCCCGCTCGTGGTGCCCGAGGTCAACCCGGAGAAGGTGACCGAGCGCCCCAAGGGCATCATCGCCAACCCGAACTGCACGACGCTGTCGATGATGGCGGCGATGGGTGCGCTGCACCGCGAGTTCGGTCTCGAGGCGCTGGTGGTGTCGTCGTACCAGGCGGCGTCGGGCGCCGGTCAGCCCGGCATCGACCAGCTGCAGGCCGAGATCTCCGCGCTGGCGGGCAAGGACGCCGGCAAGGTCTCCGGCGACGTCGCCGCGGTGCTCACCGAGGCCGGGATCCCGGTCGGGGACGGCTCGCCGTTCCCCGCCCCGCTGGCGCTCAACGTCGTGCCGTGGGCGGGCTCGCTCAAGGAGGACGGCTGGTCGTCGGAGGAGCTGAAGGTCCGCAACGAGTCCCGCAAGATCCTCGGGATCCCGGAGCTCAAGGTCTCCGCGACCTGCGTGCGCGTCCCGGTCGTCACCACGCACGCGCTGGCGATCCACGCGACCTTCTCCTCGGAGGTCTCGGTGGACGCGGCCCGCAAGGTGCTCGGCGCGCAGCCGACCATCGTGGTGAAGGACGACCCGGCCGCCGGTGAGTGGCCGACCCCGGCCGACGCCGTCGGCGGGGACCCGACCGTGGTGGGCCGGATCCGGCAGTCGCTGGACTTCCCGAACACCCTGGAGCTGTTCGTGTGCGGGGACAACCTGCGCAAGGGCGCCGCGCTGAACACCTACGAGGTGGCGGAGACGGTCGCTGCGGCCGGCTGATACCTCCCTTCCACGACGACGGCCGCCGTCCCGGACATCCGGGGCGGCGGCCGTCGGTCGTGGAGGGTCTACGGCAGGCGCAGCGTCGAGACGATCGCGCGGTGGTCGGTGCCCGGCACCAGGTGCGTCGAGAAGGACTCCGCGCTGATACCGCCGGTGTAGACGATGTGGTCGATCTGCGGCCCCAGCCACGCCGGTGCCCAGGTCGGCCAGGTCCCGGCCAGCCCGTTGCCGGTCTGCGACCCGGCGTCGCCACAGCCCCTGATGGCGTCGCGGAACACCGAGTGGTCGAGGCTGGCGTTGAAGTCCCCGGCCACGATCGCCGGGCTCGTCCCGGAGCACCACTTGGCGACGGTCTCCAGGTCCGAGCGCCACTGCCCGACCGAGCGCGGCACCGGGGCGACGGAGTGGAACGCGACGAAGCGCAGGTCCCCCAGGCCGCCGCCGGTGATCTCGATGTAGTCGAAGCGGACGTCCTTGCCGACCCGGGTGCGGACGTCGCCGAGCCGGTCCGACCAGGCGACGGTGTTGCCGGTGACGTCGCGGTCCCAACGGTCGACGCTCGACGCGGTCCGGTAGCCCAGCGGCTCCAGCAGCGGGGCGATCTCGCTCTCGTAGCGCCCGCCCGCCTCCGGGATCGAGACGACGTCGGGGTTCTGCTCGGCGACGAGCGCGGCGAGGGACCGTGCGTCGGCGTTGCCCTCGTAGACGTTGAGCGCCAGCACCTTCAGCGGGGTCCCGCCGGCGGGGGCGGGGCTCGCCACGGTGCGGGGGAGCACCATCGCGGCGCCGACCAGCGCCACCAGCGCGAGGACGACCGGCACCGGCCAGAACCGGCGGGCGGCCAGGGTGATCAACAGGCCGACCACGACCAGCACGCCGAGCGCGGCGACCATCAGCGGCCGGAACGCGATGACCTGCGCGAACGGCGAGTGGGCGTCGAGGCCGACGAGGTCGGGCAGCGTCGCGAGCGCGGCCGCGGCGCCGAGGAGCAGCGCGAACCCCCAGCGCACCCGACCTCCCCGGCGACGGGGCCGCCCACTCGGGATGGGCTGGGTCTCGGAGTCGGGGTGGGGCGGTGCGCTCACTCGGTCCAGTCTGCCCGAGTGGCACACCCGTCCGCCGCGCCCGGGCGGTGCGCTGCGCTGATCGTCTGTGGACGCTCTCAGTGTCCGACTTGCGCGACCGCTCGTCGACCATCCGACGGCAGCGGGATCACCGAGATGCAGCCCAGCGGGCCTGGAAGATCCACGATTCCCGCTGAGGTGCATCTCGGTGACGCCGACGGCCGTGCGGCCCCGGCCGGTCAGGCCCGGGCCCGCAGCAGCGGCGCCGCCACCGCGGCGGCGACGACCGCGACCGACCCGCACACCAGCATCGCCGCGCCGGGGGACGCGGTGTCGACCAGCAGCCCCGCGAGCGGGGTCGCGATCGCGATCCCGAGCGTCGTCGCGGAGCCCTGCAGCCCGGTGACCAGGCCGCGCACCCGGTCCGGGGCGAGATCGCCGATCGCGGCACTGCCCGCCGCGAGCGTCGACGCGGTCGCCAGGCCCGCCGGAATCAGCAGGAACAGCAGGCTCCACCACGACCAGGCCAGCGCCGCCGGGAACGTCGCCAGACCGAGGGCGGCGAGCAGCAGCGGCAGGGGCAGGCTGCGGCGGGCACTGCCGTAGAGGAACCCGCCCACCAGCGACGCCAGGCACCACACCACGTTGACCAGCGCGATCGCCCACGCCTGCCCGGCGGAGGTGAGGGCGGCGATGAACGCGAACTCGGTGCCCATGATCGCGATCACCGCGGCGGTCACCGTCAGCAGCGCGCCGACCAGCGGCCGGGTCAGCCAGCTGCGCAGCGGTGGGCGGGGGCCGGAGCGGGCGGCCTCGTCGCCGTCGGCGCGGACCGGAGGGTCGAGCCGCCACAGCGCGATCCCGGCCAGGACGAACCCGGCGCCGATCACGCGCATCGTCGTCGCCGAGCCCAGCCACACCGTCAGCAGCGACCCGACGGCGGGCCCGGCCATGTAGGAGATCTCGACGGTCATCGAGTCCAGCGCGAACGCGGGGCGTCGCCGTCCCGGCGGGACGGCGGCCGCGATGACCTGCCGGACCAGGGAGAATACCGGGAGGGTCAGGACGCCGGCGACGAAGGCCGCGCCGAGCAGACCGGCGTAGCCGAGCAGCGGCGCGACCGACCAGAACAGCAGGCCCGCGGTCATCGTGAGGGCCAGGACCGGGCGCAGCCCGTAGCGGTCGACCACCGTCCCGAGCAGTGGGGCGCCGATCGCCATCCCGGTCGGGACCGCGGCGGCGACGAGGCCGGCGGCACCGAAGCCGTGGCCCAGGGTGGTGACGGTGTGCAGGGTCAGGGTGACGCCGACGGCCGTCGCGGGGATGCGGGCGGCCATGCCGATCGCGGTGATCGCGCCGACCCCGGGCAGGCGCAGCACGTCGGCGAACGCGCCGAGGCCAGTACGCGGTGCGGTGGCGGCGGTGTCGGGCACGACCCCATCCTGACCCGCGCCCCGGCGTCGTCGCGAACCGGTTCGGGGTTTCGACCTGGGCCGCACGGGAAGTCAGTGGGTACCGAACACCGCCGACCGCGACGCGGCCGCGCAGCCGCGGGAGCGTCTCGGTCGCACCGGCGGGCCATCACCCGCCCGCCCCACCCACCACGCGTACGAGGAGGCTCGGCCGTGACCACGTCGCACCAGCCCAAGCCCACCACCACGGACTCCGGCAGCCCGGTCGCCAGCGACGAGCACTCGCTGACCATCGGCCCCGACGGCCCGCTCCTGCTCAACGACCACTACCTCATCGAGCAGATGGCGAACTTCAACCGGGAGCGCATCCCGGAGCGTCAGCCCCACGCCAAGGGCGGCGGAGCCTTCGCGAAGTTCGAGACCACCGAGGACGTCTCGCAGTACACCAAGGCCGCGTTCCTGCAGCCCGGCGTCGAGTCCCGGGGGATCATCCGGTTCTCCACCGTCGCGGGTGAGCGTGGCAGCCCTGACACCTGGCGTGACCCGCGCGGGTTCTCGCTCAAGCTGTGGACCACCGAGGGCAACTGGGACATGGTCGGCAACAACACGCCGGTCTTCTTCGTCCGCGACCCGATGAAGTTCCAGCACTTCATCCGCAGCCAGAAGCGGCGCGTGGCGAACAACCTGCGCGACCACGACATGCAGTGGGACTTCTGGACGCTGTCGCCGGAGTCGGCGCACCAGGTCACCTGGCTGATGGGCGACCGGGGCATCCCGAAGTCCTGGCGGCAGATGAACGGCTACTCCAGCCACACCTACAGCTGGATCAACGACGCCGGCGAGATGGTCTGGGTGAAGTACCACTTCAAGTCCGACCAGGGCGTGGAGTGCCTGACCCAGGACGAGGCCGACACCCTCGCGGGCTCGGACCCCGACTACCACCAGGCCGACCTCTACAACGAGATCGAGGCGGGCAACCACCCGTCGTGGACGTTGTACGTGCAGGTCATGCCGTTCGCCGACGCGAAGACCTACCGGTACAACCCGTTCGACCTGACCAAGGTGTGGCCGCACAGCGACTACCCGCTGATCAAGGTCGGGAAGCTGACGCTGGACCAGAACGTCGAGGACTACCACGCCGAGATCGAGCAGGCCGCGTTCGAGCCGAACAACCTGGTGCCGGGCACCGGGCTGTCGCCGGACAAGATGCTGCTCGCCCGCGGGTTCTCCTACGCCGACGCCCACCGCGCCCGGCTCGGGGTCAACTACAAGCAGATCCCGGTCAACGCGCCGCGCAGCGAGGTGAACAACTACCAGAAGGACGGCGCGATGCGGATCACGAACACCCGTGACCCGATCTACGCGCCGAACTCCTACGGCGGCCCGGCGGCCGACCCGAAGCGGGTCTCGGAGGCTCTCTGGTACGCCGACGGCGACATGGTCCGCAGCGCGTACACGCTGCGCGAGTCCGACGACGACTGGGGCCAGGCGGGGATCATGGTCCGCGAGGTCTTCGACGACGCCGCCCGCGAACGGTTCGTCGGCAACGTCGCCGGGCACCTGCTCGACGGCGTGTCCGAGCCGGTCCTGCAGCGTGCCTTCGAGTACTGGCGCAACGTCGACAAGAACATCGGCGACCGGATCGAGCAGGCCGTCCGCAACGGCGGCTGACCGCTCCGCGCACCGCACGACGGCCCCGGGGACACCCCCGGGGCCGTCGTGCGTCCTAGGCTCGGGCCGTGGAGATCTGGCACAACCCGCGCTGCTCGAAGAGCCGCGCCGCCCTCGCGTTGCTGACCGAGCACGGTGCGGAGCCGACGGTGCGCCGCTACCTCGACGACCCGCCGAGCCGCGCCGAGCTCGAACGGGCGCTGGCCGCGCTGGGCACCGAGGACCCGCTCGCGATCACCCGCACCGGTGAGCCCGCGTTCCGCGAGCAGGGCCTCGCCGGGGCCGACCGGGACACCCTGCTCGACGCGCTGGCCGCCGAGCCGAAGCTGATCGAGCGGCCCGTGGTGATCGACGGCGACCGGGCCGTCGTGGGCAGGCCGCCGGAGAACGTGCTGGGCCTGCTCGGCGGGCGGCGTCAGCGCTGAGGTGCCGCGGGGACAGGGCGGTCAGGAGCCGACCGGCGGGTGTCCCAACGGGTGCTGGCGAGCCGTCGCTCGGCGAAGGTGAGCAGGTCGAACACGTCCTGCGCGAAGTAGCCCCGTGTCCCACGATCCAGTGCCCTGCGGGTGAGGATGCCGGCATCTGTCAACTCGTCGAGCGCTTTGTGCGCGGCCGGAGCGGAGACGCCGAGCAGACGGCAGAGCGTCGCAGCGGTCACGAGCGGGGCCTCTGGCAGGAGATCCAGGAGTCGTGCGACGGCGGACCCCGCTCGTGGGACGTCACGTATCCCACGCGTGGTTCGCAGGGCGGAGAGACGCGCGGACCAGTCGTCCCGCAGCTCCACGAGGTCTGCGCTGAAACGCTCGACCTGGTCGACGGCAGTCGCCGCCGCTTCGACGAATGTGGACAACCACGCTGCGGTGCCCTCCCAGGCTTCGGCCGAGTCCGCCGGACCCGTGTACCGGTACGCGGTCAACCCGTTGACATAGGCGTCCGAGTGGGTGAGCAACACCAGGCTGATCGGGAGGATGGCGGTGGGGGTGAGGCCGCGGCGCGTGAGGACGGTGTGGATCAGCGCGCGGCCGACGCGTCCGTTGCCGTCGGTGTACGGGTGGATCGTCTCGAACTGCGCATGCACCAGCGCGGCCTGCACCAGCGGGGCGTGGACGCCGCCCGTCGCGAAAGCGACCAGATCCTCCATCAGAGGATGTACCTGTTCCGGGGGAGGCGGCACGAAGTCGGCCCCGAGCGGATTCCACCCCCCGCCGCCGATCCAGTTCTGCACGGTGCGCAGACCGTGGTGGTCCTCGGGCAGCAGCGCCCGGTGCAGACCGTTGACGGCGTCGACCGTCACCGCGGCGCCTTCGGTCAGATCGGTCGCGGCGGCTCGCAGGACGGCGATGTTGTTCGCCACGAACCGAGCGCTCGCGCTGACCTTGCCCTGACCTACCCGTTCCGACTCCGCCAACTCGGCGATGGCCACCCGTTGCGCGGACACGTGCATCCCCTCGATACGGGACGACGCGATGGCCTCGGACCGTAGGAGGAAGCGGGCGAGACTCTCCAGTCCCCTGCCGCCGGGGCCGGTTGCCAGTCCTCGTACCGCGGACTCCACCGCCGCGGCTCTGTGGCCGAGCACGCCTCCGAGGGAGAGCGGTCGCCCGTCGAGGGGATCAGGGACGTACGCGGTGTAGCGTCCCCCGCGTCGGGCTTCCCGGGTGGTCGCATCCCAACTGGGTTCCCAGAACCTTCCGACGAGCTCTGCCATTCGGTCACGTACCTCGTAAAGTTGTCCGGCACAGCCCAGTAGTGAACTTTGAGGGGTCAAAGTTAACCACAACGGCGGGCGGGTGAAGGAAAGCCCGGATCAGCTCGCCAGCGCTCGCCGCACGAAGGCGACCTCGGTCGCGATCAGGTCCAGCTGGTCGGACACCACCAACGAGCCGTGTCCGGCGTCGAACCGGCTGACCTCGTAGGGCACGTCCCCGCGCGCGGCCAGCGCGTCCAGGTAGTTGTCGATCTGACGGATCGGGCAGCGCGGGTCGTTCTCCCCGGCCAGCACCAGGACCGGCACCCGGACCTCGTCGACGTAGGTCAGCGGCGAGGCCTCCCGGTAGAGGTCGGGCAGCTCGTCGGGGGAGCCGCCGAACAACGCCCGGTCGAACGCGCGCAGCTGCTCCATCTCGTCGGCGTAGGCGGCGGCGTAGTCGGCCACCGGCACCCCGGCGACGGCCGCGGCCCACCGCTGCGGCTGCGTGCCCGCCGCGAGCAGCGACAGGTATCCGCCCCAGGACCAGCCGTCGACGACGCAGCGGGCCGGGTCGACGGTGCCGTCGGCGACCAGCGCGTCCTGCACCGCGGCGACGTCGGCCAGCTCGGTCAGCCCGGGGCGGCCCTCGATCGCGTCGCGCCACGCCGAGCCGTAGCCGGTGGAGCCGCGGTAGTTGACCTCGACGACGGTGAACCCGGCCTCGACCCAGGTGGCCCGACCGGCGTCGAAACGGTCCTCGTCGGCGGCGTGCGGGCCGCCGTGCAGCACGAACACCGCGGGCGCCGGGCCGTCGTCGGTGCGCGGCGCCTCGGCGACGAGGCTGTGCACGGCGCCGCCGGGGCCCTCGGTCCACACGTCGCGCACGGCGACCGAGCCGGGCGGGCGCTCCCCGGGCGGGGCGACCAGGACGTCGTCGGTGCCGTCCGGGCGCAGCGCCCGGATCTGCGACGGGGTGGCCGCCGACGACGCGGAGTACTCCACGGTGCCGTCGTCGCGGACCTCGGCGGACCCGACGCAGCCGGGCGCGGTCGGAAGCGCGGTCAGCTCGCCGGAGTCCAGGGCGTAGCGGAACAGCCGGGTCCTGGCGGCGTGGGTGTGCGCGACGAGCAGTGCCGAGGCGTCCGGGACGAAGCCGCCGACGAGCTCGCCGGGCAGGTCGATCGCGAGCTCGGTGACCTCGCCGGTGGTCGGGTCCCAGACCAGCAGCTCGTCGCGGCCGCGGCGTTCGTGGCCGACGAGCAGCCGCTGGTCCCCGGCGACGGGGGAGAACTCCAGCGCGGCGAGGCCGCGGCCGGGCCCGTCGTGCAGTTCGGCGACGGTGTCACCGGTGGCGACGTCGAGCACCCGCAGCGACGGGTGGCGGGAGTCGCCGTGCTCGGAGTGGGAGATGGCGAGCAGCGTCTCGTCCTCCGACAGCGCGCCGACGCCGGCGTCCTCGGTGTGCCGGTAGATCTCGCGCGCGTCGGTGCCGGAGCCGCGCTCGTGCACCGACAGGACGGTGCCGTCGTCGGTGGACACCCCGACCGCGGTGACGCGGCGGCCGATCTCCAGGCCCGCCGGGTAGCCGTCGCCGACACCGGGGACGGCGGGCACGGTGTCGGTGCCGGGGCCGGAGGCCCACGGCTGGGCGACCCAGTGGCCGAACTCGTCGCCGTCGGTGTCGGCGAACCACCAGATCTGTCCGCCGTCCGGCGGCAGCACGGCCGAGGTGGTGCCGTTGCGCCGGTCGGTGACCTGGCGGTGCTCCCCGGAGTCGCGGTCCCACGCGTGGATCTCGAAGGTGCCGGTCGCGTTGGAGACGTAGACCGAGCGTGCCGGCGCGTCGCGGGCCCAGCCGGGGCGCGACATGCGGACCGCGGTGAACCGGGACCGCCAGCGCTGCTCGCGCTCGTCGTCGAAGAGCGTCGGGGGAACGGGGGCGATCGGGTGCTGGCTCACGACCCGATCGTGCCGAATGCCACGAACGGGTGCACCGGGCGGGGTCTGCGGCCGCGCATCCGGCAGCATGGAGGCATGCGGAGACCGGCCCGGCTGCTGCTCGCCGGGATGCTCGTGCTCCCCCTGGCCGCCGCGGGCTGCGGTGCCGTCGGACCGACGACGGGCACCGTCGCGGCCGGGCCGACCGTCACCGCGTCCGCCGACTCCCACGGCCTGACCCCGGTCCGCTTCGACCACTGGGAGGCACGGCCGGTGACCGCGGTCCCGACCGTGCGGGTGAGACGGGGTACGACGGTGGTGCTCACCGTCGGCAGCGACGTCGCGCGCCGGGTGCTGGTCCCGGAGCAGGGCCGCGCCGTCGACGTCAGCGCCGGGGGCACCGTCACCCTGCGCTTCCTCGCGCTGGGGACGTTCACCGTGCGGGTGGCCGAGCCCGGTGCGGTCCGTGGCGGGACGATCATCGGCCGGGTCGAGCCCTGGCACTGACCCTCCGGGGGGATCAGGCGAAGGCGTCGGCCCGGTCCGCGATGGCGCGCAGCCCCTCGGCGATGTCCACACCGGACGGCGCGGTGTCGGGGTCGACCATCCACTGGACCATGAGCCCGGTGAGCAGCGCCTGGTAGACGGAGCCGAGCACGTGCACGCGGCGGTCCGCGGCGGCCGGGTCGTCGGGCAGCGTGTGGAAGGTGAGGGCCAGGCCCTCGCGGATCTCCCGCTGGGCCTCGGCGAGCTTCGCGCGCAGCTCGGGCAGCCGCTCGGCGTGGGCGAGCGCCTCGACGTGGGTGGCCCACAGCCTTCGCTGGGTGGAGAACAGGCCGACCACCCGGCTCCAGGTCTCCTCGACCCGTCGCTGCGGGTCGGTGGGCCCGCCGGCGGGCTCGGCGAGCGCCCGGTCGAGCTCCTCGCCCCAGGCCGTCGTCGCCCGCAGCAGGGCCTCGGTGAGCAGGGCGTCCTTGGAGCCGAAGTGGTACCCGATGGAGGCCAGGTTCGTCCCGGACGCGGCCACCACGTCCCGTGCGGTCGTGCGGCCGAACCCCTTCTCGTAGAGGCACTGCGCGGCCCCGTCCAGAAGCTCCTCGCGGTGTCCCATGATCGCGGAACCTATCGGGTCGTCACGGACGTCCGTACACCGGCCGTTCACCCGGTCTGCCACCCTCGTGCAACGCTTGCGTGACGCCCGTCACGGCAGGTAAGGACTGTCGTGACGGTGTCCTCGACGGAGTGGGCGCCGGAGCGACGAGGAGTCACCGTGAGCAGACTGCGATTCGGCACCTTCCTGGCCCCGTTCCACCAGCCCGGGCAGAACCCCACACTCGCGTTGCAGCGCGATCTCGAGCTGGTGGAGCACCTCGACCGGCTCGGCTACGACGAGGCCTGGATCGGGGAGCACCACTCCGCGGGCTCGGAGATCATCGCGTCGCCCGAGATCTTCATCGCGGCCGCCGCGGAGCGGACCCGGCACATCCGGCTGGGCACCGGCGTCACCTCGATCGCCTACCACAACCCGTTGTGGGTGGCCGACCGCATGGTGCTGCTCGACCACCTCACCCGCGGGCGGGCGATGCTCGGCTGCGGCCCCGGCTCGCTGCCGACCGACTCGGCCATGATCGGCCTGAACCCCACCGACACGCGCGAGCTGCTCGAGGTGAACCTCGACATCATCATGCGGCTGCTGCGCGGGGAGACCGTCACCGCCCGGACCCGCACCCACACCCTCGTCGACGCCCAGCTGCAGCTGGCGCCCTACTCCGACCCGTGCTTCGACATCACGGTCGCCGCGGTGGCCTCGCCGACCGGGCCGCGGATGGCCGGGCAGCACGGGGTCGGGCTGCTGTCGATCGGCGCCACCCTCACCCAGGACGGCTTCGACGCGCTCGCCCACCACTGGGGTGTCGTCGAGGAGCGCGCTGCCCACCACGGGCAGCCGACACCGGACCGCAGCAAGTGGCGGCTGGTCGGGCTGATGCACGTCGCCGAGACCCGGGAGCAGGCCTACCGCGAGGTCGAGTACGGCATCGAGCACTGGTTCCGGTACTTCCAGAAGGTCGCGGCGTTCCCGCAGATGGCGGTGGCGGGCGGTGACGTCAAGGAGATGATCGACTTCATCAACGACGCCGGGATCGGCGCGATCGGCACCGTCGAGGACGCGAAGGCCCAGGTGCGCAAGCTCGTCGACCAGTCGGGAGGGTTCGGCGCGTTCCTGCTGCTCGGCCACGAGTGGGCCGACCCGACCGCGACGAAGCGCTCCTACGAGCTGATCGCCCAGCACGTCATGCCCGAGTTCCAGGGGCAGGCCGCGGGCACCCTGGCCGCGAAGGACCGGGCCAGCTCCACGCGGGAGAAGCACGCACAGAGCCAGCTCGACGCCGTCGACACCATGACCAAGCGCTACGAGCAGGAGCGGTCGGGCGGCTGAGCCGTCCCGGCGCGGCGGTCAGGCACCGCTGCGCCGGGCACGGCCCGCACCGGCCACCCACAGGGTCAGCAGCACCGCCCCGGTCGGCGCCGAGAAGATCAGGAACCACAGGGGGCTGAGGTCGGTGAGCAGCGCCAGCACCGTGGTCCCGGCCGCGGCCGCGGCGGTGATGCACAGCCAGATGATCGACAGGACCTTCATGGCGATGCCGCCGGGGCTCGCGGCGAACACCAGGCCGTCGCGACGGCCGGGGTTCCGCTCGGCGGGCAGGTCCCGGGTCACCCGGCCCAGGTCGCCCCGGGTGCGCATCCGCCAGACCTCGGTCAGGCGCTCGTCGTACTCGGCGAGGTCGAGGTAGCCCTCGGCGTGGGCGGCACGCAGCCGGTCGGCGACGGCCTGGCGTTCGGCGTCGGAGATACGGATCTGCTCGGGGCCCACCACCTCGTCCACCTCCTCGATGATGCCCGTCCGCGGCCGGTCCGTGCCAGCATGACCGCTGTGGCGGCGAGGGTGGTCCCGGCTCGGGCGCGGTTCGCGGCCGCCGTCGTCGTCGCGCGGCCCGGCACCCGGGTGCTGGAGGTGGGCTGCGGACCGGGCGCGGTGGCGTCGTTGGTCTGCCCCGCGCTCGACCCGGGCGCGGGTGGCGCGATGGTCGCGGTGGACCGCTCGGCCGTCGCCGTCGCGCGGACCGCCGAGCGCTGCGCGGCGTTCGTCGACGACGGCGTCCTCACCGTCGTGCGGTCCGATCTGGCCGGGCTGCGGCTCGCGGCCGATTCCGTGGACGTCGCGTTCACGCTGAACGTCAACCTGTTCTGGACCCGCGACCCCGGCCCCGAGCTGGCGGTGCTGCGTGGGGTGCTCGCACCGGGCGGGGTGCTGCACGTGCTCTACGAGGGCGCCCCACCGGCCGCGGTCACCGCTGGGCTGGAGCGGCACGGCTGGGAGGTGTCCGTCGTGTCGGGTGCGGGCGGGGCGGGCGTCTCGGCGCGGCCGGGCTGACAGACGGGTGCCCGGCGGGACCTCGTCACCGCCGGGCACCGTGTCGTGGACCCAGCCTTACTCGCAGGCGATGCCGTCGTCGTCCCGGTCCAGCGCCGAGCGGTAGCCCGGGGCACCGCGGTACAGAGGGGCCGCACCGGCGTTGCGGGCCGCGGTGCAGTTGGCGTAGTAGGCCGACCCACCGCCGGACGAGGGGGCCGGCGCAGCGGGTGCCGGTGCCGCCGGGGCGGCCGGGCGCGGGGCCGGTGCGGCCGGGCGCGGCGCCTGCGGGGCGGGGCGCGGTGCGGCGACGGCCGTGTGCGGGGCGGGCGGGGTCGCGACGAGCGGCCGTGCCGGCGCGGGCACGTACGGACGGTCGACGTCGGTTGCCACCGGCGCGTCGGTCGCCGCCGCGGCGGGGGCCACCGGCACGGCCGGTGCCGCGGCCTCGGTCAGCGTGACCGCGGCGGCGCGGTCGTACGTCGTCGATCCCACCGGGTCCTGCGCGGTGACCGTGCCCGCGGCGACCCCGGCGGCCGCCGGGGAGGGCGGGCCGAGCACGACGTGGGTGAAGCCGGCCTGCGCCAGGACCTCGCGGGCCCGGGCATCGGTCATGCCGACGACGTCCGGCACCGCGACCGGGGCGGGGGCGGCTGCGGGGACGGGGGCGGCCGGTGCCGCCGCCGGCAGCGCCGGCTGCGGTGCGTTCGCGGCACCGATGACGCCGATGGTGGTCGTCAGCAGACAGAGCACGCTGCCCGCCACGCCCAGGGCGAGCCCGGCGCCGCTGCGCCCCGCCGTCGTGGTCGCGCCGGTGCGGAACCGGCGCCGACCGGCCTGCGAGAGCGCCCATGCCGGCACCGTCACGAGCAGACCCAGGAACGGGACCCACCCGGCCACCAGCCCCACGATCCCCAGCCAGAAACCGGCGGTCGCCGGGGTGTTCCCCCGTCGCACGACGGGGATCGGCTGCGTCGCCGGCTCCACGGCGGGCCAGGACTGGGTGGCGGTCATGGGAGGTCCTCTCACGGTGGTCCTACCGGAGCTGCCCGCTCCGACGAACGACCTATCGAGAGGTGTGACGTGGCCATTACCGCCCGTCATCAGGGTTGATGACGGCGCCTGCGGTCAGGGCGTGAGCACCAGCTTCCCGACCGCGGAGCGCTCGGCGTAGGCGCGGGTCGCGGTCGCCGCGTCGTCCAGCGACAGGGTCCGCGGGCGGGCCGGGTGCAGCTCCCCGGAGCCGATCCGGCGCAGCACGTCCTCCGCCAGGTCCCGCGAGGCGGCCGGGTCGGTGCGCGACCAGTCGCCCCAGTCCACGCCGACGACGGTCCGGTTCCGCAGCAGCACGAGGTTGGCGGGCAGCTTCGGGATCGTGCCGGAGGTGAAACCCAGCACGCAGAACCGGCCGCCGGCGGCGAGCGCCCGCAGCGCGGCCTCCGCGGCGTCGCCGCCGACCGGGTCGATCACGACGTCCGCACCTCCGCCGGTGTGCCCGCGGATCGTGTCCTTGAGCGAGTCGTAGCCGACGGCGACCTCCGCCCCGGCCTCGAGCGCGGCCGCACGCTTGTCCGGGGTGGACGCGACGGCGAGCACCCGGGCCCCCGCGGCGCGGGCGTGGTCCACCGCGGCCTGCCCGATCCCGCCGCTCGCCCCGAGCACGACGACCCACTCACCCGGCCGGACGGTGACCCGGTCCCGGAAGGCGAAGGCGATCGTCCCGTGGCTCTCCAGCGAGCTGGCCGCGACGCCCGCGTCGACCTCGTCGGGTACCGGGACCAGGAGGCCCTCCGGGACGACGGCGTGGCTGGCGAACCCGCCGAAGCCCGTGAGCAGGGCGGCGACCCGCCTGCCGTCCGGGGTCGTCCCGGCGATCGCGCTGCCGGGTGTGAACGGCAACGGCGGCCGCAGCTGGTAGTCGCCGCGGGCGATCAGCCCGTCGACGAAGCTGACCGCGGCGGCCTCGACGGCGACGAGCACCTCGCCCGGACCCGGCTCGGGGGTCGGTTCCTCCACCAGCTCGAACCGCTCCGGATCGGCGAACTCCCGGCAGACCACCCGTCGCACCACGCCTCCTCGCGTCGTCCACTGCGTCCGTGGGTGAGCCTCGCACGCGGTGCCCGGCGATGATCGTCGGTGTGGCCGTGGTCATGACCGCGCCGGGTAGGCCTCCCGCAGGACGTCCCGCACGCTGCGCGGGTCGCGCCCGGTGATCCGGCGCACCGCGTCGCTCGTGCGGGCCTGGGACCCGGTGGCGATGAGCCCGTCGAGCCCGGCGAGCACGGCGGCGTAGTCGGCGGGCATCCCGTCGGCGACGAGCCGGGCGGTCATCTCGGACACGGTCACCGGCCGGTGCCGGGCCGGCCGTCCGGTGACCTCGGTCCAGACCGCGCACACGTCGTCGTAGGACAGGGCCGCGGGCCCGGTGACCACCACGTCCGGTTCGGGTGGTGCCGGGGCGAGCAGCAGCGCGGAGGCGACGGCGGCGATGTCCCCGGCGTCGACGAACGGGATCCGGCCGTTCCCGGTGGCGGTGACCAGCTCACCGGCGCGCAGCCCGCGTGCGGTGAGGTGGTCACCGAGCAGGTTCTGGGTGAACCACGACGGACGCAGCACCGACGGCTCCGGGACCGTGTCCAGGACGAGGTCCTGCACCGCGCCCAACCCGGGCGTGCCGCGCTCGACGGCGGCCGCGCTCAGCAGCACCACCCGGCGCAGACCGCGCCGGACCGCCCGCTCCAGGACGGGGGCGAGAACGGGGGCCGGGTCGGGAGTGGCGAGCGGCGGGAGCAGGTACAGGCTCTCGGCACCCTCGAACGCGGAGTCGTGGGTCGCCGGGTCCAGCCAGTCGAACCGAGGGGACGTGGACCGGGCGGCCCGGCGGACGTCGGCCCCGGCGGCCTCCAGCAGGTCGGCGACGCGGCGCCCGGTGGTGCCGGTGGCCCCGGTGACCAGGACGGTCATCGGGCGGCCTCCGCCAGTCCGGTGCGGCCGAACACCTGCTGGACCTCCAGCGGGCTCCAGCGGTCGAGGTGTCCGGTGATGCCTTCCGGGCCGACGGTCACGACCGCAACCTAGCGCAGCGTGTACTCCGCGCGGGGAGCCGGGCGCCGCGAACGGGAAGGTCATCGTGCCGTCGGGTGCCCAGGGCGCGGCGAAGCCCGCCATGTCGTGAGCCAGGATCCGGTCCAGGGCCGCGTCCACGGCAGCGTGCCCGTCTGGCGCGTGGCGGTGCACGGCGGTCCGATCGACGACACGGGCGCGACCGCCCTCGCCGAAATCGTCACCCGGGGGATGACCGCGCCGCGCTGAGCCGGCCGGGTGGTCTTCGTGATCCACTGTCGCGCGGGTCCGGCCCTACTCCCGCCGGGCGCGTCGAGGGAGGAGCATGGTGGGCGTGTCGTCCGACCGCACGGAGCCCGGGTCCGAGGACGACCTCCGGTCCGACGGTCGCAGTACGCGCTGGGACGCACACCGCGCGCGCCGTCGCGAACAGGTGGTCGACGCGGCGCTGGTCGTGCTGGGCCGTGACGGGGAGGACTTCGGCCTGGACCAGGTGGCGCACGAGGCCGGGGTGACCAAGCCGGTGATCTACCGGCACTTCGGTGACCGGGCCGCGCTGCTCGACGCGATGGCCGAGCGGGCGACCGACCGCCTGATGGGACGGCTCATGCCCGCCCTGTACCGGGAGAGCGCGGTCCGGACGCGGATCCACGACTCGGTCGACGCGGCCATGGGCTTCTTCGACGACTCACCGGGTGTCGACCTGCTGTTCCGTCGCCGACTGCCCGGCCAGCGGGGCGAGGTCGTCGACGCCGGCCGGGAGTTCATCGCCTCCGCACTGACCGGCCTGCTCGGGGCCTATGCCGAGATGCTCGACGTCGACGAGTCCGGCCTGGTCCAGGTGTGGTCGCAGTCGGTGGTCGGCGCGGTGCAGGCGACCGCGGAGTGGTGGCTGCGCGGCCGGGCGACCGGGGACACGCTGGATCGCGCCGTCGTCACCGACCACCTGACGGACCTGATCTGGGTGCAGATCGAGGGGATGGCCCGACGGCGGGGGCTCACTCTGGGGCCCGAATCTTTACACCCAACGAGAGCCGAGCCGAAATAGGCGTTACTCCGCGTATAGAGTACCGTCGCGAGCCGGTCGCCCCGGCAGGTCTCGGACCCTCGTGGCGGCCACCGGATGTATCTGTGCACGGGCCCCGCCGGCGGGGAACTCCGGGCGCGCAGTCGTGCGGAGGTGGAGCCATGTCCGAGGGGGCGAACGGCGGGGGTCGGCCGGGTCCGGTACCGGTCGACGATCTGGCGCCCGGTGGGCCGCGGGCGAAGGCCCGGGGCTGTTTGTGCTCGGTTCTCGCGAACGCGGCGTTCCGGTCGGGGAGCGAGAGCAGGCCCTGCATCGATCCACGCTGCCCGATGCACGCCGACACGTCCGAGGACTGATCCCGCCACGGTGGGGCGCTCCGGCGCCCCGCCCTACCCGGCAGGGCGGGGTTCGCCTCGGGGGATGTGTTCCCCGCCCTGCCACTTCCCCTCCGCAGGAGACGATCGTGTTCGACCTGGAGCGCGTGACCGCCGAGCTGCAGCGTGAGCTGGGCGCGGTCCGCGAGGAGCGCCCCGGTGTCCGCCATGCCGGGCTCGTCACCCAGCTGCGCCTGGCGGGGGAGGTCGGCGTCCGCGACGGCACGACGACGATCCGCGCCGAGTTCGACTCCCCGGCGCCCGCACTGCGGATGCGCTCCGAGCTCGGGGCGCTGCACGGCCGGGGCGGCCTGCGGGCCGAGGTCGTGACCGGCGGCGGGGGGACCCTGCGCTACCAGGTGCGGGTCACGGCGCCCGGGACCGATCTGGCCCGGGCGACGGGGCTGGTCGACCGGACCGGACGGCCGGTGCTCGGGCTGCCACCGGCCGTCGTCGCGGCGGGGCCCGCCGTGGCCGCCGGGGTCTGGCGTGGGGCGCTGATCGCGCGGGGCCGCGTCGCGAGGCCGGCCGGGCGGGTCCGGCTGGTCGTCAGCTGCCCGGGCCCGGCCGTCGTGCTCGCGCTGGTCGGCGCGGCGCGTGGCCTGGGGGTGCTGGCCGCGCCGCAGGAGACGGTGAGCGAGCACCGGGTCGTCGTGCGGGACCCGGAGAGTGCCGAGGCCCTGCTGCGCAGCGTCGGGGCGCCGGGTGTGGCCGAGGTGCTGAGCCGGGTCCCGGTCACCCCGCGGGGTACGACCGGCACGGACGGGTCGCTGCAGACGGTGAACGCCCGTCGGGCCGCGACGGCGGCCGCCGCGACGACCGAGCGGGTCCGGGTGGCGCTGCGCGTGCTCGGTGACGACGTCGCCCCCCATCTGCGGGAGACCGCGCTGCTGCGCCTGGAGTACCCGTCGCTGTCCCTGGCGGAGCTCGGTCGTCTCGCCGACCCGCCGCTGACCAAGGACACCGTCGCCGGGCGGCTGCGCAGGTTGGTCCGGCTGTCCGGCGTCGACGGATCCGACGAGGACTGAGCCCCGCCCGCCACGATCCGCCGTTGCGGCGTGCTCGGGGTACGGTGTGGACTCAAGCATTCGCCGCCTAAATTCGTCGAAATCGGGAGGTTGCTTTTCCATGCCTCGGTCCGACTCAGTCGCCAAGAATCCAGAAAAGGGATACGTCGCTCTTCTCGGGTGGAGTCTCAACGCGGTGGAGGCGATCGACCGCTTCGACCGCCGATACGTCGTCGTGGCCCCGGACTGGGCGGAGGAGTATTGCAAGGAGCACGAGATCCCGTACGTCCCGTGGAATTTCGAGCGGCTGAACGACCGTTCGATGGAGATCGCGGAGACCTTGCAGGAGATGGGCGTCGACGTCGCCATCCCGCTGTTCGAGGAAACCGTGGAATGGGCCGGCGCGATCAATTCGGTGCTGCTCGACAACCCGCGGCTGTTCGGGCAGGCGATGCTGCTCCGGGACAAGGCGTTGATGAAGCGGCGCGCGCAGCTCGGCGGGATCCGGGTGGGCATCTTCGAGGAGGCCCACGACCGTGACGACATCGTCCGCTTCCTCAAGCGCGTCAACCAGACCCTGCTGAAGCTCGACGGCGACCCGAACGACCCGATCCACATCAAGGCGTTCGACAAGGCGGGGTGCCTCGGGCACCGCGTGGTGCGCACCTACGAGGACATCGACAACATCCCGGACGAGGAGTTCCCGCTCCTGATGGAGTCCCACCTCGACGGGTGGGAGTTCGCCGTCGAGGCGTGGGTGCACAAGGGGAAGATCAAGTTCCTCAACATCTCCGAGTACGTCACCCTCGGCTACTCGGTGTTCGTGCCGGCGACCCCGGAGCTGGAGAAGTACCGGCCCGCGATCACCGCCCAGATCGAGAAGCTGATCAAGACCTTCGACATCGAGTTCGGCTTCGTCCACCCGGAGTACTTCGTCACCTCCGACGGCGAGATGTACTTCGGCGAGGTCGCGTACCGGCCGCCGGGCTTCAAGGTCTTCGAGCTGCTCGAGCGCTCCTACGGCTTCAACGCCTACCAGGGCCTCGTGCTGGCGTTCGACCCGAAGACCACCGAGGAGGAGATCGACGCCTTCTTCCCGAAGGAGGTCGAGGGTGCCTCCGGCGTGGCCGGCTGCTTCGGGGTCTACCCGCGCCGCCGCGTCGTCAGCAGCCTGCAGATCCCCGAGGAGACCGAGGACGACGACTACTACGAGTCGCACGACCTCACGTCGCCGGTCGAGGAGACGGTGACGAAGAGGACCGCGTTCGGCACACACTGGGGTCTGCTGTACTTCTTCGGGGACGACCCCTACCGGATGCGGGATCTGTTGAAGAAGCAGGAAGAACTCGACTTCTACGTCTGAGGGCGGGTACCCCGCCCACGGCCGTGGAGCCCGAACGAGGGAAGCCGTGTGAAACCGACCGTCGACGTCGCGAGTGGGACCTCCGTGCTGGACAGGCGCCTGGTCTCGCTCGACGACGCCACCCGCGACCTTGCCCGGACCACGGACTTCGGCAAGACGACGAAGATCCGCAGGGTTCTGGAGCAGCTCCGTCGCGTGCTGCTGCAGGAGGGTGGCCCCGCCGCCGTGCAGGCCCGTGCCCGGCAGCTGGAGGAGGCCGGCGTGTTCGCCGGCACCGACTGGGCCCAGCCCGACATCCTCGTCCCGGCGTTCGTCGGGGCGGGGCTGCACAGCGGCGTCGCCGACACGGTGGTGATGGAGGCGACCAGCGAGCTGCGGATGCTCGCGGTCGCCCTGGGGGAGTACGACCACCCCGCGATCTCGGCCGACGAGGCCCGCCAGTTCCTGTCCCAGGTGCTGGCGATGAACCTGGAGCTGCTGTTCACCCCGCCGACCGAGGCGGAGCGGGTCCACGAGGGCCGGACGGCCCAGATGATCCGCGACCTGTTCCGCCACATCGCCGAGGGCATCGGCTACGACAGCATCCTCGACAAGCTGGTCGCCGAGATCTGGCGGATCCTGCGCCAACGTCCGATCCAGGTCGACCAGGTGACGTCGCTGATCACCCGGCTGTCGGTGTGGCGCGGCGACCCCAGCGTCGACCTGTCCTCCGGGCAGGGCCTCGATCGGCTCATCACCGCGCTGTTCGGGACCACCGAGGCGAGTCGCGAGGACCCGGGCATCGACGTCTTCCGCTCGCGTCTGGAGGCGATGGACACCGGCGGCCTGCAGTACGAGGCGGCCGGGTTCGCCCGGGCCATGCACGACACCGGGCTCGTGTCGCCGTACCACGCGGAGCTGCTGCAGTTCCTGCGGCACGAGAGCGACTACCTGCTCGCCGAGGCGCTCGGCCTGTCCGACACCGGCAAGAACTGCCTGCTGCGCTTCCGCGACCTGGTCCACCGGCTGATCGAGGAGGCCGTCACCCCGCACACCGCGCAGTGCATCTACGGTCTGGCGTTGCTGCTCGACCGCGGGATCCTCTACGAGCCGCCGGTCGTGCCCGGGCTGTGGCGCCAGATCGCGCTCGAGATCGGCCCGGCCGCCCGGGAACGCCTGGTCGCCGCGTTCGGCGAGCAGCCCGAGCCCGAGGTACGGCTGCTGGCCGGCGTGCTGTCGATGCTGGGCCAGCCGCTCGGCGTCGGGCAGGGTGACAACCCCACCTGCCAGTCCGCGCGCGCCCTGTCGATGTGGGCCTACAACGACCCGGACTACCTGCTCCAGATGGTCGTCTGGGCGGCCCGCGACGACGAGATCGTCATGCACTTCGAGGGACAGCGGATCTCGTCGCAGGAGATCGGGGCCGGGGTCGCGGAGAAGCTGCCGATCGACCTCGACCCGGTGTCGCTGGTCGTCGTCCCGCACCTGGACCGGATCTACGCCGAGATGGGCCGTCGCTGCGCGGACCGGCCCGGGGACCCGCACCGCTGGGTCAACCCGGAGTTCCACGGCTGGTGGGCGGCCCGCGGCTTCCACATCAACGTCGACGTCGAAACCGGCAACCTCATCGACCTCGACGCCTTCCTGCGCCAGTTCCACGCCGGCTACCACCCCGCCTACAACGGAGGGCAGCCGCTGATCCACCCGCAGCCCGCCGGGATCGCGGTGACCGACAGCGCCGCCCGCTACGTCGGCTGGCACGCCATCGCGATCCTGCGGGTCGCGCCGGACCCCAGCGACGTGATGCGGGTGTACTTCTACAACCCGAACAACGACAGCGGACAGGACTGGGGCGACGGCGTGGTCGTCTCGACCGCGGGCAACGGGGAACGCTTCGGCGAGGCGTCGCTGCCGTTCGACCAGTTCGCATCGCGGCTCTACATCTTCCACGGCGACCCGCTGGAGCTCGGCGAGCCCGGCCGGGTGCCCGCCGAGGTCATCGACACGATCGTCGGCTACATCGAACGCAGCTGGGGTGTCGACCGGCTCCCCGCCGGCGCGCTCCAGGCCTCCGACGGCCCGGCGGCCCCGACCGTCTGACCGGGCCGTGGGGGAGGAACGCCGCCAGGACCCGCCTGCGCCCGGTGCCGCCGGAGGGGCTCCGCCTGCGCCTGGCGTCGTCGGTGCGGTGCCGCCTGCGCCCGGCGCCGTCGCCGGGGTGCCGACGGTGCTCGGCGCGGCCGGAGCGGTGCTGCTGACCGGCGGTGCCTGGGCGGTGGTGCTCCGGCCCGAGGCGGCGCTCGCGCTCGGCGCCGCGGTGGCCGGGATGGGTCTGGTCGTCGTGGCGTGGCTGCTGCTGGTGCGCGCACCGGTGGCCCCCGCCCACGCGGTGCGTGCGCTGCTCGCCTGGGCCGCGCCGCTGCTCGTCGCGCCGCCGCTGTTCTCCCGCGACGTGTACAGCTACCTCGCCCAGGGGATGGTTGCGCTCGGCGGGGCCGACCCGCACCGGACCGGCCCGGCGGCCGGGCTGCCCGCCGGGTCGCCGGTCCTCGCGCGGGTCGACGGCTACTGGCGGGAGACGCCGTCGCCCTACGGGCCGGTGACCGACCTGTGGCAGAAGGCGGTCGCCGCCGTCGCCGGGGACGGGGCGGTCGCCGGGGTGGCGGCGTACCGGATGCTCGCCGTCGTCGCGGTGGCGGGGATCGCGTGGGCCGTGGTGCGCCTGGCCCGCGTGCACGGGGTCCCGCCCGGGACGGCACTGGCGTGGGGCGTCGCGAACCCGCTGGTCCTCTGGCACGTCGTCGGCGGGATGCACAACGACGGGCCGATGCTCGCGCTGCTGCTCCTGGGGCTCGCCGTCGGGCTGCGCGGGCCGCGGACGTCGCTCGTCGCCGGCACCGCGCTCGTCGCGCTGGGGGCGCTGGTGAAGGTCCCCGCGGCGGCCGGGCTCGTGGTCCTGGCGGTCGCCGCGACCCGGTCCGCGTCCGGCCGCGCCCACCGGTGGGCCGCGGTCGCACTGGTCGCGGGGGTCTCCGTGGCGGTCGCGCTCGTGGTGTCGTCCGTCGAGGTCGGCGCGGGGAGCTGGCTCGCCGCGGTCTCCGCACCCGGGCAGCTGTTCAGCTGGATGGCGCCGACCAACTGGGCCGCGGCGCTCGCGGGCGTGCTCGGCGCGGACCCGGCCGCGGCGCTGACGGTGGCGCGGACCGTCGGGACGGTGCTCGCCGCGGTGCTCGCGGCCGGGGTGCTCGTGGCGCAGGCCCGCGGCCGGACCACCGCGACGACGGCGCTCGGCCTGGTGCTCGGCGCCGTCGTCGTGCTCGGGCCGGTGCTGCACCCGTGGTACCTGCTGTGGGCCCTGACCCCGCTGGCCTGCGTGCCGCACCGCCCGCGGCCGCGGGCGGTGCTGACCGGAGTCGTGGCGGTGTCCGCGGTGCTGGTGCCGCCGCTCGCGGGGGACTTCTCCAGTCGGCCGGGGCAGCTCGCGGCCGCCTACGCGGGCGCGCTGCTCGTCGTCGGCGTGGTGGTGGCGGTGCTCGTCCGGACCCGCGCGCGGGCCCGCGCCGCGACCGGATCATGCTGACCCCGTGGTGAAGGCACTCGCGCCGCGGATCGCGGCGGTCGTCGTCGGCGGGGTGCTGCTGCACCTGGCGTTCCCGCCGCGCACCGTGTGGTGGACCGCGATCGTGGCGTTCGCGCTGCTCTGGTGGGCCCTGTCCGGGGTCCGGGTACGCCGTGCCGCGTGGCTGGGTGCGGTGTTCGGGTTCGCGTTCTACCTGGCGCACCTGATGTGGATCCAGGACTTCCTGGGCCGCGACTACGGGCCGTTCCCGTGGGTCGGGCTGTCGCTGGTGATGGCGGGGTTCCCGGCGCTCGGCGGCGCGCTCGTCGCCCTCGCCGCCCGGCTGCCCGCCGCACCGGTGTGGGGTGCGCTCGCGTTCGCCGCGCAGGAGTGGCTGCAGAGCAGGTTCCCGCTGAACGGTTTCCCCTGGGGCCGGGTCGCGTTCGGGCAGGTCGAGGGACCGTTCCTGCCGCTGGCCGCGATCGGTGGGGCCCCACTGGTGTCGGTCGCGGTGGTCGCGGCCGGATTCTGCGTGGCGGCGTTCCTGCAGCGCCCGCGCCGGGTCGTCGGCCTCGTCCCGGTCGTTGTGATCGTGCTCGTGCTGCTCGCGGTGCCGACCCCGCCCGTCGACGCCCAGGACGGCACCCGCACCGTCGCGGTCGTGCAGGGCAACGCGCCCGACATCGGGCTCGGTCTCTTCTCGGCCGGTCGGACCCTGCGCGCGAACAGCCTCGCCGAGACCTCCGTGCTGGCCGACCGGGTCCGGTCCGGCGCGGTCGCGCGGCCGGACCTCGTCGTGTGGCCCGAGAGCTCGCTGTCGACCGACGGCGTCGACCCGGCGGTCGACCGGGCCGTCGACGCGCTCGGCGTGCCGTTCCTGATCGGCGCCAACTACGAGGCGGGTGCGACCGACACCGAGAACGCGGTGGTCGTCTGGAACCCGGGGACGGGAGCGGGGGAGCGCTACGCGAAGCAGGAGCTCGTGCCGTTCGGCGAGCGCATCCCGCTGCGGGCGGTCACGCAGTACCTGACCCCGTTCGTCGCGCTGGCCGACTTCACCCCGGGTACGGCGCCCGGGGTCCTGCCCGTCGCGGGCACCCGGGTGGCGACGGCGATCTGCTACGAGACCGCCTACGACCACGTGCTGCGCGACGGCGTCGCCGACGGTGGTTCGCTGCTGGTGATCCCGACCAACAACGCCTGGTACGGGCGGGGCGAGATGACCTGGCAGCACCTCGCTATGTCGCGGCTGCGGGCCGTCGAGCACGGCCGGGCCGCGGTCGTCGCGGCGCTGTCCGGGGCGAGCGCGGTGATCCGGCCGGACGGCTCCGTCGTCGCCAGGACCGGGCTCTACACCGCCGACACCCTGGTCGAGCCGGTGCCGCTGCGCACCGAGCTGACGTTCGCGACCCGCTGGGGTGCCTGGTTCGAGCACGGTCTGGCGCTCGCCGGGCTGCTCGCCGCCGCGGCCGGGTACCTGCTGCGCCGCCGGGAGCTCAGCCGGACGTCGACCGGCGCATGACCACCCGCGGGAACCCGCCGGACACCCCGGTGGTCTCCGCGGCGACCGTGAACCCGCCCGCCTCGAACAACGCGCGGGTGCCGACATAGGCCATCGTCAGGTCGACCCGGGCTCCCCGGTTGTCCACCGGGTAGCCCTCGACGGCCGGTGCGCCCTGGTCGCGGGCGTACCCGACGGCGCCGGCGAGCAGGGCGTGCGCGATGCCGCGGCCCCGGTGGCCGGCACGGACCCGGAAGCACCACACCGACCAGACCGGGAGGTCGTCGACGCGCGGGATGGTGCGGGAGCGGGCGAACGGCAGCTCCGCGCGCGGGGCCACGGCGGCCCAGCCGACCGGTTCGCCGTCGTCGTGGGCGACGACGCCGGGCGCGACCACGCGGGTCGTCAGCTCCCGGACGTACTCGCCCCGGGCCCGGCCGGTCAGGGCACGGTTCCGCGCCGCGGGCAGCCGGTGCGAGAGGCACCAGCAGACCGACGCGTCGGGGGAGCGCTTCGGGCCCAGCAGGGTCGCGAGGTCGTCGAAGGAGGTGGCCGGAGCGACGACGAGGGGCACCGCGCCACGCTAGTCCGGGAACGCCTCGGCGAGCATCCGGTGTCCATGGGCCTCGAACGGCTCGTCGCCGACCTGCAGGGCCCAGGTCGCGGTGCCGACGGCCTCGGCGACCCATTCGCGGCGCCACGGGCCGGGCTCGCGCGGGTCGCCGCCGTAGCCTTCGTGGTGGGCAGCCTCCAGCGCCGGGTCCCACCGGAACTGGCGGGACGCCAGGCGGACGAGGTCGGTGAGCGGTGGGCGCAGTGCCGCCCGGCCCAGGTCGATCATCGAGACCGCCCCGTCGTGCACCAACCAGTTGCGCGGATGCCAGTCACCGTGGGTGGGAACGAGCCGGGCCGCCGGGACCGGCCAGCCGCTCACCTCCGCCCGCAGCCGCGCGAGGATCCCGGGTGCGATGCGGTGCGGACGCCCGAGCCTGGTCAGGACGGTGTCGCGCAACTGGGCGCCGTAGCCGTCGTCGTCGACGGCTACGCGGTCGTGCAGCAGTGCCAGCAGCTCCCCGGCCCCGCGGTAGGTCGACGGCTCGTGCTCGGCGGGTGTGTCCTGCACCAGGGCCCCGGGCAGGTAGCGGGTGACCAGCAGCTTCGCGTCGGCATCGGCCCGGTGGAGCTCCGGCGCACGACCGCGGGCGACGAGCGGGGCCAGCCACTCGCGGTGGGCGCGGATCTCCCGGGCGATGTGGGCGTCGGCGTCGTCGCCGGCCTTCACGACGAGGTCGACGCCGTCGTGGCGAACCCGCAGCACCGTGGTCCCGACCAGGCCCCAGCCGAGGTCGGCCACGACCTCGTGCCCGGGCAGCCAGGATCCGAGCAACGAGGCCTGACGGGCGGACAGCGGCACGGCACGACGCTAGCCGCCCGGAACACGCCGATGGCGGCACCCCCAGTGGGGATGCCGCCATCGGACGGAGGAACTACTGCCCGGCGCTACTGCCGGGCGGGGTGTCTCAGCGAGGGGACACCGAGGAGGCCTGCGGGCCCTTGGCGCCCTGCGTGACCTCGTAGGACACGGCCTGGTTCTCCTGCAGCTCCTTGAAGCCGCTGCCCTCGATCGCCGAGTAGTGGACGAACACGTCAGCGCCGCCGTCCTCGGGAGCGATGAAGCCGAAGCCCTTCTCGGCGTTGAACCACTTCACGGTTCCGTTGGTCATGGTGACTCCTTGTCATGCAGCTTTCGGACGGAACAACCACGTCGTGCGGCTGCCCGGGTCAGAGGAATTCCCAGACGGCAGCCAGCTTCAGCTACACCAAAGACAGCGGATCCGCCCGCATCATCATTCTGCGGACGCCTGCGAAACACGAAACTCAGAACTACGGTGACCGAGAGGAACGCTACCGCAGCACGCCGTGTGGGCCAAACACCCGTTCCTCCCGGCGGGCCCGGAGGCGACGATCCCGGGTCCGTGACCTGCTGATCATGGTGCCGATCGTGACCCTCGTCACTGACGGTCGTCGCCCCGGGGGCCGGGGCGACGACCCGTCGTCGGGGGATCAGGCGTCGGTGGCGGCCCGCTGCCGCACCGCGATGGGTGCGCCGGCGAGGTCCTCCTCGTTGCAGAGCAGCTTGAGCTCGTAGTACGCGGCCTCCGAGGCCTCGTTGTAGTCGAGGTGGATGGCGATCACGTCCACCGGCTCGCCCAGCCAGGTCTGGGTCTCGCGCAGCCACTGCGCGGCACGTTCCAGTGCGGTCGGGAGGTCGTTGTCGCGGAACTGGACCGGGCGGAACGGTACGTCCTGGATCCCGTCGAGCTGGTGTGCCGGGCGGGGGAGGCCACCGGCCAGTCCCGCGTCGTCCAGTTCGAGCGCTACCGGGTTCTCACTCATTCCTCCAGGATCCCGCATCACGCCCTGTCGTCGCACCCCACCACCCCGGCGGGTCGCCCGTGCCCCGGTGGTTCCGACCACGGGCCGTCGAGCAGCCGGTGGCGGTCCGCTACCGGGGAGCGGTCGCCCCGTTCCAGTCGACGAGCTGGACGACGACGCCGTTGGGGTCGCGGACCTGGAAGGCTCGCTCGCCCCACTCCTCGGTGGTCAGCGGCATGGTGATGGCGACCCCCTCCTCGACGAGGCGTGTCAGCTCGCCCTCCAGGTCGTCGACGGTGAACGCGAGGATCTGCCCGGCCGCGTGGAGGCCGCGCTGGTCGTCCGGGAGCGTCTCCAGGCCGCGTCGCAGGAAGATCACGTTCATGCCCACGTCGTCGCGGGTGAGCGAGGCGAACCCGTCCGCCGCCGCTCTCGCCGAGCAGGAGGCCCGCGAGGCGGCCCTGGCATCGTCGCTGACCGACGAGCAGTGGTGGGCGGTCAACGCGCCGCTGCTGGACCGCGTGCTGGACCCGGAGGTCTACCCGCTGGCGGTCCGGGTCGGCAGCGCGGTGGGCGCGGCCCACGGGAGCGCCTGGGATCCGGATCGCGCGTGGGAGTTCGGCCTCGCGCGGACCCTGGACGGGCTCGCGGGGCTCGTCGGGGAGTAGTCCACCGGAACACGACGAAGGCCCAGATCCGCTGGATCTGGGCCTTCATGTGGTCGGGGTGACAGGATTTGAACCTGCGACCTCTTCGTCCCGAACGAAGCGCGCTACCAAGCTGCGCCACACCCCGATGGACACTCGGGTCTCCCCGTGAGCCGTGGAGAACTCTACCCGATGCCCTCCGTGGCCTGCGCGGGGGTTCCCGTCCGCGCATCGGGGCCGGTCGTCCGCGGTACGAGGGTCAGCAGCGAGGCCTCCGGCGGGCACGCGAAGCGCACCGGCGCGTACGGCGAGGTGCCCAGCCCGGCCGACACGTGCAGCCGCATCCGGCTGCCCCAGCGGCTCGCCCCGCGGGCACGGCCCCGGTCGATCCCGCAGTTGGTGACGAGTGCGCCGTAGCCGGGCAGCCGCAGCTGGCCGCCGTGGGTGTGGCCGGCGAGGACGAGGTCGTAGCCGTCGGCGGCGAAGCCGTCGAGCACCCGCGGCTCGGGGGAGTGGGTCAGCCCGATGCGCAGGTCGGCGTCGGCGTCGTGGCCGGCGATGCGCGGGTAGCGGTCCAGGTTCAGGTGCGGGTCGTCGACGCCCGCGATCCGGACCGACCGGCCGTCGACCTCGAGCAGGTGCCGGGCGTGGGTGGCGTCGACCCAGCCGTGCTCGCGGAACGCGGCGCGCAGGTCGGTCCAGGGCAGGTCCGCCCCGTGCACCCGCCTGGTGTCCCCGCGACGCAGGTAGCGGGCCGGGTTCTTCCGGGTGGGGCCGTAGTAGTCGTTGCTGCCGAACACGAACGCGCCCGGCCGCTCCAACAGCCTCCCCAGTGCGGTCAGCACGCCCGGGACGGCGTCGGGGTGCGCCAGGTTGTCCCCGGTGTCGATCACCAGGTGCGGGTCGAGCTCGTCGAGCGCGGCGATCCACCGCATCTTGCTGCGCTGGCCCGGCATGAGGTGGAAGTCCGACAGGTGCAGGATCCGCAGCGGCCGCGCACCCTCGTCGAGGACGGGCAGCTCGACCCGGCGCAGCGTCCAGTGCCGTCGCTCGATCCCCGCCGCGTACCCGATTCCCGAGGCCCCGAGCAGGGCGGCTCCGGCGGCGGTGCGTGCGAGGGTCCCAGCGATACTCACGCGATCCAGCGTACGTCGCGGGACTATCGTGGCGACCCGTGAGCACCCTCAAGGAGCAGCTGCGGGCCGACCTGACCACCGCGATGAAGGCCAGGGACGAGCTGGTCCGGACGACCCTGCGATCCGTCCTGACCTCGATCGGCAACGCCGAGGTGGCCGGTGACACCGCCCGGGAGCTCTCCGACGACGAGGTCCGCGCGGTCATCACCAAGGAGACCAAGCGGCGTGCCGAGTCCGCCCAGGCCTTCGCCGACGGCGGCCGCCCCGAGTCCGCGGACCGTGAGCGCGCCGAGGGCGAGGTCCTCGCCCGGTACCTGCCGACCCAGCTCGACGACGACGAGGTGGCCGCCCTGGCGACCGCCGCCGTCGCCGAGGTGGAGGCCGAGACCGGGGAGCGGCCCGGCATGCGGCAGATGGGACAGGTCATGAAGAAGGCGAACGCCGCCGCGGCGGGCCGCGCCGAGGGCGGCCGTGTCGCCGCCGCGGTGAAGAAGGCCCTCGCCGCGGGCTGACCCGCCCCCGTCGACGACGGGCCCCGCACCGGATCGCTCCGGTGCGGGGCCCGTCCTCGACTCAGGTCGTGGGGGTCTTGCGGGTGCGCGTCCCGGTCGACTTCGTCGTGGTGCTCTTCGCCGCCGTGCTGCGCGTCGTGGTCTTCTTCGCCGCGGCCGTGCGGGTGCCGGTCTTTGCCGCAGGGCTCTTGGCCGTGGTGCTCTTCGACGCAGTGCTCTTCGACGCGGCCGGCTTGCGGGTCGTGGTCTTCTTCGCGGGGGCCTTCGCCCGCCGCTCGGCGAGCAGCTCGGACGCCCGCTCGTCGGTGATCTCCTCGACCGAGTCGCCCTTGCGCAGGCTGGCGTTCGTCTCGCCGTCGGTGACGTAGGGGCCGAACCGGCCGTCCTTGATCACCATCTTCTTGCCGGTCGAGGCGTCCTCACCCAGCTCGCGCAGCGGCGGTGCCGCGGCGGCACGGCCCCGCTGCTTGGGCTGGGAGTAGATCCCCAGGGCCTCCTCCAGGGTGACCGTGAAGAGCTGCTCCTCGTTCGACAGCGACCGCGAGTCCGTGCCCTTCTTCAGGTACGGGCCGTAGCGGCCGTTCTGCGCGGTGATCTCGTCACCGGAGTCCGGGTCCGTGCCGACGATCCGGGGCAGCGACAGCAGCCGCAGCGCGTCCTCGAGGGTGACGGTGTCGACCGACATCGACTTGAACAGCGAGCCGGTGCGCGGCTTGGGCTTGGCCGGCTTCTTCTTGGCGCCCTCGGGCACCTCCGGCTCGGGCAGGAGCTCGGTGACGTAGGGGCCGAAGCGGCCCTCCTTCGCCACGATCTCGTGGCCGGTGACCGGGTCGGTGCCCAGCTTGCGGCCCTCCTGCGGCACCGAGAACAGCTTCTCGGCGATCTCCTCGGTCAGCTCGTCGGGGGCCAGGTCGTCGGGCAGGTTGGCCCGCTGGGACTCGCCGTCGACGATCCGCTCCAGGTACGGGCCGTAGCGCCCGACCCGGACGACGACGTCGCGGCCCTCGGCGTCGGTGAACATCGGGATCGAGTTCACCGTGCGGGCGTCGATCTCCTCCAGGTTCGCGCCGACGAGCTTCTTCAGCCCGCCCGCCTTCGCGATCTCCGACCCGGTGTCCGCGCCCTCGTCGCCGAAGTAGAAGCCGGACAGCCAGTGCACGCGGGAGTCGTCCCCGGAGGCGATGGAGTCGAGGTCGTCCTCCATGGCGGCGGTGAAGTCGTAGTCGACGAGCTGGCCGAAGTGCTGCTCCATCAGCCCGACGACGGCGAACGCCACCCACGACGGGACGAGCGCGGAGCCCTTCTTCCAGACGTAGCCGCGGTCGAGGATGGTCTTGATCGTCGACGCGTACGTCGACGGCCGCCCGATCCCCATCTCCTCCATCGCCTTGACCAGCGCGGGCTCGGTGAAGCGCGACGGCGGGCTGGTCGAGTGCCCGTCGGGCACCAGCTCGGTGGCGGTCAGCGCCTGCCCCTCGGTCAGCTCCGGGAGCCGGGACTCGGCGTCGTCGGCCTGGCCGGTGGACTCGTCGTCCATGGTCTCGACGTAGGCCTTGAGGAAGCCGGGGAAGGTGATCGTGCGGCCGGAGGACGCGAACACGACCTTCTCGCCGGTCCCCGCGGTGCCCGCGATCCGGATGCTCACGGTGGTCCCGCGGGCGTCGTTCATCTGCGAGGCGATGGTCCGCTGCCAGATCATCTCGTAGAGACGGAAGTCGTCACCGTCGACCTCGCGGGCGATCGCACCGGGGGTCCGGAAGGTCTCGCCGGCAGGGCGGATGGCCTCGTGGGCCTCCTGGGCGTTCTTCACCTTGCGCGTGTACTGGCGCGGCGAGTCCGCGACGTAGGCGTCGCCGTAGAGCTCACGGGCCTGCGAGCGGGCGGCCTCGATGGCCGTCGCCGACAGCGTCGTCGAGTCCGTACGCATGTAGGTGATGTAGCCGTTCTCGTACAGGCGCTGCGCGCTGCGCATCGTGCGCTCGGAGGAGAACCGCAGCTTGCGGCCCGCCTCCTGCTGCAGCGTCGAGGTCATGAACGGCGGGTACGGCTTGCGCGTGTAGGGCTTGGACTCGACGGAGGCGACCTCCATCGGACGGTCCTGCAACCCGTCGGCGAGGCGGCGTGCCTGCGCCTCGTTCAGGGTGACGACCTCGGCGGAGCCCTTCTTCAGCTGCCCGAGCGAGTCGAAGTCGCGGCCGGTGGCGACGCGCTTGTCGTCGACCTGCACCAGCCGTGCGCCGAACGAGCGCGGGGTGGCCTTCTCCCCGGCGTCGAGGGTCGCGGCGATGTCCCAGTACTCCGCGGAGCGGAACGCGATGCGGTCACGCTCGCGCTGCACGATCAGCCGGGTCGCGACCGACTGGACGCGGCCCGCCGACAGCTTCGGCATGACCTTCTTCCACAGCACGGGGGAGACCTCGTAGCCGTAGAGACGGTCCAGGATGCGGCGGGTCTCCTGCGCGTCGACGAGGTGCTGGTCGAGCTCGCGGGTGTTCTCCGCGGCCGCCCGGATCGCCGACTCGGTGATCTCGTGGAAGACCATCCGCCGGACCGGGACCTTGGGCTGGAGGGTCTCGAGCAGGTGCCAGGCGATGGCCTCGCCCTCGCGGTCGGGGTCCGTCGCGAGCAGGAGCTCGTCGACGGTCTTCAGCGCCTCGCGCAGCTCCGAGACGGTGCTGCGCTTCTCCGGTGTGACGATGTAGAGCGGGCTGAACTGGTTGTCGACGTCGACGCCGAGCCGCGCCCAGGACTCGCCCTTGTACTTGGCGGGCACGTCCGCCGCACCGCGCGGCAGGTCACGGATGTGCCCGACGGAGGACTCGACGATGTAGTCGTTGCCCAGGTAGGGCTGGATCTTCTTCGCCTTGCTGGGGGACTCGACGATCACCAGGCGGCGCGTCGGGCGGCCGGATGCGTTCGCCGTCGAGGTCGGCTTGCGCGTGCTGCCCCCCGACGTGCGTGCCGAACCCGTCGTTCCCGTTGTCGCTGCTGCCACGTGGTCCTACCTCATCTCCTCGGCTGCGTCGCGGTCCCTGCGACGTCGTCGCCGTTATCCGACCCCGTACAGGTGCATCGTGCGGTCCCGGAGCGTGCCGGGACGGTTGCGCTGAGCGTCTTCTTCGGGGTCGACGATCGCACGATCTCACACCGTCGTCGCTCCGTGTCGTGGCTCGTGCCACTGGGAGCGGGCGAGTCGCCAGCGTAGACCCAGCCGTAGTTCGGCAGGTCAGGCGGCCGGTCGGCCGCGGTACCGGGGCCAGTCGGCCGGATTCGTCATCCGCGGCGCGGGGCCGACCAGTTCCACCAGTCGGGCCAGTCGACGCGCTCCGTGCAGGCGTAACGCCGGGCCGGGCGCGCCGTGTTCCCCCGGGGCGAGCCGTGCCGGGGGCAGGCCGGCCCGGGTGGCGGCGGCGATCAGCGGGCCGTGTGTCCACGACGCCTGTGGATCGAGCAGCAGCAGGTACCCGCCCCGCAGGTCGGGGGTGCCCGCGGCGAGCGCCCACAGCCGGAGCGCGGCGCCGTCGAGCTGGAAGTCCGGCGGGATCTGCTTGCGACCCTCCGGCGTGCACCAGGCGCGGGCCAGGGGAACCAGGTCGCGCCGGAACGCGCTGCGCATCCCGGACGCCCCGGGGGCGAGGGTGACGCCGCGGGCCGCCGCCAGCGCGGCCAGCGCGGTCTCGCGCCCCTCGATCGGCAGTGGGACGTCGAACCGGGCCGTGTCCCCGGCGCCGAACCGCTCGATCCGCCCGGGCCCGCAGAGCAGCCCGGCCAGGTCGGTCAGCCCGGCCGGCCGGGCCTCCGCGGAGAACAGCGACATCTGCGGCACCCGCGAAGCATAGAACGCATGTTCGACCTTGCCCAGCGGGGAGCGCCGTACGGGTGACGCAGCGGGTCAGGCGGGGCCGTTGATCTTCTTGAGTGCGACGCACTTCGGTGCGGTCGCGAACGCCTTGTCCAGACGCGGGGTGGGCCCGATCTTGTCCAGCCCCTGGGCGCCGGAGATCGTCCGCAGCTTCTGCTGGGCGCCGTCGAGCTTGCCCTTGAAGCCCTGGACGTCGTTCGGGTCGATCGCGTCGACGTCCTTCTTGGCCTGGGCGATCGTCGTGCCGGACCGGTCGAGCATGTCGCGGACCGCGGCGGCCCACGCGTCGCCGCCGCTCACCGGGGACTGCCCGGCCGCAGCCAGCTGCTTCTTGCCGGTGTCGATGCCGGCCGCCACCTTGCCGAGGTACTCCGACAGGCGCGTCTTGATCCCGGCGAGGTCGGCGCCGTCGTAGTTCGGCGGGGTGTTGAGCGGCTGGTAGTAGGCCAGGGTCGCGCCACAGACCTTGTCGCCCCAGGCGACCGGGTCGGCGCCGACGCCCGCGGTCGGTCGGGGGGCCGGGTCCGCCGCGGGGGTGCCGGCCACGCTCGACGCGCAGCCGCCGGCCAGGAGCGCGGCGAGCAGGGTGGGGAGCAGGACCCGGGCGGTGCGCGCCGGGCGGGGGGTGGCCATCGTCGGGCTCCAGGGTCGGGGCCCGTGGGGGCCCGGGACACGGACAGTGGTCGACGGTAGGACGCCGCCGCGGGTCAGCTGCCTCCGCCCTCCCCGGTTGACCCGTTCGGGGCATCGGCGGGGCCGCCGGGCGGCGGTGTCGGGCGGGCCTGCTCCGCCGTTCGGGTGAGGTCCGTGCAGGCCGTCGAGGCCCGGAACGCCGAGGCGATCGCCGGGTTGCCGGTGACCTCGTCGAGCGGCCCGGTGGTCCCGGCGAGGCGGGCGAGCGGCTCCAGCGCGGCAGGCAGGTCACGCTGCACCGCGGCCGGGTCGGCCGGGTCGATGGCGTCGACCCGCGAGCGCGCCCCGGAGAACGCCGAGCGGATCTCGCCGAGTCCGCCCTGGAGCCGCGCGGCGAGGGCCTCGCCGTCGTCGACGGGGGCCGGGCCGAGCCGGTCCAGGTCGCCCAGCGCGCCGTCGGCGGCCTGGGTGGTGCGGGTCAGGTAGTCCGAGAGGGCCCGCAGCCGCTGCGCCGGATCCGGGGTCTCCGCGGGCGCGTCCACGGCGGTGCGGACGAAGGGCAGCACGGCCGCGCACATCGAGTCGGTCCACTGTTCGACGGTCGGCCCGGAGGGGCCGCAGCCCGCCAGCACGACGGTCGGGGCGACGAGGAGCGCGGCGAGACCTCGCGATGTCCGCATCGCTCCTCCGTCGGGGGTGATCACTGCGGTCCGGCGGAGAGTATCCGAATCGTCCCGAGACGAAAGACGGCCGCCCGTCCCGATGGGACGAGCGGCCGCCGTGGTCCTGCGAGGTGTCGGCTAACCGACCGAGCTCTCGGCCGGGGTGTCGGTGATCGCCGAGGTGCGGCGCTTCGAGACCACCACCGCGGCCGCGATGATCACCACCGCGACGATCGCGATGAGGACGCGGATCACCGGGTTGGCGTCCGGGGTGGACAGCACCACGACCGCGGGGGCGATCAGCACCGAGACCAGGTTCATGACCTTGATCAGCGGGTTGATCGCGGGGCCCGCGGTGTCCTTGAACGGGTCGCCGACGGTGTCGCCGATGATCGTCGCCTCGTGGGCGTCGGAGCCCTTGCCGCCGTGGTTGCCGTCCTCGACGAGCTTCTTGGCGTTGTCCCAGGCGCCGCCCGAGTTGGCCAGGAAGATCGCCATCAGGACGCCGGTCGCGATGGCACCTGCCAGGTAGCCGGCCAGCGGGCCGACGCCGAGACCGAACCCGACCGCGATCGGGGCGAAGATGGCGAGCAGGCCGGGGGTGGCCAGCTCGCGCAGCGAGTCCCGGGTGCAGATGTCGACGACGCGGCCGTACTCCGGGCGCTCGGTGCGGTCCATGATCCCGGGGTGCTCGCGGAACTGGCGGCGCACCTCGTAGACGACGGCGCCCGCGGCGCGGGTCACCGCGTTGACCGCGAGGCCGGAGAACATGAAGACCACCGAGGCGCCGATGATCACGCCGACCAGGGTGTTCGGGCTGAACACCTCGTAGGCGAACGCGGTCCCGGCGTCCTGCGCGGCGATGTTCACCCCGGCCAGGGCCTGGCTGATCGCGTCGCGGTAGGAGCCGAACAGCGCCGTCGCCGCGAGCACTGCGGTGGCGATCGCGATGCCCTTGGTGATCGCCTTGGTGGTGTTCCCGACCGCGTCGAGCTCGGTGAGGATGTCGACGCCGTCGCCCTCGACGTCGCCGGACATCTCCGCGATGCCCTGCGCGTTGTCCGAGACCGGGCCGAAGGTGTCCATCGCGACGATGACGCCGACCGTGGTCAGCAGGCCGGTACCGGCCAGTGCGACCGCGAACAGCGACACGACGATCGAGCCGGACAGCAGGAACGCCCCGTAGACGGCCGCGGAGATGACGAGCGCGGTGTAGACGGCGGACTCGAAGCCGATCGAGATGCCGGACAGGATCACGGTGGCCGCACCGGTCAGCGACGACTCGCCGACGTCCTTGACCGGGCGGTCCTCGGTACCGGTGTAGTAGCCGGTCAGCTTGAGGATGACCGCGGCCAGCACGATCCCGATGACCACGGCGACCGAGGCGATCAGGCGCGGGTCGCCCGCGAGCCCGACGACGCTGGTGTCGGTCGGGTTCAGCAGCTCGCCGAAGGTGCTCGGGAGGTAGACGTAGGCGGCGATGATCGACAGCACGCCGGCGAACAGTGCCGAGAGGTAGAAGCTGCGGTTGATCGCCCGCAGGGTGTTCTCCCCGGCGCGGGCCTTGGTCAGGTAGACGCCCAGGATCGCGGTGATCACGCCGATCGCCGGGACGATCAGCGGGAACAGCAGGCCCTGCAGGCCGAACGCCGCGGTGCCGAGGATCAGTGCGGCGACCAGCGTCACCGCGTAGGACTCGAACAGGTCGGCGGCCATGCCGGCGCAGTCACCGACGTTGTCGCCCACGTTGTCGGCGATGGTGGCCGCGTTGCGGGGGTCGTCCTCGGGGATGCCCTGCTCGACCTTGCCGACCAGGTCGGCGCCGACGTCGGCGGCCTTGGTGAAGATGCCGCCGCCGACCCGCATGAACATCGCGAGCAGTGCCGCGCCGAAGCCGAAGCCCTCCAGGACGCGGGGCGCCTGGCCGGCATAGACGAGCACGACGATCGCGGCCCCGAACAGGCCGAGGCCGACGGTGAACATGCCGACGACGCCGCCGGTGCGGAACGCGATGCGGGTCGCCTTCTCACGGCCGCCCGGCTCGCGGGAGGCCGCGGCGACGCGGATGTTCGCGCGGGTGGCGAGCCACATGCCCAGGTAGCCGATGATCGCGGAGAAGACCGCGCCGACGACGAAGAAGATCGATCGTCCGATGCGTTCACCGAGGTCCTCGGCGGGGAGCGCGAAGAGCAGGACGAACACGATCGCGGCGAAGATCGCGAGCGTGCGGAACTGGCGGTTGAGGTACGCCGTGGCGCCCTCCTGGACCGCGCGGCCGATCTCCTGCATGTTCGGGGTGCCCTCGCCGTAGGAGAGCACCTCCCGCAGCAGTAGACCGCCGACGACCAGGGCGACGAGGGCGACCACCGCGACCACACCGACGATGGTGAGGTCCCCCGCGCCGAGCTCGAGGCCCTGGGCGAGGTAGGTGGGCTGGGACATCCGTGTCCTCCCGGTGGAAAGGATCCGGCCGGCGAGGTCCCCGGCGGCCGGGTCGGGGTCACTGTGGCGCGACCCGGCCGGGCGGCGACGGCCTCGTCGGCGTCGACTGGGCCCGGGCGGCGTCCACCGGTGACCGGGCTGGTGCAGTCTATGAGTGTGGGACATCCCTCAGTGCGATTGGGATCACAAGACGTAACGAACTGGCAAAAGTGATCAATCCCACACGATGTCGCGACGCAATCCGGGAACCTGCAGATCACCTGCGACGCAACCACTTCTGTCGTCCGCCCGTGCCGCGCCCGTCGGCCGGGGGCGGACACCGGGAGCGACCGCTGATCGTTCGAACATCTGTGCCATCGTGGTCGGTCGTGGGAGCGACGGCGGACAGCACGCAGGGCCCGGACGGGTCGCAGCGCGGGATGGAGCTGCTCCGCCGCGTGCTGGCGGGCTCGGGCCTCGACCCGGCCCGTGCCGACGCCACGTGGACGTCCGGCCCGGCGGAGACGGTCCCGCCGAGGCCGGGACCGGGCGCCGGGGCGTTCGCCGCTCAGGACGGGTTCGACGGTCCGGACGGAGCGCGCGGCTCCGGGGGGCCGACCGACCCCGTCGGCTCTGCCGGCTCCCGCGGCCCTGCCGGTCCCAGCCGTCCTCCTGGCCCTGCCGATCCTCCCGGCTTCCATGGTGTCGATGGCGACGATCCGGCCGGCGCCGTCGACGATCCGTTGCGGCACGTCGTGCGGATTCCGGCACGGCCCGGCCGCCAGGTCGACTGGCCGGGCTGGACACCCGAACCGCTGCGCACGGCCTGGGCGGCCCGCGGCGTGACCCGCCCGTGGTCGCACCAGGCACACGGGGCGGAGCTGGTGCACTCCGGCGCCGATGTCGTCGTCGCGACGGGGACGGCGTCGGGGAAGTCGCTGGTCTACCAGCTCCCGGTGCTCGCCGGGCTGGCCGAGGACCCGCGGGCCACGGCGCTGTACCTCGCCCCGACCAAGGCACTCGCAGCCGACCAGCTGCGGTCCCTCGACGGGCTCGCCCCGGACGGTGTCCGGCCCGCCGCCTTCGACGGTGACACCCCCATGGACCAGCGCGACTGGGTCCGCAGGCACTGCCGGTGGGTCTTCTCCAACCCGGACATGCTGCACCGGTCGCTCCTTCCCCGGCACGGACGCTGGACGACCTTCCTCCGCCGGCTGCGCTACGTCGTGGTCGACGAGTGCCACACCTACCGCGGGGTGTTCGGCTCGCACGTGGCACTGCTGCTGCGACGGCTGTTGCGTCTCGCCGCCCGCTACGGCGCACGCCCCACGATCGTGCTCGCCTCGGCGACGGTGGCCCGCCCGGAGGAGTTCGCGTCCCGGCTGACCGGCCGCGACGTCGTCGCCGTCACCGAGGACGGGTCCCCGCATGCCGGTCGCACCGTCGCGTTCTGGGAGCCGCCGCTGCTCGCCGAGATCACCGGGGAGAACGGGGCGCCGGTCCGCCGCTCCGCCGGGGCCGAGGTCTCCCGGATGCTCGCCGACCTCGTCCTGGAGGACGCGCGGACCCTGGCCTTCGTCCGGTCCCGGCGGGCCGCCGAGCTCACCGCGCTCGGTGCGCAGCGCCAGGTCGCCGAGATCGCTCCCGAGCTGGCCGCGCGGGTCGCCGCCTACCGCGGCGGCTACCTGCCGGAGGAGCGCCGCGCGCTGGAGGCCGACCTGATGTCGGGCAGGCTGATCGGGGTCGCGACCACCAACGCCCTCGAGCTCGGCGTCGACATCTCCGGGCTCGACGCGGTGGTGCAGGCCGGCTTCCCCGGAACCCGCGCGTCGTTCTGGCAGCAGGCCGGGCGTGCCGGGCGCGCCGCCGACGAGGCACTCGTCGTGCTCGTCGCCCGCGACGACCCGCTCGACACCTACCTCGTCCACCATCCGAGCTCGCTGGTCGGTGCGCCGGTGGAGAGCTGCGTGCTCAATCCGGTCAACCCGTACGTGCTCGCTCCGCAGCTGGCATGCGCGGCCGCGGAGATGCCGCTGACCACGGTCGACGTCGAGGAGATGTTCGGAGGAGCGCCCGCGGTGGAGGTCCTCGACGCCCTGGTCGAGGAGGGCGTGCTGCGCCGCCGACCGCACGGCTGGTTCTGGCCCGACACCGGCGACGCACCCGCCGCGCACGTCGACATCCGCGGCTCCGGACTCGGACAGGTCGCCGTGGTCGAGGCGGCCACCGGGCGGATGCTCGGCACCGTCGACGGCGGCTCGGCCCCGGGCACGATCCACTCCGGTGCGGTGTACCTGCACCGTGGCGACAGCTTCGTCGTCGACGAGCTGGATCTCGACGACGGCGTCGCGCTCGTCCACGCCGAGGCCCCGGACTGGCGCACCGAGGCCCAGTCGGTCTCCGACGTCGCCGTGCTCGAGGTACTGGAGCACCGCCGGTGCGGGCCGGTGCAGGTCTGCTTCGGCGCGACCACGGTGACCAGCCAGGTCGTCGCGTACCGCCGACGGACCCCGGACGGGACGGTGCTCGACCAGACGCCGCTGGACCTGCCGCCGCAGAGTCTGGACACCCGGTCGGTCTGGTACACGATCGACCCCGACGCGCTCGCCGACGCCGGCATCGACGAGGCCCGTCTCCCCGGTGCCCTGCACGCCGCCGAGCACGCCGCGATCGGACTGCTCCCGCTGTTCGCGATCTGTGACCGCTGGGACATCGGTGGCCTGTCCACCGCGCTGCACCCCGACACCGGGCTCCCGACGGTGTTCGTGCACGACGGGCACCCCGGCGGCGCAGGGCTGGCCGAACGCGGCCACGAGGTGCTGGGGCGATGGCTGGCGGCGACCCGCGCCGCCGTCCGGGACTGCGAGTGCCGCACCGGATGCCCCTCGTGCGTGCAGTCCCCGAAGTGCGGCAACGGGAACAACCCGCTGGACAAGAGCGGGGCGGTGCAGGTGCTGGATCTGGTTCTGGCCGCGCTGGAAGGCGGGACCCCGACCGGCTCGCGGTGACCGCGGGACCGGACGGGGTACCACCGGCCCGCCCGTCGGGGGCGGGGGCGGACCGGTGGCAACCACGTGCGACGACATCGGACGGGGGCGCCAGGGGCGCTCCGACGTCGTTGCTGTCTGGGGAGCGTGGTCTTCGTGGCGGGGGCGGACCGGACCCTGCCCGTCCTCGCGACTCCTAGTAGGCCCGAGTGTCGCGACAGTGACCAGATGTGGGCCGCGCAACGTCGGTGATCGGTCACGCCCCCACGACGAGATGCCGTTGCGTTGGGACGTTCGTCGTAAGCAATCGTGATGACGGCGTGCTCCGGGGTTCGCCGTCCGTTCATCTGGAGGCGCGGACCGCTCACCGAGATCGTGATCACGTCCGGGCGTGTTCACGACGGCTCCACCGCAGGAACCGAACCGTCCACGGGCCCGCTCGCCGGGGGCGTGCCCGCGTCGACGGGAGCCGGACCCGCGCGTGCCCTCGCCCGTGCGGGACCCCGGAGCGGGAGCAGCCCCGACCAGGCGACCTGGGTCTCGACCAGGGCGTCCCAGCCGTCGAGGCGGCAGGTCAGCAGCTCGGCGCCGTTGCGGACGGCGAGGTCGGAGGCACGGGCGCAGGCGGCAGCGGTGCCGTCCACCGACTGTCCCGCGGCCGCGAGCGCGGACAGGTCTGCGGCGGCGGAGGCGACGTGCCGGGCGCGGGCCGCGGCAGCCAGGTCGACACCGACGGTGCCGACCAGGAGCAGCACCGCTGCGGCCGTCGCGGCCCAGACCGAGGCGACGCCCGCGTCGCCTCCGCGACGTACCGGGGCGTGCCTGCTCATGGCGCGCCACCGGGCTGCGCCGGCGCCGACCCGGAACGGACCGCGCCTGCCGTGACGCCGGGTTCGACCGCGGCGGTCGCGGCACCGCTGATCGTGACCGGGAGCAGCCCGACCGGCCGGACCCGCACCGTCACGACGACGAGATCGCCGTCGACGCGGAGCTCGGGCTCGGCCCCGGCCGGTGCGAGCTGCGCGGCCGCGGCCCGACCCCGCTCGGTGTCACCGCGCGCGGCCTGGCGGGCCAGTTCGAGAGCGGCGTCGGTGCAGCGGACCCCGGCCGCCACCGCGGCGACGGCTCCGACCGCCGCCGCGGTGACCGCGACCAGGGTGCCGAGCGCCAGCGCCGCCTCGACGGTGACCGCGCCACGGTCGTCCGCCAGCCAGGACGGCGCGCCGCTAGTGGGGCCGACCGCGGCACCACGACGGGTGGCGCGGCCGCGGACACGGCGGCCACCGTGTCCGCGGTCCGCCCGGTCCGCCCGGTCCGCCCGGTCCGCCCGGTCCGCCCGGTCGGGTCGGTCGGGCCGATCGGGTCGGCTCGGGATGTCGCGGCCGTTGTCAGAGCGTCGTGGACAGTGCACGTTGCACGATCCCGGTGAGGGCGGCGAGGACGTCTCCGCCGCTGACGATCGCGTAGAGGAGCGCGGCGAAGGCCGCGGCGGCGACGGTGCCGACGGCGTACTCGACGGTGGACATGCCGTCGTCGTCCGAGGCGAGTGCGCACAGCCGGCGGTGCAGCAGGGAACGGGTGGGGGTCATCGGTGTCTCCTTCGTCGGGGGCCCGCGGAGTGCGGACCCGGTCGCCGCGCGGCGGTGGTCACCACCGTGCGAACGCCTCCCCGGCCAGCCCGATCACGACCGGCACGATGCCGAGGACCAGGAAGGCGGGCAGGAAGCAGAGCCCCAGCGGGGCGGTGATGCGGACCGCGGCGCGCTGCGCCCGCTCCTCGGCGAGATCCGCGAGACCGGCGCGCAGCCGAGCGGCTTCCGCCGCGGCGGAGCGTCCGAGGGCGGCACCGGTGCGGGCCGACCGGCCCGCCGCGCGGGCGAACCCGGCGAGTTCGGGGACCGGGCCGGCGGCGGCCCAGGCGTCGTCGGGGTCGGCGCCCAGCGCCAGCAGGCCCGCGACCCTGCGCAACGCCTCACCGGCCGGGCCGTCGAGCCGCCGGGCCGCGGCTCCGACGGCGTCCGCCACGGCGAGACCGGCGGCGAGGCAGGTCGCCAGGAGGTCCCAGGCGGCGGCCAGATCCGCGGAGTCCACCGACGCGGCCGGCCCGCGGGCTGCCCGCCGGGCGAGCCACAGCAACCCGCCGCCCAGCGCGGCGCCGACGACCGCGCCGCCCATCCCGCCGAGGGCTCCGCCGAGCGCGGCCCCGGAGGGAACGAGCACCGCGAGGACCGCGGTGCGGGTCGGCGCCGCGGCCGTCGTCGCTCCGGTGACGGAACGCAGCCCGCGCAGCCGCCCCGGTCCGGGACGCCCGCCGCCGACGACCAGGGCGAGCGCGGCGAGCCCGAGCGCGGCCGCGGTCACGTCGGCACCGCCGCACGCAGGATCCGGTCGGCCCACGCCGCCCCCGCGACCGTGAGGCCGACCCCGGTCAGCAGCAGAGCGGGCCCGTGCAGCCCGGTGCGCAGCACGGTCAGCGGCGCGATGCCCATCAACTGCCCGAGACCGATTCCGGCCAACGGCAACGCGGTCAGCACCGACGCCGTCGCCCGAGGCCCGGCGAGCTGGGCTCGCACCCGGGCTCCGTGCGCGATCCGCCAGCGGATGTCGTCGAGCAGGCCGGTGAGCAGGTCGGCGAGCGGGGCACCGTGGGTGTCGGCGAGCTCCCAGGCCGAGGCGACCCGCTCGACGTCGCGCCGGGCGGGGCCCCGCGCCGTCCGACGCAGGGCCTCGGGGACCGGCTCACCGATCCGCGCGGCGACCGCGGCCGGCTCGAGCAGCGCGCGGGCGAGCGGCCCGTCGTGCACGTGCCCGGCCAGCGCGGCCGCGGGGTGCGCGCCGGTGCGCAGCTCGTCGGTGATCCGGGCGAGTGCGTCGGCGAGTTCCGCAGCCGTCGACCCGGCCCGGTCCGCGGCCCGACGTGTGGCGATCCGGCGCCGCACTCCCCACGCCACCCCCGCTGCGCACACCGCGCCGGCGGGGCCCAGGAGCAGCCACCCCAGCGGGGCGGCGAGCAGCGGCAACGGCGGAGCGAGCAGCCGGGCCGTCGGGAGGGCGGTTCCGGTGCCGGTCAGGGCCCGCCACCGGGACCGCCCCGGCGCCGCGGGCAGTGTCAGCACCGCCAGCGCGAGCAGGACGGGAACCGTCACGCCCTGCGGCGTCCCGGGAAGTGCGCTCAGCACGGCACACCGACCCCGCGCTCGCGCAACAGCGTCGCGAGCTCGTCGCGGCCCGGCCCGACCCCGGAGCCGCGGCTCCAGGCGGCGGTGACGTGTGGGGTGCCGTCGTCGGAGCGGCCCAGCACACCGATCTCGTCGAGCGTCCGGCCGGCGCCGGGGCGGCGTCGCATGTGCAGCACGACCTGGACGGCGGCCGTCAGCTGACCGTCGAGCGCGGCGGGGGACATCCCGCCGAGCCCGGCCAGTGCGCGTATCCGGGCCGGGATCTCGCGGACCGAGTTCGCGTGCACGGTGCAGCCGCCGCCGTCGTGACCGGTGTTCATCGCCGCCAGCAGGTCGCACACCTCGGCGCCGCGGACCTCGCCTACGACCAGCCGGTCCGGCCGCATCCGCAACGCCTGACGCACCAGTTCGCGCAGCGGAACCCCGCCCGAGCCCTCGATGTTCGGCGGCCGGGCGACCAGCCGCACGACGTGCGGGTGGCGTGGGGAGAGCTCCTCGGCGTCCTCGACGGTGATCAGGCGCTCGCCCGGGTCGACCGCGCCCAGCAGCGCATTGAGCAGCGTGGTCTTGCCGCTACCCGTCCCGCCGGCCACGAGCACGGCCAGCCGGGCGCCGACGATCGCGCGCAGCAGTGCCTCGCCGGTCGCGTCGAGGGTGCCGGTCCGCCGGAGCGCGGCCAGGTCGTGCCCGGCGGGACGCAGCACCCGCAGCGAGATCGCGGTCCCGGCCGCCGCCACCGGTGGGAGGACGGCGTGCAGCCGGACCCCGGCGTCGGGGAGCCTGCCGTCGACGCAGGGGCTCGCGTCGTCGAGGCGGCGGCCCGCGGCGAGCGCCAGGCGCTGGGCGAGTCGCCGGACCGCGGCCTCGTCGGTGAAGGTGATGCCGGTGCGGCGCAGTCCGTCGCCGCGGTCGACCCAGACGGCGTCGGGCGCGGTGACCAGCACGTCGGTGGTCATCGGGTCGCGCAGCAGCGCGTCGAGCGGGCCCGCTCCGGTGAACTCCTGGCGCAGGGTGCGGATCGCGGCGAGGACGTCCAGATCGGACGCGACCCCACCGGACTCGGCCCGCACCGCAGCGGCGACGGCGGCCGGCCCGGTCTCGCCGCCCGCGTCGGCCAGCCGGGCCCGCACCCGGTCGACCAGCGGGTTCACGAGGCCGCCCGCCGGATGCCGGCCGTACCGGAGAGGCGCTCGTGCACGGCCCGGGCCGCGGTGGTCAGCGGGCCCCGCCCGGAGCCGGGCGTGCGGCCCCGTTCGAGAGCGCCGGCGAGGTCCCGCTCGGGACGCATGGTCGTGAGCAGCGGCAGCCCGAGAGAGGTGACGACCTCGTCGGGCGTGATCCCGCCGGGGGAGGGCCCGCGCACGACGAGCTCCACGGCCCGGGCATGCTCGGCGAGCACGTCGGCGACCCGGGCGGCCGCGGCACAGGACCGCAGCCCGGCGGGCACCACCAGGACGGTCAGGTCGGCTCTGCCGAGAGCGGTGAGCGCGGCGTCGGTGGGGTAGCGAGGCAGGTCGCACACGACGGTGCCGCCTGCGCGGCGCCCGGCGTCGAGGACCGCGGTGACCGCGGCCGGTTCGGGTCCGTGCGGGGAGCGCGCGCAGGACAGCACCGACAACGCGGTGCGCCCGGACCCGGCCCGTGGGAGCGCGGCGTGCAGCGACGCGGCGCGCACCCGGCCGTCGCCGACCGACAGCTCCGGCCAGCGCAGCCCGGCCTCCTGCTCCAGCCCGACCATCAGGTCGAGGCCGCCGCCGAGCGGGTCGCAGTCGACCAGCAGCGCGGACTCCTCGGCTCGCGCGGAGGTCAGCGCGACCGCGGTCGCGAGCACCGAGGCACCCGCCCCGCCGCAGCCGCCGACCACGGCCAGCACCCGGCCCGCCCGACCGTCGCCCGCTGCGCGTTCCCGGGCGTCGGCGAGGATCCCGGCCAGGCCCGCCTCGCCCTGGGGGAGCTGCACGACCCTGTCCGCGCCGACGGCGACGGCGAGCCGCCAGTCCTCCGCGGCGGGCTCGCCGGGGACGGTGATCACGACGCCGTCGCGGCGCGGGAAACCGGCCTCGCCGCAGCGCCGGGCCCCGGACCGGTCGAGCAGGACGACCGGTGCACGGGCCCAGGCCCGGCGGGCGTCGGCCGCGTCGACCGCGCGTTGGGCATCCATGTCGGCTGCTGCCGCGAGCCGTAGCAGCGCGTCGAGCAGCTCGGGATCGTCGGCCACGATCAGGCAGCGCCGGTCCATCGCGTCGTCCTCCACACCGGCCCGCCGGTGCGAGCCCCGGTATCGAGCGTGCGGCCTCGGGAGGGCTCCGCCGGCCTCGATCGTGGGCCTGTGGACAACTTCGTGGAAACGGCTCGGCCTGTGGACAACTCCCCGGTTCCGTCGGTCCCGCGCGGGAGGATGGAGCAGAGGGGCGGGCCCTCGCGCGGGCGGGCGACGCAGGAGCGGCACGGAGCCACGAGGAAGGGCGCGGAGGCGGCGGCGGGGGACACGACCGTGTCCGTCCCGGCCCGGACGTAGGACGACCCCCGCCAGGGGGGATTGGCGGGGGCCGTCGGGCGGTTCAGCCCCGGGGGGTCGAGCTGAACCCGCTCGGACCAGGTCCGAACTCGGTCAACTGTAGCCGGAACATGCCGGTCGCGCCCATACTCCGGCCGTGGCCTGCGCCGACCGGTACCGGTGACGACGTCACTCCCGGCTCCCGACGGCGTGAAGTGCGCCACTGACCGGTGGGCGCGTCCGGGCGACCGGTCGCATGCGGCCGATCACTCTCCGCTGCTGGGCATCGGTCTGCTCGCAGCCGGGCGGAGCGGTGCAGGGACGGTGGGGCCCACCGTGGGGTCGCCGGCCGGGGATGTGGACGGAGTGGAGGGCCGGGGACGTGCGCTCCGCGTTTCGGGCACGCTGGACGTCGTGCCCGAGACCTCCAGAGCCCCCGCCGCACCGGACCGGACCGCCGGTGCCACCGTCCCCCAGGCGGTGTTCCTCGACCTCGACAACACGATCATCGCCGGGTCGAGTGCGCTGGCGTTCGCGCGGCCGTTCGCCCGTGCCGGTCTGATCGACCGCGCGACCGTCCTGCGCGGGGCGTGGGCCCAGCTGCTGCTCGTGCTCGCCGGGGCGGACGCGTCCACGATGGACACCCTGCGCCGTCGGATGGTGCTGATCTGCGAGGGCTGGGAGGTGGCGCGGGTCCGCACGATCGTCGCCGAGACGCTGCAGGAGATCATCGGTCCGCTCGTCTACCCGGAGGCGCTCCGGCTGATCGAGCACCACCGCGGGCAGGGGGCGGAGATCGTGCTGCTGTCGGCGTCGGGGCTCGAGGTCGTCGAGCCGATCGCCGAGCTGGTCGGGATCGAACGGTTCCGGGCGACGCGGATGCACGTCGTGGACGACCGCTACGCCGGGGAGATCGAGTTCTACTGCTACGGCGAGGGCAAGGCCGTCGCGGCCCAGGAGATCGCCGAGGAGCTGGGGTTCGACCTCGCGCACTGCGCCGCCTACACCGACTCGATCACCGACCTGCCGCTGCTGGAGGCGGTCGGCCAGCCGTCCGTCGTGAACCCCGACCGCGAGCTGCGGGCGATCGCCCGGGAGCGGGGGTGGCCGGTGCTCGCGTTCGTCCGCGCGGCGTCCCGGCGGGACCGGTTGTTCCGGTTGCGCGACCGGCTGTCGGACCGGTTCGCGGCCGGGGCCCGGGTCGGTGCTCCCGCCGGTCCGGCCACCGACGCGGAGGGTCCGGACGCCGGCGGGGTCGGTGCGGCGGGGCCGTGGCGGGACCCGGCGCTGCTCGGCGCCGCCGCGGTCGGCGGGGTGCTCGCGGCGCTGCTGGCGGGTGCAGCCGTCACCCGGTCCGCCCGCGGCGGCCGCTGAGGCGACGGCCGGCCTGGGGACACCGTGCGGGACCGTGCCGCGCCGGGCTGAGCCACACAGGACCGTGCCGCGCCGTGCGACGCAGGACCATGTCGCGCCCAACCGCGATGCAGAGCCGGACCGCGCAGCGCCGCCCAGCGCCGACCCACTGTCGATCAGTGCATGAGTGCTGCCCAGACAGCGGCCACCAACGCTCATGTACTCATCGACGGCGTCGCACGGCCCCACGGCGCACCGGGCGGGCTGGCGACCGGGTCGACCGGCAGGTGTGGGCGGACGGGCAGGCGTGGCGGGCGGACGGTGCGACCGGAGCGGCCCGGCGTGGCCGACGCCGCGCAACAACTCCGACGCCGTGTAACGCGGCCGGTCACGCCGACGCGGGCGGTCCTGGGCGGAGTGCCGCGGTGCGGGAGGTGCGGGAGTGCGAACCCAGTCAGGTGTGCAGGTCGCGGAGCAGGGCCGTGCCCACAACCCCGACCGCGACCGCCGTCCGTGCGTCGTCGTGCACCCACCCGGCGGTCGTCGCCGGTCACCCTGTGCTGCTGAACCGGTGCACATCGGTGAGGGGGTTGCCCACATCATGTTCCGGGTCTACGAAGGAGCCACGGACCCCGGCCGGGCCAGGGGCGTCTCGGAGGAGAAGAGGCGTCTCCCCTGACCGGGCTCCGTACGTGGGGACCGGACCACGTCCACGCCGAGCACGCCGCGGGAGGCATGTCGTCGTGGGCCTGCGAACCGGGACGCCGGGCGCCGAGGCCGCGCAACACGGCACGTAGTGCACGCCAGGACGCCGGTTCCCACGTCGGGCCGGGTGGCGCCCCTCGGGGCACCACCCGGCTCCTTCATGCGCTCAGCCGGACTGCGCGGCGGCGATCGACAGGCCCTCCCGGCCGCCCGCCTCCCACTCCGCGCAGGTGTGGACGATCCAGCGGGCCAGCCCGTCGGGCGTCCCGGAGGCGAACGCCGCCGCGGCCTCCCGGTACTCCGCGGTGCGGCGCAGGAACCCCACCTCGGGCACCGACAGACCGCGCGGGTCCAGCCCGGTCGACATCGCGGTCAGCCGGGCCGCCGCCCGGGCCACGACCCCGTCGGCGGTGCCGAACGGCGCCAGGGTCAGCAGCTCGCCGTGCACGACGGCGACCAGCACCGGAGCCGGCACCGAGGTGCCCCCGCCGATCAGGTCGGCCAGTGCCGTGAGTCGCGCCGACGTCGCCGGGCGCGGCCTGCCCAGCACCTGCTCGTGCTCCTCGGCGGGCACGAGGTCCCCCGCGGCCAGCACGTGCAGCCGGGCGAGCCCCTGCAGCGGGGCCCGGCGCCAGGTGTCGAGGAGCTTGGAGCGCTCGTCGGCGATCCGGACGGCTCCTGCGAGGACCGGGTCGGAGACGTGGTCGGCGGTGACCGGCCGCAGCGGGGCCCCGTCGACCGCGGCGGAGGAGCGGGCGGCGCGCAGGGCGGCCTCGGCGGCCGTCGCGGGCCAGCCGCGCCGGTTGACCGGCTGGTTGTGCACCTCGGTGGCCGCGTCGCGGGCGCGGGCGACCGCCTCGGCGACGCCGGGGAGTGCGGCGAGCGGGGCGAGCGGATCGGCTGCTGCGGGGCGGGCCATGGACGTCATCGTCCCAACCGGTGGGCTACCGCCGGGTAAGTACCCCTGCGGTGTGGACCGCTCGGCGACCGGTCGTGGTGATCCGTCGACCGCCGGACATCCGCCCGCCCGCCGTCGGAGGGCCCGCGAACACCCTGCCGCGCCCGGGAACGGCCCCCCACCTGCGCGGACGGTCAGGTGCGGCGTTGGTGTCCGGCTGGTACCTGTCCCGACAGACGGTGCACGGGCGAGGACGGTTCACTAGCGTCGGACCGCACACGTGCGCGCACACCGAGTGCGCCCGAGGCCGCCACGTCGGCCCGAAGTGACCCGCCGCGTCGAGGAGGACACCAGGACATGGCCGAGTCCGAGAAGAGTTCCGCGCTCAGCGCGCTCTCCAGCGAGAGCAGGTCGTTCCCGCCGTCGGAGGAGTTCGCGTCGCAGGCGAACGCCACCGCCGACTGGTACGACCGTGCCGATGACGACCGCGAGGGGTTCTGGGCCGAGCAGGCCGACCGTCTGCACTGGACGAAGAAGTGGGACACCGTCCTGGACTGGCAGCCCCCGTTCGCGAAGTGGTTCGTCGGCGGCGAGCTGAACGTCGCCTACAACTGCGCCGACCGGCACGTCGAGGCCGGCAACGGCGACCGCGTCGCCATCCACTGGGAGGGCGAGCCCGGCGACTCCCGCACGATCACCTACGCCGACCTGCAGCGCGAGGTCTCCAAGACCGCGAACGCGCTGACCGAGCTGGGCGTCGGCAAGGGCGACCGCGTCGCCATCCAGCTGCCGATGATCCCCGAGGCCGTGTTCTCGATGCTGGCCTGCGCCCGCCTGGGCGCGCTGCACAGCGTCGTGTTCGGCGGGTTCTCCCCGGGCGCGCTCAAGGCGCGCATCGAGGACGCCGAGGCCAAGGTGCTGATCACCAGCGACGGTCAGTACCGCCGTGGCAAGCCGGCCCCGATGAAGGAGAACACCGACGAGGCCGTCGCGGGCACCTCGATCGAGAAGGTCCTCGTCGTCAAGCGGACCGAGACCGACGTGCCGTGGACCGACGGCCGCGACGTGTGGTGGCACGACGTCGTCGACGGTGCGTCCGACCAGCACACCCCGGAGTCCTTCGACTCCGAGCACCCGCTGTTCATCCTCTACACCTCGGGCACCACCGGGAAGCCGAAGGGCATCCTGCACACCTCCGGTGGCTACCTCACGCAGTCCGCGTACACCCACAACGTGGTGTTCGACCACAAGCCGGGCGAGAGCGTCTACTGGTGCACCGCCGACATCGGCTGGGTCACCGGGCACACCTACATCGTCTACGGGCCGCTCGCGAACGGTGCCACGCAGGTGATCTACGAGGGCACGCCGAACACCCCGCACGAGGGCCGGCACTGGGAGATCGTCGACAAGTACAAGGTCTCGATCTACTACACCGCCCCGACGCTGATCCGCACGTTCATGAAGTGGGGCGAGGACATCCCCGCGAAGTACGACCTGTCCTCGCTCAGGGTGCTCGGCACGGTCGGCGAGCCGATCAACCCCGAGGCCTGGATGTGGTTCCGGGAGAAGATCGGCAAGGAGCGCTGCCCGATCGTCGACACCTGGTGGCAGACCGAGACCGGCTCGCAGATGATCGCCCCGCTGCCGGGCGTCACCGCGACCAAGCCGGGCTCGGCCATGCGCGCGCTGCCGGGCATCTCGGCCACCGTCGTCGACGACACCGGCACCCCCGTGGGCAACGGCGAGGGCGGCTACCTGGTCCTCGACAAGCCGTGGCCGTCGATGCTGCGCGGCATCTGGGGCGACACCGAGCGCTACAAGGAGACCTACTGGTCCCGCTTCGCCGAGCAGGGCTACTACTTCGCCGGCGACGGCGCCAAGTACGACGACGACGGTGCCATCTGGCTGCTCGGCCGCGTCGACGACGTCATGAACATCTCCGGGCACCGCATCTCGACCACCGAGGTGGAGTCGGCGCTGGTCAGCCACCCGACCGTCGCCGAGGCCGCGGTCGTGGGCGCCTCCGACGAGACCACCGGCCAGGGGATCGTCGCGTTCGTGATCCTGCGCGGGAGCGCGTCGAAGGACGAGGCGAAGGGCGAGCAGGCCATCAAGGCGCTCCGCGACCACGTCTCCAAGGAGATCGGTCCGATCGCCAAGCCGCGCCAGATCCTGGTCGTGGAGGAGCTGCCGAAGACCCGCTCCGGCAAGATCATGCGCCGCCTGCTGCGCGACGTTGCCGAGAACCGGGACGTCGGCGACGTCTCGACCCTCGCCGACTCGTCGGTGATGGACCTGATCTCGTCCGGCATGAGCGAGTCCAAGGAGGACTGACCGCGTCCCCGGGCCCCGCGCGTGCCGCGGGGCCCGGGCCCGATGGGCGACACTGGGGTGGTGGACGACCCGATCGAGGTGCGGCGCGGCTTCGTCGTGCCCGCTCGCGAGCTGAGCTGGCGGTTCTCCCGCGCCTCGGGGCCCGGGGGGCAGGGCGTCAACACCACCGACTCCCGGGTGGAACTGTCCTTCGACCTCGCGGGCTCGCCGAGCGTCCCCGAGGACCTGCGCGACCGGGCCCTGTCGCGGCTGGCGAACCGGCTCGTCGACGGCGTGCTGACCGTCGTCGCGTCCGAGCACCGCAGCCAGCTCCGCAACCGCGAGGCCGCCCGTGGGCGGCTCGCGACCCTGCTCGGCGAGGCGACCGCGGCTGGCCCGCGCACCCGTCGCCCCACCCGCCCGACGCGCGGGTCGCAGCGCCGCAGGCTCGACGCCAAGAACCGGCGCGGACAGATCAAGAAGCTGCGCGGCCGCCCGGACGAGTGAGGCCCCGTCCCCGGCGTGGCGCAGCCGAGCAGCCCGGCTGACCCCGTGGCACGATGGCGGCTCACCGAACGACGGCCGTCCGGGGGACCCCAGCGCCCCGGGCAGGCGAGTGCACCAGCAGGAGGGAAGACGGTGGCCAGCAACAGCCAGTCGGGCAACGCGGAGGTTCCGCCGGTCCTGCCCTCGATCCCGCTCACGAACGAGCCGGGGCCGCGCGACGCGTCCCTCGGCGCCCTCGCGAAGGACGTCACCACCCATCTCTCGACCTTGGTCCGGTCGGAGGTGGAGCTCGCCAAGGCCGAGGTCACGGCCGAGGTGAAGAAGGGCGTGCAGGGCAGCGTCTTCTTCGTGATCGCCGCGGTGATCGGGCTGTTCAGCCTGTTCTACCTGTTCTTCACCCTCGCCGAGTTCCTCTCGATCTGGCTCAACCGCGCCGCGGGCTTCGGGATCACGTTCCTGTTCATGCTGCTCGTCGCCGGCCTGTTCGGCTTCCTCGGCTACCTGCGGGTCCGCAAGATCCGCAAGCCGGAGCGCACCATCGACTCGCTCAAGGACTCCGCGCAGGTGCTCGCCCAGCGCGGCCAGCGCGGTGACCGCGACAACGTCCGCGAGATCGCCGACGGCACCTCCGGGCGGCACGCAGCCGCGGGCTGATCCGGCGTGTCCGCGACGGCCGGCACCCCGCCCGACCCCTCGGTCGTCCGGATCCCCGGTCCGTGGACGCACCGTGCGGTGTCGGCCAACGGCATCCGCATGCACCTCGCGGAGTACGGCCCACCGACCGGCCCGCTCGTCGTGCTGCTGCACGGCTTCCCGGAATTCTGGTGGACCTGGCGCCACCAGCTCCTCGCCCTCGGCGACGCCGGCTACCGGGCCGTCGCGCCCGACCTCCGCGGCTACGGCGACACCGACAAGCCACCCCGCGGCTACGACCTGTGGACCCTCGCCGGGGACTGCGCCGGGCTGATCCGGGCGCTCGGGGAGTCGCGCGCCCACGTCGTCGGGCACGACTGGGGTGCCACGATCGGCTGGACGGTCGCCACGCTGCACCCGCGCCTGGTCGTCTCGCTCACCGGGCTCGGGGCGCCGCACCCGATCGTGATGCGGGACGCGCTGCTGCGCGATCCCCTCGGGCAGGGGGCGGCCAGCCGCTACATGGCGGGGTTCCAGCTGCCGCGGCTGCCGGAGCGCTCGCTGCGCGCCGACGGCGGCGCCCGGGTCGGCCGGATCATGCGGGCCTGGGCGGGGCCGGAGTGGGCCGCGACCACCGACTTCGCCGACGTCGTCGCCCGCAACGCCGAGGCGATGCGGATCTCCACCGTGGCCCACTGCAGCCTCGAGTACTACCGCTGGTCGATGCGCTCCCAGCTGCGCCCCGACGGCCACCGGTTCGCCCGTGAGGTCTCCCGGCCGGTGGGGGTGCCGGTGCTGCAGGTGCACGGGGCCGACGACACGTGCGTGCTCGACACCACCATGCGCGGCGACGAGCGGTTCGCCGGTGCCGGGCTGACCCACCACACGCTCCCGGCCACCGGGCACTTCCCGCAGCAGGAGCACCCCACACACGTCACCGCCCTGATCGGTGCCCACCTGCAGCGCTGCGACGGTTGATCCGAGACCGGTTCCCCGTCGTCCGACGTGCACGGATACGCTCGGCCACCGTGCGGATCCTGATCGTGGGAAGCGGTGCGCGTGAGCACGCCATCGCCGTGGCTCTGGCGCAGGACCCGGAGGTGACGGCGCTCGCCGTCGCCCCCGGCAACGCGGGAACGGCCGCGGTGTCCGAGCAGCTCGGACTCGACGTCACCGACAACGGTGCCGTCGTCGAGCTGGCGCGGACCTGGAAGGCCGACCTCGTGGTCATCGGGCCGGAGGGTCCGCTGGTCAACGGCGCGGCCGACGCGGTCCGGGAGGCCGGGATCCCCTGCTTCGGCCCGAGCGCCGAGGCGGCCCGGATCGAGGGGTCCAAGGCGTTCGCGAAGGCCGTGATGAGCGCGGCGGGGGTGCCGACGGCCTCGTCGGTCGTCGTCGACAACCCGGCGCACCTCGACACCGCGCTGTCGGTGTTCACCCCGCCCTACGTCGTCAAGGACGACGGATTGGCCGCGGGCAAGGGCGTCGTCGTGTCCGACGACATCGAGGTGGCCCGCGCGCACGCCCTCGGGCTGCTCGACGCCGGCCACCCGGCGCTGCTGGAGTCGTTCCTCGACGGGCCCGAGGCGTCGCTGTTCTGCCTCGTCGACGGTGCCACCGTCGTGCCGCTGCTGCCCGCGCAGGACTTCAAGCGCGTCGGCGACGACGACTCCGGCCCCAACACCGGCGGCATGGGCGCCTACTGCCCGCTGCCCTGGGCGGGCGAGGACCTCGCCGAGGAGCTCGTCGCCCGGGTCGTCGCGCCGGTCGCCGAGGAGATGGTGCGCCGCGGGACCCCGTTCACCGGGCTGCTCTACGCCGGTCTCGCGCTGACCTCGGAGGGCCCCGCGGTCATCGAGTTCAACTGCCGCTTCGGGGACCCGGAGACCCAGGCCGTGCTGGCGCTGCTGCGCACCCCGCTGTCGCAGCTGCTGTTCGCCACCGCGACCGGCACCCTCGCCGAGCAGCCCGCGATCGAGTGGGCCGAGGGGGCTGCGGTGACCGTCGTCGTCGCCGCGGAGGGGTACCCGGCCACCCCGCGGCTCGGTGACGTCATCACCGGCGCCGAGGGCGACGGCGTGCTGCACGCCGGCACCCGTCGCCGCGACGACGGCGCGGTCGTCTCCTCCGGCGGGCGCGTGCTGTCGGTCGTGGGCACCGGCTCCGACCTCGCCGCTGCCCGGGCCGAGGCCTACGCGCGGCTGGCGCCGGTCCGCCTCGCGGGCTCGCACCACCGCACCGACATCGGTCTCAAGGCCGAGCGGGGCGAGGTCAGCGTTCCGGTTGCGCAGGGTTGATGTTACCGCCGCGTAACGCCCGTATGGCCTAGCGAGATTAGTCCGAATGGGCCCACCTGGGCGTTCGAAGGCCGGTTGTTCGATGATCATGAAGAGCCGGTTAAAACGGACACCAGGGTTTGATCTCCACCGGTGCGGCGGGGAATCGTCCTGTGGCACAGGGGCACAGCCGGTGCCCCTGAACCTCAGGAGGATCATCATGGCCCACGCTCCCCAGCAGGCCCGTCGTCGTCGCGCCCTCGCCCTCGTGGGTGGCGTCGTCGCCGCGCCGCTCGCCGCCCTGGCGTTCACCGGTACCGCGCAGGCGGCCGAGCTGACCCCGGTCGCCGAGTACCTCGACGAGACCGTCGCCGCCACCGACGCGCAGGTCGGCGCGGTCGTCGACGCCCTGGGCTTCGAGGCCGAGTGACACCGGGCGGGCCCCGTGCCCGCCCCGGTTCGTGACTGACCGCGCGCCCGGGAGGGGCTCCCGCCCGGGCGCGCGGTCCGGTCCCCAGGGGGCCGCCGCCTAGGCTCGGCGGCGTGACCCGCCTGACCGTCGCCGCCCGCGCCGCCGTCGCCCCGTTCCATGTCATGGACGTCTGGGCCGCCGCCGCCGAGCGGGCCCGCACCCACGGCGACCTGATCAATCTCTCGGCCGGGCAGCCCTCGACCCCGGCGCCGGAACCGGTCCGCGCGGCCGCCGTCGCCGCCCTGGGGTCCCAGGTGCTCGGCTACACCGTCGCCCCTGGCATCGCCGAGCTGCGCGAGGCCGTCGCCGGGCACTACCGGCGGACCCGGGACCTGGACGTCGACCCGGGTGACGTCGTCCTCACCACGGGGTCCTCCGGCGGGTTCCTGCTGGCCTTCCTCGCCGCGTTCGACGCGGGCGACCGCGTGGCCATGGCCCGTCCCGGCTACCCCTGCTACCGCAACATCCTCGCCGCGCTGGGCTGCGAGGTCGTCGAGCTGCCGTGCGGTCCGGCCACCCGGTTCCAGCCCACGGTCGAGATGCTCGAGGCGCTCGACGAGCCGGTGAAGGGCCTGATCGTGGCCAGCCCGGCGAACCCCACCGGCACCGTCCTCGACCCCACCGAGCTCGCCGCGCTCGCGTCCTACTGCGAGGACCGCGGCATCCAGCTCGTCAGCGACGAGATCTACCACGGCATCACCTTCCCGGGCAGCCCCGCGACGAGCTGCGCCTGGGAGACCTCCCGCGAGGCCGTGCTGGTCAACTCGTTCTCGAAGTACTTCTCGATGACCGGCTGGCGGCTCGGCTGGCTGGTCTGCCCACCGCGGCTGCGGCGCACCGTCGAGGGCCTCGCCGGCAACTTCACCGTCTGCCCTCCGGCGCTGCCCCAGCACGCCGCGCTCGCCGCGTTCGACGAGGCGAGCTACGCCGAGGCCGACGCCCACGTCGTGCGCTACGGCCGCAACCGTGACCTCCTCCTCGACGGACTGCGCGCACTCGGGATCACCCGGCTCGCCCCCGCCGACGGCGCGTTCTACGTCTACGCCGACATCGCGCACCTGCTGCGCGACGGCGAGGACTCGATGGGCCTGACCTACCGGCTGCTCGACGAGACCGGCATCGCCGTCGCACCGGGGCAGGACTTCGACCCGGTCGACGGCGGTGGCTACGTCCGCTTCTCCGGCGCCGGGACGCCGGAGGCCATCACCGAGGCGCTGGAGCGGCTGCGGGCCTGGGTCTGAACGGTTCTCAGAGCACCAGCTCGGGCTTCACCGCCGTCGCCGTCCACACCCGCTTGCGGTACGCCGCGAACGTCGCCAGTGCGAGCGCGCCGACGAACCAGGCCAGCAGCACCGGCACCGCCGTGCCCACGACACCGGCCAGCTCGCCGCCGTACATGAGGTGCCGCAGTGCGTCGACGGCGTAGCCCATCGGCATCACGTGGTGCACCGGGTACAGCGGCGCGGGGATGGTCTGCCACGGGAACGTGCCGCCCGCCGAGACGAGCTGCAGCACCATCAGGACCAGCCCGAGGAACTGCCCGACCGCGCCGAGCAGCGCGTTGAGGGCGTGCACGATCGCGGTGAACGTCATCGAGGTCAGCCACAGCAGGGCCAGCGTCGCGACCGGGTGCACCGGTGTGATCCCCAGCAGCAGCGACACCACCGCGTACATGCCGGTGACCTGCACGATCCCCAGCAGGCCGGCCGGGATCCAGCCGCCCAGCGCGATCCGCAGCGGGCTCTGCCCGGCCGCGATCGCCCGTCGGGACAGGGGCTGGACCAGCAGGAACAGCACGTAGCCGCCGATCCAGGTGGCCAGCGCCATGAAGAACGGGGCCAGTCCGGCGCCGTAGGTGTCGGCCTGGGAGTAGGCGACGTCGCGGGTGGCGACCGGGTCGCCGATGTTCGCGGCGGTGGCCTCCCGGACCCCCGGCGCCGGGTTCGGGATGTCCCCCAGCCCCGAGGCCAGGCCGTCGTGCAGCTGCGTCGCCCCGTCGGCGAGCTCGCCGGTGCCGGCGTCGAGCCGGCGCGCCCCGTCGGCGAGCCGGTCGGTGCCGTCGACGGCGGTGCGCTCCCCGGCGACGAGCTGGTCCGCCCCGGTCCGCAGCGCGGTGGCGCCGGTGGACAGTTGTGTGGCGCCGTCGGCGAGCTTCCGCACGCCGCCGGACAGCTCGCTCGCGCCGTCGCGCAGGGACCCGGCCCCGTCGGCGGCGCTCGCGATGCCCTGGCTGAGCTGCGGCGCGGACGCGGCCAGCTGCTCGGCGCCGTCGGCGACCTGCCCGGCGCCGGACCCGAGCCGGTCGAGCTGCCCGGACACCTGCTGGACGCGGGCGTTGCCGTCGACGAGCGGCTGCTTGGCCGTCGCCAGCGCGGCGAGGGCCTGCTGGACCTGCTCGTCGGTGAAACCGCGTTCGCGCAGCGACGCGGCGATGGTGCCGTCCGCGGCGTCGAGCTGGTCGGCGAGGCGGGCGCTCTCCTGCGCGACCCGGTCCCCGGCCGCGGCCAGCTGCGCGTTGCCGTCGGCGACCTGGCGGGCGCCGTCGGCGAGCCTGCGCGACTGCGCGGGCAGGTCCGCGGTGGCGCTGCGGAGGGTGCCGAGCCCGGTCGCGAGCTCACCCGCGCCCGAGGACAGCCGGTCCGCCCCGGTCGCCGCGGTCCCGGCACCGGAGGCGAGGGTCCCCGCCCCGGTCGCGAGCCGGTCGGCGCCGCCGGAGAGCTGCGTCGCGCCGTCGAGGAGCCGGCGCTGCCCGGACGCGAGATCGCCCGCCCCGGAGGCCAGCTGGCCCGCCCCGTCGTGGGCGGTCGCCGCGCCGTCGGCGAGCTTCCCGGCGCCGTCCGCGGCCTCCTGGGTCTTGGTGTGGATGGTGGAGAAGCCGGTGAGGAACCGGTCCGCGGCCTGCGTCCCGACCTCCTTGGCGACCGAGTCGCGGACCCGGGTGGTGAGGGTGTCGGCGATCGTGCGGGCCAGGTAGTTGTTGGCGTCGTTCGTGGTGAGCACGAGGATCCCCTGGCGCGGTGTGAACTCACTGGAGGACTGCAGGGCCGCGGTGAAGTCGTGCGGGATCGTCAGGGCGAAGGTGTAGATGTTGTCGCGCACACCGCGGTCGGCCTCGGCGGCGGAGACCCGGTGGAAGTCGAACGAGCCGGACTCGGTCAGCTCCGTCGCGACGTCCTGGCCGACGTTCTGCGCCTTCCCGTCGGCGTCGGTGCCACCCGTGTCCTCGACGACCAGCGCGGCGGGCACCTGGTCCAGGCGGGAGTAGGGGTCGCCGTTGGCGTAGAGGTAGAAGCCCGCGTAGAGCATCGGGATCAGCAGCAGGGCGAGCACGGCCAGGACCGGCAGCCGCCCGGCGGTGATCCGCCTCAGCTCGCTGATCGCGATCCTGACCGCGCTCATGAGGTCCTCTCCGTGGTGTCGTTCCCGCTGGTCTCGTTCCCGCTGGTCCCGCTGTCGGCCGTGGACCCGGGGGGTTCGGTGGCGTCGGGTGGCTCCGGGGCGGGCTCCGCGCCGGGCAGGATCGCCGTGCCGGCGTCCTCGGTGCCGGTGCCGGTGGCTGTGCCCGGTTCGGGGGCCGGCGCGGCCCCGGACGGGCGGCGCAGCAGCCACCGGGTCCAGCCCTGCGGCAGGTCGTCGGCCCCCTGCGGCGCGACGACGGTCAGCGGCCCCGTCGGGTCCTCGGGCCTGCTGTGCCGCCCGGGCGGCTCCGGGAACGCGCCGGCGTCGCCGCCGCCGAGCCGGACCGCCGGCACCCCCAGCAGCGCCGCCGACCCCTCGGTGCAGGTCACGACCACGGTGAACCCGGCACGGGCGTGCTCGGAGGCCACCTGCCACCAGGTCACCGGGGTGCCGCCGTGCCGGTCCGGCGCGGTGAGGACGAGCACCCGCACCCCGGGCCGGGACGCGGCGAGTGCGGTCATCAGCCCGATCCGCACGGGTGCGGGCACGTCCTCGAACCGCGAGCGCACCCAGCTCTCGGCGCCCCGCGCACCCAGCCACTCGGTCACCGCCCGCGGGGTGGTGCCGCGCCCGGCCATCGCCAGCTCCTCGCCGACGACGGTCCGCAGCGGCAGCACCGGCTCCGGCTCGCTGACCCCGGGCGTATCGACGACGGCGACGGCCCGGCGCAGCCGGCGGGGGTCGTCGTCGCCGTCGAGGGTGACGGTGCCCTGGTCGGGCCGCATCCGCCCGGCGAGCGCCAGCGCGAGCGCGGTGTGCCCGGACCCGGGGGTGCCCGCGACCAGCAGGACCGAGCCGGGGACGGCGCGCAGCGAGGTCGGCGCGAGCAGCACCCCGTGGGCGCCGTCGACGGCGACGCCCTCGGCGACGAGGGCCGCCTCCGGATCGGATGCGGAGGAGGGGGCGGATGAGGGGGCGGAGCTGGTCATGACGGTCCTGCTGTCCTGGGCGCCACGGGCCGCGCGACCCCCGGCGATCGCGGGTCCGCGCAGCTCACCGGCACCGGTCGGGGGTCGGGGCCACCGGCGCGCAGCGGTGCGTACGCACGGGCGCGACGGCGGCGGAAGCCTAGGCCGACGCCTGCTCCGGCGTCCGGCCGTCGCCCAGTGTGGACCCGATCGTGCGGGGCGACTTGACTTCGGACGACAGTGAGTTGACTCCGCGCGACACTGTGACGGCGGCGACGGCGGGCGTCCGACGCGCTCCGTCGCCGATGCCGTGGGACGGGCCCGACCGGACCGGACGGTGCAGCGGGGCGGTGGCCTCAGCTGCCGAGGGCGGTGCGGGGCAGCATCCCGGGGCCGCCGGGGGAGCCGGTGCTGGCCGGGCCGACCTCACCGATCCGGTCCAGTGCCGCCTTGATGTGCTTGTCGCCGACGTCGCGGTGGGTCATCAGCCGCAGCTTGCCCGCGATGGCACCTGCGCGGACCCCGGCCTCGGCGAACGTGGCGATCGTGCCGCGCACGTCGGCCACGTCCACCAGCACGATGTTGGTCTGCGGCTCGCGGACCCGCCAGCCGCGCTCGCGCAGCCCGGCGGCGAGCCGCGTCGCGAGGTCGTGGTCCTCGGCGAGCCGGTCGATCTCCTCCAGCGCGACGAGTCCGGCCGCGGCCAGCACCCCACCCTGCCGGACGCCGCCGCCGAGCATCTTGCGCAGCCGCCGGGCGTGCTCGACGAACTCCGTCGACCCCGCGACGACCGACCCGACCGGCGCGCCCAGCCCCTTGGACAGGCACACCGCGACCGTGTCGGCGCCGACGGTCAGCGCGCCCGGCGGGACCCCGAGCGCGACCGCGGCGTTCCACAACCGGGCGCCGTCGAGGTGCACCGACAGCCGGGCGGCCCGTGCCGCCGCGGCGACGGCGGCGTGCTCCTCCGGAGCGATCACGGTGCCGCCCGCGGAGTTGTGCGTGTTCTCCAGGCACAGCAGCACCGGGCGCAGCGCGGCGTAGGAGCCGTCGTCGACGGCGGCCCGGCGCACCGCCGCGGCGGTGACCTTGCCGGGGCCCGCGTCGTGCGGCAGCGGCCGCGGCATCCCGCCGGCCAGCCAGGCGGCCGTGCCCAGCTCGAAGTCGAGCACGTGGGCGCCCTGCGGGGCGAGGAACGCCTCGCCCCGGCCGAGCCTGCTCATCAGCGCGATCAGGTTGGCCATCGACCCGGTGGGGGTCCACAGCGCGTCGGCGGCGCCGAGCAGGCCGGCGACCCGTTCCTCCAGCTCGCGCATGGTGGGGTCGCCGTCGAGCACGTCGTCGCCGACCTCGGCCTCGGCCATCGCCCGGCGCATCGCCTCGGTCGGCAGCGTGACGGTGTCCGACCGCAGGTCGACGGGCTCACCGGGGGCCGGGGCGGCCGCCGCGCCGCGCGTGCCACCACGCGACGACCAGCGGCTTCTGGGTGACGGGCGCACACCCACAGTGTGTTCCATACCGGTCACGGTGAGAACGGCAGGGTCACGAAACGGTCACGGTCCCCTGTCCCACCTGGGCGTCGAGTCCGGTATCTCACTCGTCCGGATGGGGCCGGTCTTGGCACTATGTGGCGATGGCGGCCCCGAAACAGACCGAGAAGGGTGAACGGCGCCGCGCCCTGCTGGTGGCGGCGGCAGCGGACCTGCTGGCCGAGAGCGGGTTCGACGCGATCCGCCACCGCGCCGTCGCCGAGCGCGCCGGGGTGCCGCTGGCCGCCACCACGTACTACTTCTCCTCGCTGGAGGACCTGGTGTCCGCCGCGCTCGACCGGCTGGCCCGCACCGAGCTCGCGGACGCCCACGACTGCCTCGCCCGGCGCGACGACCCGGCCGAGATCGTGCTCGACCTGCTCCTCGGGCCGCGCTCGCGCACCGACGGCCTCGACGCCGTCCTGTGCCGGTTCGAGCGGCTGATCGGTTCCGGCAGGCGCCCGTTCCTGGCCGGGCTGCTGCGGGCCCAGCGCGTCGAGTTCGACGCCCTGCTCGACGAGGCCCTCACCCGCGCGACCGGCCGTCGCCCGGGGCCGGGGGAGGTCCGCAGGCTGACCGCGCTCGTCGACGGTGTCGTCCTCACCGCGCTGATCGAGGCCGACCCCGACCCGCGTGCGGTCGGCCGGGTCGCGCTGCGCGAGGCGTTGGACGCGCTGCCCCGGACGTGAGCCCCCGGGTGTGAGCCTGTGCTCCCGGCCGTGGCGGGGCCGTGAGCAGCCATTACCATCGCGCCACGTGATTCCCAACGTGCTGGCCGCGCGCTACGCGAGCCCCGAGCTGGTCCGCCTCTGGTCTCCGGAGTACAAGATCCAGCTGGAGCGACGGCTGTGGATCGCGGTGCTGCGCGCCCAGCGCGACCTGGGCATCGAGGTGCCGGCGTCGGTGATCGACGACTACGAGGCCGTCGTCGAGCAGGTCGACCTGGATTCGATCGCCGCCCGTGAGCGCGTCACCCGGCACGACGTGAAGGCCCGCATCGAGGAGTTCAACGCCCTCGCCGGCCACGAGCACGTGCACAAGGGCATGACCAGCCGCGACCTCACCGAGAACGTCGAGCAGCTGCAGATCCGGCTGTCGCTGGAGCTCGTCGCCGACCGGACCGTCGCGGTCCTGGCGCGGCTCGGGCGTCGCGCGTCGGAGTACGCCGAGCTGGTCATGGCCGGGCGCAGCCACAACGTCGCCGCGCAGACCACCACCCTGGGCAAGCGGTTCGCCTCTGCGGCCGACGAGCTGCTCGTCGCGCACGCCCGGCTGGAGGACCTGCGCTCGCGCTACCCGCTGCGCGGGATCAAGGGCCCGATGGGCACCAGCCAGGACATGCTCGACCTCCTCGACGGCGACGCGGCCAAGCTCGACGAGCTGGAGCGGCGCGTCGCCACGCACCTCGGGTTCGCCGAGGCGTTCACGAGCGTCGGGCAGGTCTACCCGCGCTCGCTCGACCACGACGTCGTCACCGCGCTGGTGCAGCTGGCGGCGGCGCCGTCGTCGCTGGCCACGACGATCCGGCTGATGGCGGGCGCCGAGCTCGCCACCGAGGGCTTCGCCCCCGGCCAGGTCGGCTCGAGCGCCATGCCGCACAAGATGAACGCCCGTTCCGCCGAGCGCATCAACGGCCTCATGGTGATCCTGCGCGGCCTGTCGGTCATGACCGCCGACCTCGCCGGGTCCCAGTGGAACGAGGGCGACGTCTCCTGCTCGGTGGTGCGCCGCGTCGCGCTGCCGGACGCGTTCTTCGCCCTCGACGGCCTCTACGAGACCACCCTGACCGTGCTCGACGAGTTCGGCGCCTACCCGGCCGTGATCGCCCGTGAGCTCGACCGCTACCTGCCGTTCCTCACCACCACGGCGGTGCTCATGGCGGCCGTGCGGGCCGGGGTCGGCCGGGAGACCGCGCACGAGGTCATCAAGGAGCACGCGGTCGCCGTCGCGCTGGCGATGCGCGAGCAGGGCCAGGCCGACAACGACCTGCTCCAGCGCCTCGCCGGCGACGACCGGCTCGGCCTGCCCGTCGGCACGCTGGACCGGCTGCTGGAGGACCCGCTGCGCTTCACCGGTGCCGCGTCCGCGCAGGTCACCACCGTCACGGAGAAGATCGCCGCGATCACCGCGAAGCACCCCGAGGCCGCCGCCTACACCCCCGGAGGGATCCTGTGAGGCTCGTCCACTCCGGCAAGGTCCGCGAGCTCTACCTCGACGAGTCGCGCGACCCGGCCCAGCTGCTGCTCGTCGCCTCGGACCGGCTGTCGATCTACGACGTGGTGCTCCCGACGCCGGTCCCGGACAAGGGCGCGATCCTCACCGCGCTGTCGTTGTACTGGTTCGAGCGCACCGGCGACCTCGTGCCCAACCACGTCATCGGCACCGACGACATCCCCGCCGAGTTCGCCGGGCGCGCCGTCCGCTGCCGTCCGCTGGAGATGCTGCCGGTCGAGTGCATCGCCCGCGGCTACCTCACCGGCCTCGGGCTCAAGGAGTACCAGCGCACCGGGGCCGTCTCCGGCGTCACGCTGCCCGCCGGCCTGGTCGAGGGCTCGAAGCTGCCCGAGCCGATCTTCACCCCGACCACCAAGGCGCCGGTCGGCGAGCACGACGAGTTCATGACCTTCGACGACGTCGTGGCCCTGCTCGGCGCCGACACCGCGGCCCGGCTGCGGGACCTGACCCTGGAGGTCTACCGCCGCGGCGCCGAGTCCGCCGCGCAGGGCGGGATCCTCGTCGCCGACACCAAGCTGGAGTTCGGCCGGGACGCCTCCGGCGAGATCGTGCTGGGCGACGAGGTGCTCACCCCGGACTCGTCGCGGTTCTGGCCCGCCGACTCCTACGAGCCCGGTCGCGTGCAGTTCTCCTTCGACAAGCAGTACGTCCGCGACTGGTCCGCCGGTCTGGACTGGGACCGCACCGCTCCCGGCCCCGAGGTCCCCGACGACGTCGTGAAGGTCGTCCACGACCGCTACGCCGAGGTCTACCACCGGATCACCGGTACCCCCTGGACCTCACCCACCGCCTGACCCCGCGACGGACGTGGCGACCCACGCGCGGGGCACCGGGGAGGCCGCCGGCCGCCGTGGTGGCGGCGCCGAGGTGCCGGTCAGGCCGGGGGCAGGGCGTCGAGCAGGGCGCGGGCCGTCGGGGCGTCGGTGACCAAGCGGTTGAACAGGCCCGCCCTGGCCCCGCCGACGATGCTCGGCACCTTCTCCTCCCCGACGGCGACGGCGATCGTCCGCGGCACCCGGCGCAGCTGGTCCGGGGAGATCCGCACCATCCGGTCGCTGCCCGGGAAGGCGATCGGGCGTCCGTCGGCGCGGTAGAAGTTCAGGCAGACGTCGCCGACCCCGTCCTGCAGGCCCTCGTCGTCGAGCGGGACCGAGGTCGAGATCGACGCGCGGCCCGCGGGCGGGGCACCGACGCCGACCAGGGCGGCCTGGGCGCGCGTCCAGAACCCGGTGACCCGCCGGAACTCCGGGTCCTCGGCGAGCGTGCGGCTCATCGCCGGCGACGGCATGGCCTGGGTGAACAGGAAGTGCGGGCGCCCGTGTCCGCGTTCGGCGACCGACCGGACGATCTCGTTGGTCTGGTGCCACGCCTCGGGCTCGGCGACCCCGCCGACGGTCGGCACGATCTCGCAACCGGCCAGCGCGGGCAGCGCGGTGTGGCTGAGCTCCCACACGGTGCGCCCCGAGGAGACGAGCAGGACCTCGCCCGCGCGCAGTCCGGCCTCGCGCAGCGCGTCGCCGACCGGCTCGGCGAGCGACGCGCCGAGGTCGGTCGCGGTCCGCGGGGCCAGCCACACCCGGTCCAGCCCGAGCGCGGCGGCGAGCCGGGCCGCGTCGTCGCCGCCGGTCCGCAGCGTCTCCGGATCGTGCACGGTGATCTGCACGATCCCGACCCGGCGGGCCTCGGCGAGCAGCCGGGACACGGTCGGGCGCGACACCGTGAGCCGGTCGGCGATCGCGGCCTGGTTGAGCTCCTCGACGTAGTAGAGCCGTGCGGCCCGGTGCATCAGCCCCAGGTCGCGCCGGGAGAAGTCGTGCGGCGCCATCACCGTCCCCCTCCGTGGGTCGCTCCGATCGAACCCTACTGCACGTTTGTTCAAGTCGGAACCGATGTGTTGACGGATGTTCACGAGAGAACGCATGCTCACGGCCAGACGCATGCAGTAGCCCGCATGGCACCAACGGAGGTTTCGCCGTGGCAGAGAACATCCCCACCCGGATGCAGGCGGTCGTCGTGCACGGCCCCGAGGACTACCGCATCGAGGAGGTGGACGTCCCGAAGCCCGGGGCCGGTGAGCTGCTCATGCAGGTCGAGGCCGTCGGCGTGTGCGCGAGCGACCTGAAGTGCTACCACGGCGCCGCGAAGTTCTGGGGCGACGAGAACCGCCCCGCCTGGGCCCAGACCGGCGTGACCCCGGGCCACGAGTTCGTCGGCCGGATCGTCGCCGGCGACGACGAGGGCCTCGCCCTGCACGGCGTGTCCGTCGGCGACCGCGTCGCCTGCGAGCAGATCGTCCCCTGCGAGCAGTGCCGCTACTGCCTGCGCGGCCAGTACTGGATGTGCGGCCCGCACGACATGTTCGGCTTCCGCAACTTCGACGGCGCCATGGCCCAGTACATGCTGGTCCCGACCCGCGCCAGGGTGCACCGGGTCTCGCCGGACCTGGAGCCCCAGCACGCCGCGTTCGCCGAGCCGCTGTCCTGCGCGCTGCACGCCGTCGAGCGCGCCACGATCTCCTTCGACGACGTGGTGGTCGTCGCCGGGTGCGGTCCGATCGGCCTCGGCCTGATCGCCGGCGCCCGCGCGAAGAACCCGCGCCTGCTGATCGCCCTCGACCTCGACGACGAGAAGCTGGAGCTCGGTCGCCGTACCGGTGCCGATCTCACGATCAATATCTCCCGCGAGGACGCGGTCGCCCGGGTCAAGGAGCTCACCGACGGCTACGGCGCCGACGTCTACCTGGAGGGCTCGGGCGCCGTCCCGGCCGTCGCGCAGGGGCTGAACCTGCTGCGCAAGCTCGGCACCTACGTCGAGTACTCGGTGTTCGGCTCCGAGGTCACCGTGGACTGGTCGATCATCTCCGACGACAAGGAGCTCGACGTCCGCGGCGCCCACCTCGGCCCGCACTGCTGGCCCGCCGCGATCAAGATGCTGGAGGACGGCAAGCTCCCGATCGCCGACATCTGCACCCACCAGGTGCCGCTCGCGGAGTTCCAGAAGGCCCTCGACCTGGTCGGCGACACCTCCGGTGCGTCGGTGAAGGTCTCGATCCTCCCGAACGCGTGAGGGCCGCCATGTCGACGACGACACCGCACGAGACCTTCCTCGACCGCATCGGCATCCCGCACAGCCTGCGCTGGGGCTTCCTCGGCGTGCTGGTCTTCATGACCGGCAACGGGACCGAGTCCAACTTCATCTCCCCGCACATCGAGGCGGTGCTCGGCTCGCCCGAGGCCACCGTCGCGACGATCATCACCGGCTACAGCCTGGCTGTGCTCGTCGCCAGCTACCTCTCCGGAGCGCTCGCCGACCTGTGGGGGCCGCGCCGCGTCATGACCCTCGGTGTCGCCGTCTGGGTCGTGTTCGAGGTGCTGTTCCTGCTGAGCCTGCAGATCGGCAGCCTCCCGCTGGTCGCCGCCACCTACTTCCTGCGCGGCTTCGGCTACCCGCTGTTCGCGTTCGCCTTCCTGGTGTGGATCAACGTCGTCACGCCCTACTCGCGCAACGGCGTCGCCGTCGGCTGGTTCTACGTCATGTTCACCGGCGGCCTGCCCACGCTGGGCTCGCTCTTCGCACTCGGCATGATCCCGGCCTTCGGCGGGAGCACCGGCGGCGAGACCGCCGCGATGGTCGGCTCGACCGCGCTCGTGGTCGCCGGGTACCTGATCGCCCGCTTCGGGGTGCACGAGCCGCACGCCACGCAGCGGCTGGCGCCGGCGGGGGAGACCACCGGCCAGGTGCTGACCGCCGGGCTGCGGCTGACCGCGGCCAACCCGAAGATCCTCATGGGTTTCCTGGTGCGGCTGATCAACACCGCGCCGCAGTACGGCATGTTCATCATCCTGCCGACGGTCATCGCGGTGGACCTCGGCTGGGGTCAGAGCCGCTGGCTGACCATGACCGTGTTCGTCTACGCGACGAACATCCTGGTCAACGCGGTGTTCGGGGCCGTCGGCGACCGGTGGGGCTGGCGTCGCACCGTGCAGTGGTTCGGCGTGTTCGGCTCCGCGGTCGGCCTGCTGCTCTGGTGGTACGTGCCGCAGCTGGTCCCGGCCGGGTCGACCTGGGGATTCTGGGTCTCGGTCGCCGCGGGCTGCGTCTTCGGCTGCCTGCTCGCCGGGTTCGTCCCGATGGGCGCGATCATGCCCGCGCTCGCACCCGACCACCAGGGCGCCGCGATGGCCATGTACACCACCGCCGCCGGTGGTGCGGCCTTCCTCGGTTCGGGTGTCGTCGCCCTGATGCTGGCGCTCGGCACCGGCAACGTCGGCGTCGTGTGGGCCTTCGTCGCCCTCTACGCCGCGGCCTTCGTGATGGTCTCGTTCCTGAACGTGCCGCAGGACGCACCCGAGCCCCGCGCCGCCGTCGCGACCCCCGTGAAGGAGACCTCGTGACCAGGATCCACGACGACCCCGCCACGTTCGCCGACGACCAGTTGGCCGGTTTCCTCGACCTCTACGCCGACCGTGTCCGAGGGGTGCACGGCGGTGTGGTCGCCCACCGTGGCGACGGCGGCCCGCAGGTCGCCGTCGTCATCGGGGGCGGCTCCGGCCACTACCCGGCGTTCTGCGGGACGGTCGGGCCGGGGATGGCACACGGCGCCGTCGTCGGCAACATCTTCACCTCGCCGTCGGCGGCCCAGGCCTACTCGGTCGCGAAGGCCGCCGACCAGGGCCGCGGCGTGGTCTTCAGCTTCGGCAACTACGCCGGTGACACGATCAACTTCGGGATCGCCGCCGACCGGCTGCGCGCCGAGGGGATCGACACCCGCGTCGTCGTGGTCACCGACGACGTCGCCTCCGCCGACGAACCGTCGCGCCGCCGCGGGATCGCGGGCGACTTCACCGTGTTCAAGGCGATGGGCGCGGCCGCCGCACGCGGTGCCGACCTCGACGAGGTCGAGCGCATCGGGAACCGGGCGAACGCCGCGACCCGCACGCTCGGCGTCGCGTTCTCGGGCTGCACGATGCCCGGCGAGGACGAGCCGCTGTTTACCGTCCCGGACGGTCACCTCGGTCTCGGCCTGGGCATCCACGGTGAGCCCGGCATCCGCGACGTCCCGATGCTGCCCGCCCGCGAGCTGGCGGAGCTGCTGGTCGACGACGTGCTGAAGCACGCGCCCGCGGGAGCGCCCGGCCGGGTCGGGGCGATCCTCAACGGGCTGGGCACCACCAAGTACGAGGAGCTGTTCCTGCTGTGGCGCCACGTCGCGCCGCGGCTGCGCGACGCCGGGTACGCGATCGTCGACCCGGAGGTCGGCGAGCTCGTGACCAGCCTCGACATGGGCGGCTGCTCGCTCACCCTGATGTGGCTCGACGACGAGCTGGAGCCGCTCTGGCGGGCGGACGCCTACACCCCCGCCTACCGCAAGTCCGCGGCCCCGGTGGCGGCGCTGCGCGAGCCGACCGCCGACGAGCTCGCCGAGGCCGACGCCGTCGTCACCGCACCCGCCGCGAGCGGGGCGGCCCGCGGGCTCGCCGGCACCGTGCGCACCGCACTGGCGGCGGTGGAGTCGACGATCCGCTCCCACGAGCACGAACTCGGCCGCATCGACGCCGTCGCGGGCGACGGCGACCACGGCCGCGGCATGCTCAAGGGCATCACCGCCGCCACCGCCCGGGTCGGCGAGCTCGGCGACGACGTCGGCGGCGGCTGGGCGCTCCAGCAGGCGGGACAGGCCTGGGCCGAGCGCGCCGGCGGCACCTCGGGGGTGTTGTGGGGCGCCGCGCTCGAGGCGTTCGGGCGGCACCTCGGCGACACCGCCGACGGCTACCCGGCCGCGACCGTCGTCGCCGGGACCCGGGAGTTCGCGACGACGATCCAGCAGCTGGGCGGGGCGCAGGCGGGGGACAAGACCCTGCTCGACGCGCTGCTGCCCTTCGTCGACGAGCTGGAGCGCCGGGTCGGTGCCGGCGAGGACCTGGCCGGCGCGTGGACGGCCGCCGCCGCGACCGCGACCGGCGCCGCCGCCGAGACCGCCGACCTGAGGCCACGGATCGGACGGGCCCGCCCGCTGGCCGAGAAGAGCGTGGGCACACCCGACGCCGGGGCGACCAGCCTCGGCCTGATCGTCACGGCCGTCGCCGACGTCCTGACGTCGCAGGAGGAGCAGACGTGAGCGAGAAGCTGCGCATCGTGGTGGGCGCCGACGACGCCGGCTACGACTACAAGGAGAAGCTGAAGGCCGACCTGGAGGCCGACGACCGCGTCGCCGAGGTGGTCGACATCGGCGTCGGCGCGGACGGGCACACCGCCTACCCGCACATCGGCGTCGCCGCGGCCCGCCGGATCGCGGACGGGGAGTCCGACCGTGGCCTGCTCATCTGCGGGACCGGGCTGGGCGTGGCGATCTCGGCGAACAAGGTGCCGGGGGTTCGTGCGGTCACCGCGCACGACCCGTTCTCCGTGGAGCGCTCGGTGAAGTCCAACAACGCGCAGGTCCTCTGCATGGGCCAGCGCGTGGTCGGCATCGAGCTCGCGCGCACGCTCGTCGACGGCTGGCTCGACCACCGGTTCGACCCGGCGAGCGCGTCGGCGGAGAAGGTCGCCGCGCTCGACTCCTACGACCGGCGCGACGGCGAGCGCCTCGCCGAGGCGGAGACCGTCGGGACGGACTGCTGATGTTCGACCTCACCGGGTCGGTCGCGCTCGTCACCGGGGCCGCGTCGGGGATCGGCGCCGAGGTGGTCCGGGCGCTCGCCGGGCAGGGCGCGGTGGTCGCCGCCGCGGACCTGCGCACCGACGGAGTCCCGGACGTCCGCGCGTCGACCCACGTCGTCGACGTCGCGGACCCCGACGCCGCGGCGGCCTGCGTCGACGAGGTCGTCGCCCGGCACGGCCGGGTCGACGTGCTGGTCAACTCGGCCGGGATCGCGCGCCTCGCCCCCGCCCTGGAGCTGGGGATCGACGACTGGCGCCGCACCCTGGACGTGAACCTCACCGGGTCCTGGCTGATGGCCCGCGCCGCGGGCCGGGTCATGGTCGGGCAGGGGTACGGGCGGATCGTGAACCTCGCCTCGCAGGCGGCGAGCAGCGGGCTGGAGCAGCACGCGGCCTACTGCGCGTCCAAGGCTGGGATCAACGGGCTCACCCGCACCCTCGCCGTCGAGTGGGGGCCGCACGGGGTGACGGTGAACGCCGTCTCGCCGACGGTCGTGCTCACCGACCTGGGCCGCGCGGCGTGGGACAACCCGGCCGGGGACGCGCACCGCGCCGAGATCCCGGCGCGCCGCTTCGCCGAGCCGTCGGAGGTCGCCGCGGCCGTCGTCTACCTGGCCTCGGCCGAGGCCGCCATGGTCAACGGGGCCGAGCTGCGGGTCGACGGCGGGTTCACGGCCCGCTGAGAACGCCCGCCGATCGTCGTCCGCGCGATCCGGCGGCTCCACCCGGGGTTCATCTCGGTCGGGTCGGATGGGGCCATGAGCACGCTGCTGGTCTCGCTGTCCGGCCTGACCGACTCCGACGACGCCGACCGCGCCCGCGCCGCCGCGTTCGCCGCGGAGCTGGACCGGCGCGGCGTGCCGCTGACCCATCTCGTGCAGCCCAAGGGTCCTGAAGGACCGCTGCGCCGCGGCGACGACCTGGTCCGCTGGATCGCCGGCCGCGTCCGAGCCGGGGACGACCTGCTCCTGCACGGCTTCGACCACACGAGCGACCCGGTGGGGGCCTGGCAGAACGGCACCGTCCCGCGGATCGGGCGGCGCACCGAGTTCGGCGCGCTGCCCCGGCACGAGGCGGGCCTGCGGCTGACCGGTGCCCGGCGCATCCTGCTCGCGACCGGGCTGTCCACCGACGGCTTCGCCCCGCCCGGCTGGATGGCCTCCGAGGGCACCCTCGACGCGCTCGCCGACCTCGGCTTCGGCCTGTGCGCCGACGAGACGACCGTCCGCGCGACCGGCGGTCCGGTGCTGCGCTCGCGGGTGCTCACCTTCCGCTCGTCCGAGCCCTGGCGGGGCGAGCGCCGTGCGGGGGAACGCCGTCGCGGACGGGCGCTGGAGCAGCAGGCCGTGCGTACCGCCGAGCGCGGAGGGCTCGTCCGGCTCGCGCTGCGGGCCAAGGACCTGCGCCGCGAGCACCGCGTCGAGGCCGCGCTGGCCGCCGTCGACGCGGCGCGCGGAGCGGGCGCCGTCGGCGCCGTGCACCGCACGCTGTTCCGCGCCGCGGCCCCGGCAGCCTAGGAGCTCCCCGGCGATCGGCCCGGTTGTCCACAGTGTGTGTTCCCCTGTGGACAACCGGTGCCACCTGTGGACAGGTGTCAGGTCCGCCGCTCGCCGAGCACGCAGAACTCGTTGCCCTCGGGGTCGGCGAGCACCGTCCAGGACACCTCGTCGGCCGGGACGCGGTGTTGGCCGACGTCGACCCGGGTCGCGCCCAGCATGAGCAACCGGGCGACCTCGGAGTCGCGCACGCCGTCCGGTCGCAGATCGATGTGCAGCCGGTTCTTGGTCCGTTTGCCCTCCGCGACCGGCACGAAGATCAGCCCGGGGGTGACACCCGCGGCCGGCTGGATCTCGAACTCCGCCGCCGAGGCGTTCGCCACCGTCCAGTCCAGGGCCTCGGCCCACCAGCGGCCGAGCCGGATCGGGTCCCGGGCGTCGACGACGACCTGCTCCCACTGCAGCGCCATCAGACGGTGATCGCCTTCTCCCGGTCGGGGACCAGGAGCGTGGTGGCGTCGGGACCCAGGTTGTCGAAGAACCGGTAGTGCAGCGCCGGGTTCGCGAGGGTGCCCTCGTGGATCGGGACGACCGTGCGCGGCGCGACCGCCCGCAGGTAGTCGACGGCCTCGGACACCTTCAACCACGGCGCGCCGGTCGGGAGCAGCAGCGTCGCCAGCTCCTCGACGCCCGGCGGGACGTAGGCGTCGCCGGGGTGCAGGAGCGCGCCGTCGACGAGGTAGCCGTTGTTCGCCACCAGCGGGATGTCCGGGTGGATCTGCGCATGGTCCCCGGACCCGACGACGGTCACCTCGGCGCCACCGAGGGCCAGCACGTCGCCGGGGGCGGCGGTGCGGGCGTCGATGCCGTCCAGCTGCTCGGCGGTCTGGCCGTCGGTGACCAGGGCGGCGTCGGGGTTGGCGCGCAGCAGTGTGCGCAGCGCGTCGGCGTCGACGTGGTCGAAGTGCTGGTGGGTGACCAGGATCGCGTCCAGGCCGTCGAGGGCCTCGAAGCCGGTGGAGAACGTGCCCGGGTCGAACAGGAGCCTGGCCGACCCGGTGTCGACCAGGACGCAGGCGTGGCCGTAGTGCGTCAGGTGCATGGGACCAGCATGCCCGGTCGGGGGGTGGGTGGCACGTCGCTCCGCTCAGCCGAGCGCTCGCAGCACGGCCCGTTCCTCGGCGTCGGTGAGCCCGGCCCGGCGCTCCCGACCGGCGCCGAGCCCACGGTCCCACGCCAGCGCGGCGCGGGCGGTGTCGGCGAGCGGGCGGGGGGTCAGGCCCGCGGCGAGCGTCGTGGTGACGTCCCGGTCGACCATGCCCCAGAGCTCTTCCGGCAGCCGGAGCGGCAACGACCGCGGGCCGGCCCAGATCCCCACGCCCTGCTCCGCCAGCGTCGGTTCCGGGATCCGGACGAGCTCCAGGTCGTCGGCGCCCACGGCGGCGGCGGTCTCGGCGAGCACCCGGTCCAGGGTGGACCGCGGGCCGGCGCCGTCGTGGGTGCCGGTGGTGCCGTCGGCCGCGCAGGCCACGATCCAGGCCGCGAGGTCGTCGACGTCGACGAGCTGCATCGGCTGGGCGGGCACGTCCGGGACGACCACCCGGCCCCCACGGGCGAACCGGTCCGCCCAGTAGCCGTAGCGGTCGGACAGGTCGCCGTGCCCGCACATCAGGCCGCCGCGCACCACGTGCGCCCGGTCGCCGGCCCGTTCCCGCACGGCCTGCTCGCTCGCGACCTTCGCGGCGCCGTAGACGTCCGGGTCCCGCTTCGCGAGCTCCTCGTCGGGCCGGCCGTGCAGCGGTGCCAGGGTCGGCTGCGCCACGGTCCCGCCGCGCAGCGACAGGTCGGCGTAGGCGTTGACCGAGGAGACGAAGGTCCAGTGCCCGAACCGGCCGTGCAGCGCGTCGAGGGCGTCGCGGACCCACGGCGCCGACATCGTCGCGACGTCCACGACGGCGTCGAACGTGCGCCCGTGCAGCGCCGCGGCCAGCGCCCCGGGCCGGGACCGGTCGGCGATCACCGCCTCCGCGCCGTCCGGTGGCGCCCCGGAGACACCACGGGACACGCAGGTCACCGCGTGCCCCGCGGCGAGCGCCGCCGCGGCGACCGCGCGGGAGAGGAACACCGTGCCACCCAGGACGAGGATCCGCATGGGCCGATGGTGAGGGCACGCACGTCGAGCCGTCGCCCCTGTTCACCGTAGGCTGACCCCGTGGCCAGAGTGGTGGTGGACGTGATGCCCAAGCCCGAGATCCTCGACGTGCAGGGTCAGGCCGTGACCCGGGCGCTCGCTCGGATCGGTGTGTCCGGGGTGAGCGGGGTGCGGCAGGGCAAGCACTTCGAGCTGGAGGTCTCCGACGGCGTCGACGACGAGACCCTGCACCGGCTCGCCGGTTCGCTGCTGGCGAACCCGGTGATCGAGGACTGGACGGTGACCCGGCTGTGAGCACCCGCGTCGGTGTGATCACCTTCCCGGGGACCCTCGACGACGCCGACGCCGCCCGCGCGGTCCGCCGCGCCGGCGCCGAGGCCGTCCCGCTGTGGCACGGCGACCACGACCTGCAGGGTGTGGACGCCGTCGTCGTGCCGGGTGGGTTCTCCTACGGCGACTACCTGCGCGCCGGGGCGATCGCGAGCCTGGCGCCGATCATGACCGAGGTCGTGGCGGGCGCCGGGCGCGGTCTGCCGGTGCTCGGCATCTGCAACGGCTTCCAGATCCTCTGCGAGGCACACCTGCTCCCGGGCGCGCTCGTCGCGAACGCCGGGCTGCACTTCCTGTGCCGGGATCTCGAGCTGACCGTGGAGAACGCGCAGACCGCGTGGACCGGCGACTACACCGCGGGGGACCGGCTGACGATCCCGCTGAAGTCGCAGGAGGGGCGCTACGTCGCCGACGCCGCGACCCTCGACGAGCTGGAGGGCGAGGGCCGCGTGGTGTTCCGCTACAGCGAGCCCGCCCCCAACGGCTCGACGCGTGACATCGCCGGCATCACCAACCCGGCGGGCAACGTCGTCGGCCTCATGCCGCACCCGGAGCACGCGACCAGCGGGCTGACCGGCCCGTCCGCCGACGGCCTCGGCCTGTTCACCTCGGTGCTGGCCCGGGCCACCGCCTGACCCGGCGCCCGACCCACCGTCGACGCACGGCCCGGCCGGTGGTCCCCGCGGACCACCGGCCGTCTCCGTCTCCGACCCCTCCCGGGGCCCGCTGTGGGGAACCCCGCCTGTGGGCCCCGGCACCGTGCCGGGACGTGGACCGGGGCGGTCCGTCTACCCTGGCCCCGTGACGCAGTCCCAGGTGCCGGTCGATTCCGTCAAGCACGCCGAGGCCACTCCGGAGCAGCCGCAGCCCTTCCGGGAGCTGGGGCTCAAGGACGACGAGTACGCCCGCATCCGGGAGATCCTCGGCCGCCGGCCCACCGACGCCGAGCTCGCGATGTACTCGGTGATGTGGAGCGAGCACTGCTCCTACAAGTCCTCCAAGGTCCACCTGCGCTACTTCGGTGAGACCACCACCGAACAGATGCGCTCGACGATGCTCGCCGGGATCGGCGAGAACGCGGGTGTCGTGTCCGTCGGCGACGGCTGGGCGGTCACCTTCAAGGTCGAGTCGCACAACCACCCGTCCTACGTCGAGCCCTACCAGGGCGCGGCGACCGGTGTCGGCGGCATCGTCCGCGACATCATGGCGATGGGCGCGCGCCCGATCGCCGTCGGCGACCCGCTGCGCTTCGGCCCGCTCGACGCCGACGACACCGGCCGGGTGCTGCCCGGCATCGTCGCCGGGGTCGGCGGCTACGGGAACTGCCTCGGTCTGCCGAACGTCGCGGGCGAGGTCGTCTTCGACCCGTCCTACGCGGGGAACCCGCTGGTCAACGCGCTGTGCGTGGGCGCGTTGAAGACCGAGGACCTGCACCTCGCGTTCGCCTCCGGCACCGGCAACAAGATCATTCTGTTCGGGGCGACGACCGGGCTGGACGGCATCGGCGGTGTCTCGGTGCTGGCGTCGGAGACCTTCGACGCCGAGAGCGGCGGCACCGGGCGCAAGAAGCTCCCGAGCGTCCAGGTCGGCGACCCGTTCACCGAGAAGGTCCTCATCGAGTGCTGCCTGGAGCTGTTCGCGGCCGGGCTGGTCGTCGGCATCCAGGACCTCGGTGGTGCCGGGCTGTCGTGTGCGACCTCCGAGCTCGCCTCCGCCGGCGACGGCGGCATGCACGTCGACCTCGACGCCGTTCCGCTGCGTGCCACCGGCATGACCGCCGCCGAGATCCTCTCCTCGGAGTCCCAGGAGCGGATGTGCGCGGTCGTGACCCCGGAGAACGTCGAGGCCTTCCTCGCCGTCTGCCGCAAGTGGGACACCATCGCCACCGTGATCGGCGAGGTCACCGACGGCGACCGCCTGGTGATCACCTCCCAGGGGGAGACCGTCGTCGACGTGCCGCCGCGCACCGTCGCCCACGAGGGCCCGGTCTACACCCGCCCGGTCGCCCGGGACGACGCGAAGCAGGACGCGCTGAACGCGGACTCGCCGGAGGCGCTGCCCCGCCCGGAGACCCCGTCCGAGCTGCGCGCGGAGATCCTGCGGATGGCCGCCGCGCCGAACCTCGCGTCGCGGGCCTGGGTCACCGACCAGTACGACCGCTACGTGCGCGGCAACACCGTCGCCGCGCACGGCGCCGACTCCGGGGTCGTGCAGGTCGACGAGTCCACCGGCCGCGGCATCGCCGTCGCGACCGACTGCAACTCCCGCTTCGTCGCGCTCGACCCGTACGTCGGCGCGCAGCTCGCGCTGGCCGAGGCCTACCGCAACGTCGCGACCTCCGGCGCCGTCCCGCTCGCCGTCACCGACTGCCTGAACTTCGGCTCGCCGGAGGACCCGCACGTCATGTGGCAGTTCGAGCAGGCCGTGCGCGGCCTCGCCGACGGCTGCGCGGTGCTGGGCACCCCGGTCACCGGCGGCAACGTGAGCTTCTACAACCAGACCGGGACGACGGCGATCCTGCCGACCCCGGTCGTCGGCGTGCTCGGCGTGATCGACGACGTCACCACCGCGGTCCGGTCCGGGTTCGCCGGTGCCGACGGCGACACGGTCGTCCTGCTCGGCACCACCACCGCCGAGTTCGGCGGGTCGGAGTGGGCGCACGAGGTGCACGGGCACCTCGGCGGACGGCCGCCCGCCGTGGACCTGGAGCACGAACGGCGCCTCGCGCAGCTCCTGGCGGCCGCGGCCGCGGACCGGGCCCTGACCGGAAGCCACGACCTGTCCGACGGCGGCCTGGCCCAGGGTCTGGTCGAGGCCGCACTCGCCGGGGGCCGGGGCGCCCGCGTCGACCTGGCCGGGGTGCACGAGGACTCCTTCACCGCGCTGTTCGCCGAGTCCGCCGGACGGGTGCTGGTCACCGTTCCCGCCGCCGGGGCCGACGCGTTCCTCGTCCGCGCCGCCGAGACCGGTGTTCCTGCGCTGCGGCTCGGCGAGACCGGCGGCGACGTCCTCGACCTGGGCGACGCCGTCGGCGCGGTGCCGCTCGACGAGCTGCGCACCGCCTGGGAGGGCACCCTCCCCGCGCGGTTCGGCGCCGTCTCGGTCTGATGTCCGACCTCCTCGCGGACTGGGTCGACCGGGACGTCGAGCCGGAGCGGGCGGTGCGCAAGGCCGCGGTCAGGGAGTCACTGGACGAGCTGGCCCGGCGTGCCCCCGGCCGCAGCGTCGAGGTGCGGGTCCCGCCGTTCGGTGCGGTGCAGTGCGTCGAGGGGCCGCGGCACACCCGCGGCACCCCGCCGAACGTCGTCGAGGCCGATCCGCGGACCTGGATCGCGCTCGCCATCGGCCGCCTGAGCTGGGACGACGCCGTCGCCACCGGGCGGGTGTCCGCGTCGGGGTCGCGGGCGGGGGAGATCGCCTCGTTCCTGCCGCTGCGCACGCCGTGACCGGACGGGAGCGGTGTGCGACGCCGACGTGACCCCTGTCCCCGTACCTGGGGATGGGTGATCTCGGGGCGTACAGTCGTGCCCTGGTCCCGGTACGCCGCCAGCCGAGGAGCGCCGCGTTGAGTTCCGTCCGGAACGAGCACGTCAGCCCTGAACGAACCCTCTCCCTCACCCCTGTCGCCCCCCCCGCCCCCGAGCCCGACGAGTCAGGACCCCGCGAGGAGTGCGGTGTGTTCGGCGTCTGGGCCCCCGGCGAGGACATCGCGAAGATGACCTACTACGGCCTCTACGCGCTGCAGCACCGCGGCCAGGAGGCCGCCGGCATCGCCGTGTCCGACGGCCGTCGCACCGTGGTGTTCAAGGACCTCGGCCTGGTCAGCCAGGTGTTCGACGAGCAGACGCTGTCCTCGCTGCGCGGGCACCTCGCCGTCGGGCACTGCCGCTATTCGACGACCGGCGCGACGACCTGGGAGAACGCCCAGCCGACGTTCCGGACCACCGCCGCGGGCTCGGGCCTCGCGCTGGGCCACAACGGCAACCTCGTCAACACCGCCGAGCTGCGCGACGCCGTCGCGAAGCTGGAGAACCGCAAGCGGTCCGGGCTGCGCGCGACCACCGACTCCGACCTGCTCACCGAGCTGCTCGCCGCGGGCGCGGCGGACCTCGGCGTCTACGAGGCCGCGATGCGGCTGCTGCCGCGGCTGCGCGGCGCGTTCTCGCTGACCTTCGCCGACGAGAACACCCTCTACGCCGCCCGTGACTCCCACGGCGTCCGCCCGCTGGTGCTGGGCCGCCTGGAGCGGGGCTGGGTCGTCGCGTCGGAGACGGCGGCGCTGGACATCGTCGGTGCCTCCTTCGTCCGCGAGGTCGAGCCGGGCGAGCTCATCGCGATCGACTCCGACGGCATCCGCAGCCAGCGCTTCGCCGCCCCGGAGCCGAAGGGCTGCGTGTTCGAGTACGTCTACCTGGCGCGCCCGGACACCACCATCGCCGGCCGCTCGGTCTACGACACCCGGGTCGAGATCGGCCGCCGGCTCGCCGAGGAGCACCCGGTCGAGGCCGACCTGGTCATCCCGGTCCCGGAGTCCGGCACCCCGGCCGCGATCGGCTACGCCCAGGGCTCCGGCATCCCCTACGGCCAGGGCCTGGTGAAGAACGCCTACGTCGGGAGGACCTTCATCCAGCCCAGCCAGACCATCCGCCAGCTCGGCATCCGGCTGAAGCTGAACCCGCTGCGCAACGTCATCCGCGGCAAGCGCCTGGTCGTCGTCGACGACTCGATCGTCCGCGGCAACACCCAGCGCGCGCTGGTGCGGATGCTGCGCGAGGCCGGCGCGCTCGAGGTGCACGTGCGGATCGCCTCGCCGCCGGTGCGCTGGCCCTGCTTCTACGGCATCGACTTCGCCAGCCGGGCCGAGCTCATCGCCAACGGCGCCGACACCGAGGGCGTCCGACGCTCGATCGGCTCGGACAGCCTCGGCTACGTCTCGGTCGACCAGATGGTCGCCGCCTCCGAGCAGCCACGCTCGCGGCTGTGCTGCGCCTGCTTCGACGGGGAGTACCCGATCCCGCTGCCGGAGGAGGCCCAGCTCGGCAAGCACCTGCTGGAGGACGTCCCGGAGCCGACGGCGTCCGGTGCGGCCTCTGGCGATCCGGGGCCGTTGTCCGTCGGATACGGTGCCGGGGAAGCGCTGACCCGCCCGTAGCGGCACCCGATCACGACCCCGCCCCGACCTGGAGAGACCACGCATGCCCTCGACCGAGCCCGGCCCCGCCAGCTACGCCTCCGCGGGGGTGGACATCGATGCGGGGGAGCAGGCGGTCGAACGTTTTCGTCCGTTCGCCGAGAAGGCGACCCGGCCCGAGGTGCGCGGCGGCATCGGCGGGTTCGCGGGCCTGTTCGCGGCGAAGTTCGGCAAGTACTCCGAGCCGGTGCTGGCCGCCTCGACCGACGGCGTCGGCACCAAGGTCGCGATCGCGCAGGCGATGGACAAGCACGACACCATCGGTCAGGACCTCGTCGCGATGGTCGTCGACGACCTGGTGGTCTGCGGGGCCGAGCCGCTGTTCCTGCAGGACTACATCGCCATCGGCAAGATCGTCCCCGACAAGGTGGCGACACTCGTGCGCGGCATCGCGGAGGGCTGCCAGACCGCGGGCTGCGCGCTGCTCGGCGGCGAGACCGCCGAGCACCCCGGCCTGATGGAGGAGGGCGCCTACGACCTCTCCGCGACCGGTGTCGGTGTCGTCGACGCCGAGAAGATGCTGCGACCCGAGCGGGTCCGCCCCGGCGACGTGCTGGTCGCGCTCGGCTCCTCCGGGCTGCACTCCAACGGATACTCTCTGGCCCGTCACGTGCTGCTCGACATCGCCCGGCTGCCGCTGGCCGGTGAGCTGGAGGAGTTCGACCACTCCCTCGGCGAGGAGCTGCTCGTTCCGACCCGGATCTACGCCAAGGACTGCCTGGCGATCACCGCCGAGACCGGCGTGCGGACGTTCTCCCACATCACCGGCGGCGGGCTGGCCCGCAACCTGGAGCGGGTGCTGCCCGACGGTCTCGCCGCCACCGTGGAACGCGGCTCCTGGACGCCGGCGCCGATCTTCAAGCTGATCCAGTCCCGCGGCCGCGTCGAGCGTGCGGAGATGGAGAAGACGTTCAACATGGGCGTCGGGATGGTCGCGGTGCTCCCGCCCGAGGACGTCGACCGCGCCCTGGCCGTCCTCACCGCGCGGCACGTGCCCGCCTGGATCCTGGGCGAGGTCGGCCGGATCGGCGACGTCGACGGTGCCGGTTCCGGCGAGCTCGGCGCCCGGGTGCAGCTGCGCGGGGAGCACCCCCGCTTCTGAGCGGCCCGTGCCGCCCGGTTCCGCCGGGGCCGGCAGTCCGGTGCGCTCGGTTCCGGTTCGGTGCCCGGCTCCGCGGCGCGTCCCTCCGCCATCCGGCGCGCTCCTCGTACCGTCAGCGTCGCGGCGTCGTCCCGGCCGCCGGCCGGGGACGGTCTCCGCGTGGGAGTCGCTTACCCGGTAAGCGAATTCGGCGCAGGGGGTGTCGCCGGCGCTCGGTCGGGCGTGGCTCAGCCGGGCGGCGACCCGGTCCGGGTCTCCTCGACCGTGCGCTACGCCGGTCCCGGCGGCGACGCCGCGTCCTGCGCGGTCGGTCGGTTCCCGGCGCGGTGCGACTCGCGCAGCATCGGGGGGTGCAGTGCGGTCGCCGGACCCCGGCGGAACAACCGGGGCGGACGCCCGCGGCCACCGGTGACCAGCGTCGTCGTCGGCACGAGGAAGCCGTCGGTGGAGGTCACCTTGCGCTGGAAGTTGCGCGGGTCGAGGGAGGTCTCCCAGACGGCCTCGTAGACCCGGCGCAGGTCGGTCACCGTGAACTCGTCCGGACAGAACGACACGGCGAGCGTCGTGTACTCGAGCTTCGACTTCGCCCGCTCCACACCGTCGGCGAGGATGCGCTGGTGGTCGAACGCCAGCTGCGGCACGTCGTCGACGGCACACCACGCGGATGCGGTGGCCCCGCCGCCCGGCGTCGGCTCCGGCATGTCCGGAAGGAGCGCGAGGTAGCCGACGGACAGGACCCGGCCGCGAGGATCGCGGTCGGGGGCGGCGTAGCTCGCCAGCTGCTCGAGGTGCCCGCAGACGGCGTTGCCGGTGTCGGTCCCGGTCTCCTCGTCCAACCGCCGACTGGCGGTGTGGACCAGATCCTCCTCAGGGCGCACGAAACCACCGGGCAGCGCCCAGTGCCCGAGGAACGGGGGCTCGCCCCGTTCGATGAGCAGCACGTGCAGGCGGTCCGACCGTACGGTCAGCACGACCAGGTTGACGGCGACCGCGAACAGGTTGCCGCGCATCTGCTGAACACCTCGGACGTGACGGGACCGGTGACCACGCCTCCCACGGGAGACAGGTCGTGATCTTGCCCTATCCGAGCGGCCAGGGGAAACCGGCCGGTGCGACCGGTCCGGCGAGCGGGCTCACCGGGTCGGCACGTGCCACGGCGCCCGGACCGTCGCAACACGACGGGGGCCGGGCGCCGAAGTGGCCGTCAACGCCGAGGGTCGTCGTCCTCGTCGTTGTACTTGGCGGCGAGGTCGTCGTACTCGCCGTAGTCGTCCTCGCGGCTGTCCGTCGTCGTCACCGCCGTCGCACTACCGATCTCCCGCTGCAAGGCGTCGAGATCCATAGAAGGGGAGCTGTACTTGAGCTCACGGGCCACCTTCGTCTGCTTGGCCTTGGCTCGTCCACGCCCCATGGCAGGTCCCCCTTACAACAGGGAAGGGGCGGCCGGTCATTGCGCACGACCCGGCGGCCCCTCTCGTCTCATCAATGTCGTGGGACCAACCGTACCCTGCTCACCCCGGAACATGCGACGCGGCACCGCCGTCGTCACAGGCGGACCCGGGCGCGGACCGGTGCGGGACACCCGGGTGTTCACCCGGTGGCCGTCCCACGGTGGTCCGGCCGGGCCGCGCGTCACCCCCGGCGCGCGGCGCCGCCCGTCCGTTCCCGGGCGGCACGGCCCGGCGGCGGGGTGTCCGGGTCCGGCTCGTAGGAGTCCGGGTCGATCGTGGCCGGGGAGACCCGGTCGTCGACGCCCGCGGTCAGCTCGGCGTCGACCGGGACCGACCGCTTGAGCAGCGCGAGCGCCACCGGGCCCAGCTCGTGGTGCTGGACGACCGTGCCCACCCGGCCGACCGTGCGGCCGTCGCGCACCACCGGGTCGCCGGTGCGGGGCAGGTCCTCGTCGCCCGCGTCGAGCATCAGCAGCACCGTGCGCCGCGGGGGGCGGCCCAGGTTCGCCACCCGGGCGACGGTCTCCTGCCCCCGGTAGCAGCCCTTGGTGAGGTGCACGGCGGAGCCGATCCAGCCGACCTCGTGCGGGATGGTGCGGTCGTCGGTGTCGCGGTGCAGGCGCGGCGCGCGCGACTCCACCCGCAGCGCCTCGAACGCGATCGTCCCGGCGGCCCGCGCCCCGGCGGCGGTGAGGTCCGCCCAGCGGGTGTCCTTCGTGCCGCGGGGGACGACGACGTCCGCCGCGTCCCGGCCCGGCCACGGCATCCGTCGCACGAACCCGCCGTCCGGCAGGGCCGCGACGCCGTTCGGCGCATCGGGCACCGGGAGCCCGGCCGCGGCGAGCACGGCGGGGGTCTCGGGGCCGACGACGGACAGCACGGCCAGCTCGGCGGTGACGTCGCGCGGCTCGACCTTCGACCAGAAGACCATCTTGGACAGGTAGTCGAGCAGGGCGGCGCCCTCACCGGGCTCGGTGTCGAGCCAGACCGTGTCCGCCGACGACGCGACGGCCATGTGGTGCAGCACCCGGCCCTGCGCGTCGAGCACCAGGGCCTCGGTGCCGGTGCCGGGCGGCAGCTCGCTGACGTGCTGGGTGAGCAGCAGGTGCAGCCAAGACAGCCGCTCCTCGCCGGTCACCGCCAGCACCTCGCGGTGCCCGCGGTCGACGACGGCCGCCGAGCGGGCCATCGCCCGCTGCTCGGCCGGCGGGTCGCCGTGGTGCGCGGCGACGGCGTCGTCCGGGTCGGGGGTCGAGCCTTCGGCGTCGGTGGTGTCCGGGGTCTGCTCGGATCCGGGAACGGTCACCGGTCTCCCTCCGCGCCCTCGGGGGGCGCCGTGTCGTCCTGCTGGGGGGCTCCTTCGGCGGAGTCCTCTTCTGTGGAGTCCTCGTCGTCGTGCGCACAGTCGACACACGTGCCGGACAGGGCCACGTGCGTCGCGTCCAGGCGGAATCCCAGGTCGGCGAGCGTGCGACTCGCCACATCGGAGAGCAGCTCGGTCGGCGCCTCGTCCACCCGGCCGCAGTGGTGGCAGACGAGGTGGACGTGGCGGTGCTGGTGCTCGGAGTAGGTCGGCGCCCCGTGCCCGAGATGGGCGTGCCGGACGACGCCGAGCTCCTCGAGCAGGTCCAGCGTCCGGTACACGGTCGTGATGTTCACCGCCGGTGCCGTCGCCTGGACCCGGGTGCACACCTGCTCGGGTGTCGCGTGCCCCAGCTCCCTGACCGCGTCCAGCACGAGCTGGCGTTGAGGGGTCATCCGGAGCCCACGCCGGTGCAACGTGCCCTTCAGTGTGCTGTCCACACCGCCGATGGTATTCGGTGTGGCCCGGTAGGATCGGGTCACGAGGACGGTGACCGAACATCGTGTCACGGAACCGTCCGTCGCGGGGCCCGCCACGCCGACGGACGACCGGTGCACGCTGCGTGGTTCGCCGCGACCCCGTCGTCGTGACTACCCTGACCGGCGAGGTCGCGCCGGACCGTCGGTCCGCCGACCTCGAACGTGCCCGTCGAGGGCACCCATGTCGACGACCTGAGGAGAGGCGATGACGGCAGACGGGGCGGACCGCCCGGGCGGTTCCCCGCGGTTCGACGTCGTTCTCCGCGGCTACGACCGGCGGCAGGTCGACGAGCACATCGTCGGGATGCAGCGGGTGATGGGCCGGATGCGGGCGGACCTCGAGGCGCTGCGGAGCAGGCCGATCCCGCCGCCCATGCAGGTGCCGCCGCCCGGCGGGTTCGCCGTCGGGCCGGCGGGTGGGCCACCCCGCCCGGTGCCGCGTCCCGGCCCACGCCCCGTCCCGGGGCCGTCGGACTCCGACCGACACGGTGCCGTCGACAGCTTCTCCGACCGCATGCAGGCGATCCTGCAGAAGGCCGAGGAGGAGGCGGAGGAGATCCGCAACAAGGCCCGTGCCGACGCCGAGCGCGTCGTCGCGGAGGCCCGCAAGCAGGTCGACCGCGCCCGCGCCGACGCCGACCGTGCCCGTGAGCAGGGCGACAAGCTCCGCACGGAGGTCAGCGAGCTGACCCGTCGTCGCGACGAGCTGCGCGCCGAGGTCGGGAAGGACCCGGCCGCGGGGGACAAGGCCCGCCACGAGGTCCGACCGGTCCCCGGTCCGGCGCAGAAGCCCGGTGGACCGGCCGGCGAGGCGGCGTCGTCCGACGACCGTTCCGCCCAGGGCCGCTCCGACCAGGGCCGCTCCGACCAGCCCAAGGCCCGTCCCGACTCCGCGGACCAGCGGCCCGGTCGTCCCGGCCCGCGCCCGGGTGCCCCGGAGCCGCAGCGTCCCGGCTCCCGGTCCGGCGCCGAGGAGCGTCCGGGGGCCGAGCAGCGGCCCGGTCAGCAGGAGCGTCCCGGTCAGAAGGAGCAGGGCTCTGCGCGTCCGCAGAGTTCCCCGAACGGCCGCCCGCAGGCACCCGCGGCGGGTGTCAACGGTGCCGGGGTGAACGGCGCCCGACCGGCGGCCGCTCAGGCGTCGCCGTCGGCCGACGCGGCACCGCGTCCCGGTCCGCGTCCGCAGCCGGGCCCCGGCCCGGGCCGCCAGGACTCCGGGTCCCAGCCCCGGCCGGCCTCGGGTCCGGTCTCGCCCGGCTCCGGTGGGTCGGGCGGTGGCCGTCCGGCCGGCGCGCCGCAGCCCGCCCGGGCCGACGGCGCGGGACAGCGGCCGGGTGGTACCGACGGGGACAAGACCGAGGCGGACAAGAGCTCCGGTCCGCGCCCGGGCCCGCGGCCCGCACCGGGCCCGCGCCCGTCGCCGGCCCCCACCGGGCAGCAGGGTGGTGCCGAGCGTGCCACCGCGGCCCGCCCCGGTGACGAGCCCGAGCCCGCCGAGCTGTTCCGGCCCGCGTCGGGCTCCCGGCCTGCCGAGGCGGAGCCGAAGACGTCGGTGGTGCCGGTCCAGGACCCGCGTCCGAAGTCCGGCGGCGACGCCGAGCGCACGGTCGCGGTCGGCGCCGTCCGCCGTTCCGGTGACACCCCAACGGATGGTTCGCAGAAGCCGCCGGCAGGGGACAAGGGCACCGCGGCCGAGGGCGCGAAGGCCGACGTGGAGCCGCCGACGACCGCGAACCCGGCTCCCGGGCGCGGCCCGGCACGACCAGGTCCGGAGGGCGCGCGCAACGGCTCCGGCCAGGCCGGCCACGGTCAGAACGGTCGTAACGGTGCGTCGTCGGGGTCCGAGCCGTCGTCGCAGGGCGGCGGGAAGGGCAACGGCGCGACCCGCAACGGTTCCGGCACGGCCACCGGGGACAAGGGCCGGACGGACGCGGCGCAGCCCTCGACGGGGACGCGCAGCAGCTGAGGTTCCCCGCGCGGGGCCCGGGACCCCAATAAGGTCCGGGCCCATGCAGCTCGGCTCGTTCACGGTCCCGGTCCTGCCCCTCGTGGCGGTGCTGGGCGCGGGCGTGCTCGTGGTACTGGTCCTGTGGGGGGTGTGGCGTGCGCGCCGCACCTCCGCGCCCGTGCCGCTGCCGCTCGAGCCCCCGCGCACGGTCGCGGACCCGCAGCCGTCCTATGCGGACTGGACCGGTGAGGCGGCCGGTGGTCCGGCCGACCCGCCGCCCCCGGCGCGTGTACGGACCGTCGCCGACGTGGTCGCCGAGCGCGGCGCGGACACGGGTCCGCTGCCGCGGGTGCCCGCGTACGCCGGCGCGGCCGTCGCGTCCGGTGCGGCGCGGCACGCCGCTCCCGACGACGACGGGGACGACGGGGGCGACGGCTCGCTGGAGGCACTGTTCGCCCCGGCCGACGAGCTGCCCGACGCGGCCACCCTCGCCCGGGGCCGTGCCCCGGAGGCGACGGCCGCCGTGTCGCTCGCCGCGGTTCCGCCGGCGTCGGGTGCCGGGGTGTCCGGTGCCGGTGCGCCGGGTGCCGGAGCGTCGGGTGGAGGTGCGTCGGGTGCCGCGGGGGAGCCGCTGCCCCGGCCACGACCGACCCCGCGTTCCCGGTCGACCGGTCTGCGAACGGCCCGGCACACCGATGCCGCCGCCCTGACCGATGCCGCCGCTGACCGGGGCACCGCTGACCGGGCCGCCGCGGACCAGAACGTGCCGGTCCAGGACGCGGCGGACCGGAACGTGCCGGACCGGAACGTGCCGGGCCAGAACGCGCCGGACCGGAACGCCGCGGACCAGGACGCCGCGGACCAGGACACGACGAACCAGGGCGCCGCTGACCAGGACACGACGAACCAGGGCGCCGCTGACCAGGACACGACGAACCAGGGCGCCGCTGACCAGGACGCAGCGGACCAGAGCACCACGCACCAGGATGCGGCGGGGACCTCGGACCACCCGGCGACGCCGTCGGCCCCGGAGTGGCCGGTCGCGCGGCTGCGCGTCGTCGACGACCTCACCGACGTCGTCGCGCCCGGCCCGGACGCCACGCCCGCCGCGGCCGAGCAGACCCCGGCCGGAGACGACACCGCGACCCCGGCGACGGAGCGGACCCCGGTCGACCGGCAGGACACCGCGACCGGTCCGCTGCCGCCCTGGTCGGCCGAGCGCACCGAACCGGCGTCCGAGGACCTCCCCGCGACGTCCGCGATGCCGGCCACACCGGTCCCACCCGCCGTACCGACCCCGCCCACCGGGGCCGCGTCCCGACCGACGCCCGAGCCGGTCTCCCGGGCCGTGCAGCAGGCCCTCGCCGCCCGGGCCGTGCAGCGGGCGCGTCTGCGCGGCGCCGACGCGGTCGTCGACCCGCAGCCCGATCTCCCCGGAGGGGAGCAGCAGGAGCTGCCGCTCGCCGTCGTCCCGCCCGCGGGGGCCCGCACTCCGACGGCCGGCGACGCGAAGGACCGGCTGCTCGGAGTGCTCATCGAGGACCCGGCCCGCGCCGTCGACGCGACCGAACGGCTCGACGACACCCGCGACCGCATCGCCGAGCTCGACGAGGTCCTGCGCCGCCGCCGTGACGACCTGGCCGGCGCCGTCCGGCGCCTGCACGAGTGCGGGCTCGACCCGGCGCAGATCGGCCGGCTCTCCGGGATGGCCGTCGACGAGGTCCGCACCATCCTCGACGGCGAGGACGCCGAGCGCTGAGCCTCAGCGCAGCACGGTGAACCGCACGCCCGTCCCCGGCGGGGCCTGGGCGAGCAGCGGCAGGTCGGCGGGGTCGACGACGCCGATCACCGGGTAGCCGCCGGTCGTCGGGTGGTCGGCGAGGAACACCACCGGCGGCCCGTCCGGCGGGACCTGCACCGCGCCGGTCACCATCCCCTCGCTCGGGAGCTCCCGGTCGCTCCACTCCGGACGCCGCCCCGGGGACGGCCCGTCGAGGCGGACCCCGATCCGGTTCCCGTCCGCCGTCACCGTCCACAGCGGACCGGCGAGGGCGCCGTGCGGGTCGGTGAACCAGTCGTCGCGGGGGCCGGGACGCACCCGCAGCCCGACCACGGCACCGGGCACCGACACCGGGACCGGCCCGGACACCGGGACCCGGCCCGACCACGGGCCGACCGGCAGCTCGTCGCCGTCGGCGACGGGGTCGGGGCCCAGCCCCGACAGCAGATCCGTGCTGCGGCTGCCCAGCGCGACCGGAGCGTCCACCCCGCCCGCGACGGCGAGGTAGCACCGCAGCCCGCCGACCGGCGTCCCGACCGCGAGCTCGGCGCCGTCGGGCAGGTGCAGCGCCCGGTGGGACCCGGCAGGCCGGCCGTCGACGAGCACCGGCGCGGGCGCCCCGGTGACGGCGACGGTCCGGCCGCCCCTGGCGCGCACCCGCAGCCCGCCGCCGAGCAGCTCCAGGCCGGCGGCGCCGTCGTCGTTGCCGACCAGGCGGTTCCCCAGCTCGTAGGCCGGCCGGTCCAGCGCACCCGACGGCGGGATCCCCAGGTGCGCATGCCCGGGACGACCGCGGTCGGTCACCAGCGCCTGCGGTCCGGCCCGCACCACCAGCAGCGCGTTCACCGGGGCTCGAACCGGACGCGGTCGCCGGGGGTGAACAGCGCCGGCGGGTCGGCGACGGGGTCGAACAGGACGGCGTCGGTGCGGCCGATCAGCCGCCAGCCGCCGGGGGAGCGACGCGGGTAGACGCAGCTGTAGACGTCGGCGATCCCGACCGAGCCGGCGGGCACCGCGGTCCGCGAGCTCTCCAGCCGCGGCTGCTGCAGCGGCTCGGGGAGGCCCGACAGATAGCCGAAGCCCGGCGCGAAGCCGCAGAAGTCCACCCGGTACTCGGCGCCGCTGTGCAGCGCGACCACCTCGTCGACGGACAGGCCCGCGGTCCCGGCGACGAGTGCGAGGTCCTCGCCGTCGTAGGTCACGGCCAGCGTGTGGACCGTGCCGGTGCCCGCCTCGCCGGCGTCGGCGTCCGCGGCCCGCGCCACCTGCACGACCCGCTCGGTGGTGGCCCCGGGCGCCACCTCGACGAGCACGGTCCGGGCGGCCGGGACCAGCTCCCGCACCTCGGGCAGCCCGGCGTCCCGCACGGCGGCGACGACGGCCGCCACCCCGGCGGCGTCGTCGACCTCCAGCAGCACCGCGTGTCCGCCGCAGGGGCGGACCCGGACCGCGACCAACTAGCCGACCACCCGGTGCAGGACGGCCGAGATGTGCGGCTGCATCGGCTGCCCGACCATCGCGCGCTCGTCGACGTAGGCGAGGTCGCCCTGGTTGACCAGGCCGTAGAGCCGCTTCGCCGCGGTGACCTCCTTGGCCGACGGCGTCCGGGCGACGGCGTCGGTCTCGATCTGCCAGGACCGCATGTCGCCCCGGGGGCCGTAGTAGACCTCGACGATGCCGGTGTTGTGCGCGATCAGCACCTCGATCGAGCCGTCCTCCTGGGGACGCCAGAACCCGGTCTCGCGCGCGGCCTGGCGGATGATGCCGCCGTCGTCGTCGAGCAGCCAGGAGCGTGCCTCGTAGGACAGGAACGGGCGGCCGTCGTGCGCCCAGGTGATCTGCTGGCCGAAGTGGAACGGGCCCTCGATCGTCGGGTAGACGACCTCGCCGGTGCCCCGCCAGGTCCCGACGAGCGGGAGCAGGCCGAGGCAGGCCTCGTGCAGGTCGGGGCCCTGCCGCAGGTTGGCGGTGTCGTCGTCGACGGGCAGGTCGGGCCACTGCGGCCGGTTGCGCTGCGGGGAGTCCGGGGCCGCGTTCTCCGGTCCGGTGATGGTGGTCTGCAACTCCTCGTCGGCGGCTGCGGCGGGCTCGGGGTCGGTCACGGGGTCTGCTCCTCGGTGTGGTGGTCGTCGGGGTCCCGTTCGGGATCGGGACCCGGCCCGGGCGCGGCGGCGGGCTCGACGACGAACAGGCGACGGAGCAACCATCCGGCCCAGGCGGCGGTTCCCGCGGACAGGGCGATCAACAGCCCGGTGGAGAACCAGTGCACGACCGGCCACTCTACCGCCGCCCCGGTCCGGGCACCGAGTGCCGTGCCGATGCCCCTGTCCACGCACGAACGGGCCCCTCGTACGAAAGCTCTCGTACGAGGGGCCCGTTCGTGCGGTCGGGGGCGGCGGCCCCGCGGACCGGTCAGGCGACGGCGATCTCCGCGCTGTGCAGGCCCGGCCCGTCGGCAACGAGCTCGGACTGGCCGTTGCCCGAGCGCGACAGCGCCCGGACGGTCCAGGTGCCCGGGGCGGCGAAGAACCGGAAGTCACCCGAGGCCGAGGACACGACCTCCGCGGTGAACTCCCCGGTGCCGTCCAGCAGCCGGACGAAGGCCCCGGCCACCGGGTCGCCACCGGCGATGACGCGGCCGGCGAGCACGGTCTCCTTGGAGAGGTCCGTGTTCGGGGGCAGGGTCAGGTTCTGGTCAGGTGCGGCACACATGTCACTTCGCTCCCAGCTCGATCGGCACGCCGATCAGCGAGCCGTACTCGGTCCAGCTGCCGTCGTAGTTCTTGACGTCGGAGTGGCCCAGGAGCTCGTGCAGCACGACCCAGGTGTGGCTGGAGCGCTCGCCGATGCGGCAGTAGGCGATGGTCGCCTTGCCCTCGTCGAAGCCGGCCTCCTTGTAGAGGGAGGCGAGCTCCTCGTTCGACTTGAACGTGCCGTCCTCGTTGGCCGCCTTCGACCACGGGATGTTGATCGCGCTCGGCACGTGGCCCGGACGCTGGCTCTGCTCCTGCGGGAGGTGGGCCGGGGCCAGGATCTTGCCGGAGAACTCGTCGGGTGACCGGACGTCGACCAGGTTCTTGGTGTCGATCGCGTCGACGACCTCGTCGCGGAAAGCGCGGATCGAGGTGTCGGCCTCCTTCGCGGTGTAGGAGGTCGCGGGGCGGTCCTTGACGTCGGTGGTCAGGGTCCGGCCGTCGAGCTCCCACTTCTTGCGGCCGCCGTCGAGCAGCACGACCTTGTCGTGGCCGTAGAGCTTGAACTCCCAGTACGCGTACGCGGCGAACCAGTTGTTGTTGCCGCCGTAGAGCACGACCAGGTCGTCGTTGGCGACGCCCTTGGCCGAGAGCAGCTGCTCGAACTGCTCCTTGGTGGGGATGTCACGACGGACCGCGTCCTGCAGCTCGTCGGTCCAGTTGACCTTGACCGCACCGGGGATGTGGCCCCCGTCGTAGGCGGTGGTGTCCTCGTCGACCTCGAGGAACACCACCCCGTCGGTCTCCAGGTTCTGCTCCGCCCAGTCGGCGGTGACGAGGACGTCCTCGCGGCTCATGTTCGTTTCTCTCCCGAGTCGTGTCGAGGGTGGGTCAGGAACGCGCGGCGGCGGCGCCACCGCGCAGGCGGGCGAGGAGCCCGTACATCTCGCAGCCCAGGCAGAAGCCGAAGGCCGCGTTGAGGAAGGCCGCCACGAGTGCCGCCGCCGTGGCGACGACACCCAGCACGGTCAGTCCGGACAGGTAGCCGACCGCCGCGACGGCGGTGAACACCAGCCCGACGGTCTGCGAGAAGCGGACCGGGGCGGCGTCCTCGCGCTCGGCGGGCGGACCCAGCCGGGGCGCGACGAGGTGCCGGTAGACCACGCCGTACGGCGCGAACCGCATGCCGGCGAACGAGGCGACGGCGAACACGACGGCCTGTGCGGTGACGAGCACGCCGCTGCCGGACAGCAGCACCAACGCCAGCACGACGGTGGTGATCGCGGCGGAGAAGCGGACCCCGCGCGGGTCGAGCCGGGGCTCGGAGTGCGCGGATCCGTGGTCCGTGGCGGACATGGGACTCCAGTAACCGGGGTGGGAACCTCGGCGTCGCGGGACGCCGGGCTCAGGACACGCGGGTCAGGAGTCCAGACACAGGCAGCCGGCGAGGCGGCACAGATCAACCGTGCGGCGTCGGGTCAGCGGCCAGTTCACGTCACCGAGCCTAGCTCACGTTCGGCGCGGAGCCCAGCGGTCGGCGCCGACCGGACATCACACACACGTTCTCAGCCGGTGGGAAGGGCGGCGACGAGCTCGTCGACGCGCGGGACACCGGAGACCCGCAGGACCTCCGCGCCGCGGGCGTCGAAGACGACCGTCGTCGGGGTCCGCAGCACGCCCAGTGCCCGGGCGACGTCGACGTGCTCGGCCACGTCGACCTCCACGTGCGCCAGGCCCGGGTCCGCCGCGGCCAGGTCACCGAGGACGCGCGCGGTCTGCCGGCACGGCGCGCAGACCGGCGAGGACAGCTGCAGCAGCAGGGCCCGGCGCCCGTCCGGACCGGTTCCGGCCAGGTCCCAGCCCGGCCCGGCGCCGTCGGTCGCGCCGCGGTCGTCGCCGGTGGGCCGGAGCCGCCCGGACCGGTTGCGCAGCACCAGCCCCGCGAGCGTCGCCACCACCAGGACGACGACCAGCACCACTGCACCCGTGACGTCCACCGACGCCTCCTCTCGGCCCGCTCAGCCCGCGGAGCGGGACGTACCCGGTCCGGCGCCCACACTCAGGTCGCGCATCGAACCGGCGACCTGCAGCACGTTGTACTCCGGAACGCTCGCCGACGTCGCGGTGACGCCCAGTGGCAGCGGACCCGGGTCGATGTCCACGGCGAGCGCGCGCAGCATCGAGGTGCGCACCGCGTCCGGCACCGGCTCGTCCGAGCCGTCGAGCCGGACGTCGCGCGGGACGACCCGCATGGTGCCGTGGTCGACGACGAGCGCGGCCAGCACGGCCACCCGCGCGTCGGCCCCGTCCACCGGCATCTCCGCGACGAACCGTGCGGCGTTGCGCGGGTCGAGCCCGCGCAGCGTCGGGTCGCCGCCGGCCAGGATCACCGAGTCGATCGCGTTCGCGTCGACGGCCTCGACCGACAGTCGCGTCACCCCGGCGGCGGGCCCCCCGGCGTCGACGACCATCCGGCGGACGTCGTTCGGGCTGATCTGGACGATCCCCTCGGCCGCCGCCGCACGGAACCGGGCCGGCCCGGGACCGGCGAGATCGGAGAGGTCTCCGCGCAGGCCGTACAGCTGCACCTGGAGCTCGGGGGTGCGCAGCGGCCCGACCGGGACCCGCTGCAGCGTCATCTCGACGTGGTCGTAGCGGCCGGTCGCGGCCTGGGCCAGCACCGAGAAGCCGTGCACCTGCACACGGGGGTCCTCGGGGAGGTCGAGCCGGTCCCGCAACGCGCGCGAGATGCCCGACTCGACGGCCGCGCCGGTGGCGAGATCACCCACGACGAGCACGGCGGCCACCGCCAGGACGGCGACGAGCACGCGACGGACGGGGCGTCCCACGACCGGGCCTCCACAGGATCGGAATACGTCCTGACCAGGGTAGAGAGCCCCGCTGCCGGCCCGATGGGCGGCCCCGGGACCCCGGATCGGACCCGATCGGTGGTGAGAACGATCCAGATCGCGGCGTGAAACCCGTCGCTCTGCGGCTGACCGTGGGGTGACGTCCCGGTATCGTCTGCGTATCGCGAGAAGGGGGGAGTCCATGGAACTGCTCCTGCTGACCACGGCTCCGGATGCGGCAGCCGTACTGCCCGCCCTGTCGTTGCTGCCGCACAACGTGCGGACCGCGGCGCCCGAGGTGGCAGCACTGCTCGACGCCGGTCCGCACGACGCCGTCCTGGTGGACGCCCGCTCGGACCTGGTCGCCGCGCGCAGCCTGTGCCGGCTGCTGGGCAGCGCCGGGACCGACGCGCCGGTGATCGCCGTGCTGAACGAGGGCGGTCTGGTCGCCGTGTCCGGCGAGTGGGTGGTCGACGAGATCCTGCTCCCCGACACCGGCCCGGCGGAGGTGGACGCGCGGCTGAGGCTGCTGCGGTCGCGCCCCGGCGCCGAGTCCGCGTCCGGAGGTGGCGCGCTCGTCCTCGGTGAGCTCGTCATCGACGAGGCGACGTACTCGGCTCGGCTCAAGGGCCGGCTGCTGGAACTCACCTACAAGGAGTTCGAGCTGCTCAAGTACCTCGCGCAGCACGCGGGCCGGGTGTTCACCCGGGCCCAGCTGCTGCAGGAGGTCTGGGGCTACGACTTCTTCGGCGGCACCCGCACCGTCGACGTCCACGTCCGGCGGCTGCGCGCCAAGCTCGGCGGCGAGCACGAGCAGATGATCGGCACCGTGCGCAACGTCGGCTACAAGTTCGTCCGGCCGTCGCGCGGCGGGCTGTCGGCGCCGCCCGACCAGGACGACGCGGACCCCGAGCCCGTCCCGGACCGTCGGCCGTTGCCCGGCGCCCGGCCCTCGGCCGGCCCGGGACGTGGAGCGTGGGCACCGCGGTGACCTAGGGTCGGCGCTCGTGGACCCGCAGCAGCACTCCCGTCTCGACGCCGCCACCGTCTCCGCGGTGCAGGATCTGCTGAGGGCGGCGACCGCTGCCGACGGCGCCGAACCGCTCTCCGAGCAGTACCTGATGCACCTGCGCCCGGACACCCCCGCCGACGGCGTGACGCACCTCGTCGTCGCCGGTGACGACGGCGCGGTGGCCGGCTACGCCCAGGTCGACGGCACCTACGCCGAGCTGGTGGTGCACCCCGACGCGCGACGGCGGGGGATCGGCGGCGCGCTCGTCACCGCGGTGGAGAAGGTCACCGCCGACCCGCACGTGTGGGCGCACGGCGACCTCGACGCCGCGAAGGAGCTCGCCGCGGGCCGCGGCTACCGCCGGGACCGCGTGCTGTGGCAGATGCGCCGCACCACCGAGGCGGGCCCGCTGCCCGCCCTGACCGTCCCCGACGGCGTCACGATCCGCGCCTTCGAGCCCGGCCGCGACGACGACGAGTTCCTCCGCGTCAACAACGCGGCCTTCGACTGGCACCCGGAGCAGGGCGGCTGGACCGGCGCCGAGCTCGCCGCCCGGGAGGCCGAGGACTGGTTCGACCCGGCCGGGTTCCTGCTCGCGGTCGACGACGGCGGCACCCTGCTCGGCTACCACTGGACCAAGGTCCACCCGGCGACCGGCGACGAGCGCGCGATGGGCGAGGTCTACGTCCTCGGTGTGGACCCGGCCAGCCACGGACGAGGGCTCGGGAAGGTCCTGACCCTCGCCGGGCTGCACCACCTGCACGACCGCGGGCTGGACACCGTGCTGCTCTACGTCGAGGCCGACAACGCCCCGGCCGTGCGCGTCTACGAGCGCCTCGGGTTCGCCGTGCACGCCGCGGACGTCAACTACGCCCGGTGAGACCCTGTCACCGTTCGACTACGGGTGACCATGTTCCGTCGAACGTGTGATGCAGGTCCACCCGGTCGCCGACCCTGTTCATCCCACGTTCATCTTCCGTGGGGGTGGCGTCCAACGGCGGCTCCTAGCGTCTGCGGCCGGGTGGTCACCCCAGACCGCCGTACCGCAACCGGCTCGTTGCCGACTCGGAGGAAACTGCAGTGAAGACCAAGCGGCGTGCGCCCCGGGCGCGCCTGGCTGCCGTCGGTATCGCCACGTCCTGTGCGTTGTTCGTCGCCGGCTGCGGTGCGGCGAACGAGGGCGGCGGCTCGGACGCCCAGGGCTCGGGCGTCACCGGCCAGATCTCCGGTGCGGGCGCGAGCTCCCAGCAGGCGGCCATGCAGGCCTGGATCGCCGGCTTCGGCGGCGCGAACCCGGGTGCCACCGTCAACTATCAGCCGGTCGGCTCCGGCGGAGGTCGTACCCAGTTCATCCAGGGCGGTGTCCAGTTCGCCGGTACCGACGCCTACCTCAAGGACGACGAGCTGACCAAGGCGCGTGAGCGCTGCGGTGGGTCGGTCATCGAGGTGCCGAGCTACGTCTCGCCGATCGCCGTCGTCTTCAAGCTGAACGGAGTCAACGACCTGACCCTGTCCCCGGCCACCATCGCCGGTCTCTTCAAGGGCCAGATCACCACCTGGAACGACCCGAAGATCGCCGCGGACAACCCGGGCGTCCAGCTCCCGGCCACCCGCGTCACCCCGGTGCACCGATCCGACGAGTCGGGCACCACCCAGAACTTCACCGACTTCCTGAACAAGGCCGCCCCGGCGGTGTGGACCGACAAGGCCGCGCAGACCTGGCCGGTCCAGGGTGGCGAGGCCGCTCAGGGCACCTCCGGTGTCGTGACCGCCGTCGGCGGCGGCGACGGCACCATCGGCTACGCCGACGCCAGCCAGGCCAAGGACCTCGGCAAGGCCAAGGTCAAGCTGGGCGACCAGGCGGTCGAGCCGACCGCCGAGGCCGCCGCCAAGATCCTCGAGGAGTCGAAGCGCGTCGAGGGCCAGGGCGACACCTCGTTCGCCTTCGACCTCAACCGGACCGCCACCGGCGGTGCCTACCCGGTCGTGCTGGTGTCCTACCTGCTGGCCTGCCCGCAGTACCCGGACGCCGCCCAGGCCGACACGACCAAGGCGTTCCTGAACTACGTGGTCAGCCCGGAGGGGCAGCAGACCGCCGCTCAGAACGCCGGCTCGGCGCCGCTGTCGGACACCCTGCGCGGCCAGATCACGCCGGTCATCGACCAGATCAAGGCCCAGGGCTGAGCGTCTGAGTCGGATGTCATCTAGCCAGGAACCCCGGGCGGTCGTCATCATGGTGACCGCCCGGGGTTCCCGGCCGCTCGAGTCCCCTGCCCAGCGCGTTCCGCACCCCCAGGGATCACAGTGACCACCACGGAAAACTCGCCCGCGCCCGCTCCCGCGAAGCCGGTGACCCAGCTCGGGGACCGGATCTTCGCCGGGTCGGCCAAGGGTGCAGGCATCCTCATCCTCGTCGTCCTTGCGGGCGTCGCGGCCTTCCTCGTCAGCGAGGCGTTCCCTGCCGTCGTGGCCCCTGCGTCCGAGGTGCACGGAGGACTCGCCCTCTACATCGCGCCGCTCATCTTCGGCACGCTGGTCAGCGCGGTCATCGCGTTGATCGTGGCGACGCCGCTGGCGATCGCGGTCGCGCTGTTCATCAGCCACTACGCCCCGCGCCGGCTCGCACAGACGCTCAGCTACGTCGTCGACCTGCTGGCCGCGGTGCCGTCCATCGTGTACGGCCTGTGGGGCATGGCGACCCTGGCCCCGGCGACCGTCGGGCTGATGGTGTGGCTGAACACCTACCTCGGCTGGCTGCCGTTCTTCGCCGGTCCGCCGTCGGCCACCGGCCGCACGATGCTGGTCGTCGGCCTCGTCCTCGCGGTGATGATCCTGCCGATCATCACCGCCGTCGCCCGTGAGGTCTTCCTCCAGGCGCCGAAGCTGCACGAGGAGGCCGCGCTCGCCCTGGGGGCCACCCGCTGGGAGATGATCCGGCTCGCGGTGCTGCCGTTCGGCCGCTCCGGGATCGTCTCGGGCGCGATGCTCGGCCTCGGCCGCGCGCTCGGCGAGACCATGGCGGTGGCGATCATCCTGTCGGTCTCCGGCGGGATCACGTTCAACCTGATCGGCTCCGGCAACCCGTCGACGATCGCCGCGAACATCGCGCTGCAGTTCCCCGAGGCGTCCGGCATCGACGTCAACGTCCTCATCGCGTCCGGTCTGGTGCTCTTCCTGATCACCCTGCTGGTCAACATGATCGCTCGCTACATCGTCGAGCGCCGCCGCGAGTTCTCGGGAGCGAACTGAGATGTCCACCGGGACCGAACGAAACCGCACCGACACCGAGGCGACCGTGACCGGAAGCACGCTGCAGGCCCCGGCCACGACGACGGCTCTGCCGCGTCGCAAGGGCTCCCTCCCGAAGTGGTCGCCGTGGGCCCTGGTCGCCGGATCGGCCGTGGTGGCGGCCGGTGCGACCGCCCTGGCGGGCGGCTTCGGCATCGGGCTGTGGGTCTTCCTGACCGTGGTGGTGTACCTGGTCGCCACCTACGTGGTGTCCCGCGCGGTGGAGGGCGCCCGCAAGGCCGCCGACCGGTTGGTGACGGCGATCGTCACGGGTGCGTTCCTGCTCGCGATGATCCCGCTGGTGTCGGTGCTGTGGACCGTCGTCTCGAACGGCTGGGCACGGTTCGACCCGACGTTCTTCAACAGCTCGATGCGCGGCGTCGTCGGGGTCGGCGGCGGTGCGCTGCACGCCATCCAGGGCACGCTCATCATCACGGCGCTCGCCGCGATCATGTCCATCCCGGTGGGTGTGCTCACCGCGATCTACCTGGTCGAGTACGGCAACCGGTCACGGCTGGCGCGGGCGATCACGTTCTTCGTCGACGTCATGACGGGCATCCCGTCGATCGTCGCCGGTCTGTTCGCGTTCGCATTGTTCGCGCTGTTCGTCGGCCCGGCGGTGCGGTTCGGCTTCGCCGGCGCGGTCGCCCTGACCGTCCTCATGATCCCGATCGTGGTGCGCTCCACCGAGGAGATGCTCAAGATCGTCCCGAACGAGCTGCGCGAGGCCGCGTACGCGCTCGGTGTGCCGAAGTGGCGGACGATCCTCAAGGTCGTCATTCCCACGACGGCCGGCGGTATCGCGACCGGCGTCATGCTCGCCGTCGCCCGCGTCATCGGTGAGACCGCCCCGCTGCTGGTCACCACGGGTCTCGCGCTCGGCGTCAACCTGAACCCGTTCTCGGGGCCGATGGCCACGCTGCCGGTGTTCTCGTACTACTCCTACGCCGTTCCCGGCATCCCGCGTGAGGCGTTCCTCGACCGGGCCTGGACCGCTGCGCTGGTCCTGATGCTCGTCGTCATGGTGCTGAACATCGTCGCCCGCATCATCTCCCGCATTTTCGCCCCGAAGACCCGATAAGGAATCCGCGACATGGGCAAGAGTGTCGAAGCCAAGGACCTGAACATCTACTACGGGTCGTTCCTCGCCGTCGAGGGCGTCAACATGACGATCAAGCCGAAGACGGTGACGGCCCTGATCGGTCCGTCCGGCTGCGGCAAGTCGACCTTCCTGCGGTCGATCAACCGGATGCACGAGAACATCCCCGGCGCCCGCGTCGAGGGCCGGCTCGAGCTCGACGGCCAGGACCTCTACGGGGCGAACGTCGACCCGGTCGGCGTCCGCCGCCAGATCGGCATGGTCTTCCAGCGGCCCAACCCGTTCCCGACGATGTCGATCTACGACAACGTCATCGCGGGGATGAAGCTGAACAACAAGCGGGCGTCGAAGGCCGAGTTCGACGACACCGTCGAGCGGTCGCTGCGCGGCGCGAACCTCTGGAACGAGGTCAAGGACCGGCTCGAGAAGCCGGGTTCGGGCCTCTCCGGTGGTCAGCAGCAGCGGCTCTGCATCGCCCGCGCGATCGCGGTGCGGCCCGACGTGCTGCTGATGGACGAGCCGTGCTCGGCGCTGGACCCGATCTCCACGCTCGCGATCGAGGACCTGATCAACGAGCTGAAGAACGACTACACGATCGTCATCGTGACCCACAACATGCAGCAGGCGGCGCGGGTCAGCGACTTCACCGGCTTCTTCAACATCGAGGGCACCGGCAAGCCCGGCAAGCTGGTCGAGCTCGACGAGACGAAGACGATCTTCTCCCAGCCGAAGCAGAAGGCGACCGAGGACTACGTGTCCGGCCGCTTCGGCTGACCTCGCAGTACGTCCGCACGGCGCGAACGCCCTCGACCCCTCGCGGGGGGCCGGGGGCGTTCGTCGTCGCGGGCCGGGTCAGAGGACCGGGAGCTCGTCCACGGTGCCGCCGGTGACGGCGTAGACGACGTGGTCGGCCAGGTGCACGCAGTGGTCGGCGTAGCGCTCGTGGAAGCGGGCCAGCAGCGCGGCGTGGACGGCGGCCGGCACGCCCGCCGTCCAGTCCGGGCCGAACATCAGCTCGAAGACCTGGCGGTGCAGCGCGTCGACGACGTCGTCGTCCTCGCGCAGCTCGGCGGCGAGGACGACGTTGTGGGTGCGGAGCACCTCGACGGCCTTGTCGCCCATGGCCGCGACCCGGGCGCCGTAGTCGGCGAACAGCGGGTGGGCCTGCTCGGCGAGCACCACGTGGTCCCCGCTCCGGACGACGGTGGCGGCGATGTGCCGGGCCAGGTCGCCCATCCGCTCCAGCTGCTGGGCGCACCGCAGAGCGGTGATCACCGCTCGCAGCGGAGCGGCCATCGGCTGGTGGATGTTCATGGTCTCGACGGCGAGGAGCTCGATCGCGTCGCGGTAACCGTCGATGACGGGATCGCGGGAGACGACCTGCTCGGCGAGCCGGGTCCGGTCGGACAGCAACGCTTCGGACGCGTCGCGGAACGCGGCTGCGACGAGCGGACCCATCTCGTCGAGCATGGACCGGAGCTGCGCGAGGTTGTCGTCGAGCGTCTCCCTGCGCATGGCGACGACCTTAGATCGGAGTTCGCGTCGGCTTCGGCCCGGGACCGGTGAACGCTCGGTGAACGGCGGGGTCAGGCGGCGCGGGCACGCAGGCCGACCCGCAGGCCGACACGGAAGCGCTCGGTGGAGCCGAGGACGGTCGACTGGACCCCGGTCACCTCGAACCACTCGAGGGCGTGTCCGGCGCGGCTCATGGCGTCCCGGATCGCAGCTTCGACGCTCTCGTCCGAGGTCCCGACGACCTCGGTGACGACGCAGCTCGCGTGTTCCATGCAGCAGACGTGCCCCCGGCATCTCACCGTCAAACCCGATCGGTCGACCGTTCGCCGAGTGGGGTGTATCGACTGCCCCGAACGGGCCAACGATGCTCTCAGACGGCGAGGGGACCGGGCATCTGGCCGGTGACGACGTACACGATCCGGCGAGCGACGGCGACGGCGTGGTCGGCGTACCGCTCGTAGAACCGCGCGAGGAGCGCGACGTCGACCGCGGCGGACACCCCGTGGGTCCAGTTGCGGTCCATCAGCACGGTGAACATGTGCTGGTGGATGTCGTCGACGGCGTCGTCGTCGGCCTCGAGCTCGTTCGCCGCGTCGAGGTCCCGGGTTCGGATGACCCGCCCGGCCTTCTCCGCGAGCTCGACGCCGACCCGGCCCATCTCGGCGAAGTAGGACTTCACCTCGTCGGGCAGCACGGACTGCGGGTGCCTGCGACGGGCGGCCTGGGCGACGTGCAGGGCGAGGTCACCCATGCGCTCGATGTCACCGGCACCGTGGATCGCGGCGACGACGACCCGCAGGTCGGTCGCGACCGGCGCCTGCAGCGCGAGCAGGCCGAAGGCCCGGTGCTCTGCGGCGGCACGGACGTCGTCGATCTTGACGTCCTCGGAGATGACCTGCTCGGCGAGCTGGAGGTCGGCCTCGAGCAGTGCGGTCGTGGCGCGCGCCATGGCACGTGCGACGTCGTCGCACATGTCTGCCAGGCCGGAGGCCAGCTCGTCCAGCTGCTCCTGATAGGTGTCGCGCATGTCCCGAGCCTAGGCCCCCGAGCGGCAACGTTCAGCCGCGGCGGGTGAACCCGCCGTGAACGCTGGACGACATACCCCGTTCGGGGGATACGGGCGGTTCAGTCGCAGTCGGCGTCGTCGGAGGGGACGGCCTGCACCGGAGCCGCATCACCGGCACCGACGACGAGCTCCAGCACCCGGCTCGCGGTCGGGTCCGGGACGGGGCGGGCACCCGGCAGCGCCTCCACGAGGGTGCCCGCGGCGTCGGTGTTGTCGGGGGAGTAGCGGACCTGCGCGCCCGGTGCGGCCGTTCCGGGGGTGACGCTGCCGATCTCGTAGCCGCGGTCGCGCAGGTCCGCGGCGATCCGGTCGACGGCACCGGGGCGACCGGTCGCGTCGACCAGGTTCACGACGGTGCCCGGCCCCGGAGCACCCGCGGAGCGGGAGGCCGGCGCTGTCGCGCTCTCGGGCAGCGGTCCGTGCTCGCGCAGCGCGGAGAACAGCGCGCGTGCCTCGGAGCGGCGCAGCTCCAGCTGGCCCCGGGTGTTCGGGGCGTCGCTGACCGGGACGGACAGGAACAGCGGGGCTTCCCCGTCGCCCGCGGCACCCGACCGGGCGAGTCCGCGGGCGAGGGTGAGGATCTCGCCGGCGTCGACCCCGTCCGCCGACAGCGCCGACGACACCCCCGCCGCGGAGCGGCCCGGCGCACCAGGGGTCAGCAGCGAGGTGGTCGAGAGCGCATCGCCCAGCGCCGCGGCGAGCACGCGTTGCTGGCGCCGGACCCGGTTGGCCGGGGAGCTGTCCGCGGTGCCCGCGGCGGAGGCGAAGCGGACCGCGGTGGCCCCATCGAGCTCCACGGTGCCCGAGCCCTCCACGACCGGGCCGAGCACCGGGTCCACGACCGGGCGCTCGGTGCAGACCTCGATCCCGCCGACGGCGTCGACGAGCTCCGGGGTCCCGGCCAGGTCGAGTGCGACGAAACCGCTCACCGGCATGCCGGTGAGCTGCTGGACGACGCCGACGCTGCAGGCGGGGCCGCCGACGTCGTAGGCGGTGGCGAAGGCGGTCCGGGACTCCGCGGGCACGGTGTCGCCGTAGGTGCCGGTCGCGGCGTCGAAGCGCCGGCACGGCGGCCGGGAGACCTCCAGCGTCGCGGGGATCGACAGGGTGACGGCCGGTCCACCGCCCGCGGGCCGGTGGACCAGCACTGCCGTGTCGGTGCGCGCGGACTCCGCGGTGCTCGCGCGGTCGGCCTGCAGACCCAGCACCAGGACGTTCTGGTCATCGGCCTGGGTGTCGGCATCGAGGATCGCGTCGGTGTCCGGGGCGAGGGCGACGACGTCGCGGACACCGGCGTGGACCTCGCTGCGCCCGGCGAACCCGAAGGCGGTGGTGACCAGGACGAGCACCGCGGCCGCCGCCGCGCCGATCCGCAGCGCACGGGCGCGGGGGTCGGGCCGGGCCGGTGGCGGGGTGCCTGCCGGTTCCGGCTCCGCGGAGCCGGGGACGGCCTCGTCCGGCGCGGCCTCCTCCGCCGTGGAGGCGTCCGTGGCGGGCGGGTCGTCCCGGTAGCGACGACGGCGGCGGCGCGGCACCAGCGCGTCGACGACCTCGGTGACGCGCGAGTCCGCGGCGCCGCGGCGTGCGGGGCGGGACGGCGCCGCGCCCGCCCCGGCCCGTCCGGCCTCCGCGGTGGCGGCGACCCCGGTGCTCCCGGTGGCCACTCCGCTCCCGGAGCCCGGGCGCGCTGTGGCGGCCGGGGTCGCCCGGGTTCCCGGGCCGGTTCCGGTGGTCGGGGTGGCGGGACGCGCGGTCTCCGGCGCCTCCGCGGGGGTGCGGGCGGGCCGGGTGCCGGCGCCACCGGGAGCGATGGGCGCCGGCGGGCGCGGGGCGCCGCCCGGGGGTGGCACCGGGGTGGGACGCGACGGGGCGGGCGCGGCGCCGTCACGCGGACGTGGACGCTGCGGCGCGGGCGGCTCACCGGGACGGCGCGGTACGGGACCGCCGCGCACGCGTCGCACGCCGGTCGGGGGGACCGGCCCCGGC
>NZ_MCIP01000001.1:1980710-1982123 GCF_001932425.1 Pseudonocardia sp. Ae505_Ps2
GACCAGGTTCACGACGGTGCCCGGCCCCGGAGCACCCGCGGAGCGGGAGGCCGGCGCTGTCGCGCTCTCGGGCAGCGGTCCGTGCTCGCGCAGCGCGGAGAACAGCGCGCGTGCCTCGGAGCGGCGCAGCTCCAGCTGGCCCCGGGTGTTCGGGGCGTCGCTGACCGGGACGGACAGGAACAGCGGGGCTTCCCCGTCGCCCGCGGCACCCGACCGGGCGAGTCCGCGGGCGAGGGTGAGGATCTCGCCGGCGTCGACCCCGTCCGCCGACAGCGCCGACGACACCCCCGCCGCGGAGCGGCCCGGCGCACCAGGGGTCAGCAGCGAGGTGGTCGAGAGCGCATCGCCCAGCGCCGCGGCGAGCACGCGTTGCTGGCGCCGGACCCGGTTGGCCGGGGAGCTGTCCGCGGTGCCCGCGGCGGAGGCGAAGCGGACCGCGGTGGCCCCATCGAGCTCCACGGTGCCCGAGCCCTCCACGACCGGGCCGAGCACCGGGTCCACGACCGGGCGCTCGGTGCAGACCTCGATCCCGCCGACGGCGTCGACGAGCTCCGGGGTCCCGGCCAGGTCGAGTGCGACGAAACCGCTCACCGGCATGCCGGTGAGCTGCTGGACGACGCCGACGCTGCAGGCGGGGCCGCCGACGTCGTAGGCGGTGGCGAAGGCGGTCCGGGACTCCGCGGGCACGGTGTCGCCGTAGGTGCCGGTCGCGGCGTCGAAGCGCCGGCACGGCGGCCGGGAGACCTCCAGCGTCGCGGGGATCGACAGGGTGACGGCCGGTCCACCGCCCGCGGGCCGGTGGACCAGCACTGCCGTGTCGGTGCGCGCGGACTCCGCGGTGCTCGCGCGGTCGGCCTGCAGACCCAGCACCAGGACGTTCTGGTCATCGGCCTGGGTGTCGGCATCGAGGATCGCGTCGGTGTCCGGGGCGAGGGCGACGACGTCGCGGACACCGGCGTGGACCTCGCTGCGCCCGGCGAACCCGAAGGCGGTGGTGACCAGGACGAGCACCGCGGCCGCCGCCGCGCCGATCCGCAGCGCACGGGCGCGGGGGTCGGGCCGGGCCGGTGGCGGGGTGCCTGCCGGTTCCGGCTCCGCGGAGCCGGGGACGGCCTCGTCCGGCGCGGCCTCCTCCGCCGTGGAGGCGTCCGTGGCGGGCGGGTCGTCCCGGTAGCGACGACGGCGGCGGCGCGGCACCAGCGCGTCGACGACCTCGGTGACGCGCGAGTCCGCGGCGCCGCGGCGTGCGGGGCGGGACGGCGCCGCGCCCGCCCCGGCCCGTCCGGCCTCCGCGGTGGCGGCGACCCCGGTGCTCCCGGTGGCCACTCCGCTCCCGGAGCCCGGGCGCGCTGTGGCGGCCGGGGTCGCCCGGGTTCCCGGGCCGGTTCCGGTGGTCGGGGTGGCGGGACGCGC
>NZ_MCIP01000001.1:1982148-1988074 GCF_001932425.1 Pseudonocardia sp. Ae505_Ps2
GGGACCGCCGCGCACGCGTCGCACGCCGGTCGGGGGGACCGGCCCCGGCGGGGCGTCGGCAGGTCGCGGCTGCGGCTGCGACGGGTGTGCGCCGGTCGCCGGGCGCGGCTGTGGCCCGGACGGATGCGGCCCGGAGCCGGGGCGCGGCTGGGCCCCGGAGGGCTGGGCTGAGGACGGCTGGGCCCCGGACGGCTGGGCCCCGGACGGGTGCGCACCGGGGCGCCGCTGCGGGCCCGACGGGTGCGCCCCGGGTGGCGGGACGGGCGGTCCGGGAGGGCCCTGCGGTGCGGGGGGCGCGGGCGGGCCCGCGTCGTCCGGGCGCCGACGCGTACGCCGGGACCGGCGCACCTCGTCGTCGCCGTCCTGCACCGGGCCTCCTCGTCGCGACCGCCGGAGCGGACGCGCGTGACGGGGCGCGGGGTGGGGGGCGCGCCCTTCCGGATCGTGCGGCCGCGGGGACCGCACGGCCGATCTTATTCGGCTCGGACCGACGCGGGTGGCGCGGGGCGCGACGCGCCCTGCTCCGGTTGGGGGATCGACCTGCGTCCGGCTGCCGCCCCGGCCAAGGTCACCCGGCCGTCGGCGTCGCGGTGGGCGACGGCGTTCCGTCCCGCCTGCTTGGCCGTGTAGAGGAGCACGTCGGCCTCGGTGACGAGGGCCTCGACGTCGTCGTCGCCCGGACGGGACCGGGCGACGCCGATGCTGATCGTCATCCGCAGGTCGGGGTGCAGGTCGGTCCAGTCGTGCGCGGCGACGCGCTCGCGGGCGGTCTCGCAGGCCGCGACGCCCTCCTCGGCGGTCAGCCCGGGCAGCACCAGCGCGAACTCCTCGCCGCCGTAGCGGGCGCAGAACGCGCCGGGCGGCAGGGCCCGGCCGAGCTCCAGCACCATCCGCTGCAGGACCCGGTCCCCGAACGGGTGCCCGTGGGTGTCGTTGACCAGTTTGAAGTGGTCGATGTCGGCGAGCGCCAGGCAGACGGGCAGGTCGGTGCCCGCGGCGAGCAGGTCGATCAGCCGCTCGTCGAGGTAACGGCGGTTGTACGACGCCGTCAGGCTGTCGCGGCGGCTCTGCTCCCGGGCCTCGGCGTGCTCGCGGCGGAGCCGGTCGAGCTCGTCGGCCGGGCTCGGCGCGCTGAGGCCGTGCAGGAGCCGGACGGCCTCGCGCAGGTGCAGGTAGGCCTGCTCGTAGCGGTGGTGCTCGGCGAGCCGCTCGGCGGCCGCGGTGTGCAGGGCCGCGCGGGCCGCGGGTGAGGCGGGGGCGAGGTCGTCGTCGTCCGGGGCGTCGGGCCCCTGGGCGGGCGGCGTCGGGCCGACGCGGCGGGCGGACCGCACGAGCCTGCGCACCGTCCATGCGGTGTCGGTCATGATCCACCTCCCCGTCGTCGTGCCGTTCCGGCGCCACTGGGACTGTTCATCGGTGACACCCCTGGGACGCTTGAGGCGTACGGGGTCGTCGGCACCCGTTCGGCGCCGTGGTTCCCCCGGGTCGGGGTAACGCGTTTCGCCCCGGGGTCGCCGCGATCAACCTCCGGAGTGCTCCACGTCCGCCCCGAAGGGGATCGACGGGTCGTCCGGGTCGTCGAGCCAGTGCTCGGGCAGCACGACGCGACCGGGTGAGCCCTGACGCCCCCGCGGCCCGTCGGCCTCGGCCGGGAACGGCTCGTCCGGGTCCAGCCCGGACAGCAGCTCGTCGAGGTGGTCGATCGACTCCACCATGCCGAGGCTGCGCCGCAGCTCCGGGCCGACCGGGAAGCCCTTGAGGTACCACGCGATGTGCTTGCGGACGTCGCGGATGCCCTTGTGGTCGCCCATGTGCTCGCACAGCAGGACGGCGTGCCGGCGCAGCGTCGCCGCGACCTGGCCGAGGTTCGGGGGTGCCGGCAGCTCGCGGCCGGCGAACGCGGCCTCCAGGTCCCCGAACAGCCACGGCCGCCCCAGGCAGCCCCGGCCGACCACGACGCCGTCGCAGCCGGTCCGGGCGACCATGTCCAGCGCGTCCTGCGCGGAGAAGATGTCGCCGTTGCCCAGCACCGGGACGTGCGCCGGGACGGCGTCGCGCAGCCGGGCGATCTCGTCCCAGTCCGCCGTGCCCGAGTAGCGCTGCGCGGCGGTGCGCGCGTGCAGCGCGACGGCGACCGCACCCTCGTCCACGGCGATCCGCGCGGCCTCGAGGTGGGTGTGGTGCTCGTCGTCGATGCCGATCCGCATCTTGACGGTGACCGGTCGGTCGCCGGCGCCGGCGACCGCGGCCCGCACGATCCGCCGGAACAGCTCCCGCTTGAACGGCAGTGCCGCCCCGCCGCCCTTCCGGGTGACCTTGGGGACCGGGCAGCCGAAGTTCATGTCGATGTGGTCGGCGAGGTCGCGCTCGACGATCATCTCCGCGGCCCGCTGCATCGACGCCGGGTCGACGCCGTACAGCTGCATCGAGCGGGGGTGCTCGTCCGCGTCGAAGGCGATCATGCGGAACGTCAGCGGGTTCTTCTCGACCAGCCCGCGAGCGGTGATCATCTCGCAGACGTAGTAGCCGGCGCCCTGCTCGCGGCACAGGCGACGGAACCCGGGGTTGGTGATGCCGGCCATCGGCGCGAGCACCACGGGGGTGTCGACCTCGAACGGGCCGATGCGCAACGGCGGCAGCACGCGGTCACGGCGGGCGGGGGTGTCCGTCCGCGCGTCGCGGACGCTGTCCAACACGGTCACGCCTACCAGTGTCCCAGGCGCGCGGACGGGCGCCGACCTCGGCGTCGCTCAGAAGTCGACGGTGACGCAGGCGGGGCGTCCGCCCGCGGTGCCCGCGTGCCCGGCGTGGGAGGCGGTCGGCTTCTCGTGCAGGACGACGGACTCCGCCCGCCGGTCGTCCGGGAAGACCCACGGGACGGTGGCGGTCGACTCGCCTGCGCCGTTCGCGTCGGTGGTGACGTCGAGCCAGATCTCGTTCATCGGGTTGGCGTAGGACGGGTCGACGCTCGGTGTCACCGGGTCCTCGGAGAACTGGTAGTGCGGCCCCGCGTCGGCACCGGAGGCCGCGGTGCAGGGCCGCGTGTGCGCGTGCGCGCCATAGGTCCGGTTCGGCAGCAGCCCGGTCACCCGGAGGGTGGCGACGGTGGCACCGTCCTGCTCGGCGTGGGTGACCGCGACGGTCGAACCGACCGGGACGAGCGCCGGGTCGTAGGTGAACGCGGGCCCCTCGCCGCCCTGGGCGAAACTCGCGGACACCTGGGGCTCCGCGGCCGGTGGCTGCCCGCCGCTGCAGGCGGTGAGCAGGAGCGCGGTCATGAGCAGGAGCACGGGACGCTTCATGATCGTCAGTGTCGGAGATGTGAGGTTTCGGGGCGCGTCGTCGTGGGCCGGTTCGCCCGGACGGGTGTCGTGGTCGGGAAGGGGCCTCACGGGGCGCTCGACGGCCGTCGACCGTTCGTCCTCACGATCCTGTGCGACATGGGGTGTGGAGCGCGGGCGGCGATGCTCACGGACTGTAGGATTTCCTCAGGTTCCGCCGGGCGAGCACGGGGCGCGGGGGAGGGCCGGGGCCTCTAGCTCAATCGGCAGAGCAGCGGACTTTTAATCCGCGGGTTCGGGGTTCGATCCCCCGGGGGCCCACACAATCCGCAGGTCTCAGAGTCGCCCGAGCTGGTCACTGATCTTCCTGACAGTGACGTGCGAGTCGTCAAGGCGCCGCCTTCGGCAGCGCGGGGCCGGCCACGCCGGTCCCGCCGTCCGACCCTCTACCTCCGGCCCCGGGCGTGGCCGTCGGTGCCGGTTACCCGGCCGCGAGCCGCTGCGGCTGCCCTTACGCGAGGCTGCGAGCAGGGCGCCGGGCTCGGACGAAGAGGAAGACGGGGGCCGTTCGAAGTGTCGTTCTCAGTCCCTCGGGCAGTGGAGCATCAGCAACCGGCTGTGGCTCCTCGACAGCGTCGACGATGTAGCCCGCGTCCAGAAGCGGCCCGAAGATCGCTGAAACCGGGCGCCGGTACAGCGTGGCGGTGACCTCCTGGCCGTCCAGGTCCCACGTCTCGTGGACTTGCTCGGTCCGGTGGTAGTCGGCCTTGTCGCACAGCGCCCAGCCGTTGATCGGGTGGTGAACAGAGAACAGCAGTGCGCCACCGGGAGCCAGGCAGCGGCTGAGTTCGGCCAGTAACGGACGCCAGTCGGGAAGGTAGTGGAGCACGAGCGAAGCGATCACGAGGTCGATTGAGCCAGTCCCTACGCTGTCCAACGGCTCTTCGAGGTCCGCCACGGAGACTGTGGCCTGCCCGCTCGTTCGCTGCCGCGCCAGCTCGACAAGGCGTGGCTCTCGGTCCAGGGCGATCACGGCGGCGCCGCGCTCAATGAGCTGTGTGGTTAGGGCGCCGGCGGCGCATCCGAGTTCGAGTACCCGCTGCCCAGTCAGGTCCCCAGCAAGCCTCAGCATCGCCGGACGCTCGTAGTACGCGTTCGGGCCACTCCGATCGGAATGCTGCGCATAGATGTGAGCGTGGTCCTTGTATAGGGCATGGCTGACCATGGCTCGGACCCTACGAGCAGTTGCGTACCACAAGCTGAGCAACGCGACCCCGATGACGTCGTGCTGTCTCCCCTCGGCCGAAATCGTGCACGTCTCCACGGCGGCCGCAAGGGCGCCTACGGTGTCGCTTCGCGAGGGCGCAGGCCGCCACCCTTGCCCCCACCGCTTCGACGAGCAATCCTGCGGCCAGGACGAGGGGGACAGAGGAGAGCGGGCCCGAGCGCGAGACAGCCCCAACCACTGCGCCGGTCTCAATATGGGGGTAGACGCATCCTCATTTCGTCTCCCGATGATGCGCCGAGCCAGGAGCGGGAAACTCTCAGCCAGCAATCTCCCGTGCCGATATCACTGGGTGTCAAGGCGCCGCGGAGCCGGCCACGCCGGCCCTGCCGGCTCGCTCCCTACACCTCCGGCCCGTTCGCGGCCGCTCGGGGCCGGCCCGCTAGCCCCGAGCCACGGAGAAGGTGCCCTGATCTCAGGGGCTGATGGCCCGCATGTCGCACGCCATACTCGCCGGGTGTACGGACGCCTACATCACATGCAGCTGGCCATGCCCCGCGGTCGTGAGGACGACGCGCGGCACTTCTTCGCAGATGTCCTCGGTATGACGGAGATCCCTAAGCCGTCGGTGCTCGCAGCCCGCGGCGGTGCCTGGTTTCGGGGCGGAGGTGTTGAGCTTCATCTCGGCGTCGAGGATGACTTCCGCCCTGCCCGCAAGGGGCACCCGGGCATCCAGGTTGAGGATCTCGACGAAGTAGTCCGCAGGCTTGCGGCGGCTGGCCAGGAGACAACCTGGGACGCGGACTTTCCAGGATTCCGACGGATCTACGCGGCCGACCCGTTCGGGAACCGGCTGGAGTTCCTAGAGCCTGATGAGAACTGATACCGGGCTCCGCCCAGACCCGGCACCGCTTCGGAGATCAGGTGAGTGCAGCAGGGGTGGTGATCTCCTCACGGCGCGCCGAGATGGCTGTCGGTCCGAGGGGTGAAGCGCAAGGCGGGACTGAATGAGGTGTTCTCAGTAGCGGGTTGATCATGTCGTGCGGTCGTACTCGGTGTGGAGTAGTACGAGCGCAGCTGCGGTGATCGCGCCGGTGCGCCAGGGACATAGCGTGACTCGCCGCAACGCGGCGAAGGTGGTCTTGAGCAGGGCGTTTCCGCGTTCGGCCAGAGCACGAAGGGCTGAGTGCAGGGTGTTGACGGTGCGCTGGTTGACCGTCTGCCCGCGGCCGGGGGCGAGTTTGATGGGCACGGTGAGCCGGTCGGCTTCGCCTTCGTAGCCGAGGTCGCCCAGCGCGGCGTGGGTGTCGTCGGTGAACGCGGCCAGGCCCTCGAGCAGCCCGGGGTGGGTACGGGCGCAGCGGGTGTCGTGCTCGCGGCCCGGCCGCACGTCGCTGGTCCATAGCGGCCATCCATCAGG
>NZ_MCIP01000001.1:1988788-2003655 GCF_001932425.1 Pseudonocardia sp. Ae505_Ps2
TGCCGTCGAGATTCACGTGGGTGTGCCCGGCTGTGCGGGCGGCGAGCAGGGCTCCGTGCAGGCCGGGTGCGGCCGCGGCGAGGACGTCGATGCCTTCGTGCAGGTAACGGTAGGCCGTTGCAGTGCTGATCGCGTTGTCACCGGCCAAACATCGGACCCGGGTAGCATCACAGAACCAGCGGATCACCAGCACTGCCTGGGCGAACGGGGTCAACGCCCGCCGCCGGGTGCCACGTCGACGGCGTTGAAGGACCAGGAGCCGCGCCAGATAGGCCACGGTGCGCTCCCCGATCGGGAGGACAGCGGTGTAGGTGACAGGATCAGACATGCAGGACCTCGGTGACGGTGTCGATCTGTGCTGGACCGAACCGATCTACCGGGGTCCTGCCCCGTTCCCGCTCATCTCACCACCCTCGGCGTGTCGCCACGACCTGCCACCCCGCTACTGAGAACACCTCAATACCTTGCACCCCACCCCTCGGCCCGGCAGGGACGAGCCCGCGCCGTGAGGAGATCACCACCAGAACCCGGCCGTGCGGGAGCATAGAGCGACCGTCACGGACTATGCACGGACGCAGACCACGGGACCGGGGCTCCATCGCAGGCCAGAGCGGATATGGCAGTTCTCTGTAGATCCGTCGCCTCCGGCGGCCGGGCTCCGCCCGAACTCGACACCGCTCGGAGATCAGGGAAGTGCGGCAGGGCTGGTGACCACCTCATGGCGCGCCGAGACGGCAGCCAGACCGAAGGGTGGGGCGCAAGGCTCGAACCCGTACTTTGCACCCCACCTCTCCTCATCCCACCCCTCGGCCCGGCTGGGGTGAACCCGCGCCGCGAGGACATCACCAGCAGGCCGTGCGCGTGGGGGAAAGCCCCCGCGTGGGACGCTTCTGGGACACGAAATGACCTGACAAGGGCCGGAGCCGACCCTGAACGACCACCAGGCCGGGGGTTGGAATCCCCAGTTCACAGCGTCGCCGATCTGTGCCGATCAAGATCGAGGGATTCTTGGGTCACTTTTCGTGCTCGGTGCTGTCGGTGGGGTCGATGCTGCGGCCGATGTGGCGATGCAGAACGGATGTCCGGCGGGGTCGATCAGGACCCGGAACCGTGCGGGGTCGGGCTGGACGGTCGCAGGGACGGCGCCCAGTGCGGACAGCCGCCGCTCAGCGTGATCGAGATCGTCGACTGCAATGTCCAGATGCGCTCGGAGAATCTGGCCGTCCGGCCACCGGCTGGGGCGGTGGTGAGGGACGCGCTGGAAGTCCAGGCGTGTTGTGCCGTCGCAGATGAGCACGACGAAGTCCTCGTTGGATGCGCGGAGCTGTCCGCCGAGGACATGTCGGTAGAACTCGGCCAGTTCGTGCGGATCGGGGCAGTCGAGAGTGACGGCGACCAGCCGGCCCAGAACGTGAGACATCAGCTCTCCTGCTCGCTCTTCGGGTTGCCGAACAATCCTTTTAAGACCCCTGCCGGCCGCCGACCCGTTGAGCGACGTCCGCGGTAGCAGTCCTGGGTCATGCCGATCTTCGAGTGCCTGAGCTGATGACTGATCTTTCAGACAGTGACGTCAGAGTCGTCGAGGTAGCTCGCGACCGTCTTGCGCGGGGTGTGGCTCACGAGCCCGTCCAGCTGCATCAAGGGCTTGTCGGCCCGTCTTACTCGGAGCCGGAGTCGTCGGACAGGGTGATTGTGGAGCTGTGTGGGCTCTCATTGGGATCTCTGCCTGCCAGCCGCACGAGCCCGAGGCCGTCCTGATCGACGCGCACGTAGAGAACGTACGGCCGCTGTGCGCCGTCGCCGTCAGCCCACCTGATCACCGCATGAACGTCGTCAGCGCCCCGGACCTCGTACTCGTCCGACGTCGTGCCCTCGTGGAAGTAAACGCGGTAGGTGGGCGAGTCGCACTCCCACCGCTGATCGCGCGGATCGACTCCCAGGATCTCCATCGGCGCAGCCTGCCCGCAGTGGGAACGCGCGGCAACAAGAGCGCCGACCCGGGCGACGCGGGGCCCTGGCCACGCCGGCCTCCCGAGGGCTGATGTGTCGCTGGTTCTCAGGACGTCTTCGACGCGTGCGCTGCGACGGCCGCGAGGACCTGCCCGACTGCGTTCGGACGTTCTCGCCACGGTTGGTGTCCCGCGTTGGCGATCTCATGGAACCCGGCGTTCGGGAGGATCGAGGCGAGCGTTCGGGGTCCGTCGGCCGGTCTCGGGTCGCCCTCGCCATGGATGATCCACACGGGGCACGTGACGGCGCCCCAGCGGCCGATCTCGTCGTCGATGGTCCAGGTTTTGGTCTCTGTGTTGAAGGCTCGGTTGCACGCGAGGTTGAGCGGAAGTGGTGTATTCGCGTCAGCGGCAGCCCATTCTCGGGCCCTTTCGGGGTCGACGAAGTCGGGCAGCCAAGAAAGGGTGCGCCATTCGACCTCCTCGTCCCACGTTCGGGTCTTCGCCGCCAGCTCGTTCAATCGCGCCCGCTCGGCGGTGGTGAGCCTCTGCTCCTGCTGAGCTTTGTAGACCGCTCGGTGGGTCGACCACCCGATCCCGAGCCCGCTGCAGTAGACGAGGCCGGCCACCCTGTGGCCGTGGGTCGCCGCGTACTCGATGCCGAGGGTGGCGCCGAAGGAGTGGCCGAAGATGTACCAGCGCTCGTAGCCGAAGTGCTCGCGAAGCTCGTCGAGGTCTGCCACATAGCGAGCGATGCTGTAGTCCTCGTCCGGCGAGGATCGACCGCAGCCCCGCTGGTCGTACCGGACCGTTCGGAACGACGCGGCGGCCAGGTCGGCGACAGGCCCCAGGTAGTCCCACATGCCGGCGCCGCCGTGCAGAAGGACCAAACCGGGTAGCCCGTCCTCGGGCTGGCCCTGCGCGTCCACTCACAGCATCGCGCCGTCGCGCAAGGGCAGCATGTGGCCGTCGGACCCGTCAGGCACGGTGTCACTGTACGAAGACCTGTGGGCTGCGGCGCTCATGCTGCCGGAGTGGCGCCGTATCGCTCGTGCTCACGTCCGCACGAGCCCAGCCAGCATCGGGTCGTAGGTGCAGCTCATGTGCGGCGCCACCACCAGGACAGCGACGGATCGACGGTGGGGTCGTTCAGAGTCTTGTCCGAGAACAGGGCGTCGAGTCGGGCGATCTGGCGGCGGAGCGATGCGCGACGACGCCGAGGCAGGGCGTGCAGAGCGTGTTCGAGGGCGTCCCGGGAGAACGGGCCGATGAACTGGACCCAGTCGTTGTTCTCCCGCTGGAGTGTGGAACGTGGTTGGAGGGCGACGCGGCGCCATGAGAGAAGATCGGTGCGGACCCTTCCGGAGGAGAGCTGTGGCCGGTCGAGTCGGTCGAGCGCACGGCTGGTCGAGAGCGGAACGCCGCGGATCGCGGTCGGGCGTGGCTGACGCTGGTTGCGGGCCCGTAGCTGGGCGGGACGCCTACGCGGCATGGACCTTTCGGATCGAAGTCATGCAACCAGCCTGCCAGGACACGGTTCTCATCGTGTTCTCCGGGTCGGCCGAATGCCGTCAGGCTTTCTTGTGGGATGGGGCGAATTCCCGTGGTCCGACGCGTCTCCCAGGTCGACCTCGATGCCTCCGACGGCCAGGTAGAAGGGCGCGGGAACCGGAGGCCGCCGACACCGCAGGAGCTGGCGGAGTATCAACCGCGGCCACCGAGGTGCGGCGCGTGTCCCGGTGACATGAACCGTTGCCCGGGTGCTGGTGGGATCAGCGAAGGACAGCGCAGGTCCGTACGTGCCCCGCGCCATCCATTCCGGGGTTCCCGCCGCATCGGTGTCGAGCAGTCGCTGCGGGCTGGACCAGTCCCGTCGGTCGGCACTCGGCCGTGATGCGGTGATCCACCACAGCCCCTGCGCGGGCAAACCCGGTGTGGCGTGGAGGTCGGAGCCACGGGCGAGGAGCATCACCCAGCCATCACCGCAGGGGGCGATGGCGTTGTCGAAGAAGCCCTCCGACGAGTCTGCGAACGTCACCGGCGGCGACCAGTCGTGGACGCCGTCGACGCTCTCCGTGCAGCGCAACTCGTAGTCGGGGAGCTCGCCGGGGCCGATCTCGTGAGGATTGGCCTGATACCACATCCGGTACCGGCCGTCGGTGTAGATGACGAATGGTTCGAGCACACTGGAGCGGGGCGGCGTGCCCTCGAGGACCGGCATCGGGTGTCGCTGCCAACGGCCGTCTCGGTACTCGAGGAAGCCGATCGCGTACCGGCTTCGCGGACCGTAATGCCGTAGGGAAGCCCGGCCGGTGTAGTACAGGCGCGCCCCGTTGCCGCCGGACGGAGGCACATAGCTGGGTGTGTGCATCCCCGCTGCGTCCCAGCTGCCGCGTGGTGGGTCCGGAGCCAGAGCGGCTGCACGTCCACGAGGATCGGCGTCGATTCGCCACGGCCCACGGGGTGAGCCCCCGGGTGCGACCGAGGCGCGGTACAGGCGGTTGCGAAAGCCGGTCGAGAAGCCGCCCAAGAACGTCGTCCAACGGCCGTCGATGCAGTGGACATCCGGGTCGCCGACGCCGAGAAGGCCCCGCGGCATGGGCCCGGTCACCATGTCCCACAGAACGTGCGCGGCCGGCGCGCCTTGCGTTCGCCACTGATCGGTGTGCGACGGATCCATGGAGATCGACCTCCTGTTCGGGGCCGCGCGAGAACGCGGTGACTCCCCTGTGGATCAGGTAGGTCGGTGTTTCGGAACATACCAGTCATATGCCGGCCGTCCAACCGTCCACGATGCCGCAGGAGGGCCCCTCATCTCTGGTCGTCCACGACGACGTCCAGCAGCCCGCGGAGGTGCGCCACACCTGCGTGGATGCACTCCCCGTCGGCTTCGCCGAGGTCACGGACAGCCCTGCACGGCGTGAACCGAACGGTGGTGTCCGTCGTGCCGTCTCCGGCAACGTCGACCAAGCCGCCGACAGGGAGCCCGTCGCGATACGTCTGCGACCATGCGCCGTCGTGCCGACGGTTCACGTGATCCAGCGTGGTGCTCAACGCGGCGACGACCGAGATGCCTCGGCGCGCGTGACCGTCACCGAGCAGCGGTGGGGTCTCCGCGTCGAAGAACCGGAGGTCACGCGTAGCCATGATCGGCTTGCGGACGACGGCTCCTGTCGGGCTGCGGCGAGTATCGGTGCCCCGTCCGTCGTCGACGATCAGGATGGACCCGTCCGGCGCCAGCTCGATGAGGCACCGGCCGCGACGGTGGCGTGCCTCGGCCTCGTCGGCCGCGTAGGCCACGACTTCCAGCACGAGGTGCAGGGCGCCCGTCGGTGCATAGCGCTCCGGCTGCTCCCGGACCTCACGCAGGTGATCGACATCGAGATCACGACTCCAGTCGTGCGTCGTGTTGGCCCAGGGACGGTCCGGCCGCGACACCTGTTCACGGTCCCACAACGAGCTCCCTTGCGGTGTCGGCACTCGACGACCTCCGCCAGGCGACGCCGTTGCAGGGTCGCGGGCGAGAGCTCGTGGCCGTGGAGGCTGCCGCCCTACGATCACCCATTGGCTGCGGCGACTCCACCTTCCCCGGACGCGGTCACCACCGCACTCCATGACCTCGCCGACGAGGTCCGACGCCACCCGTTCGCCGTCCTCACCATCGACGACACCGTCCCCGACTGCTGGCGGGTCGATCCGGCAACAGGCGCCGGCCTGTCGGTCGAGTGGGACGACGACGGGCAACGCTGGATCGCCATCGAGGTCGGCGACCACCAGGTCGCGGTCCTGCGTGACGTCGAGGCGGTGGCCTACGTGCGCGACATCGTCATGGCGGCCATCCACGGGACCATCACCGAGGTGAAGGCGCTTGGGCGAACCGAGATCAGAATCCCGCGGGCGGACGGCACGATCGCCCGAGACATCGGCTACGGCTTCCCGCTCAATCTCATCCCCCTGCCCGGGTGGGCACGGCGGGCGACTCCGATAGGACACCCCGCGTACGAGTAGGGCCACCCCACGAGAACGACCAGGGCATCGCGGGCCGGAGGGCGCGGAGTCCGTGCGCCGCTGTTCGCGCGCGGGAGGCGCGGTCGGTCACGCGTCCGAGGCGCTCCGGGCGCCCGTCTCCGCCGGCTCCCCGGCGCGGACACCGTCGTAGACCTCCCGGTCGATCTCCCCGTCGGGGTGCGCGACGAGCATCGCCACCAGGGTGTCGGCGTTGACGTTGAGGAAGGTCCGCAGGATCCCGGTGAACCAGTCGACGGCGATGAGGAGCCCGACGGCCGCGAGGGGCAGTCCGAGGGTGGTCCCGAGGAACAGGGCCACGACGGGGAACCCGCCCGGCACGGTGATCGTGCCCATGTTGAGCAGGATCGCGAGGACCATCCCGAATACGATCTGCCCGGCCGAGAGGTCGACGCCGCCGGCCTGGGCGAGGAACAGCACGACGATCGTGTAGTTGAGGACGGCGCCGTAGGAGCCCATGGTCAGCCCCACCGACAGCGTGAAGTTGGCGACCCGGGGGCTCACGCCGATCTTCTCGATCGTGGTGCGCAGGACGGTGGGGTAGGTGACGGCCGAGCTCGTCGTCGTGACCGCGACGGCGGTCTGCTCGGCGAGCTTGCGCGGCAGGCGGGCGGGGTTGAGCCGGGTGCGCCCGGCGACGATCGCCACGAACAGCGCGGTGAGCAGGACGACGCCCAGCAGGGTGGTGCCGAGGTAGGCCAGGGCCGACCCGACCACGGCGAAGCCGATGCGGCCGGACAGGTCGGCGAGCAGCGCGAACACCCCGATCGGCGCGACGTACATGACCAGCCGGATCAAGGTGAGCAGGACCTGCTGGAACTGCCCCACGACGTCGAGGACGAGTGTGTTCCCCGTCGCGGTGACGTGCCGGTGGAGGGCGACGCCGAACAGCAGCGAGAACAGGATGATCGGCACCATCGCCGCCTCGGCCATCGACTCGACGACGTTGGTGGTGAAGAAGCCGAGGACCGTGTCCTGCCAGCTCTCCGGGGCCGCCGCGGCCGGCAGTGCGGCGTCCGGCGCGGCCGTCGCGACCATCCCGGCACCCGGGCGGAACAGCAGCCCGAGCACCACCGCGACCACCGCGGCCACGACCGACAGGCCGATCATCCAGGCGAAGGTCCGCAGCGCGAGCCGGCCGGTGCCGGACCCGGTCATGGACCCGCAGGCCGCGATCACCGAGGTCATGACCAGCGGCACGATCGCCATCTGGACGAGCCGGATGAAGGCGTCGCCGACGACCTTCAGGTTGCCGGCCCACTCGCCGGTCACCAGGCCGAACGCGATCCCGGCGACCGCGGCGAGCGCGATCAGGACGGCGGGATGCTTCATCGCGGCGAGTCTCATGAGGTCCTCACGTCGAGGGTGGCCGGGCCGCGGCGGCGGTCCCGGGTGTCGGTGGCGAGCAGGGCGCGACCGGCGCGTTCGGTGACGATCTCCAGCGACGCGCCCATGTGCTGGTGCAGCAGGTGGCGGGCGGTGTCGAGCCGTCCGGCGAGGACCGCCTCGCCGACGGCGACGTGCTCGGACACGGCCGCCTCGACGCGACCGGGGAGCACGTAGTCGTTCATCCGCACCCGCCGGATCCGGCGGTGCACGTCGGTCAGCACCGCGACGAGCTCGGGGTTGCCCGACGCCGCGAGCAGCGTGCTGTGGAACCGTTCGTCCTCCAGCACGAAGCCAGGACCCGCCTCGGGTGGCTCTTCGAGCATCCGGTGCCAGCGGGCCAGCTCTGCGCGGAGCGCCCCGGCGTCGTGCACGGTGCCCGGGTTCTCCCGGCATCGGTCGATCCCGCGCAGCTCGACCGCGATGCGGACCTCCCAGAGGTCGCGCACCCCCGCCAGGTCGGGGACGACGACCGAGTAGCCGTAGTCCTCCTCGCGCTGCAGGAGCCCGTCGGCGACGAGCCGGCCGAGGGCCTCGCGCACCGGGGTGCGGGAGATGCCGAACCGCGCTGCGAGCTTCGGCTCGGTGAGGCGGGCCCCCGCGCCGACGGCGCCGTTGACGACGTCGTCCCGTAGGGCGGCGTAGACGCGCTCGCGCAGCGGTGGCGTGCCCGCGTGCTCGACGGCGCTCGACATCGACGATTCTCCCCACCTGTTGTGTCCAGGGCTGGATACAGCAGGTGGAGACGGTAGGAGCGGCACGTTGCGTCGGCGTCTCGCGCCGGTGTCGTCGTGTTTCGTGCGGGTGTGCTCCCTTCTATTCTGGTGCTAGAATAGCGGTCGTGGAGCTGACCATCGGCGAGCTCGTCGTCCTCGGGGCACTGGCCGAGCGCCCTCGCCACGGCTACGACATCGAGCAGGTCATCGAGGAGCGTGGCGTCCGTCGCTGGACCGACATCGGCTTCTCCTCGATCTACTACCTGCTCGACAAGCTGACCGCCCGCGGCCTGGCCGAGGCCGACGACGACCGCCCCTCCCCGAAGGCCCGCCGCGTCGTCCGCATCACCGACCGGGGGCGCCGCACCGCGGCCGCCGACGTCCGGGAGCTGCTCTCCGACGCCGGTGTCCCCGCCCGCTCCTTCCTCGCCGGCCTCGCCCACTCGACCCTGCTGCCCGCGCACGAGGTCGAGGAGGCGCTCCGGGCCCGGCTCGCCGGGCTCGACACGCGGATCGGCGCGGTCGTCGCGGCCCGGACCGCGCAGGAGCCCCTCCCGTCGGAGGCGCGCGACGTCTTCTCGTTCTCCCTGTCCCAGCTGCGTGCGGAGAGGTCGTGGCTCGCCGAGCGGGTCCAGGTGTCCGATGACTGATGCGTCCACCGGCGTCCCCTCCACGGGAGGCCTCCACTGCGAGACGACGGCGCTCGGCGCGCTCCTCGGGCACGCCGGCGTCCACCTCGACGAACCGATGCTGTTCGGGCTCGGTTCCGGGCTGTCGTACGTCTACTGGGACTCCAAGCGGCAGTCGGCGCCGTTCCTGGGCGGGCGGGTCAAGCCGTTCGAGCTGACCCGCACCCTCGCCCGCCGCCTCGATCTCGACCTGCGCGTGCAGGAGACCTCGTCCGCCCGCCGGGCGTGGGACCAGGTCCGCACCCTCGTCGACGACGGCGTTCCCGTCGGCCTGCAGCTCGACAGCCACGACCTGGACTACTTCGGCTCCCGGGTCCACTTCGCGGGCCACGTCGTCGCTCTGCTCGGCTACGACGAGGACACCGCGTCCCTCCTCGACACCGCGCAGCAGGGCGGCCGGGTCAGCACGAGCCTGGACAGCCTGGCCCGGGCGCGCGCCGCACGGGGGCCGATGTCGGCGCCGCACCGGTCGTTCACGTTCGGACGGGTCCGGGAGCCGGTCGACCCCGGCCCCGCGATCGTGCCTGCGATCGTCGAGTGTGCCGAGGCGTTCCTGCACCCGCCGATCGCCAACATCGGGCACCGCGGCATCCGGACGACGGCGAAGCGCGCCGGGTCCTGGTTCGACCGCGTCGAGGACCCGCACCGGGACCTGCCGCAGATGGCGATGCTCATGGAACGGGCCGGCACCGGCGGGGCACTGTTCCGCAACCTCTACCGCGACTTCCTCACCGCCTGCCTGCCGCTGCTCGACGACGCCGGCCCGGGTGAGCGCGTCGCGTCGGTCGAACGGGGCCGGGACCTGTACGCCGAGGCGGCGACGCTGTGGACACGCGTCGCCGGACTCGTCGAGCGGGCCGGGCTGGACGAGGACCCGGCCGTCCTGACCGAGGCCGCCGGGCTGCTGCTGCGGATCGCGGACCTGGAGACCGCGGCGATGACCACGCTCCGGTCGCTCTGAGCGGGCCGGGGGTCAGTTGGGTCGGTGCTCCTCCCGCGGCGTCATCGGGCGGTGCCCCGGGGCTTCGCCATGTGGACCAGCGCGTAGGTCCCCGCGTCGGTCCGGTGGGTCTCCCGGAACCCGAGCCGGTCGTAGAGGCGCAGGTTCGTGACGCTGTGCTCGCCGGTGAACAGCTCGATCACCGACACGTCGTCGTCGAGCTGCTCCTCCGCGTGGCGGAGCAGGCCCGACCCCAGGCCCTCGCCCTGCCGGTCCGGAGCGACCACCAGCCGGCTCACGACGGCGGTGCTCCCCGACCGGGTGATCCGTACGGCGGCGACCAGCCGGCCGTCGTCGCGGATACCCCAGGCGGTCACCGACCCGTCGGCCAGCTGTTCGCGGATCTCCGCCAGGTGCTCGGTGAGCGGCGGCAGGTCGATGTCCTCGTGCGCCCGGGCCTCCGGCACGTAGGCCGCACGCTGCAGGGTCAGGATCTCGCCGGCGTCGGCGGGCCGGAGGCGGATGGTCCGTGCACGCGTGCGGTGGCTGCGGAGCTCCTGCGGCCGGGGTGCGTCGAGCAGCGCGCGCAGCTCGTGGAGCACCTCGGCCGGGTCGGCCCGGTCGTCGCCGAGGACGTCGTGGGCGGCGCCGAGACCGGCGTCGTCCACGAGCCCCTTCTCGCCCAGGACCCACGCACCCCGCCCGGCCATCACGGCGTGCGCGGCCTGGGCGGTGGCGCGGGTCATCATGCCGAGCGCGAGGGTCCGGTCGCCCCGGCGGACGTGCTGCTCGGCGATCGTCAGCGAGAACGCGGCGTTCCAGCGCCAGCGTTCCTGCGCCGCCTCGCGCAGGGCCGCGGGGTAGGCGACGGCCGGCAGCTGACCGGCGAGCACCTGGTTCACGGCGATCTCGCCGAGCGGGGTGTACGTGGGCAGCCCGGCGAGATGCCCCTCGACCTGGTCGATCTCGAACCGGCCGTGGTCGGCGTCGGCGCGCCAGACGTCGACGACGTCGAGGTCGCGCAGCAGCACGTCCACCGGTTCGCCCTCGACGGTCAGCCACGCCCCGCCGTTGACGATGCGTCCCCACTCGCCCGGCTGCGCGACGTGCCCGGCGAAGCCGAGGCGCCCGAGCGCCCGGGCGTCGAACCCGCCGCGGTAGTAGACGCCGAGGTCCCAGTCGCTGTCCGGGCGGTGGGTGCCCCGGGCCCGGCTGCCGCCCAGCGACACGGCGAGCACCCCGGGCAACGCGACGAGCCGCGGCAGGAGGACGTCCAGGACGGTCATGGGGCGATCGTCGACGGCGCCGCTCCCGGTGTCGACCGTGATCCGGGCCGCCGCCCGTCGCGGACACCGGCCCGCGGTGGGCGAACCCGGTCGACACCGCTGCGATCCTGTCCCGGTGAGCAGCTCCCCGACCGTCCGCACGGCCACTTCCGCCGACCACCCCGAGCTGGTCCGCATCTGGCGGCGGGCGGTGGAGGCCACGCACAGCTTCCTCACCCCGGACGACGTCGACGAGATCGAGACCGAGGTCCGCACGGCTGCCCTGCCCGCACTGTCGGTCCTGGTCGCGCAGCGCGCCGACGGCACCCCGGTCGGCTGGATCGGCACCGACGGCCACCGGGTCGAGGCGCTGTTCGTCGACCCGTCCGCGCACGGTCGGGGCGTCGGCTCCGCGCTCCTGGCCGCGGCCACCGTCGGCACGGCGCGGGTGGAGCTCGACGTGAACGAGCAGAATCCGGGCGCGGTCGGGTTCTACGAGCGCCTGGGGTTCGTCCGGACCGGGCGCTCCGAGCGCGACGGGCGGGGCCGGCCGTTCCCGCTGCTGCACCTGCGCCGGGACCGGCTCCCCGAGCCGTCCGACCCGGCTCCTTCCACGACCGCCCTGCTGCTCGGTTACGTCGACTTCTACCGTGACCGCGTCCTCGACAAGTACGCCGCGCTGCCCGAGGCCGAGCGCACGGCCAGCAGGCTCCCGTCGGGCTGGTCTCCCGCGGAGCTGCTGCACCACCTGCGCTGTATGGAGCGCCGCTGGCTGGAGTGGGGCTTCGTCGACGCCGACCTCCCGGACCCCTGGGCCGACCACGTCGACGGGCGGTGGGCGCTGCCGTCCGGGGTCGGCGCGGACGACGTCGCCGCCGCGCTCGCCGCGCAGGGCCGGCGTACCCGCGAGATCGCGGAGTCGGTGGGGCCCGGTGCTGCGGGGGTGCCGAGCGGGCGCTGGGCCGGCGCACCGCCCGCGACGATCGAGCGGACGCTGCTGCACGTCGTCCAGGAGTACGCCCGCCACCTCGGCCACCTGGACGTCGTCGTCGAGCTCGCCACCGGATCCACCGGCGAGTAGCCGCCTCAGGGTGCGACGCGGTGCAGGTCCCAGCCGTCGAGCGCGACGCCGGGGCGGCGCCAGGCGTGGCGGACGGCGGCGGTGTGGGCGAACACCGGTCCGGGCAGGTCGTCCGGGTCGGCCCAGGCCCAGGCGTCGATCGCGTGCGGCTCGGTCACCCGCAGCTCCGCCCCGGCGGGTGCGGGCACGTGCACCGCGAAGGTCACCCCCGCGCCGTCGAGCCGGACGCACACCGCGACCAGCGTCCCCGTCGCCGCGACGACGCCGGTCTCCTCCGCCAGCTCGCGCAGCGCCGCGGCGACGACCGGCTCCCCGCCCTCCAGGTGGCCGCCCGGGAACGACCAGCTCGGCGTCTCCCCGGCGGTGACCCGGTGCCCGACGGCGACCGCGCCGTCGGCGCGCTCCAGGACGACGCCGACACCGGACAACGGACGCGGAAGGCTCACCACCGCAGTCTGCCGGGGCGCATCCTGGGGTGGTGGACCCCACCACCCTCGCCGCCGCCCGCGCCCGTGCCCAGGAGTGGGTCGGCTCGCTGCGCCACGAGCTCGACGACCTCGCCGACCAGCAGGCCCTGACCAGCCACGACGACGAGCACGACCCCGAGGGCGTGACGATCGCGGTGCAGCGCGCCCAGCTCCAGGGGCTGCTCGCCGCCGCGGAGCAGGAACGCGACGACCTCGACCGGGCGGCGGAGCGCCTGGCCGCGGGCGGTTACGGGCGCTGTGCGGTCTGCGGCGGACCGATCGCGCCGGAACGGCTGGAGGCGCTGCCCGCCGCGACGACCTGCATCAGCTGCGCGTCGGGCCCGCGCCGTCGTCGTCGGTAGCCGGCGCGGGCGGCCGGGTCGGGGTCGGTGTCGGGGTCGGGAGGACCGTCACCGTCGGGGTGGGGGCGGTCGTGCCGGCGGGTGGGGCGATCGGCTCCGGCTCGTCGTCGAGGGTCACCCCGCACCCGGCGACGAGCAGCAGCCCCAGCGCCGCGGTGCACAGCCGGGTCCTCACGTGTCCACCCCCGGCAGCTCGACGACGACCCGGGTCCCGCCGCCGGGGCGTTCCTCCACCCACACCCGGCCGTCGTGCCGGCGTACGTGCGCGGCGACCAGGGACAGCCCGAGACCGGTGCCGCCGCCGTCGCCGCGGCTGCCGGCCAGGGTGCCACGGGCGAACCGTTCGAACACCGCCCGCCGCTGCTCGGGCGGGATGCCGGGGCCCGCGTCGTCGACCTCGATCCGGGCGGACCGGCCCCTGCGCGCGACGCCGATCCGCAGCGCGCCGCCGCCGTGCGCGTCGGCGTTGTCCAGCAGGTTGCCCAGGATCTGGTCGAGGCGACGGCGGTCGACCCGCACGGTCACCGGCTCCGGGGCGTCGACCTCGGGGACGTGCTCCCCGCCGCGGACCGCGACGAGCCCGCGGACCAGCGCACCGAGCTCGCCGTCCTCCCGCTGCAGGGTGTCGCTGCGGGAGATCTCCAGTAGGTCCAGGACCATCCGGCGGAAGCGCTGGATCTCGCCGTCGAGCAGCTCGACGGCCTCCCGTGCGGTCGGCGCGAGCTCGGCGCGCCGCCGGGTCAGCACCGCGGCCGCGTTCACCAGGGTCGTCAGCGGTGACCGCAGCTCGTGCGCGACGTCCGCGGCGAACCGGGCGTCGCGCGACACCCGCTGCTCCAGGTCGTCGGCGGTCCGGTTGAACGTCGCGACGAGCGGGGCGAGCTCGGCGTCGGTGCTCGACGGCAGCCGTGCGGTCAGGTCGCCGCCGGCGATCCGCTCCGCGGCCCGGGTCACCGCGGTGAGCGGCAGCAGCGCACGCCGCCCGGCCCACTGGCCCAGCGCGAGCCCCAGCAGGGCGCTCACCGCGACCCCGGCGAACAGCACGACGCTGAGGAACTTCAGGTTGGCGTCGAGCCGCTGCATCGGGAAGACCTCGACGAACACGTCGCCGCCGGACATCGGCGCCGCGACGACGACGCTCGGCATCCCCGCCACCATCACCCGCTGCCGTGCCCCGGTCCCGTTCCCGGCCATCGCCAGCAGCCCCGCCGGCAGCGCCTCGGGATCGACCTCACGGCCGCTGGTCGTCCACGTCCCGTCGCGGCGCAGCGCGACCGTGGTGCCCGGGGTGCCAGCGAGGCCGGTCAGCAGGTCGTCGAGACCGCCGACGTGCGTGTCGTCGACCATCGCCCGCTCGACGAGCTGGAGGTTCACCGCGAGCTGGCGGGTGGCGCTCTCCACCCGCTGCTCCACCAGGTAGTACGACGCGAGGTTCCAGGTGACCGCCGCGAACAACCCGGTCACCACCATCGACACCCCGGCGAACGCGACGCCGACCCGGTGACGCAGCGGAAGCCGGCCCAGTGAGGTGTTCTCAGTAGCGGGGTGGCAGGTCGTGGCGACACGCCGAGGGTGGTGAGATGAGCGGGAACGGGGCAGGACCCCGGTAGATCGGTTCGGTCCAGCACAGATCGACACCGTCACCGAGGTCCTGCATGTCTGATCCTGTCACCTACACCGCTGTCCTCCCGATCGGGGAGCGCACCGTGGCCTATCTGGCGCGGCTCCTGGTCCTTCAACGCCGTCGACGTGGCACCCGGCGGCGGGCGTTGACCCCGTTCGCCCAGGCAGTGCTGGTGATCCGCTGGTTCTGTGATGCTACCCGGGTCCGATGTTCGGCCGGTGACAACGCGATCAGCACTGCAACGGCCTGCCGTTACCTGCACGAAGGCATCGACGTCCTCGCCGCGGCCGCACCCGGCCTGCACGGAGCCCTGCTCGCCGCCCGCACAGCCGGGCACACCCACGTGAATCTCGACGGCACCC
>NZ_MCIP01000001.1:2003667-2008892 GCF_001932425.1 Pseudonocardia sp. Ae505_Ps2
GTGCCAGATTGTTTGTTTGGTTGCAGCATTCGATCCCGTCGGGTGTTGTGGCCAGTGTTTGTTTGTCAGGGTTTTGTTGGAGAGTTTGATCCTGGCTCAGGACGAACGCTGGCGGCGTGCTTAACACATGCAAGTCGAGCGGTAAGGCCCTTTCGGGGGTACACGAGCGGCGAACGGGTGAGTAACACGTGGGTGACCTGCCCTCCACTCTGGGATAAGCCTGGGAAACTGGGTCTAATACCGGATAGGACCACTGGCTGCATGGTTGGTGGTGGAAAGTTTTTTCGGTGGGGGATGGGCCCGCGGCCTATCAGCTTGTTGGTGGGGTGATGGCCTACCAAGGCGGTGACGGGTAGCCGGCCTGAGAGGGCGACCGGCCACACTGGGACTGAGACACGGCCCAGACTCCTACGGGAGGCAGCAGTGGGGAATATTGCGCAATGGGCGGAAGCCTGACGCAGCGACGCCGCGTGGGGGATGACGGCCTTCGGGTTGTAAACCTCTTTCGCCAGGGACGAAGAGTGATTGACGGTACCTGGAGAAGAAGCACCGGCCAACTACGTGCCAGCAGCCGCGGTAACACGTAGGGTGCGAGCGTTGTCCGGAATTATTGGGCGTAAAGAGCTCGTAGGCGGTGTGTCGCGTCGGCCGTGAAAACTTGGGGCTTAACTCTGAGCGTGCGGTCGATACGGGCATCACTTGAGTTCGGCAGGGGAGACTGGAATTCCTGGTGTAGCGGTGAAATGCGCAGATATCAGGAGGAACACCGGTGGCGAAGGCGGGTCTCTGGGCCGATACTGACGCTGAGGAGCGAAAGCGTGGGGAGCGAACAGGATTAGATACCCTGGTAGTCCACGCCGTAAACGTTGGGCGCTAGGTGTGGGGACCATTCCACGGTTTCTGTGCCGCAGCTAACGCATTAAGCGCCCCGCCTGGGGAGTACGGCCGCAAGGCTAAAACTCAAAGGAATTGACGGGGGCCCGCACAAGCGGCGGAGCATGTGGATTAATTCGATGCAACGCGAAGAACCTTACCTGGGTTTGACATGCACCAGACATCCCTAGAGATAGGGCTTCCCTTGTGGTTGGTGTGCAGGTGGTGCATGGCTGTCGTCAGCTCGTGTCGTGAGATGTTGGGTTAAGTCCCGCAACGAGCGCAACCCTTGTTCCATGTTGCCAGCACGTTATGGTGGGGACTCATGGGAGACTGCCGGGGTCAACTCGGAGGAAGGTGGGGATGACGTCAAGTCATCATGCCCCTTATGTCCAGGGCTTCACACATGCTACAATGGCTCATACAGAGGGCTGCGAGACCGTGAGGTGGAGCGAATCCCTTAAAGTGAGTCTCAGTTCGGATCGGGGTCTGCAACTCGACCCCGTGAAGTTGGAGTCGCTAGTAATCGCAGATCAGCAACGCTGCGGTGAATACGTTCCCGGGCCTTGTACACACCGCCCGTCACGTCACGAAAGTTGGTAACACCCGAAGCCGGCGGCCCAACCCTTGTGGAGGGAGCTGTCGAAGGTGGGACTGGCGATTGGGACGAAGTCGTAACAAGGTAGCCGTACCGGAAGGTGCGGCTGGATCACCTCCTTTCTAAGGAGTCCCATCATGTGATGGGGCATCACATGGCTCTGCAGGGTTTTGCTCTGTGGGTTTCTGTGGTTCCTTCATTGAATCGCATCATCAGCTCCGTCTGTGGGTTGGGTGCGTTGGGTGGAACGCAGTTCGTTGGACCGGTTTGGCTTGGCACACTGTTGGGTCCTGAGGAGACACCTGGTGAACGGGTTGTTTTCTTTGGCCGCTCTGGTCGGGGGCTTCCTAACGCCTGCTTGTGGTGGGTGGTGGTTGTTCTTGGTTGGGTGTGGTTGTGGGTTGAGTGTTGCATAGTGGATGCGAGCATCTTGTTGTGGTCAAGTTGTTAAGAGCACATGGTGGATGCCTGGGCATCAGGAGCCGATGAAGGACGTGGGAGGCCGCGATAGGCCTCGGGGAGCTGTCAACCGAGCTGTGATCCGAGGGTGTCCGAATGGGGAAACCCAGCGCCCGTCATGGGGCGTTACCCGTACCTGAATTCATAGGGTGCGTGGAGGGAACGTGGGGAAGTGAAACATCTCAGTACCCACAGGAAGAGAAAACAATAGTGATTCCGTGAGTAGTGGCGAGCGAAAGCGGATGAGGCTAAACCGTGTCCGTGTCAAGCCGGCAGGCGTTGCGGGTGCGGGGTTGTGAGGCGTGTCGTTCATCTTCTGCCGAGGGTGGGACAGCATGAACCGGTGTTAGCGGAACGATTCTGGGATGGTCGGCCGTAGTGGGTGATAGCCCCGTACGCGAAAATGTTTGGTTCTGTTGTGGGCATTGTTCTCGAGTAGCAGCGAGCCCGTGAAATTCGCTGTGAATCTGGCGGGACCACCCGTCAAGCCTAAATACTACCTGGTGACCGATAGCGGACAAGTACCGTGAGGGAAAGGTGAAAAGTACCCCGGGAGGGGAGTGAAATAGTACCTGAAACCGTGTGCTTACAAGCCGTCAGAGCCTTGCGGGGTGATGGCGTGCCTTTTGAAGAATGAGCCTGCGAGTTATGCTTCGTGGCGAGGTTAACCTGTGTGGGGTAGCCGTAGCGAAAGCGAGTCCGAATAGGGCGGTTGAGTCGCGGGGTGTAGACCCGAAGCGGAGTGATCTACCCATGGCCAGGGTGAAGCGTCGGTAAGACGTCGTGGAGGCCCGAACCCACCAGGGTTGAAAACCTGGGGGATGAGCTGTGGGTAGGGGTGAAAGGCCAATCAAACTTCGTGATAGCTGGTTCTCCCCGAAATGCATTTAGGTGCAGCGTCGTGTGTTTCTCGCCGGAGGTAGAGCACTGGATGGCCTAGGGGGCCGACAAGCTTACCGAAGTCAGCCAAACTCCGAATGCCGGTGAGTGAGAGCGCGGCAGTGAGACTGCGGGGGATAAGCTTCGTGGTCGAGAGGGAAACAGCCCAGATCACCGGCTAAGGCCCCTAAGCGTGCGCTAAGTGGGAAAGGATGTGGGATCGCCCGGACAACCAGGAGGTTGGCTTAGAAGCAGCCACCCTTGAAAGAGTGCGTAATAGCTCACTGGTCAAGTGGTCCTGCGCCGACAATGTAGCGGGGCTCAAGCGCACCGCCGAAGCCGTGGCAATGACATCTTTGTGGTGTTGTTGGGTAGGGGAGCGTCCTGCGTCTGGTGAAGCCCGGGAGTGATTTACGGGTGGAGGGTGTGGGAGTGAGAATGCAGGCATGAGTAGCGAATGCAGAGTGAGAATCTCTGCCGCCGGATGACCAAGGGTTCCTGGGCCAGGTTGTTCCGCCCAGGGTGAGCCGGGACCTAAGGCGAGGCCGTCAGGCGTAGTCGATGGACAACGGGTTGATATTCCCGTGCTCGTGATAGTGCGTCCATGCCGAGGCTGGTGATGCTAACCATCCGAACCCACCTTCGCTCCTTCGGGAGTGTTGTTTGTGGGGGAGCGTGGGATCCGATCTGGTAGTAGGCAAGTGATGGGGTGACGCAGGAGGGTAGCTCCGCCACGCGGTGGTTGTCGTGGTGTAAGCCTGTAGCCTGATCTCCTAGGTAAATCCGGGGGGTCGTGAAGGGTGAGAGGTGATGCGTAGCCGATTGAGGCGAAGAGGGTGATCCCATGCTGTCGAGAAAAGCCTCTAGCGAGTGCTGTTGCGGCCCGTACCCCAAACCGACACAGGTGGTCAGGTAGAGAATACCGAGGCGATCGAGCGAACTGTGGTTAAGGAATTCGGCAAAATACCTCCGTAACTTCGGGAGAAGGAGGGCCGGTTGTCTTGATGCCCCGTGCGGGCTAGGGATGGCCGGTCGCAGAGACCAGGCCCAAGCGACTGTTTACTAAAAACACAGGTCCGTGCGAAGTCGCAAGACGATGTATACGGACTGACGCCTGCCCGGTGCTGGAACGTTAAGAGGACCTGTTAGTCCCCTTGTGGGGCGAAGCGGAGAATTTAAGCGCCAGTAAACGGCGGTGGTAACTATAACCATCCTAAGGTAGCGAAATTCCTTGTCGGGTAAGTTCCGACCTGCACGAATGGCGTAACGACTTGGGCGCTGTCTCGACCACAGACTCGGCGAAATTGCACTACGAGTAAAGATGCTCGTTACGCGCGGCAGGACGGAAAGACCCCGGGACCTTTACTATAGCTTGGTATTGGTGCTCGGTTCGGCTTGTGTAGGATAGGTGGGAGACTGTGAAGCTATCACGCCAGTGGTGGTGGAGTCGTTGTTGAAATACCACTCTGGTCGAATTGGGTGTCTTAACCTCGGGCCATGATCTGGTTCAGGGACAGTGCCTGGTGGGTAGTTTAACTGGGGCGGTTGCCTCCCAAAGAGTAACGGAGGCGCCCAAAGGTTCCCTCAGCCTGGTTGGCAATCAGGTGTTGAGTGTAAGTGCACAAGGGAGCTTGACTGTGAGACTGACGGGTCGAGCAGGGACGAAAGTCGGGACTAGTGATCCGGCACCACCTTGTGGAAGGGGTGTCGCTCAACGGATAAAAGGTACCCCGGGGATAACAGGCTGATCTTGCCCAAGAGTCCATATCGACGGCATGGTTTGGCACCTCGATGTCGGCTCGTCGCATCCTGGGGCTGGAGTAGGTCCCAAGGGTTGGGCTGTTCGCCCATTAAAGCGGTACGCGAGCTGGGTTTAGAACGTCGTGAGACAGTTCGGTCCCTATCCGCCGCGCGCGTTGGAGACTTGAGGAAGGCTGTCCCTAGTACGAGAGGACCGGGACGGACGAACCTCTGGTGTGCCAGTTGTCCCGCCAGGGGCACGGCTGGTTGGCTATGTTCGGGAGGGATAACCGCTGAAGGCATCTAAGCGGGAAGCCTGTTCCAAGATGAGGTCTCCCACCACCTTTGAGTGGGTAAGGCTCCCAGGAGATGACTGGGTTGATAGGCCGGAGATGGAAGCCCTGTGAGGGGTGGAGTTGACCGGTACTAATAGGCCGAGGGCTTGCCACAACGAGTTGTTCGCATCCACTGTGTGACCCTGAGCCCACAACCCTGTGCGGGTTGTGTGTTCGTAGGTCCCCCCATGTTTGTGTGGGGGTTTGTTGAATAGTGTTGTCGGTGGTCATTGCGGTAGGGGAACGCCCGGTCCCATTCCGAACCCGGTAGCTAAGCCTTCCAGCGCCGATGGTACTGCACTCGCCAGGGTGTGGGAGAGTAGGTCGCCGCCGACATTCAA
>NZ_MCIP01000001.1:2008904-2150363 GCF_001932425.1 Pseudonocardia sp. Ae505_Ps2
CCCCGGGCTGCTCGAGGGCCTGGCCGCGTTCACCGACGACACCCACGCCGCGCTGGGCGATCTGGGCTACGAAGGCGAAGCCGACCGGCTCACCGTGCCCATCAAACTCGCCCCCGGCCGCGGGCAGACGGTCAACCAGCGCACCGTCAACACCCTGCACTCAGCCCTTCGTGCTCTGGCCGAACGCGGAAACGCCCTGCTCAAGACCACCTTCGCCGCGTTGCGGCGAGTCACGCTATGTCCCTGGCGCACCGGCGCGATCACCGCAGCTGCGCTCGTACTACTCCACACCGAGTACGACCGCACGACATGATCAACCCGCTACTGAGAACACCTCAGTGGCAGTCGATCCAGTGGCAGTCGGTCCAGCGGCAGTCGGTCCAGCGGCAGTCGGTCCAGCACGGACCGCATCCTGCCGCGCACGCTCACCCGCCGCGGCCCGACACCGGGACGACGCCCGGCAGCGCGGCGTCCGGTCCGGCGTCGCCGATCTTGTACCCGGCGCCGCGCACGGTCAGCACGAGGACGGGCCGGTCCGGGTCGAGCTCGACCTTGCGCCGCAGCCGTCGCACGTGGACGTCCAGCAGCCGGGTGTCGCCGTGGTACTCGTAGCCCCACACCCGCGACAGCAGCTCGTCGCGGGTCACGATCCGCCCGCCCGCCGCGGCGAGCTCGGCGAACAGCCGGAACTCGGTGCGGGTCAGGTGCACCGGGACGCCGTCGCGGAGCACGGTGCCCTCGTCCGGGCGCAGCTCCACGTCCCCGACGGTGATCCGGCGTGGTGCCGCCGGTGCCGGACGCCGGCGACGCAGCAGCGCCCGGATGCGGGCGGCCAGCTCCCCGGCCACCAGCGGCTTGGTCACGTAGTCGTCGGCGCCCGCCTCCAGCCCGGCGATGACGTCGGCGGAGTCCGAGCGCGCGGTCACCATGATGATGGGCAGGTCACCGGTCTCCCGCAGCCGCCGGCAGACCGTGAGGCCGTCGATGCCGGGCAACATGAGGTCCAGCAGCACCACGTCGACGTCCGGCCGGGCGGCACTGACCAGGGCCTGCTCGCCGGTGTGCACCGCCTCGACGTCGACGCCCTCGTCGCCCAGGGCGAGACCGAGGGCACGCCCGATCCGGACGTCGTCGTCGACCAGCAGCACCCGGGTCCGGCCGTGTTCGCTCATGATGACGGCGATTCCACCGGATCCGGGCCGGTCCCGTCGACTCGGGCGCCGGGCCGGAGACGATCGTCAGGCGATCGCAAGCCGGACGGGTGCGTGACGGCGGCGCCGCAGCGCCAGCAGGTCTGCGGCGGCCCGCCGTCGCCGGTGGGGGAGGGCATCGCCCCGCAGTCCGTGCATAGCCGGTCCAGCCAGCACACCGGGTCGCCGACCTCGGCCTCGTGGCCGTGGTCGGGGTGTCGTCCGGTGACCGGGGTCCCGGCGGACGGTGTGTCGGACACACCGCCATCGGACCACGGGGGTCACGCCCCGTCCAGGTATCAGGCCGCGGCGGCTCCGCGGCGGGGCGGGCGCACCACGGGGCGGCCACGCAGCAGCGTCGCGCAACCGATCATCGCGACGGCGACGACCACCAGGGCCGCACCCACGACGTCCGGGGCGACGGCGGCGCTCAGCAGCGCGATGACGCCGCCGGCCGCGAGCAGCACCCGCGACGCGACACGGGAGCGCGCGCAGACCAGTCCGGCCAGCCCGGTGGCCAGGTGCAGAACGTTCTGCAGCACCGACACCGGCAGCAGCCCGGCGAGCACCGCGGTGCCGCCACCGGGCAGCACGGCGAGTTCGCCCGAGGTCACTCCCGGGACGAATCCCAGGGCTCCGACCAGCAGGAACGCCACGGCGAACGCCGCCGCGACCGGCTGTACCGGGGTGAAGGGCCGGGAGAACCCGCCCGTCGTGCGCATCATCGACCCGACCTCCTCGGTCCGTCGTCCTCCGGCGCGCCGCTGCGCCCTGTCGGACGGCGGTTGCCCGGCCGGACCCGCTCCCAACCCCGGGAGCGACGCACCTCACGTGGCGGCGCGGGCCACCAGGACGGAGTTGACGACGTCGGTGCGCGGGTGCACCTCGAGGAGCACGTCGAGCGCGGGCAGGTCGGCCGGGACGATCTCGGGGTAGAGCAGCGTCCGCAGCCCCGCGGCGGACCGGACGAGCAGGGTCGCGTCCGGGCCGGTCGCCGTGACCAGCCGGGCGGTGATCGCGGCCTTGGCATCGGCGTCGGCACCGACGAGTGCCCCGACGAGCACGAGGTCGGCCCGGCCCAGCTCGTCGGCGAGGGCGGGGGACAGCCGCGGATCGTCGAGGTCGGCGACCAGACTGCGGACCCGCCCGTCGGTCCCGAGGGCGGCGGCGACCGCGTCCCCCGCGGCGGCGGCAGCCCGGTCCCGGTCGACGTGCAGCACCTGCGCGTCGTGCTCGGTGGCCAGCACCAGACCGGTCAGGGGCAGCGGCCCCGACCCGAGCACGACGACGCGGCGCGGCGCCGGCAGGCCGACGGCGGTCAGCGCGGCGAGCTCCAGCCGGACGAGGTCGTGATAGTTGCCCAGGTAGGGGAACCGTTCCAGCTCGGCCCGGGCGTCGGGGGCGGCGGCGATCCGGTTCGCCCAGTGGCTCTCCATGTGGCCCTCGCCGGTCGCGGCGAGGGTCCGCAGGGCGTCCAAGTGCGGGGCGACCCGCGCCAGGACGCCCTCGGTACAGCCCGCGGGCGGAAAACAACAGAGCCCGACGAGCTCGCCGAACGCGTCGTCGGTGTCCGGGGCGGGCCGCAGGTCGGTGCGCTCCAGTCGTCGTCGCAGGGCCACGAGGCGGGACGCGACGTCGGCGACGGAGCCGTCGTCGCGCGGACGGCGGGGTGCGGGGAAACCGGGCGCGGTCGTCCGACTGCTCTGCGTGGTCACGATGATCCACCGTAAGCCAATGACAATCATGTCGGGCTCGTTCGTCCGGGTGGCAGAAAACCTGAGCGATCGCTCTACAATGTGGCCGGTAACGGACGGATGGGGAGGAGCCCGGCGATGTGGGGATGGCTCGCGCTCGCGATCGGCGCCGAGGTCACCGGAACGGTGGCGCTGCGGTTCTCGCAGGGTTTCAGCAGGCTGGTGCCGTCGATGATCACGGTGGTCGGCTACGGGCTGGCGTTCTGGTCGCTGTCCCAGGCGCTCGGCCGCGGGATGTCGCTCGGGGTCGCCTACGGCACCTGGGCCGCGGCGGGGGTGGCGCTCGTCGCCCTGATCGGGGTGTTCTTCCTCGGTGAGTCGCTGACCTGGGTCCAGCTCGGCGGGATCGGGCTGGTGATCGCCGGGGTGCTCGCCCTGGAGCTGGGTGGTGCGACCTCGCATGCCTGATCCGGCGGGACCGGACACCCCCGGGGGCGACGGCCGCCGCCGTCGGGGGGACCGGCGCCGTCGCGAGCTGGTCGAGGCCACGCTGCGGCTGGTCGGCGCGGGTGGGGTCGCCGCGGTCAGCCAGCGGGCGGTCGCGGCGGAGGCGGGGGTGCCGCCCAGCGCGGTCTTCTACTACCACCCCAGCGTCGACGCGCTGCTGGTCGCGACCCTCACCGCGGTGAACGACCGCTGGATCGCCCGGCTCGACGCGGTCACGACCCCCGACGACCTCGTCGCGCTCGTCGAGGACTGCGCCCGTCAGGAGCGGGTCACCGCGATCGCCGAGTACGAGCTGTTCCTGTTGGCCGCGCGGCGCCCGGACCTGCGCGGAGAGCTGGACCGCTGGGACGCCGCGCTCGACGCGGCCGCCGCCCGGCTCCTCCCCGACGACGCCGACCGGCGCGCCCTGCTGGCCGCCGCGGTCAACGGGCTGACCCTCGGCGGGGCGCTCGGCTCGCCGGTCGACGCCGGTCTGCTGGCCCGGCTCTGCGCGGCCGGAACCGCCTGAGTCCCCCGCGCCGGGATACCGTGGTGGCATGAGCGCCGAGCGCCTCTCGGAGTCCGTGGAGAACTACCTGAAGACCATCTTCCTGCTCTCGGAGCGGTGGGAGGGGTCGGTCGGGGTCTCCGCGCTGGCCGAGCGGCTGCAGGTCTCGTCGCCGTCGGCGTCGGGGATGGTGCGCAAGCTCGTCGACGCCGGGCTGGTCGACCACGCCCGCTACGCCGGGATCACCCTCACCCCGGCCGGGCGGGCCTCCGCGCTGGCCGTGGTGCGCAGGCACCGGCTGCTGGAGATGTTCCTGGTCACCGAGCTGGACCTGGCGTGGGACGAGGTCCACGAGGAGGCGGAGGCGCTCGAGCACGCGGTCTCCGACCGGTTGCTCGACCGGATCGACAGCCGGCTCGGGCATCCCCGGTTCGACCCGCACGGCGATCCCATCCCGGCGAGCGACGGCACGATGCCGGTGGTCCACGCCCGCCGGCTGCCGGACCTGCGCTACGGCGAGGGCGGCACCCTGGTCCGCGTCGACGACACCGACCCCGAGGTGCTCCGCTTCCTCGACGCGCACGACGTGCGCCTCGGCGACCGGGTCGACCTGCTGACCCGCAAGCCCTTCGAAGGGCCGTTCGTGGTGCGGCTGCGCCGTGACCGCGAACAGACCTGTCCCGCACCGGCCGAGGTCGAGCACGAGTGGGGCCCGCCGCTGGCGATGGCCCTGTGGGTGGGCGCCGTCGAGGGGGCCGGCTCGGGCTGAGCACGACGGAGGCCCGGCCCCGCACGACGGCGGGACCGGGCCTCGGGATCGAGCGGCGGGAAGGTCAGCGCGCGGCGTCGGCCGCGCCCGCCTCACCGTTGCTGCCCTGCGTGTTCAGCGAACCGTCGGCGTTCTCCAGGTGCGCCCGGACGAACCACTGGTACTGCTCCAGCTCGCCCGCCTGGGCGATGAGCATGTCCTCGGTCACCGGGTCGAGCGCGCCGACCTTCTCGATCTGGGTGCGGTGGTCGGAGATGACCCCGGTGTAGACGACGTCGAGCGCGCCGAGGTGGGCGATCGCCTGGTCGCGGCCGATCGAGTAGTCGTCCCAGGTGCGGTCCCTGACCAGAGCGCCGGGGGTGCCGTTCGGCGAGCCGCCGAGGGTCGCGATGCGCTCGGCGACGTCGTCGACGAACCCGCGGACCGCGTCCACCTGCGGGTCGAGCATCTCGTGCACCGCGATGAAGTTCGGGCCGATCACGTTCCAGTGCACGTGCTTGAGCGTGAGCTGGAGGTCGTTCAGGGCGTGCAGGCGGTGCTGCAGGATGTCGACGACCTGCTCGGCGTCGCCGCGCTCGAGGCCGGGGACGGTGTAACGGATCGTGGCCATGGTCTGTGCAGTCCTTCCGTAACGGGTGCGTTGCTCAGGACGCCGCAGTGCGGGGGTCGTCGTCCTCGACGGGCTGGGCGGCGAGATGGACGCCGTCGCCGTCGGGGGTCTCGTCGACCGGGGTGTCGCTCTGCTCGGTCGGGACCGGGTTCTCGTCGTGCTGGTCCTTCTCCGGCGTCGTCATGACAGGCGGGTACCCGGTCGGCGGGATTTCATGTCCGCCGTCGCCACGCCGGCCGAGGCGGCTCAGGTGTCGAGCTTCTGCTCCCGCGCCGACCCGCCGGCGCCGGTGAGGTGCTCCAGGGTGCTGGTGACGCGCAGCAGCCGCTCCAGCGCACCGGAGCGGTTGTCCAGGTGCAGCGCGACCCCCGCGGCGTGGGTCCGCCTGCGGACCATCAGCAGCGACGACAGGCCGTAGGAGTCGCAGTACTCGATCCCGGCGCAGTCGATCCGCAGTTCGCGGATACCGGGCCGCTCGTCCAGCAGGGCGGCGACGGCGTCGGCCAGGGCGTCGGAGGTGGCGTAGTCGAGGTCACCGTCCGGCGCGACCGTCACGACGTCGGGCGCGGGGCTGGTCCAGGTGAGGGACAGCTCTCGCGGGGCGCTCATGCGGGCCTTCCGGTTCGGTGCAGGGTCACGGCGTCGGGGTCTGTGTCGGTGCCGGAGCCCTCGGTGACGGCGACGGTCGGGACGGGGGAGCCCGGGCCGCGGGTGAGCGCCGCGGACGCGGCCGCGTGCCGCAGCAGCGCCGCCGCCCGGGTGAAGTCGCGCAGCTCGTCGCCGAGCAGGTCCAGGACCGGGCGCAGGACGGCCACCGGGACCGACCGGGCCTCGAGCACCTCGGCGGTCCAGCCGAGGAACTGCTCGAACAGTTCGGCGTCGCCGGTGTAGAGGGCGACGGCGAGGAAGTCGACCACGTGCCGGACGTCCTCGGCGGTGTGCCGGCGCTGGTCGTCGTCGTAGTCGGCCATCGCCGGGACACGCTCGGGCAGGCGGTCCAGCACCGCGGCGACCAGCCGCGGCGCACCACGGGTGACCAGCGTGTACTCCTGGTCGGACAGGTGCGGCAGGTCGTCGAGCGGCTGGGCGTGCGGGTGCGCCGGGGCGGGCAGCCCGTCGGCGAGGGTCCGTGCGGCGGCCCGTGCGTCCGGGGCCCAGGCGTCGGCGCCGAGCAGCCGGGCGTAGCGGCCGTCCGGCCCGAACGCCCCGCCACCGACGATCACCGGGACGCCTGCGGCCTGGCAGGCCGTGATGGTGGCGTGCGCGGTCGGCAGCCGGGTCGCGATCGACGACGACAGCGCCACCGCGTCCGGGCCGGTGCGGTGCAGGTGGGTGACCAGGTGCGCCGCGGGGACCTGCGCACCCAGGTAGTCGACACTGAACCCGCGCAGCCGCAGCACCTCGGCCAGCAGCCGGGCGGGCAGCGCGTGCCACTCGCCGTCGACGCAGGCGACGGTGATCCGGCCCAGGTCGCCGCGGCGACGCCCGCTGGACAGCGCCAGGGTGCTGATCACACGCTCGTTGATCGCGGTCGCGGCGTGCTCCTGGGCCACGGAGATGCGGTTGGCCGCCCACTCGCGCCCCACCCGCCGCTGTACCGCGCCGATCACCTCGAGCAGCACCGTCTCGGCCTCCAGGCCGTCGCGCAGCGCGTCCACGACGACGTCGACCGCGGTGTACTCGTCGCTGCGCAGCACCGCGTCCCACAGCAGGTCGGTGTAGCGCCCGGCCGTCATGCGGTGTACCTGCCCCGGCTCGAACCACCCACCGCGGTGAGGTGCCGGCCGCGCGGCGCGGTGACCGCGAGGAGGGCCATGTCGTCGTGGGCGTTGCGCCCCACCCACTCGGTGGCGAGCATCTGCACCCGCTCGACGACGGCCTCGGCCGGCATCCCGGCGCACTCGGCCGCCGCGCGACGCAGGCGCTCCTCGCCGAACTGCTCGCGGCCCAGCGGGCCGCCCTGGGCCTCGGTGATGCCGTCGGTGTACAGCAGACAGGTCTCGCCGGGCGCGAGCCGGGTCTCCCACGTCGACGCGTGGACCTCGGGCAGCGCCCCGATCAGCGTGCCGAGCGTCGCCGCGTCCTCGACGCGGCCGTCGGCGCGGATGATCATCGGCGGCGGGTGGCCCGCGCAGGTCAGGCGCAGCCGGACGTCCGCCCCGGCGCGCGACACCGACGCCAGCACCAGCGTCACGAAACGGGCGTGGTCGTCGGACAGCAGCGCGTTGTTGAGCAGGCGCAGCAGCCGCAGGTGGTCGTCGGCCATCGGCAGCAGCGCGTGCACCGCGCTGCGGATCTTGCCGGTGAGCACGGCGGCCTCCAGGCCCTTGCCGCACACGTCCCCCAGCACGGCGAGGGTCTCCTCGGCCCCGTCCACGCCGGAGTGCACGTCGTAGAAGTCCCCGCCGACCCGCTCGGAGTCCTGCGCCGGCCGGTAGCCGCCGGCGTACTCGACGCCGCAGACGTGCTGCAGCGACGGCGGCAGCAGCTCGCGCATGAGGACCTCGGTGATCGAGGCCTGCTGGGCGAACATGCGGGCCGCGGACATCGCGAGTCCCGACCGGGCGGCGAACTCGCGGGCGGTCGCCTCCTCGCCCTCGCTGAACGGCCCGGTGTCGGCGCGGCGCAGGAGCACGATGGCGCCGGCCGGGATGCCGTGCCCCGGCAGCGGGGTGACGACGATCGAGCCGACGTCGCCGAACCCCTCCGGTGTCACCCAGGCGGGAGCGACGGCGGGGTCGATCCAGCGCGAGGGCACCGGCGGGTAGCCCTGCAGTGCCTCGGCCAGGCCGGGGACCTCGTCCGGGTCGACGTGCAGCATCCGGTGCCGCAGCGGGCCGCCGCCGACGGCGTCGACGACCTCGAACTGCCCGCGGGTGCCCGGGGTCATCACGAGCGCCCCGTCGGCCAGCCGGGTCACGGCGAGCTGGGCGGTGACCTCCATGCAGCGACGGAGGTTCAGCGAGCCCAGCAGCGCGGCCGAGGCCTCGGACAGGAACGCGGCGCGGGCCTGCTCCAGGTGCAGCTCGTCGCGGATCGACCGGACGTCGGTGACGTCGAACAGCCACCAGGTGACCGAGCCGTCCTCGTGCCGGACGGGCTGTGCCTCCAGCGCGCGGCCGTCGACGACGTCGGAGAACGCCCGGGGGACGCTCTGGTCGCCGCCGCCCGCGGTCGCCAGCTACGGGGCGACCCGGGACACCGGGTCCCCGACGCGGACCCGGGGCAGCAGCGGGCGTGCGGCGTCGTTGGCCTGCAGCACGGTCCCGTCGGTCCCGACGGTGAGTGCGGCACAGGGGGCGTTGGTCCAGCGCCGATCGACCACGGCCGGCGCGTCCGGAAGTACGGTCGCGTCGCCGGTCGTCGGCTCCAGTTCGGTCACATCAACTCCTGGCCCGGTGCGGGCCGCTTGTCGGCGCCCGGGGAGACCCGGGACGCGGAACGGCCCCACCGTACCCCTTATCCCCCCTGCGCCCCTCCGTGGCGCGCAGCCCGCACCGGCACCCGAGTCCCGGGAGGGGCGAATCGGCAGGGGCGCAGATCAGACCGGGCCGGGGAGCGCGGCCGGTCCGGGGCCCTCGCCGCGCAGCGGCCGCGCCGACCGCGGGTCCAACGGGTCGACGGTGCCCGCGTCGCGCAGCGTCCCGTCGCCGGGCCGGCGCAGTGAGCGGACCCCGGCGTCGGCGAGGGTCACCAGCGGCACCGCGAGCAGCGCTCCGGGGACCCCGCCGACGATCAGACCGGCGCTGATCGGCAGCACCACCGCGAGCGGGTGCAGCCGCACCGACCGGCCCAGCAGCAACGGCTGCAGGATGTAGCCCTCGACGTTCTGCACGATCAGGAGCAGACCGATCACGAGCAGCGCGTCCACCCAACCGCCGGAGGCGAGCGCGACCAGCACCGCCACGATCCCGGTCACGACCGCGCCGACGGTCGGGACGAACGCGCCGAAGAAGATCAGCGTCGCCAGCGGGACGACCAGCGGGACCCCGATCAGCCACAGGCCGACCGCGGCGGTCACCGCGTCGACCGCGGCGACGACGACCGTCGCCCGGGTGTAACCGACCAGCGACGCGAACGCCCGCCGGCCCGCGACGTCGGCCCGGCGGCGCACGTGCTGCGGCACCGCACCGAGGACGAACCGCCAGATCCGCGCTCCGTCGTGGATCAGGAAGATCAGCACGAACAGCATGAGCAGGGTCTCGGCGGCCAGCTCGCCCGCGGTGCCCAGGGCGCCGATCACGTTGTTCGCCAGCGCGGCCTGGTTGCGTTGCAGCGTGTCGAGCACCGATTGGAAGACGGCCGCGAGCTGGGTGTCGTCGAGCCGGAACGGCGGGCCGGCCAGCCGGTCCCGCAGTGCGACGACGGTCTCCCCGATGCTCGCCGACAGGCTCGGCAGCCCGTCGAGGAACGCCGCGACCGCCCACCACAGCACCCCGACCGCCACCGCCAGCCCGCCCGCGACGACGACGCCCGTCGCGACGCCGCGGGGCACCAGCGGCACCCGGTTCACGACCCGGGCCACCGGCGCGAGCAGCGCGGTCAGGATCAGCGCGAGCACCACCGGTACGACGAGCACCGCGAGCTGCGCGATCAGCCACAGCACGACGGCGACGGCGGTCGCGACGAGCAGACCGCGCCAGGCCAGGCTCGACGCGGTGACCAGACCCCGGGGGATCCGCGGTTCCTCGGTCACCGCGGCCTCCTGGAGCGGGTGTCGTCGGGCTGGCGCTTGCGTGACGTCACGACGGTAGTCCGCCGCCCTCGTCCGGGCCCGTCACGGGCAGGGTGAGGACGAAGGTGGCGCCGTCGTCGTCGGGCGGGCAGGTGAGGTCGCCGCCGTGCGCGCGGGCGAGGCCGCGGGCGATCGCCAGGCCGAGCCCGGCGCCCCCGCTGTCCCGGTCGCGGGCGTCCTGCAGCCGGACGAGCCGGTCGAAGACGCGCTCGCGGTCGCCGTCGGCGATCGGGGTGCCGGTGTTGCGCACCGAGACCGAGACGGTCCCGGCCGCCGGGTCGGCCCGGGTGACGACGTCGATCCGTCCGCCGGCGGGGGTGTGCCTGCGGGCGTTGTCGAGCAGGTTGGCGAGGATGCGCGACACCGCCTGCGGGTCGGCGCGCACCGTGGCGGGCTCCCTGCGGCCGTCGACGGTCAGGCCGGGCGCGAGCACCGCGGCCCGTTCGGTCTCGGCGCGGGCGATCCCGGCGACGTCGACCTCCCGGGGCGCCACCGCGGTGCCGCCGTCGATGCGGGCGAGGTCGAGCATGTCGGTGACCAACCGCCCGGCCCGGCGCGTCTCGCCGAGCAGCAGCTCCAGGCGTCGGGCCCGCCGCGCGGGGTCGGCGTCGAGCCCGGACCGCTCCAGCGTCTCGGCGACGGCGGTGATCCCGGACAGCGGCGTCCGCAGCTCGTGCGCGGCGTCGGCGAGGAACACCCGGGTCCGCTCGGCCTCCTCCCGGGAGCGCCGCTCGGCGTCGGTGAGGGCGTCGAGCATGCCGTCCATCGCCGCGGCCGCGGTGCCGAGGTCGGTGTGCGGGCGGTCGGGCCGCAGGCGTGCGTCGCGTTCGCCGGCGGTGATCCGCCCGGCGAGCGCGGTCATCCGGTCCAGGGGACGCAGCGCGGTCCGCACGACGAACGACACCGCCCCGAGGGCGACGAGCAGGGTCAGCAGCACCGACCCGGCCAGCACCGCGCGCAGGCCGTTGCGGACCTGGGTGACGTCGGCGGCGTCGGCGACGAGCTCGACCTCCGCCCCGTCGGTGGCGTCGAGGGTCACGGTGCGGCTGCCGATGTCCGGCGGGACGGGTGGGCGCCCGCCCGGGACCGGGGCGGCCGGCACGACGGCGGGGTCGTCGGTGTGCTCGTCCCCGGCGTGGTCGGTGGTGTCGCCCCCTGTGTCGTCGCCCCCGGTGCGGTCCCCATCGGGGCCGCGGTCCCGGCGACCGCCGGGCGGCGGGGTGCCGGGTGGGCTCAGGCCGGGGTCGCCCGTGACCTTCCCGTCGGCGGTGGTCACCTTGATCCGGATCTGCTGCCCGGAGAGGCTGGTGACCAGCTCCTCCGGGGTGGCGCCCGCGGCGATCAGCTGCTGGGCCTGCACCACCCGGTCCCGCAGTTCGGAGTCCAGATCGGACTCCAGACGGGCCCCGAGCAGCACGTCGACGAGCACCACCACCAGGACCAGCAGCACCGCCACCACCCCGAGCACCGCGGCGGTGACCCGGCGGCGCAGCGACGGCGTCGCGGTGCGGGCCCGTGCTGTGGGGCGGGCCGGCGCGGCGGCGGAGCTCATGCCGGTCCGCGCAGCGAGTAGCCGAGGCCCCGCACGGTGTGCAGCAGCCGGGGACCGTGGGCCTCCAGCTTGCGACGCAGCGCCGACACGTGGACCTCGACGAGGTTGGGGTCGTAGGCGTCGTAGCCCCAGACCGACCGCAGGATCTGCGCCTTGGACACGGTGCGTCCGCGCTGCTCGGCGAGGTAGGTGAGCAGCCGCAGCTCGGTCGCGGACAGCTCCAGCACCGTCCCCCCGCGGGCGGCGACGGCGGCGTCCGGGTCGAGGACGAGGTCGCCCACCTGTACCGCGGACGGCAGCCTGCCCCGGCGACGCAGCACCGCCGCGACCCGGGCGATGAGTTCGTCGAGCGCGAACGGCTTGAGGACGTAGTCGTCGGCGCCGGCGTCGAGCCCGCGGAGCCGGTCGGCCAGCGCGTCGCGCGCGGTGAGCATGACGATCCCGGCGTCGCCGTGCCCGCGCACGACGTCGATCAGCTCGAATCCGTCGCGCCCGCCGGGGAGCATCACGTCCAGGACGACGAGGTCCGGCCGGAACGCGGCGAGCCGCTCCTCGAACGCGACGCCGTCGACGACGCCCTCGGCCACGTGCCCGGCGTCGGCCAGCGCGTCCACGACGGACTCGCGGATGGCGTCGGAGTCCTCGAGCACCAGGACCCGGGTCGTGGGGCCACGGCTGTCGTCGTCCTGGCGTGTGCTCACCGGACAAGGGTGCGCCGTGAGGCTGAGGGGGAGCTGAAGGACCCGCCGGATTCAGGTCCGTCTCAGGTGCCGCGGGCACTGTCGAGCCGGACACCGAGACGACGGGCCACCCGGCCCGCGGCACGGAGAGGAAGAGATGACCCTGCTCGACGTGATCGTCCTGATCATCGTGCTGGCCGCCGCGATCGGCGGCGTGGCCCGCGCCGGGCGCCTGCTCGGCCTCGTGGTCGGCGCCGGCCTCGGCGCCGCCTGGGGCTCGAACCTGGCCCGCTACGGGGACACCCCCGACTCGGCCTGGCTGTGGGGCCTGGCCGGGGTGATAGCAGGCCTGCTGCTGGGCTCGCTGGTCGGCGGGTTCCTCGGCGGACTGGTCAGCCGGGTGCTCGCCCGCGGCAAGCTGTCCTTCCTGGACCGCGTCGTCGGCGCCGTCACCGGCGCCGTGACCGCCCTCCTGGTGATCTGGCTGGTCTCGTGGGTGGTCCCCGCGGTCGTGAGCGCCGAGGCACTCGCCCCGGTGACGACGGTCGTGCAGTCCCAGGGCGGCAGCCGGGTCGTCGACTCGGTGTCCGAGCTGCTGCCCGCGACGACGTCCGCCGCCCGCGACGTCGTCGACGCCGCGCGGCCTCCCGCCGGCTGATCCCACCCGACTCCCAGCGGTCCGTCGTCCGGCGGTCCGCACCCGCCGCTGCCCTGATCCGGGCCCGGCACGTTCCGAGGAGAACCATGAACGACGAGAACCGCACCCCCGGCGACGACGACCGCCCCACCGACCGGCAGCCCCCGGTCCCCGCCGACGAGACCCCCACCACCCGGACCCCGACCCCGCACGTCGGCGACGACGCGCACGGGGAGGAGCCGGTGGCCGCCGCCTCCGACGCGGGTGCCCCTCCGCGACGACGCCGGTTCGCCGCCCTGCGACGCCGTTCCGCGCTGCCCGTGGTCGCGGCCGGCGTGATCGGCCTGGTCGTCGGGGCCACCGCGAGCGGGCTGATCGTCGGGACCGCGTTCGCCGGTCCGGGCGACCGCCCCGACCGGACGGCCATCGCCGCCGACGACCGTGGCCCTGGTGGCCCTGGTGGCCCTGGTGGCCCTGGTGGCCCTGGTGGGCAGGGTGGCCCCGGTGGTCCCCGTGGGGAGGGCGGCGGTCCGGGCCGCGGGCCCGACGGTGCCGGCCCGGGCGGTCCCGGCGGTCCCGGTGCCTGCGGTCCGGCCGGTGGACCGGGTCGTGACGGCGGAGCACCGCCCGCGCCGCAGGCCGGTGCTCCGGTGCCGCCCGTCCCGGCAGCACCGGGTGCCACGGCCCCGGGTCAGGGCCGCGCCCCTGCCCCCGCGGCACCCGCTGCTCCGGGCGCGCCCGCTGTTCCCTCGGCACCCGGAGCGCCCGCTGTTCCCGCGGCACCTGCCGCTCCGTGACCCCGGGCGCGCGGTGGCGCCGACCGGTGTCACCCGCACGGGAAAGGAAAGGGAGTGCTCCTCGTCGGATCGCGTCGCGCATTCGCCCCCGACGCGCTGCAGGATCCGACGAGGAGCACTCGACGGACCAACGCGCCGGAACGGGCACGGATACCCCCCTGATGCGGTGAAGACGCCGCGCCGGAGACCACCATCGGTCGTCCTCGCAGGTCAGACGGGTCGTCCCCCTGTCGTCGTGACGACAAATCCATGGGCCGTGCGAGCCACCGCGCATCGATCGCGCCGAACCGAGAGACCGGTGCCGTCCACTGCGAGCTCCCGGGACACGGAACAGGCCCGCGACGGTCGGGCTCAGGAGCCCGGCCCGCAGCCGCCGGGGTCGCCCCCGGGCCACCGCCCGTCGGAGGCCTCATCGACCCGTTCCGCAGGACGTCGGCCGACGGTTGCCCACGGGACCGCAGCGGACGGTTCCGCCTCGAGGTGGATGACGATCGCCGGCGGTGGGCAGGACCGGAACCCGCTCTCGTCGCCCGCGAGGGGGCCTATGGGCAGGTGCGGGGTCGGGCCGCCCGGTCGACGGCCGACCGGGCTCGGCGACGCCGGACAAGAACGTGTCAGCACACTGCGACGGTGACCTGACTGCGCAGGTCACGGGCCGATTCACGACCTGAACGGATGGTGGCCCGACCACCGAGAAGACCACGTCGACAACCCATCGCGAAGAGACCGTGGTCGGCGTCACACAGATCGGTGATCGTCGGTATCGCCAGGTGAGTGGGTGTCGGTAACTCGGAGTTCGCCCTCGTGTCCCGCGATGACCTGCGACGACGCCTGATGTTCGCCCCGTGGACCCCCCCGGCTTGACGGCCCCGGACACCGTGCCGTAACTTTCTTCCTGTCAGCGAGTGAGTCGGACAGAACGGGCCCTGAGTGGTTCGGTCAACAGGCCCCGCGGACAAGCTGACCCCCTGGTGGTTCGCCGAGTTTCTCGGTGTGGTTGTCTTGGTAGGTCGAGGCGATCCGTCTTCAGGATCCCGCTTCCTTGTGTGGGGGTTGGGTGATTGCGGTGCGGGTGTCTTTTGAGAACTCAACAGTGTGTCGAGCTATATTGAATCGGTTTGGCGTTTTGTGCCAGATTGTTTGTTTGGTTGCAGCATTCGATCCCGTCGGGTGTTGTGGCCAGTGTTTGTTTGTCAGGGTTTTGTTGGAGAGTTTGATCCTGGCTCAGGACGAACGCTGGCGGCGTGCTTAACACATGCAAGTCGAGCGGTAAGGCCCTTTCGGGGGTACACGAGCGGCGAACGGGTGAGTAACACGTGGGTGACCTGCCCTCCACTCTGGGATAAGCCTGGGAAACTGGGTCTAATACCGGATAGGACCACTGGCTGCATGGTTGGTGGTGGAAAGTTTTTTCGGTGGGGGATGGGCCCGCGGCCTATCAGCTTGTTGGTGGGGTGATGGCCCACCAAGGCGGTGACGGGTAGCCGGCCTGAGAGGGCGACCGGCCACACTGGGACTGAGACACGGCCCAGACTCCTACGGGAGGCAGCAGTGGGGAATATTGCGCAATGGGCGGAAGCCTGACGCAGCGACGCCGCGTGGGGGATGACGGCCTTCGGGTTGTAAACCTCTTTCGCCAGGGACGAAGAGTGATTGACGGTACCTGGAGAAGAAGCACCGGCCAACTACGTGCCAGCAGCCGCGGTAACACGTAGGGTGCGAGCGTTGTCCGGAATTATTGGGCGTAAAGAGCTCGTAGGCGGTGTGTCGCGTCGGCCGTGAAAACTTGGGGCTTAACTCTGAGCGTGCGGTCGATACGGGCATCACTTGAGTTCGGCAGGGGAGACTGGAATTCCTGGTGTAGCGGTGAAATGCGCAGATATCAGGAGGAACACCGGTGGCGAAGGCGGGTCTCTGGGCCGATACTGACGCTGAGGAGCGAAAGCGTGGGGAGCGAACAGGATTAGATACCCTGGTAGTCCACGCCGTAAACGTTGGGCGCTAGGTGTGGGGACCATTCCACGGTTTCTGTGCCGCAGCTAACGCATTAAGCGCCCCGCCTGGGGAGTACGGCCGCAAGGCTAAAACTCAAAGGAATTGACGGGGGCCCGCACAAGCGGCGGAGCATGTGGATTAATTCGATGCAACGCGAAGAACCTTACCTGGGTTTGACATGCACCAGACATCCCTAGAGATAGGGCTTCCCTTGTGGTTGGTGTGCAGGTGGTGCATGGCTGTCGTCAGCTCGTGTCGTGAGATGTTGGGTTAAGTCCCGCAACGAGCGCAACCCTTGTTCCATGTTGCCAGCACGTTATGGTGGGGACTCATGGGAGACTGCCGGGGTCAACTCGGAGGAAGGTGGGGATGACGTCAAGTCATCATGCCCCTTATGTCCAGGGCTTCACACATGCTACAATGGCTCATACAGAGGGCTGCGAGACCGTGAGGTGGAGCGAATCCCTTAAAGTGAGTCTCAGTTCGGATCGGGGTCTGCAACTCGACCCCGTGAAGTTGGAGTCGCTAGTAATCGCAGATCAGCAACGCTGCGGTGAATACGTTCCCGGGCCTTGTACACACCGCCCGTCACGTCACGAAAGTTGGTAACACCCGAAGCCGGCGGCCCAACCCTTGTGGAGGGAGCTGTCGAAGGTGGGACTGGCGATTGGGACGAAGTCGTAACAAGGTAGCCGTACCGGAAGGTGCGGCTGGATCACCTCCTTTCTAAGGAGTCCCATCATGTGATGGGGCATCACATGGCTCTGCAGGGTTTTGCTCTGTGGGTTTCTGTGGTTCCTTCATTGAATCGCATCATCAGCTCCGTCTGTGGGTTGGGTGCGTTGGGTGGAACGCAGTTCGTTGGACCGGTTTGGCTTGGCACACTGTTGGGTCCTGAGGAGACACCTGGTGAACGGGTTGTTTTCTTTGGCCGCTCTGGTCGGGGGCTTCCTAACGCCTGCTTGTGGTGGGTGGTGGTTGTTCTTGGTTGGGTGTGGTTGTGGGTTGAGTGTTGCATAGTGGATGCGAGCATCTTGTTGTGGTCAAGTTGTTAAGAGCACATGGTGGATGCCTGGGCATCAGGAGCCGATGAAGGACGTGGGAGGCCGCGATAGGCCTCGGGGAGCTGTCAACCGAGCTGTGATCCGAGGGTGTCCGAATGGGGAAACCCAGCGCCCGTCATGGGGCGTTACCCGTACCTGAATTCATAGGGTGCGTGGAGGGAACGTGGGGAAGTGAAACATCTCAGTACCCACAGGAAGAGAAAACAATAGTGATTCCGTGAGTAGTGGCGAGCGAAAGCGGATGAGGCTAAACCGTGTCCGTGTCAAGCCGGCAGGCGTTGCGGGTGCGGGGTTGTGAGGCGTGTCGTTCATCTTCTGCCGAGGGTGGGACAGCATGAACCGGTGTTAGCGGAACGATTCTGGGATGGTCGGCCGTAGTGGGTGATAGCCCCGTACGCGAAAATGTTTGGTTCTGTTGTGGGCATTGTTCTCGAGTAGCAGCGAGCCCGTGAAATTCGCTGTGAATCTGGCGGGACCACCCGTCAAGCCTAAATACTACCTGGTGACCGATAGCGGACAAGTACCGTGAGGGAAAGGTGAAAAGTACCCCGGGAGGGGAGTGAAATAGTACCTGAAACCGTGTGCTTACAAGCCGTCAGAGCCTTGCGGGGTGATGGCGTGCCTTTTGAAGAATGAGCCTGCGAGTTATGCTTCGTGGCGAGGTTAACCTGTGTGGGGTAGCCGTAGCGAAAGCGAGTCCGAATAGGGCGGTTGAGTCGCGGGGTGTAGACCCGAAGCGGAGTGATCTACCCATGGCCAGGGTGAAGCGTCGGTAAGACGTCGTGGAGGCCCGAACCCACCAGGGTTGAAAACCTGGGGGATGAGCTGTGGGTAGGGGTGAAAGGCCAATCAAACTTCGTGATAGCTGGTTCTCCCCGAAATGCATTTAGGTGCAGCGTCGTGTGTTTCTCGCCGGAGGTAGAGCACTGGATGGCCTAGGGGGCCGACAAGCTTACCGAAGTCAGCCAAACTCCGAATGCCGGTGAGTGAGAGCGCGGCAGTGAGACTGCGGGGGATAAGCTTCGTGGTCGAGAGGGAAACAGCCCAGATCACCGGCTAAGGCCCCTAAGCGTGCGCTAAGTGGGAAAGGATGTGGGATCGCCCGGACAACCAGGAGGTTGGCTTAGAAGCAGCCACCCTTGAAAGAGTGCGTAATAGCTCACTGGTCAAGTGGTCCTGCGCCGACAATGTAGCGGGGCTCAAGCGCACCGCCGAAGCCGTGGCAATGACATCTTTGTGGTGTTGTTGGGTAGGGGAGCGTCCTGCGTCTGGTGAAGCCCGGGAGTGATTTACGGGTGGAGGGTGTGGGAGTGAGAATGCAGGCATGAGTAGCGAATGCAGAGTGAGAATCTCTGCCGCCGGATGACCAAGGGTTCCTGGGCCAGGTTGTTCCGCCCAGGGTGAGCCGGGACCTAAGGCGAGGCCGTCAGGCGTAGTCGATGGACAACGGGTTGATATTCCCGTGCTCGTGATAGTGCGTCCATGCCGAGGCTGGTGATGCTAACCATCCGAACCCACCTTCGCTCCTTCGGGAGTGTTGTTTGTGGGGGAGCGTGGGATCCGATCTGGTAGTAGGCAAGTGATGGGGTGACGCAGGAGGGTAGCTCCGCCACGCGGTGGTTGTCGTGGTGTAAGCCTGTAGCCTGATCTCCTAGGTAAATCCGGGGGGTCGTGAAGGGTGAGAGGTGATGCGTAGCCGATTGAGGCGAAGAGGGTGATCCCATGCTGTCGAGAAAAGCCTCTAGCGAGTGCTGTTGCGGCCCGTACCCCAAACCGACACAGGTGGTCAGGTAGAGAATACCGAGGCGATCGAGCGAACTGTGGTTAAGGAATTCGGCAAAATACCTCCGTAACTTCGGGAGAAGGAGGGCCGGTTGTCTTGATGCCCCGTGCGGGCTAGGGATGGCCGGTCGCAGAGACCAGGCCCAAGCGACTGTTTACTAAAAACACAGGTCCGTGCGAAGTCGCAAGACGATGTATACGGACTGACGCCTGCCCGGTGCTGGAACGTTAAGAGGACCTGTTAGTCCCCTTGTGGGGCGAAGCGGAGAATTTAAGCGCCAGTAAACGGCGGTGGTAACTATAACCATCCTAAGGTAGCGAAATTCCTTGTCGGGTAAGTTCCGACCTGCACGAATGGCGTAACGACTTGGGCGCTGTCTCGACCACAGACTCGGCGAAATTGCACTACGAGTAAAGATGCTCGTTACGCGCGGCAGGACGGAAAGACCCCGGGACCTTTACTATAGCTTGGTATTGGTGCTCGGTTCGGCTTGTGTAGGATAGGTGGGAGACTGTGAAGCTATCACGCCAGTGGTGGTGGAGTCGTTGTTGAAATACCACTCTGGTCGAATTGGGTGTCTTAACCTCGGGCCATGATCTGGTTCAGGGACAGTGCCTGGTGGGTAGTTTAACTGGGGCGGTTGCCTCCCAAAGAGTAACGGAGGCGCCCAAAGGTTCCCTCAGCCTGGTTGGCAATCAGGTGTTGAGTGTAAGTGCACAAGGGAGCTTGACTGTGAGACTGACGGGTCGAGCAGGGACGAAAGTCGGGACTAGTGATCCGGCACCACCTTGTGGAAGGGGTGTCGCTCAACGGATAAAAGGTACCCCGGGGATAACAGGCTGATCTTGCCCAAGAGTCCATATCGACGGCATGGTTTGGCACCTCGATGTCGGCTCGTCGCATCCTGGGGCTGGAGTAGGTCCCAAGGGTTGGGCTGTTCGCCCATTAAAGCGGTACGCGAGCTGGGTTTAGAACGTCGTGAGACAGTTCGGTCCCTATCCGCCGCGCGCGTTGGAGACTTGAGGAAGGCTGTCCCTAGTACGAGAGGACCGGGACGGACGAACCTCTGGTGTGCCAGTTGTCCCGCCAGGGGCACGGCTGGTTGGCTATGTTCGGGAGGGATAACCGCTGAAGGCATCTAAGCGGGAAGCCTGTTCCAAGATGAGGTCTCCCACCACCTTTGAGTGGGTAAGGCTCCCAGGAGATGACTGGGTTGATAGGCCGGAGATGGAAGCCCTGTGAGGGGTGGAGTTGACCGGTACTAATAGGCCGAGGGCTTGCCACAACGAGTTGTTCGCATCCACTGTGTGACCCTGAGCCCACAACCCTGTGCGGGTTGTGTGTTCGTAGGTCCCCCCATGTTTGTGTGGGGGTTTGTTGAATAGTGTTGTCGGTGGTCATTGCGGTAGGGGAACGCCCGGTCCCATTCCGAACCCGGTAGCTAAGCCTTCCAGCGCCGATGGTACTGCACTCGCCAGGGTGTGGGAGAGTAGGTCGCCGCCGACATTCAACATGATCAGGAAACGCCCCGGACTTCATTGTCCGGGGCGTTTCCTGTTTTCTGGGTTCTGTTCCGGTCGGCTCTCCGTAGGCTGCCAGGGCACGACAGCGCTGCCCACAGTGCGCCCGGCGGGGTGCGGGGCGTTGTGTGCCTGTGCTCTGGGCCCGCTTTCGGTTGTGGAGTCGGTCCCGTCCCGTCCCGTCCCGTCCCGTCCCGTCCCGTTCTGTCCCGTTCTGTTCTGTTCTGCGCCGGCTGTGAGCCGGGCGGGGCACGGGGCACAGGTTTCTGTGACCTCGCATCTGCTGCAGGGTCTGCGAGGTCGTAGGACGGTGTGCGAGGTCGAACGCACCCGCGGCGATGGATGAGGCGCGGTAAGGCAGGGCGATGCGGGGTGAGAGTGGGCGGGGACTCGGCCCGGGGCCGGGGCCACGGCGACCCCCGGTCCACCGATGACGCTGCTCCGCCGATGACGCTGCTCCGCCGCGACTTCGCACCGTCGATAAGCCGTGACCCTGCACCACCGGCTAGCCCGCGACTCTCCACCACCGGCGAGAGAGCACGCCAGGGCCAATAAGGCACACACAGGCGGAGTCTCGCTTGTGAGGCACCCAGTCGGCCGAGAACAACCGCCGGCAGCAACACCAGCCACCCCCGGCGGCAACACCAGCCACCAAAGCCCTCAGAGATCGGCACCCACAGCGTCGTCGACACACGAGAAACCGTCGGCGCGCAGCAGCGCCGCGAGCTCCCGGTGGACCCGCGCGGGCCAGAGCAGACCGCCGTAGATGAACCCGGTGTAGGCCTGGACCAGCGCCGCACCGGAGCGGATCCGTCGGTAGGCCTCCTCCGCGTCGGCGATCCCACCGGCGGAGATGACGACCTGGCCGTCGTCGAGCCGAGTGCGCAGCTGGCGGACGACCGACCGGGCACGCTCGGTCAACGGGCGTCCGGACAAGCCGCCGGCACCGGCCGCGGCGACGACGTCGGGAGCGGTGCGCAGGCCGTCGCGTGACACGGTCGTGTTCGTGGCGACGACCCCGTCGAGGCGCAGGCGCCGGGCCAGGTCGGCCACGGCGTCGAGGTCCTCCGGAGCCAGGTCCACGGTGATCTTCACGAGCAGCGGGACACGACGACCGCCGGAGACCCGGTCCAGCTCCTCGCGCACCGCGACGAGCAGCGGCTCCAGCACGTCGACCTGCTGCAGGTCCCGCAGACCGGGGGTGTTCGGTGAGCTGACGTTGACCACGACGTAGTCGGCGTAGGCGCCCAGCGCCGCGGCGCTCGCGCGGTAGTCCGACGCCGCGTCCTCGGCGGGCACCGCCTTGCTCTTGCCGATGTTGACCCCCAGCACCGGCATCCCCGGCCGGGGGCGGGTGCGCAGCGCGGCGAGGCGCGGCCCGACGGTCCCGGCACCGGAGTTGTTGAAGCCCATCCGGTTGACCAGGGCGGCGTCGTCGACCAGCCGGAACAGGCGGGGCCGTGGGTTCCCGGGCTGCGCCCGCCCGGTCACCGTCCCGATCTCTACCGCTCCGAACCCGAGCCTGCCGAGCGCGAGAACACCCTCGGCGTCCTTGTCGAAACCGGCGGCCAGACCGAGTGGGCCGGCGAACTCCAGACCCAGCGCCCGGGTGCGCAGCACGGGGTCCGACGGAGCGAGCCGCTCCGCGACCCGCTCACCCACGACGGGCGCGGTCCCGAGTGCGCGGACCACACCGAACCCCATCCGGTGCGCGGGCTCGGACGGGAGGTGCCGGAGCACGTGGCGCATGAGGGCGTCGTACATGCCCCCATCCTCACACCGGCCTAGGAGGTGCGGCGGGACAGCCCCAGCTGATCGAGCATCCGGCGGTCGCGTTTCGTCGGACGCCCCGCCCCGCGGTCGCGGTGGGCGAACAGCGGCTGCCCCGCGGCGGTCGGCTCCGGCGGGGTGTGGTCGATGTAGCACTCCTGCGCGATCGGCGCGCCGACCCGCTTCTCGATCACCCGGGTGACCTCGACGATCCGGTTCCGGTCGTACACCCGCACCCGTACCCGGTCGCCGACCTGCACCGTCGCCGCCGGCTTCGCGGGCCGGTCGTTGATCCGCACGTGCCCGCCGCGGCAGGCCGTCGCGGCGTCGGCGCGGGTCTTGGCCAGGCGCACCGACCACAGCCACCGGTCCACGCGGGTCCCCTCCATCCGACCATCGTGCCATCCGGGAGGGCACTCCGGGCCGATCCGGCGCTGCGGGCGGGCGGCGGCGGTCCGCCCGCCGGGCCTCAGTAGTGCACGACCCCCGGTGTCCCTCCACCCGCGGCGACGGCGTCCCCGGTGACGGCGACCGAACGGGGCGAGCAGAGGAAGGTGATGACGTCGGCGACCTCCGCGGCGGTCGTGATGCGGCCGATCGTCGTCGTCGCGTCGAGCTCCGCGCGCGCCTGCGCCTCGGTGATCTCCGCCGACTCCGCCCGCGCGGCGAGGGCGGCGGGCGTCCGCTCGGTCTCGGTGGCACCGGGGTGCACGACCGTCACGTTGATGCCGTGCGGACCCAGCTCCTGGGCGAGTGCCGCCGTCATCGAGGCCACCGCGACGTTGCGCACCGACCCCACCAGCGACGACGACTTCCGCGCGTTCAGGCCGCTGACGTTCACGATCCGGCCCCACCCCTGCGCGCGCATCAGCGGCGCGACGGCCCGCGCACACCGCAGGTAGCCGAGCACCTTCGTCTCCAGCTCGACCCGCACCGCGTCGTCGGTGATGGAGGCCAGGTCGGTCGGCGGGCCCGCGCTCGCCGGTCGCGCGGCGGCGTTCACCAGCACGTCCACCCCACCGAGCCGGTCCGCGACCACGGCGACGCCGTGGCGGACCGCGTCGTCGTCGGTGGTGTCGACCGCGACGGCGAGCACCTCCGGTGCCCCCTCGGCGCGCAGCGCGGCCGCGGCGGACTCCAGGGCCCCGGCGTCACGCGCGAACAACGCGACCCGGGCACCCTCGGCGGCGAGTGCCCTGGCCGTCGCCAACCCGATGCCGCGGCTCCCGCCCGTCACGATCGCCCGACGCCCGTTCAGTTGCAGATCCATGACTCCCACCGTGCCGCAACGGTGGCGGGGCCGCAGGCGTCTACGGTGTGCGCGTGGCTGAGCCGATCGACTCCGTGCTGGTGGTCTTCAACCCGGGCAGTACCGGGGATGCCGATGTGCTCGCCGAACAGCTGCGCGACGAGCTCCACGCCGCCCGGCCCGAGCTCAGCGTGCGGCTCGTACCCACCGAGTACGCCGGGCACGCCCGGGTCATCGCCAGGGACGCCGCGTCCGCCGGTGGGCGCCCGCTCATCGTCTCGGCGTCCGGCGACGGCGGCTACAACGAGGTCGTCAACGGGATCATGGACGTACCGGGCACCGCCGCCGCGGCCGCCGTGCTGGCCGCCGGGAACGCGAACGACCACGACCGCGTCACCGCACGTCGTCCGCTGGCCGAGGCGATCCTCGACGGCCGCCCCGAGCCGATGGACCTGCTCGAGATGCACCGCGACGAGGACCCGCCGCGCTACGCGCACTCCTACATCGGGTTCGGGCTGACCCCGGTCGTCGCGCTGCAGATCGAGAAGGGCGGCAAGGGCAGCATCCGGGAGGTCATCACCACGGTGCGGGCGTTCTGGGCGTTCACCCCGTTCGAGGTGGAGTTCTCCCGCGGCGACCGGCGCCGGATCGACAACCTGGTCTTCGCCAACATCGGCGAGATGGCCAAGGTCGCCGAGCTGTCGGCCACCAGCCGTCCCGACGACGGCCGGTTCGAGGTCGTGCTGCTGGAGCACCGTCCGAAGTGGAAGCAGCTGTGGGTGGCTGCCCGGGCTGCGTTCTCCGGACTCGGTCGGCAGCCGTCCACATCGGACTTCCGGTTCACCGCGTGCGGGCCGATGCCGGTGCAGATCGACGGCGAGGTCGACGAGGTCGCGGCCGGGACCGCGATCCGCATCCGCTGCGCGGCGGGGGCGTTGAACGTCGTGCGCTGACGCCCGGCCGGTCACGAGGCGAGGCTGAACTCCACCGAGCCGAGGTCGTCGCCGAAGCTCGCACGGACCCGCGCGCCGCGGTGCACGGGCACGGGGGTGGTCGTCGTCCCCGTGGTGACGACCGTGCCCGCCTCCAGCCGGAGCCCGTAGCCGGGCAGGACGTCGGCGAGCCAGGCCAGTGCCGCCCACGGGTCGCCGAGGACGGCCGCGCCGGAGCCGGTCGCCGTGGCGTCGTCGACCCGGAGGGTGGTCGGGGTCGACGCGAGGTCCAGGTCGAGGGCACCGGGCAGCTCCGGGCCCAGCACGAACCGCCCGGCGCAGGCGGCGTCGGCCAGCATCGACGGCGCCCCGGCCGCGACGAAGTCGGTGAACCGCGACTCGGGCAGCTCCACCGCGCCGTGCACGGCGGCGACCGCGGCCCGGAGCTCCTCGCGGGTCGCGTCGGCGCCGACCGCCGCGCCCATGACGAACGCGAACTCCGCCTCGGCGACGGCCATGTGCAGGTCGTCGGAGGGCACCACGTCGCCGGGGGAGTGCCGGAACCGCTCGAACAGCGCCCCCGGCAGCGGGGCGTCCACACCGATGTGGGTCTGCCCGGCGGGCGCGGTCGCCGCGAGCTTCCAGCCGTAGGACGGCCCGGCCCGCTCCGACAGCCTGCGCTGCGCGCTGAAGCCCTCGGCGAGGCTGCGCGGGCGCAGCAGCTCCGGCAGCGCGGCGATCCGTTCGCCGGTGGTCCAGGCCTGCCACAGCGCACCGGCGGTGCCGTCGGCCCGCACGAGGTCGACGGCGGTCGGGTCCATTCCCGCGGAGGTGTTCTCGACGCTCATCGGGGCGGCATCCTGCCAGGGCCGCGGGTCAGCCGTCGTCGCCGGTCCGGGCGCGCAGCACCTCGGCGACGCGGCGGACCCGGTCGTCGGCGAGTGCGTCCTCCAGCGACACCGGCAGCGGGATCCGCCAGTTCGGGTATTCGTCGACGGTGCCGGGCAGGTTCGGCTGCCGGGTCTCGCCCAGCACGTCGTAGAGGGAGGCCAGGACCAGCCGCGACGGCGCCGACGCCAGCAGCGCGTGCAGCGCGACCACGATCGTGTCCTCGTCGGTCTCGTCCGGGGAGTCGAGCAGCCCCTCCGCGGTCAGCAGCGCCAGCAGCTCGTCCCGCTCGGCGCCCGCCTTCGCCTCCTCGGTCGTCGGGTCGTCGAGCAGCCCCAGCTCGGCGCGCACCCGCACCTGCTCGCCGGCCAGGAACCCGGGCGCGGTCGGCAGGTCGTGGGTGGAGATCGTCGCGACCGACCGCTCCGGCCAGCGGCGCGGCGGGCGCAGCGGACCGTCGTCGCCGCCGGTCACGGGGTCGGGGTCGCGGGAGAACCACAGCACCGTCGAGCCCAGCAGGTTCCGCTCGGCCATGTCCTCGCGGATCCGCGGTATCACCGTGCCCAGGTCCTCACCGACGACCAGCGCGCCCGCGCGGTGGGCCTCCAGCAGCAGGACGGCGAGCATCGCGTCGGCGTCGTAGTGGACGTAGGTGCCGCGGTCGGCGGTCTGCCCGGAGGGCACCCACCACAGCCGCCACAGCCCCATGACGTGGTCGATCCGCAGGCCGTCGGCGTGCGCGAGCAGCGCGCGGGTCATGTCGCCGAACGCGGCGTAGCCGGTGTCGGCGAGCCGGTCCGGGCGCCACGGCGGCAGACCCCACGTCTGGCCGCGCTGGTTGAACGCGTCCGGCGGGGCACCGACCGTCGCGTCGAGCGCGAGCACGTCCTGCAGCATCCACGCGTCGGCGCCCTCGGGATCGCAGCCGACGGCGAGGTCGTGGATGACCCCGACCGGCATGCCCGCGTCCGTCGCGGCGGCACGGACCGCGGCCAGCTGGGCCTCGGCCTGGCGCTGCACCCACGCGTGGAACGCGACCCGTGGGGCCAGCTCCTCGCGGGCCGCGGCGACCCCGGGGCCGTCCGGCCGGCGCAGCTCCGCAGGCCACAGCGACCAGCGGCCGCCGTAGCGCTCGGCGAGGGCGCAGTAGGTCGCGAAGTGGCGCAGGTCGTCGTCGGGATCGCCGTCGGGGTGGCCGGCGCTGCGCCACAGCGCCTCCAGCGCGGACCGCTTCGCCGCCCACACGCGGTCGTGGGCGATCCGGTCACCGGTCGTCTCCGGACGCAGCGCGTCGACCTCGGCGCGGGTGGCGGCGTCGGCGGCCGCGTAGGCGGGCAGGTCGGTGATCCGCAGCGCCAGCGGGGTGGCGTAGCGGCGCGAGGACGGCGTGTACGGCGAGGGCTGCACCGGCGGCACCGGGGTGATCGCGTGCAGCGGGTTGAGCAGCACCGCGCCCGCCCCGTGCCCGCCGCGGATCAGCGTGGTCAGGTCGCCCAGGTCGCCGATGCCCCACGACCCGCGCGAGTGCAGGGCGTAGAGCTGCAGCATCCATCCCCAGGTCCGGGGCGGGTCGGGCAGCGTGGGCGGTGCGACGACGACGTGGGCCCGCCCGGCCGTCGTCTCCAGCGCGTAGCGGCCCGGCTCCAGCCCGGCGGGGAGCTCGCCGTCGACGTCACGGGCCCAGCCCTGCTCGCCCCGTGCGCCGTCGACGGCGGTCAGCCGCCCGCGGCCCGGCACGGCGCGGGAACGGTCGCTGCGCAGCCCGATCGTCGGCGGCAGCGCCCCGGCGCCGGCGCGCTCGCGGGCCCCGGCGAGTGCCACGCGTTCCGCGTCGGGGGAGGCGACGTCGACCTCCAGCAACCCGAGGACGGTGCGGACCACCTCCGCGTCGATCCGCTGCTCGGTCCTGCTGCCGTCGAGGTACGAGGTCGCGACGCCGTGGGCGTCGGCGATCTCGGCGAGCTCGGGGGTCACCGGGTCGCTGGTCATGGGTCGATCCTGGCGGATGAGCAGCGGTCCGGCCCGGCCGCACGGGGTGAGACGGGCAACGTCGGTGACCGACACGCGGGACGCCTCCGCTCACCCCCGGTCAGGGGGTCCGCGGTGCTACGGTGCGTCGCCGGATGCGCCGAGCGGGTCACCGTGACCGGCCGGGCAGCGGGGCCCGGCGACGGGCACCTCCTCCTGGGCCGCACCGTGTCGTGGACGACGGTTCGCGCAGCTCCGGCAGGAGGACTTCCAGATGTCGACGTGGGCCCTGCTCGGGCTGGTTGTGGTGGTGGTGCTGGTGGCCGTCGGGATCGCCGGGTTCCTGCGGTGGGGACGGGGCCGGGAGGACGACGTCGCGTCGTCCGAAGAGGACCGTCCGCGCACCGTCGCCGATCTCGTCGACCGCCGCGCCCGCGGCCTCGACGGCGGGTCGCGCAGGCCCGCGCCCGACCCGTCGCCGGCACCTCCCGCGTCCCCTTCCCCGGTGTCCCCGGTGGACGAGGACCCGCCGGAGCCCGAGGCCGACGAGGAGCAGCCCACGGACCGTGCGGACGCCGGGGCCGCCGCCGCGGTGGACGACGATCCCGCTGACGCGGCCTCCGCGACCACGCCCGTCGCCGTGGTCGGCCCGCGGGAGGAGCGTCCGCGGACCCCCGCCGTCGCGGACACCGTGGAGGAGTTCGGCCCCTCGTCGTCGGCGCCCGACATCACCGAGGCGGTCGACGCGTCCGACCCCACCGACGAGCTGCCGGCGGTCCCGCGGGTCACCCCCGACGTGAGCGCCGGGCCGGTCGGCCCGCCCTGGTCGCGCGGGTTCAAGGACGGCAAGCCGCTCGAGCCCGTCGAGCCGGCACCGGTCCGGCGGACCCCGGCCCCGACGCCGTTCGTGCGGCGACGGGCCGTCGCGGACCCGGCCGCCCGTGCCGCCGACGAGGTGACCGTGGCCGGCGGCCCGGGCCCGGACAGCTCGGCGCCGGACATCAGCACGCCCACCTCCGGCAACGCGGTCGGCGGGGACACGTCGACGACCGCCACCGGGGAGCCCGCCGCCGCGTCCTCGGAGGACACCGAGGGTGCCGCGTCCGCCGGGACCCCGTCCGCTGGTGCCACCGCTGGTGCCACCGCCAGGGCCACCGCCGCGGGGATTGCTGCGGCCGGCGCCGCCGCCGGGGCCGCCGCCGACGAGAAGGCCGCCGACGAGAAGGCCGCCGACGAGAAGGCCGCCGACGAGGGCGACGACGAGGTCGACGAGGCCCAGCCCGCCACCACGGTCCAGGCCCGCGCACCGTTCGACCCGGACCTGGTCCGGCGGGTCACGGCACTGCCGTCGGAGCGCACGGCGGTGCGCGCCCCGGCCGACCCGGACACCGAGCGGGAGTTCCGCGAGGCCCGGGACCGCATCTCGACCCCGCACACCTGGGCGGGCCGCGTCCCCGAGCAGGCCGGCGCGCCCGAGACCGCCACCGACACCTCCCCGGTGAGCCGGATCCCGTCGATCGGGCTCGCGGCCGCCGGCGGCCGCGCCGCGCGCGAGACCGGCGACAACCCCGAGCCGCCGCCCCGGCCCGCCCCGCGGGTCCTGCGGTCCGTGCGCCCGGGGAGCGGGCCGCGGCACCTCGCCCCGTCGCTGCGCGGGACGCCCGCTGCCGACAGCAGCCCCACAGAGGACAACGCGGAAGACACCGCCGACGCCCCAACGGCTCCCGATGACACCGCGGCTCTCGACGACACCGCGGCCCCCGAGGTCGCCCCTGTTCGAGGACCGATGGGGGACGGCCCGACGGAGGACGGCACGACTGCCCCGGCCCCGCTCCACCGGGAGCCGCACGAGCAGGGACCAGAGGAGCAGGAGCCGCGGGAGCAGGGACTGCAGGAGCAGGATCAGCAGGCCGAGGCCCCGACCCCGGACCCCACCATCCCGGAGCGGTCCACGACCGCCCCGGAGGCCGAGGAGGCCCTCGTGCACGCCGGCCCGACCACCGCCGTCCGCCCCGACCGCGCCGAGGACGTGGCCCTGTCCGTTCCCCGGACCGGCCCCGCGCCGTCGACGGTCGTACCGGGCACCGCGCCGCAGGACGTCGAGGTCCGCGTCGTCGCCGCCACCGACGCCCCGCTGCGCGGCGCCGAGGTCGCGCTGCGCGACCGCTCCGGCGGGCCCCTCGGCTCCGCGACCACCGACGCCGACGGGACGGCGCAGGTCACGGCGCCGGGCGCCGGGGCGTTCGTCGTCGTCGCCCGTGCCGACGGGTACCTGCCCGGCGTCGCCACCTGCACCGTCGGCGACGACCAGGCCGGCACCACCCTGCGCCTGGTCGCTGCTGCCGCCGTTCACGGCTCGGCGCCCGCGGGCAGCGTCGTCGTGCTCTCCCAGGACGGCGACCCGGTCGCCTCGTCGACCGCCGCGGCGGACGGGACCTACCGCCTCACCGACCTCGACCCCGGCCGCTACCTGCTCACCGCGGGCGACGGCCCTGGCGTGGAGGTCGAGCTCGTCGCCGGCGACGACGTGCGGCACGACTTGGCGGGCTGATGACCGGCACCACGGAGGTCCACGGACGGCTCCCCGGGGTCGGTGGCATCGAGCTGTTCTGGCAGGGCCGCCTCCCCGCCGAGGAGCCGACCGGCGTCCTGCTCGTCAGTCACGGCATCGGCGAGCACTCCGGCCGCTACGCCACCGTCGTCGACACCCTGGTCCCCGACGGCTGGGCCGTGTACGGCCTCGACCACCGCGGCCACGGCCGCTCCGGCGGCACCCGGGTGCACGTCCGCCGCTACGACGACCTGCTCACCGACTTCGAGACGTTCCGTCGCGAGACGATCGCCCGCCACCCCGGCATCCCGGTGTTCCTGCTCGGGCACAGCCTCGGCGGCCAGATCGCGCTCGCCTACGCGCTGCGCCACCAGAACCGCCTCGACGGACTCGTGCTGTCCGCTCCCGCGCTGGCCTCCGACGCCGTCCCGGCCGCGCTCGTCCCGCTGCTGTCGGTCGTCGCGAAGGTGCTGCCCACGGTCCGCCCGGTCGGGATCGACACGTCCGCGATCAGCTCGGACCCGGCCGTCGTCGCCGACTACGACGCCGACCCGCTCGTGCACCACGGCCGCCCCACCCTGGCCCTCGGCGCGGAGATCTACCGGCAGATGGCCGAGCTGCCCGTCCGGGCCGCCGAGCTGCGGATCCCGCTGCTCGTGCAGCACGGCACCGCGGACCGGCTCACCGACCCGGCGGGCACCCGGCTGCTCGACGAGCGCTCCGGGTCCGCCGACACCACCGTGCTCTGGTACGACGACTTCTGGCACGAGATCTACCACGAACCGGGCCGGGCGGCCCCGCTCGCGGACCTGCGGGACTGGCTCGACCGGCACCGCGACGCGGCCCGTCGGGTGACCTGACCCGAGCGATCTCCCGCCTCACCGCGCCGGATCCGCACCGGTGGTGCGATCCTGGGGCCGGAACGGCAGAACGGGGTGGCGCGCACGGTGGATCGGTTCGACCGGCGGACGGAGGATGAGTACGTCCCCGTCCGCGACCTGCTGGCGACGATCGACTGGTCGGCGACCCCGCTCGGCGCGCGCGACACCTGGGACCGCGAGCTCGAGGACACCATCCGGTTCATCCTGGAGAGCCGCCAGCCGCTCGTCGCGTGGTGGGGACCCGAGCTCGTCGTGTTCTACAACGACGAGTTCGTCCCGCACGCGGGCCTGCGTCATCCCGGGGGCTTCGGCACACCGCTGCGCGACGCCTGGCCCGAGGCCTTCGCTCATCTCTCCGGAGTTCTGGAGGAGATGCTCGGCGGCCGGCGCGACGGCATCTACCGGCGCGACGACCGCCTGGTGCTGCGGCGGTGGGACGTGCCGGAGGCGACGTGGTGGACCTACTCCGCCACCCCCGTCCGTGGCCCCGACGGCGACGTCCGGGGTCTGATCGTCTTCACCGCCGAGTCCACGGCCCAGGTGGTCGGCGGCCGGCGCATGACGATCCTGGCCGCGCTCGGCGAGGTGTCCCGTGACGCCCCGACCCTCGACATCGCCGTCGAACGGCTCTGCACGGTCCTGACCGACCTGCCCGACGACGTCGGCTGCGCCGTCGTGACGGCGATCGGCGCCGACCCCGGCCCACTGGCCACCGTCCGCATCGACGCGCCGCCCGCGGGCTGGCTCCCGGACGGCCTCGACTCCGACCGCGCCACCGACGTCGAGTTCCTCGCCGTCGACCCGGTGGAGGTCCACGGCAACGACGGTGCCCCGGTCACCGACGTCGTGCGGTCCACGGTGTACACCCCCGACGGGTCGACCGGCGTCGCCGTCGTCATCGGGGCGCCGCCACTGCTCCCGCTCGACGACGACCACCGCTCGTTCCTGCGGCTGATCGCGGGCACCATCGGTGGCCTGCTGACCGCCGCGCTCGCCCGCGACCGCGAGCGCGACCGGCGCGACGACGCCGGCCTGGTCGAGCAGGCCCGTGCCGAGTACTACGCCGGTCTCGGCGACGAGTTCCGTGACCCGCTGACCCTCGTCCTCGGACCGCTGGAGCGGCTGCGCGACCACGACGACGCCGCCGTCCGCACCCAGGTGGAGCTCGCGCAGCGCAACGCCCAGCGGATGCTCAAGCTCGTCGACGGTCTGCTGGACGTCTCCGCCCTGCAGACCGGCAGGTACGACGGCATGTTCGCGCCGACCGAGATCGGGAAGACCACCGCGGCGCTCGTCGACGCGTTCGCGCCAGTCGTCGAACGGGCCGGGCTGGAGCTGTCGGTGACCTGCCCGCCGCAGGCCCGGCCGGTCTGGGTGGACCGCGACGCCTGGGAGAAGATCGTCCTCAACCTGCTCAGCAACGCGGTCAAGTACACCCGCGAGGGCGGGATCACCGTCGACCTCGCCCAGGACGGCGAGCAGGTCGTGCTGCGGGTCTCCGACACCGGCGCCGGCATCGAGGACGGTGAGCTGAAGGCGGTGTTCGACCGTTTCCACCGGCCCACCCGGCGGCACGGCCGCAGCGGCGACGGCAGCGGCCTCGGCCTGCCGCTGATCCGCCAGCTGGTCCGCCTGCACGGCGGCACCATCGGCGTGACCAGCGACCCCGGCGCGGGCAGCACGTTCACCGTGCGGCTGCCGCTGGGCTTCGCCCATCTGCCCCCCGAACGCCTCGTCCGGGCCCGGGTCGGGTCCCGATCCGCCCCGCAGCTCGCCGCGCCCTACGTCGCGGAGGCGCTGCGCTGGCTGCCCGACGAGCCCGCCGACGTCCCGCCGGTCCTCGCCCGCGGCCGCTCGGTGGACGGGTCGGTCGTCGACGGGCTGGAGGTCGACCACCGAGACCGGGTGCTCGTCGTCGACGACGACCGCGAGATGCGTGGCTACCTGCGCGACCTGCTCACCGAACGCTGGACCGTGCGGGTCGTCGCCGACGGCTCGGCCGCGCTGGAGTCCGCCCGCACCGACCCGCCGGACCTGGTCGTCGCGGACGCGGCGCTGCCCGGCAACGGTGGCATCGAGCTCCTGCGGGCGTTGCGGTCGGACCCCCGCACGGTCGGGGTGCCGGTCGTGCTGCTGTCGTCGCGGGCCGGGGAGGAGGCCGCCGTCGAGGGCTTCGCCGCCGGCGCCGACGACTACCTGGTCCGCCCGTTCTCCGCCCGCGAGCTGCTCGCGAGGGTCGCGAACCACCTGCATCTCGGCCGGGTCCGCCGGGCCGCCGAGCTGCAGTTCCGCGCCATGGCCGACTCCACCCCGGCGCTGATCTGGGTCGACGACCCCGGCGGGCACCGGCTGTTCGTCAACCGCGGCTGGCTGGACTTCACCGGCGTCGAGGACGCCGCGCAGGAGCTGGGCCACGACTGGCGCCGCCGCATCCACCCCGACGACCGCGAGCGCTACCGCTCGGTGACCTCCGCCGCCGCCCGCGCGCACGCGCCGTTCGAGGTCGAGTACCGGCTCCTGGACCGGGCGGGCCGCTACCGCTGGGTGCTCGACCGGGGCGCTCCCGTGCGCGACGGCGAACGCTCCGCGGGCTACGTCGGCGGTTGTCTCGACATCGACGTCCAGCACCGTGAGCAGCGCCGGCACCGCATCTACTCCGAGGTCGCCGAGTCCCTGGAACGGGAGATCACCCGCACCGGACGCACGGATCAGCTCGTCCGGGCCGTCGTCGAGGACCGGCTCGCCGACATCGCGGTCGTCCACGACGGCGACGCGGTCACCGGAACCGGCACCCTCGCCGTGGCCGCGGAGCGCTCGGCGCTGGAACCCTCACTGTGGCGGCTCGCCCCGCTGGTCCCCGCCGCCGACGACGGCCGCCCCGAGATCCTCGACGCCGCCCACCTCGACGAGGTCCTGAGCCGGCTCGCACCCACCCAGCGCCGGGCCTGGACCCGGCTGCGCATGACCTCGGTGATGGTCGTGCCGCTGCCCGCTCGCGGCCGCACCAGCGCCGTGCTGACCGTCGTCCGCACCGAGACCGGCGACCCCTACACCGACGACGACCTGGACCTGCTGTCCGAGATCGGCCGCCGGGCCGGGCTGGCCGTCGACAACGCCCGCCTGCTGGAGCAGGAACGCGCCTCGGCCCAGCGCCTGGGCCTGCTGCACCGGGCCACCGCCAAGATGTCGGCCGCCGCGACCCCCGGTGAGGTCGCCGCCATCGCCGCCGACCACATCGTCGACCTGCTCGCCGCCGACCACGCCGGGCTCTGGGAGGTCCGGGGCGAGTGGCTGCAGGCGCTCACCGGGCACGGCTGGGACCGCGACATGTGGCAGCGGGCCGCCCGGATCCGGACCGACGCGCCGCTGGCGTTCACCGAGGTCCTGTCCGGGCACGAGCCGTTGTGGTTCACCACCGCGCACGAGTGGGCGACGCGCTACCCCGCGGCCATCGGCATCGCACCGGACCACGCCCAGACCATCGGCTACCTGCCGCTCGTCGCCGGTGGGCGCTCGCTCGGGGTCCTCGCGGTCGCCATGCTGACCGAACGACGGCTGTCCGACGCGGACAAGGAGGCGGCCGTCGCCGTCGCCGAGCTCGCCGCGCAGGCGCTGGACCGGGCCTCGATGCTGGAGGCCGAGACCGAGGCCCGCCGGCTCGCCGAGCGCCTCGGCGCGGTCGCGACCGGGCTGGCCAGGGCCACCGACCTGGAGTCGGTCGCCGAGGTCGTCGTCGAGCACGGCCGGATCTCGATCGGGGCCGAGGCGGTCGCGGTGCTCGTGGTCGACGAGGGCGGCACGCTCTCGCTGCTGCGCGAGTCCGGCTGGCCGGCCGACGGCCCGCCGATGCGCACCCCCGGCCGCGCGCACCCGCTGAGCCGCGCCGTCAGTAGCGGCGAGCCGATCTGGAACGCCGGCGAGCCCGCCGAGGGCGAGGTCCGGCGCTACCCGGTGCAGACCGCGGTGCCGCTGATGGTCGCGGCCCGCCCCATCGGCGTCATCGGGCTGCGGTTCCCGGTCGAGCCGGTGTTCACCCCCGAGCAGCGCAGCTTCGTGCTCACGCTGGCCAACCAGTGCGCGCAGGCGATCGTCCGCGCCCAGCTGCACCAGGCGGAGCACGAGGTCGCGGTCACCCTGCAACGCAGCCTGCTGCCCCAGCGCCTGCCCGACATCGAACGGCTGTCGCTGGCCACCCGCTACCGCCCCGGCACCCAGGGCACCGAGGCCGGAGGCGACTGGTTCGACGTCCTGGACCTCGGCGACGACCTGGTGGCGCTCGTCGTCGGCGACGTCGTCGGCCGCGGCCCGGCGGCGGCCGCGGTGATGGGGCAGCTGCGGTCCGCGGTCGCGTCGAACCTGGTCAACGGCCAGCCCCCGGCGCGGGCCCTCGAGCAGCTCGACCAGTACGCGCTGCGGGTGCGCGGCGCGATGGCCAGCACCGTGGCCATCGCGACGATCGACACCGGGTCCGGCGAGATGCGTTACGCCAGCGCCGGGCACCCCCCGCCGCTGGTCGCCGGCCCGGACGGGGTGCGGACGCTGTCCGAGGGCCGCGGCGTGCCGCTGGGGATCTCGGGTCGGCCCCCGTTCCCCGAGGCCGTGGACCGGATGGAACCCGGCGAGACGATCCTGCTCTGCTCGGACGGTCTGTTCGAACGCCGTGACGAGGTCATCGACGACGGCCTGGCCCGGCTGTCCGCCGCGTTCGACGAGCTGTCCGCCGCGCAGCCCCGCGACATGGCGGACACGCTGCTGCACCGGATGTCCGAGGGGATGGTCATCCCGGACGACACGGTCGTCGTCGTCGCCCGGCTGATGCCGCCGCCGCTGCGGATCGCGATCGAGGCCGACCCGAAACGGCTCGCCCCGCTGCGTCGCGCGGTGGCGGCCTGGGCCGCGCGGTGCGGGATGGGCCCGGACGCGGTCAGCGACCTACAGCTGACCGTCGGCGAGGCCGCCACCAACTCCATCGAGCACGCCTACCTGCCCGAGGACACCGACGGAGGTGCCGGTGTCGACGTCGACCTGGCGTTGACCGCGGACGGCTCGGTCGCGGTGCGCGTCACCGACGGCGGACGCTGGCGGCCCCCGCCGGCCGACCCCGGCTACCGCGGCCGCGGCATCGCGCTCATCCGCGAGCTCGCCGGTGACGTGCACATCGACGCGTCGGACTCCGGCACCACCGTGCGGTTCCTGCTGCCCGCGATCCCGGTCGAGGTGGGCACCCCGGGCGCGGGTCCGCCGGTGGAGTTCGTCGCCGGGGAGCCCGAACGGGACCGCGACCGGGACGACACCTCGTCCGGCGAGGGTGACGACGGCACCGTCCGCGCCCGGCTGCGTGCCGTCCCGGACGCGCACGGCGTGCGGATCGGGATCGTCGGCGACCTCGACCTCGGTGGGGTCTCGGCGATCCGGGCCCCGCTGATGGAGCACGTTGACCGCGGGCTGCCGATCACCCTGAACCTGCCCGGTGAGGCGTTCGTCAGCAGCGCCGGGATGGCCCTGTTGTCGGAGGTCGCGCGCCGGATGCGGGCAGGAGGGGCCGCGCTGACCCTCGTCGCGCCCGCCGGCAGCCAGGCCCGTCGTTCGCTGGTCCTGTCGGGTCTCGACACCGTCATCGGCATGTCCGACGACGACGGCGCCTGACCCGACCTGTCCGGACACCCGCGGGGTCCTCCCGCGGGTCGGACGGCGGGTTGAAACGGTGCCCGTCGCTGTGATGGCATGCGGGACATGAGTCAGGCAGCGACCCTCGGACCCCTGTGGGGGACCCGTCGCGCCGACCACTTCGACCAGGGCTGTCGCCCGAGCTGAGTCCCTCGACCACGCTCGCCCGACCTCTTCCTGGAGTACTCCCGTGTCCGCGCCTGCCTCCGTGCCCACCGGTCTGTCCGTTCCCCGCTCGACCCGTCCCGGGCACGGTCCCGCCCGCCCCCGGCCGCGTGTCCCGCACGCGCGGCCCGTCACCGCGCCCACCCCGTACGGCATCGAGGACCTGCAGGAGCTGACCCGCGAGATCGCCGCCGAGGTGCGCGCCGGGCAGCACGAGGTCGTCGTCGACCCGGACCGTCGCTGGTACCGGCTGCTGCGCAGCGACGGCTTCGTCGACGTCTGGCTGATCAGCTGGGCCACCGAGCAGATCGCGGAGCTGCACGACCACGCCGGCTCTCTCGGCGCGCTGACCGTGGTGTCGGGCTCGCTGACCGAGCGCCGCTGGAGCGGCCCGTCCGGGCTGCGCACCCGCACCCTGCGCCACGGCCGCGGCGCCGGGTTCCCGCTGGGCCACGTGCACGACGTCGCCAACACCGCCGAGGCCCCCGCGGTGAGCGTGCACGCCTACTCGCCGCCGCTGTCGGCGATGTCGTACTACGACGTCGAGGAGGTCGCGGGCACCACCGGGCACCACCGCCTGCGCCGCACCCGCACGGAGCTCGTCGAACCCGGGCAGGGTGTCGGATGAGCCGCACCGTCGCCGACCTGCTCGTCGCCGCCCGCGCCCGGCTCGACCGGCCCACTCCGCAGCGTGCCGCGGAGCTCGCCGCCGCCGGGGCGCACCTGGTCGACACCCGGCCGGGCTGGCAGCGCCGCGAGGAGGGGCAGATCCCCGGCGCGCTGGTGATCGAGCGCAACCACCTGGAGTGGCGGCTCGACCCGACCTCCGACGCTCGCGTCCCCGAGGCCGTCGACCACGACGTCACCTGGGTGCTGTTCTGCTCGGAGGGCTACAGCTCCAGTCTGGCCGCCGCGTCGCTGCAGGACATCGGACTGCACCGGGCGACCGACGTCGTCGGCGGGTTCCGCGCATGGGCCGCGGCCGGACTCCCGGTCGAGCCCGGTCAGGACGGCCCGTCGGACGCCACCCGCCCACCGGACAGGCGCGCGTCCAGGTAGCCCGCCACCAGCGCGGTCAGCTCGTCGACGACGACCTCCCGCGCGAACCCCGGCCGCTCCAGCACGTAGCCGGTGGTCAGGTGCTCGACGGTCCGCACGACCGTCCACGCCGCGGCCCGCGCCGCGTCGGTGTCCCCGGCTCCGCGGGTCAGCAGCACCGTCGTGACCAGGTCGTCGATCCGGCCGGCGAACGCGGCGCGGCGCCCGCCGGGGGAGCGCGGCAGCTGCTCGACGATCACCCGCAGCAGGTCCGGCTCCTCGCCGAACGTGTCGAGCAGCGCGTCCAGCGTCGCGCGCACCGCCGTGGCGGTCCCGGCGCCCGGCCCGGCCGTGGCGACCGAGTCGAGGAACGCGCGCGAGACGCGAGCCTCCATCGCGTCGAGGTAGCGGTCCAGCACCTCGGTGAGCACCGCGTCCTTGTCCGGGAAGTACTGGTAGAGCGACCCGGGCGACACCCCGGCGACGGCCGCGATCCGGTTCGTCGACGCGCCGTCGTACCCGCGGGTGACCAGTACCTCCCGGCCCGCGGCGACGATCCGCTCCACCATCGCCCGGGACCGCTCCTGGCGCGGCTCGCGTCGCCGGGCCCGGCGGGCGGTCACCGGGTGCCCCGGAACGCGCGTTGAAAGCGAGCATTTGCTCGTGTCAGCATTCGTCCATGCTGGCAGAGCCGCCCGTCGCCCCGCGACGCTTCCACAGTGCGCCCGAACGCGCGGCGCGCATCGCCCGTCCGCTCGGCCTGGTCGCCGGGGTCCGCGACCCCGACCCGGCACTGCTGGCCGAGATCGGCCGCCGGATGCTCACCCGCGACGAGACCGGCGCCGCCCTGGCCCGCGCGATGGGCCGCGACCGAGACGACCCGCAGCGGGTGACCATGCGCGCCCTGCACACCGCGCTCGCCGCGGGTGCCGCGCCGGCCGACGCGCCGCCCGCGCTGCGGGACTTCTTCGCCGCCGTCACCCCGGACCCGGACTGGCTCGACCGGGACCTGCTCGAACGCGGCGCCCGTGCCTACCGCAGGCTCGGCCGCAGCCGCGACGACGTCCTGCTCGGCCTGTCGCTGATCGGCGGCTACCGCTACGGCGGCCCCACCGAGCTGCTCGTCCGCACCGGCGGGCTCACCGGCGCCGGCGCCATGCGACGCCTCGGCGAGACCCAGGCGTGGGCGTTCGCCGTCAGCCGCCCCGGCGGCATGGAGCCCGGTGGGGAGGGCTGGGCGGCCACGCTGCACGTGCGTGCGATGCACGCGCTCGTCGCGGAGCGGTTCGAACGCGGCGACCGCTACGACGTCGACACCCACGGTCTGCCGATCAACCAGTCCGACGCCGCGGCCACGCTCGGGCTGTTCAACAGCACCGCGATCCTCGGCTGCCGCCTGCTCGGACGGCACGTCCCGCGTGCCGACGGCGCCGCGATCATGCACCTGTGGCGCTACGTCGGGTGGCTCATCGGCGTCGACGACGACTGGCTGTTCGACAGCGAGCGCGAGCAGAACGCGTTCAACCACCACATCGTGCTGGCCCAGGGCGAGGTCACCCCGGCAGGCCCGCAGCTCGCGGGCGCCCTGGTCGAGGGGCTGCGCAGCGAGCGGACCGGCGGCCGGATCGACCGGCTCCGCGGCGCCTGGGAGCGGCGACGGCTGCTGTCGCTGCTGCGGGTGTTCCTGCGCGCCGAGGGCCTGCGCGACCTGGACCTGCCGGTGACCGCGCCGTGGATGTGGCCGTCGCAGGTGCTGCGCAACCTGGTCGAGTCGTTGCTCGTCGCGCGGACGGCCCGGGGGCGGCGGTGGCTGGAGCGGCGCTCGGACCGCCGTGTCGAGGCCGACCTGGCCCGCCGGTTCGGCCGCGAGAAGCCCGGCCCGCGCGACCTGCCCGCCTGACCTGTGCCGGCCGGGATCAGGTGAACGCGCTGATCCCGGTCACGTCGCGGCCCACGATGAGGGTCTGGATCGTCTCGGTGCCCTCGAAGGTGTGGATGGCCTCGATGTCGGCCCAGTGCCGCACGACGTGGTGCTCCAGCAGGATGCCGTTGCCACCCAGCAGGTCCCGTGCCTCGGAGAGGATCTTGCGGGCGGTCCGGGTGTTGTGCATCTTCGCCAGCCCCGCGACGGTCGGGGACAGCTTCCCCGCCTCGGCCAGGCGCGCGGACTGCATGCAGTAGAGCTGCATGCCGGTCAGGTCGGCGAGCATCGCGACGAGCCGCTGCTGCACGATCTGGAAGCTCGCCAGCGGCTTGCCGAACTGCTCGCGTTCCAGGGCGTAGCGCAGGGCGGCGTCGTAGCCGGCGGTCGCGTGGCCCAGTGCCATCCAGGCGCAGGTGCCCCGGGTGGTGGCCAGCACCGCGGCGCAGTCGGCGAACGTCCGGGCCCGCGCCAGCCGGTTCTCCTCCGGCACCCGGACCCCGTCCAGCTCGATGTCGGCCTGCCAGAGCGCCCGCAGCGACACCTTCCCCGGGATGACGGTGGCCCGGTATCCCTCCGCCGGGGTCTCGACGACGAACCCGAGCACCTCCCCGGAGTCGGTGTCGCGCGCCCACACGACCACCAGGTCCGCGACGCTGCCGTTGCCGATCCAGCGCTTGGACCCGCGCAGCACCCAGTGGTCGCCGTCGCGGGTCGCGGTGGTCTCCAGCGCGACCGAGTCCGAGCCGTGCATCGGCTCGGTCAGCGCGAACGCGCCGAGGGAGTCCATGGTCGACATCGACGGCAGCCAGCGCTGCTTCTGCTCCTCCGAGCCGCACATCGCGATCGCCTTCATCGCCAGGCCCGCGTGCACCCCGAGGAACGTGCCGAGCGAGCCGTCGCCGCGGTGCAGCTCCATGTGCACGAGGCCGAGCGCGAGCGGGCTCATCCCGGCCGCCCCGTAGCCCTGGATGTCCTCGCCGACGACCCCGAGCTCCGGCAGCCGCCGGAACAGGTGCCAGGGCAGCTCGGCGCGCTCCCAGTAGTCGTTGATGTCGGGGAGGACCTCGGAGTCGACGAACGTGCGGGTGTCGGCGAAGCGCTGCCACTGCTCGTCGGTGAACTGGTCGCGCACCGAGAAGAAGTCGGTGCCCAGAGCCTCGCCCAGCTCGGTGTACGGGGTGGTCGGTGCGGTCATGATCGCGGGCCCCTCGCCGTCGACGGAGACCTGATCCTCACACCGATCCGCCGACCCCGCCGGATTCGTGCGGTGGCGAACGCATCCGGTTCCGGTGCGGGCGCCGGCCCGCACCGGTCATCCGGCCCGGACCGGCCCGAACGCTTCCAGGGCCACGTCCTGCCAGCGCTCCCATTCCGCGATCTGTGCCAGGTACTGCGCTCGGACGGCCTCGAACGACCGGCCGAAGAACACCCGCAGCGGCGGGTCCTCGGCGTCGACGACGGCGAGCAGCGCGGGGACCGTCGCCTCCGGGTCCCCGACGTCGAAGGTTCCCGCGGAGTCCCGGACGTGGTCGTAGTCCGGCAGCGGCGCGCTGTGCCGGGTGGCGTCGAGCCACCCCGTCGCGTACGGGCCGGGCTCGACGTTCGTGACGCGGATCCCGAGCTCGCGGACCTCGCCGGCGAGGGACTGCGTAAGCCCCTCCACCGCCCACTTCGACGCGTGGTACGCGCCGATCCCGGGGAACGCGCGGACGCCACCCTCGCTCGTCACGGTGACGAGATGTCCGCTGCGCTGGCGGCGGAGGACGGGCAGGGCGGCTTGCAGCACCCACAGTGCGCCGAAGAAGTTGGTCTCCATCTGCGCACGGATCTCGTCCTCGCTCAGCTCCTCGACGGCACCGAAGTGCCCGTACCCCGCGTTGTTCACGACGACGTCGAGCCGGCCGAAGTGCTCGACGGTCCGGCGGACGGCGTCGATCACCGCCGGGCGGTCGGTGACGTCGAGCGAGATCGGGAGCACGGCGTCGCCGTGGGCGGCGACGAGGCCGTCGAGCGTGCGCACGTCCCGCGCCGTCGCGGCGACCCGGTCACCGCGCCGCAGCGCGGCCTCGGCCCACAGGCGCCCGAAGCCCCGCGACGCGCCGGTCAGGAACCACACCTTGTCGTTCGTCATGGGTCCAGCGTGCGTCGCTCCAACACATGCGACAAGCGAGACCTGTGCACAACAGACATGAGCAGAACGCATACCATCGACTCATAGCCGAGCTGACCGTCGCCGGGTTGCGGACCGTGTTCGAGGTGGCCCGGCAGGGCTCGTTCAGCGGCGCGGCGACCGTGCTCGGGTACACGCAGTCGGCGGTGTCCCGGCAGGTCGCGGCCACGGAGGCGGCCGCGGGCTCGGAGCTGTTCGAGCGGTTGCCGCGCGGGGTGCGACCGACGGCCGCCGGTGAGGTCGTCATCCGGCGGGCGGGCCGGGTGCTCGCCGAGCTCGACGGCGCGCTCGAGGAGGTCGCCGGAGTGCGCGACCGCTTCGCCGGGAGTCTCGTGGCGTCGGGGTTCCCGACGGCGACGGCGGTGCTGCTGCCGAGGGCCGTCGCCAGGACGCGTGCCCGGCACCCGGGCCTGCGGGTCGCCCTGCAGGAGGCGGCGAGCCCTGTCCAGGTGCGACGGTTGCGTGCCGGACAGGTGGAGGTGGCGGTGGTCGCGGTGGGCGCCGGGCTCCCCGCGCCGGACCTCGACGGCCTGCGTGCCGAGACACTGCACGTCCCCCGTGGCTCGGGAGTCGCCGTCGGCCGGGCGCACCGGCTCGCCGACCGTGACGTGCTCGACGTGGAGGACCTGGTCGGCGAGACCTGGGTGGCCGGAGCGGGCCCGGCCGGCGAGCCGCAGTTCGGCGCGTGGCCGGGCCTGTCCGAGCCGCACATCGGCTACGAGGCGCGCCACTGGGCGACCCGGTTCGGGCTGGTCGCCGCCGGGCTGGCCGTCACCGTGGTGCCCGGCCTCGCCGCGGACTCGGTGCCGCGTGACGTGCGCTGGATCCCGGTGCGCAACCCGGTCGTGCCGGACCGTGCGCTGCTCGCGGTCACCGCCGGCGCGCCGTCGGGCGCGGCCTCGGCTCTCGTGCGGGCGATCCGCGAGGAGGCGGCGGCATTGGGTGCGCCCGCTACTCCTTGACCAGGCAGAACGGGTGCCCGATCGGGTCGAGGAACACCCGGAAGCTCGCCGGCGCGGGCTGGACGTCGTGCTTGCGCGCCCCGATCGCCAGCACCGCGGCCTCCCCGGCGTCGAGGTCGGGCACGACGAAGTCGACGTGTCCGCGCTGCGGGCGCACCTGCCCGGGCCACTCGGGCGGGGTGAACTCCCCCTCGGAGATCTGTTGGAACGCCAGCGTGGCGCCCGCCCCACCCGGGTCGAGCTCGACCCAGTCCGGGTCGGCGTCGGTGGGACCGATCACCGGCCAGCCGGTGATCGCCGAGTAGAACCGGGCGAGCTCCATCGGGTCCGGGCAGTCGAGTGCGAAGAGACGGAACATGGCGATCGGCGCATCGGTCATGGTCGCAGTGTGCCCGCGACCCCCGACAGTCACAGCTCGTCGATCGCCCGCTCGATCCGCCGCACCGACACCGGGTGCCGGGTCTTCATCGGGTGGGCGTAGAGCGAGATGCGCAGCTCCTCGACCATCCAGCCGATCTCCCGCAGCGCCGGCGACGGCTCGGTGCCCTCGGGCAGCGCGGCGAGCAGCCCGCGGTACTCGGCCTCGACCGGAGCGATCTCGGCGGTCCACCGGGCGTCGCGGGCGGGGTCGGCGCGCAGCTTCTCCAGCCGCAGCTCGCAGCCCTGCAGGTAGCGCTTCACGTCGCCGAGCCGGTTCGCGCCGGCGGCGGTGACGAAGCCCGGCGCGGTCAGCCGGCCCACGACCGCCGTCACGTCGGCGACGCCGTCGCGGGTGGCCGGGCCGCGCAGGTCCGCCAGCGCCGCACCCACCCGGTGCCACACCTCCAGCACGCCGCGGACGGCGTCGAGGACCTGCAGCGTCGTCGACGGCAGCCGCATCCGCAGCAGCTCCGCGAGCCGCGCGTACTGCGCCTCGTCGAACGGGTCCCCGCCGCCACGGACCATCAGGTGGTCGGCGGCGGCGGTGGTGCAGTCGTCGAGCAGGGCGTCGAGCGAGCCGTGCGGGTTGCGCGACAGGGCCAGCCGCGCCCGGTTGTCCAGACCGCGCTGCACCTGCTTGCCCGGGTGGGTGGTGTTGCGGAGCAGGAGCCGCCGGGCGCCGCGGTGGTGGGCTGGGTCGCGCTCGGACGCCGTCGCGTACACCCGGACGTCGGCGCTCGTGCCGCGGTCGCGCAGGCCCGGGTAGCCGGTGACCGTGTGCGCGCCGCGCCGGATCGGCAGCTCGCGGGGGAGCTCGCCGATCGTCCACGACGTCAGCCCGGTCGCCTCGACGTCGCTGCCCGCGGCGGCCAGCTCCTCCCGCACCTTCGGGGCGAGGGCGCGGCGCAGCCGGTCCAGGTCGGTGTCGCGGGCCAGCTCGGCACCGGACTCGTCGAGCACCCGGAACGTCACCGTGAGGTGCTCGGGCAGCCGCTCCAGCTCCCAGTCCTCGCGCCGGATGTGCACGTCGCGCATCCGGCCGAGCTCGTCCTCCAGGACGTCCAGCAGCGGGCGTCGGCCGGTCTCGCCGCGCAGCCGGGCCAGCACCGCCTTCGCGTGGTCCGGGGCCGGGGAGAAGTTGCGGCGCAGGTTCCGCGGCAGCGTCCGGATCAACGCGGTGACGAGCTCCTCGCGCAGCCCCGGCACCTGCCAGGTGAACGGCGTCGGGTCGACCTGGTTCAGCGCCGCCACCGGCACGTCGACGGTCACACCGTCCTCGTGGTGGCCCGGCTCGGACGCGTAGGACAGCGGCAGCGTCAGCCCGCCCGCCTCGACGTGGTCGGGGTAGTGGTTGCGGTCGACCTGCTTCGCGGCCTCGGTCGCGAGCATCTCCTCGGTGTAGGTCAGCCGGTCCGGGGATCGCTTCGACTCCCGCTTCCACCAGCGGTCGAAGTGCGCACCGGAGACGACGTCGGCGGGAACCCGCTCGTCGTAGAAGGCGAACAGGGTGTCCTCGTCGACGACGAGGTCGCGCCGCCGGGCCCGGTGCTCCAGCTCCTCGACGCTGTCGAGCAGCTCCCGGTTGGCGTGGAAGAACGGGTGCCGGGTTTCCCAGTCGCCCTCGACGAGAGCGTGGCGCAGGAACAGGTCGCGGCTCACCTCGGCGTCGATCCGGCCGTAGGCGACGGTGCGGTCCGCGACCAGCGGCAGCCCGTGCAGGGTGACCCGCTCGGTCGCGACGGCGCTCCCGCGCTTGCGTGACCAGCGCGGTTCCGAATATGTCTTCTTGACGAGATGTTCGGCGAGCGGCTCGATCCAGTCCGGCTGCACCGGTGCGACGGTCCGTGCCCACAATCTCGTCGTCTCGACGAGTTCGGCGGCCATCACCCAGCGCGGGGGCTTGCGCGCCAGCCCCGAGCCGGGCCAGATCGCGAACTTCGCGCCGCGGGCTCCGAGATAGTCCTTCGGCCCCTTCCGCTCCTTCTTCCCGTCTCTGCCGTTCCCCGTGCCCTTCCCTGTGCTCTTCTCGGAGAGCGGGTCCTGCATGCCGACCTGCGACAGCAGACCGGCGAGGACGGACTGGTGGATCCGGTCGGCGTGCCGCGGCCACTCGGGGTCGTGGTCGTTGACCTCCATGCCGGAGCTGCGCGCGGCCTGCCGGAGCTGGCCGTGCAGGTCCCACCACTCGCGCACGCGCAGGTAGTGCAGGAAGTCCTCGCGCAGCTCGCGCCGGAACCGGCTGCCCGACAGCTCGTCGCGGCGCTGCTGCAGGTGGTCCCACAGCCGCAGGAACGCGAGGAAGTCCGAGCCGTCCTCGGCGAAGCGGCGGTGCCGCTCGTCGGCGGCCTGGCGCTGCTCGGTCGGCCGCTCGCGAGGGTCCTGCACGCTCAGCGCGGCCGCGATGACCAGCACCTCGCGCAGGCAGCCGTTGCGGTGCGCCTCGACGAGCATCCGGCCCAGCCGGGGGTCCACCGGCAGCCGCGCCAGTGACTGCCCGACGGCGGTCAGCGAGCGCCGGTCCGGACGCAGCGCACCGAGCTCGTGCAGCAGGTCCAGACCGTCGGCGACGGCGCGCCGGTCCGGCGGCTCGACGAACGGGAACTCCGAGATCTCGCCCAGGTCCAGGGCGATCATCTGCAGCACGACCGACGCCAGGTTGGTCCGCAGGATCTCCGGGTCGGTGAACTCGGGGCGGTCGTCGAAGTCGTCCTCGGCGTACAGCCGGATCGCGATGCCGTCCGAGGTGCGGCCGCAGCGACCGGAGCGTTGGTTCGCCGAGGCCTGGGAGATCTTCTCGATCGGCAGCCGCTGCACCTTGAGGCGGCGCGAGTAGCGCGAGATGCGCGCGGTCCCGGTGTCGACGACGTAGCGGACGCCGGGGACGGTCAGCGAGGTCTCGGCGACGTTGGTGGCCAGCACGACCCGGTTGCCTGCGTGCGGCGCCCACACGCGCTGCTGCTCGGCCGTCGACAGGCGGGCGTAGAGCGGCAGGATCTCGGTGTTCCGCAGGTTGCGCCGCTCCAGTGCCTCGGTGGCCTCCCGGATCTCGCGCTCACCGGGCAGGAACACCAGCACGTCGCCCGGGCCCTCGCGCTGCAGCTCGACGACGGCGTCGCCGATCGCGTCGTCCAGCTGCCGGTCGGGGTCGGCGTCGGGGTCGTCGGGGTCGACGACGGGCCGGTACCGCACCTCCACCGGGAACGTGCGCCCGGAGACCTCGACGATCGGCGCGGGGGTCGGCTCGCCGCTCTCCGAGGCCGTGCCGAAGTGCCGGGCGAAGCGCTCCGGGTCGATCGTCGCGGAGGTGATGACGACCTTGAGGTCGGGACGGCGGGGGAGCAGCCGGGTCAGGTACCCGAGGATGAAGTCGATGTTGAGGCTGCGCTCGTGCGCCTCGTCGATGATCAGCGTGTCGTAGGCCAGCAGGTCCTTGTCCCCGGCCAGCTCGGCCAGCAGGATGCCGTCGGTCATCAGCTTGACCATGGTCGAGTCGCCGACGGCGTCGGTGAACCGGACCTTCCAACCGACCGCCCCGCCGAGCTCGACGCCCAGCTCCTCGGCGATCCGGGTGGCGACGGTGCGCGCGGCGAGCCGCCGCGGCTGGGTGTGCCCGATCATCCCGTGCACACCGCGGCCCAGCTCGAGGCAGATCTTCGGCAGCTGCGTCGTCTTCCCGGAGCCGGTCTCCCCGGCGACGATCACGACCTGGTTGTCGCGGATCGCGTCGGCGATCTCCTCGCGGCGCGCGGAGACCGGCAGCGTCGCGGGGTAGGAGATCCGCGGCAGCGCGGCGCGCCGGCGCGCGACGCGGTGCTCGGCCTTCGCGACGGCGTCGGCGACCCGCTGCTGGGCGCGCCCGTCGCGGGCCCGGTCCAGCCGGCCGCGCAGGCGCTCGGCCTCGGCCGGGCCGAGGGAGTCGAGGCGCTCGCGCAGGGCGGTGAGCTCGGCGTCGTCGAGCGGGGGGAGCGGCGGCTCGGCGTCGCGGCCCCCGCCGGTGCCCCGGCGCGGCCGGCCGGCGTCGGTCTCTGCGGCCGGGGTGGGGCCCGAGGGGTCCGGGCCGTCGCGGTCGGGGCCGCGACGGCCGGGCTGGTCGGGGCCGGGCGCCGTGACGGCAGCGCGCCGACCCCGAGGCCCGCGGCGGCGCTGCGTCGATGCACGGCGGCGCTGCTGATCGCGGGCCGGGACGCCGCGCGCGGCGCCCTCCGTCCCGGGGGCGGCCTGCGCTGCGGCGAGGTCCGATGAGGTGGTCTCGTGTGGAGGTGTGTCCTGCGGGGTGCCGGAGTTCCCGCCGCGCGGCTGGTGCTCGCCCCGGGCGCCGGGTCGGCGGCGGGGTCGGCGCGGTCGGTCGTGCGACGACGGCTGTGCGGAGGTCGGAGACGGGACGGGTTCGCTGGACATCGTTCGTTCAGTCTGCCTGCTCGCCCGGGACCGGGCGCGCGCCGACCATGGTGACCGGCCTCGCAGGCGTCGTCGAATGGATTTCGAGAAGGGGAGGTATGGGGTCCGAACCGGACGCCGGTCGCCTCGCGGCGAGTGGCGCATCGTGGCTCCAGCCGAACGGAACTCCACGGTGGCGGTTATCTATTGCGGCCCGGGGACTCGGTTCGCCCGGCTCGGACAGTCGTTCCAACGGGCGGGGGTCGCGGTTCATTCCCGCCCCGGGTGAGGAATCCCGGACGACTCCCCGTCCCCGTCGGGCTCTGCCGCGGCGAGCCGGGCCAGCAGGTCGCGCAGCCGGGTCCGGTCGGCCCCGTCGAGCGGGGCGAGGAACTCGGCGGCCAGCGCGCGGGCCTCGGTCGCGGCCCCGGCGGCCAGGCGTTCGCCCTCGTCGGTGAGGTGGACCAGCCGACGTCGCTGGTCGGTCTCGGACCGGGTGCGGGTCAGCCAGCCGTTGCGCTCCATCCGGCGCAGCAGCTCGGTGGTGGTGCCCTTGTCGGTCGCCGCGAGCGACCCGAGCGTGACCTGGTCGATCCCGGGCCGGCGGCGCAGCGCGTCGAGCATCGCGTACTGCGGCTTGGTCAGCTGCGGGACGCGTTGCTGCCAGGCCGCGGTGTGGGACTGCAGGACCCGGCGGAGCAGGTGCACGACCGCCTCGTCGGCACCCGGGTTGCGCTCGATCATGCGACGAGTATAGTTCGTATTCAAACAGTTAGTATACGAACTAGTTGGGAGGTGGCCCGGTGCGACTCGTCGTGGGGATCACCGGCGCGACCGGCGCGATCCTCGGGATCCGTCTGCTGGAGGCGCTGCGCGAGGCCGAGGTCGACACGCATCTCGTGCTCTCCAAGTGGGCGCGGGCGACGATCGTCGAGGAGACCGGCTGGACGGTGCCCGAGGTCGAGGCGCTGGCCGGGACCGCACATCCGTTCGGGGACCAGGCCGCGTCGATCTCGTCCGGCTCGTTCCGGACCGACGGGATGGTCGTCGTCCCCTGCTCGATGAAGACGCTCGCGCAGATCCGGCACGGGATCGCCGACGGGCTCGTCGCCCGCGCCGCCGACGTCACGATCAAGGAGGACCGGAAGCTGGTCCTCGTGCCGCGGGAGACCCCGCTGTCGGAGATCCACCTCGAGAACATGCTGGCCCTGCGCCGCACCGGGGTGCGGATCGTCCCGCCGATGCCCGCCTTCTACAACCACCCGGCCGGACTGGACGACGTCGTCGACCACGTCGTCGCACGCATCTGCGACCAGTTCGACCTGCCCGCCCCGCGGGCCCGCCGCTGGACCGGCGGGTCCGCCCGTCAGAGGAGGAGCGCCTGATGGACACCTTCCGCGACTACCTGGCCGAGCTCGAGCGGCACGGCCAGCTCCTGCGCATCGACGACGAGGTGAAGGCCGAGCCCGACCTCGGTGCCGCCGGTGCCGCCGCACCGAAGCTCGGCGACCGAGCCCCCGCGCTGCTGTTCACCGACGTCGCCGGGTTCCGCGACCCGAACATCGTGCTCAACGCGCACGGCTCCTGGGCCAACCACGCCGTCGCGCTCGGGCTGCCGCCGGAGACCCCGGTGCGTGAGCAGGTCGAGGAGTTCGGCCGTCGCTGGGACGCCTTCCCGGTGCCGGTCGAGCGGCGCGCCGACCCGCCGTTCGCGGAGAACACCGTCGCCGGCGAGGCGGTCGACCTGTTCGCGCTGCTGCCGCTGTTCCGCATCAACGCAGGCGACGGCGGCTTCTACATCGACAAGGCCGCCGTCGTCAGCCGCGACCCCGACGACCCGGACTCCTTCGGCAAGCAGAACCTGGGCATCTACCGGATGGAGGTCCAGGGACCGCGCACGCTCGGGCTGCAGCCCGTCCCGCAGCACGACATCGCGCTGCAGCTGCGCCGCGCCGAGGAGCGCGGCGAGGACCTGCCGGTCGCGATCACGCTCGGCAACGAGCCGACGATCCCGCTGGTCGCGGGCATGCCGATCGCCTACGCCGACAGCGAGTACGAGATGGCGGGCGCCCTGCGCGGCTCACCATGCCCGATCGCCACCGGCCCGGAGACCGGGCTCGACGTCCCGTGGGGCTGCGAGATCCTGCTGGAGGGCGTCGTCCTCGGGCGCGAGCGGCACTTCGAGGGCCCGTTCGGCGAGTTCACCGGGCACTACTCCGGCGGCCGGCGCATGCCGCAGATCCGCATCGACCGGGTGTCCTACCGGACCACGCCCTACTTCGAGCACCTCTACATCGGCATGCCGTGGACCGAGTGCGACTACCTCATCGGGCCCAACACCTGCGACCCGTTGCTCAAGCAGCTGCAGGCCGAGTTCCCCGAGGTGCGCGCGGTCAACGCGATGTACACCCACGGGCTGCTCGCGATCGTCTCGGTCCGCAACCGCTACGGGGGCTTCGCCAAGGCCGTCGGGATGCGGACCATGACCACCCCGCACGGCCTCGGCTACTGCAAGGTCGTGATCTGCGTCGACGACACCGTGGACCCGTTCGACCTGCCCCAGGTCATGTGGGCGCTGTCGACCAAGATGCACCCCGCGCACGACCTGGTGATCCTGCCCGACATGCCGGTGCTGCCGCTGGACCCGGGATCCGACCCGGCCGGCATCACCCACAAGCTGATCATCGATGCCACCACGCCGACCGCCCCGGACGACCGCGGGCACTACTCCCAGCGCGTCGTGCCGCCCGACGACACCGCGGCCTGGGTCGAGCGTCTGGGCCGGCTCGTCGCCGGCGACCGGAAGGAGAACCGCTGATGACCTGCCCCCGCTGCTCCACCGACGGCGCCGCCGTGCTCGCGACCTCCCCGGTCCCCGGGGTGTGGACCGTGCACCGCTGCGGGTTGTGCGGCTTCGTCTGGCGCGACACCGAGCCGCCTGCGGTCCGCGACGCCGCGCACTATCCGGACCGGTTCCGGGTCACCGCCGCCGACGTGGCCGCCGCGGTCGACGTGCCGACCGTGCCGGCGCGCCGGACGTGACCCCGACCCTGATGTGGGAGGCCCGCGCCGCCGACGGCCGCCGCGACGAGCTCCTCGACCACGTGCGCGAGCGGGCCGCCGTCGCGCTGGCCGGTGCGCAGCGCCACGAGCTGTTCGTCGCCGACGGCGGTCGGGTCGTCGTGATCGCGGTCGGGGTGCCGGCCGGGACGACGCTGCCCGAGCCGCCCGGCGAGCTGCTGGCCCGGCCGCCGCACTCCTGGGGCTTCGACCGGGTCGACCCCTGACCTGCCCTCAGCCGGCCGCGAGCGCCGCGAGCACCCCGTCCGTCCACGGCGTCCACGCCTCGACCGCCCACGGCCCGAAGTCGCGGTCGGTCAGGACGACGGCCGCGGCGCCCGCGTCCGGGTCGACCCACAGGAACGTGCCGGACTGCCCGAAGTGCCCGAACGTCCGCGGCGACGAGTGCACCCCGGTCCAGTGCGGGGACTTGCCGTCGCGGATCTCCAGGCCCAGGCCCCAGTCGTTCGGTCGCTGTCGGCCGTAGCCCGGCAGCAGCCCGTCGAGACCGGGGTAGGCGACCGTGGTCGCCTCGGCGACGGTCCGCGGGTCCAGCAGCCGCGGGGCCTGCAGCTCGGCGGCGAAGCGGGTCAGGTCCTCGACGGTCGAGACGGCGCCGGAGCCGGCGGCCCCCTCCAGCCGGGTGTGCCCCATCCCGAGCGGGGTGCAGACGGCCTCGTGCAGGTACTCGGCGAACCCGATGCCGGTCGCGGCCGCGATGGCGTCGGCGAGCACGGCGAAACCGGTGTTGGAGTAGATCCGCTTCTCCCCGGGGGCGGCCTTGACCTCGTCGGTGTCGAACGCCAGGCCGGAGGTGTGCGCGATCAGGTGCCGCACCGTCACACCCTCCGGGCCGGCCGCGTCGTCCCAGTCGACGGCACCCTCCTCGACCGCGACGAGCGCCGCGTAGGCCGAGAGCAGCTTGGTCACCGACGCCAGCGCGAACTCGCGGTCGACGTCGCCCGCAGTGGCGAGCACCGTGCCGTCCGCGGCGACGACGGCGGCGCCCACGTGGTCGACCGGCCAGTCCAGGACCCGGCGCACCGCCGGGGCGAGCTCGGTCACGACTCGAGGTGCGGTCGGGTACGCATGACGTCCATCCTGGCAAACGGGCGGCCGTCCGGCCGCCCCGAGACCGGCCCGGGAGGACGTCGTGCCCCTGCACCACGAGGTGACCGGGTCGGGGCCGCCGCTGCTGCTGATCCAGGGCGGCGCGTCCGAGGCGGGCGCGGCGCGGATGCTCGTCGACGAGCTGGCCGTGACCCACCGGGTGCTCACCTACGACCGACGCGGGATCGGGCGCAGCCCGGCCGACGACGGCCCGGTCCCGCTGACCGCGCACGCCGACGACGCGGCCGGGCTGCTGGCGGGCACCGGGCCCGCTGCCGTCGTGGGGGTGAGCATCGGCGCGGTGATCGGGCTGCTGCTCGCCGTCCGGCACCCGGGCCTGGTCACGACGCTCGTCGCGCACGAGCCACCGCTGCCCGGCCTGGTCCGCGACGCGGCCTTCGAGGCCGCCATGGACCGGGTCGAGGACCTCGTCGCGCGCGACGACATCGGCGCCGCGATCCGGACGATGGCGGAGCTGACCTCCGGCGACGACCCGGTCGAGCCCGGCTACCGGCCCGAGCCGCCGTCGGGGGACCCGCAGCCCGCACTGCGCCGCTTCCTGCGCCACGACGTCCCGGCCGTGCGGGCCGCCCGGATCGACCCGGCCGACGTGACCGCCAGCGGGGTACGGGTGATCCCCACCGGCGGCTACGAGTCGCGCGGGCGCTGGGAGCACCGGTGCGCCGAGGCCCTGGCCGCCGGGATCGGGCGGGGCCTGGTCGAGCTGCCCGGGGGCCACAACGGCCCGGTGACCCACCCGGTTGCGGCCGCCGCCGCGCTGCGCGGGCTGGTCGGTGGCACGTGAGTGGGACGCCCCGGGCCGGCACTGTGCTGGTCGGGACATCGGGGTGGCGCTACCCGCCGTGGCGCGGCACGTTCTACCCACCGGGGCTGGTGCAGCGCCGGGAGCTGGAGTACCTGTCCCGGCAGGTCACCTCGATCGAGATCAACGGGTCGTTCTACTCGCTGCAACGCCCGGAGAACTACCGCGCCTGGGCCGAGCAGGTCCCGGCCGGGTTCGTGTTCGCGGTGAAGGGCCCGCGCTTCGTGACGCACCTGAAGCAGCTGCGCGACGTCGCGGTGCCGGTCGCGAACTTCCTCGCCTCCGGGGTGCTCGGACTGGGCCCCGCACTGGGCCCGGTGCTGTGGCAGCTGCCGCCCCGGATGCGCTTCGACGCCGACCGGGTGGCCCGCTTCCTGGAGCTGCTGCCGTCGACCACCACGGCCGCCGCCCGGGCCGCGACCGGACACGACGAGCGGCTCGACGGCCGGGCGCTCGTCGAGACCGACGCCGACCGCCCGCTGCGGCACGCGGTCGAGCCGCGGCACCCGTCGTTCCGGGACCCGGCGTTCACCGCGCTGCTGCGCGAGCACGGCGTCGCCCTGGTGCAGTCGGACTCGGCGGGCACCTGGCCGGTGTTCGACGAGGTCACCGCCGATCTCGTCTACCTGCGGCTGCACGGCCAGGGCGAGCTCTACGCCGGTGGCTACACCGCCGCGGCGCTCGACGGCTGGGCCGCCCGCATCCGGGCCTGGCGCGACGCCGGGCACGACGTCGTCTGCTACTTCGACAACGACGCGAAGGTCCACGCACCGACCGATGCTCGGGCCCTGCTCGACCGGCTCGGCTGACCTGTTCGGTCCTGTACCCGCACGGCCGAACGGCCCTGTCCTCAGATTTGTTGATAAGTGCGGACCAGCTGATACGCGGGCCGCCGTCGCCGCGACAGCCGTGACGTGACCACTCCGCAGAACCGCCACGGTGCCCCGGACCTCTCCGGCCCGCCGCAGCAGCAGTCCGGCCCGCACCGCGTCCCGCAGCAGTACCCGGGCCCCCAGGGCCCCGGACACCACCGGCAGCAGTACGCGCAGGACCCGCGCGGCGCCGCGCCGCAGGGCCGGGCGCCGCACCACCAGCCCCGGCCGCAGCACTCCGGCGGGTACCCGAACCCGTACTACGACGGCAACCCCGACGTCCCCTTCGGCGGACCGCCCTTCGGGCGCACCAACCCGGGCGGGATGCCGCAGCAGCAGGCGCCCGCCGGCGCCCAGCCCTGGCCGAGCGCGGCCCAGCGCACCGCCGTCCCGCAGCAGCGCACCGCGGCCCCGGCCGTCGCCGCCCCGGCCGTCGCGCCGCGCAACGGCTTCGGCGTCACCGCGCTGGTGCTCGGGATCCTCGGCCTGCTGTTCTCCTTCATCCCGTTCATCGGGGTGATCGCCTGGCCGCTGGTGCTACTGGGTCTGCTGTTCGGCGTGCTCGGTGTCGTCCGGGCGAGCCGGGGCCGTGCGGACAACCGTGGGGTCGCGATCGCGGGCACGGTGCTCTCGGCGATCGGGCTGGTCATCTGTGTCCTCTACGCCTCGGTGTTCGCCGCCGCGGTGTCCGGCCTGCCGACGGCCTCCTCGACCGGGACCCCGCCGGCGGCCTCCGGCGACGCGGCGGGAGCCTTTCCCGGTGCGACCGCCGACGACGTGGTCGGCGACGCCGGCGGCACGCTGACCGTCGGGAACCTGCAGATCGCGGCGAGCCCGCTGACGCCGGGCGACTCGCCCATCGGCCAGACCCTGTGCTCGGACGTCACCTACACCAACACCGGATCCGGCACGGAGTCGTTCAACGGAGGCTTCGACTGGAAGCTCCAGGACCCGAACGGTGCAGCGTTGATGACGACACTGCTCGGCTCCGACACGCTGCTCACCGCCGGCCAGCTGGCGCCCGGCGGCACCATGACCGGCACCGTCTGCTTCGACCGGCCGAGCGGCGCGACCGGACAGTACGTCCTGCTCTACGACGCGATGGACTTCTCCAGCAGCCGTGGAGCCTGGCTCAACCAGGTCGGCTGACCCCCACACGTACGCCGGGACGCTCCCCAGCGACGTGCTCCCGCAGTCGCTGGAGTGGTCACACACGACGAGCGTCCCGACGGACGACGAGGCCCTCCCCGGGGACGCCAGGGGAGGGCCTCCCCATCCGGGCTCGGGTCGCCGGCCCTGCCGCCAGGCCCGGCACGCCGGGGCCGGCGGCAGTGCTGTCGGCAGCGGTGCCGTCAGCGGCTCGCGGCCCGCCGGTACTGCCAGCTCGCCAGCGGCGCGAAGACCGCGACGATCGCGACCGACCAGATCAGCACGTAGAGCACCGGATGCTGCAGCGGCCAGGCGTCCGAGACGGACGCGGACGCCGGGATCGCGCCGTCGTTGCCGAACAGGGACCGTGCGGCCGCGGTCACCGCCGAGACCGGGTTCCACTCGGCGAACACCCGCAGCGGGCCGGGCAGCGAGTTCAGCGGCACGAAGGTGTTCGCGAGGAACGTCAGCGGGAAGATCACGACGAACGAGGCGTTGTTCACCACCTCCGGGCTCGGCACGAGCAGCCCGACGAACGCCATCACCCAGGAGAAGGCGTAGGCGAACACGATCAGCACGGCGAACCCGGCGAGCGCCTCCCCGACCGAGGTGTGGATCCGCCACCCGACCAGCAGCCCGGTCAGCGACATCACCACCAGCACGATCAGGTTGTTCACCACGTCGGAGAGGGTCCGGCCGGTCAGCACCGCCGACGACGACATCGGCAGCGACCGGAACCGCTCGATGATGCCCTTCTTGACGTCCTCGGCGAGCCCGGCGCCGGTGTTCGTGGCCCCGAAGATGACGGTCTGGGCGAAGATCCCGGCCAGCAGGAACTCGCGGTACCCGGCCCCGCCGCCGGTCGGGTCGATCGCGCCGCCGAAGACGTAGGCGAACAGCAGCACGAACATGATCGGGGACAGGGTCGTGAAGACCAGCAGGTCCGGGACCCGCTTGATCTTGATCAGGTTTCGCTTCGCGACGACGGAGGCGTCGGCGAGCATGGTGGCGGCGGCGTTCACGGGGTCGGCTCCTCGGCCTGGTCCGCCTCGTCGGCGGGGCGCCCGGTCAGGGTGAGGAAGACGTCGTCGAGCGTCGGGCGTCGCAGCCCCGCGTCGTCGACCTTGGTGCCGGAGTCGGCGAGCCGGTCCAGCGCGGCGCGCAGCACGTCGACCCCGCCGCTGACCGGCATGGTCAGCGAACGGCGGTGCCGGTCGAGCACCGCCTCGCCGACGCCGAGCGGAGCCAGGTGCGCGGCGGTCGCGTCGAGGTCCGCGGCCGCGCTGACGGTCACCTCGAGCCGCTCCCCGCCGACCTGGGACTTCAGCTGGTCCGCGGTGCCGCGGGCGATGACCCGGCCGTGGTCGATGACCACGATCTCGTCGGCCAGCGCATCGGCCTCCTCCAGGTACTGGGTGGTGAGCAGCAGCGTCGTCCCGCGTGCGACGAGCCCGCGGATCACGTCCCACAGGTCGTTGCGGCTGCGCGGGTCCAGCCCGGTGGTCGGCTCGTCGAGCAGCAGCACCGGCGGGTCGGCGACGAGCGCCCCGGCCAGGTCCAGTCGGCGGCGCATCCCGCCGGAGTAGGTGCGGGCAGGCCGGTCCGCGGCGTCGGTCAGGCCGAAGTCCGCCAGCAGCTCGCGGGCACGGTCCCGGGCCCGGCGACGCCCCAGGTGGTAGAGCCGCCCGACCATCTCCAGGTTCTCGAAACCGGTCAGGTACTCGTCGACCGCGGCGTACTGCCCGGACAGGCCGATCCGGCTGCGCACCGCGGCGGGGTCGGCCAGCACGTCGACGCCGGCGACGGTGGCCGTGCCCGCGTCCGGTGTCAGCAGTGTGGTCAGCACCCGGACGACCGTGGTCTTCCCGGCGCCGTTCGGGCCCAGCAGGCCGAGCACGGTCCCCTCCGGTACCGACAGGTCCACCCCGTCGAGTGCCCGCAACGACCCGTAGGTCTTGACCAGTCCCGTGGCGCGGATCGCGTCCGGCATCGTGAAGTCCCCCTCGAACGACGTGAGCGGACGCCACTGTGCACCACGACCCTGACAGATTCGGCCCTGTTTCCGCTCAGCGCCGCGCGTGCGCGATCAGCATCCGGCGCCCGACCAGCATCAACGCCGCCGACACCAGCATCACGACGGCGTTGACCGTCCACGCGGTCGGGAAGCCGGCGTGGGTGGCGAGCGAGCCGAAGACGATCGGCCCGGCGAAGCCGCCGGCGTAGACGCCGACCTGCACGATCGACGTCGCCGCGGCCGGGGGGGACGGGTTGAGCCGCACGACGGCGAACTGCAGCAGGCCCGGCCACGCCCACCCGAGCCCGAACGCCAGCACCACGCCGACGACCAGTGCGGGCGTCCCCGGGACGGCGAGCAGCACGAAACCGATCGCGCCGGACGCGAGACTCGCCGCCACCACGGCCACGTGGCCACCGGTGCGACGGTCCGCCAGCCACCCGTGCAGCAACCGCGCCGACAGGCCCACGACGCTGCCGAGGGTCAGCACCAGCCCGGCGAGACCGGGGTCGATCCCTCGGTCCACCGCCGACGCGACCAGGAAGATGCCGAGCGCCGTCGCGGTCCCGGCGGCCAGCCCGGAGGCCGCGCCGATCACCGCGAGCGCGCCCGTCGCCCGGTCACCCTTCCCGGCGCGGGCCGGCGGCCGGGCGTCGGCCCGCGGGCAGGCGAAAAGCGCGGCGAGGGCCAGCAGGGCGCCGATCCCGTAGGCCCAGCGCCAGCCCACGGTCAGTGCCACCGCGGGGACGGCCAGCCCGGCCAGCAGCGTCGCCGCCGGGATCGCGGCCTGCTTCACCCCGAACGACAGCCCCATCCGGTGCGCGGGCACCGAGCGCGCGAGCGTCAGGTTCGACGACAGCTGGCCCATCACGTTGCACCAGGCGCCGCAGAGCAGCAGCACGACGAGCGCGACGTAGGACCGCGCGCCCAGCCCCAGGGCCGCCATCAGCACCGCCGCCCCGACGACGGCGATGCGGCTGGTCACCCGCGACCCGAACCGCTCGACGACCATCCCGACCGGCAGCGAACACAGCGCGCTCACCCCGAAGTACAGCGCGACGACCAGCCCCAGCCCGGACGGGTCGAAGGCCAGGTCGCGCGAGAGCTGCACCGCCAGGGCACCGGTGAGGAACACCGGCAGCACCGACGCCGTCGTCACGATGACCGCGCCGGTGGCGACGCGGAAGGCGGACGGTGCCGCGGTGTCCGTCGTGCCCGTTTCGGTTGCGATGCTCACGTTCAGCAACGCTAACCGATATGCGTCATCCCTGGATGCGGGAGCTCCCGCGACCTGCCCACTCCTTCTCGCGCAGCTCGAACTTCTGGACCTTGCCGGTGGAGGTCTTGGGCAGCTCGTCGACGATCTCGACGTACTTCGGCGCCTTGTAGCGGGCGATCTTCGTCTTGACGTGGTCGATGAGCTCCTGCGGCTCGGCCGAACGGCCTGCCCTGAGCACGGCGAAGCCCTTGCAGACCTCGCCCCACTTCTCGTCCGGCACCCCGACGACGGCGGCCTCCAGCACCGCGTCGTGCGACACGATCGCCTGCTCGACCTCGACGGTGGAGATGTTCTCCCCACCGGAGATCACGACGTCCTTGGCCCGGTCGCGCAGCTCGACGTACCCGTCGGGGTGCACGACCCCCAGGTCCCCGGAGTGGAACCAGCCGCCCCGGAACGCCTCCGCGGTCTTCTCCTCGTCGCGGTGGTAGCCCTTCATGACGTTGTTGCCGCGCATCACGATCTCGCCCATCGTGGCGCCGTCGCGGGGGACGTCGGCCATCTGCTCGTCGACCACCCGCACCCGGTCCGCGCACACCATGCCGACGCCCTGGCGGGCCTGCAGCCGGGCCCGCTCCTCGCCGTCGAGGTCGTCCCAGGCGTGCTGGTACTGGTTCACCGCGTACGGCCCATAGGTCTCGGTGAGCCCGTACACGTGCACGATCCGGAACCCCATCCGCTCCATCTGCAGGATCGTCGTCGGCGACGGCGGCGCCCCGGCCGTGGTGATCACCAGCTGGTAGTCCAGGGTGACGGCCTCGGGCGCGTTCATGATCGTCGTGACGACGGTCGGGGCGCCGTTGAGGTGGGTGACCCCGTGCTCGCCGATCAGCCGCCAGATGGTGTCGCCGCGAACCTCGCGCAGGCAGACGTGGGTGCCACCGACCGCCGTCACCGCCCACGGGGTGCACCACCCGTTGCAGTGGAACATCGGCAGCGTCCACAGGTAGACGCTGTCCGCGCTGTGCCCGGAGTGGACGATTTCGCCGAAGGAGTTCAGGTACGCACCGCGGTGGTGGTACTCGACGCCCTTCGGGTTGCCGGTCGTCCCCGAGGTGTAGTTGATCGTGATGGTGGCGCGCTCGTCGTCGACGGCCCACGGCCGCGGGGCGTCCGAACCGCGGGCGAGCAGGTCGGCGTAGCCCAGACCGGAGCCGACGCCGTCGCCGGGCGCCGCCGGGTCGACGACGGTGACGATCTCGCGGACCGTCGCCAGCTCGTCGGCGACCGGGCGGACCGTCTCGTACAGGACGGCGTCGACGACCAGCACCGTGGCCGCCGAGTGGTCCAGGATGTAGCGGACCTCCTCGGTCGACAGGCGCGTGTTGATCGCGACCAGGACCGCGCCCGCGAGCGGCACCGCGAAGTGCGCGACGAGCATCTCCGGGACGTTCGGCAGCAGGTAGGCGACCCGGTCACCGGGTTCGACGCCCGACGCGGCCAGTGCGTTCGCCACCCGGGTCGCCTCCGCCGCGAACTCGGCGTAGGTGTACCTGCGGTCGCCGTAGACGATCGCCGTGGACTCCGCGAACACCTCGGCCGAGCGGCCCAGGAAGGCCAGCGGGGTGAGCGGGGTGGTCCAGACGTCGGTCGTCGCGCCCTGTGTCACGGTCGGCTCCTTCGCAGGCGGTGCACTCGTCGCCGCGATCCTGCTCGCCGCGGGGAGTACCCGGCAACCTGCTGCTCCGACCGCCGACCGCCGGGGGCGCGCTGTTGCTTTGCCCCTCGACCGCCGGGGCTCGTGCCGCTGCTTCGCCCCTCGACCGCCGGGGCTCAGTCCTCGATCGTGATGGCGGCCTTCGGGCAGCTCCGTGCCGCCTCCTCGACCTTCGGCCGCAGCGCCTCGGCCGGGTTCTCGTCGAGGATGTAGAGGTAGTCGTCGTCACGCACCTCGAAGACCTCCGGCGCGACACCCATGCAGACCGCGTTGCTCTCGCAGCGGTCGAAATCCACGATGACCTTCATGGCACCCATGGTGCCCCCGTCGGGTCGACGCCGCAGGACTGAGGGCCCCCTGACCTGCGGTTATGCTTCCCTTCCTCGGCCGGGAAGGCTGCAGGTCAGCGGCTGTCGCCGGTCCGGGCGGCGGTCGGCAACGGCTGCGGAGCGAGGTTCGCGCGGGCCTGCACGGGCGTCGGCGGCGGGGTGGTGTGCGGTATCCCGGTGAGGAGGGCGGTCGTCGCCCGGGTGGTCACCGGGATGTTGCCGACCGACGGCATGCGCACGTCGTCGGGTTCGAGCATCGCGGCCACACCGAGCACGACGCCGAGCGCCACCGGGGCGGCCAGTGCCGCGAGTCGCAGTCGCGCCGAGTCCACGCACACCTCCACGTCGACGACCGCGCGGAAGGATGCCGGGGAGCGGCAGCGGCCGTCGACCAACCATCGGGACGCGGCCGCCCGCCGTTACCGCCATCGGGTGATCCGGGTCAAGCGGAACGCCTCCGGACCACCCGATGGAGAGCGCTCACTCCCTGCGCAGCACCGGACGCAGCGTGTCCAGCACCGACGCGTCGTCGATGGTGGAGGGCACCGGCTCCTCGACACCGTCGGCGATCCCGCGCATCGTCTTGCGGAGGATCTTGCCGGAACGGGTCTTGGGCAGGGCGGGGACGATCGCGACGTCCTTGAGCGAGGCGACCGCGCCGATCTGGTCGCGCACCATCTGCACGAGCTCGGCGCGCAGCCCGTCCTCGTAGCCCTCCGCGTCGCTGTCGACGCCGGACTTCAGCACCACGAACCCGCGCGGGATCTGCCCCTTCATGGTGTCCGCGACGCCGATCACCGCGCACTCCGCGACGTCCGGGTGCGAGGCCAGGACCTCCTCCATCCCGCCGGTGGACAGGCGGTGGCCCGCGACGTTGATGACGTCATCGGTGCGGCCCATGACGAAGACGTAGCCGTCCGCGTCGAGGTGGCCGCCGTCGCCGGTGAGGTAGTAGCCCTCGAACGCCGACATGTAGGAGCTGACGTAGCGCTCGTCGTCGTTCCAGAGGGTCGGGAAGGCGCCGGGCGGCAGCGGCAGCTTCGCCACGATCGCGCCGTCGACACCGGGCTCGACCGGGTTGCCCCGCTCGTCGAGGACCTGGACGTCCCAGCCGGGCATGGCCCGGGTCGGCGAGCCGGGCTTGATCTCCAGCAGCTCGATGCCCGCCGGGTTGGCCGCGATCGGCCAGCCGGTCTCGGTCTGCCACCAGTGGTCGATGACGGGGATGCCGAGCAGGTCCGAGGCCCAGCGGTGCGTCTCGGGGTCGAGGCGCTCGCCGGCGAGGAAGAGGTACGTCAGCGACGAGACGTCGTACTGCGCGAGGAACTCGCCCTTCGGGTCCTCCTTCTTGATCGCCCGGAACGCCGTGGGCGCGGTGAAGACCGACTTCACCCCGTTCTCCTGGACGACCCGCCAGAACTGGCCGGCGTCCGGCGTGCCGACCGGCTTGCCCTCGTAGAGCACGGTCGTCGCCCCGGCCAGCAGCGGCGCGTAGACGATGTAGGAGTGGCCGACGACCCAGCCGACGTCGGACGCGGTGAAGATCGTCTCGCCGGGGCCGACGTCGTAGATGTTGGGCATCGACCAGGCCAGGGCGACGGCGTAGCCGCCGGAGTCGCGCACCACGCCCTTCGGCTTGCCGGTGGTGCCGGAGGTGTAGAGCACGTAGAGCGGGTCGGTGGCCTTCACCGGGACCGGGTCGGCCGGCGTGGCGCGGGCGACGGCCTCGGCCCAGTCGACGTCGGTCGGGCCCAGCCGCGCGGTGGCCTGCTCGCGCTGCAGGATCACCGTGGACGCGGGCTTGCGCTCGGACAGCTCGATCGCCCGGTCGAGCAGCGGCTTGTACTCGATGACCCGCTTGCCCTCGATGCCGCAGGACGCCGAGACGACGACCTTGGGTCCGGCGTCGTCGATCCGGACCGCGAGCTCCTTGGCGGCGAACCCGCCGAAGACCACCGAGTGGACGGCGCCGAGGCGGGCGCAGGCGAGCATCGCGATCGCGGCCTCGGGGACCATCGGCATGTAGACGACGACCCGGTCGCCGTGGCCGACGCCCTGGTCGCGCAGCACGCCCGCGAACAGCGCGACCTCGTCGCGCAGCTCCGCGTAGGTGTAGGTGCGCCGCGACCCGGTGACCGGTGAGTCGTACACCAGTGCGGTGCGGTCGCCGTTCCCGGCGTCGACGTGCCGGTCGAGTGCGTTGTACGCGACGTTCAGCTCCCCGTCGGGGAACCAGCGGTAGAACGGCGGGTTCGACGCGTCGAGCGCGCGGGTCGGGGCGACGTCCCAGTCGATCCCGTCGGCCGCGCGGAGCCAGAAGCCCTCACGGTCGTCCACGCTGGAACGGAAGATCTCCTCGTAGGCGGTCACCGTCGTCCTCTTCCCCTGGCGATCCCGGCGGCCCACGGTGGCCGCCCCTCGTGTCGCCGACGACCCTAGGACGGGGCACCGACAGTGCGCAGCCCTCGCCCGGCAGGACCGATCCCGAGGGGGAGGCCGCTCGCCGACCACGGGGCGCCGATCGTCGCAGTGTGACCGGACGGATCCGTAACGTGATCGGGTGACGGCTCGACACAGCGCATGGGGCACCCGTCCGATCCGCGGGCGGGGCGCGTGGAGGAGAGGCGGTGCCGGTGCGGCCCGACGACGGTGCGGTCCGGTGGCGTGCGCGGCGCGGGCCCGCCGGCACGGCGGTGCTCGGAACGCTGCTCGCCGGACTCGTCGCCGTGGGCTGCGGCCCGGCCCCGTCGGTCGTCCCGGCCGCCGTCGCGGCGACGACGTGCACGCCCGGCTGGACCGCCGCCTGGCACGCCGCGCAGCAGGCCGTCCCCGGCGACAGCCTCGCCGGTCGGACGCTGCGGATGGTGGTGCGGCCCGGCGCCGCGGGGGAGCAGCTGCGGCTGCGGCTGTCCAACCGGCACGGCGACGGGCCACTGCGGATCGCGGCGATGACCGTCGGCACCACCGGTCCGGGTGCCGCGGTGACCCGGCCGGTCCCGCTGACCGTCGGCGGCGCGCCCGTGGCCGACATCCCGGCGGGCGCCGAGGTGCTGACCGACCCCGCTCCGGTGGCCGCCGCGGCGGGCGTGCCGCTGACGGTGAGCCTGTTCCTCGCCGAGGTGCCGCGCACGATCGGCTCGCACCCGGTCGCGATGCGCACCGCCTGGCTGTCCGGGCCGGGGGACCGCACCGCGGCCCCGGACGCGGCGGGCTTCGACACGACCCTGCAGTCCTGGCCGGTGCTGACCGGGCTGGAGGTGCTGGCGCCCCGTCCGGACGGCGCGGTCCTCGTGATCGGGGACTCCCTCGTCGACGGCGTGGGTTCCACCCCCGGTGGCGACGACCGCTTCCCCGACCAGCTCGCCGCCCGGCTGTCCGCGGCGGGCGGCGACCGGCCGATGACCGTGCTGAACGCGGGGCTGTCGCGCAACCAGCTGCTGCAGGACGACCCGCCGGCCGGCGGCGACGCGCCGTCGACCCGCTGGGACGACGACGTGGCCGCCGTCCCCGGTGTACGCGACGTGGTGCTGCTCGTCGGGACCAACGACCTCGCCGCGGGCGCGGCCGGCGGCGACCTCGTCGCCGGGATGCAGGAGTTCGCCCAGCGGGCCCGGGCCGACGGTCTGCGCGTGTTCCTCACCACCATCCCGCCGTCGGCCAGCGGTGGTCGCGCCGCACCGTCGGCCGTCGCGGCCCGGGACGAGGTCAACGACTGGCTCCGTTCGGACGGCCGTCGCTGGGCCGACGGGGTGATCGACGCGGCCGCCGCACTGGGCGACCCGGGTGACCCGCTCCGGCTCCGTCCCGACCTGGACTCCGGCGACGGGCTCCACCCGTCGCCCGCCGGGTACCGGGCGCTGGCGGCATCCGTGCCGGTCGGGGAGCTGTCCGGCAGCCCCTGCCGGACCTCCCCGGATCGCTGAGACGCACCCGCCCTCCGCAGCTCCGCGTGACCGGCCGTCACCCGGGAAGGGGCGTGCAGGGTCCACACACGATGGGTAACGTCTTGGTCACAGCCACAGCACGTGGCGGTACCGACGGACACCGGCTCGCGGCGCGCCCCACCGGACGTGCCCGGAGCAGGTCCTGACGGCCTACGGGGAGGCCTCGTGACCATCGGCGCGAAGCGCGGCATCGACGACGACACCAGTTCCATTCCGGCGCCGCGGAACGCGGCCGACGCCTTCAAGGTGTCCGACGAGCAGGTGCAGCGCGCCCGGCTCGTCGTCGCACGGAACTCCGACGACTCCGAGGACCTGCGCGAGCTGCTCGACATGCTGGGGCTGATCTCCGGCAACCCGGAACAGCCGCCACCCGTGGCTCGCTGACCTGCGGCGATGCCGGAACCGGGGGGTGGTTGCAGGGTCCCCCGGGCCGGTGTCGTAAGGTTTACTCACTCCCAACGGACAGCCGTTGAGGGAAGGTCGAGGCCCACGGGTCTGGTCCCAGCCCCCATCGTCTAGCGGCCTAGGACTCCGCCCTTTCAAGGCGGCAGCGCGGGTTCGAATCCCGTTGGGGGTACCGGGAGAGGTGTCGGATACGATGCTTCTCGCAAGAGCAAGGCCCAGTGGCGCAGTTGGTTAGCGCGTCGCCCTGTCACGGCGAAGGTCGCGGGTTCGAGTCCCGTCTGGGTCGCTCCACTCTCTGGATCTCCGGTTTCCCGGAGGCCGGGGCCAGGTAGCTCAGTTGGTACGAGCGTCCGCCTGAAAAGCGGAAGGTCGGCGGTTCGACCCCGCCCCTGGCCACACCTTCTGAACAGCAAATTCTCCGCTCAGCGCCGTCCCGATCTCCCCGGTTGACGGCAACCGTGAGGCAGCGGACGTCAGGGCAGCAGAGTGAACGCCTCGACGTGGGACGGACGCACGGCGGCGAAGTGGCGCCGGTCCGTCGTCAGGAACGTGGTGAGCGAGAGCCTCTCGGCGATGGCGATCACGCTGGCGTCGGAACCTCCGAGCGGAAAGTCCGCGTAACGCACCACCAGATCGGCCATCCGAGCGAAGTCGGAGACGACGAGTTCGGCGAGGACGAGGCTGCCATCGCTGAAGGAGCGGAGGAACGCTGCTTCCGCCTCCGCGCCGAACTTGTGGCGGGCGATCATGTAGCAGACCTCGGCCACGATGGTGCTCGGGACGAGTAGCGGACCCGGCAGAGTCGTCAGCAGTTCCGAGCAACGGTCGTGCCACGTGTCGCTGCGATCGAAGCCGGCGATCAGTGGGCCTGCGTCGACGACGATCCCGCTCAGGACTCGCGTCCCATGCCGTCGCGGATATCGTCCTTGGCCCGCTCGCTGAGATCGCCCTCGCCAGTGGCGACGCTGCCCAGCCAGCCGAGGCGACGGCGGGGTGTGGGCGGCGCGGCTCCGCCTTCGATCACCTCGAAACGGACTCGGTCTCCCGTGTGCAGGGGCAGGCCCAAGCGCTCGGCAACCTCCGCCAGCTCCGGTGCGACCACGAACTCGTGCTGCTCGCCCGCGGCAGGCATGCTCATGGCGTCCACCTCCTTGGTTGTCCAGTGTCGCATCTGGCGGCCCAGAGCGTCTCGAATGACGACCCTGACGGCAACGCACCCGGTCGCAGCGGGTCTGGTCCTGGCCGACCCGGTGGCGGACGAAGTGCAGCCCGGGCCTCGCGGTGCCTGAGAAGTAGAAGGTCGGCGGTTCGACCCGCCCCAGGCTCGCCACGCTGGGCAGGATCAACCAGCTGATCAGCAGGTTGGACGGCGTTTACGGTCTACGGTGCTCGTGAATCACCGATCCGGCCCGGGGAGTCAGCGATGCGCACGAGGATCGCGCGCGACCTTCGTACCTGGTACTGGAGGAAATCGCGGGGGCGAGCATGACCAGCAGCATGATCAGGTTGGTGACCGAGGCCCCGGACGGGTTGTCGATCACTCGCCAGGCACTGAATGCGCCGTAGACAAGGATCAGTGCCGCGGCCCATGGCCCGGCTACCCGGACCGAGTGCAGGTGCTGGCGTGCCCCTGCGACGGCCACCGAGCGAAGCCGCGGCGGGAGATCGGCGACCTGTTGCGGATCGGTGTGGGCCTTGGCGATCCGGTTCTGCTCGCGGAAGGTGAGCTCATCGAACCCGGTGGGGTGGGCCCGCCGGGCCCGCACGGCCTGCCACGTGGCGACAGCCATGAGCACGAGGTACACGACGGCGGCCGTGATGACAGCGCCACGTTCGTCGAGGAACGCGTGTGCGGCCAGCATCGCGCTCACGGCAGCGACGACCGCCAGCATCGCATCGCGCATCACCGGCATCGAGACGAGCCGCTCGGCCGAGACCGTCCCCGAGGCCGGCGCCTCGACCGGCCCGGCAGTCGGCAGCGCATCGCCGCCAACGCCTGAGTCGGGTTCACCGTTGCACACAGGCACGACCTTCCGTCGGTGTCCAGGTTAGCGGCCACCGCACCCGTCGAGGGCGGCATCAGAGGCTTCCCCACGGTCCTGACCCGACAGCACGGCCGGTCCGGCCGGTGACCTGGGTGCGGTGTCCGTGGTCCTTCTCCGCCGCATCCCGGATGTAGGCCTCGGCGAACCCCGCCCCCCACCGGTCCATCACCTCGACCACCGGCTCCAGGGTCCGCCCCAGCCGGGTCAGCCGGTACTCCACCCGCGGCGGCACCTCCGCGAACACGGTCCGATGCACGACGCCGTCGCTCTCCAGCTCCCGCAGCTGCCGGGTCAGCGTCTTCGTGTTCGCCGAGGGGACGAGCCGGCCGAGTTCGTTGAACCGGCGGGGCCCGTCCAGCAGGTGCTTGACCAGCGTCAGCTTCCACGTGCCCCCGAGGACCGACACGGCGACCTCGACCGGGCACACCTCCAGCGCGCGGATCACGGGCAGGCGCACGACAACCCCCAAGCGACAGAAATGTCCGTACTGGCCAGGTCGACCCTGCGCGTCGACCATCGCAGTATGCCGTCCGTCCTGTGGTTGAGCGCCCACCCCGAAACCTCCTCGCTGAACGGTGAGCTGCGACGAGCCGGCGTCGACCGGCTGCGTTCCCGCGGCCACGACGTGGTCGAGTCCGACCTCTACGCGATGCACTGGGACCCGGTCCTGCGGCCGTGCGACGGGGGCGTCGACAGCGGCACGTTCCGCGTCGGAGCCGACACCCGGGCCGCGTACCTCGAGGGCCGGCAGGCGCCCGAGGTGGCCCGTGAGCAGGAGAAGCTGTGCCGGGCCGACGCGCTCGTCGTCCAGTTCCCGCTGTGGTGGTACGGGATGCCCGCGATCCTCAAGGGCTGGTTCGACCGCGTCCTGGTCCACGGGTTCGCGTTCGGGACCGACGCCGCCACCGGCCGGCGCCTGCGGTTCGAGCAGGGGCGCCTCATCGGCAGGCGTGCGCTCGTCCTGACCACCCTCGGCGATCGTCCGGCCGCGATCGGGCCGCGCGGCATGTCCGGCGAGCTGCATCAGCTGCTGTTCGGCCTGCTGCACGGCACCTTCGCCTACACCGGGATGGACGTCCTCCCGCCCTGGGCGCTCCCGAGCGCCGACCACGTCGAGGACCTCACCGCGGTCCGGGCCGACCTGTTCCGGCGGCTCGACGGTCTCTTCGACGACGCCCCGATCCGCTACCGGCCGCAGTTCACCGGGGAGTACACCGGCGGCTGGGAGCTCGCCCCGCACATCCGGCCGGGGGAGACGGGGCTGGACGTGCACATCGCGGGCTGAACCGGGTCGAGGGGGCCATGATCGGAGCATGAGCGCCCACCCCCACGACATCACGGTTCCCGGTCCGCCCCGGCTGGAGGAGGTCTCCGAGGGGCTCTACGCCTACGTCCAGCCCGACGGCACCTGGTGGATCAACAACACGGGGCTGCTGGTCGGGCCGCAGGGCGCCGTCGTCGTCGACTCCTGCTCCACCGAACGCCGGACCCGGGCGTTCGCCGCCGCGATCGGCGAGGTCACCGACCGGCCCGTGCGCACGCTGGTCAACACCCACCACCACGGGGATCACACCTGGGGCAACGCCCTGTTCTCCGGTGCGACGGTCGTCGCGCACGAGCGGGCGCGCGTGGAGATGATCGCGTTCGGGCCGCCCCGGGACCTGCCGTTCTGGGACCACGGCGACTGGGGCTCGCTGCCGCTGGACCCGCCGTTCCTCACCTTCACCGACCGCGTCGCGCTGCACCTGGGGGATTTGCGGGTCGACATCGTCCACACCGGGACGCCCGCGCACACGACCAACGACGTCCTCGTCCACGTGCCCGACCGGTCGGTCCTCTACTGCGGCGACCTCGTCTTCCACGGCGGCACGCCGTTCCTGCTGATGGGGTCGGTGACCGGGGCGATCGACGTCCTGGAGCAGGTGGTGCTGCCACTCGGAGCCGCGACGACGGTGCCCGGCCACGGCCCGGTGTTCCAGGGCGACGGGCCGGTCCGGGACATGCTCGACTACCTGCGCTTCGTCGTCGACCTGGCCGAGCGCGCCCGCGACGCCGGCATCCGCCCGCTGGAGGCCGCCCGCGACACCGACCTCGGCCGGTTCACCGACTGGCCGGACGCCGAGCGCATCGTCGGGAATCTGCACCGCGCCTACGCCGAGCTCGACGGCGCCGAGCGTGGCGCCCCGATCGACGTCATGACCGCCCTCGCCGAGATGGTCGAGTACAACGGCGGCCGCCCGCTCACCTGCCTGGCGTGAGCACCGGCCGCGGCGACGACGACCGCGCCCGGATCCGACGGCCGCCGGAGGTCGGGACCGTCCCCGCGGACCAGCTGGAACCGAGCGCGCCCGGCATCCGTTGTCCACCCGTGTCCGTGATCGTCGACCGAGCCCTGCGTACCGCCGTCACCGTGCTGCCACGGCGGTGGCGGACCGACCGGCACTCCGCCCTGGTCGGGCTGACCGCGCTGCGCCCGCACCTCGGCGTCGCGGGGCTGGGGGTCGCCGGCCTCCTGCGACTCGCCGGGCTGCGCCGCACCTCGACGGCGGTGGGCCTGGCCGGCGCAGCGGCCGCCGCCCCCGCGCTGCGACGGGTGCTGCCCCGGCCCGCCGGTCCGCTGCCGGACGGGCCCGAGCTGACGGTGCTCGTCGCCAACGTGCTGCTGGGGCGTGCGGACCCCGGTGCGCTCGCCGCGACGGTGACCCGGGAGCGGCCGGACGTCGTCGTGCTGCCCGAGGCGGGCGTCGCCTACCTCGACCGGCTCCTGCCCCTGCTCGCCGGCTACCGCGGGTGGTCGTCGGTCCCGAGCGGCGTCCCGGACCAGCGCGGCACCGTGGTGCTGGCCGCGCCGAGGGCCGGGGACGTGGACGTCCGGCCCGGGGAGGGCATGCGGCTGCCGCACCTGGAGGTCACCGGCGGGCTGCTCGGCGCCCGGACGCTGTACGCGGTGCACACCTCCGCCCCGACGAACCCGCGGTGGACCGAGCTGTGGGCCGGTGAGCTCGCGCTGATCGGGGAGTGGACCAGCGCCCGGCCGACACCGGTCGTCGCCGGGGACCTCAACGCCGTCGTCGACCACCGGCGGCTGCGCGACGCCGCCGGTGGCTGCGTCGACGCCACCGACGGCACCGGGCGGGGGCTCGTCGCGACCTTCCCCTCGTCGCTGCCGCGCTGGGCCGGCATCCGCATCGACCACGTCCTGGTGCCCCGCGGGTCGGTGACCCGCCGCCACGTCGTCCTCGACACCCCGGGCAGCGACCACCGCGCGGTGCTGGTGACCGTGCGGCTGCCCGACGCTCAGGAACCGTTGCGGTAGAGCTGCGCGGAGCGGCTCTCCTGGGCGATGCGGCGCAGGGCCGCGAGCAGGGCGTCGCCGAGGACGGTGCCGATCAGCGCGGTCTCCGCGGCATGCTCCCGGCCGGTGGTCCGCCCGATCGCGGCCATGTCGCCCTCCGCGGCGCGATCGGCGGCCTCGGCCCACGCCCGCAGCGTGGTCTCGCCGGGAGCCAGGCCCAGCTCGCGCATCCGGGCCAGCACCGACCGGGCCCCGGCCAGGGCGGGTGCTCCCTGCTCGACCTGCCAGCCCACGTGGGTCATCGCCTGCTCCAGGTCCGCCTCCGCCTCGTCGAGCGAGCCGGACGCCCCGACGTCGCCGGTGATCGCATAGACCGTCCGGCCGAGCATGGCGTGCAGGCTGACCGCGGGGTCGTCGACGGCCGACAGCACCTCGCGGACGGTGGCGATCGGCAGCCCGCCGACCTCGACGAGCGCCCGGATCAGGCGGAGCCGGCGCAGGTGGGTGTCGTCGTAGCGGGCCTGGTTCGGTGACGTCGTCTCGCCGCGGGGGAGCAGGCCCTCGCGCAGGTAGTACTTGATCGTCGCGACGGGGACGCCGGACGACCGGGACAGATCCGAGACTCGCACCTGCGAGACTCTAGCTATCCGTTTCGAACCCGGGGCTCCGACAGCCCGTCGACGAGGCCGAGGGTCGCCGCCTCCGACGCCGACAGCCAGCGGTCCCGGGCGTCGTCGGGCAGCGGGGCGCCGCAGTAGGTCGCGGTCAGCGACTCGATCTCGCGACGACGCCCGGCGAGGTGGTCGGCCCGGACCCGCACGTCGCCGGGGTGGGAGCCGCGGACCGGGCCGTCGGCTGTCGGGAGGAACGCGGCGTGCGCGCGGGCGAGCCGCTTGCCCGGTGTCCCGGACGCGACGAGGAACGGCACCGGGCCCGCGAGCGACCCCGCGGCGACGGTCGCGACGTCGACACCGAGCGTGCGGATCGTGTCGTGCACGGCCATCGCCGCGACCGGGGAGCCGCCGGGGGCCAGGACGTGCAGGGTGACGTCGCGTCGCGGGTCCTCCGCGGCGAGCAGCAGCAGGCGTGCGCAGGTCTCGGCGGCGACCTCGTCGTCGAGCTCGCGGGCGAGCAGCACGATCCGCTCGCCGAGCAGGCGGTCGGCGGGGTCGGACGGGGTGGACAGGACGGGCATCGGATCTCCGCTCCTCGGGTGTCCGCCCGACGCTAGATCCGGAACCGGCCTCTGGACCTGCGGTTACGCCGATGGCGGACGGGGTTCGCCGTCGGCGGAGGTCGGGTCGGTGCCCGCGGTCGCCACTCGGCGCAGCAGCGTCCGGAGCGCGGTCTGCTCGTCCGCGGTGAGCGGCGCCAGGATGTGGGCCTCGGCGCTGCGCATCCGCTTCTCGGTGTCGCAGAGCAGCGCCCGGCCGGCCTCGGTGAGCACGATCCGGCGGGCACGGCGGTCGGTCGGGTCGGGGCGGCGCTCGATCAGGCCCGCCTCCTGGATCTTGTCCAGCAGATAGGTCATGACGGTGCGGTCCACCCCGAGCTTGCGGGCCAGCGCGAGCTGGGTGGGCGGGTCGTCCGCGGCCGCGGCGGCGAGCACCTGGAAGCCGCGCTGTCCGCCGGGCAGGGCGGCGACGACGCACTGCACCGCGGTGGCGTGGTCGCGTGCCACCCGGGTCAGTGCCCACGCCAGGTCGCACTCGACGCTCTGCGGTGCGGACGGACCGGACATCGTCACAGGATACGTACTTGCCAAGGTCTTCTCCTGTGAAGATACTCTGTCAGACAGAACATCTTCTTCTCAGACTGACCGGGAGGTCACCGTGTCCCTGTTCCGACTCGACGCGAGCATCCGCACCGAGGGCTCCGTCAGCCGCGAGATCGCCGACGAGGTCGAGCGCACCTACCTCGAGGCGCAGCCGGGCGCCGAGGTCGTCCGTCTCGACCTGGGTACCGCGCCGCTGCCGGCCGACCTGTGGACGACCGCGGTCGCGGCCGGGTACGTGGCCGAGGCCGACCGCACCCCGGAGCAGCGCGGGGCCCTCGCGCGCATCGCGGAGCTGGCGGACGACGTGCTGGCCGCCGACGCCGTCGTCATCGGTTCTCCGCTCTACAACTTCGGCATCGCCGCGCACCTCAAGACCTGGGTCGACGCCCTGATCACCGACCCACGGTTCGCGCCGGGTACCACCCCGCTCGCCGGCCGACCGGTCGTGCTCGTCGTCTCCCGGGGTGGCGGCTACGGGCCGGGCACTCCGCGCGAGGGATGGGACCACGGCTCCGGCTGGATCACCCGGATCCTGCGCGACGTCTGGGGCGCCGACGTGACCGTCGTGGAGACGGAGCTGACCCTCGCCGACGTGGTGCCCGCGATGAGCGAGCTGCGCCCGCTGGCCGCGGAGAAGCGCGAGCGCGCCCGCGTCGACGCCCGCGCCGCGGGGGAGCGGATCGCCGCGGTGACGCCGGCGGCCTGAGCGCCGGGCCCGAGCACCGGGCCGGGGCGGTCGGACGCCGCCCGGCCCGGCCGGGTCCGGGTCAGGCCACCTTCGGCTCCCACAGCTCCGGCCGGTCGGCCAGCTGCAGCGGCAGCCCGAAGTAGCCGAACAGCTCGGTGTTGAGGAAGATGCTCAGCCCGGTGACGACCCCGTCCTCGATCCGCAGGGCCGTGATGCCCCAGGCCTCGAACTCGCCGTTCGGTCCGGACGGCTTCCACTGAGCGAAGCCGACCGTCCCGTTGATCTCCACCGGAGCCACCCGCGACCCGCGACAGCCCTGCCCGGGGCCGGTCGCCATCCAGGCGATGACGTCGTCCCGGCCGCGGAACCACAGCTCCAGCGGCGGCATGTTCTGCTCGACGTCCTCGTGCAGCAGCGCGGTCAGCGCCTCCATGTCGAACGCCTCGAAGGCGGCCATGTAGCGCATCAGCAGCTCGGTCTGCGCCGGGTCCATCGCCGGGGAGGTCTGCGGCGCGGTCTCGGAGATGCCCTGCTCGGACAGGGTGGCACGGGCGCGCTGCAGGGCGCTGTTGACCGAGGCGACCGTGGTGTCCAGCAGCTCGGCGACCTCGGCGGCCTTCCAGCACAGGACCTCGCGCAGGATCAGCACGGCACGCTGGCGGGCCGGCAGGTGCTGCAGCGCCGCGATGAACGCGAGCCGGATCGTCTCCTTCGCGACGGCCTTGTCCGCCGGGTCCCCGGCCGGCGTCGACACCCGGGCGTCGGGCATCGGTTCGAGCCACTCGGCGTCGGGCAGCGGCTCGCGCAGGGACTCGGCGACCGGTGCGCCGGGGCCGCCGATGTCCATCGGGACGGCGCGACGCTTGCGTCCGTTCAGCGCGTCGATGCAGACGTTGGTGGCGATGCGGTACAGCCAGGACCGCAGGGAGGACCGGCCGTCGAACTTCGCGACGCCCTTCCAGGCCCGGACCATCGTGTCCTGCACCGCGTCCTCGGCCTCGAACGCCGAGCCGAGCATCCGGTAGCAGTAGCCGGTCAGCTCGCGTCGGTGGTCCTCGAGGCGTTCCTCGGGTGGCCGCTCGTCCACGGTGGCGTCGGCAGCCCGTGCGGGTGCGCTCATGGTTCCCCCTCGAGGTAGCCGTCCGGGTGGGTCCCGGTCCGTCTGGTCGCGAGTGTGCCGCGACACACCGACAAAGTGGAGGGCTCGCGCGACGAACGGCCGCCGAACAGGGACGACGCGCGCCGACGGGCCGACCGCGACGTGGGATGATCGGGGCCGACGGCGCTCCGCTCGACCCTCCCGGTCCGCCGGTCGCACGCACGACGGAGGAGTCGGGGAGCACGGCGGGGCGACGATGTCAGCGGTGACCGAGAACGACGGGACCGGGACTACCGGCGGGAGCGGCACACGCCGCGCCGGCCGGCGTCCGGTCACCTCCCGCTCGGAGATCGAGCACATCGCCCTGGAGATGTTCAGCGACCAAGGGTTCGAGAACACGACCGTCGACGACGTCGCGCACGCGGCGGGCATCGGGCGTCGCACGTTCTTCCGGTACTTCGCCTCCAAGAACGACATCGCCTGGGGTGCCTTCGACGAGCAGCTGGTGGGGATGCGCGCGGTGCTCGCGGCCCAGCCGCCGGACCTGCCGACGCTGGAGGGGGTCCGTCGCGCGGTGCTGGAGTTCAACCACGTCGAGCCGGCCGAGCAGCCCTGGCACCGGCGTCGGCTGCGGCTGATCCTGCAGACCCCGGCGCTGCAGGCGCACTCGACGCTGCGCTACGCCTCGTGGCGGGAGGTCGTGGCCGACCACGTCGCCGAGCGCCGCGGCGAGGCCTCCTCGGGGCTCGTCCCGCAGAGCGTCGGGCACGCCTGTCTGGGCGTGTGCATCGCCGCGTACGAGCGCTGGCTGGCCGACGACACCGCCGAGCTCGCCGACCTGCTCGACGAGGTGCTGCGGTCGTTGCAGCGGGGCTGGGCGACCGAGCTGCCCTGAACGCGCCGCGACGGCGCCCCGGTGCGGGGACGCCGTCGCGTGGCGATGCGTGCGGTGCCAGGTCAGCGGGTGGTGCCGAAGAGCCGCTCCCAGAGGCTCGGGCGAGTGGGGGCGGTGTCCTGGGCCGTGGCGTCGGCCGGAGCCTGCGGAGCGACGGTGCCGCCCGGGGTGGTCGCGTCGGCCGGGGCGGTGGCGACGGCCGGTGCACCCGGGGCCGCCGGCACGGTGGGAGCAGCCGGGGTCGCGGGGGCGCCCGGAACGGCCGGGGCCTGCGGAGCGGTCGGCGCACCGGGCACCGCCGGGGTCGCGGGCGCACCCGGGACGGTGGGCGCTGCCGGGGCGGCGGGGGCACCCGGGACGGCCGGGGTCACCGGCGCCTGGGGGAGAGCCGGGGCCCCGGGGGCGGCGGGAGCCTGCGGGACGGCCGGAGCGCCCGGGACGGCCGGCGGCTCCGGGATCTGCTGGCCCGTGGCGTCCGTGGTGACGGCCACGGCCGGGGTTGCGGAGGTGGCCGGGACCGCGGGGGCCGCCGGGGCGACCGGAGCCGTGGGCGCGACCGGAGCTGCCGGAGCCACCGGAGCTGCCGGAGCCGCGGGCAGGGCGGCGGCGCCGGGAACCGCCGGCGCGACGACCGCGGGCACGGTCGGCGCGGCCGGGACGGCGGGGACCTGCGGCGCCGCCGGTGCGGCCGGAGCGCCCGGGACCGCGGGGGCCTGCGGTGCGGCCGGAGTACCCGGGACGGCGGGGACCTGCGGCGCTGTCGGAGCGCTCGGGACGGCGGGGGCCTGCGGGGCGACCGGCACGCCCGGAGCGGCCGGGACTCCCGGTGCCGCGGGGGCACCCGGTGCCGCGGGGGCCGGCACGTCCTGGACGGGGACGGCGGCGTCGGCGGGCGTCGCCGGCGCGGTCGCCGCGCCGTCGCCGAAGAGCGTGTCGAACAGCCGGTCCAGCGGGCCGTCGGACGGCGTTGCGGGTGCGTCGGCGACGGTCGCGGCCGGCACGACCGGGATGGAGGCATGAACGGGCTCGGCCGCGCCGGCCACGCCGGCGCCGTACATACCCAGGGTGCCGATCATGAGGGTCAGGGCGACGGAAGTGGTGACTCGGGATCGCACGGTCTCTCCAGTTCGCTGTGCTGCTGCACGGGGTGACGGACAGCGCTGAGCTTGCGGTCACGGGGCGTCGTCCACCAGTGACTCGATCGTGGCCACACGCGTCACAGGGGTCCCATCGGTCACGCTGTGGCCGTACCGGACAGCGCCAGACCCGGAACGGGCGACCCCGTCCGGGTTCACGGGCGGCCGCCGAGCGGGTCGGAACCGCCGTCGCCACCCGAAACGGGGAGTGGGGACGCCCGGTGCTCACTCGACGGCGTGGAACGTGTGTCGTGCTCACTCGTTCGGGGTGGTGATGACCGCCCGTCGTCGATCGGCGGCCCGAATCTCACGCGGCGTGGTCGCTCGGGGTGCCGCGCGGCGGGTGGTCGGTGCCGCGGAACCGGCCGTGCGGGGGGTCGAGTGAGGACGGTCGACGTGTCACGGAGCCGTGGTAGCGTCCGCGGCGGTTGCAGTCGTTCTTCTCCGATCGCCGTCGAGCGTCCGTTGAAGTTGTGACGGTGGGCGTCGTCGATCGGTGCTGAGGTGCCGCGGCGGTGTCCACGCGACCTCCGGCTCTTGCTGTGAGGGCCGGAACCGCTCCATCTGAGAAGGACACACGCTATGCCGCAGGGCACCGTCAAGTGGTTCAACGCCGAGAAGGGCTTCGGCTTCATCGCCACCGACGACGAGGGACCGGACGTCTTCGTCCACTACTCCGCCATCGAGTCGAACGGATTCCGCACGCTGGAGGAGAACCAGCGCGTTGACTTCCAGGCCAGCCAGGGCAAGAAGGGCCCGCAGGCCGACTCGGTCCGCGTGATCTGACTTCTGCGCGGGCACGACCCGCGCAACGCGACGGCGCCGGCTCCCCTCGGGGACCGGCGCCGTCGTCGTTCCCGGGGTCAGCCGAAGGCCGGTCGCAGCCCCTCCCGCGCTCGCAGCACCGCCGCGACGACCACGGCGGTCACGCCGAGCACCGCGACCACGGTCACCGGCACCGTCCCGGTCGCGGCGGACTCCACGGCGACCCAGACCAGCGCCCAGGCCGCCGTCGCCGCGTACGGCAGTGCCGCCGTCGTCCGCCGGGTCGCGACGCCCGCGCCCAGCGCCCCGACCAGGAGCAGCGCCGCGGCCGCCACCGGGCCGAGCGGCGCGCCCCAATAGGTCAGCGTCACCGAGAACCCGGCCACGGTCGCCAGCGACACCCAGCCCGCGTAGAACGCGAGCGGCCCGTGCAGCAGTGCTCGGTCCGCCGTCCCCTCGGCCGGGAATGCAGCGAGCCGGCGCAGCACCACCGCCAGGGTCACGAGCAGTGCCGCGATCAGCAGCTGTGCGGTCCCCAGGAACTCCTGGGAGAACACGACGATCCAGCCCGCGTTGAACACCGCCGTCGCCACGAACAGCCAGCCGGTCGCCCGGTGCACCGGGCGTGACCGCTGCCCGGGCAGTGACTGGTACACCGCGTACACGAGCAGGGCCAGGTAGATGAGGCCCCACACGGAGAACGCCACCGTCGCGGGGGTGATGAGTGAGGGGTAGCGGTCGCTGAGCACCCGCTGCGACTCCCCGAACGTCCCGCTGCCGCCGAGCGAGCCCGCCACCGCCTGCAGTACTGCCGCGGCGAGCACCGCCCAGGTCCGTGCCGTGTCCATCCCGGTGGCCGGGCCGGCCGTGCGGCCGGCCCTCGCCGTCGTCGACGCCATGTCGGTCCTCTCGATCTCGCGAATATCTCTATCGTAAAGATAATCGATGCAAGAGGCATGTTGAGCGGTGCGACGACCGGCACCGCGCCGGACGGCGTGGAGGTTGCCGCCGGTCGTCGGTCCGCTGCGCCCGGTCACCTGCCGTTCACCGGTGGTCGTGGCGTTGTGCGGTCGGCGTTCCCCGCTCGTCTCGCCGCTGCGCACCCTCGTCGCGTACCCCTCGCGAAGTCGTGCCCGGAGCCCGCATCCTGGTGTTGTACTTCACAGGTGAGCGGCACCGCAGGGGTTGTCGCACAAGCGGAAGGAAGTGACCTCCATGTCCTGGTGGGACAGCTACCGAGCCGTCTACGGCGCGGAGCTGCGAGCGGCCGCTCGCGAGTACGCCGACCACGGTTGGCCGCTCGTGCCGGGGCCGGGCGCGGAGGTCATGCTGGCGACGGGCGACGTGCTCGACGTGGTCGAGGTTCCCGCGGTCATCGGTCGCCAGGTCTGCCGGACGCTGCGTGAGGCCGGCGAGGTCGTGCCGGTCGCCGCGACGCCCGAGGACACCTGGTGGTTCCCGATGAGCCCGCGGCACGCGCTGCCCGCCGAGCTGAGCCTGCACTCCGACGTGGTGCTGCACACCGACGGCATCGGTGTCGTCGCCCCGCCGACCGAGCGTCCCGAGGGCTGGGTGCAGTGGCGCGTGGCTCCGGCGCGGGTCGGCTACCGGCTACCGGGTGCCGGAGGCCGCGGTCGTCGTCGAGGCGATCTGCGACGCGGTGCGCCGTCGTTCCGGCGAGCAGGTCCTCCCCGACGAGCACGAGGTGCGTGCCGAGCGGTCCGGCATGCCGGGCGCCCTGCGCCGCTGATCCACCCGCGCGGCCCGGACGGAACCGAGGATCCGGCCCGCGCGACCGCGTACCGCCCGCCCGGGCGTCTCGTCGCCGTCCCCGCTCGTCTGGAGTGCGGACGCCGACACCGGCCGGGTGGTGCGCAGCGGAGGCGGCGCCCGAGGGGGCACTTCTCCCTCGCCGAGCAGCCGCTCCACCGGCCACGGCCGGGTCCGGCGGGACATCGCCGGACCCGGCCGGGCCCCGCTCCGGGCGCCCCCGCCGCCCGATGTCGGTGTCCCCGGGCACTATGGGTGTGTGCAGACCTCCCGCGCGCCGGAGCGCCCGACCCCCGTCCCGCAGCGGGACCGCACCATCGGGACCGTTCCCGCCGTCCCCCTCGGTGGCTTCGGGCCCGGTGACGAGCAGAAGCGACGCGACCTGCGGCGCATGAAGGCCGTCGCCACCGGGTTCCTCCTCGGTGCGACGGTCGTGTTCTTCGTCGCGAAGTACTTCGAGGTCGTCCGCGGCGTCCCCGGGGCGGACTACGTCCGGGCCGCCGCCGAGGCCGGCATGGTCGGTGCGTTGGCCGACTGGTTCGCCGTGACGGCACTGTTCCGGCACCCGCTGCGGATCCCGATCCCGCACACCGCGATCATCCCGCGCAAGAAGGACACGATCGGCGACGCCCTCGGCGACTTCGTCGGCGAGAACTTCCTGTCCGAGTCCGTCGTCCGCGACAAGCTCGACCGGATCGGGGTCAGCGAGTCGGTCGGACGCTGGATCGCCGAGCAGGGCAACGCCGACCGCGTCACCACCGAGCTGGCCACCGCCGCGCGGGCGGTCGTGACCGTGCTGCGCGACGAGGACGTGCAGAACGTCATCGAGACCGTCGCGGTGCGCAAGCTGATGGAGATCCCGGTCGGGCCGCCGATGGGCAAGGCGTTGGAGGGCGTCCTGGTCGACGGCGCCCACCGCAGGCTGGTCGACCTCGTCTGCGACCGCGCCTACGACTGGGTCGCCGACAACCAGGAGATGGTCCTGCGGGTCGTGCACGACCGCGCGCCCTCCTGGACCCCGCGCTTCGTCGACGACCTCGTCGCGGACAAGCTGTTCGCCGAGGTCCGCGGCTACGCCTGGGCCGTCAAGACCGACCCCGAGCACCCGCTGCGGCACGCCGTGGACCGCTACCTCGCCGAGTTCGCCCGCGACCTGCAGTACGACGAGACGACCATGGAGCGCGCCGAGCAGGTCAAGCGCCAGGTCGTCGAGCACCCCGAGGTGCAGCACTTCATCGGCCGCGCCTGGACGGTCGTGAAGGCCATGGTCCTCGACGCCGCGGACGACCCGTCGAACGAGCTGCGCCTGCGCGTGCGCGACGGCCTCATGGCCTTCGGGCGGAGGCTGGGTCGCGACGCCGAGCTGCGCGCGAAGCTCGACGGCTGGCTGGCCGACGCCGCGTCGTACGTCGTGCGGCACTACCGGCACCAGATCACCACGCTCATCACCGACACGGTCGCCCGCTGGGACGCGGAGGAGACCTCGCGCAAGATCGAGCTACAGGTGGGCCGCGACCTGCAGTGGATCCGGATCAACGGCACCGTCGTCGGGGCGCTCGCCGGCCTGGTCATCCACGCCGTGGGGGAGCTCGTCATCGGGTGATCGGTCAGGTGTCCCCGCAGGACATCGCGCCGTCATCGCACCGTCATCGACGTGGCGCACACCACGTGACCAGCGCTAGCACCCTGCTTGCAGGAGCTAGCGGCGCCGCGTACGGTCGATTCCGTCAGTGAAGAACGGATCGAGGCGGAGGTGAGACGGATGGCCACCGAGCGCAAGCCCGGAGACCGTGAGTCCGTCGAGCCCGCCGAGCGCGTCGCGCAGGCCGTCGAGAGCGTCGGTCAGACCGTGGGGCACGCGGTGGAGGACATCGGGTCCTACATCCGCGCCCAGCGCGAGGCCGCCCAGGTCTCGATGCGGCAGCTGGCCCGCACCGCGGGCGTCAGCAACCCGTACCTGAGCCAGGTCGAGCGCGGACTGCGCAAGCCGTCCGCCGAGATACTGCAGCAGATCGCCAAGGGGCTGCGCATCTCGGCCGAGGCGCTCTACGTCCGCGCCGGCATCCTCGAGGAGCGGCCCGCCGGTCAGGTGACCGACGCGGTGCTCACCGATCCGACCCTCAGCGAGCGGCAGAAACGCGTGCTGCTCGACGTCTACGAGTCGTTCCGCAGGGAGAACGGTCTCACCGCCGATCCCGACGACACGTCCACCGAATCCAGGAAGTGATCATCATGGCCGTGAACCTCCCCACCAGCGCCGACGTCCAGAAGCTGCGTGAGCAGACCGCCGAGCAGGCCGAGGTCGTCCGCACCCCGCTGCTCGCCGTCCTCGGTGCCGGCGACTACGCCTACAGCACCGTGACCAAGGTCGTCACCGACGCCCGCGAGACCGCCACCAAGCGCGCCGAGGAGGTCCAGACCCGCGTCCAGGAGCTCCCCGAGGAGCTCAAGGAGCTGCGCGGCAAGCTGTCCTCGGACAACATCCGCAAGCAGATCGAGGAGTTCCGCTCCGAGGTCGAGGGTGTCTACGTCGGCTTCGCCCAGCGCGGTGAGAAGGCCTGGGGCCGCATCCGCAAGCAGCCGCAGGTCAAGCAGGCCATCGCGACGGTCGAGGACCTGACCGAGAAGTTCGACACCCGCGTCGACGAGTTCGTGGACGAGACCCACGAGGTCGCCGTCAAGACCCTCGGCGCCGTCACCACGCAGACCCGCTCGGTCGGTGAGAAGGTCGCCCGCCGCGCCCAGACCGCTGCGGGCGAGGTCGCCGAGGCCGTCACCGAGGTCTCGAAGGAGGCCGCCGAGGCGATCGAGGAGGCCGGCGACGAGGTCGCGTCCACCACGCGTTCGACCGCGCGCCGCGCCGCCGCCAAGACCGACCCGAAGACCGCCACCGGCGCGAAGGTCCCGGCCCGCAAGCCGACCACCCGCCGTGGCACCTCGAGCGCGTCCGCCGCGAAGAAGTGACACCCGCCGGGCCCCGCGCCCGGTGAGCACGCACCGCGCCCCCGGCCGATCCTCGATCGGCCGGGGGCGTCGTCGTGTGCGGGGCCGTGGATCGGGCCGCCCGGGATGTGGCGCCGGACGTGACCAGCGCCCGGGTTGTCCGTACTCTGGCCGCGTGCTGTCGCTGCCAGGTGCCCCCGATGAAGTGATCATCTTCGTGATCAAGTGGATCATGGTGGTGGTCGGCGGGTTCTCGTTCGGGCACGCGCTGAGGCAACGCGCCGACGCCTTCACCGCGGCGGGCAAGCTCACCAAGAACGCCTGGTTGGGCATCACCGGCGTCGCGCTGCTGCTCCTGCTCGTCACGGGCGGCCCGATGTACGGCGGGGCCATGTTCTGGCTGGCCGCCACCGTCGCGACGCTGGTCTACCTGGTCGACGTCAAGCCCGCGGTGATGGAGGTCCAGGGCGGCGGACCGCGTTGGTGACCCACCCGGTCCTCGGGGTGCTCACGGCCGTCCCGGCCCGCCGAGGTCCGCGTTCGCCCTGAGCGGACACGACTCAACTCCGGGAAGCGGAGGGCCCTCCGCGTGGTTGTGCCGGGCATGAGTGACGTGCTGACGCTCCCGGTCCTGCCCCTCGACGACGCCGTGGTCCTGCCCGGCATGGTCGTCCCCGTCCGCCTCGACGACTCCGACACCCGTGCCGCGGTGGACGCGGCCACCGCCGCGGCCCAGGACCGTGACGACGGGAGACGGGTGCTCGTCGTCCCCCGCATCGACGGCCGCTACGGCGCCATCGGCGTCGTCGCCGTGCTCGAGCAGATCGGCAGGCTCCCCAACGGGGACCGGGCCGCCGTCGTGCGCGGTGAGCGGCGCGCCCGCATCGGGTCGGGGGTCTCCGGTCCGGGCGCGGCGCTCTGGGTCGAGGCCGAGCCGATCGAGGCCGGTGCGCCCACCGGCCGCACCCAGGAGCTCGCCCGCGAGTACAAGGCCCTGGTCGTCGGCATCCTGCAGCAGCGGGGCGCCTGGCAGGTGATCGACTCGGTCCAGCAGACCGACGACCCGGGTGCGCTCGCCGACCTCGCCGGGTGGGCCTCGTGGCTCGACGTCGCACACAAGGCCGAGCTGCTCGCCGAGACCGACCTCGACGCCCGGCTGGAGAAGCTCCTGGAATGGACCAAGGAGCACGTCGCCGAGCAGGAGGTCAGCGAGAAGATCTCGAACGACGTCCGCGAGGGCATGGAGAAGCAGCAGCGTGAGTTCCTGCTGCGCCAGCAGCTCGCGGCCATCCGCAAGGAGCTCGGTGAGGACGACCCGGAGGGCTCCGACGACTACCGCGCCCGCGTGGAGGCCGCCGACCTGCCCGACGACGTCCGCAAGGCCGCGCTGACCGAGGTCGGCAAGCTGGAGCGCGCCTCGGACCAGAGCCCGGAGTCCGGCTGGATCCGGACCTGGCTCGACACGGTCCTCGACATCCCGTGGAGCACCACGACCACCGACTCGTCGGACCTGGCGGAGGCCCGTCGCATCCTCGACGCCGACCACGCCGGCCTCGACGACGTGAAGGAGCGCCTCGTCGAGTTCCTCGCCGTGCGCGCCCGTCGCGGACGCAAGGGGCTCGACACGATCGGCGGCCGCGGCTCGGGCGCGGTGCTCTCGCTGGTCGGCCCGCCCGGCGTCGGCAAGACGTCGCTGGGGGAGTCGGTCGCCCGCGCGCTCGGACGCAACTTCGTCCGCGTGGCGCTCGGCGGCGTGCGTGACGAGGCGGAGATCCGTGGCCACCGGCGCACCTACGTCGGCGCGCTGCCCGGCCGCATCGTCCGCGCGATCCGCGAGGCGGGCTCGATGAACCCGGTCGTGCTGCTCGACGAGATCGACAAGGTCGGCAGCGACTTCCGCGGTGACCCGACCGCGGCGCTGCTGGAGGTGCTCGACCCGGCGCAGAACCACACCTTCCGCGACCACTACCTGGAGGTCGACCTCGACCTGTCGAACGTCCTGTTCCTGGCGACGGCGAACGACGCCTCCGCGATCCCCGGCCCGCTGGCCGACCGGATGGAGATCGTGACGCTCGACGGCTACACCGAGCCGGAGAAGGTCGCGATCGCCCGCGACCACCTGCTGCCGCGTCAGATCGCGAAGGCCGGTCTGGACGACGGCGACGTGGAGTTCACCGACGTCGCGCTCTCGATGATCGCCGCCGAGTACACCCGGGAGGCCGGGGTCCGGCAGCTGGAGCGGGGCCTGGCGAAGGTGCTGCGCAAGGTGGCGGTGCAGCTGGACGCGTCGGACACGGCGCGCCCGGTGCACGTCGACGCCGACGCGCTCGTCACCTACCTCGGACGGCCGCGGTTCACCCCGGAGTCCGCCGAGCGGACCTCGGTGCCGGGCGTCGCCACCGGACTGGCGGTGACCGGCGCCGGTGGGGACGTGCTGTTCATCGAGGCCACCGCAATGGAGGGCGAGCCGGGCCTGCAGATCACCGGGCAGCTGGGCGAGGTCATGACCGAGTCGGTCTCGATCGCCCTGTCCTACCTGCGCTCGCGCGGGCTGGCCGGTGACCTCGCGTCGCGCAAGCTGCACGTGCACGTCCCGGCCGGTGCGGTCCCGAAGGACGGCCCGTCCGCCGGCGTCACGATGACGACGGCGCTGGCCTCGCTCGCCTCCGGCAGGCCGGTCCGGTCGAGCGTGGGCATGACCGGCGAGGTGACGTTGCAGGGCAAGGTCCTGCCCATCGGCGGGGTGAAGCAGAAGCTGCTCGCCGCGCACCGGGCCGGACTGACCGACGTGATCATCCCGAAGCGCAACGAGCCCGACCTGGACGACGTCCCGGAGTCGGTGCGCGCCGAGCTGCGGGTGCACCCGGTCGCCGACGTCGCCGAGGTGCTCCGGATCGCTCTGGAGCCGGCCCACGAGGCGGCGGAGGCCGAGCAGCCCGCGGCCTGACCCCCGTCAGACCGGCGGCGTGAGCCGCACGAACCGGCGCCCGTCCCGCATACGCGGGGCGGGCGCCGTCGTGTGCGCGCCCGTCCCGCGCCGCGCCGCCCCTCGTCGCACCCGCCCCTCGCCGCGCCGCGTGCCCCGCTGGGCTCCTACCCGAGAAGCTCGCCGAGATGCAGCTCAGCGGGAACTGTCGATCTCCACGGCCCGCTGAGCTGCATCTCGACGACTGTGGTCGAGCACCTGGCGCACCTCGGCGACGATCTCGTCGGGCCGTCGGTGCATGTCCAGGGCCGTGTAGCGCAGCACCCGCCACCCCGCCGCGACGAGACGGGTGTGCCGCCCGGCGTCGGCGCGGGCCGCCTCGGGCGTCGCGAAGTGACCGCCGCCGTCGTACTCGATGCCGAGTCGGTGGTCGGGGTAGGCCAGGTCCAGCCACAGCGCCGTGCGCCGGGCGTCGTCGAGCACCGGGTGCTGGGGTACCGGCCGCGGCAGGCCACCCCGGACGAGGACCAGCCGGAGGCGGGTCTCCGGCGGGGAGCCGGCGCGGGGGTCGGCCCACACCAGCGCGTCGACCACGCGCCGGACACCACGGGCATGGGTGTGCCGGGCCGCGAGGTTCAGCAGTACGTCCGGCGCGAACGACCCGCGGGACAACGCGTCGACGGCGACGACACCCTCGGTCGGGCCCGACCACCGGGCCAGGTCGAAGGCGGTACGCAGGCGGGTCGTGACGCGGACACCGCGGACGCCGGTGACCTCGTCGGGGTGCAGGACGTCGCGCCGGACCACGACGCCGTCGCGGGATCGGGGCCCGGCGCGCACCGCGGTCACCGCGACCTCGGCGGGCGCGGCCCGCGGGGCGCAGGACGCGCCCAGGAACTCGGCGGCGGAGTACCCGCAGAGCACCGCGTCCGGTCCGGCCCACAGGTACGCCGCCAGCGACCGCAGCCGCAGGTCGGCGTGGGCGTCGGCGGGGGCGTAGGTGTCCGGGAGCAGCCGGCGGAAGCGGGGCCCGCGCAGGAGGTCGGGCGTGACGAGACCCGCCGCCAGGGCCGCGGTCCCGCGGAACACCTCGGGCCATCCGGGGATCGTCATGCACCGATCGTGCTCCGGGCGCTGCGCCCGCCGGACCGGATCAGCCGGACTCCGTCGCCATCGCGAACGAGGACGTACGCCGAGATGCGGCTCAGCGGGAATAGTGGATCTCCGCGGCCCGCTGAGCTGCATCTCGGCGCCGGTCCGCCACGCTCCTGCGGGCCGCGGCCCGTTCCGCCGTGCTCCGGCGGGCTGCGGCCCGTTCCGCCGTGCTCCGGCGGGCTGCGGCCCGTTCCGCCGTGCTCCGGCGGGCTGCGGCCCGTTCCGCCGTGCTCCGGCGGGCTGCGGCCCGTTCCGCCGTGCTCCGGCGGGCTGCGGCCCGTTCCGCCGTGCTCCGGCGGGCTGGGGCCCGGTCCGCCCCGCGCGGGACATACCGCGCCGCACGGTGCGCGTGACGCACCGCCCGGGCGCGGCTCGGGCCTGCGACCTCAGCGGAAGACGACGGTCCGGTTGCCCTGGATCAGGACGCGGTCCTCCAGGTGCCACCGCAGCCCACGGGCCAGCACCAGGCGCTCGATGTCGCGGCCCCGGCGCACCATGTCGGCCGCGGTGTCCCCGTGGTCGACGCGGGCGACGTCCTGCTCGATGATCGGGCCTGCGTCGAGGTCCGCGGTCGCGTAGTGACAGGTCGCGCCGATCAGCTTCACCCCGCGCCGGTGGGCCTGGTGGTAGGGCCGCGCCCCGGCGAAGGACGGCAGGAAGCTGTGGTGGATGTTGATCGCCCGCCCGGCCCAGGCCTCGCACAGGTGCGCGGGCAGGACCTGCATGAAGCGGGCGAGCACGATCGCGTCGGGGTCGTCGGCGTCGACGAGCTTGCGGATCTCCTCGAACGCGGTGACCTTGCCCTGCTCGCGGGCCGGGTCGCCGGGGGCCGGGAACGGCACGTGGTGGAACGGCACCCCGTGCGCGGCGACGACCGGCTCCAGCGACGTGTGGTTGCCGATCACCCGGGTGATCTCCACCGGCAGCTCGTCGGCCCACACCCGGCCGAGGATGTCGTGCAGGCAGTGCTGGTCGCGGGTCACCAGGAGCACGGCGCGCTTGCGGACGCCGGTGTCGGAGATGCGGTGCTCGCCGCCCAGCTCGGCGGCGACCGGGGCGAACCGGGCGCGGAGCTCGTCGACGTCGAAGGGGACCGACGCGGCGTCGACGACCTGGCGGGTGCAGAACACCCCGGCCTCGACGTCGGCGTGGTAGGCGGCCTCGGTGATGGAGGCGCCCAGCTCGGCGAGGAAGGTCGAGATGCGCGCGACGATGCCGGTGCGGTCCGGGCAGGACAGGGTGATCACGTAGTGGGACATCAGGAGATCCGGGAGAGGGTGAACTGGGTCTCGGCGGCGAGCAGCTGTTCGATCTGCCCGGCGACCGCCTGCTCGATCCTCCCACCCACCAGCGGGACCTTCACCGTGACCTCGGCCCGGATCCGGACCTCGCTGCCGCCGTCGACGTCGGCGATCCGCATCACCGACCGGGCGGTGGCGGGGGTGCCGATGACCTGCACGGACCCGGTGCCGTCGTAGACGCCGGAGTCGCCGGCCCGCCACTGCTCGGTGCGGTCGATCTGCAGGTCCCCGCCGGGCACGAAGGAGGACACGATCGACGGCAGGTGCTCGCCGGGGATCCCGTGCCGCAGCGTGTAGCGGACGCCGTCGGGAGTGGTCTCGTACGCGGTCACCCCGGCCCCGGGACCGCCGATGTGGCGCAGCTGCTCCTCCAGCAGATCGCGGTCGACCATCGCCGCGTAGACCGTCGAGGACGGGTGCGCGGACGTTGCGCGGTAGTCGATCGTGCGCGGCATGGGCGAAGGCTACCGTTGCGGTCGTGAGTTCCCCCGCTGCGACGACGGTCGACCCGATGCTCAGCGCGCACACCACACTGCGCCTCGGCGGACCGGCCTCCCGCATCGTGCGCACCGAGGGCGCGGCCGAGGTGGTCGAGGCCGTGGCCGGCGCCGACCGGGCGGGGGAGCGGGTGCTGTTGGTGGGCGGCGGGTCGAACCTCGTCGTCGCCGACGCCGGGTTCGACGGCACCGCCGTGCTGGTCGCCGGGCAGGGTGTCCGCCACGAGCGCGACGGCGACCGGGTGCTGCTGACCGTCGAGGCGGGCGTCGACTGGGACGAGCTGGTGGCCGGCACCGTCGCCGACGGGCTCGGCGGGCTGGAGTGCCTGTCCGGGATCCCTGGGCGAACCGGCGCGACCCCGGTCCAGAACGTGGGCGCCTACGGCGTCGAGGTCGCCGACCTGCTCGTCGACGTCGACCTCTACGACCGGCGCACCGGGACCGTCCGCGAGCACGTGCCCGCCTCGGACCTGGGGCTCGCCTACCGCACCAGCATCCTCAAGGGCAGCGACGACGCGATCGTCCTGCGGGTGCGCTTCGCCCTGCAGGCCGACGGCCGCTCCGCCCCGATCCGCTACGGCGAGCTCGCCCGCACCCTCGGCGTCGAGCCGGAGACGCGGACCGACCCGGCCGCTGTCCGCGAGGCGGTGCTCGCGCTGCGCCGCGGGAAGGGCATGGTCCTCGACGCCGACGACCACGACACCTGGTCGGCCGGCTCGTTCTTCACCAACCCGATCCTGCCCGTCGACCGCGCGCCGCAGGTCGACGGCCTGGCCGCCTGGCCCGCGGGGGAGGGCCGGGTCAAGCTCAGCGCCGCCGGGCTGATCCAGAACGCGGGATTCGGCCGCGGGCACGCCGGCCCCGGCGGCCGGGTGTCGCTGTCCACCCGGCACGTCCTGGCCCTGACCCACCGCGGCGGCGGGACGACGGCCGACCTGCTGGCCCTGGCCCGGGAGGTCCAGAGCGGCGTCGCCGAGCGGTTCGGTGTGACCCTGCACCCCGAACCGGTGCTGGTGAACTGCGCCGTCTGACACCCTCTGTGGTACGGTGTCCGGTTCGTCTTACGCCGCACGGGGGAGTGCCGTCCTCCTGCCGGTCGGAGGCGCCGGATCCGGGCGTACGGTCGGTGTCCAACGCAGGAGATCGAGTACGCGGGGGAACGGTTGCGACGGGTACTGATCGTCGTGGTGGCGCTGATCGGCGCGCTGGGCATCGTCGGGGCGGTGGCCCTGGCGGCCTCGCCGCAGGACCCGGCGGCGCCGCAGGCCGCACCGCCCCCGGCCGGGCCGCAGGTGAGCTACCAGCCACCCGTGCGCAGCGCAGGCGGAGCGGGCACCGACACCGTCTCGGCGGCGGCGACGGCGAACCCGGCGCAGCCGGTGTCGGTCCGCACGGCGGGCGGCACGCTGGACGGGGTGTCGCTCACCGACCCGGACGGCGACGCCGTCGACGGCGCGCTGTCCCCGGACCGCACGACCTGGACCAGCAGCGGTGACCTGGACTTCGCCACCACCTACACCTGGCACGGTCGCGCCGTCGCCCCGGACGGCACGGCGACCCCGGTGCAGGGCACCGTCGCGACGCTGAAGCCCGCCCACACCGTGCGCGGCACCCTGAACATCGGCGACGACCGCACCGTCGGCATCGCCGCGCCGATCGAGATCCAGTTCGACCGGCACGTCCAGGACCGCGCCGCTATCGAGAAGGTCCTGAAGGTCACGACCTCGAAGCAGGTCGAGGGCGCGTGGGGCTGGCTGCCGGACGAGAACGGCGGCTCGCGCGTGCACTGGCGGCCGAAGGAGTACTGGCCGTCGGGCACGAAGGTCACCGTGGACGCGCCGCTGAAGGGCGTCGACTACGGCGGCGGCAGCTACGGCGCCGAGGACCTGAGCACCTCGTTCACCATCGGCCGCGCCCAGATCGTCAAGGCCGACGCCCGCTCGTTCCGGATGATCGTGATCCGCGACGGCAAGCAGGTCGCGGACTACCCGGCGTCCTACGGCCTGGCCGACGACCCGAACCGCAACACCCGCTCGGGCATCCACGTCGTCACCGAGAAGTTCACCGACAAGCGGATGGTGTCCGCGCAGTACGGCTACGACGTCGTCGAGAAGTGGGCCGTCCGGATGAGCAACAACGGCGAGTTCATCCACGCCAACCCGGTGTCGGCCGCCGCGCAGGGCACCGCGAACGTCACCCACGGCTGCGTGAACCTGTCGATCGAGAACGCCAAGGCGTACTACGACACCGTCCTCTACGGCGACCCTGTCGAGGTCACCGGCACGCCGGTGCAGCTCTCCGCCCGCGACGGCGACCTCTGGGACTGGACGCTGTCCTGGGACGAGTGGAAGGGGTTGTCGGCGCTGTCCTAGCGGGTACCCGCCGGGCATGAGCGTTCCCGACGACCGCGCCGCCAGCCGATCCACCCCGCTGCCGGAGGAGGAGGGCACCGAGCCCGACGCCTCGCAGATCCTCGGCGAGTCCGAGGAGCGGATCGCCGGCGCCGTCCGGGGCGAGAGCCCCGGCGACGACGCCGACGAGAACCGCCGGTCGGAGGAGACCCTCTAGCGACGGTGCCGCCGGGTGCCCGACGCCTGGTCGCGCGGCTTGAGCACGATCTGGTCCAGGTTGACGTGCGACGGCCGGGTCGCGGCGAAGACGATGGTGTCGGCGACGTCGTCGGCGGTCAGCGGGGTCAGGCCCTCGTAGACCTTCGCCGCCTTCTCGGCGTCGCCGAGACGCACCTGCGAGAACTCCGTCTCCACCATGCCGGGGCAGATCTCGGTGATCCGGATCGGCTCGCCGAGCAGCTCCCCGCGCAGGGTGCGGTGCAGCATCGCCTGGGCGTGCTTGGCGCCGGTGTAGCCGGCGCCGTTGTCGTAGAAGTCCAGCGCGGCGATCGAGGTCACGGTGACGATGTGCCCGTCGCCCGAGGCCCGCAGCTTCGGCAGGAACGCCTGGGTGAGGCGCAGCGTGCCGGCGACGTTGGTCTCCCACATCCAGCGCCAGTCCTCCTCGTCGGCGTCCGCGACGGGCTCCAGGCCCTTCGCGCCGCCGGCGTTGTTGACCAGCAGCTTCGCCTCGGGCACCGCATCGGCGAACGCGCGGACGGACTCCCGGTCGGTGACGTCGAGGGGCAGCGCGGTCCCGTCGATCTCCTTCGCGATCTCCTCGCAGCGCTCCACCCGGCGGGCTCCCAGCACCACGTGGAAGCCCGCGGCGCCCAGTGCGCGGGCGGTGGCGGCGCCGATCCCGGAGGAGGCGCCGGTGACGACGGCGGTCGGACGGTCGTTCGCGGTCATGCCGTCGAGCCTATGACCTACCTCGGCTCGACGCCGCGCTGCGCCGACCGGTCCCCGCGCCGGGCGGCGGCCCGCTGCGCGGAGAACACCGCGGCCCCGAACAGGCCCACCCCGGTTCCGGCGACGCAGGTCCAGAACCAGGCGCCGGCACCGTTCGCGGGGTCGAACCCGGAGCCGGTGACCATCGCGACCACGGCGGCGACGCCCGCGCCGATCGCCCACAGCAGCATCCCGCCGAGGATCACCGGCGGGGACTCGTAGAAGCGCGCCGGCAAGGGCGGCGGGGGCGGTGGATCGCTCGCGCGCTCGCTCTCGTGGGCCGTCACGGGGCCGTAGCCTAAACGGTGCACGGACGGAACCCGCAGCGTTGCGCCGCGTCTAGGGTGTCGCCGTGATCGAGCGCCTGTTCCGCGTGTCCGAACGCGGCTCCACCGTCTCCCGCGAACTGCGCGGGGGACTCGTCACGTTCATGGCGATGGCCTACATCATCGTCCTGAACCCGCTGATCCTCGGCAGCGTCACGCCGGGAGACCCGTCGGCCAAGGCCGACGCGCTGGGCGGGATCCTCCCGGTCGCCCAGGTCGCCGCGGTGACCGCCCTGGTCGCAGGCGTGATGACGATCCTCTTCGGCGTGATCGCGAACTACCCGTTCGCGATCGCCACTGGCCTGGGGATCAACACCCTGCTGGCCGTGACCATCGCGCCGATGATGACCTGGCCCGAGGCGATGGGCCTGGTCGTCATCAACGGCATCATCATCGTGATCCTCGCCCTGACCGGCTTCCGGACGGCGGTGTTCAACGCCGTCCCCACCGAGCTCAAGACGGCGATCGCGGTCGGCATCGGCGCGTTCATCGCGCTGATCGGCCTGGTCGACTCCGGCTTCGTCCGCCGCCTGCCCGACGCGGCCAACACCACGGTCCCGGTCGGCCTGGGCACCGGCGGCTCCATCGCCTCGTGGCCGACGTTCGTGTTCGTCATCGGGCTGATCATCGTCGGCGTGCTGGTCGCCCGCGGCGTGCGTGCGGGCATCCTGATCGGCGTCGTGGTCAACACCATCATCGCGATCGTCGTCGAGGCGATCGTCCGGGTCGGCCCCGGTGGCCCGACCAACCCCGGCGGCTGGTCGCTCGCCGTGCCCGCGATCCCGGACCGGATCGTCGGGCTGCCGGACCTGTCGCTCGTCGGCCAGGTCTCGCTCGGCGCCTTCACCCGGCTCGACATCATCACCGTCGTCCTGCTGATCTTCACCCTGGTGCTGGCGAACTTCTTCGACGCCATGGGCACGCTCACCGGCCTCGGTCGCCAGGCGGGCCTGACCGACTCCGACGACAAGCTCCCGAACGTCGGGAAGGCGCTGGTCGTCGAGGGTGCGGGCGCGGTCGCCGGTGGTGTGGGGTCCGCGTCGTCGAACACGATCTTCGTCGAGTCCGCGGCCGGTATCGCCGAGGGCGCACGGACCGGGCTGGCGAACGTCCTGACCGGTCTGTTGTTCCTGCTGGCGATGTTCTTCACGCCGCTGTACTCGATCGTCCCGGTCGAGGCCGCCGCCCCGGCGCTGGTCGTCGTCGGCGCGCTGATGTTCCGCCAGATCACCTCGGTCTCGCTCGACGACCTGCGCACCGCGATCCCGGTGTTCCTGACGATCACCGTCATGCCGTTCACCTACTCGATCGCCAACGGCATCGGCGCCGGGTTCGTCAGCTATGTCGCGCTCGCGGCGGCCACCGGGCGCGCGAAGCAGGTCCACCCCCTGATGTGGGTGGTGGCGGTGCTGTTCGTGGGGTACTTCGGCGTGGGACCGTTGCGGGAGCTGCTCGGCTAGAACTTTCCGCCCACCACTCTTGCTTACTTAGGCAAGGCTGCGCTAACTTACAGAAGTCGCTTCGTGGTGGGAGCGGCGCGTCAGTTCGGGACAGGAGAAGGCCCCGGACCCCACAGGGTCCGGGGCCTCCTTCTTTCCCCAGTCACACCCGTCCCGCCGCCGAGCGGGTCAGGGCGCGTAGATGCGGACCCAGTCGACCTGGAAGTCCAGCGTCTCCGGCGAGGTCGCGTCCGGCGCCGGGATCCAGTCGTCGCCGTAGGGGCCGATGTCCTGCTGCATCGCCAGGTGCATCGACCGCGGCGGGATCTGCTCCGGATCGGTGGTGCGGAAGACCTCGGCGCCGTCGATGTAGAACACGACCCGGTCGGGCAGCCACTCGACGGCGTAGGTGTGCCACTGCGTGAAGTCGCCGCGGATCGTCTTGCCGACCTGGCTGTTGTCCTCGCCGTAGTGGACGATCGTGTGCGTCTCGTTCCGCTCGGGCTTCGGGATCTCCATGAAGTTGAGCTCGCCGCCCTCGGGCCAGTCCTCGGCGTCCGGCCAGAGCAGCGCGACGTCTCCGTAGCCGACGCCGGGGTTCGTCTTCGCCCGGATCTCCCAGCGGCCGTACTGCTGGCCACCCCGCCAGGCCAGCCCGGCGGAGGTGCTCCCGCGGCTGGTGAGGACGAGCTCGCCGTCGCGGACCGCGATGTTCTCGACCCGGTGCCGGCCGTTGCCCCCGGTGGTCTCGCCCGTGTACGGGCTCCAGCGCGTGCGGTCGAGCGCGGTGCCGTCGAACTCGTCGTGGTCGGTGAGGCGCCAGCCGTTGCGCACGGCCGCCTCGGTGTCCGAGCGGGACGCGGGGTCGAGCTCGCCGACCTCGGTGGGCCGCTCCTGGTCGTGCATCCCGCCCGGCGACGGCGGTGCCGCCGGTGCGGGGGTCGGCGAGGACGAGCCGGTGAGCAGGGACGGTTCCACGGCGACCGTGACGATCCCGGTCAGTACGGCCAGACCCGCCACGAGGCCGACGACCGCGGGCCAGCGGCGACGCGCCGGGGCCTCGGGGTCGTGCTCCTGCTCCGTCTGCTCCTGCACGACCCACTCCTTGATCGTCGACGGCGGGTCGGCGGCAGCCTAGGAGCGCTCGGCTGTGGGGGAGCTGAGAGGCCCGGGCCACCGCGCATCGTGCACCGGGCCGGGGCGCCCCGCGAGGTGGCTGCATGATCGACCGTTGTGGAGCGGAGAGGTCGTCCTGTGCACCTCCGACTCCCCAACCGGTGATCATGCTCGGGTGGGGGCCGCCCGGTCAGCCGGCCGAACCCGGTGCCGCCCCGCCGTCGGTCGTCGCGTCGGGCGAACCCCCGTCGAGGGTGTACTGGCGGACCCAGTCGACCTGCATCTGCGTCTCCTTCCCCGAGCCGCCGCCCTTGGGGAACCAGTCGAGCTGGATGCACAGGTGCATCGGCCCCGGCGGCTGCACCTTCTCCTCGGTGGTCTCGAACCACTTCTCGCCATCGACGTAGGCGGTGATCCGGTCCGGCGTCCACTCCAGGGCCCAGTTGTGCCACTGCGTCGCGTCGACCTCAACGGAGCCCTCGACCTGGGAGTTGTCCGCTCCGTAGTGGAAGAATGCGTTGGTCTTCTGCCGCTGCGGGTCCATCATCTCCATGAAGTCGAGCTCGCCGCCCTCGGGCCAGTTCTCCGCGGTGGGCCAGAGCAGCAGCAGGGCGTTGTACGACGGGTCCCCGACCGGCGCGCGCACCCGGCCCTCCCAGCGTCCGTACTGCTGCGAGCCCTCCTTCCACGCCATGCCCGCGGTGTTGCCCTGGCTGTCCCCGGTGATCGTCAGGACGCCGTCCGCCACGCTCGCCGCGTCCGGGGTGCGGCGGCCGTTGCCCGCGTGCCCGGCGCCGTCGTAGATGCTCCAGCCCTCGGTGCCGTTGTCGAACTCGTCGGCCCGGACGGGCTGCCCCCAGCCCAGCTTCGCCGCCGCCGTGGTGCCCTCTGCGCTCCCGGTGGCGGGTGCCGGGTCGGTGCCGCCGGTGCCGCTGGGGCGGCAGGGCGGCGGTGTCCGGGAGCCGGAGGTACCGGATCCGCCGGTGAGGAGCCCTGCGGCCGCGTCGTCGCTCGTGCCGTAGGCGGTGGCGCCGGACTCGTCGGGGGCGGCGGTGGTGCCGCTGCCGGAATCGCGGCCCGTCCCGCTGTCGGAACCGGAGGAGGAGGCGGTACCGCCACCGCGCTCGGAGTCGTTGGAGCCGGAGCCGGAGCCGGAGCCGGAGCCGGTCGCATCGCCCGACCCGCCGGAACGGCCGCTGTCGTCGGACCCGCCCGCCCCGCCGTCGCCCCCGCCGCCGCGACGGTCCGTCGAGCTGCCGTCGGAGCTGCTGTCGGAGTCGCCGGCGGAGTCGTCGGCGCTGCCGGACCCGCTGTCACGTTCCCCGCCGCCGGAGCTGTCGGAGCCGGAGCTGTCGGAACCCGAGCTGTCGGAACCCGAGCCGTCGGAACCCGAGCTGGAGTCCGAGTCGCCGGAACCCGAGCCGCTGGACCCGGACCCACCGGAGCCCGAACCGGACCCCGTGCCGACGCACACCTCGCCACCGGCCCCCAGCTCCAGGTCCGGCCGCGGCGCACCGGCGGCGTCCTGCCCGGAGCTCGTCGACGGCGTCGCGGAGCCCCCGGGTTCCACCCCCACCAGCTCCCCGGCGGGCCCGAGCGCCAGGAGGACGACCGTGACCCCCTTGGCCAGCAGGGACTTGAGCAGCTGCTCCAGCTCGTCGGCGGTCATCGCCCACTCCAAGGTTCGGTCACGTCAGTCGTCCACATCGGGGGTGTCGGTGGTGATGGGGGTGTCGGCGGTGACCAGCCAGTGGCCCGCCGCGTCGAGAGCCAGGACCACCCGGGTGCGCCAGCGGCGGACCTCCGGTGCCGTGCCGGGCCCGGACGTCGTCGTGCGGACGGTCGCGACGAGCGCCGTGCGTCCGCGGGCCCAGTCGGTGGCGCCCTCGTCGAGGTCCTCGACCTCGGCGGTCCGGCCCGAACCGGGTGGCGGCGGGTCGAGGACGGGCGCTCCGGCGGCGGCCGGGCTGCCGGGCAGCGCGTACGGGGTGCCGTCGAGGGTGGTGCCCCCGGCCGCGCCGGCACCGGTGCCGTGCGCGGCGACGAGGTAGGCGCGCGCCACCGCCCCGGGCGACGACGGCCGCGTCGCCGGCACGGCCGGCTCCGGTCCGCGGACGGGGCCGGGATCGCCGAGGGCGTCCCGGTCGGCCGAGGTCAGCACCGCCTGCGACGGCGGTCCGGGCAGCAACGCGGGCACCAGCAGGGCCAGGGGCACCGCGAGGACCGCGGCGAGCACGAGCAGCGGCAGGGAACGTCGCACGGGGTCACTCCGCGAAGCTGATGTGGATGTGGTCGTAGTGGCCGCCGGTCGCGTCGGCGGTGTCGTAGACCCCGCCGCCGGTGTAGCGACGGCCCCAGCCGGAGCCGTCGGCGCGCACCGAGGGGTCCCAGTAGCGGCCCTGCCAGATCAGGTACTTGACCTTCAGCGGGGCCGCGTTGCGTTCCAGCCAGTGCGCGATCGCCCAGCCCTCGTCGAGGTCGGCGCCCTTCGCGAACGCCCCGGCCTTCCCGGTGAACACGTCGCAGGCCTTGCCCTTCGGATGGTCCGACCGCGGGTTCTGCAGGTGCTCGTCCCAACAGCCGACCGTCTCGATCGTCGGGCCGAACACCGCTTCGACGGCATCGAGGCCGTGCTTCGACGCGCCGGTGAGACAGCCGTCGGAGCGCACCGGGTCGGGTTCGTGGCACCCCGTCGCACCGCCGGTCCAGGCGGGCGCCGGCGCCGATGCGGCGTCCTTCGCCGGTGCCTTCGCCGCGGGTGCCTTCGCCGGGGCGGCCTTCTGCGGCGGTGGCGGGGACGACTCGCGGTCGTCGACGGCCGTCGTGCCGGAGTAGTCGGCGACGAAGCCGTGCACCGCGTCGAGGTAGCGCCGGATCGCCGACGCGCACGCCTGCGAGCAGTTCGCCTCCCCTGCTGCCGGCACCCCCGACCTCGACCCGGTGACCCGGCTGCAGCCCGCGATGTGGCAGACCAGCATCGCGTCGAGCACCGGGACGTCCTTCGGGGTCGTCGCGAGATACCCGGCGGCGGCGCGCAGCGTCGAGCAGAGCCACGGCACGACGACGCGCAGGTGCCCCTCCGGCTCGGTGAGCGCCGCGTCCGGCCAGGGTGCGCCGCCGGCCGCGACCCAGGTCCGTTCCGAGACCTGCAGCAGCCCGGCGGCGGTGCCGGTGCGCAGCTCCGGGTCCCAGCCCGACTCCGCCTGCACCTGCGCGACCACCCAGGCCGGCGGCAGCTCCGGGCAGCCCTGCGAGGTCAGCTCCGTGACCAGGTCGAGGTAGGGCCGCGCCGCCTCCGGCACCCGTGCCGCGTCGATGCCCGAGGTGACCGGATCCGCGGTGGGGGCAGCCAGGACCTGACCCGCCGTCCCCAGCAGGAGCGCGACGACGACCGGCACGATCAGCAGCGCGCGCACGGCTCACCGGCCCGGCCCGGTCGGGAGGGCCAGTACCCCACGCATCGGTCGCAGCCCACCGACGCTGGCCGGGGTGAGCGGCCGGTCGAGTCGTCCGGACGTGGTCAGCGCGGTGACGACCCGGCCGATCGCGTCGGCGTAGCGGCGGACCGCGGCCGAGGGCCCGGGCCGGGTGAGGACCCCGGCCGCGTCCGACCACGGGTCCGCCGAGCGGGCCCAGCCCGGCACCGCGGGCAGCGCGACGACGGCTGCCCAGCCGGGCCCCGCGGCGTCGGCGTCGATGCCGTCGGGGTCGGCGGTGCCGGGGTGCAGGACGAGGACCGGTGAGCCCGGCCCGGGCGCCGGGGCGACGCGGGCCGCGGCAGCCAGACCGGCCGCGGTGTCCCGGGTGACGACGACGTCGGGCAGCAGGTCCGGCCCGCACACGCGCCCCAGGTCACGGCCGTGCAGGGCCCTGGCGACGGTCGTCGTCCCGACCCCGCCGGCCAGGCCCCCGACGACGGGGACACGCCCGGTCACCGCACACCGCCCCGTGCGAGGTCGACCGGCGACGGCCGCCGGGCCGGCTCGGCCGCGGGCCCCGCGTCGACGACGAGCCCGTCGTCGGTGAGCGCGACGGCCACCTCCAGCCGGACCCACCGCGCGGCCAGCCCGCGCCAGCCGCGCGCAGCCGGGGCGGGGGCCCCGGCGGGCGCCCCGATCGGGTCGTCGGGCTCGGGCTCGGGCGCGGCCGTCCCACGGGCGTCGACACGGCGGTAGGGCACGACCCGCACCCGGACGTCGACGACGGCCCGGTCGGCATCGGCGCGGACGCGGCCCGGCAGCACGAGGTCGGCCCGCTGACGTCCGGTCCCGGTCCAGCCGAGCAATCCGTCGGCCGCGGTGGCGGGCAGGTAGGCGGCGAGGACACGGGCGCGGCGGTCGACGTCGTCCTCGTCCCAGGACAGCAGGTCCGCGGCGAAGGCCCCGGCCAGCGCGGACGCCTCGGCGGGGTCGACGAGGGGCGGCGGGGCGGTCCGGACGGGGGAGCCGGTGGCGGGCCGCGCCCCGGCGTGGCGGGAATCCGGTCCGGCTGGGACCGGCGACGGGTCGGAGGGGCCGGGCGACGGGTCGGCAACACCGCGCGGCAGGTCGGCGAGACCGGGTGACGGGTCGGCAGGGCCGGGCAACGGGTCGGCGTCGCCGGGGAACCGGTCGGCGTGGCTGGAGGAGGGGTCGGCGTGGCCGAGTGACGGGTCAGCGGGGCCGGGCGACGGCTCGGCATGACCGGGTGACGGAGCGGGAGAGCTGGGTGACGGGTCGGGGGAACCGGCCGAGGGGGCGGCGGGGGCGGATGACGGGGCAGCAGCGGTGCCGGGCGCGGTCCCTGTCGTTGCGACCGGGGCTCCGGCGGGGCGGGCAGCCGGACCGTGCTCGGGGCCCGACGGCGCCGGACCCGGCGCCGCGGTCGTCGTGCCGGTCGTCGTGGTGGGCGGCGTGCTGGGTGGAGTGACGGGGGCCGGCGACGCGGCTCCGGACGCTGCACGATCCGCCCCTCCCTCGGCCGGGGACACCGCGGCAGGCGCCCAGGCCGCCCAGGCCGCAGCGACCTCGTCGGAGGCGGAGGCGGAGACAGGGGCGGGGGCCGAGGTGGCGGCGGCAGGGGGCGGTACCGGCGGGAAGCCGAAGGGATCGGTGACCGGCTCCGGCTCGGCGATCGGCTCCTGCGGCGGCCGCCGCGGCGTCCAGAGCGCCGGTCGCGCCGCCGCGGTCGCGGGACCCTCGGCGGGCAGCGCCGTCGCACCCGTCGTCGGCGCCGGGGGCATCCCGCTCGTCGACGGCGCCGGGAAGGCCTCCCGGGCCCGGGACGGGACGGGCCGCGGCGCCGGTGCGGGAGCCGGGTCGTCGAGCCAGGGGTCGGGACCGTCGTCGAGGAGGTGCTCGTCGCGGGAGGTGCGGCCGAACAGCCGGAACGGGGACATCGTCGTCGCCCGGGTCATCGACGCCGGTCGGGCTGGTGCTGGATGGACATGTCCCTCCGTCCCGTACGCGCACCCGGGGCGGGTGTGCGGAGGGGGACGGTAGGAACGCGAGGGTGGTGAGCGGGCCCGGTCGCGGAGAATGCTTCGCGATGGCGAAGCCGATCAGTCGGGGATCTCCCAGGTGTGGACGGGCTGGTTGGCCGTCGAGTGCGCCAGGTAGCGCTCGAGCATGCCGCGCAGGGCGGTCATCCGGTCCGCGCCCCGCGCCTCCAGCGCGGCGACGGTGTCGATCTGCCACGACGACCCGGTCTGACGCGTGACGCAGCGCCGCTCCAGCACCGTCAGGTACCGGTCGCAGACCGCGCCGGAGACACCCCAGCGGGCGAGCCCCTCGTGCGCCAGGGGGAGCAGCTTGCGCAGGGCGAGCTCGTCGGGGAGCACCCAGCCGGTGCCGGGCCAGTACAGGGGAGCGTGCATGCCGTGCTTGGCCGCGGTCTGGAAGTTCTCCCGGGCCGCCTCGAACGACACCGCCCGCCACAGCTGCTGGTCGGCCTCGACCAGGGTGCGGAGCAGGCCGTAGAAGAACAGCGCGTTGGCGACCATGTCGACGGTCGTCGGCCCCGCGGGGAGCACCCGGTTCTCCAGCCGGACGTGCGGGGTGTCGCCCGTACTGTCGTAGATCGGCCGGTTCCAGCGCCAGATCGTGCCGTTGTGCAGGGTCAGCTCCGGCAGGTCCGGGAACCCCTTGTCGCGCATCTGCGTCGCCGGGTCCACGTCCGAGGTCAACGGCATCAGGGCCGGGAAGTAGCGGGCGTTCTCGGAGAACAGGTCCAGCACCGAGTCGATCCAGCGCTCGCCGAACCAGACCCGTGGCCGTACCCCCTGGTTGTGGAACTCGGGGGTCCGGACGTCGCAGGACTGCTCGAACAGCGGGATCCGGGTCTCCGACCACAGCTGCGACCCGAGCAGGAACGGCGAGTTCGACCCGAGCCCCAGCTGGACGCCGGCCAGGCACTGCGCGGCGTTCCAGTAGCGCCCGAAGTTCGCGGGGGAGACCTGCAGGTGCAGCTGCATCGACGTGCAGGCCGCCTCGGGGATGATCGTGTCGAAGTCGGCGTTGACCCGCTCCTCCGGCGAGCAGCCGGCGATGTCGATCCGGATCGGCTCGCCGCGCGCGGTGAGCATCTGGTCGTTGAGCGCCTCGTAGCGGTCCTCGGGGGAGATCGCCTCGGCGGTCATGTGCCCCGGGTCCAGCGTCGGCAGGATCCCGATCATGACGAGCTGGGTGCGCAGGTCCCCGGCCTTCGCCCCGGCGCCCGCGAGCAGGTCGAGCAGCTCGTGTTCCAGCTGGCGCCACTGGTCGCCGGGCAGCGGGCGCGGCGGGAGGTTCAGCTCGAGGTTCCAGCGGCCGAGCTCGGTCTGCCACTCGCCGGAGTTGATCGTGTCCAGGACGTCGGTCCCGTTGAGCGACGGCGCCAGCTCTGGACCGACCAGGTTGAACTCGATCTCCACGCCGGTCATCGGCTCCGTGTCGGAGAACGGGTAGCTGCTGAGCAGGTCACCGAGAGTGTCCAGACAGCGCTGCACCTTGATCCGGTACCGCTGGCGGTCGCGCCGGCTGAACGTCGTCCGGTCGACCACCTGACCCATGCGCGAACCGACCTCCATCGAACGGGGAGCGCCTCCTCACCCGCACGGCGGAGGGCCGTGCCGAGGGAGGCGGCACTACACCGTGTCATATCGCCGGACCGGGCGGTACCGGCTGACCGGGCGACCAGACGCGGCGAACGGTCAGTGACGTGGGACGATCGGGCGTCGTGGCCATACTCACCACGGTCGAGCACCCCGACGACCCCCGTATCGACGATTACCGCGACCTCACGACCGCCGATCGGCGCCCCGATCGGCCCGGTGGGCGCGGGCTGGTGATAGCGGAGGGTGTCGTCGTCGTGCGTCGTCTGCTCGACTCTCCGTATCCGGTGCGGTCCCTGCTGGGGGTCCCGCGCCGCCTCGACGAGCTGTCCGACGACCTCGCCGGCGTCGACGTGCCGGCCTACGCGACCGACGCCGACACGATGGCCCGCGCGGTCGGGTTCCATCTGAACCGGGGGGTGCTCGCCGTCGCCGACCGTGCTCCCGCGCCGTCCCTCGACGACGTGCTGGCCCGCGCCCGCACGCTGGCGGTCTGCGAGGGGGTGGGGGACCACGAGAACCTGGGGTCGTTGTTCCGCAACGCCGCCGCCCTCGGCGTCGACGCGATCCTGCTCGGCCCCGGCTGCTCGGACCCGCTCTACCGGCGCAGCGTCCGCGTCTCGATGGGGCACGTGCTGCGGGTCCCGTTCACGACCCTCGACGGCGCGTGGCCCGCCTCGCTGGACCGGCTGCGGGAGGCGGGGTTCACCGTCGCGGCACTCACCCCCGCCCCCGACGCCGAGCCCCTCGCCACGGCGGGCCTGGGCGGCCGGAAGGTCGCTCTGCTGCTGGGCGCGGAGGGCCCCGGGCTCACCGACGAGGCACTGGCCGCCGCCGACCGCCGTGTCCGGATCCCGATGGCGAGCGGCGTGGACTCGCTCAACGTCGCGACGGCCGCCGCCGTCGCCTTCCACGCCGTCACCGGCGGGAGCTGACCCCGGCCGTGTTCCCACACCGGATCCGGGCTCCCACACGGGACCGGATCCGGTGTGGGAGGTCGGAACCCGTGCGGGAAGGTGTCAGCGCTGGCCGCGGACGCCGAGCAGGACCTCGTCCCACGACGGCATGACCGGCTTGCCCTTCTTCGTCCGCCGCGATCCTGCGGTGGATGGGCGGCGCGGGGCCGCGGTCTCGGCGTCCTGTGCCGGGGTGGGGTCCGTCTCCTGCTCCGACGTGGCCGGGGTCTCGGTGGTGGCCGCGGCGGGTGCCTCGGTGCGCTCGTCGGCAGACCCGTCGTTCGTGGCGGCCCCGTCGTTCGTGGCGGTCCGGCGGTCGTCGGTCGCGGGACTCGCCGCGGCGGAGTCCGTGTCGGTGCCCGCGGGCCTCTCAGCGGAGTGCGCCTCGGTGGACTGTGCCGCGGTGGACGGCGCCGCAGCGGACGACCCTGCGGTGCTCGTCGCCGCCTCCGCGGTCGTGTCCTCCGGAGTGGCCGATGCGGTGGCGGCCGGTGACGTGCCGGCGGGGGCCGGGCTGCCCGCTGCGTCGGTGTCCGACGCCGAGGTGGCCGCTCCCGTCGACGTCGCCGCCGCCGAGGCGGTCGCGTCCGTCGCGTCGTGCGCGGGCCCGGTGGCCGACGAGCCCGTACCGATTGCGTCCGTGGCGGTGGCCGCCGGGGCCGGGACGACCGGGTCCACGCCGTCCGAGCCGGTCGAGCTCGCGCCGCCGGAGGTCGTGCCGCCCGGGGTCGTGCCGTCCGCGGACACACCGTCCGAGGCGGGTCCGCTCGACGCGGTGTCGGTCGCGCCGGCCGACCCGGTCCCGTCGGTGGCGTCGGTGCTGTTGATGGCGTCGGTGCCCTCGACCTGCTCGACGCGCTTCGGGACCACCGGCGCCGCGGCGGCCGGGGCCCGGGTGTCGTCCGGGCGGGTGCCCACGGTGCGACCGGGTGTCTCGACGCGGGTCCGGGGCGGCGGCGGGCTCGCCCGACGCTGCTCGGGCGCGATCCCGCGCCCGGCCCAGGCCTCGGGCTGCTGCCCACCGGCCGCCGCGACGGCGCGCGCGGGAGCGGCGGTCGTCGGCGCCTCGGGGGCGTGGTCCTCGTCGCGGGCCATGTCGACCACCGACCCGAGCGGGCGCAGTGGACGTGCGGGCAGACCCTCGACGAGGTCGGAGGCGTGCTCGTCCAGCGCGACGACGGTGCCGCCGTGGGCACCGGGCTGGAACGCCCAGTGCGCGGCGTTGTCCGAGCGGCCGGTCTGCCAGGTCAGGACGACGACCCACTTGCCGTCCTCGCCCTTCCAGGAGTCCCAGCCGGCCCCGGCGTAGTCCTGTCCGCGCAGGCCGAAGGTGTGCGCGACCGTCTCACCGAGCGTGCGTGAGTCGGGGCCGTCGGCGCGCTGCGGATGTGCACTCTGGGCCAGCTCGGCGGTCCGCGACCGCTCGAGCAGGACGGGATAGGCGAAGCGTTCGATCTTCTGGGTCGGGACGCCGGCCGCGGCTGCGACCTCGTCGACCGACGCGCCACCCCGGATGCGGGCCTGGATCTCCCGTGGGCGCAACTGGCTCTCCAACTCGATCGCGATCTGGCCGAGCCGGGTCACGTCACCCCGTGCCGCGGCCCGCAGCTGCTCGTCGGCCGGCACCGTGTAGCGCTCGCGGCGGCCCGGGTCTTCGAGGACGACCGAGCCGTCCCCGGTCACCCCCACGACCCGCAACGCGCGCATCGACCTGACCTCCTGCTGTCGTCCCCGTCCGGGTGACGGTAGATGGCGAGGGGTCCGTGCCGGGTGAGGCGCGCCGGGCGAGTTCTGCCTGGTCGACAACACCTACTCGCCCGGGGGACCACCGGACCTTTCTCACTGACCGTGCTCAGCGTCGCACAGTTCGTGACGCACGAGGGAATTGGGGCGAGTGTTGCGCGTGTGACTACAACGAGTTGCTATCGATCACGCAACGACGCTGCGTGGCGACGCAACCCCCACACACGACGACGGCCGCCCCCAGGTGGGGACGGCCGTCGCGGTTCGTCGACGAGCAGGTGTCAGGAACCCAGCCGCTCCACGACCCAGTCGATGCACGCGGTCAGCGCCGAGACGTCCGACGGCTCGACCGCCGGGAACATCCCGATCCGCAACTGGTTGCGGCCCAGCTTGCGGTACGGCTCGGTGTCCACGATCCCGTTCGCGCGCAGCGCCGTCGCCACCGCGGCGGCGTCGACGGCGTCGTCGAAGTCGATCGTGCCGACCACCAGGCTCCGGTGTGCCGGGTCGGTGACGAACGGCGTCGCGAAGCTGCTCTTGTCCGCCCAGGTGTAGAGCCGGTCGGAGGAGTCGCGGGTGCGCGCGACGCAGCCGTCGAGCCCGCCGCGGGCGTTCATCCAGCGGATCTGGTCCTCGAGCAGGAACAGCGTCGCCAGCGACGGCGTGTTGTAGGTCTGGTCCTTGCCGGAGTTGTCGACGGCGGTGGCCAGCGACAGGAACGGCGGGATCCAGCGGTCCGACGCGGCCAGCTCGGCGACCCGCTCCAGGGCCTTCGGGCTCATGATCGCGAGGAACAGGCCGCCGTCGGAGGCGAAACCCTTCTGCGGGGCGAAGTAGTAGACGTCGGACTGGGTGATGTCGACCGGCAGTCCGCCGGCGCCGGAGGTCGCGTCGATCAGCACGAGCTGGTCGTCGGTGGTGCCCGCGGGCCGGTTGACCGGCACGGCGACTCCGGTCGAGGTCTCGTTGTGGGCCCAGGCGATGACGTCGACCGACGGGTCGCTGACCGGCTCCGGCGCGCTGCCCGGGGCGGCCTTGACGATCACCGGGTCGGCCAGGAACGGCGCGCCGGTGGTGGTGTCGGCGAACTTCTGCGAGAACTCGCCGTAGGTCAGGTGCAGCGACCGCTCGCGGACCAGGCCGAACGCCGCCGCGTCCCAGAACGCGGTCGAGCCGCCGTTGCCGAGGACGACCTCGTAGCCGTCGGGCAGCGAGAACAGCTCGGCCAGGCCCGAGCGCACCCGTCCGACGAGCTCCTTCACCGGCTTCTGCCGGTGCGAGGTGCCCAACAGGGAGTCGCCGGTCGCGGCGAGGGCGGACAGCTGCTCGGGGCGCACCTTGGACGGACCGCATCCGAAGCGGCCGTCCTGCGGAAGGAGATCGCCGGGGATCTTCAGATCGGCAGGAGAGGTCACGGTCCCAGTGTCGCAGCAGTACCCGTGGTGACGTGCGCCCAGTGCCGCGCGGATCACGCGCCGGCGGGTGCCCGGTGGGCGCGCCGGTACGCCAGCGGCGCCATCCCGATCTCGGCGTGCAACCGCTGCCGCAGCGCCGCGGTGGTGCCGAACCCGGCGCGCGCGGCGACCTGCTCGACGGGCAGGTCGGTGGTCTCCAGCAGGCGGCGCACCAGCTCCAGTCGGCGCGCGGCCAGCCAGCGGGCGGGGCTGGTGCCGGTCTCGGCGCGGAAGCGACGGGTGAAGGTCCGCACGCTCATCGACGCCTGCGCCGCCAGCTCCTCGATCGGGAGCGGCCGGTCGAGGCGGTGCAGCGCCCACTCCCGGACGGCGTCGGTGGCCGGGCCGCCGGGGTCCGGGACGTGCGAGGCGACGAACTGGGCCTGCCCGCCCTCCCGCCACGGTGCGACGACGTTGCGCCGCGCGGTCGCGGTGGCCACCGCGGCGCCGTGGTCGCGGCGGACCAGGTGCAGGCACAGGTCGATGCCCGCGGCCACGCCCGCCGAGGTGAGGATGTCGCCGTCGTCGACGAACAGCACGTCGGGGTCCAGCTCCACCTGCGGGTACAGCGCGCGGAAGGCGTCCACGTGTGCCCAGTGGGTGGTGGCGCGGCGACCGTCGAGCACGCCGGTGGCGGCCAGGGTGAACGCGCCGGTGCAGATCGCCACGACCCGTGCGCCGCGGTGCACGGCCCGGCGCACCAGGCCGAGGACGGCCTCGCCCGGATCGTCGGTGTTCGGGCCGCGCACGGCCGGCACCACCAGGGTGTCCGCGCGCTCCAGTACGTCGATCCCGTGTTCGGGCAGCACCCGGTACCCGGCGCTGGTGCGGACCGGGCCGCCGTCGACGGTGGCGACCCGCACGTCGTAGAGCGGGATGCCGTCCGCCGTGGTCGTGGTGCCGAGGATCCGTTCGGGGATGCCCAGCTCGAAGGCGATCACCCCGTCGACGGCGAGCACTCCGACCCGGTGCATGGCCGAATTCTTGCACATGTCGTCCGTCCGGCCACTGTTGTGTGCCGCACCGCCCCCGCACGATGACCCCCATGACGACGGCGCCCACGACGGCGGACACACGAGCACGCCGGGTGCACCCGGCCTGGTGGGCGGCGGGGGCGACGTTCCTCGCCCTGCTCGGCGCGGCCGGGTTCCGGTCCACCCCCGGGGTGCTGGTCGAGCCGCTGCACGCCGAGTTCGGCTGGGGCATCGGGTCCATCTCCTTCGCGCTCGCGGTGAACCTCGCCCTGTTCGGGGTGACCGCGCCGTTCGCGGCGGCGCTGATGGAGCGCTTCGGCGTGCGCCGCGTGGTCGCGACCGCGCTGGTCATGGTCGCGGTCGGTGCCGGCACGACCGTGTTCATGACGGCGGTCTGGCAGCTGGTGCTGCTGTGGGGCGTCGTCGTCGGGCTGGGCACCGGCTCGATGGCGATGGCGCTGGTCGCGACCGTGGTGAACCGCTGGTTCGTCGCCCGCCGCGGCCTCGTCTCCGGGGTCCTCACCGCCGCCACCGCCACCGGGCAGCTGGTGTTCCTGCCCCTGGTCGCGGCCGTCGTCGAGTCGGGCGGGTGGCGGCCCGCGGCGTTGATCACCGCAGGCGCGGCACTGGCCGTGGTGCCGGTGGTGTGGCTGTTCCTGAAGGACCGGCCCGCCGACGTCGGGGTCCTGCCCTACGGCGGCACCGAGGCCGACGTCGTCGCGCCGCAGCGCACGGGTGCCGCGCGGCTGGCGGTGCGGGCGCTGGCCGACGCCGCGCGCACCGGCACGTTCTGGCTGCTCGTCGGCGGGTTCTTCATCTGCGGCGCGACGACGGCGGGGCTGGTCCAGTCCCACTTCGTCCCGGCCGCGCACGACCACGGCATGCCCGCGACGACGGCGGCCTCCCTGCTCGCCCTGGTCGGCATCTTCGACCTGCTCGGGACGATCTTCTCCGGCTGGCTGACCGACCGGATCGACCCGCGGCTGCTGCTGGGCGCCTACTACGCGCTGCGCGGGCTGTCGCTGTTCCTGCTCCCGCCGCTGTTCGGGACCGACCTGAACGCCAGCATGCTCGCGTTCGTCGTGTTCTACGGCCTGGACTGGGTCGCGACCGTCCCGCCGACGATGGCGCTGGCCCGCGAGGCCTTCGGCGCCCGCTCGGCGGTGGTGTTCGGCTGGATCTTCGCCTCGCACCAGATCGGGGCGGCGTTCGCCGCGCTCGTCGCGGGTCTGGTCCGCGACGCCCTGGGCAGCTACGACACGGCCTGGTACGGCGGCGCCGTCCTCTGCGTCGTCGCGGCCGGGCTGTCGCTGGCGATCCGGCGCCACCGGGCCCCCGTGCCGTCGCCCGCGGGCTGATCACCATCTGCTCACGATCGTCCCGATCCGCCGCCGACGTGCCCTGTGTCCGGTACGACACGGGGAGTCGACGAGAGGGGCGAGTCGTGACCGAGAACCATCCCGGCCCGGGGGAGCCCGTGCCGCCGCAGCCGGGGATCGTGCCGCTGCGACCGTTGGACGCGGGGGAGATCGTGGGCGGGGTGTGGCGGTTCCTGCGCCGGACCCCGTGGACGGTCCTGCCCGGCCTGCTCTACGCCGTCGTCGTGCTCGGGACGCTGTGGCTGCTGCAGCCGGTCGGTGCACTGCAGCCGGCGAACCCGTTCGACCTGGTCGGGACCTTCCTGGAGGCGACGCTGTCCGGCCTGCCCTTCGGGCTCGTCGCGGCCGCCGTGGCGCCGCTCGTGCTCGCCGCGGTCCTCCCGGCGGTGACCTCGGCGGTGTACGGCTCGCGGACCGGGATCGCCGCGGCCTGGGCACAGGGCCGCCCCCGGCTGCCCGCCCTCTACGGCGTCCAGCTGGCGCAGCTGGTGATCGGGCTCGTCCCGATCGCGGTCGGCGCCTTCGTCGCGCTGCCGCTGTGGCGTGCGGGCGGGGTGGCCGCGGTGGCCGGGCTGCTCCTCGTCGTCGTGTTCTACGCCGCGCAGACCTGGATCGCGATCCTGCTGTCCCTGGCGTCGCCCGCGGTCGTCGCCGAGGGCCTCGGTGCGCGGGACGCGCTGTGGCGGTCGGTCGAGCTGGTCCGTGGTGCCTGGTGGCGCTGCTTCGGCGTGCTGATGCTGGTCGGGCTGACCGTGGCGGCGGCCGCGATCGTGGTGATGATCCCGGTGTTCGCGGTGACCTTCGCCCTGATGTTCACGGTGAGCCCGACGCTCGGGCTGGCCGTCGCCGGGGTGGCCTACGTCCTGCTGCTGGGCCTGGTGCTCCCGGTCTCGGTCGCCGCGCCGGCGCTGCTGCACCACGACCAGCGGGGCCGCCGCTCCGGGGTGGTCGGCCCCCCACCGGGGGAACAGCCGTAGCGCGCTCGGCCACGGGAGTTCCCCCGGGGAAGGGGGATCAGCGGGCGGAGACCGAGTCCCAGCCGTCGACGTCCTGCGGCCTGCGCGGGCCCGGGCCGATGTACTGCGCGCTCGGGCGCACGAGCTTGCCCTCGCGCTTCTGCTCCATGACGTGCGCCGACCAGCCGGCGGTGCGGGCGGAGGTGAACATCGCGGGCATCATGTGCGGCGGGACCTCGGCGAAGTCGAGGATCACCGCCGCCCAGAACTCGACGTTGGTCTCGATCGGGCGGTCCGGGCGTCGCTCGCGCAGGATCGCCAGCGCGGTGCGCTCCAGCTCGGCGGCCACCTCGTAGCGCGGGGCGTTCAGCTCCTGGCAGGTGCGGCGCAGCACGCGGGCCCGCGGGTCCTCGGCCCGGTAGACCCGGTGCCCGAAGCCCATGAGCTTCTCCTTGCGGTCCAGCAGGCCCGTGACCAGCGCCCGGGCGTCGCCGGTGCGCTCGACCTCGTCGATCATCGGGAGCACCCGGGCCGGGGCGCCGCCGTGCAGCGGGCCGGACATGGCGCCGATCGCGCCGGACAGCGACGCGGCGGCGTCGGCACCGGTGGAGGCGATCACCCGGGCGGTGAAGGTCGAGGCGTTCATGCCGTGCTCGGCGGCGGACACCCAGTAGGCGTCGACGGCGGCGACGTGGCGCGGGTCGGGCTCGCCGCGCCAGCGGGTCATGAAGCGCTCGGTGATCGTGGAGCACTCGTCGATGCGCGACTGCGGCACCGCGGGCACGCCGATGCCGCGGGCGGACTGGGCGACGTAGGACAGCGCCATCACCGAGGCGCGGGCCAGGTTGTCGCGGGCCTCGGCGTCGTCGATGTCGAGCAGCGGACGGTAGCCCCAGTACGGGGCGAGCATCGCCAGTGCGGCCTGCACGTCGACCCGCACGTCACCGGTGTGCACCGGGATCGGGAACGGCTCCGCCGGCGGCAGGCTCTGCCCGAAGCGGCCGTCGACCAGCAGCGCCCAGACGTCGCCGAAGGTCACCGTGCCGGCGAGGTCCTCCAGGTCGACGCCGCGGTAGCGCAGTGAGCCGCCGTCCTTGTCGGGCTCGGCGATCTCGGTGCGGAACGCGACGTGGCCCTCCAGCCCGGACCTGAATCCGGGGGGCGGCGGGGGCACCTCGTGCGCGAGCGTCTCGGTCACCGGGTCTCCTTCGGCTCGGATGGTCGTCGCCACCCTGCTCCGAACGGCCGGGGCGGGGCAACGCGACCGGCCGGTGGTGTCGATCACGAACCGGACACCCGTGCGTGAACGGTGGCCGTGTGCGGGACGGCGGGACGCCCCGCACACGGTCCGCGCGCCGCGGTCAGTCGGTGAAGTAGACGGGGACCCCGGTGACGATGTTCTGGCTCAGCGCCTTGACCGCGGTGGTGGCGATGATCTGGGTCCCCGCCTTGCCCCAGTGCACCGTCCCGTGACCGCTCTTGCCGCAGCCGAGTGACACCCAGTACTCCTTGCCGTCGCTCCACCGGAACCCGCGGGCCTTGACGCAGGCCTGGCCGGAGGAGAAGTTCGGGACCTCCCAGGACACCGTGATGTACGGCTTGCTCTGCCGGGCGATGTGTCCGCAGCTGCCGTTGTAGGTGCGGCTCCACTTTCCACCGATCGGCGCGTAGGCGGCCCGGTCGATCTTGCCGCACGACACCGTGCGCACCGTCGCGGTCACCTCCCGCTCCGGCGCCGCCGCTGCCGCAGCCACCGTCCCCGTCCCCGCCGCCGACGGCGCCGCCACCGGCGCGAGCGCCACGGCCCCGGTGAGCAGTACGGCCAGCGCCGTCGCGACCGGCGCGAACATCCTCGTCACACGCATCGTCTTCCCTCTCGTCATCCGAGCGGGGGTCGTCGTACGTACCCACCATCCCCCCGATCGGGTGGGTACGGATCGACTATTGATTGCGGGATGCAACGACGTCAACGGGTGATCCGGGCGGTCGGGGACCGAACGGCGGGTGCGCGGGAGGCGGGCGCGTGCCTACGGTCGTCGGCGGCGCCGACCGTGAGTGAGGGGAACCGATGACGGACGCACCCGCGCTGGAGAGGATGCGGATCGACTACGCGAGCCGACCGCTCGACGTCGACGACCTGGCTCCGACCTGGTACGAACAGCTCACCGCGTGGCTGGAGCAGGCCCGTGAGGCCGGGCTGACCGAGCCGAACGCGATGGTGCTGGCGACTTCGGATCCGGACGGGCTGCCGTCGTCGCGCACCGTCCTGTGCAAGGGCCTCGACGCCGGCGGCATCGTGTTCTACACGAACTACACCTCCGCCAAGAGCCACGACCTCAATCGCACACGCGTCGCCTCGGTCACCTTCCCCTGGTACGACCTCCAGCGTCAGGTGCAGCTCTCCGGTCGCGTCGAGCGCTGCTCCGAGGCCCAGTCCGACGCCTACTGGGCGCTGCGCCCGCGCGGGTCACAGCTGGGGGCGTGGGCGTCGGCGCAGTCGACGATCGTCGCCGGGCGCACGGTCCTCGACCAGGCGCTCGCCGGGGTCACCCGGCGCTTCGAGGGCGTCGAGGAGATCCCGCGACCGCCGCACTGGGGTGGCTGGCGGATCGTGCCGTGGCAGGTCGAGTTCTGGCAGGGCCGCGCCGACCGGATGCACGACCGGCTGCGGTTCGAGGTCGGCCGCGACGACTCCTGGTCGGTGCGCCGGCTCGCCCCCTAGGGGCAACCCGGAGGCGTGATGTCGGGGCGTCCGTGTACACCTTGACATCGTGAGCACGCGCAACGATCCCGGTGAGGGGCCGACGCAGCCGGTGCCGGGCGCCGAACGGGACACCCCGACCCGCCCCGTCCCCTCGCCCGCGGACGAGGGGCCGACGGTCCGCACCCGCGCGTCGCGGCTGACCGGGCTGCTGCGGTCGACCTTCGCCGACACCACCCCGCTGCGCACGCCCGCCTACCGGCGGCTGTGGGCGGCCGGGATCGTGACGGTGATCGGCGCCCAGCTGTCGGTCGTCGCCGTGCCGATCCAGATCTTCCAGCTGACCGGGTCGTCGGCCTACGTCGGGCTGACCGGTCTGTTCGGCCTGGTCCCGCTGGTGGTGTTCGGGCTGTGGGGTGGCGCGATCGCCGACGCCGTCGACCGGCGGGTCATGCTGCTGTTCACCGGGTCCGGCATCGCGCTGAGCTCGCTGGCGCTGTGGGTGGTCTCGGCCAGCGGGGCCGGGAACGTGTGGGTCGTGCTGGTGCTGTTCGCGTTCCAGTCGGCGATGCTCGCGATGAACCAGCCCACCCGCAGCGCGGTCATCCCGCGGCTGCTGCCCGCCGAGCAGCTGCCCGCCGCGAACGCGCTGAACATGACCGTCGTGCAGGTCGGCGCGGTGCTCGGGCCGCTCCTGGCCGGGGTGCTGATCCCGTTCATCGGGCTGTCGACCCTCTACCTGGTCGACGCGATCTTCCTGCTGGCGACGCTGTGGGCGACCTGGCGGCTGCCCGCGCTGCCGAGCTCCGCGCAGCGGGTGGACGGTGAGCGTCCGAAGGTGGGGCTGCGCGCGGTCGTCGACGGCTTCCGCTACGTCGGTACCCAGCGCATCCTGCTCGTCTCGTTCCTGGTCGACGTGATCGCGATGGGGCTGGGCATGCCCCGGGTGCTGTTCCCGCAGATGGCGGTGGACACCTTCGGCGGTACGGCCGACGGGGGTGTCCAGCAGGGCCTGCTGTACGCGGCGATCCCGATCGGGATGGTTGCCGGCGGCGTGCTGTCGGGCTGGTTGCAGAAGGTGCAGCGCCAAGGCGTCGCGGTCGTGGTCGCGGTGTGCGTCTGGGGCGGTGGGGTCCTGGTGTTCGGTCTGACCGGGTCGTTGTTCCTCGCGGTGCTCGCGCTGGCCGTCGCCGGCGCCGGCGACCTGGTCAGCTCGGTCTACCGGTCCTCGATGCTGCAGACCGTCGCGACCGACGAGATGCGCGGCCGGATGCAGGGCGTGTTCATCGTCGTCGTCGCGGGCGGGCCCCGGCTGGCCGACATGTGGCACGGCTCGGCGGCGTCGTTGATCGGGCCCGGTGTCACCGCGACGCTCGGCGGCGCCGCGGTGATCGTGGGCGTGCTGCTGTGCGTCTGGCGCTTCCCGGAGTTCCTCCGCTACCGCGCGCCCCGCGACGGAGGGTGAGAATCGTCGCCGCGTTCTGCGGATTCGCCCCGGCGGGCTAGCGTGTGCCCGAGACCCGATTGATCCCCGCTGTGAGAGGGAACCTCCACATGTCCGACGAGACCGCCGCCAAGTCCGACACCGCCGTACTCCGGTATTCGGGCGGCGAGTTCGAGACCGCGGTGCACACCCCGACGGAGGGGTCGCAGGCCGTCGACGTCAGCAAGCTGCTCGGCAAGACCGGCCTGGTCACCTTCGACCCGGGCTTCACCAGCACCGCGGCCTGCTCCTCGGCGATCACCTACATCGACGGTGACGCCGGCATCCTGCGCTACCGCGGCTACCCGATCGACCAGCTGGCAGGGAACTCCACGTTCCTCGAGGTCAGCTACCTGCTGATCTACGGCGAGCTGCCGAGCCAGCAGCAGCTCGACGCCTTCACCACCCGGATCAGCCGGCACACCCTGCTGCACGAGGACCTGAAGCGCTTCTTCGAGGGCTTCCCGCGGGACGCGCACCCGATGCCGGTGCTGTCGTCCGCGGTCAGCGCGCTGTCGACCTTCTACCAGGACTCGCTGGACCCGCACGACGAGGAGGCCGTCGAGCTCTCCACCGTCCGGCTCATGGCGAAGGTCTTCACGATCGCCGCCTACGCCTACAAGAAGTCCGTCGGGCAGCCGTTCCTGTACCCGGACAACTCCCTCGGCCTCGTCGAGAACTTCCTGCGGATGACCTTCGGGTTCCCCGCCGAGCCCTACGAGCTGGACCCGGACATGGTCCGCGCGCTCGACACGCTGCTGATCCTGCACGCCGACCACGAGCAGAACTGCTCGACCTCGACGGTGCGTCTCGTCGGTTCCAGCCAGGCCAACCTGTTCGCCTCCATCTCCGCCGGCGTGAACGCGCTGTTCGGCCCGCTGCACGGCGGCGCCAACCAGGCGGTCCTGGAGATGCTGACCCGCATCAAGGACGTCGAGGGCGGCAACGTCGACGACTTCGTCAGCCGGGTCAAGAACAAGGAGCAGGGCGCGAAGCTGATGGGCTTCGGGCACCGGGTCTACAAGAACTACGACCCGCGCGCGAAGATCGTCAAGGAGCAGGCCGAGACGATCCTCAAGAAGCTCGGCGTCAACGACCCGCTGCTCGACATCGCGATGACGCTCGAGGAGAAGGCGCTGGCCGACGACTACTTCGTCGAGCGCAAGCTCTACCCGAACGTCGACTTCTACACCGGCGTCATCTACCGGGCGATGGGCTTCCCGGTGAAGATGTTCACCGTGCTGTTCGCGCTCGGCCGGCTCCCGGGCTGGATCGCGCACTGGCGCGAGATGATGAACGACCCGCAGAACAAGATCGGGCGTCCGCGCCAGCTCTACACCGGTTCCGCGGAGCGTCTCTACGTCCCGGTCGGCCAGCGCTGACCACGTAGCACCACCGCACCGGCCTCTCTGCACGAGCGGGCCGCTCGTACGACCTCGTCGTACGGACGGCCCGCTCGTGCGTTCCGGGGGCGGGAGCGCGACCGGTGGAGGGGGCGCGGCTCGGCGGGCGGGTGGGACGTGGCGGCGCTAGCGTCGACCGGCATGGCGCCCAGCACTGCCGTCGTCTGGTTCCGACGAGACCTCCGGGTCGCCGACCAGCCCACCTTCCTCGCCGCGGCCGACGCCGCCGACCGCGCGCTCGCGCTGTTCGTGCTGGACCCGGCGCTGTTGGCACCCTCCGGCGCCGCGCGGGCGAACTTCCTCTACGGCTGCCTGCGCGAGCTCGACGAGGCCCTGGGCGGGAAGCTGCTCGTGGTGAAGGGGGACCCGGCGGACGTCGTCCCGCGGATCGCGACGGCGGTCGGCGCCCAGACCGTGCACGTCGCCGCGGACTACGGCCCCTACGGCCGCGAGCGCGACGAGCAGGTCGAGAAGGCACTCGCCGAGGACGGCGTCGAGCTCGTCCGGACCGGCTCGCCCTACGCCGTCGCGCCCGGCCGGGTGGAGAAGGGCACCGGCGGGCCGTTCAAGGTGTTCACCCCGTTCAGCCGAGCGTGGGCCGACCACGGCTGGCGCGCCCCGGCCGGGACCGACGCGTCGACGTGCAGGTGGATGGACCCCGCCGACAAGAACGGTGGACCCCGCGCGGTGCAGATCCCCGACGACCAGCCGGTCGAGGCCGAGCTGCCCGAGGCGGGGGAGTCCGCGGCGCGGGCCCGCTGGGCGGACTTCCTCGACGAGGGCGTGGCGGACTACGGGTCCGCCCGCGACCTGCCCGCCGAGCGCGGCACCTCGGGCATGTCGCCGTACCTCAAGTACGGCTGCGTCCACCCGCGCACGCTGCTCGCGGACCTGGCGAAGCAGAAGGGGGACTCGGTGAAGACCTACCGCACCGAGATCGCCTGGCGGGAGTTCTACGCCGACGTGCTGTACCGGCGGCCGGACTCCGCGCGCGAGAACTATGACAAGGCCTTCGACCACCTGCCGCTGCGCACCGGGAAGGCCGCCGACGCCGACTTCGAGCGCTGGTGCGAGGGCCGGACGGGCTTCCCGATCGTCGACGCCGGGATGCGCCAGCTGCGGGGCGAGGCGTGGATGCACAACCGAGTGCGGATGATCGTCGCGTCGTTCCTGGTCAAGGACCTGCACCTTCCGTGGTGGCGCGGCGCGCGGCACTTCATGGCGCTGCTCGTCGACGGCGACCTGGCCTCCAACCAGCACGGGTGGCAGTGGACGGCCGGGTCGGGGACGGACGCGTCGCCGTACTTCCGGATCTTCAACCCCATCACCCAGGGCGAGCGGTTCGACCCCGACGGGGACTACGTGCGCCGCTGGGTGCCCGAGCTCGCCGAGGTCGGGGGCAAGGTCGTGCACCAGCCGTGGAAGCTGCCCGGCGGCATCCCGGAGGGCTATCCGGAGCCGATGGTCGACCACAAGGCCGAGCGTCAGGACGCGCTCGCCCGCTACGACCAGGTCAAGGCCGCCCGGCCCTGAGCGCGTCCCGCCAGCGGACCCGCGCCCCGGTGCGCAGCACCGAGTTGCGGTACACCCGTGCCGACAGCAGCACCATCCCGGCGAGGGCGGCCAGCGCCAGCAGATAGGCGAGCACCGGCTCCCACCACGCGGTGACGCCGAGCGCGGTGCGCGCGGGCATGAGCGTCTGCGACAGGTACGGCACGAACGACAGCACCGTGGTGACGGGGTTGCGCGGGTCCACGGGCAGCACGGCGACGGCGAGCAGGAACGGCACGAGCAGCACGATGGCGATCGGCGCGGTCACCGACTGGAGCTCCTCCTGCCGGGACACCAGCGCGCCCGCCGCCGCGTAGAGCGTCGCGAACAGGAAGAACCCCACGAGGTACCAGGCCAGCGCGGACACCAGCGTGGGCAGCAGCAGCGCCGGGACCGCGAGCACGCCGGTGCCCACCGCGACGGCCGCGCCCACCCCGCCGAGGATCAGCAGCTGCAGCAGCCCGACCAGGCCGAGCCCGAGCACCTTCCCCGCGAGCAGCTGCCGCGCCGGGACGGTCGCGAGCAGCAGCTCGACCACGCGCCCGGCCTTCTCCTCGACCACCCCCTGCGCGACGGCCGCGCCGTAGGCGGTCACCGAGAAGAACAGCAGGAACGTCGTCACGAACGCCGTGCCGATCCGCTGCCCGAGCTCGGTGTCGACCGGTTCGAGTGTGCGCACCCCGACCCCGGACAGTGTGCTCACCCGGTCCGGGTCGGCGCCCGCGGCGAGCAGCGACTCGCGCACGGCCTGCTGCTCCACCACGTCGGCGACCAGCGACCGCAGCCCGGGAGCGACGTCGTCGAGGCCCACGAGCTGGTAGGTCCCCGGTGCCCCGGTGAGCATCGCGTCGGCCTCGCCGGTGCGGACCATCGACTCCGCGGTGTCCCGGTTCCCGGCCTCGGTCACGCGCAGCGTGGTGCCCAGCCGGTCCGCGGTGCCCTGCAGCTCGCCGCGCAGCTCGCGGGCCGGCCCGTCCAGCACCAGCGACGACGACGAGCCCTGCGTCCCGGCGAACACGATCACCGCGCCGTAGCCGCCGAAGACCAGCAGCATCAGCAGGATCCCGACGACGAACGTCCGCGACCGCAGCTGGGTGGTGATCTCGCGCCGCGCGACGAGCAGCACAGTCTTCATCGGGCGCGGTCCGTCGGGAGGGCGCGCTCCGTGGGGAGGGCGCGGTCGGTGGGGAGGGCGCCGTCCGTGGGAAGGGCGGGGTCCGCCGGGACGGCGCGGTCGCGCACGGCGTCGCGGTACAGCTCGGTCAGCGGCGGCCGGTACGGACCGAACGCGTGCACCGGCCCGGCGGCCAGCGCCGCGGCCAGCAGCACCTGGTCGTCGGTGCCCGGCGCCAGCTCGACGCGGGTGCGGGCACCGTCGACGTCGAGGACCCGCACCCCGGGGAGGTCGTCGGTCCAGCCCGGTGGCGGGCCGGTGACGTCGTAGCGGTCCGCGGCACCGGCGCGCAGCCCGTCGACCGTGCCGACCGCCACCATCCGGCCCGCCGAGATGATGCCCACCCGGTCGCAGAGCCGCTCCACCAGCTCCAGCTGGTGGGAGGAGAACACCACCGGCACCCCGGCCGCGGCGCGCTCGCGCAGCACCGCCCCCAGGGTGTCGACGGCCGCCGGGTCCAGCCCGGAGAACGGCTCGTCGAGCACCAGCAGATCGGGGTCGTGCACCAGCGCGGCGCACAGCTGCACCCGTTGCTGGTTGCCCAGCGACAGCTTCTGCACCTCGTCGCCGCGGCGCCCGGCCAGCCCGACCCGCTCGGTCCAGGTCTCGGTGGCCGCCTGGGCCTCCGACCGTGACATCCCGTGCAGCCGGGCCAGGTAGACGAGCTGCTCGGCGACCCGCATCCGCGGGTAGAGACCGCGCTCCTCGGGCAGGTACCCGATCCGGCGGCGTTCCGCGGGACCGAGTGGCGCGCCCTTCCAGGTGACCGCACCGGCGTCGGCGTCGAGGACGCCGAGCACGATCCGCATCGTCGTCGTCTTGCCCGCCCCGTTGCCGCCGACGAAGCCGAACACCTCGCCCGCACCGACCGTGAAGCTCACCTCGTCGAGGGCGGTGGCAGGGCCGAACCGCTTGGCGAGGCCGTCGATCGCCAGCACGTCGGCGACGCTACACGGAGCGGAGGTCGCGCACCGGTCTCGATCAGCGGGCGTGGGTGGCAGGTCCCCTTTCCGCTCTGTAGGCTCCGCACACCGCAATGGTGCTGGGATATGTCGATCGTGTAACGAAATGCGCTTCCGGTAGCGGTTTACGCATTGCGTGAGTGGGGGTCCTCGAATGTCATCGGTTCCGGCAGATGCTGGTCAACAGAGTGGCGAGAACGACGTGGAGCCCTCCGTACTGCGGAGGGCGGTCGCCGCGTCGGCGATCGGGAACGCGACGGAATGGTTCGACTACGGCATCTACGCCTACCTGACCGTCGAACTGACCAACGCGTTCTTCCCGGGCGAACTGGGCTACCTGGGAACGCTGCTGGGCTTCGCGATCTCCTTCATCCTGCGGCCGCTCGGCGGCTTCGTGTGGGGGCCGCTCGGGGACCGCATCGGCAGGCAGAAGGTCCTGTCGATGACGATCATCCTGATGGGCGTCGCGACGTTCCTGATCGGCGTCATCCCGTCCTACGCGACGATCGGCTGGGCCGCGCCGGCGCTGCTGTTCCTGCTGCGGATCATCCAGGGCTTCTCCACCGGCGGTGAGTACGGCGGCGCCGCCACCTTCATGGCGGAGTACGCGCCGGACCGCAAGCGCGGGTTCTGGGGCAGCTTCCTGGAGTTCGGCACCCTGGCCGGCTTCACGCTCGCGGTGCTGGTCGTCTTCGGCCTGGAGACCGCGATCGGCGAGCAGGCCATGCTCGACTACGGCTGGCGCATCCCGTTCATGATCGCCCTGCCGCTGGCGATGATCGGCCTCTACATCCGGACCAAGCTCGAGGACACCCCGGTGTTCCGTGACCTGGAGGCCGCCGGCGAGTCCGAGTCCGCCGCGACCGGCGCGCTCAAGGACCTCCTCGTCCGCTACTGGCAGCCGATCCTCGCACTGTTCGGCCTGGTCATCGCGCTGAACGTCATCAACTACACGCTGCTGACCTACATGCCGACCTACCTGCAGACGACGCTGTCGATGGACTCGGCGAGCGCCGACACGGTCGCCGTGGTCGGCCAGGTCGTGATGATGCTGCTGATCCCCTTCGCAGGGGCGCTGTCGGACCGGATCGGCCGCAAACCGTGCTGGTGGATCTCGCTGGTCGGCATCTTCGTGCTGGCGATCCCGATGTACATGCTGATGGCGGTGAGCGTGCCGCTGGCGATCCTCGGGTTCACCGTGCTCGGGCTGATCTACCTGCTCCAGCTCGGGACGATCTCCGCGACGTTCCCGGCGATGTTCCCGACCCACGTCCGCTTCGCCGGCATGGCGATCTCCTACAACGTGGCGACGGCGGCGTTCGGCGGCACCGCGCCGCTGATCAACGAGTCGGCGATCGAGGGCACCGGTGACGTCCTGTTCCCGGCCTACTACATGATGGGCGCCTGCGTGATCGGCATGATCGCGCTCTACTTCGTCATCGAGACGAAGGGCGTGTCGATCTCCGGCCGGGAGATCCCCGGGCTCGCCGAGCACCGCGCACGGCAGGCCGCGAAGACCGCTTCCTGAGTCGGAGCACCGGTCCACACCGGGCCCGTCTCCGTCGGGGACGGGCCCGGTCGGCGTCAGGGCTGGGACCAGCCGTGTGGCAGCGGCACGTGGCCGTCCCGCGCCGCGGTCCACACCCAGGCCCAGCACACGGTGCCGTCGTCGAGAACCACCCGGGACCGCGCGTAGTCCGGGCCCTCGTAGGCGTCGAGCGCGGCCAGCGCGGTCTCCGGGTCGGCCAGCTCGACGACCCAGCCGGGCACCCCGTCGCCGGTGTCGAGGGTCAGCGCGGGGTACCCGCGGCCGGTGTCGGCGACCGCGCCAGTCGGCAGCACCACCGGCTGCGGCAGCACGTCGGAGGCGTGCCCGCGCAGCATCCCGAAGGCCCGGCGGCCGGGCATGAGGGTGCCGTAGACGAACACCCGAGACGGCCACTGCTCCGGCACGGGTACGCCGTCGACGGACGTGGCGTCGAGACCGTCCGGGCCGGGTGCCCCGGACAGCGCGACGGCCCCGGCCTGGGCGAGGTCGGCGCAGCGGACGGGGGCCCCGTCGACGTGCAGCGGACGGCGGTCGGTGCGGGCGTCGCCGGTGGGGACCTCCGGGGCGAGGTAGGCCCACGGCCGGTCCAGCACCCCGGCGGCGTCGACGAGCGTGACCCGCCCGGTCGCGACCCGGGCCAGCCGGTAGCGCGGCGGGTCGGCGTCGCGGCCCTCGACGGCGTCGAGCGCGGCGAACTGCTCCGGCGCGACCAGCCACACGGTGTGCTCCTCGACCGCCCCACCGACGGCGGCGAGGGTGGCCGGGCGCTGGTCGTCGACGACCCGGCGGCCGGCCGACCAGACCGCCGCCATGCCCTCGGTGCGCACCCGCAGCACGACGACCGGCCCGGTCAGCCCGCGGGCCTCGCGCATCCAGGAGATCTTCGACGGGCAGGCGTTCGAGCCGTAGGCCAGCAGCGGTACCCGCCCGGCCATCGGCGGCGCGTTCGCTCCGGCGAGCACGTCGTCGAGACAACGACCGTCGACCCGCCATCCCGAGGGCGTCGACGGGTCGGCCGCCAGGGGGTGGGTGCGGCCGTCGACGTGCAGGAACGAGCACGGCGGCCGAGCACCCGGATAGGGGTCCGCGGGGAACGCGGAGTCCGGCCACGGTGCGGTGATGTCCGTTCCCGTCATGGGCACGGACCGTAGATCAACAGCCCGGGGTCAGCGGGGCGCGTCCGGGTACCGCCGCCGTAGCAGCGCCGTCGCCACCGCGAACAGCACCAGGACCGACAGCACGGCCGCCACGACGATCACCACGGTCGAGGTGCCCGCGGGCAGCAGTGCGAACGGCCAGAGTCCGGAGACCAGCACGGTCAGGCCGCCGACCGCGCCGCGCAGCAGGGCCGGGGTGCCGTCGGGGAACACGAACAACCGTCGGAGTAGTGCCATGGACCGACGGTAGGGGCCGAACGGGGGTTGCCGCAGCCCCGGACGGACCTCACCGTGCCCCGCCGTCTGCCCCGCTACCGGGCCATCCCCGCACCCTCCGGCGTCGCGATGCCGTAGCCGCGGATCTTGCGGTAGATCGTCGCCCGGCTCATCCCGAGCCGGCGCGCCGCCTCGGCCTTGTTGCCGTCGGCGTCGAGCAGGGCGTCGACGATGGCGTCGCACTCGATCGACTCGAGCGGGGTCAGTACCCGCCGGGCCAGCACCCGCGTCTCCGGCGGCAGGTCCTCCAGCCGGATCACCCCGGTCCGGCGACGACTCACGACCTTGCGCAGCACCTGGTAGAGCTGCTCGACGTTGCCCGGCCACCGGTGGCGCATGAGCACCCGCAGGGCCTCCGGCGCACAGGTCAGGTCGGCGCCGCGGGTCAGCCGGGCGAGCAGGTAGGGCACCAGCTCGGCGACGTCCTCCACGTGGTGGCGCAGCGGCGGGACCTCGATGGTGCGCGGGAAGCAGTCCAGCAGCGACGCCAGCTCGGGCGAGTCGGTCGTCCGGGAGCTGCCGCGGGTCGCGACGACCCAGGCCCGCTCCGGGTCGGTCGACTCGCGGTGCGGCTCCAGCGCGTCGGCGAGCGCCGCCGCGGCGGCCGGGGGCAGCCGGTCGACCTCGCGCAGCACCAGCGTCCCGCCGCCCCCGCCGAGCTCGTCGGTCACCTCGGAGAACCAGCGCGGGCCCACGTCGCCGGCGTCGAGCACGCGGACGTGCCCGGCGGGGGAGTGGAGGTGGTGGGTGGCGCGGGCCAGCGTGGTCCGGCCGGAGCCGGGCTCGCCCTGCAGCACCAGCCACTCGTTGGTGCGGAAGTGCCGGTCCACGGCCTGGGCGCACTTGGTCCACAGCGCCCCCGAGCCGACGGCGGTCGGCAGCGCGGTGGTGATCGTCGGCGTCGCGGAGCCGCGGCCGACGGTCTCGCGGTGGGTCAGGCTCACCTGCAGGATGCCGCCCGCCGAGCCCGCCTCGTTCCAGCTGGGCCGGCACTGCACGCGCGCCGTCGCCCCGCTCGGCAGGTCGACGACGAGCTGGCGGTTGCGCCCGGCCCGCAGCGCGTCGGTCGCCCCGGCCAGCAGCGGGGCCTGGTCGCCGGGGGCGATGAGCTCGCGGGCGCGGTCGTTCATCATCACGAGGTCGTCGCCGACGGCGAGCACCGCGGAGTCGCCCCCGCGCTGGACCGCGGTCAGGTAGTCGTGCAGCAGCGTCAGCTCGTGCCGCCCGGACGCGGCGAGCAACGCCTCCTCGATGCGGCGGGCCGTCGTCGCGGCGGTGGCGACCATCAGCGCGTTCGCCTCGGTCCGCCAGCAGGTCAGATCGATGACGCCCAGGATCTTGCCGGTGACCGGGTGCCGGATCGGGGCGCCGGCGCAGGCCAGGTCCTCCAGGTGCTCGACGAAGTGCTCGTGCCCGAACACCTCGGTCGGCCGCCTCCCCTCCAGCGCGGTGCCGATGCCGTTGGTGCCGACGTGCTGCTCGGCGTAGGAGAAACCGGGGACGAGCCACACCCGGTCCAGGTGCTGACGCAGCGCGGAGTCGCCGGTCCGGCGGTCGAGGACGACACCGTCGGAGTCGCAGAGGATGAGGCTGACCGGCTCGGTGGCGAACTGGTCGCACAGCTCGGAGACGATCGGGGTGGCCGCCCGTACCAGCGGGCTGTCGGTCTCGCGGCCGACCTCGGGCAGGTCGATGGAGTCCGGCGCCACGTCGCTGTCCCGCGACCGGATCCAGGACGCCAGGATCGGTGGGCGGACCGCGTCCTCACGCATCTGCTCGTGGTGCAGGAACGCCTCGCGGGCGGCCGCGATCCGTTTGGCCGCGGTGCTGGTGGCGGTCCTGGACACGGATGTGGGCGCCGAGCCGGTGGCGGAGACGTCAGATCCGTCCCCGGGGTGTCGCGGGCGCGGCGTCGGCCGGCCCGCCCGGGTGGCGCCCTGCGCGCCGTCGGGCAGGGGTCTCACACACGGCCTCCTTGCCAGTGTCGAGCTCGGGACACGACCACCGGGGATCCGCGTGCGACAGCGGTGACCTGCCCGGATCCCGTGGCCACGGCGACGGTACGCGCCGTGAGAGCAAGATCACAACAGGTGGCGGGGCGGAAGAGTCTCATATTGAGACCTCGAATGCCTGCCGGACCATGTGTGATTCGCAGCACGGAGGACAGACGGCACCGGCGCCGCGGCACCCACCCACGTCACCGGGTCGTCCGACCTCCGCGTTCGACCACGACATCGGGCTACCCGCGCTCGCCCGCTGATCCGACCACAACCCACCACCGTGAGGAGACGACGTGAGTCGGCAGAGTTTGGCGAAGGCTCACCAGAAGATCCAGGAGCTTTCCTGGGAGCCGCAGTACCACGAGCCGTACATGAAGTACGGAACCGACTACACCTTCAAGAAGGCGGCGAAGAAGGACCCGCTCAAGCAGGTCCTGCGCTCGTACTTCCCGATGGAGGAGGAGAAGGACCACCGCGTCTACGGCGCCCAGGACGGTGCCATCCGCGGCAACATGTTCCGGCAGGTGCAGGAGCGCTGGCTGGAGTGGCAGAAGCTCTTCCTGTCGATCATCCCGTTGCCGGAGATCTCGGCGGCGCGCTCGATGCCGATGCTGTTCCACGTGGTTCCGAACCCGGAGCTGCACAACGGCCAGGCGATCCAGATGATCGACGAGGTTCGGCACAGCACGATCCAGCAGAACCTCAAGCGCCTGTACATGAACAACTACATCGACCCGGCGGGCTTCAACAACTCGCTGCGGAACTTCCAGTCGGACTACTGCGGCACGATCGGCCGCCAGTTCGCCGAGGGGTTCATCACTGGTGACGCCATCACCGCCGCGTCGATCTACCTGACCATCGTCGCGGAGACCGCGTTCACGAACACCCTGTTCGTGGCGATGCCGGCCGAGGCGGCCGCCAACGGCGACTACCTGCTGCCGACGGTGTTCCACTCGGTGCAGTCCGACGAGTCGCGGCACATCTCCAACGGCTACGCCACGCTCCTGATGGCGCTGTCGGACGAGGACAACCGCCAGCTGCTCGAGCGCGACCTGCGCTACGCGTGGTGGAACAACCACCGCGTCGTCGACGCCGCCATCGGCACCTTCATCGAGTACGGCACGAAGGACCGCCGCAAGGACCGTGAGTCCTACGCGGAGATGTGGCGCCGCTGGATCTACGACGACTACTACCGCAGCTACCTGCTGCCGCTCGAGAAGTACGGCCTGGTGATCCCGCACGACCTGGTCGAGGAGTCCTGGAACCAGATCTGGAACAAGGGCTACGTCCACGAGGTCGCGCAGTTCTTCGCCACCGGCTGGTGCGCCAACTACTGGCGCATCGACGGCATGACCGACACCGACTTCGAGTGGTTCGAGTACAAGTACCCGGGCTGGTACGACCGGTACGGCAAGTGGTGGGAGAACTACAACCGCCTCGCCAAGCCGAACGGTCACCACGCCATCGTGGCCGAGGACGTCGACTACGTGTACCCGCACCGCTGCTGGACCTGCATGGTCCCGTGTCTGGTGCGCGAGGACATGGTCGTCGACAAGGTGGACGGCCAGTGGCGCACGTACTGCCACGAGGTCTGCCGCTGGACCGACGCCGAGGCCTTCCGGCCCGTGTACCAGGGTCGCGAGACCCCGAACATGGGCAAGCTCGTGGGTCACCGCGAGTGGGAGACGCTCTACCACGGCTGGAACTGGGCCGACGTCATCCAGGACATGGGCTTCGTCCGTGACGACGGCAAGACGCTGACCGCTCAGCCGCACCTCGATCTCGACCCGAAGAAGATGTGGACGCTGGACCACATGCGGCGCATGCCGCACCTGGCCAGCCCCAACGTCATCCTCAACGAGATGAGCGACGCCGAGCGCGAGGCGTTCGTGGCGGACTACAACCGCCAGGGGCCGGGAGGCCGGCCCGCGCCCACCGACGCCTGAGCGCGGGTCAGGCGAGGGGAGAGGGTTCCCGTCACTCCATGACGGGGCTCTCTTCCCGCGGCCCGGCCGGGGGGTCGTCTTCCCCGGCCGGGTCACCCCGGGACCCCTGTCCGTCGGGCGGGGCCCGGGGCGACGCCTGCCCACGTCTGTCCGATTGGTCTTTTTTCTCACGCCATTCGTCACGCCAAGAGAGGTGGTCTGCGCTCGTGGGCGACAAACACGTCGTGCGGTTCGAGCCCGTCGGCATCGAGATCGAGGTCGACGAGGACCAGAACATCCTCCGTGCCGCGGCCGAGCAGGGCGTCCAGCTCATGCACGGTTGCAAGGAGGGCCAGTGCTCGGCCTGCAAGTCCTTCGTCCTGGAGGGCGAGGACATCGAGTACGACAGCTACTCGACGTTCGCGCTGCCGGACTACGAGAAGGACGAGGGGCACACCCTGCTGTGCCGGGCACACGCCTACGAGGACCTGGTCATCGAGCTGACCAACTACGACGAGGAGATCATCCGCTCCGGCCTGCCCCTCACCAAGGGCGTGGTCGAGGTGGTGTCGGTCGAGGCCGTCACCCACGACATGCGGCACCTGACCGTCAAGCTGGTCGAGCCGTCGGAGATCAAGTTCTTCCCCGGGCAGTACATGGACCTCGTCTGCCCCGGGACCGAGGAGAGCCGCTCGTTCTCCATGGCCAACACCCCGAACCGGGACGGCACCTACGAGTTCGTCATCAAGGTCTACCCGGGCGGGCTGTTCGGGACCTGGCTCGACGAGAAGGCCGCCCCCGGTGACCGGCTCGACGTCGAGGCGCCCTTCGGCACCTTCACCCTCCGGCAGAACCGCAGCTCGCCGATCGTCTTCGTCGGCGGTGGCGCCGGGATGGCGCCGGTGCTGGGCCTGCTGCGGGCGATGGCCGAGGGCGGGGTCGAACGACGAGCCACCTTCTACTACGGCGCGCGCACCGCGGCCGATCTCTGCTTCGAGAAGGAGATCGCCGAACTGGCGCCCCAGCTGGGCGGCTTCCGGTACGTCCCCGCCCTGTCCGACGTGGACGGCGGCGCGGACTGGGCCGGCGAGACCGGCCTGATCACGGAGGTGGTCAGGCGCAACGAATCCGATCTGAAGGGAGCGGATGCCTACGTCTGCGGTCCCCCGCCGATGGTCGACGCGGCGATCGCGACGCTGACCCAGCTGGGTGTGAGTGAGACCAACATCTTCTACGACAAGTTCACCACGACCGGTGAGCAAGAAGGCGAGGACGGACAGCAATGACTCAGTCCCCCACCACGCAGGACACGTCGTCCGGTTCGCAGCGCAGCGTTCCCAAGCCCGTCTTCACCGACGCGGAGGCCGGGGCACGGGAGTTCCCCGACTCGAGCTCGAACGCGCGCCGCTACAACTACTACGCGCCCGCCAAGCGCAAGCAGACGCTGTACGAGGACACCACCGTCGAGGTCCAGCCGGACCCGCGGCACTACCTCGCCCAGGGCTGGATCTACGGCTTCGCCAACGGCGAGGGCGGCTACCCGCTGCACTGGACCAAGCTCAAGGCCTGGGGCGTCGACGAGCCGGAGCCGCAGCGCGGCGTCGGCACCGGCGGCCTGCACGTGAAGAACTGGCCGGCCCACGGCTGGCACGAGTTCCGCGACCCGAACGAGGAGTGGGAGCAGAGCCTCTTCCGGTACAACGCGAACGTCGTCCGCCAGCTCACCCAGAACATCGAGAACGCCCGGAACGCGAAGGCGTTCGAGCTGTGGAACCCGAACTGGGTGCGCTTCGTCGAGCGCAACGTCGGCGCCTGGATGCACATCGAGCACATCCTCGGCCTCTACGTCTTCGCGTCCAACGAGCGGTCCGCGCCGACGAACATGCACAACACCGCGCTCGCCGCGAACTCCACCCGCAAGATCCGGTTCGCCCAGGACCTCGCGCTCTACAACCTGACGCTGTCCGAGGAGATCGACGGTTTCGACGGCACCGCCCACCTCGACGCGTGGGACAACGCGCCGGAGTGGCAGGGCGCCCGCAGGATGACCGAGGCCCTCACCGCGGTCCAGGACGACTGGGGCGAGGCGATCTTCGCGGCGAACTGCGTGTTCGAGCCCCTGGTCGGCGAGCTGTTCCGGTCGAACCTGGTCATGCAGTCCGCCGCCACCAACGGTGACTACGTGACCCCGACGGTCATGGGTGCCGGCGAGTTCGACTACGCCCAGCGCGACCTGCGCTGGTCGATCGCCTGCTTCGCGCCGCTCACCCAGGACCGCGAGTTCGCCGACCACAACCGGGAGCTCATGGGCGGCTGGCTCCGGACCTACGTGCCGCAGGCGCTGGAGGCCGCCCGGACGATGCAGCCGATGTGGTCCCAGTCGGACTCCAAGCCGCCGACGTTCGAGGACTCCCTCGACCGCGCCAAGAACCGGTTCGCCGGGATCTGCAGCGATCTCGGTCTCGACGTCCCCGAGGAGCTGAAGCAGTGACCAGCACGGACAGCCCGTTCAAGCAGGACAGCACCGCGTCGAACATGTGCGGATTCACGCTGATGAACAACCAGATCGGCGCGGTCATCGCGACGGTCCTGGACCGTCAGGACAACGTGACCGTGCAGCACCTGCCCTCGATGATCCGCGTCGACGGCACCGGCAAGTTCGAGCTCGACTACGAGGCGATGGACGAGGAGGCCGGCCAGGAGGAGGGCTGGTTCGACGCCGCCCAGTTCGAGGAGAACATGTCCACCCACTACGGGCGGATGGTCCACCTGGACGACAAGACGATCATGTTCGCCAATCCCGAGGACGCCGCCGAGTACATCGACTTCGACCTGAAGCCGGTGTAGGACCCGCTCCTCACCCGGATCGCACCGCCCGGGACGACGACCCGTCCCCGGCCCACCACGGTCGGCGACGGCCCGGGCGGTGCGTTCCACCCGCGCAGCGCGCCTGGACGGCGCCTCGGCTGCGCACGTTGATCCACACCCGCGCACCTGGACCGACTCTCTCCGGGAGGACCCACCATGGCCAAGGAACTCCGCTTCGGCGCCGAGGGCCGTCATCTGCTGCAGGCCGGCGTCGACCAGCTGGCCGAAGCCGTCAAGAGCACGCTGGGCCCCAAGGGCCGCAACGTCATCCTGGAGAAGATCACGGGCTCGCCCGAGGTCACGAACGACGGCGTCACCATCGCCCGCGAGATCCACCTGCGCGACCCCTTCGAGAACATGGGCGCCCAGCTGGTCAAGGAAGCGGCGGTCAAGACCAACGACACGGTCGGCGACGGCACCACCACCGCGACCGTCATCGCCCAGGCGATCGTCAAGCAGGGCATGAGCGCCATCGAGGGCGGCGGCAACCCGGTGCTGGTCAAGCGGGGCATCGACATCGCGGTCAACGCGCTCGTCGACCGCCTGCAGACGGTGTCGCACCCGGTCAGCACCGAGGAGGACTACGCCCGCGTCGCCTCCATCTCGGCCAACGACGACTACACGATCGGCGGGGTCGTCGCGAAGGCGCTGCACACCGTCGGCGACGACGGCGTCGTCACCGTCGACGACACCCCGCTGCCGGGCGTCTCGGTGGACTTCGTCGAGGACTTCGAGTTCGACAACGGCTACGTCTCGCCATACATGGTGACCAACCCCGGCACGCTCGAGGCGATCGTCGACGACCCCTACATCCTCTTCACCGCGCACAAGATCAAGGACGTCCAGCAGATCATGCCGGTGCTGGACCGGATCATGCGCAACGACCGGCGCCCGCTCGTCATCGTCGCGGAGACGGTCGAGGGCACCGCCCTGCAGATGCTGGTCCACAACCACGTCAACGGGCACTTCCAGGCCGTCGCGATCAAGGCGCCCGGCTTCGGCGAGAAGCGCATCCACCTGCTGGAGGACATGGCCGCGCTCTGCGGCGGACAGGTGCACTCCAAGAGCTCCTCGTTCTCGCTCGAGCAGATCGACGTCGAGCACCTGGGGCGCGCCGTGCAGGTGCGGGTCACCAGCGAGGGCACCACGATCATCGGCGGTGGCGGGGACAAGCAGAAGCTGGAGTACCGGCTGTCGCAGCTGCGCGCCGAGCTGGCCCGCGCGACCATCGGCACCGACGAGGACTTCTTCTCCGACCGCATCGCCCGGCTGTCCGGGAAGGCCGCGATCATCTCGGTCGGGGCACCGACCAACGCCGAGGCCCGCGAGATCCGGCATCGCGTGGACGACTCGCTGCAGGCGACCCGGGCCGCGGTGGCCGAGGGCATCGTCGCCGGTGGCGGCGCGGCGCTGCTGCACGCCGAGCCCGCCCTGGACGAGCTGGACGTGACCGGGGACTACCGGATCGGCGTCGAGATCGTCCGGCAGGCGCTCACCGAGCCCGTGCACCTCATCACCTCCAACGCGGGCTACGACGGCGACGAGGTGGTCAAGCAGGTCACGACCATGGGCGTCGACGAGGGCTTCGACGCCCTGGAGGGCCGCTACGGGGACATGGTCGAGATGGGCATCATCGACCCGCTGCGGGTCGTGCGCTCCGCCCTGCAGAACGGCGCCTCGGTCGCCGGGCTGATCCTCACCACCAACTCCCTGGTGGCCGAGGAGGTCACGCCCTGGAACAAGGCCCTCATGACCGAGTTCGGCCAGCTCGACGAGGGCATCCCGCAGCCCAGCCCGGACTCGAGCACACCCCAGTCGATGGGGCTCGGCCCGTCGGTCGGGTAGGTACCGGCCAGCCCGGTCACAGGGAACCCAGGGGAGCGGCCCGGCACGCGCTGCGCGTGCCGGGCCGCTCCGCGACAGTGGAGGTGGTCGTCGTGGACCGGTGCTGCCCAGCGCCCCCGGGGCGTGGTGGTCTCCCGGCGGTCGTCGACGCCCAGGTGCACGGCTGGGACGGCAGGCCGCACAACCAGTCGGGCCCGGCGGGGGAGCAGTTCGTCGCCGACCTGCTGCACCGCCACCGGATGGTCGACCCCTCGCCGCGGCCGCTGTCGGCGGACGCGTTCGAGCTGGTCACGCCGCAGGCACTGGCTGCGCACGTGCTGTCCGCGGTGGACCGCGCGGTGCTGGTCCCTGCCGGGTTCGAGGACCTGTTCGTTCTCGGGTTCGCCGCGCCTGCCTGGCACGCCGAGCTCGCCGCCGAGCACCCCGGTCGGCTCGCGCTGGCCGGCGAGCTCGATCCCGCCGACCGGGCCCGTGCCCGTGGCATCGGCGCCCGGGTCGGTCGCGACGGTCTGCGCGCGCTGACCGTGCTGCCGGCCCGTCGTCCGGAGACCGCGCTGTCCCTGCGGGCACCGTGGCTGCGACGGACCCTGATCCGGGCGGAGCAGGCCGGCGCCGGGGTGGTCCACATCGGGGTCGCACCGACCGCGCGACCGTCGCGCGCGGCACCGGACTGGGCGCACGCGGGCGTCGTCGCCGAGGGGGAGGCGGCTCCGCGGCCCCGGTGGCCGGAGTGGGCCGAGCCGGTCCGCGCCGGGTCCGCCCTGCCGGTCCGGGTGCGCAGCGCGGGGCCGCTGCCGGCCGGGGCCGTCGACGTCACCGAGGTCGCCGCGCTGGCCACGGCCCTGCCCAAGATCCGGTTCGTGGTGGGCGCCGCCTGCGCCCCGACCGCGTCGCTGATCCGGCTGGCCCGCGTGCCCAACGTCTACGTGCTGCTCACCGACCTGCTGATCGCGTTGCGGCGACACCGGGTGCCGGCCGCGGAGGCGCTCGGTGAGCTGCTGGCCGCCTACGGCCCGGACCGGCTGATGTTCGGGAGCGGCTACCCGCTGGTGCGTCCGGCGCGGCTGATCCGCGACCTCATGACCTTCCGCTATCCCGACGAGCTGCGCGGACGGTTTCCCGAGCTCGACGACGACGTGCGCGCCGCCCTGCTCGGCGGTACCGCAGCGCGGGTGCACGGGTTCGACCTCGGCTGCGCCACGCCCCGCACCGGCCCGCGCCGCAGGGGCGCGCTGAGCCCACCTGAATGCAGCACAGGCAAGCCTAAGTTCGTGTCCTAGCATTCCGCCGGACGAGCGGAAGGAACGGACATGGGACTGACCCGGCGACAGATGCTCCTGGGGACGCTGGCAGCGGCCGGTGGCGCCGCCCTGGCGGGGTGTGGCGGGGGCGGCAGGTCGGAGACCGGCACCGGTGCCGCGACGGGGAGCGCCGGATTCCCGGTGACGATCGAGGGCAAGCTCGGCGCGGCGACGATCCCACAGGCCCCGCAGCGCGTGGTGTCCGTGGGCTACACCGACCACGACGCGATCCTCGCGCTCGGGGTGGCGCCGGTGGCGGCCCGCTACTGGTACGGCGCCGAGAAGGTCGTCGTGCAGCCGTGGGCCCAGGCGGCCGCGCAGGCGGTGGGCGCGGCACCGGCGGTCCTGAACATGTCCTCCATCGAGCCCGAGAAGATCGCAGCACAGCGCCCCGACCTGGTGATCGGCCTCTACTCCGACCTCGACGCCCAGAGCTATCCGGTGGTGAGCGCCGTCGCGCCGACCGTCGGGCCACCGCGGGGGTTCGACGACTACGGCGCACCGTGGCAGGAGTACACCCGCGAGACCGGGCGGGCGCTGGGCAAGGAGGCCGAGGCCGAGAAGCTGGTCGCCGACCTGGAGGCCAGGTTCGTCGCCGCCCGCGACGCCGATCCACAGTGGAAGGGGCGCTCGGTCGTCGTCGCGAGCCGCAGCGCGGACAAGATCAGCGTGTTCTCCTCGCAGGACCCCCGCTCACGGTTCTTCACCGAGCTGGGGTTCACCGTGCCGCCGCGGATCGACCAGCTGGCCGCAGGCAAGTTCTACACCGAGTTCAGCTTCGAGCAGGCGAGCGAGCTCGACCACGACCTCATCGTCTGGGACCAGCTGTCGTTCACCCCCGGCGGGAAGGCGACGGTCGTCGGGGATCCGCTGCTGTCGCGGTTGCCCGCGATGCGCGACGGGCGCACCGTGTTCCTGGAGGGGGCCACCGAGCTGGCCTTCGCCTGGCAGACCGTGCTCAGCCTCCCGTCCGTGCTCGACGCGGTCGTCCCCGAGCTGCAGCGGGCGATTCCGAAGGCCTGACCCGCTCCCGTCGGGGTGGGGCGTGCCCCGGCCCCGGGGGCCGCCCTGCCACGCGACGCTCCTGCCGGTGGCGTCGCTGCGGGGTCCTCGTGGCGGTGGTCAGGCGCGACGACGGCGGACGGCCGGGGTGAGCAGGAACAGCACCGCGGCCGTCGTGCCGAAGGCGGCGGCGAAGCCGAAGGGCTCGGCGATCGCTCCCAGCCCGGTCGCCCCCAGGCCGGTCCCGGCGTCGTAGGCGATGTTCCAGACGGCGCTCGCCGGGCCGTACTGCAACGGCCCGGCGGCGGCGAACAGGGCGACCATGGCGTCGTTCTGCACGAGCCCGAACCCGGCGCCGACAGCGGCCGCCCCCGCCACCAGCAGGACCGACGCGAACGGAGCGGTGAGCACCCCGAGCAGCCCGACCGTGGCGCACGCGGTCCCGACCGGCAACAGGGCCCCGGGACGTCCGCTGCGGTCGGTGAGGGTGCCCGCGACGCCGCGGCCGAGCAGCGCCCCGAGCGCGGTGGCGAACAGCGCAGCGGGCACCGCGACCGTCGCCCCCGGCGCGACGAGCGGGGCGAAGGTGATCACGCCGCCCTGCGCGGTGGAGCAGCCCAGCATCGCGAGCACCGGCGCGGCGGGGAGTCGCCTGCGGGTCGCGCGGGGGTGCGGGACGGCGTCGTCGCGGCGGGGTGCGGGGGCCCGCCGGGGCCCGCGCACGAACGCCACCACCAGCGCCCCGGCGACCGGGGTGATCCCGGCGAGCAGGAACACCCCGGTGAACCCCAGCGCGTCGACGACCGCGACGCCCGCCGGCAGGAACAGCAGCTGGGGCAGGCCGACCGCGTAGCCGTAGCGCGCCGCCGCGCGACCGTGTGCGGACGGCTCGACCAGCTCCGCGACGAGCGCGCTCCCGGCGACCGTGGCCATCCCGAACCCGAGCCCACGGACGGCGGAGATCGCCAGCACCGGACCGAGGTCGGCGGTCAGCGCGAGCAACGGCGTCGGGAGGCCGAGCAGCAGTGACCCCACGACCAGCACCGGACGGTGCCCGACCCGGCGCAGCATCGCGGGCACCAGCAGCTGGGTGCCGACGGTGGCCGCCATCAGTACGCCCGTGCTCAGCCCCGCTCCGAACTCGCCGGAACCGCCCCGGGACACCCACAGCGGGACGACCGGCAGCAGCAGGGCGTACCCGCCGAACGCGAGCGCGGTCGAGGCGAGGAGCAGACGGAACGGGAGCGACGACAGCGAGCGGGGCACGCCCCACCGTGTCAGACGCACGCGTCGCGGCGCGTCCCGCGCCCCGGCTCCACGCTGCCCCTCGTCCCGCGCTGTCCGCTCGACCGCTCGCCGAGATGCAGCTCAGCGGGATCCGTGGCTCGTCCGAGCCCGCTGAGCTGCGTCTCGGTGTAGGAACCGCTGCGGCCCGGTCCCTGGGTGTGAGGGGCCGGGCCGCAGGTGGGGGTGTCGGGTCAGGATCGGTTGCGGATCCATTCGTCGAGGTGGGGTGCTTCGTCGCCGATGGTGGTGGGGTCTCCGTGTCCGGTGCGGACGCGGGTGTCGGCGGGGAGGGTGAGCAGGGTGGTGCGGATGGATTCGATGATGGCGTCGAACGATGAGTAGGAGCGTCCGGTGGCGCCGGGTCCGCCGTGGAACAGGGTGTCGCCGGTGAAGACGATGCCGAGTTCGGGTGCGTAGAGGCAGGACGAGCCGGGGGAGTGGCCGGGGGTCTGCAGCACCCGTAGGTCGATCCCGCCCGCGGTCAGGGTCTGCCCGTCGGCGAGTTCCTGGTCGGGTGTGCGGTCGGGCCAGGTCATGTCCCACAGGACGTGTTCGGCGGGGTTGAGCAGGATCGGTGCGTCGAAGCGGTCGGCGAGGGTGGGTGCTTGGTTGATGTGGTCGTCGTGGGCGTGGGTGCACACGATGGCCTTCACGGTGCGGTCGCCGACGGCGTGGGTGATGGCGTCGGCGTCGTGGGCGGCGTCGATGACGAGGACTTCGTGGTCGTCGCCGATGATCCAGACGTTGTTGTCGACGTCGAAGGATCCGCCGTCGAGGTTGAAGGTGCCGGAGGTGACGACGTGGTCGATGGGGGAGTCGGTCGGGGCCATCAGAGGATCACGACCGATCGGAGGACGTCGCCGGCGTGCATTTTGTCGAAGGCGGTTTCGATGTCGTCGATGCTGATGGTTTCGGTGACGAATTTGTCGAGGGGGAGGCGGCCTTGGAGGTAGAGGTCGATGTAGGTGGGGAAGTCGCGTGAGGGTAGGCAGTCGCCGTACCAGGAGGATTTGAGGGCGCCGCCGCGGCCGAAGTAGTCGATGAGCGGGATCTGGGGGGCGTGCAGGTCGGGGGTGGGGACGCCGACGAGGACGACGGTGCCGGCGAGGTCGCGGGCGTAGAAGGCCTGTTTGTAGGTTTCGGGTCGTCCGACGGCGTCGATGACGACGTCGGCGCCGTTGCCGTCGGTGACAGACTGGATGAACTCGACCGGGTCCTGTTCGGTGGCGTTGACGGTGTGGGTGGCGCCGAACTCTTCGGCCCACTTGAGTTTCCGCGGGTCGGTGTCGACGGCGATGATGGTGGTGGCGCCGGCGAGTGTGGCGCCGGCGATGGCGGCGTCGCCGACGCCGCCGCAGCCGATGACGGCGATGGAGTCTCCGTGCCCGACGCCGCCGGTGTTGATGGCGGCGCCGAGGCCGGCCATGACGCCGCAGCCGAGGAGGCCGGCGGCTTTCGGGTCTGCGTCGGGGTTGACCTTGGTGCATTGTCCGGAGTGGACGAGGGTCTTCTCGATGAAGGCGCCGATGCCGAGGGCGGGGGACAGTTCGGTGCCGTCTTCGAGGGTCATCTTCTGTGTCGCGTTGTGGGTGTCGAAGCAGTACTGGGGCTTGCCCTTGTTGCAGGCGCGGCACTGTCCGCAGACCGCGCGCCAGTTGAGGACGACGTAGTCGCCGGGGGCGATGTCGGTGACGCCGTCGCCGACGGTTTCGACGATGCCGGCGGCTTCGTGGCCGAGGAGGAAGGGGAACTCGTCGTTGATGCCGCCGAGTTTGTAGTGCAGGTCGGTGTGGCAGACCCCGCAGGCCTGGATCTTCACCACGGCCTCACCGGGGCCGGGATCGGGGACGATGATCGTCTCGACGGTGACCGGCTCACCCTTGGCCCGGGCCACGACGCCGCGTACCTGCTGTGCCATAACTCGTACTCCCACTCGTCCTCGATGCCGTCCGCTCGGGACGGATGCTCGGATGGCGACTCTGGCATGGGTGACCGGACGGTGCCAGGTCGGCTCCGGCTCTGCAACAGGTGTTTCGGCATGTGGGGGAACAGAACGGCCCCGGCCCACGGATCGCGTGGGCCGGGGCCGTCCCGGGTGGGCTCAGAAGTCGAAGTCGCCGCCCATGTCGAACCCGCCGCCGTCGTCGAAACCGGGGTCCTCGGCGGCCGGCTCCTCGGCCGGGGGCTCCTCGGCCGCGGCCACGTCCTCACCGGCACCGGCGTCGTCGAACATCGCTCCCGCGATCGCCGTGCCGATGAAGGCACCGGCGACACCGGCCAGCAGCGACCCGGCGATCATGCCGCCCATGCCGGGCGCACGGCCGCCGCCGAGCGACCGCTCCATGGTGCCGGGGTTGCGCATCTCCGCGCGGGTCGCCATCCGCGCCAGCTCCTGCGGATCGGTCGAGCGGGCCCGCTCGGCCTCGGGCACCTGCCCGCCGACGTCCTCGAGCACCTTCTGCCGCTGCTCGGGCGTCAGCTTCGCGAACGCCTCCGCGTGCGCCTGCTCCACCTGCTCGGGCGGTGCGGTGCGGAGCATGTAGCGGTAACGCTCGATCGCCTGCTGGTCGGGGTCCTGCTGCTGCGGTGCCGCGCCGAAGCCCTGCTGCGGCGTCGGGCCGGGCCCCTGCGGCCCAGCACCCCCGAAGCCCTGCTGCGGCTGTGCCTGCGCGCCTCCGGTGAGGCGCTCCTTGAGCTTGTCGAGCAGACCCATCTGCGGGTGTCCTCCTGCGTTCCGGTTCGAGTCCGGTTCCCGCCCGATCCGGACGGACCGGGCACACCGGTCGTAACGTGCGACCGTCACGGTGAGTTCCCCGCCCGCGCCGTCGCCGCATCGCCTACGGTCGGGGACCGTGACGACCGCGCCGCCGCCCGTTCCCGCCCTCGCACTCGGCGCCGTCGCCGGGAAGGGACGCCCCGGCGGCTCCCGCATCGCCTGCCCGCTGCCCGACGGCGGTCTGCTCGACGTCGGCTCGCTCGCCACCGCGCAGCGCGGCCCGTACCCGGACCTGCTGACCGCGCCCGACCTGACCCGGCTGCTCGACGCCGGCGCCCCGGCCTGGCGCGAGGTCGTCGAGTGGCTGCGCGAGTGGCGCGCGGACCACGAGCGGGCCGCCGCGCACCGCCTGCCCGACGAGGGGCTGGTCCCGGTGCTGCCCTTCGCCGTCGCCGACTACGTCGACTTCTACGCCTGCGAGCAGCACGCGCGGAACGCCGGTCTGATCTTCCGCCCGGACGCCTCGGACCCGCTCACCCCGAACTGGCGACGGATGCCGGTCGGGTACCACGGCCGCTCCGGCACGGTCCGGGTCACCGGCACCCCGGTCGCGCGTCCGTCGGGACAGCGTGGGCCCGAGGACTTCGGCCCCTGCGCCACGCTCGACTTCGAGGCGGAGCTCGGCTTCGTCCTGGGCGGACCGGTACCGGGACCGGTCGGGATCGACGACGCCGCCGACCACGTCTTCGGCGTCGTGCTGCTCAACGACTGGTCCGCCCGCGACATCCAGTTCTTCGAGTCCCGCCCGCTCGGCCCGCACCTGGGCAAGTCGTTCGCGACGTCGATCTCGGCCTGGGTGACCCCGCTCGACGAGCTGTCCGCGGCCCGGGTCCCGCTGCCCGTGCACGATCCCGCGTCGCTGCCCTACCTCACCCCGACCGGCCCCGCGCTCGGCCTGGACCTCGACCTCGCCGTGCACCTCAACGGCGAGCTGATCGCGTCCCCGCCGGCGAGGGACCTGTACTGGTCCCCTGAACAGATGGTGGCCCACCTGACCTCGGGCGGGGCCGGGCTGCGCGCCGGTGACCTGCTCGGCTCGGGCACGATCTCCGGTGCGGAGCGCGGGGAGTTCGGCTCGATGCTGGAGCTGTCCTGGAACGGCCGTGACCCGGTCGCGCTCCCCGGTGGTGCCTCACGCGCCTGGCTGGAGGACGGCGACGAGGTCGTGATGACCGCGACCGCGCCCGCCCGCGACGGTGGCAGGATCGCCCTCGGCGAGGTCCGCGGCCGGATCCGCGGCACCTGACCGGATCAGGGCCGCAGCGGCATCAGCGGCTCGGGATCGCCGAGCGCGTTGTGGATCAGCGCCGGGATCTCCTGCTTGCCGCTGCCGTCGACGGCGATCACCACGTAGACGGTGCGGCAGTCGCAGGTGACGGTGCGCTCGCCCGTGTCGTCGAGGGCGCGGACCTGGAAGTCGAGCGCGAAGCTGGTCCGGCCGATCCGCGCCGTCGACACCGCGACGACGACGTCCTCGCCCCACCCGACCCCGGCCCGCCAGTCGAGTTCGGTGTGGACGAGCTGGATGTCGTAGCCGGCGTCGAGCATCGCCCGGTAGGTGAGGCCGCGGTGCTCGAGGAACTCGGTCATCGCCTCGTCGAACCAGGCGAGGTACCAGGCGTTGAACACCACACCCTGGGCGTCGACCTCGTGGTAGCGCACCCGGACCGGGAACTCGAAGTTCGCCATGGACCGATGCTACGACCGCCCTGTCGCGCTCACCCCTCCTGACGGTCGGCCGTGGCGCGACCGGAGTCGACGCGTTCGCGGATGGCCCGGTTGACCGCCCGCCCGAACGCGGCGACGACGCCCTGCACGGTGATCGGCTTGAGCCGGGAGAACGCGGCGGCCAGCCGTCGTCGCTCCTCGGCGGGGCGGCCGCGGTCCCGGTAGGGCTGCAGGACCTCCTCCTGGAACAGCGTCATCAGGTCCTCCGCGAGCGCGGAGGTGTGCCGCTCGATGAGGTCGTGCGAGCGCTTCCACAGCTCCGGCGGCAGGCCCGCGTCCAGCGCCTGCAGGGCCGAACCGAGCGCGACCATCCCGTGCAGCCGCACGGAGTCCGGTCCCGCGTCCGGCAGCCGGGTCAGGGCGCCGAGCTGCTCCAGGGTGGTGACCTCGTCGTCGGACAGGCGACGCCCGGCGCGGCGGTCCAGGCCGGCGCGGTCGAGCTCCTCGTCGACCTCGGGCAGCCAGGGGGTGAGCAGTGCCCGCTGCAGGGCCAGCTCCTCCGGCGCGGTCTCCAGCGGCACCTGTTCCAGCTGCCGCTCGATGGCGGCCAGTGTGAACCCGAGCCCGGTGAGCTCGCCGATCAGCTCCAGCCGGGCGCGGTGCGCCGCGTCGTAGAGGCCGGTGCGGCCCCGCAACCGGGGCGCCGGGATGAGCCCCTTGCCCGCGTAGAAGCGGATGGTGCGCACCGAGATGCCGGTCCGCTCGGCGAGCTGGTCGACGGTGAGCAGCTCGGGGGAGCCGTCGTCGCTCGAGGCATCGGTGGCGGCGGACATGACCGCAGGTTACGGGCCGGGCGTCCTATGCGACAGTGGTGGTGTGACATGGTCGCTGTCACGTTCTTCGACGGCCGTCTTGACCCATGTGACAGTGCTGCTGTAACAAAAGCTACTAGTAAGTAGGGGCAGTGCCGCCCGGCCGCCCCGGCGCCGACCACCCACGAGAGGTTCGGATGAGCGAGATCCCCGAGGCCTACATCTACGACGCGATCCGCACACCCCGCGGCCGGGGCAAGGCCTCCGGTTCGCTGCACGAGGTCAAGCCGATCTCGCTGGTGACCGGCCTGATCGACGCGGTCCGCGAGCGGAACCCGCAGCTCGACACGAACACCATCGACGACCTGGTGCTGGGTGTCGTCTCGCCGATCGGCGACCAGGGCGGTGACATCGCCAAGACCGCCGCGATCGCGGCCGGGCTGCCCGACACCGTCGCCGGTGTGCAGCTCAACCGGTTCTGCGCGTCCGGCCTGGAGGCCGTGAACACCGCGACCCAGAAGGTCCGCTCCGGCATGGAGGAGCTCGTCCTCGCCGGTGGCGTCGAGGCCATGAGCCGCGTGCCGATGGGCTCCGACGGTGGCGCCTGGGCGATGGACCCCGACACCAACTACCGCACCGGCTTCGTGCCCCAGGGCATCGGCGCCGACCTCATCGCCACCATCGAGGGCTGGTCCCGCGAGGACGTCGACACCTTCGCCGTGGAGTCGCAGACCCGTGCGGCCAAGGCGTGGGCCGACGGCCGCTTCGCGAACTCGATCGTCCCGGTCAAGGACCGCAACGGGGTGACCGTCCTCGACCGCGACGAGCACATCCGGGCCGGCGCGACCGTCGAGACGCTCGGTGGGCTCAAGCCGTCGTTCGAGATGATGGGCCGCGACGGCGGTTTCGACGCGGTGGCGCTGCAGAAGTACCACTGGATCGAGAAGATCGACCACGTCCACCACGCGGGCAACTCCTCCGGCATCGTCGACGGCGCCGCGCTGACCCTGATCGGCACCGAGGCGGCCGGGAAGGCCAACGGCCTGACCCCGCGGGCCCGGATCGTCGCCACCGCGCTGTCCGGCGCGGACCCGACCATCATGCTGACCGGCCCGGCGCCCGCCGCGCGCAAGGCGCTGGCCAAGGCCGGGCTGTCGGTCGGCGACATCGACCTCTTCGAGATCAACGAGGCCTTCGCGGCCGTCGCGCTGCGTTTCATGCGCGACATGGACATCTCGCACGACATCACCAACGTCAACGGCGGCGCCATCGCCATGGGCCACCCGCTGGGCGCCACCGGCGCGATGATCCTCGGCACCCTCGTCGACGAGCTGGAGCGCCGTGACCTGCGCCGCGGCCTGGCCACGCTCTGCGTGGGCGGCGGCATGGGCATCGCCACCATCGTCGAGCGCGTCTGAATCTCCCGGAATCTCGGAAGGACTGAACAGCAGTGAGTGAGCAGAAGGCCGTCCGCTGGGAGAAGGACGCCGACGGCATCGCCGTCGTCACCCTCGACGATCCCGCCAGCAGCGCCAACACCATGAACGACGCCTACCGCGACGCCATGCGGGAGGTCGTCGACGACCTGGTGAAGCACAAGGACGACATCGTCGGTGTCGTCATCACCTCGGCCAAGAAGACCTTCTTCGCCGGCGGGAACCTGGACCAGCTCATCGCGGCCGGCCCCGACGACGCCGAGCAGATCCTCACGATGGTCGCCGAGGTCAAGGGCCAGCTGCGCACGCTGGAGACCTTCGGCCGTCCGGTCGCGTCCGCCCTGGTGGGCGCGGCGCTCGGCGGAGGCCTGGAGATCGCGCTGGCCACCCACCACCGGGTCGGCGTCGACGCGAAGGGCGTGGTCTACGGCCTGCCCGAGGTCAGCCTCGGCCTGCTGCCCGGCGGTGGCGGCGTCACCCGCGTCACCCGCATGCTGGGCATCGCGAACGGTTTCATGAACGTCCTCGCGCAGGGCCAGCGGCACAAGCCGGCCAAGGCGCTGGAGCTGGGCCTGATCGACGAGCTCGCGGCCACCCGCGAGGAGGCGTTCGACAAGGCCCGCGCCTGGGTGCTCGCCAACCCCGAGCACACCACCCAGCCCTGGGACCGGCCGAAGTACAAGATCCCCGGCGGCACGCCGTCGAACCCGTCGCTCGCGTCGATCCTGCCCGCGTTCCCGGCGAACCTGCGCAAGCAGCTCAAGGGCGCGCCGATGCCGGCGCCGCGCAACATCCTCTCCGCGGCCGTCGAGGGCAGCCAGGTCGACTTCGACACCGCGCTCAAGATCGAGGGCCGCTACTTCGCGGAGCTCGTCACCGGCCCGGTCGCGAAGAACATGATCAAGGCGTTCTTCTTCGACCTGAACGCGATCAACGGCGGCAAGTCCCGCCCCAGCGCGCCGGAGAAGTGGCAGCCCACCAAGGTCGCGGTGCTCGGCGCCGGGATGATGGGTGCTGGCATCGCCTACGTCTGCTCCCTCGCCGGCTGGGAGGTCGTCCTCAAGGACGTCTCGAAGGAGGCCGCCGAGAAGGGCAAGGCCTACTCCCAGGGGCTGGTCGAGAAGGGCGTCGCGCGCGGCAAGACCACGCAGGAGAAGGGCGACGCGCTGCTCGGCCGGATCCTGCCGACCGACGACTACGCCGACCTCGCCGGCTGCGACGTCGTCATCGAGGCCGTGTTCGAGTCCGTGGAGCTGAAGCAGGAGGTGTTCCGCGAAGCCGCGAAGTACATCAACGCCGACGCGCTGCTGTGCTCGAACACCTCGACGCTGCCGATCACCGAGCTGGCCAAGGGGGTCGACCGTCCGGACGACTTCATCGGTCTGCACTTCTTCTCGCCGGTCGACAAGATGCCGCTGGTCGAGATCATCAAGGGTGAGCGGACCGGCGACGAGGCACTGGCCAAGGCGTTCGACCTGACCCTGGGGATCAAGAAGACCCCGATCGTCGTCAACGACTCCCGTGGGTTCTTCACCAGCCGGGTCATCGGCACCTTCATCAACGAGGGCGTCGCGATGATCGCCGAGGGCATCGACCCGCAGACGATCGAGCAGGCGTCGTCGCAGGCCGGCTACCCGGCCCCGGTGCTGCAGCTGATGGACGAGCTGACCCTCACGCTGCCGCGCAAGATCCGCGAGGAGACGAGGAAGGGCGTCGAGGCCGCCGGCGGCACCTGGACCCCGCACCCGTCCGACCCGGTGATCGACCGGCTCGTCGACGAGTTCGACCGCAAGGGCAAGAGCTCCGGCGCCGGGTTCTACGAGTACGAGAACGGCAAGCGCACCCGCCTGTGGCCGGGCCTGCGCGAGCAGTTCGGTGCGACGAACCACGACGTCGACCTGCACGAGCTGTCCGAGCGCATGCTGTTCATCGAGTCGATCGAGACCGTGAAGTGTGTCGACGAGGGCGTGCTGACCACCGTCGCCGACGCCAACATCGGCTCGATCTTCGGCATCGGCTTCCCGGCCTGGACCGGTGGCGTGCTGCAGTACATCGAGGGCTACCCCGGTGGCCCGGCCGGCTTCGTGGCCCGTGCCGACGAGCTCAAGGCCAAGTACGGCGAGCGCTTCGAGGTCCCGCAGTCCCTGCGTGACCGCGCGGCGAAGGGGGAGTCGGCCACCGCGGCCGCCTGATCCCGTCCGACACCGACCCCCGCCGGCCCCTCGCCGGCGGGGGTCGGTGCGTTCCGGATCCGCCGCGCGCCGTTCTCGCCGCGCTGCTCGTCGGTCGAGCGGATCCGGCCCGCCCGTCGGGACCGGTCGAACCGGACCAACCGGGCGATCTGATCTTCAGGCACCATGGGGTGCGTGACGCAGTGGGTGTTCGACATCGTGGACCGGCTCGGCGCCGCAGGCATCGGGTTGCTGATCTTTCTGGAAAATGTGATCCCCCCGATCCCGTCGGAGGTGATCCTCCCGCTGGGCGGCTTCCGCGCCTCGACCGGCGCGATGAGCCCCATCGGCGTCTGGGCGGCGGCCACGATGGGGGCCGTCGCCGGTGCGCTGGTGCTCTACGCGCTGGGGCACTGGCTCGGCTACGAACGGGTGCACCGGCTGTGCGGCCGCCGTTGGTTCGTCGTCTCCAGCCAGAAGGACCTGGAGAAGGGGCTGGCCCTGTTCGAGCGCTGGGGGAACTGGTTCGTCCTCGGCGGGCGCTGCATCCCGATCGTGCGCAGCCTCATCTCGATCCCGGCCGGGATCGCCCGGATGCCGCTGCTGCGGTTCACCGCGTTGTCCGCGATCGGCAGCGGTGTCTGGAACGCGCTGTTCGTCTACCTCGGCTTCGCGCTCGGTGAGCGCTGGGAGGTCATCGAGGTCTACATGTCGCCGATCAGCAAGGTCGTCGCCGTGCTCGGCGCGGCGGTGATCGTGTGGCTGGTCGTGCGGAAGCTCCGGCAGCGCCGCAACCGCGACGCCGCGGTGTCGACCGGGACCGGCTGAACGCGCCGAGCCGACGCCCGGCTGCGCCGAACGGGTGATCTCGACAGCCCTGCGTACCGCCCCCGCCACGGGCCGTACCGCCGTGCCACCGCCGGCCCGGACGGCCGCGCCGCTGTGCGAACCTGATCGTCACGCACGCGGGAGACGAGCGGTGGAGGTGGTCGGGTGCGCCTGGTCGGGATCCACCACACCCACCCGTCGGGGGCGGTCGCGCTGCGCGGCGCCGACCTCGACGTCGACCCGGCCGTGCCGACCGTCGTGCGGGGCGGCAACGGGGCGGGCAAGTCCACGCTGCTGCGGATCGCCGCCGGCGCGCTCGCCCCGACCGCGGGTGAGGTCGAGGACGTCCCCGAGGTCGTCGGCTACCTGCCCGACCGCTTCCCGGCCGCTCGCAAGCTGACCCCGCGACGCTGGCTCGACCACATCGCCCGAGTGCGCGGCGTGGACGTCGACGACGCCGCCGACCGAGCCGATGAGCTCCTGACCGAGCTCGGGTACGACGGCGACGACGACGAGCCGATGGCCGACCTGTCCACCGGCAACGCCCGCAAGGTCGGGCTGGTGCAGGCGCTGGCCTGCGAGCCGGGGCTGCTCGTGCTCGACGAGCCCTGGAAC
>NZ_MCIP01000001.1:2150388-2161536 GCF_001932425.1 Pseudonocardia sp. Ae505_Ps2
CGAGCCCTGGAACGGCCTCGACGACGACGCCGCGGACGCCCTGACCAGGCTGCTCGCCGCGCGCGCCGCCCCGACCCTGCTGACCGACCACACCGGCACCGCGGCGGGCCTGCCCGGCGCCCGCCTGCACAGGCTGCGCGAGGGCCGGATCGCGACTGCCTCCGACCCGGACTCCGTGCCGCTGCCGACCGCGCCGCCGCCCGGGGCGATGATGCGCTTGGACATGGCCTGCGCGGGCGACCCCCGCCCGCTGCTGGAACGGGTGCTGCCGCCCGCCCGCGTCGAGGGCGCGGCGCCGGGCCGGTTCACCGTGCGGGTCCCCGCCCCCGAGAGCGACGCCTGGCTGGCGGCCGCGCTCGCCGCGGGCTGCGCGGTCCGCTCGGTGCGGCCGGTCCGTCCGGCTCCCCCGAGAGGCCGCCGGTGACGCGGCGGATGCGCTCGGCCTTCGCCGTCGCGATGCTGCTGGGCGAGGACGTCGGCCGCACCGAACGCTTCGTCGCCCCGCTGGTGCTCTACGCCGGCGCCCTCGCCGTGCTGTTCGGCGGGGCGCCCGGCCCGCTGCCCGCGCCGTGGGCGGCCAGCGCGCTGCTGCTCTACCCGGTCGGGGCCTGGCTGGCACACGCGCTGGCCGAGTCCGAGGACGACGACTCCCGCGCCGTCACCCTGTCCGCCGCGGGGGGCCCGTGGCCGGTCGCGGCCGGCGTGCTGATCGCCGCGACGGCCGGCGTGGCGCTGCTGGGGCTGCTCGCGGTGGTGTGGGGCGTGATCGCCGCCTGGGGCACGGCGACGACCGGGAGCCTGCTCGACGGCCTGCTCGCCCACCTGGCCTGCGGGATCACCGGCGCCGCGGTGGGGTCGGTGTTCTCGCGGCCGGTGATCCGCAACGAGGGTGTCGCGCTGATCGGTGCGCTGGTCGTGCTCGTGGTGACCGGGACGCAGCCGTGGCTGCCGCCGGTCGGGACCGCGGCCGCGGCGCTGGGGAGCGGGCGCCTCGGGGTGGGGCCGTTCGGCGACCTGATCGTCGCGCTGCTGGTGGCGGTCGCGGCGACGGCGCTCGTCGTCCGGGTCGAGCAGGGCGGGGTGCCGGGCGACCTGGGCGCACGCCTCCGCCGGCTCGCCGGGCGGCTGCGCCGCTGACCTGAGCCGCTGACCTGAGCCGCTGACCTGCGCTGCTCACCCGGAGCTAGTTCGACCGGCATCGGGCGGCGCCGCTCCTCGGGCCGGGGGAGCGCTCAGAGCAGGCCCGCGACCCGGCCCAGGCGTTCGACGGTGCCCGCGAACAGCGCGTCGCGGGCGTCGACGGCGTTCTCGAACTGGCCGAACAGCTCGAAGGACAGGTGCCCGAACAGCCCGGTCCATGCGGTGAGGGCGGCGAACACGGCCCCGTCGGACAGGTCCGGGAGGCCCAGTGCGGCGCGGACGCGGTCGGCGTCGGCGGCGAGCGCGGGGTCCGGTTCGGGCGCGTCGACGAGCGTCCCCGCGGCATGCGCGGTGGCCAGAGCGCGGGCGAGCGGCTCCAGGACCCGGGCCGCGACGGGGACGGTGCCGGTCGGCGCGTGGTAGCCCGGCACGGGGGAGCCGTAGATCAACGCGTACTCGTGGGGGTGAGCCAGCGCCCAGCCGCGCAGGGCCTGCGCGATCGCCCGCCACTGCTCGGCCGGGCTTGAGCCGGGGTCGGCCGCGGCGAGGGCGTCGGCGAGCGCGTCGTAGCTCTGCACGATCAGCGCGGTGAGCAGGTCGTCGCGGGTGGGGAAGTAGCGGTGCAGTGCCGAGGACACCATCCCGATCTCGCGGGACACGGCACGCATGGACAGCGCCGCCGCGCCGGTCTCGGCCAGCTGGCGGCGCGCCGCCGCGGTGATCTCGGAGACGAGCTCGGCGCGGGCCCGCTCGCGGGCGGTGCGGGAGGCGTTCACCGGGTCACCGTAGAGCACTGCATGAACAATGGTCGACGACGAGAGCGATGCTCTGCCAAGCGGAAGGTAGCGGCCGCCCCTGGACGCGGCGGCCTCTTGGCTCGGTGGTTCATTACATGAGTAATGAACCACCGAGCTACGACACCGTGAGGCCGCCGTGATCGACGACGGCCGCCCGTTGTTCGCGCAGATCGCGGAGGACATCGCGTCCGCCGTGGTGGACGGGACCTACCCGGAGGAGACCCAGGTTCCGTCCAGCAACGAGCTCGCCGCCTTCCACCGGATCAACCCGGCCACCGCGGCGAAGGGTCTCAACCAGCTGGTCGCACAGGGTGTGCTCTACAAGAGACGGGGGATCGGCATGTTCGTCGCGCAGGGGGCGCGAACCCGGCTGTTGGAGAGCCGTCGCGAGGACTTCGCCCGGCAGTACATCGCTCCGCTGGTCACCGAGGCCCGCAAGCTCGGGATCGACCCCGAGCAGCTCAAGAAGATGATCGACGTCTGGGGGGACGACCGATGAGTACGAACGTGATCGCCATGCACGGCGTCACGAAGCGCTACGGCAGCGACGTGACCGCGCTCGACGACGTGACGTTCGCGCTGGAGGAGAACCGCATCCACGGGCTGCTCGGCCGCAACGGCGCCGGCAAGACCACCGCGATGCAGATCCTCACCGCGCAGAACTTCGCGTCCTCCGGGCGCGCTGAGATCTTCGGCGAGCAGCCCTACGAGAACGCACCGGTGCTCGCCCGCACCTGCTTCATCCGCGAGTCGCTGAAGTACCCGGACTCCTACACCGTCGGGCACGCACTGCGCGCCGCCGCGACCGTGTACCCGCACTGGGACCAGGCGTTCGCCGACCAGCTGGTCGAGGAGTTCGCGCTCCCGCGCACCCGGCGGGCCAAGAAGCTCTCCCGCGGCCAGGTCTCCGCCGTCGGCGTGATCATCGGACTCGCGTCGCGGGCCCCGCTGACCTTCTTCGACGAGCCCTACCTCGGTCTCGACGCCGTCGCCCGCCAGCTGTTCTACGACCGCCTGCTCGCCGACTACGCCGAGCACCCGCGCACCGTGGTGCTGTCCACGCACCTCATCGACGAGGTGTCCGACCTGATCGAGCACGTCGTCCTGATCGACGGCGGCCGGGTCCTGATCGACTCCGACGCCGAGGACCTGCGGGGGAGCGCCGTCACCGTGACCGGGCCGGTCGAGGCCGTCGAGCGGTTCGCCGGCGGGCACGTCGAGCTGCACCGCGAGCAGATGGGTGGCTTCCTGCGCGTGACGCTGTCCGGCGCGGTGTCCGAGCCCACGCTGCCGGAGCTGCAGTTCGAGCCGGTCTCGCTGCAGCAGCTCGTCGTACGCACCACCCAGCAGAACTCCGCCGCCCGCTCCGACCGGAAGGTCCTGTCATGACCACCGCCGCTGCCGTCGCCGAGGTCGACCGTCCCGTGACCACCGGGAGCAGGCTGGCCGCGGTGCTCCGGATGAACCTCGTCGACGCCCGCAACCGGGTCGGCATGCCCTGGGTCATCCTGGCCGCCATCTTCGCGATCAACGTGGCCGTCTTCTGGGCCGTGCGTGCCGGTACCGGCTCCCCCGAGGGCGGGGTCACCGGTGCGCTCGCCGCGCTGTTCTTCATCGTGGGGTCGCAGTACCTGGTCACGATGACGCAGGTGATGCCGTTCGCGCTGAGCCTGGGCATCACCCGGCGGCACTTCTACACCGGGGTGCTGTCCCTGCTCGCGGTGGAGACCCTGCTGCACTCGGTGCTGCTGACCGTGCTGTTGGAGATCGAGGGGGCGACCGGCGGCTGGGGTGTCGGGATGCAGTTCTTCGCGGTGGGGTTCCTGTCGGGGCAGAACGTGCTGCTGACGATGCTCTGCTACTGGGTCCCGATGTTCGTGGTCGGCGCCGTGTTCCTGCTGTCCGGAGCGGTCTTCCGGCGCTGGGGGCAGCTCGGGGTGTGGGCGCTGGGCGTCGGCGTCGGACTGGTGGTCGGGGTGGCCGTGGTGCTGGTGACGCTGCAGCAGGCATGGCCGGCGGTGGGCCGGTTCCTCACCGGGGCGCCGGTGCCGCTGCTGCTCGCCGGCTACCCGCTGCTGGTGGGGGTGCTCGCCGCCGTCGGCGGCTACCTCGTCGTCCGGCGCGCCCGGGTCTGACGGCGCGGCAGGGCCCGGCACCCTCGTGGGGGGTGGTGCCGGGCCCCGTCCGCGTTCACCCGTGCAGGACGACCTCGGCCCGCTCCGGGGCACCCCCGGAGCGGGCCAGCTCCTGCTCGGCGCGGCGCCAGCCGTCGCGGAACGGGGCGTACCCGGGCCAGTCCGCCCGATCCCGCAGTCGCCGCTCCCGCTCGTCGGCGGGCGCGTCCACCCAGATCGCGAGCGCGGTCACCGGCGCGAGCTCGGCCGCGCCGCTCCCGCACCCTTCCAGCACGACGACGGGTGCCGGTGCGAGCGTCCGCTCTGGACCCGGCCGGTCGTGCACCCAGTCCCACGACGTCCAGCGCAGCGTCGTCCCGGCGGCCAGTGGGTCCCCGATCCCGCGCCGGGCCAGTGCCGGGACCCTGGCCAGGCCGTCCCAGCCGGGGCACAGGTCCTCGATCTCGAGCAACGGGGCGGCGAGCCGGTCGGCCAGCTCCCGGGCCCGGGTCGACTTCCCGGCGCCGGAGAAGCCGTCGACGGTGACCAGCCGGTTCCCGGCCGGGCCGGCGGGCGCGGTGGCCACGAGCCCGGCGACGACGTCGGTCCACCCGGGACCGGCGGCGAGCCTCACGGACGTACGACCACTTTGACCTGCGACGGGTCGGGGGACAGCGCGTCGCCGACGTGGTCGAGGTCGACGTGCCCGGTCACCAACCGGTCCAGCTCCACCGCACCGGTGGCGGCCAGGCGCACCGCGGTGGGCCAGGTGTTGGCGTAGCGGAAGGTGCCGGTCAGGGTGATCTCGCGGGACTGCAGCGCCGACACCGGCAGCGTCATCTCGTCGGCGCCCATCCCGACCAGCACCGCGGTGCCGCCGGGGCGGACCGAGGGCAGCCCGCCCAGCACCGCCGCCGGCACCCCGGAGCAGTCGACGAAGGCGTCCACCCCGGACACGTCGGTACCCGGGGCGACGACGTCGGTCGCCCCGAAGTCGCGGGCCAGCGCGGCACGCGCCGGGTCCGGGTCACTGACGACGACCTCCGCGGCCCCGAGCACCGCGGCCACCTGCGCGACGAGCAGACCGATCGGCCCGGCACCGGCGACGAGCACCCGCGACCCGGCCCCGGTGCGCGCCTTGTGGTGCGCCCACAGCGCGACCGAGAGCGGTTCGAGGAGCGCGGCGGCGTCGTCGGAGACGTGCTCGGGGACGGGGTGGGCGAAGTCGTCGGCGACCGTCACGTACTCGGCGAACGCGCCGTCGACCGGCGGGGTCGCGAAGAAGACCATGTCCGGGCACAGGTTGTAGGCGCCGGTGTGGCAGTAGCGGCAGCGCCGGCACGGCACGCCCGGCTCCAGCGAGACCCGCTCGCCGATCCGGCCGGTGTCGACGCCCTCGCCGACGCCGACGATCCGCCCGGACGGCTCGTGCCCGAGCACCATCGGCTCACGCAGCACGAACTCCCCGATCCGGCCGTGCCGGAAGTAGTGCACGTCCGAGCCGCAGGTGCCGACCGAGGCGACCCGCACCAGCACCTCGCGCGGGCCGGGGCGGGGGACCGGGCGCTGCTGGACCTGCAGCTCTCCGGCGGCACGCAGCACGCTGCACCGCATGGACTCGGGGACCTCGGCGATCGTCGTCACGCGGCCGACGGTTCCACGCCCGGCCGGGGGCGGGCAACGCGACACACACCGACCGGGCGGGACGTGCCGGTACCCGTGCGGCCGATCATGGGACGGCGGCCGTCCGCACCCCGGGCGGGCGCCGGTGGTGTACTGCACCGCGACGAGGAGCAGGCCCGGTCATCCCGCGGGTGGCCGGCGAGGAGAAGGACGCCCATGGGTTCGGCCATCGAACGACCGGCGGTCACCGGCTTCCACCACGTGTCGGCCGTCGTGACCGACGTGGAGTCCAGTGCGCTGTGGTACCAGCGCGTCCTCGGGCTGCAACGGCTGCCGATGACCTTCCCGCACCACGGTGCGGGCGGTGGCGACCCGGAGAAGGCGGCCCTGCTGCTCGACGCGGTCACCGGGGTGATGATCGAGCTGCACGCCGACGGCGACGGCAGCCCGGTCCGCGGGGCCCTGGACCACCTGGCGTTCGGCGTCGCGGACCGGGCCACCCTCGACGACTGGGCCGCCTGGCTGGACGCGCTCACGGTGCCGCACGGCGGCGTAGTCGACCGGACCGACCCGACCGACTACGCCACCCTGGAGTTCCGCGACCCGGACGGCATCACGCTGGAGTTCATCCACTTCCCCGGGCGCGGCTGATCAGGCGCTGCCCGGCTCCACGCAGACCAGGCCCCACGGCCGGTCCTCGACCCGGGTCATCACCACGGTCGCGTGCCGCGACCCGCGGCCGCGCAGCCTGCGGGCGAGCGCCTCGACGTCGCCGGCCAGGCCGCGGCGGCGCACGTCGACCGCCCCGACGTCCAGGTCGCGGAGCAGACGCGGCAGCCGCTTCTGGTCCCACGGGCGGGAGTCGAGCACCCGCAGCGGGCGGGCGAACGGGGTGGGCGGGGGCTCGTCGTCGCCGGTCAGGAACGCGATCCGCGGGTCGATCCGCGACGTCGAGGTGGCCCGCGCGAGCGCCGACACCAGCCCGGCGCGGGTGACGGCCGGGTTCGGGTCCAGCAGCCACCCGCCCGGCTCGCCGACCGCGATCCCGGTGTCCCCGTCCGGCGGGTCGGGCTCGCCGGAGAGCTGGTGCACCCCGTCGTCGTGGACGACGGTGGCGCGCGTGCGGGCCCCGGCCACCGCCGGCGACCAGGCGCACGCCTCCTTCAGCTCGCGCCCGAGCGCGAGGAACTCGATCTCCCAGCCGGCCGGGACGGTGTCGTGGTCGATGCCCGGGGCCGCCTTGACCCCCACCGCGCCGACCCGGCCGGTCAGCCCGACGCACCACTCCAGCGGCGGCTCGGACTCCCCGGTGCGCAGCCGGCCGCCGCCGGTGCGCCGGGCGGGGTCGACGAAGACACCGTCGGCGCCGGACAGGTCGACATCGCGGACGTCGGAGCGCACCGTGCGGGCCCGCCCCCCGTGTACGGCGGCGTTGCGGGCCGCCATCCACAGGTGCACCGGGTCGAGGTCGACGCCGGTGACGTCGTGCCCCGCGGCGACGAGCGACACCAGGTCCCCGCCGATCCCGCAACACAGGTCGAGCACCGTGCGGCCGGCGAACCGCGCGGCGCGGTGCCGTGCGATCACCTCCGACGACGCCTGTTCGAGCCCGTCACGGGTGAACCACATCTGCCGTGCCCGTGCGAACTTGCGGGCCGCCCGGTCGCGCAGGTCGGCCTGGGCCATCGCGTCGGCTACCAGCTCGGCGTCGTGCTCGCGGCGCAACGCGGTACCCAGTCGCAGCGCGGCGTCGCCGCCACGATCGGCGACGGCGAGCCGGTCCAGCAGTGCGGTGCCCTCCGGCCCGGCGAGCCGCTCCAGCCGGGCGATCGGATCGTCGATCACGACCCCAGTGTCCACTGGTACCGGCGGCACCGCTCCGGCCGGCGGCCACCGCTGGTGGCCGGAGCACCTGCGGCGGGCTGGAGCGACGGGCCGGCGTCCGCCGTGACCGGGGCGCCGTCGCGGGTCGCGGTGCTGGTCCGGGGGCAGGCACCGGAGACATCGCCCGCCCGGCCCTGACCAGCGGCGATCTGTGGCGACCGCTCGAACGGAGCAGCGGACTCATCCCCGTCGTCCCACTGATCCCGATTATTCCCGCGTTCCTTTGTGTCACAGCGCAATCGGAGCACCGGATGGATTCGGGTGACCGCCGTGAGGGTGAGTTCGTCCCTCATACGAGTGGCGGGAGTGGCTGTTGTGCACTGTGTGCTTCTAGTTTCCTCGATATCGGACAAGGCGGACACCGATGGGACGGGAACGGGGCCAATGAGGCGTGGACTGGAACGACGCACAGTGATGAGCGCTGCGGCGGTGGTGACGGTGAGTGCCGTCTTCTATACCGGAGGGGTGCTCCTGATCACCGACGGCGCGCCTCTGCCCGCGGCGAGCGCACCCGTCGTGTCCGGCGTCGCCCCGCAGCCGGCGCTGCCCGCGGCGCCCGGCGTGCTCGCCGAACCGATGTCCAGCCCGTCGGGGAGCTCGGGGAGTCCGGTCGACTCCGCTCTGCGATCGTCGTCCTGGGCCGCAGGCGCCGGGACGACGGCGAGCGAGACCGTCGTGCGGGGCGCCGAGGACACGACGAGCTCGGCCGCACCCGAGGGGGCGGCCGTCGGTTCCGCGCCTGCCGCTTCCGTGCCGCCCACGCGGGCCACCCTGGGCGCTCCGTCCGCGCCCTCCGGGAAGGCCGCGGACGGAGCCACCGCTCCGGCTCCTCCCGCCAAGGCTCCGACCGTGCCGGTGACCGCGTCCGCTCCACGGGATCCGGCCGCCGCAGCGGTGGTCCCCGTGGCAAAGCCCGTCCCGGCAGCCGGGACCGCCCCCACCGCTCCCGCGGCGCCGGCCGGGAAGCCCGCCGCTCCGGCAGTGGCTCCGGCTCCGGCGGCCAAGCCCGCTCCGGCTGCGGCTCCGGCCCCGCGGCCCGCTGCTCCGCCGGCTGCTGCTCCGCCGGCCAAGCCTGCTCCGGCGGAGAAGCCCGCTCCGGCTGGGGCGCCGACTGCGGCCCCCCAGCCTGCGGGTCCGCCGGCCGCTGCTCCGGCGGAGAAGCCGGCCCCGGTCGACACACCTGCACCGGCGGAGAAGCCGGCGACCCCGCCGGCAACGACCCCGCCGGCAACGACCCCGCCGGCAACGACCCCGCCGGCAACGACCCCGCCGGCAACGACCCCGCCGGCTCCGGCCCCGGGTGACACCCCCACGGCCCCGGCCGAGCAGCCCGCCCCCGACCCGGCGGAGACTCCGTCCACGGAGCCGGCCACCCCGCCGGTCGACAAGCCCGCGTCGCCGGGAGACCCGGCTGCCCCCACGGAGGAGCCCGCCGTGACCGACCCCTCGGCCCGACCGGCCGACCAGAGCAGGCCCCGCCCCGGCGCCACCAGCGCGGCCGAGCGCTACGGCTGGGGCGCGCCGCTGCCGGCGTCGGACGAGTTCGACTACACCGGACCGCCCGACCCGGCGAAGTGGAACCAGGCCGGCGAGTGCTGGCCCGGTCACGCCGGCAACGGCGGCCGCTGCGCCAGCCGGTCCACCGTGAAGGACGGCAAGCTCGTCCAGACCGGGCTCCGCAACGGCGACTCGGCCTGGATCTCGTCGAAGTTCAACCAGCAGTACGGCCGCTGGGAGGCACGCGTCCGCTCCGAGGGCACCGGCCCGAACAACGGCAGGCAGTGAGGTGTTCTCAGTAGCGGGTTGATCATGTCGTGCGGTCGTACTCGGTGTGGAGTAGTACGAGCGCAGCTGCGGTGATCGCGCCGGTGCGCCAGGGACATAGCGTGACTCGCCGCAACGCGGCGAAGGTGGTCTTGAGCAGGGCGTTTCCGCGTTCGGCCAGAGCACGAAGGGCTGAGTGCAGGGTGTTGACGGTGCGCTGGTTGACCGTCTGCCCGCGGCCGGGGGCGAGTTTGATGGGCACGGTGAGCCGGTCGGCTTCGCCTTCGTAGCCGAGGTCGCCCAGCGCGGCGTGGGTGTCGTCGGTGAACGCGGCCAGGCCCTCGAGCAGCCCGGGGTGGGTACGGGCGCAGCGGGTGTCGTGCTCGCGGCCCGGCCGCACGTCGCTGGTCCATAGCGGCCATCCATCAGGTGCGGTGAGGACCTGGATGTTCCCGCCGTGGCGGCGGTGCTTGCCCGACCACCACAGGTCGACCCCGGGGGTGAGGCCGAGCGCGCGGCACCGGTCGGTGGCGATCAGGGTGCCGTCGAGATTCACGTGGGTGTGCCCGGCTGTGCGGGCGGCGAGCAGGGCTCCGTGCAGGCCGGGTGCGGCCGCGGCGAGGACGTCGATGCCTTCGTGCAGGTAACGGTAGGCCGTTGCAGTGCTGATCGCGTTGTCACCGGCCGAACATCGGACCCGGGTAGCATCACAGAACCAGCGGATCACCAGCACTGCCTGGGCGAACGGGGTCAACGCCCGCCGCCGGGTGCCACGTCGACGGCGTTGAAGGACCAGGAGCCGCGCCAGATAGGCCACGGTGCGCTCCCCGATCGGGAGGACAGCGGTGTAGGTGACAGGATCAGACATGCAGGACCTCGGTGACGGTGTCGATCTGTGCTGGACCGAACCGATCTACCGGGGTCCTGCCCCGTTCCCGCTCATCTCACCACCCTCGGCGTGTCGCCACGACCTGCCACCCCGCTACTGAGAACACCTCAGTACCACCCGCTGCTGATCATCTGGCCGCAGTCGGACCGCTGGCCCCAGGACGGCGAGTACGACTTCCTGGAGAACGGTGCCCCCGGCGAGCGGTGCGCCGAGGCGTTCATCCACTACCCGCACGGCCGCGGCGCGGTCCAGCAGGAGCACGCCAAGGAGAGGAACTGCGGCGCACCACTGAGCGAGTGGCACAACGTCGCGATCGAATGGACGCCCGACCACGTGAAGGGCTTCATCGACGGCAAGGAGTGGTTCTCCTTCTCCGACGGCGCCCGGTCCGGCCGCAGCAACATCCAGGCCATGCCGAGCGGGCACCTGACCATCCAGCTCGACAACTTCTTCGGCGGCAACATGCAGCCGGCGACCTACGAGGTGGACTGGGTCCGGATCTACTCCCTCGACCCGAAGTGACCGGCTAACGCCCGGACGTCGTTGCGCGATGGGACGGGTGTGTCGCTACTCACGCGCAGGACCGCGGGATGGCTGCTGGCGGGCGTCGTCGTCGTGGAGGCCGTGATCCCCGCGGTCGGTCTGCTCACCACGGACCCGCCGCGCCGCTACTCGTGGAGCATGTTCGTCGCCTCCTCGACGGAGTACGCCTACTCCGGACGGACCGCCGACGGCGCCCTCCGGAGTCTCGACACGGCGGCGCTGCCGTGGCCGCAGCGGACCGTCCACTACGGGTCCACGGTCCCGGACCTGCTGTGCGCGGCGAACCCCGACCTCACCGCGGTGTCCCGGACCTGGGACGGCCGTCCGGAGCGGGAGCAGTCGTGCTGAGGATCCCCGACACGCTTCCGGCGCGGCCGCTGGCCGGGTACCGCAT
>NZ_MCIP01000001.1:2161548-2253925 GCF_001932425.1 Pseudonocardia sp. Ae505_Ps2
CGGCAACGACCCCGCCGGCAACGACCCCGCCGGCAACGACCCCGCCGGCTCCGGCCCCGGGTGACACCCCCACGGCCCCGGCCGAGCAGCCCGCCCCCGACCCGGCGGAGACTCCGTCCACGGAGCCGGCCACCCCGCCGGTCGACAAGCCCGCGTCGCCGGGAGACCCGGCTGCCCCCACGGAGGAGCCCGCCGTGACCGACCCCTCGGCCCGACCGGCCGACCAGAGCAGGCCCCGCCCCGGCGCCACCAGCGCGGCCGAGCGCTACGGCTGGGGCGCGCCGCTGCCGGCGTCGGACGAGTTCGACTACACCGGACCGCCCGACCCGGCGAAGTGGAACCAGGCCGGCGAGTGCTGGCCCGGTCACGCCGGCAACGGCGGCCGCTGCGCCAGCCGGTCCACCGTGAAGGACGGCAAGCTCGTCCAGACCGGGCTCCGCAACGGCGACTCGGCCTGGATCTCGTCGAAGTTCAACCAGCAGTACGGCCGCTGGGAGGCACGCGTCCGCTCCGAGGGCACCGGCCCGAACAACGGCAGGCAGTGAGGTGTTCTCAGTAGCGGGTTGATCATGTCGTGCGGTCGTACTCGGTGTGGAGTAGTACGAGCGCAGCTGCGGTGATCGCGCCGGTGCGCCAGGGACATAGCGTGACTCGCCGCAACGCGGCGAAGGTGGTCTTGAGCAGGGCGTTTCCGCGTTCGGCCAGAGCACGAAGGGCTGAGTGCAGGGTGTTGACGGTGCGCTGGTTGACCGTCTGCCCGCGGCCGGGGGCGAGTTTGATGGGCACGGTGAGCCGGTCGGCTTCGCCTTCGTAGCCGAGGTCGCCCAGCGCGGCGTGGGTGTCGTCGGTGAACGCGGCCAGGCCCTCGAGCAGCCCGGGGTGGGTACGGGCGCAGCGGGTGTCGTGCTCGCGGCCCGGCCGCACGTCGCTGGTCCATAGCGGCCATCCATCAGGTGCGGTGAGGACCTGGATGTTCCCGCCGTGGCGGCGGTGCTTGCCCGACCACCACAGGTCGACCCCGGGGGTGAGGCCGAGCGCGCGGCACCGGTCGGTGGCGATCAGGGTGCCGTCGAGATTCACGTGGGTGTGCCCGGCTGTGCGGGCGGCGAGCAGGGCTCCGTGCAGGCCGGGTGCGGCCGCGGCGAGGACGTCGATGCCTTCGTGCAGGTAACGGTAGGCCGTTGCAGTGCTGATCGCGTTGTCACCGGCCGAACATCGGACCCGGGTAGCATCACAGAACCAGCGGATCACCAGCACTGCCTGGGCGAACGGGGTCAACGCCCGCCGCCGGGTGCCACGTCGACGGCGTTGAAGGACCAGGAGCCGCGCCAGATAGGCCACGGTGCGCTCCCCGATCGGGAGGACAGCGGTGTAGGTGACAGGATCAGACATGCAGGACCTCGGTGACGGTGTCGATCTGTGCTGGACCGAACCGATCTACCGGGGTCCTGCCCCGTTCCCGCTCATCTCACCACCCTCGGCGTGTCGCCACGACCTGCCACCCCGCTACTGAGAACACCTCAGTACCACCCGCTGCTGATCATCTGGCCGCAGTCGGACCGCTGGCCCCAGGACGGCGAGTACGACTTCCTGGAGAACGGTGCCCCCGGCGAGCGGTGCGCCGAGGCGTTCATCCACTACCCGCACGGCCGCGGCGCGGTCCAGCAGGAGCACGCCAAGGAGAGGAACTGCGGCGCACCACTGAGCGAGTGGCACAACGTCGCGATCGAATGGACGCCCGACCACGTGAAGGGCTTCATCGACGGCAAGGAGTGGTTCTCCTTCTCCGACGGCGCCCGGTCCGGCCGCAGCAACATCCAGGCCATGCCGAGCGGGCACCTGACCATCCAGCTCGACAACTTCTTCGGCGGCAACATGCAGCCGGCGACCTACGAGGTGGACTGGGTCCGGATCTACTCCCTCGACCCGAAGTGACCGGCTAACGCCCGGACGTCGTTGCGCGATGGGACGGGTGTGTCGCTACTCACGCGCAGGACCGCGGGATGGCTGCTGGCGGGCGTCGTCGTCGTGGAGGCCGTGATCCCCGCGGTCGGTCTGCTCACCACGGACCCGCCGCGCCGCTACTCGTGGAGCATGTTCGTCGCCTCCTCGACGGAGTACGCCTACTCCGGACGGACCGCCGACGGCGCCCTCCGGAGTCTCGACACGGCGGCGCTGCCGTGGCCGCAGCGGACCGTCCACTACGGGTCCACGGTCCCGGACCTGCTGTGCGCGGCGAACCCCGACCTCACCGCGGTGTCCCGGACCTGGGACGGCCGTCCGGAGCGGGAGCAGTCGTGCTGAGGATCCCCGACACGCTTCCGGCGCGGCCGCTGGCCGGGTACCGCATCCTGGTCGGGCTCGTCGCCGGGGCGAAGGCGCTGGAGCTCGGCGTGAGCCCGCTGCTCGGGACCCGGGCCGGGCCGCTCTTCGGGGTCGGCCCGGTGCTGCCCGCGCCGGTCTGGCTCGCACTCGGCGCGGTGATGGGGCTGGCGGCGCTGGCCCTCGTCGTTGGGTGGAACGCGCGGGTGGCGGCCCTGGTGGTCGCGTCGTGCACCGCGGGCTTCGTCTGGGGCGCGGGCTACTACTCCAACCACACCTACCTGCTGTTCACCGTGGCTGTGCTGCTGTCGTTCACCGACTCCGACGCGGCCTGGTCGGTCCGCTCGTGGCGTGACCAGGGGACCTGCCGGGTGTGGGCGGCGCCGGTGCTGGTGCTCCGGGCGCAGATCACGATCGTCTACGTCTACGCCGCGCTCTCGAAGATCCGCCCGGACTTCCTGTCCGGCAACGGGCTGGCGTCCTGGGCGTGGGACTCGGTGCTGGTCCCGGCGGCGATCCTGACCCCGCTGTTCCTGGTGCCGATGGCCTTCGGTGCGGTGCTCACCGAGCTGTTCGTGGCGTTCGGCCTGTGGTCGTCGCGGCTGCGGCCGGTCGCCGTCGTCGCCGGGCTCGGGCTGCACCTCGGCATGATCGTGATGCTGTCCGACGGGGTGCACGCCGCGGTCGAGCTCGGGCTGTTCGCCACCCTCACCTGCGGCGGCTACCTGCTGTTCGTCGACCGTGTCCCGGTCGTCGACGGGCTCACCGGCCCGGTCGTGGTGCCCCGGCAGCGCCGGTCGGAACCGGCGCTGCCGAGCACGGTCACCCGGCGCTGACGCCCATCGCCTCGGCCAGCCGCAGGTGCGGTGCGGCCTCGTCGTGACGCGAACGGCGCTGCAGGGTGCGCCCCAGGAGCAGGTGGGCGTAACCGTCGGCGGGCTCGCGCTCCACCAGCTCGCGGAGCTCGGTCTCGGCCCGGCCGAGCTGCGCGGAGTGGTAGTACGCGCGGGCCAGCAGCAGCCGGACCGCGGTGGCCTCGGGCTGCTCGGCGACGAGCTCGGCGAGCACCGTCGCGGCCCCCGCGGGGTCGCCGGAGTCGAACAGGTACCCGGCGTGCTCCCACCGGTCGGCAGGCCCTGCTTCCGTCCCGGTCATCCAGGACAGCGCGTCGATCCTCATCGGTGCGGCCTCCTTCCGGCCCGTTCGGTTGATACGTCAACCACAACCGCGGCGCCGGTCGTTCTGTTCCCGGCTCAGGCCAGGGAGGCGCGGACCAGCTCGGGCATCCCGGTCGCCGGACGGCCGAGCAGCGCCGCGAGGTCGTCCGACGGCTCGGCGAACAGCCCCGACGAGATGAGTCCGCCCAGGAACGCGAGGTCGCCGGCCTCGTCGAGCGGGATCCGGCGGTGGGTCACCGGCCGCCCGGACTCCGCGGCGATGGTCGCGGCCAGCTCGTCGTAGGTCCACAGCGGACCGCGCAGCTCGTAGGCGCGCCCGGCGTGCTCGCCCGGCCCACCCGCCACGACGACGGCGGCCGCCCGCGCCAGGTCCGCGATCGTGGCCGTGTTCAGCGCCCGGCCGCCGTCCGCGGCGACCGTCTCCCCGGCCTCGATCGCCGCTCCGACCACGGCCGGGTTGACGAACATGTCGGAGTAGAAGGTGTTGCGCAGCGGTGTCGCCGGCAGCCCGGAGTCGCGCAGCAGGCCCTCGGTGACGGTGTGGTCGGCGAGGAAGCCGGGCGCGTCGGGCCGGTCGGCCCCGACGGCGCTGGTGTAGACGACGTGCCCGACGCCGGCCTCGGCCGCGGCCCGGACCACGTTGCCGTGCTGGCGCTCGCGCACCCCGGGGGTCACGTCCGAGCCGGACACGAAGAGCAGACCGTCGGCACCGGCGAACGCCGCCTTCAGCGAGGCCGGGTCCTCGTAGTCGCCGACATGCACCCGGACCCCGGCCGCTGCCAGGTCGGCGACCTTCTCCGCGGACCGGGCGAGCACGCCCACCTGCTCCGTCGGCACGGTCTCCAGCAGCGCCCGCACGGCCGCGCCCCCCAGCTTCCCGCTCGCCCCGGTCACGATGATCATTGCTGTCTCCCCATCTCGTCGTGGACGGTGGCCACACTGCCGGATAAGCTTTCGATCGGTAAGTACGTACCTAGGGGTAAGTAGGTGGTTGCACGGTGAGCACGCAGGTGGAACGGCGCACGGGGCTGTTCTCGGGTGACGCGTTCAACAGCAGCTGCCCGTCGCGGTCCGTCCTCGACCACGTGACGTCGAAGTGGGCGGTGCTCGTCCTCGTCGTCCTGTCCCGTGGGGACCACCGGTTCTCCGCGCTCCGCCGGGCCGTCGGCGGGATCAGCGAGAAGATGCTGGCGCAGACCCTGCGCACCCTGGAGAGCGACGGGTTCGTGCACCGTGAGGTCGTGCCGACCACCCCGCCGCAGGTCAGCTACGGCCTGACCGAGCTCGGCCACGGCGTGACCGGTCACCTCGCGGGGCTCGTCGGCTGGATCGAGGACCGGATCCCCGAGGTGCTGGCGGCGCGCGGGCGCTCCTAGGCCCCGGCCTCGGGGCTCGTGGCGGGTCTGCGGCACCGGGCGGGGCCCCGTCCGGGGTGGCGCGCCCCACACTCCGTGGTCCCCACAGGTCGGTCTCAGCGTCGTCACAGCGACGGTGAGCAGGATGGGGCTCATGGCGACGACTCCCGACGTACCGACCTGGGTGGGTGAGCTCGACCGGCTCGCCCCGGCCCGCGACCTCGAGGTCGATCCGCGGTTCGCCGCGGCACGGCTGCTGGTCACCGTCGGCGGCACCCCGCAGGGCCAGGTCACGGTGCCGCTGAGCGGCGGCCGGGCGACGGCCGCGGAGCTCGCGCTCGCCGTGGGCGGGCTGCCCGCGGCCGACACCGTCGCCGCCGCGCCGTCCGCGACCGACCCGGTCACCGTGGTCGTCGCGACGCGCAACCGCCCCGAGTCGCTGGCCCGCTGCTTGCGCGCGGTCCTCGCCTCCGATCACCCGGCGCTGTCAGTCGTCGTCGTCGACAACGACCCGGACGACGAGCGGACCGAGCTGGTCGTGCGTACCGCGGGCTCCGACCGGGTCCGCTACGTCCGCGAGCCGCGTCGCGGCGCGTCCATCGGGCGCAACCGGGGTCTGGCCGAGGCGCGCACCGAGATCGTCGCCTTCACCGACGACGACACCGAGGTCGACCCCGCCTGGGCCTCCCGCATCGCCGGCGCCTTCGCCGCCGACCCCGAACTCGCCTGCGTCTCCGGCCCCGTCCTGGCCGCCCGCCTCGCCAGCCCCGAGGAACGCGCCGCCGACGTCGCCCTGGCCTGGAACAAGGGCTTCACCCCGCGCCGGTTCACCCTCGCCGAACCCCCCGCGGACTCCCCGATCTTCCCCTTCGCCCCCGGCCTGTTCGGCATCGGCGCCAACCTCGCCGTCCGCGCCAGCGCCGCCCGCGCCGTCGGCGGCTTCGACGAGGCCATGGGCCCCGGCACCCCCACCCACGGCGGCGAGGACTGCGAGTTCCTCGTCCGCATGATCCTCGCCGGCCACGTCCTGGGCTACGCACCCGGCGCCTACCTGTGGCACCACCACCGACCCGACCAGGCGGCGCTGACCGCCCAGCTCGAGGGCTACGCGATCGGGCTGGGCAGCTTCCTGGCGAAGGTGGCGCTGTCCCCGCAGGGCCGGTCGGTCGCACTGCGCCGACTCCCCGCCGCGGTCGCCCGGCTGCGCCACATCTCCGACCGCGAGGCCGGTGCCGGCGACGCGATGCCCGACAGCGGGTTGGTCGAGCGCGGCAGCCGGCTCGCCCGTGGCGGCTGGGCCTACCTGCAGCGGTCCCGTGAGGTGCGCCGCAACGGTGGCGCGGTGCCGCCGATGCGGCTGCCCGAGCGGTCTGCGCTCGTCCCGGCGCACATCCGCCGTGCCGCCGAGGCCGCGCGGGTACGCGCCGAGGCGGCCGCCCACGTCGGCCCGACGGCCGTCCCCGCCCCGCGCCCCGACCAGCAGGCCGAGGCGGACGACGACCGCGGGGCCGCGGAGCTCACCCGGAACTCCGCGGCCTGAGGCCTACAGCCCGTAGGACTTGCCGATGATGTCGCGTTGGATCTCGCTGGTCCCGCCGTACACCGTCGAGACCACGCTCTGGCGCAGCAGCCGCTCCATGCCGTACTCGGTGGCGTAGCCGTAGCCGCCGAGCATCTGCATTCCCTCCAGGGACAGGTGCTTGGCGAGTTCGGTGGCCTTGAGCTTGGCCATCGAGGCCTCGCGCGGGAACAGCGCTCCGGCCGGGGCCTCGTCGATCACCCGCGCGGTGTCGTGCACCAGGAGCCGGGTCGCCTCCAGCTCGGTGGCGTTGTCGGCGATGCGGTGGCGCAGCGCCTGGAAGGTGCCGACCGGACGGCCGAACTGCTTGCGCTCCTTGACGTAGGCGACGGTGTCGTCGAAGGCGCGGCGGGCGAGCCCGAGCATCAGCCCGGCGAGCATCATCCGCTCCAGGTTCAGGCCGGCCATGAGCTGGCGCCAGCCCTGCCCCTCGGTGCCGACGACGGCGTCGGCGGGCAGCTCACAGGCGTCGAAGTAGAGGTCGTTGACCTCCTTGCCGCCCATCGTCTCGATACCGCGCACGGTCAGCCCCGCGGCGTCGGCGGGGACGACGAACATGGTGAGGCCGTCGTGCTTGCCGCCCTCGGTGGAGGTGCGGGCGACCAGCAGGATGTGCGACGCGATGTGCGCGTTGGAGCACCAGGTCTTCTGCCCGTCGATCCGCCAGCCGGTCTCGGTCTTGGTCGCCTTGCACTTCAGACCGCCGACGTCGGAGCCGGCCTCGGGCTCGGACATCGAGATCGCCAGGACGTTGCCCCGGCACATCCCGCCGAGCAGCTCCTGCTTCTGGTCCTCGGTGCCGAACTTCTCGATCGCGGCCGCGGTGATGGCGGTCGTGCCGAACCCGGCGATGGGGGCCTGGCCGTAGGCGGTCTCCTCCAGGAACACGAGCAGCTCCCGCATGCCCTGGCCCGCGCCGCCGTAGGCCTCCGGGGCCGCGATGCCGACCCAGCCCAGCTCGGCCATCTTCCGGTACAGCTCGTCGGAGTGGGCGTGCCGGCCGCCGTCGGTCAGCTCGTCGCGGCGCTCCTTGGAGCCGACCTCGCGGCGGCAGAACTCACCGATCGCGGTGGCCAGGGCGGCCTGCTCCTCGGTCAGGGTGACGGGCATCAGATGACTCCTTCGTCGTGGTGGGTCCACATTCCGGTGCGGTCCAGGTGTGCGAGCAACAGGTCGCGGCCGTCGAGGACGTGGCGGCGCATCGCAGCCCGTGCCGCGTCCGGGTCGGCGGCGCCCAGTGCGTCCAGCAGGACGACGTGCGCGTCGACCGCGCCGGTCCGCCAGGCGGGCGAACCGGTGTAGAAGTGCGCCGGTAGGTAGTGCGACGAGCGCCCCACCAGCCAGGCGAGCTTGCGCGACCCCGCCGACCGGTTGATCTCGGCGTGCAGCCGGTGCTCGGCGGACACGAGCGGGTCCAGCTCGGCCGGGTCGTGGGTCTCGGGGGTGTGTTCGCACAGCCGGGCGATCCGGTCGGCGAGCTCGCGCAGCGGTGCGAGGTCGGCGGGGGACAGCCGCTGCGCGGCACGCGCGGCCAGCGTCCCGGTCAGGTCGGCCTGCACCTCGAACAAATCCGCGACGTCGTCGCGGGTCAGCTCGGCGACGACGAACCCGCGCCGCGGCACCGCGTGGACCATGTCCTCGGCGCGCAGCGACTGGAGCGCCTCGCGGACCGGGGTGTGGCTGACGCCGAGGTCGGCGGCGATCCGGTCCATCCGCAGGAAGGTGCCCGGTCGGAGCTCGCCGGACAGGATGCGGTCCCGCAGGACGAGCGCGATCCGGTCGGGCAGCTGGGGGGTGCGACCCGGTGAGAGGTCGAGCACGGAGTCGGCCGTCGACACGGCGACTATCATATACGATTCCGTCGAACCTGCGTCACCGACGACCGAGGGAGAACGACGTGCCAGGTCAGAGCTCTGCCGAGGACTTCCGGCTCACCGACATCCTGGCCGATCCGGCCCGCGCGGACCTCGTCGCGCTGTCGGTCGACGGCGTCGCCACGACCTACGGTGAGCTGGAGCAGCGGGCCGGGCGGACCGCGGCGGCGCTGCGCGACCTCGGTCTCGGCGCGGGGGACCGCGTCGTGTGGATCGGGAAGAACCGGCCGGAGTTCCTGGAGCTGCTCTTCGCCGCCCCGCGGATCGGCGCCGTGTCGGTCCCGCTCAACACCCGGCTCACCGAGGCCGACCTGCTGGCGCTGGTCGACGACGCCCGCGCCGGGCTGGTGGTGCTCGGCCCGGACTTCGCCGGGCTGCGCGCGGCGTTCGGAGAGCGGCCGGTCGTCGTCGTGGGGGAGGACCACGCGGCCTGGCGCGATGCCGCGACCACCGTCCTGCCGCCGTCGCCGCCTGCCGGATCCGGCCCGGACGACACGGTGCTGCAGCTCTACACGTCCGGCACCACCGGCCTGCCCAAGGGTGTGCTGCTCGCGCACCGGCAGTTCAGCGCGCTGCTGCTCGCCGCCGGGCACTGGTCGATCGACCACACGTCGTCGGCGCTGGTCGCGATGCCGCTGTTCCACATCGGCGGGGTCGGCTATGCGCTGGTGTGCCTGGCCGCCGGCGCGCGCTGTGTGCTGGTCGCCGACATCGTCCCCGGCCCGCTGCTCGACACGATGACCGACGAGCGTGTCACGAACGCCTTCCTCGTCCCCGCCGTGCTGCAGATGTTGTCCGCGGTGCCCGGTGCCGCCGACCGGGACTGGTCGGCGCTGCGGTCGATCGCCTACGGCGCCTCGCCGATCACGGTCGGCGCGCTGCGTGCGGTCGTCGAGACCTTCCGGGCGCCGCTGTTCCAGGTCTACGGCGCGACGGAGACCACCGGTGCGATCACCCAGCTCGACCCGGCCGACCACGACCCGGACGGCCCGCGGGCACACCTCATGCGCTCGGCCGGGCGGCCCTACCCGTGGGTCGAGCTGACGATCGTCGACCCGGCGACCGGCCGCGTACTCGGCCCGGGCGAGGTGGGGGAGGTACGGATCCGCTCCGACCAGGTCACCGCCGGCTACTGGAACCGGCCGGAGGACACCGCGGCCGCACTCGGCGACGACGCCACGCTGCGCACCGGCGACGGTGGCTACCTCGACGCCGAGGGTTACCTGTTCCTCACCGACCGGATCAAGGACATGATCGTCACCGGCGCGGAGAACGTGTACCCGATCGAGGTGGAGAACGTGCTGTCTGAGCATCCCGACGTCGCCGACGTCGCGGTGATCGGGGTGCCCGACGAACGCTGGGGCGAGGCGGTGAAGGCCGTCGTCGTGCCGCGGCCGGGGGCGACGGTCGATCCGCAGGAGATCATCGAATGGTTGCGCCCACGGATCGCGGGCTTCAAACGGCCCCGCTCGGTCGACGTCGTGGAGGCGTTGCCGCGCAACCCCAGCGGCAAGATCCTCAAGCGCGAGCTGCGCGAGACCTACCGCAAGGCCTTCACCTGACCGAGATCATCGGTTAGCCTCGCCTCAGTCCCGGTGAGGGAGGGCTTCATGTCTCTGCGTCTGCCGACCGGCAGCATCACGGTGCTGCTCGGACCGTCGGTGCAGCGTCGCCGCACGATGAACCGGCTCGACGACGCGAGTGGTCGGTGCGCGGACGGGCACGATGCCGTGGTGCGCAGGCTCGGCGCGCGGGCGACCGAGTCGGCGGCCGACCGGCTGGCGTCGGTGGAGGCGGTCCGGCGGGGTCCGACCGCGATGGTCCTCGCCGACCGCCTGACCGACGGCCTCGACGCGCACGACCGCAGCACGGTGCTCTTCGCACTGCGGGCGGTCGCCGCGGACGGGGTCGCCGTCCTCGTCGACGACATCGACCCCGTCGCGGCCCTCGCCGTCGCCGACGGCGCGTTGCGCGTCGACGAGCGCGGCGAGGTCCGGATGGAGGAGCTGGCCTACTTGGCCTCGTAGGTGAGGCAGTCGGCGGCGTCGGCGCCCGCGCCGATGTTCACCGACGACGCGGTGCACTCGAGCTTCTCGTTGAACCGACAGTCCGAGCGGTGACAGGCACCGACGAGACCGTTGCCGCTGCCGCCGCGGAACGAGATCTCGACGAAGGTGCCGCAGTGGGCGTGCTCACCGGAGATCGTGATCGCCCCCGCACCGCAGCTGGAGTCGGAGTTGTAGGAGCAGCTGGTGGCGGCGCACTGCTGAACCTGGGGCATGTCCTGAGCCGTGGTCATGGCGCTCAGGTTGTCGGGGTCGCGTGACGCGCGCCAGGCAACAGAGGCTCGCCTGACCGGCGGTGCGGGCCGCCTCACTTGCGCCCCCGACCTGGGCGTCTGTTGCGGCACACCTCTCAGTTGAGTGGTGTGAATCACATTGCGCACCCGTCGGATGGGTGATTCGCGGTGGTCGTGAAGATGGCCGGGCGATGGCGCGCGCCTGTCGGCCGGCCTGCGCCGATCCACGGACGCGACACCGTGGCGCGGCGCCGACCGCGGTCAGGCTGTCGCCGGGCGTGGAGCGGTCCGTCCGGTGCCGTAGGTGAGGCGGCGCAGGAGGGCCTCGGCGGGGCCTCGTCGGCCGGCGCGGTCCAGGGCAGCGGCGATGACCACGGTGGCCACCCACGTGGCGACGGCGACGGCGGCGGCCGTCGCGGCGCCGAGCCGGCCGCCGAGGTCGAGCAGTGCCGGCTCGGTGGCGACGAACCAGACCGGTGACTGCGCGATGTAGAAGGTCATCGACCGGCGACCGCAGGCGACCAGTGCGTTCGTGATCGGTCCGCGCCGCTGGCCGAGCCGGTCCGCGACGAGGGCGACCGCGGCCATGTAGGCGAGCCCCCCGGCGATCCCGGTCGCCGCGAACGTGGCCTCGGCCAGTGCGCCGGCCGCGCTCGAGTCCGGGGTCCACACGCCCACCGCCTGCAGCGCGACCGGCTGTGCGCCCAGAACCGCGATCGGGAAGCCGAGCAGTACGACCCGGGTCAGGAGCCGCCGGTAGCGGGCGGGTTGCTCGAGCAGTCGCATCCGGCCGGCCCAGACCCCGATCAGTACCGCGGGTGCGACGCTCAACCCGGCCAGGGGCAGCACGGCGAGTGCGGACGTGCGCAGCGCCATGCTGTCGAGCAGGGTCGGCCCGACTGCGAGCGGGGCATCCGCGGTGACCAGCTGCAGGGCGGTGGCTGCGGCGATCCCGAATGCGAGCGTGATCGCGAACACGGTCCACAGTCGGCCGCTCGACCAGGTCACCACCCCGGCGAACAGCAGGGCGAACACGCCGTAGGAGCCGATGATGTCCCCGCTGTAGAGCAGGACGACGTGGGCGATGCCGAACACGATCAGCCAGGCACCGCGGCGGCGGATCAGCCGTCGTGCGTTGGCCGGGTCTGCGCCGGGTCCGGTCTGTCGTCGGGTCATCTGCACGAGGCCGTAGCCGAACAGGAGTCCGAAAAGGGGTGCGGCCCGCCCGTCGACGAAGGAGGTCAGGAGCCACTGGACGGCGACGTCCACCGGGCCGCCACCGGCAGGTCTGGCGAGCAGGTTGCCGCCCGCGTGCAGCATCCGGGAGTGGGCGAGGGCGATGAGCAGCAACATCACCCCCCGCGTCAGGTCCGGCGCCAGCAGGCGCTCGGAGACCGGTGTCGGCGAGACCCCACCGACCGCGGGCCGACCACGTCGCGACATGGAACGGAACGGTATGCACCCGGCCGGTTCCGCACATCGGTCCGCAGGAGGGCTCCGCTCCTCCGGAGGGCGGAGCCGCGTCACCGTTCGACCCGTCCTCCGGAGGACGGAGCCGTGCGCGACGGTCGAGCGGTGGTGGGCGATGATCCTGTCTCCGGACCCGGTGGACCGGGCCCGGAGAGGGAGGCGACGTGGACGAGGACCTGATGGGCCGGCTGATCCGGTTCGCCGACCTGACCGCCTGGCCGGCGTTCGCGGCGCTCGGGGTGCAGGAGGAGTCGATCGACCGGTTGCTCGCGACGACCGCGGGCCTGGACCCGTCGGCCGTCGCCGGGGTGCGTGCCGGGCTCGCTGCACGGGTCCGGTCCGCGGCGCGGGCACTGCGGAACGAGCCGCCGGTCGCCGACGGGCTGCACCGGATGGGGCTGCGTCCGGGCGAGCGGGTCGTGGTCGTCGGGGACTCCCTGTCCGCCGACCGGCTGAGCTGGGCACGATTGCTCGCCGAGCTGGTCCCGATGGTCGAACCGGAGACGACGGTCGAGGTGCTCGCGCTGTCCGGCCGGACCAGCTCCGAGGCGCTCGCGCTCGGCCCGGTCCTGGTCTCCCGGGTACCGACCCGGGTGCTGGTCATGCTGGGCACGAACGACATCCGCCGGGAGGGCACGACCACCGGGATCCGGATGGTGTCGATCAGCGAGACGGCACGGAACCTGCGGGCGCTGCGCCTGCTGCTGGAGACCGAGAGCGGCGCCCGGGTGCGGTTCGTCGTCCCGCCGCCGGTCGACCCCCGTCGGGTGGCCGCCACCCGCGAGCTCACCGGCGAGTGGTGGGACCCGGCCGACGTCCCCGGACTCGTCGCGACGGTCCTGGAGGTCGACCCGGATGCGGTCGACCTGTCCGGGATGCCGGTGCGGCCCGACTTCTGGGAGGACGACGGCCTGCACCCCAGCCCGATCGGCCAGGTCGCGATCCTGCGGGCGGTGCTCGCCCGGATCTGACCGGCGCGCCCGGCCGCGGTGCCGCCCTGGCCCCCGACCCCGGCCGGACCTCGGTGTCCGGCCGGGTCGGGTGCGCCGTCGGATCAGCCGCGCAGCGCGGCGACGGCGGCGCGGGCCGCGGCGGCGACGGCGGCCTCCCCGCGCGGCTTGTCGGCCGGGTCGGCCGGGACGGTGAACACCGTCAGGACCAGCGGTGCGCCGTCCGGCGGGTAGAGCACCCCGGAGTCGTTGCGTTCCCCGAGCGGTCCGGAGCCGGTCTTGTCGCCCACGACCCAGCCCGCCGGGACCGCCGCGCGGATCTGCCGGTCGCCGGTGGTGTTCGCGCGCAGCCAGCCGGCCAGCCGGTCGCGCTGCGGGGCCGGGAGCGCGTCGCCGAGGACCAGGGCGCGCAGCGTGGATGCCAGCGCGGCCGGGGTCGAGGTGTCACGCTCGCCGTCGCGGTCGTTCAGCGCGGTCTCCGCGCGGTCGGAGCGGGTGACGGTGTCGCCGGTGGTGCGGAGCCAGGCGGTCAGCTCGGCGGGGGAGCCGACCTCGCGCAGCAGCAGGTTGTGGGCGGTGTTGTCCGAGACGGTGACGGCGGCCTCGCACAGCTGGGCCACCGTCATCCCGGTCGCGAGGTTCCGAGTGGTGACGGGCGCGTACTCCAGCAGGTCCGCGCGTCCGTAGCGGACCGGGCGGGCGAGCAGGCCGGGGTCGGACAGCGAGCGGTGCAGCGTGAACCCGGCCATGAGCGCCTTGGTCACCGAGCACATCAGGAAGCGGTCGCCGTCGCGGTGTCCGGCGCTGCGGCCGGTGCCGGTGTCGAGCACGTGCACCCCGATCGTGCGGGCGTAGGTGCGCTCGACGTCGGCCATCGCGGGGATCGGCGCGGTCCCGGTGTCCGGGACCGGCGGAGCGGCTGCGGGAGGAACGGGTGCGGGCGGTGCACAACCGGTCAGCGCGGTGCCGCCGAGTGCGGTGCCGCCGAGTGCTGCGCCGGCGAGGAGCAGGGAGCGACGGGAGATCGTCATGGGCGCACCGTGGCCGATCCGCGGCGATAGCGCGAATACAATCGAGCTGCGCGTGTGATACCCGTTCGATATGAGGCGAGGCCGGTGGACCTGCTACGGCACCTGAGCTTCTTCGTCGCCGTCGCCGAGGAACGGCACTTCGGCCGCGCGGCCGCCCGGCTCGGCATGGCGCAGCCGCCGCTGTCGCAGGGACTGCGCCGGCTCGAGATCCGGCTCGGGGTGGTGCTGTTCGACCGCGGACCCGGTGGCGTCGCGCCGACGGCGGCCGGGCGCGACCTGCTGCCCCGCGCCCGTGCGCTGCTGGAGGACTCCGATGCGCTCGTCCTGGCCGCCGTCCGACACGCCGAGGCCGCCCGGGTGCTGCGGCTCGGGGCCGTCGCCGACCTCGGGCCGGCCGCGACCGCACGGCTGGCGGCCCGCGCGGCGGCGGTGACCGGGTTGCGGGTCGCGCCCACCGTCGCCACCACGGTGGCCCTGGTCGACGCGGTGTCGGACGGGACGCTCGACGTCGCCGTCGTCGCGCACCCGGCGGTGCTGGAGTCCGCGCGCGCCGGTCCGGTCGTGGCGTTGCCGACCACGCTGCTGCTGCCCGCCGGGCACCCGGCCGCCGCGGGGCCCGGGCCGGTCGTGCTGCGGACGCTGCGCGGCCTGGAGCTCGCGACCACACCGCGGGCGCACGCCCCGGCCGCCCACGACCTGCTGCTCGACACCCTCGACGTCCGTGGCTGCCCGGTCACCGCGGCCGGGGCCGCGTCGCCGTCGGAGGCGCTCGCGCTGGTCGCGACGGGTGCCGCGTTCGCGCTCACCCCCGATCCCGGCCTGGGTGCCGAGGGCGTCGCTCGCCGGTCGACGGCGGGGGAGCCGGTGCCGTTCCGGGTCCGGGTGGTGCACCGCACCGAGACACCGGAGGGCGTCGTCGACGCGCTCGTCGCCGCGTTGCGGGAGCCCGGGTGAGCCCCGCCGACGAGGTCCGCGCGGTGTTCCGCGACGCCGGGGTGCGCGGCTGGCTGCACGCCCGCCCGGTCTCCGGGGACGGCCCGCACCACTCCGCCCGCGACGTCGACGCCGGTGCCCACGCCCCTGTCGTGATGGCCTCGGTCTACAAGCTGTTCGTGCTGGTCGCCTACTGCCGGGAGGTCGACGCGGGCACGGTCGACCCGCGGGAGCCTGTCGTCGTCCCGGTGCCGCGCACGCCAGGGCTCACCGGCATCTCCGCCCTCGCCGACCCGGTGACGATGAGCTGGCGGGACCTGGTCACGTCGATGGTGACGGCCTCGGACAACGCCGCGGCCGACGTCGTGCACAGCCGGGTCGGCCGGGACCGGGTCGCCGCGCTGCCCGCCGAGCTGGGCCTGTCCGGGACCCGCATCCGCGGCGGCACCGACGACGTGTTCGCCGACCTGCTCGCCGACACCGGCACCGACGACGTCGCCGCGGCCTTCGGGGTGCTCGCCGACAACGACGTCCCGGTCGAGGTCCGCGCGCTCAGCCCGGTCTACGGGTCGGCGACCACCGCCGCGGACGTCACCGCGCTGCTCGCGCTGCTGTGGCGGGGCGAGCTCGCGTCCGAGGCGTCGACGGCGTTCGCCCGCCTGCTGCTCGGGGCCCAGATCTGGCCGCACCGGTTGCGTGCCGGGTTCCCCGCACCGACGCAGGTGGCGGGCAAGACGGGCACGGTCGGCGCGGTGCGCAACGACGTCGGGGTGGTGACCTACCCGGGCGAGCACCCGGTCGCCGTCGCCGTGTTCACCCACTCCGCCCGCAGCGACACCACCGTGCCGCGCGCGGACGCCGCGATCGGCGCCGCCGCGCGGGTCGCGGTGCACGCGCTGCGGGCCCCCGCGCTCTGAGCCGCCGCCTCAGTTCACCGGCAGCCACTCCCGCGCCGCCGCGACCAGCGCCGCGACCCCGACCGACAACGTCGGCTCGATCACCGGCGCGTAGCGGGGGGAGTGGTTCGACGGCAGCGATGCGCTCCGCTCCCGGATCTCCGCGACGCCGGCCGCGCCCTCGAACGCGCCCGGGTCGGCCCCGCCGAGCAGCCAGAACACGCACGGGACCCCGGCGGCGACGGCGAACCGCCCGACGTCCTCGCTCCCGGTCACCGGCCCCGGGTCGACGACCGGGAGCGGGGTGACGGTGGCCAGCGCGGCCCGGGTGCGTTCCGCCGCGTCGGCGTCGTTGACCACCGGCGGGAACGACTCCAGCAGCCGGACCTCGGGGTCCCTCGGTGCCCCGGAGGCCGCGGCCTCGCCGCGCACGGTCCGCTCGATCCCGGCGAGCACCCGCCCGCGCACCGACGGGGTGTACGAGCGCACGGTCAGCCCCAGCTCAGCGGAGTCGGGGATGACGTTATCCTTGGTGCCCGCCCGCAGCATCCCGACGCTGAGCACCGCGGTCTCGGTCGCGGCGATCTCGCGCGGGACGACGGTGTGCAGCCGCAGCGTCGTCGCGGCGGCGAGCAGCACCGGGTCGACGGTGGTCTCCGGGCGCGCCCCGTGCCCGCCCACGCCGTGCAGGGTGATCCGCAGGCTGTCGCTGCCCGCGAAGGCCGGCCCGGCGGCGACGGCGAGGAGCCCGGCGGGCAGCGGCGCGACGTGCTGGCCGAGCACGACGTCGGGGGTGCCGAACCGGTCGTAGAGGCCGTCGTCGAGCATCGCGTCGGCCCCGGCGCCGAACTCCTCGGCGGGCTGGAACACCACGAGCAGCGTGCCCCGCCAGGTGTCGCGGGCCGCGGCGAGCTCGGCGGCGGCACCGACCAGACAGGTCACGTGCATGTCGTGCCCGCAGGCGTGCGCGACGGCGGTCTCCTCACCGTCGCGGCCGACGGCGCGGACGGTGCTGGCGTAGTCGAGGCCGGTGTCCTCGGCGACGGGCAGTGCGTCCATGTCGGCGCGCAGCAGCGCGGTGGGGCCGTCGCCGTTGCGCAGCACGCCGACGACGCCGGTCCGCCCCACGCCCTCGGTCACCTCGTAGCCGCACCGGCGCAGCCGTTCCGCGGCGATCCCCGCGGTGCGGGTCTCGGCGAAGGAGAGCTCGGGATGGCGGTGGAGGTCGCGGTACAGGTCGGCGAGGTCGTCGAGGTTGGCGAGGTCGTCGTCGAGGTCGTCGAGGCCGGCGCCGGGGTGACTGTCGCTCACACCCGGCGAACGTAGTCCGGAACCCGTTCGAGCGACACGGGCGGCGCAGTGGAGTGATGGCGACACCCTCACCCGATGTGGTGAAACCGCCATCCCGGGGACAACCGGATGACCGGTCGGGTTAACGGTTTGTTCAAGTTCGCCCTAGGATCAGCCCATGACGCAACCGGCTGGAGCGCCTCGATGACCCTGGAACAGGTCCGTCCGACCGGTCCGGACACCGGTGACCGGTGGCGCGGCCTGGCCGTGTTCGTGGTCCGCTCCGCGGCCGCTCCGCTGCTCGACGAGGCCGTCGCGGGGGTGGCCCGCGGGCTGGAGATCCTCGACGTCGTCGTCCTCGACGACCAGCAGGTCACCCGGGTCCGGGGCCAGGTGCCCGCACCGCCCGCCCGGCCGGTCCCGGCCGGCGCGCCGTACGCGCTCGTGGTCGCCTGCGACGTGGTCGCCCCGGTCGGCACCTCCGGGGTGCGGGCCACCCAGGACCGGGTCGCCGCCGTCCTCGACTACACCGAGAAGCGGGTGCTGCGCCGCGTCCCGCCGCGCGAGCACTACCTGCCGGTGCAGGCGTCGTCGTCGCCGGAGCACGCCCTCGCCCTGCTCGACGCGCTCGGGGACCCGGGGATCCTGCACCGCATCGCCGGCCCGGTCGCCGATCTCGGCCGCCGGTGCGCGATGCCCTTCCCGGTCGTGCGGATGCTCGGCGGCACCTCGCCCGGGTTCCGCGCCCGTGTCGCACTGGTCCGCCACCCGGTGCACGGGCCGTCGGTGTGCAAGGTGTTCCGTCCCGGGGCGCGCGAGGCGTTCGAGCGCGAGCTGCGTGCCCGCCTCGAGCTCGGTGACCTCCCGGAGGTCCCGGAGCTGCTCGAGCGCGGGGAGAACTGGCTGCTCACCCCGTTCTACGGCGACACCGGCCGGCACGTCGTGCGCCGGCTGCCGGGCGAGCTCGCACAGCTGCGCCCGGAGGTCGTGCGGACGCTGCTGCGGTTCTGCCGCGACCTGCACGAGCGCGGCCGTTTCGTGCTCGACCTGTCCCCGCACAACCTGGTGTGGGACGAGCGCGCCGGGCTGAAGGTCCTCGACCTGGAGTTCGTCCTCGACTACCCGGGCGAGCCGCCGTCGTGGTCGGACTGCTGGAGCCTGCGCGGCGTGCCCGCGGAGTACCGCGCGTCGGTGGAGGGACTGCCCGACCTGGTGCTGACCCGCGGCGTCGGGAACTCGGTGTTCCATCCGGCGATCTCCGGGATGAACCGCGCCCGGCTGCTCGCCGAGCCCCCTCGCGGCGACGCCGCGCACAGCGGGGCCACCCAGCTCGCCTGGTACAGCGCGCTCGGTACCGTCGGCCGGTTGCATCCCGCACTCCGCGGGAAGCGGCACTGACGGCGCGCCCTCCGACGCGCCGACCCGCCCCGACGACCGGAGGACCCGCGTGACCGGACCCGGCGGCGACCTGCCCGACGACCCGACCCGGCCCCTGCGGCCCGTCCCGGCCGACCCACCGCCCCCGGGCGGTCCGCCGTCGTCGCCGGACCGGGCGACGGGCGGACCCTCGCTCACGACGCGGACCGCGCGCGGCTTCGCCTGGGCGTTCACCGGCACCGTCGGCCAGGCGGTCCTGCAGATCGGCGCCACCGTCGCGCTCGCCCGGCTGCTGACCCCGGACGAGTTCGGTGCCGCCGCGGCCGCGCTGCTCGTCGTCGGGCTGACCCAGCTGGTGACCCAGCTCGGCGTCGCCGCGTCGCTGGTGCACCGCGAACGTCTCGACGACCGCGACGTGACGGCCGCGTTCTGGTTCTCGGTGCTGGTCGCCGCGGTGTTCGCGGCCGTGCTCGCGGCCGGCTCTCCAGTGCTCAGCCCGCTCGTCGGGCTGCCCGCCGACTCCGGGCTGCTGCCGCTGCTGTCGGTGGCGCTGTTGTTCGCAGGTGCCGCCGCGACGCCGCTCGGGCTGCTGCAACGCGACCTGCGGTTCCGCTCGATGGCCACCGTCGACCTCGTCGCGGCCGGGCCGGCGCTGATCGGGGTGAGCGTGGCGCTGGCCGCGGCCGGGTTCGGTGCCACCGCGCTCGCCTACGGCGAGATCGCCGCCGCCGTCGCCAAGTGCGTCGGCTACCTGGTGCTGACCCGGCCCCGGTTCCGGCCCGAGGGCCCTGCCGCGAGCTGGGCCCGGCTGCGTCCGCTGCTCGGCTACGGCGCCGGTTTCTCCCTCGCCCAGCTCGGCAACTGGTTCGCGCTCAACGCCGACAAGCTCGTCGTCGCCAACGCCCTGGGCACCGGCCCGCTGGGTGTCTACGGCCGTGCCTACAACCTGCTCTCCGAGCCGGCCAACATCATCGGCGGGGCCGCGGACAAGGCGCTGTTCCCGGCGATGGCCCGGGTCCGCGACGACGGCCCCCGGCTGCGCGCCGCCTACGTCCGCAGCGCCAGCCTCGTCGCGCTGGTCACCGTCCCGGCCGCGGTCCTGCTGTGCGTGCTCGCGCCCGAGGTCGTGCACGTGCTGCTCGGCGACCAGTGGGACGCCGTCGTGCCGCTCGTGCAGCTGTTCGCGCTGGTGCTGCTGCCGCGCACCTCCTACAAGATCAGCACCTCGCTGACCCGGGCCACCGGCGCGGTCTACCGGGCGGCCTGGCGGCAGTGGCTCTACGCCGGCTACGTCGTCGTGCTGACCGTGACGGGTGGGCTGCTGTGGGGCCTGGTCGGCGTCGCGGCGGGGGCCTCGCTCGCCATCGTGATCCACTTCCTGGTGATGCTGCAGTTCTCCGCACGGGTCTCACCCGGCCTGATGGGCGCGGTCCTGCGGATGTACCTCAAGCACGTCCCGGCGCTGGTGCTGACCGTCGCGGCGACCTGGGGCGTCGCGACGCTGGTCCGCCCGCTCGGGATCGACCTGGTCACGCTCGCCGTCGCCGCCCTGGCCGGCGGGATCGCCACGCTCGGGACGCTGGTCGTGCTGCGCGGACGGTTCGCCGCCGAGCTCGGCGTGGTGCGCAGCCTGCGCGGGGGCGGGGCTCCCCGCGGGCCGCGCCCGGCCGGCTCCGGATCCGGCCCCGTCGTTCCCACAGCCCCCACAGCCCCCGCGGTGCCTGCCGGACCCGCGCTCCCGACCGGGCCCGCCGCTCCCGCGGCCCCGGTGGACGACTCCACCGTGCAGCTGCCCGCCGTCGGCCGCGGTGACGCGCCGCGGACGGTCGGGACGCCCGCCGACCGCCGCTGAGCCGACGCCCCGCGTGCGCCCGGACACGCCCTGCGGGCAGGGTTGTGCACGGTCCGACGACGACGGAGGTCGTCGACCGTCGGTGTCCCGGAGATCCCGGGACGCGTGCGAGGGAACGAGGTGCTCATGGAGCGCGTAGGCGTCGTCGGCTGCGGCCAGATGGGATCCGGGATCGCGGAGGTCGCGGCACGGGCCGGGTACGGCGTGCGGGTCGTGGAGACCTCCGCCGCCGCCGTGGAGGCCGGCCGGGCGCGGCTGGAGTCGTCGCTGGCCCGGGCGGAGAAGCGCGGCCGGATCGACTCGGCGGAGGAGGTCCTGGCCCGCATCGAGGTGATCGAGGGCCTGGACGCGCTGGCCGACCGGGAGCTCGTCGTCGAGGCGATCGCCGAGGACGAGGCCCTCAAGACCGGCGTCTTCCGGGAGCTGGACCGGCTCGTCACCGACACCGGCGCGGTGCTGGCGTCGAACACGTCGTCCATCCCGATCATGAAGCTGGCAGTGGCGACGAAGCGGCCGGAGAAGGTCGTCGGCATCCACTTCTTCAACCCGGTGCCGGTGCTGTCGCTGGTCGAGCTCGTCCCGAGCCTGATGACCGCCGACGACACGCTCGCCGCCGCCCGCACCTTCGTCGAGGAGGGGCTCGGCAAGAAGGCGATCGACTGCCAGGACCGCGCCGGGTTCGTCGTCAACGCGCTGCTGGTGCCGTTCCTGCTGTCGGCGATCCGGATGATGGAGTCCGGCTTCGCCACCGCCGAGGACATCGACGAGGGACTGGTCCGCGGCTGCGCGCACCCGCAGGGCCCGCTCGCGCTGTCCGACCTGATCGGCCTGGACACCGTGCAGGCCGTCGCCGAGTCGATGTACGCGGAGTTCAAGGAGCCGCTGTACGCGCCGCCGCCGCTGCTGGCCCGCATGGTCGACGCCGGGCTGCTCGGCAAGAAGGCCGGGCGCGGCTTCTACACCTACTCCTGAGCCACCTGCTCCACAGCCCCGGACCCGGGGAGCGCGGTTGTGCTCCCCGGGACAACGGGTGTGCTCCCCGGGCCAAGACCGCAGGTCGTCGGACGGCCAGTCTCGTGGGCGACGCCATCCCACCACGAGGCGAGGAGCATCCATGACCGCGACGCACGAGGCCCCGGCGACCACCGTGACGGAGAAGGTGGTCAAGGCCGCCTGTCCGCAGGACTGCCCGGACACCTGCGCGATGCTGGTGACCGTCGACCGCGAGGGGAAGGCCACCTCGGTCGTCGGAGACCCGGACCACCCGTACACCAACGGCGGTCTGTGCGTGAAGGTCAACAACTACCTGGACCGGGTCTACGACCCGGGCCGCGTGCTGTTCCCGATGCGCAGGACCGGACCGAAGGGCAGCGGCCGCTTCGAGCGGATCAGCTGGGACGACGCCGTCACCGAGATCGCGACCCGGTTCCGGGCGATCGCCGACGAGCACGGCCCCGAGGCCATCATGCCGGTGAGCTACCTGGGCACCCAGGGCATCCTCAACGGCCTGAACGTCGGTGACCCGTTCTTCGCCAAGCTGGGTGCCACCGTCGCCGAGCGCACCTACTGCGACTCCGGCTCCTGCACCGCCTACGCCATGACCATCGGCGACACCGCCGGCGTGGACCCGGAGAGCCTCGTGCGCTCCAAGTTCATCCTGGTGTGGGCGTGCAACATCATGAGCACCAACCTGCACCTGTGGCCCTACATCGCGAAGGCGAAGAAGAACGGGGCGAAGGTCGTCGTCGTCGACCCGGTCCGCACCCGCACCGCGGCCGCCGCCGACCAGCACATCGCGATCCGCCCCGGCACCGACGGCGCCCTCGCACTGGCCATGGCGAACGTGATCATCGCCGAGGGCCTGACCGACGACGACTACATCGCGAACCACACCGTCGGCTACGACGAGTTCGCCGAGCGCGTGTCCCGCTACACCCCCGAGTGGGCCGAGTCCGAGACCGGCGTGCCCGCCGAGACGATCCGCACGCTGGCCCGCGAGTACGCCGGCGCCCAGCCGTCGGTGATCCGGATCGGCGTCGCCGTCGAGCGGCACGCGGGCGGCGGCCAGACCGTGCGCGCGCTGTCCTGCCTGCCCGGCCTCGTCGGCGCCTGGCGCAAGCCCGGCGGTGGGATCCTGCAGCTGCCGCTGTGGGCGTTCCCGGTCAACTGGGGCGCCTTCATGCACCCGGAGATGCTGACCCCGGGCACCCGCGTCATCAACCAGTACCGGCTCGGTGCCGCGCTGTCCGGTGACCTGCCGGCCGGGCCGCCGATCAAGGGCCTGTTCGTCTACAACTCCAACCCGGTCGTCACCACCCCCGACCAGGACCGGTTGATCGCGGGGCTGCAGCGCGAGGACCTGTTCACGGTGGTGTCGGAGCAGTTCATGACCGACACCGCGGAGTACGCCGACATCGTCCTGCCGGCCACGACGCAGCTCGAGCAGGACGACATCATGTTCTCCTGGGGCCACCTCTACGTGACCTACAACCACCAGTCGATCGAGCCGCTCGGCGAGGCCGTCCCGAACACCGAGATGTTCCGCCGGATCGCGGCCGCGATGGGCTTCGACGACCCGGTCTTCCGCCGCACCGACGCCGAGATGATCGCCGAGGCGTTCGACTGGTCCCACCCGCACATGGAGGGGATCACCGTCGAGTCGCTGAAGGAGCAGGGCTGGCAGCGGCTCAACGTCCCCGCCCCGGACGCCTACGCCCCGCACGCGGAGGGCGGTTTCCCGACGCCGTCGGGCAAGGTCGAGTTCGTCTCCTCCGCCGCGGCGGGCGGCAACTTCGTCGTCCCGCTGTTCCGGCAGGGCTCCAACGACCACCAGCCCGGCGAGCCGGTCGACCCGCTGCCGCACTACATCCCGCCGCGCGAGTCCGCCGCGGCGGACCCGGAGCTGGCGGCGCGCTACCCGCTGAACCTGCTCACGCCCAAGTCGCACGCGTTCGTGAACTCCAGCTTCGGCAGCCACGAGTTCCACCGCCGCGTCGCGAACGAGCACACCTTGATCGTGCACCCGGACGCCGCCGCCGCCCGCGGCATCACCGACGGCTCCCCGGTGCGGGTGTTCAACGACCGCGGTGAGTTCACCGTCCTCGCGTCGCTGCAGGACACCGTGTCCCCCGGCGTGGTCGTCAGCCCGATGGGCGGCTGGCGGAAGAACTCCAAGGCGGGTTCCACCCTGGCCGCCGTCAACCCGACGGTGTTCGGCGACCTGGGCAACGCGCCCACGTTCTCCGACACCCTCGTCGAGGTCGAGACCGCCTGAGCCACGCGGCCCGGCCGGAGCCCCCCTCTCCGGCCGGGTCGCCCACCCACCTGCCACCACCGTCCACATCGGAGGAAAGACCCCGTGGCCTACGTCGTCACCGAAGCCTGCATCGACGTGCAGGACCGTGCCTGCATGGAGGAGTGCCCGGTCGACTGCATCTACCCGGGGGAGCGGATGATGTACATCCATCCCGACGAGTGCGTCGACTGCGGCAAGTGCATGCCCGCCTGCCCCAGCGAGGCCATCCACTGGGAGCACAAGATGCCCGCCGAACAGCTCGACTTCGTCGAGGCGAACGCGCTGTTCGTACGCGAGCAGGGCTTCTCCGGCGGTGGCGAGGACGCCGACCCCGCCGACGGCGACCACCCGATCGTCGCTGCGCGGAAGCCCCGGTGAGCGGCGAGCTCAGCGCGGACCTGGTCGTCGTCGGTGCCGGACCGACCGGGCTCTACGCCACCTACTACGCCGGCTTCCGCGGGCTGTCGGTGGTCGTGGTCGACGCCCTGGACCAGCTCGGCGGGCAGATGTCGGTGCTCTACCCGGAGAAGCCGGTCTTCGACGTCGCCGGCTTCCCCCGGGTCCGCGCCCAGGACCTGGTCGACTCCCTGATCGAGCAGGCCGCCCTGGCCGATCCGACCTACCTGCTCGGGCACGACGCCGTCGGGCTGGAGCAGTTCGACGACGGCGTCGCCGTCACCACCGACCGCGGCGTGCGGATCCGGGCGGGCGCGTTGCTGGTCACCGGCGGGATGGGCCGGTTCACGCCGCGCCCGCTGCCCGCGGGCGGCGACTACGTCGGACGCGGGCTGCGCTACGCGGTGCCGCGCCCGGCCGAGCTGACCGGCAGGGACGTGCTGATCGTCGGCGGCGGGGACTCCGCGGTCGACTGGGCGCTGTGCCTGGAGCCGCTGGCCGCGTCGGTCACCCTGGTGCACCGGCGCGACGCCTTCCGCGCGCACGAGCGCAGTGTCACCGAGCTGCGTGCCTCCTCGGTGCGGATCCTGACCCCCTACGAGGTCGCCGACGTCCGCGGCGACGACCGGGTGGCCGAGGTCGACGTCGCCGGCCCGGACGGCGTCGAGACGCTGGAGGTCGACGAGCTCGTGGCCGCGCTCGGCTTCAAGGCCGACCTGGCCGCGCTGTCGAGCTGGGGGATCGGGATGAGCCGGCGCCACATCGCCGTCGACCGGTCCATGCGCACCACGCTGCCGCGGGTGTTCGCGGCCGGGGACATCACCGACTTCGAGGGCAAGGTCCGGCTCATCTCGGTCGGGTTCGGCGAGGCCGCGCTGGCGGTCAACAACCTCGTCCCGCTGGTGCGACCGGACCTGCCGGTCGTGCCCGGCCACTCGAGCGACGCGGCATGAGCGCCCCGGTCGCGGGGCCCGGCGGCGGGTGGTCGCCGGGCACGGTCGGGCGGGCGATGATCGGCTGCCCGAAGACCTGCGGGCGCACCACCACGGTGCACCAGGCACGCGAGGCCCTGCGCGACGGACACGTGCACGCGCTGCTCGTCGTCGACCGGGGGGTGCTGCTCACCGTCGTCGAGCGGGCCGACCTGGAGGGGCGCCCCGCCGCCGCGCCGGTGCGCTGGCTCGGTGGGCTCTCCGGCCGGACCGTCGCCCCGGCCGCCGACGCCGAGTCCGTACGGGGCGCGATGGCCGCGGCCGGCCGGCGGCGCCTGGCCGTCGTCGACGACCGGGGCCGGCTGCTGGGCCTGCTCTGTCTCAAGCGCTCCGGGGCCGGGTTCTGCACGGAGGAAGGGGTTCGGGCGCGCGCCGCGGAACGCGTTCCTCACATCGGAGCTACACGATCGTGACGTGCGCGTGCGATGCTCGGGTATGGCTTTGGTCACGCTCGACACCACCACCGTGGCCGAGACCGACCGGTTGGACTTCTGGCGCTCGACGGTCTGCGACCAGTTCGTGCCCCTCGACGTCAGGCCCTCCACCGGCGGCCTGGTCTCCGGACGAGTGACGGCGGCGTCCGTCGCGGGTACTCACCTGCGGCGGATAGCCTCGGTTCCGCACCGCTTCGACAGGACTGTACGGCAAGTTCGTTCCGCAGACGAGGACTTCCTCCAGATCGCGCTCGCCCGCCGTGGACGCACCCTGGTCGTCCAGGACGGGCGGGAGGCGGTGATCGGCCCCGGCGAGTTCGTGATCTACGACAGCAGCCGGCCGTTCACCTTCGTCACCTCGGACTGCTTCGAGTACCAGGTCTGCCTGCACCCGAAGGGCGCCCTGCCGCTGTCGGCCGCCGAGACCGCCGCCGTCACCGCGATCACCTTCGACGGCCGGCGCGGCATCGGCGCGATGCTCCCGCCGCTGCTGTCGTCGCTGAACCGCGCGATCGGCGACGACGTGCCCGAGGCCGCCCAGGAGGCCGTCGCCCGCACCATCGGGGATGTGTTCGTCGCGCTGGTGCGCAGCACCGTACCGGCGGCCGCCCCGGAGAACCTGCACGTCACCCGGGCCCGCGGGTTCATCCGCGAGCACATCGCCGACCGGGACCTCGACCCCGCCGGGGTGGCGGCCGCCTGTGCGATCTCGGTCAGCTACCTGCACAAGCTGTTCGCCGAGGAGGGGACCACGGTGGCCGGGGCGATCCGGGAGGAAAGGCTCCAGGGCGCCTGGGCCGACCTGCGCCGCCCCGAGCTCGCGCACGTCGGGGTCGGTGCGATCGGCGCCCGATGGGGCATGCCGGACCCGGCGGCGTTCAGCCGGGCCTTCCGGACCCGGTTCGGGCGGTCCCCGAAGGCGCACCGCGAGTCCTGAGGGCAGGCCGGGCGGGGAGGCCCGCCCGGCCGCTCCGCTCAGATCCGCTGTTCGCCGAGGAACCCGGTGACCAGCTTCGTCAGGTCCTCGGGCCGCTCCAGGTGCATGCAGTGGCTGGACCCCGGCCCGGTCACCAGCTCGAAGCGGGCGCCCGGGATGCGCTCGGCCACCGCACGGGACTGCCATGGCGGGGTCAGCAGGTCCTGCTCGCCCACCGCGACCAGCGTCGGTGCCGTGATCGCGTCCAGCCGGTCGAGGGTGTCGTGGCCGAGGTCGGCGTCCCACTGCTCGACGGTCACCTGCATCTGTGCTTCGTCCTGCGGGAACGCCGGCAGCAGGGCCTCCAGCAGCGCGCCCACGTTCGGGTCGTCGAGTGCCTGCGGGGAGAACGCGAGCCCCGACGCGGTCAGCGCGGACTCCATGTCGCGGTGCACGTAGGGCAGGCGCAGCGCGCTCAGCACCGCGCGCTGGAAGCCGTCGGTGCGGCCCCAGGTGCCGTAGAGGACCTGCGCGGCGACCTGCCCGGGGCGGGTCAGCGCGATCTCCTGCGCGACGGCCGAGCCCAGCGACCAGCCGAGCAGGTGCGCGCGCGGGATCTCCAGGGCGTCGAGCAGCGCGGAGGTATCGGCGGCCATCGACCCGACCGTGATCGGCCCGGACCCGCGGTCGCTGCCGCCCAGCCCCCGGTTGTCGAAGGTGATGACCCGGTGGGTCTGGGCCAGCCGGTGCGCGAGTTCGCCCCAGAGCGGGATCGCGCCGGACGTCCCCATGATCATGAGCAGCGGGTCGCCGTCGCCTGCGGTCTCGTAGTGCAGCTCGACGCCGGTGGACACGGTGATGCGGGGCACGGTGGGTCTCCTCGGGGGTGTGCGGTCGGGTCGGCGGTGCTCAGGGGTGCTCGGCGGTGCTCAGCGGTGCTCAGCGGTACTGGAGGCCGTCGTCGAGGTCGGCCTTCGGCAGCTCGACCCGGTCGACGTCGTGCTCGTGCATGTGGGTCCACGGTTCGCGGTCGCCCTGGCCGAACATCCGGTGCGCGGACCGCCCGATGTAGCCGGGGTTGAAGTTCTCCTCCGAGACCCACGGCAGGCGCGGCATGTCGGCGTCCTGTGGTGCGACGGTGGGGACGACGACCTGGTGGCCGCGCTCGTCCATGCGCGCGAGGATGCGGCCGATCAGGTCGTTGACCAGGTCGATCCGCAGCGTCCAGCTGTGCCGGAAGTAGCCGAAGGCGTAGGCCATGTTCGGGATGCCCTCGATCATCAGCCCGCGCCAGGTGACATGGCGGGTGAAGTCGACCGGCTCGCCGTCGACGGTGAAGGGGATGTCGCCGAACACGGCCAGGTCGAACCCGGTCGCGGTGACGACGACGTCGGCCTCGATGACCTCCCCGGAGTCCAGCTCGACGCCCTTCTCGGTGAACCGGGCGATGGTGTCGGTGACGACCGACGCCTTCCCCTCGCGCATCGCGGCGAAGAAGTCGCCGTCGGGTACGAACGCGATGCGCTGCTGCCAGGGGCGGTAGCGGGGGACGAAGTGCTTCTCGATGTCGGTGCCCTCGGGGAGCAGTGGCCGGATCGACTCGATCAGGAACTCGTGCAGCGCGTCCGGGTCGTCGCGGCCGGTGGTGGCCAGCCAGTCGAGCTGCTGGACGTAGGTGCGGCGCAGGATCTCGTGGGTCCACTCGGCGGGCAGGTCGAGGGGCTCCAGCATCGTCGCGAGGTCGTGCACGGTCGGCGCGGGGAACCAGTACGACGGCGAGCGCTGCAGCATCGTCACGTGCTCGGCGGTCGCCGCCGTCGCCGGGACGACCGTCGCCGCGGTGGCGCCGGACCCGATGACCAGCACCTTCTTGCCCGTGACGTCGAGGTCCGACGGCCAGGACTGCGGGTGCACGACGGTCCCCGCGTACTGCTCGAGGCCGGGCCACTGCGGGGTGTAGGGCTCGTCGTGGTTGTAGTAGCCCTGGCACATCCACAGGAACGACGCGGTCATCGACAGGGTCTCGCCGGTGTCGGTGCGCGTCACCTCCGCGGTCCACCGGTTCTCCGCCGACGACCAGCTCAGCGCGGTGACGCGGTGGTGGTACCGGATGTGCCCGGCCAGGTCGTCCTCATCGATGACCTCGTCGAGGTAGGCCAGGATCTCTGCGCCCGCAGCGATCGACGGCCCCGTCCACGGCTTGTGCCGGTAGCCGTAGGTGAACAGGTCGCTGTCGGAGCGGGCCCCGGGGAAGCGGTGGGTCCACCAGGTCCCACCGGGGGCGTCCTGGGCCTCCAGCAGCACGAAGCTCCGGTCCGGGAACTCCTCGCGGAGCCGGTGGGCGGCGCCGATGCCGGACACCCCGGCCCCGACGATCAGGACGTCGACGTGCTCGCTGGTCGTGGCGGCCATGGGTCCTCCGGGTGCAGGTGTGACGGCGGTCTCTCGACGCTAGGGCGGCCGGCCCGGTCCCCGGGTGTCCGAACTTCGGACACCGGGGGGTGTTGACCGGTGCCGCATCATGTGATGACGAGCACAGAGAGGTGCGTCGATGGGGGATCTGCTCGCACGCCGTCGCGAGCTCGTGTCCGCGCGGGCCGAGCTGCTCGACCGGCCCGACGCCGCACCGCCCGGCGTGCCCGGTCACGTCGTCGCGTCCTGGCGGCGCAGCATCGCGGGTGGGGTGGACCCCGCGACGATCGCGAACCGCTTCCACCCCGACCTCGACACCGGTTCCCGGCTGGTCCGGTGCGCGCGCCCGGTCATGGAGCAGCTGGCCGAGCAGGTCGCCGGGATCGGGGTGTGCGTCGCGCTCACCGACGACCGTGCCCGGCTGCTGGTGCGCCTCGACACCGACGCGGTGATCGCGCGGTCCGCGGACGTCAACGCGTTCGCCGCGGGCTTCGGCTACGCCGAGGGCGCGGTCGGGACCAACGGGGTCGGGACCGTGCTGGAGTCCGGCCGGCCGGTGCACATCGTCGGCGCCGAGCACTTCGTCGAGCAGCTGCACGACTACGCCTGCGCCGGCGCCCCCGTTCGTGACCCGGCGACCGGGCGGGTCGAGGCGGTGCTGGACCTGTCCTGCCGCGCGGAGTACTCCTCGCCGCTGCTGCTGTCGCTGGTGCGCTCCGCGGCCGCCCGCATCTCCGACGCCCTGCTGCACGACCGCGACCCCGCCCAGCAGGCCCTGTTCGACGCCTACGCCCGCACCGAGTCCCGCACCCGGCGGGCGGTGCTCGCCGTCGGGCGCCGCACGGTGCTGGCGAACACCGCGATGCAGACGTTGCTCGACGCGGACGACCACGCCGCGCTCACCGACCACGCCAGGTTCCTGCTGCTGCGCGGCCCCGGCGTCGACGACCGGGTGGAGCTGCCGTCGGGGACCCGGGCGCGGCTGCGCGGCGCGGTCGTCCCGGCAGGCGGGTCGGTCGCCGGCCTGGTGGCGGTGGTGACGCTGCTGCGCGAGCCCGACGGCGGCGACCCCACCGGACCGGTCCCGGTGACCCCCCGGCCCGCCGCCGACGGGGCGAGCCCGGCCTGGCGGACGGCGCGGGCCGCCGTCGTCGCGGCGCTGGGGGCGGGGGCGCCGCTGCTGGTCACCGGCGAGCCCGGCTCCGGGCGGGCGCGGCTGGTCACCGACTCCTGGCCCGGCCCGGTCGTCGAGGTCGGGCCGGACGACGACGGCGCCGACCTCGACGACCGCGTCGGGCGGGCCGGGGAGCGGGTGCTGGTGCTGCTGCGCGACCTCGACCGGCGCGACGCCGGTGTGCCGCCCGCCGTCGCGCGCGGGGACCTGCCGATCGCCGGCACCCGCGCGGACGCCGCCGTCCCCGATCCCGTCCGGGACGCCGTGCTGGCCCGGTTCCGGGTGTCGGTGCCGGTCCCGCCGCTGCGCGGCCGCCCCGGTGACCTCCCCGGTCTGGTCGCCGCGCTGCTCGCCGAGCTCGCGCCCGGCCGCGACGTGCGGCTGTCCGCCGGGGCGCTGCGGACGGTGAGCAGGCACCCGTGGCCGGGGAACGTGACCGAGCTGCACGACGCGCTGACCGTCGCCCTCGGCCGGCGGCCGGTGGGTGTGGTCGAGGCGACCGACCTGCCCGAGTCCTGCCAGAGCGCGCCGTCCGCGACGCTGCGGGCGGTGGACCGGGCCGAGCGGGACGCGATCGTCGCCGCGCTGCGGGACACCGACGGGAACCGGGCCGCGGCGGCCGCGGTGCTGGGCGTGGCCCGGTCGACGCTCTACCGGAAGATCGCGCAGTACCGGATCACGGACTGACCCCCCGCACCGGTCACCGGGTCAGGAACGCCGCCAGCTCGCGCGCCACCTCCTCCGGCCGCTCCTCGGGGAGGTAGTGGTCGGCGTCCAGGGCCGTCCCACGCACGTCCGTGGCGTAGCCGGCCCACACCGCGGGCACGTCGTAGGACCGCCCGACGAAGGAGTGCGCGCCCCACAGGGCCAACAGCGGTGCGGTGACCCGGCGGCCCGCGTCGGCCTCGTCGTCGACGCGGTCGATCCCGGCCGCGGCCCGGTAGTCGGCGCACGACGCGGCGATCGCGGCCGGGTCGGCGAAGCAGCGGACGTACTCGGCGACGGCACGCTCGTCGAACGGGGTGCCGCCGTGGTGGCGCGACCGCATCCGGGCGGTGACCCAGAACTCCGGGTCGCCCGCGATGAGGCGCTCCGGGATCCCGGCCGGGGCGGTCAGGAAGAACCAGTGCCAGTAGCCGAGCCCGAAGGTGGCGTCGGCGGTGTCGAACGCGTGCCGGGTCGGGACGATGTCGAGCACCGCCAGCGCCGACACCGCGTCCGGCGCGTCCAGGGCCAGCCGGTGCGCGACCCGTCCGCCGCGGTCGTGCCCGGCGACGGCGAACCGGTCGAACCCGAGCACCCGCATGACGGCGAGCTGGTCGGCGGCCATGGCGCGCTTGGCGTAGGCGGCGTCGCCAGGGCCCGGGGCGGGTTTGGCGCTGTCGCCGTAGCCGCGCAGATCGGTCGCGACGACGGTGAACCGGTCGGCGAGCAGCGGGGCGACCCGGTGCCAGATCGCGTGGGTCTGCGGGTAGCCGTGCAGGAGCAGCAGCGGAGGTCCGGCACCGCCGACGACGGTGTGCACCGCGGTCCCCGCGGCGTCGACCGTGCGGGCGGTGAACGGGGCGGGCAGCAGGGTTCGTGGGCTCATCGCGCCGGACCTCCGTGGACTGGGGTAGGACGGATCCCGTGCCGACCGACCCCGTGCGACCCGACGCCGCGCTGCCGGACACCGTCCTGCTCTGGGACGCCGACGAGGTCGCCGACCCGCCCCAGGAGCCCTGCTGCCTGGCCGGGACCGCGCCGGGCGACCGGGCCGTGGTCTACCGGACCGGGCCGGGCGGCGGCGTGACGGCGCTGTTCGCGTTCACCGGTCCCGCCGAGCCGCACCCCGGCGGACGGCACGCGGCGGGCGTCGTCGTGCCGGTCGGACGGCCGGTACCGCGGGCCGAGCTGCTGGCCGACCCGGTGCTCGCGCCGGTGTTCCGGCACCTGCGCGGCCGTCGCAGGCTGCCGCCCGACGCGGCCCGTCGCCTGGTCGCACTCCTCGCAAGCTGAGCCGCGCCGCCCGGTCGCCGGGGCGCGCAGGCCAGGGCCCGACGGGCTCATCCCCGCACGACCGCGGCGATCGCCGCACCCAGCTCGGCGGTCGTCGCGGTGCCGCCCAGGTCCGGGGTGACGGTCGCGCCGCCCCGCCCGACGACGTCCTCGACCGCGGCCAGCACGGCCGCCGCGGCCTCGTGCTCGCCGAGGTGCTCCAGCATCATCGACCCGCACCAGATCTGGCCGACCGGGTTCGCGACGCCCTTCCCGGCGATGTCCGGTGCCGACCCGTGCACGGGTTCGAACAGGCTCGGGAACTCCCGCTCCGGGTTGATGTTCGCGCTCGGCGCGATGCCGATCGTGCCGGTGCAGGCCGGGCCGAGGTCGGACAGGATGTCGCCGAACAGGTTGCTGGCCACGACGACGTCGAAGCGTTCCGGGCTCATCACGAACCGCGCCGCGAGGATGTCGATGTGGGCGGAGTCGACATCGACGTCGGGGTACTGCGCCGCCATCGCGGCCACCCGCTCGTCCCAGTACGGCATGGTGATCGCGATGCCGTTGGACTTGGTCGCCGAGGTGAGGTGCCGGTTCGGGTGGCGGCGCGCGAGCTCGAAGGCGTAGCGCAGGATCCGGTCGACCCCGATACGGGTCATCACGGTCTCCTGGATCACCACCTCCCGGTCGGTGCCGGAGAACATCCGCCCGCCCACCGAGGAGTACTCGCCCTCGGTGTTCTCCCGGACGATCAGCATGTCGATGTCGCCGGGTGCGCGGTCGGCCAGCGGCGCGGCGACGCCCGGCAGCAGCCGGGCCGGGCGCAGGTTGACGTACTGGTCGAAGCGGCGCCGGAACTGCAGCAGGCTGCCCCACAGCGACACGTGGTCGGGCACCACCTCCGGCCACCCGACGGCACCGAAGAACAGCGCGTCGAAACCGGACAGCTGCTCGAACCAGTCCTCGGGCAGCATCGTGCCGTGCTCGAGCCAGTGGTCGGCGCTCGCGAAGCCGAACTCGGTGAACTCCAGCCCGATCCCGAACCGCTCCGCGGCCGCGGTCAGCACCCGGACGCCCTCCGGGACGACCTCCTTGCCGATCCCGTCCCCGGGGATGACGGCGATGCGGTGCGCGGTCATGTCATGTCCTCCTCGACTCGGTTGCTTCTATCCTGATCGGCGAACCGGATGCGGTGAACCGTCGTCCTGGCCGGACAGTCTTTCCGCAGGGGAAAGGAGCAGGTGTGGAGCTGCCCGAGTTCGACGACCTGAGCTTCTTCGCCGGGGTCGCCGCCGCAGGCACACTGACGGAGGTGGCGCGCCAGTGGGGTGTGTCGGTGTCGGCGGTCAGCAAGCGGCTCGCCCGCCTGGAACGACGTCTGGGCGTCCGCCTGGTCAACCGGTCCACCCGCCGGCTCACCCTGACCGACGAGGGCCGCCGCTATGCCGAGGGCGCCCGCGACGTGCTGGGCCGGATCGACGACCTGGAGGACGAGATCGGCCGTCGTCGCTCGGGACTGCACGGACGGATCGCGGTGCACTCGTCGATGGGGTTCGGCCGGGCGCACGTCGCGCCGCTGCTCGGCACCTTCGAGGCGGCCAACCCGGACCTGCGCATCGATCTGGAGCTGTCGCACCTGCCGGTCGCGGTCGGCGGCTCCGGCTACGACTTCGCGGTGCGCGTCGGACCGCTGCCCGACTCGCGGCTGCACGCCCGGGTGCTGCACCGCAACCGGCGCGTGGTGTGCGCGGCGCCGTCGTACCTGGGCCGCCGCGGCGTCCCGCGCACCCCCGCCGACCTGGGCGGACACGACTGCATCGTGATCCGGGAGAACGACACCGCCTATGCCCATTGGCGCTTCGGGACCGACGCCGACGCCGTCGGGGTCCGCGTGACGGGCGCGATGACCTGCAACGACGGCGAGGTCGCGACGGCGTGGTGCCGGGCCGGGCGTGGGCTGGTGATGCGCTCGCTGTGGCAGGTCGCGCCGCTTCTCGTGTCGGGGGAGCTGGTGCAGGTGCTGGCGGACATCCCGACGCCGTCGGCGGACCTGCTGGCCGTGCACGGGGCGGACCCGCCCCGGCGGGTCCGCGCAGTGCTCGACCACCTCGTCGACGGGCTGGCGCGGCGGCTGCCGGTCAGGCCGGCTCCCGCTCCCGCTCCCGCCGCCGCGTCCACGGCCACGTGATCACCGCCCACCCCACCGCCACCAGCACGAACTCGACCACCAGGTAGATCGGCCACGGCCCCAGCAGGTCCAGCGCGGAGGCGTTGGTCGGCTTGTGGGCGAGGAAGCCGTAGTTGGTTCCCGCGGCCAGGTTGAACGGCAGCACCACCGCCGCCCAGGCGATCGTCGCCGCCAGCGTCACGCCCATCCCGCGCCAGCTCGGCCGCACCCCGGCACCCCAGGTCAGGTACACCGCCGCCCAGGTCACCAGCAGGTGCAGCGCCCAGAAGTGCAGGAACGCCACGTGCGGGAAGTCGGGGGAGTCGGTGGCCGGGGTGAGCAGCGTCTGCGGGGTCAGCGTGAGACCCCAGTAGTACAGCGGGCCGCACGCCCACCAGCGACGCGTCCACAGGGCGACGGCGGCGGTGACCCAGGACAGGTCCGACAGCTGCAGCGGCAGCGAGATGTGGACGTCGAAGGTCTGCGGGGTCAGCAGCCGCAGCTGCAGCGGGACCAGCAGCACGACGACCACCACGGCGAACGCCCGGGAGACGCGCAGCTCGGCCGGGGTGCCGCGCAGTCGACGTCCGAGCACCACCAGCGCGACGCCGCCGAGGACGCCGACGGTCAGCGCGGCCCAGTGGGTCGCGCCGTAGGGCACGAAGACGCCGGTGTCTCCCATCGCCCGATGATGACCGACCCCGCCCGACCCCGCCCGATCGTGGCGGACCGGGGATCAGGCGTCGGCGGTCCCGGCGGCGTCGTCCTTCTTCCTCCGCTTCGGGATCAGGTGCGCCACGGCGACGATCACCGCGCCGACCACGACCCCGAGGATCGCCGAGCCGACGGTGTTGGTGAGCCAGCCCAGGAACCCGCCCAGCACGCCGGTCGCGTCGGCGACGGCCACCTCCAGGTGGTGCACCAGGTCGTAGATCGGGGAGAAGCCCAGCTCGTCCGTCCCGACGAGCAGGATGTGCCCACCGACCCACAGCATCGCCGCGACGCCGACGACCGAGAGCGTCGTCAGCACGATCGGCATGGCCTTCACCAGCCCGCGCCCGAACGACGCGACGGGGCCGGACCCGCGTTCGGCCAGTGCCAGGCCCACGTCGTCCATCTTCACGATGAGCGCGACGGCGCCGTAGACGAGCGCGGTGATCGCGACGGCGACCACGGCCAGGATGATCGCCCGGGCCACGATGCCCTCGGACGCCACCTCGTTCAGCGCGATGACCATGATCTCGGCCGAGAGGATGAAGTCGGTGCGCACGGCGCCGGAGACGACCCGGCGCTCGTTCTCCGCCGGGTCCGCGGCGACCTTCTCGTCGCGCTCCTCGGGGTGCTCGGAGTGCCCGGAGAAGTACTCCCAGAGCTTCTCCGCGCCCTCGTAGGCCAGGTAGCAGCCGCCGACCATCAGGATCGGGGTCAGCAGCCACGGCGCGAACTGGGAGAGGATCAGCGCGACCGGCAGGATGAAGACGATCTTGTTGCGCAGCGAGCCCTTGGCGATCCGCCAGATGATCGACAGCTCGCGCTCGGGCTTGAGGCCCTGGACGTAGCGGGGGGTGACGGCGGCGTCGTCGACGACCACGCCGGCGGCCTTGGCCCCGGCCCGCCCGGCCGCGCCCGCGATGTCGTCCAGCGACGCCGTCGTGAGGCGGGCCAGGGCCGCGATGTCGTCGAGCAGGGCGAAGAGTCCGCTCATCGGGTCACCGTCCGTTGCAGGGCCGAATCCGTGCGCACGCGCGGAGCCTACGGCCCGGAGCGGACGAACGGGACCGAACCCGCACCGATGTCGGGCTTGACCGTGCCGCGACGGCACGGTGTCCACTCGGGCGCATGGACGAGGACACCAGCGCCCCCACCACCGCCCCGGCCGTCGACCCGGCCGACCCGGTCGCCGCCTTCTCCGGGCTGCGCGAGGTGGCCGCGGTCGTCGACATCCCGCTGGAGGTGCCCGGCCGACCCACCCAGCAGGGGCTGCTCGTGACCCGGGACGCCGAGGTCCGGGCGCTGCTGACCGACGACCGCTTCCGGCTCGACGCGGCCGCGGTGCCGCAGGCCGAGAACTTCCTGCGCAACGCCCAGACCGGGATCATCGGGCTGCCCGAGGACCTGGAGCTGCTGCGTCGCCCGATGCTGTCCCGGGACGGCGAGGACCACGCGCGGCTGCGCCGGCTCGTCTCCCGGGCGTTCACCGTGCGCCGGGTCGCCGGGCTGCGTCCGCGGGTCGAGGCGATCGTGTCCGGTCTGCTCGACGACATCGCCGCCGCCGGCGCCGACGGCAGCCCGGTCGACCTGGTGGAGACGCTGGCCTACCCGGTGCCGATCACCGTGATCTGCGAGCTCGTCGGGGTGCCCGAGGACGACCGCGACCGCTGGCGGGAGTTCGCCCGGCTGCTGATCCAGCCCGACCCCGGACGGATGCCGGACGTCGCGCGGGGGATGGTCGCCCACGTCCGCGCGCTGATCGAGGCCCGTCGCCGCGAGCCCGCCGACGACCTGCTGTCCGCGCTCGTGACCGTGCACGACGACGACGGCGACCGGCTCTCGGAGCAGGAGCTGCTCGACATGACGGTGAACCTCACCGTCGCCGGGTTCGAGACGACCGCGCACGTCCTGGCCAAGGGCACCCTCGCGCTGCTCAGCCGGCCGGACCGGCTCGACGCCCTGCGCGCCGACCCGCAGCTGTGGCCGACGGCGGTGCACGAGCTGGTCCGCACCTGCGGCCCGGTCCCGGCCGGCGCGCCCCGGTACGCGGCCGAGGACACCGAGATCGCCGGTACCCCGGTCCCGGCGGGGACGGCGGTGCTGCCCGGTCTGCTCTCCGCCAACTTCGACCCCCGCGTCGTCGACCGGCCCGACGAGCTCGACGTCCGCCGTCGCCCCGCCCGCGGCGAGGGGCACCTCGGGTTCGGGCACGGCGCGCACTACTGCCTGGGTGCCGCGCTGGCCCGGCAGGAGGTCGAGGTCGTGCTGTCGGCGCTGGTCACGCGCTTTCCGGGCCTGCGGCTCGCTGAGCCGGCGGACGGCCCGTCGCGGCTGGGTTTCGCGCGGCTGCCCGCTCTGCCCGTCCACGTGGACCGCCCGCCGGCGGAGCGGAGCCCCTCAGCGTGCGGCGCGGTTCTCGTAGAGCCGGCGTGACCACAGCAGGCTCCCGACGGTGATCAGCAGGCACCAGCCGACGGCGAGTGCGGCGTCGGTGCCGAGCCCGGCGCCGCTGCCCGGGCCGGCGCCGAGCAGCCCGCGCAGGGTGTCGATGACCGGGGTGAACGGCTGGTACGCCGCGAACCACCGGAGGGCGGTCGGCATCGACTCCACCGGCACGAACCCGCTGCCCAGGAACGGCAGCAGCATCAGGAACATCGGGGTGTTGCTCGCCGTCTCCACACTGTCCGCGGCCAGCCCGAGCGCGACGGTCAGCCAGGTCAGCGCGACGGTGAGCAGCGCCAGCATCCCGGCGACGCCGAGCCAGGCCAGCGGCCCGGCGTCGCTGCGGAACCCCAGCGCCAACGCCACGCCGAGCACGACGACCAGGCCCAGCACGGTCTGCACGAACGCCCCGGCGACGTGCCCGGTGAGCACGCTGGAGCGGGCGATCGCCATCGTCCGGAAGCGGGCGACGACGCCCTCGGTCATGTCGGTGGCGACCCCGATGGCGGTGCCCATCGCGACGCTCGCGACGGTCAGCAGCAGCACGGCCGGGGTGACGTAGGCCAGGTAGTCGTCACGGTCCCCGCCCAGCCCGGCGCCCATCGTGCCGCCCAGGACGTAGACGAACAGCAGCAGGAACACCAGCGGCTGGGCGATCAGCATGATCGTCAGCGAGGGGTAGCGGCGCAGGTGCCGGATGCGGCGGCGCAGCATCGTCGTCGAGTCGGCGAACAGCCGGGGGCGGTCGGCCGGGACGAGGGTCGCGGTGCTCATGCCGCCACCTCCGCGGTGCCCGGGTGCCCGGTGAGGGCGAGGAAGACGTCGTCGAGGTCGGGGGTGTGGGTGGTCAGCCCCTCGGGGTCGACGCCGGCGTGGTCGAGCCGGTCGAGCAGCGCCCGCAGGTCGCGCGGACCGGTGGCGGGCAGCTGCAGCGTCAGCACCGCCGGGTCGGCGACGGCGTCGGGCAGCGCGGCGTGCGCGGCGGCCAGGGCGTCCTCGTCGGCGAGGTGCAGCAGCACGTGCCCGCCGGGCACCCGGGCCTTGAGCTGCGCGGGCGTGCCGCGGGCGACCAGGCGTCCGCCGTCGAGGACGGCGACGGAGTCCGCGAGCTGGTCGGCCTCCTCCAGGTACTGGGTGGTCAGCAGCACGGTGACGCCGCGGCCGACGAGCTCGCGCACCGCGGCCCACAGGTCGCGGCGGCTGCGGGGGTCCAGCCCGGTGGTCGGCTCGTCGAGGAACAGCACGTCCGGGTCCGCGACCAGGGTCATGGCCAGGTCGAGGCGGCGCCGCATCCCGCCGGAGTAGGTGCCGGCGCGGCGGTCGGCGGCGTCGGCGAGGTCGAAGCGCTCCAGCAGCTCCCGGGTGCGGGCGCGGCCGGTGCCGCGGGGCAGGTGGTGCAGGTCGGCCATCAGCCGCAGGTTCTCCGCGCCGGTGAGCAGGCCGTCGACGGCGGAGAACTGGCCGGTCACCCCGATCGCGGCCCGGACGCCGTCGGGGTCGGTCGCCGGGTCCCTCCCGGCGATCCGGATGCGTCCCGAGTCCGGCCGCAGCAGGGTGGACAGGATGCGGACCAGCGTCGTCTTGCCGGCGCCGTTCGGGCCGAGCAGGGCGAGCACGGTCCCGGCGGGGACATCGAGGTCGATGCCGCGGAGCACGGCGTGGCCGCCGTAGGACTTGTGCAGGGCGGCGACGGCGATCGCGGGCGGGGGTGTGGGCACGGTGGTTCCTCTCGTGGACGGGATCGCGGACGGTGGGTGTCAGGCGCGGCGGACGACGATGTCGCCCTCGCGGGAGCGGGCGTGGACGGTGACGGTGTCGCCGCCGTCCGGGGCCTCGCGCGGGTCCAGGTCGTTGCCGATCCGGCCGGTGGTGTCGAGGTCGAGCCAGGCGGCGCTGCCCTCGGCGACACCGACCTCCAGGCGGCCGTGCGTGCTGGTCAGCGACAGCTCACCGCGGCGCACCCGGCCGAGGCGGACGTCGCCGTAGGCGGTCCGGACGCGGGCGCCCGCACCGAGCTCGTCGACGTCGATCGGGCCGTGGGTGCTGGTCACCTCGACGTCGCCGGTCAGCTCGTCGGCGCGGACGACGCCGTGCTTGCTGCTCAGCGTCGCGCTGCCGCCGACGCGGTGGATCTGCATGCCGCCGTGGTCGGAGCGGACCGTCGCGTCACCGGTGACGGTGCCACCGATCCGGACGTGGCCGTAGGCGGTGCTCAGGTCGGCGGAGGCCGCGTCGTCGATGCGGATGTCGCCGTAGCGGGTCGTCGCGGTGCACTCGCCGAGGGCGCCTTCGGCGACGACCGAGCCGTGGCCGGTGCTCGCGGTCAGGGCGGAGCCTGCCGGGAGCGCGATCTCGACCTCGACGGTGCGGCCGGGGGTGCCCGGGGTGAACCGTTGCAGCAGCCCGAGTCGCGGGCCGGTGACACGCAGCTCGCGGCCGGTCAGCTCGACCCGGACCTGGTCCGCGTGGGCGCGGTCGGCCGCGGAGCTGTGGACCTCGACGACGGTGTCGGCGCGGTCCGAGGCGGTCACGCGCAGGTCACCGATCGCGAGGTCGACGATCGCGGTGACGGGCTCGGGGGTGTCGTAGCTGGGCATGGGGCATCGCCTCCTCGGCGTCGCGGTGACGCCGTGGGTCAGGTGTGGGTCGGTCAGGTGTGGGTCGGTCGGGTGTGGGAGAAGGGGATCGGTCGCGGCTCAGCCGAACCAGCCGACGCGGCCACGGCGGGCGGCGTCGGGACGGTCGGACGTCGCGGCCGGGCGGTCCAGCGCGGCGGCGGCCACGCGGGTCAGCCAGGTGTTCACACTGAGGCCGTCCCGCCCGGCGGCCTCCTCGATCCGGGTCTTGAGCGTCTCCGGCGGCCGGAAGTTGATCCGGGCTACCGGCCCGGACTCGCCGTCGGTGACCGCCGGCGCCGATGGCGCCACGGGTGGCGCCTCCGTTGCCGCCGGGGGTGCCGACGGCGCGGCAGGTGCCCCGGTGACGACGAACTCGGGATCGCTGCCGCGCAGCCGCACGTGCACCGACCCCGGAGCGAGCTCGAGGGTGATCTCGTCGGCCGCCTCGGCCAGCGCCTCCAGCAGGATCAGGCGGGTCGTCGAGTGCAGGGGGGCGAGCAGCCGCTCCGCGACCGCCCGGGTCTCCTCGCCCGCTGCCTCGCCCAGGGCGGAGAACTCGGTGCGCAGGCGGTCGACATATCCGTCCAACTCCATGGCGCAACTATGGCGCATGATGGCGCCATCGTCAACCGGGTGGCGCCAGTTCTTGACCGTGCCGCGACGGCAGGGTGTCCGCTGGGTCCGGCGAGCCACCCGTCACGAGAGGAGAACGACGTGGACCGGACCACCGAACGCCGCACGACCGGGGAGGGCTGCCCCGTCGCGCGACTGGGGCGGCTGCGGGAGGAGGGACCCGTGGTGCCGTTCGACGACACCCCGATGGGGCCCGCGATGCTGGTCACCCGGCACGACGACGTCCACGCCGCGCTGCTCGACCCGCGCCTGCGCAGCGATCCTGCCGCGGTACCCGGCGCCGGGCGGGGCATCGCGGGGGTGTTCGCGACGCTCGGGTTCCCCGACGAGCTCGCCCACCTCGGGCGGGGTCTGCTCGTCCGTGACGGCGAGGACCACACCCGGCTGCGTCGGCTGGTCTCGCGCGCGTTCACCGTGCGCCGGGTCCGCGAGCTGCGTCCGCGGATCGAGGCGCTCACCGACGGTCTGCTCGACGACATCGCCGCCGCCGGTGCCGACGGCACCCCGGTCGACCTCGTCGCCGCGCTGTGCCACCCGCTGCCGATCGCGGTGATCTGCGAGCTGGTCGGCGTGCCGGAGGAGAGCCGGGAGGTCTGGCGGGCCCTGGCCCGGCTGCTCGTGGCCCCCGACCCCGCGCGGATGCCCGCGGCGGCCCACGCCGTGCACGACCAGGTGCACGAGCTGATCGCGGCCCGGCGCGCGGACCCGGCCGACGACCTGGTCAGCGCCCTGGTCGCGGTGCACGACGACGGCGACCGGCTCGACTCCGACGAGCTCGCGGTTCTGCTGTTCGACCTGGTGCTGGCCGGGTTCGAGACGACCGCGCACGTCCTGTCCCGGGCCGCGCTGGTCCTGCTCACCCGCCCCGAGCAGCTCGCCGTGCTGCGGGACGAGCCGGAGCGCTGGCCGGTCGCGGTGCACGAGATCGTGCGGACCTGCGGCGCGGTGCCGATGTCCACGCCGCGCTTCGCCGCCGCCGACCTCGACATCGGTGGCACGACGGTCCCGGCGGGCAGCACGGTCGTCGCTGGGCTGGTGACGGCCAACTTCGACCCGCGCCGTCACGACCGGCCCGAGGAGTTCGACGTGACCCGCGACCCGGGCCGCGGCGAGGGGCACCTCGGCTTCGGGCAGGGCGCGCACTACTGCCTGGGCGCGGCCCTCGCCCGCACCGAGCTCGAGATCGGGCTGCGGGCACTGGTCACCCGGTTCCCCGCCCTGCGCCTCGCCGAGGTCGTCGAGGGTCCCGCCGACCTGGGGTTCGTGCGGGCGGACGCGGTGGAGGTGCGGGTGGACGCGCTCCCCGCCCACCACCACTCTGCCGGAATGGGCGGTGTGGGCCAGGATGTCCGGTGTGACCCGTGATCGCATCGCCTCCCGTGTCCGCCGCGCCGGGACGGCGGTGGCGGCGGTCGTCCTGATGGGCGTGGCGGGCTGCGGCGCCGCGGCGCCCGCGGCACCGGCCCCCGCACCGCCCGCGCCGTCCCCGGCCCGGACCGGGGACGGCGGTCTGCGGGTCACTCCCGTCGCGGGCGGGTTCTCCCACGTCTGGAGCGTCGGTGTGCTGCCCGACGGGCGCGCGCTGGTCACCGAGCGGTCCGGGCGCCTCTCGCTGCTCGCCTCGCTCGACCCGGGCACCGCGGTCACCCCGGTCGCCGCCGACCTCGGCGACGTGTTCGCCCGCGGCGAGGGCGGGCTGATGGGGCTGGCCGTGCACGCCGACTTCGCGACGTCGAACCGGTTCACCACCTGCCAGACCCACGCCGAGAACGGGAACCCGGTGGACGTCCGGCTGGTCACCTGGACGCTGTCCCCGGACGGCGCCACCGCGACCCGGGTCGCGGACCCGCTGGTCGGCGGGCTGCCGATCGCCTCGGGCGGACGCCACTCGGGCTGCCGGGTCGCCGTCGACGACACCGGGGCGCTCGTCGTGGGGACCGGAGACGCGGCGATGCCCGCCACCCCGCAGGACCTCACCTCGCTCGGCGGCAAGACGCTGCGGGTCGACCCGGCCACCGGTGGGCCCGCGGCGGGCAATCCCTTCGCCGACGCCGCCGACCCGGCCCAGCGGCTCGTCCACACCTCCGGACACCGCAACGTGCAGGGCGTCGCGGTCGAGCCGGGCACCGGGCGGATCTTCACCGCCGAGCACGGCCCCACCCGCGATGACGAGGTGAACCTGCTGCGCCCGGGCGCCAACTACGGCTGGGACCCCTCGCAGGGCGGCACGGTGGCCAGCTACGACGAGTCGGTCCCGATGACCGACCGGGACCGCTTCCCCGACGCCGTCCCCGCCGCGTGGTCCTCCGGCAGTCCGCCCGAGGCCCCGGCCGGCGCCGCGTTCCTCGACGGCGACGCATGGGGTCCGCGGAACGGGATGCTCGCCGTCGCCGCGTTGCGCGGGCAGAAGCTGCTGCTGATGCGCGTCGGCCCGGCGGGCACCGACGGCGCGGTCTCCGACGTCGAGATCCCGACGGAGCTCGACGGGGAGTTCGGGCGGCTGCGCGGGGTCCACTCCGCGCCGGACGGGGCCCTGCTGGTCACGACGTCCAACGGCGACGACGACCGGGTCCTCCGGGTCGACCCGAGCTGACCCGCGCCGGGGCCGGCCCGGTCCGGGGGAGGACGCGACCGGGTCCGAGGTCTGAACCGTCCGGGACCGGGTACGCGGCGCGGATGGTCGTGTTCGAGGAACCCGTCCCGGTGTCGCTCCCGGTATCGCTCCCGGTGGCGGCGGCGCTGTCCGGGCTGTCCGCCTACGACGTCTGGGTCCGCTACGCCGGACTCGGCGGCACCGGCACCGAGCACGACGTCGCCGCCATGCTGGTCGACCCGGCCGTGACCGCCCCGGCCGACCGGGTCCTGCTCGCCCGGGTGCTCGACGCGCACCTGGTGGTGCTCGGGTGCCGTCGCCGGGTCCGTCCGGACACCGGCGACGACGCGGCCCCGCCCGCGGTGCCCTGAACCGGCCGGGTCAGCCGCGCACCGACCGGGCGAAACCGACGACGTCGCGCACGGCGTGGGCGTAGACGTCGGGCATGGCGTCGCGGAACAGGATCATGCCGACGTGGCAGAGCCCGGGGTACACCAGCCCGACCGAGGGGACCCCGGCGGCGAGCAGTCGCCGGTGGTGGGCAAGCCCCTCGTCGCGCAGCGGGTCCAGCTCCGCGCAGGCGATCACGTGCGGCGGGAGCCCGTGCAGGTCCTCGGGCCGGGCGGCCGCGGCCCAGCAGGTCGGGTCCTCGGCGTGCGTGGAACCCGGGTCGTAGACCTCGGCGAGCAGCGGGAACAGCTCCCGGTTGAGCCAGTAGCGGTCGTTCTCCCACAGCGACGCCAGGTCCGCGGGCGCCCGGTCCCAGGACCCCAGTACGTACGGGCACTGGGCGTACACCCCGGCGATCCGCCCGGCCCAGCCTTCGCGGCGGGCCCGGACCGCCAGCCCGAGCGCGAGGTTCGCGCCGCCGGAGTCCCCGGTGACCACGACGTGCGTCCCGCCCAGCTCCGTGAGGTGCTCGTGCACCCAGTGCAGGCCGGTGACGCAGTCGTCGAGACCCGCCGGGAACGGGTGCGACCCGAGCCGCCCGCCGCCGTTGCGGTACTCCACCCCCACGACGACGGCGCCCTCCGCGGCCAGCTCGTCGCGCCACCGCACGTACAGCGGACCCTCGGCGGCCAGCATGACCATCCCGCCGCCGTGCACCTGGTAGATCACCGGCAGCGGCCCGTCCACGCCGGTCGGGCGGTGGACGTGCAGGCTGATCTCGTGGCCGTCGGCCCCGGGCACGGTCCGGGTCGTACGGTCGATGCCCGACATCGGCGCCCAGCCCGTGGACAGCGCGGTGAAGAACCCCTCGAAGCCCTCCTCGGCGGCGTCGACGAAGCCGAGCAGCGCCGGGCGGCCCGCGGTGCGGTCCAGCGGGGCGTCGTCGGCATGCCCGGTCAGTCCGAAGCCCTCCAGTACCGCGACCATCCGCGGGTCGGCCCGCGGGTCGTCGCCGATCGTCATCGACGGGTTCCCGAGCCGGCCGGGTGCGCGGGTGGGGACGACGGCGTCGGTGCTCACGTGGGCTCCTCGGGCGGTGGGTGACGTCGATCGTGTCCTGAGTCACACCCGTCCGTCAACCGAGTCGTCGCTGCGCGCCGGGACCGCAGGTTCGAGCAGGTGGACCTCGCGTTCGAGGTCGCCCATCCGGTCCCGCTTCACCGGCGGCGGCTCGGGCACGGGGCCGCCCTCGCGCAGGACCCGCACGGTGTCGGCGAGCCGGTCCACCCGGCGCAGGATGCCGTTGCGGTGCAGGAACCAGGCCAGGAACCGGGTCAGCACGGCGACCGCGAGCGCGATGCCGACCGACAGGTAGTCGCGGACGCGGATCTGGTTGATCTCGGCGATGCGGTCGTCGAGCAGCTGCCGCTCGCCGGTCCGCATCTGGTCGACGCGGCTGCGGATGCCGTCCATGAGGTTCTTGCCGTAGGCCAGGTCCCCGCGGATCTCGCCGCCGGTGTTCCCGCCGTCGGCGACGACGTCACGCTGGCGGGCCAGGTCGGTCATCTGCTTCGACGTCAGGTCCCGCAGTTCGGCGATCCGGGCCAGCTTGTCCGTGCGCGGCTTCTCGCCGGGCTCCGCCGCGGCCAGCGACTCCAGATGCCCCAGGACCGTCGGGAGCTCCGCCGACGCGTCGGTGAAGGGCTCCAGGTACTCGGTGCGCCCGGTGAGCTGGTAGCCGCGGACGCCGGTCTCGGCGTCGACCATGAGCGTGGTGAGGTCACCGAGCGTGCCGGTCATCTCGAACTTGCGCTGGATGTCGGTCTCGATGTCGACGCGCTGCAGGTTCCCGGTCAGGGCCAGCCCGGCCGAGACCAGCACGGCCAGCAGCGGCAGCCCGATGGTGATGCGGCTCTGCACCCGCATGGGCAGGCCGTCCCAGTACCGCAGGGCGGGTCGCGCCGGAGCGCTCAGGGTGTCGCGAAGGCTCCTGGCCACCGACGGAGTGTACGGAGGGGCCACCCCGGCCTGCCCGTCCGAGCGGTCGCGGCCGGACCGTCGTCCCGAACCAGGTTCGTCGGCCTACGGCTCCGGGGTGCGGTCCACGGCGTCGGGGGCCGGGGTGGCGAGGACGACCGCCAGGACGGCGTCGACCAGCCGCGCGGTGTCGTGCTCGGGGTCGAGGGGCGCGCCGAGCTGGGCCCACAGGTACGCGGGGGCGATCACGAGCTCGACGAGCTGCATCCCGCTCACGCCCGTGACACCGGCCGCCTCCAGCATCGCCCGGAAGTCGTCGACCCGCGGCTGCACGATCGCCATGACGTCGTGCGGGTCCGTCGACGCGCGGGTGGCGGCGAGCAGCGCCCGGAGCATCCCGAGCGCGTGCGGGCCGCTCAGGCTCGTCAGGAGCCCGCCGACGTACTCGGTGAGGTCGGCACGCAGGTCGCCGCTGGCCGGCACCGGCGACGAGGTCCGCACGTCGCCGACCACGACCTCCAGCAGCAGCGACTCGATGGTCCGCCACCGTCGATAGACGGTGGTGGGGTGCACCCCGGCGCGCTGGGCGACCGCGGGGATGGTGAGTTCCGCGCCCGGTTCGCCGAGCGTCTCCCGGACGGCGGCGAGCACGGCCTCCCGGGTCCGCGCGGTGCGTCCACCCGGGCGTATCGATCCTGCGGTCTCGGGCACCCGCACATCTTAACGCATTGATAGTTGCGTTTGTCGACGCCGTCGGCCTACGGTTAACGCAATTCGAGTTGCATGAGTGAGGAGCACGCTGATGGCACACGCACTCGTCGTCGGGGCCGGGATCGCCGGCGAAGCACTGGCGGTCACCCTGGCCAGGGACGGATGGCGGGTCACCGTGGTCGAGGTCGCGCCCGAGCTCCGTACCGGCGGTCAGACGGTCGACCTGCGCGGTGACTCCCGTCAGGTCCTGGTCGATCTGGGGCTGATCGACGAGGTGCTGGCGCACCTCGTGCCGCAGCGGGGGATCGCGTGGATCAGGGCCGACGGCAGCCGGATGGCCGAGATGCCGGTCGAGGCCTTCGGCGGCCGGGGGCTGATCTCGTCCGAGGAGCTGCTCCGGTCCGATCTCGCCCGGGTGCTCCACGGGGCGGCGGGTGCCGCGGGTGTCGAGTACCGGTTCGCCGACACCGTCGAGCAGCTGACCGACACGGCGGAGGGCGTGGAGGTCCGGTTCCGCTCGGGGCCGGTGGAGGTGTTCGACGTCGTCGTCGGGGCGGACGGGTCGCACTCCCGCACCCGTTCCCTGCGGTTCGGCCCGGAGTCCGCCTACCGGAAGCCGCTGGGCCTGGCCCACGCCTGGTTCACCCTGCGGGAGGGTCCCGGGACACCGCCGCTGGACGGGTGGGCGCTGTCGTACAACGAGCCGGGGCGTCGCGGACTGACCGCGCGCCCCGGGCATCCGGGACAGCAGGAGATCGGGATGACGTTCGCCGCCTCGACCGTCCCCCGTGCGCACGACGCGCGCCTCGCCGTGCTCGACGACGCCTTCCACGGCGCCGGGTGGCGTGCCGCGGAGTTCCTCGCCGCGGCGCGCACCGCCCCTGACCTCGCACTCGACACCTACGACCAGATCCACATCGACCGAGGGTGGTCCGACGGGCGGGTCGTGCTCGTGGGCGACGCCGCCTGGTGCGCGAGCCCGCTGAGCGGACTCGGTACCGCGCTGGGGCTGCGGGGAGCCGCGGAGCTCGCGGAGGCGCTGCGACGGCACGGGGTGTCGGCGGAGCCGACCGCGGAGCGGATCCGGGCGGCCTTCTCGAGCTTCGAGCAGGTGATGCGCCCCCGCGCGGCCGCGGCGCAGAAGCTCCTTCCCGGACGGGTCCGCATGGTGGCGCCGAAGACCCGGTGGGGCATCCGGGCCAACGCCGTGGTGATGCGCGTCGTGCAGGCGCCCGCCTTCCTGCGCGTCGTGCGGTTCCTCGCCGGTGGTCGTGGCCACGGCGACGGCGCCGGTCCCGAGCCGTCCCACGCCGAGCGGTCCCGCCAGGCGGGGTGAGGGGTCTCAGACCCGGCGGTCCGCGAACGCCCCCGCGACGAGTGAGACGGCCCGGTCGGGGTCGGCGGCGAGCCGGCGCAGCGCGTCCCGCGGGCCCGGTCCGGGCAGCTCGACCAGTGCCTGCGCGACCCGGATGCGGGTCGCGGGGTCGGTCCCGTCCAGGTCGCCGGTGAGGGCGCCGAGGATCCGGCCTGCGCTCGCCGGGTCCGTGCGCGACAGCTCCGCGAGGACCTCCGCGGCCTCGACGTCGTCGTCCCCCGCCCGCACCATCGTGACCAGCTCCGGGACGGCGGCCACGGCCCCGGCCCGTCCTGCGGCCACCGCGGCGCGGCGGCGGACCCGGGGGTCCGGGTCGGCCAGCGCGTCGAGCAGCGCCGCGGTCGCCGACGGGACCGGTGCGGCGTCGGCGAGCGCGTCGACCGCGCGTCGCCGGACGGCCGGGTCGTCCGAGCCCAGACCGGCCGCGAGCGCGGCCGCGGCCGCGGCGTCCGGGTCGCCCGCCCGATCCAGCGCCGAGCGCAGCGCCCACCGCAGCGCCCCCGCGACGTGCGGGTCGGACTCGGCGAGGAACGAGCGGGCCAGCAGCTCCGCGGGCAGCGCCGGGCCGTCGGCCGTGGCCAGCGCGGCCTGCTGTCGGCGCCCCGCGGCCGGCGACCCGAGTGCCCGCAGCAGCCCGACGACGTCGACGACCTCGGTCCAGGTCCCCGCCCCGGCGGCGTCGACGGCGCGCAGCCGCGCGAGCAGCTCCCGTTCCCCTTCCAGGCGTTGTTCGGTGGCCCGGACCAGGTCCGCGACCAGCCCGGACGGGTCGAACCCCGGGTCGCGCAGGGCGTCGGCGACCTGGGCCAGGGACAGCCCGAGCGTCCGCAGGCCCTCCACGTGGAAGAGCCTGCGGACGTCGTCGGGGGAGTACTCGCGGTAGCCGCCGACGGTCCGCCCGGTCGGCCGGAGCAGACCGACGGCGTCGTAGTGGCGCAGCATCCGCACGCTCACCCCGCTGCGGCGCGCGACCTCACCGATCAGCACGCGGCCGCCTCGTGCCCCGGGCCGAGCGCGACCACCCGGCGCGCCTGTGCCACGGCGTCGTCGAACCCGGTGGTCGGGTCCTCGCGCAGCACCATCGTCGCCCTGGCGTGCGTGGCGACGTCCGGGTCGGGCCCTGCCGCGGCCCGGTCGAGGACGGTGTCGGCCGCCGCGCCGAGGTCGGCCAGCGCCCGGGACAGGCTCAGCCGCACCGCCCGGTCGCCGCGGCCCAGCTGCCGGCCGAGCTCCTCGGCGAGCCCGGCGCGACCGGCCTCGGGAACGAGCACGACGGCGGTGCGCCACGCGGTGCGGGCCACCTCGTCGTCGGGGTCGTGCAGCAGGGCGGGCGTGACCCGGTCCGCGGTCGCCGGGTCGGCGATCTTGGACAGGGTGTGCAGCGCCTGGGCCCTGGCCTGCGACGACGACGAGCCGAGCTCGGCATCGAGCCGGGGCAGCACGTCCGCGGCCGGGAGCCGGGTCAGCGCCCAGGACAGCATGTCCCGGACGAAGAAGTCCGGCTCCTCCCCGCAGCGGCGCACCAGGGTGTCGAGCAGGGCGGGGTCGGGGGCCGACCCGGCGGCGAGCGCGGCCCGCAGCCGGACCGACGGGTCGGCGGCGGACAGGGACGCGGTGATCTCCGGTGGTGTCATGACCACCACCCCAGTGCCTGTCACGGTGTCAGGGTCAAGTCCGTCGCTCCGTGGGCGCAAGGGGTGGCGACGACGACCACCGCGCGGGGCCCCGGCGCGGGCGGGGCCCCGGGAGCGACGTCAGGCCGGGGTGATGACCACCTTGAGCGCCTGGTTGGCCGCGGCGTTCTTGAACACGTCGTAGGCCTCGTCCATCTGGTCGAAGGTGAACGAGTGGGTGCCCATCTTCTCCGCCGGGATCCGCCCGCCCGCGACCATCTTGAGCAGCGTCGGGATGGACACGGTGTCGACCAGGCCCATCGTGAGCGTGACGTTGGAGATCCACATGTCCTGCATCGGCAGCTCCACCGGGGTGCCGTGGACACCCACGTTGGCGATCGTGCCGCCCGGGCGCACCAGCGACGCCGCGGTCAGCAGCGTCTCCGGGTAGCCGACGGCCTCGATCGCGACGTCCACGCCGAGTCCGTCGGTCAGCGCGGTCACGTCCGCGACGGTGCCCGGCCCCACCTCGACGCTGTCGGTGGCGCCGAACTCGATGGCCTTCTCCAACCGGAACTTGTTGGAGTCGATCGCGATGACCTTCGACGCGCCCCACAGGCCGGTCGTGAGGATCGCCGAGAGCCCGACCGCACCCGCGCCGACGACCGCGACGGTGTCGCCCGGCCGCACGTTCCCGGCGAGCACACCGACCTCGTAGCCGGTCGGCAGCGAGTCGGCGAGGAAGATCGCCTGCTCGTCGGTGACCGACTCCGGCACCGCGTAGAGCGAGGTGTCGGCGTAGGGGACCCGTACGTACTCGGCCTGGGTACCGTCGATGAGGTGGCCGAAGATCCAGCCGATCCCGCCGACGGTCTGGCAGTGCGACGGCATGCCGCGCTGGCAGTAGTCGCAGCGGCCGCACTTGGTGATCGCCGGGACGAGGACGCGGTCGCCGACGGCGAAGCCGGACACGGCGTCTCCGACGGCGGTGATCGTGCCGACGGCCTCGTGGCCGAGGATGCGGCCGTCGGTGACGGCCGGGACGTCGCCCTGCAGGATGTGCAGGTCGGTGCCGCAGATCGTGGTGGTGTCGACCTTGACGATCACGTCGGTGGGGTCCTGGATCGTCGGGTCCGGGACCTCCTCCCAGGACTTGGCGTCCGGTCCGTGGTAGACGAGTGCCTTCATCTGCTCACTCCGTTGGTCGCAGGGGGTGCCGAGGGCGTCGGCGGACCCGACGCTAATGCGGGAGTGCGCATGTGACTGTCCCGTTCTGGGACGACTCCGCGGGCGGCACGAGCCCCGGCGACGGCCGTGTGTCCCGCGCCCGGGACACCTCAGCCGATGTAGCTGATCCCGAACGCGTCGATCTTGCGGTAGAGCGAGGACCGGGCGATCCCCAGCAGCTCGGCGGCCTGGTAGCGGTTGCCGCGCGCCTCGTAGAGGGCCTGGATGATCACGTCGCACTGCGCCGCCTCCAGCATCGACATCCGCGGTGCGCCGCCGGTGAAGCACGACGACGGCAGGTCCGGTGCCTGCACGACGCCGACCGGCTTGCGGGCGATGACGTAGCGCAGGACGTCCTCCAGCTCGCGCAGGTTCCCCGGCCAGGCGTAGCCCTCCAGGACCCGCACCACCTGCATGCTCAGGCTCAGCGACCGGCCGCCGGACAGTGAGTGCAGCACCGACCGCGCGAGCTCCCCGAGCTCGTCGGCCCGGTAGCGCAGTGCGGGCACCCGGACCGTGTCGTGGAAGTGCCGCAGCAGCAGCCCGTAGGGCCGGGTGGCGTCGACCGATGGCGTGTCGATGCAGCCGACGACGGTCGGTGCCGCGGGCGTGGACACCAGGAGCCGCAGCGACTCGTCGAGGCGCCGCGCGGCGACCGACCCGAGCATCGCGAGCCGGCGCAGGACGAGCAGCCGTGGCCGGTCCTCGTCGGTGCCGCGGACCGTCGGCAGGAGGGGGCCACCGGACTCCGCGATCCGCGCGCAGTCGAGCACCTGCACCGTCCCGGTCGGGTGGCTGCGGCGGAACTGTTCGACGGCGAGGGTCTGCTTCCCGACGCCCGGCTCGCCGACGAGGAGCAGGTGCCTGGTCCGGGCGGCGACGGCGGTCGCGACGTCGCGGCGGGCGCGCAGGTAGGGGCTGAGGAGCTCCCGGTTCGCGCGTCGCCGCACCTCGGCGGCGGCGCCGTCGGCGTGCGCGTCCCGGAAGTCGGCCGCGAAGTCCCGGCGCGCGGTCGGCGCGACGTGTGACCCCTGGCGACGCATCGCGTCCGTCGTCCGGGAACCGGCCGGTACGCCGACGCAGCGCCGCCCGGCGCTGACGTGGCCCACGACGGCGCCGCCGTCCCGGACGACGGAGGTGGCGACGTCGTCGCGGCGGCCCGACGGCAGGTCGGCGGTGGACCCGGCGGGCGGCGGCTCGGCGAGGGCGGCGTCGGCGAGCGCCCGGTCGAGGAGGTGGTCCCGGTCCTCGCGGGGCAGGGCCCGGAACCCGGGACTGCACAGGGTCGCCCGGCCGTCGGTCGCGACGACCCACTCCGCCCCGGACCGTTCGCAGACGTCGTCGAAGCGGGCGTGCAGCAGCCGCCCGGCCCGGTGCGCGCGGTCCCGGACGTGCTCGCCGATCTGGCGGGCCAGCTCCGCGGCGACGGCCGCGCGCAGCGCCGAGCCGCCGCCCGGCGCCGACAGGTGCGCCACGACCACCACCGTCTGCGGGTCCGCGTCGCTGTCCGACGGCACCGGTGCGGCGGCCTCGGCCAGGCAGGCGAGGTCGGGGTGCAGGTGCTCGGGACCGTCCACCCGGGCGGCGCGACCGGTGGCCCGCACCAGCGCGGACGCCGTCGTCGCCACGTCCTGCTCGGCGATCCGGAAGCCCGGCGCGACCAGGACGGCGTCGAGCAGCGTGGCGAGGTCCGGGCAGGCGTCGCGGCGGACGCGGACCACCCCGTCGCCGTCGACGAGCAGCACCGAGCAGCCCAGGTCGTCGGCGCCGGCGAGGAAGCGGTCGAAGACCTCGTCGGCCTCGGCGACGGCGGCGTGCCCCGGCTCGTGCCCGACGTAGGTCGCGGACCGGGCCAGGTCGACGCCCAGGTCGAGCGCCCGCTGCCAGGACTCCGCGACGACCGGGCGGACGTGGGAGCCCGCGGCACCGACGTGCCGGGTGTGCCGCGCCCGCCGGGCGGCGGCCTCGACCCCGGCGCCGGTATCCACGGATCGAGCGTAGCCAGCCGGCGCCACGCTCCGCGAGGACCGCCGGCAGCCGGCGTCCGTCGGCCACGCTCACCGACCCCGGCAGTACGACCTCGTGGGGCAGCCCGGCTACACAGGGAAATCGGCGCTGCGCGACAGGTCTTCGTTCCTCCGGATCTCGGCCAGATCCTTCTCCAGAGTCTCGACCACGGCGTCGTATCCGCTGTTGCCCAGGACCAGCCGGCGGGGCGGCGGATCCTGCGACATCGCCGTGATCACCGCACGGGCGCCGCGGTGCGGGTCGCCGGGCTGCACGCCGTCCATCCCGACGAAGACGGCCCGGACCTGCTCCAACATCTCGTGGTAGACCGGGATAGCCTCCTCGACGGCTTCGTCGGCGAACCCGGTGTAGGCGTTGGTGCGGAACGCTCCCGGTTCGACGGTCAGTACGGAGACGCCCTGGGCGGCGACCTCGTCGCGCAGCGCGTCGGTGACGGCTTCGACGGCGAACTTCGTCGCGCTGTAGTAGCCGAATCCGGGCGCCGAGACGAGTCCGGCCACCGAGGACACGTTGACGATCCACCCGTCGCCGCGGGCACGCATCCCCGGCAGCACGGCACGCGTCACGGAGAGCACGGCGAAGAAGTTCAGCTCGAACATCGCCCGCATCGCGGACTCGTCCATCGCCTCGATGGATCCGTACCAGCCGCGGCCGGCGTTGTTGACCAGCACGTCGATACCGCCGAAGTGCTCCTCGGCCGTGCGAACGGCGCGCTGCACCTGTGCCGCGTCGGTGAGCTCCAGCGGCACGACGAGAACGCGGTTGCCGTACCGCTCCGCCCAGGTCGCCAACTCCGTGGGGCGGCGGGAGGTCAGCACCACGCGGTCACCGGTGTCGAGCGCGGCCTCGGCGAAGGCCATCCCGAAGTTGCCGGGTGTGCCACCGGTGATGAACCATCGCCGGGTCACGGCTCGATCACCAGCCGACGGATCGCCGCACCGTCGAGGGTGAAGCGGTAGTTCAGGTCGACGACCCCGCCCGGGAAGTCGCCCTCCAGGTGCTGTCCGACGTCGACGCCCGTGGCGGTCGTGGACGCACCGGTGAACTCGGCGGTGTAGGTGTACTCGGTGACCGCGGTCGCCAGCCAGGCCCTGATCTCGTCGGTGCCCGCGTGGTCGTGGCCGTCATCGGTCACCACGGCGTCGGGGGTGAAGGTGGCGAGCGCCCGATCGAACTCCCGGGAGTCGAGTGCGCCCATGAACGTTCTCACGGTCTCGGGGAGTGTTTCCCATTCTGCTGTGGACATGGCGCCACGATGGAGCTTCCCGTGAGGGGAAGGTCAACCCGTGATCGCGGGAATGCCGCGACGTTGACCTTCCCCCAGGGGGAGGGCCCAGGGTTGTCCCGCTCGACGCAGGTGACGCCACGCAGAGGAGGACGCCATGGGAGCCCAGGTCTCGATCGGTGACTTCGCGCTGATGAGCGGCCTGAGCCGCAAGGCGCTACGCCACTACCACGACATCGGGATCCTCGAACCGGCCCACATCGACCCCGACACCGGCTACCGCTTCTACGACACCGGCCAGGTCGACCACGCCCACATCATCCGCCGGTTCCGCTCCCTGGGCATGTCCATTCCGGACATCAAGGCGCTCCTGAGCACCGACGACGCCGGGGCCCGCACCGAGATCATCACCACCCATCTCGAACAGATGGAGGCTGCGCTCGCCCAGACCCGTGACACCGTGGGGGCCCTGCGTGAACTGCTCACCCCGGCGAGACCTCCCACCGACGTCACGTTGCGCCACGAGCCGGCGCTTCCCGTGTGGGCCATCAGCGCCGTCATCGACGTCTCCGAGATCGACGACTGGTTCACAGCGTCGCTGCGGACACTGCACCAGGCCGTCGCCACGGCACCGGGCGCGCCTGACGCGATGGTGCCGGGCGGCCTCTACGAGAGAGCACTGTTCCTCGAACAGCAGGGCCGCGCCACCATGTTCGTCCCCGCGCCACCGTCCATCGATCCGCCCGAAGCGGTCCAGGCCGAGGTCCTCCCCAGGACCGAGTTCGCGGTGCTCACCCATCCCGGCGGGCACGACGGCATCGACCGCAGCTACGCGGCCCTGGGGATCTATGTCAACGAGCATCTGATCAGCAGCCAGGGACCCATCCGCGAACACTACGTCGGCGGCACTCCCACGGATCCGGCCCGATTCACCGCCACCGAGATCTGCTGGCCGATCTTCGGCACCACCGCATCATCGGAATGAGCGGAGACCGCTGAGCGTCGTCCACTCGTACCCGCCGCCGTGAACCACCGGGGTCAGCCGGTGCTCGGCAGGTCCCGCACGAAGGTCAGGACGGCCTGCGCGAGCCGCTCCGGCTGGTCGAACGGGAGACCGTGCCCGGCGTCGTCGACCTGGTGGACCCGCAGGAGCGGGTTGAGCTCGCACAGCTCGGTGGCCACGCCGAGGGTGACCACGGGCTTGTCGCCGATGACGAGCAGCGTCGGCACGTCGAGCGCGCTGACCAGCTCACGGTACGGCGGGTTGGGCGGCGTCAGGACGTCGAACGCGGCCGGGCTCGTGCTCAGTCGCGCGTCCACCTGCAGCTCGACGAGCTCCGGTGAGCGATGTGCGTGCCGCGCGAGCGCGTCGTCCAGGAGCGCCGACCTCCCCTGGTGCAGGGCGTGGCGGTGCTGCTCTGCGACGTCGCTCTCGTACACCTGCTGTTGCCACTCGCTGCTCAGGAAGGTGGGATCCACGAGGACGAGCCCGCGCACCAGGTGACCGATCCGGGTCGCGGCCAGCGCTGCCGTCATGCCGCCCATCGAGTGACCGACGAGCACCGGGCGACGAAGGCCCAGCTCCTGGATCAAGCCGCCCACGTCAGCGGCGAGATCCGGGTAGCGGTAGCCGGAGTCCGGAGCACTCGAGCGCCCGTGTCCGCGCGCGTCGGGCATGATCACGTCCAGCTCCGCCTCGAGCACGCGAGCCACCGGCGTCCAGCCTGCTCCACTGCCCACCAGGCCGTGGAGCAGCAGGGCGGGAGGCTTGTCCTGACCGGTCCGGAGGTAGGAGATCGTCACGCCGTTCACCTCGGCGTCGTAGGTGGGCCAGGACGGCATGACGGGGATGCTACGCAGCGAGTGGCCGGCCCTGCGGCACGAGCTCGCCGAGTGCCTGTGGTGGCTCTTCGTGCTCGCCGACCGGCTCGACGTCGACCTCCCCGAGGCCTACGGCGCCACGATGCAGCGCATCGGGGACGGGCTGTGGCGCGCGGTCGCCGACGGGGCCGGATGACGCCGCGCCCGCGACTGCAGGCGAGGTGCGCGACGGGCCCTCAGCCCCCGGGGCGGCCGAGCCGGTGGTGCCGGATGCGCGCCTTCATCTCGGCGACGCCGTCGGCGAACCGCTGTGCATAGATCACTTCGACGACGGCGGCACCGGCCGCCGTGACCGCACCGTCGGCGTCGATCAGCCCGCGGTCGTGCAGCTGCCGGGCCACCGGGGCCCGCAGCTGGTCGACCCGGGCGTCCCGGCCGTCGAGCAGCTCCAGCGCCCGTGCCTGCTCGGTGGACAGGTACATCGGCTCACCCCCTGCCCTGGGTTCGTACCGGGGCCGGGGCAGGTTCACGCCGAAGCGCCGGACGGTCAGATCAGCCCTGCCGAGCGGGCCGCGATGACCGCCCGCGCCCGGTTCTGGGCGTCGAGCTTGCGCATGGCGCTGTGCAGGTAGGCCTTGACCGTCCCCACGGTGATCCCCAGCTGCGCCGCGATCTCGGCGTTGGTCGCGCCCACCGCGACGTGCTGCAGTGCCTCGATCTCCCGCGGTGAGAGGGCGGGAGCCTCTCCGCCCGTCCGGCCCGGCGCCGGGCGCGCCCCGGCGAGGCCGTCGTGGATCCGGCTCAGCCGTGTGCGCAGCTCCGGGTCGTCGGTGCTCTCGATCAGCGCGGCGAGCTCCAGCAGCGCACCGGCCCGGCTCTCGGCGTCCGCGACGACCGCGACGGTGGGCGGAGAGTGCTGGTCGAGCAAGGCCGTGGCGTCCCGGGCGATGGTGGCGGCCACGATGCCCGCGTTGCGGACCGCGACGTCGCCGATCGGCCGGTGCTCGCGCATCGCCCCGTACACCACGCCACGGACCGAGCCGTGGACGATGATCGGATAGGCCAGGATCGACGCGAGCCGCTCGTTCTCGACGACGACGTGATCGTAGTCGTGGGTGATCCCCGGGGTCGAGGCGTAGTCGCTCACCCGGCACGGGATGCGGCGGGCCATCGCGGCGCCGCCGAGGCCGCGCCCGGACAGGACGCTGAGCAGCCGCAGCGAGTCGCCGAAGGTGCCGATCAGCTGGTTGATCGTGAGCTGCAGGCCGTCGCGCACCGTCCGGGTCGTCCCACCGAAGACGACCGGCAGACCGGTCGTCGAGCTGAGCTCGTGGAGCCGGCGGGGCATGACCCGGTCCAGCGCACGGGCGACCGCGTCGTCGTCCAGCACGAGTGCTCCTCCCTGTCCCGTCGGTGTCCTCGCCGGCCCGGGCGGCCTCGTCGTGTGCAACGAGTCACGACTGGTGGGGTTCTCCCAGAGATCGCCGGGTCCGTCAACCGGATCCGAACACTGACTTCGGTTGGTAGCGGGCGGTGGGCCGGCGCGGCGAGTCTCGGTCCGTCCGCCAGGCCGCGCCCGACGAGGAGCCCGCATGCCCTTCCGTCACGACGTTCGCGGTGGCGTTCTCCGCCCGCCCGGTGACCGCCCCGACGGCGGTCCGACCGCCCCACCGACCCCGAGGACGTCCGCCCCATGGGCAACCACGACATCTACCGCGACGCCCGCGACCGGCTCGTCGCGCTGCACGGCGAGCACGAGAAGGCCGTCGCCGACTTCACCTGGCCGCAGTTCGACGGCGCCTTCCAGTGGGCGCACGACTGGTTCGACGTCATCGCCGACGGCGAGACGCGGACCGCGCTGCGCATCGTGGAGGAGGACGGCGCGGAGGGCGCCTGGACCTTCGACGAGCTGCGCCGCCGCTCCAATCAGGTGGCCCGCTGGCTGGCATCGCACGGGGTCGGGCGCGGGGACAGCGTGCTGGTCATGCTGGGCAACCGCGTCGAGCTGTGGGAGTCGATGCTCGCGGTGATGAAGCTCGGCGCGGTGATCATGCCGACGACCACCGCGCTCGGCGCCGTCGACCTGCCGGACCGGCTGGAGCGCGGCCGCGCCCGGTTCGTGATCGCCGACGCGTCCTGCACGGGCAAGTTCGAGGGACTCCTCGACGGGCGCACCGCGATCTCGGTCGGCGGCACCGCCGAGGGCTGGCTGGACCTCGCCGACTCCCGCGACGTGGACGACGCACCCGTCGAGCACCCGGGCACCACCGCCGACGACCGGCTGCTGCTGTACTTCACCTCCGGCACCACCAGCCGGCCGAAGCTGGTCGAGCACACCCAGGCGTCGTACCCGGTCGGACATCTGTCCACGATGTACTGGCTGGGCATCACCCCTGGCGACGTGCACCTCAACATCAGCTCGCCGGGCTGGGCCAAGCACGCGTGGAGCTGCTTCTTCGCGCCGTGGATCGCCGGGGCGACGATCTTCCTCTACAACTACAGCCGCTTCGACGCGGCGTCGCTGCTCGGCCAGATCCGGGACAAGGGCGTCACCACGTTCTGCGCGCCGCCGACGGTGTGGCGGATGCTGATCAAGGCCGACCTGTCCGGCGGGCCCGGCTCGCTGCGCGAGGTCATCGCGGCGGGCGAGCCGCTCAACCCGGAGATCATCGAGCAGGTCCGGGCGCAGTGGGGACTGACCCTGCGCGACGGGTTCGGCCAGACCGAGACGACGGCGTCGGTGGGCAACACGCCCGGCTCGGTCGTGAAGCCAGGGTCGATGGGCCGCCCGTTGCCCGGCGTCCCGGTGGTGCTGGTCGACGAGCTCACCGGGGAGGTCTCCGACACCGAGGGCGAGATCTGCATCGACCTCGCCCGGCGCCCCACCAGCCTGATGGTCGGGTACCTGGACATGCCGGAGAAGACCGCCGACGCCATGGCAGGCGGCTTCTACCACACCGGCGACACCGCGACCCGCGACTCCGACGGCTACCTGTTCTACGTCGGCCGCACCGACGACGTGTTCAAGGCCAGCGACTACAAGATCTCGCCGTTCGAGCTGGAGAGCGTGCTCGTCGAGCACCCGGCGGTGCTGGAGGCGGCCGTGGTGCCGCAGCCCGACCCGGTGCGGCTCGCCGTGCCGAAGGCCTACATCGCGCTCGCCCCCGGCCACGAGCCGACCCGGGAGACCGCGGTGTCGATCTTCGCCCACGCCCGGGACCACCTCGCGCCCTACCTGCGGGTGCGGCGCATCGAGTTCTTCGAGCTGCCGAAGACGATCTCCGGCAAGATCCGCCGCGTGGAGCTGCGGGCCCGCGAGCGCGACGAGGCGGGGGCGGCTGCGGGCGGGGAGTGGCGTTACGAGGACCTCCCGGAGCTGAGGGCCTGACCGGTCGTCCAGGAGTCCTCCGGACGGATCCGCCGTGCCGCCCGGGACCGGACGGCCGGCCCGTCTCCGGCGCGATGCCGAGACGGGCCGGTCGACTCGTGACCGGGTCGCGCCGCGACGTCACAGGTCCAGCTGCACCTCGGACCCCGCGGCCCGGGAGACGCACACGCAGAGCCGGTCCCCGGCGGCCCGCTCGTCGTCGGTCAGGTAGGTGTCGCGGTGGTCGACTGCGCCCCCGAGCACCGGTGTCACGCAGGTACCGCAGATGCCCTGTTCACACGAGGAGGGCACGTCGACGCCGGCGGCGGTGAGCGCCTCCAGCAGGGTGTGGTCCTCGCCGACCTCGACGGTCCGCCCGCTGCGCCCGAGCACGGCCTTGAACCGCCGGGCGCCCGCCGGGGCGGTCCCGGTGGCGACGAAGCGCTCGTCGTGCACCGTGCCCGCCGGCCAGCCGTGCGCCCGGGCCCGGTCGTGGACCGCGTCGATCAGTCCGGCCGGGCCGCAGACGTAGACGTGGTCCCCGGCTCCCGGTGAGGCCAGCACCCGGTCGAGGACGGCGCCGGTGCCGGCCGGGTCGAGCCCGAGGTGGTGGGTGGTGGCGGGGTCGGCGGAGAGCTCGTCGAGGAACGGCAGGTGCGCCTCGGAGCGGGCGAAGTGGTGCAGCTCGACGGACTCTCCCGCGGCGCGCAGCGCCCGCAGCATGGCGATCAGCGGGGTGACCCCGATGCCACCCGCGACGAGCACGTGCCGGGTCGCCCCGTCGGCGAGCGGGAAGGTGTTGCGGGGTGCGGAGACGGCGACCGGGTCGCCGGGCCGCAGTGCGTGTACCGCGGCCGAACCGCCCCGGGACGGCTCCTCGCGCTGGACTGCCAGCGTGTAGCGGCCGTCGCGGGAGTCGTCGCACAGCGAGTACTGGCGGACGATGCCGCCGGCGAGCCGCAGGTCGACGTGGCCGCCCGGCTCGCCCGGGGGCAGCGGGCTCCCGTCGGCGGCGGCGAGGTGCAGCACCCGGATGCCCACCGCGGCCTCGGTGATCCCGGCGACGACGGCCGGGGCCCACCGGGGCCGGGGCGCCGGGCCCCGGTCCTCGGCGATCAGCCGCTCCATGATCCGCCGCCAGCGTACGACGCCGGAGTCGGTCTCCAGCAGCACCGGCTCCGGCGCGGTGTCCTCGCAGCGGGCGAACGCGGCGATCGTCGCGTGCTGCGCGCGGATCATCGGCTCGTCCTGCTCCTCGAACGCGAACCGGCGCAGGTCGGAGATCTTCAGCCGCATCTGCGGGGTCTCGGTGCCCGGCCGCACGCCCCAGCGCGACGCCGTCGTGAAGTAGTGCGTGGTGCTCGCCGTCTCCGGGGTGAGGATGTGGGTACCGAGGTAGCCGACGCCCTCGGAACGCGGCCGTCCCGGCGTCGTGACGCCGACGTCGAGCAGCAGGTGCGACGGCGCGTTCCACCGGAAGTCGGTCCAGGTGTCGACCGGGGCGCCGTCGTCGTGGAACAGCATGTCGAACATGCCGGGGGGAGGCACCGACGCGGACTCCCGCACGACGTTGACCGTGTCGCCGTCCTGCCGCACGGTTGTCGCGGTGTCCAGCATGGCGCTGTTCCCGAGGATCCCGTCGTGCAGGAAGCTGGTGTGGCTGCAGTCGAGCAGGTTGTCGACGATCAGGTCGTACGGCACGTCCATGACCAGGTGGTCGCGCCGGGTCGTGGTGTCCTCGGCGTCGAGGGTGCCGAAGTCGGGCAGCAGACCGTGATCGGGCTCCCGGTCACCGGCCCACCACCAGACCGCACCGTGCCGCTCCACCACGGTGTGCGCGGTGACCGCGGCGGCCCGCGGGACCACCCCGGCGCCGTGCGGGTTGCGCACGCACGCACCCGAGGTGTCGAACTCCAGGCCGTGGTAGCCGCAGGTGATCGTCCGACCGTCGAAACGGCCGCGCGACAACGGCGCGAACCGGTGCGGACAGCGGTCGTCGAGGGCGACCGGTCGGCCGTCGGCGTCGCGGGTGAGCAGCAGCGGGCGTTCGAGCACCGTCCGCGACAGCATCGTGTCCGGGGTCAGCTCGCACGACCAGGCCACCAGGAACCAGGTGTTGCGCAGGAACTCCACGATGCGTCCGCCCTCTCCGTCGACGACGTTTCTGAACTCACTCGTTCATGAATGTGCGGCGACGGGTGTGCCGGGTCAAGGGGCGCGGCGATCCGGAGGCGATGTGTCCCGGTCCGGATGCGGCGCGTCAGGAGCGGGGGAGGAAACCCGGCAGGACGGCGTCGACGACGTCGGCCGCCCAGGTGTCGTCGAGGTCGCGGCCGGCGAGGTGGTCCGCGTAGAGGTTCCCGACCAGGGTGCTGACCAGCCGTTCGACGTCGACAGTGGGGTCGAGGTCGCCGCGTTCGACCCCGGCCCGGACCACGGCGGCGATGCCCGCCCGGCGGGGCAGCAGCGTGCTCCGCCGGATCGTCGCGAGCAGCTCGCCGGAGACGGGCTCGTCGGCCAGGCAGTTGCCGACGACGGCCATCCCGCCGACGTCGTCGTACTGGCGCCGCATGGCGTCGAGGTGGGCCACGAGATCCTCGCGCAGCAGACCGGTCGACGGCGGCACGTGGTCGACCTGCAGATGCTGCAGTGCTGCGGCGAGCAGCTCGGAGCGGCTGCGCCACCGGGTGTAGACGGTCACCTTCGACACCCCGGCCTCGGCGGCCACCCGGTCCATGGTCATCCGGGCCAGGCCCTCGGCGGCCAGCAGCCGGACCGTCGCCTCCAGCACCGCGACGTCCTTGGAGCGGTCCCGTGGGCGTCCCCGCGGTCGGTCGGTCACCGATTCAGGGTAGGTCCGGACGGGAGCGGTGGATGTCCCGGACGTCACCGTCCCCGTCGCTTGACCTTGATGGTGTCCAGGTCGGTGCAGACGGACCGCAGATCGCGCACGTCGGCGCCGAGGTCGCGGACGGCGGCCGTGGCCAGTTTCTCCGCCGCGACGACGACGTCGTCGATCGTGTCCTCGGCATCGGCCTTCACGACACAACGGAACGTGAAGGTGCGCAGGGACCGTTCGTAGGTGACGGTGCCCTCCTCGGTGAACTTCGACCGGAGCAGATCGTGGTCGTCGGCCATGGCCAGCAGCTCGGCTCGCTGGTCGTCGTCGAGTGTCGCGAACGTGCCATAGACGATGACCTGGTAGTTCTTGCGCGGCAAGGTGTGCTCCTCGGATGTCGGGGGACGGGGACGGTCAGGACGTGCCCGGTCGCCGCGGTTGCCGCGGCAGGAGGAACAGCAGGCAGATCACCGCGGCCGGGCTTGCGGACGCCCAGCAGAGCGCTTCGCTGAAGTGGCGGTGAACCTCGCGGAGTCGATGTCGGCCAGAGCGTTGCCGATTGCCTCCCGCGCGGCGGGGTCATCGGTGCCGGGGGCGCGGCAGGTCTCGGGCGCGCCGGTGAGGTCGGCCTGACTGTGGGCGTCGACGGCCGAGAGTCGCCTCCGCCGTCGTCGGCTTCACGTCCTCGCTCATGGGCTGTGGTCCAGTTCTTCGATGTGGCGGGCCGTCAGGCGGATCCGGCCATCGGCTCAGGGAGTGGTGCCGTTCTCCGGGGCGGGTGGTTCGGCGGGTTCGGCGGCGCTGCTGCGGGCCAGTGCGCTCCACGACCGCATCAGCAGATCCACCACGTCCATGACTCCTCCGGCCGGTCCGGCATCGGCCGAGAGCACGCGCTGGATGGAGAGTCCGTCGTCCAGGGCGTGCACGATCAGGGCGAGCAGCTCCACCGGTGCGGGCGGCGTGACCGACCGGGCGGCGAACCCCTGTGCGAGGGCCTGGGCCATCGCCTCCCGGGAACGGCGCTCGCGGTCGGCCAGTACCGACAGCACAGCCGGATCACGCATGCCGTGGAGCCACAGTTCGGTGCGCAGGGCCAGCCAGCTCGCGAAGTTCTCGTCCCGCTCGCGGTGCCAGTCACGCAGGTTCTCGATCGTCTCCTCGAACGAGCCGGCATCGGCGCTGAGTGCCTGCACCTCGGCCAGCTCGCGCTCGGTGCGCTGCTCCAGGAGGGCCAGGACCAGCTGCTGCTTGCCGTCGAAGTTGCCGTAGAAGGCGCCCCGGGTGTACCCGGCGCGTTCCACGATCTGTTCGACCGAGGTGCCGTTGACGCCGCGTTCGGCGAACAGGTCGGCCGCCGCCTGCAGCAGCTCCTGGCGCGTGATCTCCCGGCGCTCCTGCCGGGTGAGTCGTCTGCTGATGATGGCCTCCTTCCGGGTTCTCAGATACGGTACCGTATCCGGATGCAAGATCGTATCTGAATAGCCCAGGGTCGGCGGGTGGGCGATTCACGCCTCGTCAGCCGGGCCGGGCTGCTTATTTCTAATTCGGTTTCTAATCTGCGAACGTCCGGCCGTTCCCCGGCCCACGCAACGTCGCGGTGAGGAGTCCCGGTGATGCCCCGTCCCGACGGATCACGGCCGGACAGCCCTCGCCAGGGTGCGGCGTGACGGCGCCCCCGGCCCCGCCGGCGTTCACGGGCTGGCTCGGCGACCGCGTCCCCGGGCTCACCCCGCCGTTGCGGCTCGCCCGCGTCGGCGCGGGTCAGTCCAACATCACCTCTCTGGTCACCGACGCCGACGGGCGGGAGTGGGTCCTGCGCCACCCGCCTGCCGGCGCCCCGGCCGGGGCGCACGACGTGCACCGTGAGGCCCGTGTCCTGCGCGCCCTCGCCGGGTCGGGCGTGCCGGTGCCGACGGTGGTCGCCGAGGGAGCCGACGCCGGGGGGATCGACGGCCCGTTCTACGTCATGGACCGGGCGCCGGGCGCCCCACTGGTCGACGAGTCCGACGCCTCGGCCTGCACCGCGCGCCGGCGACGGGAGCTGTCGGTCGAGACGGTCGAGGTGCTCGCCCGCCTGCACGCGCTCGACCCGGCCGCCGTCGGTCTGGAGGGACTCGGCCGTCCGACGGGCTTCCTGGAACGCCAGACCGCCCGGACCGTCCGGAACTGGGCGGCGTGGGGGGAGGGCTCCGCGGCGACGCCCGCGTGGGAGGAGTGCCGCCGTCGCATCACCGCCACGGTGCCTCGCCAGCAGCGCACGGTGATCACCCACGGCGACTACCGGCTGTCCAACCTGCTCGTGCGGGACGGCCGGATCACCGCCGTGCTCGACTGGGAGCTCTGCACCCTCGGCGACCCCCTGGCCGACCTGGCGTGGCTGCTCGACGACTGGCGCTCCCCGCAGGAGCCCGCGATCGTCATCCCCCGTCCCACCCGGGCCGGCGGGTTCGCCACCCGCACCGAGATCGTCGACGCCTACGCGGCCCGTACCGGCCTGGACGTCGGCGACCTCGACCACTACTGCGCCTTCACTCACTGGAAGGCCGCGACCCTGCTGCAGGGGGTCCTCGTCCGCCGACGCTCCGGGAGCATGGGCGAGCACGGGGCCCTCGACCTGCGTTCGCTGCAGGACTCCGTCGAGCACCTGCTCGACGGGGCACTGCGCCTGCTGGGCCGCTGAACCGACACCCGAGACGCGGAGAGGACACCGTGCGCCCCGAGGACGACTACACCCACCCGGTTGGGCCCGAGCCCCACTTCAACGAGTCCATGTACGTGCACTTCAACGACCCGGTGGCGCGCCTCGGCGGCTTCCTGCGGATCGCGAACCGGCCCAACGAGGGCCGGGGCGAGGTCACCGTCTGCCTGTTCCTCCCCGACGGCCGCCTCGGCTTCTCCTACGCCCGCCCCGAGGTGACGTCGAACGAGGCGTTCGACAGCGCCGGGATGGCCTTCCGTGTCCGCGAGCCCTTGCGTCACCTCGACGTCTCCTACGCCGGGCCGCTCACGCTCGTCGCCGATCCGGCGGCGATGGACGACCCGCGCACGGCGCTGGGCGGCAGCCCGACGGTCGAGGCCGTCGTCGAGCTGGCGGTGCACGGCATCGCGCCCGTGTTCGACCACAGCTTCGACACCGACGGGGGCTCCTTCGACCCCAACCACTACGAGCAGCCGCTGTCGGCGCAGGGCCGGATCGTGGTCGACGGGGTCGAGACCGCGGTCGGCGGCCACGGCCTGCGCGACCACTCGTGGGGCCCGCGGTCCTGGCAGGCACCGTGGTTCTACCGCTGGCTGCACGGAACCACCGACGGGTTCGCGTTCATGGGGGCGTGGTTCGGCAGCCCGGACGGTTCGTCGGTGCACGGCGGCTTCGTCTGGGACGGCGGGACGGTGCACGAGGTCGACGGGATGGAGATCGTCACCGACCGTGACGGCCGGGACGAGCAGACCGGCATCGGCCTGGTCCTGCGTTCCGGCGGGCGGGAGTGGCGCCTGCGCGGCCGCGCGGAGGCGACCGTGCCGCTGCGGAACCGGCGCACCACCGAGGGCGGCGACCCGGCGGTGACCCGGCTCGTGGAGAGCCTGATGACCTGGACCGGTGAGGACGGCCGCACCCTGGGTGGCATGTCGGAGTACCTGGACCAGATGGTCGGGGGCAGGCCGGTCGGCCTGGCGGTCTGACCGGCCACCTGCCGCGGTGCGGCGCCGGACGTGCGGTGCGCAGCGGTCGGGGTCACAGCAGTCGTGGTCACAGCAGTCGTGGTCACAGCGGCTCTGCGGCATCGGCGTCGAAGGCGTTCCGCAGCCGGCGTACGAACCGTGGGTCAGGGGCGAGCTCCCGGTGCCCGATCCCGGTGATCGGCACGGCGGGCGTCCAGGAGTTCATGACGACGGCGGACAGGCCGCCGAGGTCCGACGGGCGGACCTCCCGCTCGTCCTGCGGGACGCCGGCGAGGTGGAGCTGTCGGCGCACGATCTGCATCGTGGTCCCGACGAGCAGGTCGGCCCGAGGCCAGATCACGGTGTCGCCGTCGGAGAACGCCAGGTTCCAGATGGTGCCCTCGCTGATCCGGCCGGCCCGGTCGAGGAACACGGCGTCGTCGAACCCGCGCTGCCGTGCCCGGCGCAGGTGATGGGTCTTCGCGCCCTCCCCGACGTGCTTGATGTGCGGCAGGAACCGTTCGTGCTCGACGGCGTCGAGCCGGAACGGCCCGCGCGGTCCGTCCGAGGGGGCATCGGTCCGCACGGTCACGTCCAGCGGACGGTCGTCGTCGGCGGGCACGAACTCGCCCTCGGCCGGCCGGATGGTCACCACCATCGACAGGGACCGGGGACCGGCGGCGACCGCCTGACGCATCCGGTCACGGAGAAGCCCGTCGTCGACCGCGCGGCCGAACAGGTCGTGCGAGGCACGCTGCAGGCGGGCCAGGTGCAGGTCGAGCCCGCGCACCGCGCCGTCGCGGACCTGCATCGCGGTGAAGTGCGCGAACCCCGCGAACGCCAGGTCCGTCGCGTCGTCGGAGTTAGAAGGCCGGCCGTTCCGCCAGAGTCTCGCTGCCATGGACCCGACCGTAGAATCTGACATCGTTGTCAGGTTCAACCCGCGCGACGGAGAGGTGCATCACGTGCGGATCGGGGAGCTGTCCCGTGCGACCGGAGCCAGTCCCCGGTCGCTGCGGTACTACGAGGAGCAGGGACTGCTGCGCCCTCGTCGCGACGACTGCGGGTACGGGCACCGCCGGTACGACGCCGACGCGGTCGACACCGTCCATGCGATCAGAGCCCTTCTCGCCGCGGGAGTGCCGACCGGACTGATCTACGACCTGCTGCCCTGTGCGCAGGGGCCGGGACCGCAGCTGGAGCGGTGCGCCGAGCCGATGGTGCGGGAGCAGCTCGCCCGGGTCGACGCTCAGGTCGCGGCGCTGACCGAGGCCCGCGACCGGCTGCGCGCGGTCCTCGACATGGTCGGATAGCTCATCCCCGGAACCCGCCCGTCGGCCGCAGTACCGCCGCGGCGGCGGTCGCGAGCGTGCCGGCCTCGAACGGGAGGCGCGTCCGGTCGCCCGGCAGAGCGCGTTCGGTCAGCAGGCCGGAGAGCACGGTCAGGAGGAAGCGGGCATGGTGCTCGAGCCCGCCCGGGGCGAGCTGGCCCTCCTCCTGCAGGACGGCCAGCCACTTCTCCATGCGGTGCACGGCGAGCCGCTCGAGGGCCAGGTAGGTGTGGGTGGCGTCCTCGGACGGCGGGGTCGCGATGTAGGCCTCGTACTGGGCGCGCCAGTGTGCTCGCGCCTGTTCGCCCGTCCCGACCTGCGACACCATCAGTTGCAGGCAGGCCACCAGACGTTCGGCGGGCGTCCGGGTGGCGTCCTGCATCGGGTCCTCGGGCAGGTCGATGTCGTGGATCCCGGCGACCACGGTGTCGATCAGCTCGCGCTGGGTCGGGAAGAAGTGCCGCAGCGACCCGGTGCTGACCCCGGCCCGGGCGGCGACCGCCCGCACGCTCAACCTGGCCGTCGGGTCCTCGCCGAGCATGCTCGCCGCTGCGATGAGGATCTTGTCCCGCGTGCTCCGGGCCATCGGCCTCCTCGCTCCGTCCGGTGGTCGTCGACGCTTGTCTATCACACTGTGCTAGCTTCGATCGCGACTAGTACAGCGTGATAGTCGCGAACGGCGGCGATGCAGGAGCTCCCAGCGGGAGCTCCTGGCCCCTCGGCCGGATGTGTCGATCGCGTACCGGACGACGAGGAGTAGACGGATGACCACCCCCGACCGACCCTGGCTGCTCCAGGAGGACCGGCCCGCACCGACTCCCGGCGTGCCGGCCGGGGTCGAGTACCACCGTGTCCACACGGGCGAGAGACGACGCGTCCTGCGCGGGCTCGTCGCGATCGGGCTGCTCGTGGCCGGGTTCGTCGGGTTCGCGGTCCTGTTCCGGAGCCTGTCGGAGATCGTCGACGCGGCGCTGTTCGACCGCTCCGGACCGTCCACCCCGCTGCGCCAGGCCGCCGGTGCGCTGGCGCTGGCGTTGTTGATCCCGTACAGCATGCTGATCGAGCGTGTCCTCTACGGCGTCCCCGCCCGGTCGCTGCACTCGGTGGCGGGGCGATTCCGGTTCGGGGTACTCGGTCGCGCACTGCTGGTGTTCGGTCCGCCGCTGCTGCTCGTGATCGCGCTCGGGATGCCGGCCTCGGTGGACTCCGCGCCGTGGACGACCGCCGATCTGGTCTGGTACTTCGTCATCGGGATGCTGCTGACCCCGCTCGGTGCGGCGGGGGAGGAGTACGGGTTCCGCGGGCTGATGTTCCGGGTGCTCGGGGGCTGGACCCGCGGGGCCCGCTCCGGTGCGGTCCTCGGCATCGTCGTGACCACCGTCCTGTTCTCGCTCGCGCACGGAACGCTCGACCCGTTCCTGTTCGGCTCCTACCTCGTGCTGTTCTCCACGATGGCGATCGTGACCTGGCGGACGGGTGGGCTCGAGGTCGCCGTCGTGCTGCACGGGGTCTACAACGTGACCTTCCTCGTCCTCGGCACGACCTTGCACCTCGACGTCGGGGCGGAGCTCGCGAGCCGGGCGGAGGCGGTCGGCTCATGGGCGAACCTGGTCCCCAGCGCCATGCTGGCCGTCATCACGGCGGTCGTCTGGTGGACGACCCGCAGGGACGGACCCGCGCGGACGCCGGTGACCGGGTGGCCGGCGCGTGGTTCCCGCGCGGTCGAACCGCCCGGAACCCTGCCGGCGGCCACGACCGGGACGCAGCAGCGGTGAGCCCGAGTTGGAACGAACGCCGGCTGACCAGGCGGGCGAAGCCGGGCGACGGGAGACCGCTGAAGCCGTTCCGCTGGTGGCAGATGGTGCGACGCTCGGTGCTGTCGACCACCCTGACCGTCGACGGCCGGCCGGTCGTGCACACCGTCGAGGTCAAGCACGGCGGGGACGCCCACGACGGTGTGGTCCGTGCGCGGCTCTACCTCGACGGCCGTCTCCGGCTGGAGTCCGCGCTCCCGGCGCGCTTTCCCGTCGCGGGCGGTCACATCGAGGTCCGACGGAGCGAGGCGGGGATGCGTCGCTGCCACTTCGTCGGCGACGACGGCACCGTGCAGCGCCTCGTACCCGACCCCCGATCCGCCGAGGGGCGCCGCATGCGGTTCGCGCGGGAACGCCCCGCCGCGAGCGCACTCATCGGAGCCGTGTCCGTCCTGATGCTGCTCATCGGCGTCGGCCTGAACCTGCTGCAGATCGCGGAGCCGATCTCCCGGATCCCACCGATCGCCGCGACCGTCGGCACCTTCGTGTCCCCGGTGCAGCTGCCGCTGTGGCTCAACCTCACCCTCGGCCTCGGCGCGGCCGTCGGCGCCGTCGAACGCGCGATGCGCATGCGTTACCACTGGCTCCTCGACAGCGGCGCCGGCACCTGAGGGCCCACGTGGACGGGGCCGTGGCCCGCACCGCCGGACAACGACACGACGGCCCTCGGGAACAGGAGGAGTCCCGAGGGCCGTCGCCACTGCCGCGGCCTGGTGGCCGGTGCGTCGTGGCTCAGTCGACGCTGTCGCCGGCGCCGCCGGCCTGCGCGCAGGTGTCGGACTGGTCGGTGACCGAGTCGCCGGACTTGGCCTTGGCCTCGCCCAGGATGCCCAGGGCGCCGGTGAGGCCGTTGGCCGCGCCGAGGTCCTCGACCGGGACCTGCACGCCCAGCACGTTGACCGGGATGTTGTTGTTGCAGAACTGGATCGGGACATCGGCGTTGTTGCCGTTCAGGCCCGCGATCAGGCCCTTGGCGTCCTTGTCGATGCCGTCGCCGTGGTGGTGGCCCTCGGCGGCGAACGCCATCGGGGAGATGGCCATCAGGCCCGCCGCGGACGCGGCGACGATGAGCCCAGCCTTCTTCAGCACGTGTTCTCCTGGTGGGTTCGGGCCGCGCCGCCTGTCGTGAGGTCGACGCAACCTGTCCGTGCCGGCACTCGGAAGGGTGGGAGCCCGTACCGGCTACCAGTGAGAATGCGGCACCACGGAAGGTCATCTCAATTCCTGTCACACCATTGTGTGCCGGAACTACGGGGCGTGTGGATACTCGCCAAAACGGCGGAAGAACCGCGATTCGAAACCGGCGACGACGCGCGGCGGCGGTGACGCTGTGCGGCCGCGGACACTCGGCTGGGACGCTGATTGCAGACGCAATGGTGTCTGCGTGCTCGGTGGCGTGAATTCTCGCTGAGAACTGCTACCGACGGTGTTGTAGCCGTATTGCCATATCGGCGGCTATCAGGCGCTCCTCGGCCCGCTGGTAGGTCGCGTCGAACAGGGCCTGTCGCAGGTGGCCGGGCAGGGTGTCGGGAATGCGTGGTGGCCGGTGGAGCCGGTCCATGGCGGATTCCATGGTGTCGCCGGGGTACTCGCGACGCCCGGTGTGGGCTTCGAGCAGGACCAGGGCCAGGGCGTAGACGTCGACGGCGGGTGTGACGGCCTCGCCGGTGACCTGTTCGGGCGCGAGGTAGCTCGCGGCGCCGAGGAGCGTGTTGAGCTGGGTCAGTGCGGTGTAGCCCATGACGCGGGCGCTGCCGAAGTCCGCCAGGCGTGCCCGCCCGGTGCGGGAGCAGAGGAAGATGTTGGCGGGCTTGATGTTGCGGTGTACGACGCCGCGGGCGTGCAGGTGCGCCAGCCCCGACGCGATGTCGACCCCGACCTGTGCCGTCTCCTGCACGGTGAGGGGGCCCTGGTCGAGTCGTGCGGCCAGGGTCCGGCCCTCGACGAGCTCGGAGACCAGGTAGGGGCGGCCGGTGTCGACGCCTCCGTCCAGCAGTCGCACGAGGCTCGGATGGGACAGGTGCTGCATGGCGCGCAGCTCGCGGCGTTGCCGGTTCAACCCGGTGACGTCGCACCTGTCGAGGAGCAGTTTGACCGCGACGGCCCGATTCCCCGGTGGGTCCCAGGCTCGATAGACCGTCGCGGTGGACCCGCTACCGATGTGGGTCGCGAGGATGTAGCGCCCGGCGACCACATCGGTCGCCGGGACCGGTGACTCCGTCACTGCCATGGCACACTGTGCAGGCGACGTGCCCCGCAGTGTCCAGACCCTCGGCAGAAGTTCACGCTAGCGAGCGGAGAACTGCGTCCCGGATTCCAGCGCCGCGGTGCCGGTCTCGGTCACGGTGATCACATGAGTGGTGTCGCATTCGCTGCAGCTCGGTGGTTCGAGAGCGGGGCGGCCCTTTTCCCCGGCTCGGCGGAATGGATCGGGACGTCGACATGGCGAACGACGGCGGGTTCGGCCGCAGGCGGGCTCGACGGGCCAACGCTCCGGCCGGACCGGCTCGGGTCAGACGCGGTGGGCGGTGATGGCGTCGGTGTAGAGCTGCTGAGCGGTCGAGGCCGCGGTGGGGTAGTCGTCGGCGAGGAGCGCGACGAGGATGTCGACGACGGCGAGGTGGACGAGGCGGCTGGCCGTCGCTTCCAGGCCGTGTCGTTCGGGGGCACCGGCGACGACCGCGTGGCGGCAGAGCTCGGTGAACGGGGAACGCAGGTAGCTGGTGACCCCGATGGTGACGGCCCCGCTCTCGGTGGCAGCGCGCAGTGCGGTGAGGGTCTCCTGGGTCTGACCGGTGTGGCTGATCGCGAGACAGCATCCCCGGGGGCCCAGTGTGCGGGCGGCGAGGTGCTGCTGGTGCGGGTCGGTCAGTACTTCCGTGCGCACGCCGAGCATGCGTAGCCGGTATCCGGCATCGGCCGCGATCGGCGCGGACGTGCCCACCCCGGCGACGAGGACCCGCTCGGCCCCGCGCAGCAGGCGGACGATCTCGGCCAGCACGGCGTAGTCGAGGGAGCCGGGCAGCTGCTCGAGCCCTGCGGTCGCCGCGGCGAGGACGGCGCGCACCGTGTCGGTCGGGGTGCCGGGGGCCCGCACGCCTGCGTCGGCACTCGATGCGGTCTCGGCCGCCAGGCGGAGCTTCAGGTCGTGGAAGCCCTTCAGGCCGAGGTTGTCCTGGCAGAACCGCACGACACTCCCGACGGAGGTGTCGGTGCGGTCGGCCAGCTCGCTCACGGTCAGCCCCACGATCTCGGCCGGAGCGGCGAGCACGGCGTCACCGATCCGGGCTCCGGTCGGCGACAGGCTCGGCCGCAGCGCGCGGATGCGGGCCGTGACCGTGCCCACCAGGGCGAGTGCCGGACGCGCGTCGGTGTCCGGGGCGACGGGGGGAGGAACCGGTCGGGCCATGACTCGACCCTATGCGGACCGTCGCCCGACTTCCGCGGGTTCCACCGAAACCGGTGGGAAGTTCCATCCATCGTTCACCTCCGCTGAGGACGGAGTTTCATCGCGGTCCCTAGCTTCGGAGGGCGTGATGACGAGCCGCACAGACCGTGTTCTGACCACCCACACCGGCGGTGGATTCGACCCGATGCACTTCGTCGCGAAGCTGCGCGGTGAGGACCACACGGCACTGCCCGCGTACACCCTCGCCGAGGGTCCCCTGGCCCTGGGAGCGGTCGTGCTCGACATCGACCCCACTGGCGCGACCACGGCGATCACCCGCATCAGCTGAGCCCGCAGGCCGCGGAGCCCCTCGGGGCCGGGTCCGGGGCGGGGTGGAGGTGTGCTCCGGCGCGGGCCGGTCAGCCCACCAGGAGCCTGGGGAGCAGGTACACCACCGAGAACGCCTCGTAGTAGGCCCCGATCACGAGAATGACGATCGTCGGAAGCGCCAGCCAGGCGAGGCGCTGGAGGCCGATCACGTACGCGCGACGACGTGTGTCCACTCCGAGATAGCTCGGACGGATCCACCCGCGACCGAGCTGGTACACCCCGAACATGACGACGGCGTACCCGAGGAGCTCGATGAGGAGGGTCAGCGAGTGCGGGATGAGCACGGTCGCGGTCGTCGCATCGGTCGGTGCGATCGAGACGCCGACGTTGAACATGTACAGCGTGATGACGGGGATGCCGAGGAACGGCACGATCAGCGAGGGGATCACGATGCCGCCGACGGCGGCCACGAAGAGGTTGATCAGAAGGATCGTGGTCCCGAAGAGCCAGGGGTTCGTGATCATCGTGTTGACGAGCTCGTCGGACACCCCGCCGGCGACCAGCGTGGGCAGCTCGAGGCCGGGGAACAGGATTCCGGTTCCCATGCCGAGCAGCAGTGCTGCGAAGATCAGCACGACGAGCAGCGTCAGCCCGCGCGGGTCCGAGCGCAGGATCTCGATCGGTCTGCGGATCAGGTTCATGACGTCCTCTCACAGTGGTGGATGGTGCGATCGCAGCCCGGGCGCGTCTCGGTGCGGTGCCCGGTCCGGCGGAGGCCGATGAGGGGCTAGAAGCGGCGCACCGCGCTGCCCTGGTCCACCGGGAGCACGGCGCCGCTGATCCAGCGCGAGGCCGGGCTCGCAAGATAGAGGACGGCGTCGGCGACATCGGCGGGTTCGACCCAGGGTTCACCCATGGGCATGAGGGCACGGAACACGTCCGTGCAGTCGTCGAGGGACGGGGCGGCCAGGTCGGGCCGGAACACCCGGAGCTGTCCGGTGTTCTCGGTGACCATCGGGGTGTTCACGATCGAGGGGGCGATCACGTTGACCCGGATGTGGTCGGACGCGACCTCGTTGGCGACGGACGCGGCGAACGCGACGACGGCGCCCTTCGTCGCGACGTAGTCCGAGAGGCCGGGAGCGTTCTTCAACGCGGCCGCGGAGCTGGTGATGATCACCGATCCACCGCGTCCTCCGGCCTTCAGATGGGGGAGGGCGGCGGCGACCGTGTGGAAGACCCCGGTGAGGTTGATCCCGATGACGTCCGCCCACCGGTCGTCGGAGATGGACGAGACGTCGCCTGCCGGTGGGGAGACGCCGGCGTTCGCGACCACGATGTCGAGTCGCCCCCACTCCGAGACCGCGCGGGCCAGCAGGGATTCCACACCCGCGCGATCGCGGACGTCGATCGCGGACACCATGACTCGTCGTCCGAGTGCCTCGATCTCGCGACGCACGTCGTCGAGGTCCGCCGTCCCGCTCATCGGGTAGTCCATCGTGTCGACCGGCGCCGCGCGGTCGAGGCCGACGATGTCGGCCCCGTGCGCGGCGAGGGCGAGGGCGTGTGCGCGGCCCTGTCCACGCGCGATCCCGGTCACGAATGCCACGGATCCTGCGAGCATGTCTGTCGTCTCCGTTCATGGGGAGGTCTAGGGGTGTGTGCGGGTGTCCCCGGGCCCGCTCCGCGGGCGATCGCGGACGACGGTGGCCTGGCCACCGTGCTCAGCTGCCGCAGTGCGAGTCCTGCGGCGGGGTCGTGAGGTCGATGAGGTGGTCGGTGACGGCCGTGTCGACGCAGGCGTTGCCGCCGTAGAGGGCGATGCCGTGCTGCGCCGCATCGACGGTCAGCAGGCTGCTGCCCAGTCGGCGGGCCAGAGTGACGCCGCCCTGGTAGGGGGTGCCCGGGTCGTCGGTCAGCGAGACGACCAGCGTGGGTGGCACCCCGGCCGGGTCGGTGAGCCACGGGGTGGGTCGGCTCGGCGGCTCGGGCCACCCCTCGCACTCGTAGTGGGTCGGTCCGCCGGGGCGGCCGGGGTCGAGGAACGGGGCGGCTCGTCGCGCCTGGTCCCGCAGCTCGGTCTGCTCGGCGGGGCTGCGGGGGTTGTCCATGCAGCGGATGGCGAGGTTGGCGTCGATGTGGGTGGATCCGCCGTAGTGGCCGTCGGGGCCGCGCCCGAGTGAGGAGTCCCGCAGGGCGAGCAGCGTGTCGCCGCGGCCCGCGGCCAGTTCACGGAGCCCCTGGAGGATCTGCGGTCGTTGGGCGGGGGAGAACAGCGAGCTGTACACGGCCTGGGTCATGTCGGCGTAGGTGAGCCCGCGGCCGGCGGCGGTGGGGGCGGGTCGGTCGAGCAGGGGGCGGGTGAGGTCATGGAAGACCTCGGTCGCGCGGGCCGGGTCCGTGCCCAGCGGGCAGTCCGGCTCGGTGGCGCAGGCGGCGGCGATGTCGTCGAAGGCCTTCTGCCAGGCCTCGAACTGGGTCAGCCGGAACTGCGGTTCGGACTTCTCGGGGTCGACGGCCCCGTCGATGACCATCGCGCGCAGGTTCTGCGGGAACGCCTGGGCGTACATCGCACCGAGCTCGCTGCCGTAGCTGTAGCCGAGGTAGGTGAGCTTCTCGTCGCCCAGCGCGGCGCGCAGGACGTCCATGTCCTGGACGACGTTGCTGCTCCCGACACTGGTCAGCTTCTCCACACCACCGGTGGCCTCGGTGCACCGGACGGCGATGTCCCGGGCCCTCTCGCTGTCGGGGACGTCGAAGAGGTAGGTCGAGGGCGGTACGCCGCGGTCGGTCTCGGCGTCGGTGAAGCAGTCCACCCGCGGTGTCGACGCGCCGACCCCGCGCGGGTCGAATCCGATGACGTCGAAGCGCTCCCCGACCGGGACGTTGTCCCAGACCGGCCCCAGGGACGCCACGAAACTCGCCCCGGATCCGCCCGGCCCGCCCGGGTTGACCAGCAGTGATCCGATCTTCTCGCCGCGTGCCTTCGCCCGGAGCAGGGCGACCTGTCCGCGCGGGCCGTCGGGGTCGGCGTAGTCCAGCGGGACCTCGACGCGCGCGCAGTCGAAGCGGTCGTTCGCGTAGACGGCCCGGTCGGCCGCCGAGGTCGCGAAGGAGTCGCAGGGCTGCCAGGTGATCTGCTGGTCGTGGAAGGCGGCCAGCTCCGGCGCCGGTGCGGTCGCGGCCGTGGTGGCTGCGCCCGGTGGGGCGGGGGCGCCGCAGGCGGCGAGCGCCGTCAGCGACACGACCCCCAGGGCGAGCCGGAGCAGGTGCGAGCGGAACATGCCGTCTCCTCGGGTCGAGAATGTCGGCTTCCATCGCACCTGCCCACGCGCCGGTGGCACAGTGGCACGAGGTCACCGCAGCACATGACGCCGTGTCACTACCGTTGCCGAGGAGCGTGCCGGACCGTTGACGACCATGAAGCTGCTGGACCTGATCCTCACCGCTCTGACCATCGTCTCCGTGACCGTCGTCGTCGCCTACTTCGGACTGGCCTACGACACCGGGCTGTTCACCGTGCTGCCGGAGTCGATCACCGGGTTCTTCCTGCGTAACGACGCCCTCCAGTGGGTGGCGGTGGTCGTGCTCGTCGTGGGGCTGGTGGGCAAGCTCCTGGTCGGGCGCATCCTGAAGCGCCGCCGCCTGGAGCCGACGCGGGCGTGAGCGACATCAGCACGGGGAGCCCCATGACCGAGCCCGAGACCGAGACCGGCGGGACCGGCCCTGCCGGTGTCGACCCGGCCGGGACCGACAGGGGCGCCGGTGCGGACGTGGGTACCGCGGCCGCCCGGGTGCGGCGGGCCGCGATGTTCACCGCGCTCGCCGCGATCGCTCCGCTGTGCGTCGTCGGTGTCGCGCTCACGGCCAGCACCCGGTTGGAAGGTCTCATCGTCGCCGTCGGGCTGGTCCTGGCCCTCGGCGTGCTCCGGGAGTGGAGCCTCGACGGCTACACGCGCACCGCCGTGTTCACCCTGGCCTTCACGGGTGTGAACTGGCTCGTCGCCGCCCTGACCGCCGCCAGCCCGATCACCTTCGTGCCCTTCGCCCTCATCGGGTCACTGCTGGCGTCCGGCCGCCGGCGACACCGGAAGCTGTGGGTCGGTGCGCTCGCCGTGGTCGTCGCGGCAGCGGGTGCCACGGCGCTCCTTCCCCGGCCGCCCACGGTGCCCCTCGTCGGCCAGTACGTGCTCCTGCCTCTGCTCGGCACGCTGTTCGTCGCCGGTGTCATCGTGGTCTGCGAGTACGGGTGGACCGTCGTTCGACGTCTGGAGCGGGCCCGGGAGACCGAGCGCGAGCTGGCGATCGCCCACGAGCGGATGCGCTTCGCAGGCGACCTGCACGACATCCACGGGCACTCGCTGCACGTCATCAAGCTCAAGGCCGCGTACGCGCAGACCCTCGTCCGCAGCGGTGACACCGCGGCGGCCGAGGCCGAGCTCGCCGAGATCCGTGGACTCGCCGCCGACGCCATCACGAGCACCCGCGAGCTCGCCCACGCACGCCACCAGCTCAACCTGCCCGCCGAGCTGGAGAACACCCGCCGCCTCGGCGAGGCCGCCGGCATCGCGGTCGAGATCCGGTACGACCCCGACGCCGACCGGGCCCACCCGCTCCTGGCGCAGGTGCTGCGCGAGGCCACGACCAACCTGCTCCGCCACGCCCACCCGCGCACCGTCGGCATCACCGCATCCAGCACTCGGATCGAGATCACCAACGACGGCCTCACCGCGGACGCGGACCCCGAACCCGAGCTGAGCGGGCTCGCCCGTCTGCGGGACCGTCTCGTCGCCGCCGGCGGCGACCTGCACGTGAGCACCACGCGGACGACGTTCTCCGTCGCCGCCCACCTCGACCGGTCCGCCGTCGGCGACCACCGCGACACGGGCCCGGGGACGGAGTCCCGATGACCGACCCGGCGATCGCCCGCATCGTTCTGGCCGACGACGAGAAGCTGCTGCGCAGCGCGATGGCGGCGCTGCTGCCCCTGGACGGGACGATCACGGTCGTCGCGCAGGCGGAGGACGGCGAGCAGGCGGTGCGCGAGACACTGGACCACCGTCCCGACGTTCTCGTCATCGATCTCGAGATGCCCGGTACCAACGGCCTCGACGCCGTCGCCCGCATCCGGGAGCACCACCCCGACCAGCCCGTCCTGATGCTCACCCGCCACGCCCGCCCGGGAGTCCTGCGCCGTGCGCTCAAGCTCGGGGTGCAGGGGTTCATGAGCAAGAGCGCCGACCCCGAGGACATCGTCCGGGTGATCCACGAACTCCGCGCCGGACGGCGCTGGATCGCCCACGAGGTCCTCGAGGCCTCCGTCATCGACGACTGCCCCCTCACCGACCGCGAGATCGAGGCACTGACCGAGACACGCGAGGGCTACTCCGTCGCGCACATCGCCCGCCGCCTCCACCTCGCCCAGGGGACCGTGCGCAACTATCTGTCCAGCGCGATGCAGAAGACCGGCACCCACACCCGCCACGACGCCGCCCGCCACGCCCATGAACACGGCTGGCTGTGACGGCCGAGGCCCTCGGCCCCGCTGTCGGGGCCGCGTCGGGCAGGCAGACGGTCTGCCGCTGACGGCTCGGTCAGCGAGTGCTCCTACGACCGTCGATCACGCCCCTCGCGGCTCGCGGAGCTCACGCTTGAGGATCTTGCCGGTGGGGTTGCGGGGCAGTGCGTCGATCAGTTCGACGATGGAGGGGCACTTGTAGTGCGCCAGCCTGTCGCGGCAGTAGGCGATGAGCTCGGCGGGATCCGGGGTGCTGCCCGGCTGCGCCACCACCACGGCCTTCACCGTCTCACCCCACTTCTCGTGCGGTGCGCCGATCACGGCGACCTCGGCCACCTGCGGGTGTGTGGCCAGCACCCGCTCGACCTCCGCGGGGTACACGTTCTCCCCGCCGGAGATGATCATGTCCTTGACGCGGTCCTCCAGGAACAGGTACCCGCTCTCGTCGACCCGCCCGGCATCGCCGGTCCGCAGCCAGCCGTCGACGAAGACGTCCGCGGTGGCGTCGGGCTTGTTCCAGTAACCGGCCATCGCCTGGTCCGACCGGACCCAGAACTCTCCGACCTGTCCGTCGTCGACGTCCTCGCCCGTCGCCGGGTCGACCACCCGGACGACGCTGCCCGGCAGCGGGCTGCCGGCCGAGGCGAGCAGGTGGGTGCGCTCGGGATCGCGGTGCTCATCCGGCCCGAGCACGCAGAACACCCCGGACAGCTCCGTCATCCCGTAGACCGAGTACAGGGGAGTGTCGAGCGTGGCGAGGGTCTTCTGCATGAGGGACGCCGGCATCGGCGACCCGCCGTAACCGAGGACCCTCAGCGAGGACAGGGCGGTCCGTGCCCGGTCCGGTTCGGCGAGGAGCATCCCGACCACCGCCGGGACGAAGAAGGCGTGGGTCGCGCGGCGCCGTTCGACGAGGTCGAGAATGGCGTCGGGGATCATCTCGCGTACGACGATCGTGCGGCTGCCCGTGTACATGCTGCCGAGCGCCCAGCTGGTGCCGCCGACGTGGAACAGCGGCATCGCGACGACGTTGACCGTGGACTCGTCCATGTCGTAGGCACGACCGACGGCCACGGTGTGGGCGGTCATGCTGCGCTGGGTGAGCAGGGCGCCCTTCGGCCAGCCGGTCGTCCCCGAGGTGTAGAGCTGCAGGAAGCAGTCGTCGTCGGTCGCGGGATGGCGGTCGGCGTCGGCGAGTGGCGTGGCCGCGGCGAGCCACTGCTCGTACTCGTCGGACTCGCCGCCGAGCACCACGACCGTGGCCAGACGCGGCAGCGTGTCGCGCAGGGCGGCCACCGTGTCGGCGAACTCGGCACCGACGACGGCGAGCACCGCACGCGAGTCGTCCACCACGTAGGCCAGCTCCTCGGGTGCGAGCCGGAAGTTGACGACCGCGTTCGCGGCACCGATCAGGGACGCCGCCAGGGTCAGCTCGAGACAGGCCGGGTGGTTCTTGTCGACCACAGCGATCCGGTCTCCGGGGGCGACCCCGGCCGAGCGCAGCGCGCCCGCGGCCCGGCGGACGCGCTCGTCGAGCTCCGACCACGTCCAGGAGCGGTCACCGAAGGCGAGTGCCTCCGTGTCCGGGGCCTTGGCGAGCCAGCGCTCGACGATGCCGTAGATGTGCGGCAGCTCCGCGGTCATGGGGCCTCCTCGGTGAGGTCAATCGGACGGACCGTACGTGCGGTCGATCTGGCGGTGGGGCAGTGCCACACGACGTCGGGAGCCGAGTCGGCGGCGGAAGGCGGGCACCGGCGCGCTCGTCGCCTGCCCGGATCGGGGCTCGCCGCCGGTCAGGCGGCCGGCCCGAGCATCACGGGCAGCTCGCGGTAGCCGTTGATGAAGTGGGAGCGGAACCGGGTGGGCTCACCGGCCACGCGCAGCTCGGGGAAGCGGGCGAACAGGCGCCCGAGCAGCACCCGCGCCTCCATCCGCGCGAGGCTGCTGCCCAGGCAGAAGTGGGCGCCCACTCCGAAGGCCAGGTGCTGGGTGGGGTTGCGGTCGATGTCGAAGCGCTCCGGGTTCGGGAAGACGGCCTCGTCCCGGTTGGCGGAGGCGTAGAAGATCACGACCTTGTCCCCGGCCGTGATCTCCTGCCCGCCGAGCCGGGCGTCGGCCACCGCCGTGCGCCGGAACTGGATCACCGGCGGATGGAAGCGCAGGATCTCCTCGATCGCCGGCTTGAGCAGGTCGGGCTCCGCGCGCAGCCGGGCCCACTGGTCGGGGTGCGCGTCGAGGGTGAGGACGGCCCCGGTGAGCAGGTTCCGGGTGGTCTCGTTGCCGGCGATCATCAGGAGCTGGAAGAAGCGCTGCAGCTCGTCGAGGGTGAGCCGCTCTCCGTCGACCTCGGCGTTGACGATCAGGCTCCACACGTCGTCGCCCGGATGCGCTCGCCGGATCTCCGTCTGCCTCTCGGCGTAGGCGAACATCTCCATGAACGCGGCGAGGAAGGCCGGCCGCCCGCCGTAGGCCGGGTCGTCCAGGCCGACCATCCGGTTGGTCCAGCTGTAGAGCAGGTGACGATCCTCGGCCGGCACGCCCAGCAGCTCGGCCAGGACGAACAGCGGCAACTCCGACGACACCTGCTCGACGAGGTCGATCTCGGTGTCGGGCGCCAGCCCGTCGACGATCTGCGCGGCGTAGCGGTCCATGGACTCGAACATCCCGTTGACCATTCTCGGGGTGAAGACCTTGCTGACGATCTTGCGCAGCTTCGAGTGGTCCGGCGGGTCGATGTTGAGCATCATCTGCTGCAGCGCAGCGAGATCGCGCGGGCGCTGATCGCGCAGGAACGTGGCGCCGGCGTGCGAGGAGTAGATCTCCGGGTGCCGGGAGACCTCGACGACGTCGGCGTGTCGGGTCACCGCCCAGAAGCCGGGACCGCCGTCGAAGCCCTCGTAGGCGGGCTCTTCGACCCACGCGACCGGTGCCTCGCGCCGGAGTCGGGCGAACTCCGGGTAGGGCAGCCCGGCGGCGTAGGTGTCGGGATGGCCGAGGTCGACATCCGCGGTCGGCACCGCTGTCTTCGTTGACGCCACGTGGTACTCCAGAGATTGACCGTCCGTACGGTCACTTTATGGTGCGACATCGGTGATCGGAAGGCAAGCTGTACCTCGTCGGCGGTTCAGGCGGTCGGTGAATCCCGGTCGGAGTTCGACGCCGGGTGTTCGCGGATCCGGGCCAGGGTGCTGCGCGCAGGTCTCAGGAGGCCTGTGCGGAATCCTCCGGCACGACCGCGTCGCGGACCGCCTCGCGCATGGATCGCGCGGCCGTTCCCTCGGCGGAGGCCAGGTCGGGCAGGGCGCTGCGGTCGACGAGCAGGCCCCCGAGCACCAGGTCCACCAGGGCCGTCCCGATCTCCTCCACCGACTTGCTGCCCTCCGGGGTGAACCAGGTCCAGGCCCACTGTGCGGACCCGAACATCAGCAGGGCGTCGACTCCGGCGTCCACCGGGCGGAACACCTGGGAGTCGACGCCCGCCTGGATCACCCCGCGCACCCGGGCGAGGTAGCGCTCTCGCAGCTCCCGGCCCTTCGCCATCGCCGGCTCGTCCGCGAGACGGGCGATCTCTCGCTGGAACGCGACCGTCGCTGTCCGGTCCTCCACCTGGTAGTAGACGAAGGCGTGCAGGATCGCCGCGAGTTGGGTCTCCGGCTGGTTCAGGCGCTTCAGGATGAGCTCCAGCTCGGCGATCCTGCGCTCCATGTAGGACTCGTGCAGGGCGGCGAGAATGCGTTCCTTGGTGCGGAAGTGGTGCACGATCGTGCCCTTCGACACCCCGATCTCGGCGGCCACGGTGCCGAAGTTCGTGCCGTCGTACCCGACCTCCGCGATGTGCCGCGTGAAGGCGTCGAGGATCTCCGCGTAGCGGCCTGCGCCTCGAGGCATGTGTCGCGTCTCCCGCCGTCATGTGTCGCCGTGCGCAGGGCGCGCTCGGGTCTCCCGAGCTTAACGGTACGAGCGGTCGGGTCGGGTTCGCCGACGTGTCCCGACGACGCGGGCTCGCTGCTCGTCATGCCGCGTGGTCGGTGCGAACCGTGCGCCCGTGCAGGGGCGCGCGGCGGGCGTCACGCGACGTCGCCGGACCGGGCGTCGATGCCGGTGAGCAGGGTGACGAGCTGCCCGATGGCGGTGTCGCGGTCCATCGGGTGCCGCAGCGGTACGTCCGGGTGCAGCCGGTAGCGGTTGCCCCGTCCCTGGCGCGTGCGCTCCAGGTAACCCGCCTCGACCAGGTCGGCCACGATGCGCTGCGCCGCCCGCTCGGTGATGCCCACCATGTCGGCCACGTCGCGCAGTCGCGCCTCCGGGTCCCGCACCACGCACAGCAGTACGTGGGCGTGGTTTGTCAGAAACGTCCACCCCTGCATGGCATCCACTGTACCGACCCCGAGGTAACGCTTGTCACGCTTCCCAATACGCGTTATCTGTGTCGTACTAACCATGTCGCGTATTAGAACACGTGTAAACGACAGCGTGCTTGGGAGGTGGGTGTCATGGGCGACGACGAGATGGCGCACCTGTGCGGGACCGTGCCGGGGGCGTCCGGTCGGGTGGCTGACGCCGAGACGGCGCGCTCGGATCGGGAAGGTGCGCGGGGATGACGGGGATGATGCTGCTCGCCGTCGTGGCCGTACCCGCCGTCGCGGCCGCGGCCGGGTCGTTCCGGTGGCTGCGGGGTCGGGCACCCGTGCTGGGCGCCGCAGCGGCGCTGGTGGCCACCGCACTGGCGGGAGTGCTGGCCGTGACGGTGATGGTCGGCGGGCCGGTCGACATGGTGCTGGCCGACCCCGACGGGCAGGCACGGGCCGGGCTGGTCGTCGACCACGTCGGCGCGGTCGTGCTGTTGCTGGTGTGCACGGTCAGCGCCGTGGTCCAGGCCTTCGCCCGCCGCTACCTGCACGGTGACCCGGCTGCGGCCCGCTTCGTCGTCGCGGCGGGGGCACTGACCGCTGCGACCGCGGCGATGGTGACCGCGGCGACCCTGGTCACCCTCGCGGTGGCGTGGACGCTGAGCGGGGCGATCCTGTGCCGGCTGGTGGGCATGTACCGCCCGGCGCCCTCGGCCGTCGAGGCCACCCGCCGCACCGCACGCGCGTTCCTCGTGGGGGACGTCGTGCTGTGGCTCGGGGTCGGTCTCGCGGTCCTGTCGTGGGGGGATCTCGATCTGCGTCACCAGGACGACGCCGCCGTCGGCGGCGTGGTGGGCACGGTGGTGGCCTGTTCGCTGGTGATCGCCGCGGCCGTGCGGTGCGCGCAGATGCCCTGGCACCGCTGGCTGCCCGCGACCCTGGCGGCGCCGACCCCGGTGTCGGCGATGCTGCACGCCGGTGTGGTCAACGCCGGCGGGGTGCTGCTGGTGAAGCTGTCGCCGATCGTCGGCGCGTCGCCGGTCGCGACGCACCTGGCGTTCGCCTTCGGAGCCGTCAGCGTCGTGGCCGCCACCACGATCATGCTCGCTCGCCCCGACATCAAGGGTGCGCTGGTGCACTCCACGATCGGCCAGATGGGGTTCATGCTCGTCACCTGCGGGCTCGGCCTCTACGCCGCGACGGTGGTGCACCTGGTGGCACACGGGCTGTTCAAGGCGGCACTGTTCCTCGGCTCGGGGACCGCGGTGCAGCGCCATGTGACCCACACCCTGGCTCCACCCGCGCCTCGGCTGACTCGTGCGCGGACGGTGCAGGTCGCAGTGGTCGCCGGGGCCGTCGCCGTCGCGGCGGTGGGGGTCGCGGCCTGGTTGCTCCCGCTGCATGCCGGCAGCGCGGCGTTGCTGGTCTTCGCCGCGGTCACCGCCGCGCGGCTGGCGTGGGGCTGGCTGCGTCGTCACCCGACCCCCGGTGCCCTGGTCGCGGCCATGATCGTGGTGCCGGGTGCGGCCGTGGCATACCTGGCCGTGGTGGACGCGGTCACCGTGATCCTCGCGCCGAGCCTGCCCGCGATGGAGCCCGCCGCGGTGTCGGCCTGGGCCCTGGTGGCCGTGCTCGCCGTGCTGGTGACGGCGGCGCTGCTGTTCCAGCTGGCGCCCGCGATCGGTCTCGGCCCCTGGCGCGATCGCCTGTACGTGGCGGCGCTGTCCGCCGGCCAGCAGCGCACGCCGACCACCGCCCCGACGCACCTGCCGCGGCCGGTACCGGTCCCACGACCGGCGCCTCGGCCGGAAGGGGCGCGGGCATGACCCGCCGTTCACCGGCCGCTGGGCGCAGACGGCGCTTCCGGTTCCCCACGCCCGCACAGATCGCCGACGGTCCCGTCGTGCTCGCTCAGAAGGGTTCGCAGCCATGACCACCAGCCCCGCCACCGATCTGGACCTCGATGCGGTGACCGACGTCGTCACGCGGGCGGAAGCAGTGCGTGCCGAGATCGCCGACGCGGCCGCGTTCCTGGCCTCGACCTGGCCATTGGCCGACTTCATCGCCGTCAACCCGTTGTTCGGCCTGCTGGACCGCCCGTTCACCGAGGCGGCCACCCACGCCGGGGACCTGCTGGGCGCGCGAGCCACCCCGGACGAGACCTGGCTGCGGGCCGCGTGGCAGCGCGGCCGGATCACCGACGACGACCTGCGCGCTGCGCTGACCCGCCGCCACCCCGCGGTGCTGCGGCGGAGGCCGCTCACCCTCGGAGACCGTGTCCACGACCCGGTCGACCTGCTGCTGGCCGACCTGCAGCGGGGCATCGCCTGCCCCCCGCCGCACCGGCGGGCACGCACCGCCGCAGAGGCACTGGCCCCCGACCTCGCCGGTCTGCTCGACACCCACACGATCCAGTGGTGCTCGGCCTTCCTGGACGAGGGCCAGGCCACCTGGCGGATGCCGGGCCGTGACCGCGGCTTCTACCCCGCGTGGCGAGCACTGGCCGCCCATGACACGACCCTGCCCCGGCCGGTGCGGGAGCGGCTGCGGCACCTGCCCGAGCGCGCCGAGGAAGCGATCCTGGAGGCGCTGGCCGCGCTCGGTGTCCCGGACGACCGGAGGACCCACTACCTGCAGGCCCACCTGACCCGTCTCCCCGGCTTCGCCGCCCACGTCCGGTGGCGCGGGGAGCAGGCGGACGAGGGCATCGACCTCGTCGACTACCTCGCGCTGCGGTTGAGCGCCGAAGCCGCGATGCTCGCCAGCACCCATTCCCACGGCACCGCCTGGGCCCTGGCCCGCACCGACCGGTCCGAGGTCGGGCAGGCCACCGTCGATCCGCTCGGCCGGGCCCAGCACCTGCTGTCGGCGTTGGAGATCACGGGTACCGACGCCGCCCAGCGCACCGCGCTGGCGGAGCTCCTCGACGAGCTGCCGGTGCGTCAGCGGGCACTCGTCTGGCTGGACGCCTACGAGGACCACTACCGCAGCCGGCTGCTGCGCCTCCTCGACCGCCCCCTGCCCGAGCAGCCCGACGCCCGGCCGCAGGCGCAGGTGGTGTGCTGCATCGACCCTCGTTCCGAAGGGCTGCGCCGGCACCTGGAGACCCTCGGGAACTACCGGACCCTGGGCTTCGCCGGGTTCTTCGCCGTCGCCATGCGGTACCGCGACCTCGCCGGGGGCACCGCGCGGGCCCAGTGCCCCGGCCCGATCGCTCCCCGGCACACCGTCACCGAGCTTCCCTCTCCCGGCCGGCAGCGGGCGGCCGAACGGTCACTGGCCGGGCGGCGGGTCCTCGCCGCGGCCGAGAACTCCCTGCACGCCGCCAAGGACGACCTGGTGGCGCCGTTCGTGCTCGCCGAAGCCGCCGGGTGGCTGGCCGGACCACTGGCCGCGGCCAAGACCTTCGCCCCCGGTGCCGCCGGTGCCGCCCGCTCGTGGTGGGCCCGCCGCATCGCTCCCGCCCCGCAGACCGAGATCTCGGTCGCCGACGACCTCACCGTCGCCGAACGGGCCGCGACCGCCGAGACGATGCTGACGTTGATGGGCCTGACCGGCGGCTTCGCACGGCTGGTGGTGCTCTGCGGGCACGGTGCGCACACCGACAACAACCCGTACCAGGCGGCACTGGACTGCGGCGCCTGCGGCGGCCACCCCGGAGGCCCCAACGCCCGCACCGCCGCAGCCCTGCTGAACGATCCGCAGGTCCGCCTGCACCTGGCCGACCACGGCATCTCCGTCCCCGGTGACACCTGGTTCGTCGCGGCCGAGCACGACACCACCACCGACACCGTCCGCCTGCTCGACACCCACCTCCTGCCCGACACCCACCGCCCCGACGTCGACGCACTCACCGCCGACCTCCGCACGGCCGGTGCCTGGCTGGCCGCGGAACGGTGCGCCGTCCTGCCGGGAGCCCCGGTGCGCGCCCAGCCCCGGCGCGCGGCACGCCACACCCGTGCCAGGGCCCGGGACTGGGCCCAGGTCTTCCCGGAGTGGGGGCTCGCCGACAACGCCGCCTTCATGATCGCGCCCCGCGCTCGCACCCGCGGCGTCGATCTGCGGAGCCGGGTGTTCCTCCACGACTACGACGCCGACCTCGACCCGACCGGCTCCGTCCTGGAGACCATCCTCACCGCGCCGCTGGTCGTCGCGCACTGGATCAACAGCCAGTACTACTTCGCCGCCGTCGACCAGGACGCCTTCGGCGCGGGCAGCAAGGCCCTGCACAACGTCGTCGGCGGTGGCCTGGGGGTGATGTCCGGTCCCACCAGCGACCTCCGCGCCGGCTTGCCCTGGCAGTCCCTGACCGACGGACACCACGTCCGGCACGAGCCGCAACGTCTGCTCGCCCTCGTGCAGGCGCCGTTGTCCAGGCTGGACACCCTCATCGCCCGCCACACGGTGCTGCGCCAGATGTTCGGCAACGACTGGGTCGCCCTCGCCGCACAGGAGCACGCCGACGGCCCGTGGCACCGCTACACCCCCGGTGGGTGGCAGCCCTGGCATCCCGGTACCGACGCCCCGGCCGCGACGCCCCGCGCAGCCCACCCGTAGCCGCCGCGCCCGGGCTCCCTCGGGCCGCGCCGTCCGCGATGCCCGGCGCGGCCCGTCCCGGGGCTCGAGTGACCGAACGACATGAAGGAAGAGAGGGTCCGATGACCGCGCTTCTCCTGATCCCGAGCGTGGCCCATGCGGAGACCGCCGTCGAGCAGGCGAGTGAGTACTGGGTCCACCAGCGGCGCTACCGCGGTGACCCGGCCCGCAACGACGCCCTGCTCGGCATCTGGGTCCGCCGCGAGCTCGACGCCGACCTGCCGGCGCTGTGTCCCGGCGACGACTGCGGGACCGACACCGTCGAGGGCTCCTCGGCAGGGGATCCGTCCGTGGTGCCGGTGGGAATCCGCACGTCCTCCGCGGTGTCGGGGCTGTGGTCGATGTGCTGGCTGGACGGCCCCGCCCTGCGCGATGCGCACGACCCCCATCAGCGACGGCGCCGGATCCTCGATCTCCTGGTGCAGCCGGCCGCAGCCGTGTGCAGCACGCCGGGAGAGTTCTTCCCGGTCTTCGCACGGACCGACTCCCGGGAGTGCATCGACGCCCATCTCACCGAACTCGGCAGCCGCTATCCGTACCTGATCGCGTCGCAGTGGTACGTGGACGACCCGGAGCAGGGCATCAGCGCCCGATGAACCAGTGTGATGCGCTGCCACGACGAGCAGTCATCGGGCCGGCGGCCTGCCAGGAGCTGGTCAGGAGGGGTCTCGCCGATCGGCGAACGCCGTTTCGATCGTCTCCTTCATGAGTGCCACGGTGGTACGCATGGTGCTGGTGGCGTAGTCGACGACCGACGCGGGCGCGAACTCGGTGGTCCAGACGAGATGCACTCCCTCCTCGTCCTCGCGCACGGTCTGTGACCCCAGGTGGTGCGTCAGCGGCCCGCCCTCGGTCGCTCGGTAGGTGAGCCTTCGTGCGCCATCGTCGACCTCGACGATGCGCTCGGTGATCTTCATGTCATCGGCGAACGTCACCGTCCTGCTGTCCGGTTCCCTTTCCACGTGCAGAGCGAATCCCGGGAGGAGCCGGGTGTCCACTGCATAGACATCGCGCACGGCATCCCACGCGAACTCCGCGCTGGCATCGACGACGACATCGACCGTCACCGAACTCACGCCGGCTTCTTCGTAACGAACCTCCATGAGCAAGGTCATGGTGTTCCTCCTTCTCTCTTCTGATCGTCTGCTGCGGTGCGGGCCGTCACCGGCCCGGGTCGGTGCGGCTGGTGCTCCCCGGGGAACGTCAGGGCACCATCACGACCCGGCCGATTCGGCCGCGCTGCTCGGCGTAGCGGTGCGCGGCCGCAGCGTCGGCCAAGGGGAAGACGCGGTCGATCACGGCTTCCAGCTCGCCGTTCGCGATGCGGCGGACGAGGTCCGCCATGTACGCGTGGACCCGGGGCTCATGGAGAAGGGAGGCGAGCCCTACTCCGTGGAGCGTCGTGTTGCTGCGGATCAGGTTCACGACGTCGACCGTGCTCTCTTCGCGGGAAGCCGTGCCCAGCGGGACGATGTGCCCGCCGTGACGGGTGGCCTCGATCAGCTGCTGGAGCAGCGATCCCCCCACACAGTCGACGGCCAGGTCGACACCGCGACCGCCGGTCAGGGCCAGGACACGGTCACGGACGTTCTCGCCTCGGTAGTCGATTCCCTCGTCGAGGCCGTAACGACGCAGCTCCTCGAACCGCGCCGGGTTCGACGCGCTCCCGATCACGCGGGCACCCGCCGTCTTGGCGAGCTGCATCGCTGCCAGCCCGACCCCGCTGGCCGCCCCCTGCACCAGCACGGTGTCGCCGCTCGTGAGACGGCCGCGCTCGAACAGCGCCTCGTAGGCGGTCGAGAAGGTGACCGGCACCACGGCCGCCGCCTTCGGATCGACACCGTCCGGCAGTACCCAGCAGTGCTCGGGACGTACGACGCGCAGTTCGGCGTGGGAACCGGCCGGCAGTCCATGGGCCTGCCCGAAAGCGCAGACCTTCTGGCCGACCTCCAAGCCCGTGACCGCGGAGCCCACCGCCACGACCTCACCGGCACTGCTGTAACCGAGGACGAACCCGTCCGCCGGAGGGGGGACGAGGAGACGGCACATCAGGTCGCCGCCCTCGATGCTGATGGCCTCCGTCCTGACCAGAACCTCGTCGGTGCCGGGGACGGGGTCCGGCACGTCCTCGCAACTGAGCACTTCGGGGCCGCCGTTGCGGCGGTAGACAGCTGCCTTCACTCTTCAGGGCCTCTCTGGGGGTTGGGACGGCCGGCGGCAACGCCCTGCGGCGAATGCCGTGTCGGTCGACTACGGGTGGCCGTGGGCGCGCTCGGAGACGGGGGCCCATGCATCCCAGGTGGACAGGCGCGCGGCGTAGTGGCTGCGGACCTTGGGCAGGGCCGACTTGCCCAGAATCAGCCGGAGCGGGGGCTCGGCGGCATCGACCGCTGCCAGCACGGCCGGCGGCGTGGCGGCGGGGTCGCCGACGGCCGCGGGGTCGAAGTCCGCGTACAGGGCCTGGCGGGCCTCGTCGTAGGCGGGGTTCTCGGGTGACGCCTTGAGGGAGGTGGGGGACGAGAACTCGGTGGCATAGGGCCCGGGTTCGATGATGGTGACCTTGATGCCGAGGTGGGCGACTTCCTTCGACAGGGCCTCCATCATCCCTTCCAGCGCCCACTTGGAGGCGTTGTACAGACCGAGGGTCGCCTCACCCATCAGTCCGCCCTGGCTGGACACCGCCAGGACATGGCCGCCTCCCTGCGCGCGCAGGAAGGGAAGCGCCGCCTGCGTCACCCAGAGCGTCCCGAGCAGGTTGGTGTCGAGCAGCTCCCGCACATCGGCCTCCTGGACCTCCTCGAGGGCACCGCGGAGGCCGTGACCGGCGTTGTTGACGATCACGTCGAGTCGTCCGAAGTGGTCGTGGGCGGCGGCCACGGCGTCGAACACGGCGCCGCGCCGGGTGACGTCCAGCGGCAGGACCAGCAAGGAGCTGGGGTACGCCGCGGCCAGCGCCTCGAGCCTGCTGTCGTCGCGCGCGGTCGCGGCGACCTTGTCGCCCCGCTGTAGCGCGGCCTCTGCCCACAGCCGGCCGAAGCCGCGTGAGCAACCGGTGATGAACCAGACCTTCTCGGTCATGTGTGTCTCCTGTTCTTGTAGCGGGGTCCCGTCGGTGCCGGCCGCGTCGAACCCCTCCGGACCGGTGTTGGCGCTCATGCCGCCGCTCCTCCCAGGACGGACGGGGGGTTCGAGAGGGGCGAGGGCATGGCCGTTCCTCTCCACCGTCGACTAACAGTGTTAGTCGTTCTGCTCGTTAGACTAACACTGTTAACCGAAAGATGTGGAGGGGCATCCTCCCGGCGCTGCGGCGCCGGGCCATACGGCAGGAGCCCGGGCGGGCACATACGGTGCACACGGCGAGGAGGTGGCCATGGAGCAACAGGTCAGACGGGTGCCCAATGTGCGGGGCGAGGGGGAACGGCTACGGCAGGAGATCCTCGACGCGGCGACCCGCATCCTGGAGGAGACGGGACGCGAGGACGCGCTCTCCCTGCGAGGAGTGGCCCGCGAGGTCGGCATCTCAGCGCCCAGCGTCTATCTGCACTTCAAGGACAAGACCGAACTGGTCGCCACCGTGCTCGACGCCGCCTACTGGGCGCTGGCCGCAGCGATGGGCGAGGCGGGGAAAGCGGCCGCCGCGGCCGGCGCCGCCCCGTGGGAGCGGATAGGCGCCACCGCCGCCGCCTACCGCAGATTCGCCATCGACAAGCCCCGTCGGTACCGGCTGATGTTCAGCCTGGAATACGAACCCGAGCGTCAGTCCTCCGCCGACACCCCTCTCGGCACCGTGCTCCAGGCGTGGACCCACGCCGTGGACACCTATCTCGCGGCGATCGCGCCCGGCCGGCGATCGGAGGCGGAGACCATCGGCATCCACCTGTGGACCGCCTCGCACGGCCAACTGGTCCTCTGGCACACCCTGCCAGGTCACCACACCAGCAGCGAGGACATCCTGATCGAACTGGAACAGTCGTTGCTGCACCGGCTGCTGCCCATACCGGCCCCTCAGCCCTCGACCCCGACGCTCGACGCCGCACACAGCCGGCAAGGCAGTTGAGAACGCCGCACCGGACTGCGATGCGGTCCTCGTCACCCGGCGCTCCGGCGTCAGGTGTGATGGGGGAGGGGTACGAGCACGCCTTTCGCCAGCTGGGCGGTCCTCGCAGCGGTCGGAGGATCCCGGGGATGCCGCATCTCGGCGGCCCGGAGTCGGCTTCCGTGCGCAGCCATCAGGCTCGAACGGCAGCCCCGGGTGCTTCGGGCATGGCTACCGGCGTGCGGACGCATGCCACATCGGAACAGGGCTACGCGTCGTTGCTCGGCTTCGGGGGGACGTGGCGGTGCAGGAACTCCACCTGGTCTGCGACGACGGTGCTGAACAGGGGTTCGACGTAGGGGTCGAAATGGCCCCCGTCGTAGATGCGAACGGTCGAGTTCGGGATCCGGGCCGCTGCGCTCTCGGCGACTCGTCGGGGGGTGATCGTGTCCTGCGCGACGATCTGGACCAGGACCGGGCACTCGATGTTCCCGGCCCAGCGCCGGGGCGAGTAGAAGCCGATCTTCAGCGCGATGCGGGCTGCGACGGTGGCCGGGTAGTCGTCCTCGGTCAGCCCCGACTCGCGCAGGAGCGTGAGCATGCCGGGGCGGGCGTCGGGGGAGGTCATCATCGCCGTGTGGCCAGGAGGGCCGACACTGTCGATGAGGACGGGCTCACGACCCAGTCGAGCGGCAACCGCGTCACGGACGCCCGCTGCCGCTGCCCGGAGGGCGGCTCGGGGCTCTGCTGATCTCACCGCTGCCGGGCCGCTGACGTGCGGTACCTGGGCGATCACGGCAGCGAGCGGTTCTCCCCGGCCGGCGATGGTGATGACGTGGCCACCGGCGAACGAGGTCCCCCATGCCACGACGCGGTCGCGGTCGACTCCGTCGAGAGAACGGGCGAAGCGGAGAGCGGCGCGCCAGTCCTCGTGCTGCATGCCGATGTCGAGGAGCTGGCGTGGTTCGCCCCCGCTCTCGCCGAAGCCCCGGTAGTCGAAGACCACGACGACGTACCCGGCGGCGGCGAAGCGTTCGGCGTAGGCGTAGAGGCGCAGCGCGCGTGGTGAACCGAATCCGTGCGCCATGACGACGACGGGCGGTTCGTGGTCGGCGGTGGTCGGCCGGTAGACGCGGGCCGCGCACCGTGTGCCACCGGAGTCGAACCACTCGTCCGACGTTGTGAACGTGGCGCCGAACGGCTCAGTGAGGTGTTCTCAGTAGCGGGTTGATCATGTCGTGCGGTCGTACTCGGTGTGGAGTAGTACGAGCGCAGCTGCGGTGATCGCGCCGGTGCGCCAGGGACATAGCGTGACTCGCCGCAACGCGGCGAAGGTGGTCTTGAGCAGGGCGTTTCCGCGTTCGGCCAGAGCACGAAGGGCTGAGTGCAGGGTGTTGACGGTGCGCTGGTTGACCGTCTGCCCGCGGCCGGGGGCGAGTTTGATGGGCACGGTGAGCCGGTCGGCTTCGCCTTCGTAGCCGAGGTCGCCCAGCGCGGCGTGGGTGTCGTCGGTGAACGCGGCCAGGCCCTCGAGCAGCCCGGGGTGGGTACGGGCGCAGCGGGTGTCGTGCTCGCGGCCCGGCCGCACGTCGCTGGTCCATAGCGGCCATCCA
>NZ_MCIP01000001.1:2254566-2313415 GCF_001932425.1 Pseudonocardia sp. Ae505_Ps2
TCAACGCCCGCCGCCGGGTGCCACGTCGACGGCGTTGAAGGACCAGGAGCCGCGCCAGATAGGCCACGGTGCGCTCCCCGATCGGGAGGACAGCGGTGTAGGTGACAGGATCAGACATGCAGGACCTCGGTGACGGTGTCGATCTGTGCTGGACCGAACCGATCTACCGGGGTCCTGCCCCGTTCCCGCTCATCTCACCACCCTCGGCGTGTCGCCACGACCTGCCACCCCGCTACTGAGAACACCTCACTGTCACCCGGCTGTCACTCCGACTGTCACTGCCGTTTCAGCAGGTCAGGTAGGCACTTGTGACATAGTGACAAGAAGAGTGTGGGGGTGAGTCACCGCCACTGGACGTACGCAGCCGTCGCATCATCACTGTTCTTGAGGCGCGGCCACCGCGCACCGTTCGGGTCATCGTGCTCGATCGTGCGAACCGTGTTGATCAGCTCGTCCGGTCCTTTCTCGTGCATGAGGTCGAGTGCTTCACGCCAGGTGCGAGCGTGGAATGTGTCGACGACGCGGCTGGCTCCATCGCTGAGTAGAGCTGCCCGGATTACTGAGTCCGCTGGGACCGAGCCTACGACCGCTTGACTCGCGGCTCGTGGATCCCCACCTGCTATCCAGTAGCCGCCATCGGCGTTACGAAGCGGCTTCTGCGCGGCGATGAGGTTCGATACTGCATGTTTTTGTTCGGGAGACCCCAAGGGGTGTCGCAGCGCCTCCTTGTGCTCTTTTCGAGAGAAGTGATCCACTCTGTCATCTGTGTGAAATTCAATACCTACAGTCGTCTCTATGGCTATCCGAGCGTCGGCCAGTACGAGGAATTGCACTTCCTGTGTGGAGCTGTGGTAGTGAAGTATTGCGACGGTTGCAGAAGGTGAACCGGGATGCTCGGTATTGCACCCTGGATGCCTGGATGCGACGTCAGTAATAGCGATAGAGAGGGCACTTCTCAGGTCGCGCTCGTCACTGCTGACGATTTCGAGCAAGCGGGAGCCAAGCTGATTGACGAACCACGGCGTTCCGTGCTTGCAGCCTGAGCGGGCGCCAGCTGCGGAGCTGAGGCCGTCGAGCAGGACGACGCTGTTCAGCGAAGCGCCCACCCAGTCTTCGTTCTCGCGTCCCGGGTCCCCCTGTTGGGTAGCCATTGACGCGCGCATCAGGCTTGGCCTCGGTCGCCGCGGTACAGGGGTGAGACCTGCTCGCTGGCTGTGATCGCCAGTGTCTTCGGGGCGAAGGTGCATTCGATCAGAGTGGAGAACCGCCCCTTCCTGACTTCGCGGTAGAGCTGAGCCATGTTGTGCTCAAGATAGTGGACAACGCCGGGAGCGCCGACGGCATGGATTCCGGCGATGTAGAGGAAGTGTCCGTTCCCGTCCAGGCGTGGTAGCCGGCCGAGGTAGGCGACATCCCGGGGTTCACCTGAGTCCATTGGTGAGCGATAGGTTTTTCCTGAGGCCAGGTCGACGAGATGCCACCCCTTTTCGTCCTCGCGGAACTTTAGATTCGGGTCAGACTCAAGAAGTTGGTTGATGATCGGCGACAGTCGAGGCCCGCAGACGACAATCAAATTGTCCCGGTTTAGATCGAGGAAGCCGGGCGGCTCGATTACCTCAGACTCTGCGCTCAGCTCCATCCCTGCGGCCATCTTGTGGAGTGCGTTGTATGCCGCAAGGTCTTCCTGGGCTAGAACTCGTCCAGAGCCGCGCTTGTTGGCCTCCTGCTTTCCTCCAAGCGCAATTGTGAGAGGACCGGATCCGAGGAACGCTCGCTCGGCTGGTGGTCCGGCCTTGACGATCTGGCCGATGCGGGCCCGGGTTGTTCCGAGAAGTTCGGCCACCTCCTTCTGGAGCATGCCGCCGGCGAGAAGTTCCTCGACCGCTTCACGCCGAATGCGCCCTGCTTCCTTCTGGGCGTCGTTGAACTCGGTCACGAGTCGACTCGCGACCGTGGCCCGTTCTCTTGGGTCGGCGATCTCGCCGGCCCGAACGACCTCGCTGTGCATCGTGGCCACCTCCGGGGCTAGGGGTCTTGCCTAGCGTAGCGCGAGAGGGGTTGCGCTCGGCGTGGTCGTCCGTCTGCCTTCTGTGAGGCAAGTCCTCTTGCCTCGACGTAAGGGGGGTTGCATAAGGCGGAAGCGAGGAGCGGAGCGAGATGACAAAGCGTCCCGTTGAGCTGGCGGACTGCACGGTGCCGCTGGCCGAGGAGGAGGTCAGTGCGCTGCACGCGTACTGGGAGCAGGTTCTGGCGGAGGTATGGGGCGTGTCGCCCGAGGTGCCGGCGGCTCGTCGTTCGGTGGCGCCGGTCGTCGAGCTGCGTAGGCAGTCGATGGCCGGCGCTGTTCTGCGTGGAGGTGAGGCGGCGTGATCACGGTGGTGAATGCGCGGGAGCGGCGGGTTCTGGATCGGGTTCGTTCGGAGGTGCTCTACAGCGGGGTGCTCGCCCTGGTGCTGGCCGGGACGGCCGTGTTGGCGGGACTGGTGGTGGCGTCGGGTTCGGTCTCGTTCGGCTCGTGGGTCGTCGAGTCGTGGGCGTGGCTGGTGCCGGGGTTCCTGCTCGGTGGGGTCTACGACTTCGCTGGTGAGGCGGTCTCTGGGCTGCGGGAGCTGCGCCGGTTGCGTCGGGACTCGGCGTATCTGACGGCGATGGTCGCGGTCGACGCGATCGACGCGGTCGACGCGGTCGACGCGGTCGACGCGGTCGACGCGGCCGAGGAGCGGGCGGAGTTCGTCCGCCTCGGCGGCCGGGACGACGAGGACGAGCAGCCGCCGGCGGGTGGTCGGTCGTGACCGGGCGGCTGGACCGCGAGGTCGAGCGGGCGGCGGCGAAGGCGTCGCGTGAGCGTCGGGCCCGGACCGTGCGGCCGGGGTGGTGGGTCTACAGCCCCGCGTTCGTCGGCTGGTCGTGGCGTCAGGTCACGAAGGTCTCGCTGTTCGGTGACCACGAGCGCTTGCAGGTGCGGCTGGACCTGGTCGACCTGGCGGGCAAGACCTCGTACGTGAAGACCTCCGCGAACGCGCCGGCGTGGTGCGTGTCGCCGTCGGTGGCCGAGCGGGTCGGGCTCGTGGCGGGTGAGCGCCGGCGCTGACCGGCCCCCGGTGGGGTGTGGCGGGGTCGTCCCGGTGAGACGTAATCGAAAGATCCACTTTGGACAGACAGGAGAACGGTGATGGGTTGGTTGTCGAGCACGGCGAAGGGCGGCGCCCGGATGGGTCGTGAGGCCGTGCGCCGGGAGGTGGAGGCGGCACAGCACGCCAAGCACCACAAGCGGGGCCGCCACACCGACCGGCCTGCGGGGACGGTCTGGTGCCGGTTCTGCGGGGTCAAGGTCCGTTCGGCGTTGGGCGATGTGTGCTCGCATCGCCGCTGCCAGCAGCGGGCGGCCCTGTGATGGGCGCGCCGGGGATGCGGGTGCGGGCCCGCTGCACCGTCTGCCGGCGGGCGTTCGAGCTGTCGGGCGATGGCGGTCCGGAGCCGCGGACGTGTCACCGGCACGGGTGCCGGCGCCGTTCAGGTGGGTCGCGGTGAGCGCGTTGAGCCGGCCGCCGCGGGCTCGGGCGGCGTACTCGCACCGGTTGTGCCCGGGGCGGGCCTACTACCGGACCCGGGACCAGGCCGACGAGGCCAGGCAGTGGATGGGTGGGGTCCCGACCGCGTGCAGCCGCTGCGGCGGGTTCCACCTGCCGATCCCGCGTCCGGGGCGATAGCTGCGCCTGGCCCGGCGGGACCACTCCGGGAAGAGATCACCCCGCCGGGCCAGGCAGTGCCCCTTCATCCAGCAAGCCAGACGAAAGGAGAGCGTGATGCTAGTCGACCTCGACGACACCGGCCGGTGCCCGACCGCGGCGACGTGCGCCGGGTGCGGTACCGGGCAGGGCGAGTTGACGGTGGTGACCGCCGGGAGCGGGGCCGGGGTGCTGTGCGTGTCACTGTGCCCGGACTGCCTGACCGACGACCTGGCCGTGCCCGGTCCGGCGGCGGCGCGCGGGGTGGCCGAGCACTGCGGCCACCTCGACATCGCCCTGTCCGACATGGACGCCGTGCTGGAGTCGGGGTGGTCGTGGTGAGTCGGGCGACGGCCCGGGACCGGGTGGCGCAGGCCCGGGCCGAGGGGATCAGCAGTGAGGTCTTGGCGGTCGCGGCGCACGAGGTCGGGCACGGGGTCGCGTTCGCTGCTGCCGGCTACGTCGCGGGGCCGGCGCGGATGAGATTCGGTTGGTTGCTCGGCTCGCCCTACGACGCCGGATGCAAGGTCGGGCCTCCGTCGACGACCAAGCGCACCGCGCCGGGGCTGCTGGTCGGCTACGCCGCTGGCAACGCTGCGCAGCGGCTGTTCACTGACCGCTACCTGGGCTGGTTCGGCGGAGCGGGGAACGGTTCGTATGGCGACCGTTCCCTGTTTGCCGAGACCGAGTCCTACTGGGAGAGCGGGCTCTCTTGGGAGCAGGCCGAACGGCGCGCGAAGACGCTGCTGCGGCCCCGCCTGGACCGGATCGCCGTTCTGGCTGTCGACCTCGCCCGCACCGGGCATCTACCCCGCGGCTCGTTCCGCTGACCCTCTGACCAGGGAGGAGACTGATCGTGTCTGGCACCAACGACTACGCACAGCGGCGCCGCGACGACCGCGCCGTGGCCGCCGAGCAGGCCCGTAAGGATGCCGCTGCGGCGGCGGATCGGGCCCTGCGCGCGGAGGCCGTGCGCGCCGAGCTCGCCGAGCGACGCCGCACCGAGCAGGCTGCCCGCCGCGCCGAGGCCAAGGCCGCCGCCGGTGCCCGGGCCGCGGCCCGCCGGGCCGCGGCCGGCGCCTGGATCGCCGCCCACCGGGTGGACCTGCTGATCTACCCGCTTGCTGTCGCGTCGGCGGCGATGGCGATCCCGGCCATGGCCACCTACGGCATGCAGCTCTACGGCGGCCCGACCGGCGCGGTCCTGCCGGTGCTGTCCGAGTTGGGGATGTGGGCGTTCGCTCTGGCCGTCCAGTCGCGGCGCCGGCAGGACCCGGCGGCGCCGGTGTGGTCGTTGCAGGTCGGGGTCTGGTCGTTCGCTGCGGTCGCGGCCGGGTTGAACCTCGCTCACGGCCTGGACGCCGGCCTGTCGGCCGACCTGGTCATGGGTGTCGTGTCGGTGGCCGGGGTGGTCGCTCACCAGCTCGTCACCGCCGGCCCCCGCCGGCCGCGCCGAGCGCGTCGGACTCGCGAGCAGCGGGCCGCGGACCGTAAGACGCGTCGTGCGCGCCGTGCCGCGCTGGATGCCGCGGTCGCGGAGATCGACGCCGACGGCGGTGCCCGGCTGGTCATTGCTCCGGGCACCTACCGGATCCAGCGCGGCCGGTTTGGGCGGGTGCGGCTGGCCCCGCACACCACCCCCGGGCTCCCGGTCGCTGATGGTGGGGCTGCGGAGGATCTGGCGGCGGAGATCGGTGCCTGGCTCGCCGAGCAGCCGAGCGTCCCGGGCCCGTCGGTTGACGACGCCGCCGGCGGGCCCGGGAACCAGACCGAGGAGCACCGCGAGGACGGCGACCGGCCGGAGGGGCACGGCGTCGGCACGCTCGACCGCCCCGCGGGACGACCCGCCCGGCGCCGTACCCATCGGGTGCCGCGGGCCCGGTCGCTGGATCAGCTCCGCGCGGAGCTGGCCGCCGCGATCGCTTCCGGAGAGGTCGATCCGTCCTCGGCGGAGTCGATCCGCACCACCCTGCGCTGTGCCCCCGCACGGGCTCGCGCACTGCGCGACGAGCACACCACCACCACCGACACGACGACCGATCAGGACGGTGACCAGCGATGATCGAGGGGAATCGAGACATGAACACCGACCCGGACCACGACGAGCACGCCGAGGCGATCGAGGGGGTTCGACCCCGCCACACCAGTGCCGATGAGCACGGGCGCCGGCCCCCGGCCGGACGCCGCCGCGGCGCGGACGCCCCGACCGTGGTCGACGGTGAGGTTGTCGACGGCGAGCCCATCGAGCGCGACGACGGTGGTGTTGGGTCGGCTGAGGTGGTCTCGGCCGAGCGGGGTCCGCGGCGGGCGGCTCGTCGGGCTGGCGGGGTGGTGCGCGCCGGGACGCACGTGATCACCACCGCGGCCGGTGGGCCGGTGCGCCGCGTCGGTGCGGCGACGGTCGCGGGGGCGAAGGCCGCGCCGAAGGTGACCGCGCGGGCGGCGGTGACCACGGTGGCCGGGTACGGCTCGTTGACCCGGCGGGCGGTCGCGGCGGCGACCCACGGCGGGGCGCGTGAGCAGATCCGGGCCGCTCGCGCCGCCGGGGACGCCACGGCGGCGGCGGAGTGGATCGAGCGCCTGGACACGCTCAAGGACCACCGTGCGCAGCGGTTGCGGGACCTTCCCCGACAGGTACTGGCCGTGTTGCAGGTGGCCGGGATCGCACTGGCCGTGCTCGGTCTGCTGCTGGTGTCCGGTGGGGTCGTGTCGTGGTTGGCCCCAGGCGGGTTCGGTTGGACCTCGTGGTGGGACATGGTCGGGGCGGTCATCCGGTTCGCCACCGCCGCGGTCACCGTCGCAGCGACGGCCGCGCTGTGGGCGGCGATCCCCGCGCTGGTGCTGGCCGGCTGGTGGGAGGGCCGCCGACACACCGCCGGCCCGACCTGGCTGGCCACTGCCGGCGACGCCGAGGTGGACGCGATGATCGATTAGACCACGATCGCCCGCGCCCTGGACGCGCTGCGCATCGCCCAGATCAGCGCGTACCTCAAGGCCGGCACGCCGTTGCAGTTCCTGACCCCGACCCGGGTGGACGGGCGCGGCACCCACGCGGTGATCCGGTTGCCTGCCGGGGTCCCCGCCGAGCGGATCGCGCGGCGCCGCGCGGACCTGGCCACCGGGTTGCACCGGCTGGCGAAGGAAGTGTGGCCGACCACCGGCGCCGAAGCCGGGATCCTGGACCTGTGGGTCGCCGACAAGGGCGCACTGGCCGAGGGTGCCGGGGCATACCCGCTGCTCGACGACGCCGGCACGGTGGACGTGTTCAAGGGCGTCCCGTTCGGCCGGAACCTGCGTGGCACCCCGGTCGTGGCGCCGCTGATGGAGCGCAACACCCTTACCGGCGGGATGCCCGGACAGGGCAAGTCCTCGGCCGCGCGGGTCATGATGGCCGGCGCCGCCCTGGACCCCACCGCTGAGCTGCGGATCTGGGTGCCCGATGCCAACTTCGACTTCGAGGCGTTCCGCCCCCGCTGCTCGCGCTACGTCATGGGCGCCGAGGACGAGCGCATCGCCGAGATCGCCGAGCACCTGCGCGAGCTGCATGCCGAGGTCCAGACCCGCGGTGAGCTGCTGGTCCGCTACGAGATCCCCGCGGTGACCCGCGAGTACGCCTCCAAGGGCGTCGGTCTGCACCCGCTGTTCTGCCTGCTGGAGGAGGCCCACGTCGCGATCCAGCACCCTACCCACGGGGCGGAGGTGGCGAAGCTGATCGTCGACATCATGCGCCTGGGCCGTAAGCGCGGGATCCACCTGATCCTGTCCACCCAGGCCCAGACGAAGGACTCCATGCCCCGCGACGCGACCCGCAACGCCTCGAACGGCATCGCCTTCGCCGTCGGTGACCACGTCGCCAACGACGCCCTGCTCGGCCAGGGCGCCTACACCGCCGGGCACCGCGCCACCGAGCTGATCCCTGGCGTGGACCGGGGGACGGCGGTGGTCAAGGGGTTCTCCGGGCAGCGCTCGGAGATCGTGCAGGTCTACTTCCTGTCCGTGGACAAGGACACCCCGGTCGGGGACCAGGTCACCCCGCTGATCGAACGCGCCCTCGACGCGATCGAGCGCCGCGGCAAGGGCCTGCCCGGCGCCGGCCGCCCCGGTCCGCAGGTCCAGGTGCAGCAGCCGCGGGACCTGCTCGACGACCTCGACGCTGTCCTCGGTGAGGAGCCCGTGCGCACCGCCGACGTGCCTGCGCTGCTGGCCCGTCACGCACCCGGCCACCAGCCCTACCAGGCCATGACCGGAAAGGCCCTGCGCGAGGCCCTGGCGGCCGAGTTTGGGATCAAGGTGCCCTCCACCGGGAACCGCTGGCCCCTCGATCCCATCACCGTCCGTGATGCCCAGGTGCGGCGGGCGACCGCTGACCTCGACGACGACCAGGACCTCGACCGCAGCCACGAGTGAACCGGGCCCGGTCCGGGCTGACAGCGCCCCAGGCGGGCCACCCGGGCCGGGACACGGACCGGGTTAACCCGGCTAACTCGATAACTCGTCGCAGGTCAGCAGGTCAGAGCTGCATCGTCGGGCAGGAGTGAAAAACCTAACCCGCCGGGCGCCACCTCACCCACCGACCTCACTACCCGATCAGCACCCCGACACCGAGCCATCGGGCCGGTGCCGCGACCCCCTCCATGCCGAGAACAGGAGCACCCATGTCGACGCACAGTAACCGAGGCAACGGGCAGGGCCCGCCCACCACGAGCGAGGTCGTCGCCCTGCTGCGCCGCCTCGACGAGATCAAGGCCGCCGGGCACGACCCCGCCGAGCGGACCCGGTGGCTCGCCGACAAGGCCGACCTGATCGCCCGTATCGAGACCGCCAAGGCGAAGGGGGAGCTGTGAAGTTCCGCGCCCGTAAGACGTTCCAGTTCGGCCCGTTGCGAGCCACGGTCAACCAGTCCGGCCGCTGGTCGTTTGCCATCAAGATCGGCCCGGTCACCCACAACCTGACCCGGCGGACGACCTCGATCGACACCCCCGGCCCCGGCGGGTTCCACCACCAACACGGTCGTGGCCGCCGCCGTCGCCGCGCCGGTGATCAGCAGTGAGCGGGGTGCTGACCGAGCGGTGGGGCTGGCAACCCACCGCCCGCATGCACGAGGGGCTGCCGACGTGGCGGTGGCGTTCCGCCCCGCCCGGGCTGGTCACCCGCCGGCAGATGCGGGCCGCCGGCCGCGCCCCGGCCGGGGCCGTCCCGGTGGGGCGGATCGAGTGCCGGCGCGGTCGGCGGTGGGCGCTGCTGTGGGACCCCGCCGACCTCGGCCCGAAACGGGTTCCGACCCCGGCACAGCGAGCCGCGCTCGCCCGAGCCTTGGCCGCCCGCCGGTGGTGCCCGGTCTGTCGGCGCGACGTCGGCTACTGCATCCCGCGCTCGCTGGGGTGCTGCGTCGACTGCCATGAGGTGGAGCGGTGAACGCCGGGCGGGGTGAGCTGTGCTTGGTGGCGCTCGCGCTGGCTGAGCGGGGGTGGCCGGTGTTCCCGTTGCGTCCGGGCAGCAAGCGCCCGGCCCTGCACGGGCTCACGAGCTGCCGCGGTGTCGGGCCGTGCGCCGACGGGCACCGGGGGTGGGAGCAGCGGGCGACGACCGATCCGGGCCGGATCCGGGCGGCGTGGACGGCGGGTGCGTTCAACGTCGGCGTGCCGACCGGGCGGGCCGGGCTGGTGGTGGTCGACCTCGACACCTGCGACGACGGCGAGAACGCGCCGCCTGAGTGGGCCGTGCGCGGCGTCGTTGACGGCGCCGGGGTGCTGTCCGCGCTGCTCGCCGAGTGGGGCCGGAGGCTCCCGGCGACCTACGGGGTCGCCACGCCCTCGGGCGGCCGGCACCTGTACTTCCGGGCGCCGACCGGGGTCGAGCTGCGCAACACCGCCGGCGACACCGGCCGCGGCCTGGGTTGGAAGATCGACACCCGAGCCCACGGTGGCTACGTCGTCGCGGCCGGTTCACGGGTCCCGGCCGGGCTCTACGAGGCCAGGGGCGAGGCGGAACCGGCCGAGCTGCCGGGGTGGCTGGCCGACCGGCTTACCCCGCCACCACCCCCGGCTGTTCCAGCGGGTCCGATCCGGACCGGGGCGGGCCGCCGTGACCGCTATCTCGACGTCGCACTACGGGCTGAAACAGCACGGGTGACCGGGGCGCCGAAGTCCCAGCGCAACGCGTCGTTGTACGTGGCGGCGGTCGCGCTCGGCCAGCTCGTTGCCGGCGGGGCGCTCCCGGAGAGCGAGGCGTGGTCGACGCTGCGCAGCGCGTGCGCAGGGCATGTCGCGCTCGGCGCCTACAGCGCCGCTCAGGCCGACAAGACGATCACCTCGGGCCTGCGGGCCGGGGCGAAGCGACCCCGACGGATCGAGGACGCCGCATGAACTCCCCACCATCCCCAGCCCCACACACCAGCAGCCCCGCGAACGGGCCGCAGGCGGCGACTCAGGGCCCGCTGAGTGCCCCGCACAGCCCGGCCGACCGGCCCGGGTTCCCGCCGCTCGGGGCGGTGCCGGCGCCGCCACACACGGCCTGGACCGCACAGGAGTTGATGGGCATGGAGTTCCCGACCCCGCGATGGGCTGTGCCCGGGGTGATCTGCGAGGGCGTGACGCTGCTGGCCGGCCCGCCCAAGGTCGGCAAGTCCTGGATGAGCCTGGGTCTGGCGCTCGACATCGCCGCGGGGCGTCCGGCGTTCGGCCGCATCACCACCGAGCCCGGTTCGGTGCTCTACCTCGCGTTGGAGGACACCCCGCGCCGGTTGAAGTCGCGGATGGAGATCGCCCTCGGAGACCGGCCCGCACCGGCCGGGTTGACGTTGTCGATCGCCTGCCCACCGATGCCCTCCGGCGGGGATGTCCAGGTCGCCGAGTGGCTGGAATCCCACCCCGACGCCCGGCTGGTCGTGATCGACGTGTTCGCCAAGGTCCGCGGCACCCCCGCACCCGGGGTGTCGGCCTACGACGCCGACTACGCCGCGATGGCCCGGATCAAGCGCGTCGCCGACCACTACGGCGTGGCCGTGGTGCTGGTCCACCACGTCCGCAAGGCCGCCGCCGAGGACTTCCTGGCCACCGTGTCAGGAACCAACGGCCTCGCCGGCGCCGCCGACGCCGTCCTGGTCCTCGAACGCGCCCGCGCCCAAGCCGACGGGGTCCTGCACGTCACCGGCCGCGACGTCGACGAAACCGACTACCCACTCGCGTTCGACCCGGGCGCGGGCGCGTGGTCGCTGCTCGACGGCAACGCCGCTGACTACCAGATGCGCGACACCCGCTCCCTGGTCATCCGCTACCTGCGCGACTACCCCGGCCGCCGTCCGAAGGAGATCGCCGAAGCGCTGCGCCTCGACGCCGGGACCGTGCGCCAGACCTGCCGCCGGATGCAGAACGACGGCCAGCTCCGAGCCAACGCTGGCGGGGCCTACTGGGCCGCCGACAGCCCCGGGTCCGGTGACACGAGCGACAGCAGTGACATACACGCGACGGAACCGGTGTCACTGCTGTCACTGCGTCACTCCGACCCGGCTGACCTCGGAGAACACCAGTGACCCGGCCAACCAGGCACGGTGACACCCGGGCTCCACCATCACGGTCTCACCACTGTCACTGCGTCACTTCATGCGCTCTGACCTGCATCAACCGCTGTGACACCCCGAGTGACACCACGACCCCGGTGTCACTCCCGCCCCGGATGGAGACCCCATGAGCCGGCCGGCCGCCCGCCTCACCGTCACCGACCTCTGCGCTGAACTCGGCATCTCCCGATCCACCTTCTACGACTGGCGCGCCAAGGGCCGCGCCCCCCGCTGCATCAAGCTCCCCAACGGCGAGATCCGCATCCGCCGCACCGACTTCGACGACTGGATCACCAGCCTCGAAGAACCGGAGGTCGCCGCCTGATGAACACCACCTACGACGTTCGTATATGGAAGATCAGCACGTACGAGGGCAAGCGTGGAACGACCTACATGGTGCGCTGGCAGATTGCGGGCCGCCGGAAGAAGGAGACGTTCAAGACGAGGGCGCTCGCGGACAGCTACCGCTCCGATCTGGTGAGCGCAGCCCGCCGCGGTGAGGCGTTCGATACCGGCACCGGCCTACCGATCTCCGCCGTCAAGCCCACCCAGGCGGTCAACTGGCTGGATTTTGCCTGTGACTACATCGATATGAAGTGGCCGGCCGCCGCGGCTACCTACCGGCGAGGCCTATCCGAGGCGCTGACGGCCGTAACTGTGGCGATGCTCGATGGCGAGCGGAACCGTCCGACGTCGGCAGCTCTGAGACGGGCCCTGCACCGATGGGCGTTCAACACCGCGCGACGTGGAGGCCCCAGTCAGTCGGCAGAAGTCGTGGAAGCTCTGGCGTGGGCCCGGCGGCACAGCCTGCCGGTCAGTGCACTTACTGATCCGGGGGTCCTCCGGTCGGTCCTGAATACGATCAGTACAAGGCTCGACGGGAAGCCTGCGGCCGCGACGGTGGTCAACCAACGTCGCCGGGTGCTCTACAACGCTGCGGAGTACGCGGTCGAACGGGGGCACCTCTCGGCGAACCCGCTCGTGGGATTGAAGTGGAAGGCCCCTAAGCCATCGGGGGCGGTCGACCGGCGGACTGTGGTGAACCCGATCCAGGCACGGACGCTGCTCGCTGCGGTGCGGGAGACGAGGCGCAGCGGGCCTCGTCTGGTGGCGTTCTTCGGGCTCATGTATTTCGCCGCGCTGCGGCCGGAGGAGGCAGTCAACGTGCGCGCCGTCAACCTGACGCTGCCCAACGGGAACGGGTGGGGTGAGATCCACCTACAAGAAGCGACGCCGCACGCCGGGACCGAGTGGACCGACGACGGGGAGCAACGGGACCGGCGGCAGTTGAAGGGCCGTGCCCGTGGCGAGCACCGTGCTGTTCCAGCGTCTCCCGAACTCGTAGAGCTGCTGAAACAGCATGTGGCGGAGTTCGGGCTAGGAGAAGACGGCAGGCCGTTTCCTGGGGGGCGGGTGGTCGAGCTGCCGAAGATCACCTATATACGAGCCTGGAAGGTCGCGCGGTCCATCGCCTTCACTCCCGAGGTCGTCGCGTCCCCACTCGCCGCGACGCCGTACTCACTGCGACACGCGTGCGTGTCGACCTGGCTCAACGCTGGCGTCCCGGCGACGCAGGTCGCGGAGTGGGCGGGCCACTCGGTCGAGGTGCTGTTGAAGGTCTACGCGAAGTGCATCGAGGGACAGGACTACGAGGCGCGCCGCCGCGTCCTACTGGCTCTGGGCTCTGATCGGTCGAGCTACGCGACGTAGGCACGTATTAGGCACAGAGACCCGCTCACAGCCGCTGACGGCCGGTACGAGTCGGACAGAACAAGATCAGCCCCTCACCGGGTTCTGCCTGGTGAGGGGCTGATTCTGTGGGTGCCCCCGGCAGGATTCGAACCTGCGGCACCCGCTTTAGGAGTGGTGGATCGTGTCCTGGCCTGCGCGCACTCTGACCAGGGATGACGCGCGGCGCGCCCGGGATCCCGGGCGCATCTGGGAACGTCCTGGGAACAGGCCCGCCAGAGTCGCCGCGTGACAGAGTGACAGTGTCACCGGCCTGTCACTCAGGCTGTCACTCTCGTTTGTGCTGGTCAGGGGTGGTGTAGTGACAGAGTGACAGAAGAAGAGTGGGGAGACGTTCCATCGCCTGGAACCGTCCAGCCCGCCGCACCGCCGTGCGGACGTCCCAGTGCTCCTCCGCGCTCGGACGGGACCCCCGGATGCCACCCGGTGTCCCGTAGCGCCTCTACGGAGGCCTGAGGGCCGCGTACAGCCCGCTCGATCCCCCGGTCGACGAGCGCTCGTCCCCCCTGCTGTTCCAGCGCTGTGGACGTCAAGGCGCTGGAACAGCAGGGGGAGCAGCAACGACGGGTCGCATCGCCGTACGGCCGGGCCCGCCGAGCCCGCCGGGTGACAGAGTGACAGTGTCACTGGCCTGTCACTCGAACTGTCACTCACGTTCCCGCAGCTCAACGCGGGTCGAGTGACAGAGTGACAGAGTTGAGGCCCTGTGGCCGCCACGCCGCCGTCACCGCACCCCGCTCTCGCAGTCCCGATCCGACAGCCGGGTGACAGAGTGACAGCCCTACCGGCACTGTCACTCCCAGTGTCACTCTCGTTTGTGCTGCTCAGAGGTGGTGTAGTGACAGAGTGACAGAAGAAGAGTGGGAGCCGATCGTGTGGCGCGCAGGTTTCTCTTCGGCCTCGGCCGCCACCGTCAGGAGACTGTCAAGAACTCGTCTTGGACAGCCTCACTGCGTGTTCTCACGAGGTGTCGCCGAATCGCTAGTTCTTCGGGGTCCGCGTGATCGCCGCTGGCCGACATTTGCTCTGGCCAGCGGCGGTAGATCATCCCAGGCTCGTCAGAGAACCATCCGACGCGACATCCATTGAGGGCCATTAGGAGGGCCGTATCTTCAGAGGCAGGCAGGCTCATCCATCCGCCCAGGGCCACCAGTAGGCGATACCGAATGCACAGTGTCGCGGGATGCACCAAGATCCTGAAATTATCCGCGTAGGCGTCTCTGGCCTGTCCGATCTCTATCCGTCCGGGCGGCGGGTTCCATGGGTAGTGCTCGGAACGTGTGCCGTCCATGTGCTCGTCGATTACCCGCGCTGCTGACCAACTAATTTCCGGATCAGAATGCGCGGAAATGTCCCGTTCGAGTGCCCCAGCGGTAAGTCGATCGTCTGCGTCGAGAGTCTTCACCAGCGACCCGCGCGCCCGAGCTAGTGTCATGGTCCTCGTGATTGCGACCCCGCTCTTCCTGGACGCTCCGTAGCTAATCCTGGGGTCCTCAACCGGGATAGACGACATCACCGTTCGCTGGGAATCGGCATCCCTGCCATCGCATTGAACAAGCCACTCCCATTCCCAGCCCTCTGGGAGTTTCTGGACTTGTAGCGCCTTCCAAGTCTCAGGCAGGTGCTCGGAGCGGGTTGGATCTACGGCGGTTACTACCGAGATGACCTGACTCACGGTGGCTCACTCTCCTACTGGATGGTCGACAGAGATGACCGTTCGGTCGCCGCGAATCGAGATATCTGCCGTTTCGACGGGGGTTTCGCCTGCGAGATGGGTTCGCTCGACGAAGAAGACTGGAACTCCTTCTGACATCTCAAGCTCTTCCGACTCTTCGAGAGTCGGCATTCGTGCCGAGTATTGCTCGTTAACGTGTGTTGTCGTGACGCCGATTGCGTCCATTCTGGCAATGACGTGAGGGTCACCACTCGGTGGTGGGATTTCGGCGGTCGTGCCCTTGGTTACAGACAGCGGCTCCCACTGAGTTGACCGCTGAATGGGGCCAGTATCGTCAACCCACAGGTAGTCCACCCGAGAGACCGCATCGCCTTCGGCTATTCCGAGGCGACGTGCAATCGTGCGAGAGGCTGCTTCAGTCGTCACGACTCCGGTAGGAGCGGAAGTGACCGAATCGCGATCCAGGTCAGCTGATATTGGGCTTCGATCGTCGTTATGGGTGTATCGACCGGCCATGCGTCGTGTGATTAGTGGCCGCCGGAGGACTTTCGCCGCCTGGCCGCGATCCGACGAGATGACTCCGGAGTTTCGAAGATGATTGAGCGCGGCTAGAGCAGTGCTTGGGCCGACGCCCCACTTTGTCGCGATTTCTCGGTAGCCATCCACTCGGTCGCCGATGTCGAGTCGTCTGGCGCGGATATCGCTGAGCAGGCCGTCGGCGACCTGTCGCCAGAGTGGCACGCCCGAGTGGGGGTTGATCTTCGCCTCGCTCATGGTGGCTCCGTCCTCGTTCGCCTCGTCCAGGGCAGCGTAGTGCTCCGCTGCAACGTGGCACCGAACCGCTCTTGTGCACCGTGGCACCGTGGCGCTACGGTGCAACGGTGCTACGGACCACCGTAGCGGTAACTGCAGCGGAGGAGAGAGCGACTGTGGACGAGGTTGACAACACGGATGCGGGCGGCGCGCTCGTGGAGTGTGTGGCGCAGCTCAGCGACGACGGCCGTCGGGCCGTGCGTCGGTACTGGGACGAAGTGACCCGTGAGGTGTGGGGCTCGCTCGCAGTTCAGGCGTCGCCGGGTGCGTCGGAGTACGGGATCGCCTGCCGTGAGCGCCGCGAGGCGCGGCGTGCGATCGCCCGGGTGGCGCTGTCGACGGTCGGGCGCCGGTCGGCGTTGGGTCGGGTCGGTACTGCGGGCGCCGTTCTGGGCGGTGAGGCCGCGTGATCCGGGTGGTGGACGCCCGGCAGCGTCAGGTGATGGATGGGGCCCGCTCGGAGGTCCGGACTCAGGCACTCGCTGGGGCTGGGCAGGCCGTGTTGATCGGCGTGGCGGGTCTGGCCCTGGCTGGTGTGTTCGGTCCACTGCCGACGACGGTTGTGCCGCTGGTGTGGGTGGCGATCGGCATGCTGGCTTCGGAGGCGGTCTCGTCCTGGCTGTGCGCGGCGGGGGCGTGGCGGGAGCTGCGGGAGCTGTGCCGCAACGCCGCGTACCTGGCCGCGGTCATCGAGGTCGACGCGGCCGGGCAGCGGGCGGAGTTCGCCCGGCTCGGTAGCGACGGTGACGTTCCGCCCGCTGGGGGTGCGGCGTGAGCGCCCGCCTGGACCGGTCGGTCGAGCGGGTCGCGGCGTCGGCGGCCCGGGAACATCCGGCGCGGTCGGTGCGGGTGGGGTGGTGGATCTACTCCTACGGCGCCGCCGGCGGGTCGTGGGCGCAGGTGGCCGCTGTCGTGGCGCTGCCCGATGGCCGGCTGCGGTTCGACCTGCGCGGGCCCGGCAAGCAGTCGGTGGTGACCGCGCCGTCGTATCCGGCCACGTATCTGACGGCGCAGACCGCGCGCCGCGTCGGTCTGGTCGGGGGTGGTCACTGACCGCTCACCCGGCCTGGGGGCGGGGTGGGCACGACGGAACCGGCACAGCCGTAACAGCAAGATCCACAGTGGACAGACAGAACGGGAGTGCGTGATGGGTTGGTTGTCGAGCACGGCGAAGGGTGGGGCCCGAGCGGGCCGGACGGTGGCCGAGGAGACGCGCCGGGCGCGTCATCACCGTCGTGGTGTCCATACCGAGGAGAGCACCGGGAAGGTCCGCTGCGTCGGGTGCAACCGGTCGGTGCGTTCGGGGATGGGGTCGGTGTGCTCGCGTCCGGCGTGCCACCGCCACGTCATGGCCCACGGCCTGGCCTCGGATCGAGGCGAGTGATGCGGGTGCGGGTTCACATCCGGTCCGGGTGCTCGCTGTGCGGGCGTACCGACGCTCACGAGCACGGTCAGGCCGAGTGGAGCGCGCATGTCGACCAGGTCGGCGCCGCGGCGCGTGAGCGGCGGGGTCGACGGTGAGCACGTCGGGTGGTCCGCGGCGGCAGACGGCGCGGTGGTGGCGCCGCAACGGCCGTGGGGCGTGGGTGGATCCGTGGTCGCTGCGCCTGCGTGGCGGGGTGATCCACCGCCGGGATGTGGAGCGCTACAAGCGTGATCCGCGGGCCCGGGCCACGGGCGGGGACCCGGTGTGTGTGGTGCGCCTGTGCGGTGGCGGGTCGTTCGTGCGGGAGGGTGCGCACCGGGTGACCGCCGCCCGGGAGACCGGGCGTCGGATCCGGGTGCTGTGGGTCCACGAGGCCGACGAACAGGCCACCCGATGACCGCCCCGCAGATGCGGGTCCGGGCCCGCTGCACCCGCTGCAAGCGCCCGGTCGAGCTGCCCCGCGACGGCGCGCCACCGACGACGTGCGGGCGGGGCCGATGCCGCCGCCGTCCCGCCTGACCCCCACGGGGTCGTCAGCACGACACCGGCACCACCTGGTGACCGGTCAGCACAACCACGGAGGAAGCACGAGATGAGCAGCAAGCGCACCGACATCAGCGCCACCTACGGCCGCGACCGCAACACGGTCACGGTCAACGGCCGCACCCGCGCCGCCGCCGAGGGTGAGTCGCCGGTCGTCCTGCCCAACGGCAAGACGATCACCGTCCCGGCCGGGGCGAAGGTCTCCTTCCGCGACGGCGTCGTCTACGTCAACGGCAAGAAGGTCGGCTGACCCCCGGCACCCATCGGCGCGGCGTCGATCCCGGGCCGCGCACAGCCATTCAGCGAGTGAGGGAGATCCAGATGAGCAGCAAGCAGGTTCCCGTGGTGTCGCACTTCGGCACCGGACGGGCCTCGGTCGAGGCCGGAGGGCGTACGCACACCGTCAACGGCGGTCAGGGGATCGCCGTCCTGCCCGGCGGCAAGACCCTGACCGTCCCGGCCGGCGCGACGGTCGAGATCCGCGACGGCGTCGTGTTCGTCAACGGCAAGCAGGCCCGGTGAGCGCGGTCAGCCGCCCGTCGCGGGCCAGGGCGTATCGGCAGCACCGCCGCTGCCCCGGGCAGCCGTACTACCGGACACGCCTGGAGGCCGAGGGCGACTGCCGCCGCTACGGCTCGATCCCGGCCGAGTGCAGCCGGTGCGGCGGGTTCCACCCCCGGCGCCGCCGTTGACTGCGCCCGGCCCGGCGGACCTCCCGCCAGAGAGATGCCCCGCCGGGCCGGGCCCCCAACGCCATCCACACGTCCCGCTCGCTCCCGGTGGCCGCGCACTGCGCGGCCCCGGGGGTGGCGGAGCCCTGCGAACGACAGGAGACCAGCAATGCTAAGCCAACCCAGCACCGCGGCCAGCGCGGCAGTGAAGGCGCGCACGGTCGCCGCCGCCCTGGACGCCGGGGTCCGCCGCGACGTCCTCGCGGTCGCCGCGCACGAGGTCGGTCACGGTCTGGCCTGGGCCCACGCCGGGTTCGCGGCCGGTCCCGCACGGGTGGAGACCGGCTTGTTCGGCGGGCCGTGTGGTGCGTCGTGCAAGCACGGTGCGTCCGGGCGGCTCAACGAGTCCAACGTCGTCGGCTTCCTCATCGGGTGCGCCGCCGGACGGGCCGGGCAGCACCTGTTCACCGCCCGCTACCTCGGCGGCCGCGACGTCGGCGCGACCGGCGACGACGCCGCCCGCGACCGCGGCGACTTCGACTACAGCGAGCGCTACTACCGCACCGGCCTGTCCTGGGCCGCGGCCCAGCGCCACGCCACCGCGCTCCTGCGGCCCCGCCTGGCCCGGGTCGAGCGCCTGGCCGTCCGCCTCGCCGTGACCGGCCGCCTGTCCCGCACTGACTTCCGCTGACCCGCACGACCGAGAAGGGAGAACCATCGTGTCCAGCAACGACTACGCCCAGCGTCGCCGCGACGACCGCGCCGCCGCGGCGGAGCAGGCCCGGCGTGACGCCGACGCCGCCGCCGAACGTGCTCTGCACGCCGAGGCCGTGCGCGCGGAGGTCGCCGACCGGCGGGCCGCCGAGCGCACCGCCCGGCGCCAGGCCGACACCGACCGCAAGCGCACCCTGAACGCCGCCCGCCGCGCCGCGGCCGGGGCGTGGCTGTCCGCGCACCGGATCGACCTGCTCATCTACCCCCTCGCGATCGCCTCCGCGCTCATGGCCGTCCCGGCGATGGCCGCCTACGGCGCCGAGCTGTACGGCGGCGCGACCGGCTACGTCCTGCCCGTGCTGTCCGAGCTGGGCATGTGGGCGTTCGCCCTGGCCGTGCAGGCCCGCCGCAAGAGCGACCCCGAGGCGCCGGTGTGGTCGCTACAGGTCGGGGTGTGGACGTTCGCCGCGGTCGCAGCCGGACTCAACATCGCCCACGGCGCCACCGCCGAGGCCAACGGCGGCACGATCACCGGCCTGGTCATGGGCGTCGTCTCGATCGCCGGAGTCATCGCCCACCAGCTCGTGGTCGCCGGACCCCGGCGGGCTCGCCGGACCCGCGACGAGCGGGCCGCGGCCCGCCAGTCCCGAGCGGCTGGGCGCAAGCTCGCCGACGCCCGCCGCGCCGCGCTGGACGCTGCGGTCGCCGAGATCGACGCCGACGGTGACGCCCGCCTGGTGATCGCACCGGGCACCTACCGGGTGCACCGAACCGCGGTCCGGCGCCGGGCGCGGCTGACTCCGGCCGCGACGCCGGGGCTGTCGGTCGGGGAGGCGTCGCCGGTCGGGGAGGACCTGGCCGCCGAGATCACCTCCTACCTGTCGAGCCTCCCGGTCCCGTCCGCTGACGACCCCGCGGACGGGACCGGGAACCAGCCCACACCACAGAGCGAGACCGACACCGAGTCCGACGGGGAGCGGCCGGGTGGGCACGGCGTCGCCACCGCCGACCGCCCGTCGCGGCGGCCCCGCACGCCGCGGGCGCACCGGCTGCCGCTGACCCGCTCGCTGGATCAGCTCCGCGCCGAGCTGGCCGCCGCGGTCACTGCGGGGGAGGTCGACCCGTCCTCGGCGGAGTCGATCCGCAAGACCCTGCGGATCTCCCCGGCCCGGGCTCGGACGTTGCGCGACGAGCACACCCACGCCCCGACCCACACGACGACCGACAAGGACGGTGACCAGCGATGATCGAGGGGAATCGAGACATGAACGAGGGCCCGCAGGGCGCCGGGGACGGCGAGACGATCGAGGGCACCCGGCCCCGCTACACCAGCCCGGGTGAGCACGGCCGCCGCCCGCCGCCCGGCCCGCGGCCCCGCCGCGATGAGGACGTCCCGGAGGTGGTGGACGGCGAGGTCATCGACGCCGAGATCGTCGAGGACGAGGACGAGGACACCGCCACCGCTGAGGGTGGGGCGGGTGCGGTCGAGGTCGTCCCGGCGCGGCGTCCGGGGACCGCGGTGGCCCGGGTCGCGCGGCAGGCCCCGGCCCGGCTGGTGGCCACGACTCGGACGGCGGTGACGCACCCCTACACCCGCACGGCGGTGACGGGGACCGCGTTGAACGCGTGGTACGTCGTCGCGGGGGTGGGCGTGGTGGCCCGGCGGTGGCGCGACAGTCACGGCGCGGACCGCTACGAGCGGATGATGCGCGCGGCGGAGTCGGTGGGTGATCAGGAGTCGCTGCGGGAGTGGGAGGCCCGCGCGACCGCGGAGAAGGCCCGGCGTCACCAGCGGGTCATGGACTGGATCTCCTCGCCGTTGGAGCTGGTCAAGGCGTTCGCTCTCGGCGTGGCCGGGGTGACCGGGCTACTGCTCGCGCTGGGCATCGTCCTGGCCATCGGTACCGGCGACGTGTCCAAGGTCGTCGCGCCGATCGTCGGGCTGGTCACGCTGATCACGTGGACGGCGTGGTTCCTCACCGCCTACGGCGTGTTCGTGCTGGCCGCGGCCACGGCCGGGGGGCTGCTCTACGTGTGGAATCTGGGTAAGACCCGCACGAGCGCACCGGGGTGGATCGCGCCGAGGACGATGGGCGCGGTCGATGAGAACGTGACCCCGTCGAAGGTGGTCATCGCGCTGCGCAACCTCGGGGTGTCCGCGCTGGCCAAAGCGATCAAGGCGATGGACGACGCCGGTGGCGCGATGCTGGGGCCGATCCGGGTCGCCGGTGCCGGGGTCGAGGTCGACGTCCGGTTGCCGTCGGGGGTGGACACCTCGGAGATCCAGCGTCGCCGGCGCAAGCTCGCCGAGAACCTGGACCGCCACGAGTACGAGGTGTTCATCACCGTCCCGGCGCCGCGCACGGTGCGGCTGTGGGTCGCTGACAGCGGCGCCCTGGACGAGCCGATCGGGCCGTCGCCGCTGCTGGGCGACCCGGACGGGGTCCGCGCCGATGTCTACACCGGGCACGCGCCGTGGGGTCGTGACCTGCGCGGGCAGGCCCGTGGGATCTCGCTCAAGCAGTTCCACCTGCTGATCACCGGGTTGTCGAACCAGGGCAAGACCGCGGCGCTGCGGGCGCTGGTGCTGTGGGTGATGTTCGACGTGACCGCGGAGTTCCGGATCGCTGACCTCAAGGGTGTCGGGGACTGGCACATGTTCGACGGTCTGGCCTCGGAGCTGATCGAGGGCCCGGCTGATGAGCACGTGATCGCCGCGACCGAGATGTTGGAGCGGGTCGTGGCCGAGATGGAGCGTCGCCTGGGGTCGATGGACCGCGACAAGTACCCCAACGGCGTCACCCGGGACCTGGCCCGTAAGCCCGGCAGCGGGTTCCACCCGCTGTTCGCGGTCATCGACGAGGCGCAGCAGGCCTACATGTGCCCGGTCGTGGACTCCGACAAGAACCCCTACGGCGGCCGGTCGGCCCGGTCGCGGTTCTTCATGGCCGTGCGCAAGATCCACAACCAGGGGCGGGCGGTGAACGTGCACCTGTGGCAGGGCACCCAGGACCCGACCGATCAGAACCTGCCCAAGCTCGTGCGGGAGGGCGCGCACATCCGCGGGTCGCTGGTCGTGGGGACCGAGTCCCAGGCCCGCATGGCGGTGGGGGACAAGGCCGTCGACGGCGGCGCGGCGCCGCACCTGCTGCGCCAGGGCGTCGACAAGGGAACCCTCGTCCTCAACGGCGTCGGGATGGACCTGCCCACCGGGGAGTCCTCGATCATCCTGCGCACCCACTTCATCAGCGGTGACGAGGCAACCGAGCTGGTCACCCGGGCCAAGGAGCAGCGGGCCAAGGCCGGGCGCGCCACCACCACCGCCGGACCCGAGGAGACCGTCGACGACGTCGACCACATCGCGGTCATGGTCGAGGTGATGGGCGAGGCGAAGCACCTCAAGCGCTCGGACCTGCTCGCCTGCCTGCACAAGCACGACTTCACGACCTACGGCACGTGGGAGGCCAAGACGCTGGCCAAGTACCTCAACAACGCCAAGGTCCCCGAGGTCTCGGTCAAGGGCTACCCGCGGGTGCGTCGCGCGGACCTGCTCAAGATCCAGGCCGACCGGCTGCTCGCCGATACCGCCGACGACGACACCGACGACGACACCGACCTCGGTTTCGGCACTGACGGTGACGATCAGGGATGAGTGGTTCGGGGTGAGGCACGGGGTGAGGCAGAAACGTGGGGGTGGACGTCCACCCCGGCCCTCACCCCACCCTCACCCCCACCCCTCACCCCCGATGATCAGCACAGATATCCGCAGGGTGAGGGGGTGAGGCGGGGTGAGGCAGCCGCCACCGACCCCCGGAAACCGGTGAAAACGCGGGGTGGCGACCGTTCCGGCGCTGCCTCACCCCGCCCCACCACCCCACCACCGGCAGTCACTCATAGTCACCGATCGTTGGAGGTTCGTCGTGAAGTTCCGCGCCCGTAAGACGTTCCGGTTCGGCCCGCTGCGGGCCACGGTCAACCAGTCCGGCCGGTGGTCGTTCGCCATCCAGATCGGGCGCCTCACCCACAACCTGACCCGGCGCACGACCTCGTTCGACACCCCCGGCCCGGGCGGGTTCCACCACCAGCACCGCCCCCGCCGACGAGGCGACGCCGAGCACTGACCCCGGCCCGGACGGCCGAGCCCCGCTGATCTAGCCGCACCACCTCTTCCGACGACGCCCAGCTCGGGCGCCGCCGCGACCCACTCATGCCGAAAACAGGAGCCTGCGATGTCGACACACCCTCTGCGGACCGCCGATCAGGCCGCGCTGGTCACCCTCACCGCGATCGGATCACTGCTCGGTCACCACGGCGGGGACTACCTCGTCCAGACCGACACCTGCGCCGCGCACAAGCAGGACCGCACCCCGGCCGGGCGCCGCGCCCTCGCCATCCACGCCGGGACCTACGCCCTCACTCAAGCCGTCACCAAGGCCGCGCTCTACCGGCTCGCCGGACTCCGCGTCCCGGCCGCCGCACAGCTCGCCGGGGCGCTCACCGAAGCGCTCGTGCACGCGGTCATCGACGACGGTCGCCTCCTCGAGGTCTACGCCCGCCGCACCCGCCGGTCTCGGTTCTTCGGTCTGGCCGGCGCCGGGATCAACGGCAAGGCGCTGCTCGATCAGGCCGCCCACGTCCAGGTGCAGATCCCGGCCGGGATCGCCGCCACCGCCGCTGTCGCCGCGCTGGCCGCGCGGCGCCGCTGAGCACGAGGAGAACCGTCATGACCACCACCCACGACACCCACTCCGCACTGTGCACCGACCCGACCCACTGCGGCGGGTCCACCGGGTCCGCGGGGCCGGTGCTCCATCCGGTCGTCGCCGCGGCGGATCTGCTGTTCGAGATGCGTCATCACCTGACCCCCGACGTGATCCGCACCCTGGCTGAGGTGTGGACGTGTGCCAGCGCGGCCCGCTACGGGGCACCGCAGGAGCGGTTCTGGGAGCCCGACACCGCCGGGGACCCGTTCGCCGATCACGACACGTTCTCGTGCGAGGACGAGGACGAGAACCGGCCCCCGGCGCCGGTCCCGGCCGGGATCCGGGTGCACACCTGCTACACCGCGAACTGCACCGTGTGCGGCAGCGCCGCCGACGTTGACGCCGACTACACCCCGCACTTCCCGACCCGGGCCGCCGCAGTCTCCTACTGGACCGACATGCAGGACTGGAGCGTCGGCCCGGCCGGGATGCGCTGCCCGACCTGCACCGACGCCGCGGACGACGCTAAGGAGCCGGACGCTGCGGGGGGCCGGCGGTGAGCGGGGTGCTGACCGAGCGGTGGGGCTGGCAACCCACCGCCCGCATGTGTGACGGGCTCCCGACGTGGCGCTGGCGCGGCGCTCCGGCTGGGCTGGTGACCCGGCGCCAGATGCGCGCCGCCGGGCGGGCCCCGGGCGGGGCGGCGCCGGTGGGGCGGATCGAGTGCCGCCGCGGTCGCCGGTGGGCGCTGCTGTGGGACCCGGCCGAGCTGGCCGTCAAGCGGGTCCCGACCCCGGCACAACGCGTCGCCCTGGGCCGGGCGCTGGCCGCCCGGCGTCGGTGCCCGGTCTGCACGGTCGACGTCGGGTACTGCATCCCGCGCTCGCTCGGGTGCTGCGTGGACTGCCACGAGGAGACCCGGTGAACGCCGGGCGGGGCGAGCTGTGCCGGGTGGCCCTGGAGCTGGCCGGCCGGGGGTGGCCGGTGTTCCCGCTGCGCCCCGGTAGCAAGCGTCCGGCGCTGCACGGGCACACCGGGTGCGCCGGGGCCGGGCCGTGCGCCGACGGGCACCAGGGCTGGGAGCAGCGGGCGACGACCGACCCGGGCCGGATCCGGGCGGCGTGGACGGCGGGCGCGTTCAACATCGGCCTGCCGACCGGGCGGGCCGGGCTGGTAGTGATCGACCTCGACACCCGCGCCGACGGCGAGGACATCCCGCCCGAGTGGGCGGGACGGGGCGTCATCGACGGCGCCGGGGTGCTGGCCGCGCTGCTCGCCGAGTGGGGCCGGGAACTTCCGGCGACCTACGAGGTCACCACACCGTCGGGCGGGCGGCACCTGTACTTCCGGGCCCCGGCCGGGGTCGAGTTCCGCAACACCGCCGGGGACGGCGGGCACGGCCTGGGCTGGAAGATCGACACCCGCGCCCACGGCGGCTACGTCGTCGCCGCCGGTTCCCACGTCCCGACCGGCACCTACCGGACCGTCGGGGCAGTGGAGCCGGTGGAGCTGCCGGACTGGCTGGCCGCCCGGCTCGCCCCGCCCCCGCCCCCGGCTGTTCCAGCGGGTCCGATCCGGACCGGCGCCGGGCGCCGCGACCGCTACCTCGACGTCGCACTACGGGCTGAAACAGCACGGGTGACCGGGGCACCCAAGTCCCAACGCAACGCCCACCTGTACGTCGCCGCGGTCGCCCTCGGACAGCTCGTCGCCGGTGGAGCTCTACCCGAGGGCGAGGCCTGGCAGGTGCTGCGCAGCGCGTGTGCCGGGCACGTCGCCCTCGGCGCCTACAGCGCGGCGCAGGCGGACAAGACGATCGCGTCCGGTCTGCGGGCCGGGGCGAAGCGACCCCGACGGATCGAGGACGCCGCATGAACCCCCCACCCACCCCAGCCCCTCACCCCACCCCGATCGGGAACGCCCCGCACACGCCCACACAGGGCCCGTTGAGCGGCCCGCAGGGCGGGGGCAGGCGGGGCGGACCGAACTTGACGGAGGCCCCGGCGCCGCGGCGCACGGCCTGGACAGCGGAGGAACTGATGGCCATGGACTTCCCCACGCCGCGGTGGGCGGTGCCCGGGGTGATCTGTGAGGGCGTGACCCTGCTCGCCGGGCCCCCGAAGGTCGGCAAGTCCTGGATGAGCCTGGGTCTCGCGCTCGATATCGCCGCCGGGCGTCCGGCGTTCGGGCGGATTCCTGCCGAACAGGGCTCCGTGCTCTACCTCGCCCTGGAAGACACCCCGCGCCGGTTGAAGTCCCGTATGGAAATCGCGTTGGGCGGGCGGCCTGCACCGGCCGGGCTGACCCTGTCGATTGCCTGCGAACCGATGCCCGCCGGGGGCACTGAGCAGATCTCGCAATGGCTCGACGCCCACCCCGATGCCCGCATGGTTGTCATCGACGTCTTCGTCAAAGTTCGCGGCACCCCCGCCCCCGGGGTCGCCGCCTACGATGCCGACTACACGGCGATGACCCGGATCAAACGGGTCGCCGATCACTACGGCGTCGCCGTCGTGCTGGTCCACCACGTCCGTAAAGCCGCGGCCGAGGATTTCCTGGCCACGGTGTCGGGCACCAACGGGTTGGCCGGCGCAGCCGATGCGGTACTCGTTCTCGAACGCGCCCGCGCCCAAGCCGATGGGGTTCTGCACGTCACCGGCCGCGACGTCGACGAAACGGATTACCCGCTCGCGTTCGACCCGGGCGCGGGGGCGTGGTCGCTACTCGACGGGAAAGCCTCGGACTTCCAGATGGGCGACACCCGATCCCTGATCATCCGCTATCTACGCGACTACCCCGGCCGCAAGCCCGGGGAGATCGCCGCGGCACTGGACAAGGACGCCGGAACCGTGCGCCAGACATGCCGACGCATGGAAACCGACGGACAACTCCGCAGCAACGCCGGTGGCCAGTACTGGCCCGCCGACACCGCCACCACAGCAACGAGTGACACCAGTGACAGCGGTGACACACCCGCCATCGAACCACTGTCACTGCTGTCACTTCGTCACTCAACCCCCGACGACCAGGGAGAACACCAGTGACCCGCCCGACCGGCCCGAGTGACATCCGCGTGACCGTGACCGGGCCCCACCTCTGTCACTCTGTCACTCCACCCACTTTGACCTGCGCAAACATGAGTGACAGTTCGAGTGACAGCCCCCGCGGGGGTGTCACTCTGTCACTCGGCCGCCGGACCGCGACGGCGCCGCGCCGCGGCGACAGCCACGTGACGGTGACGGGGCCCCACCTCTGTCACTCTGTCACTCGACCCGCGCTGACCTGCGGAAACGTGAGTGACAGAGGGAGTGATAGGGCCCGCGGGGGTGTCACTCTGTCACTCGGCCGCCGGAGCCGGGCCGCGGCCGAGACGCCCGCCAGCGGCGACGGCCGGGCCCCACCGGCGTGGACCCCACCGCTGTCACTGTGTCACTCCACCCCGTCTGACCTGCGTAAACCGCTGTGACAACCCGAGTGACACTCACGCCGCGCTGTCACTCCATCCGGAGGGGAACCCCATGAGCCGGTCCGCCGCCCGCCTCACCGTCGCCGACCTCTGCGCCGAACTCGCCATCTCCCGCTCCACCTTCTACGACTGGCGCGCAAAAGGCCGCGCACCCCGCTGTATCAAACTCCCCAACGGCGAAATCCGCATCCGCCGGACCGACTTCGAAACCTGGCTCAACAGCCTGGAAGAGGTAGCCGCCTGATGACCACCACCTACGACGTTCGCATCTGGAAAACCGACGTCTACAAGGGCAAGACCACCACCGCCTACACCGTCATGTGGAGGGTCGGGACGAAGCGGTGGAAGAAGCGGTTCCGGACCAGTGCACTTGCGGACAGCTATCGTGCTGAACTCCTCAGTGCGTCTCGTGGCGGCGAGGCATTCGACGTCGCGACGGGGTTGCCCGTTTCTGCAACCCGGCCAGCGCAGGCCACTAATTGGCTGGACTTCGCGTGCAGCTACATGGATATGAAGTGGCCTGGCGCCGCTGCGACGTATCGGCGTGGCATATCGGAGGCGCTGACTGCTGCGACCGTGGCCATGCTCGACGATGCGAATGGGCGCCCTGATCCGGTGGTGCTGCGGCGCGCACTGCACCGGTGGGCATTCAATACAGGGCGGCGCGATGCGCCCGACCAACCGGCGGATGTTCGGGAGGCGCTGGTGTGGGCGCGGCGCCACAGTCGTTCCGTCGCATCGCTGGCCGATCCGGGGGTGCTCCGGTCAGTGCTGAACTCGATCAGCACCCGGCTGGACGGAAAGCCCGCCGCGGCGACGGTGGCGAATCAGCGCCGTCGGGTGCTGTACAACGCCGCCGAGTATGCGGTCGAGCTGGGGCACCTGCGGGCGAATCCACTGGTGGGGTTGAAGTGGAAGGCGCCGAAGCCGTCCGGTGCCGTGGACCGTCGAACAGTGGTGAATCCGGTGCAAGCGCGAACCCTGCTCGCGGCGGTCCGGGAGACCCGGCGCAGCGGGCCGCGGCTGGTCGCGTTCTTCGCCCTCATGTACTTCGCCGCGCTGCGCCCGGAGGAGGCCGCGAACGTGCGGGCGGCCAACCTCTCGCTCCCGGCGGGCGGCGGCTGGGGTGAAATCCACCTAGACGAGGCGACGCCGCACGCTGGTGCCGAGTGGACCAACGATGGCGAGCAACGAGACCGGCGGCAGCTCAAGGGGCGCGCTCGCGGGGAGCATCGCCCTGTCCCGGCTCCTCCTGAGCTGGTGGAGCTGCTGAAACAGCATGTGGCCGCGTTCGGGTTGGGCGAGGATGGCCGGCTGTTCCCCGGGGGCCGGGTCGTCGAGCTGCCCAAGATCACCTATATCCGCGCATGGCAGGCGGCCCGAGTGATCGCCTTCACCCCGGAGGTGGCGGCCTCACCGCTCGCAGCCACGCCGTACTCGCTGCGGCACGCCTGCGTCTCGACGTGGCTCAATGCGGGTGTCCCGGCGACGCAGGTCGCCGAGTGGGCCGGGCACTCGGTCGAGGTGCTGTTGAAGGTCTACGCCAAGTGCATCGAGGGCCAGGACGCTCAGGCGCGGCGCCGTGTGATGGCCGCGCTCGGGTCTCCCGCGCCGCTGTAGGGCGCCGGGAGGATTTGGGAACGTCCTGGGAACAGATGCCCGCTCAGACCCGTCTACGGCGGGGTATGGCCGGACAGAACAAGATCAGCCCCTCACCGGGTTTCGCCTGGTGAGGGGCTGTTTTTGGTGGTGCCCCCGGCAGGATTCGAACCTGCGGCACCCGCTTTAGGAGAGCGGTGCTCTATCCCCTGAGCTACGAGGGCGCGAATGCAGGTTACCCGGAAGCCCCGGGCTCCGCCTCGCCGCCGTCATCGCCCGGGACGGCGCCGGGGTGAGAACGCCGAACCGGAGCGGAGACCCCGTTTCCTTCGGGGGGGGGGGGGGCGCGGAATCGCGGCGGCGCCCATTCGTGATATCGGCCACTACGACATCGGAAGGCTCCTGCGAGCGTGCGGCGACAGCGATTCGCTCGCAGCTCGTGCGCCCGTTCATGGGACGCTGACCAGCGGATTCGTGCGCAGTCGACGCGCCGGGCCGCTGTCGCCGAAAAGTCGCAGATCGCGTTGTCCGGCTGATGCTCCGCGCCGGCAACTGCTCCGTGGGGGCGATGGGGAAATCGTTCTAGGGTCCCCGCAGTCGACAGGGGAGGGTCAGTGCGATCGCTGTTCCGGAACACGCGGTTCCGTCGGTTGTTCACGGCCCAGGTCGTCGCGCTGGTCGGGACCGGGCTCACGACGGTCGCGCTCGGGCTCCTCGCCTACGACCTCGCCGGCGAGCGGGCCGCTCTCGTCCTGGGATCGGCGCTGACGATCAAGATGGCGGCCTACGTCGTCGTGGGGCCGGTGGTCGGCGCGGTCGCCGACCGGGCCCCGCGGCGGATGCTGATGGTCGGTGCGGATGTCGTCCGCGCTGCGGTCGTGCTCGTCCTGCCCTGGGTGAGCGAGATCTGGCAGGTGTTCGCCCTGGTCGGGGTGCTGCAGGTCGCCTCGGCGACGTTCACGCCGGTGTTCCAGTCGGTCATCCCCGACGTCGTGCCCGACGAGCAGGACTATGCCGGAGCACTGTCGGCCGCACAGCTCGCGAGTAGCGCGGAGACGGTGCTGAGTCCGTTGCTGGCCGCGGCGGCGGTCGCGGTGACGAGCTACTCGACGTTGTTCGTCGGCACCTGCGCCGGGTTCGTCCTCTCCGCGGTCCTCGTGGCGTCGACGGTCGTCCCGCCGGTTGCGGGTCGTGCCCAGGGTGACTTCGCGACCCGGCTGCTGCTCGGGGTCCGGCTGTTCCGGGCGGTCCCGCAGCTGCGGGGGCTGCTGGCGCTGAACGTCGTCGTCGCCGCGGTCGGGGTGGTGTCGCTCGTGACGACGGTGAACGTCGTCCGCGACCTGCTCGGGGGCACCGAGGCCGACGTCGGGCTGCTGCTCGCGGTGTCCGGCGCGGGGACGGCCGCGGCGGCGCTGACCTCCCCGTGGCTCGCCCGACGGCTGCCGGTCCGGACGGTGATGCTGGCCGGCGCGGCGCTCTCCTGCCTGGCGGCCGGGGCGACCCTGCTGCTGGCGGCAACGCCGTCGTGGACGACCGCGACGCTCGCGTGGGCGCTGATCGGCTTCGGCCCGGGGTGGATCATGGTCAACACCGGTCGCCTGCTGCGCACCTCGGCGGGGCCCGGTCAGCGGCCAGCCCTGTTCAGCGCGCAGTTCTCGCTCTCGCACGCCTGCTGGTTGGTCACCTACCCGCTCACCGGCTGGCTGGCGGTCTCGGCCGGCTGGACGGTGACCTGGTCGGTTCTCGCCGCGCTCGCCGTCGTCGCGCTCGGGGTGGCGGTGACGGTCTGGCCGACGGCCGGCGCCGATCTCGTCCGGCACCGTCACGACCACGACGCCGATCGCGCCCATGTCGTCACCGCGCGCCGGTCGGTGCACGGCTGGACGCACGCGCACCGGCTCGTCGTCGACGACCAGCACCCGCACGGACCCGTCCCGGTGTGACCGTTCAGGCCGCCGGGAGCAGACCGTCGGCCACCTCCCGGGCCGCGCGGATCGGCCCCGGCCCGCGCTCGACCACCGCCGTCGCGACCGCGCCCTCCAGGAGGATCATCAGGGTCCCGGCGAGCGCGGCCGGTTCAGCCGTGCCCAGCCGCTCGACCTGGGCCTGCAGGTAGCTGCGCAGCGCGGTCTTGTGGTGCCGGACGACCTCGCGGGCCGGGTGGTCGAGCCGCGGCAGCTCCGAGGCCGCGTTGAGGAACGCGCAGCCGCGGAAGTCCTCCCGGGACTGCCAGGTCTCGTAGGCGTCGAAGACGGCGAGGATCCGGTCCCGCGGCGACGCGTGGTCGGCGGTGATCCGGTCGATGTCGGACTGCCATCGGCGGTCGCGGTCCCGCAGGTAGGCGACGACGAGCCGGTCCTTCGAGCCGAAGTTCGTGTACAGCGCCGTCTTGGTGACGCCCGCCTCCGCGGCGACGGTGTCCACCCCGACCGCGTTGATGCCGTCCCGGTAGAAGAGCCGGGACGCGGCGTCGAGCACCTTGGCCCCGGCGTCGCCACGCCGTGTGCGTGCCATGCGGCCCCCTCGGACAACCGAACGGTCTGTTCTATTCGCCGATCCTACCAGCGGCGACCGCTGCATCGGGCAGTTCGAGTTGCAAACAAACAGACAGGTCTGTTCACTAGCGGCATGACGGCGACCTGCGAACGCTCCGCGCCCACGACCGACCGGCCCTGGTGGACGATCGCGCTGCTCGGCGCGGGGGTGATCGCGCTCTGCTACGGCGTCGCTCGCTACGCCTACGGGCTGTTCGTGCCTCGCTTCACCGAGACGTTCGGCCTGACCCCGGCCGCGGTCGGCGTGCTCGGCGGGCTCTCCACGGCCGGCTACGTCCTCGGGCTGCTCGCCGCTCCGGCGCTGTCGGCGCGGTCGGCGCGCGGTGCCACGGTCGCGGCCGCCGTCTCCGCGACGGTGGGACTGCTGCTCATGGCCCTCGCCCCGGGAGTGGTGGTGTTCGCTGTCGCGATCGTGGTGGCGGGAGCTGGGGCCGGCATCGCCACCCCGGGGGTGGCGCAGCTCGTCGTCGAGACGGTCGGTGTCGCCGCGCGCACCCGGGCGCAGTCCTGGGCGAACACCGGCACCGGGGCGGGGCTCGCGCTGACCGCGTTCACGCCGCTGCTGCCGGGGGACTGGCGGGCCGTCTGGCTCGGGTTCGGCCTGGTCGCGGTCGTCGTCACCGTTGCCGCCGCATGGCTGCTGCCGCGGGGCGTTCCCGAGGCGGCGCCCACGGAGCGGGGGCGCGGCCGGGTGCTCCCGCTGCTGGTCGTCGCCGGGTTGCTGGGGGTGGTCAGCGCGCCGTACTGGACCTTCTCGACCGCGCGGCTCGACGAGGTCGGGGCCGGGCCGGTCCTCGGCACCGTCGCGTGGTGTGCGATCGGTGTGGTCGGCGTGCTCGGCGGCGCGGTGGGACGGGCGGCGCAGCGGCACGGCCTGCGGGCGGTCGGGCTCGTCGTCTGGACCCTGTTCTCGGCCGGGATCGCCCTGCTCGCCCTGCCGGAGCCGGGCCTTCTCGGCGCGGTCGTCTCGGCGGGCCTGTTCGGCGCGGGCTACATCGGGCTGACCGGGCTGTGCATCCTGTGGGCCGCCCACATCGTCCCGGGTGCTCCCGCACGTGCGGTGACCTGGGCGTGCCTCGCCCTGGGTGTCGGTCAGACGGTGGGCTCGCCGCTGGCCGGGGCCCTGGCCAGCCGGATCGGGACGGCGGGGACGCTCGCCGTCGCTGCCGCGCTGGGGCTGCTGGCCTGGGCGCAGCTGCACCCGCGGCTGGCGCCGCCGGACGCGTACCGGGCCTGAACGACGACGTCCCCCGGTGCGGACGTGCCGCACCGGGGGACGGGATCAGGCCGGGATCAGCGACGGCTCGGGGTGCGGCCGTGTGTGACGGCGTTCCAGGTGTCGATGCCCACCCAGATCTCGCGGAGCACGTTCCCGGTGCGCTGGGCGGCGTCCCGCAGGGTCTCGGGCCAGGACGGCGTCGGGGTCTCGTGGGTGGTCATCGGCTACCTCCTCGTAGTGGTCGACTCGGAAGCTGGTCTGTCCGATTCGCACCACGAGAGTAGCGAATGAGACTCCGATGTCTCAAGGGTTACGATCGTGTGTCACGCCTCATCCGCTCGGCGCAGCGGTCTCCACGACCCCGGCCAGCAGGGTCCGCTCGGTGACCCCGACGATCTCCTGCCGGGCGAGCCTGCCGTCGTGGGCGGCGAGCACCGACCGGGTCAGCAGGGCGTAGAGCGCCTCGGTCATCCACGTCGCGGACAGGGTCACGCAGAAGACCCCGCTCCGCTGGCCGCGCTGGAACAGCTCGACGAGCAGGGTGTCCATCTCGGCGTAGCGGGCCAGGACCTCGTCGCTGGACTGGATGCGCTCGGCGAGCACCCACAGGTCCACCGAGGGCAACAGGCCGACGATGACCCGGCGCACCGCCTCGATCGGGTCGCCCTCGTCGGTCCGGGCCTCCCGGATCGCGGTGATCCCGCGCTCCACGCCCATCTCGCTGAGCTCCTCGAGGAGCGCCTCCCGGCCGTCGACGAGCCGGTGCAGGGTCGCCCGGCTGATGCCGGCGCCGGTCGCGATCTCCGACATCGACGCGGCCGGGTTCTGCACGAGCACGGTCGCGGCCGCGAGGAGCACGTCGTTCCGCTCGATGGCCACGCCGGAGACGGTAGACCTCCGTGCGTCAGACCATCGCAGCCGTTCCGACCTGCGGATTCTCCCGGAAGAAGCGGACCATCGCGTCGACGTGCTCCTCGAAGGGCGGGCAGTGCACGCCCAGCGGGCCCAGCATCGCGGTTGTCGCGTCGGTGTCGTAGTGCGACGGGTGGGTCAGGTACTCCAGCGTGCTGGAGGGGACCTTGAACAGCCGTCCGACGCCGGGCACGTGGTCGATGGAGAACGCGGCGAGCCCGACCGGCATCGGCACCACGCGCAGGTGCTTGCCGAGCCGGTCGGCGAACACCTCGCACATCTCGGTCACCGTCGGCGGGGCCGGCTGGGCCAGCGCGAACGTCCGGTTCACCGCCGGACCGTGCCCGGCCAGCGCGGCGATCCCGTCGACGACGTAGTCCGAGGGCACCAGGTTGAACCGGGTCCGCGCCGCCGCCCGGGGGAGCGGGACGAACGCGGTCCGGCCCTGCCGGGCCATCAGCTGCAGCAGGTAGTACGGGCCGTCGAACTTCTGCGTCGCCCCGGTGACCGAGTCCCCGACGACGACCGACGGCCGGTAGATCGACACCGGCAGGCCGGCGTCGCGGGCCTTGACCACGACGCGCTCGGCCTCGTGCTTGGTGTGGTCGTAGTGGTTGGCGAAGGGCTGGCCGAGCTCCAGGTCGGTCTCGGAGAAGATGCCGTCGTAGCGGCCCGAGACGTAGCAGGTCGACACGTACTGCAGCCGGACCAGCTCCGACGCGGCCTCGGCGAACCGCACGACGTGCCGGGTGCCCTCGACGTTCACCGACCACGCGATGTCCGCCGGCACCGAGAGGTCGTAGACCGCGGCCAGGTGGAAGATCTCCAGCGGCCCACCGAGCAGGCGCTCCCGGTCGGCCTGCTCCAGCCCCAGCCCGTCGACGGTGATGTCCCCGACGACGAGGTCGGTGCGCCCGGCGATCTCCGGCGCCTCGCGCTCGATCCGCGCCAGGGTCGTGCGGGCCTGGCCCAGGAACTTGGCCTGCACCAGGGCGACCGCGCGCGAGTCCGGCGCGCGGCGCAGTGTCCGCGGCAGCAGGGCCGACCCGAGGAAACCGGGGAACCCGGTGAACAGCACGACACTCATCCCGGCACCGCCCTTCCGCGCGGCGTCCGTGCCGCGCCGTCGCTCCGCGGGACGGTATCCGGTACCGCCCGTACCAACCGGGTGACTGTGACCGACATCAGCCGACCGGGGCAGCCGACCGGGATATGCCCGCCGGGATCGGCCGTCCGGGATCAGTCGGCCCGGATCAGCGACGCGGCGTGGTCGGGCACGTCGCGCTGCACCTCGCGCGGCGGACGCTCGTAGCCCGTCGACGGCACCCGGTCCGGCAGGGTCAGCACCCGTCGCTCCACCGGCTCCCAGGGGATCGAGCCCAGCAGGTGGTGGATCATGTTGATCCGCGCGTTGCGCTTCTCCTCGGCCTCGACGATCCACCACGGCGCGTGGTCGGTGTCGGTGTGGATCAGCATGTCGTCGCGGGCGCGGGAGTAGTCGTCCCACCGGGTCATGGACTCGAGGTCCATCGGCGAGAGCTTCCACTGCTTGAGCGGGTTCTCCAGTCGCTCCGCGAACCGCCGCGCCTGCTCCTTTGCGCTGACCGAGAACCAGTACTTGCGCAGGTGGATGCCGTCCTCGACGAGCATGTTCTCGAACACCGGCGCCTGGCGCAGGAAGCGGCGGTACTCGGCCTCGGTGCAGAACCCCATCACCCGCTCGACGCCGGCGCGGTTGTACCAGGACCGGTCCATCAGCACGATCTCGCCCGCCGCGGGCAGCTGCTCGACGTAGCGCTGGAAGTACCACTGCCCCTTCTGCCGCTCGGTCGGAGCGGGCAGCGCGACGATCCGCGCGAACCGCGGGTTGAGGTACTGGGTGACGCGCTGGATCGCACCGCCCTTGCCGGCGGCGTCGCGCCCCTCGAAGACCACGACGACCCGTGCGCCCGAGGCCCGGACCCACTCCTGCATCTGCAGCAGCTCGCCCTGCAGGCGGAGGAGCTCGGCGTCGTAGATCTTGCGCGGCAGTTTCCTGGTCGCCATCGGGACACCCAACCAGATCGATGCACCCGTCCCTAGCGACCCGCCCGGCGCAGCGCCTCGGAGAACACCTCGGCGATGGCGGCGTAGCCACGGTCGTTGGGATGGAACCGGTCGGAGGCCAGCTTGCCGCGCCAGTGCCGGGTCCGCGGATCCCGCAGCTCGGCCAGAACGAGCCCACGGTGCCGCACGGCGTCGTCGATCAGGCCGTTGACCTGCAGTGCGGCCGCGAACGTTCCCGGTTGGTTCCCGATGACGGTGCCCGGGGGAAGCCGGTCGACCAGCGCCGCGTACCGGTGCCCGACGCCGTCCTGGTGCCGTGGCTGCATCAGGTCGTTGGACCCGACCAGGCACAGCAGCAGCTCGGGGTGCAGTCCCTCGGCGACGGGGAGCTGGGCGTCGAGGACGTCGTCGACGCGGGCGCCGTACTGGGACAGGTTCACCAGCCGCCACCCGGGCAGCCGCCCGATCAGCTGCCCGGCCCACCCGCGCTCGGGGTGCGAGGCGCCGATGCCCTGGGCCATCGAGTCGCCGAGGACGACGCAGAGCGGGCCGGTCCGGGACAGCTCGGTGCGGTTGCGTTCCTCCCAGTGCGCCGCGTACGGCTCGATCTGCTGCTGCACGCGGCGGATCCCGGGCACGAACCGGGAGACCGCGGTGATGATCCGGCCCGGCGGGCGCCCGGTCCGGTTGGAGAAGACGGGCTCACCCGTGTCGGCCACGGCCCCAGTGAAGCAGGTTCCGCGGCGACGGTGACCCCGGCGGGACCACCGTCGCGGATCTACCGTGGACGCCATGACGACCGTCGCACTGCTGGGGACCGGGATCATGGGCGCCGGGATGGGGCACAACATCCTCGCTGCCGGGCTGGACCTGCGGGTCTGGAACCGGACCGCGGCCAAGGCGCAGCCGCTCGCCGACGCGGGCGCGGCCCTGCACACCGACCCGGCCGACGCCGTCCGCGGCGCCGACGTCGTCGTGACGATGCTGGGGAACGCCGACGACGTGACCGCCGTCCTGGAGCAGGCCGCCGACGGTCTCGCGCCGGGCCAGGTGTGGCTGCAGACCACCACCGTCGGCGTCGAGCCGTTCGACGGGCTCCGCGCGATCGCTGCGCGCCACGGCCTGACCCTGCTCGACGCGCCGGTGCTCGGCACCCGCGCGCCCGCCGAGGCCGGGCAGCTGACCGTGTTCGTCGCCGGCGACCCCGCGGCGCGCCCGGTCGTCGACCCGGTGCTCGACGCCGTCGGCCGGCAGACCGTCTGGGTGGCCGAGGACTGCGGGTCCGCGCAGGCGAGCCGGCTCAAGCTCGTCGCCAACAGCTGGGTGCTGGCGATCACCGCCGCGACCGGGGAGTCCGTCGCGCTCGCCCAGGGGCTCGGGGTGGACCCGCAGGCCTTCCTCGACGCCGTCGCCGGCGGCCCGCTGGACCTGCCCTACCTGCAGAACAAGGCGAGGGCGATCCTCGACGACGACTTCACCCCCAGCTTCACGGTGGACAACGCGGCCAAGGACGCGGGGCTGATCGTCGCCGCGGCCCAGGCCTCGGGCACCCGGCTCGACGTCGCGCCCGCGGTGCGGGACCGGCTGCTGCGGGCGTCGGAGCGCGGCCACGGCGGCGAGGACATGGCCGCCGCCTACAAGGCGTCCTGACCGCCGGGCCCTGATCACCATCCGCCGATCAGGGCCTGCTCAGGTTCCTCTCAGAGCCGTCGGCGAGACTGGCGCCCATGCGCATTCTGGTCGTCGACGACGACAAGGCGGTCCGGGACTCGCTGCGTCGTTCGCTGGCCTTCAACGGCTACCAGGTCGACCTCGCCGAGGACGGCCAGGTCGCGCTGGACAAGATGCTCACCGACCGGCCCGACGCGCTCGTCCTGGACGTGATGATGCCGCGCGTCGACGGTCTGGAGGTGTGCCGGCGGCTGCGCAGTGCCGGTGACGCGCTCCCGATCCTCGTGCTGACCGCCCGCGACGCGGTGTCCGACCGGGTCGCCGGGCTCGACGCCGGCGCCGACGACTACCTGCCCAAGCCGTTCGCGCTGGAGGAGCTGCTGGCCCGGCTGCGCGCGCTGCTGCGCCGCCGCACCCCCGACACCGACGACGACGCCGGCACCAGCCCCGCGCTCACCTTCGGCGACCTGTCGCTGGACCCCGACACCCGTGAGGTGACCCGCGGCGGACGGTCGATCAGCCTCACCCGCACCGAGTTCTCCCTGCTGGAGCTGCTGCTCGCGCACCCGCGCCGGGTGCTGACCCGCGCCCAGATCCTCGAGCAGGTGTGGGGGTACGACTTCCCGACCAGCGGCAACGCCCTGGAGGTCTACGTCGGCTACCTGCGCCGCAAGACCGAGGCCGAGGGCGAGCCGCGGCTGATCCACACGGTGCGCGGCGTCGGCTACGTCCTGCGGGACACCCCGCCGTGACCCAGCCGCTCCCGCTCGACGAGGAGCGGGCCGAGCGCTGGTGGCGCCGCGGGCCCGCGGCCGAGCCGGACCGCGAGCGGTTCACGCTGCGCGCCCGGATCGGGGTGCTGGCCGCACTCGTCGCCGCCGCGATGGTGCTGCTCGTGTCCGCCGCCGCGTTTCTCGTGGTGCGCCAGAACCTCACCAGCTCGCTGGACGAGACGCTGCGCCAGCGTGCCTACGCCGCCGCGCAGAGCGACCTGATCGACCCGCGGCTGCTCGCGGCGCTCCCGCCCGACGTGCTCGGCGCCGCCGACCTGCACATCGCGCTCGTCTACTCCTCCGGCATTGCGACCTCGGCCGACGAGTCGTCGCGGCCGCCGCTGGGGGAGCCGGAGGTCGCCGTCGCCCAGGGCGGGCCGACCCAACCGGGGCGCACCGCCGATCTGGACGGCGTGCCGTACCGGATCGTCGCCGTCCGGGCCGGGGACGGTCGTGCGCTGGTGCTGGCCCAGCGGCTCGACACGATGACCCGGGTGGTGACCCGGATGGGCACCGCGCTGCCGATCGTCGGGCTCGGCGGTGTCGTGCTGGCCGCGCTCGCCGGGGTCGCGGTCGCCCGGACCGGGCTGCGGCCGGTGCTGCGGCTCACCGCGGCGACCGAACGCGTCGCCAAGACCGGTGACCTGCGCCCGATCCCGGTCTCCGGGTCCGACGAGCTGGCCCGGCTCACCCAGTCGTTCAACACGATGCTCGGCGCGCTGGCCGCGTCGCGGGAACAGCAGCGCCGGCTCGTCGCCGACGCCGGGCACGAGCTGCGCACCCCGCTGACCTCGCTGCGCACCAACCTGGAGCTGCTCGCCTCCGCCGACCGGCCGGACACCCCCGACCTGCCGGCCCAGGACCGCACCGAGCTGCTCGACGACGTCCGCGCCCAGGTCGAGGAGCTGTCCCACCTCGTCGGGGACCTCGTCGAGCTCGCCCGCGACGACGCCCCGACCATGACGAGCGAGGCACTGGAGCTCACCGAGATCGTCGACCGCGCCCTGGACCGGGTGAAGCGACGGGCGGGGGAGGTCGAGTTCGAGGTCCACCGGACCCCGTGGATCCTCGACGGCGACGCCAGCGCGCTCGAACGTGCCGTCCTCAACCTGCTCGACAACGCCGTGAAGTGGAGCCCGCCCGGCGGCACCGTGCGGCTGTCGATGGTGCCGATCTCACCGGAGTGGCTGGTCATCGAGGTCGCCGACGAGGGCGACGGGATCGCCGCCGAGGACCTGCCGCACGTGTTCGACCGCTTCTACCGGGCCGACACCTCGCGCACCATGCCCGGCTCCGGGCTGGGGCTGTCCATCGTCGCGCAGGCGGCGGCGCGGCACGGGGGAGAGGTGCGGGCCGGGCGCGCCCCGGAGGGCGGCGCGCTGCTCTCGATGGCCCTGCCGGGCCGGTACGTGGCGGAGCCGGACAGCCCATAACCTGGTGCGACACCCCGTGACGGGGTGGTGCTCCTGTGAGACGACGGACGGTGGACGCATGACCCAGGACAACCCGCCCGACGAGCCGACCCGCACCGGAGCGGGGACGTCCGGCGGGGACTCCGGGGACGGATCCGGCCGCGACGGCAGGGCCCCCGCCCCCGCGGGACCGGCGGGGCCCTCCGGCGACACCGACACCGAGCAGGACCGACCGCGGCCCTCCTCGTCCGGGGCCCCCGGTGACGGATCTGCGTCGGACGGGTCCGCCGACGGCCCGGCCACCGGCTCACCGGGCGCTGCCGGGGAGGGTGCCGACGCGGGCCCGGCCGGTGACATCGCCGCGGCCGGTCCGGGTGAGGAGTCCGCGACGGCACCTGCGGCCGCCGACGGCGGCGCGTCCACCGGCTCCGGCGCGACCGCCGCGTCGACGGCCGGCGCGACCGGTGTCTCCGGGACGGCCCCCGCGTCACCCGGCACCCCGGCCGACGAGGACGCCGGCCCCCAGCCCGACCACGGCCCCGACACCGAGGCCGTCTCCACCCAGGACCCGCCCACCGACCGCTGGGCCGTGCCCGCCAACCCGTGGGCCCGCCCCGGCTCCACCGCCGCCGACGCGCCCGCCGCGGGCTCCGGCGGTGCCGCGCCCGACGCGGACACCCGGGACAGCCCGACGGACACGACGCCGGTGCCGGCGGACGGCACCCGGGAGCTCCCGGCGCACCCGGACGCGACCGGCACACCCGCCCCCGGCGGGCCCACCCCGCCCCCGTGGGCGGTCGGCGCCCCACCCGCCCCGCCGCGTCCGCCCGGCCGCGGACGCCGGGGAGTCGTCCTGGTCGCGGCCGGGCTGCTCATCGCGCTGGTCGCGGGTGCCCTCGGCGGGCTGGTCGGCGCGCGCATCGCGGGCGGGTCCGGGGGTGCGGCACCGGCCGGATCGATCGAGGCCGTCGCCGAGAAGGTGCTGCCCGCCGTCGTCCAGATCAGGGTCGACGGCGGTGCGGGCAACGTCGGTGACCGCGGCGAGGGCTCCGGCATGATCGTCGGCAACGACGGCCTGATCCTCACCAACAACCACGTCGTCGCCCCGGCGGCGCAGGGCGGGACGCTGCGCGTGGTCCTGCAGGACGGCCGCTCCGCCATCGGGTCGATCGTCGGGCAGGACCCGCAGTCCGACATCGCGCTCGTGCGCACCGACCTGCCGGGCCTGAAGACGGTCGAGCTCGGCGACTCCGACCGCGTCCGGGTCGGTCAGCAGGTCACCGCGTTCGGGTCGCCGCTCGGGCTCGGCGGTTCGGTCACCACCGGCATCGTCTCGGCCGTCGACCGGGCCGTCGGCATCCCCGCCGAGTCCGGTGCGCCGGGGGCCAGCGACACGGTGCTGAACGCGATCCAGACCGACGCCGCCATCAACCCCGGCAACTCCGGGGGCCCGCTGGTGGACGCCGACGGCCGGGTCGTCGGCATCAACTCCGCGATCGCGACGGCCGGGCCGGGCGGTGGCTCGATCGGCGTCGGCTTCTCGATCCCGATCAACCAGGCCCGCCGCATCGCCGACCAGCTGCGTTCCGGAGGCAAGGCCACGCACGCCGTGCTCGGCGTGACCGTCGGCAACGACCCGCAGCTGCGCGGCGCGGTGATCCAGGAGGTCACCCCGGACGGCGCGGCCGCGAAGGCCGGGCTGCGGTTGCAGGAGATCGTCGCCCGGCTGGGTGACCAACGGGTCACCACCGGCACGGACCTGCAGGCCGCGGTGCGGTCGCAGCCGCCGGGCAGCGTCGTCCAGCTGGAGGTCCTCGACGCGGGCGGGGCGACCCGGACCGTCGAGGTGACGCTGGGCGAGCAGTGACGGCCCGCCCGGGTGGACGTCGTCCGACCGGACGGGGCCGTGCGGGTGGTGCGAACGGCAGGTCGTTGACGGGTGAAGAACCGTCGTGATGGGGTGGTTCGGCATTCGGTGGTGCCCCATCGAATGCGCCCGGAGTGTCGTGCCGGTGCCGGTCCCCCCTCCCGGCACCGGCACGGCCTCCCCCGGCGTGGCCCCGGGCCGGCGCTAGGGTGACGGCATGGAGATGTCGGGTCCGCAGATCGGCCGTGCTCTCGTGGTGATCGTCGACGACCGGGTCAGCGCGGGTGAGCGGTCCGACGGCACCGGTCCGCTGGTCACCGAGCTGCTGGAGGAGGCCAACTTCCTCGTCGACGGCGTGGTCTCGGCCCCCGGCGACGTGGTGGCCATCCGCAGCGCGCTGAACACCGCCGTGATCGGCGGCGTCGACCTGGTCGTGACCGTCGGCGGAACGGGCGTGTCCCCCCGCGACGTCACCCCGGACGCCACCACCGGTGTGCTCGACCGGCCGGTGCCGGGCATCGCCGAGGCCATCCGCGCCTCCGGTCTCGCCGCCGGAGCGGTCGACGCCGGAGTGTCCCGTGGCGTCGTCGGCGTCTCGGGCAGCACGCTGGTGGTCAACCTGGCCGCGTCCCGCGCGGCCGTCCGCGACGGCATGGCCACACTGACCCCGCTCGTCCCGCACGTCATCTCGGAGCTGTCCGGCCTCGACGACTGACCCGGTCACACGGCCGGTCCCACGACGGGAACGGGCCCCGGCGGATGCCGGGGCCCGTTCGTCGTGTGGTCAGCTCGCCGGGGGCACCGGCGGGACGCCGCCGTTGTCCTTGCGCTCCGGCGGGACCGGCGGCACGGCCGGCGGCTGCTGCGACGCGGCCGGGTTGCCCTGCGGCTTCAACGCGTCACCGCCGGGCGGGGCGGGCGGCACCGGCGGGACGGCGTCGCCGTGCGTGCCGGCGCCGGGAGCGGCCGGGTCGTGGTGCCCGAGCGCGCCCTCGACCTTGCCCTTCACCCCGTCGATCTGCTCCGAGTACTTGCCGCCCGTGGCCTGGTCGACCTTCTCCGCGGCCTTCCCGACGAGCGGGCCCGCCTTCTCCTTGGCCTTCTCCAGGTGCGGGCCCGCCTGCTCCAATGCCTTGTCCAGGTGCGGCTGCGCCTTCTCGATCGCGTTCTCGGCAGCCTCGCGTGCCTTGTCCAGGAACCCCATGAGCGGTCCACCTCTCCTGTCGCCGCCCGGGGACCCCGGGCGGATGCGTACGGCTGCCTCCATGGTGGCACCCGGACGCGTCGTCGTGGGGCCCCGCGAGCCCGGCACGGCACGGTGACGCGGGATCGGTGTCCACCCGCGCCGCCCGCGCACGGCACCATGGAGCCATGAGCGAGCCCGCGGACCGGATGCGCCGACGGATCGAGGAGATCTTCGGCGACGACCCCTCGACCACCGCCGACGAGCGGGCCGACTACGGCGCCGCCGACGAGCGCGACTCCGCGGACCCCGACCGCTGGTTCACCGAGAACCGCCCCCCGCACCACGGCGGCTGACCCGCCGGGCCCGGCGGGTCAGAGACCGAGCGCGGCCCGCACCGCCGGGACGGCGCGGCGCGACACCGGGATCCGTTCGGCACCGGCCCGGTCGGTGGCCACCGTCATGCCGTCCGGTCCGCGGTGCACGCTCCGGATCCGCGCGGCGTTCACCAGGTGTCCACGGTGCACCCGGAGGAACCCGGCGGGCTCCAGCTCGCGGGCCAACCGGTCGATCCCGCGGTGCGCCGCCCGCAGCACGCCGACGTCGGTGACCAGCCAGACGTCGTGGCCGTCGGCGCGGGCGTGCCGGACGTCGTCGCAGGCCAGCAGGTGCAGCCGCCCACCCCGCCCGACCGCGGCGACCCGGTCCGGCGTGTCCCCGGCGGGAGTGGGAGCCGGGACCGGCAGCACGTCGTCGGTGCCCGCCCCGGCGCCGTCGGCGACGGCGAGGAAGCCGACCGGACCCGCGTCACCGGGCACCGGGCGCAGCCGGAACACCAGCGGGTCAGCGCCGCCGGCGCCGCCGGCGCCGCCCGTGTCACCCGCGGCGCCGACGACGACCGTCCCCGACCAGGTGTCGCCCCCGCAGGCCCGGACCAGCGCAGGTGCGACGGCCCGGCCGAGCGCCCGGCCACCGTCGGAGCGGGGGAGCAGGCCCCGCCTGCGGGCCGCCGAGTTCGCCGCGACGACCCGGCCGCCGCCGTCGAGCGCGAGCAGCGGTCGCCGTTCGCGCCGGTCCAGGTCGACGAAGGCACCCGCCAGCACGGCGCTGGAGCGGGCCGCGGCGTCGCACAGCACACGGAGCGCGGGGCCGGTGGCGAGGAGCAGGTCGTCGGGGCGGACCGGCAGGCAGTGACCCCGGGTGGAGACGGTCAGCGCCGCCACCGCCGTGCCGAGCACCGGGTCGCACACCGCCGTCGACACACAGCTGTGGTCGTGCAGTGCCGAGCTCCAGTGCTCCGGCCCCCGCACGCAGACCGCCCGCGGGTGGGCGAGCGCCGTCCCGGCACCGTTGGTCCCGGCCCGCGCCTCGGCCCAGACGCTGCCCGGGGCCGGGGCGCACTCGCCCGAACCGCGTGCCGCCCACGAGGCCAGCACCCGGCCGTCGCCGTCGGTGACCGCGGCGACGCACCCGTCGTACCTGCCGGCGATCCCCGCCGCGACGGCGCCGAGCATCGTGAACACCGAGGCGTGCTCCCGGCGGTAGACCACGTCGTCCCGCACGGGGGCCTGCACCGGCGCCAGCGGGTCGAGCCGGTGGCGGTCCCGGCAGCGCAGCCAGGACAGCGCGATCGACAACGGCACGTCCGCGGGCACCTCGTCGCCCGCCGCGAAGCGCTCCCACGCGTCCCGGGTGCGGGTGAAGGCCGATGAGCCGTCCCGGTCGGGCATCAGCGCACCCCCGGAACGGTGCCGATGCCCTCCATGGATCGGGTGAAGGGGAGCGGGTCGCCGTCGGCGAAGACGTCGGGGTCGTAGCCGGGGTCGGCCATGACGCCCCAGGTGCGACGGCGCTGCATGGCCAGGTTGCCGGCGTCGTAGAGGGGGAAGACGGCGGCCTCGCGGTAGAAGCGCTCCATCGGGAACCGGCGGTCCAGGGCGTTCACCCCGACCACCCGCATGCAGTCGTTCACCACCTGGCTGACGAGCTCGGTGCAGAACGTCTTCGACATCCCGGCGAGCGCCTGGCCCTGCCCGTCGTGCCGGTCCAGGTAGTGCGCGGCCTTCCAGCACAGGTAGCGGGCCGCCTCGATCCGCGCCGCGACGTCGGCGAGCAGGTTCCCGACCGCCTGGTGCTCGATCACCGGCGCCGAGCCGCCGCCGGTGAAGGTCCGCGCCCACTTGAGCGTGAACTCGAAGGCGGCCCGAGCGACGCCGACCGCGGCGATCCCGGCGATCGGGCCCGACCAGGTGAAGGCCCGGTTGATGAGCAGGTCCCCGTCGCCGTGGGCGAAGACGTTCTCCTCGGGGACACGGACGCCGCGGAAGGTCATCGTCACGTTCTGGCAGGTGCGGTGGGCCATCTTGTCGATCACCTCGAACGACAGCCCCGGCGTGCCCCGCTCGACGACGACGGCGCTCAGCGCCGAGGTCCCGCCCGCGGTGCGGTCGGTCCGCACGATGCAGACGCTCAGGTCGGCGCCCCGCAGGTCCCAGCCGCCCGCGTTGCACGGCCAGTGCTTCTCCCCCTGCAGGACGTACTCGCCGCGGGCGCGGTCGTGGGTGGCGACGAGCTGGATGCCGGCCCGCCGGTCGGGGTGGTCGAAGTTCGCGGTCCCGCCCCGCTCGCTCACCGCCCACCCGGCCAGGAAGCGGCCGGTGGGGTCACCGGTGGCGCGCCGGATCCACCGGTCGCGCAGCTCCTCGGGGGCGGCCCAGAGCAGCGGCTTCAGGGCGAGGCCGTTGACCAGCAGGGTCGTCGCGAAGCCGGGGTCGACCGCGCACAGCTCCTCGACCGCGATCAGGAAGTCCACCTGGGACAGCCCGCCGCCGCCGAGCTCACGGGGCAGGAACAGCGTGGTCAGCCCCGCGGCGTAGGCGGCCTCGTAGGCGGGTCGGGTCGCCCGGAACGCCTCCTGCGGGTCGGGCAGCGACTCGGCCCGCTCGACGACCGGGCGCAGCACCTCCCGGGCGAACTCACGAGCCCGGCGCTTCAGGTCGCGTTGGGAACGGGAGAGCGTGAAGTCGACGGCCATCGGTCACCTCCTGCGGCTCCGGTCACCGGGGGGAGCCGGGTCCGTGGCCGCGGAAGCCGGTCCCGGTGAGCTCGAGGGCTCCGCGCAGCCCGATGTCGTTGTCCGCGATGTCATCGAGGGTCGCGGCGTCGAGCACCGCGAAGTAGGCGTCCAGCGCGTCGGAGAAGACGTTCCGGGCCCCGCACACCCCCGCGATCCGGCAGTAGCGCGCCGGCCCCAGGCACTCGACGACGGCGAAGTCGCTCTCCATCGCCCGCATCACCGCCCCGACCGTGATCGACGACGGCCGCGCGGCCAGTCGCACACCGCCGCCCCGCCCGCGGGAGGTCGCGACGAGCCCGGCGGCGGCGAGCCGCTGGACGACCTTCTCCAGGTGGTGGCGGGAGACGCGGTGGGCGTCGGCCATCTCGCCGACCGAGCCCCGCCCGCCCGGGGCGACCCGGAGGTACATGAGGACACGGAGGGCGTAGTCGGCGTGGCTGGTGTGTTTCACGGGCGCGTGTGCTCCTCGTCGCCGGGGATGAAAGCAGTATTCGATCTACCGGTTACCGCTGTGTTTCCCCAGGTGAAGCTCGTGTGGCGGCCCTCGGACCGGTGCCGTCGACGCCGCCGTGGCACTCCCGGGCGTTGCACGAGGGTGTCGCGACACCGCACGTGACCGGGGTGGCGCCGCTCGTGACACGGACCTTCCGTCGACGGTGCCGCGGGCCCGATGGTCGGCGGCCACCGAGCCAGTTCCGAACCGGTACGCCGGGTACCGGTTCCGGCTCGGTGCCGTCCCCGATCCCGATGCGAAGGGAAGCGCCATGCCTGTCGACTTCACCTTGTCCGACGAGCAGCGCAAGCTGCAGCACGACGTCCGTGCGTTCTCCGAGAACGTCCTTCAGCCGGTCGTCGCGGCGGCGGACGCCGAGCCCGACCCGCTCGAGGGCTTCCGGATGACCAAGGGCGCCTACGTCGAGGCGTACAAGGCGGGCATCGCCATGTGCATGCTGCCCGCCGAGTACGGCGGCGGAGGGGTCTCCTGCGTCGACCTGGTCATCGCCGCCGAGGAGATCTGCGCGGTCGACCCCGGCTTCGCCTGCACCGTGCTCTGCAACGGCCTCGGCCTCATGCCCATCGCCTGGTACGGCAGCGACGAGCAGAAGGAACGCATCCTGCGGGCCGCCACCTCCGACCCGACCGGCACCTACCTGGGCGGGTGGACCGCGAGCGAGCCGCCCGGCAACCCGGCCGGCACCGCGAACTTCGACATCCCGCTGCCGCGCCCGGCCGGCGTCGGACTCACCGCCGTCCGCGACGGCGACCACTTCGTCGTCAACGGGCGCAAGTACTGGCCGTCCTCGGCGGGGTGGGACGAAACCGGCGTGAACGCCGGGACCCTCATCGTCCGGACCGACTCCGAGGCGGGTGGCACCGAGGGACTGTCCGCGCTGATCCTGGAGGGCGGCACGCCGGGCGTCACCTTCCGCCACCTCGACAAGATCGGTCACCGGCTCGCGTCGAACGCCGAGATCGTGTTCACCGACGCCCGGATCCCGGTGGAGAACCTCCTCCTCGGCGCCGAGGGCAACGGCGACCTCGTGATCAACCGGAACTTCGCCTGGTCCGGGCCGGTGGCGGCGATCGCGGCGGTGGGCATGGCCCGCACCGCCTACGAGACTGCCCTGGACTTCGCCCGCAACAACACCGCGGGCGCCCTGAAGCCGATCATCGAGTTCCAGAACGTCGGCTACGTGCTCGGCGACGTCGCGTCGAAGATCGAGATGGCGCGCTACTTCTGCTGGCGGGCCGCCGACTACCTGGACAAGCACGACCAGCACGCCGAGCTGGTCGGCGCGATGAACAAGATCCAGGTGACCGAGATGATGATCGACTGCGTGTACAAGTGCATGCAGATCGTCGGCGTCAACAGCCTGGAGACCGCCAACGGCTTCGGCAAGCTGCTGCGCGAGGTCGCGGTGCTCCCGATCTACGACGGCGGCAACATGGGCATGCAGCGCCGCCGCGTCCACGGCATCCTCGCCGACCCGCTGTTCAACCCCCGGGCGATCATGGACGACGACATGGTCGTCTTCGGCAAGCAGCACGAGTCGATCGGCACGATCGCCGGCTGACCGACCGGGTGCCCGGCCGCGTGCCGGGCACCCGACGCCGGCGGCCCGCGGTGCCGCCGCGGTCATCGCAGGGTCACCGTGACCTCGCCGGTCAGCGTCGCCGCCGCCACCGCGGTCGCCTCCGCCTCGGGCAGCGCGACCAGCACCAGCGGCCCCGGGTCCGCCCGCGCTCCGGCCGCCCCTGCGGCGGGCGGCAGCACCGCCACCACCCCGGCCCGGGCGGCCAGCACACGCGCGCCGTCCGGGCCGCCCGCCACGACGTCCACCCGGGAGCCGGGGGACAACAGCGCGGCCACCGCCGGGTCGGCCGGGCGCAGCGGCACCGCCGAGGCGCCCGGCCCTCCGGTGACGACGGCGAGCGCGGACCCGACCAGCCGCAGCTCACCGATCGGCTCGCCCGCGGCCACCGGTCCGGCGAGCAGCCGCCCGGCCACGGCGGCGGGCGCGGTCAGCGCACCGGCGGGGGCGAGGGCGGGCGGCCAGGCGGCCACGACCACGTCGCCCGGGCCCAGCGCCGTGCCGGGGGCGAGGTCGCGCGCCGCGACCAGCACCGGGACCCGCTCGTCACCCGCGGCGGGGAGCAGCGCCACCACCACGGCCGCGACCGTGAGGGCAGCGGCCAGCACGCGGCGGGCCAGCAACGCCCGTGACCAGGAGGGCCGCCGCAGCAACCGCTCCCACGGGCGGTCCGCCCGCTGTGTCTCCTCCGCCATGACCGTCCCTCCGCCGTCGTGGTTCCGACGCTAGGGCGGGACGCGGCTCAGAACGGGCCGATCCACCGGCCTGTGGACAACTCGGCCGGTTGTGGACGGATCAGGAGGCGGCGGCCTTCGAGGACGAGGCGCTGGACGACGTCGAGGACGACGAGCCGGCCGAGTCCGAGGAGGACGAGGAGCCCGACGAACCCGACGAGGAGGAGTCCGAGGACGAGCTCGACGAGGAGCTGTCGGACTTCGTCGACTCGGAGGAGGACCCGCTGCTGACCGAACCCGAACGGGAGTCGGTGCGGTAGAAGCCGCTGCCCTTGAAGACGATGCCCACCGAGGAGAAGACCTTGCGCAGCTTCCCGCCGCAGTTCGGGCAGGTGCTGAGGGCATCGTCGGAGAACGACTGCACCGCCTCGAAGCGGTGGTCACACGCGGTGCATGCGTACTGGTAGGTCGGCACAACATCCTCCGGACGAACTGGGGCGGTGCCCGCCCATGGGCTGGCACTCGACGAGAGCGAGTGCCAGCATACTCCGCGGCGACGGGCGGGCCGACCCGTCCACACGGTCAGGGCGAGAGATGCACCACCCCGTCACCGGGCAGGACGACCGCTCCCACCGCCACGTCGTGGTCCTCGGCCGGGACCTCGTCGTGCAGCTCGCCGTCGTACAGCGGGACGACCAGCAGGGCGCCGGGCGCGGCGAGCACGAGCGTCCGGTCGTAGAAGCCGCCGCCGCGGCCCAGTCGTCGTCCGCGCCGGTCGACGGCCAGCGCGGGCACCACGACCAGGCCCGCCGTCGCGAGCGCGGCGGGTCCGAGCCGGGGACCGGTCGGTTCGACGACCCCGAGCGGCCCGGGCGCCAGGTCGTCCGGGCCCCGGTAGACGGTCCAGTCCAGCGGCCCCGGCTCGTCCGGCACCACCGGGGCGAGGACCTCGTGGCCGGCGGCGACCAGGGCGTCGGGCAGTGACGGCACCCCCGATCCCGCACCGCCGGGTTCGGTGCCGATCGGCAGGTAGCAGGCCACCGGGCCGGGCGTCGCGGCGGCGAGCGCGCACAGGTGCACCGACAGCGCGGCGGTCGCCGCCGCCCGGTCGGTGACCGGGCGCCCGCGACGCTCCGCCAGCAGCAGCCGCCGCAGTGCCCGCTTGGCCTCACCGGGTCGTCCACCCTGATCAGGCGACGATCCACCCCCGTCCCCCGCGCGAGCCGTCACGGCTCCAGGCTAGAGCTGTGGCTAGGCTCGCCGACCATGAGCGTGCAGACGTCCAGCGGCACCGGGGCCTTCCGCACCGCCGTCGTCCCGGCGGCGGGTCTGGGCACCCGGTTCCTGCCGACGACCAAGGCCGTGCCGAAGGAGCTGCTCCCCGTCGTCGACACGCCCGGGATCGAGCTCGTCGCCGCGGAGGCCGCCGAGGCCGGCGCACAGCGGCTGCTGGTCGTGACCTCTCCGGGCAAGGACTCGGTCGCGGCCTACTTCCGCACCGACGACGAGCTGGTCAAGACTCTGGAGGGCCGGGGCAAGGGCGAGCTGGCCGACAAGGTCCGCCGCGCCCCCGGCCTGCTCGAGGTCGAGTCGGTGTACCAGTACGAGCCGAAGGGCCTCGGCCACGCCGTCGCCCAGGCCGGCCCGGCGCTGGCCGACGACGAGCAGGCCGTCGCCGTCCTCCTGCCCGACGACCTGGTCCTCCCGACCGGGGTCCTCGCCCGGATGGCGCAGGTCCGCGAGGAGCACGGCGGCAGCGTGCTCTGCGCCTTCGACGTGCCGCGCGAGCAGATCTCGGCCTACGGCGTCTTCGAGGTCTCCGACACCGGCGCCGACGACGTCAAGCAGGTCCACGGGATGGTCGAGAAGCCAGCCCCGGACGAGGCGCCGTCGACCCTGGCCGCGGCCGGTCGCTACCTGCTCGACCGCGCGATCTTCGACGCACTGGACCGGATCACCCCCGGCGCGGGCGGTGAGCTGCAGCTGACCGACGCCGTCGCGCTGCTGATCTCCGAGGGGCACCCGGTGCACGTCGTCGTGCACCGCGGCGGGCGCCACGACCTGGGCAACCCCGCCGGGTACGCGCGGGCCTACGTCGACTTCATGCTGCAGCACCCGGAGTACGGCGAGGATCTGCGGACCTGGCTGAACGAGCGACTGAAGGACTGAGAGTGCGCACGGTCACCGATCACCTGTCCCGGATCCTGGACGTGGCGGTGCGCCCGGCCCCGGTGCGCGTCGCGATCACCGACGCGCAGGGGCTGCGCAGCGCCGAGGAGGTCGTCGCGGCGCGTCCGCTGCCGGTCTTCGACCAGGCGGCGATCGACGGCTACGCGGTGCGCAGCGTCGACGTCGCCGGGGCCAGCGACGCCTCCCCGGTCACCGTGCCGGTGGTGGGCGAGATCGCCGCCGGGTCGCGCCAGCCGCTGCGGCTGCAGCCCGGCCAGGCCGTCCGTGTCGCGGCGGGGGCGCCGCTGCCGACCCTCGCCGACGCCGTCGCCCCGCTGGGGTGGACCGATGGCGGTGCCGCGCGCCTCACGATCCGCCGCGGCGTGCCGTCGGCGGGCTTCGTGCGCCGGGTGGGGGAGGACGTCCAGTCCGGTGACGTCGCCGTCCGCGAGGGTGACGTCGTCGGCTCGGCCCAGGTCGCGATGCTCGCCGCCGCGGGCCGGGACAAGCTGCTCGTGCACCCGCGGCCGCGGGTCTCGGTCGTCTCGGTCGGCGACGAGCTGGTGGAGGTGAGCCGCTCGGCGGCGTCCGGGCAGGTCGCCGACGTCTGCTCGCACGCGGTGGTCGCCGCCGCCCGTGAGGCGGGCGCGGAGACCAACCGGCCCCGGACCGTCGGCGGCAGCGCCGCGGAGATCCGCGGTGCGGTCGAGGACCTGCTGCCGGCATCGGAGATCGTCGTGGTCTGCGGGGCGGGCGGCGGGACGACCGCGGCCGAGGCCAAGAGCGGGCTGGCCGACCTCGGCGGCATCGACGACACCCGCGTCGCGATGCACCCCGGTTCCGCGCAGGGCTACGGCCGGCTCGGCCCGGACGCGGTGCCGGTGTTCCTGTTCCCGTCGCACCCGGCGACGGCGCTGGTGCTGTTCGAGGTGTTCGTCCGGCCGCTGATCCGGCTGGCGCTGGGCCAGGAGCCGCTGCGGCGCACCTGGACCGCGCGGCTGACCTCGCCGATCGTCTCGCCGGCCGGGCGGCGGTCCTACATCCCGGCACGGCTGCTGCGGTCCGACGACGACGGCGAGCTGCTCGCCCAGCCGCTCGGCGCGTCGGGTACCCACCTGCTGGCCGTGCTGTCCGAGGTCAACGCCCTGGCGGTCATCGACGAGGACGTCACCGAGATGACCGTCGGTGAGCACGTCGAGCTCGTCCCCCGCGGGCGGAACTGAGCCGAGTGCCGCCGCCCGTCGTCCCCGAACCGCCTGGCGGCCACCCCGGCTGGCCCGCCGTGCTCGGGCCGCTGCGGGTGCGCGGGCACGAGGTGGGGCTGCGCCCGGTCCGGCTGCGCGACGGCGGTGACTGGGCCCGGATCCGGGTGCGGGACGAGCACTTCCTGCGCCCCTGGGAGCCGACGACCTACGGCGGGTGGGCCCGCCGCAACTCCGGTGTGGAGTGGCCCGGCCGGTGGTGGCTGCTGCGTGGGGCCGCCCGGCGCGGGTTGTCGCTGCCGTTCGCGATCACCGTCGACGGGGCGATGGCCGGGCACGTCATGGTCGGCAACGTCGTGCGGGAACCGCTGTTGTCGGGCTACGTCGGCTACTGGCTGGACTCGACGCTGGGCGGGCGCGGGATCACCACCGCGGCCGTCGCGCTCGTCCTGGACCACTGCTTCGGCCCGGTCCGGCTGCACCGCGTCGAGGCCACGGTCCGCCCGGAGAACGCGGCCAGCATCGCCGTGCTCGCCCGGCTCGGGCTGCGCCGCGAGGGACTGCTCCAGCGCTACCTCGACGTCGACGGCGCCTGGCGCGACCACTACGCCTACGCCGTGACCGCCGAGGAGGTCCCGCCGGGCGGTTTCGCGGCCCGGCTGGTGCGCCACGGCCGCGCGTCGCGGTCCTGACCCTGCGCAGCCCCCGCACCTCGTTCGATCACTCACCGGAGTCACACGTGTACCGCACGTCTCTGGTTTCGCACCGTCCGTCCGGGGGACCACGGCGCGTCGCGGCCCGGGTACGGGCACACGCCCGATTACGGTGATCGGTGGTGGCGCGGGTCGGGGCCGTTCCACCGGGTGGACTGCGCCGGTCGGGGAGGAGGCAGCCGTGCCCAGCTCTGTGATCTTCGTGGGTCTGGTCGTGCTCTGGCTGCTGATCCTCGTTCCGACCGTCGCCCGGCGCCAGCAGGAAGTGGCCCGGCTCAGCCCGGCGCTGCTGTCCGGGCGGGTGCTGGAACGTCCCGCGCGGCATCGACACCCGGAGGTTCTTGTGACACAGCGATCCGGTCCGACCACGGTCGGCGAGCTGGCGGAGGCGCGGGACGACGTCCCCGCTCCCCGTGGGCGCTCCGACGAGGCCGACCAGTACGCCTACGACGACGCCGAGGACGTCTACGACGACGCGGAGATCGACGACGACGGCCGGGTCCGCGGGCCCGGGGGCGCCGATCTCGACGACCGCGACCTCGACGACCTCGACGATCGCGATGACGATCTCGACCGCGCCGATCTCGACCACGACCTCGTGGACCACGACGACGCCGGCCTTGACGAGCGGGTCCGGTCGGACCGGGAGCGCGACCCCCGGTCCGACGAGGACCACGCACCCGCCGACCTCGTCGACGCCGACGACGAGCACGGGATCGACGCCGACGGGATCGGCGAGGTCGACGAGGACGGCTGGTCCCGCCCGCCGGCCCGCTACCGGCCCGGCCGCGGGGGCTTCGACCCGGAGGCCGCCGCCGCGGCCGCGCACGCCAAGTACGCGTTCCGCCAGCGCGTCGTCCTCGGTCTGCTCGTGCTGCTGCTCGCCGCCGGCGCGGCCGCGCTGCTGGTCTCGACGGTGTTCTGGTGGGTCACCGGCGCCGTCGGCGTCGGCCTGGTCGGCTACCTGACCTACCTGCGTCGCCAGGTCCGCATCGAGGAGGGCATCCGGGCCCGCCGTGCCGCACGCCTGGCCGGCACCCGGCAGTCCCCGGCCGCCGACGACCCCGAGCTCGACGAGTGGGCCCACCGCGGCCGTGAGGCCTCCACCGGACGGGCCGACGACGAGATCCGCGCGACCGCCGCCCCCGACACCGCGGGCGCCGACGAGGACGACGACTGGACCGCCGACGACGGCGAGCCCACCCGCGTCCGCGGCACCGGCGAGCCGCTGGGCGTGCTCCCGGCCCGCGGACGCACCGTCGAGGGCCCCGTCGGGACCGAGCACGAGTCGTCGCTCCCGCGCCTCGCCGCGGCCCCGCCGCCGCCCGTCCCGGCCGGGACGTCGCTGGTCGACGTGGACGCCGAGGAGGAGCCCGACGAGTTCGACGCGGGTACCCCCCACCGGCGTGCGGTGGGGGAGTAGGGGTCTGTTAGGGTTCTTCAGGTCGGCCCGCGAGGGCGGGCCTGATACACCTGGGGCTGTAGCGCAGTTGGTAGCGCGTCTCGTTCGCATCGAGAAGGTCAGGGGTTCGATTCCCCTCAGCTCCACCAAAGCTAGATTATGCGAACCCTGACCGTCGTCATCCCCGTCCGGATGGCGACGGTTTTCGTTTGCATCTGTTGCCTCTGACACCCAGGTGTCAGACGCCAGCAGCACCCGGAACGGCTCGGTCAGCTCGGCTTTCTCGACGGCACCGTCCTGTCCAATCCAGAGCTTTTCGAAGAAGCCTTGGTTGATCTGTTGCCGCACGAACGGCGGGGCGGCCTCGTAGTGCTGGTAGCAGCTACCGGCCACGATGAGCGCTTGCTCCAGGATCTTCTCGACGTCGGCCAGTTCGGCGTTCGCGAAGGCGACCTCCTGCTCGGTGGCAGAGATGGCTCGGGGGAGCCGGTTCATCTCGGCCTTGAGCATCTCGAGGGAGATGGCCTCGGCGTAGTGGGCCTGCATGAGCTTGGCGCGCACTTCGCCGAGGGCAGCCAGGCGGCGGTTGGCCTGGGCGGCGTGCCGCTGGGAGTCGGCCGACTGTCCGGCCATTTCGGCATGCGCGGCGGTGCGTAGCCGCTGGACCTCGTCGGCCGGGAGTTGGAGGCGGCGGTACAGGTTGGCGATGCCGTCCTCGATCTTGTCCAGCCGCACGATCTTGCTCGCGCAGTTGCGCGAGGCCGGCGCTTCTTGCCACAGCCGTAGTAGCGGTAGCACCCGTCTCGGCCGTTGCGTTGGGTGTAGACGAGCCGCTCGCCGCAGTGTCCGCAGTAGATGGTGCCGCGCAGGTAGTGCGGGTGCTTGCGCTCCTTCCCGCTGCGTAGAGGCTGGGTGTTCGCCAAGTCCGGCGTGGCGTTCGTGTAGGTGCTGGAGGACGAGGTGACACCAGACGCGGGCCAGGAGCGAGGCGCCGCGTAGATGGCCGTCGCCGGAACTGTCGGTGCCGTGCGGGAGGATATCGGGGTAGCCGCGGTCCAGCCCGAGAGGATCTTCGTCTGTGCAGGTCGATTACGTGTCATCGCAGCCCGAGCCGGAACAGGAATTCCTGTCATGTGGGCAGGGGAACACGTCGCGACGCATCTGCCTCGGGATGCCGTGATGCTGGAGCCCACGACGCTAGACGAGCGGCAAGAGCGTGTTGCCAAGTGCCTGGAAGAGCGGGGCTCCAGATTGGCAGGCATGTATCGGTCAGCGCTGCACTTGCTCCGGGGCAAGCCGGAAGTCGGCTTTGAAGTAGCACGGGTATCCATGATTTGCCATTGCATACGCGAACTAATGATCAACCTTCCAGTGCTGATCCTGGACAAGCTTGAGCCGCGACCAGATCCTTCCTCGGGTTCTCTAACTAGGAAGTTGCCGCGCTTGCTTGCGGAGCATCCGGATCTGGATCTGTCTGCGGATCAGGATATTCTCCCCGTCCCAAGGGCCGTCGCGCAGGCGTTTGACTCTCTGATCAAAACTGCGGCGAAAGAGGATGGGCGCAACACGCGAAATGCGGCCGCTCTGCTGGCCGGGGATGAAACCGCCAAGGTACCCGTGCTGAAGCAATGGAATGCTACCTATGGCTTCTTTGTTTCGTGGGCCCATCTCGACCGCGACTCCGAAAATCATCGAGATCTGCCAAGCGATGAGGACCTGCTTACCAAGATTCGCATTGTGGAGGACGTAATCGAGGTGCGGGCGGGTGTGTTCTTTGAGAATGTTCGTACTGTGCGAGATCTTCTTGATGATATTAACTATACCGGTGAGGAGCGCAGCTAAATGGAGAAATACCGAGAACCAACCGACGAGCAACTGAAGGAGGTGCTTCGGCGCATCCCCACCCTCCAGCTCAGACGTGCATTCTTCGAGGGCCTGAAAAATCCTCTATGGGTGAAGGCTCTCGCGAAGCAGGGCGCCTTCGCCAATCCCCCTGAGCCAAAAGTGCTTGACGACGGGAGTGTCCGGGACATCTACTGGCCAGAGATCGACTATCTTGTCCGCGTCTCCAATGAGGTGCCAGTTGATGTCGTCGACGTGCTGGTGAAGCTCACTAAGAGTAATAATGCTTGGGTGAAGCGGGCCGTGTTCGAGGTCGGATCTTCGATCCCGGCCGATCAGGCGGTGAGGCTGCGCCCTCTGATTAATTTCTGGGTGTCGACTGGCTTCGGCTGGAGAACCGACCCGAGACATCTGGTCGGCTTCGCCACGAATCTCCTGAGCGGCGGCCAACGCGAGGCGGGGATATGGTTTGCCAATCTGCTCTTTAAGCCTATGAAGACCAAGCGCCTCGACAAGACTGGCACAGCTTTGGAGGAATATTGGTACGCGCACGAGTTGCCCCGGCTCGTCGAGAAGCTCGGCGGTGGGGGCCTTGCTGTCGTACTGCCCTGGCTCGTGGTGTTCGAGCGTAGCAATGGACACTTTAGTAAGAAGTCGGATATATCCTACTTCGCGAGAGATTCCATACGGGTAAGTGACCGCGAGTACGAAGATGTCGAGCAAGCGCTTATCGATGCAGTTCGCGATTTGGCAATAACGGCAATGAAGCAGGACCCGCAGAAGTCGAGGTCGCTGCTTCTCGATACGAAGATGATTCTGACTAGAAAGATTGCACTGTTCTCGCTAAGCGAGGCAATCGAGCAGGACGTTGACGAATCCGGCATGGCTCCCCTGTTGGATGTAGCGTACGAGCTTCTCCTAGACGAACCGTCCCTATCTGAAGGATGCCGAATCGACTACGCCGATCTTGCACGGGCATTCGCTAAGCGACGTCCCGACTCTCTTGAGAAGCTTGCCACTGCGCTCGACTTGGCTTGTGCGCGACTAGACGACGAACGTCTCCGTGAGTGGCTCGCACGCGAGACCGACGATCCGGCCGCCATCAACAAGAGCGTCTTGCAGTACCAAGACGCTTGGATGCACCGGTGGCTTGCGGCGATAGGCAGCGACGCATTACCTGCTGAGTTGCGTGACAGGCTAGCTGAGCTGGACGCTCGGCTTGGAGTAATTGAGTCGCCACGAGAGCCGTCGAGCACGATCACTTCTTGGACGGGGCCAAATAGTCCGATCACTCAGGACGAGATGTCGTTAATGAGTCCCAACGAGCTGGTGGCTCATCTGGAAAGCTGGCACGATACTGGCAATGGGTTTGGGCCTGAGCCGTCGCATGAGGGTCAAGGCCGGAGTGTCGCCGCGCTCTTGACTACGAGCCCAGACGCGATCGCTGGCGTTGAGGGTCTCGTAGATCGGCTACGCCCTACGTACCTGCGGAGCATTATGCAGGGCTGGGAAGCGGCAGTTAAAGCGGGTCTGACGCTGAATTGGGAGCAAGTGCTCTTGACGGCGCGCCAGATTCTTGCACACAGTGATGAGTCTGGATTTCCGGCCGAAGGGGGAAGATTTGATGAGGATCTGGACTTTCGGCCAGCGAAGGAAGCCGTTGTGGGGCTTCTTGAGGAGCTCGCAAAGAAGCGAGATGAAGGCAGCAACGTACTGGTACCGGTAAGTATTCTGAATCAGGTTGCTGAGCTTCTTCTTGGGGCCGCCAACGATAAGACGGAATTCTCGCGGTATGTCGTCGGCGCTAAAGACAGCAGCATGGATGCGCTGACCCTATCGCTCAACTGGCGCTGGCCAGTCTGGCTGCGTGGTCTCACTCATCTAATAGCGCATGGGTCTGAGACGGGCTGGTTCGAGGCAGCTCGTTCCGCGTTTGAGGACGAGCTCGCCAGAGATGACCCGTACGGGGCATCCCGCGCCGTGCTGGGTGAGGGGTTGGCCCGACTCTTCATTGCTGACCAGGAGTGGGTCGAGTTGCGGCGCGGGGATTGGTTTGGCGCTGAGGAAGACTCAAGCAGGAATCAGCAATTTGCACTCAGCGTTGCAGTAGCGACTCATCGGTACCACAAGCAGTTGCTCGAATTGCTTGGTCCTGCCATGATCGGAGCAATCAGGTCGACTGAGGCAGTCGCAGTGGGATGGCGAACGGAAACCGATCCGCTTCAGGAAATTGGGGGCTGGCTCGTCGAAGCAGTCATTCGTGGCGAACAGACTCTTGACGATCCAGTAGTGACGGTCTTCTTCTCCGAGGCGCCAGTTGACGTGCGGGGTGGAGCGATGGGACATGTAGCCTGGCGTTTCATGCGTGCAGACGAGGTTTCGTCGGGAATTCGTGACAAATTCGCCACCTTGTGGGACAGCAGGCTTGAACATGTGCGGGAGCATCCTGCCGACAAGGAGGAGCTGAGCGGCTTCTACTGGGTGGTCAAGAGCGGGAAGTTTGAAACTGGCTGGTGGCTGCCAAGACTCAAGGAAGTGGCGTCGCTCGATCCTACGCTTGGTAGGCAGCGATACATGATCAGCGAGGAGCTGGGGTCCTCGGCGTCCCTAGATCCCCATGCGGCTTTCGATGTGCTTCGCTTGCTGCTCGCTGTCCAGGACGAGGATGGTCTCACGAGCTATGGTCTTATGCGTGACGCGGTTCCGCAGATATTGGCTGCTGCTATCACATCTGGTGACGCGAACTTGAAAGCGGACGCGGAGCGGTACATGAACCAGCTTGGTGAGCAAGGAAACCTACAGCTCGAATCGGAAGTCCGGGCGTTGACATCGTGAGTACGGATGAGTCCGCCGGGTCTCCGTCTGATCGAAGGCTAAAGGTCTATGGCGTCAACGACTACGGTGCGTATTGTCAGGTGGAAGACCCTGTCGAGCTTCCTGAAGGTTTCGGACGTACTGAAGTAATGTCGTCGTGACTGACGTAATTGAGCTCTACAATGCCCAGTAGTTTATCAAGCACGGCCTCTTCCCTGCGTCGTTCACGGAGCGACGTGCAGCACTCCACGCCGCAGTCCCTCAGGTGCGCCAAGTCGTGGCGAAGGGCGAATTCAGGCGGTCGAAGCATCTAGCTCAACGAGTTCGGCGAATATCTCGGAGGGCTTCTTCCAGTTGTGGATCTTACGGGGTCGGTCGTTGATATCGCAAGCCACCATCGCCAGATACTTCGGGTCCGAGGTGATTTCCGTGCCTTTCGGGAAGTACTCGCGCACGATGCGGTTGAGGTTCTCGTTGCTGCCGCGTTCCCACGGCGAGTGCGGGTGGGCGAAGTACACCGGCATCGACCCCTTGGTGACGGCGGCGTGGCCGGCCATCTCCGCCCCGCAGTCCCAGGTCAG
>NZ_MCIP01000001.1:2313427-2315006 GCF_001932425.1 Pseudonocardia sp. Ae505_Ps2
AAAGACAGCAGCATGGATGCGCTGACCCTATCGCTCAACTGGCGCTGGCCAGTCTGGCTGCGTGGTCTCACTCATCTAATAGCGCATGGGTCTGAGACGGGCTGGTTCGAGGCAGCTCGTTCCGCGTTTGAGGACGAGCTCGCCAGAGATGACCCGTACGGGGCATCCCGCGCCGTGCTGGGTGAGGGGTTGGCCCGACTCTTCATTGCTGACCAGGAGTGGGTCGAGTTGCGGCGCGGGGATTGGTTTGGCGCTGAGGAAGACTCAAGCAGGAATCAGCAATTTGCACTCAGCGTTGCAGTAGCGACTCATCGGTACCACAAGCAGTTGCTCGAATTGCTTGGTCCTGCCATGATCGGAGCAATCAGGTCGACTGAGGCAGTCGCAGTGGGATGGCGAACGGAAACCGATCCGCTTCAGGAAATTGGGGGCTGGCTCGTCGAAGCAGTCATTCGTGGCGAACAGACTCTTGACGATCCAGTAGTGACGGTCTTCTTCTCCGAGGCGCCAGTTGACGTGCGGGGTGGAGCGATGGGACATGTAGCCTGGCGTTTCATGCGTGCAGACGAGGTTTCGTCGGGAATTCGTGACAAATTCGCCACCTTGTGGGACAGCAGGCTTGAACATGTGCGGGAGCATCCTGCCGACAAGGAGGAGCTGAGCGGCTTCTACTGGGTGGTCAAGAGCGGGAAGTTTGAAACTGGCTGGTGGCTGCCAAGACTCAAGGAAGTGGCGTCGCTCGATCCTACGCTTGGTAGGCAGCGATACATGATCAGCGAGGAGCTGGGGTCCTCGGCGTCCCTAGATCCCCATGCGGCTTTCGATGTGCTTCGCTTGCTGCTCGCTGTCCAGGACGAGGATGGTCTCACGAGCTATGGTCTTATGCGTGACGCGGTTCCGCAGATATTGGCTGCTGCTATCACATCTGGTGACGCGAACTTGAAAGCGGACGCGGAGCGGTACATGAACCAGCTTGGTGAGCAAGGAAACCTACAGCTCGAATCGGAAGTCCGGGCGTTGACATCGTGAGTACGGATGAGTCCGCCGGGTCTCCGTCTGATCGAAGGCTAAAGGTCTATGGCGTCAACGACTACGGTGCGTATTGTCAGGTGGAAGACCCTGTCGAGCTTCCTGAAGGTTTCGGACGTACTGAAGTAATGTCGTCGTGACTGACGTAATTGAGCTCTACAATGCCCAGTAGTTTATCAAGCACGGCCTCTTCCCTGCGTCGTTCACGGAGCGACGTGCAGCACTCCACGCCGCAGTCCCTCAGGTGCGCCAAGTCGTGGCGAAGGGCGAATTCAGGCGGTCGAAGCATCTAGCTCAACGAGTTCGGCGAATATCTCGGAGGGCTTCTTCCAGTTGTGGATCTTACGGGGTCGGTCGTTGATATCGCAAGCCACCATCGCCAGATACTTCGGGTCCGAGGTGATTTCCGTGCCTTTCGGGAAGTACTCGCGCACGATGCGGTTGAGGTTCTCGTTGCTGCCGCGTTCCCACGGCGAGTGCGGGTGGGCGAAGTACACCGGCATCGACCCCTTGGTGACGGCGGCGTGGCCGGCCATCTCCGCCCCGCAGT
>NZ_MCIP01000001.1:2315018-2316312 GCF_001932425.1 Pseudonocardia sp. Ae505_Ps2
CTCACTCATCTAATAGCGCATGGGTCTGAGACGGGCTGGTTCGAGGCAGCTCGTTCCGCGTTTGAGGACGAGCTCGCCAGAGATGACCCGTACGGGGCATCCCGCGCCGTGCTGGGTGAGGGGTTGGCCCGACTCTTCATTGCTGACCAGGAGTGGGTCGAGTTGCGGCGCGGGGATTGGTTTGGCGCTGAGGAAGACTCAAGCAGGAATCAGCAATTTGCACTCAGCGTTGCAGTAGCGACTCATCGGTACCACAAGCAGTTGCTCGAATTGCTTGGTCCTGCCATGATCGGAGCAATCAGGTCGACTGAGGCAGTCGCAGTGGGATGGCGAACGGAAACCGATCCGCTTCAGGAAATTGGGGGCTGGCTCGTCGAAGCAGTCATTCGTGGCGAACAGACTCTTGACGATCCAGTAGTGACGGTCTTCTTCTCCGAGGCGCCAGTTGACGTGCGGGGTGGAGCGATGGGACATGTAGCCTGGCGTTTCATGCGTGCAGACGAGGTTTCGTCGGGAATTCGTGACAAATTCGCCACCTTGTGGGACAGCAGGCTTGAACATGTGCGGGAGCATCCTGCCGACAAGGAGGAGCTGAGCGGCTTCTACTGGGTGGTCAAGAGCGGGAAGTTTGAAACTGGCTGGTGGCTGCCAAGACTCAAGGAAGTGGCGTCGCTCGATCCTACGCTTGGTAGGCAGCGATACATGATCAGCGAGGAGCTGGGGTCCTCGGCGTCCCTAGATCCCCATGCGGCTTTCGATGTGCTTCGCTTGCTGCTCGCTGTCCAGGACGAGGATGGTCTCACGAGCTATGGTCTTATGCGTGACGCGGTTCCGCAGATATTGGCTGCTGCTATCACATCTGGTGACGCGAACTTGAAAGCGGACGCGGAGCGGTACATGAACCAGCTTGGTGAGCAAGGAAACCTACAGCTCGAATCGGAAGTCCGGGCGTTGACATCGTGAGTACGGATGAGTCCGCCGGGTCTCCGTCTGATCGAAGGCTAAAGGTCTATGGCGTCAACGACTACGGTGCGTATTGTCAGGTGGAAGACCCTGTCGAGCTTCCTGAAGGTTTCGGACGTACTGAAGTAATGTCGTCGTGACTGACGTAATTGAGCTCTACAATGCCCAGTAGTTTATCAAGCACGGCCTCTTCCCTGCGTCGTTCACGGAGCGACGTGCAGCACTCCACGCCGCAGTCCCTCAGGTGCGCCAAGTCGTGGCGAAGGGCGAATTCAGGCGGTCGAAGCATCTAGCTCAACGAGTTCGGCGAATATCTCGGAGGGCTTCTTCC
>NZ_MCIP01000001.1:2316779-2410901 GCF_001932425.1 Pseudonocardia sp. Ae505_Ps2
CTCCCAGTGCCCGGGCACCACACGCCCCTCGGCGTTGACGGGGCGCTCGTCGATGTAGACGGGGTCCTTGATCCGCGGAGCCGGTGGTGGCTTCCGTCCGCCACGTCGAGTGGTGCGCCCGGAGCGCAGTGCTAGCAGCTCGCGGGCCAGGGTGGACACCGGGGTGGCATAGATCCACTGGTAGATCGCCTCGTGAGACACCCGGCAAGCCTGATCGTCGGGATACTCGGTCGGCAACCGGCCCGCGATCGAGGCCGGTGACCAGCCACGACGCAGCAGAGCGTGCACGATCCCGCGCAACCGCGGATAGCGGTCCACCGCGAGCTGCTTCGGGCGCGCCCGCGCCGCCTGGGCCCGTTCCTGCGCTGCCGCGGCCCGGTACTCGTGGCGTCCGCCGTGGCGACGGACCTCACGAGAGATCACCGACGGATCACGACCCACCACCGAGGCGATCTGCTTGTAGGACAAGCCTTCCGCCAGACCCCTCGAGATCTCCTCCCGATCCGACAACATCAACATTTCACGCACGGAACATCCTGTCCCGCCCAACTCGCCAAGATCAAGTGCTACGACCGGCAGAACTCACCAAGTTCTTGAACAGCATTGATGATGCCAGCCTTGAGAGCTCGATCATCTGCCGTACGACTACCATTCGGATCTGATCACTGGCTCCCGTCGCTCAAGGCGTACAGCTCGTGGAACGCCGACGGGAGCTCGCGGTGAATCGCGTGTTCCACCGCGGCCACTCGGTCGTGCGGGGCAGGCGGGTTCGGGGCGTGCATGTCATCGCTTGCGGCCCACGCGCTCAGGACGCTGGAAATGCGGAGTGACACGACGAGACCCTAGCTGGTCGTGACCGGACCCCGTCCTGATCGGATGACGACATCGGTGATGCCGACCCGGCCGCCGCGCACCAGGACACGGTGGCGCTCACGAGTCGGGACGGTCTCCCGGTCGGCAACCCGCGAATCGCGTCCTGTCCGTGGCGGCTCGCCCGGTGGTCATCGTCCGGCCGTCGCGGCGCGTTCGCGGTTGGCGCGGATCTCGTCGTGGTGGTCGGCAGCCCAGCCGATCAGCGACGTGACGATCTCGTGGAGGCCGTGCCCCAGCGGGGCGAGGGCGTACTCGACGCGCGGGGGGACCTCGGCGTAGGCGGTGCGGGTGATCAGGCCGTCCTGGTGGAGCTGGCGCAGGGTGAGGGTGAGCATGCGCTGGGAGATGCCGGGGACCTGTCGTTGCAGGTCGGTGTAGCGCAGTGGTCCTGACTGCAGGACCGCGATGATCAGCAGGCTCCACTTGTCGCCGACGCGGTCGAGGGTCTGGCGGATGAAGTCCATGTGTTCGGCAGGAATGGCCGCACACGGCCCGATCGCCGCCGCTCCTGCCGCCGTCTCTCGTTCCGCGGTCGTCTCCATGACGCACATTCCTCTCCGGCACGCACACCGATGTGCCTTTTGTATCGCCTCCCATGCTGGTCCATCATGGCGTTACGCACAAGTCGTAAGTAATGGAGGCGCGTGATGAAGGTGGAGATCTGGTCCGATGTGACCTGCCCGTGGTGCGGGCTGGGGAACCACCGGGTGGCCAGGGCCATCGAGCGGTTCGAACACGCGGACGAGGTGGACCTGGTCCATCACTCGTTCCCGCTCGGCGGCAGCTTCCCGGAGGGGCGCACCTTCTCCGTCCGTGAGGCCCTGCTCCGCCAGCACGGTATCGGCGGCGACCGGGCCGAGGCCTCGACCCGGCGGATCGAGAAGCTCGCCGAGAGCGAGGGCCTGACCCCCTACCGGGTGTTGGACAACGAGGTCGGCAACACCGATCTGGCGCACGAGTTCCTCGCCCACGCCAGCGCCCAGGGCCGCAACCGCGAGGCCTGGGACCTGATCTTCGGGACCTACTTCGGCAGGGCCGAGCCGGTCTTCTCCCTGGAGGACCTGCTGGGTCTGTCCGACGAGCTCGGCCTGGACCGCGAGCAGACCCGCCAGGCCCTGACCGACCGCCGCTACCGCCGGCAGGTCCGCGACGACGCGGCCCGCGCCCAGCGCCTGGGGGCGACCGGTGCGCCGTTCATCGTCGTCGACGGCCGTTACGGCGTGCCCGGCGCCCAGGACAGCGACAGCCTCCTCGAGCTGCTGCGCACGGCCTGGGACGACAGCCACCCCCTGACCCTCGCCACCGCCGGCGGCGATGCCCCGGTCTGCGGGCCGGACGGCTGCGCCGTCCCCGAGCGCGCCTGATCCACCCCTGAACTCCACCCCTGCACTCCTCGAAAGGCACTGCGATCACCATGAGCACCCTGCTGGTCCTCGGCGGCAGCGGCCGCACCGGCGCCCACGTGCTGGAGCACGCGGCCCGGCGCGGCCACCTCGTCCGCGCGCTGGTCCGCAACCCCGACGCGGTGCGGGCGCCGGCCGGCGTCGAGCTGGTCCAGGGCACCCCCGCGAACATCGACGACATCCGCCGGGCCGCGAAAGGCACCGAGGCGGTGATCAGCGTGCTGAACAACGCCCGCGCGTCCGACAACCCGTGGGCCAAGCCGGTCAGCCCGCCGACGTTCATGACCGACGCCGCCCGCGACACCCTCACCGTCATGGGCGAGCAGGGCATCCGCCGCATCGTGCTGACCTCCACCCAGGGCGCGGGCGACGACTGGGCCCGGCTCAACCCGCTGGTCAAGGCGTTCATCACGCTGTCGAACGTCAAGGTGGGCTTCGACGACCACACCGGCGTCGACCAGGTCGTGCGCGCCTCGTCCGACGTCGACTGGACCCTGGCTCGCGCCGTCGCCCTGACCGACAAGCCCGCCTCCGGTCCCGTGCGAGCGGCCGAGGCCGGCACCGAGAAGCCCGGCACGACGATCAACCGCGCCGACCTCGCCCGGTTCCTCGTCCAGACCGTCGAGGACGACGCCTGGATCCGCCAGGCGCCCCTGGTCTGGAACGCACGCCGCTGACCCACTCCGTGATCCACATCCGCCTCATGCGCAACAGCGCTCCGAGCTCGGATGCGCCGTCCGTCGATCGCGACGCCGGACCGGAGTGACCTGACAGCAACCGGCACCCCACCTCCCGAGGACCGCGAGGACACCAGCATGACCAGCACGCTCAGCGGCAAGACCGCCCTCGTCACCGGATCCAGTCGCGGCATCGGCCGGGCCATCGCCCTCGGCCTCGGCCGGGAGGGGGCCCTGGTTCTCCGCGATCGGCTTCAACGCCGTCCTGCTGGTCCTCGCCGTGCTGGTGGCCTGGAGCCGCTTCGGCCCGTACGGCCTCTGAAGCCGCCCGTCACGAGAAAGAGAGTTCCCTGGATGAATGCCGGACGGGTCAACGCCGATCGATCCTCGAAGAAGGCTCGGTTCATCAAGCTCGGGCCGGGCGAGGCCCTGGAGACCCGCGTCGACATCGCACCGCTCTACCTGCTCAAGGCGGGCGCGGCTCACACCGACGGCCAGTACTCGGTCCTCGAGGTGTCGGTGGGTCACGAACTCCCGCTCCACATCCATGAGACCGCCGACGAACTCTTCTTCCTGTTGGACGGCACCCTCCGGGTGACCTTCGACGACGAGCGGCACGAGGTCGGCCCGGGCAGCTTCATGTTCCTGCCGGCCGGGGTTCCCCATGCGATCAAGCCGGTGGGGGAGACCGTGCCGCGTGTTCTGCAGATCTCGGTTCCCGGAGGTTTCGAGCACTTCATCGAAGACATGGTCGAGCTCCAGGCCAAGGGTGACGCGATGGAAATCGATTCCGAGGAGTTCCGGGAGTTCGCGCGCAAGCACGACTGGACCCTGATCGGGTCGACCGGAAGCGCCGATCCCGACCCCGACCGACCGCAGGCCTCGTAGCCGCGGACGACGACCCACCGCCAGAAGGCCGGGCCCGACGGGGTCCGGCCGTACGGCGTCGCGGGCTACGGTCGCCGCATGGTCGCCCCGTCCGCACCCACCGTCCGTGCCGCCGTGCCGGCCGACGCTCCCGGCATCGCCGACGTGTGCACCCGGGCCTACCGGGCCACCTACCGGGACCTGCTGCCGGAGTCGTTCGTCGACGACGTCGTCGCCCGCTTCTACGACGAGGCGCGGGTCCGCGCCGAGACGGTCCCGGCCCCGCCGCACTGGCTGGGCTACGTGGTCGCCGAGGAGACCGGCTCCGTGGTCGGCGCGGCAGGCGGAGCGGTCACGGGCGAGTGGGTCGGCGAGCTCTACGTCCTCTACCTCGACCCGGACCGCCGGGGCGAGGGGATCGGCACCCGGCTGCTCGACCACGTCACCGGGCAGCTGCGCGGCCACGGCGCGACCGAGATGTGGGTGAGCGTCGCCGAGGGCAACGACCTGGGCATCCCGTTCTACCGGGCCCGTGGCTTCGTCGAGCACGACCGCGTCCCGATGCACACCTCCGACGTGGCCGACGGGCTGTGGTCGCTGCGCATGCGCAGGGACATCACCCGCCCGGACTATTGATGAGCCTAACCTCACCTGATGGGGTACGACGGCGCCGGCGAGGGACGCCGCCGTGGAGGTGGCGCAATGGTGCGGGCACGGGCACGACTGGGCGGACTGATCGCGACGGTGCTGGTCGCCGTCGTCCTGGCGGGGTGCGGTGGACCCGCCGCACCCGCCGCGGCACCCACCGGGGCGACGATCGAGCACCGCTACGGCACCACGACGGTTCCGGCGCAGGCCGAGCGCGTCGCCACGGTCGGCTGGAACGACCAGGACTTCGTGCTGGGGCTCGGGGTCGTCCCCGTCATGACCCGCTCGTGGTTCGACGCCTACTGGAGCTTCCCGTGGGTGCGGGCCGTGACGAAGGGGGCCGAGGTCCCGCGGTCCGGTGAGGACGGCATCGACCTGGAGGCCGTCGCCGCGAGCCGGCCGGACGTCATCATCGCGATCTACGAGGACATCGACGAGGACATGTACCGGAAGCTGTCCGCGATCGCGCCGACCGTCGTGCAGTCCTCCGCGTACCCGCCGGAGAAGACCCCGTGGGACGTGCAGCTGCTCACCACGGGCAAGGCCATCGGCCGGGAGGACCTCGCCGAGCGGCGTGCGGCCGGAATTCGTGACCGGATCGCCGCGGTCCGCGCGGCCCACCCGTCGTTCGCCGGGAAGGTGCTCGTCGAGGACTTCGGGCCGGAGAACGGCGGGCACTACCTGATCCCGGCCGGCGACCCGCGGCGCGCGCTGTTCGACGCGCTCGGCTTCGCGACGCAGGAGCACTCCGGGGACGTCAGCGAGGAGCGGCTGGACCTGCTCGACCGCGACGTGCTGTTCGTCAACGGCGCGACCGAGCAGCAGATGACGGCGTCGGTGCCGTTCGCCCGACTCGACGTCGTCCGTGAGGGCCGCACGCTCTACACGACGTTCTCCGACCCGCTGGGCGGCGCGTTGTCCTACGGCGGCCCGGACGCGTTGCTGTACGCGATCGACCAGCTGGAGCCGCAGCTCGCCGCCGCGACGACCCGCTGACCGCTCAGGCGGTGTGGGTGAGCGTGGCGGCCACCCCGGTCGCCCCGGCCAGCACCAGCACCTCCACTGCGGCCCACACCAGCACCGGGAGCCGCCCTGCCCGCAGCCGGGACCGGGTGATGCCACCGAGCGCGGCGGCGACCGCGAGCAACACGACCTTGGTGGCCACGACCGCGCCGTAGGCGGTCGTGACCAGCTCGACGGGTGCGGAGAGCCGTGCGGTGGCGGCCAGCGCCCCGGACACCCCCAACGCCACCACGGCGCCGAGCGCGAGCCGGGAGAACCGCGGCAGCGCGACCGCGAGCACGTCCGTGTCGCGAGCGGTGACCAGCACCGCGCCCAGCCCGCCGAGCCACAGCAGCGCCGCCGCGACGTGCACGACGACCGCGGGCACCGCGAACCAGGCGACCGTGGACGCCGCGGTGTGCCCGGTCGCCACCGGGGCCGCCGCTGCGACGACGACCAGCACCAGCGCGAGCGCGGCGGGCCCCGGCCCGGTGCCCGGCCGCGCGGGCCGCGACCCGGCGACCCCGGCCAACGCCAGCGCCGCGGCCACCGCGACGAGCTGACCGGTCCCGGCGCGGGGCCCGGTCAGGAACTCCAGCACGTCCGGTCCGCGGACCTCGGTGAGCCTCCGACCGGACACCAGCGCGCCGCGGACGAACGTCTCCGCCACCAGCACGGCCGACCACAGCGGGGCGGCGGCGGTCAGCACCCGGTCGGCACCCGGCGTCCGGCCGGGGGCGAGCAGCACGGCCAGTGCCGCCCCCGCCGCGACGACTGCGAGGAGGTCGGCCGCGGCCCGTGCCAGGGTCTGCGCGAGGTCCGCGGCGACCCCGTCCGGCCCGATCCCGCGGGTGACCACGGCGACGACGACCGCAGCCCCGAGCAGCACGGCACCCCACCCGGCGACGGCCGGAGCGGGCTCGCGCACCCGGCCGCCCGGCGTCCCGGCGCCACCGTCGCCCGGCACACCGTCTGGCGGGATGCCGTCGGCCGGGACGCCGTCGCCGTGGACGGAACCGGCGATGGTCAGCCCCGCGACCGGCGCAGCGCGAACGCCGCCCCGGCCCCGATCACCACGACGGCCGCCACGCCCCACGGCCAGACCGGCGGGCCGCCGTCGTCGGCCGCGGTGGGGACGGTCTGCGGCGCGGCCTCGGGCTCGGCGGCGGTCGCAGCCGCGGAGGTGCGCCCCGGGGTCGCGGCGGCCGCGCCCGGCCCGGGGGAGGTGAGGGTGAACGGCACCGTGCCCGAGACGGGGTGGCCGTCGTCGGAGACCACCCGGTAGGTGATCGTGTAGCCGCCGGCCGCACCGAGCGGGCGCAGCGGCACGGTGAGGGTGGCGCCGTCGCCGGTGGCGGGGCCCGCCGCGTAGTCGGTGCCGCCGGGGCCGGTCACCGAGACGGTGGCGTCGGCGGCCGCGATCTCCTCGGAGAAGGTCAGCGACACCGATGTCGGCGCGGTGCCGACCTGCGCGTTCGCGGCGGGACTGCTGGACTCGAGCTCGGTGTGCGCCCAGGCCGGCGAGGCCCCGACGAGGAGGGCGAGCAGCACGGCGGGGAGGGCGACCGCGAGGCGGCGGAGTACGGGGCTCACGCCGGGTTGGTCGTCGCGCGGTCGGCGCGGGTTCCGGAGGTCACCCGCACGGAGCAGCCGTCAGCGCCAGGACGGGAGCCACAGCTCGGCCTGCCAGTGCGCCGCGGTGATCGGGTCACCGACCAGGATCGGCCACAGCCACACGAAGTTGACCCCGATCAGCGCCACCCACGTCGCGACGACGAGCAACCCGTTCCGCCGCCGGCGTGCGCTCATCCGGGAGTGGCCCAGCATCTGCCCCATCGCCAGCACGACGCCCAGGACCAGGAACGGCACCACCGGCATCATGTAGAAGAAGTACATCTGCCGGTCGAGGTTGAGGAACCACGGGAGGAACCCGGCGCCGTAGCCGACGAGCACCGCCGTCCAGCGCCAGTCGACCCGGGTCACCGCCCGCCACAGCCCCCACAGCAGCACCGGGATCGCCGGCCACCACAGCGCCGGGGTGCCGATCAGCATGACCGCCGAGACGCACTCGGTCTCCCCGCAGCCGGTGGCGTCGTCGGCGTAGCGGTAGAGCATCGGGCGCAGCCCCATCGGCCACGTCCAGGGCTTCGACTCCCAGGGGTGCGCCCCCGCGGACCGGGTCGTCAGGTTCTCGTGGAAGGCCAGGGCCTGGCCGTGGTAGTACCAGAGCGAGCGGAGCGCGTCGGGCACCCAGGCGAACGCGCCGCCGGTCCCGATCTCCCGGCCGACCTGGTGCCGGTCGATCCCGGTCTCGCTGCCGAACCACGCCCACCAGGACCCGACGTAGGTCAGCACCGGGATCAGCACGAGCGCCCACAGCGCAGGGGCGACGTCGCGGACCATCGTGCCCACCCACGGACGGGCGACCCCCGCACGGCGGCGCACCGACACGTCCCACAGCACACAGAGCAGCCCGAACGCGGCGACGTAGTAGGCGCCGTTCCACTTCACCGCCGACGCCAGGCCGAGCGAGACGCCCGCGGCGAGCCGCCACCAGCGCACCCCCCACCGCGGGCCCCAGACGGTCTCGGCGACCCGCCCCTCGGCGACGACCCGCGCCATCCGGGAGCGGACGTCGTCGCGGTCGGCGAGCAGCGCGGCGAACGCGGCCACCACGAACAGCGCGGAGAAGACGTCGAGCATCCCCATCCGCGACTGCACGTGCGACAGCCCGTCCGCGCACAGCAGCAGCCCCGCCAGCCCACCGAGCGCGGTCGAGCGGGTCAGCCGACGGCCTGCGCGGACGACCAGCAGGACCGTGAGCACCCCGGCCAGCGCGGCCGAGACCCGCCAGCCGACGCCGTCGTAGCCGAACACCATCTGACCCAGCGCGATCAGCTGTTTCGCCAGCGGTGGGTGGACGATCTTCTCGTAGCCGGGGTTGCTCTCCACCCCGCCGTTGCGGACCATGTCCCACGCCTGCGGGACGTAGTGCTTCTCGTCGAAGACGGGCGTCCCGCGGTCGGTGGGCTCGCCGAGGTCGTAGAAGCGCAGCAGCGCCGCGACCAGCACGACCCCCGCGGTGACCAGCCATCCACGCAGCCGGTCCGACGGCGGCGGCGCACCGAGCCGCGCGGCCGGGCCGGGATCGGCGCGGCGCAGCGTGGGCGGGGTGCCCCGCGGGATCAGGCCGGGCTCGGGTGCCGCTCCGGCGACCCGGCTCCCGGGATCGGCGCTCGTGGTGGCCATCGCGTCCGATCGTAGGCTGGCCCGCGTGACTCCCGCCCCCGACTCCACGCCCGACACGGCCCCGACGACCGGTCGTCTGGTCCTGGCCGCGACCCCGCTGGGCGATCCGCGGGACGCGTCGCCGCGGCTGCGGGAGCTCATCGCCACCGCGGACGTGATCGCCGCCGAGGACACCCGCCGGTTCCGGCACCTCGCCGCGGCGCTGCCGGTCACCTACACGGGCCGGATCGTGAGCCACTACGACGCCGTCGAGGCCGAGCGGCTGCCCGGCCTGCTGTCCGCGGTCCGCGACGGCGCCACCGTGCTCGTCGTCTCCGACGCCGGGATGCCCGCGGTCTCCGATCCCGGATACCGGCTGGTCGCCGCGGCCGCCGCCGAGGACCTGCCGGTCACCTGCGCCCCCGGACCGTCCGCGGTGACGACGGCGCTGGTGCTGTCCGGGCTGCCGTGCGAGCGGTTCTGCTTCGACGGCTTCCCCCCGCGGCGCTCCGGTGAGCGCCGGCGCTGGCTGGAGACCCTGCGCGACGAGCGCCGTGCGGTGGTGTTCTTCGAGTCGCCGCGGCGCACCGCGGACACCCTCGCCGACGCCGTCGCGGTGCTGGGCGCCGACCGCCGCGCCGCGGTCTGCCGGGAGCTGACCAAGACCCACGAGCAGGTCGTCCGCGGCACGCTGGGCGAGCTGCACGAGTGGGCGGTCTCCGGGGACGTGCTCGGTGAGGTGACCGTGGTGCTGGCCGGTGCCGAGGCCCGCGAGGCCCCGCCGGTGGAGTCCCTGGTCGACGCCGTGCGCGAGCGCACCGACGACGGCGAGCGCCTCAAGGACGCCGTGGCCGCCGTGGCGGAGGCCGCGGGGGTGCCCAAGCGCGACCTCTACAACGCCACCCTCGCCGCACGGGACTGACGCCGCACCCCGCGGGCGGCCGTCGCACCCGTCGCGGCCGGTGCGAGGACGCCCGTCCGGGGTGCGCCGGCGGGCCGGGACGGGCGCGCCGTCAGGCGGTCGCGGGCGTGCGCGTCGGGAGCGCCCGCATGACGGGCTCGACGCAGCGCGCGGCGATCGGGCCCAGCACCGCCATGATCAGCACGTACGCCGTGGCCAGCGCGGACAGCTCGGCGGGCACGGCGGCGTAGCCGACGGCGAGCCCGGCGATGACGATGGAGAACTCCCCGCGCGCGATCAGTGCCGCCCCGGCGCGCGCCCGGCCCATCCGGCCGATCCGCGCCCGCTTCGCCGCCCACCAGCCCGTGGCGTACTTGGTCGCGGTGGTCGAGACGACGAGCACCAGCGCCCAGCCGAGCACCGGCGGGATCGCCCGCGGGTCGGTCGAGAGCCCGAACACCACGAAGAACACCGCGGCGAACAGGTCGCGCAGCGGCTCCAGCAGCTTGGTGGCGTTCTCCGCGGTGGACCCGGAGATCGCGATGCCCAGCAGGAACGCCCCGACCGCGGCGGAGACCTGCATGGCCTGGGCGAACCCGGCGACGAGCAGCGCGGCACCGAGCACCTTGAGCAGGAAGACCTCGCGGTCGTCGGAGTCGACGACCGCCGAGACGTAGCGGCCGTAGCGCAGCGCGACGACGAGCACCACCGAGATCACCGCGAGCGACACCGCGACCGCACCGACCCCGCCCCACAGCGTCACGCCGAGCAGCAGCGCGGTGAGGATCGGCAGGTACAGCGCCATGACGAGGTCCTCGAACACGAGCACCGACAGCACCACCGGCGTCTCCCGGTTGCCGAGCCTGCCCAGGTCGGACAGGACCTTCGCGACGATCCCGGAGGAGGAGATGTAGGTGACTCCGCCCAGCACCATCGCCCCGACCGCGCCCCACCCCAGGACCAGCGCGACCGCGACGCCGGGTGCCGCGTTGAGCACGATGTCGACGATCCCCGCGGTCCAGGACCGGCGCAGCCCGGTGACGAGCTCGACCGCGGAGTACTCCAGCCCGAGCAGCAGGAGCAACAGCACGACGCCGACCTCGCCTGCCAGCGAGGTGAAGTCGCCGATGTCGCCCAGCGGGACGACCCCGCCCGCCCCGAACGCGAGTCCGCCGAGCAGGTAGAGCGGGATGGGGGACAGACCGATCCGCTGGGCGAGCCTGCCGAGCAGTCCGAGCCCGAAGAAGACGGCGCCGAGTTCGAGCAGTTCGAGTGCGGTGTGGTCCACGGCTACCGGGGCGGCCTCAGCCGCGCGCGAGGATGTCGGCGGCCTGCTCCAGCTTCTCGGCCGTCCCGACGGCGATCACGATGTCCCCGGCCGCCAGCACGTGGGCCGGCGTCGGCGACGGGATCACCTGGCCCGCGCGCATGATCGCGACGACCGAGACCTGGGTGCGGGTGCGCAGCGCGGTGTCGCCGAGCGGACGGCCGTCGAACGGGCTGTTGAGCTTGATCGGCATCTTGCGGGTGGTGATGCCCGGCAGGTCCGCGTGCTCGTCCTTGAGCTGGTTGACCAGCTGCGGGGCGCCGAGCAGGTTCGCCAGTGCGCCCGCCTCCTCGGTGGTCAGCGGCAGCTCCGCGACGCAGGCGTCCGGGTCGTCGGCACGGGAGAGGATCAGGTCGATCTTCCCGTCGCGGTGCGCGATGACCCCGACCCGGCGGCCGCTGCGCAGCTCGATCTCCTTCCGCACCCCGATCCCGGGCAGCGGCGTCACGTCGACGTTCACCCCCGCAACGGTACGCCGCGCACGCCTGCCGGTGGAAACACGCTCGTGACCGGCACCGCCGAATGAGCGGGTCCGGCCGGGGGTAGCCGGAGACCATGCCTTCGGACCTGCCCCCGCACGTGATCGTGCTGTTCGGCGCCACCGGCGACCTGGCGAAGCGCAAGCTCTTCCCGGGCCTGCTCCACCTGCGCAACGAGGGACTGCTGCCCGAGGACTTCCGGGTGATCGGGTCCGGGCGGCACTCGCCCGGTTCCGACGACGAGTTCCGCGACCGCATCCGCGACGCCCTGCCCGACGACACCGGCTGGGACGCGTTCGCCCCGCGGCTGAGCTTCGTCGTCTCCGACGCCGAGGACGGTGCCGACCTGGCCGACGCCGTGCGCGCCGCGGAGAAGGAGCTCGGCGGCGACGACGCCGACGTGCGCCGGCTCGTCTACCTCTCCGTCCCGCCGGCCGCGATGACCCCGATGGTCGCGATGCTCGGGGAGACCGGGATCGCCGAGCGCTCCCGGCTGGTGCTGGAGAAGCCGTTCGGCACCGACCTGGAGTCGGCCCGGGAGCTCAACGCGGGCCTCAAGGAGGTCTACGACGAGCAGGACATCTTCCGCATCGACCACTTCCTGGGCAAGGAGTCGCTGCAGAACGTGCTCGCCCTGCGCTTCGCCAACGGCCTGTTCGAGCCGGTGTGGAACCGGCAGAACATCCGCTACGTGCAGATCGACGTGCCCGAGGAGATCGGGATCGAGGGCCGGGCGTCGTTCATGGAGTCCACCGGCACGTTCCGGGACATGATCTCCACCCACCTGTTCCAGATCCTGGGCTTCGTGGCGCTGGAGCCGCCGTACGAGATCGCGCCGGACGCGCTGCACACGGAGAAGGCGAAGGTCTTCCACTCGATCCGCCCGCTCGACCCGTCGCGGGTGGTGTTCGGCCAGTACGCCTCCTACCGCGACGAGGAGGGCGTCGCCGACGACTCGACCGCCGAGACCTTCGTCGCGCTGGAGACCTACGTGGACGACTGGCGCTGGTTCGGGGTCCCGTTCTTCCTGCGCACCGGGAAGCGGATGGGGGCGACCCGGCGCACCGTCACCATCGGTTTCGACGAGCCGGCGCTGACGATGTTCCCGGGCGGCTCGTTCACCGGCGCCGCCACCGGCAGCGCGCCGACCGAGCTGGTCGTCGAGCTGGCCGACCAGGTCACCGCCGAGCTCGACGTGCGGGCGAAGGTCCCCGGCCCGGAGCTGAAGGTCGGACGCGGGCGGATGCGGCTCGACCTCGACGGGATCGGCGACCCCGACGACGCGCTGGAGGCCTACGAGCGGCTGCTCCTGGACGTCATGAAGGGCGACCGCACGCTGTTCACCTCGACCGAGGAGGTCGAGCGGCTCTGGGAGCTGTGCGACCCGGTGCTCGCCGACCCGCCGCGGACGCAGACCTACGCCGACGGGTCCTGGGGCCCGCAGGACGCGCTCGACCTGCCCGGCCCGCGCGGCTGGCGGGTGCCGGAGTGAGCCCCACCCGTTCCGACGACTACCTGCCGATCGCCGAGCACGGCATCGTCGGGGACCTGCGTTCGGCGGCGCTGGTCGGCACCGACGGCACGGTCGACTGGTTCTGCCCCGGCCGGTTCGACGCACCCAGCGTGTTCGCCTCGCTGCTCGACGCCGGCCGCGGTGGGCACTGGCGGCTCGCGCCGTGCGTCGACGGGACCGAGCTCGCCAGCCAGCAGCAGTTCTACTACCCCGACTCCAACATCCTCATCACCCGCTTCCTCACCTCCGACGGCATCGTCGAGGTGCAGGACTTCATGTCGTTGCTGGGCCCGCACGACCCGGACCACCGCCAGCGCCTGGTCCGCCGGGTCACCGGCGTCCGCGGCTCGGTGCCGATGACGGTCGAGGTCGTGCCCCGGCCCGACTACGCCCGGGAGACACCGAAGGTGGAGACCGCCGGGGCGGGCATCCGGTTCACCGGCAGCGGCGTGACGCTGGACCTGACGTCGTCGGTGGAGCTGGAGGTCACCGACCACGCGGCGGGCGCGGAGTTCCGCACCGCCGAGGGCCGCACCGAGGTGTTCGTGCTGGAGGTCGACGCGACCGACGAGCCCACGGCCTGCGACGACGCCGCGGAGGAGCTGTTCACCGGGACGGTCGCGTTCTGGAAGGACTGGCTGGCGCACTCGTCGTACACGGGGCGGTGGCGCGAACGGGTGCACCGCTCGGCGCTCACCCTGAAGCTGCTCACCCACGAGCCGACCGGGGCGGTGATCGCGTCGCCGACGATGGGGCTGCCCGAGCAGCTCGGCGGCGAGCGCAACTGGGACTACCGCTACGTGTGGATGCGCGACGCCGCGTTCACCCTCTACGCCCTGCTGCGGCTCGGGTTCACCGAGGAGGCCGGGGCGTTCATCGGGTGGCTGTCCGGGCGGTTCGGCTCCACCCGCGACGGTGAGCAGGGCCCGCTGCGCGTGATGTACACGATCGACGGCGACGAGACCCCCGACGAGGTGGAGCTCGACCACCTCGAGGGCTACCGCGGCTCGCGCCCGGTGCTGGCCGGCAACGGCGCGTCCGCGCAGCTGCAGCTCGACATCTACGGCGAGATCATCGACTCGGTCTACCTCTACGACAAGTACGGCGACGGCGTCGGTCACGCGGACTGGTCCCACCTGTGCACGATCCTGGACTGGCTGCGCGAGCACTGGGACTCACCCGACGAGGGGATCTGGGAGACCCGGGCGGGACGCCAGGACCACGTGTTCTCCCGGCTGATGTGCTGGGTCGCGGTCGAGCGGATGATCCGGATGGCGCGCCGGCGGGGACTGCCCGGCGACGTGGGGGCCTGGACCACCACCCGCGACGAGATCTACCACCAGATCATGGACCGCGGCTGGGACCCGGACGTGGGACCGCGCGGGTCGTTCGTGCAGCGCTACGGCGCCCGCACGCTGGACGCGTCGGTCCTGCTCATGCCGATGGTGAAGTTCTGCGCACCCACCGAACCGCGGTTCCTCGCCACCCTGGACGCGATCAACGACGACCTCGTGGTCGACACCCTGGTGTTCCGCTATGACGTCGAGGACTCGCCCGACGGCCTCGACGGCGAGGAGGGGACGTTCTCGATGTTCTCGTTCTGGAACGTCGAGGCGATGACCAGGGCCGGGTGGCTGGAGCAGGCCCGGATCGCGCTGGAGAAGATGTTCTCCTACGGCAACCACCTGGGCCTCTACGCCGAGGAGATCGGCCTGACCGGGGAGCAGCTGGGCAACTTCCCGCAGGCGTTCACGCACCTGTCGCTGATCAGCTCGGCGATCAACCTGGACCGGGCGCTGGGGTGAGGCTCAGCGGGTGAACAGGCACGCCTCGTAGAGCCGGGCCCCGTGCTCCAGGGCCTGCTCCCGGGTGACCGGGCTCTCCGGGTCCAGCCAGGCGAGCACGGTCTCGCCCATCCCACCGAGGCAGAAGTGCCCGGCGACGCGCAGGTCGTCGGGCTCGATCCGGCTGTCGGCGGCGCCGGCGACCATGAGTTCGGCGAAGCCGCGGTTGGCGCTGCGCCGGCGCGCCACCAGCTCCGGGCAGCCGACCGCGTCGATCAGCGCGACCACCCGTCGCGGGTCGCGGTCGACGTCGTCGAACCACGCGGTGAGGGCGGCCCGGATCTGGGCGGCCGGGTTCGGGGCCGCCGACTGCACCGCGGCCATCGTGGCGGCGGCGCGCTCGTCGACGACGTGGTCGAACACCGCACACCCGAGCTCGACGCCCGAGGCGAACTCCGCCGCGGCCGAGGCGGGCAGCCCGGCCCGCTCCGCGGCGGCTCCGGGGTCGACGGCGGACCAGCCGCCGTCCACCCACTGCTGCAGGGCCGCGTCGAGGAGGGCCTCGCGGTCCCGTTCACCCCGCTCCATGGGCGTCACTATGGCACCGGCCGGGCGGGTGGCCCCGGTTTCCGGGCCCTATCACCATCTTTGGTGATGTGCCGCCGCAGAAGGCGTTGGCGGCGATGAATACGCTGGAGGGCATGAGCAAAGCCGTGCTGACCGCCGTGGCGTGGCCCTACGCCAACGGCCCCCGGCACATCGGCCACGTGTCCGGCTTCGGTGTGCCCTCCGACGTGTTCGCCCGGTACCGGCGGATGGCGGGGGACCGGGTGCTGATGGTGTCCGGCACCGACGAGCACGGCACCCCGATCCAGGTCCAGGCCGACGCCGAGGGGCTGACCCCGCGCCAGCTCGCCGACAAGTACAACGACGTGATCACCGACGACCTGCAGGGTCTCGGGCTGAGCTACGACCTGTTCACCCGCACCACGACGTCGAACCACTACCGCGTGGTGCAGGACATGTTCACCGCGCTGTACAAGAACGGCTACGTCGTCCCGAAGACCCAGCTGGGCGCGATCAGCCCGTCCACCGGCCGCACGCTGCCCGACCGCTACATCGAGGGCACCTGCCCGATCTGCGGCTACGACGGCGCCCGCGGCGACCAGTGCGACAACTGCGGCAACCAGCTCGACCCGGCCGACCTCAAGAACCCGCGCTCGCGGATCAACGGGGAGACCCCGAAGTTCGTCGAGACCGAGCACTTCTTCCTCGACCTGCCCGCCTTCTCCGAGGCGCTCGGCAGCTGGCTGTCGACCCGCACCGACTGGCGGCCCAACGTGCTCAGGTTCTCCGCGAACCTGGTGGAGAACCTCAAGCCGCGCGCCATCACGCGGGACCTGGAGTGGGGCGTGCCCGTCCCGCTCGACGTCTGGTCGGACAACCCGCTCAAGAAGATCTACGTCTGGTTCGACGCCGTCATCGGCTACCTGTCCGCCTCGGTGGAGTGGGCCCGCCGCGGCCCGGACCCGGACGCGTGGAAGCAGTGGTGGACCGACCCGGCCGCCGAGGCCTTCTACTTCATGGGCAAGGACAACATCACCTTCCACTCGGTGATGTGGCCGGCGATCCTGCTCGGGCAGAACGGCGCGGGCGACCGCGGCGGCGAGCCCGGGCCCTACGGGACGCTGGACCTGCCCAGCGAGGTCGTGTCCTCGGAGTACCTGACGATGAGCGGGTCGAAGTTCTCGACCAGCCGCGGGACCGTGATCTACGTCGGGGACTTCCTGCGCGAGTTCGGTCCGGACGCATTGCGCTACCACATCGCCGTCGCCGGGCCGGAGAGCCAGGACGTCGACTTCACCTGGGACGAGTTCGTCCGCCGGGTCAACTTCGAACTGGCCAACGAGTGGGGCAACCTGGTCAACCGCTCCATCTCGATGGCCCACAAGAACGTGGGTGCGATCCCGACCCCGACGGCGCCCCGGCAGGCCGACGCCGAGCTGCTCGCGTACTCCCGGGCCGGGTTCGACACCGTCGGCGGGCTGCTCGCCCGGAACCGGTTCAAGCAGGCCGCGGGCGAGGCGATGCGCGTGGTCACCGCGGCGAACCGGTACCTGTCCGACCAGGAGCCGTGGAAGCGCAAGGACGACCCGGAGCGCCGGGACACGATCCTGCACACCGCGCTGCAGGTCGTGCAGGACGCCAACACGCTGCTCACCCCGTTCCTGCCGCACGCCGCGCAGAAGGTGCACGAGGCGCTCGGCGGCACCGGGGTGTGGGCCGCGCAGCCGGAGAAGACGACCGTCGACGACCTCGGCGACGGCCCCGCCTACCCGGTCCTCACCGGTGACTACGCGGCCGAGCAGGCCCACTGGGGCTCCTCGCCGATCGAGGTGGGGCGTCCGCTGGCCAAGCCGTCGCCGATCATCGCCAAGCTCGCGCCCGAGCTGGGGGAGACCGGGCCGGAGTGGGCCCCGGTCCAGAAGTGAGCTCCGCGACGGGCGGGGACGCGGACCGGCCACCGGCGGGCCGGCGTCCCCGCCCCGAGCCGCCCGAACCGCTCGCCGCACCCACGATCGACAGCCACACCCACCTCGACGCCTGCGGCTGCGAGACCGACGCCGACGTCGTCGCCGCGATGGACCGGGCAGCGGCGGTCGGCGTCGTCGGCGCGGTCACCGTCGCCGACGACCTCGACGGCGCCCGGTCCGCGGTCCGGGCCGCGCACGCCGACGACCGGGTGTGGGCGGCCGTCGCGCTGCACCCCACCCGGACGGCGCGGGTCACCGCCGGAGATCTCGCCGAGATCGAGCGGCTGGCCGCCGACGAGCGTGTCGTGTCGATCGGCGAGACCGGCCTGGACTACTACTGGGACCACAGCCCGCCCGCCGCGCAGCAGGACGCGTTCCGCTGGCACATCGGGCTGGCCAAGCGCACCGGCAAGCCGCTGATGATCCACGACCGGGACGCCCACACCGACGTCCTGCGGATCCTGCGCGAGGAGGGCGCCCCGGAGACGGTGGTCTTCCACTGCTTCTCCGGGGACGCCGCGATGGCGCGGGAGTGCGCCGACGCCGGGTACGTCCTGTCCTTCGCCGGCCCGGTCACCTTCAAGCGCAACGACGAGCTGCGCGCCGCGGCGGCCCTCGTCCCCGCCGGTCAGTACCTCGTGGAGACCGACGCGCCGTTCCTCACCCCGCACCCGCACCGCGGCCGGGCCAACGAGCCCTACGTGCTGCCGTGGACCGTGCGCGGGGTCGCCGCGACCCGCGGGGAGCCCGAGGCACTGGTCGCCGAGACGGCCCGCCGCAACGCCGAACGGATCTTCCGGCTGCGCACGACCGATTGACGCCGTCCGCCGTGATGAGCGGCGGGGTTGTCGTCACTCACCGTCGATCCCCGGCCGCTCGTCGCCACGCGCGCGTCGGACACGCTGCTCCGGGTCACGGTCCGCTAACGTCCGTCGTCGTACCCGCCGGGACGGGGTCGCTCCCCCGACCCGCGGGACGACGACCGGTCCGCTCCCCAGCGACGGTTCCGCTCCCCGGCACCGCGCCGGTCGTCGTTCCCGCAGGTCATGACTCCTTCCCGGACAGCCGAGACCCCGGGAAGTCATGTCTTCGCGTCACGCCGCACCGCTCGCCGACGACGAGCTCACGCGACCGCTCCCCGCCGTCGCGCCCGCCGGTCTCGCCGGCGACGAGGCCGGGTTCGTCACCTACGAGGGCCGTCACCGCCCGGCCGCCGCCCGCTCCCGGGCCGGGGTCCGGACCGCCGCCGCGGCCGCGCTGTTCTCGGTCCCGACCGGTGGGCTCGCCGCCGCGGTGCTCTCCGCCCCCGCCGAGCAGCCCGCCCAGGAGCTCCATGCGGGGCTCGCCGCGAACGCCACCGATCTCGGCACGGCGTCGATGAACCTCGACCGGGCGTCCTCCCCGGCGTCGTTCGCCCCGGTCACCGCCCCGACCACCGGCTCGGACATCGTGAACGCCCAGATCGTCGAGTCCCAGAAGCTCCCGGTGCCGGAGCAGGAGGTGCAGGACCCGTCGCTCGACGAGGGCACCCGCACCGTCGTCGACCCGGGCCGCGAGGGCGCCCGCAGCATCATCTGGCGGGTCACCTACGACCAGGGCCGCGAGGTCGCCCGCGAGCGCATCGGCGCCGGTCAGGACACCCCGGCCCTGCCGCGCGTGGTGAAGGTCGGCACCAAGAAGAAGGTCGAGGAGATCGTCGAGAAGGCCGGCGCGAAGGCGACGTCCTCGGCGCCCGCCGTCTCCAACGGCGCGACCTGGGACAAGCTCGCCAAGTGCGAGTCCGGCGGGAACTGGAGCATCAACACCGGCAACGGCTACCAGGGCGGGCTGCAGTTCAACAAGCAGACCTGGCAGGCCTACGGCGGCGGGCAGTACGCCCCGACCGCGGACAAGGCCTCCCGCGAGGAGCAGATCGCGGTCGCCGAGAAGGTCAAGGACGACCGCGGCGGGTACAGCGCCTGGCCGTCCTGCTCGTCCAAGCTCGGCCTGAGCTGATCCCGCACGCATCCCGCCCGGGGTGCCCCGCGAGAATGGTTCCGTGAGCGACCACGGGACCGACGGCGGCCGGAGCCGCAGCATCGACGCCGACGGCGACCGGAGCACCACCACCGCACGCCTGCTGGGCCCGGCCGACGTCCGGGTGCTGGCCGAGCGGCTCGGTCTGCGTCCCACCAAGAAGCTCGGGCAGAACTTCGTCCACGACGCCAACACGGTCCGCCGGATCGTGAAGTCCGCCGGCGTCGACGGTGACGACGTGGTCCTCGAGGTCGGCCCCGGGCTGGGCTCGCTCACCCTGGCGCTGCTGCCGGTCGCGGCCCGGGTGCACGTCGTCGAGATCGACCCGGTGCTGGCGGGGCTGCTGCCCGAGACCGTCGCCGAGCGTGCCCCCGGGCTGGCCGGTCGCCTCACCGTGACCGGGGCCGACGCCATGCGGGTCGGCGCGGACCGGCTGGCGGCCGACGCCGGGCCCGGGGCGTCGCCGCCCACCGCGATCGTCGCGAACCTGCCCTACAACGTCGCGGTGCCGGTGATCCTGCACCTGCTCGCCGAGCTGCCGTCGCTGCGGACCGGGCTGGTCATGGTGCAGGCCGAGGTCGCCGACCGGCTCGCCGCGGGACCCGGCTCGCGCGAGTACGGCGCCCCCAGCGCCAAGCTCGCCTGGTACGCGGCGGCCCGCCGCGCCGGGCCGGTGCCGCGCGCGGTGTTCTGGCCGGTCCCCGGCGTCGACTCCGGACTGCTGGCCTTCACCCGGCACGACCCGCCCGCCGACGCCGACCGGGCGGCGACCTTCGCGGTCGTCGACGCGGCGTTCGCCCAGCGTCGCAAGGTGCTGCGCGGGGCGCTGTCGGGCTGGGCGGGTTCGGCCGCGGCGGCCGAGCAGGCCCTGCGCGCCGCCGGCGTCGACCCGACCGCGCGCGCGGAGACCCTCGCGGTGTCCGACTTCGCCCGGATCGCCCGGAACCGCCCGGCAGGGGACCCTCCCGCCTGAACCGACCGGCCCCGGGGCAGCGCATGATGGCGTGGTGACACGGTCGAGGGAACAGGTGGTCAGCGCCGACGGGACGAGCCCGTGGCCCGCGTTGTGGGCCCTGGTGATCGGGTTCTTCATGATCCTGGTCGACGCCACGATCGTCACCGTCGCGACGCCCGCGCTGCTGACGTCGCTGGACGCCGACGTCAACTCCGTGGTCTGGGTGACCAGCGCCTACCTGCTCGCCTATGTCGTCCCGCTGCTGGTCACCGGCCGGCTGGGGGACCGGTTCGGGCCCAAGCGCGTCTATCTCTGCGGGCTCGCGGTGTTCACCCTGGCCTCGCTGTGGTGCGGGCTCACGTCGACCGTCGGCGCCCTGATCGTCGCGCGGATCGCCCAGGGTCTCGGCGCCGCGATGATGACGCCGCAGACCATGGCCGTCATCACCCGGACCTTCCCGGCGGCCCAGCGCGGACGCGCGATGAGCCTGTGGGGCGCCGTCGCCGGCGTCGCGACCCTCACCGGGCCGATCGTCGGCGGGCTCCTCGTCGGCGGCCTCGGCTGGGAGTGGATCTTCTTCGTGAACGTGCCGGTCGGGGTGATCGCCTTCGTCGCCGCCTGGCGGCTGGTCCCCTCGCTCGAGACCTCGCGCCGCCGGTTCGACGTGGTCGGCGTGGTGTTGTCCGCCGTGGGCATGTTCCTGCTGGTCTTCGGAATCCAGGAGGGGCAGAAGTTCGGCTGGAGCGTCGGCATCTGGGCGCTGATCGGCAGCGGGGTCGTCGTGCTGGTCGCGTTCGTGTGGTGGCAGCGGGTCACCACCAGCGAGCCGCTGGTCACGCTGCGTCTGTTCCGAGACCGGAACTTCTCGCTGGCCAACATCGCGATCTGCACCGTCGGCTTCGCGATCACCGCGCAGGGCTTCCCGCTGATGATCTACGCGCAGAGCGTGCGCGGCTTCAGCCCCACCGAGGCGGCACTGCTGCTCGCACCGCTGGCGATCTTCTCCGGCGCACTCGCCCCGTACACCGGGCGGTTGACCGACCGTGTCCACCCGCGGCTGATCGGCGGATTCGGGATGTCGACGTTCGTCATCGCGCTGGTCTGGCTGGCGGGGGTGATGGGCCCGGACACCCCGGTCTGGCAGCTGCTGCTGCCGCTCACCCTGCTCGGGATCTCCAACTCCTGCGTCTGGGCGCCGATCTCCACCAGCGCCACCCGCAACCTGCCGATGGACCAGGCCGGATCCGGGTCGGGCGTCTACAACACGACCCGTCAGGTCGGCGCGGTGCTCGGCAGCGCGGGCATCGCGGTGCTCATGGAGTCGCGGATCGCCGCGCTCGTCCCGGGCGCGTCGACGACCGGCGGTTCCCCGGAGGTCGCCGCGGCCGGCGGGCCTCTGCCCGAGGCGCTGCGCGATCCCTTCGCGACGGCGATGGCCCAGTCGATGCTGCTGCCCGCGGCCGTGCTGGTCATCGGTGTCGTGGCCGTCGCCTGCTTCGCGACGCCGCGCCACCTGTCCGAGCGCCGCGCCGCCGCCGCGGAGCGTGCTGTCTCGGAGGACTCCCTCACCCGGTAGGCGCAGGCAGCACCGTCGTGCCACTCGCCGGGAACGGGCGTCGGCGTGGGCCGGGCGTCGGTCCTACCGGGTGCCGGTCGTACGGATTCGCTTACCCGGTAAGCGAGTTCGCACGAGAGGCGGTGTCGGTGTCGGCGGCGTCAGGTGGGGCGGCGGTGGCCGGCCTCCCGGTCGTCGCGGGTGCCGGTCCTCCGAGTTCGCTTACCGGGTAAGCGAGTTCGCCGGAAAGGGGTGCTCGTGGCGGGCCGGCCCGCCCCTGCCGCCGGGTCGGGGGCGCGTCGCCCGGAACCGGTGAGCCCGGCCACCCCGAGCGCCGGGCGGCGGCGGTCCGTCCCGTGCTGCCCGTAGGGTTGAGCAGTGCTGTCCGCCGTGCCGCGACCGGTCACCGTCCGGGTTCCCGCGAAGATCAACCTGCACCTCGCCGTGGGCGGGGTGCGGCCGGACGGCTTCCACGACCTGGTGACGGTCTTCCACACCGTCAGCCTGTTCGACGAGATCTCGGTCGAGCCGGCGCAGGAGCCCGCGTTGGAGGTGCACGGCGACGGCGTGGCCGAGGTGCCGCTGGACGCCACCAACCTGGCCTGGCGGGCGGTCGAGCTGCTCGCGGAGCGGGCCGGGCGCGCCCCGGACGTGCGGGTGACCCTGCGCAAGGGCATCCCGGTCGCGGGCGGGATGGCGGGCGGCTCCGCCGACGCTGCGGGCACGCTCGTCGCGCTGTCGTCGCTGTGGCGGCTGGAGCTGGGCCGCGACGATCTCTCCGAGCTGGCCGCCGAGCTCGGATCGGACGTCACGTTCGGTCTGCACGGCGGCACCGCGCTCGGCACCGGCCGTGGCGAGAAGATCATCCCGGTGCTCGCCCGGCACCGGCTGCACTGGGTGATCGCGCTGGCCCGCGGTGGGCTGTCCACCCCGGCGGTGTTCGCCGAGCTGGACCGGCTGCGCGGCGACGGCCCGATCACCGAGCGGCCGGTCGAGCCCGTCCTGGAGGCACTGTCCTCGGGTGACCCGCGCCGGCTCGCGCTGAACCTGGGCAACGACCTGCAGGTCGCCGCCGTCTCGATGGCCCCGGACCTGCGCCGCACCCTGCGCGCCGGGGTCAACGCCGGAGCGCTCGCCGGTCTGGTGTCCGGCTCCGGGCCGACGTGCGCGTTCCTGTGCGCCGACGCCGACTCCGCCGTCGAGGTGGCGACCGAGCTCGCCGGCATGGGGGTGTGCCGCACGGTGCGGGTCGCCCACGGCCCGGCCGGCGGCGCCCGCATCGTCGACACCTCGGAGACGGGCGGCGACCACCCCCCCGACCGCGGCGGCCCCTCGAGCTCCGGCTCATGGCCCCCGGTCCGTGCCTGACCTTCCCGACGGTGGAGACGTAGTTGCCCGAGAACCTGCTCAACCTGGAGAACGTCACCGCACACGTGCCCGGTGACGCCTCCCGCGTCCTGCTCGACGGCGTCTCGCTCGGCGTCGAGCGCGGCGACCGGATCGGCGTCGTCGGCCTCAACGGCGGCGGGAAGTCGACCCTGCTCGACGTGATCACCGGCGACCGCCCGGTCGAGGGCGGCCGGGTCAGCCGCCTCGGCGGCCTGCGGATGGCGCACCTGGTGCAGCACGACCGCTCCCCCGCCGGGTCGACGGTGCGTGACATCGTCCTCGCCGAGTACGGCGCCGACCACGAGTGGGCCGCCGACGCCCGGGTCCGCGACGTCCTCGACGGGCTCGCCATCTCCGACATCGAGCGGCCCACCGACGGCCTGTCCGGTGGCGAGAAGCGCCGGGTCGCGCTCGCCGCGGCGCTGATCGGGGAGCTCGACCTCGTCGTCCTCGACGAGCCGACCAACCACCTCGACGTCGAGGGCATCGGCTGGCTCGCGACGCACCTGACGTCGCGGCGGATCGCACTCGTCGTCGTCACCCACGACCGCTGGTTCCTCGACACCGTCTGCACCCGCACCTGGGAGGTCGCGAACGGCCGGGTCGAGTCCTACACCGGTGGCTACGCCGACTGGGTCTACGCCCGCGCCGAGCGCGGCAGGCAGGCCGACGCCGCCGAGCAGCGCCGCCGCAACCTGGCCCGCAAGGAGCTGGCCTGGCTGCGCCGCGGCCCGCCCGCCCGGACGTCGAAGCCCCGGTACCGGATCGAGGCCGCCGAGGCCCTGATCGCCGACGTGCCCGCGCCGCGCGACACCGTCGAGCTGATGGCGTTCGCGACGAACCGGCTCGGCCGCACCGTGCTGGAGCTGGAGGACGTGACCGTCTCCGTCGCCGGGCGCACCCTGCTCGACGGCGTGACCTGGCGGCTCGGCCCGGGCGACCGGGTCGGCATCGTCGGGATCAACGGCTCCGGCAAGACGACGCTGCTGCGCGCACTGTCCGGGGAACGCGCGCTCGACTCGGGCAGGCGCATCCAGGGCAGCACCGTGAAGATGGCGCAGCTGTCCCAGGAGCTCGTCGACCTGCCCGCCGAGATGCGCGTGCTGGAGGCCACCGAGGCCGTCGCCAAGTACGTGCGGTTCGGCAAGCAGGAGATGACCGCGTCGCAGGTGCTGGAGCGGCTCGGCTTCCCCGCGGCCCGCCAGTGGACCCCGGTCGGACGCCTGTCCGGTGGCGAGCGCCGGCGGCTGCAGCTGACCCGGCTGCTGATGGACGAGCCCAACGTCCTGCTGCTCGACGAGCCCACCAACGACCTCGACGTCGACACCCTCGCCGGGCTGGAGGACCTCCTCGACGGCTGGCCGGGCACTCTGGTGGTCGTCAGCCACGACCGGTACCTCACCGAGCGTGTCTGTGACCAGGTCGTCGCCCTGTTCGGCGACGGCCGCCTCACCCACCTGCCCGGCGGGATCGGCGAGTACCTGACCCGCCGCGCCGCCATGGGCCGTGGGCCGGCCGGGGCCGCACCGACCGCGCCGGTGCCGGCGGGAGCGCCCGTCGCGCAGGCGGCCGGGCCGAAGGCGAGCGCCGCGGAACAGCGGGCCGCCCGCAAGGACGCCCAGCGCCTGGAGCGGCGGATGGGGCAGCTCACCGCGCAGGAGGAGAAGCTGCACGCCAAGCTCGCCGAGGCCGCGACCGAGCCCGGCCGGCTGATGGAGCTGGACCGGGAGCTGAAGGCCGTCGTCGCCGAGCGCGAGAGCGTCGAGCTGGAGTGGCTCGAGGCCGCCGAGCGCGCCGAGGGGTGAGGGGTCTCTCCTACCCTGGTAGGAGAGACCCCGGGTAAGAGATCGGTAGTTCGACCGATCCGCGGCCCCTGGCGCGCCGATACCGTCGTACTCGCGTCACGGCGGGCTGGGGAGCCTCGCCGGAGGCGCGGGGGGATGGACGGGCCGGTTCCGTCGCCACGGTCGGGGGGTGGCGACGGGACCGGGCCCGTGCCGACACCACCCGCAGCCCAGGGTCCGCGGCCGTCGCCGCGATGCCACGGTTCTCTGCCGCCGCCTCTCTGCCGCCGACGCGGTGCCACAGCCGTGCCAGCGCCGTGCCAGGGCCGTGTCAGCGCCCGGGCGCACGCTCGGCGGCATGAACACTCCCGCAATCGAGGTCGACGGCCTGGTCCGGACCTTCGGTGAGGTCCGCGCCGTCGACGGGATCTCCTTCTCCGCCGGGCGCGGACAGGTCCTGGGCCTGCTCGGCCCCAACGGCTCCGGCAAGACGACGACCGTCCGCATGCTGGCCACGCTGCTCCCGCCGTCGGCCGGCCGGGCCGCGGTGCTCGGCCGCGACGTCGTCGGCGACGCCGCCGGGGTCCGCTCCCTGATCGGCCTCACCGGCCAGTACGCCGCCGTCGACGAGGCCCTGACCGGCCGCGACAACCTCTACCTGATCGGCAGGCTGCTCGACCTGCCACGGTCGGCCGCCCGGGCCCGCGCCGCCGAGCTGATCGACCGCTTCGGGCTCACCGACGCCGCCGGGCGCCGCGCTGGCACCTACTCCGGCGGCATGCGCCGCCGGCTCGACCTGGCAGCGAGCCTCGTCGGACGCCCCGAGGTGCTGTTCCTCGACGAGCCCACCACCGGGCTGGACCCGCTGCACCGCAACGAGGTCTGGGACGCCGTGCGGCGACTCGCCGAGGACGGTGTCACCGTCCTGCTCACCACCCAGTACCTGGAGGAGGCCGACCAGCTCGCGCACGACCTCGTCGTCCTGGACCAGGGGCGGGTCATCGCCTCCGGCACGGCCGCCCAGCTGAAGTCCCGGGCCGGCGGCCGGCGCCTGCACGTCCGCGCCGAGCTGCCACGCGAGGTGCCGCTGGTCGCCGCCGTCGTCGCCCAGGAGACCGGCGCCGAGCCGACGGTCGAGCCGTCCGGGGAGGTCACCGCGGCCGTTGCCGACCACGGCGCGCTGCGCCGCACCGAGGACCGGCTGGTCGCCGAGGGCGTCGCCGTCGCCGAGATCGGCCTGCGGCTCCCCAGCCTCGACGACGTCTTCCTCTCCCTCACCGGCCACGCGGCCGAGACCACCTCCGGAGGCCCCCGATGACCGCCACCCTCGACACCCCGCCCACCACCCCGAGCTCCGGCCGGGCGTCCACCTCGGCCCCGCTGCTGCCCTCGACGCTGAGGCACGGGCTGTCGCTGGCCCGCCGCGGGATCGTGAAGACGATCCACTCGCCGGAGGCACTGATCGACGTCACCCTGCAGCCGGTGATCTTCCTGCTGCTGTTCGTCTACGTCTTCGGCGGCGCGATCGCCGGCAACAGCACGGAGTACCTGCACTACGCCCTGCCCGGTGTGCTGCTCCAGACGGTGGTGTTCGCCTCCGCGGGCACCGGCGTGGGATTGGCCGAGGACCTCAAGACCGGGATCTTCGACCGTTTCCGCAGCCTGCCGATCTCCCGCGCCGCCCCACTGGTCGGCGCGATCGGCGCGGACCTCGTCCGCTACCTGACCTCGGGGGTGATCATGCTGGCGTTCGGGTTCGCGCTCGGCTACCGCACCCCGGCGGGTCCGCTCGGGATTCTCGCCGCGTTCGGGCTGGTCGTCGCGTTCGCGTTCGGCCTCTGCTGGGTGTTCACCGCACTCGCGATGGTCGTGAAGCAGCCCCGCTCGGTGCAGGGGCTGTCCGCGCTGATCATGCTGCCGCTGACCTTCGCCAGCTCGGTGTTCGTCCCGACGCAGACGATGCCCGGCTGGCTGCAGGGCTTCGTCGCGGTCAACCCGGTCTCGCGGACCGCGGACGCCGTGCGAGCCCTGCTCGACGGCGCGCCGGCGGGAGGCGCGGCGACGGTGTCGCTGCTGACCTCCGCGGGCCTGGTCGTGGTCTTCGCGCCGCTGGCCGTGGCGCTCTACCGGCGCCGCACCTGAGCGCTCACGGCACCGGGGGCGCGTCCCGGCTCCAGGCCCGGCCACGGTCGACCGCAGCGTCGGCCGCGGCCGGGCCCAGCCGCGCGCGGACCCCCTCCAGCGTCGCGACGACCTCGGGCAGCCCCAGGTGCAGCGCCCCACGGCGGGCCAGGGCGACGCCGAGCAGCTCACCGGCCCGCTCCGCGTCCCCCGCGTCCAGGGCCCACCGGGCGGAGGTCTCGGCGACCACGCCGAGGACCGGCCCGTCGTCGGCGGCGACGGCGGCCTTCCCGGCATGCTCCAGCCGCTCGCGGGCCTCGTCCGGGCGGCCGAGGGCCATCAGTGCCGACGCGATGAGCGTGTGGGTCGCGGCCTCCCGCTGGAACCGTCCGGGACCGGGCAGGACCGGCACGTCGCACTCGCGGAGCAGCTCCAGGGCCCCGTCCGGGTTCCCGAGCCGCAGCTCGACCTCGGCCCGTCCCCACCGCAGGGCGAAGCTCGCCCGGAGGTCGTCGGGGATGTCCTGGGCGAAGGCCAGGCGCAGGTGCTCGCGGGCCACGATCTCGTCGCCGCGGCGGGCGGCGAGCCGGGCCAGCTGCAGGTTGAACTGCGGGACGTCGTCGGCGTTGCCGAGCTCCGCGGACAGCGCCACCGCCGCGGACCAGGCCCGGCGAGCGGCATCGGTGTCCCCGGCGTAGTCCTCCAGCTCGCCGAGTGCGAACGTCGTCATCCCGAGCCCGAAGCGGTCCCCGGCCCGGGCGAACAGGTCGCGTGCGGCCCGCAGCCGGACTCGCTGCACCCCGAGGTCGCCGGCGTTCTCGGCGTGCGCGGCGATGATCTGCGACGCCGCCGCCCGCAGCCAGGTGTCGCCGTCGCCGTCGGCGATGGCCGCGAGTGCGGAGCGGTCCCCCTCGCCGAACAGCAGCCCGGTGGGCGGGGCGAGCTCGACCACCGGGTGCCGTGGTTCGGGCAGCTCCGGCCACAGCGCGACGACGGCGTCCAGCTCCGCCTGGGCGGCACCCTGATCGTCGCCGAACCCGATGTGGACCATCGCGCGGATCGTGCGGGTGACCGCGACCGCGGCGGCCGGCGCTGCCGCCGGGACCGTCGCGACCCGGTCGGACCAGGGCTTCAGCGAGCCGAGGTCGCCGCGGACCATCCAGCTCCAGGCCAGGGCCGCGAACAACCGGTGCGCCCGGGGGCCGTCGCCGGCGTCGACGGCGCGGTCCAGCGCGCGGACGGCCTCGCCCTCCACCCGCCGCACGACGGCGAGCTGGTCGAGCTGGTCACCGCCGCGCAGCCGCGGCTCCCCGGGCTCCAGCACCGCGAGCAGGTGGTCGGCGTGCGCCGCGGTCACGGCGTCGTGGTCCGGCGCGTCGGCCAGCCGCGCGGCCGCGTACTCGCGGATCGTCTCCAGCATCCGGTAGCGGGTCGCACCGTCCTCCGCCCCGTCCACGGGGACGACCAGCGACTTCTCCACCAGCGCCGGGAGCAGGTCGAACGCGTCGTCGCCGCAGACGGCCTCGACGGTGGCGGCGTCGACCGGGCCGGCGAACACCCCGAACCGGGTCGCGAGCGCACGCTCGGCGGGGGAGAGCAGGTCCCAGCTCCAGTCGACGACCGCCCGCAGCGTCTGGTGGCGGGGCAGCACGGTCCGGGCACCGGAGACCAGCAACCGGAAGCGGTCGGCGAGCCGGTCGGCGATCTCGGCCGGGCTCATGCTGCGCACCCGGGCCGCCGCGAGCTCGATGGGCAGCGGCTGACCGTCGAGACGACGGCAGATCTCGGCGACGGCCGGGGCGTGGTCGGCCGGGTCGAAGTCCGGCCGGACGGCGACGGCGCGCTCGGCGAACAGCCGCGTCGCCTGCGCCGGATCCAGCGACCCGAGCGGGTGCAGGACCTCGCCCGGTACGCCGAGGGGCTCCCGGCTGGTCGTCAGCACCCGCAGCCCGGGAAGCCGGGCGAGCAGCTCGTGGACCAGGCCCGCGACGTCGTCGACCAGGTGCTCGCAGTTGTCCAGCAGCAGCACCAGCTCGCGACCGGTCAGCGCGGACACCAACCGCGCCAGGGCGTCCGGCCCGTCCCGGTCCGCGACCGACAGCTCCGGCCCGCCGACGGCGTGCAGCGCGGCCGGAACGACCTGGTCACCGCCGGTCAGCGCGGCCAGCTCGACCACGGCGACGGCCGGGCCGACGTCGCGGACGGCCTCCTGCGACAGGCGGGTCTTCCCGGCCCCGCCCGGCCCGACCACGGTGACCAGCCGCGCCGAGCCGAGCAGCGACCGTACCCGGGCCAGGTCCGTCTCGCGGCCGACGAACGAGGTGAGCGCCACCGGCCGGGGCCGGTCCGGCGGGGGAGCCGGTCGCCGTACGGGGATCGCGGTGGCGGGCGGGTCGTCGCGCAGCAGCTCGGTGCGGGTCCGCAGCAGCTCCGGGCCCGGGTCGACGCCGAGCTCCTCGGCCAGCGCGGCCCGGGTCCGGTCCAGCACGGCCAGCGCGTCGGCCCGCCGCCCGGACCCGTGCAGCCCGCGGGCGAGCGCGACGGCGGTGGTCTCCCGCAGCGGCTGCTCGGCGAGGACCGCGGTCAGCGCGTCCAGACCCGCGGTGGGGGTCCCTGCCGCGAGCCCGCGGGCGGCCAGCTCCTCGGCGGCGCCCGCGCGGGCGTCTGCGAGCCGGGTGGCGGCCGGCCCGGTGAACGCGAGCCCGTTCAGCCCGCCCAGCGGCGGACCGTGCCACAGGCCCAGGGCCTCGGTGAGCAGGGCGCCGGCGCGGCCGTCGTCGGGTTCGGCCGCCGCGGCCCGGCGGAGCGCGGCGAACCGCAGCGCGTCGACCTCGTCCGGGTCGACGGCGAGCAGGTAGCCGCCGGTCGCGGTCCGCACCCGCTCGGCGCCGATCGCGCGGCGCAGCCGGGTCGCCAGTGACTGGAGCGCGTTCGCCGTCGACGGTGGGTCGTCGCCCCACAGCGCGTCGACCAGCGTCGCGGTGTCGACGGGGTGCCCGGCGTCGAGCGCGAGCCGGGCGAGCAGACCCCGTACCCGGGCGCCGGCGGGCAGCAGATCACGCCCGCCGGCGTCGGTGACGGAGACGGGGCCGAGCAGCCGGATCGACATCACCGGCCATTCTGCCCCGCGACGGCGACCGGGTCTCCGCCGATCGGGTCAGCTCGACCGCCGGACCACCTGCGCCAGTTCGTCGAGCTTCGTGAGGGTCTCGGACTCCGGCAGGGTCGGGAGCAGGAAGGTGACCCGCTCGACGCCCGCCTCGGCGTACCCGGCGACGACGTCGGGGTCGGGCTTCCCGCCGAACACCGTCGTCGGCACGTCCGGCTTGCCACGCTCGGCCAGGTCGGCGCGGACCCGGCGGATCTCGTCGACGGAGGTGTGGGAGCGCGGCAGCCAGGCGTCGCCGACCTCGGCGAGCCGGTTCAGCGCGGCCTCGCTCTCGCCGCCCAGGTAGATCGGCGGGGTCCGGACCGGCTTCGGCCAGCAGTACGAGCGCGCGATGTCGACGTGCTCGCCGTGGAACTCGGCCTCGTCCTCGGTCCACAGTGCCCGCAGCGCGTGGAGCTGCTCGGTCATGAGCGGCCCGCGGACCCGGGGGTCGACGCCGTGGTTGCGCATCTCCTCGCGGTTCCACCCGGCCCCGACGCCGAACAGCAGCCGCCCGCCCGACACCAGGTCCAGGCTCGCGGTCTGCTTGGCGGTGTGGATGACGTCGCGCTGGGGCAGCAGCGCGATGCCGGTCCCGAGGAGCAGGTCGGTGGTCGTCCCGGCCATCGCGGTGAGCGCGACGAACGGGTCGAGCGTGCGGTAGTAGACCCGCGGCAGGTCACCGCCGCCGGGGTAGGGGGACTCGCGGCTGGTGGGGATGTGCGAGTGCTCGGCGAGGAACACCGAGTCGAAGCCGCGCTCCTCCAGCGCACGGCCCAGCGGTCCGGGGCGGATGCCCTCGTCGGTCACGAACGTGGCGATGCCGAACTTCATGACCGCGGGTACCCGCCCGGCGCGGCCCGCACGCGGGGCGCGCCCCTCAGCCCGACGACGCGGCCGATGGACCGCTCCCGCCGAGCCGGGCGGAGAGCTCGTCGGACGCCTCGCGGAGCATCGGGACGAACCCGACGAGCTCGTCGCGCCCGGCCCGCACGGCCGGCACCGACACCGACAGCGCGGCGACCGCCCCGGTGTGGTCGAAGACCGGCACGGCCACGGCCACGACCCCGGGGACGCGCTCCTCCAGCGAGATCGCGTAGCCGTCGTGGCGCACCTGCTCGATCTGCCGGTCCAGCCGTTCCTGCGCGGACGGGTCCCCGGCGAGCCGGCCGCGGGCCGCGGCGAGCCGGCCGGGGTCGACGTGGGCGAGCAGCGCCTTGCCGGGCGCGCCCTCGTGCGGGGGCCGCGGAGCACCGAGGTCGGTGTAGATGCGGCGCAGCGGTTGCTGGGACTCCACCTGGGCGATGGTCCGGCGGCTGGGCTCGGCGTCGAGCACGTGCAGCCCGACGGTCTCCCCGGTCCGGTCGCGGAGCCTCGTCATGATCGGGACGGCCTGTGACTCCAGCGACAGCTGCTCGCGGGCGACCTCGCCGAGTCCGAGCAGCCGCGGGCCGAGGGAGTAGGCGGTCGACCCCGGCGCCTGGGCCATGAAGCCGTGGCTGGCGAGCGCGCTCACCAGGCGGTGGGTCGTGCCCCGGGTCAGTCCCGTGAGCCGGGCGATCTCGGTGATCCCGGCGATCGGCCGGGCACGGGAGAAGACGGACAGGATCGCGACGGCCCGGTCGATCGACTGGACCCCGCCCCCGGTGGCCTGCTCCCCGGCGTCGTCGCGTCGTGCCTCCACGGGGCCGGAGCTTAACGACGTCCCGCAGGACCGACCGTTGCCCGGGCGCCCACCCGTCGTCTACGGTGCCCGTATTACGAGACATCGTTCCGGAAGCTGGGCACTATGGCAGTGCAGTCAGGGCCTCGCGCCGATGCGGCGGAGGCACCCGAGGCGGACCGGTCGACCGGGACCAGCCGTTTCGACACCGTGCGCGCCCGGATCGGGCTGCCCGTCGGGCCGCTCGGGTTCCTCGCGGTCCTCCTGCTCGCGGACGGGCTCGTCTGGCCCCAGCGGGCACTCGCGGCGGTGTTCGTGCTGGTCATGGTCTGGTGGGTCACCGAGGCGCTGCCGCTGGCGGTGACGGCGGTCTTCGCGGTCCTGCTGTGCGTCTTCCTCGGCGTCGCCGACGAGGAGACCGTGCTCGGGGCCTTCGGGACCGACACGATCTTCGTGTTCCTGGGCGGCTTCGTGATCGCCCGGGCGATGAGCGTGCACGGGCTCGACCGCCGGATCGCCCTCCGTGCGCTCTCGGTCCCGGGCATCGCCGGGTCCCCGGTGCGGACCATGATCGCGTTCGGCGTGCTGGCGGCGGCGATCTCGGCGTTCGTGTCCAACACCGCGACGGTGGCGATGCTGCTGCCGATCGGGATCGGCATCGTCCGCTCGGTGAGCACGGTCAGCACCCGCGAGGGCGGCCCGGACCTGTCGCGCTCGCGCTGGGCGACGTCGGTGATGCTGATGATCGCCTACGGGGCGTCGATCGGGGGTCTCATCACGCCGGTGGGTGCGCCGCACCAGCTGATCGGCCGCGACCTGATCGAGTCGCAGACCGGCCGCACCATCGGCTTCGTCGAGTGGGTGACGATGTTCCTGCCCATCGTGCTGGTCATGTTCGTGGTGCTGGCCGTGCTGCTGCTCCTGCTCAACCGGCCCGAGGTCACCCGGCTGGAGGGCGCCGCCGAGTTCGTCGCCGAGCAGCGGGCGTCGCTGGGCGGTGTGACCCGCGGGGAGAAGAACACCGTCGTCGCGTTCGGTGTCGCCGTCGTGCTCTGGACCACCCCGGGTGTCCTCGGGGCCGTGATCGGCGAGGACACCGCGCCCGTGCTCTGGCTCACCGAGCACGTGACCGAGGGGGTCGCGGCCGTCTTCGCGGCCACCCTGCTGTTCCTCCTGCCGGCGCGGTCCGCGAACGGTGGTGGCCTCGTCCCGACGCTCACCTGGGCCGAGGCGGTGAAGATCGACTGGGGCGTGATCCTGCTCTTCGGCGCCGGCACCGTGCTCGGGTCGATGTCCTCGGAGACCGGCCTCGCGCGGACCTTCGGCGACGGCATCGCCACCGGGCTCGGGGTGTCGTCGCTGGTGGCGGTGACGGTGCTGGCGGCCGTCATGGCCCTGCTCGTGTCCGAGACGACCAGCAACACCGCGAGCGCCGGGATCGTCGTGCCGATCGTGGTCCCGATCGCGGTCGCCATCGGTGTCGACCCGCTGATCCCCGGGCTCGTCGCGACCGCGGCGGCCGGGTACGGGTTCATGCTCCCGGTCTCGACCCCGCCCAACGCCATCGTCTACGGCTCCGGCCTCGTCCCCCTCACGAAGATGATCCGCAGCGGCGTCGTCTTCGACGTCGTCGGCGTGGCGGTGCTCGTCGTCGGAGTCCTGCTCATGGCCCCGCTGGTCGGACTGTGACCGGCCGCCCCACCCCGCACCCCACGACCCAGGAGAGAACCGTGTCCCACCCCCTGCAGACCCTCGTCCGGCGGATCCTCGACCGGACCGGTCCGCTGCCGGACGAGGTGCTCGCCGCCGCCCGGCGCACCATCGCCAACGTCGCCGCCACCGCCGTCGGCGCGGCCGGCGCCCCGGCCGTGAACGCGGTCGTCGCGGCGTCCACCGCGATGGCGCCGGGCGGCGACGCGGTCGTCCCCGGCCGTCCCGAGCGGCTGCACCCGCTCGACGCCGCCCTGGCCACCGGGCTCGCCGCGCACCTCGACGACTTCGACGACACCCACCTGCGCACCGTGATCCACCCCGGCGCCGTCGAGCTGGCGACGCTGGTCGCCCTGCAGGACGGGCCGGCAGCCGGCGACGCCGACGAGGTGCTCACCGCCGTCGCCTGGGGCGTCGAGGCGCAGCTGCGGCTGGGCAACGCGATCTCGCCCGAGCACTACGACGCCGGCTGGCACATCACCGGCACCTGCGGCCCGGTCGGCGCCGCGGTCACGGCGGGCCTGCTGCGGGGGCTCGACGCGGACCGCCTCGCCGTCGCGGTGGCGCTCGCGGCGGGCGGCCCCGTCGGCAACCGGGAGGGCTTCGGGTCGATGACCAAGCCGTTCCACCCCGGGCAGGCGGCCGTCGTCGGGCTGCGTGCGGTGCAGGCCGCCCTCGACGACGCACCGTGGCCGGGTGACGTCCTCACCGGCCCGGCGGGACTCGCGACCCGGCTCGCCGCCGGGGTGTTCCGGCCCGGCGAGCTCCTCGACGACCTCGGCATCCGGTGGGAGCTGTGCGCGAACACCTTCAAGCCCTACCCCTGCGGCATCGTGACCCACCCGGCGATCGAGGCCGCCGAGGCGCTGCACGCCGGGCTCCCGGGCGGTGACACCCGCGTGATCGAGGAGATCGAGCTCGTCTGCCACCCGCTCGTCCCCGAGCTCACCGGCAACCCCGACCCCGCCGACGGGCTGCAGGCTCGCTTCTCGACCGCGCACGGCATCGCGGCCGGTCTCCTCCTCGGGCAGGTCGGCCTCCCCGCCTACGACGACGACCTGGTGCGCAGCGACGAGGCCGTCCGGCTCCGCTCGCTGGTCCGCTTCGACGCCGTCGACGACTGCGCCCGCGACGCCGCCCGCCTGCGGATCCGGATCGGGGACGCATGGCGCCACCACGACGTCGAGCACGTCCGGGGGAGCCTGGCCCGCCCGATGACCGACGACGACCTGGCGACGAAGGCCCGCGCGCTGGTCGAGCCGGTTCTGCCCGGGCGCGCCGCGGAGCTGGAGCGGGCGTGCGGGGCCACCGGCCCCGGCTGGGTGCCCGCGCTGCTGGCCGCGACCACGCCCGACCGGGAGCTGCCCCGCCGGGCACCGGAGTCCGTGGTCCCGGTCGTCGGGGCCGACCCGGCGCTGGCGCAGCTCGTCGCGGAGCGCGCGGTCCGGCCCGGCCCGCGGGCCGCGGAGCTGCTGGGTCACCTGGCCGACCGGGGACGGTCCGCCCTGGACGACACCGAGCACGAGGCCGACCCGCGTCGCCGGGCCCTGGTGGTCGCGCGTGCGCTGGGGAGCGAGCACGACCCGGCGGTCACCGCGGCGGTTGCCGCCGCCCTGGCCTGCGGGGACGGCACCGACGCGGTGGCACCCGCCGTCGCCGGGGCCGGCGTCGCCCTCGACCTGGCGCGGGTGCTGGAGGTGCCCTCCCGCGCGGTCGTCCGGGTGGCCGCGGCGCTGGCCGCCGCCGTCGCGGCAGGCTCGTCGCCCCGGGTGGTGTTGCACGCCCTCGGGCTGTCCGCCACCCAGGTCACCGGGGTGGCGGGCGATGCCGGGGGCGACGCGCTGCACGCACGGTCCCAGGCCGACGCGGTGGTCGACGGCGTCGCCGCGGCCCGACTGGCCGCGGCCGGGGTCACCGGCCCGGCGCAGCCGTTGCACGGCAGGCGCGGCGTGCTCGCCCTGCTGGGCGCCGGGGACGCGGGGCGGTGGGAGTCGACCGCGGCGACCGCGTCGGCGGCGCTGGAGGAGGCGGCGTCGCCGGTCGCGGCCCCGCTGTGACGGGTCCGGGCGCGGCTCTCAGCCGCGCCCGCCCAGCCGCGCCAGCAGCAGTGCCTCGGCCAGCACCCCGCGCCCGAACATGCCCAGGTGCAGGCTCTCGTCGATCCCGTGCCAGCGGCTGGCCGGGTCCCCGACGCCGGTGACCAGCACCGCCGCGCCCGGGAACGTCCTGGCGAACTCGGCGATGAACGGGATGGACCCGCCGATGCCGGTCTCGACCGCGTCGTTGCCGTAGGCGGCCGAGAACGCGGCGCGGGCGTGGTCGTAGACCTCACCGGTCGAGGACAGGCTGAACGGCTCCGCGACCCCGCCGCCCGGGGTCACCGACACGTGCGCGCCCCACGGCACGTTGCGCTCCAGGTGCCCGGCGAGGGCCTGCTGTGCCTCGCGGGCGTCCTGGCCGGGGGCCAGCCGCATGCTGACCATCGCCCGGGCCCGGGGGAGCAGCACGTTGGAGGCCTCGGCGACCTTCGGCGCGTCGATCCCCAGCACCGCGACGGCGGGGGCGTGGTTGACCCGGTCCGGGATCGACCCGGTGCCGAGCAGCTCGACACCGTCGAGCAGGCCGGCGTCGGAACGGTAGGTGGCCTCGTCCGGCTCGGGGGCGTCGGAGCTGCCGCGCACCAGGCCGGGGACGGCGACCTCGCCCTTGTCGTCGTGCAGGGTGGCCAGGGTGCGGCACAGCGCGGTGAGCGCGTCGCCGATCGGGCCGCCGTAGACCCCGGAGTGCACCGGTCGTTCCAGCATCGAGACCTCGACGACGACGTCGACCAGGCCGCGCAGGCTCGTGGTCAGCGCGGGGACGTCGACGGCCGGGTTCGCGGCGTCGGCGATCACGATGACGTCGGCCGCGAGCTTCTCGTGGTGCTCGGCGAGCAGCGCGGTCAGGGTGGGGGAGCCGGACTCCTCCTCGCCCTCGATGAACAGCACGACCCCGACCGGGGGCTTCCCGTCGTAGGCGCGCAGCACGGCGAGGTGGGTCATCACGCCGGCCTTGTCGTCGGCGTCGCCGCGACCGTAGAGCCGGCCGTCGCGCTCGGTCGGGGTGAACGGCGGGCTGGTCCACTCGTCGTCGCCGCCGGTGGGCTGGACGTCGTGGTGGGCGTAGAGCATCACCGTGGGCGCGCCCTCGGGCGCGGGCCAGTGCGCGACGACGGCCGGGGCCCCGCCGTCGGCGGACAGGATCTCGACCGAGGCGGCACCGGCGTCGCGGGCCAGCGCGGCGACCGCGTCCGCCGAGCGCCGGGTGTCCTCGGCGTGTGCCGGGTCGGCCCAGATGCTCGGGATGCGGACCAGCGCCTCGAGATCCGTGCGCGCGCCCGGCAGGACGGCGTCGACGGCAGCGGAGAGCGCTGCGGGAGCGGGGTCGGTCTGCGGCTCGGCCATGCGTTCGGATGCTACGCGGGCCCGGCGGGGCCGCACCGGTCGCCGATCGTGCCGCCACGCACGGGCGGTTCGTCGCTACATTCGGGCGCATGTCCCGATTCCTGGCGACGTTGCTGGAGTCCGCGACCGGTCCCGACGGGTCCGCCCGCGGGATGACGACGGGGGAGCCGCGCGAACCCGTGCGGCGTTCCTGGGCGGAGGTGCACGGGACGGCCCGCGGGATCGCGGACGCCCTGCGACGCCCCGGCGACGACGGTGGCCCGGCCCTCCCGTTCGGCGGCGCGGTCGGGGTGCTGGCGGGGGAGCCCGCGGCGATCGCCCCGGCCGCGCAGGCGGTGTGGCTGTGCGGCGGCAGCGTGACGATGCTGCACCAGCCGACCCCGCGCACCGACCTGGCCGAGTGGGCCGCCGACACCGTCGCCACGCTGACGATGATCGACGCCGCGATGGTGCTGCTCGGCCCGCCCTTCGACGCCCTCGCCCCGGTCCTGACCGAGCGCGGCATCCCGTTCCGGATGCTCGACTCGTTGACCGGCGACCCGACCGCGTTCGTCGCGGACGCCGCCGTCGCCGACGAGGGCGACACCGCGTTGCTGCAGCTCACGAGCGGTTCCACCGCGGCCCCGAAGGCCGTGCGGATCACCCATGCGAACCTGCACGCCAACATCGGGGCGATGGTGACCGCGTCGGCGCTGGACGTCGCGACCGACCGGATGGTGTCGTGGCTGCCGCTGTTCCACGACATGGGCATGGTCGGGTTCCTGACCGTCCCGATGACGGTCGGGCTGGACCTGGTCACCGTCACACCCGCGGACTTCCTGGGTCGCCCGCGACTGTGGGCCGAGCTGATCTCGTCCTACCGCGGCACCGTCACCGCGGCCCCGAACTTCGCCTACGCCGTGCTGGCCCGCCAGCTCGCCCGGGTCGACGACGGCGCGCTCGACCTGTCCACGTTGCGCATCGCCCTCAACGGCGCCGAGCCGGTCGACCCGGCCGCGGTGGCGGCGTTCACCGACGCCGGCGCCCGCTTCGGACTCCGGCCGGAGTCGGTGCTGTGCGCCTACGGGATGGCCGAGACCGCGCTCGGGGTGTCCTTCGCGCCCGTCCACACCGGACTGACGGTCGACCGGGTCGACGCCGAGTCGCTGGAGTCGCACCGGCGTGCCGAGCCCGCGGGCGCCGGTCCGGTGCGGGAGTTCCCCGAGCTCGGACCGCCGCTGCCCGGGATCGAGGTGAAGGTCGTCGGCAGCGGTGGTCGCGTGCTGGGACCCCGGGAGGTCGGGGTGATGCACCTGCGCGGCGACGCCGTGACGCCCGGCTACCTCACCGTCGACGGCCCGGTGCCCACCCAGGACCGGGACGGCTGGTTCGACACCGGTGACGAGGGCTACCTGACACCCGAGGGCGCCGTCGTCGTGTGCGGCCGCACCAAGGACGTGATCATCATGGGTGGGCGCAACATCTACCCGACCGACATCGAACGGGCCGCCGGTGCGGCCGAGGGCGTGCGCGCGGGCAACGTCGTCGCGGTCCGGATGGCCGCGGGGCAGGGGCGGCACCGGGAGTCGTTCGCCGTCGCCGTCGAGGCCCGTGGGGACACCGATGCCGACACCGTGCGCAGGATCCGCGACGACGTGATCCGCCGTGTCGTCTCCGCGGTGGGGGTGCGACCCGCCGAGGTCGCGGTCCTGGCTCCGGGAAGCCTGCCCAAGACCCCGTCCGGGAAGCTCCGCCGCGCCGCGACGGCGGACCTGCTCACCGCCCGCCGCTGACCCGGACGCACGAGAGCCCCGGTCCCAGCGGGACCGAGGCTCTCGTGGAGGACGGGCTCAGCCCGACAGCGGGTGGAACCGGTTCTGCGCCGGCTCCAGGCCCTCGGACAGCAGGGCCTCGGCGGCGTCCGCGGCGAGGTCCAGACCGAGGTCGAGCTCCTTGTTCTCCACACCGGAGAACCGCTTGAGCACGTAGTCCGCCGGGTCCTGACGACCCGGTGGGCGACCGATGCCGAACCGCACGCGCAGGTAGTCCTTCGTGCCGAGCGCCTTGCTGATCGAGCGCAGGCCGTTGTGCCCGCCCTCGCCGCCGCCGCGCTTGAGGCGGATCACGCCGAAGTCGAGGTCCAGCTCGTCGTGGACGACGATCACCTCGGTCGGCGGGATCGAGAAGTACTGCACCAGCCCGGCGACCGGGCCCCCGGAGAGGTTCATGTACGTCCGCGGGACGGCCACGGTCACCGGGCGACCGGCCAGCCGGCCCTGCGCGATGTCGGCGTTCGACCGCTTGTGCGCGGAGAACCGGCCGGCGCCGGCCCGCGTCGCCAGCAGCGCGGCGACGCGGGTACCGACGTTGTGCCGGGTGCCCTCGTACTCCGGACCCGGGTTCCCGAGTCCGACGACGAGGGCCGGCCCCGGCACGGGGCTCACTTGTCGGAGGACTCGGAGTCGCCCTCGGAGTCCGCGGAGCCCTCGGCGGAGTCGCTCTCGCCCTCGGCGGCCTGCTCCTCGTCGGACGGCTCCTCGACCACGCCGGCACCCTCGGTGTCGACCTCGGCCTCGAGGTCCTCCTCGGTCGGGGCCGCGACGACCTGCACGACGAGGTACTCCTCGTCGGTGCGCAGCTCGACGCCGCCGGGGAGCTTCAGGTCCTTGGCGAAGTACTGGGTGCCGATCTCGGCGTCCTCCACGGAGATCTCGATGTTCTCCGGGATGTTCAGCACGTCGGCCTCGACCAGGACGGTGTTGAGGTCCTGGGTGACCAGCGAGCCGGGGGCGGCCTCGCCGGTGACGACGACGTCGAGCTCGACCTCGACCTTCTCGCCACGCTTGATGACGAGCAGGTCGACGTGCTCGATGTAGGGGCGCAGCGGGTGCACGACCACGGTCTTGGTCAGCGCGAGCTGCGGCTGCGCACCGTCGACGTCGAGCTCCAGCACCGCGTTGCGGCCCTGCTCGCGGACGACCGCGGCGAACTGCAGCGACGGCAGCGACAGGTGGACGGGGTCGGTCCCGTGGCCGTAGAGGACGGCGGGGATCTTGCCGGCACGACGGGTGCGACGGGCGGCGCCCTTGCCGAACTCGGTCCGGGTCTCGGCGGGAATGCGGGTCTGGGCCACGGCTGCTTGCTCCTCGAAAGACGTTCTGCGACAGGTGCGCGCGGCGAGGAGCCGACCGGGATCGGCCCACGTCGATCACGGCGGGTCTAGGTGCACCCGCCCTCGCCGCGGAGATGCCGAGAAGAGTACGCCAGGCCCGTGGGCGTCCCGGGGTCAGCCCCCCCGCGACGACCACGGGCCCCGCTGGTCAGGCCACCGAGTGGGGGACTCCCGGACCCGGGTCGATGCGGTGTGGGCCGTTCTTGCCGGGCTTGACGTCGAAGTCGAAGATCCCGGTCGGGAGGTAGACCGTGGAGCAGGAGTTCGGGATGTCGACGACGCCGGAGAGCCTGCCCTCGATCGGTGCGGCCCCGAGGATCATGTACGCCTGGATCGGGGAGTAGCCGAAGTTCGTCAGGTAGTCGATCGCGTGCAGGCAGGCCCGCTGGTAGGACAGGTGCGAGTCGAGGTAGCGCTGCTCGCCGTCGAGGGTGACCGAGGTGCCGGAGAACGCGATCCACTCGCTGTACTGCGGGTCGGTGTTGCCGGGCACGAAGATCGCGTTCTCGCTCACGCCGTAGGTCGCCATCCCGCCCTTGATGACGTCGACGTGCAGGTCGATGAAGCCGCCCATCTCGATGGCGCCGCAGAAGGTGATCTCACCGTCGCCCTGGGAGAAGTGCAGGTCGCCCATCGACAGGTTCGCGCCGTCGACGAACACCGGGTAGAAGACCCGGCTGCCCTTGGTGAGGTTCTTGATGTCCTGGTTGCCGCCGTTCTCCCGGGGCGGTGCGGTGCGCGCGGCCTCTGCGGCGGCCCGGTCGAAGTCGGCTCCGGTCAGCGAGCCGAGGATCGCCGAGCCGGGGTTGGGCGGCAGGGCCAGCGGCGGCACCCGGTCCGGGTCGGTGTCGATCAGCGCCTGCTCGCGGGCGTTCCAGCGGCCGAGCAGCTCGGGCGAGGGCGCGGTCCCCATCAGTCCGGGGTGGACGATCCCGGTGAACGACACCCCCGGGACGTGCCGGGAGGTGGCCGTCCCGCCCCGGAAGTCCCAGATGACCTTGTAGGCGTCGGGGAACTGCTCGGTGAGGAAGCCGCCGCCGTTGCGGGTGGCGAACACGCCGGTGTAGCCCCAGCCCTGCCCGGCCAGTGGTCCGGAGTCCTCCTGGGGGATCGGGCCGACGTCGAGGATGTCGACGATCAGCAGGTCACCCGGCTGCGCCCCCTCGACGGCGATCGGCCCGGACAGCACGTGCACCCCGTCGAGCGGGGCGTCGAGGATGTCGTCGGCGGAGTCGTCGTTGTGGATGGCGCCGTCGAACCACTCGCGGCAGTCGACGCGGAAGGTGTCCCCGGGCTTGACGTGGACCTGCGCCGGGATGTCGGGGTGCCACCGGTTGTGGCCGGTCAGCTGCTGGTCGGTGAAGGACCTGGTGCTGTCGAGGGGGAAGACGTTCCTGGGCATCGGGCACTCCCGGGGTCGGTGCGGACGCGGGCGGGGCGGTCAGGGTCGCGGCAGGCCGCGGGTGGCCGGGTGCAGCGGCGGCCCGCCGGGGCGCAGCGGACGCGGCGGCGGGGCGGAGACGACCTGGGGCTCGTGGGCCGTCGCCGTCGTGCGGTCGATCAGGGCGACGCGGCCGCGGTCGGCGAGGCCGAGCATCGGCGCGGTGATGACGCGCGGGGACGCCTCCCCGCAGGTGGGGCAGCGCGCCGTCGCGGGGGCGCTGCCGATCGGGTGCCGTTCCTCGACGGGGCCGTCGGCCCCGCACCGGTAGACGTAGAGCGCCACGGTCGTACCTCCCGGCACGTCGGGCGACCCGACATGCATCCGAGGAAATAATTTCCTGGGAAAGTACGACCGACGGGCCGGGGTGTCAACGCGGGCGTCAGAGTTGCTGGACGACGTCCCACGCCACCCCGTCGGCGACGGCGAGGAACACCTGCTGGCGCAGGTGCCGGCCGTGCACCTCGACGGTCCCGCGCGGGCTCTCGTAGGCCAGCCCCTCGGCGACCGCGGTCATCGCCGGCACCTCCGGCGACCCGGCCCGGCGCATGAGCTCGGTCAGCAGCCGGACACCCTCGTAGCAGGACTCGCCGAGGCTGTTGAGCACCGGTGCGTCCGGGCCGAAGCGGTGGGCGTGCGCGGCCGCGAAGTCCAGCCCCGACGCCGTCGCCAGGTCCTCGAAGTAGCCGGCCGAGGTGAGCAGGCCGCGGGTGTTCTCCGGGCCCGAGGCGAGCAGCACGTTCTCCTCGATCAGCGAGCTGAAGCGCAGGATCTCCCGGTCCAGCCCGACGGCCCCGAAGGCCCGGTTGAACTCGACGGCGTCGTTGCCGATCAGGAGCATCAGGACCGCGTCGCAGCCGCTCGCCTCGACCCGGTGCAGCACGCGGGAGAAGTCCTCGGTGCCGAGCGGGACGTACATCTCGTCGCAGACCGTCCCGCCGATCCGGCGCAGGTGCTCGGTCGCGACCCGCGCGGACCGGCGGGGCCACACGTAGTCGTCGCCGACGATCGTCCAGCGGCGCACCCCGGCGGCCGCGGCGAACCAGCTCAGCGACGGGCCCAGCTGCAGGTCCGGGGTCTCCCCGGTCAGGAACAGCCCCGGCCGCTGCTCGCCGCCCTCGTACAGCGCCGTGTAGGCGTAGGGCACGCGCCCGCGGATCCGGGGTGCGACGGCCTCGCGGACCGCCGAGATGTGCCAGCCGGTGACCGCGTCCACGGCCCCCGCGCTGACCAGTGCGTCGAGCTCCGCGGCGACGACGGCGGGTGGCGCACCGCCGTCGACCGGCACCAGGTTCAGCTCCCGGCCGAGCACCCCGCCCGCGGCGTTGACCTCCTCGGCCGCGAGCGTCGCGCAGGACTCGCACGACGGGCCGAAGATGCCGGCCGGACCCTGGAGCGGGACGACCAGCGCCACGTTGAGCACCTCGCTCCCGCGCGCCGGCACCGCCGTCGCGCGCCCGGGGGCCGGGGTCGGAGTCATGCAGGTGACGCTATCCATCGTGGCCTCGCCCACCCACCCCCTCGGGCGAAAACGTCCGGTTACGATGCGCTCATGGCGGAGCCCGCGGAGCACGTGCGGCCGTCCGGGGACGAGTCGCTGCGGCTGCTCTGCGCGGTGGGCCGGGCCCTGGACCAGGAGCTCGACGACGCGCTGCAGGCCTGTGGCTCCGAGGTCGAGCAGTGGCGGGTCCTGGGGTTCGTGGCGCGGGGCGGCGCGACGATGAGCGCGCTCGCCGAGCACGCACTGCTGCTGGCGCCGCGGGCGACCAAGCTCGTGGACCGGATGACCGCGGCGAACCTCGTGCACCGCAGGCCGGACGCCGTCGACCGGCGCCGGGTGCTGGTCGTCGCCACCGAGCGGGGCCGCGCGGCGCTCGCGGAGTGGGACGCGGCGGCGGCCGGGGTGCTGGAGCGCTACCGGGACCTGCTGGGCCCCGACGCCGCCCTGTTCGACGACGTCCTGGGCCGCCTGCAGGGCGCGACCGGGCGGCCCGGTGTGCCGGGGCAGGCCGGGCTCGTCGCGACCGAGCGCTGACCCGGACGACCGACGGCGCCCCACCCGGAGGCGGAGCGCCGTCGGCGGACGCGCGGGGTGCTCAGGCGTTGCCGTCGAACAGGCTCGTGACCGAGCCGTCCTCGAACACCTGGTGGATCGCCTCGGCCAGCAGCGGGGCGATCGGGAGCACGGTCATGCTGTCGAAGCGCTTCTCGTCCGGGATCGGCAGCGAGTCGGTGAAGATGACCTCCGACGCGCCGCAGTTGGCCAGGCGCTCGGTGGCCGGGCCGGACAGCACACCGTGGGTGGCGGCCACGATCACGTCCGAGGCGCCCTCCTTGAGCAGCACCTCGACCGCCTTCGCGACGGTGCCACCGGTGTCGATCATGTCGTCGATGACCACGCAGCAGCGGCCCTCGATCTCACCGACCACCCGGTTCGCGACGGCCTCGTTCGGCTTGCGCGGGTCCCGGGTCTTGTGGATGAACGCCAGCGGGGTCCCGCCGAGGGTCTCGGCCCAGCGCTCGGCCAGGCGCACCCGGCCGGAGTCGGGGGAGACGACGGCGAAGTTCCCGTTCGGCCGGGTGCTCTTGATGTGCTGGGCGAGCACCGGCAGCGCGAACAGGTGGTCGACGGGGCCGTCGAAGAAGCCCTGGATCTGCGACGTGTGCAGGTCCACGGTCAGGATCCGGTCGGCACCGGCGGTCTTGAACATGTCCGCGACGAGGCGGGCCGAGATGGGCTCGCGGCCGCGGTGCTTCTTGTCCTGACGGGCGTAGCCCCAGAACGGCATGACCGCGGTGATCCGCTTGGCCGACCCGCGCTTGAGCGCGTCGACCATGATCAGCTGCTCCATGATCGCGTCGTTGATCGGGGCGGAGTGCGCCTGGATCACGAACGCGTCGCTCCCGCGGACCGACTCCTCGAAGCGGCAGAAGATCTCACCGTTCGCGAAGGAGTAGGCGGACTGCGGGGTGACCGTGACGTCGAGCTCCTTCGCCACGTGCTCGGCGAGCTCCGGGTGCGCCCTCCCCGAGAACAGCATCATGTTCTTCTTGGGAGTGCCTGCGATCGCGCTCACCGTGCGGTGCCTCCTCGGCTGAGGTCTCTCGGGTCTGTCGTACCGGCGGAGGTGGTGTGACCTGCGCCGTCGCTGCTGGTCGTGCCGTTCGTGGACGGGTCGCTGCCCGCCCGCTGTGCCGCCTCGGCGGCGGGGGTGCCGGGCCGCTTGCGCGGCACCCACCCCTCGATGGTGCGCTGTGGCCCACCGGACACCGCGAGCGCCCCCGGTGGGACGTCGGCGCGGAGCACGGTCCCGGCGCCGGTGTACGCGCCGTCCCCGACCGTGACGGGGGCGATGAACATGGTGTCCGACCCCGTCCGCACGTGGGATCCGATGACGGTCCGCTGCTTGCGGACGCCGTCGTAGTTGACGAACACCGACGAGGCGCCGATGTTGCTCATCTCGCCGATCGTGGCGTCGCCGACGTAGGTCAGGTGCGGGACCTTGGTGCCCGCGCCGATGTCGGAGTTCTTGACCTCGACGAACGTGCCGATCTTGCCGCGCTCGCCGAGGACGGCGCCCGGGCGGAGGTAGGCGAACGGCCCGACCGAGGCGCCGGGGCCGATCCGGGCCTCCGACCCGTGGGTGCGGACGACGCTCGCGCCGGCCCCGACGACGGTGTCGGTGAGCGTCGTGTCGGGACCGATGACCGCGGCCTCGCCGACCTCGCACGCACCGTGCAGCTGGGTGCCCGGGTGCAGCACGACGTCGGGTGCCAGCCGCACGTCGACGTCGACCCGGGTGGTGGCGGGGTCGACCACGGTGACCCCGGCCAGCATCCACTCACGCAGCACGCGGCGGTTCAGCTCGGCGCCGAGCTCGGCGAGCTGGACGCGGTCGTTCACGCCGCGCACGCGCCACTCGTCGTCGCAGCGGAGGGCGTGCACCGTCCGGCCCGCGGCGACGGCGGCGGCGACCAGGTCGGTGAGGTAGAGCTCCTGCTGGGCGTTGTGCGCGGCCAGGCCCGTGATGCCCGCGCGCAGGAACTCCGCGTCGAAGGCGTAGACCCCGGAGTTGATCTCGTTGATCGCGCGCTGTTCCGGGGTCGCGTCGGCGTGCTCGACGATGCCGGTGACGGAGCCCCCGCTCCCGCGCACGATCCGGCCGTAGCCGGTGGGGTCGGGGACCTCGCAGGTCAGCAGGGTGACCGCGGCGCCGTGGTCGGTGTGCTCGGTGACCAGCGCGGACAGGGTCGCGGTGTCGAGCAGCGGGACGTCGCCGTAGGTGACCAGGACGGTGCCGGTCAGGTCCGCGGGGAGCGGGGTGAGGCCGCTGCGGACCGCGTCGCCGGTGCCGAGGCGCTGCTCCTGGACGGCGGTGGTGGCGGTGCGTCCGAGGGTGGCGGAGATGTCGCGGACGGCCCGCTCCACCCGTTCACGCTCGTGTCCGACGACGACCACGAGGTGCTCGGGTGCGGTACCGGCCAGTGCGTGCGCGGCGTGGCCGAGCATGCTGCGCCCGCCCAGCTCGTGGAGCACCTTCGGCGTCGACGACCGCATCCGCGAACCCGCACCCGCCGCGAGGACGATGCCGGCCGCGACCGCCGCCGTTCCGGGGGCCGGTCGGTCACCGGTGCCGGCCCGGTCGGGTTCGGGCATGTTCGGTTCCTCCTGCCGGACTCGCCGCCCGTGCCGGGCGGTGGACGCGGGACGCGCCGTGCCGGTACGGCATCGTACGGGGACGGCCCCGGGGAACCCGGCGGGCCCGTCGCCCGGTGGTGACGGCGTCCAAACCCAAGATCAACCCTTCGGGTGGTAACCGGTCGGTCGCCGGTCTCGTTCCACGGTTCAGACGACGGCGACCGACCGGTCACCGTCCGCGATGCGGATGAGCGGAGTGCGATGACGCGCGAGGTCGAGGGACGCCGTCGGCGGCCCCGGGTGATGACGGTCCTGGCCACGGTGGTGGCCCTGGTGCTGGCCGGGCTGACCGCCGGGATGATCGGGACCGCGTCCGCGGCGCCGACGGAGTCCGACGCCGGGCCGGGCCGCACCGAGGGCACGCCGTGCTCGGCGGCCGCGCGCGCCTGCGTCGACCTCGCGAACAGCACGGCATGGCTGATCCGCGACGGGAAGATCGAGGCGGGACCGGTGCCCGCGTCGTTCGGCAAGAAGGGGCAGCGCACCCCGGCGGGGGTCTTCCAGGTCCAGTGGAAGAACAAGGACCACCGCAGCCGGGAGTTCAACAACGCGCCGATGCCGTTCGCGGTCTTCTTCGCCCCCGGCGGCATCGCCTTCCACGAGGGCAATACCGAGACCGAGTCCGCGGGCTGCGTCCGGCTGTCGCGGGAGAACGCCGAGCGCTGGTTCAACTCGCTGCAGGTCGGCGACCGGGTCGAGGTCACCAACATTCCGCAGTGACGTGTGGCGTTGTTTCCGCCCCAGGGGTGGCGGGAACGGCTCGGGCGGAGAACACTTCCGACTGATCGGTTGTGCAAAACCGATTCTGACGACACGGAGGACTCATGCCCACGCGCAGCGCCCGCACCGCCTGGAACGGCACCCTGGAGCAGGGATCCGGCCAGGTGGAGCTGTCCAGCTCCAAGGTCGGCACCTACGAGGTCAGCTTCCCGAAGCGTGCCGCCGCCGAGGCCGGCGGCACGACCAGCCCGGAGGAGCTCATCGCGGCGGCCCACTCGGCCTGCTTCGCGATGCAGCTCTCGGCGAACATCGCCGAGGCCGGCGGGACCCCGGAGTCGCTGGAGGTGTCGGCCGACGTCTCGCTCGGCCCGGACAAGGACAACGGCGGCTTCAAGCTGACCGGCATCACCCTGAAGGTGCGCGGTGAGGTCTCCGGCCTCGACGCCGACGGCTTCGCCAAGGCCGCCGACGCCGCGAAGGCCGGCTGCCCGGTCTCCAAGGCACTGACCGGCGTCGACATCACGCTGGACGCCGCTCTCGAGAGCTGAGAACACCCCCGCGACGCCCCCGCCCGGACCTCGGACGGGGGCGTCGTCGTGCCCGGGGCGGTCGCCGTCGGACATCCGCCGCAGCACGGCGACCGCGCAGGCGGGCTCCCCGGGGCGGGCTCAGCGACTACGCAGCAGCCGGTCCAGCGTGCGCAGGCCCAACCTGCTCAGCGCCGGGGCGGAGGTCCGGTAGTACCAGCCCAGGCCCATCGCCTGCGCGAACGCCCAGGCCCGTCCCCGCGCCCACTCGACGGGGCCGCAGCCCAGCTCCGTGCGCAGCAGCTCCCGCGGCCCGTCGTCGAGCAGGTGCCACGCCGCGACGAGGTCGAGCGCAGGGTCGGCCGGGCCGAATCCGCCGCCGTCGAGGAGGCCGGTGAGCCGGCCGTCGGCGACGACCACGTTGCCGGGGATCAGGTCGCCGTGGGACATCACGTCCGGCCCGGCGCGGGGCAGCACCCGGAACTCCGCCCACATCCGACGGAGCGGGCCGACGTCGAGCAGGTCGGCGGACTCGGCGAGACACGTCGCCATCCAGGCGTCCTGGTCCGGCAGGTGCCCGCCGCGGCCGTCACCCGCGAACCGGCGCCCGCGGGTGTCGGCGGCGCGCAGGCGGCGCAGCAGACCGGCCAGGTCGACGGCGAATGCGGCCGACCGGCCGGGGTCGTCGGCGTCGGCGGTGCGGCCCGGCACCCAGGTCTGGACCGACCACGGCAGCGGGTAGCCCCGTGTCCGGGGTTGCCGATCCCGACCGGCTCGGGCGTCGGGACCGGGCTGCAGGCGGCGAGCTCCCGGGCCGCGGTGGCCTCGGCCACCAGCCGCTCGCGCACCGCCGCGGTGTCGTGGCCCTGCAGCGGGAACCGGGCCGCGAGGCCGTCCCCGACCCGGTGTATGGCGTGCACGGTGCCGCTGCCGGGGGCCGGGCGCACGGGCAGGTGGCGCAGCGCGGGGAACGAATCGTCGACCAGACGGCGGGCGGTGGTGGCGTCCACCCGCGCCTCGTCGATGTGCATCATCGCGGGGGAGTGCACCACCGGGACGGTGCGGCGGGCGAGCGGATTACGTCCGCGGGCGGAGGTGTGGGTGCGCGGCTTGCTCCGCCGCCAGGATTCGAACCTGGACCATCGGAACCAAAATCCGAGGTGCTGCCGTTACACCACGGCGGATCGTGGGCCCCGCCATCGTGACACGTGCGCGACGGCGTCCTCGCAGCGCACCCGCCCCGCGCAAAGCCTGTGCATGGTCCTGATCACGGACAAACACCCACGAATGGGTGACATTCACCCCGGGCGTGCCGCCCGCGCGTCGAGTTGTCAGACTCGCTGCGTGCTGAACACGGATGCCTCCGGGACGACGTCGTCGATCGGGTCCGGAACCGCGTTGACGTGCCGCCTCTGCGGCACGACCGACCTGCGCAGCTTCTGCGACCTGGGTGCCACGCCGCCCTGCGAGCTGTTCCTCACCGAGGAGACGGCACAGCAGCCCGAGCAAACCTTCCCGCTGCACGTGCGGGTGTGCAACTCGTGTCTGCTCGCCCAGCTGCCGCCGGAGATCAGCCCGGAGGAGACGTTCTCCGAGTACGCGTACTTCTCCTCGTTCAGCTCGTCGTGGGTGGAGCACGCCCGGCGCTTCGTCGACTCCGCGCAGCAGCGGGCCGGGCTGGACTCGGGTTCGTTCGTCGTCGAGGTCGCGTCGAACGACGGCTACCTGCTGCAGCACGTCGTCGCGAAGGGCATCCGCTGCCTGGGGGTCGAGCCGAGCGTGAACGTCGGGGAGGCCGCCAGGGAGAAGGGCGTGCCGACGCTCACCGCGTTCCTCACCCCGGAGACCGGCGCCCGGGTGCGTGCCGAGCACGGCCCGGCGGACCTGGTCTGCGGCAACAACGTGTTCGCCCACATCCCCGACGTCGTCGGCTTCGCGCAGGGACTGCGCGCCATGGTCGCCGACGACGGCTGGGTCTCCATCGAGGTCCAGCACCTGCTCACGCTCGTCGAGCGCAAGCAGTTCGACACGATCTACCACGAGCACTTCCAGTACTACACGCTGCTCACCGGGCAGCGGGCGCTCGCCGCGGGCGGGCTGACCCTGGTCGACGTCGAGCTGCTCGACACCCACGGCGGCTCGATCCGCATGTGGGCGCGCCCGGCCGAGATCGCCGGCGAGCCGAGTGCGAAGGTCAGCGAGGTCCTGGCTGCCGAGGCAGCGGCCGGGCTGCACACGCCGGAGGGCCACGACGGGTTCGCCGAGGCCGTCTCCACCATCCGCGACGACCTCGTCGCCTTCCTCATCGACGCCCGCCGCCAGGGCAAGCGCGTCGTCGGCTACGGCGCCCCGGGCAAGGGGAACACCCTGCTCAACTACTGCGGCATCCGGCCCGACCTGGTCGAGTACACCGTCGACCGCAACCCGTACAAGCACGGGCGGCTAACGCCGGGGACCCGGATTCCGATCTCTGCCCCGGAGCGGATCGCGCAGGACCGCCCCGACCACGTCCTGATCCTGCCCTGGAACCTGCGCACCGAGCTGATCGAGCAGCTGTCCTACGTCCGTGAGTGGGGCGGCACGCTGGTCTTCCCGATCCCGTCGCTCGAGGTGGTCTGACGTGAAGGTCGTCCTGTTCTGCGGTGGATACGGCATGCGGATGCGTGACGGCGCCTCCGACCTCCCGAAGCCGATGCACCCGGTGGGCCCGCGGCCGCTGATCTGGCACGTGATGCGCTACTACGCCCACTTCGGCTACACGGACTTCGTCCTGTGCCTGGGCTACGGCGCGCACCACATCAAGAACTACTTCCTCCACTACGACGAGACCGAGTCCAACGACTTCGTGCTGCACCAGGGCGAGGTCGAGCTCATGGGCAGCGACGTCCAGGACTGGAACATCACGTTCGTCCACACCGGTCTGGACTCGCCGATCGGTGAGCGCCTGCGCCGGGTGAAGGCGCTGGTCAAGGACGAGGAGATGTTCCACGCGAACTACGCCGACGTCCTCACCGACGCCCCGCTTGACCGGATGGTCGAGCAGTTCGCCGGCACCGACGCCGTCGGGCAGCTGATGGCGGTGCCGCCGCAGTCGGCGTTCCACTGCGTCGACGTCGACGACAACGGCAGGCTCGAGTCGATCACCACGCTGCAGGAGATGCCGATCTGGGGAGAACGGCGGCTATCTCATGTTCCGGCCGGAGATCTTCGACTACCTGGAGAAGGACTGCGACCTGATCGCCGACGCCGCCGCCCCGCTCGCGCGCAAGGGACGCATGTCGGCCTACCGGCACCGCGGCTTCTGGCAGCCCGCCGACACCGTCAAGGAGCGCAACGCGCTGGAGGCGGCGTACCAGAGCGGTGCGCGGCCGTGGATGCTGTGGGAGTCCTACGAGGCCGACCAGGACCCGCTGCAGGCAGCCATCGCCCAGATGCACCGCAGCAGCCACCAGCGCGACTGAGCGAGCCGTCGGTACGAACGACCACTGCTCGCGGAACTCCGGGGGGAACGAGAGACCGTGCTGAACCTGCTGCCCGAGCGGTTGGACCGCATCCTGCTGCTCGGCGCCCACTGTGACGACATCCCGATCGGGGCCGGCGGGATGCTCCTGGAGCTGTGCCGTGCCTACCCGGGGGTGCACGTCACCGCGCTGGTCCTGACCGGTGCGGGGTCGCTGCGCGAGGAGGAGGAACGGGCCGCGCTGGCCGCGTTCACCCCCGGCGCGCACCTCGACGTCATCGTCATGGACCTGCCCGACGGCCGCGTCCCGCAGCACTGGGAGCGGGCGAAGATGGCGCTGGAGGACCTGCGCAGCCGCAGCGAGCCGGACCTGGTGATCGGCCCGTCGCCGCACGACGCCCACCAGGACCACCGGACGCTGTCGCAGATGATCCCGACCGCGTTCCGCGACCACCTGACGCTCGGCTACGAGATCCTCAAGTGGGAGAGTGACCTCGCCCAGCCGACCGTCTTCCTCCCGCTGCCGGAGCCGGTGCTCACCGAGAAGATCGCCAAGCTCCACGAGCACTACGGCAGCCAGCGCGACCGGACCTGGTTCGACGACGAGACCTTCCGCGGCCTGGCCAGGGTGCGTGGCGTGCAGTGCCATGCCCGCTACGCCGAGGGCTTCCACGTCCAGAAGCTGACGCTGTCGCCGGCGCCGATGGTCGGCTCCGAACCCGGCGGCTTCTGACCCCGCACACACTCCGAGAAAGGGACATACATGCGCGTACTGCTCACCGGGCACCAGGGCTACCTCGGGACCGTGATGGCGCCCCTGCTGGCGGCCGCGGGTCACGAGGTGACCGGCCTGGACTCCGGGCTGTTCGCCGACTGCGTGCTGGGTTCGCTGGACACCCCCGACGTCGAGGGCTTCAGCACCGACCTCCGCGACGTGACCGTGGAGCAGCTCTCCGGGTTCGACGCCGTCGTCCACATGGCCGCGCTGTCGAACGACCCGCTGGGCTCGCTCGCGCCGGAGATCACCTACGACATCAACCACCACGCGTCGACCCGGCTGGCCCGGCTGTCGAAGGAGGCAGGCGTCGGCCGCTTCGTCTACGCCTCCACCTGCTCGGTCTACGGCGCCCAGTCCGGCGACGACCTCGTCGACGAGGACGCCCCGCTCAAGCCGGTCACCCCGTACGCGATCTCCAAGGTCCGCGTCGAGGACGACCTGGCCGAGCTCGCCGACGCCGACTTCGTGCCGGTCTCGATGCGCAACGCGACCGCGTTCGGGTTCTCGCCGCGGCTGCGCGCCGACATCGTGCTGAACAACCTGGTCGGCCGCGCGATCCTGACGAACGAGGTCACGGTGCTCTCCGACGGCACCCCGTGGCGCCCGCTCGCGCACGCCGAGGACATCGCCGGCGCGGTGGTCGCCGCGCTGGCGGCTCCGGCGGACGTCGTCCGGGCCCGGGCCTACAACGTCGGCACCGAGCGGAACAACCGGACCGTCGCCGAGATCGCGCAGGCCGTGATCGACGCCGTCCCCGGCTCGACGCTCAACATCACCGGCGAGGCCGGCAACGACCCGCGCAGCTACCGGGTCGACTTCGCCCGGGCCCGCAAGGAGCTCGGCTTCGAGGCGTCCTGGACGATCCCGGCCGGTGCCGAGCAGCTCGCCACCGAGTACCGGAACCGCGGCCTCACCCAGGACGCGTTCGACAAGTCCTTCACCCGGCTCGCGGTGCTCAACCGTCGTCAGGCGGCGGGGGAGCTCGACGGGTCGATGCACGTCGTGAAGTAGGACCGCTCGGCCGACGGCCCGTTCCGCGCTACGGTCGCGGGGCGGGCCGTCGACGTCTCCAGGAGCCGGGTCTTCAGGGGCCCGCGGCCCGGCTCACGTCTCCGGATCGATCAGGATGACGCGGGTACTCACGCCCCCACGTGCAGGTCGACGACGATGCCGGTCTCGTACCGCCCCGGCTGTGGCACCCCTGCGAAGAACCGCTGTCCCGACCGGGCCGGGGCGCCCACTCGCGGCGCGGGCCGGGCGAACCAGCGCGGGCTCGCGTCGACGTCCCGGACGGCCACGCTGCCGGGGACGGGGCTCAGCGCGTACGTGCCCCCGGGATCGGCTGCGAGCTCGTAAGAAAGGACCCGGAGACGGCGCACCCGGCCGGTCACCGGGGGGAGGTCCTCGGGGAACACGTGAGCGGCACCGGACAGGTGGCCGCGCAGGCGGTGCTCACCGGGTGGCGGTGCCGCAGCGGTGTGGCCGCCGCCCCAGGCCGCGACCACGCCGTCGCGGTGCAGTCGGGGCGCGGGATCGTGCGGCACGACGGACCACAGGTGTTCGGCGGAGAAGGGGTGATCGGTGGACGGGACGAAGAGCACCCGCCAGGTGGCCTGCTCACCCACCACGGGCGGTGGGGCGCAGCACTCGATCTCCCAGGACTCGACGACGATCTCGATGACAGGGTCGGACATCGGTGAGAAGCCGGCGCACTCGACGAGCCGGGGCGCGACGGCCCCGGGCACCGGGGCCACGACGGTAACCCGGCCGGTGCCCCCGTGGCACCCCGGTTACTGCGTCGACCGGCCGCCGCGCGCTACCGTCGCGGGGCGGGCCGTCGACGTCTCCAGGGGGAGCCATGTGCCGCAACATCCGGACCCTGCACAACTTCGAGCCGCCGGCCACACCCGACGAGGTGGATGCCGCCGCGCTGCAGTACGTCCGCAAGATCTCGGGGGCGGCGAAGCCCTCACAGGCCAACGCCGAGGCGTTCGAGAGGGCGGTCGCCGCCGTCGCCGAGGCGACGAGGGAGCTGCTCGACGGGCTCACCACCACCGCCCCGCCGAAGGACCGCGAGGTGGAGGCGGCGAAGGCCCGGGCGCGGGCGGAGCTGCGTTACGCGCGCTGATCCAGCGCGAGGTCGAGCAGCAGGCCCGTCTCCGTGCGGCCGGGGCCGGTCGTCCACGCGAACCGGTCCGGTCCCTCGGCGACGTCGCGCAGCTCGACCGATCCCGGGACGCGCTCGAAGGCGTTCGTGCCGTGCCACGGGGCCCGGCGCATCTCGTGCGACATGACCCGGATTCGCTCGATCCGGCCGCGCACCGCGCCCGGGTCCTCGGGACGGCGACCCCCGTGCGCGGTCGCGAACAGCGCACCGTGCAGCAGTCGGATCCCCGGGGCGGGTGGCGGTTCGTACTCGGACAGCCAGCGGGCGTGGAGGCCGTCGCCGCCGTCGAGCCAGATCTGACCGCCCCGGGCCGGGGTGTCGTGGGTGACGGTCCAGAGCAGCTCGCATGCCGGGTCGTAGCCGGGGCAGAGGTCGAGCCACCACTCGGAGAGGTCCCCGAGCCGCGGAGGCGGCAGGCAGCAGCCGTACTCCCACTCGCTGACCTGGACCTCGACGACGTGACGCGGCACGTGTGGAGCCTCGCACGCGACGGACCACCGCTCGACACCCACCGAGACGCACGTTTCCGCCCTGCCGGGGGCGAGAACGTGCGTCTCCACGAGCCCTACGCGGCGGGAGCGGCCAGGGCGTCGATCTCCACCAGCATCTCGGCGTGGGGCAGGCCCACGAAGACCGTCGTCCGTGCGGGGAGCGCGGCGCCCTCCGGGACGTAGCGGGAGACGAACTCGCCGTAGGCCTCGTTCATCGCGGTGAAGTGCTCCCGCTCGGTGAGGTACACCCGGAACATCAGGACGTCGCCGACGGACGCGCCGCCCGCCTCCAGGATGGCGCGGACGTTCTCCAGGGTGCGCAGGGTCTGGGCGTGCACGTCGCCGGGCGCGATGTACTGCTTCGTGGCCGGGTCCATCGGGCCCTGGCCCGAGACCTGCAGCAGCCCGCCCCGGCGGACGCCCTGGCTGAAGGTGTGCGCCGGCGCGGGCGCGTCGGGGGTGGAGACGGCGCCGTCGGCGGTCGTGCTCATACGGGGGGTTCCTCTCGGGTCGGGCGCCAGCCGAGGTCGCGGGAGATCGTCCCGGTGACGGCCAGCAGTGACGGGACCAGCTCCATCAGCTGGTCGTAGCCGGCGACGATGGTCGGTACGGACACCGACACCGCCGCGACGACGGTTCCGGCCGGTCCGCGGACCGGCGCCCCGATGCAGTTGATCGAGGCCTCGTTCTCCTCGCGGTCCTGCGCCCAGCCCTGCTCGCGCACGCGGGCGAGCTCGGCCAGGTAGGTCTCGCGGTCGGTGATCGTGTTCGGGGTGCGGGTGGGGAAGTCGATCTCGTCGAGCACCCGGTTCCGCTCGGCGGCGGGCAGGTCGGCGAGCAGCACCTTCCCGGCGGCGGTGGAGTGCACGGGTCCGCGCAGACCGACCCGCGACGCCATGCGCACGTTGTCGAGGGACTCCAGCTTGTCGATGTAGACGATCTCGTCGCCGTCGCGCTCGGACAGGTGCACGGTGTGGCCGTGGGCCCGGTTGAACGCCTGCAGGTGCGGTGCGGCGACCGTGCGCACCTCGCGCTGGTCCAGCCCGCGCGAGGACAGCTCGAACAGCCGCGAGCCGAGCCGGTAGCGGTGGTGGTCGTCGCGGTGCACGAAGTGCTCGTCGGCCAGGGTGCGCAGCAGGCGCAGGACGGTCGTCTTGTGCACCTCGAGCGCCGTGGCGAGCTCGTCGAGCGAGGCCGGGCCCTCGCCGAGGAGCACCAGGATCCGCAGCGCCTTGGTCAGGCTGGTGCTCACCCGGCCCACCGGTCGGCGGTCACGCGCAGGGCCGCCCAGGCGTCGTCGTCGAGGTCGAGCAGATGCTCGGGCAGTGGAGCGGCGGAGTCCCCGGGGACGACGAGCACCGCGGCGGCGCCGAGGTGGCCGCGGCGCAGGCAGCGGCCCACGTCCTCGCCGCGGACCAGGCCGGTGAGCAGACCGGCGGCGAACGCGTCGCCCGCCCCCACCGGCTCGACGACGTCGACGACCAGCGCCGCGCGCTCGGTGACCGCGCCGTCGCGGTGCACGGCCAGCGCGCGCCGAGGACCGTCCTTGACCACGACCAGCTCCGGATCGGGCAGCGGTGCGCGCAGCCGCGCCGGGTCGTCGGTGCCGAACACCCGTTGCGCCTCGTCCGCGCCGACCAGGAGGACGTCGGCCCGGCCGGCCAGCGCGACCACCGGGGCGGGGTCGCCGTCGGGCCACATCTGCTCGCGCCAGTTCACGTCGAACGACACCCGGTACCGGCGCGGGTGGGCCAGCAGCGTCTCCAGCGTCGCGGCACAGGACGGCGACACCGCGGCGGTGATCCCGCCGACGTGCACCCAGTCCGCGTCGGCGATCCGGTCGCGCACCGCGGGCGTCTCCAGCAGCTCGGGGCCGGCCGCCGAGGCCGCCGACCCGGCCCGCCGGTAGGTCATGACGGTGCTGCCGTCGGGGCCGGGGGACTTGGCGTAGCGGCCGGTCGGGTGGTCCGGGTCGACGCCGATCCCGCCGGTGTCGACCCCGGCGGCGGCGAGCGTGCGCGCCACCAGGTCGCCGTGCGGGTCGGCGCCGAGGCGACCGACCCATGCCACCGTGACTCCGGCGGCGGCCAGGTCGAGCGCGACGTTGACCTCCGCGCCCGCGGCCTGTGCGGGGGCCCGTGGGTCGTCGACGGCGGCCGCGTCGGGGACCAGGGCGAGGGCCTCGCCGAAGCACACCACGGCGCTCCGGCCCGGGATGTCCACTGCTGGGTTCTCCTCCGCCGTCGTTGACCGATCCGTCGCGGCGATGCTAGAACAGCCCGACCAGAATACGCAACTAGCGCTGCGAAATACGCAACGCTCCTGCTCGTAGGGGGGAGAACGGGATGCTCCGGTACGCGTCGCTCGGCGCCGAACGGCCCGGACCGTACGCCAAGTCCGTCCCGCCGCTGCCCGGCACCGTCGACGAGTGGCTCGCCGGTGGGCCGCGGCTGTCGGACCTGGCGACACCCGTCCTCACCCTCGACCGGGCGGCCCTGCACGCCAACGCCGAGCGGATGGCCGGCTGGTGTGCCGCGCACGGCGTCGACCTCGCCCCGCACGGCAAGACGACGATGGCCCCGGCCCTGTGGGACCTGCAGCTGCGCCACGGCGCCTGGGGGATCACCGTCGCCACGCCGTGGCAGGCGCGGATCGCGATCGACGCCGGCGTGCGACGGGTGCTGCTGGCGAACGCGCTCGTCGACCCGGCCGGGGTGCGCGCCGTGGCCGCAGCCCGTGACGCCGACCCGGACCTGGAGGTCCTCAGCTGGGTCGACTCGGTCGACGCCGTCGCCGCGATGACCGCCGCGGCGGGATCACCGGCACGGCCGCTCGCGGTCGCCGTCGAGCTGGGGGCCCCTGGCGGGCGGACCGGTGCGCGGACCCTCGACGAGGCCGAGCGGGTCGCCGCGGCCGTCGTCGCGAGCCCGGCGCTGGTGCTGGCCGGGGTCGGCGGCTACGAGGGGGCACTCGCGCACGACCCGTCCGCGGAGTCGCTGGCGACCGTCCGCGCCTACCTCGAGGACCTCGCCACGCTGCACCGGCGGCTCACCCCGTCCTACGGGACCGACGAGGTCGTGGTCACCGCGGGCGGCAGTGCCTACTTCGACCAGGTCGTCGCCGCGCTGGCCGGGCTCGCCGACGCGCGCACCCGCGTCGTGCTGCGCTCGGGCGCCTACCTCGTCCACGACGACGGCTTCTACCGCGGCATCTCCCCGCTGGCCCGCGACGACGAGCAGCGCCCGTTCCGCTCGGCGATGCACGTGACCGCCCGGGTGGTGTCCACCCCCGAGCCCGGCCTGGCGCTGCTCGACGCGGGCAAGCGCGACGTCCCGTTCGACGAGGGGCTGCCCGAGCCGCAACGCATCGCCGACGACCTCGGGGCGCCGTCGCGGCCGCTGACCGGCACCGTCACCGCCGTCAACGACCAGCACGCGTTCCTGCGCACCGAGGAGCCGGTCCGGATCGGGCAGGTCGTCCGGCTCGGACTCTCGCACCCGTGCACCGCGTTCGACAAGTGGCGCTGGATCCCGGTGCTGGACGGTGCGGATCCCGACCCGCAGGTCGTCGAGCTCGTCCGGACGTTCTTCTGATGGGCACACTGCTGCGCGGCGGCACCGTCGTCGACGGGACGGGTGGGCCCCGGTACACCGCGGACGTGCTCGTCGAGGGTGACCGGATCGCCGCCGTCGGACCGGACGCGGCCGGGCGGGCCGGGCGGGCCGACCGGGTCGTCGACGTGGCCGGACTGGTCGTCGCCCCCGGGTTCGTCGACATGCACGCCCACTCCGACCTGCGCCTGCTCACCGAGCCCGCGCACCTCGCGAAGGTCTCGCAGGGCGTGACCACCGAGGTCCTCGGCCAGGACGGGCTGTCCTACGCCCCCGTCGACGACGCCGTGCTGCCCGTGCTGCGCCGCGCGATCGCCGGCTGGAACGGCGATCCCGGCGCGGACTTCCTCACCTGGCGCACCGTCGCCGAGTACCTGGACCGGCTCGACGAGGGCATCGCCGGCAACGCCGCCTACCTGGTCCCGCACGGCACGGTCCGTGCGCTGGTCTGCGGCTGGGACGACCGGCCCGCCACGCAGGCGGAGATCGCCCGGATGGCCGACGTCGTCCGCACCGGCATGGCCCAGGGCGCGGTCGGTCTCTCGGCCGGGCTCACCTACACCCCCGGTATGTACGCCGACGGCGCCGAGCTCGCCGCCCTGTGCGCGGCGGTGGGGGAGCTGGGCGGCTTCTTCTCCCCGCACCACCGCAGCTACGGCGCGGGCGCGCTGGAGGCCTACGCCGAGATGGTCGACGTCGCCGAGCGGTCCGGGTGCGCGCTGCACCTGGCCCACGCCACGCTCAACTTCGGCCCCAACAAGGGCCGGGCCGGGGAGCTGATCGCGCTGCTCGACGCCGCCGTCGCCCGCGGCGTCGACATCACCCTCGACACCTACCCCTACCTGCCCGGCGCGACGACGTTGTCGGCGATCCTGCCCAGCTGGTGCCAGTCCGGTGGTGTCGACGCGGCCCGTGAGCGGCTGCGCGACCCGGCGGCGCTCGCCCGGATCCGGGAGGACCTGGAGGTCCACGGCTCCGACGGCTGCCACGGCGTCGTCGCGGAGTGGGAGACGATCGAGATCAGCGGGGTCACGAACCCCGAGCTCGCCGGGCTGGTCGGGCGGACGATCGCCGACATCGCGGCCGCTGCCGGACGGGACCCCTTCGACACCTGCGTGGACGTCCTGCTCCGCGACGACTTCGGGACCGGGATCCTGCAGCACGTCGGACACGAGGAGAACGTCCGCGCGATCATGCGCCACCCGCGGCACACCGGCGGCAGCGACGGCCTGCTCGTCGGCGCGAAGCCGCACCCGCGGGCCTGGGGGACCTTCCCCCGCTACCTCGGCCACTACTGCCGCGAGCTGGGGCTGTTCTCCCTGGAGGAGTGCGTCCACCACCTCACCGGACGCGCCGCCGACCGGCTGCGCCTCGCCGACCGCGGCCGCGTCCGGCCGGGCCTGGCCGCCGACCTGGTGGTGTTCGACCCGGACACCGTCACCGACACCGCCACCTTCGCCGAGCCGGCCCAGCAGGCGGCAGGCATCCCGTACGTGCTGGTCAACGGGGCCTTCGCGATCGACGGCGGGGAGCGCACCGACGCGCTGGCCGGCCGCGCGCTGCGCCGCCGGGCCGACGGCCGGACAGCACCGGGCACCCATCCCACCGGAGGACACCGATGGCCTTCCTGAACTGGCTGCAGAACGACACGGCCGGCCTGTTCACCCTCGCCGCCGTCAGCGTCGCGCTGCTCCTGGTGCTGATCATGCGGCTGCGCCTGGAGCCGTTCATCGCGCTGATCGTGACCGGCGTGCTGGTCGCCCTGGTCGCGGGCGTGTCGGTCACCGAGCTCGTCGGCACCCCGATCAAGGCGTCGGACTCGCTGTTCGAGAAGGGGTTCGCCGGGATCCTCGGCCACATCGCCCCGATCATCGGCCTGGGCACCGTGCTCGGCGCGATCATGGAACGCTCCGGTGGGGCGGACGCCCTGACCGAGCGGCTGCTCCGGCTGTTCGGGCCGAAGGGCGCGCCGCTCGCGATGGGCATCACCGGGCTCGTGCTCGGCATCCCGGTGTTCTTCGACATCGGCATCTTCGTGCTCGCGCCGCTGGTCTACGTGGCCGCGCGCCGTGGCGGTCGCTCGCTGGTGCTCTACGCGATGCCCATGCTCGCGGGCCTGTCGATGACCCACGCGTTCCTGCCGCCGCACCCCGGGCCGGTCACCGCGGGCGGGCTGCTCGGCGTCGGCATGGGCTGGGTGATCGCGATGGGCCTGCTCTGCGGCATCCCCGCATGGCTGGCCGGCGGCGTCTGGTGGGGCTCGTTCATCGGGCGGCGGGTCCAGGTCGACGTGCCCGAGGACCTGCCCGGCGGGAGCGGTCCGGCCGCCGGCCCGTCCGGTCCCGCCGGTACCGGGGTCGCGGTGACCGCGCCCCCGCCGGTAGCGCTCATCTCCTCGATCATCGCGGTCCCGCTGGTGCTCATCCTCGCCGCGACCGTCGCGGGGGTGGCGCTGCCCGAGGGCACGGTGCTCCGTGACGTGCTCGTGCTGCTCGGCACCCCGGCCATCGCGCTGACGCTGTCGGTGCTGCTCGCGCTGTACCTGCTCGGCATCCGGCGCGGGACGTCGATGGCCGAGCTCGGCCGCATCTCCGGCGAGTCGCTGCGCCCGGTCGGGATGATCCTGCTCGTCGTCGGAGCGGGGGCGTTCTTCGGCAAGGTCCTGCAGACCACCGGCGTCGGCGACGCACTGGCCGGCTCGATGACCGCGATCGGGCTGCCGGTGATCGCCTCGGCGTACCTGATCAGTGCGGCGCTGCGGATCGCCCAGGGCTCGGCGACCGTCGCCATCGTGACGACGGCGGGCATCATCGGCCCGACCGTCGCCGCGGGCGGCTACAGCCAGCCGCAGCTCGCGCTGATCGTCGTCGCCGTGTCGGCCGGGTCGATCATCGCCAGCCACGTCAACGACGGTGGGTTCTGGATCGTCGCCAAGTACTTCAACATGACGGTGAAGCAGACCCTGATGACCTGGACGGTGCTGGAGACGATCCTGTCCGTCGTCGGGTTCGCCGCGGCCGCGCTGGTGTGGGCGCTCGTCTAGGGGCCCAGCGGGTCGGCGTCGAGCGTGACCGGCGCGCCGTGCGGGGTCGCGACGGCGGCGCGCAGCCAGGCGCCGGTCCGCTCGTCGACCGTGTCGCGGTCGGCGACGCCGAGCCCGTCGAGCAGGTGCTCCAGCGCGGCGAGCCAGGCGTCCCAGTAGTCCAGGCCGGTGTCCAGCTCGGCCCCCAGGGTCTCGGCGAACTCCTGCCGGTCCAGCGTTCCGGTGTCCTGCAGGGCCACGGCCAGCGCGAACGCGTTCGCCTGCCAGGGCTCGTCGAAGACCGGGCCGTCAGACGGGCTCAAGGTAGGACTCCCAGGCGTCGACGGAGACGGTCGTGGTGGGGTCGGCGTCCGGGCCCCACAGCTCGGGACCGGTGAACACCACGGTGTAGAGCGGCTCCGGGCACTCGCCGAGGCCGTGCGCGCGGGCGTCGGGCAGCACGTGGGTCCCGCGGTGCGCCTCGACGGTCCCGCTGCGGCCGCGGACGTAGCGGGGGAGCCGGGTGTGCCCGCGCGGGTGCATCACCCGGGCCCGCACCCGGTCGCCGGGGGCGAACCGCGGCGTGCCGGCGGCGTCGCGTTCGGTGGGGGCGCCGGTCGCCAGCACCCGGGCGACGGACCCGGCGTCCAGTGCGGCGGGCGCGTCGGCCCGCGGGCGCAGCGGGCGGCCGGCCTCGAGCTCGTCGGCACCGACCAGGCCGTGGGTGACCAGCAGCTTCTCGGTCGCCGCGAGCCAGATCTCGTAGTAGGTCAGCGTCAGGTAGACCGGCGGGGGGAGCGACTCGCGGGCGTGCCGGGACTCGTCGATCGACCAGCCGCCCGGGCGGGCCGCGGCGAGGGTCAGCGCCAGCACCAGCGGTTCCCAGCCGGCGTGGAACCGGACGTCCTCCGGCTCGGGCTCGACGGGCCCGAAGCCCATCGCGCCGCCGAGGTCGTGCGCGCCGTTCACGCCGACACCAGCCGGGTTCCGATCATGGCGTCCCGGGAGACGATCGCGGCGAGCTCGTCGACCGACCAGCCGTCGGTCCCGGCCGGGCGCTGCGGGACGACCAGGTAGCGCAGCTCGGAGGTGGAGTCGTGGACCCGGATCGCGACGTCGTCGCCGAGGGTGGTCCCGAAGTCGGCGAGCACCCCGCGCGGGTCCAGCACCGCCCGCGACCGGTAGGCCGGCGACTTGTACCAGACCGGCGGCAGACCGAGGACCGGCCACGGGTAGCAGGAGCACAGCGTGCAGACGACGAGGTGGTGCTCGCCCGGTGCGTTGAACACCGCCGCGAGGTGCTCGCCGCCCCGGCCGCCGTAGCCGAGTTCGGCGACCGCAGCGGTCGCGTCCTCGGCGAGCCGGGCCGCGAAGTCCGGGTCGGTCCACGCCCGGGCGACGACGTGCGCGCCGTTCCGCGGGCCCACCCGGTGCTGGTAGGTCTCGATGATCTCGTCGAGCGCGGCCGGGTCGACGTAGCCCTTCTCGACCAGGATCGACTCCAGGGCCCGGACGCGGGCGTCCACCGGCCGCAGCTCACCGCTCATCGGGCCGACGGTAGCCAGACCCGGTCCGGCCGTCGAGAGCACGACGGCCCGGCACCCACGCGGGGCACCGGGCCGTCGGACGGGCGGGGTCAGGCGTTCGTGAGCGCGTCCTCGAACTCCTCGACCTTCAGCGGGGCCAGGTCGGAGACCCGCAGGAAGTCGCCCAGCGTGGTGCCGGTCGCGCCGGAGTCGACGTTCTTCGGTCCGCGGCCGGCGCGCACGTCGTCGAGGTTGATCGTGCGCAGGTCGTAGGAGAACCGGGTGACGTCGGAGGTGTTCGGCGCCGACGCGTGCAGGTGGTTCGAGGAGAACATGAAGACGTCACCGGACTGCGCGGCGATCCGGATCTCGCCGCGGGACTCGAAGTCCTCCAGCGGGAGGGGGTGCGGACGGGTGTCGGTGGTCTTCTCACCGGCGGCCGCGGTGCGGTGCTTGGCGACCCACTCGTCGTAGTCGTACTGGTTCGAGCCGTTCTTCACCGGGCGGTCGAAGTAGTCGGTGTACATGCTCATGACGTTCTCGCCGACGACGTCGTACACCGGGGTCCAGTAGTTCACGAGCTGCTGCGGGTGGCCGTACCACATGTCGCGGTGCGCCTTGTAGTTGTAGGACACGCCGGCGGTGAGGAACTGGTCGGCCGGGATGACGCGCAGCCGCGGGATGTCGAAGTAGGTCCGCTCGGGGTCGACACCGAAGTCGACGGCGAACTGCTGGCAGAGCGACTTGGTCTTCTCACCGTTGGTGAACTCGTGCTTGAGCGGCTCGACGCGGCGGATGAACTCGTCGACGTCCATCTCGTACTGGGCGCGCTCCGGGTCCATGCCCTCGAAGGCCTGACCGATGAGGTCCTTGGCGTGGTCGGCGAGGGCGTTCGCGCCACCGATCCCGGTGTAGAGATGGAAGTCGCCCCGGAACAGGGACTCGCGGCGCGCGTCGTCGTCGATCCGGCGGTTCAGGTAGACCGTGATCACCGCTTGCTCCTCCGTGCTGACTCGGGTTCGACACCCGTCTGACACCTGCTGACGCTAGCGGACACGATCGGGTGGTTGTCCACTATGCAACGTAGTAGAAGGGACTCTGCGACACCGTGACCGAAAGGTCCGGTTGATGCCGCCCTCCTCTCCGTGATTAGGTGAGCCTCACCTATGGGGAGGTGGCGATGTCGGTCGTGACCGAGGACCGCGCGGCGGTCCGTGTGGTGGGCCTGCAGCGGGTCTCGGACGTCTTCGTCCGGGCCCGGCTGGAGGGGGAGGCGTTGGCCGGTCTCGACCTGCCCGGCGTCCCCGACGAGGCCTGCGTCTTCCACTTCCCGCTGCCCGACGGCGGCCGCGACGACCACGGTCGCTGGTACACCCTGCGCGAGGTCAGCCCCTGCCGCACCCGGGTGTCCATCGACCTGGTCTGCCACCCCGGCGGGGTCGGCGCGGGCTGGGCGCGGCGGGCCCGCGTCGGCGACGAGATCGAGGTCTCGCACACGAACAGCTGGTTCAAGCGCCCGGCCGGGGTCGGCTGGCAGATCCTCGTCGGCGACGCGGCGGCCCTCCCGGCGCTCGCCCGGATCGTCACCGAGACCCCCGAGGGCATCGACACCGAGGTCGTCCTGGAGATCGACGAGGTGCCGGCCGACTTCCCCGCGCGGGCCCGGGTGCGTCGCGAGCCCGCGAGCGAGACCGGCAGCCGGCTGGCGGAGATCGTCGCCGGGCTCGTGCTGCCGGAGGGGCCCGGCTACGTCTACGTCGGCGGTGAGGCGTCCGCGACCCGGGCTGCCCGCAAGCACCTGCGCCACGAGCGCGGCCTGCCGCCCGGCGCCTACGGCGTGCTCGGCTACTGGCGGCGCGACGCCGACACCTTCCGTCGCACCTGGCGGGCCAACCAGGAGCGCTTCGAGAAGGCCTACGCCGACGCGGCCGCCGCCGCCGAGGGCGACGACGAGCGGATGCTCGACCTCTACGAGGCGACCCTGGAGCGCGACGGGCTGATCTGAGCCGGGCTCACCCCTGGGCCGTCGGCCGGACGACGAGCTGGTTGACGTCGACCCCGGCGGGCTGTTCGAGCGCGAAGACCACCGCGCGGGCGATCGCGGCCGGGTCGAGGGCGATCTCGTCGCGCTGTGCCCGGTAGTCCGCGCGCAACCGCTCGTCGCCGATGCCCTCGACGAAGTCGGTCGCGACGAACCCCGGCGAGACCTCGGTGACCCGCAGCGCGGGTCCCGCCTCCTGGCGCAGCCCCTCGCAGAGGGTCCGGACGGCGTTCTTCGTCGCGGCGTAGACGACCTGACCGGGGACGACCCGCAGGCCGGACGTGGAGGCGACCACGACGAGGTGGCCCGCCTCCTGGGCGCGGAAGACCGGCAGCGCCGCGGCGAGCCCGTACAGGACGCCGCGCAGGTTGACGTCGATCATCTCGTCCCACTCCTCGACCGGGAGCTCGTCGAGCGGACGGACCCGGCCCACCCCCGCGTTCGCCACCAGCACGTCGAGCCTGCCGAACTCGGCCCGTGCGCGGTCGACCAGCGCGGTGTGGTCGGCCCGGTCGCGTACGTCCATCGGCACGGTGACCGCCGTCCCGCCCGCGGCGCGCACCCGGTCGGCCACGGCCTCCAGCCGGTCCGCCCGACGCGCCCCCAGGATCAGGCGCGCCCCGCGGGCCCCGAGCTCGACCGCGGTCGCCGCGCCGATGCCCCCGCTCGCGCCGGTGACGGCGACGACCCTGCCGGTGATGGTTTCCTGCGTGTCCACGGTGTCTCCCGACTCGAAGTGATAACCCACTTACACGCTAATGTGATAGCCCGATCACAGCAAGGAGGGCGCATGGCCCGGCGGGCGAGGTTCCATCACGGCGACCTGCCGGGCGCACTCGTGCGTGCCGGCGTCGACCTGCTGGCCGAGGTGGGCGTGCGCGGGTTCTCGGTCGCGGTGCTGGCCCGCAGGCTGGGGGTGAGCACGGCCGCGCCGTACCGGCACTTCGCCGACCGCGACCGGCTGCTGGCCGCGGTGGTGACCGCGGCGGCAGGCGAGCTGGCGGAGCAGATGGAGACCGCGGCCGCGCGGGCCGGGGACGACCCGGTATCGCGACTCGCCGCCGCCGGCGGGGCCTACGCCGGGTTCCTCACCGGGCGCCGGGTCGGGCTGGACCTCGTCTACGGCGCCGAGCTGCGGGCACTGGGCGACCGCGACCTCGCGGCCGTGGGACGGCGGATCGGGGACGTCCTGCTCGCCCCGGCCCTGGAGCTCGCCGACCCGGCCGCGGCGGTGTCGCTGATGGAGCGGGTGGTCACGACCGCCCACGGCTACGGCGCCCTCGACGTCGACGGCTTTCTCGCCGGCGCCGCGGTCGGCGGCGGCACGGTCGCCGAGCGTGCGGAGGCGGCCGTCGCGGCCGTGGTCCGCGGCACGGTGGGCACCCCGGGACCGGCGGCGGGCGGTCCGTGAGGCGGGCCCGCGCCAGCGTGCCGTGGCACACCGACGGTGCGGTCGGCGGCCGCGCGGGCCAGGCGTAAAGTCGAGGGTCGGCACCCCGACCGGGTCGGGAGCCCTACCGCGACCCGGTCGGGGTCTGCCCTGCCCGCGGTCGGCCCCCGCCGCCGCGCGCACCGCCAGCCCACCTCCACCGAGGAGCCAGCGCCGTCGTGGCCATCCTGTCCGGTCTGCTCACCTCCGCCCTGTCCGACGCCGGTCTCCGTGCCGCCGTCGATGCCGCCCGCGCCGCGGACACCCGCGCCGGTGAGACCCCTGCCGTGCAGGTCGAGGGGCCCTCCGCGGTGCGCCCCCTGCTCGCCGCCGGGCTCGCCGAGACCTCCACGGTGCTCGCCGTGACCGCCACCGACCGGGAGGCCGAGGACCTCGCGGCCGCGGTGTCGGACCTGCTCGGCCACGGCGAGGCGCCGGGCGCCGCCGCCGACACCGTGCACGACTGCGCGGGCGCACCCGTCGTCGTGCTGCCGAGCTGGGAGACGCTGCCGCACGAGAAGCTGTCCCCGCGCCCGGACACCGTCGCCCGCCGGCTGACGATCTTCCGCCGGCGCGCCTCGGCCGAGACCGCCCCGCGGGTGGTCGTGACCGCGGCGCGCAGCCTGATCCAGCCCGTCGCGCCCGGGCTGGGCACGCTCGACCCGGTCTCGCTGGCCGTCGGCGAGGAGCACGACTTCGAGCAGCTCCTCGTGCGGCTGGTCGAGCTGGCCTACAACCGCGCCGAGATGGTGACCACCCGTGGCGAGTTCGCCGTGCGCGGCGGCATCCTCGACATCTTCCCGCCGACCGCCGAGCATCCGGTGCGCGTCGAGTTCTGGGGCGACGAGGTCTCCGAGGTGCGGTCGTTCTCCGTCGCCGACCAGCGTTCGGTCGGCGAGGTCACCCGGATCGACGTCCCGCCGTGTCGCGAGCTGTTGCTCACCACCCCGGTGCGCGAGCGGGCCGCCGAGCTGGCCCTCGAACAGCCCGAGACCGCCGGGCTCAACCGCAACCCGCTGCGCGAGCTGCTGGAGAAGCTGTCCGAGGGCATCCCCGGGGAGGGCATGGAGTCGCTGATCCCGGCGCTGGTCGGCGGGGAGATGCAGACGCTCACCGACCTGCTGCCGGACGGGACGCGGGTGCTGCTCGCCGACCCCGAGCGCATCCGGACCCGCTGCGCCGACCTCGTGCGCACCGGGCAGGAGTTCCTGGAGGCGTCCTGGCTGGCGTCCGGCTCCGGGGGCGAGGCCCCGATCGACGTCTCCGGGTCGGCCTACCGCGACCTGCGCGTCACGCTGGAGCACGCGACGGCGACCGGCCGCCCCGTGGTGTCGCTGTCGCCGTTGCTGTCGGGTGCCGACGACGTCGTCGTGGCGGGCGTGCACGAGATCGAGCCCTACCGGGGCGACACCGACCGCGCGCTGACCGACCTGCGCGCCCACGTCGCCACCGGCGGTGCCGCGGTGCTCGTGCTGGCCGGACAGGGCACCGCGGACCGCTCGCTGGAGCAGCTGCGCGAGGCGGAGGTCCCCGCCGCGGCCGTCCCGGTGCTGGCCGACGCCCCGGAGAAGGGGATCGTCACCGTCACCTGCGGGCGGGTGCTGAACGGGTTCACCGCGCCGGAGGTGGGGCTGGTCGTCGTCTCCGAACCCGACCTGACCGGCAGTCGCGCCGGGCTCGACACCGCGCCGCGCCGGACCACCCCGCGCAAGCGCAACGCCGTCGACCTGGCGGTGCTGCAGCCCGGCGACTTCGTCGTCCACAACCAGCACGGCATCGGGCGCTTCGTCGAGATGAAGGAACGCACCGTCCAGGGCGCCACCCGCGAGTACCTGGTGCTGGAGTACGCCAGCTCCAAGCGCGGCCAGCCCGCCGACCGGCTGTTCGTGCCGACCGACGCCCTCGACGAGATCAGCCGCTACGTGGGCGGCGAGCAGCCCGCGGTCAACAAGCTCGGCGGCGGGGACTGGGCCAAGACCAAGAGCCGCGCCCGCAAGGCGGTCAAGGACATCGCGGCCGGTCTGGTGCAGCTCTACGCGGCCCGCCAGGCCTCGCCGGGGCACGCGTTCGGCGCGGACACCCCGTGGCAGCGCGAGCTCGAGGACGCTTTCCCCTACACCGAGACCCCCGACCAGCTGTCGGCGATCGACGAGGTCAAGCGGGACATGGAGCGTCCGGTCCCGATGGACCGCGTCATCTCCGGCGACGTAGGGTTCGGCAAGACCGAGATCGCGGTGCGGGCGGCGTTCAAGGCGGTGCAGGACGGCAAGCAGGTCGCCGTGCTCGTCCCGACGACGCTGCTCGCCACCCAGCACCTGTCGACGTTCTCCGAGCGGATGCGTCAGTTCCCGGTGACCGTGCGCGGGCTGTCGCGGTTCACCGACCCGGCCGAGGCGCGGGAGACGATCGAGAAGCTCGCCGACGGGCAGGTCGACGTCGTCGTGGGCACGCACCGGCTGCTCCAGACCGGCATCCGCTGGAAGGACCTCGGCCTCGTGATCGTCGACGAGGAGCAGCGCTTCGGTGTCGAGCACAAGGAGCACATCACCGCGCTGCGCGCGCACGTCGACGTGCTGACCCTGTCCGCGACACCGATCCCGCGGACCCTGGAGATGAGCCTGGCCGGCATCCGCGAGATGTCGGCGATCACCACCCCGCCGGAGGAGCGGCACCCGACCCTGACCTACGTCGGTGCCTACGACGACAAGCAGGTCGCCGCCGCCGTGCGCCGCGAGCTGCTGCGCGACGGCCAGGTGTTCTACGTCCACAACCGGGTCAGCTCGATCGACCGCGCGGCCAAGAAGATCCAGGACCTCGTCCCCGAGGCCCGGGTCGCCGTCGCGCACGGGCAGATGAACGAGGACCTGCTGGAGCGGACCGTCAGCGCGTTCTGGCACCGCGAGTTCGACGTGCTGATCTGCACCACGATCGTCGAGAACGGCCTGGACATCTCCAACGCCAACACCCTGATCGTCGAGCGCTCCGACACCCTGGGGCTGTCCCAGCTCCACCAGCTGCGCGGCCGGGTCGGGCGTGGCCGCGACCGTGGCTACGCCTACTTCCTCTACCCGGCCGACCACCCGCTCACCGAGACCGCGCACGACCGGCTCGCCACCATCGCCCAGCACTCCGAGCTGGGCTCCGGCGCGGCCGTCGCGATGAAGGACCTGGAGATCCGCGGAGCGGGCAACATCCTGGGCGCCGAACAGTCCGGCCACATCGCCGGCGTCGGATTCGACCTCTACATCCGCCTGGTCGGGGAGGCCGTCGCCGCGTTCCGCAAGCAGGCGGGCGGGGAGATCGGGGCCGAGCCGGAGGAGCTGCAGGAGGTCCGGGTCGACCTGCCGGTCGACGCACACGTCCCGCACGACTACGTCGACGGCGAGCGGCTGCGTCTGGAGGTCTACCGCAAGATCGCCGAAGCGCCCGACGACGCCGCGCTCACCGCGATCGTCGAGGAGCTGACCGACCGCTACGGCGAGCCACCGACCCCGGTGCGGAACCTGCTGGAGGTCGCCCGGTTCCGCCAGCTGTGCCGGCGCCTCGGCATCCGTGAGGTCGCCTCGGCGGGCACCCAGCTGCGGATCGGGCCGATGCAGCTGCCCGACTCCGCCCAGCTGCGGCTGCGCCGGCTCTACCCGAAGGCGCAGTACAAGGCGGCCGCGCAGATCGTCACGGTGCCCAAGCCGATGCAGGGCAACCGGATCGGCGGGGCGGCGCTGCGCGACGTCGAGCTGCTCGGCTGGTGCGCGGAGCTGCTGCTGCAGATCGTGCCGACCTCCACCCCGGTGCACAGCTCGGCCTCCTCCTGACGCGGTCCTGACGCGATCCTGATGAACACCCGGTGTACCGCCGGGGAACTTCGGGTGTCGGCGTCCGTGCTGTTTCCGGGACGTAACGGGACGGACTCCGGCGAACCGGTCGTCGGAGTTGTCGGGATCAATCGCGCGACGTGGGTTCCCATTTTTTCCGGTGATCCACAGCACTTCGCGGACGCGATCCACACTGTTTTACGATCAGGTCAACGGCGCGTGAGAAGGCCGTTTCCGTCGTGGGCTCCCCGTTTCTGGGAAAGAGGTGTGTCCGATGTCCGATCGCCGGCCAGACTCCACCGATTCCGCCGATTTCTGCACTCCGTGCCTGGTGTTGGACATGGACACCGTCCGAGAACGGTATGCCGAATTCGGTGATGCCCTCCCCGGTGTGGACCTGTTCTGTGCGGTCAAGGCGAATCCTGACCCGCGGCTCGTCGCATTCCTGGTCGGTCTCGGCGCACGATTCGACGTCGCCAGTCGGCCGGAGCTGGAACTGTGCCTGGCGGCCGGTGCCCGGCCCGCGGACATCTCCTACGGCAGCACCGTCAAGAAGGAACGCGACATCGCGTTCGCGCACCGCAGCGGCGTGCGCCGGTTCGCCGTCGACTCGGCCGCCGAGCTGGCGAAGATCGCCCGGTGCGCGCCGGGAGCCGAGGTGTTCGTCCGGGTCGCCTGCAGCGGCGCGGGCTCCTGCTTCCCGCTGGACCGCAAGTTCGGGTGCTCGCCCGCCGCGGCCGCGTCGCTGCTGCTCGACGCCGACGCGGCCGGGCTGCGCGCGGCGGGTGTGTCGTTCCACGTCGGCTCCCAGCAGCTCGACCCGGGAGCGTGGCGCGCCGGGATCGCCGACGCCGCGGAGGTGTTCCGCAGGGTCCGCGCCCGTGGTCTGCGGCCGTACCTGCTCAACCTCGGTGGCGGCTTCCCCGCGCACTACGACGCGCACGTCCTCCCCCTGGCGGACTACGGCGTCGCGATCCGGGACGCGGTCGCCGCGGAGTTCGGCGACGACCGGCCGGAGCTGATGATCGAGCCGGGCCGGGGCCTCGTCGCCGGCGCGGGGACGCTCTACAGCGAGGTCGTGCTCGTGTCCGACCGGGACGGCGACGCCGGTCCGTGCTGGGTCTACCTCGACATCGGCCGCTTCGGCGGGCTCGCCGAGACCGAGGGCGAGCTGGTCCGCTACCCGATCCGCACCGCACACGACGACGGTCCCCGCTCGCCGGTCGTCCTGGCCGGACCGACCTGCGACAGCGCCGACGTGCTCTACCGCAGGCATCCCTACCTGCTCCCCGACGACCTGTGCGCCGGTGACGTGGTCCGGCTGCTGCACACCGGCGCCTACACCACCAGCTACTCCTCGGTCGGCTTCAACGGGTTCGCCCCGCTGCGCTGCGTCTGCACCGGGGACCCCGCCACGGGCGGGTCCGGAACGTCGGTGCGTGCGGCTAACGTCGCCGTGTGAGCTTCCTGCGCCATCCCCACCTGTCGGGTGACACACTCGTCCTGGTCGCGGAGGACGATCTGTGGACGGCTCCGGTCGCGGGCGGGCGGGCCCACCGCCTGACCGCGGACGGGGTGCCGGTCACCGCGCCGCGCTTCTCACCCGACGGCGGGTCGATCGCCTTCGGGTCCCGGCGAGACGGTGCGCCCGAGGTGTACCGGGTCGACGCCGAGGGCGGCACGCCCACCCGGCTCACCTGGTGGGGCGAGGCGACGACCCGCGCGGCGGGCTGGACCCCCGACGGGGCGGTGGTCGCGTTGTCGGCGCACGGGGACGCGACCTCCCGGCTGTGGGCGTACGCGGTCCCGGCGACCGGCGGCACACCGGAGCTGCTGCCGCACGGCACGCTCTCCGCGCTCGCCCACCAGCCCGGCGGCCCCGCCGTGCTCACCCAGGTCGAGGGCGGGCGGGACGCGGCCCACTGGAAGCGCTACCGCGGCGGGCGCGCGGGCCGGCTCTGGCTCGACGCCACCGGGACCGGGGAGTTCACCCGGGTCCTCGCCGGTCTGGCCGGGCAGCTGGAGTGCCCCATGATCGTCGACGACGGGTCGGGCCCGCGGCTGGCGTTCGTCTCCGACCACGAGGGCTGGGGGAACGTCTACTCCGTCCCGCTCGCCGACCCCGGCACCGACCTGCGCCGGCACACCGACCACGGCTCCGGGGGCGGCACCGACTTCTACGTCCGGCACGCGAGCACCGACGGGCGCCGGGTGGTCTACGAGTCGGCAGGGGAGATCTTCCTGCTCGACGACCTGTCCGCCGCCTCGCAGCCGCGCCGGATCGACGTCCGGCCCGGCGGGCCGCGGCGCGCCCGCGAGCCCTTCCGCGCGTCGCTGCCCGCCGACCTGGGCCCGGTCCGGCCGGACCGCACCGGACGGGCGAGCATCGTGTCGGTGCTCGGCACCGTGCACCGGCTCACCCACCGCGACGGCCCCGCCCGCGCACTGCTCGCCGAGCCCGGCGTGCGCGCCCGGCTCGCGCACCCGCTCGGCACGGACCGCGCCGTGTGGGTGGACGACGCGACCGGCGAGGACGCCGTGGTCGTGGCCCCGCTCGACGCGCACGCCCCGGCCGCCCCGGAGCGGGCGCGGTACGCCGCGGGCAGGCTCGGCCGGGTGCTGGAGCTGGCCCCGGCGCCGGACGGTTCCGCCGTCGCGCTCACCACGCACGACGGCAGGCTGCTGGTGCTGCACACCGGCGCCGAACCCGTGCCGGACCCGGTGTCCGGCCCCGACGAGCGACCCGACGACGGCGTGGTCGACGAGGCCGCCCCGGCCCGGCCGGCGGGGGAGCTGCGCGAGCTGCACCGCGGCACCGCGGGCGAGCCGTCGGACGTGTCCTGGTCCCCGGACTCCGCCTGGCTGGCCTGGTGCGACCCGACGCCCGAGGGGCTCTCGCGGATCGTGCTCACCCGGGTCGCCGACGGCGAGCACGCCGAGGTCACCCCGGCCCGCTTCCACGACAGCGACCCGGTCTTCACCGCCGACGGCAGGCACCTGGCGTTCCTGTCCCGGCGGGTGTTCGACCCCAGCTACGACGAGCACTCCTTCGACCTGACCTTCGGCACCGGATGGAAGCCGTTCCTGGTGCCCCTGGCCGCGCGGACGCCGTCGCCGTTCGGGGCGGGGCCGGACGGCCGCCCGGTGGACCCGGCCGACGAGGGCCCGGACGACCAACCCGCCACCCCACCGACACCCCCGGCCCCGCCGGAGCCCGGCGACGAGCCCGAGCCGCCCGGCGATGCCGCGGTCGGTGCCGCGGTCGACGGGGCGGTCGAGGGGGCGGTCGACGGGGCCGCCGACGGCGCGCGCCGCGCGGTGGCCGCGGCGACCGGGGCCGGGGCACCGGCCCGGGGAGGTGCGCGCGGCGGCCGTCGCGGGTCCGGGCGGGACGCCGACGAGGGGCCGCCGGAGGTCCTGGTCGACGTCGACGGGCTGGCCGACCGGGTCGTCGGTGTACCGGTCGAGGCCGCCCGCTACACCCGGCTCGCCGCGGTCCGGGGCGGCCTGGTGTGGCTGCGGCTGCCCAGCGGCACCGGCGTGCTCGGCGACAGCCTCCCCGACGACGACGCCGAGCCCGACCGCGCCGTGCTGGAGCGGTTCGACCTGGCCCGGCGCGCGGTCACCGTCGTCGCCGACCCGGCGTCGTCGTTCGCGGTGAGCGGTGACGGCACCCGGCTCGTCGTCCGGGACCGGGGCACGGTCCGGCTGCTGCGCGCCGACCGCGGCGGGTCCGCCGCCCCGGAGGACGACGCCGGCGGCGACGAGTTCACGATCGACACCCGTCGGCTCGTGGTCACCGTCGACCCGGTCGCCCAGTGGCGGCAGATGTTCGACGAGACCGCCCGCCTGATGCGCGACCACTTCTGGGTCGAGGACATGGCCGGGGTCGACTGGGCCGCCGAGACCGCCCGGTACCGGCCGCTGGTCGACCGGGTCGGGAGCCACGACGACCTGCTCGACGTGCTGTGGGAGCTGCACGGCGAGCTCGGCACCTCGCACGCCTACGTCATCGGCGGCCGCGCGGGCGGCGACCCGACCGGGCGGCCCGGGCTGCTCGGCGCCGACCTCGGGCCGGAACCCGACGGCGGCCCGGGATGGCGGGTCCGGCGTGTCCTGCCGCCGGAGACCTCCGCGCCCGCCGCACGCAGCCCGCTGTCCGGGCCCGGCGTCGACGTGCGGGCCGGTGACGTGCTGCTGGAGGTGAACGGGCGCCCGCTCGACCCGCACTGGGGGCCCGCGCCGCTGCTCGTCGCGACGGCCGGGAGCACGGTGGAGCTCACCGTCCGCTCCGGACCCGACCGGCCCGACGCGGGCACCGTCCGCCGCGTGGCGGTGCGCCCGCTGCACTCCGAGGACGAGCTGCGCTACCAGGACCGGGTGGCCCGGCTGCGCGCCGAGGTCGCCGAGCGGTCCGCGGGGCGGCTGGGCTACCTGCACGTGCCGGACATGATGGGTTACGGCTGGGCCCAGCTGCACCGCGACCTCGCCCGCGAGACCGCGAAGGACGGCCTCCTGCTCGACGTGCGCGGCAACCGCGGCGGACACACCTCGCAGCTGGTGGTGGAGAAGCTCGCCCGCCGCGTCATCGGGTGGGACCTGCCCCGGCACGGCGCACCCGCGACCTACCCCGAGCAGGCGCCGCGCGGCCCGGTGGTGACCCTGGCCGACGAGCGCTCCGGCTCCGACGGCGACATCGTCACCGCCGCGATCAAGCGGCTCGGGGTCGGCCCGGTCGTCGGGACCCGCACCTGGGGCGGGGTGATCGGCATCGACAGCCGCTACCGGCTCGTCGACGGCACCCTGGTCACCCAGCCCCGCTACGCCACCTGGTTCGACGACGTCGGCTGGACGATGGAGAACCACGGGGTGGACCCCGACGTGGAGGTGGTCGTGACCCCGCAGGACCGGGCGGCCGGACGGGACCCGCAGCTGGACCGGGCGATCGAGATCGCCATGGCCCGGCTCGCCGAGCACCCGCCCGCGCGGCCGCCGGACCTCGCCGGGCGGCCGTCGGTGGCCCGGCCCGCGCTGCCGGGTCGGCCGGGTGGGGGAGATCGGCACCACATCGCGTGAGAGGCTGACCGCCGTGCGCACTCGCAGGATCACCGCCGCCCTGCTGATCGTCGGGGCCGTCGCTGTCACCGGGGCCGGCTGCGGTGCCGGGCCGAGCCGGGTCGACTCCGCCGCGATCGTCGGCGAGAGGTCGATCCCGCTCGCCACCGTGCAGCCCGCGATCACCTCCGTGCTCACCCGGCCCGGGCTGGTCGACGGTCTGAAGGCCCAGGGCGGCTCCCAGGCCGACATCGGCCGGGCCGTGGTGTCCCAGCTGGTGATCCGCGACCTGATCGGCCTGACCGCCCCGGAGCAGGGTGTCACCGTGACCGACCAGCAGGTCACCGCGGCGATCGCCCGGCAGGGCGGCGAGCAGGCGGTGCAGGAGTCGTCGCTGGCGGTCGGCGGTGTGCAGGCCGCGACCCGGGACGAGCTGACCCTGACCGAGCTCGCCCGGCGTGAGCTGCCGCGGCTGTCGGTGACCGCGGACGTCGCGGTCGCCCAGGACCGGGCCCAGGCCACGACGCTGGCCCGCGAGGTCGCCGCCGGCGGGCAGCGGGCCGAGGCGGCGCTGGCCGGTGCCGGCACCACCCAGCGCGGGCTCGCGATCCGCCCGGCCGAGACCCCGCAGGCCGCGCTCACCCCGCTGATCGGCATCCCGGCCGGCTGGGTCGCGGCGTTCCCGCTGGGCAGCGGCCAGGGCTGGGTCGTGGTCCGGGTGACCGAGCGCGACCTCGGCGCCCCTGCCCCGGGCAATGCGGTCGGCCAGTTGGACCAGCGGTCGCTGTCCGAGGCCGGGATCCGGATGCTCACCCCCACCGCGCTGCGCACCGGGGTGCAGCTCAACCCCCGCTACGGCGTGTGGGACCCGATCCAGATGCTCGCCGTGCCGACCGCCGAGGACGCCTCCGTGGTGTTCCCGGTCGCCGCCGGCAACCCGACCCCGCCCGCCCCCTGATGGCCGCGACGATCGTCGTCTGTCCCCGTCGCGGGGCCGCACTCCCGGCCGCGGCGCTGTCGGTGCTGCGCTCCGCGACCGAGGTGCTCGCCGTGCCCGGTCTCGACGCCGGTGCCGCCGCCGGGGCCGTCGACTGGACCGGCACCGACCCCGCCGAGCTCGCCGACGGCACGGTGCTGCTCGTACCGGCGGGCCACCCCGCCGCCGCGCACCCCTGCGCGGTACCGCCGCCGACCGGGCACGCGGTGCTGGACGCCGTCGCGGTGATGGACCGGCTCCGCTCACCCGGCGGCTGCCCGTGGGACGCCGAGCAGACCCACACGTCGCTGCTGCGCTACCTCGTCGAGGAGTGCTACGAGCTGTACCAGTCCATCGAGGACGGTGACCGCACCGAGCTGCGCGAGGAGCTCGGCGACGTCCTGCTGCAAGTGCTGTTCCACGCCCGCGTCGCCACCGAGCACCCCGACGCCCCGTTCGGGATCGACGAGGTCGCGACCGGGCTGGTCGACAAGCTCGTCGGTCGCCACCCGCACGTGTTCGCCGCGGGGGAGCAGGTCGCCACGGCCGCCGACCAGGACCGCCGCTGGGACGAGCTCAAGCGCGCCGAGAAGCAGCGCGAGTCCAGTGTCGACGGCGTCGCGACGGTCCAGCCGGCCGTCGCGCTCGCCGCGAAGCTGACCTCCCGCACGGCGAAGGCCGGGCTGCCCGTGGACCTGCTGCCCGCCGGCGACGACGCCGGTGCGGCACTGTTCCGGCTGGCCGCGGCCGCGCAGCTCGGCGGCGGCGACCCCGAGGCCGCGCTGCGCACGGCCGCGCGCGAGTTCGAGGCACGGGTGCGGTCGGCGGAGAAGGCCGCCGCCGCGGACGGGCTCGATCCGCACACGCTGACCGCGCAGGACTGGCGTCGCTACTGGGCAGGCCCATGACCCAATCCCCGATCGGGTGATACCCGTCGGTAACGTGTGAGCGTGCGCACTCAGTCGCTCCTCGTGGCCATCGGCGGCATCGTGGCCCTGATCGTGGTCGTCTCGCTGGCGACCGGCCCGGACTTCGGGCCGTCGCTGCCCCGGACCCCGGTCGACCGGCAGTCCGCCCCGCCCGCGTCCGCGCCGCTGCCCGCGGACACCGACGTCGTCGCATGGGCCAGGGCCACCGCGGCCGAGGCGGACATCCCCGAACGGACCCTGCAGGCCTACGCGAACGCCGAGCTGCGCCAGCGCGAGCGCACCCCGGCCTGCCGGTTGAGCTGGGCGACGCTGGCCGGGGTCGGCCGGATCGAGTCCGGGCACGCCACCTTCCGCGGCGCCGAGCCCGGCCCGGACGGCCGCGTCGACCCGCCGATCATCGGCATCCCGCTCGACGGCACCAATGGCACCCGCCGGGTCGCCGACACCGACGGCGGCCGCCTCGACGGCGACCCGGTGCTGGACCGCGCGGTCGGGCCGATGCAGTTCCTGCCCGGGACCTGGGCGCGCTACGGCGCGGACGGCAACGACGACGGCGTCGCCGACCCCCAACAGGTCGACGACGCCGCGCTCGCCGCGGCCGGCTACCTGTGCGCGAACGGGCGCGACGTCGCCGAGGCGGGGGACTGGTGGCGCGGGGTGCTCGCCTACAACGCCTCCCGCGAGTACGCCGGCGACGTGTGGGCCGCCGCCGCGGACTACGCGCAGCGCACCGCCGCCCCCGCACCGCCCGCCCCCTGACGGGGCCGGCCCCGGCGTCGCAGGGTCAGGCGAGCAGCGCGCGGCCCCAGTGGTCGTCGCCCTCGGCGAGGCCGGGCGGGACCGCGAACAGCGCCGAGCCGCTGTGCTCCAGGTACTCGCTGAGCGCGTCGGAGCGGGCCAGCCTGCGCTGCATCGGCACGTACTGGCGCTGCGGGTCGCGCACGAACGCGATGAAGAACAGGCCGGCGTCGAGGTGCCCGTGCCCGTCGGAGCCGTCGACGAAGTTGTAGCCGCGCCGCAGGATCCGCGCCCCGCCGTTCTCCTGTTCGGAGGCGAGCCGGATGTGCGCGTCGTCCGGGATGACCGGCCCGGAGGCGTCGGTCGCGGCGAGGTCGGCGGTGTCGAACTCGGCCGTCCCGGTCAGCGGCGCGCCCTCGCCCTTGTCCCGTCCGATGGTGCGCTGCTGGTCGTCGAGGTTGGAGCGGTCCCACACCTCGATGTGCATCCGGATCCGACGCGCCACCAGGTAGGAGCCGCCGCGCAGCCACTCCGGGCCCTCGTCGCCGACCCACACGTGACGGTCCAGCAGGTCCGGTTCCTCGGCCTTGAGGTTGTTGGTGCCGTCCTTGAAGCCGAACAGGTTGCGCGGCGTGGCCTGCCCGGTGGACGTCGACGACGTCCGTCCGAACCCCAGCTGCGACCAGCGCACCTCGGTGACGCCGAAGCCCTCGCGGACCAGGTTGCGCACCGCGTGCACGGCGACCTGCGGGTCGTCGGCGCAGGCCTGGATGCAGAGGTCACCGCCGGAGCGGGCCGTGTCGAGCTGGTCGCGCTGGAACCGCGGCAGCGCGGCGAGCCCGGCCGGGCGCCGGTCGGTGATGCCGAGCCTGTCGAAGAACCCGGAGCCGACGCCGAAGGTCAGCGTCAGCGACGACGGCGGCAGCCCGAGCGCCTCGCCGGTGTCGGCCGGGGCGGTGTAGCGGTTGCCGGGCAGCGCGCCGCCCTCGGCGGTCTCCCGTCCGGCCGTCATCCGCTCGGCCGACGCCGTCCATCGGGCCAGCAGGTCGCGCACCGCGTCCCGGTCGGTGGTGGTGAGGTCCAGGGCCACGAAGTGCAGCCGGTCCTGGGCGGGGGTCACGATCCCGGCCTGGTGGGCGCCGCGGAAGGCGACGGTCCCGTCGCCCGCCGCGGCGCCGTTCCCGGACAGGCCGTACCCGGCGGCGACGCCCGCCCCGGCCAGGGCCACTCCGGCGCCGGTCAGGCCGAACAGTCCCCGCCGGGAGACGTGCAGCGGGCTCATGCGGTGACGGTGCCCGCGACCTTGCTGACCGGCTCGGCCAGCGCGTCGACGGCCGCGGCCATCTTCTTCGTGTCCTCGGGCGTCAGCTGGGTGTAGAGCTTGTAGCCGTCGCCGACGCGGTAGCCCTGCAGCAGCGTGTCGACGGCTTCGAAGCGCTGGTCGAGCAGCGGGCCCAGCGCAGGGTCCTTCTGGTCGATCACCGGGCGCAGCGCGGCGACGGCGGCCTGCGAACCCTCCACGTTGGCCTGGAAGTCCCACAGGTCGGTGTGGGAGTAGCGGTCCTCCTCACCGGTGATCTTGCCGGTGGCGACCTCGTCGAGCAGGCTCTTGGCGCCGTTGGCGAGCTCGGCCGGGGTGAGCTTCAGACCGGGGATGCGGCCCTGCAGGTCCTTGGTGTCGGTGACCAGGGTCGCGGCGATCTGCGGGGAGTCGGCCTTCAGGCCGTCGACCCAGAGGTCCTTCTCGAGCCGGTGGAACCCGGTCCAGGCGACGCCGGGGTCGCGCTCGTCGTCCTCACGGCCGTCCAGCTTCGGGTCGAGGTCGCCGAAGGACTCGGCGATCGGCTCGATCCGCTCGTAGTAGGTGCGGGCGACCGGGAACAGGGTCTTGGCCTTCGCGACGTCGCGGGCCGACACGGCGGCGGCGAACTCGGAGGTCTTGGTGACCAGCGCGTCGGACTGGGAGGACACGTAGCGCAGGTAGCCGGCGGTGGCGGCGGCGAGCTCGGCGTTGGTGTCGGTGGCGCGCTGTGCGGACCCGGTGACGGTGAACGGGGCGCGGATGCCGTCGCCGGACATACCGGGCTTGCACGCGGTGGTGTAGGTGCCGCCGTCGGGGACCTCGACGATCAGGTCGCGGGACAGGCCGGGGCCGATGTTCTCGACCTCGCCCATGATCCGGTCGCCGGTGGCGTAGAGGTAGAACTCAGTGACCTTGCTGCCGGCGTTGGTGATCCGGAAGGTGACGTTGCCGGCCGGGGCCTGCGGGGTCGACACCTCGCAGGCGGTGTCGGTGGCGTTCACGGTGATCGGGCCGCCGTCGCCGGGTCCCTGCGCCGCCGGGGCGGTCGAGGTGCAGCCGGCCAGCAGGGCGGCGGCGACGGTGAGCGACGCCAGGCCGGCAGCCGTGCGCGTGACGGGGGACATCGTGCGTACTCATCGAGGGACGGACACCGTGGACGGTGCAGGGTTCAGGCGCCGGTGGCGGCGGGGGTGCGCCGGCGGGCCGGGCGCAGGAACAGCGCCAGGACCACCACGACGTAGAGCGACCAGACGACGGCCTGCAGCACGGTCGTCTGCGGGGAGAAGTTGAAGATCCCCTTGAGGAGCGTGCCGTACCAGGAGTTGGCGGGGACGACGTCGCTGACGTCGAAGGCCAGGGTGTTCAGGCCGGGCAGGAGCCCGGCCTCCTGCAGGTCGTGGACGCCGTAGGCGAGGATCCCGGCGGCGACGAAGATCAGCAGGAAGCCGGTGACGGTGAAGAACCGCCCCAGGTCGATCTTCAGTGCGCCGCGGTAGATCGCGTACGCCAGCGCGACGGCGACCGCGATGCCGATCAGGAACCCGACCAGCGGTCCGGCGGTCTCGCCCGCGGCCTGCGCTGCGGCGAAGAAGAAGATCGCGGTCTCCAGGCCCTCGCGGCCCACGGCGAGCGCCGCCATCACGACGACGGCCCACGGCCCCATCGACACGGCCCGGTCCAGTGCACCCTCGAGCTCGCGGGACAGGGTCCGGCCGTGCGAGCGCATCCAGAAGATCATCCAGGTGACGAAGCCGACCGCGATGATCGAGAGGGAACCGCCGAGCGCCTCCTGCGCCTGGAACGTCAGCGCCTGCTGGGTCAGGGTCAGCCCGAGCGTGACACCGACGCTGACGGCGATGGCGAGCGCGACGCCGGCCCACACCCGGGTCAGCTCGGACCGACGCCCGGTGCGGACCAGGAAGGCCACCAGGATCGCCACGACGAGCGCGGCCTCGAGTCCTTCGCGCAGCCCGATGAGCGCGTTTCCCAGCATGCGACCTCCAGCGGCACGGACACCACGAGCAGTCGCCAGGTGAGGGTGAGCTGCCGGGCGGGAAGGCTAACCTCACCCGATCGAGGAGGGAAGTGTCGCGAGGCATTCGCCCCGGAAGATCCGTTTTCGCAGTTCAGGGGCGGTCGGGCGCGAGTGCGATGCGGGCCCGCACCTCACCCAGCGCCTCCTGGTACTCCGGGCGCGGGTCCATCGCCGAGGCGATCTTCAGCTGGGTCTCGGCCTCGCCGAGCCTGCCCTGCCGTTGCAGTGTCTTGCCGAGCGCGAAGCGCGCGTAGTGGTCGGCCGGATCCATCTCGACGACCCGCACGAACGCGGCCTCGGCCTTCCGCAGCTGCGCCGAGTCCAGGTAGGCGCGGCCGGCGAGCAGGTGCACCGAGGCGTCGCCGGGTTCGTCCGGACCGTGCGCGTCGAGGACGGGACGGAGCGCGTCGAGGGCCTCGAGCGGGCGGTGCCGGGAGAGCAGGCGGTCGGCACGGCGGAACGCGGCGACCGGGTCCTGGTGGTTCGCACGGGGACTGCTCATGGTCACCCCCACGTTAGGTGCGATCCGGGCGGGATGCGAGGCCTTGACAGACCACCGGTGCGGAGCAGGGTGACGCAAGCGTCCCCCGCCGGGGGCCGACCGGTGACTACGCTGACGCACCGGACGACACCCGCGATCAGAACAGGAGTCACGGTGGCGGTCATCGAGCAGGTCGGGGCACGCGAGATCCTCGATTCCCGGGGCAATCCCACGGTGGAGGTCGAGGTCGCGCTGGACGACGGCACGCTGGCGCGTGCCGCGGTCCCGTCGGGCGCCTCGACCGGTGAGCACGAGGCCGTCGAGCTCCGGGACGGCGACAAGAACCGCTACGGCGGCAAGGGCGTCGAGAAGGCCGTCGCGGCCGTCCTCGACGAGATCGGGCCGGAGCTCGTCGGCGTCGAGGCGGTGGACCAGCGACTGGTCGACCAGCGCCTCGTCGACCTCGACGGCACCCCGGACAAGTCGAAGTTCGGCGCGAACGCCCTGCTGGGCGTGTCGCTGGCCGTCGCGAAGGCCGGGGCGGAGTCCTCGGGCCTGGAGCTGTTCCGCTACGTCGGCGGCTCCAACGCGCACGTCCTGCCGGTGCCGATGATGAACATCCTCAACGGTGGTGCGCACGCCGACACCTCCGTCGATGTGCAGGAGTTCATGGTCGCGCCGATCGGTGCGGAGACCTTCCGCGAGGCGCTGCGCTGGGGCGCGGAGGTCTACCACGCGCTCAAGTCGGAGCTGAAGGACAAGGGCCTGTCGACCGGCCTCGGCGACGAGGGCGGCTTCGCCCCCGACGTCAAGGGCGGCACCCGCGGCGCGCTCGACCTGATCGCCGCCGCCGTGCAGCGCGCCGGCTACACGCTGGGCACCGACGTCGTGCTGGCGCTCGACGTCGCCGCGACCGAGTTCCACGAAGGCGGCAAGTACTCCTTCGAGGGCAAGAAGATCACCGCGGACAAGCTGTCCGAGGTGTGGGCCGAGCTGGTGGCCGCCTACCCGCTGGTCTCGATCGAGGACCCGCTGGACGAGAACGACTGGGACGGCTGGGTCGCGCTCACCGAGTCCATCGGCGACAAGGTGCAGCTGGTCGGCGACGACCTCTTCGTCACCAACCCGGAGCGGCTCGAGGACGGCATCGCCCGCGGCGCCGCGAACGCGCTGCTGGTGAAGGTCAACCAGATCGGCACCCTGTCCGAGACCCTCGACGCGGTCACGATGGCGCACAACGCGGGCTACCGCTGCATGATGAGCCACCGTTCCGGGGAGACCGAGGACGTCACCATCGCGGACCTCGCTGTCGCGACCGGCTGCGGCCAGATCAAGACCGGCGCCCCGGCCCGGTCCGAGCGGGTGGCGAAGTACAACCAGCTGCTGCGCATCGAGGAGCTGCTCGGTGACGCCGCCCGCTACAACGGCGAGCTGGCGTTCCCGCGGTACCAGGTGCCCGGCCAGAGCTGAGGCTCCGGTTGTTCCCTCGTCGGTGACGGCGGTGCCGCCCGGATCGTCTGCGGACGGTTCGGCGCGGCACCGTCACCGGTGCCCGATCGGGCGGCATGCTGGACGGGCCGCCACGCAGCGGCACCGAGCAGCACTGGCGGGTGAGGGAACCCGGTACGGACGGGAGGGTGCATGGCGGACCGTCGGGGACGTGGACGGGACGCTCGCGCCCGCACGACCGGCACGGGTCGTGGCCGGGCCGCGGCGAAGCCGCGGAGCACGACCGGGCGCTCGGCGCGGGCCCCCGCGTCGACGGGCGGCTCCGGTGCGCGGTCGCGTCCGGCCGGCCCCCAGGGCGCCCGGCCGCGTCTCACCCGTGCCCGGTCCCGCGCCGGCGAGGTCGTCGCCCGCACGACCGGCCTGCTGGGCCTGTCGTCGACGAAGCGGGCCGCCATCCTGGCGATCGTGGTCTGCGCACTCGCGCTGACCGTCGCGGTGCCGCTGCACAACTTCGTCGCCCAGCGCCAGGAGCTGTCCGACGTCTCGGACCGGCAGCAGGCGCTGGAGGCCGACGTCGCGCGGCTGGCCGCCGACCGTGCCCGGCTCTCGGACCCGGCCGAGGTCGAGGCCCAGGCCCGGGCCCGGCTCGGGATGGTCGAGCCGGGGGAGACGCCCTACGTGCCGCAGTTCCCGGCCCCGCCGGCGCCGGTCGTCGAGGACGGTCAGGCCGAGCCCGGCGTGCCCTGGTTCCACACCCTGTGGAACGACGTCGTGGGCGACCCGCGACGATGAGAGCGTGAGCAGCACTCGTTCCCGTCCGCCCGGTCTGGAGTCGGGCCCGGTCGCCCAGGCCGACCTCGACGCCGTCGCCGACCAGCTCGGTCGCGCCCCGCGCGGGGTCCTCGCGATCGCCTACCGCTGCCCCTCCGGGCACCCCGCGGTCGTGCAGACCGCCCCGCGGCTTCCCGACGGCACCCCGTTCCCGACGCTGTACTACCTGACGTGTGCCCGGCTCGCGTCGCGGATCGGGACGCTCGAGGCCGAGGGCCGGATGAAGGAGATGGAGGAACGGCTCGCCGTCGACGACGAGCTGGCCGCCGCCTACCGCCGCGCCCACGAGACCTACCTCGCCGAGCGCGACGCGATCGAACCGCTGTCCACGCACCCCGACGTCACCGCCGGGGGCATGCCGGACCGGGTGAAGTGTCTGCACGTGCACGTCGCGCACGCCCTGGCGGCCGGGTCCGGGGTGAACCCGTTCGGCGACGAGGCGCTCGAGGAGATCGGGGAGTGGTGGCGGTCCGGGCCACCCTGCCTCTAGACCGGCTGTTCACGGCCCGGGCCGGGGGCGCGGAGGGCATCGACCGCGAGCCGGGCGAAGCGGGCCGCGTCGCGTGCGCGGGTCGCCTCCGGTGCGAGGGCCAGGCCACGCCCGGCCCGGAGGATCAGGACCAGGTCGTCCAGGCCGAAGTCGGCCCGCAGCGCACCGGCCGCCCGCGCCCGTGACACGAGACCGTCGAGCATGCCGAGCAGCTCCCGCCGGTGGCCGACGAGCAGGTCCCGGGCGGGCTCCGCGCTCGTCAACGCGTCGACGAAGCCCCGGTTCCGCACGTTCAGCGCGAGGAGCCGGTGCACGACCGTCCGGAATCCGCGCCACGGGTCGTCGTCGGCGACTCCGTCGACGACGATCTGCCGGCACTCGTGCATCTCCTCGGTGAACGCCTCGCGGACCAGGTCGTCGCGGGTGGGGAAGCGGCGGTACAGGGTCGCGGGGCCGACCCCGGCCCGCCGGGCGATCGCGCGCATCCCGACGTCCAGTCCGTTCTCGGCGAACAGGGCGCGGGCGGCGACGAGGATCCGGTCGCGGTTGTCCTGCGCGTCGGCCCGCAGACGAGGCAGATCGCGGTCCATCCGTCTCACTTCCGCCGAAGTGGACGGGTGCGTCCACTACCGTCGCCAGGGTAGCGGGACCAGGGAGGACCGGCGATGCAGGCAGTCAGGATCCGCGAGTTCGGTGGCCCGGACGGGCTGGAGATGGTCGACGTCGCCGTACCGGAACCCGGCGCGGGGCAGGTCGTCGTCCGGACCGAGGCGATTGGTGTCGGAGGTGTCGACGCGGTGATCCGGCGCGGTGGTCTCGGTACGCGCTTCCCGGCCGGGATGGTGCCGGGCAGCGAGGCGGCGGGAGTCGTGACCGCGACCGGGGAGGGGGTCGACCCGGCGTGGACGGGGCGCCGGGTCTGGGCCTTCACCGGTACCGGCGGCGCCTACGCCGAGCAGGTCGCGGCCGCGGTCGGCGACGTGGTGGCCCTCCCGGACGCCCTGTCCGCGACCCGTGCGGTGACGCTCGGCAGCGCCGGGCCCGTGGCGCACTTCGCCCTGGCCCACGCCCATCACGCACCCGGTGAGAGCGTCCTGGTCCGGGGTGCGGCGGGGAGCATCGGCATCGCGACGGTGGAGCTCGCCGTGCGGGGCGGCGCGAGCACGGTCGCGGTGACGACCTCCTCGCCGGAGCGCGGCCGCCGGCTGCGCGAGCTCGGGGCGACCCACGTCCTCGACCGGTCCGGTGCGGGTGGGCCGGACTCCTACGACGTGATCGTCGACGTCGTCGGGGGGCCGGACGTCCCGGCGTTCCTGGACCGGCTCGCGCCCAACGGCCGGCTCGTCCTCGTCGGTGCGGTGGCCGGGTTCCCGCCCGCCGACGTGGGGTCCGCGTTGATCCGGGCGTTCCAGCAGTCGCGCTCGCTCGCCACCTTCAGCCTGGACACCGTCCCCCGTGACCGGCGGGACGCGGTCCGCGCCGACCAGTTCGAGGACGCCGTGCGGGGTGGACTCAGCACCGTCGTCGACGGGGTGCTGCCCCTGCGGTCGGCGGCGCAGGCACACCGCCGGATGGACGCGGGCAGCGTGTTCGGGCGGCTCGTGCTCGTGCCCGGCGACGGTGCCGCCCGGGCCTGACCGGCCGGTGTATCAGCCGACGGGCGTCGCCCGGTCCAGCAACACCCCGACGCTGTCCTTGCCCGGCCGGGTCCCCGCGGTGCGCAGCGGCCCGTCGGCGTCGAGCCGGGTCGTGAGGAAGACGTCCGCGACGGCCGTCGGGGCGTGGCGGACCAGCAGTGACCCCTGCAGCGCCAGCGCGGCCAGCTCCGCGAGACGGCGGGCCCGCCGTTCCTCCGGCGCGGCCAGCTCGGCGCGCAGCGCGGTGACCGTCGCGTCCAGCCGCGGGTCGGATCCCGCGGCCAGGTCGATCTCGGCGAGCAGCGCCTCGACGGCGTGCGGCTCGCGGGCGATGGCACGCAGGGCGTCGAGCGCGGTGACGTTGCCCGAGCCCTCCCAGATCGAGTTCAGCGGCGCCTCGCGGTAGAGCCGGGGCAGGTCGGACTCCTCGACGTAGCCGTTGCCGCCCAGGCACTCCAACGCCTCGGCGACGAGGGTCGAGGCCCGCTTGCACACCAGGTACTTCGACACGGGCAGGGCCAGGCGCAGCAGCGCCGTCTCACCCCGGTCGACGGCGCCGGCCAGCCGCAGCGCCAGGACCGTCGCGGCCTCGGTCTCGGCGGCGAGTTCGGCGAGGACCTCGCGCATCAGCGGCTGGTCGGCCAGCCGGGCGCCGAAGGCCGACCGGTGCGCGACGTGGTGCGCGGCCTCGGTGACCGCGGCCCGCGCGGTCGCCGCGGAGCCGAGCACGCAGTCGAGCCGGGTCATCGAGACCATCTCGATGATCGTGCGGACGCCCCGGCCCTCGTCGCCGACCCGCCACCCGACGGCGCCCGCGTACTCGATCTCCGACGAGGCGTTGGACCGGTTGCCCAGCTTGTCCTTGAGCCGCTGGAGCCGGATCGCGTTGCGGGTGCCGTCGGGCAGGACCCGGGGCAGGACCAGGCAGGTCAGCCCGCCGGGGGCCTGGGCGAGGGTGAGGAACAGGTCGTTCATCGGGGCGCTGGTGAACCACTTGTGCCCGGTCAGGCGGTAGCTGCCGTCGGGCTGCGGGGTGGCGACCGTGGTGCCCGCGCGGACGTCGGAGCCGCCCTGCTTCTCGGTCATCGACATCCCCGCGAGCAGCCCGTCCTTGTCCGCGGGGACGGCGAGCCCTGGCGCGTAGGTCCGCGCGGTCAGGCCGGGCTCGTAGGCGGCGGCGAGCTCCGGGGCGTGGCGCAGTGCCGGCACCGACGCGTAGGTCATCGAGATCGGGCACAGGTGGCCCTGCTCCACCTGCGAGGTCAGGTAGAAGCCCGCGGCCCGGGTGACGTGCGCGCCGGTGCCGGGTGCCGCGGCCCAGGGGGTGGCGGCGAGACCGTGCTCGACGCTCGTGCGCATCAACGCGTGCCAGGACGGGTGGAAGGCGACCTCGTCGACGCGGTGCCCGGTGCGGTCGTGCGTGCGCAGCTCCGGCTCGTGGGCGTTCGCGGCGCGGGCGTGCTCGCGGTGCTCCGCGGTCCCGACGGCCGCGGCCACCGCCTCCAGCGCCGCCGCGTCCCCGCCTTCGCGCGCGAGCGCCTCGGCGACGGCCGGGTCCGCGGAGAGCAGATCGCCGTCCGAACGCGGCGGGACCTGGTTGAGGACCTCGTGGGTGCCGAGGTCCGACACCGGGGCGGGGGTGTGCGTCGTCGCCATTACCGGAGGGTAACCCGGACCGGCGGCTCCACCGAGTGATCGCGACTACGGTGAGGTCCGACGGTCGCCGAGAACAGGGAGTGCCGATGTCGCGGGTCGCCGCCATCGACTGCGGAACCAATTCGATCCGGCTGCTGGTCGCCGACGTCACCGAGGCGTTCGACGGCCAGAAGGAGCTGCGCGACCTGCACCGCGAGATGCGGATCGTGCGGCTCGGCAAGGGCGTCGACGCGACCGGCCGGCTCGACCCGGAGGCGCTGGAGCGGACCCGGGTGGCACTCGTCGACTACGCGGTCGCCGCCCGCCGCAAGGGCGCCGAGCGGGTCCGGATGGTCGCGACGTCGGCGACCCGGGACGCGTCGAACCGCGAGGACTTCTTCGCGATGGTCCGCGACACCCTCGGCGTCGAGGCGGAGATCATCTCCGGCGACGAGGAGGCGCGCCTGTCGTTCGTCGGCGCCGTCGGCGACCTCGACCCCGACGACGGCCCGTTCGTCGTCACCGACGTCGGCGGCGGGTCCACCGAGGTCGTCGTGGGCGAGCTGCGCGACGGGGTCGCGGTGGTGACCGCGGCGAAGTCGGTCGACATGGGGTCGGTGCGGCTGACCGAGCGCTGCCTGCCCTCCGACCCGCCGTCGGAGGCCGAGATCGACTCCGCGCGTACGGTCGCCGGTGAGGTGCTGGCCGAGGCGTTCGCGTCGGTGCCGGTCGAGACCGCGAAGACCTGGGTCGGGGTGGCCGGGACGATCACCTCGCTCTCCGGGATCGCCCAGGAGCTGCCCGCCTACGACCGCGAGCAGGTGCACGGCTCGACGCTGACCCGCGAGGACCTGCACCGGGTCGCGGACCTGCTGATCCGGTCGTCGCGGTCGGAGCGGGAGAAGCACGGTTCGCTGCACCCGGGCCGCGTCGACGTCATCGGTGCCGGATCGCTGGTCGTGCAGGCCCTCGCCGACGAGCTGCACGCGCGCGCCGGGATCGACCGGGTCGTCGTGTCCGAGCACGACATCCTCGACGGGATCGCGCGATCGATCGCATGAACCTGGCGGTCCTGGACCAGCGGATCTCCGAGTGCCGGGCCTGCCCGCGGCTGGTCGAGTGGCGCGAGCAGGTGGCCCGAGAGAAGCGGGCCGCGTTCCGCGACGAGACCTACTGGGGTCGGCCGGTACCCGGCTTCGGCCCGCCCGACGCGCGGATGCTGATCGTCGGGCTGGCCCCGGCCGCGCACGGAGCGAACCGGACCGGGCGCATGTTCACCGGCGACCGCAGCGGCGACGTGCTCTACGCCGCGCTGCACGCCGTCGGGCTGGCCTCGCAGCCGACCGCCTCGCACATCGGCGACGGCCTGGAGCTGTACGGGGTCCGGATCACCGCGCCCGTGCACTGCGCGCCGCCGGCGAACAAGCCGACCCCCGCCGAACGGGACACCTGCCGCGGCTGGCTGGAGCAGGAGCTCGACCTGCTCGCCCCGACGGTCCGATCGATCATGGTGCTCGGCGGCTTCGGGTGGCAGGCGCTGCTGCCGGTGCTCGCCGGGGCGGGGTGGACGGTCCCGCGGCCGGCCCCGAAGTTCGGGCACGGGGCGTCGGTGACGCTGGCCCCCGCCCGCCCCGACCGGGAGCCGCTTGAGCTGTTCGGCTGCTACCACGTGAGCCAGCAGAACACCTTCACCGGACGACTCACCCCGGCCATGGTGGAGCAGGTCCTGGCCGACACCGCATCGGCCGGCGGATTGACGCCGATCCGACGATAAGTCTCGTCGTCGCTGGTCGGGGTGAGGTCCGGGGTTGCTCTGCTCTGCTCACCGCTACGCAGCACCCTCCCCGCCGCGCCGCTGCCGTCGTCGAGATGCAGCTCAGCGGGGTTCCGGCGCGGGGTGCCACCCGCTGAGCTGCATCTCGGCGGGTGTCCCGGTAGCGGGGCTCAGTCGGTGGTGAAGCGGTGCAGCCGCATCGCGTCCTGCATGGCGGGGACGTGCCCGGCCGCCGACAGCAGCGGACGCAGCCACACCCGCGGCTCGCGCAGGGACACCTCGTCGTAGATCGAGACGTCGTCGCGCTCGGTCAACGACGGGTGCCGGTGCGCGAACTCGGCGGGGTTCCACGACCACCGGAACTCGGTGCCGACCGCGCGGAACGTCGGCGTCCAGCGCGAGGCGCGCACCGTCCACGGGGCGACGGCGTCGAACGCCAGCGTGGCCGCCGGGGTGCCGGCAACGACCCGGTCGACGGTGGCGTGCACGGCCTCGGCCGGGAGGTACATGAACAGCCCTTCGGCGACGACGAGCGTCGGCAGCGCCGGGTCGACGGCGGACCACCAGTCGTCGTCGACGACGGAGCCGGAGACCTGCTCGACGTTGTCGGGGAAGTCGTAGAGCCGACGGCGGACGTCCATGACCTCGGGCTGGTCGACGTCGACCCAGCGGCACGTCGACGGCACCCCGACCCGCAACGGCCTGCTGTCGAGCCCGCAGCCCAGGTGCAGGACCTGTCCGGCGGGCTCGGCGGCGAGGAACTCCCGCGTCCAGCCGTCGAGGATCGCGGCGCGGCACACGATGGTCGAGACGTCGCCGGTGAACTGCCAGAGGCCGTGGACGTCGTGCTGGATGCGGTCCCAGACGGGCTCCGCCCACGGGTCGCCGAGGATCGGGCGGCGGGACCGGGCGTCCAGGCGTCGCATGTAGAGGGTCATCAGCAGGGTCGCCGCGGCGCCCCGGAGGTCGACCTTCTCGGTGCTCGGCATGAGTTCTTCCCGCCCTGGCTACGCTGTCGCGGCGCCCCCGTAGCCCAACGGCAGAGGCAGGCCCCTTAAAAGGGTCCCAGTGTCGGTTCGAGTCCGACCGGGGGCACCCCGCTTCCACGTCGAGGCTACCCCTCTGACCAGCGGTGACACCCGCCCCGGCCACCGCGACGCGGGTCGCGGACGATACGCGGACGCGGGAGCGATGCGTGGTTGCATCGTAGGTCAGGGCCGGTGTGACAGCTCTCTGTAGTTCCGCCCTCCTCTTCGCTGTCGGAGGGTTGCGTCAGTACTTCCGCACGGTGCGTTCGGACAGTCCTGGAGTCCAGACGGTGATGTCGAGATGGCCATCGACGAGTTGAACGGCGGACGCACTCGTGATGTCGGCTGCGTAGAACGTCTCGAACTCCCGCCCCCGGATGTCGAGTCCGATCAGGGTGAAAAGATGTTCTGCGAATCGTTGCTGTTGTTCTCGGTCGGGTATGTGATGGACTCGACCCGACAGCTTCGCGTCTCCGTCGGTGGGGTGTGTGCTCACCGTCGCGCTGTGGAGGCAGAAGCGGGGGTCGGCCGCGAGATCGCCGAACTTCCGTGTGCCGGGCATGCCGATGATCCACAGCCGATCTTCGAAGATCCTGGGTTCCATCGGGCTGATCCGAGGTGACCCATCGGCGCGGACGGTTCCGAGCATGCACAGGTTGTCGGTGGCAACGTATCTACGTTCGAAGATCTCCGCGACGGTCGGTGCGGCGAGTACGAACTCGCTCCAGCTCATCATGCCCGTCCTCCGGCGGGCGGAAGGTTCTTCTCGTAGCGACGACACGGAACGACGATGGTCGCCTCACCAGCGGTCCTGGCCTCGTAGTCGATGGCCCCCACGTCTCGCCAACCCTCGCGCTCGTAGAAGCGACGGGCGCGCCTGTTTCCGGGGGCGACAGCAAGCCAGCATCGAGGGTGTCCGTCTGCGCTGATGAGTCCTTCACCGTGGCGCAGCAACTGCGCTGCCGCACCGGTTCCACGGGCTGCTCGCCCGACGTACAACTGCTCGATCTCGGCCTTCTTCACCGTCACGAAGCCGATGACGTCGTCGTGGTCGACGACGACTGTCGTGGAGGAGATCTGCGCCGGCGTGCGGTGGCGAAACGTTGCGGGAGTGCGGTGCCCCAGCAGCGCATCCGGCACGTGGCCGACATGTCCGTCCCGCCATCCGTCGTGCCACAGCTCTGCGATCGCCTCACGGTCAGCGGCGTTCGCCGGTCGTAGTGTCGTCGGGCTCGTCGAGGTTCTCATTCTGTACCGTCACAGACGTTAGGTGTTTGAGTCGTGACGAGGTTAGGAGAGTGCGCGTGACGGGTCAAGAGCAGTTCGATCGTTACGTCGACGCAGGGGTGTTCGTCGCTGTCGATCTCGTCGACCTGCGCCGTCAGGCAGAGGGCCCCGTCATTCCGGTCGTCGAACTCGCACGCATCCTCGCCGTGGATCCGGCGTCCGTGGAGCTGCTGGACAAGGCCGACGAGGCGGGTTTCACGGAGCTGGCCAACCAGCTCGGGGAGGTGTTCGCGGCGATCGATGGCGACCGACTCGACGAGGCAGCGGAACGACTCAACGTGCTCCTCGCCCTGTACCCCGCGCACCCGCATCTGGCCAAGGAGTTCGGGCGGTGGCGCCTTCACCACCATCCCCCGGACCTTCCGCTGGTTCCGATGTGGACCGCCATCTGCGCGGAGAACATCGCGCGCATCCTCGCTGCGGGCGAGGCGGCCCGGCTCGGCACGTGCGACGCACAGAACTGTAACCGGGTCTACCTCGACGAATCGAAGAACGCCAGCCGTCGCTACTGCTCCACCGCATGCAACAACCGGGCACGGTCGGCGGCCTACAGGCGCCGACGAGCGTCATGATGGACGGGCCAAGGTCCTTGCGGACCGGGGACCGACCGTCGACGCTGAAACAATGTCGGCGACGTCCCAGACCGTGACAGTAGACGGGCAGATCTTCCGCGTGAGCTGGCAACTCGGCACCCACAGCCGGTACGACTTCCGCTGGCTGACCGGCCCACACGACTATGGGTTCACCGCCTCCTACTCCAGCAGTGAGCCCATGACTCCGGCCGACGTCGAGGACGCGATCAGGGGCTTCCTGGCGCAGATCGATCCGGAGACCGGCTTCATCGACTGATGGCTTCCGGCGGCCGGGCTCGCCCGAACCCAACACTGCTCGGAGATCGGGGGAGCCGTGGTGGGGGTGCTCTCGTCACGGTGCCCGAACCGGCAACCGGGGGTGAACCCACGCCGCGAGGGATGACCTCAGCGGGCGGTAGGAGGGGACAGACGGTGAACGATCAAGAACGATGACCTCATGACCGACGAGTGGTTCGGGCCGGTGACCTACAGCGACGGCGAGGCCGAAGGATCGCCGTTCCTGGAAGCAGTGCGCAGGCTCGCGCCAAACAGACTCACCGGCTTGATCGAGCCCGACGCAACGGTCGTCAGCTCCTACCCTGTTGCGCCGTTCGTGCTGCTCTGCCTGGACGTCGCCCTCACCGAGGACCCGGGCGAGATCACACTCAAGGTTCTCTTCGATGGTCGTGGAGGCCTCTCAGGCACCTGGGGCGGCGATGACATCTGGGACGGCTTCGACCGGAAGCACCCCGACAACCTTCTCGTTCACGCTCGATCCTTCTCCGATGAGCGGCACGCAGTGATCGCGCTCGATTGGGTCGCCGCCCAACTCAACCGACCTCTTGTCGAGAAGCAATGGGTACGGCGGGGAAAGATTGTTGCGAGAGTCTGGGCTACAGGGGACACCGGGGACGTTCTCGAGGTGTCGGGTCGGCGGCGGTTCCGTGGTGAGGCGGACATCGTAAGAATCGTCCGGACAGGCATCTCTCGCTGAGCCGGGACCGCCCTCGGTGCGGCTGCCGACCGGACGAGCGCGCTGAATACGCGCCGAAGCTCGGCTGGCGAGACGCCGAGTGCGGGCATCCAAGCAGCTCAGAGGCCATGATCGGCGGGCAAAACGGCTCCCCCCAAATGAGGAGGGGCGTCTGACTCCAGAGGGGGATCGTCAGCGACCGCGAGCCTCGCCAGGACACGCCGACGCAGCAAGAGGTACTCGTCGACGCATCGACGGAGCTCGCTGGTTGGCGGTCGCTTGAGAGCCTCTCCGCCCACAACGACCTCATGGGCGGTGAACTGTTCGCGAGTCAGGTCGACGTCCACGAGGCCAAAGCGGTTCCACCAGTGGTAGTCGACGTGCGTGCCGTCTTTGTGTACTTCGCCGACGACCAGGTCTCCGCCGAGCAGATCGTTGACCACCAAGGCAGTGAGGTGTTCTCAGTAGCGGGTTGATCATGTCGTGCGGTCGTACTCGGTGTGGAGTAGTACGAGCGCAGCTGCGGTGATCGCGCCGGTGCGCCAGGGACATAGCGTGACTCGCCGCAACGCGGCGAAGGTGGTCTTGAGCAGGGCGTTTCCGCGTTCGGCCAGAGCACGAAGGGCTGAGTGCAGGGTGTTGACGGTGCGCTGGTTGACCGTCTGCCCGCGGCCGGGGGCGAGTTTGATGGGCACGGTGAGCCGGTCGGCTTCGCCTTCGTAGCCGAGGTCGCCCAGCGCGGCGTGGGTGTCGTCGGTGAACGCGGCCAGGCCCTCGAGCAGCCCGGGGTGGGTACGGGCGCAGCGGGTGTCGTGCTCGCGGCCCGGCCGCACGTCGCTGGTCCATAGCGGCCATCCATCAGGTGCGGTGAGGACCTGGATGTTCCCGCCGTGGCGGCGGTGCTTGCCCGACCACCACAGGTCGACCCCGGGGGTGAGGCCGAGCGCGCGGCACCGGTCGGTGGCGATCAGGGTGCCGTCGAGATTCACGTGGGTGTGCCCGGCTGTGCGGGCGGCGAGCAGGGCTCCGTGCAG
>NZ_MCIP01000001.1:2410913-2412182 GCF_001932425.1 Pseudonocardia sp. Ae505_Ps2
GACCGGCTTCATCGACTGATGGCTTCCGGCGGCCGGGCTCGCCCGAACCCAACACTGCTCGGAGATCGGGGGAGCCGTGGTGGGGGTGCTCTCGTCACGGTGCCCGAACCGGCAACCGGGGGTGAACCCACGCCGCGAGGGATGACCTCAGCGGGCGGTAGGAGGGGACAGACGGTGAACGATCAAGAACGATGACCTCATGACCGACGAGTGGTTCGGGCCGGTGACCTACAGCGACGGCGAGGCCGAAGGATCGCCGTTCCTGGAAGCAGTGCGCAGGCTCGCGCCAAACAGACTCACCGGCTTGATCGAGCCCGACGCAACGGTCGTCAGCTCCTACCCTGTTGCGCCGTTCGTGCTGCTCTGCCTGGACGTCGCCCTCACCGAGGACCCGGGCGAGATCACACTCAAGGTTCTCTTCGATGGTCGTGGAGGCCTCTCAGGCACCTGGGGCGGCGATGACATCTGGGACGGCTTCGACCGGAAGCACCCCGACAACCTTCTCGTTCACGCTCGATCCTTCTCCGATGAGCGGCACGCAGTGATCGCGCTCGATTGGGTCGCCGCCCAACTCAACCGACCTCTTGTCGAGAAGCAATGGGTACGGCGGGGAAAGATTGTTGCGAGAGTCTGGGCTACAGGGGACACCGGGGACGTTCTCGAGGTGTCGGGTCGGCGGCGGTTCCGTGGTGAGGCGGACATCGTAAGAATCGTCCGGACAGGCATCTCTCGCTGAGCCGGGACCGCCCTCGGTGCGGCTGCCGACCGGACGAGCGCGCTGAATACGCGCCGAAGCTCGGCTGGCGAGACGCCGAGTGCGGGCATCCAAGCAGCTCAGAGGCCATGATCGGCGGGCAAAACGGCTCCCCCCAAATGAGGAGGGGCGTCTGACTCCAGAGGGGGATCGTCAGCGACCGCGAGCCTCGCCAGGACACGCCGACGCAGCAAGAGGTACTCGTCGACGCATCGACGGAGCTCGCTGGTTGGCGGTCGCTTGAGAGCCTCTCCGCCCACAACGACCTCATGGGCGGTGAACTGTTCGCGAGTCAGGTCGACGTCCACGAGGCCAAAGCGGTTCCACCAGTGGTAGTCGACGTGCGTGCCGTCTTTGTGTACTTCGCCGACGACCAGGTCTCCGCCGAGCAGATCGTTGACCACCAAGGCAGTGAGGTGTTCTCAGTAGCGGGTTGATCATGTCGTGCGGTCGTACTCGGTGTGGAGTAGTACGAGCGCAGCTGCGGTGATCGCGCCGGTGCGCCAGGGACATAG
>NZ_MCIP01000001.1:2412279-2414878 GCF_001932425.1 Pseudonocardia sp. Ae505_Ps2
GGTAACGGTAGGCCGTTGCAGTGCTGATCGCGTTGTCACCGGCCGAACATCGGACCCGGGTAGCATCACAGAACCAGCGGATCACCAGCACTGCCTGGGCGAACGGGGTCAACGCCCGCCGCCGGGTGCCACGTCGACGGCGTTGAAGGACCAGGAGCCGCGCCAGATAGGCCACGGTGCGCTCCCCGATCGGGAGGACAGCGGTGTAGGTGACAGGATCAGACATGCAGGACCTCGGTGACGGTGTCGATCTGTGCTGGACCGAACCGATCTACCGGGGTCCTGCCCCGTTCCCGCTCATCTCACCACCCTCGGCGTGTCGCCACGACCTGCCACCCCGCTACTGAGAACACCTCAGTGACGCCGCACTGATCGCGAGAGGGATTGCTGGGGTCCCATTCAGCCTGACACTCGGGAGGCCGCGTCTCGTCGCACCAGCTCTCACGTACCGCGCGCTCGACGTCGGCAAGGGTGTAGGTGGGTATGAGGCGAACGTGCCACGAAGCACCGACAACTTGGCCGACAAGCCCCGGACTCCGCCAGACCCGGTACCGCTCGATGACCGGGGGAGAGTGCGGTGGAGCTGGTGAACTCCTCGCGGCGCGCCGAGACGGCAGCCGGTCTGGCAGGGACGAGCCCACGTCGCGAGAAGATCCCAGCGGGACCGGACGTGGAGAGAGCGGTCAGGACGGCAGCAGGACGAGACCGTCGTGTTCGGCGACGTCGGCGAAGTCTCTGGTGTTCAGCGTCGCGAGCGGGACGTCGTTCGCGATGCAGGTGGCGGCGATCCACGAGTCGTCGCCGGGCGTGCGCGTCCGCGGAGCCGCGCGGCAGCGTTGATCCGCTCCCGGACCGGGAGACCGTCTCGTCGGAGTCCAAGACGACGACGTGGGCGAGCCAGTCGTCGAGCTGGTCGCGGGTCAACCCGCGTCCCTCACGACGGCACCTGGTCTTGTTCCACGCGGAGGATGGGCAGGGACACCGGAACGTCGTCACGCAGGCCAGTCGAGCTGTGCGTCCGGTACCCCATGCTGTCGTCCATAGTTCTCCGCGGCGCGACGGCCCTCAGCGTCGCCCCGCCGGTACCGAAACACCAGGTGGGGAAAGATGATGAGGGTCTCGTCGGTCGTCCTCATGTCGACATACCAACCGGGCTCGTCGAGGACGCGGGAAAGCTGGTTCGACAGTTCGGTGACCATGCTGTCGTCGGCCTCGAACGTGAGCAGGGTCCAGATTCGCGCTTGGGCCGCGATCGCCGAACGGGCCTCGAACCGCTGGATACGTGAGACACGGAGAGCGAGCTCTCCCAAGTCCGTCCCCAGCCGCAGACTCTCGGCGATCAGCGTGCCAGTCGCCATGTCGGTTCCCTCCTTCCCCGCACCGTCGTGCAGGCGATCTTCGGGGCGTGCCTGACAGTAGGCAAGGGGCAGCCGACATGGGGCCGGAGTTCGAACAGGCGCGGCAGTGGGTGCCCTCTGGAAGATCGCTGTCGCGGCCACCGTGGAGGAGTCGGCAGCTGGGGTGTGGTGCCGCGATCGGCGAGGTGCGACCGCAGCAGGACCGTAGGCGGTGGGGACCGTGGCCGGCCCCCGGGGGGAGAAGTGCTCAGTCCCCGACGCGGCGCCGCGTATTACACCGCGATCCTGTTGACGCCGGGTGTCCCATACTGTCCGAATGGGGCAGGCCACGTTGGAGACATCCCGACTGCTTCTCACGCCGCTGGCCGAGGAACATCTGGAGCTCGAGGTCGCAGTCGACTCCGATCCCGAGGTCATGCGCTATCTGACCGGGCGGCCCAGCCCCCGGAAGACGGTCGAGGCGCAACACCGGAGACGGCTCGCAATCTCCCAGAACACACCAGGATTCGGCCTGTGGGCCGGCTTCACCGCGGGACAGTTCGTCGGTTGGTGGCTACTCCATCCGTCTACCCGTCCCGAATCCGCTGCCGGCGAAGGCGAGGTCGAACTGGGGTACCGGCTGCTCCGTCGATTCTGGCGTCAGGGTTTGGCCAGCGAGGGTGCTCGGGAGCTGATCCGCCATGCGTTCGATGACCTTGGACTCTCACGGGTGTTCGCCGAGACCATGGCTGTCAACACCGCGTCGCGCGCAACGATGAACTCGGTGGGGCTCCACTACCAACGCACGGTGCACCGTGAGTGGGACTACCCATTGAGGTGTTCTCAGTAGCGGGGTGGCAGGTCGTGGCGACACGCCGAGGGTGGTGAGATGAGCGGGAACGGGGCAGGACCCCGGTAGATCGGTTCGGTCCAGCACAGATCGACACCGTCACCGAGGTCCTGCATGTCTGATCCTGTCACCTACACCGCTGTCCTCCCGATCGGGGAGCGCACCGTGGCCTATCTGGCGCGGCTCCTGGTCCTTCAACGCCGTCGACGTGGCACCCGGCGGCGGGCGTTGACCCCGTTCGCCCAGGCAGTGCTGGTGATCCGCTGGTTCTGTGATGCTACCCGGGTCCGATGTTCGGCCGGTGACAACGCGATCAGCACTGCAACGGCCTACCGTTACCTGCACGAAGGCATCGACGTCCTCGCCGCGGCCGCACCCGGCCTGCACGGAGCCCTGCTCGCCGCCCGCACAG
>NZ_MCIP01000001.1:2414890-2416237 GCF_001932425.1 Pseudonocardia sp. Ae505_Ps2
TCTCCGCGGCGCGACGGCCCTCAGCGTCGCCCCGCCGGTACCGAAACACCAGGTGGGGAAAGATGATGAGGGTCTCGTCGGTCGTCCTCATGTCGACATACCAACCGGGCTCGTCGAGGACGCGGGAAAGCTGGTTCGACAGTTCGGTGACCATGCTGTCGTCGGCCTCGAACGTGAGCAGGGTCCAGATTCGCGCTTGGGCCGCGATCGCCGAACGGGCCTCGAACCGCTGGATACGTGAGACACGGAGAGCGAGCTCTCCCAAGTCCGTCCCCAGCCGCAGACTCTCGGCGATCAGCGTGCCAGTCGCCATGTCGGTTCCCTCCTTCCCCGCACCGTCGTGCAGGCGATCTTCGGGGCGTGCCTGACAGTAGGCAAGGGGCAGCCGACATGGGGCCGGAGTTCGAACAGGCGCGGCAGTGGGTGCCCTCTGGAAGATCGCTGTCGCGGCCACCGTGGAGGAGTCGGCAGCTGGGGTGTGGTGCCGCGATCGGCGAGGTGCGACCGCAGCAGGACCGTAGGCGGTGGGGACCGTGGCCGGCCCCCGGGGGGAGAAGTGCTCAGTCCCCGACGCGGCGCCGCGTATTACACCGCGATCCTGTTGACGCCGGGTGTCCCATACTGTCCGAATGGGGCAGGCCACGTTGGAGACATCCCGACTGCTTCTCACGCCGCTGGCCGAGGAACATCTGGAGCTCGAGGTCGCAGTCGACTCCGATCCCGAGGTCATGCGCTATCTGACCGGGCGGCCCAGCCCCCGGAAGACGGTCGAGGCGCAACACCGGAGACGGCTCGCAATCTCCCAGAACACACCAGGATTCGGCCTGTGGGCCGGCTTCACCGCGGGACAGTTCGTCGGTTGGTGGCTACTCCATCCGTCTACCCGTCCCGAATCCGCTGCCGGCGAAGGCGAGGTCGAACTGGGGTACCGGCTGCTCCGTCGATTCTGGCGTCAGGGTTTGGCCAGCGAGGGTGCTCGGGAGCTGATCCGCCATGCGTTCGATGACCTTGGACTCTCACGGGTGTTCGCCGAGACCATGGCTGTCAACACCGCGTCGCGCGCAACGATGAACTCGGTGGGGCTCCACTACCAACGCACGGTGCACCGTGAGTGGGACTACCCATTGAGGTGTTCTCAGTAGCGGGGTGGCAGGTCGTGGCGACACGCCGAGGGTGGTGAGATGAGCGGGAACGGGGCAGGACCCCGGTAGATCGGTTCGGTCCAGCACAGATCGACACCGTCACCGAGGTCCTGCATGTCTGATCCTGTCACCTACACCGCTGTCCTCCCGATCGGGGAGCGCACCGTGGCCTATCTGGCGCGGCTCCTGGTCCTTCAACGCCGTC
>NZ_MCIP01000001.1:2416455-2670418 GCF_001932425.1 Pseudonocardia sp. Ae505_Ps2
AGGGCCTGGCCGCGTTCACCGACGACACCCACGCCGCGCTGGGCGACCTCGGCTACGAAGGCGAAGCCGACCGGCTCACCGTGCCCATCAAACTCGCCCCCGGCCGCGGGCAGACGGTCAACCAGCGCACCGTCAACACCCTGCACTCAGCCCTTCGTGCTCTGGCCGAACGCGGAAACGCCCTGCTCAAGACCACCTTCGCCGCGTTGCGGCGAGTCACGCTATGTCCCTGGCGCACCGGCGCGATCACCGCAGCTGCGCTCGTACTACTCCACACCGAGTACGACCGCACGACATGATCAACCCGCTACTGAGAACACCTCAGTGGCAGCGCTCCCGGTATCCTGACGGCTATACGAAACGCGTCGAGGTATCCAACTCTCGGTTTGACCTCGTCGATCGTGGTCGCGCGCGAAAGCCGGACCAGCTCGACAGCCAGCACGGCCGAGACGACGGCCACCGCGACGTAGTCACCGCGCCAGCCCCAGAACTCGGCCGGCCAGACGACCAGCGGAGCGGCGAGAAGTGCGGTGAGCGATGTGGTCGCGGTGACAAGGGTCGCGGCCCGGCCGGCCTCCGCTGCAGTGGTGAAGTGGTCAGCAGCCGCGGCCATGAGCGCTGGGGTCAGTGGCGCGGTCCCGGCACCGGTGAGTAGGCAGAACACGATCAGTGCCTACAGGGTTCCGAGGGTCGCCACCAGGGACGATGCCGCTAGCACTGTCAGTGCGAGCGCGGCCGCGTAGCCACGCGGAACTCGGTCGAGTAGCGGAGCAACGAGGACTCCGACCGTGAGCGCCGCGATGCCTCCGAGTCCTCGTAGTGAGCCAACGACGGCTACATCGCTGGCCACCTGCTCGGCGATGGGGACGAGAAGAGTGCTGAAGATCGTGAACGGGACCAAGCCGACGACCGAGGCCACGAGGGTTGGCCAGATCGTGATCGCCATCCGGAGGTCGCCAGGCATGTCCGCGGCTTCGCTGGGGCCACGCTTCCAGGATCGCTCGATGTTCGGACGTGCTCGTCGCACCAGCCCCCCAGCTCGGAGCGTCAGTATCCACTTGTTGCCACATACTGGCAATAAGTGACGGTTGCGGTGAGGAGCTGCACCCCACCTCGTGAGGCAGCGACTGATTCCGCGGGTCGATCGACCGATGACTCCGCACAGTCCAAGCGGTCGACCCTCTCATGACCACTGCACGCAAGCCGGACCACAGCGGCAAGCTCGTGATCGCCGGCCCGGTCCACATCGACCCACGTCAGCGGCGAGCGTTCGTCGATGCTCACAAGGACCTCATCACCGCGGCCCGAGCCTTCCGCGGATGCCTCGACATCGCCGTCACGCCTGACCCCGTCGACCCCGCCCGGGTGTACCTCTTCGAACTGTGGGAGTCAGACGAGCGACTGCAGGCATGGCGAGCCATGGCGCCCGTGCCGGTCGACGTTCCTCCTGTCGTCCGCGACGAGGTACAGCTGCACCGGATCTCAGCATCCGGGTCGCCGTTCTGAATCCGTGGGCTCGGCCCACTCCCGATGCCGCTCGGAGATCAGCGGAGTGCGACAGAACCGGTGATCTCTTCACCGAGGGGGCGCTCACTGTGTCGCAGGTAAGGGCAGCTTTGGTAGCTCGCTGTCAATCCGGTGCCTGCAGGTCCGCTACGACCCGTTGCACGAAATCGTGCTTGGCCAGGGTGTAAGCCTCGCGATCCTCGCGGTGCTGTGCAGCGGCGCCGGTCTTCAGCCGGGCGTACTCGCGAACGAGATCCTCCGATGCACGGAGTCTGTCTCGGAACACGAGCTGTTGGCACCGCCTGGGCTGATCAACCGTCATGAGATGCAAGTGCGCGAGTCGATGGCTCTCGGACGTGTCGGTACGGACAACGAACCACCGCCAGGGGCGCTGATCCAGCTCTCGTGGAACGACGTGCCAACGCGCCGCCGCAAGAGCGTCCTTGCAGTCGGCGACGGCCTGGGCGGGGTCCACCGAGACGGCCTGCAGATCGATGATCGGCTTCACGGGCAGCCCCGGAACTGCAGTCGACCCCATGTGCTCGATCTGGCCGGCCAGCCGATCGCCCAACAGGCCGTGCAGCTCGTCGATGTACTGCTCAGCCACCACCGGCCAACCCGGGTCCGGCTCGGCGAGATGGACGGGCTCGTTCGCCCACGCTGGTACGGGCTCGTGCTCACCTGTCACCTCTCGACGGTGGCACACGAAGGAGGTCGAGACGAGCACCTGCCGGCGGTTCTGCGCCGGAGGTGTGCCGAAGTTGGAGACCGCCCGACCCGAGCAGGCGATCGGTGCGGGTCCGGCGCGCAGGTCAGAACCGGTCTGGCAGCTCTCTGTAAAACCACCACCCCCTTACGCGCGTGGCACGTACGCGACTCGGTCGCGACCCGGTGGCCTACCGTTGCCCCGTGGAAGAGGTGACCGCCCGTCTCGGTGTTCGTGAAGTCGACCTGACGGACTGGCGGTGGTTGCTGGGAGCGCTGCACGCCCGCTTCGACACTCGTTCGTTCGGCGACGGGGCAGCGTTCATCGATGCGGTTGCGCAGGCCTCCGGTGCGGACGATGACCATCTCAATGTGGACCTGCGTGTCGGACACGTCCGAATCGCGCTGCGCACGACCGACGTGGGCGGGGTCACCCAGCAGGACGTCCTCCTGGCCGAGTCGATCAGTCTCCTCGCCCGTGACCGGGGTCTGGTAGCGCGCCCACAGCGTGTGCAGGTGGTGGAGTTGGCTTTGGACACTCCCGTCGCCGACTCGGTGCGACCGTTCTGGGACGCGGTTCTTTCCGGGCGCGACGGGGGAGGTGACGTTGTCGATCCCGCCCAGGAGTTCCCGTCGTTGTGGTTCCAGGCAACGGACTCGACTGCCCGCGATCGGCAGCGCTTCCATCTCGACGTCACCGTCCCTCCGGAGGTCGCCGAGGAGCGGATCGCTGCGGCGGTGGCGGCGGGTGGACGCGTTGTCGACGACGGTCGTTCTCCGGCCTTCGTCGTGCTCGCAGATCCCGACGACAACGCGGTCTGCATCTGTACCGAACTGGGCCGAGAGTGAGCCTTCCCGCTGGAGCTCCCCGGACCAGGGGGGCTCGGCCCAGCACGGGACGCCGTGCCGAGTACGTACCGGCGTTTCGCCGCTCCCGGGGGATTCCGGGAACGTCGACGATCCCGGTGTCCGCGCGGCAGCGCCGCCGGTGACGGAGGGCACGGGACATTGCGTGTCCGGCCGAACGTCCGGTGCTTCACCCTGCGCTTGCGCGCTACACATCCGGCCCGTTCGCGGCGCCGTGGCTCGGCTATCCGGCCCCGTCCGTGGAGGAGTGCGCTTGCTCCCAGTGTCTGAACGTCGCGTCCTGGCGGACGTGGTCGGCTGTCAAGCCGACCACCACGGCGCCGAGGAGCAAGGACAGGAGCGGAAGGTACGTCGTGAACGCTGCCTGCGAGACGGTCTGGAATCCAGCCAGCCACATCACTCCGGTGTTGCGGAGGACGGTTGTTCGGTTCCGCTGGACGTGTACGCGCGCGAGATCGATCGACCGGCCGTTCAGCGGCTCGCGCCGTCGTAGCGCTCGCACGATGCTCTTCCTATCGTCCTTCGTGCTGGCGGACCGTGCCCGGGGCAGCTCGGTGTCCTTCAGGTACGGCCGCGTGGGCAGCCTCCACGTGAACGCCACCGCAGACAGCCCGAGCAGTACTCCGCCGCAGCACACCAGGATCTGGTAGATCGAAGGTCCCGGTGAAGGGGCCGCGAGAAGCGTGAACAGTGCGGAGGCGACGGTGAGGACAAGGCCGCCGACGCTCCCGGCGCGCCACCGCCGTGTGCGCTTACGTGTCGGGGGTTCGGCGACCGGCCATCGATCCGGCTCCTCGCGGGTGCGATCTGGGATCTCGGACCAGGGAAGAACGGCGGAGAAATCGACATGGTGTTCGGGCTGCTCGGACAGCCGTCGGCGGGGTTCCGGGCGATCGGGATGCCTCCCTGCGGTCACGGCACCGACCCCGGCTGCTTCTGACCGACGAGTTCCGCGTCGCCCCCGACCTCGTTCATCACAGTGGAAGCGATTATGCAGGTGTCCCCTCGGCGGCGAGAGACCATGACCGCGGCCAGCACCGATGGAGACACATGCCAGGAGAGCCTGCCTGCCCCGGTCGCGTGGAACAAGCACGGCTCCGCCCGGACTCGGCACCGCCCGGAAACCCGAGGCAGTGGGGCGGAACCGTCACACGGCCCACGTGATGCTGTGGGGCAGATCGTTGTCGGCGACGTCCCACTGTTCTCGAATCCGGATGACGAGTTCGTCGACTCGGCCCGGCACGATCGTGGACACCCACTGACCGATGCGATCCGTGGTGGCGATGAGTCCGCGCTGCATCTCGGACACCAGCTCAGGCACGGTCGACTTCGAGAACTCGATGTGGGAATCGTCCGGTAGCGGGCCTCGATCATCGGTGTTCATGTCTTCGGTTGCCCACGCGAGGCAGATGTCGTCGCGCAGTGCGACAACGACTTCCGGGGCGTGTCCCATCACCACGGGCCGGCCATGGAGGAGGAGGTCGGTCCAGTCGGCCCAGTCACGGACGTGTGTGCAGCATCCTGGAGCGATGACAGTGCCGGTCGTGTCATCGGTGAGTCGTACGCCTCCCTGGCTCGTCAGATGGCGGGCATCGAGAATGCGGTCCAGGACCGCGCTGGGCTCTGCGAGCTGTGCCACCGTCGGCGGGTGTCGGCGAAGGAGCCTCTGGGCGATCGCCAGTTTGGGAGGCGTGGCCAGCCACGCGATGTTGGCGACGAGAAGCGCGATCTGCTCGTCGGGCTGATTCCCGTCCAAGACGATGTCGGGATAGCTGTCGGTCACCGGCCAAGCCTGGAATCCGTCCGGAACCCCGGCGTAGGCGACGACTTCGGCGCGAACCACGAACGTCCTCCTACGGGCGCGCGACCGGACTCCCGGATGTTGCGGCCTCCGCCGCGTTGCGCGGTGGTCCGCGGAACCGCCAGTTCACCACATACGTGCTGAGTACGCGTCGATGTTTCACCTGCGAGGGATCTACCTCCACGTCGTTCGAGGACAGAGGTGACGTTCAAAGGCGACCACGGTTCCCGTTGGCAGACTCCAGCGTCGGTCCGAGTCCGACTGAGGGCGCACTGCTCCCAGCGACGACGCTCGTCTCGGGCACCAGCGCCGTCGTCGAGCACTCCGGCAGCGAAGGGCCGGTCGTGAGGGGCATGTTCTCCTGCCGTCCGGCAGGCTGGCGCCGTGATCGACCTCAGCCCGTGGCCCGGTCTCAGCGTGACTGCACCACTCGGTGGTGGCCATCGGAACGATGTCTACGAGGTGCGCGGTCGGGACCGCCTGGTCGCGCGGCGCACCAGGCGAACAGCGCCGGCCCTGGATTGGGAACTCGATCTACTGGAGTTCCTGGAACACCACGGGTTCGTCGTGCCGCACACCGTCCCCACAGCGGACGGCCGACGCTCGGCGGGCGGCGTGGTAGTGCAAACCTGGCTGCACGGGCGGGAGCCCCTGGCCAGTGACTGGGCCCTTGTCGCTTCCGAGCTGGAGCGGCTGCACCGACTGACTGCGGGGTGGGCGAACCAGCGCCCCGGCTTCCGGTCGACCCGGGAGCTCCAGCGGGAGTCACGCGGAGGAGACATCGATCTCGAGGCCATGCCCGATCATGTCGCCCACCTTTGCAGGCGGGCCTGGGCCGCCCTCTCGGCCGGCCCGGACTGCGTCGTCCACGGCGACCCCGGCCCGGGCAACGTCCGGGTGAGTGGCGGCTGTGTCGGCTTCCTCGACTGGGACGAATCGCGAGTCGATCACGCCGACCTCGACCTGGCCGAGATCCCCGGAGGGCCACTGCGAGGTCACCGTGCCGCCGTCGCGAGCAACGCGATCGACGCGTGGGAAGCTGCCTGCGGATGGGCCAGTGAACCCGCCTACGCCCGCCGACGCTTCGATCGACTTCGTCAGAAGCTCAGCTAGACCTCCTGGCTCCGTCGCGATCCGACGAATCCGGGACAGAAGCGACGCGACGAGGGCCGGAATCGATCGTCAGCGACCCCGATCCGCTGACGGACATTCCCAGCCCGAACCGGGCTCGACGTTCCGTTGCCATCACCTCGCTGCGATCCGCGGGTTTGGCGGGGGTTGCCAGCTTCTCGAGGCTGGACGGCGACCACTACCGCGAAGCCTGCCGCGCCGCCGACTCGATCCGGCTGACGTACTGCTCCCACCACACACGGTCCCCGGGAGGCAGCGACGACGAACCTTCCTGATGCCCGGTCGCGCCGTCGAAGCCCTCACGGATGACGTCCGCCTGGCCCGCATGGCGGTTGGTCTCTGCGATCATCCGGATGAGGATGTGGTGGAGCGTCACGGTTGCCCGGTCCTCGGGCCAGTGAGGGACACGCCCCGTGTCGTCCAGCGACAGCTCGGTGACGACGTCGTTCGAGTGCGCACAGACGCGGCGGTAGCGCTCGACCACGTCTGCCCGGTTCTCGTCCGCCCGGGCCCACATGTCCTCGTTCTCCCACGGGTCGAACGCGTCGAGGTAGGCGAGATCCCTGGTCGGGCGGTCGAAGGTCTGGGCGAAGTAGGTCAGCTCGCAGCTAGTCAGGTGCTTGACCAGACCGAGGAGATTGGTGCCGGTGTCGGTCGCAGGCCGGCGAGCGGTGTACTCGTCGAGCCCGTCGACCTTCCACACGACGGCATTGCGCGCCTCGTCGAGGTAGCGGACCAGATCGTCCTTCGGGCTGCTCATGCTCGGGATGCTGACAGGGGCCACCGACAGCTTGGCCCGCTGTGCCTCGACCCGGCCAGTTCCGGCCACAGGGTCTCTACCCTCGGACCGTGACCGACGGATTCCGCATCATCTGCGAGATCGAGCCGCCGACCAGGCCCGACCTGACGCACGCCCGCCACCAGATCGGCGTCCTGACTCCGGTGTCGGATGCGTTCCTGATCCCCGACAACCACATCGGTCGGGCCACGGTGTCCAGCATCGCGGTGGCCAACGAGGTCCGGGCGATGGGCGGGGCCGGCATCGCCTGCGTGAACTCCCGTGACCGCAACCTGTTGGGCTTCCGCCGGGATCTCCTGACCGCCGCCGCCTACGGCGTGGACCAGTTCCTGTTCGTCCAGGGGGACAAGCCGTCGGTCGGAGATCGCACCGGCGAGCTGACCGTGCGGACCATGATCGAGGAAGCGCGTGCGGCGACCGGTCAGGATGCGTTCGCGGGGGTCGCGCCCTTCCGGCTCGGTGTGACGGCCGGCCACCGTCGTCGGATGGCGGCCTGGAAGCAGGCGGCCGACTTCGTGTTCGTGCAGGTCGGCTACTCGGTCGAGGCGTTCCTGCAGTGGCGCGAGGCCAACCCGATGGACCTGCCCGTCTATGCCGGTGTGATGGTCCTCGCGAGCGCCGGCATGGCGACCAGGCTGCGGGCGTCGATCCCGGACATCGACATTCCCGACGAGCTCGTCCACCGGGTCTCGGACGACCCGGCCGCGGGGGTCGACGCGGCGTGCGAGCAGATCCGCGCCCTGCGCGACACGGGAGCCTTCGCCGGGGTGCATCTCGTCCCGGTCAGCCGGTTCCGTGAGGTGGCCGCCCGCCTGGAGCGCGAGCGACGGTGACCGGCCGAGCGTGACGATTGCCCCGTCCCGTTCGAGTTCGACGTGCCCGCCGCCCCGTCGTCGCAGCGCGGGCGATGAGTTCCGCCGCCCCCGCCGGTCGACCATCTGAGCCACGTCCACCGAGGAGCCCCCATGTCCCGCACCCGGGTGCACAACCTGTTCGTCTCCCTCGACGGCTACGCCGCCGGCGACCACGTGAGCCTCGACGCCCCGATCGGCGACGCCGGGGCGCTCTTCGCCGGCTTCGACGGGCGGTTCATCCACGGGATCGGCGGTGTGGACGCCCCCGTCACCCCGGACCGCGCCCTGACCAGCACGTGGGCCCAGGGGATCGGCGCCGAGATCATGGGGCGGCGCAAGTTCGGCCCGCAGACCGGCCCCTGGACCGACGACGGCTGGCAGGGCTGGTGGGACGACGAGCCCCCGTTCCGCACCCCGGTGTTCGTCATGACCCACCATCCGCGGCCACCGATCGAGTTCGCGAACGGGACGAGCTTCCACTTCGTCGACGGGTCGGCGCAGGAGGTGCTGACGGTCGCGCGTGCGGCCGCGGGCGAGCTGGACGTCCGGCTCGGCGGGGGACCCTCGACGATCCGCCAGTTCCTCGACGCCGACCTGGTCGACGTCATGCACGTGGTGATCCTGCCGATCGTCCTCGGCCGTGGGGTGTCCCCGTGGGAGGGGCTGACCGGCGTCGAGGACCGGTTCACCGTCGAGTCGGTCGCCTCGCCGAGCGGGCGCATCCACCAGTTCTGGAACCGGAAGGGCTGACACCCATGGGCCTGGTCACCTACGCCATGAGCATGTCCCTCGACGGCTTCGTCGAGGACCCCACGGGCAGCATCGCCTTCGGCGACCCCGACGAGGAGGTGCACCGCCTGTCCAACGACCAGACCCGCGCGACGTCGGTGTTCCTGTTCGGCCGTGGCCTCTACGAGATCATGGAGGACTTCTGGACCGCCCCCGAGCGGGCCGACGGGCATCCGGTGGAGGCGGAGTTCGCCCAGCTCTACACCGCCGTCCCGCGGGTCGTGTTCTCCGACTCGCTGACCTCGGTCGCGCCCGGGTGCCGCCTCGTCCGTCGAGTCGGCGCACTGGACGAGGTGTCCCGGCTGAAGGCGGAGAACGACGGCGAGCTGGCCGTCGGCGGGCCGGGGCTGGCGGCGTCGTTGCTGGAGCTGATCGACGAGTTCCGCCCGCGGGTGGTGCCGGTCGTCCTCGGCGGCGGGAAGCCGTTCCTCCCGCCCGGTGCGGACCTGCGGCTGCGGCTGATCGAGCAGCGTGTGTTCGACGGCGGGACCGTGCACCTGCGCTATGAGCGTGTCCGCTGACCCCGGACCCATCGGTCGCGCAACGCGTCGTCCAGCGCGGTCGTCAGCGCGGCGAACCGGGTCACGACCCGCAGGTCGGCCATGGTGAGGGCGACGTCCCCCGGTCCGATCCGTGCCACCCCGGCACCTTCCCGCAGCGGGCGCGTCTGCGCCAGGACTGCCCTGCGCACCCGGCGGCGGACCGTCGCCGGCGCGTGACCGTTCAGACCGGCCGGTACCGGTAACGCCCCAGGTACACGCAGTACCCGACGATCCCGACGACCAGCAGGACGAGCACCACCCAGACCGGCCCGACCGGCAGCCGCGGCGGGTCGCTGCGGGTGGCGTACACCGCCGTCACCGGGACGACGGTGAGCAGCAGCAGCGTCCCGCCGAAGGTCCGTCCCATGTCCTCGGCGAGCATGTGGCGCAGCCTTCCGACCCGCTGCGGCGCCGTCCAGTAGTCGCGGTGCGGCACCGACACCCGCGCCAGCGACCCGGTCGTGACCAGGCGGTAGAGCCCCGCCCCGATCCCGGCGACGAGCAGCCCGAACAGCGTGCCGAGCGCCAGGAACCCGGCGCGGGTGCCGAACGCGGTCGGCACGCCCGCGGGGTCGAAGTGCAGCGGCACCCCGTCCTCCGGCAGCTCCCCGGCCGCCCACACCAGGGCGAACGCGTAGAACACCGAGCCGGCGAGGAGCGGGAACCAGGGGCGCACCGCTCGGATCATTCCGGGTCGCCGGCCGGTGCGCGCGCCGTGGCGGGGGCCAGCCGGTCGAGCATCGCGGTCAGGGTGCGCCGGGCGCGGTCGACGGGAGCGCCGTGCAGCGCGACCTCCGTGCTGAGCCCCGAGGTCAGGGCGAGCAGCGCGTGCGCGTCGGTGTCCGGATCGGGCGATCCGGCGTCGGCGACGACCCGGACGGCGAGGGCATGGATCTCGTCGTCGCCGTCGGTGAGGATCGCCCGCGCCCGCTCGTCGACCTCGCGGGTGGCGAAGGCGGCGTGGATGCGCAGCGCGTCGCGGGTCCGCGGGTGCTCGCCGAGCAGCTCGTCGAGGATCGTCGCGAGGACGGTCCGATCCCCGCCGCCCACGGCCCGGGCCCTGGCCTCGATCCGTTCCTCCATCTGCCGGTGCGACCGGTCCAGGGCGTGCAACAGCAGCGCGTCCTTGCTGGCGAAGTAGTGCTGCACGCGGCCCATCGAGATCCCGGCCTCGGCCGCGACCGAGCGCAGCGAGACCGCCTCGGTGCCCGACCGCGCGACGAGCGCGAGCACGGCGTCGGCGATCTCGGAGCGTCGGGCGTCGTGGTCGACGGAACGGGGCACCACGCCACTGTAGCAATGCGGTCGCATTGACAAGGCCCGATGGAGCTGTTGCAATGCGACTGCATTGCTACAGGGGGGCATGTGAGGACAGCACAGAACATCGCCGGGATCCTCGGGGTGCTCCTCGGAGCGATCCCGTTGCTGCAGTACCTGATCACCGGCGGGATCGGCCTGTGGACGGTCCCGCTCGGCGACGCACCGGCGCTGCCGTGGGCCTACCCGACGGTCGTGCTCGTGTTCACCGGGGCCGCGGTCGTCGTGCTGGACCGGCGGGAGAAAGCGGGCTGAGCGGATCAGTCCTGCAGCGGCGAGCCGTAGCGCAGCAGGTTGTTGTCCGGGTCGTGGTGCGCGCCCTCGCGCAGCCCGTAGGGGGTGTCGACCGGCGCCACCTCGCGGCCGCCGGCCACGGCCGACCAGCGGGCGTGCAGTGCGTCGGCGTCGTCGACGTGCAGGTAGGCGCAGCCCGCGGTGCGGGCCGGGTCGTGGTCGGGCAGCACCGAGACGTGCAGCTCCACGCCGCCGAGGGCGGCGAAGCCGTAGCCGTCGTCGTAGCGCTCGACGGTGAACCCGAGCGCCCGGTAGTGGTCCAGCCACCGGTCGAGATCGGTGGTGGCGAAGACCGGGGCGACCGAGCGCAGCGTGGACACCGAGGCAGTCTGCCCGCATGCTCGGCATCGTGACCAGTCGCCACGACGAGCTGAACCGGGCACTCGTGCACGGGATGCGTCCGGTCGTCGTCGAGCTCGCCGAGCCCGACCCGGCCTGGCCCGCGGCCTTCGACGCGGCGGCGGCCCGCCTGCGCGCGACGCTGGGGGAGCGTGCGCACCGCATCGAGCACATCGGCTCCACCTCGGTGCCGGGGCTCGCGGCGAAGCCGGTGATCGACGTCGTCGTGGCGCTCGACGACCCCGACGACGAGCCGGCCTACCTGCCCGACCTGCTCGCCGACGGCTACGACCTGCGGGTGCGCGAGCCCGGGCACCGCTGCCTGCGCGGCGCCGTCGGGGACCTGCCCGTGAACCTGCACTGCTACCCGCGGGGCAGCCCGGAGATCACCCGCTACCTGGTGTTCCGCGACCGGCTGCGCACCCACGACGACGAGCGGGCGCGCTACGAGGCGCACAAGCGTGGGCTCGCCGGTCGGGAGTGGGCCGACATGAACCTCTACGCCGACGCCAAGGGCCCGGTCGTCGAGGAGATCATCGGCCGGGCCGGTGGCCCGCCCCGGCCCTGACCCGGTCGGCTCAGCCGCCGGGGCGCTCCGCCCGCTCGGCGAGCATCCGCTCGGTCGCGGCCCGGACCTCGTCGACGCCGATCTCCTCGACGCCGTCGGCGGTCACCGTGATCAGGTTCGGGAAGATCGCGCGGGTGAGGTCGGGACCCGCGGTGGCGGTGTCGTCGTCGGCGGCGTCCCACAGCGCGTTGACCGCGAGCGCGATCGCGCCGGCCCGGTCGACGCCCGGGTCGTGCCGCTTCTTCAGCGACGCCTCGGCGAACTGCGAGCCGGACCCGATGCCGACGTAGCCGGACCGGGCGCGCTTGACGCTGCCGGTCGGGTCGTAGGTGACGATGCGGACCGGGTCGGGGTCGGTCGGGTCGTAGCCGACGAACAGCGGCAGCGCGACGAAGCCCTGCATCGCCGCGCCCAGGTTCTCCCGCACGATGCTCGACAGCCTGCGGATCTTGCCGTCCTGGCTGATCGGGGCGCCCTCGACCTTCTCGTACTGCTCCACCTCGGCCGCGAACATCGTCAGCATCTGCAACGCGTGACCGACCGACCCGGCGAACCCGGCGGCGGAGGTGTCGTCGATGCCGACGACCTTCACCAGGTCCTTCTGCGCGATCAGGTTGCCGGAGGTGGCGCGCCGGTCGCCGGCCAGCAGCACCCCGTCGGCCCAGGTCAGCGCGATGATCGTGGTGCCGTGCGGGACGTCCATGTCGGCGGGGACCCGCTGGGCGGGGTCACGCGGGAGACGTGAGGGCAGCAGCTCGGGGGCGTGCGCACGCAGCTGCTCGAGGAACGAGGGTCCGGTCATGAGGGGGAGCGGGCTCCTTCGCACTGCGGGTCGGGGTCGGGGTCGATCCTTCCTGTCCGCGCCGCCCCGGTCCACCCGCGGTGCAGTGGCACACTCGCGACGGTGAGCGCACGGAGCCGGGCCGAGTCCTTCTGCACACGCCACGGGCTGCGGGTCCCGGTCCTGGAGGCCCCGATGGCCGGGGCCTGCCCGCCGGAGCTGGCGGCCGCGGTGGCCGCGGCGGGCGGTATGGGTGCGGCGGGCGTCGTCAACGACACCCCGGAGGCGATCGCCGACTGGGCTGCCCGCTTCCGCGTCCTCGCCGGGACCGCTCCGTTCCAGCTCAACCTGTGGATCCCCGACTCGCCCACCGACGACGACGTGGGCCTCCAGACCGCCTATCTCGACTCCCTGGGCGGTGCGCCGGCTCCGCCCGGCGGCCCCGGACCGGCGTTCCCCGACCAGCTCGCCGCGGTCCTGGCGGCCCGGCCGGCCGTCGTCTCGACGATCATGGGGCTGTTCACGGCCGAGCAGGTCGCCGCGGTGCACGGTGCGGGCTGCGCCTGGTTCGCGACGGTCACGACCCGCGCCGAGGCCCTCGCTGCGGAGCGGGCGGGGGCCGACGCCGTCGTCGTGCAGGGGATGGAGGCGGGCGGGCACCGTGGCACCACCGACCCCGCCGACGCCGAGACCGTCTCGGTCGGGCTGCTCGCGCTCGTCCTGTGGGTGGCCGACGCCGTCGATGTCCCGGTGGTCGCCGCCGGGGCGATCGGCGACGGCCGGGCCCTGGCCGCCGCGCTCACCCTCGGCGCGAGCGCGGTGCAGGTGGGGACGGCACTGCTGCGCAGTCCCGAGGCCGGGATCGACGACGGCTGGTCCGCCCGGCTCGACGGCCTGGACCCCACCGGTACGACGACCACCCGCGCCTACACCGGCCGGCTGGCCCGCGGCATCGCCACCGACTTCGTCCGGGCCTGGACCGTGCCGGGCGCCCCGGCGCCGGCGCCCTACCCCCACCAGCGACGCCTGGTGGCCCGCTACCGCGCGGGTGAGCCCGGCGCGGTCGACCGGGTGAACCACTGGGCGGGCCAGGCCGCCGGACGCGCGACGACCGACCCCGCGTCCGAGGTGGTCGCCCGGCTGTGGCGCGAGGCGGACCCGCTGCTGCCGTGAGCCCGGCTCAGTCGCGGAAGGGGTCGACCATGTCGTCGAACTCGCCCTTCTTGGCGCCGTCGACGAACGCGGAGATCTCGGCCGGGGTGTAGACGAGGACCGGGCCCTCGGGGTCGCGGGCGTTGCGGACGGCGACCTGGCCGTCGTCGAGGACGGCGAACTCCACGTTCTGCCCCTCGGCGGCCCCGCCGGCCGGGCGACGCCACGTCACCGGGCCGAGATCTGCTGCGCGCGTGCCGTTCGAGTGGGACATGGGGGACCTCCGGATGTGTCCGCGGCGTCCGTTTGACTGCGGAGAGTGTCGAAAGACTGTGGAAGGGATCTTGCATCCGCAAGTGTGATCCGTGACGATGGAACGACTGACACGCTGAGGGGGCCAGAGAAATGCGCCGGTCGACGCACGGATCTGCCGTCGTGTGGGCGTCGTCGTGACCGCCGGACGGACGAACGACGCCGGCTGCCCCGATGTCCTGACGCTGACGTCGGTTCTCGACGGTCGTGCACACAAGGTGACCGACGCGGAACTCTGTGCGCCGCACTCGGTGCGGACCGGCCGCTATGCGGCGCTGTGCGGCCACCTGGTGTCCCCGGCCCCGCTGATCGACGTCGCCGGGGTGCCGTGCGGCCGCTGCGGACAGCTCGACCCGACGCCCCCGGCGGACGAGGCACCGCGGCGGCGCCCCGCCCGCCGGCGCGGCTGGGGTCTGCGCCGGATGCTGCCGGCCTGAGCGTGCGGCGCCGGCGCGGGAGTCGTCAGCGGGCGAGCCGCTCGGGGTCGGTCTGCTCGTGGCGGCGCAGCGGTCCCCGGCTGCGCCGCTCCAGGTAGCGGCGGCCCGAACGGATCAGCTTGGTCAGGGTGTTGGGGCCGCGGCGGCGCTCGACGGCGTCGCCGATCTTGCCCAGGAGCCAGGCCAGCAGCGGTGCACCGACCGCCAGCAGCAGCCACACGCGCAGGTGCCGGGAGAGCAGGGCCCACATATCCGGACCGTCCTTTCACTGGAGGGGCGACGGAGGCGCCGTCGCGAACGCGCCGAGAGTAGTGCGGCCCGCGCGGGTCCGCCCGCTGCGCGGTGACGGCCCGTGACCGACCCGCCACAGGATCGTTGTACGGCGCGAGGGTGGGTCCGGCTGCCCCCGGCCGGGCGCCCGCTTCTGCGAGGAGGTACGCCCGTGCTCGCTCCGGGTTCCAGCGGCGTGGTCGTCGCCGTCGCGTTGGTCGTCGTGGTCGCCGTGCTGGTCAGCCCGGCGGGACGCCGCGCCGCGGTGGCCGCGCTCGGTTCGGTCGGGCGCTGGCCGGCGTTGATCCGCGCCGAGATGCGCGGTGACGCGCCGCTGGTCGACGGGCGTGCCGACTCCGTCGACACCCTCGACTCCCTCGACACCGTGGACGACCGGCACGACGACACCACGCCCGAGATGCCGGCGGTGCGTGCCGAACCGCTGCCGACGACGTCGACGTTCCCGCAGGTGAGACTCCCGGGACGGTGATCACCGCCCGTTGTGGGGGACAGGACTGACGCCGGACCCCCGGACGCGGTAAATTTTCTTTTACCAGCGGGAACCCCCGGCTCTCCCTCGGCGTTGCACACGTGTGAGGGCCTGCCAGAGGTGGGCCCCGCACACGTCCGTCGAGGAGGATCCAGGTGCGCTCCACGAGCAACCCGGCGTTCCGCAACCTGCCTACACAGCAGCAGGGCGGCTACGCCACGTTCGACCGCTCGGGTGGCGGCATGATGGGCGGGGGCGCCGCCATGGCCGGCTCCCAGCCGTCCTACGTCGACCCGACCCAGGCCACGCAGGAGACGGGTCGCCCGATCACGGTCGACGACGTCGTCCAGAAGACCGCGATCAGCGCGGGTCTCGCGCTGGTCGCCGGCATCCTGACCGTGATGTCGGGGCTCTACATCCTGGCCCTGCCGGCGTTCCTCGTCGGCCTGGTCGTCTCGCTGATCGTCATCTTCAAGCAGAAGCCCAGCGCTCCGCTGACGCTGATCTACTCCGGCGCGATGGGTGTCGCCCTCGGCGGCATCACCGGGATGATGCAGCAGAGCCCGGCCCTGCAGGGGATCGGGATCCAGGCCGTCATCGGCACCGCCGGTGTCTTCTTCGGCATGCTGGTCGTCTACAAGACCGGTGCCGTCCGGGTCACGCCGCGCTTCACCAAGTGGATGATGGGCGCCCTGATCGGCGTCGTCGTCCTCATGCTGGCCAACCTGGTCGCGAGCTTCTTCACCGACGGTGGCTTCGGCCTCCGTGACGGCGGCCCGCTGGCCATCCTGTTCAGCATCGTCGTGATCGGTGTGGCGGCGTTCAGCCTGCTGATGGACTTCGACGCCGCGGACAACGCGGTCAAGGCCGGTGTCCCGGCGAAGTACTCCTGGTACCTCGCCTTCGGCCTCATGACCACGATCGTCTGGCTCTACATCGAGATCCTGCGCCTGCTGAGCTACCTGCGCCAGGACTGACCGGTCACCCACGACCCGGCCCGTGAGGGCCGGGTGCGGCCGGAATCGCCCCCTCCGGTCGCGCGCGCCGCGGACACCTCCGGTGTCCGCGGCGTCGTCGTGTCGGGGGTGGCCGGGCGGAGCCGGGAGTCGTAGCGTCGGTGCCGTGCCCGGGAACGACCCGGTCGTCACCGGGATCGCCGTCTTCCTGGCCATCGCCTTCGGCCCCGTGGTGCTGGTGGGGCTGTTGGTGCACCTGTCCCGGCTGGCGCGCCGGGCCGCCGCGCGGCGAGGCCGTCCGACGCCGCGCCCGATCGGGCCGCCACTGGAACGGCTCGTCGCCGACCTGCGCCGGCTCGACCGGCTGCGCCGCGGGCCGCAGCAGGCCACCCGGGTCCGGCGGCTGGCGCTGCTGGCCGCCTACGACGACGTGCTGCTCGACGTCTGCCGGGCCGTCGGCGTCGAGGACCCGCCGCTGCGCGCCCACGTCGAGATGGGTGGTACCCAGGGCGCGCTCGACGCCGACCGGGAGTTCGCCCGGTTGCGTACCGAGGCCGCGATCGAGACCACGGGTGTGCGCATCGACCCGCCCGGCCACGCGGCCTGACCTCGTCGCGCGGACGGGCCGGCCCGCGCGGGTCGGGCCGGCCCGTCCTGAGGACGCCGTGGGATCAGGCGAGGTTCTCGATCACCAGCGCCATGCCCTGGCCGCCGCCGACGCACATCGTCTCCAGCCCGTAGCGGCCGCCGGTGCTGCGCAGACCGTTCATCAGGGTCGTGGTGATCCGGGCGCCGGTCATGCCGAACGGGTGGCCCAGCGCGATCGCGCCGCCGTGCACGTTCAGCTTCGCCTCGTCGATGCCGAGGTCGCGCGCACTGGGCAGGACCTGCGCGGCGAACGCCTCGTTGATCTCGACGAGGTCGATGTCGTCGATCGTGAGGCCCGCGCGACGCAGTGCCTGCTGCGACGCCTCGACCGGGCCGTAGCCCATGATCTCCGGCGAGAGCCCGGTGACGCCGGTGGACACGACCCGTGCGAGCGGAGTGACCCCGAGCCGCTCGGCCTTGGTGTCGGACATGATCACCAGGGCGGCGGCGCCGTCGTTGAGCGGACAGGCGTTGCCCGCGGTGATCCGCCCATCCGGACGGAAGACCGGCTTGAGCTGCGAGATCTTGTCGTAGGTGGTGCCCGGACGCGGGCCGTCGTCGGTGTCGACGACCGTGCCGTCGGGCAGCGTCACCGGGGTGATCTCACGGGCGAAGAAGCCGTCGGCGATGGCCTGCTCGGCGCGGTTCTGCGACTGCACCGCGAAGCGGTCCATGTCCTCGCGCGACACGTCCTTGTACCGGGCCAGGTTCTCCGCCGTCTGCCCCATCGCGATGTAGGCGTCGGGCAGCAGGTTCTGGTCGCGGGGGTCGGTCCAGGTCTCGGCGCCCTTCTCCGCGGTCTCGGCGGTGCGGGCCTCCGCGTCGGCGAACAGCGGGTTGTGCGTGTCCGGCCAGGAGTCCGACGTGCCGCGGGAGAAGCGCGAGACGGTCTCGACGCCGGCGGAGACGAAGACGTCGCCCTCGCCCGCCTTGATCGCGTGCAGCGCCATCCGGGTCGTCTGCAGCGACGACGAGCAGTACCGGGTGATGGTGGTGCCGGGAAGCGAGTCGTAGCCGAGCTGGATCGCGACGATCCGGGCCAGATTGTTGCCCTGCTCCCCGCCGGGCAGGCCGCAGCCGAGCATCAGGTCGTCGATCTCGGCCGGGTCCAGCTGCGGGACCTGGTCGAGGGCGGCGCGGATCATCTGTACGGTCAGGTCGTCCGGGCGCATCCCGGCGAGGGAGCCCTTGTTGGCGCGGCCGATCGGGGACCGGGCCGCGGCGACGATCACGGCTTCGGGCATGGGACGTCCTCCTCCATCGCAGGTACCACTCCCATCGACCCTACTCGCCGGTAACCGATGATCGGGAGACGGCGTGACGAAACCGTCAGGGGTGCGCGGCATGCTCTCGTCCATGACGACGTGGGGAGACTTCCGGCGGGCCGAGCCCGCGTTCGCCGAGCTGTCCGAGCGGATCCTGCGGCGGGGGATCGCGCTCGTGATCGCGACGCTGCGGGCCGACGGGTCACCGCGCGTCTCCGGGATCGAGGTGGTGCTGGACGACGCGGCCGGTGACACCGAGCTCTCCTTCGGATCGATGCCGGGCGCCCGGAAGGGCTCCGACCTGCGGCGGGACCCGCGGTTCGCGCTGCACGCCGCGCCCGCCGACCAGTCCGGCGGAGATCTCGGCGACGGTGACCTGAAGGTGTCGGGCCGGGCGGTGCTGCAGGGCCCGCTCTCCGGGCCGGTCACCGGCGACGCGTTCCGCGTCGACCTGACCGAGGTCGTCTGGACCGGGCTGAACGACGCGCGGAACCGTCTCGTGGTCCGGTGGTGGACCCCGGCAGGCGGGATGCACGAGGTCTCGCGCGAGTGAACGGTGCGAGGATGCATGCATGCGTTACGTCGAGCACGTCGTCGACCTGGTCGGGAACACGCCCCTCGTCCGGCTGGGAGCGACGGCGGAGGGCATCGCCCCGCCGGTCCTGGCCAAGGTCGAGTACCTGAACCCCGGTGGATCGGTGAAGGACCGCATCGCCCTGCGGATGGTCGAGGCCGCCGAGGCCTCCGGTGAGCTGCGTCCCGGCGGCACGATCGTCGAGCCGACCTCGGGCAACACCGGCGTCGGGCTGGCGATGGTCGCCCAGCGCAAGGGCTACCACTGCGTGTTCGTGTGCCCGGACAAGGTCGGGGAGGACAAGCGCAACGTCCTCAAGGCCTACGGCGCCGAGGTCGTGGTGTGCCCGACGGCGGTCGAGCCGGACCACCCGGACTCCTACTACCAGACCTCCGACCGCCTGGTCCGCGAGATCGAGGGCGCCTGGAAGCCCAACCAGTACGCGAACCCGGCCAACCCGGAGTCGCACTACCACTCGACGGGCCCGGAGATCTGGGAGCAGACCGAGGGCCGGATCACGCACTTCGTGGCGGGGATCGGCACCGGTGGCACCATCTCGGGCATCGGGCGGTACCTCAAGGAGAAGTCGAACGGTGCCGTGCGGATCATCGGTGCCGACCCGGAGGGCTCGGTCTACTCCGGCGGGACCGGCCGTCCCTACCTGGTCGAGGGCGTCGGCGAGGACTTCTGGCCGACCACCTACGACCGCGACGTCTGCGACGAGATCGTCGCCGTCTCCGACGGCGACTCCTTCGAGATGACCCGCCGCCTCGCCCGCGAGGAGGCGCTGCTCGTCGGCGGTTCCTGCGGGATGGCGACCGTCGCCGCCCTGCGGGTGGCCGCACCGCTGCCCGCGGACGCGGTGGTCGTCGTGCTGCTGCCCGACGGCGGCCGCGGCTACCTCGGCAAGGTCTTCAACGACCGCTGGATGGCCAGCTACGGCTTCCTCCCCCCGTCGCAGGGCACGACCATCGGCGACGTGCTGCGGCGCAAGGACGGCGCACTGCCCTCGCTGGTGCACGCCCACCCCAACGAGACCGTCGCCGACGCCGCGCTCTACCTGCGCGAGTTCGGCGTCTCCCAGATGCCCGTGGTCAAGGCGGAGCCGCCGGTCATGGCGGCCGAGGTCGCCGGCTCGGTCAGCGAACGCGACCTGCTCGACGCGCTGTTCACCGGGCGGGCCAAGCTCTCGGACCGGCTCGAGGACCACATGTCCCCGCCGCTGCCGACCCTCGGCGCCGGCGAGTCGGTGCAGGACGCGATGGAGGCCTTCGCCAAGGCCGACGCCGCGTTGGTCCTGGAGGACGGCAAGCCCGCGGGCGTCGTCACCCGTTCCGACGTGATCGCCTTCCTCGGCGGCAACGCCTGATCCGGCCCGCACGGGCGCCGGGAGTAGCCTCGGCGCCCATGCAGGGCTTCTCCACGCGCGCGATCCACGCCGGCCAGGTCCCGGACCCGACGACCGGCGCGGTGACGACGTCGATCCACACCAGCTCGACCTACGCCCAGGACGGCGTCGGCGGGACCCGCGGGGGGTACGAGTACTCCCGCAGCGCCAACCCGACCAGGACCGTGCTGCAGGACCAGCTCGCCGCCCTGGAGGGCGGCCGGCACGCGCACGCGTTCGGCTCCGGGATGGGGGCGACGGACACGCTGCTGCGGGTCCTGCTGGGGCCCGGTGACCACCTGGTGATCCCGCACGACGCCTACGGCGGCACCTTCCGCCTGGTCGACAAGGTGCTGTCCGGGTTCGGTGTCGAGCACACCCCGGTCGACCTCGCCGACCACGACGCCCTGCGTGCGGCGCTGCGCCCCACGACGAAGGTCGTGTGGTGCGAGACCCCGACCAACCCGCTGCTCGGCATCGCCGACATCGCGGCGCTGGCCGGGGTGGCGCACGAGGTGGGCGCGCGGCTCGTCGTCGACAACACCTTCGCCTCGCCCTACCTGCAGACGCCGCTGGCGCTGGGCGCCGACGTCGTCGTGCACTCCACGACCAAGTACGTCGGCGGCCACTCCGACGTCGTCGGCGGCGCGCTGGTCACCGACGACGACGCGCTGTCCGAGCAGATCGCGTTCGTCCAGAACTCCACCGGCTCGGTGCCCGGCCCGTTCGACGCCTGGCTGACCCTGCGCGGTGCCAAGACCCTCGCGGTGCGCATGGAGCGCCACTGCGACAACGCCGAGCGCGTCGCCGAGATGCTCTCCGCGCACCCCGCGGTGGCCTCGGTGCTCTACCCGGGCCTGCCCGAGCACCCCGGCCACGAGGTCGCGGCCAAGCAGATGCGCCGGTTCGGCGGGATGGTGTCGTTCCTCGCCGCGGGCGGGCGCGACGCGGCGCTGCGGATCTGCGCGGGCACCCGGCTGTTCACCCTCGCCGAGTCGCTCGGCGGGATCGAGTCGCTGATCGAGCACCCCGGCGAGATGACCCACGCCTCGACCGCGGGGTCGATGCTCGAGGTGCCGGACTCGCTGATCCGGCTCTCGGTCGGCATCGAGGACGCCGACGACCTGCTCGACGACCTGCGGGCCGCACTCGACGCGGTCCGGTAGCGCCGCACGGGCTCAGCTGCGCGACTGCTCCGGCGACGGCGCGGGGGGCTGGACCACCGGCGGCGGCGGGACGACCAGGTCACCCGGGTCCACACAGCCACCGACCAGCGACCACGTGCCGTCGCCGCGGGCCTCGTAGCGGCCCGGGTCGGCGCAGCCCGCGTCGTGCACGGTCGCCACCGCGAGCGCCGCCAGTCCGGCGGCCAGCAGCAGCGGTGCCGTCGTGCGCAGACGCGTCATTCCCGAGTCCCTCCCGACACCGGGCGCGCAGGGGACGTCACGCCCGGTGAGACACCGGCGAGGTTACCCGGGGCGGTGCGAGACTGCCGGTATGGCCGCCCCCGTCATCCCCCCGGTCACCGCCGACGACGTGCTCTCCGCCCGCGAACTGCTCTCCGGTGTCGTGCGCACCACGCCCGTCGCCGGTGCCCGTGCCCTGTCCGACCTGACCGGCTCCCGGGTCGGTCTGAAGTGCGAGAACCTGCAGCGCACCGGGTCGTTCAAGATCCGCGGCGCCTACACGCGCATCGCCCGCCTCTCCGACGACGAGCGCGCGGGCGGTGTCGTCGCGGCGTCGGCCGGCAACCACGCCCAGGGCGTCGCGCTCGCCGCGCGGCTGCTGGGCGTGCGCGCCACCGTGTACATGCCCGAGCGGGCGGCGCTGCCCAAGGTCGACGCGACCCGCGGCTACGGCGCCGAGGTCGTGCTCACCGGCCGCACCGTCGACGAGGCCGTCACGGCCGCCACCGCGGCCGCCGAGCGGTCGGGCGCGGTGTTCGTGCACCCCTTCGACCACCCCGACATCATCGCCGGGCAGGGCACCGTCGGCTGCGAGATCCTCGACCAGGTCCCCGACGTCGGCACGGTGCTGATCTCCGCGGGCGGTGGTGGGCTGCTCGGTGGGACCGCCGCGGTCCTGCGCGCCGCGCGGCCGGACATCCGGATCGTCGGGGTGCAGGCCGCGGGTGCCGCGGCCTGGCCGTCGTCGCTCGCGGCGGGTGCGCCGATGCCGGTCGGCGGGATGCGCACGATGGCCGACGGGATCGCCGTCGGCCGCCCGGGTGACGTCACGTTCGCCCAGGTCAGCGCCCTGATCGACGAGATGGTCACGGTCTCGGAGGACGCGTTGTCCGCGGCGCTGCTGCACTGCCTGGAACGGGCGAAGATGCTCGTCGAGCCTGCCGGGGCCGCGTCCGTCGCCGCCCTGATGGAGCAGCCCGACCGGTGGCCGGGGCCGGTCGTCTGCGTGCTGTCCGGCGGCAACGTCGACCCGCTCGTGCTGCTGCAGGTCATCCGGCACGGCCTGGTCGCCTCGTCCCGCTACCTCACCCTGCACCTGCGGATGCCCGACCGGCCCGGCGCGCTCGCCGAGCTGCTGGCCCGGGTCGGGCGGCTCGGGGCCAACGTCACCGACGTCGCGCACTCGCGGATCAGGGGTGCGCTCGCGGTCGGGGAGGTCGACGTCGAGCTCAGCGTGGAGACGCGTGGGCCCGAGCACCGCGACGCCATCGTCGCCGACCTGCGCGAGGCAGGGCACGCGGTCGCCACGCCGTGACCTGCCCGGACACGCGAACGGGCCCGGCCGACCGGCCGGGCCCGTTCCGCGGGTGGGTGTGGATCAGCCGGTGAAGGCCTCCACCGACACCAGCGTCACCTTCATGGTCCCGCCGTCGGGCAGCTGGTACTCGCGGGTGTCACCCGGCTTCGCACCGAGCAGCGCCGCGCCGAGCGGGGAGTGCGGCGAGATGACCTGCAGGTCGCCGTGGCTGCCCTCCTCGCGGGAGCCGAGCAGGACCCGCTCGGCCTCGTCGTCGTCCTCGTAGCGGATCTCGAGCACGGTGCCGGGGGAGGCCTCGTCGGAGCTGGACGGCGCGGTGCCGACCTGGGCGGTGCGCAGCAGCTCCTGCAGCTGACGGATCCGGGCCTCCTGCTGGCCCTGCTCCTCGCGGGCGGCGTGGTAGCCGCCGTTCTCCTTCAGGTCACCCTCCTCGCGGCGGGCATTGATCTCCGCGGCGATGACGGGCCGGTTCTCGATCAACCCGTCCAGCTCGGCCTTCAGCCGGTCGTAGGCGTCCTGGGTCAGCCAGGTGGCCTGGGTGTCCGTCACCGTCATCAACTCCTCCAGGAAAGCAGGACGTGTCGCCGCCGGGACGCCTGGCGCCCGGCGGGCACACGGGGGTGGCGGCTCCGAGCAGCACGCCCCGAGTAAGGAAAAACACGACCCGCCTGCGGGTCGTGTGGGGCTCACCTTACCACGGAGCGTGCCGCTCGTCGCAGCCTTTCGGTGAACGGGTGCGGGTCCCGGAAAGTTCCCGCGGGAGAAGTATTCGCAGGTAGTGGGGTCGACGACGGCAGGGCAGCCGTACCGTCCCCGCCGGCGGCAACCGCCCGTCGCAGACCGGTCCACCGGCGGGAACAGATGGCGCCGGCGACGGCGTTGCGGATGCCGGTGCCCGTGCTCGGCGCGGTTCCTGTCGGCCCTCTCTGCCAGGATCGTCCCTGAGCACGCCTCGCCGCCCGCCGCCGGCAGACCACCGGCGCGGGACCCGAGTCCGGTGACCGTGGAGGAACCCGCCCCGATGGCTACGCAGTACACCCCGTCCGCCCCGCGCCCGGTCCAGCTGCCGGCGCCCGGCGAGCGTCCCCGGCTGATGACGGTGCACGCCCACCCCGACGACGAGTCCTCGAAGGGCGCGGCGACCACCGCCCGGTACGTCGACGAGGGGCACCAGGTCATGGTCGTGACCTGCACCGGTGGCGAGCGGGGCAGCATCCTGAACCCCGCGATGGAACGGCCGGACGTCCTGGAGAACATGACCGCGGTCCGCAGGGACGAGATGGCCCGCGCCGCCGAGATCCTCGGCGTGCAGCACGTCTGGCTCGGCTTCGTCGACTCCGGCCTGCCCGAGGGCGACCCGAAGCCCCCGCTGCCCGAGGGCTGCTTCGCCCTGGGTGACGTCGAGGAGCAGACCGCGGCACTGGTGAAGGTCATCCGTGAGTTCCGCCCGCACGTCCTCGTCACCTACGACGAGAACGGCGGCTACCCGCACCCGGACCACATCCGCACCCACGTGATCTCGATGGCCGCGTGGGAGGCCGCCGGCGACCCGGCGCGTTTCCCGGAGGCGGGCGCCCCGTGGCAGCCGCTGAAGCTCTACTACGGCCACGGCTTCTCCAAGGCCCGGCTGGAGGCCTTCCACAACGCGATCGTCGAGTCCGGCCAGGAGTCGCCGTACGCGGAGTGGCTGGAGAACTGGACCAGCGACCGGCCCGACCCCGGCACCCGGGTGACCACCAGGGTCCCGTGCTCGGACTGGTTCGGCCGGCGGGACGACGCGTTGCGCGCGCACGCCACCCAGATCGACCCGAACAGCAGGTTCTTCTTCACCCCGCTCGAGGTGCAGGCCCGGGTCTGGCCCACCGAGGACTACGAGCTGGTCCACTCCCTGGTCGACACCGAGATCCCGGAGGACGACCTGTTCGCCGGCATCCCCGTCGAGGTCGGCGGGGAGCGCCGCCGCGCCGGCTGACGGCGCGGGCCCCGCGGGTAGCCTGGCCACCGGACCGTCCCGCAGCTCCGGGACGGTGCCGGTGACCCGGGAACCGGAGTACGGAGGCGCGTGGCGGTGCAGGTCGAGAACGTGACGGCTGTGGTGAACCAGGTCGTGACGGGCCTGCTCGTCCCGATGCAGGACCGTCCCCCGCCGCCCGGGCAGCTGCCGGAGTTCGGCAACGCGGCGCCGGCCGGGCTGGCGATCGTGCTGCTCCTGCTGCTCGCGACGGTCTTCCTCATCCGCAACATGAGCAAGCGCATCACCCGCCTCCCGGAGTCCTTCGACGGCGAGGGGACCGCCGAGGGCGGATCCGACCCGGCCGCGACCGACCGGGGCGAGCCCGGAACGGCCCGCTCCTGAGTCGCCGACCCGCGGGAGCGCGGGTCAGCGCAGCAGGACCAGCCAGATCGCGACGTGGTGGCAGGCCCAGGCCAGGACCGTCGCGGTGTGGAAGAACTCGTGGTAGCCGAACGTCGCGGGCCACGGGTCGGGCCGTCGTAGCGCGTACATGACCGCGCCGACGGTGTAGAGCGCCCCGCCGGCGAGCAGCAGGACGAGTGCGGCGACCCCGCCTCCGGCCAGCAGCCCGGGCAGCACGAACACCGCGACCCACCCGAGCGCGATGTAGATCGGCACTCCCACCCAGGCCGGCGCGGTCGGCCAGGCGAGCTTGAGTGCGACCCCGGCGAGTGCCCCGCCCCAGACGACGGCGAGCACCCAGGTGGCGGTGGCCGCGGGGAGCGCCAGCACCGAGACCGGCGTGTAGGTGCCCGCGATGAACAGGAAGATCATCGAGTGGTCGAGGCGCTTCATCAGCCGTCGCCGGGCCGGGTCGGCCCAGGTGTGCCGGTGGTACAGCGCGTTGATCCCGAACAGGCCGAACGTGGTCAGCGTGTAGACGGCCGTGGCCACGGCCGCGGAGGTCCCGACGAGCGCCCCCGCGACGCTGATCAGTGCGGCGCACGCGAAGACGGAACCGACGAGGCTCCACAGGTGCAACCAGCCCCGCATACGGGGCTTGAGCGGGACGGACGGGGCGATGCTCACGCGCCCCGAGGTTACGGGTCGAGACGGCGGGGGTCCCGTCCGGCGGACGAACGCCACACGCGGGACTAGGCTCCGTGTACGTGGCCCTCCGAGACCTGCTCTACACGGTGTACGAGCGCAGGATCCTGCGTCAGATCGCCGGGACCGAGCGGCCCAGGCACGTGGCGCTCATCCTCGACGGCAACCGCCGCTGGGCGCGGGAGGCCGGCCTGGTCGACCCCGCGGAGGGGCACCGCGCCGGCGCGGCCAAGATCGCGGAGATGCTCGGCTGGTGCTCGGAGGCCGGCGTCGAGGTCGTCACGGTGTTCCTGCTGTCCACCGACAACCTGGACACCCGCTCCCCGGAGGAGCTCAAGGACCTCCTGGAGATCATCGCCGGGGTCGTCGACGACCTCTCCGGTCCGGACACGCCGTGGCGGCTGCGGGTGGTCGGCGCGATGGAGCTGTTGCCGAGCAGCCTGGCCGACCGGCTGACCGCGGCGGTCGCCCGTACCAGCGACCGCGGGGGCATCCAGCTGAACGTCGCCGTCGGCTACGGCGGCCGGCAGGAGATCGCGGACGCCGTCCGCAAGATGCTGCTGACCCAGGCGGAGGCGGGACGGACGATCGAGGAGCTCGCGGAGTCGCTCGACGTCGACCACATCGCGGAGCACCTCTACACCTCCGGTCAGCCTGACCCGGACCTCGTCATCCGGACCAGCGGTGAGCAACGTCTGTCGGGGTTCCTGCTGTGGCAGTCGGCCCATTCGGAGTTCTGGTTCTGCGAGGCCTACTGGCCCGAGTTCCGCCGCGTCGATTTCCTGCGCGCCCTGCGCGACTTCGGCGCGCGACACCGACGTTTCGGCGGATGAACTCGGATCGACCGTGGCTCCCGGTCGACTCACTCGTCATGGCTCTCTCGGAGCCCCCGACGGTCGAGGCCTCGGCCTTGGTGCTGCTGTCGTCGATGTAGGCGTCGCCACCGTGCTCACCCGCGAACGCGAGCGGGCTCAGCGCGCCGTCCTGCTCCGGCTCGGCTGGCTCCACCTGTCGGGCTGCATGATCACCGGTTGTGGAGTCCGACGTTCGCGTTGCGGACGCTCCGCTCCACAACCGGTGATCGTGTCCGGTGTCCGGTGTCCGGTGTCCGGTGTGCGTGGCCCGGTGTCCGGCACCGTCGTGCGCTCTGGAACGTGTCCGGGAGGAGGGCGGCCGGCGAGGCCGCCGGCCCGAGTACGGAGCGTGATCACGTCACTGGTGAATCAGATCGGTATCGGTGGCGTCGACACGACGGGGTGAACACGGCCGCGCGGACGCGGTGAACGGTGACCCGGCGGAATTTCGGTCACTCCGGCGGGTGCCCGGGGTGACACACGAGAATGCCCCGGAGCAGAAGCTCCGGGGCATTCTCAGATCTGCGAGGAGATCAGCCGATCGAGTCGCCGGCGCCGGCCTCCTGGCCGCAGTTGTCGGACTGGTCGGTGACCGAGTCGCCGGACTTCGCCTTGGCGTCGCCCAGGATGCCCAGGGCACCGGTGAGGCCGTTGAGGGCGGAGGCGTCCTCGACCGGGACCTGCACGCCCAGCACGTTGACCGGGATGTTGTTGTTGCAGGCCTGGATCGGCACGTTGAGGTTGTTGCCGTTCAGGCCGGCGATGAGGCCCTTGGCGTCCTTGTCGATGACGTTCTCGGCACCGTGGTGGCCGCCCTTGTGGCCGTGGTCGCCGTCCTTGTCGCCGGCGAAGGCGAGCGGGGACAGGGCGAGCAGGGACGCGGCGGAGGCCGCAACCACGATTCCAGCCTTCTTCAGCACAGTTTTCTCCTGTTGAGTCTCGAGTCCGCCCGAAGCCGGTCTCACGCGTGCCGGCACGCTGACGAGGGGGAGCCCGTACCGACTACCTGAAAAGCTACCGGTGTTATTCCGACGAAACAAATCTCGTGACCCAATCGAGGTACACTTTCACTGACGGTTCCGATACTCCCCAAATAGGTTGTTCTGGCCCCGCGCGTCCGAGCCGTCGCCGTCCGCGGATCGTGCACCCTGCGTGGCCGGATACGTCCGAACGGACGCGTCACCGGCCGCCCTCGCGGTCGTTCGGTTCCGGGCCGCCTACGCTCCGGGGGTGGACCTGCTGCACGCGACGGCGGAGCTCGCGTCGCGGCTGGACCGGCTGCGGCCGGGGGTGCTGGACGGGCCGCCGCCGTACCCGTCGATCGCCCGGCGGGTGGCCGCGGAGCCGCTCCAGGACCCGGCGGCCCTGGTCGTCACGGCCGGACGGCTGCGTGCGGAGGTCGCGGCCGCGGGACTCCCGGCCGACCGTCGCCGGTACCTGGAGGCGCTGCTGGTCGCGCTGCGGTGCCGGGCCCGGCTGCTCGCCGGCGACGACATCGGCTACCTCGAGCAGGTCCGCGACCTGTTCGGGGTGGTCCCGCGTCGTAGCGAGCTGGACGAACTGCACGAGGCGCACCGCAGGCTGGCGGCGGTGCTGCCCGGGCGCGGTCCGCTGGCCGCCCGGATGCGGGACCACCGGGCCGCCGACGTCGTCCCCGCCGACCGGCTGGCCGACGCGGTCGCCGCCGTCGTCGCGGAGCTGCGCGGCCGCACCCGCGACACGCTGGGGCTCCCGGCCGGCGAGCACGCCGACGTCGGCCTCGTCGGCGCGCGTCCCTGGACGGCGTTCACCCGCTACCGCGGCGGGCTGCACAGCCGGGTCTCGGTCGCGACGACCGGCCGGGTGCGCGCCGGGTCGCTGCTGCCGTTGCTCGCCCACGAGGTCTACCCCGGCCACCACCTGCAGTACTGCCGGGTCGAGATCGCGTCGGCGCGGCACCCGGAGCTGGCGCTGCGACTGGTCCACAGCCCGCAGGGGCTCGTCGCGGAGGGTGCGGCGGAGGCCGCCGTCGACGTGGTGCCCGGCCCCGGCTGGGGCCCGGTCGCCGAACGCGTCCTCGCGGGCGTCGGCGTGCGCCTCGACGGCCCGGCCGCCGAGCGGATCGAACGGGAGCTGGACCTGCTCGGCCGGGTCCGGCTCGACGCCGCCCTCATGCGCCACGTCGACGGCGCCGGCCCCGACGCGGTGCTCGCCCACCTGTCCCGATGGCTGCTGGTCGACGACGACCGGGCGCGGCGGATGCTCGACTTCCTCGACCATCCCCAGTGGCGCACCTACCCGGTCACCTACGCCGAGGGCGGCCCGCTCGTGCGCGCCCGGCTCGCCGCGGCCCCGGACGGTCCGGCCGCCGCGCTGGCGGCCCTGCTCGACACCCCGGTCCTGCCGTCGGATCTGGTCACCGACGGTGGCAGCGGACGCGGTCCGGATCGCGGCGGACTACCCTCGGCAGCGGTCGGATTGCTCCGTACGCCGGTCCCTGACTGAGCCGAACGGCTCGCAGCCGAACGAGGTGTCTCTACCCGACTTGACGCCGGACGGTACCGATCACACGATGAACGGCACGTTACGACTGTTCCATCAGGGGTCAACGTCGCGATCCGACGGAGCGTTGCTATTGACCGCACGAGGGTGACCACTAGTAGCGTCCATGTCGACGGGCTGTACCCGATGCGGCCCGTTCGGGAGGCCCTGGAGTGGTGTCACACGCACCCGAGAGGGCCGGCACCCGGCCCTCGCGGGCGTGCCGGCCGGAGGACCGCCATGGTCCCTCCGCGTCGTCGCGGCCCGCACCAGGGCCGGCCGGCCCGACGCAGAGCAGGTGCGGTGCCGCGCCTGCGAGGGAGCACCCGTGACCGATCGTCGTCCCGCCCTCACCGACCCGACCTCCGCACCGCAGGGGTCCGTCGGGGACGCACCGGCAGGTACCACCCGCTGCTACGTGCTTGACACGTCCGTGCTGCTGTCCGACCCGTGGTCGCTGCAGCGCTTCGACGAGCACCAGGTCGTCCTGCCGCTCGTCGTCATCAGTGAGCTGGAGGCCAAGCGTCACCACCCCGAACTGGGCTGGTTCGCCCGGACCGCGCTGCGCCAGCTCGACGAGCTGCGCGTCAGGTACGGCCGTCTCGACGCACCCGTGCCGATCGGCGAGTCCGGCGGCACGCTGCACGTCGAGCTGAACCACTCCGACCCCACGGTCCTGCCGGCCGGGTTCCGCACCGACTCCAACGACTCGCGGATCCTGGCCTGTGCGCTGAACCTGAAGGCGGACCCGTCCGTGCCGCCGGACGTCACGCTGGTCACCAAGGACATGCCGTTGCGGGTCAAGGCCGCCGCGGTCGGTCTGGACGCCGATGAGTACCACGGCCAGGACGTGCTGTTCTCGGGCTGGACCGGCATGACCGACCTGGAGGTGACCGCGGAGGACGTCGACGCGCTGTTCCGCGACGGCGTCATCGATCACGATGAGGCCCGCGACCTGCCCTGCAACACGGGGTTGCGGCTGATCGGGGCGTCGAACGCGCTCGGGCGGGTCACCGCGGACAAGCGGGTCAAGCTGGTGCGCGGGGACCGGGAGGCGTTCGGGCTGCACGGCCGTTCCGCCGAGCAGCGGATCGCGCTGGACCTGCTGCTGGACAACGAGGTCGGGATCGTGTCCCTCGGCGGACGCGCCGGGACGGGCAAGTCGGCGCTCGCGTTGTGCGCGGGCCTGGAGGCGGTGCTGGAGCGACGGCAGCACCGCAAGATCGTGGTCTTCCGGCCGCTCTACGCCGTCGGCGGACAGGATCTCGGCTACCTCCCGGGCAGCGAGGTCGAGAAGATGCAGCCCTGGGCGCAGGCCGTCTTCGACACCCTGGGGGCGATGGTCAGCCAGGACGTGATCGACGAGGTCATCGCCCGCGGCCTGCTGGAGGTCCTGCCGCTGACCCACATCCGCGGCCGGTCGCTGCACGACACGTTCGTGATCGTCGACGAGGCGCAGTCGCTGGAGCGCAACGTGCTGCTCACGGTGCTGTCCCGGCTCGGGACGGCGTCGCGCGTCGTGCTCACCCACGACGTCGCGCAGCGCGACAACCTCCGCGTCGGACGGCACGACGGCGTCAACGCCGTCATCGAGAAGCTGAAGGGCCACCCGCTGTTCGCGCACGTCACGCTGACCCGCAGTGAGCGCTCGCCGATCGCCGCGCTGGTCACCGAGATGCTGGAGGGACCCAACTCCTGACGACGGCACACGGCCCCCGTCGGCAGCCGCCGACGGGGGCCGTGGTGTGTCTCAGTCGAACAGGTCCGGGTCGGTACGCACGACCTCGTCCCACAGCGGCTGGTAGGAGAACCAGCCGGCGTAGGGCGTGCCGGTCTGCTCGGCGGTGAACCGCGCGTTGGCGTGGTCGACGAGCGTCGGCGTCCCCGCGGCCTCGGCCAGCAGCTGGGCCTGGCAGTTGCGCTCGGTCGAGATGAACCACCAGGCGGCCTCGGCGACCGTCTCGCCGACGGAGAAGATCCCGTGGTTCTGGTGGAAGACCATCCGCCGGCCGGTCAGACCGCGGGCCAGGGCCCGGCCCGCCTCCGGGTCGAGCACGACCGCGCCGGCACCCTCGTGGACGACGCCGTGGTTCTCGTAGAGGGCGCAGGCGTCCTGGGTGATGGGGTCCAGCGGCCGGCCCAGCGACGACCACGCCTTGCCGTACACCGAGTGGGCGTGCGCGGCCGCGACGACGTGCGGGTGCGCCTCGTGGACGGCCGAGTGGATGACGAACCCGGCCTGGTTCACCGGGCGGTTCCCGTGCCGGACCGTGCCGTGGTGGTCGACCATGATCAGGTCCGAGACCCGGATGTGCCGGAAGCTCATGCCGAACGGGTTGACCCAGAACATGTCCGGGTCCTCCGGGTCGCGCACGGTGATGTGCCCGGCGACGCCCTCGCCGAAGCCGAAGCGGCCGAAGATCCGGAACGCCCCCGCGAGCTGCTGCTTGCGGTGCAGGCGCTCCTCGGCGGAGGTGGCGAACGTCGGTGGGACCGGCAGACCGCCGGTACCGCCGCCGCCGAGGGCGGCGGTACCGGAGCTGCTGGTGGTGGTGTCCTGCGTGGGGGCGGCCATGACCCGACCGTGCGCCGGATCACGCGCCGGGTCAAGGGGTGGCTCAGAGGCCGTGCGGGGTGCCCTCGGTGAACCCGGCGGTGGTCTGCACCCCGACGACGGAACGCTCGTGCAGCTCGTCGACCGAGCGGGCGCCGGCGTAGGTGCACGCGGAGCGGACGCCCGAGCAGATCTCGTCGAGCACGTCCTCCACACCGGGGCGGTCCGGGTCCAGCCGCTGACGCGAGGACGAGATGCCCTCCTCGAACAGCGCCTTGCGGGCCCGGTCGAACGCGTTGTCGCCCCGGGTGCGTGCGCTGACCGCGCGCTTGGACGCCATCCCGAACGACTCCTTGTACGCGCGGCCGTGCTCGTCGCGCAGCAGGTCTCCGGGGGACTCGTAGGTGCCCGCCAGCCAGGAGCCGATCATCACCGACGCCGCGCCGGCGGCCAGGGCGAGTGCCACGTCGCGCGGGTGGCGCACCCCGCCGTCGGCCCAGATCACGGCGCCGCGCTCGCGGGCCGCGGCGGCGCACTCGGCGACCGCGGAGAACTGTGGGCGCCCCACGCCGGTCATCATCCGGGTCGTGCACATCGCGCCGGGGCCGACTCCGACCTTGACGATGTCGGCGCCCGCCTCGACCAGGTCGGCGACACCCTCGGCGGTGACCACGTTGCCGGCGGCGACCGGGACCGTGGCCCCGGCCTCGTCGACCACACGGCGGACCGCGCCGAGCGCGTCGGCCATCTTCTCCTGGTGGCCGTGCGCGGTGTCGACGACGAGCACGTCCACCCCGGCGTCGAGCAGGGCCTTCGCCTTCACCGCGACGTCGCCGTTGATGCCGATCGCGGCCGCGGTGCGCAGCCGGCCGGCGCCGTCGAGGGCGGGGGAGTAGATCCCGGCGCGGATCGCGCCGAGCGGGGTGTGCAGGCCGGCGAGGCGGCCGTCGCCGTCGAGGCCGAGCGCGACGGCCTTGCGGCGGGTGTCGAGCTGCTCGAACACCTCGCGCGGCTCGGTGCCCAGCGGCAGCGCCAGCGGGTCCGGATCGAGGACGTCGGCGAGGCGGGTGAAGCGGTCCACCCCGGCGCAGTGCGCCTCGGACACGGTGCCGACCGGGCGGCCGCCGTCGTCGACGACCACGACGGCGTCGTGGGCCCGCTTGGGCAGCAGGTTCAGCGCGTCGGCGACCGCGTCGGAGGTGCGCAGCACCAGCGGGGTGTCCCACACCGGGTGCCGGGACTTGATCCAGGACACGATCTCGGCGACGGCATCGGTCGCCACGTCCTGCGGGAGCACGGTCAGCGCGCCGCGCCGGGCGAGCGTCTCGGCCATCCGACGTCCGGCGACGGCGGTCATGTTCGCCGCCACCACGGGCACCGTGGCCCCGGAACGGTCCGGGGCGGTGAGGTCCACGTCGAAGCGGGACGTCACGGTGGAACGGCGTGGGACGAGGAAGACGTCGTCGTAGGTCAGGTCGTGCTCGGGCCGGCGGTCGTCGAGGAAGCGCACGGTATCGAGACTGTACGCCTCCTCGATACACCCGACCGGCTCTCGCGGAGGTTGATCGGTCACTCATAGGGTTCGCCCCGCGCCGGCGGGTGATCGGCGTCCGAGAAAGGCGCGGATGCTCGACCCGAACAATCACCGTGGTTCTTTCGGCGAAGCGTACGTACGCGTGCTTGCCGCCGCCGCCGGGCTCACCGTCTACAAGGACGAGCTCGATCGGGACGGCATCGATCTCGGTGTGCGCATGCCGGCTCCCGGCCCCGGGTTCGCCCGCGCGGTCGAGATGCAGATCAAGACCACGGCGTCGCCGTCGTGGGGGGCCGGTTGCCTGACCTTCAGGGGTCTCGACCGCAAGAGCTTCAACCGGTTGGCCGGGGACCGGTTCCAGGTGGCGCGTTACCTGGTCGTGGTCGTCGTCCCTCGTGACACGGACCGGTTCTCGGACATGTTCACCTCAGGGCTGCTGCTTCGGACGATCGGGTATGTGACGTCGCTCCGCGACCGGACACTCTTCGCCGACGAGCAGGGTAGGGCCGGAACCACGGTCCGGTTGCCGCTGGCCAACGTTCTGACCCCCGATTCGCTCCGTCGACTCGTCGAGCTGGACCCGGTGGTCGCACGGTGACCGACGATCCGAGTGTCGACCAGCTCGCCGACTACCTGCGTGGAACCGGATGGACCGACACCGGGCTGGCATGGAGGGGAGCCGGCATCTGGGCCCTCGATGGTCTGGAAGTGCTGTTGCCAGGGTCCTCCGGGGTCGGGGACTTCCCGCAGCGGGTGTCGGAGCTGCTCCGGACCGTGGCACGGGCCGAGGGGCGCCTTGTCGATGACGTACGACGCGCACTGCGTCATCCCACCGTCGACGAGATCACCGTCCGCCGGAAAAGCACACTGACGATATCCGAGGGCGCATCCGCGCTCCAGGGGCTGCGCAGCTTCGTCCGGGAGTCGGCTCGGGCCGTCTCCGAGGGTCCGCACCTGCGATTCCCGAAGGGGGAGCCCCGACCGGTCCGTGATCTCCTCGATGCGGTCGATCTCGGTCCCGGACCACGGGACCTGCCCGGGTTCTCCTTGTTCTTCGACACTCGGGAACGCCCCGACAGGTCCAGCCATCGGGCCGTGTCGCTGCAGGTGCGTAACGCGGCCCGTGCGCTGGCCGAGACAGTGGGAAACCGCGGCGCCTCGTTCGAGGACGTGGCCCTACAGGGCGTCTCCCTGGAGTGTTGCTCGGCTCTCGCGAGGCTGGCGGGGGAGGACGACGACGCTTTCGAGTTCAGCTTCCGGTGGGCGATACGGACACCGGAGCAGGACCGGCCCGTTGCATCCGCGCGAGTCGAGAAGGTCGGCTTCGCGGCCGGAGCGGGCGAGGGGCTCAGAAAAGGGATGAGACGGCTGTCCAGGTCGGGAGTCAGCGGTCCGGCGACGGCCGCGGGCATGGTGGACGGTCTGCACGACGAGCCGGGATCGGACGACCGGTGGCGAGCGCGACTGTCGGGAGAGGTCGCACCGGCGCACGGTGCCCGGCGGGGCCGCACGATCTGGGTCCGGTTCCCGGACCAGTCCACCTATGAGCGCGTCGTGCGCCGCTACGACCGGTCCCGACCGGTCCAGGTTCGCGGTGAGCTGACCACCAGAGACGGCCGGATCGAGCTGATGGTCGACAACAGCGGGGGCGCGTCGTGACACATTGCGGAATCGGAGGATGTACGTGACCAGGGTGGATTTGAACCAGCGGGAGCGAGCGGTGCTCCTCACGCTGCTCGCCGAGGGGCGGGAGCTGACCAACGCCCAGCTCCAGGAGGCAGGTGGCGTGAGGCTCGACGGTGAACCCCGTCGTCGCCTCAACGAACACGGTCTCGTCGACTCGAGGAAGGTCGGCCGGGGGTTCGTCCACGAGATCAGCGACGCCGGCACCGCCTGGTGCACGCAGGAACTCGGCGCCACGCGCCCGGATCGTGCGGGGTATCTCGGCGGCGCGCTCTACGCGATCCTGCACGGCATCGAGCGGACCGGTATCCCGTTGTCGGAGCTGTTTCCTTACCGACCCGACCCGCAGGCACGCATCCGTGACGCCGTGGCCCGACTCACGGAACCCGGAGGCTGGGTCGGCCTGTCGCGGCTGCGCAAGGAACTCGCCGATCTGTCCCGGGGTGATGTCGACGCCGCGCTCACCGACCTGGCCGTCTCACCCGGCGTCCACCTGCAGTCGGAACCCAACACGAAAGCACTGACCGCGGCGGATCACGAGGCTGCCGTCACCGTCGCCGGAGAACCGCGCCACATGATCATGATCGAGAACGGATGATCGGCGACGACCTCGCCGCCCTCGAAGCAGTGCAGTTCAGCTCTGCGATGACGGCGGAGGACATCTGGAGTCCCGTCGAACAGCACGTCGAGGGCCTGCACGCACCGGCGGCTCGCGCGCTGTGGGCCGCGGTTCCCAAGAGCGCCGCACGACGGGCCAGCCCAGTGGGCATCGTCCTGCAGGGCGAACGTGGTGTCGGGAAGACCCACCTGCTGCGCTGGCTGCGGCAGCGGGTCCAGGAGATCGATGGCTACTTCTTCCTGCTCCGGCTGATGGAGGGGGACGACTTCTGGCGCAACGCTGTCCACGGCATCCTGGACGGGTTCCAGGCGGGATCGGTGGACCAACTGTCACCGCTGCTGCAGCGGCTCGCGACGGCGTGCGGCCTTCCACCCGTCGAGGTGTCGCGAATCGCAGGGACGATTCTCGTGGCACGCGCGGATCTCGACTCCCTGCTCGCCGGCCTGCGCCGGCTCGACGCCCAGGTCTGGAACGACTGCCAGGACACGTTGCGTGCACTCGTCCTCTTCCGGGCCGACCGGCCAGAGGTGCACGAGGTCGGCAACGGTTACCTGAGCAACGACGGGGACGTCGAGGAGGCCGCGCGCGAGGAGTGGGGCTTCCGGCCCGCCCCTGCCCGGTCACGGAAGCTGGTGCTGCGCGACCTGTCCCGGTTACTCGCCCTGACCGGCCCGTCGGTGTTTGCCGTCGACCAGATCGACCCGCTGATCAGCCATTCTGCGTCCACCGCATTCGACGATGCACGAGCTCCGCAGACCACGGCCGCGCAGACGGTGGGCAACGTCGCGGACGGTCTGATGGAGCTGCGGGAACTCACCCGGTGCACCCTGACCGTTGTCGCCTGCCTGCCGACCTCCTGGACGCTGCTCACCGCCGGTGCGGTCGAGTCGGCCAAGGACCGCTTCCGGGTCCTGACCCTGCAGGGCGTCATGCCTGACGACGAGGTGGCCCGTGCAATCGTCGCCGAGCACCTCGGAGGCCTCTACGCCGAGGCAGGCCACGTTCCGCCGTACCCGACCTGGCCGGTGCGACCTGAGGCGTTCGACGGCATCGGTGCCTACACACCACGGCGCCTGCTGCGAACGGTGGAGGAACACGTCCGAGCCTGCCTGGAAGCCGGCCGAGTCAGCGAGCTGTCCGATCTGCAGGATGTCTCCCGCACGGCGTTGCCCGCGGTCGCCGCCGATCCTGAACGGCTGAACGGGCTCGACGCAGAGTTCGAGAAGCTACGGGCGGCTGCCGACGTGTCGGCGCCGTTCGACCCCGAGCAGGAGGACGAGCTGATGCAGCGCCTGCTCGCGGCAGGGCTCCAGGCCTACATCGTCGAGATGGGTGACGGCGGCAACGCCTTCAGCGTCGACACGGTCCGTGCCCGTCGCCCTCCGGTGCATGCCCGGCTCCGGCACACCCTCGACGACAGCACCGAGAACGAGGTGCACTACACCTTTCGGGCCATCGCGCACTCCAATGCGCGCGCGGTCCAGAGCCGGATCACGGCAGCCCGCACGGAAGCCGGAGTTGCCGGCGGGGCGCAGCGACGGGCTCTGGTGCTGCTCCGGAACCGCGACTGGCCACGTGGCCGGATCACGGCGGAGACCGTCGAGCGGCTGGAGGCCCAGGGCGGTGTCGCAGTCCCGCTCGGGGAGGCCGACATCCGGACCCTCACCGCGCTCGAGGCGATGCGTCGCCGTGCCGCTCCCGGGTGGAGAGACTGGCTGCTGACCCGGCGACCGGCGGAGTCCGTCGAGCTCTTCCGTAGATTCCTGCCCGGACCAGGTGCTCCCGCTGTGGAGCCCGGCGGAGTACACGACGCATCGGCCGGGTCCGAAGCCGTCCCCGCCCCACATGCCCAGCAACCGGACGCCGACGAGACCGACCCCCGACCTCGCGCACTCATCGGGACAGGGGCGGACGGGCTGCCGGTCGCGATCCCGGTCGAGGCCCTCCGCAAACACACGGCTGTCTTCGCGGGATCAGGGTCGGGCAAGACCGTGCTGCTGCGGCGCCTGGTCGAAGAATGCGCGCTGCAGGGCGTCTCCTCGATCGTCCTGGACATCAACAACGACCTGTGTCGGCTGGGGGACCCGTGGCCCCGACCGCCGGTCCACTGGTTGCCAGGTGACCAGGAACGGTCGGAGACGTACCTGGACGGGACCGAGGTCGTCATCTGGACTCCGGGACGGAGCCGTGGACGCCCGCTCACACTTCGTCCGCTTCCCGACTTCGCGGCGGTGAGCGATGACGAGGACGAGTTCCGCATGGCCGTCGACTCAGCCGTGTCCAGTCTCGAACCGCATACCGGACTGAGCGGCCGCAAACTCGCCCAGGGCAAAGCCGTGCTGCGCGAAGTGCTGACCTACTTCGTGGAACAGGGAGGGACCTCGCTCGGCGGGCTCGTCGAGCTGTTGGCGGAGCTGCCGGAGGACCTGACCACACTGCGCACCGGCGTCAAGCTGGCCGAGGAGATGTCGGAGGCACTGCGTGCGGCACGGATCAACGACCCGTTGCTCCGTGAGACGGGCGAGCCGCTGGATCCTGGTGTCCTGCTGACCCCGCCGCCGGGGCGCCGGGCTCGGATCTCGGTGATCAGCTTCGTCGGGCTGCCGGTGCCGGAGCAGCGCCAGGCGTTCGTCAACCAACTGCAGATGGCGCTGTTCTCCTGGATCAAGGCGAACCCGGCGGGAGAGCGTCCCCTGGGCGGGTTGCTCGTCATGGACGAAGCCCAGAACTACGCCTCCTCGGGAGCGCACACGGCCTGCACCGCCAGCACCATCGCCCTCGCCTCCCAGGCCCGCAAGTACGGGCTGGGGCTCATCTTCGCGACTCAGGCACCAAAGGGCCTGCACAACCAGGTGTCGGGCAACGCGGCCACCCAGTTCTATGGCTTCCTCAACTCCGCCGCGCAGATCTCCGCCGCCAAGAGCCTGGCCCGCGACAAGGGGGGCACGGTCAACGAGATCTCGCGTCTGGGCACCGGGCAGTTCTACCTCGCCACCGAGGGGCGGCCCTTCGACCTGATGCGCTCACCGCAGTGCCTGAGCCATCACCCTCCCAGCCCGCCGGAGGAGGACGAGGTCGTCCGCCGGGCCGCGGAGGGACGGACGGACTGACGAAGCGGCCGTCATCTGTGTGTGACCCGGCGTCAATGGTGGGGAAACGACGCCGTCCTACCGTCGGGTACATGCCGATGCCGTCGCCGAACCCTCGTGTGCGTGCCGCAGACGTGCGCCGGCTCCGTGACCTCCTGCGCATCGCGGTGGCCGGGGGCGGGCGCCCCGGGGGCCTGCTGCCCGGCGAGGACGAGCTGATGGTGCGCCACGCCGTGCCGCGCGCCGTCGTCCGGGCCGCCCTGGGTCTGCTGGGCGAGGAGGGGCTGCTGCGGCCGGGGCCAACCGGGTACCGGATCGTCGCCCGCCCGCACTACCCCGGACGGGCCGCCGTCACGGGCACGGGCACCCGCCTCCCGCGCTGGCTGGAGCGCACCGGGATCGCCGCGCCCGACGTGCTCGCCGAGTGGCTCGGTGTGCCGGTCGGGGCGCCGTGCCTGCGCACCGAGTGCGTCTCGGCGACGGCCGGCGGCGGCGCGGTGCTGGAGACCCACTACGTGACGACCACGGCCGCGGCGCGGCTGCTCGCAGTGCCCGGGACCGGCCCCTTCGACCAGCAGCTGACCGAGGCAGGGCTGCACCCGGTGTGGGCGGACACCCGCTCCGGCCCGGTGCCCGCCGACCCGGACTCCGCGGCGCTGCTCGGTGTCGCCGCCGGGGCCCCGCTGCTGGGCGCCGAACGCACCCTGACCGGCGGCGACGGTCGGGTCCTCGCCGTCAGTGTGCTGCGTGCCGACCCGACCGGGACGGTGACCGCGGCCCGCGACGGCGCCGGGTCGGCTCAGTCGGACAGCAGCGCCCGCACCGCGTCGAGGGAGTCGGCCTCGGCCGGGGTCTTGTCCGGCCGGTAGCGCAGCACCCGGGCGAAGCGCAGCGCCACACCGCCCGGGTAGCGGGTGCTGCGCTGCGCGCCGTCGAGCGCGATCTCCACGACCAGCTCCGGGCGCAGGTGCACCACCCCCGGCTCCCGGGACGTCTCGTAGTCGGGGAAGGTCGCTGTCTGCCAGGCCAGCAGCTCGTCGGTCATGCCCTTGAACGTCTTGCCGACCATCACCGGCTCCCCGCCGTCCGGGTCGCGGGCGCCGAGATGGATGTTCGACAGCGACCCGGTGCGCCGCCCGTAGCCCCACTCGGCGCCCAGCACCACCAGGTCCAGGGTGTGCACCGGCTTCACCTTCTGCCAGGCCTTGCCGCGCCGACCGGCCGCGTACGGCGCGGCCAGGTCCTTCACGACGACGCCCTCGTGCCCCGCCGTCAGCGCTTCCTCGAGGACCGCGGCCGCCTGCTCCGGCGACGGCCGCCGGACCCCCGGCATCCGCAGCGCGGCGTGGACGTCGGCGGCCAGCAGCCCGGCGAGCGCGTCGAGCCGCACCTCGGTGGGCTCGTCGACGAGATCGCGGCCGTCGAGGTGGAGCAGGTCGAAGAAGAACGGCGACAGCATCACCTCGCCGCCGGACTCCTCGGTCCCGAACCGGCTCATCGTGTCCTGGAACGGGCGGGGGCGGCCGTCGTCGTCGAGGGCGAGGGTCTCGCCGTCGAGCACCGCGGTGTCACACGGCAGCCCACGGACCAGATCCACCATCTCGGGCACGCGAGCGGTGATCTCGCGCAGCGTCCGGGTCCACACCCGCACCTCGTCGCCGTGGCGGTGCACCTGGATGCGGGCGCCGTCGAGCTTGTGCTCGACGGTCACGTCGGCGCCGAGCCCGGCCAGCGCGGCGTCGAGCGAGTCACCGGGGGAGGCGAGCATCGGCCGGACCGGCCTGCCCACCTCCAGCGCCACCCCGGCGAGTGCCTCCTCACCGCCGGTCAGCGCGGTCGCCGCCGTCTCGGGGAGCCGCCCGGACAGCATGAACGCCCGCCGCACCGACGCCGCCGGCACCTCGGCCGCGGCGGCGACGGCGTCGACCATCAGCCCCTCCAGCGCGCCCTGACGCAGCTCGCCGGTGAGGAGGCGGTGCAGGAACCGCTGCTCCTCGGCGGTGGCGGCGCCGTACAGCTCGGTGAGCAGCTCACGGCGCCGGGCCGCCGAGCCCGCCCCCGCGGTGCCGGCCAGCTCGTCGAGGACTGCGTCGACCCGCTCCACCGTCAGCGACGGCCCCGCCGCGGCCGGCACGTCGACGCCCGACAGGGTCCGCCAGCCGGTGCCGATCCGGCCCTGCCGGGGCACTCCGGACAGCCACGCGACGACCGGCACGACCTCGACCGGCGCGGCGGCGCGCAGCAGCCCGGCGAGCGCGGCGGTCTTCTCCTTCCGCGCGCGGGTCGCCCCGACCGCGGCCGAGGTGGTGACGACGTCGGTGAACAGCACCGGGCCAGTGAAGCAGCGACCCCCGACACTCCGCGCGTCGTCGGGTCAGGCGGTGCGCACGACCTGCGGTGCCGGTGCGGGACGCGGGCCGCCCGCGGGCGGCAGGATCGCGCGGCGCCACAGCTCGGCGACCGGGACGACCCCGCGGCAGGTGCCGTCCGGTGCGACGACGACCAGGTCGTCGTAGCCGCGGGCCGGGTCGCCGGCCAGACCGATCTCCATCGCGCGGTGCAGCGGGGTCCGCTCGTCGACGGTCCGCGGCGGGTCCGCCAGCTCGGCCGCCGGCTTCTCGGCCCATAGCGCGTGGCCGAACCTGCCTGCCAGCTGGAGCAGGACGCGGCTGCGGTCGAGGTAGCCGACCGGCCGGTGCGCCCGGTCGACCAGGACGATCCCGGCCGACTCGGGGCGGGCGCGCAGCACCTCGCGGGCGGTGTCGCCGACGGCGTCGTCGGGCAGGGTCACGGCCGGGACGGCGAGCCCGCGCACCGGGGGACCGGCCGGCCGGGGTGTCGCGGGCCGCTCGGGGACCGACGGTGTGATCCCGGGCGGTGTGACCCCGGGCGGCGCGGACCCGGGCGTGAACGGCTGCGGCACCGCGCTCAGCAGGCCGAGCAGCTCCGCACGGGTCGCCGGGTCGGCCTCGGGGACGGCGCGCGCCCCGCCCAGCAGCGGGCCCTGGGCGAGGGCGACGCCGGTCACGAACAACCCGACCAGCCGGCCCGCGTCGTGGACCCCGGTCGCGGCGACCGGCGCCCCGGCCGTGCGGGACACCTCGAGCACCGCGCGGACGGCGGCACCCGTGCCCGCGTCGAGCACCCCGCCGCAGAGGTCGGGCTCCAGCTTCACCACGTCCGGCCGGACGGCGGCCACCACCTCGGGCCCGAACGCGCGCCCGGCCCCGTCGAGCCCGATCCGGAATCCCCACCGCCGCAGCTCGGCCAGTGCCGGGACGAGGTGCTCGGCCGGCGCCGCGGCGGCGATCGGCGGCCCCACCTCCAGCAGCGGGGCCACCGGGTCGGTGGCGTCGCCCAGCATGCCGCGCAGCCGCTCCCGCGCGTGCAGGACGGTGTCCGCGGCGACATCGACCTGGATCGGGACCGTGCCGCCGTGCGCGCGGGCCGACGCGACCGCCGAGACCGCGGTACCCGCGTCGAGCTCGGCGATCCGGCGGGCGTCCCAGCCGCGGTCGCGGGCCACGACGGCCACCGCGTCGTGCTGCCGGCGCGGCACCACCTCGACCCCGGCGACGCGACCGGTGCGCAGATCGTGCACGGGGACGTACGCGAAGCGCTGGTCGGCCATGGTGCGGTCCGTTCGAGTGAAAGTGATCGACTGGTGCTCACACAGTGTCACGTCGATGTGGACCGAACGGGGACCGGAGATGAACAGCGGGTGGACTGACCCGGTGCGCCCGGCCGGTGACCGGGCGCAGCCGGGGTCAGGAGCGCTTTTCGCCGCGGGTCATCGCCAGCACGTCCAGCGCGCGGTCCAGCTCGGCCTCGGTGAGCGTCCCGTTCGCCACGTGCCCGCGCTCGATCACGACCTCGCGGATGGTCCGTCGCTCCTTCAGTGCCTGCTTCGCGATGGCCGCCGCCTCCTCGTAGCCGATCTTCGAGTTCAGCGGGGTGACGATCGACGGCGAGGACTCGGCGTACTCGCGGGTGCGCTCGAGGTCGGCCTCCATCCCGTCGACGACCTTGTCGGCGAGCAGCCGCGCCACGTTCGCGATCAGTCGTGCGGACTCCAGCACGTTGCGCGCCATCACCGGCATCATCACGTTCAGCTCCAGGTTGCCCTGGCTGCCGGAGAAGCCGACGCACGCGTCGTTGCCCATGACCTGGGCGCAGACCATCATCGTGGCCTCGCAGATCACCGGGTTGACCTTGCCCGGCATGATCGAGCTGCCCGGCTGCAGGTCCGGCAGGTGGATCTCGGCCAGCCCGGTCCGCGGTCCGGACGACAGCCAGCGCAGGTCGTTGGCGATCTTGTAGAGCGACACGGCGACGGTGCGCAGCGCGCCGGAGGCCTCGACCAGGCCGTCACGCGAGCCCTGGGCCTCGATGTGGTCGGTGGCCTCGGCGAGCTGCTCCAGACCGGTGGTCTCGCGCAGCTTCGCGACGACGGCGGCGCCGAACCCGTCCGGCGCGTTCAGCCCGGTGCCGACCGCGGTCCCGCCGATCGGCAGGACGGCGAGGCGGGGCAGTGCGTCGCGGACGCGGTCGGCGCCGTAGCCGGCCTGGCTGGCCCAGCCACCCGCCTCCTGGCCGAGGGTGATCGGGACGGCGTCCATCAGGTGGGTGCGGCCGGCCTTCACGACCTCCGACCAGTCCGCGGCGCGGCGGCGCAACGCGGCCTCGAGGTGCTCCAGCGCCGGGACGACCTCGGTCGCCAGCGCCTCGGTGGCGGCGAGGTGGATGGTCGTCGGGAAGACGTCGTTCGACGACTGCGAGGCGTTGACGTGGTCGTTCGGGTGCACGTCCGTACCGGCGCGGGCGGCCAGCGAGGCGATCACCTCGTTGGCGTTCATGTTCGACGACGTGCCGGAGCCCGTCTGGAAGACGTCGACCGGGAAGTGGTCGTCGTGCCCGCCCGCGGCCACCTCGTCGGCGGCCGCGGCGATCGCGCGGGCCCGGTCGTCGTCCAGTACGCCCAGCTCGCCGTTCACCCGGGCCGCGGCCGCCTTGACCAGGCCGAGCGCGCGGATCTGGGCGCGCTCCAGGCCGCGGCCGGAGATCGGGAAGTTCTCCACCGCGCGCTGGGTCTGGGCCCGCCACAGCGCGTCGGCGGGGACCCGGACCTCGCCCATGGTGTCGTGCTCGATGCGGAAGTCCTCGCTCATGGGCGAAGGTCTACTCCTCCGCGACCCGTCCCGCAGTGTTAAGTGAGCCTAACCTCACGGCAGCGGCGGGGCCTCGCCCTCGACGCCGTCGAAGTCGACGGAGGAGAACTCGCGCAGCTTGGTGAGGCGGTGGTAGCCGTCGATCAGCCGCACCGTGCCGGACTTGGACCGCATCACGATCGACTGGGTGGTCGCGCCGCCGCCCCGGTAGTGGACGCCGCGCAGCAGCGGGCCGTCGGTGATGCCGGTGGCGCAGAAGAAGACGTTCTCGCCGCGCACGAGCTCGGCGGTGGTCAGGACCTTGTCGAGGTCGTGGCCCGCGGCGAGGGCCTTCTCCCGCTCGGCGTCGTCGGTGGGCCACAGGCGGCCCTGGATCTCGCCGCCCATGCACTTGAGCGCGGCCGCGGTGATGATCCCCTCCGGGGTGCCGCCGACGCCGTAGAGCATGTCCACGCCCGAGTTGGGACGTGCCGCGGCGATGGCACCGGCGACGTCGCCGTCGGAGATGAAGGAGATCCGGGCGCCGGCCTCGCGGATCTCGGCGACGATCTGCTCGTGCCGCGGACGGTCGAGCACACAGACCGTCACGTCGGCGACGTCGGTCTCCTTGGCCCGCGCGACCCGGCGGATGTTCTCCGCGACCGGCGCGGTGATGTCGATGACGTCGGCCGAGTCCGGGCCGACCGCGATCTTCTCCATGTAGAACACCGCGGACGGGTCGAACATCGCGTCGCGCTCGGCGACGGCGAGCACCGCGAGCGCGTTCGGCATGCCCTTGGCCATCAGCGTGGTGCCGTCGATGGGGTCGACGGCGACGTCGCAGAACGGGCCCTCGCCGTTCCCGACCTCCTCGCCGTTGAACAGCATCGGGGCCTCGTCCTTCTCGCCCTCGCCGATGACGACGACACCGCGCATCGACACCGACGAGATGAGCTGGCGCATGGCGTCGACGGCGGCGCCGTCGCCACCGTTCTTGTCGCCCTTGCCGACCCAGCGGCCCGCGGCCATGGCGGCGGCCTCGGTGACCCGGACCAGCTCCATCGCCAGGTTGCGGTCGGGCGCCTCACGACGGCGGGGGGCGGGGCTGGCGGACTGGCTCACGGATACGTCTCCATTCACGGGCGGCGTGCTCGTCGGCGACGTCCCCTCGCCCGGGTGGTGACCGGCGTACGGGGAGGCGCCCGGCGATCCTCGCACGTGGGGCGCCGGGGGAGCAGTGATGAGCGACCGACGCCATGCCTGGGACGATGGACACGTGAGCGCACGACCTGACCCGGGAACGCCGTCCTCGGAGCGCCCGGAGGCCTCGGGGCCCGGCGGGTCCCCGGCTGCCCCGAACCCGGCGTCCCCTGACCCGGCGTCCCCGGACCCGGCGCCGGGTCCGGTGGCCCCGGACGCGGACGCCGGGCCGGTCCGGGAGCCGGCCGCGGCCGTTTCCCCGGCTGCGGATCCGGCTGCGCACCCCGCTTCGGACCCGGATTCGGCTGCGCCTCCAGCTGCGGCCGCGGACCCGGCTGTGGCCGCGGACCCGGCTGTGGCCGCGGACCCGGCTGCGGCTGCGGGCCCGGCTCCGGCCGCGGACTCGGATCCGGCTCTCGCTGCGGCCCGGGCGGCTCCGGCCGCCGCGCCCGCGGGTGCGGCCCGGGCCGGACGGCCGCAGCCACCGCCGGTGACCCGCCGGATCCCGGAGGCCGGACCGCAGGCGATGCACAAGCCCGGCCGCGGCGACGCGTCGGTGCGCGACCTGATCTGGGCCTGCCTGATCCTCGTCCCGGTCGCGCTGCTGATCTTCTCGGTCGGCGGGTCGTGCTCGTTCTCGCCCGGCGGCCCGGCCGAGGACGCCGCGTCGGGACCCACCGTCGACGCCCCGGCCCGGATCGCCGAGTACGCCCGCGGCTCGACCTTCCCGCTGCGGCTGCCGGACGTGCCGTTCCGGGCCAACTCCACCGATCGGGGCCCGGTCGAGGGCGGCGGCACCGCCGTGCGCATCGGCTTCGTCACCCCCGACGCGGACTTCCTGAGCCTGGTCCAGACCGACGGGTCGGTCGAGGGCGTCCTCGCCACCGAGTCCGGCTCCGCGGGCCGCGGCGACGGACCCCCGACGATGCGCGGCACCGTGCAGGCGGGCGGCCTGACCTGGGAGGTCTACGGCGCCGAGGGCGGCGAGCCCTTCCGGATCGCGACGCTGCCCGGCCGTCCCGAGGTCCGGGTCCTGGTGACCGGCTCGGCGTCGGAGGACCAGTTCCGAACCCTGGCGGAAGCCCTCACCACCGCCCGAGTCTTCCCACCCGGTTCCTGACCCCGGTCTTACACGGGTTCCGGCGTCCCACAGGGGAGCCGATCCCGTGTGCGACGCCGGAATCCCTGTGGGACGTGGTTGTCCACATTGCGGGGAGTTGTCCACAGGGTTCGGTTCGGGGGCGTTGGTGGGGGTGTTGCGGGGCAGGGTCGGGGCATGGACCTTCTGCCTGGTACGACGCCCGTGCGGCGCTCGGAGCTGCTCGCCGCGGGGATGAGCGAGGCCGAGATCCGCCACGCCGTCGGCTCGGGGGCGATCGTGCGGGTCTGCCGCGGGATGTACCGCGGTGCCGTGCCGTCGGGGTCGCCGGTGCTGCGGGGGGACCCCGGTCAACGCTGGGAGGAGCTCGTCGCCGGGCACGAGCGCGCCGTGCGCGGGGTGGTGCGTCGGCTCGAGTCGCCCGCGGTCGTCAGCCACGTCTCCGCCGCGGTCGTGCACGGCACCGAGATCTGGGACGTGCCGCTGGACCGCGTCCACGTCACGCGGTCGGCGCCGACCGGGGCTCGCCGGGGACACGACCTCGTCCTCCACGCGGTGCCCCTCGATCCCGCGGAGACGCTGCGGGTGCGCGGGATCCTGGTGACCGCGCCCGCCCGCACCGTCGCCGACGTGGCCAGGACGGTGCCGTTCGGTCAGGCGGTCGTCGTCGCGGACGGTCTGGCCCGGCGGTACGGGCTCCGGACCGCGGAGCTCCTGACCGCGGCGCGCCCGGAGCGTCGTCGGCGGGGGACGGCGGCCGCGGTGCGCGTCGCGCGGTTCGCCGACGGGCGCGCCGCGAGCCCCGGCGAGTCACGGAGCCGCGTGCTGTTCCACGCGGCCGGGCTCCCGGCCCCCGACCTGCAGCGCGAGGTCCGGGACGCCGGCGGCCGGTGGTGCGCGACCGTCGACTTCTGGTGGGACGGCAGCCCGCCCGTCGTCGGGGAGTTCGACGGCGAGGTGAAGTACGGGCGTCTGCTCCCGCCGGGGAGGACGGCGGGTCAGGTGATCACCGAGGAGAAGATCCGCGAGGACCGGCTCCGTGACCTGGGCCTGCACGTCGTCCGGTGGACCTGGCGCGACCTGGACGCCCCCACCGCCCTCCTGACCCGCCTCCGTACAAGGCTGCAGCCCCGGTGACCTCCCACACCGGATGCGGCGTCCCACACGGGGTCGGAACCCGTGTCGGACGCCGGTTCCCGTGTCGGAGGCTCAGGCGTCGTCGGGGTCGTCGGCGTCGGCGTCGGCCAGCTTCTCCTCGATGCGGGTGCGGGCGCCGGCGAGCTGGGCGTCGCAGCGCTTGGCCAGGGCCTCGCCGCGCTCCCACAGCGCGACGGACTCGTCCAGGCCGAGGCCGCCGACCTCCAGTGCGCGCACGACCTCCATGAGCTCGTCGCGGGCCTGCTCGTAGCCCAGGGTCTCCACTGCCGGTCGGTCGCTCATCGGGTCTCCGGGTCGGGGGTGGTGGTCACGGTGGCGGCGACGGCGCCGTCGGCGACCCGGATCCGCAGGCCGGTGCCGGCGGGCGCGTCGGTGACCGACCGCAGGAGCGGGGGCACGTCGTCGGTGCGGTCGGCGAGCTGCACGATCGCGTAGCCGCGCGCCAGGGTCGCGGTCGGGCCGAGCGCGGCGAGCCGGGCGCCCAGGTGCTCCAGCTCCGACGACGCCCGGTCCAGCCGGCGCAGCACCGCGCGGTGGGCGGCGGCGCGGGCGTCGGCGATCTCGCCCTCCCGGGCGGTGACCATGCGCAGCGGGTCGGTGAGCACCGGCCGCCGTCGTAGGTCGTCGAGGCGGTGCTGCTCGCGGTCGACCCAGCCGTGCAGGGCTCGGCGGGCCCGGTCGCGCAGCCCGGAGATCCGGGCGGTCTCCTCGGCGAGGTCGGGGACCAGGCTGCGTCCGGCCTCGGTCGGGGTGGAGCAGCGCACGTCGGCGACGTGATCGACCAGCGGGGTGTCCGGCTCGTGCCCGATGGCCGAGACGACCGGGGTACGGCAGGCGGCGACGGCACGGCACAGCGTCTCGTCGGAGAAGGGCAGCAGGTCCTCGACGCTGCCGCCGCCGCGGGCGAGCACGATGACCTCGACGTCCGGGTCGCGGTCGAGCGCCCGCAGCGCGCCGACGACCTGCTCCACGGCCAGCCCGCCCTGTACGGCGACGTTCTCGATCCGGAACCGCACCGCGGGCCAGCGCGCGGTGGCGTTGCGGACCACGTCGTGCTCGGCCGCGGAGTCGCGCCCGGTGACCAGACCGATGGTGTGCGGGAGCAGCGGCGGGCGCCGTTTGAGGGACGGGTCGAACAGCCCCTCGGCGGCGAGCAGCCTGCGCAGCCGCTCGATGCGGGCCAGCAGCTCACCGAGACCGACCGCGCGGATCCGGTCGACGCGCAGCGACAGCGTGCCGCGCCCCAGGTAGAACGACGGCTTGCCGTGCACGATCACCCGGCTGCCCTCGGTCACGGCGCCGCCGGCGTCGCGCACCAGCGACGACGGCGCCGTCAGCTGCAGGGAGATGTCGGCGGCCGGGTCACGCAGCGTCAGGAACGTGGTCCCGGAGCGGGCGTTGACCTGGGCGAGCTGGCCCTCGACCCACACCGCGCCGAGCCGGTCGACCCACTCGGCGATCTTGCGGGCGACCGTGCGGACCGGCCACGGGTCCTCCTCGGAGGTCGTGGCGCTCAACGGTTCTCGGACACCGTCGCGATCCGGTTCGTCAGCATCGTGACGTACGGCGGCCGGTTCTCGTGTGCGGTCTCCCAGGCGAGGAGGTCCGTGAGGTCGTCGAGGCTCAGCGTGCGGAGCTTGCCGCGCAGCTGGGGCACGGTCATCGTCGGGTACTCGGGCAGCACGGCCGGCGCGGTCGCGCTCGCCTCGGCCCGGTTCGACGCCGCCGCCGGCCGGGACGACGGGGACCGGTCGATCGGGATGCCGGTGCGGGCGGGTCGCAGCGACGACACGGTGCCGTTGCGGCCGGCCGGGGCGGCGGGCGGCAGCGGCGGGGCGATCGGCTCCGGGTCGGGCAGCGAGATGTCGGCGCCGTCGGCCAGGTCGTCGTCGAAGGTCGCCCAGCTGGGGACGTCGTCGGCGGGACGCAGGGTGCCCAGCGCGCGGTCACCCTTGATGGCCAGCTCGGTGATCCGCTGCTGGACCCGCATGGACACCTGCAACGCCTGGCTGACCGCGGTCACCGGCAGCTCGACGGCGTGCCGCGGCAGCTCTCGGGCCTGCTCGACGGCGGTCACGACGAGGCCGGCGGCGATCCGCACGGGGAACGGCAGCGGAGACATGCACGCCATTGTCCCCTGATCCGCGGTCGCCTGTCGCGCCGGGCGCCCGGTCGGGCCGGTCACGTGCGGCTGCCCGTTCCCGGGGTGGTCCGTACCCTGGGGGCATGTCCGGTTCTGCCAAGCAGGTCCTGCTCGCCAAGCCCCGCGGCTACTGCGCGGGCGTCGACCGTGCCGTCGAGGCGGTGGAGCAGGCACTCGACCAGTACGGCGCCCCCGTGTACGTCCGCAAGGAGATCGTGCACAACAAGCACGTGGTGGAGACGCTGCGCGAGCGCGGCGCGATCTTCGTCGACGAGGCGTCGGAGGTCCCGGAGGGCGCGCACGTCGTGTTCTCCGCGCACGGCGTTTCGCCCGCGGTCCGCGCCGAGGCCTCGGGCCGGAACCTGCAGACCATCGACGCGACCTGCCCGCTGGTGACCAAGGTCCACCAGGAGGCGAAGCGGTTCGCCCGCGAGGACTACGACATCCTGCTCGTCGGGCACGCTGGGCACGAGGAGGTCGAGGGGACCTCTGGTGAGGCGCCCGAGCACATCCAGCTCGTCGAGTCCGCCGCCGACGTCGACTCCGTGACCGTCCGCGACCCGGAGAAGGTCGTGTGGCTCTCGCAGACCACGCTCAGCGTCGACGAGACCATGGACACCGTGCGCGCCCTGCGCGAGCGTTTCCCGAAGCTGCAGAACCCCCCGTCGGACGACATCTGCTACGCCACGCAGAACCGTCAGGTCGCGGTGAAGACGATGGCGCCGCGCTGCGACCTCGTGCTGGTCGTCGGGTCGCGGAACTCGTCGAACTCGGTGCGTCTGGTCGAGGTCGCCCTCGGCGCCGGGGCCGGCGCCTCGTACCTGATCGACTACGCCCGTGAGATCGACGAGTCGTGGCTCGACGGCGTCACGACGGTCGGGATCACCAGCGGCGCGTCGGTGCCGGAGATCCTGGTGCAGGGTGTCGTCGAGTACCTGGCCGAGCGCGGCTTCGGCTCGGTCGAGGAGGTCGACACCGCCGAGGAGACGCTGACCTTCTCGCTGCCCCGTGAGCTGCGCCCGCCGCGTGGCCGGTCGCTGGGCCTGACCCCGGTGAACTGAGCCCGGTGAACTGAGCCCGTCACGCACGACGCAGGCCCCGGACCGACTCGGTCCGGGGCCTGCGTCGTACAGGGGGTGGAGCGGTCAGCCCGCCGCGCGGTCCGCCTGGACCTGCTTCGCCGACACGACCTGCACCTGGTCACCGATCTGCAGGGTGTCGAACCAGAGCTTCGCGTTCTCCGGGGCGAGCCGGACGCAGCCCGCCGACGGGGTGTCGGTGCGGCCCTCGTGGAAGGCGATGCCGCCGTCCTGGAAGAACACCGCCCACGGCATCGGGGCGGGCTCGCCGTTGGTCATCGTGTACTCGCCACTCTTGTGGAGCTGCTCCTTGCGGTACACCCGCAGGGAGTGGCCGATCGGGGTCTCCTTGCCCGGGCCGCCGATGGCGACCGGGACGGGCCCGTGGGTGATCTTCCCGTCGGTGAACAGCCAGGAGCGCTGCGAGTCGAGGTCGACACAGGCGCGGGCCGTGACGGTGCACGGGGTGCCCGCGACGAGCGGCTGGTCCCGGAAGGCCTGGGCGGCCGGGGTCCCGGCGATCGCGGTGCCGACGCCGATCAGCGCGACGGCCGCGGTGACCAGCGCGACGACGATCGCGGGTCGCGTCCTGCGGGGGCTGCGGGTGGTCGACATGGCGCTCCAGTGGTTCCGGCGTGCGTCGGGGGGAGCGGCGGGGTCACGCCGTGCCCCCGATGGGGAAGACGCTCGGGAGGGCAGTGGGTTGCTCCCATTGTCCGGTCCGTCGTCACCCGGGCGGTCTGCGGGGTACGTTCCGGCCGTCCACCTGGGCGGATGCATGCGGAGCGCCGGTTCCGCCGTCAGCGGGTGTCGCGGCGTGTCCGGCCGGTCGCCCCGCGCGTCGACCCGCGGGTGGGCTCGGAGCGGGACGGATCGACACGGGAGGACTCCGCGCGGGAGGAGCCGGAGCGCGCGGACCCGGTGGAGCGTGCCGCCGAACCGGTGCGCGAGATCCCGGTGGAGCGCGCTGCGGAGCCGGTGCGCGAGACCCCGGTGCCGGTGGACCCGGTGCGGGCCGTGTCGCGTCGGGCGGAGCCGGTCGGGGTCGACCCGGTGGCCGACCCGGTGCGGGCAGTGCCGGACGTGCGGGACCGGGCCGCGGTCGCCGTGCCGGGCGTACCCGCACCGCGCGGCGCCCGGGTCCGCCCGCCGGGCCCGTCCGGGTCGTACCCGCCCGGGTCGCGGCCCAGGCGCTGCCGCAGCCGGCCGACCGCGTCGTCCGGGCCGAGCCGCTGGCGCAGCACCCGCAGGCCGGCGACGAGCAGCACGACCAGCGTGGTCACCGCCATCGCCGGGAACGCGTTGATGAGCGGTGCGCCCGCCATGAGCAGGCTCTGCGCCGCGCCGCCACCGGACGGGGCGCCGATGAGCACCGCGACCAGCGGGACGACGACGGCGAGCAGCAGCGGCGGCTGCACGGCCGGCAGGAACAGGCTGCGCCGGCGGACCCAGGACACCGCGAGCACGCAACCGAGCAGGTAGCAGACCTCGAACACCCGGCCGACGGTGCCGATCCGCAGCAGGTCCACCAGGACCCCGAGAGCTGTGGTGCCGACGGCCAGGCCGGTCGCCGCCATCGGCGGGATCCCGAGGACCGGGGGGAGCAGGGACCGCTCGCGCACCGGCCAGCCACCGCGCGCGGGGGCGGACCCCCGGCCGGGCCGGCGGGCCGAAGTCGATCGGGCCGTGGTCACCCGGTCAGCCTAACCCCTCCCGCCACGGTGTCCCGGCCGCCTCGTCGTGTTCCGTGTCGCCGTCGCCGAACGTGCCCGGATGTGCGCCGTCGGGTCGGCCACCGCCGGATCGGGTGCCGTCCGTCCGGTTGTGGTCGGGCCGCCCGAGGTCCTCCAGGGACACCAGCGAGTCCCCGGCGGAGGCGACCAGCTCGGGTGCGGAGACACCGCGCGGGGTCCGGTCGACCGTCGCGGGGGTCTCCAGCTCGGTGTCGGACACCTGCAGCTCGGTGAACTTCCGGGCGCTCACCAGGACCCGGGCCTCCAGCGAGGAGACGGTCCGGTTGTAGCTGTCCACGACCGCGTCGAGGCTGCGGCCGAGCTTCGCGACGTGGGTGCCCATCGTCGCGAGGCGCCCGTGCAGCTCGCGCCCGAGCCGGTGCACCTGGGCGGCGTTGCGGGCCAGCGCCTCCTGCTTCCAGCCGTAGGCGACGGTGCGCAGCAGCGCGACGAGGGTGGTCGGCGTCGAGAGCACGACGTTGCGGCCGAAGGCGTACTCCAGCAGCCCCGGGTCCGAGCGGAGTGCGGCCTCCAGGAACGGGTCGCCGGGCACGAACAGCACCACGAACTCCGGTGTGGGCTCGAACGACTCCCAGTAGGCCTTGGCGGAGAGCTGGTCCACGTGGGTGCGCAGCTGCCGGGCGTGCGCGGCGAGCCGCTCGATGTGCACGTCCGGGTCGGAGGCCTCGACCGCCTGCAGGTAGGCCGCGAACGGCACCTTCGCGTCGACGACGACCTGCTTGCCGCCCGCGAGCCGGACCAGCATGTCCGGGCGGACCCCGCCGTCCTCCCCGGCGGCGGACACCTGGGTGGAGAAGTCGCAGTGCTCGAGCATCCCGGCCATCTCGGCGACCCGCTGCAGCTGCATCTCACCCCACCGGCCCCGCACCTGCGGCGCCCGCAGCGCGTTGACCAGCGCCTTCGTCTCGGTGCCGAGCCTGTCCGAGCTCGCCGCCATCGCCCTGACCTGCTCGCGGAGCCCGGCATAGGCGGACTCGCGTTCCTTCTCCACCGTCCGCAGCTGGCCCTCGACCCGGCCCAGCGCCGCCGAGACCGGGTCGAGCAGCTGCTCGACGGCCTTCGCGCGGGCCGCCTGGTCGCCGTCGGCCCTGGCCGCGAGCGCGGCGGTCGCCTCCTTGATCCGGCTCTCCGCCAGCGCCACGAACGCCTCGTTGTTGCGGGCCAGCGCGTCCTGCGACAGCGCGGCGAAGGAGTCCTTCAGCTCGGCCTCGCGGCGCGTCGTCGCGGCCTCGGCCTGCGCGCGGGCCTCCCGCTCGGCGCGCAGCGCGGCGGTGGCCCCGGCGGCCTCGGACTCGGCGCGCCGGGCCCGGTTCGTCGCGTCGTCGAGCGACTCGTGCAGCTCCTCGACCCGCTCGAGCAGCGCGGTGCGCTCGGCGCGCAGGCCCGCGGCGTCCGCCCGGGTGGTGGCGGCGGTGTTCGCGGCGGCGCGGGCCGCCTCGGCCGCCTCGGCACGGAACCGGGCGGCGGCCACCGACCAGACCACGGCGGCGGCGACCGCCGCACCGAGCATCGATCCGAGGAGCAGGCTGAGGACGTCCACCCCCGCAGCGTGCACCGCACCCCCGACAGTTCCGCGTCGCCGCAGGTCGGCGGCGTGTCCGGAGTCCGGTGTCGCGCACCGGATCGCAGGGGAGGTCTGCGGCCGGACGGGTTGCCCCGGCGAGACGGATGCCACGCGGGGCGAACCGGTTCGCTATGCACACGTCTTCTCCGGTGTCGGACCTTCGGGGGCCGACGGTCCGGGCCGGGGGCCCGGGCGCCGCGAGAGTGAGAGAGGTACCTGTGATGACCACCCGACTCGCCCGCACCATCGGCCGTACGGCCGCCACGACCACCGCCGCCCTGGCTGTCGCCGCCGCGGCAGTGCTCGTCCCGGCCGGGGTCGCCTCGGCCGCACCCGCGACGCCGGCGGGGGACCCGGCGCCCAGCGCCTGCCGGCCGGCGAACCAGCAGGCGACCATCCACCCGGCGCCGGCGAGCGCCGGGCACCGTCACTACTCGGTCGTGCTCAGCGCGGCCCCGGGCACCGCGCCGTGCCTGCTGTCCGGATCGCCGTCGGACCTGGTGTTCAGCCTGAACGGCTCGCCGCGCGCCTCCGAGGTCGCGGTGCCCTACGGCGACCAGACCCGCGCCGTCGAGTTCGGGCCGGGGGAGCCCGTGCAGTTCGACGTGCAGATCCGCAACTCCGCCGGGCCCGCCCCGGCGAACGAGCTGGAGTTCTCGCTGCACGGTCCCGGCGGCGACATCCCGGGCAGCTTCCTGGCCCGGGGACCGATCGGCGTCGACGCCGGGATCCAGGTCGGACCGGTCACCGAGGGCTGACCCGGGGGCACCGGTGCCGGGGCACCCGGCGGCCGCGGTGCGCGATCCGCGGTCGCCGGGGACGGTCTCAGACCGCCTCGTGCTCCAGCAGCCACCGCTTCACGGCCAGGCCGTAGCGGAACCCGCCCAGGGTCCCGTCGCTGCGCAGCACCCGGTGGCACGGGACGAACAGCGCCGCCGCGTTGGACGCGCAGGCGCCGGCCGCGGCACGCACCGCCGCGGGGCGGCCGGTCTTCTCGGCGTAGCCGGTGTAGGTGACCGGTGCCCCCGCGGGCACGGTCCGCAGCACGTCCCACGCCAGCTCCCGGTAGGGGCCGGACCGCTGGCGGACGGGCACGTCGTCGATCGCCGACAGCTCGCCGTCGTGGTAGCGGTCGACCGCCTCGCCGACCGCGCCGAGGTCGCCCTCGACCACGGTCGTCGGGGCCAGTGAGCGGTGCACCAGGGCGAGCAGCTCGTCGACCGAGGCGGTCCAGCCGGAGGCGAGGACGTGGCCGTCGTCGTCGACGACCGCGGTGAACGGCCCGGCCGGGGTGTCCCGTGTGGACCACGTTGCTGTGCTCATGCGCTCCTCCGAGCGGTGGTGGTGGCGGCGGACGTCGCGGCCCGCCAGAGATGGGTGGCGGCGTAGGACCGCCAGGGGGCCCAGGCGCGGGCGCGCGCGGTGAGCGCGGCCCCGTCGCAGGGCAGTCCGAGCGCCTCGGCGCCGCGGCGCACCGCGAGGTCGGAGGCGAGCAGCTCGTCGGGGTCACCCAGGACCCGCATGGCCAGGTAGCCGGCGCTCCAGGGTCCGATCCCGGGCAGCGCGCACAGCTCGGCGCGCAGGTCGTCCGGGTCGCGCCCGGGGTCGAGGGCGAGCGTGCCGTCGGCGAGCGCGGCACACAGCCCGCGCAGCGACGACGCTCGTCGGGCCGGGCCCGCGAGGTCGGCGTCGACGAGGGTTCCCGGCTCGGGGAACAGCAGGTGCGGCCCGCCGTCGTCGCACAGCTCCGCGGGCAGCGGCGTCCCGTGCGTGGCCGCGAGACGGGCCGCGGCGGTGCGGGCGGCGGCGACCGACACCTGCTGGCCCAGCACCGTGCGGACCGCCGTCTCGGCCGGGTCGACGGTGCCCGCCAGCCGGATCCCGGGCGTCGCGGCGACCAGGGGGGCGAGTGCGGCGTCGGCACCCAGCACGGCGTCGACGGCGAGCGGGTCGGCGTCGAGGTCGAGCAATCGGCGCAGCCGGTACACCGCGGGCCCGACGTCCCGCGGGTCGGACGCCCGCAGCGTCGCCACCACGGCGCCGGGCCGCGCGGTCAGGTCCAGTGCGACGGCGGCCGATCCGTGCGGGAGCCACAGCGTGCGGCGGTAGGTGCCGCCGCCGACGGTCTCGACACCGTCGACCGCGCGGGCCGCGAGGTGGTCGAGCAGACCGTGCGGGTCGAACGGGGACCGGTAGGGCAGCCGCAGCACGAGCGCCCCGGGCGGGCCGGGCTCGCGGTTGCGCGTGCGGCGTGCGGCCTCGGCGCGCAGCTGGGAGGGCGGGACGCCGTAGACGGCGCGGACGGTGTCGTTGAACTGCCGGACGCTGCCGAACCCGGCGGCGAACGCGACGTCGGCCAGCCCGAGCGGGGTGGTCTCGACCAGGATGCGGGCGGTGTGCGCGCGCTGCGCGCGGGCCAGGGCCAGCGGCCCGGCACCCACCTCGGAGGTGAGGATCCGGCCGAGCTGGCGGGGCGAGTAGCCCAGCCGCGACGCGAGCCCGGGGACCCCGTCGCGCTCGACGACGCCGTCGGCGATCAGGCGCATGGCCCGCCCCGCGGCGTCGGCACGCAGGTTCCACTCCGGCGAGCCGGGGACGGCGTCGGGCAGGCACCGCCGGCAGGCCCGGTAGCCCGCGGTCTGCGCGGCGGCCGCGGTCCGCAGGAACTCGACGTTGTGCGAGCGCGGAGGCGGTACCGGGCAGGACGGACGGCAGTAGATGCCGGTGGTGCGCACGGCCGTGACGAACTGGCCGTCGAACCGCGCGTCCTTGGCGGCGACGGCGCGGTAGCAGGAGTCGTGGTCGAGCAGCACGGTACCGACGATGCCACTGGGCGGCCGTCGCCACTGGCGGGAATCGGTCACCGGTGTCCGGGGCCGGTCCAGGGCAGGCGCACGACGTCCCCCTCGGTCCCGGTCGTCGGAGCTCGGCCCGGACGGGTGTGGTGCTCGGCCGTCCGGGTGGTGGCAGCCGTTCGACGATGTCCGTGTGTCACCTGTGCGCCGTGCGACGGAGCGTGCCTTACTCCCAACGGAGCTGTATCGACGACCGACGGTGCTCATCCGTGCCGGGTGTCGGCACGAGAGCGCTGCCCACGGTGCGCCCGTCCCGCAGCGGGTACGGGATCATGGTCACCGGCACGGACGAACTGGAGGCGATCATCGCGACCGAGGCCGTCGGGTCCGGCCCCGGGCCCCGCCGCGTCGGTCGGGCGATCGGGGCCCGCACCCGCATCGTCGGGTGGGTCGTGCTGCTGGTGCTGGCCTCGCTGGGCGTCGTCACGCTGCTGACCTGGATGCTGCTGATCGACGAGACCGACCGCCGGATCGACGGGGCGCTGAACTCCGAGATCGCCGAGTTCGCCCGCGTCACCGAGACCGGCATCAACCCGACGACCGGCCGGCCGTACTCCTCGGTCGACGAGATCCTGCGGTCGGTGATCGCCGCGAACGTCGCGCGGCCGAACGAGAAGTTCCTCGGCTATCTCGACGGGCGCTTCCGCTGGGAGTCCCGGCGGACGAGCCCGCGGGTGCTGCTGCGCGAGGACCCGGCGTTCACCGCGCTGGTCGCCGACGTCCGTCGTCCCACCCGCGGGTCCTACGAGAGCTCGGCGGGCGAGGTGCGCTGGTCGGCGTTGCCGGTCGGGCTCGCCGGCGACCCGCAGCGCGGCGTCATCGTGATCGGCTACTTCACCGACCGCGAGCACGACTTCGCCCACGAGGCCGCGCGCTTGATGGGGCTGGTCGGGTTCGGTACGGCGCTGCTGTCCGCGGTCGGGGCGTGGCTGGTGGCCGGGCGCATCCTGCGGCCGCTGCGCGACGTCGCCGCGACCGCGAACACCATCACCGGGCGGGACCTGTCGCGCCGGGTGCCGCAGCGCGCGCAGGCCCGCGACGAGATCGCCGAGCTGGCCATCACGCTGAACGCGATGCTCGACCGGGTGCAGAGCGGTATGGAGTCCCAGCGGCGGTTCGTCGACGACGCCGGCCACGAGCTGCGCACCCCGATCACCATCGTGCGGGGGCACCTCGGGGTGCTCGACCCGCACGACCCCGACGACGTCGTCGAGACCGTCGCCCTGGTCGACGACGAGCTGGAGCGGATGAACCGGCTGGTGTCGGAGATGCTCGCGCTGACCCGGGCCGAGCAGCCGTCGCTGCTCCGGACCGAGCTCGTCGACGTCGGCGCACTGACCCGGGAGCTGTTCGAGAAGCTGACCGGCCTCGCCGACCGGGACTGGCGGCTGGAGGCGGTGGCCGCGGTGCGGTGCCGGATGGACCCGCAGCGGATCACCCAGGCCGTCGTCGCGCTGGCCGACAACGCGACCCGCTTCACCGGCGACGGCGACCGGATCGCGCTCGGCTCGGAGGCGGTCGACGGGCGGGTGCGGATCTGGGTGGCCGACACCGGACCGGGCGTCGCGCCGGAGGACCGGCAGCGGGTGTTCCGGCGCTTCGCGCGCGGCGACGACGCACCCCGCTCCGACGGCGCCGGGCTCGGGCTGTCCATCGTCGAGGCCATCGCGACGACGCACGGCGGTCGCGTGCTGCTCGAGAGCACGCCCGGGCACGGGGCGACCTTCACACTGGACCTGCCGAGGAGCGAGACGTGACCAGCCGGATCCTGGTGGCCGAGGACGAGCCGCGCATCGCGTCCTTGGTGAAGAAGGGCCTGGTCGGGGCCGGGTTCGAGGTCACGGTCGTCGCCGACGGGGCCGGCGTGCACGACCACGCCGTGTCCGGGGGGTTCGACCTGCTGGTGCTCGACATCGGGCTGCCCGGGATGGACGGCTTCGAGGTCCTGCGACGACTGCGGGCGGCCGGCAGCAGCCTCCCGGTGATCATCCTGACCGCGCGCGACAGCGTGCACGACACCGTCGCCGGGCTGACCGGCGGTGCCGACGACTACATGGCCAAACCGTTCCGGTTCGAGGAGCTGGTGGCCCGGATCCGGCTGCGGCTGGAGCGCGCCCGCCCGGTCCCGGACCCGGATCTGCTGACCTTCCACGGACTCGAGCTCGACCCCCGCACCCGGCACGTGAGCGTGCACGGCCGCACCGTCGAGCTGTCCACGCGCGAGTGCGCGCTGGCCGAGACGTTCCTGCGCCACCCGGGCCAGGTGTTGTCCCGCGACCAGCTGCTCCGGCTGGTGTGGGGGCCTGCCGAGTCGGGGGCCTCGTCCAACGTCGTCGACGTCTACGTGCGCTACCTGCGTCGTAAGCTCGGCGCCGGTTGGATCGCGACGGTGCGCGGCGCGGGCTACCGGCTCGAACCGGGCTGAGGAGTCCCGACTACTCTGGTCGTCCGTGTCCCTCACCCTCGGCATCGTCGGCCTGCCCAACGTCGGCAAGTCGACCCTGTTCAACGCGCTGACCCGCAACGACGTGCTCGTCGCGAACTACCCGTTCGCGACGATCGAGCCCAACGTCGGCGTCGTCCCGCTCCCCGACGAGCGCCTGGGGAAGCTGGCCGAGATCTTCTCGTCGGAGAAGATCATCCCGGCGACGGTGTCGTTCGTCGACATCGCCGGCATCGTCAAGGGCGCGTCCGAGGGCGCGGGTCTGGGCAACAAGTTCCTCGCGAACATCCGCGAGTCCGACGCGATCTGCCAGGTCGTCCGCGTCTTCGACGACCCGGACGTGGTGCACGTCGACGGCCGCATCGACGCCGCGAGCGACATCGAGACGATCGCGACCGAGCTGGTCCTGGCCGACCTCCAGACGCTGGAGAAGGCGGTGCCGCGGCTGGAGAAGGAGGCCCGCACGCAGAAGGACCGCAAGCCGGTCCTCGACGCCGCGAACGCCGCCGTCGCGATCCTCAATGAGGGCCGGACGCTGTTCCAGGCCGAGGCCGACACCGAGCTGCTGCGCGAGCTGACGCTGCTCACGACGAAGCCGTTCCTCTACGTCTTCAACGCCGACGAGGCCGTCCTCACCGACGACGCCCGGCGCAAGGAGCTCACCGAGCTGGTCGCCCCCGCCCGGGCCGTGTTCCTCGACGCCAAGGTCGAGGCCGAGCTGCTGGAGCTCGACGACGAGTCCGCTGCCGAGCTCCTGGAGTCGATCGGGCAGGACGAGCCGGGACTGGCCCAGCTGGCCCGCGCCGGGTTCGCCACTCTCGGTCTGCAGACCTACCTGACCGCCGGGCCCAAGGAGTCGCGGGCCTGGACGATCCCGCAGGGGGCCACCGCGCCGCAGGCGGCCGGGGTCATCCACACCGACTTCGAGCGGGGCTTCATCAAGGCCGAGATCGTCTCCTTCGACGACCTGGTCGCCGCGGGGTCGATGAACGCCGCGAAGGCCGCGGGGAAGGTGCGGATGGAGGGGAAGGACTACGTGATGCACGACGGCGACGTGGTCGAGTTCCGCTTCAACGTCTGACCCGGCCCGCCGTCGCCACCGCACTGCGCCCGTGACTCCGCTGCATCCCGACCTCGCCCGAGCCGTACACGCGCGATGGCCCGACCGCGCACCCGCCTGGGTGGAGGCGCTCCCCGTCGAGCTGGCCGAGGTCTGCGCCGCACTCTCGGTCACACCGACCGGCACGACGTTCTCCTCCAGGTCGGCCCACGTGGTGGAGGCGACGACCAGCGCCGGCGCTCGGGTGGTCCTGCGGTCGAGCCCCGACCCGGACGCCGTTCACCAGGCCGCGGTGCTGGAGCAGCTCTCGCGAGCTGGTCTGGCGCCTGCGGTCCATCTCCTGCGGAACACACCCACGAGCACGTGGACCGCACTGGACGCGGTCGAGCCCGGCGCATCGTTCGCCGAGCGGGAGCCGCGGCCGCGGGACCTCGAGGGCGCAGCCACGATGCTGCGCACCCTCGCCGACGAGGACGGCGTGCCCTCGGCGCCGAGCATCGTCCCGTGGCTCCGGGCACGGCTCACCGATCCGGCCGCCGACGTGGTTCTCGACCAGCTCGCCACCGACTCGCCGGCCGGACTGTGCCACGCCGACCTCTCACCGCCCCACGTCCTCCACGGCCGCGGTCGGCCGTGGTTCATCGGCCCGCGCGGGATGAACGGCGAAGCCGCCTACGACGTCGCCGTGCTCGCCCTGAAACTGAGCTACGACGACCTGGAGACGGCACACCTCCTCGGCCGCAGTGTCGCCCGATCCGCCGGTGTCGATGCCGATCGCGCGGCCGCCTGGGTGACGGTGGCCGACGCAGCGGCCGTCTGATCATCCCTTCCAACGTCTGACCCGCCCCGTCTGCGCACCCCCCGCTCATCAGAAGGGGTGACGATCCGGCGCCCACACTGACCGTCGTCGCGCCACCCACGACACTGTGCGCGAGGCCCCGGCGAGCGGGGCCGGTGTGACCGGCTGGGGGAACGACGATGGGCATGGGCCGCTTCGCCGTGGCAGCCGTCGTCGCCGCCGTGTTCGCCACCAGCGCGTGCGCCGCGGCGTCCGGGGCCGAGCCGAGCACCGTCCCGGAACCCGCGGTCGCTCCGGTGTCCGCCCGGTTCGCACCCGCCACCGGTGTGCTGCTCCGCGTCGGTCCGGCGGCGTCCGTGCCGGGCGCGGCGGTGGACGGGGCGCTCACCGAGGCCCGCCGGGCGATGGACCGGGCTGCGGCGGCCGAGGCGCGGGAGGCCGAGCGGAGCAGGGCGACGACCGCCGGTGCCGACTGCGCGGAGCGGGCGATGGCGGCCGGCCGGTTCGACCCGTCGTGCTCCGCCTACCAGGGGTACCTCGACCCGGGTACGTCCGCGGGCCGGGCACCGACCAGCGGCGAGACCCAGATGCAGTACCTGTGCGAGCGGGGCCTGGTGCCCCGGAGCGACTGCTGACCTGCCTTGACCTCCCCGTCGCGGCACGGGCGGCGCCGGTCGCCCGCGGCTACGCTGGCGGAGCGTGAACCTCCTCCAGCGCATGGCCCGGGTCGTCAACACCGTCGTCGCGCCCCTCGCGCGCTCGGGCAGGCTCGGTCCGTTGACGGAGATCAGCTACCACGGACGCCGATCCGGCACGGAGTTCCGGCTCCCCGTGGCCTTCCAGCCCGCCGGCGACGGCGGCGTCATCCGTGTCGAGCTGCCGGACCGGAAGAACTGGTGGCGCAACTTCACCGGCGAGGGCGCACCGCTGCGGGTCCGGGTCGACGGCGAGGAACGGCCGGGCCACGGTGTGGCGGTGCGAGACGGACGACAGGTCCGGGTGGACGTCCGGTTCGACGGGGCCCGGTAGCGACCGATCTTCCGACAGGGCGTCTCATATCGCGACGTCGGAGTGTGTCGTACGCCACTACCGTCGGGACGGCCGTGACGATCACCCGGGATCCGGGTCCGTGACGGTTCCACGCCCGTCTCCGGTGAGGCGGCCCGACCGACACGGGGGAACCACATGGCCGAGCAGGTCCACAGGCTGATCTACCGCAGCCACAGCACCGTGCCTCGCGACCGCCGCGACGAGGTCCTCGCCGAGATCTTCGACGTGGCTCGGTCGAAGAACAAGAAGGCCGGTGTGACCGGTGCGCTGTTGATCTCGGACAACTGGTTCGTCCAGACCCTGGAGGGCGACGAGGCAGTGGTCACCGGGCTGTTCGAGAAGATCGAGGCAGACGACCGGCACACCGACGTGTCGGTCCTCGAGTCGACGACGGTGGACTCCCGGGTGTTCTCCCGCTGGTCGATGGCCCGCATCTCCGCGATCGGGCGCTCGGACATCCCGCTGCACGACGTCGACGGCCGCATCCGGCCCGCGGCGCCGGACCAGCCCGGGCGGGAGCAGCAGGATCTGCTCACCCGGATGCGGAACACCATCGGCGCGGACACGGTCTGACGTCGTTCACTGCAGAGGGATGTCGACCCCCCGCTCGGAGTCGGGGCGCGGGCCGTGGATACGCCGCTCCGCCTCGGTGATCGGGACGTCGTTGATGCTGGCCTCCCGCCGCCGCATGAGCCCCAGCTCGTCGAACTCCCACAGCTCGTTGCCGTAGCTGCGCCACCACTGGCCGTCGGCGTCGCGGGACTCGTACTGGAACCGGACGGCGATGCGGTTGTCGTCGAATGCCCACAGGCTCTTGCGCAGCGCGTAGTCCTGCTCGCGCTGCCACTTCGCGGTCAGCAGCTCGACGATCTCCTGCCGGCCGGTCGCGAAGGTGTCGCGGTTGCGCCACACCGAGTCCGGTGTGTACGCGCCCGCGACGCGCTCCGGGTCGCGGGTGTTCCAGGCGTCCTCGGCGGCCTGCACCTTCTGTCGCGCGGTCTCCGGCGTGAACGGCGGGTAGGGCGGACGGCCTTCGGCCACGGCTGCCTCCTCGGTGGGTCGAGAACCATCGTTCTCGATGCGTTCCGGTAACGTAGGGAACGACCGTTCTCGATGTCAAGGAGGTCATCGGTGCCTGCGGCCATCACCGAGGAACAGGCCCGTCTCGACCGGGACGGCCTGCTGGAGGCGGCGGAGCTGCTGTTCTACGAGCGCGGCATCCGGGCCGTCGGGATGGACCAGGTCAGGTCGGCGTCGGGGCTCCCGCTCAAGCGGATCTACCGGGACTTCGCCACCAAGGAGGACCTCGTCGTCGCGGTGCTCCGTCGGCGCGACGAGCGGTGGCGCGCCGACCTGGCGGCGTACGTGACCCGGGTCGAGGACCCGCGGCAGCGGCTCCTCGCCGCCTTCGACTGGCTGGGGGAGTGGTTCGCCCGGCCGGGGTTCCGCGGCTGCGCCTGGATCAACGCCTACGGCGAGCTCGGCAGTACCTCGGAGCCGGTGCTGCGAGAGGTGCGCAGGCACAAGGAGCTGTTCCACCGGGAACTCGGGGAGTGGGCGTCGGCGGCCGGGGTGGACCCCGTCGAGCCGGTCTGCCTGCTCGCGGAGGGGGCGATGGTGACCGCGGCGATCGGCGGGAGCCCGGAGCCGGCGCGGCAGGCGCGGGCGGCGGTGGCGGCACTGCTGCCCTGACCGACGGTCACTGCGACCAGGCCGCCGTCATCACCGTGGACAGCGGCTCCAGCTCCGCGACCAGCTCGTCGAGCTCCGCGTCGGACAGGACCGCGTACGGCGGTGCGGCGAGCTCGTCGGTCAGCGCCTCCACGCGTGCCTTGACCTCCCGGCCCGGGTCGGTGAGCCACCCGTCGTCGTCGATCAGGCCGCGTCGCCGCAGCCCGGCCATGACCTCGGCCAGCCGGGCCGCCGGCAGGTGGTGCACGCGCCCGAACGTCTCCGGCGGGTGGATGCCCATGTCCAGCGCGGACAGCAGATGGGCCTCGGTGCCCCCGACCCGCTCGGCGAGCAGGGCGGTCACGTGCCCGTCGCCGCGGTGCTCGCGCAGCGTCGTCGCGGACTGCCACAACCGGGTCAGCGGGTCGGCGGGGACCTCCAGGGCGCGCATCCCGGCGTACATCACCCGGCCCTCGACGGGCGCGCCCGTCGAGGCGGTGGTGAGCAGGTCGGCCGCGCGGGCCACGCCGGGGGAGCCGGACATCTCGGCGCCGAGGATCCGGCGCAGCGCCGCGACGCTTCCCCGGCGCCACGCGGCGAAGGACTCCTCCGGCGGGGCCGTCGCCCAGGCGCTCGGGATGTGCCGGGCGGCCTCGCCGTCGGCGAAGCTGTAGAACGCCGCGTGCACGACCTCGGCCGGGACCCGGCCCAGCGGCGCGGCGCGGCTCGCGAAGTAGCCGTCCCAGTAGGTGCGGTGGCCGAGCGCGGCCAGCTCCTCGTTCGGCTCGTCGGCGAGGTAGGTGGCCAGGCAGATCGGCTCGAGCAGCTCGAACATGCGGCGGGCGGTGTGTGCTGCGGACATGACCGGTACGACCGGGCGGGCGTCGGGAACTGAGCGGTCACCCGGGCCCGGGTGGTGAGCACCGGCCGCCGGTGCGGTCGCCCGCGGCGAGGACCGCCCTGCCCGCGTCGCTGCGCGGCCGCCCGGCAGCCCGGCCCCACCGGGCGTGCACGGCGTCGCCCTCGACGGTCACGCCCGCCCCGAGCCCGCGCAGCACCGCGACCGCCGCGCCGTTGTCCGCGGTGGTCTCCGCGACGACCGGTCCGTCGGCGCGTTCCACGAGCATCCGCAGCACGGTGGCACCGACGCCGCGGCCCCGCCACGGCCGGGCCAGCCAGATCCCGGCCTCCTCCCCGCCGTCGACCGGTTCCAGCCGCGCCGCCCCGGCCACCTCCCCGTCGACGACGACCGCCCAGGTCCGTTCGACCGGCCTCGGCGCCGCGACCGACCGCTCCCGGTGGAACGCGACGAACGCCGCGCGCCGCCGCACCGTCCACCCCGGCGGACCGGGCACCGGCGGCATCACCTCGAGCGGGTCCGCCCCGGCGGCCGCCGTGTCACACAACGCCGCCAGCAGGGGCTCGTCGAGGCGCCGCAGTCCGATGTGCACCCGCCCAGGATCGCGGTCGTCCGTCCCGCGCGACACCGGGTTTCCGGCCCGTGACGGCCGGGCGCGGCCGGTCCCCGCCGACCACGACCGTGGCTCCGGCAGCGACGTCGGCTCCCGGAGGACCCGTCCGGGTGTGGATCCACCCCGACAGCGTTACTCCGGACGGACCACGTCGTTGACCATCCTGAGGGCGCTGGCCGCCGCGCGACAGTCTGGTGCGAAGCGCTGTCCAGTCCCGTTCCGGGCCGCCGTTCGGCGATCGATACACACCCGGCAGCCGTTCCCCGCGCGACGAACGGTCGAGTCGCGTCCCGCCGTCCGGCCCATTCCCGCAGGTGGATGCGGTTATCGCGAGGTGTCCACCCGGCGCGGGCGGTGACTCCGGGGGCTAGAGACGCGCGTTCGCCCTCCCCGTTGCGCATCTGTGATTCATGCCACTTCCGAGACGCTTTCCGTAACGATCGGCGAGCTGCTGATTCTGCACGGAGAGTAGCTAAACGACACCTGGTGGATAGCACTCTGTGTAGCTGGTCAGCGGCGAGCGGTCGGTTCGGGCGCAGCGAAACGGACATAACGCTGCCCGAACGAGGGGGTTCTCTCGCTTGAGTGATCAGCCTCCGTACGTTCTGCGGCACCGGTCAGTGACGGAGTGTCAGTACGACGGCCGGATCACATCGCCACAGAAGGAGTGCCATGGACGCCCCCGAGACGACTCCCGCCCGCCGCAACGCCCGGCGGATCGCCGCCGCCGGCGCCCTGTCCGTCCCGCTGGTCCTGGGCTCGGCCGGAATGGCCTTCGCCGGTGACTACGGCGACGGCGGCAAGCACCACGACAAGGGTCGTGACTGCGCGCCGTCCTCGGCGTACCAGAAGGGCGGTCTGCTCGGCCTCGACGCCGCGGTCGACCCGCAGCTGAACGTCGGCGGCATCCTGAACCAGGGTGCGGTCTCCCAGCAGACCACCAAGCTCGACCGGTCCAACTCCGGCATCGTGCAGAGCGGCTGCGGCGCGGGCGACGCCGTGCAGGTCGACGACCTGGTCGGGCTGGGTCTGGACGTCAGCCCGTCGGCCAACATCGGCGGCATCCTGAACTCCGGCCCGGTGGAGCAGTCGACCACCACCGTCGACGACTCCAACAGCGGGATCCTGCAGTCCGGCGGCAAGCACGGCGGTGGCGGGCACGCCTCGCAGCGCGGCGGCCTGATCGACATCGCGGCCACTGTCAACCCGTCGATCAACATCGGCGGCCTGCTGTCCGGCGGTCCGGTGTCGCAGTCGACCACCACGGTCGACCAGAGCAACTCCGGCATCGTGCAGGGCTGAGCGCCGCGGAACACCCGTGAGGCGCGTACCGCCCGGGCCGCTTGACCCGGCCCGGGCGGTACGGCCGACCGGTTCCTCCGAGCGGAGCTCAGAAGTCCCGGCGGACCAGCATCCGCCACGCCCACCCGGCGGCGACCTCGGGTGGGGGCAGCGGATCGCGTTCCAGCCAGCTCGCCGCGACGCCGAGCAGCGTCCAGGTCAGGGCGGCGGCGAACACGTCCAGCGGCATGCCGAACGCGTCCTCGGAGACTCCGAGCCCCACCGTCGTGTCGGCGACGACCGACTGCATCCGCCGGCGCATCCCGGCCGCCGCGTCCGGCGCCGCGGCACCGCCGAGCGCCTGCCGGTACAACGGCGCGTGCTCCGCGAGGTGGTGGAACCAGCGCAGCAGCGCCGCCGGCGGCTCGGGCCCGATGTCGTCGATCGACAGGTCCGACAGATCCGCCCCGGCGTCCGCCGCCCGGTTGGCGAGCGCGTCGGCCAGCAACATCTCCTTGTCGGTGTAGTGCTGGTAGAAGCTGCTGCGGTTCACCGACGCGTGCTCCGCGACGTCCGCGATCGTGATCGACTCGAGGGAACGCTCCCTGGCCAGCGCGAGCAGCGCGTCCTGGAGACGCCGTCGCGTGCGCACCGCCCGGGGATCCACGCTCACCATTCTGCCGAACGGGTGACACCCGGTTGCGGCGACCCGGCATCGCGTCGCCCGCCGGGCGGGATCAGGGACATCCGGCCGCGGTCCAGGCTGCGGAACAGTCCGTGCCGGCGGAGGCGGGCCCGGCGACCACGGTCCCGAACAGGGTGACCACGAGGACGGCCCCGGCCAGCAGCAGGCGGGGCCCGGCGGGACGGGTACGGCGGTGCGGCGCGCTCATGCCGGTCCTCTCGCCGGACAGCGGGTCGATGTTGCGCCGTGCGGACCAGCCTCATCAGGATCGACGATCGCCGGACGGGCGGCGGGAGCGCCCCGGGGCGCTGCTAGGTTCGGCGCCTCCGTCCGTCCGGGAGGCCATGCGTGATCACCGTCCGGGAGCTGGGCCCCCACGACTGGGAGACCTGGCGCGACCTGCGCCTCGCCGCCCTGGCCGAGGCCCCCGACGCGTTCCACAGCCGGCTCACCGACTGGCTCGGCGCGGGCGAGCAGGAATGGCGCGACCGGCTGGCCGCGCCCGGTCGGTACCTGGTGGTCGAGGTCGGCGGCCGACCCGCCGGGCAGGTCGTGGCCGTCCCGCCGGACGACGACGGCGTCGCCGACCTCATCGCCCTGTGGGTCGCCCCGCACGCGCGCGGGGGCGATGCCGCGACCGCGCTCGTCGACGCGGTCCTCGACCGCGCCGCCGGGTGGGGCGCGCGGACGCTGGCGCTGCACGTGGTGGTCGGCAACGACCGCGCCGCGGCGTTCTACCGCCGGCTCGGGTTCGTCGACCGGGGCGTCGTCGAGCGCCCCGACGGCATCAGCGAGACCCGGATGGACCGGCCCGTCGGCCGTCCGGTCCCGCGGTGCTGACCGTCCGGGCCGCGGCGCCCGCCGACGACCCCGAGCTGACCCGGATCGATGCCCTGACCTGGACGGCCGAGGTCAGCCCCGCCCCGCCGCGGCCCGAACCGTTCCTCGACCGGACCCCGGTCGGGGACGTGCTCGTCGCCGACGACGACGGCGCCGTGGTCGGGTACGTGATCGTCGGGCCCGCGCCGCCCGCCGTCCCGGCGCGCGACCACGTCCACTACATCGGGGGGCTGGCGGTGCACCCCGGTCACGCCGGTCGCGGCGTCGGCCGCGCGCTGGTCGCCGCCGCGGTGGCCCGGGCCCGCGACACCGGCGGCCGCAAGGTCACGCTGCGGGTCCTCGGTCCGAACACCCGGGCCCGGGAGCTGTACCGCCGCTGCGGCTTCGTCGAGGAGGGCGTGCTGCGCGCCGAGTTCGTGGTCGACGGGGTCGCCGTCGACGACGTCCTGATGGCCCTGCACCTCGGCCTACCGGACCGCTGAGCTGCGGCGACGCGGAACTGTCGGGGGTCGCTCGTAGCGTCGGAACCATGACCACCGCCCCGCCGTCGCCCCCGGCCTCGCCACCCGTCCCGTCGCGGGTGGTGGCCGCGCTGCGCGCCTCCTGGAGCCACGACACCTGCGACGTCGCGGACGTCAGGGACTGGACGCCGGACCGTCCGTCGCGGGGCCAGTGCGGGGCGACCGCACTGGTCCTGCACGACCTGTTCGGCGGTGACCTGCTGCTCGCCGAGGTGTGGCACGCCGACGGCACGCTGCAGGGCTACCACTGGTGGAACCGGCTGCCCTGCGGCGCCGAGGTGGACCTGACCCGGGACCAGTTCGGCCCGGGCGAGACGGTCCACCCGCCCCGGGTGGTCGTGCGGCCGACAGGCCCGCCGCGGCGTTGCCGCGCGCAGTACGAGCTGCTGCGCCGCCGGGTCCTCGACCGGCTGGACGGCCCGGGGTGAGCGGCCCGGGCTCAGCGGCGGCCGCGGCGCACGGCGTCGGCGAGCGTGCCCAGCAGCTCGTCGGTGGTGGGCCAGGACATGCAGGCGTCGGTCACCGAGCGGCCGCGGATCATGTCCGGGCCCAGCTCCTGGCGTCCCGCCTCCAGGAAGCTCTCCATCATCAGCCCGGTCACGGCGCGCTCGCCGCCCGCGATCCGCTCGGCCAGCTCGGTGACGACGCCGGCCTGCCGCACGTGGTCCTTGCCGCTGTTGCCGTGGCTGGCGTCGACGACGATCCGCTCCGGCAGGCCCGCCGCGCGCAGGGCGTCGGCGGTGGCGGTGACGTCGGAGGCCGAGTAGTTCGGGGTGGCACCGCCGCGGAGGATGACGTGGGTGTCCGGGTTGCCGATGGTGGTGACCAGGCCGGCGAGCCCGTCGGCGTTGACCCCCATGAACACGTGCGACGCCGCGGCCGCCCGCATTCCGTCGATCGCCGCGCGGATGTCGCCGTCGGTGGCGTTCTTGATCCCGACCGGCATCGACAGGCCGCTGACCAGCTGGCGGTGCACCTGGCTCTCCGCGGTGCGGGCACCGATCGAGCCCCAGGTGACCACGTCGGCGATGTACTGCGGGGTGATCGGGTCGAGGAACTCGCAGCCGACCGGCAGCCCGAGCGCGGAGATGTCGAGCAGCAGCGTGCGCGCGGTCCGGAGCCCGCGGTTCACGTCGAAGGTGCCGTCCAGGCCCGGGTCGTTGATCAGGCCCTTCCAGCCGACGGTCGTGCGCGGCTTCTCGAAGTAGGTCCGCATGACCACGCACAGCTCGCCGGACAGCTCCTCGGCACGGGCGGCGAGGCGGTGGGCGTAGTCCAGGGCGGCCTCGGGGTCGTGCACCGAGCACGGCCCGACGACGACGAGCAGCCGGTCGTCGTCGCCGTCGAGGATGTCGGTGACCGCGGCGCGGCCGCGGGTGACGGTCTCGGCGACCCGGGGATCGCAGGGCAGGTCGTGGCGCAGCAGCGCGGGCGAGATCAGCGGGCTGATCCGCTCGATACGGCGGTCGTCGGTCGGGGCGACCTGCAGAGGGGTGGTGCTCGCACTCATCGGAGACGGTGGTCCTTACCCGGCGGACCGCCTCGGATCACCTCGACCGAGCCGGTCTGGAATGCCGGCTCGAGGGGATGGAGGTCAGCGCGCTACGGCACCTGCCAGCCCATCCCGGGCCGGCCGGCGAAACCAGTAGTACGCGTTCAGCACGCCCCGACCGTACCCCACGCGCGGGACCGGCGTGGTACGACCGGCACATGCGGATCGCCCTGGCCCAGATCGTGTCCACCCCGGATCCCGAGGAGAACCTCGCGGAGGTGGAGCGCAACACCCTCGCCGCCGCCGACGCCGGCGCGCAGCTGGTGCTGTTCCCCGAGGCCACCATGTGTTGTTTCGGGGTCCGGCTCGGCCCGGTGGCGCAGCCGCTGGACGGACCGTGGGCGACCCGGGTCCGCGAGCTCGCCGCGGCGGCCGGGACCACCGTCGTCGCGGGGATGTTCACCCCGTCCGGGGACGGCCGGGTCCGCAACACGCTGCTCGCCACCGGCGGCGGTGTCGACACCCACTATGACAAGATCCACATGTTCGACGCGTTCGGCTTCGCCGAGTCCGACACCGTCGAGCCCGGGAACGATCCGGTCGTGGTCGGGGTGGGCGGGGACGATCCGGTCACGGTCGGCCTGTCCACCTGCTACGACGTGCGTTTCCCCGGGCTGTACCAGCGCCTCGCCGACGACGGCGCCACCGTGCTGCTGGTCCCCGCCTCCTGGGGCACTGGCCCGGGCAAGCGTGAGCAGTGGGAGCTGCTCGTGCGGGCCCGTGCGGTGGACACCGGCTCGTTCGTCGTGGCGTGCGATCAGGCCGATCCGACCACGGTCGGCCGCGAACACGGCAAGGCCCCGACCGGGATCGGGTACAGCCTGGTCGCCGGCCCGCGCGGCGAGGTCGTCGACGCGCTCGGCGCCGAGCCCGGGCTGCTCGTGGTCGACGTGGACCCGGCGGAGGCCGCGACCGTCCGCGAGCAGATCCCGGTGTTGGCCAACCGGCGGTTCTGAGCCGCGCCCGGCCGCGTCCGGTGGCTCGGCGGTCGGGCGCCGCGTCGGGGTGCTGCGCCGGGGGGCCTCGCGGTGGGGGAGCGGTGCGTGGCCCGGCCCGGCCGTGGGTGGTTCAGCCGCCGGCGGTGCTGAGACGGTCGGAGATCTGCGCGGCGAGGTCGACGTCCTTCGCGGTCAGTCCGCCCTCGGAGTGCGTCGACAGCCGGAAGGTCAGCGTGGCGTAGCGGATGTCGATGTCGGGGTGGTGGTCGGCGGCCTCGGCGTCCTCGGCGACCCGGTCCACCACCGCGATCGCGGACTCGAAGTCGGGCAGGGTGGCGGTGCGGACGATCGAGTCGCCGTCGCGGTCCCAACCGGGCAGCTTCTGCAGGGCGTCGGCGATCTCGGCGTCGGTCAGCGTCGGGGTGGGCATCGGCCCATCGTGGCGCAGACGGTGCACCCCGTCGCGATGGAGGGTGTCCGGATCGTCCCGGAGCGCTCAGCCGTCGCGGCGGGTCAGGGCGAACACCACGACCCCCGCCCCGGCGACGGCGAAGCCGGCCGCCCGCGCCGTGGTCGCCCACAGCGCCGACGGGTCGGCGGGCACCGCGAGGATCCCGGCCAGGACCTCGTGCCAGTGTCCGGACGGCAGGACCGGCGCGACCGGCTCCCACAGCACGGTCGCCAGCGGAGCGACGGTCAGCGCGGCCAGACCGGTCGCGACGACCCCGGCGGGCCGCCGGACCAGCGCCGACATCGCCAGCAGGAGCATCCCGAGCCCGCACAGCTGCGCGGCGGCCCAGCCGGTGAGCACCACCGCGCGGAGCAGGGTGTCGCCCACCCCGAACGGGCCCGCGCCCAGGGCGAGCCCGCCGCAGACCAGGGCGGAGACGACCGTCGTCGTCGCGGCGAGCAGCGAGGTCACCGCGACCGCGGCGGCCTTGAGCCCGAGCAGCCGTCCCGGGCCGACGGGGGAGAGCCGCAGGGCGTCGAGGGTGCCGCGGGCCCGCTCCGCAGCGAACGCGTCGGCCGCCACGAGCACGACGGGCATCCCGAGCGCGAACGCCGCGGGCTCGGACAGCGCGACCGTCAGGGTCCCGAGCGCGAAGGACAGCCGGCCGTCGTCGGTGGCCAGCGCGATCGTCGCCAGCAGTGGGACGAGCGCCGCCGACGCGAGGACGACCGCCGTGCGCGGACGGAGCAGGGCGAGCTCCAGCTCCGAGCGGAGCAGCCGGCCGAAGGGGGCCGCGGTGGGGCGGCGCGCCGGGCGACCGGTCCTCGGCCCGGAGCGTGGGCGGGGGGAGCCGGCGGACCGCGGCCGTGCCGGTGCCTGCGAGTAGGCCGCCCCGTGGGGGATGACTGCCCTGGCTCCGGTCGTCGCCGGGGAGCCGCCGGTCCGGTCGCGCGGCGCGGGAGCGACCGCCGGGTCGCCCGGGACGGCGCCGGGGGAGCCGTGGGGTGCGGCGGCCCAGTCGTCGCCCGGGCGGGGGTCCGGGGCGCCCCAGGTGTGCTCGGGGCGCACGATCGCGCTCACCGCCCCGCCCCGGACCCGGCGCCCGTCGAGGCCGGTTCCTCGGTGAGCCGGGCGAAGAACTCCTCCAGCCGGGCCGCGGGCCGCGTCACCCCGTGCACGGCGACACCCGCGTGCACCAGCGTCGCGACGACGTCCGGCGTGGCGGGCCCGGCCGGCACGAACACCCGGTCCCGGGTTCCCTGCTCGGCGTCGATGCCCCGGGCCAGCAGGGCCGCGACGGCGCGCTCGCCGTCCGGCGTCGTCACCACCAGCGCCGACGGGCCCGAGTCGACCAGCTCGTCGAGCGGGCCCGCGCACAGCAGCCGCCCGGCCCGGAGCACCGCGACGTGGCTGCAGGTCGCCTCGATCTCCCCGAGCAGGTGCGAGCTGACGATCACCGTCGCGCCCGCGGCGTTCATCTCCGCGATCAGCCGGCGCACCTCCCGGGTGCCGGCCGGGTCGAGCCCGTCGGTCGGCTCGTCGAGGACGACGAGGCGCCGCCGGGTCAGCAGCGGCACGGCCAGCCCGAGGCGGCGGCGCATCCCGGAGGAGTACTCGCCGGCGCGGCGGTCGGCCGCCTCGGCGAGCCCGACCCGGCGCAGCACGGCGTCGACGGCGGCCGGGATCCGCGCCGAGTCCAGCAGCGGTTCGGCGGCCGCGGCCCGCAGCAGGTTCTGCCGACCGGTGCGGTGCGGGTGCAGCGCAGGCGCGTCGACCAGGGCGCCGACGTGCGGCAACACCTCCGACGCGCGGTGCGGCAGTCGCCGTCCGAGCAGCTCGACCTCGCCGTCGCTGGGGGCGAGGAGCCCGAGCAGCATCCGCATCAGCGTCGTCTTGCCCGCGCCGTTGGGGCCGAGCAGCCCGAGGACCGCGCCCATCGGCACATCCAGGTCCACCCCGTCGACCGCGCGCACCGCGCCGAAACCGCGGGACAGACCGATCGCGCGCACCGCCGGTGGGCGCGGCGCCGGGGGCGGCTCGGGAGGGTCGAGGGGAGCGGACGTCGGGTACACGGCACCCAGCGTGACCGCGCGGCGGCGCGAGCGGGCCGTTTTCGCCGAGTTCGGCCACTCCGGCCGGGTGCGGGGCCGGCGATCGGCCGCCCCGGGCGGCTGCGGGACCGGCTGCGAGGATCGACGGCGTGCCGGTGCTGAGCCTGGACCATCACGTGGACGGACCGCCCCGACTCGTCGCGGGGGTGCTGCGCGAGTCGGCCCCGTCGGCCCGCGCGGTCGCGCGGGTGGGAGCCCGGTTCACCGCGCCGTCGGCGCTGCTCGTGGCCGGGGACGAGGTCCGGGTCGCGCTGCCCGGCGGGTTCCTCGCCTGCCGGACACGGATCACCCGCGCCGGCGCCGGTGGGGTGTGGTCGGAGCTGGCGGCGGGTCCCGCCGCGGTGCTGCGGCACTCGACCCGGGTCGTGGCCGCCGCCGGGGGTGGCAGCCATGTCCGCGACGAGCTCACCTGGCAGCCGCCCCTCGGTGTGCTCGGCCGGATCTCCGACCCGGTGCTGCGCCGGTTCGGTGCGCGCCTGCTCCGGGCCCGCCGCGAGGTGCTCGCCGAGCGGGTCGCGGAGCTGGGCCGGGCCGGGGTGGTCGTCGGGGCGGCGATCGTCCGGGACGGCAGGCTGCTCGTCGCCCAGCGTTCCTACCCGGCCGAACTGGCCGGCCGCTGGGAGCTGCCCGGCGGTGGCGTCGAGGACGGCGAGAGCGGGCCCCGGGCCCTGGTCAGGGAGTGCGCCGAGGAGCTGGGTGCGCGGGTGGTGGTCGGGGAGCGGCTGGGCACCGACCTGCCGCTCGGGCGACGTGTGCTGCAGATCCACACCGCCCGGCTGGAGCCCGGCTCCCCGGAGCCGGAGGCCCGCGAGCACCGGGCGCTCCGCTGGGTGGGGCGCCGCGAGGTGGCGACCCTGGGCTGGCTCGACGCCGACCGGGCCGTCGTCGCCGAACTGGTGGAGCTGCTGCGGACCTGATGCGCGGTCCCCGGTGCCGGAACGACGATCACCGCCGGATCCGGTGGAACCGATCCGGGTCGGGCGTCGTCCAAGCCACATGAACCGGAACGCCGCCGCGCCCCTCCCGTCCGTCCTCCCGACCGCTGCGCACCGGGCGGCCCGCCGCTCCCGGGCCGCGCGTGGCGCCGACCCGCTCGCCCGGCTGTTCGCCGCGCAGGACGGCCTGGTCACCCGGGCCCAGGCGCTCGCCCACGGCCTGTCCACCGACCAGGTCGACCGCAGGCTGGCCGCCCGGCGCTGGATCCCCGTGCACCCCCGTGTCTACCGGCACGCCGCCCACCGGCCGAGCGAGCGGTCCCGGGTCCGGGCCGCCGTGCTCTGGGCGGGGGAGGGCGCCGTGCTGACCGGGGCCGCCGCGGCCTGGTGGTGGGGGCTGCTGCCCGGTGCTCCCGCGGTGGTCACGGTCACCGTGCCGCGCCGGCGGGCGCCGCGCTCGCGTGCGGGGGTCCTCGTCCGGCGCCGCGACCTGGACCCGCTCGACGTCACCACCCACGACGGGGTGGTCGTCGCCCGGCCGGCGGCCGCGGTGCTGGACGGTGCGGCCGACCCGGCGGTGCCCGGGGACGCGCTGCTCGACCACGTCCTCGGCACGGGCTCCGTCGGTGTGGCCGAGCTGGTCGAGGCGCACGCGCGCAACCTCGGGGCGCACGGCTCGGGCGTGGTCGGCCGGATGCTGGCCGGGGCGTCGCGCCGGATCGCCGTCCGTGCCCGGCACGGGCTGCGGGCGTTGCTCGCCGCCCGGGGGGTGCGGGCCTGGCGCACCGACGTCACCGTGGCCGGGGTCCTGCTCGACCTCGCGTTCCCCGCGGCCCGGCTGGCCGTCGAGGTGCACGACCCGGTCGACGCCGGAACGGGCGCCGACGGCTGCGGCTCCGCGTGGCGCCGGGCCGTGCTGCGCCGGCACGGGTGGCGGACACTCGTCGTCGAACCGGCGGAACTCCGGTGCCCCGAGGATCTCCTGGCGCGCCTCCACGAGGCCGTCACCGGGCATCCGGCCGGCCCCGGCGGTGCCGCGGGGCGGGCCGCGGGGTGAACGACCGGCGAACCCCACCACACACGGGGTCGTCGGGCCGCCCGGACGACTGTGATTCCGGCCATGTCGGGTCCGGGTGACGGACGCGTCGTCACGGCCCACGGGGTGATCACGAAGGCCGGTCCGGGGTCCGGGCGCACGAAGGCCCGGACCTGTCGGACCACGTCGACCGACCTTCCACCGCGTTACCTCACCGGCGGTGCGCACGCAACCCGGACCGCGACGTCGTCGCAGGTCAGCGGGTCATACGTCCGTTCAGTAGATGCGCGCGATCTTGATCGCGCGCGTGAGTGCCTTGCCGCTCAGATCGTCGGCACCCGCCTTGCGCAACCGCAGCGCGACGACCGGACAGCTCTTGCACCGCTTCGGCTTGGACCGGCAGCACTTCTTCTTGACCTTGCCCATGATGAGGTCAGGCTAACCTGCGCCCGGGGCGTGGTGAAGGACTTGCAGCGGATACCGTTGAGGTGTGACCATCCCTCGTTCCGCCTCGGCCCTCGATGCCCGTTCCTCGATCGAGAGCGACGCCGTCCCCGATCGGGCCGGCCGACCCGAGCTGCGCAACGTCGCGATCGTCGCGCACGTCGACCACGGCAAGACCACGCTCGTGGACGCGATGCTCCGCCAGTCCGGCGCCTTCGCCGAGCGCGCCGAGCTCGTCGACCGGGTCATGGACTCCAACGACCTGGAGCGCGAGAAGGGCATCACCATTCTCGCCAAGCACACGGCGGTGAACTGGCACGGCACGACGATCAACGTCGTCGACACCCCCGGCCACGCGGACTTCGGCGGTGAGGTCGAGCGCGGCCTGTCCATGGTCGACGGCGTGGTGCTGCTCGTCGACGCCTCCGAGGGTCCGCTGCCGCAGACCCGGTTCGTGCTCCGCAAGACCCTGACCGCCGGGCTGCCCGTCATGCTCGTGGTCAACAAGACCGACCGTGGCGACGCACGGATCGCCGAGGTCGTCGACGAGTCCCTCGAGCTGCTGCTGGAGCTGGCCGACGAGCTCGAGCTCGACGAGTCGGTCACCTCGCACCTGCTCGACCTCCCGGTCGTCTACGCCTCCGGCCGCGCGGGCAAGGCCTCCCGGATCCGGCCCGCCGACGGCGAGCTCCCGGACTCCGACGACCTCCAGCCGCTCATCGAGACCCTGCTCGACGTCGTCCCACCGCCCGCCGACGACGTCGACGCCCCGCTGCAGGCCCACGTCACCAACCTCGACGCGTCCAGCTTCCTGGGCCGCATCGCGCTCTGCCGCGTCCGCGCCGGTGTGCTGCGCCGCGGCCAGCAGGTCGCGTGGTGCCGCGAGGACGGCACCACGCCGCGCGTCAAGATCACCGAGCTGCTGCGCACCGAGGCGCTGACCCGCGTCCCCGCCGACGAGGCGCGCGCCGGTGACCTGGTCGCCGTCGCGGGCATCGCCGACGTCACCATCGGCGACACCCTCGCCGACCCGGAGAACCCGGTCGCGCTGCCGCGCATCCACGTCGACGAGCCCGCCATCTCGATGACGATCGGCACCAACACCTCGCCGCTGGCCGGCCGGGACCCGCACCCGGGCAAGAAGCTGACCGCCCGCCTGGTCAAGGGCCGGCTCGACGCCGAGCTGGTCGGCAACGTGTCCATCCGCGTCCTGCCGACGGAGCGCCCCGACGCCTGGGAGGTCCAGGGCCGTGGTGAGCTCGCGCTGGCGATCCTGGTCGAGACCATGCGTCGCGAGGGCTTCGAGCTGACCGTCGGCCGCCCGCAGGTGGTCACCAAGACCATCGACGGCAAGCTCCACGAGCCGTTCGAGCAGCTGTCGGTCGACGTGCCCGAGGACAGCCTCGGCGCCGTCACCCAGCTGCTCGCCGCCCGCAAGGGCGAGATGGGCGACATGGTGCACGGCGACGGCCGGGTCCGGATGGAGTTCCGCGTCCCGTCCCGCGGCCTGATCGGCTTCCGCACCGAGTTCCTGACGATCACCCGCGGCGCGGGCATCGCCAGCCACGTCTTCGACGGCTACGGCCCCTGGGTCGGCGAGATCCGCACCCGGAACAAGGGTTCGCTGATCTCGGACCGTTCCGGGCCCGTCACCCCGTACGCGATCGACCAGCTCGCCGACCGCGGCACGCTGTTCGTCGGCCCGACCACCCTGGTCTACGGCGGCATGGTCGTCGGCGAGTACACCCGCAACGAAGACCTCGAGGTCAACATCACGCGGGAGAAGAAGCTGACCAACATCCGCTCGTCGACCTCCGACGTGCTGGTCAAGCTGATCCCGCCGACGATCCTGAGCCTCGAGCAGTCGCTGGAGTTCTGCGCGACGGACGAGTGCGTCGAGATCACCCCGGAGAACGTCCGGATCCGCAAGATCGAGCTGGACCCGAACCTGCGGGCCCGCGCCCGGTCCCGTGCGAAGGCCGCGGCCAACGCCACGAAGTGACCCGCACGGCTCGTGCGCTGCGGTGTTGCGTATCGGTGAGCAGAGCAAAGCCTCGCCGACACCCGGTACCGCTGCGTATCGGTGAGCAGAGCGCAGGCGCCCGCCGGACCCCGTCCGGCGGGCGCCTCCGCCACGGTGGGGATACTGCGGACGTGAGAGCACGTCGATGCTTCCGGGCGCTCCCGGCGCTCCTGCTGGTCGCCCTGCTGGCGCTGACGGGCTGCGCGGCGGACCCGCAGCCGGCACCTCCGCCGGAGACGAACCGCCCGACCGAGCCGGTCACCGCCCCCACCCGGGTGGTGGTCGGTGTCGACGACCTGGGGCCCGGGTTCAACCCGCACCTGCGGTCGGACCAGTCGCCGGTCACCACGGCGATCGCGTCGATGACCCTGCCGTCGGTGTTCCGGCCCGACGACCGGGGTGTGCCGCAGCTCGACACGACCGTCGCCACGTCCGCGACGGTCACGTCGCAGAGCCCGTTCACCGTCAGCTACGAGCTCAACCGCGATGCCGGGTGGTCCACCGGCGCCCCGATCGCCGCCGAGGACTTCGTCTACCTCTGGCAGCAGATGCGCAGCCAGCCCAACACGATCGGCGCCGCGGGCTACCGCGAGATCACCGACGTGCGCTCGCGCGCCGCGGGCAAGGCCGTCGACGTGGTGTTCCGGGAGCCCTATCCGCACTGGCAGGAGCTGTTCGGCGACCTGCTCCCCGCGCACCTGCTCAAGGACGCGCCGGGCGGCTGGACGGCCCCGTTCGCGGGCGGCGTGCCCGCCTCGGGCGGCCCGTTCCGGCTGATGCAGGTCGACCGTCTCCGCGGTGAGGTGCTGCTCGCCCGCAACGATCCCTACTGGGCGACCGCCGCGGTCGTCGACGAGATCATCCTGCGCCGCATCCCGGCGAACACCCTGCCGACGGCGCTGGAGAGCCAGGGCGTCGACCTCGCCCTGCCCGACGCCCGACCGGAGATCACCCAGGCCATCGAGGTCCTGGCCCGGGGCCCGAAGCCCCCGACGGTGCAGCGCGGGCCGCGACCGGCCGTCGAACAGCTGGAGTTCCGCACCGCCGACGGCCCGCTGGCCGATCCCCGGGTCCGCGAGGGCATCGCGGCGCTGCTGGACCGCGACGCGATCCGGGAGCGCGTCAACCCCGACGCCGTGGCCGTGAACGCCTTCGGCGCCGCCCCGTCGGACCCCGGCTACGTGGCGACCGCGCCGGCCGGTGCACCCGGCAGACCCGACGCTGCCGCGGCTGCGGCCGCGTTCACCGAGGCGGGCTACGTCCGTGGTGAGGACGGCCGGTGGACCCTCGGCGGGCGCCCGCTCAGCGTGGTCATCGGTGCCGGGGCCGAGCGGACCGAGGACGTGAACGTCGCCCGCGTCGTGGCTGAGCAGCTCAAAGCCGGCGGGATCGGCGCCACGATCGTCGCCCCGCCGGCACCGGACCTGCTGACCGACCCGAGCGTCGCTCCGACGACGCCGACCCCCACCAGCACGCCCGCCCCGGGCGCGGGCCCGGTCGGCGGTGGCGCCGCACCGGTCACCACGCCCCCGCCCGCGACGACCACCGTTCCGACGACGTCCGGTGCCCCGGGGTCCGGTGCTCCGGTCGCGGTCGACGTGCTCGTCGCACCCCGGGCCGCCTACGGCGCGATCGGGCCGCGACTGGACTCCGACTACGGCTGCCCCGCGGACGCGGTGTCCGGCGAGCTGCCGGGCGTGGCCTGCTTCCCCGCGCTGCAGCCGTTGCTCGACGAGCTGTTGGTCGCCGACAGCCCGGACCCGGCCGTCGTCGCCGAGGCCGAGCGGGTGCTGTGGCGTCAGCTGCCCGCGCTGCCGCTCTACCAGGCGCAGGGTCTGGTCATCAGCAACCAGCAGACCGACGCGGCCACCCGGGTCACCCCCGGCCCGATCGCGACCGGTCCGATGTCGGGTGCCCGGACCTGGGCCGAGCCGGAGGGCTCGGGCGAGCGCCCGACCGGCGAGGACGACCCGAACTGACACCGTCGGGTGCGCCCGTTCGGGCGCACTCCGCTGCTGCATGGTGACGCCGAGTGGTACGTAAGTACCAACTATGTTTCGGCGTGCATCGAGGGCTGTGCGACGCAACGCTCCGTTGTTACTGTCCGGTTCGGCTGCGAGCCCGTCACGTCGTTCAATGGTCACCGTTTCGCCACGATCGGCGTCGGACCTCGCTGCTGGAGGGCCGCGATTCCTAGCGTGCCTCCCTGACGGGCCCCGGCACACATCCGGTGGTCCGTCGCGTCCCGGACGGGTGCGACAACGGCGTGCACCCACGACATCTCGAGAGGCACGGCAGATGAGGGGAAGAAGGGCGGCCGCTTCGGCCATCGCCCTGACCGCGGTCGTGGGGCTGGTCCTCACGGGTTGCAGCCAGCAGAGCAACACGGGAGGCAGCGGCAACACCGCCGCCGGGTTCGAGGAGACCCCTGACCAGCCGGAGGTGCCCGGCAAGCCGGGCGGCACGTTCCGGCTGGCGATCACCGAGCCGACCGCGATCGACCCGTACAACACCCAGGAGTCCGAGGGCGCCCTCGTGAACCGGGCGCTGTTCACGGGCCTGATCCGGGTCAAGCCGAACGGTGACGTCTACGACGGCGTGGCCTCGAAGTGGACGCCGAACCAGAACTGCACGCAGTGGGTGTTCGACCTCAAGCCGGACCAGAAGTTCTCCAACGGCGAGGCGCTGAACTCCACCTCGTTCAAGCGGGGCTGGGAGCGCACCGCGGCGAAGGCCTCGGCGTCGGAGGTCTCGTACCACCTGGACGAGGTGCAGGGGTACGACCAGATGCAGGCCGGGACCGCCAACGCGCTGTCCGGCGTGGACGCGACCAACCCGAACCAGCTCAAGGTGACGCTGTCCAAGCCCGACTGCGAGTTCGAGCTGCGGACCTACCACCCGGCGCTGAGCCCGGTCCCCTCGACCGCGGGCGCGGCGGACAACAAGACCTACAACGACCTGCCGATCGGCAACGGCCCGTTCAAGATGGACGGCCCCTGGCAGCACGACCGCGGCATCCGGCTGGTCCGCAACGACACCTACACCGCGGGGACCAAGGCGAACCTCGACGCCGTCGAGATCACCATCGTCCCGTCCGGTGAGGGCGGCGGCGTCACCGCCGAGTACAACGGTTTCCAGAACGGCCAGTTCGACTGGGCGCGCATGCCCACCCCCGTCCTGAACCAGGCCAAGTCGACCTACGAGCCCCAGGGCAAGTGGCTGAACAAGAAGACCAACGGCAACAACTACCTGCTGGTCTCGGTCACCACCAAGCCGCTGAACAGTGCGGATGCACGCAAGGCCGTCTCGATGGCGATCGACCGCAACGCGATCGTGCAGGGTGTGCTGCAGAACTCGACCTCGCCGGCCGACGCGCTGATCCCGCCGAACTTCCCGGACGCCTACACCCCCGGTGTCTGCACCGCGTGCACCTACAACCCGGACGAGGCGAAGCGGCTCGCGCAGCAGGCCGGTCTCACCCCCGGCACCGAGGTGAAGCTGCAGTACAACACCGGCGCCGGTCACGAGGAGTGGACCGCGGCGGTCAAGCAGCAGCTCGAGCAGAACCTCGGGTTGAAGGTCACCTACACCGGTGTGCCGTTCCGTGACCTGCTCGACAACGAGCAGCAGCCCGAGGCTTCCGGCCTGTGGCGTGCGGCGTGGAGCGCCGACTACCCGACCCCGGGTAACTATCTGTTCCCGCTGCTCGCCACCCAGTCGATCGGTGCCGCCTCGCCGAGCGAGCCGGCCCAGGGTGACAACCGTGGCCGCTACTCCAACCCGGAGTTCGACAAGCTGCTCGCGCAGGCCGCGCAGACCCAGGACGAGGCCGCCCGCAACGACCTCTACAAGCGGGCCGAGAAGATCGCCATCGGCGACGACCTCGCGCTGATCCCGCTCTGGTTCCGCCAGCAGTCCCGCCTGGTCAACACCGAGAAGTTCGGCAACGTGAACATGGACTTCTCCGAGGACCCGACGTTCGACACGATCACCCTCAAGTGACGTCCCGCTGACGCGGCCCGCGTCCCGGCGACCCCGGGACGCGGGCCGTCGTGCGGCGTTCCCACCACACGAAAGTCCGTGCATCCATGGGCCGATTCATCCTTCGGCGGCTGCTCCAGGGGATCCTGGTCGTCGTCGTCACCGCTTTCCTGATCTTCATCGCGACGTTCTCGCTCGGGGACCCCTTCGCCTCCACCGGGGAGAAGGTCGTCCCGCCGGAGGTCGCCGCGATCAACCGCGCCAAGTTCGGTCTCGACCAGCCGCTGCCGGTCCAGTTCGTGAACTACCTCGGCAACATGGTCACCGGCGACTTCGGCCTCGACTTCGACCAGCGGCGTCCGGTCTCCCAGCTCCTCGCCGAGACCGTCCCCAACACGATCCTGCTCGCCGTCGTCGCGCTGCTGTTCCTCGTCCTGTTCGGGGTGACGGCCGGTGTGATCGCCGCGGTGCGCCGCTACTCGTTCTGGGACGTGTTCGTCACCGTCGTCTCCACCATTGGCATCGGTGTCCCGGTGTTCGTCGTCGCGATCTTCCTGGTCGCGAACGTCTCGGGAGTCGGGCCGTTCCCGCCGGTACCGCGCAGCTTCCTCGAGGAGGTGCCCTGGTACTGGGACGTGATCCTGCCCGCGTTCACCCTCGCGATCATCGAGTCGGCGTTCGTCGCCCGGCTGATGCGGGGGTCGATGTTGGAGGTCCTGCAGGCCGACTACATCCGCACCGCGCGCGCCAAGGGTCTGTCCGAGCGGACGGTCATCGGCAAACACGCCATGCGGACGTCGCTGCTACCCGTCGTCACCTTCGTCGGGCTCACCCTGGGCACCTACATCGGTGGCGCGATCGTCACCGAGACGGTGTTCCAGTACAACGGCGCCGGGTTCCTGCTGGCCCGCGCGATCACGAACAACAACGCGCCGGTCATCATGGCGGTGGTCGTCTACAGCGTGGTGGCCTACGTGCTGCTCTCCATGCTCGTCGACATCCTCTACGCCTACCTCGACCCGCGCATCCGCCTGAGCTGACTGAGTGAGGCGATCCCTCGCATGAACCCACCACCCACCCCCGGCGCGCCGGCCACCGATCCGGCCGCCGCGCTCGGACTGCCCGGCGGCGACCCCGCCGAGGCCGTCACGCCGGTCCCCGACGGCCGCCGCCGTGGACGGTCCAATGGCCAGTTCGCCGAGATCTGGCGGCGCTACCGCCGCAACAAGCTCGCCATGGCCGGGCTGGTCATCGTCGCGTTCGAGATCGTCATGGCGATCATCTCGCCGTTCTCGACGCCCTACGACCCGTTCGAGCAGAACCTGCTCAACACGCTGCAGCCGCCGTCGTCGGCGCACTTCTTCGGCACCGACGTCCTCGGCCGAGACCTGTACTCCGGGATCATCTACGGCGTCCGGCTGGCGATGATCGTCGGTCTGTCCGTGGTCTTCTTCTCCCTCGTCCTCGGGCTGACGCTCGGTGCGCTCGCCGGGTTCAAGGGCGGCGCGTGGGACGCGGTCATCGCCCGGATCATCGACATCTTCCTTGCGTTCCCACCACTGGTGGGTGCCCTGGTGATCGTCCGCGCGGTCGGCGGTGGGACGCTCCCGGTCGTCATCGCACTCGTCGCGCTGGGCTGGATGACGACCGCCCGGCTGATGCGTGGCCAGGTGCTGGCCCTGCGGGAGGCCGAGTACGTCGAGGCGGCCCGCTCGATCGGGGCGGGCACCCGGCGGATCCTGACGCGGCACATCCTGCCCAACGCCGTGGCACCGGTGCTCGTGTACTCGTTCACCTCGATCGGCGTCGTCGTGGTCGCGATGGCGACCCTGTCCTACCTCGGTGTCGGTGTCCCGCCGGACGTCCCGGAGTGGGGCCGGTTGATCTCGCAGGCCTCCCAGTACCTGTCGGTGCCGGGCAAGAGCTTCCTGTGGATCTTCCCGTCCGCCGCCATCGCGATCACCACGCTGGGCTTCGCGTTCGTGGCCGACGGCCTGCGCGACGCCCTCGACCCCAAGCTGCGCGGGAGGAACTGACCCGTGACCGAGAACCGAAGCGAGCACATGCTCGAGGTGCGCGACCTGCGGGTGCACTTCTCCACCGACGCCGGCGTGGTCAAGGCCGTCGACGGCGTCAGCTGGCACGTCGACCGGGGCGAGACCCTGGCGATCGTCGGTGAGTCCGGCTCCGGGAAGTCGGTGTCGGCGATGAGCCTGATGGGCCTCGTCCCGACCCCGCCCGCGACGTTCCCCAGCGGCGAGGTGCTGCTGGAGGGCCGCTCGCTGCTGACGATGTCGGAGTCCGAGCAGCGCAAGCTGCGCGGCAAGGACATCGCGATGATCTTCCAGGATCCGCTGACCGCGCTGAACCCGGTCTACAAGGTGGGCGACCAGATCGCCGAGATGATCCGGGCCCACGACCGGCAGGCGGGCAAGGTGACCGCCCGCCGTCGCGCCGTCGACCTGCTCGGCGAGGTCGGCATCCCGAATCCGGCCACGCGGGCGTCGCAGTACCCGCACGAGTTCTCCGGCGGGATGCGCCAGCGCGCGATGATCGCGATGGCGCTCGCGAACGACCCGAAGGTCCTGCTGGCCGACGAGCCGACCACCGCGCTCGATGTCACCGTGCAGGCCCAGATCATGAACCTGCTCGAGAAGCTCCAGGAGCAGCGTGAGACGGCGATCGTCCTGATCACCCACGACCTGGGCCTGGTTGCGGCGCACGCCGACCGGATCATGGTCATGTACGCGGGCAAGGTCGTCGAGACCGGGACCAACGACGAGATCTTCGCCGAGCCGCGGCACGCCTACACCTACGGGCTGCTGTCGTCGCTGGCGCGGATGGACCAGGCCCGGCCGGAGAAGCTGGAGCCGATCCCCGGGCAGCCGCCGAACCTCGCGCACGTCCCGTCGGGCTGCGCGTTCCACCCGCGCTGCCGGTTCGCCACGTCGTCGTGCGCGGAGAAGACCCCGGAGCTGGTCCAGATCTCCGACCGGCCCGGCCACCTGCACGCCTGCCTGCACCCCGACGAGGTGGGCCAGGCCGCCGCCACGCCGCGGGAGCCGGCCGTCCCGGGATCCGAGGCGCGCGTCGCGGAGACGTCGGACGGCGAGCCGATGCTGCGCACCGCGGGGCTGACCAAGTCCTTCCCGATCCGCTCCGGGGTGCTGTTCCAGCGCACGGTCGGCGTGGTGCAGGCCGTCGACGGCATCGACCTGGAGATCCCCGAGGGGCAGACGCTGTCGCTGGTCGGCGAGTCCGGCTGCGGCAAGTCCACCGCGGCCCGGGCGATCCTGCGGCTGCACGAGCCCACCGCGGGCAGCGTGCACGTCAACGGCCGCGACGTGACCGCGCTCGGACAGGGGGAGCTGCGCTCGGCCCGGGAGGACATGCAGATCGTCTTCCAGGACCCGTACGCGTCGCTGAACCCACGCATGACCGTCCGGTCGATCCTGTCGGAGAAGTACGAGCTCCTCGGCGGTGAGCTCACCGACTCCACGATCCCGGAGCTGCTCGAGACCGTGGGGCTCTCGGCCGAGTACGCCGAGCGCTACCCGCACGAGTTCTCCGGCGGGCAGCGCCAGCGCGTCGGCATCGCCCGAGCGATCGCGCTGAACCCGAAGTTCGTGGTGCTCGACGAGCCGGTCTCGGCCCTGGACGTGTCCATCCAGGCCCAGGTGCTCAACCTCCTCGAGCAGCTGCAGCGCGACTTCGGGCTGACCTACCTGTTCATCGCCCACGACCTGTCGGTGGTACGCCACATCTCCGACCGCGTCGCGGTGATGTACCTGGGCAACGTCGTCGAGGTCGCCGACCGCGACGACCTGTTCGACCGGCCGCAGCACCCCTACACCCAGGCGCTGATCTCGGCGGTTCCCGTCCCGGACCCACAGGTCGAGCGGGTGCGCGAGCGGATCGTGCTGACCGGGGACGTGCCCAACCCGGCCGACCCGCCGTCGGGCTGCCGGTTCCGCACCCGGTGCTGGAAGCACCTGGAGCTGTCCGACACCGACAAGGCGCGTTGCATCGACGAGAAGCCGGTCCTGGAGATCGCGTCCGGGCCGGGGCACCGGGTGGCCTGCCACTTCGCCGAGGAGCGCGCGCTCCTGCGGACCTGACCGAGCGGACCCGCCGGACCAGGGCCCCACGGCCACGACACGCCACCCGGTGCGAAACTGGGTGGCGTGTCGCTGGTTCTGGGGATCGAGACGTCGTGCGACGAGACCGGTGCCGGTCTCGTCCGGGACGGGGTGCTGCTCGGCGAGGGGCTGGCGTCGTCGGCGGACGAGCACGCCCGTTTCGGCGGTGTGGTCCCGGAGGTCGCGGCCCGTGCCCACGTGAGCGCGGTGACCCCGATGGTGCGCGCGGCCGTCGAGGCGGCCGGGGTGTCGCTGTCCGACGTCGACGCCGTCGCCGTCACCGCGGGGCCGGGGCTGTCGCCGGCGCTGCACGTCGGTGTCGCGGCGGCGAAGGCGTACGCGGCGGCCCTGGACGTGCCGCTCTACGGGGTGCACCACCTCGCCGGGCACGCCGCCGTCGACGTCCTGGAGCACGGGCCGCTGCCCGACCGCTGCGTCTGCCTGATCGTGTCCGGCGGGCACACCTCGCTGCTGGCGCTGGGCGACCTGGCCCGCGATCCCGTCGAGCACCTCGGCGACACCGTCGACGACGCCGCGGGGGAGGCCTTCGACAAGGTCGCCCGGCTGCTGGGCCTGCCCTACCCGGGCGGCCCGTCGGTGTCGCGGGCCGCCCTCGACGGCGACCCGGCCGCGATCGCGTTCCCGCGTCCGATGACCGGCCCGCGCGACGCCGCGTTCGGCTTCTCCTTCTCCGGGCTCAAGACCGCCGTGGCCCGGCACGTCGAGGCGGCCCAGGATGCGGGCCGCGCGGTCCCGGTGCCCGACGTCGCCGCGTCGTTCCAGATGGCCGTGGTGGACGTCCTGGTCCGCAAGGCGCTGCGGGCGTGTGCCGAGCGCGGCGCGGACACCCTGCTCATGGTCGGCGGGGTCGCGGCGAACCGGGTGCTGCGCACCGAGATGGAGCGCGCCTGCGCCGCCGCCGGGATCACCCTGCGGGTTCCCGTACCGCGGCTGTGCACCGACAACGGCGCGATGATCGCGGCCCTGGGTGACCTGCTGGTCCGCGACGGCGTCGCGCCCGCGGGGCTGGCCGGGACCGCCGTCCCGACCGTTCCGCTGACCGGCGCGACGATCACGTTTCCCCCGGCGACGGGGGAGGCGGCGGAGTACCCGCTGCCCGTCGTGCCCCACGCCGCGGCGGGGTCGATCATCGCCCCGTAGGCTCCTCGGGTGCCTGCTCGTCGCCTCCTGCTCGTCCACGCCCACCCGGACGACGAGACCCTGACCACCGGCGGGACCATCGCCCGCTACACCGCCGATCCCGACTGCGAGGTCACCGTGGTGACCTGCACCCTCGGTGAGGAGGGCGAGGTGATCGGACCGGAGCTGGCCGAGCTCGCCCCGGACCGCGGTGACCAGCTCGGCGGTTACCGCATCCGCGAGCTCGACGCCGCGCTGGCCGCCCTCGGCGGGCCCCGGCACCGCTGGCTCGGTGGCCCCGGGCGCTGGCGCGACTCCGGCATGGTGCTGGCCGGGCACGGGACCCGCGCGGCGCTGCCGCCGGAGCTGCACCCGCGGGCGTTCGCCGCCCCGGAGCCGTTCGGCACCCAGCTCGCGCAGCTGTTGGAGATCATCGACGAGGTCCGCCCGCAGGTGCTGGTCTCCTACGCCTCCGACGGCAGCTACGGCCACCCCGACCACGTCCGCGCGCACGAGCTGGCCGTCGCCGCCGCCGGGGCGCGCCCGGACGTCGTCGCCAAGCTGTACTTCGCGGTCCGGTCGAGCGCGCTGCTCGACGCCGGGCTCGCCGAGCTGCACTCCGCCCTCGGCGGGGACCCGGACCGCACCGGGCTGCGCTGGCCGGAGCCCGACGAGCACCCCGGCCACGACGTCGGGGCCGTCACGACCCGGGTCGACGTCGACGCCCACGACGACGCACGCGTCGCCGCGATGCGGGCACACGCCACCCAGATCGACGTCCGCAGCGGCGACGGCTGGGTCGCGTTCGCGATGAGCAACGGCATCGTGCAGCCGCTGCTGGGGGTCGAGGAGTACGTGCTCGCCGGTGCGCCGCCCGGCACGATGGAGTCGGACCTGTTCGAGGGGGTCGACGGATGAGCGACGTGACGAGGCTCCCGCTCGCGCTGGTGCTGCTGGTGATCTCGGTGCTGCTGGTGGCCTTCGAGCTGATGTTCCAGATGCTCTACATCGGGCCGGTCCCGGTGCCGCTGGGCACGGTGATCGTGGTCGTCTCGCTGCCGTGGCTGATCCACACCACGGTCACCGAGATCCTCCCGACCCCGGCGGGTGCCGCCGCCCCGCTGGTCGTGTGGTTCGCGGCGGTGCTCGTGCTCGGCTTCTTCGGGCCGGGCGGGGACCTCCTGCTCCCGGTGAACTGGGAGTCGCTGCTGCTGCTCGTCGCCGGCGCCGTGACCGGTGTCGTGTCGTTCCGCAGGGCGCTCGACCGGCTGGCGGACGGCCGCGACCGTAGGGTCAGCTGATGACGATCTCCGACGACGATCTGGTGCGGGTCCTGCGCCCGTTCGTGCGGGCGACCCGGCCGGTGCTCGACGGGCTGCGTGAGTCCGACCCGTTCGGCCTGCGCGCCCGGGTGACGCCCGGCCCGGACCGCGCGGTGGACACGAGCGACGAGGAACGCTCGTTGGCCGACAAGATCCTCGACGCGCTGGCGTCGGTGAAGGTCCCCGGCACCTCGGCCTGGGCGGCGATGGACGTCCCCGCCCGCAGCGACTGGTGGGTCTACCGGGTCGGCCGGTTCACGACGCTGATCGCCGCGATCCCGGGCCTGGGCGGGGCGCTGGCGCGCACCCTGCCGGTGTCCGACGCCGTCGGCGCGGCGGGGGAGGGGTTGCTGCTCGTCGCGATCGCGGGCGAGCACGGGGTGCGCTCGGAGGACCGGCTCGTCGAGCTGCTGGCGTCGGTGCTGTTCCAGCGTGAGCTCGACCTCGCCGCCCGGGAGCTCACCGCGGCCGAGGACGCCGCGGCCGACGCCCGCGCCGAGGAGCTCACCGGTGACCTCGCCGGCGACGGCGGCAAGCGGGCCACGCTCAAGCGTGTGGGCAGCGCCGTCTGGCGCCTCGGACGGGCCCTGTGGGGTGTGGAGGACGAGCTCGACAAGCGTCCGCACGGCCGCTTCTACCACCAGTGGCTCGGGCTGCTGCCGGTCGTCGGCGTCGTCGGGAAGTACCTGGGGGAGTGGTCGGGGCTCAAGCGTGCCGCCAAGCAGGCCCGCGCCTGGCTGCTCGCCCGCGGGTTCGCCTGAGCTCCTGATCCTCCGGTCAGGCAGGCTCCGGGGGAACCAGGTAGTGGTAGCGGTGGTGGTCGGTCCAGCCGGTGCCGCGGTAGAGGGCGAGCGCGGCGGGGTTGTCGTCGGCGACGTCGAGCATCCCGTGCCGCGCACCGTGCGCCGCGCCCCAGGCCAGAGCCTGTCCGGTGAGCCGGGACGCGAGCCCGCCCCGCCGCGCGGCCGGGACAACCCACAGGCGTGACACGTAGACGTGGTCGTCGACGACGGCGGCGCGCACCGACGCGACCGGCGTCCCGTCGGCGTCGGCGAGCGTGCCGAACCCGACCTCGACGGGGTCCGTGCTCGTCCCTTTGCTCTGCTCACCGGGACGCAGCACCTCGGCAGGCGCCCCGGTCAGCACCGCCCACGCGGGCGCGCCGGGCGCGGGTTCCGGCTCGCCCTGCGCGGCCCACCAGTCGGGTCCGGGCGTTGCGGGCCACCGCGGTGCCGGGGCGTCGGACGCGGCGCGGGTGACGAGCACGCTGCAGGTCCCGGGGCCCTCGTCCCGCACCCAGCCCGCTTCGATCACCCGGTTCGACCAGGGCGCCTCCACCGGGGCCTGCACCACCGGGACGATGCCGTGCCGCCCGGCGAACTCCCGCACCCGTTCCAGGGCGCGTTCCACCGGCATCCCCGGGTCCCCGAGTGCGAGCGCGGAGTTCGCCCGCCGGGTCCAGCCGCCAGCCGCGCGCAGCAGCCAGCCGCCCAGCTCCTCGACGACCGGTGCCGGCCAGGCCGTCGCCCGCACGCGTTCCAGCCGGTCCACCGCCGCACGCGACGCCCGCCGGGCCGGGGCGGGCGGCACCTCCCGGACGGCGACGACGGCGTCGCGCCGCACGTGGACCGGCCCCGACCGGGTGTGGACGATGACCGCGTCGGGCCCGTCGGGCTCCAGCTCACCGACCGCGTCGGTCAGTCCGGGGCCCGGCGCGTCCTCCGGCGCGATGCGGTGGCGCAGGGCCACTCGCCGTCCTGCCAGCTCGTCGAGCATGAAGCCGACCACCTCACTCCTGCCCCGCCGGGGGCCGCGGGTTAACCTGCGAGCGTCCCAGTTTGACCGGGCACCCCACCACCACATGATCGCCGGGTGCCCGCTGCTCCGAGTGGAGGACCACCGAAGTGACCTACGTGATCGCCGAACCCTGCGTCGACCTGCTCGACAAGGCGTGTATCGAGGAATGCCCGGTGGACTGCATCTACGAGGGTGGACGGATGCTCTACATCCACCCCGACGAGTGCGTCGACTGCGGTGCGTGCGAGCCGGTCTGCCCGGTCGAGGCCATCTACTACGAGGACGATGTCCCCGACCAGTGGGCCGCCTACACCAAGGCCAATGTGGACTTCTTCGAGGAGCTGGGCTCGCCCGGCGGGGCGTCGAAGCTCGGCAAGGTCGACCGTGACGTGGAGCCGGCCAAGAGCCTGCCCCCGCAGGAACACGACGAGTGAGCAGGCTCGACCTCCCCGACTTCCCGTGGGACTCGCTGACCGGCGCGCGCGAGCGCGCGGCGGCGCACCCCGACGGCATCGTCGACCTGTCGGTCGGCACCCCGGTGGACCCGGTCCCCGGGGTGCTGCGGGAGGCGTTGGCCGGGCCGGCCGCCGCCGAGCCCGGCTACCCGACGACGCACGGCCCGGCGTCGCTGCGTGAGGCGGTCGTCGCCTCGTTGCAGCGGCGCTTCGGCGTGCCCGGGGTCGACCCGGCCGCGGTGGTGCCCACGATCGGCTCGAAGGAGCTGGTCGCCTGGTTGCCGACGCTGCTGGGACTCGGCGCTGGCGACACCGTCGTCATCCCGGAGCTCGCGTACCCGACCTACGAGGTCGGGGCCCGGTTGGCGGGGGCCGAGCACGTCCGTTCCGACGGCCTCACCGCCGCCGGTCCGGCACGGGTCCGGCTGGTCTGGCTGAACTCGCCGTCGAACCCGACCGGCCGGGTCCTGCCGGTCGAGCACCTGCGCAAGGTCGTGACCTGGGCCCGGGAGCGGGGCGCGGTCGTCGCCTCCGACGAGTGCTACCTCGGTCTGCCCGGCGACGCCGAGCCGGCGCCGCGCTCGGTGCTGCACCCCGACGTCTGCGCCGGCGACTCCACCGGCCTGCTGGCGGTTCACTCGCTGTCGAAGGTGTCGAACCTGGCCGGGTACCGCGCCGGGTTCGTCGCCGGGGACCCGGCGCTGGTGTCGGGGCTGCTGGAGGTCCGCAAGCACGCGGGCATGATCGTTCCGCGTCCGGTGCAGGCCGCTCTGGAGGCGGCCGTCTCCGACGACGCGCACGTCGCCGAGCAGGCCGCCCGCTACGACGCCCGTCGCACCCGCCTGCGGGCCGGGCTGGAGAAGGCCGGGCTCACGATCGAGCACTCGCAGGCCGGGCTCTACCTGTGGGCGAGCGCGGACGAGCCGTGCCGCGACACCGTGGACCGGCTCGCCGGTCTGGGGATCCTTGTCGCTCCCGGCGAGTTCTACGGGCCCGCGGGCGCCCGGCACGTCCGGGTGGGGCTGACCGCGCCGGACGAGCGCATCGACGCCGCCGTGGATCGGCTCGGGACCGCCTGAACCCCCGACTGTCGTTGCGATAGGCAAGGACCCGGGAGAGGATCGGCGGATCAGTCACGACGCCGGTGCAGCGATCCGGCAGGCGAAGGAGCCGTCGAATGCAGGCACCGCGTCCCTGCAACCCCGGTGGCGCCGACCCGTCCGCGTCGTCCGGTCCCGGCACGGCCTCCGGGCCGGCCGCGCATCGCGACCCGGGTCCGGGGTCGGGGCGACCGGTCGGGAGGCACCCGGCCGTGCGACCGGCACTGGTCCTGTTCGGGGTGCTCGCCCTCGCGGTGAACCTGCGGGCCGGGCTCGCCGGCTACCCGCCCCTGCTGGAGACCGCCCGCGCCGACCTCGGGATCGGGGCGGGCGCGGCGGGTCTGGTCCAGGCCGGTGCGGTGCTGATGATGTCGGCGGGCTCGTTCGGCGCGGCCGCCGTCGCCACCCGGGTCGGCCGTGAACGGCTACTGGGTGTCGCCGTGGCGACGATCGGGGTCGGCAGCCTGCTGCGGTCGGTGGCGGCACTGCCGGCCCTGGTCGGCGGCTCGGTGCTGGTCGGGCTCGGCATCGGGGTGTCCGGGGTGCTGCTCACCGGGGTCGTGAAGGAGCACCTGGCCGAGCGGGCCGGCGCGGTGACCGGCGCCTACGTCGTCTCGATGATGATCGGCGCGACGGTCGCCTCCGCCGTCGCGGTGCCCCTGGCCGTCGCGCTGGGCGGATGGTCCTTCTCGCTCGCGGTGTGGGCGGTGCCCGCGGTGCTCGCCGTCGCGGTGTGGGCACCGGTGGCGAGCCGGATCGGTCGCGCCCGCCCGGACACCCCGGACGCGCGGGGAACGACCGACGACGGCCCGTCGGTCGCCGAGGAGGTCCGGGTCCGTCACGACCCGTTCGCCCGCCGCATCGCCTGCTACCTGGCGGGCTCGTCGACGATCTTCTACGGCTGGCTGACCTGGCTGTCCCCGTTCTACGAGTCCCAGGGCTGGTCACCGCAGGCAGCGGGGCTCCTTCTCGCGGTGTGGGGCATCGCGCAGATCCCGGCGGCCCTGCTGTTCCCGGCCGCGGCCGAGCGACGACGCCGGTGGCGGTTCTGGGCGGCCCTGACCGTGCTCAGCTCCGCCGCGGGGACGCTCGGGGTGCTGCTCGCCCCCGCGCCGGGTTCACCGTTGCCGTGGCTGTGGGCGGTCCTGATCGGCATCGGGGTCGGCGCGGGGTTCCCGCTGGGCCTGACGGTGATCGCCTGGCGCACGCCGACCCCGGCCCGCAGCGCCGCCGTCAGCGGGTTCGGCCTCGGGATCGGCTACTTCTGCGCCGGGATCGGGCCGCTGGTGATGGGGGTGGTCATCGACGCCGCCGGGTTCCCGCCCGCGATCGGGCTGCTCCTGATCGGTGCCGGGCTGCAGGGCGTCGCGGTGGTCCGGATCGGGGACCGCCCGCGCTGAGCGGTCCGGCTCAGAGGACCTCGGCCTGCTCGGCCAGGTGCTCCCACGCGGCCCACCACTGCTCGCGCAGCGCCTCGGCGCGGGCCCGTTCGCGCTCGACCAGCCGGCCGCCGACGAAGACCTCGTGGGCGTCGGGTCCGGGGCCCAGTTCGTCGAGCAGGGCGCGGATGCGGTGCTCGGCGACGCAGGCGTCCTGGTGGTCTCCCAGGACCTCCTGCAGCCCGGCGGCGGCCTTGAGCATCCGCCGGACCTGGCGGGCGTCCTCGGTGCGGGACCCGTCCTCGTCGCGCATCGCCGGCTCGACGAGCTCACCGGTGTAGCGCAACCGCTTGGTGCGGATCCGCAGGTCGTGCAAGGTCATGTCCGGCGGGTTCGGCCCGGCGCGACGCACCGCCTTCACGAGCTTGCGGGTCTCGGCCCGGACCAGCTCGATCAGCTCGGGGCGGGCGACCTCCGCCGGCGGCTCCGGCAGCGGCGCCGAGACGGCCTCGACCAGCGAGCGACGCAGTGCGGCGTACCGGTCGGAGTCGAGCTCGTCCAGCATCTCGGCGCGGGCACCGACCCGGTCGGCCTCCAGCACCGCGACCAGCCGCTCACCGGCGGCCAGCTCGGCCGGGGGCAGCGTGGACACCTCGCCGCGCAGGCGGTCGATCATCACGTCGAGGTCGCGCACCGGGCCGAGCGCCCGGCCGAGCCGGCCGAGCTCGGCCCGCAGCAGGTCCGCCCAGGTCTGATCGAGCAGGGGGCGGGCGGCCTTGAGCGCCGCCCGCATCCGCCGCACCGAGACCCGCATCTGGTGCAGGTCCTCGATGTCGGACCCGTCGCGTACACCGGGTTCGTGCCGCAGCATCGCGCGCAGCCGCTTGTCCAGGAGCGCACGGACGTGCGCCACCGCCGGGTCCTGCGGCCCGGCGGTCAGCGGCTCACCGAGGTCCGCGGCGCCGTAGAGGTCGTTCCCCGGAGGCTGCGCAGCCCCGTCCGTACCCACCATGTCCCTGCCGTCCTGCTCTTGTGGGTGTTCCGCCGTGAACCGCTGCCGGGCCGTCAGTTGGCGTGCAGCGCGGCGTTGAGGGCGATGCCGTCGCCGGTGCGGGCCAGCACCTCGACGGCGCCGGACACCGAGTTGCGACGCAGCAGCAGCCCGTTGCGGCCGGACAGCTCGCGTGCCGCGGTGGTGCTGCCGTCGGGCAGCGTGACCTTGGTGCCTGCGGTGAGGTAGAGGCCGGCCTCGACCACGCAGTCGTCGCCGAGGGAGATGCCCAGGCCGGCGTTCGCGCCGAGCAGGCAGCGGCGGCCGATCGAGATGACCTCCTTGCCACCCCCGGACAGCGTCCCCATGATCGAGGCACCGCCGCCGACGTCCGAGCCGTCCCCGACGACGACCCCGGCCGAGATCCGGCCCTCGACCATCGACGCGCCGAGGGTGCCGGCGTTGAAGTTGACGAAGCCCTCGTGCATGACGGTCGTGCCCTCGGCCAGGTGCGCGCCGAGCCGGACGCGGTCGGCGTCACCGATCCGCACGCCGGCGGGGATCACGTAGTCGACCATCCGCGGGAACTTGTCGACGTGGGTGACGGTCACCGGACCGCGGCCGCGCAGCTTCGCCCGGGTGAGCTCGAACCCGGGGACCGGGCACGGGCCGTGGTTGGTCCAGACGACGTTGGCGAGCAGCCCGAACTGGCCCTCGAGGTTCACCTGGTGGGGCTGGACGAGGCGGTGGCTGAGCAGGTGCAGTCGGAGGTAGACGTCGGCGGCGTCGGCCGGTGCGTCGGCGAGCGAGCGGATCTCGGTGCGCACGACCTCGGTGCGGACCTCACGCAGCTCGTCGGTCCCGACGAGGGGCTGCAGCTCGGCACCGTTGTCGGACGCGTCCCCGCCCAGCACCGGAGCCGGGTACCAGACGTCGAGGACGGTGCCGTCGGTCGTGACCGTGGCCAGGCCGGTTCCGGAAGCGCCTTCGCGGCGGTACTCGGTGCTCACGGGCCCCGAACCTACCGTCCCGCCGTCGCCCACGGCACGCCGCGGTGGGTGCGCCGGGACACGTCGGCATGATCGGCCGCCCGCACCGCGAGCAGCACCGCGGCGGCCTGCAGGTAGCGGAGCACCGCGGCCGGCGCGAACGGCGGCGGTGGTGGGTCCGGGAGCCGCCCGCACGCCCGGCACCGGGCCTGCAGCACCATCCAGTGCTCGACCGTCGGCGGTGGCGGCGCGGTGCGGAACTGCGCGACCCGCACCTCCCACACGCTGCGCCGCCGCATCGCATCGCGCAGCGCCCGATCCCGGTGGAACGTCTCCGGCGGGCGCGCGCAGCCGTACCGGTCGCCCCACCACTCACCGGGCAGCGGATCGAGGATCACGTCCAGATGCGACGGGAACCGGCGGCCCGCCCCGTCACGCAGGTCACCCGGCGGGTCCTCCATCGGCGGCACTCGCCGGTTTTCCGCGTCCACGACGACCATCCGCAGCCCCGCGACCGCCAGGATCGCCGCCAGCGTGTCCAGCGCCGGCGCGAGCGACCGGCTCTCGATCCGGGCGATGGTCGACGGCGCCAGCCCCGTCCGCTCCGCGAGCTCCCGCTGTGACAGGTCCGCGCTGCGCCGCACCCGCCGGACGAGCCCGGACAGATCGGGCACGACGACGTCGACCGGCGCCGGCGGCGGCTCCTCGGGCAACCGGTCGCCCTCGATGATGTCCATGCACCGACCCTGCGCCCACGAGCCCGGGATGCACCGGTGACCTGCGAACCTGTGGACAACTCGCCCGCTTGTGGACAACCGCCCGTCAGCGGTTCCGGCAACGGGCGACGCAGCGCCCGCGGCCCGGGCGGCCGTCCCGGCGGTGGTCGTCCGTGCCTCGCTTTGCTCTGCTCACCGATACGCAGCGGGCGCCCCGGGGTCGCCCCTGGAGGCGGCCGGAAACCGTTCGCAACGCCGGTCGTGCCCGGCAGCGGCAGGGACGTGCGAGACGCTCGTGGGCCCGTGCTGCGTATCGGTGAGCAGAGCAAAGCGACGACCGAGGAGCCCTCCCCGGCGGCGCGGCGGCGGCCCGGGGCACCGACCCGGCGACGCGCGGGACCGGTCCGGGGCTCCCGGGGGGCGGGCGGGTCGCGGGTGAGGGCTGTCCTGGTGGAGGGCCGTCCTGGTGGGTCGGTAGCGTCGCGCCGGTGACGACGACGCTGCCCGCGCTGGACCTCACGTCCGACCCGGTGACCCTGACCGCTGCGATGGTCGACATCGCCAGTGTGTCCGGGGACGAGCGGCGGCTCGCCGACGCGCTCGAGGTCGCGCTGCGGTCCCAGGCGCCGCATCTGGAGGTGCTGCGGTCCGGTGACGCGGTGCTCGCGCGCACGAACCTGGGGCGTCCGCACCGCGTGCTGCTGGCCGGGCACATCGACACGGTGCCGATCGCGGACAACGTGCCGTCGCGCCGTGCCGACGGGATCGTGCACGGCTGCGGCACCTCGGACATGAAGTCCGGCGACGCGGTGTTCGCGCACCTCGCGGCCACGTTGGCCGCGCCGCGGCACGACCTCACCCTGATCTTCTACGACTGCGAGGAGATCGAGGCGGAGCGCAACGGGCTCGGCCGCATCGAGCGCGAGCACGGGGACTGGCTCGACGCCGACCTCGCGATCCTCGGCGAGCCCACCGACGGTGCGCTCGAGGCCGGTTGCCAGGGCACCCTGCGCGTCGAGCTGCGGACCGCGGGGCGGCGCTCGCACTCGGCGCGCTCGTGGCTGGGGGACAACGCGATCCACCGGGCCGCGGAGATCCTGTCGCGGCTGGCCGCCTACCGGCCGCGGTGGGTGGACATCGACGGCTGCGAGTACCGCGAGGGGCTGCAGGCGGTGCGGATCGGCGGCGGGGTCGCGGGCAACGTCGTCCCCGACGAGTGCGTCGTCACGGTGAACTTCCGGTTCGCCCCGGACCGGTCCGCCGAGCAGGCCGTCGCGCACGTCCGGGAGGTGTTCGACGGGTTCCCGCTCGTAGTGACCGACCTCTCGCCGGGTGCGCTGCCGGGCCTGTCCGCACCGGCGGCCGCGGAGTTCGTCGCCGCGACCGGGGCGGTGCCGCGGGCGAAGTACGGCTGGACCGACGTCTCGCGCTTCGCCGCGCTGGGCATCCCGGCGGTCAACTACGGGCCCGGCGACCCGAACCTCGCCCACACCCGCGAGGAGCACGTCGCCGAGAACGCGATCACCGCCTGCACCGCGGTGCTGCGCCGCTACCTCGCGGGCGACTCCGCCTGATCGGAGCTCGCCTGGTCGGAGCTCGCCTGGTCGGAGACTGTCTGACCGAAGCCCGCCGGACGGCCCGCACCGGGTGACACCGCACCGGGTGACACCGCACCGACGCTGTGCCGACACCGCTGCCGACACTGCTGCCGACACTGCTGGGGTCACCCCGTCGGGCCGCCCGACACCGCCCACGACCCCACCGGCGCGGCCCGGCCGTCGCCGCCCGAATACCGTGATCACCATGGCCGACGAGAACGCCGATCCCCGGACGCTGCACGAGAAGCAGCCCGAGAAGCAGCGAGGCCCGGTGGTGCTGCGCGGCGAACGCAGCATCGAGCCGACCACCACCGACCAGCGGCTGCTCGACTCGCGCGGCCCGGCGGACTGGGTGCACACCGACCCGTGGCGGGTGCTGCGCATTCAGGCCGAGTTCGTCGAGGGGTTCGGGATGCTCGCCGAGCTCCCGCGCGCGGCCACCGTGTTCGGCTCGGCCCGCACGAAGGTCGGCTCCCCGGAGTACGAGCTGGGTCGCGAGCTCGGGGCGCGGCTCGCCGGAGCCGGGTTCGCCGTGATCACCGGGGGCGGTCCGGGCGCGATGGAGGCCGCGAACCGCGGCGCCTCCGAGGCGGGCGGGCTCTCGGTGGGGCTCGGCATCGAGCTGCCGTTCGAGCAGGGCCTGAACCCGTGGGTCGACCTCGGGATCAACTTCCGCTACTTCTTCGCCCGCAAGACGATGTTCGTCAAGTACTCGCAGGCGTTCGTCTGTCTGCCCGGCGGGTTCGGCACGCTCGACGAGCTGTTCGAGGCGCTCGTTCTCGTCCAGACCAAGAAGGTCACCAAGTTCCCGGTCGTACTGCTCGGCAGCGACTACTGGGGCGGCCTCTACGACTGGATCGCCAGGACCGTCCTGGTCGACGGCAAGATCAGCGAGAAGGACCTGGACCTGCTGCACGTCACCGACGACATCGACGACGCCGTCGACGTGGTCAACGAGGCCTACCACGCCTGGGAGGAGACGCACTGATGGCCGGTCCGGAGCCCGGGTTCGCCGTCTGCGTCTACTGCGCCAGCTCCGACGGCGTCGCCCCGCACTACCTCGCCCTCGCCCGCGAGGTCGGCCGTGCCGTCGCCGCCCGCGGCTGGACGCTCGTCTCCGGTGGGGGCCGCAAGTCGATGATGGGCGCGGTCGCGGCCGGCGCCCGGGACGGTGGCGGCCGCACCGTCGGGGTCATCCCGCGGTCCATGGTCGAGCGCGAGTGGGCCGACCACGACAGCGACGAGCTGCTCGTCGTCGAGAGCATGCGCGAGCGCAAGCAGCAGATGGAGGACCGCGCCGACGCGTTCCTCGCACTCCCCGGCGGCATCGGGACCTGCGAGGAGCTGTTCGAGGTCTGGACGGCCGGGACGCTCGGCCTGCACGGCAAACCGGTCGTGCTGCTCGACCCCGACGGCCACTGGGACGGCCTCGTCGAGTGGGTCGCCGGGCTCGTCGACCGCGGGTTCGCCTCGCGGGCCCCGATCGAGCGGCTGCGGCAGGTCCGCGGTGACGACGCCGCCCCGGCCGACCCCGCGGCGCTGGCCGGCGTGGCGCTCGACGAGTGCGCCCGTCCGCTCGTCTGAGCCCATGCCCCTCGCCGCTCGGCTCGCCGCCCGCAAGGACGGCCGTCGCGTCGCCGTCGTCCTGCCCGCCCTGGACGAGGAGGCGACGGTCGGTCCGCTCGTCGCGGGGCTGACCCGGCTGTGCGAGGGCGACCCCCCGCTGGTCGACGACCTCGTCGTCCTCGACTCCGGCAGCACCGACCGCACCGCGGAGCGCGCCGCCGCGGCCGGGGCTCGGGTGCTCGGCCGGGAACGGGCGGTGCCCGGTGTCCCGGTGCTGCCGGGCAAGGGCGAGGCGATGTGGCGTGCCGTGGTCGCTCTGGGGAGCGGGCCACGCCCGGCCGACCTGGTCTGTTTCGTCGACGCCGACCTCGTCGACCCGCACCCCGAGCTCGTCGAACGGCTCCTCGCCCCGCTGCTCACCCGGCCCGGGACCGCGCTGGTCAAGGGCTACCACCGGCGGCCGCTGACCGGCCCCGGCGGCTCCGTAGGCCCCGGCGGCAGCGACGACGCGGGCGGGCACGAGGGCGGCCGTGTCACCGAGCTGCTCGCCCGCCCCCTGCTCGCCGCCCTCCGGCCCGGGCTGCGGCACGTCCGCCAGCCCATCGGCGGTGAGTACGCCGCGACCCGGGAGCTGCTCGACCGGCTCCCGTTCGCGACCGGCTACGGCGTCGACATCGGCCTGCTGCTCGACACCGACTCCGACACCGTCGTCGGCGGGACCGCGGCCATCGCACAGGCCGACCTGGGCGTGCGCCGGCACCGCAACCGTCCGCTGCACGAGCTCGGCCACACCTCCCGGGAGGTCCTCGCCACGGCCCTGTCCCGGTGCGGGGTCGACGACTCCGGTGCCGGCCTTACCGCGTTCCTCCCCGACGACGTCGGCTCCGACGACGCCCGTCCCGGCCACGGCATGGAGACGGGATGGCGCGCCGAAACCCGTCCGCTGCGTCAGGTGGACCGGCCCCCACCAGGGCGGGTGCGCGACGGAGGGTCCGCCGAGCCGGTGGTCGCGCCCGCCGCCCGCGTGGGGTGGGACCCGTCGTCGGACCGGCGTGATGTGATGGCGGCATGGGGACCGCCCTCGCGTACGTGATCGTCCTGGCCGGCGTCGCCGCGCTGGTCTTCGTGTTGGCGGCCGCGGTCTTCGGCCGTGGGGAGGAGCTCGCCCCGCTCGCCCCGGACGCGACGCCCACCCGGCTGCCCGCCCGCGAGGTGTCCGGCGCCGACGTCCGCGACCTGCGTTTCCAGCAGGTGCTGCGCGGATATCGGATGGCCGAGGTGGACTGGGTACTCGACCGGCTGGCCGGCGAGCTGGACCGGGTCCGGTCCGACCGGCACGAGCTCGCCGACCGGGTGGCCCGGTTGGAGGCGACGATCGCGCGGATGCGCGCCGAGGAGGACCCCGGTGACGGGCAACGACAGCAGTGGTGACCGCGGGACCGCAGGCGGGGTCGGCGACCGGGCCCCGGGCGTTCGGCCGGCCGGCGGCGGCCGGGTGGAGCTGACCGTCCCGGTCGACGTCAACGTCCCCGCCGACGTCCTGTGGGAGGTCGTGTCCGACCTCGAGGGCCAGTCGGACTGGATGCTCGGCACCACCGTCGAGATCACCGCGGGCGACGGCCGCTCGGTCGGCACCGAGCTGCGCGCGGTCACCGGGGTCGGGCCGCTCGGCGTCGCCGACACGATGCGGGTCACCGAGTGGACCGAATCGCCCGTGGGGACGACGGGGCAGCGGCGGATCGTCGTGACCCACACCGGCACCGTGATCCGCGGCGACGGCGTGTTCGTCGTCGTCGAGCTCGGCCCGGCCCGGTCGCGGTTCCTGTGGACCGAGCTGCTCGACCTGCCGCTGGGGGCGCTCGGCCGGTTCGGCTGGCCGCTGGTGCGTCCCGCGTTCCGGGCCGGGGTCGCGCACTCGCTGCGGCGGATGGCCGAGGCGACCGAGGACCGCTACCGGGCGGGCCGGTGACCCGATGACGACGCCGGCGATCACGCCTCCCGACGACCGCGGCCGCTGCGACTGGGCGCTCTCGGCTCCCGACTACGTCGCCTACCACGACGACGAGTGGGGCCGGCCCGTCCACGGCACCGCGGCGTGGTTCGAGCGCCTCACCCTGGAGGGCTTCCAGTCCGGCCTGTCCTGGATCGTCGTGCTGCGCAAGCGCCCCGCGTTCCGGGAGGTCTTCGCCGGCTTCGACCCGGAGACCGTCGCCCGCTTCGGCGACGACGACGTGGTCCGCCTGCTCGGCGACGCCCGGATCGTGCGCAACCGGCAGAAGATCGAGGCCACCGTGGCGAACGCGCGCGCCGTGCTCGACATGGCCGACGCCGGCGACGACCTCGGCGCGTTCCTCGCGTCCTACGCACCGGACCCGGCCGCGCACCCGCGTCCGGCGACGCTGTCCGAGGTCCCCGGCTCCACCCGGGAGTCCACGGCGCTGTCGAAGGCACTCAAGAAGCGCGGCTTCCGGTTCGTCGGCCCCACCACCTGTTACGCGCTCATGCAGGCGACCGGTCTGGTCGACGACCACGTCGCGTACTGCTGGCGGGCCGGGGCCCTCCCGGAGGGCCCGCGGGGTACCGGACCGGGGTCGTCGTAGGGTCGCCGGGCCGTTGCGCTGCGTGAACGCCGCGGGTATCGCTCCCGAGCCGTGATCGCCTCGGTTGCACCTCGACGCCGGTGATGAGGGACAATGTGGTCTCACGGGTCGGCGCGCGCCCCGAGCGCGCACCCGGGGAAACGACAGTTGTGGATGTTGACGGAGGACGGACGAATGGCCGCGATGAAGCCCCGCACCGGCGACGGGCCCATGGAAGTCACCAAGGAGGGCCGGGGCATCGTCATGCGCGTCCCGCTCGAGGGTGGCGGGCGTCTCGTCGTCGAGATGACCCCGGACGAGGCCACCGACCTCAGTGAGGCGCTGAAGTCGACCGTCGGCTGACAGTAGACGACACGGACACGACGCGGCGGGGCCGGGAGACCGGCCCCGCCGTCGTCGTCTCCGGGGGTCCCGGCGACGGGCCTCAGGCCACCGACTCGTAGATCTCCAGCGTCCGACGGGCCATCTCGGCCCAGGCGAACTCGGCGACCGCGCGCTCCCGGCCCCGCTCGCCCATCGTCGCGGCCCGCTGCGGGTCCGCGACCAGCGCGTTGACCCCGTCGGCCAGCGCCGCCTCGAACGCGGCGGTGTCGGCCGGGTCGTAGTGCGCGAGCAGGCCGGTCACGCCGTCGTCGACGACCTCCGGGATCCCGCCGACGTCGGAGGCGACCACGGCCGTCCCGCAGGCCATCGCCTCCAGGTTCACGATGCCCAGCGGCTCGTAGACCGAGGGACACGCGAACACCGTCGCCGCCGACAGCAGCTGGCGGACCTCGGTGGTGGCGAGCATCCGCTGGATCCACACGACGCCCTCGCGCGAGGCGGACAGCTCCGCCACCGCCCGCTCGGTCGAGGCCGCGATCTCCTTCGTGTCCGGGGCGCCCGCGCACAGCACGACCTGCGCCGACGGGTCGAACCGGTGCGCCGCCGCGACCAGGTGCCCGAGGCCCTTCTGCCGGGTGATCCGCCCGACGAACACCACCAGCGGCCGGTCCGGGTCGACGCCGTGCGCCAGCAGCGCGTCGCGCGCCGGGTCGGGCGCGTAGAACTGCGTGTCGATGCCGTTGTGCACCACGTGCACCAGCTCCGGGTCGATCGCCGGGTAGGCGTTCAGCACGTCGCGGCGCATGCCGTGCGACACCGCGATGACGGCGTCCGCCGCCTCGTAGGCGGTCCGCTCCACCCACGACGACAGCCGGTACCCGCCGCCGAGCTGCTCGGCCTTCCACGGCCGCAGCGGCTCCAGCGAGTGCGCCGTGACCACGTGCGGGCGCCCGTGCAGCAGGCCGCCGATGTGGCCGGCCATGTTGGCGTACCAGGTGTGGGAGTGCAGCACGTCGCAGCGCTCCAGCTCGGCGGCCATCGACAGGTCCACGCCGAGCGTGGTCAGCGCGGCGTTCGCCCCGTCCGGCAGCGGCGGCGCGGAGTGTGCGCGGGCGTCGGCCGGGGCGTCGCTGCCCGGCTCGGCGAAGCAGTGCACGTCGACGTCGACGAGCTCCCGCAGGGCGGGGACGAGATGTCCCACGTGGACTCCGGCACCGCCGTAGACGGCGGGCGGGTATTCACGGGTGAGAAGGCCGACGCGCACGGGCCGGGACGCTACCGGGGCGCCCGGACGCCGCGCGAGGAGTTCGTGCGCCCGATCCGGTCCGGTCGTGCCCGGGGTCGCGCACGGCGCACACGGCGCGGCCGGACGTATGGCCCCACCACCGAGCGGCCACTAGTGTTCACGCCATGCGACCGACCGCGCCCGGACGTCTTCCCGGCAGGGTTCTCGGCATCGTGCTGGCGGGCGGTGAGGGGAAGCGGCTCTGGCCGCTCACTGCGGACCGCGCCAAACCGGCGGTGCCGTTCGGTGGCAACTACCGGCTCATCGACTTCGTGCTGTCCAACCTCGTGAACTGCGGGATGGACCGGCTGTGCGTGCTGACCCAGTACAAGTCGCACTCGCTTGACCGGCACATCTCGACGACGTGGCGGTTGTCGTCGGTGCTCGACCAGTACATCACCACCGTCCCGGCCCAGCAGCGGCTCGGCCGGCGGTGGTACACCGGCTCGGCGGACGCGATCTTCCAGAGCCTCAACCTGGTCTACGACGACCAGCCCGAGTACATCGCCGTGTTCGGCGCCGACCACGTCTACCGGATGGATCCGGCGCAGATGATCGCCCAGCACGCCGAGTCCGGCGCGGGCGTCACCGTCGCGGGGATCCGGGTGCCGCGGGCCGAGGCGAAGGCCTTCGGCTGCATCGCCTCCGACGAGTCCGGTCGCATCACCGAGTTCCTCGAGAAGCCGTCCGACCCGCCGCACGTGCCCGACGACCCGGACGTCACGTTCGCCTCGATGGGCAACTACGTGTTCACCACCGAGGCCCTGCTCGACGCGCTGAAGGCCGACGCGGCGAACGCCGACTCCGACCACGACATGGGCGGGGACATCATCCCGGCGCTGGTCGCCAAGGGTGAGGCGCACGTCTACGACTTCGCCGACAACGTCGTGCCCGGTGCCACCGAACGGGACGCTGGCTACTGGCGCGACGTCGGGACCATCGACGCCTACTACGACGCGCACACCGACCTCGTCTCGGTGCACCCGATCTTCAACCTCTACAACCAGCGCTGGCCGATCCGCACCGCGGTGCCCGCCCTGCCGCCGGCGAAGTTCGTCGAGGGCGGCATCGCGCAGGACTCGATCGTCGGCGCGGGCACGATCATCTCTGGGGCGATCGTGCGCCGGTCGGTGATCAGCCCGAACGTGTCGGTGTCGGGCGGTGCGGAGGTCTCGGACTCGGTCGTGCTGCCGGGCGCCCGGATCGGCCGGGGCGCGGTGGTGCGGCGGGCGATCCTCGACAAGAACGTCGTCGTCCCCGACGGTGCCCTGATCGGGGTCGACCTGAACCTGGACCGCAGCCGCTACACGGTCTCCAACGGCGGCGTCGTGGTCCTGGGCAAGGGCGTCACCGCCCACTGAGCTACCTGCGGTGTGGATGCCGCGTTCGCTCCGCTCACCTGCGGACCGCGCAGAGCATCCCGTCCGCGACCGGCAGCAGCGCCGACAGCAGGCGCTCATCGTCGCGGACCAGGGCGGCGGTCTCGCGCAGCGCGGCCGTGCCCGGACCGTGCTCGGCGCCGGGCTCGGCGACCCGGCCGCCGTCGAGCACCCCCTCCAGCACGAGCATCCCGCCGGGGCGCAGCAGCCGGATCGCCTCGGCCAGGTAGCCGGGGTACTCGGCCGGGACCGCGTCGGCGACGACGAGGTCGTAGCCGCCGTCGGTCAGCCGCGGCAGCACCTCCAGCGCCATCCCGTTGATCAGCCGGGCCCGCCCCGGCCCGTACCCGGCGGCGAGGAAGGTCCGCCGGGCCGAGCGCTGCAGCTCCGGGTCGACGTCGATGGTCGTCAGCGTCCCGTCACCGGCCATGCCGCGCAGCAGGTACAGCCCGCTCACCCCGGCCCCGGTCCCGATCTCCACCACGGCCCGCGCGGAGATCGTCGCGGCCAGCACCGACAGTGCCGCCCCGCCCGCCGCGGAGATGGGGTGCGCGCCCGCCGCCGTGCCCAGTGCGCGGGCCTCGCCGCACGCGTCGTCCTCGGCGAGGTAGCCATCGGCGTACGCGGCCGCCCCCGCGGGTGTGCTCATGGAACAAGATTATCGCCGGACGATTTCACAGACTTCTCTCAGACGGGTTTCACATCCTCCTCATGGGTGGCAGGCAGGCTGTGCTGCAACGAACGAAGCTTCGCGGCCGATCGACTCCACGACACGGTCGCGACTCACGGAGGTGCCCCGCCCCGATGTCCGCCCCTCGCGCAACCGACGACGCCCCGTTCCGGGACGCCGCCGCCGGTACCCGCCCCGGTGAGGGTGCCGACTGGACCCCGCCCACCTGGGACGAGGTCGTCCGGGAGCACGCCGACCGCGTCTACCGCCTCGCCTACCGCCTGTCCGGCAACCAGCACGACGCCGAGGACCTCACCCAGGAGACGTTCATCCGGGTGTTCCGGTCCCTGGCGTCCTACAAGCCGGGCACCTTCGAGGGCTGGCTGCACCGCATCACCACGAACCTGTTCCTCGACATGGTCCGCCGCCGCGCCCGGCTGCGGATGGAGGGCCTGCCCGAGGACACCGACCGCCTGCCGGGCGGTGGCCCCGAGCCCGAGACCGTCTTCGCGATCAACCACCTCGACCCGCACCTGCAGGCCGCGCTGGACGAGCTGCCCCCGGACTTCCGGGTCGCCGTCGTCCTGTGCGACGTCGAGGGCCTGTCCTACGAGGAGATCGGCGCGACCCTCGGGGTGAAGCTCGGCACCGTCCGCAGCCGCATCCACCGAGGCCGGACCGCGCTGCGGGCGTCGCTGGAGCGGCACCGTGCGGCGGCTGCGGAGGAGCAGCCGGTGGCATCCGACCGTGGTCCGGTGGCAGAGTTGGTGCCGTGACCGAGCGACGGCGTTTCCAGGTCGTCCCCCCGGACTGGGGGGAGACGCATCTGACGCTCGAGGCGGTCGTCGCCTTCGTGGACGACGAGTTGGCCGCCGGTCCGCACGACCGTGCTGCCCGCCACCTCGAGCGCTGCCCCGACTGCGCGGTGGAGGTCGCCGAGCAGCGGCGGGCCCGCACCGCGCTGCGAGCGGCCGACGCCCCCACGCTCCCGCCGTCGCTGATGTCGGCGCTGCGCGCCATCCCGCAGGACACCGAGCTGCCCCCGCCGCCGGCGGGCCTCTCGCTCACCCCGGACGGCCAGCTCGTGTCGGTGCTGCGCCCGGCACCGGTCGAGGGCGACCACGGCCGTCGCGCCAGCCGGTCGCGACGCGTACGCCTGGGCACCGGCGCCGCCGTGTCCGGGCTGGCGCTCGGCGCACTCGCGCTCGGTCTGCCCCCCACCACGACCGGCACCCCGACCGCGCCGACCGTGCCCGGCCCGGGTGCCGCGGCCGTCGCCCGGTTCGCGGCCACCCCGGTGCCCGCCTCGTCGCGGCGGACGGCCGTCCCGGCGGTCAGCACCACGGCGGGCTCGACCGGCGCGTCGCTGTCGCCGACGACCTCGGCCACCCCGACCGGCGACGCCGGCCTCTCCCCGACGCCCTGACCCGTCACCGATACACCGACTTCACCGCCCGCCGGGCAGGCTGTACGGGTGTACTGGGTGGACGCCGTGCCGGCTGATCGATCGTCGGGAGCAGTCTCCCCGGGCTCCGGGGTGACCCGGTGAGCGACGACCGCGGCGCACGCCCGGACGGCGCGGCCGATCCGGACGCGCCCGGCTCCGCCCCGCCGCGACTGCGCCCCCGCCCGCTGGACCGTCCGGCGACCGACCCCGGCGAACGGGCGGCGTTCGGCCGCCCAGACGGCGTCGACAGCTCGTTCGCGCCGCCGTCGTCGCACCTCGGGGCGAACGGGTCGCTGCCGAGCGCGCCCCCGCCGACCGCCGCCGTCGCTCGCGCCTTCGGCCGGCCGGACCGCACATCCGACGGCGAGCCCGCCGGCGGTCTGCAACGCCCGCCCGGTGCGTCGGGCGACGCGCTGCGTGGGGGTGAGCAGAGCGCCGAGCAGGACCCGTTCTGGCCCGGCGGCTCGGCCGGCGACCCGTGGCGCGACCCGGGCACGCCGGTCGTCGCCGCCCCGCCCCCCGGCGACGGCGCCGCCCCCGCGGAGGGCCCTCGCCCCGACGGTCCCCGCCTCAGCGTCCGCGAGGTCCTGTTCGGCAGGCGGGTGCAGCCGCGCGCGCTGGCGCTGCTCGGCGTCCTCGCCCTGCTCGTCGGCGCGGCGGGCGGACTGGTCGGGTACTGGTCCGCGACCGCGGCGGGTGCCCTGACCAGCCCCGGAGCGGTGCTGAGCGCGACCGAGCCGGCTCGTGAACGGCCGCCCGGCTCGGTGTCGGAGGTCGCCTCGCGGGTGCTGCCCGCGGTCGTCTCGTTGGAGGTGACCGTCGGCAACCAGGCGGGCAACGGCTCCGGCGTCGTGATCGACCCCGCGGGCTACGTACTCACCAACGACCACGTCGTCGCGCCCGCCACCGGGCCGGGCCAGGGCACCATCGAGGCCCTGTTCTCCGACGGGTCCCGGGTCCCGGCCACCGTGGTCGGGGCGGACCCGATGACCGACCTCGCGGTGGTCAAGGTGCCCGTCGCGAACCCGACGGTCGCCGCGATCGGCCGCTCCGGCGAGCTCGCCGTCGGCGACGCGGTGATCGCGATCGGGTCGCCGTTCGGCCTGGCCGGCACGGTGACGACCGGGATCGTGTCGGCCGTCGATCGCCCGGTGCGGCTCGACCCGGAGGGCAGCGCGGGCGACGCGGTCATCGACGCGGTGCAGACCGACGCCGCGATCAACCCCGGCAACTCCGGCGGCCCGCTGGTGGACGCGACCGGCGCCGTCGTCGGCATCAACACGGCGATCCGCAGCGCGGACAGCGCCCAGTCCGGCGGGCAGGGCGGCTCGATCGGCCTCGGCTTCGCCATCCCGATCGACGACGCCCGCGCCATCGCCGAGGAGCTCATCCGCACCGGCCGCGTCGCGCACGCCGACCTCGGTGTCAACTCCCGCTCGGTCACCGACGGCGCCACCGACGGCGCCCAGGTGCAGAACGTCGTCGCCGGGGGACCGGCGGCCGCGGCCGGGATCGCCGACGGCGACGTCGTCGTCGACATCGCCGGGCGCCCCATCGCCAGTGCCGACGAGCTGGTCGTCGCCGTCCGCGAGCACTCACCCGGCGAGCAGGTCCCGGTCCGCCTCGTCCGTCAGGGACGACCGCTCACCGTGACCGTGACGCTCGGGCAGCGCTAGTACCCGTACGCTGGCGTCGTGTTCGAGAACATCGGCATGCCGGAGATCCTCGTCCTGGTCGTGGCGGGGCTCTTCATCCTGGGCCCGGAACGGCTGCCCGAGGCGGCGGCCTGGGTCGGTCGCGCGGTCCGGCAGGTCAAGGAGTTCGCGAGCGGCGCCCAGAACCACCTGAAGAAGGAGCTGGGCCCGGAGTTCGACCAGATCCAGCAGCCGCTCAACGACCTGCGCAGCCTGCGCTCGCTCAACCCGCGGACCGCGATCACCCGGAGCCTGTTCTCCGACGACGCCGCCACCCCGCCGGTCAAGCCCAACGGGTTCGCCCCGGGCCCGGGTGCCGGCGCCGCCGGGGCCGCAGCCCTGGGCGGGGCAGCGGCGAGCACCCCGGCCCCGGTCCGTCCGCCGCAGCCACCGCTGGCCGCCGACGAGCGCCCCCCGGTGGACCCGGACGCGACCTGACCCCGGCCCCTCCCTACGACGACGGCGCCGCTCCCCGGCCGGGGTGCGGCGCCGTCGTCGTGGACGGGGTCGGTTCAGCCCAGCAGCGGCGGCCGGCGCAGGTGGTGCGTGGTCGCGCGCTGGTAGGCGTGCGCGGCGGCCAGCACCGTGGCGTCGGCGTGCCGCGGTCCGACGACCTGCAGACCCACCGGCAGACCGGCGGAGGTGAAGCCGCACGGCACCGAGGTCGCGGGCTGCTGGGTCATGTTGAACGGGTAGGTGAACGGCGTCCACGACGTCCAGCGCGGGTCGTGCCAGCCCTCGGGGACCTCCCGGCCGCCCTCGAACGCGGTGATCGGCAGGGTCGGGGTGAGCAGCAGGTCGTACTCGGAGTGGAAGGCGCCCATCAGCGTCCCCAGCTCGTTGCGCACGGCCATCGCGCCCAGGTAGTCCAGCGCCGAGACCCGGGCCCCCTGCTCGGCGATCTCCACCAGCGCCGGGTCCATGGCCTTCCTGGCCTCGGCGCCGATGGGCTCCAGGGACTTCGCGGCGGCGGCGAACCAGAGCGTGTGGAACGGCTCGATCGGGTCGGCGAAACCGGGGTCGGCGTTCTCGACGGTCGCACCGAGCTCACGGGCGAACACCGCGACCGCCTCGGCGACGAGCGCCGCCACCTCCGGGTCGACGTCGACGAACCCGAGAGTGGGGGAGAACGCGATCCGCAGACCCGCCGCGCCGCCGGCGAGCCGCTCGACGGCCGACTCACGGGGCACGTCGAACACCCACGGGTCCCGCGTGTCGGGCTGGGCGACGACGTCGTACAGCAGCGCGGCGTCCTCGACGGTGCGGGTCATCGGGCCGACGTGGGCCAGGGTCCCGAACGCCGAGCCCGGGTAGTGCGCGATGCGGCCGTAGGTGGGCTTGTGCGCGACGGTCCCGGTGAACGCGGCCGGGATGCGGACCGAGCCGCCCGCGTCGGTGCCCAGCGACAGGGGTCCCATCCCCAGCCCGACGGCCGACGCCGAGCCGCCGGACGAGCCGCCGGCCGTCCTCGTCGGGTCCCACGGGTTGGTGGTGACGCCGGTCAGCGGTGAGTCGGTCACGCCCTTCCACGCCAGCTCCGGGGTGGTGTTCTTCCCGATCAGCACCGCACCCGCGGCGCGGACCCTGGCCACCGGCGGGCCGTCGACCTCGAACGGCCCGTCCGGCGACGTCGTCGTCGAGCCGCGGCGGGTCGGCCAGCCGATCGTCAGGAGCATGTCCTTGATCGAGGTGGGCACGCCGTCGAGCGGCCCGACCGGCTCACCGGCCTGCCAGCGCGCCTCGGAGTCCTTGGCCTGCGACAGTGCCGAGTCGGGGTCGACCAGGCAGAACGCGTTCACCGCGCCGTCGTGCGCCTCGATCCGCTCCAGCGCGTCCCGGGTGGCCTGCACCGGCGAGATCTCGCCGCTGCGGTAGCCCGCCAGCAGCTCGGTCGCGCTGAGGTCTGCAGTCGTCACAGCAGTCACACCTTTCCTGCGGATGAGCTCACGTACCCGCGCTCGGGGTCCACCACGTTGCGCAGCTCCCGGCCGTCCCGGAAGCGCGCGAGGTTGTCGGCGAACAGCTCGACGAGCATGTCCTTCCAGCCGACGACGTCACCGGACATGTGCGGGGAGAGCAGCACGTGCTCCATCGCCCACAGCGGCGAGGTCGCGGGCAGCGGCTCGACCTCGAACACGTCCAGCGCCGCGCCGGCGAGCCGCCCGGTCGCGAGCGCGTCGGTCAGGTCGTCCTGCACGACGAGCGCGCCCCGGCCCACATTGACGACCCTGGCCCGCTCGGGCAGCAGGGCGATCGTCCCGGAGTGCAGCATCCCGCGGGTCGCGTCGGTCAGCGGAGCGGCGAGCACCAGGTGGTCGGTGTCGGGCAGCAGGCCGGGCAGCTCGTCGAAGGCGTGCACACCGTCCGCGGCGCGCCGGCCGACCAGCCGCACCCGCATCCCGACCGCACCCAGCAGGTCGGCGACGGCGCGTCCGATCGGCCCGCTCCCGACGACCGTCGCGACCTTCCCGGCGACGGTCTCGGTCTCGCGGTGGCGCCAGGTCCGCTCCCGCTGCAGCGCGAGCGAGCGGGCGGTGTCCTTGGCGAACGCGATCACCGCGCCGAGCACGAACTCGGCGATGGGCCGGTCGAACACGCCGCGGGAGTTCGTCAGCGTCGCGCCCGAGGCGAGCAGGGCGGGGAACGCGACCCGGTCGACGCCGGCGCTGGCGGTGTGGACCCAGCGCAGCGCGGAGGTGTCGGTGGCGTCCCAGACGTCCTTGACGGCGTCGGAGGTGAAGTCCCAGGTGAGCAGCACGTCGCTGCCGGGCAGTGCGGCGGCGAGCCCGTCGGCGTCGGCGGCGAAGCGGAGACGTGCGTCACCGGCGTGGCGCTCGAGGCCGGGCGGGGTCTCCCCGCCGTGCAGCACGGCGACGGTGATCGGGTCCTGACCAGCGGAAACCGGCAACGGGAGATCCTGTCGGTAGGGAGGTCGGGCGGCGTTGACACGCTAAGAAGCGCACCTACGATTGTCAACAATCCGCGTATCGGACAGGGGGATCGGATGACCAAGCTGATCAGGATCGAGCTCGCGAAGCGGGGCGTCGCCTGCACCGCGGCACTGCTGGAGACCGAGGCGCCCCGCACCGCCGCGGCGGTCTGGGAGGCACTGGCCGACGGCCCGCAGGGCGGCGACGCGCAGCACGCCAAGTACGCCCGCAACGAGGTCTACACGATCGTCCCGCGGTTCGGCCCGCGGATCGGGCAGGAGAACCCGACGGTGACCCCCATCCCGGGCGACGTCTGCTACTTCGACTTCCACGGCGGGATGCTCGACAGCGCGTTCAAGGACGACCAGGGCATCGACGCCGCCGAGGGCGGGATCGACCTCGCGATCTTCTACGGGCGCAACAACCTGCTGCTCAACGGCGACGTCGGCTGGGTGCCGGGCAACGTGTTCGCCACCATCGTCGACGGTCTCGACGCGATGGCGACCGCCTGTCACGACGTGTGGCGCGCGGGCAGCGTGGGGGAGCGGCTCGTCTACTCGCGGGCGTCCTGACCCTTGCGGTCACCCCAGCCTCTGTAGGATTGTCGACAACATGAGCACGGTCGGATTCCTCTACCCGGGCTACTCGGCCGAGGACGACTACCCGCGCGCCGAGAAGCTGCTGGCCGATGGCAGCCGGCTCGCCCTCGTCCACACCGAGATGGCCACCGACGCCCACCGCGAGGACGCGCTGCTCGCCATCGGCGGCGACGAGGTCCTCGCCGAGGGGGCACGTCGGGTCGCCGCGGAGGCGGGCCCGCTGGACGCGGTCGTCTGGGCCTGCACCTCGGGGTCGTTCATCTTCGGCCCCGACGGTGCCGCCCGGCAGGTCGCGGCGCTGGAACGGGTGTCGGGCGTGCCGACGTCGAGCACGTCGTTCGCCTTCGTCGACGCCTGTCGACGGCTCGGGATCGGCTCGGTGGCGGTCGGGGCGACCTACCCGCCCGACGTCGCCGGCGCCTTCGTGCACTTCCTGACCCACCACGACATCTCCGTGCACACGCTGTCCGCGCGCGACATCATCACCGCCGCCGAGGTCGGGACGCTGCCGCCGGAGACGGTGCTGGAGTTCGCCGCCGCGGTGGCCTCGGACGCGCCCGGCGCCGACGCGGTGCTGCTGCCCGACACCGCGCTGCACACCGTGGACGTGCTCGACGCGCTGGAGGCGCGGGTGGGCAGGCCGGTGCTGACCGCGAACCAGGTGAGCATCTGGCAGGGCCTGCGCCTGGCCGGGGCCGACATCGACCGTCCCGGCCTGGGGACACTGTTCCGGAGAGGGTGAGTCGTGGGCCTGGACGTCTCGGAGCTCGAGCCGGTGAGCCGGCGCTCCACCGCGGAAATCGTCGCCGACCGGATCCGTGCCGCGATCATGCGCGGCACGTTCGCGCCGGGCACCCAGCTCGGCGAGGTGGACCTCGCGAACCGGCTCGGGGTGAGCCGCGGCCCGCTGCGGGAGGCGATGCAGCGGCTGGTCGCCGAGGGGCTGCTGCGCAGTGAACGCCATCGTGGCCTGTTCGTGCGCGAGCTCGGCCCCGACGACGTCCGCGACGTCTACCTGGCGCGCACCGCCGTCGAGCGGGCCGCGGCGCTGAAGGTGCTGGAGGGCGACCGGGCCGCCGCCGTCGTCGCGCTGGAGATCCCGCTCGGGGTGATGGCCGCCGCGGCCGAGGCGGGTGACGCCGTCGCGCTCGCCGACGCCGACCACGACTTCCACGCCGCGCTCGTCGCCGCCTCGGGGAGCCCGCGGCTGCGCCGGATGACCGAGGGGCTCCTCGTCGAGACGCGGATGTGTCTCGCCGCGTTCCAGCAGACCGCCCCGCCCGCCCGCGCGCTGCTCGCCGAGCACGAACTGCTGCGCGACGCCCTGCGCGACGGCCGCACCGAGCTGCTGCTCGACCGGCTGGCCGCGCACATGGACGACGCCGTCAGCCGGATCCTCGCCGCGATGCCCGGCGCGGCCTGAGTGCACCTGTGAACCGCACCGCCGGACACCCCGGGGACTAGTTCGCATACGTAACATGTCGGGACGTGGTGGGCGTCCTCGAGGGTTTCCTGGTCATCGGCGTCGTCGTGACCGTCGGGTACGTCCTCGGCCGTGGCCGGCTGCTCGGCGACCAGGGCTCGAAGGTCCTCGCCCGCACCGCCTTCTTCGTCGCGACGCCCGCGCTGCTGTTCACGACCCTCAGCCACTCCGACGTCGGTGCCGTGCTGTCCTCGGGACTGGTCGTCACCGCGGTCACCAGCACCGTGGCCTGCCTGCTCTTCGTGCCGGTCGCGCTGCTCCGTCGGCGCCCGGCCGGCGAGGCCGTCGTCGGGTCGATGGCGTCCGGCTACGTCAACGCGGGCAACCTCGGCATCCCGATCGCGACCTACGTGCTCGGCGACTCCGCCGCCGTCGCCCCCGTGCTGCTGTTCCAGCTCGCGATCCTGACCCCGCTGTTCACGACCCTGATGGACGTCCTGCCCGGCGACGGCCGCGGCGAGCGGCCCGGGTGGGTCCGGGTCGCGTTCGCCCCGCTGCGCAACCCGATCGCGATCGCCACCGCCGCCGGGTTGACCGTCTCCGCGACGGGCGTCGTCCTGCCGGAGCCGGTGACCGCCCCGATCGAGCTGCTCGCCGACCTCGCGGTGCCCGCCATGCTGCTCGCGTTCGGCATCTCCCTGTACGGCGCCCGCCGCCCCGGGACGGGGGAGACCGCGGTCTCGGTGTGGATCGCCGTCGCGATCAAGAACGTGGCGCACCCGGTGATCGCCTGGGCCTTCGCCGCGGGGGTGCTCGGCCTGACCGGCCCGGCGCTGCTCGCCGCGGTGGTGCTGGCCGCGCTGCCCACCGCGCAGAACGTCTTCGGCTACGCCGTGCGGTACGACCGCGCCGTCCCGCTGGCCCGCGACGTGGCGCTGGCCTCGACGGTCGTCGCCGTCCCCGTGCTGCTGGTGATCGCCGCCCTGCTGGCCTGACCAGGGCTTTCCTCTTTGCTGCGTCCGAGATGAGGGGTCCTTCGCTCGTCCTTTTGCTCTGCTCACCGATACGCAGCACCGGCCCTGCGCCTGCGCCGGGTGGCGTCACGGCGGGCCGGCCACCCGTGTCGCGCGTGCGCCGAGATGCAGCCCAGCGGGCGGTGGAGATCGACAACTCCCGCTGAGCTGCATCTCGACGCCGCCGACGACGGCTGTCCGCACGCGACGCGGGCCCGTCCGGGACCGCAGCGCCGGGTCGCCCCGGGTGCCTGATGCGTATCGGTGAGCAGAGCAAAGGCGGGCCCGGACGACCCTTGCCCGGACCCACCCACCCGTGTTTCCCTAGGATTGTCGACAACTCGACAACCTGAGACGCACCACCCTCGACGCACCAGGAGCTGCGAACCCATGGCACAGCTGTCCCCGCTGCTCAAGCAGGCCACCCCGGTCCAGGCCGCCCGCGGTGAGGGCGTCTACCTGTACGACACCGACGGGCGCCGCCACCTCGACTTCACCGCCGGAATCGGCGTCACCTCGACCGGGCACTGCCACCCGAGGGTCGTCGCGGCGGCGCAGGAGCAGGTGGCCACGCTGATCCACGGGCAGTACACGACCGTGATGCACCAGCCACTGCTGGCGCTGGTCGAGCGGATGGGCGAGGTGCTCCCCGAGGGCATCGACTCGGTGTTCTTCACCAACTCCGGTTCCGAGGCCGTCGAGGCGTCGGTGCGGCTGGCCCGCCAGGCCACCGGCCGGCAGCTGATCGTCGCGTTCGACGGTGGCTTCCACGGCCGCACCATGGGTGCCGCGGCGCTCACCACCTCCGGGGCGAAGATCCGGGCCGGGATCGGCCCGATGATGGGTGGGGTGGCGTTCGCGCCCTTCCCCTACGCCTACCGCTACGGCTGGTCCGAGGAGCAGGCCGTCGCGTTCGCCCTGTCCGAGCTCGACCGCCAGCTGGCGAGCACCGCGCCGGCGTCCGACGTCGCCGCGTTCATCGTCGAGCCGGTGCTCGGCGAGGGCGGCTACGTCCCGACCCCGCCCGCGTTCCTCCAGGGGCTGCGCGAGCGCGCCGACCGGCACGGCATCCTGCTGATCGCCGACGAGGTCCAGACCGGCTACGGCCGCACCGGGAAGTTCTGGGGGCACCAGCACGCCGAGGGCCTCGTCCCGGACATCATCGTCACCGCCAAGGGGCTCGCGTCCGGCTTCCCGCTCTCGGCCATCGCCGCGCCCAAGGCCCTGATGGAGAAGGCGTGGCCCGGCTCGCAGGGCGGCACCTACGGCGGCAACGCCGTCGCCTGCGCCGCCGCGCTCGCGACCCTCGATGTCGTGCAGGGCGAGGGGCTGGTCGAGAACGCCCGGGTGCAGGGCGAGAAGCTCCTCGCCGGTGTCCGGGACGCCGCGCAGGGGATCGCCGCCATCGGCGACGTCCGCGGCCGCGGACTCATGATCGGCATCGAATTCGTCGACGCCGACGGCAAGCCCGACGGCGCCACCGCCGCGACGGTGCACGCCGCGGCCGCCGCACAGGGCCTGCTGCTGCTGACCTGCGGTGTGTACGGCAACGTCGTCCGGATGATCCCGGCGCTGGTCGTGACCTCCGAGCAGGTCGACGAGGGGCTGGCGCTCTGGACCAAGGCGCTGAACGACGCGCTGTCCTGAGACCCGCCCCGGGGGACGGACGAGGCCCCGCACACCGGTCGGGTGTGCGGGGCCTCGTGGTGTCGGAGGGTGTGCGGGTCAGCGCCCGACGGGGGAGATGTTCAGGCTCATCCCGGCCAGGCCGCGGGCCTTCACGGTCAGCTTCTCCGCGATGGCGTCGAGGGCCTGCGCCGCCGCCGACTCCGGCTTCCCGAGCACGATCGGGGTGCCGGCGTCGCCGCCCTCGCGCAGCGCGACGTCGAGCGGGATCTGACCCAGCAGCGGCACCGTGGTGCCGACCGTGCGGCTCAGCGAGTCCGCGACGGTCTGCCCGCCGCCCGAGCCGAAGATCTCGTTGCGCGAGCCGTCGGGCATCTCCATCCAGGACATGTTCTCCACGACCCCGGCCAGGCGCTGGCGGGTCTGGGTGGAGATCGACCCGGCCCGCTCGGCGACCTCGGCGGCGGCCTGCTGCGGGGTGGTGACGACCAGCAGCTCGGCGTTCGGCACGAGCTGGGCGGTCGAGATGGCGACGTCGCCGGTGCCCGGGGGCAGGTCGAGCAGCAGCACGTCCAGGTCGCCCCAGAACACGTCGGCCAGGAACTGCTGCAGCGCGCGGTGCAGCATCGGACCGCGCCAGACGACGGGGGTGTTGCCGTCGGTGAACATGCCGATCGAGATGACCTTCACGCCGTGCGACTGCGGCGGCATGATCATGTTCTCGATCTTGGTCGGCCGGTCCGCGGCGCCGATCATGCGCGGGATCGAGTGGCCGTAGATGTCGGCGTCGACGACGCCGACCTTCAGCCCGCGCCGTGCCATGGCCGCGGCCAGGTTGACGGTGACCGAGGACTTGCCGACGCCGCCCTTGCCGGACGCCACACAGAAGACGCGGGTCAGCGAGCCGGGCTGGGCGAAGGGGATCACGGGCTCGTCGGCGTCGCCGCGCAGCGAACGACGCAGCTGGGTGCGCTGCTCGTCGCTCATGACGTCGAGCTCGACCTCGACCCGCTCGACGCCGGGGACCTTCGAGACGGCCTCGGTGACGCGGGAGGTGATCGTCTCCCGCATCGGGCAGCCCGCGACGGTCAGGTAGACCCCGACGTGGGCGAGGCCGTCGGCGGAGACGTCGACGCTCTTGACCATCCCCAGCTCGGTGATCGGCTTGTGGATCTCCGGGTCCTCGACGGTGCCGAGGGCGGCGCGCACGGCCTCGACGACGGTGCTGGTGCTGCTGGTGACGGACATGAGCTCCTACGACCTCTTTCCTCTCGCGTCACCCCATGCTACGTGGGCTGTTCCGGGGTATCCGGGTCACCGGCGGTGTCACGCGGCACCTCCGCGCTGACGGGGCGGTCCGGGTGTCTCTAGCATTCTTGCGATGGACGACACGACCGGCACCCCGACGCGCGAGCACCCGGTGCGCCGGCGCGTGGTCCCGACCCCGGCCGAGCTCGCGTCGTGGCGCAGCTTCCTGCGCGCGCACGCCGGCATCACCCGACGGCTCGAGGCCGAGCTGGAGAGCGAGCAGGAGCTCTCCCTGGCCGCCTACGACGTGCTCGTCCAGCTGTCCGAGGCCCCCGACCGCCGGTTGCGGATGACCGAGCTGGCCGACGCCGTGCTGCTCTCGCGTTCCGGGGTGACCCGGCTCGTCGACCGCCTGGAGCGGGTCGGGCTCGTCGCCAGGGCCAAGGTCGCCGACGACGGCCGCGGGGTCACCGCCCGGCTCACCGACACCGGCTACGAGCGCCTGCGCACCGCCGCGGTCACCCACCTGCGCGGAGTCCGCGCGCACTTCGTGGAGCGGCTCGACGCCGAGGACCTCGCCGCGCTCGAGCGCATCATGGGCCGCCTGATCCCCTGAGCGCTCAGCGTTCCTTCTTGCGCATCTTCTTCCGGGCACCCGGCTCGACCGGGGGTTCCTCGCCGCGGCTGCGGGCCACGGCGTCGTCGAGCCGGTCACCCAGCTTCTCCAGCTCACCGCGCAGGTAGTCCCGGCTCGCGGTCTCCCCGACGGCCAGCCGCAGCGCCGCCAGCTCCCGGGCGAGGAACTCGGTGTCGGCCTTCGTCCGCTCGGCACGCCTGCGGTCCTCGTCCAGCGCGATCCGGTCCCGGTCGTCCTGCCGGTTCTGGGCCAGCAGGATCAGCGGTGCGGCGTACGCGGCCTGGGTGGAGAACGCCAGGTTGAGCAGGATGAACGGGTACGGGTCCCACCGGCCCACCCAGGCGAACCCGTTCAGTGCGATCCACACGACGACGATCACCGTCTGGATGGCGAGGAAGCGACCCGTCCCGAGGAACCGGGCGATCCGCTCGGAGAACCGGGCGAACCCGTCCGGGTCCACCTCGAACCGCCGACGCCCGACGCGCGGCTGGTCCAGCCGCCGACCGATCCCCGGCTCAGCCACCGTGCACCTCCCCGTCGCGCGAGCGGCCGTTGCCGCCGTTCGCGGCAGCGGCCAGCGGGCCGCCGTGCACCTCGCCCGGGGCGAGGTCGCGGTCGCGCCAGCCCTGCGGCAGCAGGTGGTCCAGCACGTCGTCGACGGTGACCGCGCCCAGCAGGTGGTCCTCGGCGTCGACGACCGGGCCCGCCACCAGGTTGTAGCTGGCGAAGTAGCGGGTCACCTCGCCGAGCCCCGCGTCGGGGCCCAGCTGCGGCAGGTCGGCGTCGACCATGCCCGCGACCAGCTCGAACGGCGCCGCCCGCAGCAGCTGCTGGGCGTGCACGCAGCCCAGGTAGCGCCCGGTCGGGGTCGCCGTCGGCGGGCGGACGACGAACACCATCGACGCCAGGGCCGGCGGCACCTCCGGGTTGCGCACCCGGGCGAGCGCCTCGGCGACGGTCACGTCCGGCGCCAGGGTGATCGGCTCCGGGGTCATCAGGCCGCCCGCGGTGTCCCACTCATAGCGCATCAGGCGGCGCACGGGTTCGGACTCGTCGGGCTCCATGAGCTCCAGCAGCCGACCGGCCTCGTCGTCGTCGAGCTCGCCGAGCAGGTCCGCCGCGTCGTCCGGGCTCATCGCCTCCAGGACGTCGGCGGCGCGGTCGTCGTCGAGGTAGCCGAGCAGCTCGCGCTGGTCGGACTCGGACAGCTCCTCGAACACGTCGGCGAGCCGCTCGTCGTCCAGGGCGTCGACGACGTGCCGCTGCCGGTCGTCGGGCAGCCGCGACAGCGCCGCGGCGACGTCGGCCGGGCGCATCGAGTCGAACACCGCGAGCAGCCGGTCCGCACCCTGCGCGGCGGCGACGTCCAGCCCGGACACGGCCTCCCAGCCGTACACCTCGACCCGTGGCCTGCGCGCCAGCCGGGTCCGCCGGAACCGCAGCGCGACCTTGGTGATCACCCAGTCCCGGGTCCGGCTCGGCTCGATCGCGACGTCGACCACCGAGCCCTCGGTCCCGTTCTCGCGCACCGTCGCGGGGGAGTTCAGCAGCTGGCCGAGCACCCGGGTCTCGTTGGGGCGCTGGTCGAACGAGCGCAGGCTCACCGAGCCGCTGGCCAGCGTCACCGCGGTCGGGGCGATGTCGGCGACCCGCAGCATCGGCACGAAGATGCTGCGGCGCGCGGACAGGTCCACGACCAGGCCCAGCACCCGCGGCGGATGGCTGTCCACGCGCAGCGACACCACGACGTCGCGGACCTTGCCGATCCGCTCGCCGTCCGGGCCGTAGACGGCCAGGCCGGCCATCCGCGCGACGAACACCCGTACCGAGGCCATGGCGCCGAGACTAGGACCCCCGGCGGTCCCGCGGCCGCCCCGGCCGTGTGACTAGGCTCGCCCGCCGTGAACGACCCGCAGCACGATCCCGGCCGGGACCCCGAACCCCTCCGCTACGACATCGTCGACGTGTTCACCGACCGTCCGTACGCCGGCAACCCGCTGGCCGTCGTCCACGGCGCCGAGGCGCTGTCCACGGCCCGGATGCAGGCCATCGCGCGGGAGTTCAACCTGTCGGAGACCACGTTCCCGCTGGCCCCGACCGGCGACGCCGAGGGCGGCGCGGACTACCGGGTGCGGATCTTCACCCCGCTCGCCGAGCTCCCCTTCGCCGGGCACCCCAGTGTCGGCACCGCCTGGGTGCTGGCCCGCGACGGCGTCATCGGCGAGGGCGACCGCGTGCAGGAGTGCGGCGCCAGGCTGCTGCCGGTGCGGGTCGACGGGACCGGCGCCCGGGTGTGGGGCGGCACGCCGTCGATCGGCGCCGAGCTGGACGCCGTCCGCCTCGCCGCCGCGCTCGGCCTCGGCCCCGACGACGTCGACGGCGCCGCCGTGCCGGGTGTGGCCGGTGCCGGGACCGACTTCGCGATCCTGCTCGTCGTCGCCGGTGCGGTCGCCCGCGCGGTGCCCGACCCCGCGGCGCTGGCCGCCGCGGTCGCCGGCAGCGGCGCGACCGGGGTGCTCGTCGCCGCCGTCGACGCCACCGCCGAGCGGGTGCACGCCCGCATGTTCGGCATCGGGATCGGGGTGCCCGAGGACCCGGCGACGGGCTCGGCCGCCGTCGCGCTCGGGATCTTCCTCGCCGACCGCGGTCTGGTCACCGACGACGGCGAGCACTCCTTCGTCGTGACCCAGGGGGTGGAGATGGGCCGTCCGTCCACGCTCTACGCCGGCGTCCGCACCGAGGGCGGGCGGGCCGTCGGCAGCTGGGTCGGCGGGACCGTCGTCGCGGTGGCCAGGGGCTCCCTGACCCCACCTCCCGAACAGGGGTGACCGACGGGTAACCCCATCTGACCACCGGCGGGTGAGAAACCAATCACCTGCACGGGGCGCCGCGGCCGTCGTCGTGCCAGCATCAGTCCCCAGCCCGAGCGCCCGGGTCGTGACGACGTCGTCGCCGCGACGCGGGCGAGGACGAACTCGACGAGGAGCCCGCCTGTGAGCACCACCCTCCGCGCCCGCCGGTCCTGCCTGGCCGTGCCCGGATCGAGCCAGAAGTTCATCGACAAGGCGCGCACGCTGAACTCCGACCAGGTCTTCCTCGACCTGGAGGACGCCTGTGCCCCGCTGGCCAAGCCCGGTGCGCGGAAGACGATCGTGGAGGCCCTCAACGAGGGCGGCTGGGGCGAGAAGATCCGCGTCGTCCGGGTCAACGACTGGACCACCGAGTGGACCTACCGCGACGTGATCGAGGTCGTCGAGGGCGCGGGCGCGAACCTCGACGCGATCATGCTGCCGAAGGTGCAGACCCCTCAGCAGGTCGTCGCGCTGGACCTGCTGCTCACCCAGATCGAGAAGACGAACGGTCTCGAGGTCGGGAAGATCGGCATCGAGGCGCAGATCGAGAACGCGCTGGGCCTGACGAACGTCAACGCGATCGCCACCGCGTCCCCGCGCGTCGAGACGATCATCTTCGGCCCGGCCGACTTCATGGCCTCGATCAACATGAAGTCCCTGGTCGTCGGCGAGCAGCCCCCCGGCTACGACGTGGGCGACGCCTACCACCACATCCTCATGTCGATCCTGATGGCGGCCCGCGCGCACGACAAGCAGGCCATCGACGGGCCGTACCTGCAGATCAAGGACGTGGACGGATTCCGCCGGGTCGCCGGCCGCTCGGCCGCGCTGGGCTTCGACGGCAAGTGGGTGCTGCACCCCGGCCAGATCGACGCCGCCAACGAGACCTTCTCCCCGGCGCAGAGCGACTACGACCACGCCGAGAACATCCTCGACGCCTACGAGTACTTCACCTCCGAGGCGGGCGGCAAGCGCGGCGCGGCGATGATCGGCGACGAGATGATCGACGAGGCCAGCCGCAAGATGGCGCTGGTCATCTCGGGCAAGGGGCGCGCGGCGGGCATGACCCGCACCGACAAGTGGACCCCGCCGGAGGCGTGAGAGCAGCTTGCGCAACGAACCTCAGCGCTGAGAGCAGCTTGCGCAACGAACCTCAGCGCTGAGGGCCCGACCGCCCGCCGACCGCCGACGCTCACCGAGGAGTAACCAGCATGGCCCGGCTCGCCCAGACCGCCGGTCTGACCGACATCCAGACCGAGATCCTGTCGACCGTCCGCTCGTTCGTGGACAAGGAGATCATCCCGCACGCGACCGCCCTGGAGCACGCGGACACCTACCCGCAGGACATCGTCGACGGGATGAAGGAGATGGGGCTGTTCGGCCTCATGATCCCGGAGGAGTACGGCGGTCTCGGCGAGTCGCTGCTCACCTACGCCCTGGTGGTCGAGGAGATCGCCCGCGGCTGGATGAGCGTCTCCGGTGTGATCAACACCCACTTCATCGTGGCGTACATGCTCCGCCAGCACGGCACGCAGGCGCAGAAGGAGAAGTACCTGCCGAAGATGGCCACGGGGGAGACCCGCGGCTCGTTCTCGATGTCCGAGCCGGACCTGGGCTCCGACGTGGCGGCGATCAAGACCAAGGCCGTGCAGGACGGCGACGAGTACGTCATCGACGGCGCCAAGATGTGGCTGACCAACGGTGGCACGTCGAACCTGACCGCGGTGCTGGTGAGGACCGACGAGGGCGCCGAGCGCCCGCACCAGAACCTCACCACCTTCCTCGTCGAGAAGCCCACCGGCTACGGCGAGGTCGCCCCCGGCCTGGTCGTCCCCGGCAAGATCGACAAGATGGGCTACAAGGGGGTCGACACCACCGAGCTGGTGTTCAAGGGCCACCGGATCTCCGGTGACCAGATCCTCGGCGGGGAGCGCGGCAAGGGCTTCGCGCACATGATGGACGGCGTCGAGGTCGGCCGGGTGAACGTCGCCGCCCGCGCCTGCGGCATCGCGATCCGGGCCTTCGAGCTCGGTGTCTCCTACGCCCAGCAGCGCTCCACCTTCGGCAAGCCGATCGTGGCGCACCAGGCTATCGCGTTCAAGATCGCCGAGATGGCGACCAAGGTCGAGGCCGCGCACCTGATGATGGTCAACGCCGCACGTCTGAAGGACCGCGGTGAGCGCAACGACGTCGAGGCCGGCATGGCCAAGATGCTCGCCTCGGAGTACTGCAAGGAGGTCACCGAGGAGGCGTTCCGCATCCACGGCGGCTACGGCTACTCCAAGGAGTACGAGATCGAGCGCCTCATGCGCGAGGCGCCGTTCCTGCTCATCGGCGAGGGCACCTCGGAGATCCAGAAGACGATCATCTCCCGGGGGCTGCTGCGCGACTACAAGCTGCGCTGACCGCACCCGCGTCCACGGCCCCGTACCCCGTCCCGGGGGTGCGGGGCCGTGTCGTTCGGTCGGTGGGGTGTGACCTGCGGCTCCGCGACTAGTCTTCGGGGCACGTCGCGGTCCGGTCGAACGTTGCACCGACGACGAGACAGGACATCTTCCACGAGGAGCACGCCATGACCAATCCCTTCGGCGGCCAGACTCGTCCGGCTCCGGGCCTGCCGCAGCTGCCCACTCCGCCGACCGGGTGGCCGGTGGGTTCCTACGCCACCTACGAGGAGGCGCAGCGGGCCGTCGACCACCTCGCCGACTCCGACTTCCCGGTCGCCGACGTGACGATCGTCGGCGTCGACCTGATGCTCGTCGAGCGGGTCATCGCCCGCCTGACCTGGGGCCGGGTACTCGCCTCCGGCGCGGCGCAGGGTGCCTGGCTGGGCCTGTTCGTCGGGCTCCTGCTGTTCATGTTCTCCCCGGACGGCAACTTCCTGCCCATCCTCGTCGGCCTGGTGTCCGGCGCGGTGTTCTTCATGGCCTTCGCCGCGGTCAGCTACAGCGCGAGCAAGGGCCGCCGGGACTTCCAGTCCGCCAGCCAGATGGTGGCGGGCCGCTACGACGTCCTGTGCGAGCCGCGCAACGCCGAGCGGGCCCGCGAGATGCTGGCCAAGCTGGCGATGGGCAGCCCCGGCGGGGGTTTCTGACCGGCTCCGGCGCCCGCACGACCCCACGGCCGTCGTCACCCGACCGGGTGGCGACGGCCGTCGTGCGTCGGCGGTCGGACATCTGTTCCCACAGGCCACATTGCCTCCTATAGTTCGCGCGTCGGACATATCGGAGGGGCGCGATGACACAGGTGTCAGGCGGACCGGCGGAGCGCGAGCTCCCGCCGGCGGCGGTGGACGAAGAGGTGCTCCTCGCCGAACAGCGGGCGTGGACCCCGTGGAAGATCGCGGTGTGGGTGGGGATCGCCCTGCTGGGCGGTCTGGCGTGGGTGATGCTCGCGCTGGTCCGCGGGGAGACGGTCAACGCGATCTGGTTCGTGTTCGCCGCGGTGAGCACCTATGCGATCGCGTACCGGTTCTACTCCCGCTACATCGAGAACAGGCTGCTGCGTCCGGACGACCGGCGCGCCACCCCGGCCGAGTACAAGGAGAACGGACAGGACTTCCTGCCGACCGACCGGCGGGTCCTCTACGGCCACCACTTCGCCGCGATCGCCGGTGCCGGTCCGCTCGTCGGCCCGGTCCTGGCCGCGCAGATGGGGTACCTGCCCGGCACGATCTGGATCATCGTCGGGGTCATCGTCGCCGGTGCGGTCCAGGACTACCTGGTGCTGTTCTTCTCGATGCGCCGCGGCGGGCGCTCGCTGGGCCAGATGGCCCGCGAGGAGCTCGGCCGGGTCGGCGGCATCGCCGCGCTGATCGCGACCCTCGCCATCATGATCATCCTGATCGCGGTGCTCACCCTGGTCGTCGTCAACGCCCTCGGCGAGAGCCCCTGGGGCGTCTTCTCGGTCGCGCTGACCATCCCGATCGCCCTGTTCATGGGTGTCTACCTGCGCTTCCTGCGGCCGGGGAAGGTCTCCGAGGTCTCCTGGATCGGCTTCGCGCTGCTGATCGGCGCGATCGTCGCCGGCGGCTGGGTCGCCGAGACCGGCTGGGGCCAGGCACTGTTCACCCTGGACCGCACCACCATCGCCTGGGGCGTGATCATCTACGGCTTCGTGGCCGCGGTGCTCCCGGTCTGGCTGCTGCTCGCCCCGCGCGACTACCTGTCGACGTTCATGAAGATCGGCACGATCGTGCTGCTCGCCGTGGCGATCATCGTCGTCCGCCCGGAGCTGGCCGCGCCCGCGTTCAGCGAGTTCGCCGGCCGCGACGACGGCCCGGTCGTCGCCGGGTCGCTGTTCCCGTTCCTGTTCGTGACGATCGCCTGCGGCGCGCTGTCGGGCTTCCACGCCCTGATCTCCTCGGGGACCAGCCCGAAGCTGATCGAGAAGGAGCGCCAGACCCGCCTGATCGGCTACGGCGGCATGCTCATGGAGTCCTTCGTGGCGATCATGGCGCTGGTCGCGGCGCTGTCGATCGACCGCGGGCTCTACTTCGCGATGAACTCGCCCGCGTCGCTGACGCTCGGGACGGTCGAGGGCGCTGCCGCGTTCGTGAACCAGCTCGGGCTGATGGGCGTCAACATCACCCCCGACCAGCTCGCGACGACCGCGGCCCTGGTCGGCGAGGAGTCCGTCGTCTCGCGCACCGGTGGCGCCCCGACCCTCGCGGTCGGCCTGGCGAACATCATGGCGCAGTTCATCGGCGGGCCGGCGATGATGAGCTTCTGGTACCACTTCGCGATCATGTTCGAGGCGCTGTTCATCCTCACCGCCGTCGACGCGGGCACCCGGGTGGCGCGCTTCATGCTGCAGGACGCCATCGGCACCGTGGTCCCGCGGTTCGCCGACACCTCGTGGAAGCCGGCCGCCTGGATCTGCACCGCGCTGATGGTCGGTGGCTGGGGCGCGATCCTGGTGATGGGGGTGACCGACCCGCTCGGCGGGATCAACACGCTCTTCCCGCTGTTCGGCATCGCGAACCAGCTGCTGGCGGCGATCGCGCTCGCGGTCTGTCTGGCCATCGCGGCGCGGCGCGGGCACGTGCGCTACCTGTGGATCATCGTCGTTCCGCTGGCGTTCGCCGCCGTCGTGACGGTCACGGCGTCGATGTACAAGATCTTCTCCGCGAACCCCAAGATCGGGTACTGGGCACAGCACTTCGCGTTCCGGGAGGCCATCGCGTCCGGGGAGACGAGCTTCGGCACCGCGGGCACCCCGCAGGCGATGGCGGCGGTCGTCCGCAACACCTTCGTGCAGGGCACGCTGTCGATCCTCTTCGTGACGCTCGCGCTCGTCGTGATCGTCGCCGCGGTCCTGGCCGCCTGGAGGTCGATCGCGATGGGCGGCCGCCCGGACAACGAGGACGATCCGGTGCCCTCTCGGCTCTACGCCCCGGCCGGGATCATTGCGACCCCGGCGGAGAAGGAGCTGGAGAAGGAATGGACCGAGGCGGTCGGGACCCCGGCCCGGTCGGGGCACTGACCGTGGCGGCCAGGACGCTCACCCGGCTGCGGGCGCTGCACGACTGGTGGCGTGGAGTGATCGGGGCGGACCTGTACGACCGCTACCTCGACCACCACCGTCGCAGCGGGCACGACCACCCGCCGATGAGCGAGCGGGAGTACTGGCGGGTCCGCACCGCGTACCAGGAGAGCAACCCGCAGGGTCGCTGCTGCTGAGGTGGCGCCGTTCCGACCGGTCCCGTTGCGCCGCACGGGTGGCCGGGCATCCACGTTCGGCCCAGCGCGCCCTCCCGGGTGGGTGTCACACCCCACCGGGGAGGGCGCGTCGGGTTCCGGACTCGGGTCGGTGCGGGCAGGATCAGGCCCCGTGAGCGGCGAGGCGTGGCAGGAGAGCGACCAGATCCGCCCGGCCACGGTGCACCGTGCCTACGGGCGAGGCGCCGCGGGCTACGACGCCTTCGTCGCGACCCTGCCCGGCTACCGCACCCACCTGCGGGTGTCGGCCTCGCGAATGGGGCTGGGCGACGGCCACGGCCTGCGGCTGCTCGACGTCGGCTGCGGTACCGGGGTGTCCACCGAGGCGCTGTTGACCAGCGTCGGGGGTGCCGAGGTGGTCGCGGTCGACGCGTCCGCGGAGATGCTCGCCGTCGCCCGGCGGAAGAACTGGTCGCCCCGGGTGACGTTCGTGCACTCCCGGTTGGAGACCCTCGCCGAGGCCGGTGTCGAGGGCCCGTTCGACGGGATCCTCGCGTCCTTCCTGGTGACCAACCTGCCCGACGCCGAACACGGCCTGCGCCGGCTGCTGAGCCTGCTCGCCCCCGGCGCTCCGCTGGCGGTGCACGACTACGCCGTCAGCGGCCGGAGCCGGATGCGGTGGACGGCGGCGAACTGGACCTGGATGCTCCCGATGGCCTCGCTGCGCTGGGGGGCGGCGGATCTCGCGCGCTACCGGGCCCGGCGGATCGCGACGGCCGGTGGGCCCGAGCAGATGGTGCACCGGATGGAGCGCGCCGGGTTCGACGACGTGCGCGTCCAGACCGTCGGCGGGGTCCAGCAGCACCTCGTGCACACGTTCCTGGGGCGGCGCCCCGACGAGCCCGACGTGGTGGGGGAGCGGAAGGAACGCCGCGCCCGCGGTTCGGCCATCGCCGCGGCCGGGTGGCGGCCGCGGCGGGACGAGCCCGTCCCCGCCCACGGGGACACGACCGGGCCCGTCGACGAGGGCGGCCCCGAGGACCCCGGCTACGCCGAGACGCTCCCGGACCAGGTGCTCGACGGCGACGACGTCGAGCTGGGCGAGGGGGACGCCGCCGTGGTCCCCGTGTCTCCTCCTGGTGCGCCCGCCGGCCCCGCGGGGCGCACCGGCGACGACGACCGGGACGACACCGGCGACGGGCCGGACGACCAGGACCGGGGTGGGTCGGGCGCCCCCGACGGCCCCACCCCCGACGAGGACCCGGACACCCGTCCGCGTGGGCACGGCGTCGCCCGGGCGCTGCGGTACGGGCTGCCGGGATCCCGGCCCGACTCCTCCAGCCCCGGCGCGCGACCCGGCCCCGGCCCCGGCGCGGGACCCGGCCCCGACTCCGCTGGACCCGACTCCGCGGGACCCGACTCCGCGGGACCCGACTCCGCAGGACTCGACTCCGCGGACCCCGGCGCGGCCGGATCCGACCCCGCTGCCGCGGGACCCGGCCCTGGAGAGCCCGACCCCGGTGCCACGGGCCCCCGGCGTCCGACACCCGGTCCTCGTCCGCGCCGCCCGGTCGGGCTCCGCCGCCCCGGCCCCCCGCGGCCGCGCCCCGGCGAGGCGCCCCCGCCCGCCGAGGACGACGAGCCGCCGACCCCGCCGACGGGCACCCGCCGGGTCTGACCGGCGGGCTCCCCGGTCCACGGCCGGCCCGTTCTGCAGCAAGGTCGGCCTGGTCGCACTGCAGGCTGCCGGAGCAGCCGTTGCCGGTGTCGATATCCCAGTCACCGCCGGACTCGCATTGCGCGAGGCGATCCCACGTCGCCGACCGGCGCTCTCCGCCGCGGCGACGTCGTTGGTAGCCGTCTGGGGCTTCTCCGGGCCACGAGGCTGCTCCCCGTCCACCGACCCGGCAGCACCGGTCTCGCTCTGCCCACCGGGGGCAGGCAGAGCGGTCCGGTGTTCCGGAGTCATCCAGCTTCCTGGAACTGCGGTGCAGACGTCGCCGATGTGGCGAATGGTGACGGAGCAGGAGCTGAGTCGGCGTTCTTCTCGTACGCCTCGATGATCTCGACCGGGATACAGCCACGCTCGGCGATCCGGTATCCGTTCTGGCGTGCCCATGAACGGATCGCATTGCTGTGCTGGTGCCGTCCAGTCGATGTCGAGGTTGACACCGTTCGGGCGCGACGCGGCCGGGCAGCGCCACTGGGCGCACGGCGAGCTGCGGGCCGGGCGTCACACCTCGGTGCGCTCGGCGACCGGGCACGCGCCGACGCGACGTACGCCTCGTGCTGCTCGGACGCTGCCGATGACCGTCGCCGCGGTGTTGCCCGCCGGTAGCGTCTGGTGAAACGACGATGCGCCGCCCCAGATTCTGGGGCGGCGCATCACGTACAAAGCCCCGGCGACATGATCACTGAGGTGATCAGGGGCCATCCGGGGCTCTTCGCGGACCACGTTACACGAACGGGCGCCAACGGGAGCAGGGATGAGCGACTGGATCGATGACTGGCTGTCGACGCCCCGGTTCGACGTCTACCTCGCCGACGCCGCCGGCGACCGCGACCTCGCCCTCGCCCGCTACGACTGGAACGCCCGCGCCGCCGCCGCGTTCCACCACGACCTCGGGCACCTCGAAGTCGGACTCCGCAACGCCTACGACCGCGCGCTGCGCGCCGCCGCCCCCGACGGCCCGCACTGGGTGTTCGCCCCGGACCGGCACTTCTCCCCCCTGCTCGAACGCACCAGGCGGGGGAAGGTCTACGACTCCAACGAGACGTCCCGGAAGGTCATCGACGCTGCCGTGCGGTCAGCGCGCCGCGCGACCGGCACGAGCCGCCCCGACCCGGGGAAGGTCATCGCCGAGATCGGCTTCGGGTTCTGGCGGTACCTGTCCGCCCGACGACTGTCCGAGCGGCTGTGGGTGCCGTACCTGCACCACGCGTTCCGACCCGGCACCGGTCGCCCCGCGGTCGACGGCCCGGTCGGTCGGCTCCACGACCTCCGCAACCGGGTCGCGCACAACGAGCCACTGATCCGGCGCAATCTCGACGCCCGCTACGCCGACATCCTCACCGTGGCGGGGTTGTTGTCGGCCGAGCTGCGTGAGCACATCGCCGGTCAGTCCCCGGTCCCAGGGGCGCTCGCGGACCGTCCGTGAAGCCCCCGGGCATGACCTTGGCCAGCGAGCCGGCCCCGCACCATGGAGCCGTCCTGCGACGCGGTCTCGTCACCGCTCGCCGGCTTTCCACCGCCTGATCGCATCACGCATCGCCCACTGCGGGTCCTCGCGCCGCCGCCGCTCCGCAGCCTGGTGTTGATCCATCCGACGTCGACGCTGCTGGCGAAGCTCCGCGAGGTACGCCCGCCCCTCATCGGTCGGCCAGCCGTCTGCATCGACGAGCCCGTACCGGCGCAGCCACCGCAGCGCAGTCCGCGGCTGCGACTCAGGGCCCTGCCCTCCCTCGACGAGGCGGTGCAACGTCGCGTGCTGGAGCGGCGTCAGGTCCACACCCCAGATCCTCGCTCAGCACGTAGCCGCGCTGCTACCGGGGCGCGAACCTCACTGCGATTCCCGCACTCCGGCCCGCCAACGAGGGGACGGCCTCGTCGCCTTCGGCGGGTTAGGGCCGATCGGCGGGGAACAGCGTGGTCTGTTCCGGAACTCCGGCCTCCGGCGTGCCGGTGCGTGACGCGCACTTGCGGCACGTCACGGGATCGCTGGTGGCCAGGAGATCGCCGGCGGCGGCGAAGCCGGACCAGCCCTGGTGGCAGGGGGGCACCGGAAGGGACAGGTCTCCGAGCCAGGTCCGGAACGTGACGGCATGCACGACCCGGGACCGCCCGATGCGCAACTGGTGGTCGGTGAACCGCTCGACCTGCGCGCGGGCGAAGTCCTCAGGATCGACCCGACGCGGGAACAGCTCCAGAGCGATGGTCACCGCGCACCTCCTCCCACCGGCGTCCCGGCCTCACCTCGAAGCCTGACACAGGGGACCGACAGCGACCGTTCAGCACGGGTCGCAGAGTCTGGTCGAGCGGGTTGGGGCGGCTGCTGGCGGTGGCAGGTTGGCCCGCGGTCCCGGCCGGCTCGGCCGCAGGTACGCCGGGTCCCGTGAGAGGGCAGCTACCCGCCAAGAAGATCGGTCGTGCATCGGCGGGCGCGGTCGCAGGATGGGCGTACTCCACTATGGCCGAGCTATGGCCGATAAACGGGCAGAACGGATCAACGTCACGATCTTGCTTGTTCAGTTTCGGAACTTCGCAGGGAGTGCAGCGACCGCACGGTGGCTCCGCGACCGAGTGCGCGCGTGGCCGCCTCCTGAAGCACGGGGCCGTCGAGCATCGGGTCGGTGAGCGGCAGCCCGATCTCCACCGCGTCGGCGCCCGCAGCAGCGCACGCCCGCACATGATCGGTCCACGCCGGGATGACGCCGGTCTACAGCCAGCCGTTGCGGCGGAAGTTGCGGTACAGCAGCCCGCACAGCGTCGCGATGACGAGCAGGACCATCGGGTAACCGAAGTCCCAGTGCAGCTCGGGCATCGAGTCGAAGTTCATGCCGTAGACACCGGCGATCATCGTCGGCACCGAGATCAGGCCCGCGTAGGCGGTGATCTTCCGCATGTCGTTGTTCTGTCGCATGCTGATCTTCGCGAGGACCGCGTCGACCAGGGTGGTCAGCAGCTCGTTGAAGCCCGCCACCTGCTCGGCGACGCCACCGAGGTGGTCGTCGACGTCGCGGAAGTAGGACCGCACGTCGTGCGGGACCAGGGCGCTGTAGCCCTCGGCGAGCTTGCGCATCGGCCCGACCAGCGGCATCACGGCGCGGCGCAGGTCGAGGATCTCGCGCTTCATGACGTAGATCTGCTCGGGGTTCATCGTCGAGCGCGGAGAGAACACCTCGGCCTCGACGGCGTCGATGTCGTCCTCGATCTGCCGGCAGACCTCGATGTAGGAGTCCACGACGTGGTCGGCGATCGCGTGCAGCACCGCGGCCGGGCCGAGGGACAGCTGCTCGGGGTCGTCCTCCAGGCGTCGGCGCACCTCGCGCAGGCCGGTGTGGCGGCCGTGCCGGACGGTCACGACGAAGTCGCGCCCGAGGAACGCCATGACCTCGCCGGTCTCGACGATCTCGTTCGACGTCGTCGGGTCGGCGTGCCCGACGTAGCGGACGGTCTTGAGCACCATGAACAGTGTGTCGTCGTAGCGCTCGAGCTTGGGGCGGTTGTGCGCGTGCACCGCGTCCTCGACGGCGAGCTCGTGCAGCCCGTAGGTCTCGGCGATGCCGGAGATCTGCTCCTCGTCGGGCTCGTGCAGCCCGATCCAGACGAAGCCCTCGCCGCGCTCGCGCACCTCGGCGATGGCCTCGTCGTGTGTCCAGCGGCCGGGGAGCCGGTGGCCGTCGAGGTAGACGCTGCAGTCGACGACGTAGGCGGACAGGGGGACACGCAGCCGGACGGGCGGGCTCGCGGCGGCCCGCGCCGCGGCGCGCTCGGCGCGCCGGGACGGGCGGATGGTGGGGCGCAGCTGGGAGAGCGAGGGCATCACGAGGACCACCTCCGGGCGTGCCGGTGCGGCTCGGGGGACGAGCGGCACCGGATGACGGTGCGACCGCGCAGGGCGGCCGCCGGGCCGGAACTCGCCTCCCGCCGGGATCAGCCCCGGACGTACCTCGGGGCCGTGCGCAGCGGGAGGCGGCACCTACTGCTCGCCGGTGTCTGGGACGCGGACACCGCACTCACCTCCCTGCTGTTCGGCGGACCGTCCTGTGTCTCGTCCGTACGCCGGCCGACGTCACCGTGATGTGACATCCCCGACCGCGCACGTGTGAGCCGGACCGCCCTTCCTCGCGCGGGCCACCGGATAGATTACTCCCGCAACGAATCGACGGCGTGATGGGAGCGTGAACGGTGCAGTTCGGGCGCTACTACGAGGAGTTCGAGGTCGGTGCCGTCTACAAGCACTGGCCCGGCAAGACGGTCACCGAGTACGACGACCACCTGTTCTGCCTCCTCACCATGAACCACCACCCGCTGCACATGGATGCGCACTACGCGGAGGAGACGACCGACTTCGGCAAGAACGTCGTGGTCGGCAACTACATCTACTCGCTGCTGCTGGGCATGTCGGTGCCGGACGTGTCGGGCAAGGCGATCGCGAACCTCGAGGTCGAGTCGCTCAAGCACACGAAGCCGACCTTCCACGGCGACACGATCTACGGCGAGACCGAGGTCCTCGACAAGACCCCGTCGAAGTCCAAGGACGACCGCGGCGTGGTGTACGTCGAGACCCGCGGCTACAAGCAGGACGGCACCGTCGTCTGCACCTTCCGCCGCAAGGTCATGGTGCCGAAGCGGTCCTACGGCGACAGCCGCGGCGGCGAGCAGCCCGGCCGTCCCACGCCGCAGGTCTGACCCGACGGCCGCACCCCGGCGCACCGGCCCCCGACTCCCACCGGAGCGGGGGCCGTCGTGTGTCACCCACACGCATACCGCCGGGGCGGTCGGGCACCCGCCGTGGTGGTCAGGCCCGGGGCAGACAGTCCCAGCCGCCGAGGGTCTCGGTGAGGCCCTCGACGACGGCCAGCGCCGCGTAGCCCGCCCGGTCGACGAACCGGGCGTCGGTGGCGTCGTCGCCGGCCCGCGGCGCACCCGCGTCCGCCGCGAGGGCGCAGACGTAGTCGGCGATCCGGTACGGGCCTCGGAACACCACCCCGGCGAGCCGGCCGGGGACCACCGTCAGACCGGTCTCCTCGGCGAGCTCGCGGACCACCGCGTCGTGCTCGCTCTCGCCGGCCTCGACCCGCCCACCGGGGACCGACCACAGCCCCCGACCAGGCTCGTTGGCCCGGCGGACGAGCAGCAATCGTCCGTCCGGGTCGAACACGATTCCACCCACGCAGGCGACGTGTCGGCTACTGTCGGTCATCCGAAACGACGGTACGCTGCTCGGGTGCCGGTACCGGGGCCAGCCGGCCCTCCGGTACCAATGACATGTCTGTGTGTCCGACACACCGAGAAACGGGTGGGCAGGGAACGTGAAGAAGATCCTGATCCTGGTTGCGGTGGCGCTGGGGATCTTCCTGGTGATCACCAATCCCAATGGTGCAGCCGGTTCGGTCACCAACGTCGGCAACATCCTCTACGACGCCGCGCAGTCCGTCTCGGTGTTCGTCACCAACCTGATCTGAGCCCGTGCTCGCGCCCCGGGAGATCGACGAGTACCTGCTCCCCACGGAGCGGCGCGTCATCCGTGTGCGCCAGCACTGGGCGGTGATGGTCAAGCACATCTGGCAGACCGCGCTGTTCATCATCGTGGTCGTCGGGATCGAGCAGCTGCTCGACCGCCCCGGGACCGACCCGGTCCTGGACGTCGTCGTCGACAACCTGGCGTTCTACCTGGTCGTCGTCGCGGTCCTGCGCTACACGGCGCTGTCGATCCTCTGGTGGATCGAGCGGATCGTGATCACCGACAAGCGGGTGATGATCGCCCAGGGGATCATCGTGCACAACGTCGGCATGATGCCCCTGGGCAAGGTCACCGACCTCACGTTCCAGCGTTCGCTGTCCGGGCGCATGCTCGGCTACGGGACCATGGTCGTCGAGTCCGCGGGGCAGATCCAGGCGCTCAACCGCATCGACTACATGCCGAGGCCCGAGGAGATCTACGAGGCGCTCTCCGAGCTGGTCTTCGGGGAGAAGGGCAAGACCCGCGCGACGGGCATGCTCGCCAAACCACGCTGGCGGCGCTGACCCGCGTGTCCGTCGCGGGATGCGCGCGCGCCGCGCGGCGCTAGTGTCGGTCACGTGTCCGTCATCGACTTGCACGCCCACTCCACCGCGTCCGACGGCACCGACTCCCCGGCCGGGCTGGTCCGGGCGGCCGGCGCCGCGGGGCTCGACGTCGTCGCGATCACCGACCACGACACCACCGGTGGCTGGGCCGACGCGGCAGCGGCGCTCCCGCCGGGGCTCGCGCTGGTGCGCGGCGCGGAGTTCTCCTGCCTGAGCCCGACCGGCCGCACGGGCGAGCCGCGCTGCTCGGTGCACCTGCTGGGCTACCTGTTCGACCCCGAGCACGCCGCGATCGTCGCGGAGCAGGAGCGGCTGCGGGCCGAGCGCGTGCAGCGGCTGGAGACGATGATCGGGCGGATGGCCGCCGACGGGTACCCGGTCGACGTCGAGACCGTGTTCGCGCACCTGCCCGAGGGTGGTAGCGCGGGCCGGCCGCACCTGGCCCGCGCGCTCGTCGCGGCCGGCGTCGTCGGGTCGGTCGACGAGGCCTTCGCCGAGCTGCTGCACAACGACAGCCCCTACTACGTCCCGCGTGCCGACACCCGGGTCGAGACGGCCGTCGAGATGATCGTCGCGGCCGGCGGGGTCGCGGTGTTCGCGCACCCGCTGGCCCGCACGCGTGGTGTGGTCGTGGAGCCGTCGGTGCTCGTCGACCTGATCGGCTGGGGGCTGGGCGGGATCGAGGTCGACCACCCGAACCACGCCTCGGTCGACCGCGAGCTGCTGCGCGGGATCGTCGCCGAGCACGGCCTGCTCGCGACCGGCTCCAGTGACTACCACGGCACCAACAAGACGACCCCGCTCGCGCAGGAGACGACCGACCCGGAGGTCTACGCGGCCCTGACCGAACGGGCCACCGGCGTCCCCGTGCTGCACGGCTGATCCGGCGGCACCGCGTGACGGTGGGTCGCCGGGAGTGAGCGACGGTCGGTGACCGTCCGGGAGTACCGTGGCGCCCATGGCCCGGACCACCGCTCCCGCCACCGGGGCCCCGGACGGTCAGCTCGGCCTGGACCTGCTTGACCCCGGCTTCGGTGCGACCGCACTGCACCGGGTCACCCCGGCCCGGCTCGACACCTGGGACGCCTGCCCGCGCCGCTACCGGATGCTGCACGTCGACCGCCCGGCCCCGTCGCGGGGCGGCGGGTTCGCCCACACCACGCTCGGTGCGGTGGTGCACCTGGCGCTGCGCTCGCTGGCGGCCCTGCCCGTCGATCGGCGCACCCCGGAGCAGGCCGCGGCACTGGTGGACCGGCACTGGACCGGCGAGGGGTTCGCCGACGACGCCCAGGCCGCCCGGTACCGCGAGCGTGCCCGGGACTGGCTGGCCGCCGTCGTCGACGGCCCGGTCGGGCGGGACGAGCCGCTCGCGGTCGAGCGGTGGGTACGGGCCCCCGCCGGGCCGCTGCTGGTCGAGGGCCGGGTCGACCGGATCGACGAGCGCGACGGCGAGGCCGTCGTCGTCGACTTCAAGACCGGGCGCCGGGTGCCGACCGCGGCCGACGCCGCCGCGTCCCGCCAGCTCGCGCTCTACGCCGTCGCCACCGCCTCGGTGTTCCGCCGCCCCTGCCGCACCGTCGAGCTGCACCACGTGCCGACCGGAACCGTCGCCGTGCACACCCACGACCAGGTCTCCCTCGACCGGCACGTCGCCGCGGCCGCAGGGTCCGCCGACGCCGCCGCCGGGGCGACGACCGCGCTGGCCGACGGCGGCGACGCCGACACGCTCTTCCCGGTCCGCACCGGTGCGCACTGCGGGACCTGCGCGGTCCGCCGCCACTGCGCCGCCGGCCGCGCCGCCGTGCCGGAGCCGCGACCGTGGGACCTGCTCGCCCCGTGACCGCCGACCCGCAGTTCCCCGGCCCCCCGCGGCACGGCCGACCCCCGATCCCGCCACGCCCGCCGGGCGCGCCCGCCCCGTACCGTGCCGGGCCGTCGCACGGGCGCCAGCACCCCGGCCCCGACGGCTACGGCCCCCGCCCGCCGGTCCCGCCGTCCGGTCCGCCCCGCAGGCGCGGTGACGTCGGGTCCCCGGCCGGTCCACGCCCCACCGAGGCCCTGCCCGCGTCCCGCCGCGCGCCGCGCCGCGGTCTGTCCTCCGGTCCCGCCGAGCCGCCCCGCGACGACGAGCACCCCGCCGCCCGCGCGCCCGGCCGGCGGGCCGACCGCCGCCGCGCCGAGGAGAACGCACGTCGGGCACGGCGCCGTGCCCCCGGACCCGACGTCGACGGGGCAGGCGCCCGGCTGCTGCGGGGCCTGGCCGGGGTGCTCGCCGGCGGACTCGTGGTGCTCGCGCTCGGGCTGGTCGTCGTGGAGTGGGTGGCCGGGAGCAGCGGGGTCCCCGGCCCCGGGGCCGGTGCGATCGTCGCGCACGCGGGGGCGGCGGCCGTCGCCGTCGTGGGCCAGGTCGTCGCGGACCGGCGGCGCGACCGCACCGGGCTGCTCGCCGCGCTCGGGGTGATCGTGACGGCGTCGCTGGTGCTCGGGCTCGGCTGGTTCCTGTAGGGGAGCGCGGCCGTCCCGACTCAGCCGGCGGGCCCCAGCACGACGATCTCGCTGCCGCGCAGCTCGACCAGCAGCGCGCCCTGGGCGGCGAGCAGCACCGGTCCGGCCACCGGGCCGCGGTCCACCGGCAGGGTCCGGGCGACGACGCCGGTGGCCGGGTCGACGTCGGCGATCCCGCCGGGGACGGGCACGAGCAGCCGGTCGCCGTAGCGGGTGCCCGGGCCGAGGGTGCCCGGCAGGCTCCAGCGCGGCTGGAGGCTGCGGGTGTCCAGCGCGACGGTCGCCCCGCCGGTCCACCAGTAGCGGTTCCGGTCGTCGGCGGTCGTGCGGGCGACGCCGTCGGCCGGGGCGGCGACCGTCGCACCCGCCTCGACCGGGAACTCCCCGATGCCGCGCCCGCCTCCGTCGTAGAGGGCCAGGCGGGGGACGCCCGGCAGCAGGACGGCGACGCGCTCGGACGACGCGGCGATCACCTGCGCGCCGTCGGTCCCGATGACCGACGACGAGTCGAACGCGGGCCGGTCGCCCTCGGTGCGGCTGGGACGCAGCACCGTCAACCGCTCGGACGGCTCACCGGGGCAGCGCTCCAGGATCACGGCGCGGTCCTCGGCGGCGGCGAAGGACCCGAACGTGCACCCCGACCGCGGCTGCGAGCCGGGCTCCTCCAGCGCGCGCACCGTGCCGTACTCGGCGGTGCGGACCAGGTCGGAGCGGAAGGTCTCGACGTAGTCCTGGCCGGTCGCGAGCACCGGGTCCTGGCCGATCAACCGGGTGCCGGGCCGGGCGTCGAGGGTTCTGGCCGGTCCGCGGGCGCCGGAGTCGGGCTGGAGCGTGGAGAGCTCCGAGCAGTACTCGTCGTTGCGGTAGAGCGCGAGCACGCGACCGTCGGCGAACCCGGTGGTGCACAGCGGGAGGTCGCGTTCGTAGCTCCAGCGCTCGGCGCCGGTGCGCGCGTCGCGCCCGGAGACCCGCGACCCCTCGGCGACGGCGACGCCGTCCCCGACCGCCAGCGGCACCGGGGTGTCCGGGCTGGCCGCCCGCCACAGCTCGGTGAACCCGGCCGGGACCGGGCCGACCGGTGGTGGCGGGGCGGGGGCGGTCGCGGCCGTCACCGACTCGGTGTGCGCGGCCGGGCTCTGCACCGCGTAGAGCACCGCGACCCCGGCCAGCAGCAGCACGAGCACCGCGGCGACCAGTCGGTCGCCGCGGTGTCGTCGTTCGGCGGGGATGCCCGGGAGCGGGAGCCGGTCCCGCAGGGGGCGGCCGCGCAGCACGCGTGGTGTCAGCTGGCGGCCGCGTCGGCCCCGTCGGCGGACTCGCCGCCACCGGGTCCGCGCCGCGACCCGCCGCGGCGGCGACGACGGCGCGGCGTGGCCGCCCCGCCCTCGGCCGACGCGCCGGCGTCCGGCCCGTTCTGCGGGGCGCCCTCGGTGGAGCCCGCGGCGGCGGCACCCTCGGCGGTGGTCGAGGCACCCGCCTCGACCGCGACGCCGCCCCGGGTCCGGGAACGGGAGCGGTTGCGCCGCGGGCGGCGACCGCCCTCGTCGCCGTCGCCGTTGCGGCTGGCCTCGCGGCTGCCACCGTCACGGCCACCACCGTCACGGCCGCCACCGTCGCGACGGCTGCCGCGCGGCTTGCGGGCGCCCTGGTGGTCGCCGTCGGAGTCGATGTACTCGGCGTCGAGCCCGGCGCGGGTGCGCGCGGACAGCGGGAGCCGCCCGGACGCCGTCGTCGGGATGTCGAGGTCGGTGAACAGGTGGTCCGAGGTCGAGTAGGTCTCGACCGGCTCGTCGATGCCCAGCGACAGGTCGTCGGAGATCATCTTCCAGCGCGGGGTCTCGTCCCAGTCCACCAGCGTGACCGCGACGCCCTCGCGTCCGGCGCGGCCGGTGCGGCCGATCCGGTGCACGTAGGTCTTGGCGTCCTCGGGGCACTGGTAGTTGATGACGTGCGTGACGCCGCTGACGTCGATGCCACGGGCCGCGACGTCGGTCGCGACCAGCACGTCGACCTTCTCCGCGCGGAACGCGCGCAGTGCCTGCTCGCGAGCGCCCTGGCCGAGGTCACCGTGCACCGCCGCGGCGGCGAAGCCGCGCTCGGCGAGGTCGTCGGCGACGCGCTGGGCGGTCCGCTTGGTCCGGGTGAAGATCATGGTGAGGCCGCGGTCCTTGGCCTGCAGGGCCCGGGTGACCAGCTCGACCTTGTCCATCGCGTGCGCGCGGTAGACCAGCTGCTTGGTCCGCTCGTGGATGGAGCCCTGGTCGGCCTCCTCCGCGCGGATGTGCGTCGGGCGGGTCAGGAACGCCCGCGAGAGCTGCACGATCGGGCCTGGCATGGTCGCCGAGAACAGCATCGTGTGCCGCTCCTCGGGGAGCATGCGCAGGATCCGCTCGACGTCGGGCAGGAAGCCCAGGTCCAGCATCTCGTCGGCCTCGTCCAGGACGAGTGCCTTGACCCGGCCGAGGACCAGGTGGCGCTGCTCGGCGAGGTCGAGCAGCCGGCCCGGGGTGCCGACGATGACGTCGACGCCCTTGCGCAGGGCCTCCAGCTGCGGCTCGTAGGCCCGGCCGCCGTAGATGGCGACGACGCGCACGCCCAGGTTCTTGCCCGCGGCGGCGATGTCCCGGGCGACCTGCACGCACAGCTCGCGGGTCGGGACGACGACGAGCGCCTGCGGGACGTCCTTGGTGCGGTCGGCGGCCTCGCCCTCGGCGGTGGCGGCGGGGCGCTCACCGGGCGGGGTGATCCGCTGCAGCAGCGGGACGCCGAAGCCCAGCGTCTTGCCGGTGCCGGTGCGGGCCTGGCCGATGACGTCCTCGCCGGCGAGTGCCAGCGGGAGGGTGAGCTCCTGGATCGCGAACGTGCGCACGATGTCGTTCTCCGCGAGCGCGGAGACGATCTCGGGCCGTACGCCGAGCTCGGCGAAGGTCGGGGGGAGCTTCTCGCCGCCGGGGTTGGTCACGCCGAGCGGGGTCTCGCTGGGGGTGATGCCGGTGGGCAGGAAGCCCGGGTCGGCCTCGGGGGTGTCGGCGCTGTCGCTTCGGGACAGTGTGATCGCCTCTCTCCGCGCACAGGAGCCGTGGCGTGGCTCGTCGACCGGCCCCGGGCCGTCGGGACGGTCCGGGCGGGAGAGCAGCCGAGGCGCTGCGCGCACCAGTACGGGTGCGGGTCCCGGTGAGACGGGCTCGGCCGGGTCGGCCGCTCGTCCCGTTACCCGGTCCCCGCGCGGTGGGCGCGTCCCCGTGGAGTCCCATGAGCCCGAAATCCGGTGACGCGCTGACCGCATGGTACCCGCCACGGCGCCCGAACACGACGGCGCGGCCGTCGCCGGGTGGGGTGAGTTGCCTCGCGCCGTGGTCGCGACGGCCGTCGCGGGCCGCCCGGCCGGCCGGTAGGGCCCGGTTAGGGTGGCGTCCATGACCACTGGAGGCGACGCGCCGACGGCCGCGACCGTGGAGCTGCTCGGCGTGCTGGCCTACGGCGAGCTGTCGGCGTTCGACCGGCTCGCCGAGGACGCCCGGGCCGCGCCGACGCTGGCCGGCCGCGCGCAGCTGTCGACGATGGCCGCCGCCGAGATCGGCCACTTCCGCCTGATCGAGGACCACCTGGGCCGCAGCGGGATCGCCGTCGCGGACGCGATGGCGCCGTTCGTCGCGCTGATCGACAGCTACCACGCCTCGACCGCCCCGCGGAGCTGGCTGGAGTCGCTGGTCAAGGCCTATCTCGGCGACGGTCTCGGCGCCGACTTCTACCGCGAGGTCGCGGGCTGGGTGGATCCCGGCACCGGCGACCTGGTGCAGCGGGTGCTCGCCGACACCGGGCACTCCGCCTTCGCCGAGCGCGAGGTGCAGGCCGCCTGCGCCGCCAACCCGGCGCAGCGCGACCGGCTGGCCCTGTGGGGCAGGCGGCTGCTCGGCGAGGCCGTCACCCACGCCCAGCGGGTCGTCGCCGAGCGCGACGAGCTGGCCGAGTTCATCGTGCTCGGCTCGGGGGAGAAGGGCGGCGTGGCCGGGCTCATCCGGACGGTGCAGACCGCGCACGGCCGCCGGATGGGCAGGCTCGGACTCTCCTGAGTCCCGGCCCGGTGGTCGGGGTCGCGGCTCGCCGATGCTCCGGCCCGATCTCGACTAGCCTGGCGCGGGCAAGGTGATCAGAAGTGACGGATCGGGAGGACCACCGGTGAAGGTCAAGATCGGCATCGCGGAGACCCCGCGGGAGCTCGTGGTGTCCAGCGACCGCACGCCGGACGAGGTGGCCCAGCTCGTGAGCGGGGCGATGAAGTCCGACGACGGGCTGCTGGACCTCACCGACGACGAGGGCCGTCGCTACGTCGTCCCGGTCGCGCGCATCTCGTACGTGGAGATCGGCCCGTCCGAGGAGCGCCGGGTCGGGTTCGGCCTCAGCGGCTGAGCGCACCCGGGGTCGTCCGGGCCCGGTACCCGTCCGCGGGGCCGGGCCCGACGCGTGTCCGGGGGAGGGGGCCGGTCAGTCGGTCTCCGGCGGGGGCGGCCCGTCCAGGGCGAACGGCGGCCTGCCGGTGCCGGTGATCCGGAACCGGTCCCACACGTCCGGCTCGGACAGCGTGCCGACGGCCGTGTGCCCGGGCGTCCGGACCTCTGCGGTGCCGCCGCGGCTGCCCAGCAGCGCGGTGAGCCGGGGGTGCGCGGCGACCCGGCCCGCCCAGTGCAGCCTGCCGTCGAAGGGCTCGTGCCGGGCGTCGAGGAGCACCTCGACCTCGACCGTCTCCTCGCCCAGCACCAGGGTGGCGGGGCCGCGGTAGCCCTCGTCGCGGTCGTGGTCGTGGTCGGCGCTCACCGGTCCTGCACCGAGCCCTCGTGCACCTGTGGCTCGGGGACCAGCCGCAGGATGTCGGCGGTCGCGGTGGGGGAGTCGAGCCCGGCGACGCCGGCGATCCCGCCCCAGATCAGTGCGGACAGGTAGTTGGTGAGCGCGTCACGGCTCATCGTCCGGCGCTCCAGCCACCACTCGCCCGCGGTCTGGACCATCCCGATGATCCCGTGCGCCCACGCCTCGGCGCCGCCGGAGTCGCGGCCCTGGGCGCGCAGCCGCTCCCCGAACAGCGTGGTCAGCAGGGCGCCGATCTGGCCGCGCACGTCCTGCGCGATCTCGGCGCCCGGCACCGGCTCGGCCGGGTTCGCGACGACGAACCGGTACAGCTGGGGCTCCTCCTCGATCATCCCGAGGTAGGCGTCGATGACGGCGGCGACGTGCTCGATCGGCTCGGCGTCGATCGCCAGCACCGGGTAGATCCGCTGCATCAGCATGTCCGCGGCGTGCTCGCTGACGGCGCGCTGCAGGTCGGCGCGGTCGGCGAAGTGCCGGTAGAGCACCGGCTTGGTGATGCCGGCCGCGCCGGCGATCTGGGCGACCGAGACCCCGGCACCGTGTTCGCGGATCGCGTCGACGGCGGCGGCGACCATCTCGGTCCGCCGTTCCTCCCGTCGGCGGCTGCGCGCATCGGGCTTGACATCCCTCGGGTCCTGGGGCACGTTACCAGTGGTAACTGTTACTGGCGGTAACAGCAAGGGTTCCGGGTGTGGAACCCGCCACCGCAGGCCCCTCGTCAGGAAGGCGCGACCGATGAGCGCTCCCGCCCGGACCGGAAGCAAGGCCCACCTCGCGGACCGCGAGGACACCGCTCGGCGGCTGCTGAAGAGCTCGGTGACGACCTCCTACGACCCCTCGATCGACATCGACTGGGACGCCCCGCTGGTCGAGGGCAGGTACGGCATCGTCCCCGAGCGCGTGTCGCTCTACGGCACGCCGCTGTGGGACGGCCTCACCGAGGAGCAGCGGATCACGCTGTCGGTGCACGAGTTCTGCAGCGTCGCCCGGATCGGGCTGTGGTTCGAGATGATCCTCATGCAGATGCTGCTGCGCTACGCCTACGACCGCGACCCCCGTCGCGCGCACATCCAGTACGCGCTGGTCGAGATCGCCGACGAGTGCCGGCACTCGATGATGTTCGCCAAGGCCACCGAGCGCTATGGCGTGCCGGACTACGCCCCCCGCCGGCTCACCCACGAGCAGGGCCGGCTGATGAAGACCATCGGCACCGGCCTGGCGATGTTCGCCGGCACCCTGTTCGTCGAGGAGATCCTCGACCAGCTCCAGCGCGAGGGGATGCGGGACGAGCGTGTCCAGCCGCTGTCCCGGATGATCAACAAGATCCACGTGACCGAGGAGGCCCGGCACGTCCGCTACGCCCGGGAGGAGCTCCAGCGGATCATGCCGAGGACCAACCGCGCGGAACGTGTCTGGGCCCGCTACCTCACCGCGCGGATCGCGTTCGTCGTCGCCCGCAACCTCATCCATCCCGAGGTCTACCGCAGCATCGGGATCGCCCCGGCGGTCGGGCGGAAGGCGGCGCTGGCCAACCCGTACCACCACGAGATGCTGCGCTGGTCCTCGCGCAAGCTCGTGCCGTTCCTGCGCGAGCAGGGGATCGTCGGCGGCCCGACGGAGACCCTGTGGAAGCGCGCCCACCTGATCTGAGGAGGCATCCCGCGATGAGCACACGGATCGTCACCTGCGACGGGACCGGCCTGTTCGCCAGGGTCTCGGGTCCGGAGTCGGCACCGGTCACGGTGCTGCTCGCCCACGGCTGGACGCTCGACGAGCGTTGCTGGGCCCCGGTCGCCGACGCCCTCGCCGTCGGCGCGCCCGGTGCCGGCCCCGCCCCGCGGGTGATCCGCTACGACCACCGCGCGCACGGCCGCTCCGACGACACCCCCGACGAGCTCAAGACCCTCGACGTCCTCGCCGACGACATGGCCGAGGTGATCACCCGGCTCGCCCCGAGCGGCCCGCTGGTCATCGCGGGGCACTCGATGGGCGGGATGACGGCGATGGCGCTGGCCCAGCGCCACCCCGACCTCGTCGCCTCCCGGGTCGCCGGCGTCGCCCTCGTCGCGACCGCGAGTGGCGGCCTCGGTGCGGCGGCGACGCTGGGGATGACCGGGCGGCCGGCGAAGCTCTTCCTGGCCGGCAAGGACAAGGTGACTGTCAGTCCGCTGTGGACGGAGCGCCGGTCGCTGTCGACCCACCCGACCCTGCTGGGGGCCGGTCTGCAGCCGCTGCTGCTCGGCACCCGGCCGGACCGGCTCGCCGTCCGCGCGACCTGCGAGGCGATCGCCGACTGCCGTCCGACGACGATCTCCGGCTTCACCCCGACCCTCACCACTCACGAGCGCGACGAGGCGCTGGCGGCGTTCTCCTCGCTGCCGGTGGAGATCCTGGTGGGGACCCGGGACCGGCTCACGCCGCCGCGGTTCGCCCGACGGATCCACCGCAGCCTGCCGCGCGCCGAGCTGACCGTGTTCCCCGGTGCCGGGCACATGCTCCCGGTCGAGCGGGTCGGCGGGGTCACCGGCCGGATCGCCGCGCTGGTGCGCCGGGCCGCGGCGGAGCAGGTGGCCTGAGCCGCCCGCCCCGTCGTCGGCGGTGGGGCGTCAGATCTGGTCGAGGCCCTGCTTCGGGAACCCGGCGATGCCGCGCCACGCCAGCGACGCCATGAGCGCCACCGCCTCGTCCCGCGGGACCCGCTGGTCGGAGTCCAGCCAGAACTGGGCGCCGACCTGGCTCAGCCCGACGAGCCCGACGGCGAGCAGCCGCGCGCGGTCCTGGTCCAGCCCGGCGTCGGCGGTGACCGCGCCGGCGACCGCGTCGATGCAGCGGTCCAGCGCGCTCTCCACCAGCGCCGCGGCCTCCGGGTCCCCCCGCAGGTCGGACTCGAACACCAGGCGGTAGGCCTTGCCCTCGCCGGCGACGAAGTCGAAGTACGCGGCGACGGCGGCCTGCACCCGCTCCTTGTTGTGCTCGGTCCGCTCGATCGCGTTGGAGACCCGCTCGACGAGCTCCTCGGCGTAGGTCGTGAGCAGCGCCTGGTACAGCTCCAGCTTCCCGGGGAAGTGCTGGTACAGCACGGGCTTGGAGACACCCGCCCGCTCGGCGATGTCGTCCATCGCGGCGGCGTGGTAGCCCTGGTCGGCGAACACGTCGCGGGCGGCCAGCAGCAGCTGGGCGCGACGCGCGCCGCGGGACAGTCGTGCGCCCCGTGGCGTGGCGGTTCCGGTCATGGGCCCCCTACCTCTCACCGTCGTGGGATAACCCTACTAGCAGGTAACCGCGTTGACGAACGATCCGTGAACGGGTGTCGCCGCAGAAGGGTGACAACCTCTCACGATCGGCGGTGCGGTCTCCGTGCGGCGAGCCCGAGCGCACCCAGGACCGGCACGGCGGCCACCACGACCGCGGGCGTCCCCAGCACGGCGAGGACCACGCCGGCGACGGCGAGCACCACGGCCGCACGGACGTACGAGCGGGCCCGGGCCCGCGCTCGGCGGGCGATCAGCAGGGCGGCGGCCACCTCGGCGGGACCGCCACGGGCGCAGATCCTCTCCGACCCGTGCGCGGGCGCGACGACCGGGTCCGGACGCGCGGCCGGGACGTCGTCCGGGTGCTCCGCGGACCCCGGCCCGGTGCCGGTGCCGTCGGCGGCGGGCCGGCCGTCGGCGGTGGGCCAGGGGACCAGCTCGACCGCCAGGTCGGCGGCGGCCAGCGCGGCCTCGTCGGTGGTCGGGTCGCCCGCCACCGCGACCGTGCGGCCCCGTACCCGCAGCCCGGCGACGGCCGCGGCCCGTGCCGCCGGGTCCAGCCCCGGGCGGACGGCGTCGGGGTCGGCCGGGTCGAGACCGGCCGCCGCGGCGAGGGCACGGGCGGCGCCGTCGTCGTCGGGGGTGAGCAGGACCGGCGTGACCCCGGCCGCCACCAGCTCCGACACCCCCGGCCGGGCCTCGGGGTGCGGCGCCCGGGGCAGCGCGAGCACGGCGCGGGCGCACCCGTCCCAGGCGATGACCAGGACCGCCCGGCCCTCGGCGACCGCCCGCTCCCGCTCCACCGACAACGGCGGGGGCACCCGGATCCCGTGCTCGGCCAGCCAGTCCGGGCTGCCGAGCAGCACCGCGTGCGCGACGACGGTCGCGGTCGTGCCGCCGCCGTCCGGGCCGGGGTCCCGCAGCTCGGCCACCAGGCCGGACACCCCGAGGCCGGGCTGCTCGTCGGCCTCGGCGACGTCGGGCACCGGGCCGTCGACGGCCGCGGCCAGCGCCCGCGCCGCCGCGCGCAGGTCCGACCCGGGCCGCGCACCCGCGGCGACCGACGCGGCCAGCCGCAGCACCAGCGCCGGATCCTCGCCGCGGCCCGCGTGCACGGCGACCGTCCCGGGGGCGGTGCCGGTCAGCACGTCCGGCCCGGACAGCGCGACGGTGTCCACCCGGCCCACGAGCCCCGGGCCGCCGGCGGACCCGGTCCAGCCCACCGGATCGCGACGGCCGGGCCACGGCGCCGGCAGCCGCACCGCGTCGCCGCCCGCCCGGTCCGCGGCTCGCAGCGCCGCCGGCAGCGCGGCCAGCAGCGGCAGCGGGCAGGCCCCGACCAGGACCGCGATCCCGGCCGGGACCGCGGCCGGCCACGGGGTGCCGGTGCCCGCCGCGAAGGCGGTCACCGCGACCGCGATCAGCGCCGCGGGCGGGGTGAGCAGGGCGCTCCACCGGTCGGCGACTGTGCGCAGGCCCGCGCGGACCTCGTCGGCGTCCGCCCGCGTGTCCCCGCCGTGCGGGCCGGGTGGGCGCCCGGTGCGCTGCACCGCCGCCGCGACGACGGTCAGCACCGCGGCGACCCCGGGCAGCAGGACGGGCCCGGCGAGCGGGTCGGTCGGGACCAGGACCGGGCCCGCGGGCGAGACCGCCGCGACGGCCTGCACCGCCGCCGACCACCCCAGCGCGGCGAGCACCGCCGCCGCGACGCCGGTCTCGGCGGTCACCGTGCCCTCCCGCAGGCCGCGGGCGGCGACGCGCAGGCCGGGCCCGCCCGTCGTCGCGACGACGGCGAGGGCGACCAGCAGGGCCACCGCCGCGCAGCGCGGGGCCCACGCCGCGCCGGCCAGGGCGGGACCGGCGAGCGGCAGCAGCAGGGCGAGCAGGGCCGCCACCGCCCGCGCGGCGTACCGCAGGACCGGACGCAACCGCCGTCAGCTCCCCGGCGCGGTCGGGAGCGTGAACTCGCACGACCGCAGCACACCGCCGGAGCGGTAGTCGAGGAACAGCCGGTAACTGCCCGGAGCGGGGACCGACACCGCGAACGCCACCCCGGGCCCGGAGCGGTCGGTGGCGGCCGCGCCGGTGATCTCGGGGCGGACGGGGAACCGGGCCAGGTCGCCCTGGCGGACCGCGGTCATCCGGCCGAACGCACCGCCGTCGACGGGCTCGAGGTCGGTGACCGGGGTGCCGTCGCGCCCCACGGTCGCGAACAGCCGGGACTCCCCGCCGGGGACCAGGGCGCCGTCGAGGCGGACCTGCTGGTCGCTGCCCCCGCAGAGCCCCGCCCGGTTCTCGGCCGGGAAGGTGAAGGCGCCGTAGGTGCCGGGGACGTGCAGGTCGGCCCCGAGGTCGAGGTGCGGGCCGCCGGTCGGGGTGAACCCGGCGTAGAGCCGCCAGACGCCCTGGCCGGGGAACCGCACGGGTGCCCGCCACACGCCGTCGGGGCCCTGGGTGGCGCGCAGCCGCTGGTAGCCGGCGACGTCGCGGCGCAGCACGGCGACGTCCATGACCCCCGAGCCGTCGGAGGGGGTGTCGAACCGGGTCACCGGGGCGTCGTCGGAGCCGGTCACGGTGAAGGCGACCTCGGTCGGCTCGCGCCACGGGTAGACGATCCCGACCGGGGTCAGGGTGTAGCCGGCCGCGGTGGTGAGCACACCCCCCGCGCCGGTCGTCGCGTCGCCGGTGGCCAGGCCGGCGGCGAGGACACCGCCGTCGCCGCGCACGTCACCGGGGTCGGCATCGCCCGGCGCCCCGGCGGTCGGGGTCTCCGGAACGCCGCCCGCCGTGCTGCTCACCGCGCCGCCCGCCGTCCAGGCCGCGGTGAACACCAGCACCGACGCGGCGCCGAACCCGGCGAGCCGGGCCGCGGCCGATCCGCCCCATGCCCACCTCCTCCGTCGCGTCGTCCACGGGGTACAACGTCCGGGGGGCCGTCACGTTGCGCTCCGTGGAGCGCCGGACGCGGACGGTGATCACAGCGAGACGGGCGTCACCCGGCACGGCGAGTGACGTGCGCGACACGTCATGCTGGTCGAATGGTCGCCGCCCGGTCGATGTCCGTTCACTCGCCCGTCACCGTGCCCGCCCCGGTGTCGGCGCCGGGTGTCGAGACGTCCCCGGGTGCCTCGGCGGAACGCCCGCCGTGGCCGGGCCGCGCGGTCACCTCCGGCGGGGTCACCCTGCACGTGCGCGAGACCCCCGGCTCCGCCGACGCCGATGCCGTCTACGTCCACGGTCTCGCCGGGTCGGCCACGAACTGGACCGACCTCGCCGGGCTCCTCGCGCCGCGGGCCGCCGGCCTGTCGGTCGACCTGCCCGGGTTCGGGCTGTCCGAGCCGACCGCCGTCGCCGACTTCGGGCCGGACGGCATGGCGGACGCGCTGCTGTGCTGGCTGGCCGGGCGCGACCGCCCGGTGCACCTGGTCGGCAACTCCCTCGGCGGCGTGATCGCGACGACGGTGGCGGCCCGCCGTCCCGAACTCGTCCGCAGCCTCACCCTGGTCTCGCCCGCGGTACCGGACCGGCGCCCCGACCCGCGACGGCTGTCGGACCCGCGGATGGCGCTGGCCATGGTGCCGCTGCTCGGGCGCCGCGCGCGCCGCGCGCTGGCGCAGGAGCCGCTGCGTGCCAGGGCCGAGCGGATCGTGAAGGTCTGCTTCGCCGACCCGCAGCGTGGCTCCACCCGCCGGCTCGAGGAGCTGATCTCCGAGCACGAGCACCGCGCGACGCTGCCCTGGGCCGGCGCGGCGACCGACGGCGCCACCCGCGGTCTCCTCGGGCTGTGGGCCGGGCGCGAGATCTGGCGCCGGATGGCCCGGGTGCGGGTGCCGTCGCTGGTGGTGTGGGGGGAGCAGGACCGCATCGTGTCCCCGCGGCTGGCCGCGCGGACGGCCGCCACGCTGCCCGGGGCGCGGCTGCTGGTGCTGCCCCGCGCCGGGCACGTCGCGCAGATCGAGCGACCCGCGGCGGTGGCTGACGCCGTCGCCGCGCTGTGGGACGGGGTGCCGGTCGGAGCCGGTGCGGGAAGATGACGCGCACGTGGCGCGTTGAGACGCCCTGAGACCCGCACGCAACCCGCGAGGAGTGGACGAGATGGCGCTACCGCCACTGGTGGAGCCGGCAGCCGAGCTCACCAAGGAGGAGGTGGAGCGGTACAGCCGCCACCTCATCATTCCCGACGTCGGGATGGACGGGCAGAAGCGCCTGAAGAACGCGAAGGTGCTGGTCGTCGGCGCGGGCGGCCTCGGCTCGCCCGCTCTGCTGTACCTGGCCGCCGCCGGTGTCGGGACCCTCGGCATCGTCGAGTTCGATGTCGTCGACGAGTCGAACCTGCAGCGTCAGGTCATCCACGGGCAGTCCGACGTGGGCCGCCCGAAGGCCGAGTCGGCCCGCGACTCGATCCGCGAGGTCAACCCCTTCGTCGACGTCCGCCTGCACAACGAGCGCCTCACCAGCGAGAACGTGCTGGACGTCTTCCGGGACTACGACCTGATCCTGGACGGCACCGACAACTTCGCCACCCGGTACCTGGTGAACGACGCCGCGGTACTGCTCGGCAAGCCCTACGTCTGGGGCTCGATCTTCCGTTTCGAGGGCCAGGCCTCGGTCTTCTGGGAGGACGCTCCGAACGGGCAGGGCCTGAACTACCGCGACCTCTACCCCGAGCCGCCGCCGCCCGGGATGGTCCCGTCCTGCGCCGAGGGCGGTGTGCTGGGCGTGCTCTGCGCCTCGATCGGCTCGATCATGGTCAACGAGGCGATCAAGCTGCTCACCGGCATCGGTGAGCCGCTGCTCGGCCGCCTGGTGATCTACGACGCGCTGGAGACCACCTGGCGTCAGGTGAAGATCCGCAAGGACCCGGAGACACCGAAGATCACCGAGCTGATCGACTACGACGCGTTCTGCGGCACCGTGACGCAGGAGGCCCAGGACGCGGCCGCCGGCAGCACGATCACCGTCGGCGAGCTCAAGCAGATGATCGACGCGGGCAAGGACTTCCAGCTCATCGACGTCCGCGAGCCGCACGAGTACGAGATCGTGCGGATCCCGGGCTCGGTCCTGATCCCGAAGGACCGGATCCTGTCCGGTGCCGCGCTCTCGGAGATCGCCCAGGACAAGCCGGTCGTGCTGCACTGCAAGTCCGGCGTCCGGTCCGCCGAGGCCCTCGCCGCGCTGCACAAGGCCGGGTTCCGCGACGCCGTCCACGTCGGCGGCGGGGTGCTGTCCTGGGTCAAGCAGATCGACCCGTCGCAGCCCACCTGCTGACCACGGTCCGACCCGCTCCGCACTACACCGACGGCCGCCGTCACCGGTACACCCGGGACGGCGGCCGTCGTGGTTCCCGATGTGGCACAGGGTGACCGCTCATCGATCGCACGCGACCGTCCGAGTGAACATGGCCCGTTCGACCCTGCTGTTCGCCCGTTGGGCGAAACATTCCCGCCGATCGCCGCGACATGGGGATGCACGCGATCGCCAGGATCGGGAGGACGCTCGGTGGACCACTCGTTGCTCACATGCGCCCTACAGGGGTGCGACGCACCGTTGGAGCCCACCGGAGACGTGTCCGGAGACCGCCCACAGCGGCGCTACTGCTCGGCCGCCCACCGGCTGGCGGCCCGCCAGGCCCGCCGGGCCGCGGCGCAGGCGGCGGGGGACCAGCAGCTCGCCGAGACGCTGCCGTGGCTGCGCGAGCCCGAGGCCGTCGAGGTCGACGAGCCCGCGGTGCCCGCCCAGCGGACGTCGACCCGGCTCGCCGCGGCGAGCCCGGCCGCGTCGTCGGGCCCGGACCGCCCCGGACCGTTGCGGGTCCCGCGCAGCCCGCTGCGGCACCGGCGCACCCTGGCCCTCATCGGCGCGACGGCCGTGCTCCTCGGCGGATACGCGCTGGCGACCTCGCCGTCGGTGACCGGGACCCCGGTGCCGCAGGACCGCACGGCCGACCAGTGGGCCGGACAGGCCCGGATCGCACTGGCGGCCCTCGACGACAAGCTCGGGACCCTCAACGCGAGCGAACGGACCTGGCAGGCGTCCGCGCACGAGACGGAGCGCACCCCGGTCGCGGTCGCCAAGCTGCAGCAGCAGCGCGACACCCTGCTCCAGCAGCGTGCCGCCCTGCAGTCCCAGCTGCAGGTCTACAGCTCCCGGCAGGACGCCGTGGACGCGCTGGCCGCCGCCGAGCAGCAGCTCGCCGAGATGGACCGGATCGTCGCCGCCCTGCCGCCCGCCACCCGTCGGACCCCCGACCAGATGGCCGCGGCCGCGTCGCTCGAGGAGCAGCGTGACCTGCGTGCCCGCAACCGCGACGCCTGTGCGGAGCGGCTGGCCGCCATCGACGACGGCATCGACCGGGCCCGCACCGCCCCCCTGCCCGGTGACGGCGACGAGACCGAGAAGGTCTCCGACGACGTGCTGGCCCTCGCCCGCGGCGAGGACCCCGCGCCCCCGGAGCCGTCCGGCGTGCGCCGCAACCCCGAGGTCCTGGCCGGTGGCCGGGAGACCGGCGGGGACCGCGAGCGCGCCGACGTCGGTACCGCCGGGCCGCCCGACCCGCGGGGCCCGCTGGACGAGACCCGGCCGCGCGCCGAGGGGCCGGAGGGTGCCTCGGCCCGTGGCCCGGGCAGCGCAGCCGGCCGGGACGCGGGGCCGGGGGAGAAGCTGGGCGGTGCCGTGTCCCGTGCCGCCGACGGCGTCGCCAACCTGGCCGGCGGCGCGCCGAGCCCCGGGGAGGGCGCTGGTTCGGGCGCTGGTTCCGGTGCCGGTTCCGACGCGGGGAAGAAGGCGAACCGGGCCGAGGTCGCACCGGCGTCGTCCGACGGTCCGGTGAAGAAGCTCGGCGACGGCGTCGGCGCCGCCGCACGGGGTGTCGGGGATGCCGCCGAGTCGGTGGGCAAGGGCGTCGACGACGTCGCGAGCGGGCTGACCGGGAAGAAGCCCAGCGGCCCCGGGGCCGGCGCCCGCTCCGGCGGCGACTCCGCTTCCGGTTCCTCCGACGACGCCCCCCGCCCGTCCACCCCTGCTCCGCCGGAGGAACCCGCCGCGCCCGCGGCCGCCTCGCCGGAGACCACCCTGCGCGCGCCCAGCGCGCCCGTGCTCAGCGCGCCCTCGTCGGTCGCGCCGTCGGAGGGGGCCGGCACGGAGCGGTCCGGCTCGGGGGCGCAGGGGGCCGGCGGCAGCGGCGGCTCCGGCGGCTCCGGCGGCATCGTCACCGCCGTGGCCGGGCCCTATGTCGAGTCCGCCCTGGGACCGGAGGCGGCCGCGCCGGTGCTGGCGGAGGCCGACCGGCAGGCGGCCGAGCAGATGGCCGAGCGCACCGGGTCCTCCGGTTCGCGCTCCGGCGGCGGGTCGGAGGGGTCCGGCTCCAGCCAGTCCTCGCGCAGCTCGTCTGACGGCTCCTCGGACGGTTCCGGCTCGCGGTCGTCCGCCTCGCAGTCCTCCGACCGGGGTTCCGACCAGGGGTCGTCGGGCTCGCGGTCGTCCCGGTCGTCGGACTCGGGCTCGTCGGGGCCCGGCTCGTCGGGGTCCCGGTCGTCGGACTCCGGCTCGTCGGACTCCGGGTCCTCGGGGTCGCGGTCGTCCGGCTCCTCCTCGTCCTCGTCGGACTCGAGGTCGTGGGACTCGTCGTCGGATTCGGGTTCGTCGGATTCGGGTTCGTCGCGTGGCGAGTCCTCGCGGAGCAGCGGCTCGGACGACTCCCGCTCCTCCTCGTCGTCCTCCTCGGACTCGGACTCGGGGTCGCGGTCGTCGGGCTCGGACTCGGGATCCAGCTCGGACTCGGACTCCGGGTCGGGTTCCGGCGGCGGCAGCTCCTGGTAGTGGGGTGTCTCCCGTGGCCGGCTCCGCACGGAGCCGGCCACGCTGCTCGTGCGTGCGGGAGCCCCGATCGGCCAGCCGTTCACCCGATCGGTCGTGGCGCGACGCGCGGTTCGGGCGTGGCGTGACGAACGTGAGCCGGTGGCGCGGGTACCGTCCCCGCTGTGACCGCTGCCCGCACGCTCGCCACCGCGCCGGCCGCGAGCGTCCTGCCCGAGCACGTCCGCACCGCCTTCGGGGTGCGTGAGACGTCCCCCCGTCCCGTCGTGTGGGCGGGCCAGCGGGCCTGGCAGTGCGGGGAGGTGCTGCTGCGGCCGGTGTCCGACCACGTCGTCGCCGCCTGGTCGGCGACGGTCCTGGAGAACCTCGAGGTCGACGGTGTCCGCCTCGCCCGCCCCGTCCGCAGCTCGGACGGCCGGTGGGTCGTGGGCGGCTGGGCCGCGTCCCGGCACGTGCCCGGCGTCCCCGAGCCCCGGCACGACGAGGTCGTCGCCGCCTCGCTGCGGCTGCACGCCGCCACCGCGACCGTGCTGCGCCCGCGCCTGCTCGACGACCGCGACGACCTGTTGTCCCGGTCCGCCGCCGCCGCGTTCGGCGAGCGTCGGCTGGATCTGCACCCCGAGACCGGCGGCCGGCTGTTCGCCGAGCTCGCCGCGCACCGCCGCACGATCCGGCTGACCCCGCAGGTCGTGCACGGCGAGCTGTTCGGCGCCATGCTGTTCGACCCGACGGGGCGGCCCGCGGTACTCGACCTCGTGCCGTTCTGGCGGCCCGCGGAGTGGGCGGCGGCGGTCGTCGTCGTCGACGCGGTGGCCTGGGGCGGCGCCGACGAGGAGCTGGTCGAGCGCTGGTCGGAGCTGCCCGAGTGGCCGCAGTCGCTGCTGCGCGCGGTGCTCTACCGGCTGGCCCTGCACGCCCAGCACCCGGACGCGACGGCCGAGTCGCTGGCCGGGATCGAGCGGGTCGCGAGCCTGGTCAGCCGCCGGCTCTGAGGTGTCCGCTCCCGGCACGCTGCTGCTCACCGGAGCCGCGGGGAACATGGGGACGCTGCTGCGTCCCCGGCTGGCCCGCGACGGCCGGACCCTGCGCCTGTTCGACACCGCGGAGCTGCAGGCCGGACCCGGCGAGCAGGTCCGCACCGGCTCGGTGACCGACCGGGACGCGGTCGCGGCCGCGACCGACGGGGCCGACGCCGTCGTCCATCTCGCCGGGATCAGCGGTGAGGCGGGCTGGGACGACATCCTGGCCGTCAACGTCGAGGGGACCCGCGCCGTGCTCGACGCGGCGGTCGCCGCGGGGGTGCGGACCGTCGTGCTCGCCTCCAGCAACCACGCCGTGGGCTTCCGCACCCGCGACGACGGCGTCCCGCTGCCGGCGACCGTCGGGCACGCCCCGGACACCTACTACGGCTGGTCCAAGCACGCGATGGAGGGGCTGGGCAGGCTCTACCACGAGCGGTTCGGCCTGACCGTGGTCTCCGCGCGGATCGGCAGCTGCTTCCCGCGGCCGTCGAACGCCCGGATGCTCGCGACCTGGCTGTCCCCGGACGACGCCGCCCGCCTGGTCGAGGCGGCGGTCGACCCGGGCACCCGAGGGCACCACGTCGTGTGGGGCGTGTCGGCCAACACCCGTCGCTGGTGGTCGATCGAGGAGGGCGCCGCGATCGGCTACCACCCGCGCGACGACGCCGAGGTCCACGCCGCGGACCTGCTCGACGGTCTCCCGCCGGACCCGGCCGACCCGGTGCACCACCGGGTGGGCGGCGCGTTCTGCGACGCCCCGCTCGGCGTCCCGATGCGCTGAGGCGGCTCACAGCCGTCGCGGCTCCCGTGTGAGATAAGCGTTGCGGGGGTGTCACGTGAGGCCACCCGTCGGAAACTGTGGCTCCCTAGCGTCGTCGACGACGTGACCGCCGGCGATCAGGAGACCGATCCGTGACCACCACCTCCACCCCGGGGCGCCGCATCGGCGGCCGTTGGATCGACCACTGGGACCCCGAGGACGAGGGGTTCTGGCAGCGGACCGGCTCGGCCATCGCCCGTCGCAACCTCTGGCAGTCGATCTTCTCCGAGCACATCGGCTTCTCGATCTGGACGATCTGGTCGGTCCTCGTGCTGTTCATGGGGCCGGAGTACGGGTTCACCGCGGCGCAGAAGTTCTTCCTGGTCGCGGTGCCGACGCTGGTCGGGTCGATCCTGCGGCTGCCCTACACCTTCGCCGTCGCCCGCTTCGGCGGCCGCAACTGGACGATCTTCGCGGCGTCGCTGCTGATCGTGCCCACGATCCTGGCGATGGTGGTGCTGGAACCGGGCGTGTCGTACACGACGCTGCTGGTCGTCGCCGCGGTCGCCGGTGTCGGCGGCGGGAACTTCGCGTCCTCGATGGCGAACATCAACGCGTTCTTCCCGGAGAAGGAGAAGGGCTGGGCGCTGGGCCTCAACGCGGGCGGCGGAAACCTCGGCGTGCCGGTCGCGCAGCTGCTCGGCCTGCTCGTCATCGCCACCCTCGGTGCGGGCTACCCGCGGGTGCTGCTCGCGATCTACCTGCCGTTCATCGTCATCTCGGCGTTCCTCGCCTGGAAGCGGATGGACAACATCGCCGCGATGTCCAACGACACCGGCGCCTTCACCGAGGCCTGCCGCGACCGCCAGACCTGGATCATGTCGTTCCTCTACATCGGGACGTTCGGGTCGTTCATCGGCTACTCGTTCGCCTTCGGCCTGGTCCTGCAGAACCAGTTCGACCGGACGCCGCTGCAGGCCGCCGCGGTCACCTTCATCGGCCCGCTCATCGGGTCGCTGATCCGGCCCTACGGCGGAAAGCTCGCCGACCGGTTCGGCGGCGCCGTGGTCACCCTGTGGAACTTCGTCGGCATGGCCGTCGCCACCCTGGTGATCATCTTCGCCTCGGGGATCGAGTCGCTGACGCTGTTCACCATCGGCTTCATCGCCCTGTTCACGCTGTCCGGTGTCGGCAACGGGTCGACCTACAAGATGATCCCGGCGATCTTCACCGGCCGGGCCCGCGTCGCGATCGCCGGGGGCGCGGACCGCGAGACCTCCTTCAACACCGCGCGACGGCTGTCCGGCGCCGTCATCGGCATCGCCGGCGCGGTCGGCGCGCTGGGCGGGCTGTTCATCAACCTCGCCTTCCGCCAGTCGTTCATGACGGTCCAGTCCGGCACGCCCGCGTTCTGGAGCTTCCTGGTCTTCTACGTCCTGTGCATCGGCGTCACCTGGGCCGTCTACCTGCGGCCGCGCCCCGCCCTGGTCGGGAGCACCGACGCCGCCGCGATGGCCCGGGTCTGAACCGTGGGTCCGGACGACCGGACCGCCACCCACTGCCCGTACTGCGCCCTGCAGTGCGGGCAGTGGGTCGGCCCGTCCGGCGAGGTCGACGCCCGTGAGTTCCCGACGAACGCCGGGGGCATGTGCCAGAAGGGCTGGACCTCCGGCGCTCTGCTCACCCATCCGCAACGCCTGACGTCGCCGCTGGTCAGAGCCTCGCGCGACACCGGTTTCGTCGAGACCGGCTGGGACGACGCCCTGGCCGGCGTCGCCGCGAGGCTCGCCGCGCTGCGTGCCGAGCACGGGCCGGACTCGGTCGCGGTCTTCGGCGCGGGTGGGCTGACCAACGAGAAGGCCTACCTGCTCGGCAAGTTCGCCCGGGTCGCGCTGGGCACCAGTCAGATCGACTACAACGGCCGGTTCTGCATGTCCTCGGCCGCCGCCGCGGGCAACCGGGCCTTCGGCGTCGACCGTGGGCTGCCGTTCCCGGTCACCGACCTCGACGACGCCGAGCTGGTCGTCCTCGCCGGGGCGAACGTCGCCGAGACCATGCCGCCGCTGATGTCGCACCTGACCGCGGCGCGACTGGTCGTCGTCGACCCGCGGCGCACCCCGACCGCGGAGCGCGCGCTCGCCTCCGGGGGGCTGCACCTGGCGCCGCGTCCGGGCACCGATCTGGTCCTGGCGCTGGGGATGCTGCACGCCGCCGTCGTCGACGGGCACCTCGATCTGTCCTACATGGACGAACGCACGACCGGCTTCGACGACGTCTGGGTGATCGCCTCGCAGTGGTGGCCCGAGCGCGCGGAGCGGGTCTGCGGGGTCGCCGCCACCGACATGCGCACCGTCGTGCGGTGGCTCGCGGAGTCCACCCGGCGCTACCTGCTCACCGCGCGCGGTGCCGAGCAGCACGCGCACGGCGTCGACACCGTCGCGGCGTGGATCAACCTGTCGCTGGCGCTCGGCCTGCCCGGCCGCCCCGGCTCCGGGTTCGGGACGATCACCGGGCAGGGCAACGGCCAGGGCGGGCGCGAGCACGGCCAGAAGTCCGACCAGCTGCCCGGCTACCGGCACATCACCGACCCGGCCGCCCGCGCGCACGTCGCGCAGGTGTGGGGGGTGCCGGAGACCTCGATCCCCGGGCCCGGCCGCAGCGCCGTCGAGCTCCTCGACGCCCTCGGCCGCCCCGGCGGTCCGCGTGCGCTGCTGGTGTTCGGCTCGAACGTGCTCGTCTCCGCGCCCGACGCCCGCGCCGTCGCCGAGCGGCTCGACGCGCTGGACCTGCTCGTCGTCGCCGACGTGCTGCCCGGTGAGACCGCGATGCGCGCCGACGTCCTGCTCCCGGTCGCCCAGTGGGCCGAGGAGGAGGGGACCATGACGAACCTGGAGGGACGGGTGCTGCGCCGCCGTCGTGCGCTCGCCCCGCCGCCCGGGGTGCGCACCGACCTGGAGGTGATCGCCGGGCTGGCCGCGGCCCTCGACGCGCCGGGGGATTTCCCCGCCGACCCGCGGACCGTGTTCGACGAGCTGCGGCGCGCCTCGGCCGGTGGGATCGCCGACTACGCGGGCGTGTCCTACGACCGGCTCGACGCGGGCGAGGCGCTGCACTGGCCGGTCCCCGCCGACGACCATCCCGGCACCCCGCGGCTGTTCACCGAGCGTTTCGGCCACCCCGACGGACGTGCCCGGATGCTGCCGGTCGACCACGTCGAACCGGACGAGGGTGTCGACGACGGGTTCCCGCTGACCGTGACGACCGGCCGGGTGCTGGTGCACTACCAGTCCGGTGCGCAGACCCGCCGGGTCGCCGAGCTCGCGGAGGTGTCGCCGGAGGTGTTCGTCGAGGTGCACCCGGACACCGCCGCCCGGCACGGTCTCGGCGACGGCGACCTGGCCGACGTCGTGTCCCGCCGCGGGACGACGACGGCGCGCGTCCGCTGCGTCGCCACGCTGCGCCCGGACACGGTGTTCCTGCCCTTCCACTTCGGCGGCGTGGGGGCGGCGAACAACGTCACCAACCCGGCCCTGGACCCGGTGAGCCGGATGCCGGAGTTCAAGGTGGCCGCGGTGCGGCTGGAACCCGCCGGGACCGGGCGGGACACCACCGTCGGAGCCGCCGGAGCCGCTGACACCGCCGGAGTCGCGACCGACGGCCTGGCCCCGGCGCTCACGGTGGGGGCCGGAACGGCCGCCCGAGCGAGCCGGTCCGCGCGCTGATCCGTCGTTCGCGCGCGTCCGGACGCGCGCGGGCCGTGGATCACCGCGCGAACCGTGGATCACCGCGCGGGCCGGGGATCACCCATGGCGGGTGGTCCCCGCGGTGGCCGGACCCCTGGTGGCCGCGGCACCTGGCACGGGCTCCGCCGCACCTCGCACGCCCTCGGCCCGCCTCGTCGGTCCCGGCACGGGCGCCGAGGTGGGCGGAACCCGTGCGGGGTCCCGGCTCACGGTCTGCGCCCGCCGAGAATGAGGACCTCGTAACGCCCGTGCAATGGCGGGCGTTCCCCTCGTAACCCCCCGTTCCTACCGTCGATGGCATGAGCAGGCGCGTGGTGGTGATCGGGCACGGCATGGTGGGTGCCCGTTTCGTGGAGGAGGTCCGCCGGCGCGACCCCGACGGCGAGCGGGTGTCGCTCACCGTCCTCGGCGCGGAGTCCCGCCCTGCGTACAACCGGGTGCTGCTGTCCACCGTGCTCGCCGGCGGGCTGCGACCCGCCATGGTCGCGCTCCCCGTCGTCGACGGCATCGACCTGCACACCGGTGTCGCGGCGACCGGGATCGACCGGGCCGCGCGCGTCGTCCGCGCCGCCGACGGCACCACCCACCCCTACGACGAACTGGTCCTCGCCACCGGCTGCCGGGCCTGGCTCCCGCCGGTCGACGGCCTCGCCGACGCGGTCGACCGTGACGTGCCCACCCGCGGTGTGAGCCTGTTCCGCGATCTCGACGACTGCGAGCGCATCCTCGACGCGGCGGTGCCGGGCGCGCGGATCGCCGTCGTCGGGGGCGGGCTGCTCGGGGTCGAGGCCGCCCGCGGGCTCGCCGGACGCGGCGTCGCCGTCACCCTGGTGCACCCGCGCACCCACCTGATGGAGCGCCAGCTCGACCCGGGCGCCGGAGACGTGCTCGCGACCGCGCTGCGCGGGCTCGGCGTCGACGTCCGCTGCGGGGTCGGGGCCAAGGCCTGGGATCCCGACACCGGCCTGGACTGCGACGACGGCTCCCGGGTCGCCGCGGACCACGTCGTCGTCGCCGCCGGGGTGCGCGCGAACGCCGGGCTGGCCGCCGACGCCGGGCTCGCGGTCGACCGCGGGATCCTCGTCGACGACCGCCTCGCCACCGACGACGGCCGGGTGCACGCCGTCGGCGACTGTGCCCAGCACGCCAGTGCCCCGGGCGGGCTCGTGCAGTCCGGCTGGGAGCAGGCCGCCGTCCTCGCCGACCTGCTGACCGGCACCGACCCGGCAGCGCGCTACCGCGGCACCCGCCCGGTCACCCGGCTCAAGGCCCGCGGCATAGACCTCGCCGCCCTCGGCGACCCCACCGCGGGCGACGAGGAGCTGCGTGTCTCCGACCCACGCCGCGGCCGCTACGGCGTGCTCGCGCTGCGCGACGACCGCGTCGTCGGGGCCGTCCTCATGGGGCTCCCCGACGCCGCGGCCATGATCACCGAGCTGTACGACTCCGGCGCCCCGGCCCCCGAGGACCGGCTCGCGCTGCTGCTCGGCCGGGCCTTGCCGGGGGAGGCGTCCTCCGCCACCGACCCCGTCCGCATGCCGGGCACCGCCGTGGTCTGCCGCTGCAACAGCGTCACCAAGAACACCCTGGTCAGCGCCTGGCGCGCGGGCGCCCACGACGTCGACGCGCTCTCGCGGCGCACCCGGGCCGCCACCGGCTGCGGGAGCTGCCGCGACGTCGTCTGCGGGATCCGGGATTGGCTGGCCGACATCGACCCGCCGCAGGAGAGTGCGGCATGAAGGAGCAGAGCATGAGTCGTCTGGTCGTCGTCGGGAACGGCATGGTCGGCCACCGCCTGGTCGCCGCCGTACGGGACCGTGACACGGCGGGGGACTGGGAGATCACCGTCCTCGGCGAGGAGACCCGCCGCGCCTACGACCGGGTCGCCCTGTCCTCCTACGTGGACGGCAAGTCGGAGGAGGAGCTGCGCCTCGACGACGACGAGCTGCGCAGCGATCCGCTCGTCACCTACCACCTCGGCGACGCCGTGGCCTCGATCGACCGCGACGCCCGCCGCGTCACCACCGCGTCCGGCCGCACCCTGACCTACGACGCGCTGGTGCTCGCCACCGGCTCGTACCCGTTCGTCCCGCCGGTGCCCGGCAAGGATCTGCCCGGCTGCTTCGTCTACCGCACCCTCGACGACCTCGACGCGATCAAGGCGGCCGCCGCGGCGGCAGCCGACGACCCGGCCCGCAAGGGGCGGCCGTCGGCGATCGTCGTCGGCGGCGGGCTGCTCGGCCTGGAGGCGGCCCGCGCGATGCGGCTGCTCGGGCTGTCGCCGCAGGTCGTCGAGATCGCGCCGCGGCTGATGCCGGTCCAGGTCGACGAGGGCGGCGGCGCGCTGCTCAAGCGGCTGGTCACCGCCCAGGGCATCGCCGTGCGGACCGGGGTGTCGCTGTCCGCGGTGTCCGCCGACCGCGGTCGGCTCGTCGGAACGCTCTCCGACGGCGTCGAGCTCGACGCCGACCTCGTCGTCTTCTCCGCGGGCATCCGCGCCTCCGACCAGCTCGCCCGCGACTGCGGCCTGCCGGTCGGCGAACGCGGCGGGGTCTGGGTCGACGACCGCTGCCGCACCTCCGACGACGCCGTGTGGGCGATCGGCGAGTGCGCCGCCCTGGAGGGCCGCACCTACGGCCTGGTCGCGCCCGGCTACGCGATGGCCGAGGTCGTCGCCGACCGGCTGCTCGGCGGGCAGGCCCGGATGACGCCCGAGGAGCTGGACATGTCCACCCAGCTCAAGCTGCTCGGCGTCGACGTCGCGAGCTTCGGCGACGCGCACGCCACGACCGAGGGCGCGCTGGAGATCGTCGTCAACGACCCGGTCGAGGGCACCTACTCCAAGCTGGTCGTGTCCGACGACGCGTCCACGCTGCTCGGCGGGGTCCTGGTCGGCGACGCCTCGCGCTACGGCTCGCTGCGCCCGCTGGTCGGGTCCCGGCTGCCCGACGACCCGGTCACCCTCATCTCGAAGGGCGGGGCCGAGCCCGACGCGTCGGCGCTGCCGGACTCCGCGCAGATCTGCTCGTGCAACGCCGTCACCAAGGGCACGCTGTGTGCGGCGATCGCCGACGGCGCGCACACCGTGCCGGAGCTGAAGGCGTGCACCCGCGCGGGCACCACCTGCGGCTCGTGCGTCCCGGCGCTGGCCCGGATCCTGGAGCAGCAGGGTGTCGAGGTCTCGAAGGCCCTGTGCGAGCACTTCGACCACTCCCGCGCGGAGCTGTTCGAGATCGTCGCCGGGGCCGGCATCCGGTCGTTCTCCGACCTGGTCGCCCGCTTCGGCCGCGGCTCGGGCTGCGACATCTGCAAGCCGGTGGTCGGGTCCATCCTCGCGTCGCTCTACAACGAGCACGTCCTCGACGGTGAGCGCGCGACGCTGCAGGACACCAACGACCACTTCCTCGCCAACATGCAGCGCAACGGCACCTACTCGGTGGTCCCGCGGATCGCCGGTGGCGAGGTGACCCCCGAGGGCCTGATCGTGATCGGCGAGGTCGCCCGCGACTTCGGGCTCTACACCAAGATCACCGGCGGGCAGCGGATCGACATGTTCGGCGCCCGCGTCGAGGACCTCCCCGCGATCTGGCGACGCCTGGTCGACGCCGGGTTCGAGTCCGGACACGCCTACGGCAAGTCGCTGCGCACCGTGAAGTCCTGCGTCGGCACGACGTGGTGCCGCTACGGCGTGCAGGACTCGGTCGGCCTCGCCGTCGAGCTGGAGCTGCGCTACCGCGGGCTGCGCAGCCCGCACAAGCTCAAGTCCGGCGTCTCCGGCTGTGCGCGCGAGCGCGCCGAGGCCCGTTCCAAGGACTTCGGCGTGATCGCCACCGAGCACGGCTGGAACCTCTACGTCGGCGGCAACGGCGGCTTCACCCCGCGTCACGCCGAGCTGCTCGTCTCCGACGTCGACACCGAGACGCTCGTCCGCACCATCGACCGGTTCCTGATGTTCTACGTCCGCACCGCCGAGCGGCTGCAGCGCACCGCGCCGTGGATCGAGGCGATGGAGGGCGGGCTGGACCACCTGCGCGCGGTGATCGTCGACGACTCGCTCGGCATCTGTGCCGAGCTCGACGCCGCGATGGCCCGCCACGTCGACTCCTACGCCGACGAGTGGGCCGGCGTCCTGGCCGACCCGCAGAAGCTGGAGCGGTTCGTGTCCTTCGTCAACGCGCCCGACACCCCCGACCCCACCGTCCGCTTCGTCGAGGAGCGGGGACAGAACGTCCCGGCCCCCGGCCGTCCCGACGAGCCCGTCCTGATCGGCCTCCCGGAGGTGTCCTCCCGATGAGCACCCAGCTCGACGCGTCCACCACCACCAGCACCGCCAGCACCATCGCCACCAGCACCGGAGCGACCACGACCGCCGCGCCCGCCCCGGCCGGGACCGAGCCCACCGGCTGGCTCACGGTCTGCCTGGTGGAGCGGTTGCAGCCCGGCCGGGGTGTCGCCGCACTCGTCGGCGACACCCAGGTCGCGTTGTTCCGTCTCGCCGACGGCTCGGTGTACGCACTGGGCAACATCGACCCGTTCACCGGGGCCGCGGTCGTCTCCCGCGGCATCGTCGGCGACCGCGGCGGCGAGCCGACCGTCGCCTCGCCGCTGTACAAGCAGGTCTTCGCCCTGCGCGACGGCCGCTGCCTGGCGGGTGCCGACGAGGGCGACGCTGTGAGCCTGCCCGCGTTCGTGGTCCGGGTGATGGGCGAGGAGTTGCAGGTCGGGCTACGGTGAACACCCCTTCCCGTACCGTCGTGCCCACCACCACCCGCGACGCTCCCGGCCATCTCCGCGCGTCCTCCGCGCCGGCCGGCCGGGACATCGGAGGAACGGAGAACCGGTGACCCGATCCGCCGCACGAGACGTCGCCGCCGCGCCCGACGCGGCGGCGGTGCCACCGCTGGCCGGGTTCACCGTCGGGATCACCGCGGCCCGGCGCGCCGAGGAGCTGGCCACGATGCTGGAGCGCCGCGGCGCCACCGTCCAGCACGGGCCCGCGCTGCGCATCGTGGCCCTCGCCGACGACGCCGACCTGGAGAACCGCACCCGCGAGCTCGTCGCGGCACCACCGGACATCACCGTCGCGACCACCGGGATCGGCTACCGCGGCTGGATCGAGGCCGCCGACGGCTGGGGGCTGGGCGAGGAGCTGCTCGTCGCGCTCGGCCGGTCGGAGATGCTGGCCCGCGGGCCCAAGGCGCGCGGCGCGATCCGCGCCTCGGGCCTGGTCGACGCCTGGTCCCCGGAGTCGGAGTCCACCGCCGAGGTGCTGGAGCACCTGCTCGACCGCGGCGTCGAGGGGACCCGGATCGCTGTACAGCTGCACGGCGAGCCGCTGCCCGACGTCGTCGACGCGCTGGAGATGGCGGGCGCCGAGGTCGTGACGGTGCCGGTCTACCGGTGGGCACCGCCGCTGGACCTCGCCCCGCTGGACCGGCTGATCGACACCACCCTGACCGGCGGGATCGACGTCCTGGCGTTCACCAGCGCCCCCGCCGCGGCCGGGATCCTCGCCCGTGCCGGGGAGCGGGGTCTGCGCGAGGACCTCCTCACCGCGCTGCGCGGCCCCGTGCTGGCGCTGTGCGTCGGCCCGGTCACCGCGGCACCGCTGGAGGCGCTCGACGTGCCGACCGTGCAGCCGCAGCGCTCCCGGCTCTGCGCGATGGTGCGGACCTGTGAGTCCGTCGCCCCGGCCCGTGCCCGCAGGCTCCCGGTCGGCGGCCACCAGCTGGAGCTGCGCGGATACGCGGTGCTCGTCGACGGCAGGTTCTGCCCGCTCCCGCCGACGCCCATGGCGTTGCTGCGGCTGCTCGCCAGGCGGCCCGGCCGGGTCGTGTCCCGCGCCGAGCTGCTCGCCGCGCAGCCCGGTGGGGCGGGCGACGAGCACGCCGTCGAGAACGCCATCGCCCGGCTCCGCGCCGCACTCGGTGTCCCCGGCCTGGTGCAGACCGTGGTGCGCCGCGGCTACCGGCTCGCACTGGAACCCGAGCACGGCGCGCACTGCGCCGAGGACCCGGAGGTGACCCGGTGACCGGACTCCCGCTGCTGCTCGTCGCGCACGGGTCGCGCTCCGACGCCGCCGACGCGGTGATCCGGTCGCTCGCCGAGGCCGTCGCCGCGCGCGGCCCGCAGGTCGAGATCTGCTACGTCGACGTCCGCGGTCCGAAGGTCGTCGACGCCGTGATCGGGCTGCAGGACCGCGGCCACGACGGCGCCGTCGTCGTCCCCGCGTTCCTCGCCGCCGGCTACCACGTCCGCACCGACCTGCCCGCCCAGCTCGCCGAGGCCGGCGCCGACCCGGCCCGGTTCACGGTGACCCGCTCCATGGGGCCCGACCCGCTGCTCGCCGCCGCGGCCCTGGACCGGTTGCGCACGGCCGGCTACCGCGACGGCGACGCCGTCGTCCTCGCCGCGGCCGGCTCGTCGGACCCGTCCGCGGTCGCCCAGGTGCACGCGAGCGCCGGGATGCTCGCCCGCCGGGTCGGCCGTCCCGTCCCGGTCGGGTTCGCCGCCACCGGCAGCCCGTCGGTGGCCGAGCTGGTCACCCGGCTGCACGACGCCGGGGAACAGCGGGTCGCGGTCGCGTCCTGGCTGCTGGCACCCGGTGTCTTCCAGACACGGCTGCTCGGATCGGGCGCCGACGTCGTCGCCGACCCGCTGGGCGTGCACGACGACGTGGTCGCCGCCGTCCTCAAGCGCTACGCCGCCGGGGCCGCCGCGGTGCTCGCCGCCTGACCGTGCCCCGGCCCGACCCGGACCTGGTCGCCCGGCTGCGGGCGGCGGGCTGCGTGTTCGCCGAGGACGAGGCGGCGCTGCTCGCGACCGCGGCCGACGGCCCGGAGCGGGAGGCACTCGTACGGCGTCGTATCGCCGGTGAACCGCTGGAACACGTCCTGGGCCGGGTGGACTTCGACGGGCTGAGGGTGCGGATCACCCCCGGGGTGTTCGTGCCGCGCCGTCGCAGCGAGGCACTGGTGCACGCGGCCGTCGCCGCGCTGCCGGACCTCGCTCCCGGGCACCGACCGCTGGTGGTCGACCTCTGCTGCGGCTGCGGTGCGCTGGGCCTCGCCGTCGCCCGCCGGGCCGCCGCCGACCGTCACGGCGCCGACCGTCATGTCGCCGACAGTCGCGCCGCCGACTCCCGCGCCGTCGATCTCCACGCGGCCGACGTCGACCCGGTCGCCACCGCCTGTGCCGCGGCGAACCTGGCCGGGATCGGGACGGTGCACACGGGCGACCTGTTCGCCGCGCTCCCCGGCCGGCTGCGGGGCCGGGTCGACGTGCTCGTCGCGAACACCCCCTACGTGCCCAGCGGCGCGATCGCGTCGATGCCCCCGGAGGCCCGCGACCACGAGCCCCGCGCCGCGCTCGACGGCGGCGCCGACGGCCTCGGCCCGGCCCGCCGCGTCGCCGCCGGGGCGGGGGAGTGGCTCGCTCCCGGCGGGACGCTGCTCATCGAGACCGGCACCGCACAGGCGCCGGTGCTGGCGGAGGTGTTCACCGCGCACGGGCTCACCGCCCGGATCGGCACCGACGACGACCGCGGCGCGACCTGGGTGCAGGGCCGCGCTCCCCGCTGACCGGGGCGTCTCGGTCGGCGACGACGGGTCACCCGGTGGTGATCACCAGGCGTCCGGGCCCGTCGGCGGTCCAGGCCCGCTCGACGTCGGCCAGCTCCGCGGTCCGCACCGGCACGTCGAGACCCTCGGTGACGACGGCGTCCAGCAGCCGCGGCAGCTCGGCGAACAGCAGCGCCGGGTCGATGCTCCCGCCGCCGCTGCCGGTGACCTCGATCCGGCGGGCGCGCAGGATCGCCGCGTCCAGCTCGACGGTCCGCCCGGCGAGCGAGCCGATCTGCACGTAGCGCACCGGCCGCCCGCCGTGCTGCAGGCTGTCCGAGCGCAGCGCGTCGAACGCCGCGACCGCGACCGGGCCCCACAGGTAGTCGAGGACGACGTCGGGACCGCCGTCGAGCGCGGCCACGAGCGCGGCCGTCGTCGCGGCGGGGTCCTCGCCGATCCGGATGCCGACGACGCGGTCGTCGGCGCAGACCCGCTCCAGCGCGGCGGGGTCGCGCCCGGCCGCGACCACCCGGCCCGCGCCGTGGTGCAGCGCGATCCGCACCGCCAGCGAGCCGGAGGCGCCGGTCGCACCCAGGACCAGGACCGTCCCGCCGGTCGGGACACCGCGGTCGGCCAGCGGCATCCACGACGACATCGCCGGGTTGACCACGGCCGCGGCGAGCTCGGTCGGCAGCGCGTCCGGGACGGGCACGGCCCAGCCGGCCGGGACCAGTGTGCGTTCGGCGATCGTCCCGTACGGGTCGGGGCAGCCACCGGTGTAGACGCGGCGGCCGTCGAGCTCGGCGATCCCGTCGACGCCGGCGACGAACGGCAGCCGATCCCCCGCGGAGTAGTGGCTGCCCGCGGCGACCGAGCGCACCAGCTGGTGCACCCCGGCGGCGAGCATGCGCACCTCGACCGTCCCGGCGACCGGATCGGGATCCGGGAAGTCGGCGTACGCGGGCGGGGTGGTGAACGACGTGACGACAGCGGCCTTCATGGGGCACCTCCGTTGAACATTGTTCAAATCCAGGTGGCCTACACTCCTCTGAACACTGTTCAACGTCAAGGGGGGCCGGTGGCGCTGCACCGCGAGGCCATCGTCGACGCGGCGTTCGAGCTGCTCGCCGACGGCGGGCTCGACGCGATCACCGCCCGCGCGCTGGCGGCTCGGCTCGGGGTGCGTGCGGGCGCGCTCTACTACCACCTGCCGGACATGGCGGCGCTGCGCGACGAGATGGCGACGCGTGTCGTGCGGCGGGTGCTGCAGCGCGTCGGGGAGGCGGCCGGGTCGGACTGGGCGACACTGTTGCGGACCGCGGCGGCCGGCACCCGGGACACGCTGCTGGGCTACCGGGACGGGGCGATGCTCGTCGCCGGCACCCGCCTGCTCGACGACGAGGCGCTGCGCTCCCTGGAGGTGCCGCTGGCCGCGCTCGTCGCCGCGGGGTTCGCCCCGCTCGACGCCCAGCGCGCGCTGGCCACGGTGAACGCCTACGTCGTCGGGTTCGTGATCGAGGAGCAGGAGCGCCGGGACCCGGTCCGCGGCGCCGCGTACACCGCCGAGCACCGCCGGGCCCGGCTCGACCCGGATGCGCAGCCGCTCAGCCACGCCCTGAGCGACGAGGTCGTCGCACTGCCGGAGGGGGCCTTCACCTGGGGGGTGGAGGCGATCGTCGCCGGGATCGGCGCGCGCCGTGGCGGGTGAGGCCGGTCAGCGCCTGCGGTGCTCACGGGGCAGCCGGCCGTCGACCATCAGGATCCCCTCGGCCCGCAGCCGGGCCGCCTGCTCGGCGGCGAGGTGCGGGGCCGAGCGCCCGTCGGAGCGCAGCACCCGGTGCCACGGCAGGTCGTGGCCGTCCTCGGCGAGGATCCGGCCGACCAGACGCGCCGAGCGGATCCCGGCGAGCTCGGCCACCTCGCCGTAGCTGAGGGTCTGCCCGGGCGGGATCGACCGGACGACCTCGCGCACCCGCTCCAGGATCTCGGAGTCCACGCCTGCAGTCTGACGCTGTCGGTGCCCCGTGGTCTCATCGCCCCATGAGCCGAACAGCCACCGAGCAGGCGTCGCCGCGCCTGGTGCGTGCGGACCCCCGGCCCGCTCCCGCGCGGGAGTGGACCGGTGCCGCCGCGCGGGTGCTCGCGCACGAGCGCGGCGCGCTGCGGGTGCTGGGCGGGCCGGGCACGGGCAAGACGAGCCTGCTGCTCGACGCGGTGGTCCGGCGCATCCGGGCCGGTGAGCCGCCCGGGTCGGTGCTCCTGCTGGTCGGCAGCCGCCGCGCCGCGGAGGAGCTGCGGGGCCGGCTGACGTCGCTGCTCACCGCGGGCGGCGGCGAGCTCGCCGGGGACTTCGGGGTGCGCACCACCCGTGAGCTGCTGGTGCGGACCGTGCACTCCTACGCGTTCGGGGTGCTGCGGCTGCACGCCGCGCGCCACGAGGACCCGCCGCCGCGGCTGCTGGCCTCGGCGGAACAGGACGTGGTGGTCCGCGAGCTGCTCGCCGGGGAGATCGACGGCTGGAACGGCACCGTCCCCGGCTCGGGCTGGCCGGAGCGGCTCGACCCGGCCCTCGGACTGCCCGGGTTCGCCGCGGAGCTGCGGGAGCTGCTGCTGCGGGCGGCCGAGCGCGGGCTGGGTCCGCGGGAGCTGGCCGAGCTGGGGCGTGAGCACGGGCGTGAGGAGTGGGTCGCCGCGGCCCGGTTCTTCCGCACCTACGAGGAGGTCACGTTGCTGCGTGGGTCGGCGGGGCGGGGCGCCCCGCAGGCCACGGCGCCTGCGCTGGACTCGGCCGAGCTCGTCGCCGCGGCGCTGGACACCCTGGCCGCGGACCCGGACCTGCGTGAGCAGGAGCGGCGCCGGGTGCGCCACCTCCTGGTGGACGACGCGCAGGACCTCGACCCGCAGCAGATGGAGCTCGTCGCGGCGCTGGCCGAGCACGCCGGTTCCACGCTGCTCGCGGGCGACCCCGACCAGGCGGTCCTGACCTTCCGCGGCGCGGACCCGCAGGGCCTGACCGTGCTCGACGCGCCCACCGAGGTCCTCACCGTCGACCACCGCCAGCGGCCCGGGGTGCGGGCGGCGGGCCTGCGGGTGGCGGAGAAGCTGCCGGGCGCCGGGGTGGCCCGGACCCGGCGCGGCCCGGAGCAGGACGACGGGGCCCCCGAGGCCCCGGACGGTCCGGACGGCCCGGACGCGGCCGGGGTGGGTGAGGCCCTGCAGGTCCGGGTGTTCGGGTCGCCGTCCGCGGAGGCCGGCTGGATCGCCGACCGGCTGCGGCGCGCGCACCTCGTCGACGGGGTGCCGTGGTCGGACATGGCGGTGCTGTCGCGGTCCGCGCGGCGCACCCTGCCCGCGCTGCGCCGGGCTCTCGCCGCGGCCGGGGTCCCGCTGGCCGCACCACCGGACGAGGTGCCGCTGCCGCGCCAGCCCGCCGTCGTGCCGCTGCTGCTGGTGCTGCGCGCGGCCTGGCGACCGTCCGCGATCGACGCCGACCTCGCGACCGCCCTGCTCACCTCACCGTTGGGCGGCGGTGACCCCATGCGGATGCGACGGCTGCGCCGCGGCCTGCTGCGGATGCACGCCGCCGCGGGGCACGACGTCCGGACCTTCGCCGACGACGACCGCGTCGAGGCGGGTGAGGTCGACCCGGCCGCGGCGAGCAGCGATCCGCTGCTGGTCGAGATGCTGCGCGACGCGGTCGCGGGCCGGCCCGACCCGCTGCCGATGCTCTCGCCCGCCGAGGCGGCACCGATGCGCGACGTGGGCCGCCTGCTCGACACCGCCGCCCGCTCCAGCGGTGCGGGTGACCAGGTCGAGGAGACGCTGTGGAAGGTGTGGCGGCGCACCGGTCTGGCGAAGCGCTGGAGCGAGGCGAGCGCCCGTGGGGGGCCCGGCGGCGCGGCCGCCGACCGGGACCTCGACGCGGTGCTGGCCCTGTTCGACGCGGCCGCCCGCTACACCGACCGGCTGCCCGGTGCCGACGTCGGCGGGTTCCTGGAGTACCTGCTCGACCAGCAGCTGCCGGGGGAGACCCTGGCCCCGCAGGCCCCCCGGGGCGGCGCGGTCGAGCTGCTCACCGCGCACGGCGCCCGGGGCCGGGAGTGGACGGTCGTCGCGGTGCCCGGGGTGCAGGAGGGTCTGTGGCCCGACGTACGGCTGCGCGGCAGCCTGCTCGGCCACGAACGGCTCGTCGACCTCGTCGGCGGGGTCGCCGCCCCCGACGACGCGGTCTCCCGCACGGCGCCACTGCTCGCCGAGGAGCGCCGGCTGTTCTACGTCGCCTGCACCCGTGCCCGGACGACGCTGCTGGTCAGCGCCGTGCAGGGGGAGGACGAGCAGCCCTCCCGGTTCCTCGACGAGCTCGACCCCCGCCCCGCCGACGCCGCCGAGGCCCGCCCGGTGCACCGGCCCGAGCGGTCCCTGGTGCTGGCCGAGCTGGTCGGGGAGCTGCGTCGCGCCGTCACCGAGCCCGACCACGGCGACCCGGGGCGCGCCGCGCGTCGTCGCCGGGCGGCGACCCAGCTGGCCCGGCTCGCCGCGGACGGCGTCCCCGGGGCCCATCCCGACGACTGGTACGGCGTCGCCGAGCTGTCCGACGGCGCCCCGCTGCGCGCCGAGGGCGAGCTCGTCCCGATCTCCCCCTCCGACGTCGAGACGATCGCCGGCTGCCCCCTGCGGTGGGTGCTGTCCCGGCACGGCGGCGACGAGACCGGCGCGCTGTCGGCGGTCACCGGGTCCCTGGTGCACGCACTGGTCCAGGCCCGTGCCGCCGGGGCCGACCCGGCGGAGCTGGAGGAGGCACTGCGGTCGGCGTGGCGGCGACTCGACACCGGGGCCCCGTGGTTCGGGCGTCGCGAGCTGGTCCGGGTGCGCGAGATGCTCGCCGCCTTCGACGACTGGGTGCGCCGCAGCCGTGCCGAGGGGCTGGAGCTGGTGGCCGTCGAGCAACCGGTGCAGCTGGATCTGGACGCCGGGGACGACAGCGAGGGTGACGACCCGGGGGCGCCGGACGGCGGCACCGTCTCCGGTGGCGAGACACCGGACGGCCCCGCGCTGCTGCCGGTCGACACCGACGGCGGTCCGGGGCGCGGCGGCGGTGCCGTGCGGGCGGCGCGCCGGGTCCGGCTGCGCGGTCGGGTCGACCGGCTCGAACGCGACGACCAGGGGCGTCCGGTCGTCGTCGACGTCAAGACGGGGAAGACGGCCACCTCGGCGAAGGCCACCGCCGAGCACCACCAGCTGGCCGTCTACCAGCTCGCGGCCTCGCTCGGCGCGTTCGACGAGCTCGTCGGGGCAGGGGTGGAGCCGGGCGGGGCGCGGCTGCTGTTCCTGGCCGACCGCAAGGCGAGCGGCGAGGCCAAGGAACCGCAGCAGGCGGCGCTGCGCCCGGAGGAGATGGGGCACTGGCGGGACGTGCTGATGACCTGTGCCGAGGACTCGGCAGGGGCGGTGTTCGTCGCCCGCGCCGGGCCGGACTGCGACCGCTGCCCGGTCCGTACGAGCTGCCCCGCGGTCGAGACGGGCCGCACGGTGGTGGACGGGTGAGCGGGCCCGGCCCCACCGAGCGGACGCCCCGTCGGTCAGGGCCGGTGGTCAGGTCACGCGCGCCGGTCGGGCCCGGCGGTCGGCGACGCGGTCGATGACCAGCGCCGCACCCAGCCCGAGCGCGACCGCGGCGCAGAATCCGCCGACGGTGTCGGTGGCGTAGTGCGCCCCGAGTCGCACCATGCCCGCGCCGACGGTGCCTCCGGCCAGCAGCGCCGTCGCGGCCAGGGTGGCGACGGCAGGTCCGGTGCGGGCCACCGGCAGCAGCCCCACCAGCAGCAGGGCGACGACGAGCCCGATCGAGACCGCACCGCCGGTGTGGCCGGAGGGGAACGCGTAGCCGTCCGCGGTGGCGGTGCCGATGGTGCGCCCGATCAGTGGTTTGAGCACCGTCGTCGCGATGCCGGTCAGGCCGGGGCCGACGACGGCCAGCACGGCCAGCCGCGGTCGTCGCAGGTACAGGGCCAGCCCGGCGAGCAGCAGCGCGAACAGCACGACCGTCGGCGGGGAGCCGAAGGTGACCGCGTCCGCGAGCAGCGAGCCCGACCGGTGTCCCAGCGCGTCCACCACGGCGTCGGCGTCGCGGTCGATCCGCCCGGCGGTCGCGTCGCCGCGGTAGGCCCAGGCCAGGACCGCGAAGACGGCGACGGCCGCCGCCACGATCAGTGGCGCCGGCCGTCGCAACGGTCCCAGCAGGGACGGGTCGTCGGGAGTGGGGCGCACCTGGCCCAGGTTAGCCCGCGCTGGCGAGCCCCAGGGCGGTCGCCAGCCGTCGCAGGTCGCCCTCCGGCTCCGCCATCCCGGGCGTGATGAGCTGGGCGCAGACGTGGTCGGCGCCGGCGTCGAGGTGCTCGTCGAGCCGGGCCGCGACCTGCTCCGGGGTGCCGTGCGCGACGAGCGCGTCGATCAGGGCGTCGCTGCCGCCGTCGTCGAGATCGGACTCCGCCCAGCCGAGCCGCTTCAGGTTGTTCCGGTAGTTGACCAGGCTCAGGTAGGGCTTCTCGACGGCCGGGCGACCGAGGGTGCGCGCAGCGGCCGGGTCGTCATCGAGCACGACCTTGTGTTCCGGCGCGATCAGCGCCCCGGCGCCGTAGCGTTCGCGCGTGGAGCGGGTGTGCTCGGGCGTGGTCAGGTACGGGTGGGTCCCGGCGGACCGGTCGCGGGCCAGGTCGAGCATCTTCGGGCCCAGTGCGGCGACCGCGCGGCCGTCGGTGGGGACCTCGAGCTCGTCGAGCCGGTCGAGGTAGGCGACGAGTGCGGCGTACGGCCGGGTGTAGTCGCTGGTGGCCTCCGGGTGCCCGACGCCGATCCCCAGCAGGAAGCGTCCCGGGTGCCGCGCCTCGATGCGGTGGAACGACTCCGCGACCTCGTCGGCGGGGGTGGCCCAGATGTTCACGATGCCGGTCGCCACCGCCAGCGAGGTCGTCGCGTCGAGCAGCGACTCGGCCAGCGCGAGGTCGCCGGGCGGTGAGCCGCCGACCCACACCGCACCGAACCCGAGCTTCTCGATCTCCGCGGCGAGATCGGGGGACAGCCCCGTCTCGTGCCGCCAGACGCCGTACCGGCCGAGGGAAACACTCATGGTGGTGACTACCACCGCGCGGGTCCGATCATTCCCGGTCCTACGATGGCCCCTCCACTACGCGAGAGGCTGGAACAGCAGTGATCGACCTCAAGGCGGCCCGACAGGACCCGGACACCTTCCGCACGGCGCTGTCCCGTCGCGGCGCGTCCGCGGACTTCGACGCCCTGCTGGAGGTCGACGCCCGCTGGCGAGAGGCCACCGACCGCGTCGGCAGCCTGCGCGCCGCGGCCAAGCAGCGGCCCAAGGGCAGGCCCACCCCGGAGCAGGTGGAGCAGTTCAAGCAGGAGAAGGAGGAGCTGCGCGCGGCCGAGGACGCCCTCGCGGTGGCCGACACCGAACGGTCCGAGATCCTCGCCCGCATTCCGAACCTGCCCGACCCGACCGCCGCCGACGGCATGGCGGAGGAGGACGCGGTCACCGTCCGCACCTGGGGCACCCCGCCTGCCTTCGACTTCCCCCCGCGCGACCACCTGGACCTGGCGTCGTCGACGGGCCGGGTCGACATGGCCCGGGGTGCGCGGCTGTCCGGGTCGCGGTTCGCCTACCGCTTCGGCGACGTCGCGCGGCTGGAGATGGCGCTGTTCCGCTACGTCATGGACAAGCTCGCCGGCGAGGGCTTCGTCCCGGTGCTCGGCCCGGTCCTGGCGAACGAGCGGGCGATGTACGGCACCGGCTTCCTGCCGACCGAGGCGTCGAACCTCTACGAGCTGGAGAAGGACGGCCTCTACCTCACCGGCACCTCCGAGGTCGCGCTCGCCGGGATCCACATGGACGAGATCGTCGACCTCGACGCGCTGCCCGCGAGCTACGTCGCGTTCTCGACGAACTTCCGGCGCGAGGCCGGTGCGGCGGGCAAGGACACCAAGGGCATGTTCCGGGTGCACCAGTTCGACAAGGTCGAGATGTTCGTCTACTGCCTGCCGGAGAACTCCCGGGACGTGCACGAGGAGCTGCTCGCCCACGAGGAGTCGATCGTGCAGGAGCTGGGGCTGCCCTACCGCGTGCAGAACATCGCCGTCGGCGACCTCGGCAACCCGGCCGCGAAGAAGTACGACATCGAGGCCTGGTTCCCGGTGCAGGAGCGCTACCGGGAGATCACCTCGTGCTCCAACACCACCGACTACCAGGCGCGACGCCTCAACGTCCGGTTCCGCCGCGAGGCCGGGGCGCCCACCGAGAACGTGCACACGCTCAACGGGACCGGAGCCACCGCCCGCGCGATGCTCGCGATCATGGAGAACTTCCAGGACGCGAACGGGACGGTCACCGTGCCGGAGGTGCTGCGGGCCCACGGCGCCCCCGCGACGGTCGGCACCCCGCCGGCCTGATCGCTCTACCGCAGACGGGGTGACGCGCGCGACCTCCTGACGGAGCAACCGAACGGGGTCCCGTGCGTCCTGCTTGCGTGGAGAAACCGGGGAGTGGTGTGTCGCGGGGCGGGGAACGCCCGGACACCTCGCAGCACACCGCCGTCGGTGGTGGGCGCCCCCTCGGGCCCGACGCCCGTCGGCCGTCCGCCGTGCCGTCTCCCGAGCCGTCCGCTGTGCCGTCTCCCGAGCCGTGGCCGACCGGACGACGGGCCCGGGCGCGCCGCGCGGGCGTGACCTCCGGCGCCGAGATCGCCGAGGCTACCCGCGGGCCGTCCGCCGCCGCCCGGGGCGCCCTACCGGGGCCCGTGTCCCCGGTGCCGCGGGCCCGCGGGCCCGTCCGCGCCGACGGCACCGTCGCGGCCGCGAGCGTCGGGGACGGAGCGGAACGCACCGTGGAGACCCGCGCCGTCGCCGCGCGCCGGTCGACGGGCAGGCACCTCGCCCCGGACGCCGTGCCCGGTCCGCGCCGCGGGCCCCGGCCGCCCACCGCAGCCACGGCGGAGGTCGGTGGCACCGCAGCCAGGCCGGTCCCGCCGCGGACCTCGGCCGAGCCGACCCCCACCGCGCAGATCCCGAGAGCGCAGATCCCCACAGCGCAGATCCCCACAGCGCCGGCGCCGACTCCGCCGGCGTCGACCCCCGTGCTGCGGACCTCGAATGCACGGGTTCCCGCAGCCCCGGGGCCGATCACCACCACGTCCCGCCTCCGCCCCACCGAACGCGGAGCCTGGGCCACGGCCGCCCGGGCCGGCCGCCCGGACCGAGCCGGGCACCCGGACAGAGCCGTACGCCCGGACCGCGCCGTCACCGGCCTGCGCCGCCGGATCGCGCACGGCGCCGGGGCGATGGCGCTGGTGCTCGTCGCCGCCGCCGGGCTGACCTGGACCGTGCTCGTCCCGCCGGACGGCACGGCCGGCGCCGACCCGGCGACGTCCGCGCTGGACAACCAGCTGCCGCCCCCGCCGCCCCCACCTCCGCCACAGCAGTGGCGTCAGGTCGGCGGCGACGAGTTCGACGGCTCCCGCGTCGACCGCTCCACCTGGACCGTCTACAACTCGCCCGGCGGGTTCGGCAATGGCCTGCGCCGCCCGTCCGCCGTCGGCGTCGGCGACGGCCTGCTCACCGTCACCGCTCGCCCCCGGGCCGCGGGCGGGGGTGTCTCCGGCGGCGTCGCGATGCACGACGGACAGCTCTACGGCCGCTGGGAGTTCCGCGCCCGCACCGACGCCGGCACCGGGTACAGCCCCGCGATCCTGCTCTGGCCGGACTCCGAGCGGTTCCCCGACGACGGGGAGCTCGACATGATGGAGATCCCGTTCGGCGACCGGCACGCGGCCACCGCCTTCGTCCACTACGGCGCGCAGAACCACATCCTGTCGACCGCCAGCCCCGGCGACTTCACCCAGTGGCACACCTTCGCGCTGGACTGGCTGCCCGACCGGATCAGCTGGTACGTCGACGGGGTGAAGAAGTGGGAGGTCACCGACCGCCGCGCGATCCCCACCACCCCGATGCACCTGGCCATCCAGCTCGACCAGGGCCCGGCCTCCGGGTGGATCCCCGCTCCGGACGCGTCCACCCCCGACGAGGTGCGGCTGCAGGTCGACTGGGCCCGCGTGTTCGCACCCGTCGACGACGCCGGATAGCGCCCGAGACCGAACCGGGACGACGGCGGGGGCCGGGCACCGCTGTCGGTGGGGCCGGGTAGAACGGTCCCCGTGGACCCCACCCCCGCCGAGCTGGCACGTGCGCTCGGTCTGCACCCGCCGACCGAGGAGCAGGCCGCGGTCATCGCCGCGCCTGCCGGGCCCGCGCTCGTCGTCGCGGGGGCGGGGGCCGGCAAGACCGAGACGATGGCGGCCCGCGTCGTCTGGCTCGTCGCGACCGGCCGGGTGCTGCCCGAGCAGGTCCTCGGGCTGACCTTCACGCGCAAGGCGGCGCAGCAGCTGGGCACCCGCGTCCGGTCCCGGTTGCGCCGCCTCGCCGGGGCCCGGATCCTCGACGACCTGGACCCGTCGGGCGCCCGGCGCGCCGCGCTGCTGGCGGGCGAGCCGACCGTCGCCACCTACCACGCCTACGCCGGGCGCCTGGTCGGCGAGCACGCGCTGCGGCTGCCCGCAGAGCCCGCCGCCCGGCTGCTCGGCCCGACCGCGGCCTGGCAGCTGGCCCACCGCGTCGTCTCCACCTGGGCCGCGGACCTGGAGATCGACCGGGTACCCGCGACCGTCACCGGCTACCTGCTCTCCCTGGCCGGGGAGCTGGGGGAGCACCTCGTCGAGCCGGACCAGGTGCGGCGCCTCGCCGAGCGGATGCTGCCGGTGCTGCAGCACGCCCCGCCCGGCAAGCGGCAGCGCGCCGAACCCTCGGCCGGGTACAAGGCCCGCATCGCCGCGCAGCGGATGCGTTGCGAGCTGCTGCCGCTGGTCGAGGAGTTCGCCCGGCGCAAGCAGGCCGAACAGGCCATGGACTTCGCCGACCAGATGGCCCTCGCGGCCCGCATCGCCGAGGCCGACCCGGAGGTCGGGCGGATCGAGCGTGCCCAGTACCGGGCCGTGCTGCTCGACGAGTACCAGGACACCGGGCACGCCCAGCGGGTGCTGCTCCGCGCGCTGTTCGGCGTGCCGCCGGGGCTCGCCCCGGAGCCCGGCGACGACCCGGAGTACCGCTCGGTCACCGCGGTCGGCGACCCCTGCCAGTCGATCTACGGCTGGCGCGGCGCGAGTGCCGGGAACCTGGCGCGCTTCCGCACCGACTTCCCCGCCGCGGGCGGCGACCCCGCCCCCGTGCACGGCCTGCTCACCAGCTTCCGGAACCCGGCCGAGGTGCTCGTGCTGGCCAACCGGGTCTCCGAGCCGCTGCGGACCGCGCCCGGCGCCGTCCGGGTGGGGGAGCTGCGCCCGCTCGACGGTGCGGGCCCCGGCGACGTGCGGGCCGCCCTGCTGCCCGACGTCGCGGCCGAGGTCGCCTGGACCGCCGACGGCATCGCCGAGCTCTGGCACGCCGGCCACGCCGACGGCACCCCGCCCACCGCCGCGGTGCTGGTCCGGCGCCGCTCCGACATGGACGCGCTCGCTGCCGCGCTGCGCGACCGGCGGGTCCCGGTGGAGGTCGTCGGGCTCGGTGGGCTGCTGTCCACCCCCGAGGTCCGCGACCTCGTCTCCGCGCTGCGGGTGGTGTCCGACCCGCTCGCCGGGCCGGCCGCCGTACGGCTGCTCACCGGGCCCCGGTGGCGGCTCGGGATCGCCGACCTGGCCGCGCTGTGGCAGCGCGCCCGCGAGCTCGTCCCGCACCGCCCGGCGCGCCCCGGGCCGCTGTCGGCCGCCGACCTGGCGCTGGGGGCACTGCCCGGTGAGCAGGCCGAGCAGGCCGGTCTCGTCGACGCACTCGACGACCCGGGCGGCCCGGAGCGCTACTCCTCGGCCGGGTTCGACCGGATCCGGCGCATCGGCCGCGAGCTCGCCCAGCTGCGCGCCCGCACCGCTGCCCCGCTGACCGACCTGGTCGCCGACGTGGAGCGGACCCTGCTCCTCGACGTCGAGACGGCGGCCCGTCCCGGCCCCACCGGCCGCGCGCACCTCGACGCGTTCGCCGACGTCGTCGCCGACTTCGCCGCCGGCGCGGACGTGCCGTCGCTCCCGGGCCTGCTCGACTACCTGGAGACCGCCGAGCAGGCGGAGGAGGGGCTGACCCCCGGCGAGGTGGAGGTCGCCCCGGACCGGGTGCAGATCCTGACCGTGCACGCGGCGAAGGGGCTGGAGTGGGAGGTCGTCGCCGTCCCGCACCTGGTCTCCCAGGTCTTCCCCGGTCGCAAGATGTCCGGGTCCTGGCTGAAGGACCCGGCCGCGCTGCCGGTGCCGCTGCGCGGCGACGCCGACGACCTGCCCGGTCTGCACCTGCCCCCTCCGGGCGCCGACCGCAAGCAGGTCGAGACCGCGCTCGACGACCACGACGACGCCCTCGACGAGCGCCGCCTCGCCGAGGAGCGCCGGCTGTTCTACGTCGCGCTCACCCGGTCCGAACGGGTGCTGCTGGTGTCCGGGCACCGCTGGCCCGCGACGGGGGAGCGGCCGAAGGAGCCGTCGGTGTTCCTGACCGAGCTCGCCGAGATCCTGGAGGGGCCCGGCGGCTCCGAGGTCGGCGTGCTGGAGCACTGGGCGCCCCCGCCCGAGATCGACGCCGGGAACCCGGCGCTCGGCGTCGAACGGACCGCTCAGTGGCCGCCGGACCCGTTCGGCGACCGCGCCGACGACGTGCGCTCCGGGGTCGAGATGGTCCGCGCCGCGCTGCGCGCCCGGCGGCCGAAGCGGCCGCGCCGCGCCGCGCAGACCGACCAGCTCGCACTCGAGCTGCCCCCGGCCCCCGACCCGGAGTCCGGGGCCGGCGTGGTCGACGCGGAGGGGGATCCCGAGGGCTGGGCCGCCGACGTCGACGTCCTGCTCGCGGAGCGGGCCGCGGCCGCCCAGCGGCCCACGGTGTCGCTGCCCGGGCGGCTGTCGGTGAGCCGGCTCGTCGAGCTCGCCGACGACCCGGACGCGCTCGCCGTCCGCCTGCGTCGTCCGGTGCCGATGCCGCCCAACCCGCACGCCCGCCGCGGCACCGCCTTCCACGCCTGGCTGGAGCAGCGCTTCGGTGCGGAACGCCTGCTGGACATCGACGAGCTGCCCGGCGCCGCCGACGAGTCGGTGTCCTCGGAGGCCGACGCGACCGAGCTCGCCGAGCTGCAGGCGGCGTTCGAGGCGTCGGAGTGGGCGGACCGCCGGCCGGTCGAGGTCGAGGTGTCGTTCGAGACGGTGCTGGCCGGGGTCGCCGTGCGGGGCCGGATGGACGCGGTGTTCGCCGACCCCGACGGGGGCTGGACGGTCGTGGACTGGAAGACCGGCGGCCTGCCCGCCGAGGACCGCAGGCAGGCGGTCGGGGTGCAGCTGGCCGCGTACCGGTTGGCGTGGGCGGCGCTGCAGGATGTCGAGCCCGACCGGGTGCGGGCGGCGTTCCACTACGTCCGCGAGGGCATCACCCTGCGCCCGGCGGACCTGCTCGACGCCCGCGCGCTGCACGACCTCGTCGCGGGAGTGCCGACGGTCCCCGCCGAGCCATAGTCATGGTCCCACCGCGGACCGTCGCGGCACCGTCTCGCGGCATCGGCATCGGGGCCGGCATCGGGGCCGGGCGCGGGTGCGGACGCCGGCCCCAGCCCCGGACAGCGGAGAGCCCGCGCCCCCGGTGACGGGGGCTCGGCGCGTGGGGTGGTTCGGGTCGGTGTGGCTGTCGGTGTGGCCTGTCAGTGTGCCTCGGCCTTGGCGATGCCGGCACCGGTCAGGGACCGGACCTCCATCTCGGCGTACTTGCTGCCGTCGTGGCGCTTCTGCCCGATGTAGGTACCGACCACACCGAGCAGGAACGACAGCGGGATCGAGACCAGACCGGGGTTGGCCAGCGGGAACCAGGCGAAGTTCACGTCCGGGAAGATCGAGGTCTCGGACCCCGAGACGACCGGCGAGAACACGATCAGCACCAGGGTGCTGATCAGTCCGCCGTAGATCGAGTACAGGCCGCCGGTCGTGTTGAACCGCTTCCAGAACAGCGAGTAGAGGATCGTCGGCAGGTTCGCCGACGCCGCGACGGCGAAGGCCAGCGCGACGAGGAACGCCACGTTCTGGTCCTTGGCCAGGATGCCGCCGACGATCGCCACGATGCCGATCACGATCGCGGTGCGGCGGGCGACCCGGACCTGGGTGGCCTCGGTGTCCTCGACGTTCCCGCGCTTGATCACGTTGATGTAGACGTCGTGCGCGAACGACGCCGACGCGGTGATCGTCAGACCGGCGACGACCGCCAGGATCGTCGCGAACGCGATCGCGGCGATGATCCCCAGCAGCACCGGGCCGCCCAGCGCGGCGGCCAGCAGCGGCGCCGCCGAGTTCACCTTGCCCGGCGCGTTGTTGATCGCCTCCGGACCGACCAGTGCACCGGCCGCGAAGCCGATGACCAGCGTGAACAGGTAGAACAGGCCGATCAGCCAGATCGCGACCTCGACCGAGCGGCGGGCCTCCTTGGCCGTGGGCACGGTGTAGAAGCGCATCAGCACGTGCGGCAGGCCCGCGGTGCCGAGCACCAGCGCGATGCCGAGCGAGATGAAGTCGATCTTCGAGGTCAGCGACTTGCCGTACTGCTGGCCGGGGGCGAACAGGCCCTCGCCCTTGGGCGAGCCGTCCGCGGCGGCCTGCATGATCGCCGAGAAGTTGAAGCCGAACAGCGCCAGCGCCCAGATCGTCATGACCAGCGCGCCCGTGATCAGCAGCACCGCCTTGATCATCTGCACCCAGGTGGTGCCGCGCATGCCGCCGATGAGCACGTAGGCGATCATCACGACGCCGACGACGGCGATCACGACACCCTGGGCGAAGGCGCCGGAGATGCCGAGCAGCAGCGACACCAGCGCACCGGCGCCGGCCATCTGCGCGAGCAGGTAGAAGAACGACACCGCGAGCGTCGAGGTGGCCGCCGCGGCGCGGATCGGGCGCTGCTTCATCCGGAACGCCAGGACGTCGCCCATGGTGAAGCGGCCGGTGTTGCGCATCAGCTCCGCCACCAGCAGCAGCGCGACCAGCCACGCGACCAGGAACCCGATCGAGTAGAGGAAGCCGTCGTAGCCGTTGATCGCGATGGCACCCGCGATCCCCAGGAACGACGCCGCCGACAGGTAGTCACCGGCGATCGCGAACCCGTTCTGGGTGCCGGAGAAGCCGCCGCCCGCGGTGTAGAAGTCGGCCGCGGTCTTCTTCGCGTGCCGGTTGTTGACGTAGAACACGATCCCCAGCGTCACGACGACGAACGCCAGGAAGATCGAGATGTTGAGGGCGGGGTTGCTGTCCGCCGTCGCCGCCAGGACTGTCGTGCTCATCGGGTCCCCTCGATCTCGCCGCGGAGCTTCGACGACAGTGGGTCGAGCACGCGGTCGGCGTAGCGGATGTAGACCACGGTGATCGCGAAGGTCGACACGAACTGCAGCAGCCCGAGGATCAGCCCCAGGTTGATGTTGCCGAGCACCGGGGTGGCCATGAAGTCCGTCGCGAAGCTCGCGAGCAGCACGTACAGCAGGTACCAGGCCAGGAACCCTGCGGTCACCGGGAACACGAACCCGCGCAGCCGCCTGCGCAGCTCCTGGAAGTCGGGGCTCGCCTGTGCGGCGGCCCAGTCGGGAGCGCCCGGCGTCGGATCGCCGGGCTGCTCGTCGGACTCGGTCGTACTCACGTATGCCTCCTTGCACAAGCCACGCACGGCCACGGGACCGGACCCAGGAAAGGGCCTTCGGGCCGTGTGCGGAACCCCACACGCACGCTCCGGGCGACCCAAGATGCAAGCGGCCGACGACCGGACGATCGAGCGCGGCACCGGACGACGAGCGGTCTTGACGACGATGTCGCCGCTACGCTAAAGCGCTCACTCTCGATCGGCCAGATGGAGCCGTAGCATCGTAGCTTCCGCGTCCGACGGAGCGTGATCGCCCAGTGACACTGCGATCATGACGAGGAACGCGCAGGGCACCGACCACAGCGCCGGCTGGGCGAGCAGCATCCCCGCGGTCCCGCCGAGCCCGAGCGCGGCACCCAGTGCCATCGAGCCGAGCGTCGCGAGGAGCCCGGTGACCATCCCGGCGTAGGCGCCCCGCGCGGTGAGCCCCTTCCACCACAGGCCCAGCACCAGCAGCGGGCAGAACGTCGACGCCGCGACGGTGAACGCCGAGGTCACCGCCGCGCTGACGTCGACGCGCACCATCAGCAGGGCCGCCGGGACCACGGCCGCCGACGCGGCCAGCGCGGTCAGCCGCAGCCGGCGCAGCCCCGAGGGCATGAGGTCGTGTGCGAGCGCGCCGGACAGTGCGAGGAGTAGCCCGAGCGAGGTGGCCAGGAACGCGGCGAAGGCGCCCGCGGTGAGCATCGCGGTCAGTGCCGCCGCGGTGCCGCCGCCGGTGACCCGCCCGGGCAGCGTGACGATCGCGGTGTCGGTGCCCTGCGAGAGGTACAGCTCGGGGGTGAGCACCGTGCCGAGGAGCCCGTAGACGATCGGGAACAGGTAGAACGCGCCGAGCATCGCGACGGTGATCGCCGCGGTCCGCCGGGCCCCGCGCCCGTCCGGGCTGGTGTGGAACCGCACGATGATGTGCGGCAGCCCCATCGTCCCCAGCGCCGTCGCGACCAGTACCGACCAGGTCGTGAGCAGCGGCGAGGTGTCGACGGTGCCGAGCAGCGGCAGCGCCCACTCGGCGCCGCCGGGCACCGGCAGCGACGCGTGGTCGCCGCCCAGCTCGGGCACCGCGGCGCCGTCGGGGAAGACCCAGACGGAGTCGGCGGCGGCGTGGTGCGGGCCGGGGGCGAGCGGGACCGGCGCCCCGTCGACGACCACGACGGTCGGCTCGGTCAGCACCAGCTCGGTGTCGAGCCGGAAGTCGACCGGGGTCGTGGCGGTGAACCGGGTGAACTCCGGCGGTGCGGCCATGTCGGCCCGCAGCGCCGGGCCCGCGAGCAGCAGCAGCCAGATCGCGGGCCCGGCGAACAGCAGCAGCTTGAGCGCGAACTGGAACGCCTGCACGTAGGTGGCCGCGCGCATCCCGCCCAGCGCCAGGGTCAGCCCGACGGCGAGCCCGGACACCACGACCCCGACCCAGTAGTCGACGCCGGACACCAGCGTCAGCAGCTGCCCGGCCGCGACGATCTGCGGCACCAGGTAGAGGACCGCGATCACCACGACGACCACCGCGCAGAACCGGCGCAGCGACCGCGACCCGAGGCGGGCCTCGGCGAACCCGGGCACGGTCAGTGCGCCGGAGCGGCGCATCGGCGCGGCGACCAGCGCGAGCATCAGCAGATAGCCCGCCGCGAACCCGACCGGGTACCAGAGCGCCCCGGTGCCCTCCTTGATCACCAGCCCGGCGACGCCGAGGAACGAGGCCGCCGACAGGTACTCCCCGGAGACCGCGGCCGCGTTGAGCATCGGCGAGGTCCGCCGGGACGCGACGAGGAAGTCCGAGGTGGTCCGCATCGCCGCGACGCCCCGTGCCCCGATCAGCACCGTGACCAGCAGCAGGGCGACGACCGCGGCGGCCGTCACGGGCGTTCCGCGCGTTCAGCCCGGCGCAGGTGCCACCACGCCAGCAGCCCGAGCAGCGGATACGGCAGCCAGGCGACCGCGATCCAGCCCAGCGGGAGCCCGCCGACCCGCCACCGGGCCAGGTCCGGCGCGAGCCGCAGCAGCACCGGCAGCCCGAACAACAGCACCGCGGCGCAGGCCAGGGTGACCACGGCCCGGCGCAGCTGGGCCCGGCGCAGGCCGCGGGCCCGCTCGGCCAGCCCCGGGTCGAGCGCCGCGGTCGGCTGCGGGCGCGGTACGGCCGTGGCCCGCTCGGGTGGTGCGCTGACCGCGACCCGGCGCGGGCGGGAGCTCACGGCCGCCCCCGGCCGCTTCCCTGGCCGCCGTCGCCGTCGGGGCCGCGGTGGCCGTCGAGCGCCCCGGCGGTGGCCGCGGCGAGCAGCTGGTCGCGCAGGTCCCGGGCGTGGCGACGGCTGACCGGCACGTCACCGGCGTCGGTGTGGGCGAGGAGACCGCCGCCGGCGTCACTGCGCAGCTCGCGGACCGCGGGCAGGTGCAGCAGGAAGCTGCGGTGCACCCGCACGAAGCTGTGCGGGTCCCAGTGCTCCTCCAGCCGCGACAGCGGTATCCGCACCAGGTGCGAGCCCTCGGGCAGGTGCAGTCGCACGTAGTCGCCGTGCGCCTCGACGAAGCGGACGTCCTCGCGGCGGACGTAGCGGCTGCGCCCGGCGGCCTCCACCGGCAGCACCGCGAGCTCGTCGACACGGGGCAGCGCGGGCCCCGGCGGCTCCGGAGAGCGCACACCGGGGGCGCCCGGCCGGGCGGCCGAGCGGCCCGCCCGGGCCCGGTGCACCCGGCCGAGCGCGTCGGCGAGCCGGTCCGCACCGACCGGCTTGAGCAGGTAGTCGACGGCGCCGAGTCCGTACGCGGCGACGGCGTGCTCCTCGAACGCCGTCACGAAGACGATCTCCGGCGGGGTGGCCATCGCGGCCAGCACGCCGCCGAGCTCCAGGCCGTCCATCCCGGGCATGGTGATGTCGAGGAAGACGGCGTCGAACCGGCCGGTGGGGATCGCGCGCAGCGCCTCGACCGCGCCACCGGCCCGGGCGACCTCGCCGACGTCGGGCGCGTCGGCCAGCAGCGCGCAGATCTCGTCGAGGGCGGGGGCGACGTCGTCGACGGCCAGCACCCGCAGCGGTGCGGCGGAGGGGGCCACCTCAGATCACCACCCCGGGCTGGAACCGCGGGATCCGCAGCACGATCCGGGTGCCCGCGCCGGGCGCGGTCTCGATGACCAGGCCGTGGTCGGGGCCGTAGACCGCGCGCAGCCTGCGGTCGACGTTCACCAGCGCCAGCCCGGCCCCCTCGGCGGTCCCGGCCAGCACGTCGCGGGCGTGCTCGGGGCTCATGCCCGGACCGTCGTCGTCGACGGTGATGACGCAGACGTCCCCCTCGGCCTCGCCGCTGACCTGCACCAGCCCGCCGTCGGCGGAGCGCTCGACGCCGTGCTGCACCGCGTTCTCCACCAGCGGCTGCAGCGCCAGCACCGGGACCGGCACCGGCAACACCTCGGGCGCCACCCGTACCTGCACCCGCAGCCGCTCGCCCAGCACCGCGCGGGCGAGGGTCAGGTAGGCCTCGACCGACCGGAACTCCCCGGCCAGCGGCACGTAGTCGCCGCGTGCGGCCAGCGAGTGCCGGATGAACTCGGCGAAGGTCTCCAGCAGGTCGCGGGCGCGCGCCGGGTCCGAGCGGACGAACGAGGCGATCGTGGTGAGCGCGTTGTAGACGAAGTGCGGCGAGATCTGGGCCCGCAGCGCGCGCAGCCGGGCGGCCTCGGCCTCGGCCTCGCCGTCGGCGAGGCGGGCGCGTTCGAGGGCGTCGGCGACGAAGGCGGCGGCCCGGCGGGTGGCGGCGGACCCGACCTCACCGGCCAGGACGAGCACCGGCCCGTCGCCGACGGGCAGTGCTGTGCGGCCGGCCTCGGTGAGCCGCCGCCCGCGGGTCCGCCCGGCGAGCGCGAGGCCGTCCGCGCGGCCGGGGCCCCACCAGGAGTCGGGCAGGCCGGGCCGGACCAGGCCCGCGGCGTCGGCACCGCAGAGCCCGGCGAGCCGGCGCAATGCCTCGGTCGCGGCGGGGGACCCGGCCGGTTCGCGCAGGCCCGCGGCCACGGCGACGCCCGTCTCGAGCGTCTCGGTCGGGTCCGGACCCGGTGCGGCAGCACCGCGGAACCGGCGTGCGCTCAGCCGCGGCCGCAGCGACGTGCGCGCGGTCGGCGTCGCACGTTCGTGGTCCCCGTCGGCCGACACCTGGGTGAGGATAGGGCCCGCGCGGTCGGTGCGGCGCGACCTGGGCGCTAGCCTGCGCAGGTGATCGGCTCCACCCGGCTCAGCGCACTCGACCCGCATGTCGAGGGTGCGCTGCGGATGCCGGACACGCGGTCGGGTCCGGTGCGCTCGCTGATGACCCGCCTGGTGATCGCGGTGTTCGCGCTCGGCGCGACGACGTTGATCGTCTTCTTCGGGCGCGACGGCTACCTCGACAACAACGGCGCGGGCGAGATCTCGCTGCTCGACGCCCTCTACTACGCGACGGTGTCGCTGTCGACGACCGGCTACGGCGACATCGTCCCGGTCAGCCCGATGGCCCGCGGCATCAACATCGCGGTGATCACCCCGTTGCGGGTGCTGTTCCTGATCGTCCTCGTCGGCACGACCGTCGAGCTGCTCACCGAGCGGTCGCGGCAGTCGTTCCGGATCCAGCGCTGGAGGTCGCGCGTGCGCGAGCACATCGTCGTCGTCGGCTACGGCACCAAGGGTCGCGCGGCGGTGGAGACGCTGCTGGGCGACGACGTGGACCCCGGGAAGATCGTCGTCGTCGACACCGACCGGGCGCGGCTGGACGTGGCGTCGGGGCTGGGGCTGGTCACCGTGTCCGGCAACGCGACCCGGTCCGCGGTGCTGCGCATCGCCGGGGTGCAGCTGGCGACGACGCTGGTCGTCGCCCTGGACCGCGACGACACCGCGGTGCTGGTCACCCTGACCGCCCGCGAGCTGTCCAAGTCCATCTCGATCGTCGCCGCGGTGCGCGAGGCGGAGAACGTGCACCTGCTCCGCCAGTCCGGTGCCAGCTCGGTCATCGTGTCCGACGAGACGGCCGGCCGGCTGCTGGGCGTCGCGACCCGCTCGCCCGCGGTCGTCGAGGTGGTGGAGGACCTGCTCACCCCGGACGCCGGCTTCGCGATCTCCCAGCGCCAGGTCGAGCCGACCGAGGTCGGCGGCTCGCCGCGGCACCTGCCCGACATCGTGCTCGGCGTGGTGCGCGGCGAGCAGCTCCACCGGGTGGACTCCGCCGCCGTCGACGCGCTCGAGCGAGGCGACCAGCTGCTCTACGTCCGCAAGGCCACCCCGCCGGACGAGGAGTAGACCCCTCGGCCTGAATCGGCCCCTTGACCTGAATCGGACTTCAGGTCGCACGGTGGTGACCATGCGATCACCGACCGGCTACACCGACCTCGCCGGGCTCATGACCCGGTTGACCGGCGACGAGAAGCACGAGGCCGCCGCGACCTCCACCCTCGACGTCCTCTGGGTCCTCTACGACCGCATCCTGCGCGTCGACCCGCAGCACCCGGACGACCCCGACCGCGACCGGCTCCTGATCTCCAAGGGGCACGGCCCGATGGCGCTCTACGCCGTCCTCGCCGCCCGCGGCTTCCTCGACCCCGCGACCTTCGACCGGTTCGCCGCGTTCGACTCGAACCTCGGCCACCACCCCGACCGCACCCTCGTGTCCGGCGTCGAGATCTCCTCCGGCTCGCTCGGGCACGGGCTCGGCCTGGCCGTCGGCACCGCGCTCGGGCTGCGGCTGGCCGGGCGCGACGCACGCACCGTCGTACTGCTCGGCGACGCCGAGTTCGACGAAGGGTCCAACGCCGAGGCCGTCCAGTACGCCGGCCGGGCCGGCCTCGCCGGGCTGACCGCGGTCGTCGTCGACAACAGCTCGGCCTCGCACGGCTGGCCCGGCGGGATCGCCGCGCGCTTCGCGGTCGAGGGGTGGGCGACCGTCGGCGCCGACGGCCGCGACCACGACGCGCTGGAGCGGGCGTTCCGCACCGACCACGCCGACCGGCCGCTCGCGGTCGTCGCCCACGTCGAGCCGAAGGGGAGCGTCCGATGACCGGCTTTGCTCTGCTCACCGATACGCAGCACGCCACCACCTCCGAGCCCGCGACCCCGCCTGACCTGCGGGAACGCTTCTACGGCCTGCTGCCGGAGCTGCTCGCGGCCGACCCGCGGGCCGTCGCGCTGCTGGCCGACATCGGCGCCGGCTACATCGACGCACCGGCCGCCGTCGCCGACCGGGTGATCAACCTCGGCATCCGCGAGCAGCTGCTGGTCTCCGCCGCCGGTGGGCTCGCGCTGGCCGGGATGCGCCCGGTCGTCCACACCTTCGCGCCGTTCCTCGTCGAACGGCCCTACGAGCAGCTCAAGCTCGACCTCGGCCACCAGGGCGTCGGTGCGGTGCTGGTGTCGGCCGGCGGGTCCTACGACATGGCGGGCGCGGGGGAGACCCACTTCGGCCCGCGCGACGTGCCGCTGCTCGACACCCTCGAAGGCTGGACCGTGCACGTGCCCGGGCACGCCGACGAGGCCGAGGCGCAGCTGCGCGCCGCCCTGCCCGGCGACGACCGGGTCTACCTCCGGCTGTCGGGCGCGTCTAACGCGCGGCCGTACGGCACCGGGCCGTCGATGACGGTGCTGCGCCGCGGGGGCCGGGGGACGGTCGTCGCCGTCGGGCCCCTGGCGGACCGGACGCTCGCCGCCGTCGAGGGGCTCGACGTGACCGTGCTCTACGCGCCCACGGTGCGCCCGTTCGACACGGCGACGGTGCGCGCCACCCTGTCCGAGCCGGACGTCGTGCTCGTCGAGCCCTACCTGGCCGGGACCTCGGTGCGGCCGGTGGCCGAGGTGCTGCGCGACGTGCGGCACCGGGTGCTCGGACTCGGGGTCGGCGCGGCCGAGCTGCGCCGCTACGGCAGCCCGGACGACCACGACGCCGCCCACGGCCTGGACGTCGCGGGTATCCGGCGATCGGTGACGCGCTTCCTCTCGTAGGGTCGGGGCCGTGCGTCTGGCCACCTGGAACGTGAACTCCGCGAAGTCCCGGCTGCCCCGGCTGCTGCCGTGGCTCGACGAACGGGAACCCGACGTCGTCTGCCTGCAGGAGACCAAGCTCTCCGACGACGACTTCGCCGCGAGCTTCGACGAGGCACTGGCCGAGCGCGGCTACGCGTGGGCGCACCACGGCCAGGGCCGGTGGAACGGTGTCGCCCTGCTGTCGCGGGTGGGGCTCGACGACGTCGTCCGCGGCCTGCCCGACGAGCCCGTCTTCACCGAGGGCGGGCTCGCCGAGCCGGACGCGCGCGCCGTCACCGCCACCTGCGGCGGACTGCGGGTCACCTCGGTGTACGTGCCGAACGGCCGCAGCCCGGAGGACCCGCACTACGCCTACAAGCTGCGCTGGCTCGCCGCGCTGCGCGAGCAGGTCGCGGCGGGCGACCCGGACTCGACGGTCGTCGCCGGGGACGTCAACATCGCCCCCACCGACGACGACGTCTGGGACCGGTCCCTGTTCGACGGCGCCACCCACGTCACCCCCGCCGAGCGGGCCGCGCTCGCCGCGCTGCTCGGGACCGGGCTGCGCGACGTCCTGCGCGAGCGCTGGCCCGACGAGCGGGTCTTCAGCTACTGGGACTACCGGGCCGGCCGCTTCCACCAGGACCAGGGGATGCGGATCGACCTCGTGCTGGCCGGATCGGGCCCGGCCGACCGGCGCGCCGCGGTGTGGGTGGACCGCAAGGCACGCAAGGGAAAGCTGCCCAGCGACCACGCCCCGGTCGTCCTGGACCTGGACGAGGCCCCCGACGGCGACGTCGGGCCGGTCGTCCCGCCGCCGTCGGCCCCGGCGCCGCTCAGCCGTCGGCGATAGCCACTCGCCGCCCGCCAGGTCCGCCGCGCGGTTGGAGCTGCGCCACATGGGGTAGGGCGATAGCCCATAAGGCCTAGCAGTGACTCCCGGGGGATGACTCGCATGACGCGTAGGACCATGACCAGCCCGCGCCGGATCAGCCGCACCGTCGGTGCCGCCGTCGCCGCGGCCGCGCTCGTCGCACTGACCGCCTGTGGTGGCGAGACTCCGCAGGTGCCGAACCTGCCGGACAACCTGCCGCAGGTCCCGGGCGTCGGTGACCCGCGCCAGGCGTTCGGCGACGCCCACCAGAAGGCCCTCGGGCTCGCCGCGCTCGGCGGCATCGGCCTGGAGCAGGGTGTCGGGAACACGGTCAAGGAGCTCGCGCCGCAGGTGCAGGGCGAGGGCCAGCAGCTCAACGACAAGCTGCGGGGGCTGGCGTCGGCGATCGGCGTCTCGCTGCCCGACCAGGTCTCCCCGGAGATCCAGGCCCAGGTCGACGACCTGAAGGCCCGCACCGGTGAGCAGTTCGACCAGGGCTGGCTGCAGGCCGCGCAGGCCCAGGTCGGAGCGCTCAGCGACCAGACCCAGCAGCTGCTGAACGTGCCCGGCCTGCCGCCGGAGCAGCTCGACCAGGCCCGGGCGCAGCTGACGAACCTGGGTGAGCTGAAGACCAAGCTGGACCAGGCCGCGGCCGAGGCCGGCGCCACGACCCCGGGCTCGGGCTCGGGCAATGCCGACGGGAACGGCTCCGGCGCCGACGGGAACGCCGCCGGAAACGGGACCGCGCCCGGCAACGGCTCCGGCAACGGGGCCGGCGACGGGCCTGCCTCCGGTTCCGGCTCGCCCGCCGTCGACGCCGGTACCGGCGGCCAGGCGGCGTCGGCCTCCGACGTCGCGCTGCCGGTCGCGCTCGGCGGCGCCGGGTTGCTGCTGCTCGTCGCCGGCGCCGTCCGGCTGCGTCGCGCCCGCGCGTGACCCGTCGGCGCCGGCGCCCGGCCGGGGGCGTCCGGGGAGCGGCCGCGCTGCTGCTCCTCGGCGTCGTCCTGCTGGGCTCCGGCGCCGGTCTCGCGCTCGGCGGTGACACCCGCCTGGAGGCGAGCGACCTCGGCGCGGTCCCCGCGGAACCCACCGCCGCGACGCGCGCGGTGCCGGTGGCCCGGGTACTGCCGGTCCTGGCGCCGCCCGACCCGGTCGCGGTCCCCGGGGCCCCGATCGCGCCGCGCGAGCCGTGGACCGTCTCGGCGGTCTTCCCGCGCCCCGCGGCCGAGCCCGGCGCCGCGGCGCCGCCGGTCGTCCCGGCCGTCCTGGAGCTCCCCGCGCGCGGCCTGGCCGCACCCGTCGACGCGGTCGGCACCGCCCCGGACGGCGGGATGGTCGTCCCCGAGCAGGTGCGCACGGTCGGCTGGTGGGCACCCGGCGTCCTGCCGGGCGGCACGACCGGGAGCGCCGTGATCGCCGGCCACGTCGACTCCCGCACCCAGGGCATCGGGTTCCTGTCGGTGCTGCCGCAGCTCGTCGTGGGCGAGCCGGTCGTCGTGCGTGGCGCCGACGGCCGCACCGCCGGCTACCGGGTCGTCGCGCGTCGCGAGTACGGCAAGCACGACCTGCCCCGCGAGGTGTTCCGCCGCGACGGCGACCCGCAGCTCGTCCTGATCACCTGCGGCGGGGTGTTCGACCCGGCCGCACGGAGCTACGAGTCGAACATCGTCGTCTACGCCGTCCCGGAGCCCTGATCCGTCGCCGGCCCTGCTGCGTCACGGTGAGCAGAGCGGCCACACCGGATACCCGGTCGGCCCCTCGCCGGCGACCGCCTACCCTGACCTGCGTGAGCAGCACCGTGACCGCCCCGCAGGAGACGACCGAGGCCCCGGAGTACGCCGCCGTCCGCGAGGCCGCGCAGCGCGCCCGGGCCGCCGCTCCGGCCGTCCGCGCGGCGGGCGAGGGCCGGATCGACGACGCCCTGCGCGCCGCCGCGTCGCTGATCCGGGACCGTGCGCACGAGCTGCTCGAGGTCAACGCCGCCGACGTCGCGGCGGCCGAGCGGAACGGCATGGCCGCGGGTCTGCTCGACCGGCTGCGCCTGGACCCCGAGCGGCTCGCCGGCATCGCCACCCAGCTCGAGGTGCTCGCCGCGACCCCCGAGCCGCCCACCGAGTGGCCGGTCCGCACGCTGGAGACCGGCGAGCGGGTGTTCGAGCGACGCATCCCGGTCGGCGTCATCGGCGCGGTGTTCGAGGCCCGACCGAACGTGACGGTGGACGTCGCCTCGCAGGTCCTCAAGGCCCGCAGCGCCGCCGTCCTGCGCACCGGGTCGGCCGCGCTCGGCAGCGCCACCGCACTCGTCGAGCAGGTGCTGCGCCCCGCACTGGCCGACGCGGGGCTCCCCGAGGCCGCCGTCCAGCTCGTCCCGCTGCCCGGCCACGCCGGCGCCGAGGCACTGGTCGGGCTGCCCGACCTGGTGCCGCTGGTCGTCGTCCGCGGGTCCGGGGACGTCACCCGCAAGCTGTCGGTGCTCGGTGCGACCGCGGGCACCCGGGTGCTCGCCCACGCCGACGGCGGCGGCGTGCTCTACCTCGACGCCAGCGCCACCGAGGCCGACGTCACCCGCCTGGTCACCGACTCGACCGACCGGCTCGGGGTCTGCAACCGGCTGAACCTGCTGCTCATCGACCGGCCCGTCTACGACACCCTGCTGCCGGTCGCGAAGGCCGCCCTCGACGCCCGCGGCGTCGCGCTGTCGCTGCCCCCGCACGACCACCCGCTCGGCCACGAGTGGGCCCTGGACTCCGGGGCGGAGGCGCACGTGACCGTCGCCGTCGTCGACGGGCCGGACGACGCCGCCGACACCGCCGCCCGGGAGACCTCCGGCCTGGCCGCGACGATCTGCGCCGCCGACGAGCAGGTCGCCCGGCGCTTCATCGACCGCTACACCGGCACCGGGGTGTTCTGGAACGCGCCGTCGCGGCTCCTCGACGGCTACAAGCTGCTCGGGCTGCCCGAGACCGGCATCAACGTCGACCACACCCCCGGCCCGCGCGGCCCGGTCACCTACCGCGACCTCGGGCTGCGCCAGTTCGTGATCCTGCCGCCCGAGCACGCCTGACCGGGCAGGTTGTCGGGGGTGGGGGATAGCCTCGCTCCCGTGTCCGTGATCGCCGACCAATCCGCTCTCGAGCTGCACCGGGCCACGCTGGCCAACGGGCTGCGCGTGCTCGTCGTCCCGGACCCGGCCACCCCGGTGGTCGAGGTCTCGGTGCACGTCGACGTGGGCTTCCGTTCCGAGCCGCAGGGCCGCACCGGCTTCGCGCACCTGTTCGAGCACCTGATGTTCCAGGGCAGCGAGAGCCTGGAGAAGCTGGAGCACTTCCGGCAGGTCCAGTCCGCGGGCGGGATCTTCAACGGCTCGACCCACCAGGACTACACCGACTACTTCCAGGTGCTGCCCGGCGCGGCGCTGGAACGGGCGCTGTTCCTGGAGGCCGACCGGCTGCGGGCCCCGAAGCTCACCGTCGAGAACCTGCGCAACCAGGTCGACGTCGTGAAGGAGGAGATCCGGCTCAACGTCCACAACCGCCCCTACGGCGGGTTCCCGTGGATCCTGCTGCCCCCGGTCCTCTACGACACCTTCCCGAACGCGCACAACGGCTACGGCGACTTCTCCGAGCTGGAGCAGGCGAGCCTGGACGACGCGGCCGCGTTCTTCGACACCTTCTACGCGCCGGGCAACGCCCTGGTCACCGTGCACGGCGACCTGTCCGAGCACGGTGTCGACGGCACCCTCGCCCTGGTCGAGCGGCACTTCGGGGACATCCCCGCCCGGCCGGTCCCGCAGCGGCCGTCGTTCGCCGAGCCCGCTCCCGGTGCCGAGCGCCGGCAGGCGGTGGCCGACGCGCACGCCCCGCTGCCCGCACTCGCGCTCGGCTACCGCGTCCCCGACCCGGCCGCCGAGCCCGACGCCTACCTCGCCCACGCCATGCTCGCCACCGTCCTGGCCGACGGCGAGGCCTCACGGCTGCAGCGCCGCCTCGTCCACACCGACGAGCTGGTCACCGACGTCTCCGCGTCGAACGGCCTGATGGGCGGCCCGTTCGACGCCCGCGACCCCGACACCTTCACGATCACCGCGGTGCATCCGGCCGAGGTGTCCGCGGACCGGGTCACCGCCGCCGTCGACCAGGAGCTGGACCGTCTCGCCGAGCAGGGTCCCGGCACCGAGGAACTGGAGCGCCAGACCGCCCGCTGGGTGGCCGCGCTGCACCGTGAGGACGACCGCGTGATGTTCCGGATGCTCGGGCTGGGCGCCCGGGAGCTGCTCTACGGCCGCGCCGAGCTCGCCGTCGAGCTCCCCGGCAGGCTGGCCGCCCTGACCGGGGCCGACGTCGCCGCCGCGGCCGCCCGGCTGCGGTCCTCCGGGCGGGCCGTCCTGCTGGTCGAGCCGGCCGCCGAACCGGCCGGGGACGGCGACGCGTGAGCGCCCCGACCCGTCCCGGCACCGTGAACCACACCGAAGGGGGCCCTGCGTGAGCGCCGCCCGCACCCACCGCAGCGCGGAGGAGATCGGCCGCACCGAGCGCGGCCCCCGCCCGCTGCCCGCGCTCGGCCGGACCAAGGAGGTGCCGCTGCCGGACGTGCTCACCGAGACCCTCCCGAACGGGCTGACCGTCCTGGCCGCCCACCGTCCGGGGGTCCCGCTGGTCGAGACCGTCCTGCGGATCCCGGCCGCCTCTCCGGAGCCGGTCGCCGACGCCGCCCGCACCGCGGGCACCGAGGTGCTCGCCGAGACCATCCTGACCGGCACCGCGGGCCGCGACCGGATCGGCATCGACGACGCACTGGCCTCGGTCGGCGGGGAGCTCGGTGTCGCCGTCGACCCGGAGTACCTGCAGGCGGGCGGCTCCGCGCTGGCCTCCGGGCTGCCGACGGTCCTCGACGTCCTCGCCGACGTCCTCACCGCCGCCACCCACTCCGACGCCGAGGTCGCCCGTGAGCGGTCCCGGCTGGCCGAGCGGATCGCGGTCGCCCGCGCGCAGCCGCGCACCGTCGCGCGCGAGGCGCTGATGCGCCGCCGCTTCGGCGACCACCCGATCGTCTCGGAGATGCCGACCGCCGAGGCCGTCGCCGCGGTGACCCCGGAACAGGTGCGGGAGCTGCACGCCGACGTCGTCGTCCCGGACGGCGCGAGCCTGGTCCTCGTCGGCGACATCGACCCCGAGGCCGCGATCGCGGAGGTCGCGCGCCGGCTGGGCGGGTGGACCGGCGACCACCCCGCGCGCCGGCTGTCCGCCCCGCCGGCGCCGCAGGCGGGTGACCTGGAGCTGGTCCACCGGCCCGGCTCCGTGCAGTCCCAGCTGCGGCTCACCGCGCCCGGCCTGGACCGCACCGACGAGCGCTACACCGCCTTCCAGCTCGCGAACCTCGTGTTCGGCGGCTACTTCTCCTCGCGCTGGATGGAGAACATCCGGGAGGACAAGGGCTACACCTACGGCGCGCACTCCGGCCAGGAGTTCGTGCCCGGCGGCGCGGTGCTCGGCCTCGACGCCGACGTCGCCTCCGACGTCACCGCCGCCGCCCTGCTCGAGACCCGCTACGAGCTCGGCCGCATGGTGGCGGTCCCGCCGGCCGAGCAGGAGGTCACCTCGGCCCGTCGCTACGCGATCGGCTCGCTGCTGATCTCGTTGGACAGCCAGTCCGCGCTGGCCGGCACCCTGTCCGCGCTGCACGCCGCGGGGCTCGACGTCGACTGGCTCCGGGACCGGCCGCGCCGGCTGGAGGAGGTGACCGTCGACGAGGTCGCCGAGGCCGCCACCGCGCTGTTCGCACCGACCCGGTTCACCGGGGTGATCGTCGGGGACGCCGACGTGATCGGGCCACCGCTCGCCGCGCTCGGCGGCGTGGTCCGCGGAGGCGGGCGATGAGCCGCGGGGACTTCTCCCTGACCGAGGAGCCGGTGCTGTCGCGCAACGCGCTGTCCCGCGACGAGAACCGGCGCCTCGACCCCGGCTACGTGCGCGACACCTGGGCGACGGCACGCGTCGTCGTCGTCGACGAGTCGGGCCGCACCCCGGTCGACTGGGAGGTCGAGCCGGGCCGCGAGTTCCGCGAGGTCGACGCCGCCGCCTGGGACGACGCGGCGGGCCGCGGCGGGCACGTCCGGACCCGCGCGGGCACCGACGTCGCCGTGGAGCCGCCGGCCGAGGCCGTGCTGCTCGGCGAACGCGACGGCGTCCCGTACTGGGCGGTGCGTGTCGGGACCGAACGCACCGCCGACAGCGACATCTTCACCGGCGAGGGGGAGTGGGCCGACCTGCGCGCCGCCGGCGCGTTCCTCGACCCGCTCGGATCGGGCCTGCTCACCGGTGCGGTCGCCACGCTGAACTGGCACGACCGCGCCCGGTTCTGCGCGATCGACGGCACCCGCACCCGCCCGCACAACGCGGGCTGGGCCCGGGTCTGCGACAACGGCCACGAGGAGTACCCGCGCACCGACCCGGCGATCATCTGCCTGGTGCACGACGGCGCGGACCGCGTCCTGCTCGCCCGTCAGCCGGTGTGGCCGGCCGGGCGCTACTCGGTGCTCGCCGGGTTCGTGGAGTCCGGCGAGTCGCTGGAGGCGTGCGTGCACCGCGAGATCTCCGAGGAGGTCGGCATCGCGGTGTCCGACGTGCGCTACCTCGGCAGCCAGGCGTGGCCGTTCCCGCGGTCGCTGATGGTCGGCTTCCACGCGATCGGGGACCCGGACGTCCCGCTGACCCCGCAGGACGACGAGATCGCCGACGCCCTGTGGATCACCCGGGACACGCTGCGGGCGGCGCTGGCCCGCGGCGACTGGGGCTCCCGGGACGAGCCCGACCCCGGCGACGGCCCGGTCGTCATGCTGCCGGGCAAGGTCTCGATCGCGCGCACCATGCTCGAGTCCTGGGCGGCCGCCGGGGGCTGACCCGCCGCAGACGAAGCGACGGCCCGCCCCCGGTGAGGTACCGGTGGCGGGCCGTCGCGCTCCGTGGTGGGAGATCAGGGGAGGTGTCAGACCCCGAGTCGGGTCTTCACCTCGGAGAAGCTGGGGTTCGTCGCGACCGACTCGTCCGGGAACACGACGGTCGGCACCGTGCGGTTGCCGCCGTTGGCCTTCTCGACGAACGACGCGGCGTCCGGCTCGCGCTCGATGTCGATCTCACGGTAGCCGATGCCGGCCTGGTCGAGCTGCAGCTTGAGTCGACGGCAGAAGCCGCACCAGCTGGTCGTGTACATCGTCAGGTCCGCCATGTCGGGTACAACCGGTCCGCTCCGCGGATTCTTCCCCGTCGGCTGTGACCTGCCCGGCACCCGGACGGGCGGGACGGGCGACCCGTGACCGTCGGGGGTGGGTGTCAGGATGGGTGGGTGCCGTCCCGATCCGCCGCCCGCCCCGCCCGTGCGACCCGCGCCGTGCCGGACCCGGCGGCCCCGGTCGGCGCGGACGGCCTGGACCCCGAGCAGCGGGCCGCGGTGTACGCACCGCGTGGCCCGGTGTGCGTCCTCGCGGGGGCGGGCACCGGCAAGACCCGCACGATCACCCGGCGGATCGCGCACCTGGTGACCTCGGGCCACGTCGCCGCCGGCCAGGTACTGGCCGTCACCTTCACCGCCCGGGCCGCGGGGGAGCTGCGCACCCGGCTGCGTGCCCTGGACGCGTCCGGGGTGCAGGCCCGGACGTTCCACGCCGCCGCGCTGCGTCAGCTGCGCTACTTCTGGCCGCAGATGGTCGGTGGCAGCCCGTGGCCACTGCTCGACGGCAAGCTGCGGCTCGTCGGCCAGGCCGCCGCCCGCGCCCGGGCCGGCACCGACTCCGACGCGCTGCGCGACCTCGCCTCCGAGATCGAGTGGGCGAAGTCCACGCTGGTCGCCCCGTCGGACTACGCGGCCGAGGCCGCCCGCCGCCGTCGCGACACGCCCGGCCCGGCCGAGCAGGTGGCCGCCGTCTACGCCGCGTACGAGGAGCTGAAGAACGCGAGCGAGCAGCTCGACTTCGACGACCTGCTCCTGCACACGGCGATCGCGCTGGAGGAGCACGGCGGCGTCGCCGAGGAGTTCCGGTCGCGCTACCGGTGCTTCGTCGTCGACGAGTACCAGGACGTGACCCCGCTGCAGCAGCGCCTGCTCGACGCCTGGCTCGGCGACCGCGACGACCTGACCGTCGTCGGCGACGCCAACCAGACGATCTACACCTTCGCCGGTGCCTCACCCCGCTACCTGCTGGAGTTCCCGCGCCGCTTCCCCGACGCCGCCGTCGTGCGCCTGCAGCGCGACTACCGCTCCACCCCGCAGATCGTCGGCTGCGCGAACCAGCTGATCGGCGCGGCCCGCAACCGGCCCGCCGGGTCCCGGCTGCAGCTCGTCGGGCAGCTCCCGCCGGGGCCCGACCCGGACTTCTCCGAGCACGAGGACGAGGCAGGGGAGGCCGCCGCCGTCGCGGGCCGGATCCTGACCCTGATCAACGATGGCACCGAGCCGTCGGAGATCGCGGTGCTCTTCCGGATCAACGCCCAGTCCGAGGCGTTCGAGCAGGCCCTGTCCGACGCCGGGGTGCCCTACCAGATCCGCGGCGGCGAGCGGTTCTTCAACCGGCCCGAGATCCGCCGGGCGATGCTCGCGTTACGCACCGCGGCGCCGGACCAGCGGCCGGGCACCGACCTCGTCGACGTCACCCGCGCGGTGCTGACCGCGCGCGCCGGGCTGACCGACGAGCCGCCGAAGGGTGCCACCCTGCGCGCGCAGTGGGAGTCGCTGCTGGCGCTGGTCGGCGTCGCCGAGGAGCTCGCCGCGGTCGAGCCGCAGGCCGACCTGCACCGGCTGTGCGTGGAGCTGGAGACCCGCGCCGACCACGCGCAGGCGCCGGTCGTCAACGGCGTCACGCTGGCGTCGCTGCACGCGGCGAAGGGCCTGGAGTGGGACGCGGTGTTCCTCGTCGGGCTCGCCGACGGCACCCTCCCCATCGGCCACGCGGGTGACGACGAGGCCGCCGTCGAGGAGGAACGCCGGCTGTTCTACGTCGGAGTCACCCGCGCCCGGCGGGTGCTGTCGATGTCGTGGTCGCTGTCCCGGGCCTCCGGTCGCGGACCGAAGCGACGCCGCTCGCGGTTCCTCTACGGACTGATCCCGGACTCGCATCCCGCGTCCCGGGTGGCCGGCGAGCGCCGCCCCGGGGGCGCCCGGCCCAAGTGCCGCGTCTGCGGGACGCCGCTGTTCGGCACCACCGCCACCAAGCTCCTCCGCTGCGACGACTGCCCGTCCGATGTGGACCTGGAGCTGCTGGACCGCCTGAAGCAGTGGCGGGCGGCGGAGGCGAAGGCGCAGGACGTGCCCGGTTTCGTCGTGCTCACCGACGCCACGCTCACCGCGATCGCAGAGCAGCGGCCGGCCGGCCCGTCGGCCCTGGTCGGCATCCCGGGGATCGGCGCCGCCAAGCTGGACCGCTACGGCGACGAGGTGCTCCGGGTGCTCGCCGAGCACGAGGCGGAGGGGGCGAGACCCCCTCTTCGGTAGGGATCTGCGTGAACTTCCGGCGAGACTTCGAATAATCGGTTGCCGTGCCGTGTGCAGCACTTCTAGTGTCGTCGGCACCAGGTGGAGCGCCACGCTCCCGACACAGACGCGTCGCGCGGGAGACCGCGGGCGGAACCGGAGGAGGTGACGAGATGGGCACGATCAACACGACCGACCTGATCGGCACCGCCCTGTCCGTTCCGGCCCCGGTGTGCGTCCCGGAGCAGACCGTCGTCGCGCACGACGTCGCTCACGCGGGCATCGCGGTCACCGCGGAGTCCGGCGTCCGTCGTCGTCAGCAGGGGGTGGCGCTGCTCGCGCCGTCGACGCCCCGTTCCACGGGTGAGGTGTACCCGCAGGGCGGCATGTCGGTCGCGGTCGCCGGCCCGATCTTCGATGACAAGTGCACAGCTGCGTTCGTTCCCGGGCGCCGAGGGGGTACCTGACCTCCTCAGCACCCAGCGAGTCCCATCGGGGCCGCGGAACCCACGCACACGGGTTCCGCGGCCCCGATTTTTTTGTCCCAGGTTCCGTCCCGAGAGATGACACACCCTGAGCAGACCGGTCCTGACCTGTAGCAGAGAAGTTCGATCGAGGAGGTCGATCGTGTACGTGCGATCCGTTCCGTGTGACGGCGGAATGATCACCGAGCAGTCCGGCGCCGGCGTTGGACCCGACCAGGTGCGGCTCCGGTCGGTGCCGAGCGGGCCGTCCGGCCGCGGCTCGGCCCTGCCCTGCCGCAACGGCGACGCCGACCTGTGGTTCGCCGAGGCCCCGGCCGAGCTGGAGGAGGCCAAGTCCCGCTGCGGCGGCTGCCCGCTCCGGCAGGCCTGCCTGGACGGCGCGCTGGAGCGTGCCGAGCCGTGGGGCGTGTGGGGAGGCGAGATCTTCGACCACGGTCGGGTGATCCCGCGCAAGCGCCCGAGGGGGCGTCCCCGCAAGGCCGACCTGGAGCGCGACCGGGCACTGGCCCTGGCCGCGAGCCGCTGACCACAGCACCACCGGCGCGACCCGCACCGCGGCACCGCCGAACCACCAGACCCGAGGAGACCGACATGAACGACCTGAAGCCGGCACCGGCCGTGCGACCGACGTCCCACACCGACCGTTCGTCCCACCTCGTGAACCAGGAGAACGTGATGACGCTCATCCAGGAAGCGTTGGCGAGATCCCATCAGCAGGAAGCGCAACGGGTGGCGGCCGAGCACCGGCTCGCGCGCCGGATCACCGCGGGCCGCGGCTGGTCCTGGATCGCGGCCTGGGCCGCCTCCCGAGCCGAGCGGGCGCGGCTGCGCGCCGGCTGATCTGCGGCCGACCCCTCGGTGCCCCGTCCGGACTTGCGTCCGGGCGGGGCACCGTCGTGTCCGGGACCTGCCGTGCCGCGGGTGGGAGGGTGCCTGCTCGTCGCTGTGCTCTGCTCACCGATACGCAGCACCGCAGCTCAGGGGGCCTGCGAGCCGGAGAAGGCGTCGGCGAACTCCGGCGACGGGGCGATCTCGGTGATCACGTCGACCAGCACCCCGTCCGGCCCGGCGACGATGAAGTGCCGCTGTCCGAAGGCCTCGTCCCGCACCGGGAGCAGGGCCTCCAGACCGCCGCGGACGACGAGGCGGTCCCATTCGGCGTCGACGTCGTCGACCTCCATGTTCACCAGCATCCCGCCGGCCGACCGGCCGCGGTACGCCGCCGGGATCGTCGGATGGTCCCGGTCGAGCAGGGCGAGCTCGAAGCGCCCGCGCCGGAGGCTGACGTACCAGTCGGCGTCGAAGACGCTCTCGAATCCCATCGGCCCGGTCCAGAACGCGCGGGCGGCCGGGAGGTCGGCCGTCGCGAGGACCGGGTAGCAGCTGTGGAGCACGGTGCACCCTCTTTGCGTACCGTCGGTATGTGAGCGAGTTCAGCATACCATCGGTATGTCAATCGGGTGATGGCGCGGCCGTCCGGTCCGAGCGAACTGGCTGCCGAGTCGTCGGGGTGGCACCTGGTCGACGCGCCGGGAGAACCCGTCGAGCGCGCAGTGGTGGCGGCCCGGCCGGGCCGTGCTCGACCGGGCGTCCCCGCCTCCGCGACGAACCCGGAGACGGCGCTCACCTGCAGTGCTGCGTATCGGTGAGCAGAGCAAAGCGACGACAGCACACCCCTGCCCGGAGGACCGGTGGAGCGAGGGGAGGGGTCAGCCCGTCGGGGCGTCCGGCTCGAACATCTCCGGCTGCCACTCGGCGACGATCTCTCGCAGCCGCACGTGGGAGTCGAGCTGGCACAGGATGCCGACGGTCCCCATCGTCACCCGGTGCACCAGCAGGAACCGCGGGGGCAGGTTCAGCGACCGGCCGATGGCCGCCTCCGGGCTGCGGAGGTCACCGACCCGCTCGGCCTGCTGCTGGATCCACCGGCGGCTGAAGTGGAACTCCTCGGTCCCCAGCGGCTCGGTGAAGGGTGCGAGGTAGCCGAGGATCTGCTCGGACTCGATCCGGGCGCCGTCGCGGACGAACCCGGCCGAGCGCATCAGGGCCATCAGGTCGCCGCTGCGCCTCTCGAGCGCGTACTTGGTCATCGTGACCAGCTCGGGCGGCATGCCGTCGGGCATCCGGGCGACGGCACCGAAGTCGAGGACGAGCAGGCGGCCGTCGTCGAGGATCCCGAAGTTGCCGGGGTGCGGGTCGGCGTGCAGCAGGTGCGCGCGGTCCGGCGCGGAGTAGTGGAAACGGGCCAGCTGGTTGCCCGCGTGGTCGCGCTCCTCGCGGGTGCCGTCACGGATGATCGAGGCCAGCGGACGGCCCTGCACCCACTCGGTGATGACGGCCTTGGGTGCGGACCCGACGACGCGGGGGATCTTCACGTCCGGGTCGTCCTCGTAGAACGCGGCGAACTCGCACTGGTAGGCGGCCTCGTCGCGGTAGTCGAGCTCCTCCTCCATGCGGTCCTTGAGCTCCGCGACCAGCGGCTTGATCTCCATCCCGGGGACCAGCGGCTGCAGGATGCGGCTCATCCGCCCGAGCTGGCGCAGGTCGGAGCGCAGCGCCTCCTCGGCGCCGGGGTACTGCACCTTGACGGCGACGTCGCGACCGTCGCGCTTCCAGACCGCGCGGTGCACCTGGCCGATGCTGGCCGAGGCGGCAGGGGTCTCGTCGAAGTCGGCGAACCGGGACCGCCACGACCGCCCGAACTGCTGGGTGAGCATGTAGTCGACGTCGGCCATGGGCATCGGCGGCGCCGCGGCCTGCAGCTTGGTGAGTGCCTCGCGGTAGGGCTCGGCGTACTCGTCGGGCACGGCCGCCTCGAACACGCTCAGCGCCTGCCCGAACTTCATCGCTCCGCCCTTGAGCTCGCCGAGCACCTCGAACAGCTGCTCGGCGCTCTTGGCCGCGAGCTGGGCGGCGATCTCGTCGCGGTCACCACCGGTGAGACGGCGCCCGAATCCTGCCGCGGCACGTCCGGCGACGCCGAGCGGGAGGCCGGCGAGCTTGGCGGTGCGCGAGACGGTCCGTCGGGGAATGTCGCTCACACCATGATTGTCCACCCGGCCGGGGTGGTCCCGCACGGCGCGGTGGGCCCCGACGCACCGTCCGGTACCGGCCCGGCCGCTGCGCCGCAGGGGCAGCCGGGGCGTCGGAACCCCGGTCGGGTGACGACCGTCGCCGCCTCCGCGCCGACCTCCAGTACCGCTCCCCACGACGCGGGCGGCGCCCCGCCGCGCACCGGCCCGTCGACGGCGGCGAGCACCTGACCGACCGCCACCGCCGCCGTCGCGACCAGCACGTGCGGTGCCGCCGACGACGGCACCCCGGCCGTGCCGGGCGCCCCGGCGCAGTCGGGACACGGCCCGCGGCCGGGCAGGACGAGCGGCCCGACCGCGCCGCAGCCGTCGCGCAGGGCCACGAACAGATGCTCCATCGGCGACTCCGGCGGCAGCGGCCCGTCGCCGACGAGCACCACCAGGTCCGCGGGGACCCGCCGGGGCGGATCGGTGCCGACGCCCGCGTCGCGCAGGAAGGCGCGTAGCTCGACCTCGCGGTCCCGGCCCGGCCCCACCGGCAGCCCGGCCAGGACGTCGTCGGCGCCCGTCACGCCGTGCACCTGCGGGTACAGCTGTCCGATCCCGGCCCGGGCCAGCCCGGCGACGACCGCCACGGCGAGTGCGTCCGCGCCGCGGACCTCGACGAGCGTGCCCTCCCGGCGCCGCCGGACCCGGTCCTCGACATCGGGGTCGGCGAGCAGCCCCGCCCGCCACAGGACGGCGAGCAGCACCGCGACCTCGTCGTCGCCCCGGGTGAGCGCGCCGGTCGCACACGGCCCGTCGACGAGCCGGTCCAGCGCGGCGACGGCGGCGGGGGACAGCTCCTCCAGCAGCCGGGCCCGCGGTGGGCCGGACCCGATCCGGCGGGACCGCGGCCCGGTGGGGAGGACGGCGAGGTGGGCGGCGAGCGCGAGCCGTGGGGGCAGTCCGGTCACCCTGGCCACGGTGCCCGGTCCGCGTGGCGACGGGGCCGGAACGCGTCCGCACCGTTCGCACCCGCGAACCGCGGCGGCCTACCCTGGAGCCATGGCGAGTCCCCCGGTAGAGGTCCGACGCAGCGCCCGCCGGAAGCGCATGGTGAGTGCCCGGCGGGAGGGGGAGCGGCTCGTCGTGTTCATCCCGGGCTGGATGTCCCCCGAGCAGGAACGCGACTGGGTCGCGGAGATGGTGAAGCGGGTCGAGGCGAGCGAGGCACGTCGCCGCTCACCGGGCCGCGACAACGACGAGGCCCTGATGCGCCGCGGCCAGGAGCTGTCGAAGCGCTGGCTGGAGGGGCGGGCGCGGCCGTCGTCGATCCGGTGGGTGCCGGTGATGCGCACGCGCTGGGCATCCTGCACCCCCGACGACGCCACCATCCGGATCAGCGAACGCCTGCGGGACGCACCGGGCTGGGTCGTCGACTACGTGCTGGTGCACGAGCTGGCCCACCTGCTGTCCGCCGCGCACGACGACGTCTTCTGGTCCTGGGTGCGCCGCTACCCGCGCACCGAGCGGGCCATCGGCTACCTGGAGGGCCTCAACGCCGCCGCCGAACTCGGCATCAGCGGTGTCGACGGCGACCCGGCCACCGCCGACGAGACCGACGGGTCCGCCGACACGGACGGAGAGGTCGGCGGGTTCGGCGGGACCGGCCCCGGGGTGGAGCCGGTCCGCGCGACCGGGACCTGAGCCGGGCTCAGGAGCCCGACCGGCCCGACCCGTCCTCGCCGTCGGTGCCGTCGGTGTCCTCCGAGGAGGGCTTCTCCGACGACCCGGACGAGTCCGAGGTGCCCGAGGACGAGGTGTCCGACGAGGTGCCGGACGACTCGGCCTTCTCCGCGTCCTTCTCCGCGTCCTTCTCCGCGTCCTTCTCCGCGTCCTTCTCCGCGTCGGCCGCCATCTGGCGCTCGAGCTCGGCGATCGGGTCGTCCGGGACGGCCCCGCCGGCCGTGCCGCCGCGCACGAAGGCGGCCGGGTCGTCCAGGTCGTCGGCCGACGGGATCAGGTCGGGGTGGGCCCAGACGGCGTCGCGACCCTCGACGCCGCGCTCGGCGCCCAGGAGCTTCCACAGGTCCGCCGCGGCCCGCAGCTTCCGCGGCCGCAGCTCCAGCCCGACGATCGTCGCGAACGCCTGCTCCGCGGGTCCGCCCGAGGCGCGACGGCGACGCATCGTCTCGCGCATCGCTTCGGCCCCGGGCAGGCGCTCGGACAGGGCCTCGGCGACGACGGTGTCCACCCAGCCCTCGATCAGGGCGAGCAGGGTCTCGAGCCGGGCCAGCGCCGCCTTCTGCGCCGGGGTGTCCTCCGGCTCGAACATGCCGGACTGCATGGCCTCCTGGATCGACTCCGGGTTCGACGGGTCGATCCCGCGGGCGAGCTCCTCGATACGTGAGGTGTCCACGGTGATGCCGCGGGCGTACTCCTCGACGGCGCCGAGCAGCCGCTCGCGCAGCCAGTGCACGTGGGTGAACAGCCGCTGGTGGGCGGCCTCGCGCGCGGCGAGGAAGAGCGTGACCTCGCCGGCCGGGCGGTCCAGGCCCTCGGTGAACCGGGCGACGGCCTCGGGCAGCAGGGCCGACGTGCGCTCCGGGCCGACCGGGATGCCGAGGTCGGTGGAGGTCAGCACCTCCTTGCCGAGCTGGGCCAGGCCCTGGCCCAGCTGGCTGCCGAACGCCATCCCGCCCATCTTGCCGAGCATCCCCAGCATCGGGCCGGCCGCGCCGCGGACCTCCTCGGGCAGTCCCTCGACCCAGGCCGAGGACAGCCGCGTCGCCACCGGGTCGCAGAGCCGCTTCCAGGTCGGCATCCCGGCCCGCACCCAGTCCGAGGGCGTCCAGGCCTTCACCTCGCCGCCGGAGGAGGGGAACGACGTCGCCGGGTCGAGCCACAGCTCCGCGAGCTTCACGGCCTCGGCGACCCCGCTGCGCTGGGCGTCGGTGAGCGACGACGTCGACTGCGCGAGCTGCTGGGTGGCGATCTGGGCGGCGAGGTCGTAGTCGACGGGCCCACCGTCGCCGGAGCCGCTGCTGGAGAGCATCTGGCCGAGCTGGGACAGCATCTGGCCGAGCTGGCTCATGTCGAACTGGCCGCCGCCGGGAATGCCCGGCATGCCGGGGAGCCCGCCCATGCCGAACGCCGCGAACGGGTTCTGGCCCGCGCCGCTGGACGGCCCCGAGGGGTCGTCGGACTGCGGGTGCGACCCGAAGCCGAACGGGTCCTTCGGGCCCTCGGGCTCACCCTTCCCACCCGTGCCCGACGCACCCCCGTCCTTGCCGGAGGCGTCGCCGGAACCCGAGTCGGGCTGGTCGCCGGGCTCGCGGTCGGGGTCACGGTCGGCGGGGCCGAAGCCGAAGGGGACGTCGCTCATGGCGTCCACCGTACGCGGGGCCGGGGGGGGGTGGTCGCCGCCCCACGGCCGGTGGATCGGGCCTGGTGGGGCCGTGTTCGCTGCGGGCGGACCGGGGAACTAGGAGCATCCGGCGGGCGTACCGCCGGTGTCGAGGGTGGTCAGCGCGCCGACCGCCTCGTCGAGGGTCCCGACCCGCACCAGCTGCAGCCCGTCGGGTGCGTCCTCGGCGGCCTCGGCGCAGTTCGCGGCCGGCACCAGGAACGTCTGCGCGCCGACCTCGCGGGCCTTCAGCATCTTGAACCGGATGCCGCTGATCGGGCCGACCCGGCCCTCCGCGTCGATGGTGCCGGTGCCGGCGCCGAACCGGCCGCCGGTCAGCGGGCCCGGGGTCAGCTTGTCGACCAGCGCCAGACTGAACATGAGGCCGGCCGAGGGGCCGCCGACGTCGCCCAGGGAGATGGTCAGCTTCTGCCCCTCGGCGGGCGAGGTGGCCGGGGTGATGCCCAGGAAGGCCCGCGCCGGGTCGTCCGGGTGGGCGGCCGGGGTGACGGTGACCCGGCTCGGCGCGGCGTCCCCGCGCCGGATCGTGAGCGTGACCGGCTCCCCGGGGCGTGCGGCGCCCATCGCGTCGAGCAGCCCCTGGACCGAGGTCACCGGGGTCGCGCCGACGGCGCGGATCTCGTCGCCCGGCTCCAGCACCCCCGCCGACGGCGAGCCGGGGGTCAGCGCGCCGACCGTGACCCGGGTCGGCAGGTGGAGGTGGTTCAGCGCCGCGGCCTCGGCGTTCGCGATCGAGCCGTCGAACTCCTGCTGGTTGGCCTGCGTGACCTGCTCGGTGGACTCGCCGGGCGGGTACAGCGACCAGCGCGGCGCGAGCCGGTAGGTGCCCGAGGCCCACATGCCCAGGGCCCGCAGCGTCGAGATCCCGTCGGTGACGCCGACGGTGGTCATGTTCAGGTGCCCGGTCGTCGGGTAGGTCGGCAGCCCCTCCGCCGACACCACGGGCGTGCCGTCCACCTCGCCGAGGGTGTCGAACGTGGGCCCGGGCCCGAGGGCGACGACCGGCGCGGGGACCACCGTCCCGACCGCGGTGAGGGCCAGCAGCACGAGGACCGCGGTCACCCACGTCGAAGATCGAACGCCCACGGGACGGAACCCTACGATCGTGCGACGGCGGGGGTGCGCCCGACCCCGGTCCGTCCTGCGACGATGCGGGTCGGGGTGCCGGTGCCGAGCTGCCCGATGTGTCGTTTTCGTCCCGACACGCCGGGGCCCGACGGCGACTTCACCGAACCTCCGTACAGTTGCCCTCGGAGAACCGTGCCGTCACCCCAGCCGGCCGCGCTCTCCACGTGTCGTACCCGAACTGTGGAGTGTGCCCGTGTCGTCCATGCGGCCCCCTGTGGGAGCGCCGTCGCTGACCCGCCGAACCCGGATCCTGCTGGTCGCCGCGGGCGTCCTCGTAGTGCTTCTGCTCGGTGGCTCGCGGCTGTTGAACTTCTACGTCGACTACCTGTGGTTCGGCGAGGTCGGTTTCCGGAGCGTCCAGCTCACCCGGCTGTTCACCCAGATCGTGCTCTTCGGGGTCGTGGCCCTGGTGGTGGGTGGTCTGGTCGCGCTGACGCTGTGGCTGGCCTACCGGTACCGCCCGGTCTTCGTGCCGGTGTCCGGCCCCGAGGACCCGGTCGCGCGCTACCGGACCACGATCATCCAGCGCCTGCGCCTGTTCGCCGTCGGCGTGCCGGTCGTGATCGGGCTGATCGCCGGTCTCGCGGCGCCGGCGCAGTGGGAGACCGTGCAGATGTTCCTGCACGGCACCCCGTTCGGCCGGGCCGATCCCGAGTTCGGCAACGACATCGGGTTCTACGCCTTCACCCTGCCGTTCCTGCGGATGAGCCTGAACTGGTTGTTCGTCGCCGTCGCGATCTGCTTCGTGCTCGCGCTGGTGACCCACTACATCTTCGGCGGCATCCGGCTGTCGGGCCGCTCCGGCTTCGTCTCCACCGCCGCGCGGGCCCAGCTCGCCGTGCTCGCCGGGGTGTTCGTGCTGCTCAAGGCCGTCGCCTACTGGTTCGACCGCTACGACCTGCTGTGGTCCAACCGGAACGCGCAGACGTTCTACGGCGCCACCTACACCGACCTCAACGCGGTCCTGCCCGCCAAGCTGATCCTGCTGGTCATCGCGGTGATCTGTGCGCTGGCGTTCTTCGTCGCGGCGTTCCGCCAGAACCTGCAGATCCCGGCCGTCGCCGTGGTCATGCTCGTCGTGTCCTCGATCCTGGTCGGAACGGCGTTCCCGCTGGTGCTGCAGCAGTTCGTCGTCGCACCCAACGCGAACGTCAACGAGGCCCCGTCGATCGAACGCAACATCGCGGCGACCCGGGACGCCTTCGGCATCGGGCCGGACAAGGTCGACATCACGCCCTACGCGGGCACGTCGGAGGCCACACCGGCCCAGGTCCGGGCCGACACCGACACCATCCCCAACATCCGGCTGCTCGACCCGGGCAAGCTCAACCGCACGTTCACCCAGCTCCAGCAGCGACGGAACTTCTACGGGTTCTCGCCCAACCTGGACATCGACCGCTACACCGTCGGCGGCCAGACCCGCGACTACATCGTCGCGGCGCGCGAGATGAACGCCAACGGCCTGGTCAACAATCAGCAGGACTGGATCAACCGGCACCTGGTCTACACCCACGGCAACGGGATCGTGGCCGCGCCGGCGAACCAGGTGAACGAGGCGCTGGAGGACGCGGGCGGCTCCGGCGGCCTGCCGAACTTCCAGGTCTCCGACACCCAGCAGCAGGGCTTCGTGCCCGTCCAGCAGCCCCGCATCTACTACGGCGAGCTGCTCGACAACCAGTACTCGATCGTCGGCGCCGAGCCGGGCACCCCGCCGCGGGAGTACGACTCCGACGAGGCGCAGTACACCTACACCGGGGCCGGCGGCGTCCCGATCGGCGGGCTGTTCAACCGCACGGTGTTCGCGCTGGCCTACGGCGAGCGGAACATCCTGTTCAACAACTCGATCAACGCCGACTCGAAGATCATGTACGTCCGGAACCCGCGGGACCGCGTGCAGGCGGTGGCCCCGTGGCTGACGCTGGACAACGACCCGTATCCGGCCGTCGTCGACGGGCGGGTGCAGTGGATCATCGACGGCTACACCACGCTGCAGAACTTCCCCTACGCCGAGCGCGTGCAGCTGGGTGACGCCACGTCGGACTCGCGGCTCGGGCCGAACGGCCAGCAGCTGCCGAACGACACGATCAGCTACCTGCGCAACTCGGTGAAGGCCACCGTCGACGCCTACGACGGCACCGTGAAGCTCTACGCCTTCGACGAGACCGACCCGGTCCTGCAGACCTGGGAGAAGGCGTTCCCGGGCACGGTCGAGCCGCGCTCGGCGATCACCCCGGACCTGCAGGCCCACCTGCGCTACCCGGAGGACCAGTTCAAGGTCCAGCGTGAGCTGCTGACCCGCTACCACGTCGACGACCCGAACGAGTTCTTCTCCACCGTGTCGTTCTGGGACGTCCCGTCCGACCCGACCGTGCAGGGCGGCAACGGCGGCAGCCAGGCCGCGCAGCCCCCGTACTACATCTACGCGGGGCTGCCGGGGCAGGAGGGCGCGTCGTTCCAGCTGACCAGTGCGCTGGTCAGCCTGCGGCGGCAGTTCCTCGCCTCCTACGTCTCGGCCAGCTCGGACCCCGACACCTACGGGAAGCTGACCGTGCTGCAGCTGCCGAACGAGACCCAGACGCTCGGCCCGCAGCAGGTCCAGGCCCGGTTCCTCGGCTCGCCCGAGGTGTCGTCGGAGCTGAACCTGCTACGGCAGAACCAGACCACGATCGACTACGGCAACCTGCTGACGCTGCCGGTGGCCGGTGGTCTGCTCTACGTCGAGCCGGTCTACATCGAGCGTGCGGGCGGGCAGGACAACTCGACCTACCCGCAGCTGGCCCGCGTCCTGGTGTTCTACGGCGACCGGCTCGGCTACGACGCGAGCCTGTCCCGGGCTCTCGACGAGGTGTTCGGCGCCGGCGCCGGTGCCGCCGCCGGCGGAGCCGCCCCGACGACCGGGCAGCCCGGCCGGCCGACGACGCCCACGACCCCGACCACGCCGAACGGTCAGGGCGCCCAGACCCCGGCGGCACCCAATGCGGCGCAGGCGACCGCGGCACAGCAGATCCGCACGGCGTTGAACGACCTCAAGGCGGCCCAGCGGTCCGGTGACTTCGCCAAGCAGGGCGAGGCGCTGGCGGCGCTGGACCGTGCGGTCGCGGCGTTCCAGAGCGCCGGCGGCTGATCGCGGCTGGTCCTCGTCGGGCCGGACCCCCCTGCGGGTGGGGTCCGGCCCGGCGTGTAGGGTTGTGCCTACAACACAGACGGAATGCACGCGGTTCCGTTCGGCGCGGGGTGGAGCAGCTCGGTAGCTCGCTGGGCTCATAACCCAGAGGTCGCAGGTTCGAATCCTGCCCCCGCTACCACTCACGAAGGCCCCCGAGGACACCTCGGGGGCCTTCGTCGTTGCGAGGTCCCCGGACACCGGAACCGACCCCCCCGAGGGGCCGGTGAACGTCCGGTGTACGGTGGGGACACACCACAGAGGTGAGACAACACAGACGGGACCGCACGCGGTCCCGGACGGCGCGGGGTGGAGCAGCTCGGTAGCTCGCTGGGCTCATAACCCAGAGGTCGCAGGTTCGAATCCTGCCCCCGCTACCACTCACGAAGGCCCCCGGGGACACCCCGGGGGCCTTCGTCCTGTCAGGGGGTCCGCGCGTACTCGGCGACGACCACGCCCGAGCGGTACGGCGTCGACCGCACCAGCTCCCAGGACCGCGGGTGGTACCCGCCGGCGTCGTCGAACAGGGACTTGCCCGCCCCGAGGACGACCGGGTTCATCTTGAGCACCAGCCGGTCGATCTCGCCCGCCAGCGCGGTCGCGAGCCGCCCGCCCCCGCAGAGCCAGATGTCGGCGCCGTCGCGGCGTCTCAGCTCGCGGACGAGCTCCACCGGGTCGCGCCCGGTCAGGGTGATCCCGGCGGGCACCGCGTCGGCGGGGCGGCTGCGGGACAGGACGTACTGCTCCAGGTGCGGATACGGGTCGACGGTGACCGACAGGCCTGCGGCATAGGTGTTCCACCCCATCAGCACGGTGTCGAAGCGGGTGTTGTCCGCGGTCAGCCCGAGCATCTCCAGCCCGACGGCCGGGATCGTGTCGGTCCAGTCGCGCAGGATCATGTCGATGTGGTCGCCGGTCTGCGGGAAGGCGTCGAAGGTGTCGTCGGGGGCCGCGATGCGGCCGTCGAGCGACACCGCGACGTAGTAGACGAGCTCACGCACGGGCAGACCTCCGGGGTCGATCAACCACGACTGCTGTCGTGGTTGATCGAAAGTACAACAGGCGTCGTGGTTCGTCTACGGTGCCCGTATGGCACGCAACGACGACCGCAGGCAGCGGCTGGCCGACGCCGGGCTGGCCGTGCTGGCCCGCGAGGGCGCCCGGGGGCTGACCCACCGCGCGCTGGACCGGGAGGCCGGTGTCCCGACCGGCACGGCGTCGAACTACTTCCGGACCCGCGCCGAGCTCGTCCGTGCGCTGGCCGACCGGATCGGGCAGCGGCTGGCGCCGGACCCGGAGACCGTCGCCGGGCTGCGGGCGGGGGAGGCGGGGCCTGCGATGTTCGCCGACCACATCCGCGACGTCGTGCGCCGGCTCGGCGCCGAACCCGAGGTGACGCTGGCGCTGTTCGAGCTGCGCCTGGAGGCCGCCCGGCGGCCGGAGGTCGCCGAGGTCATGGGGGAGTGGCTGCGCGCGGCGTTCGCCGGCGACGTCGCCTACAACCGGGCCGCGGGGCTGCCCGGCGGGCCCGCGGAGATCGCGCTGTTCCACTACGCGGTCGACGGCCTGCTCCTGGACCGGCTGACCCTGTCCATCGACCCGGACACCCCGACCGACGCCGTCGTCGACGCGCTCGTCGACGGTCTGCTCCCGCCCGCTCAGGGCGCCGGTGCGACCTCCAGCACCCGATAGCCGCGCTCGGAGGCGAGCCGGGTCGTCGGGAAGCCCTGCTCGTCGCTCAGCCACCGTTGCAGCGAGTCCGAGCCCAGGTTCTTCGCCACCACCAGGTAGGCCCGTCCGTCGGGGAGGAGCCGCGGGAGCCAGCGCAGCAGCAGCTCGTGCAGCGCGGCCTTGCCCGAGCGGATCGGGGGGTTGGAGTAGATCCCGGCGAAGGTCACGTCGTCGGGAACCTCCTCGGGCCGGCAGGCGGTCACGTTGCCCAGCCCGGCCGCCTCGGCGTTCTCCCGGGTGAGGCCCAGCGCGCGCTCGTTGAGGTCCACCGCCCACACGGGCAGCCGACGGCGCCGGCTGGCCAGCGTGAGCGCGATGGGGCCGTAGCCGCAGCCGACGTCGAGCAGCGGCCCGCGGACCGGCGGCATCGGCGCGGTGTCGAGCAGCACCTTCGTCCCGCGGTCGAGGCGGCTGTGCGAGAACACCCCGGTGTCGGTCACCAGCGACAGATCCACGTCGGAGGTGTGCAGGCGCACCGACCCGCGGTGGCTCGCGACGGACGGCGTGGCGCTGAAGTAGTGGTCACCCACGCCGGGTGATGCTACGGCGGGGACACTGGGTGCATGTCGACACCACAGCCGATCCCCGAGGACGTCCCCATCCGTGAGGAGCCGATCCGGATCGGCCAGTTCCTCAAGCTCGCCGGACTGGCCGAGGACGGCGCGGACGCCCGCGAGATCCTCGATGCGCGCGAGGTCACCGTCAACGGGGCGCCGGAGCACCGTCGTGGCGCCCAGCTCCGCCGTGGCGACGTCGTCTCGGTGGCCGGGCGGAGCCTCCGCCCGGCCTGAGGCTCACCAGCCGAGGTGGTCGAAGGCCGTCGACAGGGTGGGGGCGAGGGTCTCGGCGTAGGTCGCGGTCAGGTGGTTGTCGTCCATGTAGACGAGCACGTTGCCCACCTCGCTGCGGCAGAGCGCCGGGTCGCAGATGCCGTCGGACACGTCGGCGAACACCACGTTCGGCGGGACGCCCGGGACCACCGACCACGGCGGGTACGGCTGGTACAGCGTGTGCCGGTCGACGTCGCAGTCCGGTGCGCCCCGGCCCTGCGTGGCGACGCAGTCGACCACGTTGAAGTCGAACCGCGGGTTGTCGCGGACCGCGACGACCGGGATCCCGGCCGCGTCGAGCCGCTGCCAGGCCTGCACGAACCCCTCGGGGGTCTGCTCGTGCAGCCCGGGACGCACGTCGCGACTGGCGAGGGTCAGGACGGCGTCGGGGTGCATCTCGACCAGCTGGTCGTGCACCGCGGCGTTCCAGTCGGTGCAGCCCTGGTCGTCGGCGACGGTCTCCGAGCGCACCGACATCGGGCAGGCCCCGCGGAACATGCCCACCATCGACCAGTTGCGCTGCTCGGCGATCACCGCGAGCGCGGCGGCGTACTGCTGGGCGTGCGAGTCGCCGACCACGGCGACCGTCCGCTCCGAGGTCTCCGGGTCCGGCGCGGGCACCGTGCAGACCTCCAGCTCCGCGCCGTGCTCGGACGGCCCGCAGTCCCAGCTGGTGCCGTGGTAGCTCCAGTCGTCGGGCGCCTGCACCAGCGACGGGGTCAGCTCGGCGTCGGCCGGGTCGAGCGAGGCGAGGTCGAACTGCGGGGACAGCGCCCCCGCGCCAGGGTGCGACGGCGAGCCCGCCAGCACCGGCGTCGACGCCCGCGCGGTGGCCAGCCCGTACCAGGACCCCGCGGCGACGAGCACCGTCAGCGCCAGCACCCCGCCGGTGCGCAGCGCGCGGCGTACGTCGAGCGCGGCGACCCGCTGCTCGACGAACCGGTGGGTCAGCCAGGCCAGCACGAACGACACCGCGATCACGGCGGCGCCTGCTCCAGGTCCAGTCGGTCCTGCCCGGTGCGCACCAGCGTGAGCGTCAGGATCGGCCAGTGCCACAGGTACAGCGGGAACGAGAGGTCGCCGATCGTGCGCAGCACCCGTCCCGACAGCAGGTGGTCGACGCCGAACCGGTGCCCGGACCGCCCGGCGACCAGCACCATCGCCGCGGCCAGCGTCGGCCAGAGCGCGGCCCAGCCGGGGAACGCGCGGTCCACCTGCAGCAGGATCCCGCAGGAGACCAGCGCGACCACGCCGCCCCAGCCGAGCACGGCGCGGGTGCCGGGGGTCAGCTCCGGCCGGTCCTCGATCCGGGAGATCCACAGCGCCAGCAGCCCGCCGAGCGCGAACTCCCAGATCCGCGTCGCGGAGTGGAAGTAGGCCAGCGGCTGGTTCACCAGCGTCAGGTACCCCGAGTACGCGAACGACGCCCCGCCGACGGCGAGCAGTGTGCCGGTGAGCCGGCGGTGCAGGTCGGCCCCGTCCCGCCGGGTCGCGATCGCGACGCCGGCCACGACCAGCGGCGCGAGCAGGTAGAACTGGCCCTGGATGGACAGCGACCAGAAGTGCTGGACGATGCTCGCCGCGTTGTCGCGGGCCGCGTAGTCGACCGAGTTGTGCGCCAGCTCCCAGTTCTGCAGGAACAGCAGCGACGCGACCGTCTCCCGGACGGTCGGCATCCACCGGTTCTCCGGCAGCAGCCAGAACCCGGCCACCACCCCCGCGGTCAGGACCACCGTCATCGCCGGCAGGAGCCGGGAGAACTGCCGTCGCCAGGTGGCGAGCACGTCGATCCCGCCCCGCGCCGCGGCCCGGTACAGGCCACCGGTGATGAGGAAGCCGGTGATCAGGAAGAACACGTCGACGCCGCCGGAGACCCGGCCGACCCAGACGTGGTAGACGACCACCAGCAGCACCGCCAGGGCGCGCAGGCCCTGCAGCTCCGGACGGAACCGGGAACGCGTGGCACCGCCGGCGGTCGTTCCGGTGCGGGCGGCGGGTGCTCCACCGGGAGACGTCACGAGTGGCAGCTCCTCGTTCGGCACGGTCGGGTAAAGGAAAGTTTACGTCCCGGCCGCTCAACGACGACGGCGGTCACCGGGTTCCCCCGGTGACCGCCGTCATGGGTCAGGGTGTCGCTCAGTATCCGATGTATCCGCCGTGGCTGCCGACCCGGCCACCCGCGTCGAGCGTGTCGATGCCGTAGCGGTCGATCATGTACCGGACGCCCGCGGTGATGTTCGCGATCGGGTCGGTGATCGACCGGTCCGCGAAGTCCGGGTGCACGTAGGCCGCGAACGTCGAGGGGATGACCTGCATGAGGCCCTCGGACGGGTTGCCGGCCGCGGCGTTGGAGTCCCAGTTGTTGATGGCGTTGGGGTTGCCGTTGGACTCCTTGAGGATGATCCGCTTGAGCCCGGCCGCGTAGGACTGGGACAGCCCCATGTGGTCCAGGGCCTCGGCGATCCAGCCGTCCAGCCCGCCCTTGGCGACGATCGCGTCGATCCGGGCCTTCTCGGCTGCGCGCGCCTGCTCGGCCGCGGTGGCCTTGGCGTGCTCGGCGGCGATCTTCGTCGCGATCTCGTGCGCCTTGCCCAGCGACGCGAGGTCGGCGTCGGCGGCGGGGGCCGCGGACTGCAGCGTGCCCGACGCGGCGGACGACTGGACGAAGGAGACCGGGCTGAAGAAGCCGGAGGTCGAGCCGTCGGTGGCCTTCGTGGCGGACGGGATGTTCGCGGAGTACGCGGCCAGCGTCGTCGCGGCGGTGGTGCCGCCCTCCTCGGCGTCGGCCTGCGCGGAGGTCCCGTCCAGAGTGGTCGGGACGATCGCGGCGAACGCGCCGGAGGCGAGCACGCCGAACGCGGCGCCGGTGGCGGCCGTGCGGGTGCCCGCACGCCGTGCGGCGTGCGCGGGGCCACCGTGCCGCGGCGAGCGGAGGGACGGCGCAGCGGCCGTTGCTGCGGGTGTGGTCGCCACGGATCGGGGGAACCCGTGGTGGCCACCGGGGGAGCGGTGTCCGGTCAAGGAAACGCCTTTCAGATCACGGACGGCACCGCGCACGAACGGCCGGGTCGGGGGTCCCGGGTGAGCCGGTCGGGGAGTCCGGCTCCAGCCCGCTCGTGATCGGGCCGTGATGACTGGGGACAACCGTAGAGGCCCCCGCCCCGGGGGTCCAGCACCGGGGTTGTCGGTCGCCGCGCGACAGGCACCGTTCACCGGTTTCGTGATCTTGAGCGTGTGCGCGAGGCAACCCGATGGACGGTGCAACCCGGCCGACGGACGGTGGTCTCCGCAGGTGGCGGGCAGGCGACGAACGGCGCAATACTAGAGTTGGCTCAAGGTTTTCACGGGCCGTCCCCGTGCGCGGAGCGGCGCGCGGGGACGGCCGCGGCGGGGTGGCGGACGGGGGACGGGGATGGACACGGGCGACCTGTTGACCATCGGGGAGATCGTCGAGCGCAGCGGGTTCCCGCACTCGGCGCTGCGCTACTACGAGCGCGAGGGGCTGATCTCCGCGACCCGGACCTCGGGCAACCAGCGCCGCTACCGGCGCAGTGTGCTGCGCAGGCTCGCGTTCGTCCGGGCGGCCCGGTCCATCGGGATCGGGCTGGAGGAGGTCCGTACCGCCCTCGACGCGCTCCCCGCCGACCGCACACCGACCCGGTCGGACTGGGCGCGGCTGTCGCGGTCCTGGCGCGGCAGGCTCGACGAGCAGATCGAGGCGCTGACCGCCCTGCGCGACGGCCTCGACGGCTGCATCGGCTGCGGCTGCCTGTCGATGACGACCTGCCGTCTGGTCAACCCCGACGACGCCGCCGCCGCGTACGGCGACGGCGCCCGGACGCTGCCCGCCGCGCTGCGTCGCCCGCCGGTGCACGGCCGGTGAACCCTGGGTCGCGACCGCTGCCGTGGCGGGCCGGGATGCCTAACCTGGGGTCGTGACCGATCTCGTACCGGACCGTTGGTTGACCGTCGACGGCCTCGCCAACGCCCGTGACGTCGGCGGCCTCCCGCTCGACGGCGGGGGCCGCGTCCGCACCGGCGTCCTGCTGCGCACCGAGTCCCTGGAGGGGCTGGGCCCGGCCGCCGTCGCGTACCTCACCGACGAGCTGGGCGTGGTCCAGGTGCTGGACCTGCGCACCGACCGCGAGCGCACGACCTACGGCCTCGGTGCGCTCGCCGACGCCGGGGTGCCGGTGCACCGGCTCAGCTTCATCCCCGAGACCGGCATCGCGCTGCCGGAGACCGGGGACGCCCACGCGGCGCTCGACCCGATGCTCGGCCACTACCTCGCCTACCTGGAGGGCCGGGGGGAGTACGTCGTCGACGGGGTCCGCCGGATCGCGGCCCTGGACTCCGGCACGACCGTCGTCCACTGTGCCGCGGGCAAGGACCGCACCGGGGTGCTCGTCGCGCTGGTGTGCGCCGCGGTCGGGGTGCCGCGGGAGGAGATCACCGCCGACTACGCGCTGTCCGCGACCCGGATCGACGCCCTGTTCGAGAAGTGGACGACCGCCTCCGGCGAGCCCATGCCGCCCGCCGACGAGCTCGACCGGCACCGCCCGCGGGCCGAGGTCATGGCCGAGTTCCTGCGGCTGCTCGACGAGCGCCACGGCGGCCCGGTCGGCTGGCTGCAGGAGAACGGCCTCACCGACGACGAGCTGGCGCGCCTGCGGGCCCGGCTGCGTGAGGAGAGTGCCTGAGCACCCTCAGGGCAGCTCCTCGATCGGCACCATCGGGTCGAGCTTGCGCAGCGACCCCGGGTCCCCGGTCACCGCGGGCCAGCCCCGGCGCCGGGCGGCGGTGACGACCTGGCCGGTCACGATGTCGTCGAGCCCCTGGGAGGCGAGCAGCAGCCCGGCCTCCTGGGCGCTCTCCGGGGAGAGCTCGTGGATCACGGTGTTCGGCAGGCCCAGTAGGACCTGCAACGCGGCGTGGTGCTCGGCGTCGACCATCGACCAGGCGCGGCCGAGGGCGGCGCTGGGCACCGCGAGCACGATGTTCTCCTCCACCGCGGCCCACACCAGGGCGCGCATGTAGACGGGACGACCGGTCGCGAAGGCCGCCAGAGCCGAGGCATCGAGGACGCGTCCGCCGATCATCGCGGGCTCAGCCGACGGCCACGGGCGGAACCGGGCGCAGCGAACGGCGCGCGGCATCCAGCTCGTCGGCCGGCGGGGGACCGCCGTAGAGTTCCGCGAGGGTGGCCAGGGAACGGTCCCGGTCCTGTCGTGCCTGCACGGCTTCCGCCACGTAGGCGGACAGGCTCGCCGCCGATCCGCGGGACACCGCGTCCCTCGCCTCTGCCACCAGCTCGGCCGGCAGCGTGACCGTCACCCGCTCGCTGCGCATACCGGAATGGTACTCCGCGCATACCGCCACCGGCCACGGGCACGCCGTGGGAAGCAGGTTACCGGCGGGTATGGAAGGCTCCGGGGCGGGACAGTGCCGACCTCACACGCAGAACGGGTGCATCCATGGACCTGACCTTCACCCCCGCCGAGGAGGAGTTCCGCGAGGAACTGCGCTCCTGGCTCCGCGCCCACATCCCCGACGAGTGGACCCGCCCCGGGTTCTGGGAGTCACTGGAGGACTCCGAGAGCTTCCGGCTGCGGCGCGACTGGGAGCGGGACAAGGCCGACGCCGGGTTCGCCGGCATCCAGTGGCCCGTCGAGTACGGCGGTCGCGGCGGCACCCCCGGCATGAAGGCCATCTACGACGAGGAGACCGTCCGCGCCCAGGCGCCGCGCACGGTCAACCCGCTCGGCCTGACCTTCCTCGCGCCGACGGTCATGGCGATCGGCACCGACGCGCAGAAGAAGGAGATCATCGGCCCGCTGCTGCGCAACGAGGTCGTGTGGTGCCAGGGCTTCTCCGAGCCCGGCGCCGGCTCCGACCTCGCCGCGCTGTCCACCAAGGGCGTCCGCGACGGCGACGACTTCCTCGTCAACGGACAGAAGGTCTGGACCACCAACGCCGTGCACGGCGACAAGATCTTCACCCTGGTCCGCACCGAGGCCGGGTCGGAGAAGCACCGCGGCATCTCGATGCTGCTGATCGACATGAACCAGCCCGGCGTCACCGCGCGGCCGCTGCGCCAGATGAGCGGGGCCAGCGAGTTCGGCGAGGTGTTCTTCGCCGACGCCCGCGTCCCGGTCACCGACTGCCTCGGCGAGATCGGCGACGGCTGGCGCACCGCGATGCTGCTGCTGTCCTTCGAGCGCGGCGCGTCCGGCATCTCCCAGTACACCGAGTTCCGTCGTCAGTACGACGAGATCGCCGCCGTCGCGCGGAAGCTGGGCCGTGCCGACGACCCGGTGATCCGCGACGACCTGGCCCGCGTCCTGACCGAGCTGGAGTGCCTGAGGCTGCACTCGATGCACGTGCTCACCCAGGTCGAGCAGGGCCGCGACCTCGGCTTCGAGGCGTCGATGACCAAGCTGCAGTGGTCCGAGGCGTTCCAGGACCTCTGGGAGGTCTACGACCGGATCCTCGGCGAGGACGCCACGCTGGACGCCCTGCCCGACGGCACCGACCTGCGTCCGCTGCACGCCCAGGCCATGTGGTCGCGCTCGGTCACGATCTGGGGCGGCTCGTCCCAGGTGCAGCGCAACGTCACCGCCGAGCGCGTGCTCGGCCTGCCCCGCTGATCCGCAGGAGGAGCCACCGATGTTCTTCGCACTCACCTCCGACCAGCAGGAGTTCGGCGCCGCGGTGCGCGACTACCTGGCGCAGCGGTTCGACCTCGCCGCCGTGCGGACGGTCGTCGAGAACCCGTCCGACGACGGCAACCCGGCGTCGCTGTGGCGCGCGGCCGGCGAGCAGGGTTGGACCGCGGTCACCGTCGACGAGGACCACGACGGCCTCGGTCTCGGCCTGGTCGAGGCCCAGGTGATCGCCCGCGCGCTCGGGGCGGGCGTCGCGCCCGGCCCGTGGCGCGGCACCGTGCTGGCCGCCGACGCGATCCGGCTCGCCGGCTCCGACGAGCAGAAGGCGGCCTGGCTGCCGAAGCTCGCCGCGGGCGAGGCGGTCGGCGCGTTCACCACCCGGGGCAGCGCCGCGACCGGTCTGCCGGTGGTGGAGTACGGCGCCCTGGCCGACGTCGTCGTCGCGCCGGCCGAGGACGGCCTGCCCGGGCTGGCGCTGGTCACCGGCGCCACGGCGTCGCCGGTCGGCAGCTACGACGGCACCACCCGGCTCGCGTCGTGCAGCGGCGGGACCGCCGAGGCGCTGCCCGGCACCACCGTCGAGCTGCAGCGGCTGCTCACCGACCGGGCGACCGTGCTGGTCGCCGCGGACCTGGTGGGCATCGCCCGCGAGGCGCTGACCCGCACCGTCGCCTACGACCGCGAGCGCACCCAGTTCGGTGTGCCCGTCGGGTCGTTCCAGGCGCTCAAGCACGCGCTGGCCGACCTGCACGTCGGGGTCACGATGGCCGAGCACGCGGCGCTCTACGCCGCGCACGCGGTGGACACCGGGCTCGACGACGCCGAGCTCGCCGTCGCCGTCGCCAAGGCCAAGAGCAGCGACGTGGCGCTCCAGACGACCGCGGCGATGATCCAGTTCCACGGTGGCATCGGCTACACCTGGGAGCACGAGGCGCACTTCTTCTACAAGCGCGCCAAGCGGCTCGCCGGCCAGTACGGCGACGTCGCCGTCTCCCGCGAGCGGATCGCCTCCCTGACCGTCGGCGCCTGACCCGTCCACGGGCCGCGCTTCGTCCGGCCCGGCCCGCTCACCGCGGCCGGGCCGGAGGCCGGCGCGAGGCCGGCGCGAGGCCACAGTGCACGCCGTCTGCTCAGGGCGGATGTGCGCTGTGGACTCGCGCGCCCGGCCCGGACGTGGGACCGTCGGACGATGGCACCCGTCACACCGGTCAACGCCACCGCCGCCGCTCTCCTCGGCCTGCTCCACGGAGGGCCGATGACCGGCGGGCAGCTGGTGGCAGCGGCCGGTGAGCGGTTCGGGCTGTTCTTCTCCGTCACCCGCAGCCAGGTCTACCGCGAGCTGCCCGCGTTGACCGAGGAGGCGCTGCTGCGTCTGGGCAAGCAGGGCCCGCGGGCCAGCCAGCAGTACGTGATCACCGCGGCGGGCAAGCGGTCGTTCAAGCACTGGCTCGCCACCGGCGGCGACGCCGACGCCGTCCGCAGCCCGCTGGTGCTGCGGCTGCTGCACGCGGGGACGCTGACGGTCAAGCAGCGCACCGAGCTGGTCGCGGCCGCCCGTGAGGCCTACGCCGAGCGGCTCGCGGTGGCGCGTGCCGCCGCCCGCGCGACCGACGACCCCTACGGCCGCCCGGTCGCGGACTTCGCCGTCGCCCACACCCGGGCGATGATCAAGCTGATCGACGCGATCCCCCAGGACTGAACCGGGGCGCACCCCGCGTACCCTCGACCGTTGTGAACTCCGACGTCCAGGCCGACCTGAAGGACCTCGACACCACGCTGTCCAGCATCGAGGCCGTCGCCGACGTGCCCCGGCTGCGCCAGGAGATCGAGGAACTGTCCGAGCAGGCGGGCCGGCCGGACCTCTGGGACGACGTCGACGCCGCCCAGCAGATCACCAGCCGGCTGGCCTATGCCCAGGGCGACCTGCGCCGGCTGGACGACCTGCGCCGCCGGCTCGACGACCTGCCCGTGCTCTACGAGCTCGCCGAGGACGAGGGCGACGAGTCCGCGGTCGCCGACGCCGACGCCGAGCGCGCGAAGCTCCGCAGCGAGATCTCCTCGCTGGAGGTCCGCACGCTGCTCTCGGGCGAGTACGACGAGCGCGAGGCCCTGGTGACCATCCGCTCGGAGGCGGGCGGGGTCGACGCCGCCGACTTCGCCGAGATGCTGCTGCGCATGTACCTGCGCTGGGCCGAGCGGCACGGCTACGGCACCGACGTCTACGAGACGTCCTACGCCGAGGAGGCCGGCATCAAGTCGGCCACCTTCGCCGTCCACGCCCCGTACGCGTTCGGGACGCTGTCGGTCGAGGCCGGCACCCACCGCCTCGTGCGGATCTCGCCGTTCGACAACCAGGGCCGGCGCCAGACGTCGTTCGCCGGTGTCGAGGTGGCCCCGGTCGTCGAGACCTCCGACCACATCGAGATCGACGAGAAGGACCTGCGGGTCGACGTGTTCCGCGCCTCCGGGCCCGGCGGTCAGGGCGTCAACACCACCGACTCCGCGGTCCGGCTGACCCACATCCCGTCCGGGATCGTCGTCGCCTGCCAGAACGAGCGCTCCCAGCTGCAGAACAAGGCCTCGGCGATGGCCGTGCTGCAGGCGAAGCTGCTGGAGAAGCGGCGCCAGGAGGAGCGCGAGCTGCGCGACTCGTTCAAGGAGGCCGGGTCCTCCTGGGGCAACCAGATGCGCAACTACGTGCTGCACCCGTACCAGCTGGTGAAGGACCTGCGCACCGAGCACGAGGAGGGCAACCCCTCGCAGGTGCTCGACGGCCAGATCGACGAGTTCATCGAGGCCGGCATCCGCTGGCGCAAGCAGACCGAATCCGCCTCGTGAGCCGGGGTCGTCGCGCGGCCGCCGCCTGCGGCGCGCTCGTCCTGCTCGCGCTCGCCGGGTGCACCGGCGGTGCCCAGGAGCCTGCCGCGGACGGCGCCCCGCCCGCGGCCGTCGCCGCACCGTCGGCCCAGGACGCCGTGGCCGCGGCGGGCACCGCGCTCGTCGACGCCGGCTCGGCGCGGGTCGACGTCGAGCTGGACTCGGTCACCGGCCCGGTGCGTGCCTCCGGTCCCGCCCGCTTCACCCCGTTCGCCGCGGACCTCACCGTGGCCCTGGGCACCCGTGGCGCCCAGGTCAGGGTGCTCGACGACCGTGCCTGGGTCCGCTTCGGCGGGAGCGACCGCTGGCAGCCGCTGTCCACCGGGCTCGTCCCGGTCGGCGCCGTCGGCGGGATGCTGCACGCCGCCCCCGGCCTGCGCGACGTCGTCGCCGCGCCGGGGACCACCGACGTCGACGGCGTCGCCGCGACGACCTACACCGGGTCCGTGGACCTCGCCGCCGCACGGGCCGGTGCCCCGGACCCGGCGGTCGGGACCCGTCTCGACGAGCTCGCCGGGCTGGTCTCGCCGACCCCGCGGTTCACCGCCTGGCTCGGCGCCCCCGACGCCGCCCCCGCCGACCGCGGACGGCTGCTCCGGCTGCGTCTGGAGCCACAGGCCCCGGCCACCGGGACGCGGACCGCCGGTGCCGCCGTCCCGGGCGCGGTCACGGTCTCGTTCGCCGACCCCGGGCTGCCGGTGGAGATCACCGCCCCCTGACGACGCTCCCGCGTCCCGTCGTTCGCCCGCCTCGCGTCTCGTGCCTCGCGCCTCTTGCCTCGCGCGTCGCGGGGTGCGCGTCGCGGTCCGCGCCGCGCCCCGGGTCGGTCGCGGTGCGCCGAGATGCACCTCAGCGGGCCGCAGAGATCGACAACTCCCGCTGAGCTGCATCTCGGCGCGCGTCCGACGCGCGGCGGGACGGATCGGCGGTGCGGCGGGTCGGTCGGTGCGGCGGGTCGGCTCGGCCGGGCGGCGCGGCGGGGCGGTGCCGCGGGCGAGCCCGGGCGGGCTCAGTCGGCCGCGGTCGCCCCGCGGGTCAGGGCGGCGAGCGACACGGCGGAGAGCGCGGCCGCGGTCAGCATGGTCACGGCCATCGCCGTCGCGCTCGACCCGACCAGCGGCGAGACCAGGGCCCCGAGGCCGAACTGGGTGGCCCCCAGCAGGGCCGAGCCGGCCCCGGCGCGGTCACGGACCTCACCGGTGGCCAGCGCCGCGCTGTTGCCCATCACGAAGCCCAGCGTCGTCAGCGTCGCGAACAGCAGCACCAGCACCGGCCAGCGCGCCGCTCCCAGCAGCGCGACGACCAGCAGGGCCGCGCACAGCACCACCAGTCCGCCGACGGCCGTCACGAGCTGGCGCCGTGGGGCGATCCGCGCGGCGAGCCGGCCGCTGACGACGTTGCCCAGCACCAGGCCGGCCGCGTTCGCCCCGAAGGCGAGGGCGTACTGCGTCGTCGAGAGGCCGAGGGTCTGCTGCAGCACGAACGGCGACCCGGAGATGTAGGCGAACATCATCGAGAACGCCGTGGCGAAGGCCAGCACGTAGCCGACGTAGCGACGGCGGCGCAGGAGCGCGCCGACGTCGGCGAAGGTCCGTCGCACACCGCCGGTGCTGCGGGCCGTGACCGGCAACGTCTCGTGCACCGCGACCAGCGACGACACCAGCATCAGCAGGGCCAGCCCGGCCAGCACCACGAAGATGCCCCGCCAGCCGACGACCCCGCCGAGCGAGCTGCCGATCACCGGTGCCACCACCGGCGCGATCCCGTTGATCGCCATCATCAGTGAGAACAGCTGCGCGGTCCGCGCACCGGTGGTGCGGTCGGAGATCATCGCCCGGCTCAGCACCAGGCCGGCCGCCCCGCCGAAGCCCTGCAGGAACCGGGCGACGACGAGCACCGCGACCGACGGCGCGACCGCGCTCGCCAGGCACGCGACGAACAGCAGCACGGTGCCGGCGACGACCAGGCGTCGCCGCCCCCAGCTGTCCGAGAGCGGGCCGATCACCAGCTGCCCGACGGCCAGCCCCACCAGGAACGCGGTCAGGGTCAGCTGCGACGCCGACGCCGAGGTCCCCAGCTCGGCCGCCACCGTCGGCAGCACCGGCAGGTACATGTCGGTGGCCAGCGGCGCGACGGCCGTCAGCAGCGCGAGGACGCTGATCCACACGCCGTCCGGGACGGTGCGGCCCCGCACCGTCCTCGGCGCGGCCTGCTCGGTACCCACGGTCATGACTGTCCTCTCCTGTGACGATTACCTATGAAGGTATATATGACCTGTCGCGTAGTATCGCGTCTGTGACCGAGGTCAAGGAGCGTGACGACGACTGGGCGGCCATGGTGGACGCCGTGCACGACCTGTCGCGCGTGCTGCGGGCGGCGGGTGAGCACGCGGTCGGGCTGGACGCGATCACCGGGTCCGAGCACGAGGTCCTGCGGTGGGTCGCCGCGCGTCCCGGGCATCCCGTCTCGACGGTGGCGCGCGGGCTCGGCCTGCAGGCCAGCAACGTCAGCACCACCGTCCGATCGCTGGTCGAACGTGACCTCGTGGAGCGCCGGGCCGACCCGGCCGACGGTCGTCGTGCCCTGCTCCACCCCACGGCGCGGGCCGCCCGGCACCGGGAGCTGCTGGTCGCGGCCTGGTCGCGGCAGATCCGGGTTGCCCTCGACGACCTCGACGACGCCGACGCCGTCACGCTGCGGGCGGCGGCCCCGGCCCTGGACCGGCTCGCCGGTGCGCTCGACCCGTCGCGGGCCCCGGTCGTCGCCGGACCGGACTGACGGGCGTGTCGTCACCGCCCGTGCACTCCGGGCGGCGGTACCGTCCCGCTCCGTGATCGAGCTGCGGGACGTCACCAAGCGGTACCCGACGTCCGGGCGTCCGGCGCTGGACCGGGTCTCCGCGACGGTCGGGGCGGGCGAGTTCGTGTTCCTGATCGGACCGTCCGGGTCGGGCAAGTCGACGCTGCTGCGGCTGCTGCTGCGCGAGGACGTCCCCACCTCGGGATCGATCCTCGTCGACGGCCTCGACGTCGCTGGGCTGCCCCGGCGCAAGGTGCCGCGGCTGCGCCAGCGGATCGGCTGCGTTTTCCAGGACTTCCGGCTGCTGCCCAAGCGCACCGTCGCCGGCAACGTGGCGTTCGCGCTCGAGGTGCTGGGGCGCAAGCCGTCGGAGATCCGGATCGCGGTCCCGGAGCTGCTGGAGATGGTGGGGCTGCAGGGCAAGGCCGAGCGGCTGCCGCACGAGCTGTCCGGCGGCGAGCAGCAGCGCGTCGCGATCGCCAGGGCGTCGGTCAACCGGCCCCCGCTGCTGCTGGCCGACGAACCCACCGGCAACCTCGACCCCGAGACCGGGCGGGAGATCATGCAGGTCCTGGAGCGCATCAACCGTGGGGGCACCACGGTGCTGATGGCCACCCACGACTCGTCCATCGTGGACGCGATGCGCCGCAGGGTGATCGAGCTGGCCGACGGCGCCGTGCTGCGCGACGAGGCCCGCGCGGTGTACGGGGCGGGCCGGTAGATGCGCCCCGCCCTGCTCACCCGTGAGGTCTCCTCCGGCCTGCGCCGCAACGTCACGATGACCGTCGCGATGGTGCTGACCACCGCGGTCACCCTGATGTCGGTCGGTGCGGGCCTGCTCGTGCTGCGCACCATCGACGACATCTCCGCGCTCTACACGAACCGGCTCGAGATCCAGGTGGCGCTCACCCCGGACGTCTCGGAGACCGATCCCGACTGCAGCGGGCCGACGTGCGCGTCGCTGCGCAGCGCGCTGGAGGCCGCCCCGGGCGTCGGCGGGGTCACGTTCGAGTCCCAGCAGCAGGCCTACACCCGCTTCCGCGAGCTGTTCGCCGGGCAGTCGGTCGCCGACGTCGCCCGGCCGCAGTCGCTGCCCGCCACCCTGCGGGTCACCCTCACCGACCAGCAGGCGGGCGCCGCGGCCGCCCGGGCCGCCGTCGAGGGCAGGCCCGGGGTGCGCGGGGTGATCGACCAGCGCGACGTCGTCGGGACCCTGTTCGACTTCCTGAACGGGGTGCGCAACGTGGCGTTCGCACTCGCCGTCGTGCAGGCGCTCGCGGCGATCCTGCTGATCTCCAACACGGTCCAGGTGTCGGCGTTCATGCGGCGCACGGAGGTCGGCGTGATGCGCCTGGTCGGGGCGACGCGCTGGACCACACAGCTGCCGTTCCTGGTCGAAGCCGCCATCGCCGGTGCCGTCGGCGGGGCGCTCGCCGGGATCGGTCTGGTCGCGGCCAAGTACGCCGTCGTCGACGACCTGTTCGCCGCGATGGGGCAGGCCGGGGTGATCCCGCCGGTCCGGATCTCCGACGTGCTGGTGGTCTCGGCGCTGCTCGTGCCCACCGGTGCGCTCGTCGCGGGGATCACCGGCTACGTGACGCTGCGGGCCTACGTGAAGGTCTGAGCGCTCGGCCCCGCGGGGGCGAATGCCGCGGCGTGGTCGCGGGCGAACTCCTCCAGGGTGCGGGCCGGGTGGCCGGTGAGGACGGCGACGGCGTCGTCCACCCGGGCCGCCTCGCCGCGCGCGTAGTGGGCGTAGTCCTCGACCAGTCCCGCGGCCTGCCAGGGTGGCAGCACCCCGTCCAGGGCGGCGGCGAACGCCTCCGGGGTGAGGTCGTCGAACGACACCGGGTGTCCGGTCGCCTCGGCCAGGGCCGCCGCGATCTCGGCGTGGGTGACGGCACGCGGTCCGGTCAGGTCGTGCACCACGCCGTCGGATCCGGCGCCGGTGAGCACCGCCGCGGCGGCGTCGGCGATGTCGCGCACGTCGATCGCGCTCACCGCGGCGTCGCCGATCGGGGTGCCGAACCGGCCGGTCGCCGCGACCAGGGGGGCGAAGGCCAGCAGGCCCTGCAGGAACAGGTTCGGCCGCAGCACCACGTGGCCGATGCCCAGGTCGCGGACGTGCTGTTCCACCGCGGCGTGCCAGCGCAGGAACCGCACCGGGGAGTCCGCCCGCGCCGCGAACTGAGACAGCAGTACCAGCCGGTTCACCCCGGCGGTCGCGGCGGCGTCGGCCACCGCGATCTGGGTCGTCGCGGCGTCGGGAGCCGAGGGGGAGTTGAGGAACGCCGCGTCGACCCCGTGCAGCGCCGCGGCGACGGCGCCCGGGTCGCGCAGGTCGCCCCGCACGACCTCGACCCCGACGCCGGCACCGGCACCGGCCAGGCGGTCGGGATCGCGGACCAGCGCCCGCACGGTCACGTCCCGGCCGGCCAGCGCGGTCAGCAGATGCCCGCCGATCCCACCGCTCGCCCCGGTCACCAGCACCGTCGTCGTCATGCCCGCCTCCTGTGATCATTGGTCCGATACGAGAGCAGTGCTCTCGCAGATGAGTCTGCACGCGGCGTCGCCGAAGTGCAAGAGCACTGCTCCGGCGATGCCGCGGTCGGATACCGGTGGCGCACCGCGGGTAGGCTGGTGGTGTGAAGGAACAGGGCCGGAAGGTGATCGCGCAGAACCGTCGGGCCCGGCACGACTACGCGATCCTGGAGGAGTTCGAGGCCGGGGTCGCGCTCAAGGGGACCGAGGTGAAGAGCCTCCGTCTGGGCCGGGCGTCGCTGGTCGACGCCTTCGCCACGATCGACGACGGCGAGGTCTTCCTGCGCAACCTGCACATCCCGGAGTACGTGCGCGGCAGCTGGACCAACCACGAGCCGCGCCGCACCCGCAAGCTGCTGCTGCACCGCGGGGAGATCGACCGGCTGATGGGCAAGACCCGCGAGGGCGGGCTCACCCTGGTGCCGCTGTCGCTGTACTTCAACGACGGCAAGGTCAAGTGCGAGATCGCGCTCGCCAAGGGCAAGAAGGACTACGACAAGCGCCGCGACCTGGCCAAGAAGGACGCCCAGAAGGAGATCGCGCGTGCCGTCGGCCGCGCGGCCAAGGGGCGGGCCCGGGACCTGCGCGGCTGAGCCACGGCCCGCCTAGGGTGGGGCCGTGGATCTTCCCGTCCCGCCGGTCGACGATGCCGACGTGCCTCGCTGGACCGCCGAGCTGGGCCTGCCCGGCCTGGTCGACGTGCACGTGCACTTCCTGCCCCAGCGGATGCTCGACAAGGTCTGGGCCTACTTCGACGCCGCCGAGACCCACTACGGCACCCCGTGGCCGGTGCACTACCGGCTGCCCGAGGATGAGCGCTATGCCGTCCTGGAGCGGCTCGGCGTGCTCGCGTTCGCCCCGCTGACCTACCCGCACAAGCCGGGCATGGGGGAGTGGCTCACCGGCTGGGCGGGCGAGTTCGCCGACAGCCACCCGCGTGCGGTGCGCACGGCCACCCTCTACCCGGAGCCCTCGGTCGTGGACTACCTCGGCCGTGCCGTCTCCGACGGGGCGCGGCTGGTCAAGGTGCACGTCCAGGTCGGCGGGTTCGACCCGCGGGACCCCCTGCTGCGCGACGCCTGGGGGCTGCTCGCCGACGCGGGTGTCCCCGCGGTCGTGCACTGCGGCGACGGGCCGATCCCCGGCGAGTACACCGGGCTGCAGATCTTCGCCGAGGTGCTCGAGGCCCACCCGGACCTGCGGATCGTGCTCGCCCACGCGGGCATGCCGGACTTCCGGGGCGCGCTGGAGCTGCTCGACCGGTTCCCGAACCTGGTGCTCGACACGACGATGGTCGGCACCGCGTTCTCCCAGCGGCTCTCCCCGCTGCCGTCGGACTGGCCGGCGCGCCTGGCCGAGTACCCGGGCCGGATCGTGCTCGGCACCGACTTCCCCAACATCCCCTACGCCTACGCCGAACAGCTCGCCGCGATCGCCGACTGGGCCGCCGCCGAACCCCGCCTCGGCGCGCCGTTCCTGCGCTCGGTCCTGCACGACGCCCCGGCCGCGCTGCTGGGCGTCGACGACACGAGGAGTTCCTAGATGGTCAGCCCACAGCACGACCCGACCGGAGGAGCCGCCCCGGGTGAACCGGTCGACATCGCCCTCTACGGCGCGACCGGTTTCGTCGGCGGCCTCATCGCCCGCCACCTCGCCGAGCACGCCCCGCCCGGGGTGCGCATCGCGCTGGCCGGGCGTTCGGAGGCCAAGCTCGCCGCGACCCGGGCGTCGCTGCCCGGGTCGGCCCGGGACTGGCCGCTGATCGTCGCCGACGCCGCCGACCCGGCCGCGACCGACCGGCTCGCCGCGGGCGCGCGCGTGGTGCTGAGCACGGTCGGCCCGTACGCGAAGTACGGCCTGGGGCTGGTCGGGTCGTGCGCGAAGGCCGGTACCCACTACGCCGACCTCACCGGTGAGGGGCTGTTCGTCCGCGAGGCGATCGACCGCTTCCACGAGACCGCCCGCGCGAGCGGTGCGCGGATCGTGCACTCCTGCGGCTACGACTCCGTCCCCTCCGATCTGGGGGTGTGGCTCGCGCACCGGGCCGCGCAGGCCGACGGCGCCGGCGGGCTCACCGAGGTCCGCACGGTCGCGACGATGCGCGGCGGGGTCTCCGGCGGCACGGTGGACTCGCTGCGCGGGCAGCTGGACACCGTCCGCACCGATCGCGACGCCCGGCGTCTGGCCGCCCGTCCGCACTCGCTGAGCCCCGACCCCGCGGCCGAGCCGACGCCGTCGCAGCCCGCGGACGCGGGGCCGCCGGCCCGGCTCCCGGACGGCACCTGGACCGCGCCGTTCGTGATGGCGTCGTACAACACCCGGATCGTGCGCCGCTCGAACGCGCTGCTCGACCACGCCTACGGCCGCGGCCTGCGCTACGGCGAGCTGCAGGGCTGCGGGCGCGGGGTGTCCGGCGCGGTCGCAGCGGCGGTGGTCACCGCCGGGCTCGGCGCGCTGGTCGGCGCGTTCATGGTCCGGCCGATCCGCCCGCTGCTGGACCGGGTGCTGCCCGCGCCGGGCACCGGGCCGTCGGAGCGGACCCGCGAGCGCGGCTGGTTCCGGATGGACGTCCGCGCCGAGACCGAGTCCGGGCGTCGCTACCGGGTGCGGGTGTCCGGCCCCGGGGACCCCGGCTACGCGGCCACCGCGGTGATGTTCGCCGAGGCGGGCCTCGCCCTGGCCCTGGGCGGGTCCGCGCTGCCCGACCGCGCGGGCTGCCTCACCCCGGCCACCGCGCTGGGCGACGTGCTGGTCGACCGGCTGCGCGCCGCGGGGCACACCTACGAGGTCGCGGCCGGGTGACACGCCACCCACCGGCAACCGGAATGTCCGGGCGGGCGCGGGGCGTTATGCTGTGCGTCCGTCCGGGTACGTCCGGGCGGAGTGCAGATGGACCGCGGGTCCCGCGGGACCCGACCAGGGGGTGAACGGTTTCGACTCCGATCGTTGATCGAGGTGAAGCGTGCCGAGGAAGGCGACGATGATCTCGTTAACCATGCGTCGCAAAAAAATAAGTGCCGACAACAGTCGCACTGCCCAGAGCGCTTACGCGCTCGCTGCCTGATCACCAGGTAGGGGCTGTCGGGCCGGAGGCGTCCCCGCTCCGGGTCCCGACATCATTCAGGGGACTCACCCTGCGGTTCGGCCGCGGAACCGCAGGGGACATCCAACAGCGGCTGGGATCGTCACACCGGCTTGTTCGCGTGACCGGTGGATCCGAGTAGAGACACAGCGGACTGCGCACGGAGAAGCCCTCGTGAACCGACGGAGGACCCGGGTTCGATTCCCGGCACCTCCACCGCCCAGCGGCCCCGTCCCGACCCCGGGACGGGGCCGTTCCCGTCTCCCGGGAGGGTCGCTCCCCGGGAAGGATCGTTGCGCGGCGAAACTGTGCATTGCTAACATCTCTGGTGGGAGTGATGCCGATGACCGCCGTGACCCAACCCGTGCCCACCTACCCGATGGCGCGTGAGTGTCCCTTCGACCCGCCCGCCGAACTCGCCCGCATCCGTGAGGACGAGTGCCCCGCCGGGGGGTCGGGCGTCGCCCGCGTCCGGATCTGGGACGGCAGCACGCCGTGGCTCGTCACCCGCTACGACGACGTCCGCACCGCGCTCGCCGACGAGCGGCTGTCCGCCGACGCCGACCGCGAGGGCTACCCGGCCACGTCGCGGTCGCGACACGTGCGGTCCCAGGGGCGCCGCCGCAGCTTCATCATGATGGACGGTCCCGAGCACGCCCGGCACCGGCGGATGCTCATCGGCGAGTTCACCGTGCGCCGCATCGAGCGCCTCCGGCCGCTGATCGAGCAGACCGTCACCGAGCTGCTGGACGCCATGGAGGCCGGGGAGAACCCGACCGACCTGGTGCAGGCGTTCGCGCTGCCGCTGCCGTCGCTGGTGATCTGCCACCTGCTCGGGGTGCCCTACGTCGACCACGCGTTCTTCGAGGCCCAGAGCCGGATCATGGTCGACCTCACCTCCAGCGCGGAGGCCTCGGCCGCGGCGTCGGACGCGCTGCAGGACTATCTGGCCGGACTCGTCCGGGCCCGGCTGGCCGAGCCGCGCGACGACGTGCTCGGCGGCATGGCCGCCCGGGTCGCGGCCGGGGACCTCACCGTCGACGAGGCGAGCGCCTCGGCGCTGCTGCTGCTCGTCGCCGGGCACGAGACGACGGCGAACATGATCGCCCTCGGCACGCTGACCCTGCTGCTCCACCCCGACCAGCTCGCCGCCGTCCGCGACGGCGACGCCACGCAGGTCCGCGGCGCGGTCGAGGAGCTGCTGCGGGTCCTCACCGTCACCCACATCGGCCGTCGCCGGGTCGCGACCGAGGACCTGGAGATCGGCGGCGTCACGATCCGGGCGGGGGAGGGCGTGGTGCTCGCCGCCGAGGCGGCCAACCGCGACCCGAGGCAGTGGCCGCACCCCGACGAGGTCGACGTGTCCCGCGGGACGAACCGGCACGTCGCGTTCGGGTTCGGGGTGCACCAGTGCCTCGGGCAGCCGCTGGCCCGCCTCGAGCTGCAGATCGCCTATCCGGCGCTGCTGCGGCGCTTCCCGGGGCTGCGTGTCACCGTGCCGGACTCGGAGATCGCGTTCCGCGACGACATGGCCGTCTACGGCGTGCACGCGCTGCCGGTGGCATTCTGATGTCCATGCGCGTGATCGTGGACAAGGAACTGTGCATCGGGGCCGGCCAGTGCGTGGTGACCGCGCCCGACGTCTTCGACCAGGACGACGACGGAATCGTCGATCTGCTGACCGACTCGCCCGCCGAGGGCGACCGGGACGCGGTGAAGGAGGCCGAGCACGTGTGCCCGGCCCGCGTGATCAGCGTCGAGGACTGAGCCCGCTCAGGCGGCGCTGACCCCGATGAGCATCCCGACCAGGTAGGTCGCACCGGCCGCGATCGCGCCGAACGCCAGCTGGCGCAGCGCCGCCGCCCACCACGACCGGGAGGTGAACCGCGAGGTCAGCGCCCCCGCGACGAGCAGGCCGAGCCCGCCGACGGCGAGACCGAGCGCCAGTGAGCCGTAGCCGAGCAGGAACGTCAGCAGCGGGATCAGGCCACCGACCGCGAACGCGGCGAACGACGACGTCGCCGCCACCCACGGCGAGGGCTTGTCGTCCAGGCTGACGCCCAGCTCCTGGCTGACGTGCATCCGCAGCGCCAGCTCAGGGTCGCGGTGCAGCTCGCGCGCGACGGCGTCCGCCGTCTGCCCGGTCAGTCCCATCTCGCGGAACCGGGCGGCCAGCTCGTGCTCCTCGGCGCGCGGGTGCAGCACGAGCTCGCGGCGTTCGACGGCGGCCTCGGCGTCGAGCGCGTCGTTCTGGGTGCCGACCGAGGCGAACTCGCCCAGGGCCATCGAGAACGCCCCCGCGACGACGCCCGCCAGTCCGGTCAGCACGATCAGGTCGCGGTCCGCCCCGCCCCCGCCGACGCCCGCGATCAGCGCGATGGTGGTGACCAGGCCGTCCATCGCGCCGAACGTCGCGGCGCGCAGCCAGCCGCCCGAGACGTCCCGATGGGAGTGGTCGTGGCTGTGGTCGGCGAGTTCCGCCTCCAGCTCCGGATCGTTCACGCCCGCAACGATAGGACGGATGCGGTCGCCGCGCGGCGGTGCGCGACCGGCCCGACACTGGGTCGATGTCGTCCGATGACACGGCTCCGCTCTGGCTGTTCGCCGACCAGCTCGGTCCGCACGTGTGGGACACCGAGGAGTTCGCCGACCGCGAGATCGTGATCGTCGAGTCCGCGCGGGCGCTGGGCAGGCGTCGCCACCACCGCCAGAAGCTGCACCTGGTCCTGTCCGGGATGCGCCACCTCGCCGAGCAGCTCGGCGACCGGGCCACCCACCTGCGCACCGACACCTACCGCGAGGCACTGGAACGCGTCGGCCGCCCGGTGGTGGTGCACCAGCCGACGTCGTTCCCCGCCTCGGACATGGTCCGCCGCTTCGTGCGGGAGGGGCTGGTCACCGAGGTCCGGCCCACCCCCACCTTCGCGCTGGGGAAGGACGAGTTCGACGCCTGGGCCGGTGACCGCGAGACCTTCCGGATGGAGGACTTCTACCGCGCCCAGCGCGAGCGGTTCTCCGTGCTGATGGACGGGGAGGAGCCCGTCGGCGGGACGTGGAACTACGACCACGACAACCGCGAGTCCCCGCCGAAGGGCGCCCGGACACTCGACGTCGAGCCGCCCTGGGAGCCTCGCGAGGACGACGTCGACGCACGCGTGCGGGCCGACCTCGACGCGGCCGGGTACCCCACCGTCGGCCGGGACGGACCGCGCCGCTTCGCCGTCACCCACGAGGAGGCGACCGCGGCCCTGCGGCACTTCGTCCGGCACCGTCTGGACACCTTCGGCCCGTACGAGGACGCGGTGCTGGAGCAGGACTGGGCGATGGCGCACTCGTTGCTGTCGGTGCCGATGAACCTGGGTGCGCTGCACCCGCTGGAGGCGGTGCACGCCGCCGAGCAGGCCTACCGCGACGGGGACGCCCGGCTGTCCAGCGTCGAGGGGTTCGTCCGTCAGATCCTCGGCTGGCGGGAGTACGTCTGGCAGCTGTACTGGCGTTTCGGGCGCGGCTACACGCGTCGCAACCACCTGCGGGCCCGCACGCCGCTGCCGGACTGGTGGACCGACCTCGACGCCGACGCCGTCACCGCGAACTGCCTGTCGCACGCACTGGGCGGGGTCCGCGACCGCGGCTGGACCCATCACATCCCGCGCCTGATGATCCTCGGCAACCACGCCCTGCAGCGCGGCTACCGGCCCGCGGAGCTCAACGACTGGTTCGCGACGGCGTTCGTCGATGGGTTCGCCTGGGTGATGCCCGCCAACGTGATCGGGATGAGCCAGCACGCCGACGGCGGACGGATGGCCACCAAGCCCTACGCCTCCGGCGGCGCCTACATCAACCGGATGACCGACCTGTGCTCCGGCTGCGCCTTCGACCCGACGGTGCGGGTGGGGGAGAAGGCCTGCCCGTTCACCGCGGGCTACTGGCAGTTCGTGCACCGCCACGAGGAGACGATGGCGGGCAACAACCGCACCGTCCGTGCCGTCGCCACGATGAAGCGGCTGACTGACCTCGACGCGCTGCTCGAGCAGGAGTCCGCCCGCGAGGAGTTCTGACCCGGCGGGATCGCTAGGCTCCTCCGTCGTGACCGCAGCCCGCCCGCTCGACGTGCTGGGCACCGTGCTGCGGCTGGGACTCGCCGCGGTCTGGCTGGTGTCGGGAGCGGTGAAGCTGAGCGAGCCGTTCACCACGGCCGTCGCCGTCGCCGCCTACCGGGTGCTGCCGGACGCTCTCGTCGTGCCGGTGGCGACCCTGCTGCCGCCGCTGGAGATCGCGCTCGGCATGCTGCTGCTCGCGGGCCTCGCCACCCGGCTCGCCGCGGTGGTGGGCACCGTGCTGCTGCTCGCGTTCGTCGCGGGGCTGGTGCAGGCGTGGGCCCGCGGGCTGGCGATCGACTGCGGCTGCTTCGGCGGCGGCGGGCCGGTCGACCCCGACGACACGAGCTACGGCCCGTCCCTGCTGCGCGACCTCGCCTTCACAGCGGCCGCGGTGTTCCTGGCGGTGCGCCCGCGGACGCTGTTCTCCCTCGACGGGCGCGGGGACCGGGCCGGGACACACGACCACGACCGGCGGGCGCCGGCGGACGCGACGGAGGAGCACTGATGGGACAGAGTGAGCGCGAGCGCCGGGAGGCCGCGCAGGCCCGGCTGCAGGCGGCCGGGATCAGCCCGCCGCGGACCTCGGGCGGGCTCGGTCGCAACCTCGGGATCGGCGCCCTGGTGCTGGTCATCGCCCTGGCCACCGGCGTCTACGTGCTGTACCAGAACTACCAGCAGGCGACCGTCGCGACCTACCCCGTGACCCGCGACGGCGTCGTCGTGAAGGCCGGGAACCAGGCCGCCCCGGTGACCGTGGACCTCTACGAGGACTATCTCTGCCCCGCCTGCAAGCAGCTGGAGAGCGGCGTCGGGAACCAGCTCACCACCGCGGTGAACGAGGGCAAGGCGAAGATCAACTATCACCACATCGTCATCCTCGACGAGCGCTCGACCCCGCCCGGCTACTCCACCCGCGCCGGCAACGCCGCACTGTGCGCCGCCGACGCCGGGATCTTTCCCGCCTACCACTCCCGCCTCTACACCGACCAGCCCGCCGAGGGCAGTGCCGGGAAGTCGGTGCAGGAGCTGATCGCGCTCGGCACGGAGCTGGGCGCCAAGGGCGACTTCGCCGGCTGCGTCACCCGCCAGGCCAACAGCCAGGCGATCGCCGACGCGACCAGGGCCGCCGTCGCCGACCCGGCGGTGGCGCCCGGTGGCCGGTTCGGCACCCCGACCGTGATGGTCGACGGGGTCAAGATGGATCTGAGCAACGGGAACTGGCTGTCGAAGGTGACGGGCTGACCGCACCCACGCTCACACGCGGCAGGAACCACTGCACCAGCGGCCCGACGGCGAGCGCGTAGACCACCGTCACCGGGCCGAAGACACCGCCGAGCGACCACCCGACCAGCACGACCGTCACCTCGATCGCGGTCCGCACCAGCCGTACCGACAGGCCGGTGCGGGCCGCGAGCCCGGTCATCAGCCCGTCCCGCGGGCCCGGTCCCAGCCCGACCCCGATGTAGGCGGCCGTCGCCACCGCGTTCAGCACGATCCCGGCGACGGCGAACCCCACCCGCAGCCACAGCGCCTCCGGGGCGGGCAGCACCGCGAGCGCCAGGTCCACCGTGACCCCGATGACGACGACGTTGGTCACCGTGCCAATCCCCGGCCGTTCCCGCAGCGGGATCCACAGCAGCAGCACCCCGACCGCGACGACGACGGTCACCGCGCCCACCGACAGCGTCGTACGGCCGGCGCCGCCCTGGTGGAACACGTCCCAGGGGGTCGACCCGAGGGTCGCGCGCATCGTCAGCGCCATCGAGACCCCGTAGGCGACGAGGCCGGCCACGAGCTGGGTGAGTCGCCGGGTGCGCCGCGGCATCCGCAGCGACCAGCGGGAGTTGTCGATCGTCACGAGATGGCATGCTGCTTCCACCGGTGGCCTGTCGTCACCGTGCCACTCGAGCGAAAGTGGATCGGGAATGACGCAGGGGATCGGGGCGGAGCGCCTCGCCGCGCTGTGCGGCGACGTCCACGGCGGGCGCGGCCCGGCGTACCGGGTGCTGGCCGATGCGGTGCGGGTGCTGACCGGCGACGGCCGGCTGCCCTCGGGCACCCGGCTGCCGGCGGAGCGGCCGCTGGCCGAGGCACTGGGCGTCAGCCGGGTGACGGTCGCCCGTGCCTACCGCGAGCTGCGCGACGACGGCTGGGCCGAGGCCCGGCACGGGGCGGGCACCTGGGTGCGGCTCCCGGACCGGACCGGTGGCGTCGACGGGGTGTGGGCACCCGGGCCGGTGGACCGTGGCGCGATCGACCTCGCCCACGCCGCCCCCGCCGCGCCCGCGGTACTGCCCGACCTGGTCGCCCGCGCCGTCGAGCGGGGTGCCGCGGAGCTGGCCGGACACGGCTACGGGCCGGACGGCCTGCCTGCGCTGCGGGCCGCGATCGCCGACCGGTTCACGACCCGGGGGCTCCCGACCGGGCCGGAGCAGGTCGTCGTGACGGGCGGGGCGCTGCAGGCGATCGGGATCGTCCTCGCCGAGCTGGCCGGGCCGGGGGACCGGGTGCTCGTCGAGCATCCCACCTACCCGTCGGCGCTCGACGTCGTCGCCGACGCGGGAGCGGTCGCCGTCCCGGTGGCGGTGGACGGCGCCGGCGCGACGCCCCAGACGGTGCTGCCTCGGGCCGCCCGGCAGACCGCGGCGCGGGCCGCGTACCTGATGGCGGACTTCCAGAACCCCACCGGCCGTCTGCTCGACGACGACGCCCGCGCCCGGCTGGTGCAGCGCCTCGCCCGTCAGGGCACGGTCGCCCTGGTCGACGAGACCTTCGCCGAGCTGGACCTGCGCGGGGGCGCCACGGGGCCGCTGCCGTGTGCCGCGCACGCCGCCGGACCCGACGACGTCGTCACCGTCGGCGGACTCAGCAAGATCGCCTGGGGCGGGCTGCGGATCGGGTGGGTCCGGGCCGGCCGCGAGCGCGCGGCCCGGCTGCGACGACGACTGGCCAGGGCCCAGCTGGCGCTGCCGGTGCTGGAGCAGCTGGTCGCCGTCGAGGTGCTGGAACGGCTCGACGTGCTGCGGGCCGAACGGGTCGGGGTGCTGCGCACCGGGCGCGACCTGCTGGCCGCCGAGCTCGCCGCGACCCTGCCGGACTGGCGTTTCACCGTCCCCGACGGTGGGCTCGCGCTGTGGTGTGACCTCGGTGCCCACGTCTCGACGGCGCTGACCGCGGCGGCCCCGCGGCACGGTCTGGTGCTGGCGCCCGGCCCACGGTTCGGGGCCGGGCACGCGTTCACCGACCGGCTGCGGGTGCCGTTCACCCACCCCGGACCGGTGCTGACCGAGGCGGTGCGCCGGCTCGCCCGCACTGTCGCCGACGTCGACGGACCCGGGTCCCGGGCGACCGCCGCCGACCCGGCGACCCGGGCCGGCGTCGTCGTCTGAGCGGGGTCAGATCACCAGGTCGATGAGCAGCACCAGGACCAGGCCGGAGACCGAGATGACGGTCTCCATGATCGACCAGGTCTTGATGTTCTGGCCGACGGTGAGCCCGAAGTACTCCTTGACCAGCCAGAACCCGGCGTCGTTGACGTGGGAGAAGAACAGCGAGCCCGCGCCGATCGCCAGCACCAGCAGTGAGGTCTGGGTCGGGTCGAGCGTCGGCAGCAGCGGCACGAGGATCCCCGCGGCGGTCACCGTCGCGACGGTCGCCGACCCGGTCGCGAGCCGGATCGCCACCGCGACCAGCCAGCCCAGCAGCAGTGCGGAGATGCCGGCGCCGGTGGCCCAGCCCGCGATCATCGCGCCGATCCCGGTGTCGACCAGGGTCTGCTTGAACCCGCCGCCCGCGGCGACGATCAGCACGATCCCGGCGATCGCGGGGAGCGACCTCTCCAGCGAGCCCATGATCCCGGCGCGGTTCATCCCCGAGCCGGTGCCGAGGGTGACCATCGCGACCAGCACCGACAGCAGCAGCGCGACCAGCGGCGTGCCGACGAAGTCCAGCGCGGCGCGCACCGGGTTGCCCTCGGGTGCGGCGATGTCGCCGACGGCCTTGCCCATCATGAGCACGACCGGCAGCAGCACCGTGAACAGGGTGGCGGCGAACCCGGGGCGCCGGGTGGGACCGCCGTCCGGCACGTCGCGGCCGGCACCGGAATCGGCACCGGCGTCGGAATCGGCACCGGACCCGGGACCGGCGTCGGCACCCGCGCCGGTCCCGGCCGATCCGGCGGACGCGGCGGACGCGGTGGTGCTCCCGGCCGCGACCGGGGACTCGAACAACGCGGGCGGGGAGACGTCGACCCAGCGGGCCGCCAGCGTCGCGAACAGCGGCCCGGCCAGCACGACGACCGGGATCGACACGAGCACGCCGAGGACCAGGGTGATGCCCAGGTCGGCGTCGAGGATGCCGATCGCGGCGAGCGGGCCGGGGTGCGGCGGGACGAGACCGTGCATCGCCGACAGCCCGGCCAGTGCCGGGATGCCGACGGCGATCAGCGAGACCTGGGCCCGGCGCGCGACCAGGAAGATCACCGGCATCAGGATGACCAGACCGATCTCGAAGAACATCGGCAGGCCGATCAGTGCCCCGACGGCGGCCATCGACCACGGCAGGGTCCGCGGGCCGGAGCGGGAGACGATCGTGTCGACCAGCCGGTCGGCACCGCCGGAGTCGGCGAGCAGCTTGCCGAACATCGCGCCCAGCGCGATCAGCGTGCCGACGCTCGCGGCGGTCGAGCCGAACCCGTCGGAGAAGGCCGCCACGGCGTCGCCCATCGACATGCCCGCCACCGCCGCGACCAGCAGCGAGCCGATGGTCAGGGCCAGGAACGGGTGCAGCGAGAACTGCGTGATCAGCAGGACCAGCGCGACGATCCCCACCAGCGCGGCGGTCACCAGGCGGCCGGCGGACGCGACCGGCTGGGCCTGCTCCGCGGCCAGGACGAGTGCGGGGTGCAGCGTCATCGCGGGGCCACCTCCGACCCGGTGGCGGCGACGGCGCCCGCGACGATCTCGTCGACCGGCCTCCGGATGTCCAGGGTCGTCCCGGCCTCGTCGGCGGCCAGCGGCTCCAGGGTGGCCAGCTGGGAGTCGAGCAGCGCGGTCGGCATGAAGTGCCCGGAACGTCCGCCCATGCGCTCGGCGAGCACCGCCGCGTCGCCGGAGAGGTGCACGAACACCGTCGACGGCGCGTGGGCGCGGAGCCGGTCGCGGTAGGTGCGGCGCAGCGCCGAGCAGGCGACGACGAGCCCGGTGCCGGTGTGCTCGGCCAACCGGGCGCCGACGGCGTCGAGCCAGGGCTCGCGGTCGGCGTCGGTGAGCGGTATCCCCCGGGTCATCTTCGCGACGTTGGCGGCCGGGTGCAGACCGTCGGCGTCGGTGAACGGGACACCGAGTGCGTCGGCGAGGGCGGCACCGACGGTGGACTTCCCGGAGCCGGACACCCCCATCACGACGACGAGGGGGCGGGGTGGTGGCTGGTGTGTCGCCGGCTGTTGCGTCACTGCATCGGCTCCTCACGGTGTGGCGGCATCGGCACGCGGACCGGGAGTACCCGGGCCGTTGTGGGTCCAGAGTCGGTCAAAAGTATTACTTTTTCAATACCGGATCGGTTCAGATATGCCTTTTCCGGTGCCCGGCATCGTGAGGTGGCACGATTCGACCGTGAGCGGCGCGACGGAGGGCACGGGACTGCACGCGGACGTCCTGGACCGGCTCGGGACCGCGATCGCCGCAGGCACGATCGGCCCCGGCGAGGTCCTGCGGGCCGAGGAACTGGGCGACCGCTACGGGGTGTCGCGGACCGTCGTCCGGGAGGCCGTGCGGGTGCTGGAGTCGATGGGCCTGGTGCGCAGCAGGCGCCGGGTCGGCACCACCGTCTCCCCGCGCGGGCAGTGGAACGTGCACGACCCGAGGGTGATCCGCTGGCGGCTCGACGGCCCGGGTCGCGACGAGCAGCTGCGGTCGCTGTCCGAGCTGCGCTGCGGCGTCGAACCGCTGGCCGCCGAGCTGGCGGCCGACCGGGCCACCCCGGAGCAGTGCGGGGTACTGGTCGGCGCGGTGATGGACATGACCGCGCACGGCCGCGCCGGGGACCTGTTCGCCTACCTGGAGGCCGACCAGCTCTTCCACCGGACCCTGCTCGCGGCCTCGGGCAACGAGATGGTCGCGGCGCTGGGCGACGTCGTCGCCGAGGTGCTCGCGGGGCGGACCCGGCACCACCTGATGCCCAGTCGTCCGGAACCGGAGGCGATCCGGCTGCACCGCGACGTCGCCGACGCCGTCCGGGCGGGTGACGCCCCTGCCGCCGGAGCGGCCATGCGGGAGATCCTCCGTGAGGCGGATGCGGCGATGCGGGCCGGCGTGACGCGCGCGCCCGATCAACGATTGTGATGATGGTGCGGATTCGGGCGTATCGATCGGTCGCCCGCGATCGACCTGGGGAGTGGACGCGGCGAGATGTCGCGGGACGGTGACGAACGATTGAGATGATCTTGTAATGGCCGTACGTCGGGTGACGGAAGAGCTCCAGCGACTGGGCTTGTCGGGCTACGAGGCCAAGGCCTACGTGGCGCTGGTCAGCGCGGGCGAGGCGGTCAACGGGTACGAGGTGGCGAAGCGGTCCGGGGTGCCGCGCAGCACCGTCTACGAGACGCTGGGCAAGCTCGTCGGCCGCGGCGCGGCCTTCGAGGTCCGGGCCGCCGACGGCACCGGCTACGTCCCGCTGCCGCCCGCGACGCTGCTGGAGCGGATGCGCCGCGACTTCGACCGCACACTGGGCATCCTGCAGAACGAGATCCCGCGGCTGACCGCGCCGCCGCAGGTACGGCTGGTGCACTCGCTGACCGAGCGCCGGATGCTGCTCGAACGGGCCGAGGACGTCGCCGCCGCGGCCCGCTCCGAGCTGTACGTGCTCGGCTGGCCGGAGGACGTCGAGACCCTCAAGCCCACGGTCCGCCGGGCCGAGGAGCACGGCGTCGACGTCGCCACGGTCGTCTTCGGCGTCGACGACGACCCGGTCGGCTGGCACATCGAGCACCGCTACTCGGCCCCGTCGGCGGTCGAGGACAACCTCGGCCGGCGGATGCTCGTCGTCGTCGCGGACCGGGACCAGGCGGTGATCGGGGGCCTCACCGCCGACCGCACCTGGGGCCTCTACACCGACGACCCGGCCGCGGTGCTGCTCGCGCACCTCTACGTGCGCCACGACATCGCGATGCACCGCGTCGCCGACCGGTTCGCCGAGCACGGGTTCGACGAGTTCTGGGCCGACGACCCCGCCCTGCGACGGCTGCGCGAGCCCGTCGGCGAGCCGGTCCGGGCCGCCGACGGCGCACCGCGCTCGGTCGGCCCGGAGACCGACACCGTCGGCGGCCTCGGTGACGTCGGCGGCGTCGACGATCTCGGCGACGCCGCCGACCCCGACGGGGACGACGGCCGGAGCCGGGCCGGCTGAGCACGGCCCCCCGCGCCCTCGGCCCGCGCCCTCAGCCCGCGGGCACCTGCGCCGGCCTGCGCCCGCCGAGGTGCCGGCCGAAGAAGTCGAGGATGATCTGCGCCCGCTGGACTCGGTGGCGCGGCGACCCGTCCCGCGACATCCCGTGGCTCTCCTCCGGGAACCGCCAGTACTCCACCGGCCGCCCGAGCAGCCGCAGCGCGACGAACAACGCGTCGGCCTGCTCGACCGGACACCGCAGGTCGTCCTCGGAGTGCAGGATCAGCATCGGCACGTCGATGCCGCGGACGTGGTGCAGCGGGGACATCCGCCGGTACTCCTCCGGCGCGTCCAGCCACGAGCGGCCCAGCTCGTGGCCGAACCACCCGGCCGCGTCGGAGCTCCAGTCCAGCGACTCCAGGTTGTTCACCGCCCGCTCGCTGCAGGCGGCGGCGAACCGGTCGGAGTGGTGGGCGGCCAGCCACGAGGTGAGGTATCCGCCGTAGGACCCGCCGAGCACGCCCACCCGGTCCCGGTCGAGCTGGTCGAACTCCGCGAGGGCGCCGTCGAGCGCGGCGAGCACGTCGTCGGCGTCGATCCCGCCCCAGCCGGTCCCGGGTGCGGTCTCCGCCAGCGGGCTGCGGATCGCCCGTACCCGGTCCTGGGTGTAGCCGGTCGATCCGTGCGGGTTGCACCACACGACGGCGTAGCCGGCGCCCGCCCACAGCCGGAACTCGTCGAACCAGGCGTCGGCGTACTGGGTCATCGGGCCGCCGTGGATCGACAGCAGCACCGGCAGCCGGCCGCCGGCGCCGGTGGCGGGCTCGTCGGGCAGCAGCACCCAGGTGTCGATGTCGCCGTCCCCGGCCGGGGACGGCACGGCCAGCCGGTACGGGGTGCGCCCGCGCGGCACGGCGTCGTGGAAGGGCTCGGTGAGCGCGGTGAGCCGGCGCAGCGACCCGTCGTCGGTGACGTGCAGCTCCCCGAGATGGTCGTGGTCGGTGACCAGCACGACGGTGCTCCCGCCCGCCCGGTCGTAGGCGGCGCCGGCCCGCGCGCCGGTCAGCAGCGCCTCCGCGGTGCCCGCGCCCGGTCCGTCGGCCGCGACCCGGTACAGGTGCACCCCGCCGCGGTCCTCGCAGGACACCAGCAGGTGCCCGTCGTCCCAGATCGGGGCGCGGGCGCCGGGGAAGGGCCGCCAGGTGCGGTCGATGCCGGTCGCCAGGACGTCCTCGCGCCCGGTCGCGATGTCGACCAGCGCCGGCGACGCGTGTGCCGGGGCCGCCAGGTGGTCGTCGGAGGCCAGGGTGGCCAGCCGGGTGCCGTCCGGCGCCCAGGACGGGTGCGTGTGGTGGCGACCGCTGCGGGTGAGCAGCCGCGGCTCGCGGCCGCCCGCCGCATCTCCGCCCGCCGCGTCTCCGCCCGCCGCATCGACGAGGTAGATCCGCGCCGTCTCGTCCAGGTCCCACCCCGGCTCGCGGTCCGCGACGACGGCGAGGGTCCGCCCGTCGGGCGACCAGGCGGGCGACGAGTGCTCGTACGGCCCGCCCGCGACGGCCACCGGGTCGCCGCCCCCGGCGTCGACGACGAACACCGTCGACGGACGGTCGATGATCCAGCCCTCCCCGTCCAGCCGGCTGAACAGCCGGTCGATCCGGCGGGGTTCGCGGGCCCGGTCGTCGTCGCCGGTGGCCCACCGGGCCGCCCGCTCCCGGGACACGAACGCGATCCGGGTGCCGTCCGGCGACCACACCGGCTCGGAGATCCCCTCCGGACGCTCGCAGACCACCACCGGCTCGCCCGGGACGCCGATCGGCAGTACCCGCAGCCGTGCGCCGCCGCCGTCGCGCCCGGTGACGACGGCGAGCCGCGTCCCGTCCGGCGACCAGGCGGGGGAGGAGTCTCCGTGCTCGGAGCCGGTCAGCCGCCGCGGTGGACCGCTGCCGTCGGTCGGCGTGAGCCAGATCGCCGTCCGGTACCGGTTGGCGCCGAGGTCGACGCGGCGGACCGCGACGGCGACGTGCGCGCCGTCCGGGGACACTGCAGGGGGGCCGAGGGTGACCAGTCGTCCGATGTCAGAGGGCTGCACGGGGTCGACGGTAGGGCGCGACGCCGGGAGGGGCACCCCCCTTTCCGGGCCGGAAACCGGCCGGTGTAGTGTTCTTCATGTCGCAAGGGGCTGTGGCGCAGCTGGTAGCGCACTTGACTGGCAGTCAAGGGGTCAGGGGTTCGAATCCCCTCAGCTCCACCCTTCTTCACCAGGCCAGGACTAACGTCCCGGCCTTTTTCTTACCCGGATGCAGTCGTTGTGAGTGATCAGCCGAGTGTCCATGCCGGGCGGTCCGATCGGCGGCTGACTTGCGCTGTGTCCGACGGGATCACGGTGCGCCGACGGGCGCAGATGGTCCGGGGTCGCGGGAGGTGCAGAGGGTGCGGGTTCCGGCGACGAGCTATGCCGGCCGATGGCCGCGCCGTGGTGTCGTGACGGTGACCCCGGATGAAGTGGTCTTCGAGCCGAACACGGCAGAGAAGCGGCTACGCGCCGACGGTTTCTCGGGCCCGGCACACGACATTCGGTCGGTGTCGGTCGAGCCCCGGAGCATCCGTCGACCGACGTCCTGGGGCAGCCATCGCGTGCTGTGCATCGAGACGCCAGGGCGTGAGAGTGTGCTGAGGCTCGGTGTGGATCACGGTAGGCACGTGGCTCCACTGGTGTCGGCGATCCTCACCGGGGCCGAGGACGAGCGGGCCGTTCGCAGAATCGGGCGGAAGGTACGGCACCAGTTCCCGACCGTGTCGCTCTGGGGACAGGCGTTCGCAACGTCGCTGCTTCTTCTGGCTCAGCTCGGCCCGGCGCTGTTGTGGGGCGATGCCCCGCTCGACGCAGGCCGTATCAGCCTGAGCATCATGATCGCGCTCCTGATGAGCGTCTACCTGGCCGTACTGGTCCACAGGGGTGTTCAGCGGTCGTCCGCGTGATCGTCAGGAGCGGCGAGAGTGCCACCGCCGACGGGTTGCTCACGAGGATGTCCGCGTACCGACCGAGGACGAAGGCGGGTAGGGGCGACGCCGTCGCTCAACGTGGTCCGTCCTCGTCGCGCGGTCCGTGGCGGGCTCGGCCCCAGGGGCGGTGGGTATGGCACTCCCAGGATCGTCGAGTCCTTCCTCCCGATCCGAGGATTCGCAGAATGAGAGGGGACGCACGGCTCACCAGTGGAAGCAGGAAACCGTGTACCCCACACGCCGGTCGAAGGAGAACCCCATGACGAACAATCGCACGGCCCTGGTCACCGGCGCGAATCAAGGCATGGGGAAGCACGTCGCCACGGGCCTGGTGGCAGACGGGTACACGGTGTACATCGGTTCCCGGGATCTGGGTCGGGGCGAGATAGCCGCCAAGGAGATCGGGGAGGGCGCGGTGGCCGTTCAGCTCGAGGTCACCGACACCGAGTCGGTCGCGGCGGCGGCGAGGCGGATCCGTGAGGAAGTCGGCAGCCTGAACGTGCTGGTCAACAACGCGGCGATCTCCACCACCCGCCCGGGCAGGGGCGACCTCGAGTCGAGTCGCGCCGCGTCCATGGCCAGCGTGGTCCCGCTCGACGAGGTGCGGGGTGTGTGGGAAGTGAACGTCATCGGCGCGCTGGCCGTGTACCAGGCCATGGTGCCGCTGCTGCAGGCGGCCACCGACGCCCGGGTCGTCAACGTCACCAGCGCCCTCGGATCCCTGACCCTTGCCGAGAACCCCGAGCTCGACCTCCGGGCCAACTTCAGCACGTCGTACGCCGCGTCGAAATCGGCACTGAACGCGGTGACGCTGGCCATGATGATCGAATCTGAGACGACCGGCATCAAGGTCAACCTCGTGTCACCCGGCTTCGCGAACACCCAACTGGTCAACTTCCAGGGGACGGACACGATCGAGGACGCCGCTCGCGAGATCCTCCGCGTCGCCCGGCTCGGTCCGGACGGAGCGCACGGCACCTTCACGACGTGGGAGAACCTCGCCCTCCCCTGGTGATCGCCGGTCCCCTCCATCACGATGAGGCTTGCCCTAGACCTACACAATGTAGCCTCAGAGCATGGCGGCTCGAGGTGAACGACCCGACGGCCGGACCCGCCCCCGCGAGGTCCAGGGCTTCCGCCACGGTCGGGTCCCGCGGGCGGTACGCGCACGACAGCTCGTGGAGTGCGCGGAGGCGTTGTTCCTCGAACGCGGACTGCAGGCTGTGTCGGTCGAGGACGTCTGCCGGGCGACGGGGGTGAGTCGGCCGGTCTTCTACGACCACTTCGACTCCCTGACCGGCGCCTACATCGCCTGCGTGCGCCGGATCCGCGTGGAGTTCCAGGAGATGGTGGTTGCCGAGATGGCCGGGACCGAGACGGCGGAGCTGTCGGTCCTGTTCCAGGTCGCGGGGGAGGCGTTCTTCTCTCTCATCGAGCAGGATCCGCGCCGCTGGGCTCTGTTCTACGGCTTCCCGGGTCTGTACGGGGAAGCGGCCGAACAGCTGGAGAGCCTGCGTGAGGACAGCGTTCAGGTCATCGCCGCGCTGATCAGTGCTCGCCGTCCGGAGCTGAGCGAGGCCGATGTCATGGTCGCCGCGCAGATGATCTCCGGTGGCGGCGAGCAGCTGGGCCGTTGGTGGCTCCGACACCGTGGCGAGGCCTCTCGCGACGACGTCATCGGCGCCTACCGCCGCTACACCAGCGCCGCGCTGCACAGCATGTGACGGGCCGATCCTGCGTCGATCGCCCTCGGGCTGCAGTGTTCGGACCTGCCGACGTCAGGCGCACGAGAACGACGCGGAACCGGCTAGGACGGGGATCAGGATCTGGGGCGGCGCCCCCCGCCCTCACCGCGGCAGGCCTGCCCGGAGCGGGTGTCGGTCACGGCGATGACCCCCGTCGTCGAGCGGCAGGGGCATCCAGTGGCCCGGCGAGTTCCGCGTGCATGACCTCGACGTAGCCGTCAAGCGGGTGATGCGACTTTGCTCTTTCCGGGGTGACCGACGCTGTGTAACCTACACAGCGTCGGTCAAGCAGTGGGCCGCAGCCAGCAGGTGAACCGGGCCTCGGTGCCCGTCCACCTCACGAGCACACGATGCGGCGATGACGGCCGGTTCCGGCGCACCGGACCCTCCGAGTGCGACCGCGACGATCCGGCTCGACGCCACTCCCGGACGGAGGAGCGACGATGCACGACCAGCACGAGCAACTCGGGCCACCTCGGGCATTCGTCGCCCGGATGCGCGAACGACGGCGACGCCACACCCACACCCCGACCGAACGCGACGACCCCGCCCGCGCCGACGGTGCCGAGGTGCGGGTGGAGTCGTCGACGACATGGTGGGCCTGGCTCTGCGGCGCGGCGTCCTGCGTCGTGGAGATCGGCTCGGCGGGCGGCGGGCACACCAGGGCGGGAGCCGGGGCCGCACGCGGGGACTACATCGTCGTGGAAGGCGACCGGGACTCCGCCGAGGCCACACGGCGGCACCTGCACCTCGACGGCCTCGACCGCGCCCACGTCCACTGCCCGACCGGCGACGGGGCAACCGCGCTGCTGGACCTGGCCGGGCCGCTGCTCACCGGCTGCGACCTGGTCAGGTTCGACCTGACCGGGACCGGTGCAGCCACCCTGCCCCAGCTCCTGCCCTTCGTGGAACAGCGGCGCCCCATCGTGTTCCTGCACGGCTACCACCGCTGTTCCTCGCTGGACCAGCTCCTCGAGCGGCTCGTCGGACGCGGGTTCGTCCGACTGTCGTTGTCCGACGGCCTGCGCAGCAGCTGCTCCCATCCCGGCCTCGCCGGCAGCCCGACGGTCCTGCTCGTTCCCGCCGAGCAGTGCCGCAACCTCCCCCGTCGACAGACCCGAGCAGCAACCGACACCGACCCCGCCGACGACGGGCACACCCCGGCGCGGCTGGTCGGCTGAGGCCGGAGGCGACGAGTGAATCGGGCTCTGGCACGTCCTGCTCGGTCGGCGGTTCCCCGCGTTCCGAGCGCAGGATCCGTGGAACGCACTGGTCGTGGTCCGGGTCCTCGGCACCGCCCCGAGCGCCCGGATGCCGTCGGGTCGGCTGCGACCGCGGTGTGCGTGGGCCTGGTGCTGTGGTCGGTGACGTCGCTCGGCGGCTCAGGTCTGGCGTCGGTCCCCGCTGCGATCGATGATCAGAACCCGGCTTCCCCGGCATCGGCGCCGTCGTCCCTCGGTTCTGGCCCCGGTTTCGTGTCAGAAGCAGGGCCACCGTCGACAACGTCCACTGTGACGGCCGGCGTCGAGCCAGCGGCCGCCACCACTGCCATGCCGGACCAGCGCGCGAGGATCGCGGTCGAGGTCGCGATGAAGCAGATCGGGCTGCCCTACATCTGGGGCGGGAACGGCCCGGAGAACGGGCACCGCGGATTCGACTGCTCCGGGCTCACCACCTTCGCCTACGACAAGGCCGGGGTCGAGCTGCCGCGCACCGCGCACACCCAGTTCCGCCAGGGCCCCCGCGTGCCCGACGGCACCCTGCTGCAGCCCGGGGACCTGGTCTTCTACGGCACCTACAGGAAGGTGCACCACGTCGGCATGTACATCGGCTCCGGACGGATGGTGAACGCGCCGACGTTCGGCAAGCCGGTGCAGACCGCCTGGTACCGCTACAACGGCGACGACTACATCGGAGCCACCCGCCCCGCCGCGACAGGCACCGGCGCCCTGCCTACTGTCCCGAATCCTGCCGTCCCGGAGCTCCCGGACCCGACCATCCCCGACGTCACCGAGTTCCCCGCACCACCCGCACCACCACTACCACCGGCCCCGAACCCCTTACCCGAACCCGCGCCGAGGCCGACCGCGATCGCGATGCCGGCCCCGACGGTGGCGGCGCCCGCTCCGGTCCCGACGCCGGCGCCCGCTCCGCTTCCCGAGGGCCGCCCGGACGCTGCCGTAGCGCCCCGGCCGCGTCCGACATCACCTCCCACCCCGACCCCCACACCGAATCCACCGCCCAGCCCGCCGCGACCGACCCCCACCACGTCGGTCCCCACGCCACCACCCACCCCTACGTCCACGGCTGTTCCCCCGACGACCCCGGTTGCTCCGCCCACCACCCCGACCGCCTCCACGGTGGTGCAGGCGGTCTCGCTGACCGACCCGACCGGCCAGACACACCCGGCCACGCCCGTGACCACCAGCGCCAGTGGCCTACCCACCACGACGGGGTCCTGGGCCGGCCCCGACCGATGGGTCCTACGCGTGGCTGCAGCACTGCCCGCAGCGACACCAGGGGCCGGCCTGGTGTTGCACCTGGCCGACGGGACCACCCGCACCTTCACCGTGCAGACCACCCGCAACACGACCACCGCGGCCGCCGCATCAACGATGAGTCCACTGGTCGTCCTGGCGCCGGCAGGACCGGGGGAGTGGGTCGTCACGACCGCCCGATGAGCAGACGGGCGCCTGCTACTCGCCGAACGCGCGGGCCATGGCGGCGGCCTCGCGGCCGTCGTGGGTGTTCGGGGAACCTCCCGTGCCAGTGGCTCACCGGCCCGCCGCGGCCAGGGCCGGCCGGTCGGGGCGCGGTCGGGAGGCGCCGGCGGGCGGCACCACGGCGGGGCTCGATCGACGGACGCTTCATGGGGGCAGATCACGTGACCACACCCAGACGAGTCGGGCCGGGTCAGTCGGCGTCGCGGAGGAACAGGACGGCGTCGAGTTCGTCGAGCAGGTCGTCGTCGATCGGGAAGTAGCCGGGGTGGCTCGTCGCTCGTGCTGCGCGTCCGGTGCGCAGGTCGCGCAGCTCCTGCCCTGCGACGAGCTGGCGGTCCGGCGGGCGGGTGGCGAGAGCGCCCCCTGCCGTCGACGGGTCGGGCTCGCCGATGCCGTGTTCCCCAGCGCTGCCGACGGCCGTCGCGACCACGGCGTACCCGTCGCCGAGCCGGGCGGCCAGATGCGCTCCGGCGGGCTGCCAGCGCAGCGTCGTCGGCGGGACGTGGACGCCTGCGATCGTGACTCCGCCCCAGGCCATCGTCGACGTCCCGGTGCGCAGGTGTTGGTGGTGGGCGAACAGCAGCACCGGTGTGCGCCGGGCGAGTGCCGCCACGTTGTCGGCCATCATCGTGTCCCGCAGCGCGCACAGGAGGCCGGCGCGGTCGTCGGATGGGCGGGCCATCGCGGCGTGGTGGGCGAGCAGACCGGTCGCGGTGCGCGCGGCCAGCTCGGCGTCATCGAGGCCGGGGTCGCCCGCGCGGCGCAACGCCGGTGCCTCGGCCTCCAGGGTGCGGGTGAGGTCGTCGGCGAGCAGTCGCACCTCGCGCACCCGCTGCTCGCCGCCGACCGAGCGGTCCGGGTCCAGCATCGCCATCGGCTCGGCCCACGGTTCGTCCGCGCCGAGGAGCCGGGTCAGCGTGTCGCGGTCGCACGGCAGAGCACGGTCCAGGTCTCGGCCGCTCAGGTAGTCGTAGAGATGCAGCAGCGTGGCCCGCGGGCTCGGGGTGGCGACCATCTCCATCGGGCCGTCGAAGCCGGTGACCCGCACCTGGTCGCCGGTCGGGAGACCGGCGTTTCGCTCGCGCGCCCAGCGCACCAAGTCCCGGTTCGCCGGCGAATCACCGAATCCGTGACTGAACCCGTGGGCCATGACCTGGTCCTCGGTCAACCCCTCGCAGCCCGGGGCGTGGCGGACCCAGGCGTCCACGAGGCGACCGGCCCAGGCGTCGCTCTCCAGTGCGATCGTCCGGAAGCCGGCGTGCTCGACGATGTGCTCGAACACCTCGTTGCGCACCCTCGGGAACGCCTCGATGCCGTGTACCGGCTCGCCGAATCCGAGCACCCAGGGCATCGTGCGGCGTTCGGTCAGTAGGCGGTACACGAGCGCGGCCGGGTTCGAATCGTGTGTCGTAGTCATGTCCCTGAACGGTATCCTTGAACCTCCAGTGGGGACTTTGCGCTTATCAGCACTGGGAGACTGCCCAAAACCCTCAACCGGAGCGATAGGATGCGTTCGATCGACCTGGCCCGTGAGCACGGTCTGTCGACGCAGGCCGTGCGCAACTACGAGGCCGCCGGCATCCTGCCTGCGGTGCGGCGCACATCCTCGGGATACCGGGCCTACACCGAGCAGCACGCCCGCGCGCTGCGGGCGTTCCTCGCGCTGGTGCCAGGGCACGGACACGGCACCGCGCGGGCGATCATGGTCGCCGCCGTCGATGGGCGGACCGCCGACGCGCTGGAGCTCATCGACCGCTCACACACGGACCTGGCAGAACGACGCAGGGTGCTGGACGGTGTGCGACGTACCTTGTCCGGGCTGACCGATGTGGACCTCCCGCCCGGGCCGGGGATCCCGATCGGCGCGCTCGCCCACCGGCTGCAGGTGCGGCCTGCGACGTTGCGGCGCTGGGAGGCTGTCGGGCTGCTGCGACCTGCGCGCGACCGCGCGGGGCACCGCACCTATCACCCAGCCGACGTTCGGGACGGGCACGTGGTCCGGGAGCTGCGTCGTGGCGGGCACCCGATCCCTCGCATCGCCCCCCTGCTCGACGAGCTCCGCGCTGCCGGGGACGCGGCCGCGCTGTCGGCGGCCCTGGACGAACGGCGTGGAGCGCTCACCGCTCAGGCTCGCGCCATGCTCCGCGGGGCGGGCCTGCTCGATGCGTTCCTGTCGGACACGGCATGTCTCCCGATGTCGTCGTCCTGATGTGAGAGCGCGGCTTCGCGACATCGCCGTTGTTCTTGGGCGCCGCGCGTGCCGGGCAGGGGCTCAGCGCGGCGATGCGGCGACCTCGACGATGGCGCTGATCATGAGCATCTATGCGGAGGCTGTGAGGCGCCGCCGCGCCGGCGCCGTCTACCCGGTCGCCGGAGGGGGCGGCCCACTCCGCCAGTCCGACCTGCATGCACTGCACCGCATGTGTGCCGGTCCGGTCGTCATGGCAGCTGCGCCTCGACGGCATCGGCCCCAGCCACGGTGCCACCGCCGTCGCGGGCCCGGGTGCGCATCCGGTCGATGCTGTCGCGGATTCGCGGACTGGAGGTGAGCTCTCTGACGCCCCATCGCGCGTCCTCCTTCTCGGCTACTGCCAAGTCTGGAGGTGCCTGGGCATCGGGGGTCACTTCAGGAGCGTGACCGGATGGGACTCTGCGGCGGCGTGGTCAATCGCCATCGGTGATGCGGGTGGTCGGTGATGGCTGCGTCCCGGGGGTGCCGGTGGTGACGTGCCAGTGCCCTTCGCCTGCGGGAGTGAGGACGGTCAGCGGGGCGGTGCTCGTGGCTGCGTCCGCGGTCGCGAGGGTCTGGGTGCCGGTGATCGAGACCGGGACCGACGTCCCGTCGGCGAAGCGCAGCACGAGTTCGCCGCCGGTGGAGGTTGTGCTCAGCGGGTGTGTGAGCCGGACGAGAATCCGCTGGTCCGAGGTCCACGCGCCCGGTTGGGCGGGGAGACCGTCGCTGCCGCGGTCGACCGCGGCCAGTCCGATCACCGACCCGGAGTCGACCAGTGCGATCGGCGGGTGCCCGGTGCCCCACACCGTTGCGGGTGGAGCGGTAGACGGCGCGGCGTCGTCTGGAGCAGGTACCGGTGATGCAGACGTGTCGGGACTGGCAGGCGAGGTCATTCCTGTGGTGGGGGCCGGTGCCGGGTTGGGGGTGGGCATGATCGGTGCCGTGGTGGCAGAGGGGCGGGGGCTCTGCAGCGATGGCTTCGCGCCCGCAATCGGTGTCGTGGGTGCTGCGCTGACGGTGCCGGTCTCGGGCGCGGGGGTGGGTGCTGCGGCATGGCTTGTCGAGGCGTTGGGCAGTGTCGGCGTCAGCGGGGGCGTGGGGACGGGCAGCGGTGGAGCGGGCGGGGCGCGGAAGATCGGCTGGTCCGGGATCCGCGGGTCCGGAAGCTCGGGAACGGCGGGGTCGGGCAGCGACACCGCGCCTGTCCCGGTCGTGGCGGGGCGGGTGGCGCCGATGTAATCGTCGCCGCCCCACCGGAACCAGGCGGTCCGCACCGGCTGGCCGAAGGTCGGGGCGTTCACCATGCGCCCTTGTCCGATGTACATGCCGACGTGGTGGACCTTGGCGTAGGTGCCGTAGAAGACGAGGTCTCCGGGCAGTAGCTCGGTGCCGGCCGGGACACGGGGTCCGTGGCGGAACTGGGTGTGGGCGGTGCGCGGTAGCGCCACACCGGCCTTGGCATAGGCGAAGGTCGTGAGTCCGGAGCAGTCGAATCCGCGGTGCCCGTTCTCCGGCCCGTTGCCGCCCCACACGTAGGGCAGCCCGATCTGCTGCAGCGCAACCCGCACCGCGAGCTGTGCCCGCTGCTGTTCAGATGCCCCGCCCACCGCTGCCACCTCGACGACCGCGCCGGTCGGCTCCACGTGGCTCACATCGTCGGTGTGGAGCGCCTCATCGATTCGCGGCCCGAGTACCGGCCCGAGTGGGTTCGGTAGCGAGTTACCGGCTGGCGAGGGCGGGCGCGCCTCGAGTACCGCGGCCGGTGCTGGTTGGGCGATCAGCGTGCCATCGATCGGGGACAGGAACAGCGCCGCGTACCACCACACCAGCCCGGCCGAGATCGCTGCCACGGCGACCCACACTCCCCGTTCTCCACGCTCGACCGCCTCTGGCCGACGAGTAGCGGTGCTTGGTCTGCGGGGTCTGCGGCGGGCGATCACCGTCGACTTCCTTCACCGCGGAACTGCTGGACCTGCCGGCCGGTCATGTCAGGAGTTCCCTGCCGGGTAGAAGGCGACCCACTCGAACTCCGCCCGAGCTGGTACCGCGTCGGCTGTGGGGGAGGACTGGACCCACAGCCTGAGCTGTACCGGGTGCTCACTGGTAGCGGGCGCCGGGACCAGCGGAGCTTCCTGGAGCAGGCGCCCGTCGAGGAACAGCCGGGTCGACGAAGCCGTGCGCTCGACAGCCCAGTGCTGCCACGCAGGCGTCCCGTGAGCGACGGAGGCCTGTTCGACCATCCGGGAATCCAGATGCGGCTCCTCGCCTAGTACTGCAACGGCAGTTCGGCGTGTGGTGAGAGGCTGACGGCCGTTCGGCGGTGATGATCACCGCGTGGTTGATCTTGCCGGGTGGGTGGCCTCGT
>NZ_MCIP01000001.1:2670430-2673859 GCF_001932425.1 Pseudonocardia sp. Ae505_Ps2
GGTTGGGGGCACTGGCTGCTGGTGCGCCGCCAGACCGAGCCCGCAGAGGGCAAGACCATCCGTGAGCTGGCGTTCTACCGCTGCGCCGCCCCGGCGAACACGCCGCTGCGCGACCTCGTTCGAGTCGCCGGGGCGCGGTGGGCGATTGAGGAATGCTTCCAGACCGCGAAGAACGAGGCCGGCCTCGACCACTACCAAGTCCGCTCCTACCGAGCCTGGCACGCCCACATCACCCTGGCCATGCTCACCGCGGCCTACCTCGCCGTCACCCGCGCCGCCGAACACGCACGCGAGGCCGAAAAGGGGGATCCTCAGCCAGCCGGCGCGCATTGATTCAGCTGTCGGGCAACGAGATCCGCCGTCTCCTCGCCGCGCTCGCCTTCACCCCGCTCACCTGCATCGACCACGTCATGCACTGGTCGACCTGGCGCCGTGAACGCCAACAACAGGCCCGCGACTGCCACTACCGCCGACGCGGCGAACGACCCCCGAGCTGATCAACTGCCGTTGCAGTACTAGACCGGCGACCTGGCTCTCGATCCCGCCGACGGGCACAAGATCCATGCCCACGACGGCGGACGGATCCGCACTGGGCTGGACCCGGACTCGCATCTCCCATCGGCCGACCGCCGCCTGCGGCGCCCAGACCGCGACTGTCGCCCCGCTGGGTGCGGCTGCTCCCGGCGTCTCGGCAAGGGAGGCCAGCGGCCCGTGCAAGATGGTGACCTGGTCGTCGACGGTGAGGCGATCAGATCCGGATGTCATTGCGCCGTCGATGTCGGTCAGTACTGCTGTCCAGCGAGCGATTCCTGCCTCCACACGATGAATCTCGGCCGGAACGCCCCACGGCGTCGCGCCTGCCGCCGTCCCGGGACCTCCCGGGAGCACCGGCTGGACCGAGGGAACGGGCGATGCAGAGGGCATCGCTGAGGGCGAAGGGCGAGGAGGCACTGGTGCTGGGGCGGTGCTGCTCGGCTGTGAGTGGGGAAGAGCGGGCACAGACGTGGGGGAAGGTGGCCTCGGAGCCGGAGCCGGAGCCGGAGCCGGAGCCGGAGCCGGAGCCGGAGCCGGAGCCGGAGCCACGACCTGCCCTGCCGCCACCGTGCTATCGCCGAGAGGCGGACCGGACGGCGCAGGAGGGACCTCAGGACCCACCGCGATGACTTCGTAGCCGGGCGCCGCTGCTGGCGGGCTATCACTGTCAACCGTCGGCCCCGATATCACCGCCGACGGCACACCACCGTCAGCAGGGGCTGGCATGGCGACTGCGGGCGGGGGCACCTCGCTCCACGTCCCTCCTGTCCCATCTGGCCCAGCCGCGGCCGGCCCTACTGGTACGACTGCCATCGCTTCCCAGTCGGTTGTGGTGTCAGGTGGGGAAGACTCGGTAGCTGCTCTAGGAACTGTTGCGCCGACAGGAGAGGGAGAACAGAACAGGAGGACTATAGTCGCGGAGATCGCGAACAAGAATTGCAAACCTCCCGCAGTTCCGTTTGGTGTGCGCACTCGTCGTCTCCTGTTGAGCGAGATATCCGGAAAGAGTGACCAGGCTTGCTTTTCGCCATTGTGGATCGCGGAGCGCGCAGCAAGCATGCTCAGTGCGAGTTGTGCGAGATCGTCCAGACCGATACCTGAGATGGCATAATTCGGCTACGAGTTCAGCTCAACGCTGGTGCGGTACTAATCAAAGTGGTCGATACTTGAGTATCGGAGCTCGGGTTCTCGTTGCCGACGCTCGGAACCCTGGCTCACTGAGGTGTTCTCAGTAGCGGGGTGGCAGGTCGTGGCGACACGCCGAGGGTGGTGAGATGAGCGGGAACGGGGCAGGACCCCGGTAGATCGGTTCGGTCCAGCACAGATCGACACCGTCACCGAGGTCCTGCATGTCTGATCCTGTCACCTACACCGCTGTCCTCCCGATCGGGGAGCGCACCGTGGCCTATCTGGCGCGGCTCCTGGTCCTTCAACGCCGTCGACGTGGCACCCGGCGGCGGGCGTTGACCCCGTTCGCCCAGGCAGTGCTGGTGATCCGCTGGTTCTGTGATGCTACCCGGGTCCGATGTTCGGCCGGTGACAACGCGATCAGCACTGCAACGGCCTACCGTTACCTGCACGAAGGCATCGACGTCCTCGCCGCGGCCGCACCCGGCCTGCACGGAGCCCTGCTCGCCGCCCGCACAGCCGGGCCCACCCACGTGAATCTCGACGGCACCCTGATCGCCACCGACCGGTGCCGCGCGCTCGGCCTCACCCCCGGGGTCGACCTGTGGTGGTCGGGCAAGCACCGCCGCCACGGCGGGAACATCCAGGTCCTCACCGCACCTGATGGATGGCCGCTATGGACCAGCGACGTGCGGCCGGGCCGCGAGCACGACACCCGCTGCGCCCGTACCCACCCCGGGCTGCTCGAGGGCCTGGCCGCGTTCACCGACGACACCCACGCCGCGCTGGGCGACCTCGGCTACGAAGGCGAAGCCGACCGGCTCACCGTGCCCATCAAACTCGCCCCCGGCCGCGGGCAGACGGTCAACCAGCGCACCGTCAACACCCTGCACTCAGCCCTTCGTGCTCTGGCCGAACGCGGAAACGCCCTGCTCAAGACCACCTTCGCCGCGTTGCGGCGAGTCACGCTATGTCCCTGGCGCACCGGCGCGATCATCGCAGCTGCGCTCGTACTACTCCACACCGAGTACGACCGCACGACATGATCAACCCGCTACTGAGAACACCTCACTGACCGAGATGGTCACCGCGCTGCACGCGGTCCTCCGGCGGTGGCGCGTCGAGCCGCTCTCCCCGGAGCCGTTCCGGCCCGCGGTGGAGGCCACCATCACCGCACGCGGCCTGACCCTGCGGGTCGTGGCACGGGACGCCGCACCGGCGGTCGGCGAGCCCTCGGCAGGGGCCGGGTGCCCGGCATGACGGCGGGCTACGGAGCGGGTCACCTCGACCACGACGAGCCGCTGGAGCTGCGCAGACTCCGGGCCCACGAGGAGTTCGCCGACGCAGGTTCCCGACGGGCCCTCGACGGACTGGACCCGATGCCCGGCTGGCGATGCCTGGAGCTGGGCGGGGGGACCGGGTCGGTGGGGCGCTGGCTGGCCCGGCGCTGTGCGCCGGGCGAGGTGGTGGTCACCGATCTCGACACCACCCTGCTCCCGACCGACGTCGCGAACCTGACGCCGTTGCGGCACGACGTCCTGCACGACGACTTCCCGGCCGCCTCGTTCGACCTCGTGCACGCCCGCGCCCTGCTGGAGCACCTGCCCGACCGGGCCGCCGCGCTGGCCAGGATGGTGGGGTGGACCGCGCCGGGCGGGTGGGTCTGCGTCGACGCCACGCTCCGCATCACCCCGCCCGGCGGCAGCCGCACCGCCTTCCACCGCTGCCTGGAGGGGCTCTCCCGGCTCGCGTCCGGCCGGATGGGCG
>NZ_MCIP01000001.1:2673871-2828460 GCF_001932425.1 Pseudonocardia sp. Ae505_Ps2
AGCCGGAGCCGGAGCCGGAGCCGGAGCCGGAGCCGGAGCCACGACCTGCCCTGCCGCCACCGTGCTATCGCCGAGAGGCGGACCGGACGGCGCAGGAGGGACCTCAGGACCCACCGCGATGACTTCGTAGCCGGGCGCCGCTGCTGGCGGGCTATCACTGTCAACCGTCGGCCCCGATATCACCGCCGACGGCACACCACCGTCAGCAGGGGCTGGCATGGCGACTGCGGGCGGGGGCACCTCGCTCCACGTCCCTCCTGTCCCATCTGGCCCAGCCGCGGCCGGCCCTACTGGTACGACTGCCATCGCTTCCCAGTCGGTTGTGGTGTCAGGTGGGGAAGACTCGGTAGCTGCTCTAGGAACTGTTGCGCCGACAGGAGAGGGAGAACAGAACAGGAGGACTATAGTCGCGGAGATCGCGAACAAGAATTGCAAACCTCCCGCAGTTCCGTTTGGTGTGCGCACTCGTCGTCTCCTGTTGAGCGAGATATCCGGAAAGAGTGACCAGGCTTGCTTTTCGCCATTGTGGATCGCGGAGCGCGCAGCAAGCATGCTCAGTGCGAGTTGTGCGAGATCGTCCAGACCGATACCTGAGATGGCATAATTCGGCTACGAGTTCAGCTCAACGCTGGTGCGGTACTAATCAAAGTGGTCGATACTTGAGTATCGGAGCTCGGGTTCTCGTTGCCGACGCTCGGAACCCTGGCTCACTGAGGTGTTCTCAGTAGCGGGGTGGCAGGTCGTGGCGACACGCCGAGGGTGGTGAGATGAGCGGGAACGGGGCAGGACCCCGGTAGATCGGTTCGGTCCAGCACAGATCGACACCGTCACCGAGGTCCTGCATGTCTGATCCTGTCACCTACACCGCTGTCCTCCCGATCGGGGAGCGCACCGTGGCCTATCTGGCGCGGCTCCTGGTCCTTCAACGCCGTCGACGTGGCACCCGGCGGCGGGCGTTGACCCCGTTCGCCCAGGCAGTGCTGGTGATCCGCTGGTTCTGTGATGCTACCCGGGTCCGATGTTCGGCCGGTGACAACGCGATCAGCACTGCAACGGCCTACCGTTACCTGCACGAAGGCATCGACGTCCTCGCCGCGGCCGCACCCGGCCTGCACGGAGCCCTGCTCGCCGCCCGCACAGCCGGGCCCACCCACGTGAATCTCGACGGCACCCTGATCGCCACCGACCGGTGCCGCGCGCTCGGCCTCACCCCCGGGGTCGACCTGTGGTGGTCGGGCAAGCACCGCCGCCACGGCGGGAACATCCAGGTCCTCACCGCACCTGATGGATGGCCGCTATGGACCAGCGACGTGCGGCCGGGCCGCGAGCACGACACCCGCTGCGCCCGTACCCACCCCGGGCTGCTCGAGGGCCTGGCCGCGTTCACCGACGACACCCACGCCGCGCTGGGCGACCTCGGCTACGAAGGCGAAGCCGACCGGCTCACCGTGCCCATCAAACTCGCCCCCGGCCGCGGGCAGACGGTCAACCAGCGCACCGTCAACACCCTGCACTCAGCCCTTCGTGCTCTGGCCGAACGCGGAAACGCCCTGCTCAAGACCACCTTCGCCGCGTTGCGGCGAGTCACGCTATGTCCCTGGCGCACCGGCGCGATCATCGCAGCTGCGCTCGTACTACTCCACACCGAGTACGACCGCACGACATGATCAACCCGCTACTGAGAACACCTCACTGACCGAGATGGTCACCGCGCTGCACGCGGTCCTCCGGCGGTGGCGCGTCGAGCCGCTCTCCCCGGAGCCGTTCCGGCCCGCGGTGGAGGCCACCATCACCGCACGCGGCCTGACCCTGCGGGTCGTGGCACGGGACGCCGCACCGGCGGTCGGCGAGCCCTCGGCAGGGGCCGGGTGCCCGGCATGACGGCGGGCTACGGAGCGGGTCACCTCGACCACGACGAGCCGCTGGAGCTGCGCAGACTCCGGGCCCACGAGGAGTTCGCCGACGCAGGTTCCCGACGGGCCCTCGACGGACTGGACCCGATGCCCGGCTGGCGATGCCTGGAGCTGGGCGGGGGGACCGGGTCGGTGGGGCGCTGGCTGGCCCGGCGCTGTGCGCCGGGCGAGGTGGTGGTCACCGATCTCGACACCACCCTGCTCCCGACCGACGTCGCGAACCTGACGCCGTTGCGGCACGACGTCCTGCACGACGACTTCCCGGCCGCCTCGTTCGACCTCGTGCACGCCCGCGCCCTGCTGGAGCACCTGCCCGACCGGGCCGCCGCGCTGGCCAGGATGGTGGGGTGGACCGCGCCGGGCGGGTGGGTCTGCGTCGACGCCACGCTCCGCATCACCCCGCCCGGCGGCAGCCGCACCGCCTTCCACCGCTGCCTGGAGGGGCTCTCCCGGCTCGCGTCCGGCCGGATGGGCGCCGACATCGGGTGGGCCACCGGCCTGCCGCTGATGCTCGCCGAAGCCGGGCTGGTGGAGGTCGGCGTGCTCTGCACCCCCGGCGTCGTGGGGTCGACCGGCAACGCCACCAGCCTCGTGCGTGTCTCGCTGGCGCAGTTCGGCCCGCTGCTACGCGAGCACGATCTCGTCTCCGACGACGACATCTCCGACTGCCTCGCCCTGCTCGACGACCCCGGGCATGCCGACCTGCCGTTCCTGCTGATCTCCGCCTGGGGCCGGCGGCCCCGCCCGTGAGCACCCCCACCACCACGGAGGACCTGCGATGTCCGGTCTCACCCGCTACGTCCACGACGACTCCGGTCCCGCCCGCGCCGATGCGCTGACCGCGACCGCCACCGCGACCGCGCTGCCCTATCCCGACGGCTGGTTCTGCCTCGCCTTCTCCGACGAGCTCCCGCCCGGTGGCGTCCTCACCCGCACGCTGATGGGGGAGGAGGTGGTGCTCTTTCGCACCCGCGGGGGAGTGCTGCGGGCCGTGCGGCCCTACTGCCCGCACCTGGGAGCACATCTGGGGGCGGGCGGCGCGGTCGAGGGCGAGAACATCGTCTGCCCGTTCCACCGGTTCGCCTTCGACACGAGCGGGACCTGCGTGGCGACCGGCTACGGGCTGCAGCCGCCGAAGGCCGCGCTGACGCGGTACGACGTGTGCGAGGTGAACAGCTCCGTCTACGTGTGGCGGCATGCGCTGGGAGAGCCGCCGACCTGGGAGGTGCCCGCCCTGCACGGCCCGCGGCCCAGCGTCTTCCGGCACACCACGGTCGACCTCGCGGGCCATCCGCAGATGATCGTCGAGAACGCGTTCGACTTCGGGCACCTCACCCAGCTGCACGGCCTGAGCGGGCTCACCATCGACGCCGATCCGGTGATCGGGGAGCCCACCTGCACGATCCCGGTGACCGCGGGCGGGCGGGCGTTGGTCCCCAGCGCGTCCTACGAGCTGACCGTCGTCGGCCTCTCGACGTTGGCGGCCGTGGCGCGGCTCGGCCCGCTCGGTGACATGTACGTCCTGCTGCACGCGACCCCCACGGCGCCGGGCAGGCTCCACCTTCGCCTGGGCGCCACCGTGGCGCTGGAGAAGGTCCCGTTCGTGCCCGACGTCCTGGGCCGGCTGATCACCGACCCGCTCTCGCAGCTGTTCAGCCGCCTGGCGCACCACATCACCCTCCGGGACGCCGCTCCCGACTTCCCGGTGTGGAACCACCAGATCTACGTCGAGCACCCGAAGCTCGCCCCCGGTGACGGGCCCGTCGGCCGCTACCGGCGGTGGGCCCGGCAGTTCTACTCCGCTCCGGCCGGCGGGGACGTTCCGGTGGCCCCGCCCCGGACCTGACCCGGCCGACCGGCCCGGCGCCCGCCTGCAGTCGGGGCGGCTCGGCCTCGACGGGCCGGTCGGTGTCCCCTCCTGCGACGGGCGGGGTCGGCCGTCACGGGCGGAACAGCGGGCCCGCCGAGGCCGGGGGACGACGTCGAGCGGGGAGCCGCCTCAGCCCCGTGCCCGGTCCGTGGCGGCCAGCGAGCCGAGCAGCCGCAGGGCGTCGCCGGAGGCGCCCGGCTCACCGTGGTAGACGACGAGCTGCTGGCCTGGGGCCGAGCGGACGTCGAAGGTCTGCACGGTCAGGGTCAGCGGCCCCACCCGGGGATGCCGGAGGCGCTTGCGCTCCAGCGACTTGCCCCGCGCGTCGTGCGCCGCCCACAGCGCCTCGAACTCCGGGCCGCTCGAGAGCAGCCGGTGCAGGACCGCCCTGATCCGCGGGTCCTCCGGGGCGCGGCCGTGGTGGAGCCGGAACCCCGCGACGGTGTTCGCCGCGACGGCGTCCCGGTCGACGTAGAAGCTGCGGGCGGCCGGGTCGCAGAACACGATCTCCATCAGGTTCCGCGAGAACGACCAGCCGTCGAAGAGCGCATCGGCGATCTCGTTGGTCGCCAGGACGTCGAAGGCCCGGTTGTGGACCAGCGCCGGGTTGTCCGGCCACGCGTCCATCAGCTGCCGCAGCGCGGGGTCCACCCGGTCCGTCGCGACGGCCGTGGCCTTCCTGGGTGTGGCCCCCGCCAGGGCGAACAGGTGCGAGCGCTCGTCGGCGTCGAGCTGCAGGACCGTCGACAGCGACTCGAGGACCTCCGCCGACGGGCGGCGCTCGCGCCCCTGCTCCAGGCGGACGTAGTAGTCCACGCTCATCCCGGCGAGCATCGCGACCTCCTCCCGGCGCAGCCCCTGGACCCGGCGTAGCCCCGCCGAGGGCAGACCGACCGCGTCCGGGGTGATCCGGGCGCGCCGGGTGGCGAGGTACGCGCCGAGCTCCGAAGCCATGGCGCACACGGTAGGAGGTCCGCCGCGGCCGTGGGTGGGTGTGGCACACCCCCGGACGACCGGGGCCTGCCGGTGCGTGCGCGCACCGGCGACGGTGGGCCCATGACCACACAGAAGATCATCTTGGTGACGGGGGCCAGCAGCGGGATCGGGGAGGCGGTGGTGCGCCGGCTCGCGGGCGAGGGGCACGTCGTCGTGGCCGGGGCGCGCCGTACTGACCGGCTCGCCGCGCTGGCCGACAGCGCGGAGGGCGCTGTGGAGGCCGTGCGCGTCGACGTGACCGACCGCGACGACGTCCGGGCGTTCGTCGACTCCGCCCGGGAACGACACGGCCGGGTGGACGTCCTGGTGAACAACGCGGGCGTGATGCCGCTGTCCCGGCTCGACGCCCTGCTCGTCGACGAGTGGGACCGGATGGTCGACGTGAACCTGCGCGGTCTGCTGCACGGCATCGCCGCGGCCCTGCCGGTGTTCACCGAGCAGGGTGGCGGGCACTTCGTCACGACCGCGAGCATCGGCGCGCACCAGGTCGTCCCGACGGCGGCGGTGTACTCGGGCACGAAGTACGCGGCGTGGGCGATCACCGAGGGCCTCCGCCTGGAGAGCGACCCCTCGATCCGCGTGACCACCCTGACCCCCGGCGTGGTCACGTCCGAGCTCGCGGACTCGATCTCCGATCCGGACGCCGCGGGCGGGATGCGCACCTACCGCGCCCACGCGATCGACCCCGATGCCATCGCCCGCGCGGTGTCCTTCGCCCTCGCCCAGCCCGAGGACGTCGACGTCAACGAGATCGTGGTGCGGCCCGCCCGTCAGCGCTGACCGCTCGCCCCGGCGCGGGCCCGCGCCGGCCCGGTGCCGCCCGCGCCGTGGTCGCGCGCCGGCGGCGCCGGGACCGGGTCCGCGTTCCCCCCGCCCAGCACATCGGAGGGGCTGCGAGCTTCTTCCCGGCGCTACGCTGCCGCCCACGTCAGCCGTGCCTCGCCGGGGTACCGGTCCGGCCTGTGACGTAGTCGTGACTGCACGCGCCCGCTTCCGGCATTACCTTCCGAAAGACCCACGACCGGTGCGAGCGACGAGGCACGCGCAAGATCGAGGAGAGTGCATGAGCGACAGCCCTGAGCCGTCGGGACCGGTGATGCGGATCGGTGTGGCCGCGGAGTCCGAGCCCGAGACGCGCGTGGCGATGAGCCCCGAGACGGTCGCGAAGGTGGTCGGTCTCGGCTACGCCGTCACCGTCGAGTCCGGGGCCGGTGCCCGGGCCGGGTTCACCGACGAGGCCTACGCCGAAGCGGGCGCCGACGTCGCCGACGGCCCCGTCTGGGACACCGACGTCGTGGTGCGCATCAACGCCCCGCAGTCCGACGAGATCGGCAAGCTGCGCGAGGGCTCCGTGCTGATCGCGATGCTCGCGCCGCGCTTCGAGGAGGAACGCACGGCCGCGCTCGCCGCCCAGGGCGTCACCGCCCTGTCGATGGACGCGGTGCCCCGGATCTCGCGGGCCCAGTCGATGGACGTGCTGTCGTCGATGGCGAACATCGCGGGCTACCGGGCGGTGATCGAGGCGGCCCACGTGTTCGGCCGGTTCTTCACCGGTCAGGTCACCGCCGCGGGCAAGGTCCCGCCGGCGAAGGTGCTCGTGGCCGGGGCGGGCGTCGCCGGGCTCGCCGCCATCGCCGCCGCCAACAGCCTGGGCGCGGTGGTCCGGGCGACCGACCCGCGCTCCGAGGTCGCCGACCAGGTGCGGTCGCTCGGCGGGGAGTACCTGGCCGTCGAGGTGGAGCAGGAGGCGTCCACCGACGGCTACGCCAAGGCGACCTCGGCGGACTACGACAAGCGTGCGGCCGAGATCTACTCCGAGCAGGCCGCGGACTGCGACATCATCATCACCACCGCTCTCATCCCGGGGCGGCCCGCGCCGAAACTGATCACCGCCGCGGACGTGGCGTCGATGCGCCCGGGCAGCGTGGTCGTCGACATGGCGGCCTCACAGGGCGGCAACGTGGAGGGGTCGGTGGCCGGCGAGGCCGTCGTCACCGACCACGGCGTGACGATCATCGGCTACACCGACCTCGCCGCCCGGTTGCCCGCGCAGGCGTCGCAGCTCTACGGCACGAACGTACTGAACCTGCTCAAGCTGATGACCCCGGAGAAGGACGGGCGGCTCGCGCTCGACCTGGACGACACGGTGGTCCGTGGCATCACGATCGCGCATGCGGGGGAGACGCTCTGGCCCCCGCCCGAGGTGAAGGTGAGTGCGGCGCCCGCGGCCCAGCCGGCCGCCGAGCCCGTGGCGACGGAGCCGGAGAAGCCACGGTCCCCCTACACGGGGCTCGCCGCCGGCGTCGTCGGCGCGGTGGCGCTGTTCGCGGTCACGGCACTGGCCCCGGCCGAGCTCGCAGGGCACCTCACGGTGTTCGTGCTGGCGATCGTCATCGGCTTCTACGTCATCGGCAACGTGCACCACGCGCTGCACACGCCGCTGATGTCGGTCACGAACGCGATCTCCGGGATCATCGTCGTCGGCGCGATCCTGCAGATCGGCACCGGCGGCGACGCCCTGGTCATCGGGCTCGCCGCGGTCGCGGTGCTGCTCGCCGCCATCAACATCGTCGGTGGCTTCGCGGTGACGCGCCGCATGCTGCAGATGTTCACGAGGAGCTGAGCCGTGCAGACGTGGACCACTGCGGCGTACCTGATCGCCGCCATCCTGTTCGTGATCAGCCTCGCCGGGCTGTCGAGGCACGAGACCGCCAAGTCCGGTGTGCTGTTCGGCATCACCGGCATGACCATCGCCCTGGTCGCCACCGCCGTCGTCGCGCTGGGGCAGGCGTCCGGGCTCGGCGTCGCGCTGCTGCTCGCGGCCGTCGTCGTCGGTGCGGCGATCGGGCTCTGGCGGGCACGCGTCGTCGAGATGACGGGCATGCCCGAGCTCATCGCGCTCATGCACAGCTTCGTCGGCCTCGCCGCGGTGCTGGTCGGCTGGAACGGCTTCCTGGAGGTCGAGGCCGGGCACCTGGTGCTGGAGGGGCCGCTGCTGGGCATCCACCACGCCGAGGTCGCGGTCGGGGTGTTCATCGGGGCGGTGACCTTCACCGGCTCGGTGATCGCCTACCTGAAGCTGTCGGCGAAGATCAAGTCGGCGCCGCTGATGCTGCCCGGCAAGAACGTCCTCAACCTCGGCGCGCTCGTCGCGTTCGCGGTGCTGACGGTGTTCTTCGTCATCACGCCGCAGATGTGGATCCTGGCCGTGCTCACGGTGCTGGCGCTGCTGCTCGGCCTGCACCTGGTCGCCTCGATCGGCGGCGGTGACATGCCGGTCGTGGTGTCGATGCTGAACTCCTACTCCGGATGGGCCGCCGCGGCGGCGGGCTTCCTGCTCGGCAACGACCTGCTGATCATCACCGGCGCGCTCGTCGGGTCCTCCGGTGCCTACCTGTCCTACATCATGTGCAAGGCGATGAACCGGTCGTTCATCTCGGTCATCGCCGGCGACTTCGGGGCCACCTCCTCGGCGGCCGCGGCGGTGGAGGGCGAGCACCGCGAGATCGACGCCGACGGCGTCGCCGAGCTGCTCGCGAACGCCGAGAGCGTCGTGATCACCCCCGGCTACGGCATGGCGGTCGCCCAGGCCCAGTACCCGGTGGCGGAGCTGACCCGGTCACTGCGCGACGCCGGCGTGAACGTGCGCTTCGGTGTCCACCCGGTCGCGGGACGGCTCCCCGGCCACATGAACGTGCTGCTCGCCGAGGCCCAGGTGCCCTACGACATCGTCCTGGAGATGGACGAGATCAACGACGACCTCGCCGAGACCGACGTCGTGCTGGTGATCGGCGCCAACGACACGGTGAACCCGGCCGCCTCGGAGGACCCGGGCTCGCCGATCGCCGGGATGCCGGTGCTGCGGGTGTGGGACGCCAAGGACGTGATCGTCTTCAAGCGGTCGATGGCCACCGGCTACGCGGGCGTCCAGAACCCGCTCTTCTTCCGGGACAACACCCAGATGCTGTTCGGCGACGCCAAGGAGCGCGTGCAGGACATCCTGGCCTCGATCAAGAGCCTCGCGAGGACGGGCTGACCGTCGGGCGTCTTCACCCGGGCGGGGCGCAGGTGTTACCGAGCCGACTCCTGCGCTCCGCTTGCCCGGAACGTCCGGTGGGCACCCTGTGACCATGAGTGAGAGCAGCACGCAGCACGCGAACGAGACCTGGCCCCACCCCGAGAGCGAGCAGGCCCGACACGACGGGCGCTACACCCCGGTCGCCCGCGGGGGCCACCGCGGCCACCGGTCCGACGACCCGTCGACCGCCATGTGGGACTGACCCGACCCCACCGCCCGGTCCGCGACGGATCGGGCCCGATGAGAACCGGTCGCCGTCACCCGCCCTCGGGCGTGGGGTGCGGCGACCCTGTCGTTGCGGGGCCTGTCGTTGCGGGGCCCGTCGTGGGCCCGGGCGTCTCAGGACGCGGGGGTGCACAGCCCCGGGCAGCGGCCGATCCGGCCCCGGAACGTGACGGTGGTCCCGTCAGGACCCGGCTCCACCCGCACGTCCTCCGCGACCGCCTCGATCATCCCGATGCCCCGTCCACGGTGGCCGGGGTCGGTGGGCGGGTCGCGCCAGCACCCGCGGTCGCTGACCTCCATCCGCACCCGGTACCCCTCGGCCTCGCCGTGCAGCAGGACCGTCGCGGCGCCCTCCGAGCCCGTGTCCTCCGAGCCGGCGGCCCCGTAGGCGTGCTCGATGCAGTTGGACACGGCCTCGTTCACCGCGAGGACGAGGTCCTGCACGGTCGGGCACTGCTCGTCGGTCCCGCACAGCGACGCGAGCCACCTGCCGGTCTCCCGGCGGGAGCGACCTGCCGACGCGGGTTCGACGGGCAGCTCGACACGCAGAGTCGGGGGCATGGGGCAGCAGTACCCACCAGGTCGCCGTGCAACTCATCGGAGTGACCGCCGATCGAAAATGTCGACCAGGTCACGCGAAGTTCGACGTGCGGGCCCGCGGCCCGCGGCCTACCGTCGATCGGTGATGGCAGTCGATCGTTGCCGGCCGCGGAGACGGCATGGCTGAGCCGAGTACGGACGCGGACACCCGCCCCGACGAGTACACCCACCTCGTCGAGCCTCTCCGTGCCTTCGCGGCCGCCGGCCCCGGGGACCCGGAACGGGAGCGGCTGCGCTCCGAGCTGGCACAGGGCTTCCACCCGGTGGTCCGACACATCGCCGGGCGCTACCGGCACCGCGGCGAGCCCGTCGAGGACCTGGAGCAGGTCGGCGCGATCGGTCTGCTCAACGCGCTGGACCGGTTCGACCCGGACCAGGGCACCCCGTTCCTGGCCTACGCCGTCCCCACGATCACCGGGGAGATCCGCCGGTACTTCCGCGACCGCACCTGGTCGATGCGGGTGCCGCGGCGGCTCAAGGACATCCAGAGCCGCATGACCCGCGCCCAGGAGGAGCTGGCCTCGCGGCACGGCCGCGCCCCGAAGGTCTCCGAGCTCGCCGAGCACCTCGACATCAGCCGGGAGGAGGTCATCGAGGGGCTGCAGGCCCAGGACTCCTACCGGTCGGACTCGCTCGACAAGCTCGTCGGCGACACCGACAACCCGCTCGGCGAGATCGTCGGGGGGATCGACGCCGGGATGGACGCGGTCGAGGCCCGCGAGTCGCTGCGCCCGGCCCTGCGCAAGCTCCCCGAGCGGGAGCGGACCATCCTCATGCTGCGGTTCTTCGGCAACCAGACCCAGACCCAGATCGCCGCCCAGGTGGGGCTGTCGCAGATGCACGTGTCGCGGCTGCTCGCCCGGGCCCTGGTGACCCTGCGCGGTCATCTCGCCGACGACCAGGACCAGCACGACGGGGTCCCCGAGGCGGGCTGACCGCCCTCCCGCTACGACGGTCGGGTGCCCGCGATGGTCCGACCGGGGCAGCCGGGCCGGTCGTCGTTGCCTCGCCGTCACCTGGGCGTTTCCCCGCCGGTCTCCGGGGGCACCCTGTCGTGTTCCGCGCACGCCGCCGCCCGTTCACCGGGTCGCGGTGCCGCGCATCCGACGATGTCGGCGAGACCGTCGTCCCGCGACCCTCACCTCAGCGCCCGGCCGGTGTCCCCGTCGGCCGGTCCCGCGTGGTGCCGTCGGTCGCGAGGACAGGAGAGGACCCGGGTATGGCCGTGCAGGAGAAGAAGTCCGTGAGCAAGAAGAGCACGAAGAGCAAGAAGGGCAAGAAGAGCGGCCGGGAGGCCGTCGAGGCCGCGAAGGCCGAGACGAAGAAGGCCCGCCGCGCGGAGGAGAAGGACGCGGAGAAGGCCGTCCGCGCCGCCCGCAAGGCCGAGAAGAAGGCCCGCGAGCAGGCGAAGGCCGCGCGTGCTGCGCAGAAGAAGGCGGCGGCTGCCGAGAAGAAGGCCGCCGCGAAGGCGAAGGCCGCGCGGCTGGAGAAGGTCGCCCAGCGCGACGCCGCCGCGAAGGCGGAGAAGAAGGCCCGGAAGCTGGCGAAGGAGCGGGTCGTCGCCGGGCAGCCGGGCAGCGGTGTCGGTACGCCCGAGACCACGCCCGCCGAGCGGGAGCAGCGCCGTCGTGAGGCCGAGCAGGCGGCCGGCCGGCTCGCCGCCGCGGCCGAGCACAAGGCCACCGCCGAGCGCCCCGCCGAGGTGCACCACACCAACGGCGCGCGCGTCTGACCACCGAACAGAACACCGCAGCACCGGCGACGCCCGGACCCGGCCGGGTCCGGGCGTCGCCGTATGTCAGATCCTGCACACCTGTCCGGATATTCAGGCTTGCACGAGCCAACGGCGGGACCGTAACGTTCGCCCGTGCACATCGCCGAGGGCTATCTCCCGCCGCTGCACGCGGCGGCCTGGACCGTCGTCGCCGCGCCGTTCGTCGTGCACGGCGCCCGGGCCGTGGTACAGCGCGTGCGCGAGGATCCGGACACCAAGCTGCTGCTCGCCGCGGCCGGCGCGTTCACCTTCGTCCTGTCCGCGCTCAAGATCCCGTCGGTGACCGGGTCGTCGTCGCACCCGACCGGCACCGGGCTGGGCGCGGTGCTGTTCCGACCACCGGTGATGGCGCTGCTCGGGACGGTGGTGCTGTTCTTCCAGGCCGTCCTGCTCGCCCACGGCGGGCTGACCACGCTCGGCGCCAACGCGTTCTCGATGGCGATCGCCGGGCCGTGGATCGCCTACGGCGCCTACGTCGTGGTCCGCAGGCTCGGGGGGTCGCTGGGGCCCGCGGTGTTCGCCGCGGCCTTCCTCGGTGACCTCGGCACCTACACGATCACCAGCGCGCAGCTGGCGCTCGCGTTCCCCGACCCCACCTCCGGGTTCGGCGGAGCCTTCGTCACCTTCGCCTCGATCTTCTCGATCACGCAGATCCCGCTGGCCGTGGCCGAGGGGCTGCTGACCGTGCTCGTCGTGCGGCTGCTCGTGCGCATCACCCCGGACGAGCTGCGCCGCCTCGGCGTGCTGCGTCCGGCCACGAGCACGGCCACGACGACGAGCACGACCACCGACACCGGTGGCGCCGCCCCGGCCGCGACCGCGCAGGGCCCGGAGAAGGAGGCGTCGGCGTGAGTCGCTCGACCGTCGTGAACATCCTGCTGGTCGTCGCCGTCGTCGCGTTGTTCGCGGTGCCGGTGCTGTTCGTGCCCGGCGAGTACGCCGGGTCCGACGGCCAGGCGGGTGAGGCCATCGAGGCCACCGGCTACCAGCCGTGGTTCAGCCCGGTGTGGGAGCCGCCGTCGGGCGAGATCGAGTCCGGGATCTTCGCGATGCAGGCCGCGGCCGGCGCGGGTGTGCTCGGCTACTGCATCGGCGTCGCCCGCACGCGCAGCCGGGAGAAGGCCGCCCGGCAGACCTGATGCTGCTGATCGACGAGACCGCCCACGCCAACCGCTGGCGGTCCCGGCACCCGGGGGAGAAGGCGTTCCTCGCGCTGGGGCTCCTGCTGCTCGCGGTCGTCCTCCCGCCGTGGCCCGGTGCCGTGCTGACCGGTGGCGCGGCGCTGGTGCTGCTCCTGGGTGGGGCCCGGGTGCCGTGGCGGACCGCGCTGCGGCTGCTCGCCCTGCCGCTCGGGTTCGTCGTCGTGGGGGCGCTGCCGCTGCTGGTGACCGTGGGCGGGGACCCGTGGCTCGCACTCGCATCGGGCGGACCGGCCCGGGCGGCCGCGCTCGTCGGACGCTCGCTGGCGGCGGTGGCCTGCCTGATCCTCTTCGCCGCGACGACGCCGCTCGCGGACACCCTGCCGCGGCTGCGGTGGGTGCCACCCGCCGTCCTGGAGATCACCCTGCTCGTCTACCGGATGCTGTTCCTGCTGCTGGACTCGCTGACCGCGGTCCGGGAGGCCCAGTCCCTCCGGATGGGGTTCCGGACGCGGCGGACCACCTTCCGGTCGCTGGCCGCGCAGGGGAGCGCGGTGTTCGTCCGGGCCTTCGACCGTGCCCGCCGCCTCGAGGCGGGCCTCGCCTCCCGCGGCTACGACGGATCGCTGCGCGTCCGGGTGCCCGCCCGCACCGTCTCGCCCGCCTTCGTCGCGGCGAGCGCGGCGCTGCTCGTCGCCGTCCCGCTGACGGCACTGGTGGTCCTCCCGTGACCGCGGTCCTGGAGGCCCGCGGACTGGTCTTCGCCTACCCGGACGGGCCGGTCGTGCTCGACGGGGCGGACCTCGCCGTCGACCCGGGGCGCAGGCTCGCCGTGCTCGGACCCAACGGCGGCGGCAAGACCACCCTGTTCCGGCTGCTGCTCGGGCTGCTCGCCCCGGCGGCCGGAGAGGTACTGCTCGACGGTGAGCCGGTCCGGCGCACCCGCCGCGGGCTGGTGCGGCTGCGCGAGTCCGCCCAGCTCGTCCTGCAGGACCCCGACGACCAGCTGTTCTCCGCCGACGTCGCGCAGGACGTGTCGTTCGGGCCGCTCAACCTCGGTCTCGACGGGGCCGAGGTCGACGCCCGGGTGCACGACGCGCTGGCCGCCGTCGGCATCGCCGACCTCGCCGACCGGCCGACGCACCGGCTGTCGTTCGGACAGCGCAAGCGGGTCGCGATCGCCGGTGCCCTCGCCGTCCGGCCCCGGGTGCTGGTGCTCGACGAGCCGACCGCGGGCCTGGACCCGGCCGGGGTGGAGGAGCTCGTCGTCGTGCTGGAGGACCTGCAACGCGCCGGGACCGCGGTCGTGCTGTCCACCCACGACGTCGACCTCGCCCACCGCTGGGCCGACGACGTCGCCGTCGTCGCGCGGGGGCGGGTGCGGCGCGGTCCGGCGGCCGAGATCCTCGGCGACGCCGCGTTGCTCGCGGACGCCCGGCTCGGCCCGGCGTGGGCACCGGCCGTCGCGCGGCTGCTCGCGCTGGTGGGCCTCCCGGGCACGACCCCGGCCACGGCGGCGGAGCTGCACGAGGTCCTGTCGGGACTTGCGGCCAGGGAGACACCGGCGGGAGGGTGAGGTCCATGACCGTCCCGGAACCCGCACCCGTCCCGGTGGACGAGATCGACCTGACGCTGCCCAACCCGGCGCGGATCTACGACTACATGCTCGGCGGCGGCCACAACTTCGCCACCGACCGGGAGTTCGCCGAGCGCCTGCTCGTCGCGCTGCCCGACACGCGGGAGCTCGCGCTCGCCAACCGGGCCTTCCTCGGCCGGGCCGTGCGTGCCTGTCTCGGCCGGGGGGTGCGCCAGTTCCTCGACCTCGGCTCCGGCATCCCCACCGCCGAGCCGGTGCACGAGATCGCCCACCGTGCCGACCCGACGGCGCGTGTCGCCTACGTCGACGTCGAGCCGGTGTCGGTCGCGATGAGCCGCCAGCTCCTGACCGGTGTGGAGGGTGCCTCGATCACCGCGGCCGACCTCACCGACGTCGAGGCCGTGCTCGCCGCCCCGGGCGTGGCGGGCCTGCTCGACCCGGCCGAGCCGGTCGCCGTGCTCGCGGTCTCGGTGCTGCACTTCGTCGGCGACGACGACCTGCTCGGCGCCCTGTTCGACCGCTACGCGACGGCGTTCGGACCCGGCAGCATGCTCGTCGTCTCGCACGGCAGCACCGATGTCGACGACCCGCGCATCGCCGAACGGATGCGCACGGTCGAGCGGTTCACCCAGGACACCGCGCAGCCGGCCCGGTCCCGGGACCGGGCCCTGCTGCGCAGGCTGCTCGTCGACCGGCCCGGGCACCGGCTGGAGCTGCTGGAGCCGGGCATGGTCGACGTCGCCGACTGGCGGGCCGAGGCCGGGCGGTCGCCCGCCGGCCCCGCCGGGATGTACGCGGTCGTCGGTGAGGTCGTCCCGCGACGGTAGGGCGGATCAGTCCCGGAAGACGCCCTGGCGCTTCTCCATGAACGCGGTGACGGCCTCGGTCAGGTCGGCCGACACGAGCTGCCCGCCGTTCCAGGTGGCGATCTGGTCGAGCCCGTCGGCGACGGAGTGGTCACGGGCGTAGGTGATCGCGTACTTCGTGCCGCGCAGCGCCAGCGGGGACTTCGCCGCCAGCGACGCGGCGAGCTCGGCGACACCGTTCTCCAGCGCCTCGGCATCGTCGTACACGCCGTTGACCAGGCGCAGCTCCTTCGCCTCGGTGCCGGACACCGGGCGGCAGGTGTAGGCCAGCTCGCGGGTGACGCCCTCGCCGACGATGCGTGGCAGCCGCTGCAGGACGCCGACGTCGGCGGCCAGGCCCATGTCGACCTCCTTCAGCACGAACGACGCGTCGGCGGTCGCGTAGCGCAGGTCGCAGGCGACGGCCAGGTCCAGGCCCGCGCCGAGGCAGACGCCGTGGATCGCGGCGATCACCGGTGTGCGGCAGCGCTCGATCGCGGTCAGGCAGTCCTGCAGATCGAGGATCGTGCGGCGCAGCGCGTCGGCGCCGTGACCCACCGAGTCACCCGAGGCCTTCTCACGCAGCCCGCCCAGCATCGACACGTCGATGCCCGAACAGAAGTGCCGCCCGTTGCCGCTGATCACCACGACCCGCACGGCGGGGTCGGCGTCCAGCTCGCGCACCGCGTCACGCAGCCCGAACCACATCGGCTCGTGCAGCGCGTTCGCCGCCTTCGGGCGGTCCAGGCGCAGCCGCGCGACCCCGTCCGTCACCTCGACCGCGATCCCCGTCGGCTCGCCCATCGGTCCCACCCTCCACGTGTCCAGCCCGGTCACCGGGAGGTTACCCCGGAGTAGGACGGCGGTGTCCTAGGCTCGTCCGGTGCCCGACCTGACCAGCACCGCCAACCCGCGCGTCAAGAACCTGGTCCGGCTGCGCACCCGTCGCCACCGCGACGCGGCGGGCGTCACCGTGATCGAGGGGCACGACGAGCTGGCGCTCGCGCTCGACGCCGGCGTCGAGCCGAGCGAGGTGTACTGGGCGCCGGAGGTGGTGCGGTCCGACGCGCTGCTGGCCCGGATGCCGTCGGCGCGGGTGTTCTCGGTGAGCCGGGAGGTGTTCGCCCGGATCGCCTACCGTGAGTCCCCGGACGGCTGGCTCGCCGTCGCACCGGCCCCCGGCCGCCCGCTCGACGAGCTGGACCTCGGGCCGGACCCGCTCGTGCTGGTCGCCGAGGGCGTCGAGAAGCCCGGCAACGTCGGGGCGATGCTGCGCACCGCCGAGGCGTGCGGGGTGGACGCGGTGGTCATCGCGACGCCGGAGCGGGGCGGCACCGACTTCGCCAACCCCAACGTCGTGCGCGCGTCCAAGGGGACGGTGTTCGCGGTGCCGGTCGCGTCCGCGTCGACCCCCGAGGTCCTCGACTGGCTCGACCGGCGCGGCATCGCCACCCTCGTCACCACTCCTGCGGGGACGACCGGGCTCGCCGCCACCGACCTGACCGGGCCGAGCGCGCTGGTCATCGGGACCGAGGCGACCGGGGTGACCGACGCGTGGCTCGACCGGGCCGACGCCACGGTGGTCATCCCGATGCGCGGGCGGGTCAACTCGCTCAACGCCTCGATCGCCGCGGCCGTGGTGCTCTACGAGGCGGTCCGTCAGCGCGGCTGACCGGCGAGCTCGGCGCGCAGCCGCTTCTTGTCGGTCTTGCCGATCCCGGTCAGCGGGATCCGCTCGACGAACTCCACGGTGCGCGGCACGTACATCGCACCGGCGCGGTCGGCGACCAGCTCGGTCAGCTCGTCCGCGCTCGGGGACGGGGAGTCGGTGACGACGGCGGCGTGCACGGTCTCGGTGCCGTCGTCGTCGGGCACCCCGAAGACCGCGGCGTGCCGGACGGCCGGGTGCTCCATGAGCAGGTCCTCCAGCTCGGAGGTGTACACGTGCCCGCCCACGACGACGATCATGTCCTTCACGCGGTCGAGCAGGTGTAGGTAGCCGTCGCCGTCCTGGCGGGCGACGTCACCGGTGCGGACCCAGCCGTCGACGACCGTCGCGGCGCTCAGCTCCGGCTGCTTCCAGTAGCCGTCCATCTCCATGCCGGTGTGCACCCACAGCTCGCCGCGCTCGCCCGGGGCGACGGGCCGGCCGTCGGCGTCGGTGATGGCGATCGTGGTGGTGGGGATCGGCCGCCCGACGGTGCCGAGCAGGTCGGGGTTCCGGTGCTCCTCGGCGGTGAGCACGCTGATCCCGCCGGCCTCGGTCTGGCCGTAGAACTGGGTGAACACCGGGCCGATCCGGCGCAGCGCCTCGGCGATGCGGCGCGGGTTGGCGGGGGCACCGCCGTAGACCAGCGACCGCAGCGACGACAGGTCGGTCCGGTCCAGGTCGGGGTGGTCGAGGAGGCGGTAGATCAGCGGCGGCAGCAGGAAGGTGTGGGTGATCCGCTCCCGCTCGATCGCGGCGAGGAACGCACCCGGCTCGAAGGAGTCCTGCAGCACGACGGTGCCGCCCTCGGCCAGCGTGCGGTCGGCCATCGAGCCGCCGACGTGGGCGACCGGGGTGGCCACGAGCAGCCGCCCGCCGGTGGCGCCCGCGCCGAAGTTGCCGGCCCGGCGGCGCATCTCGGCGCCGCGCCGGTGGTGGTCGAAGGTGTAGGTGATGCCCTTCGGGTGCCCGGTGGTGCCGCCGGTGTGGCGGATCTGCTCGACGTCGTGCGGGCGGGCCCGGCCCCGGACCGGCTCGGCCGACGCGGCCGCGGCGAGCTCCAGCAGGTCGGTGCCGCCGTCGTGGGCACCCAGCCAGAGGACCTCGACGCCGTCGACGAGAGCCAGGACCGCCTCGGCGGACGCGGCGGCGTCGGCGTCGGCGAGCACCATCGGCGCCTCGACGTCGGCGACGATCCGGGCCGTGGCGGCGGCCGACAGGCCCTCGTGCGGCTGGGTGATCCCGGCACCGAGCAGGGTCACCGCGAGCCGCGCGACGACGGCCTCGGGGGTGTTGCCCGCCAGCAGCGCGACGACCGATCCCCGCTCGACCCGCCCGTCGAGGACGTGGGCGAGCCGGTGCACCGTGTCCACCAGCTCGCCGGCGCGGATCCGGCGGTCGCGGTGCACCAGCGCCTCGCGGTCGCGGTCGGCGGCGAGGGCGTCGAGCAGCTCCTCGACGTCGCTGTACAGGCCCCCGCCGTCCGGGACGGCGCCGTCAGGGACAGCGCCGTCCAGGACGTCCTCGTGCAGACCGGTGGTCATCGCGGGTCTCCTCCCGTCGGGATCGTTGTTTAACGCAACGATCAACTCGGAGGCAGGCTTCCCAGAGGTGATCCGATCGACACCTCTCGTTTACACCGGAGTGCTCAGGCGGCCAGGGCGAGCTCCGCGCGCCGCTCGGCGCGCTCCATCCGCACCGCCTGCCACAGGGCGACCAGGCCTAGCAGCGGCAGCACCGTCGCGACGGCGGCGGGCGAGGTCCAGCCCCACTCGGCGGCCAGGACGAGTCCGCCCAGTGCGGCACCGAGGGCGTTCGCCACGTTGAACGCCGCGTGGTGCAGCGCCGCGCCCAGCGTCGGGCCCTCGCGGCCGGCGTCCATCAGCCGGGTCGCGAGCGCCGGGGTGGTCGCGGTGGTGGTGAAGGCCAGGGAGAACAGTGCCAGCAGCGCGAACACCGGCGAGGACGCGGTGAGCGCGAACAGGGCCATCGACACCGTGGCGGCGCCGAGCCCGGCCGCGATCGTGCGCACCGGTGCCGCCTCGGCGAGCCGGCCGCCGACCTGGTTGCCCAGCGTCATTCCGAGGCCGAACACGGCGAGCGCGAGCGGCACGGCCGCGGCGGCCAGGCCGGACACCTCGGTGAGCACCGGGGTGATGTAGCTGTACACCGCGAACGACCCGCCGAACCCGGTCGCGATCACCGCCATGGTGATCCACACCTGGCCGCGGCGCAGCGCGGAGAGCTCACCGAGGATCGAGCCCCGGCGCTCCTCGCGGACGTCGGGGACCAGGCGCCACACGGCCAGCATCGTGACCACCGCGACGACGCCGACGGTCAGGTAGGCGGCCGGCCAGCCCGCCGCCTGCCCGAGCCAGGTCGCCCCGGGCACACCGACGATGTTGGCGATCATCAGCCCGCTCATGACGGTGGCGATGGCGCGCGGGCGCCGCTCGCGCGGCACCAGCGAGGCCGCGAGCACCGACGCGGTGCCGAAGTAGGCGCCGTGCGGCAGTCCGGCCAGGAACCGGGTCACGACGAAGGTGCCGAAGGTCGGGGCGAACGCCGACGCCACGTTGGCCACCGCCAGCGCGCCCGCCAGGGCGAGGAGCAGGTGCTTGCGCGGCCACCGTGCGCCGAGCACGGCGAGGACCGGCGCGCCGACGACGACGCCGATCGCGTAGGCACTGATGGCGGTTCCGGCCTGCGGCACGGTGGCGCCGAGGTCGGCGGCGAAGGCGGGCAGGAGGCCCATCGAGGCGAACTCGGTGGTGCCGATGGCCAGGCCGCCGAGGGCCATCGCGGCGAGCGCGAGCCCGGTGGTGGGAGACTGGGGCGAGGCGAGAGCCTTTTGCATCGTGACACGAGGATAAATCGTGGCAGGCCGGAGGTGTCAACGACGATGACCGCGATGTCGGCGGGTTCACGTTCCGGGCCCGCCGCCGATCCGGGTGAACGCCCCGGACGGGCCGAGACCGACCGCTGGCGTGCCACCGCCGAGGTGCTGGCCGAGGTCCGGCGCGAGCCCGGCCTGACCCGTGTCGAGCTCGCCCGGCGGCTGCGCCTGGCCAGCGGTTCGGCCACCGAGATCGCGGCCCGGCTGCGTGACCTGGGCTGGGTCACCGAGGAGCGCGCCCCCGGCGGTGGGCGCGGGCGGCCGACCACCACCCTGACACCCAACCCGGACGGGCCGGGCGTCGTCGCCGTCGACGTGCGGTTCGAGGGATGGCGGGCCGGACTCGCCGGGCTGGACGGCGTGCCGTTCGCGGTGCGGTCGGGCCCGCACCGGCGTCGCGACCCGGACTCCGTCGCCACGGAGCTGGACGGGGTGGTCGGTGAGCTGGTCGCGCAGGCACCCGGACCGGTGGTGGCGGTCGGGGTCGGTGTGGCCGCGACGGTCGTCGACGAGCACTTCGCCGAGACCGGTGGCGGCCAGGGCTGGAGCCCGCTGGACGTGCGCCGGATCGGCGCCGGGCCGGGCCTGCCCGTGCTGGTCGGCAACGACGCCAACCTCGCGGGCATCGCCGAGGTCCGCGACGGTGCCGCGGCCGGTGCGGGAACGGCGCTGTTCCTCACCGTCGAGGTGGGCATCGGCGGGGCGCTGCTGCTCGACGGGCGCGCCCAGGCCGGTGCCCGTGGCGCGGCGGGGGAGCTGGGGCACCTGCCCTTCGGTGACCCGGCGGCCCGCTGCGCCTGCGGCGCGCGGGGCTGCTGGACCACCGGCGTCGACGGCCGGGCGCTGGCCAGGATGCTGGGCGAGCCCGAGCCGGACGCCCCGTACAGCTACGCCCGCGCCGTGCTCGACCGTGCCGCGGCCGGTGAACCCGGCCCGGCGGCCGCGGTCACGAGCGCGTCGGCGTCGCTGGCCCGTGGGACCGCCGGGCTGGTCAACGCGCACGACCCGGAGGTCGTCGTGCTGGCCGGGCTCGGCCCCGCGCTGCGGGCCGCGGCGCCCGAGGCGTTCGCCGTCGCCTACGACGACGGGCTGATGGCCTTCCGTCGCGCCCTCGCGCCGCCGGTGCACGACGACGCGCACGGCGAGGACGGCGTGCTCCGGGGCGCCGCCGCGATCGCGCTGGACCACGCGGTCTCGGCCCCCGGGCTCGCCGCCCGCGCCGGCTGACGCGCCCCGCTCAGGGGCGCGGGATCGACCGCAGGTTGCTGCGCGCCAGCTCGACCATCCTCCCGACGCCGCCGTCGAGCACCGTGCGGGTCGCGGCGAGGGCGAACCCGCGGACCTGCGCGGCGGTGATGTGCGGCGGGATGGACAGCGCGTTCGGGTCGGTGCGCACGTCGACCAGCGCCGGGCCGCGGTGGTCCAGCGCCCGGCGCAGCGCGGCGCGCACGTCCGACGGGTCGTCGACGGCCTCGGCGTACAGGCCGGCGGCGCGGGCGATCCCGGCCAGGTCGGCCGGGCCGTGGTCGGTCTGGAACGACGGGTAGCCCGCGACCATCATCTCCAGCCGGATCATGCCCAGCGACCCGTTGTTGAACGCGACGACGGTCAGCGGCAGGTCGTGCTCGGCCGCGGTCAGCAGCTCGCCGAGCAGCATGGTCAGCCCGCCGTCGCCGGACAGGGACACGACCTGGCGGTCCGGGTACGCGAACTGCGCACCGATCGCGTGCGGCAGGGCGTTGGCCATCGTCCCGTGCCGGTAGGAGCCGATGATCCGGCGCCGGCCGTTGGGGGACAGGTAGCGCGCCGCCCACACGTTGCACATGCCGGTGTCGACGGTGGCGATCGCGTCCTCGGCCATCTCCTCGTCGAGGACCGCCGCGACGTGCTCGGGGTGGATCGGGCGAAGGTCGGAGACCTTGCGGGTGTAGGCGCCGACGACCTTCTCCAGCGCCTCCGCGTGCTTGCGCAGCATCCGGTCGAGGAAGGAGCGGTCGGTCTTCTCCACGATCCGCGGCAGCAGCGCGTCCAGGGTGGACGCGGCGTCGCCGTGCACGCCCAGCTCCAGCAGGGTGCGACGCCCGAGGCGTGCGGGGTCGACGTCGATCTGCACGGTGCCGCGCTGGGGCAGGAACGAGTCGTAGGGGAAGTCGGTGCCGATCAGGATCAGCAGGTCGGCCTCGTGCGTCGCCTCGTAGCAGGCGCCGTAGCCGAGGAGTCCGGACATGCCCACGTCGTAGGGGTTGTCGTACTGGATCCACTCCTTGCCGCGCAGCGAGTGGCCGATCGGCGCCTTCACCCTGTCGGCGAGTGCGAGCACCTGCTCGCGGGCGCGCTCGATGCCGGCCCCGACGAACAGCGTCACGGTGTCCGCGGCGTCGACGAGCCGGGCCAGCTCGGCCACCTGCTCCTCGGACGGTCGCACGACGCCGGTGGGCGGGGACAGGTGCGAGGAGCCGGTGTCGTTCGGGGCATCGAGCGCGCTGACGTCGCCCGGCAGGACCAGCACCGACACGTCGGACTCGGCGAGCGCGGTCTGCATCGCGATCCGCTGCATCCGGGGCATCTGCTCGGGCCGCGAGATCAGCTCGCAGTACGCCGAGCACTCGGTGAACAGCCGTTCCGGGTGGGTCTCCTGGAAGTAGCCGGTGCCGATCTGGACCGACGGGATGTGCGAGGCGATCGCCAGCACCGGCGCACCGGTGCGGTGGGCGTCCATCAGGCCCTGGATCAGATGCGTGTTGCCGGGGCCGCAGCTGCCGGCGCAGACCGCGAGCCGCCCGGTGAGCTGGGCCTCCGCCGCGGCCGCGAGCGCCGCGGCCTCCTCGTTGTGCACGTGCACCCACCGGATGCGGCCGTCGCGGCGGATCGCGTCCGCGATCGGGTTGAGGCTGTCGCCCACCAGGCCGTAAATCCGTTCGACGCCGGCCTGGTGCAGCAGCTCGATCATCTGGTCGGCCACGGTGCGGCCCATGTCGTCCTCCTCGCGCTCGGGTGCGAGAGCCGTGTTCCCCCTCCGGCGCCGGGCCGAACCGTTCCGGCGTGTGACGGTCCCCGCGTACCGCCCGGCGCACGGCAGGTCACGAATCGGGCATCGGAATCGATTCCCGCGCTGCGGAACCATCCGGACGTGAGTACTTTCCCCTCACATTCCTGGGAGGGGACGCGAAATGATCATTCTTGGTCTGATCCTGCTGCTGGTGGGCTATTTCACCGGTATCTCCATTCTCTACTACCTCGGCGGCCTGCTGGTGATCGTCGGTGTGGTCCTGCTGATCCTGGGGGCGATCGGACGGCCGGTGGGAGGACGCAAGGCCTGGTTCTGACCGGGCCGGCCGGACTCGGTCACGGGAATCCGCGGACCGGGTGACGGCCGGCGTCGTTGCATTCTCCGCGGGGGTGCGTGTCCGGGGGACCGGAACGCACCCCCGCGGTGTGTCGTGGCGAAAGGATTACCGGGTGGGCCGGATTCCGGGAATGTCGCGGGCGGCGGGGGGCCACGACCGCTGCGGTCGTAGGCTCGCCGCTGTGATCGGCAGACGCGGTACCGCACTGGCCGGGGTCGTCCTGGCCCTGGGGCTGTTGGCCGGGTGCGGCGACCAGCCCCTCCCGCTGACCGAGGGTCCGCCCGGCGCGTCCCCGGCCGACGGGCTCATCCGGATCGTGGAGCTGTCCGCGCAGCGCGCCCGGATCTCGGACCAGGTGGCCGCGGCGAAGTTCGGCACTGCAACGGCCGTCACCGACGCAGGCCGGGAGGCGGCCGTCGTCGCCGAGACCCGGGCCGACGCGACCCGCGACGGCGTCGACCCCGACTGGGCGGCCCGGATCGTCGCCGACCAGATCGCGGCGAGCACCCAGGTGCAGAACGACCTGATCCGGCAGTGGACCGACCGGCCCGACACCCGTCCCGCGCAGCGGCCCGAGCTGGCCCGGGTGCGGCCGCAGCTGGACCGGATCGGCGACGAGCTGGTGGCCGCGCTGAAGCTGGCCGGCCCGGCCCGGGCGAACGAGGAGTGCCCGTCGACCCTGGCCCAGGCCGCGGTCGAACAGGCCCGTGGGCTCGACGAGGTCCACCGCAACGCCCTCGGGCGGTCGCTGAAGTCCGTCTGCGACGGCGCCCCCGGCTGATCCGTCCCGTGTGACGGTGCCGTTTCCGCTCGTCGCAAGGTATTGCGTATCCGGATAGTACGTGCTCGGATTAATCGGACGAGACACGGAGGTGCGCGATGGACCAGAACCTGTTCAACGACATCTGCCTGCAGCAGCTGACGCTGTCGGGCGTGCACGAGGGGGAGACGGTCGTCGTCCTCACCCGGGGCGCGGAACGGACCGAGTACGCCGACGCCTTCCTCTGGGCGATCCAGAAGCTGGGTGCGACCGGCTACCACATGCGGCTGCCGTCGCCGGCGAGCGCGGGCGGCGCCTGGGCGGTCGGCGACTCCGGCCTGGGCAACATCCCGCTGGCCGTGGACGCGCTCAAGGCCGCGGACATGGTCGTGGACTGCACGTTCCTGCTGTTCAGCAAGGAGCAGTTCGCGATCCAGGACGCGGGCACCCGCATCCTCACCGCCGTCGAGCCGCCCGAGCTGCTGGCCCGGCTGATGCCGACCACCGGGCTGCGCGAGCGCGTCGAGACCGGCGCGGAGCTGCTGGCCAAGGCGTCGACCATGCGGATCACCAGCCCGCACGGCACCGACGTCACCTACCGGCTCGGCATGTACCCGACGATGAGCGAGTACGGCTACACCGACACCCCCGGCCGCTGGGACCACTGGCCGGCCGCGTTCGTGTTCACCGGCGGTGCCGACGACGGCGTCGACGGGAAGATCGTCCTCGCCCCCGGCGACGTGCTGCTGCCGTTCAACACCTACGTGCAGACCCCGGTCGAGATCACCATCGAGGAGGGCTTCATCCGCGACATCCGCGGTGGCGCGGGCTCCTCCGGGCTCGACGCGGACCTGCTGCGCTCCTACATCGAGAGCTTCGACGACCCGCGCGGCTACGGCATGAGCCACGTCGGCTGGGGCCTCGACGAGCGCGCCCACTGGCACGGCCTGACCCAGTTCGGCGGGGGCATGGGCATGGAGCTGCGCAGCTTCTACGGCAACGTCATGTTCTCGATCGGCCCGAACAACGAGCTCGGCGGCCCGAACGACACCGCCTGCCACTTCGACATCCCGATGCGCGGCAACTCGCTGTTCCTCGACGACGAGCTGATCGTCGACGCCGGGGAGCTGACCGTCCCGGAGATGCGCCCGGTGGGGAAGCGATGACCGACCACCACGTGGGGATGATCGTCCCGAGCTCGAACCTCACGATGGAGACCGAGCTCCCGCGGATGCTGCGCGCCCGCGAGGACGTGCTGCCCGACGACCGGTTCGTCTTCCACGCGGCGCGGGCCCGGATGCAGCACGTGACGCCCGAGCAGCTGCGTGCGATGAACGCCCAGGCCCGGCGGGCCGCGGCCGAGCTGGCCGACGCCCGCCCGGACGTCGTCGCGACCGCCTGCCTGGTGGCGATCATGGCGCAGGGCCCCGGCTACCACTGCACCGCCGAGGACGACATCACCGCCGCGCTGCGGGCCGAGGGCTCGTCGGCGCCCGTCGTGTCCAGTGCGGGGGCGCTGCTGTCCGGGATCGCGGCGCTGGGTGCGACCCGGGTCGCGATCATCACGCCGTACCTGGAGCCGCTGACGAAGGCGGTCGTGGACTACATCGAGGACGCGGGGGTGCGGGTCGTCGACTCGCTGTCGCTGGAGGTGCCCGACAACCTCGCCGTCGCCCGGCTCGACCCGGCCGACCTGCGCGAACACTGGCGCAGGCTGGACCTGGCCGGTGCCGACGCGCTGGTGCTCAGCGCGTGCGTGCAGATGCCGTCGCTGCCCTCGATCGAGGCCGTGCAGGAGGAAGTGGGGATCCCGGTGCTGTCCGCGGCCACCGCGACGGCGCACCGCATCCTCACCGAGCTCGGGCTGGAGCCGCGGGTGCCCGGGGCGGGGGCGCTGCTCGCCGGCTGAGCCCCGTGGGGCCGGGACCCGCGTGCCGCACCGGCACGCGGGTCTCCGTCGTGTCCGCGGCCCGACCGCCTCCGTGATCGCCGGGTGTGGAGCGCGGGGGTCGCCGGGCCGGCGTCCGCACTCCCCACCCGGCGATCACGAGATCGGGACCGGTGCCGACGTGGGGGTGGACGGGGACGCCCTGCTGCTGTACATGTTTGTACATGTCTGAACAGGGTGGCCGCTCCAAGAGGGCGCGCCTCGTCGAGGACCTCGCCGGGCGGATCCGCTCCGGCCGGTTGCCGAACGGTGAACAGCTCCCGGGGGAGAACCAGCTCGCCCGCACCTACGCCGTCTCGCGCGGCACGGTCCGCAGCGCGCTGGCCGAGCTCGCGCGGCGCGACCTCATCACCACCGAGACCGGTGTCGGCTCGTTCGTCACCTTCGACGGGTCGCCCCTGGACCAGCGGCTCGGCTGGGCGCAGGCGTTCGCCGCGTCCGGCGCGGCCGTCCGCACCGAGCTGCTCGGCATCGCCGCCGGCGGCGACCCCGGTCCCACCGGGTACGAGGGGCCGCTGGTCACCGTGCGCCGGCTGCGGCGGGCCGGGTCCGACCCGGTCTCGCTGGAGACCGCCTCGCTGCCCGCCACCGGTGACCTCGCCCGGCTCCCGGAGACCGGTCTCGTCGACGGATCGATCACCGCCACCCTCGCCGCGGCGGGCCTGCTCGGCGTCGCGGGGGAGCAGTGGATCTCGGTCGCCCCGCTCGACACCGCCGACGCCGTCACCCTCGAACGCGAGCCCGGCGAGCTGTTCCTGCGCGCCGTCCGGGTCACCCGCGACGCCCGCGGCGGGCTCGTCGAGCACGTCGTCAGTCTGCTGGATCCGCAGCGCTTCCGGTTCCACCTCGCGTTCGGGGAGCAGCGGTGAGCGACCCGCACGACCGCGCCATGGGCGCGCTGCTCGGCCTCGCCGTCGGCGACGCCCTCGGGATGCCCACCCAGTCGCTGTCCCGGGCCGCGATCACCGAGCGCTACGGCGTCGTCGACCGGCTCCTCGACGGCGCCGACGACCAGCCGATCGCCCCGAAGCTCCCGGCGGGCACCGTCACCGACGACACCGAGCAGGCGCTGCTGCTCGCCCGGATCCTGCTCGACCACGGGGGCCACGTCCCGGCCCGGGTGTTCGCCGGTGCCCTGGAGGCGTGGGAGCAGGACATGATCCGGCGCGGGTCGCTGGACCTGCTCGGCCCGTCCACCCGCCGGGCCCTGACCCGGCTCGCGGACGGTGAGCCGCCGGAGCTCGCGGGCCGCGACGGCGTCACCAACGGCGCCGCGATGCGCGTCGCGCCGGTCGGCATCGCGCACACCGGTCCGCGGCTCCTCGACGCCGTGGTGGAGTCCGCGGTCGTCACCCACCACACCGCACCCGGGATCGCCGCCGCCGCCGCGGTGGCCGCCGCGGTGTCGGCCGGGGTGTCCGGCGCGGGGCTCCCTGCCGCGCTGGACGCCGCGCTCGACGCCGCCCGGGCCGGTGCGCGACGTGGCGGCTGGGCGGCGGGCGCCGACGTCGCCGCCCGCCTCGACGTCGCGTTCCGGGTCCTGCCCGGGCTCGACCGCGCCGCGCTCGCCGACACCGTCGTCGACGTCGTCGGCACCTCGGTCACCGCGACCGAGTCCGTCGTCGCGGCCCTCGGGCTCGCCGCCGCCCTCGGCGACGATCCCCGGGCCGCGCTGGTCACCGCCGCCTCGCTGGGCGGTGACACCGACACCGTCGCCGCGATCTGCGGCGCGGTCCTCGGAGCGGTGCACGGCGCCGCCGCACTGCCCGCCGACCTCGTCGGCACCGTTCGCCGGGTCAACGCCGCCCTGCTCGATCCCCTCGACGACGTGGTCGAGGGGCTGCTCCGCCTCCGCCTTCCATCCTGACAGGAGGCCGACATGGCCACCAGCACGACCGACACCGGCACCGCCGGGACCGGCACGCTCGAGACCCGCGGCATCGAACCCGTCCCGGTCGCCGAACGGCACGGCCGCCCGGGGCAGCTCTTCTGGGTCTGGTTCGCCGCGAACATCTCCATCCTCGGTCTCCCGCTCGGCGCGACGCTGGTCGCCTCCGGGCTGAACATCACCCAGGCGGTGATCGCCGCGGTGCTCGGCAGCGTCGGGTCGTTCGCGATCGTCGGCGCCGTCTCGATCGCCGGGCGGCGCGGCGGGGCCCCCGGGCTGACGCTGTCGCGTGCGGTGTTCGGCGCCCGCGGCAACATCGGCCCGACCCTGGTGTCGCTGCTGTCGCGGCTGGGCTGGGAGACGGTCAACACCACCACGGCCGCGTTCGCGCTGCTGTCGCTGGTCACGATCATCGCGGGCACCAGCCCGTCGGCGAAGGACCACCCGGTGATCACGATCGTCTGCATCGCGGTGTTCGTGCTGTGCACGGTGCTCGTCGCCGGGCTGGGGCACGCGGTGCTCGTCGCGGTGCAGCGCTGGGCGACCTGGGTGTTCGGCGCGCTGAACATCGTCGTCGGCGGGTTCCTGGTCGCCACCGTCGACTGGGCCGCGGTCGCCGCGGCCGCCCCCGCGCCGTCGGGTGCGGTCGTCGCCGCGGTCGGGGTGATCGCGGCGGGCACCGGCATCGGCTGGGCCAACGCCTCGGCCGACATGTCCCGCTACCAGTCCCCGTCGGTGCGGGCCGGCTCCCTGGTCGCCTCGGCCGCCGCCGGTGCGGGCATCCCGCTGGTGCTGCTGATCTCGCTGGGCAGCCTGCTCGCCGCCGGTGACCCGACCCTGGCCACCGCCGAGGACCCGGTCGCCGCGATCCGCGACCTGCTCCCCGCGTGGATGGCGATCCCGTACCTGGTCGCCGCGTTCGGCGGGCTGCTGCTGTCCAACCACCTGTCGGTCTACTCGGCCGGGCTGACCACGCTGACCCTGGGCGTGCGGCTGCCGCGGGTGTACGCCGTCGTCGTCGACGTGCTCGTGACCTTCGTCGGCGCGATCTACTTCATGCTGATCGCCGACGGCTTCTACCCGCCGTTCATTGCCTTCATCAGCGCCCTCGCCGTGCCGATCACCGCCTGGGTCGGGGTGTTCGCCGTCGACATGCTGCGTCGCCGTCACTACGACCCGGTGGCCCTGATGGACACCTCGCGCAGCAGCGGCTACTGGTACCGCGGCGGGATCGAGCCGCGGGCGACGGCGGCCTGGGCGCTGGCGATCGTCGTCGGCTACCTGTTCGCCACCGTCGGGCCGTCGTCGGAGCCGTGGTTCACCGGGCCGCTCGCCGGCACCTGGTTCGGCGAGAACGGGCTGGCCTGGGTGATCACCTTCGTCGTCGCGGCCGGGGTGTACGCCGCGCTGGGCGGGGCCCGGGAGCAGCGGTGACCGGCCAGCTCGTCCACTCCGGACAGGTCCTGGTCGACCTGGTCATGCAGGTTCCCGCGCTGCCTCCGCCGGGCGGTGACGTGCTCGCCACCGGCACCACGATGCTGCCCGGCGGCGGGTTCAACGTCGTCGCCGCGGCCGCCCGGGCCGGGGCCGAGGTCCTCTACGCCGGCGGGCACGGCACCGGTCCGCACGGTGACCTGGTGCGGACCGCGCTGGCCGCGGAGGGTGTCACGGTGACCGCGCCGCCCGACCTCGGTGGCGACACCGGGATCTGCGTGACCCTGGTCGACCCGTCCGGGGAGCGGACCTTCGTCACCGGCAGCGGTGTCGAGACCGCGCTCCCCGCCGGGCTCCCCGCGACCACCGCCGACGACGTGCTCTACGTGTCCGGCTACAGCCTGCTCGTCCCGGACAAGGCCGGGGCGCTGCTCGCCGCGGCCGAGGAGTCGTCGGCGACGGTCCTGCTCGATCCGGGGCCGCTGGTCACGGACGTGCCGGACACGCTGTGGGAGCGGATGCTCGCCGCGACCGGGGTGCTCAGCACCAACGCGCGGGAGGCGCGGCTGCTGACCGGGGAGCCGACCGCGGCGCGCGCCGCCGAGGCGCTGGCACGGCAACTGCGCGACGACGCGGCCGTGGTCGTCCGCGACGGAGCCGCGGGCTGCGTGGTCGTCCGCGACGGGGCGGTGGAGGCCGTCCCGGCGCCGGTGGTGGACGCCGTCGACACCAACGGCGCCGGGGACGCGCACTGCGGTGTCCTGGCCGCGGAGCTGCTGCGCGGCACCGCGTGGTCCGAGGCGGTCGCCCGGGCCGGTGCGGCCGCGGCACTCGCGGTCACCCGGCACGGGCCGGCCACGGCGCCGACCCGGGCGGAGCTGGACGCGTTCCTCACCGGGGCTGCCGCGGGGTGAGGGTGTGCGCCGTCGCCGCGGGACGGCGGTGTGCTCCGTCGCCGCGGGATGGCGGGGCCGCTCCCGCCGCGGGCTCGCCGGTCGACGCGCCGGGGCCGGCCGGGGTGCGCGTCGCCGTTCCATGATCGCCAGGAGTGGAGCGTGGAGGTGGGCGGACTGCGCTCCGGACTCCACTCCTGGCGATCATGGACGGCGCAGGGCCCTCAGGTTCCGGCGCCCGCCGCCGTCGCCATGCCCTGGACGGTCTCCTGGACCGCGCGGAACGCCGGGCCGCAGACGGTGGCCTCGCCCTCGGCGAGGGTTCCCGGGTCGGCCTGGCAGCCCTTCGCGGCGAAGTCGTCCAGCGCCTTCCCGACGAGGTCGGCCTGCGTGGCCGCGGCGGGTGCGTCGTGGCGGACCTGGGGCAGCACGTTGCGGATCTCGGTGGTGAACCGGCCGCAGCGCGGGAAGACCTTCGCCGCGTCGCCCGTCCAGCAGGGGTCCTGGGCGTAGAAGCGGAACTTGGTCCGCAGCGCCTCCAGCCCGGGGGCGCCGACCCGCTCCGAGGCGGTCTGTCCCGGCCAGGGCTCGGTGTCCTGCGCCGACGAGGCGGCGGGACGGTCGGCGGAGCAGCCTGCCAGGAGCAGGGCGGCCACCAGCAGGACGGCCGCCCGCAGCAGGGACGTGATCGGGCGCGGGCACGGTTGCACACCGAGACGGTAGGCCCGCGCCGATCGCCCCGGGAGCCGGGGCGGCGTAGGGCGGGGCGGGGTCAGCCCCGGAGGAGCCCGGTGAGCGTCGTGCGCAGCAGCTCCAGCGCCTCGGCCGGGTTGTCCCAGAACACCATGTGCCCGGCGTCCGGGACGGCGACGAGCCGGGAGCCCGGCCGGGCGGCGGCGAGCTCGGCGACCCCGGACGCGGGCACGACGGGGGAGTCCGCGCCGTACAGCAGGGTCACCGGCGCCGGGACGCTCGGCCAGACGTCGAAGAAGTCCTCGGACTCGAACCCGGCGTGCGTCGCGGCGATCGCGGCCTCGTCGCAGGAGGACAGCCAGCGTGCGCGCAGCTCCTGCTCGCGGCGGGGCCAGCGAGGCCAGGACCGCGCGACCCCGTCGGCGTCGGTGCCGTGCTGTGCCTCGTGCAGCTGGCCCAGGAACGCCTCCAGCGTCGTCGGGTACGGCGCGCGGCCGGGTCCCGACAGCGGCGGGTCGACGAGCACGGCGCCGCCGACCGGCCGTCGCGTGGCGGCGACGGCGGCGATCCGGGCGCCCATCGAGTGCCCGAACAGCACCGTGTCGGGGCCCAGGTCCAGCGCGTCGAGCACGGCCACGGCGTCGCCGGCGTAGTCGTCGAGGGTCCAGGAGCCGCCGGTGTCGGACAGCCCGCGACCGCGGACGTCGAGCACCACCGGGCGGCACAGGTCGACGAGCTCGCGGGCGACGAAGTCCATCGTCACCGCGGGGCTGGTGATGCCGGGCAGGACCAGGACGGCGACGCCGTCGCCGCCGTAGTCCAGGGCGTGCAGCGCCAGGTCGCCGTGCCGCACCCAGCGGGACACGGCGGGGACGTCGGCGAGGTCGGCGAGCGCGTCCTGGCGGACCTGCCGGAGGCGGGTGGACGTGACGGTCACAGGAGTCCCTTCAGGTAGGCGAGCGCGTCGTCGAGACCGATCACGTCGCCGTACTTGGCGTGGATGTCGAACAGGTTCGCCTCGTGCGGCCCGGCCGCGCGGTCGCCGACGCACTCACGCGGCACCAGTACGCCGAACCCGGACTGGACGGCGTCGACGGCGGTCGCGCGGACACAGCCCGAGGTGGTGGCCCCGCACACCAGCACGGTGTCCACACCGGAGGACTGCAGCAGGGTCGCGAGCCCGGTGTCGAAGAACGCCGAGGCACCCTTCTTGGTCAGGGTGTGGTCGGTGCCGCGGACGTCGAGCCGAGGGTCGAAGCCGACGGCGGCCGAACCCTCGACGAGCGAGCGCATGCCGGGCGCCTTCACCAGCCAGGGCAGGGTGTCGAGCTCGGCGGGGGTGTAGGCGATCGTCGTCCACACCACCGGGGCGTCGAGGGTGCGGGCCGCCCCGACCAGGGTCGACGTCGCCGCGACGACCTCGGACAGCTCGCTGCCGGTGGGCAGCGCGGGGTCGGTGAACCCGACCGTCAGGTCCACGACGACGACCGCGGGCCGGGTCCCGCGCCGCGCGGCCGCGCCGAACCCGGCGGTCGCATAGGTCGCGTCGGTGCCGGCCCCGTGCGGACCGGTGGCGTGCGGGCTCATGCGGATGCTCCGTCCAGTGCGGACTGCGGGGCGGACTGCGGGGCGGAACGGGGTGCGGAGTCCAGTGCGGACTGCAGCGCGGCGCGGCGCCGGCCCGCGCAGTCCTCCACGGCGTCGACGATGGTCTGGTAGCCGGTGCACCGGCACAGGTTCGACGCCACGACCTCGCGGATCTCCTCGCGATCCGCGTCGGGGGACTCGGCGAGGTAGCCCTCGGCCAGCATCAGGAACCCGGGGGTGCAGAAGCCGCACTGCAGACCGTGGTGCTCGCCGAAGCACTGCTGCAGGTCCGACAGCCCGCCGTCGGGCCCGGACAGCGACTCGACGGTGCGGATCGCTGCGTTCTCCACCTGCACGGCGAACAGCAGGCAGGCGCGGGCGGGCGCGTCGTCGACGAGCACGGTGCACGCCCCGCAGATCCCGTGCTCGCAGCCGACGTGGGTGCCGGTCAGCCCCAGGTCGTGGCGGAGCACGTCGGCCAGCGTGCGGCGCGGCGGGATCGCCAGCTCGTGACGCTCGCCGTTGACGGTCAGCTCGACCAGCTGGACGTCGGTCACGATGCCTCCTGGTTCAGGGCCGCGAAGAGGGCGGCGCGGGGGATCGGGGTGGAGTCCAGCTCGACGCCGGTCGTGCGCAGCGCGTCGTTGACGGCGTTGAGCACGGCCGCGGGGGCGCCGATCGTGCCGCCCTCGCCTGCGCCCTTCGCGCCGTCGGCGGTGAACGCGCACGGTGTCTCGAGGTGCTCGATGCGCACGTCGGGGATCTCGGCGGCGGTCGGGACCTTGTACTCCATGAAGCTCGGCGCGAGCGGCTGGCCGAGCTCGTCGTAGACGACCTGCTCGAACAGCGCCCCGGCGATGCCCTGGGCGATGCCGCCGCGGGCCTGCCCCTCGACCACGCGCGGGTGGATGGCGACGCCGCAGTCCTCGACGCAGACGTAGCGCAGGATCTCCACGCCGCCGGTGCCCGGGTCCAGCGCGACGACGCAGCCGTGCGTGGCGTTGGAGAACGTGCCGTCGCCGCCGACGTCGAAGCTCGCCGTCGCGGTCAGGCCCGGCCCGACCTCCTTGGGAAGCAGGTGCGCGCGCAGGTAGGCGACGTCGGCCAGCTCGGCGTAGGAGAACGTGCGGTCCCCGGCGCGGACGCCGCCGCGGCCGTCGAGCTCGGCGGAGTCGACGTCGCTCCCGGCGAGGTGCGCGGCCAGCGCACGGAGCTGGTCGCCCAGCTTCACCGCCGCCGCGGCCGCCGCGGACCCGCCGATCGTCACCGAGCGGGACGCGAACGAGCCCCAGCCGTAGGTGATCCGGTCGGTGTCGCCCTGGACGATCGTGACCTTGTCGTAGGGCAGGCCGAGCCGGTCGGCGACGATCTGGGCGAAGGTCGTCTCGTGGCTCTGGCCGTGCGAGAGCGTGCCGGTGGTGACGGTGACCGTGCCGTCCAGGTCCATCGTGATCTGGGACAGGTCGAACCCGGGGACGACCTGTATCTTCCGCGCCGCGAACGCGCCGGAGCCGTAGCCGGTGCGCTCGGAGAAGCAGGAGTAGCCGATGCCGAGGACCCGGCCGTCGGACAGGGTGCGCCCGGGCCAGCCCTCGTCGCGCAGCACCTGCTCGCACAGGTCCAGCGACTCCCGGTAGGACCCCGGGTCGTAGGTGATCGCGTTGACCCCGCGGTAGGGGAACTCGGTGATCAGGTTGCGGCGGCGGACCTCCAGGGCGTCGAGCCCGAGCTCGCGGGCGGCGCGCTCCATCAGCCGCTCCATCACCATCACGTACTGCGGCCGGGACACCCCGCGGTACGGCGCGGTCGGCGCTTTGTTCGTGGTGACCGCGCGGCCGCGCACCCGGTAGGCCGGCACCCGGTAGACGCCGGGCATCTCCGCCGAGGCCATCAGCGGCTCGATGCCCGCGGTGAACGGGTAGCAGGAGTAGGCGCCCATGTCGCAGACGACGTCGGACTCCAGGGCGAGGATCTCCCCGTCGGCGGTGAACGCGGCGCGGGCGGTGTAGTGCTGCTCGCGGGCCAGGAAGCTCGCGGTCAGCGCCTCGCGCCGGTCCTCGATCCACTTCACCGGACGGCGGAGCCGCTTCGCGGCGGCCGCGGCGGCGATCTCCTCCCGGCCGACGACGCACTTCTGCCCGAACCCGCCGCCCATGTCCGGCACCAGGACCCGGACCTGTCTCTCGTCGAGCCCGGCACAGCGGGCCAGGACCGTGCGGACCTGGTGCGGGACCTGGGTGCAGGTGCGCACGACCAGCTGCTCGTCGCGGTCGTCCCAGTCGGCGACGACGCCGCGGGTCTCCAGCGGGAGCGCGTTCTGCCGACCGGTCCGTGCCTCGACCGAGACGACCGTGTGCGCGTCGGCGAACACGTCGTCGATGCCCTCGGTCGCGAACAGCGACACGTCCACGAGCACGTTGCCGGGGGCCTCGTCGTGCACCGGCGGGCCGGCCGCGGCCAGCGCGGCGGCCTCGGTGACCACCGGGTCGAGCGGGTCGAGCTCGACGACGGCGGCCTCCACCCCGTCCTCGGCGGCGTAGGGGTCGGTGGCGAGCACGATCGCGAGCGGTTCGCCGACGTAGCGGACCTTCTCCCCGGCCAGCACCGGCATCGAGGTCGGGACGAACTCCTCGATCGGCCGGTCGAGCAACGCGGTGATGTCGCGCAGGGCGAGGTCGGCGGCGGCGAACGCGGCGACGACGCCGGGGACCGCACGGACCTCGGACAGGTCGACGTCGACCACCCTGGCGTGTGCCTCGGTGCTGCGCACGAACGCGGCGTGCAGCATCCGGGGCAGCGTGATGTCGTCGACGAACCGGCCGCGGCCGGTGAGCAGCCGCGGGTCCTCCCGGCGCGGGACGGACGCGCCGACCCAGCTGCCGTCGCGGCGGAATCCGGGCTCAGCCACCGGCGGCCTCCTCCCGTGCCCGGGCGACGAGGGTGCGGACCAGGCCGCGGCGGTACGCCGCGGGGATCCCGGCCTCGTCGCGCAGCTCCAGCCCGTCGGCGACCTCCGACGGCGTCCCTGCCGGGCCGACCAGCACCGGGACGGCGCCGACCCCACCGAGCACGACCTCCTCGGTGTCCAGGTCCACCCCCGCCGCGACGACGGCGAAGTCGCCACGCCGGTCGGCGTACTCGGTGAGCGCCGCCCGCGGCGCGGGCCGGGGGAACACGACCTCGACGATCACCTCGTCGGGGGCCAGGGCGGTGGTGAACGGGCCGAGGAAGAACTCCCGCGCCCGGATCTCGCGGCGCCCGCCCGGCCCCTCGGCGACGACCACGGCGTCGAGGAGCACGGCCAGCAGACACCACTCGGCGGTGGCGTCGCCGTGCGCGATCGACCCCCCGACGGTGCCGCGGGTGCGGATCGGCAGGTGCCCGACCCAGCGCATCGCGGCCGACAGGACCGCGAAGTCCGGCCCGAGGTCGGCCCGCTCGACGGCCCGGTGCGTGGTGAGTGCGCCGATCCGGAGTGCACCGCCGGTGCGGCGGATGCCGGCCAGGCCCGGCACGTGCGTGAGGTCGATCAGGTGCCCGGGGCGGGCCATCCGGTAGTTCATCATCGCGACCAGGCTCTGCCCGCCGGCGAGCAGCTTGGGCTCGTCGTCGGCCAGCTCGGTCAGCAGGTCGACCGCCCCGCGCACCGACGACGCCCGGTGGTAGGTGAACGCGGCGGGCTTCACGCCTTCTCCACCCGCTCCACGGCCGGCGCGTCGAGGGTCTGCTCGTCGCCGGTGATGCGGTCCAGCTCGCGGCCCCGGGTCTCGGGGGCGCCGAGCGCCATGAACGTCACCGCGGCCAGCACCAGCAGCGCCATCAGCGTGAAGGTCAGCGGCAGGCCCAGCACCGGCCACAGCAGGCTGCCGAAGATCAGCGGGACGAAGCCGGTCACCGCCCGGCTCGACGACGACGCCCAGCCGAAGCCCGAGGCCCGCAGCTCGGTGGGGTAGAGCTCGGAGACGTAGGCGTACATGACCGGGATGACGACCAGGGCGAAGAACCCGAACACCGCGATCATCGCGACCGCCGCCGTGGACGAGCCCATGACCAGCGAGAACACGACCAGCGACAGTGCGGCGCACGGTCCCGCGACGCCGATGACCCACTTGCGGCCGACGACCTCGACCAGCAGCACCGAGGTGATGACCCCGAGGATGCCGACCGCGTTCATGACCGTGGTGGAGGCGAACGCGGCCACCTCGCCCATGCCCTGGGCCCGCAGGATCGACGGCATCCAGGACAGCGCGGCGTAGTAGACGACCATGACGGTGATGAACAGCGACCAGGCGACGCCGGTGATGCGCGGGTTGAACGACCACACCATGCGCAGCTGCTCGGCCAGCGCGCCGAGACCGCGGCGGCGCGAGGTGGTCGGCTCCGGCGCGGCGGCGGTGATCGTGTACTGCTCGACGGGGGCGCCGGTGCGGCGGACCATGTCGTCGATGACGGCGCGGGCCTCGGCCTCGCGGCCGGTCCGGGCCAGGTAGAGCGGGGACTCCGGGACGCCGCGGCGGACCCAGACCAGCAGCAGCGCGGGCAGCACCATCAGCGCGAGCATCCAGCGCCAGTTGCCCTCGACGGGCACCAGCAGGGTCGCCGACAGCCCGGCGAGGGTGGCGCCGATCGGCCACCAGCCGTCCATCGCGGCGAGCACCTTGCCCCGGTAGCGCCGGGGTGAGAACTCACTGACGATCGCGTAGTCGACGGGGATGCAGCCGCCGAGCCCGATGCCGGCCAGGAAGCGCAGCGCCAGGAAGACCTCCCAGCTGGGGGAGAAGGCGCCCAGTACGGAGAACAGGGCGAAGATCAGCAGCGTGATGCTGAAGACCCGCTTGCGGCCCATCCGGTCGGCGATGGTGCCGAACGCGACGGCGCCGACGGCCATGCCGATGAGGTTGGCCGTCGCGACGAGGCCGCGCTGGCCGGTCGAGAGGTCGAACTCGACGCCGAGCAGTGGGGTGAGGAAGCCGTTGAGGGCGACGTCCCAGGCGTCGAACATGTAGCCGAGGCCGCCGATGAGGAAGATCTTCCCCTGGACGCCCCAGCGCCAGGGCAGGTCCTGGACGACCTGGTCTCCGGTACGCATGTCGGTGCTCCTCTATCGGGCGAAGGGGTAGGTGACGGACTCGTCGTCCGGATCGTTCAACGGGGAACCCCGCCACAGCCAGTCGTAGGACACGTCGGACTCGCCCTGGAAGCGGCGCAGCTTCTCGTCGCGTTCGCGCTGCTCGGGGCCGTCGGGCAGGTGGTAGAAGTCCATGTTCTGCAGCGAGGCGTCCTGGACGACGCCCGCGTGCTTGGCGCGGCGCTGCACGTACCGCGCGAGCGCGGTGTCGATCCCGCCGCGGCCGGCCGCGCCGAGCTCCTCGGCCAGCACGGCGGCGTCCTCCATCGCCTGCGAGGCGCCCTGGGCCTGGTAGGGGAGCATCGCGTGGCAGGCGTCGCCGAGGAGGACGACCCGGCCGTCGAGCCAGACCGGGTCGCGGCGGCGCCGGTACAGCGCCCACACCGAGACGTCGTCCTTGGCCTTGGACAGCATCGCCGGGACGCGGTCGTCCCAGTCGGCGAAGTCGGCGACGAGGTCCTCGGCGGTGGCGGGGGCGCTCCAGTCGCGCTCGACCTGCTCGGTGCAGGGCACGATCGCGACGACGTTGAGGTACTCGCCGCGGCGGATCATGTAGTGCACCAGGTGCTTGCCGGGGCCGTACCAGATCGTGGAGTGGTAGCGGTCGAGCAGGAACCGGGTCGCCGGGTCCGCGGCGATCAGCTCGCCGGGGATCAGGGCGCGGTAGGCCATCTCGCCGGAGAAGGCGAGGGTGTCGTCGAACCCGGCGAGGTCGCGCACCCCGGACCGGATGCCGTCGGCGCCGACCAGCACGTCGCCCGCGACGCGCAGCCCGCGCGCGGTGACCGCCACCGGGCGGTCCGGGTCGCTGCGGTCGAGCTCGACGACCTTCGCGTCGGTGTGCACGGTCACGGCGGGGCCGGGGCCGTCCGGGTCGAGGCAGGCATCGAGCAGGACGCGGTGCAGGTCGGCGCGGTGGTAGTGCCAGTACGGCGCACCGTAGGCCTCGACGACCTGCTGCCCGAGCGGGAGCTGGGCGATGATCGAGCCGTCGGCCCAGCGCCGCCGCACCTGGTCCTGCGGGGCGGTGTGGATCCGCTCCAGCGACCGGCGCAGCCCCAGGCCGAACAGGATGCGGCTGGCGTTGGGGGCGGTCTGGATCCCGGCGCCGACCTCGCCGAGCTGCGGCGCGGCCTCGAGCACGGTGGCCCGGAAGCCCTGGCGGCGCAGGGCCAGTGCGGCGGTCAGCCCGCCGAGGCCGCCGCCCGTGACCGTGATCTCCAGGGACTGGCTGGGTGCCACGACTACCTCCTCGCATCCGGCGGACCTGTGACGTGGCCCGCACGAGAAGTAATCCGAGCACGTACTATCCGGATACGCAAGGTTCTCGCGGGAACGACCCGGAAGGGAAACCGGGACGTAACGGGGCGGGCGGGTTCAGTCGTCGCCGGGCAGCGACGTCCGCTCCGCGACCGCCTCCCAGTGGGCACCGAGGGTGTTGAGCAGGCCGGCGATCTCCGAGCGCCGGTCCTGCGGGACCGCGGCCAGCAGCTCCGCGTCCAGGCGCCGCGTACGGCGGGTGACCTCGGCGAGGGCAGCTGTGCCGTCGTCGGTGAGGGAGAGGATCTTGCGCCGGGCGTCGCGGGGGGACTCGGTGCGCTCGATGAGTCCTCGGCGCTCCATCCGGCGGCAGACGTCGGCCATCGTGGAGGTGTCCAGGGCGACGGCGCCGGCCAGTGAGCTCTGGTCGGACTCCGGGTAGGCGCGGATCGCCGACAGCACCGCGAACTGCGGGCCGGTCAGCACCGGGTCGACGTGGCGGCTCCAGGCGGCGAGGTACGCCTGGTACATGCGGCGCGCGCCGTAGCCGGGGGCGGCAACCAGGTCGGCCGGCGGAGCGGTCGCGACGGCCGGGCGGCGGTGTTCCCCGCGGTCCGTTCCGCGGCGCAACGGCTCGCCCATGATGCCTCCGTGCTCGTCCGGGCCGGTGCCCTCGTCCGGGACGGATCCTACGTGTCCGGACGATCACCCCGGGTGCCCGGGTCGGGGCTCAGCGCGGACGCAGGCCGTCGACGAGCAGGTCCAGCAGCCGTCCGGCCTGCTCGCGAGCCTGTGGGTCGGCGACGGCCATGCAGATCCCGCTGGTGCCGACGAGCACGTCCGCGGCGTCGACGTCGTCGCGCAGGGTGCCGTCGGCGACGCCGGCCTGCTGGAGCAGGCGGACGGCCTCGACCATCCGCTCGCGACTCTGGGCGAACGGGTTGTGCCCGCAGGCGACGAGGGCGTGCAGCGAGTCCGCGAGATGCTTCTTGGTGATCACGTAGTCGACGAAGCGGTCCATCCAGGCCCGTAGTGCCTGGTCCGCGGGCAGCTCGGTGCGCAGCTGTTCGGCCGCGGCGCAGAGCCGGTCGAGCTCGTTGCGGTAGACCGCCTCGACCAGGGAGTCCCGGTTCGGGAAGTGCCGGTAGAGCGTGCCGATGCCGACGCCGGCGTCCTTCGCGATGCCGTCGAGGGTCGTGGCGGGGCCGCCGCGGCTCTCCGCGGTGAACGCGCGCACGGCCGCGGCCAGCAGCAGCTCACGGTTGCGCGCGGCGTCCGCGCGCAGGCCGGAACGTGTGCTGGTGCCCATGACGGTGCCTCCTCGGGTGGACTGACGATCCCACGATACGTCTTGCGATCCGGAGGATGCTCCGGATAGAGTCCCGAGTCATGCGGAGGATCCTCCGCTTACTTGTCCCCGGGGACACGGCGACGCAACGACGACGTCACCGACCGCGTACCCGGTGCTCAGAAGGGATCACGCCATGCTGTTCCGCTCCACGACCGACCGATCCCGTCCCGTCTCCACCATCACCTCGACCACCTCGACGGCGGCCGCCGTCCTCCCGGTCGCACCGGCCGCGGCCACCGCCGCCGACGTCCTCGCCGGCGTCGACCTCACCGGGCGGCGCGCCGTCGTCACCGGTGCCACCACCGGGGTCGGCCTCGCCACCGCCCGCGCACTGGCCGCCGCCGGGGCCGAGGTCACCCTCGCCGTGCGCGACGCCGAGGCCGGGGCCGTCGCCCGCGACGGCATCGTCGCCGACACCGGCAACGAGCGCGTCGCCGTCGGCGAGCTCGACCTGTCCGACCAGCGCTCGGTCGCCCGCTTCGTGCGGCTGTGGGACGGCCCGCTGCACATGCTCGTGCACGCCGCCGCCGTCGCCGGTGCCCCGCTGACCCGCACCGTCGACGACTGGGAGCTGCACCTGGCCGTCAACCACCTCGGGCCGGCGTCGCTCACCTCGGGGCTGCACTGGGCGCTCACCGCGGTCGACGGCGCCCGGGTGGTCACCGTGACCTCCGCCGCCCACCGGGACGCGGCGTTCGACCCGGAGGACCCGCACTTCTCCGACCAGCGCTACGACGCCCACCTCGCCCACGCCCGGTCCCGGAGTGCAGCGCTGCTGCACGCGGTCGAGGCCGCGCGTCGCTGGTCGGGCGACGGGATCGCGGTGAATGCCGCCGACCCCGGCCCGGTGGGGGTCGACCCCGAGCAGGGGGCCGCGACGGTCGTACTGGCCGCGGCGTCACCGCTGGTCGGGGGGATCAGCGGGCGCTACTTCGCCGGGCTCGCGGAGGCGGGACCGGTCGGGCCGGGAGTGGCGGGCGGGGTCGCCGCCCACGCGCTCGACCCGGTCGTCGCGCGGCGGGTCTGGCGCTGGACCGAGCGCACGCTGCGCGAGGTCTGGTTCGCCGGGCTGCCCATCGTGGCCTGAGCCGCCGACGGCCGGGCCGGGCACCCGCCCGGCCCGGCCGTCGTGGTGTGGACGGTCAGTGACGCAGCTCAGTGCCGCAGCTCAGTGGCGCAGCCACACCGCGGTGTCGGAGGGGACCTCGCCGCGCGCGGTGAGCGGGCCGCTGGCCAGCATCACCTCGGCGTCCTCGGGCAGTGACACCGGCGCGGAGGAGACGTTCACCAGGCAGGTGAAGCCGCCGTCGCCGGCGTCGGAGGTACGGGTCAGGGCCAGCGTGCCCTCCGGCGACTCCTGCCAGGCCAGGGTGCCGCCGCCGAGCGCGGGGTGGGCGCGGCGGATGGCCAGCGCGTCGCGGTAGAGGTGCAGCACCGAGTCCGGGTCGGCCTCCTGGGCGTCCGCGGCGTGCCGGGCGAAGACCGCGGGCTGGGGCAGCCACGGTTCGCCGGACGGGCCGAAGCCGAAGCCCGGCGCGTCCGCGACCCACGGCAGCGGGACGCGGCAGCCGTCGCGTCCGCGCAGGGTGTGCCCGGACAGCTCCCAGGTCGGGTCGTCGAGCCGGTCGGTCGGGATGTCCTCGACCTCCGGCAGCCCGAACTCCTCGCCCTGGTAGAGGTACGCGGTGCCGGGCAGCGCGAGCATCAGCAGCGTCGCCGCCCGGGCCCGGCGCAGCCCGAGCTCCGGGTCGGCGGGCAGGGCGATCACGTCGTCGAGGTTCCAGCCGCGTCCGGCCTCGGGCTTGCGGGCCAGCCGGCTGGGGTGCCGGCAGACGTCGTGGTTGGACAGCACCCAGGTCGCCGGTGCGCCGACCCGGGTGTTCTCGGCGATCGCGTCGTCGATGTTGGCGCGCAGGTCGTCGGCCAGCCAGGCGGCGGTGAGGAAGTTGAAGCTGAACGCGGTCTGCAGCTCGTCCGGGCGCAGGTAGCGGGCCAGCCGCTGCGGGTCCGGCACCCAGGCCTCGGCGACGAACACCCGCGGCGGGTCGTAGGTGTCGCCGATCCGGCGCCACGACCGGAAGATGTCGTGCACGCCGTCGCGGTCGAGGTAGGGGTGGCTGCCGTCCTGGACGTCGTTGACGCCCTCGACGATGTCGGGCAGCCCGGGCTCCTTCACCATCGAGTTCGCGACGTCGACGCGGAACCCGTCCACACCCCGGTCGAACCAGAAGCGCAGTGTCTCCTCGAAATCGGCGCGGATCTCCGGGTGCTCCCAGTTCACGTCCGGCTGCCGGATGTCGAACAGGTGCAGGTACCACTGCTCCGGGGTCCCGTCGGGGGAGACGACCCGCTCCCACGCGGACCCGCCGAACATCGACTGCCAGTTGTTCGGCGGCAGCGCGCCGTCGGTGCCGCGGCCGTCGCGGAAGATGTAGCGCTCGCGCTCCGGCGAGCCGGGGCCGGCGGCCAGCGCCTGCCGGAACCACACGTGCTCGTCGGAGTGGTGGTTCGGGACGATGTCGAGCAGCACCTTGATGCCGCGCTCGTGCGCCTCGGCGATCAGGGCCTCGGCCTGCGCGGTGTCGCCGAACATCGGGTTGATCGCGCGGTAGTCGGCCACGTCGTAGCCGCCGTCGGCCAGCGGAGACGGGTACCAGGGGTTGATCCAGATCGCGTCGACGCCGAGCCGGTCGAGATGGTCGAGCCTGCTGCGCAGGCCGGTGAGGTCACCGTCCCCGTCGCCGTTCCCGTCGGCGAAGCTGCGGATGTAGACCTGGTAGACGACGGCGTTGCGCCACCAGTCCTGCTCGTGCACGGACATGATGCTCCCGGGGACGGATCGTGGGCGGGGCGGTGTTGCAGAGTGTTTCATCCGGTTGCAACCGCTGTCGAGAGGCGGGCACGATGACCCCCGTGACGGACGAGCCGGTGCGCGAGGTCGTACGCCGGGTGGGTGTCCGGCGGGTCGCCGAGCTCGCCGGGGTCTCGCCGGCGACGGTGTCGCGCGCCCTGCGCGAGGGCACCCCCGTCTCGCACGACACCCGCGAACGCGTCCGGCGGGCGGCGGCCTCCCTCGGCTACTCCGTCCCGGTCCGGCCGCTGACGGTCGCCGTGCTCGCCCGCTTCCCGACCCGCTGGTTCTTCGCCGAGGCCGTCGCCGGGGTGGAGGGCGTGTTGTCCGCGGCCGGGCACGTCACCCAGCTGCACAACCTCGGCGACCCGCAGGCGCGGGCGCACTTCTTCGCGACGCTGCCGGTGCGCGGTCGCGCCGACGGGCTGATCGTCGTCGCCTCGGCCATCGACACCACCGAGGCCGCGGCGCTGGACGCGCTGGGGATCCCGGTCGTCGTACTCGGCGGGGACATGCCCGGGCGGCCGCGGATCGGCATCGACGACCGCGCCGGTGCCCGGACCGCCGTCCGTCACCTGCTCGGGCTCGGCCACCGCGGCGTCGCGCTGGTGTCGTTCGACCCCGACGAGGCCAACGGCCGCGCCACGACGACCGACCGGCGCGACGGCTGGGCCGACGCGCACGCCGAGGCCGGGCGCCCCCGAGGCCCGGTCGTCGCCACCGGGGCCGGGGTGGCCGACGGCGACGCCGCGGCCGCCGAGCTGCTCTCGCTGCCGGTGATGCCGACCGCGGTGTTCGCGATGTCCGACGAGCTCGCAGTCGGCGTGCTGCGCACCCTGCGCCGCGCCGGCGTGACGGTGCCGGGACAGGTGTCGGTGGTCGGGTTCGACGACCACGACTCGGCCGCCGTCGCCGAGCTCACCACGGTCGCCCAGCCGGTTCGCCGCCAGGGTGAGCTCGCCGCCCGGGCGCTGCTCGCCGCGCTGGGCGGCGGCGTCCCCGGCGGCGTCTCCGGTGATGTCCCCGGTGATGTCGAGGTGCCGACCCGGCTGGTGGTCCGGGCGACGACGGCGCCACCGCGGGTCAGCTGACCAGCCGGTCCGGGCGCAGCTCCACCCGGCGCAGCAGCTGCGCGTTCAGCGCGACGACGACCGTCGACAGGCTCATCAGCAGCGCACCGACCGCGGGCGGGAGCACGAACCCGACCGGGGCGAGCACTCCGGCCGCGAGCGGCACCGAGACCAGGTTGTAGCCGGCCGCCCACCACAGGTTCTGCAGCATCTTCCGGTACCCGGCGCGGGACAGTGCGATCACCGACAGCACCCCGCGCGGGTCGGACGAGGCGAGGACCACCCCGGCCGAGGCGACGGCGACGTCGGTTCCGGCCCCGATCGCGATGCCGACGTCGGCCCGGGCCAGCGCCGGGGCGTCGTTCACGCCGTCGCCGACCATCGCCACGACCGCGCCGCGGGCCTGGAGCCGGGCCACCGCCTCGTCCTTGCCCTCGGGCAGCACCTCGGCGACCACCTCGTCGACGCCCAGGTCGCGGGCGACCGCCTCGGCGACCGGGCGCGCGTCGCCGGTGAGCATCACGACCCGCACACCGCGGGCGTGCAGTGCGTCGACCGCGGCCCGGGACTCCGGGCGGACCGCGTCGGCGAGCGCGAGCGCGCCCACCACCTCGCCGGGTTCCGCACCGGTCACCACGTACAGCACGGTGGCGCCGTCGTCGCCCCACCGGCGCACGTCGCCGGCGAGCTCCGCGGGCACACCGAGACCGCGCTCGCGCAGCAGCGCCGGGCCGCCCACCGCGACCGGCCGCCCGTCGACGGTCGCGGAGACACCGCGTCCGGTGTACGAGCGGAACCCCTCGGCGACCGGGACGTCCCGCCCGCCGGCCGCGGTGACGACCGCCCGGGCCAGCGGGTGCTCGCTGTCGACCTCGACGGCGGCGGCCAGGGCCAGGGTCTGCTCGGCGCCCGCGGTCCCGACGACCCGGGGGCTGCCGGTGGTCAGCGTGCCGGTCTTGTCGAACAGCACCGTGTCGACGGTGCGGGTGCGCTCCAGCGCGAGCCGGTCGGTGACCAGCACCCCCGACCGCGCCGCGCGGGCCGTGGAGATGGCGATGACCAGCGGGATCGCCAACCCGAGCGCGTGCGGGCAGGCGATCACCAGCACGGTGACGGTACGGGTGACCGCCTGCGCGGTGTCGCCGAGCAGCGTCCACGCGGCGAAGGTCGCCACCCCGGCACCCGCGGCGAACCAGAACAGCAGCGCCGCCGCGCGGTCGGCGAGTGCCTGGGCCCGGGAGCGCGAGGCCTGCGCGTTCGCGACCAGGCGGCGGATGCCCGACAGCGCGGTGTCCTCGCCGACGGCGTCGACCCGGACCCGCAGTGCGGAGTCGGTGGCGACGGTGCCCGCGACCACGCGGTCGCCGGTCCCGCGCGCGACCGGCCGGGACTCGCCGGTGATCATCGACTCGTCCACCTCGGCAGCACCGTCGACGACCGTGCCGTCGGCGGGCACCCGGGCGCCGGACCGGACCAGCACGACGTCGCCGACAGTCAGGTCGGCCGGTGCGACCGCGCCGATCGTGCCGTCGGCCCCGATCCGCTCGGCGGTGTCGGGCAGCAGCGCGGCCAGTGCGTCGAGGGCTCCGGACGCCTGGCCGAGCGCACGCATCTCGAGCCAGTGCCCGAGCAGCATGATCACGACCAGCAGCGCCAGCTCCCACCAGAAGTCCAGCCCGCCGACGCCGAGCGAGCTCAGCAGGCTCGCCACCCACGCGACGCCCACGGCCATGCCGATCAGCAGCATCATCCCGGGCCGGCGCGCCCGGATCTCGGCGACGGCGCCGGACAGGAACGGCCACCCCGGCCAGAAGAGGATCACGGTGCCGAGCACCGGTGGGGCCCACGCCGACCACGTCGGTGGCGTGTACCCGAGCAGCATCCCGGTCATCGCGCTGAACCCGACGACGGGGACGGCGAGCACCAGCGCGACGACGAACCGGTCCCGGAACGCCGCCGCGTGGTCGGCGTGTCCGTGTCCGGTGTGGTCGGCGTGCCCTCCGTGACCACCCCCGGGGTGCGTCCCGTGCTCCTGCGGGGCCGAGGCCGCCCGTGGCTCGCCGTGCATCGTCTACCTCCCGACGTCGTGGACGCCCGCTGGAGCGCTCATACCCCCCCAGGGTATTCCCCCGGGGCGGTTCCCGCGGGGTACGGTCGCGGTCGTCCCGCGGGGACACCACGGGAGGTGGTCGGCGTGGTCCGGGTCGAGGGGCACTGGCGCAACCGCAGCTGGGTCGCCGCGCACTACCGGCACCCGATGCGGCCCGGTGCCGACCAGACGGTGCTCGTCGCGCTGCCCGCCTGGTCGGTGTGCATCGACCTGTCCGCACACGGCGGACCGTTCCCCGCCGAGCCGGTGGACGGGCGCCCCGCGCCACCGCTGCCCGCACCCCGACCGCCCGCCGAGCACTGAGGCGGCAGGATGGTGCGGTGCCGAAGCTGATCGAGAACGCCAGCCGGGTCACCGCCGCCGGGACCCCGCCCAAGACCATCGACGAGTACGTGGGCCGGGTGAACTCCGGCGACGACGCGGTGTCGGTCGCCCACATGCGCAGCCCGTCCGGCTGGGCCGAGCCCGGCCAGACCCCGGAGTTCGACGAGTACACCCTGGTCCTGCGGGGCGCGCTGCGCGTCGAGTACGACGGCGGCGAGCTCACCGTGGCCGCCGGGCAGGCCGTGCACACCGCGCCGGGGGAGTGGGTGCGCTACAGCTCGCCCGGTCCGGAGGGGGCGGAGTACGTGGCCGTCTGCCTGCCCGCCTTCGAGATCGGTGCCGCGCACCGCGACGACGAGGCCGGGAGCTGACCGCCCCGGCCGGGGCCGCGATCCGGTACACCGGGGAGGTGACGAACCGGACAACTGCACTCGCCGCACTCGCCGCCGCCGCGCTCGTCCTGTCCGGCTGCGGTGCGGCCGGCGATCCCGACGGCGATCCCGACGGCGCGGCGGACCGCGACGGCCCGCGCGCCGCCGAGGCCTCCGACCTCACCGGCGTGCGCTGGCTGCCCGCCGACGGCACCGCGCAGGGCCGCGCGTTCGCCGAGTTCGCCCCGGACGGCACCTGGACCGGCTCGGACGGCTGCAACGGGCAGAGCGGCGAGTGGACCCTCGGCGGCGACGGCGCCCTGCGCGCGACGGCGGGCCCCAGCACGCTGATCGGCTGCGAGAACGTGCCGGTCGCGCGCTGGGTCTCCGGGGCCGTCCGCGTCGAGACCGACGGTGAGGCCCTGCTCCTGCACCCCGCGGCGGGCGAGCCCGTCCGCCTGGTCCCCGCGCCCCGCTGACGCCCCGCCCCGCCCCGCCCTGCCCTCACCGCGCCGAGGCCCGCACTCCGGCCGACGCCGAGTCGCACGTTTCCGCCCCGCGCAGGGCGGAAACGTGCAGCTCGACGCCGGCCGCGACGGTCGAACGCCGCGGGACCGGGGCGGGGTCAGCGGGGGAGCGGCAGCCAGTCCAGGACGTCGCGGATCCGGGCCTCCCAGTAGCCCCACTCGTGCTCGCCCGGGCCGAACGAGGAGGTCACGGCCACCCCGGCGGCCCGGGCCCGCTCCGCGAACCGCACCGACTGCGGGTGCAGCGGGTCCTCGGTCCCGGCACACACGTACAGGGCGGGCGCCGCTCCCGGGTCGAGCCGGTCGAGCAGCGCGAACAGGTCGGCGTCGCTCCCGGCCACCGGGGCGCCGTCGAAGATCCGTTCCCAGATCCGGGGGTCCTCCTCGCGCGGCGGACCCGCGGCCAGCGCGGCGAGGTCCAGCGCCCCGGACAGCGACGCCGCTGCCGCGAAGCGGTCCGGCTCGGACAGCGCCCAGGACAGCGCACCGTAGCCGCCCATCGACAGCCCGGCCACGAACGTCTCCGCCGGGTCGGCCGACACCCGGAAGAACCGCGCCACCAGCGCGGGCAGCTCCTCGGTCACCCAGGTGCGGTAGCGGCCGCCGTAGGCCTGGTCGGTGTAGAAGCTGCGGTGCACCTGCGGCATCACCACGGCCAGCCCCAGCTCGTCGGCGTAACGCTCGACGGAGGTGTAGCGGGTCCAGGCGGTGTCGTCGTCGGACAGGCCGTGCAGCAGGTAGAGCACCGGCGGCGGGGCGTCGAGGTCGCGCACCCCGCCCCCGATCCGGGTCCGCGACGGCTGGGGCAGCAGCACCGTGACCGAGGTGGCCAGTCCGAGGGAGTCGGCGACGACGTCGCAGCGCAGCCGGGCCATCCGGCGATACTCGTCGGCGCGTCCCGGGCCGGTCAAGGCACACTCGGGTGGTGCACGTCCTCATGTCGACCACCGCCGCGCACGGCCACGTCCACCCGAACCTGCCGGTGATGGCCGAGCTGGTCGCACGTGGCCACCGCGTCACCTACCCGGTCTCCGAGCGGTTCGCCGAGGCCGTCGCCGCGACCGGGGCGACCCCGCTGCGGATCCGCACCGACCTGCCCGACCCGGCGAAGGGCGAGCAGTGGCCCGACGGCGGCGTCGTGGCGATGCGGCTGTTCTCCGCCGAGGCCCGCTCCGCCTACGCGCAGATCGCCGACGCGCTGCAGTACGAGCACCCCGACGTCGTCTGCTACGACGGTTCCGGCTGGGCCGGGCACGCCTTCTCCCGGGTCCGCGGCATCCCGCGGATCGAGCTGGCCCCGCACATGGTGGCCTGGGACGGCTTCGAGGCCGACATGGCAGAGGCCTTCGCGTTCCTGGAGACCCCGGAGGGGCTCGCCTGGCGGGCCGAGCTGGACGCCTGGCTCGACGAGGTCGGCGCGGGCGTCGGGAACCGGGAGTTCCTCGGCCGGCCGGACCGCTCGGTGGTGCTGATCCCGGAGGCGATGCAGCCCGAGCTCGACCGGGTCGACCGCGACCGCTACACCTTCGTCGGCCCGGTCATCGGCGACCGCTCCCACCAGGGGCTGTGGCCCAAGCCGAAGGCCCCGTTGCTGCTGGTGTCGCTCGGCTCGGCCTACACCGACCGGCCCGCGTTCTGGCGGGACTGCATCGAGGCCATGACCGGCACCGGCTGGCAGACCGTGCTGGCCACCGGCCCGCACGTCTCCCCGGCCGACCTCGGCGCGATCCCCGACGACGTCACCGTCCGGGAGTGGGTGCCGCAGCTGGCGGTGCTGGCGCACGCGTCGGCGTTCGTCACCCACGCCGGGATGGGCGGCTGCACCGAGGGCCTCTGGCACGGGGTGCCGATGGTCGCCGTGCCGCAGGCCGTGGACCAGTTCGGGAACGCCGACCGGATCGCCGCGCTGGGGGTGGGGGAGCACCTGCCCGCCGACGCGGTCACCCCGCAGAGCCTGCGCGACGCGGTGCTGCGGGTGTCGTCGTCGGAGGAGGTCGCTCGCCGCTGCGCCGAGGAGAAGGCGAGCGCCCGTGCTGCCGGCGGGGCCGCGGCGGCCGCGGACGTCATCGAGGGACTGGTGCCGTCCGCACGGTGCGCGACCTGCGCGCTCGTCGGAGGTTGTGGCGGTCGAGGCTGAGACGTCCGTTTCTCGTTGATCCGTTCGGGCTACCGTCGGGCGTGGCGATTGTGGACGCAGCGTCGCCGGTGGCACGGTCTGGCTCTCGGTCGGGGGGCGGGCGCGTGCGCCCGGAGAGGTGGAGCCGGTGCGCAGGACGATCATCACGCTGCTCGTCGCCGTGGGGGTGACGTTCGGGACCGCCGGTCCCGCCGTCGCCGCGCCGGCGGCACCCGCGCCGCCCCCGCCGGGGGCGGGCATCGTCTGGGGCGCGTGCACCAGCCCGTCGCTGCAGCAGGCCAAGGCCGAGTGCGGCTTCCTGAAGGTCCCGCTGGACCACGCGAAGCCCGCCGGCAAGAAGATCGAGATCGCGGTCTCGCGGATCCGGCACACCGTCCCGCAGGCGCAGTACCAGGGCGTCGTGCTCGTGAACCCGGGCGGACCGGGCGGCCCCGGGCTGGGCCTGTCCCGGCTCGGCGCCGCCGTCCCGAAGAACGCCGGCGCCGCCTACGACTGGATCGGCTTCGACCCGCGCGGGGTCGGCACCAGCCGGCCCGCGCTCAGCTGCGACCCCGACTACGGCGGCTACGCGCGCCCGGACTACCGGCCGGAGAACGGCGCCGAGAAGGCGTGGCTCCCGAAGGCCAAGGCCTACGCCCAGGCCTGCGGGAAGGCCGGCGGCGAGCTGCTCGCGCACCTGCGCACCGAGGACACCGTCCGTGACATGGACCTGATCCGCCAGGCGCTCGGCGCGAAGCAGATCAACTACTACGGCTTCTCCTACGGCACGCTGCTCGGCCAGGTCTACGCGACGATGTTCCCGGACAAGGTCCGCCGGATGGTCCTCGACGGCGTCGTCGACCCCCGCGACTGGTGGTACCGGGCCAACCTGAACCAGGACGTCGCGTTCCAGCGCAACATCGAGACCTTCTTCGACTGGGTCGCCAAGAACGATGCCGTCTACCACCTCGGCAACACCGGTGACGCCGTCGAGAAGCGCTTCTACGCGCTCTACGACGAGTTCCGGAGGGCCCCGCTGGGCGGGAAGATCGGCTCCTCGGAGTGGACCGACATCTTCCTGCGGGCCGGCTACAACGTGGCGGAGTACACCTCCGTCGCCGACGCGTTCGTCGCGGGGGCGAAGAAGGACGCCGCGACGCTCAAGGCCGCCTTCGACCAGGCTGGCTCGCCGACCGACGACAACAACTACGCCGTCTACCTCGCCACCCAGTGCACCGACGCCCCGTTCCCGCGCGACTGGGCCACCTGGAAGCGCGACAACACCGCCACCGACCGGAAGGCGCCGTTCGAGACCTGGGGCAACGCCTGGTACAACGGGCCCTGCCGGGACTGGCCGGTGAAGCCCAGGCCCGCCCCGAAGGTCGCCGGGACGCTGAAGACCGGTCCGCTGCTGATCTCCGAGACCTACGACGGAGCCACCCCCTACGCCGGCGCGCTGCAGGCCCGGCGGACCTTCCCCGGCTCGTCGCTGATCGAGGGTGTCGGGGGGCACACCCACTCGTCGTCGCTGTCGGGGATCGCCTGCACCGACGACGCGGTCGCCGACTACCTGCTCACCGGCGTGCTGCCGAAGCGGACCGGCGGGGACCGGTCGGACAAGCAGTGCCCGCCGCTGCCGCCGCCGTCCCCGACGACCGCGGGCAGCTGAGCGGGGCTCAGCCGGCGAGCAGCACGAGCGCCAGCGGTACCGGGACGGCGACCAGCGCCAGCAGCACCGCGTTGGCCACTCGGTACTCGCGCAGCACGGCGACGAACTCGCGCAGCACCGCGCTGGGCCAGTAGTAGCCTGCGGTCGGCGCCCCGACGGCCTGGGCGTCGATGCCCAGCCGCCGGGCCAGCAGCGCGGCCCGCAACGCGTGGTAGTTGCTGGTCACGATGACCCCGGGGCCGTCGCCGACCAGCGCCGAGCTGAACCGCAGGTTCTCCTCGGTGGTCCGCGAGCCGGTCTCCGCGGTCAGCACCGCCGGGTCGGCGCCGTGCGCCGCGGCCCAGCGGGCCATCGCCTCGCCCTCGGCGAGCCGCTCGTCGTCGCCCTTGCCGCCGGACAGCACCAGCCGCCCGGCGCGACGCCGGGCCAGCTCGTCCATCCCGGTCGCGATCCGCGACGCCAGCAGCGGTGGCACCTCGCTGCCGTGCAGCCCGGAGCCGAGCACGACCACCCAGTCCGCGGGCCGGTCGCGCACCAGCCACCGGTGGAGCCATGCGTAGCCGAGGAACGCGGCGAACTGGAACGCCAGGAACGCCGCCGCGAGCAGGCAGGCCAGCCACAGCGCGCGCAGCACGAGCGAGTCCAGCGCCAGCACCGGCCAGACGGCGACGAGCAGGCCGATGATCGCCAGGCCGGTGAGCAGTGACAGCGAGTTGCCGAGCGAGAGACGCTCCCGGCGGAGCATGACCGCGCCGTTGAGGACGCAGAACACCGCGAACACCAGCGTGATCAGTGGCGACAGCACCACGGCGAGCACGAGCGCGCCGAACACCGGGTTGCCGCTCGACCCGGCGATCGAGAGCACCCACCCGAGGAGCACCGCCGTGGCGAGCAGCCAGTAGGCGTTGCCCAGCCGCCGGGGATCGCGCCGGATCCGCCGCACGGTGACCACCGTGACGACGACCGCGACGACGACGGGCAGCACGACCGCGAGGACGGTCACGAGCAGGAGGAGGTTCGACTCGGACATCGACGTCGATCCTCGTCGCCGCCGCGCGGACCGGCCCCGGGCGGTGCGGACGGCCACCCGGTCGTGGCGGTCGGTGGTCGCGTCTGCGCGCCGAACTCCGGGTCCGGCGACGGCGCCGCCTGGCGGTCGGGGAGGACGACCACACTGTGTCATCCCTCTTCGCCCCCACCGTCCGGGTGCCCGGTGGCCGCTTCAAACCGGACCCACCGGTCCCCGCACGCGACGTCGCGCGCGCCGACCGCCGGGTCCGCCGTGCGACGGGGGTGCTCGCCGCCCTGGCGGTGCTGCTCGTCATCGCCTGGTGGGTCGACGGCGGTGGCCCCACCGGGCTGCTGGAGGGCGGCACCAGCGCGGTCGCCGAGACCGGACGGCTCTGTGGGCTGCTGGCGTCGCTGCTGCTGCTCGGGCAGGTGCTGCTCGCCGCCCGGATCCCGCTGCTGGAGCACGCGTTCGGCCAGCGGCACCTCATCGCGCTGCACCGCGGGACCGGCATCGCCTCGTTCGCCGGGGTGCTGGCGCACGTCGGATGCGCGAGCTGGGCGCACGGCCCCGCCGGCGCCGGTCGTGTCCCCGCCGGCTTCTGGGAGCTGACCTGGACCTGGCCCGGGATGGCGGTCGCCTCGCTCGGGACCGTCCTGGTGGTGCTGGTCGTCGTGACCAGCGCACGCTGGATCCGCACCCGCCTGCGCTACGAGTGGTGGCACCTGCTGCACCTGTGGGGCTACGCCGGGGTGTTCCTCGCGCTGCCGCACCAGCTGTGGGCGGGGCGGGAGTTCACCACCTCGCCGTCGCGGACGGTGTTCTGGTGGGGCCTGTGGATCGCCGCGGTGCTCGCCGTCGCGGTCTGGCGGGTCGCGGTCCCGGTGGTGCGGTCGCGCCGGCACCGGATCACCGTCGCCGCGGTGCTGCCCGAGGGCGACGGCAGCGTGTCGGTGCACATGACCGGCGAACGGCTGCGCGAGCTCGGCGCCTCGGCCGGGCAGTTCTTCGTCTGGCGGTTCCGGTCCGGGCGCGGCTGGCCCGCGGGCAACCCGTACTCGCTGTCGGCGCCGCCCACGGCCCGCTCGCTGCGGATCACCGTCAAGCAGCTCGGCGACGGGAGCGCCGCCGTCCCGAACCTGCGGCAGGGCACCCGGGTCTACATCGAGGGCCCCTACGGCAGGCTCACCCCGCGCACGCGGACCAGCCCGCGGGTCGCCCTGATCGGTGCCGGTGTCGGGATGACCCCGTTGCGGGCGCTGGCGGAGAAGTTCCTCAACGAGTCCGCCGACGTCGTGGTGGTGCACCGCTTCACCCGCGAGCCGTTGTTCGCCCGGGAGTTCACCCGCCTCGCCCGGGAGCGGAAGCTGCACGTCGTGACCTCGCCCGGGCCACGCCGGCGGTCGGGGTCGTGGTTCGGCGCCGACGCGGGCCGGGCCGACGACCTCGCCGCGCTGCGGGCCCGGATCCCGGACATCGCGGTGCGCGAGGTGTACGTGTGCGGGCCCGGCCGGTGGACCGCGATGGTCCGGCGCACCGTCCTCGCCGCCGGGGTGCCGGAGCGTCGCGTGCACGTGGAGAACTTCGGCTGACGGGCGGTCCGGGAGCCCCCCGGGTCAGGCGAGGTGGACGTACTCGTACTCGACGGGCTTGCCGTTGATCCCGTTCGACGGCGGCGCGATCCAGCCGGCGATCTTCCCGGGCTCGTAGACCGGGCGCATCAGGTTCTGCACGAACGTCCGGTCCGCCTCCGACGGCAGCCAGTCGTCCCGGCGGGACGCCCACACCTCGGACGAGATCAGGTCGCCCTTCGGGGTCAGCTCGTGCCCGGAGAACAGCCCCACCTGCCGGTTGAACCCGACGTGCGGGAGGTAGACGCGGTCGTCGAACCCGTTCTTCTCCAGGATGCGGTTCCAGCGCTTCAGCCCGGAGCCGCAGTCCTTCACGTACTCGTTGCGCAGGTCCAGGTTGAGCGCCAGCAGGGCCGGGACCTCGTCGGTGACGACGCGGCCGTCGCGGACCTGCTCCATGCCGTAGCCGTCCTCGGTCAGCACGTGGTCGTCGCGGCGCCGCTCCTCCTGCCAGCGGCCCTTGAGCCCGGCGGTGAAGTAGTTCGCGGCGTTGGTCGACTGCTCGGAGCCGAACAGGTCGAGGCTGACCGAGTAGTGGAAGTTGATGTACTTCTGGATCACGTCCAGCGGGATGCCGCCGTGCGGGGCGATGTCGGCGGTGTCGTGCTCGCGCATCAGCTCGCAGGTCCGCTGGATCACCCGGTCGATGCCGGTGGTGCCCACGAACATGTGGTGGGCCTCCTCCTTCAACATGAACTCGCAGGTGCGCGAGAGCGGGTCGAAGGCGGACTCCTTCAGCGTGCCGAGCTGGTACTTGCCGTCCCGGTCGGTGAAGTAGGTGAACATGAAGAACGACAGCCAGTCCGGGGTCTCCTCGTTGAACGCGCCGAGGATGCGGGGGCTGTCGAGGTCACCGGAGTTGCGCTGCAGCAGCGCCTCGGCCTCCTCGCGGCCGTTGCGGCCGAAGTAGGCGTGCAGCAGGTACACCATGGCCCAGAGGTGGCGGCCCTCCTCGACGTTGACCTGGAACAGGTTGCGCAGGTCGTAGAGGCTGGGGGCGGTCTCACCGAGGCGGCGCTGCTGCTCGACCGAGGCCGGCTCGGTGTCGCCCTGGATGACGATCAGGCGCTGCAGGTCGGCGCGGTACTCGCCGGGGACCTGCTGCCAGACCGGCTCGCCGCGGTTCTCACCGAACGCGATCCGGCGGTCGTCGCTGCGCTCGGCCAGGAACACGCCCCAGCGGTACTCCTCCATCGCGACGTGCCCGAACTGCGCCCAGCCCTCCTTCCCGACGTCGACGGCGGTGCGCAGGTAGACGTCCTGGGTCGGCACGGCCGGGCCCATCGTCTTCCACCAGGTGAGGAAGTTGGGCTGCCACGACTCCAGTGCGCGCTGCAGCTTGCGGTCCCCGGCGAGGTCGACGTTGTTGGGGATCTTCTCGGAGTAGTCGATGCTCATGGCTCACACCCGCTTGCGGTCGAAGTCGGCCCTGCGGCCCGTGCCGTACTTGCGCAGCGCGCCCTCCGGCCCGGAGGCGTTCGGCCGCACGAAGATCCAGTTCTGCCAGGCGGTGAGCCGGCCGAAGATGCGGCTCTCCATCGTCTCCGGCCCGACGAACCGGTGGTTGGCCTCCATCCCGGTCAGCGCGTCCGGCGACAGCGAGGCCCGCTCCTCGAGCATGATGCGGACCTCGTCGTCCCAGTCGATGTCGTCCGGGGCGTCGGTGACCAGGCCCAGCTCCAGCGCCTCGCCCGCGGTGAGGCGGCGCCCCACCTCCTTGCGCAGCACGGCGACGTGGTCGTCGTCGCCGTGGAAGCGGCTCGCCAGCCGGGACGGCCCGTTGGGCATCGGGAACGTGCCGAAGTTCGACGCCGTGAGCATGATCTGGGCCTCGTCGCCCTGCTCGTCGCCGTCCTCGTCGAGCGTGCCGTCGAGCATGTACTGGCGGTCGCAGGCCAGAGCCAGCTCCAGCAGCGCCCCGGCGAAGCAGGAGCCCGGCTCGATCAGCGCGATCAGGCTGCGGCTGGTCACGTCCAGGCGCTTGAGGGTGCGCTTGAAGTAGTGCCGGATCTCGTTGACCAGCCAGTCGTCGCCGGAGTGCTGCTCGATGACGCGCTCGAACGCCAGCGCGTCCTCGACGTCGCCCCGGGTGCGGATCACCCAGGTGCCCAGCTCCGGTTCGTTGCTGCGCAGCCGCAGGACCAGGTCGTCGAGCTGGCGGGTCACGGCCAGCGGCCAGAAGTCCGCGCCGAGGGCGTGGACGCGCTCGATGCTCTCCGGGACACCGCCCGCGGGACCGTCGACGGTGATCTCCACGAGGCCGCGGTCGCGGTCGAACTCCGCCCGCACGTGCGGGTAGGTGATGCCGTCGGCGGTCTCGGTGCGCTCCAGCGGGGGCAGCTCGATCCCCTCGCCCGCGGGCAGCCGGGTCGACGCCGCCGCGGCCTCGACCGCCCGCTCGGCCACCGTGGAGTCCCAGCGGCGCTTCGGGATCACCTCGTCGACGAGCTTCCACTCGACGGCCTGCTTCCCGCCGAAGCCCTCGGGCTTCGTCGCGAACACGTCGGCGCGGTCCTTGCGGACGCGGCGCTTGTCGGTGACACGGGTGAGGCCGCCGGTGCCGGGCAGCACGCCCAGCAGCGGGACCTCGGGCAGGGAGACGGTGGAGGAGTTGTCGTCGATCAGCAGGATCCGCTCGCAGGCCAGCGCCATCTCGTAGCCGCCGCCGGCGGCAGTGCCGTTGACGGCGGCGATCCAGGTCTGGCCGGAGTGCGCGGTCGCGTCCTCGATGCCGTTGCGGGTCTCGTTGGTGAACTTGCAGAAGTTCACCTTCCACGGGTGCGAGGACCCGGCGAGCATCCGGATGTTCGCGCCCGCGCAGAAGTTGCGGTCCTTCGCGCTGGTCAGCACGACGGCCCTGACCTGCGGATGGGTGAAGCGCAGGCGCTGGGTGATGTCGTGGAGCTCGATGTCGACGCCGAGGTCGTAGGAGTTCATCTTGAGCTCGTAGCCGGGGACGAGGCCGCCCGCCTCGTCGACGTCGAGCCGCACGTACGCGACCCTGGGGTCGTCCGGGTCGATCGCGAGCTGCCAGTGCCGGTAGCCCGACGGGTCGCGGTCGAAGTCCACCCGGGGGACGTCCGTGCCGGCGGCCGGGTCGTCACTGCTCATGGAGTCCACTCCTCCTCGCGTCGCTGCGACGCTGTAAAGACTACAACCAAGCGACGCTGCGACGGAAGAGTGTGGAGTGTTTGGGGTCACGGACGGCGCCGGTGTCAGTCCGTCCACATGAGCCACCGTTCCGGTGAGCTCCGAGGTCACGGGGTGGATCTCCGCTAGCGTCCACGGGCATGACGGTCACGGCAGCCGGCCCGGTGCGGCGCACCACGGTCGACGGGGTCCCGGTGCTCTGGGTCGATACGGCGGGGCCGCTCCACGCGGAGCTCCTGTTCGGGGTTGGCCGTGCCGACGAGACGTTCCGGACGACCGGCATCACCCACCTCGTCGAGCACCTGGTCATGCGCTCGCTCGGCGATCTCGACCACGACGCGAACGCCGGGGTCTCGCTGCTGACGACCGGGTTCGAGGTGAGCGGGCCGCCCGCGGTCGTCGTCGACCACCTGCGTCGCCTGTGCGGGGCGATCGCCCGGCTGGACCTGGACCCGATCGAGGCCGAACGACGGGTGCTGCTCGCCGAGGAGGAGACCCATCCGGCGTCGTCGGTGCCCGCCTGGCCGCTGTCCCTGCGCTACGGCTGCCGGGGGCCGGGCCTGGCGTTCCAACGCCAGCTCGGCGTGTACCTGGTGTCGCCCGACGCCGTGCGGGACTGGGCGCAGCGATGGCTGCACCGCGACAACGCGGCGCTGGTGCTCACCGGGCCGCCGCCGCCCGGGCTGACCCTTCCGCTGCCCGACGGGCCGGCGCCGCAGCACTCCATGCCCCCGCCGCTGCCGCATCCGACACCGGCGTGGATCGAGCAGGTGATCGACGGGTTGATCGTCGCGATGATCGGTCCGGACACCGCGGAGACCACCGCCGCGCTGGCGATTCTCCGTGACCGCCTCACCCGGGCGCTGCGCCACGACGCCGGCCTCGTCTACGACGTCGACACCGAGGTCGAGCGGCTGCCCGGAGACCTGGCCGCGATCGGGATCGGGCTGGGCATCGGCGGCCGCCCCGAGCACGCCCCGGCGCTGCGCGACACCTTCCTCGCCGTCATCGACGAGCTCTGCGCGTCCGGGCCGACCGACGCGGAGCTGGAGCGCAACCGCCGTCGGTGCCTCGCCGAGGTCGACGACGAGCACGACACGCTGCAGTGGCGCGCCTACGAGGAGGCCAGGACCCTGCTGGTCGGGACGGCGGCGGGCTGGCCGCGCATCGAACGCACCCTGGCCGGCGTCGCCGCCGAGGACGTCCGTGCCGCGATCGTGGCCCTGCGTGCGTCGATGACCCTCGGGGTGCCCCTGGACGGGGGAGTGGCGTCGCTGCCCCGGCGGCACGCGCCGCATCCGTGGCCGGCAGGGGGCCGGGTCTTCCGGCGGGCCCTGTTCGGCGCCTACCTGCCCCGGGGGGCGCAGCTGATGATCGGCAGGTCCTCCGTCACCCTGCAGATCCCGCAGGAGTGCCCGGAAACCGTCGCGTTCGCCGACGTGGTCGGTGTGGGGAGCGAGGACGGGCCGGGCGGCGACCGGGACCCGATCCTCGTCATCCACGGCGTCGACGGTACGGCTCTCATCGTCCGTGCGAAGGACTGGCGCGGCGGTCACGAGGCACTGGAGCTGCTCCGCGCGGCGCTGCCGCCGGAGGCCGTGTACACGACGCCGGAGCCGTTGCGCGTCATCGTGTCCGACTGAGTCGGTGCCTGCGGATCCGCCGGCTTCGGTGCCCGTCCGTCCACATGAGCCACCGGTTCCGGTGAATCCCGAGGTCGCGGACGGGATCCGCGCTAGCGTCACCGGGTATGACGGCTACGGCTGCCCACCCCGTGCGCCGCACCACGGTCGATGGGATTCCGGTGTTCTGGGTCGACCTGCCGGGGCCGCTGCACGCCGAGCTCGTGTTCGGTGTCGGGCGGGCCGACGAGACGTTCCGGACGACCGGCATCACCCACCTCGTCGAGCACCTGGTCATGCGTCGGCTCGGGGAGCTGGACCACACGGCGAACGCCGCCGTCTCCCTCCTGCTCACCGGGTTCGAGGTGACCGGGGAGCCGCAGGTGGTGGTCGACCACCTCACCCGGCTGTGCGGGGCGATCCGATGGCCGGATCTCACCGAGATCGACCGCGAGCGCAGCGTGCTCGTCGCGGAGGAGCTGGCCCACCCGACCTCGCCGCTGGCGTCGCTGCCGCTGGCGCAGCGCTACGGCAACCTCGGACCCGGCCTGGCGTTCTGCCGACAGCTCGGGGTGCACCTCGTCACGTCGCAGGACGTGCGGGACTGGATGGCGCGGTGGCTGCACCGGTCCAACGCGGCGTTGGTGCTCACCGGCCCGCCGCCGCCCGGACTCGGGCTGCCGTTGCAGGACGGCCCGGCACCTCGTCGAGCGCTCCCGCGGCCGCTGCCCGGGATCACGCCGAGCTGGACCGAGCTGCCGATCGACGGTGTCCTCGCGACGATGCACGGACCGGACACCGCGGAGACCGCGACCGCGCTGTCGGTCCTCGACGACCGGCTCACCCGACGGCTGCGGCACGAGGCCGGACTCGTCTACGGCATCGACGTCGCGCTCGAACAGCTGCCCGGCGGCGTCGCCATCGGCCTCGGGCTGGGGCTCACCGGGCGCGCGGAGCACGTGCCGGTGCTGCGCGACACCTTCCTGTCCGTCCTCGACGAGCTGTGCGTCACCGGCCCGACCCCCGCGGAGCTCGAGCGCGACCGGCAGCGGTGCCGGTCCGACATCGCCGACGACCGCGACATCGCCTGGTTGCGCGCCTACGACGAGGCCGCGGCGCTGCTGGCCGGCACCGTCCGCAGCTGGGACCGGGTGGAGTCGACGCTCGCCGGGCTCACCCGTGAGGACGTACGGGCCGCCGCCGGGACGCTGCGGGCGTCGATGACGCTCGGCGTTCCGGAAGGGGCGCAGCCCGGGTCACTGCCGGAACGGCGGGCGGCGCACCGCTGGCCCGCCACCGGGCGGCTGTTCAGACGGTCCCGCTTCAGGTCGTGGATGCCACGGGGCTCGCAGCTGACGATCGGCCGCTCCGCGCTGTCGCTGCACGTACCGGGACAGCCGGTGACGACCATCCCGTACGGCGAGGTGGTCGGGATGGGGACCGAGCCCGGCCCGGCGGGCGACGACGACCGCATGGTCGTCGTCCACGGTTCCGACGGCGAGATGATCGTCGTGCGGGCGTGGGACTGGCGCGGCGGCTCCGCGGCCCTGGACCTGCTGCATGCCGCCGTCCCGAGCGAGGCGGTGTTCGCGACCCCGGAGCCGCTGCGGCTGCTGGCCGACGACGACTGATCTCACCCCCGTGGACTTCCCGGATCGGCCGTGCCCGCGACCCCGGCCGGGCATGATCCGGGCCGTGATCCACACGATGCACCGCACCCGGCTCGCGGGCCTCGCGCTCGCCACCCTGACCGTGGCCCTGCCCCTGCTCGCCGGCTGCGCCGGCGCTGGCGGCGGATCCGCCGTCGCCCCGACGGCAGACGCCCCCGCTGCGGCGAACCTCTCGGTGCCGCCCTGCTCCCTCGTCCCCGACGGCGAGCTGTCCGGCCTCGGCCTCACCGGGCCGGGGAAGGCCACCGGGCAGCCCGCGCCCAGCTGCCGCTGGGACACCGCCGGCACCGGCGGGGGCACGACCGGGTTCTCGTACTCGATCCCGACCACGCTGATCGTCGCCGCGCAGCCCGGCGCCTACGACGCCGGTCTCGCCCAGCTGCGGGCCCAGGGCAGCACCCTCACCGAGGAGGCCCTCGACGGGCGCCGCGCCGCGGTGTCGGAGACCGAGGGCACCTGCATGGCCGTCGTCGACGCCGGGTCGGGGGCGCTGTCGGTGGTCGCGTCGGCCCCGACGGATCCCTGCGGCGCGGCCCGGCGGATCCTGGAGACCGCGCTGCGGACCGCCGGGGCCTGAGTCGCCACCGGGGTCCCAGTCACCCCCGGGGTCCGGGTCTCAGCCCCGGTTGCGCACCGCCGCGGACGGGACCTGCTTGCGCAGCTCACCCGTGTCGTTGCGGACGAAGCCCCGTGCGGTGAGCCAGCCGGTCACCGGCTCGGGGTCGGGGTGGCCGTGCGGCACGACGTTGTAGAGGTAGTTCAGCCGCCGCCGGCCCGCCTCGGCCTCCAGACGCTCCAGCACGAACGAGCCGACGCCGGTGTGCCGGGCCGCGGGGGCGACCAGGACCAGGATCTCGGCGTCGCCCCAGCTGCCGTCGAGCCTGCCGTAGGCGACGGTCGCGCCGTCGGCGTCCTCGACGCGCCACCACTCGTCGCCGAGCGGGTCGCCGTCCCCGGGCCGGCCGAGGCCGAACAGCGCGGGGTCGAGCCCGTCGAGCACCCGGCGCTTGCGGTCGTCCCAGGTCGCGGGGGTCTCCGGGATCCAGTCCCACGTGTCCACGCCGCCTCCTCGCCGTCGGTGCATCCGGTGAGTGAACCCCGCCGGGTCACTCCGGGTCGAGCGAACGTCCTACATCGAGACACCCCGGGGGCCTCAGACCACGGTCTCCGGGGTGCCGGGGTGGCCGGTGGCCCCCGGCAGGGCGGCGGCGTGCGCGCGCAGCCGGTAGCGCTGGATCTTCCCGGTGGGGGTCTTGGGCAGCTCGTCGACGGTGACCACGGCGCGCGGCCGCTTGAACGCGGCCAGCCCCTCGCGGCAGAACGCGACCAGCTCGCTCTCCGACGGCGCCGCCGCCGGGTCGCGGGGCACCACGAACGCGACCGGCTTGTCCAGTCCGTCGTCGTCCGGGATCCCGACGACGACCGCCTCCACGAGCCCCGGGTGCTCCAGCAGGCGGGTCTCGACCTCGCCGGGGGAGACCCAGATGCCCCCGACCTTCAGGACGTCGTCGGCCCGGCCCAGGCAGGTCCACGACCCGTCCTCGCCGCGGACGTACTGGTCGCCGGTACGCATCCAGCGGCCCTGGAACACCGCGCGGTTGACCTCGGTGCGACACCAGTAGCCGGTGCACACCGAGTCGCCCGCGACGTAGAGCATGCCCTGCTCGCCGGGGCCGTCGATGACGCTGCCGTCCGGCCGTCGCAGCTCCACCTCGTAGCCGGGGACCGGGAAGCCGGAGCTGCCCGGGACGACCTCGCCCGGCCGGTTGGAGATGAAGATGTGCAGTGCCTCGGTGGAGCCGATGCCGTCGAGGACCTCGAAGCCGTAGCGGTCGAGCACACCGTGGAACATCCGCGCGGGCAGCGCCTCGCCCGCCGAGGCGCCGCGGCGCACGGTGGCGAACCGCTCGCGCGGCAGCTCGGCGGCGATCATCGGGCCCCAGAAGCTGGGGACGGCGAAGAACAGCGTCGCGCCGTGCTGCTCGACGAGGCGGGAGTAGTGCTCCGGGTCCGGCCGGGACGGTTCGAGGACCGTGCAGGCGCCGACCGACAGCGGGAAGAACATCGAGTTGCCGATGCCGTAGGCGAAGAACAGCTTCGCGACCGAGAGGCAGACGTCGTCGCGGCGGATGCCGAGGACCTGTCGGCCGTAGGTGTCGGCGACGAACCGGATGTCGTCGTGCCGGTGCATGGCGCCCTTGGGCTTGCCGGTCGTGCCCGAGGTGTAGAGCCACAGCGCCTGGGACTCCGGCCAGGTCGGGTGCGGCTCGGGCAGCGGGTCGGCGCCCTCGAGCAGTGCGTCCCAGGTGAGCGAGGTGACTCCGGTGACCAGCGGGTCCGCCCCGGTGAGCACCACGCGCTCCAGGTCGGGCGCCTGCGCGACGGCCTCGGTGAGGTGCGCGGCGAAGGCCTCGCCGCCGATCACCGTGGTCGCCCGCGAGTCCCGGACGAGCACGGCCAGCTCGCGCCCGGTCAGCATCGTCGAGCAGGGCACGGCGACCGCGCCGGCCCACAGGGTCGCGAGGATCGCGGTGAACAGCTCGACGTCGTCGGGCATCACGAGCAGCACCCGCTGCTCGGGCCGTACGCCGGCCCGGCGCAGGGCCCCGGCGACGAGCCGGACCCGGTCGGTCAGGGCGGCGTAGCTGAGCGAGCCGCCGGGGTACCGGACGGCGGTGCGGGCGCCGTCCCCGGCCTCGACCCTGGCCGCGGTCAGGTGCGCGGCGGCGTTGAAGACCGGCGCCTCCTGTGCGCTGCGGGGGACGGGCACGGTGGTGCGGCGGGAATCGACGTTGTCGACGCTGACGACATCGGCCATGGTGGGTGGCTCCTGTGCCGGTTCGGGGAGCTGTGATGCTACACACATCCGACGGCGCGTCAACGGTCTGTAGATCGACGACGGCCCGGTGCGGGGCGGGCGGGGCCGGCTCCTAGGCTCACCGGCGTGGGGACCCTCGTCAGCTTCCATGCCCATCCCGACGACGAGTCGATCGGCACCGCGGGCACGCTCGCCAAGGCCGCCGCGCTCGGCCACCGCGTCGTCCTCGTCTTCGCCACCCGTGGCGAGCTGGGGGAGCCGGTGCCCGGCGTCCTGGCCGAGGGGGAGCAGCTGCCGGTGCGCCGCTCCGCGGAGTGCCACGAGTCGGCCCGCGTGCTGGGTGTGGCCCGCGTGGAGTTCCTCGGCTACGTCGACTCCGGGATGATGGGCGAGCCGTCCAACGACGCCCCCTACTGCTTCTGGCAGGCCTCGGTGGAGCACGCGGCCAAGCGGCTCGCGCTGATCCTCGAGGAGGAGGAGGCCGACGTCCTCACCACCTACGACGACAACGGCGGCTACGGCCACCCCGACCACATCCAGGTGCACCGGGTGGGTGCCCGCGCGGGCGAGCTCGCCGGGGTGCCGGTCGTCGCGCAGAACACCACCAACCGGGACTGGCTGCTGCGCGGGATGAAGGGACTGCGCGCCGACGGCGGCGCCGACTTCTCCCTCGACATCCCCGACGACCCGTCGTTCGGCAAGCCCGAGTCCGAGATCACCCACCGGGTCGAGGCCGTCGAGTACGCCGAGGCCAAGCGCGCCTCGATGCGCGCACACGCCAGCCAGATGGGGCCCGACCACTTCCTGCTGGCGATGCCGGACCCGGTGTTCGCGATGGGGCTGGGCACCGAGTTCTACATCGTCGAGGCCCAGCCCAACCCGGCCAGCGCGCCGGAGCTCTGGACCGAGGTCTTCGAGCCGCTGCGGTGACGCCCCGCGCCGGTTCCGGGCAGTGCCGGGCGCGCCACGCCGCCACCGTCGCGGGCCCTCGCCCACCTGCCGGTCCGGCGAAGGGCGCCCTGAGTGCGCGGTCGGGGACTGTCGGTTCTACTCTCCGTAGAGCACAATCGGCGCGCGCCGTGCGACGAGCCGGGACCCACGAAGTGGATCTCCCGGACCGGACGGGCGCCGCTCGCCGGTCGGGAAGTAGAGTCTGCCCGTCCGCGAGGACGTGCTCAGGTCAGGCAAGTGCATGGAGGCCCAGGTGACAGCCGTCGAGCCCAAGCCGATCTCGACGCGCCCGTATCCGGCGCGGCGTGAGGGCAAGGGATCCACGTTCCTCAAGATGTTGAGGACGACGGACCCGAAGGACATCGCGATCCTCTATCTGACGACGTCGTTCGGCTTCTTCGCCGTCGGCGGTGTCATGGCGCTGCTGATCCGCGCCGAGCTCGCACGGCCGGAGCTGCAGTTCCTGTCGACCGAGCAGTACAACCAGCTGTTCACCATGCACGGCACGATCATGCTGCTGCTGTTCGCGACGCCGATCGTCTTCGGTTTCGCGAACTACATCGTGCCGCTGCAGATCGGTGCCCCCGACGTCGCGTTCCCGCGGCTCAACTCGTTCTCCTACTGGCTGTACCTGTTCGGCGGCATCATCGTCGTCTCCGGCTTCCTGACCCCGGGCGGCGCGGCGGACTTCGGCTGGTTCGCCTACACCCCGCTGTCGGACGCGGTGCGGTCGCCGGGGCCGGGCGGTGACCTCTGGATCATGGGTCTGGTCGTCTCCGGTCTGGGCACGATCCTCGGTGGCGTCAACTTCGTGACGACCATCGTCTGCATGCGTGCGCCGGGCATGACGATGTTCCGGATGCCGATCTTCACCTGGAACATCTTCATCACCGCGCTGCTGGTGCTGATCGCGTTCCCGATCCTGACCGCCGCGCTGCTCGCGCTGGCCGCGGACCGCCACCTCGGCGCCCAGATCTTCAACCCCGCCAACGGCGGTGTGGTGCTCTGGCAGCACCTGTTCTGGTTCTTCGGCCATCCGGAGGTCTACATCGTCGCGTTGCCGTTCTTCGGCATCGTGTCCGAGATCTTCCCGGTGTTCGCCCGCAAGCCGATCTTCGGTTACAAGGGCCTGGTCTTCGCGACCATCGCCATCGCGGCGCTGTCGGTCGCGGTGTGGGCGCACCACATGTACGCCACCGGCGCGATCATGCTCTCGTTCTTCGCCTTCACCACGTTCCTCATCGCCATCCCGACGGGCGTCAAGTTCGTCAACTGGATCGGCACCCTGTGGAAGGGCAAGATCACCTACGAGACGCCGATGCTGTTCTCGGTCGGCTTCCTCGTCACGTTCCTCTTCGGCGGCCTGACCGGCATCCTGCTCGCGATGCCGCCGGTGGACTTCCACGTGTCGGACACCTACTTCGTGGTCGCGCACTTCCACTACGTGCTCTACGGCACGATCGTGTTCGCGACCTTCGGCGGGATCTACTTCTGGTTCCCGAAGATGACCGGCCGGTTCCTCGACGAGAAGCTCGGCAAGATCCACTTCTGGCTGACCTTCGTCGGGTTCCACCTGACGTTCCTGGTGCAGCACTGGCTGGGCAACGAGGGCTACCCGCGTCGCTACGCGGACTACCTGCCCTCTGACGGCTTCACGACGCTGAACACGATCTCCTCGATCGGTGCGTTCATCCTCGGTGCCTCGACGCTGCCGTTCTTCTACAACGTCTTCAAGAGCTACCGGTTCGGCCGGGTCTGCACCGTCGACGACCCGTGGGGCTTCGGCAACTCGCTGGAGTGGGCGACCTCGTCGCCGCCGCCGCGGCACAACTTCACCGAGCTGCCCCGGATCCGCTCCGAGCGCCCGGCGTTCGACCTGCACTACCCGCACCTGGTCGAGAAGGCGCGCGCCGAGGCGCACGTCGGCAATCGGGCGCACCCGAGCGAGGTGCTCGCGCAGGAGGTCGGCAAGGAGTCCATGCCGGACAGCGACCCCAAGTCGAAGTAGTGACCCCAGTACTTCCCGGTCCGGCCCGGCCCACCGTGCTCGTCACGGTGACCGGGCCGGACCGTCCTGGTGTCAGCTCCGTGCTGTTCACCGCGCTGACCGCGGCCGGTGTCGAGCTGCTCGACCTGGAACAGGTCGTGGTCAACGGCCGGCTCACCCTGGGCGCGCTGGTCGTGCCCGAGGGGGACCCGGAGGATCTGCAGGACACGGTCGGCGCGGCGATGGACTCCATCGCCATGAGCGTGCACATCGAGATCCAGCGCGACGGCCGCCGGGCCACCCGGACGCCGTCGACGCACGTCGTCACGGTGCTGGGCCGGCCGATCACGGCCCGCGCGTTCGGCGCGATCGCCGCGGAGCTTGCGGCGGTCGGCGCCAACATCGACTCCATCCGCCGGGTCGCCGACTACCCGGTGACCGGGCTGGAGCTGCTCGTCTCCCCGGTCCCCCAGGGTGACGCCGACGCCTACCCGCCCGGCACGCTGCGCAAGCGGCTGGTCCGGGTGGCGCGGCAGGCGGGCGTCGACGTCGCGGTGTCCCGGGCCGGGCTGTCCCGGCGCAGCAAGCGGCTCATCGTGTTCGACGTGGACTCCACCCTGATCCAGGGCGAGGTCATCGAGATGCTCGCCGCCCGTGCCGGGGCCGACGTCGAGGCCGAGGTCCGCCGGGTCACCGAGGAGGCCATGGCCGGCCGCCTCGACTTCACCGAATCGCTGACCCGGCGCGTCGCAGCCCTGGAGGGGCTGCCCGCTTCCGTCGTCGACGAGGTGGCCGCCGAGATCGAGCTGACGCCCGGTGCCCGCACCACGATCCGCACGCTGCGCCGGCTCGGCTATCGCTGCGGCGTCGTATCGGGTGGGTTCACGCAGGTCATCGCCGGGCTCGCGCGCGAGCTCAAGCTCGACTTCGTCGCCGCGAACGAGCTGGAGATCTCCGGGGGGAAGCTGACCGGACGGGTGGTCGGCGAGGTCGTCGACCGGGCCGGGAAGGCCGTCGCGCTGCGCCGGTTCGCCGCGGCCCACGACATCCCGCTGGAGCAGTCGGTCGCGGTCGGCGACGGCGCGAACGACATCGACATGCTCTCCACCGCCGGGCTCGGCGTCGCGTTCAACGCCAAGCCGGCGCTGCGCGAGGTCGCCGACACCTCGGTGTCGGTGCCCTACCTCGACGTCGTGCTGTTCGTCCTGGGCATCACCCGTACCGAGGTCGAGGCCGCTGACGCCGCCGAGGGCGTGCTGCGCCGGGTCCCGCTGGCGTGACCGCTCCCGCACCGGTGCTGGCGCTGCTCGCGGGCCGTTACGGAGCCGGGGCCCGCGGCCGGGACATCGCGCCGGAGGCCGACGGCGTCGTGCGGGCGATGCCGGTCGTGCTGCGCATCGAGCGCGACCCGCTGCCCGTGCGCACCGCGCTGCTGGAGGCGGCGGCCACCGCGGCGCTCGCCGTCTGCACCGACCCGCGGGCCCAGCCCGGTGGCGACTGGCACGATGCCGTCGCCCCGTGGGTGGACGGACGCATCCGCAAGATCGCGCGGCGGGCCCGTGGCGCGCACTGGCGCGCCGTGGCGGAGCTCCCCGGCGTGACGGTGCGGGTCGGTGACGCCGAGGTCCGCGCCCTGCTGCCCGGCCCGGTCGACGACGTGCCGAAGGTCGTCGCACGGCTGCAGATCGGCGGTACAGAGCTGCCCGCCGACGAGCCCGGCCCACCCGACCCGGACGCCCCGCTGGTGTTGCTGTCACCGCACGCCGAGATGACCGTTGGCAAGGCCGCCGCGCAGGTCGGGCACGCCACCATGCTGCTCGGTGCGGCCGCCGGGTGGCCGGTCGGCGCGGCACCGGTGTGCGCGGTGCGCACCGCGGACCCGGCCACCTGGGCGCGCCTGGCCCCGCCCGCCGACGACGGCACCGACGGCGTCGTCGGGGTGCGCGACGCGGGTTTCACCGAGGTCGACCCGGGCACCATGACCTGCCTGGCAGTGGCTCACGCCGCGTTTGCGGCCGGACCACGGCGGTGATCCACCGGGTGTGACCACACACCCGCCTGCCGGCGCCCGGGACTGGGGCGGCCGGCTGCCCCGCAACGAGACCCTCGACCTCGACGACGAGCAGCGCGCCGCCGTCGACCGGATCCGCTCCGGCACGGCCCGCTGGGCCGAGGAGTCCGGCTTCGCCGCGACCGACGACGAGGGCGGCCTCATCGGCCCGTTCAACGCGTTCGTGCTGCGCCCGCGCCCGGGCACGGCGTTCAACCGGTGGGTCGCGACCGACCAGCAGGAGTCGTCCCTGCCGGCGACCGTGCGCGAGGTCGTCATCCTGACCGTCGGCGCGGCCTGGGGCGCCGCCTACGAGCTGTACGCGCACACCGCCGTCGCCCGCTCGGTGGGGCTGGACGAGAACGCGGTGCAGGCCCTGCTCGACGGAACCGCGGCCCAGGTGCTGACCGGCGACGAGCTCGTCGTGCACCGGTTCGTCGACGAGCTGGTCCGCACCCACCGGGTCACCGACGACACCTACGCCGCGGCCGAGGCCGCGATCGGCCGCGACGGGGTGCTCGACACCGTCCACCTGACCGGCATGTACCTGTCGGTGTCGGCGCTGCTCAACGCCTTCGAGATCCCGGCGCCGGACGGTCCCTGATCAGACCGTGGCGGTGAGGGTGACCTCGACGTTGCCGCGGGTCGCCTTCGAGTAGGGGCACACCTGGTGCGCCGCCTCGACCAGCTCGTCGGCGGCCGACTGCTCCAGGCCCGGAAGGTGGGCGGTGATGTCGGCGGCGACGTGGAAGCTCACGTCGTCGGGCTGCAGCTGGATGGTCGCGGTGACCTGTGCGTCGTCCGGGACGGCGACCTTCGCCTTCCGGGCCGCCAGCCGCAGCGCGCCGTGGAAGCAGGCCGCGTAGGCGGCGGCGAAGAGCTGCTCGGGGTTGGTGGCGCCGCCGGGGCCGCCCAGCTCCGGCGGCATCTTCAGGTCCTGGTCGATGAAGCCGTCCTCGCTGCGGATGTGGCCGTCGCGGCCGCCGCCGGTCGAGGTGGCCTCGGTCGTGTAGTTCGCCATGGGTACTCCTCCGATTTCATTGGTTGTGCGCAATCTATCTCGGGAGGAGGGTCGTCCGCCGTATGGAGCCGGTCACGAGGACCCGCGCAGCCGGCGCAGCGCGCCGTGCACTTTCTCGCGGTCGCTGGTCTCCCAGAACGGGGGCAGGCTCGCCCGCAGGAACCCGCCGTAGCGCGCGGTCGCGATCCGCGGGTCCAGGATGGCGACGACGCCGCGGTCGTCGGTGGCGCGCAGCAGCCGCCCGGCGCCCTGGGCGAGCAGCAGCGCCGCGTGCGTCGCCGACACCGACAGGAAGCCGTTGCCGCCCCGGGCGTCGGTGGCCTTCTGCCGGGCCGCGACCAGCGGGTCGTCCGGGCGGGGGAACGGGATGCGGTCGATGATCACGCAGGACAGCGACGGGCCGGGCACGTCGACGCCCTGCCACAGCGACAGCGTGCCGAACAGCGAGGTCTCCGGGTCTTCGGCGAACCGTTTGACCAGCAGCATCGTGGAGTCGTCGCCCTGGCACAGCAGGGGCGTGTCGAGCTTTCCGCGCAGGGCCTCGGTGGCCTGCTTCGCCGCGCGGATGGAGGAGAACAGACCCAGCGTGCGGCCCCCGGCGGCGCGCACGAGTCCCTCGATCTCCTCGAGGGTCTCCGGCGCCAGCCCGTCGCGGCCCGGGTTGGGCAGCCGGCGCGCCAGGTAGAGGATCCCGGACTTGGCGTGCGCGAACGGCGAACCGACGTCGAGGCCCTGCCAGCGCGGCGCCTCCGGGTCCTGGACGGGGCCGTGCCCCTCGTCGACGCTCGACGGCGGGGTGGAGCCGGCCTCCTTGGGCTGCGCGGCGGGCAGGCCCCACTGCCGGGCCAGCGCGTCGAACGACCCGCCCAGGGCCAGCGTCGCGGAGGTCAACACGGTGGTACGGGTGTTGAACAGCCGCTCGCGCAGCAGCCCGCCCACCGACAGCGGTGCGACCCGCAGCACCTTGTGCCGGGACCCGTCCGGCCCCTGTTCGCCCAGCCAGACGACGTCACGGCGCTTGGCCGCGTCGGTCTCCTTGAACGTCTCGAGCAGCCGCGCGGCGGTGTCGACGACCTCGTCGAGCACGGCCTGGGCGAGCTTGCGGGCGGCCGCGCCCTCCGGGTCGGAGTCGTCACTGCGCTTGTTCGCGCCCATCGCCTGCCGGCAGCCCGCCCCGGCCGACAGGATGGCGTTCAGCGCGCCCGCGGCGGCGGTGGACAGCGACTCCCAGCGCCCGGGGGGCATGTCCTCCAGCACCGCCGCCAGGCCCTCACCGGCCTCCGCGAGCCGGTCCGCGGTGTCCTGGTCGACGAGCTTGCCGCAGCGCCGGGCCGCGGTCGCGACCGTGCCCGCGGTGAGCTCGGCGGTCGCCGCGCCGGTCACCCGGTCCACCAGCTCGTGCGCCTCGTCGACGATCACGACGTCGTGCTCGGGCAGCACCTGCGCCTCGCCCATCGCGTCGATCGCGAGCAGCGCGTGGTTGGTGACGACGATGTCCGCCCGACCCGCCTCGGCCTTCGCCTTCTCCGCGAAGCAGTCCTCACCGACCGGGCAGCGGCTCGCGCCCAGGCACTCCCGCGCCGTCACCGACACCTGCCGCCACGCGGAGTCCGGGACGCCGGGGACCAGCTCGTCGCGGTCCCCGGTCTCGGTGTCCGAGGACCACTCGTGCAGCCGCTTCACCTGCCGCCCGAGCGCCGAGATGGCGAACGCGTCGAACAGCTGGTCCGCCTCGTCGGCGGTGTCTCCCATGTCCCCGTGCAGCTTGTTCATGCACAGGTAGTTGCGCCGCCCCTTGAGGATGGCGAACGTGGGCTCGCGACCCAGCACCTGCTTCAGGCTCTTCGCGACGCGCGGCAGGTCCCGGTCCACGAGCTGGCGTTGGAGCGCGATCGTCGCCGTCGAGACCACGACCGTGGTGTCACGGGCGATCGCGTGCCGGATGGCGGGCAAGAGGTAGGCCAGCGACTTCCCGGTGCCGGTGCCCGCCTGCACGGCCAGGTGCTCCCCGGACGACAGCGAGCGGCGCACCGCGTCGGCCATCCGGTCCTGACCCTCGCGGCGCGCACCGCCGACCGAGGTGACGGCCACCTCGAGCAGCTCGTGCACACCGGGCAGGTCCTGGGTACGCACGGGGGCCGTCGAGGGGGGAGGCACGTTCGGCAGGTTACCGAGCACCTCCGACAGGCCCGGCCGTGACCGGGCCGCCCGGCACCCGGGACCGCGCACCCGGTGTATCCGGACAGCTCACCAGGTGTGATATCCGACGGCCGGTTGCCGGTGAGCGGCGACACAGCGTCACGATGGAGGGGTGACAGCAACCATCACCACGCCGACCGTGCCCGAGCCCGGGATGTTCCCGGTGCTGATCGAGCACGAGGCCCGGTACGCCGACCTCGACCCGAGCCGCCGGATCGGCCGCGACGCCCTGGTGCGCTGGTTCGAGGACGCCCGCGTCGCCGTCGAGCGCGACACCTTCGGCGCCGACCTCGTCGCCCGCCTGCAGTCCCGCGTACGACTGCTGCTCGCCGCCATCCGAGTGGACGTGCTGGCCCCGCTGCGGGTCGCCGGCTCCTACCGGATCGGCGTCGGCGTCAGCCACATCGGCACCACGTCGTTCTCCTACCGCTACGCGGTCTTCGCCGGCGACGAGTGCGTCGCCACCGGTGAGTCCACCTCGGTGCACACCGACGGCACCGCCCCGGCCCCGCTGACCGACGAGGTCCGCGGCGCCCTGACGACGCTGCGCATCGACGCCCCGGCCCCGAGCCGTCCCGACCGCGGTGAGGCCCGCGCGGTCCGTGAGAACTACCCGTTCCGCTGGGACGTGCGGACCCGCTTCACCGACCTGGACACCAACCGCCACGTCAACAACGTCGCGCTGGCGGCCTGGTACCTCGACGGCCTCGCCGAGCTGCACTCCGACGTGCTCGGGTACCCGGCGGGCGGCCCGCTCGACGGGCTGTCCCCGTCGTCGCTGTCGGTGCAGTACCTCGAGGAGGTCCACTACCCGGGCATCTACCAGCTCCGCGTCGCGGTCACCGACATCGGCGAGGACACCGTCCGCTACGTCTGCGGCCTGTTCGACGAGCGCCGGCTGATCGGTCTCGCCGAGGCCGAGGGCTTCCACCACGCCCCGGGCGAGGACGGCGACCCGGTCGAGCTGGCCGAGAAGCTCGCCCCGTTCCGCTTCCGGGGCTGAACCGCCGGGGGCCGTGCCCCGTCACGGCCCCCGACCCTCGCCCTCGGCCGCCCCTCGTTCCGCCGACCCTCGTTCGGCGCCGCCCCCCGTTACGCGCTGCCCGCCGCCCCGCGCTGTCCTCGTTCCGCGCTGTCTGCTCGACCGGTCGCCGAGATGCAGCTCAGCGGGGTCCGTGGCTCACGCGAGCCCGCTGAGCTGCATCTCGGCGCAGGTGCTCCCTGCGACGTGCAGGCCCGGGCCGTCCGCGCGCCCGCCCCGGCTGTGCCGGCCTGTCCCCGCTCTCCGGCCGCGTGCGCGCGCCCTCCGGCGGCACGTCCGGCCGTGAACCCCGGCCGTGAACCCCGGCCGCGGTCCTCGGCTGCGGTGCTCGGGTGCGCTGGGGCGGGTCCGTCCGGTCGCGCCGTACGGCGTGCTCAGCTCATGCGTGGTGCTTCCCGTTGCCCGGGTACCCGGCCGCTGTCACGACCCGTTTCGGCGCTGTGGGCGGCCCGGCGGCCGTACCGCTGTGCGCGGCGCAGCCGGCGCGATCGTCGCAGTTCGTGGGCGACCAGCCGATGTTCGTGGAGTACCCGGCCGGCCGCTTCGCCCGGCGGGTCCCCGTCGGGCCTGCTCCCATGCCGGTGGTCGGTCGCCGAGATGCAGCTCAGGGGGAGTCGTGGCTCGTCCGAGCCCGCTGAGCTGCATCTCGGTGTAGGAACCGCTGCGGCCCGGCCCCTGGGTGTGAGGGGCCGGGCCGCAGCGGGGGTGTCGGGTCAGGATCGGTTGCGGATCCATTCGTCGAGGTGGGGTGCTTCGTCGCCGATGGTGGTGGGGTCTCCGTGTCCGGTGCGGACGCGGGTGTCGGCGGGGAGGGTGAGCAGGGTGGTGCGGATGGACTCGATGATGGTGTCGAAGTTGGAGTAGGAGCGTCCGGTGGCGCCGGGTCCGCCCTGGAACAGGGTGTCGCCGGTGAAGACGATGCCGAGTTCGGGTGCGTAGAGGCAGGACGAGCCGGGGGAGTGGCCGGGGGTCTGCAGCACCCGTAGGTCGATCCCGCCCGCGGTCAGGGTCTGCCCGTCGGCGAGTTCCTGGTCGGGTGTGCGGTCGGGCCAGGTCATGTCCCACAGGACGTGTTCGGCGGGGTTGAGCAGGATCGGTGCGTCGAAGCGGTCGGCGAGGGTGGGTGCTTGGTTGATGTGGTCGTCGTGGGCGTGGGTGCACACGATGGCCTTCACGGTGCGGTCGCCGACGGCGTGGGTGATGGCGTCGGCGTCGTGGGCGGCGTCGATGACGAGGACTTCGTGGTCGTCGCCGATGATCCAGACGTTGTTGTCGACGTCGAAGGATCCGCCGTCGAGGTTGAAGGTGCCGGAGGTGACGACGTGGTCGATGGGGGAGTCGGTCGGGGCCATCAGAGGATCACGACCGATCGGAGGACGTCGCCGGCGTGCATTTTGTCGAAGGCGGTTTCGATGTCGTCGATGCTGATGGTTTCGGTGACGAATTTGTCGAGGGGGAGGCGGCCTTGGAGGTAGAGGTCGATGTAGGTGGGGAAGTCGCGTGAGGGTAGGCAGTCGCCGTACCAGGAGGATTTGAGGGCGCCGCCGCGGCCGAAGTAGTCGATGAGCGGGATCTGGGGGGCGTGCAGGTCGGGGGTGGGGACGCCGACGAGGACGACGGTGCCGGCGAGGTCGCGGGCGTAGAAGGCCTGTTTGTAGGTTTCGGGTCGTCCGACGGCGTCGATGACGACGTCGGCGCCGTTGCCGTCGGTGACAGACTGGATGAACTCGACCGGGTCCTGTTCGGTGGCGTTGACGGTGTGGGTGGCGCCGAACTCTTCGGCCCACTTGAGTTTCCGCGGGTCGGTGTCGACGGCGATGATGGTGGTGGCGCCGGCGAGTGTGGCGCCGGCGATGGCGGCGTCGCCGACGCCGCCGCAGCCGATGACGGCGATGGAGTCTCCGCGCCCGACGCCGCCGGTGTTGATGGCGGCGCCGAGGCCGGCCATGACGCCGCAGCCGAGGAGGCCGGCGGCTTTCGGGTCTGCGTCGGGGTTGACCTTGGTGCATTGTCCGGAGTGGACGAGGGTCTTCTCGATGAAGGCGCCGATGCCGAGGGCGGGGGACAGTTCGGTGCCGTCTTCGAGGGTCATCTTCTGTGTCGCGTTGTGGGTGTCGAAGCAGTACTGGGGCTTGCCCTTGTTGCAGGCGCGGCACTGTCCGCAGACCGCGCGCCAGTTGAGGACGACGTAGTCGCCGGGGGCGATGTCGGTGACGCCGTCGCCGACGGTTTCGACGATGCCGGCGGCTTCGTGGCCGAGGAGGAAGGGGAACTCGTCGTTGATGCCGCCGAGTTTGTAGTGCAGGTCGGTGTGGCAGACCCCGCAGGCCTGGATCTTCACCACGGCCTCACCGGGGCCGGGATCGGGGACGATGATCGTCTCGACCGAGACCGGCTTGCCCTTCTCGAGGGCGACGACGCCCTGGACACGCTGCGGCACAGTGGGTTCCTTTCCGTAGGGGAGCGGGTTCAGAGGACCGCGCGGACGGCGGTCTCGAAGCCGAGGACGTGCTCGCGGCTGACGGCCTCGGCGCGGTCGGCGTCGCCGTCGGCGATCGCCTCCAGCAGCGCGATGTGCTCGTGCACGTGGTGGCCGACCTGGTCCATGCGGTCGACGAACAGGCAGTGGATCCGGGTGGCCAGGTGGTAGTAGCGGGTGAGCGTGTCCTCCAGGTACGGGTTCCCGGCGGCCCGGTAGACCGACCGGTGCACCGTCACGTCCCACCGCATGAGCTCGATCCGGCTCATCCGCGGCGCCTCGAGCGCGGCGACCCGCCCGGCCAGCTCACGCAGCTCCTCGCGCCGCCACGCCGGGGCGACGGCGGCGGCCCGCCGGGCAGCGGTCGGCTCCAGCACCGTCCGCACCTCGCCGACGTCGCGCAGGTCGGAGATGTCGACGGCGGTCGCGAACGTCCCGCGTCGCGGATAGGACACGACGAGCCGCTCGGTCTCCAGCCGCTTGAGCGCCTCGCGCACCGGGGTGCGGCCCAGGCCGAGCCGGGTCGAGAGGGCCTCGTCGTCGATCGGGGCCAGCGGCGGGATCTCCAGCATGATCAGCTGGTCCCGGATGGCCACGTAGGCCCGGTCGGCCAGCGACCGCGGGCTGTCGAAGTCCACGAACACGTCCTCGGTGATCGTCATGCCGGCTGCCCCTCGGGGACGGCCGCGCGGTCCAGCCGCGACGCGACCGCGCCGGGCAGCCGGAACGACCCGGTCACCACCACGGGGTCGCCCCCGCCGGTGGCCAGCGCGTGGTCGACGGCGTCGGCCGGGTCCGCGACGGCGACGGCCGACATCCCGGCCGCCGTCGCCGCCGCGGCGACCTCGGACGGGCTCCAGTGCCGCGACGGGTGGTCCCCGCCCGGCAGCCCGGTCGCGACGACCCGCGCCCCGGTCCCGGCGACCGCCCGGACGGCCTCGCCCAGGTCCTTGTCCCTGGCCAGCGCCAGCACCCAGGTCACCGGGGCGCCCGGGTGGGTCTCGGCCACCGTGGTGGCCAGCGCGGACAGCTTCAGTGCGTCGTGCGCACCGTCGAGCACCACCGGGGTCCCGGCGACGGTGCGCCGCTCGAACCGCCCCGGCAGCGAGGTCAGCGCCAGCCCCTGACGGACGGCGAGCGGGTCGAGCCGCCAGCCGTCGCGCCGGGCCAGCACCGACACCGCGTGCAGGGCCAGCACCGCGTTCCCGGCCTGGTGCCTGCCGTGCAGGCCCAGCGGAACGTCCGACCAGCCGGCCAGGTCCACGGTGGTGCCGCCCGGACCGATCCGGGCCAGCGCGGCCGCGGCGGCGACGTCCACGACGTCGACCAGGGTGTCGCGGCGCGCCGCCTCCCTGGCCACAGCCGCGTCGGTCTCGGGGCCGCCACGGGCCAGCACCGCGCGGCCGCCGACCGGCAGGATCCCGGCCTTCTGCGTGGCGATCTCGCCGAGCGTGCTGCCGAGCATGTCGACGTGGTCCAGGCCGATCGCGGTGAGCACGGCCAGCTTGTCCGTGCGGGCGACGACGTTCGTCGGGTCCAGCCGGCCCCCGATTCCGGTCTCGACGACGGCGTAGTCGGCCCGCCCGGCGACGGCGGCGAACCCGAGTGCGGTCACCACCTCGAAGAACGAGCAGCGCTCACCCCGGCGCGCCTCGACCGCGGCCACCGAACCCGCGACGGCGGCGAGCCGGTCGTCGAGCACGTCCGCGCGGACCGGGAGGTCACCGAGGCGGAACCGCTCGCGGATGCCGTAGACGTGCGGCGAGGCCTGCACCCCGACCCGGAACCCGTGCCGGGTCAGCAGCGACGCGACGAACGCGCACACCGACCCCTTGCCCGCCGTCCCCGCGACGTGCACGGTCCGCACGGCCTCCTGCGGGTCACCCAGCCCGGCCAGCACCTCGCGGGTGCGCTCCCGGGGCGCGTCGGGCGCGGTGCCGTTGCGGCGCCCGGTCGCCGGCCGCGACAGCAGGAACCGCTCCAGGTCGTCCTGATCGGAGAACACGGCTCAGCACTCGACGATGTTCAGTGCGAGACCACCGCGGGCGGTCTCCTTGTACTTGTCCTTCATGTCCGCACCCGTCTCCCGCATCGTCTTGATGGCCTTGTCCAGCGAGACGTGGTGCATCCCGTCGCCGTGCGCCGACATCCGCGCCGCGGTGATGGCCTTGATCGAGGCGACCGCGTTCCGTTCGATGCACGGGATCTGCACCAGCCCGCCGACCGGGTCGCAGGTCAGACCCAGGTTGTGCTCGATGCCGATCTCGGCGGCATTCTCGACCTGCTCGGGTGTGGCGCCCATGATCTCCGCGAGCCCGGCGGCCGCCATCGCGCAGGCCGACCCGACCTCGCCCTGGCAGCCGACCTCGGCGCCGGAGATCGAGGCGTTCTCCTTGAACAGCAGCCCGACGGCTCCCGCGGTGAGCAGGAACCGGACGACGGAGTCGTCGTCGAAGCCGGGCAGGAACCGCTCCGCGTAGTGCAGCACGGCCGGGACGATCCCGGCGGCGCCGTTGGTGGGGGCGGTGACGACCCGCCCGCCCGCCGCGTTCTCCTCGTTCACGGCGAGGGCGTAGAGGGTCACCCACTCCATAGCGTGCAGCGCGTCCGGCTCGCCGGTCGCCGCCTCCAGCCGCTCGCGCAGCGCCATCGCCCGGCGCCGGACCCTGAGCCCGCCGGGCAGCGTGCCGCCGGTGCGGGCGCCGCGCTCGACGCACTCCTGCATCACCGACCAGATGTGCAGCAGCTCGCTGCGCACCACGTCCTCGGTGCGCCGGGACAACTCGTTGGCCAGCATGATGTCGGAGATCGACAGGCCGTGGGTGCGGGTGAGGCCGAGCAGCTCGTCGCCGGTGGTGAAGGGGTACGCGACCGGGGTCGCGTCCGCCACCAGGACGGGGCGGCCCGCCTCGTCGGAGTCGAGGACGAAGCCGCCGCCGACCGAGTAGTACTCGCGCTTGTCGAGGACGGCGCCGTCGGCGTCGAAGGCCTGCAAGAGCATGCCGTTGGAGTGGAAGTCGAGCCGACGGCGCCGGTGCAGGACGACGTCGTCGTCGGCGGCGAAGACGATCTCGTGCTCGCCGCCGAGGCGGATCCGGCCCTCGGCGCGCACCCGCTCGACCATCGGGTCGGCGGCGACCGGATCGACCAGGTGCGGCTCGTGCCCGGCCAGGCCCAGCACGACCGCCTTCACGCTGCCGTGGCCGTGCCCGGTCGCGCCGAGCGAACCGAAGAGCTCCACCCGCACCGACGCCGTCCGGGTCAGGTCGCCCGAGGCCCGCAGCCGCCCGACGAAGCGGGACGCGGCCCGCATCGGCCCCACGGTGTGCGAGCTGGACGGGCCGATGCCGACCTTGAACATGTCGAACACGGAGATGCTCACGGTCGCTCCGATCCACGCCGGGCTCTGGTCATGCCGACGATGTTAGACTGATATATCAATCGTGCCAAGAGGGGGCGCGGGTCGGCCCGCACCGGTGCCGCGGGCGGGTCAGTGCGTGTGATCGTAGGGCTGCTCGAGCGGGATGCCGTCGGCCGACATCGGCGGCGGGGGCAGGTCCGCGCTGGAGGTCAGCGGTGCCGCGCCGGCCAGCGGTCGGCCCGCGGACTCGGGCAGGAACACCACGGCGACGACGCCGACCAGACCCGCGGCGACGAGGAAGTACCCCGGCCAGTCGAGGTTGCCGGTGGCGGTCACGGCGGTCTCGATCAGCGTCGGTGCGGTGCCCGCGAACAGCGACACCGACAGGTTGAACACCACGCCCAGGCCGCCGTAGCGGACCATGGTCGGGAACTGCGCGGGCAGTGTCGAGGGCAGCACCGCGGCGAAGCCGACCAGGACCACGGCCAGCAGCAGCAGCCCGACGAACTGGCCGACCATGCCGTCGCGCATCAGCCAGACCGCGGGCAGTCCGACGGCCACGAGGGTCAGGCTCGTGACCATCAGGACCGGTTTGCGGCCGATCCGGTCACTGAGCCTGCCCACCCCGGTGATCACGCACAGCATGAGCAGCATGACCGCGACGAGCATGGCGCCGGTGGCGGCCCCGGAGGCGCCGTGCTGGCCGTGCCGGGGGAGCGTCCCGGTCAGGTAGGTGGGCATGTAGTTGGTCAGGACGTAGTTGGTGACGTTCCAGGCGACGGCCAGCGCCGCGGTCACCAGGGCCGGCACCCGGTAGCGGCGGACCAGGATCTGCATCGCCCGCCGGTAGGGCATCGTCGCGAGCGCGGGGGAGCGTTCCATCAGCTGTCGGAACGCCGGGGTGTCCTCCAGGCGCATCCGCAGGTAGATGCCGGCTATCCCGAGGGGGAGGGCGAGCAGGAACGGGATCCGCCAGCCCCAGTCGAGCAGGTCCTGCTCGGGCAGCACCGCGACGAGCGCGCCGCAGACACCCGCGCCGAGCATGTAGCCGGTGATCGTGCCGAACTCCAGCCAGCTGCCGAAGAACCCGCGACGGCGGTCGGGCGCGTACTCCGCGACCAGGGTCAGCGCACCGGTGTACTCCCCGCCCGCGGAGAAGCCCTGCAGCATCCGGATGAGCAGCACCAGCAGCGGCGCGGCGACCCCTGCCGTCTCGTAGGAGGGCACGAGGCCCAGTGCGAGCGTCGCGACGGTCATCAACAGGACCGTGAACGCGAGCACCCGGGTGCGGCCGATCCGGTCCCCGAGCGGGCCGAACACGAACCCGCCGAGCGGCCGGACGACGAACGCGGCAGCGAACGTCGCCAGCGTCAGCGTCAGTGACCATTCGCCGGCCTCCGGGTAGAAGACCCGGTTCAGCACCACCGCGGAGAGGAAGGAGAAGAGGCCGAAGTCGTACCACTCGGCGATGTTGCCGACCGATGCCGCCGCAGCCGCCCGGCGGACAGTGCGCTCCTCCTCGACCGCGACCGGACCGCGACGTCGGGGCCTGCGCGGTCCCTCGGTCATGGTCCCCCCTCGGATCGATCGGCCGCGTCGCGGCAGCCACGCCGACGTGGCGATGCAGTATCGCCACACCATCATTCTCACGGCCATGGTGTCACGTGTCCACGAGTGATATATCTTTCGTCGACGGGCGGCCCGGAATGTGCCGGTGCCGGTTTCCGGGCCCTTTCGGTCACTGGGGACAGCCGCTCACTTTTCCACGTCGTGACGCCGATGCCCCTCGCGGCCGGTCGAGAAAATCCCTCGTTGACGGCTGCGACCTGCGGCCTCACCATACGGTTGCGCATGGCATGGCGAGTTTCGCGATAGGCAACAGTGGAGGAACCATGATCTTCGTGGGCGAGCTGTCCGACATCCCCGTCGGGGAGTCCGTTCGTGTCCAGGGGACGGTGCCCATCGCCGTCTTCAACGTCGACGGCGATCTGTACGCGATCGACGACACGTGCACCCACCAGGACGCCTCGCTGTCCGACGGATGGCTCGAGGACTGTGCGGTGGAGTGCCCGCTGCACGCGGCCTGCTTCGACCTGCGGACCGGGATGCCGAGCGGCCCGCCCGCGAAGACACCCGTCCGCACGCACCGGGTGGTGGTCGCCGACGGCGTGGTCCACGTCGTCGAGTCCGTCCCCGCCTCCGGCGTCGCGACCGGCGCCCGTCCGGGCGTACAGGCCGGAACCTGATGCGCGACGTCACGGTCGTCGGTGCCTCGCTCGCCGGTCTTGCGACCGTGCGCGCCCTGCGCGCCCAGGGGTTCACCGGGACGATCACGGTCGTCGGGGACGAGAAGCACCTGCCCTACGACCGCCCTCCGCTGTCCAAGGAGTTCCTCGCCGGGAGCTCCGACGAGGACGCCATCGCCCTGACCGAGGACGACGACGCCGCGCTCGGCGTCGACTGGCGCCTCGGTCGCACCGCACTCGCCCTCGACGGTCCGACCCGGACCGTCACCCTCGACGACGGCTCGACCCTCTCGGCCGACGCCGTCGTCCTCGCCACGGGCGCCCGCGCCCGGAACCTGCCGGGCGAGCTGCCCGGCGGGGTGCACACCCTGCGCACCCTCGACGACGCCCGCGCGCTGCGCGCCGACCTCGTCCCCGGCCGGCGTCTGGTGGTGATCGGCGCCGGGTTCGTCGGGGCCGAGGTCGCCTCGACCGCACACGGCCTCGGTCTGGAGGTCACGATCGTCGAGGCCGCGCCGGTGCCGCTGCAGCGGGCTCTCGGGCCCGAGATGGGCGCCGCCTGCGGCCGCCTGCACGCCGCCGCCGGGGTGCCGCTGCTCCTCGGGGCGGGTGTGGCCCGGCTCGTCGGTTCGCCCCGGGTCACCGGGGTCGAGCTCACCGACGGCCGGGAGCTGCCCGCCGACGTCGTCGTGGTCGGGATCGGCGCGCTGCCCAACGTCGAATGGCTCGAAGGCTCCGGCGTCGAGCTCGACGACGGCGTGGTCACCGACGCCGAGGGCCGCACCAACCTGCCCGGGATCGTGGCGGTGGGGGACTGCGCCAGCGCGCACCGCGCCTACACCGGCAACCGGCTGCGCCTGGAGCACTGGACCAACGCCCTGCAGCAGCCCGCCGTCGCGGCCGCGGCGTTGCTCGGCGCCGAGCACTCGCTGCCCGCGCACCACGCGGTGCCCTACTTCTGGTCCGACCAGTACGGGCACAACATCCAGTTCGCCGGCCACCGGGACGCCGACGGCACGGTCCGGATCGACGACGGCGACCCCGAGGGCGACGGCGGCTTCCTCGCGGTGTTCCTCGACGCCGAGGGCGAGGCCGTCGGCGTGCTCGGCGTCGACCGTCCCCGGCCCTTCGGGCGGATGCGCCGGGAGCTGGCGAAACGGATCCGCTGACCCGGCTCGTCACCTGCGGCGCAGGTCCTCGTGGGGACCTGCGCCGCAGGCGTGTCCCGGCCCGGTCGCACGGGCCACGATCAGCCTCTTGACCTGCCGGGACCGCCCGTGCGACGCTGAACGCAGACAGTTGATATATCAGTCCGCTGGAGAAGATATCTGGAGGTGCCCATGACGACGTTCGCCGTGGATCGGGGTCCGTCGAACGGTGCGGCGGGGGTCCTCGACGGGACGCTGCGCGACGTGGACCCGGAGGTGCACGCGGCCGTCGCCGCCGAGCTGGGTCGCCAGCGCGGCACCCTGGAGATGATCGCCAGCGAGAACTTCGCGCCGCTGGCCGTGATGCAGGCGCAGGGCTCGGTGCTCACCAACAAGTACGCCGAGGGCTACCCCGGCCGCCGCTACTACGGCGGGTGCGAGCACGTCGACGTCGTCGAGCAGCTCGCCATCGACCGCGTGAAGGCGCTGTTCGGCGCCGACTACGCCAACGTCCAGCCGCACTCCGGTGCCCAGGCCAACGCCGCCGCCATGGCCGCGCTGCTCGACCCGGGCGACACCATCCTGGGTCTCGACCTGGCACACGGCGGGCACCTCACCCACGGGATGCGGCTCAACTTCTCCGGCCGGCTCTACGACGTCGCCGCCTACCACGTCCGCGCCGAGGACCACCGGGTCGACATGGCCGAGGTCGAGCGCCTGGCCCACGAACGCCGCCCCAAGCTGATCGTCGCCGGGTGGTCGGCCTACCCGCGGCAGCTCGACTTCGCCGAGTTCCGGCGGATCGCCGACGCGGTCGGTGCCCGCCTGATGGTCGACATGGCGCACTTCGCCGGTCTCGTCGCGGCCGGGCTGCACCCGTCGCCGGTGCCCCACGCCGACATCGTCACCAGCACCACGCACAAGACCCTCGGCGGCCCGCGCGGCGGCATCATCCTGGCCCGGGCCGAGCTCGCGAAGAAGCTCAACTCGCAGGTCTTCCCCGGCCAGCAGGGCGGCCCGCTGGAGCACGTGATCGCGGCCAAGGCCGTCGCGTTCAAGCTGGCCGGTGAGCCCGCGTTCGCCGAGCGCCAGCAGCGCACCCTGGAAGGTGCCCGGATCGTCGCCGAGCGGCTGGTCCAGGAGCCCGGCGTCGGCGTGGTCTCCGGCGGCACCGACGTCCACCTGGTCCTGGTCGACCTGCGCGACTCCGAGCTCGACGGCAAGCAGGCCGAGGACCGGCTGCACCGGGTCGGCATCACCGTCAACCGCAACGCGGTCCCGTTCGACCCGCGCCCGCCGATGGTGAGCTCCGGGGTCCGGATCGGCACCCCCGCACTGGCCGCCCGCGGCTTCGGCGCCGAGGACTTCACCGAGGTCGCCGACGTCATCGCCCGCGCGCTGCGCCCCGCCGCGGGCGACGCCGAGCTCGACGAGCTGGCCGCCCGCGTCACCGTCCTCGCCGACCGCCACCCCCTCTACCCGGAGCTGACGGCATGAGCACCGAGCACACCGGCACCGAGAACGCGCCCCCCGGGGCCCACCTGCCCGAGCACCCCGACGCCCTGTGGCGCAACCCCGAGCCGAAGCGCTCCTACGACGTGGTCATCGTCGGCGGCGGCGGGCATGGCCTGGCCACCGCCCACTACCTGGTCAAGAACCACGGCATCACCAACGTCGCGGTGCTGGAGAAGGGGTGGCTGGCCGGCGGCAACATGGCCCGCAACACCACCCTCATCCGCTCGAACTACCTGTGGGACGAGTCGGCCTTCATCTACGAGCACGCCCTGAAGCTGTGGGAGGGGCTGGAGGAGGACCTCGGCTACCCGATCCTGTTCTCCCAGCGCGGCGTGCTGAACCTCGCCCACACCGAGCAGGACGTGCGCGACTCGGTCCGCCGGGTCGAGGCGAACAAGCTCAACGGGATCGACGCCGAGTACCTCGGCCCCGACGACGTCGCGAAGATCTGCCCGATCGTCAACGTCTCGCACGACATCCGCTACCCGGTGCTCGGCGCGACCTACCAGCCCCGTGCCGGCATCGCCAAGCACGACTACGTGGCCTGGGGCTTCGCCCGCCGCGCCGACGAGGCCGGGGTGGATCTCATCCAGGACTGCGAGGTGCTGGACTTCGTGACCGAGGGCTCCGTCGAGGACGGCACGGCCCGGGTCACCGGGATCCGGACCAGCCGGGGCGACATCGCCTGCGGGCAGGTCGCGCTCTGCGCGGCCGGGCACACCTCGACCCTGCTCGACCGGCTCGGCGTCGACACCCCGCTGCAGTCGCACCCGCTGCAGGCGCTGGTGTCCGAGCTGCTGGAGCCGGTGCACCCGACGATCGTCATGTCGAACGCGGTGCACGTCTACGTCTCCCAGGCGCACAAGGGCGAGCTCGTGATGGGCGCCGGCGTCGACTCCTACAACGGCTACGGCCAGCGCGGCGCCTTCCACATCATCGAGCGCCAGATGGCCGCCGCGGTCGAGCTGTTCCCGGTGTTCGCCCGGGCGCACCTGCTGCGCAGCTGGGCGGGCATCGTCGACGTCACCCCGGACGCGTCGCCGATCGTGGGCCGCACGCCGTACACGAACGTGCTGGTCAACTCCGGCTGGGGGACCGGTGGGTTCAAGGTGACCCCCGGGCTGGGCTGGTGCCTGGCCCACACCATCGCCACCGACGAGCTGCACCCGCACATCGCCCCGTTCGCCCTCGACCGGTTCGTCACCGGCGCGCTCGTCGACGAGCACGGCGCCGCCGGCGTCGCCCACTAGGAGCCCGACGTGCAACTCATCGACTGCCCCTGGTGCGGCCCCCGCGAGGAGGTCGAGTTCCACTACGGCGGACAGGCCCACGTCGCGTACCCGGCCGCACCGGCCGAGCTCGACGACGAGCAGTGGGCGCACTACGTGTTCTTCCGGGACAACCCGAAGGGCCCGTTCGCCGAGCGCTGGAGCCACTCCGCGGGCTGCCGCCGCTGGTTCAACGCCGTCCGCGACACCCACACCTACCGGTTCCTCGCCGTCTACCCGATGGGCGAGGCCCGGCCGCAGATCCCGGGGACCCGCACATGACCCGCATCGACGGGTACGGGCGCATCGACCGCACCCGTACACTGACCTTCGTCTTCGACGGCACCACCTACACCGGTCACCCGGGCGACACGCTCGCCTCGGCACTGCTCGCGCACGGCGTCACCGTGCTCGGCGGCTCGGTCAAGCTCGGCCGCCCCCGCGGCATCGGCGGGGCCTGGACCGAGGACCCGGTCGGCCTCGTGCAGATCGAGGAGCCGTTCCCCGAGCCGATGCTGCAGGCCGCCACCGTCGAGCTGTACGACGGCCTGGTCGCCCGCGGGCTGAACGGGCAGGGCCGGCTGGCGACCGTGCCCGACACCGCGCGGTACGACCGCCGCCACGCCCACTGCGACACCCTGGTGGTCGGCGCCGGCCCGGCCGGGCTGCTCGCCGCGCGCACCGCGGCCCGTCGCGGCGACCGCGTGGTGCTCGTCGACGACCGTCTGGAGGCCGGCGGCTCGCTCGTCCCGACCGACCGGATCGACGGCCGCGCCGCGCACCGCTGGGTCGCCGACGTCGTCGCCGAGCTGGCCGAGAACCCCGAGGTGCGCCACCTGCAGCGCACCACCGCCTTCGGCCACTACGACGACGGGTTCGTCCTGGCCCTGGAGCGGCGCACGAGCATCGGCGCCGACCACCTCGGCACAGCCCCGGCGCACCGGTCCCGCCAGCGGGTGCACCGCATCCGCGCCGGGAAGGTCGTCGTCGCGGCCGGCGCGATCGAGCGCCCCGTGGTGTTCGCCGACAACGACCGGCCGGGCGTCATGCTCGCCTCCGCGGCGCGCGAGTACCTGCACCGCTACGGCGTGCTCGCCGGCCGCGAGGTCGTCGTGTTCACCACCGACGACGCCGCCTACCTGGCCGCCGCCGACCTGGCCGGTGCCGGCGCCCGGGTGACCCTCGTCGACGCCCGCTCCGAACTGCCCGCCGAGCGCGCGCGGGAGTGCACCGAGGCCGGGGTGGCCCTGCGCGCCGGGGCCACCGTCGTCGGCTCCGACGGCGACGACGCGGGCCGGGTGTCCGCCGCGCACGTCGCGACCGGCGACGGCACCGAGGTGCTGGCGTGCGACCTGCTGCTGGTCTCCGGCGGCTGGACGCCGACCGCGCACCTGTTCAGCCACGTCCGCGGCCAGCTCGTCTACGACGCGGGCCTGGGCGCCTTCCGTCCCGGCGCCGCGGTCGCGGGCACCGAGGTGATCGGCGCCGCCAACGGCACCCTCGACCTGGCCGGCTGCCTGTACGACGGCGCGGGCGGCGACGCCCCGAGCTCGGCACCCGAGCCGGCGCGCACCCCCGGCCTGGTGCTGTGGCGCACCGCGGGCGACTCCACGCGCCAGTTCGTCGACATCGCGCGCGACGCGACGGTGGCCGACATCGAGCGGGCCGTCGGCGCCGGGCTGCGCTCGGTGGAGCACGTGAAGCGCTACACCACCATCGGCACCGCCCACGACCAGGGGAAGACCTCCGGCACCATCGCCTCCGGGATCACCGCGGAGCTGCTGGGCCGCCCGGCGGGCGACCTCGGGACCACCACGTTCCGCCCGCCCTACACCCCGGTGTCGTTCGCCGCGCTCGCCGGCCGCGAGCGCGGGGACCTGTTCGACCCGGTCCGCACCACCGCGGTGCACCCGTGGCACGTCGCCCACGGCGCGGTGTTCGAGGACGTCGGCCAGTGGAAGCGACCGCGCCACTACCCGCTGGCCGGGGAGGACATGGACGCCGCCGTGCTGCGCGAGTGCGCCGCGGCCCGCCGCGACGTCGCGATCATGGACGGCTCCACGCTGGGCAAGATCGACGTCCAGGGACCGGACGCGGGGCAGTTCCTCGACCTCGTCTACACCAACCTGATGAGCAGCCTGAAGGTCGGCCGCGTCCGCTACGGCGTCATGTGCGGCAACGACGGCATGGTCACCGACGACGGCACCGTGCTGCGCATCGCCGAGGACCGCTTCCTGCTCACCACGACCACCGGCGGCGCGGCCTCGGTGCTGGACCACCTCGAGGACTGGCGCCAGACCGAGGTGCCGCACCTGAAGGTGAACCTCACGTCGGTCACCGAGCACTGGGCGGTGTTCCCGGTCGTCGGGCCTCGCTCGCGCGACGTGATCTCCGCCGTGTTCCCCGGTGTCGACGCCTCCGCCGCGGCGTTCGAGTTCATGACCTGGCGCGACACCGAGCTCGACGGCGTCGGGGTCCGGCTGGCCCGGATCTCCTTCTCCGGCGAGCTGGCCTTCGAGGTCAACGTCGACGCCCGGTACGGCCTGGCCGTCTGGGAGCGGCTGATCGCGGCCGGCGAGCCGTACGGGATCACCCCCTACGGCACGGAGACGATGCACGTCCTGCGCGCCGAGAAGGGCTACCCGATCATCGGGCAGGACACCGACGGCACCGTCTCCCCACACGACCTGGGGATGAGCTGGGCGGTGTCGAAGAAGAAGGTCGACTTCGTCGGCAAGCGCTCCTTCGCCCGCGCCTCCAACACCGACCCGATGCGCAAGCACCTGGTCGGGCTGCTCCCGACCGACCGCGGCACCCGGCTGCCGGAGGGCGCGCAGATCGTCGAGTTCTCACCCGACGGCACCCTGCCCCCGCCGCCGGTCCCGATGCTCGGCCACGTCACCTCCAGCTACCTGTCCGCGGAGCTGGAGCGGCCGTTCGCCCTGGCCCTGCTCAAGGGCGGCCGCGACCGCATCGGCGACGTCGTGCACGTCCCGCACCAGGGGGCGCTGGTCCCGGTCGAGATCACCGGACCCGTCCTCGTCGACCCGGAAGGAGCCCGCCGTGACGGCTGAGTCGATCCCGCTGCCCACGACCCACCCGCTCGACGCCCACATCCCGGCGCTGGCCGCCCTGTCCCGCGACACCGGGGGCGATCTCACGGTCGAGGTGCTCCCGGTCGCGCAGTCGGTGACGCTGCGGCTCGACCCGTCCGCACCGGCCCGTGCCGGTGTCGACGCCGCGCTCGGGGTCCCGCTGCCGGTCCGGCCCAACACCTGGGTCGACACCGGTGACGGCGAGGTCGTCTGGCTCGGCCCCGACGAGTGGCTGGTCACCAGCCACACCGGGAACCGGGGCGTCGGCGAGGCTGCGCTGCGCGCACTCGTCGCCGGTGACACCGGCGTCGGGGGCGCCGCGACCGACACCTCCGCCCAGCGCGTCGTCCTGCGGATCGGCGGCCGGCTCGCCCGCGAGCTGCTGTCCTTCGGCTGCGCGCTCGACCTGCACCCGCGCTCGTTCCCGGCCGGGAGCAGCGCCCAGACGCTGCTCGGCCGGGCCGCCGTGCTCCTGCTGGCCCGCGACGACCGGTCCGACGCCGACGGGGGAGCGGTGTTCGACCTGCACGTGCGCAGCTCGTTCGCCGGCTACCTCGCGGACTGGCTGCTCGACGCCGCCCTCGAGTTCGGCGGCTCCGACGTCCCGTCCCTCGCCCGCTGACCCGCCCGACGACCACGCACAAGGAGACCACCATGACCCCCCGTGTCGTCATCATCGGAGCCGGGATCGTCGGGGCGAACCTGGCCGACGAGCTCACCACCCGCGGCTGGACCGACGTCACCGTCCTGGACCAGGGGCCGCTGCCCCTGACCGGCGGTTCCACCTCGCACGCCCCCGGCCTGGTCTTCCAGACCACCGGGTCGAAGACCATGACCGCGTTCGCCACCTACACCGTCGAGAAGCTCCTCGGTCTCGACGACGGCACCACCGCGGACGGCTGGTGCTTCAACCAGGTCGGCGGCCTGGAGGTCGCGACCACCCCGGAGCGGCTCGCCGACCTGCACCGCAAGCAGGGCTGGGCGATCTCCCGCGGTGTGCCGGCCGCGGTCGTCGCCGCGGCCGAGTGCGCGCGGCTGCACCCGCTGCTCGACCCCGACCAGGTCCTCGGCGGCCTGCACACCCCCACCGACGGCCTGGCCAAGGCCGCCCGCGCCGTCGTCGCGCTGGCCCGGCGGGCCGAGTCCCGCGGCGCGGTCTTCCGCGGCTCGGTGCGGGTCACCGGCATCGCGCAGTCCGGCGGCCGGGTCACCGGCGTCGAGACCGCCGACGGCGAGACCGTCCCCGCCGACATCGTGGTGTCCTGCGCCGGGTTCTGGGGCCGCGAGCTCGGGAAGCTCGTCGGCATGCGGGTGCCGCTGCTGCCGCTGGCGCACCAGTACGCCCGCACCACCCAGGTCGAGCAGCTCGTCGGCCGCAACGGTGCCGATGCGCGCTCCGCCGGGGCTCCGCACGGTGAGTTCGTCGAGGCGCGGCTGCCCATCCTGCGCCACCAGGACGCCGACCTCTACTACCGCGAGCACAACGACTGCCTCGGCATCGGCTCCTACGCCCACCGCCCGATGCCGGTGTCGATCTCCGAGCTGCCCGAGGTCGGCGACGGCGAGGTCGGCGAGCGCACCCAGCCCTCGATGCTGCCCTTCACCGAGGAGGACTTCGCGCGGCAGTGGGAGCAGAGCCAGCAGCTGCTGCCCGGTCTACAGCGCTCGAAGATCGAGCACGGGTTCAACGGCGTCTTCTCCTTCACCCCCGACGGCGGCCCGCTGATCGGGGAGTCGCCCGACGTCGCCGGTTTCTGGGTCGCCGAGGCCGTGTGGGTCACGCACTCCTCCGGCGTCGCCCGCTCGGTCGCGCAGCTGCTCGTCGACGGCCGCAGCGAGCTCGACCTGCACGGCTGCGACGTCAACCGGTTCGACGAGGTCGAGACCACCGACGCCTACGTCGACGAGACCTCCCAGCAGAACTTCGTCGAGATCTACGACGTGCTGCACCCGCTGCAGCCCAAGCTGTCCCCGCGCGGCATCCGGACCAGCCCGTTCCACGACCGGCAGCGGGAGCTGGGCGCGTTCTTCCTGGAGTCCCACGCCTGGGAGCGCCCGCACTGGTACGAGGCCAACGCCGCCCTGGCCAAGGACATGCCGCCGCAGTGGCGCGCCCCGTCCCGCGACGCCTGGTCGGCGATGTTCCACTCGCCGGTCGTCGCGGTCGAGGCCTGGAAGACCCGCACCGCGGTCGCGATGTACGACATGACCCCGCTGACCCGCCTGGAGGTCTCCGGGCCGGGGGCGTGCGCGTTCCTGGAGGGCCTGACCACCGGCAAGATGGACAAGTCCGTCGGCGCCGTCACCTACACCCTGATGCTGGACGAGGCGGGCGGCGTCCGGTCCGACCTCACCGTCGCCCGTCTCGGCGAGCAGCTGTTCCAGGTCGGCGCGAACTCCCACCTCGACCTCGACCACCTGCGCCGCGCCCTGCCCGACGACCACTCGGTGGCCGTCCGTGACATCACCGGCGGCACCTGCTGCATCGGCGTGTGGGGGCCGCTGGCCCGCGACCTGGTCCAGCCGCTGTCGGGCGAGGACTTCTCCCACGAAGGCCTGAAGTACTTCCGCGCGATGTCCGCGCACATCGCCGGGATCCCGGTGACCGCGATGCGGCTGTCCTACGTCGGCGAGCTCGGCTGGGAGATCTACACCAGCGCCGAGTACGGCCGGAAGCTGTGGGACGTGCTCTACGAGGCCGGGCGCCCGCTCGGTGTGGTCGCGGCCGGGCGCGCGGCGTTCAACAGCCTGCGCCTGGAGAAGGGCTACCGCTCCTGGGGTGCGGACATGTCCACCGAGCACAACCCCTACGAGGCCGGGCTCGGCTTCGCGGTCCGCCCGCACACCAAGGGCGACTTCGTCGGCCGCGAGGCCGTCGAGAAGATCGACCCGGACGCCGTCACCCGCAGGCTGACCTGCCTCACGGTCGACGACGGCCGCAGCGTCGTCCTCGGCCACGAGGCGGTGCTGGTCGACGGCGAGCCCGCCGGCTACGTCACCTCCGCGGCCTACGGCTACACCCTGGGCACCCCGATCGCCTACGCCTGGCTGCCCGCCGGGCTGCCGGTGGGGGCGACGGTCGAGATCCAGTACTTCGACCGCCGGATCCGTGCCTCGGTCGCGGCCGAGCCGCTGTTCGACCCGGAGATGAGCCGCATCCGGCGCTGACCCGGTGGGGCGGGGGCGGCCCGACCGGCCGCCCCCGCCTCCGCACCCGACGACGCACCGTCGCTCCGCCGCACGGAAGGACCCCCATGCGTTCCGACACCCTCGACCGGTTCCTCTGGGACCTGGCCGCCCGCGTCCCCGCCCCCGGCGGCGGCGCGACGGCCGGCCTGCACCTCGCCCAGGCCGCGGCCCTGCTCGGCATGGTCGCCCGCTACACCGACGGCGAGCGCTACGCCGAGCACGCCGAGACGGTCCTCGACGTCCGCAACCGGGCCGACGCACTGCGCATCACCGGCCTCGGCCTCGCCGAGGACGACGCCCGCGCGTTCGGCGCGGTCGGCGCGGCCTACAAGCTCCCGCGCGACACGGACGAGGCGAAGCAGGTCCGCAGCGCGGCGATCGCCGCCGCGACGGTCGAGGCGGGACGGATTCCCGCACAGGTCATCCGCGCCGCCGAGCAGGTGGTCGACCTCGCCGAGCGGCTGCGGCCGATCGGCAACCCCAACGTGATCAGCGACGTGGGCGCGGCGGCCGACGCCGCACGGGCCGCGGCGAGCACCGCCCGGCTCAACGTCGAGATCAACCTGGCGGGCCTCACCGACCCGCAGGCGCGCACCGAGCTGTCCGCGGCGCTGACCGGCGTCGACGACCTGCTGCGCCGGGCCGACAAGGTGACCGACGACGTCCGGGAGCAGATCCGCCGATGACCCCGCCACCCACCACCCGGCCGGCCCCCCACCCCGACCACGTCGTCCTCGACGGCACCGCGCGCGCCCGCGAGCTGCGCCAGGGGGTGCAGGCCGAGGCCGCCGCGCTCACTGTCCTCGGCGTCGTGCCGCGGCTGGCCGTCGTCGTCGCCACCGCCGACGAGGGCGCGGGCTGGTACGTCCGCTCGCTGTCCGGGGCCGCCCGCCGGGTCGGCGTCGAGTGCGAGGTCCTCGACCTCGGCCCGGACGCCGACGCCGAGTCCATCACCGCCACCCTGGCCCGGCTGAGCAGCGACGACACCGTGCACGGCATAATCCTGCAGACCCCGCTGCCCGACGGTGTGCGGGTCGAGGAGCTGGCCGCGTCGATCGTCCCGGAGAAGGACGTCGACGGCGCCAACCCGCTCTCGGCCGGCCGGCTCGCCGCGGGCCTGCCCGCCTACCCGCCGGCCACCGCGGCCGCGGTGCTCGAGCTGCTCGACCACCACGGCGTCGAGCTGGCCGGGCGCAGCGCCGTGGTCGTGGGGCGCTCGCTGGTCGTCGGCAAGCCGACCGCCCAGCTGCTCCTGCAACGCGACGCGACGGTCGGCATCTGCCACCGCCACACCAAGGAGCTCGCCGAGCACACCCGCACCGCGGACGTGCTCGTGGTCGCGGTCGGGCGGATCGGGCTGATCCGCGCCGAGCACGTCGCCGAGGGCGCGGTCGTCGTCGACGTGGGGACGAACACCGCCCCCGACGGCAGCCTGGTCGGCGACGTCGACGCCGCCGACGTCGCGACCCGCGCCGGTGCGCTCACGCCGGTGCCCGGCGGCGTCGGACCGGTGACGACGGCCCTGCTGCTGGCACACACCGTCCGCTCGGCACGCGCCCACGTCTGAGCCGGGTCAGACGACCTCGCGGACCGCCTTCTCGAACCCGATGACGTGCGCGCGGGCCCGGTCGGCCGCCTCGTCGGCCTGCTGCCCCGCGATGGCCCGCAGCAGGCCCGAGTGCTCGCCGACGTGCTGGTCGAAGTGCGTCATCCGGTCCAGGAACAGGCAGAAGATCCGGGTCGCCAGGTTGTCGTAGCGGATCAGGGTGTCCTCGAGGTGCGGGTTGGCCGCTGCCTCGTAGATCGTCCGGTGGACGTGCAGGTCCCAGCGCATCAGCGCGTCGCGGTCCAGGGTGCGCACGTCGATCCGGTCGATGGTGTCGGCCAGCTCGGCGAGGTCGGCCCGGGTCGTGGGGCCGGCGTACTCGGCCGCGCGGCGCGCCGCGAGCGGCTCCAGCTGCACCCGGATCTCGGAGATGTAGGCCAGGTCGGTGATGTCGACCCCGGTCGCGAACGTGCCCCGCCGTGGGTAGGAGACGACCAGCCGGTCGATCTCCAGGCGCTTGAGGGCCTCCCGCACCGGTGTGCGACCGACCTCGAGGGACTTCGCGAGGGCGACGTCGTCGATCGCGGTCATCGGCGGGATGTCGAGCATGATCAGCCGGTCCCGGATCACCGTGTACGCCTTGTCGGCGAGCGAGGTGTACTCCGGCTCGGCGTCGTCGGGCAGTGCGGTCACCGTCGCATGTTAACCCGTCATGTGTGCGTAACAGTTCTCGGACATGCCCACACCTCTTGACTATGACTGATATATCAATGCACCATCCGGGGGTCCGTGGTCGCCGCGGACCGCGTCCGACCCGAGGAGAGGCCGCCGTGTCCCGTTCCTTCATCCTGACCCTGAGCTGCCCGAACCGCCCCGGCATCGTGCGCGCGGTCAGCGCCTTCCTGTTCGAGCACGGCTGCGACATCGGCGAGTACCAGCAGTTCGACGACCCGCTGCGCGGCCGGCTGCACCTGCGCACCCAGGTCGGGGCGGAGCACGAGGTGGACCTCGACGTGATCAGCCGGGACTTCGAGGCGGTCGCGGCCGAGTTCGGCGTGAGCTTCACCTTCCACGACGGCGCCCCCGCCCGGATCCTGGTCATGGTCTCCAAGCTGGGGCACTGCCTCAACGACCTGATCTTCCGGTGGCGGGCCGGCAGCCTGGGCGCCGACATCGTCGCGGTCGTGTCCAACCACCCCGACCTGCGCCCGATGGCCGAGGCCGCCGGGCTGCCGTTCGTGCACGTCCCGGTGACCGCCGAGACCAAGCCCGACGCCGAGGCCCGGCTGCTGTCGCTCGTCGACGAGTTCGACGCCGAGCTGGTCGTGCTCGCCCGCTACATGCAGGTGCTCTCCGACGAGACGTGCAAGGCGCTCGAGGACCGTGCCATCAACATCCACCACTCGTTCCTGCCCGGTTTCAAGGGTGCCCGCCCGTACCACCAGGCCTACGAGCGCGGCGTGAAGCAGGTCGGCGCCACCGCCCACTACGTCACCCCCGACCTCGACGAGGGCCCGATCATCGAGCAGGAGGTGATCCGGATCGACCACTCCTACGACCCGAAGGCCCTGCAGATGGTCGGCCGCGACGCCGAGGCGCTGGCCCTGTCCCGCGCGGTCCGCTGGCACTGTGAGCGCCGGGTCCTGCTCACCGGCGGCAGCACGGTCGTCTTCCGGTAGCGCCGCGGCGGCTCTCCCACGGCCCCGTCCCCGCACCGCGGGGGCGGGGCCGTTCCGCGTCCGGTGGCCGCCCTGCTGCCCGGCCGCTGTCCCGCTTGCTCAGCTGCGGTCCCGCCCGCGGGGGCACGGCGTGGCACCTCCCCGCGTCCCGCCGCACCCCTCGCGTGGGGTGCGGGGGGGGGTGACGGGGTGCCACGGCACCCCTCCGTGCCGGCCTGATCCGGTCGGGCCCGGGGGCATGCGCGAACGCCCCGCGCCGGCGGGGCCGGGCGGGGCGTTCGTCGTGGTGCGGGGAGTGCGGTGAGGCGCGGTGCGGTGCGGTGCGGGGGATCAGCCCACCCGGTCGCGCACCCAGTCGTGGAACTCGCCGATGTGGTGCTCGCTCGGCACGAGCACGCCCCCCTTCTCGTAGGAGCGCGAGTCCATCGCGAGCTGGCAGCGCTCGCAGGCGTCGAAGTCCTGCACGTTGACCCGGTGGAACAGCTCCACCGAGCGGTCGATGTCGGCGCCGGAGTCGACGACCTCGGGGAGGTAGAGCCAGTCGCAGACGACCAGGGTGCGCTCGGGGGTCAGCGGGAACATGCGGTGGAACACGACGTGGTCGGGGACCAGGTTGATGAACACCGAGGGCCGCACCGTGATGGCGTAGTAGCGGCGGTCCTGCTCCTGGGTGATGCTCGGGATCCGGGCGAGCCCCTCGGAGCCGTCGACGGTGAAGCCCTTGATCTCCTCGCCGAACTCGGCGCCGTGCCCGACGAAGTACTGGGCGGCCAGGCCGTCGGCGAACTCCGGCAGCACCTCGGTGAGCTCGGGGTGGATCGTCGCGCAGTGGTAGCACTCCATGAAGTTCTCGACGATCTGCTTCCAGTTCGCCTTGACGTCGTAGGAGATGCGCCGGCCGAGCTTCAGGTTCTCGACGTCGTAGCCCACGATCGCGTCCGGCGAGCCGAGCCGGGTGGTGACGTCGCCGATCACGGTCTCGGTGAACGACGGCGGCTCCTCGGCCAGGCTCAGCCACACGTAGCCCAGCCACTCGCGGACGTGCACGGTGTGCAGGCCGTACTCGACCTTGTCGACGTCGGGCATCGAGTTGAGGTTCGGCGCCGCGATGAGCTTGCCGTCCAGGCCGTAGGTCCAGGCGTGGTACGGACACTGGAACGAGCGCCTGACCTCGCCCTTCTCCTCCGTGCACAGCCGCGCGCCGCGGTGTCGGCAGACGTTGAGGTAGGCCCGTACGGAGTTGTCCCTGGCCCGCGTGACGATCACGCTCTCACGTCCGATCTGGACGGTCTCGAACGCGCCGGGCTTGTCCAGGTCCGCGGCCAGCACCGCGCAGAACCACGTCTTGTGGAAGATGTTGTCCTGCTCGGCCCGGAAGATCGCGGGGTCGGTGTAGTAGTGGCCGGCGAGGGTCTCTCGCAGGCTGTCCGGGAGGCTCTGCCCCTCGGTGGTGGGGTTCGACAACTCGCCGGTCGTCATGGCGGTACTCCTCGTGGGCGACGGTCGGTGTGGGGCGGCTGGCGGGTCTGGGGCGAGATCGGGCGCGCCGGCGGGGGTCGCCCTCGCGGGTCGAGCTCGGGACCGGTGCGACGGCATCGGTTCGTTACGGAGGCCGGCGCCGCGGGACCGGGGGCCCGTGCGACGACCGGGCGCCGGAGGCGGCCGGCGTGCGGTCGCGGCAGAACCGTTGCGGCACAGCGGATCACCTCCTGCAGTGGGGTTGGGCGCGATGACGACGACGGCGATCGGGGCCGCGGTAACACACGAGAAACACCGAAACTGTTGCGTAACAAGCAACGAGTCGCTCAATACGCACCACGATGGGAGCGCGTCGCCCTGGTCGGTGTCAAGGGGCTGCAACGGTGGTGTTCGTGCAGGCCCGAGGCGTGGGCCGGTCGCCGCGGGTCGGGCATCGGAACTGCTGGGGGCACGGTGGCGACTCCGGTGCCCTCGGGCTCCGGGCGACGGATCGGGTCTTGACCGCCGCTCCGGCCGCATCATAACGTGCACAGATATATTAATCGAGTATCTGAGGGGGAGCAGGTGGTGCCGAGTCCCGGCCGACCGCCGCCCGACCGTCGCCCGTCCCCGGGTCGGCGGCACCCGCTGCCCGTCCACCCGTCGCGCCGGTGATCCCGGCCGCGGATCCGCACGACCCCACGGAGCGGCGCACGTACCGCACTTTCCCCGCACCGGACAGAGGTGGAGACGTCATGACGCAGGTCGATCCCCGGTCGTGTACCGAGGACCCCGGAGCACCACCGGAACGCCCCCGCACGGACCGGACGGTCTTCGGGATCGGTGCCGCGTTGGCGCTGCTGTTCGTCGTCTGGGGGGTCGCGGCGCCGGAGAGCCTGCGCACGACCGCGTCCACGATGATCGGGGCGCTGATGCGTGGCGGTGGCTGGGGCTTCATCCTCGCCGCGACCGCCTTCGTCGCCTTCGCACTGTTCCTGGCCTTCAGCCGGTTCGGACGCGTCAAGCTCGGCGCCGACGACGAGGAACCCGAGTTCCGCACGGTCTCCTGGATCGCCATGATGTTCTCCGCCGGCATGGGCATCGGACTGATGTTCTTCGGCGTGAACGAGCCGCTGACCTTCTTCCGGTCACCGCCCCCCGGCTCCGCCGAGCCCGGCACCGTCGACGCGCTGCAGACCTCGATGGCGACCTCGCTGTTCCACTGGACGCTGCACCCGTGGGCGATCTACGCCGTCGTCGGCCTCGCCATCGCCTACTCCACCTTCCGCAAGGGCCGCCGGCAGCTCATCAGCCAGGCCTTCGTCCCGCTGATCGGCCGCAAGGCCGCCGAGGGCTCCATCGGCCGGGCCATCGACATCCTCGCGATCTTCGCGACGCTGTTCGGCTCCGCGGCCTCCCTCGGCCTGGGCGCCTTCCAGATCGGCGGCGGCATGCAGACCGTCGGCTGGGTCGACGGCCCGGTGAGCCCCTGGCTGCTCGCCGCGATCATCGTCGTCCTGACCGCCGCGTTCATCCTCTCCGCCGTCTCCGGCGTCGAGAAGGGCATCCAGTGGCTGTCCAACACCAACATGGTGCTGGCGGCGGTGCTCGCGTTCTTCGTGTTCGTCGTCGGCCCGACGGTGATCATCCTCGACCTGATCCCGACCTCGATCGGCGCCTACTTCTCCCAGTTCTTCGAGATGGTCGGGCGCACCGAGGCCGTCGGCGGCGAGCCGATGCTCGAATGGCTCTCCGGCTGGACGATCTTCTACTGGGCGTGGTGGATCTCCTGGACGCCGTTCGTCGGCATGTTCCTGGCCCGGATCTCGCGCGGGCGCACCATCCGCGAGTTCGTCGGCGGGGTCATCCTCGCACCCAGCCTGGTCTCGCTGGTCTGGTTCTGCATCTTCGGCGGCACCGCCATCACCCAGGCCCAGCAGGGCACACAGTTCTCCGACGACTCCAACGTCCAGCTGTTCCAGATGCTGGCCGCCTACCCGTGGGCGACCGTCACCGGCCTGCTCGTCATGGTCCTGGTCGCCATCTTCTTCGTCTCCGGCGCCGACGCCGCGTCGATCGTCATGGGCACCCTGTCCCAGCGCGGCACCATCGAGCCCAGCAAGTGGGTGGTCGTCTTCTGGGGCGCCGCGATGGGCGCGGTCGCGGTGCTGATGCTGCTCACCGGGGGCGAGGACGCACTGTCGGGCATCCAGAACCTCACGATCCTGGTCGCGGCACCGTTCGTGGTGATCATGGTGCTGCTGTGCGTGGCCCTGCACCGCGACGTCCGCCGTGACCGGGTCATCCTGCGCGCGGTCAAGAGCGCCGAGGTGATGGAGCAGGCCGTCGACTGGGCGACCGACAACCACGGCGACGACTTCTACGTGAAGGTCGGCTCCTTCGCCAAGGACGACGGGGCCACCGACGCGGACCCCGGGGGAGCGGCCGTCCCGGTCGCGGCGGTCGACCCGCTGAGCGTCCCGGCGGACCCGCAGCGCCCCGACCGCGACGCGGCTCCGGCGGACGGCGACGCCACCCCGGTGGACGGCGACCGGGCTGCCCAGGTCACGACGGTCGAGCGCCACTGAGAGATTGGCACTGAGACATCGGCACCGGCCGGGACGCGCTCCCGGCCGGTGCCGGGCTCAGGCCGTGCGGAGCTCCACGCCGGCCTCGGCCAGCTCGGCCAGCGCCCGCTCCGTCGTCTCCGGGGAGACCCCCGCGCAGTGGTGCAGCAGCACCGTCGTCGCGAGTCCGAGCCGTGCGGCGTCGAGCGCGGTCGCCCGGACGCAGTGGTCGGTCGCCAGGCCGACGACGTCGACCTCGGTCACCCCGCGCCCGCCCAGCCAGTCGCCCAGCGGCTCGCCCGACTCGTTGGCGCTCGCGCCCTCGAAGCCCGAGTAGGCAGCGGTGTAGGCGCCCTTGTCGAAGACGCACTCGATCGGTGCGACGTCCAGCGCCGGGTGGAACGACGCGCCCGGCGTCCCCGCGCGGCAGTGCGGCGGCCAGGAGTCGACGAAGTCCGGGGTGTCGGAGAAGTGCGGCCCCGGGTCCACGTGCACGTCCCGGGTGGCGACGACGTGGTCGTAGGCCGTGCCGTCCCGGCCGCCGGTCGCGAGCGGCCCGATGCCGGCGGCGACGGCGGCCCCCCCGGCCACCGCGAGGGCGCCGCCCTCGCAGAAGTCGTTCTGGACGTCGACGACGATCAACGCTCGGGCCATGGCTCAGCTCCCGGTGAGGAAGGTGGTCGGGATCGCGGGCTCGCCGCGGGACAGTTTCAGCCCCTCCCACGGTACGGCGATCAGTGCCGTCCGCAGCCGCTCCCGGGCGGACTCCAGACCGGTGACGGAGTCGTCGGCGACGACCTCGCCGCCCCGTACCAGCGGCTCCGGCAGCACCCGGTCGTGCGGGCCGGGGGCCGGATCGGTGCCGTAGGGGTACACGACCTCCTCGACCGCGGTGCCGGTCGGCTTGAACCGCCGCAGCGCCGCCTTGCGCCCGCCGCGGGACTCCTTCGCGCTCGACCGCTTGGACACCGGGCGCCCGTCGACCTCGACGAGCTTGTAGACCATCCCGGCCGTCGGTGAGCCCGACCCGGTGACCAGGGAGGTCCCCACGCCGTAGGAGTCGACCGGCTCGGCGCGCAGCGAGGCGATCGCGTACTCGTCGAGATCGCCGGACAGCACGATCCGGGTCCCGGTGGCACCGAGCGCGTCGAGCTGGTCGCGGGCCTGGCGGGCCAGTACGCCGAGGTCCCCGGAGTCGATGCGGACCGCACCCAGCCCGGGGCCGGCGGCCGCGACGGCGTGTGAGATGCCGCGGCGGATGTCGTAGGTGTCGACGAGCAGCGTGGTGTCGGTGCCCAGGGCGGCGACCTGGCTGGCGAAGGCGGACGGCTCGTCGTCGTGCAGCAGGACCCAGGCGTGCGCGGCCGTGCCCGCGGTCGGGATGCCGTGCCGGGCGCCGGCGGCGAGGTTCGACGTCGTCGCGAAGCCCGCCAGGTAGGCGGCCCGGGCGGAGGCCACGGCGGCCTCCTCGTGGGTGCGCCGCGAGCCCATCTCGATCAGCGGCCGCCCGGCCGCCGCGGTCACCATCCGCGCCGCGGCCGAGGCGATCGCGCTGTCGTGGTTGTAGATCGACAGCGCGAGGGTCTCGAGGATCACCGCGTCGGCGAAGGTGCCGGTCACGGTGAGGACGGGGGAGCCGGGGAAGTACAGCTCGCCCTCCGGGTAGCCGTCGACGTCGCCGGAGAAGCGGTAGTCGCGGAGCCGGTCCAGGGTCGCGGAGTCGACGACCGGGGTGAGGAACTCCAGGTCGGCGTCGGAGAAGCGGAAGCGCGACAGCGCCTCCAGCAGCCGCCCCGTCCCGGCGACGACGCCGTAGCGGCGCCCGTCGGGGAGGCGGCGCGCGAACAGCTCGAAGACGCAGTGCCGTTCGGCGGTGCCGTCGGCGAGGGCCGCCGCCACCATCGTCAGCTCGTAGCGGTCGGTCAGCAGGGCCGTGCCGGTCATGGTCGGGAGCCTACGGCCGCGCCCGCCGCCGCGGTCGGGGCCGCGCTGGTCGGTGCCGGAGCGGTCGGGCCGGGGCCGGTGTCGTGGCCGGTGTCGGGGGCTGTGCGGTCGGGCCGGGACCGTCGTCCCGGCTGTGCCACCATGGGGCGCATGTCCGCGCCGTCACCAGCGCCGTCCCCGGCGCCCACCGAGCAGGTCACGCCCGACCTGGACGAGTCCGCCGGCCCCGACACGCCGTGGCAGGCCATCGTCTGGAACGACCCGGTCAACCTCATGTCGTACGTGACCTACGTGCTGCAGAAGGTGTTCCACTACCCCGAGGCGAAGGCCACCGCGTTGATGCTCGACGTGCACCACAAGGGACGCGCCGCCGTGTCGGCCGGTGACAAGGACACCGTGGAGGGGCACGTCGCCCAGCTCCACGCGGCCGGCCTGTGGGCCACCATGCAGCGGGCCTGAGGGTGAACGGCTGGAAGCGCAGCGGCCGCGGTGACCGCGTCCGCTACACGTCCGGGTTCTCCGGCGAGGAGGCCGTCGTCCTGCGGGGGCTGTTCACCGAGATCCGCCAGATGCTCGCCGGTCGCGCCGAGCTCGCGTCCACCGACGAGCTCGCCGAGCTCACCGGCATCCGCACCGGCCCGACGTCGCGGCCGACCGACCGGGTGCTGGCCCGGCTGCTGCCGGACTTCACCACCGAGGACTCCGACCTCGCCGGCGGGATGCGCTCGCTGCACGAGCCGTCGCTGATCGAGGCCAAGGACGCCGCCGCGGCGACCGTGCTGGACACCCTGCCCGAAGCGGGCGGACGGCTGGAGCTCACCGAGGCCCAGGTCGACGCCTGGCTGGCCGCCCTCAACGACGTGCGGCTCGCGCTCGGCACCGCCCTCGACGTCAGCGAGGACATGCCCGAGCAGCTGCCCGACGACGACCCGAGGGCCCAGCACCTGGGCGTCTACCACTGGCTGACCTACGTGCAGGACTCCCTGGTCCGGGTTCGCGTCCGGGGGCTCTGACCCGACGGGCCGGGCCCCGTCACCGCCGCACGATCCGGTCGGTGGACGGCGGGGTCAATCCCGGGTTCGCGCCCAGGTACGCGACGAACGCGTCGAGGTCCACCGGCCCGCCGATGAGCTCGGTCCCGGCGGTGAAGGTGTCGAAGCCGTCGCCGCCCGCGGACAGGAAGTTGTTCGTCGCGACCCGGTAGCGGCCGCCGTCGGTGACCGGGACACCGCCGATCGCGATGTCGCCCACCTGGTTCCCCGTCACCGTGTAGCGCAGGTTCGACGAGCTCTGCAGCACCGTCGGGCCGTCCTCGACGGTGAACTGCTGGTCGAGCACCGCCCGCAGCTGGGCACCGGTGAGCGTCATCGTCTGCAGGATGTTGCCGAACGGCTGCACGGTGTAGGCCTGCCCGTAGGCGACCCGGCCGCCCGCGTCGGGCACCAGGTCCGCGCGCACCCCGCCGGGGTTGGTCAGCGCGATCTGCGCGCCGTCGCCGCGGGAGGCGGCGAGCTGGGCGTCGGCGATCACCGTGCCGAGGGGGGACAGCCCGGTCGGCCCGGCCGTGCGCAGCAGCGGCCTGGCCACCGTCCCGACCGGACGCTCGGCCAGCGGCCGCGACTGCGCGACCGCACGGTCGACGACCTCGGCCACGCCCGGGTCGGGTGTGACGTCGCGGGTGACGACCTCGTTGCGGGCCGTCGTCGCGCCGCGGTCCACGTCGCCGTCGCCGGTCAGGGCCAGGTCGACCACCGACAGCAGCCTGCCGAACGACAGGCCCTGCACGAACGGCCGGGGGTTCCCGGCCGGGTCGGTCGCCGAGCACAGGTACTGCTGGTGGGTGTGCGCGGAGAACACCGCGTCGACGTCGGCGGACACCGCGGCCGCGATCCGCGACGCCGGCCCGCCGGGCTCGATCGCACAGGCGTCCGGGCCGCCGTCACCGGTCGTCTCGTCGCCCTGGTGCAGCAGCAGCACCTGCGCCCGCACCCCCTGCGCGGTCAGCCCGCGCGACGCCGCGTCGACCGCGGCGACCTCGTCGCCGACGGCCAGGCCGCGGATGCCGTCGGGGGAGACCAGGTCGGGCAGCTCGGACAGGGTGGCGCCGATGACACCGATCCGGGTCCCGCCCGCCTCCACCACCGTCGACGCGGCGAGCGCCGGCCGCCTGGAGCCGTCGGTCACGTTGGCGGACAGGATCGGGAAGGACGCGCCGTCGTAGGACGGGGTGAAGCGGCAGCCGTCGGTCGGGTGGCAGCCGCCGTGCTGCAACCGGCGCAGCTCGGCGATGCCCTCGTCGAACTCGTGGTTGCCCGCGACGGACGCGGCGACACCCATCCGCTCCAGCACCTCGACGGTCGGCTCGTCGTGGAACAGCGCCGACGCCAGCGGGGACGCGCCGACGTTGTCGCCGGTGGACAGCACCACGCTCGCCGGAGCCTGTGCCCGCAGCGCCGCGACGTGCGCGGCGAGGAACGCGGCACCCCCGGCCTCGACCTGCGCGCCGGCGTCGTCGGTCACCCGGCCCGAGGATCCCGAGGGCGGTTCCAGGTTGCCGTGCAGGTCGTTGAGCGCGATGAGCCGCACCGTGCCGGGGCCGGGGGCACCCGGGGCGGAACGGCCGGAGAGCGTCACCGCCTCGACGGTGACCCCCACCGCCAGGACGACGGCGAGCAGGGCGGCGAGGACGATTCCGACACGGCGACCGGGGGAGGACACGCAGGGCAGTATGGAGGCACCGCCGACCGCCGGGCCGTGGCCGGGATCACAGACCGTGGTGTTGAGTGCGTGAACGCCGGGTGCGGGCCCGGCGGGTGTTCGGTCCCGCCGCCGGGGCCGCGTATCCTCACGTCGTGCTCGTCCTCCGGTCCGACCTCCTCGATGCGATCGTCGCGCACGCCCGCCGGGACTTCCCGGTCGAGTCGTGTGGGCAGCTCGTCGGTCCCGAGACCGGTGAGCACCCCGAGCGCTACGTGCCGATGACCAACGCCGACGAGGTGGCGAGCGACTTCGCCTTCTCCCCGGCCGAGGACATCCGCCTGGAGCGCGAGCTGGACGCGTCCGGTGAGCGCCGCATGCTCGTCGTCCACTCCCACACGCGGCTGCCGCGGCGCCCGGTGGCGCACACCGGCTTGCCCGAGGCCTACCCGTCGCCCAAGGACGTCGCCCAGATGGAGTGGACCCCCGACCAGCACTGGCTGATCGTGGGCCTCGCCACCGCCGACGCCGAGCCCGAGGTGCGCTCCTACCACCTCGCCGACGGCGAGGTCGTGGAGGACGAGCTGGCGGTCGTGGAGTCCTACATGTTCTCCCACACCGGCTCCGACGACGTCCCCGACCGGGCCTGATCGACCCTCTCGCGCACCCGCGCCGGAGGTCGCGCGGGAATGTCGCCGTACTCCGGCCGCGTTGCCGCGTGCAGAAGTCCACGCCAGAGCGACCCCACCAGGAGTGATCACCGACATGGCCGTCTCCGTGTCCGTCCCCACCATCCTTCGCACCCACACCGGCGGCGAGAAGACCGTCGAGGCGAAGGGCGACACCGTCTCCGCGGTCATCGACGACCTGGAGTCGCGGCACAGCGGCATCAAGGACCGTCTGATCACCGACGGCAAGCTGCACCGCTTCGTCAACATCTACGTCGACGACGAGGACATCCGTTTCGCCGGCGGCCTGGAGGCCCCGGTCAAGGAGTCCTCGACGTTCACGATCCTCCCGGCCGTGGCCGGCGGTCGCTGAGCCCCACCGGAGATCGGTGCCGGGCGGCCCGCCCGCCCGGCACCGGCGCGTGAGGAGATCCCGTGCGTTACGACTCGCTGCTGCACGCCGTCGGCGACACCCCGCTCGTCGGGCTGCCGTCCCTGTCGCCGTCGGAGGACGTGCGGCTGTGGGCGAAGCTGGAGGACCGCAACCCCACCGGCTCGATCAAGGACCGGCCCGCGCTGGCCATGATCGAGGACGCCGAGAAGCAGGGGCTGCTCACGCCCGGCTGCACGATCCTGGAGCCCACCTCGGGCAACACCGGCATCTCGCTGGCGATGGCCGCGAAGCTCAAGGGCTACGAGATCATCTGCGTGATGCCGGAGAACACCTCCGAGGAGCGTCGCCAGCTGCTGGCGATGTACGGCGCGCAGATCATCTCCTCGCCGGCGGCCGGCGGGTCGAACCAGGCCGTCGCCCTCGCCAAGCAGCTGGCGTCCGAGCACCCGGACTGGGTGATGCTCTACCAGTACGGCAACCCGGCCAACACCGACGCGCACTACCGCGGCACCGGCCCGGAGATCCTGCGCGACCTGCCGTCGATCACCCACTTCGTCGCCGGGCTCGGCACTACCGGCACCCTCGTCGGCGCCGGGCGCTACCTGCGTGAGCAGAAGCCCGACGTGCAGGTCGTCGCGGCCGAGCCCCGCTACGGCGAGCTCGTCTACGGCCTGCGGAACCTGTCGGAGGGCTTCGTCCCGGAGCTCTACGACGAGACCGTGCTGACCGGTCGCTTCTCGGTCGGTTCCTACGACGCGCTGCGCCGCACCCGCCAGCTGGTGGAGCAGGAGGGCATCTTCGCCGGGATCTCCTCCGGCGCGATCCTGCACGCCGCCCTCGGCGTCGCGAACAAGGCGCTCGACGCCGGTCAGCGCGCCGACGTCGTGATGATCGTCTGTGACGGCGGATGGAAGTACCTGTCCACCGGCGCCTACTCCGGTGACCTGGGCACCGCCGCGCAGGGCATCGACGGGCACCTCTGGGCCTGAACCGGTCACAACGGGCATAGCGGGCGGGCGCGCCGGTACCGTGGACGGCATGACCGCACCCCCGGACGGCCGCCCCGCCCGTGTGCTGCCGCCCGCGCCGGTGCGCGCGGCGGTGATCATGCTGGTGTTCACCGCCGCGCTGTACGTCTTCGAGGCCGTCGACCAGGCGTCGGGCGGCATGGTCCAGTTCGCCGCCGCGATCTACCCGCGCAGCACCGAGGGCCTCGTCGGGATCCTCACCGCACCTCTGCTGCACGACGACTGGGCGCATCTCGCCGCCAACAGCCTGCCGTTCCTGATCTTCGGGTTCCTCGCGATGTCCGGCGGCATCGTGCAGTGGTTCGCGGTCACCGCGACGATCTGGCTGGTCAGCGGGCTGGGGGTGTGGCTGACCTCGCCCGCGGCCGTGATCGGGGCGTCCGGGATCGTGTTCGGCTGGTTCCTGTTCCTGCTCGTCCGCGGCTTCTACGCCCGCAACGGCAGGCAGATCCTGCTCGCCGTCGTGCTGTTCCTGTTCTACGGCTCCATCCTCTGGGGTGTGCTGCCCTCGGACCCGTCGGTGTCCTGGCAGGGCCACCTGTTCGGCGCGGTCGGCGGCGTGCTCGCCGCCTACTGGGTGTCCCGGGCCGACCGCCTACCCTCCTAGGGTGTGAGCGACGCACCCGGGCTCGACGCCCCGATCGGCATCTTCGACTCCGGGGTCGGCGGTCTGACCGTCGCCCGCTCGGTCATCGACCTGCTGCCCGCCGAGCAGATCGTCTACGTCGGCGACACCGCGCACAGCCCGTACGGGCCGCGCCGGCTCGCCGACATCCGGCGCCTCGCACTCGGCCTCGGCGACGAGCTGGTCGACTCCGGGGTCAAGGCGCTGGTCATCGCCTGCAACTCGGCCTCGGCGGCGTGCCTGGCCGACTTCCGCGAGCGCTACCCGGTGCCGGTGGTCGAGGTCGTCCGCCCGGCCGTGCGTCGCGCCGTCGCCACCACCCGCAACGGCCGGATCGGTGTCATCGGCACCGCCGCGACGATCGCCTCGGGCGCCTACGCCGACGCCTTCGACGCCGCCCCCGACACCGAGATCACCTCGGTCGCCTGCCCCCGGTTCGTCGACTTCGTCGAGCGCGGCACCACCAGCGGCCGCCAGGTCCTCGGCGTCGCCCAGGGCTACCTGGAGCCGCTCCAGCGCGCCGGGGTCGACACCGTCGTCCTGGGCTGCACCCACTACCCGCTGCTGTCCGGGGTGCTGGAGATCGTCCTCGGCCCGGACGTGACGCTCGTGTCCTCGGCCGACGAGACCGCCCGCACCCTGGTCCGGACCCTGCACGCGCACGACCTGCTGCGCGACGACACCGCCCCGCCCGCACCGCACCGCTTCCTCTCCACCGGTGACCCGGAGCCCTTCGCCCGCCTGGGCCGCCGGTTCCTGGGCCCGGAGATCGGGTCGGTCGTGGGCCGCGCGGGTGCCGCGCTCCCGTCCGCCTGACGGCCGGGGGTGTGGATGCCCACCGGCCACGACGGTGGGTCCGGCGCCGTGTCGGAGGGGCGCGGGGGTAGCGTTCCCGCCGTGATCGGAACGCTCGTCCTGGTGATCACTGTGGCGCTCTCGGCCACCGCGCTGTTCGGGCTGGTCACGACGGCGCTGAACCGGCCCCCGAGCCGGGTGCACGCCGTCGCCGTCGGCGTCTGTGTGGCGCTCATCGTCGTGCAGGCCGCGATCGCGGCATACCGGGTCCTGCTCGGCGGGGTCACCCTGCCCGAACAGTCGACCTTCCTCATCTACCTCGCCGTCGCGGTCTGCGTCCCGGTGATCGCGCTGCAGTTCGCCACCGCCGAGCCGAGCCGCTGGGGTGGGGCCGTGATCGCCGTCGGCGCGATCGGGACGCTCGTCGCCGTGCTGCGCCTGCAGGGCCTGTGGATCCCGGGGGTGCCCGGTGCCTGAGCCGCACGCCCCCGGGCCCCGCGCCACCGCCACCGGCCCCGGTCGCATCCTCATCGCCGTCTACGGCATCTTCGCGCTCTCGGCCTCGGCGCGGGCCGGCGTGCAGATCGCCGAACGCTTCGGCGAGGCACCGCTGGCGTACTCGCTGTCCGCGCTCGCCGGGTTCGTCTACATCCTGGCCACCGTCGGGCTGGCGGGCACCGGGCCCGGCTTCCGCCGTCTCGCCTGGTCCGCCGTGGTGTTCGAGCTCGTCGGCGTGCTCGGGGTCGGCGCGTTCACCACCTTCGTCCCCGCCGACTTCCCCCGCGAGACGGTCTGGTCGCACTTCGGCGCCGGCTACGGCTTCGTCCCGCTCGTCCTGCCGTTCGTCGGACTCTGGTGGCTGCGGCGCACCTCACGAACGGGTTAGGGTCGCGCATGCGGCTGATCGTTCTCGGGTGCTCCGGCAGCGGCCCCGGACCCGAGTCCCCGGCATCGGGCTACCTCGTCGAGGCCGGGTCGACCCGCCTCACCCTCGACCTCGGCAACGGCACCCTCGGCGCACTGCAGCGGCACGCCGACCCGTTCTCCCTCGACGCCGCGGTGTTCAGCCACCTGCATCCCGACCACTGCGCGGACTTCCCGTCGCTGGCGGTGCACCGTCGCTACCATCCCCGGCCCCCGTTCGACGCGACCGCGCGGAAGCTGCCCGTGCACGCCCCGGCCGGTGCGCACGCCCGCTTCGCCCGTGCCGACGCCGTCACCGAGGCCGACTACGCCCGCACCGACCTCACCGACGTCTTCTCCTTCCACGACCTCGTGGCGGGGGAGCCGTTCACCGTCGGCGCCGGCGACGACGTCGTCACCGTCACCGCGTACGAGGTCGTGCACGTCTGCCCCGCCTGGGCGCTGCGCCTCGAGCGCCGCGGCCGGGTGCTGACCTACTCCGGGGACACCGCCGCCTGCCCCGGACTCGTCGAGGCCGCCCGCGACGCCGACCTGCTGCTCTGCGAGGCCAGCTGGCCGCACGCCGAGGCCGGACCGCCCGGGGTGCACCTGTCCGGACGGGAGGCGGGCGAGCACGCCGCGGCAGCCGGCGCCCGACGCCTGGTCGTCACCCACGTCCCGGCTTGGTTCGACCGCGAGTCCCTCGGCGCCGAGGCCAAGGCGGCCTTCGGCGGAACCGTCGAGCTCGCCCGGCCCGACGCGGTGTTCGAGGTCTGAACCGGCTTCCTACGATGGTCGGGTGACACGAACCGAGGGCAGGGCCGACGGCCGGGCCGACGACGAGATGCGGCCGGTGACCATCACCCGGGGCTTCCAGAAGCACCCCGCGGGATCGGTGCTGGTGGAGTTCGGTGACACGAAGGTGCTGTGCGCCGCCAGCGTCACCGACGGGGTACCGCGCTGGCGCAAGGGATCCGGCCTCGGCTGGGTCACCGCCGAGTACGCGATGCTGCCCTCGGCCACCGACACCCGCTCGTCGCGAGAGTCGGTGAAGGGCCGGATCGGCGGCCGCACCCACGAGATCTCCCGGCTGATCGGCCGGTCCCTGCGTGCCTGCATCGACCTGCGCGCGCTCGGCGAGAACACGATCGCGATCGACTGCGACGTCCTGCAGGCCGACGGCGGCACCCGCACCGCGGCGATCACCGGCGCCTACGTGGCCCTGTGCGACGCCGTCACCTGGCTCGGGGAGCAGGGCAAGCTGTCCGACCCCAAGCCGATCTCCTGCCAGGTCGCCGCGGTGTCGGTCGGCGTCGTCGACGGCCGCGTCCGGCTCGACCTGCCCTACGAGGAGGACTCGCGGGCCGAGGTCGACACGAACGTCGTCGCCACCGAGACCGGGACGCTGATCGAGGTCCAGGGGACCGGCGAGGGCGCCACGTTCTCCCGCTCGACCCTCGACGCGATGCTCGACTCCGCGCTCGCCGGGATCGCCGAGCTGTCCCGCCTCCAGGTCGAGGTGCTCGCCGCGCCGCACCCGAAGATCGTCGCGCAGACCGCCCCCGCCGCCCCGGGCACCGCGGGGGAGGGCGACGCGTGAGGATCCTGCTCGCCACCCGCAACGCCAAGAAGCTCGTCGAGCTGCGCCGGATCACCGAGGCCGCGGGGCTCTCCGGGGTGGAGATCGTCGGGCTCGCCGACGTCCCCGAGTTCCCCGAGGCCCCCGAGACCGGCGCGACCTTCGCCGCGAACGCGCTCGCCAAGGCCCGCGACGCCGCCGCCGCGACCGGGCTGCCCGCGATCGCCGACGACTCGGGCATCACCGTCGACGCCCTCAACGGCATGCCGGGCATCTTCTCCGCCCGCTGGTCCGGCCGGCACGGCGACGACGCGGCCAACCTGGCGCTGCTGCTCGGACAGACCGCCGACGTCCCCGACGAGCGCCGCGGCGCCGCGTTCGTGTGCGCCGCCGCGCTCGTCACGCCCGAGGCGGTGGCCGGGCTCCGTGACACCGACGACACCGACGACACCGACAACGCCGACGGCCCCGATGCCACCGGCGGCCCCGACGCGGAGGAGTCCGTGCCCGGGCGCACCGTGGTGCACGGGACGTGGCGCGGCACCCTGCTGCGCGCCCCGCGCGGGGAGAACGGGTTCGGCTACGACCCGATCTTCGCCCCGGAGGGCGACACCCGCTCCTCGGCCGAGCTCAGCGCCGAGGAGAAGGACGCCGCCTCCCACCGCGGGACCGCGCTGCGCGCACTCGTCCCGCACCTGCAGGCGCTGCTCGCCCGCGACTGAGGTCTACTCGGGGGCGGGCTCGGCCAGGACGCGCTGCGCGATCCGGAACGCCGAGTTCGCCGCCGGGACCCCGCAGTAGATCGCGGTCTGCAGGATGATCTCGACGATCTCGTCGGTGGTCAGGCCGTTGCGCCGGGCCGCCCGTACGTGCAGCTCGAACTCCTCCCAGTGCCCGTGCGCGACCAGTGCGGTCAGCGTCACCGCCGAGCGCATCCGGCGCTCCAGCCCGGGACGGGTCCAGATCTCGTTCCACGCGTAGCGGGTGATCAGCTTCTGGAAGTCCGCGGTCGTGTCGTCGACGCGGCCCAGCGCCGCGTCGACGTAGTCCTGGCCGAGGACCTCGCGGCGCACGGCCAGCCCGTCGGCGTCCAGTTCGGCGGGATCGATACCCGAGTCGCTCATGGTCGGCAGCCTCTCACGGCCCATCCCCACGGCACGCCGGCCGAGGTCGCCCGACGACCGGCGGCGGGGACCGGCCGGTGCGGCGACGCGGCCGACGGCACCGGCGCGGGGCTCGGTACCGTGACGTCCGTGCGGTGGTGGCGGTTTCTGCTGGGCTGCCTCGGGCTGGTGCTCGCGGCCGTACTCGTCGTACTCGTGGCCCGGTCGCTGGGCCTGTCCGCGTTCCCCCGGTTCGGTGAGCTGCGCCGGGCCGTCGAGTCGGCAGGGCTCTGGGGCCCGGTCGTGTTCGTCCTGCTCCAGGTCGCGCTCAACGTCCCGCCCTTCCCCCGGACGGTGTTCACCGTGTCCGCCGGGGTGCTGTTCGGTGCCGTCGGCGGGGCCGCGCTGACCCTGTTCGCGACCGCACTGTCCGCGGTCGTGGCGTTCGCGCTCGTCCGTGCCACCGGCGGGGGGCTCGTCGCCCGCTACGCGCGCCACCCGCGCGCGGTGTGGGTGCGCCGCAGGCTCGACCACCACGGCGTGCTGGCGGTGACGTCGCTGCGGCTGATCCCGATGGTGCCGTTCGCGGTGCTCAACTACCTGTCCGGTCTGTCCCAGGTGCGGTTCTGGCCCTACCTGGTCGGCACCGTGATCGGGTCGGCGCCGAGCACCATCGCCGTCGTGGCCCTCGGCGACGCGGTGACCGGGCACGTGCCGCCCGCGCTGCTACTGGTGTCGGGGATCTGCGCGGTGCTCGGGCTCGGCGGGGTGCTGCTCGCCGCCCGCCGGCCGCTGCCCGACGAGCCCGAGGGCGTCGCGCCCGGGGGTGCCGGGCCGACCGGGACCGCGCCGCCCGCCGGGTGAGGCGGGCGACGCGACGCGTGCCGGCGGCGGGATTCGAACCCGCACTTGCACGGACCTAAACCGTGTCTCTCTGCCAGTTGGAGTACGCCGGCTAGTTCTTTCGGCCGCACCAGGTGTCGGTGAGGGCGTGGCAGTTCGCGCACAGGATACGAAGGTTCTCGAGCCGGTTGTCGGTGTGGTCGCCGTTGACGTGGTCGAGCTGGAGTGGGACGGGCCGTCCCCGCCACTCGGTCAGGCCACACTCCTCGCACCGGGCGGCCTTCAGCCCCTCCGCGACGAGCCGCCGGCGCAGGGTCGCGCTGCTGCGGTAGCTCGAGCCGCGGACCAGGATGTCCGCCAGCGGACGGGCCCGCCGCCCCGGGAAGGTCCGGCCCCGGGCCCAGGAACGGCCCGTGAAGTGCGTCGTGTCGAGCTCGAGCGCCCGGATGTGCGCGACCACCGCCCGGAACATCCCGCCGCTGGGCTCGTACCCGAGCCGCCGGAGCACGGCGTACACGCTGACCTCCGCCTCGACGGCCGCCCGCAGCGCCTCGTCGGTGTAGCGCCGGCGGTGGTTGCGGTGCCCGGGGTCGAGCGCCCCCGGGATGTGGCTCGCGTCCACGCCGGTCCGGGCGATGTGCGCCCGTAGCTGGTCGTACCGGCCGGGCCGGATCCCGAGGCGGTGGCACACCTCGCTCAGCCGCTGCGACGCCGCCACCGCGGCGACCAGCTCCTCGTCGGTCCACCGGCGGGCGCGGGGCACGCCCGCTCACCCCGCGCCCGCCGGCCGGGCCGGCATCAGACCTTCCAGTCCCGGCGGAGCTTCGCCACGTGCCCGGTCGCCTTCACGTTGTACTGCGCGTCGACGATCGTGCCGTCCTCGCCGACCAGGAAGGTCGACCGGATCACGCCGGTGACGGTCTTGCCGTAGAGCTTCTTCTCCCCGAAGGCGCCCCAGGCGGTGAGGACCTCGCGGTCGGGGTCGGACAGCAGCGGGAAGGTCAGCTTCTCGTTGTCGCGGAAGGTCGCGAGCTTGGCGGGCTTGTCCGGGGAGATGCCCAGCACGTCGATGCCCGCCTCGTTCAGCTCGGCGAGGTTGTCGCGGAAGTCGCAGGCCTCCTTCGTGCAGCCCGGGGTGCTCGCCGCCGGGTAGAAGTAGACGACGACCTTGCGGCCGCGGTAGTCGGCCAGGGAGACGGGCGTGCCGTCGGCGTCGTCGAGGGTGAAGTCGGGGGCGGGGTCGCCCGCCTGCAGCCGTGTGCTCATGTCGATCAGCGTGCCACCCGCCGGCCGCGGCGCCGCCACGAGTGTGGTGCCTGTGGACGTACCGGCCGGTTGTGGACGGATGCGACACCGACGACCGTCGGGCGCACCCGATCGGCGGCGCGCCGGTGGCCGGGCGCGCGGTCCGCCCCCGTCGGTGGCTACGGTGTGTCCCACGCCGCTCGCGGTGCCCGGACAGAGCTGTCGGGGCAGCGTCGGGCGCGAGCAGCAGGAGTCCCGGACGCGGACGCGTACCGGCCGAACCGGAGGTGGACGTGGTGGCCCGCGACCCCGAGAACATCCAGCGCGAGATCGAGAAGACCCGGGACGCGCTGGCCGAGAGTCTGGACGCCCTGGCGGACCGGGCGAACCCGAAGAACCTCATCGAGGGCGGCAAGGCGCAGCTCGCCGAGCGGCTCGCCGACCCGAAGGTCAAGTACTCGCTCATCGCGGTCGGCGCGCTGGTCGGACTGGCGATCGTCCGCTCGATCTTCCGCTAGACCGCCTGCACGTCACGCCCGGCCGGTGCACGAACCGGCCGGGCGTCGGTGTGTCAGGACAGCGAGTCGCGCAGCTCCAGCACCGCGGCGCGGTCGGCGCCCTCGGCCAGTGGACGGCGGTAGCGGGCGACGAGCCGGGCCGCGCCGAACCCGGCGACGGCGACGAGGTCGTCGCCGCGCAGGTAGCCGAGCACCGTGCCCTTCACCGGGCCGTCGCCGAGACCCTCGCCGTGCAACGGCAGCAGCGAGTCCGCGCGGTCCGGCCACCCCACGAGCTGGATCTTCATGCCGAACTGGTCGGACCAGAAGAACGGCACCGCGGCGGGCGGCAGGTCGGTGCCGGTGATGTCCGCGGCGACCGCGGCGGCCTGGTCGCTCGCCGAGGTCCAGTGCTCCAGCCGGGTGCGCTCGCCGGTGTCCGGGTCGGTCCAGGCGGCGGCGTCGCCCGCCGCCCACACCCCGGGCAGCCCGTCGACCCGGCCCCGGTGGTCGCACGGGATCCCGGCGGAGACGTCGACGCCGGTGGCCTCCAGCCAGCCCAGGTCGAGCATCCCTCCGACGCCGACGACGATCTCGTCGGCCGTCACCGTCGACCCGTCGGAGAGGGTGGCACCCGAGGACGTCAGCTCCGACACCGCCACCCCGGTGCGCAGGTCGACCCCGGCGTCGACCATCAGCCGGGCCACCACCGCACCGGCCTGCTCGCCCAGCAGCCGCGCCATCGGCACCGTGCCGGTCTCGACGACGGTGACAGCGACACCCCGGTCCCGGGCGGTGCTCGCCACCTCGGCCCCGATGAACCCGGCACCGACCACGAGCAGCGACGACGCCGAGGCGAGCGCGTCGCGCAGCCGTTCGGCCTCGTCGACGGCGCGCAGCAGGTGCGCGGAGTCCGGCTGGCCGTCGAGCAACCGGGAGGTGACCCCCACGGCGAGGACGACGGCGTCGGCGTGCAGCACGGTGCCGTCGTCGAGCTCGACCTCGGAGCCGTCGGCCGGGCCCTCACCGGGCCGCAGGGCGACCGCGGAGCGGCCGAGATGGGTGCGCGCGCCGAGCTCGGCGAGGTCCTCGGCGGTGCACAGGTCGATCTTGGTGCGTTCCCACGCCCCGGCGAGGAACTGCTTCGACAGCGGGGGGCGGTCGTAGGGGAGGTGCTCCTCGGCCCCCACCAGGCTGATCCGGCCCTCGTAGCCGTCCCGGCGCAGGTTCTCCACCGTCCGCAGCCCGGCCAGCCCTGCGCCGACCACCAGCACGTGTTCCGGCACGCTCATCTCCTACCTCCCCGCTCCGGGGCCGGACGGTGCGCCGGTCCCGTCCCGATCTTCGCGGACGGCGTGCGACGCGGCCGCGCGGCCCGGCCGTCAGAAGGTGCGGTCGTCCGGGTCGAGCCGGTTGCGCAGCCGCGACAGGGTCTGTGCGAGCAGCCGGGAGACGTGCATCTGGGAGATGCCGACCTCCTGGGCGATCTGGGTCTGTGTGCGGTTGCCGAAGAACCGGAGCATCACGATCGTCCGCTCCCGTGGCGCGAGCTCGGCGAGCAGCGGGCGCAGCGACTCGCGGTAGTCGACCCGGTCGAGCTCGGCGTCGGCGTCGCCGACCAGCTCGCCCACGGTCGCACTGCCGTCCTCCGACGACAGCATCTCGTCGAGCGAAGAGCTGCGGTAGGCCTCGGCGGCCTCCAGGCCCTCCAGCACCTCGCCGACGGGCAGGTCGAGGTACTCCGCGAGCTCCGAGGGCCGGGGCGCGCGACCGAGGGTCTGGGACAGCTCGGACACCGCGCCGTTGATCGACACGTGCATGTCCTTGAGCCGTCGCGGTACCCGCATCGACCAGCTCTGGTCCCGGAAGTGCCGGCGCACCTCACCGGAGATCGTGGGCACGGCGAAGGAGAAGAACTCGCCGCCCTTCTCCGGGTCGAACCGGTCGATGGCGTTGATCAGCCCGACCGTCGCGACCTGCACGAGGTCGTCGAGGGGCTCGCCGCGGTGGTTGAACCGGCGGGCGATGTGCTGGGCGACGGGCAGGTAGCCGGTGACGAGCTGCTCGCGCAGCCGCTCCCGGCGGGGATCACCGTCGTCGAGGCCCGCGTACTGCTCGAGCAGCGGGGTGAGGTGGGCGTACTGGGGGTCCACCGTCACGTCACAGTCCGTGACCTGCGAGCTTGTGCAGCCGGATGGTGAGGGCGGGGCGGCCGCCGTCCTCCTCACCGGTCTCGACGGCGACGTGGTCGGCCAGGGTCTGCAGGACCCGCCAGCCGAAGCTGTCGGTGGGCAGCTGCGCGCCGCTGCCGGTCTCGACCCGGGCGGTGACCTCGATGCGCTCGTCGGACACGGCGAAGGTGCACCGCAGCGGCGTGCCGGGAGTGGCCATCGCGACGAGCGTCGCACACGCCTCGTCGACGGCCATCCGCAGATCGGAGACCGCGTCCAGGTCGAAGTCCGCGCGCGCGGCGAGGTCGGAGGCCACCGCGCGGACCGTGGGGATCAACGCGGGCCGCGCGGCGACCCGGATCTCGACGGTGTTGTCGGTGCCGGCGGGGTGCGCCGTGCCTGCCACGTCCTCCTGGGCCACGCTGACGAGTCCTTTCGTACGACGGGGGGGTGTCGGGCCGGATCATGTCGCCTCCGGCGGGGATGTGCAGACCGGGTGCCCGCTCAGGCGCCGGGAATGCCTTCCTGATCGGGCAGGACGGTGAACAGCTGGGCGGAGCCGGTGACCTCGAGCGGCCGGAGCACGGCCCGGTTGGTGGCGACGACGAACAGCCGCCGTCCGTCCCGGGCGGCCCGACGGGCGGTGTGGATGAGCACGCCCAGGCCGCTGGAGGCGAGGAACGTGACGCCCTCCAGGTCGACGGCGAGGTCGCGGCCGTCGCCGTCGGGCGGGAGGTTCAGCAGCTCGTCGAGGGCCGTCTCGAGACGCGGCGCGGTCAGGGTGTCGACCTCGCCACGCACGGTGAGCACGGTCAGGCCACTGCGCGGTGAGGACAGGCGGACCCCGAGGTGGGCGGAGTCGGCGGGGTCCAGCTCGGCGTCGCCGTCCCCCCGGGACGGTTGCGCCGGCGCGGATCCGGGCAGGGTGATCACCTCCGTGTCGGGCGCCGGGCGGCGCGGAAGCGTGGTGGAGCGCCGCCGTGCTCTCGACGGGCAGATGCCTTCTCGCATCGCGACGACGCACCGGGGGTGCGGCGGAGCCTTCCTGGCCCGCACCGGTCCGGTCCACCCACGACAGGAGACCGGGACCGACGATACCGGCCGGGCTCGGTGCGCCCGGCACGGCGCCTGCCCTTAGGCTCGCCAGGGTGACGCGGTATCCCGATCTCGGTTCCGACACCCCCGCCGGCCCGCCCGGCGACGCGGTGGACCGGGCCGTCGACCAGGCGGTCGCGACCTCGGTGGAGTCCTTCGGTGAGCAGCCGAGCACCCCCGCGATGCCGTACGTGCGCGGCGGGACCCAGGTGGCCGTCCTGATGATCGACATCGCGGACCGCCGGATCGTCTACGCCAACACCACCGCGCTGGAGCTGGCCGGCGACCGCCCGGTGCGGCTGCCGATCGGGGTCCGCGAGTGGAGCGAGTCCGTGCGGCTGACCGATCTGGACGGCCGGCCCTACACCGACGAGGGGTCACCGCTGTCCCGCATCGCCGCGGGCGACGCGGTGTCCGGCGAGCCGGTGGCACTGCACGGACCGGGCCTGATGCCCGACCGCGACGGCGTCCCGGTCCCGGGTGAGGGCGCGACGGCCAGCAGCACGCTGGTCTGGGTGACCGGGTTCGCGCTGTCGGACCCCGGCGCCCAGGGACAGGGCGCGTTCGCCCAGCCCTCGACCACCGGGCCCGGCCGGGCGCTGGCCGTGCTGCTGCCGCTGTCGGACTCCGAGGTCGGCCAGGGCGGGGACCGGGACCGGATGGGGTTCCTGCGCGACCGCGCCGTGCTGGCCACCGAGATGTCGTTCACGATCTCCGACCCGCAGCGTGAGGACGACCCGCTGGCCTGGGTGAACCCGTCGTTCGAGCGGCTGACGGGCTATCCGCTCGACGAGGTCGTCGGGCGCAACTGCCGGTTCCTGCAGGGGCCCAACACCGACCGGTCCGCGGTCCGCCGGCTGCGCGAGGCGCTGCGGGAACAGCGGCCGATCACCGAGGTGCTGCTCAACTACCGCCGCGACGGCACCGCGTTCTGGAACCAGGTGTCCGTCTCGCCGGTGCACGACGGCGACGGCGAGCTGGTCAACTTCGTCGGGGTGCAGAGCGACGTCACCGAACGGGTCGTCGTCGAGCAGGAGCGGCGGGCGGCGCTGGCCGACGCCGAGGCGGCGCGGGCCCAGCTGCGGCTGCTCGCCGAGGCGACCACCCAGATGACCTCGGCGCTCGACGTGGCCGACGCCTGCCGTCGGTTCTCCCGGATCGTGGTGCCGGAGCTGGCCGACCTGTGCACGGTGGACCTGCTCGACACCCCCAACGGGGCCAGCCGCGAGCGGATGGCCGTCGCGGCCCGCGATGCCGACGACGAGGCGCTGCTGTCGCGGTCCGGTCCGCTGGGGGCCGTGCGGATCGAGCAGCAGGCCGAGACCGCGGTGCGGACCGGCAAGCCCTACCTGGTGCAGGAGCTGCCCGACGACGGACGCGAGGTCCATCCGGACGACCCGGAGGCGGCCGACGCCTACGAGCGGCTGCGGCTCCGCTCGGCGATGGTCGTCCCGCTGCTCGGCCGCGGCCGGGTGCTCGGCCTGGTGACGCTGTCCACCCAGTTTCCCTACGGCCGTCGCTGGACCCAGCGCGACGTGCACCTGGCCTCGGACCTGGCGGGCCGCGCCGGGCTGGCCGTCGACAACGCCCGGCTCTACGAGGTGGAGCGGGCCGCGGCGGCGACCCTGCAGCACAGCCTGCTCCCGGCGTTGCCGCAGGTCCCGGGGATGCGGGTCGCGGCCCGCTACCTGGTGGGCGCGGACGGCAACCAGGTCGGCGGGGACTGGTACGACGTGCTGCCGATGCCGGACGGCTCTGTCGGTGCCGCGGTGGGCGACGTGGTGGGCCACGACCTGTCGGCGGCGGCCGCGATGGGGCAGCTGCGCGGTGTGCTGCGTTCCTATGCCTGGGGCGGCGACGCGCCAGGGCCGGTGCTCGACCGCTGCGACCAGCTGGTGCAGGGCCTGGACATCGCCGCGATGGCGACCGCGGTCTACGCCCGGTTCGGCCCGGCGGGCCCCGACGGCGCGCGCGAGCTGACCTACGCCAACGCCGGGCACCCGGCGCCGCTGCTGCGCGATCCGCAGGGCCGGCTGCACCGGCTCGACGCGCACCACTCGCCGATGCTCGGGGCGGTGCCGGAGTTCGGGCGGGCCACCGGGGCGCACCGCGACGGGGCCACCGTGCCGTGTGCGGCGGGGTCGCTGCTGGTCTTCTACACCGACGGCCTGACCGACATCGTCGGGGAGGACGCCGACGCCCGCACCGAGCTCATCGAACGCACCGTGGAGCAGCTGCCGTCCGACGCGGACCCGGAGCGGGTCGTCGAGCGGGTGCTCGAGGTGTGCCTGCCGGACCGGCTCGACGACGACATCGCGCTGCTCGCGATCCGCCTGGACCGCCCCGCCTGACGTACCGCCCTGACCGGCCGCCCTGACCGGCCGGCGCCGTTCGACCGTCCGGCCCCTCCGTACTACCGGTGGGCGGGCCGAGGTCACGGCGGAGTTGCGGTCGGGGCCGTCCGGGGGTTCGGGACAGGGGGTCGTCTCCCGCTCGTGGAACGGGTGACCCCACTCGTCCGTCCGGGTGGGTAATCGGCGATCGATCGGGGGACCCGGGCGTTGTACTGGACGGACGAGGACGTGCGGGATCGACGGGGGCGAGCGTGGGGCAGGGGACGACGCGACCGCGGAGGCTGGTCGCCGTGGCGCTGACCGCTGCGGAGTCGGAGAGGGCGGGGGGACCGCTCGCGGCGCTCTCCGGCGCGGCGGGGGAGACCGACCTGCTGGTGGTGCGGGACGACCCGGCCCCCGTCCGGCGTCCGCTGACACCGGCGCAGGCGCGGGAGCTGCTGGCGGCCGAGGACGACCTCGATGACGACACCCAGGACGGCACTGGGGACGGCACTGAGGTGTTCTCAGTAGCGGGGTGGCAGGTCGTGGCGACACGCCGAGGGTGGTGAGATGAGCGGGAACGGGGCAGGACCCCGGTAGATCGGTTCGGTCCAGCACAGATCGACACCGTCACCGAGGTCCTGCATGTCTGATCCTGTCACCTACACCGCTGTCCTCCCGATCGGGGAGCGCACCGTGGCCTATCTGGCGCGGCTCCTGGTCCTTCAACGCCGTCGACGTGGCACCCGGCGGCGGGCGTTGACCCCGTTCGCCCAGGCAGTGCTGGTGATCCGCTGGTTCTGTGATGCTACCCGGGTCCGATGTTCGGCCGGTGACAACGCGATCAGCACTGCAACGGCCTACCGTTACCTGCACGAAGGCATCGACGTCCTCGCCGCGGCCGCACCCGGCCTGCACGGAGCCCTGCTCGCCGCCCGCACAGCCGGGCCCACCCACGTGAATCTCGACGGCACCCTGATCGCCACCGACCGGTGCCGCGCGCTCGGCCTCACCCCCGGGGTCGACCTGTGGTGGTCGGGCAAGCACCGCCGCCACGGCGGGAACATCCAGGTCCTCACCGCACCTGATGGATGGCCGCTATGGACCAGCGACGTGCGGCCGGGCCGCGAGCACGACACCCGCTGCGCCCGTACCCACCCCGGGCTGCTCGAGGGCCTGGCCGCGTTCACCGACGACACCCACGCCGCGCTGGGCGACCTCGGCTACGAAGGCGAAGCCGACCGGCTCACCGTGCCCATCAAACTCGCCCCCGGCCGCGGGCAGACGGTCAACCAGCGCACCGTCAACACCCTGCACTCAGCCCTTCGTGCTCTGGCCGAACGCGGAAACGCCCTGCTCAAGACCACCTTCGCCGCGTTGCGGCGAGTCACGCTATGTCCCTGGCGCACCGGCGCGATCATCGCAGCTGCGCTCGTACTACTCCACACCGAGTACGACCGCACGACATGATCAACCCGCTACTGAGAACACCTCACTGAGGCCGCGCCGGTGGTGATGCTGCCGGTCGAGCGGGTGCGGGTGCACCGCCTCGGGCTGCGCTGGGCGGTGCAGGACGGCGACGAGGCGGACCTCGTCGCGGCGCTCTCGGAGCTGGTCGGGTTCGACCCCGACGACGACACCTGGTGCGTGGCCCCGGCCGCCGCCGGACCGGTGTCCGACCCCGAGATCGAGGTGGTCCGTCGCGCGGTGCGCCGCGTCGCGCGGGTCTACGGCCTTCCGGTGCTGCCCTACCGACCCGCGGGCCCCGTCGCGGAGGACATCACCGAGGACATCACCCGGGACATCACCGGGCCGGAGGCCCTGCCCTCCGCGGTGTGACGCCCGGAGATGTGGCAGAACGTCCGGGCAGCAGGACGGCCCGCCCGATGCCCGGGCGGGCCGTGCCGGATCGGTGAGCCGTCGAGCAATGCCGTCAGACGACGGCGGCGAGGCCCGGGCCCTGCTCGGCGACGATGCGCTCGGCGTCGCGGCGCTCGATGATGGCGCGACGCTCGGACTCGCCCAGCCCGCCCCACACGCCGAACGGCTCACGGCTGGCCAGCGCGAAGCGGCGGCACTCCTGCAGCACGGGACAACCCCGGCAGACCTGCTTCGCGCGCTCGGTGCGACGCGACCGGGAGGGGTTGCGCTCGCCGTCGGGGTGGAAGAACACGGCGCTGTCCATGCCGCGGCACGCGCCCAGTCGCTGCCACTGCCACACGTCGTCCATCGGGCCGGGAAGCCGGGAAACGTCGCTCACGTGCTCACCTCGTCGCTCGGGGCCCGGGCGGACCGGGTTGGCTCCCCAACCCGGTTCCCGAGGGGGTCCGAGATCAAACCTGCGGGGTGGCGGGACCGGTGCCGGTGATCGGCCGCGTGCGGCCCCCGGGGGCGGGCGGTCGATCGGACCGACCGCCATCACCCCTGTTCACGACACCACCCCGCACCTGCGCGCTGCGACCGGCACGCCGGTATCGGGCGGAATCGGACCGACGATGTGTGACTCACGTCACCTGTCAGGAGGCCAGTGCGGCCTGCACGTCGTCGTGGATGTCGAACAGATGGTGCAGCCCGGCGATGCCGATCGGGCGCAGGACACGCCGCTCGGTGCACGCCAGACGCAGCTCGACGCCGGCCCGGTGGGCCTGCTCGCGCAGCTCGATCAGGGCCGCCAGTCCGGACGTGCCGAGGAAACGGACCCCGTCGAGGTCCAGCACGACCAGCGAGGACACCGAGATCTGCTCGGCCACCGAGTGCCGCAGCTCCGGCGCGGTCAGCATGTCCAGCTCGCCGGTCACCGCGACGACGACCGTCCCGTCCGCGGGCCGGGTGGTCTCCAGTCGCAGCCCGTCGCAGCTGTCGGTGACATCGGGTGACGCCGTGCCCGAGCCGTCGCTGGTGCCGGCGCCGGGTGGACGGGGGTCGGTCATTGGGTCGACGGTAGGCACCGCGGCACGGCGTCGCCACTCGGAGCCCGCTCGGTGCCCGCACGGTGCCGGCGACGCGTCCCGTCGGGCGACCGCACCGTCCAGGCTCAGGACGTCCGCTGCGCGCTGCCCTCGGAACCGGCGGCGGAGGAGGCGGGGGCTGCGGCCGGTGACGGCTCGGCGTCCCGCTGCTCCGGCAGCACCACCGCCGGGAGCGCGGCGGCCTCGTCCCGGTCCGCGACGGCGTCGGCGGCGACGGCGTCGGGGACCTCGTCCGGCCCGGCGGTCTCCCCGGTGCGCAGCGCGTGCGCCGGGCCGCCCACCGGGCGCCGGACCCGCTCGCCCTGGTCGGCGCCCCGGGAGGCGCGGGCGGGCGCGTCGAGCCTGCCCAGCTCGGCCCCCGGCATCGCGTGCAGCCGGGCGATCTCGTCGCGCACCGACGAGCGCAGGCCGGACACGTGCGCGTGCATCGACGCCGCGGTGTCCGCGACGAGCTCGCTGTCCCGCCGTGCGGCCGCCCCGGCCGCGCGCAGCCGGTCGACCTCCGCGCGGGCCTCGTCGACCATCCGGGCGGCCTCGTCGCGGGCGGCGTCCACCAGCTGCGCGGCCTCGACCTCCGCGCCGCGCCGCCGCATCGCGGCCTCGTGCTCGGCCATCCGGAGCACCTTGTCCGCGCGCATGCCGAAGGTCTCCGCGGGCCGGGAGCGGGCCTCCTCCAGCGTGGCGGCGAGCGCGTCGGCCCGGCGCTCGGCGGTGTCGCGCGCGTGCTCGGCCGCGGCGAGACGGACCATCAGGTCCTCGACGATGTGCTCGACGGTGCGGGCACCGTCGCCGCCGCGCGGGCTGCGCTGCGGCAGTCCGGCGGCCGTGGTCCCCGGGGGCGCGGCCTCGGGAACGCGCCCGGTCGGGGGCGTCGCGTCCCCGGGCCGGGTCGCCTCGTCGTCGCGCACGTCCTCGGCCGTCACCTCGGCACCGGTCTCCGTGACACCGTCGGTCACCTCGTCGCACTCCCCGGGCAGATGTTCACGGTGCGTCAGTCTCCGGCTCCGTGACGCACCCCGACAGCCCCCGTTCGGCGGACGGCGCCGGCGCGGCGGTCGACGGTGTGTGACGTGCGCGATCACGGAGCCCCGATGCGGGCACGGGGGCGCGGAGGGCGGCGCGGGGCGGGCCGCGCGGGCACGACGTGACCCGGATCGGCGCCGTGGCCGAGGGAGCGGGCCGGGCCGGCTCCGAGGCCGATCTAGGGTCGGGGGCGTGCACCCCGTCGACCGTTCCTGTGCCCGTACCCGCGCCTGGGTCGACGAGGCGATGCGCCGCGTCCAGGCCGACGCGAACCGTTCCGCCGACACCCACCTCCACGTGCTGGACCTGCCCGCCGAGTGGGGTGTGCAGGTCTACCTCAAGGACGAGTCCGTGCACCCCACCGGCAGCCTCAAGCACCGGCTGGCCCGGTCGCTGTTCCTCTACGCGCTCGCGTCGGGCTGGATCACCGACGGCACCACGGTCGTCGAGGCCAGCTCCGGGTCGACGGCGGTCTCCGAGGCCTACTTCGCCCGGCTGATCGGGGTGCCGTTCGTGGCGGTCATGCCTCGCTCGACCAGCCCGGAGAAGATCGCGCTGATCGAGCGGGAGGGCGGGCGCTGCCACTTCGTCGACCACGGCGGTGAGGTCTACGCCGAGGCCGAGCGGCTCGCCGCGGCCACCGGCGGGCACTACCTCGACCAGTTCACCTACGCCGAGCGTGCCACCGACTGGCGCGGCAACAACAACATCGCCGAGTCGATCCTGGCCCAGCTCGCCGAGGAGCCGCACCCGGTGCCGGAGTGGATCGTCGTCGGCGCCGGGACCGGGGGCACCTCGGCGACGATCGGCCGCTACCTGCGTTACCGGCGGCTCGCGACCCGGCTGGCCGTCGTCGACCCGGAGGGCTCGGCGTTCCTGCCCGGCTGGACGGCGGGGGACCCGTCGTACGCGACGGGTGCGGCGTCGCGGATCGAGGGGATCGGGCGGCCCCGGATGGAGCCGAGCTTCGTCCCGTCGGTGATCGACCGGATGGTCCCGGTCCCCGACGCCGCCAGCGTCGCCGCGGCCCGCCACCTGCGCGACCGCACCGGCCGGTGGGCCGGCGGGTCGACCGGCACCAACCTGTGGGGCGTCTACCAGGTCGTCGCCGAGATGCTGCGTGCCGGACGGTCGGGCAGCGTCGTGACCCTGCTGTGCGACGGCGGCGAGCGCTACCGGCACAGCTACTACGACGACGCCTGGGTCGCCGCCCAGGGGATGGACCTGGCGCCCTACACGGCGACCCTCGACCGGTTCGTCGCGACCGGGGTCTGGTCCCCGCCCGCTGACTGAGCGGCTCCGCCGGGCCGGGTCAGCCCTCGGCGAGCAGGGCGGCGGTCGCGAGCAGCCGTCGCTCCGACCCGGGCCGCCCCACGAGCTGCACGCAGCCGTGCTCCCCGGGCCGGTGCACCGGCGCGACCAGCGACGGCAGCCCGGCCAGGTTCCACGCCGCCACCCCGGTGGATCCGGCACCGGACGCCCCGGGCGGGGCGGGCAGCAGGCCGGCCTCGGCGCCGGCGTCGTCGAGCCAGGCGACCATCCGCTGCCGCCACGACGCGGGCGTCGCGGGACGCAGGCCGCCCAGGCGCCGGACGCGGCGGCCGCGCCGGACGAGGCTGCGGGCGCTGCGCGGCAGCTCGGCCGGGTCGAGGCCGAGGTCCTCCACCCGGCGGGCGAGCCCGGCCTGCCGGCGGCGGGCCGAGTGGACGACCAGCACGGCCCGGTACGGCGGGTCGGCGGCGACGAGGCCCAGCCCGGCGTCCTGCAGCAGCGTGATCGCCGTGTGCACCGCGGACGCCGCGTCCGGCCCGGCGAGCCGGGTGCGTCCGGTCCGCAGCGACGCGGCCAGGGAGGAGACGGGCGTCGCGCCGGACCCGGGGCCGGGACCGGTCGGGGCGGTGAGCCGCAGCACCGACGACGGCGCGGCCGGCCCCCCGGTGCCGCGGGAGAGGGCGTCGAGCACCACGGTGAGGTCCTCCGCGCACCCGGCGATCAGGGTCGGCTCGGCCAGCCCGCACCAGCGGCGCTCGGCGGCGTCGGGCAGCGGGAGCACCCGGCGGCCCGGCTTGAGCGCGGCGATCCCGTGGGCGGCGGCGGCGCAGCGCAGGGTCCCGTCGCCGTCCACGCCGATCCCGAGCGGGACGACACCGGAGGCGACCACGGTCGCGGTGGCCCGGCCGCCCGGGGTGCCGTCGAGGCCCACCTCGTGCTCGGCTGTCCGCGCCCGCCCGGCGACGAGCGCGCCCGCGGCCCGCAGCCTGCGCACGACCTCGTCCCCGCGACCCGCGACGGAGATGCCGTCCTCGACCACCACCGGGACCCCCGCCAGCGGCAGGGCGAACCGGTCGGTGCGCCGGTCGAGCGCCGCGGCGGCCGCGCGCAGCGGTCCGGCGTCCACCACGAGCCCGGCGCCCACGGGTACCGCGTCGTCGAGGGCGGCGAGGAGCCGCTCGGCGACGGTGGCCGCGCTCAGCCGTCCCTCGCGCACCGCGGCCGCGAGCCCCGACACACCGGACGGGCCGTCTCCCGAGGTGGGGGACGGCTCGTCCAGGTGCAGAGTGCTCATCGCGGTGGGGCTCGTCGTCCCGGTCGTCGGAGGGAGTGGTCGGGGAAAAGGACGGGAATCGCACCCGCCCGGCCGAGATGCTCGGCCACGTCGGCGTCGAGGACCGCGGGCGCCACCGGGCACCCGTGGACCCCCGGGGCATCAGGCCGTGCGGAGTGCCTCCGGCACACCGTCGGCCACGTCGAACAGGGACATCAGGTTGGTCGCCTCGAGCGCCCGGGTGACGGCGTGCGACCCGCAGACCAGCCGCAGCCGGCTGCCGGCGTTCTCCGCCTTCTCCTTGCCCTCGACGAGCGCCGCCAGCCCGGCCGACCCGAGGAACGTGACCCGGGTCAGGTCCACCACCAGCAGGCTCGCGGAGCCGATCCGCTCGGCGAGGCGTTCGCTCAGCACGGGCGCCGTCATCGTGTCGATCTCGCCGTGCACACCGACGACGACGGCGCCGTCACCGTGCTCGGTCACCTCGAAGCGGACGACCTCGCCGACGTCGGGGCCCTGGTCTCCCCCCACCCCGGTGGGCGTCTCACTGCTCATGTGTCGTGCTCCCTCGCGAGTCGTCGCCGTCGGCGCCGTCGACGTGCTCGTGGTCCGGTCCCGGACACGCCGTCGACTTCACCGTGAGTGACAACCGGCCGCCGTTGCTTGACGTGCCGCTCGTGCTGCCTCCGCACCAGCCTAGTCAGCGCGGTCACCCACCCTACGACCGCGGTCGGCGGTGGCACAAACGTTCCGCGACGTGGTCCGGTGCGTCGGCGGGGGTGGTCCGGCCCGGCTGGCAGGGTGGCCACCATGAGCGTCGAGATGCCTCCGCCGTTCGGGGTCCGGATCGGTGTCCGCAGCTATGAGATGGACGTGAACGGGCACGTCAACCACGCCGTCTACCACCAGTACGGCGAGCACGCCCGGATGGAGCACTTCCGTGCGGCCGGGTTGTCCCAGCACGCGCTCGGGGCGCACGGCCTGACGATCGTGCTGCTGTCGACGACGGCGCACTTCCGGGCCGAGCTGCGCGCCGGCGACGAGCTGTGGATCGACTCGGCGATCGCGTTCACGACCCGCAAGCCGTTCACGATGCGTCACCGGATCGTCCGGGAGACCGCGGCCGACGGGGCCCGGACGGACGATCTCGCGGCCGAGGTGGAGTGCACCCTCGGGGTGCTCGACACGACGACGCGACGCCTGGTCGCCGACCCGCACGGCCGGCTCGTGGCCGCGGCGTCGGACCCGGCCCTGCTGGGGCCGGGCCCGGAGGCCACGACGCCGTCGTGACGGCGGGGGCGCGCCCTCGCGGCGGGGGCGTCGAGGTGCCGGAGGCTCCGTGGCGGGGTGCCGCCGGCGCCGGCCCGAGACGGCTCAGCCGCGCCGGGCGGGGTCCGCGCCGTACGGGCCGCCGGTGCGGGCGGGGACGGGCCGGTACCCACCGCTGTCCTGCGGACGGGGTGCGGCGGCCGGACGGCCCCCGGTGCCCTCGGCCCCGGACGGAGCGACCGCGGGATACCCGCCGGTGCCGTGCGGCCGGGTGGGCGTGACGGCCCGGTGGCCGCCGGTCGCGAGGATCTTGTGCGGGGCGGTGGTCCCGGCCCGGGCCGGGCCGACGAGCGGCGGCACCGCTCCGCCGGCCCGTCGCACCGCGCGGCGCGACCGGAGGTAGGCGCGCGGGCCGGTCAGCAGTCCCCGGTTGCGCGTCTGGTCGGCGTCGGCGGGCATCGCCACGCCGGCGCCGGCCTCGCGGTCGGAGATGTGGCGCAGCCGGGCGACCGCGGCGGGGAGTCGGCGCAGTGCGACCGACCGGCCCTGCGGGGACAGCGCCACCTTGGCCAGGAAGCTGCCCAGCCCGACGGCGTAGCCCTCCATCTGCTTGCGCAGGGCGGCCTGGTCGGGGCGGTGGTGGTGCCACAGGTAGGCGCCGGGTGCGTAGCCCAGGACGTGGCCGGCGAGGATCATGCGGACGAGGAACTCGCAGTCCTCGCCGCCGTGGGTGGGGGTGCCGGGGCCCATGGCCTCGTCGAAGCCGCCGACGGCGCGGGCGGCGCTTGCGCGGACGGCGAGGTTGGCGCCGATGCCGAACAGGTCGGGGGCGAAGGGGAAGATCGGGGAGTCCGCGGGGGGTTCGGCGAGGGTGAACCGGCGGGGGGTGAAGCCCTTGTTCCAGGCCAGGGCGACGTCGGCGGCGCGTTCCTCGGGGCTGGCGAGGCGGGCGGCCAGGACGGGGCCGGAGACGCAGGCGAGTTCGGGGTCGGCGGCGAAGGCGCCGGCGATGCGGGAGGCCCAGGCGGGGTCGACCTCGGTGTCGTCGTCGGTGAAGGCGACGATCTCGGTGCGGGCCTCGGCAAGTCCGCGGTTGCGCCCGACCGAGGCCCCGCGGCGCGGCTCGCGGACGTAGCGGACCCGTGGGGACCCGGCCGCGGCGACGGCATCGCGGGTGAGCTCGTCCGGCGGATCGTTGTCGACGACGACGACCGACAATGCCGGGTGGTCCGAGGCGAGGACCGCGCGCAAGCAGCGGGCCAGCGACTCGGGGCGGTTGCGCGTCGCGATCACCACCGTCACCGGGTCGCTCGCCACCGGTGCCGGGGTCACCTCCTCGGGCGGCCCCAGGGTGATCAGCGCGGATCGCAGCTCTGCGATCGTGGCCCGTCCGCCACGCAGCGGCACGGTCACCTGACCCTGTGGAGTGCCCCCGACGGTGACGAGCAGACGGGCGGCGTGGAAGCCCGGGTCGACCCGCAGATCACGCAGCGGCCCGAGCCGGTCCAGTTCACCCACCCAGGTCGCGGCGTCGTTCGGCGCAGACATCGCTGACATGGGTCACAGTGTCGGGTATGCGAGCTGTGCTCACACTGAGAGTGCGCGGTTGCCGGATTTCGGACACTGTGCGTGTGCGCGGTCGCGGAGTTCACCGGATGCGGTGCGACGGACGGCGTCGGCGCAGGTCGGAGCCGTGGCGCCCGATCATGCGCCGTACGGGTGATGACGGCGGCCGCGCAGCGCGGTTGCCCACGGCGGTGCCGGGGCGCGACGAGCGGCAGTGGTGCTGCGACGACACGCCGTGGAAGCCCGGTTTCGGGCGTGTCGCGCCTCTCTCATCACCCGAACGGGCGCGAAGTCCACACCGGACGATCCCCCGACGCCCCGGACCAGCACCGATGGTGAGCTCGCGCGGGACGGGGTGCGGGTGTCCGGGCGCGGGTAGGTTCGGATCATGAGCGAGTCCCGCCCCACCGCCTCGGTCCTGGTCACCGGGAGCGAGCTGCTGACCGGCCACGTCGCCGACGCCAACGGCCCCTTCGTCGCCCGCTCCCTCGGCGAGCTCGGCTTCGCCGTCTCGCGGGTCCTGCTGGTGGGGGACCGCACCGAGGACCTGCGCTCGGCCCTGGAGTTCGTCGCCTCCGACGATCTCGTCGTCACCTCGGGCGGGCTCGGACCGACCGCCGACGACCTCACGGCCGAGGTCGTCGCCGAGTTCGCGGGAGCGGAGATGGAGGTCGACACCGCGCTGCAGGGTCGGATCCATGACCGGGTCGCCGGATGGGCGAGCCGCGCCGGCTGGGCCGGCCCCGCGCTCGACGCGGCGACGGCCAAGCAGGCCAGGGTCCCGCGCGGGGCGAGCGTCCTCGAACCGGTCGGGACCGCGCCGGGGCTGGCCGTGACGCGGCCGGGCGGGCCGCTCGTCGTCGTGCTCCCGGGGCCGCCGCGGGAGCTGCAGGGCATGTGGCCCGCCGCGTTGGAGTCGGCCCCGGTCGCTGAGCTGCTGACCCGGGTACCCCGCGCGGAGGCGACGTTGCTGCGCTTCGCGGGGCTGCCGGAGTCCGAGATCGCCGAGACGCTGCGCGTCCTGGAGACCGAGCTCGACGTGTCCGGCGTGGAGGTGACCACCTGCCTGCGTCGCTCGGAGCTGAAGGTCGACCTGCACCCGCTGCCCGGGGCCGAGCCGGCGGCCCGCGAGCTGGCCGCGCGGATCGTCGACCGGCACCGCCGCGCGCTCATCAGCGACGACGGCAGCACCACCGACGAGCTGCTCGCCGCGGCGCTGGGCGCGAAGGGCTGGACGGTCGCGACCGGCGAGTCCTGCACCGGTGGGCTGCTCGCCGGGCGGCTGGTCGACCGGGCCGGGTCGTCGGCCTACGTCGCCGGGGGCGTGGTCGCCTACTCGAACGAGGCGAAGACCGCGCTGCTCGACGTCCCCGCCGCGCTCATCGAGGCGCACGGGGCGGTGTCGCCGGAGGTCGCGCGGGCACTGGCGGACGGTGCGCGGGCGCGGTTCGGGGCGGACGTCGGCGTCGGGATCACCGGCGTCGCGGGCCCCGGTGGCGGTACCGAGGCCAAGCCCGTCGGCTACGTCTGCTTCTGCGTGACCACCGCCGACGGCCAGGTCATCGCGCGCGACCCGCAGCTGCCCGGCGGGCGGGCCGACGTGCGCGAGCGCTCGGTCGACCTGGCCATGCACCTGCTGCTGCGCGCCACCGGCGGCACGGGGCCGGGCGCGCACCGCTGAGCGCACCCTCTGTGCACGACGCCCCGCCCGGGGGACCCGGACGGGGCGCTGCGCTGTGCGGGGAGGCTCAGCCCTTCGCGGCGGCGAAGCGCTGGGCGGCGTCGGCCCAGTTGACGACGTTCCACCAGGCCTTGACGTAGTCGGGCTTCACGTTCTTGTACTGCAGGTAGAAGGCGTGTTCCCACATGTCGAGCAGGACGATCGGGGTCTGTCCGGCGGGGAGCTGGGACTGCTGGTCGTAGAGCTGGTGGATCAGCAGGCGGTCGCCGAGCTGGTCGTAGCCGAGGATGGCCCAGCCGGAGCCCTGGATGGTGGTGGCGGCGGCGGTGAAGTGGGCCTGGAATCCGTCGAAGGAGCCGAAGTCCTCGTCGATGGCGGCGGCGAGGTCGCCGGTGGGCTTGTCGCCGCCGTCGGGGGAGAGGTTGTTCCAGAAGGCGGAGTGGTTGACGTGGCCGCCGAGGTTGAACGCGAGGGTCTTCTCGAGTCCGACGATGGCGCCGAAGTCGTTGCGGTCCCGGGCCTCGGCGAGCTTGTCGAGGGTGGTGTTGAGGCCCTGGACGTAGGTGTTGTGGTGCTTGGAGTGGTGCAGCTCCATGATCTCGGGCGCGATGTGCGGGGCGAGCGCGGAGTAGTCGTAGGGCAGGTCCGGAAGCGTGTACTCGGCCATGGTCCTCTCCTGGGTCGGGAACGCGCGGCGGTGTGCCACGCGGATTCACTTGCCACTATGTAGCAACTGCCGACTACCCGCGACCGGCCACGCGCACGCGTGGACGGATCGATCCGCCACATGTACTCTGCTGCAAGTCACTTGCAGGAATGCCGGTGACGCGGTGGAGATCGTTCTGGCAGCTCGACATCCGCCGTCGACGGCGCCGTGGCGTCGCGTCCGATCGGGCGCGGGCCACGGCTTCGTCGCGTCTCGTCCCAGGAGCGTTCCGCCCAGGAGTTCTCAGCCCAGGAGGTCGGCGAGCTTCCGGACGGTGGCGAGGTTGCGCATCGTGCCGCCCTGGTCCGGCGCGGTCGTACGGGCCGAGATCCGGGTGGCGAGCTCGCTGCGGCCCAGCCCGTCGGGCAGGTGCAGCCACACCGTCCGGCCACGGACGACGGCGTCACCCCGGCCGCCCTTCGCCCGCTCGGCCGCCAGCGCGGCCGCGATCCGCTCGTGGTCGTCGGGCCGTGGACCGGCCCGGAACAGGACGTGCAGCTGCTTCGGGTCGGTGACCTGCGGGAACGGGTTCGCCGCCACCGCGGTGAGGTAGTCGGCACGGCCGAACACGACCACTGGGCGCTCGATGCCGAACTCCTCCACCAGCGCCGCGGCGATCGTCGCGGCGACCTCGTCGTCGCCCGCGGGGCTGGTCAGGGCGACGTTGCCGGACTGGATGTGGGTGACGACGTCGGCACAGCCGCGTCCGCCGAGCACCCGGCGCAGGTCGGCCATCGGGACCTTCCCGTGGCCGCCGACGTTGATCCCGCGCAGCAGCGCGATGTGGGTACGCACGCCGGGAATGGTGCCCTGGCTACGCGGCGGCCAGGACGGCGTCGGCCAGCTCCGCCGGGGTGAGCCGGTCCGAGCGCAGGACCAGGGTCCCCGCCGGCTGCCGGCCCGCGGCGGTCGGGTCGAGTCGGCGCAGGGCCCAGTCGAGGGTCGACCCGTCCGGTCGGTGGTCGCCGGGTGGCGGCGTACGGGCGCGGAGCCGGTCCCGCAGCACCTCGGGTGCGGCGTCCAGGAAGACGTGCAGAACCTCCTCGCCCGCGTCGGCCAGGCCGTCGAGGATCTCCGCCCGGTAGCCGTCGCGCAGGAGCGACATCGGCACCACCAGCGTCCGCGCGTGGTGTCTGCGCAGGGACAGGGCCGTCGCGACGACCAGCTCCCGCCAGCTCGGCAGGTCCTGGAAGTCCTCGTTCGGCGGTAGCCACTTCCAGAGCATCAGGCCGACGTCCTCGGGGTCGTACACGACCGCGTCCGGGAGACGGCGGTGCAGCTCGGCGGCCAGGGTCGTCTTGCCCGCCCCGAACCCGCCGTTCAGCCACACGATCACCGGGGCACCGTAGCGCCGGGGTCCGGAGTCACCGCGGTGTCGGGGCTCCTGACCCGAGCACCGCACGGTAGTGCGCGATGAGGGCCTCGTCGGGTCCCGGTGTGGTGTCGGGGTCGCTCCCGCCGAGGTGTGCGGCGAGTGCCTCGAAGCAGCGGTCCCACCCGGCGGCGGTGTTCGCCGACCAGCGGGGGTCGAGCACGGTGTTGCTGAGCCGCAGCACGCAGCCGTCGCCGTCGGGTTCGAGGGTCCAGCGCAGCTTCTCGTCGGCCCAGGTGAACCCGAACGCCGTCGGTGGCTCGAGCTCGGTGATCTCGGCGTGGTCCTGCTCGCCGCCCTCGAAGGTCAGCGTGATCGTTCCCCCGACGCGCATCTCCGCCTGCACCTCGCAGGGGAACCAGCGGCTCATCTGGGCGGGTTCGGTCAGTGCGGCCCAGACCTTCTCGATCGGATGCGGATAGCGGCGTACGAAGCGCAGGACCGGGCCGTCGGGATCGACGGTGACCTGGATGCTCATGACGGTTCCTCTCCGGGGGGACTGTCGAGTGAGTCGAGGTGTGCGCCCAGGGCGTCGAGTCGTTCCTGCCAGAAGGCGCGATGCGGCGCGAGCCAGGTCTCGATCTCGGCCAGCGCATCCGCCCGGAGTACGTAGCGACGGCGCTGGGACTCGACGACCACGTCGACCATGCCCATGTGGCGCAACACGCGCAGGTGCTTCGACACCGCGGTCTGGTTCAGCTCCAGCGCGGTCGCGAGCTCTCCGACGACGCAGCCCTGCGGCGTCCGCAGCCGGTCCAGGATGGCTCGTCTCGTCGGGTCCGCCAGGACGTCGAAGGAATCACGCACTCGATGAACATGCCACAGCGGGCATATGCCGGTCAAGGCATATAGCTGTGACTGTGCCTCGGAGACGACAACGGCGCTGACCGACGGGAGATGGTTCCCGCTGGTCAGCGCCGCTTCAGGGCCTGTGATCAGGCAGCCTGCTTGGTCTCCCAGAAGATCTTGTCGATCTGGGCGATGTAGTCGAGCAGCTCCTGGCCGGTGGCCGGGTCGTTCGAGCCCTTGGTGCCCGACGCGCCGGCGGCCTTGGTGGCCTTGTTGAACAGCTCGTGCAGCTCCGGGTACTTCTCGAAGTGCGGCGGCTTGAAGTAGTCGGTCCAGAGCACCCAGAGGTGGTGCTTGACCAGGTCGGAGCGCTGCTCCTTGATCTCGATGGCGCGGGCCCGGAAGTCCGCGTCCTCGTTGCCCTGGTACTTCTCCTGGATCGCCTTGACCGACTCGGCCTCGATCCGGGCCTGGGCCGGGTCGTACACGCCGCAGGGGAGGTCGCAGTGCGCGGTGGCCTCCAGTCGCGGACGGAGAATGCGGGACAGCCGCATGAGTGTCCTCCCTGGTGGGGTGATCGTTCTGGCACCGGCGACCCTACCCTCGCGACGGTGGTCGGGCAGGACGACCACGTCACGAGAGATCCACTCTGGAGGGAGTCCGCGATGCGCCTGCGGCGGGTGACGGTGCGGGGGCCCTCGACGTCCCCTGCCCTCTCCGACGGCGACGTCGTGCTGGTCCGGTTCGGTGCACCCGTCCGGCCCGGCGACGTCGTCCTCGTGACCTGGGAGTCCCGCCCCGGGCAGCTGTCGGTGAAGCGGGCCGTGCACCCCGACGGCGACGGCTGGCACGTCCGCGGCGACAACCCGTTCGGCTCCACGGACTCGACCACCCTGGGCCCCGCGAGCGTCCACGCCGTCGCCCGCTACCGCCTCTGCCCCCGCCCCGGCCGCATCCCCGCCCCTCGCCGCTGAGTCCCACACGGGATCCGGTCTCCCACACGGGATCGGGACCCGTGTGGGACGCCGGATCCCGTGTGGGAGCGGCTTGCTGACGTAGCGTCGGGGGCGTGGTGGTCGGTGGGGGCACTCGGGTGGGCGACGGGTTGGCCGTGGGGCCGGATCTCGTCGGGGCCGCGGAGGTCGCGACGGGGCAGGCGCTGGCGGCGCTCGGTGCGGTCCCCGACCTCGTGGCGTTCTTCGTCTGCCCCGGTGCCGGGCCCGCCGCCCCGGTCGAGGAGGCCGAGGCCGCGGGACTGCGGGTGATGGAGCTCGCCGGACCCGGCGCGACGATCGGGACCACCGCGCACGGCGTGATGGCCGACGGCCGCGGCGTCGAGGGCGAGCCCGCCGTCGCCGTCTGGGCGGCGTCGCTGCCCGGCACCCGGGTCCGGACGTTCTTCCCGGTCGCACAGCGCCGCCCCGGCGCGGGACCGGACGGACGCGACGCGATCGCGGTGCGCGGCCTGGTCCCACCCGCCGAGGACGACCGCGTCGCCGTCCTGCTGGCCGACCCGTCCGTGTTCCCGGTCAGCGGGGTGCTGGACCGGCTCGCGTCGACCCATCCGGGGTTCCCGGTGACCGGGGGCCTGACCGGCGGACCCGGCGGACCCGGGGCCGACCGGCTGTTCGCCGGGGGCACCGTGCACCACGGCGGGGCGGTCGGGGTGCTGCTCGGCGGTGCGTCCGACGCGCGGGTCGTCGTCAGCCAGGGATGCCGCCCGATCGGGCCGCCGATGGTCGTCACCAGCGCCCGGGACAACCGGATCGCCGAGCTCGCCGGGCGGCCCGCCGCCGAGCGGCTGCGCGAGATCGTCACCGCCCTGCCGCCCGAGGAGCAGGAGCAGGCGCTGACCGGGCTGCACCTGGGCGTCGCCGTCGACGAGTACGCCGAGTCCCACGACCGCGGCGACTTCCTGGTCCGCGCGGTGCTGGCCGTCGACGTCGGCGACGGCGCCGTCATCGCGGGTGACCTCGTCGAGGTCGGCACCACCGTGCGCTTCCAGGTCCGCGACGCCGCCGGCGCCGCCCAGGACCTGCACGAGCTGCTCGCCCCGGTGCGCCGCGCCGCGCCGGCCGCGGGCGCGTTGCTGTTCTCCTGCAACGGCCGCGGCGCCGGCATGTTCGGCGACGCCGACCACGACGTGCACGCCGTGCGCGTCGGTCTCGACCCGCACGGGACCTCCCCCGGTGCGACGGGCCCCCGGGTGGCCGGCTTCTTCGCCGCTGGCGAGATCGGCCCGGTCGGGCCGGGCAACCACCTGCACGCGTTCACCGCGTCCGTGCTGGTGGTCTGACCGCTCAGCGCAGGGTCCGGAAGAACCCCCGCACCTCGTCGACGAAGGACTCCGGCTGCTCCAGCGACGGGAAGTGCCCGCCGACGTCGGGGCGGGAGAACCAGCGCAGGTCGGTGTAGCGGCGCTCCAGCCAGGACCGGGGGAGCTTCACCATCTCCTGCGGGAACTGGGCGACACCGGTCGGGACGTCGACGTCGTCGAGGCGGCGGCGGGCGAAGCTCTCCCAGTAGATCCGCGCCGACGACGCGCCGGCCGACCCCAGCCAGTACTGCATGACGTTGTCCAGCAGCCGGTCCCGGCTGATCACGTTCTCCGGGTGGCCCGCGCAGTCGGTCCAGTCCCAGAACTTCTCCACGATCCACGTGCACTGCGCGACGGGGGAGTCGGCGAGGCCGTAGCCGATGGTCTGCGGACGGGTGGACTGCTCCGCGGAGTAGCCGGAGCCGTACCGCGAGAACTCCTTGGAGAAGCGGATGTCGGCCTTCTCCTGCGCCGACAGGGCCTCGGCGTCGTCGGGCTTGGGGGCCAGTGCCATCGTCAGGTGGATGCCGATCAGCATCTCCGGGGCGGCGGTCCCCAGCGCCGAGGTGATCATCGAGCCCCAGTCGCCGCCCTGCGCGGCGAAGCGCTCGTAGCCGAGGCGGTCCATCAGCTGCGCCCAGGCGACGGCGATCCGCTCGACCCCCCACCCGGTCGTCGTGGGCTTGCCGGAGAACCCGAACCCGGGCAGCGTCGGCACGACGACGTGGAAGGCGTCGGCCGGGTCCTCGGGGTCGGTCAGCGCGGGCAGCACGCCGAGGAACTCCACGAGCGAGCCCGGCCAGCCGTGGGTGAGCAGCAGCGGCATCGCGTCCGGGTGCTTCGACCGGGCGTGCAGCACGTGGATCTCGACCGCGTCGTCGCCGCCGCCGTCGAGACCGGTGCGGAACTGCGGCCACGCGTTGATCTCGGCCTCGACGCGGCGCCAGTCGTAGCGGGTGCGCCAGTAGTCGCAGAGCTCACGGGCGTAGTCCAGCGGCACGCCCTGGGACCAGCCGTCGACCGTCGCCGGGTCCGGCCAGCGGGTGCGGGCGAGCCGCTCGCGCAGGTCGTCCAGCTCGGCGTCGGGGATCTCGATCCGGAAGTCGCGCACCCGGCCACGGTGACACGGAACGTGACGACGGGCGCCGTGGCCACGGCATCGGAACGATCACGATGCGGCGAGGGCCCGGCTGATCCCGCGGGCCGCCGCGCGCACCGCGGGCACCAGGGTGTGCGGGTTCGTCGCGGCCGGAACGACGATCGACAGCCCGGCGACGACCGGCCCGTCCCCGCCGCGCACCGGCGCGGCCACCGACATCGACACCTCCTCGATCTGCCGGTCGGACACCACGAACCCGCTGGTCCGGGCCTGGGCGAGCAGCGCACGGACGCCGTCGGGGCGGCACACCGTCCACGGGGTGAACCGGCGGATCGGGCGGGCCAGCACCGTCTCCACCGCCGCCGGGTCGGCGTGCGCGAGCAGCACGAGCCCGACCCCGGTCGCCGTCGACGGCAGCCGGGACCCGGTCCGCGAGACGATCGAGACGGCGCCGCGGCTGGACAGGCGCTCGACGTAGACGACCTCGCCGGGGTCGTCCGGGTCGAGCACGGCGAGCGCCACGTTGTGCCGGGTGACCTCGTGCAGGTCCTCCAGGAACGGCATCGCCGCCTCCCGCAGCCCGTGGCTGGCCGGGGCCAGGTGCGCGATCTCCCAGAGCCGCAGCCCGATCCGGTAGCGGCCGTCGTCGCCGCGGTCCAGTGCCCCGCCCGCGGCGAGCTCACCGGCGATCCGGTGCACCGTCGTCAGCGGGATCCCGGTGCGCCGGGCGATGTCGGTCAACCCGAGCACCGGGGCCTGCGCGCTGAAGGCGCCCAGCACGTCCAGCACCCGCGCGGTGACCCCCGACCGGACCGGACGTGTCGCCATGACCGGGCATTCTTCCGTAGAGCGGAAGCGTGGTCGAATGCTCCGGTGCCCAGGCGGGAAGGTGACGCCCATGACGCAGCGACGCGAGACCCGGACCCAGGTCGGCATCGTCGGAGCAGGCCCCGCCGGGCTCGTCCTGGCGAAGCTGCTGGCGCTGTCCGGGATCGAGTCGGTGGTCCTGGAGTCCCGCGACCGTGCCTACGTCGAGGCGCGGGTCCGCGCCGGCGTGCTGGAGGCACCGACCGTGGAGCTGCTCCGGGAGATGGGTGTCGCCGGCCGGCTGGACCGCGAGGGCATGCCGCACACCGGCATCGCGCTGCGCTTCGCCGAGGCCCCCGGCGCACCCGCCGCCGACCACCGCATCGACTTCGCCGACCTCGTCGGCACCGGCATCACCGTCTACGGCCAGCAGGAGGTCGTGAAGGACCTGCTCGCCGACCGCGTCGACGCCACCGGGCTGCCGGTGGAGTTCGGCGTCACCGGCGTCGCCCTGCACGACGTCGACACCGACACCCCGTCGATCACCTACGCCGCGGCCGACGGCACCGAGCACGTCCTGCGCTGCGACGTCATCGCCGGCTGCGACGGCTTCCACGGCGTCTCCCGCCCGCTCGTCGCCCCGGAGATCGCCGAGCGCGTCTACCCGTTCTCCTGGCTCGGCGTGCTCGCGAAGGCCGCCCCCACCACCGACGAACTCGTCTACGCCCACCACGACGACGGCTTCGCGCTCTACTCGATGCGCAGCCCCGAGGTGACCCGGCTCTACGTCCAGGTCCCCAACGACACCGACCCGTCCGACTGGTCCGACGCCCGCATCTGGGACGCCCTGCACACCCGCCTGGCCTGCGACGGCTTCACGATCAACGAGGGCGAGTTCATCGAGAAGCCCTCGGTCACCCCGATGCGCAGCATGGTCGCCTCCCCGATGCGCCGCGGACGGCTGTTCCTCGCCGGCGACGCCGCGCACATCGTGCCGCCCACCGGCGCCAAGGGCATGAACCTCGCCATCGCCGACGTCCGGGTGCTCGCCGACGCGGTCGTCCGCGCGCTGCGCGACGGCGACGACGCGGGCCTCGACGGCTACTCCGAGACCTGCCTGCGCCGCGTCTGGCGGGCCGAGCACTTCTCCTGGTTCATGACCTCGATGCTGCACCGCTTCGACCCCGCCACCGAGGGCGGCGACGCGTTCGGCGTCGGGCTGCAACGTTCCCAGCTGCGCTACACCGTGACCTCCCGCGCCGCCGCGACGAGCCTCGCCGAGAACTACGTCGGCCTCCCGCACGGCGCCGTCTAGACCCACCCACCACGAGGAAGGACCGCCGATGCAGGGCTACGCCCCCGTCCCGGCCGGGACCCACGCACCGCTGCTCTCACCGGACTACCGCAGCACCGCGCTGCGGGCGCCGTCCGAGCAGCCGGTGATCCTGCCCCAGCGGCTCACCGAGATCACCGGGCCGCTGCTCACCGGGCCCGTCCGCCCCGGCGACGACGACCTCACCGTCGGTGCGCACGGTGAGGCCCAGGGACAGCGGATCGTCGTGTTCGGCCGGGTCCTCGACTCCGACGGCCGCCCCGTCCCGGACACCCTGGTCGAGGTCTGGCAGGCCAACGCCGCGGGCCGCTACGCCCACCGCTGGGACAACTGGCCCGCCCCGCTCGACCCGAACTTCACCGGTGGCGGCCGGGTCCTCACCGACGCCCACGGCGGCTACTCGTTCACCACGATCAAGCCCGGCGCCTACCCCTGGGGCAACCACCACAACGCCTGGCGCCCCGCGCACATCCACTTCTCGCTGTTCGGGCGCGCGTTCACCCAGCGGCTGGTGACCCAGATGTACTTCCCGGACGACCCGCTGTTCGCCCAGGACCCGATCTACAACGCGACGCCCGAGCAGGCGCGGACGCGGCTGGTGTCCACCTTCGACCTGGAGGCCACCCGCCCGGAGTGGGCGCTGGCGTTCCGGTTCGACATCGTGCTGCGCGGCCGCGGCGCCACCCCGTTCGAGGAGCCCCACGCATGAGCCTGCCGCTGACCCCGACCCAGACCGTCGGCCCCTACCTCGCGCTGGGCCTGCCCTGGCCGGACGGCCCGGACGTCGTGCCCGACGGCACCCCGGGCGCCGTCCTGATCGGCGGGACCGTGTTCGACGGGAACGGGGCACTCGTCCCGGACGCGCTGGTCGAGACCTGGCAGGCCGACCCGGACGGCCGCTTCGACCACCCCGACGACCCCCGCGGCGCGGCGAAGCCGTCCGTCGAGGGCTTCCGCGGCTTCGGCCGCTGCCCCACCGACGACGAGGGCCGGTGGTGGATCCGCACCGTGCTGCCGGGTGCGCTGCCCGCCGAGGCTCCGCAGGGTGCTGATGCGGGCTCCGCTGGGGCTCCGCAGGGTGCCGATGCGCGCTCCGCCGGGGCTCCGCACGGTGCCGATGCGCGCTCCGCCGAGGCTCCGCACGTGAACGTCTCGGTGTTCGCCCGCGGCCTGCTCGACCGCGTCGTCACCCGCATCTACTTCCCCGAGCACGCCGCGGCGCACGCCACCGACCCGCTGCTCACCGCCGTCCCGGCCGACCGCCGGCACACGCTCGTCGCCGTCGCGGACGGGCCGGGCCGGTACCGGTTCGACATCCGGCTGCGCGGTGAGGGGGAGACCGTGTTCCTCGCGTTGTGACGGCGCCCGGCCGCGCCGGCACCCGCCCGGGACCTCACCGGTGTGGCGGGTGTGACGCGTCCGGTTGATTCGGGTGATCCTTCGGGGGTACTCCTGCGAAGATCTACCCAGCAGGGGCGGGAGGACCGGTGGACGCAGCGCAGTCGGCACACGTGCCGTTCGGTGATCCGGCGCAGTCCGCCGCCCGGGTACACGGGCGCGTGACGGGCGCCGTCGCCGCCGTGTCGCGGCGGTACCCCCTCGCCGTGCAGCTCGCCCGCTACGCCGTCGTCGGCGGCGGGGCGACCGCGCTGAACGCCGCGCTGTTCCTGCTGTTGCGCCCGGTGCTCCCGGCGGTCCCGGCGAACCTGGTCGCGCTGGTCCTCACCACCGCGGTCAGCACCGAGGCCAGCCGCCGCTTCGCTTTCGACGGCGCCCCCGCGCACCGGCTGCGCGAGTGGGTGCACGACGCGGGCACCGTCGCGTTCTACGCGACCTACACCTCCGCGGTGCTGCTCGCGCTGCACCAGGTCGCCGGGGACACCACACCGGGAGAGGAGGCGGCGGTCGTCGCCGCCGCCAGCCTCGTCGGCGGGCTGCTGCGGTTCGCGGTGCTGCGGTTCTGGGTGTTCGATGTGGCACGCCCGGCTGCCGCCGGTGCGCGAGGCGACCAGGAAGGACGGCACCCGTGCCCGGAACAGCCGAGTTCGACGCCCTCGACCTGACCGTCGGGCCGCCCGAGGAGCGGGTCGTCGTCCACGGGGTGCGCGGCGGACAGGGCCCGCCGGTGCTGCTGCTGCACGGCTTCCCGCAGACCCACGCCATGTGGGGGCCGCTCGCGGCGGACCTGGCGCGCGACCACACCGTCGTCGCGACGGACCTGCGGGGATACGGCGAGTCCGGCCGCCCCGCCGACGGCGAGAACCACGCCGGCTACTCGTTCCGGGCGATGGCCGCCGACCAGGTCGACGTGATGGCCCGCCTCGGCTTCGACACCTTCGCCGTCGTCGCCCACGACCGCGGCGCCCGCGTCACCCACCGGATGCTGCTCGACCATCCCGAGCGGATCACGCGGGCGGCGTTGCTGGACATCCTCCCCACCGCCTACGTCTACGCCCACACCGACCGGGCGCTGGCGACGGCGTACTTCCACTGGTTCCTGTTCATCCAGCCCGCCGACCTGCCCGAACGGCTCATCGCCGGGGACCCGATCGGTTTCCTGCACTCGTTGCTCGGCGGCTGGGGCTCCGGGCTCGACGCGCACCCGCCCGAGGCGCTGGCCTCCTACGAGCGCGCGTTCGCCGACCCGGCCGCCCGGCACGCGATGCTGGAGGACTACCGGGCGGGCGCCTCGATCGACCTCGACCACGACGCCGCCTCGGAGCGGGCGGGGGAGCGGATCGCCGCGCCCACTCTGGTGCTGTGGGGCGAGCGCGGTGTCGTCGGTGCCAACGCCGAGAGCCCCCTGGAGGTGTGGCGCCGCGCCGCCGCCGACCCGGACCTGGTCACCGGTGAGGCGCTCGCCGGGGCCGGGCACTTCCTCGTTGACGAGCAGCCCGCCGCGACCACCGCCGCGGTCCGCGCGTTCCTGGGCGGCTGACCGCTGGCGGTCCTCAGGACCGGACGGCGTGCACGATGCCCCAGGTGAGCTTCCCGGCCCGCCCGCCGTCCACCCAGTGCTGCAGGCCGGCCTTCATCGCGGTCAGGTAGGGCCGCGAGATCGACGACGACAGCTCCTCCTCGTGCGCGACGAGCTCCTCGCGCACCCGGCGGTAGTGCGTCGGCAGCTGCCCGGCGTGGTCGTGGAACCGCACACCGGTGAAGCCGCGTCGTTCCAGCCCGTCGGTGTAGAAGCCGGGTGTGCCCATCGTGGACAGCGCGATCCGGTCCAGGATCGGCTGGATCGAGGACTGGTCCAGCCCGTCGACGGCCATCGGGTCGGTGAACACCACCTGCCCGCCCGGGCGCAGCACCCTGGCGACCTCGTCGAGCACCCGGTCCCGGTCGCCGGAGTGCAGGAACGCGTCCTGGGACCACACCAGGTCCACCGAGGAGTCCTCGACCGGCACGGCCTCGTAGCTGCCGGTGGTGACGGTGACCTGCTCGTCCAGCCCCTGCTCGCGGGTCATCCGCTCGTTGCGGGCGTTCTCGACGGGGGAGAGGTTGAGGCAGTGCACCGCGGCCCCGTGCCCGGCCGCCAGCCTGCGGGCCGCGCCGCCGTAGCCGGCTCCCAGGTCCAGCACCCGGGTGCCCGGGCCGACCCCGGCGACCTGCGCCATCCGGGTCACCGTGCGGGCGCTCGCGACCGAGATCAGCTCCTCCGGGTCCTCGTACACGCCGACGTGGATGTCCTCACCGCCCCAGACCCGCGCGTAGAAGGTGTCGGCGTCGTCGGAGTCGTAGTACGACCGGGCGGTGTGTTCGGCAGTGTGCTCGGCGGTGTGCTCGGGCGTCCGCGTCACGCGACGTCCTCCTGGTCGAGGTAGGCCTTCTCGGCGATGTGCACGAAGAAGTCGGGCTCGTCGTCGGCGTAGGTCGACTGGAAGTCGCCGTAGGTGTCGATCCGCTGGAACCCGACCTCCTGCATGAGCCGCCGGGTGTAGTCCTTGCGCAGCGGGAACATGTTGAGGTGGTAGCGGGAGCCGTCCGGGAAGCTGTAGCGGAACCGGGCCAGGCCGTCGTCGACGTACTCCGGCTCGGCCACCACGTCGTCGCCGCAGTAGTAGTACTGGTGCTTGGAGCTGAAGCCGTTGTCCAGGATCGCGTCGTAGTTGCGCTGGTCGAGGATCAGCACACCGTCGTGGGAGAGCATGGCGTAGAACTCGGCGAGCGCCTTGCGGCGGTCACGCTCGGAGAACAGGTGCGTGAACGAGTTCCCGAGACAGATGATCGCGTCGTACTCGCCGTGCACGTCCCGGTTCAGCCACCGCCAGTCGGCCTGCACGACGCGCAGGACGTGCCCGCCGAACTTCATCCCGTTGGCGAAGGCCTTCGCCAGCATCTCGGCGCTGCCGTCGGCGGAGACGACGGTCTCGAAGCCCTCCTCCAGCAGCCGGACGGAGTGGAAGCCGGTGCCGGTCGCCACGTCGAGGACGCTGGTGACCCCGCGCCTGCGGAGCTGTTCGACGAAGAACTTCCCCTCGCCGGCGTAGCGGGCCCGCCAGTCGATCAGTTCGTCCCACTTGTCGACGAACGTCTGCACGTACTCCTGCCGGTAGTGGGTGGACTCGCGGACCTCGGTCGGCGCGTCGCCGAACTCCTGGTCTGCCGTCATGTGGCGCGCCTCCTCGGCGCTCGGGTGCTGGACGGCCCGACCGTAGGTGCCCCCGCGGCCCCTGTCCGCTCACCGAGGGTGATCCTGGATCGGCCGGCCGCGTTGTGCTATGCGCAACGCGGCCGGTCATCCGGGGTCTCACCGGACGGCCGCGGCCGGGCCGGGACAGGACCGGGCGGCGCGCGGGCCCACCAGTGACGTCATACGGCCGTCACACGCCGTCGGTCCGGTGGGGACGCGGAGTCACCGAGGCCCGGCCACGACGGGCCGCGCCCGGGGCGGCGCCCATCCACTCACCCCGGGTGATGGGTGACTCCGGTCACACCATGGATTCGAGTTCATCCGTCCGGCGCAACGGCGCCGCCCCACAGGGAGCTCAGCGCGTGCCGCCGTTCGCCGCGGCCGAGCCCCCGCAGGTCCGCCGTACCCCGGTCGGTGACGACCACGTCGACGTCGTGCGACGGCGTGGTGACCGGCCCGCCGAGCCGCTCGACCAGCGTCGGGCGGCCGCGGTGCGCCGACGGCAACGCGATCACCGACAGGCCTGGCCCCCGGGCCGCGGCGGCCGCGAAGTCCGGGTGCCCGCCGATCATCCCGGCCGCCGACCCCGCGACGCCCTCGACGTTGACCTGGCCGTCGAGGTCGATCTCCAGGGCGGTGTTCAGCGCGACCAGCGGCCCCGGGGCCGAGGTCAGACGGGAGACGTCGTGGGTGTACTCGATCGGGCGCACGGTCGCCCGCCCGGCCCGGCCCAGCCGGTCGGCCCAGTCGTGCAGCCGGGGGCTGCCGTAGAGGGCCGTCGAGGTCGGGGTGCCGCGCAGCAGCCCGCGCTCGTCGAGGTCGACGACCGGGTCGGCGAGCAGCCCGGAGTCCACCGCTACCGGCACGTCCAGGGCCGCGACCAGCGCCGCGGCCAGCCGGCCCGGCCCGAACTGGATCCGTGCCCCGGCCGGGACCAGCGCGGCGACCGCGGCCGCGACGGCCCGGTCGGCATCGGTCGGGGCCGGGGTGCCGACGGTGTGTGGCGCCCCGATCGGTCCGTCGACCTCGCCGAGCACGGCCACCCCGCGCAGCGGCGGTCCGGTGTCGGCGTGCGGGGCCGAGGCCGACACCAGCGCGGCGACCGGGACACCGGCCTCGGCCAGACCGCGCATCCAGGACACCTCGGCGCCGAACCGCAGGTCACCGGCGTCGTCGCGGACGACGGTGGCGAGCAGCAGGTCCGGCCGCAGCGGACCGGCGAGCAGCGCCGGCACCGCGGAGAGCCGGGCGGGCACCCGGTGGGCGTGCCCGGCCTCGATCAACACCCGCGCTCCCGGCCCGCCGACGACGGTGCGGATGTCGGCGAACGCGTCCGGGTCGAGATCCGGGGCCGGGCCGGGCACCCAGCCCAGGACGAGCCGCACACCCCCGGCCCGGGCCGCCACACGCGACAGCGGACGGGCGAGCGCGTAGGGGAGCCCACAGCCGTCGGCCAGTGCCACCCGGGAGCCCGGCGCGACCAGGTCGGACAGACCGCGTTCGAGGTCACCGTCGACGCTCATGCGCCCATCCGACCACAGGGCTAGCGTTGGCGGGCATGGGGACCGACCAGGACAGCGGTGAGTTCGTACGGGAGGCGCTCGGGGTGGCCGAGCGGATCACGGCCGACGGGTCGTCGCCGTGGCCGGTCGAGGCGGGCCGCTACCGCCTCGTCGGTGCGCGCGCCTGTCCATGGGCGAACCGGGTGATCATCACCCGGCGGCTGCTCGGGCTGGAGGACGCGATCTCGCTGGGCATCGCGGGCCCGCTGCACGACGAGCGCAGCTGGCGCTTCCACCTCGACCCCGGGAACGTCGACCCGGTGCTCGGGATCGAGTACCTGCGCGAGGCCTACGAGAGGGCCGTCCCCGGCTACGCCGAGGGCGTCACCGTCCCCGCGATGGTGGAGGTCGCCTCGGGGAAGGTCGTCACCAACGAGTACGCGCTGCTGGAGCGGGACCTGTCCACCGAGTGGCGGGAGTTCCACCGCGACGGCGCACCGGACCTGTGGACCGACCCGGAGGCGATCGAGGAGATCGGGAAGGGGATCTTCCACGACGTCAACAACGGCGTCTACAAGTGCGGGTTCGCCTCGTCCCAGCGTGCCTACGACCGCGCCTACGACGCCCTCTGGTCCCGGATGGACGAGCTGTCGCAGCACCTGTCGACGCGCCGCTACCTGGTCGGGGACTCGATCACCCAGGCCGACATCCGGCTGTGGGTGACCCTGGTCCGCTTCGACGCCGCCTACCACGGCCACTTCAAGGCCAACCGGCACAAGCTGACCGAGCTGCCGGTGCTGTGGGCCTACGCCCGGGACCTGTTCCAGACCTCCGGCTTCGGCGACACCATCGATTTCGAGCAGGTCAAGCAGCACTACTACGGCGTGCACGCGTCGGTGAACCCGACCGGGATCGTCCCGAAGGGGCCCGACCTCGCCGGCTGGACGACCCCACACGGCCGCGAGGAGCTGGGCGGGCGCCCGTTCGGCGACGGCACCCCGCCCGGTCCGCCGCCGGAGTCCGAGCGGGTCCCCGCGATCGGCTGACCGCGGCGTCGGAGTCCCCGCCGTGGCGACGGCGGGGCGTCCGGGCACCGGCGGGAGGGCCCGGCCGCGTGCGGTCCGGGCGAACCGGTGGCGGCGCGGCGGGGGCGCCGGACCGGCGAGGGCCTGTCACGATGGTCGCGATGCGAGTGCCTGGACGACCCCACCCCGTGATCCGGCAGCGACGTCGTCGCAGCACCGGACTGCTCACCGCCGCCGTCGTGGGCGCGCTGACGGCGGGGCTCGTCGCCGTCGCCGGGCCGCAGCTCACCGCGAACAGCACCGGCGTCCCACAGCCGGACGCCGGTCCGGATGCGGTGCAGGCACAGCCGGCGCCGCATCCGGACACCTGCGCCCCGATGGTGGCGGCGCTGTCCCCCCGCGACCGGCTCGCCCAGCGTCTGATGGTCGGGGTGGACGCGGCCGATCCGGCCGGCGCCACCGCGATCGTGCGGGACTCGCAGGTCGGCGGGGTGTTCCTCGGCGGCAACGCGACCGCGCTGCTGCAGGACGGCCGGCTCGCGGCGCTGCAGGAGGCCTCCCGCACGCCGCTGGCCGTCGCCGTCGACGAGGAGGGCGGCCGGGTCCAGCGCATCGACGAGCTCGACGGCGACGTCCCCAGCGCCCGGCAGATGGCCGCGTCCGACAGCCCCGAGCAGGTCACCGAGATCGCCCGCGAGCGCGCCGAACAGCTGAAGGCCCGCGGCGTGACCTGGAACCTCGCGCCGTCGGTGGACGTCTCCGACCAGCCGCGCACCGCCGTCATCGGGGACCGGTCGTTCTCCGACGACCCGGCCACCGTCACCCGCTACGCCGCGGCCTGGGTGCAGGGCCAGGAGGCCGGCGGGGTGTTCGGCGTCCTCAAGCACTTCCCCGGCCACGGGCACAGCTCCGGTGACTCGCACAAGGGGTCGGTGAGCACCCCGCCGCTGGAGGAGCTGCGCGCCGGTGACCTGCGGCCCTACGCCGACCTCGTCGGACCGGGGAAGCCGCTCGACGGGCGGGTCGGGGTCATGCTCGGCCACCTCGACGTCCCCGGCCTGACCACCGACGTGCCCACCAGCATCGCCCCGGCCGCCTACCGGCTGCTGCGCGAGGACTACCGGTTCGACGGTCTCGCCATGACCGACGACCTCGGTGCGATGAAGGCGATCACCGACCGCTTCGGGCTGGCCGAGGCCACCACCCGGGCCCTGACCGCGGGCGCGGACATGGCGCTGTTCTCCAACGTCACCCCGGTCGCACCGCTGCTCGACGCCGCGGAGAAGGCGCTGGCCGACGGGCGGATCACGGCGCAGGACAACGACACCGCCGTCGCGCGGGTACTGGCGGCCAAGGGCCTCTGCCACCGCGGCTGACCCGGGTACGCACGAGGGCCCCGCACGACTCCGTGCGAGGCCCTCGGCCGGGGAGAACGACGGTCAGGACGCCATGTCCAGCCCGCCGTTCACACTGATCACCGAGCCGGTCACGTACCCGGCGCGGTCGTCGACGAGGAACTGTACGGCCCGGGCGATCTCGTCGGCCTGGCCGAGACGGCCGACCGGGATCTTCGAGACGATCTTCTCGAGCGCCTTCTCCGGCACCGCGGCGACCATCTCGGTCTCGATGAAGCCGGGTGCGACGCAGTTGACCGTGACGCCCTTCTTCGCGACCTCCTGGGCGAGGGACTTGGAGAAGCCGATCAGGCCCGCCTTGGAGGAGGCGTAGTTCGCCTGCCCGATCGAACCGATCTGGCCGATCACCGAGGAGATGTTCACGATCCGGCCGAACTCGTTGCCGGTCATGTGCTCCAGCACGGCCTTGGTCATGTAGAACGCGCCGGACAGGTTGATCCGCAGCACGGCGTGCCAGTCGTCGACGGTCAGCTTGCGGACGGTCTTGTCGACGGTGATGCCGGCGTTGTTGATCAGATAGTCGACGCGGCCCTTCTGCTCCAGCACCTCGGACACGACCCGCTGGCAGTCCTCGGGCGAGCCGACGTTGCCCTGGTGCACCGAGATCGACGCGCCCTCGGCCTCCAGCTTGCCCTTCAGCTCGTCGGCGGCCTTGGAGTTGGACGAGTACCCGGCGGCCACGTGCACGCCGGTGCGGGCCAGCGCGGTGGTGATCGCCGCACCGATCCCGCGCGCACCCCCGGTCACGATGGCGACGCGCTGCTCCGGGTTGGTGTCGGTGATCGCGGTCATGCGGTTCCTCCAAGGGTGTCGAGTGTGCGCTTCATGCCCCGCTGGACCGCATCGGCCAGGTAGGGCCGGAGCTGGTCGGGGCTGACGATCCGGTGCACCGAGCCGACGGACCGCGCCCGCTCGATGGAGTGCTTGGTGTCGAACTCCTCGGCGACCTGGCCGAGCTTCTCGGAGCGGACGTCCGGGCGGAGCGTGGCGAGGTCCCCGCGCAGCCGGGCCGCCGTCGCCTCGTCCCCGTCGGTGACGGCCCGGGTGATCCGGGCCTCCAGGTCGGTGATCCGCTCGTCCTTGGCGGTGCGGTCGTTGACCTCGCCGGCGAACACGACGGCCGCCGCGGGCGCCCCGCCGAGCACGGAGGCGTAGGAGCCGGTGATCGCGGCGACCTCCATGTTGTCGTTCAGCGTTCCGGAGAACACCACGAACGCGCCGCCGTGGTAGCGGGAGACCACGCAGAACACGATCGGGCCGTCGAAGTTGACGATGGCCCGGCCGATCTCGGCGCCGTTCTCCAGCTGCAGGCCGCGCAGCGACTCCGGCGAGCCGTCGAACCCGGACAGGTTCGCCAGCACGACCAGCGGCCGGTTGCCCGACGCGGCGTTGATGGCCCGCGCGCACTTGCGCGAGGAGCGCGGGAACAGCGTCCCGGCGGTGAACTGGGACGGCCCGTCGACCGGGCGCGGCCAGCGCCGCGGCAGCGGCCGCGACTCGATGCCGATCATCGCGATCGGCTGGCCGCCGAGGTGGGCGTCGAGCGCGACGACCGACTCGGCGTCGTGCATGTCGGCCCAGCGCTCCGACGTCGGGTGGTCGGCGTCGGCGACGCCGCGCAGCACCGAGCGGATGTCGAACGGCTTCTTGCGCTCCCGGTTGGTCTCCGGCGCCCAGATCTCGCCGAGGGTGGTGAACTCGCAGTTGGGCCCGGAGTGCGGGGCGGTCGTGACGTCGCGGGAGACCGGGTCGGTGGTCGGGGCTGGCCGCGGGAACCGCTCGCCCGGCTGGGTCCAGGTGTGGGCGTAGTGCGCCAGCAGCACGCCGACGGCGCCGCTCAGGTCCGGCGCCCAGTACTGCGCCTGCCCGTTCGGGCCCATGATCCGGTCGTAGCCGCCGATGCCGAAGTTGTCCTCGGCCGACACCCCGCCGGAGAAGTCCAGTGAGTGCTTGCCGGTCAGCACCATGGCCGAGTCCGGCGTCATCACCAGGATGCCCTTGGTGTGCATGAGCATCGTGGCCTCGGCGTTCCAGTAGGGCTGGGCGCCGACGTTGATGCCGGTGACGACGACGTTGAGCTCCCCGCCGTCCTGGGTGAACTCGATGATCCCGCGCAGCACCCGGGAGATCCAGTCCATGTTCTCGGTGCCGGAGTCCATCGCGATCTTCGCGCCGGCCGAGACGGCGAACCACTCGATCGGCACGTCCAGCTCGCGGGCCAGGTGGATCGCGGCCAGCACCCGGCGGCACTCCGGCTCGGCGATCGCGCCGAGGGCCCGGGTCGGGTCGCCGAGCAGCACGACCCGCTTCATGCCCTCCGGGTAGCGCCGGGTCGGCACCGAGACGACGCCGAGCACGAGGTTGGCCGTGTTGCCGCCGGGCGCGCGGTCGACCGGCACCGGCAGGGCCGGGTCGCCGGAGTCGACGAGGTCGTACTCCTGCCAGGTGCCCGGGCCGGCGTCGATCGGGGCGGTGAGCAGCGGGACGATCTCGTACGGGTAGACGGCACCGCGGCGACGGGCCTTGAGCACCTTCTGGTCGTAGGCGTCGAGCTCGCGCATCGGCTCGGTCGGGGGCTGGTCGAGCTTGACCTGCAGCCCCGCGCCGGGCGGGCGCGACATGCGCAGCAGCATCGAGCGCGGACCGCCCTGACCCCCGGTGACCTGCGGATCGGCCGTGCGGAACTCGACGAGGACCTGCTCCAGGCCGAGGTTGGCCGTGCGCGGCGCGAGCCGCCGGACCACCGAGTCCAGCTCGGCGAGCGGGACGTCGACCTCCGGCCACACGTAGAGGGCGATCCGGTTCCACGACATCCGGGCCAGCGTGCGGTCCCCGGCGCGGGCGGCACGCAGCGAGTTGATGCAGGCGTCGAGCGCCCGCTCGAACTGCGGCAGCGAGCGGACCTTGCCGGTCTCCTCGTCGCGCAGCACGGTCAGCTCGCGGACGTCGGCCATCGCGACGAGCCGGTCGTCGGCGGTGACCTCGCGGCCGGTGGCGCGGAACAGGTGCACGTCGGTGGCGGCGGGCAGGCGGTGCAGCTCGAAGTCGCGGAAGCGCCACAGCCGCAGCCGGTCCGCGACGAGCGGGTGCATGCCGCGCAGCGTGCGGTCCTCGACCAGCTCGCCGGTCTCGTCGGGCCGGAAGGTGAACCAGGTCGGCGGCTCGGCCTCCTCGCTCGCCGTGCCCGCGGCGCGCGGGTTCGGGCGGACGGCGACGGCGACCCGGTGCAGGTGCGCGGGCACCTTCCCCAGGGCGGCGCGGACGCGCTCGGCGCGGGCGTCGGGGTCGCCGCCGTCGTCGGCCTTGGTCGAGGTGACGTAGAGGTCGACGAGCGCGGTGCGGTCCCCGTCGAGCTCGCCGACGCGGCGGCGCAGCTCGTCGGACACGGCCTGCGCGGCGGCCGGGTCGTTGTTGTCGATCACCGAGGCGAAGAGCGTGCGGTCCCGGCCCAGGTGCTGGTAGCGGGCGGTCAGCAGCGGCTTGCCCGCGTGCTCGACGAGCTCCAGGTCGCGCAGCACCCGCACCCGGTAGTAGCGCCGGGTCATGACCTCCAGCAGGACGGCGTCGTGCCGCTCGCCGAACACGCCGAGGATCGGTTCCGAGGACCTGACGAGCGCGTCGATCCGGCGGGCCCGGTCGTCGGCGTCGGGGTTCTCGGCCAGCACGTCGAGGCTCTCCCGGACCTCGGCCAGCGCCCGGTCCCGCTCGGCCGCGACGACCGGCGCGTCGAACGCGCGGTAGCGCACCAGCCGGGCGGTGTCGCCGACGACCGGGTGCCGCAGCTGGGTGGCGACGACGACCTCGTCGAGCGTGCGCAGGTAGTCCTCGCGCGCCGCGGGGGACAGGTGCGCGACCGACTCCGGGTGGCGCAGCCGCCAGTTCAGCAGGTCCAGCACCACCGGCACCTGCTGCGGTGCGCGGCGGTGGGCCAGGAACATCCGGTACAGCGCCGGGCCGAGATCGTCGGCGCGGGCCGCGCCACCGTCGATCTCGGCGACGCCGTAGTGGGCCAGCGCCCGGCGCAGCTTGGCCTGGAAGGACTCGGGCAGGCCCTCGTCCTCGGCGTCGCGGGAGCGCAGGTAGGCGTAGAGGTACTCCTGCGGATTGCGCTCGGTCTCGCCGGTCTCGTCGTCGGTCTCGGACCGGTTGCGCGAGAGCTGGCACAGGTCGGCGAAGATCTGCAGGACGGCGGTCTCCCCGGCCAGCACGGCCGGGTCGTCGGCCGCCAGCCGTTCGCGGGCGCCGGCGAGGCGGCGCAGCTGCGGGCGGGCCTGGCGCTCGTCGACGTCGAAGCCCAGCACCTGGAAGCGCAGCGCGGACAGCGCGTCGGCCGCGGTCGCGGCGGGGTCGGTGTCGGCGCCGGTCGCGGCGAACGCGGACAGGTCGGCGCGCTCCCCGCTGGGGGCCGCGGCGTCCGCGTCGGCCGACGGCTCCAGCCGCACCAGCTTCGTGCCGCCGTCGACCTGGGTGTTGGCCGGGACGAGGATCTCGGCGACGGTGCCGTCGAACGGCGCCCGCAGCGAGGTCTCCAGCTTCATCGACTCGACGATCGCGAGGGTGTCGCCCTCGGCCACGGTCTGGCCCGCGGTGACCGGCAGCGCGACGACCATCGCCGGGGCGGGGGCGCGGACGATGCCGGCCTCGCCGCCGGAGATGCGGTGCACGGCGCCGTCGACCTCGACGAGGTAGTCCGCCTCCTGCGCGACCGACAGCACGGTCCAGGAGTGGTCGCCGACGGTGAGCCGGCGCTCGTAGGCGCCGTTGCGCTCGACGTCGACGTCGACCGACTGCGTCGAGGAGCCGCCTCCGGCGGTAGGCACGTCCAGCTCGACGGTGTAGCGCCCGGCGCGGGTCCGGGCGACCTTGAGCTTGTAGGACTGCCCGGCGACGGTGACGTCGGTCTGGTGCCAGGTCTCGTAGCCCACCTCGGGCCGGCCGGCCTCCGCGGAGCGGAACAGCCGCTCCTGCTGGCGGGCGACGTGGCCGTCGTGGCTCAGCACGGCGGTGGCGAGCAGCGCGACGTCGAGCCGGCGGGGCGGTGCGTAGCCCTCGGCCATCATCGCGTCGAGCCAGGTGGTCTGCAGCTCGCCCGAGCGGAACTCGTCGCGGTCGAGCAGGTCCAGCAGGAACGCCTTGTTCGTGGAGCCGCCGTCGATCACCGCGGCGGTCTGGCGCAGTGCCCGGGACAGCCGCGCGCGGGCCTCGTCGCGGTCGCGGCCCCAGGCGATCACCTTGGCGATCATGGAGTCGAACTGCGGCGGGATGACGTCGCCCGCTGCCACGCCGGTGTCGACCCGGATGCCGGGACCCGACGGCAGTGCCAGGTGCTCGATCCGGCCCGGGGCGGGGGCGAACTCGCGCTCCGGGTCCTCGGCGGTCAGCCGGGCCTCGATCGCCCAGCCCTGCGCCGCCGGCACCTCGCGGGCGACCTCGGCGAGCGTGCCGCCCGCGGCGACGTGCAGCTGCAGCTTGACGATGTCGACGCCGGTGCAGGCCTCGGTGACCGGGTGCTCGACCTGCAGCCGGGTGTTGACCTCGAGGAAGGAGAGCAGCTTCTCCTCGGGCTGGTAGAGGAACTCGACGGTGCCGGCGTTGACGTAGCCCGCGGCGCGGGCCAGCTCGGCGGCCGAGCTGCGCAGCAGCTCCTCCTGCGTGGGGTCGAGCGCGGTGGAGGCCGACTCCTCGATCACCTTCTGGTTGCGCCGCTGCACCGAGCAGTCGCGCACCCCGAGGGTCCAGACGTCGCCGGCGTCGTCGGCGACGACCTGCACCTCGACGTGCCGGCCGCCGGACACCGCGCGCTCCAGGAACACGGTCGCGTCGCCCGCGGTCCTCGACGCCTCCGACGCGGCCCGCTCGAAGGCCTCGTCGAGCTGCTCTGGGCCCGCCACGTAGCGGATGCCGCGCCCCCCGCCGCCCGCGGTGGCCTTCACCATGAGCGGGTAGCCGACGGTCTCGGCGGTCTTGCGGGCCGCCTCGACGTCGGCCACCGGGCCGCCCGACCACGGCGCCATCGGCACCCCGACCGACTCGGCCAGCTGCTTGGACGCGATCTTGTCCCCGAGCCGGCGCATGACCTCCGCCGACGGCCCGACGAAGGTGATCCCCAGCCGCTCGCACAGCTCCGCGAACTCGGCCTTCTCCGACACGAAGCCCCAGCCGGGCCAGACCGCGTCGGCGCGGGTGACACGCAGCGCGCGCTCCAGCTCGGCGTGGTCGAGGTAGGGGCTCGCGCCCATGTGGTCCGGGTCGTCCGGACCGATCAGGACGGCCTCGTCGGCCTCGCGGACGTACATCGCGCGGCGGTCGACGGCGGTGTGCAGCGCGATCGTGCGCAGGCGGCGGTCGGGCCCGTTCTGGGCGTTCCACTCACGGACGGCGTTGATGAGCCGCATGGCGGGCTCGCCGCGATTGACGATGGCGATGCGCGAGAACATGGCTGGGGTTCACTGCTCCTACGAGTGCGACGACGAGGTGGCGGCGGGGTGCCGCACCGACATCGTCGTCGTGCGGTCGGCGGGTCGGTACGGACGGTCGCCCGGGCTGTGCCGGAATGCGGGCGGGCTCACCTCTCGGACAGGGATCTTCCCGCCCACTGTGGCCCGTGTCACCCGGTCGTGCTACTCGCCGAAGGCGATGCGGACGTCGTCGGAGGTCGGGGCGACGGCCGGCTCGGCCACCGCGGCGGCCGTCGGGTCCAGGTGGACCTCCGGCGCCATCACGGCCGGGTCGATCTCCAGCACCGCGTAGCCGCCCACCGCGCCGGCCCCGAAGCCGGGCGCGAAGACCCGGGTCCGGCCGGCCACCACGCCGTCGGCCACGGAGTCGAACAGCGCGATCGGGATGGATGCCGCGGACACGTTGCCCATCGACTCGATGTTGAAGTACAGCTGGTCGGCCGAGAGCCCCGCCTTGCCCGCGAGCTGCAGGATCATCGTCTTGTTCGCCTGGTGCGGGACGATCAGGTCGACCGCGTCGAGCATCGTGCCCTCGCCGTCGGGTCCGGCCTGCTCGGTGAGCTCGTCGATCATCTGCGCCAGGTAGCGGGCGACCAGCGCCTTGACCTCGGGGCCGTAGACGGTGATGTCGTTGTCGAACTCCGGGTTCGGCCAGATGATCGAGTTCACCTGGGTGTCCGGGCCCGACGCGTAGGTCTGCAGCAGGTCGACGTCGCCGCGCTCGCCCTCGGCGGCCGGGGCGATGACCATCGCGGCCGCGCCGTCGCCGAAGATCATCCGCGAGGTGCGGACGTTGCCGATCTTGTCGGAGAACTTCTCGACGCAGACCAGCAGGACCGGCCGGTTCACCTCCTGCAGCTGGCGCACGGCCTCGGACAGGCCGTAGGGCAGCCCGGCGCAGGCGGCGATGATGTCGGCCGAGCAGTGCGTCTGCAGCAGGCCCAGGCGACCGGACAGCCACGTCGACAGCGACGGGATGAGCCGCTCGCTGGTGCAGGTGGCGACGAGCACGGCGCCGATCTCGGAGCGGTCGCGGCCGGAGTGCTCCAGCGCGCGGACCGCGGCGGCCCAGGCCAGGTCCTCGATGTCGAGCTCGGTGTAGCGGCGCTGGTCGATGCCGGTCTTGGCAGCGATCTCGTCGGCGCTCATCGGTGACCAGGAGAACGCGGAGTTGCGGACGACGTCGTCGTTGGAGCAGACGTGCTCACCCCGGACGACGGCGAGGGCCTCCACCTTCGGCTGCACCGCGAACGCCTCGCGCACCCGGATCGGGGGCAGCGGGGTGACGGGCTCGACCGGGTCGGACTGGGTGGAGAGCCGGCCGCGACGCGCCGGACGGGCGCCGGTGGCGCGGTCCAGGAACTGTTCGACGTCGCGGTTGCGCGGGTGGAAGGCGATGACGTACTCGTCGTCGCCGATCTCCTCGGCGGTGCGCAGCTCGGTGGCGGCACGGTCCCAGGGGTACTGGTTGTGCAGCACCATCGCCCACCGGGTCAGGGCCTCGAGCTCGGGGCGCTCGGCGTGCGCGTCGAGGATCTCGGTGAAGGAGAAGACCGGGTAGTCCGGGTCGTGGTGGGGCACGACGAAGGTCTGCGCGCCGGGCGTGGTGAGGAACTGTTCGACGGTCGGCTTGACCGCGGGCAGCTCGGTCGCGTGGTGACGGCGGTTGCCGTAGACGTCGAAGAGGAGCTCGAAGATGCGGCGCTCGGTCTCCTCGTCCCAGGTGGTGGGGAGCGCGGCGAAGGCATCGGCGACGGCCCGGATCTTCTTGTCGCCGTCGCGCCAGGGGGTGAGCAGCGGGAGGAAGACGTCGGCGCGGTGGCGGGGGAGGTCACGCCAGCGGGTCGGGCGCTTCTCGAACATGGTGAGCGTGTACCGGTTGACCCAGAACAGGTTCTGGCTCATGTCGCGCAGCAGCGCGAAGCGACTCTCGTAAGCACCGTTGGTGACCCGCTCCAGGATGTCGGTGCCGGTGGGCGCCTTTGCCTCGAAATCGCGACCGACGATGGCCGTGAACTGTTCCAGGTCGTCGATGACGGAAAAATCGAGTTCACCGAGAAAATTGGCGGGAAAGACCAGTCGGTCGTGGTTGTTGACCACGAACGGTTTCATGTGACGACCTCCAGCAGCGGCGACGACCGGCGGAATCGCCAGGCGGGACGCGGTGCGGCCTGGTCGATCGGATCGGTTGCGGTGCCTGCAACGCTATCGATGAACAGTCACGATCGGAATGTGATCCAGCCGCCGAGTGTGCGCTCTCACGGATGGTCGGTCAACTCCGACTGTTACTGGCGAGAATGTTACCGGTCGGTCTACTCGCCGGTTCTCGGAAAGAGCTCCGCAGACCCGCAGGTTGACGGGCGGGCTCGTCCACAGTGGAACGATCACCGGGCGTGGCCGGTCGGTCCCGGCACGTGCACGCCCCACAGGGGGCATGGTCGTCGGCGTCACAGTCCGCGCGGTGATCGTCACCCGCGCTCCGGGGGGGGGG
>NZ_MCIP01000001.1:2828485-3033316 GCF_001932425.1 Pseudonocardia sp. Ae505_Ps2
GGGGCACCATCGTCCGAACGGGGGAGGACGGGGCTCGTCCTCCGATGTGGACGGTCGTACGCTGGCGCCGCGGCGGCCGCCCGGCGGCGCACGGTGGGAATGCGACTGCGGAATGCGATCCCGAATTCCCGGACACCGTTCCGGGGCGCTCCGGTGTTCAGCCGTGGGCGGTCGCCGGGGCCGGGGCCGCGACGGTCTCCGCCTTCGGCGCGGGCGTGAGCAGCACCAGGACCGTGGCGAGCAGCCCGGCGGCGCCCGCCGCGACGAAGGAGATCGTGTACGCCGTGGCCGAGGGCGGTCCGCCGTCGCCGAGCACGTAGGTCGCCGTCACCGCGGCGACGACCGCGGTGCACGAGCTCGTGCCGAGCTGCCGGGCCAGGGTGTTGAGGCTGTTCGCCGCGGCGGTCTCCGACTCCGGCACCGCCCGCATGATCGTCAGTGGGATCGCCGAGTAGGCGAGCGCGGCGCCGACCGCGGCCACGGTCGAGGCGGCCATCAGGAGCGGCACCGTCGAGGGCATCGCGGCGAAGGCGAAGTTGCCCGCCCCGAGGAGCAGCGTGCCGACCACCAGGGTGGTGCGCGGGCCCCGCAGCCGCGACAGCCGGGCCGAGGCCGAGGAGAACACCACCATCGACCCGCCCATCGGCAGCAGCACCAGCCCGGCGACGACGAGCGAGAGCCCGAACCCGTAGCCGGTCGAGACGGGGGCCTGCAGGATCTGGGTGGCGAGCACGAAGCCCGCGAACATCGCGAAGCCCACCAGCACCGAGGCGAGGTTGGTCAGCAGCACGGCGGGCCGTGCCGAGACCCGCAGGTCCACCAGCGGCGCGGGGACGCGCAGCTCGTACCAGGCGGTCGCGGTGACCAGCACCACGGTGCCGGCGAACAGGCCGAGCACGGTCGCCGACGTCCAGCCCCAGTCGTCGCCCTTGGAGATCGCCAGCAGCAGGCACACCAGTGCCCCGCCGACGCCGAACGCCCCCGGCACGTCGAACCGGCCGCCGGTGCGCAGCCGTGACTCGGCCACCAGCCGCCGGACCAGCAGGATCTGCAGCACGCCGAGCACCGCGGCCCCGGCGAACAGCCAGCGCCAGCCGGCGAACTGGGCGACGACGCCGGTGATCGGCAGCCCGATGGCCCCGCCGAAGCCGAGCGAGGACGACATCAGCCCGACCCCGGACCCGACCCGGTCGGCGGGCAGGACGTCGCGCGTCAGGCTCATCCCGAGCGCGATCACCCCGAACGCGGCGCCCTGCAGCACCCGGGCGACGAGCAGCAGCTCGATCCCGGGCGCCAGCGCGCCGAGCAGCGACCCCACCCCGACCAGGCCGAGCGCCACGAGCAGCATCCGGCGCTTGCCGAACATGTCGCCGAGCCGCCCCAGCACCGGCGCCGACACCGCGCCGGCGACGAGGTTGGCGGTGATCAGCCACGACGCCGTCGACCCGCTGACGTCGAGCAGCTCCGGGAACCGCGGCAGCAGCGGCACGACCATCGTCTGGACCAGTGAGACGAGCAGTCCGCAGGAGGCCAGGACGGTGATCGCGACGCCGGGGCGCGGCGGCGCCGGTGCGGTTCCCCCGGGGTGGGTGCTCTCGGGCTGCTGGTGCGGACGGCGTGCCCGGAACACTCGACCTCCGTGGTGGGGTGACGGATCGTGCTGACGGCGGACCCCCGCCGAAGCGGGAGTCACCCATCAGATGAGCACGCCGGTCACCCGTCCGGCAAGCCGGGTCACTCCGCGCGCGGCGGGACCGGCTCGGGCGGCGGCGGGCCGTCGTAGGCCGCGGAGGGACGGATCAGCCGGCGCTGCGCGGCCTGCTCCAGCACGTGTGCACACCAGCCGACGACCCGGCTGACCGCGAACGTCGGCGTGAACATGCTGCGGGGGATCCCGCAGCCCTCCATCACCACGCCCGCGTGGAACTCCACGTTCGCGAACAGCGGGTGGTCCGGACGCAGCTCGGCGAGGGTGGCGGCGACCCGCCGTTCGACGTCGGCGGCTCGCGCGGGCAGCGGCCCGCCCAGCTCCGCGGCCACCTCGCGCAGCAGCGCCGAGCGCGGGTCCGGCCCGCGGTAGACGGCGTGGCCGAACCCCATGATCCGCATCCCCGCGGCGAGCCGGTCGGCCACCCAGCGCTCCGGCGAGCCGCCGGCGTCACGGTCGATCGCGTCGAGGCTCTCCAGCGCGCGGTCGGGGGCGCCCCCGTGCAGCGGCCCGGCGAACGCGCCGAGCGCGGCGACCACGCAGGACGCGACGTCGGCGCCGGTGGAGGCGACCACCCTGGCGGTGAAGGTGGAGGCGTTGAAGCCGTGGTCCACCGTCGCCACGAGGTAGGCGTCGAGCGCGCGGACGTGCGTCGGCGCGGGCTCGGCGCCGGCCAGCATCCACAGCCAGTTCGCGGCGGACGACAGGTCGGTACGCGGGGCGACCGGGTCGAGGCCGTGACGCAGCCGGTGCAGCGCGGCGAGGACGGTCGGTGTCGCGGCACAGACGGTCGCGGCGTCGCGGGGGCCCGCCGTCGGGTCGTCCCAGAGCGGCCGCATCCCGTGCTGCGGGCCGAGCAGCGACAGGGCGGTGCGCAGCCCGGCGAGCAGGTCGGGCCCGCAGGCCTCGGCGATCGCGGGCAGCTGCGCGGCGACGGCGTCGGGCAGGACCCGGCGCTGCGCGGTGGTGGCGGCGAACTTCGCGAGCTCGGCGGTGCCCGGGAGGCGGCCGTGGACGAACAGGAACCACACGTCGTCGAAGGTGCGGGTGCGCGCGAGGTCGACCGCGGAGTACGGGCCGTAGTGGTAGAAGCCCTCGTCTCCGCGGACGTCCCCGATCCGGGTAGTGGTGACGGCGACGCCGCGCAGGCCCGGTGGGACCTGCGGGGCGGCGGTGCCGGTGCTGTCGGTGCTGGTCATGACCGGACCGTCCGCCCGTCGGGAATCGTTGTCAATATTGATCGGATCAATGTTGATACGGTCCATCTCGTGGAGTACCTGACCGTCGCAGAGACCGCGGAACGCCTCGGCGTGAAGCGGGAGACCGTCTACGCCTACGCCAGCCGCGGGCTGCTGACCAGCGTGCGCGGCGCGCAGCGGCGGGGCAGCCGGTTCGCCCAGGACGAGGTGGAGGCCCTCGCCGCGCGCGGCCGGGAGGCGGGGGAGCCGTCCGGGACGGTCGAGCGCATCAGGACGCGGATCACACTCGTCGCCGACGGGGGGCCGTGGTTCCGCGGGGTGGCGGCGCCGGCGCTCGCGGGGTCGGCGGACCTCGAGCAGGTCGCGGCGCTGCTGTGGGAGGTCCCGGGCCGGGTGTCGTTCGACGCCGCCCCGGACCTGCTCGCCCCGGCGCGCGCCGTGCTCGACGCCGCCCCCGCCGGGGCACGGGCGACCGACCGGTTCCGGCTCGCCGTCGCCGCGGTGGCCGCGGCCGACCCGCTGCGTGCCGCCGCCCGGCCGGGCGCGGTGGTGGCGACGGCGTCGGCGCTGCTGGGGACGGTCGTGACCGCACTCGCCGGGGACCCGGGGTCCGGACCGTCCGACCTGGCGGAGCGGCTGCTGCCGGCGCTGCTGCGTGACCCGGGCCGGGCACCCGCGTCGGCGACGGCCGGGCACGTCCGCGCCGCGCTGGTCCTGCTCGCCGACCACGGCCTGGCGTCGTCGACGGTCGCGGCCCGGGTCGCCGCGAGCACCCTGGCCGACGTGCACGCCGTCGTCTCGGCCGGGCTCGGCGCCCTGGACGGGCCCCGCCACGGACTGGTCAGCGGGCTCGCCCACCGCTTCCTCACCGAGGCCCAGGACGACCCGTCCGGCGTGCTCGCCCAGCGGCTGCGGGCCGGCGAGCGGGTCCCGGGCTTCGGGCACTCGGTGTACCGGGGCACCGACCCGCGCGCGACGGTGCTGCTCGACCGGCTCCGCGCGGACCCGGCCGCGGACCGCGTCGTGGCCTGCGTCGACGCCGTCGTCGCGGGGATGGACCGCGGTGGGGACGGCCCCGCCCCGAACGTCGACCTCGCGCTCGCCGCGCTGATGCACGCCCACGACCTGAGCCCCGACGCCGGCGAGCTGCTGTTCGCCTGCGCCCGGACCGTCGGCTGGGTGGCGCACGCCCTGGAGGAGTACGCCGAGCCCGGCCTGCGGTTCCGGCCGACCGGCGTCTACACCGGGCCGCGACCCGGGTCGACCAGCGAGGCGAGCACCACCACGTTGTCGGTGTAGCTGCGCACGCCCCGGTCGAACGTCCCGCCGCAGGTGATCATCCGCAGGCCCGCGCCGGGCAGGTCGCCGTAGACGGCCGCGGTGGGGAAGCGGTCCTTGGCGTAGCGACGGACGGCCTGGACCTCGAAGGTCGCGGCGGTGCCGTCGGCGCGGTCGACCGACACCAGGTCACCGGGGGCGAGCGCGTGCAGCCGGAAGAACGGGCCCGGCTCGTGGTCCCAGTCGACGTGTGCCGCGAGCACCGCAGGCCCCCTGGAGCCCGGCGCGGGGGCGCCGGTGTACCAGCCGGTGGCGGCACCGTCGGGTGGCACCTCCAGCGTCCCCCGCCCGGTCAGGCCGAGCGGGACGAGCCCGCTGTCGAGCCCGATCGAGGGCGCCCGCACCCGCACCGGGTCCGACGGCGGCAGCGGGGCCGCCGCCGGGCGGAGCGTGGTCGTGGGCAGCGGCGGAACCGTTCCGCCGATCGCCACCGGCGGCGCCCCGAGCGGCACGGCCAGCGCCAGCACGACGAGCACCCCCCACCACACCCGTCGCACCCCGCGCGGCCCGCGGCGGCCGTGTGGCCCGGGCAGCTCCCGCGGACCGGCCCCGCACGCGGGGCCGCAGCGCCCGCGTCCGACCGGCCTCGTGCCCGGCGGACCGGTGTGCGCGGGGGTGCGGGTCACGAGTGGCGGGTGGTCAGGGGGAGCGACGCGCGGCCGGTGCGACGCCCGCTCCACACGACGACACCCGCCCCGGCGGCGAGGACCGCACCGGTCCCGACCAGCAGGAACACCGTCGGGTCGACCCCGGCGCCGCCGGAGCCGTCACCGGCCTCGACACCGCCGCCGGGGACCGCGCGCACCTGCCCGGTGCCGGCCGCCGCGACGAGGTCCGGGCCCTCGCAGGCCCGGCCGTCGCCGTCGCGGTCCAGGTTGTTCGGGTCCGAGGGGTCGGCGGCGAGCACCGCCTGGGCCTGGGCGCGGGAGAGGTCGACGCAGTCCAGGTCGCTGCCGCGCCCGGTGGCGGGAGCACCGGCCGCGGGAGTGGTCGTCTGCGGAGCCGTGGTCGTCTCCTCGGGCGCCGTCTCCTCGGGGTCGGTGGCGTCCGGGTCGTCGTCGGCCGGCGTCGCGTCGTCGGTGGGTTCCTCGGTCGGCGGCTCCTCGGTGTCCTCCTGGGCCGGGGCCGTGACGACGCTCGTCACCGGGGTGGCGGCCGGTTCCGCGGCCGACGCCGCCCCGGCCAGCGGGAGCCCGGCGAGCGCGGCGAGGGTGACGGTGGCGGCGACGGCGCCGGTGCGGCGGACGAGCGAACGTGCGGTCATGATCCACTCCCTGTGACGAACGTGATCCTCGTGACCGGTGGGGCGAACGGGACGCCCTGTCCGATGGCGGAGAGTGAAGCGACACCCGGTCGGCGGGGCCAGACAAGTCGCCCGTACGGGGATCACCGGGGCGAGTGGTGTCGCCCGGAGTGACCGGCTCCTCGGCGTGCCGGGCGCGCCCGGGGCGTTGCGACGTCCAGGATGGCGACGTGACCACCACCCCCGTCCCGCCCCGTCGCCGTCGCCGGTCGCTCGACGACGGCGTCTCCGACGCGTTCGTCGAGCTCTGGTCCCAGCGCCGGCCGTGCGTCCTGGTGACCCTGCGCCGCGACGGCACCCCGCACGCGGCGCCGGTGGGGGTGACCGTCGACGTGGCCGAGCGCACCGCCCGGGTGATCTGCAGCGGCGGGTCGCAGAAGGCGCGCAACGTCGCCGCGGCCGGACCGGACGGGGCCCGGGTCAGCGTCACCGTCGTCGACGGGCGTACCTGGTCCACCCTGGAGGGCCGCGCCGTCGTGCGGGACGAGCCCGACGTGGTCGCCGACGCCGAGCGCCGCTACGCCGCCGAGTACAAGCAGCCCCGGCCGAACCCCCGGCGGGTGGTGCTGCAGATCGCGGTCGACCGGGTCCTCGGCAACGCCTGAGGGGATACTCGCCGGTGTGGACCTGCCGGAGACGACCTTCCTCGGCCACAGCACCCTGCGACTGCGGATCGGTGGCCGCACCGTCCTCACCGACCCGGTGCTGGCGAACTCGGTCGGACCGTTGCGCCGTACCGCGCCGGCCGTCGACCCGGCGGGGCCCGCGGGGGTCGACCTGGTCCTGATCTCCCACCTGCACGCCGACCACCTGCACCTGGCCTCGTTGCGCCGGCTGCCGCGGTCGGTCGAGGTCGTGGTGCCCACGGGGGCGGGCGACTGGCTCCGCCGCCGCGGCGTCGCCCGGGTCTCCGAGCTCGCCGTCGGGCAGACCCGCGTCGTCGACGGGCTGCGCGTCACCGGCACCCCGGCCGACCACTCCGGGCACCGGTGGGGGCCACGGTTCACCCACGGCCCGCAGGCCGACGCGATGGGCCACCTGCTGGAGGGCGACGGGCTGCGCGTCTACGTCGCGGGGGACACCGGGCTGTTCCCCGGGCTCGACGACGTCGCCGCCCAGGGTCCGATCGACCTCGCCGCGCTGCCGGTGTGGGGCTGGGGCCCGAACCTGGGGCCGGGGCACCTCGACCCGGCCGGCGCCGCCGAGGCCGTCCGGCGGCTCGCACCGGCCGTCGCGCTGCCGGTGCACTGGGGGACCCTCGCCGTGGCCGGGCTGTGCTCGGTCCCGGGGCGGACCGGGTCCCGGATGCGGGAGCTGCTCGTGCGCCCGCCGCACGACTTCGCCGACGCCGTCGCCGCGGCCGGGCTGCCCACCCGCACCCTGGTGCTCCCGCCCGGTGCCGCCGTCGGGACGCCGGCGTGAGCGCGCTGCAGCTGCTGGCCTTCGCCGCGGCCCTGCTGGGTGACCTCGTCACCTTCGCCGTCGCGCGGCTGGCCGGTGACCCGGTCCGTGCCGCGGTCGCGGGCGGGCGGCTCGGTGGTGCGCGCACCGCGGCCCGGATCGAACGCATGCGCGGCGCGTTCGCCGAGCGCGGCTGGCTGGTCGTGCTGGTCGGACGGGTCGCCCCGGCGGGGCGGGTGCCGACCCTGATCGCGGCCGCGGTGTCGGGGATGACCTGGGCGAAGCTGGTGCCCGCCGTCGCGGCCGGTGCGGTGCTGTGGACGCTGCTCTACGGCGTGCTCGGGGTGCTGACCGGCAACCTCACCGACTCCCCGGTGGTGGCGGCGCTGCTCGCGGTCGGGCTGGTGGCCGTCGTCGCCGGGGTCACGGCGCTGGCCGGACGGGTGCGGTCCCGGCTGCGGGCCCGCCACCGGGTCGGCTGAGACCGGACGGCCCACCGGCGCACAGGGAACCGGCCGGGCGCGACGGGAGGGGGGTGTCGCGCCCGGCCGGAGTGGGTGCCCGGGGCGTGGCGTCGCCCCGGGGAGATCGCATCAGTTGCCGTCGCCGAAGGGGTTGATGCCGAACGGCAGCTCGCCGGAGGAGCCGTCCTGCGGCACGGTCCGCGCCCCGTTCTGGGCGGTCGCGGCGGCGGTGTCCTTCACGCTGCCCAGGGTCACCGGCACCTCGCGGGCACCGGAGCCGCTGCCGACGGTCAGCGTGACCTGCTGGCCGGGGGCGAAGTTGCCGACCCGGGCGATCAGGTCCGCGAAGCTCGACACCGGGTACTCGTTGACCTTGGTGACCACGTCGCCCGCCTTGATCCCCGCGGTCGCCGCGGGCGAGTTCGGCTCCACCGCCGCGATCTGTGCGCCCGCGGTCTCGCTCGGGGCGCTGCGGGAGGCCGACACCGCGCCCTGCACACCGAGCTGCGGCTTGGTCGCGACGCCGGAGTCCATCAGTTCCTGGGCGACCCGCTTGGCCGTGTCGACCGGGATCGCGAAGCCCAGTCCGATCGAGCCGGAGCTCTGGCCGGCGGTGGCGATCGCGGAGTTGATGCCGACGACCTGCCCGGCCAGGTTGACCAGCGGGCCGCCGGAGTTGCCCTCGTTGATCGGGGCGTCGGTCTGCAGGCCGTTGTAGACGACCAGGGGCTGGCCGTCGCCGCCCGCGGTGACGGTCCGGTTCAGCGCGGAGACGATGCCCGCGGTGACGGTGCCGGACAGGCCCTGCGGGGAGCCGTTCGCGACGACCTGCTCGCCGACCTGCACGCTCGAGGACTCCCCGAGGGTGGCGGGCTTGAGGTCCCGGGCGCCCTGCAGCTTGATGACGGCGAGGTCGTAGCTGGGGGAGGTGCCGACGACGGTCGCGGTGTACTGCCTGCCGTCGGAGGTGGACACGGTGATCCGGCCGCCGTCGGCGGCGTTCGCCACCACGTGGTTGTTGGTGAGGATCTGGCCGTCGGAGGTCAGGATGACCCCGGAGCCCTCCGCGAGACCCTGCGCGGTGCGGACCTGGATGTCCACCGTGCTCGGGGTGATCGCGGCCGCGGCGCCGGCGATCGAGCCGTCGGCGGGGGTGGCCGGGGTGCCGGGTGCGGAGGCGCTGGTCAGCGTGGCCTGCGAGGAGGGGCCGTCGAGCACGAGGTAGGCACCGCCGACCCCGGCCGCGCCGCCGACCAGGGCGGCCGTCAGCGCGACGGCGGCCAGGCCGGCGCCGAACCGGCGCGGCGGCTTCGGTGCCGGCCCCTGCTGGGGGAACGGCGGGTAGACCGAGGTGGGCGGGCTCCCCGCGCCGTACGCCGGGATCGTGGGGTTGCTCGTCGTCGCCCACGGCGGCGGGGTCTGGGGCCCCTGGCTGCCGCCCTGCTGCCGGTGGTCGGTGTCGGTCACGGTGGTCGCCTCCTGTGCGCGGGTGCCGTCGTCGCCGGTCGGGTGGGCGGGGGCCGCCCCCTCGTGACGCGGTGCGGGCCGGACGGGGTCGGTGGCGCCGCCTGCGGTGGAGGTCCGTCCGTCGGACGGCTCGCCCGTTCCCGGCCCGTTCTCGGTCATGGTGCAACTGTGCGCCGCGACCCTGAGACGACCCTGTGACCGTGCTGGGAATCGCTCGGGCATCGGGTGAGAGTGCCCGTCGCGGCCCCGTCGGTCGGTCGGGACGCCCTGGTCAGGAGAGGGCGCCGTCCCACGGTGAGGACCCGGCCCCGGCGCGGCGAGCGCGGCCCCGCCGAGGACCCCCACCCACAGCACGGGGCGGAACCTGGACGGTCTAGGCGACCAGCTCCACGATCGTCGCGTTGGCGGTTCCGCCGCCCTCGCACATGGTCTGCAGCCCGTAGCGGATCCCGCGGTCGCGCATGTGGTGCACCAGGCGGGTGAGCAGCACGGTGCCCGAGGCGCCCAGCGGGTGCCCGACGGCGATCGCCCCGCCGAGCGGGTTGAGCACGGCGTCGTCGGCGCCCAGTTCGGCCTGCCAGGCCAGCGGGACCGGCGCGAACGCCTCGTTGACCTCGCACGCGCCGATGTCACCGATCGACAGCCCGGAGCGCTTCAGCACCTTCTGCGTCGCCGGGATGGGGCCGGTCAGCATCCGCAGCGGGTCGGCGCCGGACACGGCCCCGGAGTGGTAGCGGACGATCGGGGTCAGGCCGAGCTCGCGGGCCTTCTCCGGGGTGGTGACCAGCACCGCCGACGCGCCGTCGGAGATCTGCGAGCTGTTCCCGGCGTGGATCACCCCGTCCGCGGAGAACGACGGCTTCAGCGCGGCCAGGGTGTCGGTGGTGGTCCCGCGGCGCAGGCCCTCGTCGGCGGCGAACCCGGGCGCCCCGGGTACCTCGACGAGCTGGTCGTCGAACGCGCCGGCGTCGATCGCGGCGGCGGCGAGCTCGTGGGACCGGGCGGCGTAGGTGTCGAGCCGGGTCCGCGACAGCGTCCAGTCCCGGGCGATCCGCTCGGCGCCGACACCCTGGTTGAAGTCGCCGTTCGGGAACTCCCCGGACTCCAGGTCGGCGCGGTAGCGCTCGCGCACCAGCGGTCCGTAAGGACGCCCCAGGTCGCGGCCCGCGCCCAGCGGGACCCGGGTCATGGATTCCACCCCACCGGCGACGACGACGTCGTACTGCCCGGCCAGCACCATCCCGGCCGCGAAGTCGAACGAGGACTGGCTCGACCCGCACGCCCGGTTCACCGTCACCCCGGGCACCGACTCCGGCCAGCCCGCGGCGAGCAGGGCGTAGCGGCCGATCTGCGCGGCCTGGTCGCCGACCTGGTTCACGCAGCCCCACACGACGTCGTCGACGACGGCGGGGTCGATCCCGGTCCGCTCGACCAGGGCGGTCAGCACGGCGGCGGACAGGTCGACCGGGTGGACCTCGGCCAGCGAACCCTTCCGCTTCCCGATCGGTGTGCGGACGGCGGCACAGACGACGGCCTCGGGCATGACGGGTCCTCCTCGGTCACCGGTGACACGACTCGTTCGCGACGCTAAGCCATCGCAGGGGGTCGGCGCTGAGAGGGCGGTCACACCATCGGATGCGCATCAGGTGTCGAGCCGCTCTGGATCGATGAGGTACCGTCTCCTCGTACGCGAAGGGGAGTAGCTCCCAACGCTGCGCTCGACATACTGGTCCGCCTCGTCCTGCGACGGCCGACCCGGGCGCAGCGGCCTGACCACCACCAGGCGAGCGAGACCTTCGATCCGGATACACCGGATCGAGGGCACCCATCCTCGGTCCGGTCGAGATCGAGGGATGGACATGGATGGATTCCTGATCGCGTTCGCGGTCAGCTTCGGCGTCATCTTCGTGGCCGAGCTGGGCGACAAGTCGCAGCTCATGGCCCTCACGTTCGCGACGCGCTTCAACGCGATCCCGGTCCTGATCGGGATCACGATCGCCACCTCGGTGACCCACCTCGTGTCGGTCGCCGTCGGCTACGGCCTGGGTGCGTCGATCCCGACCGGCTGGATCGCGCTGGTCGCCGCGGTCGCCTTCCTGGCGTTCGGCGCCTGGACGCTGCGCGGTGACAGCCTCTCCGAGGACGAGGAGGCCAAGGCCAGGCGGGCCGGCGGGTCCGCCGTCGTCGCCGCGTCGGTCGCGTTCTTCCTCGCCGAGCTCGGTGACAAGACGATGCTCGCGACGATCACCCTGGCCGCCCAGCACGGCACCCTCGCCGGGTCGATCGGCATCTGGGCCGGATCCACGGCCGGCATGGTCGCCGCGGACGCGCTGGCCATCGTCGTCGGGCGCCAGCTCGGCAAGCGGCTCCCGGAGCGGGCCATCTCGATCGGCGCCGCGGTGATGTTCTTCGTCTTCGGCGCCTGGCTGCTGTACGAGGCCGTCCCGCAGGTGTGGGGCGAGAACGCCTGGGCCCGCGTGTTCGACGTCGCCGGGCACCACGGGCTCGGGTGGGCCGCGCTGGTGTTGGGGGCGCTCGCCGTGGGCGTCGGGCTGTGGTTCCGCGGTCGCGCGCACCGTGCCCGCGGGGAGCGCAGGCTCGACGTCGCCCGGAACCCGGGCAGCCCGGCCTGGTGGGCCCGCACGCTGTTCGTGCTGGCCGCGGTCCTCGGCTTCGGGGCGCCGCTGCTGGTGGCCCTCGACGTGCTGCAGCCGATCTCGGTGCTGGCCCGGCCGGCGGTCGCCGTCGTCGGGGCGGGGCTGCTGCTGCTCGGGTTCGCCGTCGTCGCGGTCGCGATGCTGCAGCTCGGCACGGTGTGGCGCCGCTCGGCCGCCGAGGCCGGTGCGGCCGCGGCCGGGGACCCGGACGCCGCACGACGCCCGGTGCTCGCCACCGGCGGGATCTACCGCCGTGTCCGCAACCCCGCGCTGACCGGCCTGATCGTCGGGTGCGCCGGGATGCTGTTCATGGCCCCGACCCTGCTCGGAGTGCTCGCCGGGGTGCTGATCCTGGTCGCGGTGCAGATCCAGGCCCGCGCGGTCTACGAGCCCGGCCTGGGCAGTGCACTCGGCCCCGAGTACGCCGAGTACCGCGCCCGGACCGGGCGGTTCCTCCCGCGGGTCCGCACCGACCGCACCCCCGCGGGAGAGGGCGATCGCACGACCGTCGGCTGAGCGCCCCGCCGACGGCCCCGCCGACTCCACGGCCCCGCTGACTCTCAGACACCGATGACTCCGCGGCACCGCCGCGCGACGACACCGCCCGCCCCAGTGCGACCGGGGCGGGCGGTGTCGTGTCCGGGGGATCCCGGGATCAGGTGTACCAGGTCGGCTCGGGCAGCTCGTCGCGCAGCACCCACGCCCCGACCTCGCGCCGCTTGTAGGCGACCGGGTCGTGCAGGGTGTGGGTGCGCACGTCGCGCCAGAAGCGGTCGAAGCCGAGCTCGGTCCGGGTCGCCCGCGCGCCGAGTCCCTCGAAGATCCCGCCGGTGATCTCCAGCGCGACCTCGGTGGCCCGCGCCTTCACCGCGGCGACGCGCACCTCGTGCTCGCCGCGCTGCTCGGCGGTCACGGCGTCGGCGTCGTCGTGCAGCCGCTGCTGCTCGGCCGCGACGGCGTCGGCCAGCGCCTCCACCGCCCAGAGCTTGGCCGTGTAGTCGCCGTAGAGGTCGAGCTGGTAGGGCTCGTCGACGGCCCGCTCGTGGCCGCCGTAGAGCCACGGCCGAGTCCGGGTGCGGGTGTACTCCGCGCCCGCCTCCAGGGCCCCGCGCGCGATCCCCAGGTAGAACGCGACGAACACCAGCTGGATCACCGGCACGTTGAAGGTGTTGTAGACGCGCGGGGCGAACACCTTGTCGGTGAACCCGGCGGCCGACGCCCACGGCACCCGCACACCCGAGACCGTGACGCTTCCCGACTCCGACAGGCGCAGGCCGATGTTGTCCCAGTCGTCGCCGTAGACGATGCCCTCCTGGGCGCTCGGCACGATGGCGAACACGTGGGTGTCGGTGTTCTCGATGACGCCCTCCAGCACGGTCACGTCGGAGACCCGGCTGCCGGTGGAGAAGCTCTTGCGGCCGTCGTAGACGAGCTCGTCGCCCTCGTCGCGGATGGTCAGGTCCTCGTCGCGGGGGTTGACCGCGCCGCCGAAGAACCAGCGTTCGCGGGTCGCCTGCTCCTCGACCGCCGCGATCTGCTCGGGCGTGCCGACCAGGCGCGCGGCCCAGAACCACAGCAGGTGGTAGCCGAGCAGCTGCCCGATCGAGCCGTCGCCGGCCGCGACCTCGCGGATCACCCGGTAGGCGACGGTCCAGTCCTGGCCCCCGCCCCCGTGCTCGACCGGGCCGAGCAGGGTGACCAGGCCGGAGGCCTTCAGCAGGGCGACCTCGGCGTGCGGGGTGGCGCCGGCGCGCTCGCGGGCGGCGGCGTCGCGGGCCAGGACGGCGCGGACCTCGCCGGCGCGGGCGATCCAGCCCGCGGCGTCGGTGGGTACGGGGTCCCAGGACTCGGTCACGGTCTCGGGACGGATCTCGGTGGTGGTCATGGGTGACTCCTCGTCGTGCAGGGAGCCGGGCACCTCGACGGCACGCCACGGGCGCCCGGGTGCGGGCGCGCCACGACGGTGCGCGGGGGAGGGGGCCCGGCTGCGGGAACGGTGCCGGGCGATCACCGGCGGGACGGACGCCCGCCGGCCGTCACACGCGGAGAGGTGCGACGGGGACGCCGGTCAGCGACAGAGCGAGGAGGTCACACGCGAGAGGTCGACGTGGCGTCGACGGGTGAGCTCGGTGTTCGGCACGGTCCCAGTGTTCGGGTAGGTCACCGCGGAAGTCAACGAGACGTTCCCGGAAATGGGACGCGGCGCGGGATGTCCGGTCAGGACGGTCCCCGGGGACGCGCACGGGCCCGGCGACGACGGTCGCCGGGCCCGTGCGGGCAGGTGTCGGTCGGACGCCGCCGGTCAGACGGCGGTCAGCTGCGGCTCGCGGGCGGCGAGCTCGGCCTCCTTCTCCCGGATGATCGGGAGCACCTTCGCGCCGAAGTACTCGACCTCCTCCTGGAAGTGCAGGAAGCCGAGCAGCAGCAGGTTCGCGCCGCGCCGCTTGTACTCGATCGCGCGGTCGGCGATCTGCTCCGGGGTGCCGATGAGCTGGGTCCGGAAACCGTCGTTGTACTGGACGAGGTCCTCGAAGGAGGAGTCGGCCCACATGCCGCGCTTGTCGCCGGTGGAGTTGCCGGCCTGCTGGACGGCGTCGCGGAAACCCTCGACGGCCGGCCGGTTCGCCTTCTCGATGATCTCGCGCAGGGTGTCCCGGGCCTCCTTCTCGTCGTCGCGGGCGATCATGAAGCCGTTGAGGCCGAACCGGACCGGCTGCAGACGCTCGGCGGTCTTCGCGTGGCCGAGGACCTCCTCGACCTGCTCGGAGAAGCCGTCGTAGTCCTTGCCGTTGGAGAAGTACCAGTCCGACACGGTGCCGCCGTTGTAGCGGGCCGCGGTGGAGTTGCCACCCTGGAAGATCTCCGGGTGCGGACGGCCCGGGACATCGAGCGGGCGCGGCTTGAGGTCGAAGTCGCGGATCCGGTAGAAGTCGCCGGCGAACTCGGCGCCACCGTCGGAGGTCCAGATCTCGCGCAGCACCCGGATGAACTCGTTGCTGCGGCGGTAGCGCTCGTCGTGCTCGAGCCACGGCTGGCCCATCGCGGTGAACTCGGCCTTCAGCCAGCCGGAGACGACGTTGACCGCGAGCCGGCCGTTCGTCAGGTGGTCGGCGGTGGCGACCCACTTGGCCAGCACCGAGGGCTCCCACAGGCCGGGGTGGACGGCGGCGATCACCGTGAGCCGCTCGGTGGCCAGCCCCAGCGCGAGGGAGAACGCGGTGGCCTCGTGCTGGTGGTCGGCGCCGTAGCTGGCCATGTAGCGGATCTGGGACAGCGCGTACTCGAAGCCGTTGTTCTCGGCGGTCTGCGCCAGCTTCTTGTTGTACTCGAAGCCCCAGTCGGTGCGCTGTTCGATGGTGCTGGTGACCAGCCCACCGGAGACGTTCGGGACCCAGTACGCGAACTTCAGCGGCTCCTGGATCCGGGTGTTGGGCGTGGTGTCGAGAGCATCGGACACGGGAGACTCCTCGGGGGTGTGCCGGGCACGGCAGACGGGCGCACGACGGCGCCGGAAAGAGAGGAAAGAGGGAGGAAACGGACCTGCGGTGACGCGATCAGCGACAGGCCTGGCTCACGACGACGAGGTTGTCGACGTGACGGCGTCGGGTCAGCAGGAAGCCGGTCACGGTCCCACCGAACCCGCAGAGCCGGTGGGTGTCAACCGGATGCCGGGGAGATCACCGCGGGGCCCCCACCGAGATCCGCGAGGACGTCGTCCGCGGGACCCACGCCGGCCACCACGGGCCGCCCTAACCGACGTGCACCACGGGGCGCCGGGCCACGTCGGGCTCGGCCTTCCGCAGGATCTCCCGGGTGATCGGCGCGACCTCGCCGACCCCGGTGAACAGGTACCGGCCGAAGTGGCGCACCGGGTTGCCCTCGGTCCAGTCGAAGTAGGCGTGCGGGGCGGTGCCGGTGACGTCGCGCAGGTGCAGCAGCAGCGCGGCGATCGCGTTCGGGACCGAGGGCGCCGACGTCGTCAGCACCCGGTAGGGGCCGCGCCGCTCGCCGCGCACGGTGATGCCCGACTCGAACTCCGACGGGTCGGTGACGGTGACCTCGACCAGCACCACCCGGTCGGGGTCGGGGATGTGGTGGTCCTCGGTCTCCTCGGCGAGCTTCTCCCGGTACTCCTCGTCGCGGGCGACGCTGTCCCGCTCACCGGGGCGAGGCTCGTGCGCGACCAGGCGCAGCGGCCGGCCGGAGCCGGAGCACTCGTCGAGGAACCCGCGGGCGGTGTCGTCGAGGGTGACGTCGGTGACGCGCAGCTCGAACGCGCGCAGGGTGCGCGACAGCAGCGACACCACCAGGATCCCGGCGATGAAGCAGGCGGCGATCTTCACCCCCTCCGGCCGTTCGACGACGTTCGCCACCGTCGTGTAGACGAACACGAGCGCGATCAGCACGAACGCGACGACGGCCGGGCGGCTCCCGGTGCGCCGCACCGACAAGGCGACGGCGACCGCCGCGGAGGTCATCAGCACCAGCACGCCCGTGGCGTAGGCCCCGCCCTGGGCGTCGACGTCGGCGTCGAACAGCACGGTCACCCCGAACGCGACGACCAGCACCACCAGGACCAGCGGCCGCGCGGCCCTGGCCCAGGACGGCGCCATGCCGTAGCGGGGCAGGAACCGGGGCACCAGGTTGAGCAGGCCCGCCATGGCCGAGGCCCCGGCGAACCACAGGATCGCGATCGTGGACAGGTCGTAGACGGTGCCGACGACGTTCCCCAGGTCGCGGTGGGCGAGGAACGCCAGCGCCCGGCCGTTCGCCTGCCCGCCGGGGGCGAAGTCCGCCTCGGGGATCAGCAGCACGGTCACGACGCTGGAGGTCACCAGGAAGGTGCTCATGATCAGCGCGGCGACGGTGAGCAGCCGCCGGGTGCCCGCGATCCGGCCCTCCGGGCGGTCCTCGGTGTCACCGTCGCGGCCCCGGACCAGCGGCATCACCGACACCCCGGTCTCGAACCCGGACAGGCCCAGCGCGAGCTTGGGGAACACGATCAGCGCGATCCCCACCATCAGCAGCGGGTCCGGGTAGCGGGACACGAGCAGCGCCGACCAGTCCGCGACGACGTGCGGCGCCGTGACGATCCGGACCAGCCCGTCGACCACGACGACGGCGTTGAGCACCAGGTAGACCGCGACCAGCGCGACCGCGATCCGGATGGCCTCGGAGAACCCGGCGAGGAACACCCCGCCGAGCAGCGCGAGCAGCAGCAGCGTGATCAGCACGTTCTGCCCCTGCAGCGCGGCGGGGGCCAGCGGGTTCTGCACCAGGTGCGCGGTGGCGTCGGCCGCGGACAGCGTCATCGTGATGAGGAAGTCGGTGGCCGCGAACCCGAGCAGGACCAGGACGAACACCTTGCCGCGCCACCCGGGCAGCAGCCGCTCCAGCATCGCGATGGAGCCCTCGCCGTGCGGGCTCTCCCGGGCGACGCGGCGGTAGACCGGCAGTGCGCCGAGCAGCGTCACCGCGACCAGGACCAGGGTGGCGACGGGGGAGAGCACGCCGGCGGCGAGCGCCGCGATCCCCGGTTGGTAGCCCAGCGTCGAGAAGTAGTCGACGCCGGTCAGGCACATGACCTTCCACCAGGGATGGCGCGGGTGCTCCGGCTCGGGCCGGGTGTGCGGCCCGTGCCGTTCGGGCCGGTGCGCGTCCTGCAGGAGCCAGGAGCCCACCCGGTCGCGGACCCGTCGCGGGGTCTTGGTGATCGCCACCGGCCCAGGATTGCGCCCCGACACGGTCGTCGCCAGCCATGACGTGATCCGCTGCGCGCGCGGTGATCCGTCGTGCGCGTGCGTCCGGATGCGCGCGGCGAACGGATCACCGCGCGCACCGTGGGCAGCGCTGTCGTGCCGACGACGCCCCGCGGCCGGTGCGGCCGCGGGACGTCGTCGGGGTCGCCGTCCGGGTCAGACCGTCTCGGACTCCCGGTCGCCGCGCTGGGCGCGGACCGCCCGGAGCACGACCGGGGCGACCAGCAGGATCGCGATCAGCGAGTACACCACCACCGCCAGCGGGGTGGAGACCAGCGTCGTGACGTCGCCATCGGCGATCTGCAGGGCGCGGCGCAGCTGCAGCTCCGCATCCGGGCCGAGGATGACCCCGATGATCGCCGGCAGCACCGGCAGCCCGAACCGGCGCATCAGGAACCCGATCCCGCCGATCGCGAGCAGCACCAGCAGGTCGACCGGCTGGCCGGACACGGCGTAGGCGCCGACGCAGGCGAAGAACAGGATCCCCGCGTACAGGTACGGCCGCGGGATCCGCAGCAGCTTCGCCCAGGCCGGGGCCAGCGGCAGGTTCAGCACCAGCAGCATGACCAGGCCGATGAACAGGCTCGCGATGAGCGTCCAGACCAGGTCCGGCTCCTTCTGGAACAGCAGCGGGCCGGGCTGGATGCCGAACTGCTGGAACGCGGCGAGCATGACGGCGGCGATCGCCGTCGTCGGCAGGCCGAGGGTCAGCATCGTCGCCAGCGTCCCCGCCGACGACGCGCTGGCCGCCGACTCCGGCCCGGCGACGCCCTCGATGGCACCCTTCCCGAACTGCTCCGGGTGCTTCGACAGCTTCCGCTCCGTCACGTACGCCATGAACGTCGACATCTCGGCGCCGCCGGCCGGGATCGAGCCGAAGCCGAACCCGATGAACGGTCCGCGCAGCCACGGCTTCCAGGTGCGCCGCAGGTCCTCGCGGCCCAGCCACGGACGGCCGACCGGGATGACCTCCTGCGGGCGTCGTCGCAGGTGGGCGGCCACCCACAGCGCCTCGCCGATCGCGAACAACCCGACCGCGACGATGATGACGTCGATGCCGTCGGCCAGCTGCGGCACCCCGAAGGTGAGCCGCGGCTGCCCGGAGATCGGGTCGAGCCCGACCAGGCCGATCGTGAGGCCCAGCGCGAGCGCGGCGAACCCGCGGACCCGCGAGGCGCCCAGCACGCCGCTCACGGCGACGAAGGCCAGCACCATGATCGCGAAGTAGTCCGGGGCGCCGATGTCGACGGCCACCGAGGCGATCAGCGGGGCGACCAGGACCAGCCCGGTCACGCCGACGATGCCGCCGATGAAGTGCCCGATCGCGGCGGTGGCGAGCGCCTGGGCGCCGCGCCCGGACTTCGCCATCGGGTTGCCCTCGATGGCCGCCATCACCGACGCGGACTCGCCGGGGGTGTTGAGCAGGATCGACGTCGTCGAACCGCCGAACATGGCCCCGAAGTAGATGCCGGCGAACATGATGAACGCACCGGTCGGGTCGAAGGCGTAGGTCACCGGCAGCAGCAGCGCCACCGCCATCGCCGGGCCGATGCCCGGCAGCACGCCGATCGCGGTGCCGAGCAGCACCCCGAACGCGGCGAACAACAGGTTCTGCGGGGTCAGCGCGTGCGCGAACCCGTTCATGAGCAGGTCGAACGTGCCCATCAGCACTGCACCTCGGTCATCCCAGAACCCCCATCAGCGGGCCGCCGGGCAGGTCGACGCCGAGCACGGCGTCGAACAGCACCCAGGTCAGCAGTGAGACCCCGGCGGCGATGCCGAGGTCGCGGAGCACCGCGCGCGAGCCGAGCGCGTAGGTGGCGCCCGCGAACAGGACGGTCCCGGCGATCGGCCACCCGGCGAGCGGGATCAGCGCCGCCGTCGCGACGATCACCCCGGCCAGCATCCCGACCGTGCGCAGGTCCATCGGCACCTCGAGGTCGACGTCCTCGCCGCCCTCGGCCTCGCCGCGGCCGCCTCGCAGGACGTCGACGGTCAGCAGCGCGGCCAGCACCAGCAGCGCCGCGCCGAGCACGAACGCGACGGTGCGCGGCCCGAGCGGGTCGGACGCGGTGCCGCCGCCGCCCTCGGCGAGGGTGTCGCCGAGCACCAGCAGGCCGGTGAGGGCCAGCAGGACCGACACACCCAGCTCGGAGTGCTCCTTCCACCAGGAGCGGGCGGTCCCGGTGTTCCCGGTGTCCCCGATGGTCGTCACGTCAGCCCCAACCCGGTCAGCACCCGCTCGACGCGGGCGTCCTCGTCGGCCAGGAACCGGCCGAACTCCGGCCCCGGCAGGTAGGCGTCCTGCCAGCCGTTGCGTGCCAGCACCTCGCGCCACTCCGGCGTCGTGTGCAGCTCGGCGTAGGCGCGCTCCAGCTCCGCGACGCCCTCGGGGTCCAGCCCCGGCGGCGCCACGACGCCGCGCCAGTTGGTGAACTCGACGTCGATGCCGGACTCGCGCAGTGTCGGCGCATCGAGGCCGGGCACGCGTTCGCCCGCGGTCACCGCGAGCACCCGCAGGTCGCCCGAGGCGATCTGGTCGGCGAACTCGCCGAGCCCGGACACCCCGAACGCGACCTTGCCGCCGAGGACCGCGGCGAGCAGCTCGCCGCCGCCGTCGTAGGAGATGTAGTTGACCGCACGCGGGTCCACCCCGGCTCCCTCGGCCATCAGCATCGGGGCCAGGTGGTCCGGGCCGCCGGGGGAGGAACCGCCGCCCACCGGGGTCTTCCCGGGCGCCGCCCGCCAGGCGGCCAGCAGGTCGCCCACGTTCCGCAACGGCGAGTCACCGGGGACGACGACGATCTCGGTCTCCTCGGTCAGCCGCGCGATCGGCGTGGTCTGCTCCAGCGTGGCCGGCGAGTCGTTGGAGTACACGCTGCCGACCACACCCAGGCCCATGCTCATCACGAGCCGGTCGTCGCCGGCTTCGTTGACGGTCCGGCCGAGCCCGACCGTGCCGCCCGCACCGGGCAGGTTGAAGACCTCGACCGACCCGGTCAGCCCGGCGTCCTCCATGGCCTTGGCCGCGCTGCGGGCGGTGACGTCGTAGCCGCCGCCGGGGGCGTTGGGGACGAGCATCCGCAGTCCGCGGAGCTGGGTGCCGTCGCCACCGCCGCCGATCGCACCGACCGCGGGCGGGACGAGCAGCAGGGCGGCCAGGACGGCCAGGACCGTGCCGACGAGAGGTCCGACCCGGGGCCGCGGCACGGGCGGCGCGGGGTCGTCCGGCGTGGGCCGGTGGTGCGAGGGCGGTTCCTGCGACTGCGGAGGGGCCGTCGACTGGGGCATGTGCGTCCGATCTCACCGTTGCGAAGCGAACGCGCTGAAGTGTGCGGGGTCACCCGACCGGTGTCTCCGTAACGGCTACAACGGTCCTTGTGGTCGTTTCGGTCATCGCGGACACGGCGCCGCGTGCGGGCCCGAGCGGTCAGCGCGACCGCAGGCCCAGCCCGCCCAGGACGTGCTCCACCCGTTCGTTCTCGGTGGCGGTGAACCGGGCGAAGTCCGCGCCCGGGAGCCAGGCGTCGTGCCAGCCGTTCGCGGCCAGCACCTGCCGCCACTGCGGGGTGGCACGCATCGCGGCGACGGCGTCGGCCAGCGCGGCGCGGTCGGCTTCGGACAGCCCGGGCGGCGCGACCAGCCCGCGCCAGTTGCTGAACTCGACGTCCACCCCGGACTCGCGCAGTGTCGGCACGTCGAGGCCGAGCACGCGTTCGCCGGCGGTCACCGCGAGCACCCGCAGGTCACCGGTCCCGATCTGGTCGGCGAACTCGCCCACCCCGGACACCGCGAAGGCCACCTCGCCGCGCAGCACCGCCGCGAGCAGCGGACCGCCGCCGTCGTAGGACGCGTAGTGGACCCGGGCGGGCGCGATGCCGGCGCCCTCGGCCAGCAGCATCGTCGCGAGGTGGTCCGGCCCGCCGACGGTCGAGCCGCCGCCGACGGTGAGCCCGCCGGGAGCGGCGTGCCAGGCGTCGAGCAGGGCGCGGACGTCCCGGTAGGGCGAGTCCGCGGGCACGACCACGATCTCCGACTCCTCGGTCAGCCGCGCGATCGGAGTCGTGTCGGCGAGCGAGAGCGGGGTGTCGCGCGAGGCGGTCGCCCCGACCACCCCGAGCCCCATGCTCATCAGCAGCCTGCCGTTGCCGGCCTCGCCCTCGACCCGGCCGAGCCCGGCGATCCCGCCGGCACCGGACAGGTTGAACACCTCGACCGGACCGGTGATCCCGTTGTCGGACAACACCTTCGCCGCGCTGCGGGCGGTGACGTCGTAGCCGCCGCCCGGCGGGTTGGGCACGAGGATGCGCAGGTCGGACAGCGGCCGGGGCCCGCCGGTCAGCACGATCGGGACGACGACCGCGGCGAGGGCCAGCACGAGCACCGCGACCAGCGCGGCGAACGGGCCCCGGCGGGCGCGGCGGGCGGGCGGCGGCCCGCCGGGGCGCGCCACCGTCCCCACCATGCCCGCCCCCGTCGCCGTGTCGCTGCCGTGCCGTTGCAGCGCCGCTGTCGTGCCGCTGTCGTGCCGCTGCCTGCCGCCGCCGTCGGAGTCTGCGCGCCCGCGGCCGGGCCGGTCCACCGAGGGTGAGCCGCGCGACGCGTCGTCGTCCGCGGGCTCGGTCCCACGGTCCGCAGTCCCACGGTCCGCAGTCCCGCGGGCCGCGATCCATGGACCGTGCCCACGGATCGCAGTCCCACGGATCGCAGTCCCACGGATCGCGGTCCCACCGGTCGCGCGGTCGCCGCCGCGGGCACGCGCCCTACGCTGGGCGCATGCGACGGAGCGCCGGGGGGACCGGAGGGCCACTGGCCCGCCAGTTCCTCGTCTGGCAGCTGGTGGTCGTGGTCGTGCTGCTCGGCGCGGTCGCGGCGCTGGCCGCGGTGCAGTCGTCGGAGTCGTTCCGCGAGACCGAGGGGCGCCGGATGCTGTCGGTCGCCGAGGACGTCGCGTCCGTGCCGACCGTCCGCGAGGCGTTGCAGACCCGCCGCTACGACCTGCTGCCGTCGTTCGCCCGCAGCGCGGAGAACCTGTCCGGGGCCGACGAGATCGAGATCGTCGACGCCGGGCTGGTCGTGCGCACCTCACCCGACCCGTCCCGGGTCCGGCAGCGTTTCGATCCCGGCGCCAGCACCGCGCCGCGGGGCCGCGCCTGGGTCGGCAACTCCGACGGGCGCACCGTCGTCGCCCAGGTGCCGGTGATCGACGACCGGGGCGCCGTCGCCGGGCTGGTGTCGGCGGGGATCCGCGCGCCGTCGCTCTGGGAGTCCCTCGCCGGGGCCCGCGCCGAGACCGGCGCGCTGCTCGGACTGGCCCTGGGCCTCGGCGTCCTCGGGTCGCTGCTGCTCGCCCGCCGCGTCCGCCGCCAGACCCTCGGCCTGGAGCCGGACGAGATCGTCGAGCTGGTGCAGCGCCGGGAGGCGATGCTGCTCGGGATCAAGGAGGGCGTGGTCGGGCTGGACACCGCGAACCGGATCACCCTGCTCAACCCGGTCGCCCGCGAGCTGCTGCAGCTGCCCGGTGCCCGGGAGGGCGACGCCGTCGCCGACCTGGGGCTGGACGACCGGCTCCGCGAGGTCCTCACCGGCGCCGCCGACGGCGAGGACCAGCTCGTCCTGCTCGACACCCGGGCCCTGGTGCTCAACCGCCGCCCGGTCCGCGTCGACGGCCGCGACGTGGGCGCCGTGGTGACCCTGCGGGACCGCACCGAGCTCACCACCCTGCAGCACCGTCTCGACGCCTCGCACACCGTCACCGACACCCTGCGCGCGCAGGCCCACGAGTTCTCCAACCGGCTGCACACCATCGCCGGGCTCACCGAGCTCGGCGAGCACGACGAGGTGCGCCGGTTCGTCGCCGGGATCGTCGCCGCCTCGGAGGGCTGGCGACGCGAGGTCACCGCCAGCGTCGGCGACCCGGCGACGGCCGCGCTGCTCGTCGCGAAGAACAGCCAGGCCGCCGAGCGCGGCGTCGAGCTGGCCCTGGACCCGGAGTCCCGGCTCGACCCGACCGATCCCGACCACGACCCGGACCTGTCCGCCGACCTCGTGACCGTGCTCGGCAACCTGATCGACAACGCGATCGACGCGACCGCCGGGCACGAGGGCCCGCGCCGGATCGAGATCGGGCTCGCCGGCGGCGGCGACACCGACGGCGACGAGGTCTGGATCGAGGTCCGCGACTCCGGTCCCGGGATCGCCTCGGAGCTCGCCGAGGAGGTGTTCCGGGCCGGCTACTCCACCAAGGCCGCCGAGATCGGCGGCCGCGGGCTCGGCCTGGCCCTGGCCCGGCAGGCGTGCCTGCGCCGGGGTGGCACCATCGCGGTGCGGCCGGCGCCGGCCGGCAGGGCCGGTGCGGTCTTCGAGGCGGTGCTGCCGGTGGCGCCGACGGGGGTGCGGGTGTGAGGGTCCTGGTCGTCGACGACGACTTCATGGTCGCGAAGGTCCACTCCGGCTACGTGGAGCGGATCGAGGGCTGCACCGTGGTCGGCGTCGCGCACAACGGCGCCGACGCCCTCGACGCCGCCGCCCGGCTCCGCCCGGAGCTGGTGCTGCTCGACGTCTACCTCCCCGACATGTCCGGTCTGGAGGTGCTGACGCGGCTGCGCACCGGGGCCGCCGACGACCCGTTCGTGCTGGTCGTCACCGCCGCCGACGACTCCGACACGGTCGCCGCTGCGCTGCACGGCGGGGCGCTGCACTACCTGGTCAAGCCGTTCGACTCCGCCGCGCTCGCCGCCCAGGTGCACCGCGCGACGCGGATCCGGCGCGACCTGGACCGGGTCCGCGACCAGTCCGACATCGACCGGATCTTCGGCGGCACCGGTGCCGCCCCCGCCCGCACCCCCGGCGGCCCGGAACGCATGCCGAAGGGCCTCACCACCCCGACCGCCGAGCTCGTCGCGGGCACCCTGCGCGACCACTCGGGGACCGACGCGGAGGCCGACCTGTCGGCGACCGAGTGCGCCGAGGCCACCCGGCTGTCCCGGGTCAGCGCCCGCCGCTACCTGGAGCACTTCGTGTCGACCGGGCAGGTCACCGTACGGCTGCGCTACGGCGGCACCGGCCGCCCGGAGCGCCGCTACCGCTGGGTCGGCTGACCGGCCCCCGGCGGCGCCTGCTCCGCCTGCTGTGCTGCCGGGACGGCGTCCGCATCCGGTGTCGCCGGGTCGGCGTCCGCCTCCGGTGTCGCCGGGTCGGCGTCCGCCTCCTCGGCCTCGGCGGCGTGCTCCAGCAGCACCGCCGCGATCGGCTCGCACAGCAGGTCCGGCAGCGCGTGCCCCATCCCGTCGACGGTGACGAGCTGCGCCGCCGCCCCGATCCGCGCCGCCAGGTGGTCGGCGTGCGGCGGCGGGTGCACCGGGTCCTCCGGCGCCTCGACGACGAGAGTCGGCACCGTGACCGAGCCCAGCTCGCCGCCGCGGTCCAGCCCGTCGAGGTCGGCCTGGGCATGTGCGGTGCACGGCTCGACCCGCCCGGTGTGGTCCATGATCCGCCGCTCACGTGCGGCGAACTCGGCGCCGTCGAACGGCAGCACCCCGCCGGAGACCCGCCGCCAGTACTCGACCCGCCAGGCCAGCTCCCCGGCCTCGTCGCGCGGGTCGCCCAGCTCCTGCCACATCCGCCGGACGTCGCGGGTCGGGCCGGGCAGGTCGGCGTCGCCGGTGTCGAGCGCCGCGGAGCACGGCAGCGCCGCGGAACACAGCAGCGCCGCGCTGACCATGCGGTGCGGCGCGTCGAGCGCCAGCAGCTGGACCAGCGTCCCGCCCAGCCCCATCCCGACCAGGTGCGCCCGGCCGATCCCACAGCCGTCGAGCACCGCGAGCGCGTCGGTCGCGAGGTCGGTGACGGCGTAGGGCCGGTCCTCGAACGCGTGGGTGGAACGCCCGGTGTCACGGTGGTCGTAGCGGACCACCCGGTGCCGCTCGCGCAGGGCCTCGACCAGCGCGTCCGGCCAGCCGTACCCGGCCGAGCCCGCCCCGTTCACCAGCAGCACCGGCGCCGCCGGCGTCGGCCGGTGCGCGGGCAGGTCCTGCACCCAGAGGGTCACACCCGGCTCGGCCTCGACCGTACGCACGGTGCCCTGCGGCTCGACACCGGGCCGCTCCACACCGGGCCGCTCCACACCGGGGCTGTTCACACCGGGCAGGCTGCCAGACCGGCACGGACGCCCCGCCGGGGCCCGGCCCGGAACGCGCGACGGCCCGGTCCGCACAGGGCGGGCCGGGCCGTCGCGAGGCGCTGGGGGAAGGTCAGCCGACCTTCTCGATCAGCGCGGCGCGCTGACGGTCGCCGAGGCCGGCGGCACGACGCGACACGTCGATGCCGGCCTCCTCCATCACCTTGGAGACCTTCGCCGGGCCCCAGCCCGGGACGCTCTTCAGCAGATCGGCGACCTTGGTCTTGCCGACGATCTGGTCGGTCTTCGCGCGACCCAGCACAGCGGGGATGGTCTCCTCGCCGCTGGCGATCTTGTCGCGGAGCTCCTTGCGGGCGGTACGGGCCGCAGCCGCCTTCTTGAGCGCCTCGGCGCGCTGCTCCGGGGTCAGGGTGGGCAGAGCCATCGCTGACAACTCCTCTCGGTTCACGCACCCCGCTCACCGGGGTGGACTGCTATCTCCGATCGCGGTACAGACTGGCAGAGACATCGCCACGACCTGCGGGAACCCCCTCTTCAGGGCGTGTCGGGCCTGGTCACGGCCTTCCGTGGCGCTGTTCACCGCACCCGGGCGACCGCCCGTCGCACATTCGACGAGTGGGGCTGTTGCCGCAGGTCAGCGCGATGATGCAGCGGAAGCGGTGACGACGGGCTCACCCGTCGAGCACGGAGCGCAGTCCCGCGAGATCCCAGAGGGTCCGGACCTCGTCGATCCGGCCCTGCCGGACCCGCACCAGCTGCACCGCCAGCACCTCCGCCGCGCGCCCGGTGGGGGCGAGCCCGGGCAGCAGCCACGGCAGCTCCCGGTCGTGGGTGAAGCCGACGCGGACCTCGTCGACGACCCGGCGGACGTCGACGGTGCGGGACAACCGGGTCCGGGTCAGCCCGGACGGCCGGGCACCGGCGACGGCGGCCAGGTGCGCGGCGACCGCGTCCCGGCCGTGGCCCCCGGCGCGGGTGGGCAGCTCGGTCCAGCGCACGTCGGCAGCCAGCGCGGCCGTCGCCGGGCCGGGGTCCCCGTCGTCGTAGAGCGCGCCGGCCGCGGTGTCCCAGAGCCGCGCGATGTCACGCATCAGGACCTGCATCGCCGGGGTCACCCGAGCACGGTGCCACGTCGCGACCCACCCCCGCACGCGACGACGCCCGGAGGCGCGTGCCCCCGGGCGTCGGTCGTGGTGCGTGGGCCCGTTCAGGCCGTGGCGGCCGGGCGCTCGTCGGGCGCCGGTGGCGAGCCGGGCGAGACCCGCGGGTCCAGCTCGGCGCGCTCGTCGGTCTCGGCGCCCAGCGGCTTCTCGGGGTCGACCGCCTTGTCGTAGGAGGCGGTGACGCTGATCAGCCGGTGCCCGCGGTAGCGGGCGTAACGCAGCGACCGCAGCCAGTTGTAGAGCGTGCCGAAGCGGTTGCCCCAGCCGATCAGGAACATCACGTGCACGTAGCACCAGATGAAGTACCCGATCCAGCCGGTGAGCTTGATGCCGCGCACGTCGGCGACGGCCTCGCGCGCGCCGATCGTGGCCATCGAGCCCTTGTCGAAGTAGCGGAACGGGGCCGGGGTGGTGTCGTCGCCCTTGGCCCGCGCCTTGATCAGCTTGCCGACGTAGGTGCCCTGCTGCATCGCGACCTGCGCGACACCGGGCAGCCGGTCGATGGTGGAGACCATGTCGCCGATGGCGAACACGTCGCTGCGGCCCGGCAGGCTGCAGTCCGGGTCGACCGCCAGGCGCCCGGCCCGGTCGACCTCGCCGCCGGAGGCCTTCGCGAGCAGCTCGGCCAGCGGGGACGCCTGCACACCGGCGGCCCACACCTTGGTGCGGGCGACGATGCGCTCCTCGCCGTTCGGGCCCTTGACCGTGATGGAGTCGGCGTCCATGTCGGTCGCCATGGTGTTCAGGCGGACCTCGATGCCCTTCTTCTCCAGGGTCTTGCGGGTGTAGTCCTGCAGCTTCTTCGCGAACGGCGGGAGCACCGCCGGCGCCGCGTCGAGCAGGATGATCCGCGCGGAACGGGTGTCGATCGACCGGTACTCGCGGGGCAGCACGTACTGCGCCAGCTCGGCCAGCTGACCGGCCAGCTCGACACCGGTGGGGCCGGCGCCGACGACCACGAAGGTCATCCACGCCTGCTTCTCCTCCTCGGTCGTCGCGACCTCGGCGAGCTCGTAGGCACCCAGGATGCGCGAGCGCAGCAGCCGGGCGTCCTCGATCGACTTCATGCCGGGGGCGTGCTCGGCCCACTCCGGGTGCCCGAAGTAGGCGTGCGTGGCGCCCGCGGCGACGACGAGGGTGTCGTAGGGCAGCGTGATCCGTTGTCCGTCCGGCGCGGCCGCGTGCACGACCTTGGCCTCGAGGTCGATGTCGCCGACCTCGGCGAGCAGGGTGCGCACGTTGCGCTGCTTCTTCAGCACCCGGCGCAGCGCCGGGGCGGTCAGGCCGGGGGACAGGATGCCCGTCGCCACCTGGTAGAGCAGCGGCTGGAACAGGTGGTGGTTCGTGCGGTCGACGATGGTCACGTCGACATCGGCGCCCTTGAGCGCCTTGGCGGCCTGCACACCGCCGAACCCTCCGCCGACGATCACGACCTTGTGCCGGCCCTGCCGCTCGTCGTGCTCTGCCGTGCTCACCTGAGTCCGCCCCTTGTCGGTCGGTCCTGGCGCGGCGTCACCGCGCACCTGCTCGATGGCCGGTGTCGGTCCCCGCCTCCGGACCCTGAGTCCTGGTGTCGGCGGTGGACGGCGGCCGTCCTGGCCGGTCTCCGACCGTACGAACCCTCGGCCGCCGGGGCAATTCGGATCGCTCCGGAAACGCCTTTCAGAGTCCGAACTCACACGGTGGGGGAACGGAAGCCGGATGCGGGCTCGCCGACCGTGCGACGATGGAGCCCATGTGCGGGATCGTGGCTGCGTTCGGTGGACCCACGGCATGGCCGGGCGGTGAGCCCGCCGACCCCGAGAAGTACGAGCGGATGCTCGCCAGGGTGGCGCACCGCGGACCCGACGACACCGGCGTGCAGGTCGTCGGGAACACCTGGCTGGGCCACCAGCGCCTGTCGATCATAGACGTCAGCGGCGGGCGCCAGCCGATGTCCGACGCCGCGCGTACTGCCTGGATCGTCGGGAACGGCGAGATCTACAACCACGAGCGCATCGCCAAGGCGTTCCCGGACGGCACGGTGCGCACCAAGTCCGACACCGAGGCCGCGCTGCACGCGGTGATGTGGGACGGCCAGGCCGCGGTCGCCTCGCTCAACGGCATGTTCGCCGTCGCCATGGGGCGCACCGACGGTCCCGGGCTCGTCGCCCGGGACCCGTTCGGGGTCAAGCCGCTGTACTGGGTGCCGCCGGCAGAGTTCCGTGACGGCGGCGGTGCCGCCGGGATTGTCCCGTACACCGCGCCGGACCCGTCGGAGACGGTGCTGTTCGCCAGCGAGCTCCGTGCGTTCGACCCCGAGGACCGCCCGTACGTGCGCTCGTTCCCGCCCGGCTGCCTGTGGAGCCCGTCGTCGGGGCTGGTGCGGTTCGCCGACGCCGTGCCGGTCGAGGTCCGCCCGGCCCGCCGCGCGATCCGCCCCGGCTGGGACGACGCCGACCTGTCCCGGGTGCGCGAGGCCGTGGTGTCCGCGGTGCGCCGCCGGATGATGTCCGACGTCGGCGTCGGGGTGTTCCTGTCCGGTGGCCTCGACTCGGCGCTGGTCGCGGCCATCGCCGCGCAGGAGGCACGGGCTCGTGGCGAGCAGCTGCCCACCTTCGCCGTCGGGACCGCGGAGTCCGGCGACCTGATCGCGGCCCGCAAGGTCGCCGCGCACATCGGTTCGGACCACCACGAGGTCCTGGTGACGCCCGAGGACATCGCCGAGGCCCTCGACCACGCCGTCGAGGTCATCGAGCACTACGACCCGGCCCTGGTCCGCAGCGCCGTGCCCAACCTGATCCTCGCCCGCGAGGCGGCGAAGAAGGTCAAGGTCGTGCTGACCGGGGAGGGCGCCGACGAGCTGTTCGCCGGCTACTCCTACGTCCACGGTCCCGAGTACGCCGACCCGGACACCCTGCAGGCCGAGCTGGTCCGCTCGCTGGAGCAGCTGCACCACCTGAACCTGCAGCGCTGCGACCGGACCACCATGTACTTCGGGCTGGAGGCCCGCGAGCCGTTCCTCGACTCCGGCCTGGTCCGCGCCGCGCTGGCGCTGCCGCCGGAGTGGAAGCAGCGCCCCGGCGGCCGGCCGGAGAAGGCGATCCTGCGCGAGGCGTTCGAGGGCTGGCTGCCCGAGGACCTGCTGTGGCGCGGCAAGGAGCAGTTCGGCGACGGCTCCGGCGCCGGCACCGTGCTGGCCGAGCTGGCCGCCCGCAAGGCCGCCGCCGCGGCGGCCGCCGGGCTGACCGACGAGGTGCCCGAGCACCCGTCCGACTCCTGGCCGCTGCGCAGCGAGGAGGAGGTCCTCTACCACGGGATCTGGCGGTCCCACTTCGACGGGATCCGGCCGGACCACGTGCTCGGGGCCTTCGCGACGGCCTGAGCCCCGCTCACACCCGCGCGGCCGGTCCGACGGTGTCGGGATCCTCGGCGCGGCTCGCGCGGTCGGCCCGGGCGGCGTCGGCCAGCTCCTTCACCCCCGGGACGTCGTCGCCGTCCCAGCTGTCGGGGTCCCACAGCCCGGCGGCGGCGAGCGCCCGGCCGCAGTGCACGTAGGCGTCGTGCACGTCGACCAGCAGTGCGAGCGGCGGCGGCCGGTGCGCGGCCGGGCCCTGGCCCTCGGCGTCGGCCGGGCCCCACAGCGCCAGCACCGCGGGGTCGCGGGTCACCCGGGCGCGGCCGTGCACCCGCAGCACGTGCGTGGCGCGCGGCACGCAGAAGGTGAGTCCGATGCCGTCGTGCGCGAGCAGGTTGCGCATGCTGTCGACGCGCCGGTTGCCCGGCCGCTCCGGGACCGCGAGGCGCCGGCCGCCGTCGAGCACCCGGACCGAGCCGGGTGCGTCGCCGCGCGGGGTCACCGTGACCGTGCCGTCCGGCGCGGTGGTGCCCAGGAACACCAGCGGGGAGGCGGCGACGAACCGGGCGGCGACCTCGTCGACCCGGTCGGTGGACTTGCCCGCGACCATCGGGTGCGGCGCGGCGACCACCTCGCGCAGCTCGTCCTCGGTCCGCACCGCGTCCGGTTCGGGGGCCGGGGCGGCCGGCGTGGGAACCGGGTGGTGCCGTCCGACGGGCACGATCATCGGGGTGCCCGCGACCGGGTCGGGCACCACCCGCGACTCCATCCCGAAGACCCGGCGCACCAGGTCGGCGGTCATCGTCGTCGCGGGCGGGCCCTGCGCGACGATCGCACCGTCGGCCATCGCGATCAGGTGGTCGGCGTAGCGGCAGGCCAGGTTCAGGTCGTGCAGGACGACGACGACCGTGCTGCCCCGCTCCCGGTTCCGGTCGACGAGCAGGTCCAGCACCTCCACCGCGTGCGGCAGGTCCAGGAACGTCGTCGGCTCGTCGAGCAGCAGGGCCCCGGTGTCCTGGGCCAGCACCATCGCGATCCACACACGCTGGCGCTGACCGCCGGACAGCTCGTCGACCGGGCGGTCGGCCAGCTCCAGCACCCCGGTCGCGCGCATCGCCTCGGCGACGGCGGCGTCGTCGGCGTCGCCGCGGCCGCCGAACCAGCCCTGGTGCGGGGACCGGCCGCGTTCCACCAGGTCGGCGACGGTGATGCCGTCCGGGGCGGTCGGGGACTGCGGGAGCAGCCCGAGCCTGCGGGCCAGCTCGCGGCCGGACAGCGACCGGACGTCGGTGCCGTCGAGGCGCACGGTCCCGGCGGCCGGGGCGACGATCCGGCCCAGCCCGCGCAGCAGGGTGGACTTGCCGCAGGCGTTCGGGCCGACGATCACGGTGATCCGGCCGGGCGGGACGTGCACGGTCAGGCCGTCGACGACGACGCGCTCGTCGTAGCGCAGGACCAGGCCGTCGGCGTCCAGTGCGGGCCCGGCGGGCACGGTGGCGGGGGTGGTCACGGGGTTCCTCCGGTCCGGGAGCGGGCGAGCAGCCACAGCAGGTAGGGGGCGCCGATCGCACCGGTGACGACACCCGCGGGCAGGGCGACCTCGGCGATCAGCGTGCGGGCGACGACGTCGGCGAACAGCACCAGCGCGGCCCCGACACCGGCGGCGTGCGGCAGCGACGCCCGCCCGGGGCCGGCGAGCCGGGCGGCGAGCGGCCCGCTGACGAGCGCGACGAACGACACCGGCCCGGCCGCGGCGACCGCGGCCGCCACGAGCAGGACGGCCACCGCCAGCAGCGCGCCCCGGGCCCGGCCGACGGGCAGCCCGAGCGCGGTCGCGGTGTCGTCACCGAGCTCCAGGCGGGGCAGCGCACGGGCCAGCAGCAGCGCCGCGGGTACGAGCACCGCGCAGGCCGTCGCCAGCGGGACCGCGGTCGACCAGCCGGTCTCGGTGACGCTGCCGGTCAGCCAGACCAGTGTCTGCTGCGCCGTGGTCAGCGACGCGGTGATCATCAGGTAGGAGACGACGGCCATCGCGGCCGACCCGATCCCGACCCCGACCAGCACGAAGCGGGTACCGCCGAGGCCGTCGCGGCGGGCCAGGACGGCGACGAGCAGCGCCGCCGCGACGGCGCCCAGCACCGCACCGGCCGAGGTCCCGGTGGCGGACAGACCGAGCACGATCGAGGCGGTCACCGCACCGACGGCGGCGCCGGCACCCACACCGATCACGTCCGGGCTGGCCAGGGTGTTGCGCAGCACCCGCTGGAACAGCGCCCCGGCCAGGCCGAGGGCCGCGCCGACCAGGAGCGCGGTCAACGCGCGCGGCATCCGCAGCCGCAGCACCACCAGCTCGGTGCGCGGCGTGCCGAGCCCGGTCAGCGCGGCCAGCACGTCGCCGGGCCCGAGGCCCTGTGCACCCACCGAGAGGGAGGTGACGAACGCGGCGAGCACGGCGACGGTGACGGCGAGCCCGGCCGTCGTACGACGGCGCCGGGCCCGGGCCCGGATCCGGCGCAGCACCGCGGTGGGATCCCCGACGGGGACGGTCCCGGTGCTCATCGCAGGAACCTCCGCCGCCGGACCAGCGCGACGAACAGCGGGGCGCCGACGACGGCCGTCACCACCCCGGCCTGGACCTCGCCCGGCGGGGCGACGACCCGGCCGAGCACGTCCGCGGCCAGCAGCAGGACGGGTCCGGCGAGCGCCGCCAGCGGCAGCACCACCCGGTGGTCGGTCCCGGCGAGGCGGCGCACCAGGTGCGGCACGGCGAGCCCGAGGAAGGCGATCGGCCCCGCGGCTGCGGTCGCGGCCCCGGCCAGCACGACCAGGGCCACTCCGCACACGGCGCGGTCGGTCCCGACCGGGCGGCCGAAGGACCGGGCGACGTCGTCGCCGAGCGCCAGCGCGTTCAGCCGCGGACCGCAGGTCAGGGCCAGTGCGAGCCCGGCGACGACGAACGGGGCCGCCTGCGCTGCGATCCCGAGGTCCCGGCCGGCGACCGAGCCGACCTGCCAGAACCGGTAGTCGTCGAAGGCCTGGGGGTCGGTGAGCAGGAACAGGATGGTGATCGACTGCAGGCCCGCGGCGAGCGCGGCGCCCGCCAGGGCGAGTGTCGCGGGGGAGACGCTGCCGCGGCGGCCGATGCCGGCCACCCCGGCGACGACGACGGCCGCCACCGCCGCCCCGGCGAAGCCGAACCAGACGTAGCCGCTGAGGGTGTCGACGCCGAGCAGCGCGATCCCGAGCACGACGGCCAGGGCGGCGCCGGTGTTGAGCCCGAGGATGCCGGGCTCGGCGATCGGGTTGCGCGTCATGCCCTGGGCGAGCACTCCGGCCACACCGAGCGCGGCCCCGGCCAGGACCGCCAGCACCGTGCGCGGCAGCCGCACCTCGGTGACCACGAGCGCGTCCGGGGAGGTCCGGTCGACGGCCCCGGTCAACACGTCCAGCACGAACCCCGGCGCGAGCGGCCGGGCACCGACCAGCAGGCCGAGCGCGGCCACGGCCAGCAGGGCGACGGTCAGGCCGGCCACGGCGGGCCACCGCCGCCGCTGGACCGTCGCCGGCGCATCCGGAGGGGACGGGACGGTGGGCGTGGCCGTCGGGGCGGTCACCGCGCCTTCGCCGCTGCGTCCGCGAGCTGGCCCACGGTGCGGTCGAGGGCGTAGCGCCAGCCGTCGACCGAGGCGCTGGAGAAGGCCTGGGACACGTCGCGGTCCGACAGCAGCACACCGCGCCCCGCGGCGACCGACGGCACGGCCTTCCACAGCGGGTCGTTCGCGATGGCCGAGGTGTCCTTCGAGATCGCCTGCATGACGGTGACGTCGGCGTCGAGGAGGTTCATCCGCTCCCGCGAGATCGGGACCGAGAAGCCGTCGGTGCGCTGCGACTCGATCTGCGGGGCGTTGACCATGCCCAGCTCCTTCAGGAACGCCAGGCGCCCGGAGTCGCCGGTGTAGGCGGCGTACTCGCCGAGGGTGTTGCGGGCCCCGGACACGACGGTGGCGCCCTGCAGCTGCGGGTGCTGCGCGCGGGCGTCGGCGAAGCGCTGCTCCAGGTCGGCCTGCGCGCGCGCCGCCTCCTGCGGCTTGCCGACCGCGGCCCCGACCATGCGGAGCTGGTCGCGCCAGGTCGTCTTGTAGTTCTCGCCGCCGGCCGGGATGCCGATCACCGGCACGCCCAGCTGGGTCAGCCGGTCGTGGCGCTCCCGGTCGCCGGAGGAGCGGGTGTCGAGGATCAGGTCCGGGTCCAGGGCCGCGACGGCCTCCAGGTCGACCTCGAGCGTGCCGAGGATCTGCGGCGGGGTGGTGTAGCGGGCCTGCACCCACGGTCCGAGGCCGTCACCGCCGACGGCCAGCCAGTCCGCGGCCCCGACCGGCTCGACGCCCAGGGCCAGCGCGGTCTCGGCGTCGCTCCACCCGAGGGCGACGACCCGGCGGGGCTGCTCGGGGACGGTGACGTCGCCGAACGCGGTGGGGACCGTCACCGGGAACGCACCGTCCCCGGACGGGGTGGTCCCCGACGGTGTGGTCCCGGGCTCTGGTGAGCCGCATCCGGCCAGCAGCATCAGCACGATGAGCAGGCCGGAGAACAGGGGGAGCGTTCGTCGCACGGAAGGGCCGCCTTTCCACTTCACAGGTGACCCTCACTTCATCATCTCGGTACGGCGGACGGAAGAGCGGACCGCAGCCGTGTGTGCCACAGATGCCGCCGGGCGGCCGCAGCGGGGCTCCGACGGCCTCGACCGTGACGGCTCGGCTGCGGCGGGCTCAGTTCTGGTCGGGGCGGAGACCGTCGACCTGCTCGGAGCCGGTCGCGGACGGCTCCTGCGAGTTCCCGGGCTCGGCCCCGGCGGGGACGTCGGCCGCGCCGGTCGCTGCGCAGGACTCCTCGACCGACTGCGGCCGGGCCGCGGCCGGGTCGGGGGTCGGCGACGCGCTCGACGAGGACGACCGGGACGACCGGGACGACTCCGAGCTCGTCGACGGCTGCGTCGTCGGGGCGGCGAGTGACGGTGCGGTCCCGGGCGCCGGCTCCGGGGGCGGGTCGGCGATGGCGTTGCGGACGACCTCGCGCATGTAGGGGACGTCCGGGTCGGCGGTGACGAAGTAGCCCGTCGAGGAGTTCGGGTCCGGCAGCGACGGGTCGAACGCGACGCTCTCCAGCCGGAACCCCTCGTCGGCCAGGACGGCCAGCGCGGGCAGCACCTGCTGGGGCATGTCGGTGGCCACGTTGTCCCGGGTCACCGCGGCGATGCTCTGGAACCGGGAGATCAGCTCGGTCGCGGTCGTCTGCGAGATGACGGCCTGGATCAGGCAGCGCTGGCGGCCCATTCGCTGGTAGTCGGTGCCGTCACGGCGGGAACGGGCGAACCACAGCGCGTCCTCGCCGCCCAGGGTCTGCACCCCGGGGCTGATGTAGCGGTCCGGGGTGACGTGCCGGCCGAACGCGGTGACGCCACCGACCGGGATCGGCTCGGGCCCGACGTTCACGGTGACCCCGCCGACGGCGTCGATCATGGAGGAGAACCCGGCCATGTTGACCTCGAGGTAGTAGTCCAGCGGCAGGCCGGTCATGTACGCGATCGAGGACTGGAGCAGGTTGATACCGGGCGAGGAGGTCGGTCCCGACGGGGCGATCTCCGGGTGCTGCTCGGCGTAGGCGTAGATGGCGTTGAGCAGGTAGTCGCCCGACAACGGCTGCGACGGGTCGTGGAAGCCGTTCGGGAACTTCTCCGCGGCCGGGCTGCCCGGCGGGAACTCGGCCCGCTGGATGTTGCGGGGCAGGCTGAACAGCGTCGTCCGGCCGGAGCGGGTGTCGATGCTGGCGACCATCATGGTGTCGGTACGGGTGCCGGTCCGGTCGTCGCCGGCGTCGCTGCCCAGCAGCAGCACGTTGAGCCGGGGCTTGCCCAGCGCCTCGGCCGCCGAGGTCCCGCCGCCCTGGAACAGCGAGTTCAGCAGCCCGCGCTGGGAGTTGACCAGCTCGACGCCGTAGCCGAACGGGACGGCGACGGCGAGGCACAGCAGGGCCGCTGTCCCGGTGCCGACGATCTTCTGGCCGAGCGGCATCCCGCGCGGCCGGGCCAGCGCGTAGGTCCGCGCGACCTGGGCGATCCAGGCGATGCCGGCGACCACCAGCGCGCCCGCGATGACGGTCAGCGTGGTCGTCGACAACAGGTTCTGCAGCAGCGTCGACCGCCGGGCCAGCAGCGCCACCGCCGCCAGCCCGACGACGATCGCGACCAGCGTGCCGAGGATCAGCCCGCCGGTACGACGACGGCGCAGCGCGAGATGGCCGCTGCCGGGCACCACGGTGGACGCCGCGGTGAGGCCGAGTGCGGCGGCGAGGGTGCGCCGCGCGGGGTCGGGCGCGGCCGGCGGGCCGGCGGGCGGGGCCAGCGCGGTCTCGCCGTCGCCGTAGTCGTCGTCGCCGTGGCCGTCGACGCTGCCGTCGTCGCGGCCGTCCCGGGCGGGCCGGTTCCAGGATGCCGCGGCGCCGGCCGCTGCGGAGCCTGCCGTGCCTGCTGTGCCTGCCGCGGCACCGGCGGCCAGGCCGGGGCGCGGCGGCCGCGGCGGGGCGGGACGTGCGGCGTCGCGCGCGGGTTCCGGTGTGGCGCCACCCGGACCGGCCGGGCGTGCGTCGGCAGGTCGCCCCTGCGGGCCGTCCGGCCGGCCGCCTTCGGGCCTGCCGCTGTCGGGCCGGCCGGGGACGGCGTCCGGGCGGACCGCGCCGGAGGACCGCGCACCGGATCCGGCGGGGGCACCGGGGGCACCGGGGGCACCGCCGGGCCGGCCGCCGGAACGCGGGTCGGGGCCGCCGGGGCCACCGGGACGGGCGTCACCGGGGTGCCGGGGCCCACCCGGCGGCACCGGCCCGGGTCCGGACCGCCCCGGGCCGCTCGGGGCCGAGGGTGCGCCGGGGCGCGACGGTGCGTCCGGGCGCGAACCACCGGACACGGCGCCACCGGACACGGCGCCACCGGGACGGTCGCCGGGCCGGCGCGGGACGATCGGCAGCTCGCCGCTCAGCCGGGCCGCGCGGTCGCGCTCCTGCGGCGGGGCGTCGGGCTCGGACGCGCGGTGCCGCCGGTGCTCGGCGGCGGTGTCCGGCCGGCCGGGGACCTTCACGGTCTCTCCGATGCCGCGGCGGGTCGCGCGGATGGACCGGATGTCGGTGGGCCTGCTGTCGCTGTGCCCACCACGGCCCGGGGCCTCCGACCGCGTCGACCGGGACGTCCAGGCGGCGGCCCGCCGGGCGGCGGCCCGGGCCTCGCGCTCGCGCCGGGGGAGCCAGGACTCGTCCTCGGCGGGACGCCCGGCTCCGTCCGGCCGGCCGGGACGCCCGCGGTCGGGACGCGCCGCGGGACCGGTTCCCGGGCGCTGGTCACCGGCGGGCGGACGCGGCGCACCGGTGGCGGGCGGCCCGGGACGTCGCGGGCCGCCCGACGGCTCCTGGGGCGGCCTGCCGGATCGGGGTGGTCTGCGGTCGCCGGGCCTACCGGACTGCGGGGCCGGGGCCCCGGCAGACCCGGGTGGGGGAGCGGCGCCGCCACGGGGGTGCGGCGGCGGGGTGTCGCGACGGTCGTGCGGCGGGACCTCGGCGCGGTCCCGGGGCGGCGGGCCGCCGTGCCGTGCCTCGTCCCGCAGGTGCGGACGGTCGTCGCGGCGGGCGTGATCGGGAGGGCCGGGTCGTCGTGGCCGGTCCGGACCGGTCGGGCGGGAGCCCTCCGGCGGTCGTTCGTCCACCCGGAGCACCCCCTTCACTGGTCGGCACGGGCAGGACGGCCGTGCCGCGCGGAGGAGCGGCACGTGCCTGCGCACCCGGCGGCGACGACGGCGCTCGGGTTCCGGTGAGAGTACTTGCCGTGATCACGATCTCGATGGGCGGCCACCCACCCGGGAGGGGCTTCCGGACAGGGGGGACACACCCGTCACTGGTAGGACACGAAGACCGGCGACTCGGGCCGGACGGCATAGGTCTCACGCGGGGTGAAGGTCGGCCGGTCCTCGTCGATGAAGTTCTTCCAGCCCCACCACAGACCCTGCGGGCGGGGCGCGGCGTGCAGCGCGTTCCAGGTCTCGGTCTTCTCCTGGCGGGTGCCGTAACCGTCGGCGTGCAGCACGGTCGCGAGCTCGCGGTGGGAGGTGACCACGGTCTGCCGGTCGGAGATCATGGAGACCCGGAACTGGTGGATCAGGAACACCTTCTGCGGCAGCCCCTTCTCGCGCACCAGCGCGGCCAGCCACTCCGAGGTCCGGTTGATCTCCGCTGCGGTCACGGACCCGATCTGCGCGCCGTGACGCTGGCCCGGCTCCAGCCGCCACTCGGGGTCGAGCGCGAGCCCGACGTGCGGCTGCGCGAGCAGCTCGGCGTAACGCTTCGCCTGGGTCGTGAAGTCGGTGGTGCCGGGCTGCAGGTCCAGCACCACGTAGACGCCGGCCTTCCCGGCCTGCTCGACCCACGGCCGCAGCTCGTCGACGCTCATCTCCGCGGAGTAGTCGCCGTCCGGGCCGGGGACGCGGTCGGCGACCGTCGTGATGATCTCGAACGCCGGCACGACGGGCTCGCGTACGAGCGGCTGGAAGTCGGCGGCGAGGTCCTTCGCGCGGGCGATCGAGCGCGGCAGGTCCTGCTCGCCGAGGACGCCCATCGACGGGGTGCCCGGGTGGCCGTAGAGCGCGGCCATCCGGCGGCCCGGGAAGACCTCGGTGCCGCCGCCGGGCAGCTCCGGCACCGCGGGCGCGGCGGAGGTCGGCGCCGGCTGCGCGGGGGCCGGCGGGGGCGGCGCGGCCGGGGCCGGGGCAGCGGCGGAGGAACAGCCCGCGACCACCGCGCAGGCCGTCAGCAGCGCCAGGAGCAGCACCGGCGGACGTGCGCGCCACCCGGGGCGACGACGGTTCGTGACGGACAGGACGTGCGAGGACTCACCCGAGATGGACACCGGTCACCAGGCTAGGCGACAGGATCACGCACGGCAGTCCGAACGGTCACCGGGCGTGTCGGTGATGCGACGGGCCGTGGCCCGCCGCGGTCATCCGCCCCGGGTCAGCGCGGGACGACGGGCCCGTCCGGGCCGTCCTCGGGCCCGCGCTGCGGCCGCGGCGGCCGGCCCCGCAGGATCCGCTTGAGGCCCGCGGTGTGCCGGCGGCTGACGGGCAGCTCGACCGCGCTGGGCCCGTTGCCGAGGCGGACGACGTACCCCGACCCGGACATGCGCAGCTCGGTGATCAGCGGCAGCGACACCAGGTAGGCACGGTGGATCCGGACGAACCCGGCCTCGCCCCAGCGCTCCTCCAGCACCGAGACCGGGATGCGGACCAGGTGGCTGCCCTCGTTGGTGTGCAGCCGGGCGTAGTCGCCCTGGGCCTCGACGAACCGGATCGAGGAGCGGGGGACCAGCTTCGTGGTGCCGGCCAGCTCCACCGGCACGACCTCGTCGTCGGTGGTCGCGGCCGGGGCGCCCCGGCGGGCGACCGGTGGCGCGGCCGCGCCACCCGGATCGGCGCCGTGGCGGGCGGGCGCCGCGGGCGGGCCGTTCTCGGCCCGCCGGGCCGCGCGCAGTGCCAGGGTGCGGTCCAGCGAGCCGGACAGCCGCTCGGTGCGCAGGGGCTTGAGCAGGTAGTCGACGGCACCGACCTCGTAGGCGTCGACGGCCCGGTCGTCGTGGGCGGTCACGAACACCACCGGCGGCGGGTCGGCCATCGCGTTCAGCACCCGGGCGAGCTCCAGGCCGTCGAGGCCGGGCATCCGGATGTCGAGGAACACGACGTCGACGGTCGGGGTGGTCGCGTCGGCCTGCGAGCCGTGCAGGATGCGCAGCGCCTCCGTGGCGTTCGGCGCGGTCAGCGCGGTCTCGACCCGCTGGTCCTCGCCGAGCAGGTGCGCCAGCTCGAGCAGGGCCGGTTCCTCGTCGTCGACGGCGAGGACGGTGAGCCGGGTCCCCGCCGGGGCGGCGGGGGACGGCTGCGGCGGCTCCGGGGCGCGGAGCTGACCCGGGACCCCGATGGGCCGGTGGTTGCTCGCGGCGCCGTACCCGGGCTGCAGCACATGGCCGACCGGGCCGGGCGTCGCGCCCGAAGCGTGCCCACCCCGCGCGTGGCTGTACACGGCTCCTCCTTGCCGCGGGCACACCGCCCGCTGACCGGTGACTGCGGGCACACCGTAGCGAGACCGCGGAGCGTCACCGACGGCCGGTCCCGCCTCGCGCCCCACACGATCCGGGGTGGGCCGTCGGAGGGGGCGTGACAGCGGAGCGTCACGAGTCGTGGCTGCCGGTCGTGTCAGCGGCGCCGTCCGGCCGGGGGGAGCGGACCGGGTCGGCGTCGTGGCTGGTCGGGCGGAGGGTCGTACCCTCGCCGATCGGACGGGCCGTGGGTGGGTGTCATTGTGGCACTCGGTGCCGAAACGCTACCGTGCGTGAGAACCGCCACGTGGGACCGTTTCGTATCCGGTCGGCGTGTCGGACCGGCCGTGACCGACGACGGCCGGGCGCACACCTCCGACTGCGAAGGGGCAGCCATGGCGAGCACGAAGGACTGGTTCGAGACGGTCGCGGAGGCGCAGCGACGGGCGCGCAGGCGCCTGCCGAAGTCGGTCTACTACGCGCTGGTCGCCGGCGCGGAGCAGGGGATCACGCTGGCGGACAACGTCGCCGCCTTCGACGAGCTCGGCTTTCGCCCGCACATCGCGGGGCTCCCGCCGCAGCGGGACCAGAAGACGACCGTGATGGGCCAGGAGATCGACCTCCCGGTCCTGATCTCGCCGACCGGCGTCCAGGCCGTCGACCCGGAGGGCGAGGTCGCCGTCGCGCGGGCCGCGCACAGCTCCAACATCCAGAACCCGCTGAACCCCGAGCAGACCGTGTCGACGGCCATGGGGCTGTCGTCGTTCGCGTCCCGCTCGGTCGAGGACGTCTGCGCCGTCCACGACAAGGTCTTCTTCCAGGTCTACTGGGCCGGGTCCAAGGAGGACATCCTCGAGCGCGCCCTGCGTGCGAGGCGGGCGGGCGCCAAGGGCCTCATCGTGACCCTCGACTGGACCTTCGCCACCCGCCGTGACTGGGGCAGCCCGCCCATCCCGGAGAAGGTCGACGTCAAGGCCGCGCTGCAGTTCGCGCCCGAGATGATCACCAAGCCGCGTTACCTGCTGGACTGGGCGAAGTCCGGGAGGATCCCGGACCTGAAGGCCCCGAACATGGCGCCCCCCGGCGGCGGTGAGGCCCCCACCTTCTTCGGCGCCTACGGCGTCTGGTGGACCACCCCGTTGCCGACCTGGGACGACATCGCCTGGCTCCGCGAGAAGTGGGGCGGCCCGTTCATGGTCAAGGGCATCATGCACCCCGACGACGCCCGCCGCGCCGTCGACGCGGGCGCCACCGCGATCTCGGTGTCCAACCACGGCGGCAACAACCTCGACGGCACCCCGGCCGCGATCCGGGCGCTGCCCGCGATCGTCGACGCCGTCGGGGACCAGGTCGAGGTCGTGATGGACGGCGGCATCCGCCGCGGCGGCGACGTCGTCAAGGCGCTCGCGCTCGGGGCCCGCGCGGTCCTCATCGGCCGCGCCTACCTGTGGGGCATGGCCGCGCAGGGCGAGCGCGGGGTCACCAACGTCCTGTCGGTCCTCTACAAGGGCATCGACGAGGCGCTGCTGGGCCTGGGGAAGAAGTCGATCCACGAGCTCTCCCGCGACGACCTGATCGTCCCGGAGAACTTCACCCGCGTCTCCAAGTTCTGAGCGTCCGGCTGGTGCGGGGCCCGGCGCGACCGGGCCCCGCACCACCGTCGGTTCAGAGCGGGAACGTGACCCGGGTCAGCTCCTCGGCGCGCTCCCAGAGCGCCCGCTGCATCCGCCGGTCGTGCGAGGCCGCGGTGGACCCGACCGGGCGCGGGTTGCCGCGCGTCTCGCCGATGCCGTCCGGTCCGATGTAGGCGCCGCCGGGCAGATCCGGGACGGTCGCGGCGAACAGCGTCGGCAGCGCCCCGGCCGCCGCGGACTGGGCGACCACCTTGTTGAGCACGCCCATCAGCGCGTCCTGGACGGACTCGGTGCGCGACTGCAGGTTGGTCGCCGCGTACCCGGGGTGTGCGGCCATCGAGCGCAGCCGCGACCCGGCCGCCACGAACCGGTGCTCCAGCTCGTAGGCGAACATCAGGCAGGCGAGCTTCGACTGGCCGTAGGCGGTCCAGCGCTCGTAGCGGCGACGCTCGAAGTTCAGGTCGTCGATGCCGATCCGGCCCATCCGGTGGACCACGCTGGACAGCGTCACGACGCGGTCGGTGATCCGGTCGGCCAGCAGACCGGTCAGCGCGAAGTGGCCGAGGAAGTTGACACCGAGCTGGGTCTCGAAGCCGTCCGCGGTGCGGGAGAACGGCACCGCCATCAGCCCGGCGTTGTTGACGAGCACGTCGGCGGTGCCCTCGAACCCGGCGGCGAACTCGCGGACCGAGGTGAGGTCGCCCAGGTCGAGCCGGCGCACCGAGACCGCACCACCCAGCTCGGAGGCGATCTCCTCGCCGCGCGTGGTGTTCCGCACGGCCAGCACGACGCGTGCACCGGCCTGCACCAGGGCCCGGGTGGTCTCCAGCCCGAGGCCGCTGGTGGCGCCGGTGACGATCACGGTCCTGCCCTGCTGGGGCGGGATGTCCGCCGTCGTCCAGGGGGCGGGTGAGGTCCGGAACACGGGGGGACTCCTTCACGGGGGACGGGTCCCCAGGTCTACCCGGTCGGCCCGGGTCCCGCCCGCCCACACCCCGGACGGGTCAGCCCGCCACCTCGGCGGCCCGCCGATCGCGCCGGGCCGAGACCAGGGCGTCGACGAGCAGGAACACGATCAGCGAGACCCCCAGCACCGGCAGGACCAGCCCGGCCGCCACCGCGGCGAACCCGACCAGCGCCACCGCGGCGGGGGAAGGCCGCTCCCGCGACCCGGGCGGTCCGGCGAGGCCACGCGAACCGTCAGGCCGGGTCGGTCTGCGCAGCCACCACATCCGGTAGCCCCACACGACCAGCACGACCACGGCGCAGGCGAGCGCGGCGAGCGCCACCAGGTTGACCGTGCCGAACAGCAGGCCCATGTGCGCGTCGATGCCCCAGCGGGCGAGCTTCGCCGCGACCGGCCAGTCCGCGAAGGCGAGCCGGTCGGTGACCGTCCCGGTCGCCGGGTCCACGGCCACGGAGTCCTGCTGCGACGGCCAGCTGCGCACCGTCTGCTGGACCTTCCAGGCCTCCCCGGGGTCGCCCGGGGTGAGCTCCACCGGCCCGGCGAGGCCGTCGGCGCGGGCGGCGTCGAGGACCCGCTGGGCGACGGCGGGGACCGCCTGCGGGGCGACCGCGCCCGTCGCGGAGCCCGCCACGGGCGCGGTCGCGTCGCCACCGGCGGCGGGCAGCGTGCTGCTGACCGACGGCGTCGTCCAGTCCAGGGCGGTGCGCAGCGCGCTCACGTTGGCCCCCGCGAACTGCGACCAGGTCAGGCCGGTCGCGGCGAGGAACAGGAACCCGACCGAGGCCCAGACGCCCACCGCGCCGTGCCAGGACCGCAGCCGCGACCGCGACGAGCCGCCGGTCCGCGGCAGCAGCCGCTCACGGCGTCGTCGTACCCGGCGGGTCACCTGCACAACGAGGCCGGACAGCGTGAGCACGGCCAGCCAGGACGCCGCGAGCTCGGTGTAGACCTGCCCGGGCGGGCCCAGCAGCAGCGAGCGGTGCAGGTTGTCGATCACCCCGCGGGCCGGGAGCCACTCGGCGTAGGTGTCGAGGGTGGCCCGCACCTGCGCGGTGTACGGGTCGACGAACACGGTACGGCTGTAGCTCTCGGGCAGGTCGGCGTCGAACGACACCCGGGTCGTCGCACCGGGCTCGCGCGCGGGCCGGATCTCGGTGACGGGCAGGCCCGGCTGGGTCGCGACGGCCGCCTCGACCTGCCGGGACAGCGGGAGCTCCGGGCCGCTGACCGGGGCGGTCAGCGCGTCGGCGTAGAGCCAGCGCTCGATCGGCGGCGACAGCGTGTAGAGCAGCCCGGTCAGGGCCGCGACGAGCAGGAACGGGCCGACGAACAGCCCGGCGTAGAAGTGGATCCGGGTGACGAGGCCCTTCAGGCCCCGGAACAGCGGCGGGCGCCCGGGCGGCGGGACGGGAGTCCCGGGCCGGGTGTCGAGGCCGGCGCTCACCAGCCCGCCACCATCGCCGCGAGCATGACGACCATGCCGAGGCTCATCGCCGCGTGGCAGGCGGCGTCGGAGCGCGCGCCCAGCCGGCGCGCCGGTGCCGTCGGGGCCTCGACCCGCTCGGCGACCGCGGTGGTCGTGCCCCCCGTGCCCGCTGTGCCCGTCGCCTCTGCCGTCCCACCGACCTCGGCCGGCGCCGTCCGCGCGGCACCGACCGCCGTGCCCCCGGCGGGGTCGGCGCAGTCGCAGGCGGCGGGGTCGGTCGCGTCGCCGGTCGCGCGGGCGTCGTCGGGGGTCAGCGGGTCCCCGGCGACGCGGTCGTGGCTCAGCGCGCGGGCACCCCAGTACCCGGCGGCGGCCAGCAGCACGGCGCACAGCGCCACGGTCACCGAGACCGCCCATCCGGCCGGGCCCGCCGCGTGGGCGGTCCCGGACATGTCCATGGCGTCGCCGCCGCCGTGGTGGGCGTGGGCACCGCCGCCGCCCGCGGCTTCCGCCGGCGAGGCCATGATCAGCGGCATCGCGGCCAGCATCCAGACCATCGCCGCGGCCATCAGCGCGTGCGCCGCGCCCGCGAGCCGTCCCGAGGGGCCGCAGGGAATCCCGCGGGAGGCGGTGACCAGGAAGAACACGCCCAGGACACCGAACAGGACGATCTGGGTCCACAGGCCGGCGCTGCCGTACCAGGTCCAGGTCATGACGACCATCGCCGCGCTCATCAGCAGGTGGGCGAGCTCCGCGGTGCGGTGCGCGGCGGAGCGGCGCTCCGAGACCGCGGTGGCCCAGCGGGCCAGGGCGTAGAACCCGGTCGCGGCGAACAACGCCGTCAGGGCCCAGGCCAGCGGCAACGACGAGATCACAGGTCCTCCTCGGGGGCGGGGGAGGTGCGGGGGCGCACGACGGGAGTGGTCGTCGGCGCGGCCCGTCCGGTTCCCGCCGGTACCCCTCCGGCGGGTGCGACGCCGGTCACCCCCGTCGTGGGGGGACGGCACGCGGCGGCGGTCCGGGTGGAGCGGTCGGGCAGAGCGGGCCGGGGTGGAGTGGGCCGGGGCGCGGCGCGGGCTCAGGTGCGGGCGGCGCGCCGGACACCGGAGGCGGGCGCCCCGGCGGTCCCGGTGCCGTCCTCGCCGAGGGCGCGCAGCAGGTCCTCGCGGGCCCGGGCGACCCGGGACCGGATCGTGCCGACCGGGCAGCCGCAGACCTGCGCGGCCTCGGCGTAGCCCAGGTCCAGGACCTGCGTCAGGACGAACGCCTCGCGACGCTCGTCGGGCAGCGCGTCGATCAGCGTCCGCAGCAGGACGGCCTCCTGCGCGCCCGTGCGGGGCACCGCGCGCTCCAGCACGTCCTGGGTGTCCTCGCCGAGGTCGCGCACCCGGGGCCGCCGGACCGCGGTGCGCACCGCGTCGACGGCGACCCGGCGGGCGACCGACAGCAGCCAGGTGCGGGCGGTGGAGCGGCCCGCGAACGAGGGCAGCGACCGCAGCGCCCGCAGGAACGTCTCCTGCGCGAGGTCCTCGGCGTCGTCGCGGCCGGCGAGGTGGACGAGGAAGCGGTGGACGTCGACCTGGGTCGCCCGCACGAACTCCGCGAGCGCGGCGGTGTCACCGGCCCCCGCGGCCAACGCCCACGCCGTCACGGTGGCGTCGTCGTGGCGTTCGGGCACGCTGGTCACGGTAGCCGTCGCCCGTTCGGGGACGAAGCCCGACCCGGTCACCGTCCGCTCCATGGGAACACGGTGCGTGACCGGGCCAATGCTGTCCGGACGCGACCGCCGCGGGGTGTCCGACATGTGGATCAGTGGTTCCGCGGCGTCGCCGGAGGTGGCCCGCCGGGGAGGAGGATCCCGCCGGCAGGGCGCGGGCGGCTCAGCCCGCGGTGCGGGAGGCGAGCAGTCGGAACGCCGGCGTCGGCAGCTCGGGAGCGAGGTCGACCACGCAGGTCCGGGCCAGGATCTCCAGCGTGCGCGGGCAGGCGCCGGGGCCGTGGTCGATCTCGGTGCCGTTCGCCGCGTACGGGTCGAACCCGGGGTGCAGCGGGTTGCGGGCCTGCAGCGAGCGCCAGTTCGTGTAGACGTGCCGCCCGGTGTCGATCAGCCGGTGCACGCCGCGGCGGGCACCGAACTCCGCGGCCGCCTCGGGGGTCGCGAAGGCCAGCGCCAGCCCGGCGGCGTTCGCCGGGTCGTGGTGCGGCACCGGCTGCAGGTCACGCCCGATCCGGTCCGACAGCGCCGAGAGCATGATGTCGCGGTGCCGCCTGCGCCGGGCGATCTGCGCACGCAGCCCGGCCAGCTGCGGCCGCAGCACCGCCGCGGACAGCTCGGGCATCCGCAGGTTGACCCCGACGATCAGGTCCGCGTCGGCCCCGGCGAACCCGGCGCGCTCGTAGCTGCCGACGTCGTGGTACATCGACGCCCGCTCGAACAGCTTCGGGTCCCGGGTGACCAGGGCGCCGCCCTCGCCGGAGCGGATGTTCTTGTGCTGGTTGAAGCTGAAGGCCCCGGCGTGGCCGATCGACCCGGCCGGGCGCCCCCGGTAGGTGACGCCGATGGCCTGGCAGGCGTCCTCGATCACGACGAGGTCGTGGGCGGCCGCGACGTCCATGATCGCGTCCATGTCGGCGACGTGGTTGAGCATGTGCACCGGCAGCACCGCCCGGCTGCGCGGGGTGATCCGGTCCTTGAGGTCGGCCGGGTCCATGGTGAGCGAGGCGTCGACCTCGACCAGGACCGGCACGGCGCCGACGGCGAGCGCCGCGGCGGCCGTCGACACCCAGGTGTAGGCGGGGACGAGCACCTCGTCGCCGGGGCCGATCCCGGCGCCGACCAGCGCCGCGACCAGGGCGCTGGTGCCGCTGTTGACGGCCAGTGCGTGCGGGGTCCCGAGGAACCCGGCGAGCTCGGACTCGAACCGTGCGACCTCCGAGCGGTCGCCGCCGGTGAAGCGGCCCAGCTCCCCGCGCCCGAGGACCCGGACCGTCGCGGCCATCCCCCGTGCGGTCGTCGCCATGGCGGCGAGTCCCATACCGTGCTCCTCCGGATACGAACCGTGTGAACCGGGCAACACGGTACCGGGCGGGGTCGGCACGACCGGGGGACGGGAGGGTAGGGGCAGCCACAGCGTCCTCACAGCGGAGCCGGGGCACCATCAACGGCAGTACCGCACCACGTTCGGAAGGAACCGCCCTCCATGCTCATCGACACCCGGCGCGCGCTCCCCGGCTCCATCTTCGAGGCCGAGGTCTGCGTGATCGGCAGCGGTCCGGCCGGGGCCGCGGCCGCGACCGAGCTGGCCGACCGCGGCCTGCGCGTCGTCGTCCTGGAGGGTGGCGGCCCGGGCCTGAGCCGTACGGCCCGCGACACCTACCGGGGGATCAGCGGGCGGGGCAAGCACGACCCGGTCGACGCCGTCCGGCAGAAGCGCCTCGGCGGCACCTCGCTGGTCTGGGGCGGCCGCTGCGCCCCGCTCGACGACATCGACTTCGCCGACCGCGAGTGGATGCCGGGCGCCGCGTGGCCGATCCCGCACGACGAGCTGCGCGCCTGGTACCCGGTCGCCCAGCGGCACCTCGACGCCGGTGCCTGCGAGTACTCGGCCGCCGAGTCGGGCTTCCCGGCGCCCCCGCCCGGGCTCCGCAGCGACACCCTGCGCTGGGACGACCTGTGGCGCTGGAGCCCGCCGACGTCGTTCGCGCCGACGGTGGAGAACATGGCGAAGGCCGGCCGGATCCGGCTGTTCCTGCACGCGACCGTGGCCCGCCTGGAGCGCGACCCGGTGTCGGGCACCGCGACCGAGGCCGTCGTCGTCCCGCGGCCGGGGTGCGACATCCGGATCCGGGCGCAGCACTTCGTCGTCGCGGCGGGTGGTCTGGAGTCGGTCCGGATCCTGCTCGCCTCCGACGGCTACGGCGGCACCGGGACCGGGGCCGGGATCGGCGACGAGTACGGCCAGGTCGGGCGGCACTACATGACCCACCCGGTGGGCGAGGTCGGACGGCTGCAGCTGACCACGGCCGGGCGCGCGTTGGGCCTGGGCTACCTGCCCACCGACGACGGCGTCTACGCCCGCCGGATGCTCTCGCTGTCCCCGCAGGCCCAGGCCGACCACCGGTTGGGCAACCTGAAGGCGGCGCTGTGGTTCGCCGACCCGAAGGACGCCGAGCACGGCGACGCGCTGCTGTCGACGTTCGCCCTGACCTACTGGGGCCTGGGCAAGCTCCGTGCCGGGTTCAAGGCCGCCGGGACACACGCCCAGTACAGCCACACCACCGACATCGGCCACCACATGCGCAACGTCGCCGCCGACCCGCTGCGGGTGGCGCGGTTCGCCCGCGGCTGGGCGCGGCCGCGGATCACCGGGGAACGGCGGCTGCCGTCGTTCATGCCGCTGGACTCCGCGCACTGCCGGCTGCGGTTCGACGCCGAGCAGACCCCCGACCCGGCGAACCGGGTCACGCTCGACCGCGAGCGCGACGCGCTGGGCCAGCACCGGCTGCGGGTCGACTACCGGGTCTCCGCCGGCGACCGGGAGGCGATCGCGACCTCGCTGTCGCTGATCGGCAAGGAGCTGGAGCGGACCGGGATCGCCCACGTCGACCTGTCCGACGTGGAGCGCGTGCACGACATGGACATGACCGACGGCACCCATCAGATGGGCCTGCTGCGCATGTCGGACTCGCCGCGCAGCGGGGTCGTGGACCCGGCGTGCCGGGTGCACGGCACGCCGAACGTGCACATCGCCTCCAGTGCGGTGTTCCCGTCGGCCGGGGCGGTCGGGCCGACGCTCGCGCTGGTCGCGCTGGCCTGCCGGACCGCAGAGCTGATCGCGGTCGACGTCCGGGGCTGAGCCCCGCGGTCGGCGTGACCGGGTGGTCGCCGCGGGAACCTCGCGTCGCCGCTAGGCGGGCGGAGCTGCGACCGGAGACGCGGGGCGACCCCGCAACAGGGCGGCGGCGAGTGCCGCGCCGACCGCGAGGAGCCCTGCCCCGATCGTCATGGCGACGGTGAACCCCGGCCCGAACGACGCCGGGTCGGCCGGGGCGTCCCCGCGGATCCCCGCGATGGCGGGCACGGCCGCCACCGCGAGCAGGCCGGCCGCCCGCGCGATCGCGTTGTTGACCCCCGACGCGACGCCGGCGTGCCGGTCCGCCGCCGCGTCGAGCACCGCGGTGGTCAGCGGCGCGACGGCCGCGGACAGCCCCAGCCCGACCAGCGCCGTCGCCGGGAGCACGTCGGTGAACCAGCCCGCTCCCGGCCCGATCCGTGACGCCAGCAGCATCCCGGCCGCGGCCAGCAGCAGCCCGCCGGTGACCAGCGGTGCCGGGCCGGTGCGCGTCGCGAGCCGCCCGGCGCGGGCCGACAGCAGCAGCATGAGCACGGTGACCGGCAGCGTCGCGGTCCCGGCCAGCAACGGGGAGAACCCGGCCACGATCTGCAGCTGCACGGCGAGCAGCACGAACAGCAGGCCCAGCGCCGCGTAGACGGCCACCGTCACCACGTTCGCGCCGGTGAACCGGCGCCCGTCCCCGGCGTCGCCGGTGCCGGTGAACAGCTCCGGCGGGACCAGCGGGGACCGGCTGCGCCGCTCGACCAGCGCGAACGCCACCAGCGCCGCCACCCCGGCGACGCCCGCGCCCCACACCTGCAGCCCGGGCGACGCACCGGAGCCGGCCGCCGTCCCGGCCCAGGTCAGCAACGCCAGCCCGGCGACGGCGAGCACGCTGCCCGGGACGTCGAGCCGGTGCGCGGCGTCGGGGTCACGCGACTCGGGCACGTGCCGCACCGCCACCGCGACGACGACCGCAGCGAGCGGCAGGTTGATCAGGAACACCGCCCGCCAGGACCACTCCACGAGCGTCCCGCCGACGAACGGGCCCAGCGCCCCCGCGACCCCGCCGAGCCCGGACCAGGCCCCGATCGCCGCCGCCCGGTCCGCACCGTGGAACGACGCCGAGATCAGCGCCAGGCTGCCCGGGGTCAGCAGCGCACCGCCGACCCCCTGCAACGCCCGGGCCGCGGCGAGCACCTCGACGCTCGGCGCCAGCCCGCACAGCAGTGAGGCCAGCGCGAACCACACCGCCCCGGTCACGAAGATCCGCCGCCTGCCGAACCGGTCACCCAGTGAGCCGCCGAGCAGGATCAGCCCGGCCAGGGTCAGGGTGTAGCCGTTGACCGTCCACTGCAGCCCCGCGAAACCGGCGCCGAGGTCCTCGGCGATGCGGGGCAGCGCGATCGTGACGACGGTGTTGTCGAGCATCGCCATGCCCGAGCCGAGCACGCAGGCCGTGATGACCCAGCGGCCGGCCGCGGTGCCGGTGCGCAGTCCGGTGTCCATGGTCGGCCGAACACCGCGGCGCCCGGGTCTCTTCCGCGGCCACGCCGATCGCCGAGGCCCCCGGCCGGGGCAGCCGGTCACGACTCCCGCCCGCCGCCCGGCCTCGGTGAGCCGCTCGGCCAGCAGCGCCGCGGCGGCCTCGTCCACCCGCCCCACCGACAGCCGCAGCATCTGCCGGTCGTCGGGCAGGAACGCGGTGCCCGGGATCGTCAGGGTGTCGTGGTCGAGCAGCAGTGTCCGGACGACGTCGAGGGTCGGGCGGTCCGGGAACGGGTGGCGCACCCAGGCGAAGAAGCCGCCGAGCGCGGCGATCTCGAACCCGCCCGGCCGGTCGGCGAGCGCGGACCCGACCCACTCCCGTCGCCGGGCGATCTCCGCGACCCGGTCGGCCCGCCACGCCCCGGCCCGGGTGAGCCCGGCCACCGCGGCCTCCTGTCCGGCCCGCGGTGCGCAGATGGCGACGCAGTCGAGCAGCTTGAGCACCTGGCGTCGCAGCTCGGGACCCGCGATCACCGACCCGACCCGGTACGCCGGGATGGCCAGGTCCTTGGAGTAGGAGTGCAGGCTGACCACGGTCGAGCGCCACGACGGGTCGGCGAACAGCGGGTGCGCGGGGGCGTGCGCGTCGGGCCGGAACGAGCGGTAGGTCTCGTCGACGACCAGCGCGAGATCGTGGCGGCGCGCCAGCTCGGCGAACGCGACGATCTCCTCCGGCGGCACCGTCACCCCGCTCGGGTTGCCGGGGCTGACCAGCACGATCGCCCGGGTCCGCGGGGTGATCAGGGCTGCGGCGTCGGCGGCCCGGGGAACCAGGTCCGCGTCCGGCTCCAGGTACACCGGGGTGACGCCACGCATGCGCAGCCACATGTCGTGGTTGAAGTAGTAGGGCAGCGGCGAGATCACCTCGTCGCCCGGCCCGGCGAGGGCGTCGGCGACCACGGCGAAAGCCTGGTTGCAGCCCGCCGTCACGACGACGTCGTCCGGCGTCACGTCCCCGGCGTAGTCGCGCGCCAGCTCCTCGGCGACCGCGCGGCGCAGCGGGGCGATGCCGGGCACCGGCGCGTAGCCGGACAGGGCAGGGTCCCGGGCCACCTCCACCACCCGTTCGACGACCTCCGGTGCCGGCGGGTACGGCGGCGCGGCCTGCGACAGGTCCAGCAGCGGGTGCGTCGCGTTCCGGGCCGGGTCCCGCTCACCGGCGAGCGCCAGCGCCGCGCCGATGGGGGAGTCGCTGCCGGCCGCCGTCGTGGGGTCGAGTCGCACCGTCGGGTGCCGCCTTCCGGGTCGTCGTCGGATCCTGTGGGAACCGATCGTCGCCGACGCCGTACCGGGCGGTCCAGTGGCCCTCCCGCGACCGTGATCCGAGCCCTCAGCCACCACCGAGAACGTCGGCGGCGCCGTCGGCACGCACGTCGCTCGCGGCATCGAGCACCCCGGCCCGCAGGCGTGCGACCTGCACGTGTCCCGCGTCGTCGTGCAGCTCGGGCACGGTGTCCACGTCGAGTGACAGCGCACGGGCCGCGGCGGACAGCCCTTCGGCGTCGGGGACGCCCGGCTCCAGGACGAGTGACGGCCGCTCCCGGCCGAGGTCGCGTGATCCGATCACCCAGCGCGGGCGTGCCAGGACCCCGGCCGGATCGGAGGTGCCGAGCACGTCCTCGGCGGTCTGGGCCAGGATCCACGCCTGCGCTCGGCCGCCCTGACAGCCGAGCGCGACGACGTCGTCGCCGCGCTCGGCGAGCACCGGGCACAGGGTGTGCGGGGGGCGGTGTCCGGGCCGGACCGCTCCGGGGTGCGCCGGGTCGAGGGCGAACGCCGATCCGCGGTTGTGCAGGACGACACCGGTCTCCGGTTCCAGGATGCCGGCGCCGAAGCTCTGGTAGACGCTCTGGATCAACGAGACCGCGGTACCCGTGTCGTCCACGGCCGTGATGGCGACGGTGTCCCCGGCCGGTCGGGGGCCGGGGGCGACCGGCGTCCCGGCCGGTTCCCGTTCCAGCAGCAGGCCGGCGACGTCGATCGGTCCGCCCCGTGGGTCACCGAGCAGCGTGTCGCGCGCCAGCTCCGCCCGGCGGGCGGTGGTGAGTCGGTCCTCGTCCGACCGGAGCATCGCGAGCAACGACGCCCCCTGGCTCGGCGGCGGTGCCACCGACCAGGTCGCGCCGAGCGCGTCGCGGCACAGGGCCGGGCCGTCCTCGGCGGCGTGGGCGGCCATGTCGTCGGTGGTGAGCGGGCAGCCGAGCTTGCGCAGGCCCGCGACCAGGCGGGCACCCACCGCGCCGGTGTAGAACGTGCGCCACCCGGCGCCGACGGCGGTCAGGGTGGCGGCGAGTGCCGGCTGCGTGATCGTCGTGCCGAGCCCCCGTGGCCGGCCGGCGGCGTCGAGCAGCAGCGCGGACAGGCCGGGATCGGCCTCGACGACGGCGCTGCGGCGGGAGATCGCCCTGGCGAGTCCCGCGCTCACGCCCACGCCGCGACGGGCGAGCTCGACCGCCGGTGCGACCAGCTCGGCGAGGTCGAGGCGAGCGCCGAGCCGGTGCACCGCGGCCCAGCCCGCGACGCAGCCCGGCACGGTCACCGACAGCGGGCCACCGGGTGGCATCCGTGGGCCGGCGGCCCGCAGCCCGCCGACGTCGAGCCCGGCCGGCGCCGCACCGACGGAGAGCACCGCGCGTGGGGCTCCGCCCGCCGGCCGCACCACCGCGACGAGATCCCCTCCGACGGAGCACTGGTGCGGATAGGCGACCGTCAGCGCTGCCGCGGCCGCGATCACCGCGTCGAGCGCGCCACCGCCGCGGCCGGTGACGGCCCGCGCCGCGTCGACCCCGGCGACGTGCGGTGCCGCGATCGCGACCCGGGTCGTCACACCCGATCCCGCTCGATCAGGATGGCGCGGGTGAACGAGCCGTCCGCGCCCGCGAGCTTCGCCGGGAGGCAGACCAGCTCGTAGCGGCCGGGCTCGACCGCGTCGAGATCGGCGTTCTCGAGGATCAGCACGCCGTTGCCGAGCAGTTCGTGGTGGACGTCCCAGCTGTCGGTCCGCGAGTGGCCCTCGATGGTCAGGTAGTCGATCGCGATCAGCTCGACGCCGTGCGCGACGAGCCACGTCGCGGCGTCCGGTGCCAGCCCGATCCAGCTGGGCGCCCGTTCGGTCTCCTTGAGGATGCCGGCCGAGTTGGACGTCTTGAGCAGGATCCGCCTCTCGCCCGCCACGCCGGCGGCCTCCAGGTCCGCGGCGGTGACGTCGGCGGTCAGACCGGTCATGTCGACCACCACGGCCTGCCCGACCAGCGAGTCGAGCGAGACCTGGTCGATCGGTGTCGCCCCGTCGACGAAGTGCGCCGGCGCGTCGACGTGGGTGCCGGTGTGGGCCCCGATCCGCCAGCGGGTCACGTTCGAGGCGTCACCGGCCGCGAGTGACTCGACGACCTCGACCTCGGGCTTGCGGCCCCAGTGCAGCATCTCGGGGTGGATGGGCAGGGTGATGTCGTAGATCTTCATGACGGTCTCTCCTCCGGGACGATCAGGGACGGTGCGACGGGTCCGGCCACGGCTCGCGCACGGCGGCCGACACCGCGGCCGCGGTGGTGCGCACGCAGCGGTCGAACTCGGCGCTGCCCTGCGCGGCGTTCGCCTCGGCCACGTCGCGGCCCCAGACGCCGGTGTCGCTGACCTGGTCCATCCGGTAGTCCCAGAACGAGTCGACGTCGCGGTGGGACACCGCGCGCTCCATCCGGACCAGGTCCGGGAACAGGTGCAGCATCACCGAGGTCTCGAAGAAGTTGGCGTGCATCAGGCCGCGGCCGTACGTGACGTGTCCGTCGACCTCGGGGCCGGGGTACATCGTCACGTAGCCCAGCGCCCGGACCCGGGCGTCACCGTGTCGGACCCGCAGCTTCTCGGCGGACACGTCGAGCGAACCGTTGTTCCAGATGTGGCCGTTGAGCAGCACGAACTGGCGGACCCCGGCGCGGTACAGCGAGTCGACCAGGTCCTCGACCAGGGCGATCATCGTCTCGGGGCGCACCGAGACGGTCCCGCCGAACCCGCCGTGCGAGCCGGACACCCCGTAGGTGAGGGTCGGCACGACCGGGACGCCGGTCAGCGCCGAGACCCCGTGCGCGACGGCCTCGCAGATCATCGAGTCGACGGCCAGCGGCAGGTGCGGCCCGTGCTGCTCGGTGGCTCCCACCGGGATGATCACCGAGTCGGCCCCGGTGACCGCCTGCTCGGCCTCGGGCCACGTCATGCGGTCCCAGAGCACCGGGGATCCGGTGCCACCGAGCTCGGCGGCGAGTCCGGCGACCTCGGGCCCCAGGGGTGGTGCAGTGATCACGGGAACGGTCCTCTCCTCGCCGGCGCTCACCAACGCCGGTCCGACTTCTCGGGCAACAGGTCCAGCGCTCGGCGGACGACGACGGCGTCGTCGTCCGGGCGGGTCAGCCACACCCGCGCGTCCGGTGCGTAATCGCTGATGAGCTCCCGGCACACCCCGCACGGGGCGATGATCCGGAACCGGTCCGCCGGCTTGACCTGCACCGACACCACGGCCTCGACGGTCGCGAGGGACACCCCGGCGGCCCGGGCGGCACCCAGCGCCACGCCCTCGGCGCAGACCGAGCTGCGCCGGCAGGAGCCCTCGACGTGCACTCCGGTGTGGACCGTGCCGTCACCGGCGCGCAGCGCGGAGGCGACCTCGTGCCGGCCGGGCACGACGACCCGGCCGAGCTGGGCCTGGGCCGTGTCGAGCAGCGCGGCATCGGCGGCGGTCATCTCGGCGGGCGGCGTGACCCGCAGCAGTGCGGCGGACGCGGCGGCGCTCATCGGCCGAGTCCGAGCAGGCGGGCGTAGTTCCCGCCCTCGACCAGGGCCCGGTCGTCGTCGTCGGGGATCGCCTTGGCGATCTTCATCCGCTCCAGGTCGAAGTCGGAGCCGGGCCACTCGCTGCCCATGAGGATCTTCTCCGGGCCCAGCCGGGAGTAGGCCCGCCTGACGTCGGAGACCAGGGTCGCCGAGGTCTCCAGGTACACGTGCGCACGCCGCTCCGCGACGATGATCGCCTCGGGGACGTTCCACACCGCCCCCATGTGCGCGATGATCGTCGGGACCCCGGGGTGGTCCTTGGCGATCTCCTCGATCGCCAGGGGCGCGCAGAACGCGTCGTCCAGGGCGTTGATCAGGATCGGCAGGCCGAGCCGCGCGCAGAGGTCGAACACCGGGTCGAGCAGCCCGTGGTCGGCGACGTGGTAGCCGTGCATGCTCGGATGCAGCTTCAGCCCCCGCAGCCCGGCCGCGGCGATCCGCTCGATCTCCTCCAGCGCGTCGTCGTCCTGCGGGCGGACCTGTCCGAACCCGATCAGCCGGTCCGGGTGCTTGCCGACCAGCTCGACGAGGAAGTCGTTCTCGATCCGCTGGGCGAGCGAGCAGACCATCGCCATGTCGACGCCGGCGGCGTCCATCCGGTCCAGGATCCGCTGCGGGTCGAACGGGGTGTACGGCGGCGGCGCCTGGCCGGGACGGGCGCCGGTCAGGTAGTCGGAGCGGCCCCGGACGTCCTGGGTGGTGTTGTAGGCGTCGATGATCACGGGTGGACGGGCCTCCTGGGGGCGGAGCCGGCCGGTGCGGCCGGGCCGGGGACGGGTGGGGTGAGGTCGAGCAGTGGCAGGTGGCAGCGGACCGAGCGGCCCTCGCCGATCGGCCGCAGGGCGGGTTCCTCGTCGGCGCAGCGCCGGACGGCGTGCCGGCAGCGGGTCCGGAAGCGGCACCCCGACGGCGGGGCGGCGGGGTCGGGCAGCTCGCCGGACAGCACGATCCGCTCCCGGGTCCGTTCCAGCACCGGTACCGCGGAGAGCAGCGCCTCGCCGTAGGGGTGCGCGGGTGCGGAGAAGAACGCCCCCCGCGGGGCCACCTCGATGATCTGCCCGAGGTACATGAGCGCGATCCGGTCGGCGATGTGGCGGACCACGCCCAGGTCGTGCGAGATGAACAGCAGGGTGAGGCCCTCGTCACGGGTCAGCCCGGTCAGCAGGTTGATCACCTGGGCCTGGATGGAGACGTCGAGCGCCGAGACCGGCTCGTCGGCCACGACGAATCGCGGCGACGGCGCGAGCGCCCTGGCGATGCCGATCCGCTGCCGCTGCCCACCGGAGAACTCGTGCGGGCGCCTGCTCCCGGCGGCCCGTCCCAGCCCGACCCGCTCCAGCAGCTCGCCGACGCGCTCGTGGGCCGCACCCCGGGACATGCCGCGGGCCCGCAGCAGCGGTTCGGCGACGATGTCGGCGACCGTGCGTCGCGGGTTCAACGAACCGAACGGGTCCTGGAACACCATCTGCATGTCCCCGCGCAGCGGCCGCATCCGGGTGCTGGTCAGGTCGGTGATGTCGCGCCCCCGGTAGTGGATGCGACCGCCCGAGGGATCGACCGCACGCAGCAGCGCCCGGCCCAGCGTCGACTTGCCGCAGCCGGACTCGCCGACCAGGCCCAGCGTCTCGCCCTCGAGGATGTCGAGATCCACCCCGGCGACGGCGCGCACCGGGCGGCCCCCGCCGTCGCGGTAGGAGACCTGCAGGTTCTCGGTACGCACGAGTGGCACGCTCACCGGGCACCCCCGTTCCCGGCGGTCGCCGGCTCGCGTACGCAGGCGTCGAGGTGTCCCGAGCCGGGCTCTCGGGGCCGTAGCGGCGGGCGGGTTCCGCACTCCTCGACGGCGTCCGCGCAGCGCGGTCGGAACGCGCACCCCTCCGGCCGGTCGACCCCGGTCAGCGGGGCGCCGGGGATCGCGAACAGGGACTCGGCCGGCGGGCCGTCGATCCGCGGGACCGATCGGAGCAGCCCGACGGTGTAGGGATGGCGGGGCCGGCGCAGCACCTCGTCGCGGGTGCCGTGCTCGACGACCCGGCCCGCGTACATCACCGCGACCCGGTCGGCGACCTCCGCGACCACGCCGAGATCGTGGGTGATCAGCACGATCGACGAGTCGTGCTCGGCGCGCAGCCGCCGCAGCAGCTCCAGGACCTGGGCCTGGATGGTGACGTCGAGCGCGGTGGTCGGCTCGTCGGCGATCAGCACGGCGGGCTCGTTGGCGAGCCCGGTCGCGATCATCACCCGCTGACGCATCCCGCCGGAGAGCTGGTGCGGGTAGGACCGGGCGGTGCGTGCGGGGTTGGCGATGCCGACGTCGTCGAGCAGCTCCTCGGCGCGCTCCCAGGCCGCTGCGCGGCGCAGCGGCTGGTGCAGCCGCAGCATCTCCGAGACCTGTGCGCCCGCCCGGTGCAGCGGGTTGAGCGCGGCCAGCGAGTCCTGGAAGACGACGGCGACGTCGCGGCCACGGACCTCGCGCAACTCGGCCTCGCTCGCCTCGACCAGGTTGCGGCCCCCGAACTCGACCTGCCCGCTCACGTGCGTGCGCGGGCCGCGGTTGAGCCCGACCAGGCTCATCGTCAACGCGGACTTGCCGGAGCCGGACTCCCCGACCAGGGCCAGGATCTCGCCGCGGCGCAGGTCGAGGTCGACACCGTCGACGGCGGGCAGCCGGCCGTCCGGGGTGTCGAAGCCGACGCGCAGGTCACGGATCCGCATGACGGTCTCCGGCGGCCCGGTCACGGTCCGCTCCGGACGCCGGTCAGCTCCGCGACGGCCGTCCCGATCACCGTGCACACCTCGTCGGCGTGCACCAGCGGGGAGAAGTGGCTGCCCGGGACCGAGCTGGTGGTGGCGCCGGCCCGCGCGGCCATGTCCCGCTGGGCGGCCGGGAGCAGGGTCGCATCGCCGTCGGCGACCTGGTACCAGCTCGGCAACACGCGCCAGGCCGGCTCACCGGTGGGCTCCTCGAAGATCTTCCTGTCGGCGACCCGGTTCTCCGCGATGCGGCCGGCGCGCAGCTCCGGGCCGAGGTCCCAGCCGATCTCGGCCCAGTAGGCCGCGCTGCGTTCGGAGCGCCACTCGCCGTCCGGCCCGCGCCGCATGTGCGCCGAGACCGGCGCGGGGTCGTAACGCTCCACGATCTGCTGCACGGTCTCGCCGGCGTCCGGGGCGAACGCGGCGATGTAGACGAGCCCGGCCACCCGCGGGTCCCGGCCGACGTTCGTGATCACCGCCCCGCCGTAGGAGTGGCCGACGAGCAGCACCGGTGCCTGCAGCGCGTCGAGGGCGGTGGTGGTGTGGGCGACGTCGTCGGTCAACGACGTCATCGGGTTGGTGACCGTCGTGACGTCGTGGCCGCGGCGCCGCAGCTCCGGCAGCACGGCGTCCCAGGTCGCCGGCGTACCGCCGGCGCCGTGCACGAGCAGGATCCGCACGGGTGACTCATCCCTTCCGCAGACGTGGGTCGAGAACCAGGTAGAAGAGATCGACGGCGAGGTTGACCAGCGTGTAGAGCAGGGCGATGGCCAGCGCGGCGCCCTGCACCACGGGGTAGTCGCGCTGCAGCACCCCGGCGACGACCATGCCGCCGACACCGGGATAGGCGAAGACCGTCTCGGTGATGACCGCGCCGCCCAGCAGCGAGCCGAACTGCAGCCCGAGCACGGTGACGATGGGCAGCGCCGAGTTGCGCAGTACGTGCCGGAGCAGGATCGCGTTCTCGGTCATGCCCTTCATCCGGGCGGTGCGCACGAAGTCCTCGCCGCGCACCTCCAGGACCGACGCCCGGACGATGCGGGTGATGAAGCCGGCCATCGAGAGGGCGAGCGTGGTGGCCGGCAGGATCAGATGGGCGATCCAGGGCAGGACGAGATCCGGGCGGTTCTGGAGGATCGCGTCGAGCAGCACGATGTTGGTCGTCGGCTCGTAGCCCAGCGAGTTCGGCAGCCGGCCCAGGACCGGGAGCCAGCCCAGCCACACCCCGAACACCACGACGGACAGCACACCGAGGGCGAACCAGGGCAACGAGAAGCTGACCGTGCCGACCGCCCGGATCAGGGTGTCGATCCAGGTCCCGCGGTACACCGCGGCGACCAGGCCGGTGACCCCGCCGATCAGGACGGCGATGCCCATCGCCGCGACGGTGAGTTCGAGCGTGGCCGGGAGCGCGGCGCCGAGCAGGCCGAGCACGTCGTTCCCGCCGAAGAACGAGCTGCCCAGGTCGAGCCGGACCAGGTCGCCGAGGTAGGTCAGGTACTGGGCCAGGAGCGGCCGGTCCAGCCCGAGCGACTCGGCGATCCGTTGCTGGTTCTGCGCGATCTGCTCCGAGGACAGCCCGTCGCCGGCGCCGCCGAGCGCGGTGGCCGCCGAGCCGGGGATGAGCCGCATCGCCAGGAAGACCAGGGTGGCCAGGACGAGCAGCACCACCGGTACGGCGAGCAGCCTGCGCACGATCAGCCGGGTCAGCCCGGAGCCTCCCGGCCGGACGGCGGGGCGCGCCCGTCGGGTCGTCGTCGTGGTCGGGGCGCTCACGGTGTCCCCTTCCGGTCGAGCGCGTCGCGGACGTCGTCGCCGACGAAGTTGCAGGCGACCACGAACACCAGGGTGGCCAGCGCCGGCAGCACGACCAGCGACGGCGCGGTGTAGAGGAACTCCTGACCGGACTGGACCATGTAGCCCCAGTCCGGGGTGGGGGGCTGGATGCCGAGCCCGAGATAGGACATGCCGGCCGCGAACCCGGCGGCCACCGACAGCGTGGTGAGCACCTGGACCAGCAGCGGTCCGACGGTTCCGGGAAGCACCTCGGTGAGTGCGATCCGCAGCCCGCCCGTCCCGGCCATCCGGGAGGCGAGCACGTGGTCGCGCGCAGACTCGCGCGCCGCGAGCGCCCGCATCAGCCGGGCGATCCCGGGGGCCAGCGCGATGCCGACGCCGACGACCAGGCTGGACGTGCCGGGCCCCGCCGCGGCGACCAGCAGGATGATCAGCAGGACGGACGGGAACGCCAGCGCGACGTCGGTCAGCCGCATCAGCAGCTGCTCGGCCCGGCCCCCGAGGTAGCCGGCGGCGAGCCCGATCGCGACACCGACGACGGTCGCCAGCGCGGTCGCGGCGAGGGCCACCATGAGCAGCGGCTGCGCACCGTGCACCAGCCGTACCAGCTGATCGCGGCCGAGGTCGTCGGTCCCGAGCAGGTGCCCCGGCGACCCCATCGGCAGCAACGCCGACGGCGACTGGCGCAGCGGGTCACCGGTCACCAGCAGCGGACCGGCCACCGCGAGCAGCACGTAGGCCAGGACCAGTGCCCAGGACACGACTGCGACCGGTGTGCGGGCGAACCGGCGCCGTGCCCCGCGCCGCACGGTGCCCGTGCCGCCGACGGCCGGCGCGGTCATGCGCCGCTCACGCTCGCGTCCTCGAGGAAGCAGCGGTGGGTGCTGAGGGCGTTGACGTTCACACCGCTCACGCTCGCGCCGGTGACCACCAGGTTCGTGGAGTGCACCAGCATCGAGAGCACCATGAAGTCCTCCGCCCAGCGGCGCTGGATCGCCGAGTAGGCGGCGGTGCGTTCCGGCCCGATCGGCATGTTCCGGGCGGCGACGGTGTCCTCGGTGAATCGCGCGGTGCCGGGCAGGGTGTCGAAACCGGTGGCGCTCGATCCGTACACGCCCCGCGGGACGGCCATGTTCCCGACCGTGTTGTCCGGGTCGGGGACATAGGAGTTGCGCTCCCACACGATGATCTCGTGGTACGGGTCGTCGGTGTCCATGACGCGGCTGAAGAACGCGGCCGGGTCGACGGAGTCGGAGACCACCCTCAGGCCGATGTCGGTGAGGTTCTGGGCGATCACCTGGGCGGCCCGCGGGTGCCAGGTGTCGCTGGCCGCCATCAGCCGCACCTCGCGGCCGACCGCACCGGCCGCCTCGATCAGCCGGCGGGCCTCGGCGACGTCGGTCCGGCTCAGGTCCGCCAGCGACGGGTCGTGGCCCGGCATCGACGGCGGTACCGCATACCCCGCCGGCAGGGTGCCCACTCCGAAGAAGGCCTGGTCCAGGATGGCCTGCCGGTCGATCGCGAGGTTGATCGCCCGACGCACCCCGAGCTCGGCCAGTGCCGGTCGGCGGACGTCCATCAGCAGCATCGCGTCGTAGCAGTAGGGCGTGTCGTGCACGGTCACCGCGTCGTTCGCCCGCAGCTGCCCGACCGCGGAGTACGGGGTGAACTGGGTGACCGAGACGGCTCCGCTGATCAGCGAGCCGATCATCGTGGATGAGTCCTGGACCTGCTGCATGACCACCCGGTCGACCGGCGGCCGCCCGCCGGTGAAGCCGTCGAAGGCCTCGAGGGTGACCGACTGCCCGGCGGTCGCGGCGGTGAGGCGGAACGGGCCCGTACCGACCAGGTTCTTGCCGATGTCGGCGCCGTGCCGGTCGAGAGCCGCCTTCGAGATCACGCGCGCCCCGATGTCGGACAGCCGGGCGAGCAGCGTGCCGTCCGGGCCATGCAGGACGATGCGTACGGTCCGCTCGTCCGGGGCGTCGAGGGAGACGAGGTTGCGGCCCAGGCTCTGGAACGGGCGGGAGGCACCGTCGGGCAGGGTCGGGTCGTCCGCGTTCAGCTGACGGTTCAGGCTGGCCAGCACGTCGGCGGAGGTGAAGGTCGTCCCGTCGTGGAAGGTCACCCCCTGCCGCAGCGCGAACTCGTAGGTCAGCCCGTCCTCGGAGACGGTCCAGCTCTCGGCCAGGTCCGGTCGTGGCTCGGGATCGGTGAAGTCGCAGAAGGTCAGTCCGCGGCAGACCGAGTCGACGACCATCCAATCGCCGAGGGTGGTGTAGAACGCCGGGTCGAACACCCCGCTGGTCGCGTCGGTGCCCACGGTGAGCGTGCCTCCCGCCGTGCCCCCGCCGCCCCCTCCCGGGGAGGCCACGCCACAGGCGTTCAGCAGGCTCGTCAGGCCGACGCCGAGACCGAGCGCGCCCGCACCGCGGAAGAGGCTGCGGCGCGACAGCTGCCGCCGATCGGTCGGGGTGGTGGGCGGCATCGCGATCTCCTCGGAGGACGTGTCGGTGGCGTGGATCCAAAACACTACGAGTGGTATCCCGGCTGAAGTCTAGGTCGGGACCTGTTTCCGTTCCTTTACGTCGTCATGAACGGGTGGGCGGAGGGCATGGCGTGCACCACGTGCGGTGCAGCGCGCGCATGCGGTGTCACGGAACGTGGAGCGCACCTGCTGTGACCGTGGCCAGGACGCGTCCCCCGGGCAGCGGGCCGGCGGGCCCCAGCGGGTCGACGTCGGTCACGGCGAGATCGGCCGGTCCGCCCACCCGTAGCCGGCCGAGCCCGTCGAGGCCGGCGACCGCCGCGGCCCGGGTGGTGAACAGGGCCAGCGCCTCCTCGGCGGTGATGGCCTCGCCGGGGCCGACCGGGTGCTCGGATCCGCGGATCCTCCGGGTGCGCGCCTGCCACATGCCGTGCAGCGCCGACAGCGGTGGCCCGGGCCCGTCCGAGCCGCCTCCGACGAGCACCCCGGCGTCGATCCAGGAACGGAGCGGGTTCGACCGGGCGGCCACCGCCTCGCCGAGCCGGTCCACGACGGACGCCCCGGCGTTCCACCAGAGAGCAGGGTGGGCCGAGAGGGCCACCCCCAGCGATGCGGTGCGCCGCATCGCCCGTGCGCTCGGTTCGAGGTAGGCGTGGATGAGGTGGAAGCCCAGACCGGCCACCGGTGTCCGCCGGTCGACCTCCTCCAGCGCGTCCAGCACGAGGTCGACGGCGGCGTCGCCGACGGCGTGGATCCCGACCCCCCGCCCGGCCGCCGCGGCGCTCCGGCAGTGTGTCCGCAGCGCCTCGACGCTCAGCGTCCGGTTGCCGGTGTAGCCGTCGGTGCCCGGCCACGGGGTCGACCGCCAGGCCGTGCCGAGGGATCCGCCGCCGTCGAGGAACAGCTTGGTGGGGCCCACCCGCAGCCGGCCGGGATCGGCGCCGGCGACTCCGGACCGTCGTACGGCGGCCTGCAGCGCGGCGTCGTCGAGGTGGTCGTCGCCCAGCGGCATCACCACCACCCGCGTGGCGAGGCGCCCGGAACGTGCCGCGGCGGCGTAGGCGGCGAGCTCGCCGGGGCCGACGGCCGGGTCCATCACGCCGGTGAACCCGTGCCCGCGCAGCAGACGGGTGCCGGTCTCGATCCACCCCGCGCGACGCGCGTCGTCCGGCTCGCCGATCGCGGCGCGTGCGAGATCGGCGGCCGGATGCTCGACGAGCAGGCCGGTCGGCCGGCCGTCGCGGGTGTGCTCGATCCGCCCGCCCGGCGGGTCGGGGGTGGTGGCATCGATCCCGGCAGCCTGCAGACCCGCGGTGTTGACGATCGCGTCGTGCCCCTTGCGGTCGAGGAGGACCGGACGGTGCGGCACGGCGGCGTCGAGGTCGGTGGCGGTGGGCAGCCGGCCCTCGGCCAGGTCCCCGGGGTCGAAACCGGCCTCGGCCTCGATCCAGCCCGTACCGGGGTGGCGGGCGTCGTGCGCGAGAAGGCGGTGCCCGATCTCGGCGATGCTCGTCGCATCGTCGAGGCCGACCCGCTCCTGCGCCCGTCCGGCCCACAGCACGTGCACATGACTGTCGACGAACCCGGGCAGGACGAACCCGCCGGCGTCGTGCTCGACGACGCGACCCCGGCCCAGCTCGCGCCGTACCTCGTCGACCGACCCGAGCGCGACGATCCGGTCGCCCCGGATCCCCACCGCGCCGGCCCGTGGGCGGGCCGGGTCCATGGTGCGGACGTCACCGACGACCAGCAGTGCACCCACGTCGTTCACCGGGCTGGTCACAGCAGGTCGAAGTACTCGCGCTGCTCCCAGGCCGACACGTCGGCCAGGTAGCGCTCGAATTCCGCCCGCTTGAGGTGGACGTACCAGTCGACGACGACGTCACCGAGCTCGCGCCGGAACAGGGCACTGGCGTCGAGCGCGTCGACCGCGGCACCCAGGGTGCGCGGCAGCCGCGGCGCCTCGTCGCGGTAGGGCGAGTCCGACGGCTCCCCGGGCGAGAGCCCGCGGTCGATCCCGTCGAGACCGCACACCAGCTGGGAGAGGATGTAGAGGTAGGGGTTCGCGCCGGGTTCCCCCGAACGGTTCTCCAACCGGGCGGCCGGGTCGCCGGCCGAACCGACCACCCGCACCATCGCCCCCTTGTTGTCGGCCCCCCACAGCACGCGGTCCGGGGCCAGCGAGTGCGGCTGGTAGCGCTTGTACCCGTTGACGGTGGGTGTGCCGAAGACCGCCGCGGCGACCGCATGCTCCAGCAGGCCGGCGAGGTAGGACCTGCCGAGCGGTGAGAGGACCGAGTCGGTCCCCGCCCCGGGGAACACCGGGGCGCCGGTGTCGAGATCGCACAGCGACTGGTGCAGGTGCCAGCCGGTGGAGGCGGTCTCGGACCCCTGCGGCCGGGACATGAACGTGGCGTGCAGGCCCATTCGTGCACACAGCTGCTTGATCGCCGTGCGGGCCAGCACGACCTGGTCGGCGACCACCGCCGCCTCGCCCGCCTCCAGGGTGATCTCGAACTGGCTGGGCCCGAACTCGAGCTCGATCGAGCGCAGCGGCAGGTCCAGCCGGGTCAGTGTCCGGTGGATCCCGGTGACCAGTTCGTCGCAGCGGTCCAGGCCACCGATGTCGAGCAGCTGGGAGCTGGGGGTGAGCGGCCGGACCACGGGCGCGGTGCCCGGCGCGCCGGGCCGGCCGACCTGCGCGGGGTCCATCGCCGGGTCCGCACGGGCGAACACGTGGAACTCCAGCTCCGGGCCGACGGTCAGGCTCATGCCGCGCCCGGCCAGCGCGCCCAGCTGCCGACGCAGCAGACCCCGCGTGCAGAACGGGACCACCCCGCCGTCGGGGTAGTGCAGATCGGCGAGCAGCAGCCCGGTCCGGTTCTCCCACGGCAGCACCCGGAAGGTGGCCGGGTCGGGGACGAGCACCACGTCACCGGCGCCGGAGAAGCCGCGGTGGCCGTCCAGCCGCAGCCCGTCGAACACCGCGAACGTCGAGCGCCCGGACGGGTCCTTCAGCAGCAGCGACGACGGCGCGGTCAGTCCGGAGCGCAGGACGCCCGGCAGTGCGGTACTGGTGATCGACTTGCCGCGCAGCACCCCGTGCTGGTCGACGAAGCAGACCCGGACCAGCTCGATGCCGAGCTCGTCGACCACCCGGCGCAGCTGCGCCGCGGCGGCGTACTGCTGCTCGGACCACAGTCCGTGCCGTTCGACGAAGCCGCCGCGGTCGGCGTCGAGCATCGGGCGGGCGGAGTGCCCGCCGCCGCCCTCGGCCACCGGCCGCTCGTCGACGCTACGCATCGGCGGTCGCCCCCGCTCCGGCCGCCGTGTCGTCGGACAGTGCGGGGGAACCGAGCGGTGTCGCCCACGGGGACTCGGCACGGCGGCGGGCGTCGTGGGCGGCCCACTGCCCCTGCCACCCCGTGGTCGGGCCGACCATGTCGACGGCGACCGGACCCACCAGCCGCGCGGCGCCGTCGGCGTCCAGGGGCTGGGCCGGCAGCGGGGAACCCGCCTCGAAGGCCTCCAGCGACTTCAGCAGCAGCCGCCGGTTCGCGGTGACCGCCCGGTCGGAGACCCCGAGCCGCTCGACGGTCCGATCCTGGACCCGGCCCATGCTCTCGACCGCCCACTGGTCGTGGACGTTGATGTCCAGACCCATCCCGGTGTAGGTCAGCTCGCTCTGTTCGGTCGCGTCGAAGCCCCAGTCGTTGCCGCGGTTCCGGATCGGCCGGTAGTCGGGGAGGGTCACCTCGGCCAGCCGCTGCGCGAGCAGGGTCTCGGCGTCGGTCCGCTCGGCGAAGTCGTAGAGGACCATGTACCAGTAGTGGTTCTCGTCGTCGATCGGCACGTGCCACTGCGCGAAGACCTTGTCGTTGCCGAACGGCACCACGAACGCGTTCGGGAACATCAGGTTCGTGATCCGGACGTGTGTGCGCTCCCCGTCGAGCTCACGGATCGCGAACACCCGCAGCCCGTGCTCGGCCCGCTCGACCTCGATGTCCGGGCGGACGTGGTCACCGACCAGCTTGGACAGCTTCTGCCCGGTTCCTGCGACTTCCTCGCTGAACTGCCGGCCGTAGACCTCACGCGGGTCTTCACCCACGAAGCGGTGCAGGAACGAGACGTGGCTCGGATCGATCCCGCCCTCGACGCCTTGGAGCCAGTTGCACTCCCAGAGCCCCTTGAAGGCGAAGGTGTAGGCCTGTGGCGCGGTGAAGCAGTCGAACGCCGGGAACGGCGGCGGATCGCCCGCGCCGAGGTAGGCGAAGACGATGCCGTTGCGCTCCTCGCAGGGGTAGCTGCGGATCCGGATCTTGTCGGCGAAGGTGCTCGACGGCGGCTCGGCCGGCTGCTCCCGGCAGCGGCCGTCCGGCCCGTAGAGCCAGCCGTGGTAGAGGCAGCGCAGGCCGCCGTCCTCGAGCCGGCCGTAGGACAGGTCGACGCCGCGGTGCGCGCAGAACCGGCTGATCAGGCCCCAGCCGCCGTCGTCGCGCCGGAACAGCACGAGGTCCTCGCTCATCAGCCGGACGGCCTTGACCGGCCGGTCCTCCGGCATCTCGGAGACCAGCGCGGCGGGCTGCCAGTAGGAACGCATCAGCCGGCCGAGCGGGGCGTCCGGGCCGGTACGGGTCAGCTTCTCGTTGTCCTCGCGCTTCAGCACGACGGGCCTCTCTCGCGTCGGGATCGGTTCACGGGTCGAGTTCCGGCCGCGGATCGCGCGCCGGGCCGCCCGCGCAGGGCGGCCATCAGTGGCAGCACCCGTCGCCGGACCGGGCGGGGGCCGGGGCCGGCAGGTCGAGCGAGGGGTTGCGGTCGAAGAACCCGTCGGGCTCCATCCGCATCCCGATCCGGTGCACGGCCATGACCGGCCACTCCTCGGGACGCGGGTCGTGGTGCACGCCGACGACCGGCCAGAGCACCAGCTCGGCGTCGTCGAGCCGACGGTCGGCCCGCTGCCACACGTGCACGCCGTCCTCGCCCAGCGGGCCCTGGTTCGGGTACTCACCGGCGATGAAGCGCTCGTCGGGGGCATAGGCACTGGCCCAGAGCGCCCGGGACACGAACGGCGCCTTGCGTTCCACGACGCTGCCGGGCCGGGCGAACAGCCGGGTCGTGTTCGGGAGCACCAGCCGGTAGCCGGTGGGGTCGCCGAAGCGGTTCGTCCGTTCGGTGCTCTCGACCAGCCAGTGCACCGCGCGGGACGGGTCGGCGCTCCGGGCGCCGGCCGCCTCGCTGGTGATCGGCGTGCGGACCATCCGGCAGGCGTTGCCGTACGGGTCGAGCTCCGGGTCGGGCTCGACCTCGGCGTGGATCTCGCTGAGCCGGTTCCGGGGCCCGTCGACCGCGGTGTCCAGACGCAGCCCGAAGTAGTGCTGGTGGTTCGACGCCTGCACGTCGGCGCCGACCCGGCGACCGTGCCGGGCGGCCCCGTCCGGTCCGAGCCCGGTGACCGACATGATGCCGGTCAGCTTGATCTCCAGGTCGATCGTGCCGTCCTGGTGGAAGGACCAGTAGAAGCCGTAGTCGTAGTTGGCGACGGTGGCGAAGGAGGAGACGACCATCTTCCGGCTCCGGCGCACCTCGGCGTGGCCGGTGCGGGTGTTGACGTGCTTCCAGAGGATCGAGGCGTCCTCCTCGTGCAGACACACCGCGTTCCGGACGGTCCGCGGCTCGCCGTGCCCGCCCAGCACGGCGGCGTCGAGGTAGCGGATCTCGCCGAGGCAGTCGCAGCCCAGCGCCAGCGACGCCGTGAGCGGGCCCGCGCCGTACTCGCCCCAGTCGAAGAAGTTCTTCCGGTACGCCGTCGGGTCCGGGTCGAGGTAGGGCACGTACATCTCGTTGACCGCGGCCCGGCGCAGCACCGTGCGCTCGCGGTCGCCGTCGAGGTAGCGCACGTCGTGCAGCACCATGCCCTCGCGGTGGGTGAAGCCCACCCGGAACGACCAGTTCTGCCAGCGCACCAGGTGCCCGTCGACGGTGAAGCCCGGCCCGTCGGGCTGGACGATCTCCAGCGGGGCGACGACACGGTCCGGGCCCCAGTCACCGGATCGGTAGTTCCCGGCCTCGGCGGTGGGCGGGCCGGAGTCGTGGTCCTCGATCCGCAGGACCTCGAAGGTCTCCATGTCGACGATCGGGACCAGGCCGGGGACCGGGCGCGCGTAGCCGTTGTCCTCGGGGTGCTCGCGGTGCCAGACCGCCCCCCAGGACAGCCGCCGCCCGGCGAACTCCGGGGGCTCGAAGCCGGTGATCGACTCCGGGTCGACCCAGACCAGCGACGGGTCGGTGATCCCGCGGCGGGCCAGTGCCGCGCGCATCCCGGGATCGTCCCGGCAGGCCTGGGCCATCATCCGGGCCTCCTCGCTGGAGATCCCGGGCCGGCGGGCGTCCACCGGGGTCCAGGTCTGCAACGACGCCGGCCGGTCGACCCCCGACGTCCAGCCGGTGACCTCCCACGCGGCGTGCGCGTCGGGGTTCATGACGATCGACCGGACCGGCCGACCGACGCCCGCCGGCAGGTCCCGGGCACGGTGCTCGTCGACCGACACCCCCCAGAACCGGGGGTGCTCGCCGATCCGCGGGTCGGCCTTCACCAGGTCGACGATCTCGGCGATCTCCGACTCGGCGAGGGGCTCGGTCCAGTGCCGTTGGGCCGGGGACGGTGGGGTCTGCCGGCCGAACCGCGGGCCGCTCCCGGCTCCCGGTGTCCGTTCCGGTCCGGACGCGGCCACGCCCTCGATCACGCTCATCGGGTCGGTCCTCCTCCACCGGGTGCCCGGACGAGTCCGGAGCGACCACGGGTCGACGGTTGGTATCCATGACGGATTAAAGTGGATCCGAAAGTGACGGCTGTGGCTCGACGACGACGGCGGACGGCCGCCCGCGGAACTGATCCACGACCCACGGGTTGGGATCCATCCCGGGTGAGCACGCACCCGTCGGCTATCGTTTCGGGTCCACCGGCGCGGTATCGCCGCCACGCGACGGCGCTGAGGACGGGGGGACGGGCATGGTCCGGCGTACACCGGATACCGACGGGACCGAGGGTGGGGCCGCGCAGGGAGCGCCGGGTGCCACGCTGGTCGACGACCTCGCCGCCCGCATCCGGGACATGATCATGGGTGGGGACATCCCGATCGGCGGCCAGCTGCGTCAGGCCGAGCTCGCCACCCTGTTCGGCGTCAGCCGCACCCCGATCCGTGAGGCGATCCGCCAGCTGCAGAACGGCGGGCTGATCGCGGTGCACCCGCACCGCGGCGCGGTCGTGCGGGTACCCGCGCCGTGGGAGGTCCGGGAGGCCTACGAGGTGCGCGCCGAGCTCGAGGCGCTCGCCGCCCGCCGCGCGGTCGCCCGGATCACCCGCGAGCAGCTCGACGAGCTGGAGAGCGACAACCGGGAGATGTACGAGCAGTCCGCCGCCCAGGGCGAGGGCCGCACACCGGTGCACCGGGCGGCCAACGACGCCTTCCACACCCTGATCTCCGAGGTCGCGGGCAACGCCCGGCTCACCCGCTCCATCGAGGACATCAACGGCGCGTTCCCGCGCAACGTGTCCTCGCAGCTGATCGTCAACGACAGCCGGCACCGCGACGAGAACTTCGCCGAGCACGAGCGGATCATCGCCGCGCTCCGCGCCGGAGACGCCGACGCCGCGGCCGCCGAGATGCGGGCGCACGTCATCGCGGCCGGTGACGCGCTGGCCCGCTGGTACGAGCAGCGCTCCGCCACGGTGTTCGTCGGCTGAGACGGATCCGCCGCCCGTCGCGGTCATGCTGCGGTCAGTCGTCGGGTGACGCCGACGAAGTCGAGGTCGGGACGGTCGATCCCCTCGCACAGGTCGGCGGCCGCCTCGCCCACGGCGGGCCCGAACTTGAACCCGTGGCCCGAGCAGGCCGCGGCGACCACCACCTGCGGCGTCGCCGGCAGCCTCCCGATGACGAAGCGGCGGTCCGTCGTCATCGTGTAGAGGCAGGCCCTCGCCTCGGCGACGTCGGTGGACGGGTGGGCGGGCACCTCCGGTACGTGCCGGGACATCAGGGTGCACAGCGCGGCGACCTCGTCCGCGGCCACCGGCTCGACGGGACGCTCGGGGTCCCAGATCCGTTCGGTGTCGGTGCCGGCCTTGTAGCCGCTGCCCGCCACGTCGGGCAGCCCGAACATCAGCCCCTGTGGCCGGTGCACCGAGAACGCGGGGAGCGACGGGGGAGCGGCGGCGGGGTGCCCCGGACGCAGTGTGACGGTGAGGATCCGCCAGGTGCTGAACAGTCCGCCGAGCTCGGGTACCAGATCGGGGACCCAGCCCGCGGTGGCGACGACCAGGCGTCGGGCCCGGACGCTGCGTCGTCCGGTGTGGACGACGACGCCCGCGTCCGGCCCGGAGCCGACGGGCGTCCAGCCCAGCACGGGCTCGTCGAAGATCAGTTCGGCGCCGTCCGTGCGGGCGGCCGCGCGGGCCGCGCGCAGCGCGGCCCCGGCCTCCAGCACACCGGCGTCCGGGTCGGAGACGGCGTGCCAGCCGTCCGGCAACGACAGCCCCGGGGCGAGCTCGCGCAGCCGGTCGGGGTCCGAGACGGTCTCGCAACCGGGGCCCTGCAGCTGTCCGGGCTCGGGGTGGGCGTAGAGCCCGCCGGTGCGGTGCAGCAGCGTCTCGCCGGTGCGCCGCTCCCAGCGCCGCCAGCCGACGTAGGCCCGCTCGACCAGCGGGTTCCACACCGGGTTCGGGTAGGCGCGGCGGATCATCCGGGTCCGCCCGTGCGAGGAGCCGCGCAGGTGGCCCTCGCCGAACCGGTCGAAGCCGATCACCCGCCGGCCGCGCGCGGCGAGCTCGTACGCCGCGGCGGTGCCGTGCACGCCCAGCCCGGCGACGACGACGTCGGCGTCGAGCACGGTGCGGGTCACCGGTGCCCCGCCGTGATCGTGTCCACGACGGACAGCAGGGCGTCGAGGTCGTCGGTGTTGTTGTAGACGTGCACCGAGGCGCGCACGACTGCGGGAACCTCGCGTGCGCCGAGATCCCACTGACCGTGGCTCGCCGGGACGGTCACGACCCGGACCCGCGCCGCGGCGAGCCGGTGCTTGACCTCGGCGGGCTCGACGCCGTCGACGGTGAAGGTCACCATCCCGGAGGTGCTCGCGGCCGGGTCGCGCACGGTCACCCCGGGCCGCGACCGCAGCTGCTCGCGCAGGTCCGCGCCGAGTGCGACCAGATGTGCGGTGGTGACGTCGAGACCCCGCTCGACCGTCTCACGGACCGCGACCCCCAGGCCGAGCCGGCAGGCGACCGAGTGCTCCCAGGTCTCGAAGCGGCGTGCGGTGCCGGCCAGGGTCCACTCGCGCTCCGCGGTCCACGCGGCACCCCGCACGTCCGGGGCGCCCGGTTCGAGGGTGGGCAGCACGGCGGGGTGCACCCAGGCGAAGGCCGTACCCCGCGGGGCCCGCAGGAACTTCCGCCCGGTCGTGACCAGTACGTCGCAGCCGATCTCGCCGACGTCGACGGGCAGGTGGCCGACCGACTGGGTGGCGTCGACGACGAGGCGTGCCCCGTGCCGGCGGGTCAGCGCGCCGAGCGCGGCGACCGGCTCCACCAGCCCGGACGACGTCGGCAGGTGAGCGACGAACACGATCGCCGGTCCACCACCGTGCAGGCTCAGCGCGAGGGCGTCGAGGTCGACGGCACCGGTCGCGGGATCGACGGGGAGGATCTCGAGCCCGGTCCCGGTGCGCCGGGCGTGGGCCATGAGGTGCAGGGCGTGGCTCACGTAGGCCGAGCGGCTCACGAGCAGCCGCGGTGTCCCGCTGCTCACGAGCGCGTCGACCAGCACCCGCAGGCCGGTGGTCGCCGTGTCGAACAACGCGATCTCCGCCGCGCGGGCACCGACGAGCTCGGCGACGTCGTCGTAGACGGCTTCGACCGCCTCACCCACCGCGGCTGCGGCCTCGTAACCACCGTCGCGCTCCTCGCGGCGGAGGTGCTCGACCACGGTGTCGACGACAGCTGCGGTCGGCAGGGCCGCGCCGGCTGCGTTCAGGTGGTGCGACTCGGTGACACCGGGGGTGCGGGCCCGTTCCGCGGCGACGTCGATCCCCGGCGCGGGTGCCGTCCCGAGGGCCGGCCGGGGGGCCGGGCCGGCGATCGACTCGGGGCTCACAGCGCCACCACGACGGCCCGGGACTCGACGAAGCCCTGCAGCGCCTCGTCACCGAGGTCCCGGCCGAGGCCGCTGTCCTTGACCCCGCCGAACGACAGGGCCGGGTCGAACACGTTGTAGGTGTTGACCCATACGGTCCCGACCTCGAGACGCGCGGCGATGCGGTGGGCGCGACCGAGGTCCCGGGTCCAGACACCGGCGGCGAGCCCGTAGGTCGAGTCGTTCGCGAGGACGAGTGCCTCGTCCTCGTGGTCGAAGGCGAGGACGCCGAGGACCGGGCCGAAGATCTCCTCCCGGGCGATCACCATGTCGTTCGTGACGCCGGTGAACAGGGTCGGTTCGACGTAGTAGCCGGGCCCGTCCGGACAACCCCCGCCCACGACGAGCTCGGCCCCTTCCGCCCGGCCCTTCTCGATGTAGCCGAGCACCTGGCTGCGCTGCTCGTGCGAGACCAGCGGTCCGACCGAGATCCCGCCGGCGAGCCCGTCGCCCATCGGGACCCGCCCGACGGCGGCCCGCAGTCGTTCGGTGAGCTCGGGCAGGATCGAGCGCTGCACGAGCAGTCGGCTGCCGGCGGTGCACATCTGGCCGGAGTGCCCGAAGGACGCACGCATCGCGGTGGTGACGACGGCGTCGAGGTCGGCGTCGTCGAAGACGATGTTGGCGCTCTTGCCGCCCAGCTCCAGCGTCGAGTGCGCGAGCCGGCCTGCCGCGGCGACACCGACCTCCCGGCCGACGGCGGTGCTGCCGGTGAACGACACCGTCGCGACGCCGGGGTGGGCGGTCAGCGCCGCGCCGACGCGGCCGTCGCCGGTCAGCACGTTCACCACTCCGGGGGGCACGCCCGCCTCGGTCAGCAACTCGGCCAGGCGCAGCATCGTCAGCGGTGTCTGCTCGGCGGGCTTGACCACCACCGGGCAGCCTGCGGCCAGGGCCGGGGCGAGCTTGAACGCGGCGGTCATGATCGGGAAGTTCCACGGCAGGATCAGCGCGGCCACCCCGACCGGCTGCAGCGTCGTGTAGACGTGGTGGGCCCCGCCGTCGATCGGGACGGTGCTGCCGGTCAACCGGCTCGGGGCGCCGGCGAAGTGCCGGAACGTGCGCGCCGCCTGGCCGGTGTCGGCCCGTGAGCGTTCGATCGGCTTGCCGTTGTCGCGGGTCTCGAGGATCGCGAGGTCCTCGAGGTCCTGCTCGATCAGGTCGGCCACCCGGTTCAGTACGGCCGCCCGCTCCAGCGGGGCGAGTCCGGACCACCGGCGGTCCCGCAGCGCGGTACCCGCGGCGGCGACGGCGGCGTCCACGTCGGCGTCGTCGGCCTGCACGGCGTGGGTCAGGACCTCCTCGGTGGCGGGGTCGACGACCGGGAACGAGGCCCGATCGCCGGCCGGGATCCGGGCCCCGTCGATGTACAGCCCGGCCGACGGCGCGAGCGAGGGCAACGAAGAACGCACGGACTCTCCTGACCTGACGTAGATTGGATCCAACATTAGGATTCTTTGGATCCGATGTGCAAGAGATTCCACACACACCGTGCGCGTGGTCGAACGACGCCGGCACGAGACGTGCCGACGGGCCGCACGGGCCGTGCGATCCGGCGGTGGTGGTGGCCGAACGGCCGACGCGGCGCAGGTTGCCGGTGGTGCCGCGTGGGGCTCGACCGGACCAGGGGTGCCGACCTGCTCTGGCTCGCCCTCGCCCGAGTGGTCGCCCCGTCGATCCGGGCGGCCGCTGCGGATGCGGCCGGGGTCACGCGCGCGGGTCCGGAGAGCACGGGACCGCCCGAAGGCCCGTGACCGGATTCGGAGGATCTGTGTCCGAGCCGGCGTCGCAGGACCGTGGAGTCGTTTCGTGGCCAGTGGATCGTGCTGATATCGCGTTGCCGCCGAAGTGGTCGCCTGCTAGCGTCCTCGTCGGCATTCAATGGTGGGCACGATGTCCTGTGTGAGGATGTGATCGGTCAAGAAGTACGAATGAAGAGGACCGGGGTCCTCCGGCAGAGCCGGACGACAAGGACCCGCGGTTGAGGAGAGCGAAGCCACGCTCGGTCAGGTCTCTGTCTCGCTGTATTCGCGCGAGAACGCAGAGGTCGAGACCCCACTCCGGCGCCACCGCGCGCTGTCTTTTCGTCTACTTCTGACCATGCCGTTGACCTGGTGTTCGTGCTGAGGGCCGAGCGCCGGTCGACCATCTCGTAGGGATGTCGTCGTGTCCACGCCTCGTTCCGGTTCGCTGACGGCGGATCTGTCCTCCACTCGGGTGCGCACCATCATGGTGGCGCTGATGGCCGCCGTCTTCCTGTCATTGCTCGATGCTCAGGTCGTCGCCACCGCGCTGGTACGCATCGTCGGCGACCTGGGTTCCCTGAACCAGTTCGGATGGGTCACCGCGGGTTATCTCATCGGTGGTACGGTCGCATTACCGATCTGCGGCAAGTGGGGTGACCTGTTCGGCCGCAAGCAGGTGCTGGTCGTTTCCGTCGTCGTCTTCCTCGTCGGTTCGACCGGTTCCGGTCTCGCGCAGACCATGGGGCAGCTGGTCGCGTTCCGCGTCGTCCAGGGCGTCGGCAGCGGCGGTCTGTTCGTCTGCGTGCTCGCGATCATCGGCGAGATGTTCTCGCCGCGAGCGGGCGCGAGGTACTACGGCTGGATCTCCGTCACCGTCGGGGTCGCCTCTCTGGCCGGGCCGACCGTCGGTGGTGTCGTCACGGACCTGTTCGGCTGGCGCTGGACGTTCCTGATGAACCTGCCGATCGGGCTGGCGGTGATCGCGATCGTCTCGGCGACGCTGCACCTGCCTCCGCGATCCGCGCCCGGTCGAGTGCGGATCGACCACCTGGGCGCGGTGCTGCTGACCTCGGCCATCGTCGCGCTCAACCTCCTGGCGAACCAGGCCGGCAGGTCGGACCCGCGGAGCCCGGGCGTGGTCATCGGTCTCTGCATGGCCTCGGTGCTGCTCGTCGTCGCGTTCGTGCTGTCGCAGCGGCGCGCGGCCGATCCGGTCATCCCACTCTCGCTCTTCCGGAACCGGACGATCAGCGTGGTCTCGGTGGTCGACGTCATCGCCGGGTTCGTCGGCCTCGGCAGCATCAACTACCTCGTGCTCTGGCTGCAGTCGGTCGACCGGCTGGGTGCGGGCGAGTCGGGCGTGATCCTCGCGGCGATGATGCTGGCCGTCGTCGTGAGCCAGTACGGGAGCGCCCGGCTCATCGGGCGCACGGGCTCGTTCCGCTGGTACCCGCCGGCGAGCATGGCTCTCTTCGCCCTGACGGCGCTGCTCTTCGTCACCGCCGGTCCGGCGACGCCGCTCCCGCTGACGATCCTGTACCTGCTGATGTTCGGCGTCGCGGCCGGGCTCAACCAGCAGGCGCTCACCGTCGCCGCGCGCAGCGGCGGGGGAACCCACGACATGGGCGCGGTCCACGGCGTCACGACCATGCTGCGGCAGATGGGCAGGTCCCTGGGGGCCTCCGTGTTCGCCGCGATGGTCCCGGTCGTCGTCGTCGGGTTCGTGGTCTCGCTGTTCTTCCCGAGCACCCGACTGCCCGAGGACGCGACGGCCGACGGTGCGGCCCCCGAAGGTGCGGCCCCCGACGGTGCGGCCCCCGGCACGCCCTGACCCCCACCTCCCCCTGTTCCACCCCTCCACGAAGGAGACACCCATGTACCTGATCACCGGTGCCACCGGCACCGTCGGCTCCGAGCTCGTCCCGCAGCTCGTGGCCGCCGGCGAACCCGTCCGCGCGCTGACCCGGTTCCCCGAGAAGGCCGACCTCCCCGAGGGGGTCGAGGTCGTCGGAGGTGACCTCGAACGCCCCGAGAGCCTGGACGGCGTGTTCACCGGCGTGGACACCGTGTTCGTCGTCCCGCCCGGCTACGGGCACGAAGGCCCTGTGCACGAGACGAACCTCGTCGCGGCGGCCCGAGCGGCCGGCGTCGGCAAGCTCGTGAAGCTCTCGACCAGCGGGGTCGAGTTCGGCGCCACCGACCCCCTGAGCCTCGGCCACAGCAGCGGTGAGGACGTGGTGCGGGAGTCGGGCATGCGGTGGACCATCCTGCGACCCGGCACGTTCATGTCGTTCGTGGGTCAGTACGCCCGGTCCGTCGCGTCGGACGGCGTCGTCCACACCACCCAGGGGGATCCGACGTCCGCCATGGTCCACCCGCGTGACATCGCCTCGGTGGCGTACCGGGCGCTCCTCACCGACGACCACCTCGGCGCGGCTCTGCCGATCACGGGCGGTGAGGCCATCTCGCCGGCCCGCATGGTGGAGGTCGTCGCCGAGGTCGTCGGCCGGCCCGTCGCGCACGTCGAGCGAACCCCGGCCGAGGCCCGGGCCGAGTACGCCGAGCGCGGCTGGGGCGGGCCGCGGCTCGAGGTGCTCCTCGAGCTGAAGCGCCAGTCGGTCGAGTGGGACCGGACGGTGTTCGACACGGTCGAGCGCGTCACGGGCCGGGCGCCGCTCACCCTCCACGACTGGGTCACCGAGAACATCGCGCTCTTCCGCTGACGGGCGACGCGGCGTCGAGCCGGGTGTTCGTGGTTTCCACGAACTCGTGGCCCGGAAAATCGTGGTCGAGTGCATTACCCGGTCGGCCGTCGAGGGAGACGCTGGGTGCATGTCGCAGCATGTGGAGGTCGGGATCGGAGCCGGACCGACTCGACGGCGGTCACTCGGCTTCTTCGCGGTGTGCCTGGGCAACTTCGTGATCATGCTGGACACCAACATCGTCAACCTGGCGGTCCCGCACATCCAGGAGTCGCTCGGCGGCTCGTTCAGCGGGCTGCTGTGGGTCGTCAACGGCTACACGCTGGCGGTGGCCGCGCTGATCCTGTGCGGTGGCGCGATCGGAGACCGGCTCGGCAACGACCGTGCCTACCGGTTCGGTGTGCTCGGCTTCGCGGTCACCTCGCTGCTGTGCGGCCTGGCGCCGGGCCTGGAGCTGCTGATCGGCTTCCGGCTGCTGCAGGGGGTCGCGGCGGCACTGCTGCTGCCGGCCCTGCTCGGGCTGATCCCGCACCTGTTCGCCGACCCGGCCGCCCGGTCGCGCGCCGTCGCGATCTGGGGCAGCACCGGCGCGGCCGCGCTCGCCGCGGGCCCGTTGATCTCCGGACTGTTCATCGACACACTCGGCTGGCGGGCCATCTTCGTGGTGAACGTGCCGATCTGCGTCGGGATCTACCTGCTGGCCCGCCGCACGATCACCGACATCCCGCGCGGGCCGCGCCGTCCGATCGACGGGTGGGGGCAGGTGCTGGCGATCGCGGCGCTGGGCGCCCTGGCGTTCGCCCTGATGGAGGGCCCGTCGTACGGCTGGACGTCGCCGTTGATCCTGGCCGCCGGGGCGATCGTCGTGCTGGCGGTGCCCGCGTTCGTCGTCGTCCAGGCCCGCAGCGCCCATCCGCTCGTCCCGCCGCGGCTGTTCAGCGATCGCCGGTTCACCGTCGCCGCCGTCAACGGGCTGGTGTTCCAGTTCGTCTTCTTCGGCACCCTGTTCCTGCTCGCGATCTACCTGCAGACCGTGCACCGGACGAGTGCGCTGGTCGCCGGCCTGCAGCTGCTCCCGATCACCATCGCGACGGCGCTCGCCCCGCCGTTGCTCACCAGCCGGCTGATGATCGAGCGCGGGCTGAGCGTGCCGGTCTACCTGGCCGCGCTGGTCGGGGTGCCCGGCTTCCTGCTCATGTTGCTGTGCGATGCCACCTCGCCGTACTGGGTGCTCGGCGCCGCGATGGCCCTGCAGGGCCTGTGGAGCGGGCTGGCACTCCCACCGACGGCCTCGCTCGCGGTGGTCAGCCCCCCACCGGGCCTGACCGGCACGGGCAGCGGCGTGTTCAACGCCAGCCGCCAGCTCGGCGGAGTGCTGGGCGTCGCGGTGCTGGGCGGCATCATGAGCTCCGCCGATTCAGTGGTGACCGGCATGCACATCGGCATGGTCATCTGCGCGGTCGGCGTCGGCGTCATCGCGTTGCTCGTCCGGTACGCGACCGTTCCCGCATCCGCAGGGTGATCCACGAGTTCAGCAGGCCGCGCACCTCGCGCGGATCCCAGCCGGTCAGCTGTGTCCAGCGGTCCAGGCGGTACTTCACCGAGTTCGGGTGCAGGTTCAGCGACTTCGCGGCCGACGTGATCGAGAACCCGCACTCCGCGTACCCGAGGACGGCGTCGGCGAGATGAGGGTGATCGGCGGCGACGTCGCTGCCGACCTGCAGCAGCGGTGCGAGCCGTGGCCCGTGCGGCAGCAACGTCGCGGGCAGCCACTCCTCGCCGAACAGCACCGCCTCGCCGGCGCCCGCCACGGCCAGCGCCCGCTCGGCATCGACGATGCTGGCCTCGGCCCCGGCCAGGCCCGGCCGGGGCAGACCGATGCCGACGGCCTCCCCGGGGAGCGCCTCGTGCACCGTCGCGGTCACCAGGTCGGCCGCGGCGGCCTGGCACAGCACGACGCCGTGCGTTCCGCGGGTGGCGGAGTGGATCGTGCCCGGCAGCCGCCGCAGCCGTTGGCGCAGCTGGTCGAGCCCGTCCTCGGGCCGGCTCGGCAGCAGGAAGCAGACGGCCTGGAACGACCCGTCCGGGTCGAACGTCAGCGCACGGGCGAGGTGCACGGCCTCACCCGACGGGTCCTCGCCGGCGCGCAGGATCTCCAGGAACCGGTGCGTCATGGTGATCTGCACGGCGTGCTGGGAACGCAGGGTCTCGGCGTGCGCATCGGCCGAGGCACTGCTGATCAGCCGGATCCACGTCCACCACAGGTCCACGACGCGCACCAGGTGCGCCGCGAGCGGTGGCTCCCGCTCGTCGGCCCTGGCCAGCAGCACGTTCCACATCTCGCGGTAGCCGACGTGGTACGCGCCGATCATCTCCTCGACCCGCACCCCCTGCCGGGCCCGTTGCCGCCCCAGCTCCCGGGCTGCCTCGGTCTGCGCCGCCGTGGGCGGGCACCGGGCGGCGAGCCCGTCGAGCAGGCCGCGGAACTGCTCACCGACGTGCTTCTCGTGGTCGGCGCGCGGGACGTGCTCGTAGTCGGGCGACGCCGCCCGGATGTGCGTGACGATCTCCGGGACGATGACGGGCACGTCGCGGCGCACCTCGGCACACAGCCCGCGGACCTCGGGCCAGTCCTCGTCGAGCGCGCTACCCACCTCACGACCGTTCCAGCTGGGCCCACGCCAGCGCCAGCCGATCGACGAACTCGGCGGCCACGTGCGACGGTTGGGTGAACGGGACGCGGATGTGGGTGTCGTCGCGACCGGTGGCGTCCAGCGCGGGGCCGGGCAGCACCTCCACGCCGTGGCGCAGGGCGAGCTGGGCGTAGGCGGTGGCGTTCGGCCGCGGCAGCGTCACCCACAGCGCGATCCCGCCGTCGGGGCGGCGCCAGCGCCAGCTCGGCAAGCGATCGCGCAGCAGTTCCTCCAGCACGTCGAGCCGGTGCGACAGCTCGGCCGAGCGGGTCGCCATCGGCCAGCCGTGACGGCGCAGCAGCCGGGCGGCGATGGCGTGGTCGAGCAGCGGGCCGCCCAGGTCGATGAGGCTCTTGCGGTAGGTCAGGGAGTCGATGATGTCGGCGGACGCCCGCAGCCAGCCGACCCGCAGTCCTCGCCAGACGGCGTTGTCGAGCGACCCGACGGTGAGGACCTCGGCCTGCGGAGCGCCGTACGCGGCGATCGGCAGTGGTGGCGTGTCGCCGTGGGCCAACCCGATGTAGGAGTGGTCCTCGATCACCGGGACGCGGTGGCGCGCGGTGATGCGGGCCAGCGCCTGCCGGCGGGCCTGCGACATGAGGATGCCGGTGGGGTTCTGGTAGGTCGGCATCACGTAGACGAACGCGGGCGGCCGCTCGGCGAGCGTGCGGTCCAGCTCGACGGCGTCGATGCCCTCGTCGTCGAGCGGCACCCCGACCAGCTGCGCACCGGCGTTGGTGAAGATGTCGAGGTAGCCGGGCCAGCTCGGGTTCTCCACGACGACGCTCACCCCCGGCCGCACGTACAGCTGGGTGGCCAGCAGCACCGCGGGGTGCGCGCCGTTGGTCACCAGGATCTGGTCGGTGCTGGTGGGCAGCCCGGCACGGGTGTGGGAGTCGGCGACCGCCTCCCGCAGGGTGAGCAGGCCGCGCGGCTGGTAGCCCGTGCCCGACAGCAGCTCCTTGAGGTCGGACTCGACCGTCTCGCGGACCGCCTGGCCGATCCCCGCGCTGTCGTCCCAGTCGGGGATGGCGAGTGAGATGACGTCCTTCTGCCCGGTGATGAGCCGGCGCACGATCGAGGTGGTGCGGCCCTCCGGCACGGCCGCGGTGAACTCGCGCCGGGGCCGCGCCTCGAGGCTCACCCGGGTGCCGCTGCCGCGCCTGCTCACGAGCAGGCCCTCGCCGCGCAGCCGGTCGTAGGCCGCGACGACGGTCGTGCGGCTCACGGCCAGCTGGTCGGCGAGCTGACGCTCCGACGGGAGCCGCCGCCCGGGCAGCAGCGCGCCGGACTCGATCGCGTCGCGGACCGCCGCCGCGATGCGCAGGTGGAGCGGCCCGCTGCCGGCCGACCAGTCTCCGAGCACGCCGAGGATATCGGTCGGAAAACGGTCCATTTCCGATGTCATTGAGGTGTTCTCAGTAGCGGGGTGGCAGGTCGTGGCGACACGCCGAGGGTGGTGAGATGAGCGGGAACGGGGCAGGACCCCGGTAGATCGGTTCGGTCCAGCACAGATCGACACCGTCACCGAGGTCCTGCATGTCTGATCCTGTCACCTACACCGCTGTCCTCCCGATCGGGGAGCGCACCGTGGCCTATCTGGCGCGGCTCCTGGTCCTTCAACGCCGTCGACGTGGCACCCGGCGGCGGGCGTTGACCCCGTTCGCCCAGGCAGTGCTGGTGATCCGCTGGTTCTGTGATGCTACCCGGGTCCGATGTTCGGCCGGTGACAACGCGATCAGCACTGCAACGGCCTACCGTTACCTGCACGAAGGCATCGACGTCCTCGCCGCGGCCGCACCCGGCCTGCACGGAGCCCTGCTCGCCGCCCGCACAGCCGGGCACACCCACGTGAATCTCGACGGCACCCTGATCGCCACCGACCGGTGCCGCGCGCTCGGCCTCACCCCCGGGGTCGACCTGTGGTGGTCGGGCAAGCACCGCCGCCACGGCGGGAACATCCAGGTCCTCACCGCACCTGATGGATGGCCGCTATGGACCAGCGACGTGCGGCCGGGCCGCGAGCACGACACCCGCTGCGCCCGTACCCACCCCGGGCTGCTCGAGGGCCTGGCCGCGTTCACCGACGACACCCACGCCGCGCTGGGCGACCTCGGCTACGAAGGCGAAGCCGACCGGCTCACCGTGCCCATCAAACTCGCCCCCGGCCGCGGGCAGACGGTCAACCAGCGCACCGTCAACACCCTGCACTCAGCCCTTCGTGCTCTGGCCGAACGCGGAAACGCCCTGCTCAAGACCACCTTCGCCGCGTTGCGGCGAGTCACGCTATGTCCCTGGCGCACCGGCGTGATCACCGCAGCTGCGCTCGTACTACTCCACACCGAGTACGACCGCACGACATGATCAACCCGCTACTGAGAACACCTCATTGGCCATATCCAAAGGTGCGCGCCGCAGGAAGACTCGCCGATGGTAGTCGACGGGGGCGGCGCCGGCGAGTGATCGCTGCGCCACATGTTACAGCTGACACAAGGTTGTGTTAATTCGTTAGGCAGACTCCTTGACGGAACGAGGCTCCTATGTCTGATGCGATGACGATATCGGCGAGGCTGGACCGAATGCCGATCACCCGGCTGCACGTCATGGCAGTGGTGTGCGTCGGCCTCGGACTGTTCTTCGACACCTACGAGGTCTTCCTCGCCGGCACGCTCTCCGGCGTGCTCAAGCAGCATTTCGAGCTCGGCGCGGACCCGTTGAAGGCGGTGTTGGCGAGCGCGTTCGTCGGCCAGTTCATCGGAGCTATCTTCCTCGGCCGAGTGGCCGACCGGATCGGTCGGCGGCGGGCGTTCCTGCTGAATCTCGGGATCTATTCGTTCTTCTCGCTCGTGGGTGGCCTCGCTCCGAACGTCGAGGTGCTCGTGGTGTCGCGATTCCTCGCCGGAGTGGGCCTGGGTGCCGAGCTGGCACTGGCCGATGCCTACCTGGCCGATCTGCTGCCGGCCAGGCTGCGCGGCCGGTTCACCGCGCTCGCCTACACCGTGGGTTTCCTCGGCGTGCCGACGGCCGGGTTCCTGGCCAGCATTCTCGTGCCATTGAGCCCATTCGGCGTCGACGGCTGGCGGTGGATGTTCATCCTCGGTGCGCTCGGTGCGTTGATCGTCTGGGTGCTGCGGCGGATGCTGCCGGAGTCACCCCGCTGGCTGGAGGCCGTCGGTCGCCACGACGAGGCGGACGCGCTGATGACGAAGTGGGAGGACGCTGCCCGCGCGAGCGGAAAGGTGTTGCCGGAACCCGAGCGGAAACCGGAGAGTCCGACCGTTGCCGAGAAGATGCCGCTGTCGGCCATCTTCGCCCCTCGCTTTCGGCGCACCACCACCATGGCCTGGGTGCTCAACTTCTGCTCGGCGTTCGGCTACTACGGATTCGGCACCATCGCCCCACTGGTGCTGGCCGCGAAGGGCTATTCGATCGTCGCCTCCCTGGCCTATCTCGGGTTCATCTTCATTGGTTACCCGCTCGGCTCGGCGCTGTCCCTACCGATCGTGGAACGCGTGGAACGCAAGGTGCTGATCGCGGTGACCGCGGGTGGCATGGCGGTGGCCGGGCTGCTCTTCGGGTACGCCCAGTCGCCCGCCACGATCATCCTGTGGGGATTCATCTTCACGCTGGTGAGCAACATCTACTCGAATGCCTACCACGTCTATCACGGCGAAATCTATCCGACGGCCCTCCGGGCGACCGGTGCCGGCGTCGCGTACTCGATCAGCCGGCTGACCACGGCCGCACTGCCTTACGTCCTGCTCCCCGCGTTGGTCATCGGGCCGGAGTTCGTGTTCGGCGTGGTCGCCGCCGCGCTCGCCGTCCTGATCGTGAACGTGCTGGTGCTCGGCCCGCGGACCACCGGCAGGTCGCTGGAGTCGGTCACACCCGCGGTCGAGGGGCCCGGCCCGCTCACGGAGGTCGACCTGCCGAAGGGCCCCGCTCGATGAGCGCGCCGATGAGTGCCGAGGACGAGGCCGTCTCCATCTGCCGCGACCTGATGCGGTTCGACACGTCCAACTACGGCGACGACCGCGGGCCCGGTGAGCGGCTCGCCGCCGAGTACGCGGCGGGGCTGCTGACCGAGGTGGGTCTCGACGTCGAGCTGATCGAGCCGCGCCCGGGCCGCACGACGGTGATGGCGCGCTGGCCCGGGGCCGATCCCGAGCGGCCCGGCCTGCTGGTGCACGCCCACACCGACGTCGTGCCGGCCGAGCCCGCGCTCTGGCGCCACCACCCGTTCGGCGGGGAGATCGCCGACGGCTGCCTGTGGGGCCGTGGGGCGGTCGACATGAAGTACTTCGCGGCGCAGATGCTGGCGGTGGTCCGGGCGCGGATGCGGGCGGGTCGCCCGCCGGCGCGCGACGTCGTGCTCGCGTTCGTCGCCGACGAGGAGAACGGAGGTCGGCTCGGCGCGCGATGGCTGGTGGACAACAGACCGGAGCTGTTCGAGGGGTGCACCGAGGCGATCGGTGAGGTCGGCGGCTTCTCGGCGCCGTTGCCGAGAAGCCGCCGGCTCTACCTGGTGGAGACCGCGGAGAAGGGGGTCATCTGGTTCCGGGTGACCACGAAGGGGATCGCCGGGCACGGCTCCATGCTCAACTCCTCCAACGCGATCGCGCAGCTCGGTGAGATCATGCACCGGGTCGGCGAGCACCGGTTCCCGGTCCAGCTCACACCGACGACCCGGCAGTTCATCGACGCGCTGTCCGCCGAGCTGGACGAGCAGTTCCACCCGGACGACCCGGACGCGCTGCTCAAGGCGATCTCCCCGCTCGAACGGATCGTGGGCGCGTCGCTGCAGAACATCGCGTCGCCGACGTTGATCAGCGCCGGCAACAAGACCAACGTGATCCCGAGCCTGGCCAGCGCCGAGCTGGACTGCCGGTTCCTGCCGGGGCACGAGGACGAGTTCATCGCGTCCTTCGTCGCGCTGGTCGGGCCGAACGCGACGTGCGAGATCTTCTATCGGGACGTCGCGGTCGAGACGGACTTCCCGACCCCGCTCACGCACGCGATGGCGGCCAGCGTGGCCCGCCACGACCCGGGCGCCGGTGTGATCCCGTACCTGCTGCCCGCGGGTACGGACGCGAAGCACTTCAGCCGGCTCGGCATCGCCTGCTACGGCTTCGCCCCACTCAAGCTGCCGGCCGACTTCGATTTCCCGGCCGCCTTCCACGGTGTCGACGAGCGTGTTCCGGTGGATGCCCTGCGTTTCGGCGTACCCGTGCTCGACGACTTCTTCGACCGGTGCTGAGTCCCGCCCGAGAGCGGTCCAACAGTAACCGACGCGTAACGTTGACCGCCATCCAGGAAACGTGAGAACCGTATTCTGGACAGTATCTTCGAGTGGATCCGAAAGGGGCTTCGGTGAATCAGTTGCGCCTGGCCCTCGTCGACGGCAACACGTTGTTGCGGGAGTGTCTGGCCGAGCTCTGCGACATCGAGCCCGATCTGCGGGTGATCGGTCAGGCCGACGGCGGCCCTGCCGCGGTGGCGCTCGTGCGGCGCGACCGGCCCGATGTCGTGCTGCTCGACGCGGAGACCGCGGATGGGCCCGTCGACGTGCTTCACTCCCTGGTCACAGCGCCGTCGGCGCCGCGTGTGGTCGTGCTCGGCGTCCACGGGCACACACGTGCCGTGCGCAGGCTGATGGCGGCCGGCGCCCACGGATACGTCTCGAAGCGGTCGACGCGGGCAGAGTTGCTCGCCGTCGTCCGCACGGTCGGCGCACGCAGCGACCAGGTGCTCCTCGCGCTGCCGGCAATCGCCGTCCACCGGTTCGGTGAAACACCTCGCGGACCGCTGTCGCCCCGCGAGGTGGAGGTGCTCGACCTGGTCGCGCAGGGGCTCAGCAATGCCCAGGTCGGCGCCCGGCTGTCCATTTGCGCCGGCACGGTGAAAAGGCACCTCACAAACATCTACGCCAAGTTCGGGGTGCATTCACGGACGAATGCCATCAACCGGGCGGCGGCCCTGCAGATCCTCTGAACGGCCCACTGTCCGACATGGGGAGACGACGAATGACCACGAATTCAGTCCGAGAAATCGCCGCCGATCTCGCGGCCGACGCCGCGCTCTTGGAGATCGCCGAGAACGTCGGCATCTCCACGCTGCTCGACGGGGAGGCCCCGTTCTCCCTGGCCGAGGTCACCGCGCTCGCCTCGGTCCCCGAGGCCGGGGCACGGTCCTTCCTCGGGGCGCTGGTCGCCGCCGGCCTGCTCGATCCCGCGGGCGAGGACAGCTTCACCCCGTGCGCCGACATGGCCGACCGGCGCTACGCCGCGGGCTACCTGTCCTGGTCGCTCACCGCGAATCGGCCCTACCTCGACCACGCGGCGGAGTTCCTGCGCGAACCCGACGCTGTGGCCGGCAGGTACAGCCGGGACGGGCGCAGCGTGGCGATCTCGTCGCGCTGGATCGGCTCGGCCGGCTTCTATCCCGGCCAGGTCGCGGAGATCCTCAGCCGCAAGCCGCAGCGCATCGTCGATCTCGGGTCCGGCGCGGGCGGGCTCCTGATCCAGCTGCTGACGGCGCTGCCGACCAGCACCGGCCTGGCCCTGGACATGAGCGCGGGCGCCTGCGAAGCGGCCGAGCAGGCCGCGGAGCTGGCCGGGGTGAGCGACCGGCTCACGATGGTCAACCGGCCCATCGAGTCGCTGCTGGAGCACCCGGAGCCGGTGCAGGGCGCCGACGTCGTCCACGCCGGGTTCGTCATGCACGACACCGCGGCGCAGCCGGAGGTGCTCGAGGGGATCCTGCGCACCTGCCGCGAGGGCCTCGCCGAGGGTGGGAGCGTCATCGTCACCGACTGCGTCCCGTACGCCCAGGATCCGCGGGAACGCGCCTTCAGCGCGCTGTTCACCTACCTGCACGCCGCATCCATGGAGGTGAACCTCCCGACCGAGACCGAGTGGCGCGCGGCGTTCACCCGTGCCGGGTTCGGCGACGTGACGCTCACCCCGCTGCCGATGCCGGGCAGCCGCCTGATCATCGCGAGCCGATGATCGCGCCCGACGCGCGCAGCCGCGCCGAGATCCTGTACGAGGCCCGCGCGACGCAACAGCCGGTCGCCCCGTTCACCGACAACGACCCGACCCTGGGCGCGGCCGAGGGCTACGCCGTCCAGCGGGAGCTGACGGCGTTGCTGCTGGCCGACGGCGACAGCGTCGTCGGCTACAAGGCGGGGCTCACCTCGGCTCCGATGCAGGAGATGTTCGGGGTCGACACCCCCGACTTCGCCCCGGTGTTCGGCTCCACCCTCCACGCGGACGGCGCCGTCCTCGACCGCGGCAGGTTCATCGCGCCCAAGGTGGAGGCGGAGATCGTGTTCCGGCTGGCGTCGCCGCTGACCGGGCCCGGCGTCGGCGTCGAGCAGGCGCGCGGCGCGATCGGTGAGGTCGCGGCCGGGCTGGAGATCGTCGACTCCCGGATCGTGGACTGGCGCATCCGCCTGGCCGACACGATCGCCGATCTCGCCTCCAACGGGGCGGCCGTGCTGGGCTCCTGGGCGGAGGCCACGTCCGGCACCGACTACCGACGACTCGGTGTCACGTTCCGCCGCAACGGCGAGGTGGTGGCGAGCGGGAACGGCGCCGCCGCACTCGGCGACCCGGTCGCGGTCGTCGCGTGGCTCGCCAACGTGTTCGGCGAGCACGGGATCACCCTCGAAGCCGGGCACCTGGTCATGACCGGCGCGCTGCACGCCGCGGTCCCGCTGGAGCACGGCGACACCTGCACCGCCGAGTTCGACCAGCTCGGCGCGATCACCGTCCACGCGGGACGGGCCGTCCCACCGGATGAGAAGAGGGGGATTCCCCGATGAAGCGAACAGGCGGGCTCTCCACAGCAGTGCTCGGCGCCGGGCTCATCGGTGTCGACCTGGCCGACAAGATCATGCACTCGGATGTGCTGGACCTGGCCCTGGTCGTGGGCCGCGACGGAGCCAACGCCGGCCTCCGCCAGGCCGCCCGGCTCGGCATGCCGATCGCGGACCGCGGCATCTCCTCGATCATCGAGGTGGACGAGCCCTTCGACGTCGTCTTCGACGCCACCAACGCCGTCGCGCACACCGAGCACGCCGAACGGCTCGCGCCCTTCGACACGATGCTGGTCGACCTGACCCCGAGCCGGGCCGGGCGGATGGTCGTCCCGACCGTGAACGGGGCGAGCGCGGCGGGCCTGCGCGACATCAGCATGGTCACCTGCGGCGGGCAGGCCGCGATCCCGGTGCTGCACGCGATCACCGCGGAACACCGCGTCGACTACGTCGAAGTGGTCACCACGGCCGCGACGCTCAGCGTCGGTCACGGCACGCGCATCAACCTCGACGAGTACGTCGACACCACCCAGGACGCCGTCCGCACCTTCACCGGCGTCGGCGACGTGAAGGCGATCCTCAACATCAGCCCGGCCCGGCCCCCGGCGACCTTCCGGGTGGCCATGTCCATGCTGGGCTCGGGCTTCCGCGAGGACTCGGTCCGAGACCTCGCCGAGGGCGTGGCCAAGGAACTGCGCGGGTTCGTCGGCGGGTTCGTCGTGTCGGCGTGCTCGGTGCAGGACGAGCGGGCGTTCGTCGCCGTCGAGGTCACGGCCTCCGGCGAACGGCTCCCGCGCTACGCGGGCAATCTCGACATCATCAACTCCGCCGCGCTCAGCATCGCCGAGCGATGTGCGGACGACCGGCGGTCGATCGCCGAGGCGGAGGCGTCATGAGTGCGGCACCGGCACGAACGATCCAGATCCACGACCCGACGTTGCGCGACGGCCACCACGCGGTTCGCCACCAGCTCGACGCGCAGCAGCTCCGGGGGTATGCCGAGGCGGCGAACGCAGCCGGGGTGCCCGTCGTCGAGGTCGGGCACGGCAACGGCCTGGGCGCGTCGTCGCTGCAGGTCGGACGGGCCCTGCTGAGCGACGACGAGATGCTCGCGACCGTCCGGGAGGCGCTCACCACCAGCAAGATGGCGGTGTTCATGCTGCCGGGCTGGGGCACCGTGCGCGATCTCGACGACGCCGTCGCGCACGGTGTCGATCTCGTGCGCATCGGCACCCACTGCACCGAGGGCGATCTCGCCGAACGCCACCTCGAGCACCTGCGCGAGCGCGGCGTGGAGGCACACGCCGTGCTCCTGATGAGCCACATGGCCACCCCGGAGGGCCTCGCCGAGGAGTGCGCCCGGCTGGTCGGGTTCGGCGCCACCGGAGTCGGGATCATGGCCTCGTCGGGGCACTACCTGCCCGGCGACGTCACGGAGCGGATCACGGCCATGTGCGCCGCGGTCGACGTTCCGGTGATGTTCCACGGGCACAACAACCTCGGCATGGCCGTGGCGAACTCGGTGGCCGCGGCCGAGGCCGGCGCGTCGATCCTGGACGCGTGCGCCCGCGGTTTCGGCGCCGGCGCCGGCAACACCCAGCTCGAGGTGCTCGTGCCCGTCCTGGACCGGATCGGGTTCGACACCGGCATCGATCTCTACAAGCTCCTCGACGCCGCCGACCTCGCCGAACGCGAACTCATGACCGCGCCGCCGGCCGTCGACTCGGTCGCGATCGTGAGCGGGCTCGCCGGAGTGTTCTCCGGGTTCAAGACCCGCGTGATCGAGGTGTCGGCCCGTGAGGGCGTCGATCCGCGCGATGTGTTCTTCGCCCTGGGCCGGCTCCAGGCGGTCGCCGGTCAGGAGGACCTGATCGTCGACGTCGCCCAGACGATGGCCCGTGCCGCCGCAGAGAAAGTGAGTGCGTGATGATCTCGACCTACTCGGTCCTCACCGAGATCCTGGTGGACGAGTTCCAGCTCTGTGCCGAGGACCTGAGCGCGGATGCGCGGTGCGGCGAGGTGGGGCTGGACTCCTTGACCGCCGCCGAGCTCGCAGGACTGCTGCGCAGCCGCCTGGGCGTCGAGGTCCAGGACTACGAGCTGCTGGAGCTGCCCACGCTCGGCGACGTCGCCGCGCTGGTGGAGACGCGCCTGCCGGCCGACCAGCGGCAGGGCTGAGGCCGTGCAGACGGTCAACACGCTGGCCCGCCGGGTGATCGTCTCGCCGGGGATGTGCAGCGGCGGCTCGCTCGTGTTCGGCGAGGTGGGGGACTGGACGTGGGAGGCCGTGGCCGCGGCGTGCCGCACCAACGTGCATGCCGCCCGTACCGCGACCGGCGACCCGGCCTACCTGTCGTTCTACTACTACCGGGTCCGCGGCGGGAAGGTCGTCCACCCGCACGGGCTCGCGTTCGGCGACGAGCTCGACCTGACCTCGCGGGTGTTCCAGTTCGGCAGCCAGTCGACGTTGACGCTGCACGTGCTGGCGCCCGCGGGCCTCGACCGGGCCGACGTGCCGCTGGAACCGGAGGAGTTCTACGAGAACCCGCACCCGGACTGCATGTACGTGGAGAACTGGAACCGCTGGATCGCGCGCACCCGGCCGGGGACCAACGCCGATCTGGCCACCACGGCGCCGCCCGACTTCGAGTTCGCCGACCTGCCGCGCATCCCGAACCGGTTCTCCCCGCGCGGCGTCGTCGGACGGGCGCGGGAGGCGGGCACGTTCTGCACCGACCCACCACCGGGCTTCGTCGCCGGTCCCACCACCAGCCACACCTACCCGCTCGACACGGTGCGCGACGTCAACGGCGCCGGGCTGGTCTACTTCGCGTCCTACTTCGCCATCTTCGACACCGCCCTGCTGCGCCTGTGGCGCGAGCTCGGCCGCGACGACGCGCGGTTCCTGGAGCGCCGCGTGGTCGACCAGAAGATGGGCTACTTCGGCAACGCCGACCTGGGTGCGGTGTTCACCGTGAACGTCCGCCGATGGACCAGCGAGACACGGCCGGAGGTCGAGATCGCCGACCTGAGCCTGCACGACTCGACGACGGGCAAGCTGCTTGCGGCCACGTCGATCGAGGCGGAGGTGGCGGCCGGCTGAAAGGGTCCACTTCGGCTGCGGGTGGCCATTTCCGAACCTGGTCGACGCGGCCAGAGTTGCTCCATGAACCTGTTCGACACGATGGCAGCGATGGAACACGAGCAGGTGGTCTTCTGCTCGGACCCGAACAGTGGCCTCCGTTCCATCATCGCGGTGCACAATACGGCCCTGGGACCCGGCATCGGCGGAGTGCGGATGTGGCCGTATCCCGACGAGCAGACGGCGCTCGACGACGTCCTGCGTCTTTCCCAGGGAATGACGTACAAGGCGGCGATCGCCGGTGTGAACTTCGGCGGCGCGAAGAGCGTCATCATCGGTGATCCGGCACGGCACAAGACCGAGGCGCTCCTGCGCGCGCACGGGCGTTTCGTGCAGAGCCTCGCCGGCCGCTACATCCCCGGCGTCGACGTCGGCACCAGCCAAGCGGACATGGACGTGCTCGCCGTCGAGGCCAAGCGCGTCTTCTCCGGCACTCAGGACCCGTCGCCGCTGACGGCGCTGGGGGTGCTGGAGTCGATCCGCGCCGCCGTCGAGTTCGTCGACGGGTCCCCGGTGCTGGAGGGACGCCGCATCGCCGTGCAGGGCGCGGGCCACGTCGGCGAGCCGCTGATCAGGCACCTCACTCAGGAGGGCGCGAAGCTCGTCATCTCCGACGTCGACCGCACGAAGGTCGAACGACTGGCCGTCGATCTGCCCGTCGAGGTCGTCGATCCGGACGAGATCCTGGGCGTCGACTGCGACGTGTTCGCCCCCTGCGCGCTCGGTGCGGTCGTCGACGACGCCTCGATCCCGGCACTACGCTGCCGCATCGTCGCAGGTGGGGCCAACAACGTGCTCGCCGAGCCGCGGCACGCGGTGGCCCTGGCCGATGCCGGCATCCTGTACGTGCCCGACTACGTGGCCAACGCCGGTGGCCTGCTGCTCTACGTGGGCAACTGGCTGGGGAACGACCCCGAGCAGACCCGTGCGACGGTGCTGCGGATCGGTCGTACCACCGGCGAGATCCTGGCCGCGGCCCGCGCCGACGGCATCGACACGGCGACGGCGGCCGAGCAGCTCGCGAAGCGGCGCATCGAGGCGCTGCGCCACGTCGGCCCGCCGCTGGTCTCCCAGGCCTGACGGGGCGGTGCTGTCAGACCGCAGGCACGAAGAAGTGGCTGCGGCGCACCTTGATCGCACCGTCCTCGAACAGGTAGATGTCGGCGAACCCGAGGGTGACGGGTTCGCCGTCGTTGCGCACGGCCTCGATCCGGCCCCACGCGGCCGCTCGTTCCTCCTCGACGATCGCGCCGTCGAGGGTGTGGCGCCCCTTCGCGATGACCCGTTCTTCGCGGTAGAAACGCATGATGCGATCGCGGCCGACGAACGGATCGTATCCGGGCCGCTCGTAGACCATCTCGGGATGGAAGAACTCCGACAGCTCGTCCCAATTCCGGGTGTCGATGGCCGCGAACATTCCAGCGACCCGGTCACCGTGTGCGCCCATGGCTGAAATGTAAATGTGCGGCGACCGCAGTAGAAGCCCCGATCGGCACACGTCGCTACCCCGAAAGTCACATGCCGCGGACGACGGGAGGGCAATGGTCGTGGCCGCTGCCCCGGTCGGCCGCGTGGTGAGGGGGAGTGGCACGCGCAGTGAGGTGCCGTGACGCGATGCGACCGCAACGGCTGCCGGGGCCAGCAGCGGCGTGACGGGCCCGGCGCCCACTGGATCCGGCGGCACCTGGCGGCCCGGCCCCCGCAATGGGGTCGGAGTGCCGTCCACCACCGGTGCGCCAGGTGTGGCGCGAAAGCCGTGAAACTGTGTCCGAGGGGGGACTTGAACCCCCACCCCCTTATACGGGGACTAGCACCTCAAGCTAGCGCGTCTGCCATTCCGCCACTCGGACGTCGCGATCTCTCGATCGCGTCGTGGGGGAAGCATAGCCGAGGCCGGCGACCGGGTTGCGGCGGGGTCGGTACGGGCACCCGGTGGTAGAACGACGCCCATGACCGCTCCAGCGAACGACCACCCGACCAGCGCCGAGGACGAGGTCGTGCAGCTGTGTTCCGAGCTGATCCGGATCGACACGACCAACACCGGCGACCCCGAGACCCTGGCCGGTGAGGCCGAGGCCGCCGACTACGTGGCGGACAAGCTGCGCGAGGTCGGCTACGACGTCGAGCTCGTCGAGTCCGGCATGTCGAAGCGGATGAACGTGATCGCCCGGCTGGAGGGCTCCGACCGCACCCGCGGCGCGCTGCTGATGCACGGCCACCTCGACGTCGTCCCCGCGGACGCCAGCGAGTGGTCGGTGCACCCGTTCTCCGGCGCGGTCCAGGACGGCTACGTCTGGGGCCGCGGCGCCGTCGACATGAAGGACATGGACGCGATGATGCTGGCGGTCGCCCGCCGCTTCAAGCGTGAGGGCGTCGTCCCGCCGCGGGACATCGTGTGGGCCTTCGTCGCCGACGAGGAGGCCGGCGGGAAGTGGGGCGCGCAGTGGCTGGTGGAGAACCGGCCGGAGCTGTTCGAAGGCTGCACCGAGGCCGTCGGTGAGGTCGGCGGGTTCTCCCTGACCCTCGGTGAGGACCAGCGGGCGTACCTGATCGAGGCCGCGGAGAAGGGCATCGCCTGGATGCGGCTGCGGGCCAAGGGCAAGCCCGGCCACGGCTCGTTCCTGCACGACGACAACGCCGTCACCATCCTCGCCGAGGCCGTCGCCCGGCTGGGGAACCACACGTTCCCACTCACGATCACCGACACGGTGCGGGCGTTCCTGGACCGGATGACCGAGCTGACCGGCGTCGAGTACCCGGAGGACGACCTCGAGGGCGCCCTGGCCAAGCTCGGGCCGATCTCGCGGATCATCGGCGCGACCGTCCGGGACACCGCGAACCCGACGATGCTCAGCGCCGGGTACAAGGCCAACGTCATCCCGTCGACGGCGGAGGCGGTCGTCGACTGCCGGGTGCTGCCGGGCCGCGAGGAGGCGTTCCTGCGCGAGGTCGACGAGCTGCTCGGCCCGGACGTCGAGCGCGAGTGGGTCACCGACCTGCCCGCCGTCGAGACGCCCTTCGAGGGCGCGCTGCCCGACGCGATGCAGGCCGCGCTGCGCACCGAGGACCCGACCGCCGAGATCGTCCCCTACATGCTGTCCGGGGGAACCGACGCGAAGGCGTTCTCGACGCTGGGCATGAAGTGCTACGGCTTCGCGCCGCTGCGGCTGCCCCCGGAGCTGGACTTCGCGTCGCTGTTCCACGGCATCGACGAGCGGGTGCCGGTGGACGCGCTGACGTTCGGCACCCGGGTGCTCGACCGCTTCCTGCGGACCGTCTGACCTCCGCCCGGCGCCGTGACGTACCCGGCCCGCGGGTGGCAGGGTGGCGGCATGGATCTCTCGGGCAAGGTCGCCCTGGTCACCGGGGGCGCGTCGGGCATCGGCGCGGCCGCGGTGGACCGGCTGGTGGCGGCGGGTGCGCAGGTGGTCGTCGTCGACCGGGACGCCGATGGCGCCGCGGCCGTCGCGGAGAAGGCGGGCGGGCTGGCGTTCCCGGCCGACGTCACCGACCCGACGGCGCTGCCCGCCGCGGTGGCCGCGGCGGAGGAGCGGTTCGGGCGGCTCGACGTCGTGCTGCTCAACGCCGGCGTCACCGCGGGCCAGTCCGGCGTCACCGATCTCGACCTGGACGGCTACCGGCGCATCCTCGGGGTGAACCTCGACCACGTGGTGTTCGGGCTCACCGCGGCCGTCCCGGCACTGCGGCGCGCCGGGGGCGGGCACGTGGTGGCGACCGCGTCGCTGGCCGGGCTGATCGGCCTGCCCGGCGACGCGCTCTACACCGCGACCAAGCACGCCGTCGTCGGCTACGTCCGGGCGGCGGGCCCGGCGCTGGCGGGGGAGGGCATCCGGGTCACCGCGGTGTGTCCCGGGTTCGCCGACACCCCGCTGATCGGCAACGTCCGCGCCCAGTTCGGCGACTTCCCGCTGCTGAGGGCCGACGACGTCGCCGCGGCGATCGAGCAGATGATCGAGCGCGGTGAGCCGGGGGAGTGCTGGTACGTCCAGCCCGGTCGCGAGCCCGCGCCCTACGGGTTCCGCGGGGTGCCCAGCCCGCGCGGGGCCGGCACACCGCCGGAGGTCGGCTGGCAGGACGCCTGATCCTTACGGCGGGCGAACGCCGGGCCGTCAGAAGGTGGGCTCGGGCAGCAGGCCCTGCTGGGCGCCCAGCCGTCGTCGCAGCACGATCTTGCGCACGCCGCCGGGGTAGAGACGCAGCCGGGACAGCTCCCAGCCGGAGAACTCGGCCTGGATCGCCAGCCGGACCGACGCCGTGAGCCGGGAGACGTCCCCCTCGATGCGCACCGGGCGGTACTCGTACCGGTCGTCGGTCCAGCCGTCGCCGTCCCGAGTCCCGGCCACCCGATTCCCGGCGGCGGAGTCCTCCGACCCGTTCCCAGCGCCCTCGGTCATGCGTGCCTCCCGGTCGTGCCGTGCTCGTCGGTGCCCACCGGGTGAACGGTGGGTGTCGCGTCGGGCATTCCCACTGTAAGGGGCACCAGGGCCGGCGGGGAGGCTCAGACGGGATCGCTCACGTCGTCCAGCGCGGTGCGGATCTCGGCGGGCAGCACCAGGTCCTCGGCCGCGAGCGAGGCCCGCAGCTGGGCCGCGTCCCGCGCCCCGACGACGGCCGAGGCCACCCCCGGACGGTCCCGCACCCAGGTCAGCGCCACCGACAGCGGCGAGGTCCCGAGCCCGTCGGCGGCGGTGAGGACCGACTGCACGATCCGCGCCGAGTGCTCGGTGCGGCGCGCCTCCACGTACGACGCCAGCAGCGCACTCGCGCCCCGCGAGTCCGCCGGTGTGCCGTCGGTGTACTTGCCCGTCAGCACGCCCCGGCCGAGCGGGGCCCAGGCCAGCAGCCCGAGGCCGTGGTGCCGGGCGGCGGGCAGGAGCTCGGCCTCCGGCTCCCGGGCGAGCAGCGAGTACTCCACCTGCGCCGACACCGGGCGGCAGACGGCCGGGTCGGGCCCGGCCGTGGCGCTGCCCGCGACCGTGGCCAGCTGCCAGCCCGCCGGGGCGACCAGCCCGGCGTAGCGGACCCGTCCGGAGTAGACGGCGACCTGCACGGCGGACAGCGTCTCGTCCAGCGGCACCCGGGGATCCCAGCCGGGGAACTGCCACAGGTCCAGGTGCTCGGTGCCCAGCCGGCGCAGCGTGCGGTCCAGTGAGCGCAGCAGCGCGGTCCGCGAGGCCCGCTCACCGGTGTCGGGGGTCGCCGTGCCGCGCCCGGCGAGGACGATGTCGTCGCGACGCACGGTGCCCCGCAGCAGCCCGCCGAGGACCTGCTGGGCGGCGCCGCCGCCGTAGTCCTCGGCGGTCTCGACGAATGTCCCGCCGGCGTCGACGAACGCCCGCAGCTGGTCCGCCGCGTCGGCGGGGCAGGTGTCCTCTCCCCAGGTCATCGTGCCCAGGCCGACCCGCGACACCTCGAGGCCGCTGCTGCCCACCGGTCTGCGTTGCACGGTCGCCGAGCCTAGGCGCGCGGGCCCGCCGGACCGGTGAGGGCGCGCAGAGTGACGCCCGTCTCGGCGAGTACGGTGACGGCCCGTGATCACCCAGGAGTCGAGCCACCAGGGCCGGACGACCCCCGACCGGGACACCACCGCCCGTGGCCGCGACGGGAGCCGGTCGTGAGCTGGATCGAGGTCGTCGTCCTCGGGATCGTCCAGGGGCTCACCGAGTTCCTCCCGGTGTCCTCCTCGGCCCACCTGCGGATCGTCTCGGCGGTCGGATTCGGCCGGGACCCGGGCGCGGCGTTCACCGCCGTCACCCAGATCGGCACCGAGGCGGCGGTGATCGTCTACTTCGCCAAGGACATCTGGCACCTGTTCATCACCTGGGTGCGCGGGTTCGGCAACGCGGAGGTCCGCGCCACCGACGACTACCGGCTGGCCTGGCTGGTCATCATCGGCTCGGTCCCGATCGCGGTGCTGGGGGTGCTGTTCAAGGACCAGATCGAGGGCGTCGCCCGGAACCTGTGGCTGGTCGCGGTCATGCTGATCGTGTTCGGTGCCCTGCTCGGGCTGGCCGAGCGCTTCGGCTCGCAGGTCAAGCCGATGGAGAAGATCACCTGGCGGGACGGTGTCCTGCTCGGTCTCGCCCAGGCCATGGCGCTGATCCCGGGTGTCTCGCGGTCCGGCGGCACGATCACCGCCGGCCTGTTCCTGGGCCTGACCCGGCCCGCGATCGCGCGGTACTCGTTCCTGCTGGCGATCCCGTCGGTGTTCGGGGCCGGCCTGTTCACCCTGCCCGACGTGTTCGCCGGCGACGGCCCGTCCGGACCGCAGATGCTGGTGGCGGTGGTGGTCGCGTTCGTCGTCGGCTACGCGGTGATCGCCTGGCTGCTCCGGTTCGTGCAGAACAACACCGTCTACGTGTTCGTCGCCTACCGGATCGCGCTCGGTGTCGCCCTGCTCGCCGCCCTGTCGCTCGGCGCGGTCAGCGCGTACTGACCGGCGCCGCGCCGCGTAGCCTCGGTCGGCGTGACGACCTTGATCCTCCTGCGGCACGGCCGGTCCACCGCGAACACCGCGGGCGTGCTGGCCGGGCGCACCCCGGGCGTGGAGCTCGACGACCGCGGATGGGAGCAGGCCGCGGCCGTCGTCGACCGCCTCGCGGCCCTCCCGATCGCCTCGGTCGTGACCTCCCCGATGGAGCGGTGCCGCCAGACCGTCGCGCCGCTCGCGGCGGCCCGCGGGCTGGAACCGGTCGTCGAGGACGACCTGGCCGAGGTCGACTACGGCACGTGGACCGGGCAGAAGATCACCGACCTGCTGAAGGAGGATCTCTGGAAGGTCGTCCAGGCGCACCCGTCGGCCGCGACCTTCCCCGGCGGCGAGTCCCTGGCCGGGATGCAGGCCCGCTCGGTCGCAGCGATCCGCCGGCACGTCGCCCGGGTCCGCGCCGAGCACGGGGAGGACGCGATCCTGCTGGCCTGCAGCCACGGCGACGTGATCAAGGCCGTCCTCGCCGACGCGCTGGCCACCCACCTCGACAACTTCCAGCGGATCGTCGTCGACACCTGCTCGGTGAGTGTCGTCACCTACACCGAGCTGCGGCCGTTCGTCGCGCGGATGAACGAGCAGTCCGGCGACGTCGCGAGCCTGATCCCCAAGCCGAAGCCGAAGCCCGCCGACGGCGAGGAGCAGCCGGTGAGCGCCTCCGACGCCGTGGTCGGGGGATCCACCAACGCCTGAGGCGGAGTGATCCACCTCGCATCGCCGCGATGACGGCACCCGCGGGTGACCGCGGGGATGCCCCCGGAGCCGGATACGCCTACCCTGGGAAGGGTCATGGCACGCGTCATCCACGTCTTCCGCCGACCCGACCGCTTCGTGGCCGGGACCGTCGGCGAGCCCGGCGATCGCGCCTTCTACCTGCAGGCGATCGAGAGCAGCCGCACGATCAGCGTCCTGCTGGAGAAACAGCAGGTCTCGGTGCTGGCCGAACGCATCACGGCGCTGCTCGGCGAGGTGTCCAAGCGCTTCGGCGAGGACAACCTCCTCGGCGCGACGGTGGCCACCGGCTCGTGGGACAACGACCCGCTCGCGGTCCCGCTGGAGGAGGAGTTCCGGGTCGGGACCATGGGTCTGGGCTGGGACGCGGACTCGAGCTCGATCGTCGTCGAGCTGCTCGCGGTGACCGAGGAGGAGATCGACGAGTCGGTCGTCCTCGACGACACCGAGGAGGGCCCGGACGCGCTGCGCGTGTTCCTGTCCCCGACCGCGGCGAAGTCCTTCGCCGAGCGCGCCGAGAAGGTCGTCGACGCCGGCCGAGCGCCGTGCCCGCTGTGCGCCGAGCCGCTCGACCCGGAGGGCCACGTCTGCGTGCGCCTCAACGGCTACCACGACCGCAACCCCGTGGCCGGGACGGAGTGACGCTCGACCTGCGCGATCCGGCCGTCCCGGAGATCCTCCTGCGCGGCCGCATGGAGATCACCGGCCGGATGGTCGACGCCTCCAACGCCACCCTGTTCGGCACCGTCTCGCTCGACGGGGTCGACCTGCGCTGCGTGTACAAGCCGGTGCGCGGCGAGCGTCCGCTGTGGGACTTCCCCGACGGCACGCTCGCCGGTCGCGAGGTCGGCGCGTACCTCGTCTCGCAGGTCTCCGGGCTCGACGTCGTGCCGCCGACGGTGCTGCGCGAGCAGGCCCCGTTCGGTACCGGCATGGTGCAGGCCTGGGTCTGCTCCGGCGACGAGAGCGCTCTGTCCGAGCCCCCCGGCGACGGCACGGACGGCGACACGGACGACGGCACGGACGGCGAGCAGGCCGGCGACATCACCGAGGAGACCATCCAGCTCGCCACCGAGTCGCTGGTCGAGCTGTGCGAACCGCACGAGATCCCGAGCGGCTGGCTGCCCGTGCTCCGTGCCCGTGACGGCGCCGGGGACCCGGTCGTGCTCGTCCACGCCGACCACCCGCAGCTGCGGGCGATGGCGCTGTTCGACGTCGTCGTCAACAACGCCGACCGCAAGGGCGGGCACGTGATCCTCGCCGGTGACGGCGGGGTCTACGGCGTGGACCACGGCCTCACCCTGCACAGCGAGCCGAAGCTGCGCACCGTCCTGTGGGGCTGGGTCGGCGACGAGCTCGGCGAGGAGCACCTGGCCGCCCTCAAGGAGCTGCGCGCCCGGCTGGCGGACTCGTTCGCCGACGTCCTCGGCGAGCACGTCACCCGCCGCGAGGTCGCGGCGCTGCGCTCCCGGATCGACCACCTGCTCGCCGAACCGTGCTTCCCCGGGCCGGACGGCTACGGCACGGCCATCCCCTGGCCCGCCTTCTAGCCCGCCACCTCCAGGATGCCGAGGCGCTGCGTCGCGCGGGTCATCGCGACGTAGAGGTCCGCCGGGTCGGCCGCCCGGATCCGCTCCGGGTCGACGATCACCACGGCGTCGAACTCCAGGCCCTTCGACGCCGCCGGGGTGAGCACCGGCACGTCCCGCGCACCGAGGTCGGTCCCGGCCGGGGCGATCACCGCGACCGTGCCGCGCCCGGCACGGGCCCGCTCGTCGGCGACGGCGGCGTGCACCGCGTCGGCCAGCCCGGCGGCGGTGACGGTGCGGGTCCACGGCGGCTCGCCGGTGCTGCGCACCGACTCCGGCGGGCGACGGTCCGGGGCGTAGGTCGCCAGCACCTCCGCGGCGGCGTCCATGATCTCCGACGGCGTCCGGTAGTTCACCGTCAGCGTGCGGTGCGTCCAGCGCCCGGCCAGGTGCGGGGCGAGCACGTCGTCCCAGGCCCGGGCGCCGGCCGGGGCACTGCGCTGGGCGAGGTCGCCGACCGCGGTGATCGACCGCGACGGGCAGCGGCGCAGCAGCACGTGCCAGTCCATCGGGGACAGCTCCTGCGCCTCGTCGACGACGAGGTGCCCGTAGCGCCAGTCCCGGTCGCCCGCCGCGCGCTCGGCCACCGTCATCGGCACCCCGGCGACGTGCCGGCTCGCCAGCATGTCCGCGGTCACGAAGTCGGTGGGCCGCAGCTCGTCGGGGTCCTCCCCGGCGAGGGTCCGGTCCGCGGAGTCCAGCACGGTCAGGACCTCGGCGGCGTAGGCGGCGTCCGGCCCGGGGGCTGTGGCGGGGGAGTCCTCGGGTACCGGGCCGAGCAGCTCGGCGAGCTCGTCGAGCAGCGGGGCGTCGGCCACCGTCCACGGTGTCCCCGGCGGGCGGCGCAGCGCGGACAGGTCCCGTCCGTCGCCCGCGGTGGCCAGCCGGTCCGGGTCGGCGTAGAGCTCGGCCAGCGCCCGCTGCGGGGTCAGCACCGGCCACAGTGACTCGACGGCGGCGTGGAACCGCGGGTCGGTCCGCACGCCGTCGCGCAGCTCGGCGCGCATCTCGGCCGACACCTCGGCCGCCCCGGCGGGCTCGATCTCCGGGATGTTCAGCCCCGCCAGCAGCTCCGCGAGCTCCGGCGGGTCCTCCAGCCCGACCTCCAGCCGCTCCAGACCCTGGTCGACGAGCAGCCGCCCCAGGGTGTCGCGGAAGGTCGTGCGGGCCTCGTTGTGCGGACGGCCGGTGGCGCGGGCGCGGCGGCGCGCCTCGGCGGCCAGGGCCGTGTCGATCTCGACGGTGACGTCGTCCATCTCGATCGTGATCGGCCGCCCGGGCAGCTCCTGGCGGTCGTCGACGGCCCGGCGCAGCACGTCGATCATCGCCAGGTCGCCCTTGAGCCGGGCCGTCTCCGGCGGGTCGGTCGCCTCCGCGACGACGCCGTGCGCGAGGCGTCCCGGGGTGGTGAACACGACCGCGGACTCGCCGAGTGCGGGGAGCACGCCGCCGACGTAGTGCACGAACCCCGCACTCGGCCCGACGACGAGCACGCCGCTGCGGGCGAGCCGGTCGCGGTGGGTGTAGAGCAGGTACGCGATCCGGTGGAGCGCGACGGCCGTCTTGCCCGTCCCGGGGCCGCCCTCGATCACGACGGTGCCCGACAGCGGCAGCCGGATGATCTCGTCCTGTTCGGACTGGATCGTGGTGACGATGTCGCGCATCCGGTCCCCGCGCGGCGCGGTGAGCGCGGCGAGCAGTGCCGGGTCCGACGCCGACGCGGGGTCGGCGTCGACCGGGACCGCACCGGTGAGCAGGTCGTCGTGGTACGCGGTGACCCGCTCGTGCGGTGCGGTGCCCGCGACCTCGTAGTGCCGGCGCCGGGTCACCCCCAGGGGCGAGACCGGGGTGGCGCAGTAGAACGGCCGCGCGGCGGGTGCCCGCCAGTCGACCAGGGCGCTCTCGCCGTCGGCGGGGTCGGTCAGCCCGATCCGGCCGACCCGGATCGGGTCGGCGCCGTCGGCGTGGTCGAGCCGCCCGAAGCACAGGCCGGAGCGGGCGGCGGTGAGCGCACGCACCCGCTCCTGCCAGCGGTGCACCGAGACGTCGCGTTCCCAACGGGCGCTGAGCTCCTCGCCGGCCCGGGTGGCCTGGGCGCCGCGGGAGCGTTCGGTGGCCGCGGTGAGCTCGTCGTCGAGCAGGGCGTGCAGCCGGCGGAGCCGGTCGGTCTCGGCGGCGAGTTCGGCCTCGTACGGGGAGCGCGGACTTGACGGGCGGGGGGCTGGTGTGTCCTTGCCCCTCGTGTTATGATGAACGTGCACGGATGTGTTCTCGGATTCGAAGCGCACCCCATAGGTTAGCGCGTCTCCGCCCTCCTGTGCACCTTTCTCGCGCGATGGTCGTGTACCAGCGCTGCGGTTGCCGTCAGCGCCGCCCCGGCGGGCGCGGTCGGGGGAGCCCGACCCCATCGGCGGGGCGGGTTACGGTCACGGCCATGACGCTGCCCGAGCCCCGGCGGATCACCGTCCCCGGCACGACGCTGCCCGAGATCACGCTGTCCGTGCACGACACCGGCGGCGTCGGCAGCCCCGTCCTGCTGCTGCACGGCTGGCCGGACCGGGCCGCCCTGTGGGCCCACCAGGCCGCGGCGCTCGCCGGGGCCGGGTACCGCGTCGTCGTCCCGGACCTGCGCGGCTTCGGCGACTCCGACCGGCCCGCCGAGGTCGAGCACTACCCGATGCGGGCACTGGTCGCCGACGTCCTCGGCGTCGCCGACGCGCTCGGGATCGACCGGTTCGCCCTCGCCGGGCACGACTGGGGCGCCTCGCTCGGCTGGGCCGTCACCCTCGCCTCGCCGCGGGTGACCCGCTACGCCGCGTTCTCCGTCGGGCATCCCGCCGCGTTCGCCACCGCGGGGTTCCGGCAGAAGGCGATGTCCTGGTACATGCTCTGGTTCCAGTTCCCCGGCGTCGCCGAGCAGGTGATGCCGGCCGAGGACTGGCAGTTCCTGCGCGGCTGGCTGCACGCGACGCTGCCCGACGGGCACCCGATGGCCGCGCGGCACGTCGCCGACCTGTCCCGGCCGGGTGCGCTCACCGCGTCGCTGAACTGGTACCGCGCCAACGTCGACCCGGCGAGGTTCGTGCCCACCACGATGCCGGAGCCCCCGCGGATCACGGTGCCGACGATGGGGGTGTGGAGCGACGGCGATCTCGCGCTCACCGAGGGGCAGATGCGGGGGTCCTCGGCCTACGTCGACGACTTCCGCTTCGAGCGGGTCGAGGGCTGCGGGCACTGGATCCCGGAGGAGGCGCCGGAGGCCGCGAGCGCGCTGCTCCTGGACTTCCTCGCCGGCGGCCGGGAAGGGTGACCGAGGGGACAGCCGTCCCTCGCTGCGCGGCCGGGGGTCGCGGGCCAGGATGGGTCGGGTACAGCGGCGTCGCAACGACACGGAGGAAGCACTGATGGCGGAGAAGAGCCGGATCGGGGTCACCGGGCTGGCGGTGATGGGAGCCAACCTCGCCCGCAACATGGCCCGCCGCGGCTTCCCGGTGGCGGTGCACAACCGCACCACCTCGAAGATGACCGAGTTCATGAAGGACTACGGCGACGAGGGCGCCTTCACCGGTGCCGAGTCGCTGAAGGAGTTCGTCGACGCGCTGGAGACCCCCCGCAAGATCGTCGTCATGGTGAAGGCCGGCAAGCCGGTCGATGCCGTCATCGACGAGCTCGCCCCGCTGCTCGACCAGGGCGACATCATCATCGACGCCGGCAACTCGCACTTCCCCGACACCGACCGCCGCGCCGCGTACTGCGCCGAGCGCGGGCTGCGCTTCATGGGCATCGGTGTGTCCGGCGGCGAGGAGGGCGCCCTCAACGGGCCGAGCATCATGCCCGGCGGCCCGCAGGAGGCCTACTCCGAGGTCGAGGAGATCCTCACCGCGATCGCCGCGAACGTCGACGGCACCCCGTGCTGCACCCACGTCGGCCCCGGCGGCGCCGGGCACTACGTCAAGATGGTGCACAACGGCATCGAGTACGCCGACATCCAGCTCATCGCCGAGGCCTACGACCTGCTCACGCACGTCGCCGGGCTGTCCGCGCCGGAGATCGGGAAGATCTTCGAGGAGTGGAACACCGGTGATCTCGAGTCGTTCCTGATCGAGATCACCGGCATCGTGCTCGCCAAGACCGACGAGAAGACCGGGAAGCCGCTCGTCGACGTCATCGTCGACCAGGCCGAGCAGAAGGGCACCGGTCGCTGGACGGCCATCGACGCCCTCGACCTCGGCGTGCCGCTGACCGGCATCACCGAGGCGGTGTTCGCGCGGACGCTGTCCAACCTGCGCGACGAGCGCAAGGAGGCGTCGACCACGCTCGGCGGCCCGACCCCGGGCTCGGGCGCGAACCGCGAGGAGCTCGTCGAGGACATCCGCCAGGCGCTCTACGCGTCCAAGGTCGTCGCCTACGCCCAGGGCTTCGCGCAGATGCGTGCCGCCTCCCGGGCCAACGACTGGGACCTCGACCTCGGTGCGATGGCCCGGATCTGGCGCGGCGGCTGCATCATCCGGGCCCAGTTCCTGAACCGGATCACCGAGGCCTACGAGTCGCACCCGGACCTGGACAACCTGCTGATGGTCCCGTACTTCACCGAGGCCGTGGCGAACGCGCAGGACGCGTGGCGGCGGGTCGTGGTGACCGCGACCGAGCAGGGCGTGGCGATCCCCGCGTTCTCCTCCAGCCTGTCCTACTACGACGGCTACCGGCGCGAGCGCGGTCCGGCCAACCTGATCCAGGGGCTGCGCGACTACTTCGGTGCCCACACCTACGCGCGCACCGACGCCGACAGCACGTTCCACACCCGCTGGAGCCAGGACGGCAGCGAGGTCGCCACGGGCTGACCCCGCGGTCCCCGCCCGGGCTCAGCTCCGGGCGGGGACCGGGACCGCCACGTCGGCCTCGTCGTCGACGTGGTGGTACTTCCCGCCGCGCAGCGCGCTCGCCACCGCGGCGACCAGGCAGGCGACGGCGGCGAACCCGAGGGCGAGGGTCAGCCCGTCGGCGAACGGGCCGGAGATCAGCTGCGGGAAGAACTGCCGTCCGGTCAGGTACGCCGACTGCGTGGGCGTCAGCGCCCCGAGGACCTGCGGACCGAGCAGCGTCGCGATCGGGTTGTAGCCCAGCAACGCCGCGAACAGGATCCCGACCGGCGGCAGCGCCGCGACCCGGTCCGCCGCGAGCTCCGGCACGCCCTGGGCCATGAGCCCGTCGTGCAGGGACGCGGGCAGCGTCGTCGACAGGCCCGCGATCAGCAGGGAGAAGAACACCCCGATAGACAGCACCGTCGCCGCGTTCTGGAACGTCGAGGTCATCCCGGCCCCGGCGCCGCGCTGGTGTGCCGGCAGCGAGTTCATGATCGCCGCCCGGTTCGGGGAGCTGAACAGGCCCATCGCCAGGCCGTTGAGCGCCAGCAGCACCGCGAACGCGCGGTAGTCGAAGTCCACCGGCAGCGCCAGCAGCGCGAGGAACGTCGCTGCCGCGCCCACCATCCCGACGGTGGCGAAGGCACGGGCGCCGTAGCGGTCGGACAGGACGCCCGACACCGGTCCGGCGACGAGGAACCCGATCGTCAGCGGGACCATGTAGATGCCCGCCCACAGCGGCGTCGTCTCGAACGGGAAGCCGTGCTCGGGCAGCCAGATGCCCTGGAGCCAGATGATCAGGATGAACTGCAGCCCACCGCGGCCGAGCGCGGCCAGCAGACTCGCGACGTTGCCCGCGGTGAACGCGCGGATCGAGAACAGCGAGACGTGGAACATCGGCTCGGCCACGCGACGCTCGATCCAGGCGAACAGCGCCAGCACCGCGATCCCGCCGCCGATCAGGCCGAGGACGAGCGGGCTGGTCCAGCCCATGACGTCGCCGCCGTAGGGCTGGATGCCGTAGGTGATGCCCATCAGGACGGCGACGAGCCCGACCGCGAACGTCAGGTTGCCCCACCAGTCGATCCGCGCCGCGCGACGGGCGCCGGTGTCACGGAGCCGGGCGTAGGCCCAGACCGTGCCGAACACCCCGACCGGCACCGACACCAGGAACACCAGGTGCCAGTTCACCGGGGCGAGCACCCCGCCGACGACGAGCCCGAGGAACGAGCCGGCGATGGCCGCGACCGAGTTGATCCCGAGCGCGAGCCCGCGCTGGTGGACCGGGAAGGCGTCGGTGAGGATCGCGGTCGAGTTGGCGAGCAGCAGCGCACCGCCGACGCCCTGCAGCACCCGCATCGTGATCAGCCAGACCGCGCCGGCGTCGCCGTGGAGCCAGGTGGCGGCCAGCAGCACCGAGAACACCGTGAAGACGGCGAAGCCCAGGTTGTACATGCGGGTACGGCCGTACATGTCGCCGAGCCGGCCGAAGCTGACCACCAGCACCGCCGTGACGACCAGATACCCCATGATCAGCCACAGCAGGTAGTCGATGTTGTCCGGCGCCAGCGGATCGATCCCGATGCCGCGGAAGATGTCCGGCAGTGCGATCAGCAGGATCGACATGTTGATCGTCACGATCAGCACGCCCATCGTGGTGTTCGACAGCGCCACCCACTTGTACCGGTCGACCGGCCCCGTGTTGTTGAGCATCGCTAATCAAAGTACTCTCCGGCGCGGGTTCGCGCTACGGTCTCGCCCGGCTCGTCCGGTCCGTCCCGATCCTCCCTCGGGTAAAGGAACTCCCAGGTCGGGCGGGGTCTACAGTCCCCGCATGGCTAACGTCCGGTCCGACGGTCCGACGGCCACGACGCCCGCGGCCCGCCGTACCGAGCAGCTGTTCCGCGTCGCCCTGGTCGTGAAGGGCATCGACGGGGCCGCGGAGCTGCTGGGCGCCGTCGCGCTGGTGCTGGTATCGGGTGACTGGCTGCACCGGGTCGTCGCGCAGATCCTCGCCCGCGACCTGATCGGCCCGCCCGACGGCACCCTGGCCCGGCACCTGACCGAGGGCGTCGACCGCTTCGCCGGTGGGGACCGCACCTTCGTCGTCGTCTACCTCGGGTTGCACGGGGTGCTCAAGCTCGGCCTGGTCGCGGCGCTGCTGACCCGCTGGCGCCCCGCCTACCCGCCCGCGGTGGCGATCCTGGCGGTGTTCGTCGTCTACGAGCTGGTCCACGCCTGGCACACGCACTCCATCGTGCTGCCGTTCCTCGCCGCGCTCGACATCGCGATCATCGTGATGGTCGTCCGGGAGTACCGGCTGCTCGGCCGGGAGGCCGACGGGTCAGGCGCCGGTCGCGACGGGTAGCCGCGCCAGGACGTCGCGGGCCGCCGCGCGACCCGCCCGGTCCGCGCCGATCGTGCTCGCCGAGGGGCCGTAGCCGACCAGGTGCAGCCGGGGGTCGGCGACGACGCCGGTGTCGAGCGGCTCGCCCATGACGATCCCGCCGCCCGGCCCGCGCAGCCGCAGCGGCGCGAGGTGACCCAGCGCGGGTCGCCAGCCGGTCGCCCACACCAGCACGTCCGCGGGCTCGCGAGCGCCGTCGGGCCACTCCACGCCGTCCGGCACGACCCGGGCGAACATCGGCCTGCGGACCAGTACACCGCTCGCGATCCCGGCCCGCACCTCCGGCGTGCGCGGCAGCCCGGTAACCCCGACGACACTGCGCGGGGGCAGCCCGGCCCGGACCCGCTCCTCGACCCGGGCGACCGCGGCGCGACCCTGCTCGGGCCCGAACGGCGTGTCGATCCACTCGGGCTCCCGGCGGGTGACCCAGGTCGTCGCGGCCGCGTACGGGGCGATCTCCAGCAGCAGCTGCACCGCGGTGATCCCGCCGCCGACCACGACGACCCGCTTCCCGGTCATCGTCTCCGGGCCCGGGTAGGTGCGGGCGTGCAGGCTCGTGCCGCGGAACGTCGCCAGGCCCGGGTAGGCGGGGACGAACGGGCGGGTCCAGGTGCCGGTGGCGTTGACCAGGTGGTCGGTGACCCAGGTGCCACGGTCGGTCTCGACGGTCAGCGGCCCGGCGGTGTCGTTGGTCGGCGGCCCGCCGGTGCTGATGGCCGGCGGCCCGCCGGTGTCGGACACCCGGTGGACGTGCACCGGGCGCACGACCCGCAGGTCGAGCTCGCGTTCGATGCGCGCGAAGTAGGCCGGCACGGCGTCCCGCGCGGGCAGGTCGGGGTCGGCGCCGGGGTCGTCGAAGCCGGAGCGGATCCCGGCGACGTCGTGGACGCCGTTCACCGTGCGCATCCGCAGCGTCGGCCAGCGGTGCCGCCACGCGCCGCCGGGGCCGTCCTCGCCGTCGAGCACGACGAACCCGGGGCCCGGTTCCAGCCCGCCGCGCCGCAGCCCGGCCGCCGTCGACAGGCCCGCCTGGCCCGCGCCGATCACCACGACCCCGGTCCGCTCCACGCCCGCGTCAACGCCCCGGACGCACGCGGTCATCCCGCGGTGATCGCCGGTGGTGGAGTGTCACGCCCGCCTCGCGGATGCTGGCCTCCACCACCGGTCGTCACGGCTGCGCGGCGGCGCGGACCACGTCGGCGACGTCGGCGTTGGCGCCGCAGACCACCAGGGCGAGCCGGGCGTCCGGGTGCCGTTCGACGATCCGGCGGGCGGCCGGGACCAGACAGCCCGCGGCCGGCTCGGCCCAGATCCCGGCGTGCTCGGCGAGGGCGAGGGTGCCACGGACGGCCTCGGCGTCGTCGACGACGAGGACCTCGTGCACCAGCGCGCGGGCGTGGTCGTAGGTCAGCTGCGACACCGACGGCGCCGAGAGCGTGGTGATCGCGGAGGTGATCGTCACCGGGGTCGGGCCGCCGGCGGCCAGCGCCGTCGACATCGACTCCGCGCCGACGGTCTCCACCCCCCAGACCCGGGCGCGGGGCAGCAACGCGCGGACCGCGACCGCGATCCCGGAGACCAGCGCCCCACCGCCGACGGAGACGAGCACGTCGGTCGGCGGCTGCCCCAGGGCGACCGCGTCGTGGGCCAGCTCCAGCCCCACGGTGCCCTGAGCGGCGACGATCACCGGGTCGTCGAACGGGTGCACCAGCGTCCGTCCGGCCCGCTGCAGCTCCCCGGCCAGCGCGAACGCGGCCGCGATGTCCGGGGTGAGCCGCACGTCGGCCCCGGCCGCGCGGGCCGCGGTCACCGAGCGGGCCGGCGCGTTCTCCGGCATCACGACGACGGCGTCGACCCCGGCCGCACCCGCGACCTCGGCGACGGCGAGCCCGTGGTTCCCGCCGGAGACGGCGACGATCCCGGCGGCGCGTTCGTCGCCGGTCAGCGACGCGAGCTTGGCCAGCACCCCGCGCGGCTTGAACGACCCGGCCCGCTGCAGGTGCTCCAGCTTGAGCAGCACCGGGGCGCCGAGGGCCGCGGACAGCCCGGGGGAAGGGACGGTCGGGGTGCGCACCACGCCCCCGGCGATCCGCTCCGCCGCCGTCTCGATGTCTGCGATGCTCACCTGGTCCGCCACCGCCGCAACGTAACCCCGGCCCCTCGGCCCGGTCAGGTGCGGGGGCGGAAGCGGTCGGCGAGCTGCGGGTCGTCCTGCCACCACAGCCGGGACGGGGCGGGCTCCGCGGCGGGGTCGGACCCGGTGGCCTCGGCGGCGCGGGTCCGTGCGGCGCCGAGCTCGGCGGCGCGGGCCTCGGCCGCGTCGAGCTCGGCGTCGGTCGCGCGGGCCCGGCGTGCGTCCTCCCGGGAGAACAGCCACAGCACGACCCCGAGGAACGGCAGCCCGACCACGTCGCCGCCGATCCACAGCACCCCGGCGCCGAGCACCTGGTCGATGTGCGGGTCCGGCCCCCAGCCGCGGTGCAGCCCCAGGTAGTACGCCGCCGCGAGGGTCGGGCCCAGCCACAGCACGATCCCGAGCACGGCGTCGCCGACCATCTCGGCGATCGTGAGCACCAGGGTCACCGGGTACGGCGTCGACGCTGGCGTCGGGTCGATCCGCAGCCGGGTCCAGAAGTAGACGAACCCGCACACCACGAGACCCGCTCCGACGGCACCGGACACGACGCCGTCGCGCAGGGTCGCGACGTAGAGCGGGGTGAGATACAGGACCATCAGGGGCGCGACGAGCAGTACGGTCGCCGCGAACGGGCCGGTCAGCAGCCGCGCGGCCCGGGAGCGCAGCACCCGGCGCCAGGCCGGCCGCCGATCCCGGGGCACGCTCGCCGCCAGCAGCGTCAGCGGCGCGCCGAGCGCGAGCAGCATCGGTACCACCATGAGCAGCAGCAGGTTCTGCACGGCGCGCACCCAGAACAGCGTGTCGTCGTACACCCCGACGAACGACGACCCGGCCAGCACGGTGACGACCAGCCCGGCGCCGAACGCGACGGCACGGCTCCGGGACCACCCCGGGCGGGACCGGGCGGCGACCCCGTAGCCCACCGCCGCCGCGGCGGTCGTCCCGAGCAGCAGGGGCGCGAACCGCCACGTCGTGAACAGCCGGAGCGCCGTCAGCGGCGGCAGCAGCGCCGCGGCCGTCACCGTGGGATCGCGGGGGAGCGGGTCACGGCGCCATCCTGCGCCGACCCGGCTGCCGGCGGAAGGGACGGTGGGCGGGTCGGCACGCATGCGTCGAACCCGCCCGGGATCCGTTCGGCGACGTTCGCCCGGGTCGTCCCGGCCGCCGCCGCGCCGGTGCCCACGGGCCGTCGTGCCCGGGGCTCAGCCCATCGTCCGGGCGCCGTCGATCGCCTCGCGGATGATGTCGGCGTGGCCCGCGTGCTGGCTGATCTCGGCGAGCACGTGGATCGCGACCCGGCGCACCGACCAGGAGGTGTTCGGCTCGAACCAGGGGGCGACCGGCAGGGCGTGTGCGCTGTCCAGGTCCGCGGTGCGCAGGACCTCCTCGGTGCGTGCGGCGACCTGCTCGACCCGGGCCCGCAGGTGCTCCAGGGTCTCGTGGTCGGCCAGGACGAACCGGGTGTCCACCCACTGTTCGCCGGAGGCGGACCAGTCGCCGCCGTTGGCGTCGGCCTCGGCGTCGACGGCGTCCCAGTCGACGGAGTCGTTGTAGACGTCGACCTCGCCGAACGCGGCGGCGCCCTCGACGGCGAAGCGGAACCACTGCTCCTCGGTGTCCGCGACGTGCTTGAGCAGCGAGGCGATCGTCAGCGCGCTGACCGTGCTGCGGGTGCGCGCCTGCTGCTCGGTCAGGCCGTCGGCGGTCTGCAGCAGGAAGCCGCGGTGGCGCTCCAGGGTGCTGATCAGCTCGGCACGTTCGCCGGTCAGGGCCTGCTTCTCGTCGGTGGCGTTCATCCGGGGCCGCCTCTCGGGTCCGCGGACCGGGCGATCCCGGTCCGACGGGAACGACGATAGGACCGATCGCGGACAGGTCCGGTCCTCGACGAGGGGCCGTCCGTGGCGATCAGTCCGCCAGGTCGCGCAGCGCGGTCTCCCAGCGTTCGCGGCGGGCGTCGTCGTCGAGGTCCCACCAGGGGGTGCCGCGCTCGCCGAGTCCGTGCTTGGCGGCGGACACCCGCGTCCTGGCGGCGGCGACGCGGTCGTCGTCGCCCGTCCGCCGCCCCGCTCCGATCTCGGCGCGGGCCTTCCCGAGGTGCTGCTGCAGCGCGGACCGGACGTCGTCGGGGATCGCCGGGTCGGTCGCGCGCCACCGGCGGCCCCGGACGACGACGTAGCGCCCGTCCGGGGTCCGCTCGGGTCCGCTCACGCGAGGACGGCGGTGCTCAGCCGACGACCGGGACCACGTCCGGCGCGCCGAGGCGGGCGGCGTCGGCGGTGGCGTCGTCGGGCATCTTCTGGCTCTCCCGCTCGGCCTCGACCCGCTTGACGTAGTGGTCGACCTCGCGGGCGATCTGCTCGTCGTTCCAGCCCAGGACCGGGGCGACCAGCTTCGCGGTCTCCTCCGCGGCACCCACGCCCCGGTCGAACGTCTCGATCGAGATCCGGGTGCGGCGGGCCAGGATGTCCTCCAGGTGCCGCGCGCCCTCGTGCGAGGCACCGTAGACGACCTCGGCGCGCAGGTAGTCCTCCGCGCCGGTGAGCGGCTCGGCGAGGGTCGGGTCGGCGATGAGGAGGTCGAGAACCTCGTCGATCAGCGAGCCGTACCGGCCGAGCAGGTGCTCGATCCGCACCGGGTGCAGACCGCTGCGCGCGGCCAGCTGGTGGGTGAAGTTGCGCAGCGCGGTGAAGCCCTCGGCGCCGAGCAGCGGGATCTTCTCGGTGCAGGAGGCGGGCACCTTCGCGTCGAGCGAGTGCACGGCGGCAGCGACCGCGTCGCGCGCCATCACGCGGTAGGTCGTGTACTTGCCCCCGGCCACGACGACCAGCCCGGGTACCGGGGTGGCGACGGCGTGCTCGCGGGACAGCTTCGAGGTCGCCTCGGACTCGCCGTGCAGCAGCGGGCGCAGACCGGCGTAGACGCCCTCGACGTCCTCGTGGGTCAGCGGCTGCTCCAGCACCTCGTTGACGTGCGCGAGCAGGTACTCGATGTCGGCCGCGCTCGCCGCCGGGTGCGCCTTGTCCAGGTCCCAGTCGGTGTCGGTGGTGCCGATGATCCAGTGCCGGCCCCACGGGATGACGAACAGCACCGACTTCTCGGTGCGCAGGATCAGCCCGGCGTCACCACGGATCCGGTCCCGCGGGACGACCAGGTGGATGCCCTTGGATGCGCGCACCTTGAACTGGCCGCGCTCGCCGGCGAGGCCCTGGGTGTCGTCGGTCCACACCCCGGTGGCGTTGATGACCTCCTTGGCGCGGACGTCGAACCGGTCGCCGGACTCCAGGTCCTGCACGGTCGCGCCGATCACGCGGCCGGAGTCCTTCAGCAGCCCGACGACGCGGGCCCGGGTCGCCACGTGCGCACCGTAGGCGGCCGCGGTGCGGGCGATCTCCATGGTGTGGCGGGCGTCGTCGACCTGGGCGTCGTAGTACTCCAGGGCCCCGACCAGTGCGTCCTTGCGCAGCGACGGCACGACCTTGCGGGCGCCGCGACGGGTCAGGTGCCGGTGGTGCGGCAGGCCGCGGGCCCGACCCGACAGCAGCCCGAGCGAGTCGTAGAGCGCGACGCCGGCGCCGGCGTAGAAGCGCTCCCACACGTGGTGCTTGAGCGGGTAGACGAACGGCACCGGACGCACGAGGTGCGGCGCGAGGGTCTGGATCAGCAGGCCCCGTTCCTGCAGGGCCTCGGCCACCAGGCGGAAGTCGAGCATCTCCAGGTAGCGCAGGCCGCCGTGGATGAGCTTGGAGGAACGGCTCGACGTGCCGGACGCGAAGTCGCGGGCCTCGACCAGTCCGGTCGTCAGACCGCGGGTGGCCGCGTCGAGGGCTGCGCCGGTGCCGACGACGCCACCGCCGACGACGAGCACGTCCAGCTCGCGGTCGCCCATCGCCTGCAGCGCCGTGGTACGGGCCTCCGGGGAGAGCGCCACCGATTTCATGATCAGACCTTCCTGAGTGGTTCCTGCTCGCGGGTGTCCCGCCGGGGAGTACCCGGTGAACACCCGTCCGATCGCGGGTGTGCCCGGTGTCGCCCCCACGTGTGGTGAGGGCGACACCGGACGGGGGTCCTACTCGACGTCGACCCAGTCCAGGGTCCGCTCGACGGCCTTCTTCCAGCGGCCGTAGCCCTCGTCGCGCTGCTCCTGCGACCAGGTGGGCTCCCAGCGCCGGGCCTCGTTCCAGTTCTCCCGCAGCTCGTCGGTGTTCTTCCAGAACCCGACGGCCAGCCCGGCCGCATACGCCGCACCGAGCGCGGTGGTCTCGGCGACGACCGGCCGCGAGACCGGCACGCCCAGCACGTCGGCCTGGATCTGCATGCACAGCTCGTTCTGGGTGACGCCGCCGTCGACCTTGAGCGTCTCCAGGGTCACCCCGGAGTCCTTGGTCATGGCGTCGCTGACGTCGCGGGACTGGTAGCAGATCGCCTCCAGCGTGGCCCGGGCCAGGTGCGCGTTGGTGTTGAACCGGGACAGGCCGACGATCGCGCCGCGGGCGTCGGAACGCCAGTACGGCGCGAACAGGCCGGAGAACGCGGGCACGAAGTACACGCCCCCGTTGTCGGAGACCTGGCGGGCCAGCGACTCCGACTGCGAGGCCCCGGAGATGATGCCGAGCTGGTCGCGCAGCCACTGCACGGCCGAGCCGGTGACCGCGATGGATCCCTCCAGCGCGTAGACCGGGCGCTCGCCCTCGAACTGGTAGCACATCGTGGTGAGCAGGCCGGACTCCGAGCGGACCAGCTCGGTGCCGGTGTTGAGCAGCATGAAGTTGCCGGTGCCGTAGGTGTTCTTGGCCTCGCCGGGGGCGAAGCAGACCTGGCCGACGGTCGCCGCCTGCTGGTCGCCGAGGTCACCGGTGATGGGGACCTCGCCGCCGAGCGGACCGTTCGCGAGGGTCTTGCCGAACGCGGTCGCCGACGACGACGGCTTGATCTCCGGCAGCATCTGCCGCGGGATGCCGAAGAAGCCGAGCAGCTCGTCGTCCCAGTCGAGGGTCTCGAGGTCCATCAGCATGGTCCGGCTGGCGTTGGTCACGTCGGTGACGTGCAGTCCGCCGTTCGCGCCACCGGTGAGGTTCCAGATGACCCAGGTGTCGGTGTTGCCGAAGACCGCGTCGCCGTTCTCCGCGGCCTCGCGGACGCCGTCGACGTTCTCCAGGATCCACTGGATCTTGCCGCCGGAGAAGTAGGTGGCGGGCGGGAGGCCTGCCTTGCGACGGATGACGTCGCCGCGGCCGTCGCGGTCGAGCGCGGTCGCGATCCGGTCGGTGCGGGTGTCCTGCCAGACGATCGCGTTGTAGTACGGGCGCCCGGTGCGCCGGTTCCACACGACGGTGGTCTCGCGCTGGTTGGTGACGCCCAGCGCGACCAGGTCGGACGCGGTCAGCCCGGTCTTGGTGAGCGCCTGCTGGAGACAGGTGTTGGTGCGCTCGATGATCTCGATCGGGTCGTGCTCGACCCAGCCGGCCTGCGGCAGGATCTGCTCGTGCTCCAGCTGGTGGCGTCCCACCTCGTTGCCGCCGTGATCGAAGATCATGAAACGGCTGGAGGTGGTGCCCTGGTCGACGGCGCCGACGAACTCGGCCATGAGTTCTCCTGTGTGTCTCGAGCGGGTGGATCGGGGATGGGAGCGGTGGGTGCGCTCAGCGCATGTCGCCGACCTCCTGCGGAGCGTCCTCGACGGGGATGTACCGGTCGATCAGCAGCTTGAACAGGCCGCCGCCGACGAGAGCACCGATCACCGGCGCGACGATCGGCAGCCACCAGTAGGGCGTGCCGTCGCTCGTCACCCAGGCGGTGTCGTAGCCGGTGATCCAGGAGGCCAGCCGCGGCCCGAAGTCGCGGGCCGGGTTGATGGCGTAGCCGGCGTTCGCACCCCAGGCCATGCCGATGCCCACCACCAGGATGCCGATCATGAACGGGGCCATGTTGGCCAGCGGGCCCTTGTTGCGCGGGTGGACCAGCGCGAAGATCACGAACACCAGGATCGCGGTGCCGACGACCTGGTCGAAGAACGCCGTCGTGATCGTCGTCGGGGTGCCCGGCGAGGTCGAGAAGATGCCCTGGGTCTCGGTCAGGTTCGGGTCGACCGAGCGGATGAAGTCCGCGTAGACGAACCGGACGATCAGCGCCGCGACGAACGCGCCGAGGGTCTGGGCCAGGACGAACGGGGCGACCTTGCGCCACGGGAAGCCCTCGTACACGGCGAAGGCCAGCGTGACGGCCGGGTTGAGGTGTGCACCGGAGATCCGGCCGGCGACGTAGACGCCGAGCATGACGCCGAATCCCCAGGCCCAGGCGATCGAGTCGTGCCCGCCGTTGCTGCCGTCGGGCGTGGTCACGACCTGTGCGACGACGCCGACGCCGAACAGGATCAGGATCATCGTCCCGGCGAACTCGGCACTCAGCTCGCCGAGCAGCGACGGCGCCTTCTCGGCGGTCGCCGGGGTCGCCCGTGTGGTCTCCCGTGTGGTCGTTGCCGCGGGTGCGGGATCGCCCGCGCTGGTCTCGGAGCTCGTCATCGAACCCCCTCCTGGTGAGTCCCCCTCGCGGGACCGGGCGGCCCCGCCATGTGCTGCGCGACGCTAGGAGCGTGCGCGCCGGCGGGCAACGCGATCCGTTCGACGATGCCGAACGTTGCGGGTCGATCGGCCCATGATCGAGTCCGCCGGGCCCCCGGACGGCCTACGATCGCTGCGTGGCACGGGCGATCCAGTCGGTGGAGCGGGCGGCGGCGCTGCTGCGGCTGCTCGGCGGCGCGGGGCGTCCGCTGGCGCTGGCCGAGCTGGCGGCGGCGCTGGACCTGCCGCGCCCGACGGCGCACGGGCTGCTCCGCGCCCTGCGGGAGGAGGGCCTGGTGGCGCAGGAGTCGTCGGGCCGCTACCTGCTGGGCGAGGGGCTGGGGCGGCTGGGCACCCCGTGGGACCGGCACGACCTGCGCGCGCGGGCGATGAACTGGGCCGACGCGCTGGCGGCTGGCACCGGCTGCGCGGTCTACCTGGGCGTGCCGTCCGCCGACGGCGCCGGGGTCGACGTGGTGCACCACGTGTTCCGGCCCGACGACACGCCGCAGCGGTTGCGGACCAACACCACCCAGCCGTTGCACGCGACGGCGTGGGGGCGGTGCTTGCTGGCGTTCGCGCCGGCATCGGTGCGGGCGGTCGAGCCGCTGGCGGCCTGGACCCGGGCGACCGTGACCGACCCGGCGGCGCTGGCCCGCGAGATGACCGCGACGCGGCGGCGCGGCTGGGCGGCCGACGCCGGCGGCTGGGAGCCGGGCGTCGGCGGGCTCGCGGTGCCGGTGCGCAGCGGGGGCGGGCTGACCGTCGCGGCGCTGGGGGTCGGCGCCCCGGTCGAGGAGCTGTTCGCCGCCGACGGCCGCGCCCGGCCGGAGGTCGTCGTCGAGCTGGTCGCCGCGGCCGCCGAGATCGCCGACGGGCTGGAGGGGCTGACGTGAGCGGCCTGTCGGCGGGGGAGCGGGTGGTGGCCGCGATCGACCAGGGGACGACGTCGACGCGCTGCCTGCTGTTCACCCGCTCGGGCCGGATGGTCGCGGTCGCCCAGCGCGAGCACCGGCAGCACTTCCCGAGCCCGGGCCGCGCCGAGCACGACGCGTCGGAGATCTGGCGGGCGGTGACCCGGGTGGTGCCCGCGGCGCTGCGCCGGGCCGGGCTGGGCCCGGAGAACGTCGTCGCGCTCGGTATCGCCAACCAGCGCGAGACGACGGTGATCTGGAACCGGCGCACCGGGGTCCCGCTGGCGCGGGCGATCACCTGGCAGGACACCCGGACCACCGACATCGTCGCCGGGCTCGCCGCCGACACCGACGCCGCCCGCTGGGCCCGGATCAGCGGGCTCGGCCCGGCGACGTACTTCGCCGGACCGCGGCTGCAGTGGCTGCTCGACCATGTGCCGGGCGCGCGCGAGGGCGCGGAACGCGGTGAGGTCCTGTTCGGGACGATGGAGTCCTGGCTGATCTGGAACCTCACCGGCGGCCCCGACGGCGGCGTGCACGTCACCGACGTCACCAACGCCAGCCGCACGATGCTGATGGACCTGCGCACGCTGGAGTGGTCCGACGCGCTGTGCTCGGCGCTGCGGGTGCCGCGGGGCATGCTGCCGACCATCGTCCCGAACGCCCGCGTCTACGGCCGGTGCGCGGGCCTGCTGGACGGGGTGCCGGTGGCCGGTGCGCTCGGCGACCAGCAGGCGGCGCTGGTGGGCCAGACCTGCTTCGCGCCCGGCGAGGCGAAGTGCACCTACGGGACGGGCGCGTTCCTGCTGAAGAACACCGGCTCGCGGATCCCGGGTTCGGAGGCGGGGCTGATCCCGACCGTCGGGTACCTGTTCGGTGGCCACCCGGTCTACGCGCTCGAGGGCTCCATCGCGATGACCGGCTCGCTGGTGCAGTGGTTCCGCGACGCGCTGGGCATGATCTCCACGGCGGCCCGGATCGAGACGCTCGCACTGACCGTCCCGGACAACGGCGGCTGCTACGTCGTCCCCGCCTTCTCCGGTCTCTACGCCCCGCACTGGTACCCCGACGCCCGTGGCGTGATCGTCGGCCTGACCTCCTACATCCACCGCGGACACCTCGCCCGCGCGGTGCTGGAGGCGACCGCGTGGCAGACCCGCGAGGTGCTCGACGCGATGAACGCCGACTCCGGCCTGCCCGTCACCCGCCTGAAGGTCGACGGCGGCATGACCGCGAACCACCTGCTCATGCAGTGCGTCGCCGACGTCCTGGACCTCACGGTGGAACGTCCCCTGGGCTCGGAGGCTGTGTCGCTCGGCGCGGCCTACGCCGCCGGCCTGGCCGTCGGCTACTGGCCGGAACCGGAGGTGCTGCGCCGCAACTGGCATCGGGCGGCCGCCTGGGAGCCGACGATGGACCCCGGCCTGCGCCGCCGCGAGCACGACAACTGGCGCCGCGCGGTGCAGCGGAGCACGGGGTGGGCGCGGTCGGACTGAGCCGCGACGGGCCGCACCCCCGGTGCCGTGTCCCCCGTGCCGCGCGCCTCAGTGCTCCGCGGCCCGCTGCTGATGCCGCCGTCGTCGGACCTGGTCCCGGTGCTCACGGTCGCGCATCTCCTGGGTCCGGCGCACGGCGACGTCGAGGATCCGCCCGGCCACCGGCCGGAACCAGTCGACCCACTCCGCCGGGACGCCGGTCACCATCCGCCGGGCACCGGTGTCGGTGACGTCGCCCCAGAGGATCTCGTGGGCCCGGGTGGTCACCAGGACGAGCAGCCGGCGACCGTCGTCGGGGTCCGGCTCGCGCTCGATCAGGTCGCGCTCCTCCAGCCGCGCGAGCAGCCGGGTTGTCCCCCCGGTGGCGAGTCCCACGGTCTCCGCGACCTCGGCGCCGGTCATGGCACGGCGGGCGAGCAGCAGCTCGGCGAGCACCGTGTACTCGTGCACCGTCAGCCCGAAGCGCTCGGCGACGGAGCGGATCCGGTAGAAGCCGAGCAGCTCCGCTCGGGCGAGGAGCGGTCCGAGCGCCTCCGCGGTCTCGGCTCGCGTCCGCCGGTCCTCCTCCGGCCCGGTGGTGGGGCCGGGGCTCCCCGGAGGGGTCTCCCGCCGAACTCGCTTACCGGGTAAGCGAATTCGGTCGGCCTCCTCACCGGGAGGCGGGGTCGGCGGGGGCTCCGCGCCTGGCCGTTCGGACCCGGCCCCGTGACCGCCGTGATCGCCCTGGCCGCTGTGATCGCCGTGGCCGCCGTGGCCGAGTGTGGCGCCCGGATCCGGCGGTGCCCCGCCGTGCGACGGCCCCGGGGACCCGGTTCTCGGAATTCGCTTACCCGGTAAGCGAGTTCGCGGAACAGGGGTGTCCCTCAGATCCCGGCCGGGTCCGTCGCCTGCCGTGGAGTGGTCCGTGCCGGTGGAATGGTTCGTGGCGGTGGAATGGTCCGTGTCGCGCTGCACGGGCGAAGCGGTAGCAGCCCGGTCGGACCGCCGCGGCGGATTCCGCGTGAGCGGTTCGCGATCGTGGCGCCGCTCGGCGGGTGAACGCCTAGGTGTAGGCCCGGACGGCGTGACGTGCCCTCAGCGCCCCTGCCGCGGGGTGATGACCCAGGTCCGGTCGCCCGTGAGCTCGCGCAGCTGCGCGACCCGGGCGACGACGTTGCGCAGCTCGACGTAGAGCGGGGAGAGCAGCAGGTACCCCAGGAACCAGCCGGGCCGGCGCAGCTCCGGCGGCGCCGCCCGCCAGGCGAGCAGCGTCTGGCCCGGGCCGACGGCGAGGGTGTAGACCGTCGTCGCGAGCAGCAGCGGCACGACATCGCCGGGGCCGTGGTGGTGCAGGCCGAACGCCAGCACCGGCACCATCGCCAGGGTCACCCACGGGCACAGCTCCCGCCAGCCGAGCAGGAACAGCAGTCCGAGCCGGGCGCGCGCGGGCAGCCCGCGGGTGCGCAGCGCGGTGCGCAGGTGCCGGCGCGAGACCTGGAACCAGCCCTGTGCCCAGCGCAGCCGCTGGTGCCACCAGGCGCGCACGGTCAGCGGGGCGAGCTCGCGCGAGAGCAGGCCCGGGTCGACGACGCAGCGCCGCCCGGCCAGCAGCGCGCGGACCGATGCGTCGATGTCCTCGGTCAGCATCTGTGCCTGCATCCGGGTCGCGCGCAACGCCTCGGTCCGCCAGTACCCGTTGGAGCCGCAGAACAGGCCGAACCCGAACAGCCCGGCCCGCCCGGGGTGGCTCACGCCGTAGATGCAGGTGAACTCCACCGAGACCGTCCGGGCGACCCAGGACGCCGTGCCGTTGCGGACGCTGCAGTGCCCCTGCACGACGTCGGCACCGTGCGACAGCGCCCGCCAGGCCCGGCGCAGCGCGTCGGGTGCCGGGTGGTGGTCGGCGTCGAGGATGCCGGTGACCTCGCCGTCGGCGGCCCGCAGCGCCGCGTTGACGTTCTGTGCCTTCGTGGTGGAGTCCGCCACCTCGACGACGACCAGCCGCGGGTCGGCCGCGGCGAGGGTCCGCAGCTGCGCCTCCACCGGCTGCGGCCCGGGGGTGTTGTAGGCGACGACGACGGTCAGCGGACCGGGATAGTCCTGGGCCAGGGCGTGCGAGACGGTGTCGAGGATGGTCCCGGCCTCGTTCGGCAGGTACGCCGGGACGACCAGCACCGCGGGCGGCCACGGCGCGGCGGGTGCTGCCGGGGGACGGTACGGGCGCAGTGCGCGCAGGCCCTCCAGCCACACCGTCGTCGCCGTCATGACCAGTGCCGCGACGACGACCAGGTACGCCGGCCTGGTCAGGTCGGTCCCGAGCCGCCAGGCCGCGTCCAGTACCAGCAGCGGGAGACCGACCCCGGCCGCGGTCGTCGCGAGGATCTGGACCGGGGTGCGGAGCAGGTCGCGCAGCCGTCGGCGGGCCACGGGCGCCGGCCGGTGCGCCGGGCGCCGGCCGCCGTCGGACGGGACCGGCGGGACCGGCGGGGCCGGCGGAGCAGCCGGTGCGGCGGGGCCGGACGCGGGGAGCGGCGGGTCCGCGGGCCGGTCGTCGAGGGGCGGGGGCATGGCCCGGCCACGCTAGCCGGGAGACACTTTGCGTGATGATCATGTCACGCAGAGTGTGTCCGTGTGGGTGAGCCGGCACTGCTCGGCATCCTCCGATCCTCCCGACTAGCGTCGCGGTCATGAACGACACCGCCGTCGCCGCCGGGCGTCTCGCCCGAGGGCTGGAGCCACTGCACTCCCAGGTCTACTTCGCCGTCGAGGCCGAGCCGGCCTACACCGCCGCGGGGCTGGAACCGGGCCGGATGAGCTACTTCGCCCCGCGCGCCGCGCCCATGGGCGCGGTCGGACCGTCGGTGGTCACCGCGACGTTCTACAACTTCTCCCCGAGGCTGGTCGCGAAGTCGGTCCCGCGGGCCTGGGAGCTGGCGTCCCCCTCGGATCTGCTCGACGTCCGGTTCGCCGTCGCCGACGCCTCGCTGCGCCGCACCCTGGGCGACGACACCGTCGCCTCGCCGGAGATGGCCGAGGCCGCCGGGCTGGCCCGGACCGCGGCCGAGGCCGTCACCCCCGACGGGCGTCCGCTCGCCGCCGGGCACCTCGACGTGCCCTGGCCGACCGCGCCGCACCTGGTCCTCTGGCACGCGTTGTCGATCCTGCGCGAGCACCGCGGCGACGGGCACATCGCGCTGCTGGTCGAGGCCGGGCTGTCCGGGCTGGAGGCCCTGGTCACCGCGACCGCGACGGGCACCGGGTTCACCGTGGCCTTCGCCCGCGGCAGCCGCGGCTGGTCGGCCGCCGAGTGGAACGCCGCCGTCGCCGGACTCGCCGACCGCGGCCTGCTGCAGCCGGCCGACACGGCCGGGGACGACGCCGTCGAACCGGTCCTGACCGAGGAGGGCACGGCGCTGCGCAAGCGGATCGAGAACGACACCCACCACCTCGGCGCCGCGCCGTGGACGGCACTCGGCGCCGACGGGGCCGCGCGGCTCGGTGAGCTCGGCGGGGCGTTCGTCCGGACTGCTCTGGCGAACGGCGCGTTCCCCGCCGAGGGGGTCTTCGCGGCGCGTCCGAAGGGCTGATCGTCGTCCGCGCCCGGCCTCACGACGGGCGCGGTGTCCTGACTGCCCGATATGGTGCGCTCCGCGACCGGCCACCGTGGCCGGCGCGGTGACCTGCAGGAGGACCTCCGGTGCTCGAGATCAGCGGCCTCGAATGGGCCGTCACGATCGGCGTGATCGTCGCGCTGCTCGCGTTGGACCTCGTCCTGGGCTGGCTGCGGCCGCACCGGGTGGGATTCACCGAGGCCACCGCGTGGTCGGTGTTCTACATCGCGATCGCGATCGTGTTCGGGCTGGTGTTCGCGACGATGCACGGCTGGGACTTCGGCACCCAGTACTTCACCGGCTACATCGTCGAGAAGAGCCTGTCGGTCGACAACCTGTTCGTCTTCGTCGTGATCATGACGACGTTCGCGGTCCCGGAGGAGCACCAGCACAAGGTGCTGACCTTCGGCATCGTGCTCGCCCTGATCATGCGTGCGATCTTCATCGCGGTCGGGGCGACGCTGCTCAACCTGTTCTCGTTCATGTTCCTGGTCTTCGGTCTGCTGCTCCTGTGGACCGCGGTGCAGCTCTACCGGCACAAGGACGAGGACCCCGACATCGAGGACAACATGGTCGTGAAGGGCGCGCGCAAGCTCTTCCCGGTCACCGAGGAGTACCACGGCGGGAAGCTGTTCACCCGGGACAACGGCCGCCGGGTCGCGACCCCGATGTTCATCGTGCTGGTCTCGATCGGCGGCATCGACCTGCTGTTCGCGCTGGACTCGATCCCCGCGGTGTTCGGGGTGACGCAGGAGGCGTTCATCGTCTTCACCGCCAACGCCTTCGCGCTGCTCGGTCTGCGGGCGTTGTTCTTCCTGGTCAAGGGCCTGCTGGACCGGCTGGTCTATCTGTCGGCCGGGCTCGCGGTCATCCTCGCGTTCATCGGCGTGAAGCTGATCCTGCACTGGCTGCACGTCGACATCTCACCGGCCGTGCCCGAGATCCCGACCATGGTCAGCCTCGTCGTGATCCTGGGGATCCTCGCGATCGTCACCGTCGCCAGCCTGATCAAGACCAAGGGCGACCCGACGGCGACCGCGCACGCCGGGTCGCTGCGGGCCCGCAAGGAGCGCCCCGAGCAGCACGACTGAGCCGGTCCGGCCGGCCCGGCGCTCAGCCGGGCAGGCCGGCCAGGCCGGGCCCGCCGAGCGGGGTGACCTCGATGTAGTCCGGCGGCGCGGTGAGCAGCGCCAGCACGTCGCCGAGCCCGCTCTCGCCGATGTCGCGGCTCAGGGCCGCCTCCGACGACGCGGCGTCGGACCACATCTCGGTGACCCAGACGACGTCGGGCTCGTCGGGGGTGGCGTTCACGACGTAGGCGAGGCAGCCGGGCTGGGCGGCCATGTCGTCGGCGACCCGCAACAGCGCGCCCGCCAGCTCGGTCCCCTGTCCCTCCAGGGCCACCATCCGCACGTACCGGCCGACCCGCTCGCTCGTGTCCACGGCGGCGACCGTAGACGGCCGGTCCGGGCACCCCGGGGTCGGGGCGGGCTCGCCGACCCGCATCCAGGACAGGAACCGACCGCGATCGGGGGCACACTGGTCGTCGTGATGGGGACATCGGCGCGGCTGCTGCGCCTGCTCGGGCTGCTGCAGGTGCCGCGCGACTGGACGGGGCCCGCCCTGGCCGAGCGCCTGGAGGTCGACGTGCGCACCGTCCGCCGCGACGTCGACAAGCTCCGCACCCTCGGCTACCCGGTGCACTCCACACCCGGGGTGACCGGCGGCTACCGGCTCGGCGCCGGGGCCGCGCTGCCACCCCTGCTGCTCGACGACGACGAGGCCGTCGCCGTCGCGGTCGGGCTGCGGACCGCCGCGGGCGGGTCGGTCTCGGGCATCGAGGAGACCTCGGTCCGGGCCCTGGCCAAGCTGGAGCAGGTCCTGCCGAACCGGCTGCGCCGGCGCGTCGCCGCGCTGGGCACCGCGACCTCGACACTCGCCGCGCGCGGCCCGACCGTCGACGCGGACGTGCTGTCCGCGCTGGCCGCCGCCTGCCGCGACCACGAGGTCCTCCGGTTCGACTACGTCGCGGGGGACGGGACCGAGACCCGTCGCGTCGCCGAGCCGGAAGGGCTCGTGCACACCGGGCGCCGCTGGTACCTCGTCGCCTGGGACACCGGCCGCGACGACCGCCGCACCTTCCGGGTGGACCGGATGCGCCCGAAGCTGCCGGCCGGGCCGCGCTTCACCCCGCGCCCGGAACCGGAGGGCGGGATCGCCGCGTTCGCCCAGCGCGGCATCTCCTCCGGCGCCTACCCGCACCGGGCGCGAATCGTGTTCCACGCCCCGGCGGAGCGGATCGCCGAGCACGTCACCCCGGCGTCGGGGATCGTGACCGACCTGGGCGGGGACCGCTGCGAGCTCGCGGCCGGGGCCTGGACGCTGGAGTCGCTGGCGGTGTGGCTGTGCTTCTTCGGCGTCGACTTCGAGGTGGTCGAACCGGTCGAGCTGGTCGAGCACCTCGGCGCGGTCGCCGCCCGCCTCGGCCGGGCCGCGGACCACGCGCGTACGGGCGGCGCGGGCTGACCCGGTGCCCGCGCAGGAGCGGGGGGCCGGGGTGTCCCCGGAGCGGGGCGGGCGGCTCAGAGCAGCGCGCGGACCGCGCCCACGGGCGTGCCGTGGCCGAGCACGTCGGTCCGGGTCGCCCCGGTGAGCGCGGCCGACCCGGCGCCGAGGGACTCCAGCACCGCGCGGGCGACGACCGGCAGCGGCCGCGGCGACCCGTCCAGCACGGTGACGGCGAACGCCCGCCCGTCGGGCAGCGCCGCGGCCAGCACGCCCTCGGCGCCGTCCTTGGCGACCAGGCCCGGCACCGCGCCGGCGAGCCGGGTCACCGGCCGGTCCGTGCCGCCGACCCACCACGGGTGCGCGCGGACCGCGGCCCCGACCCGCCCCTCGACGGTGTCCGGGGCGGCCGTCGCGAGCGTCGCGAAGGCCCGGGCCAGCCCGGCCGGGGTGCTGCCGAACAGCGGCGCGCCGCAGCCGTCGACGGTGGTGACCCCGACCGGCACCCCGGTCAGCTCGGCGACGGTGTCCCGGACCAGCCGCTGCAGCGGGTGCGCGGGATCGCGGTAGCCGGCCGTCGGCCAGCCCGCGGCCACACAGGCGGCGAGCATCCCGGCGTGCTTGCCCGAGCAGTTCTGCAGCACCGGCGACGGCGACGTCCCCGCCGCGCGGGCGTCCGCGGCGGCCGCCGTCCCCAGCGGCAGGTCCGGGGTGTTGTCCAGGTCGGTCTCGTCGAGTCCGGCGCCGGCGAGGATGCGCCGCACACCGTCGACGTGGTCGGGCTCGCCGGAGTGCGAGGCGCAGGCCAGCGCGAGCAGCTCTCCGTCGAGGTCCAGCCCGGCCCGCAGCATCGCGACCGCCTGCACTGGCTTGAGCGCCGAGCGCGGCAGGAACACCACGTCCGGGTCGCCGTGGCCGGTCACGGTGCCGTCGGGGTGGTGCACCGCCACGGTGCCCAGGTGCACCGACTCGACGGTGCCCTGCCGCTCGACGACGGCCAGCGGGACGGCGGCGGCGACCCCGGGCGGGACGACCATGTCAGCTCGCCGAGCGAGTGTCCTGCCCGCCGAGGGAGTTGAACTGGGGGAGCGGTCGCCGGCACAGGAAGGTGCGGGCGGGCGGCGGGTTGCGCCACTCGGTCGCGGTCTCCACGACCTCGTCGAAGTGGGTGTCGAGCAGGTCGCGCAGCACCCGCACGCGGTTCGGCAGCGCCATCCAGGTGATGATCATGCTCATCACCCCGCCCGGGGTCAGCCGGCGCGCGATCGTCCCCATGACCTGCAGGCGCAGGGTCTGCGGGAACACCGCCCACGGCAGGGTCGAGACGAACGCGTCGACCTCGGTGATGCCGGCCTCGTCGAGGATCCGGTCCAGGTCGGCGACGTCGCCCTGCACGACCTCCAGCCACGGCTTGTGCCGGCGCAGGTGGGCGACCAGCTCCTCGTCGATCTCGATCGCGAGGTAGCGCGCGTGCGGGCCGAGGCGCTCGCGGATCGGCTCGGCGAGCACGCCCGGCCCCGCCCCCAGCTCGACGACGACGCCGTTCGTGCCGCGCGGCACCACCCCGGCGAGCTGGCGGCACAGCCGCCGCCCGGTCAGGAACGGGGTCGCGAGCTGGTCCATCTTCGAGAACGAGCGCTTGAAGAAGACGGCGTGGTCGGGTCGGGCCATGCGCACCATCGTGGCGGCCGCGGGCTCCGCGGTCATGTCGGGGCGACCCGGGTCACTCCGCCGCGGCCGCGGCGACCGTGTCTCCTGCCGTGTCTCCTGCCGTGTGTTCCTGCTGTGTGTTCTGCGGTGTCGGTCCTGTTAAGCGCGACGGCAGGGGCTTTCGTACACGCTGGATCCACCGTATACAGAACGCATGGCATCGGATGACGCGCTGGTCGACGCCCTGCGTCGCGCGATCGTGGAGGGCGTGTACCCGCCCGGTCACCGGCTGGTGCAGGAGGAGCTCGCAGACCGCTACGGCGTGAGCCGCATCCCGCTGCGGGAGGCGCTGCGCACCCTGGTGGGGGAGGGGCTGCTGCGCAGCGAGCCCGGCCGCGGCACCTTCGTCACCGAGCTGGACCTGGCCGAGATCGACGAGATCTACGACCTGCGCCGGATGGTCGAGCCCAGCTTCGCCCCGCACGTCGCGGAACGGGTGTCGCGGCGCGACGTCGCCCGCTTCGACGGCATGGCCGGTGAGATGGACCGGGTCACCGACACCGGTGCCGCCGCCTGGTCGCGCACCAACCTCGCGTTCCACCTGGACATGTACCGGCTCGCCGGGTTGCCGCTGCGCTACGAGCTGATCTCCCGGCTCTACCACCGCCTGGAGCCCTACTCCCGGTTCTACGTGCACGGCACCGGCGCCTACGACCGTGTGCAGGACGAGCACCGCGGGATGGTCCAGGCACTGGCCGACGGCGACGCCGACGAGCTCCGCCGTCTCGTGCTCGCCCACATCGACGGCGGCCAGGACGGCCTGCACGCGGCCTGGTCGGCCGACCGCGGCGAGCTGTCGGCGTTCTGGGCCGGACGGGACGCGCGGTGATCGCGCTGAACACCGACGTCGGGGAGGGCTTCGGCGCCTGGGTGCCGGACGACCGGCCGCTGCTCGACGTCGTCGACGCCGCCAACGTCGCCTGCGGCTTCCACGCCGGCGACCCGGACGTCATGCGCCGCACCTGCGACGACTGCGCGGCGCGCGGCGTGGCGGTCGGGGCCCACGTCTCCTACCGCGACCTCGCCGGGTTCGGCCGCCGCTTCGTCGACGTCGCCCGCGACACGCTGGTCAACGACGTCGTCTACCAGATCGGCGCGCTCTCGGTGTTCGCCGCGGCGGCCGGCACCCGGGTCGGGTACGTCAAGGCGCACGGCGCGCTCTACCACGCCACCGGCACCCACCCCGACCACGCCGACGCCCTCGTCGAGGCGGTCCGGCTCGTCGACCCGGGCCTGCCGTTGCTGTGTCTGCCCGGCACCGAGGTGTGGGATCGCGCGCTCGCGGCCGGTCTCGGCCCGCGCGCCGAGGCGTTCCTGGACCGCGGCTACACCGCGGCCGGGAGTCTCGTCCCGCGCGGACGGCCCGGTGACCTGGTCCGCGATCCCGCCGAGGCCGCCGCCCGCGCCGTCTCGGTCGCCCGCGACGGGACGGTCACCGCCGTCGACGGGACCGTCGTCAGCGTCCGCCCGCCCGGCGGCGCGGTCGCCGCGCTGTGCGTGCACGGCGACACCCCCGGCGCCGACGCACTGGCCCGCGCCGCCCGCGACGCCCTGTCCGCCGCAGGGATCGGCTGCGGTGCGGCCCCGCTCGCAGGGGCGGCCCGGTGACCGCGCCCGCCGTGCACCGCGCCGGCGACCGGTCCTGGATCGTGGACTGCCTCCCCGGGACCGTGCGCGCGGTCGCCGACGGCGCCGTGACCGACGGCTGGGACGCCTGGGTGACCGACGTCGTCCCGGCCGCGGCCACCGTGCTCGTCGTCGCGCGCCCCGGCACCCGGATGGCCGCGCTGCGCCGCCACCTGCGGACCCTTGCCGTCGGCGCCGCCGCCACCACCGTCACCGATGCGGGCGCCCCCGTCCCCCCGGCCCGGACGGTCGAGGTCGGCGTCCGCTACGACGGCGCCGACCTGCCCGCCGTCGCCGACCGGCTCGGGACCACCCCGGCCGAGGTCGCCCGGGCGCACGCCGCCGCGACCCACCAGGTCGGCTTCTTCGGCTTCGCCCCCGGTTTCGCCTACCTCGACGGGCTCCCCGACGCGCTGCGGCTGCCGCGGCTGTCCACCCCGCGGCCCCGGGTGGAGGCCGGCGTCGTCGCGATCGCCGGGAACCAGACCGTGGTCTACCCGGGCGGGACGCCCGGTGGCTGGCACCAGATCGGCACGACCACGGCGGTCCTCTGGGACGTCGACGCCACCCCGCCCAACCGGCTCGGGCTCGGCGACCGCGTCCGCTTCGTGGAGGTGCCCGCATGACCGCGCTGCTCGACCCGCCCGCCCGCGCCGCCACCGTCCCGCCCGCCGCGGGACCCGGACCCGGCCCGCGGCTGCGGGTGCTCGACGCCCGGCCGGGCGCCAGCGTGCAGGACCCGGGCCGCCCCGGGCTCGCGCATCTCGGCGTCACCGCGTCCGGGCCGGTCGACCGGGCCGCCTTCGCGACGGCGAACCGGCTGGTCGGCAACCGGCCCGGAGAGGCCGCCGTCGAGGTCACCCTGGGCGGTCTCGCGGTCGTCCTCGACGTGCCGCGCTGGGTGGCGGTCACCGGCGCCCCGGTCCCGGTCACCCTCGACGGCCGCCCGGTCGCCGACCCCCGCTGCGTGCGGGTACCGGCCGGAGCGCGGCTGCGGCTCGGCACCCCGCCGCGCGGGCTGCGCAGCTACCTCGCCGTCGGCGGCGGGATCCGACCCGCCCCCGTGCTCGGGTCCCGCGCCCGGGACTCGCTGACCGGGCTCGGCCCGCCCGCCGTCGCCCCGGGCGTCGACCTGCCGCTCGGCCCCGTGCCGGGCGAGCCGCCCGCCGTGCCGGTCGAGCTCGCCGCGCCCCGGCTGCCCGGTCCCGCGACCCGGGTCCGGTTCCACTGGGGCCCCCGCGACGGCGTCCTCGGCCCTGCCGACCGCGCCCTGCTCCGGCGCGCGCCGTGGCGCGTCTCCGGGCACTGCGACCGGGTCGGCATCCGGCTCACCGGCGCCACCCTCGCCGTCGGCGACCGGTCGCTGCCCAGCGAGGGCGTGCCGCTCGGCGCCGTCCAGGTCCCGCCGTCGGGCGAGCCCATCCTGTTCCTCGCCGATCACCCCGTGACCGGCGGCTACCCGGTGGTCGGCGTCGTCGCCGACGCCGACATCGACCTCCTCGGCCAGCTCCGGCCCGGGGACCCCCTGCGTCTGGCCGCCATCCCGTCCGGGCGCGACACCGAAGGATGAGAGGTACCCCTGTGTCCGCACCGACCACGGAATCCGCCGCGATCGTCACCTCCGTGCGCCCGCCGTTCCACCTGGCGATCCCGGTGGACGACATCGAGGCGGCCCGCGAGTTCTACGGCACCCTGCTCGGCTTCCCCCGCGGCCGCTCCGCCGAGCGCTGGACCGACTGGAACGTCGCCGGCCACCAGGTCGTCACCCACCAGGTCGGCGAGCCGTCGGACACCCCGCGCGCGGGCGTCGCCGGCACCAACCCCGTCGACGGCCACGACGTGCCGGTCCCGCACTTCGGGCTCGTGCTGAGCGTCCCGGAGTTCCGCGCACTGGCCGAGCGGCTGACCGCCGCCGGCACGCGGTTCGTCATCGAGCCGTACGTGCGGTTCGAGGGGGAGCCGGGGGAGCAGTGGACGATGTTCTTCCTCGACCCCGCGGGCAACGCGCTCGAGTTCAAGGCCTTCGCCGACCCCGAGCAGCTGTTCGCCGTCTGATCCCCACACGGTCGCGGCCCGTCCCCGGACGGGCCCGCGGCCGGGGTCATCGGCGGGATGCCGCCCGCCGATGACCCGCTGTGCCACCGGTGTCGCCGTCTCGCGCGCGCCGGGTCTGCTCCACCCACCACACCGCGATCACGCCTGCCCGCAGCAGCGGGACCCCCACCGGGAGACACCCATGACCCTATCAAGCGACGCCCCCACCGGGCGGGCCGCCGAGACCCCCTCCACCCCGTCGCCGAGCTCGGCCCGGTCCCGCCGCGCGGCGCTCGCCGCCGCGTCCGGGACCGCCGTCGAGTACTACGAGTTCGGCGTCTACGGCTACCTCGCCGTCGTCATCGGGCCGCTGTTCTTCCCCAGCGCCGACCCGGTCGCCTCACTGCTGTCGACGCTCGCGGTGTTCGGCAGCGCGTTCCTCATGCGCCCGCTCGGCGGCATCGTCCTCGGCCGGCTCGGCGACCGCCTGGGCCGCAAGCCGGTCCTGGTGTTCACGATCACCGGGATGGGCACCGCGACCGCCCTGGTCGGGCTGCTGCCGACCGCGGCCACCGCCGGCCTGCTCGCCCCCGCCCTGCTGGTCCTGGCCCGGCTCGCCCAGGGCTTCTTAGCCGGCGGTGAGGTGACCGGGTCGGCCACCTACCTCGCCGAGTCCTCCCCGGCGGGCCGACGCGGCTTCTTCGGGTCCTTCACGCCGGTCGGGGTCGCCCTCGGTGGCGGCACCGCGGCGTTGGTCGCGGGGGTCACCTCGACCCTGCTGACCGCCGAGCAGCTGAGCGCGTTCGGCTGGCGGATCCCGTTCCTGCTCGCGCTGCCGCTGGTGGTGCTCACCCTGATCGCCCGGCACCGGCTGGAGGACTCCGAGGAGTTCGAGCACAGCCGCGCGGCGGGCGAGCTGCCCAAGGCCCCGGTGCAGGAGGTGCTCACCCACCACCGGCGCGCGCTGGTGACCGTGCTGCTGCTGGCCACCGGGTCGAACGCGGGCTACTGGATCGGCCTGATCTTCATGAATATCTACCTGACCTCGGAGCTGGGCTACCCGAAGTCGAGCACGTTCTGGCTGATGGCCGCGATCGGGCTGTTCGTGGCGTGCCTGATGCCGCTCGCCGGAGCGCTGTCGGACCGCTACGGCCGCAAGAAGCTCATCGTCGCCGGGTTCCTCGGCTACTCCGTGCTGATCCTCCCGACGATGGCGTTGATGGGCACCGGCGACTTCACCCTGGCCGTCCTCGGCATGTTCCTGCTGGCCCTGCCGATGCCGGTCGTGCAGGCCGTCACCTACCCGACCTACGCCGAGCAGTTCCCGACCCGGGTCCGCTACACCGGCCTGTCCCTGGCCTTCAACGGCGGGACGATCATCGGCGGCGGTCTCACCCCGTTCCTCGCGACCTGGCTGACCTCGGTCACCGGCGACCCGCTCGCACCCGGCTACCTGCTGATGGTCGCGACGGTCGTCGCACTGCTGACCCTGCTCACCGTCCGCGAGACCGCCCGCCGGGAGCTGGCCCGATGACCGCCGCGACGACGGCGCCCGCCACCCCGGCCGAGCTGCGGGCACTGGCCGCCGCCGGGGGCTGGACCGGGCCCACCGCGGGCCTGTTCGGCGGGTACCAGCAGGCCAACCTGGTGGTGGTCCCGCAGGCGACGGCGTACGACTTCCTGCTCTTCTGCGTGCGGAACCCGACGCCGTGCCCGCTGCTCGGTGTCGGCGACACCGGCGACCCGGTCGTCACCGTCGGGGACACCTGGGTCGACGTCCGCACCGACTTCCCGCGCTACCGGACCTGGCTCCACGGCGTCGAGGACGGCGAGCCGACCGACCTGCGCGACCGGTGGCGCGCGGACTCGGTGGCGTTCCTGCTCGGGTGCAGCCACACCTTCGAGGAGCCCCTGGAACGGGCCGGGGTCCCGGTGCGGCGCAACCCGCGCTCGTCCGCGCCCGCGGTGTACGTCACGACCTGCCCGACCGTGCCGGCGGGCCGGGTGCACGGACCGCTGGTGGTGAGCATGCGCGCGGTGCCCGCCGCGCTCGTCGACCGGGCCGTCGAGGTGACGGCGCGCTACCCGACCGGGCACGGCGCGCCGGTGCACGTCGGGGACCCCGCCGCGATCGGGATCGCCGACCTGGCCCGGCCGGACTTCGGGCCGGAGCCGGTGGTCGAGGAGGGTGACGTGCCGGTCTTCTGGGCCTGCGGGGTCACCCCGCAGCTGGCCCTGCCCGGCTGCGGTGCCGAGTACGTGTTCACCCACGCGGCCGGGCACATGGTCGTGCTGGACCACTCCGTCGACGCCGCCGCGGGCGCCGCTCCGCACGGATGACGCCGCCGTCCCCCGCTCAGGCCGCGCGGGCGGGGGACGACGGTGCCGCGGGGAACAGTGCCGCGACCCGGGCCGCGGACGCCTGCGCCCGCGCCGTGGTCCCCAGCACACCGAGCACCACGACCACGACGGTCAGCGGCACCACGACCGCCCACGCCGTCGCCACCCCGGCGGCGGTGCTCGCCGCGGTGGCGACCACGGTCCCGCTGATCGCGACGCCGAACGACTGCCCGGCCTGCCTGCTGGTCGAGGCCACCGCCGCGGCGACGCCGGCCCGCTCGGGCGGCATCCCGTTCACCGCCGTGTTCGTGATCGGCGGGTTGAGCAGTGCGAACCCGCAGCCGAACACCCCGTGCGCGACGAGCACGAGCCACAGCGGGGTGGCGGGGGAGAGCTGGGAGAAGGTCAGCGCGACCGCCACCATCGCCGTCCCGCCGAGGACGAGCGGCAGCCGGGCCCCGCGCGCGGCGACCATCCGCCCGGCCAGCGGCGCGACCACCGTCGTCGCGACGGCGGCCGGCAGCAGCGTCAGCCCGGCCTGCAGGGCGCTGAGCCCCCGCACGTCCTGCAGGTAGAGCGCGGACAGGAACAGCAGCGAGCCGAACGCCGCGAACGCGCAGACCGCGATCACCGTCGCCGAGGTGAACGGGGCGCTCCGGAAGAACCGCAGCTCCACCAGGGGCTCGGGGTGCCGCCGCTCCCAGACGACCAGCAGGACCAGCGCGCCGACGGCCAGCGCCGCCAGCCCGAGCACCCCCGCCGACGACCAGCCCAGCCGCGGCCCCTCGATCACCGCCGCCACCGTCGACCCGAGCAGCGCCACCACCAGGAGCTGCCCCACCGGGTCGGCCCGCCGCGGACGGGCGGCCCGCGACTCCGGGACGAGCCGCGCCGTCAGGACCCACGCCGCCAGCACCACGGGGATGTTCACCCAGAAGATCGCCCGCCAGCCGACGGTGTCCACGAGGAGCCCGCCGAGCACCGGGCCGAGGCCCAGCGAGATGCCGACCATCGCGCCCCACACCCCGATCGCGCGGGCCCGCTCCCGGACGTCGGTGAAGACGTTGGTGATGATCGACATGGCGACCGGGTTGAGCATCGCGCCGCCGAGCGCCTGCACCACCCGCGCCCCGATCAGCCAGCCGACCGTCGGAGCCAGGCTGCACAGCAGCGACCCGATGCCGAACACGACGAGCCCGGTCCGGAAGACGCGGCGGCGCCCGACCCGGTCCGCCGTCGCGCCGGCCAGCATCAGGAAGCAGGCCAGGACGACGGTGTAGGCGTCGACGGTCCACTGCAGCTCGGTGATCGAGGCGTGCAGGTCCGCGACGAGCGCGGGCAGTGCCACGTTGACGATCGTGACGTCCATCGAGACGATCAGGATGCTGGTGCAGAGCACGGTCAGGATCAGCAGCCGGTGCCGGCGTCCGGCGGGACCGGCCGGCACGACGACGTCGTTCCCCACGGCATCTCCTTGTCCGGAGCTAACGAACTGGGAGCGACGATAGCCTGCCCCGCGGTGCCGGGTGCGGCGGTCGGGCCCGATGCCTACAGGTGGGTGGAGTAGAAGCCGGCGAGCCGGTCGACCGCGGCGTCGACGTAGGTGGGCTCGTCGTACATCTCGTAGTGGCCCGCCCCGTCGACCACCATGAGGTCCACGGGGTTCGGGGCCGTCTCCCAGAGCCGCATGCCGGCCTCGGAGGAGCCGGTGGTGCCGACGCGGCCGGCCAGGACGACCTGCAGGGGTTGGGTCATGAGCGGGTCGACCAGGTGGAACGCGTCGTACCCGAGCAGCAGGGAGTCCCCCCGCGCGAGGCGACGGTTCGTCGAGTACTCGCTCCCGCCCCGTCCGGTGCGGTAGTACCGGATCGCCTGTGTCGTGTCGATGTCGTCCACTCCGAGCGCGGCGGCCTCCTCGGCGTTGTCGGGGAGCCACTTCTCGCGGGTGAGGTGTCCTGCGCGGTTCTCGGCCGAACGGGCGTCCGCCATGGCGTCGAGTGCGGCGACGGGGCCGTCGGACGCGCCGCGGCGGAACGCGGTGCCGATGTCCACGGGGACGACCACGCCCACGGCCCTGATGCGGTGGTCGGTGCGGGCGGTGTGGACGGCGTACCCGCCACCGGCGCAGATGCCGAGCACGCCGATGCGCCGGGGGTCGATCCCGGCCGTGGTGTCCAGTGCGTCGAGCGCGTAGCTGATGTCCTCGCCCCGCCGGTACGGGTCCTCGAGGTCGCGCGGCTCGCCACCACTGCGCCCCTGGTGGGCCGGGTCGAGGACGAGCGCGGCGATGCCGCGGTCGGCGAGGCGGCGGGCGTACTCGGCGCCGATCTGCTCCTTGACGCTGCTGCCCGGGGTCGACAGCACCACGGCAGGCCGGGGAGTCGACCCGTCGGTGCCGGGGGGCAGGTGGAGATCGGCGGCGAGCCGGATGGGCCCGCGCGGGATCGTGATGTGCTGCAGTGGCACGGGAGCCCCTCCGTCTAGGGTCGACAGCGGTCGAAGTTCGACATGCAGGTAGTTCGACTTCGACTCTGTTCGACATCGTACGGAATGGGAGGTGCTCGTGTCGGTCGACGCCGCGCAGCTGTGGTCGCTGAACCATCGGCTGCTGACCGTCGTGCTGGAGGAGTGCGTCGCCGACCTGGCGGAGCTGGGCCTGGAGACGAAGGAGTTCTTCGTCCTCGCCGAGGTCGCCACGTCCCCCTACCCGGCCCAGCTCGCCGCGACGCTGGTCATCCCGAAGGCGAGCGTGACGGCGTACGTGCGCACCCTGGTCGGCCTCGGTTACCTGCGCCGGGAGATCGACGACGCCGACCTGCGCCGCCACCGGCTCGTCCTGACCGCCGAGGGGGAGGCCGCCCGCGACCGGGCCCTCGCCGCGCTGGCGCGGGAGTTCGACCGCAGGCTCGCGCGGATCCCGCCGCAGGACCGGGCCGAGCTGGCGCGGATCCTGCTCGCCCTGCTCGGGCCGGTGGGGTAGACCGCCGGGCCGGGACCTCGCAGGATCTCTCGTCGTGGGCCGGCAGCCCCGTGGCCCGCTAGCCTCGACGTGCCAGGCACGATCGACCCGTCCGGGACGGAGGCCGCGATGCGGATCATCGCGCTCGAGGAGCACTTCCTGGATCTCGACGTCGCGCGGGCGAGCAGGCCCGAGGCCGAGCGGCTCAGCCCCGGCTCCACCGCGGCGTACGCCCCCGGGACGGGGTACCCCTACACCCCGGCGCCCGAGGTTCTCCTCGATCTGGGCGAGGGGCGGATCGCCGACATGGACGCTCACGGCATCTCCGTGCAGGTCCTGTCCACCCTCTCCACCCAGCAGCTGCCCGCCGACGTCGCCGTGGAGCTCGTCCGGAAGGTCAACGACCGCACGGCGGCGGCCGTCGCGGCGCACCCGGACCGCTTCGCCGCCTTCGCCGCGCTGCCGACGGCCGTGCCGGAGGCCGCCGCCGACGAGCTCGCCCGCGCCGTCGGTGAGCTCGGGTTCGTCGGATCCATGATCAACGGCCGGACCGGGGGCGGGTTCCTCGACGAGCCCCGGTTCGACCCCGTCCTGCGGCGGTCGGCGGAGCTGAGGGTGCCCATCTATCTGCACCCGGGCGTCCCGCCGGTCGAGACCTCCCGGTCGAACTACGAGGGCGGGCTCGACCCGATCGTCACGGCCCGGCTGCAGACGAGCGCCTGGGGCTGGCACGTCGAGACGGGGACCCACTTCCTCCATCTGGTCCTCGCCGGGGTGTTCGACCGGTACCCGGACCTGCAGCTCGTCCTCGGCCACTGGGGCGAGATGGTCCCCTTCTACCTCGAACGGATCGAGGAGGCCCTCCCGCAGCGGATCACCCACCTGGACCGTCCGGTCGGGGACTACTTCCGGGAGAACGTCCACATCACCCCGAGCGGGATGTTCAACCAGGCCCAGCTCCGGTTCTGCGTCGAGACGGTCGGGGTGGACCGGATCATGTTCAGCGTCGACTACCCGATGCTGGGCAACGACGGCGCCCGGGCGTTCCTCCGCGAGGCGGACCTGCCCCCGCTCGCGATGGAGAAGATCGCCCACCTCAACGCCGAACGGCTGCTGGGGCTGCCGGGATGAGCACGGCCGGGAACCGTCGGCACCATGAGCTGCAGGGGACAGGACGAGCTGTGGGGGTAGGACGATGACGTCCTACCCCCACAGAATCGGTGGTGCGCCGTCAGGGACTTGAACCCCGAACCCGCTGGTTAAGAGCCAGCTGCTCTGCCAATTGAGCTAACGGCGCGTGCTATTCGGTTGTGATCGTGCGTGCGCCGTCAGGGACTCGAACCCCGAACCCGCTGGTTAAGAGCCAGCTGCTCTGCCAATTGAGCTAACGGCGCATGTGTACTTGTCCGTCGCACGGCTCTGCTGCTGCAGAATCGGCGACCGGGTGAGTGACGGGACTTGAACCCGCGGCCCCCTGGACCACAACCAGGTGCTCTACCAACTGAGCTACACCCACCATCGCGATCTCCCGGACTCCCGGAAGCGCTGGAGAAACTATAGACCGGGGTCCGCGGGAGCCCTCAGCCGGGGGTCGTACCGGTCTGCGGGGGTGCCGCGACGTGCGCGACCGCGGCCGCCGCGGCCTGCGCCTGCTCGGTCGTCGGACCGGGCGGGGCCACGAACAGCGCCTGCCGGTAGTAGGCCAGCTCGCGGATCGACTCGCGGATGTCGGCGAGCGCGCGGTGCGCGAGGCCCTTCTCCGGCTTGGCGTAGAACACCCGGGGGAACCAGCGCCGCGCCAGCTCCTTCACCGAGCTGACGTCGATCATCCGGTAGTGCAGGTACCCGTCGAGCTCGGTCATGTCCCGGGCGATGAAGCCCCGGTCGGTGGCGATCGAGTTGCCGGCCAGCGGCGCGGACCGGGCGTCCGGGACGTGGGTGCGGACGTAGTCGAGCACCATCTTCTCGGCCTGCTCGACCGTGACCGTCGCGCGCCGGACCTCCTCGGTCAGCCCGGACCGGGCGTGCATGTCGCGCACGACGTCGGGCATCGCGTCGAGCTTCGCGTCGTCGCAGGCGATGACGACGTCCACGCCCTCGCCGAGAATGTTCAGGTCGCCGTCGGTGACCAGGGCTGCGATCTCGATGAGGGCGTCGGACCCCAGATCGAGCCCGGTCATCTCGCAGTCGATCCACACCAGCCGATCGGTCATCGTCACAGCCTAGGTGACATCGGTGCGACGGGCGCGAGCCTCGCCCACCACCGTCGGGGGTGTGCCCTAGGCTCGCGCCGTGGCTGACGACACACCCGCTCGCACCATCGCCGCCGGATACGCCACCGACGGACCCGCGCTGGAGCTCGGCACCGTCCTCGTCGACGGCGTGTGCGACCCGCAGGCCAGGGTCCGGATCCCGCTCGCGACGCTGAACCGGCACGGCCTGGTGGCCGGGGCGACCGGCACCGGCAAGACGAAGACGCTGCAGGCGCTGGCCGGGCAGCTCTCCGACGCCGGGGTCCCGGTCCTGCTCGCCGACGTCAAGGGCGACCTGTCCGGCATGGCCCGGCCGGGTGAGCCGAACGACAAGGTCACCGCTCGCGCGACCGACACGGGCGACGACTGGGTCCCGACCGCGTACCCGGTGCAGTTCCTGTCCCTGGGCGACGGCGGCGTCGCCGTCCCGGTGCGGGCGACGCTGACCCAGTTCGGCCCGATCCTGCTGGCGAAGGTGCTCGGCCTCAACGCCACCCAGGAGTCCACCCTCGGCCTGATCTTCCACTGGGCCGACCAGCGCGGGCTGCCGCTGCTCGACACCAAGGACCTGCGCGCGGTCATCACGCACCTCACCTCCGACGAGGGCAAGGCCGACCTCAAGGGCATCGGCGGGGTCTCCCCGGCGACGGCCGGGGTCATCCTGCGGGCGCTGGTCAACCTGGAGGCCCAGGGCGGCGAGGAGTTCTTCGGCGAGCCCGAGTTCGAACCCGCGGACCTGATGCGTCAGGTCGACGGGAAGGGTGTCGTCACCCTGCTGGAGCTGGCCGAACGCGCCGCGAACCCGGTGCTGTTCTCCACGTTCCTGATGTGGCTGCTCGCCGAGCTGTACGAGGAGCTGCCCGAGGCGGGCGACCTGGACCGGCCCAAGCTGGCGTTCTTCTTCGATGAGGCGCACCTGCTGTTCACCGACGCCTCGAAGGCGTTCCTCGACCGCATCGAGCAGACCGTCAAGCTCATCCGGTCCAAGGGCGTCGGGGTGTTCTTCTGCACCCAGCTGCCCACCGACGTGCCGAACGAGGTGCTGTCCCAGCTGGGCGCGCGGATCCAGCACGCGCTGCGGGCCTTCACCCCGGACGACCAGAAGGCGCTGTCGCGCACGGTGCGGACCTATCCGAAGTCCGAGGTCTACGACCTGGAGTCGGTGCTGACCTCGCTGGGCACCGGTGAGGCGATCGTCACGGTGCTGTCCGAGCGCGGCGCGCCGACACCGGTCGCCTGGACCCGGCTGCGGGCCCCGCGCTCGCTGATGGCCGCCCTGCCGGTCGACGACGTCCGCGTCGACGCCGCCGCCTCGCCGTTGCAGGCGAAGTACGGACAGATGGTGGACCGCGAGTCGGCCTACGAGAAGCTCACCGCGAGCATCGCGGCCGGGCCGGGTGGCGAGGCGACGCCGGTCGGGGCGCCCGCCCCTGCTCCGGAACCGGGCCAGGCCCCGCCGCCCCCGCCGCAGGACTCGTCGGGCGGCGGGATCTTCTCCAAGATCGGGGACTTCCTGCAGTCACCGACCGGTCGTCAGCTCACCACCACGGTGACCCGCGAGATCACCCGCAGTCTGTTCGGGACCCGCCGGCGTCGCTGACCCGCGGCGGGACCCGGAACGGCGCGACCGGGTCCGGGGTGACCGCGGCCATGAGCGCGCCGGCGTCGGCGGGGTCCAGGTCCAGCACCTGCACCGAGCCGCCGCCCGCGGCGGTGGTCGCCTCCAGCGTCAGCACCCCGGCGCGGCGCTGGAACAGGCTCTGCCGTATCCGCCAGCCGATGACGCCGTCGCGGCGCAGCGCGGTCGTGGTGCGCAGCAGTGACCCGTGTCGGGCGACGAGGTAGTGCTCGTCGAGTCGGTGGCCCAGGGCGCGGTAGCGGTCCAGCGCGAGCGGTACGGCCACCACGACCAGCGCTGCGCTGATCACCATCGGCCCGACCACGACCGGCCACACCGCGGCGTCGAACCAGGCGAACACCCCGAGGGCGGCGGCCGGGACGAGCGCAGGGCCGACCGCGCGCACCAGGCGCCGGGTCCGGGCCCGCGGCGGGTGCGCCCGCAGGGGGCCGTCCGTGACCGGGCCGGTCGCGCGGGTGGCCGTCGCGGCGACCGTGTGGGCGTGCGCGCGGCGCACCGGCGGGCCGAGCGCGCCGCTGCCGGAGTCGGCGTCGTCGCCGGCCAGGCCGACGGCCAGTGCCCCGGCCTGATCGCCGCCACCCAGGGCCCGCACCAGTAGCGGCTCGGACACCGTCACCCCGCGCAGCCGCTGCTCGGACACCGACAGCGAGCGCTTGGTCAGCAGGCCGCGGCGCACCCGCAGCGTGCCGTCGGGCTCGCGGCTGAGCCGGTAGTCCCACCAGCGTTCGACGAACAGCACGATGCTGCCGACGACCATGACCAGCAGCAGGGCACCGACCGCGACGAGCACCGTCGCCCAGACCGGCGCGGTCGACAGTTCCCCGGCGACGGTGTCGGCACCGGGCAGCGAGCGCGGGTCGAGACCGGTCTCGTTCAGCAGGTTCCAGCCCGCGCCGGCCAGCGCGCCGATCGCGGCCAGCGAGCTGACCGTCAGCGGGGCGTAGCGCAGCGAGGACCAGTCGATCCGGTCGAGCTCCTCGCCGGCGGGCTCCTCCTGGTCCGCCGGGCCGCCGGCGGAGCCGTTCCCGTCGGCATCCCTCCCGTCGACCCCGACGGGCGCCGTCCCGGTCCCGCCGGGGTCGCTCCCGGTGGCGGCCGTCGCCGGGCCGGCCGCCGCCGTGGCGGGCCGGGCGAGCAGTTCGCGGCGCAGCCGTTCGGCCTCGTCGGTGGTGACGGCGTCGAGGTCGAGGCCCGCGTCCGACCTGCTCTGCCCGGAGCCGACCTTCACCACCGACAGCCCGACGATCCGGTGCAACAGCGGTGCGGTCAGGTCGACGGTGCGGATCCGGTCCCGCGGCACCGAGCGGCGCTGCCGGATCAGCAGCCCGCTGTGCAGCTCGACCCGCTCGTCGGTGATCCGGTAGCGGGTCGTGCGCCACCGCACGACACCCGCCGCGACGGTGACGACGACCGCCGCCCCCGCGATCCAGACCTGGGTCGAGTTGCCGCTGCCCGCACCGAACAGGACGAGCACGACCAGCGCGGGGGCCAGGCGCAGCAGCGCGGTGGCCGGGCCGACGAGCAACATCTGGACCGGCAGCCGTCGCCACTCGACCTCGTCGGGGGGCGTGCCGGTGCCGGTGCCCGTGGCGGGTGCGTCGGGCTCGGTCACGTCGCGTCCCCGCTGTGCCGCCCGGTCGTCTCGGTGAGCCGTCGGGCGAGCTCGGCGGCGGCGTCGGCGTCGAGCCCGGCGATGCGGACCGGGCCGCGGGCCGACGCGGTCGTGACGGTCACCGTCGCCCGGCCCAGCGCCTGCTGCAGCGGCCCGTGCTCGGTGTCGACCGTCTGCACCCGGGGGATCGGCGCGATCCGCCACTCCCGGACCAGCCAGCCGGACCGGGTGTAGACGGCGTCCTCGGTCACCTCCCAGCGGTGCAGCCGGTACCGCAGACCGGGTACGACGAGCGTCCCGACCAGCAGCCACAGCACGGTCAGCACCCCGGTCGCGATCAGCAGCCCGTGCCAGGGGACCGCGGGCAGCAGGAACCACGCGACGACCTGGCCCACGAGCAGCACGAGAGGGACCGGCACCGCCGAGAGCCGCCACCACCAGATCGCGCGGGGGTCCAGCCGGTTCGCGGGTGGGCGCAACGGGAGCGGCAGCGCGTCGGTCGGGATCCCGGGTCCGGGGTCGCCGGTGCGGGGGCCGGTGGCGGTCATGGCCCCACTCTGCCGAACGGAGCGCGCCGGGAGCATCCGCGCGCGCCGTCGGGGCAGCACACTGTGGCCGAAAGTGGGGTGCAGCCGAGTGGCACACCAGCTGCACCCGTCGACCGGTGACGGGTACCTGGTGTGCCACTCGGCGGGCGACGACGGTCAGTGGGCCTGCGCGGACAGGTCGTAGACCGTGGTGCCGTCGACGGTCGTCGCGGTGTAGTGCTGCGCGACCCAGGCGGTGATCTCCGCCCCGGTGCCGCGAGCGCCGCCGGGGCCGCCCCGCTGGCCGCCGCTGACGAAGTACCGGATGTCGCCGTTCGCGACGTACTGCCGGAACTGGTCCAGGGTGGGGGAGGGGTCGCTGCCGGAGAAGCCGCCGATCGCCATGACCGCGGTGTCCCCGCCCGCGGCGAGCATCATCGACGCCGCGCCCTGGGAGCCGATCGTCGCCGCGGCCCAGCGGGCCGGACCCGCGTCCCGCAGCAGCGCGACGAGCTGCGGGCCGGTCCGCTCGGTCCCCGGACCACCGCCGAACATCCCGCCCGGCCCACCCGCACCGGTCTGTCCCGCACCGGTCTGTCCGGTACCGGGTTGCGCGGCACCGTCCGGGAGACCCCCACCGGCGTCGGCCGGGGCCCCGGTGGCCCCGGGCGCGGCGGTCCCGGCACCGTCGGCCCGGTCGCGATCGCCCCGCCCGTCGCGGAACCCGCCCGGGCCCCGGTCGGCCCCGGCGACCTCCGGCCCCGCGGTCGGGATGGAGCCCTCGTGCGGGGTCGCCACGGTCTGGACGGCGTAGGCCGCCGGCGCGGCCACACCGCTCAGGACCGCGACGCCGACCGCCACGGCGAGCCACCGCCGTCCCCGCGCGGGGGCCAGCAGCGCCGCACCGGACACGACGCCCGCCACCAGCACCACCCAGCGCAGCCAGGGCAGGAACTGCGGCGACCAGCCGAGCAGCACGAATGTCCAGACCGCGGTCCCGACGGTGGCGACGGCGAGCACCCCGCGGACCCACCGGAGGTCACGGTGTCCGAGCAGCTCGCGACCGCCGACCGCGATCAGCGCCGCGATCCCCGGCGCCAGCGCCACCGTGTAGTACGGGTGGACGATCCCCTCCATGAACGACAGCACCAGCACCGTCACCAGCGTCCAGCCGCCCCACACGAGCAGCGAGCCGCGGACGGCGTCGATGCGCGGTGCGCGGCCACGCAGCACCAGCGCCGCGACGAGCAGCAGCAGCGCCGCCGGGAGCAGCCAGGAGACCTGGGTGCCGAACGACGTCCCGAACATCCGCAGGAACCCGGCCTGACCGCCGAAGACCGCGCCGCCGGGGCCACCCGGGGGCATGCCGCCACCGCCGGGGGCACCACCCGGGAACGCACCGCCCGGGAACGCGCCGCCGGGGAACGCACCGGCCGCGGCGTCGCGCGCGGTGTCACCGCCCCGGCCACCCTCGCCGCCGACGATCCGGCCCAGCCCGTTGTAGCCGAAGGCCAGGCCGAGCGGGGTGTTGTCCCCGGACCCGCCGATGTACGGGCGGGCGTCGACCGGCCACAGCGCGACGGCGAGCAGCCACCAGCCGGCGCCGACGACGATCCCGGCACCCCCGACGAGCAGCTGCCACACCCGTCGCCACGGACGGCCGGGCGCGGCCCACAGCCAGGCCAGGGCCAGACCGGGCAGCACCAGGAACGCCTGCAGCGACTTGGCGAGGAACGCGAACCCCAGCACCAGCCCGACCGCGGCGATCCACCGGGTCCGGCCGTCCTCCAGACCCCGGACCAGCAGGTACGCCGCCAGGACGAGCAGCAGCGTGAGCATCGCGTCGGGGTTGTCGAAACGGAACATCAGCGCCGCGACGGGCGTGAGCGCCAGCAGCGCCCCGGCCAGCAGCCCGGCGCCGTGCCCGGACACCCGGCGGACCGCGGCGTACAGCAGCCCGACCGCGGCGACGCCCATCAGCGCCTGCGGCACCAGCAGGCTCCAGGACGAGAACCCGAAGATCCGTGCGGAGATCTCCATCGGCCACAGCGATGCGGGCGGTTTGTCGACGGTGATCGCGTTCTCCGGGTCGAGGGACCCGAAGAAGAACGCCGTCCAGTCGTTCGCCCCGGCCTGCACCGCGGCGGCGTAGAAGGAGTTGGCCCAGCCCGAGGCGGCCAGGTTCCACAGGTAGAGCGCGCCCGTCGCGACGAGCAGCGCGACGACCGAGACGGGTCGTGTCCAGCGGCGTGGACCGTCGGACGGGGGCGGAGGAGCGTCGGACCGGGTGGGGAACCGGTCGAGGGTGCTGGTCACGCGGCGGTCGCCTTCTCGAGCTGGGAGGGGGTGGACCGGGTGCGGAACACCCAGGACCGGAACAGGACGAAGCGCAGCACCGTCGCGACCAGGTTGGCCGCGACGATCACCGCGGCCTCGACGGCCAGGTGCGCGCCGGGGGCGAGGGCGCCGAGCACAGCGAGGGCGCCGGTGGTCAGGACGAGGCCGAGCGCGAACACGATGAGACCCTGGAACTGGTGGGTGACCGCGCGGTCCCGACCACGGACGCCGAAGGTGAACCGCCGGTTCAGCGCGGTGTTGGCGACCGCGCAGACCAGCAGCGCGACGACGTTCGCCGCGATCGGTCCGAGCGTCCCGCGCAGCGCGAGGAACAGCAGCAGGTTCGCCACCGTCGACGCGACGCCGATCGCGGCGAAGCGGGCCAGCTGGAACGGCATCGCCCGCGGCACCCCGGGGACCTCCGGCGGGGCCAGCGGCGCCCGCCCGAGCTGCGCGCGGACCTCGGCCAGCGGTAGCGCACCCGTCGCCAGTGCCCGGCCGACCCGCCACACGCCCTTCAGGTCCGCGACGGCCGTCGCCACGATGTCCACACTGGAGTTCGGGTCGTCGACCCAGTCGACGGGCACCTCGTGGATGCGCAGCCCGGACCGTTCGGCCAGCACCAGCAGCTCGGTGTCGAAGAACCAGGCGGTGTCCTCGACCAGCGGCAGCAGCCGCCGGGCCACGTCGGAGCGGATCGCCTTGAACCCGCACTGGGCGTCGGAGAAGCGGGCCGAGAGCGCGCCGCGCAGGATCAGGTTGTAGCTGCGCGAGATGAACTCCCGCTTCGGTCCGCGCACCACCCGTGACCCGCGACCCAGCCGGGTCCCGATCGCCAGGTCGGAGTGCCCGGACACGAGCGGGGCGACCAGCGGGAGCAGCGCGCCGAGGTCGGTGGAGAGGTCGACGTCGCAGTAGGCGAGCACGTCGGCGTCGGAACCGGACCAGACGTGGCGCAGCGCGCGGCCGCGGCCCTTCTGGTCCAGGCGCACCGTGGTGACCTCGGCGATCTCGGCGGCGAGGCGCTGCGCGATCTGCGGGGTGGCGTCGGTGCTGGCGTTGTCGGCGACGGTGATCCGGAACGTGTAGGGGAACCCGGAGGAGAGGAACTCGTGCAGGCGCCGCACCGAGGACTCCAGGTCGCGCTCCTCGTTGAAGACGGGGACGACGATGTCGAGCACGGTCCGGTCGCGGTCGGACGGACGCGCTCCGGGGCGTCCCGGGTGGGTGCCGGTTGCGGGGCCGGTGACGACTGTGGTCATGGGGTCGACGATCGGGTCCCGGGCTGTCGTGGTTGTGTGATCGACCTGTGCGTCGGCTGTGAGCCGGGCGTCCTGTCGTCGGGTCACGACGCGCCCAGGTCGTAGAGGGTGACGCCGTCGACCGTGCGGGCCGGGAACGTCGCCGCGACCCACTCGGCGATGAGGCGCGCGTCGTCGCTGCCGCCGGAGGCGGTGGAGATCATCCCGGTGCCCGCGGAGCCGATGAACCAGTGGATCCGGTGCTGCGCCACCATCTGCTGGAACTGCGCGGGCGTCGGGTAGGGGTCGGTGCCGTTGAACCCGCCGACGGCGAGCACCGGTGCCCCCGACGCGAGCTGGTAGCCCGCCGCCTGCATTGAGCTCACCGTGGCCGCGGCCCAGGTGAAATCGCCCGCGCCCGCCGAGATCAACCCCGTGACCTGCGACGACGGCGTGGGCGCGCCGAGGATGCCCCCGGGGCCGCCGCCGCGCCCGCCGGCACCGCCCGGACCCCGGGTGGGTCCGCCACCGGCCCACCGGGCGCCCGGCCCACCCGGCCCGCCCGGCCCGCCCGCCGTCGCGGCACCCGGTGCGCCCGCGGACGCACCGGACCCGGCCCCGGCCCCGGTCGCGCTGGCGCCCGCGGCCGCTCCGCTCTGCCCGGCCGCGCCCGCAGCCGCTCCGCCCGGTCCGGTCGCGCCCGGTGTCCCGGCGGCCCCACCGGTGATGGCTCCGGCCGCGCCGGACGCGCCGCCCGGGACGCCGGAGCCGGCCCACGGCCCGCGCATCGTGCCGTGACCACCCCGGCCCCCGCCCGGGCCGGACGCGTAGCCCGCCGGGCCGGAGCTCGGGATCGCCCCGGTGTGCGGCGTCGCCGCCGTCGCCAGCGCCCAGGCGGTCGTCCCGCCGGCGCCGGCCAGCAGCGCCGCGGTGAGCACCCCGGCCGCGAGCACCCGCGGCATCCGGTGCACCCCGAGCAGCGCGAACGCCGCGCCGAGCCCGACGACGAGCACCGCGGGGCGCAGCCACCAGAGCCATTCCGCGGGCAGCAGCTCGAACGCCCACACCGCCGTCGCCGCGACCGCAGCGGCCAGCCACCACCGGGCGGCCGCGGACGCACGGTCGTGCCACAGCGTCGCCCCGCCGATCCCGACCAGCGCGGCGACCGCCGGGGCGAGCGCGACGGTGTAGTAGCTGTGCACGATCCCGGCCATCAGGCTGAAGGTCAGCCCGGTGACCAGCAGCCAGCCGCCCCACAGCACGGTCGCGGCGCGCAGCGGGTCGGTGCGCGGTGCCCGCCGGGTCCGCCACAGCAGCACCCCGAGCAGCACCAGCGCCGCGGGCAGCAGCCAGGACGCCTCCCGGCCCATCTCCGAGCCGAACAGCCGCAGCAGCCCGGTCTCGCCCCAGCCACCGGCGCGTCCGCCCGCGCCTCCGCCGACGGAGCCGACCTCGTCGCCGGTGAGCCGCCCGACGCCGTTGTAGCCGAGGACCAGCTCCAGCACGCTGTTGCCCTGGGAGCCGCCGATCCAGGGCCGGTCCGCGGCGGGCCACAGCTCCACGACCAGTACCCACCAGCCCGCCGAGACCAGCAGCGCGGCCCCGGCGGCGAGCAGCGCCCGGATCCGCGGCCACCAGGCGAGCGGGGCGGCGAGCAGCCACACCGCGGTGAACGCCGGCAGCACCAGGAAGGCCTGCAGCATCTTGGTGAGGAAGCCGTAGCCGACCAGCAGGCCGACGAGCACCAGCCACCGGGTGCGACCCTGCTCGACCGCCCGGGTGAGGGCGTAGGCGGCGCCGGTCAGGACGAGCACGAGCATCGCGTCGGGGTTGTCGAAGCGGAACATCAGCACCGCCACCGGGGTGAGCGCGAGCGCGGCCCCGGCGAGCAGACCGGCCCCCGGCCCGGCGATCCGCCGGACCGTGGCGTGCAGCAACGCGACCGCGCCGACGCCCATCAGCGCCTGGGGCACCAGCACGCTCCAGCTCGACAGCCCGAACAGCCGCACCGCCAGCCCGATCGGCCACAGCGCCCCCGGCGCCTTGTCCACGGTGATGCCGCCGGCCGCGTCGGAGGCGCCGAAGAACCACGCCGACCAGCTCTGCCCACCGGCCTGCGCGGCCGCGGCGTAGAACGCGTTGGCCCAGCCCGAGGCCGACAGCCCCCACAGGTACAGCGCGGCCGTCGCGGCGAGCAGCACCGCGAGCGGCAGGTGCCGCCACCGGCGGGTCGGCGGGGGAGACGGGGTGGGGGCGGGCCGGGGCCGGGACAGGGTGCTCGTCACCCGGGCGACGCTGCTCCGCCGCGCTGTGCGGAGCCGGTGATCGACCTGTGAACCTCCTGTGCCGGTCCACCCCCGGTCCGTCGATCAGTACATGAGCGCGGTTCGTCCGCGCTGCGACAGCCCTCACGTACTGATCGACGTCGGGACGCCGGCATCCCAGCGGCGGTTGCGGCGGGCCGGTGCCGCGCGGGGTGGGCGGGCCCGGGGGAGGATCGACGGCGTGCCGATCTCCGCCCCGCTCCCGGCGTCGGTCCCGGCGGGCCCGCGGCTGGTGCTCCCCGGCTGGACCCCGGAGGTCGCCGCGGCCGTCGTCGCCGGGGTCCGGCGCGCCGACTGGGCGCCGGACTTCCCCGCCGAGGGCGACCGGATCGTCGCCCGGCTGCTCGCCCGCGACCCGGGCGGGCCGGGCTGGGGCGAGCTCGGCCACCGGCTGCTCGTCGAACGCGACGGCGGCACGGTCGTCGGCGGTGCGGGGCTGTTCCCCGCCCCCGACGACGGCCCGGCCGCCGTCGAGCTCGGCTACGGCGTGGTGCCGTCGCGGCGCGGCCGCGGCTACGCCGTCGAGGCCGCCGGCCTGTTGCTCGCCCTGGCCCGCTCGGCCGGGGCGTCGCCGCTGGTCGCGGGCGTCGAGCCCGGCAACCGGGCGTCGGAGCGGGTGCTGGAGCGGATCGGGATGCGTCCCACCGGGACCCGCGACGGCGTCGCCCGGTTCCGGCTCGACGTAGGGTCGGGGACGTGATCCGGCTGGTCGCGCTCGACATCGACGGCACCATCGTCCACGGGCGCAGGCCCCCGAGCCCCGCGGTCCTCGACGCGATCGCGCTCGCCAGGACCCGGGCCGAGGTGATGCTGTGCACCGGCCGGACCGTCGTCGGCGTGGCCGGTGCGCTGGACGCGATCGGGCTGCGCGACGGCGTCACCCTGACCTCCAACGGCGCGGTCGAGATGGAGACCGCGACCCGCCGGGTGCTGACGATGGAGCGGCTCGCCCCCGAGGCCGTGACCGCCGCCATCGACACGATGACCGAGCTGTTCCCGGGGGCGGTGTTCGCCTGCGAGCACGTCGGCGTCGGGCAGCGGGTCAGCGCCCCGTTCCCCGACGGCGTGCTCGCCGGCACCGTCACCGAGGTCGGCCGCGCCGCTCTGCTCGACGAGCCGACACCCAAGCTGGTCATGTACTGGCCGGGGCACGACCCGGCGGAGACCGCGGCCCGCGCCTCCCGGCTCCGGGTACCCGGCACCGAGCCGACGCTCGACCACGAGCTGCCGTGGGTGACGCTGGTGCCGGCCGGGGTGTCCAAGGCGTCCGGGCTCGCGCGGGTCGCGGCCCGGCTCGGTGTCGACCGCTGCGAGGTCCTCGCCGTCGGTGACGGCGACAACGACCGCGCGATGCTGCGCTGGGCGGGCCGCGGGATCGCGATGGGGCAGGCCCCGCCGGACGTGCACGCCGACGCCGACGAGTCCACCGACACCGTCGAGCAGGACGGCCTGGCCCGCGCCCTGGAGCGTGTGTTCGGCTAGTGCTCGACGGGGGTGCCGGCGACCAGCGGTGTCGCCGCCTCCAGGGCCGCCCCGCAGGACGGCGGCCGCGGCGGCAGCGTCGTGTCGGTCGTGACCGGCACCGTCCAGCTCCGGCCGTCGCGGGAGCGCACGGTGACCAGGTGCCCGTCCGGGCGCTCGCCGTCACCACCCACGCTCGGACCGGCGGCGTCGACCAGCAGCGCCGTGGCGTCCCCGATCCCGGTGTGCTCGCGCACGGCGAGCTCGGCGAGTTGGCCGACCGGGTCCAGCCCGGTGTGCCCGCGACAGCACCACGGGTCCACGCCGCCGCCGGCCGCGGCCTTCAGCGCGGCCAGCGCGCCGCCGGTGTCGAGGCGGCCGTAGGCGTAGCCGGTGGGCAGCACCAGCGCGGTCGGCGCGAACCGGTGCCCGCCGAGATGGGTGCACTCCCACACGTCGGCGCCCTCGGCGGCCAGGTCCCCGGCGAGCGCGCGGCCACGGACGGCGCAGCAGACGTCACGCCTGCCGTGCGCGCACACCAGCATCACCGGGTCGAGCACCGGTGTGCCCGCGCCCGGGTCGAGGTCGATGCCGGCGAGGTCGTCGGTGCTGCGCACGGTGCGCGACCACGCCCGTGAGCCGCCCGGGGTGAGGTCGGCGACGTAGACGGTGCGGGCACCGTCGGCGTCGCAGCGGCCCTCGCGGCCGGGGCGGCGGATCAGCAGCAGGATGACGTCGTCGGCGCGGAGCCGGTCGAACAGCGCGGACACGGCCGGGTCCGGGTGGTCGGCGACCTTCCGCGGCCAGGCGCCGATGTGCTCGACGGCGACGAGGCGACGCACGTGCGGCGCGGTGCCGGTCATCGGCTCGCCGAGCGCCTCGCTCAGCCCGGAACAGCCCGCGACGGGCGCCCCGGCGGGACCGCCGGGTGCGCCACGTGTCGCGGTGACCGTCATCGGGCCATCTTAGGGAAGGTTTGCCTGAGTTCAACCCGGACCGCCCGGACGGGTCACTCCCGGCCGGGCAGCTCGGCGCGCAGCACCTTCCCGGTCTGGTTGCGCGGCAGCTCGTCGAGGAAGTGCACGTCCCGCGGTGCGGCGAACTTCTCCAGGTCGGACTTCACCCGGCTGCGGATCGCGTCCGCGGTGACGTCGGCACCCGGCTCCAGCACCACCCAGGCGGCGAACCGCTGGCCGTACTCGTCGTCGTCCACCCCGAGGACGCAGGCCTCGCGCACCCCGTCCATCCCGGAGATGAGCTCCTCCACCGGGCCGGGGTGCAGGTTCTCCCCGCCCGAGACGATCATGTCGTCGGCCCGACCGGTGAGGAACAGCCGTCCGTGCTCGTCGAGGTGCCCGACGTCGCCGGTCCCCAGCAGCCCGTCGTGCTCCTCCAGGCCCTCCTCGCCGCCGGTGTAGCCCTCGAACGGCAGGTCGTTGCCGACGAACACCCGCCCGTCGACGCCTGCCGGGGCGGGCTGGTCGTCCTCGTCGAGGATGACCAGGGTGGTCCCGGCCGGGGCGCGGCCCGCCGTGCCGGGGGCGTCGCGCAGGTCCTCCGGTCCGGCGATCGAGACCCAGGAGACCTCGGTGGATCCGTAGAGGTTGTAGAGGCAGTCGCCGAAGCGGTCCATGAACCGGTTGGCCTGCCCGCCGGGCAGCGCCGACCCGGAGACGGCCACGATCCGCGGGCCCGCCGGGTCGTCCCGGCCGTCGCCCCAGCCCTCGGCGCCGGACTCCAGGACGCGCTGGAGCATCACCGGCACCGCGAACACCGTGGTGCACCGGCGCTCGCGCACCGCGGCGAGGAACCCCTCCGGGGTGAACTTGCGGCGCAGCACGACGGTCGCGCCGTGCAGCGAGGCGAGCAGCAGCCCGGCGTTGCCCCAGGTGTGGAACAGCGGAGCGGCGATGTGCGTCGGCTCGCCCGCGCGCAGCGGGATCGCCGAGAGGATCGACGCCGCCGGGGCGAGGGTCGACGGGTGCGGCCGCTTGGCGCCCTTCGGCGTCCCGGTGGTGCCGGAGGTCAGCACGATCTGCTTGGACGGCTCCGGCTTGAACGGCAGCTCGCCCGGTCCGCCCCGCTCCACCATCGCGTCGAGGTCGTCGAGCACCCGGTCGCCGGCCGGACGCGGCCCGTCGGGGGTGGAGGTGAGCACGACGCGCGGTCCGGGCGGGACGATGTCGAGGAAGTCCGGGTCGGCGACGAGCGTGTGCAGCTTCTGCTGCTCCTGCACCCCGCGCAGCTGCTCGGCGGAGAGCCCGGTGTTGACCAGTACGACGTCGGCGCCGACCTTGCCCGCCGCCACCATCGCCTCGATCGGTGCGCGGGCGTTGCGGCACAGCACCCCGACCGGGGCGCCCGGTCCGGCGCCCGAGTCGAGCAGGGCCAGCGCGAGGCGGTCGGTGCGTTCCTCCAGCTCGGCGTAGGTGGTGACCCCGTCGTCGTCGACGACGGCGAGCCGGTACGGGTGGCGGGCCGCCCCGACGGCGAACGCCGCGGTGATGCTGTTGCCGTAGCGCACCAGTGCCCGGCCCATCCCGTACAGCTTCCCGGGGCCGAGCGGGCGGACGACTCCCGAGCGGGTCAGGGCCACGGCGGCGCGGGCGGTGCCGCTGCCCAGCTCGTAGGCGGTGCGGGCGGTGCCGGAGAGGTTCTGGAGCAGCGGGGAGCCAGCCATGCGGCGCAGTCTGGCAGGGCGACCCGCCGGGCCGTCGGGTCCGGTGGGGGGATCTGTGTCAGAGGTCACTGAGTATGTCCGTCATGTTTCGTAGGGTGAAGACGATGTGTCCTTCGGTGGCCCACAGGTCGCCGAACTCCACCACACACCGTCGGGGATCCTGATGCGCCTGTACCTGCCCACGCACACGTCCGCTTCCGGCCGCACGCTGGTCCGTGCGGGACGTCCGACCAAGTCGATGCCCGGGTTCGGCGGCATCGCCGGCGTCTGCCGCTGCGGTGCGGCCCGCCCCGCCGACTCGCGCAGCCTGCCGTGGCGCGACTGTCCGTCGTGTACGCCGCAGCGGGCCCGGGTCGGGCGCTGAGCGCACCGGCCTCGTAGGTTCCCGGGGCGACGGGCACGGTGCCCGTCGACCGCGGAGGCCCCCATGAGCACGACCACCCCCGAGATGCGGCTGCGCGCCCTGGAGCGGGAGGACCTGCCGTTCGTCCACGGGCTGTCGAACGACTCCGGGATCATGTCGTACTGGTTCGAGGAGCCCTTCGAGTCGCTCGTCGAGCTGCAGGAGATCTTCGCCCGGCACGTGCACGACAACCGCGAGCGGCGGTTCATCATCGACTGCGCGGGTGAGCGGGCCGGTCTGGTCGAGCTGGTGGAGATCGACTACATCCACCGCAACGCCGAGTTCCAGATCATCGTCGCCCCCGCCTTCCAGGGCCGGGGACTCGCCGCCCGCGCCACCGCCGGGGCCCTCGACTACGCCTTCGGCGTGCTGAACCTGCACAAGGTCTACCTGGTCGTCGACATCGAGAACACCCGCGCCGTGCGTGCCTACGAGCGCACCGGCTTCGTCGTCGAGGGGGAGCTGCGCGAGGAGTACTTCGCCAGCGGTCGCTACCACGACGCCTACCGGATGGCGGTGCTGCAGCGCGACCATCTCGGCCGCACCGTCGACGGACCGCAGTGAGTAGACGGGCCGCACCGAGCTGACCGGACCGGCCGGCAGGGAGGGGGACCCGTCGGCCGGCCCGGCGTGCACCGGCCGCGGGCATGCGACCGGAGTCGGGCGCGTCGACCTTGATGACGACGACACCCGAGAACACTACTATCTCGACACGTATTCGTGTCAACGTTCGCCATGGTGCTCCTGTGACCAGCGGGAATCGGGTGCTGGCCGGTGTCGGACCGATGTCGCGGTGCGGATCGGCCGACCGATGACATCGTTGATCGTCGGCGAGTGCCCGCGACCGTCGTCGCGGTGGGTAACGGGGTGGTTGCGGTCCGCTCGTCGTCACCGTGCGCGCCCGGCCGTCGCGAGTAGGATCTGCCCCGATGTCCGGAACCCCGACGGCCGGGGACGAGTTCCCGATCGACACACTCGCCGCACGTGCCGGTATGACCGTCCGCAACGTGCGCGCCCACCTGTCCCGCGGCCTGCTGCAGCCGGGGGAGATGCGCGGGCGCACCGCCTGGTACGGCCCGGTCCACCTGGCCCGGCTGGAGCTGATCGCGGGTCTGCAGCGGCGCGGGTTCTCCCTCGCCGCGATCGGCGTGCTGATCAACCAGACCCCTTCCAGCAGCGCGGAGGAGGCGCTGCGCCTCTACCGCGGCATGCTCGCGCCGTGGCAGCCGGAGGAGGCGGTCGAGCTCGCCGAGGAGGACCTGGCCGAGTGGGCCGGCGCCTGGACGTCCCCGGAGTTCGTCGAGCGGCTGGCCGCGTCCGGGCTGATCGAGCGCACCGGCCCGGGTCGGCTGCGTGTGCTCAACCCGTCGATGGTCCGGTCCGGGGCGCACGCCGTCGCGCTCGGGCTGGCACCGGAGGCGGTGCAGCAGGTCGGCGAGGAGCTGCTGTCCCGCACCCGGGAGATCGCCGAGATCTTCGTCGAGCTGTTCCGCGAGCAGGTCTGGGCGGCGCACGTCGCGGCCGGGCTGCCCCGGCACGGCGTCGCGGACCTGCGCACGGCGGTCGAGGCCCTGCAGCCGGTCGCCACCCAGTCCCTGCTCGGTGCCTTCCGCCAGACGATGCAGCAGGCGATGGACGACTTCATCCGCCGGCTGTCCATCGACCTCGCCCCGGCCGACCTGCGCGCCGACCCCGAAGCCGACTCCGAGGCAGCCCAACCGTCAGCGGACCGGTAGCTCGACGGTGAACACCGTCCGGCCGGGGGCGCTGTCGACCCCGACCGTCCCGTCGTGGGCGGCGACGACCGCCGCCACGATCGCCAGGCCCAGCCCGGTGCTGGGGGTGTCGTTCCCGGCGCGGGTGCGCCCCTCCGCGCCGCGGGCGAACCGCTCGAACACCCGGGGCAGCACGTCCGGGGCGATGCCGGGGCCGTCGTCGGCGACCTGCAGCCGGACCCGGCCGGGGACGGGGTGGCCGAGGGTGACGGTGACCGTCGTGCCGGGCGGGGTGTGGGTGCGGGCGTTCGCGAACAGGTTGGTGACCACCTGGGCGAGGCGGTGGGCGTCGCCGGTGACGGTGACCGGCTCGTCGGGCAGCTGCGGGAACCAGCGGTGGTCGCGGCCCGCCACGTGGGCGTCCCCGACGGCGTCGAGGACCAGCCGCGTGAGGTCCACCTCGGCGCGCTCCAGCGGCCGGCCCGCGTCGAGCCGGGCGAGCAGCAGCAGGTCCTCGACCAGCGTGGACATGCGTTCGGCCTGCGAGCTGATCCGGGCCAGCGCGTGGGTGGTCCGCTCCGGGACCGGCTCGCGCTCGCGGCGCGACAGCTCGGCGTAGCCGCGGATCGCCGTCAGCGGGGTGCGCAGCTCGTGGCTGGCGTCGGCGACGAAACGGCGCAGCCGCGTCTCGGACTCCTGGCGGGCGGCGAGTGCGCCCTCGACGTTGTCGAGCATGTGGTTGAGCGCGGTGCCGACCTGCCCGACCTCGGTGCGCGGGTCGGGGTCGGGGACGCGTGCGGCGAGGTGCACCTCGCCCCGGTCCAGCGGCAGGTTCCCGACCTGTGCGGCGACGCCGGCGACGCGTTCGAGCGGGCGCAGCGCGCGCCGCACCAGCACGGCCGCCGCGCTGCCCGTGAGCACCACGGCCCCGCCCAGCACGACGAGCTCGATGACGACGAGCCTGCTCACGGTGGCACCGGCGTTGTCCGGCTGCGCGATCAGGTAGGTCGTCGTCCCCTCGGTCCAGCCGATCGCCCGGTAGTCGCCCAGCGACAGCGTCACGTCGCGGGCGGTGGTGTCGGCGGGCACCGAGCGCAGCGCGGCCAGGTCGGCCTCGGGGACGGCGGTGGTGGTCCCGCCCCGCTGGGCCAGGCGGGCGCTCACGACGCGGCCGTCGTCCAGCACCGCCCCGATCGCGTTCGTGCCGGGGCCCGGGCCGAGGAACATCCCCCCGGGCGGGCCCCCGCCCTGGCCGCCCGGCGTGGGGGTGCCGTCGTCGTGGGTGAGCCGGCCGGGGGCGCGCCCGGTCTGCTGGGCGACGAAGCCCTCCAGGGAGAAGGACAGCTCGCGGTCCTGCCGGGTGGACAGGTAGCGGTCGAGCGAGAGGGTCGTCGCGACGCCGATCGCCACGCACGCCACCGTGAACAGCAGCAGCACCGTGCCGACGAGCCGGGCCCGCAGCGAGCGGACCTGACCGGAGACGCGGGTGACGACCATCGGGTCAGTCCGCGGCGGGTCGCAGCACGTAGCCCGCGCCGCGCACCGTGTGGATCATCGGCCGGCGACCGGCGTCGATCTTCTTGCGCAGGTAGGAGACGTAGAGCTCGACCACGTTGGACTGGCCGCCGAAGTCGTAGTTCCACACCCGGTCGAGGATCTGGGCCTTCGACAGCACCCGGCGGGGGTTGCGCATGAGGTAGCGCAGCAGCTCGAACTCCGTCGCGGTCAGTTCCACCGGCTCGCCGGCGCGGGACACCTCGTGCGCGTCCTCGTCGAGCACCAGGTCGCCCACCACCAGCTCCGAGGAGCGCTGGGCGGCGGCCATCCCCGCGCGGCGCAGCAGCCCGCGCAGCCGTGCGACCAGCTCCTCCAGCGAGAACGGCTTGGTGACGTAGTCGTCGCCACCCGCGGTGAGGCCGGCGACCCGGTCCTCGACGGCGTCGCGCGCGGTCAGGAACAGCACCGGCACCTCGGGGGTGTCGGCGCGGACCCGGCGCAGCACCTCGAAGCCGTCGACGTCGGGCAGCATCACGTCGAGCACGATCGCGTCCGGGCGGAAGTCGCGGGCGTGACGCACCGCGGACATCCCGTCGGCGGCGGCGCGGACCTCCCAGCCCTCGTAGCGCAGGGCCATCGAGAGCAGGTCCGACAACGTGGGCTCGTCGTCCACGACGAGCACCCGGATCGGGCCGCCGTCGGCGCGGCGCAGCGGGTCGGCGTCCCGGTCCATCACCTCGGTCATGCTAGGAGCACACCGCACGGACCTGTGCGGCGGCTGTGTGTCCGCTGTCGGTTCACCGCGCGCGCCAGTACCCCGTGGCGTAGACGGCGCGCCGGTCGAACCCCCGTTCGTCGAGCAGGTGCGCGCGCAGCTCCTTCACCGCGGCGGACTCCCCGGACAGCCACGCCTGGCCGCGGCCGTCGGGCAGCTCGGCGGCCCGCACCGCCGCGACCAGCGGCTCACCCGCCGGGGCGGCGCCGCGGTGCACCCAGGTGACGGCGACGTCGCCGGGCAGGGTCTGCTCCTCGCCGGCGTCGGCGACCTCGGCGACGACCCGGACCGGCACCCCGGGGGCGGCCTCGGCGAGGGTCTCGCACACGGTCGCGATGGCGGGCAGGGCTGACTCGTCGCCGATCACGAGGTGGTGCGCGGCGGCCGGGTCCGGCTCCCAGCGCCCGCCGGGCTCGGACACCCCGACCCAGTCCCCGGGGGCGGCCGACACGGCCCAGGCGGCGGCCGGCCCGTGCCCGGCGTGGACGACGAAGTCGACGTCGAGCTCACCGTGGCCGCCGGCGTCGGGGGCGAAGCGGCGCACCGTGTAGGTGCGGATCGCGGGGCGGGCCTCACCGGCTGGCCAGACCGGGCCGCCGGTCGAGGCGCGCGGCACGGCGGGCCGTTCCTGGCCCTCGACCGGGAAGAACATCTTGATCCGGCGGTCCGGGCCGTGCCCGGGGAACCCGGCCAGCTCCTCGCCGGTCAGGGTCACCCGGACCATGCGGGGGGTGACCCGCTCGGTGCGGGCCACCTGCAGCAGGCGTGGTGCGGTCGTGCTCATGGCCGGGAATTGTCCCGGACGCGCGCTCAGGTCCGGTCGCCGAGGCCCGCCAGGCCGGTCCAGACCAGGTCCATCAGGTACTCGGTGGCCTGGTCCGCGGTGACCGCCTCGTCCTGGCCGCGCCAGACGGCGAGCCGCTCGCAGGCCCCGACGATCACCTGCGCCCAGCCGGTCAGCCGGGTCGGCTCGGTGCCGGGGACCTGCGCGGCGAGCAGAGCGGCGATGAAGTCGGTCTGCTGGGCGCGGATCTCCTCCAGCGCGGTGTCGGTGACCCCGGCCTCGGAGCAGAACAGCTGCCAGGCCGGCGCCCGCCGGTCCAGGTAGTGGAAGAAGGCCAGCGTCCCGCCCCGCAGCATCGCCTCCGGCGAGTCCGCGGCCCCCGCCGCCTGCGCGACGACGTCGAGCAGCTCGGCCCGGGCCCGCGCGATCGCGGCCAGCAGCAGGCCCTCCTTGGACCCGAAGTGGGTGTAGAGCACCGGCTTGGTGACACCCACCCGCTCAGCGACCTGCTCCATCGAGACCTCGGCGTAGCCCCGCTCGCCGAAGACGGCGACGGCCGCGTCGACGATCTGACGCTCGCGCTCCGCCCTGGGCACGCGGCGGCGGGGGCCGGGTACGGTCTGCGCGGTCACGCCGGAGACTTTACCCTCAGTAAGTTACTGACGGTAGGAAGTGAGCGGGAATGGACGTCTACTCCCTGCCGATGACCACCCGGTTCCGCGGCATCACCGTGCGCGAGGGCCTGCTGCTGTCCGGCCCGGCCGGCTGGGGCGAGTTCTGCCCCTTCCCCGAGTACGACGACCGCGAGGCCGTCGCGTGGCTGGCCGCGGCTCGCGAGGCGGCCGGGACGGGCTGGCCGGAACCGGTGCGCGACCGGGTGCCGGTCAACTGCACCGTGCCCGCCGTCGGGCCCGAGCAGGCCCAGCGGATCGTGCGCGCCTCCGGCTGCACCACCGCGAAGGTCAAGGTCGCCGACCCGGGTGCTCCGCTGTCCGAGGACCTCGAGCGCGTCGCCGCCGTCCGCGACGCGCTCGGCCCCGCCGGGCTGGTCCGGGTGGACGCCAACGCCGCCTGGGACGTCGCGACGGCCGTCGCCGCGATCGGCGAGCTCGACCGGGCCGCCGGGGGCCTGGAGTACGTCGAGCAGCCCTGCTGGGAGGTCGACGACCTCGCCGCCGTCCGCCGGGCGGTGGACGTGCCGATCGCCGCGGACGAGTCGATCCGCCGCGCCGAGGACCCGATGCGGGTGGTGCGGGCCGGAGCGGCCGACGTCGTCGTGCTGAAGGTGTCGCCGCTGGGCGGGGTGCGCCGGGCCCTGCGGATCGCCGAGGAGGTCGGGCTGCCGGTCGTGGTGTCCTCGGCGGTGGAGTCGAGCGTCGGTCTCGCCGCCGGGCTCGCGCTGGCCGGGGCGCTGCCGGAGCTGCACCACGCCTGCGGGCTCGGGACGGTCTCGCTGCTGGCCGCCGACGTCGTCGCCGAGCCGTACGTCCCCGAGCGGGGGTTCCTGCCCGTGCCGCGGGTCGCGCCCGAGCCGGTGCACCGGGCCGGGGTCGCGGCCGATGCCGACCGCGCCGCCTGGTGGCGCGACCGGCACGACCGCGTCGCCGCGCTGCTCGACGCCGCGGCCGGGGCCGACCGGGTCAGTACTGGTTGACCCGGCTGTCGCGGCGCATGGCCGCGTCGATCACCCGCGCCGGGCCGGGCATCCGGTACTGGCCCGTCACCAGCTTCCCGGCGCTGGGCACCGCGCCCCGGTCCGGCCAGGTCGCGGTGTCCCACAGCGACGAGCGCAGGAACGCCTTCGCGCAGTGCAGGAACAGCTCGTCGACCTCGACGACGATCGCCACCTCGGGCGTCGAGCCCTTCACGGTGAGCCGCTCGGCGAAGTCCGGCCGGTACACGATCCGGGCCCGTCCGTTGATCCGCACGGTGTCGTTGGACCCCGGCACGACGACGATCATCCCGACCCGCGGGTCGTGCAGGATGTTGCGCATCGAGTCGAGCCTGCGGTTCCCCTTGCGGTCGGCGAAGGCGACCGTGTGCTCGTCGAGCACCAGCAGGCAGCCCGCCGGGTCGCCCCGGGGCGAGACGTCGACGCCGTCCGGCCCGGTCGTCGCCAGCAGGAAGAACGGCGACGCCGCCAGGAACTCCGCGGTCACCGGGTCGATGCGCTCACGCGCCTTGTCCCGGATGAACGCGGGCACCTCGCCGATGATCTCGCGGAGTCTGGCCTCGTCGGTCACGTGTTCCATCGCATCCCCTTCGCTCTTAGGTCACCCTAACCGTGAACATGCTTCACTGGCGACCCCCGCCTAGGGTCCCGGGGATGGGCGTGATCGTGATCGGGGCCGGCATCGCCGGGGTGACCTGCGCCGCGGAGCTGGCGGCCCGCGGTGTCGACGTGACGGTGTACGAGCGGTCCCGCGAGGTCGGAGGACGGCTGGCGGTGCACCGCCACGGGGGCCGCCCCGCCGACATCGGTGCCGCCTACTTCACCGTCTCCGACGACCGGTTCGACGCCCGCGTCCGACGCTGGCGCGACGACGGCCTGGTCCGCGGGTGGACCGACACCCTCGCGGTGTTCGACGGCGCCACCCGGGGCCCGGACAGCCCCGGCCCGCTGCGGTTCGCGGCACCGGCCGGGCTGCGGTCGCTGGTCACCGACACCGCCCGCGGCCTGGACGTCCGTACCGGTCGGACCGTCGAGCGGGTCCTCCCCGGCCCGGACGGCCCGACCGTCGACGGCGAGCGCGCCGACGCCGTCGTCCTGGCGATGCCCGACCCGCAGGCGGCCCGGCTGCTCGACCCGGACACCCCCGCGGGCGCCGCCGTCGCCGGGCGGGTGTGGAACCCGGTGCTCGCCCTGACCGCCGGGTTCGCCGGCCGGGACTGGCCGCGGCTGCCCGCGGCGTTCGTCAACGACCACCCCGTCCTGTCCCTCGTCGCCGACGACGGCGACCGCCGCGGCGACGACGCGCCGGTGCTCGTCGCGCACTCCACCGGTGACCTCGCGCGCGCCCACGACGCCGATCCCGCCGGCGCGGTGCCCGCGATGACCGCCGCGGTCCGTGAGCTGCTGGACATCACCGCCGCGCCGGAGTGGACGCACGTGCACCGCTGGCGCTTCGCCGCCCCCGCCGCGCAGCGCGAGCAGACCTTCCACCTCGGCGACGACGGCGTCGCCCTGGCCGGGGACGGCTGGGGCCGGTCCCGGGTGCAGACGGCTTGGCTGTCCGGGTTGGAGCTGGCGGAGGAGCTCACGGGGCGCCTGGGCCGCTGAACCCGCACGCACCGCCCCAGGCCCGCCACGCCCCGTCGCCGAGATGCGGCTCAGGGCTGTCGCGGCGGGCAGCCCTGAGCCGCATCTCGACGAACTTCGACGAGCCCCGACAGGTCCCGGGGAGGGTGGGTAGTGGCGGGCCCTGGCCGCGTGGGCGTCGGCGACCTACCGTCGGGTCATGCCCGACCGCGTCACCGCCGCCGCCCCCGTCGTCGTCGCGCCGGAGGGGCGGCCCTTCGGCGGGTCCACCGCGCCCGTGGAGCTGGACGCCTCCGGCCCGGACGCCGCGGGGCGCGCGGTGCTCGCCGAGCTGGCGGCCGCGCTCGACGCCGACCGGGTCCTGACCGACCCCGACGTCGTGCGTCCCTACGTGCACGACGAGGCCGAGTGGGCCGAGTACGGCACGCCGCTGTGCGTGGTGCGGGCGCGGACCACCGCCGACGTCGCCGCGACCGTGCGGGCCTGCGCCGCGCACCGGGTGCCGGTCGTCGCGCGGGGCGCGGGCACCGGGCTGTCCGGCGGGGCGAACGCCGTCGACGGCTGCGTGCTGGTCAGCCTGGAACGGATGACCGCGATCCGGGAGATCTCGGCGGGGGAGCGGCTCGCCGTCGTCGAACCGGGGGTGGTCAACGACGACCTGCGCGCCGCCTGCGCGGAGCAGGGCCTCTGGTACCCGCCGGACCCGGCGTCGGCGCCCTGGTCGACGATCGGCGGCAACGTCGCGACCAACGCGGGCGGGCTGTGCTGCGTCAAGTACGGCGTCACCCGCGACTACGTGCTCGCCCTGGAGGTCGTCACCGCCACCGGTGAGGTCGTGCGGGTCGGGCGGCGCCCCGCGAAGGGCGTCGTCGGCTACGACCTGGCCGGGCTGATGGTCGGCTCGGAGGGGACGCTCGGGATCATCACCGAGATCACCGTGAAGCTGCGCCCGGCCCGCCCGGCCGCGCCGCGCACCGTCGTCGGGTTCTTCGACTCCCTCGCCGACTGCGGGGCCGCGGTCGCCGCCGTCACCGAGCAGGGGCTGCAGCCCGCGGTGTTCGAGCTGGTCGACCGGGAGTGCCTGGCCGCGGTCAACGCCTGGCGCAACGCCGGGCTGCCCGAGGGGGCCGCCGCGTTGCTGCTCGCCCAGACCGACCTGCCCGAGCCCGCCGCGACCGCCGAGGCCGACGCGATCCTCGCGGCCTTCGAGCAGCACGGCGCGACCGAGGCGATGGCCGCGACCGACGCGACCGAGTCCGAGGCGCTGTTCGCCGCCCGCCGGATGGCCTACCCGGCGCTGGAGCAGCTCGGGATGGGCATGCTGACCGAGGACGTCTGCGTCCCCCGCCCCCGGATGGCGGAGATGCTCGCCCGGATCGAGGACATCGGCCGCCGCCACGCGGTCCGGATCGCGACCGTCGCGCACGCCGGCGACGGGAACCTGCACCCGCTGATGCTCACCCCGCACGACGACCCGGACGCCCGGGAGCGCACCCGCGCCGCGTTCGACGAGATCATCGACGCGGCCGTCGAACTGGGTGGGACGGTCACCGGGGAGCACGGCGTCGGCCTGCTCAAGCGCGACGGCATGGAACGCGAGCTGGGCCCCGGGGTGCTGGCCCTGCAGCGCTCGGTGAAGGCCGCGCTCGACCCGGACGGCATCCTGAACCCGGGCAAGGCGGTCTGAACCGCGGGTGTCGCCCGGATGGCCGCGCGTGGTCGCCGGGAGAGCGGGAACACTCTTCGATGAGCACCACCGACCCGGCCCTCGTCCCCTCCGCCCTCGCGCTGACCTACCGCGGTCCGTCGCACACCGGTGCGCCGCGCCTGACCGGCGTCGCCGGGGTCGCCGAGGTCGTGCCGGTGGTCGAGGCCGAGGTCCGAGAGGTGGGACGGGTCGACACCGCGGACCTGCGGCTGGTCGCCGCGGGCATCGAGCTCGTCGTCGAACACACCGTGCCCGACCGCGCGTCGGCGGTGCCGCCGTCCACGACCTGGGTGCTGCGCCTGCCCGACGCCGACGAGCCGCTGCGCGTGCCGCTGCCCGCGAGCGAGGTCGAGGGAGTTACCGGTGAGCGCGCCGTCCCGGACGGTGTCGACGCCCTGGTCCGCGGGGTCCGCGGCGACGCACCACTCGTCCCGGTCGGTCGGGTGCACGTGACCCGCCGGGTCGACCGGCTGCGCGACGCGACCGGGACGGACCTCGCCACGCTGGCCCGCGAGCAGGTCGACATCGCGCTGCTCGGGGAGGTCGCGACCGTCGAGAGCTGGACCGAGGCCGTCGTGGAGCCGGGGGCGGCCGACACCGCCGGGCTCCGGCAGCTGGACGAGGCACTGCGCGACACCGGACTCGTGCGTGCACCGCGCGGCGCGCACGCCCGGCTCGCCGCGCTGCTCGCCGCCGCCGCGCCCGCCGACCCGCCGCGCCGCACCGGCCGGAAGGGCAGCGCCGGGGCACTGCTCCTGCGCTACCTCGGCGACCAGGTCGACACCCTGGCCGCCCGCGAGGCCGACCTGCGTGCCGACCGGCCCGACGCCGTCCACCAGATGCGCATCGCCGCCCGCCGGCTCCGCAGCGCGCTGCGCACCTTCGGCGGGCTCCTGGAGGGGCCGCGGGTCGGGCACCTCGTCGGCGAGCTGCGCTGGCTCGGCCGGGCCCTGGCCGGAGAGCGCGACGCCGAGGTGCAGGAGGAACGCCTGACCGCCCGGCTGGCCGCGCTGGAGCCCGAGCTGCTGCTGGGACCGGTGCAGGCCGCGGTCACCCGGCACTTCGCCCGTACCCGCGCCGAGACCGGGGCCGCCGTGCTGGAGGTCGTCGACGGCGAGCGCTACGCCGCACTGCAGGGTGCCCTGCGCCGGTTGCTCGCCGACCCGCCGTTGTCGCGCCGGGCCCGCAGGCCCGCCGCGACGGTCGTCCCGGCGATGGTGGGGCGCACGGCCCGCAAGCTGGAGCGGCGGATGGAGCGGGCGCTGGCCGACCTCGACGCCGGCCACGTCGCCCCCGAGTCGCTGCACGACGCCCGCAAGACCGGCAAGCAGCTCCGCTACGCCACCGAGGTCGCCCGGCCCAGCGTCGGGAAGGAGGCGCGGGCGTTCGCGAAGCGGCTCAAGAAGGTCTCCGACGTGCTCGGCGAGCACCAGGACGCCGTCGTCTCCCGCGAGACCCTGCGGACCCTCGGGGCCCGCGCCGGCGCGGAGCACGGCAACGGGTTCACCTTCGGTGTGCTGCACGGCCGGGACACCGCGACCATGCTCGACCTCGAGCGCAGGCTGCCCACGGTGTGGGAGACGGCGTGGACGCGGCGCGCCCGCCGGTGGATGCGCCGCTAGCCTGCGCGGCGTGAGAGACGCCGTCGCCGACCTGCGCCGGATCGCGTTCCTGCTCGAACGCGCGCAGGAGTCGACCTACCGGGTCCGCGCGTTCCGCACCGCGGCCGCCGCCCTGCGCGGCCGCAGCGCCGAGGAGCTGGCCCGGCTGCACGCCGCGGGCGGCCTGACCGACCTCAAGGGCGTCGGCGAGGTGACCGCGCGCTGCGTGGGGGAGTCGGTCGCCGGGGAGGAGCCGGTCTACCTGCGACGGCTGGAGGACGCCGTCGCCCGCGCCGACGCCACCGGGATCCCCCTGGCGGAGGCGGCGCTGCGGCTGCGCGAGTCCCTGCGCGGGGACTGCCACAGCCACACCGACGCCTCCGACGGCGGCTCCCCGCTCGCCGAGATGGCCGAGACCGCGATCGGGCTGGGCCACGACTACCTCGTGATCACCGACCACTCGCCGCGCCTGACCGTCGCCAACGGGCTGTCGGCGGACCGGCTGCGCCGCCAGGTCGAGCAGATCGCGGAGCTCGACGAGCGGATCGCCGCGTCCGGGTCGGACTTCCGGGTGCTCACCGGCATCGAGGTGGACATCCTCGACGACGGCGCCCTCGACCAGTCCGAGGACCTGCTCGCCTCGCTCGACGTGGTGGTGGCCAGCGTGCACTCGAAGCTGCGGATGCCCCGCGACGAGATGACCGAGCGGATGCTCACCGCCGTCGCGAACCCGCACGTCGACGTGCTCGGGCACTGCACCGGGCGGATGGTCACCGGCCGCCGGAAGCGCCCGGAGTCGGAGTTCGACGCGCCCGCGGTGTTCGCCGCCTGCGCCGCGAACGGGGTCGCGGTCGAGATCAACTCCCGGCCGGAACGCCTGGACCCGCCGAAGCGGCTGCTGCGCCTGGCCGTCGAGGCGGGGTGCGAGTTCACGATCGACACCGACGCGCACGCCCCCGGGCAGCTCGACTGGCTCGACCACGGCTGCGCCCGCGCCGTCGCCTGCGGGGTGGACCCGGAGCGGATCCGCAACACCCGCGACCGGGCCGGCCTGCTGCGCCGCTGAGCCCGTCCCCTCAGCGCAGCTCGAAGTCGGCGACGTCGAAGCCGGGGGAGACGACGCAGCTGACCAGGACCGGCCCCGGCCCGACCGGCTCCGCCCGCTGCCACACCCCGGCCGGGACCTCCTGCTGCGGGCTTCCCGGCCCGAGCCGCAACCGGGCCGCGGGGACGGGGTCCGGCCCGTCGCCACCGAGGACCAGGTCGGCCTCCGGGCCCGAGTGCCGGCACCACAGCTCGGTGGACCGGACGCGGTGCCAGCGGCCGGGGGCGTCGAACAGGTAGAGGATCGCCGTCGCCGAGGGGCGCGGACCGTACGGGGTTTCGACGACGACCGGCGAGGTCCAGGTCCGCCGGTACCAGCCGCCCTCCGGGTGCGGGGCGAGGTCCAGCGCGACGGCGAGGTCGGGACGTGTCACGCCGCCACTGTGGCAGGCGGACGCACGGTCCGTCCCCGGGTCCCCACCTCGTGGCGCCCCGGGGGCATCGGCCCCTGGGGCGCGTCGCACCCCTGGTGCGGTCGCCGCACCCGTCGCGGCGGGTGCGGGAGTCCCCGCCGGGGTGCGACACCTCCGTCCGCGGGGCGCCCCGCGCGGCGACGGGTGCCACACCCGCCGTCGCACACCGGCCGGTCACCCGACGTCACCGGTGCCCGCAGGAGGATCACCTTCCGTGCACGGGCGACCGCATCACACCCGTGCGCGCGCCCCCCGGACGGGTGGTTCGACTGGTGCTCCTCACCCACCGCACGTGAGATGGGACCGCAGGTGACCGAGTGACAGGAGTGATCCACGGTGCGGACCAGGACCAGGACGACGGTGGCGATGCTGGCCGCGACGCTCGCACTCTCGGCGGTCACCACGGCCGGGGCGTCGTCGGCGTCGGCGGCACCCGCCGGTCCGGCGGGCGTCGTGACCCGGACCGTCGCCGACCCCGCGGCACCCCCGGCGTCGTCGCACTGCACCGAGACCGCGGCACAGAAGCTCGGCTGGGGCGCCCCCACCCGCGAGTCCGACTTCGACGGCACCACGGTCCCTCCGGACTGGCATCCCTACGGTCCCGAGCCCGGCCACAACAAGAAGGGCACCCGCACCCCGGAGGCGGTCACCGTCGCCGACGGGGCGATGAGCATCTCCGCCGACGCCGACGGCAACACCGGCGCCGTCAGCTGGCACCCCGGCCAGCGCTACGGCCGGTGGGAGGCCTGCGTGAAGTCGGACGAGGGACAGGGCGGGATCAACGCGCTGCTGCTGCTCTGGCCGGTCGCCGAGGACTTCCCGGTGGGCGGCGAGATCGACTGGATGGAGATCATGGACGACTCCCGCCAGAAGACCAGCTTCTTCCTGCACTACGGACCCGACAACGACCAGGACTACGGGTCGGTCAAGCACGACTCGACGCAGTGGTCGGCCTACGCGCTGGAGTGGACCCCGGAGAAGATCACCGGGTACGTGAACGGGAAGGAGTGGTACTCCAACACCGACACCGACCAGTTCCCGCCCCGCGCGATGAACATGACCATGCAGCTCGACTACTTCGGCAACGCCGGCGGCCCGACCGCCATGCACATGGACTGGGCCCGGCAGTGGGCGCTGCCGCAGAGCAGCGCGGCCACGCTGAGTCTGCCGCCCGGCTCGGCCGCGACCGGGCAGCCCCGCGACTTCCCGGGCCGGAAGCCGCGCGAGCTGTCCGGGTCCGAACAGCAGGCGCAGACCGCGATGCTCGCCCGCGAGCAGCGCTGAGGCCGGACCGCGGAGCCGGACCGCGGGGTCGGAGTGCGGCGTCGGATCGTGGCGTCGGACCGCGGTGTCAGATGGCGGCGTCGAGCTCCGCCCGGGTGGGCGGGTTCGCGCCGTGCCGCGAACAGGTGATCGCCGACGCCGCGACGGCCTCGGTCAGCACGGCCTCCAGCGTCGGCCGGTCGATGCGGTAGAGGTCGTCGCGGGCGGTCGCGCCGAGCAGCCCGCGTCGGTGCAGTCCGGCGAGCAGCGCGGCGGAGAAGCTGTCCCCGGCCCCCACCGTGTCGACGACCTCGACGGTGCGGCCGGGCAGCACCAGGTGCAGCCCCGACGACGTCCCGGCCAGCACCCCGTCCGCCCCGAGGGTGACCACGACGACCGCCGGGCCCAGCTCGAGCCACTCGCCGACGACGTCGCCGGGCTTGCGGCCCGGGTGCAGCCAGGCCAGGTCCTCCTCGCTGACCTTCACCACGTCGGCCACGCCCAGCAGCTCGTGCACACCGGGCAGGACCTCCTCCGGTGAGCCCATCAGCATCGGCCGGAAGTTCGGGTCGTAGCTGACCGTCGCGGTGTCCACGGCGGAGGCGAGCAGCTCGCGCAGCGCATCGTGGCCGGGCGCGGTGGTCAGCGCCAGCGATCCCGAGTGGACGGCGACGACGGGGCCGGTCGGGCCGTCGTCGAGGGCGCCGGCGAGCTCGTCGTCGGTCCACTGCCAGTCCGCGGTGCCCGCGATCCGGAAGTCGTAGGACGCCTGCCCGTCGGCGGCCAGCTCCACGATCGCCAGCGACGACGGCTCGGCCGCCTCGACCGAGTGCGACAGGTCGACCCCGTTGTCGGCGAGGTGGGCGCGCAGCTTGCGGCCCAGCAGGTCGTCGGCGAGGCGGGCCAGCATCCGGGCCGGCACGTCGAGGCGGGACAGTCCGACCGCGACGTTCGCCGGGCTGCCACCGGGCGCGAACTGCCAGTACTGCTCGGCGGAGGTGCGATCCGCCTGCGTCGGCGCGGGGACGATGTCGACGAGTGCTTCTCCGGCGACGGCGATCACTCCGCGTCGCGGGCGTCCGGCGGCTGTGTCGGGCATGGCGGCACTGTAGTGGTCCGATCGGGGGCTCCGGTGGGGTCCGTGACGGGTCACGCCCGCGCACGGTGCGTCGACACGCTCGTGGTAGGCATGACGGATGCCCCGGAAGATCCCGGTCGTGGTGCTGGCCGGATTCCTCGGAGCCGGCAAGACGACGCTGCTGAACCACCTCCTCGCCGCGGGCGGGGACGCGCGGATCGGCGTGGTCGTCAACGACTTCGGGTCGGTCGGCATCGATGCGATGCGCGTGGCCGGACAGGCCGGCGACGTCGTCGGGCTCGGCAACGGCTGCCTGTGCTGCGAGGTCGGCGAGGGTGGCGTCTCCTCGGTGCTGGAGACGCTGACCCGCCGCCGCGACGAGATCGACGTCGTCGTCATCGAGGCCAGCGGCATCGCCGAGCCCGGGACCCTGGTCCAGCTCGTGCTCGACGCACTCGGCCAGCACCTGAGCTTCGGCGGGCTCGTCGTGGTCGTCGACGCCGCGGAGTTCGAGACCTCGCGGCGCCGTCACCCCCAGCTCGACAAGCACGTCGCGATGGCCGACCTCGTCGTCCTGAACAAGATCGACAGGGTGGGGCCTGGGCCGCTCTGGCGGGTCCGCAGGCTGTGCCGCGAGGCGAACCCGCGGGCGCCGATCGTCCCGGTCCGCGACGGCGCGGTGGACCCGGCGCTGCTGTTCGACATCGAGATCGTGCCGGGACGGCAGCTGATGCTCGGCGAGCGCGTCGACGAGCCGCACGCCCAGCACCTGCACGCCGGCTACCAGAGCCTGACGTTCCTCAGCGACGAACCGCTCGACGCCGCCCGCCTGCAGGACCTGCTCGACGCCAGGCCGTCCGGGCTGTACCGGATCAAGGGCTCGGTGCGCTTCGCCGCCGCCCCGGCCCGGGAACGCTGGGACCTCCACACCGTCGGCCGGTACGTGCGGTTCCACCGGACCCGGTGGGACGTCGACGAGCCCCGGCGCACCACCCTGGTCCTGATCGGCACCGGTCTCGACTCCGACGCGCTGCAGCGGTCACTGCGGGCCTGCGTCGCGACCGACGCCGACCGCCGCGACGCCGACGCCCTGCTCCCGGTCGCCCGCTACGCGGTCTGACGGCCCCGGGGGAGTGCTCAGACCGAGGTGAGGTCCGGGCCCGTCGCCGGCTCGGCCAGCTGGGTCAGGGCCTCGGCGGCCCAGGCCTCCCCACCGGCGACGGCGGTCCACAGCAAAACACCGAGGCTGCGGGACGGGTCGATCCGGCCCGCCTGCCACGACGGCGTCGCCGCGAGCCGCTCGGCACGCGCGCAGAGCTGCCAGGAAGCGGCGTCGGACTCGGTGATGTCGCGGGCGAAGCGGGTGTGCCCGGTGCGGGCACGGTAGGCCCGGACCGGGTCGGTGACCGCGTGGATGATCGACAGCACCCCGATCACCAGCCCGAGCGCGAGGGGCAGACAGACGAGGAACGCGAGCGCTGACCGGGACCAGCTGTTCTCGCCCACGGTGAGGGCCACCACGACGGCCGCGACGACGGCGGTGCCGGTCAGCGCGCCGGCCGGGAGCCGGGTGTAGACGAGGTCGCCCGCGTCGTCGACGACGTAGTCGGTGCCGGCGATCAGGGCCGGGTCGTACACGCGGTACCCGGTACGTGTGCGGACGAGGGTGGGCAGGCGGTCGGCGGGAGCGCCGGCGACGAAGTCGTTCATGGTCGTGCTCGATCTGTGAGAATGCTGCTGCTCGCGGCCCACCTGATGGCCGTCTCGCCCGGTCAGTCGCCCACGATGCCGGTCCGTGTTACGGATTCACAACGTTCCTCGGCGCGTTCCGTCTGTGATGTTCGCCTCCGCCACTTGCGAGCAACCTGCGAGGCTCACTCGGGTGGCCAGGCGTCGCCCCACGCCGTGTCACGGGCGTGCCGGAACAGCTCCCGACGACTGCGCGGGACGGGGGTGTCCCGCAGCGTCCCGTCCGACTCGCAGACACGCAGCGTCACCAGACCCTTGCGGGTCTGCGGGTGCCGGACCACGCGGCCCGGGGCCCGGCCGACGCTCCCGTCGTCGTCGTCGTCGTCGCCGCCGTCACGCACGCCGACGACGTAGGAGAACTTCTCGTCCTCGTGCCCCAGCGAGCCGGCCTTCAGCACCCGGTGCCGCGAGCTGCGTCCGACGCGGACGGCGAAGTGGCACCAGTCGTCGCCGGTCACCGGGCAGGCCCCGTCGTGCGGGCAGGGCGCGGCGACGGTGAGGCCCGCGGCGAGCAGGCGGGCGCGGGCGTCGAGGATGCGCGCGTGCCCGGCCGGCGTCCCCGGTTCGACGAGCACGACGACCCGCGCGGCCCGGGCGGCGGCGTCGACGACGGCGTCGCGCACCGGTGCCGGCAGCTCACCGAGCAGGTAGCAGGCGGTCAGCAGGTCGGTCTCCGGCAGCACCGGGGCGGTGCCGAGCACCGCGGCCTCCCAGCGGGCCGCCCGCAGCAGCGGCGCCGGCGCACCGGAGGCGAGCCTGCGGCCCAGCGCCCGGGCCGGCGTGGCGGCCTCCAGCACCGTGGCCCGCTCCAGCGACGGCCACACCTGTGCCGCCGCCCACACCGCGGCGCCGGTCCCGCCGCCGAGGTCGAGCAGCGACGCCGGCTCGGGCGCCCGCGCGGCCGCCCGCTCCAGCACGTCGAGGACCGCCGCGTACGTGGCGGGCATCCGGTACGCGGCGTAGGCGGCCGCGTCGTCGTCGGTGCGCAGGATCGGCGCGGTGGGCACCGTGCCGCTGCGGTAGTCGCGGATCAGCCGCTCGACCACCGGCGCGAGCCGGGCGGCGGGGACGCGGTCGAGTGCGTCGTCGAGGGCGGCGGCCAGCGCGTCGGACAGGTCGTGGGACAGCGCGGAGGACGGCTCGGGGACCACCTGCCCATTCCACCAGTCCCGGGTTCAGCCCCGGGCGCCGACCAGCAGCGGGTCGGCCAGCGCGTCGAGCAGCGGGGCCTGCAGCCGGGCCCACGGCGACAGCCCCGAGTCCGGGTCGTCGGCGGCGGCGCGGAAGCGCGACCAGCTCCACCAGGCCAGGTCCTCGACCTCGTCGGGGCGCGGCTCGGGCTCACCGGTGATCCGGGCGACGAACACCGGGCAGAGCTCGTTCTCCTCGATCCCGTCCTGCGACGCGCGGTAGCTGAAGTCCGGCAGCACCATCCGCAGCTCGGTCGCGCGGACGCCCAGCTCGTCGGCCAGCCTGCGGTGCACCGCGTCGGCCATGTCCTCACCGGGTGCGGGATGGCCGCAGCAGGTGTTGGTCCAGACCAGGGGGAAGGCGGTCTTGGTGCGGGCGCGCCGGGTCACCAGCAGCCGGCCGGCGTCGTCGACGCCGTAGCAGGAGAACGCCAGGTGCCGCGGGGTGCTCGCACCGTGCACGGTGGCCTTGTCCGCGACGCCGACCGGGTTGCCGTCGTCGTCCAGCAGCACAACCTGTTCCATGCCGTCCTGTCTACCGGAGCCCGGCCGCGGCGGCTCCTGGGACGGGACCGGCTCACACGCCCGAGCGGGCGGCTGCCCGGCGCCGGACCACGGCGCCGAGCGCGGCAGCCGGCAGGTGCGCGGCGACGACCGCGAGCGCGGCGGGGGACACCGTGCCCCGCGCCAGCCCCAGCCCCACCGCGCAGTCGAACACCCGCTGGTGCCGTGCGGCGGCGCCGATCGCGGCGTCGAGGAACGCGGGGCGGGCCGCTAGCCGGGCGAGCGCACCGACGTGGCGGTGGTGCCGGGCGAAGGTCTGCTCCATGGCGGCGCGGTGGGCGGCGCCCGCGTCGTCACCGCGCAGCGCGCTGCGCCCGGCGAGGATCCCGGAGGCGACGGCGTCGAAGATCCCCTCGCCGGTCAGCGGGTTCACCTTCGCCGCGGCGTCACCGGCCAGCAGCACCCGTCCGTCGGGCTGGAACCGGGGCGCGGTCGACAGCGGGAGGTGGTGCGCGCGCAGCGTGGCCGGGTCGGGTTCCTGGCCGGGCAGCAGAGCGGCCAGCCGCTCCAGCAGCGACGCCCGGTTCCCGGCGCCGCGCTCGTCGAACACGCCGTAGCCGACGTTGGCGCCGCCGCCCGCGATCGGGAACGACCAGGCGTAGGCCGGGACGGCGCCGCCGGCGTACTCGATCGACAGCGTGCCCGGCTCGGCGGCCACCGGGGCGTACCCGCGGATCGCCACCGCCGTCGACCACGGCGGCACGGCCGGCGCGCCGAGTGCGCGGCGGACCACCGAGTTCGCCCCGTCGGCGCCGATCACGACCCGGGCGGCGACGTCGTCGACCAGCACCCGGTCCCCGCGGGGGACGACGGTGCGGACCCGGTGGCGGCGCAGCTGCGCCCCGGCGGCGACGGCCGCGTCGACCAGCGCCGCGTCCAGCTCCCGGCGCGGGACCACCCGGTTCGGCCGGCGCGCGGTGCGGTGCACGACCCGGCCCGCCGGGGTGCGCAGGCGCAGCCGCGGCGCCGCGACGCCGAGCGTGCGCACCCCGGTGGCGCCCAGCTCGTCGAGCAGGTCGAACACCTCGGCCGCGACGCCGTCTCCGCAGGTCTTGTCGCGGGGGAAGGCCGCTGCGTCGAGCAGGAGCACCGACGCCGACGGCCGCAGCCGCAACACGTTGAGCGCCGCGGCGCAGCCGGCGGGACCCGCCCCGACCACGACGACGTCGTAGGTGGACATGGCGCCATTGTCCCCCCGGCGCCGGGCAGAAACGGTTCGCCGTCGCCCGCCCGGCCGTGGTCCACTCCCACACCGCCACCCCGTCGCCCGGCCGCGACGGGTACCGGCGCCGTGCCGTCGGTGCCGTGGGTGGCGCGTCCGTCCCGTCCACGAGGAGCACGTTGTGACCACCGAGCCGGCCCCCGACCGCGACACCGAGCGGCTGCCCGCCGGAGCCCTGCTGATCATCGGGCTGCTCGTCGGCTCGGCGTTCGTGATGATCCTGAACGAGACGATCATGAGCGTGGCGCTGCCCGCCCTGATCGCCGACCTGCGCGTCACCCCGGCAACCGCGCAGTGGCTGACCAGCGGGTTCCTGCTGACGATGGCGGTGGTCATCCCGATCACGGGGTACCTGCTGGGGCGGTTCCCGCCGCGGTCGGTCTACCTCGGCTCGATGGGTCTGTTCAGCGTCGGGACCCTGCTGTGCGCGGTCGCGCCCGCGTTCGGGTTCCTGCTGGCCGGGCGGGTCGTGCAGGCCACCGGCACCGCGGTGATGGTCCCGCTGCTCATGACGACGATCCTGCGCCTGGTCCCGGCGAGCCGCCGCGGGCAGACGATGGGCACGATCTCGATCGTCATCGCGGTGGCGCCCGCGGTCGGCCCGACGCTGTCCGGGGTGATCCTCTCCGCGCTGGGCTGGCGCTGGATGTTCTGGATCGTGCTGCCGATCGCCCTGGTCGCACTGGTCGCGGGTGCGCTGCGGCTGCGGGTCGAGGCGGAGACGACGCGGGCCCCACTCGACGTCGCCTCGGTCCTGATCTCGGCCGTCGCGTTCGCCGGGATCGTCTACGGGCTGTCCGCGATCGGCGAGTCCGCCGCCGGGGGCGCGCACACCGCGGTGCCGCCGTGGGTGCCGCTGGTGCTCGGCGCGGTGGCGCTCGCGGTGTTCGTGCACCGCCAGGTCCGGCTGCAGCGCGGCACCGGTACGGCCCCGCTGCTGGACCTGCGCCCGTTCACGGTCCGCCGGTACACGTTGTCGCTGGTGCTCGTCGCGACCGGGTTCATGTCGCTGTTCGGCGCGATCATCCTGCTGCCGCTCTACATCCAGGACGTGCTGGGTGACAGCGCGTTCGTCGCGGGCCTGGTGGTGCTGCCGGGCGGGCTGGTGATGGGGCTGCTGGGCCCGTTCGTCGGCCGCGCCTACGACCGGTTCGGCGCCCGTCCGCTGGTGCTGCCCGGCGCGGTGCTGCTCGCGGTCGTGATGTGGGGGTTCACTACCCTCGCCGCGACGACGCCGCTCTGGCTGGTCGTGGTGCTGCACGTGGGCCTGTCCGCGGCGCTGGCGCTGATGTTCACGCCACTGATGACCGACTCGCTGGGATCGCTGCCGGGCGAGCTGTACTCGCACGGCAGCGCCATCCTCACCACGCTCCAGCAGGTCGCGGGCGCGGCGGGGACGGCGCTGTTCATCACCGTGATGACGCTGGCCTCGGCCGGCGCCGGTGTCGACGCGGCCGGGGTGCACGCGGCGTTCCTGGTCGCGGCGGTCGTGTCCCTGGTGACGGTGGTCGTCGCGGTCGTCGCGTCCCGGCTGCCCGCCCCGGCGTCGGACCCGCAGGACGCCCGGGTCTGAGGCGGCCGGGCCGCCGCGCCGCTGAACACCCGGGCCGTGACCGCGGGCGGACACCGGCGCGGGCCGGCGGTCAGCGGGTGGCGGCGCCCTCGGTGGTCCCCGCGGGTGCGGGGACGTCCGGGCCCGTCAGACCGTCGCGGGCGGTCTCGCGCAGCGCGAGCACCGACCCGACCGAGACCAGCGCGAGCAGCCCGATCACCGCCGACAGCACCCCGGTGCCGAAGCCGGCGGCCTGCAGCGACGCGAACAGCACCGGCGACAGCCCCGCGCCCATCCCGGAGATCTGGTAGCCCAGCGATGCCCCGGTGTAGCGCGAGCCGGTGGAGAACATCTCCGAGTACAGGGCCGCGGAGGGCCCGAACCAGGCCGCGTGCGTGACGCCCTGACCGACCACCACGGCCAGGGTGAGCAGCACCGCCGAGCCGGTGTCGATCATGGGGAAGATCGCGACGCACCACAGCCCGGTCGCGACCGCCCCACCCAGGACGACCGGTCGGCGTCCGACCCGGTCCGACAGTGCGGAGAACCCGATGATGCCGACGATCGCGACCACCGAGGACAGGGTGAGCGCGTTGAGCACGGTCTGACGCTCGAACCCGGCGCGCACGGCGTAGGCGATGAGGAAGGTGGTCAGCGTCCCCTGCGCGACGAAGGCCCCGAACCCCACGCCGACGGCGAGCAGCAGGTTGCGCGGACGGGACAGCACCTCCAGCAGCGGCGCCCGGCGAGGCGTCGTCGGCCGGTTTGCGGCGGACGCGGCGAACACCGGGGTCTCGGTGACCGACAGCCGCACGAACAGCCCGATGCCCAGCAGCACCACGCTCAGCAGGAACGGGATCCGCCAGCCCCAGGTGAGGAACGCGTCCCCGGTCAGCGACGCCGACAGCGCCAGCACCAGCGTCGAGAGCACCATGCCGCTCGGCGCACCGGCGTTGGTGAAGCTGGCCCACAGCCCCCGCCGCGACGACGCGTGCTCGGCCGACATCAGGACCGCGCCGCCCCACTCCCCGCCGACCGCGACGCCCTGCACGACCCGCAGCACGATCAGCAGCACCGGGGCCAGCGCGCCGACCTGCGCGTACGTGGGCAGCACCCCGATCAGGGTGCTCGCCACACCCATCAGCACCATGCTGATGACCAGCATCTTCTTGCGCCCGACGCGGTCGCCGAAGTGGCCGAACACGATCCCGCCGAGCGGGCGGGCCAGGTAGCCGGTGGCGAGCGTCCCGAACGCGGCGACGGTGCCGACGAGCGGGTCGAGGTCGGAGAAGAAGACCCGGTTGAACACCACGGCCGAGGCCGTCGCGTACAGCAGGAAGTCGTAGTACTCGATCAGGCTGCCGAGGTAGCTCGACAGGACCGCGCGTCGGCGCTGGGGCGGGGAGAACCGGGGGTGCGTCATCGCAGCTCCGTGCCTTCCGTGAGATGGAAAGCAGCTTTATAGCAAGGAACTTGTGATCGACGCCATGGTCGTTAGGATCGCGCACGTGACGGATGCGGCGTCGGTACCGACGGGAACGCGCGGGCAGCGGCTGACCTACCTGGTCAAGCGTCTGCAGATGGCCGAGCGCGCTCGGATGGAGGAGGCGCTGCGCCCGCTGGGCGTGACGCTGGCCCAGTACACCGCGCTCAGCGTGCTGGAGCGCCGCGGCGGGCTGTCCTCGGCGCAGCTCGCCCGGCGGCACTTCGTGACCCCGCAGGCGATGCAGCAGCTCGTCGCCGGGATGGAGCGCGACGGGCTCGTCGAACGCCGCGCGGCGCCGGACAACCGCCGGGTCCTGCAGGTCTGGCTCACCGCCCACGGGGACGAGGTGCTGGCCGACTGCCACTCCGCGGCCGGGGTCGTCGAGCGCCGGATGCTCGGCGCGCTGGAGCCCGACCAGGCCGAGGTGTTCGCCGACGCCCTCGAACGGTGTCTGGCCGCCCTGGTCGATCGCGACCCGATCCCGCCGGACGGCGACGCTTGACCTCATGGCAAGGACCTTGCTATCAACTTGATTGATATCAAGGAGCGAGGGAGCCCCATGAGCCCGATCACCGGTCCCGGCCTCGGGCTGGGCACCTGGCCCGCCCGCCGGGCGCGGATCAGCCCGCGCGCCCCGGCCCTGTCCGACGGGCACCGGGCGGTCGACCACGCCGAGCTGGCCGAGCGCGTCGCCCGGATCGCGGGCGGCCTGGCGGAGCGGGGGGTCGGTCGGGGGGACCGGGTCGCCTGGCTCGGGGTGAACGCCGTCGCCACCCTGGAGACCTGCTTCGCCGCCTGGCGGCTCGGCGCGATCGCGGTCCCGCTGAACTTCCGCCTGGCCCCCGCCGAGATCGGCTACATGCTCGACGACTGCGGCGCGACGCTGCTCGTGCACGGCCCCGACCCCGACGACCCCGGCACCGACGACCTCGTCGCCGCGACCGCCCCACGGATCCCGGTCGTCCGCGGCGTCGAGGACCTGGCCCGCGGGCCCGCCCGCGACGACGCCGGTGCCGGTCTCGACGACCCGGCCGTGCTGCTCTACACCTCCGGCACCACCGGCCGTCCGAAGGCGGCGGTGCTGACCCACGGCAACCTGACCTGGAACACGGTCAACCAGCTCGCCCACGTCGACGTCTGCTCCGACGAGCGCACGCTGTGCATCTCGCCGCTGTTCCACTGCGTCGGGCTCTCCCAGGTCACGCTGCCCACGCTGTTCAAGGGCGGCAGCGTCGAGCTCGTCGCCCGGTTCGACCCGGTGGCGGTCCTCGACCGGATCGCCAGGGCACGGATCACCAGCTTCGCCGCCGTCCCGACGATGCTGCAGATGCTGTGCGAGTCCCCGGCGTGGGAGCGGACCGACCTGTCGTCGCTGCGCACGGTGGTCTACGGCGGCTCCCCGGTGCAGGAGCGGGTCGCGCGGGCCTGGCTGGAGCGCGGCGTCGCGCTGCAGCAGGGCTACGGGATGACCGAGGCCTCGCCCGGGGTGCACATGGCGACCCGCGAGGGGACGGCCGCGCACCCACCGACCTCGGTCGGGGTGCCGCACTTCTTCACCGACGTCGCCGTCGAGCGCGACGGCGAGCTCGTCCCCCTCGACGAGGAGCCCGGCGAGCTGCTGGTCCGCGGGCCGCACGTCAGCCCGGGCTACTGGAACCGTCCGGCCGAGACCGCGGCGTCGCGGCGGGGGGAGTGGTTCCGCACCGGTGACGTGCTCCGGGCCGGCGACGACGGCTGGGCGTTCGCCGTCGACCGGGTCAAGGACATGATCATCTCCGGCGGCGAGAACGTGTACCCGGCCGAGGTCGAGGCCGTCGCCGTCACCCACCCCGACATCGCCGACTGCGCCGTCGTCGGGGTCCCCGACCAGCGCTGGGGCGAGGTCGGTGCCGCCTACGTGCAGCTGCGCCCCGGCGCCGACCTCGACGCCGACGCCGTGCGCGCACTGCTCGCCGGGCACCTGGCCCGGTACAAGGTCCCGAAGTACGTGCGGTTCGTCGAGGAGCTGCCCCGCAACGCGTCCGGCAAGGTCCGGCGCGTCGACCTGCGTGCGGCCGCGGCCGCCGGGGAAGAGGTGTCGTGATGGGACTCCCGGAGTCGCTGACGGTGGAGCGGCACGACGAGGTCGCCGTGCTGCGCCTGTCCCGGCCGCGCAAGCGCAACGCCCTCGACGACGCGACCGTGCTCGGCATCGAGGACTTCTTCGCCCGCCCGCCCGAGGGGGTGCGCGCCGTCGTCCTCGACGCCGAGGGCGACCACTTCTGTGCCGGGCTGGACCTGTCCGAGCTCGGCGACCGCGACGTCGTCGCGGCGATGGAGCACTCCCGGATGTGGCACCGCGCGTTCGCCCGGCTCGCCGAGGGACGGCTGCCGGTGGTCTCGGTGCTCAAGGGCGCCGTCGTCGGCGGCGGGCTGGAGCTGGCCTCGGCCACCCACCTGCGGGTCGCCGAGGACTCCACGTTCTACGCACTGCCCGAGGGCCAGCACGGGCTGTTCGTCGGCGGCGGCGGGTCGGTGCGGGTGCCGCGGCTCATCGGTGTGCACCGGATGACCGACATGATGCTGACCGGCCGTGTCCTCGATGCCGACGAGGGGCACGCGCTGGGCCTGTCGCACTACCGCGCCGGGCCGGGGGAGGGGCTGGCGCGCGCCTGCGAGCTGGCCCGCACCGTGGCCGGGAACTCGGCGATCACCAACGTCGCGGTGCTCCAGGCGCTGCTGCGGATCGCCGAGGCCTCCCCGGACCACGGCTTCATGATGGAGTCGCTGGTCGCTGCGGTCGCCTCCTCGAGTGCCGAGGCCCAGGAGCGGATGCGGGCCTTCCTCGACGGCCGCGGTGGGAAGGTGCGCCGGTGAGCGAGCTGCTGCGCCCCGTCGCCGACGACGTCCGGGAGACCACGCAGATCGGCCGCTTCGTCACCGCGGTCGAGCGCGAGCACGGCCTGGCCCTGCCCGACTACGCCGCGCTGCACCGCTGGTCGGTGGCCGAGCCCGAGGCGTTCTGGTCGGCGGTCGCGACCCACCTCGGGGTGCGGTTCGACACCCCGCCCCGGGCGGTGCTCGGGCGCCGGGAGATGCCGGGTGCCGAGTGGTTCCCGGGCGCGACCCTGAACTACGCCGCGCACGCCCTGGACGGGCCCGACGACCGCACCGCCGTCGTCGCGTACTCCCAGACCCGCGACCGGGTCGAGCTGACCTGGGCGCAGCTGCGCGAGCAGGTCGCCCGCGCCCGGGCCGGGCTGCGCAGGCTCGGTGTCGGCCGCGGCGACCGGGTCGCCGCCTACCTGCCGAACCTGCCCGAGACGGTCGTCGCGTTCCTCGCGACGGCCTCGCTCGGCGCGGTCTGGACCAGCTGCGCACCCGAGTTCGGCGCGCGCAGCGTCCTCGACCGGTTCGGCCAGGTCGACCCGGTCGTGCTGCTCACCGTCGGCGGCTACGGCTGGGCCGGACGCGACGTCGACCGCCGCGACGAGGTCGCCGCCCTGCGCGCCGGGCTGCCCGGGGTGCGCCACGTCGTCGCCGTGCCCTACGGGCCGCACACCGTGCCCGACGCCATGACCTGGGACGCACTGCTGGCCGCCGACCCGGAGCCGGGCGCGGACCCGGTCCCGTTCGACCACCCGCTGTGCGTGCTGTTCTCCTCCGGCACCACCGGGCTGCCCAAGGCGATCGTGCACGGCCACGGCGGCATCCTCCTGGAGCACCTCAAGAACCACGCCCTGAGCTGGGACCTCGGTCCCGGCGACCGGATCCTCTGGTACTCCACGACCGCCTGGATGATGTGGAACGCGCTGGTCTCCGGGCTGCTGCGGCAGGCGTCGATCGTGCTGATCGACGGCAACCCCGCCCACCCCGACCTCGGCTGGCAGTGGCGCCTGGCCGCCGAGACCGGCGCGACGCTGCTGGGCGCGAGCCCCGGGTTCCTCATGGCCTCGCGCGCCGCGGGGTTGCGCCCGGCCGTCGAGCACGACCTGTCCGCGGTCCGCCAGATCGGCGCCGCCGGGAGCCCGCTGCCGCCGGAGGGCTACCGCTGGGTGACCGAGCAGTTCGGGCCGGACGTGCTGCTCAACGTGGGCAGCGGCGGGACCGACGTCTGCTCCGGCATCGTGCAGGGGAGCCCGTTCCAGCCGGTGCGCTCCGGCGAGATCTCCGGGCCCTGCCTCGGGGTCGACGCCGCCGCGTTCGACGACGCGGGCCGCCCGGTCGTCGGCGAGCTCGGCGAGCTGGTCATCCGGGCCCCCATGCCGTCGATGCCGGTCGGCTTCTGGGGCGACGACGACGGCAGCCGCTACCGCGACACCTACTTCGCCACCTGGCCCGGGGTGTGGCGGCACGGCGACTGGGTCCGCTTCTCCGCCGACGGCTCCGCGGACGTCCCCGGCCGCTCCGACGCCACCCTCAACCGGGGCGGCGTCCGGTTGGGGACGGCCGAGTTCTACCGCGTCGTGGAGGAGCTGCCCGAGGTCGAGGACTCGCTCGTCGTGCACCTGGAGGACCCCGCCGGCGGCAACGGCGAGCTGCTGCTGTTCGTGCAGCCCGCCGCCGACACCTCCCTCGACGACGCCCTGGTCGCCCGCATCCGCACCGCGCTGCGCAGCGAGCTCACCCCGCGCCACGTCCCGGACCGGGTCGAGGCGGTGCCGGTCGTGCCGCGCAACCGCACTGGCAAGAAGCTGGAGGTCCCCGTGAAGCGGATCCTGCTCGGCGCGGCCGTCGACGACGTCGCCTCCCGCGACGTGCTCGCCGACCCCACCGCGCTCGACGCGTTCGTCCACCTCGCCTCCGGGACACCGGCGTGAGCGCGCCCGGGAACCCCGCCGGGACCGTCGACGGCACCGGCACCGGCACCGGCGACGACACCGGCGAGGGCACCGGCGGGGCGGCCGGGATCGGCACCGTCGCCGTCGTGGGGACGGGCGTGATCGGCGTCGGCTGGACGGCGCTGTTCCTGTCCCGCGGCCTGCACGTGCGTGCCTTCGACCCCGCCCCGGGTGCCGAGGACCGGCTGCGCGCCGACCTCGCCGCGCTCGGCCCGTTCCCCGGCCACGACGGCCCGCTCCCGGTCGGCAACCTGACGTTCGCCGACAGCGCCGGTGCCGCCGCCGGGCCGGCCGGGTTCGTGCAGGAGAACGGCCCCGAACGTGAGGACCTCAAGCACACCCTGTTCGGCGAGCTCGACGAGGCCGCCGCACCCGGTGTCGTGCTCGCCTCCAGCTCCTCGGGCCTGCTGCCGACGACGATCGCCCGCGGCGCGGCCCGGCACCCCGAGCGGGTGCTCGTCGGGCACCCGTTCCACCCGCCCCAGGTCATCCCGCTGGTCGAGGTCGTGCCTGGCGAGCGGACCGCGGAGGCCGCCGTGGACATCGCCACGGCCTTCTACACCGCGCTGGGCAAGCGACCGGTCCGGCTGCGGGCCGAGGTGCCCGGCCACCTGGCCAACCGGCTGCAGGCCGCGCTGTGGCAGGAGGCGTACTCGCTGGTCGAGCGGGGTGTCGCCACCGTCGCCGACGTCGACGCCGCCATCTCCCACGGGCCCGGCCTGCGCTGGGCGGTGCTCGGCCCGTTCGCCAACCAGCACCTGTCCGGCGGCCCCGGCGGGCTCGCGCACATCCTGGAGCACCTCGGTCCGCCCACCGAGCGGTGGTGGCGCGACCTCGGACAGGTCACGCTCACCCCCGAGCTGGCCACGACCCTGGTCGACGGCGTCCACGCCGAGCTGGGCGACCTCGACGGCCCCGCGCTCGCCGCCCGCCGCGACGCCGTCCTCGCCGCGCTGCTCGAGGTCAAGTCCCGTACCGAGCTCCCCTGACGGAGGTTCCCCGCATGCCCATCGACCCCGCCGGCGTCGTCGCGATCGACGTGCACGTCCACGTCGAGCAGGACGGCCACGGCTGCCTGGCGCTGGACCAGGAGCTGCTCGACGCGTCGGCCGCGTACTTCAGGGCCGACCAGGACCGCACCCCGACGATCGACACGATCGCCGAGCACTACCGGGCACGCCGGATCGCCGCGGTCGTGTTCACCGTCGACGCGCCGTCGGGCACCGGGCACCCGCCGCTGTCCAGCGAGGAGATCGCCGCCGCGGCCGCCGCGCACGCCGACGTCCTGATCCCGTTCGGCTCGGTGGACCCGCACACCGGCAAGGCCGCCGTCGCCCGCGCCCGCTGCCTGGTCACCGAGCACGGGGTCCGCGGCTTCAAATTCCACCCCAGCCTGCAGGCGTTCGAGCCGAACGACATGCGCTTCTACCCGCTCTACGACGCCATCGCCGAGCTCGGCGTTCCCGCGCTGTTCCACACCGGACAGACCGGGATCGGCGCCGGGCTGCCGGGCGGGCGCGGGATCAAGCTGCGCTACTCGAACCCGATGCTGCTCGACGACGTCGCCGCCGACCACCCCGACCTCACCGTGGTGCTCGCCCACCCGTCGGTGCCCTGGCAGGACGAGGCGATCTCGATCGCCACCCACAAGTCCAACGTGTACATCGACCTGTCGGGATGGTCGCCGAAGTACTTCCCGCCGCAGCTGGTGCGCGCGGCGAACACGATGCTGCGCCGCAAGGTGCTGTTCGGCTCGGACTACCCGGTCATCACCCCGGACCGGTGGCTCGCGGACTTCGAGACCCTCGAGATGAAGCCCGAGGTCCGGCCGATGATCCTCAAGGACAACGCCGTGCGGGTGCTCGGCCTGGGGTGATCGGCCCCGGTGAGGGGTCCGGTGCCGTATCCGGCACCGGACCCCTCACCCGTCGCGACCACCGCCTCGGACCGCGGCAGGACGCCGGATCCGGCTCGCCACAGTCCCCACCGGACGACCAGGTGTCCGGACTTCTTCCCGTAAAGATCATCAACGGCGACGTCGTCGCAGGTCAGTGGCGTGGAGCGATCCGGTTCCCGACGTCGTTGACACGATCGGGTGATCTGTTCTGCCGCGTTCCGATGCTCTGGAGTGGGTCGTCCCGGTCCGTCCGGAGTAGTCCAGGTCACCCCCCGCGCCCGTTTCGGGGGCGCTGCGGGCCCGATCTCACGATGTGGACCGATCCGGTGTGGGGTTACTCCGAACGGGTCTGTTTACTGGTCCGCATGCACCTCGTCTCCCGGTTCGCGGTTCGGCGTCACGTCGACCTGCGCCGCCAGGCGAGCGCGCTCTGTTCCGGCGCCTGACCGCGCCCGGCTCCCGGGGCGCGCCCGCGCTCCGCCGCTCGCCGTCCCCGCCACGGGGACCGCGGCCGCGGTAGCCACGGGACCGCCCCAGTACCCCGCTTTCCCGGTCGACCACCGCGCCCCCGCGCGGACCCTCCCGCCCCGCCGTCCGGCGGCCCGGGAGGTCGGAGTCCGACGCCCACCGCACGTCCGCGCCTGCCCGCGCCCCGCGACACCATCCATACCGGACGGTGCCGCGGTCCGCCGCTCGACGGACGTCCACATCGGCCCCGAACCGCTCCCCGTCACGAAAGAAGGAGACACGTCGTGCCTCAGCACCGCGCACGGTCCGCCTCCCGGATCCGGCTGATCGCCGGTGGCGCCGCACTCGCCGGCACCGCCCTGATCGGCCTCTCCGGCGCGGCCCAGGCGGCCACCCCGGACCTGGTCCCCGACCTCGGTCCGATCCTCAGCGCCCCCAATGACGACCAGCCCGACCCGGCGCCGACGGCACCCCCGGTCGAGTCGTCCTACGAGGCGTTCGACTCCGACCAGCCGATCCAGCAGCTGCGCGACTTCGCCCCCGCGGGCGTCCCCGTCGCCGGGCTGGTCGACGTCGTGTCGAAGGCGCCGAAGCAGATCACCCCGACGTTCCTGAGCGGCGGGGCCGGCGAATGAGCCTGCTCCCGCAGTCCCGCTGGGCGCGGCGGGGGCTGATCGCCCTCGCGAGCGCCGCCGTCGTCGCCGGGGTCGTCGCGATCCCCGCGTCGGCCCAGGGAACGATCGACAAGGTCAAGTCCGAGGTCACCGGCGCCGACGGCAAGAACTACTGGGTCGAGAACAACCTCACGCCGGAGGCCCGTCAGCAGTCCGCCGACGGGCCCAAGAAGGAGTACGCCCTGGTCTGGGCCGGCGACGAGAACATCGCCGACACCGCCGTGGCGGACGTGCGCAACCTGCCCGGGTCGCTGCTCGACCCGGTCGACAAGGTCCGTGACGCCCTGCCGGGTCCGGACTTCCTGGCCGTCGTCGACGTCACCAAGGGCACCCCGGACTACGGCAAGGTCGTCAACACCGCGACCGTCGGCCCGCTCGTGGAGAACGAGCCGCACCACATGCAGTACTCGTGGCGCAAGGGCGACAAGATCTACGCGGGCGGCCTGTTCACCGCGGCGACCTACGTCTTCGACGTCGCCGCGCTGCCGGAGATCAAGCTCTCGGGCATCTCGCTGCCGTCGCAGACGCTGTGCGGGTCGGTCCCGGACGCCTACTGGGTCCTCAAGGACGGCACCGCGTACGGCACCTACATGGGCGGCCCCGTCGCCCCGGGTCCGTGCCGCTACACCAACGGCGAGGTCCGCACCGGCAACGGCTTCGCGGGCGCCCCGGGCTCGGTCATCCGGTTCGACCAGGAGGGCCGCAACCTCGTCGAGGCCCCGGCCGCGACGGAGACGCCCGAGGACCCGACCCAGTGCCTCAACATGCCGGCCCTGGGCAACCCCACCTGCGCGAACCCGCACGGGATCCAGGTCCGCGAGGACCTGAACACCATGATCACCAGTGACTACGCCGAGCCGCGGACGATCATCCTCGACCCGGTGAAGAACCCGTCGCCGTACCTGCGGCGGCCCACGGTGCGCACCTGGGACATCTCCGACCTGAACAAGCCGAAGGTCAAGTCGGTGCAGTACCTGCCGACCGGCCCGCGCAGCAACGGTGTCGACCCGCTGCGCAACGAGAACCGCGCCGTCATGGAGACCACGGTCACCAACCGGCCGGAGCACAAGGGCGCCTTCGCCCAGACGATGCAGGGCGGCGCGATCTTCTACACGCCCGACATCACCGCCGACAACCCGGAGTGGAAGGAGGTCTTCGACCTGGGGACCGCCGCGCCGCACCTGGGCGTCGGGGGCGAGAACGGTGGCCCGAGCGCGAACGGTGGCTGGATCCAGACCAGCGCCGACGACAAGACGCTCTACCACGCCACGATCGGCCGCAAGGCCGGCACGCTGGGCCCGGACGACAAGGGCACCGCTGGCGGCGTCATCGCGCTCGACATCGAGAAGCTGCTGGCCTCGGGACCGAACCCGAGCTGCTCGATCGACACGATCGAGGAGACCACCGCCGGTGGCGCCGAGGCCGACTGCCCGACCATCAAGGGCACCGTCGGCATCAACTCCGACCAGACCGGCGCCGGCCCGCACTGGGGCGCGCTGGACAACCTGGAGCTCGGTGACGACGGCTACTACCACCACACCGACCAGCCCAAGCGCCTCGCGACCGCGAACTACTTCGTGGCCCGCACCGGGCTGGACGGCGACCACCGCCTCTGCATGACCGACATCGCCCCGGACGGCTCGCTGTCCCTGGACGAGTCGTTCAAGGACGAGGACACCGGTGAGACCTGCGTCAACTTCAACCGCGAGAACTGGCCGCACGGTGCGTTCGGCAATGCCAAGCCGCACTCGATGCTGTTCGTCGCCGCGGACGAGGACATCAAGGACTGATGACGTCCGTGTCGTTCTCGACGTCGTTCGCGACACTCGTGCCGGCCGGCGGGCTCCTGCCCGCCGGCCCGGCCGGGGACGCCCCCGCCCTGCTCCGTGCAGTGGCGGGGGCCGCCCCGGCGGTCCTCGCCGCAGGACCCTCCGACGGTGTGCCGTTCGTGGACACGGCCCTGCGCCTGGTCCTGCTCACCGCGCTCGCCGTGGTGGCCGGGTCCGGCCTGGTGCGTGTCCTCGCCGACGCCCCCGGACGCGCCGAGCGGGTCGTCGCGGGAGTCGCGGCGCTCGTCGCCGTCTCCGCCGCGGTTGCCGCGGTGACCCGGTCCGGCGCCGGGATCTCCGGCTGGACCCTGCTGCTCCTGCTGGCGACGGTGGCGGTGCCCGCGCTGCTCGCCGGCCCGCGGCCGGTGCTCGCCGTCGCCCCCGCGCTGGTGGTGACCGGTCTGCTGGCGATCCAGCTGGCCGGGACCCCGTCGGCGCCGTGGTTCGTCCTCGACGCCGGGTACGCGGTCGCGGGTGCCCTGGCCGCCGGTGCCGCGCTGCACCTGGCCACCGCGACCGACCCGGCGCCGCGGGCCGCCCGGGTGCGGATCGTCGGCATCGGGGCGGGGACGGTCGGGGTGGTGCTCGCCGCGGTCCGGGTCGCCCTCGCCGGACCGTTCTCGCTCACCGACCTGCACGGCACCGGCTACGGCCGGGCGGTGCTGGTCACCGTGCTGGCCCCGGCCGCGGTCGTGGCCCTGCTCGCCGTGCAGGCGTGGGTGACCCGCCGTGCGACGGCCGGGACCCGCTCCGACGCGGTGCGGGCCGCCGAGCTGCGCGACCGTCTCCGCACCCCGGTCGTGCTGGCCGCCCTCGCCGCGGTCGGTGCGGCGACGCTGCCGGCCGCACTGCCCGCCCCGGCCCCGGGGGCCACCCCCGGCCAGGCGCTGCTGCGCTCGGTCGACCTCGGCGCGGGCCCGCTGACCCTGGCGGTGTCCCCGATGCGCCCCGGACCCAACCTGGTGCAGCTCACCGGCGGCGGGGTCGAGGTGACCGGCCCGGACGCACGGATGCCAGCCGGGCACGGTGGTGACCCGGGCGCCCCCGCCGGGTACGCGGTGCGGGTGGGGGACCGGGTCGTCCCGTTCACCGCCCGTACCGAGGTCCGCGGCGGCTGGGCCCTCGTCGACCTGCCCGCGGGGGCCTCGTCGATCACCCTCACCGCGGGTGGCCTGACCCGCTCGGTGCCGGTCGACGTCGGCACCGAGCGCACCGCCCCGGCCGGCGCGACCGGGCCCGACGCCCCGGAGTGCCTGTCGGCCACGGTCGGGCGGATCGTCGCCGGTGGCGACGCCACCGTCGGGAACTGCCCGTCCGAGGCGCTCGACCCCGCCGACGCCGGTGCCCTGCGTGGCATCGTGCGTGCGCTCGGGGGCCAGGGCGCGCCGGGCCTCGCGATCGCCGGCGACGCGTCGCCGCGCTCGCGGGCCGCCGCCGACGTCGTGCGGGCCGAGGCCGCGGCCGCCGGACTGCCCGTCCGCCCGTCCGCGGGCCCCCAGGACGCGCTGCTGGTCGTGTCGGGCTGGCAGCTCGCCGCCACCACGGTGCGCGACACCGCCCGCGCGGCGCTCACCACACCCACCGCGCTCGGCGGGACCTACCTGGCACCCTGGCTGCTGACCGGCGGCGTGCTCGGCCAGAGCCCGGGCACCCTGCTCCCGCTGGACTTCGGTCCGCAGGAGCCGGCCCCGCAGCGCTACGTGCGGCTGCTGGCCGCCGTCGCCCCGGGCTCGGCGCCGTCGCTGTCCGGGCTGCGCGCCTGGGCCGCCACGTCCGGCGAGACCTACGCCGACCCGGTGCCGTCGCTGTACGCCGCCGCACCGGTCGACGTGCCCATGACCGCCGACACCGACGGCGGCCACCACGGGTCGCCCAACGAGGCGGCGTGGTTCCCGGGCGGCGCGGTCGTCCGGATCGGCTCCGCACTCGACACCGGTCCCGGCACCCCCGCCGGCCCGACCCCCTGACCGCCACCCACGAGGAGACTCCCGTGTCGATCACGAAGGATCCGCCCGGCCGGTCGCCGGGCTCCCTGGTCCGTGCCCTGCGCGAGCTGCCCGCCTCCGGGCGCACCGCCTACGGCCCGCAGGACCGCGAGGCCGCCCCGCCGCAGTGGCCGGTGGTCGCGGTCGGCCTGGTCCTGGCGGTGCTGTTCCTCGTCGGGGTGGGCGCCGTCGCCCCAGCGACGATGGTGGGCACCGCCGCGCTCGGCCTGGCCCTGGGCTTCACGCTGTTCCACTCCCGGTTCGGCTTCACCTCCGGCTGGCGGCAGCTCGTCGCCGTCGGGCAGGGCGCCGCGATCCGCGCGCACATGCTCATGCTGGCGACGGCGTCGGTGCTGTTCGCGGTGATCCTCTCGTCCGGGTTCGCGCTCGCCGGGGACCCGCGGGGCTTCACCAACCCGATCGGCATCGGGCTCGTCGTCGGCGCCTTCCTGTTCGGCGTCGGCATGCAGGTCGGCGGGTCGTGCGCGTCGGGGACGCTGTTCGCCGTCGGCAGCGGGCAGTCCGCGATCGTGCTGACGTTGTTCGGGTTCATCGTCGGGTCGATGTTCGCGGTGTTCACCCACACCTTCTGGACGCAGACCGTCCCGCAGGGTCCGAGCATCAACCTGGCCCAGCTGCTCGGCTACCCGGGTGCGGTCGCGGTGACGCTGCTGGTCACGGCGGGGATCACCGTGGTGACCTGGGTCGTCGCCCGGCGCCGCACCCCGCCCCCGGTCGAGCGGCCGCCGTCGGCCCGCGGTGCGGCACGCGTGCTGCGCGGCTCGTGGCCGATGTGGGTCGGCGCGCTCGTGCTCGCGGTGCTCAACGCGGCCGTCCTGTTCGTCTCCGCCGCCCCGTGGGGTGTGACCTCGGCGTTCGCGCTGTGGGGCTCGAAGGTCCTGCAGGCGGTCGGGTTCGACATGGCGGGGCTGGCCTACTGGCAGGTCCCGGCGAACGCCCGGTCGCTGGCCGCGCCGGTGCTCGCCGACCGCATCTCCAACCTCGACGTCGGCATCATGATCGGCGCGCTGGTGGCCTCCGCGGTGGGCGGCGCGTTCGTGCTGCACAAGCGCATCCCCTGGAAGCTCGGCCTCGGCGCCGTCCTCGGCGGCATCGCGATGGGCTACGGCGCGCGCCTCGCGGGCGGCTGCAACATCGGTGCCTACTTCTCCGGCATCGCCTCGTTCAGCCTGCACGGCTGGATCTGGGCCGTCGTCGCACTCGGCGGCACCTGGGTCGGGCTGCGGCTTCGGCCGCTGTTCGGCCTGACCAACCCCAAGCCGGTCGACTCGCTCTGCTGAGCAGGCCGGACGCTCCCCCCACCAGAGAGGTTCACACCATGACCGCACGCACCACCGCCCGCGCACTGGCCGCCGTCGCCGGCGCCGGGGCGCTGGCCACCCTGGCCGGCGGGCTCGCGCACGCCGACGAGGGCCACCAGCGCCACGGCCACGGAGACGCCCACTACGACGGCACCGTCTGGCACTACGACGGCGAGGCGACCCCGAGCGACTCGGCCGAGCTGAACCCGTCCGCCGGTGACCGGCCGGGTGGGAACACCCCCGTGTACCTGCTCAAGGACGTCCCGGCGGCGCCGCTGCCGAAGGACCTGCTGACCCCGGTCGACCTGACCGCGCCCGTGTTCGGGGCGCTCGACGGCCTGAGCTGACCGGTCCGCCCCGGACGGTCGTGCACAGGGCCGCCCGGGGTGCAACCGGCTCGCACGGGGCAGGCGGGCCGGGATCGCCCCGTCCGGGATCTCCCGGGCGGGGCGATCACGCGTGCGGAGCCTCCTGCAGGACGGCCTGCACGTCGAGGTCGATCCGCAGCGTCCGCCCGACGGCGAGCACGCCGGCCAGCACCGACTGGTTCCAGTCGATCGCGAACTCGTCGCGGGAGATCTCGGTGGTGGCGGTGAACGCCGCCCGGGTGCCGCCCCACAGGTCGGGGCCGGTGCCGCCGTAGGTCATGTGCAGGTCGACCGGCGCCTTGACGCCCTTGAGCGAGAGCATCCCGTGCACCGTCCAGCGGGTGGCGTCGACCCGGGTCAGGCCGTCGCCCTCGTAGCCGATGGCCGGGTGGGTCTCGACGTCGAGGAAGTCCGCGGTCCGCAGGTGGGAGTCGCGGTCGGGGTCGTCGGAGTCCACCGATCCCGCGTCGATCGACACACTGACCGAGCTGGCCTCGAACGGGTCGGCCACCCGCAGGTCGCCGGAGAACCGGCGCAGCCTGCCGTGGATGCGGCTCATACCCAGGTGCAGCGCGGTGGCCCGGATGCTGGAGTGCTGCGGGTCGATCCGCCACAGCCCCGGGGTGGGCAGCACCGCGCCGCCGGCCCTGGCGAGCTCGACGCGGCCCAGGTCGACGCCGTCCCCGGCGAGGGAGACCGCCCGCGCGGAGGGCTCGTACCCCGCGGCGGCGACGACGACCGTGTGCGGCCCCGGCGCCAGCTCCGCCACCGCGAACCCGCCGTCGGCCCGGCTGGCCGCCCGGCCCCGCTGCACGCCGGTGGCGTCCATGACGGTGACCGTCGCGCCGGTCACCGGCCAGCCGTCGGGGGTGCTCAGCCGTCCGTAGAGCTCAGCCATGTCCGTGCTCCGTCCGCGTCGGGCCGCCGATCCGGTCGTCGTCGGTCGGGTCCGGGGCGCCGAAGCGCACCTCGACCGGCGTGGTCGCCCCCCGTGCCACCTGCACCGCGACGACGACCGGCGCCCAGCCGCTCGCGGTCAGCTCGTGCCGTCCGGGCGGGAGCCCGTGCAGCTCGTAGCTGCCGTCCCGGCCGGTGGTGGTCTCGGCGACGGTGCGGCCGTCGCTGTCGCCGATCACGATCCGAGCCCCGGGCACCGGGCGGCCGTCGCCGCTGCGGGCGACGCCGGCGATCCCGGCCAGGGCGGGGAAGCGCAGCTCCACCGGCGGCGCGGCCGGGTCGGCGTCGACGGTGCGGGCCAGCGGCCCGTGCCCGGGTGCGGTCGCGGTGAGGGTGTGCGGGCCGGTGCCGGGGGTCTCGACCAGGAACCGGCCGGCCGGGTCGGTCGGCGTGTGCGCGACGACCTCGCCCGCGGTGTCGATCAGTGAGGTGTTCTCAGTAGCGGGTTGATCATGTCGTGCGGTCGTACTCGGTGTGGAGTAGTACGAGCGCAGCTGCGGTGATCGCGCCGGTGCGCCAGGGACATAGCGTGACTCGCCGCAACGCGGCGAAGGTGGTCTTGAGCAGGGCGTTTCCGCGTTCGGCCAGAGCACGAAGGGCTGAGTGCAGGGTGTTGACGGTGCGCTGGTTGACCGTCTGCCCGCGGCCGGGGGCGAGTTTGATGGGCACGGTGAGCCGGTCGGCTTCGCCTTCGTAGCCGAGGTCGCCCAGCGCGGCGTGGGTGTCGTCGGTGAACGCGGCCAGGCCCTCGAGCAGCCCGGGGTGGGTACGGGCGCAGCGGGTGTCGTGCTCGCGGCCCGGCCGCACGTCGCTGGTCCATAGCGGCCATCCATCAGGTGCGGTGAGGACCTGGATGTTCCCGCCGTGGCGGCGGTGCTTGCCCGACCACCACAGGTCGACCCCGGGGGTGAGGCCGAGCGCGCGGCACCGGTCGGTGGCGATCAGGGTGCCGTCGAGATTCACGTGGGTGTGCCCGGCTGTGCGGGCGGCGAGCAGGGCTCCGTGCAGGCCGGGTGCGGCCGCGGCGAGGACGTCGATGCCTTCGTGCAGGTAACGGTAGGCCGTTGCAGTGCTGATCGCGTTGTCACCGGCCGAACATCGGACCCGGGTAGCATCACAGAACCAGCGGATCACCAGCACTGCCTGGGCGAACGGGGTCAACGCCCGCCGCCGGGTGCCACGTCGACGGCGTTGAAGGACCAGGAGCCGCGCCAGATAGGCCACGGTGCGCTCCCCGATCGGGAGGACAGCGGTGTAGGTGACAGGATCAGACATGCAGGACCTCGGTGACGGTGTCGATCTGTGCTGGACCGAACCGATCTACCGGGGTCCTGCCCCGTTCCCGCTCATCTCACCACCCTCGGCGTGTCGCCACGACCTGCCACCCCGCTACTGAGAACACCTCAGTGTGACGGCGGCGGCACCGACCGGGTGGCCCGTCGCGTCGGTCAGGGTGCCCCGCACCGTGCCGCCGCCGGCGACGGTCACGTCGTGCCGGGCGGGGGACGCGCCGACGGCGACCAGCCCGGCGTCGGGCCCGGCGCCGTCGGTGCGGGTCACCACCAGGTACGTCCCGCCGGTGCCCAGGGGCACGGCGTAGGTGCCGTCGTCGCCGCTGGCGGTCCGCCCGTGCTGGCGGCCGTCGAGGTCGGTGACGGTGACGGTCGCGCCCGGCACGGGGGTGCCGGACCGCCCCCGCACGGTGCCGACGACCGCAGGTCCGTCCCGTTCCGGTGTCACGTCGCGACCTCCCAGTTAGTTGCGCATCGCAACGATAACCCTCCCGGGTGGGCGGTGCGTCACCCGCACCGGTGTCGTCGGCCGGTGATCGGGCCGCCGTGCGCTCGGGGGGCTTGCGTCACGTGTAACCGGTGGTAACGTTACCGGTGGTTACAGCATTGACGTCGTTGTCTGCGAGGAGTCGACATGACCGCCACCGTTCCGGAGCACGGGCTCGAGGCCGGGAACGACCGGCACGCGGAGGATCGGCACGACACCGCCGAGCGCCTCCTGCGGTCCTCCGAGGAGCTCTCGTTCGACCCGGCCACCCAGGTCGACTGGGACACGCCGCTGGACCGCGACTACCACGGCATGAGCCCGGAGTGGAGCAGCCTCTACGGCACCGCCTACTGGGCCGAGCTGACCGAGGAGCAGCGCAAGGAGCTGACCCGCCAGGAATCGGCGTCGGTCGCCTCGACCGGCATCTGGTTCGAGATGATCCTGCAGCAGCTGATCCTGCGGGACTTCTACGCGAAGGACCCGACCGACCCGGCGTTCCAGTGGGCGCTGACCGAGATCGCCGACGAGTGCCGCCACTCGATCATGTTCGCCCGCGGTTCGGCCAAGCTCGGCGCCCCGGCCTACATCCCGAAGAAGCGTGTCGTCGCGATGGGCCGGCTCTGCGCGGCCGTCTACTCCGGTGAGGCCGCCTACGCCTCCATCCTCGTCGCCGAGGAGGTCCTCGACGTGATGCAGCGGGACTGGATGCGCGACGAGCGCGTCGTCCCGTTCGTCCGGACGATCAACAACATCCACGTGGTCGAGGAGTCGCGGCACATGAAGTTCGCCCGCGAGGAGACGCGTGACCGTCTCCGCGGGGCGGGCCCGCTGCGCCGCCAGGTCCAGGCCCTGTTCGTGGCCCTGGCCGCCTACGAGATCGTCACCGCCATGTGGAACGAGGACCTGTACGAGAACGCGGGCCTCGACCGGAAGCGCGCGCTGCGCGAGGCGCGGAACAACGAGCACCACAAGGCACTGCTGCGGTCCTCCTGCGCCGGGCTCATGGAGTTCCTGTCCTCCTGCGGCCTGCTCACCAAGCCGGCGCTGGCCCTCTACCGTCGCGCCAACCTGATCTGATCCGGAGCCGGCCGTGCCCTTCGCGATCACCCAGACCTGCTGCACCGACGCGTCGTGCGTCGCCGCCTGCCCGGTCAACTGCATCCACCCCACGCCGGACGAGGCCGACTTCGCCACGACCGACATGCTCTACATCGACCCGCGGGCGTGCATCGACTGCGGGGCCTGCGCCGACGCCTGCCCGGTGGACGCGATCTTCCCGGTGGAGCGGCTGAGCGCATCGCTCGCCGGGTACGCCGAGGTCAACGCGGACTACTTCGAGGGCAAGCCGGTCGCCGGGAAGCTGGAGGGCGACTCCCCGCTGTTCCACGAGTGGTACCCGCTGAAGTTCACGCGGTCGCTGCCCGCGGACATGGCCCCGCTCGACGTCGCCGTCGTCGGGACCGGGCCCGCGGGGATGTACGCCGCACAGGACCTGCTGCTGCACACCTCGTCGACGGTCACGCTCTACGACCGGCTCGACGTCGCGGGCGGGCTGGTGCGGTTCGGGGTCGCGCCCGACCACCCGTCGACGAAGGGGATCGGGGAGTCCTTCGCCCGGTTCCACTCCCACCCGCGGGTGCGGATGCGGCTGGGCACCGAGGTCGGCCGGGACGTCTCGGCCGACGAGCTGGCCGCCCGGCACGACGCGGTGGTCTGGGCCGTGGGCGCGCCCGCGCCGCGCGACCTGGGCCTGCCGGGGGAGGGGTTGCCCGGCAGCATCGCCGCCGACACCGTCGTGGGCTGGTACAACGGCCACCCCGACGTGCCGCGCGACGCCGTCGACACCTCCGTGGAGCGTGTCGTCGTGGTCGGCACCGGCAACGTCGCGATCGACGTCGCCCGGGTCCTCACCGCGTCGGCCGCCGATCTGGAGGGCACGCCGATCGACCCGGCCGCGCTCGCCGCGCTGCGCACCGGTGCGATCACCGAGGTCGTGCTGCTCGCCCGCCGTGGCCCCGAGGCCGTCGCCGCGACCGCACCGGAGCTGCGCGAGCTGCTCGGCCGCAGCGGCGTCGAGGTCGTGGTCGACGAGCACGACCCGCGCATCGCCGAGTCCCTCGATGGCCCCGCCGCGTCCCCGTCGCACGCGCTGCTGCGCGGCGCCCGCCGGGAGAAGATCGACTGGTCGGTGCCGGCCGAGCGCCCACGGGTGGTGTTCCGGTTCCACTCGGCGCCCGAGCGGATCGACGGCACCGTCCGGGCCCAGGGGGTGCACACCGCGGACGGGACCGACATCCCGGCCGGTCTGGTCGTGCGCGCCGTGGGGCACCGCGGCCGTCCCGTCGCCGGCCTGCCCTTCGACGACGACCGTGGCCTCGTCCCGCACGACGCCGGCCGCGTCGAGGGCCGTCCCGGCCACTACGTCGTCGGCTGGATCAAGCGGGGCCCGTCCGGAGGGATCGGCACCAACCGCACCTGCGCGGCCGAGACGATCGGTTCCCTGCTCGACGATGCCGTTGCCGGCCTGCTCCCGTCGCGCCGCCCGACCTCGCGCCTGGGCGCCATCACCCGGCGGCTCCGCCGGAGCTGACCGCCCGCCCTGCGCGTCGATCAGTACCTCAGTGCTGTCCCGCGGTCGGACGACGACGCTCAGGTACTGATCGACGTGCAGGCGGCTCGGGCACGGGCGGGCACGGGCAGCTGTTCCGGGTCAGCGGCTCAGGTCCAGCAGGGACAGCGCGCCGCGCAGCACGTCGTCGATCCGCGCGACCGGGACGCTGCGGCGCCACTCGTCGAGCGTGCCGCGCACCAGGATCCTTCCGGGGGCGAGGTCCAGCCCGTGCAGCCGCAGCGCGCCGGGCAGCCCGGGGAGTTCGGCCCGGCCCGAGCGGATCGCCGCCAGCGGGCTGCGGTCGACCATTGCCCGCACCGAGCGACGGGTGTCCGCCGAGCGGGGTGGACCCATCCACCGCCCGGCGACGGTCAGGCCGGTGACCTTCCAGGACAGGGTGTGCCCGTCCACCGACACCGCGAGGTCGGCGGCCCCGAGCCCGGGACGGCGCCGCAGCCGGGCCCGGGCGACGCCGTCGTCGTCGACACCCACCTCGACCTGCGGGAGGTGCTCCCGCAGCCGCCCGGCGACCCAGGCCGGGTCGAGCTCGGCCTCGATCTCCACCGGGCCGGTCACCAGCTCCGGCGCGAGGCCGGGACGCAGCCGCACGTCCGCGGCGGTCACGGTGAGCCCGCGCAGCGTGAGACCGGGCCGGACGACGTCGCGTGCGGCAAGGGTGACCGTGGCGAACCGCCCGGTCGTCAGCGCCCGGGCACCGAGCCCCGACGACGCGACGGCCGTCGGCACCAGCCGCACCTGGGCCCCGCGGGAGCGCAGCGTGGTCGGGCGTCCGACGTAGCGCAGCCGCGCGGCCTCCAGCAGCGCACGCAGGAGCAACGCCGATCCGGGCGCGGTCCCCGCGTCGAGCAGGGCCGTCGCCGCGGAGGGGCCGGCGGGCGTCTCGACTGCCATGACGCTGCTGGCTCCCTCGAACGGTGGACACGGTCGGTTCGAGCGTCGCAGGCCGGGCGCTCCTCCGCGCGGCCGCGTCGGGGATGTGCGACGACCCGCACGCCGTCGTCGGCCGGTGGCACGACGGCGGTCGGTCGGCACCGGCGCACGGCACGGCCCGCCGTCGACGGTCGCCCGGTCGCGTGCCGCGGTCGACACCGGCCGGGGGCGGGCACCCCGTCTCCCGGGTGTTGTCCCGCAAGGCATCCGGTCCGGGAACAGCCCCATCGGGGCGTTTAGGACAACCCGGGAGAGTGATGGACCTGCTCCGGTCTGGACACGGGCCCGGGTGGTGGCGGCACCGTCTGTCATGGCAGTGATGCGCTCTGCGGTCCCGGAGACCGACGTGATCGCCGGCCGCTACATCCTCGCGACCCATGTCGGCATCGGGTCGACCGCGACCGTCTACCGGGACTGGGACCCGCACGAGGACCGGGCGGTCGCGGTCAAGCTGTTCCTCGACCGCTGCGAGGACGGCAGCCTCGACCGGCTGTGCCGCGAGCTGCGGACCATGGCGCACCTGGACCACCGGAGCCTGGTGCCGCTGCTGGGCGGGGGCGTCGACCGCGGCCGCCCGTTCATGGTGTCCGAGCTCGTCGTCGGCGGGACGCTCGCGGCTCGGCTGGCCCATGGTCCGTTGCCGGTCGAGCAGGTCGCCGGGATCGGTGCCGACATCGCGTCCGGCCTCGCGCACCTGCATGCCCGTGGGGTGGTGCACCGCGACGTCAAGCCCGCCAACATCCTGCTCTGCGCCGAGACCGGCCGGGCACGTCTCACCGACTTCGGCGTCGCCCGCGTGCTGGGCTGCTCGGCGCTGACCCGGACCGACGCCGTCCTGGGCACCGCGGCCTACCTCGCGCCCGAGCAGGTCGCCGGTGAGACGGTCGGCCCCGCCGCGGACGTGTACGCCCTGGGCCTGGTCCTGCTCGAAGCGCTCAGCGGGGAGCGGGAGTACCTGGGGACCACGGTGGAGTCCGCCGTCGCCCGGCTGCACCGGCCTCCGCGGGTCCCCGGGGAGCTGCCGCCCCGGCTGCGCCGGGCGTTGTCCGCCGCGACCTGCCGGCACCCGGACGAGCGGTCGGCCGCCGACGACCTCGCCCTGCTCCTCCGGCACCACCGGCGACCGATGGATCTCCGGCGAGCCGGCGGCCCCGGACCGTCGTAGCCTGCGCGGGTGCCGGACATCACCACCTTGATCCTCGACGACCACGCCTGGTTCCGCCGACAGTTCGCAGCCCTGGACGAGCTCCAGGCGCGCGACGCCGACCCCCGTGAGCTCGCCCGCCTCTGGGAGCCGCTCGCCGCGCGCCTCGACGTGCACGCCCTGGCCGAGGAGAAGATCTTCTACCCGCAGCTGCTCGCCCACGGGGAGGACCCGGAGGACGAGACGCTCGACGCCATCGGGGACCACAACGAGATCCGTGACGGTGTGGCGCAGGCCGAACGCAGCCCCGTCGGCAGCGGCCACTGGTGGGAGGGGGTCTGGGCGGCCCGCCGTGCGAACGACGAGCACATGGGCGAGGAGGAGAACGAGGGCCTCGCCAACTTCCGCCTGAACGCCACCACCGGCCTGCGCGACGCCCTCGGCCAGCAGTTCGCGGAGTTCCTCGACGCCCACCCCACCACCGCGGGCCTCGACAACTCCGACAAGGACCCCGAGAACTACGTCGAGGCGATCCAGGCCGAGATCGACCCGTCCGACCCGACCCGCGACGGGCTCGGCATCGGCAGCCTGAAGGGAAAGTAGACATGGCCGTGCACGACCACCTCATGCGGGAGAAGGCGCCGATCCCCACGACGGCCTGGAAGGCCGTCGACGACGAGGCCCGCGAGCGCCTGACGCCGCTGCTGGCCGGGCGTCGCCTCGCGGACTGGACCGGGACCGCGGGCTGGCAGACGTCCTCGGTCGACCTCGGCCGCTCGCAGCGGCTCGACGGGCCGCCGCCCGGTGTCGCCGGCGACGGCGTCACCGCCCGCCTGCGCCGGGTGCAGCCGTTCGCCGAGTTCCGGGTCCCGTTCACGGTCTCCCGCGACGAGATCGACGACCTGCAGCGCGGTGCGAAGGACCCGGAGTTCGACGACCTCGCCCGCGCCGCCCGCGCGGCCGCCGCGATCGAGAACCGCGCGATCTTCCACGGCTGGCCCGAGGCCGGCTTCGAGGGCATCGCGGGCGTCTCGCCGTACGACACGGTGGCCCTGGGCGACGACCCCGAGACCTACCCGGGGGCCGTGGCCCGTGCGGTGGACCAGCTGCGCCGCAACGGCATCGAGGGCCCCTACGCGATGGCGATCGCGCCCGAGGGCTACACCCGCATCGTGGAGACCGCCGAGCACGGCGGCTACCCGCTGTTCGAGCACCTGAGCCGGATCCTCGGCGGGCAGATCCTGCGTGCACACGGTCTCGACGGTGCCGTCGTCGTCAGCCAGCGCGGCGGGGACTTCCTGCTCGACGTCGGCCAGGACCTGGCGATCGGCTACTCCGACCACGACGCCCGCGAGGTGCACCTCTACCTGGAGGAGAGCTTCACCTTCCGCGCCGTCGAGCCGGACGCTAGCGTGCGCCTGCGCTGACCTGCCGCTCGTGCGCGAGACCGTGCCCCGTCGTCGTCCGGCGGGGCACGGTCGTGTGTCGGGGGCGGGCCCGCACCTCCGTGGCTCCGCGGATCCGCGCCCCATCGCCGCGCACAACCCGGACGGATTCCTTTCTCCGGCAGGTGCATGGGCGGTGGCTCCGGTCGCTCGCACGATGGGTGTGTCCCTGCGGTCGGTCCGGCAGCGCACGGATCCCGCGGCCCCCTCCCGAGTCGGAGATCCTGATGTCCCCAGCTACCGACCGACCGCCGCCCGCGTGGACGTGGGACGACGAGATCGCGACCGCACTACGACTGCGCTTCCTGCAGTGGACCCGGTGCAACTCGTCGGGACTGGTCGACCAGCTCGAGCAGTACCTGCACCCGGCGTTCCTCTACGTCAGCGTCTTCGGCCGCCGCTACGACCGTGACGGCTACCTGACGCTCGTCCGGAGCCTCGAACCAGGAGCGACCTACATCGTCCACCGCGCCGCGGCCCGGGTGAACGGCCCGATCGCCCAGCTCGACGGCGACTACTTCACCCTCTCCGTGACCAACGACGGCGAGGACCTCTCCGCGCACACCCGGTTCACCGCAACCTGGGTTCACGGGAGCGACGGCTGGCGGTGCCTGACGCAACAGGGAACCAGCTACGAACCCGATGAGTACACGCGGGACGAGGTCGCCGCACTTCTCCGCGACCGGCAGGGCCGGTGAGCGGTCCCGCCGAGTGACGTGCCCGCGTCTGGAGGCGATGTACGCCGACGACGAGCACACCCGTGCCGGGAGCAACCGACTCGGTGTGTAGGTGAGTGCCCCCGGCAGGATTCGAACCTGCGACCTAGAGATTAGAAGGCTCTTGCTCTATCCAGCTGAGCTACGAGGGCCGGCCGCCCCGGACCTCGTCCGGTGCGCCCCCACCGTAGCGAGGAGGGCAAGCGATCACAGCTGCGGCTCCGCCGTCACGAACCACCCGATCCGGCCCGTGCGCAGGGCGTAGCGCCATCCGACCGGTTGAAGCACACGCCGAACGGGCCTCGCCTGCGATGCTGACGGACCGTGACGTCCATACTGTCCCCATGGTGCTGGGACTGCGATCCGCGCTCGGGTCGGATGTGGGCCGTCGCCGGACGTCGAACCAGGACTCCGGAGCGACGACCGGCCGACTGCTGATCGTGGCCGACGGGATGGGCGGTCATGCCCACGGCGAGATCGCGAGTGCGACGACGGTGTCGGTGTTCACCGAGCTGGAGTCTCGACTCCCGCAGGACCTCACCGACATCGACCTCGCGGCCGAGATGATCGAAGCGCTCAACGACGCCACGGACCGGTTGGCCCGCCGCGCCGCGGACGAGCCGGAGATGCGGGGGATGGGCACGACCGTCGTCTCGCTGCTCCTCACCGGTGACCAGCTCGCGCTCGCCCACATCGGGGACTCCCGGATCTACCTGCTGCGGGACGGCGAGCTGAGCCGGCTCACCCACGACCACACGATGGTCCAGCAGCTCGTCGACCAGGGGCAGATCACCCTCGAGGAGGCGGCGCACCACCCGCGCCGCTCCGTCCTGATGCGCGCGCTGAGCACCGACCACGCGCCGGAACCGGACCTCGACCGTGTCGACATCCTCGTCGGGGACCGCTATCTCCTCTGCTCCGACGGTGTGACCGCCGTGCTCGACGACGACGTCCTGCACCGCGAGCTCGCCTCCGGCGCCGAGCCGGAGCAGGTCGTCGACGAGCTCATCAGGCTCGCCAACGAGGGCGGCGGGCCCGACAACATCACCGCGATCGTCGCCGACGTCGTGGAGGTCGACGACGCCGGCGGCCCGGGTCAGGATCTGCGGATCGCCGGGGCCGTCGCCGAGATCGCCACCGCGGACTGATCCTCAGCGCCGGGCCACCACCCGCCGCAACCGGACCGTCCGCAGCGCCGTGCGGTGCGCCGCGAGGTCCGCACGCGCCCGGTCCGGGAGATCGGGCGGGTAGACGCCGGCCGCGCACAGTTCGTCGGCGCCGACCGACGCTGCGTCCCCGTCGAGGGTGAAGTCGAGACGGTCGTCGGCGAGTACGGCGAAGTCCGCGGCGGCCGCCAGCCACTCCGGGTGCTCGACGGCCGCCCTGTGCCGCCACGCACCACGGACCGCCTTCCGCAACGCGGACCCGTGCCAGCCGAACGACCGCGGCGCCGGCACCAGGACCGAGATGAGCCCGTGCGGTGCGAGGACCCGCCGCAGCTCCGCGAACAGACCGTCGATGTCCCGCAGGTGGGGGAGCAGCATCGGGACGGCGACCCGGTCCACCGACCGGGTCCGGAGGGGAAGCGCCACGGGCGACGCCGTGATCCGGAGGGGCTCACTGTCGCCCGCCTCCACCACGAGCTGCCCGGCGACGACGGTCGCCCGGACCCGGCCCGTCGCACCCGGGGTGCGGCACCAGGCCGCGGCGGTGAGCTCCGCGCCGGCACGCAGCCGGTGCAGGACAGGAGGGAGGACGTCTCCGTCGGAGTGCACGCGCCGAGTCTCGCGTGGCGATGCACCGGGCCTACGAGACACCACGACGAACGGCCGCCCGCGGTCGACGATCGTGATCAACTCCCTGAGCCCGTCGCCTCCGGCGACGACCTTCCGCCCACCGACCGCTCGTCGCGGCCGGACACCGCGACGGGCGGTCGAAAAAAATCTTGAAAACAGTTGGCGTGCAGGCAGGCGTGGGACGAACGACGGGTGGAGCTCCGGTTCGAACCCCCACCGTGAGCTTCCACTTGCGCGATCGGCGCTGGTCAACCAGTATCCGAGGTGAGCTCGTCAGGGCGACCGTTCGTCGCTCGGCAGGGTCGGGCTCGACCGCGGTGTCGTGCGGCCCGGAGACGGGTTTGCGCAGGTCAGCGGGTGTTTCCGACCCCGGTTTGACGTGCCCGAATCGCATGGCGTAACTTTCTTCCTGTCAGCGAGTGAGCCGGACAGAACGGGCCCTGAGTGGTTCGGTCAACAGGCCCCGCGGACGACTGACCCCCGGTGGTTCGCCGAGTTTCTCGGTGTGGTTGTCTTGGCGGGTCAAGGTGATCCGTCTTCAGGATCCCGCTTCCTTGTGTGGGGGTTGGGTGATTGGGGTGCGGGTATCTTTTGAGAACTCAACAGTGTGTCGAGCTATATTGAATCGGTTTGGCGTTTTGTGCCAGATTGTTTGTTTGGTTGCAGCATTCGATCCCGTCGGGTGTTGTGGCCAGTGTTTGTTTGTCAGGGTTTTGTTGGAGAGTTTGATCCTGGCTCAGGACGAACGCTGGCGGCGTGCTTAACACATGCAAGTCGAGCGGTAAGGCCCTTTCGGGGGTACACGAGCGGCGAACGGGTGAGTAACACGTGGGTGACCTGCCCTCCACTCTGGGATAAGCCTGGGAAACTGGGTCTAATACCGGATAGGACCACTGGCTGCATGGTTGGTGGTGGAAAGTTTTTTCGGTGGGGGATGGGCCCGCGGCCTATCAGCTTGTTGGTGGGGTGATGGCCTACCAAGGCGGTGACGGGTAGCCGGCCTGAGAGGGCGACCGGCCACACTGGGACTGAGACACGGCCCAGACTCCTACGGGAGGCAGCAGTGGGGAATATTGCGCAATGGGCGGAAGCCTGACGCAGCGACGCCGCGTGGGGGATGACGGCCTTCGGGTTGTAAACCTCTTTCGCCAGGGACGAAGAGTGATTGACGGTACCTGGAGAAGAAGCACCGGCCAACTACGTGCCAGCAGCCGCGGTAACACGTAGGGTGCGAGCGTTGTCCGGAATTATTGGGCGTAAAGAGCTCGTAGGCGGTGTGTCGCGTCGGCCGTGAAAACTTGGGGCTTAACTCTGAGCGTGCGGTCGATACGGGCATCACTTGAGTTCGGCAGGGGAGACTGGAATTCCTGGTGTAGCGGTGAAATGCGCAGATATCAGGAGGAACACCGGTGGCGAAGGCGGGTCTCTGGGCCGATACTGACGCTGAGGAGCGAAAGCGTGGGGAGCGAACAGGATTAGATACCCTGGTAGTCCACGCCGTAAACGTTGGGCGCTAGGTGTGGGGACCATTCCACGGTTTCTGTGCCGCAGCTAACGCATTAAGCGCCCCGCCTGGGGAGTACGGCCGCAAGGCTAAAACTCAAAGGAATTGACGGGGGCCCGCACAAGCGGCGGAGCATGTGGATTAATTCGATGCAACGCGAAGAACCTTACCTGGGTTTGACATGCACCAGACATCCCTAGAGATAGGGCTTCCCTTGTGGTTGGTGTGCAGGTGGTGCATGGCTGTCGTCAGCTCGTGTCGTGAGATGTTGGGTTAAGTCCCGCAACGAGCGCAACCCTTGTTCCATGTTGCCAGCACGTTATGGTGGGGACTCATGGGAGACTGCCGGGGTCAACTCGGAGGAAGGTGGGGATGACGTCAAGTCATCATGCCCCTTATGTCCAGGGCTTCACACATGCTACAATGGCTCATACAGAGGGCTGCGAGACCGTGAGGTGGAGCGAATCCCTTAAAGTGAGTCTCAGTTCGGATCGGGGTCTGCAACTCGACCCCGTGAAGTTGGAGTCGCTAGTAATCGCAGATCAGCAACGCTGCGGTGAATACGTTCCCGGGCCTTGTACACACCGCCCGTCACGTCACGAAAGTTGGTAACACCCGAAGCCGGCGGCCCAACCCTTGTGGAGGGAGCTGTCGAAGGTGGGACTGGCGATTGGGACGAAGTCGTAACAAGGTAGCCGTACCGGAAGGTGCGGCTGGATCACCTCCTTTCTAAGGAGTCCCATCATGTGATGGGGCATCACATGGCTCTGCAGGGTTTTGCTCTGTGGGTTTCTGTGGTTCCTTCATTGAATCGCATCATCAGCTCCGTCTGTGGGTTGGGTGCGTTGGGTGGAACGCAGTTCGTTGGACCGGTTTGGCTTGGCACACTGTTGGGTCCTGAGGAGACACCTGGTGAACGGGTTGTTTTCTTTGGCCGCTCTGGTCGGGGGCTTCCTAACGCCTGCTTGTGGTGGGTGGTGGTTGTTCTTGGTTGGGTGTGGTTGTGGGTTGAGTGTTGCATAGTGGATGCGAGCATCTTGTTGTGGTCAAGTTGTTAAGAGCACATGGTGGATGCCTGGGCATCAGGAGCCGATGAAGGACGTGGGAGGCCGCGATAGGCCTCGGGGAGCTGTCAACCGAGCTGTGATCCGAGGGTGTCCGAATGGGGAAACCCAGCGCCCGTCATGGGGCGTTACCCGTACCTGAATTCATAGGGTGCGTGGAGGGAACGTGGGGAAGTGAAACATCTCAGTACCCACAGGAAGAGAAAACAATAGTGATTCCGTGAGTAGTGGCGAGCGAAAGCGGATGAGGCTAAACCGTGTCCGTGTCAAGCCGGCAGGCGTTGCGGGTGCGGGGTTGTGAGGCGTGTCGTTCATCTTCTGCCGAGGGTGGGACAGCATGAACCGGTGTTAGCGGAACGATTCTGGGATGGTCGGCCGTAGTGGGTGATAGCCCCGTACGCGAAAATGTTTGGTTCTGTTGTGGGCATTGTTCTCGAGTAGCAGCGAGCCCGTGAAATTCGCTGTGAATCTGGCGGGACCACCCGTCAAGCCTAAATACTACCTGGTGACCGATAGCGGACAAGTACCGTGAGGGAAAGGTGAAAAGTACCCCGGGAGGGGAGTGAAATAGTACCTGAAACCGTGTGCTTACAAGCCGTCAGAGCCTTGCGGGGTGATGGCGTGCCTTTTGAAGAATGAGCCTGCGAGTTATGCTTCGTGGCGAGGTTAACCTGTGTGGGGTAGCCGTAGCGAAAGCGAGTCCGAATAGGGCGGTTGAGTCGCGGGGTGTAGACCCGAAGCGGAGTGATCTACCCATGGCCAGGGTGAAGCGTCGGTAAGACGTCGTGGAGGCCCGAACCCACCAGGGTTGAAAACCTGGGGGATGAGCTGTGGGTAGGGGTGAAAGGCCAATCAAACTTCGTGATAGCTGGTTCTCCCCGAAATGCATTTAGGTGCAGCGTCGTGTGTTTCTCGCCGGAGGTAGAGCACTGGATGGCCTAGGGGGCCGACAAGCTTACCGAAGTCAGCCAAACTCCGAATGCCGGTGAGTGAGAGCGCGGCAGTGAGACTGCGGGGGATAAGCTTCGTGGTCGAGAGGGAAACAGCCCAGATCACCGGCTAAGGCCCCTAAGCGTGCGCTAAGTGGGAAAGGATGTGGGATCGCCCGGACAACCAGGAGGTTGGCTTAGAAGCAGCCACCCTTGAAAGAGTGCGTAATAGCTCACTGGTCAAGTGGTCCTGCGCCGACAATGTAGCGGGGCTCAAGCGCACCGCCGAAGCCGTGGCAATGACATCTTTGTGGTGTTGTTGGGTAGGGGAGCGTCCTGCGTCTGGTGAAGCCCGGGAGTGATTTACGGGTGGAGGGTGTGGGAGTGAGAATGCAGGCATGAGTAGCGAATGCAGAGTGAGAATCTCTGCCGCCGGATGACCAAGGGTTCCTGGGCCAGGTTGTTCCGCCCAGGGTGAGCCGGGACCTAAGGCGAGGCCGTCAGGCGTAGTCGATGGACAACGGGTTGATATTCCCGTGCTCGTGATAGTGCGTCCATGCCGAGGCTGGTGATGCTAACCATCCGAACCCACCTTCGCTCCTTCGGGAGTGTTGTTTGTGGGGGAGCGTGGGATCCGATCTGGTAGTAGGCAAGTGATGGGGTGACGCAGGAGGGTAGCTCCGCCACGCGGTGGTTGTCGTGGTGTAAGCCTGTAGCCTGATCTCCTAGGTAAATCCGGGGGGTCGTGAAGGGTGAGAGGTGATGCGTAGCCGATTGAGGCGAAGAGGGTGATCCCATGCTGTCGAGAAAAGCCTCTAGCGAGTGCTGTTGCGGCCCGTACCCCAAACCGACACAGGTGGTCAGGTAGAGAATACCGAGGCGATCGAGCGAACTGTGGTTAAGGAATTCGGCAAAATACCTCCGTAACTTCGGGAGAAGGAGGGCCGGTTGTCTTGATGCCCCGTGCGGGCTAGGGATGGCCGGTCGCAGAGACCAGGCCCAAGCGACTGTTTACTAAAAACACAGGTCCGTGCGAAGTCGCAAGACGATGTATACGGACTGACGCCTGCCCGGTGCTGGAACGTTAAGAGGACCTGTTAGTCCCCTTGTGGGGCGAAGCGGAGAATTTAAGCGCCAGTAAACGGCGGTGGTAACTATAACCATCCTAAGGTAGCGAAATTCCTTGTCGGGTAAGTTCCGACCTGCACGAATGGCGTAACGACTTGGGCGCTGTCTCGACCACAGACTCGGCGAAATTGCACTACGAGTAAAGATGCTCGTTACGCGCGGCAGGACGGAAAGACCCCGGGACCTTTACTATAGCTTGGTATTGGTGCTCGGTTCGGCTTGTGTAGGATAGGTGGGAGACTGTGAAGCTATCACGCCAGTGGTGGTGGAGTCGTTGTTGAAATACCACTCTGGTCGAATTGGGTGTCTTAACCTCGGGCCATGATCTGGTTCAGGGACAGTGCCTGGTGGGTAGTTTAACTGGGGCGGTTGCCTCCCAAAGAGTAACGGAGGCGCCCAAAGGTTCCCTCAGCCTGGTTGGCAATCAGGTGTTGAGTGTAAGTGCACAAGGGAGCTTGACTGTGAGACTGACGGGTCGAGCAGGGACGAAAGTCGGGACTAGTGATCCGGCACCACCTTGTGGAAGGGGTGTCGCTCAACGGATAAAAGGTACCCCGGGGATAACAGGCTGATCTTGCCCAAGAGTCCATATCGACGGCATGGTTTGGCACCTCGATGTCGGCTCGTCGCATCCTGGGGCTGGAGTAGGTCCCAAGGGTTGGGCTGTTCGCCCATTAAAGCGGTACGCGAGCTGGGTTTAGAACGTCGTGAGACAGTTCGGTCCCTATCCGCCGCGCGCGTTGGAGACTTGAGGAAGGCTGTCCCTAGTACGAGAGGACCGGGACGGACGAACCTCTGGTGTGCCAGTTGTCCCGCCAGGGGCACGGCTGGTTGGCTATGTTCGGGAGGGATAACCGCTGAAGGCATCTAAGCGGGAAGCCTGTTCCAAGATGAGGTCTCCCACCACCTTTGAGTGGGTAAGGCTCCCAGGAGATGACTGGGTTGATAGGCCGGAGATGGAAGCCCTGTGAGGGGTGGAGTTGACCGGTACTAATAGGCCGAGGGCTTGCCACAACGAGTTGTTCGCATCCACTGTGTGACCCTGAGCCCACAACCCTGTGCGGGTTGTGTGTTCGTAGGTCCCCCCATGTTTGTGTGGGGGTTTGTTGAATAGTGTTGTCGGTGGTCATTGCGGTAGGGGAACGCCCGGTCCCATTCCGAACCCGGTAGCTAAGCCTTCCAGCGCCGATGGTACTGCACTCGCCAGGGTGTGGGAGAGTAGGTCGCCGCCGACATTCAACATGATCAGGAAACGCCCCGGACTTCATTGTCCGGGGCGTTTCCTGTTTTCTGGGTTCTGTTCCGGTCGGCTCTCCGTAGGCTGCCAGGGCACGACAGCGCTGCCCACAGTGCGCCCGGCGGGTGCGGGGCGTTGTGTGCCTGTGCTCTGGGCCCGCTTTCGGTTGTGGAGTCGGT
>NZ_MCIP01000001.1:3033328-3034821 GCF_001932425.1 Pseudonocardia sp. Ae505_Ps2
CCCAAGCGACTGTTTACTAAAAACACAGGTCCGTGCGAAGTCGCAAGACGATGTATACGGACTGACGCCTGCCCGGTGCTGGAACGTTAAGAGGACCTGTTAGTCCCCTTGTGGGGCGAAGCGGAGAATTTAAGCGCCAGTAAACGGCGGTGGTAACTATAACCATCCTAAGGTAGCGAAATTCCTTGTCGGGTAAGTTCCGACCTGCACGAATGGCGTAACGACTTGGGCGCTGTCTCGACCACAGACTCGGCGAAATTGCACTACGAGTAAAGATGCTCGTTACGCGCGGCAGGACGGAAAGACCCCGGGACCTTTACTATAGCTTGGTATTGGTGCTCGGTTCGGCTTGTGTAGGATAGGTGGGAGACTGTGAAGCTATCACGCCAGTGGTGGTGGAGTCGTTGTTGAAATACCACTCTGGTCGAATTGGGTGTCTTAACCTCGGGCCATGATCTGGTTCAGGGACAGTGCCTGGTGGGTAGTTTAACTGGGGCGGTTGCCTCCCAAAGAGTAACGGAGGCGCCCAAAGGTTCCCTCAGCCTGGTTGGCAATCAGGTGTTGAGTGTAAGTGCACAAGGGAGCTTGACTGTGAGACTGACGGGTCGAGCAGGGACGAAAGTCGGGACTAGTGATCCGGCACCACCTTGTGGAAGGGGTGTCGCTCAACGGATAAAAGGTACCCCGGGGATAACAGGCTGATCTTGCCCAAGAGTCCATATCGACGGCATGGTTTGGCACCTCGATGTCGGCTCGTCGCATCCTGGGGCTGGAGTAGGTCCCAAGGGTTGGGCTGTTCGCCCATTAAAGCGGTACGCGAGCTGGGTTTAGAACGTCGTGAGACAGTTCGGTCCCTATCCGCCGCGCGCGTTGGAGACTTGAGGAAGGCTGTCCCTAGTACGAGAGGACCGGGACGGACGAACCTCTGGTGTGCCAGTTGTCCCGCCAGGGGCACGGCTGGTTGGCTATGTTCGGGAGGGATAACCGCTGAAGGCATCTAAGCGGGAAGCCTGTTCCAAGATGAGGTCTCCCACCACCTTTGAGTGGGTAAGGCTCCCAGGAGATGACTGGGTTGATAGGCCGGAGATGGAAGCCCTGTGAGGGGTGGAGTTGACCGGTACTAATAGGCCGAGGGCTTGCCACAACGAGTTGTTCGCATCCACTGTGTGACCCTGAGCCCACAACCCTGTGCGGGTTGTGTGTTCGTAGGTCCCCCCATGTTTGTGTGGGGGTTTGTTGAATAGTGTTGTCGGTGGTCATTGCGGTAGGGGAACGCCCGGTCCCATTCCGAACCCGGTAGCTAAGCCTTCCAGCGCCGATGGTACTGCACTCGCCAGGGTGTGGGAGAGTAGGTCGCCGCCGACATTCAACATGATCAGGAAACGCCCCGGACTTCATTGTCCGGGGCGTTTCCTGTTTTCTGGGTTCTGTTCCGGTCGGCTCTCCGTAGGCTGCCAGGGCACGACAGCGCTGCCCACAGTGCGCCCGGCGGG
>NZ_MCIP01000001.1:3034833-3091553 GCF_001932425.1 Pseudonocardia sp. Ae505_Ps2
GTGCAGGCCGGGTGCGGCCGCGGCGAGGACGTCGATGCCTTCGTGCAGGTAACGGTAGGCCGTTGCAGTGCTGATCGCGTTGTCACCGGCCGAACATCGGACCCGGGTAGCATCACAGAACCAGCGGATCACCAGCACTGCCTGGGCGAACGGGGTCAACGCCCGCCGCCGGGTGCCACGTCGACGGCGTTGAAGGACCAGGAGCCGCGCCAGATAGGCCACGGTGCGCTCCCCGATCGGGAGGACAGCGGTGTAGGTGACAGGATCAGACATGCAGGACCTCGGTGACGGTGTCGATCTGTGCTGGACCGAACCGATCTACCGGGGTCCTGCCCCGTTCCCGCTCATCTCACCACCCTCGGCGTGTCGCCACGACCTGCCACCCCGCTACTGAGAACACCTCACTGCCTGATCGACGATGCTGCTCCACCAGACGACGCTGCTGTACCGGTGCGAGCGGCGGGAGCGGGGCGACGCACGCCGGTGGCGTCGTTCTGCTGCGCGTGGGAAGCGCAAGGGACGGGGTTCCCCGAGGGCCCGCGGAGCTGTCGGCACGAGGTCAGGTGCCGCGGTCACCGAGGAACGCGCCGTACGGACCGCGGAACACGGACGGGGGTCGGGTGGAACCGGACGGGCCTCGTGTACGACAGTGATGGTATGGACTGTCAGGGCTACCGCGAGGTGCTGTCCGCCCGGCTCGACGGCGAGGCGGCCGACGACGAGCGCGCGATGGCCGAGGACCACCTCGCCGGCTGCGCGTCCTGCCGTGCCTTCACCGACGGTGCCGACCGGCTCGGCCGGCTCGCCCGCGTCGGTCCGGCGGAACCGGTCCCCGATCTCACCGACCGGGTCCTCGCCGCGCTCGGCGTCGCCGTTCCGGCTCCGGCACCACCGCCCGCGGCCGTCCCCCGGCTGAGCTGCCTCGACGGCGGCTGCTGCGGCGGCTCGGCGGCACCGGCCCCGGTGGGCGCGGCGACCTCGGCGTGCGGATGCGCGAGTACCTGTGGCTGCGGCTGCCAGCAGGGCGCGCCCTGCCGCTGCGCCGTCCGCGCCGCCTAGGCGAGCGGTGCCGACCGCGGCGGCCGTTCCGGAACCGCCGCGACCGCCGAGCGGTGCGCACGGCGGGCTCGCCGACCGGCCCCCGGAGCCACCCCGTCGGCGGCGTCGCGACCGGTACCGGCGTGGTGCAATAGCCTTCCCGACATCCCGCTACCGCAGCGACTACATGCAGCGACGACACCGCAGTGACGACGAGGGAGCCGCATGAGTGCACCGCGCACGCCCGGCCCGGGCGCGCTGTCCCCGCAGGCGACACCCGAGCTCGCCGACGAGCTCACCCGCATCGCGTGGCGGGTCGACCGCTGGATCGACCCCGGTCCGGCGTCGGTCGTCGCGGGGGCGGGGGTCGCCGCCGTCGTCGCCGCCCTGCTCATGCCCTGGTCGACCCACGGCGCCGGGTGGGAGGTCCTCACCGGCCGGGCCGCCATGGGGCCGCTGCCGTGGCTGTTCACCGTGGTCGCCGTCGTCGCGGTGGGGGTGTCGGTGCTCGCCCTGCTGACCCGCTTCTGGCCGCTGGCCTGGACCGCGGCCACCGTCACCGGCGTCGGCGCGGTCACCGGGCTCTGGGCGGTGTGGTCGCGCCAGACCGCCGTCGCCGGCACCGACGACATCGGACCGGGGCTGGTCGTCACCGTGCTCGGGGTGCTCGTGCTGTTCGGCACCTGGGCACGCACCGTCGTCGCCTGCGGGCCCCGCGCCCCGCACGGCCCGCCCGCCTGACCCCTGCGGCTCAGGCCGCCAGCACGGCTACCCGGCGCGCGGCCAGGTCCTCCAGGACACCGACCGCGTCCTCCACCGGCGGCAGCGCCAGCATCGCGCGTTGGGCCGAGCGGATCCGCGCGCGGACGTCGTCGTCGGACAGGAGACGCGTGCAGGTCGCCGCGATCTCGGCGGCGTCGGGAGCGCAGTGCGAGCCCAGCCCGAGTTCGGCGACCCGCCCGGCGTTGTGCTCCTGGTCCCCGAACTGCGGCAGCACCGCCAGCGGGACGCCGTGCCGCACGGCCTCGCGGATGCCGTTGTAGCCGCCGTGGGTGAGGAACAGGTCCGAGACCTGGAGCAGCAGCGGCTGCGGCACCCACGAAGCAGGATGCACGTGCGGAGGCAGGTCCAGGTCGTCGACCGGCAGGCCGCCGGTGGACAGCACCACCTCGGCGTCGAGCCGGGACGCCGCCTCCGCCACGGTGCGCAGCGCCGCGTGCGGGTCGACGGGGGCGCGGCGCTGGGCACGTCCGGCCATCGCCGGCATCGCCGTCCCCAGTCCCGCGAGGACGAGCGGCCGGTTCCCGGGCAGCGCGGCGACCCAGCCGGGCACCGTCTCGCCGCGGGTGACCTGGTCGTCCTGGCGGAACGCCCGCGCCGGCGCCACCTGCGGCTCGGCCAGCGAGAACTGCTGCGGCATGCAGTCCAGCCGCCCCCACCGGTGCAGCGCAGCCGGGTCGTCCGGGACGGCGAAGCCGAGCTCCTCGCGACGCTCGGTCAGCGCGTCGGCGACGACGTGCGGGGCGAGGACGTTGCCCGCGCCCGACGGTGCCGCCACGCACGGCACCCCCAGGTGCTCGGCCACCAGGAACCCCGCGGTCTCGCCGCCGTCGCGCAGCACCAGGTCCGGGACCCCGTGGGCCCGCACGAGTGCGAGCAGCGCCCGCGCCGAGCCCGTCACCTGCGGACCCGCGAACAGGGTCGGCAGCAGCGCCGTCGTCGCCTCGGCCGGGGTCAGCGTCGCCAGCGCGGCGGGCCCGCCGAGCCGGGCGAGAACCGGGCCGAGGTGTCCGGCGGCGTCGGCCATCGTCGGGAGCACCGGCTCGACGACGACGGGCGCACCGTCGAACACCCCCGCGACGTCGGGCGGGCACGCCACCACGACCCGGTGGCCGGCATCGCCCAGCGCCCGGGCGAAGGGGAGCACGGCCCGGCCGTGCGAGGGCGAACCGGTGACACTGCAGAGAACGAGCACCCGGTCATGATCGGTCGGATCGTTGCGATAGGCAACTGATCACGTGCGGGTCCAGCGCCCCAGCACCATCAGCGTCCGGGTCCCGGTGACGGTGCCGTTGCGCCGCAGCCGGTCGATGACCTCCTGCAGGTGCGCGAGATCGCGCACCCGGACCTGGACCAGGGCGTCGAGGTCACCGGCGAGGTGTAGACCGCCTGCACCTCCGGCTGGCGCGACGCCGTGTCGACGATCTCCGAGACGCTGGCGGTGCCGGCGTAGCGGATCTCACTGAACGCCTCGACCGGCCAGCCCAGCTTGGCGTGGTCGACCTGCACGGTGAAGCCGGTGATCACCCCGGACTCACGCAGCCGGTCGACCCGGCGCTTGGTCGCGGCGGTGGACAGCCCGACCCGTGCGGCCATGTCGGCGTAGGTGCGGCGCGCGTCCTCGTGCAGCAACCGCAGGATCGCGTGGTCCAGCTCGTCGACCTCGGTCTCGGGCACAGCACCTCCGGCGCAACGGATTCACTCCTGTGTGGCCGCCACACGGTATCCGTTGCGTTCTCTCGGTCAGAGTCCCCTCGGCTGTTGCGTCGTGGCGCTCGTCACGCTGTCCTGAGCGGGCCGCGCCGCCCACCCGACGAGGAGCTGTCACCGATGACCGTGCTGGACGACAAGTACCTCGCCACCCACGGGCGGGCTCCGATGACCGGGATCCAGGCGCTGGTGCGGCTCGTGCTCGAACAGGCCCGCCTCGACACCGCGCGCGGCTTCGACACGGCCTCGTTCGTCTCGGGCTACCAGGGCTCCCCGCTCGGCACCTTCGACGCCGAGCTCGGCCGCGCCCGGACCCACCTCGACGCCGAGCGCGTGGTCTTCCGGCCCGGGCTCAACGAGGAGCTCGCCGCCACCGCCGTCGCCGGCACCCAGCTGCTCGACGCCGTCCCCGGTCGCCGCCACGACGGCGTCGTCGGCTGGTGGTACGGCAAGAACCCCGGCCTCGACCGGGCCGCCGACGCCATCCGGCACGGCAGCCTGGCCGGCACCGCCCGGCTCGGCGGCGCCGTCGCGATCATCGGCGACGACCCGTCCTGCAAGTCCTCCACCGTGCCCAGCTCCTGCGAGCCGATGGCGCAGTCCCTGACGATGCCGCTGCTCGCGCCCGGCTCGGTGGCCGAGGTGATCGAGCTGGGCCTGCACGCGGTCGCGCTGTCCCGGGCCACCGGGCTCTGGACCGGCCTGAAGATCATCGCCGACGTCGCCGACGCCTCCTGCACCGTCGACCTCGGCGCGCTGCGCCCGGAGCTGGTCGGCGTCCCGGCCCCGCCCGCCACCGACCGCGCGCAGGCCGGCCCGCTCGTCGGGCCCGCCGCCGTCGAGGCCGAGCACGACCAGCTCACCCGCAGGCTCGACCTGGCCCGCCAGTACGCCCGCGAGACCGGGCTCAACCGCGTCACCTTCACCTCCCGCGACCCGCACCTCGCCGTGCTCGCCTCCGGTACCGGGTACGCCACCGTGCTGCGGGCGTGCGAGGACCTGGGCCTGGGCGAGGCCGAGCTCGACGCACTCGGCGTGCGTCTGATCCGCCTCGCCATGCCGTTCCCGGTCGACGCCGACGCGCTCGCCGGACTCGTCGAGGGCTGCGCCGAGGTGCTCGTGGTCGAGGACAAGGTGCCGTTCCTGGAGGGCCACCTGCGCGACGCTCTCTACGGGCGCGACCACCGGCCGACGGTCACCGGCCGCCGCGACGACCGCGGCCGCCCGCTGCTGTCCGCCCGCGGCCAGCTCGGCGCCGAGGACGTGGCCCGCGCCCTGGCCGCCCGGCTCACCGCCGACGGACGGACGCTGCCCGCCGCGGCGAGCGTGCACCTGGAGCGCCTCGCCCCGCCGAAGCCGTCGCGGATCGGTCTGGACCTGCTCGGGAACCGGACGCCGTACTTCTGCTCCGGCTGCCCGCACAACACCTCCACCCGCACCGGCGACGACACGCTCGTCGGCGTCGGGATCGGCTGCCACGCGATGATCGCCCTCGACGGTGAGCACCGCGGCCGGCAGATCGGGCTGACCCAGATGGGCGGCGAGGGCGCCCAGTGGATCGGCCTGGCCCCGTTCACCGACGACCGCACCCTCGTGCAGAACCTCGGCGACGGCACCTTCCACCACTCCGGCTCGCTCGCGATCCGCGCCGCCGTCGCCGCCGGGGTCACCATGACCTACAAGCTGCTCTACAACGACGCCGTCGCCATGACCGGAGGGCAGCGCGCCGAGGGACGGATGAACGTCCCCGACATCACCCGCTCGCTCGCCCTGGAGGGCGTGCGCCGCATCGTCGTCACCACCGACGACCCGCGCGACTACCGCGGCATCGCCCTCGACCCGATCGCGAGCGTCCGCCACCGCGACGAGCTGGCCGCGGTCGAGCAGGAGCTCGTGGCCCTCGACGGCGTCACCGTCCTGATCCACGACGACCGCTGCGCCGCCGAGGAGCGCCGGCTGCGCAAGCGCGGGAAGCTGCCCGCCCCGGCGGAGAAGGTGCTGATCAACGAGCGGGTCTGCGAGGGTTGCGGCGACTGCGGTGACCAGTCGACCTGCCTGTCGGTGCTGCCGGTGGAGACCGAGTTCGGCCGCAAGACCACCATCCACCAGTCGTCCTGCAACACCGACTACTCCTGCCTCAAGGGCGACTGCCCGTCGTTCCTGACGGTGGTGCCCGGCACCCGGTCGCGCCGGGAGATCCCGCCGCTGCCGGTCACGCTCGTCGCCCCCGAGCCGCGGGTCGACCAGGACGCGACCCTGATCCGGATGCCCGGCATCGGCGGCACCGGCGTCGTCACCGCCTCGGCGATCCTGCAGATGGCCGCCCACCTCGACGGGCTGTTCGCCGCCGGGCTGGAGCAGGTCGGGCTCGCGCAGAAGGGCGGCCCGGTCGTCTCCGACGTCCGGATCGCCAAGCAGCCCCACCACGGGATCCTGCGCGCCTCCCGCGGCACCGCGGACGTGCTGATCGGGATGGACCTGGTCGGCACCGCCTCCGACGCGACGCTCGCGGTCGCCCGGCCCGGGCACACCGTCGCCGTCGTCAACACCTCGCTCGTGCCGACCGCGGCCATGGTCACCGGACGCGTCGTGCTGCCCGGCTCCACCGACGACGCAGTCGAGCGGATCGGCGCGGTCGCCCGCGACCTGCTCGCCGTCGACGCCCAGACGCTGTCCGAGGCGCTGTTCGACGACCACCTGCCCACCAACATGCTGCTGCTCGGTGCCGCCTACCAGCACGGGGTGCTCCCGGTGTCGGTCGAGGCGCTGGAGGAGGCGATCCGGGTCAACGGCGCGGCCGTGGAGACCACGCTGACCGCGTTCCGCTGGGGCCGGGCCGCCGCGATCGACGCCGCCGCCGTGCGCCGGGCGCTCCTCGCGCCGCAGCCGGCCCCGGTCGCCGTCGACGAGGTGTCCGCGGCGCTGGCCCGCTCGGTCGCCACGGGCTCCGAGCTCGCCGAGGCGCTGGCCACCCGCATCGCCGACCTCACCGGCTACCAGGACGCCGCCTACGCGCACCGCTATGCCGAGGAGGTCCGCCGGGTGGCGGCCATCGCCGCCGCCCGGGCCGGGGACGCGGCCGGCGAGCGCGTCGGCGCCGCCTACGCCCGCGGCCTGCACCGGCTCATGGCCTACAAGGACGAGTACGAGGTCGCCCGCCTGCACCTGGACCTGGTCGAGACCGCCCGCCGCGACGCCGCGTTCGGTCCCGACGCCCGGGTCTCGGTGATGCTGCACCCGCCGGTGCTGCGCGCGCTGGGGATGAACCGCAAGATCGCCCTCGACGGCCGGCTGGCCGGCCCCGCGTTCCGCGCGCTGCGCGCGGCCCGGCGGCTGCGCGGCACCCCGCTGGACGTGTTCGGCCGCGCCGGGGTCCGCCGGGTGGAGCGCGAGCTGGTGGGGGAGTACCAGACGCTGGTCCGCGCCGCGCTGGACCGGCTCACGCACGACACCGTCGACGGTGTGGTCGCCGTCGCCGAGACCGTGGACCTGGTGCGCGGCTACGAGGACGTCAAGCTCGGCAACGTCGAGCGGTTCCGGGAGCAGGCCCGGACCGCGCTCGCCGCCCTGACCGGCTGACTCTCAGCGACTCGCGCGGGCGCGCCTCAGGCATCCCTCAGCGTTGCGGCGCACAATCGCCCGCGTGGGGGAACGCCTGATCGCACAGCACTGGAACGACCGTCTCCGGGAGACCCGCACCGGGCGACGGTGGCGCCGCCCGGACCCGTCGGTGCTGCGGCGGCTCGGGATCGGGATCCTGGCCGGCGGGCTCGTCCTCGCCGGGTGCGCGGCCCCCGCCGCGGCGGGCGTCGCCGCCGTCGCCTCGGTCGTGCCGCCGGGGACGACCGGCGACCTGCCGAACGCGGCGTCGCTGCCCGCGGCGACGGTCCTCACCGACCGCGACGGCACCCCGATCGCCTACCTCGACGAGCAGTACCGGATCCCCGTCCCCTACGACCGGATCTCCCCGTCGATGGTCGCCGCGATCGTCGACGTCGAGGACCGCCGGTTCTTCGACGAGTCCGGGGTGGACCCCGTCGGCACCCTGCGCGCACTGGTCACCGACGCCGCGGGCGGCGCCGTGCAGGGCGGCTCCACCATCACCCAGCAGTACGTGAAGAACTGGCTGATCGACGTCGTCGACCGCGACGACCCCGCCGCCCAGCGGGCCGACCACGCCGACACCCCGACCCGCAAGATCCGCGAGGCGGTGCTCGCCCAGCGCCTGGCGCACAGCACGTCCAAGCAGGACGTGCTCGCCGGGTACCTCAACACCGTCGAGTTCACCGGCAACGTCTACGGCGTCGAGGCCGCCGCGCGCGCCTGGTTCGGCACCGACGCCGCGCACCTGACGGTCCCGCAGGCCGCGCTGCTCGCGGGCGCGGTCAACAACCCCACCCTGTTCGACCCGTTCCGCCACCCGCAGGCCGCGACCGACCGGCGCAACACCGTGATCGCGGCGATGCGCGACGCCGGGTCGCTCACCCCGGTCCAGGCTGCCGAGGCCACGGCCGCGCCGCTCGGGGTGCGCCCCGGCGGGCCGCAGGTCCCCGGGCACAACTGTTACGGCGCCACCGACGGCGCCGGGTTCCTCTGCGAGTACGCGGTGTCCGAGCTGGAGAAGGCGGGGTTCACCGAGCAGCAGCTCGACACCGGCGGCTACACGATCCGCACCACCCTCGACCCGGCCGTGACGGCGTCGGCGCAGCAGGCGGTCGACGCGAACGTGCCGCGCACCCAGGACGGCGTCGCCAACACCCTGGCGCTGATCCGGCCCGGCCACGGCGACGCCGCCACCGGCGACCACCAGATCCTCGCCATGGTCGCCAACCGCCGGCCCGGCACCGACGCCGCGGCCGGCGACACCACGCGCGACCTCGTCGCCGCGCCGTCGAACGTCTTCGGTGCCGGTTCCACCTTCAAGATCTTCACCACCGCCGCGGCACTGGAGGCGGGCACCGTCGGCTACGACAGCACGCTGCCCGACCCGGCCTCGGCGTGCTTCCCCGGCGCGGGGAGCAGCTGCTACCCCGTCAGCAACGACACCCCGAACTACCCGGACCCGATCCCGCTGCCCGTCGCGCTCGCGACCTCGCCGAACACCGCGTTCGTCGACCTCGAGGAACGCACCGGGATCCCCCGGGTGGTGGACATGGCGCGCCGGCTCGGGCTGCGCGACACCCTCGCGTCGAACGCGGTGGGCGGGACGCCGGACCCCTCGTCGCCGGACGCGCGGATCTCCCAGCCGCAGTCGCAGTTCTTCGCGGACCTCCCGTCGTTCACCCTCGGGGTCAGCCCGGTGTCCACGCTGGAGGAGGCGAACGTCGCGGCGACGATCCAGAGCGACGGCGTCTGGTGCGCCCCGGACGCGGTGCTGTCGGTGACCGGCCGCGACGGTGCGGCGGTGCCGGTGAACCGGCCCGCCTGCGAGCAGGCCGTCGCCCCCGGCGTCGCGCACACCCTGGCCGCCGGGCTCGGTGGCGACACCGTGACCGGCACCTCGGCGGCCGCGGCGCGGGCCGAGGGCTGGACGCGCCCCACGATCGGCAAGACCGGCACGACGAACTCCTCGGAGTCGGTCGCGTTCGTCGGGGCCACCGGCGGCATCGACGGCGTGGCGGGGTCCTCGATGGTGTTCGCCGACGGCCCGAACCCGTCGGAGATCTGCCCCGGCGACCCCGTGCACCTCGGCGACTGCGGGCACGGCGCGTTCGGCGGGACCGTCGCGGCGCCGCCGTTCTTCGCCGCTGTCGACCCGCTGGTCGCCGGGCGGGCCGACGTGCCGCTGCCCGACCCGGACCCGGCCTACCTGCAGCCCCGCAACGGGTGACGCGCCTACTTCAGCAGCTTCTGGACCTCGCGGAAGCGCGGATGCGCGGCGTCGCGCAGCCACTCGAACAGCACCATCTCCGAGGTGACGACCTCCGCCCCGGCCGAGCGCGCCCGCTCCAGCGCCAGCTGCTCGTCCTGCGGGAACCGGGACCCGACGGCGTCGGCGACGACCACCACCCGGCGGTCCTCGGCGCGCAGCTCCAGCACGGTCTGCAGCACGCAGACGTGCGCCTCCACCCCGGCGACGACGATCTCGGTGCGGCCGGGCGGGAACAGCACGCCGTCGTCGGCGGCGAAGCGGGTCTTGGGCATCACCAGGTGCGGCAGGCCGGCGAGCCGCTCGACGGTCGGGCCGAGCTTCTCCGGGACCTGCTCGGTGGCCAGCACCGGGACCTCCAGCAGGGTCGCGGCCTCGGCGAGCCGGGCGGCGCGCTCGACGACGCGATCGCCGTCGTGCATCGCGGGGACCAGGCGCTCCTGCAGGTCGACCAGGAGCAGGACGGCCTTGCCTGCGGTCGTCAGCACGGCGGAGACGGTACGGCCGGCGACCGGTCCCGCACCACCGCCCCGGTCAGCCGCGCGACGCGGCGATCACCCGGTCCAGCACCGTCCGCAGCTCCTCCAGCTCCGGCAGCGGCATCCCGAGCCGGTCCACGATCGCCGCCGGGATCGCCTCGGCCCGCGCCCGCAGCGCCCACCCGGCGTCGGTGAGCGACACCGCCATCGTCCGCTCGTCACCCGGGACCCGGCGCCGGTCGACCAGGCCCGCGGCCTCGAGCCGCTTGAGCAGCGGCGACAGCGTGCCGGGGTCGAGCGCGAGCTCCCGGGCCAGGTCGCCGAGCGAGCGCGGGGAGCGCTCCCACAGTGCGAGCAGCACCAGGTACTGCGGGTGGGTCAGCCCCATCGGCTCCAGCAGCGGCCGGTACAGCGCGATGACGTTGCGGGCCGCGACGGCGAGGGCGAAGCAGACCTGACGGTCGAGCCGGAGGAGGTCGTCGTCACCCGGGGATGCGCTCGGCATGGCACCCATCGTACATTGTTGGTGCACCAAGAATTGGGGGACCAACAATGGATCAGCGGCCGAACCCCGTCCAGTGGCTGGCCTACGCCTACGGCGCCGGGCTGCCCTCCCGGTTCCGGGGCTGGGTCCTGCACGACGTCACCACCCGGACCTGGCAGCTGCGTCACCTGGTGCGCACCACCGTGCAGCTGCTGCCGATCGGCGTGCTGCTCTACCTGCTGATCCCCGGCCCGGTGTACGTCCGGGCGCTGTCGGTGCTGGCCGGGGCGATCCTCGGCTACTTCTACTCGCTCGCCTACATGTACGAGTCCGCCGAGCACCGCGTCGCTAAGGCGGGGTACCCGGTGGGGCACGCCGCCGCGGTGCGCGAGAAGGCCGACGAGGGGACCCGCGAGGCCGCGCGGGAACGCTACGAGCGCCGCTGGCGCGGCTAGGGTCCGGAACCCGGCAGGATGGGCCCCGTGACCGTCCACCCCGGCCCGGCGTCCGTCGCCGCCCGCCTCGACGCCGAGGACCCGCTCGCCGCCCTCCGGGAGCGGTTCCTGCCCGCCGACGGCGTCGTCGCCTACCTCGACGGCAACTCCCTCGGCCGCCCGCTGCGCGCGGCTGCCGAGCGGATGGAGCGCTTCGTCCGCGCGGACTGGGGCACCCGGCTGATCCGCGGCTGGGACGAGGGCTGGATCGACCGTCCGCGCACCCTCGGCGACCGGATCGGCGCCGCCGCGCTGGGGGCGGGGCCGGGGCAGGTCGTCGTCGCCGACTCCACCACGGTGCTGCTCTACAAGCTGGCCCGCGCCGCCCTGGACGAGCGCGCGGCGCACGGCCGGGACGAGATCGTCGTCGACACCGACAACTTCCCGACCGACCGCTACGTGGTCGAGGGCATCGCCGCCGAGCGCGGCGCGTCGCTGCGCTGGATCGAGTCCGACCCGGCCGCCGGGGTGACCCCGGAGCAGGTCGCGGCGGCCGTCGGGCCGCGCACCGCGCTGGTGCTGCTGTCCCACGTCGCCTACCGGTCCGGGTTCCTCGCCGACGGCCCCGCGATCACCCGGGTCGCGCGCGACGCCGGCGCCCTGGTGCTCTGGGACCTGTCGCACTCGGTCGGCTCGGTCCCGGTCGAGCTCGACGCCTGGGGCGCCGACCTCGCGGTCGGCTGCGGCTACAAGTACCTGAACGGCGGGCCGGGCGCGCCCGCGTTCGGCTACCTCGCCGCCCGGCACACCGGCGCGCTGCGCCAGCCGATCACCGGCTGGTTCGGCCACCGCGCCCCGTTCGCGATGGGCCCCGGCCACGAGCCCGCGCCCGACGTGCGGGCGCTGTTGTCCGGCACCCCGCCGGTGCTGGCCTCGGTGCCGCTGGAGTGCGGCGTGGAGCTGCTCGCCGAGGCCGGGATCGACGCGGTCCGGGCGAAGTCGCTGCGGCTGACGGCGTTCGCACTCGACCTGGCCGACACCCTGCTCGCCCGGCACGGTGTACAGGTCGCCTCACCGCGCGACCCCGACCGCCGCGGCGGGCACGTCACATTGCGCCGGTCCGACTTCGCCGAGGTCAACGCCCGGCTGTGGGAGCGCGGCGTGATCGGCGACTTCCGCGCCCCGGACGGCATCCGGATCGGGCTCGCACCGCTGTCGACGTCGTTCGCCGAGGTCGCGGCGGGCATGACCGCGCTGGCCGAGGAGGTCGCGCGATGAGCCCGGAGCACCGACGCGCCCGGCCCGGCCCGTCGGCGTCCGCGCGGCACCCGCAGGGGCAGGACGCGGCTCACGGCTCCTGTGCGCGGCGCCGCGCCGAGAGCCCCGACCGGTACTGCTTCGGGATCGCGTGCCCGCGGAAGTCCTGGTCGAGGGCCGCGTTCAGCGTCCAGTACGGGTCCACCAGGTGCGGACGGGCGATGGCACACAGGTCCGCCCGGCCGGAGGCGATGATCGTGTTCGCATCCTCGACGCTGGACACCGCGCCGACGGTGATCGTCGGGACACCGGTCTCCTGCCGGATCCGGTCGGCGAACGGCGTCTGGTAGAGCCGCCCGTAGCGCGGCCTCGCCTCGGTGCTGGTCTGGCCGGTCGAGACGTCGACGATGTCCGCGCCGTGCGCGTGCAGCATCGGGGCCAGGGCCACCGCGTCGTCGCCGTCGAAACCGCCCTCGACCCAGTCGGTGGCGCTGATCCGGACGCTGATCGGCCGGTCGGCCGGCCACACCTCGCGCACGGCGTCGAGGATCCGCAGGCCCAGGCGGGCCCGGTTCGCCAGGCTGCCGCCGTAGGAGTCGGTCCGCCGGTTCGACACCGGGGACAGGAAGCTCGACACCAGGTACCCGTGCGCGAAGTGCAGCTCGATCATGTCGAACCCGGCGTCGGCGGCGCGGCGGGCCGCGGCGACGTGGTCGGCGACGACCCGGTCGAGGTCGGCCTCGGTCGCCTCGCGCGGGACCTGGCTGTCGGGCCGGTAGCGCACCGGCGACGGCGCCAGGATCTCCCAGTTGCCGTCGGGGAGGGGCTCGTCGATGCCCTCCCACATGACCTTCGTCGAGCCCTTGCGCCCGGCGTGGCCGATCTGGGCGGCGATCTTCGCGCCGGTGTTCTCGTGCACGAAGCGCACGACGCGTGCCCAGGCGTCCCGCTGGTCGTCGGTGTACAGGCCGGGGCAGCCGGGGGTGATCCGGCCGTCGGCGGAGGTGCAGATCATCTCCGTCATGACGAGCCCGGCGCCGCCCTGCGCCCGCCCGCCGAGGTGCACGAGGTGCCAGTCGGTCGGCACGCCGTCCACGGCGGAGTACTGTGCCATCGGCGAGACGACGATCCGGTTCGCCAGGGTCATGCCGCGCAGCCGGTAGGGGTGGAACATCGGCGGGGTCCCGGTCTCGACGTCGCAGCCCAGCTCGCGGGTGCGGTCGGCGAGCCAGGCGTCGACCCGGCCGACGTAGCCGGCGTCGCGCAGCTTGAGATTGTCGTAGGTGACCCGCTGCGAGCGGGTGAGCAGCTGGAACACGAACTGCTCGGGGGCCAGGCCACGGTAGCGGCGCACGCCCTCGAACCACTCCAGGCTGGTCTGCGCGGAGCGCTGCAGCGACTCGACGACCGGCTTGCGGTCCTCCTGGTAGGCCTTGAGCGCGGCCTCGACGGTCGGTTCCCGGTCCACCGCGCCGACCAGCCCGATCGCGTCCTCCAGCGCGAGCTTGGTGCCCGAGCCGATGGAGAAGTGCGCGGTGTGCGCGGCGTCGCCGACGAGCGCCACGTTCCCGGCGCGCCAGGACCCGCTGCGCAGCACGCCGAAGGACAGCCAGCCGGAGTTGTTGCCGATCAGGCCGTGGCCGTCGAGCAGGTCGGCGAAGACCTCCTCGCAGAAGCGCAGGGAGCGCTCGTCGTTCTCGCCGGGCCTGCGCTCGGCGGCGGCGAACTCCGCGAGCCCGGCCCGCTCCCAGGTGTCGGAGTCGGTCTCGACGATGAAGGTGGAGCGCTCGCCGTCGAACGGGTAGATGTGCGCCCAGAACAGCCCGAACCTGGTCTCGACGAACTGGAAGGTGAAGCAGTCGAACGGCCGGGTGGTGGCGAACCAGACGTACTGGGCGGTCCGCCGGTCCAGGGTGGGCCGGAACTCCTCGGCCAGCGCCTCGCGGATGCGGGAGTTCACGCCGTCGGCGGCGATGACCAGGTCGTGGTCGCGGCGCAGGGTGTCCAGGTCCGGCGCCTCGGTGGAGAAGCGCAGGTCGACCCCGAGCTCCGCGGCCCGCTCGCCGAGGATGCCGAGCAGCCGCTTGCGCTCCAGCGCGGCGAAGGCGTGCCCGTCGCTGCGCTCGCGGACCCCGAGGACGTCGACGTCGATCGCCGACCAGTGCCGGAACTCCGCGGCGATGCGGTCGAGCGACTCCGGGTCGGCGGCGCGGATGTTGTCCAGCGTCTCCTCGGAGAACACGACGCCGAAGCCGAAGGTGTCGTCGGCGCGGTTGCGCTCGTAGACCACCACCTCGCGTGACGGGTCGGACTTCTTGAGCAGGATCGCCGAGAACAGCCCACCGGGGCCGCCACCGACGGAGACGATCTTCTAGGCTGCGGCGCTCACGGGAGAGCTCACGGGAGACTCACCAGTCCTTCCTGGACGACCGAGGCCAGCAGCCGGCCGTCGGCGGAGTAGAGGCGGGCGGTGCCGAGCCCGGTGCCGCGGGTGGCGACCGGGGAGGTCTGGACCAGTGCGACCCAGGAGTCCATGCGGCCGTCGTGGTGCCACCACATGGCGTGGTCGAGGCTGGCGGTGACGACGCCGTCGTCGGCCCAGGCCGAGCCGTGGCGGCGCAGGATCGGCTCGAGCAGGGTGTAGTCGCAGACGTAGGCCAGGGCGCTGCGGTGGATCGCCGGGTCGTCGGGCAGCCGTTCCCAGGCCTTCAGCCACACGGTCTGCCGGGCGACGCGCTCGCCGCCGGCGTCGGTGTAGAGCGCCGAGGGGGAGTGCCGGATGTCGAAGCCGCGGTGGAAGCGCCAGTACTCGGCGTCGCGGGTGTCCGCGCCGACGAGCACGTCGGCGGTGCTCGGCAGCTCGCTCGGGTCACCCGCCTCGGGCGGCAGCGTGTCGGAGTGCTCGACGGCGCCCGCGGTGGGCACCGCGAACTGGGCCATCGCCCGGAAGATCTCCTTGCCGCCCTGCAGGCCGCGCACCGCGCGGTGGGAGAAGCCGCGGCCGTCGCGGACGCGCTCGACCTCCCAGCGGGTCTGCGTGTGCACGTCGCCGGCGCGCAGGAAGTAGCCGTGCAGGTTCGCGACGCGGCGGTCCTCGCCGACGGTGAGGGTCATGGCCCGCTCGGCCTGTGCGACGAGCTCGCCGCCGTAGGCGCGGCCCGACGGGATGACCTGGTGGCGGGCGAGGAACGCGTCGTCGCCGTCCTTCTGCAGGTCCAGGGCGGCGAGCAGCGGGGCGACCGACCGCTCGGTGTCCGCGGGCATGGGGGTGGTGTGCTCGGTGCTCATGCGCGGCGGTATCCCTCGAGGCTCGCGTCGTCGACCTCGGGGAGGTTGACGACGATGTTGTCCGGCGTCCGGCAGGTCAGCCACACCAGTTCCTCGGTGGTCGACATGTTGCCCTCGACGTGCGGCATGAACGGCGGGACGAACACGAAGTCGCCCTCGGTCATCTCGATCCACTGCTCGTAGTTCTCGCCGTACCAGATGCGGCCGGTGCCGGACAGCACGTAGCCGCCGGTCTCGGCCTCGCCGTGGTGGTGCGGCAGCGAGCGGTAGCCCGGCTCGTTGGAGACCCGGCCGAACCAGATCCGGGTGGCCGGGGTGTGCTGCGGCGACACGCCGGAGACACGGACGCAGCCACCGGACTGGCCGGTGCCGGTGTCCTCGGACCCGGCCCGGGTCACGACGGGGACGGCCGACCAGGCCAGCTCGGTGGCGTCCTTGCTCTGCTCACTCATGCGCACTCCCTGTGCTCGGTGCCGGTCTTCTCGATGCGGATCGGGGTGGTCAGGACGCCGACGCCGGCCAGCTCGACCTCGACGACGTCGCCGTCGGCCAGGGCGCGGGGCGGGGACATCCCGGCGCCGACCCCGGCGGGGGTGCCGGTGAGCACGACGTCGCCGGGGGACAGCCGGGTGAACGCCGAGACGTAGGCGAGCAGCGCGGGCGCGTCGAACACCAGGTCCGCGGTGTCGCCGGACTGCACGAGCTCGCCGCCGACCCGGCAGGTCAGCGCGAGGCCGGCGGCCGGGTCCAGCTCGTCGGGGGTGACGAGCACCGGGCCGAGCGGGGTGGTGGCGTCGAACGCCTTGCCCGGCAGCCACTGCCCGGTGTGGCGCTGCCAGGAGCGGACCGACAGGTCGTTCGCGGCGGTGTACCCGGCGATCGCGGCGGTCGCCTCGTCGCGGTCCGCGCGGTGCAGCGGTGCCCCGACGACGACGGCGAGCTCGGCCTCCCAGTCCAGGCCCTCGGCCCAGTCCGGCACCGTCACGGTGTCCGCGGGCCCGGTGAGGGTGTCGGCGAACTTGGTGAACAGCGTCGGGTGGGCGGGCAGCTCGCGGCCCATCTCGCGGATGTGTCCCGCGTAGTTGTGCCCGCAGCACACCACCTTCGCCGGGTGCGGGACGACCGCGGCGAGGTCCTCGCCCCCGGGGACCGCCCCCGGTGCGGCGACGGCGCGGGCCCGGCCGGGGCCGTCCGGGTCGGCCAGCAGCGCACCGACGTCGCGGTACCCCAGCGGCACCCACCGCCCGTCGGCGGCGACGGCGGCGACGGTGGTGTCCGCGCGGCGCAGGGTCGCCAGGCGCATCCCGACCTCCGGTTGTGTCGATTTCTTGACGAGAACCACTGAAACACGATGAACGGTGTCGCGGCAAGCGCGCCGCGATCATCTGCGTCAGGTGGACAGCGTCCGCGTTTCGCGGCCATGACGTGCTGATCTCGTCCCCCGGGTGCCTCGGTGACGGGGGTTGTCGGAAGTCGCCGTTCCGTGCTGTGATGACTGTCGTCACGTCAGCGACATACCGCTTGCGCCGGGAGAAGGGGACGTCGTGACCGACCAGCCGTTCTGGAACCCCAAGACCGAGCTCATGCCGCGCGCGGAGCTCGTCGAGCTGCAGCTCGCGAAGCTGCGCCGGGTGCTGGCCTGGGCGAAGGACCGCAGCCCGTACTACCGGCGCACCCTCGCCGGCGTCGACCCGGACCGGATCCGCACCCGCGACGACCTGGCGCGCATCCCGTTCCTCACCCGCGAGGAGTGGATGGCTTCCCAGGACACGCACCCGCCGTTCGGCGAGCTGCCGGTCACCGGGCCGGAGTCGGCGATCCGGCTGCACACCACGTCCGGCACCTCCGGACGCACCCCGCTGCGTGCCTTGGACTCCCGCAAGGACTGGTCGTGGTCGGCGGAGATGTGGTGCTACGCGCTGTGGGGCGCCCGGGTCCGCCCGCGCGACGTCGGCTACGTCGCGTTCGGCTACGGCTCGTTCATCGGGTTCTGGGGCCTGCACAACGGGCTGGAGAAGATCGGCGCGCTGACCATCCCCGGCGGCGCGCAGTCCACCGCCCAGCGGGTGCGCCAGATCCACGACTTCGGCGCGACCGTCGTCGCGTCCACCCCGACCTACGCGCTGCGCCTGGCCGCCGAGGCCGAGGAGCTGGGCATCGACCTGGTGAACGGCCCGGTCCGCCGGGTGATCCTCTCCGGCGAGCCCGCCGGGTCGATCCCGGAGACCACGGCGCTGATCGAGCGGAAGTGGGGCGCGCGGGCCTACGACACCGCGGGCATGACCGAGGTGTCGACGATCGTCATGTTCACCCCCGCCGAGCAGCCCGGCGGCTGCCACGTCATCGAGGACCACCTCCTGGAGGAGGTGATCGACCCCGAGACCGGGCGCGAGGTCGGCTACGGCGAGCGCGGCGAGCGCGTCTGCACCTCCTTCGGGCGCTCGACCACCCCGTTGCTGCGCTACCGCACCGCCGACCTGGTGGTGAAGGTCCCCGGCACGGCGACGACCTCCGGGCGCACCTGGGACCTGTACCAGGGCGGGATCATCGGCCGAGTCGACGACATGAAGCTCGTCCGCGGCACCAACGTCTACCCCGGCGCCGTCGAGGCGATCGTGCGCGGCTTCGACGGGATCGAGGAGTTCCAGATCCGCATCTCCCGCCCCGGCGACCGCGACGAGATCGAGCTGCTGCTCGAACCCGCGGCCACCGTCGACGGCACCGCCTGGGACCTGCTCTCCGGGCGGGTCGCGGCCGAGCTGGCCGACGCGCACGAGGGCCTGCGCTTCCACGTCCGCCGCGCCGCGACCGGGGAGCTGCCCCGCTTCGAGCTGAAGGCCAAGCGGCTCACCGACCTGCGTCCGGCCGTCTGACCGGGCCCGCCGCCGACCCGACCCGCGAGGAGCCCGCCATGAGCACGACCACCACCACGACCACCGCCACGACCACCGCGCCGTCCGCCCCGTGCGCCGCCGCCGACCGGGCGACGGACCTGCTCGGTGTCCCGCTCGACGACGCCGAGCAGGCCCTGCTCGACGTCTACGACCGGATCGTCGCCGCGCTGCGCCGCGACGACCTCTCGCCCTGCGTCGCCGCGAACCTGCGCGCCGCGCTCGCCTCGGTGGCCGTCGCCGTCACCGACCTCGGACTGCGCTTCGAGCACCTGACCGACGTGGGCGTCTGACCGCCGTACCCGCCCCCGTACCCGCCTCGCGGCGCCGATCGGACAGCGACCACGTCCACGGGATAGGCGCCACGCGATCCGGTGCCTAGCGTCGGTGCCGACGACCACACCCACCACCACGACCACCACGACGAGAGGACGGCCATGGCCGAACGGTCCTTCGCCGCCGAGGTGCAGAAGCTGCGCGCCGGTGCCGGCGAGACGCTGCACGTCGAAGGCATCCTGGCCGTGACGAAGGCGTTGCTGCAGTCCGGCGTCGCCTACGTCGGCGGCTACCAGGGCGCGCCGATCTCGCACCTCATGGACGTCCTCGGCGACGCCCGCGAGATCCTCGACGAGCTCGACGTCCGGTTCGAGAACTCCGCCTCCGAGGCGACGGCCGCGGCCATGCTGGCCGCGTCGGTGCACCACCCGCTGCGCGGCGCGATCACCTTCAAGTCCCCGGTCGGCACGAACGTCGCCTCCGACGCCCTGGCCAACCTCGCCTCGGGCGGGGTCACCGGTGGTGCGTTGGTGATCCTCGGCGAGGACTACGGCGAGGGCTCCTCGATCATGCAGGAGCGGGTGCACGCGTTCGCGATGAAGTCGCAGATGTGGCTGCTCGACCCGCGCGCCGACACGACCGCGATCGTGAACGCGGTGGAGTCCGGGTTCGCGCTGTCCGAGGCGTCGAACACCCCGGTCTTCCTGGAGCTGCGGCTGCGGTCCTGCCACCTGCACGGCGGGTTCGTCGCCAAGGACAACGTGCGGCCGCCGATGACCGTCGCCCAGGCCGCGGACGCCCCGCGGCGCAGCGTCGACCGGATCGTGCTGCCGCCCGCGTCGTTCGCCCACGAGCGGGAGAAGCTGGAGGACCGCTGGCCCCGGGCGGTCGAGTTCATCCGGGAGCACGGACTCAACGAGCTGTTCCCCGGCGACGGCACCGCCTCCGACGTGGGCATCATCGTCCAGGGTGGGCTGTACAACACCCTGAACCGGTCGATGGAGCTGCTCGGTGCCTCCGACACGCTCGGCCGCACCCGCGTCCCGACCTACGTCATGAACGTGACCTACCCGGTCGTCGACTCCGAGATCGTCGAGTTCTGCGCCGGCAAGCGCGCCGTGATCATGGTCGAGGAGGGGCAGCCCGACTACATCGAGCAGAACCTGCACGCGATCCTGCGCCGTGCCGACGTCCCGACCGTGCTGCACGGCAAGGACATGCTGGCCGCGGGCGGCGAGTACACCGCCCAGGTCATCACCCGCGGACTGGACCAGTTCCTCGGCAAGTACGCCCCCGACGTCGTCACCCACCGGCCGTCGCTGCTGCGCGACCCGGCCGACCCGGCGAGCCCGTTCGCGCCGCGGGTCGCCGCCGAGGTCGTGCGCCCGCGCCCGCCGGGCCTGTGCACCGGCTGCCCGGAGCGCCCGATCTTCTCCGGCCTCAAGCTCGCCGAGCGCGAGACCGGGCAGCACCAGATCTCCGCCGACATCGGCTGCCACCTGTTCGCCATCAACGCCCCGTTCGACCTGGGCGCGACGACGATGGGCTACGGCATGGGCGCCGCGGGCTCGTCCGCGCTGGCCGGCGGCGGCGCCGAGAAGCGGCCCGTGTCGATCATGGGCGACGGCGGCTTCTGGCACAACGGGCTCGTGTCCGGCGTCGGGAACGCGGTGTTCAACAAGTCCGACCAGGTCATGGTGGTCGTCGACAACGACTACGCCGCCGCCACCGGCGGGCAGGACGTGCTGTCCAGCCACGCCGACCTCGAGCGCCGCTCGACCAAGCACCCCATCGAGAAGGCCGCCCGGGGGCTCGGCATCACCAACGCCACCACGATCGACCACACCTACGACGTGGCCCGCGTCCGCGACACCTTCCTGAAGGCGTTCCGCCGCAGGGAGCCCGGCCCCGAGCTGCTGGTCATGCAGTCGGAGTGCCAGCTCAACCGGCAGCGCCGGGTCAAGGAGGACCGCGCGGCCAGGCTCAAGCGCGGCGAGCGCGTCGTGCGCGAACGATTCGGCGTCGACCCGGAGACCTGCACCGGCGACCACGCCTGCATCCGGATCTCCGGCTGTCCGTCGCTGACGATCACCGACAACCCGGACCCGCTGCGCACCGACCCGATCGCGACCGTGCTCGACTCCTGCGTCGGGTGCGGGGTCTGCGGCAACAACGCCCACGCGGCGGTGCTGTGCCCGTCGTTCTACCGCACCGACGTCGTCGACAACCCCACGGCCGGCGAGCGGGTCCGCGCCCGCGTCCGGTCCTGGTGGATCACCCTCGTCGGACGCGGCCTGGAGCGCCGCGCCGCCCGGATGGAGGCAGCCTGATGCCCACCGTGATGCCCGCACCGACCCGGACCGGCACCGCGTCCTGGTACGCCGGGAACCGCCCGATCACCCTCGCGATCCTCGCGATGGGCGGCGAGGGCGGCGGGGTGCTCGCCGACTGGGTCGTCGCCGTCGCCGAGGCCGCCGGCTACCACGCGCAGACCACCTCGGTCGCCGGCGTCGCCCAGCGGACCGGGGCGACCGTCTACTACGCCGAGCTGCACCCTCCGCTGCCCGAGAGCGACTCGGCCGACGGCGCGGGCCGGGCCGAGCCGGTGCTGTCGGTGTTCCCGACGCCCGGCGAGGTCGACGTCGTCGTCGCCTCGGAGCTGATGGAGTGCGGCCGCGCCGTGCAACGCGGCTTCGCCACCCCCGACCGCACCACGCTGATCACCTCGACGAACCGCGTCTACTCCATCGACGAGAAGATGCACCTCGGTGACGGCCGCGTCGACTCCGACGAGCTCGTCGCCGCGGCGGGCCGCGCCGCGCGGCACCTGGTCGCCGCGGACTTCGCCGCGATCGCCGAGGAACACCGCAGCGTGATCTCCGCGGCGCTGTTCGGGGCGCTCGCCGGGTCGGGGGCGCTGCCCTTCTCCCGGGACCGCTTCGAGCAGGCCATCCGCGACGCCGGCAAGGGCGTCGAGCCGAGCCTGGCCGCGTTCGCGGGCGGGTTCGACGCCGCCACCGCCGCGCTCGCCCCCGCCCCGCCCGCGCCCCGCGCGCCGGCGACGGTCGACATCGCGATCGGGCCCCGCCCCGTCTCCGCCGAGGAGCGCAAGGAGCGCGAGGAGGCGCGGCGCAACGACATCGCCGCCACCGACCCGGAGTCCCTGGTGGGGGAGGACCTGCGGCCGCTCGCCCGCACCGTCGCCGACCTGCCGGCCGCGGCGCGGTCCACGGTCCTGCACGGGCTCGTGCGGACCGGGGTCTACCAGGACCTCGACTACGCCGCCCGATACCTCGAACGGGTCCGCGCGTTCGCCGCCGTCGACCCCGACCGGGCCGGCGCCGCCCGCCTCACCACCGAGGCGGCCCGGCACCTGGCGCTGTGGATGTGTTACCAGGACACGATCCACGTCGCGCTGCAGAAGACCCGCAAGCGCCGTCTCGAACGGGTGCGTGAGGAGGCCCGGGTGACCTCGGCGCAGCTGTCCCAGGTGCGCGAGTACCTGCACCCGCAGGCCGAGGAGATCACCGACACGCTGCCGTACCGGCTCGGGAAGGTGCTGCGCCGGTCGCGGGCGTTCACCCGCACCGTCGACCGGGTCACCCGTGAGGGCATGGTCCTCGACACCACCTCGGTGACCGGCTACGCGATGCTCGCGACGATGGCGCGGATGCGTCCGCTGCGGCCGCGGTCGCTGCGGTTCGTCGAGGAGCAGAAGGCGATCGAGGCGTGGACGGCGCTCGCGCTCGGGATCGCCGCCGAGGACACCGATCTCGCCACCGAGGTCGTCGTCTGCCAGAAGGTCCTCAAGGGCTACGGAGCCACCTACGCCCACGGCAACGACAGCTTCGCCCTGCTCTGCCGGGCCGCCGGCGAGCTGCGCGGCCGTGCCGACGCCGCGGCGGTGCTCGCCCGGCTGCGGTCCGCCGCCCTGGCCGACGAGGACGGCGCCGCCCTGCGGGAGCAGCTGTCCGGGGCCGGGCTGCCCACCACCGTCCCGTCGAAGAAGGGGAAGCACTGACATGACCACCGGCACCGCATCCGACGTCGAGCTCATCAACCCGGACACCCTCGCGAGGCCGTCCGGTTTCACCCACGCCGTCCGCCACGGCGACACCGTCCACCTCTCCGGCCAGACCGCGATGGACGCGACCGGCACGATCGTCGACGGCGACATCGTCGACCAGTTCCGGCAGGCCCTGACCAACGTGATCACCGCCCTGCGCGCGGCGGGCTCCGAGCCCGCGGACCTGCTGTCGGTCCGGATCTACCTGCTCGACGTGCCGGGCTACCAGGCCCGCGGCAGGGAGATCGGCGCGATCTGGAAGGAGCTGTGCGGGCGGACCTACCCGGCCATGACCGGTGTCGGGGTCACCGCGCTGTGGCAGCCCGAGGCGCTGATCGAGATCGAGGCCGTCGCGGCGCGCCGGGTCTGAGCGCGGCCACCCGCCCGCGCGCGCCGGGTCCGGACCACCGGGCCCGGCGCTCCGGCGTGGGCTTCGGCGTGGACGGAGGTGTCCCGTGGCCGGGTGGAGCGTGCCGGACCAGGGGGTTCGGTGAATTCGCTTACCCGGTAAGCGAATTCACCGGAGGTGGTGTGCGGTGCCGGCGGATCCCGGGTGCCATCGGCCCTCGGCCTGACCCGGGGCAGGGTGCACTCGCGGTGCGGCGCGGTGCGGCGCGGTGCGGTGCGGCGCCGTCGCCCCGGCGCCCGACCCCGGCGAACTCGCTTACCGGGTAAGCGAATCGTTCGACCTCCTGCCCGCGTGGTCGCTCCGCCGGGCGGTTGCCCAGCCGGGCGGTCGCCCAGCCGGGCGGGCGCCTGCCCGTGATCGTCCTGCCGGGCGACGGCCCGTCCCTGCTCCGGCGACGCACGGGGCCCGTGGCCGGTGGGCACGACTGCGCTGCCCCCGCAGGCCACCGGTCGCACGGCGCGGTTCCCGGAGGCTCAGGCGTCCAGGACGCTGCTGACGTGCTCCCGTGCCGGGCCGGCCAGCCGGGCCCGCAGGTCGCCGAACAGGTCCTCGGCGCGGTCGCCGACCCAGTTCTCGGGCAGCGCCTCCAGCGGCAGGCCCGGGTCGAGGTAGGGGAGGCGTCGCCAGACGGTCACCAGCGTCACGTAGTCGGCGAAGGCCTGCTCGGCTGTGCCGTCGGCGTCGCGCCAGGCGCGCATCACCGGCTCGTGGCGGGCGACGAACGCCGAGTACTGCGCGGCGAGGGCGTCGAGGTCCCACCAGGACGCGACGGTCTCGCGCAGCGGGCGTCCGGCGACGTGCCGGCTGCGGAACAGCTCGGTGTACCCGCGCAGACCGGCGCGGTCCAGCGCGTGCGAGACCTCGGCCTCCAGGTGCGCCGGCGCGACCCACAGGCCCGGAGCCACGGTGCCCAGGCCGAGCCGGATCAGCAGGCTGCGCAGCTGATGACGCTGGTCACGGGCCGATTCGGGCACCGAGAAGGCCACCAGCAGCCAGCCCTCCCCGGCACCGGCGCGGCGCCGGGAGAAGATCCGCTCGTCGCCCTCGGCGAGCACGTCGGCCAGCGCGGCCGACAGCCGGTACCCGGCGGCGCCGCCGACCTTCTGCGGCTCCAGCAGACCACGCCGCTTCAGCCTCGACACCGCCGAGCGCACGGCCTGGCTGTCGACCCCGAGCCCGCCGAGCAGGCGCACCAGCGACGACACCGACAGGGCGCCGCCGTGTTCGCGGGCGTAGAGCCCGTACACCGACACGATCAGCCGTCGCGGCGGGACGGGCGCGAGGATCTCCTCCGGTTCGGCGACGGTCGTCACGTCGGCATCGTACGGCCGCGAGCGTCGGCCGGGCCGTGCGCCGGGCCGACGGCGGGGTGTCGGCGCGGTGGTCGGGTCGGTGGTTGGGGCGGTGGTCGGGTCGGCCCCCGCAACGCGGCGACGCGCCGCACCGTCCGGGAGGGACGGTGCGGCGCGTCGCGGGGGAGCGGTGCTCGTCACCCGGCGGCCCGCAACGGGGCCCCCGGCCGCCGGTCCGCCCCGGCCGCGGTGAGCGGGGCGTGCCGGGCGGTCAGCTCGGCGGTGATCCGGGCGTACACACCGGGGTCGACCGGCAGCAGCCACTCGGCCAGGCGGCGGCGCCGTCCGATGCCGGCGCCCAGGTCGGAGAGCATCTCGTCGATGTTGTGCAGCGAGAACGGGATGATGTTCGTACCGCGGGCGTGCTTGCCCTCGGTGCGCTCCTCCATCCACCGCAGCCGCTCCTGCACGAAGGCGCGCCGCTGCTCCACCGACGGCAGGTCGATCCCGCCCGCCAGGTGCACCCCGATCCACAGCGCCGCGACCTCGGCCGACAGCGGGGACAGGAACGAGGAGTTGTACCCGCAGAAGCTCAGGTCCGCCACGGTGTGCGGGTGGATCTGGCGGTAGAGCTCGAAGTTGCCGCGCTCGTCGACCAGCCGGTCCCGCACGTCCTGGGAGAGGAACGGCACCCGCTGGTGGAACCCCGTCGCCGCGACGACCACGTCGGCCGGGACCTCGGTGCCGTCGGACAGGATCGCGACGGGCCTGCCGTCGCGGGCACCGAGCGCGCTGATGAGCGTGTCGCGGTGGACGGTGATCGAGCCGTCGGCGACGGCCTCGTAGAAGCCCTCGGTGGCCAGCGACACCGTGGAGCGCGCGATGTCCTCCAGCGACCCGCCCGGCACCAGGCCCAGCTTCTGCAGCCCGAGCTGGCGCACGATCTGGCCCTGCAGGCTCGACATCATCCCGTTGCGCACGCCCTTGCCCGGGCCGTGCAGGAACTTCTCGAAGCCGGCGAGGTGGGCGTAGCGGAACAGCCCCTCGCCGAGTCGGGTGAGCAGCAGGTACTTGTAGTTCAGGGCACCGCCGATCCGGCGGGGCATCTTCCACAGCAGCTCGCGGGCCACCACGGTGGTCGTGCGCGACACGCTGTTCAGGGCCACCGCCACGTCGCAGCCGGACTTGCCGTAGCCGATCACGACGACGTCGCGGTCGCGGGCGTCGTCGATGTCGGTGAAGTCCGACGGCGCGCAGTACCGCCCGCCCGCGGCGCGGTACTCCTCGGTACCGGGCAGCGGCGGCAGGAACGGCTCGGAGAAGATCCCGTTCGCGACGACGAGGTGGTCGAACTCGCCCACCCCGGCGGACGCGCCCGCGGTGGTGACGGTCCAGCCGCCGCCCTCGCGCGGCTCGGCGGAGAGCACCTCGGTGTCGGTGCGCACCGCGTCGCGGATGCCGAAGTGGCGGGCGTAGGACTCCAGGTACTCCTGCACCTGCTGCCCGGACGGCCACTCCGGGTAGTGCTTCGGCATCGGGAAGTCCGACAGCGAGTAGGTGCCCTTGTCGTTCTGCGTGGTCAGGCCGGGATAGCGGCGGCTCGCGCTCCACACCCCGCCGACGTCCGGCGCCTTCTCGAACACGGTGACGTCGTGACCGAAACCGGTCAGGACCTTGGCGGAGGAGAGGCCGGCGAATCCGGCCCCGACGACGGCGATCTTCATGGTGGTCACTCCGAAGCGGTCGCGAGCTGGGGGATGGCGGGAACGGCCTGCTCCGGACCCATCGCCGAGTAGCCGCCGTCGACGGCCCAGTCGGCGCCGGTGACGGCGGAGGCGGCCGGGGAGAGCAGGAAGGCGACGACGGCGCCGACCTCGTCCGGGTCGCCGACGCGGCCCGTCAGATGGAACGGGGCGGCGACGCGGTCGGTGTGCGCACGGTCGCCGCCGGACAGGTCGTCCATGATCTTCGACCAGGTCCAGCCCGGGGAGACCGAGTTGACCCGGATGCCGTCGCCGGCGAGGTCCATCGCCATGGAGCGGGTGACCTGCACCAGCGCGGCCTTCGACGCCGGGTAGACCCAGCGCCCCGTCTGGGCGACCTTCGACGAGATCGAGGTCAGGTTGACCACCGCGCCGCGGGCCGCCGCGAGGTGGGGCCGCGCGGTCCGGGTGGCCTGCACCGCGCTGACCAGGTTGACCTCCAGCGCGCGCAGCCAGTCGGCCCGACCGGTGTCGGCGCCCTCGTCGAGGTAGCTGCACGCCAGGTTCACCAGGCCGTGCAGGCCGGACGGGGCGGCGACGGCGGCGACGGTGGCGGCCACCGCGTCGTCGTCGGTGATGTCGGTGCGGTGGAACGCGACGCGCCCGCCGAGCTCGTCGAGCAGCGGCTTCGCGCCGGCCTCGTCGATGTCGGCGATCGCGACGGACGCCCCGACGGCGTGCAGGGCACGGACGACACCGTGCCCGACCAGGGTCGATCCGCCGGTCACCAGCACCGTGCGGCCGTGCAGGTCAGTCATGGGAGCCTCCGAAACATGACGGTCATCTAGCGGACGCGTGATGGCAGTCATCATTTGGCTATATGGTGGGCGTGACTATCCCCACCACGCGGTCGCTGTCCGTGGGACGCGGCCGGGACGCACGAACCGGGGTCGAGCACGAGGAGGTGCCATGACCGAGGTGCTGAGCGGTTTCCGACGGGTGCACTCGCCGGACCTGGAGGAGGCCCGCGAGCGGGTCGGCGAGGTGTTCTGCCCGCACCGGCTGGAGCCGGTGGACCGGGCGACACCGGCGCCGGTCCGGTTCAACACGGCCGCGTTCGGGGCGGTCGGGCTGTCCTACCTGTCCTACGGGTCGGCGGTACGGATCAGGCCGCAGCCGCTGCGCTCGTTCGTCCTGGTCCAGATCCCGCTCTCCGGGCGCGCCCTGGTGCGCACCGGCGGCACCGAGGTCGTCTCCGACGCCCGCACGGCGTCGGTGCCCGACCCGGACGCCGGCCTCGACATGACCTGGGAGTCCGGGAACGAGCAGCTCATCGTGCGGGTCGAGCGCGAGGCGCTGACCGGGCAGCTGCACCGGCTGCTGGGCCGCCCGCCGTCGAAGCCGCTGCGGCTGGCGACCAGCGTCGACCTCACCACCCCGGCCGCGCGGTCCTGGCTGTCGACGGTGGACATGGTCCGCACCGACCTCGACGGCCCCGGCGGCCTCACCCACCCCGTGCTGCGTGCCCAGGCCGAGCAGCTGCTGATGAGCCAGCTGCTCGCCGCGGTGCCGCACTCGTCCAGCGACGAGCTGCTCGCCGCGGCCGACCCGCCGCCCGCGGTGCCGAAGGTGATCCGCCGCGCGGAGGCGCTGATCGAGGGGCACGCGCGCGAGCCACTGACCGTCGACGACGTCGCCGAGGCCGTCGGGCTCTCGGTCCGCAGCCTGCAGGAGGGCTTCCGCCGCCACCTCGACACCACGCCGACCGCGCGGCTGCGCGAGGCACGGCTGGCCGGTGTGCGGGCCGAGCTCACCGAGTCCGACCCGACCCGGCGCACGGTGTCCCAGGTCGCCGCGGACTGGGGCTTCGCGCACCTGGGCCGGTTCGCCGTCGCCTACCGGGAGCGGTTCGGGGAGTCGCCGTCGGAGACCCTGCGCGGCTGACCCCGGGCGGCCGACCCCTGGGCGGCTGACCCTGAGCGGACAGCCGCCGCGCGGAACGGATGGCCGGACACGCATCGGTGCGACGAAGCTGTCCGGCACGTCCCGACCGACCTGGAGGTCCCCGTGTCCGTCCTCTCCGCCCTGCTCGACGCCGCGCGTTCCGGCTCGGTCCGGGTCGTCGACCTGACGACCCCGCTGCAGGCCTCGACGCCGATCCTCGAGCTGCCCGAGCCGTTCGGCCAGACCGCGCGGTTCGAGCTGGAGGAGATCTCCCGCTACGACGACCGCGGCCCGGCCTGGTACTGGAACAACATCCGCACCGGCGAGCACACCGGCACCCACCTCGACGCGCCCAACCACTGGATCACCGGCAGGGACGGCCTCGACGTCTCGCAGGCGCCGCTGTCGACCCTCGTCGCGCCGGTCGCGGTGATCGACCGGACCGCCGAGGCCGAGAAGGACCCCGACTACCTGCTGCAGATCGCCGACGTCGCGGCGTGGGAGGCGGAGAACGGCCCGCTGCCCGCGGGCGGGTGGCTGCTGCTGCGCACCGGGTGGTCCGCCCGCGGCGAGGACGGGGCGGCCTTCGCCAACGCCGACGAGAACGGCCCGCACACCCCGGGCGTCGCCCCGGAGTGCGCGCGGTGGCTGGCGCGCGAGACCCCGATCACTGGCCTGGGCGTGGAGACCGTGGGCACCGACGCGGGGCAGGCGCCGAACCTGGAGCCGGCGTTCCCGTGCCACTCCGAGCTGATGGGCGCGGACAAGTGGGGGCTGACCAGCCTGCGCAACCTCGACCAGCTCCCGGCCACCGGCGCGGTGCTGGTGGTGTGCCCGCTGCCGATCGTCGGCGGCTCGGGCAGCCCGGCGCGCGTGCTCGCACTGGTCGAGGGCTGAGCCGTGCACGCCACGTACGACGCCGTCGTCGTCGGCGGCGGCATCAACGGTCTGGCCGCGGCCGCCCGACTCGCCCGCGGGGGCTGGTCGGTCGCGCTCGTCGACGACCACGACCGGGTCGGTGGGTTCGTCGCCGCCGAGGAGCACGACGGGTTCGTCCACGACACCTGGTCGAGCTGGCACCCGCTGTTCGTCACCGGCCCGGCCTACGCCGCCTTCGGCGACGACCTGCACCGGCACGGCCTCGCCTACGCCAACACCGACGGCCCGCTCACCGCGACGGTCGCGGGCGACGGCTCGGTCGCGCTCGCCCACCGGTCGGTCGAGGCGACCGTCGCCGGGTTCGCCGAGGCGGCCGACCGCGACGCCTACCGCGCCATGGTCGACCGGTTCGGCGCGCACGCCGCCGGGATCGGCGGGCTCCTCGGCGCCGAGCTGCACGCCCCCGGCACGCTCGGCCCGGTCGCGACGCTGGCCCGCGCCGCGGGCGTCGCCGGGATGGAGACCTACGCCCGCGACGCGCTGACCTCCGGCCGGTCCTGGATGCGCGCCCGGTTCACCGGTCCGGAGACCGACCGGCTCTGGGCGCCGTGGCTGCTGCACGCCGGCCTGGCCCCGGACTCCGCGTCCGGCGGGCTCATGGTCCCGATCTTCGCCGCGACCATGCACGGTGCCGGGCTGCCGGTCGTCACCGGCGGGGCGGGCCACTTCCTCACCGCCTGGGAGCGGTTGCTCGACGAGCTCGGCGTCGCGGTGCACACCGGCTGCCGGGTCGAGCGGGTCACGGTCGCCTCCGGGCGCGCGACGGGCGTCGCCGGTGACGGGTTCGCGTTCCGGGCGCGGCGCGCGGTGCTGGCCTCGGTGACCCCGCCGGCGCTCTACGGCTCGCTGCTCCCGCCCACCGTGGTGCCGCCGCCGGTGGCCGACGCCGCCGCCCGCTACCGCCCGGGTCGGGCCGCGATGCAGATCCACGTGACGCTGTCCGGGCCGGTCCCGTGGGCCGACACCCGGCTGCGCGAGGTCCCCCTGGTCCACGTCTGCGACGGGTCCGACTCGACCGCGATCGCCTGCGCCGAGGCGGAGGCGGGGCTGCTGCCGCGCCGGCCGACCGTCGTCGTGGGGCAGCAGCACGTGCTCGACCCGACCCGGGTCCCCGAGGGCGCCGCCGCGCTGTGGCTGCAGCTCCAGGAGCTGCCCTTCGCCCCGGTCGGCGACGCGGCGGGCGAGCTGGACACCGCCGACGGCTGGGACGCCACCCTCACCCAGGGCTACGCCGAGCGGGTCCTCGACCGGGTCGCCGCGCACGCGCCGGGCCTGCGCGAGCTCGTCGGCCGGGTCGACGTGCTCGACCCGACCGCGATCGCCGCGCACAACCCGAACGCGCTGCGCGGGGACCCCTACGCCGGGTCGGCCGAGCTGGACCAGAACTTCTGGTGGCGGCCGTTGCCGACCTCCGGCGGGCACGCGACGCCGGTGCCCGGGCTGTGGCAGATCGGCGCGTCCACCCACCCCGGTCCGGGGTTGGGCGGGGCGTCGGGGTTCCTGGTCGCCGACCGGCTCGCGACCCCCGGGCCGGTGGCGCGGCTGCGCTCGCGCCTGTCCGGGCGGTGACGCCGGGCCGTCGGTGATCGCCGGGAGTGGAGTGCACGGGGCGGCGCACTGCGCTGCGCGCTCCACTCCCGGCGATCATCCGGTGGTGTCGACGGTCGCGCGCGGCCTGCGCACGTGCCCCGTCACGGGTGCGTCGCGGCGCCCCGCGGCACCAGCACCATGACGATCGCGCCGAGCACGGCGGGGATCGCGAAGGCGAGGAAGTTCGCGGCGAACCCGGCCCCGGTCGCCATCACGACGCCGCCGTAGAGCGGACCCGCGATGGCCCCGATCCGGCCGATCCCCAGCGACCAGCCGAGCCCGGCGGCGCGCAGGTGCTCGGGGTAGAAGGTGGCGGTGTAGGAGTTCACGATGATCGTCGTGCCGATCGTGCAGGCCCCGGCGACGGCGATCAGGCCGAGCAGCACCGGCGTCGGGAAGCGGTTCATCAGCAGCAGGATCGACGCCGCCGCGGTGAGGAACATCCCGGTGACGACCGGGCGCGGCCCGATGCGGTCGGCGAGCGCCCCGAGCAGCGGCGCCCCGACGATCGCGCCCAGGTTGAGCGCCAGCAGGAACGCCAGTGCCCCGCCCAGCGGGTAGCCGGCCTGGCGCATGATCTGGGCGAGCCACGTGTTGAGGCCGTAGACCAGCAGCAGCCCGAACCCGGTGCCGACCCAGAACAGCAGCGTGCCGCGCAGGTGGTGGCGGTCGAGCAGCGCACGCAGCCCGGCGCGGCCGGCACCGGGCGGGGCGTCGTCGGGGACCGGCATCCCGTAGCGGGCGGCCAGCGCGGCCGCCTCGGCGCGGCGACCGCGCCCGACCAGGTAGGCCACCGACTCCGGCAGCGCCACGGCGACGACGAGGAGCAGCACCGCGCCGACCCCGGCGCCGATCCAGAACAGCGCCCGCCAGCCCAGCTGCTCCAGCAGCACGATCCCGGACAGCGCCGCGACGACGCCGCCGACGGAGTAGCCGGAGAACATCAGGGCGTTCGCCGCGTTGCGCCGCCCGGCCGGGGCGTACTCGACGGTCAGCGCGATCGCGGTCGGCACCACCCCGCCCAGCCCGATGCCCGCGACGAACCGCAGCAGGCCGAACACCTCCGGGGACGGCGCGAGGGCACAGAGCGCCATCGCGACCGAGAACCAGGCGATGCAGATGATCATCAGTCGGCGTCGGCCGATGTGGTCGGTGACGGTCCCGGCGAGCAGCGCGCCGACGAGCATGCCGACTAGTGCCAGTGACCCGATCCAGCCCGCGGTGCCCGCGTCGAGCGCCCACTCGCCGGAGATCAGGGTGGGCAGCACGGTGCCGTAGACGATGAGGTCGTAGCCGTCGACGACGATCGCCGTCCAGCACAGGGCGATGACCCAGGCGCGGGAACGGGTCCCGGTACCCGGTGGTGCGGAACGGTCGGACACGTCGGTCATTGGTACCTCCTGGGACGGCATCGTCGAGAAGGCACCTTATGTCGGTTGTGTTCCGTACGTCACCGTCGGGACATGACGCAGTGCGTCCGGGTCCGGTCGGGCTGCGTCCGGACCCGGACGACCGTGCCGGGGCCCGCGGGGAGCGCCCGATGGGCGGGACGGCCTCAGTCGGTGGGGGCGTCCACCCCGGTTCCGGCGTCGCCCGGCTCGCCGGCACCCTCGACGGGTTCCGGCTCGGCCGAGCCCTCCGACGTGGTGTCGTCCGAGGACTCCTCGCGGTCGGCCTCGGTGTCGCCGGCGTCGACCCGCTTGCCGAGCACGCGTTCCTCGAGTTCGTCGAGCGCACGTGCCGGGTCGATCGGGGGACTCGCGCGTCCGGTGTCGTTCTCGTCGTCGCTCATCGGGCGGGGGTACCCGGACGCCCGGCTCCCCATGCCGGAGCGGGCGGCTCAGAGGCCTGCGGTCGACTGCTCCAGGCGGGCCCTGGCCAGCCGCTCGACCAGCTCGGGCAGCGCACCCACCGGGCTGCCGCGCAGGTCGTCACAGGCCTGCGCGACGGCGGCGACCACGGCGTCCCGGCTGACGGCCGGACCGAGCTCGTCGATCAGCCTGCTGACGGCGTCGGTGGCCCGGGCGAGGTCCGGCGTCACCGGAGGCCGCCGGCGGATCGGCGGCAGGCGCCCGTCCGACGACGACACCGACGGAGTCCGGAACGGAGGACCCTCTGTGTGTCGGTCATGACGATCCTTCCGTCGATCCTCACCCGGCTGAGTGAGGGTTACCCGGGAACGGGCAGCTCAATCGCGTCGGAACGGGTGACACCCGTGACCACGGAGCGCGATCGTGACCCGCCGCCACGTCACCGTCGGACGGCCGGGTCAGGCCCCGTCCCGGCCCCGTGGCGGGTCGAGCAGGCCGTGGTGCAGGGCCCGCAGCACCGCGCGGGTCCGGTCCCGCGTGCCCAGTTTCAGCAGCACGCTGGACACGTGGTTCTTCACCGTGCCCTCCGCCAGCACGAGGACCTGCGCGATCTCACGGTTGCTGTGCCCGGCGGCGAGCAGCCGCAGCACCTCGACCTCGCGGGCCGACAGGTCCTGCGGGGCGACGCCGGAGCCGTCGTCGGCCGGGGGCGGGCCGTCGCGCACCGCGCGCAGCAACCGGTCGGTGACGGCCGGGCTGATCAGGGTGCCGCCGTCGGCGAGGGTCCGCACCGCGCCGACGAGCTGGTCGAGGGTCACGTCCTTGAGCAGGTATCCGCGGGCCCCGGCGCGCAGCGCGGACAGGACCAGCTCGTCGTCGTCGAAGGTGGTGAGGACGAGCACCGGCACGTCGAGCCCGCGCGAGCGCAGCTCGGCCAGCGCCCACAGCCCGTCGTGACGGGGCATGCGCAGGTCCAGCAGCAGCACGTCCGGGTCGTGCTCGACGACGGCGGCCACCCCCTCCGCGCCGTCCCCGGCCTCGGCGACGACCTCGACCCCGTCGGCCAGGCCGAGCAGCCCGCGGATGCCGTGCCGGACCAGGGTCTGGTCGTCGACGAGCACCACGCGCACCGGCCGGCCACCGGACGTCGTGGGCCCGGTCACGGCAGCACCGCCGTGACGACGAACCCGCGCGGTGCGGCGGGGCCCCAGTCGACCGACCCGCCGAACGCCTCGGCCCGTTCGGCCAGGCCGCGCAGCCCGTTCCCGGGGACCACGTCGGCGGCGGGGCCGCGGCCGTCGTCGCGGGCGGACAGCCGCAGGCCGCCGCCGGGGACGGGGGACAGGTCGATCCACACGGTGTCCGCGTCGCCGTGCCGGATGGCGTTGGTGAGGATCTCCTGCACGCAGCGGACCACCGCGAGGGTCCGTTCCTCGTCGGCGGCGACCCCGTCGGCGACGTACACGTGCACCACCGGGCGGGGCAGCTGCCCGGCGATCCTCTCCAGGGTGGCCGCCAGGTCCGGGGCGCGGCCGCGCAGCTGCCCGACGGTCGTGCGGACGTCGGTGAGCAGGTCACCGGCCAGCGTGCGGGCCCGCGCGACGTGCCCGCCCGGGTCGGCGCCGGTGTGCGTGGCGATCTCCAGCTCCAGGGCGAGGGCGGTGAGCTGGTGCCCGACGAGGTCGTGCAGCTCGCGGGAGATCCGCAGCCGTTCCTGTGTCCGGCTGGTCTCGGCGAGCGCGGCGCCCGCGGCCGCGAGCTCGGCGTGCGCGGCGGCCAGCCGCCGTCGTGACGCCTCCTCGCGGTGCAGCGTCACGAGGAGCAGCACCGAGGCGCTCTGCAGCAGCAGGTAGATCGCGCCGGTCACCGCCGCGACCTGCACCGAATCCCCCGCGATCAGCGTCGCCACCGCGGCCACCCCGACGTTGACCACGACGATCGCCGCGGTGACCCGGCCCGGCAGGTGGTAGGTGGAGATGGCCGCGGTCACGACCAGGAAGATCGGCAGCCAGCCGAACGGCGCGCCGATCAGGACCAGCGCCGCCGCGGCGACCACCATCAGCGCGAGCAGCGCCCGGGTCGCGGTCACGCCGACGACCTCGTCCAGCCAGCCCCCACCACCAGCGCGACGAGGAACGCGGCGTAGGCGACCCACCACAGCCACGGCGGGCCGAGCGGGCTCGCGGCGCCGGCGGCCTGCTCCAGCGCCACCGGGACGGCGAGGACCCCGCACAGCACACTCATGATGAGTCCGGCCACGACGTTCGGGTCGATCCGGCGCACGTCGGACACGGTAGGGCACGGTGCGGCGGGGTCCCCAGTGCCGGAAGTCATGGCCCGGGTTCACGACGTCCGGCACTGACCCCGGCCCCGGTCCGGCCGCCACTGTGACCGGCATGGATGCGATCGAGGTGCACCGGCTGCACAAGCGCTACGGCGAGACGGTGGCCGCCGACGGGGTCGACCTGTCGGTGCCCGCGGGGTCGGTCGTCGGGCTGCTCGGACCCAACGGGGCCGGCAAGACGACGACCGTCGAGTGCGTCGCGGGGCTGCGCGCCCCCGACTCCGGCACGGTACGGGTGCTCGGGCTGGACCCGCGCCGGGACCGACGCGCCGTCCGCGCGGTCCTGGGGGTGCAGCTGCAGGAGGCCGCCCTGCACGACATGCTCACCGCCGCCGAGCTGGTGCACCTGCACCGGTCCCTGCACCGCACCGGGCGCGACCCGGTGGAGCTGCTCGAGGCGGTCGGGCTGTCCGCGCAGGCCGGGACCCGGTTCGACCGGCTCTCCGGCGGCCAGGCCCAGCGCCTGTCGGTGGCGCTCGCGCTGGTCGGGGCACCCCGGGTGGTGATCCTCGACGAGCTGACCACCGGTCTGGACCCGGCCTCCCGGGAGACCGTGCTCGACCTGGTGCGCGACCTCACCGCCGACGGGGTCGCGGTGCTGCTGGTCAGCCACCGGATGGACGAGGTCGAGCGGCTCTGCGACCGGGTCCTGCTGCTCGACGCCGGCCGGGTCGTCGCCGACGCCGCCCCGGCCGGGCTCGTCGCGGCGGCCGGGCTCGCGGACCGCGTCCGGTTCCGGACCGACGCCGCCTTCGACCGGGCCGCGCTGCTCGCCCTGCCCGGCGTCGCGGAGGTCTGCCGGGTCGGGCACGACGTCACCGTGACCGGCGAGGGCGAGCTGCTCGGCCCGGTCGGCGCGGAGCTCGTCCGGCAGGGTGTCGTCGCCACCGGGCTGCGTGCCGAGCGCCCCGGCCTCGACGAGGCGTTCCTGGCGCTGACCGGGCACCGGGTCCGCGCCGACCGCCCGGCGACGGCGGGGGAGGTGGCGGCGTGAGCGCCCCGGTCCGGTCCGGGCTGCCGCTCGCCGGGTGGCGGGCACTCGTCGCCGCGGAGTCCAGAATGGTCGCCCGGGACACCGCGGGACTGGTGGTCCCGCTGGTACTGCCGCTGCTGATCCTGGTGATGGTCGGCGCGACGGTGCCGGAGCTGCCCCCCGACGTGCTCGGTGGCCGTTCGGTGGTGGAGGTCGTCGGGCTCCCGATCGCGGTCGCCACGGTGCTCGCACTGGTCGGCATGGTGAACGTGCCGAGCTTCGTCGCGTCCTACCGCCGCGGCGGGGTCCTGCGCCGGCTCGGGGTCACCCCCGCGGGCCCGGCCCCGGTGCTGGTCGCGCAGGCGGTCGTCGGGGTCGGGCAGGTCGCGGCCGGTGTCGGCGTCGCGCTGGCGGTCGCGGTGCCGGTGTTCGGCGCGCGGATGCCCGCCGCGCCGTGGGCGGCGCTGGGCGGGCTCGTCCTGGGCACGGCGGCGTTCTTCGCGGTGGGGGCGCTGGTCGCGGCGCTGGCGCCGACGGCGAACGCGGCCGTCGCGGGCGGGGTGCTGCTGTTCTTCGCCACGGGGCTCCTGGGCGGCATGTTCGGCGACCCGCGGACGCTGCCCGGCCCGCTCGCCGAGATCGGCCGGACCCTGCCCTACGGCGCGACGTCGGAGCTGCTCGGCACGGCGTGGCGCGGGGTCCCGCCGGACACCGGCGCCGTCGTCGGGCTGGTCGTCGCGGTGTTGGTCGGTGCGGTGGGCGCGGTCCAGCTGTTCCGCTGGGACCGCTGAACAGGGCCCCGTTCGGTCCGCGGGACCGAACGGGGCGCCGATCTTCGGTCCCGACGACCGAGGAATCGCGGACCGATCTCCCTAACGTCTGCTCGCGACGTTCCGTCAGAGCCGACGCGAGGAGGAACCCGATGCGGACCTATGCACTGTCCGAACCGGTGAACGGTGAACACACCTGGCAGGACGGCAAGCGCTACGCCTGGCTGCTCGGCCTGCTGGTGCCGGTGCTCCCGTTCCTCGCGATCGGGCTGCACCTGGCCACCGGCTGGTCGGTGGCGCTGTGGCTGGGCCCGATCGTCGTCCTCGTGATCGTCCCGGTGATCGACCTGTTCGCGGGCAAGGACCCGACGAACCCGCCGGACGAGATCATGGAGGAGCTGGAGGAGGACCGCTACTACCGCTGGGTCACCTACGCCTACCTCCCGCTGCAGTACGCGGGCCTGTTCGCGGGAATGTGGTACATCGCCACCGCGGGCGCCCCGGTGGTCGGCAACATCGGCCTCGCGATCACGCTCGGCACCGTCGCCGGCGTCGCGATCAACACCGCCCACGAGCTGGGCCACAAGCGCGAGGACGTCGAGCGCTGGGCCGCGAAGATCGCGCTCGCCCCGAGCTTCTACGGCCACTTCTACGTCGAGCACAACCGTGGCCACCACGTGCGCGTCTCCACCCCGGAGGACCCGGCCTCGGCCCGGATGGGCGAGAGCTTCTACCGCTTCTGGCCGCGCACCGTGCTGGGCTCGCTGACCAGCGCCTGGCGCCTGGAGCGCAAGCGCTACGCCCGCCGCGACCGGCACCCGTTCCGGATCGGCAACGACGTGCTGAACGCCTGGCTGATGTCGGTGGTGCTCTGGGGCGCGATCATCGCGCTGTTCGGCTGGGGCGTGCTGCCCTACCTGCTGATCCAGGCCGTCTTCGGGTTCACCCTGCTCGAGCTGGTGAACTACATGGAGCACTACGGGATGCTGCGCCAGAAGGTCGGCCCGCCGGACCGCCGCCGCTACGAGCGCGTGCTGCCCGAGCACTCCTGGAACTCCAACAACATCGCCACCAACGTGCTGCTCTACCACCTGCAGCGCCACTCCGACCACCACGCGAACCCGGTCCGCCGGTTCCAGACGCTGCGCGACTTCCCGGAGGCCCCGGTCCTGCCGACCGGCTACACCGGGATGATGCTGGCCGCGACCGTCCCGCCGGTGTTCCGCCGGCTGATGGACCCGCTGGTGGTGGCCCACTACGACGGCGACCTGCGTTACGCCAACCTGCAGCCCGGCAAGCGCGAGAAGCTGCTCGCCGCGTACCCGCCGCCCGCCGACCCGGCCCCGGCCGCGGAGACCGCGGCCGACGTCACCCGGCGGGCCCAGAGCGACGCCGTCACCGCCGCCCGCTGCCCCGGCTGCGGCTACACCTACGAGGTCGCCGTGGGCAACGAGGCCGAGGGCTTCCCGGCGGGCACCCCGTGGTCGCAGATCCCCGACGACTGGTGCTGCCCGGACTGCGGGGTCCGCGAGAAGGTCGACTTCGTCGCGCTCACCACCGAGGAGGTCTGATGCGCATCGTCGCCGACCTCGACGCCTGCCAGGGCATCGGGATGTGTGAGGCGATGGCCGACGGCTGGTTCGAGGTGGGGGAGGACGACGTGGTCGTCGTCCGCGACGAGCACCCGCCCGAGTCCGAGCGGTCGCACGTGGACGCCGCCGTCCGCGCCTGCCCCGCCCGCGCGCTGGCCCTGGAGAGCTGAGCACCTCCGCGCGACGCCCGCCCCGCACCGGATCCCCGGAGCCGGGCGGGCGTCGCGCTACGGTCGGTCCCGTGTCGACGGTGACCGACCTGCTCGCCCGCCTCGCGACCGAGGTCCGCGACGACGTCGAGGCGCTCGGCGCCCGGGTGCTCGCCGAGATCGACGCCGGGTTGCCCGAGCTCGGCCGCGACCCCCGCGTGCGCGAGCTGCTGGTCGCCACCGTGCAGGGGTCGCTGGAGGGGGCGCTGGCCGTGCTGACCGGCCGGGCGCCGGACGAGGTGCCGCTGCCCCCGGTCGCCGGGGAGATCGCCCGCCGCCTCGCCCAGCAGGGGGTTCCGGTCACGGTCGTCCTGCGGGCCTACCGGCTGGGGCAGTCGGTGTTCCAGCAGGAGCTCATCGGCCGCATCGCCGGGTCCGGGCTGGGGACCGCCGAGGTCGGCGACGCCGTCGGCGCGCTCACGGCGGTCGCCTTCGGCTACGTCGACCGGGTCTCCGAGGAGATGGTCGCGGTCCACCAGGCCGAACGCGACGGCTGGGTCCGCCGCCGCGACGCCGCCCGGCTCGCGATGGTCGACGCCGTGCTCGCCGGGCGCGGCGGGACCGTCACCGAGGTCGAGGCGGCGCTCGGTCACCCGGTCGCGGGGGAGCACGCGGCCGCGGTGCTCTGGGTCGACCCGGACGCCCCCGATCCCGGCCGGGCCCTGGAACGCGCCGTCGCCGACCTCGGCGTCGCCCTGGGCTGCTCGCGGGCCCCGCTGGTCGTCGCCCCGGACGCGGTCACCTCCTGGGCCTGGTACCAGGGCGGGGGTGGCCCGGTCACCCTGCCGCCCGGCCCGGTGTGGGTCGCGCTCGGCGGACCCGGCCGCGGCCTCGACGGGTTCCGCGGCGCGCACCGCCGGGCCCGCCGGGTGCAGGAGGTCGTCACCGCCGCCGTTCCCGCCGCCCGACTGCCGGTCACCACCGCCGACGACCTCGGTCCGCTGCTGCTGCTCGACGCGGGCACCGACCTGCTCGCCGACCGGGTCGCCGAGATCCTCGGCGACCTCGCGATCGACGACGAGCAGCACGCCCGGCTCCGCGACACCCTCGCGGCCTACCTGCGCGGCGGCGGCAGCCTCGCCGCCGCGGCGGGCGAGCTGCACCTGCACAAGAACACCGTGCAGTACCGGCTGCGCCGCGCCGAGGAGGTGCGGGGCCGGCCCCTCGGCGACGACCGGCTCGACGTCGAGGTGGCGCTGCTCGCCTGCCGCGTACTCGGGTCGACGGTCCTGCGCCCGCCCGACTGACCGGGGTCCCGAGGCCGGTCCGCGGCGCTGATCCGCCGCGCTGATCCGCTGCGCTGATCCGCCGCAGCGCCGACCTGCCGGCGCACCGATCTGCCGGCGTCGCGAGGATCTGCCGGCTTCGCATCGATCTGCCGCCGCTGCGCGGACCTGCCGCCGCTGCGTCGATCCGCCGGCCGCGCGGTGATCCGACCGCCGCGCGGTGATCCGCTCCGCGCGCGCGTCCGGGCACGCGCGGACAGCGGATCACCGCGCGGGGTGCGGATCATGCTGCGCGGGGGAGACGGTGCGCGACGGCGGCGAAGTCGTCCAGGTCGTCCCAGGTCCAGCGCACGACCGTGCGCACCTCGGGGCGGGCCCGCAGGGCGTCCTCGCGTCGCTTCTCCCGGACGACGGCGTCCGCCGCGCCCTCTCCCGGACGCACCGACCGCCCGTACTTGCCCAGGCCGTCGAACTCCCCGATCACCCCGTGGTCCGGCCACCAGAAGTCGACGACGCCGATCCGGTGACCGCGGTCGTCGAGCACGGGGTGCTGCAGTACGGGGGTCGCCACGTGCAGGCGCGCCATCCGGACGCGGCTGCGCGACTCGCCCGGCCCGTCCGCGCGGGCGTCGGCGAACGCGACGACGGCCCGGGCCCGGCCGATCCCGTGGCGTCCGCAGGCGGCGAGCACCGCGTCGCGCAGACGGTCGGGCGTGACCAGATGCCGGTGCAGTGCCGCGTCGGCGACGGCCACGGCGGTCTCGAACGGCGCGGTGCGGGCCACGTCGACGACGGTGCGGGCCACCGACGTCGTCGGGATGCCGTCGACGTCGACGACCTCGCCGTCGGCCAGGGGTGAGGCGTGCACGCGCAGCCGCGGCCCGCCGCGCCCGCCGGACGGGCGGTCCCGGGTGACGTGCACCGTGGTCAGGGGGACGCCCCAGACCGGCAGGCCGTGCCGCACGGCGGCGGAGGGACCGCTGACCACGGCCCCGGGGGCGAGGGTGGGGAACGTCGCCTCCACCAGGGTCGCGTGCCGTGTGGAGGCGAACCGCAGACGCTCGTCGCCGGTCTCCAGGTACACGCCCGGACGCAGACCGGTCCAGCGACCGGTGCGCAGGGCGGTGCGGATCTCGGCCTCGGTCGTCCTGAGTCTCAGCAGGTCGCGGCGCAGCAGCGGTTCGTCCACGGTCCCGACCCTGCCCGGATCCGGCCACCACACCGGGACGGGTTCGCCTCCTGTGGAGCAATCCCACGATTGTGGACGGGCACCGGTACCGGTGATCCCCGGTGCGCGCGCTGATCCGCTCGGTGCGCGCATCCGGGCACGCGCGTGCAGCGGATCACCGTGCGTGCAGCGGATCACCGTGCGCACGGCGGATCACCGCGCGCCCGGCGCATCACGGCGCGAACAAGGGATCACCGCGCGAACGAGGATGCCCGCGCGGCGGCGGACCAGCGCAGGTACAGGGCGATCGGCGCGGGTACAGGCGGGTCACCACCGCGGGGGGCGGAGCGGTGCGCGACCGATGTGCGACCGGTGGTCAGAGCTCGCCGGCGAGCACCTCGTGGCCGCGCAGGCGGGGCAGCGGCAGCACGACGGCGTCGCGGTCGTCGCGGGTGGGGCGGGCGCAGTGCGGGCAGCGGGCCCCGGCGGCGTCGCCGTGGCGGGCGGCGCGGCACAGGGGCACGACGGTGGCCGCAGCGGGTGCCTCGTGAGCAGGCATCGGCGTACCCCCCGGACGTCGACGTCGTGTCGTCGCCCCAGGCTAGCGCAGTCGGTGTGTCCGCCGTCACCCCACGGTGGCGAGACGGGCGCGGTAGAGGTCCGCATGCCGCTCGGCCGCCGCCGACCAGGTGTGTGCGGCGGCCAGTGCCCGCCCGGCGGCCGCGCGCCGCGGGTCGGGGGCGGCCAGCGCGTCGGCGAGCGCCGCGGCGAAACCGGCCGGGTCGTGGGCGAACCGTGCCGCGTCGCCGAAGACCTCGCGCAGCACCGGCAGGTCCCGGGTCACCAGCGGGACCCCGGCGGCGAGTGCCTCCATCGCGGCCAGGCCGAAGCCCTCCTTGGCCGACGGGAACGCGAACGCCGCCGCGCCGGCCATGAGACCGGGGAGCGCGTCGTCGTCGACGGGGCCGAGGATCTCCGGGACGACGCCCAGCTCCTCGGCCCGGGCGAGCACCCGGGACCGGTAGTCGCGGTAGTCGAACAGCGTCTCGCCGCCGCCGATCACCAGGCGGGCCCCCGGGCCGAGCAGCGCCATCGCCTCCACCAGGTCAGCGGTGCCCTTGCGCGGCTCGATCCCGCCGACCGAGAGCACGTAGCGACCGAACCGGTCCCGCCACGGCGAGCCGGCGCCGGTGTCGGCGGCCCGGGCGAAGCGGGCGGCGTCGACGCCGTTGCCGATCACGGTCGCCTCCCGGCCCCAGCCGGCGCGCACCTCGGCGGCGACGGCCCGGGAGACGCACACCAGCGCCGCCGGTCCGACCAGGGCGCGTTCGTGGCAGGCGGCCAGCTCGGGGGTGCTGAACTCGTCGAGGTGGTGCACGGTGCGCAGCAGCGAGCCGTAGCCGTGCGCGCGACCCTCGGCGTTGGCGGACAGGCAGTCCTGGGCGTGCCGCACGTCGACGGGCGGGGCCTCGGCCAACCCGGCGGCCAGGAGGTCGATCGAGCGGAGGATGCGGGCGCCGACGGTCTCGCCGTCGATCTCGGGCACCTCGACCAGGTGCACCGCGACGCGGGGGTCGACGGCCCGGAAGAAGCCGGCGTCCCCGCCTCGGGCCAGTGAGAACACCGCGACGTCGTGCCCGGCGGCGGCGAGCGCCTCGGCCAGCGCGAGGGTGTGCACGACCCCGCCGCGCGGCTTGGTGGAGTAGGTGGACAGCCGGATCCGCACCGCTCAGCCCCGGTAGAGGTCGGGTCGGCGTTCCTTGAGGTGGTGCAGCACCGCGCGGGCGGAGCCGATCATCTCGGCGGGTTCGACGTCGGCGACGGCGAGCCCGCCCTTGGACCAGGTGCGGGCCAGGATGTCCCCGCCCGGCCCGACGACCTTCGCCCGGCCCAGGAAGTGCAGCGAGCCGTTGCGCCCGCTCTGGTTCGCCGAGAGCAGCAGCACCTGGTTCTCCGCGGCGCGGGACTGGTCGTACAGGTCGAACAGCCGGGCCTGGCGGTCCTGCGCCATCCGGGGAGCCCGGTTGGTCAGCGAGGTCGGCCAGGCCGACAGGCAGGCCAGCAGCTGCGCGCCGTCGAGCGCCAGGGAGCGGGCCGACTCGGGGAAGGTCTTGTCGTGGTCGATGAGCATCCCCATCCGGCCGGCGGGGGTGTCGAACGCGGTGAACCCGTCCCCGGCGGCGAACAGCCCGGCCACACCCGCGGGCTGGTGCACCTTCCGGTGCCTGCCGAGCACGCCGTCGCCGGTCAGGCAGACCGCGGAGTTCCAGCGGACCCCCGGCTCGGGTCCGGCCTCGCAGAACCCGACGCACACCACCATCTCCCTGGCGAGCGCGGCGACCGCGCGCACCTCGGGGCCGTCCGGGTCGAGCTCGGGCGGCAGCACCGCGTCGTCGGCCGGGTCGGGGCTGCGCAGGTCGTGCACGTAGCCGCCGAGCGCGCCGTCGGGCAGCACCAGCACGCTCACGCCCTGCTCCCGGGCGTGCGCGACGATCACGCCGATCCGCTCCAGGTCGAACGCGACGTCCCGGGTGAAGTTCGCGGCCGCCGCGGCGACACGCACCTCACACCCCCGCGCGGACCGGACCCGGTCCGTAGGCCGCCGGACGGCGGTCACGCAGGTGCCCCATCACGCGGCGGGCGGCGTCCACGGACTGGTCGACGTCGACGGTCGCGACGGCCAGACCGGCCTCGCTGCCGGTCGTCGCCAGCACCTCGCCTCCCGGGTCGACGATCTTCGCGCTCGCCACCAGCTGCATGTCGCCGAAGGTACCGGCCTGGTTCGCCGAGACCCAGACGATCTGGTTCTCCAGCGCCCGGGAGCGGTCGTGCAGGTCGAAGCGGCGGGCCCACCGGTCGTCGGCGAGCACCGGGGCCCGGTTGGTCCGCGACGCCGGCCACGCCGACAGGCACAGCACGGTCCGGGCGCCGTCGTCGGCCAGCGCGCGGGCCGCCTCGGGGAACGCCTTGTCGTAGCAGATCATCATGCCGGTGCGGCCGTACGGCGTGTCGAACGCGGCGAACCGGTCACCGGCGGCGTAGCTGGAGTTCTCGTTGATCGGCTGGTGCACCTTGCGGTGCCGGCCGAGCACCCCGTCACCGGTGACGGCGACGCAGGAGTTGTAGGGCAGCCCGCCGGACGCGTCGTCCCCGATCTCGCAGTACCCGGCCGCGACGACCATGTCCCCGGCCAGCGCGGCAAGCCGCCGGATCTCCGGTCCGTCCGGGTCCAGCTGCGGGGGCCGGTCGGCCGGGGTGCCGGGCACGTCGTGCAGCGACGACAGGTAGCCGCCCATCGCGGCCTCGGGCAGCGCGAGCACCTGCACCCCGGCCGCGCGGGCGCGGGCGATCGTGGCGGCGATCCGGTCGAAGTCCTCGTCGAGGTCACGGACGAAGCCCTGCGCGGCGGCACCGAAGGTCGTGGGCGTCATCGGGTCTCCTCAGGGTGGGGGGCGGGGGTGCCGGCGCGGCCCATGCCGGTGACGCCCGCGGCGACGGCCTCGGTCTCCTCGCCGTCCGGCCAGCGCAGCCGGACCCCGGCACCGGGGACGAGCTCGCCGCACTCGGCGGAGACCGCGGGACCGGCGTCGGGGGCGGGGGCGCCGGGGTCGTCCGCGGTGAGCAGACCGAACCCGGGGAAGCAGGTGAACCAGTCGCCCGCGGTGGCACCGTCGGGGCGGGGGACGGCGGCGACGTCGAGCACGGCGCCGACCCCGGAGGCCTCGGCGAGCATGCCGAGGGTTCCGGCGAGCCCGGCCATCGACACGTCCTTCGCGGCGGCCGGGCGGTGCGGTGCGTCCGGGCCGATGGCGCCGACGGTCGCGGCGAGCTCAGCGCGGGTGCGGGAGGTGGTCGAGTCCCACTGGCGTCCGGCGTAGCCGGGTCGCCAGCCGCCGCCGAGGTCGGTGGTGAGCCGCACCCGGTGCCCGGCTCGCCCGCCACCGGCGGGGACGGGCCGGTCGGTGCGCCCGAGCGCGGTCAGCGACAGCGACGCGGGCACGTCGAGCTGGGTGTGCCCGCCGAGCAGCGGGACGCCGTAGGCGGCGGCCGCGTCGCGCACGCCGCTCAGCACGCGGTGGGCGAAGGAGGCGTCCCGGGCGCCGACGGCGTCGAGCAGTCCGACGGGGGCGGCGCCCATCGCCGCGAGGTCGTTGACGTTGACCAGCACCCCGGCCCAGCCCGCCCATTCCGGGTCGCGCTCGACCATGGCGGGCACGATCGCGTCGCAGCAGGCGATCAGGTCGCTGCCCGGGACGGGGGCGCCGTCGTCGCCGACGAACCCGGCCGGGCCGAGCCCGCCGACCAGCGCCCCCAACGGGGCCTTGGTGGCGACGACGAGATCCTGGACGCGGGTCACCGGCCACCGCATCGTGACGTGCGGGGCCCCGGCGACCACGCTGTCGCGCACCCGGGTCCAGCCGAGCCGCTCGAACAGGACCGCGCCCGCGGCCTGCACGTCGGCGTCGAAGCGCAGGGCACCCGCGGCCTCGGCGCGCGCGCACGCGGCGCGGACCAGCGCGGCGCCGACCCCGACACCGGCGCGGCGGCGTGCGGCGGGGGCCACCACCAGCCTGCTGCCGGTCCACCACCCGATGTCGGGGTGGGCCGCCCTGGCCGGGCCGAGGCGTACCCCGCCGAGCAGGGTCCCGTCGGCGTCGTGGGCGAGCAGGACGACGACGCGGCCGTCGGCGTCGTGGTCGTCGAGGTCGGCGGTGGGTCGGTCGGGGAACAGGCCCTGCTCGACGCAGAACACCGCGCGGCGCAGCGCCCGGTACGCGGCGACGCCGGGGTCGCGCGCATCGTCGGCGCGGGCCTCACGGATCGTGATCGCGGGCGGGTCGCCCGCGCCGGTCGGGCGGCCGCCGAGCAGCTCGTCGGCGATCCAGCGCGGTGCCGGGGTCAGGTGCCGGGGTTTCCCGGTCACGAAGCGGGGGCGCGGGTCGGTGGTGCTCACGCTCAGCCCCCCGCCGCCGACAGGGCGCTGCACGCCCCGCAGGCCGCACAGCCCGCGGCCTGGTCGGCGCCGCGCATCCCGGCGGCGCGGAGCACCGCGGCGACCCGCTCGGTGACGTCGGCGAGCAGGTCCGGGGCGGGTGCGGGCACCCCGTCGGCGAACGCGAGGGTGCCGGGCAGCGGCCGGTAGGGGACGACGAACGGGTACACCCCGGCCGCGACCAGCTCCGCCGCGCCGGCGACGAGCTCGTCGGGGTCCTCACCGAGACCGACGATCAGGTAGGTCGACACCGAGTTCGGGCCGAACACCCGCACGGCCTCGTCCCAGGCCGCCCAGTACTGGGACAGCGGAACCGTGGCCTTGCCGGGCATCCAGCGGCGGCGGACGTCGTCGTCGAGGGACTCGACGTGGATGCCGATCGCGTCGGCACCCGCGGCGGCCAGCTCGGCGACCACGCCGAGGTCGTCGGGGGCGGGCGGCTCGCACTGGACCTGGATCGGCAGCGCGGGGACGCGCTCGCGGATCGCGCGCACGCAGCGCAGCAGGTGTCGGGCGCCGCGGTCGCGGCCGTTCGAGGTGCCGGTGGTCAGCACCATCTGACGCACCCCGTCCAGGCGGACCGCGGCCTCGGCGACCTCGGCGAGCTGGTCGGGGGTCTTCACCGCCGTCGTCGCGCCGGAGGCCAGGGACTGCTCGATCGCGCAGAACCGGCAGCGGTCGGCCTCGCCGTAGCGCACGCAGGTCTGCACCACCGTCGAGGCGAGCACGTCGTTGCCGTGCAGGCGGGCGATCTTCTCGTAGGACACGCCGTCGGCGGTGGTGAGGTCGTAGAACGCCGGCCGGGCGACGGTGTCGACGGCGACGCCCATGTCGGTCACGCCGCCGCCGGGCTCGCGGCGCAGCAGCCGTCCGTCCCGCAGCCGGTACGGGGAGTCGGCGACGATCGGGACCGTGGTCGCCAGCCCGTCGACGAGCACGTGCCCGTCCGCGGACGGTCCCGCCCCGCCGGGGCGGCGCAGCGGGATGACCGAGCCGAGGTCGGTCACGCCGGAGGGTCGGTCCGGCCGGGTGCCGGTGTCAGCGCCGGTGCCGGAACCGGTGTCGGAGTCGGTGTCGGGGTCGAGCCCCACGCCGCGGACGGCGAGCTCGGCGCGGGCCCGCAGACCGGGCTCGGTACGGGACGGTGCGGACATGCGGCGGACCTCCGTGGATGCGACGGCCGGGTGCGACGGGCCGGATGCGACGGGCCGGGTGCGGCGGGGCGACCGGTGCGCCCGGCCGCACCGAGACGCAGCCCACGGCGGGCGTGGCGGGCGACGGGGCGCCCTGTGCTGCATCTCGGTGCGGGATCCGGTACGCGACGGCGTCCCGCCGTCTCCTCAGAGCTGGTAGGTCGAGTTGATGATCGCGCCCTTGCGGGCGTAGTAGATGAGGGCGTCCTGGACGTCGAGCGGGTGCGTCGGGATGACGCCCTCGATCAGGTCCTCCTCGCGGGCACCGTGCAGCGACAGCCCGAAGCGACAGCAGTAGACCTTGCCGCCCTCGCCGATGAAGGTCTTGAGCTGGTCGTTGATGTTGTGCTCGCCGGGGAACGCGGACGTGCCGGTGGTCGGGAAGCCGCGGGTGGCCAGGCAGTTCAGCGAGCCGGGGCCGTAGAAGTACATGGCCGACTCGAAGCCCTTGCGCAGGGCACGGGTCGCCTGCAGCACGGCCACGAAGCTGACCGAGGACTCGTGGGCGATGCCGTGCACCAGGGTGAAGTAGGTCTCGCCGTCCTCGGCCTGCAGGTCGGGGAAGACCTTCGTCCCGCCGTAGATGCTTGAACCCTCGGGCAGCGAGGGGTGCGGGATCTCCTCGAGGCTCTTCTTCTCGACGTCGGACAGCTCGGCGCTGGTCATGGGGATGCTCCTCGTGGTGTGACGGATCCACGCCGGGAAACGTGTGCGTGGGAGCGCCGGAGAGGGAGAATGCGATGGGATCGGGTCCCACCGTTTCCGGCGATCACTACGACACCAGTGTTCTGTTGCCGGAACGTTGAGAGCGGACTACGACAACAATTCCGGATCGGCCCTGTGTGACCGTCGTGTTGCGTAACACGGGGCAATACTCCCGTCGTCCGAACGACACGATTCGGTAATGCGACGGGTCGACGGTGGGTCCGTTCCCCGACCACCCACGAGGAGGCCCCATGACCGCGATGATCCGACGCGAGGACCGGCGTCCCCCGCCCGCCGAGCTGGACGGTGAGCACCGGACGGTCGTCGTCGTCGGCGGCGGGCAGGCGGGTCTGTCGATGAGCCGGTGCCTGGACGTGCGCGGCATCGACCACCTCGTCCTCGAACGCGACGTCGTCGCCTCGTCCTGGAAGCGGCACCGCTGGGACACGTTCAGCCTGGTCACGCCGAACTGGCAGTGCGACCTGCCGGACTTCCCCTACGCCGGGCCGGACCCGCACGGGTTCATGGTCCGCAGCGAGATCGTCGACTACCTGGAGGCCTACCGGGCGTTCGTCGACCCGCCGCTGATCGAGGGCGTCGAGGTGAGACGCGTGCACCAGGACGAGCGGGGGACCTTCGTCGTCGAGACCTCCGCCGGGAGGTGCACCGCGGACCAGGTCGTCGTCGCCACCGGCGGGTACCACACACCGCTCACCCCGCCGCTGTCCGAGCCGCTGCCGGCCGGCATCACGCAGATCGGGTCCCAGGACTACCGCAACCCCGGGCAGCTGCCGCCGGGGGAGGTGCTGGTGGTCGGGTCCGGGCAGTCCGGCGCCCAGATCGCCGAGGACCTGCACCTGGAGGGACGGACGGTGCACCTCGTCGTCGGGCACGCGCCGCGAGTGGCCCGCTTCTACCGGGGCCGCGACGTCACCGACTGGCTCGACGAGATGGGCTACTACCGGATGCCGGTCACCCGGCACCCGCGTCGCGAGGCCGTGCGCGCGCAGGCCAACCACTACGTGACCGGCCGCGACGGCGGTCGCGACATCGACCTGCGCCGCTTCGCCACCGAGGGCATGCAGCTCTACGGCGCGCTCACCGACCACGCCGCGGGGCGGCTCACCTTCGCCCCCGACCTGGAGTCCTCCCTGGACCACGCCGACGAGGTCAGCGAGTCCATCAAGGACACCATCGACGGCTGGATCGCCGACAAGGGGATCGACGCCCCGGTCGAGGAGCGCTACACCCCGGTGTGGCGCCCGGAGCGCGAGATCACCGAGCTGGCGCTGGCCGACACCGGGATCACCTCGGTGGTCTGGTGCATCGGGTTCCGGCAGGACTTCTCCTGGGTCGACCTCGGTGTGTTCACCGGCCGCGGCTCGCCGGTGCACAGCCGCGGCGTGACGAGCGTTCCCGGGTTGTTCTTCCTCGGTCTGCCCTGGCAGTGGACCTGGGGGTCCGGACGGTTCTCCGGGGTGGGCGCCGACGCGGCGTTCCTCGCCGAGCGGATCCGCTCCCAGCGCGGCCTGACCTCGACCGGCGGCCGCGGCGACGTCTGCAACGTCCTGGCCCTGGGGTCCTGAGTGGACGGGTCCGTCGACCCTGACGACCCGGCCGACCTGGGCGGGACGACGGGCTGGGGCCGGGTCGTCGCCCCGGGCGACGTCGAGCCCGAGCCGCCGTTCGCCCGGGCATGGGAGGGGCGGGCGTTTGCACTGACCGCGCTGACCATGGGCCGGATCTCCGGACGCAACCTGGACGCGTTCCGGCACGCGCTGTCCCGGTTGGACCGCACCCGCTACCTCGACGACGGTTACTACGGCCGCTGGCTGCATGCCGCCGAGCTGATGCTGGTCGACTCGGGCGTGCTGGCTCCCGGCGCGGTGGAGGCCCGTGCCCGGCACACCCGCGGCGAGGACGTGCCCGAGCCGGCCGACCCGCCCCTGGCGAAGCCCGACTACGCACCCACCGCGCCCGGGTCGCTGCGCACCGTCGACGCCGCGCCGCGCTTCGCCCCCGGCGACCCGGTCCGCGCCCGCCGGGAGCCCCCGGACGTCGCGCCGCCCGCGCCGTCGGCGGGGCCGGTCGGGCGGGGACCGTGCAAGCTGCCCCGCTATCTGCGCGGAGCGCCCGGTGCCGTGACCGCGGTCCGGCCCGCGCACGTGCTGCCCGACACCCACGCGGTGTTCGCCGGGGAGCACCCCGAGCACGTGTACACCGTGGCCTTCGCCGCCCCCGACGTGTGGGGCCCCGGCGCGCACCCGGACGTGATCGTGCACGCCGACCTGTTCGAGTCCTACCTGGAGCCACGATGACCGACGACGATCCCGGTCCGGCGCTGCGCACCGCGGCGCTGGAGGAGCTGCTGGTCGAACGGGGGCTGGTGGACCCGGCCGTCGTCGACGGGGTCGTGCGCACCTACGAACGCGACGTCGGTCCCCTGAACGGGGCGACGGTCGTCGCCCGCGCCTGGACCGACCCGGAGTACCGGGAGTGGCTGCTGCGCGACGGCACGGCGGCGATCGCCGCGCTCGGGTTCAGCGGACCGCAGGGCGAGCACATGGTGGTGCTGGAGCAGACCGACCAGGTGCACCACGTCGTGGTCTGCACGCTGTGCTCCTGCTATCCGTGGCCGGTCCTCGGCCTGCCCCCGAGCTGGTACAAGGACCCCGCCTACCGGGCCCGGGTCGTGCGCGAGCCGCGCACCGTGCTCGCCGAGATGGGGCTCGACGTGCCCCCGGAGCGCCGGATCGAGGTGTGGGACTCCTCGGCCGAGGTCCGCTACCTCGTGCTGCCGCGCCGACCCGCCGGCACCGACGGGTTCACCGTCGAGCAGCTCGCCGGGCTGGTCGGGCGGGACGCGATGGTCGGGGTCGCCGACGTGGCCGGGCCGTCGTGAGCGGGCCGGTGCTCGACACCACGGGTCCCGCGGCCCCGCCGCGCAGCAACGGGGAGCTGGTGTTCGCCGCGCCCTGGGAGGGGCGCGCGTTCGGGCTGGCCGTCGCGCTCGCCGAGGCGGGGGTGTTCACCTGGGACGGGTTCCGCGACCGGCTGGTCGCGCGGATCGCCGCCGATCCCGCCGCCCCCTACTACGGTTGCTGGCTCGCCGCCTGTGAGGACGCGCTCGTCGCCGCGGGCCGTCTCGACGGGGCGGAGGTGCTCACCCGGGCCGCCGACCTCGCCGCCCGCCCGGCCGGGCACGACCACGACCACGCCGACCACGACCACGCCGACCACGACCACGCCGACCACGACCACGCCGACCACGCTCGGTAGGAGAACGTGCACCGATCGTCACAGAATGGTTCGGTGGTCGCATTCCGCGCATTACCCCGCGCGAATGGGGAAGGGAACTGCGCCGACCCGATCGGGGCGGTGAACGACCCGGCCGGTGTCACCGCTCGGTAACCGATCATGTTTCGCGGGGCCGATGTCCCGGTGCGCGGATAGATTGTGGTCATGAGCGGATCGCGGCCGATGGTCCTGCGGACCGTCGCCTGGTGCGCGGGCGTCCTGCTGGTGGGCGCCGGCGTGCTGGCCGCCGTCGTCGTCGGTGTCGGGACGCTCGTCGCACCGGGGGAGGCGCGCGCGTCCCGCGAGATCGACCCGGCCACCGAGTTCGCCCGGCTCGCCGTCGACGACCCGGCCGCCGCGCTGCGCTCGTGCACCCCCGCGCAGGGGACCCTCCTCGACGCCCTCTCCGGTGCGCTCCCGGCCGGTGCGGTGCCCGGCGCGGCCCGGTTCACCGCGACCGACGGGGACCTCACGTTCGTCTCGGCGCCGATCACCGGCACGGTGCGCGGCGCCGGGGACCGCGCCGTGTGGGTGTGGGGGCGCCAGGGCTTCGCCGCCGTCACCGACGACGCGCGCGCCCTCACCCCCGAGCTCCCCGGGCCCGCGCGCTACGCCACCGGCCCGGACGCGGCGGGCGCGGTCCGCGCCGCGACCTGCGTCGAGGCCGCGCAGCGCGCCGAACGCTCCGGCGTCGCGCCGACCCAGGGCCCGATCGTCCCGCGCTGAGCCGGGCTCGCCCCCCGGGCACGATCAGCCCGGCCCCCGGGCAGGGTCAGCTCGGCCCCCCGGGCGGGGGCAGCTCAGTCCCGCGGGCGGGATCAGCTCAGTCCCCGGGCAGGATCAGGCAGCTCGACGTGGCCTCGCCCAGCAGCCTCCCCCGGGCGTCGGTCAGCTCGGCCCGGGCCAGCGCGGTGCGGCGCCCGGCCTGCACGACGTGGCCGGTGCACGTCACGGTGCCGGTGTCGACGGTGATCCGGCGCAGGAAGCGCACCGACAGGTCCAGGCTGGTGTAGCCGGTCCCGGCGGGGAGCGTGGAGTGCACCGCGCACCCGCAGGCGGAGTCGAGCAGCGTGGCGTACACCCCGCCGTGCACCGAGCCGATCGGGTTGTACTGGTGCTCGCCGGGTTCGAAGGCGAACGCGACGCGCCCGTGCTCGGCGGAGACGGCGCGGAAGCCGACGAGACTCGCGACGGGCGCGCCGGGGAGACGGCCGTCGACGATCCGGCGCAGGTACTCCAGTCCGTCCAGACCGGACGCGGCGGCGGCGAGCGCCATCGGGTCGGTCCACTCGTGCTCGCGGCGGCGCGTGGCGGCCGGCCCGGTGGCGGGCCCTGCTGCGGAGGTCATCGTGGCTCCTGGTCGGTGTCGGTGTCGGTGTCGGGGGCTCCGGGCCCCGGTTCGAGGTGGACCTCGTCGGTACGGCCCAGACGGTGTCCGGCACCGCACACGCTCACCAGGCGCACCGGGGCGCCGCAGCCGGTGTGCACGCGGACCACGGGAGGTCCGGCGTCGCCGGCGAGGTGCCGGTCACCGAAGTCCATGAGTGCGGCCAGGACGACGCCCAGATCGCGGCCGCGCCGGGTCAGGCGGTACTCGGCACGGGTCCGCGCCCCGGGTTCGCGGTAGTCCACCCGTTCGACGACGCCGTCGTCGACCAGCTCGGACAGGCGCCGGCTCTGCACGGTGCGCGCGACACCCAGGCCGCGCGCCAGCTGGTCGAAGCGGGTGATCCCGCGGCCGAGGTCGCGCACCAGCAGCACCGTCCAGGGGTCGGCCAGCAGCGCCGCGGTGCGGGCCACCGAGCACACCTGGGACGCCGCCGCCGTCCGTGCGTCCATCCCGCCCCCTGGGTATCGCTGAGCTACCCAGGCAGCTTAGCCCGGCGGGGAGGACGGCGACAGATGCCGGTCCCTCGTGCGCGATTGACCGCGCCCACAGCGGGAAGGCGGGACGGGACACCGCACGAGCACGAGACCGAGGAGGAACCCACGGTGGCGAACGAACTGCAGGGCCGGACCGTCGCGATCCTGGCCACGGACGGCGTCGAGAAGGTCGAGCTGGTCCAGCCCCGCGACGAGCTGCGCAAGGCCGGCGCGCGGGTCGAGGTGGTCTCGCTGTCCACGGACCCGATCCAGTCGATGTCGGCCGACATCAACCCGGACGAAAAGCTCGACGTCGACCGTGCCGTCGCGGACGTGTCCGCCGACGACTACGACGCCCTGGTGCTGCCCGGCGGCACCGTGAACCCGGACAACCTCCGGGCCGACGCCACCGCGGTGGCGTTCGTGAAGGCGTTCTTCACGGCGGGCAAGCCGGTCGGCGCGATCTGCCACGGGCCGTGGACGCTGGTCGAGGCCGACGTCGTGAAGGGCCGCACCCTCACCTCGTTCCCGAGCATCCGGACCGACCTGCGCAATGCCGGCGCGACCGTCGTCGACGAGCAGGTCGTGACCGACGAGGGGCTGGTCACCAGCCGCAACCCCGACGACCTCGACGCGTTCTGCGCGAAGCTGGTCGAGGAGTTCGCCGAGGGCAGGCACCCGGTGCACCCGGAGGGTGCGACCGCCTGAGCTCCCCACGTACGACGGACGGGGCCGTCCTCCCAGGTGGGAGGGCCGGCCCCGTCGGCGTCGGTCCGGGTCAGCCCTCGACCGGGCCGGGCATCTGCGCGTCGTCCTCGGGGTGCTCGCGACAGCGGTCGGTGTCGGGGCGCACCTCGAGCCGCTCGTCGTCGATCCGTCCGCCGCACACGTCGCAGCGGCCGTACTCGCCCTTGTCGAGGCGGGTCAGCGCCGCGCGCACCCGCCGTGTGCGGGCGCGGCGGGTGTTCTCGTCCAGGTCGTGGGCCATCGTCTCGTAGGCCCGAGCGCCCTCGTCGCCGAAGTCGAGACCGTCGCCGACGCGGTCCTGGCCCGGGGCCGGCCGCTCGGTCGCGACCGTACCGCCCTCCAGCCGGTCCAGCTCCTCGGTCAGCAGGGACCGTGCCCGCTGCGCGTCCATCGGGGTCTCCTCTCCTTGTCGTGGCGACCGTGCCGGCCGCACGCGGACCGGACTACCCCGCCCGCCGTCCGGCACACGCGCACCGTTTCGCTGCCGGAGCCACGGGTAGCCGCGGTCCGGTCGTCGGGCGCGGCCGTCGACCCCCTCGGTCGTGCCCGTCGGTCTCCCGCCCGCCGTCGCATCGACGCGGGACGACCGTGAGGAGCCCCCGTGCCCGACAGCCCGCCCGCTCAGCAGCAGACCCCGCCCGGTGACACCGCGGCGATGACCCCCGAGCCCCGCGACGAGATGCGCGGCTACCGGGGCCGTGACCTGCTCGCCGGCACCGTCGCACTGGTCACCGGCGGCGACTCCGGCATCGGGCGCGCCGTCTGCGTCGCCTTCGCCAAGGAGGGCGCCGACGTCGCCCTGGCCCATCTCGACGAGGACACCGACGCCGAGCACACCGCGCGGCTCGTTCGCGACGAGGGCCGCCGCTGCCTGACCCTGCCCGGTGACCTCGGCGACGCCGGGCACTGCGCCGAGGTCGTGCGCCGCACCGTCGACGAGCTCGGCCGCCTGGACACCGTGGTCAACAACATCGCCACCCAGGACCCCGTCGACGATCTCACCGACATCGACGACGATGCCTGGCTGCGCACCTTCGAGGTGAACATCCACAGCTACTTCCGCGTGACCAAGGCGGCCCTCGCGCACCTGCCCGACGGCGGCGCGATCGTCAACACCGGGTCGATCAACGGGTTGCGCGGCAACAAGAGCCTCATCGACTACTCCGCCACCAAGGGCGCGGTGCAGTCGCTGACGTCCTCGCTCGCCCAGTCGCTGACCCCGCGCGGCATCCGGGTCAACTGCGTCGCACCCGGCCCGGTGTGGACCCCGCTGATCCCGGCGACCATGCCGGAGGAGAAGGTCGAGGGCTTCGGGGAGCAGACCCCGATGGGGCGGCCCGCGTCCCCGGACGAGATCGCCCCGTCCTTCGTGTTCTTCGCCGCGCCGCGGCTGTCCTCGTACTACACCGGGGAGGTGCTCGCCCCGGTCGGTGGTGAGACCCTGCCCGGCTGACACCGGGAGGTCGCGGGGAGGCCCCCGCCGGGGAGGCCCGCACGGGTCAGTCGCCGGTGAGCCGCTCGCGCAGCCGCGACAGCGTGCGGGACAGCAGCCGGGACACGTGCATCTGGGAGATGCCCAGGTCGGCGGCGATCTGGGACTGGGTCCGGTCGCCGTAGAAGCGCAGCACCAGGATGCGGCGCTCGCGCTCGGGCAGCTCGGCCAGCGCCGCCCGCATGCCCGGGCCGTGGGCCGCCAGGTCCAGCGCCGGGTCCTCTCCGCCCAACCGCTCGACGAGCGGCAGGGTCTGACCGGGGCCGTCGCCGTCGCCGACGGGGGCGTCGAGGGACCTGGCGTGGTGCGACTCCAGCGCGCCGAGCGCGTCGACGACCTCGTCGACCGACACGCCGGCCTGCTCGGCGATCTCCGACGGCCGCGGCGGGCGCCCGAGGCGCTGGCCCATCTCGTCGGCGATCCGGCCGACCGCGACGGCCAACTCCTTGAGGTCGCGCGGTACCCGCACCGACCACGAGTGGTCGCGCAGGTGACGCTTCATCTCGCCGCGGATGCTCGGCACCAGGTAGCCCAGCGGGCCCCCGGTCGCCGACCCCGGGTCGTACCTCGACCGCCTTGACCAGGCCGAGCATGCCGGCCTGCTCGATGTCCTCGGCGCCCCGGCCGGGAGCGGCGAAGCGCCGGGACAGGTTGCGCACCAGGGGACGGAACTCGGTGATGACGTGGTCGCGCAACGCCGCCCGGCCGGGTGCACCGTCCGGGGTGGCCGCCAGCTGGTGCAGGTCGGGGATGAGGTCGTCGTAGCCGTGGCGGCCGTCGCGGGTGCGCTCCGCGGGCCGGGTGGGAAGTGTGGGACTGTGCATGGTCCCTCGCAATCGCCGATGGCAGTGCGGGGTCCGCTGCGTGTTGAACGGATCTCGGATCGGCTCCCTGGACACGGTACGTATCGGAGCCGGACGATCACCGTAACCCCGGGCCGCGGCCCCCACAACCCGTCGGAGCCGCTGCGGGGCAACGCGGGGACCGCACCCCTCGTCGGGCGCGGCGCGTCCGACGAGGGGTGCGGTCGTCTCCGGGGAGTCGGTGGTCGGTCAGGCGTCGACCTCGGCGACGGTGGCGCCGTCCGCGGCGCGCTGCACCGCCTCGCAGCCCTTGTGCGCCGCCGCCTTCGTCTCGTAGGCCTCGCCGACCGCGACGACCTGTCCGTTGCTCGCCTTGAGCCGGAACCGGAACTTTCCGCCCCGGTCCTCGTACACCTCGAACTTGCCTGCCACAGGGACCTCCTCGTCTCGACCGGTACCCGCGGTTGCTGCGGATGGGGGCGCACGTTAGTCCAGATGGCGTTGCGATGTGGAACGACGCGGCGGGCCCGGGGTCACCGGTCCCGGTGGTCCCGGAGGGGTCTCAGCGGGCTCTCAGCGGGCCGTGACCTTCTCAGGGGCACCACAGCGTCCGGGTCCTAGCGTCCCGGACATGCCGACTGCACTGGTGACCGGAGCGAGCCGAGGGCTCGGCGCCGTCTACGCCCGCGAGCTCGCCGAGCGCGGGTACTCCGTCGTCCTCGTGGCGCGCGACGCCGCCCGCCTCGCCGAGGTCGCCGAGTCCGTCGGCCGGGCCACCGGCGCGATCGTGGAGACGCTGCCCGCCGACCTCACCGACCCGGCGGGGCTGGCGGCCGTCGAGCGCCGGATCACCGACCGGGACCTGCCGGTCGACGTGCTGGTCAACAACGCGGGCGTCGAGACCGACGCGGTGTTCGCCGAGGCGCCGGTCGAGGTGCTCGCCGGCGAGATCGACCTCAACGTGACGGCCCTGATGCGCCTCACCCGCGCGGCGGTCCCGGCGATGACCGCCCGCGGCCACGGAGGGGTCCTCAACATCGCGAGCGTCGCCGGGTACCTGCCCTCGGGGGGGGGGGGGGGCAACG
>NZ_MCIP01000001.1:3091578-3210285 GCF_001932425.1 Pseudonocardia sp. Ae505_Ps2
CCGGGGGGGGGGGGGGCAACGCCTACGGCGCGTCGAAGTCCTGGGTGCTGGCGTTCAGCGACACCGTCGCGGCGTCGCTGCACGGCACCGGGGTGACCGTGACCGCGGTCGCCGCGGGCCGGATCCGGACCGACGACGACCCGCAGGGCCCGCTGTGGCTCGACCCCTGCGACGTCGTGCGCCGCTCGCTCGACGACCTGGCCCGCGGCCGCACGCTGTCCGCGCCGGGCTGGGTGTACCGGGCGCTGGTCGGCTACCTGGAGGCGCCGCGCACCGCGCTGCGGCTGGCCGCACGGGTCGCGGGCCGGGGCCGGGAGCGCTGTGAGCGGCTGGAGCGGGGGAGCGGGCACACCCGGCCGTCGCCGGTCCCGACGCCGTTCCGCGACGAGCCCGCTCCGTCCCGGCCGCTGCCCGCCGTGGCGGTGGGCCCGGCGACGCCGGTGCCGCCGGTCCTGCCCGAGGAGCCGGTGCGGCCCGCGCACGTCGCCGCCGCGACCGTCCCGGCGCCGCGGGTGTCGGGCACCGGGCCGCTGCCCGTCGTGACCCGTCCGGCCGTGGCAGGGTCCGGGGCCCTCCCGGCCCGCCCGACCGCCGCGCGGGCGGCCACCTCCGCGACGGCCCGCGCCGCCGTCCGCAGGCTGCCCGCCGCCCCCCGTCCGGTGCAGCCGGCCCGCGAGGTCGCGACCGTCCGGCTCGCCGCGGGCTGAGAGCCCCGGGCCGGCTCCGGGGCCGGTTCCGGGCCGTCGGCGGGGACCGCGCGTTCGACGGCGGAAACGGACAGATGTGATGAGGCTCGCGTACCCCCCGTTGTCGGAACCCAGAGCCATGCCCTAGCGTTTGCCCGGTCGAAGGGGAGTACTCCCGAACACGGCGTCGCCGTCAATACGGAACCAGGACGAGCTGGTCCCGGTGGCGCCGGTCCATCGCGGTCACCGCGGCGGGCGGAGGAGACCTTCAGCGCCCCTATCTGCGCTGGAGGATCCCGCAATGAACGTTCCCCTCTGGGTGTGGCTGGCGACGGTCGCCGTCGTCATCGGCATGCTCGTGTTCGACTTCGTCGGGCACGCCCGTGACCCGCACGAGCCCACGCTGCGCGAGTCGGCGATCTGGTCGGCCGGCTACATCGCGATCGCCCTGCTGTTCGGTGTCGGTGTCGGTGTCTTCTCGGGCTGGCAGTACGGCGGCGAGTACATGGCCGGCTGGCTGACCGAGAAGGCCCTCTCGGTCGACAACCTGTTCGTCTTCCTGCTGATCATGACCAGCTTCGCGGTGCCGAAGGTGCACCAGCAGAAGGTGCTGCTGATCGGCATCGCGATAGCGATCGTCATGCGCGGTGCGTTCATCGCGGTCGGTGCGGTGATCATCGAGCAGTTCGTCGCGGTGTTCTACCTGTTCGCGATCATCCTGTTCTGGCTCGCCTGGTCCCAGATCCGCGAGGCGCTGTCCTCCGACGACCACGAGCAGGCCGACGCCGGTGACTCGAGGCTCATCCGCCTGGTCCGCAGGGTGCTGCCCACCTCCACCGAGTACGACGGCGCGAAGCTCGTCACCCGCATCGACGGCAAGCGGCTCCTCACCCCGATGGCGCTGGTCATCGTCGCGATCGGGCTGACCGACCTGCTGTTCGCGTTCGACTCGATCCCGGCGATCTTCGGCCTCACCCAGGAGCCGTTCCTGGTGTTCACCGCGAACGCCTTCGCCCTGCTCGGCCTGCGCCAGCTGTACTTCCTGATCGGCGGCCTGCTGGAGCGCCTGATCTACCTGGCGCACGGCCTCTCGGTGATCCTCGCGTTCATCGGCGTCAAGCTCACCCTGCACGCGCTGCACGAGAACAACGTGCCGTTCATCAACGGCGGGCAGCCGGTGCCGGTGCCCGAGGTGCCGATCTGGCTGTCGCTGCTGGTCATCACCGGGACGATCGCCGTCGCCGCCGTCGCGAGCCTGGTGGTCTCGCGCCGCCGCGCCGCCGCGGCCGGTGACGCCCCCTCCGGTGCTGCCGGCACCGGCTCCGGGGGCACCGGCTCCGACGACGGCGGGGCCGCCGGTCACGGCGACGCCGCCGGTCACGGCGACGCCACCGGCCACGGCGACGCCACCGGGCACGGCGACGACACCGTGCGCGCGGGTCAGAGCCCCAGCACCAGCCGGGCGACCGAGAAGTAGATCAGCAGCCCGGTCGCGTCGACGAGGGTCGTGACCAGGGGAGCGGACACCACCGCCGGGTCGATCCCGACCCGGCGGGCCAGCAGCGGCATCGTCGCTCCGACCGTCGCCGCCCAGCCGCAGATCGCCACCAGGGTCACCGCCACCACGACGGCGACCTGGACCCCGACCAGCAGCGACGCGACGAGCAGGCCGAGCGCGCCGAGCAGGGTGCCCAGCAGCAGCCCGACCCGCAGCTCCCGCCAGACGACGGCGGGCAGGTCGGCCAGCCGCACCTCCCCGACGGCGATCGCCCGGACCGCCGCCGACGCGGACTGGGCACCGGCGTTGCCGCCGGTGCCCACGAGCAGCGGGATGAACAGGGCCAGTGCGGTGACCTGCTCCAGGGCGTCCTCGAAGATCTGGAGCACGTTGACCGTGAGCACCGCGGCGAGCAGCAGCACCGCCAGCCACACCGCGCGGGTGCGCGCCAGCTTCGTGACCCGCACGTACATGTAGTGGCCCGACCACGGGGCCGCACCGGACTGGCGGGCGGTGTCCTCGGTATCGGCGCGCTCCAGGATCTCGACGGCGTCGTCGATGGTGAGCAGGCCCAGCAGCCGGTCCTCGGAGTCGACGACCAGCAGGTCGAGCAGGTTCGCCTCACCCATCAGCCGTGCGGCGTCCTCGGCGGTGTCGGTGGCCCGCACCCGTGGGGCGCCGTCGTCGACGAGGTCGGCGACGGCGTCGTCCGGGCGGGCCAGCACCAGGTCGCGCAGCGAGACGGTGCCGATCACCCGGCGCCCGGCGTCGGTGACGGCGAGGGTGTAGACGGTCTCGGCCCGGGCGCCCTTGCGCCGCACGACGGCCAGCGCCTCGGTCACGCTGCTGTGCAGCGGTACGGCGACGGTCTCCGGGGTCATCACCCGCCCGACCGAGCCGTCGGGGTAGCCCAGCAGCGCCGCGGTCATCTCCCGCTCCGAGGCCGAGAGCCCGGCGAGCACCCGGGTCGCGACCTTCGCCGGGGCCTCGCCGAGCATCCGTGCGCGGTCGTCGGGATCCATGTCCTCGACCAGGGCGGTCACCGCGTCGTCGCGCAGCCCGGCCAGCAGCTCCTGCTGGTCGACCGGGTCGAGCTCCTCGAACACGTCGAGCGCGCGGTCCTTGTCGAGCAGCCGGAACACCCATCCCGCGTCGACCGGTTGCATCCGGGCCAGCGCGTCGGCGATCTCGTGGGCGGGCCGTCCGTCGAGCCGGTCGAGGACTCCGGCGGGGTCGTGGCGTTCGACGAGATCGGTCCAGCGTTCCATGCGGCCGATCCTGCCGCCGGGGCCTGCCGCGTGCAGCGGCGGGAGTATGTCCGTTTCGGTAGGATCGGTGACATCTTCAGCACATCCCGGATGGCTGTGGCCGGGAGCGGGAACCCGGTCGGTGGCACCGAGGAGGTCACGATGTCCGTCACACCCCCGCCCCTGCCGCCGTCGTCGCCCGGCGGTGGGACCGGCGATCCCGATCCGCACCCGTCTGCGCGACCCCTGGACCGCGACGAGGAGCTCCGCCTCTCCGCCCTCGAGCAGGAGCTGCGCCGTTCCGACCCGCGGCTCGACACCGAGCTGACCGCACCGCACCGGCCATCGCGTGCCGCGGGCGGCCGTGCCGACCGGATCCTGCAGGCCGTCGCGATCACCGTGATCGTGCTGGTCCTCGTGCCGGGCGACTGGATCGCCGGGCTGCTGTCGTTCGGGCTGCTGCTCGGCATCCCGGTGGTGATGGCCTGGATCGCGGTCCGGGCGCACCGGGAGAACGTCGCCCGGGAGCAGGCCGAGGGCCGCGACGACGAGCGCCCCTGAGCGCCGGGCCCGCCGCGGCCCGATCGGATCCGGCGCCGTCGGCCGCGTCGACTGCCGGAGCCGCCGTCGAGCACGACGGCACCGTCGGCGGCACCGTCAGCCCGCGGTCGGAGCCGCCGTCGCCGCCTCGGTCGGGTCGGTCGTCGAGCGGACGGCCGGGAGCCCGAGGTGCTCGCGCAGCGTCGTCCCGGTGTAGTCGGTGCGGAACGACCCGCGCTCCTGCAGCAGCGGCACGACCGTGTCGGCGAACTCGTCGAGCCCGCCCGGGGTGACGTGCGGGACGAGCACGTAGCCGTCCGCGGCGTCGGACTGCACGGCGTCGTCGATCGCGTCGGCGACCGTTCGGGGGCTCCCGACGAAGGTGTGCCGCCCGGTCACCTCGATCACCGTCTCCCGCAGCGAGAGGCCCTTCTCCGCGGCGAGGGCGCGCCACTGGTCGGCGACGGCCTTCGGGTCCCGGTACTGGCGCACGCTGGCGCGCCCCTTCGACACCAGCTCGCCCTCGACCGGGTCGAACTCGGGCAGCGGGCCGTCCGGGTCGCGGTCGGACAGGTCGGTGTTCCACAGCTGCTCGGCGAACACGATCGCGGTCTGCGGGCTGACCTGCTGGGAGCGGATCACCTCGGCGCGCTCGGCGGCCTCGGCGTCGGTGTCACCCAGCACGTACGTCGCGGCGGGCAGGATCTTGAGGTCGTCCCAGGCCCGGCCGTAGCGGGCGAGGCGGCCCTTCACGTCTGCGAGGAACGCCCGTCCGGCCTCGGGCTCGGCGTGCCGGGAGAAGATCGCGTCGGCCGACGCGGCGGCGAACTCGCGCCCCTCCTCGGAATCCCCGGCCTGCAGGATCACCGGGCGGCCCTGCGGGCTGCGCGGCAGCGAGAACCGGCCGTGCACGTCGAACTGGTCGGAGGTGTACGCGAACTCGCCGCGGTCGCCTGCGCCGGTGCGCGAGTCCCAGATCGCGGCGGTCGCGGCCAGCTGCTCCTTCGCCCGGGAGTAGCGCTTCTCCTTCGGCAGGAAGCCGCCGCGGCGGAAGTTCTCACCGGTGAACGCGTCCCACGAGGTCACCACGTTCCAGGCGGCCCGGCCGCCGGACAGGTGGTCCAGCGACGCGAACTGGCGGGCGACGTCGTAGGGCTCGGTGAAGGTGGAGTTGATCGTGCCGGCGAGGCCGAGCCGGTCGGTGACCGCCGCCAGGGCGTTCAGGATCGTGAAGGTGTCCGGGCGGCCCATCACGTCGAGGTCGTAGATCTCGCCGCGGTGCTCGCGCAGGCGCAGGCCCTCGGCGAGGAACAGGAAGTCGAACCTCGCCCGTTCGGCCGTCCGCGCGAAGTGCGCGAACGACTCGAACTCGATGTGGCTGCCGGACGCCGGGTCGCTCCAGACCGTGGTGTTGTTGACGCCCGGGAAGTGGGCGGCGAGGTGGATCTGCTTGCGTGGCATGCGTGTCCTCCCGACGTGGCTCCTACCGGTGCAACACCCTCCGGGCCAGGGTGTTCCCGAGCAGCTGCGCGCACTGCACGACGACCACGATGATCGCCACCGTCAGCAGCGTCACCGGCCAGTCGAACTGCTGGTAGCCGTAGGTGATCGCGAAGTCGCCCAGCCCGCCGCCGCCGACGTAACCGGCCATCGCCGACATGTCGACGACCGCGACGAACACGAACGTGTAGCCGAGCACCAGCGGTGCCAGCGCCTCGGGCACGAGCACGCTCCACACGATCCGGAACCGGCTCGCGCCCATCGCCCGCGCCGCCTCGACGACGGCCGGGTCCACCGACACCAGGTTCTGCTCGACGATGCGGCCGATGAAGAACGTCGCCATCGCGACCATGGGGAACAGCACCGAGCGGGTGCCGATCGTCGTGCCCATCACGAGCAGGGTCAGCGGGCCCACGGCGGTGATGAAGATGATGAACGGGATCGGCCGCACGATGTTGACCAGCACGTTCAGCACGCCGAACACGGCGCGGTGCGCGTACAGGCCGCCGGGACGGGTGGTGTGCAGGGCGACGCCGAGCAGCAGCCCGAGCAGCCCGGCCAGCAGCATCGTCCAGAACACCATGTAGGCGGTCTGGAGCACCGACAGCCACAGCACCGGGCTCAGGGTCTCCCAGTCGGCCTTCATGCGGACTCCTCGTCCTGGGTGGTGACGGCGTCCGGGGTGACCCGGGTGATGCGCGAGAGCTCGTCGACACAGGCGTCGACGGCGTCGTCGTCGCCGGTCAGGGCCAGGGTGAGGCTGCCGACGGGGCGACCGGACAGCTCGCGGATGCCGCCGTGCACCACGGTCGCGCGGACCCCGTGCGCGGCCGGGACCCGCGCGATCGCGTCCTGGGCGTCGGCGGCGGCCGAGCCGGGCCCGCCGACGCCGACGGTCACCAGCCGGCCGGGGTGGCGCTCGCGCAGCCGGGCGAGCGTCTCCGGCGACGGCACGTCCTGCAGGACGCCGTGCACGAAGCGGCGCGTCGCCGGGTGCGACGGCGCGGCGAACACGTCGTACACCTCGCCGTCCTCGATGACCCTGCCCTCCTCCATGACCACGACCCGGTCGCACACGTCGGCGACGACCTCCATCTCGTGGGTGATCACGACGACCGTGGTGCCCAGCTCGCGGTTGACCCGGCGCAGCAGGGCCAGCACCTCCCGGGTCGTCTCCGGGTCCAGCGCGCTCGTCGCCTCGTCGGCGAGCAGGATCGACGGCGACGTGGCGAGCGCCCTGGCGATGCCGACCCGCTGCTTCTGTCCACCGGACAGCCGCGCCGGGTAGCGCCCGGCCAGCTCGGCGAGCCCGACGAACTCCAGCAGCTCCGCGACGCGGGCCCGGCGCTCCTCCCGCGAGCGGCCGGCGACGGCGAGCGGGTAGCCGACGTTGCCGGCGACCGTGCGCGAGTTCATCAGCGCGAACTGCTGGAAGATCATCCCGACCTCGCCGCGCAGCTCGCGCAGGCCCCGTTCGGACAGCTCGGAGGTGACCCGCCCGCGCACCGTGACGGTGCCCGACGTCGGCAGCTCCAGTGCGTTGATCATCCGGACGAGCGTGGACTTTCCCGCCCCCGACCAGCCGATCACGCCGGTGATCCCGCCCTCGGCGATGTCGAGGTCCACGTCGTCGACGGCGGTGACCCCCGGGCCGCGGCGGGCCGGGAACGTGCGGGTCGCGCCCGAGAACGAGATCACCGGCTCCGCCATCAGCGTGCCCGCAGCTGCTGCTCGATGCCGGCCAGGGTCTGGCGAAGGTCCTCCGCGGAGTTGTCGCGGAACACACCGCCGTCGCCGAGGTCGCGGCGGGCGGCGGCGAGGACCTCCGGGTCGTGGTAGATCCGGACCAGCGTCGCGTACACCGGGTCGTCGGCCTGGTCGGCCCGGGCGACGAACAGGTTGATGTAGGGCTTGGCCTTCTCCGAGTCCGGGTCCTCCTGGTAGAGGACCTGGTCCTGGGTCAGGTTGGCCGACTGCGCGTAGTTGTTGTTGACGATCGCGGCGTCGGCGCTCGCCAGGTTCGCCGCGGTCTGGGCCGCGTCGACCGGGGTGACGGTGACCTTCGAGGCGGCGCGGTCGATGTCGGCGGGGGTGGAGGTGGTGGTGCCCCCGTCGGTCAGCCTGAGCAGACCGGCGGACTGCAGGACGGTCAGCGCCCGGGCCTGGTTCACCGCGTCGTTCGGGATGACGACCTGCCCGCCCTGCGGGATCTGCGCCAGGTCGGTGTGCTTCGTGGAGTACAGCGGCAGCGGGTACACCGCGGTCGCACCGACCGGTACCAGCGTGTCGTTGTTCTGGACGTTGTAGTTCGCCAGGTACTGCAGGTGCTGGAACTGGTTGAGGTCCAGCTGGCCCTGGGCCAGAGCCGGGTTCGGCTGGTTGTAGTCGGTGAAGTTGGTCAGCTCGACGGTGATCCCCTGGGCGGCGGCCTTGTCGGTGAAGACCTTCCAGTAGGGCTCGGCGCCGTCGGAGACGCCGATCCGGACGGTCCGCGACCCGCTCTCACCACCACCGGACGAGGACTCACCGGGGGCGGAGCAGCCGGCCGCCAGCACGGCGAGCACGGCGACGGGGACCAGCAGGGACAGTGCGCGTGGCAGGCGCATCGGACTTCCTCTCGGCTCCGGCCCCGGGACGGGTCGCGTCCGGGTGCCGGTGCGGCGGTGCAGCGGGGGATGTGCCGGGCACCGGGTACGGCGCCCCGCGGGGGTGACGCCGGGCGGGAGCAGGTGCTCCGGGGGCGTGACCGGGGAGACCGGGCCACCGGACCGGGTCCCGCCGGGTGGGCGCGACCGGCCGCGGCGGGGCGGTCGGCACGATCGGAGAACCTACATCGGACGAACCACCCGGACCGCACCGCCGCGACGAAGCTCACGGTGGCCGGGCGCGCCGCCGTCCGGCGGTTGCGGCGCAGCGGTCGGAGCGGCCACGATCGGGGGGACCGTTCGCGCGTCCGTGGCCCGGGCGGCCGCTCCCGCGTGGGCCGGCCGTCACCGCCGCGACGCGCGACCCGCCACCCGGCCCCGGAACGCCTCCGCCGCCGGGCGCCTCCCGCGGAGACCTGCGCGATGCCCCCCACGGACGTCCTGCCCGCCCCGGGCGCCACCGTCTGGCTCACCGGCCTGCCCAGCGCCGGGAAGTCGACCATCGCCCACGCCTGCGAGCCGGTCCTGCGGGCCCGCGGCCTGCGGGTCGAGGTCCTCGACGGCGACGCCGTCCGCCCGCACCTGGCCGCTGCCCGCGGCTACAGCCGGGAGGACCGGGCGATCAACATCCGTCGGATCGGCTGGGTCGCCGAGCTGCTCGCCCGCAACGGCGTGCTCGTGCTGGTCTCGGCGATCGCGCCGTACGCCGACGTCCGCGACGACGTCCGGCGCGCCCACGCCGCCAACGGCACCGCCTACCTGGAGGTGCACGTCAGCACCCCGGTCGAGGTGGCCGCCTCGCGCGACGTGAAGGGGCTCTACGCCCGGCAGCGGGCCGGGGAGATCAGCGGCCTGACCGGCGTCGACGACCCGTACGAGGTGCCGCCGTCGCCGGACCTGGTGCTGCCCGCCCACACCCAGCCGGTCGCCGACTCGGTGACGCTGCTGGTCGACCATCTCATCGGCCGTGGTCTGGCCGGACCGCGCGACGTCACGACCCGGGAGACCGCATGAGCACCCCGCTGCCACTGCCACGTCTGGACGGCGCCGCCGTCGCCGTCGCACCGCCCGGGGACGGCGCCGGGCACTGGGCGGGCGCCCCGTCGGCCGTCCCTGACGGCGACGGGGGCTACGTGCTCGCCTACCGGCTGCGGGCCCCGCTCGGCGAGGGCCGCGGCCTCGCGGTGGTGCTGGCGCGGTCGGCCGACGGCGTCGCCGTCACCCCGGTCGCCGAGGTCACCAAGGACCGCTTCGGCTCCGAGTCGCTCGAACGGCCCGCGCTGGTGCGCACCGAGCAGGGCCGGTGGCGGCTCTACGTCTCCTGCGCCACACCGGACTCCAAGCACTGGTGGGTCGACGTGCTGGAGGCCGGCACCGTCGAGGAGCTGCCCACCGCGCCCCGGCGCACCGTGCTGCCCGGTGACGACCGGCACGCGGTGAAGGACCCGGTGGTCGTGCGCGAGGGCGGCACCTGGCACCTGTGGGCCTCGGTGCACCCGCTCGAGCTGCCCGGCCACGAGGACCGGATGACCACCGAGCACTACACCTCGCCCGACGGGCTGGCCTGGAGCCACGCGGGCACCGCGCTGCGCCCGCGTCCGGACCGCTGGGACGCCCGCGGCGTCCGGATCTCCGCGGTGTTCCGGGTCGACGGCCGCTGGGCCGCGACCTACGACGGGCGCGCCACCGCGGCGGAGAACTGGGAGGAGCGCACCGGGCTGGCCCTCGGCGGCACCGGTGCGCCGGGTGAGTTCACCGCGGACGGCGACGGCCCGGTCGCCGCCTCCCCGCACGGGGCGGGCGGACTGCGCTACCTGTCGGTGGTGGCCGCCCCCGGTGGCGGCTGGCGGCTGTTCTACGAGGTCACCCGCGCCGACGGGGCGCACGAGCTGCGCACCGAGCTGCTCGGTGCGCCGGTGCCCGTCGCCGGGACGGTCTGAGTGGGTCGGCTGCCCGACTTCCTGCTGCTCGGCGCGCCGAAGTGCGGCACCTCCGCGCTGCACCGTGCGCTGGCCGGCCATCCGGAGCTGTTCCTGTCCGAGCCGAAGGAACCGAAGTTCTTCCTCACCGACGGTCCGCCGCCCACCTCCGGCGGCGGCCCCGGCGACGTCCCGACCTGGGGTGAGCACGTGTGGCGGCATGCCGACTACGAGGCGCTGTTCGACGCCGCCCCGCCCGGTGCGCGCTGCGGCGAGTCGACGGTGTTCTACCTCTACGACACCGTCGCGCAGGACCGGATCGCCCGGCTGCTGCCCCGCGCCCGGCTGGTCGCGGTGCTGCGCGACCCGGTGGAGCGGGCCCACTCGAACTGGGCGCACCTGCGCGGCGCGGGCCTGGAACCGGAGGCCGATTTCCTGACGGCGCTGCGCGACGAGCAGCGCCGCATCGACGCCGGCTGGGCGCACTTCTGGCACTACGCCGCCCAGGGCCGCTACGGGGAGCAGCTCGCGCACCTGGACACGCTGTTCCCCCGGGAGCAGGTGCTGCTGCTGCGCTACCGGGATCTGCGCGACGACCCGGCCGGTACGGCGGACCGGGTGTGCGCCTTCCTCGGCGTCGCGACGGGGGTGGTCACCGGGGTGCCCCGCCACCACGTGCGCCCGGACGTGCACGGCCGCACCGGCGGCCCCACCGCCGAGGAGCGTGCCGCAGCCCTGGCCCTGTTCGCCGACGACGTGCCGCGGGTCGCGGAGCGCACCGGCTGGGACCTGGCCGACTGGCTCCGCTGACCCGGGGCCGGTCGCTCAGCGGGGCGGCTCGGCGAGCAGGCCCCGCCGGCGCAGCTCGGGCAGTACACCCTCGCCGACGCGGTAGGCCTCCTCCAGGTGCGGGTAGCCCGACAGCACGAACTCGTCGATCCCCAGCTCGTGGTACTCGGCGATCCGGTCGGCCACCTCGGTGTGCGACCCGACCAGCGCGGTCCCCGCACCGCCCCGGACCAGACCCACCCCGGCCCAGAGGTTCGGCGCGATCGTCAGCGCGTCGGCCGAGCCGCCGTGCAGCGCGAGCATCCGTTGCTGTCCGACCGACTGGCTGGCCCGCAGGGTCGCCTGGGCGCGCTCGATCTCGGCCGGGTCGAGCGCGTCGAGCAGCCGGGCGGCCTCGGCCCACGCCTCGTCGGCGGTGTCGCGGGTGATCACGTGCAGCCGGATGCCGAAGCGGGGGCTGCGGCCCAGGTCGTCGGCGAGCTTGCGGACCCGCCCGATCTTCTCGGCGACGGCAGCGGGTGGCTCGCCCCAGGTCAGGTAGACGTCGGCGTGCCGGGCGGCGACCGGCAGCGCGGCGTCGGAGGAGCCTCCGAAGTAGACCGGGGGCAGCGGATCCGGCGGGGCGAGGGTGGTGGCGCCGTCGACGTCGTAGTGGGCGCCGGTGAAGTCGAACGGCTCGGGCGACCAGGCGCCGCGCAGCACGGTGAGGAACTCGTCGGTGCGGGCGTAGCGCTCGTCGTGGGAGGCGTGGTCGCCGAAGCGGCGCTGCTCGACGGCGTCCCCGCCGGTGACGATGTTGAGCATCAGCCTGCCGCCGGAGACGCGCTGGTAGGTGGCGGCCATCTGGGCGGCGAGGGTCGGGGAGAGCACACCGGGCCGGAACGCGACGAGGTAGCGCAGCGTGCGGGTCTCGCGCAGCAGCGCCGCGGTGGTCAGCCAGGCGTCCTCGCAGAAGGTCCCGGTCGGGGTGAGGACGCCGTGGAAGCCCTGGGCCTCGGCGGCCCTGGCGATCTGGGCGAGGTAGTCGATGCTCGCCTCGCGGGCCGTCGAGCCGGCCTCGCCGCGGTCGGCGTGCCGGCGGGCGACGATGGTGCGGCCGTCGCCGGAGGTGGGCAGGAACCAGTGCGGGACGATGCTCATCGTGCTCCCGTCCGTCGGTCGGTGGGGGTGCCCGGGATGCCGTCCCGGGCCGCGGCCAGCGTGGTGGCCTCGTAGCGGCGGTCGACGAACGCGCCGACGTCCGCCCGGCCGGGGATCACCCCGGCCTCGGAGAACGCGTCGGCCAGCGCCTGCTGGGAGGCGACGACGGTGTCGTCGAGCGGGACCGGCAGGTCCGGGCCGCGCGCGACGGCCCGCCGGGTGATCGGCAGCGGGATGGTCGTCTCCTCGCTCCACACCCGGGCCCGCTGCTCGCGGTGGGAGTCGGAGTAGACCTGGGCGGCCGCGACCCGGGCCAGGTAGTCGGCCAGTGCGGCGCTGCGGGCCGGGTCGGCGAGGGTGGCGTTGGACGCGACCTGGAAGCCGTAGCCGTTCGCGTTGCCGGTGCCGTCGGCGACGATCCGGGCGCCGTCGTCGAGCTCGGCCTGGGAGGTGTAGGGGTCCCAGACGGCCCAGGCGTCGACGTCGCCCTGGCGGAACGCGCCGTAGGCGTCGGCGGGGGCGAGGAAGGTCAGGTCGACGTCGTCGAGGGTCATCCCGGCGGCCCGCAGCGTGGACAGCACCTGCCCGTGCGCCGACGTGCCCTTCCCGACGGCGATCCGCGCCCCGCGCAGGTCGGCGACGGTGCGGATCGGCGAGTCGCGGCGCACGAGGATCGCGTCGCTGGTGACGTTGCCGCGGTTGGCCGACACGACCTGCACCCGGGCGCGCGCCGCGGCGGCGAAGATCGTCGGGGTGTTGCCGGTGCCGCCGACGTCGATCGCGCCGGCCCGGGCCGCCTCGATCAGCGGGGGACCGGCGGTGAAGGTGCGCCACTCGATCCGGTAGGGCAGGTCGTCGAGGAGGTCGGCGGCCCGCAGCAGTGACCGGGAGCCGCCCTTCTGGTCCCCGACGACGAGGGTCACCCCGGCCAGCGCGGCCGGGTCGACCGGCGGCTGCACCGGGGGCCGGGACACCGGGACCGAGGAGCACCCGGCGAGCACCAGCGCCGCGACCGCGACGGCCAGCACGGTGACCCGCCGGCGCACCCGCGCGGCGGTCGTCGCACCCGCCGCACGGGTCGCGACGACCGCATCCGGGGTGCGACGGGGACGCTCACGCGGCATCGGCGGCGACCCCCAGCTCGTCGAGCACGGTGCGGCGCAGCGCGGCGAGCCGCTCGGGGTCGCGCGGGCGGTCGCCGGGGCGGTGCTCGTCGCCGATGCGGCCGTCGGTCAGCACCAGCACCCGGTCGGCGAGCAGCAGCGCCTCGTCGACGTCGTGGGTCACGAGCAGCACGCCGGGGCGGTGCCGGTGCCACAGGTCGAGGACGAGCCGGTGCATGGTGATGCGGGTCAGCGCGTCCAGCGCGCCGAACGGCTCGTCGAGCAGCAGCAGGTCCGGCTCGCGGACCAGGGCCCGGGCCAGCGACGCCCGCTGGGCCTCGCCGCCGGACAGGGTCAGCGGCCAGGCGTCGGCCCGTGCGGTCAGCCCGACCTCGGCGAGCGCGGCGTCGGCGACCCCGGCGGGGGTGTCGCCGCCCAGGTCGCGGTGCAGGCCGAGGGCGACGTTGTCGCGGACCGTGCGCCACGGCAGCAGCCGCGGCTCCTGGAAGGCCACCGCGACCGAGCCGGGGACCTCGACGGTGCCCGACACCCCGGCGTCGGAGGCGTCGTCGAGGCCGGCGAGCAGCCGCAGCAGCGTCGACTTGCCCGAGCCGGACCGGCCGAGCAGGGCGACGAACTCGCCGTCGCCGATGGTGAGGTCCAGCCGGTCGAGGACCCGGCGGCCGTCGAACTCGCGGACCAGGTCGTGCACGCGGGCGCTCATCGGTCGGCCCCGCCGGTCCGGCCGGGCGCCAGGCCAGGACACGGCGTTCCAGCCGGCGCACCAGGGCGTCGGTGCCCAGGCCGAGCAGCGCGTACACCGCCAGGCCCACGACGATCACGTCGGTGCGCAGGAACTCGCGGGCGTTCATGATCATGTAGCCGAGTCCGGCGTCGGCCGACGTCGTCTCCGCGACGATGATCGACAGCCAGGCGATCCCCAGTGCCAGGCGCAGGCCGGTGAGGGTGGAGGGCATCGCGCCGGGCAGCACCACGTGGCGCAGCTGCTCGGCGCGGGTGAACCCGGACACCGACGTCGCCTCGATCAGCTTCGGGTCCACCCCGCGGACCCCGGAGTGCACGTTGAGGTACATCGGGAACAGCACGCCGAGCGCGACGAGCAGCACCTTCGGCAGCTCCCCGATGCCGAACCACAGGATGAACAGCGGCACCAGGCCGAGGTGCGGCAGCGTGCGCAGCATCTGCACCGGCGGGTCCACGAGCAGCCCGCCCCAGCGCGAGAGCCCCGAGACCACGCCGAGCCCGACCCCGACGACCAGGCCGAGGACCAGCCCGGTCGTGACCCGGGCGAGCGAGACCAGCAGCCCCTCGGGCAGCTCCCCGCTGCGGGTGAGGTCGACGGCGGCGGTCACCACCCGCAGGGGCGAGGCGAGCTCGTCCTCGGCGAGCAGCCCGGTCGACGACGCGAGCTGCCACGCGACGATCAGGGCGACCGGGGAGATCCAGCGGCGCAGGTCGGGGCGGCGCCGGGTCCGGCGGGCGACGGGTGCGACGACGGGTGACGACGGCGTGGCGGATGGTGCACCGGCGTCGGCCGGTGCGGGGGTCCAGGTCGTGGACACGATGGCTCCCGGGATTCACGGTGATGACAGGGGTGGGCAGGGGTGGGCGCACGACGGGGCGGCCCGCGGCACGGGCGGCACGGCGCGGCGGGATCGCCGCGGTCAGCGACAGGTGCAGCCGGCGAGGCGGAGCAGGTCCACGTGGCGACGACGGGTGAGGTCCCGGCCTGGACCGACGGCGACCGTGCGTGACGGGGTGCGCCGGCCGGTGTTCATGCCACCAGGTGACCACGGCGTCCGGACCTTCACAAAACGGTGTCCGGACCGCGGGACGGGTGACAGGAGGTGTGCGGACCGCCGGCTCCCGTGCGTCCCGCTGGGTGGGATCTCAGGCCCGGGTGGCCCATTCCCGCGCCAGCAGCTCCTGCGAGGCGACCCGGTCGGTGTGCCGGTGGGTGATGGTGGTCAGGAGCAGCTCGTCGGCGCCGGTGACGGCGCGCAGCCGCTCCAGACCGTCGGCGACGGCGGCCGGCCCGCCGACGAGGCGGGTCGCGACCCGGTCGGTCACCAGCGCCGGGTCGGCCGGGAGTGCCACGGCGTCCTCGGGGCGGGGGTAGGGGATGGCGCCCACCCCGGTGCGGATGCTGTGCACCAACGGGGCGAAGCCCGCCGCGATCCGGGCGGCGTGCGCGTCGTCGGTGCCCACGACGACGTCCGCGGACACCATCACGTGCGGTCGGTCCAGCCGGTCCGACGGCCGGAACGCCTCCCGGTAGGCGGCCACGGCGTCGAGCACCGTTGCCGGGCTGACGTGGTAGTTCGCCGCGAACGGCAGCCCACGGCGCCCGGCGAGCACGGCGCTCTCCCCGCCGCTGGAGCCGAGCACCCAGGTCTGCAGGCCGGCCCCCTCGCCGGGGACGGCCCGGACCTGCACCCCGCCCGGGGCCCAGGTGCCGGCGATCAGCCCCTCGACGGCGTCGAGGAACGCCTCGTACGGCGGCGCCTGCGCCCCCGGCTGGCGCAGCGCGACCGTCGTGGCGCGGAACCGGGGCGAGGTCGCGAGCGCGGCGAGCGACACCGGGGCGGGGATCAGCACGCCGTCGACCACGCGGTCGCCGCGTCCGTCCGGTTCGCGGGCCGGCGGGCGCGGCCCGCCGGAGCGGCCGAGTCCGAGGTCGATCCGGCCGGGGTGCAGCCCGTCGAGGGTCCCGAAGTCCTCCACCACCGACAGCGGGGTCCGGTGGCCGGTCTGCACCGCCCCCGAACCGACCCGGATCGTGGTGGTCGCGGCGGCGACGGCGCCCATCAGGACGGCGGGCGATGCCCCCGCGACGCCCGGGTTGAGGTGGTGCTCGGCGAGCCAGAACCGGGCGTAGCCGGCCCGTTCGGCGGAGCGGGCCAGGTCGAGGGTGTCCCGCAGGGCGTCGGCGACGGTCGAACCGGCCGGCACCGGGGAGAGGTCGAGTACGGACAGCGGTACGGGCACGACGGCAGACCTCCGGACGTGCCCGGGGCGGTCGCGACGACCGGGCCGGGCGAGGGGTGTGCGCTCCCGGCGAGCCCGACGCGGGACGTGGGCGGGCCGGGGCGCGGGTCGGGCGGTGCGCTCCGAGCGGGTCCGGCCCGGGGCGACGCCGTCGCCCGCCGATCCTCACCCCGCGCGCGACGGGGGCGCAACCCCGGTGCTGCTTGCTACCGTCGACGTCGTGCCGGCCGCCCCGCCGCGCCGCCCGTCCGCGGGACCGCGCGACGGCCCGGTCCGGCCGGGACGCCCCCGGCGCACCCGCGCTCCGCCGGCGCCCGGCCCCACCCGGCACGTCCGATGACGACGCGTGCGGCGCGGCCGCGCGTGAGGCGGTGCTTCCCATGAGGTTCCAGGTTCTCGACATCGTTCCGCACGCCCCGCACCCGGTGACCGGCGAGATCGTCGACACCCACGAGCGACTGCGTCGGGTGGTGGACACCGCGGTGCTCGCCGAGCGGCTGGGGTTCGACTCCTACGCCGTCGGCGAGCGGCACGCCGGAGAGTTCGTCTCGTCCGCGCCCACCGTGCTGCTGGGAGCGATCGCCCAGGCCACGTCCCGGATCCTGCTCTCCACCGGGGTGACGGTGCTGTCGCTGCTCGACCCGGTCCGTGTGGCCGAGGACTACGCGACGGTCGACCAGCTCTCCGGCGGCCGGCTGGAGATCGTGATCGGGAAGGGCAACGAGGACCGGCACTTCCCGATGTTCGGGCTCGAGCTCGGCCGCCAGTACGAGTACCTCACCGAGAACTACGAGCTGCTGCGCCGCCTGCTGCGTGAGGACGGGGTGGACTGGAAGGGCACCCACCACGCCGACCTGGCGGGCGTGACGACCTTCCCACGGCCGTTCGCGGGCCCGTTCCGGATCTGGCACGGCTCGGCGACCTCGACCGTCGCCGTCGACCTCGCCGCCCGCTGGGGCGACCCGATCTTCTCGGCGAACGCGCTGCAGCCGCGGGAGAACTACCGCGTCCTCATCGACCGCTACCGGGAGAAGCTCGTCGAGCACGGCCACGACCCGGCGCTGGGCTACGTCGGCTCCGGCTCGGGCGGGCTGTTCCTCGCCGACACCGACGCCGAGGCGATCGCGGAGTACCGCCCGGTCTACGAGGGGTTCGCCGCGAAGATGCGGGCCGCGCACGCCGGGGACGACCGTCCGGGCAAGGCCACCTCGTTCGCGACCGTCGAGGAGGCGGTGGCGCACGGCCCCGCGCTGGTCGGGAGCCCGGAGCGGGTCGCGGCGAAGATCCTCGACTACCACGGGGCCTACGGCCACGACGTCCAGTCGGTGTCGGTCAACCCGGTGCTGCCCTACGCACGCCAGCACGAGGTGCTGACCCGGTTCGCGACCGAGGTGGTGCCGCTGGTGCGTCGCGAGGTGTCGACGACGCTGTGGGGCCCCGACGACGCCGGCCGTGCGGCCGGGTTCACCGCCGCCGCCTGACCCCGGCCCCTCCCACCGGCCGGTGCCCGGCGCGACGGGCGGGCCGGTCGCACTGGTCCAGCGCGACCGGCCCGCCCGTGCGGTGCGGGGAGCGGGACGGCGGTGCCGGGTCAGCCGGCGTCGGGCAGCGCCACCGGGGTCCAGTCGTTGGCGAACTCCAGGCCGCTGCGCTCGAACAGCTGGGTGACCGGGCACCGCCGCGCGGTCTCCGACACCAGCCGCTCGAACTGCTCGGGCGTCGCGTCGGTCTCGACGGTGGCCCGGACCTGCACCCGGTCGAAGTTGGCGTTGCCCTCGGCGCCACCGACGAGCACCGCGGTGTCGAGGTCACCGCGCACCTCGAAGGTCCAGTGGCCCAGGCGGATCCCCAGGTCCTTCGCGACCAGGCTCGCCGTCACCTGGTTGCACGAGGTCAGGGAGCCGAGTGCGTAGAACAGCGGGCTGGGCGCGGAGTCGGCGCCGCCGAAGGCCGGGTAGGCGTCGGCGGTGAAGACGTGCCCGACGTCGCCCTCGGGGCGCAGGGTCTGGAAGACCCCGGTGCCCTCGGAGTGCACGACGAACGGAACGACGGTCTGCTTCGGACGGACTGCGGTCATGGGTGTCCTCCCGGACGAGGTCGGTGCGGCGGGAACGGGCGTGCGCGCAGCGGGCCGGCACCGCCGCCGGGCGGGGGTGCGGTGGGGCTGCGGGCCGAGGGGGTGACCGGGTCAGCGACAGAGTGCGGACCGGGTACGACCCAGGTCCACGTGCAGGCGCGCGACGAGACGCGCGGTTCCGGTCATGGGAGCGATCGTGTCTGATCCGCTCCACGGGCGGCAAGCCACGCCCGCCCCCCCGTCCGGTCGGTGGACGAACGACGGTCGCGGTCCGGACAACGTGGGTCTCCGCCCCGCCGGTCGGGAGACCGGGACGGTCCGGCCGGTGTTACGGGGCCGGTGCGTGGTGTTCCTGACAGTGGGTCCGTCCTTGTCCGCGGCACAGCCGTCCGGTATCTGTTCTACGGTGCCGCGGGGACGACGGCAGGACGCGCGACGTCCGGCCACCGTCCCCCGTGCACGGTCGGCTGCCGCTGACCGTGCACGCCCCGTCCGGCCCGCCGGCCCCTGCTCCCGCGGGCCCCGGTGGAGGGCGAGCTGCACCCGAACCGTGACCGGCGAGCCCTCAGACGACGGAGCCCTCGTCCGCACCCGTGCCGACGGCCGCGCCTGCGGCCGCCCCCGGCACGTCGTCCGCGCGCGGACGACCCGGCCCACCCCGGCGCCGGTCCGCGCCCCGTGCCCGCCGAGAGGTCCACCGTGTCCGCGTCCACCGACACTCCGTCCGGTGCGGCTCGTGCCGCACCCCCGTCCCCGCGCCGCCTGGCGTTCGACCCCCGTACCGCGCTGCTGCCGGTCCTGTCGGTGCTGGTGTTCCTCGCCGTCTGGCAGGCCGCCGCGGCGAGCGGGGTCTGGAACGAGACGTTCGTGCCGTACCCGTCGACGGTGTGGCGCGCGTTCGTGGAGGTGTCGACCACCCACGACGGCACCCGCGGCTACGGCGGCTACCTGCTGTGGGAGCACCTCTACATGACCCTGCGCCGGGTCCTGGCCGGTGTCGTCCTCGGTGTGGTCGTCGGTGTGCTGGTCGGTCTGCTCATGGGCACCGTCGGCTGGGTCCGCCGGGTCCTGGAGCCGTGGCTGACGTTCCTGCGGGCACTGCCGCCGCTGGCGTACCTCTTCCTGCTGGTCATCTGGCTGGGCATCGACGAGGCACCGAAGATCACCCTGCTCGCGCTCGCCGCCTTCCCACCGGCGGCCGTCGCCACCACGGCGGCCGTCGCCGCCGCACCGGTCGGGCTGGTCGAGGCGGCCCGCGCGCTCGGCGCGACCCGCGGCCAGGTGGTGCGGGACGTCATCGTCCCGTCGGCGCTGCCGGAGACCTTCACCGGCATCCGGCTGGCCGTCGGCATCGCCTATTCCTCGGTCGTCGCGGCCGAGCTGTTCAACGGCATCCCCGGCATCGGCGGGATGGTCAAGGACGCCAGCAACTACAACAACACCCCGGTCGTGCTCGTCGGCATCTTCGCGATCGGCATCTCCGGCCTGGTGATCGACGCGCTGCTGCGCGCCGTCGAGCGCCGCACCGTTCCGTGGAGGGGACGAGCATGACCATCCGCACCCGACTGACCGCACTGCTCGTGGGCCTGCTGGCTGTCGGCGTCCTCGCCGGCTGCGCCGTCGGCCCTGCCGGGCAGGACTCCGGCAAGCCGACCATCCGCATCGCCTACCAGAGCTTCCCCAGCGGCGACCTGGTCGCCAAGCACAACCGCTGGCTGGAGGACGCCCTGCCCGACTGGAACGTGCAGTGGACCAAGTTCGACTCCGGCGCGGACATCAACACCGCGTTCGTCGCCGGTGAGCTGGACTTCGGTGCGATCGGGTCCAGCCCGGTCGCCCGCGGGCTCTCCGCGCCGCTGAACATCCCGTACCAGGTCGCGTTCGTGCTCGACGTCGCCGGCGACAACGAGGCGCTCGTCGCCCGCAACGCCACCGGGATCACCGACGTCGCGGGGCTGCGCGGCAAGCGGGTCGCCACCGCGTTCGCGTCCACCTCGCACTACAGCCTGCTCGCCGCCCTCGACCGTGCCGGTCTGAAGCCCACCGACGTGCAGCTGATCGACCTGCAGCCGCAGGCCGCGCTGGCTGCCTGGGAGCGCGGCGACGTCGACGCCGTCTACACCTGGCTGCCGACCCTCGACGAGCTCCGCAAGACCGGGAAGACCCTGGTCACCAGCCGCGAGCTGGCCACGGCCGGCAAGCCGACCCTCGACCTGGGGGTGGTCTCCACCCCGTTCGCCGAGCAGCACCCCGAGGTCGTCGACACCTGGCGCAAGGTCGAGGCCCGCGCCCTGGAGACCGTGCGCAACGACCCGCAGGCCGCCGCGCAGGCCGTCGCCGCCGAGATCGGCACGACCCCCGAGAACGCCGCGTCCCAGCTGAAGCAGGGCGTGTTCCTGTCCCCGCAGGAGCTGGCCTCCGCCGAGTGGCTCGGCACCGACGGCGCCCCGGGCAACCTCGCCCAGAACCTGCAGAGCGCCGCCCAGTTCCTCGCCGCGCAGAAGCAGATCCCCACGGCGCCGGACCTCGCGACCTTCCAGAAGGCGATCTACACGAAGGGTCTCCCGGATGTCCTCGCCGCAGGCTGACACCGACGCCGACACCGACACTGATACGGACCCCGACACCGGGGCCGCGGCGGGGGAGGGAGTGCCGGCGATCGCCGCGTCCGGGCTCGGGCACTCCTACCCGGGCCGCCGGGACCGGGTCCACGCGCTCGGACCGCTCGACCTGACCGTCGAGCGCGGCGAGTTCCTGGTGCTGGTCGGGGCCTCGGGCTGCGGCAAGTCGACTCTGCTCCGGCTGGTCGCCGGGTTCGAGCGGCCCACCGACGGGACGCTGACCGTCGCCGGCCGGGCACCCGAGCCGGGTGTCGGCGCCGGCGTGGTGTTCCAGCAGCCGCGGCTGTTCCCGTGGCGCAGCGTCGGCGGCAACGTCGACCTCGCCCTGAAGTACGCGGGGGTGAACCCGTCCGACCGTCCCGTGGCCCGCGAGGGGCTGCTGGAGCGGGTCGGGCTCACCGGTGTCGCGGACCGGCGGATCTGGGAGATCTCCGGCGGCCAGCAGCAGCGGGTCGCGATCGCCAGGGCGCTGGCCGCCGACCGGGACCTGCTGCTGCTCGACGAGCCCTTCGGCGCGCTCGACGCGCTCACCCGCGAACGCCTGCAGGACGACGTGCGCCGGGTCAGCCACGAGACCGGCCGGACCAGCGTGTTCGTCACCCACTCCGCCGACGAGGCGGTGTTCCTCGGCTCCCGGGTCGTGGTGCTCACCGCCCGCCCCGGACGGATCGCGCTGGACCTGCGGATCGACCTGCCGCGCTCCGGTGTGGACGCCGAGGCGCTGCGCGGCTCGCCGGAGTTCGCCGAGCTGCGGGCCCGGGTCGGGGCGGCGGTGAAGGAGGCCGCCGCGACCTGAGCACCCCGCTCCGCGGCGCGGGTGGGTCGTCCGGCGATCCGCCCGCGCCGACGGGGTGCGCCACTGCGCCCGGGCACCGTGCCGTCCCACTGTGATGCCACGACCGATCTCCCGGTCCGCGCTTGACACCGGATCGGTGCGTCGGCTGCAGTGGTGAGGTCCATCCAGAGCGGTCGAGAGTCCCGGCTCGTCGACGCCGCAGCAACCCGCCCCGTTCCGGGCAGGGTGCTACCGCCGGGTCCGATGGGAGACCCCGATGCCCCACCGCCCCGCGAGGCACCGGCCCGACGCCGGGCAGCGGGCCCGGATCCGGCTGCGCTGGGTCCGTCGCCGGCACGTCGACCTGTGCCGCACCGGCGCCGCGCTCTGTCGCTGACCTCTCCACCCGTGCCCCGCACCGGACCGCCCGCCACCGCGGCCGGCCGGTCCCCGCCTGCCCGAGGGCAGCGCTCGCACCGAGAGGTCCCCACCGTGACCGCGCTCCACCCCGCCCCGCCCACCACCTCCGCCCGCCCGGAGGTCCGCTGGGTCGCCTACACCGACCCGCTCGTCCGCCCGATGCTGGTCGAGCTCGACCAGGAGTACGGCGTCCGCTACGGCCACACCCTCGGCGACCTCGACGCCGAGACCCTCCGCGAGGCGAGCCGGTTCGCCCCACCGTCCGGCGGGGTGGTCCTGCTGCTCGACGGCGGTACCCCCGTCGCGGGGGGCGCCTTCCGCCGGTGGGACTCCGACACCGCCGAGCTCAAGCGGATCTGGACCGGCTCGGCGTACCGCCGCCGCGGCCTGGCCCGCCGGGTGCTCACCGAGCTGGAGGACACGATCGCCGCCCGCGGCTACCGGCGCATCTACCTGACGACCGGTCCGCGCCAGCCCGAGGCCCGCCACCTCTACCTCGCCGCGGGCTACACGCCGCTCTACGACCGGACCCTGCACCCGGAGACGGTCGGGCCGCACCCGTTCGAGAAGTACCTGACCGGGGGCTTCGCGTGAGCAGCCGCACCGAGGCCCGGGCCGCCCCGGGCGCCGTCCCGCCCACCGGGGACGACGACGCCGGCCTGCGGGTCGTCCCGGCCCGGCACCCGTGGCGGTGGGCGGGGACCGCGGTGGTGGCGGTCCTGGCCGCGATGGCGGTCAACGCGCTGGTCACCAACCCGGCCTGGGACTGGCCGACCGTCGGCCGCTATCTGTTCGCCCCGTCCATCGTGAACGCGGTGCTGCTGACGCTGCAGCTCACGGTGCTCGGCATCGTCGTCGGGTTCGTGCTCGGCACGGTGCTCGCGGTGATGCGGCTCTCGCCCAACCCGCTGCTGCGCTCGGTCAGCTGGACCTACATCTGGATCTTCCGGTCCGTGCCGCTGATCCTGCAGCTGCTGTTCTGGTACAACCTCGCCCTGCTCTACGACCGGCTCTCGATCGGCATCCCGTTCGGTCCGTCGTTCGTCGAGTTCGGCACGATGGAGCTGGTCAGCCCGGTCACCGCCGCGGTGCTGGGGCTCGGCCTGCACCAGGCCGCCTACGCCGCCGAGGTCGTGCGCTCGGGGTTCCTGGGCGTCGACGCCGGCCAGCTGGAGGCCGCCACCGCGCTCGGCATCCCGGCCTGGCGCCGGTTCCGGCGGATCCAGCTGCCGCAGGCGATGCGGATCATCGTCCCGACCGCGGCGAACGAGCTGATCGGCCTGGTCAAGGGCACCTCGGTGGTCTACATCATGGCGCTGTCCGAGCTCTTCTACCAGGTGCAGGTCATCTACACCCGGACCGGACGGGTCATCCCGATGCTGCTGGTCGCCGCCGTCTGGTACCTGGTGCTGACCAGTGCGCTGTCGGTCGGCCAGTTCTACGTCGAGCGGTACTACGCCCGCGGCGCGCAGCGCACGCTGCCACCGACCCCGTTGCAACGCGCGCGGGCCGCGGTGTCCGGACGGCGCCGGCGGGGGGCCACGGCATGACCGCCGCCGGCACTGCCCCGATGGTGGAGCTGCGCGGGGTGCACAAGAGCTTCGGTCCGCTGCCGGTGCTGCGCGGGGTCGACCTGACCGTCGCCCCCGGCGAGGTCACCGTCGTCATCGGGCCGTCCGGGTCGGGCAAGTCCACCCTGCTGCGCACCATCAACCACCTGGAGAAGGTCGACCGCGGCACGGTCCGGGTCGGCGGCGAGCTGATCGGCTACCGGCGGGTCGGCGCCCGGTTGCACGAACTGCCGGAGCGGCGCATCCTGCGCCGGCGCAGCCGGATCGGCTTCGTGTTCCAGAGCTTCAACCTGTTCGCCCACCTGACGGTGCTGGAGAACGTCGTCGAGGCGCCGCTGTCGGCGCAACGCCGCGACCGTGCCACCGTCCACGCCGAGGCCCGTGAGCTGCTCGCCCGGGTCGGGCTCGCCGACAAGGCCGACGAGTACCCGCGGCGGCTCTCGGGCGGTCAGCAGCAGCGCGTCGCGATCGCCCGCGCGCTCGCCCTGCACCCGCAGCTGCTGCTGTTCGACGAACCGACCTCCGCGCTCGACCCGGAGCTCGTCGGCGAGGTCCTCGAGGTCATCTCCGATCTCGCCCGGGACGGCACGACGATGGTCGTGGTCACCCACGAGATCGGCTTCGCCCGCGAGGTCGCCGACACCGTCGTGTTCCTCGACGAGGGCCGCGTCGTCGAGTCCGGCCCGCCCGCCGCGGTGCTCGACACCCCGCGTGAACCCCGTACCCGCGCCTTCCTCGGCGCGGTCCTGCGCTGACCCCGGTCTGCGCCGACCTCCCCACAGGAGTATCGATGTCCCGGATCCCCCGGCCGCTGCGCCACCTGCGCCTCGCGGCCGTCGCCCTCGTCCTGCCCCTGGTCGCCGCCGTCGGCTGCGCCGGCGCCGATCCCGACCAGGCCGCCCCGGTGGACCCCGGGACGGCGGTGAACACCAGCCCGGAGCAGAACCGTGTCCGTGCGGACCGCATCGAGGCCATCGCCGCGACGGTCCCCGCCGCGGTCCGCGAGTCGGGAGAGCTCACCGTGGCCACCACCGGCAGCGGGAACCCGCCGCTGTCCTTCCGCGCCGACGACGACCGCACCGTCATCGGCGTCGAGCCGGACCTGGCCCAGCTCGTCGCGGACACGCTCGGGCTGCGGCTCGACCTGCAGCCGACGTCGTGGGAGAACCTGTTCCTCGGGGTCGAGTCCGGCACCTACGACGCGGGGTTCTCCAACATCACCGTGACCGAGGAGCGCAAGGACAAGTACGACTTCGCGACCTACCGCGTCGACACCGTCACCTTCGAGGCCCGCAACGCGGGGAGGGTGGAGCGGATCGAGAAGCCCGCCGACATCTCCGGGCTCACCATCGGTGTCGCGCCCGGCACCAACCAGGAGCAGATCCTGGTCGAGTGGAACCGGCAGAACGAGGCGGCGGGGGTCGCACCGGCGACGATCCAGTACTACCAGAACACCGGTGACTACTACCTCGCCCTGGACTCCGGACGCCTCGACGCCTACCTCGGCCCGAACCCCGGCGTCGCCTACCACGTCGCCACCGGTGGCACGACGAAGGCGGTCGGCTCGCTCAACGGCGGCGGCGGGGGAGTGCAGGCCGACATCGCGGCCATGACCCGCCGCGGCGACGGGCTGGTCGGCCCGATCCACGAGGCGATCGACGCGCTCATCGCGAGCGGCAAGTACGGCGAGGTGCTGGCGCGGTGGCACCTGGAGAACGAGGCGCTGCAGGACTCCCGGATCAACCCGCCCGGGCTGCCGCGCCGGGCGGCGTCCTGAGCGGCGAGCGGTCAGCCGGCCGGGGGCGGGTGGTCCCCGGCCGGCGGCAGCACCGCGGCCAGCGCCGCGCTGGCCGTCTCGACCAGCCGGGGGTCGGCCCCGGCCCGGACCCGCAGGTGCAGCGGCTCCGACGGCGCCCCGGGCAGGTCGGTGCACTCCTCCAGCCCCTCGGGCGGGTCGCCCAGCCCGGCGACGAGCGCGACCCCCAGACCACCGCGCACCGCGTTCAGCACCCCGGCGAGGTAGGCGGCCTCCCCGACGACGGTCGCCGCCATCCCGGCGGCGGACAGCGTCTGCAGGGCGCGACGCCGGATGGTGCACGGCGAGTCGATCACGACCAGCGGCACCGGACCGTCCGCGGGACGACGCCAGCCCGGCGCCGCGTACCAGGTCAGCGGGATCGCCCCGGCGGCGACGCCGGGGCCCTCGACCACGTCGCCGATGTACATCGCCAGATCGAGCGTGCCGCGGTCGACGGCGTCGTTCAGCCGGCTGGAGCGGTCGAGCCGGAAGCGCACCGCGGTACCGGGGAACACCTCCTGCAGCCGCTCCATGACCCGGGGCAGCAGCTCGTCCGCGGCGTGCTCGGTGGAGCCCAGCACCAGGGACTCGCGGGTGTCGCCGACGCCGAGACGGCGCAGTGCGTCGTCGTGGGCGGCCAGGATGCGACGGACCTCGCCGAGCAGCGCCTCGCCCTCGGCGGTGAACCGGCTGACCCGGCCGTCCTTGCGGACCAGCGGGCGTCCGACGGCCTTCTCCAGGCGACGGACGTGCTGGCTGACCGCGGACTGGGACAACGTCAGGGACTGCGCCGCGCGGTGGAACCCGCCCTGGTCGGCGACGGCGACGATGCTCCGCAGCGCGGTGATGTCGAGGACGGCGGGCACGGTACCGAGGCTACCGACAATGATCGCGGATCGCGATCGGTTGTGATGCGCATTCGTCGTTGGACCCGGGCGCCCCGGCCGTCTGTGATGGTGGGCATGACCCGCCCGCGCTCCGCGACCCCCGGCCGGCACGTTCCGGCCGCCGTCGCGTGCCGTGACGGCGGGCTCACGCGTCGCCGGGTCGTCGACCACGGCACCGTCTGCTCCGCGGCCTGTCCGGCCCGCTGAACCACGGGTCGGTCGCGACCCGTCCGGAGCGCGCGGCCCCGGTCGCCCTCCGCCGGCCCTCCCCGGGCCGGTGTCCTCCGGCGTCACCCGAGACGACGTCACCCGAGAAAGAGATGAGTCCTCCATGACTGCAGTCGGCACGACCCCGGTCCTCGCGTCCTGGACCGAGCCCGAGGGCATCCGTCCCCGCGGCACCGTCGTCGTCGTCCCGGGCCGCGGCGAGCACGCCGCGGTCTACGAGCGGTTCGGCAGGCGCATCGCCGCCGACGGCTACCGCGTCTGGGCGGTCAGCGACCCCACCGTCGACGCCGCCCGCACCCTGGGTCAGATCCGCTCGCTGCTCGACCGCACCCCGTCCGAGGAGCCGGGTGAGGCCGGTCCGCCGCCGCGGGTGCTGGTCGGCTCCGACACCGGCGCGCTGTTCGCGGCCGGGCTGGTCGCCGACGGCGCGGCCGGCATCGACGGCCTCGTGCTGGCCGGGCTCCCGCTGCACACCACCCCGGGCGCACCGGACTGGGCCGACGAGCTCGCGCTGCGCACGTCCTGCCCGACCCATCGCGGCCGCCTCGACGCCGACGACACCGTCCGCCGCGGCGCGCTCACCGGCCGGCTCCCCGACGGCTGGGTCGACCGGGCCCGCCCGGCCGCGATCGGGGTGCCGGTCCTCGGCCTGCACGGCGCCGCCGACGCGGTCAGCCCGCTCGCCGACGTCCGCGACTTCTACGCCGCCCTCCCGGACGGGGAGCTGGTCGGCGTCGCCGGCGGTGTGCACGACGCCCTCAACGACGCGACCCACCGCATCGCCGCCGCCACCGCGGTGCTGTTCCTGGAGCGGCTGCGTGTCGGGTCCCCGCTGGCCCGGGTCGAGGTCGCGGCGGTGCCGCGGTGACGCGTTACGTCGTGGTCGGCGCCGGGGCGGTCGGCGCCACGCTGGCCGCCGAGCTGCACCTCGCCGGGCGCGAGGTCGTGCTCGTCGCCCGCGGTGCGCAGCTCGCCGCGCTCCGCGGCGGCCTGCGGTACCTGCGTCCCGAGGGGGAGCGGCGGGTCGGCGTACCCGCCGCCGCGCAGGACGAGGTGACCCTGCGCGCCGACGACGTGCTCCTGCTGGCCACGAAGGCCCAGGACGCCGACGCGGCGCTGGCCCACTGGGCCGCACGCCCGGTCGCCGACGGCACCGCGGCCGTGTCGCTCCCGGTCGTCGTGCTGCAGAACGGCCTGGACACCGAGCGGGCCGCGCTGCGCCGGTTCACGACCGTGTACGGCGCCGTCGTGCGCTCGCCGACGGCCTACCTCACCCCCGGCGAGGTCGTCTCGCCGGGCGCACCCGCGGCCGGGCTGGTCTGGCTCGGCCGGTACCCGGCGGGCCGCGACGCGCGCGCCGAGGAGATCGCCGCCGACCTGACCGCGGCCCGCCACCCCACCCAGCTCGTCGACGACGTGCCGCGCTGGAAGGCGGGCAAGCTCCCGCAGGTGCTGGGCAACGCGCTCGACGCGCTCTACCCGCCGGGGCGACTGCGTGAGCGGGCCGCGGCCGCGCTGCGCGCCGAGGCCCGCGAGGTGTACCGGGCCGCGGGCGTCGACCCGGCCGACCACCGTGCGGAGTCCACCGCGGACCTCGGTTCGCTGGTGGTGCGGCCGGTGCCCGGAGCACCGGCCGCGGGGCGTTCCACCTGGCAGAGCCTGCGCCGCGGGGTGAGCCCGGAGACCGACTTCCTCAACGGCGAGATCGTGCTGCTCGCCGGTCTGCACGGCACCACGGCGCCGCGCAACGCCGCCGTCGCGGACCGGGTGCGCCGCGCCGTCGCCGACGGGGCCGGGGCGCACGACCTCGACGACGCCGACCTGGCCGCGACCCTGCCCTCGGTGTCCGTGCTCGTCGACGCGGGTGCGCTGGCCGCCGAGCTGGCGGGGGACACCCCGCCGGTGCTGCTCGACGTCCGCTGGGCCCTCGGCGACCCGCACGGGCGCGAGCACCACCGTGCCGGGCACCTGCCCGGCGCGGTGTACGTGCCGCTGGACACCGAGCTCGCCGCGCACTCCGACGACCCCCGCGACGGCCGCCACCCACTGCCCGACGTCGCGGCCCTGCAGACGGCGGCGCGGCGCTGGGGCGTGCGCGCCGACCGCCCGGTCGTGGTGTACGACGCCACCGGCGGGCTCGCCGCCGGGCGCGCGTGGTGGTTGCTGCGCTGGGCCGGGCACGACGACGTCCGGCTGCTCGACGGCGGCCTGGCCGCCTGGACCGCCGCGGGCCTGCCCGTCGAGTCCGGGGACGTGCCCGACCCCGAGCCCGGCGACGTCGTGCTCACCGGCGGCGCGCTGCCGGTCCTCGACGCCGACTCCGCCGCCGCGCTGGCCCGCGACGGGCTGCTGCTCGACGCCCGCGCCGGGGAGCGCTACCGCGGTGAGACCGAGCCGGTCGACCCGCGCGCCGGGCACGTCCCCGGCGCGGTGAGCGCTCCCACCGGGGGCAACCTCGCCCCCGACGGCCGCTTCCGCGACCCCGCCGCGCTGCGCGCCCGCTTCGCCGCGCTCGGTGCGCTCGACCGGCCGGTCGGTGTCTACTGCGGATCCGGGGTGACCGCCGCCCACCAGGTGGCCGCGCTCGCCGCGGTCGGTGTGCGCGCCGCGCTGTACCCGGGGTCCTGGTCGGCGTGGTCGAACGACCCGGCGCGCCCGGTCGCCACCGGGGCGCGGCCGTGACCGGCGCCGAGGCCCGCACGCCGCCCGGACGGGGCGCCACGCGGTCATCGATCGCGTCGCGTGATCGGAACCGATCCCGATTCGTCGCTGGACCCCGACCGGTCGTCCGGGATTCACTCGTCGGTGTGGACACGACGACCTCGACCGGGCCCGCGGCGCCGCGCCGCCGTCCGGCACCGTCGTGCCCGCCGCCCGCGCCGACCGGGTTCACCCGGCGCCGCGTGATCGACCACGGCACCGTGTTCTCCGCGGGCTGTCGCGCCCGCTGAGACCCGGCCGCAGCGCCGCCCCCCGGGTCCCTCCTCCGGTCCCTGCGTGCCCCCACCGCGCGCCGCCCTCCCGACCCGCCCTCCCGGCGGGCCCGCCCCCGCCGTACCGCCCTGCGGTCCGCGGCGGGGCGCCGAACCGGAAGCAGACCTCCCTGTGCCCAGCCGTGCCGTCAGCACCGTGACCCACCCCCGTACCGACCCGTCCGCCCTGACGGGATGGAGCACCGACCCGGCCGTCCGGACCGCCGCCCGCCTGGACCGCTCCGGGTTCGACCCGGGCTCGATCCCGGATGCCGTCGTCGCCGCCCGCTCGGTGGACGACGTCGTCGAGCTGCTGACCCACGCCCACGCCACCGGCACCCCGGTCGTCGTCCGCGGGGCCGGGACCGGGCTGTCCGGGGGAGCGGTCGCCGGGGCCGGGAGCGTGGTGCTCGACCTGAGCGGTCTCGACCGGATCGTGGAGATCTCCCCCGTCGACGAGCTCGCCGTCGTCGAGGCCGGGGTCCTCACCGCCGACCTCGATGCCGCGGCCGCCGCGCACGGCCTGCGCTACGCCCCGGACCCGGCCAGCGCGGCGATCTCCACGATCGGCGGGAACATCGCGACCAACGCGGGCGGGCTGCGCTGCGCCAAGTACGGCGTCACCCGCGAGGCCGTGCTCGGCCTGGACGTCGTCCTCGCCGACGGCCGCCGGGTCGCCACCGGACGGCGCACCGTCAAGGGCGTCGCCGGCTACGACCTGACCGGGCTGTTCGTCGGTTCCGAGGGGACCCTCGGGGTGGTCGTCGGCGCGACCGTCCGGCTGCGGCCGGTCCCGGTCGCGACCGCGACCCTGGCCGCCTGGTTCGACGACGTCACCACGGCCGCCGCCGCGGCCGCCGCGATCACCGCGGCCCGGCTGCAGCCCGCCGTCGCCGAGCTGCTCGACACGACGTGCCTGGACGCGATCGCCGCGGCCGGCGGGGCCGCGTCGCACGGGGCGGCGTTCCTGCTGGTCCAGACCGACGGTTTCGGCGCCGCCGCGGAGATCGACGCGGTGCGCGCCGTGGTCGCCCCGCTCGCGTCGCGGGTCGACCTCGCCACCGACGACGCCGGGTCGCAGGCTCTGCTCGCCACCCGCCGCGCCGGACTGCCGGCCCTGGAGCGGCTGGGCCGGGTCCTCGTCGAGGACGTCGCGGTGCCGCGCTCGCGGCTCGCCGAGGCGGTCACCGCGATCGCCGCGATCTCGGCCCGCAGCGGGATCCGGATCGCGACGATGGCGCACGCCGCCGACGGCAACCTGCACCCGATCCTCGTCCTCGAACCGGGCCGTGAGCTCGACCAGCAGGTGTGGGACGTCGCCGGGGAGGTGTTCGCGACGGCACTGCGCCTGGGCGGCACGCTGACCGGGGAGCACGGCGTCGGCCTGCTCAAGCGCCGCTGGCTGCGCGACGAGCTCGGCGACGACCTGGTGGACCTGCAGCAGCGGCTGCGATCGGTGTTCGACCCCCGCGGCGTCCTCAACCCCGGCAAGGCCCTCTGACCTCCCCGGGCCGCAGCGCCCGACCGCCCACCCGTGACCCGACACCCGCCCCGGACGTGCCGCACCGCCGCGCCCCGGCCGTCCGCCCGTACCCGCACCGAGGAGACACCGTGCCCGACACGCCCGTGACCGCCCCGTCCGACACCGTTCCCGAGACGGCCGCCCGCCGCGTCGAGTTCATCTCGCTGTCGCACCTGAACCCCTCCACCGAGCTCGCCCCGCTGCCGACCCGCGGCATCGACCTGCCCTACTTCCGGCGCTACGTGCGCACCCTGGAGGAGTCCGGCTACGACTACACGCTGCTGCCCTACGGCTCGAACACCGCGGACTCCTTCGTCGTGGCCTCCGCGGTCGGACAGCTCACCGAGCGGCTGCGCCCGATCGTCGCCGTCCGGCCGAACACCGCCTTCCCCCTGGTGGTGGCCCAGCAGCTCGCCACGCTCGACCAGCTGACCGAGGGGCGCGCCGTCGTCCACCTCATCTCCGGCGGCAGCGACGCCGAGCAGGCCCGCCAGGGCGACTACCTGCCCAAGGCCCGCCGCTACGCCCGCACCAGCGAGTTCATCACGCTGCTGCGCCGCGCCTGGACCGAGACCGAGGCGTTCGGCCACGACGGGGAGTTCTACCGCTTCGACGACTTCGGGCCCGGCTTCGCGCCCTACGGCGACACCATCCCGATCTCCATCGGCGGCCAGTCCGACGAGGCGTTCGAGATCGGTGGCCGGCAGGCCGACGTGTTCAGCTTCTGGGGCGAGCCGCTCGCCGACATCCGCGCCCAGATCGGCCGGGTGCACGCGATCGCCGACGCCGCGGGCCGGCCGCGGCCGCGGATCTGGGTGACCTTCCGCCCGATCGTCGACCGCACCGACGAGCTGGCGTGGGCCAAGGCCTACCGCTACGCCGACGCCATCGGTGCGAGCTTCCGGCGCGGCGCGACCAAGCACCGCTTCACCGGCAGCCCGCAGAACGTCGGCTCGCAGCGGGCACTGGAGTTCGCCGCTCGCGCCGAGGTCTACGACCGTGCGCTGTGGACCCGCACCGCCGCCGTCACGAACGCGGGCGGTGCGTCGACCGCGCTGGTCGGCACCCCCGAGACCGTCGCCGCGGCGATCGTCGACTACATCGACCTGGGTGCCGACCTCGTGTCCATCCGCGGCTACGACACCCTCGCCGACGCCGCCGACTACGGCCGCCGGGTGCTGCCCCTGGTCCGTGAGGAGCTCGCGCACCGCGACGCCACCGGGCGCCGGGGCACCCTGCAGGCCGACCACCCGGGCGCGTTCGCCCCTGATTTCGACGCCGACGCGCTGGCCGGTGTCCTGTGACCGCGCTCGACGAGCGGACCGCGGCGCTCCCGGTCCCGGACCTGTCCGACGCCGCGTTGGCCGCGGTGACCGCCGAGCTCGCCGCCACGGCCGAGACCTACGACCGCAGCGGTGCCGTCCCCGAGGCGGGCATCGCCGCGGTGCACCGGGCCGGGCTGCTCACCGCCACCGTGGCCCGGCGGCACGGCGGCCCCGGGGTGTCGCTGCTCGACGCGGCCCGGATCCTCGTCGCGCTCGGCGAGGGCGACCCCTCGGTCGCCCTGATCACCGCGAACACCCTCAACGCGCACCAGGGCCAGGCCGCCGCCGCGACCTGGCCGGAGGCCACCTACGCGGAGATCCTGCGCCGCTCGGTGCACGAGCCGGTCCTGATCAACGCGGTGCGTGCCGAGCCCGAGCTGGGTGCCCCGGCCCGCGGCGGGCTGCCCGCCACCGTCGCCCGCCGCACCCGCGACGGTTGGTCGCTCTCCGGCCGCAAGGCCTACGCCACCGGTGGCACCGCGCTGGCCCACCACGTGGTCTGGGCGGTCACCGACGACGACGAGCCGCGCGTCGGGCACCTGCTCGTGCCCGCCGACGCCCCGGGCATCAGCTGGGTCGAGACCTGGGACCACCTGGGCCTGCGCGCCTCGAACACCCATGACGTGGTCTACGACGACGTCGCGCTCCCGCTCGACGCGTTCGTCGAGATCCCCCGCGGCGACGACGGCGTCTACCGCGACCCGGCCGCCGTCACCGGCCCGGCGAGCCTCGGCCACCCCGCGCTCTACGTCGGGGTGGCGCGCGCCGCCCGGGCCGCGTTCGTCCGCTACGCCCGCGAGCGGGTCCCCACCGCGCTCGGGCGCCCGATCGCCGAGACCGACCGCATCCGCACCGTCGCCGGCGAGATCGACGCCCACGTCGCGCAGGCCGAGACCCTCCTGTACGGGGCCCTGCTGCGCGCGGGCTCCGGCGAGACCTCGCACCTGCCGCAGCTCTCGCTGCTCAAGGTGCAGATCGCCCGCTCGGCGATCACGGCGGTCGAGACCGCCGTCGCCGCGCTGGGCAACCCCGCGCTCACCCGACACCTGCCGTTCGAACGGCACCTGCGGGACGTGCTCTGCGTGCGGGTCCACCCGCCGCAGGCGGACGCCGCGTTCCTCGACGCCGGCCGCCGCCTCCTGTCCCGCCCCACCCCGCAGGAAGAGAACCCCCGATGACCACCCCCTCCCGCCGGTCGGTGCTGCGCGCCGCCGCCGGTGTCCTCGCCGCCGCCGTCCTCGCGTCGGCCTGCGGCACCGGAGCGGTGCAGAACACCGCCGCCGGCGCCCCCACCGAGGGCGGCGACCTGACCTTCCTCATCGACTCGCTCGGCGACACCTGGGTCCCGAACGACAGCTCGATCTCCAGCTTCCAGGGCCACGTGTGGGGCCACGTCACCGACAAGCTCGTCTACGTCGACGACAAGGGCGCCGTGTCGCCGTGGGTCGCGCAGAGCTGGCAGCAGAACGCCGACGCCACCGAGTTCACCCTGAAGCTGCGTCCCGGTGTCACGTTCTCCGACGGGTCCCCGGTCGACGCGGCCGCCGTCGTCGCGAACCTCGACATCTGGGCCAAGGGCCGCCCCGACGAGGGCATCAAGCCGATCGGGCTGTTCCCGAAGACCTACCAGGCCGCCCGGGCGGTCGACCCCACGACGGTGCAGGTCACGTTCCGCTCGCCGACGCTGGGCTTCATCCCGACCCTGGGCTACCACGGCTCGATCCTGATCTCGCCGAAGACGCTCGCACTGCCCGCCGCCCAGCAGGCCGACCTGTCGAACGACATCGGCTCCGGCCCGTACGTCGTCGAGTCCTGGCGCGACGACGACAACGTCGTGCTCCGCAAGCGCCCCGACTACGACTGGGCGCCCGCCGCGCTGGACCACCAGGGCCCGGCCCGGATCGACACGCTGACCTACAAGGTCGTCTCCGAGCAGCAGGTCCGCACCTCCTCGGTGCAGTCCGGGCAGGCCGACGTCGCCTACAACCCCTCGCCCAAGGAGCTGGAGACGCTCAAGGCGCAGGGCCTGACCACCGCCACCCCGCGCTACCTCGGCTTCGTCAACGGCTTCGCGCTGAACACGACGGTCGCCCCGTTCGACGACGTCCGCGTCCGCCAGGCCGTGCAGCACGCCATCGACCGCGACGAGATCATCGCGACCGTCTACACCCCGGACTGGCAGAAGGCCGAGTCGTTCATCCAGAGCAACGTCCCCGGTGCCACCGACCACTCGTCGTCGTTCGCCTTCGACGTGGCGAAGGCCACGGCGCTGCTCGACCAGGCCGGCTGGGTGCCCGGCCCCGACGGGATCCGCGTCAAGGACGGGAAGCGTCTCTCGGTCACGCTGCACCCCAACCCCTACCTCGCCACCTCGAGGGCGATCGACGAGCTGATCGCCCAGCAGCTGCGCAAGGTCGGGATCGAGGCGCCGATCCAGGCACTCGACGTCGTCAACTACACGCAGAAGGTCGTCGTCGGGAGCCCCACGGTGCCCGCCTACGAGGTCACCCGCAGCTTCATCGACGCCGGCACCGTCTCCGGCGTGCTCACCGACGCGAACAAGGGGGAGAACTGGTTCGGCCTCGGCCGCAGCGACCAGAAGCTCGACCAGCTCGCCGACGGCATCGCCGGGGCGAAGGACCCCGCCGCGCGCAACGAGCTCCTCGACCAGCTGCAGGCCCACGTCCTCGACCAGGGGTACTTCGTGCCGATCACCCAGATCGTGCAGCGCATCTACGCGCAGTCCCCGCGGGTGCAGGGCGTGACCTACAACGGCGTCGCCTACGCGAACTACTACACCGCATGGCTGCAGGACTGATCGCGCGATGAACCGGGACTACGTCAGCTACGCGCTGCGCCGCGCCGGGCAGTCGCTCGTCGTGGTGGCCCTCGCCTACGTGTTCACCTTCGTCGTGATCAGCGTCCTGCCGGGCGACCCGGTGACGACGACGCTGCGCAACCCCGAGAACGGGTTCACCGAGGAGGAGATCGCGCGGATCGTGGCCTACTACGGCCTCGACCGCCCCGTCCCGGTCCAGCTGTGGGAGTCGGCGTCCCGGTTCGTGACGGGCGACCTCGGCCTCTCGCTGCGGTCCAACCTGCCGGTGTCCGGGATGGTGGCCGAGGCGCTGCCCTCCACCCTGGCGCTCGCCGCATCGGCCATGACGATCGCCGTCGTGATCGCCTTCGGCGTCGCGTTCGGTGTGCACCGGCTGCCCGCCCCGTACAGCTCGATCCTGCGGTCGGTGCCCGCGCTGTCGCTGTCGGCGCCGACCTTCCTGGTCGGGCTGCTGCTGATCCAGGTGTTCTCCTTCCGGCTCGGGTGGTTCCGGGCCATCGACGCCGACTCCGCCGTCGCGACCTTCTTCGCGGCGCTCACCCTCGGGATCTGGGTCTCCGCCCAGATCGCCGAGGTGCTCATCGCCAACCTCGATCACGAGGCCGACCAGGAGTACGTGGCGGTGGCCCGCTCCCGCGGGCTCACCCGGACCCGGCTGCTGGCGCGGCACCTGCTCCGGCCGTCGTCGCTGCCGGTGGTGACGGTCTTCGCGCTGATGGTCGGTGAGGTCCTCGGCGGCGCGGTGATCATCGAGGCGGTCTTCGGGCGCACCGGGCTCGGCAGTCTCGTCGAACGCTCGGTCGCCATGCAGGACCTGCCCGTCCTGCAGGCGGTGGTCACCCTCGCCGCCGTCGTGTTCGTCGTCGTCAACCTCGTCGCCGACCTGGTCTATCCGCTGCTCGACCCGCGGGTGCGACCGGTGGCCCGCCAGGAAGCAGGAGTGACCGCATGAGCGCCCCCGCCCTCACCCGCACCGACGGGGCACCCGAGCCGGACGCCCGCGCCGCCCGGACCCGTCGGTGGGCGCCGCCGACGGTGCTGGCCTCGTTCGTGGTCGTCGCGCTCGTGCTGGCCTGGGCGGTCGCGCCCGGGCTGTTCACCAGCCACGACCCGGTCGACGGGATCCCCTCGGAGCTGTTCCGCCCACCCGGCGCCGGGCACCTGCTCGGCACCGATCAGCTGGGCCGTGACGTGTTCGCCCGGATCGTGCACGGCACCGCGTCCTCGGTGACCAGCGCGCTGGTCGCGGTTGCGATCGGTGTCCTCGTGGGTGGCGCGATCGGGCTGCTCGCCGGGTTCCTCGGCGGCCTCGTCGACGTCGTGCTCGCCCGGCTCGTCGACGTCCTGCTCGCCATCCCCAGCTTCCTGCTCGCCGTGGTGATCGTCAGCGCGCTGGGGTTCCAGACCATCAACGCCGCCGTCGCCACCGGCATCTCCGCGATCGCGGTGTTCGCCAGGGTGATGCGCTCGGAGGTGCTCAAGACCCGCTCGGCCGTCTACGTCGAGGCCGCCCTGCTGCTCGGCGGCTCCCGCTGGCACGTGCTGCTGCGCCACGTCCTGCCCAACGCCTCGCGCTCGGTGCTGCAGCTCGCCGTCCTGCAGTTCGGGCTCTCGGTGCTGGTCATCGCCAGCCTCGCGTTCCTCGGCTACGGCGACCCGCCGCCCGCCTCGGACTGGGGTCTGCTCGTCGCGACCGGCAAGGACTACCCGCTGGCGCCCTGGCTCGTCTGGGCGCCGGCACTCGTCACGATCGTCACCGTCCTCTCCGTGAACAGGATCAGCCGATGGCTCCGCACGACCGACTGACCGGCACCGTCCTCGACACCGACACCGACACCGACACCGACACCGGTGCCGATCCCGCCGGCGCCGCGGAACCCACCGACCTGCCCGGACCGCCGCTGCTGCGGGTCTCGGACCTGACCGTGCACTACGGCCACCACCGCGTCGTGTCCGGTGTGGACCTGACACTGGCCGCGGGCGGCTCGCTCGCGGTGATCGGCGAGTCCGGATCGGGCAAGTCCACGATCGCCCGCTCGCTGCTGCGGCTGCTGCCCACACCCGGCCGGGCCACCGGCCGGGTCGAGGTCGACGGCCGCGAGGTGCTGGGCCTGTCCGAGCGCGCGTTCCGGCCACTGCGGGGACGCACCCTCGGGTTCGTCCCGCAGGATCCGGCCAGCTCGCTCAACCCGGTCCGCACCATCGGCTCGCAGGCCCTGGAGGCGGCCGCGCTCGCCGCCGGCGTCGCGCCCGCGGACCGGCGCGCCCTGGTGCTCGACACCCTGGAGCGCGTCGGGCTGCCCGACCCGGTCCGGGTCTACGGTGCCTACCCGCACCAGCTCTCCGGCGGGATGCTGCAACGCGTCCTCATCGGCCTCGCGGTCCTGCCCCAGCCGTCGCTGCTGGTCGCCGACGAGCCGACCTCGGCGCTCGACGTGACCGTGCAGCGCCGCATCCTCGACCTGCTCACCGGTCTGCGCACCGAGCTCGGGATCGGGCTGTTGCTGATCACCCACGACCTGGCCGTCGCCGCCGACCGGGCCGAGGAGCTGCTCGTGCTCAAGGACGGCACCGTGCAGGAGACCGGCCCGACCCGGCAGGTCTCGCAGCGCCCGGCCTCGGAGTACGCGCGCCGGCTGCACGCCGACGTGCCCGCGCTGCACCCCGACCGCTGGGCCGAGCTGCGCGCGGTCGGACGGGCACGGTCCGGGGCCGAGCCGCGGATCGAGCTCGACGGCGTCGCCAAGACCTTCCCGGGCGGTGTCGTCGCCGCCGACGATGTGTCGTTCCGCGTGCCGTCGGGCACCACCCACGCGCTGGTCGGTGAGTCCGGGTCGGGCAAGACGACCGCGGTCCGGATGCTGCTCGGCCTGGAGCGGCCCGACGCCGGGCGGATCGTCGTCGCGGGTCGCACGCTGCACGGCCGCTCGCGCGCCGAGCTGCGCGACATCCGTCGCCACCTGCAGCTCGTCTACCAGAACCCGTTCACCTCGCTGGACCCGCGATGGAAGGTCGGACGGCTGGTCCGCGAGCCGCTGGACCGGTTCCGGGTCGGCGACCGCGGCGAGCGCACCGCGCTGGTGCGGGCCGCCCTCGCCTCGGTCGGTCTGGCCGAGGAGCTGCTCGACCGGCGCCCGGCCGCGCTGTCGGGCGGGCAGCGGCAGCGGGTCGCGCTCGCCCGCGCCCTGGTGCTGCGACCGGACGTGATCGTGCTCGACGAGCCGACCTCCGCGCTCGACGTCACGGTGCAGGCCGGGATCGTGGAGACGCTGCTGCGGCTGCAGGCCGAGCTGGGGCTCACCTACGTGTTCGTCTCGCACGACCTGGCACTGGTCCGCCAGCTCGCGCACACGGTGTCGGTGCTCCAGCACGGACGCGTGGTCGAGTCCGGTCCGGTCGCGTCGATCTTCGACGAGCCGCGCGCGGAGTACACCCGCACGCTGCTCGCCTCGCTGCCCGGGACCGGGCGGGCCGCCGCGTGAACGCCCCGGCCACGTCGTCGACCGCGTCGGGCCCACGGACGGCCGCTCCGGCGGGCGGGCCTCGCCCGGTGACCGGGCTCGGCTTCAACACCCGGGTGTCCTGGTCCGACGACCACGGCCCCGCCGCCGGGCTCGCCGAGGGGATCGCGCTCTACCGGGCCGCCGAGGACCTCGGCTACGACGCCGGGTGGGCCTACCAGCGTCACTTCGACCACTACCTGTCCTCGCCGCTGCCGTTCTTCGCCGCCGTCGGGCAGCACACGTCGCGGATCCGGCTCGGTTCCGCGGTGCTCCCGATGCGCTACCAGGACCCGGTGCTGCTCGCCGAGGCCGCCGGGACCACCGACCTGCTCGTCGGCGGCCGGCTGGAGCTGGCGCTCGCGACCGGCTCCCAGGCGTCGTGGGACGCGGTGTTCGGCGGTGTCGACACCGACCCGCGGACCGAGGCGCTGCGCCGGCTCGACCGGTTCCTCGCCGGGGTGTCCGGCGAGCCGTTGCACGTCGTCGACGGGCCGGGCCAGGGCGCCCCGGTCGGCACCCCGATCCGGGTCACCCCGCACAGCCCCGGGCTGCGCGGCCGGCTGCGGATCGGCGCGGCGAGCACCGACTCCGCGCGCCGCGCGGCCCGCCTCGGGCTCGGCCTGATCACCGGCACCGTGCTGCACGGCCTCGCCGAGGGGGAGACGTTCGCGCAGTACCAGGCCCGGGTGATCGCGGCCTACCGCGACACCTGGTACGAGGTGCACGGCTCCACCCCGCCGCCGGTCGCCGTCGCCGCGTCGATCCTGCCCGGGACCACCGCGGCGCTGCGCGAGACCTACGCCGCCTACGACCACCAGCGCCGCACCGAGGGGATGGCCGCGTCCCGGCCGCGCGGCGCACTCGAACCGGTGGTCGGCGCGCAGCTCCCGGCCGGGCAGCGGATCAGCCCGGTGCACCACGGCACCCCCGACGAGGTCGCCGCCTCGGTGCTCGCCGACCCCGGGATCGCCGCCGCCGACGAGGTCGTGCTGTTCCTGCCACCGGGCTTCGGGCCCGGGGCGAACGTCCGGCTGCTCACCGACCTCGCCGCCGTCGCCCCGGCCTGGGGCTGGTCCCCGGCCTGACCCGCGCCCGGGTCACACCGGCGGCCGGTGCGCCCCCACCGGGCGCACCGGCTCGTCGTGGCGGGTCAGCTCGACGGCCGCGTGCTGGCCGGTGCAGCCCTGCGCCAGCGGCGAGGTGCCCACGTCGCGGGTGAGCACGTTCGGGTTGCCGTGCACGCAGAACGGCCGCTCCGCCGCCGGGTCCAGTGGGTCGAACCAGGCCCCGGTCGGCAGCTGCACCACCCCGGCCCGCACCTCGTCGGTGACCCGGGCCGCGGCCAGACAGGCCCCGCGGTCGTTGTGCAGCCGGACCAGGTCGCCGTCGGCGATGCCGCGGGTCGCGGCGTCGTCCGGGTGGACGGCGACGACCTCGCGGCCGTCGATCTTGTGCGCGGCGCTGTGCGCACCGAAGTCCAGCTGCGAGTGCAGCCGGGTCGCCGGTTGGTTCGCGACCAGCCACAACGGGTGCCGCGCGGTCGGCGCGTCGGTCGGTGCCCGCCACACCGGGTACCCGGGGGCGTCGGCGTAGCCGAATGCGGCGACGGTCGCCGAGTACAGCTCGATGCGGCCCGACGGCGTCGGCAGCGGGTGCGCTGCGGGGTCGGCGCGGAACGCGGCGAGCACGTCCCCGTCGTCGGGACGGGTGGGGAGCGCGAGCTCGCCCTCGACGCGGAACCGGCCGTAGGACGGAGCGGGCAGACCGCGGGCGGCCAGGTCGGCGCGGGTCACCTCGTAGAGGTGGGCGAGCCAGCCGTCGGTGTCCCGGCCGCCGGTGAACGCCGCGCCCGCGCCGAGCCTCTCGGCGAGCGCGGCGAGGACGGCATGGTCGTCGCGGGCCTCGCCGGGCGGGTCGGTGAGCCGGTGCATCGCGGTCATCACCGGGTCGTGGCGGCTCGCGCCGATGTCGTCACGCTCGATCGTCCAGGTCGTCGGGAGCACGACGTCGGCGTGCCGGGCGGTCGCGGTCCAGGCCGGCTCGTGCACCACGAAGGTGTCGAGCCGGGCGACGGCCCGGCGCAGCCGCCCGAGGTCCTGGTGGTGGTGGAACGGGTTGCCGCCCGCCCAGTAGGCGAGTCGCACGTGCGGGTAGCGGCCGCGGCGGCCGTCGTGGTCGTAGGGCTCGCCGGGGTGCAGCAGCATGTCCGCGACCCGGGCCACCGGGATCGCCTCGTCGACGCCACCCGTGCCCTGGGGGAGCGCCCCGATCGCGACGTCGACCCGGGGCCTGCCGTAGTGCCCGATCGAGCCCAGCCCGTAGCAGAACCCGCCGCCGGGCAGCCCGATCTGGCCGAGTGCGGCGGCCAGGGCGATCCCCGCCCAGACCGGTTGCTCGCCGAACTCGGCGCGCTGCAGCGACTGCGCGACGGTGACCAGGGTCCGCCCGGCCGCCGCGCACCGCGCGAGCCCGCGGATCGCCTCGGCCGCCACCCCGGTGATCCCCGCCGCCCAGACGGCGTCCTTGACGACGCCGTCGTCGCTGCCGCGCAGGTACCCGGCGACCCGGTCCCAGCCGACGCAGTACCGGTCCAGGAACGCCCGGTCGTGCCGGTCCTCCTCGAGCAGGGTGTGCAGCAGCCCGAGCATCAGCGCGGTGTCGGTGCCCGGCGGCAGCGACAGCCACCGCGGGCGCGCCTGCGCCGGCAGGTCCGAGCGCAGCGGCCCGATGTTCACCAGGTGCGCGCCGCGCGCGGCTGCCGCGGCCAGCGCCGAGCGCTCCACGTGGGCGCTGATCCCGCCCGCCCCGACCGTGGAGTTCTTCAGGTTCATCCCGCCGAAGGCGAGCACCGTGTCGGTGTGCGCGGCCACCTGGTCCCAGGTCACCGGCCCCTTGGAGACGACGTCGGTGGGGCCCAGCACGTGGCGCAGCACCGTCTCCGCGGCGGCCGCGCTGTAGGTGCCGACCGAGCGCACGTACCCGCCGAGCACGGTGTTCAGGAAGCGGTGGACCTGGCTCTGCGCGTGGTGGAACCGGCCCGCGCTGGCCCAGCCGTAGCTGCCGCCGTAGACGGCCTGCGGGCCGTGGGTGTCGCGGACCCTGGCGAGCTCGGTGGCGAGCCGGTCGAGCACCTCGTCCCAGCCGACCTCGACCCAGCGGTCGGCGCCGCGTCGCGCGTCCGGGCCGGGGCCGTCGGTCCACCACCCGAGCCGCACCGCGGGGCGCCGCACCCGTGCCGGGTGGTCGACGGCGGAGGCGACGTTGCCGAGCAGCGGCGACGGGTCGGGGTCGCCGGGCCGGGGGAACACGGCGAGCCCGGAGGGGGAGGTGACGGCCCGGAACGAACCCCAGTGCGAGCTGTGGTGGCGGGCGGACGGCGGGGGAGCGGGGACGGCCACCGTCCGAGTCAAGGCGGCCGGGACCGGCGGTGTCCAACGACGATCCGCCATCGCCGTCGATCGTCCTGCGCGATCGGTCCGGCCGGCGGTGCCGGGTCGCACCCCTGTGGGGCACCCGACGACGCGGTGCCGGGAGCGGAATCCGGCGCCCTCTCCCAGGACCGGACGGGCGCCCTATGGCGCCGCCCCGGTGTCGGCGCCCCCGTGGCTGCGGGACCTGGAGCGGGCTACCGGGCCAGGGCACGGCGCCACTGGGCGGTGACGCTCCGGCGCAGCGCCTCGGTGTCGACGCTGTCCGGGGCGAGCAGCCGCTGCAACGCGATCCCGCGCAGCTGCCCGACGACGGCGGTCGCGACCTCGTCCGCGCCGGCGTCCGCCGTGATGCTGCCGTCCGCGATGCCGGCCTCGACGTCGTCGCGCAGGTCGGCGCGGAAGGCCGCGTCCCGTTCGCGGAAGATCGGGGCGAGCTCGGGCTGGGTGGCGGCCTCGGCCCACAGCAGCAGGAAGGCCTGGTGGAACGCACCGATCCGGCCGAGCTCCCCGAGGTAGCCGTCGATCAGCCGCAGCAGGCGGTCGAGGCCGGGCGGGAGGTCGTCGAGTCCCGGGACGAACCCGGCCTGGGTGGCGCGCGCCAGCCGCTCCACCAACGCCTGCTTCCCGCCGAAGTGGTGGGTGACGATGCCGCGGCTGTACCCGGCCCGTTCCCCGACACGGGCGAGCGTCAGCGACCGCACGCCCTGCTCGACGACGAGCTCGGCGGCGGCGGTGAGCAACGCGGCTTCGGCCTGGTCGCGGCGTTCCTGCTGGGTACGGCGCATGGCCGGACACTAGCAAACAAATTTGCGTGTCATCCAACAAGTATGTGTAGGGTGGGTGTCAGGAGGTTCCGATGATCGAGATCGAAGACCACGCCCTGGACGCCCTGCTGGCCGACGACCCCGGTGGCCCGGTCGTGATGCTGAACCTGTTGCGGTTCCGCCCGGACGGCGGCCGGGAGAGCTACCAGCGCTACGCCGACGCTCTCCGGGCCGAGCTCAACCCCCGCTACGGCCTGCAGGTGGTGTACCTCGGTGTCGGTGAGCCGGCGCTGGTCGCCGAGAGCGGGCAGGCGTGGGACATGGTGGTGCTGGTCCGCTACCCGGACCGGGAGGCCTTCGCGGCCATGGTGCGCGATCCCGAGTACCAGGCGATCACCCACCTGCGCACCGAGGCGCTGGTGGAGTCGGTCCTGCAGCCGACGACGCCGGTGACGGGCTGATGCCCGCGGTGTTCGTCCACGGCAACCCCGAGACGGCGGCGGTCTGGGACCTGCTGCTGGCGGAGCTCGCGCCCACGCGGACCGACGTGGTGTGCCTGTCGCCGCCCGGTTTCGGTGCGCCCCTGCCCGCCGGGTTCGAGGCCACCCCGGCCGGCTACCGCGACTGGCTGGCCGGCGAGCTGGCGGCCTTCGGCGAGCCGGTGGACCTGGTGGGTCACGACTTCGGCGGCATCCACGTCCTCAACGTCGTGCTGAGCCACCCGCACCTGGTCCGCAGCTGGGTCAGCGACGCCCTCGGAGTGTTCGACCCGGACCACGAGTGGCACGAGCTCGCCCGCCGCTGGCAGACCCCGGGCGTCGGCGAGGCCGACGTCGCGGCGCGCTTCGGTGCCGCGCCCGCCGAGCGCGCCGCGGTGCTGGTGGAACGCGGGATGGGTCGGGCGGTCGCGGCGCGCGTCGCGGCCGGGCAGGGCGAGGAGATGGGCCGCGCGGTGCTCTCCCTGTACCGGTCCGCCGCCGCGGCCGGTGCGCCCGGCCTCGGCCTGCCGCTGGAACGCGCGGCGGCCCGGCCGGGTCTCGCCGTCCTGGCGACCGCCGACCACGTCGTCGGCACCGAGGAGCAACGCCGCCGGGCGGCCACCCGCGCCGGGGCCCGGGTCGCGGTCCTCGACGGTCTCGGCCACTGGTGGATGACCCGTGAGCCGGCCCGTGGGGCCGCGGCGCTGACCGGGTTCTGGGCGTGCCTGCGCTGAGGCACGGCGGGCGGTGGGGGTCGGCCCGGGGGCGGACGGGGGAAGCGCGACGGCGCCGCCCGGCCGCCCGTTCGACGGGTCAGTCCGCCCGGGACGCGGCCTCGGCGGTGACCGTGCGGGCGACCTCGTCCGGCACGACGCGGGCGCCCGGCCGGTAGGTCACCGCGCGCAGGTCGCCGGTGAACCGGAAGATCCCGCGCCGCCGCCGCAGCGCCCAGGACACCGGCCCGCGGGCGTCGCGGCCGACCGAGATGCCGGTCCAGGGTGCCATCCCGGTCAGCGCCCACCGGTCGGGCAGCGCGGTGACCGGGACCCCGTCGGCGGAGACGGCGAGGTGCCAGCGCAGGTCCGGGGTCGCCGTCACGGACAGGACGACCCTGCGGGCTCCGGCCGGGGCCGGGCCGTCCGCGGTGGACCCCCGGCCGCCCGCGTTGTGCAGCACGACCAGCCGCCCGTCCTCGACGGCGAGCAGGTAGCCGCCGAACGCGTCGCCGTGCGCGACGAGCACGCCCTCGTCGCCCGGGGCGAGCCCGCCGAGGGTGACCTCGACGTCGAACGACCGGAACGCGACCAGCTGCGCGGACCGGTAGCGCTCCAGCACCGGAGTGCCGGGCAGGATCCGCACCGGCTCGGCCAGGCGGGCCTCGCCCGGCCGTCGCACCGCCAGGTCACCGCGGTCGAGCAGCGGGAACACGGTGTTCTCCCAGGCGGTGCGCTCCCAGGCCGCGGCGAGCTCGGCGGCCCGCTGCGGATGGGCGGCGGCGAGGTCGACCAGCTCGGCGGGGTCGGTGCGCACGTCGTAGAGCGCCCAAACCGGGTCGTCGATGTCGCGGTGGCCCGGCTCGTGGCGGGCGAGCAGCTTCCAGCCGTCGCGGTAGAGGCCGCGGTGCCCGCCCATCTCGGAGTACTGCTCGATGTGCGGGCTCGCGGTCACCTCGCCGCGCAGGAACCCGCCCAGGTCGACGCCGTCGGGCTCGGCGGTCGGCGTGCCCGCGCGCTCGGCGAGCCGGGGCACCCCGGTCAGCGCGAGCAGCGTCGGGACCAGGTCGGTGACGTAGGTGTAGTCGCGCAGCACCCGTCCGGCGGGCAGGCCCCGCGGCCAGGACACCAGCAGCGGCACCCGCACCCCGCCGGCGTAGGTCTGCCCCTTGTAGAACCGGAACGGGGTGTTCGACACCTGTCCCCAGCCGCGCGGGTAGTGCACGCCGAGCTCCTCGGACCCGATGAGCGACTCGTCGTGGTCGACGTCGCGCTCCCAGTCCGCGGGGACGGGATGGTGCACGAAGCGGGTGAAGTAGCTGCGGGTGCCCTCCGGGCCGCCCTCGGCGGTGCCACCGTTGTCGGAGGTGAACACGATGATCGTGTCGTCGAGCTCGCCCAGCTCCTCGAGCAGGGCGGTGACCCGGCCGAGCGAGGCGTCCACGGTGGACACCATCGCCGCGTAGACCTCCATGTAGCGGGCGTAGCGGCGGCGTTCGTCGGGCGACAGCGACTCCCACGGCGGCACGTCGTAGCCGGGTTCGGGGTTGCGCGGGGCCTGCCGGGTGCCGGGCGGGAACAGGCCGCGGTCGAGCTGGCGGGCGAAGCGGGCCTCGCGGACGGCGTCCCACCCGGCGGCGTAGCGGCCCTCCTGGTCGGCGAGGTCGGCGGCGGGCACCTGCAGCGGTCCGTGCATCGCGACGTGCGCGAGGTACAGCAGGAACGGCCGGGTGGCGTCGTGCGCGCGCAGCTCGGAGACCATCGCGCACGCGCGGTCGGTGAGGTCGTCGGTGACGTAGTAGCCCGGCGGGTACTCGTCGACGTCGAGGGCGTGCTCGTCGACGGTGATCTGGTTGGGGTGGAAGAAGGAGTTCAGGCCCTCCAGCGAGCCGTGGTAGCGGTCGAACCCGCGCCGGGTCGGCCAGGAGTCCCGCGGCCGGCCGGGTGCCAGGTTCGCGTCGCGGACCAGGTGCCACTTGCCGACGGCGAACGTGGCGTACCCGCCGGCGCGCAGGTGCTCGGCGAGGGTCGCGGCGTCGTCGCCCAGCTCCAGGCGCATGCCGGGGAAGCCGGGGTCGGCGTTGGCGACCCAGCCGTACCCGGCCCGGTGCGGGTTGAGCCCGGTCAGCAGCGCGGCCCTGGCCGGGGAGCACAGCGGTGCGGTGTGGTGCTCGGCCAGGGTGAGCCCGGCCTCGGCCAGCCGGTCGAGGTGCGGGGTGGGGATCTCCGAGCCGTACGGGCCGATGTCGCTGTAGCCCAGGTCGTCGACGACGACCACGACGACGTTCGGTCGCCGGACCCGCTCGGGCTCGGGCGGCCACCAGCGCGTCGAGGTCGCGGCGGTCCGGCCGATGGTGCCGCCGAACCCGTCGTAGCCCCGTGCGCCGGGCGGGACGGACGGGACCGGCGAGGCCGCGGTGGGCGGGGGATCGGTGGGCACGACGGGACCTCCGGGCGGGGACGGGCGGGAAGCGGACGGGCGCGTGACGCGGGCCGGCCCGGCGTCCGCGGGGGCGGGCGCCGGGCCGGCGGCCGGGCCTAGTTCGTGTAGTGCGAGGAGTCGCCGGTGCGCACGACGCTGCGCGCTCCGCTGGGCGAGACCGGGATGTCGCCGGCCAGGGTGATCCGGCGCAGGGCGCGGTGGTGGTCGTCGTAGTCGGCGACGGCGTAGTGCTGGGTCGCCCGGTTGTCGAACAGCACGAAGTCGCCGTCGGACCAGTTCCAGCGCACGGTGTTCTCCAGCCGGACGATCCGGTCCTGGAGCAGGTGGTAGACGGTCTGGGACTCCTTGGAGTTCAGCCCGACGAACTCCCGGACGAAGTGGCCGAGCACGAGCACCCGCTCGCCGGTCTCCGGGTGGACGCGCACCACCGGGTGCTCGGTCTCGTAGGTGGTGGAACGGAACTCGGCGCGGTAGGCGGCGATCCGGTCGTCGTCGGGCGCCGTGGTGGTCTCGGCGTCGCGGGCGTAGTCGAAGGCGTTGGTGTGCACCGCCCAGAGCTCGTCGACGAGGTTCTTCAGCGGCAGCGGGAGCGAGGCGTAGGCGGCGCCGGTGTTGGCGAACACGGTGGTGCCGCCGTAGGGCGGCAGGTCCAGCGTGCGCAGCGAGCTGATCGCGGGGATGCGGTCGACGAAGGTGACGTCGGTGTGCCAGCTGTTGGCCTTGCCGCGGTCGGAGTCCACCGGGAGCACGTGGGTCTTCTCGCCGCGCACGGTCGGGTGCGCGGTGGTCGGGCTGCCGAACAGCGAGACGAACGCGAGGTGCGACTCGTCGTCGAGGTGGCCCTGTCCGCCGAAGAACAGCGCCTTGTGCTCGAGCAGCGCCGCGCGCAGCGTGGCGACGGTGGCGGCGTCGAGGTCGCCGCCCAGGCGGACGCCCTCGACGCGGGCGCCGATGCGTCCGCCGACCTTGCGCACGACGGGCTGCGCGGCTGCGGTGGGGGTCGGGTTCTCGGCCTGCAGGGTCATCGGATCTCCAGACGTGGGGTGCGGGTGGCCCGGGGGCGCCGGTCGCGGCGGCAGGGGCGGGAGGACGCCGGCGGGCGGGCCGCCCACCGTCCACTCCGGACGGAGTGGGGGAGCGGGGCACCACGGTCCCGGCACGTCGTCGACGGTAGGGAGGCGCCCGCGGCGGCGGCAACGGTTGCGCTCATGCCGATCCCAACCCCTGCGCCGGGACCGCGCGGGCCGCGGTTGTCAATGTGATCCGCTGCCGTGATTCCAGGCATCGACCCGGTCTCCCGGCCGCTGCTAGCGTCACCGGTGTGAGTGACGACCGCGACCGACCCGGTCCGCGGCCCGGCGTGCGCCGCGGCCTGGTCCCCGGCGTCCTGCCCTTCCTGGTCCTGCGCCGGCACGTCGATCTGTGCCGCACGGCGACCGCACTCTGTCGACCGGTCTGACCAACCCGACGCCCTGACGCGTCCCGCGACCCCGGAGCGGGCGCGGCGCCACCGCACCCGCGGTCCCGCCGCACTGTCCCGCCCGGACCGCGCGCCCCCTCGATCGGCCCCGCCGGGTCCACGTCCCACCGGCGCCGCCGTGCCCCGACCGTCCGCCGCCGCGGCCCGGACGGGGCCCGCCGACACCCAGGACCACCCGGCCACCGCGCGCCGCGGACCCCACCGAGGGGCCGCGCGACGTCGTGGCCCGCGCCCCGAGGACCGCCGATGCCCGGCCCCACCACGCCCGGACCCCCTGCCGACCTCCCCTCCGCCCCCGCCGACCCGACCGCACGCCCGTCGGCCCGGCCCCGTCCGCACCACGTCCGCCACGTCGGCGGCCACCGTCCCGCCCACCGCGCCGTCGTGCGCGCCGCGGCCCCCGAGCCGGTCACCGGGGCGGGCGTGCCGGCCGCGGCGGCGGTGCTCGGCGCCGTCCGGCGAGCCGGGGTGGTGTTCCGCGACGAGCTCGTCACGGCCACCGGGCTGTCGCACGCGACGGTGAACCGCCAGGTCGTCGCGCTCGTCGCCGCCGGAGTGGTCCGCGAGCGGCCCGACCTCGTGCCCACGGGCACGGTCGGCAGGCCCCGCATCCCGCTGGAGATCGACACCGACCGGTTCGGCGTGCTCGGCCTGCACGTCGGTCTGCACCGCACCACGCTCGCCGTCGGTGACCTGCGGGGCACCGTGGTGTCGGCGACCGACGTGCCCACCCCGCGCGACGCCGAGCCCGGCACCGCGCTGGCCGGGCTCGCCGCCCGGCTGCGACGGTTCGCCTCCCGCGGCCCGGGGCGGACCGTGCTGCAGGTCGGCCTCGTGGTCGGCGGCCAGGTGTCGGGTGAGCGCGACCGGTTCGGTCACCCCCGGCTCGGCTGGGACCCCGCCCCGCTCGCCGACATCGTCGACCGGGTCGGGCTGCCGGGGGTCGTCGTCGTCCCGCAGATCGAGGCGATGGCCGGCGCCGAGTCGCTGCTGTCCCCGCACGTCGACGAGGGGACCACCCTGCACGTCTACGCCCGCGAGGCCGTCGGTGCCGTGCTCACCGTCGACGGCAGGGTGCACGCCCCCGCCGGCGGACCCGGCACCGTCAGCCACCTGCCCGTCGGCGGGGACGGGGTGCTGGGGCGGGAACGCTGCCACTGCGGGCGGACCGGCTGCCTGGCGGCCGCCGCCGGCGACTCCGCCGTGGCCCGCGCCGCGCACGCGGCCGGGATCGTGGACGCACCCGTGATCGAGAAGGTGGTCGGCGCGGCCGAGGGCGGCGACCGACGGGCGCACGACCTGCTCGCCGAGCGGGCCGCCCTGCTGGGCCGCGGCGTCGCGCTGGTCCGCGACGTGCTCAACCCCGACCGCGTCGTCCTCGCCGGGCAGGCGTTCACCGCCTACCGGGCCGGGCTCGCCCACGTCTCCCGGAGCTTCGCCGAGGCGAGCGCGCTCCCGCCGATCAGCCTGCAGGCGGGCACCTTCGGGTCCGCACTGCAGGCGGTCGCCGCGTGCACCGCCGGCCTGCGCCCGATCTACGCCGACCCGCTCGGCACCACCCGCCGCGCCGCCGCGGTCGCCGCCGACGCGCGCGCGGCGCCTCGGCCGTTCCCGACCCCCACCACCCCCCGAGAGGCGAACCACCGATGACCACCCGACTCCTGTCCTCCCCGCTCGACCGGCGCAGCCTGCTGCGCCGCGCCGGACTCGGTGTCCTGGCCGCCGGCGCGGCCGGTGCGGGCCTGACCGGGTGCGCCTCCGCCGTCGACGAGCGGCGTGCCGCCGGGAACGCCGCCGCGAGCGCACCGGTGCGCGGCGGGACCCTGAAGCTGGCCGCTCGGACCGACCTGGTGCCCGGCAACTTCCTCACCAACTCCAACGACGGCGTCACGACCACCGTCGGCCTGGTCTACGACACCCTGGTCCGCCGGCCGAACACCGGGTTCGAGCCGCAGCCGCGGCTCGCGACGTCCTGGGAGATCAGCCCGGACGGCCGCACGGTGACCCTGCAGCTGCGTGACGACGTCTTCTTCCACGGCCGCGGCACCGAGCGGGGCCGGCCGTTCACCTCGGCCGACGTCGAGTTCTCGATCCGCACCTACGCCGACCCGAAGTGGACCGCGCAGCTGCGCAGCACCGCCGCCGCCGTCACCTCGTTCGACACCTCGCAGCCGCACCGGGTGGTGCTGGGGCTCGCGGAGCCCCTGTCGAACATCCTCGACCTGCTCGACACCGTCCCGATCCTGGACTCCGCGACCATCGACGCGCTCGGGCGTGGCGAGGCGTTCGTCGGGACCGGCCCGTTCCGGTTCGAGTCCTGGACCCCGAACACCTCGATCGTCTACGTGCGCAACGAGCACTTCCGCGACCCCGAGCGGCCCTATCTCGACCGGGTCGAGCTGAGCATCGGCGGCGACGCCCAGGCGCTGCTGGCCGGCCTGCGATCCAACCGGTTCGACGTCGTCGGCGGGCTCCCGTTCCGCGACATCGCGACCCTGGACGCGGCCGAGGGCTTCCACGCGATCACCATGGAGGGCGCGGAGCTGCAGACCTACGTGGGCGCGAACGTCACCGCCCCCGGGCTGTCCGACGTGCGGGTCCGCCAGGCCGTCGCCTACGCGATCGACCGGCAACGGGTCGTCGACGAGGTGCTGCGCGGCTCCGGCTACCCGATCAACCTGCCGTGGCCGAAGAGCTCCCCGGCCTACGACGAGGCCCGCAACGCCACCTACACCCGCAACCTCGACCGGGCCCGTGCGCTCGTCGCGGAGGTCGGCACCGTGCCACCGCAGCCGCTGACGTTCCCGGCCAGCCACCCCGTCCACGAACCGGTCGCGCAGATCGTGCAGGCCGACCTCGCCGAGATCGGCATCACCACCACGCTGCAGCCGGTCGATTCCGCGCAGTTCGTGAAGCAGCTGATCGGCGCGCAGTTCCCCAGGCTGTGGACGACGTTCCACTCGTGGGCCCAGCACACCCCGTCGACGCTGACCGTCAGCGCCTACCCCTTCAACGCGCAGAAGAACTCCTCGCGGTTCGTCTCGCCCGACTACCAGCGGGCCGCCGCCACCGCGTGGACGCTGCCCGCGACCGACACCGCCGGCCTCGGCCGCGCCTACACGGCGCTGTCCGACGAGCTGCTCGAGCACCTGTTCCTGGTCGAGATCGGCGTGGTGCTCAACCAGCTCGCCGCCTCGGACCGGGTCCAGGGGGTCGGTTGGTCCAAGCGGGCCGAGATCGACCTCACCGACGCGTACACGGCGGCCTGACATGCTGCGCTTCGTCATCTCCCGGCTGCCGTCGGCGGTCGCGGTGCTGTTCCTCGCCTCGGTGCTGATCTTCGGTCTGCTGCGCCTGGTCCCCGGCGACCCGGCGACCACGCTCGCCGGGCCGGACGCCTCGCCCGAGGTGGTCGAGACGATCCGGGTCTCGCTCGGGCTCGACCGGCCGGTGTGGGAGCAGTACGTGCTGTGGCTGGGGAACGTCCTCACCGGTGACCTCGGCCGCTCGTACCTGATCGGCGGTGAGATCGGCACCCTGGTGGCGGCCGGCCTGGTCAACACGCTCTGGCTGGCCGGCGCCGCGCTCGTCCTGGCCGTGGGGCTGTCGCTGGTCGTCGGGGTCGCGGCCGTGCTGTCGCGGGCCCGGTGGGTCGACACCGTCGTCACCGGGTTCACCACGCTGGCGCTCGCGGTCCCGACGTTCGTCACCGGTGTGGTGCTGGTGCTGCTGTTCGCGGTCGCCTTCCCGGTGCTGCCCTCCGGCGGGACCCCGCCCGGGGGGTTCCTCGCCCGCCCCGACCTGACGTGGCAGTACCTGCTGCTGCCGGCGGTGTGCCTGGCCCTGCCGGTCGCCGGCGCGCTGTCGCGGTTCGTCGTGGAGTCGCTGCGCACCGAGCTCGCGCAGCCCTACGTGCTCACCGCCCGCGCGCTCGGCGTGCCCCGCCGGCGTCTGGTGCTCGCCCACGCCCTGCCCGCCGCGCTCCCCACGGTCGCCACCGTGCTGGGGCTGCAGATCGGCAACCTGCTCGGCGGCGCCGTCCTGGTCGAGCTGATCTTCACCTGGCCCGGGCTCGGTCAGCTGATCGAGCAGGGCATCAGCCGCCGCGACTACCCGGTGGTGCAGGTCCTGCTGCTGCTGTCGGTCGCGGTGTTCGTCGCCGTCCAGCTGGTCACCGACATCCTGCACGCCGCGCTGGACCCGCGGGTGCGGATCGGAGGGAACGCATGACCGTCACCGCCCCCGGCGAGATCCTCCCGGCGAGGACGGCCGCGCCGGCCCGGCCCGGTCCCACCCGCCGCCCGCACGCGCTGTCGGCGCTGTACCGCGGGCGCGGGCTGGTCGGGGCGGTGCTCGTCGGCGTCGTCGTGCTCGCCGGTCTCGCCGCACCGCTGCTCGCGCCGTACGACCCGTTGGCGCAGATCCCGGGTGCGAACCTGCTGCCCGCGTCCGGTGCGCACTGGCTGGGCACCGACGAGGTGAACCGCGACGTCTTCAGCCGGACGCTGTACGGCATCCTCGCCAACCTGTCGATCATCGCGGTCGCGGTGCCGCTCGGGGCGGTCGCCGGTGGCCTGGTCGGTCTGGTGTCGAGTCTGTCGGCGGCCGTCGACGTCGTCGCACAGCGGGTGTTCGACGTGCTGCTCGCGTTCCCGGTGCTGATCCTCGGGATCGCACTGGCCGCGGTCCTCGGGCCGGGCACGACGGCGGTGGTCGTGGTGATCGTCCTCGCCGAGATCCCGATCTTCGGGCGGCTCGTGCGGGGTGCCGCGCTGCGGGTGCGGGAGATGCCCTACGTCGAGGCGGCCACCGTGGTCGGGGCCGGGCGCTGGTGGGTGCTGCGCCGCCACGTGCTGCCGGGCGCCGCCGAGCCCGCCGGTGTGCAGGTCGCGGTGTCGTTGTCCGTCGCCGTCTTCGTGGAGGGTGCCATGAGCTTCATCGGTATCGGGGTCCGGCCACCGGACCCCTCGCTCGGGTCGATCGTCGCCGACTCGGTGCTGTACCTCGACGTCAACCCGGCGATGGCGCTCGGCCCGCTGGCCGTGGTCACGATGCTGACGCTGGGCTTCCTGCTCGTCGCGCAGGCCCTCGCGGCGGGACGGCGGGTGGCCGGATGAGCACCGTGCTGAGCGTGCGGGACCTGCGTATCTCCTTCGGCGACACGGTCGCCGTCGACGGCGTCGACCTCACGGTGCGCCGCGGGGAGGTCGTCGCGCTGGTCGGTGAGTCCGGGTCGGGCAAGACGCTGACGGCGCGGTCGGTGCTCGGCCTGCTCCCCGACGCCGCGACGGCGTCCGGCTCGGTCGAGCTCGCCGGGGACTCCGTCCTCGGCGCACCCGAGGAGGCGCTGGACCGGGTCCGCGGGACCCGCGCCGCGATGGTGTTCCAGGAACCGCAGACCGCGCTGAACCCGGTGCGCACGGTCGGCTGGCAGCTCGTCGAGGCGATCCGGGCGCACGCCCGGGTGCCGCGCGCGCAGGCCCGCCGCCGGGCGGTGGAGCTGCTGCGGCTGGTCGACCTGCCCGAGCCCGAGCGCCGCGTGCGGTCCTACCCGCACCAGCTCTCCGGCGGCCAGAAGCAGCGCGTCGTGATCGCCCTGGCGCTGGCCGGGGAGCCGGACCTGCTGCTGGCCGACGAGCCGACGACCGCGCTCGACGTCACCGTGCAGGCGCGGATCCTGGAGCTGCTGCGCGACCTGCGCGACCGCACCGGCGTGGGCGTGCTGTTGGTGACCCACAACATGGGCGTCGTCGCCGAGCTCGCCGACCGCGTCGTGGTGCTGCACCGCGGCCGGGTGGTGGAGCAGCGCTCCGTCGCGGACCTGTTCGACCGGCCGGCGACCGACTACACGCGGGCTCTGCTCGCGGCGGTGCCGACGCTCGCCGACCGGCCGCGGGGGAGCGCCGTCGCGGCGGTGGCGCAGGCCGCCGACGTCCCCGCGCCGCGCGACCCGGAGGGGCCGGTGCCGGTGCTGTCCCTGCAGGACCTGTCGGTGGTGCACCCGCCCCGGCGCGGCCGGCCCGCGTTCCGGGCCGTGCACGCCGTGAGCCTGGACGTGGCGCCCGGCGAGGTCGTCGGGCTCGTGGGCGAGTCCGGGTCGGGCAAGACCACGATCGGCCGGGCAGCGGCCGGGCTGCTCCCGCCGGCGCAGGGCCGGGTGCTGCTCGACGGCACCGACCTGGCCGGGCTGTCGCGCTCCGGGCTGCGCCGGGTGCGTCGCGGGCTGGCGATGGTGCACCAGGACCCGGCGGCGTCGCTGGACCCGCGCCGGTCCGTGGAGGACTCGGTCGCCGAGCCGCTGCGGGTGCACGGCGCCCGGACCGGCCCGGAGCTGCGCTCCCGGGTGGGCGAGCTGCTGGAGTCGGTCCGCCTGCCACGGGAGTTCGCGACCCGCCGGCCCGGCGAGCTGTCGGGCGGGCAGCGCCAGCGGGTCGCGCTGGCCAGGGCCCTGTCGCTGTCGCCGCGGCTGCTGATCGCCGACGAGCCGACCAGCGCGCTGGACGTGTCGGTGCAGGCCGAGGTGCTGGAGCTGTTCGCGTCGCTGCAGCGCGAGCTGGGGTTCGCCTGCCTGTTCGTCAGCCACGACCTCGCGGTCGTCGACCGGGTCTCCGACCGCGTCGCCGTCCTGCGGGCGGGGGAGGTGGTCGAGCTCGGCACGCCGGCCCAGGTGTTCGGGACCCCGCGGCACGACTACACCCGCCGCCTCGTCGACACCGTGCCCCGCGTCCCCGCCCGGATCTGACACCCGCCCCGCACGAGCGGACCGGTCGTCCGGCAGGGTCCGTACGACCGGTCCGCTCGTGCAGTGGGGAGCAGGACCGTGGGGCCGGGGCCGGGTCCGGACCGGGAACCGGGGTCAGGCGGGGGCGGCGCCCCGGCGCCGGGCGTGGACGGCCGCGGGATGGTCGGCACGGACCCGTGCCTGGCCCGCACCCTGCAGGTGCTCGCGCAGGGTCGCGCCCTCCGGGGCCTCGGCGAGCACCCCACGCCGGCGCAGCTCGGGCACCACGTGCTCCACGACGTCGGCGAAGGTGCCGGGGGTGACCGCGTAGGCGAGGTTGAAGCCGTCGACGTCGGCGACCTCGGCCCAGCGTTCCAGCTCGTCGGCGACCGTCTGCGGCCCGCCCACGACGACGGCGCCCATCCCGCCGATCCCGATGTGCTCGGCGATCGCCCGCGGCGTCCACTCCCGTGTCGGATCGGCCGTGGTGAACAGCTCGACCGCGCTGCGGATGGCCTCGGTCTCGGCGAACCGCAGTGGCTCGTCGGGGTCCATCGTGGACAGGTCCAGGCCGGACCAGCCGCCGTAGAGGGTGAGGGCACCTTCCAGGCTCACGTACTGCGCGAGGTCGGCGTAGCGCTCGCTGGCCTGCTCGTCGGTGGCGCCGGTGACCACGGTGACCATCGTGAAGACCTTCACCGCACGGGGGTCGCGGCCCTGCTCGGCGGTCTGCCTGCGCAGCTCGGCGACCCGCGGGGCCAGTGTCTCCGGGGTCGGGGAGATGACGAAGACGCCCTCGGCGTGCCGGGCGGCGAACGTCGTGCCGCGTGCGGAGGCGCCTGCCTGGAAGATCGTCGGCGTGCGCTGCGGGGAGGGCTCGGTCAGGCCGATGCCCGGCACGTCGAAGAACTCGCCGTGGTGGCCGATCGGACGGACCTTCGCCGGGTCGGTGTAGACACCCTTGTCCCGGTCGAGCAGCACCGCGTCGTCGTCCCAGGACGCCTCCCACAGCTGGTAGCAGACCTCCATGAACTCGTCGGCGACGTCGTAGCGCCGGTCGTGCGGCACCTGCTTCTCCAGCCCCAGGTTGCGGGCCGCGGACTCCAGGTAGGAGGTGACGACGTTCCACGCGACCCGGCCCCGGGTGTAGTGGTCCAGGGTGGAGAACCGCCGGGCGAGCGCGTAGGGCTTCTCGTAGGTCAGCGACACGGTGATCCCGAAGCCGAGCCGCTCGGTGACCGCGGCCATCGCCGAGACGGCCAGGGTCGGGTCGCCGACGGGGACCTGCACGCCGTCGCGGATCGCCGGTTCGGGGCCGTCGCGGTAGACGTCGTAGAGGCCGACGACGTCGGCGATGAACAGGCTGGTGAACCCGCCGCGCTCCAGCAGCTGCGCCAGCTCGGTCCAGTAGCGCAGGTCGTGGAAGGTGTGCGAGCGGTCCTGCGGGTGGCGCCACAGGCCGGGTGACTGGTGCCCGGCGCACGTCATGTCGAAGGCGTTCAGATGGATGCGGCGCGGTGCCGGGTCGATCGCGCGGCTCATCGCTTGCCGGCGCTCCAGGCGTAGGGCAGGTCGGTCCCGTTGAGCACGTGGTCCCCGACCGACTGCAGCTTGTAGATCAACGGGTTGTGCACCGAGATGACCCGCGCGTTGCGCCAGTGCCGGTCCAGCCGCAGCTTCTCCGAGGTCACGGAGGCACCGCCGACCTCGAACAGCTGGGTGGTCGCGTCGAGCACCGCGGGGATGATCGTGGCCTGGGCATGGGCGACGTCGAGCTCGACCCGGTCGAGCAGCTCCGGGTCCTCCCCGCCCGCGGCGAGCAGCGTGTCGAGCTGCTCGGCGATGGCCAGCACCAGGGCACGCGAGGACCAGGCGGCCGCCGACAGCCGCCCGATGACCTGCTGGACGAGCGGGTCGTGGCGGGGCAGGTCGGCCGGGGCGTGGGTGAAGGTGCGGGTGCGCTCGCGGACCCAGGCGCTGACGTCGTCGGTGGCGCGGCGGGCGATCCCGGCGAGCACGGCGAGCTGGACGAGCTGCAGGTAGGAGGTGCCCCAGCCGCGGCCCTCGGTGCCGTACCCGGGTCCGAGGACCCGCTCGCGGGGGACGGCGACGCCGTGGAACTCGGTGGTGCCGCTGGCGGTGAGGCGCTGCCCGAAGCCGTCCCAGTCGTCGTGCTGCACGACGCCCTGGGCGTCGCCGTCGACGAGCACGGACACGCGCTGCCCGTCGAGGTCGGCGGCGACCAGGATCTGGTCGGCGTAGAGGCTGCCGGTCGAGTAGTACTTGGTGCCGTCGAGGCGGTAGCCGTCGCCGTCGGAGGTCAGGGTGGTGCGGTAGCGGTCGATCGCGCCGACGCCGGGCTCGGTGATGGCGTTGCCGACCAGCCGCCCCTCGGCGACGGCCGCCAGCCGGGCGTCGCGGTCCGGGCCCGGGGCGGCCAGCAGCAGGTCGTCGACGTACCACCAGTGCACGCGCAGTGCCTGCGGCAGGTTCGACTCAGCGGCGGCGAGGTCGACGAGCAGCCGGAACTGCTGGCGCACGGTGGCGCCGTAGCCGCCGAGCTCCACGGGCAGCCGCAGGGCGCCGAAGCGCTCCGCGCGCAGCGCGGCCACCTCGTCGTGGGCCAGGGTGCGGCCCTGCTCACGGGCGACCGCGCCCTCGGCGATGCGGGCGAACACCGGCGCGAAGACGGTGTCGAGCTGCTCGTCGGTCCAGGCGGCCCGGCCGTCGGTGCCGGTGGGGGCGGGGGAGGTCGTGGTCATGGGGGTCCTTCCGGTGGGGCCGGTGGCGCGCCGGGCACGGTGGCGGGGTGGTGACGCGGTGGTGGCGGGGTCGGGGCACGGACGGTCGCCGCCGTGCGGGGCCGGTCGCACGGGCGGGTCCGCTCCGCCCTGCGGCAGGCGGGCCGGCCGGAGGTGGCCGTCGGAGGCGGTCCCGGTGCGGCGGGCGCGTGGGGCGGGCGCGGAGCGGATCCGGGCTTGTGGGTGCGCGGCCTCAGCGGCGGCGGAGCGGGCGACGACACAGCGCCGACGCCACGCGCGCGAGGTCGACATGGCCCCGCGTGGTCAACAGCACCGATCCGGTCACGGGGTCCACGGTAGCCGCGACCGGCTCCGCTTCCCAAGGCGTCGGCGACCCGGATCACCGGCGTCCTGCCTGGTGGGAGACCCGCTCCCAGGCGTCCGGACAGGTGTCCCGCGGGGTGGACGGTCCACTGTGGAGCATGGTGTGACCGTCGTCCCCACCGACTTGCGCCGGCCGGTTCCGCCCTGTTGCGTCTGCCGGATGGGAGTCACGCTGCACTGGTTCCTGCCCACGATGGGCGACGGCCGCCATCTCGTCGGGGGAGGCCACGGGAACGCGACCGGGTCCGCCGGCGCCCTCCGCCCCGCCTCGATCGGCTACCTCACCCAGGTCGCTCGTGCCGCGGAGCAGGCCGGGTTCGACGGTGCCCTCACCCCGACCGGCGCCTGGTGCGAGGACGCGTGGCTCACCACCGCGATGCTCGTGGCCCACACCGAGCGCCTGAGGTTCCTCGTCGCGTTCCGGCCCGGGTCGATCTCCCCGACGCTCGCCGCCCAGCAGGCCGCCACCTTCCAGCGGCACTCCGGCGGCCGGCTGCTGCTCAACGTCGTCACCGGCGGCGAGTCGCGCGAGCAGCGCGCCTACGGCGACTTCCTCGACAAGGACTCCCGCTACGCCCGCACCGGGGAGTTCCTCTCGGTCGTCACCCGGCTGTGGCGCGGCGAGACCGTCGACCTCGACGGCGAGCACGTGCGGGTCGAGCAGGCGTCGCTGTCGCGGCTGCCCGACCCGGTCCCGCCGGTCTACTTCGGCGGCTCCTCACCGGCCGCGGCCCAGGTCGCCGCCGAGCACGCCGACGTCTACCTGACCTGGGGCGAACCGGTCGAGGCCGTCCACGAGAAGATCGAACGGATCCGCAAGCTCGCCGCAGACCGCGGGCGCACCGTGCGCTTCGGGATCCGGCTGCACGTGATCACCCGCGACACCGCCGACGAGGCGTGGGCGCAGGCGCACCGGCTCCTCGACGCGCTCGACCCCGAGACCATCGCGGGTGTGCAGGCGGGTCTGGCCGCGAGCGAGTCGGAGGGCCAGCGCCGGATGCGCGCGCTGCACGGCGGGGTCAAGACCTCGGTCGAGGAGCTGACGATCGCCCCGAACCTGTGGGCCGGTGTCGGCCTGGTCCGGGGTGGTGCGGGGACCGCGCTCGTCGGCAGCCACACCGAGGTCGCGGATCGGATCGCCGAGTACCACGAGGCCGGCATCGACGAGTTCGTCCTCTCCGGCTACCCCCACCTGGAGGAGGCGTGGTGGATGGGCGAAGGGGTCATGCCGGTGCTGCGCGAGCGCGGCCTGTGGACCCCGCCCGACGGCGTCGCCGATGTCACCGACGCCGCCCGCTCCGTGCCGTTCGCCGCCGACTACCGCACGTGAACCACGCCGCGCCCGCCGTGGCGCGGCAGGACGGACCGGACCCGCCCCACCGATCGGTGGGGCAGGTCCGGCCGGGTCAGGAGCCGGAGGGGGCGCGCAGGTCCTCGACCGCGGAGGCCACGTCCACCCGGTTGCGCAGCACGCCGTAGTCGGAGTAGCGGTCGGCCACCCCCTGCAGCTCGGCGACGAGCTCCGGGGACAGCGGCTGGGTGTCGCGCAGCGCCCGCTGCGCCATCAGGTCGGCGACGGCGGCGGGCCGCTTGGTCAGCTCCGCGTAGATGGCGGCGTTCTCCCGGGAGTTCTCCCGGGCCCACTGCAGCGCGCGGCCGTAGCGCTCGGTGAAGTCGGTCAGGGCCGCGCGGGTGCCGGCGTCGTCCAGCGCCGCGGTGTTGGCGTCGAGGAAGGTCAGCCCGGTACCGAGGCCCTTCGCGTCGCGCAGGACCCGGGCGCCGGACTCCTGCTGGGCGACCGCGGTGTAGGGGTCCCAGGTCGACCAGGCGTCGATCGCGCCGGAGTTCATCGCGGCGGCGGCGTCGACCGGCTGCAGGAACGAGATGGTGACCTCGTCCGGCCGCACCCCGGCCTCCTCCAGCGCGCGCAGCAGCAGGTAGTGCCCGATGCTGCCCTGGGTGGTCGGCGAGACCGTCTTCCCGCGCAGGTCGGCGACCGACCGGATCGGCGAGTCCTTCGGCACGAGCAGCGCCAGCCCGCCCTGGCTGGGGGACCGGGTCGCCTCGACGATCTTGATGCGGTCGGTGGAGGACAGCGCGGTCAGGGTGGGTGCGTCGCCGGCGACGCCGACGTCGATCGCCTCGCTGCGCAGCGCCTCCAGCAGCGGCGCGGCCGCCGGGAACTGTGCCCACTCGACCCGGTACGGCGCGCCGTCGAGCGCGCCGGAGGCGTTGAGCAGGGCCTGCTGGATGCCGGCCTGGTCACCGACCCGCAGGGTGACCTGAGACAGGTCGACCGGGCCGTCGTCGGCCGCGCCGGAGCAGCCGGTGAGCAGCAGCGCGAGCGCGGCGAGCAGGGCGGGCAGGGCGAGCAGCGGACGGCGGGTCACGGGGTGGTCTCCGGGTCGGTGAGCGGGGTGAGCGAGGGCAGGTTCACGACGATCCCCTCCTGCGTGCTGCGGGAGATGACCACGACGGCCGGCACCTCGGGGTCGGGGTTCTCCTCGCGGTGCGGGACCCACGGCGGCACGAACACGTAGTCGCCGGGCTCGGTCTGCAGGACGACCTCGCCGGTGCCGTCGTGGAACACGAACCGGGGTCGGCCGGAGACGACGTAGATGGAGGTCTCGGCCTCGCCGTGGTGGTGGTCGCCGGAGTTCGTGGCGGGGGCGACGTGGGTCTCGCCGGTCCAGAGCTTCGAGGAGCCGACGGTCCGTCCGCTCACGGCCTCGCGGCGGGACATGCCGCTGGTCTGGGCGGTGTCGCCGGACAGGTCGGCACCGCGGACGAGGTGCACCCGGGCGTGGTCCGGCGGGGTGGGGGCGAGGTCGGGGTGGAACGGGTCGGTCCCGTGCGCGTGCGTGGTCACCGGGTATCGCCCTCCAGGGCGGTCAGGGTGCGGGTGGTCAGGAAGTCGGCGACGGTGCGCTCCAGGTCCGCCCACAGCGGGGCGGCCGGGCCGGTCCCGCGGACCGAGGCGATCGAGCCCTCGGTGGCGCGCACGACGTCGGCGACGGTGATCTCCGCGGCCGGGCGGGCCAGCCGGTAGCCGCCCTCGCAGCCACGACGGCTGGTCACCAGACCGGCCCGGCGCAGCGCGAGCATCACGTTGACCAGGGAGTTGAGCGGGACACCTCGGGCGCGGGCCATCGCGTCGCAGGTGACGGTCGCACCGGCGGCGGCGACGAGCTCGGCGAGTGCGCGCATCGCGTGGTCGAGCCGCGCGGAGACGTTCAGTGGCGCGGCGCGGCGCGACCGGGCGGGCCCCGCCGCGACGGGCGCCACCTCCTCGGCGAAGCGGGCACCCTTGGCGAGGCGTTCGAGGAACTGCACGAGCCGTGCGGCGACGATCCGGTGGAACTGGTCGTTCAGCACGTCGTGCACCCCGTCGACGACGACGGCCACGTCGTCGCCCGGACGGGCCAGCGACCGGATCCCGGCGACCGGGGCGACCGGGTCGGCGTCGCCGTGCAGCCACAGCACCGCCGCGTCGGGCAGCGGGTCGGACGGCGGCGGGGGCGGGACCTGCGCGAGCGCGCCCCAGGCGAAGTCGGGGTCGGACTCGAGGAGCCCGCGGTGCACCGGGCAGGCGGTCCGGGCGTCGAGCTCCCCGGCCCGGTCCGCGGGCGGCTCGCCCGGGGCGCCCGTGGGCAGCCCGGCCAGCACGAGCCCGTCCGGGCGGACGGCCCCGGCCAGCTCCCAGGCGCGCAGCGCGCCGGTGTCGGACCCGAGCAGCACCCGGGCCCCGGTCGCGCCGGCCAGTGCGGCGGTGACCTCGTCGGCCCCGGCACCGGGAGCGGGCACGGCGAGGGTCCACCCGTCGACGGCGAGCCGCCGCCCGAGGCGGGCGTAGAGGCCGGGGTGCTCGCCGCGGCCGGTCAGGACGGCGACGGTGCCCCGCGAGGTCCCCTCGGGCGTCCACACCGTGCCGGTGGTGGCGGGTGCGCTCACGCGGGGACCCCCACCCCGGCGGCCGCGCCGCGGCGGGCGAGCTCGGCGCGCACCGCGGGCAGCAGCTCGCGGCCGTAGCGGCGGGCGTCGTCGATCGGGTCGTAGCCGCGGATGAGCAGCGTGGTGACACCGATGTCGACGTAGTCGGCGAGCGCGGCGGCGACGGTGTCCGGGGTGCCGACCAGCGCGGTGGAGTTGCCGGCCGCTCCGGAGGCCGCCGCGGTGGCGGTCCACAGGCAGCGGTCGTGGAGCTCCCCGGCCTCGGCGGCGGCGAGCAGGCGCTGGGACCCGACGTTGGCCGGCGCCCCCGGCTCGCGCATCCGGGTGCCGGTGAACGAGCCGTGACCGCCGCGGGCGGCGACGATCCGGTCCCGTACGTCGTGCGCGCGGGCCCAGGCCTGCTCCTCGGTGTCGCCGAGGATCGGGCGGAACGACACGCTGATCCGGGGCGGCTCGGTGCGGCCCGCGGCGCGGGCGGCCTCGTGCACCCGGGCGATCTGCTCGGCGGTCCCGGCCAGCGGCTCGCCCCACAGTGCGAAGACGTCGGCGTGCCGCCCGCCCACCCGGTACGCGGCCTCGGAGGACCCGCCGAAGTACACCGGGATCGGGCCGAGCGGGCGGATCTCCTGGGCGACCCCGGCGACCCGGTAGTGCTCGCCGGCGTGGTCGAAGGGCTCGCGCTCGGTCCAGGCCCGGCGCACGACCGAGAGGTACTCGTCGGTGCGGGCGTAGCGCTCGTCCTTGCCGAGCCAGTCGCCGTCGCGGCGCTGGTCGGTGTCGCTGCCCCCGGAGATGACGTGCATCGCGACCCGGCCACCGCCGCTGAAGTGGTCGAGCGTCGCGTACTGGCGGGCGGCCAGGGTGGGGGCGGTGAAGCCGGGCCGGTGCGCGACGAGGAAGCCGAGCCGGTCGGTGTGCGCGGCCGCGTACGCGGCGACCTGCAGCCCGTCCGGGGTGGACGACGAGTGGCCGATGAGGACCTTGTCGAAGCCGGCCTCCTCGTGGACGGCGGCGAACCGGCGCACGAGCGCCGGGTCGAGGACCGGGCCGGTGGCCGGCAGGATCTCCGAGACCTCCTGGGTCCCGATCATGCCGATGAACTCGATGCTCATGTGCGCTCCTGGGGTCGGTGCACGCCGAGGCGGCCGAGCAGGTCGGCACGCAGGCGCTGGAAGTCGGGGTCGGTGACGTCGCGGGGGCGGGGGAGATCCACCGGTGCGTCGTGCGCGATCCGGCCGCCGTCCATCACCAGGACGCGGTCGGCGAGCACGAGCGCCTCCTCGACGTCGTGGGTCACGAGCAGCACCGCGCACCGGTGGCGCTGCCACAGCTCGTCGACGAGCCCGCGGGCGGTGATCCGGGTGAGCGCGTCGAGCGCGGAGAACGGCTCGTCGAGCAGCAGCAGGTCCGGGTCACGGACGAGGGCGCGGGCCAGCGCCGCGCGCTGGGCCTCGCCGCCGGAGAGGACCTTGGGCCACACGTCGGTGCGGTGGGCGAGGCCGACCTCGGTCAGGGCGGCCTCGGCGCGGGCGCGGTCGGGGCGCCCTGGCAGGCCGAGCACGACGTTGCGCCACACCTTCTTCCACGGCAGCAGACGCGGCGCCTGGAACCCGACGGCCCGTCGGCGGGCGACGGTGACCTCGCCGCTGACGTCGTTGTCGAGGTCGGCCAGGATCCGCAGCAGGGTGGACTTGCCGCAGCCCGAGGCCCCGAGCAGCGCCACGAACTGACCGGGCTCGATGTCCAGGTCGAGGTCGGTCAGGACGGCCCGGTCACCGAAGTGCCGGCCGAGGCCCCGGACCGACACGGGTCGCGCAGTGGTGCTCACCGTCCGCTGAACGCCGGTCGCCACGACAGCAGCCCCCTCTCCAGGGTGCGCACGACGAGGTCGCCGACCAGCCCGAGCACCGCGTAGAGCGCGAGGCAGACGACGATCACGTCGGTCTGGAAGAACTCCCGGGCGGTGTTCATCTCGTAGCCGATCCCGGAGGTGGCGTTGATCGTCTCGCCGAAGACCAGGGCGAGCCACGCGGTGCCCAGCGCGTAGCGCAGACCGACCAGGAACTGGGGCATCGCCGAGGGCAGGATCACGTGGCGGACCTGGCCGAACCAGCCGAGCCCCAGGGTGCGGGCGGCCTCGACGAGGGTCGCGTCGACGTTGCGGATCCCGCCGAACAGGTTCATGTAGAGCGGGAAGGTCACGGCGAGCGCGATGAGCGCGATCTTGGGTTCCTCGCCGATGCCGAACCAGATGATCAGCAGCGGGATGAGCCCGATGACGGGCACCGTGCGCAGCATCTGCACGGGCGCGTCGATCACGTCCTCGCCGCGGCGGAACAGCCCGGACAGGGTGGCGAGCAGCACGGCGGCGACGAGGCCGATCGCGATGCCGGACAGCACCCGCACGCTCGACACGGCCACCGCGCTCTGCAGCGCGCCGTCGGCCCACATCTCGGCGGCGGTGACCGCGACGGTCGCGGGCGAGGCGAGGACGTCGCGGGGGAGGATCCCGGTGCTCGACAGCACCTGCCACAGCGCGATGAGCACGACCGGGGAGGCGGTCTTGACCACCCAGCGGGGCACCCGGTCCGGGCCTCGGGTGTGGCGGGTGCGGAGGGTCTCGACCTCGGGTGGGGAGCTGGTGCGCTCCCGTTCGGAGGTGGTCGTCATGGGGGCTCCTGGGGCTCGGAGGGCATGCCCGGCCGGCCCGGGTCGCCGGTGCGGCTCGGGCGGTGCGGATGCCGGATGCGGATGCCGGACGCGGAGGTCCGGTGCGGAGGTCGGTGCCGGACGGACGTGGCGGTGTGGTGCGGGTGGGCCGTCGCCGGGCGGGTCGGGTGCGGGTGGGGCGCCGGCGGTGCCGGCACGCCGTGGCTCGACGCGTCGGGCGGTACGGCGGGACCGGTGCCCTCGCGTCGGCCGGTGGGGTCAGTGCTGCCGGGCGGTCCGGTGCCTCGGTGGGGCCGGTGCGGCGGCGCTGTGGGGAACCGCCGCACCGCCCCGGAACGAGGTGGACCCCGGCGGGAACCGTTCCGGTGGGCCGGGTGCCGGGCCGGCACCGCGGTCGTGGTTCGCCGGTGGTGCGGTCGCGGTCACCGTCGGGTGCCGCGGTCGGCCGGGCGGTGCGGTCGGCGGCGCGGCGCGGCGGGAGCGGTGTCAGGACCGACAGAGCGCCGACGCGACGCGCGCGAGGTCGATGTGCGCGCGCGTGGTCAGCGGAACCGGAACGGACATACGGTGACGGTAACCGGCCCGCGTCCGAAACCCAACCCCTGGAGTTGGGATTGGGGTCACGGCGTTTCGGCTGGTGGGAACGGTTCTGATCGCCCGTCCGGACACCTGGGCAGCACACGGCACGAGCGGGCCGTCCGTACGGGGTACGTCCGGACGGCCCGCTCGGGTACCGGCGGGTCAGACGGTGAGGGCGAGCCCCCGGGCCCGCAGCACCCGTCGCTCCAGGGGGCGGAAGACCAGCAGCTCCACCCCGATGCCGACGATGAGGATCAGCAGGATCGCGGCGAACACCTGGACGATGTCGTTCACGTCGGCGCCGTTCTTCAGGTAGGCGCCGAGCCCGACCCCCAGCGCCGGGCCGGCGGCGATGATCTCCGCGGCCATCAGCGAGCGCCAGGAGAACGCCCAGCCCTGCTTGCAGCCCGCGAGGTAGCCGGGCAGCGCCGCGGGGAGCAGCACGTAGCGGGCCATCTGGTAGCCGGTGGCGCCCAGCACCTGGCCCGCTCGCGGCAGGATCGGCGGCACCTGGTCGATCCCCGCCACCAGGCCGTTGGCGATCGAGGGGACCGAGCCGAGCAGCACCACGAAGAAGATCGTGGTGTTGGTCAGCCCGAACCAGAGCACCGCGGCCGGCACCCAGGCCACCGACGGCAGCGACTGCAGGCCGGTGAGCAGCGGGCCGATCGCCGACCGGATCACCGGCACCTTGGCGACCAGGACGCCGAGCGGGGTGGCGATCACCAGGGCGAGCAGGAAGCCGAGCGCGGCCCGGCTGATCGAGGTCCACAGGATCGACCAGATCTCGCCGCTGGCGACCGTCGCGCCGAACGCCTCGGCCACCGCGCCCGGTGCGGGCAGCTTGTACTCCGGCGTGATCGCCGAGGCCCAGACGATCTGCCAGACCAGGACGATCAGGGCGAGCGCGACCAGCGGTGGCAGCCAGGTCCGCAGGAACCGCTGCCACCACGGGGTGGTGCGCTCGACCGGGGTGTCGAGGGCGTCGAGCCCGGCGACCGCGGCGGCGGAGTCCCGGTCGTTGTCGACGACCGTCATCGAGGAGTCCTCACGCGGCATGGCTGGTGATCACCTGCCGCAGTCGTCCGGTGATGTCGTCGTGCAGCTCGGCCTGGGCCTCGGCGTCGTGTCCGTCGGCGGGCACCGACCATTCGCGGACCACGGTGCCGGGACGCGAGGACAGCAGCACGACCCGCTCGGCCAGCCGGACCGCCTCGCGCACGTCGTGGGTGACGAACACGATCGTCGTGCCGGTGGCCCGCCAGACCCGCAGGAGCTCGCCCTGCAGCACGTCTCGGGTGATCGCGTCGAGTGCGGCGAACGGCTCGTCCATCAGCAGCAGCCCGCCGGTGCCGGGCTCGTCGCCGAGTCCGGTCGCGGCGGCGAGCGCCCGGGCCAGCGACACGCGCTGGCGCATGCCACCGGACAGCTCGTGCGGCCGCTTCCCGCCCACGCCCTCCAGCCGGACCAGGGTGAGCAGCTCCTCGGCCCGCTCACGCCGGGCCGCCCGGCCGTGCCCGGCGAGCTTGAGCGGCAGCTCGACGTTGCGCAGCGCGGTCAGCCACGGCATGAGCGCGGCCTCCTGGAACATGAACGACGGTCGGGCGGACCCCACCGCGACCTCGCCCGCGGTCGGCTCGTCGAGCCCGGCGAGCAGGTTGAGCAGCGTCGACTTGCCGCAGCCGGAGGCACCGAGCACGCAGACGAACTCGCCGTCGCCGACCCGCAGGTCGATCCCGTTGAGCGCGGTCACCGCCCCGGGGCCGGTGCCGAAGGTCTTGGCGACCCCCGACAGCTCCACGGCCGTGTCGCGGGCCGGGGGGCGCCGGGTGGTGAGGTCGACGGTCATCGGTGGTTCCCCTCGTCGGTCGGGATGGTCAGTTCGCGGCGGCGAGACCGGCCGGGTCCACGGCGGCCTCCCCGGAGCTGGTGCGGACCGCGTCGATCGCGGTCGGGTCGAGGAAACCGGTCAGGTTCGCCTCGCTCTGCGCGATGCCGGCGGTGACGGAGTCCTTCGCCAGCTGCGGGAAGGTCGAGGCGAGCGGGTCGGTGTCGAAGGACAGCTCGGTGAAGGCGCGGTCGAGGATGTTCGCGGCCAGGGGCTTGCCGGTGATCTCGCCGATCGCGGCGTTGGACACGGTCTTGGCCTGCGCCGGGTCGCTGCGGATGAAGGAGATGGCGGCCTGCTCGCCGCGCAGGATCGCCTCGACGGTCTGGGGGTGCTGCTGCAGGAACTCGGTCCGGGCGATGACGACGGTGGTCGGGAACTTCCCGTCCGGCCACAGGGCCTTCTCGTCGACCAGCACCTTCGCGCCGGCGTCGACCAGGCGCGAGCTCCACGGCTCGGGCAGCCACCCGCCGGCGAGCTTGCCCTGCTTGAACAGGTCGAGGGTCTGCGGGTTGTCGATGTTCTGGACGGTCACCGCGTCCGGGCCGTCCCCGATCGGGAGGTTGTTCTCCTTGAGCCAGGTCTTGAAGGCGATGTCCTGGGTGTTGCCCAGCTGCGGCGTCGCGATGATCTTGCCCTTGAGCTGCTCGGGCGAGGTGATGTCCGGGCTGGTCACCAGCTGGGCCCCGGCCGAGGTGGAGCCGGCGACCAGACGCACCGCCTCGCCGTTCGACTTGGTGAAGGCGTTGATCGCCGGGCCGGAGCCGATGAACGCGACGTCGATCGAGCCGCCGAGCAGGGCGTTGACCTGGTCCGGGCCGGCGTTGAAGGTCTGGGTGGTGAGCTTCGTGCTGCCCAGCTCCTTGGCGAACAGGCCCTGCTTCACCCCGACCAGCGCGGGGGCGTGGGTGATGTTCGGGAAGTAGCCGACGCGGACCTCGGCGGCGGGGGAGGTGGCACCTGCGGCGGTGGTGCTCTCGGCGGCGCGGGAGCAGCCGGCCATGAGTCCGAGCGCGGTCAGCAGCGCGAGCAGGACGGCGGCGGTGCGCACCCGGGAGCCGGGGCGCAGGACGTGCGGGGACATCGCGGGACGGGGTCCTTCCGTGGTGGGCGGCGGGCGGTCGGGACGACCACGGCGCGCCGGGTCCGGCCGGCCGGGACGGCGTGCCGGGATGCGGGACGGGTGGCGGGCCGGACCGGTGTCCGGCGGGCGATCCCTGTTCCGGCTGATGCGTCGGACGCCGGACGTGTGGCGTTACCGTCCGCGGAAGAGCGGGGACCGGTACGGCTCGGTCAGCGACAGAGCTCGCTGTAGGCGGGGGCGCGCCGGCTCGGCCAGAACGGCTCGAGGCCGGTCGGACGCACTGGCACCGCGCGCCGTGCGGCTCGGGCCGGCTGGTGGGGGGGAGGGCTCGGTCGCACCCCCTGCGAACCGGTGGGGGCGCGAGGGCCTCCGTCGGCTCGTCGTCACCCGACCAGGGTGCGTCGTGGTCACCTCTCCGGACAACCTGGTGTCCACCCCCCAGGAAAGCGACCGGCTTGTCCGGACAGGTCGAGCCGGTTAGGCGTCCCGATTCCGCCGGTCGGGAGCTTCGGTGCGGCGGGCATCACTGGGCCGGCTCCGCGGGTTGACACCATCGGGCACGGGCTCCCTACAGTCGGGGTGCACACCATCCGGAGCGGCCGAGAGACCCGGCTCGACGACGCCGCAGCAACCCCCCGCAGCAGCGGGTGCGGGTGCTCCAGCCGGGTTCGATGGAGGAGATCATGCGGTCGATCGCGGAGCAGGTGCGCGGCGCGCACCACCCTCGGTACCGGCGCCACGTCGACCTGATGCGGGTGGCCGGCGCGACCTGTCGGGCCTGACACCGCCCCGTCCCGCGCTGCGCGTCGCCCGCCGGCGCCCCGTCGGCGGTGGCGTCCGCCCCCCCCCGTGACGTCCCACCCGTTCCGTCGCGCCCCGTGCGACGAGGAAGCGATGCCCTCATGTCCACAACGGACACCTCAGGCCGGCCGCTGCACCTGGCCGTCGCGCTCGACGGCGCCGGCTGGCACCCCGCCGCCTGGCGCGAGCCCGGCGCCCGGCCCGGCGAGCTGTTCACCGCGCGCTACTGGGCCGACCTCGCCCGCACCGCCGAGCGCGGGCTGCTCGACCTGCTCACGATCGAGGACGGGTTCGGCCTGCAGTCCGGGGACCACCTCCACGGGGCACAGCGCCGCACCGACCGGGTCCAGGGACGCCTCGACGCCTCGCTGGTCGCCGCCTTCCTCGCCCCGCTGACGTCGCGGATCGGGCTGGTCCCGACCGTCACCACCACCCACACCGAGCCGTTCCACGTCGCGTCCGCGCTGGCCACCCTCGACCACGACAGCCACGGCCGTGCCGGCTGGCGGGTGCAGACCTCGGTCCGCGCCGACGAGGCCGCCCACTTCGGGCGCCGCACCGTCCCCGGGCTGCGCCGCGCCGACCTCGACACCCCGGCCGGCCGCGCGCTGGTCGCCGAGCTGTTCGGGGAGGCCGCCGACGTCGTCGAGGTCGTGCGCCGGCTGTGGGACTCCTGGGAGGACGACGCCGAGATCCGCGACGCGCTCACCGGGCGCTTCGTCGACCGCGACAAGCTGCACCGGGTCGACTTCGCCGGGGAGCACTTCGGCGTCGCCGGCCCCTCGATCGTGCCGCGTCCGCCGCAGGGCCAGCCGCTGGTCCTGTCACTGGCCCACGGCTACGAGCCGGCGTTGCTCGCCGCCCGGGTCGGCGACGTCGTGGCCACCACCCCGCACGACGCCGACGACGCCGCCCGCATCGTCGCCCAGGTCCGCTCCGCCGAGGCCGCGGCGGGCCGCACCGCACCGCCGCTGCGCATCCTCGGCGACGTGGTCGTGGTGCTCGCCGACACCCAGCGCGCCGCCCGCGAGCGGCTCGCCCGGCTCGACGCACTCGACCCGCTCTCCTCCGACGCCGCGATCCTCGCCACCACCCCCGCCGGGCTCGCCGACACCCTGCTGTCCTGGCGCCGCGCCGGGCTCGACGGTTACCGGCTGCGCCCGGCCGTCCTGCCGACCGACCTCGACGCCGTCGTCGACGGCCTGGTCCCCGAGCTGCAGTCCCGCGGCGCGTTCCGCACCGCCTACGGCGAGACCACCCTGCGCGAGCGCTTCGGGCTGCCCAGGCCCGCCAGCCGCTACGCCGCCGGGGCCGGGTCCGCCGTCGTCCCGACCTTCTCCGGAGCCACCGCATGAGCAACAGGAAGCAGATCGTGCTCGGCGCCTACTTCCCGGGCGTCAACCACGACACCGTCTGGAGCGACCCGGCCTCGGGCAGCCACATCGCCTGGGAGTCGTTCGAGCACTGGGCGCGCACCGCCGAGCGCGGGCGCCTCGACCTGCTCTTCCTCGCCGAGGGCCTGCGGCTGCGCACCCGCGGCGGGGAGATCTTCGACCAGGACGTCGTCGGACGCCCGGACACCTTCACCGTGCTCGCCGCGCTGGCCGCGGTCACCGAGCACATCGGTCTGGCCGGGACGATCAACTCCACCTTCAACGAGCCCTACGAGCTGGCCCGCAGGTTCGCGACGCTGGACATCCTCTCCGGCGGGCGCGCGGCGTGGAACGTCGTCACCAGCTCCGACGCCCCCACCGGCGAGAACTTCCGCCGCGGCGCCTACCTCGGCCACCACCAGCGCTACGAGCGTGCCGGGGAGACCCTCGCCGCGGTCCGGGCGCTCTGGGACTCCTGGGGTTCCGACGCCGTCGTCGCCGACCCCGCGTCGGGCACCTTCCTGCGCGACGGCCACGTCGGCGACTTCGCGGTCTCGGGCAACCAGTTCGACATCGCCGGGCGCTTCACCACCCCGCGCAGCCCGCAGGGCCACCCCGTCGTGCTGCAGGCCGGCGAGTCCCCGGCCGGTCGCGACTTCGCCGCCGCGTCCGCCGACGCGATCTTCTCCCGGTACCAGAAGTTCGACGAGGCCCGCGCCTTCTACGACGACGTCAAGGCCCGGGTCCGCAAGGCCGGCCGCGACCCCGACGAGGTGCGGATCCTGCCCAGCGCCGGCGTCGTGCTCGGCGACACCGACGCCGAGGCCCGCGAGCGTCACGAGTACATCCACGACCAGCAGGTCGACCCGTGGACCTCGATCGTGCTGGCCGAGATGGTCTGGAACCGCGACCTGTCCGGCTACGACCCGGACGGGCCGCTGCCCGACGTCGAGCCCACCCCCGAGGCCCCGAAGTGGATCGAGGGCCGGGCCCCGCTGACCCAGGACGCGCACGCCACGGTCGCCGCCTGGCGCGAGCTCGCCGATGCCCACGGGTACTCGCTGCGCGAGACGGTCAAGCACGTGTTCGACCGCGCCGTGTTCGTCGGGACCCCCGAGCACGTGGCCGACGAGATCGACCGCTACGTCCAGAACGACGCCTCCGACGGGTTCATCCTCGGCTCCCACGTCAGCCCGTCCGGCCTCGACGAGATCGTCGACCGGGTGGTGCCGATCCTGCAGGAGCGCGGGGTGTTCCGGACCGACTACACCCCGGGCGCGACGCTGCGGGAGAACCTCGGTCTCGCGCACCCGTCGCGGTTCGGCGAGCGCCACACCCCGGCTGTGACGGCGTGAGCCGCCGGTTCGGGTCCGGGCGGGGCGTGACCGCCGGCCGCTGCGCGGTGCTGCTCGCCGCCACCGCGCTGGTCCTCACGGCCTGCGGATCGGGCGCCGGTGGCGCCGGTGACGATGCCGGGCCGCCCCGTCCCGGCGGCACCCTGGTGTTCGCGGTGTCCTCGGACCAGGGCTGCGCCGACCCGCAGCAGGTGCAGAGCAACGACTCGATCTACTCGCTGCGCCAGATCGTCGACTCGCTCACCGACCAGGACCCGTCCACCGGGGCGATCGTGCCGTGGCTGGCGACCCGCTGGTCGTCGAACGCCGACGCCACCGCCTGGACCTTCACGCTGCGCCAGGGCGCGACCTTCTCCGACGGCGCCCCGGTCGACGCGGCCGCGGTCAAGGCCAACTTCGACCGGGTCGGCTCGCTCGGCGCCCGCGGCAGCCTGCCCAAGGGCTACCTGGCCGGGTACGTCGGCACCGACGTCGCGAGCCCGACCGAGTTCACCGTCCGGTTCTCCCGGCCCAACGTGCAGTTCCTGCAGGGCACCTCCACCCACAGCCTCGGCCTGCTCTCCCCGGCCAGCGCCGCCCGCTCCGACGACGAGCGCTGCGCGGGCGTCGTCGGCTCCGGGCCGTTCACCCTCGAGCGCTACGCCAAGAACGACGTCACCGTGCTCGCCAAGCGGGCCGGCTACGACTGGGGCTCGCAGCTGTTCACCCACCCCGGCGAGGCCTGGCTCGACCGGGCCGAGTTCCGCGTCGTCCCCGAGTCCGGGGTGCGGGCGGGCAGCGTGCAGTCCGGCGAGGTCGACGCGATCGCCAGCGTCGGCCAGCAGGACGAGGCCCCGCTCACCGCGGCGGGCGTGCAGCTCCCGGCCCGGCCGAACCCCGGCCTGCCGTTCGGGATCACGTTCAACCAGGGCACGCCGCTGGGTGCCGACGCCGCCGTCCGGGAGGCGGTGAGCCGGGGCATCGACCGCAACGAGGTCGTCGCCGCGGTGTACCCGAGCCAGACCCGCGCGGCGACGAGCCCGCTGTCGTCGACGACGCCGTCCTACGCCGACCAGTCCGCGCTCGTCGGCTACGACCCGGCCGCCGCGACCGCCGCCCTCGACCGCGCCGGCTGGGTGCCCGGTCCGGACGGCATCCGCGCCAAGGGCGGGCAGCGGCTGACCGTGCCGCTGACCTTCGCGCAGAACATCGGCGCGACCAAGCCCGCGCTGGAGCTGATCCAGCAGCAGCTGCGCCGGATCGGGATCGACGTGGCGCTGCGCGAGGTCCAGATCGCCGAGACCCAGGCCGTCCTCGACGGCGGTGACTTCGTCGCCGCGTGGGGCAACCTGACCCGGGCCGACCCGGACATCCTGCGGTCGACCTACGGCACCGACGGAGTCAACCGGTACCGGTTGCCCGACGGGCCGCTGCAGGCACCGCTGCTGGCCCAGGCCGCGACGGTGGACCCCGCGCGGCGCGCGGCACTCGTCGGGCAGGCGCAGGCGCTGCTCGCGCAGCGCTTCGACACCGCGCCCGTCGTCGAGCTCACCACGGTGCTCGGCGTCGGCCCGGACGCGCACGGGGTCGCGTTCGACGCGTCCTCGCGCATCCAGCTCCACGACGCCTGGAAGTCCGACGCGCGATGACCCTTCCCTACCTGCTGCGCCGCCTCGGGCTCGCCGCCGTCGTGCTGTGGGCGGCGTGGACGGTCAGCTTCGTCGTGCTGTACCTGCTGCCCGGTGACCCGGTCGCGACCATGGCGTCGGCGTCGGACGGCGAGCCGGTCTCCCCGGCCGAGCTCGCCGCCCTGCGCGCCCGCTACGGCCTGGACCAGCCGCTGCCGGTGCAGTACGTGACCAAGCTGTGGGCCGCGCTGCACGGCGACCTCGGGACCTCCTTCGTCAGCGGGCAGGACGTGCGGACCGCCGTCGCCGAGGCGCTCCCGCCGACCCTGCAGATCGCCGCGGCCGGGCTGGTCGTGGCGGTCGTCGCGGGCACCGCGGTCGCCGTCGCGGCGACCTGGGTCCGGTCGCCGTGGCTGCGGCAGGTGCTGGCGTCGCTGCCGTCGCTGGCGGTGTCGCTGCCGGTGTTCTGGGTCGGGCTGATGCTGGTGCAGCTGTTCTCGTTCTCCCTCGGCTGGCTGCCGTCGGTCGGCGACCGCGGTCCGGAGTCGCTGGTGCTGCCCGCGGTCACCCTCGGGCTCCCGACCGGCGCGCTCGTCGCCCAGGTGCTGGCCAAGAGCCTCGGCCAGGCACTGGACTCGCCCTACGTCACCACCGCCCGCGCCAAGGGCGTCGGCGAGGCCGCGGTGCACCTGCGCCACGCGCTGGGCAACGCCGCGATCCCCGCCCTCACCGTCCTCGGCTACGTCGTCGGCAACGTGCTCGCCGGGTCCGTCGTCGTCGAGACGGTGTTCACCCGACCCGGCCTGGGCCGGCTCACCGTCGCCTCGGTCGGGGCGCAGGACATCCCCGTCGTCCAGGGCATCGTGTTGTTCGCGGCACTCGCGTTCGTCGTGGTCAACCTGCTCGTCGACCTGGCCTACCCGCTGCTCGACCCGCGGGTCGCCGTCGCCTCCGGGAGCTCCCGATGACCCTGCTCGACCGCGACCTGGCCACCCCGGCTCCCGCGCCCGGCGCGGAGCCGGTTCCGGCCCCGCGCCGCCCGGCGGCCCGGCTCGGCCGCCTCCTGCGGGCCCGGCCCGGGCTCGTGCTCGCCGCGGCGATCGTGCTGCTGGTGCTGACCGCGGCGTTCGTGCCGTCGCTGCTCGCCCCCGGCGACCCCGCCGTCGGCGACACCGCACGCCGGCTGTCCCCGCCCGGACCGGGCCACTGGTTCGGCACCGACCACCTCGGCCGCGACGTGTGGACCCGCGTCGTGCACGGCGCCTCGCTGTCGCTGCAGGCCACGGTGATCGCGGTCGCCGTCGCGCTCCTCGCGGGCGGGCTGATCGGGCTGGTCGCCGGGTTCGCCGGTGGCTGGGTCGACGAGGTCCTCATGCGCGGCGTCGACGTGCTGCTCGCCATCCCGGCGATCCTGCTGTCGCTCGCGCTCATCACCGCGCTCGGCTTCGGCACGGTGAAGGTGGCGATCGCGGTCGGCGTGGCGAGCGTCGGGAGCTTCGCCCGGGTGATGCGTGCCGAGACCCTGCGGGTGCGCCGCGCCCTCTACGTCGAGGCCGCCCGCGCCGTCGGCACCCGCTGGTACGTCTCGCTGTGGCGCCACGTCCTGCCCAACGCGGCCTGACCGGTCGCCGTGCTCGCCGTGCTGGAGTTCGGGCTGGCGATCCTCGCGGTGTCCGCGCTGAGCTTCCTCGGCTACGGCGCCCCGCCACCGGCCTCGGAGTGGGGCTCGCTGGTCGCCGACGGCCGGAACTACCTGGCCGTCGCCTGGTGGGTGTGCGCGATGCCGGGCCTCGTCATCGCCGCGACCGTGCTGTCGGTCAACCGGATCGCCCGGGCCCTGGACGGCGAGTGGAGGCGGTCGGCATGAGCGCCCTGCTGGAGGTGACGGGTCTGGAGGTCGCCTACGCCGCCGGTGGCGGGACGGTGCACGCCGTGCGCGGCGTCGACCTGACCGTCGCGCCCGGGGAGGTCGTCGCCGTCGTCGGGGAGTCCGGGTCGGGCAAGACCACCCTGGCCTCCGCGGTGCTCGGGCTGCTGCCCGCCGCAGGGTCGGTCACCGCGGGCACGGTCGCACTCGACGGCACCGTCCTCACCGGGCTGTCCGAGCGCGCCTACCGGTCGGTGCGCGGAGCCCGGATCGGGTTCATCCCGCAGGACCCGGGCGTCGCGCTGAACCCCGTGCAGAAGGTCGGTGTGCAGGTCGCCGAGGGCCTGCGCGCCCACGGGCTCGCCGACCGCCGCACGGCCGCGGCCCGCGCCGTCGAGCTGCTGGCCGCGGCCGGTCTCGACGATCCGGGGACCCGCGCCGGGCAGTACCCCCACCAGCTGTCCGGCGGGATGCGCCAGCGGGTGCTCATCGCGATCGCCCTCGCCGCCGGACCCTCGCTGGTCGTCGCCGACGAGCCGACCAGCGCGTTGGACGCGACCGTCGCCCGCCGGATCCTCGACCACCTCGACGCGCTGCGCCGCGAGCGGGGCACCGCGCTGCTGCTGATCACCCACGACCTCGCCGTCGCCACCGACCGGGCCGACCGGATCGTCGTGATGCGGCACGGTCGGGTCGTCGAGCAGGGCACCCCGGCCGAGCTGCTCGCCGGGGCGCAGGACCCCTACACCCGGGAGCTGCTCGCCGCCGCCCCCGGTCTCGCGATCACCGCCCCGCCGGTGCTGCCGCCCGTCGACACGGCGGGGACCCCGGTCGCCGAGGTCCGCGACCTGGTCAAGGAGTTCCCGCTGCCGCGGGCGCGAGGGTCCTGGACGCGGCGCACCCACCGCGCCGTGGACGGGGTGTCGTTCACGATCGCCCGCGGCGAGACCGTCGCGCTGGTCGGGGAGTCCGGCTCGGGCAAGTCGACGACGGCGCGGCTGCTACTGCGCCTGGAGGACCCCACCTCCGGGCAGGTGCTCCTCGACGGCGAGGACGTCACCCGCGTCCGCGGCGAGGCGTGGCGTCAGCTGCGCCGCCGCGCCCAGCTGATCTACCAGAACCCCTACGCCTCGTTGGACCCCCCGGTTCGCCGTCCGCGAGATCGTCACCGAGCCGCTGCGGGCGTTCTCCGTCGGGTCGGCCGCCGAGCAGGCCGACCGGGCCGCGGAGCTCGTCGACCGGGTCGCGCTGCCGGCCGGGGTGCTCGACCGGCGGCCCGAGGAGCTGTCCGGGGGACAGCGCCAGCGGGTCGCGATCGCCCGCGCGCTCGCGCTCTCGCCGGACCTCGTCGTCGCCGACGAGCCGGTGTCCGCGCTCGACGTCTCGGTGCAGGCCCAGGTGCTGGAGCTGCTCGCCGAGCTGCAGCAGCGCGACGGCCTGTCCTACCTGTTCATCTCGCACGACCTCGCCGTGGTGCGGCGGGTCGCGCACCGTACCGGCGTCCTGCGCGACGGACGGCTCCGCGAGCTGCGGCCCACCGCGGAGCTGTTCGACGACCCGCAGGACGAGTACACCGCAGAGCTGCTCGCTGCGATCGCCGGTAGACGGGCGGGGGTGGTGTCGTGACCCGCACCGTCCTGTCCCGGCGGCGTCACATCGACTACGTGCGGATCTCCTCGACGCTGTGTCGTCGCGGCCGATCGACCCGACCGATCGACCCCGACAGCCACGTCACCAGGAGACATCCCATGAGCGTTCCGACCCTGCCCACCACCGATCCGGGTACCCAGCTGCTCGACGGGCTCGACGCCCTCGTGCGGCGCCACCGCGCGCTGCGTGGCGGCGGCGACCCCGTCAACGACGCCCTGCACGCCGAGCTGATCACCGCCGAGGTGGCCCAGCAGCTCGCGGCGGCCCGCACGGCGCTGCGCCGCCGACCGCGCGTCGCCTGATCCCCGTCCGCCGGGACGCGGCACGCCCGTCGCGTCCCGGCGGACCCGGGACGACGCCGAGATGCAGCTCAAGGGGCGCGGAGTGACCCCGTGCGCCCGCTGGGCCGCATCTCGGCGGGCGAGGGAGCGCGCGCCACGGTGCCACCGGGCAGCCGGCGTACGGCCACCGCCCGGGCGCGGTACTGCTCAGGACCGCGCGATCCGGCCGAGTACGGCCACGGTGCGGGCCCGCTCGGCGGCGTCGCCCAGCGGGCTGACCAGCAGGTCGGTGGCGCCGGCGTCGGCGTAGCGGGCGATCCCGGCCGCGATCGTGTCCTCGTCCCCGGCGACGACGAGCCCGCCCGGGGAGCCCAGCCCCTCCCGTTCCAGCACCCCGGCGTAGGACGGCAGCCGGGCGTAGTCCGCGTAGTCGACCGCGGCCGCTGCCCGCACCCGGTCCGGTGCGGTCGTCGCCGACACCGGCACCCCGACGACCACCCGCGGCGACGGCCGTCCGGCGGCCGCCGCGTCGAGCAGCGGCCGGACGTGCTCGGAGATCGTCCGCGGCCCGGTGAGGAAGGTGATGGTGCCCGTGGTCCGCTCACCCGCCAGCCGCAGCATCCGCGGGCCCAGCGCACCGAGCAGCAGCGGGACCTCGGGCGTGGCGCCGGGCACCGCCGTGTCCGCCGGGTCCGACCCGGGACCGGACGAGCCGGGGACCCGTTCGCCGCGCAGCAGCGGGGCGAGCACGTCGAGGTGGTCGGTCAGCGCGGCCACCGGCCGCGTGAACGGCATGCCGTACACCTCCAGCAATCCCGGGTGGCTCACCCCGAGACCGAGCGTGAGCCGCCCACCGGACGCCGCCTGCACGGTCAGCGCCTGCGCGGCCAGCACCCGCGGGTGCCGCGGCTGCACCACGACGACCGACGCGCCCAGCTCGACGTCGGGGACCTCGCGGGCGACGGCGGCGTACAGGGTGAGCGTGTCGGCCCCGTACCCCTGGGGCAGCCACACCGTGCGCAGCCCGGCGGCGGCCACCACCCGCGCCCGCGCCACGATCTCCTCGACCAGGTTCGCGGGTGGGGGATCATCGAGCCCGGCCGCGAGGTTGACACCGATACCGATCATGGGGTCCACCGTCCGCCGGCGGCCGGGACCGGACCAGGAGCGAACCGATGGGGGTACCCGTGGTGACAGGATCGGCGTCGGCGCGTGTGCGGCCCACGACGACGACCGACCGCCGCCGGGAACTCGGCGCCTGCCTGCGCTCCTACCGTGAGCGCGTCGCGCCGGCCGCGGTCGGTCTGCCCGACCGCGGCCGGCGCCGCACGCCGGGGCTGCGCCGCGAGGAGGTCGCGGCGCTCGCCGGGGTCGGTCTCACCTGGTACACGTGGCTCGAACAGGGCCGGGTGACCGCCTCGGACGAGGTGCTCGCCGCCGTCGGCGGGGTGCTCGGCATCGACGCCCCCGGGGTCGCACACCTGGTCCGGCTGTCCCGCGACGGCGCGGCCCCGGCGGCGACGGCGCCCGAGGAGCTGCTGCCGGTGCTCACGAGCTGGCCCGGTGACCCGGCGGCGCTGCTCGACGCCCAGCTCGGCGTCGTCGCGGTGAACGACGCCTGGGAGGCCGCGATCGGCCGCCCGGCCGACGGGCACCCGGGACGCCGGCACGTGCTGTGGCAGCTGGCCGCCGACCCCGCGGCCCGTGCCCGGATCGGCCCCGACCCCGACGAGCTGCTCACCGCACTGCACCGCAGGTTCCGGATGGCCTCCGACCTCGACCCGGCCGCCCCGGGCACCCGCGGGGTCCGCGACGTCCTGCACGCCGAGGCCCCGGAGCGGGCCCCGCTGTGGGAGTGCCGCGGGGTCGGCGCGTTCGGGCGGCCCCGGGTACGCCTGGGCGGTGTCGAGCGCACGGCCTACCTGCTGGGCGAGGCCGGCGCACCGGGGGCGGCGGTGCTGGTGCTGCTGCCGTCCTGACCCCCGCGGCCCCGGTGGCGGTTCGCCGACGGTCGCACCCGGGCCGCGGTCGTCGCACCCGCCGCGACGGGTGCGACGACCGCACGGGCGGTGCGGCGGGCCTACTTCACCTCGTTCAGCCGCCCGGTCGCGACGTCGAACACGAAGCCGCGGACGGCGTCGGTGTGCGGGATGAACGGGTTGGTCCGGATCCGGGCGAGCGACTGGCGGACGTCCTCGTCGAGGTCGTCGAACGCCTCGGCGGCCCACTGCGGCTTGATGCCGGTCTCGTCGCGGATCGAGGCCTTGAACGCGTCGTCGGTGAAGGTCAGCATCCCGCAGTCGGTGTGGTGGATGAGGATGATCTCCTCGGTCCCCAGCAGCCGCTGGCTGATCGTCAGGGAGCGGATCTCGTCGTCGGTGACGACGCCGCCCGCATTGCGGATGACGTGGGCGTCGCCCTCGGCCAGGCCGAGGATGCGGTAGACGTCGAGCCGGGCGTCCATGCAGGCGACGACGGCGATCTTGCGTGCCGGCGGCAGCGGCAGCGGGCCGGAGAAGCTCTCGGCGTAGCGGGCGTTGTTCTCGAGCAGTTCGTCGGTGACGGACACGGGGTCCTCCGGAGTGGTGGTCGGTGACGCGGGCGTCGTACCCGCGCGCGATGCACGGGGCGGCCACGCGGCGACCCGGGGGTCGCTACGCGGCCCACCGACACAGCTCGTCGAACGCGACGATGCGCCGACCGGGCCAGAACGGCTCGAGCAGGGTGCGCATCACCGCATGATTCGATCGCGATACCCGGTCCGGAGCAAGGAGCCGTCCACCGGATGGACCTGCGGCGGGATGTGTCCGGACACATCCCCGACCCACGGGGGTCAGGGCACCGGGAGGGCGGGGTACCCGATCGGACTCCGGTCGCCCTCCCAGCCCCAACGGCGCACCGGGACCGAGCTGACGTCGTAGGCGTCGACGGCGAGGTCGGTGTCGATCCGGACGACCGCACCCCAGTCGGCCTGGCCCGGGACGTCGGCAGTGTCGATCCGGGTCGCGACGACCTGCTCGGTGGTGGTGCGGCGCATCGCCGCGAAGCTGCCCCCGGCGACGTCGGCGAAGGACACGTCCACGGCGAACCCCAGCGACGACGGACCCAGGACCAGGTAGCGCGGGGTCTGCACCAGACCGGCCCGGACGGCGGGCAGGTCGCGCAGACAGGGCGCCGCCCAGAGGATCGACCAGTCCACGTAGACCGGCCCGTCGGCGTCGCGCAGCATCGGCACCACCGGCGCCGAGGTGACCACCCGCGGGGCGGCGGCGGCCACCCAGCCGCCCGGCCCGACGGTGGTGTCGACGGCGTGCAGCCGCACCCGGTCGACGGCCGCCGGGAACGCGGAGACGGGCACCCGCACGGTGCGCCAGCCCGACCGGTCCAGCGGCACGGCCTCCTGCACCCGCTCGGCGGGGTAGGTGCCGCGGGCGCCGGTCGCGGTGTCGTCCAACGACACCCGGCCGTCCGGGCCCGGCGAACCGGCGCGGGCGTACTCCAGCTCCAGGGTGTTGCCCTGCCCGGTCCGCCCGGCGACGTCGACCGACAGCACCCGGTCCGGTGGCCCCGGTGTGACGGCGAACCAGCGGGTCCGGAGCTCGCCGGTGGTGCCCGCTCCGCCGTCGAGGCTGCCCCAGGCGAGCCCGCCGCGCGGCGGGGCGTCGACCCAGCCACGGCCCTCGGTGAACCCGGTGAGCGTGTCGGCGCCGCCCGCGGCGGGCAGCGCGCCCCCGTCGACCCCGACCGTGACGTGGTCGAGGATCCCGCAGGTGTCGCGGCCGGTCAGCTCGCTCCACAGCTGTCCGCCGACGCTGTAGTCCCCGCCCTGGCGCACCGGGGCGACGACGAACGACGCCACCACCACCGACACCCCGGTGAGCAGGGCCACCACGACCACCCCGGCGGGCAGCGCCGCCGCGGCCCGGGCCACGCAGTCCCGCCCGGTCCGGTGCCGTCCGTGATCCGCCCGTCGACCTGCCAGCAGACCTGCTCGTCGGCCCGCCCGGTGGACCGCGGCGGCCGACACGACCAGCACCGCCAGCGCCACCAGCGCCCACACCAGCGGCGAGTCCAGCGGCGTGAACGGGCCGTCGGCGCGCGGCACACCCCAGCCGGACCACAGGAACCACTCGTTGCGCCCGCTGAAGGCCAGCGCGGCGAGTACGGCCGCCGCCACGGTCCCGGCGGCGGCCGCGCCGCGCACGGTCGGGTCGCCGGGCCGCCGGGCCGCGGCCACCACCAGCACCACCCCCGCCGCGGCGGCGAGCGCCCCGACCCCGGCGAGCGTCCCGAAGTAGTGGGTCCACTTCGACGGTGCCGGGGTGAGCAGCACGAACCCGAGTGCGAGCCCGACCAGCGGCACCGGGGCCCACCGCAGACCGGGACCCCACCGGTGCGCGCCGCGGGCGACCAGCGGCAGCGCCGCGACCAGCAGGGCGATGGCGAGCAGCACCGGCACCCGGCGGCCGAGGCCGCCCTGCTCGGTGCCGAATCCGAGCAGGTAGTCCCATCGGCGCAGCTCCTGGAACCACGGTGTGGCCGGACCGTAGAACTGGTGCATCTGCGTGGCCCGCGCGACCGTGTACAGACTCTGCCCGGTGAACACCGGCGTGAGCCCCGCCGCGGCGATCCCGGCCGCGGCGACGGTCGCCGCCACCCCGACGGCGATCCCCCCGCCGCGGTGGCGGACGACCCGCCGCCACAGCGCGGGCAGCAGCAGCACCAGCGGACCGGCGACGGTCACCGCCGACGGCGTCACCGCCAGCGCCAGCCCCGCGGTCAGCGCCGCGGCCGCGGTCCACGTCCCGCCGCGGAGCCCGGGCCGGGCGGCGGCGCGCAGCGCACAGCACAGCGCCGCGGTCGTCGCGAGCGCCGCGAACGGCTCGGGGCGGACCCCGAGGTTCAGCGGCAGCCACCACGCCAGCAGTGCGACGCCGAGCGTGCCCCGCACCCAGGCCCGTCGGTGGTGGCGGGCCAGCACCGCGGGCAGCGCGACCCGCGACAGCAGCAGCCACACCGCGATCCCGGCGAGCACCGACGGCACACGCAGCACCAACGGCCCCACACCGGTCTCGGCCAGCGCCCGGACCAGCCGGATCACCAGCGTGTACGGCGCCTCCGAGGCGTTGCCCCAGCGGTAGACGTTGCCGAAGTCGCCGGTCGCCGTGCCGGTCGCGTTGCGCGCGATGGCCTCGGTGAAGCCGTCGTCGGTCGACAGCGGCCCGAGCACCGTCCACCCCGCCAGCGTGGCGACGACGAGCACGTCCGCGGCGGCCCGCCCGATCCCGGCCGGGGTGCCCACCGCGGCCAGCCGGGCCCGCCGGACGCGGGCCGTCCCGCGGCGGCGCCGGAACCGGTCACCGGCCAGACGGGCCAGCAGCACGGCGGCGACGGCGGCGGCGAGCCACTGCAGCCCGAGCAGCGCCGTCTTGGCCGGCGACGAGGCGGCGGCGAACCAGTCCGCGGTCCGCGCGGTGACCCGCAGCCCGTCGGCGTCGGCGGGGGAGAGCTGGGTGCCGAACGCGGCCACGGCGCGCACGACATCGCCGGGGAAGGCGCGCGGGGCGCCGTCGCCGAGGGTGACCCGGGACCCGGCCTCGTCGGTGTCGAGGACCAGCCCGCAGGCGTCGCCGGACGGGACGGGCGCGCGCAGCAGCTCGCGGCCGCCGACCTGGACCCGCAGCTCCCCGCCCGCCCCGGTGAGCACGGCGAACCCGGTCCCCGGGGCACCGGGCCGCTCCGAGCCCACGACGGTCGTCGATACCCCGGTTCCGGCGGAGCGGGCCTGCGCGGCGCGCAGCACCCGGCAGAGCACCTCGACGCGCACCGCCTCCGGCGCGGCGGGCTGGAACGCCGCCGTCGTCGACGTGGGCCGCTCGCCCGCCCGCGGCCAGGACACGGTCGTCGTGCGGGTGTCGACGGGGGCGAACGGCACCAGCACGGCGAACAACCCCGCCAGCAGTCCGGCGACCAGGGTCGCGACCACCAGGCGACGGGAGACGGGCGACGGGGCGGAGCGGTCTGAGGGGTGCATCGACTTCCGGATCGACTCGGCGGGGGGAGCGCGGCGCGGGACCGGGCCGTCCGTCCGACGGCGGCGACCGGCACCGTGTGCAGGCCGGTCACGCCGTCGGGGATCGAGCCGTGTTCCCGTTCCGTCTGCACCGTGCCGGTCCGCTCGGTCGCGCGCACGCGCAGGGTGCGCTCACCGGGTCCCGGTTCGATCTCGATGCGCCACGTCCGTCGTGACAGCAGGGTGTTCGTACGACGGCGGGCCCGGGGTTCGCACCCCGGGCCCGTCGTGTCGTGCGGCGGTCGTCAGCTCTTGGGCATGAGGACCTTGTCGATCACGAAGACGGTGGCGTTCGCGGTCGGGATGTTGCCGCAGAGGATGTTCGCGGTGTTGCCCTGGCCGTCGGTGACGGTGGGGGCCTCGGGGGTGCCGCCGATGGTGAGGTCGCCGCCGGCCAGCTCGGTGAGGGTCTTCTTCTCCACGATGCCCGCGGCGTCCAGGCGCTCGGGGGTCACGTGGTAGGAGAGCAGCCCCTGCAGGGCACTGGTGTCGGCCAGCAGGGCGTTGAACTTCTGCTCGCCGAGCTGCTTCTGCACCGCGGCGAAGGCGTCGTTCGCCGGGGCGAAGACGGTGATGCCCTTCTGCTGGTTCAGGGTGTCGGCCAGGCCGGGGACCTTGCCGACGGCGGTGACCAGCGTGGTCAGCAGCGGGTTGGTGCTCGCGGCGGTGGCGACCGGCTGCGGGCCCATCGAGTCGAGCGAGCCGGGCTCGTTGCCCTGCGGCAGCTGGCTGCAGGCCGGGCCGAAGACGTCGGCGTTGGTGGTGACGCCGTCGGCGGCGGCGGTGGTTGCCGGTGCCGAGGAGGTGGCCGGGGCCGCGGCCGGCGGGGCGGCGGTGTCGCTGCCGCCGCCACAGGCGGTGAGGCCGAGCGACAGGGTGGCGAGCAGACCGACGGTGGCGAGGGTGCGAGAAGCGCGCATGGCTGGATTCCCTTTCGAGGAAACTGTCTGTCCTACATGGACTGTCGATTGATTGTTCGGGTCGTGGGGCCGGGCGGTTCGGGTGTTCCGGAAGATTTCCGGATCTTTTTTCGACGGCTCGGGAATCGGTTCAGACGACGGTGACGATGGTGCTGGGCCACCCCGTCGCACCGTCCGGGATCGGGTCGACACGGACGTCGGTCTGGACGAGCCCGCGGCGGTCGGTGGCGCGGGCGGTGAGCGTGTGGCTGCCGGGGGAGAGGTCGAGCTCGGCCCGCCACATCCGCCAGGTGTTCGGGTTGACCTCGGTGGCCAGCTCGGCGCGGACCCACGGGCCGTCGTCGGCGCGGACCTCGACGGCGGTGATCCCGACCGGCTGCGCCCACGCGACCCCGGCGACCTGCACGCGCCCCGCCGGCAGCCGGGAGAACCCGACCGGGGCGTCGATGCGGCACTGGGTCTTGATCGGGGCGCGCTCGGCCCAGCCGCGGTCGCGCCAGTAGACGCTGCGCTCGGCGAAGGTCGTCAGCTCGATGTCGGCGAGCCACTTGGTGGCCGAGACGTAGCCGTAGAGCCCCGGGACGACCATGCGGACCGGGAACCCGTGCTCGACCGGCAGCGCCTCGCCGTTCATGCCGAGTGCGAGCAGCGCGCCGCGGCCGGGCTCCAGCACGGTCGCGGTCGGGGTGCCCGCGGTCCAGCCGTCGCGGCTGGTGGAGACGATCTGGTCCGCGGCCGGGTCGACGCCGGCCTCCAGCAGCAGCGGGGCCAGCTCGACGCCGACGAAGTCCGCGGTGGACACCAGGTTCCCGCCCACGGTGTTGGAGACGCAGGTCATCGTGATCGTCCGCTGGACCAGCGGACGTCGCAGCAGGTCGTCGACGGTGAGGACGAGCTCGCGCCCGACCCGGCCGTGCACCCGCAGCGACCAGTCCTCGGCCCGGACCGCGGGGATCGTCAGGGCGACGTCGATCCGGTAGAAGTCGGCGTTCGGGGTGACGAACGGAACGGTCCCGAGCTGGGGGAACGCGGCCGAGGCCGGCACCGGCGGCGCGGTCTCGGCGAGCGTCGCCGCGGCCAGCCTGCCGGTCAGCGCGGCCCGTGAGGCCATGATCCCGCTGCCGGCGGAGGACAGCGCCAGGCCGGTCCCGCCCACGACGAGCGTCCCGGCGGCGACCGCCGCCGACGCCCCGGTGAGCACGGTGCGCCGGGGGACACCGTCACCGTCACCGGCGCCGCCGTCCCCGGTGCGGGTGGTGCCGGGACGGCGGGCGAGGCCGTCCAGCCCCCGCTGCACCGCCACACCCACCACCAGCGCGACGACCGGCGCGGCCAGGTCGGTCGCGGTCGGCACCGGCCCGGTCAGCACCGCCGCCACCGCGAGCAGCCCCAGCACGGCGACCGCGGCGGTTCCCACCACCGCCCGCCGGCGCGCCGCGAGCCCGGCCAGTGCGCCGAGCAGCACCAGCAGCACACCGATGCCGGCGAGCAGGACCGGCTTGTCGGCCGTCCCGAACGCGGACTTGGCGAACTCCACCACCGGCTGCGGCGAGAGCCGCACGACCGCGTCGCCGACCGCCACGAACGGTGACGACGCCGGCGCCACCAGGGCCGCCACGAGGTGCCCCGACGCCACCGCCGCAGCGATCGCCAGCAGTTCCACCAGGATCGCCACGGAACGCGACGGAAGGACCAGGGGCCCGTTTCCCTCGGTCCGGTTCTCGGTCAGCACAACCGTTCTTCGGAACCCCGGCGGAAACGGTTCGACCGGCCCGCGGATTCCGCCGCGGAACGGGGTCAGGTCAGGCCGAGCGACTCCGGCTGCACCGGGATCGGGGCGTCGGCGCCGAGCCCCTTCTGCGCCGCCGCGGTCCGGACGGCCTCGATCACCAGCGGCACCGCGGCCCGCCGCGCGGTGGTGGTGCGGTAGGCCAGCGACACCGTGCGGGTGAGGGCGTCGCCGAGTGCGACGATGTCGACCCCCGGCGGGCGCAGCGCCAGGCCCAGGTCCGTCACCAGGGTGACACCGAGCCCGGCCGCGACCATCGCCATGGCGGTGGCCTGCTCCTCGACCTCGTGGTCGATCCGCGGCTCGAAGCCCGCGCTCTGACAGGCCAGGCGGGCCGCCTGCCCGAAGTGCGACCGGGCGGGCGAGACGATCCACGGGTGCTCGGCCAGCTCCGCCAGCATCACGCTCGCGGCGGGCACCGCCCCGGCGGGCACCGCCGCGTAGACCCGCTCGACGGCGATGACCGCCCGCTCCAGGCCCTTGTCCCACGTCATCGGGTAGTTCGAGTAGTCGATGACGAACGACAGGTCGAGCTCGCCGTCGCGCACCGCGGCCGCTGTCTCCTCCGGGGCGAGCTCGCGGGTGCGGACCTCGACACCGGGGTGGGTGCGGGCCAGCGCGGTCAGCGCGTCGGGCAGCAGACCCGAGGCGACCGAGGCCCACACCCCGGCGGTGAGCTTCGCCGCAACGGTCTCGCCCGCCTCCTCCAGCGCCTGGGTGGCGCGCTCGACCGAGGCGAGGATCTCCTCGGCGTGCTCGGCCAGCAGGACACCGAGGTCGGTGAGCTGGACCCGGCGCCCCCTCCGCTCGAACAGCCGCGTCCCGACGTCGCGCTCGAGCTGCGCGAGCTGCTGGGACACCGCCGACGCCGTGTAGTGCAGCGCCGTCGCCGCCGCCGTGATGGTTCCCCGCCGGTGCAGCTCACGCAGCATCCGAAGCCGAGACAGGGACAGCTCCATGCGACCGAGCCTATTGCGCTGTGCAGGAACGGTGAACAGCGGCGTGAATGATCCGTAAATGGACGCGGGGCCCGGTGCGCCCGCAACCTGGGGCCACCGGTCGGGAACGACTGCCGCCGGGGGGACGACGAGGTCCGCGATGTCGACGAGACCGGAACGGCCCCTGGTGGCGACGACCGGTGCAGTACGAGCAGGAGGTGGGTCGCCATGACGACGATGCAGAACCCGGCCGGGGGCACCCCGCAGACGGCGGCCACGGCCGCCCCCTACGTCCCCGGCGCCCCGGCGCCCACCGTCGCCCCGGTCGTCCGCCGTCCCGAGCCCTACATGCGCCTGCAGTGGAACGACGCCGTGACCGGCGCCGTCGGCTACCTGGTTGTGCACACCCTGCGGGCGGGGCTCGCCACCGGCGGCACCCGGATGCGGGCCGGCTGTACGTTGTCCGAGGTCGAGGACCTCGCACGCGGCATGGCCAACAAGACCGCCACCTTCGACCTGCGGATCGGCGGGGCCAAGGGCGGCATCGACTTCGACCCGAAGGACCCGCGTGCCGTCGAGGTGCTGCAGCGCTTCTGCGAGGCCATGCGCCCCTGGATCGACGCGCACTGGGTGACCGCGGAGGACCTCGGCGTCCCGCAGCACCTGATCGACGAGGTCTTCGAGAAGCTCGGCCTCGGCCAGAGCTACCACGCCGCGATCAGCCGCGCCGCCGACCCGGCCGCCACCCTGGAGCGGGTCCGCACCGGGCTGAAGGCCGAGGTCGACGGCGGGTTCGAGCTGGGCGACGTGATCGGCGGCTACGGCGTCGCGCACGCCTGCCTGGCCTCCGCGGTGTCCTGGGGCCAGATCCCGGCCGACACCACGGTCGCGATCCAGGGTGTCGGCACGATGGGCGGTGCGGCCGCCTACTACCTGCACGAGGCCGGGATGAAGGTCACCACGCTGGCCGACGCCGCGGGCACCCTGCACTGCGCGGACGGGCTCGACGTGCCCACGCTGCTGGACCTGCGCGACGGCTACGGCGAGATCGACCGCTCCCGGCTGCCCGCCGGCGTCGAGCAGCTCCCGCGCACCGCGATCCTGTCGGCCGAGGTCGACATCCTGGTGCCGGCCGCGATCTCCTACGCGATCACCCCGGACAACTCCTACGACGTCCGCGCCCGCGTGATCGTCGAGGCCGCGAACGCCGCGACGACCCCGGAGGCCGAGGCCATGCTCGCCGCGCGCGGGGTGCCGGTGCTGCCGGACTTCGTCGCGAACGCCGGTGCGGTCGCCTGGGCCTGGTGGCTGCTGCTCGGCGAGGTCGACGACGACCCGCAGAACTCCTTCGACCGGCTGCGCACCGTGATGCACGCCAAGGTCGCGCAGCTGCTGGCCGCGTGGACCGAGGACGGCGTCACCCCGCGCGAGACCGGGCACCGTTGGGCCGACGACCCGGCGCCGACCACCGGTCCGGTCGTCATCCCCTGATCCCACACCCGGCGCCCCGGGCCGCCGTGCGACACCCCGACGGTGGGTGCCGCGCGCCGGCCCGGGGCACCGGTACGTGTCGGGGTGGGTATCCGGGTGAACCGCGGCGCGCGTCGGGCCGGATCCTCGGGACATGACTCCCGTGACCACACCGCAGCCGGTGCTCGGCACCATGAACTTCGGCACCCGGGTCGACGAGGCCACCTCGTTCGCGCTGCTCGACCGCTTCGTCGAGCGCGGCGGCGTCTGGCTCGACACCGCCGATGTCTACGCGTTCTGGAACGACCCGGCCGGGGAGCCCGGAGCGAGCGGGTGCTCGGAGCGTGGCTCGCGGCGCGGCCCGGCGTCCGCGAGCAGGTCCGGATCTCCACCAAGACCGGGGTGCGGGGCGGGCTCGGAGCCGCCGCGGTCCGCACCGCCGCACGGGGCAGCCTGGACCGGCTCGGCGTCGGGTCGGTCGACCTGTTCTGGGCGCACGTCGAGGACCGCCGCACCGACCTCGACGAGACGGTCGCCGCGCTCGGTGCCCTGGTCACCGACGGGCTGGCGGCGCGGCTGGGCGCGTCCAACCACGCGTCGTGGCGGGTCGAGCGGGCCCGTGCGGCCGCCGCCGCGCAGGGCGTCGCCGCGTTCGACGCCGTCCAGTACCGGCACTCCTACGTGCTCCCGCGCCCGGGCGCGGCGCTGCCCGACTCCGGGCACATGCTGCTCGACGCCGGCGCGGCGGATCTCGCGGCGACCGAGGGCCTGACCCTGTGGGCCTACACGCCGTTGGTCAACGGGGCCCTGACCCGCACCGACCGCGCCCTGCCCGACGCCTACGACCACCCCGGCACCACCGCACGGCTGGCCGCGCTCGACGCCGTCGCCGCCGACACCGGCGCCACCCGCAACCAGGTCGTGCTCGCCTGGATCATGACCGGGGGGCACGGCCGGACCGGGCTCGCGGGCGAACTCGCCGTCGGACCGGCATGGCCGCTGGTCGGGGTCAGCCGGACCGCCCAGCTGGACGAGGCCCTCGACGCCCGGGACCTGCACCTCACCGAGGAGCACCGGGCGGTCCTCGACGGCGCGGCGTGACCGCGGCCGCTCAGCCCCGGCGGTCGTCCCGCTCGCGTTCCGCCCCGAACTCCCGGTCGTGCCGCAGCCGGGCGTCGACGTGCTGCTCGGCACGGCGCGCCTCCCGGGTCGCCGCGGCCGCCCCCACCGGGTAGCCGGCCTTCATCACCCGGGTCTCGCACGCCTCGACCGTGTAGACCGCCGAGTAGAAGTAACCGATCACCGCGCCCGAGGCGATGGCGCCCAGCCGCACCCACGGCGGGCCGGGCACCACCAGGTACAGCAGGGCCAGCAGCGGGATCAGCTGGACCGTGGTGCGGACGAGGTGGCGCAGCACCCAGGTGCGGGTGGTGACGTCGTGGAGCACCCAGCGCCGGTTGCGGGCCGGCAGCCGGGCGCCGAAGGCGTAGGCCACCCAGCGGAACGGGTTCGGCCGCCGGATCGGGTCGTCCATCTGCAGGTTCCCTCCGGGTCGGGCACCCGGGTCAGACACCCGGATGCCGGACGAGCACGGCGAACGGGTCCGTCCAGTGCCGTCCGGCGTTCTGCGGGGCGACGGTCACACCGTCGGCACCCGGCAGCGGCTGCGGCAGCGGCCTGCCCGCCGCCGCGTCGGCGACGAGCTCACGCACCCGCTGCCCGGCCCGATGGTAGAACTCCAGCTGCACCGCCCGGCCGAACAGCCCGAAGCCGAGCCGGAACAGCGGGTTCGGGATGTGCGCGGGCCGGGAGAACGCGCGGATGACGAACTCGACGTCGCCGGTCGTGAGGGTCTTGACCACCTCGTAGGTGAGCCGGCCCTCCTCCAGGTGTCCGTGCAGGGTCTCGTAGGTCCAGCCCCAGACGCGCCGGCCGTCGACGGTCTCGTCGACCAGCCCGGTGACCCGGACGCCGAGGTGGAAGCGCATCGGCCCGAACCGGCCCTCCAGCAGCATGTCGCGGCCCAGCAGCGGGTCGGCCGGGCGGAACACGCCACGCAGCCGGTTCGGGGCGGTGAACTGGTAGTCGCGCAGGATCGCGCAGGCGCGTTCCCAGGCGCCGTCGGGCACCGGGTCACCGGGGGGCTCGGTGCCGACCAGCGCCCGGCCGTGGTCGACGTGCCAGCGCGGGTCGTGGGAGTCGATGGGGGTCTCGGCGTCGTCGAAGTTCACGCCGCGTGCGGCGAGCCCGTCCAGGTCGGCGCGACGGTCCTCGGGGCCGGGGTGCTTCAGGACCGAGCGCCCTTCTCCTCGCGCCGCATTGCGTCGCCGATCAGCCAGAACATCGACGGCCACAGGCCGACGAAGATCGCGCGGCGTTCGGCGTTGCCGCGCTCGTCCTGGTCCACGGTCTTCGCGCGCAGCCACAGCGCGATGGCGAAGCCCACCGAGCCGAGGGAGAACCACTGGAGCTGGGCACCGCGCACACCGGCCCGGTGCAGGACACGTCCGACCGTCATGGCGGTCCGTTCCCCGCTGCCGGCGGATGTAATCCCGCACAGGGGGTACCCGTGGTCGATGCGGACCCCCACGACGGCCTCGACGAGCGGACGGACCACCCCGGTCACCGGTGACCGGCGGTCCCGCCGGGTGTCGGCGGTGCTCCGCTGGCCGGTGGGTCTGCTGCTGGTGTCGTGGCGCTACTTCTGGCGCACCACACCGATCCACCGCAGCGACGTCGTCGGCGACCTGGGTGACCTCCCGCCCGCCTCGCCGCAGGGCGCCGACGCCGACGACGTCCAGCGCCCGTCGGACGGGTACGGCACCCTGCTGCACCGGCGCTACGGCGTGCGCATCCGCGGGTCCCGGTGCAGCCCCGAGGAGCTCATGACGCGCCTCGCCGCGGACCCCGACCGCTGGTCACCGGAGTTCGCGGTGTTCCGCCGCACCCGCGGCGAGCCCGGCGGGATGGACGTCGGCGACGAGTTCCTGATCCGCATGCCCGGCCCGTGGGACGGCCCGGTGCGGGTGGCCGCCGCCGGGCCCACCGAGTTCTCCTTCGTCACCCTGGACGGGCACCTGGAGGCCGGTCGGATCGACTTCCGCACCCGTCGCGACCCGGATCACCCGGAGATGCTGCGCTTCGACATCGAGTCCTGGGCACGGCCCGGGGACCGGCTGTCGCACGTGCTCTACAACACGCTGCGCGTGGCCAAGGAGGTGCAGTTCAACATGTGGACGCACGCCTGCATCCGGGCGGCCGCCATCGCCGGCGGCCGGCCGGACGGCGGCGTGACGGTGCACACCCGGCGGTTCCCGACCACCCGGTGACGCGGCGGGGCAGACTCGCCGGTCATGAGCACCGACGCTCCCGCCTTCACCGAGATCTCCTACGACGTCGACGACCGGGTCGCCACGATCACCCTCGACCGTCCGGACCGGCTCAACGCGTTCACCGCGACGATGGCCCGCGAGCTGATCGCCGCCTACGACCGCGCCGACGCCGACGACACCGTCCGCGCGATCGTGCTCACCGGTCGCGGCCGCGGCTTCTGCGCCGGCGCCGACCTGGGCCGCGGCGGCTCCTCGTTCGACCCGACCGACCCGGAGCGTGCCGCGGACCGCGCGGGCATCGGCACCATCGGCGGCGTCGTCCGCGACGGCGGCGGCACCGTGACCATGCGGATGGCGGCGTTGCGCACCCCGGTGATCGCCGCCGTCAACGGGCCCGCGGTCGGCATCGGGGCGACGATGACGCTGCCCGCCGACATCCGCCTGGCCGGCGCCTCGGCCCGGTTCGGGTTCGTGTTCGCCCGCCGCGGGCTCGTCCCGGAGGCCGCGTCGAGCTGGTTCCTGCCCCGGATCGTCGGCGTCTCCCGGGCGATGGAGTGGGCCGCGACCGGCCGGGTGTTCGACGCCGCCGAGGCCCTCGACGGCCGGCTGGTCTCCCGCGTCCTGCCCGACGACGAGCTGCTCGGCGCGGCGTACGCGATCGCCCGCGAGATCGCCGACAACACCTCGGCGGTGTCGGTCGCGCTGACCCGGCAGCTGCTGTGGGGGATGCTCGGCGCGCCCAGCCCGTGGGACGCCCACCGCGCCGACTCGGCCGCGATCGCGCACCTCGGGCAGGGCCGCGACGTCGCCGAGGGCGTCACGTCGTTCCTGGAGAAGCGCCCGCCCGCCTTCCCCGACACCGTCTCCGAGGACTACCCCGGCCACGTCCTGCCGCACTGGCCCGCCCCGCCCGCCGACCTGACGGACTGAAATCCGGGTGCGCCGGTGCCCCCGGCGCCCCTACCGTGCCCCCGTGGCCTCGATACGCCTGCGCGTCGCCCGACGGCGGCGCCACACCTGATCCCTGCCGATCTCCTGGCGCCGCCGTCCGAGCAGCCGGTCCTCGTACCCCTGCCGGGCGGCGCCCCGCCGCGCCCCCGGCTCCCCATCCGGGAGCCTCCTGTGCGATCCCCTCTGCCACGTCCGCTCGGCCGTCACGAGCACGGCCAGAACTTCCTCGTCGACGACGCCGTCCCGGCCGCGATGGCCGCCGTCGTCGCCGGGTACCCGCCCCGGCCGCTGCTGGAGCTGGGCCCCGGTGACGGCGCGCTGACCGCCGCGCTGCTGCGCCTGCCCGGCAGGCCCCTGACCGCGGTCGAGCTCGACCCGTACCGGGTGGCCCGCCTGCGACGACGCTTCGGCGGCGGCCTCACCGTCGTCCACGGCGACCTGCTCGACGTCCGCCTCGACCGGCCCGTCGACGTGGTGTCCAACGTCCCGTTCGCCCTGACCACCCCACTGCTGCGACGCCTGCTGGCCGCCCCGCGCTGGGCGCACGCGCTGCTGCTGGTACAGTGGGAGGTCGCCCGCAAGCGGGCCGCGGTCGGCGGCACCAGCGCCCTCACCGCCCGCTGGTGGCCGTGGTTCACCTTCACCCTGCACGACCGGGTCCCGGCCAGGGCGTTCCGGCCGGTCCCGGCCGTCGACGGCGGGGTGCTGGAGATCGCCCGCCGGGAGGTGCCGCTGCTCGACGCCCGGCCCCGGGACCACCACCGGATCGTCGACGCGGTGTTCACCGGCCGTGGTCGCGGGGCCGTCGACGTCGTCGGGCGGCGGTTCGGCCGCGCGCTGGCACGGGACTGGGCGCGCGAGTGCGGGCTCGGGCCGCGGACGCTGCCGCGTGACCTCGACGCGGGGCACTGGGTCCGGCTGCACGCCAGGGTGGCCGGGCGGAGGTGACCCCGGTCCCGCTCCGTTGCGCCGGGCGGGGGCGGTCTGCTCGGGTGGGCGACGTGGAGCACTCGGAGCTGACCCGGCGGCGGTGGCTGGACCACGGCCGCCTGTCGTCGCACGCCTGTCGCTGACCCGCCCCCGACGCCCCCCGCTCCGCCTCACACCGGCAGGTCACCCGTGTCCAGTTCCCCTTCTGCGACGCCCGGCGCCACCCCGCGCCGCGCCGCCGTCGCCAGCCTCGTCGGGACCACCATCGAGTGGTACGACTTCTACCTCTACGCCACCGCCGCGGCGCTGGTGTTCGCCCCGCTGTTCTTCACCGACGCCGACCCGGCCACCGGGGTGCTGGCCTCCTTCGCGACCTACGCCGCCGGGTTCGGGGCACGGCCGATCGGCGCGGTCGTCGCCGGGCACCTGGGTGACCGGATCGGCCGCCGCGCCGTCCTGGTCGGGTCGCTGGTGCTGATGGGCGTCGCGACGACGCTGATCGGGCTGCTGCCGACCTATCCGACCGTCGGGCTGCTGGCCCCGGTGCTGCTGGTGGTGCTGCGGCTGGCCCAGGGGCTCGCCGTCGGCGCGGAGTGGGCCGGTGCGGTGCTGATGGCCGTCGAGCACGCCGAGACCGAGCGTCGGCGCGGTCTGTTCGGCAGCTTCCCGCAGATCGGCTCCTCGGCCGGGATGCTGCTGGCCTCGGGCGTCTACACCGCGGTGCTCGCGATCGCGGGCAGGGAGGCGTTCCTCGCCGGCGCCTGGCGGATCCCGTTCCTGCTCAGCGCGGTGCTCGTCGTCGTGGGGCTGGCCATCCGGCTCACCCTCGCCGACCCCGCGGTGTTCACCGCCGCCCGCGACGCCGGGACACTGTCCCGCCGTCCGGTGCTGGAGGTGCTGCGCACCGACTGGCGCACCGTGCTGCTGACCGTCGGCAGCCGGATCGCGCAGAACGCGCTCTACATCCTCGCGACCACCTTCGCCCTCACCTACCTCGCCCGGGGCGAGTCCGGCGCGGCCGAGAGCGCCGGCCTGACCGCGGTGATCATCGCGTCGGCGATCGGGCTGTTCTCCACGCCGCTGTGGGCGGTCCTGTCCGACCGGGTCGGCCGCAAGCCGGTCTACCTGTTCGGCGCGATCGGGGCGCCGCTGTTCCTCGGGGTGTTCTTCCTGCTCCTCGACACCGGGGCCACCGTGCTGGTCGTCGTCGCGATGGTCGTGCTGGTCAACCTGTTCCACGACGCCATGTACGGCCCACAGGCCGCCTGGTACGGCGAGCTGTTCGACACCCGGCTGCGCTACAGCGGGGCCTCGCTGGGCTACCAGGTCGGCTCCGTCCTCGCCGGGGCGACGCCACTGATCGCCACCGCCCTGCTCTACGCCGGCGGCGGGACCCCGTGGCTGATCTGGGCCTACCTCGGGGTGCTGTTCGCGATCTGCATCGTCTCCACCGTCCTGCTGCCCGAGACCCACCGCGGCGGGCTCCGCACCGCCCGCGAGAAGGTGGTGGCATGACCGGCCGCATCCTGCTCAACGCCTTCGACATGGCCTGCGTGGGCCACCAGTCCGCGGGGCTGTGGCGTCACCCGTCCGACGAGGGGCACCGCTACACCGACCTCGACCACTGGACCTCGCTCGCCCGGATGCTGGAGGACGGCGGTTTCGACGCGCTGTTCCTCGCCGACGTCCTCGGCGTCTACGACGTCTACGGCGGCTCCCGCGACGCGGCCGTCCGCGCCGCCGCGCAGGTCCCGCTCGCCGACCCGCTGCTGCTGGTCCCCGCGATGGCCGGGGTGACCTCACGGCTCGGGTTCGGGGTGACCGTCTCGGTCGCCTACGAGCACCCCTACGCGCTGGCCCGGCGGTTCACCACCCTCGACCACCTCACCCGCGGCCGGGTCGCGTGGAACGTCGTCACGTCCTACCTGGACTCCGCGGCACGCAACCTCGGCCGGTCCGGGCAGATCCCGCACGACGAGCGCTACGAGCTCGCCGAGGAGTTCCTGGAGGTCTGCTACAAGCTGTGGGAGGGCTCCTGGGACACCGATGCCGTGGTCCGCGACCGCGACCGCGGCGTGTTCACCGAGCCGGACCGGGTGCACGACATCGCCCACCACGGCCGCTGGTTCGACGTGCCCGGCCCGTTCCTGTCCGAGCCGTCCCCGCAGCGCACCCCGGTGATCTTCCAGGCGGGCGCGTCGCCGCGCGGCGCCCGGTTCGCCGGCACCCACGCCGAGGCCGTCTTCGTGTCCGGCCCGTCGCCCGCGGTGGTCCGCCGCTCGGTCGACGCGGTGCGCGCCGAGGCCGCCCGCGCCGGGCGGGACCCCCGCTCGGTGAAGGTGTTCGCGATGCTCACCGCGATCGCCGGGGAGACCGACGACGCCGCCCACGCGACCCTGGCCGAGTACCTGGAGCTGGCCGACCCGTCGGCGGCGCTGGCGCTGTTCGGCGGCTGGTCCGGCGTCGACCTGGCCGGGGCGTAGCCGGAGCAGAAGCTCGAGTACGTGCAGACCGACGCGACCCGCTCGGCGCTGGCGTCGTTCACCGGGCCGGACCGCGACTGGACGGTCGGCGAGCTCGCGGAGTTCATCACCGTCGGCGGGCGCGGGCCGGTCGTCGTCGGGTCCGGGGTGACGGTCGCCGACGAGCTGGAGCGCTGGGCCGCCGAGGCCGACCTCGACGGCTTCAACCTGGCCTACGCCGTCACCCCGGGGACGATGGCCGACGTCGTGACCCACGTCGTTCCCGAGCTGCGACGCCGCGGCCGGATGCCCGCCCCCGCCGACGCGGGCGGCCCCACCCTGCGCGAGCGGTACGGCACCGGCGACGGCGCCCGGCTCGCGAAGGACCACCCCGGTGCGGCGCACCGGACCCGCTGACCCGCACCGGAGCCGCTGACCCCGCACCGGACCCCGGCCCCGTGCCGGACCCCGACCCCGCGCCGGCTCGGGTGATCGCCAGGAGTGGAGCGGCCGGACGGGTGCACTGCCTCCGGCGCTCCACTCCCGGCGATCATCGGCGGAGCCCCGGGCGCACGGCCCGGGTTCACGGAGCCCCGGTCACCCCGTCGGGGACCACCGGACCCCGACCGGGTGGCCCTGCGCCACCGTCGCGTGACGCCCCGCGCCATCGCCGCACCGGCGTGGTCACCTCGGCCCCGGCCGGGTGGCGATCGGGGGAGTGCGGGCATGGCGGGATGGACGGGCAGCCGGGGCGCGGCGGTGGCGACGGCGGTCGTGGTCGGGCTGCTGGTACCGGTCACCCAGCAGGCGTCCGCGGGCCCCGCCCGGGTCGCGCCGCCCGTCGCGGCCGTCGTCCCCGCGGCGCCCGGGCCCACCGCGGAGACCGCGGAGACCGCGTCCACCGGGGCCACCGCGGAGACCGCGTCCACTGCCGAGACCGCTTCCATTGGCGAGACCCCGTCCACCGTGGCGCTCGGGTCCACGGCGACGTCCGGGTCCACCGGGGCCGATGCGCCCGTCGCCCCGGCCCCGCAGGCCCCCGCCATCACCCACCGCGAGGAGCGGGTCGACACCCCGGCCGGGCCGGTGACCGTCGACGTCGTCGTCGCCGACCTGAACCGGGCCGAGCTGCGCGCCACCCTGCTCACCGGTGCGACGGTCGGCGAGCGGTCCTCGGTTCCCGCGCACGCGCAGCGTGGCGGGGCGGGGCGGCAGCCGCGATCAACGGTGACTTCTTCGACCTGGGGCGCAGCAACGCCCCCGCCGGGCCCTCGGTCCGCGACGGCCGCGCGCTGACCTCCGCCGTCCCACCGGGGCGGCGGCTCGCCCCGGGCGTCCCCGGCGCCGAGCAGGGCGACGTGCTCGCCGTCGACGACGACGGCACCCCGCGCCTGGACCGGCTCACCCTCGACGCCTCCGCGACCGGCCCGCAGGGCCGCCTCCGGATCGACACCCTCAATGCCTACGCCGTGCCGGTCGGCGGGATCGGGCTGTTCACCTCCGACTGGGCGGGCGACCGGGCCGCCACGCTGTGCGGCAGCGACACCGACCGGAACGCGCCGTGCGCACCGGACCGGGTCGAGGTCGTCGTCCGCGACGGCGCGGTCACCGCGGTCCGCCCGCCCGGCGGGGGAGCGATCCCGGCCGGGGACCAGGTCCTCGCCGGCCGCGACCAGGGCGCCGCCGCGCTGCGACGGCTCGCCGTCGGCGACCGGGTCACCGTCCGGTACGCGCTCGCCGCCGCGTCGGGGACACCGCCGCGGACCGCGGTCGGGGCGTCGCCGATCCTGCGCGACGGTGCACCCGTCGCCGGGCTGGACGCCCGCTCCCGCGACCCGCGCAGCGCCGCGGGCCTCACCGCGCAGGGACGGCTGATCCTGCTCACCGCCGACGGCCGCGAGTCGACCTCGGTCGGCATCACCCTGGCCGAGACCGCCGAGCAGCTGCGCCGGGCGGGCGCCGTCGACGGTGTCAACCTCGACGGGGGCGGTTCCTCGACGATGGTGTTCCGCGGCCAGGTCGTGAACAGCCCGTCCGAGGACGCCTACCGGCTGGTGCCCAACGCGCTCGGCGTCGTGGAGAACTGAGCGTCCGGGTCGCGGGCCACGGTCACCCCGAGCATCGCGAACAGCTGCTCCACCAGCCAGTCCCGCAGCTCGGCGCGGGCCGGCACCCGGCCCGCCTCCAGCCACACCAGCACCGAGCCCTCGACCAGCGCGACCCAGCCGCGCAGCGTCATCAGCTGCAGCGGCGTCGGGTCGGGCACACCGCCGCGCACGCACAGCAGGTCCACGATGTGGTCGCGCACGCCGTCCACCATCGCGTCGGTCTCCCCGGTGGAGACGACCGAGCCGCTGCGCAGCAGCGCGACGTAGGCCCGCGAGTGCCGGCCGACGACGTCGAGGAACACGTCCAACGCGTCGGCGAGCTGGGAGTCCAGCGGACCGTCAGCGGGCAGCGCGACCCGGTCGATGAGCTCCTCGGCGACACTGCCCAGCGCCGCGACGTGCAGCTCCTCCATCCCGGAGAAGTACCGGTAGAACAGCGCCCGGGACACGTCCGCGGCCCGGGTGACGTCCTCGACGGCCACCTCCTCCGGCGAGCGGGCGCCGTAGAGGTCGAGCGCGGCCGACACCAGCTGCGCGCGGCGGGCCTCGGGCGTCATGCGCCGGGGTGGACGTGCGGGTGAGGTCATCACCGACGAGGGTACGGACCCCATGCCTCAGCGCCCGAGGTCGACGACGATCGTCCCGTCCGTGGCCCGCCCGACGCACAGCGCGGTCCGGCCCGGCCCGGCCGGGTCGCCGACGGTCGTGCCCTCCACCAGCCGGACGTGGCAGGTCTCGCAGAACCCCTGCCGGCAGGAGTAGGGCACGTCCGGGCGCAGCGCGCGCACGGCGTCCAGCGCGGTCCGGTCGGCCGGGACCGCGACGTCCGGGCCGCCGACGATCCGGACGGTGAACGGGCGGCCGCCGCGGATCGGGGGCGGGGAGAACCGCTCGGAGTGGAACCGCTGCCCGGCGGGCAGCGCCCGGCGCAGCGCCTCGATCATCGGCGGCGGGCCGCAGCAGTAGACGGCGGCGTCCGGGTCGGTCCCGGCCAGCAGCTCGGCCGCCGTGGGGACGCCCGCGACGTCGTCGGGGCGGCGGACCACACGATCCGGGGCGAGCGCGGCGAGGGCGTCGGACAGCGGCATCGACGCCCGGTCCCGGCCGGTGTGCACCAGCCGCCACCCCACCCCCGCGGTGTGCGCGGCCCGGACCATCGGCGCGATCGGGGTGATCCCGATGCCACCGGCGACGAACAGGTACGACGGCGCCGCGGCCAGGGGGAACGCGTTGCGCGGGCCGTGCAGCCGCAGCCGCGCCCCGGGGCGCAGGGCGTGCACCTCGTGCGAGCCGGAGCCCCCGGGCACCCGCCGCACCGCGATCCGGTACACCGACCGGTCGCCCGGGTCGCCGCACAGCGAGTACTGCCGCAGCAACCCCGAGGGCAGCTCGACGTCGACGTGCGCGCCGGGCCGCCAGCCCGGCAGCGGCCCGGTGCCCGCCGGGACGAGGTCGAGCTCGGCGACGTCGGGGCAGGGGCGGCGCACGGCGTGCACCTCGACGACCACGGTGCGGTCCACCGGGGTGACCGGGCGACGGCGCCGGCCACCGGCCGTCGCCAGGGTCTGGGTCACCGCCGTGAGCACCGACAATGCGGTCGCCCCGCGGTTCGGGTGCGGCGGCGGCGCGGCCGAGCCCGCGCCGGACAGCAGCGCGGTCCTCATGCCGCGGACCCCCCGGCCGGGTCGGCGTGCCCCGCCTCGGCGGCACGGGCGGCGGGGGAGACCGCGAGGTAGGCCACCGCCGCGTCGGTGTCGCCGTGAGCGGCCGGGTGGAACCGCGGGCTCAGGTAGGTCAGCACGGCGCGGGCGAACAGCCACGGGCCGGGCACCAGCCCACGCCGGGAGTCCCGCAGGTAGTCGCGCAGCCGGGCCCGGCGCTGCGGTGTCCCGCGCAGGTGCGGGTCGCGGTCGCACAGGTGCCGGGTGCCGTCGGCCCACAGCTTCGCCAGCGCCGGCCCGGCCACCGCCATCGCCCGGATCCGGCGCAGCCACCGCCCGTCGAGGTGGGTGTAGAGGTCGTGCGCGACGCTGCGGTGCTCGACCTCCTCGGCGCCGTGCCAGCGCAGCATGTCCAGCATGTGCGGGTCGGCCCCGGCCGCGTCGAGAGCGTCGGCGTCGAGGATCCACGAGCCGAGGACGGCGGTGAAGTGCTCGATCGCCGCGATCAGCCCGACCCGCTCCACCAGCCACTCCCGGGCCGCGTCGCCGGTGAGGCCGCGGTCGCCGAGCAGCTCCGTGAAGATCCACTCGACCTGCTCGACGAAGCGGGTCACGTCCACGCCCGCCTCGACGAGGTGGTCCAGCGCCCCCTGGTGCGAGGTCGCGTGCACGGCTTCCTGGCCGATGAAACCGCGCACGTCCTCGGCCAGCGCCTCGTCACGGACCATCGGCAGCGCGCGGGAGAAGACCTCCACGAACCAGCGCTCCCCCTCGGGCAGCAGCAGGTGCAGCACGTCGATCAGGTGCGAGGCGAACGGCTCGCCGGGGATCCAGTCGGTCCGCAGGGTGCTGAAGTCGAACCGGACGTCGCGGGCCTGCAGCGCGATCCGGTCCTCGGTCGGGTCGGTCATGGCGATGCTCCTGGGAGACTCAGCGGGTCCCGTCGACCCGGGCGAGTGCGCGGACGAGTGCGGGGGACAGCCGGGAGGCGAGCAGCCCGACGTGCGCCTCGGCGGTGACCGGGGCGATCGGCAGGTCCCGCTCGACGGCGCGGACCAGCCGGGCGGCGACGCGCTGCGGGGTGTACCCGCGTCGGGCGTAGGCCGCCGCGACGTCGCGACGGCGGACGGCCTGCGTGGCGTCGTCGGTGCCGGCGAAGCGGGTGGCACCGGTGATCGGGGTGTCGACGAACCCGGGGCACAGCGCGGTGACCCCGACCCCGGCGCCCGCCAGCTCGGCGCGCAGGCACTGCGACAGCATGAGCACCGCCGCCTTGGTCGTGGCGTAGGCCGGCAGCGAGCGCGACGGCAGGTAGGCCGCCGCCGACGCGGTGTTGACGATCGTGCCGCCTTCGCCGTGTGCGGCGAGCAGCGCGCCGAAGTGCCGGCAGCCGTGCACGACGCCCCACAGGTTCACGTCGACGATCCGCTGCCACTCCTGCGTCGTCGTGTCGGCGAACGACCCGGCGACGGCGATCCCGGCGTTGTTCACGACGAGGTCGGGCACCCCGTGCTCGGCGGCGACCCGCTCGGCGAGCGCGGCGACGGCGGCCTCGTCGGCGACGTCGACGACCGCGGCCACCGCACGCCCGGGCCCGTGCCGCCGGGTCACCAGGTCGACGGTCTCCGCGGCGCCGGCCTCCGAGACGTCGGCGACGACGACCCGTCCCCCCAGGTCGGCGAGCCGGCGGGCGATCTCGCGGCCGATCCCGCTGCCCGCCCCGGTGACGACGGCGAGCGAGCCGTCCCAACGCGACGCCCGGCCCGGCCGCCCCCCGCTGCGGACCAGGGCGGCGCCCCGGGCCGCCGCCCGCTCCAGCGCGGGCGAGGTGGTGCCGCCGGAGCGCTCGGCGACGAGCTCGCGGACGCAGCGCGCGACGACACCCGCCCGCTTGCGGACGATCCAGTGCCCGCCGGGCAGGTACCGGACCCGCAGGTCGGGGGCGTACGCGGCGGCGCTCGTCGCCATCGCGGGAGTGACGTAGGCGTCGCCGAGCGGGGCCAGGATCTGCACCGGGACGTCGGTGCGCCGCGGCCGGGGGCGTCCGAGCCGCCGGGGCAGGTTCCGCCGGTAGAGCTCCAGACCGTTGACCGCGTCGCGCACCGAGGGCCGCGGGATCCGCTCGGTCCGCGCCACCATCGCGCCGAGCAGCCCGCTGCGGACCATCAGCTCGGGCAGCACGGGCATCCGGAACGCCAGGGTGTACCAGGAGTGCAGCGCCTGGGTGAGCACCGGCCGCAGGTCGCGCAGGCCGCGGCGGCGCAGGAACAGCCCCACGTGGTCCAGGCACGGGCCGGAGACCGAGGTGAACGACGCGACCCGGCCGTCCATCGCCGAGGGGGCGCCGTCCTCGCGCGTCACGGCGTGCCAGGTCTGGATCGCGCCCCAGTCGTGCGCGAGCAGGTGCACCGGAGAGTCGGGGGAGAGGGCGTCGGCGACCGTGCGCAGGTCCGCGGCGAGCAGCTCCAGGTCGTAGCCGGCCGGGGCTCCGGGGGCGGCGGAGCCACCGTGGCCGCGCACGTCGTAGGTGACGACGTGGTGGTCCGCGGCGAGGTCCGCGGCCACGCGGTCCCACACGTGCCGGTCGTCGGGATAACCGTGCACGGCGACGACCGTCGGGTGCGACGGGTCGCCCCGTTCCTCCACGACCAGGTCCAGGTCGTCCCGGCTGCGCACCGTCCGGACGCGGCCGGCGGGCTCCACCTCGTTGTGAGACACACCGTCATCGTAGAAAACGTGTCAACAAGACGCCACCCCTGGTCGCCGCCGCGCTGCCGGGCGTCGTCGGGGCCGCGGGGAGGTAGGTTCTCCACGGCCGTCCCCGCACCACGATCCGAGGTCCCAGCGTGTCCACCGCTCCGCCCACGTGGTTCACCGACGCACTCGCCGATCCGGGCGAGCCCGGGCGCACCGAGAGCGACGGCGTCGAGATCCGTTTCCGCAGCTGGGGCACCCCTGGCGGGCCCGGCGTGCTGCTGGTGCACGGCGGCGCGGCACACCTGCACTGGTGGGACCACATCGCTCCGCTGCTGACCGAGGGCACCCGCCGGGTGGCGGCGGTCGACCTGTCCGGGCACGGTGACTCCGGGCGCGCGCCGTCCTACGACCTGGACCGCTGGGCCGCCGAGCTGCGTGCCGTGATCGACGCCGCGGGCCTCGGCCCGCGTCCGACGCTGATCGGGCACAGCATGGGCGGGTACGTCACGCTCACCGCGGCACTGCGCTACGGCGAGGAGCTGGCCGGGTCCGTCGCCGTCGACTCCCCGATCCGGGACCGGTCGCCGGAGGAGCTGGCGGCACGAGAACAGCGGGCGTTCGGTCCGGTGAAGGTGCACCCCGACCGCGACGCGCTGGTCGCGCGGTTCCGCACCATCCCCGGCCAGCCCGGTGACCTGCCCTACGTGCACCGGCACATCGCCGAACGCAGCGTGCGCGCCGTCGACGGCGGCTGGAGCTGGAAGTTCGACCCGCGCATCTTCGGTGGGATCGCGCTGACCCCCGGCGACCTGGGCCGGCCGGGCTGCCGGATCGCGCTGTTCCGCGCTGAGCACGGCCTGGTCCCGGCCGACATGGGGGAGATGGCCGTCGACCGGATGGGCCGGGCCGCGCTGGTCGTCGAGATCCCCGGTGCCGGGCACCACATGATGATCGACCAGCCGCTGGCGCTGGTGACCGCGTTGCGGACCCTGCTGGCGGACTGGGAGCACTCGGTTCCGGTGGTGGCGCCCGCGATCTAGGGTGGGCCCATGACAGAGCAGTCAGAACTGACTCCTTCCGGGACGGCCGCGTCCGACGAGGACGTGCTGGTCGAGCGGCGGGACGGCGTCCTGCTGATCACGATCAACCGCCCGCACGCCAAGAACGCCCTCAACGAGAGCGTCGCGCGGACCGTCGCCGCGGCCGTCGACGAGCTCGACGCCGACCCCGACCTGCGGGTCGGCGTGCTGACCGGGGCGGGCGGGGTCTTCTCGGCCGGGATGGACCTCAAGGCGTTCCTGCGCGGCGAGCGGCCGTCGGTGCCCGGGCGCGGCCTCTGCGGGATCACCCAGGCCCCGCCGGTCACCCCGATGATCGCCGCCGTCGAGGGCTGGGCCCTGGCCGGTGGGTTCGAGATCATGCTGGCCTGCGACCTCGTCGTCGCCGGGCGTGGCGCCCGCTTCGGGGTGCCGGAGGTCAAGCGGTCCCTGGTCGCCGCCGCGGGCGGGGCGCTGGAGCTGGCGAACCGGGTGCCCCGGGCGCTGGCGCTGGAGATGCTGCTGACCGGGGACCCGATCGACGCCGCGCGGGCCGAGGCCGCCGGCCTGGTCAACTCCGTTGTCGACGACGGCACCGCGCTCGAGGCGGCGCTGGCGCTGGCCGCGCGGATCGCGGTGAACGGGCCGCTCGGCGTCGCCGCGTCGAAGCGGATCGTGCGGGAGAGCCCGGACTGGGGCGCCGACCGCTGGGAGCGCCACGACGCGATCGTTCGCCCCGTGCTGACCTCGGAGGACGCCCGCGAGGGCGCCACCGCGTTCGCCGAGAAGCGCGACCCGGTCTGGCGCGGTCGCTGAGTCAGGCGACGAACGCCTCCCAGATCAGGAAGGCGTTCAGCCCCACCACGACCGCGGCGACGACGACCGCCGCGGCCGTGGTGACGCGGTGGTTGACCAGGTCGCCCATCACCTCGCGGCGCGCGGTCAGCCACACCAGCGGGACCAGCGCGAACGGGATCCCGAACGACAGCACGACCTGGGAGAGCACCAGCGCCTGCGTCGGGTCGATCCCGATGCCCAGCACGACCAGAGCGGGGGCGAGGGTCAGCAGCCTGCGCAGCAGCAGCGGGATCCGGCGGCGCAGGAACCCGGCCATGATGACCTGCCCGGCGTAGGTCCCGACGCCCGACGACGCGAACCCCGAGGCGAGCAGCGCGATCGCGAACCCGTACGCGGCGACGGCGTCGAGCTCGCTGCCCAGCCCGGCGAAGATGCCCTCCAGGGTGTCGGTGCCGGGCACGTCGGTGCCGGCGAACAGGGCGGCCGCGACGACCAGCATCGACAGGTTGACCAGCCCGGCCACGCCCATCCCGAGCGCGATGTCGGTGCGCCCGACCCGCAGCAGGAACCGGGTGTCCTCCGGGCCACGGGCGACCAGGCGGCCCTGGGTCAGTGCCGAGTGCAGGTAGATCACGTGCGGCATCACGGTCGCGCCGAGGATGCCGGTGGCCAGCACCAGCGACCCGACGCCGTCGAAGCCCGGGACCAGGCCCGCCGCGAGCGCGGGACCGTCCACGTCGGTGCGCGCCACGGTGGAGACCAGCCCGACCAGGATGATCGCGAGCAGGAAGACGATCGCCCGCTCGAACGGCCGGTGCCCGCGCGACTGCAGTCCCAGCAGCACGAACGCGATCACGCCGGTGATCACCCCGCCGGTGAACAGCGGGATCCCGAACAGCAGGTGCAGTGCGACGGCGCCGCCGATCACCTCGGCCAGGTCGGTCGCGATCGCGACGAGCTCGGCCTGGGCCCACATGAACCGGTTCCGCCACGGGGTGAGGTGCTCGCGGCACAGCTCGGGGAGGTTCTTGCCGGTCGCGAGCCCGAGCTTGGCCGAGAGCGACTGGATGAGCATCGCCATCAGGTTGGCGACGACGATCACCCAGACCAGCAGGTAGCCGTAGCCGGCGCCGGCGGAGAAGTTCGTCGCGAAGTTGCCCGGGTCGACGTAGGCGACGGCGGCGACGAACGCGGGCCCGAGGACGGCGAGCCTGCCGCGCCACCCGCGTCGGCGCAGCTGCTCCACGCTGACCGGTGCGGCCGTGTCCGTGCTCGTCATGTGCGCCCCCGTGAAGTGATGAGGTCTGGCGAAGACACAGTGTAGGCGCGACTAACTCTGCAGGTACAGAGGTGCAACGATGCAGACCGTGCGGGTCACAGGTAGCGGTGCATCACGTGCAGGCCGGTGGTCGTGCCGTCGGGCAGGGCGAACGCGTCGGGCACCGTGCCGACCGTGGCGAAGCCGAGCGAGTGCCACAGCGCGACCGCGCGGGTGTTGGTCGCGACGACGGCGTTGAACTGCATCGCGGCGTACCCGTCCGCGCGGGCGAGGGCCAGCACGTGCTCGCCGAGCGCGCGCCCGGTGCCGCGCCCGGCCTCGCCGGTGTCGACGGCGAAGCTCGCGGTCGCGACGTGCGAGCCCGGCCCCGGCTGGTTGGGCCCGGTCTTGGCGGTGCCCACGACCCTCCCGTCCCGGACCGCCACGACGACCCGTGCCGGCGGCGGGAGCATCCACATGCGGGTGATCCAGGCGTCGTCGGCGTCGGGCGGGACGGTGTAGGTCCGGCCGTCGGCGAAGATCGGGCGGAGCACGTCGAGGACGGCGGGGAGGTCGTCGGCGGTGGCGGCGCGGATGTGCACGCGCTCAGGGTAGGTAGAGGTCGCGCGGGCCGGCGTCGAGCGCCTCGACGTCGCCGCCGGTGTGCTCGGCGAGCCAGTCGGCGAAGGCACCGGTGTCGGTCTCGGCGACGGCCACGGTCAGTGTGACGTCCACGCCGTGCGTGACGTCGCACAGCCGGTACGGGGAGTGGTGCAGGTCGTGCTCCAGGCGCCCGGCGCGGTCGTGGCCGACGGCGAGCAGCAGCTCGCGGTGCCGGACCCGGCGCAGCTCGCCCACCGCGTCCAGGGTGGCGGTCAGGGCACCGGAGTAGGCGCGGACCAGCCCGCCCGCGCCGAGCTTCGTCCCGCCGAACCAGCGCGAGACGACGGCGACGACGTCGGTCAGCCCCCGGCGGGTGAGCACCTCCAGCATCGGCACGCCCGCGGTGCCCGACGGCTCGCCGTCGTCGCTGCTGCGGGCGGTGAGGTCCCCGGTGGCGGGGTCGCCGATGCGCAGCGCGGTGCAGTGGTGGGTGGCGTCCGGCCCGGCCCGGCGGACGCGGTCGATCACGGCCTGGGCCGCCGCGACGTCGGCGACGCGGGCGACGGTGCAGAGGAAGCGCGACCGCGCGATCTCGATCTCGTGCGCGCCGTCGCGGGCGATCACCCGCACGCCGCGACCGGCCTCACATCGTGACCGCGCTCGCGATCGGCGGCGCATCGGGATCGATTCAGTGCATCCTGGAAGGGTCCGGTGACGAGGCCGCCCGCCTCACCCGGCGGGCTCCCTCGTCCACAGCTGGCGGTTCTGCCGCCGACACCGAAGGGAATCCCATCCATGATCGACACACTCCGCGTCCTGCGTTCCGGCCTGACCCGCGTGGTGCGCCGGATCGACGACTACACCCTCGCGGCGTTCAACCCGGTCTACCCGAACCGCGCCGGCCGCGAGCGCTGAGGGCACTCCCGGCCGGCGTGGTCCGGGTCAGTCCTGCTCGTCGGCCGCCGGCGGGGCCAGCTTCAGCGGCCGCAGGTACACCCACAGCACGAACAGCACCCCGATCACCAGCATGCCGATGCCGGTGTCCAGGTTGAGGTTCGTACCGCCGGTCTTGGCCAGGTTCTCCGGGTCGTTCCCCGACACGATGCCCATGATCAGCAGCACGATGCCGTAGACCCCGAACAGCAGGGCGATCACCGACCGCAGGTCGAACAGGTTGGCCGCGGTCGTCGAGACCGGGGCGTCGGTCCCGGCGCGGTCGCCGGGGGTGTGGTCTGCACTCTTCGAGCTCATCGCAGGTCTCCGCTCAGCCGAACGCGATGTAGAGGACGACGGTCATCGCGAGCACCAGTGCACCGAGCACACCCGGGCTGCGGTACCAGCCCGCGTCGTCGCCGTCGGTGGAATGGGTGCGGGCCTCCTTGGGCGTGAGGCTCCAGGTCAGGCCGACCAGCTCGGCGTCCGGCTTCGGGGTGGTCACCAGCGAGACCCCCGCGGCCACGCCGACACCGACGACGAACGCCGCGATGGCGCCGACGAAGCTGCCCGCCTGGCTGGACATCGTCCAGACCTCGGTGCGCACCAGGATGTCGACGAGCACCGCCGCGGCGGTGCCGGAGAGCAGGCCGATCCAGGCCGACGGCCCGGTCATGCGCTTCCAGAACAGTCCCAGGATGAAGATCGCGAACAGCGGTGCGTTGAAGAAGCTGAACAGCGACTGGATGTAGTCCATCAGGTTCGCCGAGCCCGAGGCGATGAACGCGGTGCCGATCGCGAGCACGCAGCCGACGATCGTGACCAGCCGGCCGACGCCGAGGTAGTAGCGGTCGGCGCGGCCCGGGCGGACCCAGTCCTGCCAGATGTCGTAGGTGAACACCGTGTTGAACGAGCTGATGTTCGCCGCCATGCCCGCCATGAACGCGGCCAGCAGGCCGGCGATCGCGACGCCGAGGATCCCGTTGGGCAGGACCTCCTTCATCAGCAGCGACAGCGCGTTGTTGTAGGTGATGCCCTCGACGGCGTCGCCGCCGCCGGACTTCACCGCGGCGATCTGCGGGACCAGGATCCCGGCGATCATGCCCGGGGTCACGATGACCAGCACGACCAGCGCCTTCGGGAACGCACCGATGATCGGGGTGCGCCGGGCGGCCGACATCGACTTGGCCGACAGGGCGCGCTGGACCTCGGCGAAGTTCGTCGTCCAGTAGCCGAAGGACAGGACGAACCCGAGGCCGAACACGATGCCCAGCACGGACAGGAACGGGTTGGCGATCTCGGTGAGCGGGGTGCCGGGCCAGGCGTTGAGGTCCGCGCCGCCGCTCGGGCCCTCGGTGACCGCGCGGGTCAGGCCGTCCCAGCCGCCGACCCGGTTGAGTCCGGCGACGGTCAGCGGGATCAGCAGCGCGAGGATCACGAAGAACTGCAGGACCTCGGTGTAGATCGCGGCGGACAGCCCGCCGAGGGAGATGTAGCCCAGGACGACGACGGCCGCGACCGGGATCGCCAGGTACAGCGACCAGCCGAGCAGCGCCTCCAGGACCAGGCCCAGGGAGAACAGGTTGACCCCGGCGATCAGGATCGAGGCGACCGCGAAGATCACCGCCTGCACCCGCTGGGTGGTCTTGTTGAACCGCTTGAGCAGGAACTCCGGGACACTGCGGGCCTTGGAGCCGTAGTAGAACGGCATCATCACGATGCCCAGGAACACCATCGCCGGGATCGCGCCCAGCCAGTAGTAGTGCACCGTCGGGATGCCGAACTGGGCCCCGTTGGCGACCATGCCGATGAGCTCGATCGCGCCGAGGTTCGCCGAGATGAACGCCAGGCCGGTGATCCAGGCCGGCATCGACCGGCCGGACAGCAGGAAGTCGAGGCTGGAGGAGACCGAGCGACGTGCCGCGAAGCCGATGCCGAGCACCAGCACGAAGTAGAAGGCCACCAGCAGGTAGTCGACCAGGTTGGGGTTGAGGCGCAGGACCTCCTGGGCGGTCATGCCGTGCCCTCCCGGGACGTCCCCGGGGCCCGCCGGGCCGTCTCGTGATGCTCCATCTCGGATAGCTCCTCGCCGTCGAGTGCGTGTGCTGCCGGTCCGCCGGCCGGTGGTGCACGACGGCGCGTTGCGCGGACCAACGCACAAGCTAGACCGGACTCGATCAGAAGTGAACACTTTCGCTCGATTTCGAGACCGGTCGGTGACCTGGATGCCCCTCGGGTGGCCGATCGATACGCTCGGTCGACCCTTGCCGCACGTTCGGTTGTGTTGCATTCTGTGCGGGTGAAGCCCCGACGGTGTCCGGCCCGGACACGATGAGCCTGCTCGCCGAGCAGCGGCGCGAGGTGATCGTGGAGCAGGTCCGCACCCGCGGCGCGGTGCGGGTGTCCGAGCTCGCCGACCACCTCGGTGTGTCGGAGATGACCGTGCGCCGCGATCTCGACGTGCTGGCCCGGCGCCGCCTGGTGGACAAGGTGCACGGCGGCGCGACGGCCGTCGGCGAGCACACCACGTCCGAGCCCGGGTTCGCCGCCAAGTCGGTGTGCGAGCTGGAGGAGAAGGACGCCATCGCCGCCGCGGCCGCCGAGCTGGTGACCCCCGGTGCCGCGATCGGCCTGTCCGCGGGTACGACGACCTGGCGGCTCGCCCGGCTGCTCGCAGCCGTGCCGCGGCTGACGGTGGTGACCAACTCCGTCGCCGTCGCGGACGCGCTGCACACCGGCGGCGCCGACTCCCGCGGGACCACGGTGATCCTGACCGGAGGTGTGCGGACGCCGTCGGAGGCGCTGGTCGGCCCGGTCGCGATCGCCGCGCTGCGCTCGCTGAACCTGGAGACGGTGTTCCTCGGGGTGCACGGGATGAGCGCCGCGGCGGGCTTCTCCACCCCGAACCTCACCGAGCGCGACACCAACCGCGCCCTGATCGAGTCCGGTAGCAGGCTGGTGGTCGTCGCCGACCACACCAAGTGGGGCACCGTCGGGATCTCGACGATCGCCGAGCTGTCCGAGGCCGACGTGCTCGTGACCGACAGCGGTCTGGCCGACGCCGACCGTGCGGTCCTCGAGGGCGAGGTCGACCACGTGATCATTGCCCGGCCCGGAAGGTGACGTACGTGCAGAAGGTGCAGAAGCTGGCCACCCGGATGGCCGACGGCCGGGAGATCCTCTGGTTCGACGGCCCCGACCACGCTCCCCGGGACCCGGCCGACCTGGTCGACGCCCGCGACCTCCCGCGGGTGGTGCCCGCCTCGCAGCTGCGCTACGACGCGCTGGCCGGGGAGTGGGTGACGATCGCCGCGCACCGGCAGGACCGCACCTACAAGCCGCCGGCCGACCAGTGCCCGCTGTGCCCCAGCCGCGACGGTCGCCACACCGAGGTGCCGAGCCCGGAGTACGGCGTCGTCGCGTTCGAGAACCGCTTCCCGTCCTTCGGGTCCGCACCCGGCGCGCCGCTGCCCGAACCGGGCCCGGTGCCGCAGGCGGCGTCGGGGCGGTGCGAGGTCGTCTGCTTCACCGACGACCACGACACCCCGTTCTCCCGGCTCACCCCCGACCGGGCGCGCCTGGTCCTGGAAGCGTGGGCCGACCGGACCGCCGAGCTGGGTGCCCGGCCGGGGGTCCGCTACGTCTTCCCGTTCGAGAACCGGGGCGCCGAGATCGGCGTGACGCTGTCCCACCCGCACGGACAGATCTACGCCTACCCCTACGTCCCGCCGTTCCCGCAGCGGATGCTGGCCCACGTCGCCGCGCACCGCGAGGCCACGGGGGAGAACCTGTTCGACACGCAGCTGGCCGCCGAGCGGGCGGGGGAGCGCGTCGTCGTGGCCGGGGAGCACTGGACGGCGTTCGTGCCGCAGGCGGCGCGCTGGCCGGTCGAGGTGCACCTGTACCCGCACCGGCCCACCCCGGACCTGCCCGCCCTCGACGAGGCCCAGCGCGCCGAGTTCGCGACCCTCTACCTGGACGTGCTGCGCCGCCTCGACGCCCTCTACGACGACGAGCTCCCCTACGTCGCGGGCTGGAACCAGGCACCGGTGCTGGAGTCCGACGGCCGCTCCGACGCCCGGCTGCACCTGCGGCTGCACTCGATCCGCCGGGCCCCCGGGAAGATCAAGTACCTGGCCGGGTCCGAGTCCGGCGCGGGCGCGTTCATCTCCGACGTGCTGCCCGAGGCCGTCGCGGAGCGGCTCCGCTCGCTGTAACCGCAGCCCGGCCACGGGGAGCCACCCGCCGGTGCCGCCCGCGGTCCGCCGGTGATCCGCAGCCCGCGCGGTGATCCGTTGTTCGCGCGTGTTCAGACGCGCGCGTCCCGCGGATCACCGCGCGCCCGGCGGATCACCGCGCGGGCTGCGGGTCTGCCTGCGTGCGGGCTGTGGGTCGCGGCGCGGGGCGAACGGGTCCGGACGTGCGTCGAGGCCGCACCCCTCCCCAGGGGTGCGGCCTCGAAGGCAGGGTGCGGCGGGGTCAGACCCGGACGGCGTTGTGGAACGGCATCGAGTCGATGTCGGAGTACTTGACCGGCTCGCCGCTGGTGGAGGCGTGGAGCACCTTGCCGTTGCCGGCGTAGATGCCGACGTGGCTCACCGGCGAGTAGAAGAACACCAGGTCGCCGGGCTTGAGCTGGCTCTTGGAGACCGGGGTGCCGTCCATCTGCGACTGCGCGCTGGAGGTGCGCGGCAGGTCGATGCCGATCTGCTCGAACGCCCATACCATCAGGCCGGAGCAGTCGAACGCGCTCGGGCCGGTGGCGCCCCACTTGTAGGGCTTGCCGAGCTGCTGCTTGGCCTGCGCGAGCGCCTGGGCACCCTCGGCGGAGCCGCCGGTCAGGCCGCCGACGATGTCGCCGATCACGCCGCCACCGTCGCCGTCGTCGTCCCCGCCGTGCCGGGCCGACGCCGCGGCGGCCTTCGCCCGGGCCTCGGCCGCCTTCGCCGCGGCCTCCTTCTGGGCGACGGCGGCGATGCGGGCCGCGTCGGCCTTCTCGAAGGCCTGCGGGACCGACGCGGTGACGTGCTCGAACCCGCTGGTCAGGGTGGACGCGGCGTCGCTGGTGCCAGTGCCGCCGTGCTCGGAGCCCGCGGCCGGGATCGACAGCTTCATCGTGGCCTCGTTGGCCGCGCCGGTGAGGTCCATGTCCGCGGAGGTCTCGGGGGACTGCTCCGGCGAGCTGAGGGTCGACACGACGCCCATGACCGCGGTGGCGCCGACGAGCGTCGCCGACATGGTCGCGACGACGGCGCGCGGGTTGCGCCCGAGCAGCCCGGTGTCCGAGGTGCCGCGGAGCAGGCCGACCGCGGTCCGCGAGGTGACGCTGGCGGGGGTGTCCGGCGCGTCGCGGGTGATGACGGTGTCGCTGCCGGACACGGCGGGCAGACCGGTCGCGGGGGTGCCGATGCGCTCCAGGTCCGGGCCGGGGGCGTCGGCACGGCGGGCGCGACGGCCGCCGGTCGCGGGGGTGTCGAACCCGGCCTCGGAGTAGCGGGCGAGCAGCTCGGCGGCGGAGATGCCCGCGCCGGCGTCACGGTCCCGGCGACGCCGGGGGACGTCGCTCTCGGGTGTATGGAGTTCCGGGGTGAGTGCAGTGGTCATTCGGGGGTCCTCGCCGCCTCGAACCCGCCCCGGTCCTCGTGACCGGACACGGCTCCGCCCCGCTGCGTGCTGGGTGGGCGCCAGGGGGAGTGTCGGCCAGCGGGGAGCAGGCGACCGACCAGGCGCACCAGCCGACATCTCGTCGACCAGCCGAGAGGGACCGTAACCGATCCGTGACTCGGACACCGACGGGGCTCGCCGGGTGTGCGGCGAGCGGCCGGTCCGGCGCGATCCGCGCACCGGGGCCGCGCCCAACGGTGCAGACGGTGTGTTGTTCGGGTCGTACGGTCGTTCGGCTGCGCCGAACGGTGTGCGTACGCGGGTGTCGCAGTGCGCACGGTGACCGGGAGAGCCCCCGGACGGACCACCCTGTCCCGAACCCGGCGGTGCCGCCGGTGGCACCTCGTCGGCGTGACTGGGCCGGGAGGTCGTCCGGACCGCGGCGGACGGAGCAGCGCACGATGCGGGTCCCGTGCCTGGTGAGCGCGGGTGCCGGGTGCTCTGCGACGATCGGGGCGGGTGCCCGTCGCGACCGGCGGGGCGTGCACCGGTCGGGCCGACCACCGACACCGACCCACGATCCCGGGAGGCCGCAGCAGTGCCGGACCGAGCAGGCGACCCCGTCTGGGTGGGTGAGCTCGCCCACCACCGCGGCGTGCACGGCAGTGGCCACGGGGCCGGTGACCTCGTCGTCCCGCCGCGGTTCGGCTCGGCCCGGCTGCTGGTCACCGACGGCGGTGTCCCCGTCGGTCAGGCCGTCGTCCCGCTGCACGGGGGCCGGGCGCGCGCCGCGGACCTGGCCCGGGCCGCCGCGGCCGTCGCCGGGCGCGAACCACCGGCCGAGCCCGCGGTGTCGGCCGAGCCGCTGACCGTCGTCGTCGCGACGCGGGGGCGGCCGGAGAGCGTCCGTCGCTGCCTGGCCGCGGTGCTGGCCGGCGACCACCCCGACGTGACCGTGCTCGTCGTCGACAACGACCCGCCCGACGAGCGCACCCGCGAGGTCGTCCGCGACTGCGCGGACCCGCGGGTCCGCTACGTCTGCGAGCCGCGCCGCGGTGTGTCGGTCGGGCGCAACCGCGGCCTCGCCGAGGCCCGCACCGCGGTCGTCGCGTTCACCGACGACGACACCGAGCCCGACCCGCGGTGGGCGTCACGGATCGCCGGGTCCTTCGCCGAGGACCCCGAGCTCGTCGCGCTGAGCGGTCCCGTGCTCGCCGCGCGGCTGGAGACCCCGGAAGAGCGGGCCGCCGACGTCGCGCTGGCCTGGAACAAGGGCTTCCTGCCCCGCCGGTTCCGGCTCGACGACCCACCCGCGGACTCCCCGGTGTTCCCGTTCTCCCCGGGCCTGTTCGGGATCGGCGCCAACCTGGCGGTGCGTGCCGAGCCGGTCCGCGCGCTCGGCGGGTTCGACGAGGCGCTCGGCCCGGGCAGGCCCACCCGGGGCGGCGAGGACATCGAGCTGCTGGTCCGGATCGTGCTCGACGGCGGCACCCTGGCCTACCTGCCGTCGGCGTGGGTGTGGCACCACCACCGGCCGTCGTCGGGGGAGCTGCGCGACCAGATGGGCGGCTACGCGCTCGGGCTGGGTGCGTTCCTGGGCAAGGTGGCGCTGGACCCGCGGGCTCGGCGGCTGGCGGTGCGCCGGTTCCCGGCGGCACTGGGGCGGCTGCGCGACATCGTGCGCCGCGAGTCCGCGGAGCCGAAGCCCGTCGCGCGGGCCCGCCACGAGCAGCACGCCCCCGCCGCTGTCGGTGGGCGCGGGCCGTCGCCGGAGCCGTTGGGTGCCCCGCTCGCGGACGAGGACCGCCCGGCGCCGCAGGACGTCGTCGCGCTGCCGAGGGGGGCGGGCGCTCGCAAGCTGCGCGGACTGGTCTCCGGTCCGGCGCTCTACCTGCAGGCCCGCCGGCAGGTGCAGACCGAGGGCGGGAGCACTCCGCCGCTGACCGGCCCGGCCCGGCCGCTGCGGCGGCGCTGACCGCGGTCCGGTCCGTCCCTGCTCCGAGCCGGCCGACCGGGACCTCCGCGAACGAGGCACCCCGCGGCGCACCGGGAGCCCGGTCCGGGCAGCCGGAGCCCGGGACCGGCTCAGCCCCGGCCCACCGGCTCGGGTGTGTCCAGCTCGGCGGCGGCCGGCGCGCCGGCGACCCCGACCGCACTGCGGTAGACGTCGCCGAGCCGGGCCGCCCACGGCGCGGCCGCGAACCGGTCGAGGAACCGCCGCCGGGCCCCGGCCCCGAGCCGGGCGCGCAGGTCGGCGTCGCGGGTGAGCCGCACCAGCTCGTCGGCGATCCGGGTGGCGTCGACCGGGGCCAGCAGGCCGGTCTCGCGGGTCACGATCTCCGGGATCCCGCCGACCCGGGTCGCGACGGCCGGGGTGCCGGTGCCGTGCCCGAGCAGCAGCATCCGGGGCATCGTGTCGTGCCGGGTGGTGTGCAGCTGCACGTCGGCCGCCCGGAGCAGCGCCACCGGGTCGGTGCTGCGGCGGAACGCCACCCGGCCGGACAGGGCCTCGTCGGCGGCGACCCGGGACTCCAGCCACGGCCGCAGCGGTCCGTCGCCGCCGAGCACCACGGTGAGCGGCTCGTCCGGCGCGATCCCGGCGACGGCGTCGAGCAGCATGTCCTGCCCCTGGCCCCGGCGCATCGGCGCGACCGAGACGGCGACGACCTCGTGGTCGGCCACGCCGAGCCCGCGCCGCAGGCGCTCCCGCTCCTCGGCCGTGCCCTCGCCCGGGTCGGCGGCGCCGTCCGGGATCACCGACAGGCCCTCGGTGGACCCGGCGGCGCGGCGGTACCAGTCGCGCTGCAGGGCCGACGTCGCGATCGTGCGGGTCATGAACCGCTTGCGCGCCAACGTCTTCGCGGTCCGCCGGAGCTGGTCGCCGCGGTCGGCGGGGTGCTCGTGGATGTGGTGCAGCGTGGACACCGCCGGCACCCGCAGGCGGGCCGCGGCGGCCGAGCCGACGACGTCGGGCCGGGCTCCGTGGGTGTGCACCAGGTCGACGCCGTGCTCCCGGAACGCGGCGAGCACCTTCAGCACGGCGCGCGGGTCCCACGGTGCGACGTTCAGCTCGACCGGCGGCGCCCCGGCACGGGACAGGAGTTCGGCGACCTCGGAGTGCCCGGACGGGGCCAGCGCGACGACCACCACCCGGAACCCCGCGTCCGGGCCGGCGACGGCGAGGTCACCGAGCGCGGCCGCGACGCCGCCGTCGTCGAGGGACTCGACGAGGTGCCCGATCGTCGGGATCCTGCTGGTGCTCTCGCTGGTGGGCACGGTGACGTGGCCTCCCGGGGTGGCGCGTGGGGGTCGGTCGTCGGCGGCCGGCCGGTGACGCGGCCCGGCTCGCCGGCCACTCCGACACTACCGAGTGACGACGGGGCGAGACGGGGTCGCACGCTGCGCGCATCGGGCGACACCGGAGCGGAGGTGCCTGCCGATCGGGGGAGTGCCCGGGCGTGTCCGGGGTCCATTACGGTCATTCCGGTGCGCACGGTTCTCGTGATCGGGATCGGGGCCGGTGACCCCGACCACCTCACCCTCCAGGCGGTCCGCGCCCTGCAACGGGCCGACGTCGTCTTCGTCATCGACAAGGGGCTCGACGGCGGGGGGTCGCAGGACGACCTGCTGGCGCTGCGCACCGAGATCCTGCGCCGGCACCGCCCGGACGGCGGCTACCGGCTGGTCACCGCGCCCGAGGTGGGCCGGGACCGCGGCACCGAGGTCGAGCGCGACGACGAGCGGTACCGCGAGGTCGTCGTCGACTGGCAGGACCGGCGGGCTCGTCTCTACCGCGAGATGCTCGACGCCGAGCTGGCCGACGGCGAGACCGGCGCGTTCCTGGTGTGGGGCGACCCCTCCCTCTACGACGGGACGCTGCGCCTGCTCGACCGGGTCCTGGACGGCGCGGGGGAGCAGTGGGCGGTCGAGTCGGTCGCCGGGATCTCCAGCGTCGCCGCGCTCGCCGCCGCCCACCGGCTGATCCTCAACCGGGTCGGCCGCCCCGTCCTGATCACCACCGGGCGCCGGATCGCCGAGGGGATGCCCGACGACGTCGACGACGTCGTCGTGATGCTCGACGGCCGTACCGCCTTCGCCACGCTGCCGGCCGAGCAGCATCGTGAGCTGCACATCTACTGGGGTGCCTACCTGGGGACAGCGGACGAGCTGCTCGTCGCCGGGCCGCTCGACGAGGTCGCCGACGAGATCCTGAAGGTCCGCGCCGAGGCCCGGGAGCGCAAGGGGTGGATCATGGACACCTACCTGCTGCGCCGGGGTGCCGACGAGCGCTGACCCGCCGCGGGCCGACGACGAGGAGGTCGCATGCGCTACGCCGACGGACCCACCACCGAGGCCACCGCCCGGGTCGCCGCACCGCCACGGGCGGTGTGGGCGCTGGTCACCGACCCGCAGTTCCTGGTGGAGGTGTCCACCGAGATGCAGCGCGCCGAGTGGGTCGACGGCGACCGCCCCGGGCCCGGCGCCCGGCTGCGCGGCGAGCACCACCACGAGGCCCGCGGCGCGTGGAGCACCGTGTCCACGGTGACCGCCTGGGAACCCGGGCGGGTGTTCGAGTGGACCGTCGAGGCCGGTGCCGAGTGCGGCGAGACCGCCGTCTGGCGCTTCGAGCTCACCCCCGACGGCGACGGCACCGTGCTGCGCCAGTGGGCCCGGATGGGCCCCGGGCCGTCCGGGCTCACCGCGGCGATCGAGCGGTGGCCGGACAAGGAGGAGCGGATCGTCGAGGGCCGGCTGCGTGAGTGGCGGGCCGGGATGGAGCGCAACCTCGACGCCGTCCGCGAGCGCCTCGGCTAGATCGAGGTCGCGCCGGACCGGGTGCCGGATCGATGTCCGGCTTACTTGACATGAAGTCGAGTAGCCTTGACAATCGTCGATGTGGGACGGACATCGGCGAGGGGACGGCGCAACGCCGTCCGCGCGGCCCGGACGGCGGCCGGCATGACGCAGGCCGAGCTGGCCGAACAGGTCGGCGTGACCCGGCAGACGGTCGTGGCCGTCGAGGCCGGCGACTACGCACCGTCGGTCTACCTGGCCCTGGCCATCGCACGGTCGCTCGACGGCACCGTCGAGGGGCTGTTCGGGTCCGAGGCAGAGGCCGGCCGGACCGCAGGGAACGCGACCGGGACATCGGAGTGAGGCCGCGCCGAGGCGCGGCGGGGGGAGGACGTGTGATGGGTGACGAGATGAAGCGCGACAGCTGGTTCGTGCGGGCGGCCGCCGCGGTCGGCGACCTGGGCAATCCGTTCTACCGGGAGGAGCGCCGCCGGGACGTCTGGAACGAGGCGTCGGCCGTGGGGTTCCAGCTGATGCTGTGGCTCGGGCTGGCGGCCGCGGGGGCGATGATCTGGATCGGTGGACCGCCGGCGCTGCCCTACGTCCTGGTCGTGATCGGCGTCGTCGGTGTGCCGTCGCTGGTCAGCAGCATCTACGCCGCGAGGCTCGGGGTCCGCGCCACGGAGGGCGCGCGGATGTCCTGGTGGCGCATGGCCCCGGTCCTGGTCCTGCTCCTCGTCATGGCTGCCGGGCTGCTGGTGCGCGGGAGCAGCGACGGGGTCAGCGCCTCGACGCTCTGGGGGGTCGTGGCGGGCGGCGTGGCCGTCGTCGGGCTGATGAGCTGGACGGAGATCCGGGCGCGCCGTCGCGAGTCCACCGCCGACGACGTCGCGGCCTGACGGGCTGATCGACGCGCGGGTGGCGCGGCGCTGTGGTCGGATCGATGCGTGCCCGGCAGCGTCGTCCCCTCCGTCCTCGACACCCTCCTCGACCGCACCCTGGTCCCCGGCTACTCGCGGATCGGCTACCTCCTGCGGCGCCCGGGGTGGAGCGGCGACCGCGCCGACCCACCCCGCGGCGCCCTGGCCGGGCGCGCCGCGCTCGTCACCGGCGCGGGCGGCGGACTGGGCGAGGCGATCGCGACCGGGCTGGTCCGGCTCGGCGCGACGGTGCACCTGCTCGTCCGCTCCCGGGACAAGGGCGTCGCGGCACGGGACCGGATCCTGGCCGCCGTGCCGGGGCTGTCGGCCGACCGGCTGCCGGTGCAGGTCTGCGACCTCGGCGAGCTCGCCGACGTCCGCGCGTTCGCGACCCGGTTCGCCACCGAGGTCGACGCCCTGGACGTGCTGGTGCACAACGCCGGGCTGCTCCCGCCCGGCCGCAGCGAGACCTCCGAGGGCAACGAGCTGACCCTGGCCGTGCACGTCCTCGGGCCGCTGCTGCTGACCCGGCTGCTCACCGACACCCTCGCGG
>NZ_MCIP01000001.1:3210912-3352410 GCF_001932425.1 Pseudonocardia sp. Ae505_Ps2
CACGACCGCGCCCCGCGGCCCGAGCACTACCTGTCGCGCACCCGGGAGACCCCCGCCCAGCGCGAGCGGTTCCGCGCCGAGGTGGACCGGCTCACCGGCTGACCCCGGGTGCCTCCAGCAGGGTGCGCGCGGCGCGCGTGACGTGGGCCAGCACCGTGTCCGGCTCGGCCCGCCCGACCGCGCCCTCGGGCAGCAGCGGCTGGACCAGGCTCAGCCCGAGCAGCCAGGTCAGGACCAGCTCCGCGCGCAGCTCGGCCTCGGCCCGGTCGGCGGCGCCGGTGGCCTGCGCGGCGAACGCCTCGGTGAACGCCCCGGCCAGCTCCCTCCGCACGGCCGTGGCCGCCTCCGACGTGCCGGCCGAGCGCACGACGGGCCCGAACAGGTCGCGCTCGGGGCCCTGGCTGCTGTCGAGGACGGACCGCAGCAGCCGGGGCAGGAGATCCTCGGGCGGGCCGTCGTGCAGCACGGCGAGGGCGCGCTCGGCGGCGACCCGGGCGAACAGGGCGTCCTTGCTGCCGAAGTAGCGGAAGAGCAGCGCCTGGTTCACCCCGGCCCGGTCGGCGATCGCACGGACCGAGGTGCGGTCGTAGCCGTGCTCGGTGAACAGGTCCGCGGCCGCGGCGAGCAGGGCCCTGCGGGTGCTGTCACCGGAACGGGCGGACGGGGCGGCGGTCACGGGGGAGTGCTCCTTCGTAGGTACTGGAGGTGCGGCGCGCCAGGGGCGCGGCGCGGGGACCGGCGACGGCGGGTCCGGTGTCGGCGACCGTAGCGTCCGGGCGTCGGCGCATGGCGGGAGGCGACGCCGGGTACGCACGGTCGATACCGAACACCCGAGACCGAACACCACCCGACACACGGCCACAGCGAGGAGACCCGCAGGCGATGGCATCCGCTTCAGGTGACGAGAACGAGTTCCAGCCGGAGGCGCCGGACATGGCGTCGGCGATGCAGCTGGACACCGACGAGGCGCTGACCGGGCCGTCGGACACCGACCCGCTGGACTCCGGCTACGTCCCGCCGGACCGCCCCTACGGCGTCGAGGACAACGCGGTGACCGCGGCGGGACAGGAGGAGGGCGAGTCGCACGAGGCGCGCCTGGCCCGGGAGCTGCCCGACGACCTGCCGGAAGGCGACCCGGGCCGCTCCGGCCGGCTGACCGCGGCCACCGACTCCGTCGCGGGTGACCCGGCCGTCGACGGCGCCGGAACCGACGTCGGCATCGACGGCGGCGCGGCCAGCGCCGAGGAGGCCGCCGTGCACGACGTCGACGAGGGCGTCGTGCCGGTGGTCGACGAGTCCCCGGTGGGGGACCCGGAGGTCAGCGACCAGCTCGCCCGCGACGCCGACCACGCCGACCAGGCCGCGGCCGACGCCGAGTGGGACGCCTCGACCGACCCCGAGTGGGCCGGGCAGAACCGCTGAGTGTCCGGGACACCCGGTCGACAAGAGGGCCCCGGTACCGCGTCGTGCGGTCCGGGGCCCTCGTCGTCGGTGGGAGCGTGGGCTCAGGGGGTGGTGGGGCCCGCCGCGCTGCCGGTCAGCCGGGCGATGGCGCCGTCGATGTCGAGGTGGTCGTGCTCCTCGCCGAGGTCGACGATCTCCAACGTCGAGTCGACGAACTGGGCCAGCAGGTCGCGGTCGACCTCCAGCGCGGCGGAGCCGCCGTCGGAGCGGATCTCCAGCTCGACGACGTCGTAGCCGTCGATGCGGCGCGGCGCCATCCGGATGTCACCGATGCCGGTGGGGGTGGTCAGGCCCTCGATCACGAGATCACGCGCGACGAGCCACTCGATCCAGCGGTCGGAGGACCGGCGCACCGAGAAGGAGATCGCGAACGGGTCCGCAGCGCGGTACGCCCATCGGCTCACGATCGGCGACGCCTGCCCGTGCAACACGGTGAAGACGTCCTGCTGGACCGACTCGCTGGCCATCGTGCTCCGCCTCTCCTGGCCCCCCCGACCGTCGCGGTCTCGCGACGGCCTCGTACGGAACATCGTCGAACCGGGCCCTGGCGCTGCACTCGACGCCGGGTTTCACCCGTTCGTGCCAACTGTCATTCACCTCACGGTACCCACGGCGCGCACAGGGCGTAACGCGAGGTCGGCTTCCGGCGAGGCACACCGTCCGGCGCGAGGCTCCGGTGACGGCGGGTGCCGGCGCGTGCCGGGCCGTGACCGGCCCCGGCAGTCGGCCTCGGTCGGCCCCGTCGGGTCCGGTCAGCCGCGGTCGACGTGGTCGACCACCCAGATCCCGCCGGTACCGGAGCGGACCGGCTGGGTGAGCCGGATCGTCGCGCGCTGCGGCGTGCGACCGTCGGTGGCGGCGTAGACACCGTTGCCGAGGCGGGTGACGGTCGGGTTCCGGTAGCCGAGCTCGCTGCCGACGAAGGAGAGCGTCACCTCCTCCGGGTCGAGCAGCCACGGGTCGCCGCCGGCGTCGGACTGCTGCTGCATCCGCCGCGCGGTCGCCGCGTCGCCCGCGGGCCACATCGGCGACGGCGCCGCGGCCGCTCCCGGGGCCCCGGTCCGGCCCGACCCGCCGCCGTCGGCACCACCGCGCCCGGGCGCGGGGGCCGGGGCCGGGGCGGGGGCGGCCGTCGTGCGCGACGGCTCGGCGGTGCGGCTCGGCGTGGGGGTCGCGGTGGGCGTCGGGGACGGGGTCGGCGTGGCGGTCGGCGATGTCGTCGTCGGGGCCGGCGACGGGGTGCGCCACGCCGCGGGCAGCTCGCTGTTGCCGCAGCCGGCCAGCAGCAGCACGAGGAGCACCAGCGCGAGCCCCACGAGTACGACGCGGAGCAGCGTCCGCGGTCCGTACCGGCCCACCCGCAGGCGGGACACCGACACGTCGGGGGTCGTCACCTTCGGCAGGTTCGGCACGGTCACGCGGGCACCTTACGATCACCGGCCCGCCCGGGCGGGCCGACCTCGCCGCCACCATCGCGTGATCGAGGTCCTACGGCCCGAGGTCCTGCGGCGGCCCTGTTCGGTGGGCCCGTGTGGCGGGGCCGTCGCGACCTGCCGAGCCTGCTGCGGAGTGACTAGGGTCGCGGTACGGCCGCACGGGCGGCCCCGCACGACGGGCCCGGGGCACGGGCCCCCCGCACGAGCCCACCGAGGTGCACCCCATGGCGACCGCCAGCCCGGCGACGGAGACGTTCCTCGCCGCCCGCGACTTCCTGCTGACCCACCGCGAGGACTACGACACGGCCTACCGCGACTTCCGCTGGCCGGAGCTCGACGAGTTCAACTTCGCGCTCGACCACTTCGACGTCGTCGCCGCGGACCCCGAGCGGGGTGCCCGGAAGGCACTGTGGATCGTGGAGCAGGACGGCTCGCAGGCGCACTGGACGTGGGCGGAGCTGTCCGAGCGGTCCAACCGGGTCGCGAACTGGCTGCGCGAGCAGGGCGTCGTCCGCGGCGACCGGGTCGTCCTGATGCTCGGCAACCAGCTGGAGCTGTGGGAGACCCTGCTGGCGGCGATGAAGCTGGGCGCCGTCGTCATCCCCGCAACCACCCTGCTCACCCCGGCCGACCTGCAGGACCGGATCGACCGGGGTCGGGCGCGGCACGTCGTCGTCGGTGCGGGCGACACCGCGAAGTTCGACGGCGTCGACGGCGACTACACCCGCATCGCCGTGCGCGGTGCCGTCGCGGGCTGGCGCGACTACACCGGTGAGGCCTACTCGGCCGCGGCCGACTTCACCCCGGACGGCGTCACGAAGGCCTCCGACACGCTGCTGCTGTACTTCACCTCGGGCACCACGGCCAAGCCGAAGCTGGTGGAGCACACCCACACGTCCTACCCGGTGGGGCACCTGTCGACGATGTACTGGATCGGGCTCGAGCCCGGCGACGTCCACCTCAACATCTCCTCGCCCGGCTGGGCCAAGCACGCCTGGTCCAACGTGTTCGCGCCGTGGATCGCCGAGGCGACCGTGCTCGTCATGAACTACGCCCGGTTCGACGCCGAGTCGGTCCTGTCGGTCCTGGACTCCTGCGGCGTGACCAGCTTCTGCGCGCCGCCGACGGTGTGGCGGATGCTGATCCAGGCCGACCTGTCCGGGCTGACGACGCCGCCGTCGAAGGTCGTCGGGGCGGGGGAGCCGCTCAACCCCGAGGTCATCGAGCAGGTCGAGAAGGCGTGGGGCCTGCGCATCCGCGACGGGTTCGGCCAGACCGAGTCCTCGGTCCAGATCGGCAACCCGCCCGGGCAGCCGGTCAAGCCGGGCTCGATGGGCAGGCCCATCCCCGGGTTCGTCGTCGCGTTGGTCGACCCAGCCACCGGGAAGGCGGCCGACGAGGGCGAGATCTGCCTGGACCTCGCCCACCGCCCCACCGGGCTGATGGTCGGCTACGCCGACGACCCGGAGCGCAACGCCGAGGCCATGGCCGGCGGGTACTACCACACCGGCGACGTCGGCTCCCGTGACGAGGCGGGCTACATCACCTACGTCGGCCGCGCCGACGACGTGTTCAAGGCCAGCGACTACCGGATCAGCCCGTTCGAGCTGGAGAGCGTGCTGATCGAGCACCCGGCCGTCGCCGAGGCGGCGGTCGTGCCGTCCCCGGACCCGGTCCGCCTCGCCGTGCCGAAGGCCTACGTGGTGCTCGCCAAGGGGCACGAGCCGACCGAGGAGACGGCGAAGGCGATCCTGCGGTTCGCCTACGACAACCTCGCGCCCTACAAGCGGATCCGCAGGCTCGAGTTCTTCGAGCTGCCGAAGACGGTCTCCGGCAAGATCCGCCGGGTCGAGCTGCGCGGCCGGGAGGGCGAGATCCACGCCGACCCGGCCGCGACGCCGCCCACCGAGTACCCCCTGTAGCCCCGGCGGGGGCCGGGTCACGCGTCGCCGAAGTGACCCGGCCACTGCTGATAGGGGATGCGGGTGATCTCCAGGACCTCGCCGACGCGCGACCACTCGTTGCGGCCCAGGCGGGCCAGCGGGGCGAGCCGGTGGATGTCGGGCAGGGAGTTGCCGCGTTCGTCGGTGACGAACACGCTCTCCTCGATCGCGGCGTGCACGACCCGGCCGATCACGACGGTCGAGTTGCCCAGCTCGATGCTGGCGTGCAGCACGCACTCCAGCGCGACCGGTGACTCGGCGACCCGCGGCGGCGCCACGACCGACGACGCCTCGGCGGTCAGCCCGACCGAGGAGAACTCGCTGATCTCGGCGGGGAAGTCGGTGCCGGTCGCGTTGATCTTCTCGAACATCGGCTCGTTCGCCAGGCAGACGACGAACTCGCGGGTCTCCGAGACGTTGCGCAGCGAGTCCTTCTTCCCGACCGACGTGAACTGGATCATGGGCGGGTCCACGCAGGACACCGTGAAGAACGAGTGCGGGGCGAGGTTGTCGACGCCGTCGGCCGAGCGGGTGGAGACCCAGGCGATCGGCCGGGGGACGACGACGCTGGTCAGGAGCTTGTAGAACGGGCCGCTGCCCAGCTCCTCGGGGACGATGTCCGTGCGCATGCCCCTGATCCTCCCCGGCCCGGCGCCGGGCCGCCCACCGCGAGGGTCAGTTCCCCACGCCGAGGGCCCCCATGAACGCCGACGGGTAGCGGTCCCCGCGCGCGGAGCCCGCGGGCAGCGCGTCGGTGATCGCGGCGAGGTCCGCCGGGCCCAGGTCGAGGTCGGCGGCGGGCAACGCCTCGGCGAGCCGCTCCCGGGTGCGGGCACCGACGAGCGGGACCACGTCGTCGCCCTGCGCGGCGACCCAGGCGATCACGAGCTGGGCGACGGTGACCCCGCGCTCGGCCGCCAGCGCGCGCAGCGTCTCGACCAGGCCCAGGTTGTGTGTCAGGTTCTCCCCGCTGAAGCGCGGGCTGCGGGTGCGGGCGTCCCCGGGCTTGCCGGGCTCGTAGTGGCCGGAGAGGAGCCCGCGGGCCAGCACGCCGTAGGCGGTGAGGCCGATGCCCAGCTCGCGCAGCGTCGGCAGGACCTCGGCCTCGACGGCGCGGGAGATCAGCGAGTACTCGATCTGCAGGTCGGCGACCGGGTGCACGGCGTGCGCCCGGCGGACGGTGGCGGCGTCGACCTCGGACAGCCCGAGGTGGCGGACGTACCCGGCGTCGATCATCTCGCTGATCGCGCCGACGGTGTCCTCGATCGGGACCTGCGGGTCGAGCCGGGCCGGGCGGTAGACGTCGACGTGGTCGACGCCGAGGCGGGTCAGCGAGTACGCGAGGAAGTTCTTCACCGCGACCGGGCGGCAGTCCTGGGTCAGCGGTGGCAGGCCCGGGCCACCGAGCCCGCCGAACTTCACCGACAGGACGTAGCCGTCGCGATCGCGCCCGCGCAGCGCCTCGGCGAGCAGCAGCTCGTTGTGGCCCATGCCGTAGAAGTCGCCGGTGTCGATCAGCGTGACTCCGGCGTCGAGCGCGGCGTGCACGGTCGCGACGGCTTCCGCGCGGTCGGCGTGTCCGTAGGAACCGGACATGCTCATGGCGCCCAGGCCGAGAGCGGAGACGGTGGGGCCGGTGGTGCCGAGGGTGCGTGTCTGCATGGGAGCCAGCGTGCGCCGCGTCGGCCCGTAGCGGGAGCGGAGCGTCGATCGTGGGAGCGGCGCTCCCTGGTCGGGCGGCCTGCCCACGGGGACCATCGCAGGGTGCAACGTGAACAGCTCGCGGACTTCCTGCGTCGCCGGCGGGACTCGGTCCGCCCGGCCGAGGTCGGCATCGCGGCGGGGCCGCGCCGGCGGGCCACCGGCCTGCGCCGGGAGGAGGTGGCGATGCTGGCGGGGATGTCGGTCGACTACGTCGTGCGCCTCGAACAGGGGCGCAGCAGCCGACCGTCGACGCAGCTGCTCGCCGCGCTGGCCCGGGCCCTGTGCCTGACCGACGACGAGCGCGACCACCTCTTCCGACTGGCCGGGCACCGGCCCGCTCCCGGGGAGGGGGTGGCCCGGCTCGCCCGCGCCGGGCTGCTGCGCCTGCTCGACCTGCTGCCGGCCACCCCGGCGATGGTGATCTCCGACCTGGGGGAGGTCCTGGCCCAGAACGCGATGTCACGGGTGCTCGCCGGGGAGCAGACCGGGTTCACCGGCGACGACCGCTACCTCGCCCACCGCTGGTTCACCCGGTCCGACCAGCGCGACGGTCACCCGCCGCAGGAGCAGGTGCGCCACTCCCGCCAGCTGGTCGCGGAGCTGCGGGCGGTGGCCGGGCGGCGTGCGGGGGACCCGGTGGTCGACCGGCTCGTCGCACGGCTGGCCGCGGCCAGCGCCGAGTTCCGCGAGCTGTGGGCCGAGCACGAGGTCGCCGTCCGCCGCGCCGACCGCAAGACGCTGCGGCACCCGCGGGTCGGCGCGCTGGTGATGGACTGCGAGACCCTCGTGACGCCCGACCTCGGCCAGCAGCTGGTCGTGCTCACCCCGGCCGACGACGACACCCGCGAGCGGCTCGAGCTGCTGCGCGTGCTCGGCGTGCAGGAGTTCCCGACCGGGCCTGCGCCGGACGGACGCCCGGTGGCCTAGTTTCCCCGGCATGGGAACACGGGGCCGCGCGACGGGGCTCGCCGCCGGGATCGTCGCCGACGCGTTGCTCGGCGACCCGCGGCGGGGGCACCCGGTCGCCGGGTTCGGTGCCGCCGCCGCCCGGCTGGAGCGCCGGCTGTACCGCGACGCCGTCGCGCCTGGTGCCGCCTACACCGCGCTGCTGGTCGGTGGCACGGTCGCGGCCGGGGCGCTGGCCGAGGCGGTCGCCCGCCGGGCCGGGGGTCGGCGGGAGACGGTCCTGCGGGCCGGGCTGACCGCCGTCGCCACCTGGGCGGTGCTCGGCGGGACCTCGCTGGTGGGGGAGGGCGCCGCGCTGGCCGCGTCGCTCGACGCCGGCGACCTGGACGCCGCACGCGCCCGGATCCCGCACCTGTGCGCGCGTGACCCGGACCTGCTCGACGCCGACGGAATGGCCCGCGCCGGAGCCGAATCGCTGGCCGAGAACACCTCCGACGCCGTCGTCGGGCCGCTGGTGTGGGGCGCGGTCGCCGGGATCCCGGGGCTGCTCGGCTACCGCGCGGCGAACACCCTCGACGCGATGGTCGGCTACCGCTCCGCCCGGCACGCCCGCTTCGGGTGGGCCTCGGCCCGCCTCGACGACCTGGTCAACCTGGCGCCGGCCCGGGTCACCGCGGTGGTCACCGTGGCCGTCGCGCCGCTGGTGGGGGGCTCGCCGGCGACCGCGCTGCGGACCTGGCGCCGCGACGCCGCCGGGCACCCCAGCCCGAACGCCGGTCCGGTCGAGGCGAGCGCCGCCGGTGCGCTCGGGCTGCGTCTGGGCGGGCCGACGATCTACGCCCACGGCACCGAGGACCGCCCGTCGCTCGGCGACGGGCACCCGCCCCGGGTCGCCGACCTGCACCGCGTCGCGCGGCTGTCCCGGCTGGTGGCCGGGACAGCCGGGCTGCTCGCCGTCGCGACGGCGGCGGTCCTCGCACGGCGGGGCGTGCCCACCCGGTCGGTGAGGGTACATCGGGGGCGGTCGCCGAGCGGGTGAGCGGGTCCGGAGGGAGGGATCGCGGGCGGTCGGTGTGTTCGGGGGGCGGGCGAATTCGCTTACCCGGTAAGCGAGTTCGGAGAGTGAGGCCCGCGAGGTGGCGCTGGTCCGGTGCGGGGCAGCGCGGGAGACGGGTCGGTCGGGCGGACTCACTGACCGGGTGAGCGCACGGGACTCGCGGGGTGCAGACCTGCCCGCCCGGCGCACCTGGCCGGGGCGGAGTCAGCCGGCGCCCGGGCCGGAGCCGGCGGCGTCGCGGGCGGTGTCACGGCGGCCGTCGTCGGCACCACCGTCGGCACCATCGGCGGCACGGTCGGTGACACGGCCGTCGGGGGCGGGCTCGTCGCCGAAGCCGTCGCGGCCGGAGAGCTGGTCCCGCAGGCTGCCTGCCGTCTCGCGCTTCCCGTTGCGCTGCAACAGTTCCAGTCGGATGAACAGGCCCAGCGCGATCAGGGCGACGGCGCCGAAGGTCAGCCACTGCAGGGCGTAGGAGAAGTTGCTGAACGGCGCTCCGCCCCCGACCGGCGCGATCGGGATCGGGTCCAGCACGCCCGGCTGACCGGCCTCCAGCACGACGACGCCCTCGACCGGCGTCAGGCCGGTGGCGGCGGCGACCGACCGGGAGTCGGACACGTAGACCTGGCGGGTGCCGTTCTCGACCAGCGGGGGGCGGCCCTGCGGGTCGGTCTCGTCCAGGCGCAGCCTGCCCTCGACGGTCACCGGCCCGGCGGGCGCCGCGGCGTACTCGGGCACGGCGCCCCGGTCCGCGGCCGGGATCGACCCCCGGTTCACCACGACGGTCCGACCGTCGGTGAGCCGCAGCGGCGTCAACACCTCGAACGCGGGCGCGCCGTCGACGACCCGCAGGCGGACCAGGGTCTCCGCGGCGCGGTCGAAGGAGCCGGTCAGGGTGACCCGGCGCCACTGGTCCTCGGCGCCGATCCCGGTGCCCGGCGGCACGAGCGTGTCGAACCCGACGGCGGGGGTCGCGTCGGCGGTGGCGATGGCCCGGCTCTGCGCGGAGCGCTCGGACTCCCGGTCGAACTGCCACGGCGCGAGCAGCGTGTAGCAGGCGACGGCGAAGGCCAGCACCGCGACGACGAACGCGATCCACCCGGGACGCAGCAGGAAACGCACGCCGCCCAGGGTAGCCGCGCCCGCCGACGGTCCCGCCGGGGCGATACTTCGCGCCGTGGTGGTTCAGGGAGCGGTCCTCGTCGCGGGGACGACGTCGGATGCGGGCAAGAGCGCCGTCGTCGCCGGCATCTGTCGGTGGCTGCACCGGCGCGGGGTCTCGGTGGCGCCGTTCAAGGCACAGAACATGAGCAACAACTCGGTCGTCACCCCGGACGGCGGGGAGATCGGGCGGGCGCAGGCGATGCAGGCCTTCGCCTGCGGCATCGCCCCCTCGGTCGACCTGAACCCGGTGCTGCTCAAGCCCGGCGGGGACCGGACCTCGCAGGTCGTGGTGCGCGGCCGCGCCGACGGCCAGGTGTCAGCGCTGTCCTACCGGCACCGCACCGCGGCGCTGTCCGACGTCGTCGCCGACTCCCTGGCCCGGCTGCGCGCCCGCCACGACGTCGTGGTCTGCGAGGGGGCGGGCTCGCCCGCGGAGATCAACCTGCGGGCCACCGACCTCGCCAACATGGGCTTCGCCCGGCGCAACGACCTGCCGGTGCTCGTCGTCGGCGACATCGACCGCGGCGGGGTGCTCGCGCACCTGTTCGGCACCCTCGCCGTGCTCGACCCGGCCGACCAGGCGCTGATCGCCGGCTTCGTGATCAACAAGTTCCGCGGGGACCCCCGCCTGCTCGAACCCGGCCTCGACCGGCTGCGCGAGCTCACCGGTCGGCCGACGCTGGGCGTGCTGCCCTTCGCCGAGGGGCTCTGGCTCGACGCCGAGGACTCGCTCTCCGCCGTCGCCGACGGGGTGCTCGGGCGTCCGGCCCCGCCACTCGGCACCCAGTGGCTGCGGGTCGCGGTCGTCCGGTTCCCGCGGATCTCCAACGCCACCGACGCCGAGGCGCTGGCCTGCGAACCGGGCGTCGCCGTGCGGTACGTGACCGAGCCGTCGCGGCTCGCCGACAGCGACGTCGTCGTCCTGCCCGGGACGAAGGCGACCGTCTCGGACCTGGCCTGGCTGCGGTCCTCCGGGATGGCCGACGCGGTGCGCGCGCACGCCGCGTCCGGGCGTCCGGTACTGGGGATCTGCGGGGGCTACCAGATGCTCGGGCACACCGTCGCCGACCCGGACGGGGCCGAGGCTGCCTCCGGCACCTCCGTCGCCGGGCTGGGGCTGCTGGACCTGGAGATCGCCTTCGACCCGGTCAAGCACCTCGGCACCCCCACCGCGACGGCGTGGGGCGAGACCGTCACCGGCTACGAGATCCACCACGGCCGCGTCGTGCGCTCCGGCGACCCCGGCCTGATCGGGGAGGAGGGCAGCGACCGCGGCAACGTCCTGGGCACGCACTGGCACGGCCTCGCCGAGAACGACGGTTTCCGACGGCTGCTGCTCACCCGCCTCGCGGACGAGGCAGGGCGAACCGGGTTCCGGGTGGCACAGGACACGTCGTTCGCGGCCGAGCGCACCCGGCAGGTGGATCTGCTGGCCGACCTGGTCGAACACCACCTGGACACGTCGTCACTTGAACATGTGATCGGACACGGTGCGCCGTCGGACCTCCCTGTGCTGACCTCCGGTCTGGCAGCCTCACCGGCGTGAGCACGAGCACCGCCCCCGCCGCCGGACCTCCCCGTTTCCCGTTCTCCGCCGTCGTCGGCCACGACGACCTGCGGCTGGCGCTGCTGCTCAACGCCGTGCACCCGGGCGTCGGCGGTGTCCTGGTGCGTGGGGAGAAGGGCACCGCGAAGTCCACGGCGGTGCGCGCGCTGGCGGCGCTGCTGCCCTGGCACGACGTCGTCGAGGCCTGCCGGTTCGGCTGCGACCCCGCCGCGCCGGACCCGTCCTGCCCGGACGGCCCGCACCCGGCGGGCGCACCGGGCGGCCGCCGCCCGGCCCGGTTGGTCGAGCTGCCCGTCGGTGCGACCGAGGACCGCCTGGTCGGCTCGCTCGACCTGGAGAAGGCGCTGTCCGAGGGGCGCCGCGCCTACCAGCCCGGTCTGCTCGCCGACGCCCACCGCGGGGTGCTCTACGTCGACGAGGTCAACCTGCTGCACGACCACCTCGTCGACCTGCTGCTCGACGCCGCCGCGATGGGCCGCGCGCACGTCGAGCGCGACGGCGTCTCCGTCTCGCACGCGGCCCGGTTCCTGCTGGTCGGGACGATGAACCCGGAGGAGGGCGAGCTGCGCCCGCAGCTGCTCGACCGGTTCGGGCTGACCGTGGAGGTCCGGGCCAGCCGCGACGTCGACACCCGCGTCGAGGTGACCCGGCGGCGGATGGCGTTCGAGGACGACCCGGCCGGGTTCGTCGCCCGCTTCGCCCCGGACGAGACCGCGACCGCGGCCCGGCTCCGCGCCGCGCAGGCCCGGGTCTCCGCCGTCGCGGTGAGCGACCGGGAGCTGCGGCGGATCGCGTTCGTGTGCGCCCGGTTCGACGTCGACGGCATGCGCGCCGACCTGGTCATCACCCGCGCCGCGGCCGCGCACGCCGCCTGGGAGGGCCGCGACGCGGTGACCGCCGACGACGTGCGCGTCGCCGCCCGGCTCGCGCTGCCGCACCGCCGTCGCCGCGACCCGTTCGACGAGCCCGGCCTGGACCCGGCCGAGCTGGACCGCGCCCTCGCCGACGCCGAGGACCACCTGGGTCCCGAGGACGGCCCGGACCCCGACGACGACCCTGACCACGATCCGGATCCCAGCCCGGGCCCCGGCGACCCGGCCGAGCCGCAGGACGGCCCGGACGGATCCGGGGCGGGCGAGGAGCCCGACGGGACCGGGGGGACGACCCCCGAGGCGGACGACCCTCGCGGCCCCGCGACCGGGTCCGGCGGGCGCGCCGAGGCCCCCGGCACCGACGGCACGGCGAGCGCCGACGGCGCCGACGGCACGACCGACCCGACCGATGCGACGGAGACGACCGAGGGGACCGGGGCGACGGACCCGGGGGACCGGGAACCCGGGGCCGCGCAGGCACCGGCCGGGGGCGACGGCGGGGAGGGCCGCGCCGTCGTCGTCGGGGAGGCCGCCCGGCTGCACCGGGCCACGGTCAGGAAGTTCACCGTGCCCGGGCTGGGCGCGGGCGCCCCGGGGCGCCGCTCCCGGGCCCGCACCGACACCGGGCGCGTCGTCCGCCCGTCCGGGGCGGGGACCACCCGCGCCGCGGACCTGCACCTGCCCGCGACCGTGCTCGCCGCGGCCCCGCACCAGGCCGGTCGCGGGCGCCGCGGGCCCGGCCTGCTGGTCCGCCGCGACGACCTGCGCCGCGCCGAGCGGGAGGGGCGCGAGGGCAACCTGGTGCTGTTCGTGGTCGACGCGTCCGGCTCGATGGCCGCGCGCAGGCGGATGACCGCGGTGTCCGGCGCCGTACTGGGCCTGCTCCGCGACGCCTACCAGCGCCGGGACAAGGTCGGGCTGGTCACCTTCCGGGCCCGGGAGGCGGAGCTGGCTCTGCCCCCGACGTCGTCGGTGCCGACCGCCCAGCAGCGCCTGTCCCGGCTGCGCACCGGCGGGCGGACCCCGCTGGCCGGCGGGCTGCTCAAGGCCCGCGCCGTGCTCGACGCCGAGCGGCGCCGGGACCCGCGCCGGCGTCCGCTGGTCGTCCTGCTCACCGACGGGCGGGCCACCGTCGCCGCCCGCGACGGCGGGGACCCCGTCGCCGACTCCCGCCGCGCCGCCGGGCTGCTGGCCGCGGACGGGGTGCACACCGTCGTCGTCGACTGCGAGGCCGGGCACGTGCGCCTGGGTCTCGCCGCGCCGCTCGCCGCCGCCGCGGGCGGCGAGCTGGTGACCCTCGACGAGCTGACCGCCGACAGTGTGGGCGACCTGGTCCGGGCGACCCGGTCCGCGCGCGCCGCCTGACACATCACGCCCGAGAAGGAGGGACAGCCGTGCCGCAGGGACAGGTGTCCGTCACGCCCGCCGACGGGCTCACCACCCGTCAGCGCCGCAATCGGCCGCTGCTGGTGGTGCACACCGGGGTGATGAAGGGGAAGTCGACCGCCGCGTTCGGGATGGCGCTGCGCGGCTGGAACCAGGGCTGGTCGATCGGGGTGTTCCAGTTCGTCAAGTCCGCGAAGTGGAAGGTCGGCGAGGAGGAGGCGTTCCGCGCGCTGGGGGCCGTCCACGAGCAGACCGGGCAGGGCGGGCCCGTGGAGTGGCACAAGATGGGGTCGGGCTGGTCCTGGTCGCGCAAGGCGGGCACCGAGACCGACCACGCTGCCGACGCCGTCGAGGGTTGGGCCGAGATCCGTCGCCGCATCGAGCGCGAGGAGCACCAGGTCTACGTCCTCGACGAGTTCACCTACCCGCTGAAGTGGGGCTGGATCGACGTCGACGAGGTCGTCGAGGTGCTGACCGCCCGGACCGGCCGGCAGCACGTGATCATCACCGGCCGGGACGCCCCGCCCGCCCTGATCGAGGCCGCCGACCTGGTCATGGAGACCACGAAGATCAAGCACCCGATGGACGCCGGGCAGAAGGGCCAGCGGGGGATCGAGTGGTGACCACCGTGAGCACCGTGTCCACCGTGAGCACGGCCCGCGCGCTGGTCGTCGCGGCGCCGTCGTCGGGCAGCGGGAAGACGACGGTGGCGACCGGGCTGATGGCCGCGCTGTCGCGGCGCGGCACCCGGGTCGCGCCGTTCAAGATCGGGCCGGACTACATCGACCCCGGGTACCACACGCTCGCCGCGGGCCGTCCGGGCCGCAACCTCGACGTCGTCCTGCAGGGCGCCGACCGGCTCGCCCCGCTGGCCCGGCACGGGAGCCGGGACGCCGACGTCGCCGTCGTCGAGGGGGTGATGGGGCTGTTCGACGGCCGCATCGCCGACGGCGCCGGGTCCACCGCGCAGGTCGCCGCCGTGCTGGGGGCACCGGTGGTGCTGGTCGTCGACGTCCGGGGGCAGTCCCGGTCGCTGGCCGCGTTGCTGCACGGGTTCCGCAGCTTCGACGAGTCCGTGCAGGTGGCGGGGGTGATCCTCAACCGGGTCGGGTCGCAGCGCCACGCCGACGTCTGCCGGGCCGCGGCCGAGGAGGTCGGGCTGCCGGTGCTCGGCGCCGTCCCGCGACGTGCCGAGCTCGCGGTGCCCTCGCGGCACCTGGGCCTGGTCACCGCCGCCGAGCACGGCACCGCCGCGACCGCCGCGGTGGACGCGATGGCCGAGCTCGTCGCCACACACGTGGACCTCGACGCCGTCCTCGCACTCGCCCGCCCGCTGCCCGCCGGCCCGGTCTGGGACCCGGCCGCCGAGGTCGGCACGAGCGGCACGGCGGGGCAGCGGCCGCTCGTCGCGCTCGCCGGGGGGCCCGCGTTCGGGTTCGGCTACGCCGAGCACGCCGAGCTCCTCACCGCGGCCGGCGCCGACGTGGCGACCTTCGACCCGCTGCGCGACCCCGCGCTCCCGGCGGGCACCGCCGCGCTCGTGCTGCCCGGCGGCTTCCCCGAGGAGCACGTCGGCGCGCTCGGCGACAACGCACCGCTGCGGGCGCAGGTCGCGGCGCTGGCCGCGTCCGGGGCCCCGGTGCACGCCGAGTGCGGCGGGCTGCTCTACCTGTGCCGGGACCTCGACGGGACGCCGATGTGCGGGGTCCTCGACGCGTCGGCGGGGATGACCCCGCGGCTCACCCTCGGCTACCGCGACGCGGTCGCGGTGTCGGCGTCGCCCCTGTTCGCGGCGGGCGAGCGGGCCGGGGCACACGAGTTCCACCGGTGCGCGGTCACCCCGCGGGCCGGTGCGGCCCCGGCCTGGGCGTGGCGGGGCGGGGAGCCGGAGGGCTACGTCGAGGATCGGGTGCACGCCTCGTTCCTGCACACCCACCCGGCCGGCGTGCCCGGCGCCGTCGCCCGGTTCGTCGCGGCGGCACGCCACACCCCGGCCGGGGCCGCCCCGGCCGCGTTCGCATGATCACCGGTCGTGGAGCCGACCGTCCGCGTGCCGAGCGCTCCGCTCCACGACCGGTGATCACGGTCGGGGTGGGGCTGCGCCCCGGAACCCCCGAGGCCGCGGTGCGCGCGCTGCTGGACCGGGTCGCCGCCGAGCACGGGCTGGAGCTCGGCGGCGCCGTCGTCGCCACCCTGGACCGGCGGGTCGCCGAACCCGGTCTGCTGGCGGCCGTCGCACCGCGGGAACCGCACGGATTCGCCGCGGCCGCACTGGCCGTGGTCGGGGTGGCGAGGTCGGATGCCCGGGTCGCCGCGGCCGTCGGGACCCCATCGGTCGCAGAGGCCGCCGCGCTCCTCGCCGCGGGCGACGGAGCCCAGCTGATCGTGGGCAAGACCGCTGGTCAGGGCGTCACGGTCGCCGTGGCCGCCGGAGCGGCGGATGTGGGATTGCCCTCCGGGGGCTCCTGCGACACATGCGGGCCCGGCTATCGTCCGGCGTCGCCGTCGAGCGGGGGCCCGGCGCAGGGACCCGCTGCCACCACCGGGCCTCGGAGTCCGGGAGAGGAACGTCGTTGAACGCGCACCACGAGCAGTACCTGGTCGGGCTGGACCTGGCCGGCCGCCGGGCCGTCGTCGTCGGCGGGGGACAGGTCGCCCAGCGGCGTGTCGCCCGCCTGATCGCGGCGGGAGCGGTCGTCGAGGTCGTCTCGCCCGAGGTCACCCCGGCGGTCGAGGGCATGGCCTCGGCCGGGGAGATCACCTGGACGGCCCGCCGCTGGACCGACGGCGACCTCGCCGGGGCCTGGTACGCGATCGCCGCCACCGACGAGCCGGAGACCAACGCCGCCGTCGTCGCCGAGGCCGAGCGGGACCGGGTGTTCTGCGTCCGCGCCGACGACGGCGACCGGGGCACCGCGGTCACCCCCGCCACCGGCGGCTACGACGGGCTCACCGTCGGTGTGCTGGCCCGGGGCGCGCACCGGCGGTCCGCGGCCGTGCGCACCGCGCTGGTCGAGGCACTGGCCGCCGGCGTCGTCGACGAGTCGGCCGAGCCCCCACAGGCCGGTGTCGCGCTGGTCGGTGGCGGCCCCGGCGACCCGGAGCTGATCACCGTGCGCGGCCGGCGGCTGCTGTCGCGCGCCGAGGTCGTCGTCGCCGACCGGCTCGGCCCGCGCGACATCCTCGACGAGCTGTCCCCCGAGGTCGAGGTCATCGACGCCTCGAAGATCCCCTACGGCCGCGCCATGGCCCAGGGGCGGATCAACGAGCTGCTCGTCTCGCACGCCCGTGCCGGGAAGTTCGTGGTGCGCCTCAAGGGCGGCGACCCGTTCGTCTACGGCCGCGGGTTCGAGGAGGTCCAGGCGTGCGCCGCGGCGGGGGTGCCGGTGACCGTCGTCCCGGGTATCACCAGCGCCTTCGCCGCACCGGCCGTCGCCGGGACGCCGGTGAGCCACCGCGGGGTGGCACACGAGATCGTCGTCGTCTCCGGGCACGTCGCACCGGGTGACCCGCGCAGCCTGACCGACTGGACCGCGCTGGGCCGGATGACCGGCACGATCGTGCTGATGATGGCCGTGGAGCGGCTCGGGAAGTTCGCCGAGGCGCTCATCACCAACGGCCGCCCGGCCGACACCCCGGTGCTGATCGTGCAGGACGGCACCACGCGGATCGAGCGGTCGGTCCGCGCGACGCTGGAGACCGCCGAGCGCGTCGCCGCCGAGCAGGAGATCAGCCCGCCCGCGATCGTCGTGATCGGGCCGGTCGCCGGTCTGCAGGCGCCCGTCGCCCGCTGACCGCGCCGACCTCATTGCACACTGCAACCTTGCAGTGTGCAATCATCGGCGGCGTGACCGACGAGAACGGTGCGACCGACGAGAACGGTGCTGCCGACGAGATCGACGATGTCGTCGACGCGGTGATGACCGCGAGCCGGGCGATGCTCTCCGTGGTGGCCGGGTCCCTGGCCGCCGCGGGGGAGCAGGCCGGCCCGACGGCGGGCGAGGTGACCCTGCCGCAGTACCGCGCGCTGGTCGTGCTGGCCCAGCACGGCACCCGGCGCCCGGCCGACCTGGCCACGGCGCTGACCGTGTCGGCGTCGACGGCGACCCGGATGTGCGACCGGCTGGTGAGCCGCGGCCTCGTCGTGCGCACCCGCACCGGCGACGACCGCCGCGAGGTCGCCCTCGCGCTCAGCCCCGCCGGGCGGACGCTCGTCGACGAGGTCACCCGGCTGCGCCGCGCCGAGATGCACCGGCTGCTCGCGATGCTGCCCGCCGCCGAGCGCACCGCGGTCCGCGACGCACTGCGCCGCTTCGCCGACGCCGCGGGCGAGGTCGGCGAGACCGACTGGGCCGTCGCGCCGGTGCCCGCCGAGGGCGGTGCGCGGTGACCGCGGTCCGCGCGCTGCACCGCGCGCTCGTCGGCACCCGGCCGGGGCTCGTCGGCCTGGCGACGGTCATCGGGATCGGCGCCGGCATCGGGTCGGTGCTGTTCCACGAGCTGATCCTCGGCGTGACCTGGCTGGTCACCGGGCGGGAGGACTTCTCCGACGCCGGCCGGGTCGCCTCGCCGCACCTGCCCGGGCTGGGCGTGTGGTTCCTGCTGATCGCCCCGGTGCTCGGCGGCCTGGTGTACGGCCCGCTGGTCCAGCGGTTCGCCCCGGAGGCGCGCGGGCACGGGGTGCCCGAGGTGATGTTCGCCGTCGCGCGCAGGGGCGGGCGGATCCCGGCCACCGTCGCCGCGGTGAAGGCGCTCGCGTCGGGGATCTGCATCGGGACCGGCGGCTCCGTCGGCCGGGAGGGCCCGATCGTGCAGATCGGCTCCGCGCTCGCCTCGGCGATCGGGCAGTGGCTGCGGGTGCCCGCCACCCGGCTGGTGCTCATGGTCGCCTGCGGTGCCGCGGGCGGGATCTCCGCGACGTTCGACGCCCCGGTCTCCGGGGTGGTGTTCGGCCTGGAGCTGATCCTGCGGTCGTTCAGCGCCGAGGCGTTCGGCGTGCTGGTGATCAGCTCGGTGGTCGCGAACGTCGTCGCCGAGGTGATCGCCGGCGACCGCGCGATCCTGACCCTGCCGCACTTCGACCTGGGCAGCCCCGCCCAGCTGCCGCTCTACGCGCTGCTCGGGCTGCTCGCCGGGCTGCTGGGCTGGGCCTTCGCCCGGATCCTCTACGTCGTCGAGGACGCCTGTGACGCCGTCTGGCGCGGCCCGGAGTGGCTGCGCCCGGCCGTCGGCGGGCTGCTGCTCGGCGCGCTGCTGCTGGCACTGCCCCAGATGTACGGCGTCGGCTACCCCGTGCTGGAGGCCGCGATCGGTGGCCGGTACGCCGTCGGGTTCCTGCTCCTGCTCGTCGTCGGGAAGATCCTCGCGTCCAGCCTCACCATCGGCATCGGCGGGTCCGGCGGTGTGTTCGCGCCGTCGCTGTTCGTCGGTGGCACCGCCGGTACCGCCTTCGGCTACGCCGCCGCGGCCCTGTTCCCGGCGCTGGACCTGCACCCCGGCGCGTTCGGTCTGGTCGGCATGGCGGCGGTGTTCGCGGGGGCGGCGCACGCCCCGATCACCGCGGTGCTCATCGTGTTCGAGCTGACCGGCGACTACGCCCTCATCCTGCCGCTGATGGCCGCCGTCGTCCTGGCCACCGGCCTGTCGAACCTGGTGTCGCGGGACAACATCTACACGCTCAAGCTGCTGCGACGCGGGATCGACCTCGCTGCCGACACCCCGACCGACGAGGCGCTGCGCCGGGTCGTCGTCGCCCAGGTGATGCGTCCCGTCGACGGCACCCCGCCCGGCCCGGAGCTGCCCGCGCTGGACCCGGCCGCCCCGGTGCACGACGTCCTCGGGGTGCTCGCCGCGCACCGGGGAGCCGCGCTGCCCGTGCGGGAGCCGGACGGGCCGCTGCTCGGGACGCTCGCCGAACACGACCTGCTCGACCATCTGCGGGGGGTGTCGGGGCGGGGGACGGTTGACCACTGACCCGGTCGCGTGATGGGCTCCCCGACGACGACGGAACAGGAAGCCGGTGCGAATCCGGCGCGGTCCCGCCACTGTCACCGGGGAGTGCCCTCCCCACACCGGTGCCACCGCCCGCGAGGGTGGGAAGGCCGGGGAGGGCGCGGGGATCCGGGAGCCAGGACACTGCCCGTCGTCGCGGATTCCCACTGGTGAGGGCGCGGACCCTCGAGGAGGACATGCGATGAGCCACGACCTGGTGGTGCTCGGTACCGACCCGTCCGGCGACGGCGCACCCCGCCCGGGTGCCCACGTCGCCGACCTGCTGGCCGACGCCGAGACCGTCTTCGCCTTCCCCCAGGCCGAGTCGACGGCCCTGTTCTACGCCGAGGCGTGGCGGGTCGAGCCGGTCACCCCGCGTGACGCCGTCGCCCGGATCGGGGCCTGGGCCGCCGCCGGACCCGCCGGCGGCGCGGTGCTGCTGGTCGGGGGCGACCCCGCGGCCGACGCCGCGCTCGGTGCGGTCCTCGACGGGTTGGCGCGCACCGTCCCGGCGCTGCGGGCCCGGGTCGCCGAGGGCAGCCGCGTCGCGCCGCCGCACCGCAGCCCGCTGATCGGCTGAGACCGCCGGCGGGCGGCGCGCTCAGGCCCGCCAGCTGCCCAGCGGGTCGGCCCGGGTGAGGTCGGGGTCGGCGGCGTCGAGCGTGCGGGTGCGGCCGGGCCCGGTGTAGGCGGTCTCGAAGCGCACGGTGACCCGCCCGTGCCCGGCGCCCTGGACCCAGCCGTGGCCGTGCTCGGGGTGGGCGACGTCGTCGCCGGCGCGCCAGGGCCGGTCCGGGTCGGGTTCGCGGTCGGGGCGGCCCGGGCGGACGGGGCCGGGCACGTCGCCGGCACCCGTGGTCGCGTCGGCCCCCGCGGTACCGCCGGTCCCCGCAGGACTGTCGGCCCCCGCGGCCGCGCCCGTCCCCGTCCTCGCGTCGGTGTCCGGAGGTGCGTCGGTGTCCGGTGGTGCGTCGAGCACGGCCACCCCCGCCGCGCCGGCCCGGGCGGCGGCCGCGGGCGGGGGGTCCAGGGCCGAGGCCGTCGTCCACCCGTTCTCCGAGGGCACCGCGTCGAACAGGGCCAGCGGCGGCTCGTCGCCGAAGCCGGACACCGACACGCCCAGCAGCCGCACCCCGCCCTCGCCGACCGCGCCCTCGGCCAGCCGGCGCGCCACCGCGACCAGGGTCGCCAGGTCCCGGGTGCCGAACGGGGTCGTCTCCGACCGGGTGTGGGTGGTGAAGTCCCCGGTCCGCGCCTTCACGGTGACGGTGCGGGCGGTCCGACCGTCGGCGACCAGCCGTCGGTGCACGGCGACGCAGATCGACTCCACCGCGGTGTGCACCGCGCTCATCGCGGTCAGGTCGGCGTCGAAGGTCGTCTCCGCGCTGATCTGCTTGGCCGCGCCGCGCGGGGCGACCGGACGGTCGTCGATGCCGCGGGCGAGACGGTGCAGCTCGGACCCGATCGCACTACCCAGCACCCCGGCGACCTCGCGGGCGTCCATCGCGGCGAGCTGCCCGATCGTCTCGATCCCGATCTTCCGCAGCGCCTCGCCGGAGACCGGCCCGATGCCCCACAGTGACCGCACCGGCAGCGGGTCGAGCACGGCCGCCTGCTCGGCGTGGGCGATCACCCGCAGCCCGTCCGGCTTGGCCAGCTCGGAGGCGATCTTCGCGATCTGCTTGCCCGACCCGGCGCCCACCGAGGCGGGCAGCCCGGTGCGGTCGCGCACCGCGCCGCGCAGCCGGGTGCCCCACTCCCGCACCTGGTCGGGGGAGGCGCCCACGAGGTCGGGCGGCTCCACGAACGCCTCGTCCACCGACACCGGCTCCAGCACGGGGGAGAACTCGCCGAGGACGGCCATGACCTCCTCGGACAGCGCCTTGTACAGGGAGAACCGGGGCGGCAGGACCGTCGCGTGCGGGCAGCGCCGCCGCGCCTGGCCCATCGGCATCGCCGAGCGTGCCCCGAACACCCGGGCCTGGTAGCTCGCCCCCGCGACGACGCCGCGAGGTCCCGCGCCGCCGACGAGGACCGGACGGTCGGCCAGGGTGGGCCGGGTGAGCTGCTCGACGGAGGCGAAGAACGCGTCCATGTCGAGGTGCAGCACCCAGCGGTCGGCCGCCGCGGTCACTCCATCATCACCCGTGCATCGTGCCCCGGCGCACCGACAGGATCGCGTCGCCGTCGGCGACGGTGACGGCCGGGGCCACCGGTCCCGCCCCGGCGACGGCGCCCGGGTGGTCGTCGAGGCCGGTGGGGACGTCGGTGACCCACCAGCTCCCGGCGGTGCCGGTCCAGTCCAGCACCCGGGCCGGGCCGTGCGGCGGGGACAGGGTGATCGCGTCCATCGGGCTCGACAGGCCCTCCCCGGTGGCCTTGAGCAGCGCCTCCTTCCGGGTCCAGGTGACCAGGAAGCCGGTCCCGTCGGGCGTCCCGGCGGCGAGCTCGGCGGGGGACAGGGCGTGCCGGGCCAGGCCGTCGAGGCCGGACAGGGGGCGGTGCGCCTCGACGTCGACGCCGACCGGCCCGGTCCCGACCGCGACACCGACCAGCGCGCCGGAGTGGGTGAGGGAGAAGCCGGGGTCGTCGCCGCGCCCGGCCAGGCGGGGCTTGCCGTGCGGCTCCCCGCAGCGGCAGGTCCGGTCGAGGACGAGCTCGGCGGGGTCGGCGTCGAGCCGCTCGGCGAGCACGAGCCGGGCCAGCGCGTGCGCGGCGAGGTAGCGGGCGCGGTCCTCGGGCCGTCGCAGCGCGACGAGCCGTTCGCGTTCGTGGGCGTCCAGCAGCGCGACGAGGTCGGCGCGGGCGCCGGGATCGGCCGGGGCGGCCCACCAGACGGTGACGGTCACGGCGTCCAGCCTCCCACGTCGCACCCCGGTCGGGGCGCGCCGCCGGGAGTGATCACGGACCGGGCACACGAAGGGTCGCCCGTCGGCGTCTCCGGTGCCCGGTCCGTGCTCCCCGTGCGGTCAGCCGCTGCGGCGGGCGGCGAAGTCCGTGCGGACGTGGGCCGGGCGGGCCTGCGGGGCCGGCCCCGCCGTGCGCGGTGCCGCCGGGCCGCCCGGCGCGCCGGACCGGCCGCGCTTGGCCGCACGGCGCTCGGCGCGGTTGGCGGGTGCGGTGGCGGTGGCCCCGCCGGGTGCCGCCCCGCCGGCCGTGCCGGGCCCGGTCGCGCCGGTCAGGGAACCGGGAACCGCGGACGCGTCGGTCGGTCGGGCTGTGCTGTGGGCTGCCCTGTGGGCGGTGCTGTGGGCGGTGCTGTGGGCGGTGGTGTGGCGGGTCGTGGGCATACGACCTCCTCGGAACATCGGGTCGGACTCGGACCGGGTGAGAGGGGCCGGTGACGCGCGGGGACGCCGGAGGGGCCGCGTGAGGGCGGCGACGGTTCCGGGGCCCGGTGAGGACGTCACGGGCCGGCGACGGAGGGCGCGGAGATCGACCGCGCGGGTCGCTCAGAGGAACCGGATCAGCATGGCGGCGACGCTACGACGACGACCCCGACCGGTGCCACCGGTTTTCCCCGGCGCCGCCGCCCTATCGTCGCGGGCATGGGTACGGCGGGCACGGGTACGGCAGGGACGGCGGGCACGGTGACGGCGGACGTGCTGGTGATCGGCGGCGGCATCGCGGGGGTGTCGGTCGCGTGGGAGCTGGCCGCGCACGCCCGGGTCGTGCTGACCGAGGCGGAGGACGACCTGCCGGTCCACTCCACCGCCCGCTCCGCGGCGACCTACATCCCCGGGCACGGCTCCGGCCCGTTCCGCGCGCTGATCGACGCCTCGGGCCCGCGGTTCGCCGCGCTGCCCGCGCTGCTCGGCACGCCACCGCTGCTGAGCCCGCGCCCGGTCCTGCACGTCGCCGACGACGACCTGGCCGCCGACCACCTCGCCACGACGGTGCGCGAGCAGCACGGCGAGCCCGGCGCCCCGGTCGCGCTGGACCCCGAGCAGGCCTGGCGACGCGTGCCGGTGCTGCGCCGGGCCCCGCGTGCGGCCGCGTGGACCGCCGGTGCCTGCGACGTCGACACCGCCGCCCTGCACGACGGCTACCGGCGCGGGCTGCGCGCCCGCGGCGGCACCGTGCTGCGCGGGGCCCGGGTGGCCGCGCTGGAGCGGGACGGCTCCGGCTGGACCGCCACGACGGCCGCCGGGCACCGGGTGCGGGCGGAGACGGTCGTCGACGCGGCCGGCGCCTGGGCCGACGCGGTGGCGGCACTCGCCGGCGTGCCCGGTGCCGGACTGACCCCCTACCGGCGCACGATCGCGGCGTGCCCGGTCGCCGACCCGTCGGTGCTCACCGTCGACGGCGCCGTCCTGCCGATGGTCGTCGACGCCGCCGAGCGCTGGTACCTCAAGGCCGAGGCGGACACGGTGCTCGTCTCCCCGGCCGACGAGACCCAGGCCGAGCCGGGCGACGCCCGTCCCGACGAGCTCGACGTCGCCCTCGCCCTGGACCGGGTGGGCGCGGCGACCACGCTGGGGCTGCGGTCTGTCCGGACCGCGTGGGCGGGGCTGCGGACCTTCGCCCCCGACCGTGCCCCCGTGCTGGGTGCGCGCCCGGAGCACCCCGGCTTCTTCTTCGTCGCTGGGCAGGGCGGGTCGGGCATCGAGTCCGCGCCGGCGCTGGCCGCGCTGGCCGCGTCGGTCGTCCTCGGCCGGCCGTCGCCGGCCGACATCGATCTCGACCCGGCTGCGTGCTCCGTCACACGATTGACGTAAGCGCTCGCTTACCACCGGCTGGCACGATGGACCCATGGCGCTGACCACCACCGGCACCGAGACGCACGACCTGTTCTCGGGCGACTTCTGGACCGACCCGCACCCCGCCTACGCGGCCCTGCGCACCGAGGAGCGGGTGCGGGAGCTCGCACTTCCGGACGGGAAGGTGTGGCTGATCAGCCGGTACGCCGACGTCCGCGCCGCGTTCGTCGACCCGCGGCTGAGCAAGGACTGGCGGTACACGCTGCCCGCCGACCAGCGCGAGGGCCAGCCGGCCGCGCCGATCCCGATGATGATCCTGATGGACCCGCCGGACCACACCCGGCTGCGCAAGCTCGTCGGCCGCTCGTTCACCGTGCGGCGGATGAACGACCTGCAGCCCAGGGTCGAGGAGATCACCCAGGAGCTGCTCGACGCGCTGCCTGCCGAGGGCCCCGTCGACCTCATGCGCCAGTACGCGTTCCTCGTCCCGGTGCTGGTCATCTGCGAGCTGCTGGGCGTGCCCGCCGAGGACCGCGACAAGTTCTCCGCGTGGTCGTCGGTGCTGGTCGACGACTCCCCGCAGGAGGAGAAGTTCGCCGCGATGGGCAGCCTGAACGGCTACCTCGCCGAGCTGATCGAGCGCAAGCGCACCGAGCCCGACGACGCCCTGCTCTCCGGCCTGCTCGCCGTCAGCGACGCCGACGGCGACCGGCTGTCCTCCGAGGAGCTCGTCGCGATGGCGACCCTGTTGCTCATCGCCGGGCACGAGACCACGGTCAACCTGATCGGCAACGGCGTGCTCGCCCTGCTGACCCACCCCGAGCAGCACGCCCGGCTGAAGGCCGACCCGTCGCTGATCAACTCGGCGGTGGAGGAGTTCCTGCGCTTCGAGTCCCCGGTCTCCAACGCCCCGATGCGCTTCGCCAGCGAGGACGTCGAGTACTCCGGGGTGACCATCCCCGCCGGATCGACCGTGATGCTGGGGCTCGCCGCGGCGAACCGGGACCCGGAGTGGCTGGCGGACCCGGATCGCCTCGACATCACCCGGGACTCCTCGTCCGGGGTGTTCTTCGGGCACGGCATCCACTTCTGCCTGGGCGCGCAGCTGGCCCGCACCGAGGGGCGGGTGGCGATCGGCAAGCTCATCGCGCAGCGACCGGACCTGGCGCTGGCCGTCGACCCCTCGGAGCTCGTCTACCGCGAGTCGACGCTGGTCCGGGGCCTGTCCCGGCTGCCGGTCACGCCGGGCGCGCCCGCCTGAGGGCCGCGCCGCCGCCGGACGCGACCGAGGGGGCGCGCCCGGCGGGGCCGGCGTGGACCCGGCGGGGCGGCCGTCGGTGCAGCGGGTCGGGGTCAGCGCAGCGGAGCGCCGGTCTTCTCCCGGACCTCGTCGGCGGTGACGCCGGGCGCGGTCTCGACCAGTGCGAGCCCGTCCGGCGTCACGTCGATCACGGCCAGGTCGGTGACGATCTTCGTGACGCAGCCGAGGCCGGTGATCGGCAGCGAGCACCGCTCCACGATCTTGGGGGACCCGTCCTTGGAGACGTGGTCCATCATCACGATCACCGAGCGCGCGCCGTGGACGAGGTCCATCGCGCCGCCCATCCCCTTGATCATCTTGCCGGGGATCGCCCAGTTCGCGAGATCGCCGTTCGCGGCGACCTCCATCCCGCCCAGGACGGCCACGTCGAGCTTCCCGGCCCGGATCTGGCCGAAGCTCTCGGCGGAGCCGAAGAAGGCGGCACCGGCGGCGACGGTGACGGTCTCCTTGCCGGCGTTGATGAGGTCGGGGTCGACCTCGTCGTCGGTGGGGTAGGGGCCGACGCCGAGGATCCCGTTCTCCGAGTGCAGCACGACCGTCCGGCCCTCGGGGATGTGCCCGGGGACCAGGGTCGGCATGCCGATGCCGAGGTTGACGTACGCGCCGTCGGGCAGCTCCGCCGCGACCCGGGCGGCCATCTCGTCACGGTTGAGGGCCATGGTCAACGCACCGTCCTGAACTCGACCGGCTTCTCGACGTCGGGGACGTGCAGCACGCGGTGCACGTGGATGCCGGGGGTGTGGACCTCGTCGGGGTCGATCTCCCCGGGCTCGACCAGGTGCTCGACCTGGGCGATCGTCGTCCGCCCGGCCGCGGCGCAGTCCGGGTTGAAGTTGCGCGCCGCGCGCCGGAACACCAGGTTGCCGTGCCGGTCGCCCTTCCAGGCGTGGACCAGCGCGAAGTCCGGGGTGAGGGCACGCTCGAGGACGTAGGTCACGCCGTCGAACTCGCGGGTCTCCTTCGCCGGGGACTCGACGGCGACCGAGCCGTCGGCCGCGTAGCGCCAGGGCAGCCCGCCCTCGGCGACCAGCGTGCCGACCCCGGCCGGGGTGTAGAACGCCGGGATGCCCGCGCCGCCGGCCCGCAGTCGCTCGGCGAGGGTGCCCTGCGGGGTCAGCTCCAGCTCCAGCTCGCCGGCGAGGTACTGGCGGGCGAACTCCTTGTTGTTGCCGACGTAGGAGCCGATCGTGCGCCGGATGCGCCCGGCGGCGAGCAGGGTGCCCAGGCCGAAGCCGTCGACGCCCAGGTTGTTCGAGATCGTCTCCAGGTCCGTCGCGCCCTGTTCCAGCAGCGCCGCGATCAGCACCGTCGGAACCCCGGACATGCCGAACCCGCCGACCGCGAGCGACGCCCCGTCGCCGATGTCGGCGACCGCCTCCGCGGCGGATGCCACCACCTTGTCCATCACTCACCTCCGTCGCCGACGACGGTACGCGGCGTACGACAGACGCACAAGTGTTCGCTCTGCGAACACTGCCGGAGTGGCGTCCACGCGCCGAGATGCAGCTCAGCGGGGCCCGAGGGTGCCCCGTACCCCGCTGAGCTGCATCTCGACGACCGCCGCCGTCGCGGCGCACCGTCGGTCGGGCGGGCGCGGCGCGGGTCAGGCCGGGGCGGGGGCGGTGTGCGGGTCGCCGACGGCGATCTCCCCGCCCGCGGCGACCTCGGCGTACACGCCCGCGCACGCCCAGACCCCGCCGATCTGCGGGATCTCGATGCGGTTGTGCTTCGCGATCGTGCGCAGGGTGTCCGGGTCGTCGGGCAGGTCGCCCTGGGGGAGCGTCGTCATGACGCACCGCATGGTGGCGAAGGAGAAGGAGACCCGGACCTCCTCGCCGATCGTCGACGTGCTGCCCGGCCAGTCGTTCTCGACGAAGCCGTGGCCGCCGTCGGGGGATGAGTCGGCGCGGAGCACGATGTTCGGCCGGTAGCGCAGCGCGTCGAAGGTCGCCTCCGGCGCGAGCTCGCGGAGCCGGTCGAGGGTGGACTCGGTGAGCACGTGCAGCGACGACAGGTCGAAGAACGTGCCCGGCGCCCCGAACGCGGAGATGTCGAACCGGCTGATGGCCTCGCCGGAGTCCTCGTGCCGGGTCGTCGTGGCGTCGATGAGCGCGCGCGGGGCGAGCTGCTGCGGGGTGAGGCCCTCGATGTCGGGCCACAGCTCCTCGAAGTGGCTGCCCTCCGGCGGGACCGAGACCAGCGACACGTCCCGCCCGAGCGCGGCCGACAGCGCGGTGTCCAGGCCCTCGTCGTCGCTGCGCAGGACCGAGCCGTCCGGGAAGGTGATCTCGACCGGCGGCAGCGGCTCCCCGGGCACCGGCTCGGCGACGAACCGGGCCGCGAAGCCGAGCAGTCCGAGCCAGCGCCTGGGCACCTTGGCGCTGGCGATGCTCCCGGTCTCGGTGTCGAGCACCGCATAGGCGCGGTCGCCCAGCAACCCCCGCCCGCTGACGGTGGCCCGGGTCAGGGACTCACCGAGCATGGACTTGACCGGGTACCGGTACAGCGCGACGACCGTCATGTCCGGTGTATATCGGCCCGTCCGCGTCCCCGGCACGGGTCGGACGGAGGGGGCTGCCCGGCCGGGTCTCAGCTGAGGGACTGCCGGGGGAGGGTCGCCGCGGATGCGCCGTCCCGCCCTGTCGGACCACCCGTTCGGCTCAGCAGGGCGACCCGGAGCTCGTCCGCGGAGTCGTAGACGGTGTCCGCGCCCGCCGCGACCAGCTCACCGGGCTCGGCGTAGCCCCAGCCCGCGCCGACGCAGCGCAGGCCGTGCTCGGCGGCGCCCTCGACGTCGTGCAGCCGGTCGCCGACCATCAACGGCTCGTCGGCACCGGACGGGTGCCCGAGCCGGCGCAGGGCCTCGGCGACCACGGCGCCCTTGGTCGGCCGGTCCGCGGTGCGCGTGTCGCCGACGATCTCGGTGAACAGGTCGGTCCAGCCGTGGTGGGCGATGATCCGCCGGGCCGGCGGCTCGGCCTTGCTGGTGGCCAGGGCCATCGTCACGCCGGCCGCGGACAGCGCGCGCAGCAGCTCCTCGACGCCGGGGTACGGAGTGCAGTCCAGGCAGCCGTCCTCGTCGCCGTAGATCCGCCGGTACACCGGCAGCACCGCGGCGGTGCCCTCCTCGCCGAGGATCGGGGGCAGGCTGCGGTACAGCGGCGGGCCGAGCAGGTGGGTGCCGAGCGCGGACTCGGGGACGTCCAGGCCCACCTCGTCGATGGCGCGGCGCATCGAGCCGAGGATGCCGGGGGCGGAGTCGACGAGGGTGCCGTCGAGGTCGAGCAGGATGTGGGTCAACACGTCGGGCCATTCTGCCTGCCGGGCGACGCGGGCGTCCTCCTCCCCGGCGGTCGCAAGCCGTACGCTCGTACGCATGGCGAACACGTTGCTCGGGCCCCTGTCCGGTACCGACCGGGTCGACGGCCTGCTCGACGACGGCGCGTGGATCGCCGCCCTGCTGGAGGTCGAGCTGGCGCTGTCGGCCGTCGCCGCCGAGCAGGGCGCGGTCGCCGAGCACGACGCCGACGCGGTGGAACGCGCCGTCGCCGCCGTCGCGGGCCTCGACCCGCACACGCTGGCCGCCGAGTCGGTCGAGGGCGGCAACCCGGTCATCCCGCTGGTCAAACGGCTCAAGGCGGCCGCGGCGCGGATCCAGCCCGGCGCCGAGCGGGCGGTGCACCCGGGCGCGACCAGCCAGGACGTCATGGACACCGCGCTGATGCTGCTCACCCGCCGGGCCGGGCACCGCATCGTCACCGACCTCACGGCCTGCGCCGACGCCGCGGCCGCGCTCGCCGCCGCCCACCGCGGCACCCCGTGCGCGGCCCGCACCCTCGGCCAGCAGGCGTTGCCCACCACCTTCGGCCTGGTCGCCGCGACCTGGTGCACCGGGCTGGACCGGGCGCGCACCGGTCTCGACCGGGTGCTCGACGCCCTGCCGGTCTCCTACGGCGGCGCCGCGGGCACCCTCGCGGCCGTCCACCCGCACGGCCCGGCCGTCGCCGACGCACTGGCCGCGCGGCTCGGGCTCGCCCCGCAGGGCGTGCCGTGGCACACCGAACGCAGCCGCGTCGGCGAGCTCGCCGGGGCACTCGGCGTCGCCGCCGGGGCCTGTGCGAAGCCCGCGGGCGACGTGGTGCTGCTGTCCGCCACCGAGCTCGGCGAGGTGTCGGAGTCCGCGCCGGGGGACTCGTCGTCGATGCCGCACAAGCGCAACCCGGCCGCCGCCGTCACCGCCCGTGGCGCCGCGAAGCGCGCCCCCGGCCTGGTCGCGACGCTGCTCGCGGGCGCCGAGCAGGAGTTCCAGCGCGCCGCCGGGGCCTGGCACGCGGAGTGGGAGACGCTCGTCGCGCTGCTGCGGGTCACCGCGGGTGCCGCGGCCCGGCTGCGGGTGAGCCTGGAGGGACTGCAGGTGCACCCCGGGGCGATGGCCCGCAACCTCGCCCTCGCCGCGGGCGCCCAGGGCTCGGGCACCGGGCACGCCGCCGACCTGGTCGACACCGTCCTCGCCGGGCGGCCCGGATGAGCGCCCCGCGCACCGAGCAGGTCCGCTCGCTGGCCCGCGGTCTGGCCGTCATCCGGTCCTTCGACGCGCAGCGCCCGCAGCAGACCCTCGCCGACGTCGCCCGCGCCACCGGGCTCACCCGCGCCGCGGCGCGCCGGTTCCTGCTCACCCTCGCCGAGGAGGGCTACGTCCGCACCGACGGCAGGCTGTTCGCGCTGACCCCGCGGGTGCTGGAGCTCGGCTGGTCCTACCTGTCCGCGATGGGGCTGCCCGAGATCGCCGCCCCGCACCTGGAACGGCTGGTCGCCGCGGTGCGCGAGTCCGCGTCGGTGTCGGTGCTCGACGGCGACCCGCACACCGGCTACGACGTCGTCTACGTCGCCCGCGTCCCCACCTCGCGGATCATGACCGTCACGATCACGATCGGGACCCGCTTCCCCGCCTGGGCGACGTCGATGGGCCGGGTCCTGCTCGCCGCCCTCCCACCCGCCGACCTCGACACCCACCTCGCCGCGCTGGAGCCCGCGGCGCTGACCGCGCACACCGTCTCGACCCCGGAGCAGCTGCGCACCGAGCTGGACCGGGTCCGCGTGGACGGGCACTGCGTCGTCGACCAGGAGCTGGAGGCCGGGCTGCGCTCGGTCGCGGTGCCGGTCCACGACCGCGCGGGGCGGGTCGTCGCGGCCGCGAACGTCTCCACCCACGCCTCCCGCAACGACGCCGACGGCCTGCGCGCGGACATCCTGCCCGAGCTGCGCGCCTGCGCCGCCGCGATCGAGGCGGACCTGCGCGCCGCCGGGTAGCCGGGAACAGACCGCGTCCGCGACGGGTTGGCTCGGTCAGGAGCTGAACACGAGCGACGGAGGCACGGTGAGCGGACGTCTGCACCTGGCGGTCGAACTCGGAGCGGCGGGGCGGCACCCCGGCGCGTGGCGGCTCGGCGGCGCCGACCCGGCCCGGCTGTTCACCGCCCCGTACCAGCTGGACCTGGTGCGCACCGCGGCGCGCGGCGGCCTCGACCTCGTCGCGCTGCCCGACTCGCTGCAGCCGCCCGGCGCCGACCCGGCCGCGCTGCCCGGCACCCTCGACGCCGTCGCCGTCGCCGCGCGGGTCGCGCCCGCCGTCCCCGGCATCGGGGTCGTCCCGACGGTGACGGTCACCCACACCGAGCCGTTCCACCTGTCCAAGGCCGTGGCCACCCTGGACTTCGTGTCCACCGGGCGGGCCGGGTGGCAGCCCGAGGTGTCGCGCACCCAGGCCGAGGCCGACCTGTTCGGCCGTGCGCGCGCCGACCGCGACGCGGCCTCGCTGTGGCGGGAGGCCGGTGAGGTGATCGAGGTCGCCGCGCGGCTGTGGGACTCCTGGGAGGACGACGCCGAGATCCGCGACGCCGCCACCGGGCGCTTCGTCGACCGCGACCGGCTCCACCACATCGACTTCACCGGCGAGTTCTTCTCGGTGACCGGGCCGTCGATCACACCGCGGCCGCCGCAGGGGCAGCCGCTGACCGTGCTGCGCGGCGACGAGCCCGCCGCGCTGGCGACCGTCGGCCGCTACGCCGATGTCGTCCGGGTCGCGGCCGACACGGTCGCCGGTGCCGCCGAGGCCCGCGACCAGGTCCGGGCCGCCGTCGCCGGCGCCGGGCGCGACCCCGAGCAGGTCACCGTGCTGCTCGACGTCGAGATCCTGCTGGGCGACGACGCCCCTGCCCGGCTGCGTGAGCTCGACGCCCTCGCCCCGGCCGGCGCCGACGCCGGCCCGGCCACGCTGCGCCACGTCGGCGACCCGGCCGAGCTCGCCGCCCTCCTGCGCGACGCCGCCGAGGAGCGTGCCGCGGACGGGTTCGTCCTGGTCCCGCTCGCGTTGCCGTCCGGGGTCGACGAGATCGTCGACGGCCTGCTCCCCGCGCTCGGTGACACCTGGGCGCCCGCCCCCTACGACGGCACCCTGCGGGACCGGTTCGGGCTCGCCCGCCCGGTGAGCCGGTACGCCCGTACGGCGGGCTGACCGGCACGATCGCCGGGTGCGCGTCCTCACCGCGAGCGGCGCGCCGTCGACGACGCGGCGACACTGCTCACCGCCGGGTACCGGGACCCGGAGCCGGGAGCACCCCCGGGGTGACGCACGATGGGATCATGACCGGTACGACGCAACCGCAGCAGACCAGGCCCGGACCGGGCTCCCGGGAGCGGCTGCGGCGCGCGCCGGTCGAGTCCGGTCTCGGGATGGTCCCCGACCCGTCGTCGACGCGGGAGCGCGCGGTGGTGCGCGCCCCGCTGCACGACGGCGTCCGCACCGCCGACGGCCGGGTCCTCCCGGTGGTCCCGGCGCTCCTCGCGGACGCGGGCCTGGGCTACCTCGTGTTCTCCACCGCGCGCCTCGCCGCCGGCGCCCCCACCGTCGACCTGCGCCTGGACCTGGCCGGGATCCCCGCGCCGGACGCGCGGTGGCTGCGCGCCGAGCTGACCCTGCTGCACCTCGACGGCGCCGTCGGTGTCGGCCGGGCCGAGATGCACGACGACACCGGGGTCGCCGTGGCGCACGTCGTCGCGACCTTCGCGCTGACCGGTGTCCCCGCGGGCCCCGGCGGGCTCGCGACCGCTCCCGCCCCGGGCCCCACCGCTCCCGACAACCCCACCGCTCCCGACAACACTGATCCCGACGCCACCGCTCCCGGCACCGACCTCCGGGCCGCCCTGCCGCCGTTCGACGCCACCCGGCTGCGGCCGGAGAACCTCGAGCGCGACGGCGACGGCGACGTCGTGTTCACCCCCCGGCCCCTCGACGACCAACCTCAACGGCACCACCCACGGCGCGGTCCTGTCCGGGCTCGCCGCCGCGGCCCAGTCCGCGCACCCCGGTGCCGGCGACGCCCGGCCGCTGTCGACGACGGTGGAGTTCCTGCGGCCGGTGCAGGTCACCGACCGGCTGCGGGCCCGCACCGTCGCGATCCGCGACGGCCGGCGCTTCCGCACCCTGAGCACGGAGCTGCTGCTGCCCGACGGGCGGACCGCGGTGCGCGCCGTCGGCACCGCGCTGCGTCGGTGATCGCCCGGACGGGTCATCGCTGTTAGCGTCGTCACCGTCCCCGGCTCGGAGGTGCGCACGTGTCGACCCCGCAGGTCCTCAGCCCACGACCCCACCGGATCGCCGTCATCGGGTCCGGACCGTCCGGCCTGTACACGGCCGAGGCGCTGCTGGCGGGGGACCCGGCGGTGCACGTCGACGTGATCGACCGGCTGCCCGCGCCCTACGGTCTGGTCCGCTACGGCGTCGCCCCCGACCACGTGAAGATGAAGTCGGTCATCCGGGCGCTGGTGCGGACCTTCGACGACAGCGACCGCGTCCGGTTCCTCGGCAACGTGCACGTCGGTCCCGGCGGCATCCCGGGGGAGGCGCTGCGGGAGCACTACCACGCCGTCGTGCACGCCCCCGGCAGCGCGGTCGACCGCGACCTCGGCGTCCCGGGGGAGGATCTCGCGGGCTCGGTCGGGTCCGGGGCGTTCGTGTCCTGGTACTGCGGGCACCCCGACGCGGTGGGCCCCGGCCCGCTGCTCGACCGCCCCGGCGCGGTCGTGGTCGGCGCCGGGAACGTCGCCGTCGACGTGGCGCGGGTCCTTGCCCGCCCCGCCGAGGACCTCGCCGCCACCGACGCGCACGACGCGGTGCTCGACGCACTGCGGGCGAGCGCGGTCACCGACGTGCACGTGCTGGTCCGGCGCGACCCGCTGCACGTGAAGTTCACCCCTGCCGAGCTGCGCGGTCTCGGGGGTCTCGACGACGTCGACGTCGTGGTGCACGACGACGGCCTGCTCGCCGCGGGCGTCGCCGAGCCGGAGGAACGGCGGATGCGCCAGAACATCGAGATGCTCACCGAATGGGCCGCCCGGTCCGTGACCGGTGCGCGTCGGCGCATCCACCTGCGGTTCCTGCGGTCGCCGGTCCGGCTCGTCGACGACGGCACCGGCCGGGTCGGCGCCGTCGTGGTCGAACGCAACGCCGTCGACGCCGACGGCCGGGTGCACGGCACGGGTGAGGTCGAGACCCTGGAGGCGGGCCTGGTCGTGCGGGCCATCGGCTATGCGGGCGAGCCCATCGAGGGGCTGCCGTTCGACCCGGTGACCGGCACCGTCCCGAACGAGGCCGGACGGGTGCTGCTCGGCGGGGAGCCCGTGCGCGGCAGCTACGTGGCCGGGTGGATCAAGCGGGGCCCGACCGGGGTGATCGGCACCAACAAGGGCGACGGCGCACAGACCGCGGAGTCGGTGCTGGCCGACCTGCCGGACCTGGCGACGCCGCCGCGGCCGGGTGGCGACGCCGTCGTCGAGCGGATGCGCTCCTACGGCGTCGACCCCGTCCTGTGGGAGGACTGGCTGCGTCTCGACGCCGCCGAGATCGCCCTGGGGGAGCGGCGCGGCGGCACCGAACGGGTCAAGATCGCGGACCGGGCCGAGATGCTCGACGCGGCCCGCAGCCGCAGCTCACGCCCGTAGCGGCCGCGGGCCCGTCGCCTCGGTGGCGGCCGGTCCAGCTCAGTACGGCTCAGTACGGGTCGACGGCCAGGACGCAGGGCATGGCGCCCATGCCGCGGGTGAAGTCGTCGGCTTCGTCGGGCGTCATCGACAGGGTGCAGGTGACCGAGCTGTAGGCGACGCCCTCACGGACGTCGACGCAGAACTCGCGCAGCGTGCGGCCGCAGCTCTGCAGCGCCGAGGCGATCTGCATGACCCCGGCCATCCCGTCGCCGGTGACGACGGTGTGCCGGCGGGGCATCCGGGACGCGATGTCCGCGGCGCCACCGGAACCGGTGGGGAAGGAGAAGGTGGTGGTGGGGCGGTCGGCGGTGATGCTCATGATCGTGTGGCTCCGTGCGTTGCGCGAGAGAGAAGCGGGAACGCGAGCCAGGTCTCGAAGATCCTCACCGCGGTGTGCGGGAGGGAAGCGCCGGGATTGCGGCGCGGGCGCGTCGGCGGCCTGGATCAGCCGACGCGCAGTGCTACTACCGCGGGAATGAGTGCGGGCAGCGCTGCGGCCGGAGCAAGGGTGTGCTCGACGGTGCGCATGACGGTGACAGTAGCAACCGGATGCGGCCTGCGCCACAGGGGATGCCCCCACTAGCCTGACCGGTGTCCGCCACGCCCTGACCCGAGGGGGAGCCCCACCGTGATCACCGCGATCGTCCTGGTGCACACCGCCGCCGACCGGATCCCCGAGACCGCTCAGGCCATCGCGGACCTCGACGGCGTGTCGGAGGTCTACTCCTGTGCCGGCGACGTGGACCTGATCGCGATCGTCAAGGTGCGCGAGCACGAGCAGCTCGCCGACGTGATCGCCAGCCGGCTCAGCCGGATCGACGGCGTCGTCGGGACCGACACGCACATAGCGTTCCGGTCCTACTCCAAGGCCGACACCGACGCGGCCTTCGCCATCGGCCTCGACTGAGCCCGCGCCCCGCCCCAACTGACCGGACTGCGCGAGCGGTCGGCCCGCGGGATGGCGCTGCCCGAACCGACCGGACTGCGCGAGCGGCCGGCTCGGCGGAGGGTGCCGGTCCGCTCGGGCGGCCGGTCCGGTGGACGGTGGTGCCGGTCCGCTCAGGCGGCCAGCTCGGTGGACAGCGCCGCCCAGCGGGTGAGCAGGTCGGACGCGGCGCCGGAGTCCACGGCCGCGGCGACGGCGTCGAGCGCGTCCCCGATCGCGGCCGTGAGGTCGGTGCCGATCCCGCGGTGCGCGGCGAGCGCGCCCGCGGCGTTGAGCAGCACCGCGTCGCGCACCGGGCCGCTCTTGCCGGCCACCAGGTCGCGGACCACGGCGGCGTTGACCTGCCGGGTGCCGCCGCGCAGGTCCTCTGCGGTGGCCACGCCGACCCCGAGGTCGGCCGGGTCGAGCCGCTCCTCGCGGACGGTGCCGCCGTCGCTGATCCAGACGGTGCTGCGCCCGGTGGTGGTCAGCTCGTCGAGCCCGTCGTCGCCGCGCACCACCAGCACCGACTTGCCGCGCCGGGCGAAGACCTCGGCCATCGTCGCGGCGTGCCGCGGGTCGGCGCAGCCGATCAGACCGGTCTCGGGTTGGGCCGGGTTGGACAGCGGCCCGAGCAGGTTCATCGCGGTCGGCACCCCGAGCTCGCGACGGACACCGCCGGCGTAGCGCATGGCGGGGTGGAAGGACTGGGCGAAGCAGAACGCGATCCCCAGCTCCGCGGCACACCGCTCGACCGCGGCAGGGGTCAGCTCGATCGCGACCCCCAGCTCCTCGAGCACGTCGGCCGTCCCGCACTGCGACGACGCCGCGCGCCCGCCGTGCTTGACGACCGGCGCACCCGCCGCCGCGACGACGATCGCCGCCATCGTGGAGATGTTCACCGTGTGCGCCTGGTCCCCGCCGGTGCCGACGACGTCGACCGAGCGGCCGGGCACGTGCACCCGCAGCGCATGGGCGAGCATCGCGTCGGCCATGCCCGAGATCTCCGCGGGCGTCTCGCCCTTCGCGCGCAGCGCGACGAGGAACCCGGCGAGCTGCGCCGGGGTCGCCTCCCCGGCGAACACCTGCCCCATCGCCCAGGTCGCCTCGTCGGCGGTGACGTCCTCGCCGCGCATCAGGCGGCCGATCACGGAGGGCCAGGTGGGTGCGCTCACGACGTGAGGTGTCCTCTGTCTCGCTACTGCTGCTGGGTCAGGGTGCCGGGTCGGTGGTCGCGCAGGACCTGGGCGACGACCTCGGCCGCCTCGATCGGGTCGAGCGGGTGCACCAGCACGGCATCCGCCTCCGACCAGGTGGCGAGCCAGCGGTCGTCCCGGCGGCGGACGGTCAGCACGATCGGCGGGCAGTCGACGATCTCGTGACGCAGCTGCTTGGCCACGCCCATCCCGCCGGTCGGCTGGGCCTCGCCGTCGAGGACCAGCAGGTCGGCCTCACCCGCGTCGCAGGCCGCGAGGACCTCGGCGATGCCGGCCGCCTCCACCCAGCGCACCCGGCCCACGTCCGGCGCGGGACGCCGCCCGACCGCCTCGATGATGCTCTCGCGGACCTCGGGACGGTGGCTGTAGACCAGCACCGTGCTGGTCCCCGTCCCCGACCCGGCCGCGCTGCCGATCTCTGCCGCTCGTCCGCTCACGCCGGCGATACTAGGGGAACCTCCCGACACCCCCGAACGTTGTCGTGTCGGCGATCCGGGCCGGGGCCGCGTGGCGGCCGCTCCGTCGTCCCGACCAGGCGATGAGTTCCCGATCATCGGGTCCGTTCGCCGATCGTGATGCGGTGAGGGGTATCCCGACAAGCCGTAGAAGTTCGGCTCGGGTCATAATGCCCGACGTGACGACAGCGGCACCCAACATCAGCGCGCGGATCCATTCGCTGAACCGCCCCAACCTGGTCAGCATCGGCACCATCGTCTGGCTCTCCAGCGAGCTGATGTTCTTCGCCGGGCTGTTCGCGATGTACTTCACCGCGCGGGCGCAGAACGACGGCCCCTGGCCGCCGCCGCCCACCGAGCTCGACGTCCCCTACGCACTGGTGGTCACCCTCGTCCTGGTGGCGTCCTCGTTCACCTGCCAGTTCGGCGTGTTCGCGGCCGAGCGCGGCGACGTGTTCGGGCTGCGTCGCTGGTACGCCCTGACGCTGGCGATGGGGACGTTCTTCGTGCTCGGCCAGGCGTTCGAGTACTACACCCTGGTCACCTCGCACGAGACGACGATCTCCTCGAGCGCCTACGGGTCGGTCTTCTACCTGGCGACCGGCTTCCACGGGCTGCACGTGGTCGGTGGCCTCGTCGCGTTCGTGTACCTGATCATCCGCACGAAGCTCAGCAAGTTCACGCCCGCCCAGGCCACCGCGGCGATCGTGGTGTCCTACTACTGGCACTTCGTCGACGTGGTGTGGATCGGGCTGTTCGCCACGATCTACTTCATCCGCTGACCGATCGCGCCGCCCGTCCCCTGACAGCACCCGCCACGACGTCGAGGTTGGAAGACCCCCAGCGATGACCGAGAACCAGAACCCACCACCGGTCGAACGGCCGGACGAGAAGGCCGGGGGCCGCACCCGTCCGCACGGCAAGGTGAAGCGCCGCATCGCCGGCGCCCTCGCCATCGGGCTGGGCCTGCTGTCCGTCGGTTTCCTCTACGCCGCCTTCGCGCCGCAGCCGCAGGTCGCCCAGGCCCAGCAGGACACCGCGCTGATCGCCAAGGGCGAGCAGCTCTACAACAACACCTGCATCACGTGCCACGGCGCGAACCTGCAGGGTGTCCAGGAGCGCGGCCCGAGCCTGATCGGCGTCGGCGACGCCGCGGTCTACTTCCAGGTGTCCTCGGGGCGTATGCCGATGGCGCGCCAGGAGGCCCAGGCCGCCCGCAAGCACCCGCTGCCGATCTTCGACCCGGAGACCCAGGAGGGTCGGGCGAACCTCGAGGCGCTGGGCGCGTTCGTGCAGGCCAACGGCGGCGGGCCGGTCACCCCGGCCGCGACCGGCGAGGCCCTGCGCGGCGACGACCCGGGCCGTGGTGGCGTGCTGTACCGGCTGAACTGCGCCTCGTGCCACAACTTCACCGGCGTCGGCGGCGCGCTGTCGTCCGGCAAGTACGCTCCCGCGCTCGAGCCGGCCAGCGAGGAGCAGATCTACACCGCGATGCAGACCGGCCCGCAGAACATGCCGCGCTTCTCCGACCAGCAGCTCACGCCGCAGGAGAAGCAGGACATCATCGCGTACATCAAGTCGGTGAACCACGCCAACGACCCGGGCGGCTACTCGCTGCTGGGTCTCGGTCCGACGGCCGAGGGTGTCTTCATCTTCGCCGTCGTGATGTCCGGTCTGGTCGGGTTCGCCATCTGGTTGGGGGCGAAGAGTTGAGCAGCGAAGTCAGCACCGGGTCGGACCGTCGTCCGACCAAGGAGGAGCTCGACGAGATGTCGCCCGAGCAGCTGGCCCGTCTGGCCGGCGAGCTCGACGAGGTCGAGGTCGTGCACAACACGCCGGCGTTCCCGATCCCGGGGACCCGCGCGGAGAAGCGCGCCGAGCGTTCGGTCGCGCTGTGGTTCATCATCTCGGCGATCTCCATGATCGCCTTCGTGGTCGCGTTCATCGCGTGGCCGTGGGAGTACGTCAACGTCGGCGAGCCCGGCCACGCGCTCTACAACCTCTACACCCCGGTCATCGGCTTCACCTTCGGGTTCGCGGTGCTCTCCATCGGCATCGCGGTCATCCAGATGGTGAAGAAGCTCTTCCCGGACGAGACCTCGGTCCAGCAGCGCCACGACGGCCCGTCCACCGACGTCGACCGCGCCACCTTCCTGGCCCAGGTCGCCGACGCGGGCAAGGGCACGACGATCGGCCGTCGCAAGCTGATCATCCGCAGCGCCGGGCTGGCGGCGGCCGTCGCCGGTATCGGCACCGGCGTCGTCGCGCTCGGCGGCATCATCCGGAACCCGTGGGCCGAGGGTGAGAACGCCCCGCTGTGGCACACCGGCTGGCGTCCGGAGAACGGCGAGACGGTCTACCTGCGCACCGACACCGGCATCCTCTCCGAGATCGCCCGCGTGCGACCCGAGGACATGGAGCCGGGCGCGATGATGACGGTCTTCCCGTACCGCGAGAGCGAGCGGGGCAACGAGGAGGAGCTGCTGCACGCGCAGCGCGCCTCGGACGCGCCGGTCATGCTCATCCGTCTCCGCCCCGGGACCGAGGTCACGAAGCGCCCCGGTCAGGAGAACTTCAACTACGGTGACTTCTACGCCTGGTCGAAGGTCTGCACCCACCTCGGATGCCCGACCTCGCTGTTCCAGGCGCAGGACAACCGCATTCTCTGCCCGTGCCACCAGTCGCAGTTCCTGGCCACCCAGGATGCCGAGCCCGTCTTCGGGCCGGCCGCCCGGCCGTTGCCTCAGCTGCCGATCACGGTGAACGAGGAGGGCTTCTTCGTCGCCCGCAGCGACTTCGTGGAGCCCGTCGGACCCGCGTTCTGGGAGAGGCCGAAGACGACATGAGTTCGATCACGACACCCACCACCTCCTCAGGGGGCCTCGCGGCCAAGGGCGGCGAAGCACTCGACCAGGCGGACCAGCGCTACCACGCGGCCGCGGGTCTGCGGAAGCAGTTCAACAAGGTCTTCCCGACCCACTGGTCGTTCATGCTGGGCGAGATCGCCCTGTACAGCTTCATCATCGTGCTGCTGTCGGGCACCTACCTGGCGCTGTTCTTCGACCCCTCCATGCAGGAGGTCGCCTACAACGGGCCGTACGACCCGCTGCGCGGCGTGCACATGTCGCGTGCCTACGAGTCCGCCCTGGAGATCTCGCTCGAGGTCCGCGGCGGGCTGTTCATGCGCCAGCTGCACCACTGGGCGGCGCTGCTGTTCGTCGCGGCGATGATCATCCACATGTTCCGGGTGTTCTTCACCGGAGCGTTCCGCAAGCCGCGCGAGGCCAACTGGACCATCGGGATCGTGCTGATCCTGCTGGGCACCTTCGCCGGCTTCACCGGCTACTCCCTGCCGGACGACCTGCTCTCCGGTGTGGGTCTGCGCATCGCCTCGGGCATCACGCTGACCGTGCCGATCATGGGCACCTGGGTGCACTGGGCGCTGTTCGGCGGCGAGTTCCCCGGGACCGAGATCATCCCGCGGCTCTACATCATCCACGTGCTGATCCTGCCCGGGATCATCCTCGCGCTGATCGCCGTGCACCTCGGGCTGGTGTGGTACCAGAAGCACACCCAGTTCCCCGGCCCCGGCCGGACCGAGAACAACGTCGTCGGCGTGCGGATCATGCCGCAGTTCGCGGCGAAGGGCGGCGCGTTCTTCTTCGTCGTCGCCGGTGTGCTGGCGCTGATCTCGGGGCTGTTCCAGATGAACCCCATCTGGCACCTCGGCCCGTACGACGCCTCGCACATCTCCGCCGGGTCGCAGCCGGACTTCTACATGCTGTGGTCCGAGGGCATGGGCCGGATCTTCCCGCCGTGGGAGTTCTACCTGTTCGGGACGTACACGATCCCGGCGGCGTTCATCCCCACCGCGGGCTTCCTGCCGGTGCTGTTCGTGCTCGCGGGTGCCTACCCGTCGATCGAGCGGCGCTTCACCGGCGACGAGGCGATCCACAACCTGCTGCAGCGCCCGCGCGACGTGCCGGTCCGGACCGCGCTCGGCGCCATGGCGATCTCGTTCTACCTGTGGCTCGTGATGTGCGGGTTCAACGACTGGATCTCGTACTTCTTCCACATCTCGCTGAACGCGACGACGTGGGCCGGCCGCATCGGTCTGCTCGTCGTGCCGCCGATCGTGTACTGGGTGGCCTACCGCTGGTGCATCGGTCTGCAGCGGTCGGACCGCGCGGTGCTGGAGCACGGCATCGAGACGGGCATCATCAAGCGGCTCCCGCACGGCGAGTTCATCGAGGTGCACCAGCCGCTGGGCGGCGTCGACGCGCACGGCCACGCCATCCCGCTGGAGTACCAGGGCGCCTCGGTGCCCAAGCGGATGAACCAGCTGGGCTCGGCGGGTGAGCCGGTCTCCGGTTCGCTGCTCACGCCCGACCCGGTCGAGGAGTCCCGTGCGCTGGCCGCGGCCCGCCACGAGGCCCACGAGCGCGAGCTCGAGGAGTCGCGCCAGCGTCACGAGGCGCGGGCGGAGCTCGAGTCCGGGCACGGTGAGCTCGCGGGCCGCCCGGACGACGGTGGTCGTCCGCAGCAGCCGCGCGACTGAGCACGGCCCGGGCCCCGGCCCGGAAGCACTCCACGGCGGCCCCGCCGGAGACCCGGTCTCCGGCGGGGCCGCCGTCGTGCGTGCGGTCTCCGTGCGACCTCAGACCCCGGCCGGTTCGTCGGGGGAGCGGTCACCGGTGCGGTGCGAGGCCTCCCGGGCCCGCTCGGCCCAGGTGCGCCAGGCGCCCCCGCCCCACGCCGGCTCCGCCCACGGCGGGTCGCAGTGCACCAGCCGGGTCCCGCCGCTGGTGAGCCAGCGGTGCAGGATCCGGACCTCCTCCGACGGGGCCCCGCGCAGCGGCCCGTCGCCCGGCAGGACCGTCTGCGCGCCGGCCCGCAGCGCCTCGACGACCGGCATCGGCCGCACCCCGCGCGGCGCGGTGCCCGCCGCGGCGAGCCGCCCGTGCCGCAGCACGGCGAGCTCCCAGCCGCCCCTGCCGTCGGGCCGGGCGCCGACCAGCTCGTCGATCCCCGCGAGCGCGGCCAGGGTGGTGCCCCGGTCGACCCCGGCGGCCAGCGTGGCCAGCCGGTCCCGGGCCCGTGCGGCGGCCTCGTAGCGCCCGCCCTCGGACCGGTCGTCGACCTCGGCGGCCAGCACCCGCAGCGGGCCGTCGTCCCTGCCCGCGACGAGGTGACCCCAGGCGTGCACGGCGGGCGCGTAGTCCTCGGCCGGCTGCAGACCGGCGCACGGCGCGGCGCAGCGGCCCAGCTCGTGCAGCGCACACGGTGTCGCCGACGGGTTCCGGGCCGGGATGCGGATCGTGCACCGGCGCAGCGGCAGCGCGTCCAGCGCCGCGTCGAGCACGTCGGTCGCGGCCCGCTGCGACCCGAACGGGCCCAGGGCGCCCGCCCGCGGGGTGGCGACGACCGACAGCCGCGGGAACGCCTCCGCCGTCGGCACCACCCAGTAGGCCCGGCCGGGGTTGCGCGAGCGCCGGTTGTACGGCGGGCGGTGCGCGGCGATGAGGGCCAGCTCGCGCACCGAGGCCTCCAGGGCGTGCGCGCAGACCACCGTGTCGACCTTCTCGGCCCGGGCGAGCATGTCCCGGACCCGGCGGCGCTTCTCCCCGGCGGTGAAGTACGACCGCACCCGCCGGTGCAGGTCACCGCTGGTGCCCACGTAGAGCACCTGGCCGTCGCCGCCGCGGAACAGGTACACCCCGGGCGCGGAGGGCACGTCGTTCGCCAGGTGCCTGCGGCGGCGCTGGGTGGTGGTGGGCCGGTGCGGGGCCCGGTCCCGCACGAGCTGCAGCAGCTCCTCCAGGCTCTGCACGCCCAGGTTCCCGATCCGCTCCAGCAGGTGGTGCAGCACCTCGACGGTCGCCCTGGCGTCGGTCAGCGCCCGGTGGTCCGGGGTGGTGGCACATCCGAAGTGCCGGGCCAGGACGCCCAGCTTCACGCTGGGGCACTCGGCGTGCGGCAGCACGGCACGGGCGAGCCGGGCGGTGCACAGGACCGGGGGGCCGGGCCAGGGACGGTCGAGGCGCTCGCAGGCGGCCTTGAGGAACCCGGCGTCGAACGGGGCGTTGTGCGCCACCAGGACCGAGCCGCGGAGCATGTCCAGCACCGACGGCAGGACCGCCCCCAGCGGCGGTGCGCCGTGCAGCATCGCCGTGGTGATGCCGGTCAGGCGGGTGATGTCGGCCGGGATCCGCACGCCCGGATCGACCAGGGTGCCGAGCTCGGAGACCCGGCTGCCGCCGCGGACGGCGACGGCGCCGACCTCGGTGATCGCGTCGGTCCGGTGGCTGCCGCCGGTCGTCTCCAGGTCCACCACGCAGAAGGTGACGTCGCGCAGCGGCGTGCCCAGCTCGTCGAAGGTGAGCTGCGGGGAGCAGGAGGTCACGCCCGCACCGTAGCCGTCGGGTCCGACAGTATGTTCGAACGCCCGGCCGGGACCCGGGCGGGCGCGGCGCCGCCACCGATCGGGCACGCCCCGTACGGGGACGGCCGCGCCGACGGCGGTCCGGGGCGGGCGGGGATAACCTGGAGAGATGGCGCACGACGACACGGAGCGACCGGAGCCCACGCGCTCCGGGCCGCCGTCGTGCGCCGAGGACGGTACCCGTGACGGGGAGGGCCCCGGCGGACCGGCCGCGGGCGACTGGCCGGAGCTGCCCGCCCCGCTGCGGGCCCGGCTCGCGGAGATCGCGGGCACCGCGCTGGGCGGCCTGCCGCCCGGGGAGGTCCCCACCCCGCTGCGCCGCTTCGCCCGGTTCACCCCCGCCAAGCGGGCCCGCCTCGGCGGGCAGGTGCTGGTGGCCCGGCTCCAGCACGACGCGGCGTTCCGGGCCGCGGTGGTGGCCTGGTGGGCCGAGAACCGGCCCGGTGAGCTGGAGCTTCCCGAGACCTCCACGCCACGGCCCACCGACGACCCGTCCCCGGACGGGACCGGCGCGCCCGCCGGCGACGCCGGAGCCGCGGAAGGGGCCGGGCCGCTGCCCGCGCCCGTCGACAAGCTCGATGCGGCCGCGGTCGCGCTGCTCACCGCCGACCCGCTCGCGGACCGGCGGGTCGCCGAGGTGGGACAGACCGCGGACCTGGCGAACCTGCGCGCCGAGCGCGACGAGGCACTGGCCAAGGTCGACAAGCTCACCGCCGAGCTCGAACGGGCCCGGGCCGAGCTGGTCGAGGAACAGGAGCGGGCCCGCATGCTCGTCGGTGAGCGGGAGACCGAGTACCAGCAGATGCGCCGCCGGGTCAGCGACCAGGGCGCCCGGCTGCGTGCCGCACTCGAGGCCCGCAGCGAGCTGGAGGCGGAGGTCGCGCGGCTGCGCGGCGGCGTCGACGAGGAACTCGCGCGGGCCCGCGCCGAGACCGCCGCCGAGCGCGAGCGCGCCGACCGGGAACGCCGCAGGGCCGAGGCCGCGGCCGGTCAGGTCGCCGCCGCCCGCCAGGCCGCCCGCGAGGCCCGTCGCGGCGACGAGGTGCGCCTGGAGCTGCTGCTCGACACCGTCAGCGGCGCGATCTCGGGCCTGCGCCGCGAGCTCGACGTCGGCGCGGGCGGACCGCGGCCGGCGGACCTGGTCGCGGGCACGGGCGACCGCGCGGCGGGCGCACGCGCCGCGGCACCCGTCGACGGGCTGGCCGCGCTGGACGCGCTGCTGAGCGTGCCGTCGGTGCACCTCATCGTCGACGGCTACAACGTCAGCAAGACCGGCTACCCGGACCTGCCGCTGGCCGACCAGCGCTCCCGGCTGGTGGCCCAGCTCAGCGCCCTGGGCGCCCGCACCGGGGCCGAGATCACCGTGGTGTTCGACGGCGCCGCGGTGATCGCCGCGCCGGTGCGCGGCAGCCGCGGGGTACGGGTGCTGTTCAGCGACGCCGGGGTGATCGCCGACGACGTCGTCCGCGACCTCGTCGCCGCCGAACCGGCGGGCAGGCCGCTGCTGGTGGCGACCTCGGACCAGGAACTCGTGCGCTCGGTGCGCCGCCGGGGCGCGCACACCGTGGCGTCCGCCGTGCTGCTGCGCCGCCTCGGCGGCTGACCGGTCACCCCACGTCACGGTGCCGGGTCCGGCGCCCGGCCGGCGGGACCACCGGCATCGGCAGCGTGGTGCGTGCCGGCGCGCCCGGCTCGACCAGGCGCAGGTGCGGGATGAGGCCGCCCTCGGCCAGCACCTGCAACGCCCGGCGCTCCGGCTCGGCGAACTCCACCGGGGCCCCGGCCGTGGCCACGCTCGTGTCCACCGAGCCGGCCGCCAGGTCGACGGGGAGATAGGGGATCGGTCGGTCGTCCTCCGGGACCTCCAGCAGCACTCCGATGACGCAGTCACCGCACGCGGCACCGCGGACCTCGCAGCGATCGCAGTCGACGATCATGGCTCCTCCTTCGTCGGACCCGAGGTGGTCGAGTACCGCGGACGCTAGGGGAGGGGTCCGACAGAATGGCCGCGCCGGAGAAATGCCGGGCCGGACCGTCACCGCGGGCGGCCGCACTCGTTCACCTGAACAGCACGACATCCTCACCAGCTGTCCCGTCGAACGACCGGCACCACTCCTGCGGAGCAGCGCCACGCCGGCGGGCCAACGCTCCGGTCACGCAGCGGTGAGGACGCGGAACTCGTCCGCTCCCCGGAGTGTCGCCCGGCGGCCCGCATCCCCGACGCGCCGTGCGCGTGCGGAGCCGCCGTCCCGACCCCGCCGCTCCGACCCCGCTGCCCGGTCCGCCGGTGACCACCGGGGGCCGCCGCCCCGTCGGGGACTAGCGTCGCCGATCGTGGCGCGCACGCTGCTGGTGACCAACGACTTCCCGCCCCGCCCCGGCGGCATCCAGTCCTACCTGTCCGACCTCGCCCGCGCGCTCCCGCCGGAGACCCTCGCCGTCCACGCCCCCGCCTGGCGCGGCGACGCCGCCCACGACGCCACGCTGCCGTTCCCCGTGCACCGGCACCGGTCGTCGCTGATGCTGCCGGTCCCCGAGGTCGCCCGGCGCGCCGCGGAGCTGGCCCGCGAGCACGACGCCCGGACCGTCTGGTTCGGCGCGGCCGCGCCGCTGGGGCTGCTCGGCCCGTACCTGCGCCGCCACGCGGGGGTGGAGCGGGTCGTCGCCACCACGCACGGCCACGAGGTCGGCTGGTCGATGCTGCCCGGCGCGCGTCGGGCGCTGCGCCGGATCGGCCGGGACGCCGACGTCGTCACCACGGTCTCGCGCTGGACCCGCAGCCGGCTCGCCGGTGCGCTCGGCCCGGACGCGGCCGTCGAGGTCCTGCCGCCGCCGGTGGACACCGTGCGCTTCGCGCCCGACCCGGCCGCCCGCGCCGCGGTCCGGGCCCGCTACCGGCTCGGGGACGCGCCGGTGGTGTCGTGTGTGTCCCGGCTGGTGCCGCGCAAGGGGCAGGACGTGCTGGTCGCGGCGCTGCCGAGGATCCGCGCGCGGGTGCCGGGCGCCCGGCTGCTGCTCGTCGGCGGCGGGCCCTACCGGGACCGGCTGCGCGCACTGGCGGCCCGGGCCGGGGTCGCCGACGCCGTGGTGTCCACCGGCGGGGTGCCGGCCGCCGAGCTCGCCGCGCACCACGCCGCCGGGGACGTGTTCGCCCTGCCGTGCCGCACCCACCTGGGCGGGCTCGACGTCGAGGGGCTGGGGATCGCGCTGCTGGAGGCCGCGGCGTCGGGACTGCCCGTCGTCGCGGGGGACTCCGGCGGAGCACCGGAGACCGTCGAGGACGGCGTGACCGGCCACGTCGTGGCGGGACGGGACGTCGCCGCCGTCGCCGACCGGGTCGCGGACCTGCTCGCCGATCCCGCCCGCGCGACGGCGATGGGTCGCGCCGGGCGGGCCCGCGTCCGTCGGCTCTGGGGCGGACCGTCGTCGGCGGCGCGGCTGCACGGCTTCCTGACCGGCGACGACGGGCCGCGCTGAGCGCGCGACCCGTCGGCGCCGGGAGGAGGGCGTCGGTGGAGGGTCAGCCCTTGTCGGCGGTGGTCCCCGCGTAGAGCGCCTCGATCTCGTCGGAGTAGGACTCCACGACGACCTTGCGCTTGACCTTCATCGTCGGCGTCAGCTCGCCGCCCGCCTCGCTGAAGTCGTGCGGCAGGATCGTGAACTTGCGGATCTGCTCGGCCCGCGAGACGGCCTGGTTGGCGTCCTCGACCGCGGCCGCGATCTCGCCGCGCAGCTCCGGATCGTCGACGAGGTCGGCGGCCGAGCTCCCGTCGCCGGCGGGCTTGCCGTTGCGTTCGCGCCAGCCCGGTAGGGCGTCCGGGTCGATCGTGACCAGCGCGGAGATGAACGGCTTCTGGTCGCCGATCACGATGCACTGCCCGACCAACGGGTGCGCCCGCAGGCGGTCCTCGAGCACGGCCGGGGCCACGTTCTTGCCGCCCGCGGTGACGATGATCTCCTTCTTGCGGCCGGTGATCGTGAGGAAGCCGCCGTCGTCGAGCTCACCGATGTCGCCGGAGTGGAACCAGCCGTCGGACTCCAGGGCCTCGGCCGAGGCCTCCTCGTTGTCCCAGTAGCCGCGGAAGACGATGTCGCCGCGCAGCATGATCTCGCCGTCGGAGGCGATCCGGACCGCGCAGCCGGGCACCGGGCGCCCGACCGAGCCGACCCGCTGGGCGTCGAGGGTGTTCAGGGTGATGCCCGCGGTGGTCTCGGTCAGGCCGTAGCCCTCCAGGACCGGCAGGCCGATGCCGCGGAAGAAGTGGCCCAGCCGCGCACCCAGCGGCGCCGATCCCGACACCGCCGCCTTGACGTTCCCGCCGACGGCGGCGCGCAGCTTGCCGTACACGAGCTTGTCGAACAACGCGTGCCGGGCCTTGAGCAGCAGCCCCGGGCCGCCCGCGTCGAGCGCCTCGGAGTAGGCGATCGCGGTGTCGGCGGCGGCGTCGAAGATCTTCCCCTTGCCGTCGTTGTGCGCCTTGAGCCGGGCCCCGTTGTAGACCTTCTCGAACACCCGCGGCACGGCGAGCAGGAAGGTCGGCCGGAACTCCGCCAGGTCGGGCAGCAGGTTCTTGACGTCGGGGGTGTGCCCGACGACGGTGCGGGTGGCCAGGCAGCCGCACTGGATGGCCTTGCCGAACACGTGCGCGAGCGGCAGGAACAGCAGCACCGAGTCGCCCGGCTCGAACAGGTGCGGGATCGTCGCGGCGATCGTCCGGATCTCGGAGAGCATGTTGCGGTGGGTGAGCTCGCAGCCCTTGGGCCGGCCGGTCGTGCCCGAGGTGTAGATCAGAGTGCACAGGTCGTCCGCGCGCACCGCGCCCCGGCGCTCGTGGACCACGGCGTCCGGGGTGTCCGAGCCCAGGCCGCGCAGCTGCTCCACCGCCGAGGGGGCGTCCGGCGCCGACCCGGCGGGCTCGATCTGCCACACGGTGCGCAGCGACGGCAGGTCCCCGCGGACCTTCTCCAGCGCCGCGGCGTGGTCGGCGGTCTCGACGACGATCCCGACCGCGCCGGAGTTCGACACGATCCAGGAGATCTGGTCCGGCGAGGAGGTCTCGTAGATCGGGACGGTGACCCCGCCCGCGGCGAGGATCGCGTAGTCGAACAGGGTCCACTCGTAGCGGGTCCGCGACAGCAGCGCGACCCGGTCCCCGGCCTGCACACCAGCGGCGATCAGCCCGGCCGCGACCCGGGTGACCTGCTCGGCGAACTCGGCCGCGGTCACCTCCGACCAGGTCCCGTCCGTGGCCTTGCGGCGGTAGAGCACGTCCGACGGGTGCTGCGCGGCATTGTCGAACACGGCGTCCGAGAGCGATTCCTCGTCTCCCACTGACACCGCGGCGGGAACGCTGTACTCACGCACGGGGATCGACCTCCTGGCGGCCTCGACAGGCTGAGAACACGGTCGCCGCGACGGCTGCGGCGACACCTTCCGGCAGAACTTACCGGAGAGTAGGACGTGCGTACATCGAACCGGACATACCGGATCCACGAGCTGATCCGCCGGTCCGGCCCGGCCCGCGACGGTACCCGTGACCGGGGCCGTCGCACGGGGTGGCACGCTGACCCGGTGCCCGCGATCGACGTGATCGACGAGACCTTCCTGGCCGTGCCCCGCGAGCGGGTCGCGGCGGAGTTCGCCGACCCGGCCCGGTGGCCGTCGTACTGGCCCGACCTGCGCCCCGAGGTCGCACACGACCGCGGACCGGCCGGGCTGCGCTGGACCGTGACCGGCGCGCTGGTGGGGACCATGGAGGTCTGGTGCGAGCCGGAGGGCGACGGCACCGTCCTGCACTTCTTCCTGCGCGCGGACCCGGACGGTGCGCCGTCCGGCGGGCGGCTGCGCCGCCGCCGGTGGCTGCGCGCCGAGTCCGACCGGCGGCACCGCGCGTTCAAGGCGCACGCCTTCGCGCTCAAGCGCCGGCTGGAGGACGGACGCCCGGCCGGCGTCGCGCCGTCGGCGTACCGGCCGGACGGGACGGCCTGAGCGTGCGGCTGCACGTCGTCACCGACGTCCACGGCGCCACCACGCCGCTCGCCCGCGCCGCCGAGGGCGCCGACGGCGTGCTCGTGCTCGGCGACCTGCTGGAGTTCATCGACTACCGCGACCCGGCCAACGGGATCATCTCCCGGCTGCTCGGGGCGGAGGTGGCCGCCGAGTTCGGCCGGATGCGCCGGATCGGGGCACCGCGCACGCAGATGCTGGGCCTGCTGGAGCGTTCCTGGGCCCGGTTCACCGACCCGGCGGCCGCCGTCGCCGAGGCCGTCGCCGCCCAGTACGCCGAGGTCTTCGGGGTACTGGGCGGGCTCGGGGTGCCGGTGTGGGCGATCCCCGGCAACGTCGACGTCCCCGACGCCTGGCCCGAGACCGAGGGCGTCACCCGCGCCGACGGACGGGTGGTCGAGATCGGTGGCCGCCGGTTCGGCTTCCTCGGCGGGGTGCCGCTGCCGCCCGGGGTCGACCCGCGCCGCACCGGCCCCTGGCAGCCGCACTTCGTGTCCCACGAGGACTGGACCGCCCGCCTGGACGCGCTCGGCCCGGCCGACGTGCTGTGCACCCACGTCCCGCCGGCGCTCCCGGGCCTGACCTACGACGTCGTCACCCGCCGCGCCGAGATCGCCAGTGCCCCGCTGGCCGCGCGGATCCGGGCCGAGCAGCCCTCGCACGCGCTGTTCGGCCACGTGCACCAGCCGCTGCGCCGCCGTACCCGGGTCGGCCGCACCGAGTGCGTCAACGCCGGACACTTCCGTGCGCACGGCACGCCCTACGTGCTCCGGTTCTGACCACCGGATAGCCTCCCGCCATGGCCGACGCGACCTCGTCCTCGATCCACATCGACGCCCCGCCGGAGCGGGTCATGGCGGTGATCGCGGACTTCGCGTCCTACCCCGAGTGGACCGACCAGATCACCAGCGTCGAGATCCTCGACGCCGGTGCCGACGGCCGCGCCCGCCAGGTCCGCTTCGCGATGGACGCCGGGGCCATCAAGGACACCTACACCCTCGACTACGACTGGGCCGCCGACGACCGCTCGGTGTCGTGGACGCTGGTCAAGGGCGGCATCCAGCGCGCCCAGGACGGCGCGTACCGGCTGGTCGGCGACGCAGGCGGCACCACCGTCACCTACGAGCTCAGCGTCGAGGTCAACTTCCCGATGATCGGGATGCTCCGTCGCAAGGCGGAGAAAGTGATCATCGACGCGGCCCTGAAGGGGCTCAAGCGCCGCGTCGAGAAGGGCTGAGCCGGTCGGCGGCGACCCGGACACGATCGTTAGGCTCCGCGCTGTGCGTGTGGTGCTCTTCACCGGCAAGGGCGGGGTCGGCAAGACGACCCTGGCCGCCGCGACGGCCGCGCACGTCGCCGGGACCGGGCGGTCGGCGCTGGTCGTGTCCACCGACCCGGCGCACTCCCTCGGCGACGCGCTGGACGCCGAGCTGGGCGCCGATCCCACCGAGGTCACCGACAACCTGTGGGGCGCCCACATCGAGGCCCGGCACCTGCTCGAGGGCGCCTGGGGGGACCTGCAGGGGCACCTGCGCACGATGCTCGCCGGGGCCGGGGTGGACGAGCTCGTCGCCGACGAGCTGACCGTGCTGCCCGGCGTCGAGGACCTGCTCGCGCTCGTCGAGGTGCAGCGCTTCGCCGACTCCGGCCGCTTCGACGTCGTCGTCGTCGACTGCGGGCCGACTGCGGAGACGCTGCGGCTGCTCACCCTGCCCGAGGCGCTGTCGGGTTACCTGGAGCGGCTGTTCCCCGCACACCGGCGCGCCGTGCGCGGTCTGGTCGCCGGACTCGCCGGCGCGAAGGCCGACGGCGCGGGCTGGGAGCGCACCGTCGACGCGCTCGGTGTGCTGGCCGAGCAGCTGCGCGGCCTGCGCGGCCTGCTCGCGGACCGCTCCCGCACCTCGATCCGGCTGGTGCTGACCCCGGAGCGGGTCGTCGCGGCCGAGACCCGCCGGACCCTGACCGCGCTCGCCCTGCACGAGCTGCGGGTCGACGGGCTGCTGGCGAACCGGGTGATGCCGGGCCCGCCGCCGTCGCTGCGCGGGCCCGCCGCCCGCTGGCTGCGCGAACGTGCCGCCGAGCAGCAGTCCGTGCTCGCCGAGCTGGGCGAGCTCGGCGCGGACGTGCCGGTGACGGCCGTCCGCTACACCGCCGCCGAGCCGACCGGCGTCGCCGCACTGCGCGAGCTGGCCCACTCCGTCTACGGCGACGACGACCCCGCGGGCACGGCCGACGACGCCCCGTCGCGGCCGCTGATGGAGCTCCGGCGCACCGCCGGTCACGGGGTCTCCGCCGACACCGAGTTCGAGCTCGACGTGGCGCTGCCCGGCGCCCAGGACGCGCCGCTGGACCTCGCCCGGGTCGGCGACGACATGGTCGTCGGCATCGGGTTCTCCCGGCGCGTGGTCTCGCTGCCGTCGGTGCTGCGCCGCTGCGAGGCCACCGGCGCCCGGCTGGAGGGCCACGGCTCCGACGCCCGCCTGGTGATCTCCTTCGTCCCCGACCCGGGCACCTGGATGACCTCGTGAGCGGCCGCGGCACCCAGGGCGGCACCCAGGGCGGCACCCACTGCGGCACCCACGGCGCGATCCCGGAGGACCTGCGGGTCACCGCGGTGGCGCTGCTCGACCGGCTGCGCACCGCCACCGAGGCCATGTCGGACTCGCTGCAGGCCACGGGCGTCGACCCCGGCCCCGGCGCCGCGGGCTCCTGCACCGCCTGTCCGGTGTGCGCGCTGATCGCCGTCGTCCGGGGGGAGCGCTCGGAGCTGGTCACCCGGCTCGCCGACCACGCCACCGGGCTGCTCGCCGTGCTCGTCGCGCTGTTGGAGGAGGCCGCCCCGCCCGCGCGCCGGGAGTCCCGCCGGCCGCAGGGCAGCGGTCGCTCCGTCCAGCGGATCGTGGTGCACCGGACATGAGCCCCCGGATGTCCGACGTCCGCACCATCGGGGTGGACGTCGGGGGTACCAGCGTGCGCGCGGGCGTCGTCGACGCCGAGGGCGGGATCCTCGACACCGCCTCCGCACCGACCCCACGCACCGACGACACGCTGGAGGCCGCCATCGCCGGCGCGGTCGAGGAGCTGCGGCGCCGGCACACCGTCGCCGCCGTCGGGCTCGCGCTCGCCGGGTTCGTCGACGCCCCGCGCGGGCTGGTCCGCTACGCCCCGCACCTGTCCTGGCGCGACGCCCCGGTCGCCGAGCGGATCGGCGCCCGGCTCGGGGGGATCCCGGTCGTCGTGGAGCACGACGCGAACTCCGCCGCGCTCGCCGAACGCCGCTACGGCGCCGCGGCGGGCGCGTCGGTGGCGCTGGTCATCGCGCTGGGCACCGGGATCGGCGGTGCCCTGCTGCTCGACGGCGAGCTGTACCGCGGCGCGCACGGCGTCGCGCCCGAGCTCGGGCACCTGCGGGTCGTCCCGGAGGGGCGAGCCTGCCCGTGCGGCAAGCGCGGCTGCTGGGAGCGCTACTGCAGCGGGACCGCGCTCGGCGCCACCGCGCTGGAGATGCTCTCGGGCGGCGACGTGCCCGGCCCGTCCGGCCTGGCCCGGGAGGCCGCCGTCGACCCGGGGCGGATCACCGGCAAACGGGTCGCCGCCGCCGCCCGCGAGGGCGACCCGGTCGCCCGCGCCGCCCTCGACGACATGGGGCGCTGGCTGGGGGAGGGGCTCTCGCTCGTCGCGGACGTCTTCGACCCGGACCTCGTGGTGATCGCCGGCGGGGTGTCGGCGTCGGCGCCCCTGTTCCTCGACGCCGCCCGCGAGCACTACGCCCGCATCCTCACCGGCGCGGGCAACCGGCCGCTGGCCCGGATCCGGACCGCGCAGCTCGGCGCGGCCGCCGCCGTCGTGGGCGCGGCGACGCTGGCCCGGGAGAGCCTGCGGGCCGACGCCCGGCGCTGAGCGCTACAGCCGCGAGCCGTCGTCCCAGGGGTCGGGGCCCTCGTCGGTGTCCGGGCTCCACAGCCGCAGCAACAACCAGCCCAGCCCGGCCGCGATGAGCACCAGCCCCAGCGGCAGCGGCCAGGTCCCGCCGACGCCGACCAGCCCCGGCGCGACGCACAGCAGCAGCCCCACCGCGATCAGTCCGCCACCCACGACGGCCGGGGGGCCCGGCCGCGGCAGTGGCGGCGGCTCCGGCGGGTGGTAGTGGTCCTCCGGGTCGGCGTCGGCCCCGCCTCCCGGGGGCGGGACCGCGGGGCCCGGCCGGTGCACGGGGCGGTCCGCCGCGGTGCCCGTGGCGTCGCCGGTGTCGCCGCTGTCGGTGCGGTCCGCACGGTCGGCCCGCTCGACGGGCTCGGCGGGCCAGTCCGGCACCGAGCCCTCGTCGCGCCAGGCGGAGACGATCGCGTCGAAGTCGTCGTCGGGCCGGTCCTCGCGGTCACGCGCGGGGTCTGCGGAACTCATACCGGTCCGTCCCTCCCCGCTCGCGGCGGCTCCCATCCTGTCACGGCCGGTGTCCCGCCCGACACCGCCCACGGGCCCGCGCGGGCCACCGCGGGGCGCGCCCGACCACGGTGACCACAGCCCCGTTGTGAGGAGGTGTCGACGCTCCGTAGGCTGTCGCCGAAGTCGGTAGGGAGGCAGCGCAGGGTGCTGTACTGGTGGTCCAAGTTCGTGCTGCTCGGCCCGTTGATGAGGCTGTTCTGCCGGCCGGAGGTGCGCGGCGCCGAGAACGTGCCCGCCGGCTCCGGCGCGATCCTCGCCAGCAACCACCTCGCGGTGGCCGACTCCTTCTTCCTGCCGCTGATGCTGCCGCGGCGGGTGACCTTCCTCGCCAAGCGCGAGTACTTCACCGAGCCCGGGATCCGCGGCTGGTTCAAGAAGCAGTTCTTCACCGGCGTCGGGCAGGTCCCGGTGGACCGGTCCGGTGGGTCCGCGGCGCGCGCCGCGATGGACACCGCGGTGCGGCTGCTGAACGAGGGCAAGCTGCTCGGCATCTACCCGGAGGGCACCCGTTCGCCCGACGGGCGGCTCTACAAGGGCAAGACCGGCGTCGCCCGGATGGCGCTGGAGGCCGGCGTGCCGGTCATCCCGGTCGCCATGGTGGGGACCGACAAGGTCAACCCCATCGGCTCGAAGATGTGGCGCCCGCGCAAGGTGCGGATCGTGATCGGCGAGCCGCTGGACTTCTCCCGCTACGAGGGCATGGCGGGGGACCGGTTCATCGAGCGCTCCATGACCGACGAGATCATGTACGCGCTGATGGAGCTGTCCGGGCAGACCTACGTCGACCTGTACGCGGCGTCGGTCAAGGAGAAGGCCGCGGCCGGTGCGCCGCCGCCGGCCCCGTCGCGCCAGAGCCTGCCGCGGCCGGACGCGAACGTGCCCGACTCCCGCGCCTCCTGACCGGCTCCGGTAGACAGGACGGCACCATGCGCTTCTTCTACGACACCGAGTTCATCGAGGACGGCACGACGATCGACCTGGTGTCGATCGGGATCGTCGGCGAGGACGGCCGCGAGTTCTACGCCGTGTCCACCGAGTTCGACCCGGACCGGGCGGGCAAGTGGGTGCGGGCCAACGTCCTGCCCAAGCTGCCCCCGCCCAGCGACCGGGCCTGGATGTCGCGGGCCCGGATGCGTGAGGAGATCCTCGACTTCTGCACCGGTGCGCCCGGCGACGTCGAGCTGTGGGCCTGGATCGCCGCCTACGACCACGTGGCGCTGTGCCAGCTGTGGGGCGCGATGCCCGCGTTGCCGCGCCCGATCCCGCGCTTCACCCGCGAGCTGCGCCAGCGGTGGGAGGACGCGGGCCGCCCGGCACTGCCCCCGCCGCCCGCCGAGGCGCACGACGCGCTCGCCGACGCCCGGCACAACCTGCGGCGCTGGGAAGTGATCGCCGAGACCCTCGCGACGGGGGCCGCGCCCCGGTAGGGATCGGCCGCGGCCTAGGCTGGACCACGTGAACTGGTCCGTCGACGCGCCGATCGACGTCCTCCCGGAGCTGCCGCCGCTGCCCGCGGACCTGCGCTCCGCGCTGGACGACGCGCTCTCCCGCCCCGCCGCCCAGCAGCCCGAGTGGCCCGACCCGTCGCAGGTGGGCGACGTGCGGAAGGTCCTCGAGTCCGTCCCGCCGGTGGTGCTGCCGCCCGAGGTCGACCGGCTGCAGTCCCGGCTCGCCGACGTCGCGAACGGCGAGGCGTTCCTGCTGCAGGGCGGCGACTGCGCCGAGACCTTCGTCGACAACACCGAGCCGCACATCCGGGCGACGATCCGCACGCTGCTGCAGATGGCCGTCGTCCTGACCTACGGTGCCTCGATGCCGGTGGTCAAGGTCGGCCGGATCGCCGGGCAGTACGCCAAGCCGCGCAGCTCCCCGATCGACGCGGCCGGGCTGCCGTCCTACCGCGGGGACATCGTCAACGGCCTCGCTCCGGACCCGCAGGGCCGGATCCCGGACCCGTCGCGCATGGTGCGTGCCTACGCGAACGCCTCCGCGGCGATGAACCTGGTCCGCGGCCTGACCGCGACCGGGCTCGCCGACCTGTCCAAGGTGCACGACTGGAACAAGGACTTCGTCCGCACCTCCGCCGCGGGCGTGCGCTACGAGGCCGTCGCCGCCGAGATCGACCGCGCGGTCCGCTTCATGGACGCCTGCGGGGTGCGCGACCACAACCTGCACCAGGTCGAGTTCTACGCCAGCCACGAGGCGCTGCTGCTGGACTACGAGCGCGCCATGCTGCGCCTGGACCTCGAGCGCGACCCCACCGGCGGGGAGGCCCCGAAGCTCTACGACCTGTCGACGCACTTCCTCTGGATCGGGGAGCGGACCCGCCAGCTCGACGGCGCGCACGTCGCGTTCGCGGAGCTGCTGGCCAACCCGATCGGCATGAAGATCGGCCCGACGACGACGCCCGACCAGGCCGTCGAGTACGTTGAGCGGCTCGACCCGCACAACCGCCCCGGCCGGCTGTCGCTCATCTCCCGGATGGGCAACGACAAGGTCCGCGACGTGCTCCCGGCGATCGTCGAGAAGGTCACCGCCTCGGGGCACAAGGTCATCTGGCAGTGCGACCCGATGCACGGCAACACCCACGAGGCCTCGACCGGCTACAAGACCCGGCACTTCGACCGGATCGTCGACGAGGTGCAGGGCTTCTTCGAGGTGCACCGCTCGCTCGGCACCCACCCCGGCGGCATCCACGTCGAGGTCACCGGCGAGGACGTCACCGAGTGCCTCGGCGGTGCGCAGCGGATCTCCGACACCGACCTCGCCGGCCGGTACGAGACCGCCTGCGACCCGCGGCTGAACACCCAGCAGAGCCTGGAGCTGGCGTTCCTCGTCGCGGAGATGCTGCGCGGCTGACCTGCCGTCCTCGATCAGTACCCGTCGATCAGTACCTCAGCGCTGTTCCGGCCGGTCCGGACCGCGCTCAAGTACTGATCGACGGGAAGCGGGCCGCCCGCATCCCGACGCGCGGGGCGCCCGGGATCAGGCGCCGGTGCTGGCCCGGGCCGCCAGGCGCGACGGCAGGCGGGGGGCGACGCCGTAGCCGTCGGCGCCGGCGAGCACCCCGGCCAGGCGCTGCGCGGCGGCCCGGCCGAGCTCCTCGGCGGGCAGCGCCACGCTCGTCAGCGCCGGCGCCGTCACCTGCGAGTACGGCAGATCGTCGAACCCGGCGACGGCGATGTCCCCCGGCACGTCCAGCCCGAGCCGGTGCGCGGCGGCGAGGACGCCGTAGGCCATCGTGTCCGCCGCCGCGACGACCGCGGTCGCCCCGCCCGCCCGCCAGCGCGGCAGTGCCTCGGCGCTGACGTCGGCGGCCGAGTCGAGGGTCAGCCCGGCCCGGGTGCCGTCGTCGAGGACCCGCAGGCCGTGCTCGGCGGCGACCCGGGACAGCAGCTCGCGGCGCACGGTGAAGGTGGCCGAGGGCGTCGACCCCTCCAGGTAGGCGATCGTCGTGTGCCCGGCCGCGGCGAGGTGCGCGACCAGCGCGCGCACGCCCGGCTCCAGGTCGAAGGTCACCGTGGCCGCGCGGCTCTCGAAACCGGGGGCGTCCATCAGGACCATCGGCGGTCCGCCGGGCTCGAGGTCGTCGAGGAAGGTCGGCGACGGCGCGTGCACCAGCAGCCCGGCCGGCCGGAACGCCGCGACCCGGCGGACGTCGTCGGCGCCGGGCTGTTCGCCGCCCTCGATCACCGACAGCATCAGCGGGTGCCTGCTACCCAGCGCCGCCCGGATCCCGGTGGTGACCCGCCCGAAGTAGGGGTTGGGGAGATCGGGGGCGAGCAGCACGACGAGGTCGGTGGTACCGCGGGCGAGCGAGCTCGCCGCGTGGTCGACCACGTAGCCCAGCTCGTCGACCGCGGCCCGGACCCGGTCGGTGATCACCTCCGACACCCGCCCACGCGACTTGCCGTTCACCACCAGCGACACGGTGGACACGCTCGTCCCCGCCCGCCGGGCCACCATCGCCGCCGTCACCCGCCGGCCCACCGGTCCTGCCATTGGGCGAGCGTACCCGGACGCGCCACACATCAAGCGCTTGACGTCATGCGCTTGACCAGTCACAGTCGACACGTCCGGAGCCCCGGACGGCCGCGACGACGAGGTAGGACACCGGAGATGACCGAGAAGATCGTCCTGGACTGCGATCCGGGCCACGACGACGCGATCGCGCTGCTGCTCGCCCACGGCGACCCGCGGATCGAGCTGCTCGCCGTCACCACGGTCGTCGGGAACCAGACGCTGGACAAGGTGACGCGCAACGCACTGTCGGTCGCGACCCTGGCCGGGATCACCGGCGTGCCGTTCGCGGCCGGCGCCGACCGCCCGCTGCTGCGGGAGATCGCCGTCGCCGCCGACATCCACGGCGAGTCCGGGCTGGACGGCCCGGAGCTGCCCGCCCCGGCGTTCACCACGGTGGACACCCACGCCGTGGACCTCATCGTGGAGACCGTGCTCGCCCACGAGCCGGGCACGGTCACCCTCGTCCCCACCGGCGGTCTGACCAACATCGCGCTCGCCGCCCGGCGCGCACCCGAGATCGTCGGACGGGTCAAGCGGGTGGTGCTGATGGGCGGCGGCGTCGCCGTCGGCAACCGGACCCCGGTGGCCGAGTTCAACATCGCCATCGACCCCGAGGCCGCCGCGATCGTGTTCGAGGCGGGCTGGGAGGTGGTCATGGTCGGGCTCGACCTGACCCACCAGGCGCTGGCCGGTCCCGAGGTGCGCCGCGCGATCCGCGCCGTCGGGACCGGCCCGGCGCGCTTCGTCGACGAGCTGCTCGACTTCTTCGCCGCCACCTACCGCGACGTGCAGGGCTTCGACGCCCCGCCGGTGCACGACCCGTGCGCGGTCGCCCACGTCATCGACCCCACGATCGTCCGGGCGTTCCCGATGCCGATCGTCGTCGAGACGGCGGGTCGGCACACCACCGGGATGACGGTCGCCGACCGGCGCGGTCCGGCCCCGCAGGGGTGCCGCACCCACGCCGCGCTGGAGCTCGACCACGCCCGCTTCTGGGAGCTGGTCGTGGACGCGCTGCGCGCCATCGGCGACCCCGCGCCCGCCCTCCTCGCCGCGACGGAGCAGATCGCATGACCACCCCCGACCGCCGCCCGGTCGTCACGCTCGTCGTGGCGGTGCTGGCCGCCTGCGTGGCGTTCCAGCTCAACGCCTCCATGCTCAGCCCCGCGCTGGTCACCATGGCCCGTGAGCTGGGCACCGACGACGCCACCGTCGGCCTGTCCCAGACGATGTTCTTCACCCTTGCGGCGATGTTCTCGCTGTTCCTGCCGCGGCTGTCCGACATCGCGGGGCGCCGCAGGGTGCTGCTGGTGATGCTCGCGGTCATGCTGGTCGGCAGCGTCGTCGCCGCCCTCGCCGTCAGCGTGCCGATGCTGTTCGCCGGTCGGATCCTGCAGGGCATCACCGGGCCGGTCGTCCCGATCTGCCTGCTCATGCTGCGCAGCGAGATCGCCGACCCGCGCCGCTACGGGGTCGTGCTCGGGCTGATCACCGCCGTCAACGGCGGCGTCGCCGGTCTCGACGCGCTGCTCGGCGGCTGGCTGGCCACCCACCACGGCTTCCGCTCGATCTTCTGGGTCATCGCCGCGGTCACCGTCGTCGCGCTGGTGCTCGTCGCCGTGTGGGGTGTGGAGTCCCGCCCCTCGGAGGGCGCCCGGATGGACTGGCGCGGGGTCGTGCCGCTGGTCGTCGCGGTCGGTGCACTGCTGCTGGCCTTCGACGAGGCCGCCGCGCTGTCCGACGCGAGCTGGGGTCTGGTCGTCGGGTACGCGCTGCTCGCCGTCGTCGCCGCCGTGGTGTTCTGGCGGCTGCAGGGCCGCACCGCGCAGCCGCTCGTCGCACCCGAGGACCTGCGCCGGCGCGCGACCTGGGCCACACTCGGCACCACGCTGCTGACCATGACCGGCGTGTTCGCCGTGGTCAACGGCCTGGTCGCCTCGATCGCCCAGAACCCCACGGCCGGGTTCGGGCTCGGCGCGGACCTCACCGCGCTGGCGCTGCTCGCCCCCTACGCCCTGATCGGCTGGCTGGTCGGGCCGTTCGCCGGTCGGCTGGCCCCGGTGCTCGGCTACCGCACGGTGCTGCGGGTCGGGCTGGCCGGCAGCGTCGTCGCCACCGTGCTGCTGGCGGTGGTGGGGGTGCACTCGTTCCCGGTGCTGGTCGTCGCGACGCTGCTGCTCGGCATCACCTACGCCGGCATCGCCAACATCATGCTCAACGGCCTGGGTGTGCTGCTCTCGCCCGCCGACCGGCCCGGCATGCTCCCCGGGCTCAACGCCGGCGCGTTCAACCTGGGCGCCGGGATCAGCTTCGTGGTGCTGCCCGCGGTGCAGGTCGCCGTCGGCGGTGTCGAGCAGACCGGGGTCGGCGGCTACGCCGCGGGCATGGGCGTCGGGGCCGCGTGCACCGCGGGCGCGTTCGCGCTGTCGCTGCTCATCCCGCGTCCGGCCGCGGCCGAGACCGGCGCCGCACACGACGCGGTGGACGCCCGATGAGCCGGGTCCTGGTCGTCGGCTCGCTCAACGCGGACCTGGTGGTGCGCACCGAGCGCTTCCCCGGACCGGGGGAGACCGTGGCCGGGGAGGACCTGACGGTGGGCCCCGGCGGCAAGGGGGCCAACCAGGCCGTCGCCGCCGCCCGGCTCGGGGCCGGTGCCGGGGTCGGCGTGGGCATGGTCGGCGCGATCGGCGACGACGACCACGGCCGCACCGTGCGCGACGCCGTCGCCGCCGCGGGTGCCGACGTCGACCGGGTCGCGGTGCGGGCCGGCACGGCCACCGGCACCGCGGTCATCACCGTCGACGCCGCGGGCGACAACACGATCGTCGTCTCGCCGGGGGCCAACGCCACCCTGGGGCCGGAGGACCTGCCCGCCTTCGACGACGTCGCAGTGCTGACGCTGTGCCTGGAGATCCCCACCCCGACGGTGCTGGCCGCCGCCCGGGCCGCCCGCGCCGCCGGGACCACCGTGCTGCTCAACCTCTCGCCGTACGCCCCGGTGCCCCCGGAGCTGCTCGACGCCACCGATGTGCTCGTCGTCAACGAGCACGAGGCCGCGCTGCTGGGGGAGCACCCGGTGCCCCGGTCGGTGGTGACACGCGGGGCCGCGGGGTGCGAGGTCCACGACGCCGACCGCGATACGGTGTCCACAGTGGAAGCGATGCGGGTCGAGCCGGTGGACACCACCGGCTCGGGCGACGCGTTCCTCGCGGCCGTCGCCGTGCGGCTCGCCGCCGGGGACGACCTGGTCGACGCGGCCCGCTATGCCGTGCGCGCCGGTGCCCTCGCGGTGACCGTCGCCGGGGCGCAGCTGCCGCCCGTCGGCGACGACGAGCGCATCCGCTTCGGGCTGTAGGCCCCACGAACGCCGGTGTCCCGGCCGGACCGCCATCCGGCCGGGACACCGGTTCCCGTCCCGCCGGGTTCCGGGCCGCGGCCGGTGTCCACGCGGTGTGTCGCCCGGCCCGGAGCATCCGGCCTAGAGCACCCGTCGCGGAGCATCCGGCTCGGAGCGCCCGGATCCGAGGGCCGGGCTCAGAGGACGGTGAGCGTGATGGTGTCGCCTGGTTCGGCGTCGCTGCCCGCTCCCGGGTCCTGCCCGATGACGCGCCCGTCGCGGCGGCCGAACGGGAAGCCGCGCTCGACGTCGACGTCGAAGCCCGCCTGGCGCAGCAGGTCCGCGGCCTCGTCGGCGCGCATGCCGATCACGAACGGCACCGAGGTGGGGCCCGGCTCCGCGGTGGGCGGCGTGGTCGTCGGGGGCGGGGCGGGTTCGGCGCCGCGACTGGTGACCAGGGTGACCGCCGCGCCGCTCGCCAGCCGGGTCCCGGCGGGCGGGTCGGTCCGGATGACCGCCCCGGCCGGCACCTCGGTGCTGTACTCCGCCGCGGTCGTGGACTGCACCGGGGTCAGCCCGGCGCGGCGCACCGCGTCCTCGGCGGTGGCCACGGCGCTGCCGGCCGGCACGTCGGGGACGGCGGGCCGGCCGGTGGAGACGACCAGGGTGACCGTGGTGCCGCGCAGCACGCGGGTCTCCGGCGCCGGGTCGACCTGGGCGACCCGGTCGGGGGCCACCTCGTCGTCGGCGCGTTCGGTGACGGTCGGGGTCAGGTCGGACTCGGCGACCAGCGCGGTCGCCTGCTCCCGGTCCATGCCGGTGACCGCGGGCATCGTGGTCCAGCGGCCGGACCCGAGCCACCAGGCGCCCGTCCCGGCCAGTGCGGCCAGCAGCAGGAGCAGCACCATCCACAGCGCGAATACCCGGCGGCCACGACGGCGGCGCCCGGCCAGCTCCTCGCGGGTCATCGGCTCCGGCTGACCGGCGGGGGTGACGGCGGTGCCGTGCGCGCCGCGGGCCCTGGTCTGCACCCGGGTGCCGCCGGGGCCCGGCGCGGCCGCGTCGAGCGGCCGGTGCCGCAGCGGTCCGGCGGGGAGGGTGGCGCCGTCGTCGGGGGGCGGCGGGCCGGGCGGTCGCGGCGTCGCGGTCCGGGGCAGGCCCAGCCGGTCGGCCATGTCCAGCAGCTCGCGGCGGAAGTGCTCCGCGTCGACCGGGCGCTGCTCCGGGTCCCGCGAGGTGGCCCGGGCGACGAGCGCGTCCACGGCCGGTGGCAGGCCCGGGACCAGCGCCGACGGCGGCGGCACGTCCTCGTTCACGTGCCGGTAGGCCACCGACAGCGGGTTGTCGGCGGTGTAGGGCGGCTGCCCGGTCAGCATCTCGTAGAGCACGACGCCGGCGGCGTAGACGTCGCTGCGGCCGTCGGCGCGGCCGGACACGACCTGCTCGGGGGAGAGGTAGGCCATCGTCCCGAGGATCATCCCCGCGTGGCTGACCCCGGCCTCGGCGGCCGCGGTGAGCAGGCCGAAGTCGGCCACCTTCACCTCGCCGCCGGAGGAGATCAGCACGTTCTCCGGCTTCACGTCGCGGTGCACCATGCCGAGCCGGTGCGCGCGGGCCAACCCGGCGAGGACCGGCTCCAGCACCCGCACCGCGGCGGGGAGCCCGAGTGCGCCGCGGGCGCGCAGCACGTCGCGCAGGGTGCCGCCGTCGACCAGCTCCATGACGACGAACAGGCTGGCCTCGCCCAGCGGGCCCGCCGGGACGGTGCCCCGGTCGTAGACGGCGACGACGCACGGGTGGTCGATCCGCGCCGCCAGGCGGGCCTCCCGGTCGAACCGGGTGCGGAAGGCGTGGTCCCCGGCCATCCTCGGGTCCATCACCTTGATCGCGACGGCGCGTTCGAGACGGGTGTCGGTGCCGTGGTGCACCGTCGACATGCCGCCGCGGGCCAGCACCGGGCCGACCCGGTAGCGACCGTCGAGCAGCACCTCGCCGGGGCCGTCGGCGGCGAGCCGCCCGGCCCCACCCGGGGTGCCGGGGGCGGCCGGACCGGACGGTGAGCTCATCGCGGGTCAGGTTACCGGTGGGGATCCCGGCGCTCGTGCAGGTGGTCGGCGCCGGGGCCGCCGTGCCGGTCGGTGCGGTGGGCGTCGCCGCCGCCCGGGGCGGTGTGGGACAGTGTCCGGCTGTGAACGAGTCCCTCTCCGCCGCTGTCACCGAGGAGACGCTGAGCGTCGCCGAGGTGGCCGACCGCCTGTCGATCCCCGTCTCCCGGGTGCACCAGCTCGTCCGCGACGGGCAGCTCCTGTCCTTCAAGGAGGGGCACGACGTCGTCGTCCCCGCGGCGCTGCTCGACCGGGACGGCGTCGTCCGCGGGCTGCCGGGCACGATCGTCGTCCTGCGGGACGGCGGCTACGACGACCACGCGATCCTGACCTGGCTGTTCAGCGAGGAGGAGTCGCTGGACGGCGCCCCGATCACCGCGCTGCGCGCGGGCCGGCACAAGGAGATCAAGCGCCGCGCCCAGGCCATGGCCTTCTGACCGCCGCCCCGCGGTCTGACCGGTGCCCTGCGGGGCGCGGCCCGTCAGGCGCGGGCGCGGTGGACGCGGTCGCGCGCCAGCTGGCTCCCGCGGGCGGCCAGCGCCCGGCCGAGCCGGGGCAGCGCGACGGCGGCCCGGCGCCGGTTCGACACCGCGACCCGGCGGGTCAGGACGTCGTAGCCGGCGTCGGCGATCTCGTCGAGGATCTCCGCGTACAGCACCCGGGCGGCGCCGACGCAGGCCCGCGACACCGGCTCCAGCATCGGGATCCCCGGGTCGGCCCGGCGGTAGGTGGCCCGGGTCCGGGCGACCAGGTGGGCCAGGGCGCGGCGGATCCGTGGGTCCGGGCGCCCGGTGCGCCGGCTCCAGGCCAGCAGCTCCCGGTCGACCCCGAACGCGGCGAGCTCGTCGGCGGGCAGGTACACCCGGCCGCGGTCGAGGTCCTCGCCGACGTCGCGCAGGAAGTTCGTGATCTGGAACGCCACGCCCAGCAGCGCGGCGTGCGGCTCGGCCTCGGCCCGCGGCACGACGGTCCCGAGCACCGGCAGCGTCTGCAGCCCGATCACCGCGGCCGAGCCGTGCACGTAGACGGCCAGCTCGTCGTCGGTGGCGTAGTCGGTGACGGACAGGTCCATCCGCATCGAGACCATGAAGTCCCGGAACAGTGACGCGTCGAGGTCGTGGCGGCGCGCTGTCTCGGCGACGGCGATGACCTCGGGCCTGCTGCCGGGCAGTGGCGCGCCCGCCAGCGCGGCCGCCAGCTCGGCGTCGAGCGCGTCGAGCCGGGTGTGCGGGTCCCCGCCGCCCGCGCCGTCGGGGTCGTCGACGATCTCGTCGGCGAAGCGCGCGAAGCCGTAGAGGGCGTGGATGTCGACCCGTCGCTCCGGGGGCAGCAGCCGGGTCGCGAGGAAGTAGGTGCGCCCGTGCTCGGCGTGCAGCGCCCGGCAGGCGGCATAGGCCGCGCGCAGCTGCGGGTCGGTCAGGCCGGCGGCGTCGAGCTCGACGCGCCCGGCCCGCTCAGCCGCGGACGGCCGCATCGTCGGTGGGCGGCTGGGTCGCGGGCCCTGTCGCGGGTTGTGTCACGGCCGGGGCCGGGGCCGGCGACGGCGTGCTCCGGCGCAGGCCGAGCGGGTCCGGCCGCAGCAGCGACACCGCGGCCAGGACACCGGCCAGGGCGCAGGCCAGCAGGTAGTGCGGCACGTAGAGGGCGGTCTCGCCGTCGGGGAAGTACACGATCATCAGCCAGATCGAGCCGAACACGACCCACTGCAGCCCGCGGGCGCTCCACGGGGTCATCGCGAGCAGGCAGAACCCCCAGCTCAGGTACCACGGCAGTGTGGTGGGGGAGAGGACCGCGGCCAGCGCGAGGGCGATCGCCGCGTTGCGCACCGCGACCCGCGGGTCGTTGCGGCCGCGCCACCACAGCAGTGCGATCAGTGCGGCCATCACCAGCGCGCCGATGAACCGGAACGTGTCGACGAACGCCTGGGAGTTCACCTCCTCGGCGAACATCCCGGCCACGCTCGCGGTCGCCTGCCCGACGGCGGTCGGCACCGACAACCAGTTCACGATCATCGAGGGGGCGCTGAGCGCGGGCAGCCAGCCCAGCCCGAGACCGGTGAGCCAGGTGGCCCCGCCGAACACGACGCCGAACACCGCCACCGACGGCACCCCGGCCCGGACCAGCCGCGACCAGAACCCGCCGGAGAGCTTCGCCGCCCACACGAGCACCAGGAACGGCAGCACGATCCCGGCCGAGGCCTTGACCGCCATCGCCAGCGACGCGACGACGATCGCCCACACGAACCGCTCCCGCAGCGCCAGCAGCGCCGCCAGCGGCAGCAGGCCGACGACCAGCAGGTCGTTGTGCACCCCGCCGACCATGTGCACGACCATCACCGGGTTCGCCACCGCCAGCCACAGCGCGACCGCGGGACGCCCGCCCAGGCGCCGGGTCAGCGCGGGCAGCACCGCGACGAGCAGCAGCAGCCCGGTGACCAGGATCAGCCGCATCAGCACGACGCCGAGCAGCACGTTCTGGCCGGCGAGCAGGACCACGCCCTGGGCGAGCAGGATGAACAGCGGCCCGTAGGGGGCGGGGGTGTCCTGCCAGAAGAAGTGGACGTTGTCGGTGAAGATCCCGCCCATGGTGTCCGGCCCGACGACGTACGGGTCGTACCCGGCCAGCGGCAGCGCGCCCTGGGCGAGGTAGCTGTAGGGGTCGCGGGTGAACAGCGGCGCCGTGACCAGCATCGGCAGCATCCACACCGCGGCCGTCGTCAGCACCGCGCGGCCGCCGGCGCTGCGGGCGAGCACGGCGCGGCCCAGCCGCACCCACGCCCACACCATCAGCACCAGGCCGACGTAGATCACGATCGTCGCGAGCATCGCGCCGTGGCCGTAACGCCAGAACGACAGGGCCGAGTTGCCGATCACCGGGTCCCGCATCGGGATCCCGCCGCCGCCGAACGAGCCGAGGAACATCAGCACGGTCCCGGCCAGCCCCAGCAGCAGGATGCCCCGCGGCGGCGAGCCGAGCCGCTCGACCGGACCGGGCCCGGCGGGCCGCGGGGTGGCGGGCGGGGGCAGGACCCGGCCCGCGCCGGGGGCCGGCGTCACCGGTTCGGGAGCCGCCGGGCGGGGGAGCGGGGGCGAGGGCTGAGCCGTCATCGTGTCCGTGTGTGCTGGTCGGGCGTCGTCCGGGGTCATGATTCCACGCCCCTCGACGCTCCTACTCGGCGCCCGCCCGCAGTGGCCGTCGTCAGTGCCGACCCTCAGCGACCCGTGCGTGCCCCGACCCCGTGCCCGGCGCGCTCGGCCGGGCGCGGACCGGTGATCCGCTCCGCCGCCAGCCGCCCGGAGATCAGCACCGGCGGGATCCCGACGCCGGGGGTCGTGCCGCACCCGGCGAGCACCGCGTTCGCCGTCCCGCGGACCAGGTTGCGCGGCCGGAACGGGCCGGTCTGGGCCAGCGTGTGCGACGCCGAGAACGGCGTGCCCGCCGCCATCCCGGCGGCCGCCCAGTCCTGCGGGGTCCACATCCGGGTCCAGCTCGGCTCCGCCGAGGAGTCCACCAGGCCGCGGTCGGCGAGCACCCCGAACAGCTCCTCGGCGTAGGCCGGGCCGACCCGGTCCCAGTCGATCCCGGGCGCCACCGCGGTGTTCGGGCAGGGCGCGAGCACGCTCATGACCTCGCGCCCGTCGGGCTGCAGCGACGGGTCGGTCAGCCCGGGCCGGGTGACCAGCAGCGACGGGTCGGACATCAGCCGGCCCTCGTCGATGATCTCGCGGAAGGTGCCCTCCCAGGAGCCGCCGAAGGAGATCGTGTGGTGGTGCTGCGCGGTGCCCGGGGCGGGGGCGGGCATCCCCGCGTGCACGACGACGGCGCTGGGCGACCAGCGCAGCCCGACCGGGCGTCGCGGCGCCCCGCCGAGCAGCGCGTAGGCCGCGGGCAGCTCGGGGGTGAGCACGACCGCGTCGCACGGGGTGCGCGACTCGTCGGTGCCGTCGGGGCCGGTGTGCCGGACCGCGGTGACCCGGTCGCCGGAGCGGTCCAGGCCGGTCACGGTGCGGCCGTAGTGGATCTCCGCGCCCGCGTCGGCGGCCGCGCCGGCCAGCGCGGTCCCCATCATCCGCATGCCGCCGCGGGGGAAGTACACGCCCGCGATCGTGTCCATGTAGGCGATCACGCCGTAGGCGCCGAGCGCGTCGCGCGGGGAGACCCCGGCGTAGAGCGCCTGGAAGGAGAACACCCGGCGCAGTCGCTCGTCGGGCAGGAAGCGGTCGATCCGCCGCCCGAGCCGTCCGAACCCGCCGAGCGCGGCGAGCCGGGCCAGGTCGGGGCCGAGCAGCGACAGCGGCGAGTCCATGTTCGCGCCGATGAAGTGGTCCATCTCGGCGCGGTAGAGGTCGGTGAGCCAGCGACGCAGCCGTCGGTACCCGGCCGCGGAGTCCGGGCCGCAGGTCTCGCGGATCTCGTGCTCCATGGCGGCGGCGTCGGTGTGCACCGCGATGGCCGAGCCGTCGGCGAACTCGGCCCGGTAGGCCGGGTCGAGCCGGACGAGGTCGAGCCGGTCCGCGGTGGTCTCGCCGACGGCGGCGAAGGCGGAGTCCAGCAGCTCCGGCATGGTCAGCACGGTCGGGCCGGTGTCCAGGGCGTAGGTCCCGTGGGCGTCGGTCACGTCGAGCCGTCCGGCGCGGCCGCCGGGGACGCTCTCCCGCTCGACGACCGTGACCCGGCGGCCCGCGCCCAGCAGGTGCAGCGCGGTCGACAGCCCGGCCAGCCCCGCCCCCACGACGACGACGTGGTCGGAGGGCCCCTCGATCCGCCGCATCCCGCTCACCACGCCCGTCGGGTGGCGCGCTCGGCCAGCTCGAACAGGTGCGACCGGCCCGGTTCGGCGACCGGTGCGGAGTCGAGCGCGTCGAGCGCGGCGCCGGTGAGGGCGGCGATCCGCTGCTCCACCGACTGCACCGCGCCCAGCTCGGACAGCGCGGAGCGGGCCCGGTCCAGGCTCGCGGCGTCCAGGTCGGGGTCGCCGAGCGCGGCGAGGACGACGTCGGCGGCGGCCCGGTCCCCGCGCTGCTCGGCCCGCTGCAGGGCCGCGGCGACCAGCAGGGTCCGCTTGCCCTCGCGCAGGTCGTCCCCGGCGGGCTTGCCGGTGACCCGGGGGTCGCCGAACACGCCGAGCAGGTCGTCGCGCAGCTGGAACGCGACCCCGATGTCGGCGCCGTAGCGCCGGTAGGCCGCGACGACCCGCGGGTCGGCCCCGGCGATCGCCGCGCCCAGGTGCAGCGGCCGCTCCACGGTGTAGGCGGCGGTCTTGAAGCGGTCGATGGTCAGCGCGGTCGACTCCGCGGTGTCCCCGGAGGCCTGCGCCAGCACGTCGAGGTACTGGCCGGACAGCACCTCGGTGCGCATCGCCCGCCACGGCTCGGCGGCGCGGGTGTGGGCTCCCTCGGGCAGCGGTGCGGCGTGGAACATGTCGTCGGCCCACACCTGGGCCAGGTCCCCGACGAGGATCGCGACGGCGGCACCGAACCGGGCCGGCGGGCCCGACCAGCCGTTCGCCGCGTGCATCCTGGCGAACTCCACGTGCACCGTCGGCCGGCCGCGCCGGGTGGAGGAGGCGTCCATCAGGTCGTCGTGGACCAGCGCGCACGCCTGGATCAGCTCCAGCGACGCGATCGCGCTCAGCACGCCCTGGGCGTGCGGGTCGGCCGGGTCGCCACCCGCGCCCCGCCAGCCCCACCAGGCGAAGGTGGGCCGCAGCCGCTTCCCACCGCCCAGGACGAACCCGGCCAGCGCGTCGGCGGCCTGTACGACGACCGGGTCGATGCCCGACACCTCGGCGCGCCGGCGGTCCAGGTACCCGGCCAGCACCCGTTCCACGTGCTGGGGCAGCGCGTCGTCCAGGGGGGCCGGACCGGTCGTGGACGGGCCGGGGGACCCGGACGGACCGGACGGTGCGGACACGGGGGAGACGGGGTCTGCCACGTCGACCAGGCTATCGGTGCGCCGGGGACCCGGCCCGTCGATGCGGTGGTGGTGCACGTCATGGCCGCTCGGGGGCGGTGCGGACCCTTCGGCGGACGACCGGTGGGTCCTGCGCCCCGTAAGGTCGTCGCCGTGACGACGAGTTCCGCATCCACGGTGACCGAACGGATCAGCGTCGACCGCCCCTTCTTCGCGGTGGAGTTCTTCCCGCCGAAGGACGACCAGGGCGAGGCGGAGCTGTGGCGCGCCATCCGTCGCCTCGAGGTGCTGGACCCCGCCTACGTCTCGGTGACCTACGGCGCGGGCGGCTCCAGCCGCGACCGGACCGTCCGCACGGTCGAACGGATCGCCACCGACACCACGCTCTGCTCGATGGCGCACCTGACCGCCGTCTCGCACTCCACCGACGAGCTGCGCCACGTGATCGGGTCGCTGGCCGCCGCGGGTGTCCGCAACATCATGGCGCTGCGCGGGGACCCGCCCGGCGACCCGCTCGGCGAGTGGGTCGCCCACCCCGAGGGACTCGAGTACGCCGACCAGCTGGTCGCGCTGATCAAGCGGTCCGGCCCGTTCTGCGTGGGCGTCGCCGCGTTCCCCTACGGCCACCCGCGCTCGGCCGACCTCGACGCCGACACCGAGCGGCTCGTCGGGAAGTTCCGGGCAGGGGCGGAGTTCGCCGTCACCCAGCTGTTCCTGGAGCCCGAGGGCTTCCTGCGGCTGCGTGACCGGGTCGCCGCCGCCGGGTTCGACCAGCCGATCATCCCCGGCATCATGCCGCTGACCTCGGAGAAGACCTTCCGCAAGGGTCCGGAGCTGTCCGGCTCGCCGCTGCCGGGAGCACTGGTGGAGCGGCTCGCGCCCTACTCCGGCGACGCGGCGGGGTTCCGCGCCGCGGGGATGGAGGTCACCGGCGAGCTGTGCGAGCGGCTGCTCGCCGAGGGCGTCCCCGGGATCCACTTCTACTGCCTCAATCGGTCCACGGCGACGACCGAGCTGGTCGAGCGGCTCGGGCTGGCACCGCGCCACGAGGGGGCCCGGCACTCCACCCCGGCCTGACCCCGCGCCGCAGCGCCCGTGCCGGTCCGACGGCCGGGCCGGTGGTCAGGCCGGGCGCACCAGGTGCAGGTCCGGGGCCGGTCGGGCGCCCGTCGGCCCGACGTCGGCCCAGGTCGTCTTGCCGCCGCGGTGCGGGCGCACCCCCCAGCGCTGTGCGAGCCGGCCGACGATCTGCAGCCCGCGCCCGCGGGTGGCGGTGGGGTCGTGGGGCTGCTCGCGTCCGCGGACGACCGAGCCGTCGCGGACGCGCAGCCGCACCGCGCCGTCGCGCACCCGGGCGGTCACCAGCATCGGGGTGTGCGCGTGGTCGATGCCGTTCGCGACCAGCTCGTGCAGCACGAGTGCCGCGTCGTCGAGGGTCGAGTCGTCCACCAGCGGCGTCAGGAACCGCGTCAGCTCGTGCCGGGCCGCGCGGCACGCGGCCGCGTCGGGCTCCACCCTCAGGGTCCAGGACTGCGCGGTCACGGCCCGCCCCCTCCCCGTCCTGTCGGGTCGTGCCACCCGACCTGAACGGGTTACCCGATGTGCCCCCCTCGCACACGCGCGCGGTCACCCACCCGTGGGCCGCCCGGAGCGGGTACGGTCACAGATCCGACGCGTAGAGCCAACTGCGCGTGCCCGCAGCTGCGAGCACGACGTGGAGGCTCCGCTTGCGCATTGCCGTCATCCGTACCCCCGAGGTCCCGAGAACGTGCGGCGCGGGAATCACCGCCGCCTCGCTGGCCGCCGCCGGGCACACCGTCCGGGTGTTCACCGACGTCCCCGACGACCCGGACCTGGTCGCCCGGGCCGGCAGCGACGCACTGCGCGTACAGCCGTGGGACGCCGGGCAGGACACCGCACTGGCCGCGGCGTGGTCCGACGACCCGCCCCAGGTGGTGCACGCGATCGGTCTGCGCGCCGGGGTCGCCGCCGCCGCGACCGGGGTGCCGGTGGTGCAGGTCTACCCGCCCGACACCCCGGGCCCGGCCGTGGTTCCCGCGGCCCGTACCTGGTCGTCGCCGGAGGTGGCCCGGGTGCTGGCCTCCAGCGAGGAGCAGCACACCGCCCTGCTGCGCCACGGGGTGCCGCGGGCGGCGTTGCGGACCGTGCCGACCGCCGTCGACACCGACGCCTTCACCCCCGACGGCCCGGCGCTGCGCCGGGGCGAGCGGCCGCGGCTCCTCGCGGTCGGCTCGCTGGCCGACGGTGCCGGGGTGGACACGGTGATCCGGGCGCTGGCCCGGATCCGCACCGCCGAGCTGCTGGTCGCCGGCGGCGCGGCGGGCCAGGACCCCGACCGCGCGCGCCTGTTCGGCATCGCCCGCGAGGCCGGAGTCGCCGGACGTGTCCGGTTCCTCGGGCCGGTCGAGGGTGACCTGCTCCCGCGGCTGCTGCGCTCGGCCGACGTCGTGGTCGCCGCGCCGGAGCACGACGTCGGGGTCGGGGCGGTCCTGCAGGCGATGGCGTGCGCGCGACCGGTCGTGGCGACAGGGGTGGGCGGGCTGCGCGACGTCGTCGTCGACGGGGTGACCGGGATGCTGGTCCGCCCGGCCCGGCCGGCCGAGCTGGCGGTCGCGCTGCGCGGCGTGCTCGGCGACGACGCCCTGCGCGTCGGGTTCGGGATCGCGGGCCGGGACCGTGCGGTGTCACGGTTCGACCGGGTGCGGATCGCCCAGGCCCTGACCGCCGTCTACGGCGAGCTGGTCGGCGAGCCGGTCGTCGAGCCTTCCGAGGACGACGACCCCGAGGCCCGCACGCCGGTGGGCGCCCTGGGCTGACCCGGCGGCCGTGCTCCCCGGCACCTACGCGGCTCCCTGGCACCTACGCGGCGTCGCGGATCGCGCACGCACCGTCGGTATGGGGCTCGGTGTCCGGTACCGCCTGCGCCGTGCGAGTGGTCATCCGCGTGACTGGTGAGCGACGCTAAGCATCAGCTCCTACCGTGATCGGCATGCGCACAGCCGACGATCAGTGGGACATCACCAGCAGCGTGGGCGCCACCGCCCTGGCCGTCGCCGCGGGGCGGGCACTGGAGACCCGCCGCCCCGACCGACTGGTCGACGATCCGTACGCCCAGCGGTTCGTCGATGCGGCCGGGACGCTGTCGGCCGTGCCGCAGGACCCGGACGACCCCGCCGACCCGTGGGTCGTGCAGGCCGGCTACCAGGGCGTGCGCTCCCGCTTCTTCGACGAGGCCCTCACCGGCGCCGGGACGACCCAGGTCGTGCTGCTCGCCGCGGGACTCGACGCGCGGGCCCTGCGGCTGCCGTGGCCCGCCGGGACCACGGTGTTCGAGGTCGACCAGCCGAAGGTGCTGGACTTCAAGGACGGGGTCGTCGCCGAGGCGGGGATCACGCCGACCGCGCGCCGGGTCACCGTGCCGGTCGACCTGCGCCACGACTGGCCCGCCGCGCTCACCGCCGCCGGTTTCGACCCGGCCCGGCCGACCGCCTGGCTGGCCGAGGGGCTGCTGCCCTACCTGCCCGCCGACGCCGAGCAGCTCCTGTTCGAACGGGTGCACGCGCTGTCGGCGCCGGGCAGCCGGATCGCCGTCGAGCACTTCGGCGACCAGGTGGAGCGGATCGCGGACGACCCGTCGTTCCGGGTGGCCGCCCAGGAGATGCTGCCCGGCACCGACGTCCGCGAGCTGTTCTTCGCCGAGCCCCGGACCGAGCCCTGCGACGCCTGGCTGCGCCGCCACGGCTGGACGGTCACGGCCCGTACGGCCCGCGACGTCGCCGCGGACTACGGGCGACCGCTGGGCGGCACGGCCGTCGACATCCTCGGCGCGACGACGCTGCTGTGGGCCGACCGGCCCTGAGCGGCGGGCTCAGCGCGCGGCGCGGGCGTCGACGAGCAGGGCGAGGTGCAGCGTCGTCCGCACCTCGGGGTCGGTGAGGTCGAGGTCCAGCAGGGCGGACAGGCGGCGCAGCCGGGCGTAGGCCGCCGGGCGGCCCACCCCGAGCCTGCGGGCGACGTCGGCGACGACCCCGCCGGCGTCGACCAGGGCCCACAGGGTGTCCCGGGCGTCGGTCCGCGCGGCCGCGGGCAGTGCGCCCACCGGGCCGAGGACGTCCGCGGCGAAGCCGAGCAGATGGGGGTCGTCGCCGAGGCGGTGCACCAGCCCGCGCAGCGCGGGCACCCGGACGGGGCCGCGGCCGCCGGTCGCGGCGTGGGCGGCCGCGTCCTCGCGGGCCCTGCGCAGCAGGTCCGGCAGGTCGGCGACGGAACCGGGCCCGGCCGTCGCCGCGGCCACCGTGGCGGGCAGCGCGGCGAGCAGCGGGCCGCCGTCGCCGGGGACGAGCACGACGAGCTCGCCGGGTGCGGGGGAGGCCACCGTCGCCGCCGGTGCGACGACGGCGAGTGCCGCCTCGAGGCCCTGCTCCGGGGGGTGGTCGCCGGTCGCGCGCAGCGCCACCACCGACAATCCGACGGCGGTGTCCAGCCCGGCGGCGCGGGCGCGCACCGCCAGCCGTCCTGCGTCGGACGGGACCGCGGCGGCCAGGTCGGCGACCAGCGCGTCGCGGGCGGCGCGCAGCAGGACCACCGGGTCCGGGTCGAGCAGCGACACCGCGTCCGCGGCGGCGTCGAGCACCGCGCGGACCCGGTCGGCGGTGCCCGGCGTCGGCCGTGACGGCACCGTCAGCCGCCCCCACCGCGCGCCCGGCCGCCCGACCGGCGCGGTCGCCCAGCCCTCGGGCCCGGCGGGCCCGGCGAGGCGCGAGCGCGCCACCCAGTCCCGCAGATCCGGATCGCCCGCCGTGAGCAGGACCCGGTGCGCGAGGTCCTCGCACACCACGGGCGCGTCGATCCGGCGGGCCAGCTCGTCGACCACGCGCTCGGGCCCCACCCGGTGCAGGGCGAGCGACCGGAACGCGGCCTCGGCGCCCGGCGGCCCGGGGAGGTCGTCGCCGCGGTCGACGATCTCCCCCAGCACGCCCGCGACGATCTCGGCGAAGCGCACCGTGCGGCGCAGCTCCACCAGTGGGAACCCGGCCGCGCGGGCGGCCTGCACCAGCCCGGCGGGTAGCGACGGCAGCTGCTGCCCGATCTCGACGACCAGCCCGACCGCCCCGGCGGCCCGCAGCGCGTCGACGTAGCGGGCGGGGACGGTGGTGGGGTCGGCCACCGGCATCCCCACCGACAGCACCAGCACCCCCGGGGGCAGCGTCCCGGCCGGGTCGGCGACCTCGCTGACGTGCACCCAGCGCACCGGGGTACCCAGCGCCGCCCGCCCGGCCCGGACGGCCGGTGCCCCCGCCCGGACCTCCGGACGGGCCAGCACGTCGGCGATGGTCGGGTGCACCGGGGATCCACTCCGTTCGCCGGAAGGCTCGGGACGATACGGATCGTATCCCTGACCGGAGCCCTCGCGGCGCCGACGATCGGAGGTGTCCACGCCGCTACCGAGGGAGCCCCACGTGACCGCCGTCGAGAACCCGACCCGGACCGAGGCCGGTGCCACCCCGGACGCGCCCGCCCTCTCGCCGCACGCCGACGCGGCGGGCCGGCACCTCTGGATGCACTTCGCCCGGATGCACGGCCGCGACGGCGCGAACCCGATCCCGGTCATCACCCGTGGCGAGGGCGTGCACCTGTGGGACGACCGCGGACGCCGGATCCTCGACGGCCTCGCCGGCCTGTTCGTCGTCCAGGCCGGGCACGGGCGGCGCGAGCTGGCCGAGGTCGCCGCCCGGCAGGCGTCGGAGCTGGCGTTCTTCCCGGTCTGGGGCTACACGACCCCACCCGCGGCCGAGCTCGCCGAGCGGCTGGCCCATCTCGCCCCCGGCGACCTGAACCGGGTCTTCTTCACCTCCGGCGGCGGCGAGGCCGTCGAGAGCGCCTGGAAGGTGGCCAAGCAGTACTTCAAGCTCCGCGGCCGCCCGCTCAAGCACAAGGTGATCTCCCGGGCGACGGCCTACCACGGCACCACGCACGGGGCGATGGCCGTGACCGGGCTGCCTGCGATGAAGAAGGACTTCGAGCCGCTGGCCCCCGGCGGGTTCCGCGTGCCCAACACCAACCTCTACCGCCACCCCGAGTTCGACGGCGACGCCGAGGCGCTGGGCCGCTGGGCCGCCGACCGGATCGAGGAGGCCATCGCGTTCGAGGGCGCCGACACCGTCGCCGCGGTCGTGCTGGAGCCGGTGCAGAACTCCGGCGGCTGCCTGACCGCGCCGCCGTCGTACTTCGCCCGGGTCCGCGAGATCTGCGACCGGCACGACGTGCTCCTCGTCGCCGACGAGGTGATCACCGGCTTCGGCCGCCACGGCGTCCCGTTCGCCAGCGCGAAGTTCGGGTTCACCCCGGACATCATCACCTGCGCGAAGGGCATGACCTCGGGCTACGGGCCGCTGGGCGCGATGATCGCCTCGGAGAAGGTGATCGAGCCGTTCCTCGCCCCCGGCGTGACGTTCCCGCACGGCTACACCTGGGGCGGGCACCCGGTCTCCGCCGCCGTCGCGCTCGCGAACCTCGACCTCATGGAGCGCGAGGACCTCTACGGCAACGTCGCGTCCCACGCCGACGCGTTCGGCGCGACCCTCGGCCGGCTCCGCGACCTGCCGATCGTCGGTGACGTCCGCGGCGACGGCTACTTCTGGGCGATCGAGCTCGTGCGCGACCGGGAGACCCGGGAGACCTTCGGCCCGCAGGAGCGGGAGCGGCTGGTGCGCGGCTTCCTCCCCGGTGCGCTGTTCGAGGCGGGCCTGTACTGCCGGCCCGACGACCGCGGGGACGTCGTGATCCAGCTGGCACCGCCGCTGATCGCCGGCCAGGCCGAGTTCGACGAGATGGAGCAGATCCTGCGGCACGTGCTCACCGAGGCGGCGGAGGTCGTATGAGTTCGTAGGGACCCGCCGCGTCGGGTTGTTGACCAACCGGCGGGTAACTAGGTTGAACGCGCAGGCGCCGCACCGCGGCGGGGCATGCGACGGGGGGCTCCATGACGACCGACGACCTCACCGGCGGACGCGAGGTCGTCGTGACCCAGGCCCGGTCGCACACCGAGCGCGGCATCCTGCGGCGCTGGGCCGAGGAGCACCACCCGGGCGCGAGGGTCGTCGGGATCGGGCCGAACGGCGAGGTGCCCTCCGCCCTGGGGGAGGCCCTGCACGGCGACGACACCGTGATCGTCCCCGCCCGCGTGGCCTGGGTGACCCCCGAGCCGGAGGACAGCGGCGCGGTCGGCAAGCTCACCGGCCTCGCGACCTCGGCCGTCATGCGGATGGCCTGGTCGCCGCTGCACCCCTCGATGGCCCGGCACCGCCCGGACGCGGCGCGGGTCGTCGTGGGGGAGGCCGCGACCGTCGCCGACCTGGTGTCGCGGTTCGTCGCCCAGGAGAGCGGGCGGCCCGGCAGCAACGGCTTCACCCGCTTCGTCGCCCGCCAGGCCGTGCTGGCCTGCGACCGGGCGGAGCGGCGGATCCTCGGCGACCGCTACAAGGTGCCGCGCCGGATGGTCGAGCAGATCACCTCCTCGTCGCGGTTCGCGGCGCTGGTCGACCGGCTCGCCCGGCAGACGGGCACCCCGGCCGCCGAGGTCGAGCAGCGCCTGGAGTCCTGCCTGCACGAGATGGCCGCGGTGCAGAGCCCGCCGGCGATCGACGTGTTCCGGGCGATGATGGGCCCGATGCACTCCAAGGCCTGGGACGTGCAGGTCGACGAGTCCGGGCTGGAGCGGCTGCGGGAGCTCAACAAGGAGCACGCACTGGTCTTCCTGCCCAGCCACCGGTCCTACGCCGACCCGCTGCTGTTCGCCGAGGTGCTGCACGACCGCGACTTCCCGCGCAACCACGTGCTCGGCGGCAACAACCTGTCGTTCTGGCCGATGGGGGCGCTGGGCCGCCGGGCCGGGATCGTGTTCATCCGGCGCACCTTCGGCGGGGACACGATCTACAAGGCCGCGATCCAGGAGTACCTGGGGCATCTGCTCGCGAAGCGCTTCAACCTGGAGTGGTACATCGAGGGCGGCCGCAGCCGCACCGGCAAGCTGCGCAAGCCCCGCATCGGGCTGCTGCGGTACCTGGTGTCCGCGCTGGAGGAGCGCCCCGAGCTCGACGCGATCCTGGTGCCGGTGTCGATCGTCTACGACCAGCTGCACGAGGTCGGTGCGATGGCCGCCGAGCAGCGTGGGGCGGCGAAGAAGGCCGAGGGCCTGGGCTGGCTGCTCGGCTACTTCCGGGACCAGCGCCGCCACATCGGCACCGCCCGGGTGCGCTTCGCCGAGCCGTTCGCGCTGCGCCAGGCGCTGGCCGACGCCGGGCCGGGCCGGGCCCAGCTGGAGAAGGTCGCGTTCCGGGTGTGCGCCGGCATCAACCGGGTCACCCCGGCCACCGCGACCTCGCTGGCGACCTTCGCGCTGCTCTGGGCGCAGGACCGGGCACTGACCCTGCAGCAGGTCCGGGAGGTCGTCGCGCCGTTGGCGGACTACCTGGAGGCCCGCGGCATCCCGGTGCCGATCGCCGAGCTGCGGACCCGGCACGGCCTGCGGATGACCCTCGACCGGCTCGCCGAGGCCGGTGTCGTCACGATCTACGACGGCGGCACCGAGCCCGTCTTCGCCATCAGCACCGGCCGCCACCACGTGGCCGCCGTCTACCGCAACGGCGCGCTGCACCACCTGCTCAACCGGGCCATGCTGGAGATCGCGCTGCTGCGGGTGGGCGACGCCGACCCGGACGAGGACATCGTCGAGGTCGCATGGCGGGAGCTGGCCCGGCTCCGGGACCTGCTGAAGTTCGAGTTCTTCTTCTCCACCCGCCGCGAGTTCCGCGCCGAGATCATCGGCGAGCTCGACCTCGTCGACCCGCAGTGGCGGACCCGCGCGGCGGACCCGGCCGACGTCCGCGGTGCGCTGCGGCAGGCGCCGCTGCTGGTCGCGCCGGGTGTGCTGCGCTCGTTCTTCGACGCCCAGCTCGTCGTCGCGGACCGGCTCGTCGCGCTCGGCGAGGAGCCGATGACCGACGAGAAGGAGTTCCTGGAGGACTGCCTGGGCGTCGGCCGCCAGATGCTGCTCCAGCAGCGGGTCGACCGCGCCGACTCGGTGTCGCGTGAGCTGTACGCCACCGCCGTGCGCCAGGCCGACAACCGCGACCTGCTCGCCGAGCCGGAGTCCGGCGCGGCCGGTGCGCCGCTGGCCGACCGGCGCGCCGCCTGGCTGACGGAGGTCACCGCGGTCATCCACGATCTGGGACGGCTGGGCGAGCTGCAGCGCGCCCGCCTCGAGGTGGTCCTCGGTTCCGGCGAGACGACGACGGTCGCGGCCTCCGCCGCCGCGGGCGCCGTCGTCCCGCCGGCCGGGGCGCAACAGCGTGCGGAAGGGGACTCGGGTGTCGCCAGCTGACGGTGCGCGGGACGGGGACACCCGGGCCAGGATCCGGGCCATCCAGGAGGCCGAGCCCGGACCGGGCACGATCGCCTACTTCGACTACGACGGCACCGTCATCGACGGCTACTCGGCGGGCGCGTTCTACCGCCGACGGCTGCGTGAGTTCGACGTCGGCCCGGTCGAGATGGTGCGAACGGTGCTCTCGGGCATGCGTGGAATCCGCACCGACGACGACTTCAAGGAGTTCCTCGCGATCACCCTCGCGACCTGGAAGGGCCGTAGCGAGGACGAGCTGCTCGCGCTGGGCCGGACCCTGTTCCGCGACGAGATCGCGGCCGCGCTGCACCCGGAGGTGTGGGAGCTCGTCGCCGCGCACCGGGAGCAGGGCCACCAGGTCGTGATGGCGTCCTCGGCGACCCGGTTCCAGGTGCAGCCGATGGCCGAGGAGCTGGGCGCGGACCGCGCACTGTGCACCGAGCTGGAGGTGCGCGACGGCGTGCTGACCGGCCGCGTCGCCGGGACCTCGCTGTGGGGGACCGGCAAGGCCGACGCGGTGCGGGCCGACGCCGCGGCGCACGGCGTCGACCTCGCGGACTGCTTCGGCTACGCCAACGGCACCGAGGACGCGGAGTTCCTCTCCGCCGTCGGGCACGCGGTGGCCGTCTCGCCGACCGACTCGCTGCGCCGGCTCGCGGTGGAGCGGGGCTGGCCGGTGCTCGACTGCGCACCGCGGGGCGGGCTGTTCCCGAGCGTCGCCGACCTCGCGCGGACCGCGGTGTTCTACGGCGGCCTGCTGGGTGGTCTCGCGACCGCGGCAGGCGCGGGTCTGCTGCACGGCTCGCGGCGACGCTTCGTGGACATGGCCGCCGGGGTGGGGTCCGACGTCGCGTTCGGGCTGGCCGGTATCGACGTCGAGGTCAGCGGCGCGGAGCACCTGCACTCGGCGCGCCCGTGCGTGTTCGTGTTCAACCACCAGTCCAAGTTCGACGTGCCGCTGATGATGAAGCTCCTCCGCGAGAACTTCACCGGCGTCGCGAAGAAGGAGGCCGCACAGATCCCGGTGTGGGGCCAGCTGTTCTGGGCGGCCGACGTCGCGTTCGTCGACCGCGGCAACTCCACCGCCGCCCGCGAGGCGCTGCGCCCCGCCGTGGAGAAGCTCCGCGACGAAGGGGTCTCGCTGGCCATCGCGCCGGAGGGGACGCGCTCGGCGACGCCGCGGCTCGGCCCGTTCAAGAAGGGCGCGTTCCACATCGCGATCCAGGCCGGTGTCCCGATCGTCCCGGTGGTCATCCGCAATGCCGGCGAGATCATGTGGCGGGGTGCACAGACGATGCGCGGTGGCACCGTGCAGGTCGCGGTGCTCCCGCCGGTGGACACCTCGTCGTGGGTGCCGGAGGACGTCGGGAAGTACGCCGACCAGGTCCGCGACCAGTTCCTCGACACGCTCGCGGCCTGGCCCGAGCGGCGGATCGCGCAGGACGGACGCACCCAGGAGGACCCGGCATGAGTGACACTCCGCTGGCGTGGGGTTCGGTCCGCGAGATCTCGTCGTTCGAGACGATGATGTGGCGTGCGGAGGCCGACGACCCCCGGTTCCGCTCGCCGGTCCTCGCGGTCGAGCTGCTCGACATCCGGCCGGACTGGGACCGGCTCGTGGCCGCCGTCGACTGGGCGACGCGGATGGTGCCGCGCTTCCGCGAGCGGATCCGCGAGCCGCTCGGCGGGCTGGGCACGCCCTACTGGATCCACGACGTCGAGTTCGACCTGCACTACCACCTGCGCCGGGTGCGCATCCCCGGCGCGGGACCCGACTTCTGGCCGGAGCTGTCCTCGATCGCCGAGCAGTTCATGATGACGCCGTTCGACCGGGAGCGGCCGCTGTGGGAAGCGACCCTCGTCGAAGGTCTCCCGGGCGGTCGCGCCGCGTTCCTGCTGAAGCTGCACCACGTGCTCACCGACGGGATGGGTGTGGTCCAGCTGCTGTCGCAGCTGCACAGCCGCAAGCGGGAGCACGACGAGGAGAAGCCGCAGCCCCCCGCACCCGCCACCGAGACGCCCGACCCGCTGGCCGAGGTCGACCGGCTGGTGCGCCGTGAGGCCGGCATCGTCCCGGCGACGGTGCGCGCCGCGCGCGACGTCGTCGGCGCGCTGACCCACCCGCTCTCCGCGGCCCGCGACAGCGCGCGCTACCTGGAGTCCGCGCTGCGGGTGCTGTCGCCGCCGCCGGGCACCGGGTCGGAGCTGCTGCGCCCGCGCGGGACGTCGTGGCGGTTCGTCGCGCTCGACGTCTCCTTCCCCGACCTGCGGGCGGCCGCGAAGACGGTCGGCGGCTCGTTCAACGACGCCTACGTGGCCTCGCTGCTCGGCGCCTTCCGCCGCTACCACGAGGAGATGGGCCACCCGGTCCCCGGCGACGCCGTCCTGCGCACCTCGGTTCCGGTGTCGGTGCGCCGACCCGGGGACGCCGACGGCGGCAACCGGTGGGCGCCGGCCCGGCTGCGCGGCCCGATGGGCATCGCCGACCCGGCCGCCCGGCTGCGGGCGGTCGGTGAGCAGATGCGTGCGGCCCACGAGGAGCCCGCGCTGGAGAGCCCGGACGTCGTCGCCCCGCTGCTGGCCCGGCTGCCCGGACCGCTGCTGACGCTGGTGGCGGGCGGGTCGACCCAGGGCAACGACCTGCAGGCCTCGAACGTGCCGGGCCTGCGGGCGGAGGCGTTCCTGTGCGGGGCACGGATCGATCGGGTCTACCCGTTCGCGCCGCTGCCCGGCTGCGCGGCGATGATCACCGTCGTCACGCACGGCGAGCTCTGCTGCGTCGGGGCGAACATCGACGCCGCCGCCATCACCGACCGCGACACGTTCGCGCGCTGCCTGGCCGAGGGGTTCTCCGAGGTCCTCGCCCTGCACCCGGGGTCGGCCGAGCCGGTGGTGGTGGCGTGAGCGCCGTCCACGTCGGCGGGTCCGGCGAGCCGTTGCTGCTGCTGCACGGGGTGACGTCGTCGTGGCGGGCCTGGAAGCCGGTGCTGGCGATGCTCGAGGAGCACCACGAGGTCTGGGCGGTCACCATGCCCGGCCACCTGAACGGCCCCCCGATGCCCGAGGGCGAGTTCAGCATCGACCTGCTGGTCGACGCGCTGCTCGACCAGCTCGACGGGCTCGGCGTGCCCGAGCGCCCGCACGTCGTGGGGAACTCCCTCGGCGGCTGGGTCGCGCTGGAGCTGGCCCGCCGCGGGCGCGCCCGGTCGGTCGTGGCGCTGTCCCCGGCCGGGACCTGGGAGATGCCCGCCGACCTGTACCGGTTGCTCGCGAGCTTCCGGATCGGCGCGATGCTCGCCGGGTGGGCGCCGGTCCGGGCGCTCGCCTCGTGCGGTCTGATCCGCCGGCTGATGCTGCGCGCGCTGTCCGAGCGCACCGACCGCTTCACCCCCGAGGAGGTCGCCGAGCTGTTCGCGGACTTCCTCGGCTGCACGGTGCTCGACCCGCTGCTGTCCGCCGCGCGGATGGACAACGCGATGGCACCGTTCGAGGAGCTGCCCTGCCCGGTCCGGATCGCGTGGTCGGGCTCGGACCGCACGATCCCCTACAGCCGTTACGGGCGCCCCATGATGGACGCCGTGCCCGGCGCGGAGTTCGTCGTGCTGCCGGGGGTCGGGCACGTGCCGATGGTCGACAACCCGGCCCTGGTCGCGTGGACGATCCTGCAGCACACCCGCTACGAGGTGGCCTCGTGACCGGGCCGGCCGCCGGGTCGCCGGACGGGGCCGTGGACCTGGCCGCGGCGGTCGAGGGCTGGGCGCCGGAGCCGCTCGTCGGCACCGACGCGGTGTCCGCGTGGTCGGTCGCCGCGTTCTCCGGCCTGCTGGACCTCGACCCGGTCGCCGCCGAGGGCGACCCGCTCCCGCCGCTGTGGCACTGGTTCGCCTTCCTCGACACCCCGCCGACGTCCGCGCTCGGCGACGACGGGCACCCCGGCGAGGGTCGCTTCCTGCCGCCGATCCCGGACCGGCGACGCATGGTCGCCGGCGGCCGCCTGACCTGGCACGCGCCGTGGCGGGTCGGTGAACCGGTGACCCGCCGCCAGGAGCTCGGCCCGGTCCGCGTGAAGCAGGGCCGCAGCGGGCAGATGGCCTTCGTGACCACCCGCGCGGAGTTCCACCGCGGTGACACGCTCCTCTGCGTCGAGGAGCAGGACATCGTCTACCGCTCGCAGCCCGCGGGCACCGGGCGCGGGATCACCGCCCCGGACCCGGCGCCGCGTCCGGAGCACGAGTGGGGATTCACCGTGCCGACCGGCCCGGAGCTCCTGTTCCGCATGTCGGCGCTGACCTACAACACCCACCGCATCCACTACGACCTGCCCTACGTCACCGAGGTGGAGGGCTATCCCGGGCTGGTCGTGCACGGCCCGCTGTTCGCGCTGCTCGGCCTGGAGATCGCGCGACGCCACCGCCCGACGGCGTTCGTCCGCGGCTTCGAGTACCGCCTCACCGCACCGGCCTTCGCCGGCGCGGACGTCTGGGTCGGCGGGACCCCGGACGGGGACCGCATCGTCGTCGCCGCGGGATCGGACGGGGCACCGGAGTCGGTGCGGGGGAGCATCGAGCTGGCGTCCTGACCGGTCAGGTCCGCGGGGCGTGGCGGCGGACGAACTGCCGAGGAGTCACGGTGTCTCGGGGTCCTCCATCGCGGCGAGTGCCTGGGCCAGGGACTCCTCGACGCGGGCGGCTTCGACACCGGCCGCGGACAGGACGCCGTCGCCGTCCTCGGTCTCCAGCAGCGCGAGCAGGACGTGCTCGGTGCCGACGTAGTTGTGTCCCAGCCGCAGCGCGTGGCGGAACGTCAGCTCCAGGGTCTTCTTCGTGTCCGGGTCGAACGGGATGAGGGCGGGGAGGGTGTCCGCGGGGGCGGGCAGCGCTGCGGTGGCGGCCTCGCCCAGCGCCGCGGTGTCGGTGCCGAGCCCGGTCAGCAGCAGCACCGCGAGCCCACGGGTCTCGGAGAGCACGCCGAGGAGCAGGTGCTCCGGCGTGATCCGGTCGTTGCCGGCCGCACGGGCCGCCTCCTGGGCGGCGACGACGACGGCCCGCGCCCGCGGGGTGAAGCGCTCGAAGCCGCCCGCCATGTCGGTCCTGGGGTCGGCACGCGGCACGAACCGCTTCTGCGCGGCCTGCTTGGACACCCCCATGCTGCGGCCGATCTCGGTCCAGGAGGCGCCGGAACGGCGCGCCTGGTCCACGAAGTGGCCGATCAGGTGGTCGGCCACCTCACCGAGGTGGTCGCCGGCGAGTACTGCGTCGGACAGCTGCTCCAGGGGGTCCTGGTGGATGGCGGTGATGGCTCGGATGAGGTCGTCGAGACGGACGGTGGTGCCCGGAGGCGTCGGAGTTCCCATGCGTCAACTGTAAGTTGACGCAGGCGATCCGTCAACATTGAGTTGACGGTCATTCGTGCTCGGGCAGGAGCGGCACCTGCAGGCCCTCGTCGTGGCCGAGGCGGCTGGCGCGGCCGACCGAGGCCGATCCGAACCGGCTCCGGACGGCGTCGAGCGCGGTGTCCAGGGCGGGTCCGGCGTGCGCGTCGAGCGGCAGCTCCAGCTGCAGGGCGTCGTCGCGGTCGAGGTTGGTCAGCGACAGGCCGAGCAGGGTGATCCCGCGGCGGTGGATCTCGGGCAGCGCGTCGACGAGCAGTCGTCGTGCCGCGGACAGGATCGTCGGAGTGTGGGCAGTGGCGACCGGCAGGGTGTGCGAGCGCGTGATGCGGGCGTAGTCGCCGAACCGCACCCTCAGCACGACGGTGCGGCAGACCCGGCCGCCGGCGGGGGTGCCGATCGCGCCGGTGCCCGCCGGATCGTCCGGGTCGTCGCCCGGCCCGGCGGCGTCGAACGGGTCCGGGGTCCCGTCCTGCTCGTCGCGGTCGGAGCCGCGGGGGGCGCGAAGTCGCCGGGCCAGCCGGTCGACGGTCGAGGCCAGGATGCCGTCGAGCTCGGCGTCGGTGCGCGGGCGCCGGCCCAGGGCCCGCTGCGACCCGATCGACCGGCGGGTCCGGTGGGTGTCCACCGGCCGGGGGTCCTGCAGGTGGGCCAGGGCGTGCAGGTGGCGGCCCGCGGCGGGTCCCAGGTAGGAGACCAGCGCCGCCTCGCCCAGCGACGCGACGTCGGCGACGGTCCGGACCCCGACCTCGTGGAGCCGGGCCGCGGTCACCGCGCCGACGCCCCACAGGCTGCGCACCGGCAGCGGGTGCAGGAACTCCCGTTCCCGGTCGGGGTCGACGACCAGCAACCCGTCGGGCTTCGACGCCCCGCTGGCCACCTTCGCGAGGAACTTCGTGCGGGCCACGCCGACGCTGATCGGCAGACCCGCCTCCCCGGCCACCCGCTCGCGCAGCCGCGTCGCGATCTCCCGGGGGGTCCCCGCGATCCTCAACAGCCCGCCGACCTCCAGGAACGCCTCGTCGATGGACAGCCCCTCGACCTCCGGGGTCGTGTCGCGGAACAGCGCGAACACCGCGCGGCTCGCCTCGGAGTAGGCCGCCATCCGCGGCGGCACGACGACCGCCTGCGGGCACAGTGCCCGCGCCTGGCGCCCGTTCATCGCGGTCCGCACGCCGTAGGCCTTCGCCTGGTAGCTGGCCGCCAGCACGACACCGCCGCCCACGATCACCGGTCGCCCGCGCAGCCGCGGGTCGTCGCGCTGCTCGACCGACGCGTAGAACGAGTCCAGGTCGGCATGCAGGATGGTGGCCAGGCCGCGCACGAACACATGTTCGCATGCGGCCGGGCCGACGGCGAGGGCTCGGTGTGGTGTCTCAGGCGCCCCCGGTCCGGCTGCGCCAGCGCTCGCGGGCCCGCCGGGCGGCCTTCGCCACCGCGGCGTCGGGGTGGTGCTCGCCCAGCGCGGCGAGCACGTCGCCGACCCGGGGATGGTCGAGCTGCCACAGCATGTCGAACACGTCGAGGGACTCGGGCGGGAACTCGGCGGCGAACGCGTCCGGCCAGTCCTCGGCGTCGACGGTGTCCAGCGCGACGGCCAGCACGTCGACCGAGGCGACCAGCAGGAGCTCCGGCTCGACGGCGTCGGGGTCCAGCTCCCCGCGCGCGACGAGCCGGCGGGCCACCATCCCGCGGTGCGGGCCGTCGAGGTGCTCGCGCAGCAGGGTGTCGACGGTGTCGGCGCCGAACCGGTCCGCGGCCACCCCGGTCGCGGTGAGCGCGACCAGCAGCGACTGTCCCGGCGCGAGCGCGGCGGCCACGAAGTCCGCGACCGCGCGGGCCGGGTCGGGCTGCGCGGCGTGCCAGGCGTCGATGTCGCGGCGCCACTCGTCCGGCGCGACCTCCCCGGCCAGCTCGACGATCTCCGCGGCCGAGGCGACCGCCGGGTCCGGGCGGGTCGGGTAGTGCAGGTCCTCGGCGGCGAGCAGCAGCAGCGCGCAGGCGACCCCACCGGGAGTCAGCTGCACGATCCCGCCGACCCGCACCTGGCCGACCAGGTCGTCGGGCTCGGTCCGCGAGCCGGTCCAGGCGACGACGCCGAGCCGCTCCAGCTGCTCCAGCAGCAGCTGCGCCCGGCCCTCGGCGACACCGGTGTCGCCGGGCTGCTCCTCGGTCCAGTCGAGCAGCACGTCCAGGGCGTGGCACAGGTCGTCGTGGTCGACGCCGTCCTCGACGTGGCGCAGCAGGAACAGCAGGGCCGGGGTCGCGTCCTCCGAGGGCGGGCCGTCCCCGGCGCCGAGCAGCGCCTCGATCGTCTCGTCGTCGATCCCGGCCCCCGGCACCGGGGCCTCGTCGTCGATCCCGGCCCCCGGCACCGGGGCCTCGTCGTCGAACCCGAGGACCACGTCCTCGAGCGGTGCGGGCAGCGACGGGTGGGCCGACGAGCCGGCCGGGCGGTCGGGGTCCGTCCCGTCGTCGACGACGGCACGCGGCCAGCCGGTCGAGAGCGCCCCCACGTCGCGGGCGGCCAGCACGAGGTCCTCGTGGGCCGTGGTGTCGTCGAGCCCGGCGAACCGTGGCACGGCCACCAGCCTGCCCTTCTCCCGGCGCACCGCGCCCGCGCGCACGCTGGTCTCCAGCACCCAGGTGAGCGTCCGCAGCCGGGTGGAGCGGTCGAGGCGGCCGTAGCGGTCCGGCTCGTCACCGGTGCCGAGCAGGTCCACCAGCTCCCGCGCGTCGGCCAGCCGCAGGTTGCCGGTCGCGGTCAGCGGCCTGCCGCGGTCGCCGCACCAGGCGGCCAGCGCGCGGGCGTCGTGCAGGATCCGGGCCTGCGCCGCGGACGCCGCCCGGTCGGCGGGCGAGGGGATCCGCACCGGGTCCGGGTCGTCGCCCAGCTCGGTCAGCAGCGGGGACCCGGCTCCGGCCTCCAGCTCCTCGTACTCCTGTACGTACTCCCCGCACAGCCGCCGCACCTGCGACGGCCGCGGCCCGCCCGGGGCGAGCAGCCCCCGTTCGTCGAGGTACTCGATGAACGCCGCGACGCTCGCGGGCACCAGACGCACCGGCAGCCGGTGCTCCAGCACGACGTGCGGGCACCAGCCGTCGAGGAAGGTCTCGACGTGCTCCAGGGGCCAGTCCGCGAGGTCACCGTCCGCCGCCAGCCACTTGTACTGCAGCAACAGCTCCGCCGACATCGGCTCGGCGTCCACCTCGTTCTCGGTGAGCCACGCCGCGAACCCGTCGAGCAGTTCCTGGGCGGCCGCGTGGAACTCGTCGTCGGAGTCCGGGCCGAACCGCATGCGCATGGCCCGAGTGTGCACGCCCGGCGGGCCGGCCACACCCACGGCCACGGATCGGCGTGTCCGGAGCGGGCCACCGGCTCGGCAGGCAGGATGGCCGGGACATGACCACACTCCTCGCCCTGCTCGCGGCCGCGGCCGCCATGGCCGGCAACACCGTCGCCGCCCTCTGGGAGGCCCGCGGGAGCCGGCTGGCGAAGTACGGGCGGCCGGTGTGGCTGCAGCCGTGGTTCCTGGCCGGGCTGTTCGCCGACATCCTGGCCTGGGTGCTCACCGTGGTCGCACTGCGGTACCTGCCGGTCTTCGCGGTCCAGTCGATCCTCGCCGGCGCCATCGCGCTGACCACGCTGGCCGACCACGGCTGGAACCCGTGGAACCTGATCCGGCGCGACCGGTGGGCCGTCCTGGCGGTGCTCGCAGGCCTGGTCGTGGTGGCCGCGAGCGCCGAGCCGGACCGTCCGGACGCGTTGCCCCCCGTGGCCACCCCGGTCCTGCTGGTGTCGTTCGTGCTGATCCTCGCCGCCGCACCGTTGGTGTGGCGTGCCGGCCGGCCGATGCTGCTGGCGCTGCTGGCCGGGCTCGGGTTCGGCGGTACCGCGCTGGCCGTGCGGGCCATCCACCCCGGGCCCCTGCGCTGGGAGACCGCGGGCAGCCTGCTGCTCGACCCGCTGGTGTACGGCGTCGTCGCGATGGGTGTGCTCGGGGTGCTGGCCTTCGCCCGTGCCCTGCAGGACGGCGCCGTCGGCCCGGCGACGGCGGTGCTGTCGGTGACCGAGGTCGTGGTGCCGGGCGTCGTCGGGCTCGCGCTGCTCGGCGACCGGATCCGGCCGGGCTGGGAGGGCGCGGCGCTGGCCGGGGTGCTGGTCGCGCTGGCCGGGGTGGTCGTGCTGACCCGTCCCGACCCGGAGTCGGTGCGCCGCCGGGTGCACTGAGCCGGGCCCCGAGCGGGAACAGCCACGGCCGGAGCCGGTGTTGCCCCCACATGACGAGCACCTGGACCTCCGCGACGACCGAGAGCACCGAGCGCGCCGCGTACGACACCTGGCGCGCCGACCGCGAGCGGACCCTGGCCGAGCCGCACGGCTGGCTGTCGCTGACCGCCCTGCACTGGCTCGACGACGGCGAGGGCGGGCTGCCGGGGCTGCCCGGCACCTGGCGGGTCGCCGGCCCGGACGCGGTCGCGGTCACCGCCGAGGCGGCCGACGGCGTCGTCCTGCCCGGCACCGACGCGCCGCTCGACGGCACGGCGCACCTGCACCCGGTGGACGGCGCACCCGGGGTGATGGTCACCGTGGGGGAGCGGGTCGTCGAGATCGCGCGGCGCACCGACTCCTACGCGCTGCGCGTGCGCGACCCGAGGGCGGTCACCCGGACCGCCTTCACCGGTGTCCCGGCCTGGGGTTACGACCCGGCCGCGGTCGTCGACGCGGTGTTCACCCCCTACGACGCGCCGCGCACCGTCACCGTGGACGCCGTCGTCGCCGGCCTGCAGCACTTCCCGACCGCGGTCGGCGAGGTCGCCTTCACCTGGGCGGGCCGCCCGCAGCGACTGGTGGCGCTGGCGGGCAAGGACGGGGGCCTGTCCCTGCACTTCCGCGACGCCACCTCCGGGGACACCACCTACGGCGGCGGGCGCATCCTGCGCGCCGACGACCCCGCCCCGGACGGGACCCTGCGCCTCGACCTGAACCGGGTGGTGAACCTGCCCTGCGCGTTCACCGCGTACGCCACCTGCCCGCTGCCGCCGGCCGGGAACACCCTGGACGTGCCGGTGGAGGCGGGTGAGCGGACCCCGTCGCGGCCCGACCAGGTCTGAGGCGAGGGGCGGCCCGGCACACGGGGAGCGTGTGCCGGGCCGGGGGCGGCGAGCCCCCATGCCGCGGCGGTTGCAACCTCCCCGCAACCGGTGTCGTGGGTCACGCGGGTGGTGTTCACTCCGGTCGTTGCCCCGACGACCGCGGCTGGACGGCGAGCGCCGCCACGGTCGTGGCGAACCGCTCGCTGGAGGTGCCCGTGACGACCACGCAGGAGAAGACGGCGGCACGCACGACCGCGGAGGGCTGGCTCACCGCCTTCGCCGACGCCCTGTCCGCCCGCGACATCGACCGCGCCGTCGGGCTGTTCGCCGACGAGAGCTACTGGCGCGACCTGGTCGCGTTCACCTGGAACCTGAAGACCGTCGAGCACCACGACGGCATCCGTGACCTGCTGACCCACACCCTGGACCCGACCGACCCGTCGCACTGGGCGCTCTCCGCCGAGCCGACCGAGGCCGGCGGCGTCACCGAGGGGTGGTTCACGTTCGAGACCGCCGTCGGGCGCGGCTCCGGGCACGTCCGCATCGTCGACGGGAAGGCGTGGACCCTGCTCACCACCCTCGACGAGCTGAAAGGCCACGAGGAGCCCCGCGGGGAGAACCGGCCGCTCGGCACCGAACACGGCGCCAACCCCGCCCGGGTCACCTGGAAGGAACGCCGCGACGCCGAGCTGGCCGAGCTGGGCCACACCCGCGACCCCGAGGTCGTGATCATCGGCGGCGGGCAGGGCGGCATCGCGCTGGGCGCCCGGCTGCGCCAGCTCGGTGTCGACACGATCATCGTCGAGCGCAACGAGCGGCCCGGCGACTCCTGGCGCAAGCGCTACAAGAGCCTCGCCCTGCACGACCCGGTCTGGTACGACCACCTGCCGTACCTGAAGTTCCCGGACAACTGGCCGGTGTTCGCGCCGAAGGACAAGATCGGCGACTGGCTGGAGTTCTACACGCGGATCATGGAGCTGAACTACTGGGGCTCCACCACCGCGAACAGCGCCGAGTTCGACGAGGCGTCCGGTCGCTGGCGCGTCGTCGTCGACAGGGCGGGCGAGCAGATCACCCTGCGCCCGCGCCAGCTCGTGATCGCGCTCGGCGTCTCCGGCAAGCCGAACATCCCCGACTTCCCCGGGCAGGAGCAGTTCCGCGGCGAGGTGCAGCACTCGTCCCAGCACCCCGGCCCGGACGCCTACCGGGGCAAGAAGGTCGTGGTCATCGGCTCGAACAACTCCGCCTTCGACATCTGCGGGTCGCTGTGGGAGGTCGGCGCCGACGTCACGATGGTGCAGCGCTCCTCGACCCACATCATCCGGTCCGAGTCGCTGCTGGAGTACTGCCTCAAGGGCCTCTACTCCGAGGAAGCGGTCGCGAACGGCGTCGACACCCACACCGCGGACATGATCTTCGCGTCGTTGCCGTACCGCATCATGAACCAGTTCGAGAAGCCGAACTACGACAAGGTCCGCGAGATCGACGCCGAGTTCTACGCCAAGCTGGAGAAGGCGGGCTTCGACCTCGACTTCGGCGACGACGACTCCGGTCTGTTCATGAAGTACCTGCGCCGTGGCTCGGGCTACTACATCGACGTGGGTGCCGCCGAGCTCGTCGCCGACGGCAAGGTGAAGCTGGTCCGCGGCCAGATGCAGGAGTTCACCGAGAAGGGCGTGAAGCTCGCCGACGGCACCGAGCTCGACGCCGACCTCGTCGTGTTTGCGACCGGCTACCGGTCGATGAACGGCCTCGCCGCCGACATCGTCGGCCAGGACGTCGCGGACACGGTGGGCAAGGTGTGGGGCCTGGGCTCGGACACGACCAAGGACCCCGGTCCCTGGGAGGGCGAGCAGCGCAACATGTGGAAGCCCACCCAGCAGCAGAACCTGTGGTTCCACGGCGGGAACCTGCACCAGAGCCGGTTCTACTCGCTGTACCTGGCGCTGCAGCTCACGGCGCGGGCGGCGGGCATCGACACCCCCGTCTACGGGCTGCAGGAGCGGCACCACCTCTCCTGACCGCCGAGCAGGAGAGCCACCGGGGTGGCCGCGCGCCGGGACCGCGTGCGGCCACCCCGTACTAGCGTTGCGCCGGTGACCACCTCCGACGGCGCGGTGCCGTCCACCCGGGCGCTCTGGGCCGAGCTCGAGCCGGTCCACGACGTCGTCTACTTCGCCCCCGAGGCGCAGGCCGCCGCCGGGGCCGCCGGGTTCCGCGGGTTCTGGCGTGGCTACTTCGCGATGCGTGCCGCGCCACTGGGGCCGGTGGGCGCGGCACCCGTGACGGCCGCGTTCCACGGATTCCACCGGTCGATGGTCGCCCGCGCACTGCCCGCGGTCTGGTCGCTCGGCACCCCGGCCGCGGCGCTCGCGGCCCGCCTCGCCGGTGCCGCCGCCGCACTGCGCCGGTCCGGTCTCGACGGTGCCGGCCCGGCCGCCGACCCGGCCGCGCTGCGCCGGGCCGCGGAGCTGGCCTGGGCGGCCGCCGGGGAGGTCGACGTCGACGGCCGCGTCCTCGCCGCCGCGAACGCCGCACTGCCCCGGCCCGACGGCGACCTCGAGACCCTCTGGCAGGCGACGACGACGCTGCGCGAGCACCGCGGGGACGGCCACGTCGCCGTCCTGGTCGCGCGGGGCATCGGCCCGGTCGCCGCGCACCACCTCAAGATCGCCGCCGGGGAGACCGACGGCGAGTGGCTGCGCACCGCCCGCGGGTTCGACCCCGAGACCTGGGCGGCCGGTGCGCAGGACCTGCGTGCCCGCGGCTGGGTCGACGCCACCGGTGCGCTCACCGCCGCGGTCGCGCACGAGCACGACGAGATCGAACGGCTCACCGACCGGGCCGCCGCCCGCCCGTGGGCCGCCCTCGGCGCGGACCGGACCGCCGAGCTCGCCGCGCTGCTGGCGCCGATGGCGTCGGCGGTGCTCGCGGCCGGGGACGTGCCCGCGCACGGCCCGGTCGGGCTCGTCCGGGACGCCCGATGAGGACCGCCACGACGGTGGAGGCCTCCGGCGGCGACTGGCGCGAGACCGTCGAGTTCGTCGTCGAGGCCGAACGGCTCGGTCTCGACGACTGCTGGGTCGCCGAGGCGTGGGGGTCGGACGCGCCGTCGGCGCTGGGCTACCTGGCCGCCCGCACCGAGCGGATCCGGCTCGGCTCCGGGGTGATCCAGGTCGGCACCCGCTCGCCGGTCGCGGTCGCCCAGGCGGCGCTGACCCTGCACGACATGTCGCAGGGCCGGTTCCTGCTCGGCCTCGGAGCGTCCGGCCCGCAGGTGATCGAGGGCCTGCACGGGGTGCCGTTCGCGCGCCCGCTCACCCGGCTGCGCGAGACGATCGAGGTGGTCCGGGCCGCCTGCGCGGGGGAGCGCATCGACTACGACGGCGAGACCGTCGCGATCCCGCTGCCCGGCGGCGAGGGCCGCCCGATGCGGCTGTCGACGACGCCCGTGCCGGACCTGCCGGTGTTCGTCGCGGCGCTGTCCCCGCGGATGTTGGAGCTCACCGGGCGGGTCGCCGACGGCTGGCTGGGCACGAGCTTCGTCCCGGAGGGCGCCGAGGCCTACCTCGCCCACCTCGACACCGGTCTGCGCGCGGCCGGGCGGGCCCGGTCCGCGATCGAGGTCTGCCAGGGCGCCGAGGTCGCCTTCGCCGCCGACGAGGCCGAGCAGGCGGCGATGGTCGACGCCCGCCGTCCCGGCATCGCGTTCAGCCTCGGCGGGATGGGCACCGCCGAGCGGAACTTCTACTACGACGCCTACCGGCGCCAGGGCTGGGGCGAGCGCGCCGACGCCGTCCGCGCCGCCTGGCAGCGCGGGGACCGGGCCGGCGCCGCGGCCCTGGTGACCGACGAGATGGTGCTGGGGACGACGCTGGTCGGTACCCACGAGCGGACCGGCGCGCGGCTGCGGGACTGGGCCGCCGCCGGCGTCGACACCGTCCGGCTCTACCCCGCCGGCGAGACGCTCGACGAACGACTCACCACCCTGGCGCGGGCCGTCGAGCTGGCCCGGGCCGCGGGGTGAGCACACGGCGGCGGCGCGCCGCTGCTCGGACTACCCACGCGGCGCGCTCGTAGGCTCGACTCTCCCCAGGTCAGGCATGCCTCACCGGTTGTCGGACGGATCACGAACGGGTGTGGGCGCCCCACGGTCGGGGCACTCCCGGTACGTCCCGAACCGACATCGGAAGGAGCGGTGAGCACCATGGCCACCCCGATCACCAGCCCGCTCGACGGCGGCGCCACCGACATCACCGGCCGCGTGCTGCAGGAGACCCTCGTCGACCTCGTCGACCTGTCCCTGGTCGCCAAGCAGGCGCACTGGAACCTCGTCGGCAAGCAGTTCCGTGACATCCACCTGCACCTCGACGAGCTCGTCGCCCTCGCGCGCGAGCACGGCGACTCGGTCGCCGAGCGTGCCGCCGCCATCGGCGTCGCCCCCGACGGTCGCGCGAGGACGGTCGGCCGCGACACCGGGCTGCCGGAGTACCCGGCGGGCTACGTGTCCGACCAGGACACGGTGCTGACCATCTCGGCGACCGTCGACGCCGTCGTCGACCGGCTGCGTCCGCGGATCGAGCAGGCCGGCAAGGCCGACCCGCTCACGGAGGACCTGCTCATCGAGCTGGGCCGCGCGCTGGAGGAGGCCCGCTGGATGTGGCAGGCCCAGGCGGCCGGCTACCGCGGCGAGGTCTGAGCAGCACCCACCACACCGGCCCCGGACGTCCCCACCACGGCGTCCGGGGCCGTCGTGCGTCCGCAGGCGTGAGGCCCGCTGCGTGAGGCCGGGACCGTGAGATCTGCTGCGTGAGGTCTGCGGTGGGTCACCGCACCGCCGTCGCGGCCGCGGTGACCGTCGCCCGCCAGATCGCCATCGCCGCCCACAGCACGAACACCCCGACCGGCAGCGGCAGCGCATCGGGCAGGTCCGCGCCGTAACGCGGCCGCAGCGCGCCGGCCCGCCACACCCGGCCCGCCTCGTTGACCGCGTCGGCCGTGGTGAGCAGCGCGAACCGGTGCCCGACCCCCGAGCCGCTGAGCCGGTAGGCCAGGTCGCCGACCTCGACCGACCACCGAGGGCGCGACAGCGGCCCGTCCGGATGGTCGACCGAGCGCTGGATGCGGGCGCGGACGTCGCCCTCCAGCGCGAACCGGGCGATCCCCTCCGAGCGCAGCGCGTAGGGGTGCCCGTCGATGACGAGGTCCCGGTGGGCCTGCCAGGCACGTGCGCTCCACCCGGTCACGGCCCGGCCGTCGGCGGTGACCTCGTAGCGCACGCGGAGCAGCCCGGCCGGAACGGAGGTGGCACGCAGCTGCACCCGCCCAGCGTGCCACCTCCGGTGGCCGCCGCGGGAGGATCATCCGGTGAACCGTGCGATCGTCCTCGCGTTGCTGGCCGCCTGCGCCGGGGTGGTGGACGTCTGGGCGGTGGTCGCCCTGGGTGGCGCCTTCGCCGGCGTCGTCACCGGCAACCTCGTGACGGCGGGGCATGCCGTCGCCGTCGCCGACCCGGTCGAGCTGCTCCCACCGGCGGTCGCGGTGGCGGGCTTCGTCGCCGGGGTCGGTCTGTGGTCGCTGCACCGGCGGTGGCAGCGGGATGCGGTGTCCGCGCCGCTGCTGGCCGAGCTGGTCGTGCTGATCGCACTCGCCGTCGCGTGGCTGCTCGCGCCCGCCGCGACGCTGCCGCTGCTGGCCGGGGCCGCGGTCGCGATGGGTGGACAGAGCAGCGTCGCCCGGCTGCTCGGGGAGTCCACGACCTACATGACCGGCACCCTGACCGGTGCGGTCGCCGACCTGGTCACCGGCGACGGGCGGCGGTGGTCGGCGCTGCGCCAGCTCGGCGCGCTGGTGCTCGGGGCCGTCGCGGGCGGGCTCCTGCTGGAGCACCTGCGGCCCGCCGTGCCCGCGGTGGCGGTGCTGCTCGCCGGGGCGGCCGTCGTCGTCCACGCCGTCGGTGCCCGGCGGGTGCAGGATGGTCGAGTGGGGTCCGCCGCCCCGTAGGACCCCGCCACTCGTGGGACGACGTAGAAGGAGTACCGACCGTGCCGCTGCACCCGCAGGTGGAAGCCCTCCTGACGCTCCTGGCCCAGCAGGGCGGTGACCCGCCGGAGACCATGACCGTCGAGCAGAACCGGGCCATGCTCCGGGGGATGGCCGCGGTGTCCGGCCCGCCCGAGCCGGTCGCGGCGGTCCGCGACGACCGCGCCGGTGACGTACCGGTCCGCATCTACACGCCCGAGGGCACCGGCCCGTTCCCGATCCTGGTCTTCTACCACGGCGGCGGCTGGGTGATCGGCGACCTCGACAGCCACGACCCGGTGTGCCGGTCGCTGGCCAACCGGTCCGGCGCCGTCGTCGTCTCGGTCGACTACCGGCTCGCGCCCGAGCACCGGTTCCCCGCGGCCGTCGACGACGCCGTCGCCGCCCTGGACTGGGTGCACGCCCACGCCGCGGAGTTCGACGGCGACCCGTCCCGCATCGCCGTCGGCGGCGACTCCGCGGGCGGGAACCTGTCGGCGGTCGTCGCCCAGCACGCTCGCGACCACGGTCCCGACCTGCGGTTCCAGCTGCTGGTCTATCCGGCCGTCGACGGCGCCGACGAGAGCCCGTCGATGACCGAGAACGCACAGGGTCCGCTGCTGACCCGGGCCATGATGGAGTGGTTCATGGGCCACTACCTCACCGACGAGAAGGACCTGCGCGACCCGCGGATGTCTCCGGCCCGCGCCACCGACCTGTCCGGGCTGCCGCCCGCGCTGGTCGTCACCGCGGAGTTCGACCCGCTCCGCGACCAGGGTGCTGCCTACGCCGCGGCGCTGAACGCCGCGGGGGTGAAGGCGGAGCTGCGCGAGTCGCCGGGCATGATCCACGGGTTCCTGCAGTTCGGCGCCGCGGTCGACGACAGCCGTGCCCTGCTCGACGAGGCGGGCGCCGCCCTGCGCACCGCTCTGGCCTGACCCACCCCCGCACCCGCCCCTCCTCGCGCGCCGAGCCCGCGGCGTCGTCGTGCTGGGCGGGGTGGGACGGGGGAGCGGGGGCGCCGGGGAGGTCGGGGGAATGCGGGTCCCGGGCCGGTCGTTGCGGATGCTCAGAAGGCCGTCCGACCCGAGGAGCACCGTGCCCCGCCTGTCCCCGCCGGTGGCGTTCGCCGTCGTCGCCGCGACGTTCGTCTGGTTCCTCGCCGCGTCGTCCGCGCCGTCCCCGCTCTACGTCGTGTACCAGGAGAGCTTCGCCTTCAGCGAGTTCACGCTGACCACGGTGTTCGCGGTCTACGTCCTCGCGCTGATCGCCGCCCTGCTCGTCGCCGGGTCGCTGTCGGACCACATCGGGCGCAAGCCGGTGCTGCTCGGTGCGATCGCGCTGGAGGCCGTGTCCCTGGTGCTGTTCCTGCTGGCCGACGGTGTCGGCTGGCTCCTGGTCGCGCGCGTCGTCCAGGGCGTCGCGACCGGCGCGGCGACGGCGACGCTGCCCGCGACGCTGGTCGATCTCGCCGCTCGCGGTGACCGGCCCGAGCGCGCCGGCGTGGTCAACGGCACCGCGCCGCTGTCCGGTCTCGCCGTCGGGGCGCTGGGCTGCGGCCTGCTCGTCGAGTACGCGCCCGCGCCGACCCGCCTGGTCTGGGCGCTGCTGCTCGCCGGCCTGGTCCTGGCCGCCGTGCTGGTCGCCCTGATCCCGGAGACCATCGACCGTCGGCCGGGGGCGCTCGCGTCGCTGCGCCCGCGGGTCGGGGTGCCGCCGCGGGTGCGGTCCGGGTTCGCCGTGATCGTGCCGATCCTGCTGGCGAGCTGGGCGCTCGCCGGGCTCTACCTCTCGCTCGGGGGCTCGGTGGTCGCGCAGGTGTTCGGCGTGCGCGACCACCTGGTCGGCGGGCTCACCGTCGTCGCGCTCGTCGGGACCGGCGCGGTGACGGCCTTCGCGCTGCGCGGGCGCGTCCCCGTGACGCTGCTCGTCCCGGCGGCCTGGCTGCTCGCCGCCGGTACCGTCGTCACACTGGCCGGGGTGCTCACCGGAGTGCTCGCGCTCGCCGCCGTCGGCGCGGTCGTCGCCGGGCTGGGTTTCGGCTCGGCCGCCTACGCCACGTTCGGGACGATGTCCACGCTCGCCGCCCCGCACGAGCGCGGCGAGCTCTTCGCGGCCCTCTACACGCTGGCCTACCTGGCGTTCTCGGTGCCGGCGATGGTCGCGGGCGTCGCCGCGACGCTGGGGGAGCTGCGGCCCACGGCGCTGGTGTACGGCGGCGTCGTCGCGGTGCTCGCCGTCGTCGCGGCGGTGCTGGGCCGTCGCGTCCCCGTTCCCGCGACGGGCGAACCGGTCCCCGCGCCGACCCGCGGCAGCTGATCGGCGGACGGCCCGACGGGTATGCGTTACCCCGTCCGTCGGTGAACGCGGCCGGGCGACCACTCGTCGCCTACTCCGCGTCGGCGGGTGTCACGGGTTGTGACGAGTGGTCTCGGCGTGGTTACGGTGTCGGCCGCTCCGGGCCCTCCCCGCACTCCGGCCCGGGCGGCACCTGCTCCCCGAGGTAGAGGAACGACGATGGCTGGACGACACCGCAAGCCCACCGAGACCGGCCGGAAGGTCGCCCGGATCAGCGCGTTCGCCGCGGTGGCGGCGGCTCCACTGGGCGTCGTCGGGACCGCGGCGGCGGCCGAGTCGACGTCGTCGGCCGCGCCGTCGGTCGAGCGGACCGCCACCTGGGACAAGCTCGCGCACTGCGAGAGCACCGGGAACTGGGACGCCGACACCGGCAACGGGTTCAAGGGCGGACTGCAGTTCACGCCGTCGACCTGGAAGGAGTTCGGCGGCCGGAAGTACGCCCCGAGCGCCGAGCAGGCGACCAAGGCCCAGCAGATCGAGATCGCGAAGAAGGTGCAGGACGAGCAGGGCTGGAAGGCCTGGCCCGCGTGCACCGAGAAGCTCGGCTGGCGCTGAGCGGCCACACTGAGGTGTTCTCAGTAGCGGGGTGGCAGGTCGTGGCGACACGCCGAGGGTGGTGAGATGAGCGGGAACGGGGCAGGACCCCGGTAGATCGGTTCGGTCCAGCACAGATCGACACCGTCACCGAGGTCCTGCATGTCTGATCCTGTCACCTACACCGCTGTCCTCCCGATCGGGGAGCGCACCGTGGCCTATCTGGCGCGGCTCCTGGTCCTTCAACGCCGTCGACGTGGCACCCGGCGGCGGGCGTTGACCCCGTTCGCCCAGGCAGTGCTGGTGATCCGCTGGTTCTGTGATGCTACCCGGGTCCGATGTTCGGCCGGTGACAACGCGATCAGCACTGCAACGGCCTACCGTTACCTGCACGAAGGCATCGACGTCCTCGCCGCGGCCGCACCCGGCCTGCACGGAGCCCTGCTCGCCGCCCGCACAGCCGGGCACACCCACGTGAATCTCGACGGCACCCTGATCGCCACCGACCGGTGCCGCGCGCTCGGCCTCACCCCCGGGGTCGACCTGTGGTGGTCGGGCAAGCACCGCCGCCACGGCGGGAACATCCAGGTCCTCACCGCACCTGATGGATGGCCGCTATGGACCAGCGACGTGCGGCCGGGCCGCGAGCACGACACCCGCTGCGCCCGTACCCACCCCGGGCTGCTCGAGGGCCTGGCCGCGTTCACCGACGACACCCACGCCGCGCTGGGCGACCTCGGCTACGAAGGCGAAGCCGACCGGCTCACCGTGCCCATCAAACTCGCCCCCGGCCGCGGGCAGACGGTCAACCAGCGCACCGTCAACACCCTGCACTCAGCCCTTCGTGCTCTGGCCGAACGCGGAAACGCCCTGCTCAAGACCACCTTCGCCGCGTTGCGGCGAGTCACGCTATGTCCCTGGCGCACCGGCGCGATCACCGCAGCTGCGCTCGTACTACTCCACACCGAGTACGACCGCACGACATGATCAACCCGCTACTGAGAACACCTCACTGGTCGCATGGATCTGGACGCGGTACGGCGGATCGTCGCCGAGGACTCCGGGCTGTGCACCGTCGCGGTCGTCCGCGCCGACGGACGCCCGCACACCTCGCTGGTCAACGCGGGTGTGCTCGACCACCCCGTGACCGGCACCCCGGTGGCCGCCTACGTCACCTACGGCCCCGTCAAGCTGACGGCGTTGCGCGCGCGACCCGCGACGTCGCTGCACTGGCGGGCCGGGTGGCGCTGGGTGGCCGTCGAGGGCAACTCGGAGATCATCGGGCCGGACGACCCGCGCGACGGCGTCGACGTCCCGCAGCTTCTCCGGGACGTGTTCGTCGCCTGCGGCGGCACCCACGACGACTGGGCCGAGTACGACCGGGTGATGGCCGAGCAGCGGCGGGCGGCGGTGCTCGTGGCGCCGGAACGGGTGGTCGGGAACCGCTGAGGTCAGCCGGCGTGGGCCGCGCGCAGGTTCGCCATCATCCGCGAGGCCTCGCCACGGAGACGGTCACAGATCGACCTGCCGGTGTACGCCCCGCCCCTCTCGGCCAGCGGTGTGACCTGGACCTGAGCACGGAGCGACGCGGTGTCGGCGACGTCGAGCACGAGCTGACAGAGCGGTAGACCCGTCCCCGGGGCAGCCAGCGATCGCTGGACGGCGCCGAACCCCGCGACCTCGACGATCTCGGAGCTGCCGGGCTCGAACGCCTGAGCTGCATCGACGTGGAAGGTCTGGAGTGTGTAGCCCAGACCGTCGCGGGTGCTCCATGTGCAGTCGTTCGACGTGCCGTCCTGGCTCGTGCCGGGTTTCGTCGTCCGGACGCCGAGGCGATCGCGATCCGATGGGGCGAGGCCGTCGCACGGGTCCACCGTCGTGACGTCCAGTTCGAACGGCCGAGGCGGGAACGACACCGGCCGGTCCTGCTCGTCGTGTCGGGCAGCGCCTCCGCAGCCGGTGAGGAGCACGGTGACGGCCAGCCCGATGACCAGCCGGGTGCGCATCACGAGTCGTCCCCGAACTCACGTGCAAGATCGGCGTCGGTGACGCCGTACTCCAGCGCCGTCGCGCGCAGGGCCGTGTGGGCTGCGCGGAGCTCGGCACACTGGGCCCAGTGCCCGGCCAGAATCTGGTCGATCTTCCGCTGGAAGAGGTCGCGGGCGTCGAGGGATACAGGATCCTCGGCACAGGGTCTGAGGTCGAGGCCGTTGAGACTGGCGTTGAGCATCGACTCCATGTCGTCGGCCCGGGTACGGAGCACTCGTGCCACCGCGAGGACGTTGTCCGCGCTGACCTGGGAGATGAGGCCTTCGAACGACCGCTGCCGCTCCGGGCTGAGCGTCACCGGGCGAGCGTAGTCGGTGTTCGTGTTCGCCCGGGGTGGATCAGCCGATTCCCGGCGAGAGTGATGGTGCCGCTCCTGATCCACGGATACCCACCGACCACGGGCGCGGCCAACGGTGCCCGATCGCGGACCCGGCGGAACCGAGTCGCACCCGGCGTCGTCCAAGCCGCATGACCACCTACGCCCACGACCCGGTCGCCTCGACGATCGTCGCCTGCTGGCCCACCGGCGACGGCGCCGTCGCCCACCGGGCCGCCCGCGTCCCGCGGACCCTCGACCACTCCCTGGCCCGCCGCACCGCGACCGCGCTGAGCGCCCTGTCGAGGCACCTGTGGGCCGCCTACGCCGACCAGGCCGCGCACGAGATCGACCCGGCGGAGCTGGCCGCGGCGGTCCGCCACCCGAACCAGCCGGTCGGAGACCTGCTGCGCGTCATGGAGGACGGCTGTGCCGAGACCGCGCACCTGCTCGGCCGGATCGTGGCGCGGGCACCGGGGCAGGCGTTCCGCGACGCCGTCGTCGCCGACGTCCGCGCCGAGACCGACGCCGTCCTCGACGCCGACGACGGCGTCCTCACCGGCCGCTCCGCCCAGGCCGTCGTCCACCCGCGGTGCGACGCCCCGGCCGAGCAGCTCCTCGTCGCCCACTCGCTGCTGCACGACGACCCGCTCGGGCCGCCCGCGATCGTGACGTCGGTCGAGCCGAACGCGGCCGCCGTCGCGACCCTGCGCTGGCTGCGGGCCTCCGCCGCGCTCGTCGCGGAGCGGGTCGGGCATGCGGTGCCCGACGTCGTCGCGCTCGCCGAGGCCATCGGACACGAGGACCTCGCGGTGGCCCGGCACGTGCTGTGCACCCTCGCCGGGGCCGCCGAGGAGGAGGTGGTCCTCGACCTGTTCCAGGAGGCCGTCCTGGCCCGGCAGGGGTGGTTCGTCGTGTGCCCGGAGCAGGCCCCGCACCCCGAGCACGGCCACCGTGCGGTCTCGACCGTCCTGGACCCGCTCGAGCCGGCGTCGTGCCTGCTCGACGGGCTGGTCCGCGGGCTCCACGGCTGCTTCCGGGTGTGGCTCGACGACGTCGTCACCCGGGAGAACCCCGGCACCGACCCGCGGCTGGTCGGGGCCACCCGGATCGCGGAGCTGCGCCGGCTCTACGCCGAGGAGGTCCGGCGCTCGATCGGGGCGGGGCGCTGAGCGCGCTGGTGGGTCGCGCCGCCGATCGCCGAGCTGGGCGTCGGTGACGCTCAGCCGACGACGACCGGGCCGCGCACCTCGTTCGGGGTGCAGGCCCAGCCTCCGACCCGCGTCCGCTCGGTGCTTCCCCGCACGACGACCGGCCCGGTCACCCGGGCCCCGCACACCTCGACGACGCGGGCCCGGGTCGCGGTCACCGGGCCGGTCACGTCGGACCCGCGCAGCACCAGGCTCGCGCCGCCGGTCACCGTGACCGGCCCGCGGACCCGCGCCCGATCCAGGCAGAGCACCCCCGAGCCGACGGTCAGCGGGCCGGTGTACGCCCCGGTCACGGTGCGGGTGCACGCCGGCGTGGCCGGGACCCGGTTGCGGGAGTCGACGGCGTAGGCGACCTTGCCGGGCTTCGGGTCGGTGATCGGGCGGGACAGGTCGCCGAACTCGCCCTTGTCGGCGGCCTTGCCGTCGTTCCAGCGGGCGATCCGGCCGAGCTGGTCCGCGGTCCGGCCGGGCGCGATCTCGGTGTCGCCCGGCGTCGAGGACATCAGCTGCGAGGCGTCCTTCACCGCGCGCAGGTACGAGGCCGGGTCGTGCAGGTCGTAGCGGCCCAGGTCGATCCGGGTGCGCAGCCAGGAGGCCCAGAAGAACTCCAGGTACTCCGGGGCGTCGGCAGGCGGGGCGTAGCCGATGTCGCGGGTGAAGTAGACGAGCCCGCGGTAGGGGTCGTCGGGCAGCAGCGCCAGCCCGATCCGGTCGGGGAGCTGCTGCGGGGTGATGGTGGTGCCGTCGGCGGTGCGCAGCCACACCCAGGACCGGGCCTGCATCTGCGTCCAGAACGCGGCCGGCGTCAGCCGGGACAGGTTCGCCTGCACCCGCATCCGGACCCGCACGTCGGGTCCGCCGTCGGCGGTCTCCAGCAGTGACGTCGTCGTGTGGTGGCCGTCGGTCAGGTACAGCGCGTTCCCGGGCCCGACGACGACGGTCTTCATCGCCGCGAGCGACGCCGGAGTCTCCGCACCGGTCGCGATCGTGCACCGGAACGACGACGGGTCGCGCAGCGTGGCGCCCGGTCCGGCCTCGGCGGCCTCGCCCCGCCCGTCGGCCTCGCACCAGTCGTCGAACCGCTTGTTCGGCGTGCCGCGGTCGGTGTCCTTCGTGCCCGCGTAGCGGCCCAGCTTGTAGTGGATCTGGTCGTGGCCGATGTTCGGCTGGGTGGGCCGCAGGTCGCGCAGGCGCACCTCCAGCAGGTCGCCCTCGCGGGCCTGCGCGGCGGACGGGGCGGTCGGTGGCACTGCGGACGGCACTGCTGTCTGTGCTGCGGACGGCACTGCTGCCGGCGCGGCGAGCGGCGCTGCGGTGGCGCCGGTCGTCGCACCCACGACGAGCGCCGCGACGGTCGCGACGAGGACGGTGCGGACGGCGGTTCGGGACACGGGCGCTCCTCGTTCGGGCCCGGCCGGTCCGGCACGGTGATCACCCGAACGGGGACGATCGCGGCCGGAGCGGACGCCCCGGCGACCACCCGGCGTCGTCGGGGTGGCGCGCGGGTGAACGATCACGCCGTCCCGGGCCGGGGCCCCGCGACCAGCTGCACCGCGGTCCCGGCGACGGGCAGCACCAGCAGCAGCGCCAGCGCCGCGCTCAGCCCGAGGACGGCGGCGAACCCGCCGATCGCCGCCGCCCCGATCCCGGCGCCGGTGAGGAAGCACAGCGTCGCGACCCCGATCGCGCCGCTGCGCCGGTCCTGCGGCACCGCGGCACCGACCGAGGCGATCATCGCGGGCTGGCCGGTGCCGAACGCCAGTGTCACCAGCATCGGGGCGAGCGCCAGCACCCACGGCAGGTGGGTCGCCACCCCGGCCACGCCGAGCACCAGCCCGACGACGGTCGTCGCGCAGGCCAGGGTGAGTGTCCGGTGTGCTCCGATCCGGGTCTGCAGGAACCCCGACGCCGCCGGGCACACCAGCGCCACCACCGCCGAGGGCACCAGCACCAGCCCGGTGGACAGCGGGCTCCAGCCGCGCTCGGCGAGCTCCAGCGGGATGCCCAGCAGCAGCGCGAACCAGCTGGCCGGCACCACCGACGCGCACAGCGAGCTGCGCACCACCGTCGCGTTCCCGACCACCCCGCGTGGCAGGAACCCGTCGGGACGGGCCCGCACCCACAGCGCCGTCATGGGCACGCCGACGGCGAGCAGCACCCCACCGGCGACGGCCGCGACCGCACCGGCGCCGGGCGACTGCACCAGCAGCACCAGGCCGGTCACCGCGGTCGCGACGATCACCGCGCCCGCCAGGTCCACCCGGGCGCCGTCGCCACGGACCACCGAGTGCCGCCACAGGTAGGGGAGGGCGAGCAGCGCCAGCGCGGGCAGTGCGACCGCGGCCCGCCACCCGCCCACCGTCGTCAGCGCCCCGCCGATCAGCGGCCCGAGCGCGGACAACGCGGCGGAGGTCCCGGCCAGCCGTCCCAGCGCGCCGCCGCGTCGCTCCGGCGGGATCCGGGCCGAGAGCAGCGCCGAGGCCAGCACCGGGATCGCCGCGGCTCCGATCCCCTGCACGATCCGGGCGGTCATCAGCAGCCCGAAGTTCGGCGCCGCCGCGGCGGCGAGCGCCCCCAGCCCGAGCAGGCCCGCTCCGATGCACAGCGGGGCCCGGATCCCGACGGCGTCGGCGAGCCGTCCGTGCACCGGCGTCGCCACGGCCAGCGCGACGGCGTACCCGCTGACCATCCAGGTCGCGGTCGCGGTCCCGACCCCGAGGTCGGCGGCCAGGTGCGGGAGCGCGACCGTCACCCCGGACGTCGACGTGCCGGCGAGGCCGAAGAGGAGTCCGAGCACGATCGACAGGAGCACACCGGCGATCCTCACCCGCGACGGCCACCGATGCACCGTGATTCCCTGTGTCCGTGCCGACCCCACCCCTCGTCCGCCCGGCGACCGCCGAGGACGCCGACGCCTGCGCCGCCGTCTACGCCCCCTACGTCCGCGACACCGCGATCAGCTTCGAGGTCGAGCCGCCCGGTCCGGTCGAGATGGCCGAGCGGATCGCGGCCGCCCAGGAGCGTCACGCCTGGCTGGTCGCGGTCGGTCCCGGCGGCGCGGTGCTCGGCTACGCCTACGGCGGGCCCTGGAAGTCCCGCGCAGCCTACGGGCGGACCTGCGAGGTCTCGGTCTACCTGGCCCCCGAGGCCCGCGGCCGGGGTGTGGGCCGAGCGCTGTACGAGGCGCTGTTCACCGAGCTCGCCGCGCGCGGCATGGTCGTCGCCGTCGCCGGGATGACCGAGCCGAACGAGGCGAGCGCCGCCCTGCACCGCGCGCTGGGCTTCACCGAGGTCGGCACGTTCCGCGGGGTCGGCTGGAAGCTCGGTGCGTGGCGCGACGTGACCTGGTTCCGGCGGGCGCTGGTCGAGGCCCCGCCGGACGGCCCCCGGGACTGAGCCCGTCGGGTTCGTGCGAGGATCACCGCCCGTTGCGCCACGCACCGCACCCGGCCCAGCCGGCCGGGCGCCGTGCCGGCGCGCCCCGCCCGCCATCCCGGGCCGGGGGAGCGGTACCGCACGGGGAGCACCATGGACGGCCTGCGCCGCGAACTCGACGGGCGCCAGATCGGCATGATCGCCGTGGGCGGCGCGATCGGCACCGGGCTGTTCCTCGGCTCCGGGCTCGCGATCTCCCTCGCCGGTCCCGCGGTGATCGTCGCCTACGTCGTCGCCGCGGTCGTCGCGCTGGTCCTGGCCTACGCGCTGGCCGAGATGGTGGTGCGCCACCCCGAGGCCGGCGGGTTCGGGCCCATCACCCAGCGCTACCTCGGGCCCGGCGCCGGGTTCGTGCAGCGGTGGATGTACTGGGCCGCGCAGGTCGTGAACATCGGCAGCGAGGTCGTCGCCGCCGGGCTCTACCTGACGTTCTGGTACCCCGACCTGCCGCTGTGGATCCCGGTCGTCGGGTTCTCCGTGGTGATGCTGGCGGTCAACGCGGGCGCGGTCCGCTTCTTCGGCGAGACCGAGTACTGGTTCGCAATGATCAAGGTGGTGACGATCGTGGCGTTCATCGCCGTCGGTCTCGTCGCGATCGTGTTCGGGCTGCCCGGGCAGGAACCGGTCGGACTCGGGGCGCTCACCGCGCACGGCGGGTTCGCCCCGAACGGGATCGGCGCGATCTGGCTCGCGCTGACCGTGGTGACCTTCTCGTTCCTGGGCACCGAGGCCGTCGCCGTCACCGCGGCCGAGTCGTCGGACCCGGTGCGCGACATCCCGCGGGCCGCCCGGCGCACCGTCGTGCGGCTCGCGATCTTCTACGTCGGCGCCATGCTGGTGGTGGTGACCCTGGTGCCCTGGAACACCGTGACCACCGGCGACGACGTCGGCGAGTCGCCGTTCGTGCGGCTCTTCGCCCAGGCCGGGGTGCCCGCGGCGGCCACGGTGATGAACCTCGTCGTGCTGACCGCGGCGCTGTCGGCGATGAACACCAACCTCTACGTGACCGCGCGGATGACCTACTCGCTGGCCCGCGACGGCTACGCGCCCCGCTCGCTGGCCCGGGTCAACCGGCACGGCGCCCCGCAGCGGGCACTCGCGCTGTCCGCGGTCGGGCTGGCCCTCGCGTCCCTGGTCTCGGTGTTCGCCGAGGCCACCGCGTTCCCGCTGCTCGTCGGGCTGGCCCTGTTCGGGGCACTGGTGACCTGGCTGCTGATCTTCGCCGCGCACCTCGCGTTCCGCCGGGCGGGCGCCGGTGAGGCGTCCCCGGTCCGCCTCTGGGGCGCGCCGTACACGACGGTCGCGGCGATGCTGTTCGTCGCCGCGGTGCTGGCGACGACGCCGTTCACCACCCAGTTCGCGACGGCGGCGCAGGCGGGTGTGCCCTTCCTGGTCCTGCTCGTCGTGGTCTACCTGGTGGTGCGGCGCCGCCGCCGGCGGGTCACGCCTTCCTCAGCTCCGAGTGGAGCTTGAGCACGGTCTGGCCGTCCTCCTGCTCCAGCACGTAGGCCGGGTTGTCCTCGGTCCCGTTCCGGGACTGCGTCGACCCGTTGATCGTCTTCTCGATCCGGTCGGTGGAGTGGTCCACCACCTTGCCGGTCGGGGTGCCGTTGCCCCAGTTCCAGGCCACCCACGTGCCCTTGGCGAACGTCTGCGTCATGGGGACGGATACCCCCGCGCCGGCCGGTCAACCCGGCGCGGGGGACCGTGTCACCAGATCCGGACGCGCCGGTCCGGGTCGGTGTAGAGCCCGTCGGACTCGGTCACCCCGAACGCCTCGTGGAAGGTGTCGAGGTTCGTGACGACCGCGTTGCACCGCAGGTCCGGCGGCGAGTGCGGGTCGGTGGTGAGCCGCCGGATCGCCTCCGCGTCGCGGGTCACCGCCCGCCACACCTGCGCCCACCCGAACAGCACCCGCTGCTCACCCGTCAGACCGTCGATCACCGGCGGCTCGAAGCCCTCGTGCGCGATCGCGTACGCCTTCAGCGCGATCGTCAGCCCGCCCAGGTCGCCGATGTTCTCGCCGACCGTCAGCGAGCCGTTGACCTTGTGGTCGGGCAGCCCGGCGGGGGACAGGCCGTCGTACTGGTCGATCAGCATCTGCGCGCGGGACTCGAACTCGGTCCGGTCGGCGGACTCCCACCAGTCGGTGAGGTTGCCGTCGCCGTCGTAGCGGGAGCCCTGGTCGTCGAAGCCGTGCCCGATCTCGTGGCCGATGACCGCGCCGATGCCGCCGTAGTTCGCGGCGTCGTCGGCATCGGCGTCGAAGAACGGCGGCTGCAGGATCGCTGCCGGGAACACGATCTCGTTGAGCCGCGGGTGGTAGTAGGCGTTGACCGTCTGCGGGGTCATCAGCCACTCGCCGTGGTCGACGGGGCCGCCTAGCTTGGCGTACTCGAAGTCGTGGCGCCACTGGGCCGCGCGACCCGCGTTGCCGAGCAGGTCGGCCGGGTCGATCTGCAGGTCGGAGTAGTCCTTCCAGGAGTCCGGGTAGCCGACCTTCGGTGTGAACTTGCCGAGCTTGTCCAGCGCCCGCTCCCGGGTGGCCGGGCTCATCCAGTCCAGGGTGGAGATCGACCGGCGGTAGGCCTCGACGATGTTGTCGACCAGCTCGGTGATGCGCTCCTTGGCCCGCGGCGGGAAGTGCCGCTCGACGTAGATCTTCGCGACGGCCTCGCCCAGCGCGCCCTCCACCAGCGACACCCCGCGCTTCCAGCGCTCGCGCAGCTCCGGGGTGCCGGACAGGGTGCGGCCGAAGAAGTCGAAGTCGGCCTCGACCAGGTCCGCGGAGAGGAACTCCGCGCACGACCCGGCGACGGTCAGCGCGAGCCACGCCTGCCACTGCTCCAGCGGGCGCCCGGCCCACAGCTCACCGGCGGCGGTGACGAAGCTCGGCTGGCGGACGATCACCTCGTCGTAGGCGTGCGCGGGCACCCCCAGCGCGGACTCCCACTCGGCCCAGTCGAAGCCGGGGGCAGCGGCCCGCAGCTCCTCGCGGGTCATCAGGGTGTAGGTCTTCTCGGCGTCGCGGTTGAGGACCCGGTCCCAGGACGCGTCGGCCAGCGCGGTCTCCAGGTCCATGACCTGCTCGGCGACGCGTTCCGGCTCGGCCAGCCCGACCAGCTCGGCGAGGCGCCGCAGGTGCTCGACGTACTTCGCCCGGATCTCGGGGTCGCCCTCGTCGCCGTAGTACGACTCGTCGGGCAGGCCCAGCCCGGCCTGGTTGAGGTTCACCAGGTAGCGGGAGGAGTCCTTGAGGTCGGTCGCGATGAACTCGCCGAACAGCGCGGCCCGGCCCTCGCGCTGACGCCGGCCGAGCACGGTCGCGAGCGCGGCCCGGTCGGTGGCGGCGTAGATCTCGTCGAGCAGCGGGCGCAGCGGCGCGGTGCCGAGCTCCTCGACCCGCTCGACGTCCATGAACGAGCGGTACAGGTCGCCGATCTTGCGGGCCTCGGTGCCGGGCTCCGAGGAGGCCGCGCACTCCTCCACGATCTCGTGGACCTGGTCCTCGGCCCGGTCGCGCAGGACGCGGAACGCACCGTCCTGCGAACGGTCGTCGGGGATCTCGTGGGTCGCCAGCCACCGGCCGTTCACGTGGGTGAACAGGTCGTCCTGGGGACGGACGTCCGGGTCGACCCAGCTGAGGTCGAGACCGGAGCGCTTCTCGGTCGGGGACTCGGTGGTCGTCATGGGTCCATCCTGCCTGCCGGGTGCGACGGTTTCGAGCAACCGACGCCGGCACGCCCGCGCCGCCCGGTCCGTCGCGGAAGTGGGGTGCTGCGAATCCGCTTACCCGGTAAGCGGATTCACAACCGTCACATCCTTGGGGCGGACGGGGCGGATCGGCGTCACCGAGTGGCGGCGGCACCGAGCGACAGCACCGAGCGGCGGCACCGAGCGGCGGCACCGTGCGGCGGCGGCACCGGGTACGAGCGCGACGGGCCGGTGCCGGCTGGTCGACTCCCCCGGGTCCGGGGCGGTGCGCGCCGAAGTTGACCGGACAGGTCACCGCGCAGTGGACGCCCGGTTGTCCACCACCGGACGGCGGACGCACCATCGCGGACGTGACGATCCACCTCGATGCGCCGGTCACCCGGCCCCGTTCCACACCCGCCGTCGACCTCCTGGAGGGTGAGCGCCTGCTGGCCCGCCTCCCGGGCGACGGGGCGGACCGATGTGGCGCGGACTTCGAGGCCTTCACCCTCACCCCGCTCGGGCGCACCCTGGGCGCCGAGATCACCGGTATCGACCTGCGTGACCGCGTCGACGAGGACCTGCGGGCCGAGCTGCACCGGGCACTGCTGGAGTGGAAGGTCCTGTTCTTCCCCGGCCAGCACCTCACCAGCGACCGGCAGCGCGAACTCGCGCTGCTCTGGGGCGACCTGGAGACCAACCCGATGCTCGACACCGGCGACGCCGCCGACGTCGTCCGTTTCGGCACCGGCAGGCGCACCTACGAGAACATCTGGCACGCCGACACCACGTTCCGTCCCGCACCGGCCATGGGCGCCATGCTGCGGATGGTGCAGACGCCACCGTTCGGCGGGGACACGGTGTGGGCCGACATGGCCGTCGCCTACGACAACCTCACCGACGAGGTGCGGGCGCGCATCGACGACGCCGTCGCGGTGCACGACATGGTGCCCGGCTTCGCCCGGTTCCTGGACCCGGAGCGGCTGGCCCGTGGCCGCGACCTGTTCCCGCCGGTGACCCACCCCGTCGTCCGGACCCATCCGGAGACCGGGCGCCGCACGCTGTTCGTGAACGCCTCGTTCACGACGGAGATCGTCGGGCTCCCGCGCGAGGAGTCCGACGCGCTGCTGCGGCACCTGTTCGCCCAGGCCCACGTGCCCGAGTTCCAGGTCCGCTACCGCTGGTCCGAGGGGACGCTCGCGTTCTGGGACAACCGGGCGACCCAGCACTACGCGGTCGGCGACTACCACCCGCACACCCGGGTCGCGGAGCGCGTCGCGATCGCGGGCGACCGACCCTTCTGACGGTCAGGAGGCCGCGCCGCCCCACCGGCGGCGGCGCGGCCGGTCGGCGGGCTCGTCCTCCATCGGGGCGGCGATCGCCAGCCGCCCGACCTGCTCGTTGAGGACCTTCAGGTGCACCCGGACGTCGTCGTGGGTCGGGTCCAGCACCGCCTGCTCGGCGATCTCCGCGGCCTGGTCGACCGACTGCTTCAGCGACGCCTTGGCCTTGTTCAGCCGGGCGGCGATCCGCTTGGCGGGCGGTTCGGTGAGCCGGAACCGGGCGGGCTCGATCGAGTCGCCGACGGCGGCCAGGCGCTGCACCGCCTCCAGCTCCGAGTCCAGCCGCTTGCCGATCTCGGTGAGCCAGGTCCGCACCTGCATCGCCGAGATCACCGTGGTGATCCGGTGGAAGCGCTGCACCTGCTCGGCGCACTCGGCCACGTAGGTCCGCCAGTACCGCGACAGCGGTGCGGGGGAGGGCTCGGATCCGGGGCGCAGGAGTGACACGCCCGCAGGCTACCGGTGCTCACCCGGCCAGCCGGATCGTCGTCCCCGGGCCGAGCGGCAGCCCCAGCAGGACGAACACGCAGAGGATGACCACCCACACCACGAACACCGGCACGACGAACATCGCCATCCGCGAGAACACCGCGCCCAGGGTGAACGAGCGGTCGTAGCGACGGCAGGTCAGCTGCAGCACGTACAGGTAGGGGTTCAGCGGCGAGATCGGGTTGGTGATCGCGTCACCGATCCGGTAGGTCGCCTGGATGACCGCCGGGTGCAGGCCCAGCCCGACGAACACCGGCACCAGTACCGGCGCCAGCACCGTCCACAGCGACGCCCCGGAGAACACCACCATCGCCAGCACCGAGCACAGCACCAGCGCGAGCAGCAATGCGCCGAGCCCGGTCAGGCCGATCGCGCGCAGCCCGGCCGACCCCTCCACCGCCAGCCACGTCCCGACCCCGCTCCAGGTGAACATCGCGATGAACTGGCCCGCGGAGAAGGCGATGACGACGAACCCGAGCATCCCCTTCAGCGACTCGGCCATCATCTCCGGCATGTCCGACGGGCGGGTCACCACGCCCGCGGCGATGCCGTAGGCCAGGCCGGTGACGAGGAAGGTCAGGAACAGCAGCGGGACGATCCCGTCGAGGAACGGGGAGTCGATCAGGGACCCGTCGTCGCCCTGCAGCGGGCCGCCGGGCACGAGCCAGGCCGCCAGCGCGCAGACCAGCCACACCGCGAGGGCGACGCCCGCCACCCGCAGCGCGCGCCGCTCCCGCGCGGTGACCGTCGTGTCCGGCTCACCCGCCGCGTCCGGCTCCGGGTCGACCGGGGGCAGCCCCGGCTCGACGCGGTGCGCCAGGATCCAGCCGAGCACCGCGGGCAGCACGAGCGCCGACACCGCCTGGAACCAGTAGTTCATGAGCACCCCGACGCCGATGTCCGGCGGCGTCCCCGGCGGCAGCACCGACTCGGTCAGCGCGGCCAGGTTCGCGTCCAGCGCACCGACGATCAGCCCGGAGCCGTAGCCGACGGCCGTCGCCGCGAACGCGCCGAGCGCCCCGGCGACCGGATGCCGCCCCACCGAGGCGAACGCGAGCGCCGCCAGCGGGGGGAGGATCACCATCGCCGCGTCGCCCATGAAGTGGCCCTGCACGCACAGGTAGGCCACCGCATACGGCATGAAGCGCCGCGGTACCCGGGTCAGCGCGATGTTCACCAGCGACCGCAGCAGCCCGGTGCGCTCGCAGATCCCGACGCCCAGCAGCATCGTGAGCACCACGCCCAGCGGCGGGAAGCCGATGAAGTTGTCCACCATGGTGGTGAGCAGCTGCCGCAGGCCCGCCACGGACAGGATGTCGCGGACCGGTTGTGCCTGCGGGGCGCCCGGCAGCTGCGCGGTCGCCCCGTTCGCGGCCAGCACCGCCGAGCCGACCCCGAGCAGCAGCAGGAGGATCCAGAACAGGAAGAACGGGTGCGGCACCCGGTTCCCGACCCGCTCGATGCCCCGGATCACCGGTCCGGGCCGGTACGCCGCGGTCACGGGATGCGCCCGTCGGTCGCCAGCACCGGCGCGTCGGCGGGCACGGTGTCGGGGTAGATCAGCCCGCTGCCGGTGTTCAGCACGACGACCGTCTCCGACCCGTCGAGCCAGCCCGACTCCCGCAGCCGGCCCGCCGCGGCGACGCAGGCCGCGCCCTCCGGGCAGATCCAGGTGCCCTCGTCGCGGGCGAGGGCGTGCTCGGCGGCGAGCAGCTCGTCGTCGGAGACGGCGACGGCGGTCCCGCCGGTGTCGTACACGGCGTCGAGGACGAGGAAGTCGCCCAACGCCTTGGGCACGGTGATCCCGAACGCGACCGTGTGCGGGTCGGCCGGGGCGGTCGACTCGCGCAGCCCGGCCTCGAACGCCTCGACGATCGGGGCGCACCCGGTGGCCTGCACCGCGACCAGCCGCGGCAGCGGACCGGAGATCCAGCCCAGCTCCCGCATCTCCGCCAGGGCCTTGTGGATCGCGATGATCCCGACGCCGCCGCCGGTCGGGTAGAGGATCACGTCCGGGCAGCGCCAGCCGAGCTGCTCGACGATCTCGTAGCCCATCGTCTTCTTGCCCTCGATGCGGTACGGCTCGCGCAGCGTCGAGGTGTCCTGGTATCCGGCCCCGTCGGAGTTGCGACGGGCGACGGCGTCGGCGACGAGCCTCCCGGCGTCGCCGATCAGGCCGTCGACCAGGTACAGCTCCCCGCCGGAGACGGCGACCTCGCGCCGGGTGATCTCCGGGGCGTCGACCGGCATCGCGATCAGCGCGCCGAGCCCGGCCCGCGCGGCGTAGCACGCCCAGGCGGCACCGGCGTTGCCGTTGGTGGGCATCGCGACCGCGCGGACGCCGAGTTCGGCGGCGCGGGAGACGCCGACGGCGGCACCGCGGGCCTTGAACGCCCCGGTCGGGATCAGGCCCTCGTCCTTCATCCGCAGGCCCGGCAGCCCGAGGCGGGCGCCGGCCCGGGGGAGCGGCAGCAGCGGGGTCATGCCCTCGCCCATCGTCACCACGTGCGCGGGGTCCCGTACGGGCAGCACCTCGTGGTAGCGCCACAGGTCCGGCGGGCGGGCGGCGATGTCGGCCGGGGTCACCAGGGTGCGGGCGCGGTCCAGGTCGTAGCGGGCGAGCAGCGGGGCGCCGGAGCCCGAGGTGCCCTGCACGGTGTCGGCGTCGAGGACCTCGCCGGTGCGGGAGCACTCCAGGTGGGACAGCGTCGAGAAGTCGGGCACGGGTCCACCTGATCGCCCGCCGTGCCGCGGCGCAACCCGGACGGCGACAGTGTCCCCGCGGGAAGTGACCGCGGACACGACTACGCCTTTCGGACGATCCGGTAGCCTCGGACTGCGAAAGCGTGAACGTTCAACGATCGAGAGGCATCCATGCGCCCGCTTCCCACGCCGTTCTCCGACATCGCACTCCTGCTGGTCCGGCTGCTCGTCGGCGTCGTCCTCGTCGCCCACGGTCTGCAGAAGCTCTCGAACGGGGTCGGCGGTGTCGCGTCGGGCTTCGCCGGCATGGGCATCCCGCTGCCGACGGTGTCCGCGCTGTTCGCGATCGCGGTCGAGATCGGAGGCGGCGTGCTGCTGCTCGCCGGTGCCGCGACGACCGTCGCCGGGCTCGTCGTCGCCGTCGAGATGGTGGGGGCCTACCTGTTCGCGCACCCCGGTCTGAACCCGTTCGTCGACTCGGGCGGCTGGGAGCTGGTCGGCGTGATCGCCGCGGGCGGACTCGCGCTGGCCGCGGCCGGACCGGGCCGGTTCTCGGTCGACGCGCTCGTCGCCGGACGCGGCCGCACCCCGGCCCGGCACGCGGTGGGTGTCTCATCGGGGGAGTAGGACCCGCCCCCGCGGGGGATCCCGCCGCATGCCCGAGGGACACACCGTGCACCGGCTCGCGCGGCTCCAGCGCCGCCGCTACGCGGGCCGGCCGGTGGCGGTGTCCAGTCCGCAGCGCCGGTTCAGCACCGGAGCCGAGATCGTCGACGGGCGGGTGCTGGTCGACGTGCAGGCCCACGGCAAGCACCTGTTCCAGCACTACGGTCCGGACACCACCGTGCACGTCCACCTCGGGCTGTGGGGCCGGTTCCCGAACCGGGAGCTGCCCCGGGAGCCGCCGCGCGGCCAGGTCCGGATGCGGATCGTCGGCGAGACCCACTACGCCGACCTGCGCGGTCCGGCCGCCTGCGAGCTGCTCGACGACGCCGGGGTGGCGCAGCTGCGGGCCCGACTCGGCGAGGACCCGCTGCGCGACGACGCCGACCCGGCCCGCGTCCGGGAACGGTTCGCCCGCTCCAGGGCCCCGCTGGCAGCGGTGCTCATGGACCAGTCGGTGATCGCGGGCATCGGCAACGTCTTCCGCGCCGAGACGCTGTTCCGTACCGGTCTGGACCCGATGACCCCGGCCCGTGACCTCGACGACCGGTCCTTCGCGCTGCTCTGGGACGACCTGACCGCGATGCTCCACGACGGCGAGCGGCGCGGCCGGATCGAGACGCTGCGTCCCGAGCACGACCCGGCCCTGCTGGAGCCGCCCGACCGCGGCGCGGTCTGCGCCAGCGTCGTCTACGCCTACCGCCGCACCGGACAGCCCTGCCTGGTCTGCGGCGCCCCGATCGCGCACGCCGAGGTCCGCACGCGGAACCTCTTCTGGTGCCCCGGCTGCCAGTCGGGATCCACCGCGCGGCCGCTCACCGAACGGTGACGACCGATGTCCGATCTGTCCTGTACCGGCCGGTAGCGGTACCGTTGGCGCCATGCTGTCGACCGGTCCCGTGCGTCCGGAGACGCGGCGCCGGCCGATCGTCCGGTGGGACGCGGCGCTGTCCGGGGCCGCGCTCGTCGTGACCGGGATGCTGGTCGCCCTCGGGATCTTCGGCGCCGTCTTCCTGGTCGCCTTCTTCGAGTACTGCCCGCCGCGCACGTGCAGCTCGTCGGCCGTGCTCGTGTCGGTCGGCGGCTCGCTGGTGGTCGCCGCGGCCGCCGGCGTGGCCGGTCTCGCCATGACCGTGCTGCGGGTCGTCGAACGTCGTCCGGCCTGGCCGTTCGCGCTGGCCACCCTTGCCGTGGCCGCGTCCGCCGTCGCGTTCGGCGCGGTCCACTACGCGAGCGCGATCGGGTACTGACCTGCTCGGGGGCCGATCCCCCGAGCGCGTGCGCCGGGCCGGGTCCCACGGCCCGTACCGGTGCGCGCTCCGCGGTGCCGCCGCGACCGGTCGGTCACCGTCGAGGGTCGACCGTCCGGTCGGTCGCCTTCGCCGCCTCTGCCGCCTCTGCCTCTGCCGCCGCAGCGCGCTGCGCGGTCCGGCGGAAGCCGATCGCGATCGCCGCCGACATCAGCATCATCACCGCGACCACCCACATCCCGGCCCGCGAGTCACCGGTCAGGTCCTTGAGCCATCCCGCGACGAACGGACCGACGAACCCGGACAGGTTGCCGAAGGAGTTGATCAACCCGATCCCGGCGGCGGCCCCGGCGCCGGTGAGGAAGGCGTTCGGCAGCGACCAGAAGGGCGGGATCGCGGCGAAGACCCCGATCGCGCAGACGGTCACACAGGCCATGACCAGCAACGGCGAGTCCATGTACAGCGCGCCCGCGATCGCCACCGCCCCCACGACGGCGGGGACGGCCACGTGCAGCGGCCGCTCCCCGCTGCGGTCGGAGCGCCGGGCCCACAGCACCATCGTCACCGACGCGATCGCGTACGGCACCGCGGTGATCAGGCCGACCTCGACCAGCGAGTAGTCGGCGCCGAACTGCTGCTCGAACCCGGCGACGATCTGGGGGAGGAAGAACGCCAGGACGTAGAGCCCGAACACGATCCCGAAGTAGACGACCGACAGGGCCACCACCCGGCCGTCGCGCAGGGCGGCGGCGACCCCGCGGTCCTGCCCGGCCGCCGCCGCGTCCTCGGCGGCGATCCGCTCCTCCAGCGCGACCGCCTGGTCGGTGGGCAGCCACCGGGCCCGGGTCGGACGGTCCGGCAGCAGCCACAGCACCGCGATGCCCAGCAGCACCGCCGGGATGCCCTCGACGAAGAACATGAAACGCCAGCCGGCGTCGAAGCCCAGGGCGCCGTCGCCGATCGAGATCAGCCACGTCGACAGCGGCCCGCCGACCACCGAGGACAGCGGCACGGCCAGGAAGAACAGGGCGACGATCCGCGCCCGCTCGACCCTCGGGAACCAGTAGGTCAGATACAGGATGATGCCCGGGAAGAAGCCGGCCTCGGCGATGCCGAGCAGCACCCGCACGACGTAGAAGCCGATCTCGCCCTGGATGAACGCCGTCGACGACGCGACGACGCCCCAGGTCACCATGATCCGGGCGATCCAGATCCGCGCCCCGACCCGGTGCAGGATCACGTTGGACGGGACCTCGAAGAAGAAGTACCCGACGAAGAACAGCCCGGCGCCCAGACCGTAGGCGGCCGCGGACAGGCCCAGGTCGGCGTTCATCGTCAGCGACGCGAACCCGACGTTGACCCGGTCGATGTAGTTCAGCAGATAGGCCAGGGCGAGCAGCGGGATGAGCCGCTTCGTCGCCGTCCGTACGGCCGTCGAGACCAGCACGCCGTCCCCCTCCGTTGCGGTGCGCACGCCAGCGCAGTCTCGCCGCCGGAGGTCAGTCCTTCAACCAGGCGTAGGCGGTGTGCCGGGACACACCGAGCGCCGCCGCCATCGCGCTGACCTCGCAGCCGGCCTCGCGCCCGGCCCGCAGCAGCTCACGGCGACGCTCGCGCGGGGCGTCCGCGGCGGCCCGCAGCTGTTCGAGCACGGCCGCGGACTCGGCGGACTCCCGGCGTCGGCCCACCCCGGGCCGGGAGAACGCGCGCACGGCGTCGGCGTCCCAGACCTTGCGGCCGTCCGGGCCGGGGTCGGGCAGCGGGGGCGGTGCCTGGCCGCGGGAGACGTAGGAGTTCCAGGTGCCCACCTGCACGCCCCAGTGGGCGGCGCACTCGTCGCTGGTCCAGGTCGTCACGACAGGAGGGTGCCACGGTCCGCCCGGCCCGGCGGTGTCGGTCCGTGGCGGGGTCGGGAACGGTCCGACCGCGGTCATCCTCCCGGCGGTGCACCGAGGGGGCCTGCCAGCAGGTCCCGCACGGCGGCGGCGCAGTCGGCCGGGGTCCGGCCGGGCCGCCCGTGGGGGTCGGCGACCGCGTTCATCGCCCCGAACAGCAGATCGCGGACGAGCCGGGGAGCGGGCCCGGCGGCGATCGCCCCCGCGCGTTGCGCGTCGTCGACCAGCTCGGTCCACCGGCTCCGGTAGCGGTGCAGGAGCACGCGGTAGATCGCGAGCGACGCGTCCCGGCCCGGCTCGGGCATGGTGAGCACGACCGCGGCGTAGTCGCTCAGCTCCACCAGGGCGTCGAGGTGCGCACGGACGGCGGCCCACAGGCGGGCCCCGGCATCGGCGGCGGTGAGCGGGGCCAGGGCGTCGTCGAGGTGGCGCAGCGACTCGCGCAGGCCCTCCTCGAGCACCGTCGCGATCAGCTCGTCCTTCGAGCCGAAGTGGAAGTAGACGCTCCCGGTCCGCAGTCCCGCGGCCTCGGCGATCCCGCTGAGGCTGACCCCGACCCGCCCGTCGCGGGCCAGCAGGGACGCGGCCGCGTCGAGCAACCGGCGTCGGGTCCGGTCCCCCTTGGACGGGCGGTCGGGCGCGGCGGGCACGGTCGCCATTCTCACCTCCCACCGCCACGACGACATCGGAGCGCCCCGGAACGCGGCGCTGCCGGAGTGCCGCCCCAGCATTCTATGCTAGCTTAAAAACTAACGACCATTAGTTTCTGGAGGAGCCATGACGATCCCCTCGCCCTCGGCCGCCCGGGACGCCGCACCACTGGACCCGACCGAGGCGCTGGGCTGGTACGGGAGCTGGATCGACGCGTGGAACAGCCACGATCCGGACCGGGTCCGCCCGCTGGTGACCGACGGCTTCCGGCTCGAGACGCCGACGACGCGCAACTCCGGCTGGGACGTACGGGGACCTGACGCCGCCGCCGACTACATGCGTTACGTGCTCACCGCGTACCCGGACCTGACCTGGGAACGCACCGGGCCGCCGCTGCTCGCACCCGATGTCCCGCGCGCCGCCTTCACCTGGCGCGGGACCGGGCACTTCACCGGCACGCTCACCCCGCCCGGGATCCCCGGGACCGGCCTCCCGTTCGACTTCGTGGGCCTGGAGGTCTTCGACTTCCGGGACGGCCGCGCCGACCGACTGCACGCCAGCTACGACCTGATGGGGCTGCTGCGCCAGACCGGGGTCCTGCGCAGTGGCTCGGGGCGCCGCTGACCCGCCCGTCCGACGGCGGGGCGGCCGACGGCCGGTGGTCTCACGGCCGCAGCGCGGCGACCACCCAGCGCAGCGACGTCCGGTCGGTGCAGGTCGCGAGCAGCTCGGCCTGCTCGATGCTCTCGGCGTCGCGGCGACGGGCGTCGAACAGGTCCTCGACCAGGCCGGGCACGTCGCGGTGCTCCCCGGGCAACGGCTCGTCGCCGCCGGGCAGCCCGAGGCGGGCGACGACCAGCCGCAGCGTGCGGTGCCCGATCAGCCGCATGCCCGGGGACAGCAGCGCCGAGTTCCGCGGGGGAGTGGCGCCGGCGGCGGACTCCTGTCCGGGCAGCGGGACCGCGCCGGGCGGGACGCCGGGCAGGCTCACCGCGGACACCGCGATCACGCCGCCGTCGAGCAGGGCCCACGCGTCGATCGCGGGGCGGTGCGTCTCCCGGCCCGACGCGGTGGCCAGATCCTGCTCGGCCAGCCAGCGACGCAGCCGCGGACGCAGGTCCCAGCGCACGTCGAACACGCCCTCGGCCAGGTCGGACGGTGTGAACACCTCGTCCCACCGCGGGCCGCCGGCTGCCCCGTTCCCGACACCCGTCTCGGGCTGGATCGCCATCTTCGTCCCCCGACCCGGGGCACGCGCGGTCCCGGGGGATCAGGATAGGACGGTCCGCACGGGCGTACAGGCTGGTGCACACGGCCGTACCCACAGGTGTGACGGCACGACCGACGCGGCGACGAGCGGCGTCCCCGACACGCCGATCAGCAGGCGATGTCACGCAACGTGAGCGAATCTGCCGATGTCTGCGTGACAGATGACACGATCGAGCGAGTCCGCCGCAGGCGGTAACGAGGCAGGATGAGTCGAGCGATCCACAAGTGACGGCGACGTGGAGGCGACATGGACGGGCAGTTCGACAGGGTTCCGGCGGTGCACCCGGGGATGATCCCCGCGGCACGGCGGTCGGTGGAGAACCTGCCGTCCGGACGAGGCGTGGTCGACGGCGAGCGGGGCCGCGTGCTGGCCCGCTACGCGCGGCTCATGCGGTCCGGCCGGCCGGAGGTCTGCCTGCCCGGGCGGCGCGAGATCGAGGACCGCGAGCGGTTGGGCGCCTCCGCGACCGGCAGCGACGGCAAGGTCATCTACCCGGACCGGGACGCGGCCGAGTGTGCCGCCCGCGAGCTGGAGGCCCTCGGGGGGCGCCCGCAGCGAGCCTACCTGTGCCGGCGGTCCCGCCGCGGGCACTACCACCTGACCACCGACGCCGTCGCCCAGCGCCGTCGCGACCCGGCGCAGCTCATCCCGCAGCCGCGCCGCGGCGACTGAGCCGGACCCGACCCGATCCACGACGACCCCCGGTGCCGATGGCGCCGGGGGTCGTCGTGCGTCCGCGGCCGGTTCGCGGCGGATGTCACACCGATGTGATGCGCAGCACACGCTGATCGTCTAGCGTGGGGTGTGGCAGCGGTCACGTCACCGCCGAGCCGACGTCCCACCACCACGCATCGGAGGGCCCCGTGAACCCGCACCTGCTGGAGGAACGCGTCGCCACCGTCAACGGCGGCCGCGACCTCGCCGACCCCGCCCGCGCCCGGCTGCGCGCCCACAAGGCCACCGCCGACGCCTGCCGTCGGCGCGCCGCCGAGCGTCGCGCCGAGCTGGAGCGCGCCCTGGCCGGGGGCACCACCGGCGACGCCCTGGACCTCATGCTGGAACTCGACGCGCTCACCGAGCCGCGCACCCCGCGCTACGGCGACGCCCAGCCCGTGTAGCCGTACCCGCGGCCCGTGTGGATCACCCGCGCCCGTGGTTCGATGACCGGCGGACACCGCCGTCGGACCACGAGGGAGAGCACACGTGCGTGCAGTGCAGGTCAGCGAGCTGGACGGGCCGTCCGCGGTCCGCGTCGCCGAGGTCGAGCCGCCGGTCCGCGGTGACGGCGAGGTCCTCATCGACGTCGCCGCGGCCGGGGTGAACTTCCCGGACGTCCTGCTGACCAAGGGGATGTACCAGTACAAGCCGGAGCCGCCGTTCACCCTGGGCTCCGAGTGCGCCGGCACGGTGCGCGAAGCGGGCCCGGACAGCCGGTTCGCCGCCGGGGACCGGGTCGTCGCGTTCACCATGTCCGGGGTGTTCGCCGAGACCGTCTCCGCTCCCGAGCAGCACGTCTTCCCGCTGCCCGACGAGGTGGAGTTCGCCGCGGGCGCCTGCCTGCCGATGAACTACCTGACCGCGCACTTCACCCTCGACACCCGCGGTGGCCTGCGGGCGGGGGAGACGGTGCTCGTCCAGGGCGCCGCGGGCGGCGTCGGGACCGCGGTCGTCCAGCTGGCCGCCGCGATGGGGGCCACCGTCATCGGTGTCACGTCCACCGAGGCCAAGGCCGAGGTCGCGCGGCGCGCGGGCGCGGCGCACACCGTCGGCGTCGACGGGTTCAAGGATGCGGTCAAGGAGCTGACCGGCGGCGCGGGCGTCGACATGGTCGTCGACCCGGTCGGTGGCGACCGCTTCACCGACTCGGTCCGCTGCCTCGGCCCGCTCGGCCGCCTCATGGTCGTCGGGTTCACCGCGGGTGACATCCCGACGGTGAAGGTGAACCGGCTGCTGCTGAACAACGTCGACGTCCGCGGCGTCGGCTGGGGCGCCTACGCGCTGGGCCGCCCGGACTTCATCCGCGCCGAGTGGGACGCCCTGCTCCCGCACCTGCGCTCCGGCGCGCTCACCCCGCTGATCAGCGAGCGCTTCGGCCTCGACGACGCCGCGACCGCCCTGTCCCGGATCGACGACCGCACCGTCACCGGCAAGGTCGTGCTGCTGACCTGAGCCGGGTCAGCCGGCCGGCTCCAGGTTGTGCCGGACCGCGGCGCGCGGCAACGGCGCCGTGGTCTCGGCGGCCGCGGTGCGCGGCGCCGTGGTCCCGGCGGCCGCCGTGCGCGGCGCTGCCGTCTCGGCGGCCGCCCTGCGCGGCGCCGGGGTGGGGCCGACGTGGCGGTGCGGCGCCGGCACCGCCACGGACTCGGCGACGTGCAGCCGGTGCCGGGCGGCCACCGCCCGCCCGGCCGGGCCGGTCACGGACAGCGCGTGCAGCGCCAGGGCCCGGTGGGCCGGCACCTCGCAGCGGCGCAGGAAGCGGTCCAGCTCGCGTACGGCGTCGCCGGGGTGGCGGGCCAGCGCCCACGCGGCCAGCTCGGCCTCGGCGACGTCGGTCCGCACCCCGCTCATCCGCACGCACACGTACTCGACGTCCTCGTCGGCCAGCTCGCCCGGCGCGGGCAGGTGCATGCCCTGCTCGGTCAGGTACTCGTGCACCGCCCACAGCCCCATCGGGGTGAGCGCGACCACCGTGGGGTCCGGGTCGTCGCGGTGCGCGACCCGGGACAGCTCGTCGAGCTCGTCGGCGTCGAGGGTCTCGGTCAGCTCGATCGCGCCGAGCAGCTCGCAGGCGTCCAGCAGGGCGGTGACGTCGCGGCGCCACAGCCGCTGCTCGACGTCGCCGGCGAGATCGTCGACGACACAGCCCGCCTCGTCGTTGACGGCGTCGCGGACCTGGCGGTGGAAGTGCTCGAGCGGGACCGGCCCGCCGCCGGTGGCGTACAGGCCGACCCACAGCATCGGGAAGGCCTGCGACATCGACATCCCGAACAGCGACGGCGCGCCGAACACGTCGGTCCCGCCCAGGCTGTCGCCGAGGCGGCCGACCGACTCGAACACCCTGCGCCACAGCTCGATCGGCCGGTTCAGCAGCGGGCCCGCGCTCTTGACCGGGAGCAGCCGCCCGCGCACCACACGGACCAGGCGCGCCGAGCGGGCCCAGCGCAGCAGCAGCGACACCTCGGGCAGGTCGTCGCTGGTGCGGGCGGTCTCGCGGTAGATGTGGTCGAGCTGCAGGTGCGCGGCGAGGTCGAGCGCGTCGGTGCGGTCGAGGCGGCCGTCGGAGGTGAGTCGGCGCCCGGCCCGCACCCACAGGGTCAGCTTGCGGAGCAGCTCGAGTGCCTCGGAGCGCTCCGCGGCCTCGACGAGCGCCGCTGCGCCGGGCATCGGCACCGGCGGCAGCTCGGGGTTCCACTCGGTGCGGGTGGGCCGCTGCGCCTCCCGCCGCATGATCTCGGCGAGCGCGTGCCGGTCGACGTCGGTCTCCCCGGCGCCGGCGCGGTCGAGGAACCGCTGCACGGCGGCCGGGTCGGCCGGGTCGACGCCGTGGCGGTGCAGCTGCACGCCCCAGAACTTGCCCAGGTCGTAGTTGCGCTCGTCGGCGAGACCGTCGTGCAGTGCGGGGGTGGAGTCGAGGACCTGACGGTGCAGCGCGTCCGCCGGGTGCGACTGCGGGTCGAACCAGTCGTGCTCGTCGAGGAAGTCGATGAGCGCGTGGAAGGCGGGGGCGACGTCGTCGGGCTCGAGCACGGTCACCTTGCGCGGGAACCACATGCCCAGCGCGTCGGCGATGTGCGAGCGGGTCCAGCGGCCCAGCCTGCGGTCGCGGGCGTACTTGTAGTCCAGCACGGCGGCGACGAGCGTGGTGTCGACCTCGACGCGACGGCGGCGGGCCCAGAGGGAGAACTGCTCCAGCAGGCGGCTGCGGGCCTCGGCGTACCCCTGGTCGTCCCCCGGGGTGAAGACGAGACGCATCCGGCCCACTGTGTCAGGTCCCTCCCATCCGCTCCGGCTGCGGCGCAGCACTTTCCGATGATCGTCGGTGCGCGCGGGGGCCGTGCACCGGGTGGTCGCAGGAGGTCCAACGAGCGCGGTCGGCCCGGGTCACTTCCCGACCGCTCACCATCGGTGGGCGGTCGGTCACGGGCCGTCCGATCGTCCGGCCGCCCCCGCGACCGTGAGCCCTCGACCCTGCCACGGACGACGACGGCCGGACACCCCGGGGAGGGGGTCCGGCCGCCGTCGTGTGCGACGAGAGGCGCTCAGTCGCCGCCGACCGGGCTGTCGCGCCGTTCGGCGGTCGCCCGCGTCGACCCGTCGCCGGTCGATCCGTCCGGTCCGTCGGTCCCGGTCGCGACGGCACCGTTGCCGTTGCCACTGCCGGGGGCGTTCTCGTCGTCCGGGTCGAACGCGCCGACCTTGACGTAGAAGTGCTCGCCGTGGTTGACGGTGGCCCAGTCGACCGCCTGCTCCAGCACCTGTGCGCCCTTCTCGTCCCGCAGCACGACCTTGTCGCGACGCAGGTCCTTGAACAGCGCGAAGCACAGCAGCACCATGATCACGACGAACGGTGCCGCGACCAGGATGGTCAGGTTCTGGATGCCGTCCAGGGCGTTCTCCCCGCCGGTGACCAGCATCAGCACGGCGACCGCGCCCATGACCGAGCCCCAGAAGACCACGACCCACTTGGTGGGCTCGATGGTGCCGCGCTGGGACAGGGTGCCCATGACGATCGACGCGGCGTCGGCGCCGGAGACGAAGAAGATGGCGACCAGGACCATGACGAGCAGGCCGGTGAAGGTGGCCCACGGGTAGGCGGCCAGCATCTGGAACAGCTGGACGTTGGAGTCGTCGGAGAACTGTGTGCCCTGCTGGGCCTGGGTGATGGCGGTGCCGCCGAAGATGCAGAACCAGACCAGCGAGACCAGGCTGGGTGCGAGGATGACCCCGCCGACGAACTCGCGGATGGTGCGCCCGCGCGAGATCCGGGCCAGGAACATGCCGACGAACGGCGTCCAGGAGATCCACCACGCCCAGTAGAAGATCGTCCAGCCGGAGAGCCATTCGAGCATCGGCTCGCCGCCGACGGCCTCGGTGCGCCCGACCATCTCGAAGAACTGGGAGAAGTAGGCGCCGATCGAGGTCGGGATCAGGTCGAGGATGATCACCGTCGGGCCGACGACGAACACGAAGAACGCGAGCACCGCCGCCAGCACCATGTTGGTGTTGGACAGCCACTGGATGCCCTTCTCGACGCCGGAGACGGCGGAGAGGATGAACGCGGCGGTCAGGACGACGATGATCGCGGCGAGCAGCCAGGGGCTCACCGGGCCGTCGACCCAGCCGACGGTCTGCATGCCGCCGCCGATCTGGAAGGCGCCCAGGCCGAGGGAGGCCGCGGAGCCGAACAGCGTCGCGAAGATCGCGAGGATGTCGATGGCCCGGCCGATGGAGCCCTCGGCGGCCTTGCGGCCGATCAGCGGGACGAAGGCCTGGCTGATGAGCTGCCGGCGGCCCTTGCGGAAGGTGGAGTAGGCGATGGCGAGGCCGACGACGGCGTAGATCGCCCACGGGTGCAGCGTCCAGTGGAACAGCGAGGTCGCCATCGAGGTCTGCAGCGCGTCGACGGTGCCGGGCTCGGCGGAGCCGGGGGGCGGTGACCGGAAGAAGGTCAGCGGCTCGTTCACGCCGAAGAACATCAGTCCGATGCCCATGCCGGCGGAGAACATCATGGCGATCCAGGAGACCGTGCGGAACTCGGGTTCCTCGTCGTCGGCGCCGAGCTTGATGCGTCCGAACCGGCTGAAGGCCAGGAACAGTGCGAAGGCGACGAAGGCGGTCGCGGCGAGGATGAAGCCCCAGCCACCGCCGCGCATCAGCCCGCCGAGCATCGCCTCGGCGGTGGCACCGAGGGTGTCGGCGCTGAGCAGCCCCCACAGCACGAACAGCAGCGCGAGCGCGGCTCCGACGCCGAACACGATCCAGTCGGTGCGGGGACGGCCGTCCCCGGTCGTGCCCGGACGGTCGTCCGGTGGTGATTGGGCCTGTGTCATACGTGGTCACGCCCGCGTGCCGGGCGCATCCCCCCTCCGCTCTCGTTCGTGCAGAAATGGTGCACAAGTCGTTTTGTGTGCCGAAAGTGTAGGTACTCGGCCCTCCCCGTGTCGCAGTGCGAGCCGAACCGTGATGTCGGCCGGCGACGTCGGCGACGTCAGACCGTGGTCCAGCCCTCGTCCGAGACGCCGCCCGGGACCGGCGCGGCCGGGTCGTAGGGGGTGCGGGTGAAGACGAACGTCGCCAGCCACAGGTGGTCGCGGGCGATCCGCAGGGTCTCCCCGGCGAAGTAGCCGTCCAGGCCGATCCAGGTGCCGTCCGGGCCCGGCCGGAACCGCGACGCGCGCCCGGGCCTGCCGAGCCCGCCCAGGTGCAGCAGACCGCCGCCGACCGAGCGCAGCACGTACGGCGACGGCCCCCAGAACCACGGGCCGAGCAGCTCCGGATCGACCGTGCAGGGCTGCGGGGTCCACGGCTCGACGACGCGGGGCTCGGCGACGCGCAGGTCGTTCAGCAGCCCGGCGGGCAGCCCGCCGTCCATCCCGGAGGTGGTGTTGCCCATCGCCAGCGCGCCGGTGCCCTCCTCGCGGTCCACCCAGAGCCCGGCGAGGAAGCCGGGCATGGAGCCGCCGTGCCCGACCAGCGTCGTCGTGCCGCCGCCGGGCCGTTCGTGCCGCTGGACCTGCACGCCCAGTCCGTAGCCCGCCCAGATCGGCGACGACGGGTCGACGCCGGCGGGCAGCGTCATCTCCTCGACCGTCGCCGGCGAGAGCACCCCGCCGGTGTCGCCGAGCAGCAGCGCGCCGAGCCGGGCCAGGTCCGCCGCGGTGCACCACAGCTGCCCGGCGGCGGCCATCACCCCGGCGTCGTGCTCGGGCTCGGCCAGGACGAGGTCGGCCCACGGGTGCACCGCCCGGCCCGCGGCGGCGGGCTGCTGAGGACGGGGCGAGGTGCGGGTCATGCCGAGCGGGAGCAGGACCTCGTCGCGGGCGACGTCGGTCCAGGCGCGGCCGCGCAGGCGGGCGACGACCTCGCCGAGCAGCCCGAACCCGAGGTTGGAGTAGTGGAAGCGGCGCGCCGCGGGCAGCACCCGGTCGGCGTCGCCGAGGCCCAGCTCGTCCAGGGTGCCGCCGGGGGTGCGCTCCCACCACTGGCCGGGGCTCTCCGAGCCGGCGCCGGCGAGGTGGGACAGCAGCTGGCCCACGGTGCGGTCGCCGAGCGGGGTGCCGGGCACGTGCCGGTCCAGCGGGTCGTCGAGGTCGAGCAGGCCCTCGTCGCGCAGCCGCAGGACGGTGACCGCGCAGACGGTCTTGGAGATGGAGCCGATCCGGTACTGGACGTCGTCCGCGGCGGCCGGGCCGTCGGCACCGTCGGGCAGGGCGCCGCGGCCGGCGTGCCAGACCAGGGCGCCGTCGCGGACCACCCCGGCGACGAGCGAGGGGACGCGGCCGTCGCGCTGGGCGCGGGCGACGCGGGCGAGCAGGGTGCGCTGGGTGCTGGGGAGCAGCTCGGTCACGCGGGCGAGCCTAGATCCCCCGGATGTCGGCGAACGACCGCAGCCGGACCGCCCGCTCCGACAGCGCGGCGGGCACCGGCTCGGGTACCGGCATCCGGTCCGCGGCGGTCAGCGGGCCCAGGTCGAGCCCGGTGAGCTCGCCGATCCGGGCCACCGGCACCTGGAAGGTGCGGTAGGGGCCCAGCGGCGGTGGGTCCCCGGCCGGCGGCTCGGCGAGGTCACCGAGCTCGGGCGTCTGGTCGAGCAGGTAGGCGGTGGTGCCCAGGGCGCCGCCGGTGACGAAGGCGCCGATCTTCCAGAACAGCCGCGGGACCAGCACACCGCGGTACTCCGGGTCGTCGTCGGCGAGCACCGGGCCGGTGAACACCACCAGCCGGCGGTCGTTGTCGCCCGCGTTGTCGAGCAGGTAGTCCTCCAGGCCGCCCCAGGTCTGCTTGTCCTGGTTGAAGGCGGCGGCCTGCGGGGCGGCGTTGGTGTAGTGGAACGTGTCGGACTCGGCGGTCGCGGCCTCGGCCGGCTCGCCCCACACCGGGTCCTGGCGGCGCACCAGGTGGCCGCGGTCGAGGTCGTTGTCGGCGTAGAGCTCGGGGCCGGCCTGCTGCTCAGCGGGCAGCCGGTCGTCGAGGCGCCAGTCGTCGGATCGCTCCAGCTGCCGCAGGGTCGCCCCGTCGATCGCGACGGCGGTGGCCGCGGCCAGCCGCCGGTCGGGCCGGTGCAGCGTCGAGAAGTGGGTGTAGGGGAGCAGGACCGTGTCGATCCCGGGGAGCGTCGGCATCGGCGTCGCGACGCCGAGGAAGTCCTGGTCGAAGCCGGGGGAGGCGGGGGCGCTCATCGTCGTGACGGTAGCGGTGCGGGGTGAACGACGGGTGCGGCTGCGTCGCCGTCGGCGAGGCGGCGCAGCAGCGGCGCGGTGCGGAACCCGACCAGCGAGCGCATGACCAGCGACGTCGAGGTCCGTTCCACCCCGTCGATCGCGAGCAGGTGCCCGGCGATCCGGTAGAGGTCGTCGGCGTCGCGGGCGACCAGGTGCACCATCAGGTCCTCGGGGCCGGAGATGCCGTGCACCTCCAGCACCTCCGGTACCCGGTCCAGCGCGTCGGCGACGGCGGCGAGCTCGCGCTGCACCACCCGCACCGTCACGAAGGCGGTCAGCGGGTAGCCCAGTGCCGCCGGGTCGACGCGCCGCTCGAAGGTGTCCAGCGCACCGAGCCGGTCCAGCTTCGCCAGCCGGGCCTGCACCGTGTTGCGGGACAGGCCGACCTGCTCGGCGAGGGCGAGCACCGTCGCGCGCGGGTCCTGCGCCAGGGCCAGCAGCAGCCGGGCGTCGTGGCCGTCGAGCGTGGCGCGGCCGTCGCCGGTCGTTCCCGTCACGTGGTGCCTCCGTCGTGTCCGTGGGTGCGCAGTATGCCGCGCCCGCACCGATCCAGCCCCGCCCGGACCGTGCAGTCTGCTCAGTGTTCACCGACCCGGTTGTGCACTCGTCCGAGCTGATGGTGGGCTGACGGAGCAGGCTGCATGGGGCGACGAGGCTGGAGTGGTGTGCGATGGGCACTCAGGCGGTGGCGACGGACACGCTCGTCGAGATCGAGAAGCGGGTGTTGTGGCTGGCGACCGCGATCGTCGACGCGGCCAACCGGCGCGGTGACCCGAGCGGGCTGAAGGTGGGCGGGCACCAGGCGTCGTCGGCGTCGATGACGACGATCATGACCTCGCTGTGGTTCGAGCACCTGCGGGCCGGGGACCGGGTCTCGGTCAAGCCGCACGCGTCCCCGGTGCTGCACGCGATCAACTACCTGCTCGGCGAGCTCGACGAGCGCTACCTGGGCACGCTGCGCGCGTTCGGCGGGCTGCAGTCCTACCCGTCGCGGTCCAAGGACCCCGACCCGGTCGACTACTCGACCGGCTCGGTGGGGATCGGCGCGACCGCCCCGATCTGGGGTGCGCTGGCCCGCCGCTACGTCGACACCCACTTCGGGGGTGCCGGCCACGGCAGGCAGTACTCCCTGGTCGGCGACGCCGAGCTCGACGAGGGCGCGGTCTGGGAGGCCATCCTCGACCCGATGGTCGGCGAGCTCGGCGAGGTGGTGTGGATCGTCGACCTCAACCGCCAGTCCCTGGACCGGGTCGTCCCCGCGATCGGCGCGCCGCGGATCGAGGGCATGTTCTCCGCGGCCGGCTGGCAGGTCCTCACCGTCAAGTACGGCAGGCTGCTGCACGAGCTGTTCGACCGGCCCGGCGGCGACGCGCTGCGCGCCCGGATCGACACCATGCAGAACGCGGAGTACCAGCGCCTGCTGCGCTGCGACGCCGACGAGGTCCGCACCCGGCTCCCCGACGGACACGCGGACCTGGCCTCGCTCGTCGCCGACCTCGACGACGACACCCTGCTCGCCGCGGTGCGCAACCTCGGCGGGCACGACACCGCCGCGCTGCGCGACGCGTTCGCCGCGATCGACGACACCCGGCCCACGGTGATCCTCGCCTACACCGTGAAGGGGCACGGCCTCGCGACCGCGGGCCACCCGCAGAACCACGGCTCGATCCTGGGCGCCGACCAGGTCCGCGAGCTGGCCGACGCCGTCGGCGTCGACCCCGAGGACCCCTGGCGGCGTTTCGACCCGGAGTCCCCGGCGGGCGAGGCCGTGGCGCGCGCGGCGGCGCGGCTGCGCCGCGACCCGGTCGACGAGCAGCCGGTCCCGCCGCTGCCGACCGACATCGGGCGCACCCCGACCGGGCGTGCCACCACCCAGGCCGCGCTCGGCCGGGCCCTGCTCGACCTCACCCGCGAGGCCCCCGAGGCGGCGAAGCGGGTCGTGACGCTGTGCCCGGACGTGTCGTCGTCGACGAACCTGGGCGGCTGGGTGAACAAGGTCGGCGTCTGGTCCACCGCGGAGCGCAAGGACTGGTTCGACGACGACCCCGAGACGATCCTGCACTGGCGCGAGCGGCCCACCGGTCAGCACCTGGAGCTGGGGATCGCCGAGGGGAACCTGGTCGGGGCGCTGGGGGAGCTCGGCGCGACCTGGTCGCGCTGGGGCCGTCCGGTGCTGCCGATCGGGGTGCTCTACGACCCGTTCGTCGAGCGCGCGTTGGAGCCGTGGTCGTTCGGGATCTACGCCGGCGGGCAGTCGATCCTGGTCGGCACCCCGTCCGGGGTGTCGCTGGCGCCCGAGGGCGGCGCCCACCAGTCGGTGACGACGCCGTCGGTCGGGCTGGAGCAGCCCGGCTGCGTGACCTACGAGCCGGCGTTCGCGATCGACACCGAGTGGACGCTGCTGGCGTCGCTGGCCCGGCTCGGTCGCCCGGACGGCACCAGCGCCTACCTGCGCCTGTCGACGCGGCCGGTGGACCAGAGCCTCGCGGCGGTCCCGGCCGACCCGGCCGCGCGCGAGCGGCGCCGCCGCCAGGTGGTCGCCGGGGCCTACCCGCTGCGCCGCGCCGCGGGGACACCCGCGCTGACCATCGCGGTGGCCGGGGCGCCGACGACCGAGGCGCTCGCCGCCGCCGACCGGCTCGCCGAGCTCGGCCACGACGTCGACGTCGTCGTGGTGACGAGCCCGGGTCTGCTGTTCGACGCGCTGCAGGCCCGCTCCGGGCGCCCCGCCCGACCGCAGGCCGAGCCGTGGATCCTGGAGTCGGCGTTCCCCGCGCGCCGGGCCGCGCCGCTGGTCACCCTGCTCGACGGGCACCCGCACACCCTCGCGTTCCTCGCCGGGGTCAACCAGGTCCCGGCGACGCACCTGGGCGTGCACCGCTTCGGGCAGTCCGGCGATCTGGCCTCGGTCTACGCCCACCACGGGCTCGACGCGGACACGGTCGTGGCGGCCGGGCTGGACCTGCTCTAGGAGAAATCGGACACCGGGTGACGTACGTCGCTGGATCGCGCAAACGACAATGACTACGGTTACCGACCATGCTGCTTCTGGGGTTGGCGTCGGTCACCTTCCGTGAGAGATCCGTACCGGACGTCGTGAGCCTGGCGGTCGATGCCGGGTCCGAGGTCGTGGAGTGGGCCGGGGACCGGCACGTCCGTCCCGGTGACCGGGCCGCGGCGTCGGCGGCCCGCGGTGCGTGCGCGGGCGCCGGGCTGCGGATCGGGACCTACGGCAGCTACCACAAGGCCGGGGCGTCGGACCCCGAGGCGTTCGCCGCCGTCGTCGCGACGGCGGCCGAGCTCGGCGCTCCGCGGGTACGGGTCTGGGCCGGGACCGCGGCCTCGGCCGACGTGTCGCCCGCCGAGCGCGCCGCCACGGTGGACGCGCTGCGGCGCTGCGCCGACGCCGTCGCCGAGCAGGGGATGGGGCTGCTCGTGGAGCACCACGTCGAGTCCCTCACCGACGGGCTCGACACCGCGCTGGCGCTGCGTGCCGAGGTCGACCACCCCGCCCTGGTGACCCACTGGCAGCCGCGCGAGCTGCCCGACACCGACGCCTGCCTGGCCGAGGTCCGCGCGCTGCGCCCGCGGACCGTGCACGCGTTCTCCTGGGGGGCCGACGGCTACACCGAGCGGCTGCCACTCGCCGACCGCGCCGACCTGTGGGCCCCGGTGCTCGCCGAGCTCTCCGCGCAGTCCCGCGAGGACGGCACCGACACCGAGGTGCTGCTGGAGTTCGTCCCCGGCGACACCGCCGCCTCCCTGCTCCGCGACGCCGCCGCGCTGCGCGACCTGCAGGCCGGACGCGACCTGGCCGGTGCGCGATGAGCCCCCGCCCGGACCCCCGTCCCGTGCCCGCCGGTGCGGGCGACCAGCCCGCCGCGACCCGAGCCGCCGCCTCGCGCCGATCCGCCCGGTCCACCGCGGCCCGGTTCTCCCGCGTCGCCGCGCTGCTGCCGGTCGCGGTGGTCGCGCTGCTGCTCGCCGGCTGCGGCGGGTCGGCCACGCCCGCCCCGCAGACGCCCGCCGACCGGCCCGCCGTCAGCCGCGACGTCGCTCCGCTGGAGCCCGCGCTGTCGGTGACCGACCCCCGTGGCACCACCGTCACGGTGCCGGCCCCGCCGAAGCGCGTCGTCTGCCTGACCGGCCTGTGCGACGACATGGTCGTCGAGCTGGGCCTCACCCCGGCCGGCACCTCCACCCCGGCCCTGCTGAAGAACCCCGTGCTGCTCGGTGACCGCGCCGCGCAGGTCCCGACGGTGAAGGGCAGCTTCGGCAGCGAGGACGTCGAGTCCATCGCCGCGCTGCGTCCCGACCTCGTGATCGGGCTCGGCGGTGTGCACGAGCCACTGCGCGCGGCGATCGAGCGGTTCGCCCCGCTCTGGCTGGTGCAGCCCACCACCTGGGAGGAGTCGGTCGGCTACCTGCGGAACCTGGGGTCGCTGACCGGCCGCACCGCCGAGGCCACCGCCGGAGAGCAGCGCTTCCGCACCACCCTGGCCGACGGCGTCGAGCAGGCCCGCGCCACCGGCCAGGCCGACCGGAAGGTGCTGCTGATGTACGGCAGCGCCGACACGATCGGCGTCGACACCACCGACACCGTCAACGGGAACCTGCTCGCGACGCTCTACGACTACCCGTTCGTCCCGCGTGGCGCCGACGTCGAGACCGCCAGCACCTACAGCGTCGAGGAGATCCTCGCCCAGGCCCCGGACGTCGTGTTCGCGTTCTCGCTGCTGTTCTCCTCCGCCGACCGCACCCTCACCGACCAGCTCGCCGACAACCCGGTCTGGCAGCAGGTCCCGGCCGTGCAGGCACGCCAGGTGCACGAGATGGACCCGCGGCTGTGGGGCAGCGGGCGCGGCACCCGCAGCCTCGGTGCGATGGTCGAGCAGTCGCTGGCCGTGGTCCCCGGCCGGTGAGACGGCTCCTGGTCCTGCTCGCCGCCGCGCTCGGGGCGGTGCTGCTCGCCGCGCTGGTCCTCGGGACCGGCACCCCGGCCGTCGCACCGCACCGGCTCCCGGCCGTGCTGGGGGCGGCGGGCGGGGTCGAGCACGTCGTGGTCACCGAGCTGCGGGTGCCGCGGCTCGTGCTCGGCGTGCTCACCGGCGCGGCACTCGGGCTGGCCGGGCTGCTCCTGCAGGACGGCCTGCGCAACCCGCTCGCCGTCCCCGAGCTGCTCGGGGTCTCCTCCGGGGCGGCCGCGGCGGTGGCGATCACGATCGTCACCGGGGTCGCGGTGCCCTTCGCGCCGCTGCTGCCCGCGGTCGTCGGGGCCGTCGTCGGGGGCGGGCTCACCCTGCTCGCGATCCGCGGCGCCGTCGGTCCGGCCGCGGTGCTGCTCATCGGCGCCGGTGTTGGCGCGGCGCTGCAGGCGCTGCTGCTCGCCGCGGTCGCGATGACCGGGTCCACCGAGCAGGGCGTGCTCGTGCGCTACCTGCTCGGCTCGCTCACCGGCACCACCTGGGCCACCGTGACCCCGGTGCTGCCCGCGCTGGCGGTCGCGTTCGTCGCGGCCGTCGCGGTGCTGCCGCTGCTGGGGCCGCTGCGGCTCGGCGACGACGCCGCCGCGGCACTCGGGCTGCGCACCGGTGCGGCCCGGGCCGCGGTGCTGGGGGTGGCCTGCCTGCTCGTCGCCGCCGTCGTCGGCCCGGCCGGGCCGGTCGCCTGGGTCGGCTTCCTCGCCCCGCAGCTGGTGCGGGCACTGCACCCGGCGGCCCGGCCGCTGCCGCGGGCGGTGGGCTGCGCCGCGGCGGGCGCGGCGGTGGTCGTCGTCGCGGACCTGCTGGCCCGCACCGTGCTGTACCCGGTCGAGCTGCCGGTGGGCGGGTTCACCGCCGGGGTCGCGGTCGTCGCGGGCGGGCAGCTGCTGGCGTGGCGACGTCCGCGGGCCGTCCGCGCGGCCCGTCCCGGCGCGGTGGTGGCCCGGTGAACCGGCCGGCCGGGCGGGGGACGGTCGGCCGGGTCGCGACGGTCGCGTCCCGGTTCGCCCTCCTGGGGGCGGCCGCCGCGGCCGCGGCCCTGGCCGGGCTGATGGTCGGCACCGCGGTCGGGCCCGGCACCGCACTCGCGGCGCTCGCCGGGACCGCGGACCCGCTGGCCACCGACCTCGTCGTGGGCCTGCGGATGCCGCGGGTGCTGGTCGGGCTCGCGGCCGGTGCCTGCCTCGGCGTCGCCGGGACGGTCCTGCAGGCGGTCCTGCGCAACCCGCTCGCCTCGCCGGAGGTGACCGGGGTGGGGTCCGGCGCGGTGCTCGGCGCGGTGCTGGGGACGGTGCTCGGCGGCCAGGTCGGCACCCCGCTGGGCGTGCTCGTCGTGGCGCTGCTCGGCGGGACCCTCGGCGGCGGTGTGCTGTGGCTGCTCGCCGGCCGCGCCGCCGGGCCCGGCACCGCGGACCCGCTGCGGCTCGCCGTCGTCGGGGTACTGGTGTCGGCGGTGCTCGGCGGGGCGACGTTGCTGCTGCTCACCGCCCGCCCGCAGCTGGCCGGGTCGATGGTGCGGTGGCTGGTCGGCTCGCTCAACGGCCGCGGCTGGGAGCACTGGGACGCGCTGTGGCCGGTCGCGCTCACCGCGGTGGTCCTCGCGGTGCTGCTCGGCCCGGTGCTCGCCGTGCTCGGCGTCGACGACGACCACGCCCGCGGCGTCGGCCTCGCGGTGTCCGGGTGGCGCTCGGCCGCGGTGCTGCTGGCCGTGCTCGCCACCGGCGGGGCGGTCGCGGCGGTCGGGGCGCTCGCGTTCGTCGGGCTGCTCGCCCCGCACCTGGCCCGCGCGGTGCTCGGGTCGCGGGGCGCGGCCGATCCGCGGCTGCTGGTGCCCGCGGCGGCGCTGGCCGGGGCCGGGACGGTCGCCGCGGCCGACGTCGTCGCCCAGCTGCTGACCGCGCTCGCCCCGGTCGGTGACCGGCCGATCGGGGTCCCCGCGGGAGCGGTGACGGCGGTCGCCGGCGCGGTGGTGCTCATCGGGATCGTCCGCCGACGGTCCCGCACGACGGTGGGAGGTGCGCTGTGACGGTGCTCAGGGCCGAGGGGGTGACGGTGCGCTTCGACGGGCGCACCGTGCTCGACGGCGTCGACCTGGCGGTGGACCGCGGACAGTGGCTGTCGCTGGTGGGACGCAACGGCTGCGGCAAGACGACGCTGCTGCGGGTGCTCGCCGGGCTGCACCGGCCCGATGCGGGCTCCGTGCACCTGGTCGACCGGCCGCTGGCCGGGACCCCGCGCCGGGAGGTCGCGAAGCGGGTCGCGGTGCTCCCGCAGGCACTGCCGCCGCTGGGCGGGGTCACGGTGCGGGCACTCGTCGCCCAGGGCCGCTACGCGGTCCGCGGGCCGCTGGGGATGCTCGGCGGCGGCGCCGACGCCGCGGTCTCCGACGCGCTGGCGGCCACCGGCACCCGGGCGTGGGCCGACACCCCGGTCGAGCTGTTGTCGGGCGGGGAGCGCCAGCGGGTGCGGATCGCGCTCGCCCTGGCCCAGGACGCCCCGGTGCTGCTGCTCGACGAGCCCACCACCTACCTCGACGTGCGTCACCAGCTGGAGGTGCTCGACCTCGTCCGGGAGCTGCAGGTGCAGCGCGGACTGACCGTCGTCGCGGTGCTGCACGACCTGGCCCAGGCCGCGCGGTGCGCGGACCGGATCGTCGCGCTGCGCGACGGGCGGGTGCACGCCGACGGGCCGCCCGGCGACGTCGTCGACGAGCGGCTGCTGGCCGAGGTGTTCGGGGTGCGCGGGGTCGTCTCGACCCACGAGGGGCGGCTGACCTGCAGCTACCTGGACTCCACCCCGGCCCGGCCCGTCAGCGCCTGACGGCCCACCCACCCCGCCGGGCGGGCGGGTCGCCGGTGCAGCGACGTGCACGTTTCCGCCCCTGCGAGGGCGGAAACGTGCATCTCGCCGGTCGGGCGCGCGTCGGGATCGGCGCTGCCGGCACCGGGGCGGGGTGTCCCGGACGGGGGCGTCCGGTCAGCCGCGGGCGGCCCGGCGCAGCGGCGGCGTGAGCCAGGCCAGCGCGACCCCGGAGGCCAGCACCGCGGCCCCGGCCGCCAGCCCACCGCGCGGGCCGGCCGGCGTCGTCGCCACCACCCCGGCCAGCGCCGCGCCGGCGGGGGTGCCGAGGCCCCAGGACAGCATCCGCGCCGTCGTCGAGACCCGGGCGCGGGCGTGCTCGGGGGTGACCTGCAGCCGGTAGGTGACGGCGTTGAGCACGACCGTCGAGTAGGCCGCCCCGAACGCGGTGGCGGCGAGCAGCGCGGGGACCCAGTGCGTCGCCGAGACCACGGCGACCGCGCAGGCCAGTGACACCGGCAGCCCGGCCAGCGCCAGCCGGGCCCCGCCCCAGCGCTCCGACAGCCGTGGGACCAGCCGGGCCGCAGCCAGCCCGCCGACGCCCCAGCAGGCGAACAGCAGGCCGAGCCGGGCGTCGCCGTCGGCGCGGATGCCGAGCACCCGGTCCGCCCACGGGACGGTCATCGCGAGCCAGGCGCCGCCCGCGACGGCCTGGGTGGTGCCGACGAGGGTCAGGGTGCGCACGACCGGGTTGCCCCACAACAGACCCAGGCCCTCCCGGACGTCGGCGAGGATCCGGGTCGGTGCGCGGGTGCCGGGCCCGGGGGACAGGCTCCCGGCGATCGAGCGGATCAGCAGCGCGGAGGCGACCGCGGTGAGCGCGGTGACCGACAGCAGCCCGGCCGGGGCCAGTGTCGCGACCGCGAGCCCGGCCAGCGGCGGCACGAGCAGCTCGACGACGGTCGTCGCGCCGTAGAGCGTGGAGAACGCCGCGGTGATCCGGTCCGGGCCGACCAGCGTGGGCAGGGCGCCGAAGTTCGCGGCGTCGAAGAAGACGAAGCCGGTCTGCACCGCGACCGCCGTGCCGAGCACCTGCCACGGGGTGAGCACCCCCGCCCACCACGCGAGCGGGATCCCCGCCAGCACCAGCCCGCACGCCAGGTCGACGCCGACCATCAGCCGCCTGCGGTCGACCCGGTCGGCCAGTGCGCCCGCGAACAGCCCGAACAGCAGGTAGGGCAGCGCCTCCGCGGTCGCGATCGCCGCGGTCCAGGCGGGTGAGCCGGTCAGCCGGTAGACGAGCACGGGGAGCGCGACCGCCGCGACCAGCGACCCGGCGACCGCGACGACGCGGGCGGTGAGGTAGCGGCGGAGATCGGTGCGTTCCTGCGCGGGGGCGGTCGGGGCCGTCTCGCTCACGAGGTCCTTCCGTCGGGGTTGCGCGAACCATAGTGTGAAACGAGAGTCATCTCCAATAGTAGCGACGAGAGATGCGCCACTGTTGAAAATCGATGTCGATTGTGACCAGGATGTGACGGTCCGGAACCGGACGATGTCACCCACTGGAGGAGAAAACGATGAAGGACATCTTCACCGAGCTCGAGGCCGAGCGCGCCCTGCCGCACAACTCCGCGAGCCACTCCAACGCCCTCGTCGAGAACCCGTTCGCGACCGAGCAGGCTGCCGAGCAGGAGTGACACCCGCCGCGGGCCCGGCACCGGTGACGGTGCCGGGCCCGCGGTCTGCCGTGACCGACCGACGGACCAGGGAGTGCCAGTGGAACGACTGCGACCGGGCGTGAGCGTCTTCGAGGTCCCCGGACGGGGCTCGGCGCTGCGGGAGGCGTCCGGCCGGCTGCGCGGGGTCGACCTGCCGCGCGACACGGTCGAGGCACTGACCCGCTGGTTCGACGGCGTCGACCCGGTGCCGCCGCCGGGGCTCGACCCCGAGCGGGGCGCGTTCGCCGCGGCCGGCTACCTGGACGAGACCCCGGCGCCGCGGACCGCCACCGTGACCGTCGCCGGGCGGGGGGCGCTGGCCGACGCGGTCGCCGCCGCGCTCGCCGGGCCGGGGATGCAGGTCCGGCGCCGGGACCTGGACTCCCTCGCCGCAGTGCTCGTCGGCGAGACCGGCACTGAGACTGATACTGAGACTGGTATCGGGACCGATGCGGTGTGCGCCGTCGCGGACGGACCCGCACCGGCCGCCTGGACCGCGCTGGACATCCTGCCCGCGCACGGGACCGCCTGGTTCCGGCTCGCCGTCGAAGGACGGCACGGCATCCTCGAACCCCCCGCCGTGCACCCCGGCGACGCCGGGCACGCCGACGTCCGCGCCCGCCGCCTCGCCGCGGCCGGATCCGGGCACCCGCACCTGCTCGCCTACTGGGACGCCGCCCCCGCCGCCCCGACCGGCCCCGGTGACCACGCCCTGCTGGCCGCGCTGCTCGCCGCCGACATCCGGGCGTGGATCGCGGGCCACGACACCCCCGCGACCGGCGACCTCGTGCCGGCCGCCCTGCCGGCACGACGCCGTCTGCGGGTGGTCGACCTCGACACCGCCGCGATCGCCGACCACGCACTGCTGCCGGTGCCCGACAGCGCGCCGTGACCGAGCCCGGCCTGACCCAGCCCGACTCGACCCAGCCCGACCCGACCGAGCCCCACCCGACCGGGCCCGACCTGACCGAGCTCGACCTGCCCGGCGCGGACGGGGTCCGGCTCGCCGCGACCCTCGTCCGCCCCGCCGCCGCGACCTGGCCCGCCGTACTCGTCCGCACCCCCTACGGCCGCGGACGGCTGCTGCCCGAGGCCCGCGGCTGGGCCGCGCACGGGTTCGGCTGCCTCGTCGTCGACGTCCGGGGACGCGGCGGCTCGACGGGGGAGTTCCGGCCCTACGCCCACGAGACCGACGACGGCGTCGCCGCGCTCGCCGCGCTGCGCGCGATCCCCGGCTGCGACGGGCGGATCGTGCTGGCCGGCGCGAGCTACGGGGCGCACTGCGCGGTCGCCGGCGCCCTCGCCGACCCCGACGTGTGCGGGGTGCTCGCCGCGGTCCCCGCGCTCGGGCCCGGGGAGACCGCCCGCGAACCCGGCGGCGCCGCCCGGCTGGCCTGCCGGATCGGCTGGTGGTCCGAACACGGTGGACCCGGACACGGTGCGGGTGCTCCGCGCGTCGCCCCGTCGGCGGCCGCGACGCTGCCGGTCACCGCGGCGCTGGCGCCGGCCCCGACCGGCTGGCCCGAGCTGTGGGATGCGCCCGAGGAGACGCCCTGGCTGTGGGACGGGATCGCGCGGGCCGCGATGCCGCTGCTCGCCGTCGGGGGCACCGCGGACCCGTTCGCCGCCCGCACCCGGGAGCTCGCCCGGCGCTGGGGCGGGCCGTCCCGGCTCGTCCTCGGGCCGTGGGGGCACGAGCTCGACGCCTCCGCGCCCGGCGCCGTCCTGGCCGGCCGGCGGATCGGCGCGGTCTACGCCGCCTGGGCCCGCGCCGCGGTCGGGAACCCGCCGCGGGGGCGCGGTGCACTCGTCGCGGTGGGGGAGAGCGGGCGGTGGGTGCGCGCCGGTGACGGGCCGACGCTCGCGGTCGACGCCGTCCCGCCCGGTGGGTTCCCGGTCGCGTTCGTCGCCGACCCGGAGCGGCCCGTGCGGTCCCGGCCGCCGGGCGCGCCGCTCCCCGCCGCCCCGGACCCCGGGCCGGACGCCGACCCCGGCGACCGGGTCGTCGCCCACACTCCACCGCTGCCGGCAGGTGCGCTCGCCGGGCCGCTGGTCGTGACCGTCACCGGTGACAGCGACGCCCCCGACGCCGACTGGGTCGTGCGGATCGGGCTGCGCGGCCACGACCTGGTCACCGCCGTGCACCGGCACCGCGGCCCGGCGACGCGGGAGGTCGTCGTCACCACCCCGCCGGTCGGTGCCGCGCTCGACGAGGGCGACCGGCTGCGCGTCGAGATCGCCGGGCACCACTGGCCCGCGCACGCCCGCAACCCGCACACCGGGCAGGACCCGGCGCACGCGACGGAACTGCGCGCCGACCACCGCACCGTGCACGCACTGCGGCTGGACCTGCCGCACGTCCGACCCGGCCGCGACGAGGTCGCCGCGGCCGCCATCCCCGAGGAGGTCACCCTGTGACGGCACCGACCGTTCCCGTACTGCCGGTGGAGGCGCTGGTCGACCCGCTGAGCGGGATCGTCCGCCGGCTGGTCGACGTCGCCCCCGTCCCGGGGCTGCCCGCGGCCTACACCGCCGTCACCGCGGAGGTGTCCGACGCGCGTCGGCTCGGCGCCTGGCCCGCGGACCGGGTCAGCCTCGGCACCACCTTCGGCGACCGCGACGGCGCCCGCACCGCCGCGCTCGGCGAGGCGGTCGAGCGCTACTGCGGCAACCGCGTCCCGCGCGACCTGCCGCTGACCACGGCCGCGGAGCTGCGCGCCGCGGGAGACCGGTGCTGGGGGCCCGAGGAACTGCCGCTGCTCGCGCCCTGGCAGGACGGACGCCCCTACCTGCGCTTCACCGACGACCTGCCGATCCGCTGGATCGCCGGCGCTGAGGCCGACGGGGAACCGACCTGGCTGCCCGCCTCCTGGGCGCTGCTCAACCACCACAGCGGCGCCCGCCGCGACGAGCCCCGCTTCCACCACCTCAACTACGCCGGCATCGCCACCGGCGACGGCGCCACCGACGCCCACCGCCGCGGCCTGCTCGAGCTCGTCGAACGCGACGCGCTGGAACGCTGGTGGCACCTCGGCCTGCCCTCCCACGGCATCGACCTGGCCTCGGTCCCCGGGCTCGACGCCGCGCTGGCCGGGGCCGCGTTCGACGTCCACCTCGTCGAGCTGCCCACCGAGTACCCGGCCGCCGTGGTCGGGGCCGTCGTCGTCGACCCGCAGACCGGGATCGTCGCCGGGGGCGGCGCCGCCCGCTTCGACGCCGTCGAGGCCGCCACCAAGGCGGTGCTGGAGGCCGTGCACACCTGGGTCTTCACCCGCGGCCTGCTCGACCCCGACGGCTGGGTGTACGCCTCGATCGACGCCGGGGTCCTCGCCCGCGGCCTCTACCTCGACCACCGCGCCGACCGCCACTACCGCGACGACGCGGGCGAGCGCTACGCCGCCGTTCGCGACCTCGGCGCCCAGGTGCAGGTCTGGCTCGACCCCCGCGTCCAGGAGGAGCACCTGCCCCGGTTCACCGCGCCCGCGACCCACGGTCCGCTGCGCACCGGCCCCGCCGGGGACCTCGCGTCGCTGACCTCGGCGCTGCTCGCCGACGGCCACCGCATCGCCCGTGTCGACCTCACCACGCCCGACGTCGCCGAGACCCCGTGGCGGGTGGTCCGCACCTGCGCCACCGGGCTCGTCCCGAACGCACCCGCCGCGTTCCGGTACTGGGGGCTGCCCCGCTGGCGCGACACCGCCCGCGCCCACGGCCTCGACCTCGACCCGGCCACCGGGCCCGACGGGCTGGTGCACTGCCCGCCGCCGTTCCTGTGACGGCGCCGACCCAGGACACCGCCGCGGCGTTCCGGCTCGCCTGGTCCGGTGCCGACCCGGGCCCCACCGACCACACCACCCGGCCCGCCGAGGCGGCCACCGCGACCCGGCCGGTGCCCCTGGCCCGCGACGGTGACGGCACCGGCGCGCTGCTCGCGCTGTCGCTCGCCGCCGACCCCGACCGGGTCGTCGGCGGGGTGCGGCTGCGCCGGGTGCCCTCGGCGGGCGGCCGCTACCCCGTCGACGCCCGGGTCGGCGGCCGTGTCCACGACCCGCTCGCGCACGCCCTCGACGGCGGACCCGCGACCCCGGACCGTGCTGCCCCGGGTCGTGCCGCACCCGACCGGACCGAACCGGACCGCGCCGAGCCGGGGGCTCACGCCGATGTCGTCCTCGACCTCGTCCCCGAGCGGACCGTGTGGCGCTACGGCCCCCGCTCGCTGCCGGTGCTGCTGCTCGACCTCGGCCACGCGGCCGCCGCCGTCCTCGCCGCCGCGGCGACCCTGCGCCGGCCGCGCACCGCCCACCTCGTCCCCGACGGCGCCCACTCCCGCGTCGTGCTCACGACCGG
>NZ_MCIP01000001.1:3352435-3355158 GCF_001932425.1 Pseudonocardia sp. Ae505_Ps2
CCCGGCGGCCGGGGCCGGGTGCAGCACGCCCTCGCCCTCGGCGGCTGAACCGGCCGGGGCGGACCGGTCAGGTCGCGGGCGGCAGCGGGGGAGCGGGCGGCTCGTGCGGCGGCTCGTCGTCGCCGGACTTCCCGCCGGGCTTGTCGTCGCCCCCGCCGGCGAGGAACCGCTCGAACTCCGCGGCCAGCTCGTCGCCACTGGGCAGCTCGCCGCCCTCCAGGCCGTCCCGCAGGTCACCGGACTCCCGAGCCGCGACGACCTGGTCGTACTGCTCCTCCAGCGCCGACACGACCTGCCCGACCTCCTCCGACCCCGCCATCTGCTCGGCGATCTCGGACTCCGCCTGCTCGGCGGCACGGGTCAGCGTCTCGGTCGGCAGGTAGAGCCCCGCCGACAGCCCCGCGTGGTCCACCAGCACCCGCGCGGCCTGCGGGTACGCCGAGCGCGACAGGTAGTGCGGCACGTGCACGGCGTAACCCACCACGTCCTGCCCGGCCTGCCCGAGGCGGTACTCCAGCAACGCGGCCGCGCTGCCCGGGACGTCGGCGGTCGCGAACCACGGGGTGTGGCCCTCCACCAGCTCCGGGCGGGTGCCGTGCGCGGTCACCCCGATCGGACGGGTGTGCGGCACGGCCATCGGGATGCCCAGCAACGTGATCACCAGCCGGACCCCGAGCTGCTCGACCAGCAGCCCGACCGCGGCGACGAACCGCTCCCACTGCATGTCCGGCTCCGGACCGGCGAGCAGCAGGTACTGCGTGTCCCCGGTGTCGGTCAGCGCGACGACATCGAGCTCCGGCGGGTCGTAGTCGGCCCAGCGGTCGGTCTCGAACCGCAGCGGCGGGCGGCGCGACCGGTAGTCCACGAGCTGGTCGACGTCGAACCGGGCCACCCGGACCGCCTCGCGCTCGTCGGTCAGCGCGCCGACCGCGAGCGCACCGGCGTTGCCGGCGTCGACGAACCCGTCCAGCACGACGATCAGGACCGGCTCGTCGAGAGCCGGCGCGGCCGGGTCGACCTGGTACAGCTGAGCGGGATCGAGCACCGGCGTCCTCCGAGTCGTGGCGTGCACCGCGACCCTATCCGGAGCCCCCTGTGGGCTGCCCGGTCACCGTGTGATCACCGACCCCGTGTGACACGACCCCGCCGGGACGCCCCGGACAGCCGGGATGGACCAGAATGGCCGTCCGTCATGCACTCGTCACGTCGCGCTTACCTCGTCTGGTCCGTCGGTCTGTTCGCCTACGTCGTGGCGGTGCTGCAACGCAGCTCCTTCGGCGTCTCCGGGCTGGAGGCGGCCGACCGGTTCGACGCGTCCCCGACCGTGCTCGCCGGCTTCCTCGTCCTGCAGCTGCTCGTCTACGCCGCCCTCCAGGTGCCGGTCGGGCTGCTCCTCGACCGCTTCGGCGCCCGCACCATGGTGCTCGCCGGCGCCGTCACCATGACCGCGGCGCAGGTGCTCGTCGCCGTCGCCACCTCGCTGCCGCTGGCCGTCGCCGCCCGGGTGCTCGTCGGCGTCGGCGACGCCCTGACCTTCATCTCGGTGCTGTCGGTGCTGTCCACCTGGTTCCCGCCGCGCCGGGTACCGCTGATGACCCAGGTCACCGCCCTGCTCGGCCAGTTCGGCCAGGTGCTCTCCGCGATCCCGCTCGCCACCGTCCTGCACGCCTACGGCTGGACGACGGCGTTCCTGTCCGCCGCCGGGATCGGTGTCGTCGCCGCGCTCGCGGTGCTCGCCGTGCTCCGCGACCGCCCGCCCGGCAGCCCCGCCCCGGCCCCCGCAAGCAGCCCCCGCGAGGTCCTCGACGGCCTCACGGGCGCCTGGGCCCACCCGGGCACCCGGCTCGGGCTCTGGTCGCACGCCGGCACCCAGTTCTCCGGCCTGGTGTTCGCGCTGCTCTGGGGCGTGCCCTACCTCGTCGCCGGGCAGGGGATGAGCCCCGCCGGTGCGTCGGTGATGCTGACCCTGCTCGTCCTCGTCGGGGCCGTCGTCGGGCCGGTGTTCGGCGAGTTCACCGCCCGCCACCCGCTGCGCCGGTCCTGGCTCGTGCTGTCGGTCATCGGCGCGACCGCGCTGGTGTGGACGGTCGTGCTGCTCGTCCCGCCGCCCGCGCCGCTGTGGCTGCTCGTCCTGCTCGTGGTGGTGCTCGCCGCGAACGGCCCCTGCTCCGCGGTCGGCTTCGACTACGCCCGGACGTCCAACCCCGCGCACCGGCGCGGCACCGCCGTCGGGATCGTCAACGTCGGCGGGTTCACCGCCTCGCTCACCACCACGCTGCTGGTCGGGCTCGTGCTCAGCATGTCCGGCGGCTACACCCCCGAGGCGTTCCGGCTGGCCTGGCTCGTGCAGTTCCCGATCTGGGCACTGACCGCCGTCGCGGTCGTCCTCGCGCGACGCAAGGCCCGCCGGGTCATGGCCGCCGAGGGCACCGTCGTCCCGCCGCTCCGGGAGGCGCTGCGCCGCAACCGGCGCCGGAGACGGGTCCGGTAGACGACGACGGGGGCGGGACCCGATCGGTCCCGCCCCCGTCCCCGCCGGGCGGTCTGCTCACCCGGTGCGATCCGCTCGTCCGGCGAGCCTCGCACCGTGCGAACTGCTCGTTCGGCGAGCCTCGCACCGTGCGAACTGCTCGTTCGGCGAGCCTCGCACCGTGCGAACTGCTCGTTCGGCGAGCCTCACACCGTGTGGTCTGCTCGTTCGGCGAGCCTCACACCGTGTGGTC
>NZ_MCIP01000001.1:3355424-3478932 GCF_001932425.1 Pseudonocardia sp. Ae505_Ps2
TTCGGCGAGCCTCACACCGTGTGGTCTGCTCGTTCGGCGAGCCTCACACCGTGTGGTCTGCTCGTTCGGCGAGCCTCACTCGGTGTGGTCTGCTCGTTCGGCAAGCCTCACTCGGCGAGCAGCCGGTACAGCGCCTTGCGCGCCTCGGTCAGCGCCTCGGTCGCGGACGCCACCTGTGCCTCGGAGCCGGCCTCGGCGACCTGCCGCGCGGCGGCGGCGAGCCGGCCGAGCTCGGTGACCAGACCGCTCGCCGGGTCGGACTCGGCCTCCTCGGCGTCCTCGGCGAACGGCGCCCACACCGCGTCGAGCTCCGCGCGGTGCTCCTCGACGTGCCGGGTGCCCTCCTCGGTCAGGTGCACGACCCTGCGGCCCTCGGTCTGCTCGGAACGCACCAGACCCTCGTCCTCCAGCTGGGACAGCATCGGGTAGACCGAGCCGGGGCTCGGCTTCCACTGCCCGCCGGAGCGACCGGTGATCTCCTGGATGATCTCGTAACCGTGCCGCGGGCCGTCGGCGACGACCGCGAGCACCGCGGTGCGCACGTCGCCGCGGGCACGCTTGCCGCGGCGGCCGCGATGCCCACCCGGGCCGAACCCGGGGCCGAAGGCGCCGGGCCCGAACCCGCCCGGGCCGAAGGGACCGCCGGGGCCGAACGGCCCACCGGGGCCGAACCCGCGGCCGGGGCCGAAGCCCCGCCCGTCAGGGCCACGTCCTCGGCCGCGGGTGCGGCCCCGGCGGTGGCCGGGTCCGCCCTCGTGGCGGGTGTCGTCACGGTCGTCGCCGTGGAAGTCGGGGGTGTCGTGCATGGCTGCCTCCTCCGGGCCGCAGGGGAACCCGGCGCCGCGGTGGCCCCGGGGGTGTCGGTGGGTGCGGGGCCCGAACGGGCTCCGGAACATGTCGCGCGTGGTCATGACGCGTCGTCCTCTCGTCGTGAGCCTCCCTCTTCGATCGGCTCGTGTGCCATCACGATATATCGCGACTGCTCGCCGATGCAACATGGATTGCCCACGAATCTCCTGAGGGTGCGCGCGGCGGCCCGTGGCGGGTTCACTGTCCCGGCGGGCCGGTGGGCGGCCCGCCGGACGTGAGGGGGAGTCGTGGGGCGTCACGACGCAGGGGCCGGTCCGGCCAGCGAGGCACCGGAGGACGGCGAGGCACCGGAGGACACTGCCGAGGAGATCGACCTCAGCGGGGTCTCCGCCGAGCAGCTGCGGGACCGGCTCTCCGCACGGTCCGACGGCCGCGACGACCAGGTCGTCGAGGCCGCGCGCGAGCTGCGGGCGAGCCTGGACCGCCTCGGTGAGGGGCTGGCGGCACGGCGTGCGGCGCTCGTCGGACGGGCGGGGGAGATCGCCAGGGCTGCCGTCCCCTATGTCGGCGGTCTCGTCGCGACCGGAGTGGGGGCGGTGCTGGTGGTGCGTCGGGTCCGCCGTCCGCGCCGCAGTCGGTAGGTCGCAGTCGGGTAGTGCGGCGCGGTCCGACCCGGGCCGCTGCGGGGCGGCGGCCGAGCTCGGCGCACACCCGCAACGGGGCGAAGTCCGTCAGGTTCAGCCCTGGCCGGCGGTCCGGTGCGCCGAGGTCGGGGGCGTCGTCGGGCCCGCCGCGTCGGCCAGCGCGCTCAGCAGCTCCGCCGCACCCGCCCGTCGCTCGGGCGGCACCCGGTCCAGCAGGTCGGCGACCGCGGCGCGCCGGTGGGCGTCGATCTCGCAGATCAGCTCCCGTCCGGCCGGGGTGAGCTCGATGAGCAGGTGTCGTCGGTCCTCAGGGTCGGGTCGACGGTCGACCAGACCGGCCCGGCCGAGACGGACGAGGACGCGGGTGGCGTTCGACGGGTGGACGTCGAGCTCGCGCCCGACCGCGGCGACGTTGGTCTGCCCCGCCTCGGCGACCAGCATGAGGACCCGCAGCTGGGGCACGGTCACGGCATCCCCGGCCGCCGCCACCGCGCGCACGCTGATGCCGGTGAACGCGCGCGCGAGCGCCAGGCCCGCCTCCACCGCCGCGCCGTCCGGGTGATCCCGATCTCGGTCGTCCGTGTCGATCATCCCCGTCCACCTCCCTCACCAGCGATCTTTACCTCGCACTGACCGTTGCGTCGATCAATCTTTGCCATTGCACAACTACTGCGCAAGCGCAACAATAGGGGCCGTCGAAGGGAGAGTTCCATGAAGGTGTCGGACATCCTGCGGATCAAGGGCGACACGGTGCAGACCGTGTTGTCGTGGAACACCATCGCCGAGGCCGCGACCCGGCTCGCCGGACCGCCGGCGATCGGCGCGCTCGTGGTCTCCGACGACGGCCGTCGCGAACGCGTCGACGGCATCGTCTCCGAACGCGACATCGTGCGCCGACTCGCCACCGACGGTGCCGGCCTGCTCGACCTCACCGTCGGCGACATCATGAGCCGGCACGTCGTGACCTGCTCGCCGGAGGACTCGCTCGCCGACGCCATGGGTCTGATGAACCGCTGGCGGCACCGCCACCTGCCCGTCGTCGACGGCGGACGGCTCGTCGGGATGATCAGCATCGGTGACGTCGTCAAGCAGCGGCTGGCCGAGATGAGCACCGAGGCCGGGGTGCTGCGCGACATCTACCTGGCCTCGCACTGACCCGCACTGGCTCGTACTGACCCGCACTGACCCTGGACCGCACGACCGCCCCGGTCGTCCCCGGTGTGACCTGACCGTTTCGCCGGGAACGACCGGGGCGAGCCGTGCGTTGGACCGGACATGACTGCAGCGAGTGCCACCGCAGGTCGCCGCGCCGGCCGCACGGCCGCGTTCGCGACGCTCTTCCGTGCCCTCACCCGTCGTGGCCGCCCCGGCGAGCCCGGACCCGTCGAACGGTTCCGGGCGCTGCCCGCCATGGTCGGCGACGCCTGGCGCGGCACCTACCCGCACCTGGGCAGGGGCCGGGTCGCCCTGTTCCTGGCCGCGCTGGCCTACCTGGTGTCGCCGGTCGACCTGGTGCCCGAGGCGTTCCTGACCGTGTTCGGCCTCGGCGACGACGCGATCGTCGCGATGTGGCTGGGTGGGGCGCTGCTGGTCGAGGCCGACCGCTACCTCGGGTGGCGGCGGACCGCACCGGCGGTCGTCGACGGTCAGGTGCAGGTCGACCGGACGTAGTCCCGGATCCGCTGTGCGGCGGCCTGGTACTCCGGGTCCGTCCGTTCCTGGGCGATCCCCGGGTCGCGGGCGACGGCGAGGGTGTCCCCGCCGTTGGCCTCCAGCAGCGCCAGCTGACGCTCGACGAGCTGGTCCACCCGTTCGAAGTCCGCGCGGATCTCCTGCGGTGCCAGGGAGGTGACCTGCTGGTTCGCCCGCCGCACGTTCGCGGTGACCTCGCCGACGTCGGAGATCGAGCGGCCGATGCCCACCCCGCTGAACGGCTGGGTCGCGGTGCGGCTGGCCTCGACGGCGTCGCAGAACGGGCTGGAGGGACGGTTCTGGGTGGTGGTGACCGGGCGGGACGAGCTCGGCTGGGTCGCCAGCGAGCTGCCGCAGCCCGCCACCAGGAGCAGGGCCAGTACCGCCGGGACGAGCAGTCCTGGCCGCCGTACAGCCGTCATCCCCGATCCTCCGCTCACCGGCCGGGACGGTGCCCGATCCGTGAGTGAAGTCTAGGTCGCGGGGTGTGAGGTGGATGTCGGCGGTGGGTGGGGCTCGTTCCGTTGTCCCGCCCTGGTCAGCCGCCACCGGCGCATCGACACCGACGAGAGGGTTCTGCCCAGCTGGGCAGCGGCGTCCGTCGGCGGGAGACCCAGGACGACCTGGTCCTCCGCTTCGGTCCACCGACGAGGTGAGCTCCGTGCTCGCATTCCCTCGGGACGGCGCCACCGCGCGACGGTCTCCGCTGCGACGAGCTTGCGGGGCAGGGCAAGACTTCCCGGGGGATACAGGAACTCCGCGAGCGCGCCCCTCAGGTAAACCCCGGGGATGCACGGGAGCTGCCGGAGGCGTGACCGACCCGGACTTGTGCCCTGCCGGGAGGCCGAGCGCCTGCAGCTCCTTCCGGAAGCTCCACGCATGGGTCTTCCAGGTGGCGCTCTCGTGGCGTTCGGCGAAGTTGGTCCGCCGGACGCGGGTCCTCACGGTGCTGCGCAGACCGGGGGCGAACAGTCCGACGAAGGCGTCGAGCACGGCGATGTCGCGGACGCCCAGCTCGATCGTCGCCGCTCCACGGTTCCGGTCGGCGGCGCTGAGGTGACCATCGGTCTGGAAGAGGCCGAGGAAGTACGCATGATCCTCAACGGTGGGGTCCAGGTGCGCCATGCCGTCACTGTCGCGCGTTGCCCCGACAGTGAGCGCGGCTCCGCCACGTGTCTCCGACGGTGCGGACCGGGTCAGCCGGCGAGGACCTTCCGCAGCACCCGGGGCCGGTCGGTGATGATCCGGTCCACCCCGGTGGTCGCGACCCGCCGCATGTCGTCGGTGTCGTTGACCGTGTAGACCCCGGTCTGCATCCCGCGGGCCCGGGCCTCGGCGACCAGGGCGGCGTCGACGACCCGGAACGACGGGTTGATCTGGGTGACCCCGTGCGCGGCGGCGTCGTCGAGCCGTGCCGTGGTCGGGCGCCCGCCGAACAGCCATCCGGCCGGGATGTCCGGGGCGGCCTCGGCGAAGCGGCGCATCGCGTCGTGGTCGAAGGACTGCACGACGACGCCGGAGCGGAGGCCGTCGACCTCGTAGGCGACCTCCTTCTCCACGCCCGGGTACCGCGCCGGGTCCTTCAGCTCGACCAGCAGGTCCGCGCGGCCGCGGAGCCGTTCGGCGAACTCGGCGAGGGTCGGGACGCGCTCCCCGGCGAAGGCGGGGGAGAACCACGACCCCGCGTCGAGACGGCGCAGCTCGGCGAGGGTGAACGTGCCGACGGGTGCCAGGGCGCGGGTGGGGAAGACCCGTTCGACGTCGGTGGTGCGGGCGAGCGTGGCGTCGTGGACGAGCACGAGGTGGCCGTCGGCGGTGCGCTGGACGTCAACCTCGACGGCGTCGGCCCGCTGGGCCAGCGCCTCGTCGGCGGCGGCGACGGTGTTCTCCGGGGCGTCGGCGGAGGCGCCGCGGTGCGCGACGACCTCCGGGCCGGTCCGGGGACGGTCGGTGTCGGCGAGGGCGACCGTGGCCGTCGCGAGGAGGGCGGCGGGGACGAGAAGGGTACCGAGCAGGCGTCGCACGAGGTGAGTCCTCAGGATCGGGGGCGGTACCTGGGAACCATCGTGGCGCGGCCGGTCCGGTCGGTGTCGCGCGAGTGTCCTCCGGTGGACGACCCGGCGAGGACCTGGTGGTCAGGGTCGGGTGACGGCCGCCTCGAACGCGGGCAGGTAACCGTCGCGGTAACCCTGGGGGGTCGGGTGGTAAATCGCCGGGGCCGACGCCGGCGGGGGAGTGATCCACGGGTCTGCGGAGCAGACCCCGTGTCCGGCGAACGCGGCGCGGACGTCGACGAACTGGCCCCGGAAGCGTCCGGCTGCGTCGGCGAGGGCGGCGTCGAGGGTGTCGGCGGCCCGGTTCAGCGCCTCCCGGCGGACGGCGTTCGGGACGCCGGGGACGTCGCAGTCGGGGCCCGGCTCGAACAGTCGCGGGTAGCCCAGGACCAGGATCTTCGCCCCGGGGGCCTGCAGCCGGACACCGACGATCGTCGAGATCAGCCCGCCGGGAGCGATCCAGCGGGCGGCGCGCTCCCCGCCCCGGATGGCGCGCAGACAGGTCTCGTCGTCGCGGGCGGTGCTGCAGACGGCCAGGACCGGCCCGAACCCGGTGTCGTTGCCGCCGACGGTGATCGTCACCAGGGTGGTGTCGGCGGAGACGGTGCGCACCTGCCGGGCGATCACCTCGCCGCTGGTGGCGCCGCTGCACGCGACGCTGACGAACGACGCCGGGTCGTGGCGGGCCGCCCACAGCGCGGGGTAGGACGCTGCGCTGCGCCGGCAGTCGCCGGTGGCCGGGTCCGGCCGGGCCCCGACGCCCGCGGCGTAGGAGTCGCCGAGCGCGACGTACCGGACGGGGGCCGCGATCGCGACGGCCGGTGCCGGGTCGGCGAGTGCCGCCGGTGCCAGGACGACCAGCAACGCGCACGTCAGCAGGGGGACCAGGAGGCGGCGCACCCGTTCAGACAACCCCGGCGGCACCCCTGCGGCAATCCGGGCACCGGGTGAGGGGGTGCACGCGCCGTCGACGACGAGGTGCGCCGAACGGGTCCCGGCCGGGCCGCGTCCGCGGACGACATGCCGCGGAGCCGCCGCGCACGCGTCATCACTGTGGGTGAGTGCGTCGAAGGCGATCTGCCCGGCCACGACCACTCGACCCCGGCGCACTACAGGCGGAAAGTCCAGCTCAGGGCATTGTCCGAGGTGGATCGACCGGATCGGCGGCACGGTGAACGGCAGGTGGCCGGGGCGAGTGGCCGGCCTCGTCCGCTCACCGCCCGCAACGTCCCGTCGGTCTCGTGATCACCCGTTCGGGTTTGTCCGTCCGGTGCGTCCGGCTAGCGTCGGAATCAGATCACGGAACGGTCACGAACCGGACGCGGCTTCTCCCCAGGGGGCCGCCCGCTCCCCACGGGTTGTCCGCCGTTCCGCGATCCGGAAGGAATCGTCGTGGCACGGCATCGCTCCCCCCGGAGCCGTCGGACGAGCCTCGCGATCCCGGCCCCGCAGCTCGCGGTGGCCGGGATCGGGGCCCCGGTCGGCTCGTTCCCCGCAGGTCCCTACGTCCGGCGTGCCCGTGACATCCGGACCGAGGACGGTTCGCGCTGGTCGGCGTCCACCCGGATCGCCGCCGCCGTCGTCGCGGTGGGCGGCATCGCGGCCACCGCCCATGCGACCGTCGGCTCCGGCGACCTGTCCGCGGCCGTGACGTCCTGGTTCGACACGGCGGGATCGTCGGCTGCGGGATCGTCCTCGGTGTCGAACCAGAACGCCGCCCTTCCCTCCGCCGTGCCCGCACCCCGGTCCGCCGCGGACACCGCGACCTCCCCGATCGCGGACCCGGCCACCATCGCCTCGCTCGCCGCCCCGGCCGCCGCCCCCTCCGTGGCCGCGCGCACCGTCGCCGCCGCGGACACCGGCCGCGCCAGGGCCGCCTCCGCGGTCCAGGCCGCCACCGCCTCGGTCGACCAGGTCCGCAAGGCCGCCGAGGAGCGCGCCCGGGCAGTGGAGGCCGCCCGCGCCGCGGGCGCCACCGGCGCACTGCAGTCCGCGTCCGCGGGCGGTGCGGTGTCGATCGTGACCGGCCGGGTCACCTCGGGCTTCGGATCCCGCTGGGGCACCCAGCACATGGGGCTCGACATCGCCGCGCCGATCGGTACCCCGATCCACGTGCCTCTCGCCGGCACCGTCATCAGCTCCGGCCCGGCCAGCGGGTTCGGGATGTGGGTCCGGGTCCGGCACGCCGACGGCACGGTCACCGTCTACGGCCACATCAACCGCTCGCTGGTCTCGGTCGGGCAGAAGGTGGCGGCGGGCCAGCAGATCGCCGAGGTCGGCAACCGCGGCCAGTCCACCGGCCCGCACCTGCACATCGAGGTCGTGGACCCGAGCGGAACCAAGATCAACCCGAAGCCGTGGCTCGACGCGAACGGCTTCCGCTACACCTGAGTCAGGAGCTCTGGACCGCCTCCAGCGCCCGGATCTTGTTCGTCGCGTCCAGCGCGGCGACCTTGTAGGCCTCCGACAGCGTCGGGTAGTTCAGGACGGTGTCGACGAGGTAGTCCACCGTCCCGCCGCAGCCCATGATGGCCTGCCCGATGTGCACGAGGTCGGTGGCGTTGGTGCCGAACACGTGCACCCCGAGCAGCCGGTGGTCCTCGGGCGACACCAGCAGCTTGAGCATGCCGTAGGAGTCGCCGACGATCGCGCCGCGGGCCAGCTCGCGGTAGCGGGACAGCCCGGTCTCGTACGGGATCGCCGCCGCGGTCAGCTCGGCCTCGGTCCGCCCGCAGAACGAGATCTCCGGGATCGTGTAGATGCCGATCGGCTGCAGCTCGTGCAGCTCGCGGACCGGCTCGTCGAACAGGTGGTAGGCCGCCAGGCGGCCCTGGTCCATGCTCGTCGACGCCAGCGCCGGGAACCCGATCACGTCGCCGACCGCCGCGATGTGCTCGACCGAGGTCCGGTACTGCTTGTCGACCTCGATGCGACCCCGGTCGTCGGCCTGGATGCCCGCGGCGTCCAGGCCCAGCTCCTCGGTCATGCCCTGGCGGCCCGCCGAGTACATGACCATGTCGGCCGGGATCTTCTTGCCGCTGGCCAGGCTGGTCACCGTGCCGCGGCCGTTCACCTCGACCGAGGACACCTCCTCGCCGAACCGGAAGGTGACCGCCGAGTCCCGCAGGTGGAACTTCAGCGACTCCACGACCTCCGGGTCGCAGAAGCCGAGCATCGAGTCCCGCTTCTCCACCACGGTCACCCGGGTGCCGAGCGCGGCGAACATCGAGGCGTACTCGATGCCGATGACCCCCGCCCCGACGACGACCATCGAGCCCGGCACCCGGCCGAGCTGCAGCACCTGGTCGGAGTCGACGACCCGCTCGCCGTCGAACGCGACGGTGTCCGGCCGGGCCGGGCGGGTCCCGGTCGCGACCACGAAGTGCGAGGCGGTGACCTGGTTGTGGTCACCCCGCCCCGACCCCTCGACGACGACGGTGTGCGGGTCGGTGAAGCGCGCCGTCCCGGTCAGGATGTCGACGTGGTTGCGCAGCAGCTGGTTGCGGACGATCTCGGTCTCCCGGCCGATCACGTGCCGGGTGCGGGCCAGCAGGTCGTCGATGGTGATCTCGGACTTGACCCGGTAGCTGGCGCCGTACATCTCGCGCTGGCTGAACCCGGACAGGTACAGCACCGCCTCGCGCAGCGTCTTCGACGGGATGGTGCCGGTGTTGACGCAGACGCCACCCATCATGTGGCCGCGGTCGGCGATCGCCACCCGCTTCCCCAGCTTCGCCGCGGCGATCGCGGCCTTCTGCCCGCCGGGACCGGAGCCGATCACCAGCAGGTCGTAGTCGTGGGCGGGTGACTCGTCGGCACTCACCCGCACAGCGTGGTGGTCGGGGTTCCGCGCGGCAACCGTGCGGGTGTGAACAGCGTGTCACGGCCGGTAGGAGCGTCTCCGCTCGTCGGCGAGGAAGTGCGCGGTCTCCCGGGTGGCGGTGTAGAGCGAGCGGTAGTGCGGGTGGAAGCGGTCGTACACCTCGCGGGCCGCCGGGTCCGGCTCGATCGTGCGGGCGACGGGGTTCCAGTCGCGCAGCCGGGGTTCGGCCCCGGTCGCCACGGCGGCCAGCCAGGCGTCGCCGAGAGCGGCGCCCACGGTCTGCTCCGGTACGTCCTGCGGGACCCCGGTCACGTCGGTGACGATCCGGGTCCACAGGCCGCCCTGCACCCCGCCGCCGACGGCGACCAGGCGCTTCGTGCCGCCGCCCGCGGACCGCATGACCTCCAGGTTGTGCCGCACGCCGTGCGCGATGCCCTCCAGCGCGGCCCGGTACACCTCGCCGCGGGTGTGCCCGGTGGTCAGCCCGGCGACCACCCCGCGGGCGTCCGGGTCGAACAGCGGTGTCCGCTCCCCGGCGAAGTAGGGGAGCAGCAGCAGCCCGCCGCTGCCCGGCGGTGCCTCGGCGGCCTCGGCGACCAGTCCGGCGAACCCCTCCCCGGTGAGATCGCGCAGCCAGTTCGTGATCGCCCAGGAGGTCGCCATCCCGGCGGCCAGGGTGAACGACCCCGGTTCGACGCCGCGGGTCGTCCACATCGCCGGGTGCGGGTGCGGACGGTCGATGACCTCGATGAGGAACATCGTCGTCCCGTACATGACCATCACCTCCCCGGCGCCGGTGACGCCGGCGCTGGTGGCCTCGGCCCACGCGTCGACGGTGCCGGCGGTGACCGGCAGCCCCTCCGGCAGACCGGTCGCGGCGGCCGCCGCCGCGGTCACCCGCCCGGCGACCTCGGTCGGCCACAGCAGCCGGGGCAGCGTGATGCCCGGGGCGGTGCGCTCGGCCCAGTCGGGCGCCCAGTCCGCGGCGGTCAGGTCGTACATCGGGTCGCACTGGCTGGCCGAGTGGTGGTCGAGCACGTACTCGCCGGTGAGCCGGTGCACCAGGTACGACGAGCACATCAGGAACATCTCGGTGCGCGCGAACACCTCCGGTTCGTGCCGGGCCAGCCACCGCCACTTCGGCCCCACCGCCTGCGACGAGAGCGGTGTCCCGGCCCGGGCCAGGATCGCGTCGACGCCCAGCTCCGCGTTCAGCTCGTCGATCTCGGCGCCGGCGCGGGTGTCGACGCCGTAGAGGATGGCCGGGCGCAGCGGGCGGCCGTCGCCGTCGGCGGGGAGCAGGGTCGGCCCGATCCCCGACACCCCCAGCCCGGCGAGCTCGGTGCCGTCGTCGAGGGCGGGAGCAGCTCCCGCACGATCGCGACGAAGTCGCCCCACCAGACGGCTTCGGCGTCGTGCTCGACGTGGCCGGGCACCGGTTGCGCGGTGTCGTGTGCCCGGTCGGTCCGGGCCAGCACCCGGCCGCCGGCGTCGACGAGGACGCCCTTCGAACCCGACGTGCCGATGTCGACGCCCAGATACACGCGCATGGGACGTTCCTACCTCCCCCGGCCCGTGGTGCACACCGTGCGGGTGCAGAACGTTCGTGCAGGTCGACCTGCCGACCGCCGCGCCGCCCCGAACCATCCACGACACCCCCTCAGGAAGGGGTGTGACGCCCGGCTGTCCACAGCCGGGCGGGTGACGGTGTTCCGCACGCCCTGGCCCGGGCCGACCGTGGTGCCATGACCGCCTGCCCCCAGCCCGAACCCGCCCCGTCGCCGCCCGGGACGGCGGACCCGCCCGACCCCGGTCCACCGGAGCCGTTCGGCCCGCCGCCCCGGCTGGAGAGCCCCGCCGAGCTGATCGCCGCGATCCCGGTGCTGCTCGGGTTCCACCCCCGGGACTCGCTGGTCCTCGTCTCGCTCACCGGCTCGCGTCACGGGGGCGGGGTCGGGCTCACCGTGCGGGTCGACCTCCCGCGCTCGTCGGCCTCGACACGCCGGGTGTGCCAGGAGGCGGTCGGGGTGCTCGTCGGTGAACGGCCGGCCCGGGCACTGGCACTGGTCGTGCGCGACCCGGGCCCGGGCGGGCCGAGCCCGCGCCGGAGCCGCCGGGACATGGGGTCCGCCGCGCGGCGGGCGCTGCTCGACGCCGGGATCGAGCCCGTCGCGGTGCTCTGGGCGACGGGCACCGGGGCGGGGGACCGCTGGGGCTGTTTCGACCAGCCCTGCACCTGCGGCGGCATCCTGCCCGACCCGGCGTCGACCGCCCTGGGGGTCACGGCCGCGGTCCGCGACGGCCGGGCCGTCCTGCCCGACCGCGCTGCGGTGCTCGCCCCGCTCGACGGCGACGCCGGCGCCCGCCGCCGCCGGGCCCGGCTGCGCGACACCGGCGCCGCGCCCGCCAGGGTCTCCGCCGCGGTCGGCACCGCGCTGCTCGACGCCTGCCTGGACGAGGCCGCCGCGAGCCGGCTCGTCGTCGACGACCGGCTGGCGCTGGCCCTGTGCGGCGCCCTCGACGTCGGTGACGTGCGCGACGAGGCGCTGCGCCGCTGCCTGGGCGGCCGCGCGGCGGACGCCGAACAGCTGTGGGCAGTACTGGCCGCGGCCCTGCCGTCACCGCAGCGGGCGCACCCGCTGGCGCTGCTCGCGGTGTGCGCCCTGCTGCGCGGTGACGGCGCGCTCGCGACCGGGGCGGTGCAGCGGGCGCTGGCCGAGCGGCCCGACCACGTGCTCGCCGGGGTGGTGGCGAGCAGCCTGCACGGCACGCGTGACCCGCGCTCACCCGCCGCGCGGTGGGCGGGCCCGCGCGGACTGCGGCGGCTGCTCACCGCGATGCTCGACCCGGACGCGACCGACGACCCGGCCGCCCGGTGAGCCCGTCGGTCGAGGCGGCGGGCCGCTGCTCGGCCGGCCGGCACCCCGGTCGACCGACACCCCGCCGACCGGCACCCCGGCCGGGACACCGACGGCGGTCCGGGTCACCGGGACCGGGCGAACTCCCAGGCGTCGGCGACGATCTCGGCGATCGCGGTGCGCGACGGCTTCCAGCCCAGCTGCTGCGCGGCCTGCTCGCTCGAGGCCACCAGCACCGCCGGGTCCCCGGCCCGGCGCGGCGCGACGACGGCCGGGATCGGGTGCCCGGTCACCGTGCGGCAGGCCTGCACGACCTCGAGCACGGAGAACCCCTGACCGCTGCCGAGGTTGTAGATGTCGTGCCGGCCCGCGACGGCGTGGGTCAGCGCGAGCAGGTGGGCCTCGGCGAGGTCGTCGACGTGGATGTAGTCGCGCACGCAGGAGCCGTCGGGGGTGGGCCAGTCGTCGCCGTAGACCGAGATCGACTCCCGGGTGCCCGCGGCGACCTGCAGGACCAGTGGGATCAGATGCGTCTCGACCGCGTGCCGCTCCCCGAGCGGGGTGTCACCGGACAGGTGCGCCCCGGCCACGTTGAAGTACCGCAGGCTCGTCGCGGCCAGGCCGTGCGCCCGCGCATAGGAGGTGATCATGTGGTCGATCGCGAGCTTGCTCGCCCCGTAGGGGTTGGTCGGCCGGGTCGGCGCGGTCTCCGGGATCGGGACCTGCTCCGGCTCGCCGTAGGTGGCCGCGGTGGAGGAGAACACCAGCCGCGGCACCGCGTGCTCCCGAACGGCCTCCAGCAGCCGGAACGAGGCCACGACGTTGCCGTCCCAGTACTTCTCGGGCTGCTCGACGGACTCCCCGACCAGCGAGCGGGCGGCGTAGTGCAGCACGCCGTCGAACCCGCCGCGGCCCAGGACCTCCCCGGCGCGGGCGCCGAGCTCACCCTCGACGAACTCCGCCCCCGCGGGCACGGCGTCGCGGTGGCCGGTGGACAGGTCGTCGAGCACGACGACCTCGTGGCCGGCGTCGAGCAGGTGCGCGGCGCACACGCTGCCCACGTAACCCGCGCCGCCGGTGACGAGCAACTTCACGTGTCCGGATCCTCCTCAGATCGCGCGGACGAGCACGGCGTGCGCGACCGGCGGAGCGACGGTCGACTTCTCGTCGTCCGAGCTCACCGGCACCGGGTCGCCGAAGCGGGAGATCGGGCCCACCTCGACCGCGTTGCCGGGCACGATCCCCGCGAGCTTCAGCTCGCCCATGAGGTCGGAGTCCAGCTGCACGTGCTCGGCGATCCGCCGGATCTCCACGCGACCGCCGCCGCGGCGGGCCAGCTCGTCGAGCCGCTGCAGGCCGACCTCGAGGGTGGGCGGCACCGACGACGACGCCGAGGTGTCGTCACCGCGCTCCAGCTCCTCCAGACCCGGGATCGGGTTGCCGTAGGGCGAGACGGTCGGCTTGTCGAGCAGGTGCAGCAGCTTGCGCTCGACGTCCTCGCTCATCACGTGCTCCCAGCGGCACGCCTCGGCGTGGACGAGCTCCCACTCGAGCCCGATCACGTCGATCAGCAGCCGCTCGGCGAGCCGGTGCTTGCGCATGACGGCGACGGCGCGGCCGCGACCCTCGTCGGTCAGCTCGAGGTGGCGGTCCCCGGCCACGACGACGAGTCCGTCGCGTTCCATGCGGGCCACCGTCTGGCTGACGGTCGGCCCGCTCTGTCCGAGGCGTTCGGCGATCCGCGCGCGCAGCGGGACGACGCCTTCCTCCTCGAGTTCGTAGATGGTGCGGAGGTACATCTCCGTGGTGTCGATGAGGTCGTTCACATGGGGCCCCTTCGTTCGACGTCCAGTCTACCCAGCGCGGCTCCCGCGCATGGCGAGCCCGTCCGGGGCAGGATGGGGCGCGTGTCCGGATCCATGATCCCCCCTTCGGAACTCGCCGGCCTGCTGGGGCCCGCCCCGGCCGCCGACACCGCGCGACCGGTGGTGCTGGACGTCCGGTGGCGTCTGGTCGGCCCGCCCGGCCGCGCGGACCACGAGGCGCACCGGATCCCCGGAGCGGTGTTCGTCGACCTCGACACCGAGCTGTCCGCCGGCCCCGCGCGCCCGGGGCCCGGCGGGCGCCACCCGCTGCCCGACACCGGTGCGCTGCAGGAGGTCCTGCGCCGGGCCGGGGTCCGTGACGACACCGGCGACCAGCTCGTCGTCGCCTACGACGACCTCGACGGCTCGGTCGCCGCCCGCGCCTGGTGGCTGCTGCGCTGGGCCGGCGTCGCGCCCGGCCGGGTCCGGGTGCTCGACGGCGGGTTCGCCGGCTGGCAGGCCGCACGCCTGCCCGTCGCGGGGAGCGCCCCGGGTGCCGGGGCGCCGGAGCCGGAGCCCCTGCCGCCCGGCGACCTGGTGGTCCGGCCGGGCGGGATGCCCGTCGTCGACGCCGACGGGGCCGCCGCGCTGGCCCGCGACGGGGTGCTCCTCGACGCCCGCGCCGCCGCCCGCTTCCGCGGCGAGACCGAGCCGGTCGACCCGCGTGCCGGGCACGTCCCGGGTGCCCGCAACACCCCGGCCGCGGCGAACACCGGCCCGGACGGGCGCTGGCACCGCGCCGACGCGCTGGCCGAGCGCTTCCGCGCCGCCGGCGTCGCACCGGGCGTCGCGACCGGCGCCTACTGCGGGTCCGGTGTCAACGCCTGCGCCCTGGTGCTCGCGCTGGAGGAGTCCGGCCTCACCACGCCGGACACCCCGGCCGCGCTGTACCCCGGGTCGTGGTCGGAGTGGAGCGCCGACCCGGACCGCCCGGCCGAGATCGGGGACCGGCCGTGGGCCGCGCGGGAGTGACCGCGCCCGCCGGCCTGGCATACGGTTCCGGCCCATGAGCGCTCGCACGTCGGTGGTGTGGACTCCGGAGTTCCTGACCTACCAGCTGTCCGAGGACCACCCCCTCAACCCGGTGCGGCTGGAGCTGATGATGGAGCTCTCCCGCGGGCTGGGCGTGCTCGACGGCGTCGACCTGGTCGTCCCGGAGCCCGCGGGCGAGGTGGACCTGACCCGAGTGCACACCCCCGGCTTCCAGACGGCGGTCAAGTCAGCCCCCGAGTCGCCGTTCGGTGTCGGCCACGGGCTGGGCACCGCCGACAACCCGATCTTCTTCGGCATGCACGAGGCGTCCGCGCTGATCGCGGGCGGCTCGGTCGCCGCCGCCCGGGAGATCGCCGAGGGCCGCGCGGACCGCGCGGTGAACATGGCGGGCGGGCTGCACCACGCGATGCGCGACCGCGCCGCGGGCTTCTGCGTCTACAACGACTGCTCGGTCGCGATCGCCTGGCTGCTGGAGCAGGGCTACGAGCGGATCGCCTACGTCGACGTCGACGTCCACCACGGCGACGGCGTGCAGGACTGCTTCTACGACGACCCCCGGGTGCTGACGATCTCGATGCACCAGCATCCGCTCACCCTGTGGCCGGGCACCGGCTGGGCGGGGGAGACCGGCCGCGGTGCCGGCGAGGGGTACGCCGTCAACGTCTCGCTGCCCCCCGGCACCGGCGACGCGGGCTGGCTGCGGGCCTTCCACGGCGTCGTGCCGTCGCTGCTGGAGTCCTTCCGCCCGCAGGTGCTGGTCACCGAGTGCGGCGCGGACACCCACTCCGAGGACCCGCTGGCGAACCTGGAGCTGTCGGTCGACGGTCACCGGGCGATCTACCACGCGCTGCGCGAGATGGCCGAGACCACCGCGGGCGGCAAGTGGCTGGTCCTCGGCGGCGGCGGGTACGCGCTCTACCGGGTGGTCCCGCGCTCCTGGACGCACCTGATGGCGGTGGCGCTGGACCGCGACCTGGACCCGGACACCTCGATCCCCGCGGACTGGACGGCGCTCGCCGCGACCCGGACCCGGTCGCCGCTGCCGGTGTCGATGTCCGACGGCGCCGACCCGGCGTTCGAGCGGTGGGGCGGCTCGTTCGGCGAGCGCGTCGACTCCGCGATCCTGGAGACCCGTCGTGCGGTGTTCCCGCTGCACGGCTTCGACCCCGACGACCCGCGGGACTGAGACCGACCATGACCGAGACGACCGACGAGACCCCGGCCACCACCCCCGAGCACCCCTACCCGCGGCACTGGGAGGCCGACGTCGTCGCCTCCGACGGCGGGATCGTGCACCTGCGCCCCATCCTGCCCAGCGACGCCGACGCGCTGCTCGACTTCCACTCCAAGCTGTCCGACCGCACCCGCTACCTGCGCTACTTCGGCCCGTACCCGCGGATCTCGGCGCGGGACCTCGAGCGGTTCACCGTCGTCGACCACCGGACCCGGGTCGCGTTCCTGGCGCTGCTCGGCGACGAGATCATCGCCGTCGGCCGCTACGAGGGGCTGACCCCCGGCGGGGGAGCCGCCGCGCAGGACGGGGCCGGCACCGACAAGCCGGTCACCTCCGCGGAGGTGGCGTTCGTCGTCCGTGACGACCACCAGTCCCGCGGGCTCGGCTCGATCCTGCTCGAACACCTCGCCGCCGCCGCCCGGGAGAACGGGCTGTCCCGGTTCGAGGCCGAGGTGCTGGTGGAGAACCACGCCATGGTGCGGGTGTTCCGCGAGGCCGGCTACGGCGTCACGCGGGCCTTCGCCGAGGGCGTGCTGCACCTCGAGTTCGACATCGACCCGACCGAGAAGTCGATCGCGGTCCGCTACGCGCGCGAGCAGGCCGCCGAGGCCCGCAGCGTCGCGAACCTGCTGCACCCGACCTCGGTCGCGGTGATCGGCGCGTCCGCGGACGAGACCAAGATCGGGCACGCCGTCCTGCTGAACCTGCTGCGCGCCGGGTTCACCGGCCCGGTGTACCCGGTCAACCCCGACGCCCGCTCGGTGCGGGGCGTGCGTGCCTACCCGTCGGTGATCGACATCCCGGACGAGGTGGATCTCGCGGTCGTCGCCGTCCCGGCCGCGAACATCGACGAGGTCATGGATTCCTGCCTGGCCAAGGGCGTGAAGGTGCTGGTCGTGATCAGCTCCGGCTTCGCCGACGCCGGTGACGCCGGCGGCACCGTCGCCGAGCGTCGTCTGGTGGCCGAGGCGCGGGCGCACGGGATGCGGGTGGTCGGGCCGAACGCGCTCGGCGTCGCCAACCCCGACCCGGCGGTGCGGCTCAACGCCACCCTCGCGCCGCGGATGCCCGGTCACGGGCGCACCGGGTTCTTCTGCCAGTCCGGCGCGCTCGGCAGCGCCATCCTCGCCAACGCCCGCACCCGCGGGCTGGGGCTGTCGTCGTTCGTGTCGGCGGGCAACCGCGCCGACGTGTCGGGCAACGACCTGATGCAGTACTGGCAGACCGACCCGAACACCGAGCAGGTGCTGCTGTACCTGGAGACCTTCGGCAACCCGCGCAAGTTCGCCCGGGTCGCCCGCAGGCTCGCCCGCACCAAGCCGGTCATCGCGGTGAAGTCCGGCCGGCACACCGGGACGTTGCCGTCGCTCGCCTCGGTCGCGGCGCCGATCGACGAGTCCAGCGTGCAGGCGCTGTTCGAGCAGGCCGGCGTCATCCGCGTGCAGACCCTGCCGCAGATGTTCGACACCGCCCTGCTCATCGCCCACCAGCCGCTGCCGAAGGGCCGCCGGGTCGCCGTCGTCGGCAACTCCACCGCGGTCAACCTGCTGGTCCTCGACGGGCTGCTCGACGAGGGACTGGAGCTGGCGGGGGACCCGGTCGACGTCGGGACCCAGGCCTCGCCGGAGGCGTTCGCCGGCGCGGTCCGCGCGACCCTGGACGGCGACGTCCGCCCGGACGCACTCATCGCGGTGTTCGTCCCGCCGGTCGCGGTGGCGGGCCGGGACCACGCGCGCGCCCTGCGTGACGCGGCGGCCGGCGCCGGGGTCCCGGTCGTCGCGGTGTTCCTGGCCGCGGAGGGCATCCCGGCCGAGCTGTCGGTCCCCGGGACCGACGGCACCCCCGGCCGCGGGTCGGTGCCGAGCTTCGCCAGTCCCGAGCGGGCGACGTCGGCGCTGGGCCGGGTCAGCCGCTACGCGCAGTGGCGCGACACCGCCGTCGGGGAGTTCGTCGTGCCCGAGGGCATCGACGCCGACCGGGCGCGCGACCTCGTGGCGTCGTTCGGGCCGGACGTCACGCACCCCCTCACCGACGACGAGGCGGTCGACCTGCTCGCCTGCTACGGCCTGGAGGTGATCACCTTCCGCCGGGCGAAGGGCGCCGACGACGCCGTCGCCGCCGCCGGGGAGCTCGGCTACCCGGTCGTCATCAAGTCGACCGCGGACCAGTGGCGTCACCGCGGTGACTTCGTCGGGGTGCGCCTGGACCTGGTCTCGGAGGAGGCGCTGCGCGCCGCGCACGCGGAGCTGTCACGGGTCACCGGCTCCGACGAGGTCTACGTCCAGCGGATGGCGCCGAAGGGCACCTCGTGCACGGTGGAGGTCGTCGACGACCCGTCGTTCGGGTCGCTGGTCGCGTTCGGGCTGTCCGGGATGGCGACCGAGCTGCTCGACGACCGTGCCTACCGCGTCCTGCCGGTCTCGACCGAGGACGCGGCCCGGCTGGTGCGGGCCCCGCGGGCGGCGCCGCTGCTCACCGGCTACCGCGGCACCGACCCGGTCGACCTCGCCGCGCTGGAGGACGTCGTGCTGCGGATCGGACGGCTCGTCGAGGACCTGCCGCAGGTCCGCTCGCTCGCACTCGACCCGGTACTGGCCTCGCCGCAGGGCGCGTTCGTGGCCGGCGCACGGGTGACGATCGGCCCGGTGCCCGACCGCCGCGACGCGGGCCCCCGCCGCCTGCGCTGACGCTGCCTGCGCGCCCGCGCGGACGCCGAGCCGCGGCCCCGGGGAGGCCGCAGCCCCGGGGACGCCGTGCCGGGGACCCCCGCGCCACGGAGACCCCCGCGCCACGGAGACCCCCGCGCCACGGAGAACGCCGCGCCGCCGACCGTGCCGCGCCGCCAACCGCGCCAGATGACGCCGCCGCACCCCGCGACCGCGCGCGGCACCCCACGCGAGGGGTGCCACACGACGTCCCGGGGTGCGACGGCGCGGTGCCCACGGCGCGGTGCCCACGGCGCGGTGCCCACGGCGCGGTGGCACGCCCGGTGCCGGAGCGCCCCGGCGGAGCACGCCAGGGCAGCGTCGGGCTCAGGTGCGGAAGGTGACCTGCAGCGTCGGTGCGCTGGTGTCGGCGAAGAAGTCGTTGCCCTTGTCGTCCATCACGACGAACGCCGGGAAGTCCTCGACCTCGATCTTCCAGACCGCCTCCATGCCGAGCTCCGGGTACTCGAGCACGTCGACCTTGCGGATGCAGTCCTGCGCCAGGCGGGCGGCCGGGCCGCCGATGGAGCCCAGGTAGAAGCCACCGTTCGCGGCGCAGGAGTCCACGACCTGCTTCGACCGGTTCCCCTTCGCCAGCATCACCAGGGACCCACCGGCCTCCTGGAACTGCTTCACGTAGGAGTCCATCCGCCCGGCCGTCGTCGGTCCGAACGAGCCGGACGCGTAGCCCTCGGGGGTCTTGGCCGGCCCGGCGTAGTAGACGGCGTGGTCACGCAGGTACTGCGGCATCGGCTCGCCCGCGTCGAGCCGCTCGGCGATCTTGGCGTGCGCGATGTCGCGGGCGACGACCAGCGGCCCGGTCAGCGACAGCCGGGTCCGCACCGGCAGCTGCGAGAGCTGGGCGCGGATCTCGTCCATCGGCCGGTTCAGGTCGATGCGCACGACCTCGTCGGACAGGTCGCCGTCGGTGGTCTCGGGCAGGTACTGCGCCGGGTCGCGCTCCAGCTGCTCCAGGTACACCCCGGACGGGGTGATCTTGGCCTTGGCCTGGCGGTCCGCCGAGCAGGACACCGCGACGCCGACCGGCAGCGAGGCGCCGTGCCGGGGCAGCCGGATGACGCGCACGTCGTGGCAGAAGTACTTGCCGCCGAACTGGGCGCCGATCCCGAAGTTGCGGGTCAGCTCCAGGACCTGCTGCTCCAGGTCGGTGTCGCGGATGGCGTGCCCGAGCGGCGAGCCCTCGGTCGGCAGGGTGTCCAGGTAGCGGGCCGAGGCGAGCTTGGCGACCTTGAGGTTGAACTCCGCCGACATCCCGCCGACGACGATCGCCAGGTGGTACGGCGGGCAGGCCGCGGTGCCGAGGCTGCGCAGCTTCTCGTCCAGGAACGCGGCGAGCCGCTTGGGGTTCAGCAGCGCCTTCGTCTCCTGGTAGAGGAAGGTCTTGTTGGCCGAGCCGCCACCCTTGGCCATGACCAGGAACTCGTAGTACGGGTCCCGGCCCGGCTTGGCGTACAGCTCGACCTGCGCGGGCAGGTTGGTGCCGGTGTTCTTCTCGTCCCAGAAGCTGATCGGCGCCATCTGGCTGTAGCGCAGGTTCAGCTCCTGGTAGGCCTCGAAGACCCCGCGCGACACCGCGGCCTCGTCGTCGCCGCCGGTCAGCACGGTCTCGGTCTTCTTGCCGACGACGATCGCGGTGCCGGTGTCCTGGCACATCGGCAGCACCCCGCCCGCGGACACGCAGGCGTTGCGCAGCAGGTCGGTGGCGACGAACCGGTCGTTGCCGGAGGCCTCGGGGTCGTCGATGATGGCGCGCAGCTGCTTCAGGTGCGAGGGTCGCAGCAGGTGCTGGATGTCGGAGACGGCCGCGCGGACGAGACCGGTGATCGTCTCCGGCGGGACCTCGAGGAAGGTGCGGCCCGCGGCCTCGGTCACGGTTCCCGCGGGCAGGTCGAGCTCGCGGTACTCGGTGTCGTCCGGGCCGAGCGGGAGCACATCGGTGTGGTGGAACTCGGGCATGGCGGGGACGCTACCGGCCGTCGCCGGGCGGGCACCGCAGGTGGAGACGCAGGCGACGTGTGAGACGCACTAACCGGACGACCCTCCGGTTAGTGTTGTAGTGTGGACCACATGCCTGGCTCGATCCTGGGAACCTCCGTCCGCCGCGTCGAGGACGCCGACCTGATCACCGGTGCGAGCACCTTCGTCGGGAACCTGGTCCTCGGTGCCGACGCACCGGCGGGCCTCGCCCACGTCGCGTTCGTCCGCTCGCCGGTGGCGCACGCGCTGCTCACCGGCATCGACACCACCGCGGCCGCGGCCGCGCCCGGCGTCCTCGCCGTCTACACCGCGGCCGACCTCGACCTGCCCGCCCACCACGGCCTGATGGTCCTCAACCCCGCGCTGCCGCGCCCGCCGCTGGCGACCGACCGGGTCCGGTTCGTCGGCGAGGCGGTGGCACTGGTCGTCGCCGAGAGCCGCGCCGCCGCCGTCGACGCCACCGAGCTCGTCGAGGTCGACTACGACCCGCTGCCCGCGGTGACCGACATCGAGGCCGCGCTCGCCGACGACGCCCCGCTGCAGTTCCCCGACCAGGGCAGCAACCTCGCCGCCGGCGAGCGGGGGACCGGCGACCCGCTGCAGGGCGCCGAGGTCGTCGTCCGCGCGCGGATGGTGAACCAGCGCGTCGCGGCCGTCCCGATGGAGGGCAACGCGATCGCCGCCGACCCGACGACCACCGACTTCCCGCTGACCGTGCACGTCTCCACCCAGATGCCGCACGGCTTCCGCACCCAGCTCGCCGGGCTGACCGGGCTGGAGACCGAGCAGGTCCGCGTGGTCGCCCCGCACGTCGGCGGTGGGTTCGGCGCGAAGGCCGGTGTGCTCGCCGAGCACACCGCGACCGTCGTCGCCGCCCGGGCGCTCGGGCGGCCGCTGGCCTGGATCGAGACCCGCTCGGAGAACCTCGTCTCGATGCCGCACGGCCGCGGACAGGTCGGCTACTACGAGCTCGGCCTCACCCGCGACGGCCGGATGACCGGCCTGCGTGTGCGGGTCGTCGGCGACTCCGGGGCCTACGCCGGGTTCGGCGGCGCGCTCCCGCTGCGCACGACCTACCTCATGGCGACCGGCGTCTACGACATCACGAACCTGCGCTACGACGCGGTCTCCGCGCTGACCAACACCACCCCGATGGGCGCCTTCCGCGGCGCGGGCCGCCCCGAGGCCGCCGCCCACCTGGAGCGCCTGGTCGACCTCGCCGCCGTCGAGCTGGGCATCGACCCGGTCGAGCTGCGCCGGCGGAACCTGCTCGCGCCCGACGTCTTCCCGTACACCACCCCGACCGGCGCCCGGTACGACGTCGGCGACTACGACCTGCCGCTGCGCGAGGCCCTGCGCATCGCCGGCTACGACGAGCTGCGCGCCGAGCAGGCCCGCCGCCGCGAGGCGGGCGACCCGGTGCGCCTGGGCATCGGCATCGCGGTCTACGTCGAGGTCACCGCCGGTGGCGGGGGCGGCGAGTACGGCTCGGTGACCGTGCACGCCGACGGCTCGGCGACGGTGTCGGCGGGCACCTCGGCGCACGGTCAGGGACACGCGACCTCGTTCGCGATGCTGGTGTCGGACCGGCTCGGCATCCCGATGGACCGGATCCGCTACGTCCAGTCCGACACCGCGCTCGTCCCGCGCAGCGCCGGGACCGGCGGCTCGCGGTCGCTGCAGCTCGGCGGGACCGCGGTGTCCGAGGCCGCGCACGAGCTCCACGAGCGGGCCCGCAAGCTCGCCGCGCACCTGCTGGAGGCCGCCGCGGAGGACGTCGAGATCACCGGCGACGGCACCTTCGGGGTCGCCGGGGTGCCCGGCGGGCCGACCGTGAGCTGGAGCGACGTGCACCGGCAGGCCGAGGCCACGGGGGAGGAGCTGCACGTCGGCCTCGACTCCGCGCAGGACGGCGCGACCTTCCCGTTCGGGGCGCACCTGTCGGTCGTCGAGGTCGACACCGAGACCGGGCGGGTCACGCCGCTCCGGCACGTCGCCGTCGACGACTGCGGGCGGATCCTGAACCCGCTGCTCGTGGAGGGCCAGCAGCACGGCGGACTCGCCCAGGGCGTCGCGCAGGCGCTGCACGAGGAGGTCCTGTTCGACGACGAGGGCCAGCCGCTGACCTCCAGCCTCGCCGCCTACACGATCCCGACCGCGGCCGACCTGTTCTCCTTCGAGACCTCGACGACCGAGACCCCGACCCCGCTCAACTCGCTCGGCGCCAAGGGCATCGGCGAGTCCGCGACGATCGGGTCGACGCCCGCGGTGCAGAACGCCGTGGTCGACGCGCTGTCGGACCTGGGGGTGCGGCACATCGACCTGCCCTGCACCCCCGAGCGGGTGTGGCGGGCGGTCACCGCTGCCCGCGCCGGGGAGCCGGAGCAGGCGTGGCGCGAGCCGCCCGCGGTCTTCGACGACCTGCCGGTGCGCGGCGGTGGCGCCGAGGACGACGCCGCGATCTGACCCGGCACCGGCCCAGGCCGGTGGTGCCGTGGCGGATCCACACCCGCTGTCCGGCATCCACACCTGCTGCAACGGGTGTGGGCACCGGACAGCGGGTGTGGTTGCGGAGCGCCACGCCGCCGGGCGGGGCGGGGCGGGTGGCGGCGCGCCGGCGGGGGCGGTTCCCGGACGGGGGTGTCCGTCGCCGGGCCGGCGGAACGGGGGTCGCGCTCCGTCGCGGAATCGCCCGTACGGGTGAGTTCGGCGCGTCCACCGGCCGGGATGCGCGCCAACCCACCCCCCGACTGTTCCGCGGCCCCCCGGTGGCGCAGACTCTCGCCGGACGGCAACCGATACCGGGAGGCACCCGCACGATGAGGCTCGCGACGATCCGGACCGCGACCGGGCACCGGGCGGTGCGCGTCGACGGCGACACCGCCGTCGAGACGGGGGAGGCGGACGTGCGGGCGCTGCTGGAGCGTCCCGACTGGGCCGAGCACGCCGCGGGCGCCGCCGGCCCGGTGCACGAGACCGCGGGCCTGGACTACGCGCCGCTGGTGCCGTCGCCCGAGAAGATCATCTGCATCGGGCTGAACTACCGCGACCACGTGCTCGAGATGGGCAACGAGCTGCCCGAGTACCCCACGGTCTTCGGCAAGTACGCGCCCGCCCTGATCGGCGCGTACGACGAGATCGAGCTGCCCGAGCAGTCCGACCGCGTGGACTACGAGGCCGAGCTGGCCGTCGTCATCGGGCGTTCGGTCCGCCGCGCCGACCGCGAGGCTGCGGCCGCCGCCATCGCCGGGTACACGGTGCTCAACGACGTGTCGATGCGCGACTACCAGCGGCGCACCAAGCAGTTCCTGCAGGGCAAGACCTGGGAGCACTCGTCGCCGCTCGGGCCGGTGCTGGTCACGCCCGACGAGCTGCCCGCCGACCCGGCTGCCGGCGGCGCGCTGCGGATCTCCTCGGAGCTGTCCGGGGAGACCATGCAGGACTCCACGACCGACCAGCTCGTGTTCGGCGCGGTGGACCTGGTGGTCTACCTGTCGGAGATCCTCACCCTCAACCCCGGTGACGTCATCGCCACCGGCACCCCGGGCGGTGTCGGCGACGCACGCACGCCTCCGCGCTACCTCACCGACGGCGCCGAGATCGTCACCGCGGTGGAGGGGATCGGCGAGTGCCGCAACGTGTGCCGGGCCGTGCGGTGACGTCCGTACACCCACCCGGGGACGGCCGTGCCGTCGTCCCGCCGCCAGTGAGTGACGCACTGGCCTGGGCCGGCGACGGTCAGGCCCACCTGCGCGGGCTGATGACCCGGATGGCGGGCGAGGCGTTCCGCGCCCCGTCGGCACTGCCGGGCTGGACCCGCGCGCACGTGCTCACCCACCTCGCCCGCAACGCCGACGCCATGGTCAACCTGCTGACCTGGGCGCGGACCGGTGTCGAGACCCCGGCCTACCCCGACCTCGCGTCCCGCGACGCCGACATCGAGGCCGGGGCCGGGCGCAGCTCCGACGAGATCCGCGCCGACGTCATCGCCTCCTCCGACCGGCTCGCCGACGCGGTCCGCGCGATGCCGGAGAAGGCGTGGTCGGCGACCGTGCGCAATCCGCAGGGCGTCGAGATGCCGGTGACGGCGGTGCCGTGGAACCGGGCCCGCGAGGTGTGGATCCACGCCGTCGACCTCGACGTCGGCGCCTCGTTCAAGGACCTGCCGATCCCCATGCGGGAGGTGCTGGTCGCCGACGTGGTCGCGCGGCTGGAGCGCAAGCCCGGCTGTCCGCACGTGCGGTTGGAGGAGGTCCGCACCGGCGCGACGCTGGAGTTCGGTCCAGGGCCCGCCGGGCCGGACGGGGCCGAGCCGCGGGATCTCGGCACGGTCCGCGGCAAGGCGCACGACATCATGGCCTGGCTGCTGGGCCGCCCGTTCGACAAGGGGCTGCGCGACGCCGACGGGAAGATCCCGCCGCCGCTACCGGTCTGGCTCTGACCCCGGCTCCGCCGCGGGCCGGTCGCGGCCCTCGAGCTCGTCCAGGCGCGCGGTGGCCCGGCCGAGCTGGCGGGCCATCTCGTCGAGCCGGGCCTGCAACAGCGCCATCTCCGCGGTGAGCACGGCGACCGCGCCCGCGGCGGCGACCGGGTCGCCGATCACCCCGTCGGCCGCCTCGTCCCCGTGCGGGTCGGGGCGCTCGCCGAACCCCGCCGCGTCGGGTGTGGTCAGCGGGCCCGCCGCGACGTCGTCGGGCAGCAGGGTGAGCTCGGCCAGCTCGGCGAAGCGCTGCGCCGACAGCACCGGACGCGCCCCGGCGCAGCGCAGGCACACCGGTTCCAGCCGGCGCCAGCCGTGCTGCCCGGAGCCGGTGTCGGCCAGCACCGCGACCCGTGCCCCGCAGCGGCACGGTCGCATCCGGATCGTGCGCACCCGCTGCCGGGCGTAACGCAGGCCCAGCTCGTAGCGGCGGAACCGGCCGGAGGCGGCCACCTCGAGCAGGACCGCGCCCTGGTGCTCGGGCGCACACGCCAGCTCGCGGGCGTCGTCGGCGGTGTGGAAGCAGTAGAACCCGCAGTCGCACCACCGCGACGGGCAGGCGTGCCGGCAACCGTGCGCGCACACCGCGTCGTCGACGGTGCGGTAGACGTGCGCCCGCCCGAGTGTCACACCGCTGAAGCCCGCCGTCGTGCCGTCCGCGGACAGCATGGGGAAGGCCAGCTTGTGGCCCTCCAGCGGGCCGGTCGGGTACTCCAGCGGGGTTCGGCGGAACAGCCCGCGCACCCGGTCAGTCCTCGCGGGACCCCGAGTGCGCCGGCTGCTCGAGCGCCGGCGTCCACTCGGTGAACTCGGGCTCGACGGTGCGCCCCGGACGCGGTCGCTCCTGGGCGTCGGCCACCCGGTCGGCCTCGTGGTCCACGGCGAATCCCTCGGAGATCTTGCGGCCCAGCCTCATGACGCCTCCCGTGTGCTCCGGGTCCCGGCCACCTGGTGGACGTGGCCGCCATCACCAGGCTGACCGTTCGTCGCGGGGTTGTCCAGGGCGGAACGGGTGAGGAGCAGACGGGACGGATCACAGCCGGCGCCCGGACCGGCGTCGGTAACGTCGTGTGCCGGGACGGGGACCGGGGGTCAGCGATGCGGGGCGAGGCGCGCTACGGGCTCGAGCACGAGCTCGCGCTGCTGCGGGACGACGGGACGGTCGCCGACCACCGGTCGCTGACCCACGCGGAGGTCGCGGCCGTCGTCGACGAGCTGCCGGAGCTGCCCGACGACCAGTCGGACCTGCGGATCGGCGACGCCGGCATCCGCTGCAAGCGCTGGTACGCCGAGGGCTACGAGCGTCTCGACCCCGACGGCGAGCTGCTCCGGTTCGAGCCCAAGGGCATCGAGATCCGGACCTGTGTGCACGACTCGGTCGAGGCCGCAGTCGACGCGCTGGCCGCCGACGCCGTCACCCTGGCCGGGGTCGCGGCCCGGCACGGGCTGCGACCGGTCGCGTTCGGCCACCACCCCGAGCTGTCGGCCTACCGGTTGGACCCGCCGCCCAACGCCCACGAGCGGGCCCTGATGGCGGCCTCGCCGGAGGAGCGGACCTCCCACCTGCACATGGTCACCTGGGGCCCGGACCTGAACCTGTCGTTCCCGGAGTCGGGGACCGATCCCCGTGTGCTGGCCGACGCGGCGGCGAAGCTGACCTTCTACAGCCCGTACCTGGTGCCGTGGTCGTTCTCCTCACCGTTCCGCGACGGCCGTCCGTGGGGCGGGCTGCCGCCCGGCGCCCCGCTGCTGGCGACCGACCCCAGCCTGGTGCGGCACGCGGGCATCCCCGGCGAGGTGGGGCGGATCGAGTTCAAGGCGTTCGACGCCGTACCGGTGGTCGTGGGGGAGGAGCCCGCCGAGGGTGTGGGCACCGAGCTGCCCGCGGCGCTGCTGAGCCTGCTGACCGGCCTGCTGCGCGACGACACGCTGCCCGGCCGTCGTCGCACCCCGGACGCGGCGGCGCACCGCCGCTCGGCGCTGCGGGGCTGGTCGGACGCGGCGGTCCGGGTGGGGTCCCAGGCCGTCCTCGATGCCGCGGCGACCGCGCTGGCCGGCGACGACGCCCACCTCGCGCGGCTGGCGTCGCTGGCCCGGCGGCTGGCGCGCCGGGAGACCCCCGCGGACCGGATGCTGGCCCGCCACCGCGCGGGCGGCGGCATCCCGGGTCTCGGGCACCCGGTGCCACGCGGAACCGGCTGACCCGCGGGCCAGCGCAGACGGGCAGAGCCGCGGGCCGGCGCGGACCGGCTGACCCGCGGACCGGCTGACCCGCGGGCCGACGCGGACACGGCGGAGCCGCGTGCCGGAGCGGGTCGGCGCGGACCGGAGCGGGTCGGCGGACCAGCGGGGCCCCGGCTGACGCGCGCCGGGGCCCCGGTCCGGCTCAGCGGTAGCTGTGCTCCTCGGCGGGGTACTCGCCGTGCGCCACGTCGGCGGCGAACGCGGCCGCCGCGTCGTGCAGCGCCGAGCCCAGCTCCGCGTACTTCTTGACGAAGCGCGGCACCTTCCCGCGGTTCATCCCGGCCATGTCCGACCAGACGAGCACCTGGGCGTCGCAGTCGGGTCCCGCGCCGATCCCGACGGTCGGGATGCGCAGCTCCCCGGTCACCCGCTTGGCGACGTCGGCGGGCACCATCTCCAGCACGACGGCGAACGCGCCCGCCTCCTGCACGGCCAGCGCGTCCTCGACGAGCCGGTCGGCGGCGTCGCCGCGGCCCTGGATGCGGAACCCGCCCAGCGCGTGCTCGCTCTGCGGGGTGAACCCGAGGTGGCCCATCACCGGCACACCGGACGCGGTGAGCGCCTCGACCTGCGGCGCGAACCGCGCACCGCCCTCGAGCTTGACCGCGTGCGCCCCGCCCTCCTTCATGAACCGGAACGCCGTCTCCTGCGCCTGCGCGGGGGAGATCTGGTAGCTCCCGAACGGCAGGTCGGCGACGACGAGCGCGCTGCGGGCGCCGCGCACCACGGCCCGGGTCAGCGGGATCAGGTCGTCGACCGTGACCGGGATGGTGTTGTCGTGGCCGAACACGTTGTTGCCCGCGGAGTCGCCGACGAGCAGCACCGGGATGCCGGCGTCGTCGAAGATCTCGGCGGAGTAGACGTCGTAGGCGGTCAGCATCGGCCAGCGCCGACCCTCCTGCTTCCACTGCAGCAGGTGGTGGACGCGGGTCCGCTTCGGCGGGGTCGCGGGCGCCCGGTACGGGGCCGCCACCTCTCCGCTCTCCTGTGTGCTCACCGGTGAGCTCCTTCCGTGCCTCGAGGCCCACGCTGGTCGTGGGTCCCCGGGTTCGCCGTCGATGGCGGACGCCAGGGTGGCAGCGCAGGGCCCGGACCGCCCCGTGGTGTGGGCACCCTCACCCGCACCGTGACCCGCGACCGGTCACCGTCGGAGGTCGGTGGCATGCTCACGGTCATGCTCCCTCGGCTGTTGCGACCACGTGCCCACCGACCAGAGGCACCGGCCCCGGCCGGCCGGCGGATGCGCCCGGCCGCGCTCGCCGTGCTCGGCGCGGCGACCCTCGTCCTGGTCGGTGCGTGCGCCGACGCGGGCACCGGTGACCGGTCGCAGGCCGCGCAGAACCCGCCGGATCTCGCGCAGTTCTACGACCAGCAGCTGCAGTGGGGCCCCTGCAACGACTACGCCCCCACCGCGGCCGACGCGCAGACCTACGCCGACCCGCAGTTCGACTGCACCCGGGTGACCGTCCCGCAGGACTACGCGCAGCCCGGCGACGGGAAGACCATGCAGATCGCGCTGCTGCGCAAGAAGGCGACCGGCGCGAAGATCGGCTCGCTGTTCGCCGACCCGGGCGGCCCCGGCGCCTCGGGCACCTCGTTCGTCGCGCGCCAGGCCGCCACCTGGGCCACCAACGGCCTGGGCGACCGGTTCGACCTGGTCGGGTTCGACCCGCGCGGCACCGGAGCGAGCCAGCCGCGGATCCAGTGCCTCACCGACGCCGAGAACGACGAGGAGCGCACGAAGGTCTTCGCCGACCCCTCGCCCGCCGGGATCGCTGCCGCCGAGGCCGACAGCCGTCAGTTCGCCGAGCGCTGCACCCAGCGCACCGGCGCCGACGTGCTGGCCAACGTGGGCACCCGCGACGTCGCGAAGGACATGGACGTCATGCGCGCCGCCGTCGGCGACCAGAAGATGACCTACGCCGGCTTCTCCTACGGCACCGAGCTCGGCACCGCCTACGCCGAGGCGTTCCCGCAGAACGTCCGCGCGCTGCTGCTCGACGGCGCGATCGACCCCACGCAGTCGACCATCGACTCCGCGGTCAAGCAGAACGCCGGGTTCCAGCTCGCGTTCGACAACTTCGCCAAGGACTGCACCAGCCGCCCCGGCTGCCCGCTGGGCACCGACCCCGAGAAGGCGACCCAGGCGTTCCAGGCGATCATGCGCCCGTTGATCGACCGGCCCGCGCGGGTGGGCGACGGGCGCATCCTGAGCTTCGCCGACGCCCAGACCGGGGTCAGCCAGGCGCTGTACGTGTCCCAGCTGTGGCCGGCGCTGCAGCGGGGGATCTCGCAGGTCGCGAACGGCAACGGCGACCTGCTGATGCGCCTGGCCGACCTCTACTACGAGCGCGACGAGCAGGGCCGCTACTCCAACATGCTGCAGGCCTTCCAGGCGATCAGCTGTGTCAACCAGCCGGCGATCACGGAGCCGGCGCAGGCACTGGAGCTGGCGAAGCGGGCCGACGAGGCCGCACCGTTCCGCTCCACCGGCCGCGGCCCGGTCGGCGCCCGCGACGCCTGCGCGTTCTGGCCGGTCCCGCCCACCAGCGAGCCGCACACGCCGAAGGTCGACGGGCTCCCGCCGGTCGTCGTGGTGTCGGTCACCGGTGACCCGGCCACGCCGTACCAGGCCGGGGTGGACCTGGCGCAGCAGCTGAACGGCAGCCTGATCAAGGTCAACGGCAATCAGCACACCGCATCGCTGCAGGGTGACGCGTGCACCGACAAGCTCGCGATCGACTATCTGGTGAACCTCACGCTCCCGCCGCAGGGCGCGGAGTGCACGCTCGCGCCCAGCTGAGGGCCGTCGCCGGGGGTGTGCGGGCGACCACGACCGGGTCGGCCGCACACTTCCGAAACATCCGTGTAACACGGGCTTCCTAGGCTCCGCCGCATGGACCGCCAGCAGGAGTTCGTGCTCCGCACACTCGAGGAACGCGACATCCGTTTCGTCCGTCTCTGGTTCACGGACGTGCTCGGCTACCTCAAGTCGGTGGCGGTGGCCCCGGCCGAGCTGGAGGGCGCCTTCGCCGAGGGCATCGGCTTCGACGGCTCGGCCATCGAGGGTTTCGCGCGCGTCTACGAGTCCGACATGGTCGCCAAGCCCGACCCGTCGACGTTCCAGGTCCTGCCCTGGGAGACCGCCTCGGGTGAGCACTACTCGGCGCGGATGTTCTGCGACATCGCCATGCCCGACGGGTCGCCGTCCTGGGCCGACCCGCGCCACGTGCTGACCCGCGCGCTGAACAAGGCCGGCGAGGCCGGGTTCACCTGCTACGTGCACCCGGAGATCGAGTTCTACCTGCTCCGCGACCTGCCCGGCGACGGCAGCCGGCCCGTCCCGGCGGACTCCGGCGGCTACTTCGACCAGGCCAGCCACGACGTCGCCCCGCACTTCCGGCGCAACACCATCGAGACGCTGGAGTCGATGGGCATCTCGGTGGAGTTCTCCCACCACGAGGGCGGCCCCGGCCAGCAGGAGATCGACCTGCGCTACGCCGACGCGCTGACCATGGCCGACAACCTCATGACGTTCCGCTACGTCGTGAAGGAGGTCGCGCTCACCCAGGGCGTGCGGGCCTCGTTCATGCCCAAGCCGTTCTCCGAGCACCCCGGCTCGGCGATGCACACGCACTTCTCGCTCTTCGAGGGCGACCACAACGCCTTCCACGACCCGGACGACCCCTACGAGCTGTCCGCGACCGGCAAGGCGTTCGTCGCCGGGGTGCTCAAGCACGCCCGGGAGATCACCGCCGTCACCAACCAGTGGGTCAACTCCTACAAGCGCCTCATCACCGGTGGCGAGGCCCCGACCGCGGTGTCCTGGGGCCACGCGAACCGCTCCGCGCTGGTCCGGGTCCCGATGTACTCGCCGGGCAAGTCGTCGTCGCGCCGGGTGGAGGTCCGCACCCTGGACTCCGCGTGCAACCCCTACCTCGCCTACGCGGTCATCCTGGGCGCCGGCCTCACCGGCATCCAGAAGGGCTACGAGCTGCCCCCGCCCACCGAGGACGACGTGTGGGCCCTGACCGACACCGAGCGCCGGGCGCTGGGCTACGAGCTGCTGCCGCAGAACCTCACCGAGGCGCTCGACGTCATGGAGAAGAGCGAGCTCGTCGCCGAGTACCTCGGCGAGCACGTGTTCGACTTCTTCCTGCGCAACAAGCGGTCCGAGTGGGACGCCTACCGCCGGAACGTGACACCGCACGAGCTCGCCACGTACCTTCCGGTCCTGTGAGCGGCTTCGACGAAGAAGAGATCATCCTGGGCCCGCTGCCGAAGGGCATCACGCGGGCCGGCGAGGGCCAGTACAAGCGGGTGTGGAACGTGCTGGGCCACACCTACTGGGCGAAGGCGGTCAGCGAGACCAGCTTCGCCTTCGAGACCCTCGACCCGCCGGGCACCGGGGTGCCGCCGCACGTGCACACCACCCAGGACGAGCACATCCACGTCCTGGACGGGGTGTTCACGCTCTACCTGGACGGGCAGTGGGAGAAGGCCGGGCCGGGCGACACCGTCCTCATGCCCAGGGGTCTGCCGCACGCCTACTACAACAAGGAGCAGGGCGACGCGCGCGCCCTGTTCTGGGTGAGCCCGGCCAGCCGGCTGGCCCACCTGTTCGACCGGCTGCACGACCTGACCGACCCGGCCGAGGTCGTCCGGCAGTCGGCCCTGCACGACGTCGACTTCCTGCCCCCGGGCAGCGTCCCGGGCGCCGACTAGTCAGCGGGTGTTGCCCGACGCCCGGTGGTAGCCGGCGAAGATCTCCTCCAGCTCCCCGGGCGTGATCACCGCGTCGAGGTCGTCGAAGCCGTCGGGCGCGCGGCGCTCGACCTCGTCGATGACCCGCTCCGGGCCGCCCGCCCGGTTGCGGAGCACGACGTCGGCGGTCATCGGCAGCCGCTCGGCCTCGTAGGCGGCCAGCGCCGCCACCGGGTCGTCGCCCGCGGCCAGGTGCCGGGCGAGGGACTCGGCGTCGAGGATCGCCTGCCCGGCGCCGTTGGAGCCCATCGGGACCATCGGGTGCGCGGCGTCGCCGAGCAGCGTGACCCGGCCGTGCGACCAGCGCGGCAGCGGGTCGCGGTCGCACATCGGGAACTCGAAGATCTCCGGTGTCGCCGCGACCAGCGCGAGGTGGTCGACGTCGTCGAGGTGGAAGCGGCGGGCGTGGGCGAGGGTCTCGTCGCGGTCGGCGGGCCGTGACCAGTCCTGACGCTGGGGGGCGGGGTCGCCGTCGGCCCCGGTCGCGATGCACACCGCCCAGTTCGTGAGGACCGTCCCCGGGGCGCTTCCGGCGCCGACCGGGTAGACCACCAGCTTCGCCGCGTTCCCGCCCGCGACGACCATCGAGCGGCCCCCGCGGAACGCCGGCCAGTCGGTCGCGCCGCGCCACATCGACACCCCGTTCCAGTGCGGCGGTCCCTCGTCGGGGAACAGGCCCGCGCGCACCGCGGAGTGGATGCCGTCCGCGCCGACCAGCACGTCGCCGGTTACGGTGGGCAGCGCGTCGTCGGTGAACCGGACCAGGACGCCGTCCGCGGACCGCTCGACGCCGTCGACCCGGTGCCGGGTACGGATCGCGTCGGGCCCCAGCCGTGCGCGCACGGCGTCGGCGAGCATCCGGTGCACCCGGCCGCGGTGCCCGGCGACCTGCGGGAACGCGAACCCGGCCGCTACCCCGCAGGGCCTGCGCAGGATCGGCCGGCCGAGCCGGTGGGCGTAGGTGAGGTCGGTGGTCGCCACCCCGACCTCGGCCAGCTCCGCGGACAGGCCGAGCCCGTCGAGGACCCGCACGGCGTGCGGCAGCAGGTTGAACCCGACACCGAGCTCGCCCGCGCCGGAGCCCTGCTCGAGGACCGTGGACCTGATCCCGGCCCGCTCCAGCGCGAGGGCCGTGGTCAGTCCTCCGATACCCCCACCGACGATCAGGACGTGCATTCCCCGAGCCTGACCGCTGAGCGCCCCTGAGGGAAGGGCCGCCCGCAATGGGGCAGGATCACCGGTCATGGACCGTCGCACGGGGACCTCGCTGGCCCGGCTCGGCCTCACCGGTGAGGACGCGGCCACGACCCTGCGTGGTCTGGGCTGGTGGGCGACCGACGGACCGGTGCCCGGCTGCGAGGAGATCATGTGGGCGCTGGCCCGCAGCCCCGACCAGTCCCTCGCGCTGCGCGCGGTCGAGCGGCTGGCGCAGACCGCCCCGTGGCCCGCGATCGACCGGGCGCTGCGCACCGACCGGGGGCTGCGCGGGCGGCTGTTCGCGACCCTGGGATCGTCGACGGCGCTGGGCGACCACCTCGTCCGCCACCCGGACCGCTGGCCGCTGCTGGCCGACACCGCCGAGCGCGGGGACCCACCGCCGGACCTGGCCCGGCGCACCGCGAACCTGCTGCGCGCGGTCGGCGCCGACCCGGATGCGCCGACGCCGGGGACGGTCGGGGGAGCGCGGGCGTCGCTGACCGGGGCCGAGGCCGTCGCCGCGCTGCGTACGGCCTACCGCGACGAGCTGCTCGGCCTCGCCTCGGCCGACCTGGCCGCCGTCGGGGACCCGGAGCTGCCGGTGATGGAGGTCGACGACGTCGCGGCCCAGCTCGCCGACCTCGCCGAGGCCGCGCTGGCGGCGTCGCTGGCGGTGGCCGCGGCCGAGCAGGACCCGCCGGACGAGCTGCGTCTCGCGATCATCGGCATGGGCAAGTGCGGCGGCCGGGAGCTGAACTACGTCTCCGACGTCGACGTCGTGTTCGTCGCCGAGCCCGGCGGGGACCTCACCCCGGCCGCGACGAAGCTCGCGTCGCGGGTCATGCGCGTCGCGGGGGAGGCCTGCTTCGAGGTCGACGCGAACCTGCGCCCCGAGGGCCGTCAGGGTGCGCTGGTGCGGACCCTGGACGGGCACGTGTCCTACTACCGGCGGTGGGCCAAGACCTGGGAGTTCCAGGCGCTGCTGAAGGCCCGTCCGATCGCCGGGGACCCCGAGCTGGGCCGCTCCTACGTCGAGGCCCTCGACCCGATGGTGTGGCAGGCGTGCACCCGCGACGACTTCGTCGGCGAGGTGCAGGCCATGCGTGCCCGGGTCATCGAGAACATCCCCTCCGATCAGCGCGAACGCGAGCTGAAGCTCGGCCGCGGCGGGCTGCGCGACGTCGAGTTCGCCGTCCAGCTGCTGCAGCTGGTGCACGGCCGGACCGACGACACCCTGCACTCGGGCAACACCCTGGTCGCGCTGGCCGCCCTGTCCGAGCGCGGCTACGTCGGCCGCGACGATGGAGCCAACCTCGCCGCGTCCTACCGGTTCCTGCGCCTGCTGGAGCACCGGCTGCAGCTGCAGAAGCTGCGTCGCACCCACCTGCTCCCGGCCGTCGACGACACCGACGGGCTGCGCTGGCTCGCCCGGGCCGCGCGGATCCGCCCGGACGGGCGCCGCGACGTCGTCGGGGTGCTGGTCGACGAGTGGCAGCGCAACGCCCGCCGGGTGACCCGGCTGCACGAGAAGCTGTTCTACCGGCCGTTGCTGTCGGCGGTGTCCCGGCTGGCCGCCGACGGCGCCGACGCCGTGCTGACCCCGGAGGCGGCGAAGGCACGGATGAAGGCGCTGGGCTGGGCGTCGCCGGAGGGGGCGCTGGGGCACCTGCGGGCGCTCACCGGCGGGGTGTCGCGGGCCGCGTCGATCCAGCGCGCCCTGCTGCCGGTGCTGCTGGACTCGCTCTCGACCAGCCCCGACCCCGACCGCGGCCTGCTCGCATACCGGCGGGTCTCCGAGGCACTCGCCGACACCCCCTGGTACCTGCGGCTGCTGCGCGACGAGGGCGCGGTCGCGCAGCGCCTGATGACCCTGCTCGGCACCTCGGCGCTGGTCCCGGACCTGCTGGCCCGCGCTCCGGAGGTGCTGCGGATGCTTGCCATCTCCTCGGGGGTGCAGAGCCCGGAGCTGACCCGGGACCCGGCCGAGGTGTCGATGGCGCTGCGCACCACCGTGGCCCGGCAGGCCACACCGGAGATCGCGGTGGCGTCGGCGCGGTCCTACCGCCGGCACGAGATGCTGCGGGTCGCCTGCGCCGACCTGCTCGGCCTGCTGCCGGTCGACGCCGTCTGCGCGGCGCTGAACTCGGTGAACGAGGCGGTGCTGGCCGCGACCCTGGACGCGGTGCTCCGCGCCGAGACCGAGCGCCCGGCCGCCCTGGCGGTGATCGGGATGGGCCGTCTCGGCGGCGGGGAGTCGAGCTACGGCAGCGACGCCGACGTCATGTTCGTCTGCGCGCCCGCCGAGGGGGTCGACGACCACACCGCGGTGCGGTGGGCGACCCGCGTCGTCGAACGGGTGCGACGGCTGCTGGGCTCGCCGAGCCCGGACCCCGCGCTGCCGGTCGACGCGGACCTGCGCCCGGAGGGTCGCTCCGGGCCGATGGTGCGCACCCTGGCCTCCTACCGCGAGTACTACGCCCGCTGGGGCGAGGTGTGGGAGGCCCAGGCGCTGCTGCGGGCCCGGCCGATCGCGGGGGACCGGACGCTGGGCCGCGAGTTCACCGCGCTGGTCGACCCGATCCGTTACCCGGCGGACGGGCTGTCGGCGGCGTCGGTGTCGGAGATCCGGCGGATCAAGGCCAGGGTCGACGCCGAGCGGTTGCCCCGTGGCGCGGACCGCTCCACCCACACGAAGCTGGGCCTGGGCGGGCTCGCCGACGTCGAGTGGACGGTGCAGCTGCTGCAGCTCCAGCACGCGGGCGACGTCCCCGAGCTGCGCACCCCCTCGACGCTGGAGGGGCTGCACGAGGCCGCGGAGGCCGGTCTGATCGGCGCCGAGGACGCCGCCGAGCTGGAGGAGGGCTGGCGCACCGCCACCGCGGCCCGCAACGCGATCATGCTGGTGAAGGGCAAGCCCGGCGACCAGCTCCCGCGTTCGGGGCGTGAGCTGGCCGCCGTCGCCGTCGCGCTCGGGTACCCCGCCGGCGGCGACCCGGGGGAGTTCCTCGACGACTACAAGCGCGTCACCCGGCGGGCCCGCGCGGTCGTCGAGCGGGTGTTCTACGGCTGGTCCGAGGACTGACCGACCGGTGCGGCGTGCAGGGCGGCGGCGAACCACTCGAACGCCGGGATCGTCGGCTCCCGGGCCGGCGGCCACCCGTTGAGGACACCGAGCAGCGTCCAGTAGCGCTCGACGCGGCGGTCGGCGAACAGGTCGACCGTGTCCGCCCAGGCGGCCCGGTCGACCACCGAGAGCCCGGCGACGCCGGGGATCCGCTCCAGCGCCGCGGCCGCCGCGGGTGAGGCCGGGTCGACCCCCGCGGCGAGCGCGCCGCCGGCGTGTTCGGCCACCGCGACCGGGTCGGCCTGCCGCTCGCGGTGCTCGGAGACGGTGGCGCCGGCGACGGCCATCTCCCGGCAGCGGGCCCGGAAGCCCGGGTCGCCGACGAGCTCGGCCAGCTCCACCCAGGCCCCGACCTGCTCGGGGGTCGGGTCGTCGGGCAGCTCGGCCGGCATCGACCGCATCGCGGTGGCGATGCCCGCGCCGGGCGCGCCGGCGTCGATGCCGGCGAAGGCCTCGTTCACGAAGTCGTCGATCAGGTGCTGCCGCTGGGCCGCGGACAGCCGGGCGAGGTCGTTCATCAGGGTCACGCTCCGTTCGTCGGGTGGGGTGTCGCCGTCTCCGGTGCGGGCCAGCAACGTGCACACCGCGCGTTGCGCCCGCAGCTCCCGGATCCGGTCGTCCAGGGCCCGGACGTGTGCCGCCGCGATCTCGCCGACCCCCCGTCGGCGGGACAGCACGGCGCGCACGTCGTCCAGGCCCAGCCCGAGCTCGCGCAGGGTGCGGACGAGGTCGAGCCGTGCGACCGCGGCCGGTCCGTAGACCCGGTGGCCCGCGCCGTTGCGGTCGGCGGGGACGAGTCCCTCGTCGGACCAGAAGCGGAGCGTGCGCACGGGAACCTCGCTGCGCCGGGCGAGCTGCCCGATCGTCAGCGTGACAAGGTGGTCATCGGTACGTGGTGCGGTCACGGGGTACAGCCTCGGGGGTTCCAGCGACTGGAGGTCAAGTGCGAATCGGATTCGGGATCCCGCAGTTCGGTGCGGCCGCTGCCCACGTGGACGGGACCATGCGGTTCGCCGCGGGCGCCGAGGAGCGCGGCGCGGCGAGCCTGTGGGCCGGCGACCGGCTGCTGGTGGCCGTCGACCCGACGGTCGGCTACGGCGGCGGGCCCGGCGGCCCGGGCAGCGTGCCCGAGCAGTTCACCGCCGCGCACGACCCGCTGGCGCTGCTGACCGCTGCGGCCGCGGTCACCGCGCGGGTCCAGCTCGGTACCAGCACGCTCAACGCACCCTGGTACCCGGCGGCGCTGCTGGCCCGGCAGGCGACGACGATCGACAACCTGTCCGGCGGCCGGCTGCTGCTGGGTCTCGGCACCGGCTGGTCACCCGAGGAGTACGACGCCGTGGGTGTCCCGATGCGCGAGCGCGGCGCCCGGCTCGACGAGACTCTCGACCTGTTCGACGCCTGGTGGCACGACGACCCGGTGGAGTTCACCGGCCGCTTCGCGAGCGTCGCACCGTCGCACGTGCACGCCAGGCCGCGGCACGTGCCGGTCTACCTCGCCGGGTTCAGCCCCCGGGCGCGGCGGCGGATCGCCGAACGGGCCGACGGGTTCCTGCCGGTCGTCACCTCCGACGTCACCGACCTCGACGCCGCGGTCTCGGCGCCCTGGGCGGACCTGCGCGCCGCCGCGGCCGCGGCGGGCCGCCCCGCCGACGCGGTCGGCGCGGTGCTGCGGGTGAACCCGAAGCCGGGGGAGACCGCCGCCGACGCGGCCGCGCTGGTGCGCCGGGTCGGCACCGACACCGACGTCGACCACGCCTTCGTCGACCTCATGTACCTGGCCGAGGACACCGACTCGGCGCTGGCGGCGGTCGAGGAGATCCTCGGCGCGGTCTGACCGGACCCCGCTGGTTCACTGGGGCCGTGGCAGACCTGGACGTGATCACCCGCGGGTACGAGCTCGTCGCGGCCCGGCCGGCGTCGCTGCTGGCCGCGCTGCTGGCACTGGTGGTCGTCGCGTGGCGGCCGACCTGGCGGCTGACGCGCACCGCGGTGACGATCGCCCACGAGGGCGGGCACGCGCTCGTCGCGGTGCTGGTCGGGCGTGGTCTGGCCGGGATCCGGCTGCACGCCGACTCCTCCGGGGTCACGCACTCCACCGGCGCCGGGCGTGGGCCCGGCGTGGTCGCGATGTTCTTCGCCGGGTACGTCTTCCCTCCGTTGCTCGGCCTCGGCGGCGCGGTCCTGGTCGCCGCCGACGCCGCGCAGGCGATGCTGTGGATCGCCGTGGTGCTGCTCGCGGCGACGCTGCTGCAGATCCGCAACCTCTACGGCGGGCTGGCCGTCGTCGCCACCGGGGCGGTGCTCGTGCTCGTCGCGCTACGCGCCCCGGCCGACCTGCGCACCGGGTTCGCCGCCGCGCTGACCTGGTTCCTGCTGTTCGGTGGGGTGAAGGCCTGCCTGGAGCTGCGCCGGGGTCGTCGCGGGGGCAGGCTGCGGCACTCCGACGCCGACCGCCTCGCCGAGCTCACCCCGCTCGGCGGCGGGGCGTGGGCGGCACTGTTCGTCCTCCTCGCGGTCGCCGCCACGCTCGCCGCGTGCTGGGTCGTGTTCGCCCCCGGCGGGGCACCGGCCTGACAGCATGGGGTCATGGCAGAGGACTTCAACACCAGGGTGATCCGCGAGTTCCGCGAGAACGACGGCCGGGTCGGGGAGCTGTTCACCGGGCTCCCGATGATCCTGCTCCACCACATCGGCGCGAAGAGCGGCACCGAGCGCATCGCGCCGCTGCGCTGGTTCGCCGACGGCGACCGATGGGTCGTCGTCGCCTCCGCGGCGGGCGCACCGCAGCACCCCGCGTGGTTCCACAACCTGCTCGCCCACCCCGACGTGACCGCCGAGATCGCCGACGGTCACGGCGCGGTCGAGACCGTCCAGGTGCACGCGGCCGAGCTCGACGACGCCGACCGCGACCGCGTCTGGACGTGGATCAAGGAGAACAACGGCGGCTTCGCCGACTACGAGCAGAAGACCGACCGCAGGATCCCGCTGGTCGGCCTCACCCGGCGCTGACCGCCGCCCGTGGTGATGGCAGGGTTCCCGGCATGACCATCTCCCTCGAGCAGGCCCAGACCATCACCGCCGCTGCCCTGGCCCACGGCACCGAGCAGGGCTTCAACCCGCTCACGGTCGCCGTGCTCGACCCGGGCGGCGCGATCGTCGCGCTGGCCCGCCAGGACGGCTCGGGTTTCCTGCGTCCCGACCTCGCCGTCGGCAAGGCCAGCGGGGTGCTCGCCCTCGGCATGACCAACCGCGCGATCGCCGCCCGCGCCGCGGACTCCCCGGAGTTCTTCACCTCGGTGGCGAACCTCGCCGGCGGCAAGATCCTCTCCGTGCCCGGCGGTGTCTTCGTCAAGGATGCCGACGGCACGCTGCTGGGTGCCGTCGGCGTGACCGGTGACGCCTCGCTGAACGACGAGGCGGCCGCCGTCGCGGGGATCGAGGCCGCCGGTCTGGTCGCGGTCACCGGCGCCGAGTAGTCCCCGCGGGTTGTTCCCACGAGTCCCTCTATGTGCCGCGCCCCCGGGCGACGAGGTCAACCCGGGGACGCGGAGGGGACACGATCCTGCCGCCGAGGAAGGATCGTGCACGTGCGTGGTCGCCCCGGAGGGCACGGAGCGAGGCTGCGGTGCGCGCGTGGCCGGTGCCGTTCCTTGGACACCCGGTCGATGTCATCGAACGGAGTGGGTGGGCCGGTGTGGCCCGCACTCCGTGTGACCTGGAACACGGTAGGTCTGAGTCAAGCATCCGAGTTCCACTCCTGTCAACGAGTCCGCGGACGCGGTCGGTGAGAGGATCGCTGCACCGATTCCGCGTTTGGGATGCTCCGAGCGGCCCTGACCACGAGCGGGTGTCGCCGGCCCGGTCGTGCCGGTCGCGTGACGCGTGCGCATCGGGGAGGACCCCGACCGTGGGAACTCCGGCACCTGATGGTGGGGCAGGGGTGTTCCGCGATGTTCCCGTGACCGTCGGTGGTTAGCGTCGTCGACGTCCTACACGACATCGGGAACTGCGTGGTGGCGACGGGTGTACACCGGCGGCACCGGGCGTCTCCACGGTGCCGTTCGGAGCGGGCCGACGTCCTGTCGTCGCCTGATCGCATCCGAACGGTGACCACCGGGGACGTTTCGCCACGACCCCCACGGGTCACTCGATGCCGACCGGTCAGATTCGGTTCGTCACGAACGGACCGTAAGCGAGGGAGACAGACATGGGCATCATCGCGTGGATCGTGCTGGGGCTGATCGCGGGCGCCATCGCCAAGGCCATCATGCCGGGCAAGGACCCGGGCGGAATCATCGTCACCCTGATCCTGGGTGTCGTCGGAGCGCTGCTCGGCGGCTGGATCGGCAGCGCCGTGTTCGGCGTCGGTCTCGGCGGGTTCTTCAACATCTCCACCTGGCTGCTCGCCATCGTGGGTGCGCTGATCCTGCTGGCGATCTACCGCGTGATCGTGGGCCGCAAGGTCCGCGCCTGACACGCGCGTAACACCCTCGTCGGAGCCCGCCCGGAACTCTTCGGGCGGGCTCCGACGTATGTGCGGACCCGATCCTGCGAGCGAGGCGGGTAGCGGTCCGGTCGATCGAGGACGACGTGCCGTGCTGTCATCGCGAGAACGTCCTCCAGTTCTCTGTGCTTGCCGTGTCGGAGGGAGAAGCGTTGTCGACCACGTCGGAGTTCTGGCTCGATGTTCACTCCGAGATCTCGCGTGTCGCAAGAATGGAGCTGTCGACGAAGGATGCGGCGGACGGCGACTGGTTGCGCCGGTCGCAGTACAACCGGGTGATCGACTCTGCTGTCGCACGGGTGGCGCGACGGAAGGGGATTCACCGGGTCCTGGTCCAGGGGCAACGGTGTCGCACGTACAAGGATGCGCTCCGCAGCCTGGGGGACGCTCTCGAGCTGCCGGGCTACTACGGCCAGAACTACGACGCGCTCGACGAGTGCCTCAGGGAGCTGCTGGAAATCGACGATGGTCACCTGGGGGCCGTCTTCGGGGATCGAGTGGGGCGCCCGGCCTCCGGATTGTTGGTGGTGATCGACTACGCCGAGAACCTGCTGGCCGAGGAGCCCCCTCAGGAACTCGCCACGCTGATGTCGGTACTCGAACGGGCCGCGCATCCATTGCCGGATCCGCTGGGTCGACCTGAGCCGCGGACCGGTTCGTTCGACGTCCTGCTGTTCAGTCGAGGGTCGGAGAGGAACAGCTGAGGGGCGTTCGTCGACCGGTCCTCGGTGGTCCCGCTTCCTCTGTGCGGTCGCTCTCGCGTCGATGAGCGTGCTGCCCGACATCTCCCGTGGCATCTCGGTACCGGGTGTCGGCGGCCGACTCGTCCCGCCTCTTCGTGGGCCCGGCCCGTCGCACCGCGAGGGCCGTCGGGGAGACTGGGCCGGTATCCGCCTTTCCGATCTGGAGCTCTTCATGCCGCACGGGACCGTCCGCTGGTTCGACGCCGAACGGGGTTTCGGCTTCCTCGCCCCCGAGGACGGTTCGCCGGACGTGTTCGTGCACGCCTCGGAGATCGTCGGGGGCGGCGGCGCACCCGTGCTCCGCGAGGGTCAGGCCGTGGAGTTCGAGCTCGGCGAGAACGACCGCGGCCCGCAGGCGCTGCGCGTCCGGGTCACCGCCGACGCGGCCGCCGGCAGCGCGGTGGGCCTGCTCGGCACCGTCAGCTGGTACGAGCCGGCCAAGGGCTACGGCTTCGCGACGCCGGACGGCGGCGGCGCCGACATCTTCGTGCACAGCTCCGCCATCGTGACCGGCGGCGTGGTCGCCGAGGGCCAGCGGGTGGCCTTCCTGATCGTCGAGGGTGAGCGCGGCCCGCAGGCCGGGCACGTGATCCCGCTGGGGGAGGGGGCGGGCCTGCCCGCCGCGAACGGCGAGGCGGACGGCGACGACGGCGCCGACGGAACGGTGACCTGGTACGACGAGGGCAAGGGCTTCGGCTTCGTCACCCCCGACTCCGGCGACGAGGACGTCTTCGTCCACGCCAGGGCACTGGCCGAGGGACTGACCTGGCTCGCGGAGGGCGACCGCATCGCCTTCGAGGTGGCGCAGGCGGAGAAGGGCCCCCAGGCCCGTGACGTGCACCTGGTTCGCAGCGGCGAGCCCTCGACGCCGCGCCGGCCCGCTCCCGCCGCCGGACCGGCGTCGCGGGACGTTCCGGCACGGGGCGGCGAGGGCGTCGTCGTGCGCTATGACGAGGAGCGTGGCTTCGGGTTCATCTCCCCGGACGCCGGCGGGGACGACCTGTTCGTCCATGTGTCCGTGATCCGGGACGCCGAGGCGCTGCAGAAGGGCGACCGGGTCCGGTACGCGGTGCGCCAGAGCGACCGGGGCCCGCAGGCCGACCGCGTCGAACGTCTCTGACGTCTCGAACGCCTCCGACGAGGCGGCCCGCCCACCGGTCGCGCACCGGGCAGGACGCGCCGAGGCCCGGCTCCCTCGCGGGAGCCGGGCCTCGGTGTGACGTGGGTCAGGTGTGGATCACACGTCGTAGTACAGGGCGAACTCGTACGGGTGCGGGCGCAGCCGCAGCGGGTCGATCTCGTTCTCCCGCTTGTAGGAGATCCAGGTCTCGATCAGGTCCGGGGTGAACACGCCGCCCTCGAGCAGGTAGTCGTGGTCGGCCTCGAGCTTGTCGATGACCGCACCCAGCGAGGACGGGACCTGCGCGATGTCCTTGGCCTCCTCGGGCGGGAGCTCGTAGAGGTCCTTGTCGATCGGCGCCGGCGGCTCGATCTTGTTCTTGATGCCGTCGAGACCGGCCATCAGGATCGCCGAGAACGCCAGGTACGGGTTGCCCGACGAGTCGGGGCAGCGGAACTCGACGCGCTTGGCCTTCGGGCTGTCACCGGTCAGCGGGATCCGGATGCAGGCCGAGCGGTTGCGCGCGGAGTACACCAGGTTGACCGGCGCCTCGAAGCCCGGGACCAGGCGGTGGTAGGAGTTCACCGTCGGGTTGGTGAACGCCAGCAGCGACGGCGCGTGGTGCAGCAGGCCGCCGATGTAGTAGCGGGCGGTGTCGGACAGGCCGCCGTAGCCGGACTCGTCGTGGAACAGCGGCTGGCCGTCCTTCCACAGCGACGAGTGCACGTGCATGCCCGAGCCGTTGTCGCCGAAGAGCGGCTTCGGCATGAAGGTGGCGGTCTTGCCGTTCTGCCACGCCACGTTCTTCACCAGGTACTTGAAGAGCATGACGTCGTCGGCCGCACGCAGCAGCGTGTCGAACTTGTAGTTGATCTCGGCCTGGCCGGCGGTGCCGACCTCGTGGTGCTCGCGCTCCACCTCGAAGCCCGACGCCTGCATCGCGGTGACGATGTCGGCGCGCAGGTCGGCGTAGTGGTCGACCGGCGGGACGGGGAAGTAGCCGCCCTTGTAGTTGACCTTGTAGCCCAGGTTGCCCCCGACCTCCTCGCGGCCGGTGTTCCACCAGCCCTCCGCGGAGTCGATGTGGTGGTAGGCCTGGTGCGGGTCGGTGCCGAACCGGATCGAGTCGAAGACGTAGAACTCCGCCTCGGGCGCCATGTAGGCGGTGTCGGCGATGCCGGACGCGGCCAGGTACTCCTGCGCCTTGCGGGCCACGTTCCGCGGGTCCCGGGAGTACGGCTCACCGGTGATCGGGTCGTGGACGAAGAAGTTGATGTTCAGCGTCTTGTGCTTGCGGAACGGGTCGACGCGCGCGGTGGTGGTGTCCGGGAACAGCGCCATGTCGGACTCGTTGATCGCCTGGAAACCGCGGACGGAGGAGCCGTCGAAGGCGGCGCCGTTCTCCAGGAGGTCGCCGGCCGTCTTGGCGGGGACGGTGAGGTGCTGCATGACGCCGGGCAGGTCGCAGAACCTGATGTCGACGTACTCGACCTTCTCGTCCGAGATGTACTTGAGTACCTCTTCGGCGTTGCTGAACACTCTCTCGGGCTCCTTCATTCGCTGGTGGAGATCGTGGGTGACGGTAGGAGCGGCGTGTTGCTCACCCATCACTCATCTGTTTCACCGACGTTAACTGACCCGACCGCGAGATCGATCACGTTCGTCATCGGTGTCCGGTCCGGTCCCGCTCGGTGCTGCGGTTACGCCGCCTACGCTAGAGAGCATGGCCCGTTGGATCGAGTCCTGGCTCCCCGGTTCATCCGCAGGAGGTTCCGCCCCTGCCGGACACCCCGGCGAGCGCTTCGGGCTGCCCGCGACCGGCCACTACTCGGTCGCCGGGTTCGGGCGCCGGATCGCCGGCGTCGTCCTCGACTGGTTCCTGGCCTACCTGCTGGTGCTGCTGGTCGCCGGGGTCGACGCGCTCGGCTCCCCGGAGTTCGGCTGGTGGGTCCTCGGGACCTGGTTCGTGATCACCGCGCTGACCGTGTCGGTGCTCGGCACCGCGCCGGGGCACCTCGCGCTGGGCATGCGCGTCGCGCGCACCGACATGGCGACCCACGTCGGCGTGCCGCGGGCGCTGCTGCGCACCGCGATGATCGCGGTGGTGCTGCCGCCGTTCCTGCGCGACGCCGACGGCCGCGGCTGGCACGACCGCGCCAGCCGTACGGTCGTCGTGCGGGTGCTGCGGGGCTGACCCCGGCGGGTCAGACGCTCACCGGGGGAGTGCCCAGCACCGACGCCCGGGTGCCGGCCAGGTGCACCCGCAGCACGGCCACCGCCGCCTCGGTGTCGCGGGCGCGCAGCCCGGCGAGCAGCTGCCGGTGCTCGGAGACCAGACGCTCGGCGCGGCCGGGGAAGCGCCCGCCGAGGGCGCCCATGTTCATCCGCAGCTGCCGGTCGCGCAGCGAGCCGTAGACCTCCAGCAGGATGCTGCGGCACCCGGCCCGCACCAGCACGGTGTGGAACGCCCGGTCGGCCTCGACGAAGGCGAGCTCGTCGCGGGAGGCGACGGCGGCGAGCTGGTCCTCGATCGCGGCGTCCATCGCGGCGGCGATGTGGGCGAGGGTCTCGTCGTCGACCCCGACGACGGTGGCGATCGCGTGCGACTCGATCACGTCCCGGGCCTCGACCACGGCGTCCACCTCGCCGGGGGAGACCGGCACGACCAGCGCGCCGCGCTTCGGGAAGAGCTTCAGCAGCCCCTCGGCCTGCTGCTGCAGGAACGCCTCGCGGACCGGGGTCCGGCTCAGCTGCAGCGGCCGTGCGACCTGGCCCTCGCTGATGAGCTCGCCCGCGGGCAGGGTCCCGTCGAGGATGCCGGCCTTGGTGAACCGGTACGCCCGTTCGGCGGCGGTCCCGCCCGCCCGTGACCCGTCGTCCACGTCCGAATCATGCCTGACCGCGACCGCCCCGGATCCGAGAGGCTTGCCCGCCCCGGTCGACGTCCCTACCGTTCATCCCCAAGGACGCGGCATAGATGCAAGATGGATACCGGGAGGACCGGGTGATCCTCGCTCACGGTGCGGTGCAGGACCGGGGTGTGACGCCGCTCCTCGACGACCTCGTCCGGCGCACCACCCAGCGCCTCGGCGGAGGTGGCGGGGCCGTGACGCTGCTCGGTGACCGGGCGCCGGTGGTCCACCGTGAGCCCCTGCCCCCGGTCGACGACGTGTTGGCGCGGCTGGTCCGGGAACCGCGCACCCTCCTGATGGAGGGGGACGGCCCCGGCAGGTCGGACGTGCTCGGCACCCCCCTCTGGTGGGACGACGAACTGCTCGGGGCCTGTGCTTTCGGTGGGGGTGGATCCTTCTCCGCCAGCGACGTCGCCGCGGTCGAGGGATTCGCCGCACAGGCCGCCGTCGCGGTGATGGCGGCGCGGCTGCTCACCGAGGCCCCGGTCGCTACGACCGCGGACGCCGGGCACCGGCTGCTCCCCGAGCTGCGGGCCGAGCTGGACCGTGCCCTGCGCGCGCTCGGGGCCCGGGGCGGCGTCGTCACCCTGGGCACCGAGCGGGTGCCGGACCCGGTCGTCGCGACCGGGGTGCGCGAGGTCGCGCGGCTGCTGCTCGACAACGCGGTGCTCCACTCCGGCGCGGGCACGCTGCGGGTGGGGCTGGCGTTCGAGGCGGGCGAGGTCCGCCTGCTCGTCGACGACGACGGCCGCGGCTTCGACCCCGTCACCGCGCCCCGGTCCGGGCTGGACCGGGTCGAGTCCACCGTGCGCGCCGCGGGTGGCCGGCTGGAGATCGACAGCGTCCCGGGCTGGGGGACGCGGGTGCGGGCCTGCTGGCCCGATCCACCTACCCCGTATCCGGCCGGCCCGCTCGCGGCGCCCCCCACGGGTCTGCAGCCGGCCCGCGGCCAGCACCTGCTGACCCTACGCGAGCGGGAGGTCCGCGCGCTCGTCGAGCAGGGCCTGGCGGACAAGCAGATCGCCACCCGGCTGGCCATCTCGGTCAAGACGGTGGAGAAGCACGTCGGCGCGGTGCTGCGCAAGACCGGCGCCCGCAACCGGACGATGCTCGCCCGCTTCGGTGCGGCCACCTGAGCGTTCCCGGCTCCCCGAGCACGCCCGGCCCCCCGCCGCGGATCCCTTCCGACACTCCACAGGGTCACCCCGCACGAGCGAGGCGTCCGCGCCGGACGGCTGGGCCGTACGGCCCTCCCCGGAGGGTGTGGGGGTGGGGGTGAGGTAGGGAGAGTCCTCATACCTCGCGGGTGCTCGCGCTCCTAGCGTCGTCGACGTACCCGGTACGGACCGGGTTGCCCGACTCGACGAGGAGTGAGGCCCGGATGGCACGACTGACCCTCCAGGACGCCGAGAAGGCGCTGGCCGCCGGACTGGCGAAGGCGACCGAGATCGGCCAGCCGATGAACGTCGCGGTCGTCGACGACGGCGGTCATCTGCTGGCCTTCGCCCGCCAGGACGGTGCGATCCGCGCGAGCATCGACATCGCCCAGCGCAAGGCGCGCACCTCGATCCTGATGGACCTGCCGACCGCGGCGCTGACCCCGCTGGTGCAGCCCGGTGCCGAGCTCTACGGCCTGGAGCACACCGCCGGTGGCATGGTCATCTTCGGCGGCGGCATCCCGATCCACCGCGACGGTGAGCTCGTCGGCGCGGTCGGGGTCAGCGCCGGCTCGGTGGAGCAGGACGTGACGGTGGCCGAGGCCGCCGTCACGGCACTCGCGTGAGCCGCGGGGACACCGGCGAGCTCGCAGCCGAGTTCGCCGGGACCTTCGTCCTGATCCTCATCGGCTGCGGCACCGTCGCGCAGGTCGTGACCTCCGAGGGCGCCAACGGCGACTGGGGCACCCTGGTCTGGGGCTGGGGTGTCGCGGTCACCATGGGCGTCTACGTCGCCGGCCGGGTGAGCGGCGCCCACCTCAACCCGGCCGTCACCCTGGCACTGGCCGTGTTCAAGGGCTTCGCCTGGCGCAAGGTCGCGCCCTACTGGCTGGCCCAGACCGCGGGCGCGTTCCTCGCCGCGCTGGTCGTGCGCGCCGTCTACGCCGGCCCGATCGCGGCGGTCGACCCCGGCCACACCGTCGCCACCCAGACCATCTTCTCGACCCTGCCCGGTGAGCACGTCTCGATCCTCGCCGCGTTCGGTGACCAGATCGTCGGCACCGCCCTGCTGGTGTTCGTGATCTTCGCGCTGACCAACGCGCTCAACAACCCGCCCGGCGCCAACATGGCCCCGTTCATGATCGGCTTCCTGGTCGTCGGCATCGGCATCGCCTTCGGTGCCAACGCCGGCTACGCCATCAACCCGGCCCGTGACCTGGGCCCACGTCTGGCCTCGTTCGTCACCGGCTACGACACCGCGTTCGTCACGGGCACCGGCGTCCCGTACTGGTGGCTGCCGATCGTCGCTCCGCTGCTCGGCGGCCTGATCGGGGGCGGCGCGTTCGTCCTGCTGGTCGAGCGCTTCCTCGCCCCCGCCGAGCTGGAGGCCGCCGCCACCGGCGACGTGCCGGTCGGCCGCATCCCACACCCGGAGGTCCCGGCCGAGCCGGCCGTGGCGTCCCGCCTGGAGGAGACCCGATGAGCACCACCCTCGGCCCCGCCGACTACCCGCTGTCCGTGCAGCGGCCCGACCTGCTGCGCACCCCGACCGGCCGGCCGCTCTCGGAGGTCACCATGGCCGCCGTCGTGTCCGGGGAGATCCGCAACGAGGACCTCCGCATCTCGGCGGAGACGCTGACGCTGCAGGGCGAGATCTCCGACGCCGTCGGCCGCCGCCAGCTCGCCGAGAACATGCGGCGCGCCGCGGAGCTGACCACCGTCCCCGACGAGGAGGTCCTCGCGATCTACAACGCGCTGCGGCCCCGCGCGTCGTCGGCCGCCCGGCTCGCGGAGATCGCCGACCGGCTGGAGAACGACTACGCCGCCACCACCTGCGCCGCGCTCGTCCGCGAGGCCGCACAGGTCTACGCGGCCCGCGACCTGCTCGCCCGCGAAGGAGACTGACCGATGACCAGCACCCTGCCCGAGGCGGCCACCCCGGCGACCGGGGCCAGGACCTCCAAGCGCACCGACATGCTCGAGTCCCGCCCGGTCAACCTCGACGGGTTCGTCGAGGAGTGGCCCGAGAAGGGTCTCGTCGCGATGGAGAGCGACTTCGACCCCGCGCCGAGCGTGCGGGTCGAGAACGGCGTGATCGTCGAGATGGACGGTCGCGAGCGCGCCGCGTTCGACTTCATGGACACCTTCATCGCCGACCACGCGATCGACGTCGAGGTCGCCGAGCGCGCCACCGCGATCCCCTCGACCGACATCGCCCGGATGCTCGTCGACCCGGGCGTGACCCGGGCCGAGCTCCTCGACATCACCCGCGGCCTCACCCCGGCCAAGCTCCTCGACGTCGTCAAGCTGCTCAACGTCGTCGAGATCATGATGTCGATGCAGAAGATGCGGGCCCGCCGCAGCCCCGCCAACCAGGCGCACTCCACCAGCGCCCGGGACAACCCCATCCAGGTCGCGGCCGACGCCGCCGAGGCCGCGCTGCGCGGCTTCGCCGAGATGGAGACCACCCTCGGGGTCCTGCGCTACGCCCCACTCGTCGCCATCGGCCTGCAGGTCGGCGCCCAGTCCGGGCGCGGCGGCGTCATCACCCAGTGCGCGCTGGAGGAGGCCACCGAGCTCGACCTGGGCATGCGCGGCATCACCGGCTACGCCGAGACGATCTCGGTCTACGGCACCGAGTCCGTGTTCGTCGACGGCGACGACACCCCGTGGTCGAAGTCGTTCCTCGCCAGCGCCTACGCCTCCCGCGGCATCAAGATGCGCTTCACCTCGGGCACCGGGTCGGAGGTGCAGATGGGCAACGCCGAGGGCCGCTCCATGCTGTTCCTCGAGATCCGCTGCATCCTGATGGCCAAGGGCGCCGGCGTGCAGGGCCTGCAGAACGGCTCGATCAGCTGCATCGGCGTACCGGGAGCGGTCCCGGGCGGCATCCGCGCCGTCGCCGCGGAGAACCTGGTCTGCAACATGGTCGACCTGGAGTGCGCGGCCGGCAACGACCAGTCGTTCTCGCACTCGGCGATGCGCCGCACCAGCCGGCTCATGCCGCAGCTGCTCTCCGGCCAGGACCTGGTGTGCTCCGGCTTCTCCGGCGTCCCGAACTCGGACAACATGTTCGCCGGGTCGAACCTCGACGTCGAGGACTACGACGACTGGAACACCATCCAGCGCGACCTGCAGATCGACGGCGGCCTGCGCCACGTCCGGGAGCCGGAGATCCTCGCCGTGCGGGAGAAGGCCGCCCGCGCGATGCAGGCCGTGTTCGCCGAGCTGGACCTGCCGCGGATCACCGACGAGGAGGTCGAGGCGGCAACCTACGCCAACTCCAGCGCCGACTACCCGCTGCGCGAGGTCCTGGAGGACCTCAAGGGCGCCCAGTCGGTCATGGACCGCGGCATCACCGGACTCGACCTGGTCAAGATCCTGGAGCGCACCAGCTTCCACGACGTCGCGGAGAACCTGCTGCAGGTCCTGCGCCAGCGGGTGTCGGGCGACCTGCTCCAGACCTCGGCGATCCTCGACGGGAACTTCGTCCCGCAGGCCGCCATCAACGACGCCAACGACTACGCAGGCCCGGGCACCGGCTACCGCCTGACCGGTGAGCGGTGGAACGCCCTCAAGAAGCTGCGTCACGTCACCAGTGCCGAGAACCCCGAGGAGGAGGTCTCGTGAGCATCGCGACCGACAACCCCGCCCCGACCCCGCTGTCGTTGACCGAGGTCGGGCCCGCCGAGCGCGGCACCCGCCCCGACGAGGTCGTCATCGCGGTGTCCCCGGCGTTCGCCGGGTTCTTCACCCGCACGATCGTGAACGTCCCGCACGCCGAGGTGCTGCGCCAGCTCATGGCGGGCATCGAGGAGCAGGGCGTCATCTCTCGGCTGATCCGGGTGTGGGACACCGCCGACCTGGCGGCCATCGCCCACACCGGCGCGAAGCTGTCCGGCTCCGGGATCTGCGTGGGCCTGCTGTCGCGGGGCACCACGATGATCCACCAGAAGGACCTCGCACGGCTGTCGAACCTGGAGCTGTTCCCGCAGTCGCCGCTGCTCGACGCCGAGGTGTTCCGCGGCATCGGCTCCAACGCCGCCCAGTACGCCAAGGGGGAGTCGCCGCAGCCGGTTCCGACGCGCAACGACCAGATGGCCCGTCCCCGCTGGCAGGCCAAGGCGGCGCTGCTGCACCTCAAGGAGTTCGAGCAGATCCGCCACGGGGTGCGTCCGGTCGAGGTCACCCTCGGTACGTCGGTCGACGCGGGCTGAAGGAGACACGGTGCACGGGACGGACGGCTCGCGGCTGGTCGTGGGCGTGGACATCGGCAACTCGACGACCGAGGCCTGCGTGGCCTCGATCGACGCGCACGGCCGGGTCGACCACCTCGGGACCGCCCTGACCCGCACCACCGGGGTCAAGGGGACCCCGGACAACACCGCCGGTGCGGTGACCGCGGTCCGCCGGGCGCTGGAGGGGGCCCGGCGGGCCGTGGCCGACCTCGACGAGGTGCTGCTCAACGAGGCGACCCCGGTGATCAGCGGTCTCGCCATGGAGACCATCACCGAGACGATCATCACCGAGTCCACGATGATCGGGCACAACCCGTCGACGCCCGGGGGTAGCGGCCTCGGGGTCGGGACCACGGTGTCGATCGACGACCTCACCGGCAACGGCCCCCTCCCGGACGGGCCGGTGATCGTCGTCGTCGGGCGGGGGTGGGACTTCGACCGGGTCGCGCAGGTTCTCACCGCGGCGCACGAGCGCGGGTGCGAGCTGGTCGCGGCGGTCCTGGCCCAGGACGACGCGGTGCTCGTCGCGAACCGGGTCCCGGTCGCGATCCCGATCGTCGACGAGGTCGGCGCGGTCGAGCGGGTGCCGCTGGACATGGTCGCGGCGGTGGAGGTCGCCCTGCCGGGCCGCACCATCCGGACCCTGTCGGACTCCTACGGCCTGGCCACGGTCTTCGGGCTCGACCCCGACCAGACCCGTCAGGTCTCCCCGGTCGCGCGGGCGCTGACCGGCAACCGGTCGGCGGTCGTCGTCCGGACCCCGGCCGGTGACGTCACCGACCGGCGCGTCCCGGTCGGCGAGCTGGTCCTGACCGGGGCCGGGAAGACCCTGCGGATCGACGTCGACGCCGGTGCCGAGGCGATCATGGACACCCTGGCCAGGGTGCAGCCCCTCGACGACGCGACCGGGCAGCCCGGCACGCACGTCGGCGGGATGCTCGCGCAGGTCCGGGACACGATGACCGACGTGACCGGGCAACCGGCCGCGGAGATCCGGATCCGCGACGTGCTGGCGATCGACACGTTCGTCCCGCGGGAGGTGCGGGGCGGTCTGGCCGGCGAGGTGTCGCTGGAGAACGCGGTCGCGCTCGCCGCGATGGTGCGCACCAGCCGCAGCCGGATGCAGGTCGTCGCCGACCGGGTCGCCGAGAGCCTCGGCTGCTCGGCCCGGATCGGCGGCATCGAGGGCGAGATGGCGGTCCGCGGGGCGCTCACCACCCCGGGCACCGACACCCCGATCGCGATCCTCGACATGGGCGGCGGTTCCACCGACGCGGCGCTGCTCCTGCGGGACGGCACGTGCACCGCGGTGCACGTGGCCGGCGCGGGCGAGCTGGTCACCAAGCTGATCGACTCGGAGCTGGCGCTCGAGGACCGGGAGACCGCCGAGCAGGTCAAGTGGTACCCGCTGGCGAAGGTGGAGAGCTTCTTCCACCTCCGCCACGAGGACGGCTCGGTCGAGTTCTTCACCGAGCCCCTGCCCTCGCACGTGTTCGCCCGGGTGGTCGTCATGACCCCGGACGGGCCGGTCCCGATCAGGACCCGGCACTCCATCGACCACGTCGTGCGGGTGCGCCGCGAGGCCAAGCGCCGGGTCTTCGTGGTGAACGCCCTGCGGGCGCTGCGCCAGGTCGCGCCGGGCGGTTCGCTGCGCATGCTCGACTTCGTCGTGCTGCTCGGCGGGTCCGCGCTGGACTTCGAGATCCCGCAGATGGTCGCCGACGCCCTCGCCGGACAGGGCGTGGTGTGCGGGACCGGCAACGTGCACGGCACCGAGGGGCCGCGCAACGCCGTCGCGTCCGGGCTGGTCGACGCGCACGCGAGCGCACTGGTCGGCAGCGGGGAGCCCGCGGCATGAGCCGGCCGGGCCCGGCGTCGGCCCCGGAGCCGCCGTCGGTCGTCGTCGGTCACCACCCGGACACCCCGGCCCCGGTGCTGCGCGAGGTCCTCGCCGGCGCCGAGGAGGAGGGCGTCCCGGTCACGACCTGGCCGGACCCCGCCGCGGCCGGCGGTCCCGACGGGCTCGTCGCACTGGCCCACCGGGCGGCGCAGCGGTCCCGGCTCGACGTCGGCGTGGGGATCGACGCCGACGGCTCGGTGGTCGTGCACCACACGAAGCTGCCCACCGACCGGCCCGCCTTCACCGAACCCGCACACGGCCCGGCCGCGCCGGCCGGGTCGGGCGGTCCGGGCGGGTCGGGCTCGGGGGACCGGCCGCACGGGCGCCACGCGGGCGCGGCGGCGGCCCGGATCGTGACCGGGCTGCCGCTGCCCGGACCGGCCGGTGTCCGGCCGTGACGCACCTGCCGCCGTCGGCGACGCTGACGGGACGGGTGACCGCCCGGGGCCTCCTCTGGCTGACGGTGCTCGCCGCGCTGGTCACGTCGTCGACGGCGGCGCAGGCGGTCGCGGTCGTCGCCGCGGCGGGGGCGGTGCTGTGGATCGGGCCGCTCGCCGGGACCCTCGCGAACGGCTCGCCCGGGACGATCCGGGATGCGAGGCTGCCACGGTGACCGGCCCGACCCACAGCACCGACCACACCGACCTCGCGGGCCCGGCCACCGCCCCGCAGGTGAGCGAGGTGCTGGCCGGGCTCGCGGCGGTCGGACCGTTCTTCGAGCTCCTCGACGTCACCGAGGAGCGGGCGGCAGGGCGGTCGGTCCGCCCGTTCGCCGCCGTCCTGGCCCCCGACGCGCTGCTCGACCGGGTCGAACGAACCCGGATCGCACTCGGGGCCGAGCCGCCGCTGGGCCGGCGGATCGCCGCGTCGATCGCGGTGCAGGGGCTCGCGGCGAAGCTGCTGTCCGGGCCGGTCGCGGCGCTCGCCCTGTACGGCGTGCTGGTCGACCTGCGGCCGCAGACGCTGTGGTGGTCCGCCACGCCGCTGGGCGACGTCGTCGCGCTGGACCCGCCGCGGATGGTCCGCCGCCGGGTCCCCGGGGCCGACGCGCTGGCCCCGCTCGTCGACGAGGTGCTCACCCCGCTGGTGGAGATCGCGGGCGAGCGTTTCGGGGTGTCCGCGACGGTGCTGTGGGGCAACGTCGCGTCGTCGGTCGCGGGAGCGAAGCGGGTGCTCGACATCCAGCGCCCCGACGCCGCGGACGCCGTCGCGGCCGTCGCCACCGACCTGCTGGAGCACCCGCGGCTCACCGGTACCGGGGAGCGGCGCGCTCCGGTGGCCCCGGACCACGCCTGGACGTTCCGGCGCCGGTCCTGCTGTCTGTACTACCGGGTGCCCGGCGGCAGCACGTGCGCCGACTGCGTCCTCGCGGACCTGCGCGGCGAGCCGGCGTCCGGCGAGACGGCCGACTGAGCCGACGGCCGTCGCCGCTGCGGGCCGCGCGGCCGGGCGCGGAGCGGCCCGGCCGGCGGTGGGACCGGCGGCCGGGTCAGCAGCGGGAGGGTCAGCGGCGGCGGACGGTGCGCTGGATGCTGCGCATCTTCGCGCCCTGGGGCATCGGCCCCTTGGGCATCGCCGCGGCGCGGCTGCCGAGGGCGTTGAGCTTGCCCTCCAGGGAGTCCATCTCGGCGGCGGAGATGTTGCGGGGCAGCTTCATGAGGTGGCGCTGCAGCCCCTTGAGCGGGACCTGACCCTCCTCGTTGCCCACGATCACGTCGTAGATCGGGGTGGTGCCGGCGACCCGCGCGGTGCGCTTCTTCTCCTGCGCGAGCAGGGTCTTCACCCGGTGCGGGGCCCCTTCGGCGACGAAGATGATCCCGGGCCGCCCGATGACCCGGTGCACCGCGTCGAGGTGGGTGGTGCCCGCGACGCCCTGGGTGATCCGCCACTGCCCGCGCATGTTGTCCAGCGCCCAGCCCGCGGCACCCGGTTGCCCGTCGGCCTTCACGTAGATCGAGCGCTGTACGCGGCGGCCGAAGATGCTGAACGCCGCCAGCGCGCCGATCAGGATGCCGAAGGGCACGAAGAACCAGACCAGGCCCAGCAGCCAGCCGATGAGCGTGACGACCACGATCGACCCGACGAACACGCCGATCATGATCGGGAGGAGCTTGGAGTCCTCCTTGCGCTGCATCTGGAACGCCTGCCAGATCTGCTGGCGGCGTTGCTTCGACGCGGCCTTCTTCTGGGCCTTGAGCGCCTTCTTCTCGTCGGGCGAGGGCTTACGGGGCTTGCCGGGCATGTGACCAGCCTACGTCCGACCGGTGATCGACGGTGCGAGCAGGTGTCAGCTGCGTGCCAGCAGGGAGCTGGCCTCCTGCGCGGCCGGGCCGGAGTCGGCCAGGTGCGCCAGAGCGGGGGAGAGCTCCTCGCCGCGGTGGGCCACGGTCTGCGCGTAGAGCCTGCCGGCCCGGTAGGACGAGCGGACCAGCGGACCGGCCATGACACCGGCGAAGCCGATCTCCTCGGCGGCCTTCGAGTGCTCCACGAACTCCTCGGGCTTGACCCAGCGCTCCACCGGGTGGTGGCGCTTGGTCGGGCGCAGGTACTGGGTGATCGTGATGATCTCGCAGCCCGCGTCGTGCAGGTCCTGCAGCGCCGAGGTGACCTCCTCGGGGGTCTCGCCCATGCCCAGGATCAGGTTCGACTTGGTGACCAGACCGAACGCGCGCGCCTTGCCGATGACCTCCAGCGACCGGTCGTACCGGAACGCCGGACGGATCCGCTTGAAGATCCGCGGGACGGTCTCGAGGTTGTGCGCGAACACCTCGGGGCGGGACTCGAAGACCGGGACGAGCTGGTCGTCGATCGAGTTGAAGTCGGGGGCCAGCAGCTCGACGCCGGTACCCGGGTTCAGCTCGTGGATCTTGCGGACGGTCTCGGCGTAGAGCCAGGAGCCGCCGTCGTCCAGGTCGTCGCGGGCGACACCGGTGACGGTGGAGTAGCGCAGCCCCATCTGCTGCACCGACTCCGCCACCCGGCGTGGCTCGTCGGTGTCCAGGTCGGCCGGCTTGCCGGTGTCGATCTGGCAGAAGTCGCAGCGACGGGTGCACTGCTCCCCGCCGATGAGGAACGTCGCCTCCCGGTCCTCCCAGCACTCGTAGATGTTGGGGCAACCGGCCTCCTCGCACACCGTGTGCAGGCCGCCCGAGCGGACGAGACCCTTCAGCTCGGTGTACTGCGGACCGGTCTTGGCGCGGGTGCGGATCCAGGACGGCTTGCGCTCGATCGGGGTCTCGCTGTTGCGGACCTCGAGGCGGAGGAGCTTGCGGCCTTCGGGTGCGATGGTCACGCGCCCAGCCTACGCCCGGGGTCGGGTGTGACGCCGGTCGCGGCGGCCGTGACCTGCCACAACCGGGCGGCGAGCACCGGGTCCTGCGCGGCAGCGGACCGGCGGGCCGGACCGGCCGGTCCGTGCGCCTCCAGGGGACCGGACGGGCCCAGGTAGTCCCCACCGTGCACCGGCCCGGTCGCGGCGGCCCACTGCGCGGCGATGCCGTCCTCCACCGGCTGCACGACCAGCCGTTCGGCGGCGAGCAGCACCCGGGCCCGCAGGCCGCCGCCGCCCGCACGCCGGTAGGAGTTCGCCAGCAGCTGCGACGCCGTCATCCCCGGGTGGGCCGCCACCGACAGCACCGGCTGCCCGGACAGCCGCAGCCGCCGGTCCAGCTCGGCGGCGAACAGCAGGTTCGCCAGCTTCGAGGCGCCGTAGGCGAACACCGGGGAGTACCGGCGCCGCCGCCAGTGCAGGTCGTCGAGGTCGAGACGGGCGCTGCGGTGCCCGATGCTGGAGGTCGACACCACCCGCGACGGGCGCTCCGGGTCCCCGGCGCCGCACAGCGCGGGCATCAGCAGCCAGGTCAGCGCGGCCGGGCCCAGATGGTTGGTGCCGATCTGGAGCTCGAACCCGTCCGCGGTCTCGCTGCGGGGCCCCACCGCGACGCCCGCGTTGTTCACGAGCACGTCCAGCCGGTCCCCGGTGCGCTCGCGGATCCGGGCCGCCGCGGCCCGCACCGAGGCGAGGTCGGCCAGGTCGAGCAGCACGAGCTCGCCGCCCACCTCGCGGGCCGCGGCCCGGCCCCGCGTGTCGTCGCGGGCGGTCATCAGCACCCGCGCCCCGGCGCGGACGAAGCGCGCCGCCAGCGCGCGGCCGAGGCCGGAGGTCGTGCCGGTGACGACGACGGTACGGCCGCTCAGGTCGGGGAAGGACTGCACGGCGGCACCGTAGCGGCAGACCCCGACAGCGATACGACGGCGGCCGGGCGGGCGCCGGGCGGGGCAGCTAGCGTCGGCGTCCGTGGACTTCCGGATCTTCACCGAGCCCCAGCAGGGCGCCCGCTACACCGACCTCCTGCGGGTCGCGCGCACCACGCAGGACGCCGGGTACGACGCGTTCTTCCGCTCCGACCACTTCCTTGCGATGGGCGACGGCAGCGGCCTGCCCGGCCCGACCGACGCCTGGGTGACCCTCGCCGCGCTCGGCCGCGAGACCGAGCGCATCCGGCTCGGCACCCTGGTGACCAGCGCGACGTTCCGGCTGCCCGGCCCGCTCGCCGTCGCCGTCGCCCAGGCCGACGAGATGTCCGGCGGCCGCATCGAGGTCGGGCTCGGCTCGGGCTGGTTCGAGGCCGAGCACCGGGCACTGGGCATCCCGTTCCCGCCGCTGGCCGAGCGCTTCGAGATCCTCACCGAGCAGCTGGAGATCCTCACCGGGCTGTGGGCGACCCCGCTCGGCGAGCGCTTCACCCACCAGGGGCGGCACTACACGCTCACCGACTCCCCGGCGCTGCCGCGCCCGGTGCAGGACGCGCCGCCGGTGATCGTCGGCGGGATGGGGAAGAAGAAGACCCCGGCGCTGGCCGCCCGGTTCGCCACCGAGTTCAACGTGCCGTTCCAGCAGCCCGAGGCCGTCGCCGACCAGTTCGGGCGGGTCCGCGAGGCCTGCACCGCGGCCGGGCGCGACCCTGGCACGCTGACCTGGTCGACCGCGCAGATGCTGTGCCTGGGCAAGGACGACGCCGAGGTCGAACGCCGTGCCGCCTCGGTCGGCCGCGACGCCGCCGAGGTCCGGGAGAACTGCCTGGCCGGCACCCCCGGCCAGGTCGTCGACCAGCTCGGCCGGTGGTCGGAGGTCACCGGGACGACCCGGTTCTACCTGCAGATCCTCGACCTGTCCGACCTCGCCCACATCGAGGACTTCGCCGCGACGGTGATGCCGCAGCTGACCTGAGGCACCGGGGCCGGGGTCAGCCCAGGCCGGACATCAGGTCGACCTGGCGGACGACCGGGTGCTCGGTCACCGGCAGCCGCCCGTCGAGCGCGTCCAGCACGGCGGCGGCCGCCGGGCCGGCGACCTCGTCGACGGTCACCGCACGGTCCAGCTCCGCGCTCAGCGTGGTCACACCGGCGTCGGCGATCCCGCACGGCACGATCCTGCCGAAGTCGCCCAGGTCGGCGTCGCAGTTGATCGCGAAGCCGTGCTGGGTGACCCCGCCGGCGATCCGGACGCCGATCGCGGCGACCTTGCGCTCGGGGGTGAAGCCCTGCGCGGGCAGCCACACGCCGGAACGCCCCTCGACGCGGCCCGCGTCGGTGACGCCGAGGTCGTGGCAGACCCGGATGAGGGCCTCCTCCAGGCGGCGGACGTAGTCCACGACGTCCATCGGCTCGCCGAGGGCGACGATCGGGTAGCCGACGAGCTGCCCCGGCCCGTGCCAGGTGATGCGCCCGCCCCGGTCGACGTCGACGACCGGGGTGCCGTCGGTGGGCCGGTCCTCCGGCCGGGTGCGCCGGCCCGCGGTGTAGACGGGCGGGTGCTCCAGCAGCATCAGCACGTCCGGCCCGCCGTTCTTGCGGGCCTGCGCGTGCGCCTTCTGGGTGTCCCACGCCGCCTGGTACTCCACCCGCCCGAGCCGGTCGACCCGGACGTCGTCGGTGCGGGCGCGGCAGGACAGGTGCGGAGCGGCCATGGCGGCGAGCCTACGCCGCACCCAGCCGGGCGAGGACGGCCTGCGCGGCCCGGCGACCGCTCACCAGCGCACCCTGGGTGGACGGGGTGTCGCGGTGGTCGCCCGCGACGAACAGGTTCTCCCCGAGGTCGACGTCGCGGCGGACCGGGCGCCCCGCCTCGAACAGCGGCAGCGCCTCGTCGACCTGGGCGGTGTGCAGGTGCAGCCAGTCGTCGGTGCCGACCCCCCAGATCCGGGCCAGCTCGCGACGCACCGCGGGCTCGTCGAGCCCGGTGGACCCCGGGGTCCCGACGATCGACGACGCCACCAGTGGGCGCCCGTCGGCGGAGTAGCCCGGCGCGGCCGCGGTCAGCACCATCGTGTTGACGACCGGCCCGCCGGTGCCGTCCAGGTGCAGCAGCGCAGCGGCCGTCGGGGCCTGCGGCGGGACGTGGAAGAACGTGGTCAGCGCGTTCATCCGCGGCTCGGCGACCCCGGGCAGGAGCGCGGCGGCCGTCCGCGGGTCCGCCGCGACGACGACCGCGCGCGCCGACAGGGTGCCGCCGTCGGTGTCCAGCTCGGGCGCGGGTCCGCCGCGGACGGCGTGCACCCGGGTCCCGAGCGTCACCGTGCCCTCGGGCAGGGCCGCGGCGAGGCGCCGGGGGAGTGCCTCCATGCCGTCGTCGGGGACGACGATCGTGCCCAGGGCGAAGCTGCGCCACACCAGCCGCACGAACGCGGTCGAGGTCTCCAGCGCCGTCTCGGCGAGCACCCCGGACAGGAAGGGGCGCAGGAACCGGTCGGTGACCGCGCCGCCGAGGCCCGCGGCGTCGAGGTCCTGGGCGGCGGAGGAGCCGACGAGCGTCGCGGTCCGCGACGGCGGCGAGGCCAGCACCTTCGCCGTCCACGCGACGAGCTTGGCCTTGTCGATCGGGCCGAACAGGTCGTCCAGCGCGGTGGCCGGGGCGGACGCGGGCCGGCGCAGCGGGTTGACGAAGCGGTGCAGCTCGCCGTCGCCGGCCCGGACGGCGGCCCCGGGCTCGAACGCCCGCGCGCCCAGGGTGTCGAGCCCGTGCGGGGCGAGAGCGGCGTGCAGCGCGGGGTAGGAGCTGTTCAGCACCTGGAACCCGCGGTCGCAGCGGAACCCGTCGACGACGTCGGTCGCCATCCGGCCGCCGAGCCGGTCGGCGGCCTCCAGCACGCGCACGGTCAGCCCGCGCCGGTGCAGGACGGTGGCCGCGCGCAGGCCGGCGAGGCCCGCCCCGACCACCAGGACGTCGACCCCGGACGGGGTCATGACCCGACCGCGGCCGAGAGCGCGTCGCCGATGGTGTGGTGGCGGAACTGGAACCCGGCGTCGAGCAGCGCCGCCGGCACCGCCCGCTGACCGCCGAGCAGCATCTCGCGGCCCATCTCGCCGAGCACGGTGGAGATGACCGGGCCGGGGACCGGGAACGGCGCGGGACGCCCGACGGCGGCGGCCGTCTCCTTGGTGAACTCGGCGTTGGTGACCGGTACCGGGCCGGTCACGTTCGCCGGGCCGGACAGCGACTCGGTCTCGACGGCGAACCGGATCGCGGCGACCTGGTCGTCGAGCGAGACCCAGGGCATGTACTGGGTGCCCTTGCCGATCCGCCCGCCGAGGAAGCCCTTGAACAGCGGGCGCAGCATCGCGAGCAGCCCACCGGACGGGGACAGGACCAGACCGGTGCGGACGAGCACCACCCGGGCGCCGGCGTCCACGGCGGGGGCGGTGGCGGCCTCCCAGTCGCGGCAGACGTCGGCGAGGAACCCCGAGCCCGACGGCGCGGACTCGTCGACGACGACCTGGCCGGTGTCGCCGTAGTAGCCGACGGCCGAGCCGCTGACCAGCACCGGGACCCGATGCCGGGCCACGGCCTCGGCGAGGACCTCGGTGGGGACGTTGCGCGAGTCGCGGATCAGCTGCTTGCGGGCGCCGGTCCACGGCCGGTCGGCGATGCCGGCGCCGTTGAGGTTCACGACCGCGTCGACACCGTCGAGGGTGCCGTCCTGCAGGGTGCCGGCCGGTGGGTCCCAGCCGCGCTCGTCGGGGGCGGCGGGGGTGCGCCGCACCAGGCGCAGCACCTCGTGCCCCGCGCCCCTCAGGTGGGCGACCAGGGCTGTTCCGATGAGTCCGGACGAACCGGCCACGACGACTCGCACGGCGGAGATCCTTCCCGGTCCCGGGCGGACGCGCGAGCCGGACATACCGCGACCGTCGTCACCGGTCACCCGGACCGGTGACGACGGCGGCCCGCCCCGGGGGAACCGGGACGGGCCGCCGTGTGTCGTGCGGGGTGCCTACAGGCCGAGCTCGGCCTCGAAGGCGCCCTCCTCCAGACGGGCCTTGACCGCGGACAGGAAGCGGCCAGCGTCGGCGCCGTCGACCAGGCGGTGATCGTAGGTCATCGGCAGGAAGCACACCGAGCGGACGGCGATGACGTCGTCGCCCTCGGGGCCGGTGACGACCTTCGGCTCCTTCGAGATCGCGCCGGTGCCCAGGATGGCGACCTGGGGCTGGTTGATGATCGGCGTGTCGAACAGCGCGCCGGCGGACCCGATGTTCGTGATCGTGAAGGTGCCGCCGGACAGCTCGTCCGGGCCGATCTTCGAGGCCCGGGTGCGGGCCGCGACGTCGGCGATCTTCTTGGCGATCCCGGCCAGCGACAGGTCGTCGGCGTCCTTGATCACCGGGACGAGCAGGCCGCGCGGGGTGTCCACGGCGATGCCCATGTGGACCGAGCCGTGGTAGGTGACCTGCTTGTTGTCCTCGGAGATGGAGGCGTTCAGCGACGGGTACGCCTTGAGTGCCTCGATGGTCGCCTTGGCGATGAAGGCCAGGAAGGTGAGGTTGGCGCCCTCGCGGCGCTTGAAGTCCTCCTTGACCCGGTTCCGCAGCTTGACGATGCGGGTGAGGTCGACCTCCTGGACGGTGGTCAGCTGCGCCGAGGTGGCGAGCGACTCGTTCATCCGCTGCGCGATGACCTGGCGCAGGCGCGGGAGCTTGACCGTGGTGCCCGGCTCCGGCGCGTCGTCCGCGCGGGTCGGGACGGCCTGCGGCGTCTTCGGCGCGCCACCGGAGGCGGGCTGCCCAGCCGGGGCGGACGCGGCGGCCGGCGTCTCCTTCGCGGGGGCCTTCGCCTGCTCGGCGGCAGCGAGGACGTCCTGCTTGCGGATGCGGCCGCCGACGCCGGAGCCGGTGACCGAGTCGAGGTCGACGCCGTGCTCCTGGGCCAGCTTGCGCACCAGCGGGGTCACGTAGGGCTTCTCGCCCGAAGAGCCGTTCGAGGAGGGTTCGATGCTCCCGGTGGGGGAGTCCTCGGAGCCGGCCGGGGCCTTCTCCTGCTTCTCCTCGGCCTTGGGGTGCTCGGCCTTGGGCTCGGGCTTCGGCTCGGGCTTCGGAGCCTCCTTCTTCGGCTCCTCCTTCTTCTCGGGCGCCTTCTCCTGCTTCGGCGCCTCGTCCTGCGCCGGGGCGGCGGAGCCGTCGCCGACCAGCGCGAGCTGCGCGCCGACCTCGACGGTCTCGTCCTCGGCGACGGTGTGCTCGAGCACGGTGCCCGCGACCGGCGAGGGGATCTCGGTGTCGACCTTGTCGGTGGAGACCTCGAGCAGCGGCTCGTCGACCTCGACGGTGTCGCCGACCTGCTTGAGCCAGCGGGTCACGGTGCCCTCGGTGACCGACTCACCGAGCTCGGGCATCGTCACCGGGGTGCCGGAGCCCCCACCGGACGACGAGCCACCGGAGGACGGCTTCGGGGCCTCCTCCTCGGCCTGCTCGGGCTCGGGCTCGGTCTCCGCGGGCTCCTCGGCCTTCTCGGAGGAGGCCTTCTCGGAGGACGAGTCGGAACCGGCGCCGTCGGCCTCGTCGGCGTCGCCGATCACGGCGAGCTCACCGCCGACCTCGACGGTGTCGTCCTCGCCCGCGATGATGCGCTTCAGCACGCCCGCGGCGGGCGACGGAATCTCCGTGTCGACCTTGTCGGTCGAGACCTCGAGCAACGGCTCGTCGACCTCGACGGTGTCGCCCTCGGCCTTGAGCCAGCGGGTGACGGTGCCCTCGGTGACACTCTCGCCCAGGGCGGGCATCTCAACGGTGACGGCCATGTCGGGTGGAGCTCCTCTTGTTCCGCGTGGGTGTTCGGGTCGTGGGGGCCGGGATCAGCCGTGGGTGTGCAGCGGTCTCCCGGCCAGTGCGAGGTGGGCCTCTCCGAGGGCCTCGCTCTGCGTGGGATGGGCGTGGATCAGGGCGGCGACGTCGGTGGGCAGAGCCTCCCAGTTGTAGACCAGTTGCGCTTCCCCGACGAGCTCCCCGATCCGGGAGCCCACCATGTGTACGCCGAGGATGCGTCCGCCCTGTCCGGCGGGTCCCTGGGCGACGAGCTTGACCGCCCCGGAGGTCTTCAGGATCTGCGACTTCCCGTTGCCCGCCAGGTCGTAGGTCAGGGTGTGCACCTCGCCGTGGCGGTCCCGCGCGGCCTGCTCGGTCAGCCCGACCGAGGCGACCTCGGGGTCGCAGTAGGTGACGCGTGGGATGCCGTCGTCGGTGACCGGGCGGGGCGCGAGCCCCGCGACGTCCTCGGCGACGAAGATCCCGTGGGCGAAGCCGCGGTGGGCGAGCTGCAGGCCGGGGGTGACGTCCCCGACGGCGTACACGCCGTCGAGGTTGGTGCGCAGCCGCTCGTCGACGGTCACGAATCCGCCGTCCATCGCGACGCCGGCCTCGGCGAAGCCGTGACCGGTGGTGTTGGGGCCGCGGCCGACCGCGACCAGCAGCAGGTCGGCCTCGATCTCCTCGCCGGACTCCAGCGACACGGTGACGGTGTCGCCGCTGCGGGTCGCCGTCGCGAGCCGCACCCCGGTGCGGGTGGTGATCCGGCGACGCCGGAACGCCCGCGCGAGCTGGGTCGAGCAGAACTCGTCCTCGTGGGGCACGAGCCGCGGCAGCGCCTCGACGACCGTGACCTCGGCCCCGAACGAGCGCCAGACGCTGGCGAACTCGACGCCGATCACGCCGCCGCCGAGCACCACGACCCGGCGCGGGGCCTCGTCGAGGGAGATCGCGGCGTCGGAGGTGACGATGCGGTCGTCGAGCTCCAGGCCGGGCAGCGACCGGGCGTAGGAGCCGGTGGCGAGCACGACGTGGCGGCCGGTGATCCGCTCGTCGCCCACCCGGACGGTGCCGGGGCCCTCCAGGGTGCCCGCGCCGGGCACCACGGTGATCCCGCGGGAGGCGACCAGGCCCTGCAGTCCCGTGTACAGCCGGGAGACCACGCCGTCCTTGTAGGCGTTCACCCCGGCCATGTCGATGCCGTCGAAGGTGGACCGGACGCCGACCTGCGCGCCGTCCCGGGCGTGGTCGGCCACCTCGGCCGCGTGCAGCAGTGCCTTGGTCGGGATGCAGCCGCGGTGCAGACAGGTGCCGCCGAGCTTGTCCTTCTCGACCAGGACCACCGACAGGCCCAGCTCCGCGGCCCGCAGCGCGCAGGCGTAGCCACCGGAGCCGCCACCCAGGATCACCAGGTCGGCGGAACGAGCGCCCGGGTCGGACACCGATCAGCTCCCTCCGGGGGTCACCGCCGGTGGACCGGCTCCGCCGGACGGGACCCCGCTACGCGGCGACCATCTTGTCATCCGGTCGCGGCTGCGCCACTGGGGTGTCGGGAGCAAAACGGTGATCCCGTTCGTTGGGCACCTGGAGCTACCGTGTCCGGTTCGTAGGGGTGGGACCGGATCGAGGAGAGGATGACGCGCATGGGTCTGCTCGACCTGTTCCGGTCACGGGGACCGTCGGGTGCCAGGTCCGGCCGGGGATCCGGCTCCGGGGGGAGGCGTGGCGCGTACGCGGAGGGGGAGGCGCACCTGCGTGCGTGGTCGGCCGCCCGGATCGGGGTCGAGGCCTTCGTCGAGCCCCGCACCACGGTGACGGAGACGACCGTGGTCTTCGTCGCGCACGACGGCGAGTGGACCCGCAGGCGGGTCGCGAGCCCGAACGCGGCGAAGAAGCTGGCCCGGTCGCTGCAGATGCCGATCTACGACGTGCAGCTCGTCGGCTACCCGAACCGGATGCGCGAGCACGACGCCCGCGACCGCGCCCTGCGCAAGCGCGAGCGCCAGGAGCGGATGCTGCGCGAGCTGCGGGCCAAGGACCGCGACGCCTGACGGTGCGGATGTAGGTGGGACCCGGGTCAGGGGCGCAGTGAGCGGGCGCGTCGCTCGCCGAGCGCGCGCATCGCGGGCTCCAGGCGCAGCGCGGGCCCGGGGGCCAGTGCGGTGAGCCGCAGCAGCGCACCCCGCCAGGCGGGCAGCGTCCGGTAGACCCGGCCGGTCCCGAACATCCCGACCAGCGCCGTCGCGACCTGCTCGGGGGTGACCAGCACCCCGGACCGCACGAGCGCCTGGCCCTGGCCGCCGGGCGTCATCGACCGCAGCAGCTCGGTGTTCACCCCGTCCGGGCACACCGCGTGCACCCCGATGCCCTCCCGCCGCACCTCCGAGGCCAGCGCGGACACCACCGACAGCGCGCCTGCCTTCGACGCCGCGTACACCGACAGTCCCGGTACCGGCCCGAGGCCGGACAGCGACACGGTCACCCCGATCTCGCCGCCCCGGGTGGTCCCCGCGTCGGCCTGCTCGCGGAACGCGGTCACCGCGGCCCGGGCACCCCAGATCGGGCCCAGCAGGTTGACCTCGACCAGCGCGCGGGCCCGGTCCTCGGCGATGTCGGTGACGGTGCCGTCGAACCCGACGCCGGCGTTGCTCACCCAGGCGCCCAGCGGCGCGAGCTCGCGGGCCCGGGCCACCGCCGCCGCGGACGCCGCGGGGTCGGTGACGTCGCAGGCGGTGCCGGCGGCCGCCCCGATCCGGGCCGCGGTGGCCCGTGCCGCTGCCTCGTCGAGGTCGGTGACCAGCACCCGGTAGCCGCGCCCGACGAGCTCCCGGGCGATCTGCTCGCCGATGCCGCGGGCCGCGCCGGTGACCACCGCGGAGCGGGGCGAGTGCGCGGGGACCTCGTGTCGACGACGCTGCCGGCTCATGCGCGGCAGTATGCCCTACCCGCGGGTAACCCCCGGCCCGGTGTCGCGGCCGGTGCCCGGCAGGGCCAGACTCCGGACCCGTGACCGCCGCGATGCACCTGCCCCGCTTCCTCGTCCGCCAGCGGATCACCCTCGGCGTGAACCGCTACGACGTGCACGCCGCGAACCCCGACGGCAGCGCGGGGGCGCTCATGGCGTTCGCCCAGCAGAAGCGGTTCGCCTTCAAGGAGCAGGTCACCTTCTGGTCCGACGACACCCGCTCCCGCGCGGTGTTCTCCTTCCGCGCCCGCCAACGCCTCGACGTCCGCGCCGAGCACGACGTGTTCGACGAGCACGGCCAGGTGATCGGCACCTTCGGCAAGCGGTTCGGGGCGAGCCTGCTGCGCTCGACCTGGACGCTGACCGCGCCCGGGATCGCCGCGACCGGGCGCGAACGCAGCCTGGGCGTCGCGCTGCTGCGCCGGGTCGCGGAGAACCTGCCGCTGCCGTACCACTTCGACGTCACCGACGACGCCGACGGCACCCTGCTGATGAGCAGCGCCCGGCGGTGGTCGCTGCGCGACTCCTACGACGTCGCCGTCCCGGACCCGCGCGTCGACTTCCGCCTGGCCGCCGCGTTCGCCGTCGCGCTGGACGCGTTGCAGGAACGCTGAGGCCGGTCAGCCGTTCGCTGCCACGTCCTCCAGGAACGCCAGCAGGGTGCGCACCGGGACACCGGTGCCGCCCTTGGTCGTGTAGCCGCGCGGCCCGCCGGTGTTGAACGACGGCCCGGCGATGTCGATGTGCGCCCACGGCAGCCCGGCGGGCACGAACTCCTTGAGGAACACCCCGGCCAGCAGCATCCCGGCGAACCGCTGCCCGCTGACGTTGCTGATGTCGGCCACCCGCGAGTCCAGGTCGCTGCGCAGGTACTCCGGCAGCGGCATCGCCCAGGCGTCCTCGCCGGTGGCGGCACCGTGCGCGGCGACCCGGTCGCGCAGCTCGTCCGACCCCATCACCCCGGCGGTGCGCATGCCGAGCGCGACCAGCTGCGCGCCGGTCAGCGTCGAGGTCTCCACCAGGTAGTCGGGGTCGTCCTGGGCGGCGCGGACGATCGCGTCGGCGAGGATCAGCCGCCCCTCGGCGTCGGTGTTGAGCACCTCGACGGTGGTGCCGCCGAACATGGTCAGCACGTCGCCGGGCTTGTACGCCGTCGACGACGGCATGTTCTCCGCCATCGGCACGGTCGCGGTCACGGTGACCGGCAGCTCCAGCTTCGCGGCCAGCACGACGGTCGCGACGACCGCGGCCGCCCCGCCCATGTCCGAGGTCATGTCGGCCATGCCGGCGTTGGGCTTGAGCGAGATGCCGCCGGTGTCGAAGGTGATGCCCTTGCCGACGAGCGCGACCCGCTTCGACGGGGCGGCGCCGCCGTTCCAGGTCAGGCGGACCAGCCGCGGCGGGTTCGCCGACCCCTTCCCGACGCCGGTGATGCCGCCGTAGCCGTTCTCCCGCAGCTGCGCGTCGTCGAGGACCTCGGTGACCAGGCCGGCACGCTCGCCGAGGGCGACCGCGTGCGCCGCGAAGGTCTCCGGGACCAGCACGTTCGGCGCGGTGTTGACCAGGTCCCGCGCGGTGACGACGGCCTCGGCGACCAGCGTCGCCCGCTGCACGGACCGGTCGTCGGTGCCGGTGAACGACCAGCTGCCGACCGGGGCGGCCGCGGCGTCGGTCGAGGTCCGGTGCCGGTCGAAGCGGTAGCCGCCCAGGACGGCGCCGACGACCGCGGCCTCGGCGTCGACCGCGGACAGCGTGCTCAGCGCCGAGCCGGTCCCGGCCAGCGCGCGGGCGGCGGCACCGGCGCCGCGCCGGACCGCCTCGGACGCCTTCGGTCCCTCGGCCGGGCGGCCCAGACCGACCGCGACCAGCCGTGGCGCGGACAGCGCCCCGCGGGTCGGCAGCGAGACGACCTGCTCGGCCTTGCCGGTCGCGCCGACGGTGGTGAGCAGCTCCAGCAGCTCCCCGGAGAACGCGGCGTCGACGCCGTCGGCGCCCGCGGCCAGGGCCGGGCCGGTGCCGTCGGCGGCGTCGGCCGCGGGGGCGTACAGACCGACCACGACGGCGTCGACGACCGCCTCCGTCTCGGCACCGCTGTGCGCGGCGGTCTGGGGGAGGGTCGGGACGTCGATCGGCACGGGTGGCACTCCTCGGGTCGGACGGGAACGGTGGGTATCGGACGAGTGGTTCCGCCTCGCCCGATCTCACCCTGCGTGGCCGGTGCGCGTGTCCTGTGCGCCGGGCGGGTGGGGAGCCGGGTGGCGGGCGGGACGACGAGACCGGACCGAGATGGTAATGACACCCCCGCGGCGCCGCGCGGCACAGGGGTGGATGGGAAGGTGAACGGGTGCCTCGCCCCCCGTACCGGATGCCGACCGTGACCGCGGTCGTCGTCGCCCTCGCGGCGACGTTCGGTACCGGGCTGTACGCCGCGCTCGGGCCCGCTGCGGCGTCGGCGGGCACCTGGTTCCCGCTCGGGGTGCTGCTCGCCGCGCTGCTCGCGCTCGGCGTGGTCGCCTCGACCGCGCACCTGTCGCTCGCCCGCCCGGCCGGTCCGGAGCTGGCCCGCGGTGACCTGCCCGCCCCGGCGCTGCGGCTCGGGGCGGTCGCGCGGGTGACCTCGCGGGTCGCCGCCGGGTCGGCGGCGGCACTGGTGTTCGGCGCCTACGTGCTGCCGACCCAGCCGGTGACGATCGCGGTGGTGGCGGTGCTCGCCGTCGTCGCGGTGAACGCCTTCGGGGTGCGGATCTCGCACGGCGCCGCGCGCGGTCTGGTGGTGGGCACGCTGCTCGCCCTGACCGTCGCGATCGCGGTGGGCCTGAGCTCGGAGGGGCCGCAGGCGGTGCTGTCCTCGGCGATGCCCGCCGCGGCGACCGGGGCCGGCATCGCCGGCGACGGCGCCGGGACGCCCGACGACCCGGCCGTCGCCACGCTGCAGGCCGCGATCGAACCGGGCCCGCTCGGGGTGCTCGCGGCCGCCGGGTTCGTCTTCCTCGCCTTCACCGGTCTGTCGCGCGTCGCCGAGCTCGGTGGCAGCCTGCGGGACCCGGTGCGGGCGATCCGCCGGGCCCCCGCGCTCGCGGTCATGATCACGACGCTGCTGCTGCTCCTGCTGTCGGCGGCGCTGCTGCGCGGGCTCGGGGCGTCCGGGCTGGCGTCGGCGTCGGCTCCGCTGGCCGCACTGATGGACACCAGCAGCAGCGCCCAGGTCGGGGTGCTGGTGCGGATCGGGGCCGCCGCCGCCACGATCGCCGCGCTGCTCGGTGCGCTCTCGCGGGCCGCGGCCGGGGCCGCCCGGCTGTCCCGCGAGGGGGAGCTGCCCGCGTTCCTGGGGCGGGGCGGGTCGCGTGGCACGCCGTGGGTGGCCGACCTGACGCTGGGGGCGCTGACCCTGGCGATGACCCTGCTGCTGTCCGCGACGACGGCGATCGTGGTCACCGTGGTCGCGGCCCTGGTCCACCACGCGGTGGTGCACGCCGCGGTGCTCCGGCTGCCGGGGCGCCCGGTGCGGGCGGCGGTCGTCGCCGTCGCCGGTGGGGTGGGGTGCCTGGTCGTCGCCGCGGCGATGCCGCTGTGGCCGCTGCTCGCGACCGTCGGGGCGCTCGCCGCGGGCTGGCTGCTCTGCGCGGTCACCGCGCGCTCCCGTGCTCGTGCCGCGGACGAGGAACCCGTGCGCCGCACCGATCCCGAGGAGCAGGCGGCCTGAGGCCGATAGGGTCGGGCGCGTGACCGACGAGCTCCTGCCCAGCCCACTGCACGACCGGCACGTCGCCCTCGACGCCACCCTCGGCGAGTTCGGGGGATGGTCGATGCCGATCTCCTACCCGGGCGGCACCGTCGCCGAGCACACCTCGGTCCGGGAGACGGCGGGACTGTTCGACGTCAGCCACCTCGGGACCGTCCCGGTCACCGGGCCGGGGGCGGCCGCGCACCTGAACGCCTGCCTCACCAACGACCTCGGCCGCATCGGCCCGGGCCGGGCCCAGTACACCCTGGCCTGCGACGCCCGCGGCGGCGTCGAGGACGACATGATCGTGTACCTGGCGGCCGACGACGACCTGCTGCTCGTCCCGAACGCCGCGAACTCCACCCGGATCGTCTCCGCGCTCGCCGCCGACGCCCCGCCCGGGGTCGTGATCACCGACCGGCACCGCGAGCTCGCGGTGCTCGCGGTGCAGGGCCCCCGGTCCCGCGAGGCGCTGGTCGCGGCGCTCGGTGCCGCGGGCGACGCCGTCGCCGGGCTGGACTACATGGCCTTCACCGACATCGAGGGCGGCCTGGGCGACGGCGGCGTGCGGATCTGCCGCACCGGCTACACCGGCGAGCTCGGCTACGAGGTCGTCCTCGCCGCCGGGGCCGCCCCCGCGATGTGGGACGCCCTGCTCGACGCCGTCCGCGCGGTCGGCGGCGGGCCCTGCGGGCTCGCCGCGCGGGACACCCTGCGCACCGAGATGGGCTACCCGCTGCACGGCCACGAGCTGTCCACCGAGATCAGCCCGGTCCAGGCCGGGAGCGGCTGGGCGGTCGGCTGGGACAAGCCCGCGTTCTGGGGCCGCGACGCGCTGCTGGCCGAGCGCGCGGCGGGCCCGGCGCGGCGGCTACGTGCGCTGCGGGCGACCGGGCGCGGTGTCCCGCGGGCGGGCATGACCGTCCTGGACGGCGAGGGCGGCAACCCGGTCGGCGTCGTCACCTCCGGGACGTTCTCGCCGACGTTGCGCACCGGCATCGCGCTGGCCCTGGTCGACACCGCACCGCAGGTGGCCGTCGGGGACACGCTGGTGATCGACGTCCGGGGCCGTGCGCTGCCGGTGGAGGTCGTGAAGCCGCCCCTGGTGCCCTCGCACGTGCGGTGACCCGTTCCGATGGTCGGGAATCCGACTGTCTGCCGGATGGACGCCGGCGATACCGTTCGTGTCATGAGCGCGCCGAAGTTCTCCGTGACCCGCAACCCCGCCCCGGCGTCCCCCCAGCGGCGCGCCGACGTACTGGCCGCCCCTGGTTTCGGCCGGTACATGACCGACCACATGGTGACGATCCGGTGGACCGCCGGGACCGGCTGGCACGACCCGGCGGTCGTGCCCTACGGCCCGCTGACACTGGACCCGTCGTCGATGGTCCTGCACTACGGGCAGGAGATCTTCGAGGGGCTCAAGGCCTACCGCCAGCCCGACGGCTCGATCGCCTCGTTCCGCCCCGACGCCAACGCCGCCCGGTTCGCCGGCTCCGCGCGCCGGCTCGCGATGGCAGAGCTCCCCGAGGAGCTGTTCCTCGCCTCGCTGTCCGAGCTGCTCGCCGTGGACTCCGAGTGGGTGCCCGAGGCGGGCGGCGAGGACTCGCTCTACCTGCGGCCCTTCATGATCGCGACCGAGGTCGGGCTGGGGGTGCGGCCGTCGTCGGAGTACCTCTACGCGGTCATCGCCTCGCCCGCCGGGCCGTACTTCGCCGGTGGGGTCCAGCCGATGGACGTGTGGCTGGAGACCGAGTACACCCGCGCCGCGCTCGGCGGCACCGGCACCGCCAAGTGCGGCGGGAACTACGCGGCGTCGCTGCTGCCGCAGTCGGTCGGCGCCCAGCACGGCTGCGCCCAGGTCGCCTACCTCGACGCCGAGGAGCGCCAGTGGATCGACGAGATGGGCTCGAACAACCTGTTCTTCGTCTTCCGCGGCGACGACGGCTCGGTCGAGATCGCGACGCCGGACCTGCGCGGCTCGGTGCTCGCCGGCATCACCCGGGACTCGCTGATCACCGTGGCGGAGGACCTCGGGATGTCCGTGGTCGAGCGCCGCATCTCCGGCCAGGAGTGGCTCGGTGGTGCCGCGAGCGGCGTGCTGACCGAGGCGTTCGGCTGTGGCACCGCCGCGGTGATCACCCCGATCGGGACGGTCAAGCACAGCGGCGGCGAGGTGGCCATCGGCAACGGTGAGCCCGGCCCGGTCACCCTGCAGCTGCGTGACGCGCTGACCGCGATCCAGCGGGGTGCGGCCCCGGACCCGCACGGCTGGATGCACACGCTGGTGCCGGCCTCCGCGTCGGTCTGAGACGCGCAGTCGGGCGGCGCGGTCTAGTGGCGGGGCCGTGCCCGTGGCACGGTTCCGCCGCCGACCTCCTTGACGATCCGGATCACCGGCGCCGTCTCGACGTGGGCGACGGACGGCAGCGTCGCGACCTGCTCGGTCAGATATCGGTAGACCCCCCGCTGGTCGGCGCAGAGCACCGTGGCGCACAGGTTCGTCGGGCCCGTGGTGGCGGCGGCGAAGGCGACCTCGGCGTGCCCGGCGAGGGCCTCGCCGACGGGAGCGAGGTCTGCCGGCGGCACCGAGAACCAGCACAGGGTGCGCACACCGCGGCCGAACAGGCGCGGGTCGACATCGAGATCGACATGAACCGCTCCGCGGCGACGTAGCTCGTGCAGCCTGCGACGCACGGTCGAGGCGGACCAGCCGGTGCGTGCGGCCAGCTGCTCGTAGGTGCTGCGTCCGTCGTCGGCCAGTGCGGCGACGAGCTCGCGGTCGCCGTCGTCGAGGCGGACGGGCCCGCCCGGTCCGTCCGGCGGTGCGGGTCGCAGGCGGGCGGCGGCAGCCGCGTCGAGCGGCCCGAGCTTGGCCACCGGGCTCTCCGCGCCGCCGTAGAAGGTGTGCAGCACCGAGTGCGCGCTCACGGCCTCCACCCGTGACGTGCGGGGGAGCCGGTCGAGCAGCAACGTCTCGCTGTCCGTGTCGTGTTCGGCGCGCACTGCGCACACGATCTCGGTACCGCCCGAGGTGAGCATCACCCACGAGGTGTCCGGTCGCCGCGCGAGTGCCTCCGCGACGGCGACGGCGGCGGACGGCGCACAGCGCACGCGCAGGAACCACTCCACGGCGCCGGTCGCGACGGCGGCCGGGCGGCCCACGACCCGGATCGTTCCGGTCGAGCGCAGCCGGGTGTAGCGCCGGGCGACCGTCCGCTCGGAGACCTCCGCCACCTCCGCGATGAGGCTGAACGGGGCCCGGCCGTCGAGCGCCAGCGCGTGCGCCAGCCGACGGTCGATCTCGTCGAAGTCGTCATCCATCACCTCGGAGCCTACGGCGCCGGAATCCGCCGGATCCGTGCGGTTCAGCGGCGGTGATCACCGAACACGGTGAACAGTCGGCTCGACGCGGACACACCGACCCGAGGAGCTTCCGATGACAGACCCCGTGGACACCGAGGTACTCGTGGTGGGGGCCGGGCCCACCGGTCTCGTACTGGCCGAGGAGCTGCGCCTCGCCCAGGTGCCGTTCGTCCTGGTCGACCGGTTGGCCGAGCGCAGTACGCTGTCCAAGGCCGGGGGGATCCAGCCCCGCACCCAGGAGGCGCTCGACCAGCGAGGCCTGCTGGAGCTCCTGCTCGCCCAGGACTTCGCCCGGCCGGTCCCGGCCCACTTCGCCGGCATCCGGCTCGACGACCCCGATGAGCGGCTGGCGTGGCGTACCGCGCCGCAGGTGGAGATCGAGAAGCTGCTGGAGGGGCACCTCGCCACGCACGGCGTACGTGCCCGGCGCGCGTGCGAGCTGACGGCGCTCACCCAGGACGACGACGCGGTCACCGCCCTCTGCGCCGACGGCACCACACTGCGCGCACGCTGGCTCGTCGCCGCCGACGGCGGACGCAGCACCGTGCGCTCCCTTCTCGACGAGCGGTTCCCCGGCACTCCGGGGACGGTGACCGTCGTCGCTGCCGACGTCCGGCTCAGCGGTGAGTACCAGCTCGTCACCCACACCCGTGGCGACGACGGGACCTGGACCGAGATCTTCCCCCTCGGCACCGACCGGCAGGGGCGCCCACTGCACCGCCTGGCCCTGGGCGGGCCACGCTCGCGGCCCCGCGACGTCCCCGTCACCGAGGAGGAGATCCGCGACGGCCTGCGGGCGGTGTACGGGACGGCCGTGGAGCTGCTGGAGACCAGCTACGCCTACCGGATCACCGACGCCGCCCGCCAGGCCGCCCGCTACCGGCACGGACGGGTGTTCCTGGCCGGCGACGCCGCCCACGTCCACCTGCCCCTCGGCGCCCAGGGCATGAACACCGGCATCCAGGACGCGATGAACCTCGGGTGGAAGCTCGGCGCCGCCGTGCACGGCTGGGCCGGGCCCGGACTGCTCGACACCTACCACGACGAGCGCCACCCGGTCGGCGCCGCGGTCCTGCGCAACGTCGCGGCCCAGAGCCTGCTGATGGACTGGGCCGGCACCGGAACCCCCGGCGTCACGGCGGCCCGGGACCTCGTCGTCGAGCTGGCCGCGCTGCCTGAGGTGCGTCGGAGGCTGACCGAGACGCTCTCCGGCCGGACCGTCCGCTATCCGATGCCCGGCGTGGGAGAGCACCCGCTGGTCGGTCGTCCCGCCCCCGACGTCGACCTCGGTCCGGCCCGGCTCCACGAGCTCCTGCGCGCCGGTCGTGGTGTGCTCGTCGATCCCCGGGGCCACTACGGCGAGCAGGAGCGCCGCTGGAGCGGCCGGATCCAGCGCGCCGGCCGGGGCGCCGACACCGACGCCCTGCTGGTCCGGCCCGACGGCTACGTCTGCTGGGCCGGCGACCCCTCGACCCTCGACGTCGCCCTCGGCCGCTGGTTCGGGGAACCGCGGTGACCCGCTCGGCGGCCCGTCAGCCCGGGAGCGCGGCCGCCAGCACGACGAGGACGGCGGTGCCGCCCACCTCGCAGGCCGCGCCCAGCACGTCGCCGCTCATCCCGCCGAACCGGCGCCGGGTGTGGTGGGCCAGCCCCACCACCAGCAGCGCCGCGAGCAGGACCGCCCCCACCACGGCCGCCGTCGTCACGACGGTGCCCGCCGGACCCGTCGCGGCCAGCGTCACGGTGGCGGCCGAGGCCAGCCCGGCCCACCACAGCGGCGCCACCCACACCGGCTGTGACCCGGCGACCGTCGCACCGAGACCACCCGGGCGCGCGGCGGGCGTGCCGCGGCGCGCGACCCAGCAGAACCCGGCGCGCCCGGTCGCCGCGGCCAGCGCACAGACCACCAGCACGACGACCGGTGGCGCGGCCACCAGCTGGGCGAGTGCCGCGGCGCGGGCGCCCAGCACCACCAGCAGCGTGACGACGGCGAACGGCCCCGCCCCGCCGTCGGCCATGATCCGCAGCGCCCGCTCCGGCGGTCCGTAGCTGCCCAGACCGTCAGAGGTGTCGGCGATGCCGTCGACGTGCATCCCGCGCGTCGCCAGGGCACCCGCCCCGACCGTGAGCAGGCCCGCGACCAGTGGGGACACCCCGGCCGCGACCAGACCGGTGAGCAGCGCCCCGCCCGCGACGCCGAGCCCGGCACCGACCAGCGGCGCCCAGCGCAGCGCGGCCGCGGCGACGCCGTCGGGCAGCGCGCCGTCGTCGGCGGTGCGCACCCGGGCCGGCACGACGGTCAGCCAGCTGACCGCCAGCGCGAGCCCGGCGAGGGGGCCCGGCCGGGGTCCGCTCACCGCCCGGCGCCGGCCGCCGCGGTCACGTCGCCCGGCACGACGCCGGTGTCGCGCGCCGTCCCGGTCTCGGCGAGCAGCCGCGCCGCGGTCACCAGCAGCGGCAGCGCCGTCACCGCGGCGGTGCCGTCCTCGGTGCGCACCGCCAGGTCCAGCAGCGGCACCAGCGACAGGTGCTCCAGGACGAGCGTCGCGGCCGGCTCGGTCGACGGCTGCGCCGCGACCCACCAGTCCTTCGCCCCGGGGGCCAGCTCGTCGGCCAGCAGCGCCGCCGCGCCGACCGCCAGACCGTCGAGCACCGCGGGCACCTTCCGCTCCGCGGCCCGGGCGAGGAACCCGGCGAGCACGATCAGGTCCGTGCCGCCCACGGTGCGCAGCAGCGCCAGCGGATCGCGCAGGTGCGGACGGGCCCGGCGCAGCGCGTCGCGGATCGCGACGGCCTTGCGCATCCAGGCGCGGTCGTCGATCCCCGACGCCCGCCCCACGACGGCGACCGGCTCGGCCCCGGTCACGGCCGCGACCAGCGTCGCGGCCGGGGTCGTGACGCCGACGGCGAGCGTCGCCGGGATCAGCAGGTCCGCCCCGGCGTCGATCTCGGCGTCGGCCAGCCGGCGCCCGGTCAGCCACGCGGTGGTGGCGCGCTCACCGTCGAGGGCGTCCTCGCGGTCGATCCGGCCGGTGCCGTGGGCGACCAGCCAGCCCGGTTCGGCACCCTCGGCCCCGGACACCAGCCCGACGTCGACGACCCGCACGGTCGCCCCGGCGGCCCGCGCGGCGACGGTCACCGGCAGCCGTCCGGCCGCGGCGGCGGTCGCCCGCACCGCGGACACCTCGGGCGGGTAGGCCGAGACACCGTTCGCGGCGATGCCGTGGTCGGCGGCGAGCAGCAGCACCCGGGCGCGCACCGGGGCCTGCGGCGGGCAGACGCCCTGGCAGGAGGCCAGCCACACACCCAGCTCACCGAGCCTGCCGAGCCCACCGGTGGGCATCGCGAGCCCGTCCACCAGCGCGACGGCCTCGCGGCGGCTGCGGGAGTCCGGCCGCCCGACGGTGACCGGGACGATCTCGACGTCGGACTCCGACACCGAGTCGGGCGTCGGCGCGGCCCCGGCGACGGCGCCCGCGGCGGCTCCGGTCGCGGGGACGACCGCACCCGGCACCCCGGCCGGGGTGCCGGCGACGTCCCCGGCGGGATCCGCGACCTCCGTCGCGGCGATCCCGGCAGCGGGGACCTCGGGCTCCGGGGTCTCTGCTGCCGGGACTTCGGTGACCGGAGCCGGAGCGACGGCCGGAGTCCCGGCGGTGCCCCCCGGGGGCAGCGCGAGCGCCCGCCCCGCCACCACCAGCACGACGTCGTCACACACCCGCGCGACGGCGGCGTTCAGCTCGCCGAGGCGGTCGCGGAACAGCCGCCCGGCACGGGTGTCCGGCACGACGCCCAGCCCGGTCTCGGCGGACACCAGCACCAGCGGCCCGGGCGCGGCGGCGACCGCGGAGACCAGCCCGTCGACGGCGGCGTCGACGCCGGCGGGCACGACCGGGGCGGCCCAGGTGCCGGCGTCGTCCAGGACACCGGTCAGCCAGGTCGCCAGGTCGTCGACCAGCACCGGGCCGGGCCGGGCGAGCGCGGTGGCCAGCTCGGTGCCGACGACCTCCTCGGTGGTCCAGTGCGCGGGGCGCCGGGCGGCGTGCGCGGCGATGCGCGCGTCCCAGTCGGTGTCGCCGGGGATCCGCCGACCGGTCGCCAGGTAGCGGACCGCCGCGTCGCAGGGCAGCCCCTCGAGCAGTTCCTCGGCGTGCCGCGACTTGCCGGAGCGCGTGCCCCCGAGGACGAGTGTCCGCAGTTCGACGGGAGGAGTCACGCCGCACATCGTGTCCTACCGGTCCCCGGTAGCGTCGCGAAGGTGCTCGATCATCTGGTCCTGGCCACCCCCGACGTCGACGACACCGCCGCTGACCTGGCCGGACGTCATCTCCACACGATCGAGGGCGGACCGCACGTCGGTGTCGGCGCCCGCAACCGGCTGGCCGGGATCGGGCCGGGCCGCTACCTGGAGGTCGTGGGCCCCGACCCCGCCCAGGACGAGCCGGGCGCACCGCGCCCGTTCCGGATCGACACCCTGACCGCGCCCGCCCTGGTGACCTGGGCGGTGCGCGTCGAGGACCTCGACGCCGCGCTCGCCGCGGCCCGCGCCGCCGGGCACGACCCGGGACCGGCCCGGGACATGTCCCGCAGACGCCCGGACGGCACGCTCCTGGCGTGGCGGCTCGCGTTCCCGCCCGACGACGCGGGCGGGGTGCTGCCGTTCCTCATCGACTGGGGCACCACCCGGCACCCGGCCGCCGACCTCCCGGTCCCGGCGAGCCTGCGGACGCTGCGCCTGACCCACCCCGAGCCGGAGCGGGTGACCGCGCTGCTCGACGCGCTCGGCGCGGGCGGGGAGGCCGAGGTCGTCGCGGGGGAGACGCCGTCGCTGCAGGCCGTGCTGGACCTGCCCGGCGGGCCGCTCGTGCTCTGAGAGCAGGGGCCCGCCGGGACGGTGTCAGACCGTGTCGCCGCGCTTGACGCGCGGCTTGGGCACCCGCATCCGTCGCGGCTGGGTGGCGCGGGAGAACGCGTACCACCCGGTGCCGAGGCCCTTGATCTCCTCGTCGGGGAACTTCGCGCGGGCCTTCTTCAGGACCTGCATGCCCAGCAGCGTGCCCTCGACGACCATCACGATCAGCATCAGGAACGTGAACAGCGTGACGTACTGCTGGATCATCGGGTTCTGGATCAGCGCCGCGACCAGCACGAGCGCGGCCAGCGGCAGGAACAGCCCGATGACGTGCGGGCGCGAGTCGACGATGTCACGCACGTACGCCCGCACCTTGCCGCGGTCACGGGGGAGCAGCACGCGGTCGTCACCGGCGTCCATCCGCTTGCGGCGCTCCAGCGCCTTCGCCCGGCGCTCGTCCTTCGACGGCCGGGTGGCGCGGGCCAGCTTCGCGGCCTCCCGCTGGGTGCGCGGCGGGGGCGGCGCGGGGCCGCGCCGCCTGCCTTCGGCGTCACGGCGCTTCGGCGTCGCCCGGCCCTTGCCGGGGGTGGTGCGGGGACGCGAGCGGGTCGCGCCCTCGTCCTCCGTCTCCGCAGCGTCCGTGTCCGCCGGGGACTCGACGGCCGTCTGACCGGCCTGGTCGGAACTCTCGGAGCGGCGCAGGAACCTCACAGGAGCCCACAATACGGGCCGCCGCTAGCCTGCCCCGCATGCGCATCGTGGTGGCTCCCGACTCGTTCGGCGGAACGCTGAGCGCACGGGAGGCGGCCGAGGCGATCGCCGCGGGCTGGCGTCGCGGGGTGCCCGGCGCCGACGTCGCGATCGTCCCTCTCGCCGACGGCGGCACCGGCTTCGCGGAGGTGCTGCACACCGCGCTCGGCGGGACCCTGCACGAGCAGGAGGTCACCGGTCCGCTCGGCGACCCGGTGACCGGGTCCTGGCTGCGCGTCGGGGACACGGCCTACCTGGAGTGCGCCTCGGCGTGCGGCCTGCACCACGTCCCGCGCGAGGACCGGATCCCCGGGGTCGCCCGCACCGCGACGACCTCCGGCGTGGGGGAGCTGCTCGCCGCCGCCCGGGACACCGGGGTCACCACCGCCGTCGTGGGGCTGGGCGGGTCCGCCACCACCGACGGCGGCGCCGGCCTGCTGGCCGCCCTCGGCGCCGTCCCCGTCGACGAGGACGGTCTCCCGCTCCCACCCGGCGGCGCGTCCCTGGACTGCTGTGCCCGCCTCGACGGCACACCCGACCTGGGTGGGATGACCCTGGTCGCGGCGAGCGACGTCGACAACCCGCTGCTCGGACCGCACGGCGCCGCCGCGGTGTTCGGCCCGCAGAAGGGCGCCGACGACGCCGCGGTCACCGAGCTGGACCGCGCGCTGACCGTGTTTGCCGGGGTGCTCGCCGGCCTGGCCGGGCGCGACGTGAGCGACCTGCCCTCGGCAGGGGCCGCGGGCGGTCTCGGTGCCGCGCTGCTCGCCCTCGGCGCGCGGGTCGAGTCCGGTGCCGGACTGGTCCGCGACCTGGTCGGGCTCGACGCCGAGCTGGACGCCGCCGACGTCGCGGTGACCGGGGAGGGCAGCTTCGACTGGCAGTCGCTGCGCGGCAAGCTCGTCACCGCGGTCGCCCGGGGCGCGGCCGAGCGCGGCACGCCGTGCGTGGTGCTGGCCGGTCAGGTGAGCGTCGGGCGCCGGGAGGCCGCCGCGGCGGGGGTCGACGCCGCGTTCGGGGTGGCCGAGGAGTTCGGGCTGGAGGCCTCGCTGGCCGACCCGGCCGGGACCCTCGCCGACCTGGCCGAACGTGTCGCTCCGCGCTGGAGTCGGTGATCCCCGTCACCCTCCCGGCGACGAATCGCACGGTCTCCGCGCGGATGCGGACCTGCGGGACGTCGTACTATGGATTCCGACGCCCGGTGGGAACAGGGCGGACCACGCACGTTGTTGGGAGAGTCATGACCGTTGACAACACCGTGAACGCGGGCGCGACCACGGAGCAGACGCACGGCGTGGAGCTGACCGACTCCGCTGCCGTCAAGGCGCGCACCCTGCTCGAGCAGGAGGGCCGTGACGACATGCACCTGCGCATCGCCGTGCAGCCCGGTGGCTGCGCCGGCCTGCGCTACCAGCTCTTCTTCGACGACCGGTCGCTCGACGGTGACCTCTTCCGTGACTTCCACGGTCTCAAGGTCGGCGTCGACCGGATGAGCGCCCCGTACCTGCAGGGCGCCACGATCGACTTCGTCGACACCATCGAGAAGCAGGGCTTCACGATCGACAACCCGAACGCGGGCGGCTCCTGCGCCTGTGGCGACAGCTTCAACTGACGTCGCACGACAGCACCTCCGAAGGGCCCCGCCGGTGATCTCCGGCGGGGCCCTTCGGCTCGGGTGACGTAGGCTCCCCCGTGTGCCTATTGCCGTGACGGGGTCGATCGCCTCCGACAATCTCATGCACTTCCCCGGGAAGTTCTCCGAGCAGATCCTGGCCGAGCAGCTCGACCGGATCTCGGTCAGCTTCCTGGTCGACGACCTGACGATCCGCCGGGGCGGCGTGGCCGGCAACATCGCCTTCGCGCTCGGTGTGCTCGGCCAGAACCCGGTGCTGATCGGCGCCGTCGGCGCCGACTTCGCCGAGTACCGGAAGGTGCTCGACGACCTGGGGGTCGACACCTCCGGGGTGCACACCCACGACGACGTCCACACCGCCCGCTTCGTCTGCACCACCGACGACGACATGCGGCAGATCGCGTCCTTCTACACCGGCGCGATGGCCAAGTCGAAGGAGATCGAGCTCGCCCCGATCGCCGAGCGCGTCGGCGGGTTCGACCTGGTGCTCATCGGCGCCAGCGACCCCGACGCGATGCTGCGCCACACCGACGAGTGCCGCGCCCAGGGCTACCCCTTCCTCGCCGACCCGTCCCAGCAGCTGGCCCGCATGGAGGGTCCCGAGGTGAAGCGCCTCATCGAGGGCGCCACCTACCTGGTCACCAACGACTACGAGTTCGAGCTGCTGCTCAAGAAGACCGGCTGGACCGCCGAGGAGATCGGCGCCAAGGTCGGCACCCGGATCACCACCTTCGGCGAGCGGGGTGCGCTGATCGTCGAGGCCGACGGCACCGAGACCCGGATCGACGTCGTCCCGCCGACCGAGCTGGTCGACCCGACCGGCGTCGGTGACGCCTGGCGCGCCGGGTTCCTCACCGCGCTCGGCGCCGGGCTGTCGCTGGAGCGCTCGGCCCAGCTGGGCGCGCTCATCGCGACCTACGTCCTGGAGTCCGACGGCCCGCAGGAGTGGACCTGGGACCGCGACGCTGCCCTCATCCGGCTGCGCGACGCGTTCGGTGACGCCGCCGCCGACGAGATCCGGGCCGTCCTGCCCGGCTGACCCCGCCGTAGTGGCCGAACGGGCCGGCACCCCCAGGGGTGCCGGCCCGTCGTCGTGCGGGACCGCTCAGATCTTGACCGGGTAGGTCGGGGTCGGGACCTCGGGAACGATCCGCTTCTCGACGAAGATCCCGTGCCACAGCAGGAAGACCAGCACCGCCCAGATCCGGCGGGAGTGGTCGACCGGGCCCTCGCGGTGCGCGTCGAGCATGCGGTGCACGGCCTGCAGGTCGATCAGGTGCCCGGCCCCGGAGTTCTGCAGGATATCGCGCGCCCAGGCGTACATCTCGTCGCGCAGCCAGTGCCGGATCGGCACCGGGAAGCCCAGCTTCGGCCGGTTCAGCACGTGCGGCGGGATGATGCCCTCGCAGGCCCGGCGCAGCGCGTACTTCGTGGTGCCGTTCGAGCCGTGGGTGATCTTCTGCGACTGCGGCAGCGACGAGGCGATGTCGAAGACCTCGGGGTCGAGGAACGGCACCCGCAGCTCCAGCGAGTGCGCCATCGTCATCTTGTCGGCCTTGACCAGGATGTCGCCACGCAGCCAGGTGAACAGGTCCACGTGCTGCATCCGGGCGACCGGGTCCCAGTCGTGGCTGGCGAAGTAGTGCGGCGCCGTGACGTCCTGGTGCGACACCCGCGGGTCGTAGCCGCGCAGGACCTCGTGGAGCTGGTCGTCACGGAAGATGCGGGCGTTGCCGTAGTAGCGCTGCTCCATCGACAGCGACCCGCGGCGCAGCAGGTCCTTGCCCCGCATGCCCTCGGGCATCTTGCGCGAGGCCCGGCGCATGAGCGGCTTGAGCGTGCCGGGGACCTTCTCGAACGGCGACAGCGACAGCGGCTCGCGGTAGATCGAGTAGCCGCCGAACAGCTCGTCGGCGCCCTCGCCGGACAGGACGACCTTGACGTGCTGGCGGGCCTCGCGGGCGATGAACCACAGCGGGACCAGCGCGGGGTCGGCGACCGGGTCGTCGAGGTACCAGATGATGAGCGGCAGGGCCTCCATCATCTCGTCCGGCTTGACGGTGCGCACCACGTGCCGCACGCCGATCGCCGCGGCGGACTCGGCGGCCACGTCGACCTCGGAGTAGCCCTCGCGCTCGAACCCGGTGGTGAAGGTGATCAGGTTCGGGTTGTGCTCCTTGGCCAGCGCCGCGATGGCGGTGGAGTCGATCCCGCCGGACAGGAACGCGCCGACGGTGACGTCGGCCCGCATGTGCTTGGCGACCGAGTCGCGCAGCACGTCGGCGATCTCGCCGTGCACGATCGCCTCCGCCTCGGCGCTGGCCGGGGCGTGGCTGGGCAGTGAGATGAACTTCGGCGCGAAGTAGCGCTGGTGCAGCGGCTCCTCGCCGGGGCGCACGGTGACGTGCGTGCCGGACTCGACGCGCGAGATCATCCGGTGCAGCGACATCGGCTCGGGCACGTACTGCAGGGTCAGGTAGTGCTGCAGCGCGGCCGGCTCCAGGTCGAGCCCGATCTCGAGCTCACCGGCCAGGGACAGCAGCGACTTCTTCTCGCTGGCGAACGCGGTGCCGACCGGGGTGGTGGCCAGGAACAGCGGCTTGATGCCGAACGGGTCGCGGGCCAGGAACAGCTCGCGCTCCACGACGTCCCAGATCGCGAAGGCGAACATGCCGCGCAGGCGCTGGACGGCGTCGGGGCCCCAGTAGTGGAACGCCGCGACGATGACCTCGCCGTCGCCGTCGGTGGCGAAGGCCGCGTCGTAGGTCTCGATCAGCTCCTCACGGAGCTCGAGGTAGTTGTAGATCTCGCCGTTGAAGACGATCGTGTAGCGGGTGTCCTCTCCCGGCACCGGCCCCCAGTGCAGGGGTTGGTGGGAATGGTCGACGTCGATGATCGACAGCCGGTTGAACCCCAGGACGAGGTCGTGGTCGTTCCACGTCTCGCTCTCGTCGGGTCCCCGGTGCCGCGCACAGCGCAGCCCGTCGGCGATCGGCTCGACCCGGGTCGCGGCGTCCGCCCCGGCGGTCAGCAATCCCAGCAGTCCGCACACACCGGTCAGTATGCCGAGTCAGCCGGACGGGTCTCGCGCGCCCCGGTGCGAAACGGTCTTCCCGCTGAGAGACTGCCGGTTTCCCCTGCGGCGGTGACGACGTTCACTCGCCGGCCGGGAACCCCCGGGGGGCGCGGCCCGACCGGGGTTCGTCTAGGCTCTACGCGAGGTCGAAGACGGTGCTCCATACGGGTGGCACAAGATCCCCTTCGGCCGCGGTGTCGTGACGGCGGAGCAAGGAAGAACGTGCTGGCAGTGCGGCGTACGCAGGAGACGACAGGAAGGCGGCGTGCAGTGGCCCGAACCGAAGGCCGCTCCCGGATCGCCCGGGCGGCGAAGGTGGCCGTGGTCGGCCTGCTGGCGGCGCCGGCTCTGGCCGGTTGCTCGGTCCAGGAGGTCATCCGGTTCGGGTGGCCCGAGGGGGTGACCCCCGAAGCCGAGTCGATGCGCCACCTGTGGACCTGGTCCGCGATCGCGGCGCTGATCGTCGGTGTCATCACCTGGGGCGCGATGTTCTGGGCGATGATCCTGCACCGCAAGCGCAAGGACGACGACGGCTCGCTGCCGCGCCAGACGCAGTACAACCTGCCGGTCGAGCTCGTCTTCACCGCCATCCCGACCGTCATCGTCGCCGTGCTCTTCGGCTTCACGGTGAACGTGCAGAACTTCGTCGACAAGGAGAACCCGACCGCGGGTGGCCCGGCCGACCTGCGGGTCGACATCGTCGGGTTCCAGTGGAACTGGGAGTTCTCCTACCCCGACGAGGCCGGCCCGGGCGGACGCCCGGTGAGCACGCTGGGCACGAGCGACACGATCCCGATCATGGTCCTCCCGACCGACCGGTCGATCCAGTTCACGCAGCGCTCGCCCGACGTCATCCACTCGTTCTACGTGCCGGAGTTCCTCTTCAAGCGCGACGTCTTCCCGTTCCCGGAGCGGAACGAGCAGGACAACACCTACATCATCGACCGGATCGACCGTGAGGGTGCGTTCGTCGGTCGCTGCGCCGAGCTGTGCGGCACGTACCACTCGCAGATGAACTTCGAGGTGCGTGCCCTGGAGCCCGCGCTGTTCGACCGGTACATCCAGCTCCGCAAGGAGATCAACCCGCAGACCGGGCAGGCCTACTCGACCGGCGAGGCGCTGCAGGCGCTGAACTGCGGCGAGTGGTGCGCGCCGGAGGCGATCAGCACGCAGCCGTTCTCGACCGACCGCGGCCAGCTCGCCGCGCAGGTCACGGGCTGAGGGAGGACGCGCACCCATGAAGATCGAGTCCCGGCTCTTCGAGATCGTCACCGGCTTCTTCATCCTGGCCGCGCTGGCGTACATGTTCATCGCCGGTGAGGTCGTCGGCGTGACCGCGCTGTGGCTGACCGCGGGTCTGTCGCTGATCGTCGGCACGTACTTCCGGTTCGTCTCGCGCCGCCTGGAGGAGCGTCCCGAGGACAACCCCGAGGCCGAGGTGTCCGACGGCGCCGGTGAGGTGGGCTTCTTCTCGCCCGGCAGCTACTGGCCCCTGGGTCTGGCCGCCGCGGCGGCGTTCGCCGCGCTGGGTGTGGCGTTCTGGTACGCCTGGATGATCGTCGTCGGCATGACGCTGGTGCTGATCGCCGTCGGCGGGCTGGTGTTCGAGTACCACCGGGGTCCCGCCGCCCACTGATCCACCGCACCGTACGAACGGCCCCGCCCGGGAATCCCGGGCGGGGCCGTTCGTCGTTGGCCGGTGCCTCAGCTCGTCGGCTGTGCCGTGGTGGCCCTGGTGTAGTGCCGCTCGATGTCCTCGACGAGCGTGGGCCCCTCCGGCCGCCAGCCGAGCAGCGCCCGGGTCCGGTCGCTGAGGGCGACGATGTCGAGCGCGGCGAAGGCGCCCAGGTGGCCGAAGTGCTCCGGCTGCACCTCCCGCACCGGCACGTCGAGCCCGCGGCCGATCGCGCCGGCGATCTCGCGCATCGGCACGCCCTGCTCGTCCGCGGCGTGCAGCACCGTCGCGGCCGGGGCGGACTCGCAGGCCAGTCGGAACAGCCGTGCCGCGTCGGTGACGTGCACGGCGGGCCAGTGGGTGCTCCCGTCGCCGACCTGGGCGCTGATCCCGGTCCGGCGTGCGGTCTCGACGAGCACGGACACGAAGCCGGTGTCGCCCGCGCCGTGCACGGTGGGGGCGAGCCGCACGCTCGTCGAGCGCACGTCCGCCGAGGCGAGGGCCAGGACGTCCCGCTCGGTGGCCATGCGGTGCGCCGCCGGGCTGTCGGCGGCGGGCGGGTCGTCCTCGGTGACGGGCGTGCCGGAATGGTGTCCGGCCAGTCCGGAGGCGATGACGAGCGGGCGGCCGGTGCCCTTCAGCGGTGCGGCGAGTGCGGCGACGGCCGCCCGGTCCGCGGCGACCGCGGCGGGGAAGTCGCCACCGAAGGCCAGGTCGTGCTTGAAGGCGAGGTGGACGACGCCGTCGACCTGCGCGGCCGTGGCGGACAGCAGGTCGAGGTCGTCCAGGTCGCCCCGGACGACCTCGGCTCCCGCCGAGTCGAGAGCGGCAGCGCCGGCGTCGGACCGGGACAGTCCGACGACGCGGTGGCCCGCCCCGAGGAGCTCGGGAACGAGGGCGGAGCCGATCCAGCCGGTCGCCCCGGTGACGAGGATGCGCATGTGGTGCCTCCGTGAGTGATGACGACCAGGTGATGTCACCTGATGACATCACCGTACACCAGGATGACACGAGGTGTCATCACGTAGGCTGCGCGCATGGGCAGATGGGAGCCGGACGCCGCCGGACGGCTGCGTGGAGCGGCCCTGGACCTGTTCGAGGAGCACGGCTTCGACGGCACGACGGTGGAGGACATCGCGTCCCGGGCCGGGGTCACCAAGCGGACGTTCTTCCGGCACTACGCCGACAAGCGGGAGGTGCTGTTCGGCGGGGACTCGGGGGAGTCGTTCGTGGCCCTGTTCGCCGCGGGGCTGGCCGCCGTGGGCCCGGACGTGCCACCCGAGCGTGCGCTGAGCGCCGCGCTGGAACACGCGGCCGGCGCGTTCGACCCGGGGTGGGAGTTCGCGCGGCGCCGGCAGGGGGTGCTGATGGCGAACGTCTCGCTGCGCGAGCGGGAGCTGGTGAAGATGGAGGCGGTCACGCGGGTGCTCGCCGAGGGACTGCGTGACCGGGGCGTGGGCGAGCCGGGTGCGACCGTGGCGGCCGAGGCGGGCGTCGCGGTGTTCCGCACGGCCTTCACCCGCTGGGTCTCCGCCCCGGTGCCGGGTGACCTGGTGGCGGAGATCCGGGTGGTCTCCGCGGTGCTGCGCCGGGTGCTCGCCGGCGGGTGACCGGCGGCCCGGACGGGCCGGACCGCAGGCGAACGGTCAGCCGCGGGCGGCGCGGCCCAGCGCGTCGCGGGCGATGATCACCTGCTGGATCTGGCTGGTGCCCTCGTAGATCCGGAAGAGCCGGGCGTCGCGGTAGAACCGCTCGACCGCGACCCCGCGCATGTAACCCGCCCCGCCGTGCACCTGGACGGCGCGGTCGGCGACCCGGCCCACCATCTCCGAGCAGAAGTACTTCGCGGCGGCGGGCCCGGAGACCATGTCGGTGCCGTCGTCGAAGCTGCGAGCGGCGTCGAGGACCAGACCGCGGCCGGCACGCGCGTCGGTGACCGAGTCCGCGACCAGGCCCTGGACCAGCTGGAACCGCGCGATCGGCTTGCCGCCCTGCTCCCGGGTCCTGGCGAACTCGACGGTCTCGTGGACCAGGCGGTCGGCCATCCCGACGCAGACGGCGGCGATGTGCAGCCGGCCGTGGGCCAGGCACTTGGCGGCGACGAGGAAGCCCTTGTCGATGCCGTCCTCGCCACCGACGACGTTCTCGAACGGGACGCGGACGTCGTCGAGGTACACGTCGGCGGTCCACGCGCCGAACTGGCCCATCTTGTGGTCCTTCGGCCCGACCGAGAGGCCGGGGGTGCCCTTCGGGACGAGGAAGGTCGAGATGCCGCGGTTGCCGGGGGCGTCCGGGTCGGTCCGCGCGAACACCATGATCACGTCGGCGACGGGGGAGTTGGTGATGTAGCGCTTGGAGCCGTTGAGGACCCAGCCGTCGCCGTCGCGGACGGCCCTGGTGGTGAGCGACGACGGGTCGGAGCCCGCGTCGGCCTCGGTCAGCCCGAACGAGGCGGTGACCTCACCGGACGCCAGCCGGGGCAGCCACTGCTTCTTCTGCTCCTCGGTGCCGCCCTCCAGCAGCACGTGCCCGGCGATGCCGTTGTTGGTGCCGAACAACGAACGCAGCGCAGGGGTCGTCCAGCCGAGCTCGAACGCGAGCCGGACCTCCTGTGAGGCGGTCAGACCGAGGCCGCCGTACTGCTCGGGGATGGTGAAGCCGTAGAGGCCCATCTCCTTGCACTGGGCGACGATGCGCTCGGGGACGGCGTCCTCGGCGTCGATCCGCTCCTCCTGCGGCACCACCTCGGTGCGGATGAAGTCACGGACGGAGTCCAGGACGTCGGTGAGGTCGGCGGGGTCCACGGGCACACCTTCTCGCGTCGTCGCGTCTGTTACCGAGTGGTAGCTCACCATGTCGCCCCCGCCCCACGCGACCCCGGCGCGGCGTTCGTCACCGCCTATCCTGCGCAGGGGACGACCGGCAGGCGAGGAGGTGGACCGTGATGGCGGAGGAGCAGGCCGTCCGGCCGCGGCCGGACCCCGACGAGCCGGGCGGCAGCCACCTGGACCCGCACCTGGTCCGTGCGCTGGAGGGCTGGGGCAACGGCGCGCTGCGCGAGTACCTGCTGCGCGACGGCGGCCTGCACCTGCCGCACGCGCCGGGCTGGCCGTCGACGTGGCCGGGACGCACCCGGCTCGGCGCGCAGATGGCCTACCTGCTGGCCGGGCTGCCGCTGGCGGTCGTCAGCGGGGTGGTGGTGCTGGTCGGGCTGGTGCTGGGGGCGAGCACGTTCGTCATCTGGATCGGGCTGCCCATCACCGTCGGTCTGCTGGCCGCGGCGCGTGGGTTCGCCGAGCTGGAGCGCCGGGCCACCGAGGGCGCGACCGGCGGTCCGCTCCCGCCGCACCACTACCGGCCCAACCGCGGGCGCTCGCTGATGGGACGGCTGTTCCGGGCGCTGGCCGACCCCCAGAGCTGGCGCGACGTGGCGCACGCGGTCGCCGCCCTGCCGGTCCGGATCCTGACCGCGGTGGTCGCGCTGGTGTGGGCGGTCACCGGGCTCGGCGGGCTGTTCTACGTGTTCTGGCAGTGGTCGTTGCCGCGCGGGCCGGAGAACTGGACGCTGTTCGGGTCCGTCACCGGCATCGACTCCACCCTCGGCGACGTCGCGCTCAACACCGGGCTCGGGGTTCTGCTGCTCGTGACCCTGCCGACGGTCGTGCGGTGGCTGACCGACATGCGCGCACTGCTCGCCCGCGGCCTGCTCACCAACCAGACGGCCGCACTGCGGGCCCGCGCGCTGGCTCTGGCCGCCGGGCGGCGGGCGGCCGTCGCGGCCGAGGCACAGACCCTGCGCCGGCTCGAACGCGACATCCACGACGGGCCGCAGCAGCGGCTGGTGCGGCTCGGCATGGACCTGGAGTCCGCCGTCCGGCGCCTCGACGACGATCCCGAGCGCGCCCGCCCGCTGCTGCACGAGGCACTGGAACAGAGCCGTGAGGCGCTCTCGGAGCTGCGCGCGCTGTCCCGGGGCATCGCACCACCGATCCTCGCCGACCGCGGGCTCGGCCCGGCGCTGCGGGCCGCCGCGGGCCGCTGCCCGGTCCCGGTCGACCTCGACGTCGGCCTCGACGACGGTGCCCGGCTGCCCGCCCTGGTCGAGAACACCGCGTACTTCGTGGTGACCGAGGCGCTCACCAACATCGCCAAGCACGCCGGCGCGACCGCGGTGACCGTCACGGTGACCGTCGACGAGACGCTGCTTCGGGTCAGCGTCCGCGACGACGGCCGCGGCGGCGCCCACCCGGGCAAGGGCCACGGCCTGGCCGGGCTCGCCGACCGGCTGGAGATCGTCGAGGGACGCCTGGAGGTCGACAGCCCGCCCGGTGGCCCGACCGTCCTGACCGCGGAGGTCCCGGTCGCCGGCCTCGGCGACGCGTGACCCAGGATGGGTCCATGACGATGCGGGTGGTGCTCGCCGAGGACTCGGTGCTGCTGCGCGAGGGCCTGGTCCGGCTGCTGGAGGAGGCGGACGCGACGGTGCTCGCCGCCGTCGGGGACGGCACCGCGCTGGTCGCGGCGGTGGAGGAGCACCAGCCCGAGGTGGCCGTCGTGGACGTCCGGATGCCGCCGTCGTTCACCGACGAGGGGTTGCGGGCCGCGCTGGAGATCCGCCGGAGGTTCCCGTCGGTGGGGATCCTCGTGCTGTCCCAGTACGTCGAGGAGTCCTACGCCACCGACCTGCTGGAGGCCGGTGGCGGGGTCGGCTACCTGCTCAAGGACCGCGTCTCCAAGCTCGCTGACCTGTCCGACGCGCTCGGCAGGGTCGCCGCGGGCGGCACCGTGCTGGACCCGGAGGTCGTCTCCGCGCTGCTCACCAAGCGCCGCCGGCGTGACCCGCTGGCCGAGCTGTCCCCGCGCGAGCGCGAGGTGCTGGAGCTCATGGCCCAGGGCCGCACCAACATCGCGATCGGGCGGCTCATGGTGATCACCCAGGGCGCGGTGGAGAAGCACATCTCCTCGATCTTCACCAAGCTCGGACTGCCGCCGTCCTCGGACGACCACCGCCGCGTGATGGCGGTGCTCGCCTGGATGGAGGGCTAGACCGACCGCAGGTCGAGCTCCAGCTCGGCCGGGCCGTCGTCGCCGACGGTCACCGGGATGCCCCAGTCCTGCTGGTAGCGGTGGCAGGCGGCGAACCCGTCCGACGGGTCGTCGCAGGCCGCCGCGGTCACCGCGACCTGCAGCACCCCGGCGCCGACGGACGGGTCCAGACGCAGCTCGCGGGTCAGCCCGGTCGCGGTGCCGCCGCCGCCCCGCAGCAGCGACGGCGGGTCGGCGACCACGGTCAGCGACGTCGGGTCGCCGTAGCGGTCGTCGAGGTGCTGGCCGGTGGGCGGGGTGAACCCGATCCGCAGCGTCACGTCCGGGGCGAGCGTCGTCGGGGTACGCCGGACGACGTGGGCGTCGCCGGCCACGAGCGACCCGGCCGGGACGGGCAGCCGCACCAGCCGGTGCGCCGCGGACTCGACGACGACCAGTGTCTCGCCGTCGACGAGCAGGTCCGACGGTTCGGCGAGCCCCTCGGCCAGCGTCGAGACCCGGTTCGTGGCCGGGTCGAACCGGCGCACGGCACCGTTGTAGGTGTCGGCGACGGCGACCGAGCCGTCGGGCAGCACGGTCACCCCGAGCGGGTGCTGCAGCAGCGCCTGCGCGGCCGGGCCGTCGCGGTGCCCGAACTCGAACAGCCCCTGCCCGACGGCCGTCGCGACCGCGGCCCCGGGGCCGTCCCCGATCCGTCGCAGCGCGGAGATCTCGGAGTCGGCGACCCACAGCGTCCCGTCGGGGCCCACCGCGAGCCCGGAGGGCTGGGCGAAGAACGCCTCGTCGAACGCCCCGTCGCGCAGCCCCTCGGTGGTGGTCCCGGCCAGCACCCGGGCCTCGCCGGTGGCGGGGTCGAGGGTCCACAGCTGGTGCGGGCCCGCCATGGCGGCGACGACCGTGCCGCCCCACCACGCGAGGTCCCACGGCGAGGACAGCAGCGTCGACGTGGCGCCCACCGCGACCCGCTCGCGCAGCTGCTCACCGGTCCCGGCCAGGGTGGACACGGTGCCGTCGGCCAGGTCGACCCGCCGGACCGCGTGGTTGACGGTGTCGGCGACCAGGACGGCGTCGCCGGAGGGGAGGACCAGCAGCCCCTGCGGCTCGGAGAACCGCGCCGCCGACGCCGCGCCGTCGGCGAACCCGCGCTCCCCGGCCCCGATCCGCCGCACCTCGGTCTCCAGGTCGCCCGCCAGCTCGACGAGCTGGTGGTGGGCGGTGTCGGACACGAGGAACGTGCCGCCGGGCAGCGCGACGGCCGAGCCGGGGAAGCGCAGCGCGGTGTCCGGCGCGGGCGGCGGGACGTACGGGTCGTCCCCGCGGCGCAGCCGGTCGCCGTGCGTGGCGACCAGCTCCCGGACCAGCGCGGCCAGGCCGGGGCCGTGGCCCTCGCCCGCCATCCGGGCGACGACGAACCCGTCCGGGTCGACGACGGCCAGGGTCGGCCAGGCGCGGGCGGCGTAGGCGTCCCAGGTGGTGAGCTCGGGATCGTCGAGGACGGGGTGGGTGACGTCGTAGCGCTCCACCGCGGCCTCGACGGCGGCCGGGTCCGCCTCGTGCACGAACTTCGGCGAGTGCACCCCGATGATCGTCAGGACGTCGCCGAACTCGGCCTCCAGGGGCCGCAGCTCGTCGAGCGCGTGCAGGCAGTTGACGCAGCAGAACGTCCAGAAGTCGAGCACCACGATCCGCCCGCGCAGCCCGGCGAGGGTCACGTCCTCGCCGCCGGTGTTGAGCCACCGCCGTCCGCGCAGTTCGGGCGCCCGCACCTTCATCCGTTCACCAGCAGTCACACCGGCCCCAACGACGGACCGGCGCGCGCGTGTTCCCCGGCCACGCCACACTGACCGTCATGCCGGAGCTGCCCGAGGTGGAGAACGCACGCACCGTCCTCGCCGAGGCCGTCGGCCGCACGATCACCGCCGTCGACGACCGCGACGACTGGGTCTGCCGCCCGCACCGGCCCGGTGACATCGCCTCGGCGCTGAAGGGCGGGCGGCTCACCCGGGCGAACCGGATCGGCAAGACCATGTGGTGCGACACCGAGACCGCCGACGGCGAGGCGGGGCCCGCGCTCGGCGTGCATCTCGGGATGGGCGGACGGATCGTGGTCACCGACTCCGACGGTGAGCGCATCGGCGGCGGCCCCGCCCGCCTCGACCGGCAGCCGCGCAAGGCCGAGTGGGACCGGTTCACCCTGACCTTCGACGACGGCGGGCAGCTCCGGCTGTTCGACAAGCGCCGTCTCGGCCGGGTCCGGCTCGACCCCGACCTGTCCGGCCTCGGACCCGACGCCGAGGGCATCGACCCCGCCGAGTTCCGCGAACGCCTGCTGCGCGGCACGTCGGCGGTGAAGGCCCGGCTGCTCGACCAGTCCGTGCTGGCCGGCGTCGGGAACCTGCTGGCCGACGAGACACTGTGGCAGGCGAGGATCTCGCCGACGGCCCCGGTCCGCGACCTGACCCGCGCCGACCTGGATCGGCTGCACCGCGACCTCGGCCGCGCGCTGGAGCGGGCCATCGCCCACGGCGGCGTCCACACCGGTGAGGTCGTCGAGCACCGGCGTCCGGGCGGGCACTGCCCGCGCTGCGGGACGGAGATGGTGCACGGGACCGTCGGCGGGCGGTCGACCTGGTGGTGCCCGCGGGAGCAGGTCTGAACCCGGGCGGAGCGACCGCACGTGCCCGCCCCGTCCCCACGGCCGGACGTGACGTCGGCGAGCTCGCTCACCGGGTACGCGAATCCCGCGGTTCCGTCCTCCCGGGAGCCGTGCACAATCACCCCATGCCGGACGCGTCCGACACCGCTCTGCTGTACGTCGACCGCGGCCTCGTGCGCGCCGACGACACCCCACCCGACCCCGGGGTCCAGCGCCGGGCCCACCTCCTGGCCCGGACCGCCCGCGGGGTCCGGTGGGCGGTCCCCGCGCTGCTGCTCGTCGTGCTGGTGCTCGCGTTCACCCCGGTGGCGGGCGCGGCGTTCTGGGCGACGGCGGTCGTCGTGCTGGTCGCGGTGGTGGCCGCGGTGCTGCTGCTGACCCGCGCCGCCGCCGTCGCCCAGGCCACGGCGGGACTCCCGGTGCCGATCGAGATCACCGGGAAGGTCGCGACCGCGACGCGTGCCGTGCTCGCGATGACCGGTGCGCTGCGCACGCACCGGAAGGCCGCGGGCGCCGCCGAGGGGGTCGCGCTGCTGCGGCAGTGGACGACGGCGACGGAGGCACTGCGCGCGGCGTGGCTGCGCGAGGACATCGGTGCCTGGCACGACCACGCCCGCACCCTCGCCGCGGCGGGGGAGCGGGCCACGCGCGTCACCGGCGCCCTGACCGGCGCCGGGACACCGGACGCCGACCCCGGGGCCTGACCGGCGCCGGTGGCCGGGTCAGGCCGCGGTGACGTCCCGTCGCCGGGTCCGCCGGTAGAGGACCAGCGACAGCACCGTCACCCCGGTGAACGCGAGCGCCGCCCCGAGCGTCCATCCGGCGAGCACGTCGGACAGCCAGTGCACACCCAGGTAGATGCGGGTGAACCCGACGGCTCCGGCCCACAGCACCGCGAACGCGGTGAGCAGCACCCGGCCGCGCGGGCGCAGTACCGGCCACAGCACGAGCACCAGCGCCGTCCAGGCGGCGGCGACCATCGTCGCGTGTCCGGAGGGCAGGGACTCGTTCGCGATGAAGGTGACTTGCAGGTCCGCGGGTGGGCGGGCCCGGTCGAGCAGCTGCTTGATCACCGTGAACACCACGCTCGCGACGAGCGGCACCGCGGCCAGGCACAGCCCCTCGGCGGCCCGGCCGCGCAGCGCGAGCACGGCCGCGCCGACCAGGGCGACCGCGGTGCTGCCGACGGTGTTCCCGAGCTCGGTGACCACCAGCGCCACCACCGTGACCCCCGGGATCCGGTCCGCGGCGAGTCCGATCGCGGTCTCGGTGTCACCGCTCTGCAGCACCCCCGTCGCTGCCAGGGCGATCAGCACCCCGGCGAGCAGGAGCAGGGCCGCAGCGACCGGACCGGTGACGCGGGCCCGCAGCGGGGCCGACCGTGGATCGTTCACCGGGCGATTCTCGCCCGGCGGGACGGGGCCCCGCCGGGCGAGGGGTCTCAGCGACCGCGCCAGGCGCGGTAGCGACCGATCAGCGCGGCGGTGGACGCGTCGAGACCGGACTCGGCGGCGTCCGGCGGGTTCGCGCCGTAGAGCGCGGGCCCGAACTGCTTGGCCATGACCTTGCCGAGCTCGACCCCCCACTGGTCGAAGGAGTCGATGCCCCAGATCGTGCCCTCGACGAAGGTGACGTGCTCGTAGAAGGCGATGATCTGCCCCAGCACCGACGGGGTCAGCTTCTCGGCCAGGACCGTCGACGACGGCCGGTTGCCCGGCATCACCTTGTGCGGCACGACGTCGGCCGGGGTGCCCTCGGCCTCGATCTCCGCGGCGGTCTTGCCGAACGCCAGCGCCGCGGACTGGGCGAACAGGTTCGCCATGAACAGGTCGTGGGAGTCGGCCGCGTCCTCGCCGGGCAGGTCGTGGTGCGGACGGGCGAAGCCGATGAAGTCGCACGGCACGAGCCGGGTGCCCTGGTGCAGCAGCTGGTAGAACGCGTGCTGGCCGTTGGTGCCCGGCTCGCCCCAGAAGATCTCGCCGGTGGTCGTGGTGACCGGGGTGCCGTCACCGCGCACCGACTTGCCGTTGGACTCCATGGTGAGCTGCTGCAGGTAGGCCGGCAGCCGGTGCAGGTACTGCGAGTACGGCAGCACCGCGCGGGTGTCGGCGCCGAAGAAGTTCGAGTACCAGACGCCGAGCAGCCCGGAGATCACCGGCAGGTTCTGCTCGAGCGGGGTGTGGCGGAAGTGCTCGTCCATGGCGTGCATGCCGGCGAGGAACTCCGCGAAGTGCTCGCGGCCGATCGCGCACATCAGCGACAGGCCGATCGCCGAGTCCACCGAGTAGCGCCCGCCCACCCAGTCCCAGAACCCGAACATGTTGTCGGTGGAGATGCCGAACTCCGCCACCTTCTCGGCGTTCGTGGAGACCGCGGCGAAGTGCTTCGCGACCGCTCCGGTGTCGTCCGTCCCAAGCCCGGACAGCAGCCAGGACCGCGCGTTGCGGGCGTTGGTGAGCGTCTCCTGCGTGGTGAACGTCTTCGACGAGACGACGAACAGGGTCGTCGCCGGGTCGAGGTCGCGGGTCTTCTCGTACAGGTCGGTCGGGTCGATGTTGGACACGAACCGGCACTCGAGGTCGCGCTGGGCGTAGTCCCGCAGCGCCTCGTAGGCCATGACCGGGCCCAGGTCGGAGCCACCGATGCCGATGTTGACCACGGTGCGGATCCTCTGCCCGGTGAACCCGGTCCACGCCCCGGAGCGGACGGCGTCGGTGAACTCGCCCATCCGGTCCAGCACGGCGTGCACGTCGGCGACGACGTCCTGGCCGTCGACGGTGAGCGACGCGTCCCGCGGCAGCCGCAGGGCCGTGTGCAGGACCGCCCGGTCCTCGGAGGTGTTCACGTGCTCACCGGTGAACATCGCCTCGATGCGCGCGGGCAGTCCGGCCGCGCGCGCCAGGTCCGTCAGCAGACCGACGGTGTCTCGGGTGATGCGGTGCTTGGAGTAGTCGAGCACCAGGTCGGCGCCGGTGGCGGTGAGGGCGGCGGCGCGGTCGGGGTCGTCGTCGAACAGCGACCGCAGGTGTCGGGGTTCGACCTCCGCCGCGTGCTCGGTCAGCGCCGTCCATTCCGTGGTCGCCGTGATGTCGTGGCTGTTCGTGTCGGACACGCGGCCATCATGGCGCAGCACCCCGGCGCGAGCGCGCCGGCACGAGCCGGGGCGCGTCGCTGGGCCGCTCGGGCGAACCGCCCGTCGTACGCGACGATCCGCGGGACGAGCGGCACGTCCGGAACGCCGGGCTGCACGACGTGACGACCGTCGGTGACCCCCTGCGGAGTGGTCGTCGAACCACTGCGACATACGGGTGATGGCCGCCCGGAAGGTGCGACCCTCCGTGCTCGTGACCTGCGGTGATGCGCCCGTGCGGCGACCGCTCGTCCGGTCGTACCGCGTGACGCACCGGCCGCAGCGCTCCCCGGTCGGGTGACCGGCCGTCCGGTGCGCCTCGTCGCGCCGTGCGGCCATTTCGTCGCGCAGAGTTGCTGAACTCGGCGGAGTAGCACGTTCGTGCGCTTAGGTCTTGTGCATTCCGTGGTGACGAGCTCACCCGCGGTGACCAACTCGCTCCTGGAGGAACCGTGTACCGCTCCCTGACCGGAACCCCGCGCGACGTCGCGCTGCTCGTCGCCCGTCTGCTGCTGGCCTACATCATGGTCATGCACTCGTGGAAGAAGATCGACGCCGGTCTGTTCGACACCGCCGCCGTGTTCGCGAAGTTCGGCATCCCGCTGGCCATCGGCGCGGCGTCGTTCACGATCGTGGTCGAGCTCGTGTTCTCGCTGTCGGTCGCCCTCGGTGTCCGCATGGTCGTCCCCGGTGCACTGATGACCTTCGTGATGGCCGGCGCGATCTGGTTCGTCCACGGCAAGAACGGCCTGTTCATGGCCGACAACGGCTGGGCGCCGGTCGGCACGATCATCTGCGCCACGCTGATCCTCATGTCCAGCGGCCCGGGCCGGTTCAGCGTCGACGAGCTCCTGGCCCGCCAGGCGGCCCGCCGCATGGAGCAGACCCAGGCGATCCCGCGCCAGACCGTCTCGGTCTGACCCGTACCTCCCGGCCCGCCCGCGCGCCCCGGAGCCGGGCGGGCCGGTGATCCTCCTACCGGCCCGGCCGGCGAGCGCGACCACGGCCCGCACCCCGACGCCACGGGGTGCGGGCCGTTCGCACGTCCGGCGCTAACCTCCGCGGGTGAGCCAGGAGCCGACGACCGAGAAGCGGGCCCTGCCCCGGCTGACCGCGATCCGGTACGTGACCCCGCTGCGCGAGGGCGGGTCGCTGCCCGGACTGATGGAGGCCGACGACCTCGGCACCTACGCGGTGAAGTTCACCGGCGCCGGGCAGGGCCGTCCGGTGCTGGTCAACGAGATCGTCGCCGGGGAGCTCGCCCGCGCGCTGGGCCTGCCCGTCCCGCGGATCGCGACGATCGTCGTCGACGGGACGCTCGGGCGCACCGAGCCCGACGAGGAGGTCCAGGAGCTGCTCCGGAACTCCGACGGGCTCAACCTCGCCGTCGACTTCCTGCCGGGGGCGCTCGACCTGGACCCGGTCGCGTTCGACGTCGGGCCCGGGTTCGCCGGGCGGGTGCTCTGGTTCGACGCGCTCGTCGGGAACGTCGACCGCTCCTGGCGCAACTCGAACATGCTGCTCTGGCACCGCAGGCCCTACCTGATCGACCACGGCGCGACGCTCACCTTCGCCCACGACTGGTCGGCCGCGTCGCGGTTCGCCCACCGTCCGTTCGACGCCGGCGACCACGTGCTGCTCGGTGCGCACCCCGACCTCGACTCCGCCGTCGCCGCGCTCGCCCCGCAGGTCACCCCGGCCCTGCTCGACGAGGTGCTGGCACTCGTCCCCGACGAGTGGATCGCCGACGTCGACGGCGTCGGCGGTCCCGACGCCGTCCGTGCCGCCTACGCCGAGGCCCTGCTGGCCCGGGTCGCGGCACGCGGGGACTGGTTGCCGGGCGTCGCCGCGACGGTGGCCGCGGGCAGACCCCGGCCGGTCGACCGGGCGCCCCGCCGTCCACCGTGGCTGCGGATCGGTGGCGTCGGCGGCGGGGAGGGCCGGTGAGCGACCTCGTCCCCTACGAGTACGCGCTGCTGCGGGTCGTGCCGCGGGTGGAACGCGGGGAGTCGATGAACGCCGGGGTGCTGCTGCACTGCCGGGCCCGCGACGTCCTCGCGGTGCGCGTCCACCTCGACCGTGCCCGGCTGGCCGCGCTCGACCCGACCGCCGACGCCGACGCCGTCGACGAGCTGCTGGCGACCGTGGCCGCGGTCGCCGCGGTGCCCGAGCCGCCGCGGTCGGACCGGCACGCCACCGGCGCGCTGGCCGCCCGCGGCCCCGGCGCGGGGGAGGACATCGGACGCCGTTTCCGGCGCCTCACCACCGCCCGCAGCACCATCGTGTGCCCCGGCCCAGTGCACACCGGGCTCACCGCGGACCCGGCCGCGGAGGCCGAACGCCTGCTGGCCCGGCTCGTCCTGCCACCGTCCTAGGAGCGGACGCCTCGGCCGGTGCCGGGAAACCCAGGGCCGTGCCGCCGGGGCCGCCGGTGCCACTGGTCGCGCGGTCCGGCCCGGAGGACGTGCCGGTGTTCTCCGTCCGGGGGCTGGTCGGCGCGGGGGCGATCATGTTGCATCGGGGGATGACCGACGCACACGACGGGGTGGACCCGGTCGCCCTGACCCGCTGGCTGGCGGCCGAGGTGCCGCAGGTCGAGCTCGGCGACGGCCCGGTGGCCGTGGAGCGGATCTCCGGCGGACACTCCAACCTCACCTTCCGGGTCACCGACGCCCGCGGCACGCCGTACGCACTGCGCCGCCCACCGACCGGGGGTGTGCTCGCCACCGCGCACGACATGGGCCGGGAGTGGCGCTTCCTGACCGCACTGGCCGGCACCGCGGTCCCGGTGCCGGAGCCGGTCGCCCTCTGCACGGACACCGCGGTGCTCGGCGCCGGCTTCTACCTGATGGGCTGGGTCGACGGTGTCGTCCCGGGGGACCGCGCCGCGGGCGAGGCCGTCCCCGAACCGGAACGGCGGGCCTGCGGTCTCGACACCGCCGAGGTGCTCGCCGCACTGCACTCCGTCGACCCCACCGAGGTGGGGCTCGCCGACCTGGCGCGGCCCGGCCGCTACCTGGAGCGGCAGCTGCGCCGCTGGCACCGGCAGGCGCACGCCGGCGCGTTCACCGACCTCGCCGCGCTCGACGCCGCGCACGCCGCACTGGTCGAGGCGATGCCGCCGGAGCCGTCCGACGGTCCGCGGATCGCGCACGGCGACTACCGGCCGGGCAACCTGTCGTTCCGCGGCGGCCGGATCACCGGTGTCTTCGACTGGGAGCTGGCGGCCCTGGGGGAACCGCTGGCCGACCTCGGGTGGCTGCTGGCGTCCTGGGAGCGTCCCGGCGACACCCTGCCGGCGATCACCAGCGGCCCGACCGCGGCGCCCGGCTGGCCCGACCGTGACCTCGTCGCCGCCCGCTACGCCGCCCGCTCCGGGCGGGCGCTGGACCAGCTGCCGTACTGGGTGGCGTTCGCGCACTGGCGCTGCGCCTGCATCGGGGCCGGGGTCTGGACGCGGTACGCCCAGGGCAACATGGGCTCGGGCGCCGAGTCGGGGGAGGCCCTGGAACGCCGTGGCGAGCGGGTGGTCGCCGACGCGGAGGCCGCACTCGCCGCGTTGCGCCGCGGGCGGACGGGGCGTCGTCGCGGGGCGTAGTCTTCTGCCCACCACAGGTGATCACCCGGCGCGGGTGGTCACCGCCGCGCGGCGCCGCACCGACGCCGCGCACGGCCCGTCCGCGACCGGGGGAGTACGACGATGTCCGAGGCCGACGACCGCACCCGAGAGATGAGCCGGGAGACCGCCCGGCCGCGTCCCCGCAGCGGGGTGAACCCCGGCCGGCTGTGGGCCGGCGGTGTGGCGACGGCGGTGACCGCCGCGCTGATCGCCCTGGTGGGGCTGCTGATCCTGCAGGTCCTGCTGCAGATCCCGTACCTGGCCCCGGCCGTCTCCGAGCCGCTCGACGGGTGGGCCGCGGCGCAGAGCCTCGCGAGCTGGGCGGCGGTCGCCGGTCTCGCGGCCACCGGCCTCGCGCACCTGCTGCTGGTCGCGGTGCCCAGCCCCATGTCCTACTTCGGCTGGATCGCCGGGCTGCTCACCGCGCTGGCCGCGGTGTCGCCGCTGATCCTCACCGAGCAGCCCTGGACGGTCCGCATCGCCACCGCGGTGATCCACCTCGTCATCGGGATGTCGATCATCAGCCTGGTGACGACGACGGTCACCAGCGCCACCAACCGGGCCTGAGCTCAGACGTCGACGGGGACCCGGGCGTCGCCCAGGCGGACCGGCAGCGTCCGGTAGCCGCGCAGCACCCGGGTCCCGCGCAGCTCGGCGGGGCCGTCGGCACGCAGGTCGGGGTAGCGGTCGAACAGCGCCCGGAGCCCGACCTCGCCCTCCATCTTCGCCAGTGCCGCACCCAGGCAGTAGTGGATGCCCTGGCTGAACGCGACGTGGCGGTCAGCCCCCTCGCGCCCGACGTCGAAGCGGGCCGGGTCGGCGAACACCTCCGGGTCCCGGTTCGCACCGCCGAGGTGGGTGACCACCAGCGCGCCCCGCTCGACCGGGAACCCGCACACCTCGGTGTCGCGGGCGGCGACGCGCGCGGTCCGCTGGACGGGGGAGTCGTAGCGCAGGATCTCGTCGGCGGCGTTCGGCCACAGTGCCGGGTCGGCCTGCAGCCGGGCGAGCTCGTCGGGGTGGGTCAGCAGCAGGCGGGTGCCGTTGCCGATCAGGTTGACCGTCGTCTCGAACCCAGCGGCGAGCAGCAGCATCGCCAGCGACAGCAGCTCGTCGTGGGTGAGCCGGCCCTCCTCCTCGTCGTAGGTGGCGACCAGGGAGGACAGGATGGAGTCGTTGGGCTCGCGGCGCAGCCGCTCGAAGTGCTCGGCCATCCACTCGGTGAGCGCGTCGATGTCGCGCTCGGACCGGCGGAACTTCGCGTAGTCCAGTCCCATGTCCAGGGAGTAGGCCCCGCCGGCGCCCCACTCGAGGAACTGCTCCCGCATCTCCACCGGAGCGCCGAGCATCTCGGTGATGACCGTGGCCGGCAGCAGCGAGGCGTAGCCGGAGATGACGTCGGTGCGCCGGTCGGCGCCGGCCCGGGCCTCGAGGTCCGCGAGCAGCTGCGCCGCGATCTCCTCGGTGCGTCCGCGCAGCGATGAGATCGCCTTGGCACTGAACGAGCGGGTGACCAGCTTCCGGATCCGGTTGTGGTCCGGCGGGTCGATCGCCAGCAGCGACGGCGGTTCGGCCGGCCCGAGCGGCCAGGTCCCGCCCGCCGCGAGCAGCGCGCGCAGCAGGCCCGGGGCGTTCTCCGGCATGCGCATGCCCACGCAGAAGTCGGGGCTGCGCAGCACCTCGGTGGTGATCTCGTGGTCGACCGTGGTCCAGGTCAGGGCCGAGCGCACCATCCGGCCCTGACCACGGATCTGCTCGTAGGCCGGGTACGGGTCCCGGACCACCTCCGGGCTGATGATCATGTGGGCGCCCAGGTCGCCCTTGCCCGCCTGGCGGGTCACCTCCTGGCGCATCGCCCCGTGCCGCAGCACCCACCGGATCCACCGTCGTACGCCTCGCGATGCCGCCATGCCGGCCTCCCCGCCTCGTCGTCGAGCTCGAATCCGAAGCTACCAGGGGTAAGTTACCGCGGGTAGGCGCGTTTCGCCGCCCCGGCGGGGGGGGGTGGCCCCGGTGTCACCGGGTACCAATGACGGGTGACCGCCGTCGGGGAGCCGCGCCTGCTCGCGGTCAGTGACCTGCATGTGCGGTACGCGGAGAACGGTGACATCGCCGCGGGGCTGCGCCCGTCGGACCCGGGCGACTGGCTGATCGTCGCAGGTGACGTCGACGAACGGATCGAGAGCGTCGTCGCGACGCTCGCCGCGCTGCGCGACCGCTTCGCCCGGGTGCTGTGGACACCGGGCAACCACGAGCTCTGGACCCGCGCCAAGAATGTCCGGGCCGACTCGGTCGAGCGGCTCTCCGGTGTCGCCCGCTACGACGAGCTGGTCCGCCGCTGCCGGGAGATCGGGGTGCTGACCCCGGAGGACGCGTGGCCGGTGTGGGACGGGCCGGGCGGACCGGTCGTCGTCGCGTCGCTGTTCGTGCCCTACGACTACTCGTTCCTGCCCGCCGGCACCTCGACCCCGGAGGAGGGGCTGGCCGCGGCCCACGCCGCGGGTGTCGTCTGCACCGACGAGTACCTGCTCCACCCGGACCCGTACGCGACGCGGGCGGAGTGGTCCGCGGCCCGGGTGGCCGCCACCGTCGCCCGCCTCGACGCGCTCGACCCGGACCTGCCGACCGTCCTGGTGAACCACTGGCCGCTGGTCCGCGAGCCCTGCGACGTCCTGTGGTACCCGGAGTTCGCGCTCTGGTGCGGGACGACGGCGGCGGCGGACTGGCACCGCCGCTACCGGGCCCGGGCGGTCGTGCACGGTCACCTGCACATCCCGCGCACGGTCACCGTCGACGGCGTGCCGTTCGTCGAGGTGTCGCTGGGCTACCCGCGGGAGTGGCGACGCCATTCCGAACGGGTCGGCGGGCACTTCCCGGACCAGTTGCCGCGCACGGTGTTGCCTGCATCATAGTTAGGCAAGGCTTACCTTGCTATAGCCTCGGGGTCCGTCGACACCCGAGGAGAACGATGACTGCGCTGCGCGTCGCCGTGATCGGTGCCGGTCCGGCCGCCGTCTACACCGCCGACACCCTGCTGAAGTCCGACGCCGACGTCACCGTGGACCTGTTCGAGAAGCTGCCCGCACCGTTCGGGCTGGTCCGCTACGGCGTCGCCCCGGACCACCCGCGGATCAAGCAGATCGTGCACGCCCTGCACCGCGTGCTGGACCGCCCCGGTGTGCGGCTGTTCGGCAACGTCCACGTCGGGACCGACATCACCCTGTCCGACCTGCGCGAGCACTACGACGCGGTCGTCGCGGCCACCGGCTGCGAGCGGGACCGGGACCTCGACGTCCCCGGGATCGACCTGCCGGGCAGCCACGGTGCCGCCAGCTTCGTGCAATGGTACGACGGCCACCCCGACGTACCCCGGGACTGGACGCTCGACGCGTCGTCGGTCGCGGTGATCGGTGCCGGGAACGTGGCCCTGGACGTCGCCCGGATCCTGGCGAGCACCGCCGAGGACCTGGCGAGCACCGAGATCCCGGACTCGGTCCACGCCGGGCTCTCCCGCAACCCGGCCACCGACGTGCACGTGTTCGCCCGTCGCGGGATCGCCCACGCCCGGTTCAGCCCGATGGAGCTGCGCGAGCTCGACCACGTCCCGGGTGTCGAGGTGATCGTCGACCCGGCCGACGTCGAGTTCGACGACGTCGCCGCCGCCGAGGTCCGCTCCGCCAAGCACGTCGAGATGGTGGTGCGGACCCTGCAGGGGTGGGCGCTGCGCGACCGGCGCGGCGATCCGCGCCGGGTGCACCTGCACTTCCTCTCGCGCCCCGAGCGGATCCTCGGCACCGACCGCGTCGAGGGCATCCGGATCGAGCGCACCGAGTACACCGGCCACGGCGACGTCCGCGACACCGGCCGGTTCACCGATTTCCCGGTCGGTGCGGTCTACCGGGCGATCGGCTACACCGGCTCGCACCTGGCCGATCTGCCGTTCGACCACGAGCACGGCGTGCTGCCGCACCGCAAGGGGCGGGTGCACGACATCGACGGCCAGGAGCTGCCCGGCGTTTACGCCGTCGGCTGGATCAAGCGCGGACCGGTCGGGCTGATCGGGCACACCAAGGGCTGCGCGTCGGAGACCGTCGCAAGCCTGCTGGCCGACGCCCCGCAGCTGCCCCGGGCGCCCCGCCGCGATCCGGCGGAGGTCGAGGCGCTGCTGGAGCGCCGGGGCGTGGCCTACACGACCTGGAGCGGCTGGCTCGCGCTCGACAAGCACGAGCGCAGCCTCGGCGAGGCGCGCGGCCGCGAGCGGACGAAGGTCGTGCCGCGCGAGGACATGGTGGAGATCAGCAGAACGGGATGACCCTCCGGCCCACGACGCCGGATGCCGGGGTGGGTGGTCGCGGAACTCCGCGGCCGCCCACCCGATCACTCCCGCGGCTCCCGCGGCGCGGGCAGTGCCCGCGGGGGCCGGCGGCCGACCGGTTCGCGCCGTCCGCGCTCCCGGGACGGGACGAACAGCCACAGCACCCACACTCCCGGGCCGCTGGCCAGCAGGATCGCGGTGGCCAGCCACCCGTCGCGCCACAGGGCGCCGGCGACGAGCCAGCCCGCGATCCACACCGCCATCGCGACGAGCCGGATCCGGATGCGACGACCGTGCTCGACCGCCAGCGGCTCGGTCAGGTCGGTGACGACCTGGACCCGTTCGCGACGGCGGCGCATGCCGGCGACGCTACGCGGGGTCAGCCGCGCGTGCGCTCCCCGAAGCGTCGGCGGAACTTCTCGACCTGGCCGGCGGCGTCGAGCACCCGCGCGTTGCCCGTCCAGAACGGGTGCGACGCCGAGGTCGTGTCCACCTTGATCAGGGGATAGGTGTTCCCGTCCGACCACTCGACGGTCTCGCGCGAGGTTTCGGTCGACCGGGTCAGGAACTCGTCGCCGGTGGACGTGTCGCGGTAGACGACCGGGCCGTACGGGGGGTGGATGCCGGGCTTCACGGTGTTCCTCCTGCGTCGCGGGTGTTACCGTCATAGTAATCGACAATGATTACTGTTTACAGGAAGGGGTGCCGGTGGACGGGTTCACGGTGGTCCGGTGCGGGGCCTGTGCCCACGCGCCGTCGGGATTCGACGAGGACGCGCACGGCACCGTCGCGGCCCTGCCCGGCATCGACGAGGTGCTGGTGGAGGGCCTGCGCGCGGTGGTGCAGGACAGCGCCCACGGGGTGCTCGTGACCACCGGGTGCCGGCTCGGTCCGGGCGTCTGTGCGGTCCGCCGGCCCGGGCTGATGCTGCTGGTGCAGGCCTGCGACGCGACCCGCACCCGTCCCGAGTCGCCGGTGGTCGCGGTCGGCCCGGTCCGCAGCACCGACGACGTCCGCGCGGTGACCCGCTGGCTCCAGGACGGCGCGCCCGACCCGCAGGCACTGCCCGCACGGCTGCGTTGCGCGATCACCCCGGAGACGGCTCGGGGCTGATGCCTGCCTCTCCGAGAGGCCGGGCCCGCCGCTCCGTCTTGCAAGGAACCTTGCCGATCGGCAATCTGGCGGTGTGGACGACACCGGACGCGACGTGCTCGCCGGGGTGGGCCCGCGGCTGCGGGACCTGCGCCGTCGCCGCGGCGCCACCCTCGACCAGCTCGCCGCGGAGACCTCCCTGACCGCGAGCACGCTGTCCCGGCTGGAGACCGGAAAGCTGCGGCCGACGCTGGAGCAGCTGCTGCCGCTGGCCCGGGCCCACGGGGTCCCGCTCGACGACCTGGTGCAGGCACCACCGACCGGCGATCCCCGCATCCACCTGCGCCCGGTGCGTCACCGCGGGCTGGTGTTCGTCCCGCTGACCCGGCGCGGTGGTGGGGTCCAGGCCTTCAAGGTGATCTACCCTCCGGCGGCCGCGTCCGCGACGACCGCCCTGCAGACCCACGAGGGCTACGAGTGGTTCTACGTCCTCGACGGCCGGGTGCGGCTGGTCCTCGACGACACCGAGCACCTCCTCGACCCCGGCGAGGTCGTCGAGTTCGACACCGGCACACCGCACTGGATCGGCAGCGCCGACGACCGGCCCGCCGAGACGCTCGCGCTGTTCAGCCTGCAGAGCGAGCACGCACACCTCAGCCACGGCGCAGCGGGTCCGGGCCGCCACTGAGCCCGGTCCGCCCACTTTCTCCCTCGCGCGGCCGGGGCGTGGTCGGGCAGGGTCGGGGTGTGAGCACCCTGCGCCGGGACCCGATGCCGTTGCGCGGCCGGACCGCGCTCGTGACCGGCGGTGGCCGTCGCGGCGGGATCGGGCACGCGACCGCCTGCCGGCTCGCCGCGTACGGCGCGGCCGTGGTCGTGCACCACTTCGCCCCGCACGACGCGGCGCAGCCGTGGGGCGCCGACGACGTCGACGACGTGCTGGCCGAGGTGCGGACGCACGCGACGGCGCCCGTCGCCGGGGTGCACGCCGATCTCGCCGACCCGTCCGCGCCGCAGCGGCTGCTCGACACCGCCCGTGAGCTCGCCGGGCCGGTGGATCTGCTCGTCGCCAACCAGGCGCTGTCGGGGTCCGACGGCCCGCTGGGGGAGCTGTCCGTGGAGCTGGACCGGCACTGGGCGGTCGACGCGCGTGCCTCGATCCTGCTGGTCCAGGCGTGGGCGAACGCGCACGACGACACCCGTCCCGGTGGCGCGGCCGTCCTGCTCACCTCGGGGCAGGCACGCGGGCCGATGCCCGGTGAGGTGGCCTACGCCGCGGCGAAGGCGGCCGTCGCGGGGATCACCCCGACCCTGGCCGACCAGCTCGCGGACCGGCGGCTGCGGGTCAACACGGTGAACCCGGGGCCGGTCGACACCGGCTACCTCGGCGCGGACGCGTTCCGCGAGATGGCCCCGATGTTCCCGTTCGGCCGGTTCGGTGAGCCGGACGACCCGGCCCGGCTAATCGCCTGGTTGTGCACCGACGAGGCGGCCTGGATCACCGGACAGGTGATCGACTCCGAAGGTGGGTTCGCGCGGCACCGGAACGGGTGGCGCCCCGGGTGAGGTGGAGCGGACGACGGGATTCGAACCCGCGACCCTCACCTTGGCAAGGTGATGCGCTACCAGCTGCGCTACGTCCGCATGCGCACCGTCCCCGGTGCGTGCCCGACCACGATAGCCCACCGGATCCTGGTCTCCGCGCCGCACCCCGGCGATGATCATTACTGCGCCCGGGGTGCGGGTACACCGCCGTCATGAGCGGACGGTTGGACGGGACGACGGTGATCGTGACGGGAGCGTCGAGCGGCATCGGTGAGGCGACCGCACGGGCGCTGTCGGCCGAGGGTGCGACGGTGGCGCTGCTGGCCCGGCGCCGGGAGCGGCTCGAGGAGCTGGCGGACTCGCTGCCGGGGTCGTCGGTGCACCCGGTGGACGTCGCCGACGACGACGCGCTGCACGCCGCCGTGGCGGCCGTGGTCGAGCAGCACGGCGGGCTGGACGTGCTGGTCAACAACGCCGGCGTCGGGGCCTGGGGCCCGGCGGCCGAGGCCGACGTCGCGGACTGGCGCAGGATGATCGACGTCAACCTCATGGGTGTGCTGTCGGCGACGCACGCGGCCCTGCCGCACCTGGCGTCGGCAGCCGGTGGCCCGCGCGGCGTCGCCGACGTGGTGACGATCAGCTCGGCGGCCGGACGACGGGTCCCCTCCCCGCACAGCAATGTCTACGCGGCCACCAAGCACGGGGTCGGCGCGTTCTGCGAGGCGCTGCGCCAGGAGTACGCCGAACGCCACGTGCGGGTGGGCCTCGTGGAGCCCGGCCTCGTCACCTCGGAGATGACGACCTCGGGTGCGCAGTACGCGCCGGACGTGACCTCGACGGGCGAGCGCGGGGTGCTGCAGCCGGCCGACATCGCCGACGCCGTCGTCTACATCGTGACCCGACCGCGGCACGTGGCGGTCAACGAGGTGCTGGTGCGGCCGGTGGAACAGGTGCGGTGACCTCGGCGCGGAGCCCGGAAACGCAGAATCCCCGGGGCCGGGATTCCGGCCCCGGGGATCCGGGACATGGTGCGCGATACTGGGATTGAACCAGTGACCCCTACCGTGTCAAGGTAGTGCTCTCCCGCTGAGCTAATCGCGCGAGGCGGCGGCGGGAATCGAACCCGCGTACAGGGCTTTGCAGGCCCTTGCCTAAGCCACTCGGCCACGCCGCCGGAAACCGGCCTGCTGTCGCGGCCCGGCAGAGCGGACGACGGGATTCGAACCCGCGACCCTCACCTTGGCAAGGTGATGCGCTACCAGCTGCGCTACGTCCGCATGTCGCACCGTTCCCGAAGCGTTTCCGCGAGTTCCCGGTGCGTTGGGAGAACAGTAGCGCACGGTCCGTGGCCGCTGTCGAGGGGGTACCCGATGATCGTCTGCCCAGGTCGGCGGCGCTATGACGGCCGGAGGCGTCCGGGGGAGCGCGCTGCCGGCCTCTCGCGGGCCGTGTCGGCCATCCGGTCACGTTCGGGAAAAGCAAGATCCCCGAGGCCGACGTGCGGCCCCGGGGATCTGGGAAATGGTGCGCGATACTGGGATTGAACCAGTGACCCCTACCGTGTCAAGGTAGTGCTCTCCCGCTGAGCTAATCGCGCGTGGGAAGAGAAGTCTCCGAGCGGACGACGGGATTCGAACCCGCGACCCTCACCTTGGCAAGGTGATGCGCTACCAGCTGCGCTACGTCCGCACCGTGCACCGCGTCCCGGGCCGTGAGGCCCGTCCGCGGCGCGGTGAGAGAACATTAGCACCCGCCCCGAGGGGGGTCCGACCGCCCCCTCTCTCCACCACCGGATGTCCTCTCACGTGCGGAGACGCGCTCCGCCCGGTGGTGGGGTGCCTCGGTTCAGTCCCGGGCGGTGGTGTCCAGCAGGTCCGCGAGGGCGGCGTCGAAGTCGAGCCACGAGTACTCGGCGGCGGCGGGCACGGCGTCGTAGGTCGCCTGCAGGAACTCCGACAGCGTCGCCGCGGAGGTGGTGAACAGGGCGTGGCCCGAGGGGGAGGTGAGCTCGAGCTCGATCCGGGTCGGGTCGTCGCTCATCGGCTGCACCCGGACGTCGCCGGTGCCGGCGGAGTCGACCAGGCCGTCGCCGAGCAGGTCGCGGGCGAAGACCCAGTCGACCGTGGTGTCGTGGCCGGTCTTGAACGAGGCCTGGACGGCGTAGGGGTCGCGGCTCGTGTAGGACAGTTCGACCTTCACGGGCACGACGGGCGCGTCCGGAGCGATGAGCTCGAACATGGCCGTCGCCCGGATCGTCTTGGACTCGTCGCGCATCGGTGATCCTCTTTCGTGGGGGCGTTGCGTGGGGCGTCAGTGTGGGAACGAGAGAGAAGGCCTCGGGGTGACGGGTTCGATGCGCATGAACGTGGGTCACCGTGGGATGACCCCCGATCGAGTCACAACGGTGTAACTCACCGCGTGCGACGACAGGGCTGAACGGGGCTCGGCGCCGTCCTGGCGTGTGAGCCGCGCAGCGCAGAACGACTACTCTCGTCGGAGTCCGAACCGGAACGGGTGCGGACACCGAACACAGCAATCGTGAGGACAACGCTGGTGGCAGGCATCGCCGATCCGCCGGACCGCCCCGAGCACGGGCGGGCCGCCGGGCCTGCCGCGCGCCGTGATCCGTCACGTCGCGACGACGCCGGGGACGCGCGTCTCGTGCAACGGATCGTGTCCGGGGACTCGACCGCACTGGGCGAGCTGTACGACCGGTTCGGGCGCCAGGCCTACTCCCTCGCGCGCCGCATCTGCGCCGACGAGGGTCTCGCCGAGGACGTCGTCCAGGAGGTCTTCCTGGCCTTCTGGCGCGACCCGTCGCGCTTCGACCCCGCCAAGGGCCGGTTCGGCACCTGGCTGTTGACACTGGTGCACCACAAGTCCGTCGACGCCGTCCGCCGGGAGAGCGCCATCCGGCGTCGCACCGTCCCGGCGTCGGAGGACGGCTCGGAGTGGAACGCCCCGCCCGGGCCGGGCGCCGACGAGGGAGCCATCGGCGCGCTGGTCGCGGGCCACGTGCGTGACGCGCTCGATCAGCTGCCCGCCGACCAGCGGAAGGTCCTGGCGCTGGCGTACTACGGCGGCTACACGCAACGCGAGGTGGCCGCGATGACAGGGGTGCCGCTGGGCACCGTGAAGTCCCGCATGTTCACCGGGGTGGCCAAGCTCCGGAATCTGCTGGGCCCCGTGGTCGGGGACGCCGGGGCGGACCTGGCGGGAGGGCTGTCGTGAACGACAACGAGGGGAGGCCCTGTCCGATGAACGAGCAGACGGTCGGCTGGGCGCTCCACGCCCTCGAGCCCGACGAGGAGATCGAGGTGCTGCAGCACCTCGAGGGCTGCGACGAGTGCCGTCGGCTCGCCGCCGACGTGGCCGAGACGACCACCGTCCTCGGCGGCGCGGTGCAGCAGGTGGAACCGCCCGCGTCGCTGCGCGACGCGATCCTGGAGCAGGCCCGGAACACCCCGCAGGTCGGACGGGTCGGTGACCGGGCGCTCCCGCGCCACGCGCTGCGCGACGACGTCGCGTCCTCCGGAGCTTCGCCCGAGGGCGGGGCGCGCCCGTCGCGGTCCGAGCGGCCCACCGTCGCCGCGACACGCCCGCCGGCGGGGCCCGGACGCGGCCGCACCCGGAACGGGTGGCTGCGCCGCCCCGGTCGGGTACTGGTCGCGGCGGCCGTCGCACTCGCGGTGATCGTCAGCGGGGGAGTCGTCGTCGGGCAGATGCGGTCGATGCAGGCGGAGCGCGACGCGAGCCTCGCGCAGGCCCAGGAGATGCGCGACGTACTCTCCGCCATCGCGCAGCCCGGGACCCCGCACGCCTTCCTGTCCCCCGAGCCGGGAGGACCGATGGTCGCGGCCGTCGTGATGAAGGACGGACAGCGGGAGGTCATGCCGATGGGGCTCGACCCGAACGAGCCCGCCGACCAGACCTATGTCCTGTGGGGGCTGAACGGGGACGGAACTCCGCGGGCGATCGGCACGTTCGACGTGCGAGCGGGTCAGTCGGGACCGGTATCCGTAGAATCGCCCGACAGCGGGAGCTACGGGACATACGCCGTCTCGCTCGAGCGCGGAAGGGAGGCTCCCCACGCGCCGACCAACGTAGTCGCGGCCGGGCAGGTGGAGACCTGAGTACGACGGAGAAGAACGACGCCGGTGCTCCGGCGTCCGGGAGCACGACCTCCGGGCGCCGGTACACCGCTGTCCGCAGGAGGTACCGGCGGGCGAAGGTCCGCTACCGTGCGTTCCGGGCGGGGGTGGCCCGCAGCCCGGTGCTGGACCTGACCTACCGCATCACCATGGGGGTCCTCGGCGCCGCGATCGTCATCATCGGGATCATCGCGCTGCCCGCGCCGGGTCCCGGCTGGGCGATCATCTTCCTCGGCCTGGGCGTGCTCGCCGCCGAGTTCAGCTGGGCCCAGCGGCTCCTGCACTGGGTCCGCGTCCGCTACGACGGCTGGGTCGCCTGGATGGGCCGCCAGAACCGTGTCGTGCAGCTGCTGGTGATGACCTTGATCCTCGGCACGGTGGCGGTCTGCGCGTGGCTTTTCGGGATCTTCGCGACGGTCGGAGGCTGGGTGGGGATCCACTGGGAGTGGCTGCACTCGCCGCTGCTGCCGTTGCTCCAGCCGCCGCCCCCGCCGGTGCCCGTACCCGGATCGGAGCTGGTCACGGGCCCGCGGTGATCCACCGGTGACCCCCGTGAACGGCGGGGGGACGGGCTGTGTAGAGTTGGTTTCACCGCTGAGGGCGATTAGCTCAGGGGGAGAGCGCTTCGTTCACACCGAAGAGGTCACTGGTTCGATCCCAGTATCGCCCACAGTCAAAACCCCTGGTCACAGGCTCAGTGAGCCGGATGTGACCAGGGGTTTCGTTGTTGCGCGGGGACCCGAGTAACTAACTGAGTACCTACGTGGCCGAGTCCGGGAAGATCTTGTTCATGGCGGTGGCTCCGGTGTCGATGACGGGCCGGATCTGCTTCCGGTACACGCGCTCGGTGACCCCGCTACCGCCCGCGTGTCCGACCAGACTGGCGATCTGGTCGACCGTCATGCCGCTGTCGGAGAGCAGGGACACGAAGCTGTGGCGCAGCTCCCGCGGTGTCCACTCGGCGGCGTTCAGCCCGATCTCCTTCAACTCTGGCGCGCCGAGCACCCGGCGGAATCCTCGTCGGACGTTGGCGGCGTCCAGCTCGGTGCCAGTCTCCGAGGCGAACACCAGCCCGTTCTCCTCCCACCGGGCCCCGGCCTGATTCCGGTGCCGGGCCTGGCGACGGCGCTGCTCGCGGAGAACGTCGACGCAGCGACTCGGCAGGGCGATCGTCCGGCGTGACTTCCGGGTCTTCGTGTCGCCATCGACTCGGACCGAGCGCCAGACCTTCATATGCGGGGGAACCGGCGGGTCAGCGTCGGGCTCACCGGTCAACTCAACGTCGGTCCAGACGACGGCCCGAAGCTCCTCGGTCCGCGCGCCGGTCAGCAGGGCCAGCACCGTGTAGGCGCCGTAGGTGTTCGCAACCTCGCGTTCCAGCAGCGCCCGTGCCTGGGCGAGGGTGAGTGCCTTCGACGGCCTCCCGCTCCTGCCCTTGGGCGTGCTGCAGAGCAGCACGACGTTCCGCCGGACTCGGTCCCTGGCCTGTGCGCGTTTCACCGAGCGCAGCAAGATCGAGCGGATGTCCTGCAGAGTGCGGGTGCTCAGCTCGCGGGCCTTGCTCGCTAGCCAGCGGTCGACGTCCTCGGCCGACAGGTCCCGCAGCTTGCGGGCACCAAGCGCGGGAACGACATGCTGCTCGGCCAGAATCCGACGCGTCGTGACTGTGCTCTGGTCCCGACCGTTGAGCCCGTACGTCAGCCAGTCCTCCACAGCCTGCGCCACGGTGAACCCGGCGTCCTTGACGACGATGCCGTCTTCGTAGTCGCGAAGAAGCTGCTTGAGCTTCTTCATCGCCTCCGTCTTCGTGCGCCCGCTCGCGCGCCTCATGATCCGCTTCCCCGCGGGGGTGTATCCAACCGTCACCGCCCCGATCCATCGTTGGCGAGACTCGCTCCAGCTGAGTCCGCCGTCCCCGCGACTACGCCGACTGGCCATAGTCGGCGTCCTTCGCCTCGGCGGTGAGTAGATCGATGTAGCGGCTGATCGCAGTCGCCGGGATGAGGCGGGTCCGGCCCTCGGTAACCGAGCCGAGCCGCCCGGACCGGATCAGCTCGTAGATCACTGAGCGACTGAGTGAGAGCAGCAGCATCACCTCGGACACGCGGTAGAGCTGACGGACGGGCAGCGTCTCGGCAGTGAATTCGGGCATGGCTCAGGCACCCCCGTCAGAGTCGGTTACATCGGTTACAGCGGTTACATGCCTGGTCAGGGGCGTAACCGACGATTGGGGTGTAACCGCTACATCGGTTACAGCTGTGCCGTCGGGCAGCGGTGGGGGCGGGGGCTCGGCAGTGGGTGTAACCGATGTAGCGGTTACACCTGCGGTATCGGTTACGCCTCTGACCTGCGGCGTAACCGATGTAACCGATGTAACCGCTCCTGGAGGGTGGTCCTCGGTGAGGGCGGGGAGGTAGCGGGTGAACGCATCGGTCAGCGCTCCGGCGAGGGTGTAGCCCTTGGTGACGTGTCCGCCGACGCGGATCGAGCCGGGGCGTACCCCGTACCGGCTGAGTTCTCTGGCGAGGCGGCGGCCGTCGAGGGGGCGCCCGTCCAGGTCGGCCCAGCCGGATTCGTCGTCGGTGCAGAGCCGTCCGATGATGTCGCTGGTTGCCATCCGGTCGGTCTCGTGGGCGACGAACAGTGCCCGCAGATCAGCGAGCAGCCTCGTCCCGACCGACGTGCCGGTCTCGGTCGCCTGGCCGACGAAGTGCACCGCGGCGGCGCGTGCGGTGTCGGGCCAGTGGTCTCCGGCGAGGTCGGCGATCGCGAGCAGCGGTTCCCAGATCTCGGCGTTGCGGTCGGTGACTTGCTCGGGCATGACCGGATCGGCCCCCGCCAGGTGCTCCTCCGCGACCCTGTCCATCCACGCCGCGAGCTGCTCACGCAATGGCTGAGCTTCGGCCTCCACCCGCCGCTCCCGGAACGCCTCGACCTGCTCGTGTGGAGCCCGGCGCCGCATGTGGACGGTGACGGCGCGGGAGGTGATGGTGACTGGTACGGCACCGGCGATCCCGGCGAGCGCGACCGGGGCGAACGTCGGGAACCGCTCGACTTTCATCCGGGAGGCGTCCCCGACACAGCGCGCCACGGTCGCGGAACGCTTGTAGCCGGAGTTCAGCAGGCCTCGCAGGTCCTCGTTGTTCCCGCCGTTCTTGGCCGAGAACACGGCGTCGATCTCGTCGAACAGCAGCGAGATCGGCCCGTCGCAGAGCATCCGGAAGACAGCGGCGGTGGTGGCCGAGATGGTCATCTCCGGCTTGCGGACGAGGAACTGCGCCACCTCCAGCACACGCGTCTTCCCGGACCCGGGTTCGACGGAATCCAGGACGAGGCGCGGGGTGGTGTAGAAGTGCTCGATCGCGTGGGTGTGGGCGTACCAGAGCGCCAGCATCGGCGCGGTGTGCCGGTCGGGGAAGACCGAGAACCGGGACACGAACGCGACGACCTGGTCCAGCAGAACAGCCGGTGCGACGGCGGGCAGGTCCGGGACCGCACGCAGGCTCTGAGGCGCGGTGTTGCTCATGCCGTCCGCCGCCCTTCGGTGGTGGTGCTCGACAGGGTGGGGAGTCGGCGGGGCCGTCGGGCGCCGTAGGCCAGTCCGGACCGGATGGTGGCGGCGATGTCGGCGGCGGTGCAGTCGCACGACCCGGCGACGATGTGCCCGGCTGCGCGGGTCAGGTCGGTGGCGGCCTGGTGCTCGTCGAGGACGCCCGCGCCGACGAGCTGTCCGAGGGCGCGGGCGGCGGTGAACACCGCGGCGTTGTGCCCTCCGCTCTTGGCCTTCTCGACCCGCCGCAACTCCGCCCTCACGACCGCGGACACGTAGGCCCCGTGGTCGCGCGGTGCCGTGGTGGGCGCCGTGGTGGGCCGCTCAGACGGCCCTGAGACGGCCGCAGGGCTGCGAACGGACAGGTGCCAGACCAACCACCCCGGCAGCGGTGGCGGGTCGGTGTCGTCGGCGAGTTCGTAGACGCCGTTCGGGAGGCGGCTGCCGGGGGCGAGGACCTGCCCGCCGTGCCCGCGACTGTCGAGCATGGGGCCCAACGTGCGGGCGGTGTTGCCGAGCCGGGCCGTCGGCGCGCGGAAGTACAGGTGCCGACCCCCCGAGGGGGTGGTGACGGTCCAGGTGTCGGGCAGTCCGCCGCGTCCGGCGGCCAGGGCGGTGAGGACGTCCCAGCCGTCGCGGGTCTGGTCGGCGTGGTCGGGTTTGGGGGTGTCGCAGTCGATGACGTAGAGGCCCGAGGGGCCGCAGGCGATCCCGGCGTTGTGGTGGGGGTGGGTGGTGAAGTAGTCCACGATGGTCTCCGGATTGGTGGTGGCGCGGGACTCCCACGCGGGGATGGCGGGCTGCTTGCGTCCGGGCAGGATCGGGAACAGGGCCCAGCCGCGGGCGGCGAGGTCGAGCCACCCCGCCAGCCGGGCCCGGTCCGCGGCATTCACCGCTGACCCCCGTCGCGGCGGGTCCGGCGAGTGCGGCGGCGGTGCTGGTGGTGGAACCCGCCGGGGCCCGGGGTGTCGATCGAGGTCGTACGGCGGGTCAGGTTGTGGGTGACCGGGCCGACCGTGATGGCGAACGACCAGCGGCCGTCCTGGTTGACCGTGGCCCGCAGGGGGCCGAGTCGGAACGTCTTGCGCGCGCGGAACCTCATCGCGGGTCTCCCTGGTGGTGGCGGGTCGGGTGGGTGGTGTCGTGGCAGTCGAGGCAGCAGCCCAGCGAGCGGGGGATGCAGTACCCGGCGTCGCGATCGCAGGACGGGCAGCGCCGCCGGGCGGCCAACGCCCGGCCCAGCGCGGCCCGCTGCGCGGGTGTCGGGACCCGCTTGGGGCCCAGCTCGGCCGGGTCCCAGAGCAGCGCCCATCGGCGTCCGCGGCGGCACTCGATCCGCCCGACCGGTGCGGCACCTGCGGGTGCTCGTCCGGCGGCGCGCATCTGGCGTCGGGTGACCAGCCCGGCCGGGGCGCAGCGCCACCGCCACGTCGGTAGTCCGTCGTGCATGCGGGCGGTGGGCTGCCAGCCCCACCGGTCGGTCATCACTCCGTGCTCACTCTGTGTCGACATTGCTGCTCCTGTTTTTGGCATGACGAAGGACAGGGAGGGAGGCGCGAGGGTGCGGCTCGATCCCGGTTTTCGGTGGTTGTTGCTGGTGGGGGCGGGGTGGGTCCCTGGCCTCCCTGGAGGGGTGTTGTTGCTGATCAGGGCAGGGAGGCGGGCTCAGGGAGGCGGGGAGGGAGAACTCCCTGCCTCCCTGAGCGACTCCCTGTGATCAGCCGCCCTCGCCGGTCCCGTCGTCGTCACTCTCTGTCGCGGTGAGGCGGTCGGCGATGGCCTCGGCGACCCGCGCGGTGGAGACCTGCATCGTGCCGTCGGACTTGTAGGGCTTCGCCCCGTCGGGCAGCTCCTTCGCGAGCTTCTCGAAGGTCCAGGACCCGTAGTGCCTCCGGTCCAGTCCGGCCAGCAACGCGAGCGCTTCCTGGGTGCGCATCCGCTTCGCCCCCGCCTCGGCGAGGACGCGGGCGAGGTCGTCGAGCAGGTCCCGCCCGACGACCGGCTCCGGCGTCCGCGCACCGGCGGTGGTGAGACCGGCCGCAGCGCGGATGCCCAGCGCCCGCTCGACGACGGGGGTGACGTCGTCGACGCCGTTGCCGCGGGCGACGTAGAAGCAGCGCATCAGCCCATCGGCCGGGGTGAACCCACTGGTCATCGCCGTACCCAGGTCACCCATGTCCACCGACCCGTCGGAGTCCACGGTCATCGGGCGCAGCGTGGTCGCCGAGATTCCGGCGCGGTGCTTGCCGGTGCCCAGGATCGCGTCGTTGCCCTGGTGGTCACCGATGGCGAAGCACGCCCGGTTCGACAGCACCTTCGCCACCTTCCGCGGCAGCGAATCGGCCGACGGGACGGGGGTGGCGAAGATCAGCGTGACCCCGTACTTACGGGCCTTGGCCACGATCTTCTCCACCAGCTCCGCCGCCTCCTCACCCACCGCGGAGACGAACAGTTCCTGGCACTCGTCGATCACCACCACGCGCGGCCGCATGGTGGGGTCGGCCTCGGCCAGCGCCCGGGTGAGCTTCGGCTCGCCCGCGGCCTGCAACTTGCGGCCGCGCTCGGACAGCTCCGACATCAGGGCCTTGAGCGCGTCCAGGACCGTGGGGATCTGCTCCGGGTCGTCGGAGACGAACAGGGTGCGCAGGCGGGGCTTGAGCGGGTCGTAGTCGGCGTTGACGGCCATGCAGTAGACGTCGACCTCCACGAGGGGGTCGAGGATCGCGCCGAGCAGCGCGGTGATGATCAGGGTGGACTTGCCCGACCCCATCATCCCGGCCACGCCCCAGTTCGCCGCGAACAACCGACCCAGGACGAGCTTCCCGCGGGGGTCGACCCCGACCGGGACACCCTTGAAGTAGTCCGCCGTCCCGTCCCGCAGCAGCGGCCACGGCGCCACCGGCTTGGTCAACGAGCCCTGATCAGCGGTCCACAGGTCCATCACACCGGGGTTGTCGCGGGGCTCGGTGGGCCACACCTCGACCGGCAGCCGCAGCAGGTTGTGCGCCAGGACCGGCTTGCTGTTGTTGATCATCTCCACGGTGACGCCCTCGGGCAGCAACAGTTGGCAGTGCCAGCCCTTCCCGTCATGGGTCGGCGGCATCACCCACCGCGGGGCCCAGCCCTCCCGGAACTTGCGGTTCAGCGCGGGGATGTTCATGTTCCGCAGCGCGTTCACGATCGCCCGCTCGTCGGGGATCACGTCGCGGCGGGACTCCTCCGGCTCGCCGGGAGCGACCCACGCGGGGAGTTCGCAGCGGGAGCGTCCGAGGTGCCACAACAGTCCGATCCCGGCGGCGGTAGCGGCGAGCAGGAGGGTGGCGCCGTAGACGGCGAGGAACCACGTCACCCACATGACCAGGTCGACCACCGCCATCAGCGGGGCGATGACCTGGGTGATGTCGCGGTGCCCGAACGCCAGCACGACACCGAGCAGCAACAGCAGCCCGGCCAGGCCGAGAAGCCCCGCGCCGATGGCCTTGATCAGGTCCAGGGGGTGGCGGATCCAGTCCATGACCCGGTCGTGGCGGCGCTGCTTCTCCGCGACGTCGCGGGCCTCCCACTCCAGGAGTCCTTCCTGGTCCCCGGCGACCTCGGCGCGGCGCATCTGGCGCTCGTACCGCGAGGCGCCGTGGGCGTCGCGCCAGTAGCCGTAAGCCACCCCCGCGCCGAGCAGCGGGTACCAGAGGTTGCGCACCCCGCCCTTCGCCACCGCCTTGGTCCTCGGGTGGGCCACGACGGCGCGGGACACGCTGTAGGCGCGGACGGGCGCCTGTCGAGCGACCCGCACCAGAGCGGTCCCGGGGCGGGCCTTCACGGTCTCGGCGGGCCGGTGGTCGGCCGCCTGGTCGTCGACGATCTCGCCGTCCACGACCAGCGGCTCGGCCTCCTCGACCGGGCCGTCGGTGGTCGGGATGTCGGTGGGTGGGGTGCGGTGCGGGCGTGGCGGCGGGCGGCGGCCGTGCTCGCCCGGGGCGGTGGCCGGCCGCGCGGCCGGACCGCCGATCGTCTCGGTGTCGTGTCCTGTGTGGTCGGTGTCGTGCGGGTTGCTGGTCACGGGTCGATTCCCCTCGATCATCGCTGGTCAGGACTGGTTGGTTCGGTGCTCATCACGCAGCGCCCGCGCCCTGGCCGGTGCGCAGCGCAGGGCGGTCCGGATCGACTCCGCCGACGTGGGGTCGACCTCCCCTGCCGCCACCGCAGCGGCCAGCTCGGCGCGGAGCTCGGCCATCGAGCGGGCCCGCGGGCGGGTCGTCTTGCGCCGCGGTCGGCGGCGGCCGTGCTCGCCGTCGCGGCCCCCGGCGGGTCGGTCGAGGGTCGCGACGCCGTGACCGTCCGGGCGGTCGTCCTCGGTGCCGATATCGGCCGGGTCGTGCTGGTTCCCGGTCCCGCCCGCGGGGTCGTCAGCGGACGGGACCGGGAGGCTCGACAGGCGCGGGGTCTGCTCGGCCAGCCACGCCGACACCTCCGCGGCCAGGTCCCCGCCGTCGTCGTCGACCGGCAGCCCCGGGGTGGTGTGCGGGGCCAGGTGGGCACGGCCGAGCCGGTCACGGCGCACCCGGTAGACCCCAGGGGTGTGGACCAGACGGGCGTCGCCGTCGGTGTCGATCTCGGCGACCGCGGCCCGCAACGCGGCCCGCCGGGCGGCGCGCAGCTTGCGCTCCGCCGCCCGCTCGGTGCGCGCCCTGCGGGCTGGGCGGGCCCCGGCGGTCACCAACTGGTGCGCGATCACCCCGGCCACCGACACCACACCCATCACCAGCCCGGTGCTCACACCCGCGTCGAGGCCGTGGGCGATGTTCAGGCCCGCGGCGACCGCGGCGAACGCCCACACCCCGGCCTGCAACGCCCACAGCGGGGCGCCCGGGTGGGTCCGGCGCCGGGACTGCACCGCGAGGGCGAACGCCCACATCCCCAGCTCACTCAGGACCGGCAGCACCGCGCCGGTCCAGGACCCGTAGACGGCGACGCCGTAGGAGGCCATCGCCGGGACCGCCATCACCGCCGACGCCACCGCCAGCGGATAGATGAGCAGGTCCACCCGATGCCGAGCCGCCCACACCCCGACCGCCGCCCGCCGGGCCGCAGCACGCTTCCGCCGCTCCGCCCGGGCCCGGCGGGTCTGCTCGACCAGCGCCGCCCGCGCGGCCTCATCCCGGGCGGCCCGCTCGGTACGGCGGCGCTCGGCGATCTCCGCCCGCACCGCCTCCACATGCAAAGCCCGCTCGGTCGCGGCATCGGCGTCACGACGCGCCAGCTCCGCCGCCGCCGCCCGGTCCTCACGACGACGCTCCGCCCACGTACCGGTGCTCATCGCACGGCCGCCTTCATGCACCGCGGCCGCGAGCACACATCACCCATGCCCGACCGCACCCGGACCCCGCAGGACCGGCAATGCACCGGCCCCGACGCCTCCTCCGTGTGACGGCCCCGCCGGTGATGCTTCGCGTGCTGCGACGCCGCGACCTCCCGCGCCACCGCAGCCCGACCCACCCGGGCCCCGCCCTTGGCCGTACTCGACAACCAACCCATCGCCCCGCTCCTCTCGTCCGCCTACTTCATCTGTCCTATGTGGATCAAAGGGGTGCGCCCGTCCGGCCTCGACCGGCCTGCACCCGGGGTCAGCGCGTGAAGCGCAGGACCCACTTCACCGGCGTCACCGGCAGATTCCGACCCGCCGGGCCGTGGCCCCGGTCAGGTACGACATCGGCGCCGACCGCTCGGTCTCCACCACACCGGCGCCGCCGTCGAGGTGACGCAGCTTCACCCTCACCCGCCCCTGCGGGCGCCACTCGATCCCGAGGACCTCCGCCCAGGCACCGCCCGCGGGCCCGTAGGAGTAGACCCACCACCCGGGCCGGACCAGCCGCACCGGACGCTCCTGGGCCGCCTTCGCCGCCGCGCGCTCCACACCAGCCGCCAACCGGGCGCTCACCGCACACCCGCCGGGGGCTCCTCGGCGCCGAGCAGGACCAGCTCCGCCCGATCCTGCGCCGCCACAACCTCCACCACCGCCGACAGATAGCCGTCGTTGGAACGCAGACGACGCCACTCCCGCCACCCCACGACCGCGCTGCTCAGCGCCTCGGCCCCGGCCGCACCGACCGCGACCCACACCAGCGCACCGGCCACGCCGTCGAGGGGGCCAGCCGCGCCCAGCGCGAGGACAACGAACACCCCGGTCAGCACCACCAGCGCCACCCCGGCGCCGGACCGGCGCCAGAACTCGCCCCGGACCTGGTCCAGCACCCGACGACGGTGCGCATCCACGACCCGCATCACGCCGCCTCACCATTCACGACGTCCGACCGGACCGACGTCCGCGACCCGAGGGCAAGAACGACGCCGGTCGCCCGCTCGCCGCCATCCGCGACGACCGGAGCCGACACACCCCATGCCTCATCGAGCACCTGATCCCAGTAGGCGTGGAGCGCCACCACCTGCTCCTCCTCCAGCACTGCAACGCAATCCGCGAACTGATTCGAGCGGTCCCGCATCTGAATCTCCTGCCGCCGTGCCGACCCTCACTGACTCATACACTCAAGCACACGAGCACTCGTGTGTACAAGTACCAAGATGCGAAAGGGGCCAGCTCGCACCTGGCGAGCTGGCCCCGTGTGGAGAGACTGGCGGGTCGTGCCCTACTCGGCGGCGAACCGGTACACGTACCGGTGTCGGTCCCCAACTGCTACGGAATCGAAGTACTCCAGGACGCGGCCGTCCTTGTCGAGCGCCTGCCGGACGAGCGACACGACGGGAGCGCCCGACGCCAGGTGCAGCGCCACTGCCTCCTCCGGCGACGCCTGCCGGGCGAACAGTTCCTCTTGGAACTCGGCGATGGCGTGCCCCTTCGCCTCCAGCAAGCCGTAGATGCCACCCGGGGCCGTTTCGCCCGCCGAGAACCCGATCTCGGCGTCAAGGCTGGACGGGATGTAGGAGTCCGCCAGTTGGGTCGGGGACCCACCGACCCACATGCGACGACGCTTGACGACTGCGGTGGGCTCACCGATCAGCTCTGCAACGTCGGCCGAGACGTCGACAGTCTCGACCGGACCAAGCTCCTCGGAGGTCCACTCCAGCCCGAGAGCCTCAGCCTCTGCCGCAAGAGCGCCCTTGCCCTGCGCTCGGGCGGCTCGGCTGAACCGGTTGTTTCGCATGGCCAGTACGGGCAGCGCCTGCCTGACGAAGGTGCCCTTGCCGTGAATCGGCTCCGTCAGGCCCTCCTGTTGCAGGACGGCCAGACCTCGACGGATCGTCTGCCGGGTCACGCCCAGCTCGGACATCAGTTCGGCCTCGCTCGGCAGCTTGGCTCCGGGGCCAAGCTCGCCAGAGCGGATACGCTGCCGGAGCACGTCGGCGACCTGTGCGAACACCGGCCGGTCACTGCGCTGATCGATTGCCACAGTTCACACTCTCCTCGTTGCCTCGCTCGTGCGCTTATGCGGTCAAGTGTACGAGCAGCGGGCCATCATCGCGGCGGCGCCCCCACCTGTCAAGCCGCCGAGGGAGGGGTAGACAGTGTCTCGACGGGCCCGCCGCCGCTGCCTTCCCTGCGGGTGTAGCGCCGTCCGGGGGCTGCACGAAGTGCCGTCGGTCATCGCAAGGCAAGCTCGCGCTTCTGAGTAGCTAATTGAGTATCAACGGCCACGGACTGACGGGGACACGTCGGGACGCCCTAGGACCGCGCCACGAGGATCCACCAGGGCGATCCCGACATGAGACGTTCACGGAAATTGCTTCACACCGAAGAGGTCACTGGTTCGATCCCAGTATCGCCCACAGTCAAAACCCCTGGTCAGTTCCTTGTAGTGAGAGAACCGACCAGGGGTTTCGTGTGTTCGATGGGTCCTGCTTGCCCAACTGCCTGACTATTGCTGTTCCCCGGGGAACAGGTCGTTGATGGCGGTGGCGCCTTCGTCGATCACGGGGCGGATCTGCTTGCGGTAGACGAGTTCGGTGACCGAGCTGCTGCTCGCGTGGCCGACCAGCCGGGCGATCTGGTCGACGGTCATGCCGCTGTCGGGCAGCAGGGACACGAAGCTGTGCCGCAGCTCGCGTGGCGTCCATGGGGCTGCAGCTGGCGAGGTGCCGGCCGAAACATCGACGAGGCGTACCTGTGGCCGGAGATCCTGGGCCGGCAGATGACCCCGGTCAATGAGCGTCGCTGAGCTCCTGGAGCTGCGTCCGACCCGGGTGACGGCCCCGCACGACACCTGACAGCAGCTCCGCGACTCTGCCCGTGCCGCGATGGAGGTCTTGACCGAAGTTGGGTCGTTCCTGTTCGAGCAGCACGAGATCACCGAGGTGCCGTGGGCCAAGTCCGTTCGAGGAGCTGACGGGCAGGCCGTCGAGCCTCGGCGAGGGCGAGATTCAGGTATCGCAGCCAGCGTCTTCCTGCCGGTGGAGGTAGCGCTGTAGCAGCTCAGACCTCGGGCGGTCCGGTGTCGGTCTTTGGCTTCCCACCGCTACGACGGAGGAGTAGGGAACGTCGAACCAGGTAGACGATGCTTCCCATGGCGGTGAGAGTGCCGACGATGAATACCGCCCACCACTCGCTCATCGTGCCGACGGTGTTGACGACCATGCCGAGGCTGAGCACCAAGAAGCTCATCGGGAGCCAACGCGGCACGTCGCGGTCGGGGCGGCGCCTCACATGCGTCACGAACATGGCGGCCGTGCCGACCACGGCACCCCTCGTGCCAAGCAGGCCAAGCCACAGCCCAAAGAGTCGTAGGTCAGAGCGTCCTCCCGCGATCGACCTGCCGCTGGTGTCACGGTAGCGGTGCGGTGTCGCAACTATCCATTGCTTCGTCAAGGCGGCGCCGACGGCGCCGCGCGGCACTGAGGTGTTCTCAGTAGCGGGTTGATCATGTCGTGCGGTCGTACTCGGTGTGGAGTAGTACGAGCGCAGCTGCGGTGATCGCGCCGGTGCGCCAGGGACATAGCGTGACTCGCCGCAACGCGGCGAAGGTGGTCTTGAGCAGGGCGTTTCCGCGTTCGGCCAGAGCACGAAGGGCTGAGTGCAGGGTGTTGACGGTGCGCTGGTTGACCGTCTGCCCGCGGCCGGGGGCGAGTTTGATGGGCACGGTGAGCCGGTCGGCTTCGCCTTCGTAGCCGAGGTCGCCCAGCGCGGCGTGGGTGTCGTCGGTGAACGCGGCCAGGCCCTCGAGCAGCCCGGGGTGGGTACGGGCGCAGCGGGTGTCGTGCTCGCGGCCCGGCCGCAC
>NZ_MCIP01000001.1:3478944-3480748 GCF_001932425.1 Pseudonocardia sp. Ae505_Ps2
GTTCACACTCTCCTCGTTGCCTCGCTCGTGCGCTTATGCGGTCAAGTGTACGAGCAGCGGGCCATCATCGCGGCGGCGCCCCCACCTGTCAAGCCGCCGAGGGAGGGGTAGACAGTGTCTCGACGGGCCCGCCGCCGCTGCCTTCCCTGCGGGTGTAGCGCCGTCCGGGGGCTGCACGAAGTGCCGTCGGTCATCGCAAGGCAAGCTCGCGCTTCTGAGTAGCTAATTGAGTATCAACGGCCACGGACTGACGGGGACACGTCGGGACGCCCTAGGACCGCGCCACGAGGATCCACCAGGGCGATCCCGACATGAGACGTTCACGGAAATTGCTTCACACCGAAGAGGTCACTGGTTCGATCCCAGTATCGCCCACAGTCAAAACCCCTGGTCAGTTCCTTGTAGTGAGAGAACCGACCAGGGGTTTCGTGTGTTCGATGGGTCCTGCTTGCCCAACTGCCTGACTATTGCTGTTCCCCGGGGAACAGGTCGTTGATGGCGGTGGCGCCTTCGTCGATCACGGGGCGGATCTGCTTGCGGTAGACGAGTTCGGTGACCGAGCTGCTGCTCGCGTGGCCGACCAGCCGGGCGATCTGGTCGACGGTCATGCCGCTGTCGGGCAGCAGGGACACGAAGCTGTGCCGCAGCTCGCGTGGCGTCCATGGGGCTGCAGCTGGCGAGGTGCCGGCCGAAACATCGACGAGGCGTACCTGTGGCCGGAGATCCTGGGCCGGCAGATGACCCCGGTCAATGAGCGTCGCTGAGCTCCTGGAGCTGCGTCCGACCCGGGTGACGGCCCCGCACGACACCTGACAGCAGCTCCGCGACTCTGCCCGTGCCGCGATGGAGGTCTTGACCGAAGTTGGGTCGTTCCTGTTCGAGCAGCACGAGATCACCGAGGTGCCGTGGGCCAAGTCCGTTCGAGGAGCTGACGGGCAGGCCGTCGAGCCTCGGCGAGGGCGAGATTCAGGTATCGCAGCCAGCGTCTTCCTGCCGGTGGAGGTAGCGCTGTAGCAGCTCAGACCTCGGGCGGTCCGGTGTCGGTCTTTGGCTTCCCACCGCTACGACGGAGGAGTAGGGAACGTCGAACCAGGTAGACGATGCTTCCCATGGCGGTGAGAGTGCCGACGATGAATACCGCCCACCACTCGCTCATCGTGCCGACGGTGTTGACGACCATGCCGAGGCTGAGCACCAAGAAGCTCATCGGGAGCCAACGCGGCACGTCGCGGTCGGGGCGGCGCCTCACATGCGTCACGAACATGGCGGCCGTGCCGACCACGGCACCCCTCGTGCCAAGCAGGCCAAGCCACAGCCCAAAGAGTCGTAGGTCAGAGCGTCCTCCCGCGATCGACCTGCCGCTGGTGTCACGGTAGCGGTGCGGTGTCGCAACTATCCATTGCTTCGTCAAGGCGGCGCCGACGGCGCCGCGCGGCACTGAGGTGTTCTCAGTAGCGGGTTGATCATGTCGTGCGGTCGTACTCGGTGTGGAGTAGTACGAGCGCAGCTGCGGTGATCGCGCCGGTGCGCCAGGGACATAGCGTGACTCGCCGCAACGCGGCGAAGGTGGTCTTGAGCAGGGCGTTTCCGCGTTCGGCCAGAGCACGAAGGGCTGAGTGCAGGGTGTTGACGGTGCGCTGGTTGACCGTCTGCCCGCGGCCGGGGGCGAGTTTGATGGGCACGGTGAGCCGGTCGGCTTCGCCTTCGTAGCCGAGGTCGCCCAGCGCGGCGTGGGTGTCGTCGGTGAACGCGGCCAGGCCCTCGAGCAGCCCGGGGTGGGTACGGGCGCAGCGGGTGTCGTGCT
>NZ_MCIP01000001.1:3480760-3587075 GCF_001932425.1 Pseudonocardia sp. Ae505_Ps2
GGCCGAGCGCGCGGCACCGGTCGGTGGCGATCAGGGTGCCGTCGAGATTCACGTGGGTGTGCCCGGCTGTGCGGGCGGCGAGCAGGGCTCCGTGCAGGCCGGGTGCGGCCGCGGCGAGGACGTCGATGCCTTCGTGCAGGTAACGGTAGGCCGTTGCAGTGCTGATCGCGTTGTCACCGGCCGAACATCGGACCCGGGTAGCATCACAGAACCAGCGGATCACCAGCACTGCCTGGGCGAACGGGGTCAACGCCCGCCGCCGGGTGCCACGTCGACGGCGTTGAAGGACCAGGAGCCGCGCCAGATAGGCCACGGTGCGCTCCCCGATCGGGAGGACAGCGGTGTAGGTGACAGGATCAGACATGCAGGACCTCGGTGACGGTGTCGATCTGTGCTGGACCGAACCGATCTACCGGGGTCCTGCCCCGTTCCCGCTCATCTCACCACCCTCGGCGTGTCGCCACGACCTGCCACCCCGCTACTGAGAACACCTCAATATCCCTGCAGATGCACTGCTGATGCGCGAACTGACGCAGAAGCGTAATGACGTAGCTCACTGGGATATCGACCCCGTCGATGTCGGGAAGTCGCGTAATATGGCAGATCTAGTCAAGATCACGACCCAGCTTCGATCTCTGCTTGATCACGTGGGGCTGACGGTGTGCGAGTGGCTCGACGGGCTGACCAACTCCCGACCCATCCAAGCGGCGCAGGCCCCTCGTTCGTGAACGGACGACGAGCCCTCGCCGGGCGGCAGATCTCGGGGAGGGGGGTGCGCCATCTATCCGACCTCCCGGAGGACTACCACACGGCACGCCGGGCGCAGGTCTGGCAAGGTCGGCGGTGGCGGGCGAGCAGCTGCGCCCGACGTGCCGCGCGGTCTGGCGTTGCCAGATCGAGGAGATAGCGCTTCGGTCTAGGCGCGTGGAGGCGGAGCATTTCCGGAGCGAGACCGCCGGGCGCATCCGAAACTGGCTGACACGGGCCGTCAGGAAGCGGCAGCTCAGACGACATAAGACGATACGAGGCGACCAGGCATAAGCGACAGCTTCTGCCTTAACGCCGAGGTGCTCGGCGCGGGTGAGGGGTGAGCTGCGAGAACCCCATCCGGTCGGATGGTCACGGCTTGGCGATAGACGCGTTCCCAGCGTGGCAGGTCCTCAGAGGTGACGATGTCGGCGGGCACCTCCAACGTCGTGAACGTGGTGGGGTCGAAGAGGTCGAGGCTGCTGCGGCCGTCGCGGAGCCGGATGTGGGCGGCGCGGGTACCGGGCTCACCGGACGGGCTCGCCGGGTCCTCGACGCCGCCGGTCCCGTAGTGGAACCCGAGCACCAGGGTGGTGGCGTCGATTTGTTCCGGGGGTGGCGGAGCGCCAGGTGTCTTGCGGGAGCGGAGGAGTGCCTGGCTGACTGTTCGTCGTGCGACGGGGAGTCGTTCGGTCTCGTAGGAGGCTAGCCATGTGTCGTCCCCTCGGCAGGCGAAGGCGAGTCGCCATGCGAGCGCGTGCGCGTCCTGGACGCCGGTGTTGCCGCCGAATCCACCGTAGGGCGGCATGACGTGGGCGGCGTCGCCGACGAGGAAAGCGCGACCGGCGCGAAGCTGCGATGCAACGTAAGCGCCGGTCCGCCAGGTGGCGATGTCGTCGATGACCGGTTGCAGGTCAGGAATGCCGCTTGCGGCGCGGATCGTGTCGCGGACGTGCTGGTCGAGGTCGTCCGGGTCGGAGCCGGATACATGGGTGCCGAGTTGCCAGCTCCGGCCAGAGGCGTTGCCGCGGGCGAAGAGAAACGCGCAGGCCGATCGGGCGAACAGGGCCTCTGTGTGTCGGCCTCGGAGGGCTGGTTCGAGGTGTGCGTGAAAGAGTGCGCTCACGGCAGTGCCCGGGAGCGACTCGCCGCTCCAGCCGATGTTCAGGGCGGTCCGGGTCGGGCTGTGTGCACCGTCGGCGGCGATGAGGTAGCGGGCTCGTACGGCGTGGCCCTCGATCACGGCGTTGACGCCGTCGGCGTCCTGGCTCTGGATGTGCGCGGTGTGAGCGAAGCGGACGTCGGCGCCGAGTTCGTGGGCTCGGTCGCGGACGAGAGGTTCGATCCGCTGCTGGTCGCATGACCATGCCGGAGACGGGCTCAGATCGGCGGTGTCGTCCTCAGCCGGTGCGGGGATCCAGGTCTCGTGCTCCGCGGCGAGGGTGTCGGCGACGGTGAAGCCACCATTGGGCTCGCCGGCGGCCAGAACCTGGCCCTCGATACCGAGTGCACGGAAGATCTCCATCGTTCGCGCATTGACCAGCCGCGCCTTCGTGTGACGGGAGGTACCGGGGCGTCGCTCGACGAGGAGCACGTGTAAGCCGTGGAGGCCGAGTAGCGCTGCTGAGGCGAGCCCGGTCAGGCCGCCGCCGACTACCAGTACGTCGGTGGTCGGCGGTAGGGCACGGGGCTGGGGTGCGGATGTCATCGAGTTCGCCATGGGTTGCGCCGTCGTTCCCGTGGCTCTGTCGTCAGATCCTCCGCCATCGAGGTGGTCAGCTCCGCGAGACGGCCAGCGAAGTCGGTGATCTCGTCCTCGGTCCAACCCTGAAGGTGGCGGGCGAAGGCCGATGCAAGCTCGGAGCGGAACCGGTCGACCGTCGACTCGCCCTCCGACGTCAGAGCGATGCGGTACGAGCGGCCGTCCGTCTCGTCGCCGACTCGCTCGATCAGGCCCGCCGTCGCCAGCTCGCTAGCGGCCCGGCTGACCGACTGTGCCGGTACGTCCAACTCCTCAGTGACCTCGGACGGGCGGACTGGTCGTTGCGCGGCCAGGTTGAGCAGCCCCAGGTGGACTGGGCCCCAGGTGGATCGGGCCGCGGCCCTGCGCTGGATCTGTGCGGCGCGATCCAGGGATCGGATGATGCTCCAAATCGATTTACTTACTTCCATGAAGGAACTATACCGTCGAGGTCGTGCGACGAGTCAAGTCGCACGAGGAGCGGGCGGGTCGGCGGTGGCCGTTGCGGTGAAAATCGGGCTATGGCCCGGGGCAGCTCTGTGCTCGCTAGTGGTCATCGTCCAGCGTCGCCGGAGAATTCGATCTTGGGTCTGCGGATTCAGCGGTATCGCTGTTGCCCGCCCGTGCCGGAAACTCCGAGTGCGATTGGCCGACTCTTGATCGGGCTCTGGTCATAATCGCGGACATGAGCTGACCGCTATTCTCACTACGGTGATCCCATGATCGATTCGTACGTCCATGTCGACGGCGCCCGCGAGAACAACCTGAAGAACGTCTCTGTGGACATCCCGAAGCACAAGATCGTCGTGTTCACCGGTGTCTCGGGATCGGGCAAGACGTCGCTTGTGTTCGACACGATCGCTGCGGAATCGCAGCGACAGCTCAACGAGACCTTCACGGCATTTCAGCGCAACCGGCTGCCACGGTACGGCCAGCCGGACATGGACTCCATCGAGAACCTGTCGGTAGCGATCATCGTCGATCAGAAGCGCATCGGCGGGAACTCCCGATCCACGGTCGGCACGATCACCGACCTCTACGCGCTGTTGCGGCTCCTCTTCTCCCGCGTCGGCCGCCCCAACGTCGGGTACTCGAACGCGTTCTCCTTCAACGATCCGCAGGGCATGTGCCCGGACTGCGACGGCCTGGGCCGGCGCAGCGAAGTCGACATCGACAAGCTGATCGACCGCGGGAAGTCGCTCAACGACGGCCCGATCCGCCATCCCGCCTTCAACCCGGGCGGCTGGTTCTGGAAGCTGTACGCGAACTCCGGGCTGTTCGACAACGACAAGAAGCTCTCGGACTACAGCGAACAGGAGTGGATGCAGCTCCTCTACGGCGCCGACGCGTCGATCAAGCTGGGTTGGAAGGGCGGGGAGATCAACTCGAAGTACGAGGGCATCATCCCCAAGATGGAGCGGCTCTACCTGCGCAAAGAGCCGGACGAGATGAGCGCCAAGAACCGCAGGGCGCTCAAGCAAGTCGTGAATGTGACGACCTGCTCCTCCTGCCAAGGGCTGCGACTCAATGCGCAGGCGCTGGCGTGCAAGGTCAACGGGCGCAATATCGCCGAGTACGCGGCGATGGAGATCAACGACCTCGTCGACGAGGTCAAACAGATGGGTGGTGCCACGGCCGCGACCGTCGCGCAGAGCCTCGTGGACGGGCTCGGGCACCTGCAGATGCTCGGGCTCGGCTACTTGAGCCTCAACCGGGAAACCTCGACGTTGTCGGGCGGTGAGTCACAGCGGATCAAGATGGTGCGCCATCTCGGGAGCGCGCTTGTCGAGGTCCTCTACATCTTCGACGAGCCCACGATCGGCCTGCATCCCCACGACGTCGTCCGCCTCACCGACCTGATGCGCCGGCTCCGCGACAAGGGCAGCACCGTGCTGGTCGTCGAGCACGACCGCGATGTCATCGAGATCGCCGACCACGTCGTGGATGTCGGCCCGCGGGCGGGAAAGGCCGGGGGCGAGATCGTCTTCACCGGATCTGTGGAGGAACTCCACGGCGCCGACACCCTCACCGGGCAGTTCCTGCGCCGCCCGATGCCCCTGAAGGTCGAGGTACGCACGCCGACCGGGCAGCTCCGCATCACCGACGCCGCCGTGCACAACCTCGCGAACGTGACCGTCGACGTGCCCGCGGGAGTGCTCACTGTCGTCACCGGAGTGGCGGGTTCCGGTAAGAGCAGCCTCATCCGCAACTGCTTCCGGGCACAGCACCCGTCGACGGTCATGATCGATCAGTCGGCGGTCAGCACCAGTCGTCGCTCCAACCCGGCCACCTACTCGGGCGCCATGGACGAGATCCGTCGTGCGTTCGCTCATGCCAACAGGGGGCGAGCGCGTCGCAGTTCAGCTTCAACTCCGCGGGTGCCTGCCCGGAGTGCCAGGGCCTCGGCGTCATCTACACCGACCTCGCCTTCATGGACGCGATGATCACGACGTGCGAGGTCTGCGCAGGCAGGCGGTTCACCCCGGAGGTGCTGGAGTACACCCTGCGTGGACTGAACATCAGCGAGGTGCTCGACCTCAGCGTCGACGAGGCCATGGAGTTCTTCACCGAGCACGCGATCACCGACACGCTCGCCCCGATGATCGACGTCGGCCTGGGCTACCTGCAGCTCGGGCAGCCGCTCAACACCCTCTCGGGCGGCGAGTGCCAACGCATCAAGCTCGCCACCGAGCTGGGCCGCAAGGGCGGCATCTACGTGATGGACGAGCCAACAACCGGCCTGCACTTGTCCGACATCGACGGTCTACTACGGATCATCGACAGCCTCGTCGACGCCGGCAATTCCGTGATCGTCATCGAGCACAACCTCGATGTGGTCAAGAACGCCGACTGGATCATCGACCTCGGCCCGGGCGGCGGGAGCGCGGGCGGCAGGATCATGTTCGAGGGCAGCCCGCAGAGCATGGTGACCGCGACGGACTCGGTGACCGCGGCATGTCTGCGCGAGTCTCTGCGGTAACCCGCTCGACCCCCGAGACCTCGGTGGGCCAGGCGCTCGGCGTGAGGTTGCCGGCAGACCCTCCGAGGCCGCGCACGCTGGGGTCCGGGGGCGGCACATCCGACCCTGGCAGCACCGGACCGGTGCGGGGTGCGCGTCCGGCCCGCCGGCAGGACGGCGAGCACAGCGACGACGTCTAGACCAGGAGCCCAATCGTGTCGATCCACGTGGCATCCGGGTGCGGCCGGTGCTCAGCCTCCATCTGGGCGCCGGCCGGACGTGATCGTGCCCAGTGTCCGAGACTCCAGTACATCTGCCCCGGGACCGTCGAGACGCTCGAGTAGCGCGGCGCGGCCACAGAGAACGGCGAGCAGGTCGATCCCGGACCCGTTCACTGTTGCGCCTTGTCCCCAGGTGAAGCCGAGATCAGAAGCGTGAAGACGTAGGCCGCTCAGCCGACCACGGGGAACGAAAGCTCTGGCTCGGCTGCTCGTTGCGAACTCCAGGCTGGCCCGGACCGCGTCGGGCGGGGCGCTCCAGGAGAGCCTCAGGGGGACCGCGATGTCGACGGTGTGCACCAGCACGTCGGTCAACGGACCGCGCGGCCCGACTCCGGCGACGGCGAAACGGCTGTCCGCGTTCGCCCGCAGGTTCGCGACCAGATCCGGGAACGGCCGGGTGGCCTCGGCTCGCGAGAGCCTGTCCATGGCCCGGTCGTAGCTGCCCCTCGCACGAACGACTGCGGCGAACAGCCGCGCCTTCGGGGGATCCGACGCCAGCACGAGATGTCCGACGACGTCGCGCACCGACCAGCCGGCACACAAGCTGGGGGTGGCGAGCTGGTCGGAGTCCAGGCCTGCGACCAGGTCGGCGAGACCCAGCCGAGCTCGGCGGATCGCGGCGAACACCTCGTCGTCTGCAGCGTTGGGCTTGCCGTCGGGCTGCTCGCTCGACGTCGACTCGGGCATGGGTTCAGTCCTTCTGTGGCGTTGGTGGCGCAGTATGTGATGAGTCGTGGCACACCGACAGTGGGGGAGCGGGATGAGGTCGGCCTGGTAGTAGCCGAGTTGCTCGGCCACCCGCTTCACCACGCCGTGATCGTGGCCGAGCTCGGCGCGCAGGCCCGCGAACTCGCATCAGATCGGCGGATCTCGATCGAGCAAGCCGACAGGATCGCCGCTGTAGGCGACCATCCAGTGCGGATCGATGCGGAACCACACGTTCTCGTCCCAGAACGGTTTGGCGGGGTCGTCGTCGTAGTGGTCGACGAGGTAGTCGCGGACGGTGGGCCAGGTCGGGTCGCTGCTCGTTCCTTCGGGGTTCAGCGGCACAGCGTTTCCGTGGGTGAAGATGCCGACCTGCTCGCCGCGCATGAAGGTCGCGCTGATGGCGGGCCGCGCCGCGAGGTGACGGGCTTTGGCGGCTCGGCGGTGGGTGCCGATGATCCAGCGGCCGTGCAGGAGGTGTCCGTCGGCGCCGCTGATGCGTGGCTCGCCGCGCTGGGTGACCGTGGCGATGGCCAGTGTGCACATGCCTCGGCAGATCTGGACGACCTGCTCGGCGTCCAAGGTGCTCTCGCCTGGCCGCACGATCGACTTCAGATGGTCGCTGGAGGCGGCCCACGACGTGTCGAGCAGGGTCTGGAGGTCGCGGAGCTCGTTCCGGGTTTCGAACACCCGGCTAGCTCATCAGCTCCCACCGACATCGTCGGCTCAGCGCGGAGTCGGGCTCGGTCGTCGCGATGGGTCCGGTCCGATGCCTACCGTCGCAGAGCGCCGCATACCCGGGCGGACCATGTCGGGTGGACGGGCAGGCCTGCGCCGGCCTGACGGCCGACGTCGCGAACCTCTCGATCGCCGGCCGCACCAGGGCGACCTCCTTCGGCTGCGCGAGGTCGTCCTGGTCACCCCGGAGACGTCGGTGATGGACGACCAGGTCGCCGTGATGCCGGAGATCCCGGGCCACGGCGCGAACGCTTCTCCCGCTACCTCAAACTGGCTGAACGACACCGCGGCATCCTGAACGGGCGCTGCCCGGAGGATGCTTCGGCGGTCACACAGTCGCGCGGGTGAGGTCCGCCCGCACCGTACTGCTGCGGTGTCGTCGCCCGTGACGACCTCACCTCGCTCACGGTCCGCGCAGGCCCTGCCCGGGCCGGAGACGGCGTTGCTGACCTCCGCCTGGGACCGGGGCGTCCCGCAGCTCCGTCCCATGGCCTGCCACACGCCGTCAGGCAGATGGCCGAGGGTGTCCAGGCTCGAGTACGACCTTGCCGTGCGGGTTGCCCAGCAGGCTCAGCGCCACGGCGTCGCGCCATTCGGCGAGCGGGTAGGACCGGGCGATGGGGAGGTGGAACTCGCCTCGCGCGGCGAGCGCCGCGTACGTCGGGAGCAGTTCTGCGAGAGGGGTCAGACCCGGTCGGAACTCGTCGATGTTGACCCGCGCTCCGAGCTCTCGTGCCTCGTCGTGATTGCTGATCGTCATCACGCGGCGCGGATCGTTCCCGGCCAGTTCGATGAGGTCGCGCAGCGTTCCGGGGGCGGGGCGAGCGGTGTCGATCACCACGTCGACGTCGGCTCCGTCGGTGAGCGCGCGCACGCGCTCAGGCATCCCGTCCCCGTAGGAGGTGACGCGCGCACCGAAGCCTTCCAGGTCCGCGGTGAAGGTGGGGCCGGCTGTCGCGATCACGCGTGCGCCGCGGCGCAGCGCGATCTGCACGGCGGCGTACCCGACCATGCCGCCGGCACCGTGGACGAGCAGCGTCGCACCGGGCTGGACGTCGGTGAGCTCGAGCGTCCAGGCCGCTGTCTGCACGGCCATCGGCAGGACTGCCGCCTGCAGCGGATCGAGCCCTTCCGGCACCGGGGACCAGCTGTTGATGATGCTGTACTCAGCCGCGCCGGCGCTGGGCTGCGCCGTGAAGTCGGCCGTGCCGAACACGACATCACCGGGGCGGACCAGCGCAGACTCGTGGTCGACGATGTCGGGGCCGACCGCGTCGACGACACCGGCGACGTCGAACCCGATGCCGCGCGGCAGCCGGCCGGGCATGAACCCGCGGCAGAGTTCCCAGTCCGCGGGGTTGAGCCCCGCGGCGAGGACGCGCACCCGCACCCTGCCGCTCGGCGGGTCAGCGACCTCGACGCGCTCCTCTCGCAGCACGTCGAAGGGCTCCCCGGTCTTGTGGAAACGGATGGCCAAGGCTGAGACAGGGGACATGGCCCGATCCTCTCGTCGGTTTGTGTCAGTCACTGACGCTACCACGAAGTGTCAGTGACTGACATTCGCTAGCATGGTGCGATGCCGAGGAGCGGCGCTCAAGCGCGGGCGAGGTTGCAGGAGGCAGCCCTTGATCTCTACGCGGAGAGGGGATACGAAGCCACGACGACCGCGGAGATCGCTGCGCGCGCGGGAGTGACCGAGCGGACCTACTTCCGCCACTTCGCGGACAAGCGCGAGGTGCTGTTCGACGGCGAGACGGAGCTGCGCGACATCATGGCCGGCGCCATCAGGTCGGCCCCGGGCACGCCGTCACCACTGGATCTGGTTCTGGAGGCGTACCGCGCAGCGATCCCCCTGTTCGTCACGGGTCGCCCGGTTGCCGAGCGGAGGGCGCGCGTCATCGCGACGTCGGCGGCGCTGCAGGAACGAGCGCACGCCAAGTCCGCAGCGCTCACGTCAGCCGTGTGCGTCGCCCTGACGGACCGTCAGATCCCCGAAGCGACAGCGCTCCTGGCGTCACGAGTGGGCGCCGCGGTCTTCGGGTACGCCGCACTCGCCTGGGAAGGCGCCCCAGAGCTCGATCTCTCGGCGCTTCTCGAGCATGCCGCGGAGGAACTGTCGTGCCTCGTCGGCGCACTCAAGCCGGCATCCGCCCCACCTGCTCCGCCGTGACTCCCTCCGCGTCGCCGGGAACCACGAGAGGTGGCCCTGCGCGCCGGAGTGAGCCGGCGGTGATCAACGAACGGCCCCCGGACATCCCGCCCGATGAAGGTCCGGGGGATCCTGATCGGCGTTCCGGGTGGGCATCAGATGGGCGAATCCCACCGCGTTGGTGCTCATCCGAAGCGCGTCGTCCCATCGATGGACGCGCTGTTTCGGGTCGAGGGAGGCGCAGAGTCGGATGCGGAGCCAGTGTCCGGTGAGGCGTCGGAGTGGTCAGTCTCATTGGGACGGGGACGTGCCGAGGACGGGTGTCGTCTGGGCGAAAGCGATCCGCCACCCGTCGCCATGCTTGACCATCAGGTACGTCAGTGCGCCCGAACTCGCTGGCGCCGAGCATCAGAACGTCGGGGTCTTCTATCGGGTTCGTGTGGTCGGTGGTGAAAGGCGGCCCGAGTTGAACGGCGCCACTACCGAGCAGCGCTGACACATGCTACGAGGCGGCCCGTGGCGGCGGCCCCGGTGCAGGGGGGCTCAGCCGACCGGCCTCCCGCGCCCGCCCCGCAGCACCCGAGCCACCGTGCCGGGGCGGGCGAGCACGCTGGGGTGCTCGTGCATCATCGTGACCGCGGACAGGCGCCGGTTCAGCTCAGGATCGGTGAACGACGCGGCCTGCAGTCGTCGTCCGAACCAGGACGCGACCGGGTACCCGCGCGGGTAGGGACCGTCGACGTGCGGCAGCCGCAGGTCGGCCAGGGTCGAGATGCTCCAGGCGGCGTCGACGACGACCTGCACGTCGTCGAGGTAGCCACGGGCGGGCTCCGCCAATGACGGAGCGGAGCGGAGATAGGCCGACAGGCAGGAGGCGTGCAGCGCGGCGGAGGTCATGCCCTGCCCGTAGACGGGGTTGAACGAGGCGATCGCGTCACCGATGGGGATGATGCCGGCGGGCAGCTGTCGAAGAGATGCGGTGTCGCGGCGACGACTGTCGGCCTGGTGGTAGGTGACGACGTCGCCGATCATCCGGGCGCCGGTGGCGATGTCGCCGAAGGCCGCCGGGAAATCCCGGCTGCAGCGCTCGCGGAAGTCTGCGGGGTCGCGAGTGGGCCGGTCGTCGCCGTAGCCGGCGACCAGGACGATCCACCGGTCGTTCTCGACCGCCTGGATCCCGGCCTGACGGGCGACCCGGCCGTCGTCGGCGTCGGAGGTCGCGATCACGACGCCGGCATCGCTGATCGCAGGGTCACGCTCGAACAGGGCGCTGGCGTAGTTCAGCCTGATCGGCATCCGCTGCCAGGTCGGACGCGGATGACCACCCTGGCCCAGCCACTCGGCGAGCCTGCTCGACCGGCCGGTGGCGTCGACGACCAGATCCGCGGGCTCGGTCACGACCTCGTCCCCGACCCGCACCCGGGCCCCGGACACCCGCGCGCCGTCGAACACCAGCCCCTCGGCACGACCTGCGACCACACGGATCCCGGGGACGGCGGTGGTGGCCCGCCGGACCAGGTTCTCGAGGAAGGGGCGGGTCGTCACCAGGGTCGGCTCGTCCTGCGGCGTGGCGGGGAGCGGGCGGAGGCGGCCGTTGACCCAGAGCTCCACCGTGGCGGGGTCGGGCGGCACTGCGCCCTCGCGGATCGCGGTCGCGGTGATGCCGGGGAACCAGCGTTCGAGCTGGACCTGCCCGGCGGGCAGCAGCGCGTGCACCTGCCCGCCCTGCGGGACGCCGGGCCGGGGCTCCGGGCCGGTCGGGTCACCGTCGGGGTCGACGAGCAGGACCTCCTCGGCGTGGTCGGCGAGCACGCGCGCAGCGAGCATCCCGGCGATGCTCGCCCCGAGCACCACGGCGCGGCCCATGACGGTCCGTGGTCCCCGTGGTGGGTCTGCGGTGGCGATCTCGGCGAACACGCGGGCCGGGGGGCGGGGCACGGACGGCCTCCAGGGGATCGGTGGGTCCGGTCTGAGGACCGAGCCTACGTCGCCCCGTCCGTTCCCCGGTGTGACGACGGGGCGGGGTCGGTTCCCCCGGTGTCACAGATCGATGTGCAGGAGCGGGCAGCCCGAACGGCACGGACGGGAACGACACCGGAGAGGGTGTTCGAGAAGGTCCATCGTGGATGTCGTCCATCGCCCGTCCCCGTGCGTCCGAGGACGAGGACTGCTCGACGTCGAAGGTCAGAGCCCGACCGCGTCCGCGCCGTGCTTGGCCTGCGCAGCGGTGAAGCCCTCGAACTTCAGCTGGTCGATCAGACCCTGCCGGGAGAACGAGCTGAACTCCATGTAGCTCTTCGCGGACCGTGCCGCCTGCTCGTCCCAGTCGACGGTCACGTGGTCGACGGCATACGTCGCGTCGGCGCTGGAGAAGTGCTCGAACTCGAGCTGCTTGATGAGACCCGTCCGCGAGAACGAGCTGAAGTCGAGGTAGCCCTCGGCCGACTCGACGGCGTTCTGTCGGCTCACCGACAGCGCGGGCACGGCCGGGGCGGCGTAGGTCTCGGGAGCGGACGCCGCGCTGCTCGGTGCCGGGGCGATCACCGCCGGCGGCGCGGCGGCCACGGTGGACGGCACGACGACGGGTGCGGTGGACGGGGCCGCAGCGATGGGGGACGCCGCGTCTCCGTCGCCCGAGCCTACGGCAGCTGCGGCGGCGACGATCACCACGGCGAGCCCGCCGACGACGAACGGCCACTTCCGTCGTCGAGCCGGAGCCGGAGCCGGGTGAAGGGGCGGTTGCTGCGCCCAGGGTGCGGTCGGGAGGTTCCGCTGCTGCGGGATCCGGCCCGGCGGCGGGTACTGGCCGGGCGGCACGCCGTGGCCGGCCGGGGTGGTGCTCCAGGAGGGGCCCTGTGGGGTCTGCGGGGTCGTCATGGCCCCTATGTCGCGCGAGACGACCGAGTGTTGCCGGGTGCGGCGGCGGATCCCCAGAATTGGGGAAGGGGTGTCGTGAAGCCGGTGGCTTCCCTGGTGCCCCTGTCAGGAGAGCCCGGTCCCGCGCAGTGAGTGCTGGAGCGGCCCGGCGACCCAGTCGTCGACCTCGCGCGGTGACCGCAGCCGTACCACCGTCAGCGCCGGGTGCTCCCGGGCGACCGCGGGTACCAGCTCCCGGTACTTGTGCCGGGTCGCGACGGCCCAGCGCACGATGTTCTCCCGGTCGACGAGCAGCCGGCGCAGCGGAGGCTCGACGTTGCCGTTCCACAGCACCTCACGGCGGCGGCTGCGCCGCCACGTCCGCCGCAGCACACGGGGGAACGTGACGGTCCAGAACGGCAGGTCGAGCCAGACGAGCAGGTCCGCGCGGGCCGCCAGGCGCGGGCGCGCCGTGCCGTACTGCCACTCGGTGACCCACGTGTCGGCGGCGGTGAACCGGTCGACGTCGTCGAGGAAGGACGGGCGCGGCGTCCAGCCGGGGCCGTGGAACAGCGCGTCGATGTCGGTGTGCGGACCGCCCGTCACCGTGGCGAGGCGGGCGGCGAGCGTCGTCTTCCCGGATCCGGAGACCCCTGCGACGAGGATGCGGCGCGGCCGGGTGGGCAACGGGTCGTCCCAGCGCAGCACCCCTACACCGTACGGCCGGAATGCGACGGGAAATCCGTGCGACGAGGGCGCGGATCGCGGCTAGCGTGCGACCGACCGTGCACCGACCCGAGGAGGTGAGTCCCGTGACCGCGGTACCGACACGGGCGCTCCCACCCGGACGGCAGGCCGTCCCGGAGCGCCGCGAGCACTCCCGGAAGGCACGACCATGCATGTCATCAGCACCGAGCACCTCGACGACCACCTGACCGAACACCGGTTCACCCTCGACGGTGTCCCCGGCGTTCTCTGGTCACCCCGCACGACCGGCGGCCCGACCCCGCTGGTCCTGCTGGGCCACCCCGGCGACCTGGCACGCATGCACCCGAGGCTGCTCGGGCGGGCCCGCTCCTGCGTCGCCGACGGGTACACCGCCGCGACCCTGGAGCTGCCCGGTGCCGGCGGACGACCCCGCCTGCCCGCCGTCGACGCCGCCCGCGCCGAGCTGCGCCGGGCGGTCCGGGCGGGCGAACCCGTTCCCGACGCCGTCGTCGAACGGCTGGTCACACCGCTGGTCGAGGCGTCGGTCCCGGAGTGGCGGACGCTGCTCGACGCGCTGCCCGGGCACGACCCGGTCGCCTGGTCGGGCGGGATCACCGCGATCGGTGTCCGGATGGCGCTGGAGCCGCGGATCGCGGCGGCGCTGCTGTTCGCCGGTAGCCGGCTGCCGCGCGCGACCCTGGACGAGGCCCGGCGGGTCACCGTCCCGCTGCTGATGCTGCTGCAGTGGGACGACGAGGGCAACGACCGCCGGCAGGCTCTCGACCTGTTCGACGCGCTCGGCAGTGACGCGCTCGGCAGGACTGAGAAGACGTTGCACGCCAACACCGGCGGGCACACCGGCGTTCCCGCGTTCGAGGGTGGCGCCGCGGCCCGGTTCCTCGCCCGGCACCTGCGGTGCCGGGGCCGGTCCGGATGACCCGGTGCCCGTGGCCGGCCGAATCGGACGAGGCCGTCGTCAGAGGGCCCCGACGCCGGGGTGGTGGGAGAGGATCCGGTCCAGCCGCGACCCGACCTCGTCGCAGTTGAGCCGCACGACGTCCAGGAAGGCCGCGAGGACGGGCGAGTCGTCCGACGCCCGGAACGACAGCTGCAGGTCGGGAAGGCGGACGGCCGGTGTGACGTCGCAGAACCGGACGTCGTCGCGGGCCAGCAGCCGCATCCGCGACGGCCCCAGCCCCACACCGACGCCGCACGCGGCGAGGCCGACGATCGTGTGGATGTCACGGGCGGTCGCGGCGCCGTCCAGTGCCGTCGGTGCGTCCGCGAAGACGGTCTTCGGTGCGTCCGCGAAGACGGTCTGCAGCCAGGCCCCGACCCCCGGCTCGTCGGCTCTGCCGGACACGACGAGCCGCTCGCCGGCGAGCTGTTCGATGGTGACCGACCTCGTCCCCGCGAAGGGGTGCGTCACGGCGACGGCGGCGACGAGGTCGTCGGTGCCGATGGGCACCGTGACGAGCTCCTCGGCCCCCGGGCCCCGGGGTGCCCCGCGGCCGACGGCGACGTCGAGCTCGCCCGCGAGCAGACCCGCGACGCCCGCCGGGGTTCCCGTCTCGAGTGCCTCGAGCCGGAAGTCCGGCCGGGCGCGCTGGAACCTGCCGAGCACCCCGGGCAGCGGTGCGAGCAGCGCCGAGCCGATGAAACCCAGCCGGAGCCGCCCGGTCTCCCCGCGTGCGGCTCGTCCGGCGTCCACGACGGCTCCGCCCATCTCGTCGAGCGCGCTCCGGGCGCGCGCGAGGAACGCCGTGCCGGCCGCGGTCGGGAACACCCCCTTCGGCGTGCGGTCGAACAGCCGCTCGCCGACCTCGCGTTCGAGGGCGGCGATCTGGGAGGACAGCGGCGGCTGTGCGATCCCCAGCGACGCGGCCGCCCGGCCGAAGTGCCGGTGCTCGGCGAGCGCCTGCGCGTACCGCAGATGACGTGCTTCCACCCGCGCCACGATAGCTCGGAGGTATCGTGCTGCCGTACGTGAGATATGAAGGTGGATGACACCGGCCGGTGCCGGTGTGGTGGGGGCGTGTCCGCAGAACCGAAGACCTCCCTGAACCATCCCGCCACCGGCACCTCCGTCGTGCTCCTGCACGGTGCCTGGCACTCCTCGCTGCACTGGGGCCCGGTGCGGACGGTGCTGGCCCGGCACGGGCTGACGAGCCACGCCCTCGAGATGCCGGGGCACGGCCTCGACGCCCCGTACCCGTCGGGCTACCTCCTCCCGGGGCAGCCGGGGCTCACGACGGAGCGTTCCGGGCTGGCCGACCTCACCCCCGACGTCGTCGTGAAGGACCTGCTGGGGCAGCTCGCGGACATCCGGCGGCGCACCGCCCGGCTGGTGCTGGTCGCCCACAGTGCCGGTGGCGGGCCCGCGTCCGCCGTCCTCGAACAGGAGCCGGGCCTCGTCGACCACGTCGTGTACCTGTCGGCGTTCGTCCCCGCGGGCCGTCCCCGGTTCACCGACTACATCGGCGCGCCGGAGAACGCCCACGCCACGCACGCACCCCGGATCGGTGACCCGGACCGGATCGGCGCGATGCGGATCAATCCCCTGTCCCACGACCCCGCCGAGGTCGAGGCGATCCGCACCTCGTTCCTGCACGACTGGCCGGCCGGGCGGCCCGCCTGGCGGTCGCTGCTGCAGCCCGACGAGACGACGGCGATCCTCTCCGACCCGTTCGCCGTCACCGCCGGCCGGTGGGGCACCGTGCCCCGCAGCTACGTCCGGCTCACCGACGACCGCGCCCTCCCCGTGGCGGCCCAGGACCTGATGATCGCCGAGGCCGACCGGGCCGCTCCCGGCCGCGGGTTCGAGGTGCACTCGTTGCCCGGCGGCCACTCGCCCTTCCTGACCCGTCCCGACGAGCTCGGCGGGCTGCTCGCCGACCTCGCCACCCGGCGATGAGGCGCCTCGCGCTGCCCGTCCTGCTCTCGGGCACGTTCGTGCAGCTCATGAGCGTCACGGTGATGCAGATCGTCGTGCCCGACGTCCGCGCTGACCTGGCTGCGGGCGCGGGCGCCGGTCAGCTGGTCGTCGCCGGCTACACCCTGACCTTCGCCTGCACCCTGATCACCGCCGCGCGCCTGGGCGACCGCTGGGGGCACCGTCGCCTGTTCGTCGTCGGGACCGCGATCTTCACCGCGGCCGCCGCCACCGGCGCGCTCGCCCCCGACGCCGACGTCCTCGTCGTCGCACGGCTGGTGCAGGGCATCGGCAGCGGGTTGGTCGCGCCGCAGGTCCTGTCGATCATCCAGCGGTCGGTGGACCCCGGGCGGCGGGCCCGGGCGCTGTCCTGGTTCGGCGCGACGATGGCCGTCGCCTCGTTGGCCGGCCCGGTGCTCGGTGGGGTGCTGCTCGAGCTCGACCCGCTCGGCGCCGGATGGCGTGCGGCCCTGGCCGTGACCGTCCCGGTGGGGGTGGCCGCGCTGGTCCTGTGGCCCGTGCTCCCGCGGACCGGGGGAGGGGTCGCCGACCGGGTCCCGCTCGACGTCGCCGGGGCCCTGCTCAGCGTGACGGGTCTGTCCGCCGTCGTGCTCCCCCTGGCGCTCGGCGGGGAACAGGGGTGGCCGATGTGGACCCGGGTGTCGTTCGCGGCGGCGGTGGTCCTGCTGTCGGCCCTGGTCGTCCAGCAGCGTCGCGCCGCGTATCCGCTGGTCCAGCCGGCAGCGCTGGGCACCGCCACCGCCCGCCTCGGCATCGGGGTCGTGCTGGTGTTCAACGCGGGGGTGCCGTCCTTCGTCCTGCTGCTGTCGCTGCACCTGCAGGGGCCCGTCGGGTTCGGTCCGCTGCGCACGGCCGGGACGATCGCGACCTACGCCGTCGGGGCGCTCGCCGGGAGCGCGCTCGCCGAGCCGCTCGCGCGGCGGCGGGACGTGTCGATGCTCGCCGGCGCATCGCTCGTGCTCGCCGCGGTGTGCGGTGCGACCGTCGTCGTGGTCGACCACCCCGGCCCCGCGCTCTGGACCGTGCTGGCCCTGGGCGGGATCGCGTTCGGCGCGTTCACCGCCTCGGCCTTCACCCTCGTCCTGGCCGAGGTGCCGGCCGGAGCGGTGGGCACGGTGTCCGGGCTGCTGCCCACGGCGCAGCAGCTGGGCGGGACGATCGGGGTGGCGCTCTGCGGCGCTGCCTACACCGCCGGTGCCGTGCCGTCGTTCGGGCGTGCCGGCGCCTACCAGGTCACGGTGTTCCTGCTCGCCGCGGCCGTCGCCGTGGCCCTCACCCGCGCGACCCGTTCGCGCACCGCCCCCGAGTTGGAGGCCCGTCATGGATGAGGACACGGCCGGTACGACGGCGGCCGACCACCAGGTCCTGGACCTGTCGGCCGAGGAGCTGCTCACCACGACGCGGTCGGTGCGGCGGCGGCTGGATCTGGACAGGCCGGTCGATCCCGCCCTGCTGCGGCGCTGCATCGAGATCGCCACCCAGGCGCCCACCGGTCGGCACGAGCAGGGCTGGCACTTCGTGGTCGTCACCGACCCGTCGGTGCGCACCCGGCTCGCCGACCTCTGGCGTGCGGGCATCGGCCGCGGTGACAGCCCGATGTCGACCGAGGAGCTGCGCCGCGCCCACGTCCGCCCGGGTGCGATGGAGAAGGTGTGGGACGGGCTCGGCCACCTGTCCCAGAACCTGGACCGGGTCCCGGCACTGGTGATCCCCTGCATCGAAGGCCGTACCGACGGCCTCGGGGCGGACCGGCAGGCATCCCGGTGGGGGTCGCTGTTCCCCGCGGTGTGGAGCTTCATGCTGGCCGCACGTCTGCACGGGCTCGGCACCGTCCTGACCACCGGCACCATGGCCGTCGAGCGCGACGCGGCCGCCCTGCTCGGCATCCCCTACGAGTCGGTGATGCAGGCGGCGTTGATCCCGGTCGCGTACACCGTCGGCACGGAGTTCCGCCCGGCGACGCGCATCCCGGTGGACGAGGTCGTGCACTGGGACCGGTGGTAGAGCGGGTCCCGCGCTGCGTGTCAACCGAGGTCGCTCGGGGCCCGGCCGGTCACTCGTCGGAACGCCTCGGCGAACGCACCGGGCTTGCGGTAGCCGACCGCCCGGGCCGTCGCCCCGACCGACGTGCCGCGTGCGAGCAGGACCAGCGCCGCACGGACGCGGGCGTGGGTGCGCCACTGGGCGAAGGTCATGCCCGTCTCGGCTCGGAACAGCCGGGTCGGCGTGCGGACGCCGGCGGCGACGTGGTCGGCCCAGGCAGCTAGATCACGGTCGTCCGCGGGGTCGGCGACCAGGGCGTCGGTGATGGTCCGCAGCCGTGGGTCGTCGGGGACCGGCAGGGTGAAGGTGGTGCTCGGGACGGGTTCGAGCAACGTGACGAGCAGCTGCTCGGCCCGGTCCCGCGCGGCGGTGCCGGGGGTGCCCAGGTGCACGATGAGCTCCCGGATCAAGGGGGTGACCAGCACTCCGGTCGGTTCGGTCCACGGTGTGGTCCCGGTGAGGATCACGCCGTAGCCGAGTCCGCCGCTGACCACCTCGATCGCGTGCGGCACCCCGGCGGGCATCCACAACGCATGCGTGGGGGGCACGAGCCAGTCGCGTTCGGACGTGTGGTGGGTGACCGTCGCGGACGCCGACCAGCTGAGCAGATGGAAGTCGTGCGTGTGCAGGTCGAAGGAGAACCCGTCGTCGAACCGAGTCCGCGCGGTCGCGAGCACGGTCCCGGACACGCGCACCTCCGGTTGGCCGTCTCACGGCCATGATCGGCCACCTACCGCACGAGCGCCATCCTAGCGTCGACGACATGCAGACGCTCAGGACGACCGACGAGGTCGACGCCCTCATCGGCACCCCGCCGAGACCGGTGGTGCTCAAGTCGACAGCGGTGCTCGACGACGGCTGCCGCGAGATCTTCGCCGCCGCCCCGGTCGTCGCCGTCGGCACCCGGGCCGGCACCGTGCTCGCCGGCGGGTGGCCCGGTGTCGTCCGCGCCGAGTCCGCCACGCTGCTGTCGGTGCCGCTGGACGACGTGCCCGCGCCCGGGACGGGGGTGTCGATGCTGTTCCTGATCCCCGGCCTCGGCGAGACCTTCCGGTGCAACGGCGTCGCGGAGGGGACCCGCGACGGCCGGGTCGAGGTCCGGCTGGAGGAGGGCTACGTGCACTGCGCGCGCTGCGTGCTGCGGTCCGAGCTGTGGACGGCGGTGCCGGACCCGGTTCGCGTGACCCCGCCCGCGAGCGGCCCGCTCGCCGAGCCGGGGGTCGCGGAGTTCCTCGCGATGACCCCGTTCCTGGTCATCACCTCACACGACAGCGACGGCCGTCACGACACCAGCCCGCGGGGGGACCGGCCGACCCTGCTGCGGCTGCTCGACGGGCACACGGTCGCGTTCCCCGAGCGCCGCGGCAACCGGCGGGCCGACACCCTGCACAACCTCATGAGCTGCCCCGAGGTCTCGCTGCTCGCCGTCGTACCCGGTCGCGGCGACGTCGTCCGGCTCACCGGTACGGCGCGGGTGAGCGTGGAGCCGGCGCTGCTCGCGACGATGGCGCTGCGGGACAGGGCGCCCGACGCCGCCGTCGTGGTGGAGGTCGCGACCGCCGATCTCGTGCGCAGTCCTGCCGTCGACGCCCTCTGGGCCGGGCCGGCGGTGAACGGCCCGGACCTCACCGCGATCGGCGCCGCGCACCTGGCCGCCCGGGGTGGACGCGCCGCACGAGTGGTCGCCCGCGGGCTGGCCACCGCCACGAGCGGGCTCACCCGACGCGCGCTGGATGCGAGCTACCGCTCCGCACTGCGCGACGAGGGCTACGAGTAGGGACCCCCGTTCTCACCCGGCGAGGGTGACCTCCCCCGAGGGCAGGACGAGCAGGTTCTCCGTCGTCGGGGTACGGCCGCGGAGGCGGTCGTGCAGCCATTCGACCTGCAGGGTCCGCCAGCCGGGCCCGAACGCGACCGACGAGGCCTCGGTCATCGAGTGCCGGGCGCCCGCGTAGAGGGTGACCGAGGTCGGGGAGGTGCAGCGTCGCGTCATCTCGTGGACCCACGAGGAGGGGGACAGGTCGTCCGCCGCGCCGCCGACGATCTGCCACGGCACCGGCATCGTCTCGGCGTGGGGTCGCAGGTCGTACCGGGCGGCCATCGCGTCGAAGGCGTCCTCGTCGTCGTAGAGCCCGGCCATCCACATGTGGCGCGCCTTGAACGTCGGCGGGGCCTCCTCGAAGATCGTGTGGGCGCCCGGTTCGAAGCAGGGCAGCGCCACCGAGCAGCCGAGCAGATCGGGTTGCCCGGACGCGAGCTGGGACATCCAGAACGACCCGAAGCTGGTGCCCGACGCCACGACGCGGGTGGCGTCGAGGTCGTGACGGCCGCGGATCCAGCCCATCACGGCGTCGCCGGCCTCGGCCCAGGCGGTGGGGGTGACGTGGACACCACGGATCGCCGCCTCGCCCTGGCCGGGGCCGTCCAGAGCGAGCACGGCGACGCCGCGGGCGAGCCACGGGCTGCCGGTGCGGGCGACCAGCATCTCGCGGGGTGCGTCCATGCCCCCGATGGCCAGCACCGTGGGCAGCGGACCCTCGGCGCCGCGGGGGAGATGGAGCCATCCGGGCAGTGCGGCGTCACCGAACGGGACGTCGACCCGTTCGACACGGTGTGCGGCGCGGCGGGCCCACGCCAGGTAGGCGGCGTTCTTGCGCTCATCGAGCTCACGGGCCAGCCCGTCGTCCTCCCAGACCGGCCAGCAGGCGAGCGACCACATCTGGGCCGCGGCGAAGTGGTGCACCGCGGCGCTGTCCGGGTGGCCGCGCCGCTCGGCGTCCTCGGCCCGGCGCGCGCGTCGCTCGGCGAACGACCGCACCACCGGGACGAAGTCCGCGAGCTTGTTGATCCCCGCCCGGAGCGCGGCCGTCTCGGCCGGCGCGAGCTCGTCGCCGACGGCACCCAGGTGGTAGCCCAGCCGGGGCTGGTCGAACTCGACGTCGCGGACCCGCAGGGCCTCGTCGACCAGCCACCGCTGTTCCCGGAACCGCCGTGGTCCCCGTCCTCGGGTCATCGTCGTCCTCTCGTCGTGCGCGGGCCGCCACCCGGCGGGGCACCGGCCGCCCGGTCCACGGCGGCGCGCAGCGGTCCGCGGTGTGCCGGGCCGTGCCCGGGCAGCAGCAGGTCGGCGTCCACGCCGGCCAGAGCGCTCAGCGCCGCCCGCATCTCCTCGTCGGTCCCGTGGTTGAACCACGCCGGGAGCAGCTGTGGCCCGGTCGCCGGGGAGAGTGCGTGCCCGGTGACGAGGCTGTCGCCGGTGATCACGGCACCCGAGGCCGGGAGGTGGAAGGCGGTGTGGCCGGACGTGTGACCTCCGGTCGGCACCGGTACGGGAGACCCGGGGAGGTCGAGGGCGCCGCTGGTCGGGAACGGCTGCGCATGAGCGGCGGCGACGTCCCGGCCCGCCCCGGCCCGGGCGACGCGCACCGCCCACGGCAGGACGGCCGGCCGCCAGAGCCCGGCGACCACCCGCGCGGGAGTCAGCTGTTCCCGGCGCTCGCGACGGGCGTGCGCCACCTCGACCGGGTGCAGGAGGACCGGGGTGCCGTACCGGGCGTGGAAGGGGTTGACCGCGCCGAGGTGGTCGACGTGGGCGTGGGTCACCAGGATGGCGACCACGTCCTGCGGACGGAGGCCGAGGGTCGCGATGGAGAACTCGACGGCCGCCACGTCCCCGGGGTAGCCGCCGTCGACCAGGGTGAGGGCGTCGCCCTCGCGGAGCAGGACCCAGTTGACGTCGGTCCCCGTCACGAGGACGGTGCCCCGGTCCACCTGCTCCACCAGCGGCGGCCCGGCCGGTCGCGGTCTCACCGCTCGTCGGGGCCGCGAGGGGCGGGCCGCGGTGCGGCCAGGGCCGCGACGCCGGCGGTGATCCCGACCGCGTTCAGCCCCGCCCCGAACCAGTTGCTCCCACTGCGCGGTGACCGCAGGGCGGCGGCGAGGTGGTTGAGCCCGAACAGGGTCGACAGCACCGCGAAGCCGCGGACCTGCGCGCGGTCGGCCTCGGGTCCCAGCCCGGCCAGCCCGGCCGCGGTCACGAGGGTCCCGACGTTCCAGACGGCGATCTCGCGCTGCCATCCGGCGTTGCGGCCCCACGCGGCGCCCCGGGCGAACCGGCGGCCGAAGACCCCCTGCAGGACCGCGGCGAGTGAGAAGCCCGCGATCCACACGTTCCGCGCGGTGCGGACCGACGGCCTGCGCATCGTCGTACCCCCGCTTGTTGAACCCACGTACAACAAGGGCCGACGCTAGTAAGCTGCCACTCCCATGTCAAACAGCCCGTCCGGGCCGGCGTTCCGGCGGCTGGACACCGAGACCCGTCGCCGGCAGCTGCTCGCGGCCGGGGCGTCGCTGTTCGCGACGCAGCCCTACGACGAGGTCTGGGTCGACGACGTCGCCCGGGCGGCGGGGATCAGCCGCGGGCTGCTCTACCACTACTTCGGGAGCAAGCGCGGTTTCCTGTCCGCCGTCGTCGAGCAGGAGGCCGCGACGCTCCTCGCCGTCACCGAACCCGACGACCGCCTGCCACCGGCGGAGCGGCTGCGGGCCGTGCTCGACGCCTACCTGGACTACGTCGAGGCCCACCCGCACGGCTACCGCGCCCTGTTCCGGGGCGCGCTCGGAGCCGACACGGCCATCCGGTCCATCGTGGACGGGAACCTGGCCCGCCAGCAGGAGCGGGTGCTGCGGGCCGTGGTCGGCTCCGGCCCCACGCCGGAACCGGTGCGGCTGGCCGTGCGCGGCTGGCTGTCGTTCCTCGTCGCCGTCTGTCTCGACTGGCTGGAGAACCCGGTCCTCGACCGGGCCGCGGTGCGTGAGCTCTGCGCGGACACGCTGACCGGGGCGCTCCGCGCGAGCGGCCACGGGACGCCGACCGGCTGACGACGGGTCAGCCGACCCGGGGGAGTCCCAGGATCCGGCGGCGCAGTGCGTCCCGGTCGCCCTCGGCCGGTGCCGTCCCGTCGACGAAGTCCTGCAGCAGCGCCACGAACCGGGCCGGCTGTTCGGCGTGCGGGAAGTGCCCCGCGCCGTCGAACACCTCCAGGCGGCTGTCGGGCAGCCGGTCGTGCGCGGCGAGGGTGTGGGCCGGCGGGATGACCCGGTCGCGGTTCCCGCCGACGAGCAGCACGGGCACCTCCTCGAGCAGGTGCAGGCGCTGCGCCCCGTCGAGCCGCTGGCCGGACGGCTCCAGCGCGCCCCGCGCGGTCTGGACGAACGCGCCGCGGGTGCCGCGGTCGGCGAAGGTCTCCAGCGCGGTGTGCACACCGTCGATGTCCGAGCGCGGCACCCGGCCGCCGCGGTGGGCGAGCCGGTGGGCGGCGCGACGCATCCACGGCGCGGTCAGCGACGCCGCCGACCGCAGCACCAGCTCGGTGCCCGGCAGGCTCGCCGCCCGCAGCGCGAGGGTCAGGTCGTGGCCGAGACCACCGGAGGACACGAGCACGACCCGCTCGGTGAACTCGGGGAACTGGTGCGCGAACTGCATCGCGACGCCGCCGCCGAACGAGTGCCCGACGATCGTCGCCCGCTCGACGTCGAGTGCGGCCAGCAGGTCCCGCAGCCCGGTCGCGTAGCCGCCGAGGGAGTAGTCACCGCTGCGCGGTGCCTCGCTGGCGCCGTGCCCGAGCAGATCCGGCGCGATCACGTGCAGGCCGCCGCCCAGGGCGTCGAACACCGGGGCCCAGGTCCGCGAGCTGGCGGCGAGACCGTGCACGAGCAGGACCGTCGGGCCCTCTCCGCGACCGGTCTCGCGGTAGCTCACGCGCTGTCCGTGCAGCAGGATCTCGCGCTCCTGAGGGGACTGGTCGTCCACTGGGCACCTCCGTACGTCGACGACTCCATGATCCTCTCCGGGCGGGTCCGCGGCGGTGGGGCCCGCCGGTGTTCCGGAGGCGTCGGCGAGGGGGGCTGTCAGGGGGTGGCGGCGCCGTCGAGGGTGACACCGGCCCGTTCCTGCGACAGGTCCCACATCCGGCGGGCGGCGTCGGCGTCGCGCAGCGGCCGGTACAGCTCCTGCTCGGCGGGCGGCCCACCCACCCGCCCCGGCCCCTTCGGCCCGTACAGCACGGCGTGCCCGGCGTCCGGTGCGGTCGCGGCGAGCAGCGCGGGCAGCCCGGCCGAGTCGGCGGTCCCGATCAGCAGGCCGGCCCGGGACATCGCGCCGAGCACCCGTCGTCCGAAGGTCTGTCGCTCCCGGCCCAGGTCGGGGCGGGCGGCCAGCAGGTTGGTCGGCGCGACGCCCGGGTGGGACAGGTTCGCGGTGATGCCCCAGCCCGCCGCGCGGCTGCGCCGGTCCAGCTCCAGGCCGAACAATCCGAACGCGATCTTCGAGTGCCGGTAGGCGGCCATGCCGTCGTAGGAGCGCTCGGAGTCCGGGTCGTCCCACAGGACCGGGCCGCGGGCCGCAGCGACGCTGATCTGGCAGACCACCCGGGCCCGGCCCTCGCGCAGCAGCGGCAGCAGGTGCGCGACGAGCGCGACGTGGCCCAGATGGTTGGTGCCGAACTGCAGCTCGAACCCGTCGGCGGTGGTGCGGCGCTCCGGCGGGGTCATGACGCCGGCGTTGTTGATCAGCAGATGGACGGGCCGTCCCTCCGCCCGCAGGGTCTCCCCGAGCGCGGCGACCGATGCCAGCGAGGACAGGTCGAGCTCGCGGAGCGAGACGGTCGCGCCGGGGTGCCGGTCCCGGATGCGGTCGGCGGCGGCGGCGCCCTTGGCCGCGTTGCGGACGGGGAGCACGACCTCGGCACCGGCGGCGGCGAGCCGGTCGGCGATGCCGATGCCGACACCGTCGCTGCCGCCGGTGACGACGGCGCGGCGCCCGGTCAGGTCGGGAAGGGTCAGGTCTGGGGTGCGTGTCATGGGATCAGCCTGTCCGGGGCGCGGCCCGGTAGCCACTGATCGTCGATCCGTGGCTGCGGTGGCGGCCCGCGCGGTAGGAATGGCTGCAGGACACGAGGAGGGGTGTGCATGGTCGACCGGGCCGGACTGGCGGAGTTCCTGCGGCACCGCCGCTCCGCGCTGCAGCCGGAGGACGTCGGGCTGCCGCGCGGGCGCCGTCGTCGGACCGGAGGGCTGCGCCGGGAGGAGGTCGCGGCGCTGTGCCACATGTCGGCCGACTACGTCGCCCGTCTGGAGCAGGAACGCGGGCCGCACCCGTCGGAGCAGATGCTGGTGGCGATCGCGCAGGGCCTGCACCTGTCCCTCGACGAGCGCGACCACCTCTTCCGGCTCGCCGGGCGGCGCCCGCCCGCACGGGGCGCCGACAGCGCACACGTCGCCCCGGGTCTGCTGCGGATCCTCGACCGGCTCGCCGACACCCCCGCCGAGATCGTCACCGAGCTGGGCGAGACCCTGCGGCAGACGCCGACGGGCGTCGCGTTGACCGGCGACTCGACCGTCCACACCGGAGCGGCCCGCAGCCTCGGCTACCGATGGTTCACCGACCCCGCCGCCCGGGGGCTGTACGTCGCCGAGGACCACGGGCTCCTGTCGCGCCTGTACGCGTCGGGGCTGCGCGGGCTCGTCGGGCTGCGCGGGCCGGGGTCGCGGGCCGCCGCGCTGGCCGAGGACCTGCTGGGGCGCAGCGCCGAGTTCCGCGCGCTGTGGGACCGCCACGAGGTGGGTCTGCGACCGCCGGACCCGAAACGGCTCGTCCATCCCGAGCTCGGGGTGCTGGAGCTGAACTGCCAGACCCTGGTCGACCCCGACCAGGCGCACCTGCTGTTCGTCTACACCGCCGTCCCCGGCAGCGAGAGCTACGAGAAGCTGCGGCTGCTGTCGGTCGTCGGCGATCCCCAGGACGCCGCGCCGCGGCCCTGACGGTTCGCACCCGCGAACGCCGGCGGGCTTCCTCCGGGTGCCCGGGCGGTTCCGCCGTACCCGTTCGTCACCTGCGGCGACACCCGTGGCGACAGGAGTCACACGGTAGGGGTGTGATCACATCCCCCGAACGACGTGATACCGGCAACGGCGGTTGCAGAGGGTTCCCATCTCGGTAGCGTGCGGTCCGTGTCCACTCCGATCAGTCCGCGCAGCCGTCGTCGCGTCCTGCACACCGTCGCGAGGACGGCGACGTCGCTGTTCGTCGTCGGTGCGGTCGCCGCGGCCGGGTGCGTGGGCGTGGCGGGCGGCACGTCCGCGGCGGTCACCCCCGCCGCCTACGCCTCGATCCCCACGGCGGGTCTGTCCGTCGCGGCGACGGTGACGATCGACGGCACGCCGTATCCGAACCCGCTGCGCATGGTCGACGGGACCGGCGTCACCGACGTCGCCCAGTGGGAGGGCACCCGCCGCGCGGAGCTGCTGGCGGCGTTCCGCGAGAACGTCTACGGCCAGCCGCTGCCCAAGCCGACCAAGCAGACCTTCGACGTCCGGACCAGCGACGACGGCGACGTCGTCCTCAAGAAGGTCACGATCGGCATCACCGGCCCGGAGGGCACCGGGTCCTTCACGCTGCGGCTGTTCGTGCCGAAGGGGCAGACCCCGCGCGGCACCTTCCTGATGATCGACCACCGGGGCTCGGTCTCCGACGACCCGGGTCAGTCCTCGGACTACGCACCGGTCTCGACGATCACGAAGGCGGGGTACGCCTTCGCCCAGATCGACGCCGACCAGATCGCGCCGGACGACAGCGGCAGCTACCGCAGCAAGATGATCAACCTGTTCTACCCGTCCGGGAGCGACCTGCCCGACGACGCCGGGCGGGCCATCGCCGCCTGGGCCTGGGGTGCGAGCCGGGCGATGGACTACCTGCAGACCGACAAGGACATCGATCCGTCGAAGATCGCGGTCATCGGGCACTCCCGCTCCGGCAAGGCCGCGCTCTGGGCCGGTGCCCAGGACCCGCGCTTCGCCGCGGTCATCTCCAACAACTCCGGCTCGACGGGTGCGAAGCTCGCCCGGCGCGGCGACGGGGGAGTGGGCGCCGAGACGGTGTCACGGGTCAACAGCTCCTTCCCGCACTGGTTCCCGCAGACCTACAAGAACTACGGCGACAAGGTCGACGAGCTGCCCGTCGACCAGCACGAGCTGATGGGGCTGGTCGCACCGCGCAAGCTGGTGATCGCCAGCGCCAGCGACGACTCCAACGCCGACCCGGAGGGCGAGTTCCTCGCCTACAAGGCGGCGACCGAGATCTACGCCCTGTACGGCCTCGGCGACAACGGCCTGGGCACGACGGGCTGGGAGCCCGCCACCGACAAGGCCTTCTCCGGCCCGGCGATGAGCTACCACCTGCGCTCCGGCGGGCACGGGCTCAAGGCGGCCGATTGGAACATCTACCTGAAGGGCGATCTGTTCACGCAGGCGTCGCCGCGCTGACCGCGCACGATTGGTACGACCGTACTCGAATGACCGTTTCGGGTGATCTTTCCTGAAACGTATACGTCGAGCGTTTGACGTCCAGCGGAAGGGCGTCGTCGTCCGCGGAGCCGGGGTCGGGCCGGCTCCGATCCCGCGGTCCTGCAGGTGGAGCACGCGCCGGCGATGTCCGCGGTCGGTTCCGTGAGTGATCGCGTGGGTGATTCCGTGGGTGGTTCCGGCAATTCCCGTCGGCCGTCGTACACGCGCCGCCGCGGTGTCGGCGGGAAGCGGTGCAGGCATCGGAGAATCGCCGCCACGGCAATGTCGATAATCGTTCGACGGTCACCGGAGAACGTTTCGGTGAATGCGCTGGGAAGGCGAGATGGGGCAGTGCGGCTGGTCCCGCGTCGCGACGGGTGGATTCCATGTGATGGGACAGCGGTCGCCCTCGGGCTGTCGGTCTTACCTGCCCTCGCTGCTCACAGGCTCGAGCTCTGTCGATATCTGTGGCACTGGTCACATGAAGCGCAGAGACATTGCGATGCGCAATGCAATGTTGCGCGACGGAAGAATGTAGGGAATGCGTCCGACCTGCGCCGATGCCTTTTCGAGACTGACCGCTCCGGGCGTGCTGTCGCGATCCGGTCACCGACCGTCGTGCGCAATTCCGTGTTGCTCGGTGCAATGACGGCGGACGCAATAGATTCGTAACCAGAGAACCGGGATGCTGTGGTTACCGTGCGACCCACCACCGAACCGCACCGGCCGCCTGCGCACCACGCAGGGCGCGGCCGTCCCGGACAGACAGGACTCTGATGCGATCACCTCGAGTCGCGGCGCTGCTCGCGCTCTCCCTGACCTCCGCGCTGGTGCTCAGCGCCTGTGGCGGCGGGGGAGGCGGCACCACGGGCGACGCCCAGGGCGCCCCCACGATCTCGGTCTTCGGCACCGAGCCGGAGAACGCGCTGCTGCCGGGCAACACCCGCGAGACCGGCGGTAGCAAGATCCTGGACGCCCTGTGGTCCGGGCTGGTCGACTACAACCAGCAGGGCGAGCCGGAGAACAAGGTCGCCGAGTCGATCGAGTCGACCGACTCGCGGAACTGGACCATCCGGATCAAGGACGGTTGGACCTTCCACGACGGCACGCCCGTCACCGCGAAGAGCTTCGTCGACGCGTGGAACTACGTGGCGCTGAAGACCAACGCCCAGTCCAGCGCGGAGTTCTTCTCCAACATCGCCGGGTTCGACCAGGTCAACCCGGACGAGGGCGAACCCACCGCACAGACGATGTCGGGGCTGCGCGTCGTCGACGAGCGAACCTTCACCGTGGCGCTGTCCGCGCCGTCGCCGATCTTCGTCAACACCCTCGGCGACGTGGCGTTCTACCCGATGCCGGAGTCCTTCTTCGCCGACCCGGCCGCGTTCGAGGCCAACCCGGTCGGCAACGGCCCGTTCCGCTTCGAGTCCCGGGTGCCGGACCAGAACGTGACCGTGACCCGCTACGACGAGTGGGGCGGCGAGCAGCCGGTCGCCGTCGGTGGCGTCGAGTTCCGCTTCTACGCCGACAGCGAGGCCGCCTACCAGGACGTCGTCAGCGGGAACCTGGACTTCCTCGAGACCATCCCCGGCTCGTTCCTGATCGACAACCTGTACCAGCAGGATCTGGCCGACCGGAACGGCAACCAGCCCTACGCCGGCATCAACACGATGACCTTCCCGATCTACGACCAGCGCTACGCGAACCCGCAGCTGCGGCAGGCGATCTCGATGGCAGTCGACCGCGAGGCGATCATCGCCAACGTCTACAACGGACTCGTGAAGCCGGCCACCGGTTTCATCCCCGAGGGTGTGCCCGGCAAGGTCGACGACCAGTGCGGCGAGCTGTGCACCTTCTCCCCGCAGCGGGCCAAGCAGTAGTTCGACGCGTCCGGCTTCACCGGCCCGATCGAGCTGATCTCCAACGTGGACTCCGCGATCAACCGCGAGTGGATGCAGGCCGCCTGCGTCAGCATCAGCAACACCCTGGGCGTGCCCTGCAACTTCGTCCCGGTCCCGACCTTCTCGGAGTTCCTGGAGCAGCGCCGGGCGGAGAACCTGACCGGCATCTTCCGCTCCGGCTGGGTCGCCTCGACCCCGACCATGGAGTACGTGCTGCGGCCGCAGTACACGACGGGTGCGGCGAACAACAACAGCGGCTACACCAACCCGCGCTTCGACGCGCTGGTCCAGCAGGGCTCGACCGCGGCCACCGCCGAGGAGGCCTACGCGCTGTGGGCCGAGGCCGAGCGGATCCTGATCCAGGACATGCCGGCCGTCGCGATCAACGACCAGTCCGCGCAGTTCGGCTGGTCCCCACGGCTGCAGAACGTCGAGATGACCTACGGCCGTGAGCTCGACCTGGAGACCGTGACCGTCCAGGGCTGATCCCGCCCCACCCCACCACACGCACCGGCGGCCGGGCGATCCCCGGCCGCCGGCGCACGTACCCGGAGGTGACCCGTGGGGCGCTATGTCCTGCGACGACTCCTGCAACTGGTGCCGGTGTTCCTCGGCACCACGTTCCTCATCTACTTCATGGTCTGGGCGCTGCCCGGCGACCCGCTCGCCGGCAAGTGCGGCGACCAGGCCTGCCCGCCCGCGTTCATCGAGCGCATGCGGGAGGAGTACGGGCTCGACCGCTCGATCGTCGTCCAGTACTTCACCTATCTCGGCAACCTGCTGCGGGGCGACTTCGGCGAGAACTTCCGTGGCCAGGAGGTCGCGACGCTGATCGCGAACGCCTACCCGGTCACGATCAAGCTCGCGATCGTCGCGCTGGTCATCCAGGCGGTCATCGGCCTGACCGCGGGCGTGCTCACCGGGCTGCGGCCCGGCGGTTTCCTCGACAACGTCGTGCTCACCGCGACGCTGTTCCTGGTCGCGGTGTCGGTGTTCGTGACCGGCTACGTGCTGCAGTCCGTCCTCGGGCTGCGGCTGGGCCTGGTCCCGCCGACCGTCCCGGCCGACCCGGGGTTCCTGGACCTGGTCGTGCCCGGCTACGTGCTCGGCAGCCTGTCGCTGGCCTACGTCGCGCGGCTGACCCGGACGTCGATCGCGGAGAACCTGCGCGCCGACTATGTCCGCACCGCGACCGCGAAGGGCCTGACCCGGCGCCGTGTCGTCGGCGTCCACCTGACCCGCAACTCGGCGATCCCGGTGATCACCTTCCTCGGCGCCGACTTCGGCACGCTCATGGGCGGGGCGATCGTCACCGAGGGCATCTTCAACATCCGCGGCATCGGTGGGCTGATCTTCGGCTCCATCCAGCGGCTCGACGGGGTGGTCGTGACCGGCGTCGTCGTCCTGCTGGTGATCGTCTACCTGCTCGCGAACCTCGTCGTGGACGTCACCTACGCGCTGCTCGACCCGAGGATCCGCCTTGACTGACCCCACCACCGCCACCGCCGACAAGCCCGTCGCCACCGACGGCCGCGCCGAGGTGTCGGCCCGCACCCGCAGCCTCAGCGGCGACGCCTGGCACGACCTGCGCCGACGGCCGCTGTTCCTCGTCGCGGCGGGCCTCATCGCGTTCCTGCTGGTCATGGCCGCGTTCCCGCAGCTGTTCACCTCGGTCGACCCGACCGCGGGCGACCTGTCCCGGGCCCGGCAGGACCCGTCGGCCCAGGCCTGGTTCGGCTACGACCACCTCGGCCGCGACGTCTACGCACGCACCGTCCACGGCACCCGCGTCTCGATCGTCGTCGGGGTGCTGGCGACGACGGCGGTCGTGCTGGTCGGCTCCGTCATGGGCCTGATCGCCGGGTTCGCCGGCGGCTGGGTCGACTCGCTGCTCGCCCGCGTCGCCGACGTCTTCTTCGGGGTGCCGTTCGTCCTCGGCGCGATCGTCGTGCTCTCCACCTTCCGCGCGTCGGTCGGACAGAGCGTGATCGGCATCAGCGGCCTGGTGATCGGCACGATCGGGCTGCTGTCCTGGCCGATCGTCATGCGGATCATGCGGTCCGCCGCGATCGCCGCCCGGAGCCAGGACTACGTCAAGGCCGCCCGCGCGCTCGGCGCGAGCCCGTGGCGGATCATCTGGCGGCACATGCTGCCCAACACCATCGCCCCGGTGATGGTGTACGCGACGATCGCGCTCGGCGCGTTCATCGGGGCGGAGGCCCCGCTGTCGTTCCTCGGTGTCGGTCTGCGCGACCCCGTCGTCTCCTGGGGCGTGATGATCAGCGAGGCGCAGAGCTACCTGCGGACCTCGCCGCACCTGCTCCTGTTCCCCGGCGCGTTCCTCGTCGTCACCGTGCTGGCCTTCGTGCTGCTCGGCGACGCCGTGCGCGACGCGTTCGACCCGAAGGGCCGGTCATGACCCCGCTGCTCGAGGTGGAGGGCCTGCACGTCGAGTTCAGTACCCGCGACGGCGTCGCCCGGGTGCTGAACGGCGTCGGCTACCAGGTGCGGGCGGGGGAGACCCTCGCCGTCCTGGGGGAGTCCGGCTCCGGCAAGTCGGTCACCGCGAACACGGTGATGGGGATCCTGCCGACCCCGCCCGCGACCGTCACCGCGGGCTCGGTGCGCTACCGCGGCGAGGAGCTGCTCACCGCAACCGAGGAGCGGCGCCGGGAGCTGCGTGGCGAGAACATCGCGATGATCTTCCAGGACGCGCTGTCCGCGCTGAACCCGGTGTTCACCGTCGGGTTCCAGATCGGCGAGCAGCTGCGGACGCGGCGCGGGATGAGCAGGCGCGACGCCCGCACCCGCGCCGTCGAGCTGCTCGACCTGGTCGGCATCCCGGGGGCCAAGCAGCGGGTCACGAACTTCCCGCACGAGTTCTCCGGGGGGATGCGCCAGCGCGTCATGATCGCCATGTCGCTGGCGCTCGACCCCGACGTGCTCATCGCCGACGAGCCGCCGACCGCGCTCGACGTCACCGTGCAGGCCCAGATCATGGACCTGCTCGCCGAGATCCAGCGCGAACGGGAGATGGCGCTGGTCCTCATCACCCACGACCTGGGTGTCGTCGCGGAGGTCGCCGACCGGATCGCGGTGATGTACGCGGGCCGGATCGTCGAACAGGGCGACGTGCACCAGCTCTTCGCGAACCCGGCCCACCCGTACACCGAGGCGCTGCTCGCGTCGATCCCGCGGCTGGACAGCAAGGGCACCGAGCTGCGGGCGATCACCGGGCTCCCGCCGACGCTCACCGCCATCCCCGACGGCTGCCCGTTCCACCCGCGCTGCCCGCGTGCGGTGGAGAGCTGCCTCGGTACCGATCCGCCGCTGATCCCCCTGCCCGGAGCGCGGGCGTCGGCGTGCCTGTTCGCGGAGGACCTCGTATGAGCGAGCCCGTTCTGGAGGTCACCGACCTCGTCAAGCACTTCCCGGTGAAGGTCGGTGCGGTCGTCAAACGCACCGTCGGCCACGTGCGTGCCGTCGACGGCGTCTCGTTCTCGCTGAACAAGGGCGAGACGCTGGGCATCGTCGGCGAGTCCGGCTGCGGGAAGTCGACCCTGGCCCAGGTGCTGATGCGGCTGGAGCCGCCGACGTCGGGCTCGGTGCGCTTCCACGGCGAGGACATCTTCGCCCGCCGCGGGGCGGAGCTGCGCGCGCTGCGCCGGCAGATGCAGATCGTGCTGCAGGACCCGTACACGTCGCTGAACCCGAGGATGACGGTCGCCGACATCGTCGGGGAGCCGTTCGAGATCCACCCGGAGGTCGCGCCGAAGGGGGAGCGACGGGCGAAGGTGCAGGAGCTGCTCGACGTCGTCGGGCTCAACCCGGACTTCGTCAACCGCTACCCGCACCAGTTCTCCGGCGGGCAGCGTCAGCGCATCGGGATCGCCCGTGCGCTCGCGCTGCGCCCGGAGATCATCGTGTGCGACGAGCCGGTCTCCGCGCTCGACGTGTCCATCCAGGCGCAGGTGATGAACCTGCTCGGGAGCCTGCAGCGCGAGTTCGGGCTGTCCTACATCTTCATCGCCCACGACCTGTCCGTCGTGCGGCACCTGTCCGACCGGGTCGGCGTGATGTACCTGGGCAAGATGGTGGAGCTCGGGACCGAGGACGAGATCTACACCCGGGCGTCGCACCCGTACACCCAGGCGCTGCTCTCGGCGGTGCCGGTGCCGGACCCGTCGGTGCGCGCGGGGCGGACGCGGATCCGGTTGACCGGTGACGTCCCGAGCCCGGTGGACCCGCCGAGCGGCTGCCGGTTCCGGACGCGCTGCTGGAAGGCCACCGACATCTGCGCCACCGAGGAGCCGCCGCTGGTGACGCGGCCAGGTGGACACCACCCGAGCGCCTGCCACCACGCCAGTGAGGAGTACCTGCTGCCGACCTGAGGGTGCCCGTGCCCGGGCCCACCGCGGTCAGTCCGGTCCGCGGTAGGTGTGTCCGGTGGGTGTGGTCGTGAGGACGGTCCCGTCGGGTGTTCGGGCGGTGTGCCATCCGGGTTGTTCGCGGATGTGGTTGTGGAACTCGCACAGTCCGCGTCCGTTGTCGAGTTCGGTGTGTCCGCCGTCGGTGGCGCGGTGGATGTGGTCGATGTGGCGGAGGGGTGCGTCGCAGTAGGGCTCGGTGCACCGGTTCCCCGCGCGGGCCTTGACGAGGGTGGAGAGGAGTCCGGTGAAGGTGCGTTGGCGTGAGTCGCCGCCGATGACCAGGCCCTGGTCGGTGAGCAGCCGCCGCAGTGACGCGGTGCCGTCGCTGGTCGCGAGCAGCTCGACCGGGACGGGTCCGAGTCCGGGGATCTCCGCGGGGAGCGGGGAGGTGGGGTCGAGCAGGGCCTGGACGGGGACGGTGACCTGGACCTCCAGGTTGACCGCGGTCGCGGTGGCTTGTCCGGTGAGGCGTTCGACCAATGTGTCGGCCAGTACCTGTCCGCGGCTGCGGGTCAACGGTGCCGGGTCGACCTGGGCCTGCACGAAGGCCTTCTGCAGTGCGGCGAGGCAGGCGGCGCCCTGTGCGACCGGGACGTAGGCGGTGAGGTAGCTCATCGCGTCCGGTGCCGGGCGCAGGGTGACTCGGCGTTCGGCTGTGGCGGTGTGGACGCGGGCTCGGAAGCGTTCGGGCGCGATTTCGGCGACGAGTCGGCGGGTGAGGGCGCGGAGGCGGCCGATGCCGTAGCGGGTGAGGTCGTGTGCGGCGAGGCGGGTGTCGACCTGCCTGCGCTGGCGTGGGTCGAGGTCGCGGCACTCGACGGCGATCGCGGTGACTTTGGCGGCGCTGAGTTGTCCGTCGTTGTGCAGGCCGCGGACGTGGTCGAGTCCGGTGTGCAGGTCGCGGGCGTTGGCCACGCGGGTGCGGGCCTCGGCGGTGGAGACCCGGCAGGCGAGCTGGACCTGAGCTACGACACTGCGGTGGAGCCGCTCGGGGTCGGTCCGATCGTCGGTGAGGCGGTTCTCGACGTGTGTCTGAGCGAACGCCCGGATGCGGGTGGACTGGAGCGCGGCGAGGGAGGCCTGGACGGACTCGATCTGCTGGATCTGGTCGATCAGGTCGGCCTCGGCGAGCAGTGTGGTGTCGTCGCCGATCGTCTGGTCGATCAGGAGCTGGATCAGGGCGAGGTCGCCGGAGCGGAACCTGCCGGAGCCCACGCCGGTGGCGTGGGCGGGTGGCTCCTGGGGCGCGGTCACACCGCCGATGCTAGTCGAACATGTGTTCGATCGCTAGTTTCCGTTCGCGATCGCGAACTCCCTACCTGCGGGAGTGGTACCGCAGCGAGCTGTAGCCTCGGTGGCGCCCGGCCGATCCGTCAGGTGGCAGGAGCTGGGGAGCCCCCCGTGCTGGACGAGCGCGTTGCTCAGACCCGTGCGCCGTACCGGCGGGCATCGTCGCGGGAGAGCGTCCGCCCCGCCCCGCACACGGGGCAGCGCATCTCGTAGCGGCTGCGCAGCGGCAGGACCGGGACGAAGAACAGCGTGAACCGGGTCCGCCGGTGCACCGCGGGCTGCGGCCCCGGGTGACCGCAGGTGCCGCAGCCCAGCGCGACCAGGCCCAGTGGGCGCTCCTTGCCCGACAGCCCGAAGATGACCAGCACGTCCCCAGGCTAGGGGCGTGCGAGCTCCCGCAGTGCGGCGAGCGCCCCGGCCTCGACGAGGTCGGCGTTGATCGCGGCGCCCGCGAACGCTCCCGCGGCCCCCGCGGCCCCCACTTGCGCGCTCAGATCGGTGACGTTGCCCGCGAGCCACACGCCCTCGACCGTGCTGCGGCCCGTCGGGTCGGCGACGAGGTGCTGCCCCGCCCCGCTCGGGTGCTCGACCGGGACCAGGCCCAGCTCGGCGAGGAATCCGGCGCGGGCCTCCATCCGGGTCGCCACGGCGACGACCTCGCGCGCCAGCACGCCGGACGGCGTGACCAGCCCGGTGATCGCGCCGTCCTCTCGCACCACCTCGCTCACCGGCCCGTCGACGACGACGATGCCGAGCGCGGCGAAGCGTTCCGACTGTTCCGCGGTCGGCTCCACCGTGTGCGACACGTAGACCACGTCCGCGCTGAGCTGTCGGAACAGCAGTGCGTGGTGTGCGGAGCCGGGGGCGGTCCCGAGGACGGCGATCGGGCGGTCGCGCACCTCGTAGCCGTGGCAGTACGGGCAGTGGACGACATCGGCGCCCCACCCCTGCGCGAGTCCCGGAATCTCCGGCAGCACGTCGACCAGTCCGGTGGTGACGAGCAGTCGCCGGGCGTCGAGGGTGGTGTCGTCGGCGAGGGTCACCGTGAAACCGTCGTCGGTGCGCCGGGCGCCGACGACCTCGCCGTCGACGACCGTCCCGCCGTAGCGGCGGACCTCCTCCCGGCCGGTCGCGAGCAGCTCGGCCGGGGCGACGCCGTCGCGGGCGAACAGGCCGTGCGCGGCGGTGGCCGGTGCGTTGCGGGGCAGGCCGGAGTCGACGACGACCACCGACCGCAGGGAGCGGGCGAGCATCATGGCCCCGTTGAGTCCGGCCGGGCCGCCGCCGATCACGACGACGTCGTGGCGCTGTGCTGTGTCCATGTGCCCAGCCTGACGAAGGGCCGGACAGGACGGCAAACATCGTTGCCGAAATAGCAAAGTGCAGAATGGATGCATGCCCCTGCACGTCCACCACGCCGGTGACCCGGCAGGCAAGCCGGTGCTCGCGGTGCACGGTGTCACCGGCCACGGCCTGCGTTTCGCGCCGCTGTTCGCCGCGCTGCCCACCCTGCGCTGGATCTCCGTCGACCTGCGCGGGCACGGTCGTTCGCCGTGGGTCCCGCCGTGGAACCTCGAGCAGCACGTCGAGGACGTCCTCGAGGTCCTCGACGCCGAGCACGTCGAGCGGGTCGCCGTGGTCGGGCACTCCTTCGGCGGAGCGGTCGCGGCCCGGCTGGCGCGGACCGCACCCGAGCGCGTCACCCGCCTCGCGCTGCTCGACCCGGCGCACGGGCTGGACCCGCAGGACATGCTGGCCTCCGCCGAGGCCGGCCGTGCCGACGAGGGGTTCGCGACCCGTGACGACGCCCGCGCCGCCAAGGCCGCGTCCTGGACCGGTGTGCCCGCACCGCTGGTCGACGCCGAGGTCGCCGAGCACCTGGAACAGCGCGACGGCGCCTGGCGCTGGCGCTACAGCCGGGCGGCCGTCGTCGCCGCCTGGTCGGAGATGGCCCGCCCCGCCGCCGTCCCACGGGCCGGCCTCCCGACACTGGTCGTGCCCGCCCTGCGGGCCGACTTCGTCACCGACGACTGGCTGGCCGCCTGCCGCAGCGCGCTCGGCGACGACCTCACCGTCGCCCCCGTCGACACCGGACACATGGTCTACCTCGAACGCCCCGACGAGGTCGCGGCGCTGCTGGCGGAGCACCTGCGGTGAGCGACCGCGAGGACGGGCGCCTGCGCGAGCTCGTCCGGATGCGCCGGGTGCGCGACCGCATCGACCGGGAGTACGCCCGCCCGCTGGACGTCACCGAGCTCGCCCGCGCCGAGCACGTCTCGGCGGGGCACCTGTCGCGGGCGTTCCGGGCGGCCTACGGCGAGTCGCCCTACAGCTACCTGATGACCCGGCGCATCGAGCGCGCCATGGCCCTGCTGCGCCGCGGCGACCTCACCGTCACCGAGGTGTGCTTCGCGGTCGGCGGCTCCTCCCTCGGCACGTTCAGCACCCGGTTCACCGAGCTCGTCGGAATGCCGCCGAGCGCGTACCGCGACGCCGTGCGCGACGGGACCGCGGGGCTCCCGGCCTGCGTGGCGAAGCAGGTCACCCGACCGGTCAGGAATCGAGAAGCCACGGTGGCGCCGACCTCCCTAGCGTGAACGCCATGACCGCACCCGCCATCACGATCCACGCCGGCTTCCTCCCGCACACCGACCCGGAGGCGTCGCTGGCCTTCTACCGCGACGCGCTCGGCTTCGAGGTCCGCCTCGACGTCGGCCAGGGCACGATGCGCTGGCTCACCGTCGGCCCGCCCGGGCAGCCCGACGTCTCGCTCGTCCTCGCCCCGCCCGCCGCCGACCCCGGCATCACCGACGAGGAACGCCGCACCGTCACCGAGATGATGGCCAAGGGCACCTACACCGCCGTGCTGCTCGCCAGTAACGACCTGGACGCGGCGTTCGACAGGCTCCAGGCGAGCGGGGCCGAGGTCGTCCAGGAGCCGGTCGACCAGCCGTACGGGGTGCGCGACTGTGCCTTCCGCGACCCCGCGGGCACGATGGTCCGCATCCAGCAGCGGCCCTGAACGGGCCGGACGGGGGATCCACCATGCACGCAGCCGACAGTCACGACCTCATCCGCGTGCACGGTGCGCGCGAGAACAACCTCCGCGACATCTCCGTCGAGCTGCCCAAGCGCCGGCTCACGGTGTTCACCGGGGTGTCCGGCTCGGGCAAGAGCTCCCTGGTGTTCTCGACCATCGCCGCCGAGTCGCAGCGGATGATCAACGAGACCTACAGCGCGTTCGTCCAGGGCTTCATGCCGAACCTGGGCCGCCCCGACGTCGACGTCCTCGACGGCCTCACCACAGCGATCATCGTCGACCAGGAGCGGATGGGCGGCGACGTGCGCTCCACCGTCGGCACTGCCACCGACGTCGGGGCGCTGCTGCGGATCCTGTTCAGCCGCCTCGGCAAGCCCTACGCCGGCCCGGCCAAGGCGTTCTCCTTCAACGTCGCGACGATCAGCGGCTCGGGTGCGGTGACCGTCCGGAAGAACGGCCAGCAGGTCAAACAGCGCCGCGAGTTCGAGATCGTCGGCGGCGCCTGCCCGCGCTGCGAGGGCCGCGGCTCGGTGTCCGACTTCGACCTCACCGCCCTGTTCGACGAGTCGAAGTCGATCGTCGAGGGCGCCCTGACGATCCCGAACTACTCCGTCGACGGCTGGTACGGCCGGATCTTCGCCAACTCCGGCTTCTTCCCCGGCGACAAGCCGATCAGCAGCTTCACCAAGCCCCAGCGCGACGCCCTGCTCTACAAGGAGGCCACCCGGATCAAGGTCGACGGCGTCAACGTCACCTTCGAGGGCCTGATCCCGCGGATCCAGAAGTCGTTCCTGGCCAAGGAACGCGAGGCGATGCAGCCGCACATCAGGGCGTTCGTCGACCGGGCCATCGTGTTCCGCACCTGCCCGGACTGCGACGGCACCCGGCTCTCCGAGCTCGCCCGGTCGTCGAAGATCCGGGGGATCTCCACCGCGGATGCCTGCGCCATGCAGATCTCCGACCTCGCCGACTGGGTCGGCGGCCTCGACGAGCCCCCCCTGGCCCCGCTGCTGTCCTCGCTGCGCGCGACCCTGGACTCGTTCGTCGAGATCGGGCTCGGCTACCTGTCGCTGGACCGGCCGTCCGGGTCGCTGTCCGGCGGCGAGGCCCAGCGCACCAAGATGATCAAGCATCTCGGGTCGTCGCTGACCGACGTCACCTACGTCTTCGACGAGCCCACCATCGGGCTGCACCCGCACGACATCGCCCGGATGAACGACCTGCTGCTGCGGCTGCGCGACAAGGGCAACACCGTGCTCGTCGTCGAGCACAAGCCAGAGACGATCGCGATCGCCGACCACGTCGTCGATCTCGGGCCGCGGGCCGGCTCCGACGGCGGCCACGTCGTCTACACCGGCGACCTCGACGGGCTCCGCCGCTCCAGCACGCTCACCGGGCGACACCTGGAGTACCGGGCGACGCTCAAGCCGACCGTCCGGACCCCGTCGGGGTATCTGGAGATCCGCCGGGCGAACCGGCACAACCTGCGGGACGTCGACGTCGACGTGCCGCTGGGCGTGCTCACCGTCGTCACCGGGGTGGCCGGGTCGGGCAAGAGCTCGCTGATCCACGGGTCGGTCGCCGGGCGCGACGGGGTGGTCGTCGTCGACCAGGGCGCGATCAAGGGGTCGCGGCGCAGCAACCCGGCCACCTACACCGGGCTGCTGGAGCCGATCCGCAAGGCGTTCGCGAAGGCCAACGGCGTCAAGCCCGCGCTGTTCAGCGCCAACTCCGAGGGCGCCTGCCCGAACTGCAACGGCGCCGGCGTCGTCTACACCGACCTCGCGATGATGGCCGGGGTCGCCACCACCTGCGACGTCTGCGACGGCCGCCGCTTCGACGCCTCGGTGCTCGGCTACACCTTCGGTGGGCGCGACATCAGCGAGGTCCTCGCCATGCCGGTCGCCGAGGCGGAGAAGTTCTTCGGGGCCGGCGAGGCCCGCACGCCGGCCGCGCACAGGATCCTGGAGCGCCTCGCCGACGTCGGGCTCGGCTACCTCACCCTGGGCCAGCCGCTGACGACGCTGTCCGGCGGGGAGCGCCAGCGACTCAAGCTGGCGGTGCACCTGGGGGAGTCCGGGGGGACCTTCGTGCTCGACGAGCCGACGACCGGGCTGCACCTGGCCGACGTCGAGCAGCTGCTCGCGCTGCTCGACCGGATCGTCGACGGCGGCCGCTCGGTGATCGTCATCGAGCACCACCAGGCCGTGATGGCACACGCCGACCGGATCATCGACCTGGGCCCCGGCGCCGGGCACGACGGCGGCACCGTGGTGTTCGAGGGGAGCCCGGCCGAGCTGGTCGCGGACCGGTCCACGTTGACCGGGGAGCACCTGGCGGCCTACGTCGGCGCCTGAGGACGGCCCCCGGCACGAGGTCCGCGGCGCCCGGCCGGACCGGATCGCGGGCGGGGCCGTCGCTCTCCGGTCACTCTCCGGTGCGGCTCCCGTCCCGCAACGAGTCCGGGATCTCGCGCAGCACCGCGGTCTGCTCCTGCACCGCGGAGATGAGCACCGCGAGCTGGTCGTCGCCGTGGCGCATCTCCTGATAGAGCGCGCTCACCGCGTAGGCGGTGGCGGCGGTGTGGCCGTCGGTCGCCTGGGGGTAGTCCTGCGCCTTGTCGGCCGCCTCGAGGAGGTCGAGCGCGTGCTCGATGACGTGCTGCCCGCTCTCGCGGTGGCTGTGCGGTTCCGGCATGTCCGAATCGTACTCATTCCGGGTGACCCGTTCCGGGCGACGTGACTCCGGGTGACGCGGCCCGGCGACTTCGGTCGCGGTGGGCGCGACCTTCGGCGGGTGCGCCGCCGGCGCGCAGCTCGGCACGCTGACCGTCGATCCCGGGGGGTCGGGAGACAGGAGTGGACCGGTGGCCGTCCCGTTCGAGCGGAAACCTGCTGGACGGCGCCGGTCCGCCCCCTATGGTCGTCGTGTGCCGGTCCGCCCCGCCGTGATCTCCGCCGTGCTGATGGTCGCGGTGCTCGCCGGGGGTCTCACCGTCGTCGGGACGTACGCCATCGCCGGGGCCCTGCAGTGGTCGCTGCTCGTCGTCGGCCTGCTGATGATCGGCTCGATCGCGGTGCGCTACCGCCTGCCGCGGGTGTTCGCGGTGGTGGCCGTGCTCGGGCCGCTGGTGTCGCCGGTCGCCACCTACCTGCCGCTGGTCGGGGTCTTCGTGATCGCGACCCGACGCCGTGCGGTGGAGACACTGCTGGTGCTGGCCCTGGCGGTCGGGACGGCCGCGATCACGCTGTACCGCGACGCTCCCGACGGTGCCACGGCGCTCGTGCTGCTCGGCGGGGCCGTCGCGTTCCAGGGCATCTCGGCGACCGCGGGCCTGCTGACCGGGATCCGCCGCGCGATGGTCGACGACCTGCGCGAGCGGCTCGCCCGCGCCGAGGCCGATCGGGCGGTGCGCGAGGAGCAGGCCCGCGCCGACGAGCGTCGCCGGATCGCCGGGGAGATGCACGACCGGCTGGGGCACCGGCTGTCGCTGCTGTCGGTGCACGCCGGGGCACTGGCACTGCGCGGGGACCTGCCCGCCAGCACCGTGCGCGAGACCGCGAGGGTGCTGCGCGACACCACGCACCGCGCGATGGAGGACCTCCGCACGATCGTGCAGGTGCTGCACGAGCCCACCGGCGACGTACCCGACGAGATCGAGGACCTCGGTGCGGTCGAGGAGCTCGTCGCCGAGGCCCGCGCGGTCGGTGCGGACGTCCGTCTCCGGTCGACGGCGCTGCTGACGGTGTGCCCGCCAGGGCGCCCGCTGGCCGGGGTCGTGCACCGGGTGGTCCGCGAGGGCCTGACCAACGCGGCCCGGCACGCGCCCGGGACCCGGGTCGAGGTCGCCCTCGACGGGCGGCCCGGCCGGGACCTCACCGTCACCGTCACCTCCGGGGAGTCCGCCGCGGGGACGACACCCGAGGGCGCCGGGACCGGCCTGGTCGGGCTGCGCGAGCGGGTCGAGACCCTCGCCGGCGGGACGCTGACCCACGGCCCGACGCCGTCGGGCCACCAGCTGCGCGCGGTGCTGCCGTGGCGGGAGGAGACACGATGACCGCGACCGCGATCCGGGTGCTGCTCGTCGACGACGACCCGCTCGTCCGCTCCGGCCTGCGGGTGATGCTCGACGGGCACGCACTGCCCGGCGACGGCACCGGACCGGTGCGGCGCATCCAGGTGGTCGGCGACGCCGGCGACGGCGACGAGGTGCCCGCCGCCGTCGCCGCGGGGCGGCCGCACGTGGTGCTGATGGACCTGCGGATGCGCCGCGTCGACGGCGTCGCTGCGACCCGGGAGGTGACGTCGCGGCCCGACGCCCCGACCGTCGTCGTGCTGACCACGTTCGACGCCGACGAGCACGTCGTACGGGCGTTGCGCGCCGGGGCGAGCGGTTTCCTGCTCAAGGACGCCGCGCCCGAGGGGATCGTCGACGCCGTCCGCGCCGCCGCCGACGGCGACGCCGTGCTGTCCCCGGCGATCATCCGGCGGCTGATCGGCATCGTCCGCGGCGGCGGCGCCGGGTCGGTCGACCGCCGGCGCGCCGCCAGGGCCCGGCTCGACCGGCTCGCCGACCGGGAGCGCGACGTCGCCGAGGCCGTCGCCCGGGGTGGCTCCAACGCCGACATCGCCGCCGAGCTGCACATGTCGGTGGCGACGGTGAAGTCCTACGTCTCCCGGTTGCTGCGCGAGCTGGGCCTGGACAACCGGGTGCAGATCGCGCTGCTCGTCCGCGACGCGACGGACTGACCCCGCCCGGCCCACTAGCGTGGCCGGGGTGACGACGAGCGAGACGGTCGCCGGGGCGATGGCGGACGCGGCCGCGGCCTGGCTGGACACCCTGGACGACGACCGGCTCGGCCCCGCCCGGGGCGCCGGCCCGACCGGTGACGCGGGGGCCGACGTCGAGCGCCGTCGCTGGTTCTACACCCCCACCGACCACGGCGGACTGCCTCTCGCGGCCCAGACCGCAGTCCAGCAGCAGCGCGCGATGCGGCTGGTCGCGTCGGGACTGTCCGAGGCCGGCTACGCCACCGTGGCGACGGTCATGGGGCTGGAGAACGTCCTGGACCGGGCGCAGGACTGGCCGACCCGCCCGTACCGGGAGCGGTTCCGGGACCCGGCGCTCTACTACCTGCGGGTGTTCGGCGACCCGGGCGGACGCACCTGGGGCTGGCGCTTCGGCGGCCACCACGTGTCGGTGAACGCACTCGTCGTGGACGGGCGGGTGGCCGCGGCCACGCCGTGCTTCCTCGGCGCGAACCCGGCGACGACGCCGCTGCTCGGCGGAGGGGTGGCGCGCCCGCTCGGACCGACCGAGGACCTGGCGCGGGAGATCGTCCGCGGCCTGCCACCCGAGCTCCTGGAGACCGTCGTCCTGCCCGGCGGGGCCCCACCGGACCTGGTGACGGCGAACCGGCCGCTGGTCGCGCCGGGCGACCGGCCGCTGCCGACCTCGGCGATCCGACGGGAGAGCCCGCCCGGCCCGGTGGACCCGGTCGAGGGGACCGAGGCCGTCGCGCTGACCGGTGTGCCGCGCGGGCTCCCGGCGAACGCGCTCGACGACCGTGGCCGTGCCCTGCTGCGCCGACTGCTCTCGGCCTACCTCGACCGGGCGCCGGCCGGGGTCTCACCCGCCGGCCGCTACGACGACGACGCCGCCCTCGACGAGGTGCACCTGGCCTGGGCGGGGTCGCTGGAGGCGGGGGAGCCGCACTACCACCGGCTGCAGGGTCCGCGGCTGCTGCTGGAGTGGGACAACACCCAGGGCGGCGCGGACCACGCCCACTCGGTGTGGCGCGACCCGGAGAACGACTTCGGCGTGGACCTGCTCGACGACCACCACCGGGCGTTCGCCCACCGGTGAGTCCCCTCACGACGGCCTGCGCCGCGGGGGGCCCGGCGGTGAGGATCGGGGCATGTACCCGCCCCCGCCCGAGCTCGCCGCGCACGCCAACGTCACCGCCGCCGCCTACGACCAGGCGGCCGCCGACCCCGAGGCGTTCTGGTGTGCGCAGGCCCGCCGGCTGGAGTGGGACCGCGTGCCCGAGCAGGGCTACGACGGCAGCAGGTGGCCCGAGGTCACCTGGTTCGCCGACGGCACCTTGAACGTCGCGCGCAACTGCGTCGACCGGCACGTCGAGGCCGGTGCGGGGGACAAGGTCGCGCTGTACTGGGAGGGCGAGCCGGGGGACCGGCGCACCGTCACCTACGCCGACCTGCAGCGCGAGGTCGCCCGCTGTGCGCACGCGCTCACCGCGCTCGGGGTCGGGCGCGGGGACGTGGTCGTCGTCTACCTGCCGGTGCTGGTCGAGACCGTCGTCGTGATGCTGGCCTGCGCCCGGATCGGGGCGGTCCACTCGTTGGTCTTCGGCGGGTTCTCCCCGTCCGCGCTGCGGTTCCGGATCACCGACGGCGCCGCGAAGCTGCTCGTCACCACCGACGGCCAGTACCGCCGCGGGAAGGCCGTCCCGGTCAAGGCCAACGCCGACGAGGCCGCGTCCGGGGTGGACTCGCTGGAGCATGTGCTGGTCATCCGGCGGACCGGCTCGGAGGTCGACTGGACCCCCGGCCGCGACGTGTGGTGGCACGACGTCGTCGACACCGCACCCGAGGTCCACGAGGCGCAGGCGCACCCGGCCGAGAGCCCGCTGATGCTCGTCTACACCTCGGGCACCACCGGCACCCCCAAGGGCCTGCTGCACACCATGGGTGGCTACCTCACCCAGGCGTCCTGGACGGCGTGGGCCTGCTTCGACCACAAGCCCGACGACGTCTACTGGTGCACCGCCGACCTCGCCTGGGTCACCGCGCACACTTACGAGGTCTACGGACCGCTGTCCAACGGTGTCACGCAGGTGATCTACGAGGGCACCCCGGACACCCCCGAGCCGGGCCGGCACTTCGAGATCATCGCCCGGTACGGCGTCACCGTGTACTACACCGCGCCGACCCTGGTCCGGACGTACATGAAGTGGGGTCCGGAGGTGCCCGCGCGCCACGACCTGTCCTCGCTACGCCTGCTCGGCAGCGTCGGCGAGGCGATCAACCCCGAGGCCTGGCGGTGGTTCCACGAGGTGATCGGCGGCGGCCGCTGCCCGATCGTCGACACCTGGTGGCAGTCCGAGACCGGCGCGGCGATCTGCGCGCCGCTGCCCGGCGTGACACCGCTGGTGCCGGGCTCGGCGACCCGGCCGCTGCCGGGCCTGTCGGTGCGGGTGGTCGACCGTGACGGGCGCACCTGCGCCCCGGGCGAGGGCGGCATCCTGGTGATCGACCGGCCGTGGCCGTCGATAGCGCGCACGGTCTGGGGCGACCCCGAGCGGTTCCGCGCGTCCTACTTCGCCGACTACGCCGAGCAGGGCTGGTACAAGGCGGGCGACGGCGCGGTGATCGACGAGCAAGGCTACGTGACGCTGCAGGGCCGCATCGACGACGTCATGAACGTCTCGGGTCACCGGCTCGGCTCGATCGAGCTGGAGTCCGCGCTGGTGAGCCACCCACGGGTCGCCGAGGCGGGCGTGGTCGGGGCGCCGGACCCGACGACCGGGCAGGCCGTGGTCGCGTTCGTGACCGTCACCGACGGCCCGACCGACGGGCTGACCGAACAGCTGCGGGCGCACGTGGCCCGGGAGCTGGGGCCGGTCGCCCGGCCCCGCGAGGTCGTCCTCGTCGCTGAGCTGCCGAAGACCCGGTCGGGCAAGATCATGCGGCGGCTGCTGCTCGACGTGACCGCCGGGCGCGAGCCCGGCGACACGACGTCGCTGGTGGACCCGGCCGCCTTCGTGGAGCTGGCGGCCGGGTACCGCCGGACCTGAGTCAGGCCGTGGTCGACGTAGCCGTCCTCCCCGGTGGAGTCTGCCCGGAGTCGCTAGCGTCTCGCGGCATGATCGGTGCTGCGGACACCCGCGAGACGGCGACCGCGATGGCCGAGGCCGCGCGTGCCTGGCTCGACACCCTCGACCCGGGCCGGCGGGAGACGGCCGTCGGGCACGCCCCGACCGGTGACGACGACGCCGACGCCGAGCGCCGCCGCTGGTTCTACACCCCCACCGACCACGGTGGACTGACCTTCCACGACCAGCTCCCGCCGCAGCAGCGGGCCGCGATGAAGCTCGTCGGCACGGGGCTGTCGCGGGCGGCGTACGTGACCGTCTCGACGGTGATGGGGCTGGAGAACGTCCTCGACCACACCGAGGGCTTCGTGACGCTGTTCGACCGCACCCGCGGCCGCGACCCGCAGATGTACTACCTGCGGGTGTTCGGCGAGCCGGGGGACACCGGGACCTGGGGCTGGCGTTTCGGCGGGCACCACGTGTCGATCAACATGCTGGTCGTCGACGGGGTGGTGGTCGCCTCCACCCCGTGCTTCCTGGGTGCCGACCCGGCGACCTCCGAGCTCCTCGGCGACGCCGTGCTCCGCCCGCTGGGCCGGGTCGAGGACCTCGCCCGCGACCTGGTCCGCGCGCTGCCGACCGAACTGCGCGAGCGGGCGGTGCTGCTCGACAAGGCACCGCCCGACCTCGTCGCGGCCAACCGCACCGACCCGCAGGAGGGCGACAACTGGATCCCGCTGGCCGGGATCTGGCGCACCCGGTCGTTCGCCGACCCCGAGCAGCAGCGCACGCTCGACGACATGAGCGAGGCCATCGAAGAGCGCGCCGCGTTCACCGACGCGCAGAAGGAGGCCGTCGCGCTGTCGCGAACCCCGGCCGGCGTGCCGGCGTCCGACCTGGACGCCGAGGGCCGTGAGATGCTGCGCGCGTTGCTGGGCACCTACCTGGAGCGGGTCGCCGAGCCGCTGCAGCCGATCTCCCGCTACGACGACGACGCCGCGCTCGACGCCGTGCACCTCGCCTGGGCGGGACCGCTGGAGGACGGCGCCCCGAACTACTACCGCGTCCAGGGCCCACGGCTGCTCATCGAGTGGGACAACACCCAGCGCGACGCCAACCACGCCCATTCCGTGTGGCGCGACCCGTCGGCGGATTTCGGGCTCGACGTGCTCGGCGCGCACCGGACGGCGCACCACCTCGGCCGAGGCGGTCAGTCCCGGTAGGCGGGTGCCCGGCTCGGGCCCTCCCGGTGGTCACGCTCCAGCAGCGGCCGCCAGCGCGGCGCGACCAGGGTGGACAGCACCACCACGCTGGTGGAGCGGGCCACCAGGGGGGATCGGCCGAGCGCGAGCAGGGTGTCCTGCAGGTCCTCGTGCGACGACGCCGCGAGCCGGCACATCACGTCCGACGAGCCGGTCGTCGCGTACGCCTCGGTGACCGCGGGCAGCGCGGCGAGCTCGGCGGCGACGTCGCCCAGCTCGCCCTGCGCGATCTCCAGGGTCACGAACGCCTGCACGCCGTACCCGGCGGCCGGGAGGTCGACGTCCGGGCCGTACCCGGTGACGACCCCGGCACGTTCCAGCCGGTCCAGCCGTGCCTGCACCGTCCCGCGGGCGACCCGCAGCGTGCGCGAGAGCTCCAGCACCCCGGCCCGCGGCCGGTCGCGCAGCGCGGTGAGCAGGTCGACGTCGAGGGCGTCCAGGGACAGCACCCGACGAGCCTAGCCGCGGCTCAGGCGGCCGGGACGGGCTCGCGGCGGGCGAAGTCCGGGGCCCGCTCCGGACGGAACCCCACACCGACGAGGTAGGCGGGCAGGATCTGCAGCGCCGGGACGCGATGCATCAGCCGCAGCAGCGGAACCGGGGGACCGTCGCGCCGCCCCGTCAGCGCCGGGCCGGCCATGGTGCGGTGCATGATCCGCTGGAGGCCCTGGACCAGCACCGTCGGGAGCAGTCTGCGGTTGCGGACCCGGCCGAGGTCCCGCTGGGTGGGGGCGCCCCGTTGCAGCGGCGCGGCCAGCAGGGTGGCGGCGGCCACTGCGTCCTGGATCGCGAGGTTGATCCCGACGCCGCCGATCGGGGACATCGCGTGCGCGGCGTCGCCGATGCAGAGCAGCCCGTCGACGTGCCAGCGGCGCAGCCGGTTGAGCTTCACGTCGAGGTGCTTCACCTCGTCCATCGAGGCGATGTCGCCGACCCGGTCGGCGTACTCCGGCATCAGCTCGGCGAGGTCGGCCCGGAACGCCTCGATCCCCGCGGCGCGCAGCCGCGCGTCGGCGCCCTTGGGCGCCATGTAACCGATCTGGTAGTAGCCCTCGCGCGGGATGACGACCGCGAAGCGCCCGTTCCCGATCCGCGGGCGGAGGGTGGCGTGCAGCTCCTCGGGGCGGCGCGGCAGCCGGAACCACCAGGTGTCGAACGGGACGTCGAACTCCGTGACGGGCAGGCCGGAACCGTCCCGCAGGACCGAGTGCCTGCCGTCGCAGGCGACCGTGAGGTCGGCCCGGATCTCGCCGGTGGTCTCCTCGCCGGGCGCGGTCGTCGTCACGTACCGGACGCCGACGACCCGCCCGTTCTCCCGGACCGGCGAGGTGGCGCGGGTGTCGAGCCGGAGATCGAAGGCGGGTTCGTCGGCGGCGACGTCGGCGAGCAGGTTCAGCAGGTCCCACTGCGGGACGAGCGCGATGTAGGGGTGGCGGACCCCGATCCGGCGCAGCAGCGACAGGTTCCCGATCCGCTGCGCGCCGCCCCGCCCCTCGGGGATCACGACCTCCTCGACCCGGCTCTGCGGCAGCGCGGCGAACCGCTCGCCCAGCCCCAGGTCGTCGAGCAGGTCCAGGGTGGTGGGGTGCACGGTGTCCCCGCGGAAGTCCCGCAGGAAGTCGCCGTGCTTCTCCAGCACGGTCACCTCGACCCCGGCCCGGGCCAGCAGCAGGCCCAGCATCATCCCGGCCGGGCCGCCCCCGACCACACAGCACGTCGTCCGCTCCGACATCACGCCCACCTCATTTCAACCAGCGTTGAATTAAGGCGAGTATGCGCCTACGGGGACCGTCGCGCAATCGGTGTGACCGGCGGTGCTCAGCCGCCGAAGCGGCCCCGGGCCGACTCCGGGATCAGCGGCCGCTCACCCCGGACCCGCAGCTTCTGCACCGCCCAGGTGTTGCCGTCGGGGTCCGCGAAGCCGAAGAAGGTGCCGCCGTCGCGCTCGTCGAGCACCGTCACCTCGCTGCACTCCACCCCGCGTCCGACGAGCTCGTCGCGCGCGGCCCGGGCGTCGGCGACGCAGAGCTGCAGCCCGCGCATCGAGCCGGGCGCCATCTCGTTCTGTGCCGGCAGCGAGCCGACGACGATCGAGCAACCCGAGCCCCGCGGCGTCAGCTGGGCGATGTGCATGTGCTCGGTGCGGGTGTCGTGGTCCAGGTCGAAGCCGACCCGGTCGCGTAGAAGGTGACCGCGGCGTCGAGGTCCGACACCGGCAGGACGACGACCTCGAGTGTCCAGTCCATGGTGGGGCCTCTCAGGAGTGCGCCGCGGCGCGGAAGGAGTGCAGGAGCGCGGGGCCCTCGGGACCGTCCCACACCACCTGGGTCAGTAGCAGGGAGATCACACCGCTCGACGGGTCGGAGCGCCAGCCCGTGCCCAGGCCGCCGTCCCAGCCGTAGCGTCCGCCGTCCTCGACGGCCAGGCCCAGGCCCCAGCCGCAGCCGTCGTCGAGGAACGGGGCGGCACCGGCCCGCTGCGCGGTGCTCAGCCGGTCGGAGGTCAGCTCGGCCACCGCGCCGGGGGACAGGACCGGGCTGCCGCCCGCGCGCAGGGCCCGGGTGAACGCGAGCAGGTCGTCCAGGGTGGAGACCAGGCCACCGCCTCCGGAGGGGAACACCGGCGGGGCCGACCACGCGCCGTCGACCGGGTCGGTCACGGTGAAGCCGCCGCCGGGTGCGGCGGCCAGCAGCGGGACGAACCGGTCCCGGTCGGCGGCGGGCACCGAGAAGCCGGTGTCGCGCATGCCGAGCGGGGCGAACACCCGCTCGGCGAGCACCGTCGCGAGGTCGGTGCCGCAGCGGCGGGCCAGCAGGACACCGAGTAGGTCACCGGAGGTGTGGTACAGCCAGCGCGACCCGGGCTGTGCGACGAGCGGCACCGCGGCGAGCCGCGCGGTCCAGGTGTCGGGGTCGGGGAGCGGGTAGGACCCGGGTGGTCCGTCGCTGCCGAGCCCTGCGGTCGCGCGCTGCACCGGCAGCTCGGCCGGGGGCCGGGGGAGCATCCCGATCCCGCAGCGGTAGGTCAGCAGGTCGTACAGGGTGATCGGCCGGCGCGCGGGGGCGGTGTCGTCGAGCCCGGCGGCCTCGTGACGCAGCACCCGCGGCGCGGCGAACTCGGGCAGCCACGCCGCGACCGGCTCGTCGAGGTCGAGCATCCCGTCCTCGACGAGTGCGAGCGCGGCGACCGCGACGACCGGCTTGGTGACCGAGGCGATCCGCACGATCGTGTCGCGGGGCAGCGGGTGTCCGGCGCCGTCGTCGCCGAGGACGTGCACCCCGGTGCCGTGCCGGGGATGGTCGACGGCCGCGACGAGTCCGGGGACGCACCCGGTGGCGACGGCGTCGCGCAGGATCTGGGCGGTGGGGTCCAGGGTGACGGGCACGGGGCCTCCCGGGGTCGGCGGGTCTCACCCCTCTCGACCGTGGTGGCCCCGCGAACTCATCGCTTGATGCCGACCCCGCCCACGATGCACCGCTGCACCGGGTCCTCGCCGCGCAGCTGTGGTCCGTCGGGCCACCACCGGTAGCAGGGGACGATGCCCGGGTCGACCAGCTCGAGGCCGGGGAACAGTCCGGTGATCTCGGCGAGGGTGCGGAACCGGCCGCTGCCCATCGGGCTGTGCACGAAGACCTGCTCCATCCGCCGGGCCAGCTCGCTGTCGGCGTTCTCCGGGTCGAAGAAGTGCGCGATCGCGACGACGCTGCCCGGAGCGAGCCGCTCGACGTAGCGGGCCATGATCGCCTGCGGGTCCACGGCGTCGTCGAAGTGGTGGATGGTGCCGATCTGGAACAGCGCGACCGGCTGGTCGAGGTCCAGGAAGCCCTGCACCGACGGGTCGGCCAGCACCGACTCCGGCTCGCGGATGTCGGCGGCGGAGAAGCGGGTGAACTCGTTGTCCTCCAGCAGCGCCCGGCCGTGCGCGATGACGGTCGGGTCGTTGTCGACGTAGGCGACCCGGGCCTCGGGCTGGAGCCGCTGGACCACCTGGTGGGTGTTCTCCGCGGTCGGCAGGCCGGAGCCGCAGTCCAGGTACTGGGTGATCGAGGTCTGGGTGGCTACGAAGCGCGCCGCCCGGATCAGGAACGCCCGGTTGTCGACGGCGAGCAGGTTGACCTCGGGGGCGATCTTGCGAACCCGCTCGATGGTCTCCCGGTCGACCTCGTAGTTGTCCTTGCCGCCGAGGGCGTAGTCGTAGACCCGGGCGATGCTGGCCTTGGTCGTGTCGATGTACGCGGGAGCGCGACCCTCGGTCGGCTGGGCCATCGGCGGAGTCCTCACTGCGTCGTCGGCGGCGTCGCGCCGGTGCGTCGGTCGGTGCCCGGACGACGCCCGTCGTGGCGCCGATCACCGGTGCGGTCACCGTAGCGGACCGACCCGATTGGGCACGCACCGTCACCGTCCGGACGTGTCCCGTGATCGAGACCGCTGACGACCTGCGGAACCGTTGTGTAGGCTCGGTCACCCGATCGGCAGTCCCCGCAACCGCAGGAGCCCGTCCCGGTGGTCCCCAGCCCGAACAGCCCCACCCCGCCCGGTGCCGACCGCGGCCCGACCGCGCGGCGCATCGTGCTCGGATCCCACCTGCGCCGGCTGCGGGAGCGCGCGGGCATCTCCCGGACCGACGCGGCGTACGCGATCCGCGGCTCGGACTCGAAGATGAGCAGGCTGAAGTCGGGCAAGGTCGGGTTCAAGCAGCGCGACGTCGCCGACCTGCTGACGATGTACGGCGTCGCCGAGGGCCCCGAGCGCGACCAGGTCCTGTCGATGGCCGAGGAGAGCAACTCCAGCGGCTGGTGGGCCCGCTACAACGACGTCGTCCCCGGCTGGTTCGAGGACTTCGTGGGTCTGGAGGCCTCGGCATCGCGCATCTCGTCCTACGAGCTGCTGTTCGTCCCGGGGCTGCTGCAGACCGAGGAGTACGCCCGCGCGGTCGTCAGCGGCGGACACACCGACCTGCCGCCCGTCGAGCGGGCCGACGTCGAGAAGCGCCTGGAGGTGCGGCTGCGACGCCAGCGCGTGCTGCACCGCAAGGACGCACCGACCTTCTGGACCGTGCTCGACGAGGCCGTGCTGCACCGACCGGTCGGCGGGGAGGGAGTCTTCCGTGCCCAGCTCGACCACCTCATCGAGCTGTCGTCGCTGCCGAACGTCGTCGTCCAGCTGCTGCCCTGGGATCTGTCCGGCTACGGCGCCGAGCACGCCTTCACCATGCTGCGCTTCGCCGAGCCCGAGCTGCCCGACCTGGTCTACCTCGAGGAGATGACCGGGGCCTCCTACCTGGACAAGCGGGCCGACGTCGAGCGCTACGGCCGTTCGATGGACCGGCTCACCATCGACGCGCTCAGCCCGGCCGAGACCAAGCAGGCACTGAGCAAGCTGCGCGCCGAGCTCTGACCTGCGCCGACGTCGCTCGCGGGCGACGAGCGGCGCCCGTCTTCGGGCCCCGGGTACCACGCTCCGACGTCGACCGCCCACGGCCCGTGCACCGCAGTCGGGCGCGGACGGGCGACCGCCGGGCGCGTTCCGTCCTGTTTTGCACGACCGGACCGCTTGTCCACTGCTAGCGTTTGACGCAACGGAGAATGCATATGCAGATGAGGTGAGCATTCGCATGGACCAGATGCACCTGAGCGGCCCCGCGGCGATCGATTCGCTGACGTGGCGCAAGAGCGTGCGCAGCGGCTACCAGGGCAACTGCGTCGAGCTCGCCGTCGTGACCGGGGGGACCGTGGCCGTCCGCAACTCGCGGGACCCGCACGGCACCGTGCTCGCCTTCCCGGCCACCGAGATGGCCGCCTTCCTGACCTCGATCAGGAACGGCGAGCTGGACGACCTCGCCTGAGCGTCCGCCGACCTCCCGCGGGCGGCCGGCCCGACCCCGGCCGCCCGCGGTGAGCCGAGAATGATCTTCTCGGTGTAGGAAGGAACGGTGAGCCGTTCCGATCAGGCCCCGTCCTACCGCGGGGCCAGCGCCCACTACCTGTCCCCGGCGCGACGGGACCCGGTCAAGGTCGGTTCCGAGGAGCCGGTCACCCGGCGGGTCATCGCGAACGCGCTGGCCGCGTTGCACCTGCGGCCCGGCGCCCCCGTCGCCGTGCTCGACGTCGGGTCCGGCACCGCCGACGGGTTCGCCCTCCTCACCCGCCCGGAACCGGGCGCCGCGCCGATCGTCGCGGAGGACCGGCTGCGCTACGTCGGCCTCGACGTCGACCCGGAGATGGTCGCCACCGCACGGGACACCGTCGGTTCGCCGTCGGCGTCGTTCGTGCTCGGCGACGTGCGCGACGCGCTGCCCGACGGCGCGTTCGACCTCTACCTGTCCTGCGGCGTCCCCTACTCCCACCTCACCCGCGACGAGCTCGTCGCCGCGCTGGGGTCGGTGCTCACCGCCGTGGCGGCCCGGGGCCGACGGGCGGCGGTCGTCGTCGACGTCCTCGGCCGGTACTCGGTGGAGTGGCAGCCCCGCTGGGACACCGAGCGCTGGGACTACGCGATGAGCTTCTTCGCCGGCGGCGGCGAGGCGATCTCCGAGCCGATGACGTTCTACGGCCGTGCCGAGCTGGACGCCACCGTCGACGCCGCGCTGGCCGGCAGCGGCGCGCGGCTGGTGTCGCGCACCGCCGTCGACCGGTCGGTCCTGGTCGGGCGGCACACCGCCACCGGCACCTTCCACCCGTCGGTGCCGCGGTTCCGGGCCCTGGTGAACGACCTGGTCCGCGACCCGTCCCGGGTCGACCCCGACGACCTCCGGTTCACCCCGGCGACCGGGGGAGCACCGGAGGAGGCGCTGGCCTGGCTGCGCGGGTTCGCCGACCGGTGGAACGGCGCCCTGGAGCCGTACCGGGGGGCCGGGCCCCTCGCCGGGGCCGAGGCCGCCCGGCTCGCCGGGACCCTGCTCGGACTCGAACGGGCCGCGGGCCCCGGCCTGGCCGTGGGTCACTCGCTGACCATGACGCTGGTGGCCGAGCCCGCCTGAGCAAAGCCCCGCCGCTCAGTGGTGCCGGTCGGTCAGGGGCGGGAAGCGGTTCGGGCCCTCGTCCTGCTCGAACATCTCCGCGGCGGGCCCGACGATCAGCCGGTCCGGCGGGGAGGCCACCCCGGTGTCCTTGCCGGGGTAGTCGAACAGGCCCAGGACGTGGCGCATCGCCTCGAGCCGCGCGCGCTTCTTGTCGTTGCTCTTGATCACCGTCCACGGGGCGTCCTTGGTGTCGGTGTAGAAGAACATCGCCTCCTTCGCCTCGGTGTAGGCCTCCCACTTGTCCAGCGAGGCCAGGTCCATCGGGGACAGCTTCCACTGGCGCACCGGGTCGACCTGGCGGATGAGGAAGCGGGTGCGCTGCTCGTCGCGCGAGACCGAGAACCACAGCTTCACCAGGTGGATCCCGGACCGGACGAGCATCCGCTCCAGCTCCGGGGTAGCCCGCAGGAACTCCATGTAGGAGCGGGGGTCGGTGAAGCCCATGACCCGCTCGACGCCGGCCCGGTTGTACCAGGACCGGTCGAACAGCACGATCTCCCCGGCCGAGGGCAGGTGTGCCACGTAGCGCTGGAAGTACCACTGGCCGGCCTCGCGCTCGGTCGGCTTCTCCAGCGCCACCACCCGGCAGCCGCGGGGGTTGAGGTGCTCGGTGAACCGCTTGATCGTGCCACCCTTGCCGGCGGCGTCGCGCCCCTCGAACAGGACGACGATCCGGTTGCCGGTGTCCTTGACCCAGTTCTGCAGCTTCAGCAGCTCGATCTGCAGCAGCCGCTTCTGGTGCTCGTACTCCTGGCGTGACAGGCGGTCGTCGTAGGGGTAGCCCTGGCGCCAGGTGTCGACCGGGCTGCCCTCGGGGTCGACGAGGGTCGGGTCGTCGTCGTCGGAGTCGTCGACCCGGAAGTGCCCGGGGTCGACCGCACCGGGGTGCGGGATGAGGGGAGCGGGGGCGTCGGCCTGAGGCTCGACCGGGGTCTCGTCCACGTCCGGCAACGCTGCGCGCCGGGCATGGCCACCCGGCCACACCCGGATGACCTCCGGGTGATCAGCGGGCAGCGGGACGGGGCCGGTCGTGCCAGTAGCCCTGCGCGTGGACCCGGTCCGGGGCGACGCCCGCCTCGTGCAGCAGGCCGCGCACCTGCGCCACCCGGGTGCTCTCGGTGGCGTTCCAGGCGTAGAAGCGGTCGCCCAGGCGGGCGGCTGCGGCACCGTGGGGCCCGACCCAGTCGGCGACGGCGTCGAGCAGCGATCGCCCCGGCCGCCGGCAGACCTCCACGGTCACGCCGGGATGGACGCCGGCGAGCCCGACGGCGTCGGCCGGGTCGCCGACCTCGACCAGCACCCGGCCCCGATGGTGCGGCGGGAGCGCGGCGAGGATGCCGCGCACGGCGGGCAGTGCCGTCTCGTCGCCGGTGATCAGCACCTCGGTGGCGGGGCCCGGGTCCCACTGCACGCCGTGGTCCGGGTTGCCGCGCCGCACGTCCGGCCCGGAGAGCAGGACGGCGTCGCCGGGCCGGGCGGCCGCCGCCCACGCGCTCGCGGGACCCGGCCGGGCGTGGCAGAACACGTCGAGCTCGACCTCGCCGCGCCCCGGCCGGACCGCCACCGGGGTGTAGCTGCGCGGCACCGGCCGCGTGTCGGCGGGCAGCGCCCGCAGCCGGGCCCGCCACTCGCGTTCGGGCAGGCCCGACGCGAGCGAGGCGGGATAGCCGACCTCCGTCGGTACCAGCAGCTTGATCCGCTGGTCCCGGCCGTGCGGGGCGAACCGCGACAGCTCCGGCCCGCCCAGGACGAGCCGCCGGAACCCGGGGGAGGGCACGCCGACGGCGAGAACCCGGGCGGCGAACAGGACGTTCGGCGACCCCGCCAGCGGGCTCACCGGCCCAGCGTCCGCTCGATGTCGTCGAGCACCTTCTGCCCGCCGAGCGGACCGACCCCGGTGATCCAGACCGACTGGTCGACCGGGTGCAGCCGCGGGAAGACCTGCGCGCGCACCGCCTCGACGGCGGGCGGCACCGCCGACGGCGACGCCGGGTCGGCCGCGGTCAGGAACACCTCGTCGGCGCGGGCCTGCTGGACCAGCTCGGGGGACAGGTCCACCGAGATCGAGTTCTCCCAGTCCCGGGGAGGGATGGTGAACCCGGCGCACTCCAGGGTGCCGCCCGCGAACGACGTCGGCCCGTAGAGGGTCAGGAGGCCGTCGCGGGGGCGGATCATCTGCGCGGTGCGCCCGGCCGTGTCGTGCGTGCGCGCGACCTCGGCGCACCGGTCCCGGTAGCGGGTGAGCAGCTCCTCGGTGTCGGCCTCCCGGCCGAGCACCCGGCCGACGAAGCGGACGTTGTCCTGCCACGGGTCGGCCTGCGAGGCCATGAACGCCGTCGGCGCGATCGCGGCGAGGCGGTCGTACAGCGCGGCGTGCCGGGACTCGGTGCCCAGGATCAGGTCGGGCCGCTGGGCCGCGATCCGTTCCAGGTCGGGCTCGGCGACGGTCCCGACGACCGTCACCCGCGCGCCGGCGTCGCCGAGGTAGGCGGGCACCCCGGTGCCCTCGGACAGGACCGCGGCCCCGACCGGCGGGGCGTCGAGGGCGACGGTGGTGTCGAGCTGCACCGGCTCCAGCACGACGACCCGCCGCGGCGCGGCCGGGACCGTGACCTCGCCCCGTGCGGTGGCGACCGTGCGGGTGCCATCGTCGTCGGTGGGGTCGGCGCCGGGCGTGGCGGAGCACGCGGCGAGGAGCAGGGTGAGCAGGGCGGCGAGGGCCACCGCGGCCCGGGACGGCGTCACGGACGGTCTCCTTCGGTCAGGTGAGGCGACCCTAACCCGAGACCGGTAGGGGATGGGCTGTCCGGTTCGACGGAAATCCGGTCGCCCACGAGCGCACGACCGGGGACCCTGTCAGGCGATGATCGACCAGTTCCTCCGCGACGGCTGGGTGCACCTCCCGGGCGGGGCCGGTCCCTGCTGATGTTGTTCCTCTACACCGACGTCGGACCGGACGACGCCCCGACGCTGCTGCGGTCCGGCTCGCACCACGAGGTCGCCCGGCTGCTCGCACCGCACGGATCCGCCGGCGCGGACTGGCTGCCGTTCTGCGGCGAGGCGGTCCGCGCGACCGCGGGATGTCGGGAGGTCGCCGCGACCGGCCGCGCCGGCGACGTCCACCTGGTGCACCCGTTCGTCGTGCACCGCGCCCAGGCGATGTCCTCGGCCGCCCGGCGGCCACGGGTGATCGCCCAGCCGCCGCTGGAACCCGCGCGCGAGCCGGCGTTCGACCTGGTGGCCGGGACGGCCCCGGTCGAGCGGGTGGTGCGCGAGGCGCTGGGGTGAGGCCTCAGAGCTGCACCCCGCGGGTCAGCGCCCCGTCGACCACCAGGTTGGTGCCGCTGATCCGGCTCGCCCGCGGGCTGACCAGCGAGACGACCGCGTAGGCGGTCTCCTCCGGGGTGCCCATCCGGCCCGTCGGGTTGAGCCCCATCGCGTGCGCGTACAGCGCGGGGTCGTTCTGCTCGACGTTCGCCCACACCCCGCCGGGGAAGTAGACGTTGCCGGGGGAGACGGCGTTGGCGCGGATGCCCTTCGGGGCGAGGTCGAAGGCCAGGCCGGAGACGTAGTGCACCAGCGCGGCCTTCATGACGCCGTAGGAGCCGTCGGCGAAGTCGATCTCGCGACCGGAGACGCTCGACACCGCGGTGACCGAAGCGGCGTCGCTGCGCTCCAGGTGCGGCATCGCGGCGTCCACCAGACGCACCGTGTGCAGCAGGTCGATCTCGAAGCTCGAGCGCCAGTTCTGCTCGCCAGGGCCGATCGCGAGCGCCGAGACGTTCGCGACGACCGCGTCGACGGCACCGAAACGATCGGCGGCGGCGGCGACCCAGCCGGCCAGCGCATCGCCGTCGGCGACGTCCACCGCGGTCCCGGCCACCTCACCGGCGCCGGCGGCGCGCAGCTCCTGCTCGGCGGCGGCGACCCCGTCGGCGTCGCGGGCGCAGAACGCGACCCGAGCGCCCTCCGCCGCCAGCCCGGCGACGACCGCGCGCCCGATCCCGCGCGACCCTCCGGTCACGAGCACGACGCGGCCGTTCAACAGCATGTCCATGACAGGGGCCTTCCTCTACAGGGAGCGGGCCTGCTCGCGCAGGTGACGGTGGACGCCGCCGTAGGCCGCGGCCGTGGGCAGCAGGGCCTTCGCGATCTTGGTGACGGCGCTGTAGTTGGTGTCGACGACGTTGGCCAGCGGCGACTCGGCGGCCTGGGTGAGCAGCTGGTAGGCGTCCAGCCGGTCCAGCCCGTAGAGCTCGCCCAGCCAGGCGATCATCCCGACCTGGCTGGCCCGCCAGGCGTCCTCCAGCGGGCGGGCGGACCCGACGACGACGTAGTGGGTGTCGGTCTCGATCCGCGGCCAGGCCGGGGCCGGGGAGTTCTTGATCAGCTCGACGATCAGCACGACGTCCATCGCGCCCTCGACCGCCGTGCCGCAGCTCTCGCCCTCGCCCTGACGGTAGTGGCCGTCGCCGACCGAGAAGAGCGCGCCGGGCACGTTGACCTGCAGGTAGCAGGTGGCCCCGGCGCGCATCTCCGGGGTGTCCATGTTCCCGCCGAACACGTCGGGGACCAGCGAGCTGCGCACCTCCCGCCCGGGCGGCGCGACGCCGACGGTGCCGAGCATCGGGTTGCACGGCAGCTCCAGACGCAGGTCCGCGCTCGTCGCCTCGAACAGCACCGTCCCCGCGGCCCGGTCGAGCTGGTAGATCCAGGTCCGCTCGGGCAGCGGCTCGTGCAGCAGCGCGGTGCGCTCGGTCGTCGACAGCGCCCCGAACAGCGGGATCAGCGTGGAGGCGCCCCAGTCCCGGGCCGGGGTCAGCTCCACGAGGTGGACGGCCAGGGTGTCGCCGGGCTCGGCGCCCTCCACGTGGAACGGCCCGGTCTGCGGGTTCACCTCGCTCATGTCGAGCACCGCGCTCGGACGGTCCGAGATGGACGTGAGCCGCCCGGAGAACGCGTCCTCGGTCCACAGCCGCAGGCAGGTCCCGGGCGCGACCCGGCGCACCGGCGGCACGCCCCCGAAGGTCCAGGCGAACTCGTGCCGTTCCGGCCGGTATTCCACGACGTGCATGGATCGCATCCTGGTCCCCTCCGCGCGTCGCGGGCAACGGTTTCCCGGCCGCACCGCGACCGGCCGGTCGTCGAGGTCCCCGGGTGGGCCGCCGAGCCGGTACGTTCGCGCGATGGCCCGGTACTTCGACGTGCACCCGCAGAACCCGCAGCCGCGCAGCATCGGACAGGTCGTGGACCTCGTGCGCTCCGGCGGCCTGATCGCCTATCCGACCGACTCGTGCTTCGCGCTGGGCTGCTCGCTGGGCAACCGCGACGGCCTGGACCGGATCCGGCAGATCCGCAAGCTCGACGACCGACACCACTTCACCCTCGTGTGCGCGGAGTTCGCGCAGCTCGGGCAGTTCGTCCAGATCTCCAACGCCGTGTTCCGCGCGGTGAAGGCGTCCACCCCGGGCAGCTACACCTTCATCCTCCCGGCCACCAAGGAGGTGCCCAAGCAGCTGCTGCACCCGAAGAAGAAGACCGTCGGCGTGCGCATCCCCGACCACGCCACCACCCAGGCGCTGCTGGCCGAGCTGGGGGAGCCGCTGCTGTCCTCGACGCTGCTGCTGCCGGGCCACGACGAGCCGATGACGCAGGGCTGGGAGATCAAGGAGGAGCTGGAGAACCAGGTCGACGCGGTCATCGACTCCGGGGACTGCGGCACCGAGCCGACCACCGTCGTCGACCTGTCCGGCGACGAGCCGGAGATCGTGCGGCACGGTGCGGGGGACCCGTCGCGGTTCGAGTGAGACCCCTCCGGCGCGGCCGCCCGGCCGCCCGTCGTGCCCGTCCGGGCACTCCCGGCGACCCGTCGGCGGAGTTGCGCCGCCCGCCCGTCCACGATCCACCGCCCACCGCATCAGAACAAGCGCTGGGCGGACCGACGAGTAGGCTTCGCAACCGTCCCGCCCGCTACCCGAGCGGGTACTGACGTGGCGTCCGACCCGGGCGCCGTCCGAACGGTTCGGAGGACGATCGCGTGGCGCGAGACGACCCGCCGCCCCACCCGTCCGGCCCGGCGGGGGCCTCGGCCGGGGACGCCGTGCTGGCCGCGATCGCGCACCGGCTGCGGGCCCGTTCGGAGCGTCAGCAGCTGCTGACCGAGCGGCTGCGTGCCGGCGAGCTGCGCCCGGGTGCGCTGGCCGACCTCGCCGAGCTGGCCGCGGCCGCCCGCCGCGGCGCCCGCGACGGCGACCACATCCTCGTCCTCGCCGGTGCCCCCCGCGGTCCCCGGCTCGCCGCCCCGCCGACCCCGCTCGGCCAGGCGCTCAACACCGTCGTCTCGGCGAGCGAGGCGGCCTCGCGCACGATCGTCCCGCCAACGCCGAGCGTCTCGGTCGACGCGGTCGCCGAGCCCGTGCTGGGCCAGATCCTGGCGGAGCTGCTGGCCCACGCCGCGAGCGTCACGCCGGCGGGGGAGCGAATCGAGCTGCTCACCCGCTGGGGTCCCGAGGGTGGGATCGTCGTCGAGCTCCAGGGGACCCAGCCGCCGCGGCACCGCACCCCGGTCGAGGAGCTGGACCGGGCGCTGGGCTCGGCGACGCCCGGCGGTCCGGTCGCCCCGCAGGAGATCGGTCTGCACGTGGCCGCGCGGCTGGCCCGCGCCATCGGCGCCCGGCTCGGCGTCCGTGGCCCCGCCGGGAACTCCGCGGTCGCCCCGATCGCCGTGCTGCACCTGCCGTCGTCGGTCGTCGGCGGTGGCCGCTCCGAGCCGGCCGCGCCCGCCGGCCCCACCGCGGAGCCGCAGCCGGACGAGCAGGTCGGCACCGGGACGACGGCATCGCTGCGCCGCCCGGCGCCGGACGGTGCCCCCGACGCGGCCGGCACCCCCGACCCCGCTGCGGCGGCGGACGTGCCCTGGCCCCCGCGGGACGCCCCGGCGGCGGAGCCCGAGCGGAGCTGGCCGCCGGTCGCGCCCGAGCGGGACGAGCCGGCGGCATCCGCCGGGCTGCCCCGCCGTGCGCCCCGTCCGGCCGGCGGCATCGCGGCCGCGGCCCCCTTCGCCGGCTCCGGCCCGAACGGCAACAGCCCGAACGGCAACGGCCCGTACGGCTCCGGTCCGAACGGCGTCGGCCCGAACGGCTCCGGCTCGAACGGCGTCGGCCCGAACGGATTCGGCTCGACCGGGCCCGGTCCGGCCGGCTCCGGTCCCGGTGGGCCCGGACCAGGGTCCCGTCCGCCGTACGGGCCGCCGTCGCCGGGCGCGGGGCCGTCGCGCAACGGGGGCCCGCCGCCCGCGCCGCAGGAGGCCCCGGCCACCGAGGCACTGCCCGTCACCGGCGCCCCGGGGACGACCCCGCCGGTGGAGCTGTTCGGACCGTTCGACTCGGAGGTTCCGGTGCCCGTGGACGACGCGGACGACACGCCGATCTTCGCGGCGGTCGCCTCGGCCTGGTTCCGTGAGCCGGGATCGACCGAGACGACGGCGCTCCCGGTCACCGGGAACAACTGGCGCACCGCGGGTGACGCCGAGTTCGACGCCGCCCGCATCCGGGCCGACCGGGTCGTCGACCTGCCGACCACGGCGCAGGGTCTGCCGCAGCGGCTGCCCGGGCAGGCGATGGTGCCGCCGTCGTGGCGGGACACCCCGAACGGCGTCGCGCCGGCCGGGTCCCGCGAGCGCCAGCCCGACCGCGTGCGCAACCGGCTGTCCAGCTACCAGCGGGGGCTGCGCGAGGGCCGCCACCGCGCAGCGGAGGACCACGGTCCGCACGGACCGGCCGACGGGGCTGCCAACGGTGCGGTCAACGGCGCTGCCAACGGCGCCGCCAACGGGGTGCCGGTCCCCGGCGGCCACCACAACGGCCACCACCTCGACGACGACGGCGACCGCAGCGTCGGCTGATCACCACTCGTGCGGCGTCCCGGCGGCCCAGCCGTCCGGGTCGTCCCACGCCTGCAACGTGCGGCCGCTCACGAAGCGCCGCCGCACCCCGGTCAGCGGGTCGTCGAACTCCAGCGCGCGGGAGAGCAGCTGGAGCGGGCGGGTGAAGTCCTCGGGCGCCCGCCGGCGCAGCTCGGGATAGACGTCGTCGCCGAGGATCGGCACGCCCAGCCCGTTCAGGTGCACCCGCAGCTGGTGGGTCCGCCCGGTGCGCGGGGTCAGCCGGTAGCGGGCCAGGTCCTCGCGCCGCCCGTCGAGCTCGATGCGGGTCTCGGCGTTCGGCTCGCCGTCCTCGGTGACGGCGGCGAACACCCCGGGGCGTTTCACGATCCGCGACACCTCGGTGCGCGGCAGCTCCAGGTCCGGGTCGAACCGGGCGAGGGCCTCGTAGGTCTTGGTGACGCGGCCGCGGGCGAACAACGTCTGGTAGGCACCGCGCAGCTCGGGCCGCACCACCAGCAGCAGCACCCCCGCGGTGGCGCGGTCGAGCCGGTGCGCCGGGCTGAGCGCGGGCAGCCCGAGCTCGTGACGCAGCCGCACCAGCACGGTCTGGCGGACGTGGCTGCCGCGCGGGATCGTCGCGAGCAGGTGCGGCTTGTCGACGACGACCACGTCGTCGTCGGCGTGCAGCACCGGCAGGCCGAACGGCACCGGCACCTCGTCGGGCTCGTCGCGGTAGAGCCACAGCGTCGTCGAGGGCGTGTACGGCGTGGCCGGGGTGACCGGACCGGCCGCGGTCACGATCTCCCCGGCGGCCAGGCGCGCGTCGATCCGGTCCGCGACGTGCGGGAACCGGTCGACGAGGTGGTCGCGCATCGTCGCCCACCCCTGGGTCGCCGGGGTCCGGACGCGGGCCGGCGCGAGGCCGTCGACCGTCGGGAGCGGGGACGCCTCCCGGGAGGTGCGGCGCCGGCGGGATCTCACGGGGCAGCAGCCTACGATGGCCTCTCGTGAGCTGGACGTCCTACGGTGCCTATCTGTTGATCGTCGTCGGGCTGGTGCTGATGCCCGGCCCGGACACCTTCGTGATGCTGCGCGCCTCGCTGGTCGGCGGGCGCGCGGGCGGGCTGGCGACGCTGGCCGGGGTGTTCACCGGCAACGCCCTGCAGGGCTGCGCCGCGGCGTTCGGGCTCGGCGTGCTCGTCGCCGGCTCGCACACCGCGTTCACCGTGATCCGCTGGGCCGGCGTGGTCTACCTCTGTGTGCTCGGTGTGCAGGCGCTGCGGGCCGCCCGCCGCGGGGACTACCCCGCCGTCGACGACGGCGGTCCGCGGGTGCCGGTGCGGCGATCGTTCCTGGTCGGCTTCGGCTCGAACATCACCAACCCGAAGGTGCTGGTCATGTACCTGTCGGTGCTGCCGCAGTTCCTCGTCCCCGGCGTGACGACCATCGCCGACGCGCTGCTGCTGGCGCTGTCGGTGGCGGTGCTCGGCGGCGTCTACGGGGTCGGCCTGGTCCTCGCCGTGCACCGGGCGCGGGGCTTCTTCACCCGGCGCCGCGTGCGCCGCGCCGGTGACGTCGTCGCCGGCGCCGCGTTGATCGGGTTCGGCGGGGCGCTGGCCGTGACCTGACCGCCAGGCTTGCTCGCATGGTGGGTCTGTGTTCATGATGTGGGTACGACATCGTCGTCGACGCCCAGGGGGACCATCGTGTCGGACACCGTCATCGTGGTGAACACGGCTGTCGCCGTGCTCGCCGTCGTCGTGCTGATCGTGAGGTTCCGGCTCAACCCGGTGATCTCGCTCGTGATCGGCGCCGTCTACCTGGGGCTGACCGCCGGCCTGGGGGTGAGGGGGACGGTCGACGCGGTCACCGGCGGGTTCGGCGACATCCTGGCCGACGTCGGGCTGCTCATCGCCTTCGGCGTCCTGACCGGGGCGATGCTGCACCACGCGGGCGCCATCGAACGGCTGGTCTCGGCGCTGCTGGCGGCCTGCGGTCCGCGCGGGATGCCCTACGCCACGGCCGTCACCGTCTCCACCGCACTCCAGTCGATCTTCGTCGACGTGCTGCTGGTCATCTCCGCGCCGCTGGCCCGCCGGATCGCCCCGCGCATCGGGGACCGGGGACTGCCGCGGATGGCGACCGCGCTCGCGATCGGCCTGGAGTGCGGGATCGTGTTCATGGTCCCCGGGGTCGGCGCGGTCGCGCTCGCCGGTGTGCTCGGGGTGCCGCTGGGCCAGATGCTGATCCTGGGCCTGGTCGTCGTCGTGCCGACGGTGCTCATCGCCACCGCGATCATGTCCGTGCTGCTGCGTCGCGGCTGGTGGGACCCGGCGCGCGACGAGCAGGAGCCGGTCGCAGCGGGCGTACCCGGCGGACCGGGGGCCGGCGCCCCGCACGCCGCCGCGACCGACGCCGCCGCGGCCGTCCCCTCTCCGGCCGACGCCGCCCCACCCGGTGACGGTCCCGGCGGGGACCTCCCGCCGTCGGGGGGAGCTGTTCCGGGCCCCGGGGCCGGGCAGGGGGCTCCGGGTGGTGGTGCCGGCGGCGCCGGTCGGGCGGGCGGGGCGGCCGCCGGCACCGCGGTGTCCGGCACCGCGCGTCGCGAGCTCCCGCTGGCCCTGCTGTTCGGGCCGCTGCTGGTGGGCCTGCTGCTCATCGCCGCGGGCGCCGTCCTCGACGCCGCCGGGGTGACCCACCCGGTGCTCGCGTTCCTGGGTGAGCCGGTGATCGCGCTGCTGCTGGCGCTGATCGGGACCACCGCCGTCGTCGGGGTCGCCCACGGGCGCGAGATGGTGGAGTCCGCCGTGACCGACGGGTTCCGCGAGAGCGGGCAGATCCTCATCCTCACCGGGGTCGGCGGCTCGCTCGCCACCACGATCGGCGACGCCGGGCTGGGCGAGATCCTCGGCCGCTTCTTCTCCGCGAGCACCGCCGCCCCGCTGCTGATGGTGTGGCTGATCGCCGCCGTGCTGCACGTCGCGATCGGGTCGGTGACGATCTCGGCGATCACCGCGGCCGGCGTGCTCGCCCCGGTCGCCCCGGTGATCGGCCTGGCCCCCGTGTTGATCGCGCTCGCGGCCGGAGCCGGCGCGTTGTTCGCCGTGCACGTCACGTCGAACACGTTCTGGCTGCTGCAGTCGCTGCTCGGGCAGTCCGTGCGGGGGACGCTCAAGACCTGCTCGGTCGGGGTCTCGATCGCCTCGGTCGTGGCGATCATCGTGATCCTGCCGCTGTCGCTCGTCGTCTAGGGAGAGTCGTGTCGCAACTTCCGCTGTCCGGGGTCCGGGTGCTCGAGCTCGGCAACTACATCGCCGCCCCCACCGCCGGACGCCTGCTCGCCGACTTCGGCGCCGAGGTGATCAAGGTCGAGCGCCCCGGGACGGGCGACGAGGTCCGCAACTGGCGGCTCTACGCCGGGGACACCTCGATGCTGTACCGGACGCTGAACCGCAACAAGCGCTCGGTCACCCTCGACATGCGCTCGGCCGCGGGGAAGCAGGCGGTACTGGACCTGGCCGCCCGCTCCGACGTGGTGCTGGAGAACTTCCGGCCCGGCACGCTGGAGCGCTGGGGACTGGGCCCGGCCGAGCTCGACGCCGTCAACCCCGACGTCGTGCTCGTGCGGATCTCCGCGTTCGGGCAGACCGGGCCGCTGTCGTCGCGGCCGGGGTTCGCCGCGGTCGCCGAGGCGATGGGCGGGCTGCGCGCGCTGGTCGGGGAGGCCGACCGGCCGCCGTCGCGGACGGGGGTGTCGATCGGGGACTCGATCGCCGGGCTCTACGGTGCGTTCTCCGCGATGATGGGCCTCTACCAGCGCGAGAGCCGCGCCGACCGGCCCGCGCTGGACCGGCGCTGCATGGACGTCGCGCTCAACGAGGCCGTGTTCTCGATGATGGAGTCGCTCGTCCCCGACCACCTCGCCTACGGCGTCGAGCGGCGTCGGGTCGGCGGGCGGATGGAGGGCATCGCGCCGTCCAACGCCTACGTCTGCGCCTGCGGTGGAAGCGTCGTCGTCGCCGGCAACGGCGACTCCATCTTCGGCCGGCTCATGACCGTCATCGGCCGCGCCGACCTCGGGACGGACCCGGAGCTGGCCACCAACGCCGGCCGCTGGACGCGCCGCGACGAGCTCGACGGCGCCATCGAGGCCTGGACCCGCTCGCTGCCCCGCGACGAGGTCCTCGCGAAGCTGGAGGAGGCCGGGGTCCCGGCCGGGCCGATCCACTCCGCCGCCGACATCGTCGCCGACGAGCAGTTCCGCGCCCGCGACATGGTCCAGTACTTCGACGTCGACACCGGCGGCGACGCGCCCGCCCGCGTCGGGTTCCCCGGCATCGTGCCGGTGCTGGGCGACCGCTCGGTGCCGGTCCGCTCGGTCGGGCCCGACCTGGGCGCCGACACGCACGACGTGCTCGGGGGTCTGCTCGGGTACACCCCGGACACGATCCGGGCCGCATCGGGGGAGGACGCATGAGCACCGACGGGATCGTCCTGCGGGACGTCACGCTGCGCGACGGGCTACAGCTCACCGGCAAACCGCTGCCCACCGACCGCAAGGTCGAGCTGGTCCGCGCGCTGCTCGGGGCGGGCGTGCCGGAGCTGGAGATCGGGTCGCTGGCCCGCGGTGACCTGGTGCCGCCGCTGGCCGACACCCTCGACGTCGTCGCCGCGCTCACGCCGGAGGAGCTGGAGCGCTGCTGGGTGTGGGTGGCGACGCCGCGGCACGTGCAGAAGGCGGTGGCGGCCGGCGCGCGCAACGTCCAGTACTGCTTCTCCGTGTCCGACGCGCACAACAACGCCAACGTCGGCCGTGACACCGCCGTCTCCCTCGACGCGATGCCGCAGGCCGTCGAGTACGCGCGCGCCGCGGGCGGACGCATCCAGCTGTGCCTGGCGACCGCGTTCACCTGCCCGTTCGACGGGCCCGTCGACCCGGACCGGGTGCTCGGGATCGTCGCCGACCCGCGCACCGCGGGCTCCTGCGACGTCGTCGTCTGCGACACGCTCGGGCAGGCGAACCCGGCCGAGGTCGGGTCGCTGGTCGGGCGCGTCGCGGCGGTCGCCGACGGCCGCCGCGTCGCCTTCCACGGCCACGACACCTGGGGCCAGGGCGTCGCGAACGCCCTCGCCGCCGTGCAGAACGGCGCGACCGTCCTCGACGGCGCGCTGGGCGGCCTCGGTGGCTGCCCGTTCGCGCCCGGGGCCAGTGGCAACACCGCCAGCGAGGACCTGCTGTTCGCGCTGCGCCCGGACTGGCTGACCCCCGCCGTGCTGGCCGGGCTCGTGACGTGGTCGGAGGACCTGCTCGCCGAGCTGGGGGAGCCGATGCGCTCGGCGACCGCGCGCGGCGTCCGCTCGAACGCCCTGGCGTTCCCCTGGACGGCGGGGCCCCGCGGCTGAGCCCCCGGCGCGCACCGGGTCAGCCCGGCGGGCGCCCGCCGAGGGTCCGGGTGAGCCGCTCGGCGGCGCCGACCAGCAGGTCCACGCACTTCTCGCACTCCGAGCGGCCGAACCGGATGGTCGGTCCGCTGATCGTGAGCGCCGCCGCGACCTCGCCTGCGTGGTCGAAGACGGGAGCGGAGAGCCCGGAGCCGCCGTCGTCGCGCTCGGCGACGGTGATCGCGAACCCGTCGCGACGGGTGTCGGCGAGCAGCTCGCGCAGCCGCTGCGGGCTGGTCACGGTGTGGTCGGTGAGGGGCTCCAGGGGACCGGCGAGCACCTGCTCGGCCAGCTCGGGGGCCCAGGCCAGCAGCACCCGCCCGGCCGAGCCGGTGTGCAGCGGCACGATCCGCCCGACGTGCATCTCCCGGCGCAGCGCGTGCCGCGTCTCGGCGACGGCGACGCACACTCGGTGCCCGCCCTCGGCCCGGAACAGCGCCGCCGTCTCCCCGGTGGTGTCGCGCAGCTCGCGCAGCAGTGGCCCGGCGAGCTCGAGCAGGTCGACCCCGCGGGCCGCGGCTCCGGCCCAGTAGGCCATCCGGATCCCGATCCGGACCCGGTCCCCGACCCGGTCCAGCAGGCCCTCGGCGACCATGTTGGACACCAGGCGCTGCACCGTCGAGGTCGGGATGCCGGTCGCCTGCTGGATCTCGCCCAGCCCGAGCACCGGGCGCTGCAGGGTGAACGCGTCCAGGATGTCGGTGATCTTGCCGAGGACCAGGAGCCGCTTCGGGCCCTCGGTGGTCATGCCGCGACCCGGTCCAGGAACGCCCCCGCCGCCTCGCGGTAGCGCTCCCACGCCGCCGGAGCGGGCTCGGCCTCGTAGCGCGCCGGTTCGGCCCCGGCGCTCCACGACGGCGGGGTCGCCCCGCCGCGCAGTGCCCACGCGGCCTGCCGGGCGGCGCCGTCGGCCACGTACTCGCCGGGTTCGGGCACCCGGACCGGCACCTCGAACACCTGCGCGGCGATCCGGCAGACCGCCTCGGAGCGGGCCGCCCCGCCGACCAGCGTCACCCCGGACACGGTTACGCCCTGCTCGCGCAGCGCCTCCAGCCCGACCCGCTGCGCGGACAGCATGCCCTCGATCGCGGCCCGGGCCAGGTTCTCCCGGGTCCCCGACGCCAGCGTCCAGCCGTGCAGCGCGCCGGTCGCGTCGGGCAGGTTCGGGGTCCGCTCGCCCTCCAGGTAGGGCACCACGACCAGCCCGCCCGCGCCCGGCTCGGCGGCGAGCGCGAGGCGGCCCAGCTCGTCGTGGTCCACCCCGAGGAACCGCCGGGTCGCATCCAGCACCCGGGAGGCGTTGAGCGTGCACACCAGCGGGAGGTAGGCGCCGGTGGCGTCGGAGAACCCGGCCACGATCCCGGACGGGTCCTGGGCGCGGCGCTCCGAGCGGGCGAACACCGTGCCGGAGGTGCCCAGCGAGACGACGACGTCCCCACCGGCGTCGACCCCCAGCCCGGCGGCCGCGTTGTCGCCCGCCCCGGCGGCGACCCGGATCCCGCCCGGCCCGTCGACGGACTCGGCCGGGCCGAGCAGCCGCGGCAGCGTCGGTGTCGACCCGAAGAACCGTTCGAGCAGTTCGGGGCGGTAGTCGACGCCGTCGAACCAGCCGGTGCCCGAGGCGTCGGACCGGTCGGTGACCAGCTCGTCGAGCCCCGCGCCGCCGGGGACGCCGCCACCGCGGAGCCGCCAGGTCAGCCAGTCGTGGGGCAGGCACACCGCCGCGGTCCGGGCGGCGTTCTCGGGCTCGTGGCCGGCGAGCCAGCGCAGCTTGGCCAGGGTGATCGAGGCGACCGGGACGACGCCGGTCGTCTCCGCCCACTGCTGCGCGCCGAACTCCTCGACGAGCTCGCCGGCGGCCGCCGCCGAGCGGGTGTCGTTCCACAGCAGCGCGTCGCGCACGACCTCGCCGCGCTCGTCGAGGCAGACCATGCCGTGCTGCTGGCCCGCGACCGACACCGCGGCGACGCCGTCGAGGCCGCCCGCGTCGTCGATCGCGGCCTGCAGCGCCTCCCACCAGAGCCGGGGCGCGATCTCCGTGCCGTCCGGGTGCGCGGCGCGCCCGGACCGGACGAGCTCGCCGGTGTCGGCGTCGCGGACGACGACCTTGCAGGACTGGGTGGACGAGTCCACCCCGAGCACCAGTGCCATGGGCCCCAGCCTGCCATCGTCGGCGCGGCGCGGCGGGAGACAGGCGGGGCGGATCGGTGCCAGGGTGGTCCCATGAGCGACGAGCAATGGTTCTACTGCCTCAAGCACGGCACCGTGGAGACCGCCGACGGCTGCCGGTCCGCCGACCGGCTCGGCCCGTACCCGGACCGGGCCACCGCGGCCCGCGCGCTGGAGATCGCCAGGGAGCGCACCGAGTCCGAGGACCGCAAGGACCGGGAGTGGAACGCCGGGAGCTCCGGGGCGTCCTGACATGAGCGGCACGACGGAGGGCGGCCGGGTCGTCGTCGTCACCGGCGGGAGCCGGGGGATCGGACGGGCGGCCTGCGCGGCGTACGCGGCCCGCGGGGACACGGTCGTCGTCGCCAGCCGACGGGCCGAGGCGTGCACCGCACTGGCCGCGGAGCTGACCGCGCTGCACGGCGTCCCGGCGCTCGGCGTCGGCTGCCACGTGGGCCGCTGGGCGGACTGCGACGACCTGGTGGACCGGGTGCTCGCCGAGTACGGCCGGGTCGACGTGCTGGTGAACAACGCCGGCATGTCCCCGCTCTACGGGTCGCTCACCGAGGTCACCGAGGAGCTGTTCGACAAGGTCCTCGCGGTGAACCTGCGCGGCGCCTACCGGCTCGGGGCCCGCTGCGGGGAGCTCATGGCCGCGGCGGGCGGCGGCGCGATCGTGAACGTCTCCTCGGTCGCGGCGGTGATGCCCGGCCCCGGGGAGCTGCCCTACGCGCTGGCCAAGGCCGGGCTCAACGCGCTGACCGTCGGGCTGGCCCGCGCGTACGCGCCGTCGGTGCGGGTCAACACGGTGATGCCCGGTCCGGTCCGGACCGACATCGCCGAGCACTGGACCGAGGAGTTCCGTGCCCACGTCGCCGGCACCGTGCCCGCCGGACGGGTCGGGGAGGCGGCCGAGGTCGTCGGCGCGATCCTGTACCTGACCGGCCCGGACGCCGGGTACACCACCGGCGCGACGATCAAGGTCGACGGCGGCATGGCGTGGTCGACGTGAGCCCCGCGGACCCGTCGGGTGTGGTCGACCGGACCGCGCTCGCGGCCTGGCTGCGCGGACAGGGGTTCGGCGACTGGTCCGGCGAGCTGGAACCGGTCGGCGGCGGCACCCAGAACGTGGTGCTGCGCACCGTCGTCGACGGCAGACCGCTGGTCCTGCGCTCGTCGCCGGTGCACCCGCGGCCGGGGTCGGCCCGCACCATCGCCCGCGAGATCACCGTGCTCGGCGCGCTGCGCGGCACCGACGTGCCGCACCCGGAGCTCGTCGCCGCCTGCACCGACACCGACGTGCTCGGCAGGCCGTTCTACCTGATGACCGACGTGGACGGCGTCAACCCCGGCGAGCGGGTCTCGCCCGAGCAGGCCGCGACCCCGGCGCTGCGGCACGGCGCGGTGCTCGACGTGGCCCGGGCCGCGGCCAGGCTCGGCCGCCTCGACCCGGCCGCGGTCGGGCTGGACGGGCTGCGCCGCCCCGGTCCGTTCCTGGAACGGCAGGTGCCGCGCTGGACCGCGCAGCTCGCGTCCTACTCCGAGGTGCCTGGCTACGACCCCGGCGACCTGCCCGACGTGGCCGTCGCCGCGGACTGGCTGACCCGCCACCGCCCGCCCGAGCCGGAACCGGGCGTCGCACACGGGGACCTGCACCTGAACAACGTGCTGCTGGACCGCACCCGGCCGCGGGTGGCCGCACTCGTCGACTGGGAGATGTGCACCGTCGGCGACCCGCTGCTCGACCTCGGCTGGCTGCTGGTCACCTGGCCGGTCGACCCGGTCGGGTTCGGCGCGGGGACCGCGCTCGCCGGGCACGGCGGTCTCCCCACCCGGGCCGAGCTCGTCGCCGCCTACACCGACGCGGGCGGCCGCGACACCACCGACATCACCTGGTACGCGGGGCTGGCCGCGTTCAAGCTGGGCGTCGTGCTGGAGGGCACCTGGGCACGGGTCGCCGCGGGCGAGGCGGACCGCGCGGTGGGGGAGCGGCTGCACGCCGCGGCCGTCGCGCTGCTGGAGCTGGCCGTGCGGATCGCCCGCGACGAGTGGGCCGTCAGCGCGGGGTGAGCCGCACCGGGATCCCGCCCACCGGCACCGGCAGCGAGGTGTTGTCCCAGCGCAACCGGTAGGACGGCTCGACGGTCCACCGGTACCGGCGCAGCATCTCGTGCAGGATGGCGGTGACCTCGAGGGTCCCGAAGTGCAGTCCGATGCACTTGTGCACCCCGCCGCCGAACGGGATCCACGCGTCGCGGTCGGAGCGGTCCTCGCGCCGGTCGGGCCCGAACCGCTCGGGGTCGAAGTGCTCCGGGTCGGTCCAGCAGGAGCGGTCGTAGTGGTTCACCGCCTGCGCGACGACGACCCGCGTCCCGGCCGGGACGTGGTGCCCGGCCACCGCGGTGTCCTTCACCGCCGTCCGCATGACCACCGGGACCGGTGCGTCGAGCCGCAGCGCCTCCCGGATCACCAGGTCCAGCGACGTCAGCTCGCGCAGCTCGGCCACGGTCGGGACGCGGTCCCCGATCCGCTCGGCGAGCGCGTCGGACTCGGCGCGGCAGCGTTCCTGCCAGACCGGGTTGCGGGCGAGGTGGTGCGCCGCCGAGGCCGTGGTGGTGGTGGAGGTGTCGTGGGCGGCCATCATCAGGAAGATCATGTGGTTGACGACGTCGTCGTCGGAGAACGCCTCGCCGTCGTCGGTGCGGGCGTGGCACAGCGCCGAGAACAGGTCGGTGCCCTCGCCCGCGCGCTTGGCCGCCAGGTTCTCCCGGAACCAGTTCTCCAGCACGACCCGTCCGCGCAGCCCGCGCCGCCAGCGGGTCCCGGGCAGGTCCTTGCGGACGAAGGAGTTCGCCGCCCGGACGCAGTCGACGAACGCCCGGTTCACCGCCTCCGCAGTGTGCATGCTCGTTCCGCCTGCGCTGCTCTCGGCGGCTCCCGAGCGGGCGTCCATGAACACCGCCTGCGCGACGTCCAGGGTGAGCCGCTTGAGCGCCGGGTAGAGCCGCAGCCGCTCCGGCCAGGTCGGCAGCACCTCGCGCACGACCGGGGTGGTCGCGGCGACGTAGCGGGAGATCCGGTCCGCGGTGAACGCCTCCTGCATGATCCGCCGGTGCGCGCGGTGCTCGTCGAAGTCGAGCAGCATCAGGCCGCGGTGGAAGAACGCGTCGACCGTCGCGCGCCACCCCTCCTGGGAGAACGCCTTGTCCCGGTTGGTGAGCACCTCCCGGGTCGCGGCCGGGCCGGTCACGACGATCGCCCGGCCGTTGGGGGTGCGCATCCACCAGACCGGGCCGAGCGCCTCGGAGCGGGCCCGGGTGAAGCGGTGCCCGAACCGGACGTAGGTCAGGGCGTGGCCGAGGACGGGCAGCCCGTCGTCGCCGGGCACCTCGCGCAGCCCCTCGGGTGCCGGGCCGAACGCCGCGGGGCGCCGGCCTCGCACCGCACCGGTCAGCAGCGACCGGTCGACCGCCTCGGGCGCGGGCAGGGTGAGGACGGACGACCAGCGCTCACGCGCCTGCTGCACCAGCTTCACGGGCTTGCTCCTCGGACGTCGACGGCGGTGTCCCGGCCGAAGTTAGACACTTCTGACGAAACTGTCCAGACGATGGACGGGCCGTGCGATGATGTCGGCCATGAGCGAGCGGCGGACGATGGCGCGGCGAGCCCGCGACGAGCTGCGCGGCGAGGTGCTCGACGTCGCCGAACGCCTCGCGGTCGCGGGGGAACGCCCGTCGATGCCCGAGCTCGCCCGCCGGGTCGGGGTCAGCCGGCAGACCCTCTACAGCGAGTTCGGCGACCGCGACGGGCTCGCCGCCGCCCTGGTGCTGCGGGCCACCGACCGGTTCCTCGACCGGATCGAGGCCGCCCTCGACGGCGAGACCGACCTGCACGCGGCCTGGGTCGCCGCCGTCGGCGCCGCGCTCACCGAGGGGGCCGAGAACCCGCTGCTCAAGGCCCTGCTCAGCGGCGACGCGGCGGTCCCGTCCGCGTTCGGCACCGACTCCGGCCCGATCATCGCGGCCGCGGCCGAGCGGTCCGCCGGATACCTGCGCCGGGTCCGGCCCGGGGCCCGCGAGCACGACGTGCGGCTCGCCGCGGAGACCGCCGCCCGGCTCACGGTCAGCCACCTGGTGCTCCCCGCGGGCCCGGCGTCGCGCTCGGCGGAGGACATCGCGACCGTGGTGGTGCGGACGCTCGGCGACGACGGGGTGTGAGCTCGTGGGAGGTCGTCCCGCCCCGGTCACGGCGTGGCAGGCGTGCCGCCGGCCTCCCCGGCGGCGTGCCGGACCAGACGGATCAGCCGGCCGGCGGCGACGGACGGGGGCCGGTCGCGTGCGGTGATCAGGGAGACGACGAACTCGGGATGTGGTGAGAGGTCGAGGAGCCGACGGCGGACCGGCTCGGGCGCCGAGGACGGCGCGATCAGTGCCAGCCCGAGCCCCGCGCGGACCAGTTCGGCGACGGTGGCGACGTCTCCCACCTCGATGACCACCTCGCGTGCGACACCGTGGGCGGCGAGGACCCGGTCGACGCTCTCCCGGCTGCCCCAGCCGGGAGGGACGTCGATGAACGACTCGCCGCGGAGCTCGGTGAGGGGCACACGCTCACGACCGGAGAGCCGGTGCCCGGGCGGGCAGGCGAGCCGGATCGGTTCCCGGAACAGCTCGTGCGCCTCGATCGCCGGTGGGCACGCCGTGGGATCGACCGCGGCGAGCGCGAGGTCGAGGCGGTGCTCACGCACACCACGCACGAGCCCGGCGGTCCCGTCGGGTGCGGTGCCGGGGCGGATCGTCACCCGGGGCCACTGCTGGTGGAAGCGCTGGAGCAGCGCCGCCAGGTCGACACCGGGCAGGGCGTGCATGATCCCGACGGTGACAGTGCCGCGGATCCCCCCGGTCACCTCCTCGACGGCGTCGCGGGCGGAGGCGGCCGCGGCCAGCGTGGTGCGGGCGGGCGCGACCAGGGCCGCGCCCGCGTCGGTGAGCGCGACCCGGCGGGTGGTCCGCTCGAACAGCACCGCGCCCAGGTCACGTTCGAGCGCCCGGACCGCGACCGAGACCGCCGACTGCACGAGGTGCACGGACTCGGCGGCGGCGGTGAAGCTCCCGGTGTCGGCGACCGCAAGGAAGATCTCGAGCTGGCGCAGCTCCACGGCGCTCCCCGATCCATGAATCCGATGAATAGGTCTCAGGAGAACCTATCGTTGGACGTGATCGGTGTCCGCAGGTGACAGTCGTCGTCGTGGACGACAGCACCTTCTCGACGCGGACCGTCAACCTGGTCCGCACCGGCCCCCGCGGCGGCACCCCGCTGGTCCTCCTGCACTCGGCCGGGCTGGATCTGACCTACTGGGATCGTCAGATCGCGGCCCTGGCGCCCGACCGGGACGTCGTCGCGGTCGACCTGCCCGGCCACGGGCGGACCACCGGCGGCCCCGGCGACTGGCAGCTCGATCGCGCGGTCGGGTTCGTGCGCCGAGTGCTGGCGAGTCTGGAGGCCGACCGGGTCCACCTGGTCGGGCTGTCACTGGGCGGGATGCTCGCCCAGGCCACCGCCGTCGCGGACCCGGGCATCACGGCCTCGTTGACGTTGATCGACACGGCGGCCTCGTTCTCCGACGCCGGCCGCGCGGCGATGCGGGCCCGGGCCGCGCAGGCGCGGACGGAGGGCATGGCGGCGGTGCTGGAGGGGCTGTTCGGGCACTGGTTCACCGCCGACACCCGCGCCCGGCGCCCGGACCTGGTCGAGCGCGCCACCCGCACGCTGCTCGCCCAGGACCCGCAGGTGCATGCCGCGATGTGGGAGATGATCGCCGGCTTCGAGCTCGCGGCCGACCTCCCCCGGATCGGGTGCCCGACGATGGTCGTGGTCGGGGAGCACGACTCCAGCTCGCCGGTCTCCGCGGCCCGGCAGCTGCGCGACACCATCCCGGACGCCCGGCTGCGCGTGGTGCCCGCCGCCGCCCACCTCGCACCGTTGGAGAAGCCCGACACCGTCACCCGCCACCTGGTCGGGTTCCTCGACCAGGTCGCCTGAGGAACCCGCGATGGCCCGCATCCCGCTGCCCGAGCCCGCCGACATGGACCCCCGTCACCGCGCCCAGTACGAACGGTTCCCCTCGAACCTCACCCGGACCCTGACCCTCATGGACTCCCGGCTGTCCGAGGCCCTGCCGGAGACGGCCAACGCGCTGCGCGCCTCCGCGCTGGCTCCCGCCTGGCGCGAAGGGGTCATCCTGCGCGTCGCCGCCCTCACCGGCAGTGCCTACGAACGGTGGCAGCACCTGGACCAGGCGCGTCAGCACTGGTCGGACGAGCAGATCGCCGTCATCGAGACCACCGCGGGGGCCGACCGGTCGGTGCTGCCCACCGGGTTCGCCCGCCTGCTCGACCTGGTCGACCTGCTCGTCCCCGGCCTCCCGGTCCCCGCCGACGTCCTCGCCGCCGTACGCCGGATCCTCGACGACCGCGACCTGGTCACCGTCATCGTCCTGGTCGGGCACTACCTCACCGTCGCCCGGCTCACCACCGTCCTCGGCGTCGACCTGGACCCTGCCCCGGACACCTGGACCCACGAACACTGACCCTCAGCCCGGCCCGACGGTCCGCGGCAGGTCCGCACGCCGGCCCACGCCGGCGAGGCCGATCGGCACTGTCCGGTGCCGGGGAGGCCGACGGCTCGACGACCCGCTCAGCCCACCCCGCGGTGATGGCGCTCGGCGCGTTCGACGTGTGCCCGGGCCAGGGCCCCCGCCGACGCCGGATCACCCGCCGCGATCGCCGCGAGGATGCCCCGGTGCTCGGCCCACGACCGCGGACCGGCCACGGACACCCCCATCGCGTAGATCCATTCGATCCGGTCGGAGACGTGCCGCAGCAGCGACGGCAGCGACGCCGACCCGCTGTGCTCGGCGATGGCGAGGTGGAAGCGCGTGTTGAGCTCCGGCAGCCGTTCCGTCCGGCCGGACGCCAGCTCGGCCTCGCCCTCGGCGACGAGCAGCCCCAGCAGGTCCACCACCGCGTCCTCGCCCCCGGCCACCCGCGCCGCGCAGCGGGCCGCGGCGATCTCCTCGATGGTGCCGCGCACGGCGAACAGGTCCTCGGCGTCGGCGTCGTCGATCGTGGCGACGGTGGCACCCTGGTTCGGACGGACCTCGACGAAACCCTGGACGGCGAGCGTGCGCAGCGCCTCGCGCACCGGGACGCGCGAGACCCGGTAGCGCTCGCACAGCCGGGCCTCGGTCAGCCGCTCGCCCTGGGCGAGCACCCCGGTCACGATGTCCGCCCGCAGCGCCGCGAGTACCCGCCGCGCCTTGCCGTCGGCCGAGCCGTACCGGTTACCGCCGTCCTGCCCGTCCACCCGGACCCACCTCCTCGCCGCCGGTGCAGTGTGGACGCACGTCCCCGTCCGGTCGTCAGGGGGTGGCGCCGACGTCGCGCCCGGGGATCGCGGCGAGCAGCTCGCGGGTGTAGTCCTGCGCGGGGGTGTCGACCACGCGTGCGGTCGGGCCCTGCTCGACCACGGCGCCCGCGCGCAGCACCACGACGCGGTGGGCGACCTGGCGCACGACCGCGAGATCGTGGGTGATGAACAGCAACGAGACCCCCAGGTCGCGTTGCAGGCCGGTCAGCAGCTCCAGGATCTGCTCCTGCACCAGCACGTCCAGGGCGGAGACGGCCTCGTCGCACACGACGAGCTGCGGCCGGGCGGCCAGCGCCCTGGCGATCGCGACCCGCTGCCGCTGGCCGCCGGACAGCTCGTCCGGGCGACGTGCTGTCACCCCCGACGGCAGGGCCACCTGGTCCAGGAGCTCGGCGACCCGGTCGCGCCGCGACGCGGTGTCCCCGATCCGCAGCACCCGCAAGGGCTCGTCGACGATCCGGGCGACCGTGGACGTGGGGTCCAGCGAGCCGTAGGGGTCCTGGAACACCGGCTGCATGGTGCGGCGCACCATCGCCCGGTCCCGTCGTGACGAGCGGAACGGATCGGTCCCCGCCACGGTCACGGTGCCCGCCGTCGGCCGGTCCAGCCCGAGGACGATCCGCGCGGTCGTCGTCTTGCCCGACCCGGACTCCCCGACGAGGGCGGTGGTGGTGCCGGCGTCGACGGTGAACGACACGTCGTCGACGGCGCGGACCCGTTCACGGGAGCCGCGCACCCGGAACTCGCGGACCAGGCCGGTCACCTCGAGCACCGGTCGCGGCGGCGCGGGTGGCTCGGCGGCGCGGGACCCACCGCCGATCGCGGGTGCCGCGGCGACCAGACGGCGGGTGTAGTCGTCGTCGGGCCGGGTCAGGATGCGCTCGGCCGGCCCGGTCTCGACGACGTGGCCCTCGTGCATGACCACCACCCGGTCGGCGCGCTCGGCGGCCAGCGCGAGGTCGTGGGTGATGAGCAGCATCGCCGTGCCGCGGGCGTCGGTCAGCCCGGCGAGGTGGTCGAGGATCCGCCGCTGCACCGTGACGTCGAGGGCCGAGGTCGGCTCGTCGGCCAGCAGCAGGTCCGGCTCCGCGGCGAGCGCCATCGCGATCAGCACCCGCTGCCGCATGCCTCCCGAGAACTCGTGCGGGTACTGCCGCGCCCGGCGCGCGGGATCCGGGATCCCGGCCTCGGCCATCAGCTCCACGGCCCGGTCCCGCGCCGCCCGGCCGCGCGCCAGCCGGTGGGTCGTCAGGGCCTCGGCGATCTGCGCCCCGACCCGGTGCACCGGGTTCAGGTTGGACATGGGGTCCTGCGGGACGAGACCGATTCGCGCCCCGCGCAGTGCCCGCAGCCGGGCCTCCCCGGCGGTGGTGAGGTCCTCGCCGTCGAAGAGGATCCGCCCGCCGGTCACCCGCCCGGTCCCCGGCAGCAGGCCGAGCGCGGCCGCCGCGGCCGTCGACTTCCCGGACCCGGACCCGCCGACCACGGCGACCTTCTCCCCGCGACCGACCGCGAGGTCGACCCCGTGCAGCACGTCGGTGACGATGCCGCGGGAGTCGGCGTAACCCACCCGCAGACCGCGCAGCTCCAGCAGCGCGCTCACTGTCGTGCCCCCGGGGACAGGGCGTCGCGCAGCGCGTCGCCGACGAGGTTGAACGCCAGGCAGATCAGCAGGATCGCGAGGCCGGGGAACACCGCCGACCACGGAGCCCGGTAGAGGTACTGCTGGGCGTCGGACAGCATGATGCCCAGGCTCGGTTCCGGTGGCTGGATCCCGAGGCCGAGAAACGACAGCAGCGCCTCGCCGATCACCGCCACCGGCATGATCACGGTCGCCTGCACGATCACCGAGGACGCCGCGTTGGGCAGGACGTGGGTCAGCAGGACCCGCGGGCCCGAGGCGTTCATCGTCTTCGCCGCCAGCACGAACTCCCGTTCCCGCAGCCGCAGCGTCTCCGCGCGCACGACGCGGATCATCGTCGGCACCTGTGCCACACCGAGCGCGATCGCCGCGCCGCTCAGGCTCGCGCCGTGGATCGCGGCCAGTCCCACCGCGACGATCAGGAACGGGAACGCCAGGGTCAGGTCGGTCAGCCTCGACACCACGACGTCGGCCGCCCGCCACCATCCGGCGGCGAGCCCCAGCGGCGTGCCCACCAGCACGGCCAGCGCGACGGCGAGCAGTCCCACCTGCAACGACGCCCGGGTGCCGTACAGGATCCGGGACAGCACGTCGCGGCCCAGGTCGTCGGTGCCCAGCGGGAACCCGACGGTGCGCGGCAGCTGGAACGGGGTCTCGAAGTGCACCGCGCCGGGGGAGTGGGGCGCGAGGACCGGGGCGAGCAGCGCGGCCAGCACGACCAGGACGAGCAGCACCCCGCCGACGAGCCCGGAGCGGCTCCGCAGGAACGCGGCGAGCACCCGGCCGCCGGACGGCGCGGTCGGCTGGGGCCCGACGGGTTCGACGGCGGTCATCGCGACCTCCCCTCGACCCGGACCCGCGGGTCCACGACCGAGTAGAGGACGTCGACCGCCAGGTTGATGACGATGTAGGCGAGCGTCACGACGAGCACCACTCCCTGGATCACCGGGTAGTCCCGGGTGAAGACCGAGTCGAGCGTGAGCTTCCCGAAGCCGGGCAGCCCGAAGATCCGCTCGGTGACGACGGCGCCGGACACGAGCCCGCCCAGCTGCAGGCCGACGATCGTCAGGACCACGAGCAGGCTGTTGCGCAGGGCGTGCCGCAGCACCACGGCGCCACGGGACACTCCCTTCGCCCGCGCGGTGCGCACGAAGTCGGCGGTCAGGGTGTCCACCATGGATGCACGGGTCTGGCGCATCACGATGGCGGCGAGCCCCGTCCCGAGGATCAGCGCGGGCAGGGTGAGGTGCCACAGCGCGCGCAGCGGGTCCTCGGTGACGGCGACGTAGCCCGAGGCGGGGAACAGCCCGAGCCCGACCGCGAGGTAGAGGATCGCCAGCAGTCCGAGCCAGAAGTTCGGCACCGACAGCGAGACCAGCGACAGCCCGCTGACGGCCGCGTCCACCCCGCGTCCGCGGTACACCGCGGCCAGCGTCCCGGCGGCGATCCCGGCGACGACGGCGACGACGATCGCGTACAGCGACAGCCACGCCGTGACCGGCAGTGTCGCGGCGATCAGCTCGGTCACCGGCGTCCCGGTCCGGGTCGACTCGCCCAGGTCCCCGGTCAGCGCGCTGCCCAGGAACCGCAGGTACTGCTCGACCAGCGACCCGTCCAGGCCGAGCCGGTCGCGGATCGCGGCGACGGTCTCCGGTGTCGCCTCCTCCCCGGCCAGCGCCAGCGCCGGGTCGCCGGGCAGCGCCCGGACGCCGGCGAACACGACCACCGAGGCCAGCAGCAGGGTGACCAGGCCCTGCCCGGCCCGCACCGCCAGGTAGCGCAGCATCAGCCCACCTCGCCGTCGACGAACGCGGCCCGGCTCAGCCGCACGACGCCGTCGGCGAAGGTCTGCACGCCGACGACGTCCGCGGAGTGCGCCGTGAGGTTCCGCAGGCGGTACAGGTAGATGATCGGGTTGTCGCGCTGCACCCGTTCCACGACCTGTCCGTAGAGGGCCGCCCGGGCGGCCGGGTCGATCGTCGCCGCGGCCCGGCGGATCAGCTCGTCGACGCCTGCGTCGGAGTAGCCGGAGTAGTTGCTGCCCGCCCCGGTGGTGAGGAACGAGGCGATGTTGCCGTGCGGGTCCACCCGGCCCGACCAGCCCAGCTGCAGCAGGTCGAAGTCGCCACGGTCCTGGACGTCGAGCAGCGTGGAGTACTCGACCGGCTCCACGGTGATCGCGAACCCGCCCTGGGCGACCGCGGCCTGCAGCGCCTGGGCCAGCCGCAGCGTGTCCGGGGAGTTGGAGACCTTCATCGTCACCGGGTACGGCACCGGGGCACCGGCACTGGCCAACAGCCTGCGGGACTCCTCCGGGTCGTAGGGCGGGCAGGCGTCGCTCGCCGGGCTCGCGTAGGTGCTCCCCGGCGGGATCGGCGAGCAGGCGGGCTCGTACCAGTTGTTGAACACCGCGTTGACCAGCACGGTCCGGTCCACCGACAGGGCGAGCGCCCGTCGCACGCGCGCGTCGCGCGCCAGTGGGGTGTCGATGCGCCCCGGCGGGTTCCCGGTGCCGGCGGTGTTGCCGATGTTGACCGTCATCGCCTGGTACCCGAGCGAGGGGATCTGCAGGACACGCACGTCGGTCTCGCGGGACAGCGCGTCGACGTCCTGCGGGGAGATCGTGTCGGCCACGTCGACGTCTCCGCTGCGCAGGTTCGCCGCCCGGATGTTGGCGTCGTTCATGATCCGGTAGGTGATCGAGTCCAGGTGGACCTCGTCGGCGGCGTAGTAGAGCGGGTCCCGCACGACGGTGATCGAGGTCTGCGGGATGCGCTCGGCGAAGCGGAACGGTCCGACGCAGACCGGGTCGGAGGAGAACTCGACGCCGGGCCGGGCCAGCGCGGTCGGGGACATGATCATGCCCGCACGGTCGGCCAACGACGCCGTCAGCGGCGCGAACGGTCGCTCGTAGCGGATCCGCACCGTGCGCGGTCCGGTCGCGTCGATGCCCGCGACGGGGCCGAGCTCGGAACGGCGGCTCGAGTCCGGCAGCGTGAGGTGGCGGCGCAGCGTGGTGACGACCGCGGCGGCGTCGAGCGGGGTGCCGTCGGCGAACCGGACCCCGTCCCGCACGGTGATCTCCACCGAGCGGCCGTCGGCGCTGACCGTCGGCAGCGCGGTCGCGAGCTGGAGGAGCACCGTGCCCTCGGCGTCGATGTCGTAGAGCTTCTCGCAGATCGAGCTCATGACGTAGCGCGTGTAGAGCGAGGACGACGTGGTCGGGTCCAGGCGGTCGGGTTCGTTGGACAGCCCCATGACCAGGTCACCGCCGTCGCGGACCGGGGTGCCGGGGGAGACGGCCGCGCCGGGGACCACCGGACGCGGTGGTGCCGGCAGTACCGGCTGCACGGCGATGCAGCCGGTCAGCAGCAGGGCACCGAGCAGCACCACCGCGAGTCGAACCGTTGTATACATTGCCGGCGACCGTACGGCCGTCCGGACGGCCGCGATAGCCCTTCCGGTGTCACGATCACGTTTCCGGATCCCCACCCCGACGCCGGGCCACCTGGCCGGTGGACCCGACGAGGGGTCAGTCCCCGACGATCACCACGTGCAGTGTCCGCGGCCCGTGCACGCCCTCGACCCGGTCCAGCTCGATGTCGCTGGTCGCGCTCGGTCCACTGATCCAGGTGTGCGGCCGCACCGGGTCCAGCGCCGCCACCGCCTCCGGCACCCCGGCCACGATCTGGTCGGCGCGGATCACGCAGACGTGCAGGTCGGGGACCAGGGTCGCGGCGCGGCGGCCCTGGCCCGGTCCGTGGTCGAGGATGATCGTGCCGGTCTCGGCGACGCCGATGGCGGCCGTCGACAGCACCCCGTCACACCGGTCCAGCTCGGCCACCGCGACGCCCGGCCCGTCGGTGACGACCTCGACGTCGGCGGGAACCAGCCCGGCCGGGAAGCCCGGTGGCACCAGGATCCGCAGCGGACCGGAGCCCGCGAGCGGGGTCCGGCCCGCCAGCGCGCCGGCGACCCGCGCCGCCGCGGTGTCCGGGCCCGCCCGCTCGACGACGGCGCGGTAGTCCGCGACCCGCTCGTCGAACAGGTCCACGACCTGCGCGTGCGACAGTGACCGGTCGGGCACCGGGCGGACCACCTCGACGTCGAGCACCGGCTCGACGTCGGGGACGTCGGACAGGGCCCGCCGGGCCTTCGCCAGGATCGCCTTGCGCGCGCTCATGTCCCGCCCCCGTCCCGGCCGCCGTCGGTGTCGTCGCTCCGGCTCCGATCGCCGTCGGTGTCGATGGTCCGGCTCCGGCCGCCGTCGGTGTTGATGGTCCGGCTCCGACCGCCGTCCGTCCGCTTCCACCACTCCCGGAACGACTCCTCCGCCGGCACCGGGACGTCGCGCGAGTCCGCCCACGGGCTCGCCGGACCGGGGACCGCGCCCAGCACGGTCCGCCCGCCGGGGGTGGTGCGTCCCAGCCGCGCGACCAGCCGACCCCCGAGCCCGGCCGCTTTCTCCGCCGCACCGGTCCGCGTCGCCGAGGACAGCGTCCACGACGCCGCCCGCATCGCGACGTCCTGCACCGAGGGCACCCGGCTCGCCCGCTGGTGCGCGTCGACGACCTCGGCGCGCAGGTGCACCAGCACCTCGGGGATGTCGATGCGGACCGGGCAGACCTCGAAGCACGCCCCGCACAGGCTGGAGGCGTAGGGCAGCGAGTCGGTCTGCGGGTCGCTGCCCACCCCGCGCAGCTGCGGGGTGAGGATCGCGCCGATCGGGCCCGGGTAGACCGAGCCGTAGGCGTGCCCGCCGGTGCGCTCGTAGACCGGGCACACGTTCAGGCAGGCCGAGCAGCGGATGCAGCGCAGCGCCTGCCGCCCGGTCGGGTCGGCGAGCACGTCGGTGCGGCCGTTGTCCAGCAGCACCACGTGCACCTCCTGCGGCCCGTCGCCGGGAGTGACCCCGGTCCAGGTGGAGGTGTAGGGGTTCATCCGCTCGCCGGTCGAGGACCGGGGCAGCAGCGCCAGCATCACGTCCAGGTCCTGGAAGGTGGGCAGGACCTTCTCGATCCCGACCACCGACACCAGCACCTCGGGCAGGGTCAGGCACATCCGGCCGTTGCCCTCGGACTCGACGACGGTGAGCGTCCCGGTCTCGGCGACGGCGAAGTTCGCTCCCGACACCGCCACCTTCGCCCGCAGGAACTTCTCCCGCAGGTGCTCCCGGGCGGCGGCGGCGAGGCGCTTCGGCTCGTCGGTCAGGTCCGCGGGCGCGGCGCGTCCGGCGCGGCCCATCTCGCGCAGGAAGATCTCCCGGATCTCCGCGCGGTTGCGGTGGATCGCCGGGACCAGGATGTGGCTGGGCAGGTCGTCGCCGAGCTGCACGATCAGCTCGGCCAGGTCGGTCTCCCAGGCATGGATGCCCGCGGCCTCCAGCGCCGAGTTGAGGTCGATCTCCTGGGTGGCCATCGACTTGACCTTCACGACCTCGTCGGTGCCGTGGCGCCGCGCGATGTCGACGACGACGGCGTTGGCCTCGGCGGCGTCACGCGCCCAGTGTACAGTGGCCCCGGCCGCGGTGAGTGAGCGTTCCAGCTGCTCCAGGTAGTCGGGCAGGTGCCGCAGCACCCGGTTCTTGATCGCCTCACCGGCCAGCCTCAGCTGCTCCCAGTCGTCGACCTCGCCGACGACGCCGGCCCGCTTGGTGCGGATGACCCCCGTCGCGTGCGCGAGGTTGCGGCGCAGCTGCGAGTCCTCCAGCGCGTGCTTCGCCGCGGTCGGGAACGACGGGGTGCCGAGGAAGGTGCCGCTCACCGGGCCACCCCTCCGGCGCGCAGTTCCGCGGAACGCGCATCGACACGGCTGCCGACGGAGCGCTCGTCGCCCGCCCGGTCGTCCCCGGCGACCACTGGCTCGGTCTGCGCCAGCACCTCGGCCAGGTGCATGACCCGCATCCCCGACCGCTGCCGCGACAGCAGCCCCCCGACGTGCATCAGACAGGAGTTGTCCCCGGCGACGAGCACCTCGGCGCCGGTCGACCGGACGTGGCGGGCCTTGTCATTGCCCATCGCGATCGAGGTCTCGGAGTTCTTCACCGCGAACGTCCCGCCGAACCCGCAGCACTCGGCCGCGCCCGGCAGGTCGAGCAGGGTCAGCCCGCGGACCGCGCGCAGCAGCCGGGTCGGCCGGTCGCCGACCCCGAGCATCCTCAGCGAGTGGCAGGTCGGGTGGTAGGTGACGCGGTGCGGGAAGTAGGCCCCGACGTCGACGACGCCGAGCACGTCGACCAGGTACTCGCTCAGCTCGTAGACCGGCGGTGCCGCCTCCACACCACGGACCAGGCCAGGATCGCCGGAGCGGCGCGCGACGAGGCCGTGCTGGTGGCGCACCGAACCCGCGCAGGAGCCGGACGGTGCGAGGACGGCGTCGTAGCCGGCGAAGGCGTCGAGGTGGTTGCGGACGAGCGGGACGGCCTCGTCGAGGTAGCCGGTGTTGACCATCGGTTGGCCGCAGCAGGTCTGGGCTGCGGGGAAGTCGACGTCGACGCCGAGCCGGCGCAGCAGGGACACGACGGCCCGGCCGGTGTCCGGGAACAGGGCGTCGTTCAGACACGTGACCATGAGGCCGACGCGGGGCGGTGGGATCGGCATGGCGCCTCCGGTGACGTGGTGGGACGGAGGGTGTGGTCCGACCAAGGTAACGGTATGGTCGGACCACACACAAGCAGGAGGACGACGTGCCTGTTCCCGCCGCCTACGAGATGGTGCTCGCCCACGTCGAGGAGCGCCTGACGAGCGGCGAGTGGCGCCCGGGGGACCGGCTCCCGCCGGAGCGCGAGCTCGCCGCGACGCTGGGTGCCTCCCGCCAGGCGGTCCGCGAGGCGCTGCGGGTGCTGCAGGCCCAGGGCGTGATCCGCTCGCAGGTGGGCACCGGCGCCGACTCCGGGACGGTCGTCGTGCCGGCCCCGGCGCGGGCGCTCGGCCGGGTCCTGGCCCTGCACCTGGCGGTGGACTCGTTCCCGGTCGACGACGTCACCGAGGCCCGGGTCATGCTCGAACGGTTCTCCGCCGGGCTCGCCGCGCGCCGGCGTTCGGCGTCGGACCTGCTGGAATGGGCGGCCGCGCTGGACGTCATGGACGCCGATCTCGATCCGGTCGCGTTCAGTGACGCCGACATCGCCTTCCACGTCGCCATCGCCGCGGCCGCCGGGAACCGGCTGGTGGGGGAGCTGACCCGGGCGATCCGGGAGTCGGTGCGCGGGATGTTGCTCGAGGCGATGCAGTCCCAGGGGGACTGGCCCGCACTGCGCGAGCGGCTGCGGGCCGAGCACCGGGAGATCCACGCGGCCCTCGCCGACGGCGACCCGACGCTGGCGGCGGACCGGATCGAGGCGCACATCCGCGCCTTCCACGGCCGGGTCTGACCTGCCCTACGCTCGCGGCGGTGACCACCTCCGACCTGTCCGACGCCGCCGTCGTCGAGATCTCCGCACGCCATCGTCGTGCGTTCGCCGACCTGGTGTCCTCGCTCGACGCGACGCAGCTCGCGGCACCGAGCCTGTGCGCCGGGTGGGACGTGCGGACCGTCGCCGGGCACCTGGTGTCCGCGTTGACCACGACGATCCCGTCGTTCCTGGCCCAGGTGCTGTGGGCACGGGGGAACCTGGACCGGGCGGTCGACCGGGCCGCGCGGCGGGAGGCCACCCGCCCGGTCGAGGAGCTGGTCGCGGTCCTGCGCGAGCGGGCCGACAGCTCCGTCGCCCCGCCGGGCATCGGGACGCGGGGCCCGATGACCGACGCGATCGTGCACACCGGCGACGTCGTGGTCCCGCTCGGGCTGCCGTTCGACCCCGACCCCGCCGACGTGTGCGTCGCGCTCAACTTCGTGGTCGGGAGGGTCCCGCCCGGGTTCACCACGAAGCACCGGGTGGCCGGCCTGCGGTTCGTCGCCGACGACGCCAGGTTCGACGCGGGGCAGGGCGCGCAGGTGCGGGGACGAGCGATCGACGTGCTGCTGGCCGTGTGCGGGCGCCCTGCCGTGCTGGACCGGCTGACCGGGGACGGCGTCGCGACCCTCGCCGGACGCCTGACCCGCCGCTGACCTCGGCTGACTGCCCGTTCCTGGTCCCGGCGGCCGGGTCCGGTCGGTGGGTCAGGTGTTCGCGTCGCGGTGCAGCCCCAGCAGGTGGACGTAGGCGGCGGCCGACAGCGGGATCGAGTCCCGTTCGGCCTCGCCGAGCTCACGACGCACCTTCCCCGGGACCCCGGCGACCAGCGACCCGGGCGGCACGACCGTGCCCTGGGTGAGCACCGCCCCCGCGGCGATCAGCGACCCGGCGCCGACGTGCACCCCGTTCATGAGCACCGCGCCCATGCCGATCAGCACGTCGTCGGCCACCGTGCAGCCGTGCACGACCGCGCGGTGGCCGATGGTGACGCCGTCGCCGATGGTCGTGGGGAAGCCGGGGTCGGCGTGCAGGACCGAGCCGTCCTGGACGTTCGTGCGGGCGCCGAGGGTGATCGGGGCGAGGTCGGCCCGGACCACGCAGGTGTACCAGATCCCGGTCTCCGCGCCGACGCTCACCTCGCCGGCCAGCACGGCGCCGGGCGCCACCCAGGCCTGCTCGTGGACCTGCGGGGTGTGGCCGTTCACGGTGATCATGGGGTCAGCCTAGGGCGGTCTCGAAGGCGGCGAGGACGTCGTCGCTGAACAGGACGAACCGGACCTCGGCCACCGCGGTGCCCGCGTCGGCGACCTCCCGGACAGTGGCGACGGCGATCCGGGCGGCGTCGTCGAGCGGCCACCCGTAGACCCCGGCCGAGACGGCGGGGAACGCGACCGTCCGGGCGCCGAGCTCGTCGGCGACCCGCAGCGACTCGCGGTAGGCGCTCGCCAGCAGCGCCGACCGGTCCTCGCGCTTCGCGTACACCGGGCCGACGGTGTGGATCACCCAGCGGGCGGGCAGGTTCCCGGCGGTCGTCGCGACGGCCTGGCCGGTGGGGAGCCCGTCGGGGAGCTCCGTGGCGCGCAGCCGCTCGCACTCGGCCAGGATCGCGGGCCCGCCGCGACGGTGGATGGCGCCGTCGACCCCGCCCCCACCGCGGAGGCCGGAGTTGGCGGCGTTGACGACGGCGTCGACGCGGGCCTCGGTGATGTCCCCGCGCTCGCAGACGATCCTCATGCGCGTGCCTCCTCGCGCAGCCGTCCCAGCAGCGGAATGGCCGCGATCTTGTCCTCGGTCAGGGAGCTCCACACGATGCCGCCCTCGGGGCGCCGGCGCCGGTGCTGCCGGCAGTCGACGACGCGGTCCGGGGTGACGACGAGGTCGACCGGCGCGTCGTGGTCGGCCCACGGGACCACCCCGGCGTCGCGGAGCTGGAGCTCGTGCACGGTGGTGACGACGAGGGTGTCGTCGGAGATCAGCCCGGCCGCGCGGGCCAGCGCGAACTCGAGGTCGGCGAACCCGCCGCCCTTGCCCAGCCGCGCTCCGTCCGCGCCGACCGCCACACAGCCGGTGACCACGATGTCCACCGGCTCCAGCTCGTCGACGGCGACGCGGCGGGCCGACCGGGTGGCATTCTTGATCGACACGGCCCGGCGCGGCGGGTCGGCCAGGTGGTCGGGGTCGAGGAGGAAGAAGGGGTCGTCCTCGGCCAGCCTGGGGACGGCCATGTAGACGGTCTTGCCGTCCTCCAGCGCGTACTGCCGCACCGGGAGCTGTGCGGAGTCCGGGTTGGACTTCACGGTGCGCGCGGCACGCCAGACGTCCAGCTCGCGCAGCCGCCGGGCCGCGGCCTCCGCACCGACGAAGTTCGAGATCCGGTTCCGCGCACCCGGGAACCGGGAAACCTTCTGCTCGGTCAGCGCGGTCCAGACCTCCTCGCGCAGCTCCGCCTTGCGGGCGAGGGTCTCGGGGTCGCCCCCGGCGTCGTGGTCGTGGCGGCGGCTCATGCCCGCGACACTGCCAGGCCGCCGGTCAGTGCTTCCGCAGGGCCTCGATCAGCTCGTCCTTGGTCATGTCCGAGCGGCCCTCGATGCCGACCTTCTGCGCCTGGGCGTAGAGCTCGTCGCGGGTCTGGTTCTCGTAGTCGCCGTGCTCGCCGCCGCGCCGCCCGACGGTGTCGCGCCCCTGCGCCGCCGCGGCGTTCGCGATCCGTGCGGACTTCTCCTTGGAGTTGCCCTCCTCGCGGAGGCGCTCGTACATCTCCTCGTCCTTGATGCTGTTCGCCATGCACCAGGGGTACCCGACGCCGCCGTCGTCAACCCGTCCGCGGGACGCACCGGCGTGGCTGCCGGGACTTCTGCTAGGAGTGACGCATGAGCCAGGGCAAGTCCGTCCGCATGTTCCTCGCCGACGGCACCCCGGGAGGTCTCCTGACGGCGGAGATCATGAACTGGACGGGGCACGTCCTGGCAGCTCCGAGATCGGAACTCGCGGCGCTGCTGGTGCGTCCGGAGATCGGCCGCACCGGCGTCTACCTGCTGCTCGGCGACGACCCGGACTCACCGGGAGGCACCCTGGTCTACATCGGGGAGACCGACGACGTCGGTGAGCGTCTCAAACGGCACGCCCAGCCGCAGGAGAAGAACGGGAAGGACTTCTGGTCGCGGGCGGTGCTGCTCACGAGCAAGGACATGAACCTCACGAAGGCTCATGTGCGCTACCTGGAGAGCCGACTGATCGAGATCGCCCTCGATGCCAAGCGAGCCAAGCTCGTGAACGGGACGCAGCCTGCCTCGACGGCGATGCTGCCCGAGGCCGACGCCTCCGACATGGAGCAGTTCATCGAGCAGGTGCGCATCGTGCTCCCGGTGCTCGGGATCAACGTCTTCCGATCCCTTCGTCCGGTGCCGGCCCGGTCGACCGATCGTTCCGACGTCAGGACCGATCTCCCGAACGCGCCGCTGTTCCAGCTGCGTACCAAGAAGGACGGCGTGGTGGCGTCTGCGCGCGAGGTGGACGGCGAGTTCACAGTGCTGGCGGGTTCCCGGGCCCGCGCGCAGTGGGGTCCGACCCGCCACGGCTACCAGCAGCTGCACGGTCAGCTCGTCGACGACGGAACGCTGCCGCTGGCAGCCGGCGGCGAATGGCGAGAGTTCGCGCACGACACCGTCTTCGCGAGCCCCAGTGCGGCTGCAGCGGTGGTCCTCGGGCGTCCTGCCAACGGTCGCCAGGACTGGCGTGCCTCCGACTCAGGGATCACCTACGGCGACTGGCAGACCATCGGGGTCGTCACGGAGTAGACCGTGGTCGATCGGTGACGACCCCGAGCAGCTCCGCCAACCTGTCCAGCAGCGGCACCTGCCCCTTCACGATCTTCTCCCTGGCGGTCGCGAGGTCGAACCACGCGGCGCGGTCCAGCTCCGGGAAGCGCAGGGTGCGCCCGGAGCGGGGCGGCCACTCCATCTCGACCCAGCTGCCGTCGTCGGGACGGTCGGCGACGGCGGCGGCGCCGGTGAAGCCGGACCCGTCCAGCGCGAAGGCCGTGACGGTCTTGCGGGACTGGCGGACCGTGCCGAGCGGGACCGGGTCGCCGTCGGGTGGCGGGGCACCGATCTCCTCTGTGAACTCGCGGCGGGCCGCGTCGAGCGGGCTCTCGTCGGGACCGTGCTCGCCCTTGGGCAGTGACCAGGCGTGGTCGTCCTTGCGGGCCCAGAACGGTCCGCCCATGTGGCCGAGCAGTACCTGCGGGCCGTCCGGGCCGGTCCGGTGCAGCAGGAGGCCGGCGCTGGTCACAGGAGTCATCCGGGCATCATCCCGGACGGCCGGGCGGGCCGGTCGAGCCGGAGCACGTGGGACAGCGGGGGGTCGGCCGGGTTGTCGGGGGGCAGCTCCCCGGTCGCGATCCGGCGGAACCCGGCCTTCTCCAGCGCTCGCCACGACGTCCGGTTGCCCGCGGCGACCGGGACGACCACCGCCGTCGCGTCCGGGTAGCGCTCCCAGCCCTCGGTCACGGCCGCGGCGATGATCCGCGGGCCCAGCCCGCGTCCGGTCAGCTCCACCGGGCAGATGAGGTAGTCGATCTCGAGCGCGCCCGGCGGGAGGTCGATCAACCCACGGACCTGTGCGACGTCGTCGGGGTGGTCGGCCCAGCAGGCGCGTTGGACCAGCCCGACCGGGACACCGCCGAGCTCGGCGACGAGGTCCTCGCCCGGTTCCTCCCCGCGCAGCCCCGCCCCGAAGTCGCGTTCGAGGGCCTCGTCGGTGGTCTCGTGGAACCACCACCGGTGCACGTGCGGCGCGGCCAGCCAGCGTTGCAGCAGGGGCAGGTCGGCGCGCACCAGCGGACGCAGGGTGACGGGTGCGTCGAGGAGAGGCCCGTCGGTCGGTGTGGCGGACGGCGGCACAGGGCGGGAGCGTAGCCGCGCCGCGGGAGGTCGCCGAGCGGTTTCCTCCTCCGCCCGGACGAGGACGGGGCGGTGGGCATGTCGTCCTCCCTGCGGATTCGGACAGGACCCCGTCCGGCCTAGGGTCCTGTGCCGAGGGAACGCCATCGGACGAGGGGACGACGATGACGAACGACCACACCGGGCGGGCCGCGCACGGGGGCGGGCCGGTCACCGACGGCGGCACCGACGGCACGGACCGCACGGACGGCACCGGCGGCACCGCCGGCACTGCCGGCACGGACGGCGTGGCGACCGCGGTGCCGGGCGCGCACGCCGGGGAGCGGCTCGCGCCCCCCGCGGACGGAGCGGCCCCCAGCGGGGACGGCGAGGCCCCCGCACGGACACGGTGGTGGCGACGCGACTACAGCCCGGAGGAGATCGAGGCGGGCAAGCAGGCCTGGCGCGACGCGATGCCGTGGGACCACCCGATGTCGCGCGGCGACAAGGTGCTCGTCTTCTCCACCCTCGGCCTGCTCGTATTCATGCTGGCGACGATGCCGCTGCGGCCGTTCCTGCTGGCGTCGCACCCGGTGTGGCTCGCCGCGGTCACCGGCAGCCTCTCCGCGGTCGGCGTGGGCGCGGCGTTCGCCCGGATCGGTGAGGCGGACCTGTGGGCCGTGATCGCCGCCGGCGTGTTCGGGATGATCAAGTTCGACTGGTTGTTCTGGCTGGCCGGGCGCCGGTGGGGCGAGAAGATCGTCGCGTTGTGGGCGCCCGGTGACCTCGCGAAGCGGTTCGTCGGCCGGATCCGCAGCTGGCCGCGCTGGGCGATGCCGATCGCCGTCGTCGCGTCCGCGCTGCCCGGCATCCCCGCCGCGGCGGTGTTCGCCGTCGCCGGCCTGGGGAAGATGCGGCTCTGGACCTTTCTGCTGTTCGACGCGATCGGTGCCGCACTGATCACCGGACTCGTCGCCGGGCTCGGGTTCGGGCTCGGGCAGCACGCCGTCGACGTGGTGCTCGCCATCGACAAGTACGCACTGTGGATCAGCCTGGCACTGGTGGTGCTCGTCTCGGTGCAGGCGGGCCGCAAGCAGAAGCAGCAGGCCCCGCCGGCCGCGTGAGCCGTGCCCGCGCCGGCGTGACCCGGGACCTCAGGTCCCGAGCCGCTGCTGCAGGCCGCTCGCACGCCCGGCCGGGCGGCCGATCGCGGCGCGCACCGCCTCCTCGGTGCCGATGATCCGCACGGCCTCCTTCGCCCGGGTGACGGCGGTGTAGAGCAGCTCACGGGTCATCAGCGGCGAGTCCGCGGGCGGCAGCACGACGGTGATCCGCCGGAACTGGCTGCCCTGGCTGCGGTGCACCGTCATCGCGTGGACGGTGCTGACACCACCGAGCCGGGCCGGCTCGAACGCGACCGAGGAGTTGTCCCGGGCGAACACCGCGCGGCGCCCGGACCCGGTCCGGACCACGACCCCGGTGTCGCCGTTGAACAGCCCGAGGTCGTAGTCGTTCGTGGTGACCAGCAACGGACGCCCCGGGTACCAGGGGGCCTCGGTGGCGAATCCGGGACGCTCGGTCTCGATCCACCGCTCGATCTCCGCGGTCCAGCGGGCCACCCCGTGCGGGCCGCGGCGGTGCGCGCAGAGGACGCGGTGGTCGTCGAGCACCCGCAGCACCCGTGCGGAGTCCCCGGCATCGGCCGCCCCGATCACGTCCACCGCGGCCCGGACCACGTCCTGGCGGAAGGTGTCCAGCCGGGACGGCTCGATCTCGGCCGCGTCGCCGTCGACGAAGGACAGGTCGGCGGCGCCGCGACGCAGCAGGGCGACGGCGGTGTCGGCGTCGTCGTCCTGCACGGCGGCCGCGAAGTCCGCGATCGTGCCACCGAAGCGCCAGTTGCGCTCCAGCCGCACCACCCCGTTGCGCACCGCGACGGGTGGTCCGGGCTCGGCGGGCGCCGGGGTGCCCGCGGTACCGGATGCCGGGACGGGCCGGTCCACGCGGAACGCGCCGCAGGCGGCCAGTGCGTCCTGCAGCGCGGGCTCGGCCCGGCCGCCCGCGGCGGCGAGGTCGCCGAGCACCGCGCCGGCCTCCACCGACGCGAGCTGGTCCGGGTCCCCGACCAGCACCAGCCGGGCGTCGGGGCGGACGGCCTCCAGCAGCCGCGCCATCATCGTCAGCGACACCATCGACGTCTCGTCGACGACCACGACGTCGTGCGGCAGCCGGTTGCCGCGGTGGTGGCGGAACCGGCCCGAGGTGCCCCGCGAGCCCAGCAGCCGGTGCAGCGTCGACGCGGTCGCCCCCGCGACGGCGGCCCGGTCGGTCTCCGGCAGCCGCCCGTGGGCCTCGGCGACGGACTGGGTCAGCCGGGCCGCGGCCTTCCCGGTCGGCGCGGCGAGCGCCACCCGCAGAGCCGGCGCCCCCGGCGGGGCGGTCGCGCGGTGCAGGTCGTGCAGGACGGCGAGCAGCGCCGCGACCGTCGTCGTCTTGCCCGTGCCGGGGCCACCGGCGATCACGGCGACCGGTCGCAGCGCGGCGACCGCGGCGGCGAGGCGCTGCCGTTCGGCGCCGGGGTCGCCGAGCAGGCGGTCCAGCGCCGCGCACAGCCGGTCGGGGTCGACGGCCGCCACCGGTCCGGCGCGCGCGGTGAACTCGCGCCGGACCAGCTCCTCCTCCTGCCAGTAGCGCTCCAGGTAGAGCAGGTCCCCGAGCAGGCGCAGCGGCCGTCCGGCCGGACCGTCCTCGCCGACGGCGACCAGCGGGCTCGCCGCGCACGCTGCGCGCCACACCGCGGGCTCCGGCCAGGGCAGCCCGGAGACGTCGACGGCGACCTCGCCCTCGCCGGCGGTCGTGTCCGCGGCGCTCGCCAGGTCCACGCACACCGAGCCGTTGCGGATCGCGCGGACGGCGAGCGCGGCGGCCAGCACCACGGGTTCGGGTTCGGCGGTGGCCGGATCGGCGGCGGCGGTCGGGTCGCCGCGCCCGCCGAGGGCGGCGAGCCGCCGGGCGACGTGGATGTCTCCCGGTGCGAGGATCTCGGCCTCGTTGAACGCGGCGAGCACCCCCGTCGCGGTGCGGGCGGCCCGCGGGCCGAACGGGTCCCGTTCGGGGGCCGGTGGCACCGTCGGTGCTGCCGTCGCTGCCGGGGTGGAGTGTGCGGTCGTCGTCACGGGGTGCCTCCGTCCAGCAGGTCCGACAGCTCCTCGACCAGGGCGGCGGGTGGCCGCCAGGCGAAGACCCCGCAGGGCGCGGCCAGCGGCCCGGACCCGGTGACCGGGGTGTCCGGCCCGCACATGCCACGCAGGAACAGGTAGCCGACCCCGCCGAGGTGGGTGTCCGGGTCGTAGCCGGGCAGCCGCCACCGCAGGTAGCGGTGCAGTGCGACGGCGTACAGCAGCGCCTGCAGCGGGTAGTGCGCGTCGGCCATCGCCGTGGCCAGCCGGTCGGCGGTGTAGTGCGCCGCGGTCAGCGGGTCGCGGCCGGACGGGCCGGTCGGGCCCAGCCAGTTCGTCTTGTAGTCCACGACGAGGTACCGCTGCCCGGCCCCGTCGCGGATCCGCAGCACCGAGTCGATGCTGCCGGTCAGGTAGCCGCGCAGCGGCTGCCCGGCGAGGTCGGGGGAGTCGAGCAGGTCGGCGTAGCCGTGCAGTGGGTCGTCGGGCCCGAGATGCCTGCGTACCGCGGCGGCCAGCCCGGACAGGGTGAGCCGCCCGGTCGGGGTGTCACCGCCGCACAACGGCAGCTCGAAGTCCAGCTCGGACAGCCGGTCGCCCGGGGCGATGTCGGCCAGCGCGAGCCCGGACGCGATCGGCCCGAGCGGGGTCCGCAGCACCGGGACGAGCGCGTCGGCGAGCTCGTCGGGATCGAGGTCGGCCGGCTGGTGGCGCAGCTCCTCGGTGACGTGCGCGACGACCTCGGCGCGCAGCGCGGTGTCGCCCCCGGCCGCGGTGGTGGTGTCGAGGTGCTCCAGCACGGCGTGCACCAGGGTGCCGAACCCGGTGCCCGAGGGCAGGTCGGCCATGGGGGAGGGGAACGTGGCCGGATCGGCGGCGCCCGTTGCGATGCCCCCGCCGGCACCGGGGAGCGGAGCCGCGTCGGGCTCGTCGACGATGCCCTCGTCCTCGGGCTCGGTCAGCACCCCGGGTGCGGTCGCGACCGGCTCCGGCTCGGCGTCGACGGCCGGGTGCGGGTGGTGCGCGGCGTGCGCCGCCGCGGTCAGCGCGGTGTAGGAGGTGCGCCGCCACGCGGTGTCCAGGGTGCGGGCGAACGTCGCGACGGCCGGCTCGGCGTCCGGCGGGACCGGTGTGCGCTCGACGGGGTCGCGGTCGCTCACGGTCTCCACCGACGCGCCGGCCGGGGCGAGCCGTTCCCGCAGGAACGCCAGCGCGTTCGCGTCCCCGGGGACCTTCGCGGTCGGCTCCGGATCCGTGCCGGGCCCGGCGTGCCCGAACAGCACCCGGTGCAGCGACGACGCCGCCGTCGTGGCCCCGGGGACCCACCAGGCGACGACCTGGCTGCAGGCGCGGGTGAGTGCCACGTACAGCAGGCGGAGGTCCTCGCCGGCCTCCTCGGCCTGGTGCAGCGCGGTGCGCCGGGTGCGGTCCGGGCCGGTGGACCCGCCGACGTCGAGCAGCCGCCGCGGACCGTCGGAGCCGGGCGGGGTGTCGTGGTAGAGCAGCGTCTCGGGCCGGTCGTCGACCCAGCGGTCCCACGCGAAGGGCAGGTACACCACCGGGAACTCGAGCCCCTTCGACCGGTGCACCGTCACGATCTGGACGGCGTCGGCGTCGGACTCCAACCGCCGGCTCCGCTCGGCCGAGGTGTCGCGGGCGGCCTCGCCGATCCGGTGCCGCAGCCACTCGGTGAGGGCCGTCGGGCCCAGGTGTCGTTCCAGCGCCGCGGAGTGCAGCACCTGGCCGACGTGGCGCACGTCGGTGAGGTCGCGCTCGCCGTCGGGGCTGCGCAGCAGGCGTTCGGCGGGGGCGTAGCGGGCGAACACCGCCTCCTGCAGCGCCGCGACCCCGCGCTCGGCGAGGACCTGGTGCCAGGCCCGCAGGTCCGCGCCGAGCTGGTCGACCAGTCCCTCGGCGTCGGGCCCGCACAGGTCGGCGACGGTGTGCCCGACGAACCGGGTCAGCGCGGCGGCGCGCAGCCGCATCGAGCGTTGCGGCTGCTCGACGGCCTCCAGCAGCGTCAGCCACTCCGCGGCGACCGGCGTGGTGAACACGCTGCTGGTGCCGGTGAGCACGGCGGGCACCCCGGCCTCGGCGCAGGCGTCCCGCACCAGCAGGCCCTGGGCGTTGGTCCGTACCAGCACCGCGACCTGGCCGGGGCGCAGCTGGTCCCCCGCGAAGCGGGCGGTGCCGTCGAGCAGCTGCGACAGGTCGACGGCGACGTCGCGGGCCACGACCGCGCGGGCGCCCTTGGCCCGGGCCAGGCCGCGCCCGGTCAGGTCGAGCCGGTCCCGGTCGACCAGCCGCAGCCGCAGCGGGGCGTCGTGCCGGGCGGTCAGCCGCCGCCCGGTGTGGTGGGCCCGGACCGGGTGGACGACGATCCCGGGGTCGCCGAGGGTGGCCTCGCCGAACACCCCGTCCAGCGCGGTGAGCAGCGCGGCGTCGCTGCGGCGGTTCGTCGACAGGGTGCGCTTCGTCGCCGCCGCGTCGGCGGCCCGCAGGTAGCTGTGCACGTCGGCGCCGCGGAAGGCGTAGATCGCCTGCTTCGGGTCGCCGATCAGCACCAGGGTGGTCCCCGGGGCGGAGTGGAAGGCCAGGGAGAGGATCTCCCACTGCAGCGGGTCGGTGTCCTGGAACTCGTCGACGAGCACCACCGAGAACCGCGACCGGAGCCGTTCCCGGGCGGCGGGGCCGCGGACCGGGTCGCGCAGCGCCGTCGCGAGGCGGGTGAGCATGTCGTCGTAGCTGTAGATGCGGGCGCGCCGCTTGCGGGCGTCGACCTCGCGGCGCACCGCGGAGGCGAAGCCGTAGCGGGTGGCGGCCGGGGTGGTCGGGTCGGCGTCGCGGGGCTCCAGCTCGGCCTGCGGGTCGCCGACGGCGCGGCGGGCCAGCGCGAGCGCCGCGGCCCGGTCGAACGCCGGGCGGCCCGCGTTCGGTGCGGCGTACTTGCGCACGTAGAAGTCGTCGACGACCTCGGTGACGACGTCGTCGACGTGGTCGACGAACTCCGCGTCCGGGTCGTTGTCCCCGGCCACGCCCAGCCCCGCCAGCATCTGCATGCAGAACTGGTGGGTGGTGGCGATCGTGGCCGCGTCGAACGACGCCGAGGCCACGGCCAGCCGGGCCCGGCGCCGCTCCAGCTCGGCCGGGTCGGTGGCGGCCAGGTGCGCGACGACCGGGTCGGCGTCGGGAGTCGGCGGGGTGGCGCCGGCGAGCACCGCGGCCAGCGCACGCTCGGTGCCCACCAGCCGCTCCCGGACCCGCTCGCGCAGCTCCTGGGTGGCGTCGCGGCCGAAGGTGACCAGCATCAGCCGGTCCAGGTCGGCGACGCCCTCGGCGACGTAGCGGGTCGCGAGCGCGGCGATCGTGTAGGTCTTGCCCGTCCCCGCGCTCGCCTCCAGCACGACGGTGCCGGTCGGCAGCGGGCCGTCGACGTCGAAGGTCGGTGCCGACAGCAGGCTCGTGGTGCTCACGGCGCGTCCTGCCTCTCGTGGTCGAGCAGCGGTACCCACAACCGGACGGCGAGCTCCCCGAACCGGGTGGGCTCACCGCCGGAGCCGGGCTCGGGACGGACGACCAGTGGGCCGCCCGCACCGCCCCGGACGAAGACGTGCGGGGCCTCGGCGTGCTCGAAGCGCGACCACTCGCTCTCCGCCGCGGCGAACGCGTTGGCGGGCACCACGCCGCGGGCGCGGTTGCGGGCGTAGACGGCGGCGGCGTCGGTCGGCAGCGGCAGCGGCGCCCGCAGCCCCTCGCGGCGCAGCGCGACCAGGTCGGCCAGGGTGCGACGGGCCAGGCCGGGGTCGACCGGGCCGAGCACCGAGCGGGCGGCGCCGCCGGGTCCGCGGCCGACGGTCACCGCCGTCCAGGACCGGCCGGGGTGTGCGGCGGTGAGCGCGAGCAGCTGCACCCAGGCCCGCAGCCGGTGCTTGGCCTTGAGCCGCGAGTACTCGACACGCACCACGACGTCGCCGTGCAGGCCCGGCACCGTCCCGGCGACGGCGCGGCCGTCCTCGGGGGTGCCGGTGAGCTGCGCGACGAGGTCCTGCGAGCCCGCCTCGCCGGTCGCGACCGACGCGGCGACGGCGACCAGCGGCTCGACCTGCCCGCCGACCTCGGTGAGGACCCGGTGGCCGATCCCTCCGGGTGGGAGGTCCCCGCGCAGCGTCTCGGCCCGCGCCACGGCCTGCGGTGCGGCCCCGGCGAGCCGGTCGGTCAGCAGCCGGTCACCGATCTTCCAGGTGGCCAGCCCGTCGAGCTCGACCGGCAGCGCGTCGTCGGGCTCGACGTTCTCCTCCGGCGGCAGCACGCGCACCCGCTGGCGCAGGAACGCCCGCACCGGGTGCTCGACGAACGCGACCAGCTCGTCGAGCTCGACCACCCCGTCCGGCGGGTCCTCCGGCGGGGGCAGCGGGTCCGCGCCGAACAGCGGGTTCACGGTGCGCGGCCCGGCCGCGGCCTCGGCGCCGCGCAGCGCGGCCCGGTCGAAGCTGAACGGCCCGTCGGCCAGCAGCGCGCCGGGGGTGAAGTTGCGCCGGTCGAAGGGCTGCAGCGGGTGCCGGGCCCGCAGCGCCCGTGAGGCGGGGGTGCCGGAGGTGGTCCGCACGCAGGCGTCGATCGCGTCGCACAGCTCCCCGACCGGTACCGACGGCGGTCGGTCGGCCCCGGTGCGCTCGTCGGCGCCGGAGGACACCACGACCAGGTGCCGGGTGGCCGAGCAGATCGCGTCGAGCAGCAGCTGGCGGTCCTCCCCGCGCGGGTCGCGCTCGCCGACGACGGGGTCCCGGGCCAGCACGTCGTCCCCGTCGGGGGCGCCGGCGCGGGGGAACACCCCGTCGTCGCAGCCCAGCAGGCACACCACCTTGTGCGGGACGGCCCGCATCGGGACCAGCGTCGCGACGGTCAGCGTGCCGGTCCGGAAGTTCGCCCGGCTGGGCCGACCGCGCAGCCGCTCGGCGAGCAGACCGCGCACGTCGGGCAGGTCGAGGTCGACGGTGGCGGCCTGCGGCCCCGCGGACGCGACGACGTCGGCCAGCTCCGCGCGCGCCTGCCCGGCCTGCCAGGCGTCGGTCGGGGTGGTGTCGGTCAGCGCCGACAGCCCCTCGACCAGCGCGTCCACCCACGCCGACAGCGGCTGCGGCCCGCGCAGCGCACCGAGCACGGTCGCGAGCCGGTCGACGAACTCGGCGAGCCGCCCGACCAGGTCCACGTCGGAGGAGTCGACCTCGTCCAGCGGCAGCGCGGTGCCCAGCCAGGCCGGGGCGCCCGGTGTCTCGGCCATCGCGACGCCGACGAGCATCCGGTCCAGACCGGCCCGCCAGGTGTTCTGCCCGATCCCCTCGAGCCGGTAGGGCCGGCGGTGCGCGGCGTCGAGCCCCCACCGCACCCCGGCCGCGGTGACCAGCTCGGACAGCCGCTCCAGCGCGTCGTCGTCGAAGCGGAAGCGGCGCCGCACCGGGGCGGAGGCGACCAGGTCGAGCACCTGGGAGGCACTGACCCGGGACCCGGCGAGCTCCAGCAGCGACGACACGGTGCCCAGCAGCGGGTTCGCCTGGCGCAGCGCCCGGTCGGCCAGGCGCACCCGCAGCCGGTGCCCGGGGTGCAGCTCCTCGCGGGACGGGCCCGCGCCGTCCGGGGTGTCCGCGTCCGGGGCGAGACCGAAGGAGGCGGTGATCAGCGGCGCGAACACCTCGATGTCCGGGCACATGACGATGATGTCGCGCGGCTCCAGGTCCGGGTCCGCGGCGAGCAGCCCGAGCAGCACCTCGCGCAGCACCTCCACCTGCCGGTCCGGGCCGTGGCAGGAGTGCAGCGCGACGCTGCGGTCGGCCGGGTCGAGCAGCGGACGGTCCGCGGGGGCGGGCGGCACGGCGTCGTCGCGCAGCGCGGCCTGCAGGCGGCGCAGCAGCGTCGGCGGGCCGGCGTCGGCGGGGGCCGGGTGGTGGGTGTCGGCCACCGTGGGCCCGGCCGGGGGCAGCCGCAGCGCCAGCTCCCGGGTGTCGCGGCCGAGCGAGTGCAGCAGCGGGTGACGGACCGCCTCGGCGCTGGTGTCGGTGGCACGCGACGGCACCCCCGGCGAACGCCCGGCGCGCACCGCCTCCCACATCACCGGCGACGGGTGCGGCAGCCACAGGTGGACCTCCCGGTGCGCCGCGAGGGACTCCAGGACGGCCAGGTGCTCGGCGGCCAGCCGGGTCGGGCCGAACAACGACAGCCGCGGCCCCACCTCCGGTCCCGGGTCGGCGCCCCCGCGCAGCAGGGCCACCGCCTCGTCGAGCCGCTCGGCGGGACCGGGGACCCCGAGCGCCGTGCGCAGGCGCCGCCACAGCTCGGGCTGCCACCGCAGGTCGGCGGGCACCGCGTCCTCCCCGGCGCGCCAGCGGCGCAGCAGCTCGGGGCGGTGGGTGGCGTAGGAGCCGAACAGCCCGGCCAGTGTGCGGGCGAGCGCGTAGCGGCGGCCGTGCCCACCACGCTCCAGGTGTGCGGCCAGGGCGGTGAACCGGTCGTCCCCGGACGTGGCGACGGCGTCGTCGATCAGCTCCAGCAGCGTCCACACCGACCGGCCGGGCGACCACGGGTCGGTCGCCGGGTCCGTGCCGGTGACGTGCGCGACGACCCCGCCGAGCAGCGCGGCCGGGGCCGGGAACCGGACGTTCGCGCAGACCCCGCCGCTGCCCGGCCCCGCACCGAGCCGGTGTGCCAGCCGCTGGGCCAGCCAGCGCTCCACCCCGCGCTCGGGGACCGCGACGGTCTCGGCCGCGAACGGGTCACCCGAGCCGACCGCCAGCACGTCGGCGAGCGCCTCCACGAGGGTGTCGGCGCGTTCGGCCCGATGGATCTCCAGCACGGACCGCACGGTAGCGGCGACCCCCGACAGGGACGGCCGGACCCCTCTACCAGGACGACACGCGGTAGTTCTTCAGGAACACTCCGTGCAGGTCCTCGCCGGACTCCCCGGCGACGATCGGGTGGTAGACCCGGGCGGCGCCGTCGGCGAGGTCGAGCGGGGCGTGGAACCCCTCCTCGGCCAGGCGCAGCTTCATCGGGTGCGGCCGCTCGTCGGTGATCCAGCCGGTGTCCACCGCGGTCATCAGGATCCGGTCGGTCGCGAACATCTCCCCGGCACTGGTGCGGGTCAGCATGTTCAGCGCGGCCTTGGCCATGTTGGTGTGCGGGTGCCCGGGGCCCTTGTAGCCGCGGCCGAACACGCCCTCCATCGCCGAGACGTTCACGACGTACTTGTTGCGTGCGCTCGACGCCGCCATCGCCGGGCGCAGTCGCGAGACCAGCACGAACGGCGCCGTCTGGTTGCACAGCTGCACCTCGAGCAGCTCGAGCGGGTCCACGTGCTGGACGTGGTCGACCCAGCTGTTGACCGCCGCGGTGTCGGGGAGCAGCCCGCCCGCGTCGACCGCGGTGCCGTCGGCGATCCGCTCCGGCGACGCCGAACGGGCCGTCGTCGCCAGCGCGGCCAGGTCGCGCCCGCCCGGGACCGCCCCGGCGAGCAGGACCGGGTGCTCGCGCGAGGCGCTGGTGAACGACACGATCTCCGGCAGCTCGCCCGCGGGCAGCTCCTCCTGCTCGGCCGCCTCCAGCGCGGAGTACGAGCCGGGGGAGCGGCGCACCGTCTGTGCGGCGTTGTTCACCAGGATGTCGAGCGGGCCGGCGGCAGCGACCTCGTCGGCGACCGCGACGACCTGGGCCGGGTCGCGCAGGTCCACCCCGATCACCCGCAGCCGGTGCAGCCACTGCCCGGAGTCGGGCAGCGCGGCGAAGCGGCGGGCGGCGTCACGCGGGAAGCGGGTGGTGATCGTGAGGTGCGCGCCGTCGCGCAGCAGCCGCAGCGCGATGTACATCCCGATCTTGGCGCGGCCGCCGGTGAGCAGTGCGCGGCGCCCGGTCAGGTCGGTGCGGGCCTCGCGGTGGGCGCGGTGCGCGGCGGCGCAGTCCTGGCACAGCTGGTGGTAGAAGGCGTCGACGACGGTGTAGCGCGTCTTGCACACGTAGCAGCCGCGGGCGCGGTGCAGCGTCCCCGCGGTCGCGCCGGGGGTGGTCGACACCAGCGGGATCCCGGCGGTCTCGTCGTCGATGCGCCCGGCCGCGCCGGTCGCGGTGGCGGCGGTGACGGCCTCGTCGGAGGACTTCTCGGCCTGGCGCTTCTCCGCGCGACGCCGCAGCCGCACCGACTTCCAGATCCCGGCGGTCGCCCGCCGGACGACCACGGCGTCGGGGTGTTCGGGTGGCAGCTCGTCGACCTGGGCCAGTACCTTCAGCGCGGTCGCGAGCTCGTCCGGGTCGATGCCGGGGCTGGACACCGGGACACTCCTGGGATCGTGGTCGGGGGACGGGCGTCGATCCTAGTTCCCCCGATTCCGGCTCAGGACGCCAGCGGCTGCCCGAGCCCGACCTCCTGCGCCATCTCGGTGAGCACGGCGATGTTCAGCTCGAAGGCGTGCACCGCCTCGGCGAGCAGCCGCTCGCGCTGCGCCGGGGTCCAGGGGGCCTCGTCGAGCAGGGCGCGGTAGCGGGCCCGGAACGTCGAGGGATTGCCGAGGGCCGTGAAGTCGTAGAACAGCCGCCCCGGCCCGTCGATGCCGTAGGTGCGCTGCAGGATCTTCCCGACGACCTGGCCGCCGGCCAGGTCGCCCAGGTAGCGGGTGTAGTGGTGCGCCACGAACAGCGCCGGGTCCGCCGCGGTCTCGCGCAGCCGCGCCACGTAGGCCGCCGTCGAGGGCAGGACTCGCGGGACCCCGCCGCCCAGTGCGTCGAGATCGGCGTGCAGCGCGGGCACCCGGCGGAGCTCATCGATGACGAACGGGGCCGCGACCGGGTCGGCGGCCAGGACGTCCCCGGTCGCCTCCAGCGCGGTGTAGATCGCGATGTACTGCTCGGCGAGCAGCGTGTACGCGTCCAGGGGGAGGGCGCCGTCGAACAGTGCCCCGAAGTAGCTGCACTGGTGCGCCCGCTCGTGCACCGCCCAGGTGGCCTGGCTGAGATCGGCGGACAGCGTGCCCGCGATGGGGGTCGTGGCGGCCATCGGCCCTCCCGTGACGTGACGTCTGGTGCGACGGCACGGCGCCGGATCTGACACCGTGTCAGATCACGATGCTAGGGCGCGAACGCGAGTAAGGCTAGCCTCAGTCGCGCGCAACCGTCGAGACCGCTCGCAGCACGGCCGCGACGGCGGTCTCCACCGTGGCGTCGAGATCGGCCGGGTCGACGTCGACGATCCGCCTGCTCGACAGCGCCCCGGCGACGACGACGGCGAGCACCCGGGGGTCGTCGTCGACCATGCAGCCCGCGGCCGCGCCCTCGCGCAGCACCGCCACCAGGCGGTCCCCGATGGGGTCGGCGTGCGCGGCGATCCGGCGGTAGGCGGCCGGGTCGAGCGCGCCGGCCAGTGCCTGGCCGGGCGGGAGGTGGAACTCGGCGAGGCGGCGCAGCTGGAGCCGGGCGAAGGTGGCGAGGCGTTCACGCGGGCCCGGCGCATCGGCCAGCGCGGCGTCGAGGTCGGCGACGTAGCGCTGCGCCTCGTGCTCGACGAAGGCGACGAGCAGGGCCTGGCGGTCGGGGAAGTGGTTGTAGAGCGCCGAACGCCCCACACCGGCGGCCGAGGCGACCCCGGACAGGGTCACCGTGTCGAAGCCGCGCTCGTAGAGCTGCACACGCAGCGCGTCGAACACGCGCTCACGGACCTGCTCGCGGTGCGTGGCGAGCGAGCCCAGGACCTTCGGCACGCGGGCCAGTGTAGGCCCGCGTGCCGGTCGGCCCGGAACCTCAGAGCTGCGCGAGCACCGACTCGACGCCGGAGACGTCCACCGAGGACGGGACGTCCTCGACACCGATCCAGCGCACGACGCCGTCGGTGACGATCGCGGCGTAGCGCTTCGAGCGGGTGCCGAGCCCGAACGACGAGCCGTCCATGTCCAGGCCGGCGGTCTTCGCGAAGTCGCCGTTGCCGTCGGCGAGCATGAGCACCGCGTCGCCGGCGCCGCGGGACTCGGCCCAGGCCTCCAGGACGAACGCGTCGTTGACCGAGGTGCAGGCCACGGTGTCGACGCCCTTGGCCTTGAGCTCGTCGCGGCGCAGGACGAAGCCGGGCAGGTGGGTGTCGGAGCAGGCCGGGGTGAACGCGCCGGGCACACCGAACAGCACGACGGTGCCGGTGCCGAGCACCGAGGCACTCTGCACGGGCTTCGGCCCCTCGGCGGACGGGGTCATCAGGGTGACGTCGGGGATCTGGTCACCGGCGGCGAGAGCCACGGGGTTCCTCCTGGTGCGACGGGGTGGAGTGGTCGGGACCGACCCTAGTCCGCCACCGCCGCGCCCCGCCCGGCCCGGCGCCGTCGTCACACCCCGCCCGTCGTCGGGCACCCGCGCGCGCCGCACGGGTGCCGGGGCCGCCGCACGGGCCCGAACCCGTGCGGCGGCGGGACGACCTGGGCGGCGCCGGCCGGGAGGGGGCGGTCAGTGGCAGCTCGTCGGCGCCGGCGGGACGTCGAGGGTGGGGTTGCGGTCGAAGAACCCGGCCGGCTTGAGCACGAAGCCGGTGTGGTCGACCGGCATGACCGGCCAGTCCTCCGGGCGCGGGAAGTGGGTCAGCCCGAAGGTGTGCCACAGCACGACGTCCTGGCCGTCGAGGTCGCGGTCCGCTGCCACCCAGGACGGCAGCCCGTCCCCACCCGGGTTCTGGTTGACGAAGTCACCGGCCGGGTAGCGCTGCGCCGGGTGGTAGCGGGTCACCCACAGCGCCTTCGAGGCGAACGTCGCCCGCGCGTGGATCGACGACGCCGGGTCCGCCAGCAGCGTGGGCTGCCCGTGCGGGTGCAGGACGTAGCCGACCGGGCGTCCCAGCGTGTTGGTCTTCTCGGTGTTGACGACGTGCCAGACCCGCCCCGACCCCGGGTCGGCGTCCCGCTGGGCGTGGGACTCGCGGGTCAGCCGGGTCGCCGACCGGGCGAACGCGTTGCCGTGGGGGTTGCCCTCGCCCATCGGCACACGGACCGCCTCGACCTCCTCGACGGCGTTCGCCGTGCCGTCGACGGTCATGTCCAGCCGCGCCGAGAACAGGTGCTGGTGGAACGGCGCACCCAGGCCCGGGGCGACCTCGGTGGCGTACTCGCCCGGCGTGCCCGAGGTGAACACGATGCCGGTCGCCTTGCACTCCAGCTCGATGGTGCCGTCGAGGTAGAGGTACCAGTAGAAGCCGTAGTCGTAGTTGCCGATCGGGGTGAAGAAGGAGATCACCAGGCGGCGCTGGCGGCGCACCTCGCGGGCGCCGGTGAAGATGTCGGTGTGCTTCCAGAGGACGCCGTGGTCCTCCTCGTGCAGGCAGATGGCGTTGGTGATCGTGCGCGGGTTGCCGAGGTCGTCGGCGACCACCGCGTCGAGGTAGTGGATGTCGCCGAGGCAGTCGCAGCCCAGCTGCAGGGAGTCGGCGTAGCGGGCGAACATGTACTGAGGTGTTCTCAGTAGCGGGGTGGCAGGTCGTGGCGACACGCCGAGGGTGGTGAGATGAGCGGGAACGGGGCAGGACCCCGGTAGATCGGTTCGGTCCAGCACAGATCGACACCGTCACCGAGGTCCTGCATGTCTGATCCTGTCACCTACACCGCTGTCCTCCCGATCGGGGAGCGCACCGTGGCCTATCTGGCGCGGCTCCTGGTCCTTCAACGCCGTCGACGTGGCACCCGGCGGCGGGCGTTGACCCCGTTCGCCCAGGCAGTGCTGGTGATCCGCTGGTTCTGTGATGCTACCCGGGTCCGATGTTCGGCCGGTGACAACGCGATCAGCACTGCAACGGCCTACCGTTACCTGCACGAAGGCATCGACGTCCTCGCCGCGGCCGCACCCGGCCTGCACGGAGCCCTGCTCGCCGCCCGCACAGCCGGGCACACCCACGTGAATCTCGACGGCACCCTGATCGCCACCGACCGGTGCCGCGCGCTCGGCCTCACCCCCGGGGTCGACCTGTGGTGGTCGGGCAAGCACCGCCGCCACGGCGGGAACATCCAGGTCCTCACCGCACCTGATGGATGGCCGCTATGGACCAGCGACGTGCGGCCGGGCCGCGAGCACGACACCCGCTGCGCCCGTACCCACCCCGGGCTGCTCGAGGGCCTGGCCGCGTTCACCGACGACACCCACGCCGCGCTGGGCGACCTCGGCTACGAAGGCGAAGCCGACCGGCTCACCGTGCCCATCAAACTCGCCCCCGGCCGCGGGCAGACGGTCAACCAGCGCACCGTCAACACCCTGCACTCAGCCCTTCGTGCTCTGGCCGAACGCGGAAACGC
>NZ_MCIP01000001.1:3587087-3663848 GCF_001932425.1 Pseudonocardia sp. Ae505_Ps2
CGGCGCCGGCGGGACGTCGAGGGTGGGGTTGCGGTCGAAGAACCCGGCCGGCTTGAGCACGAAGCCGGTGTGGTCGACCGGCATGACCGGCCAGTCCTCCGGGCGCGGGAAGTGGGTCAGCCCGAAGGTGTGCCACAGCACGACGTCCTGGCCGTCGAGGTCGCGGTCCGCTGCCACCCAGGACGGCAGCCCGTCCCCACCCGGGTTCTGGTTGACGAAGTCACCGGCCGGGTAGCGCTGCGCCGGGTGGTAGCGGGTCACCCACAGCGCCTTCGAGGCGAACGTCGCCCGCGCGTGGATCGACGACGCCGGGTCCGCCAGCAGCGTGGGCTGCCCGTGCGGGTGCAGGACGTAGCCGACCGGGCGTCCCAGCGTGTTGGTCTTCTCGGTGTTGACGACGTGCCAGACCCGCCCCGACCCCGGGTCGGCGTCCCGCTGGGCGTGGGACTCGCGGGTCAGCCGGGTCGCCGACCGGGCGAACGCGTTGCCGTGGGGGTTGCCCTCGCCCATCGGCACACGGACCGCCTCGACCTCCTCGACGGCGTTCGCCGTGCCGTCGACGGTCATGTCCAGCCGCGCCGAGAACAGGTGCTGGTGGAACGGCGCACCCAGGCCCGGGGCGACCTCGGTGGCGTACTCGCCCGGCGTGCCCGAGGTGAACACGATGCCGGTCGCCTTGCACTCCAGCTCGATGGTGCCGTCGAGGTAGAGGTACCAGTAGAAGCCGTAGTCGTAGTTGCCGATCGGGGTGAAGAAGGAGATCACCAGGCGGCGCTGGCGGCGCACCTCGCGGGCGCCGGTGAAGATGTCGGTGTGCTTCCAGAGGACGCCGTGGTCCTCCTCGTGCAGGCAGATGGCGTTGGTGATCGTGCGCGGGTTGCCGAGGTCGTCGGCGACCACCGCGTCGAGGTAGTGGATGTCGCCGAGGCAGTCGCAGCCCAGCTGCAGGGAGTCGGCGTAGCGGGCGAACATGTACTGAGGTGTTCTCAGTAGCGGGGTGGCAGGTCGTGGCGACACGCCGAGGGTGGTGAGATGAGCGGGAACGGGGCAGGACCCCGGTAGATCGGTTCGGTCCAGCACAGATCGACACCGTCACCGAGGTCCTGCATGTCTGATCCTGTCACCTACACCGCTGTCCTCCCGATCGGGGAGCGCACCGTGGCCTATCTGGCGCGGCTCCTGGTCCTTCAACGCCGTCGACGTGGCACCCGGCGGCGGGCGTTGACCCCGTTCGCCCAGGCAGTGCTGGTGATCCGCTGGTTCTGTGATGCTACCCGGGTCCGATGTTCGGCCGGTGACAACGCGATCAGCACTGCAACGGCCTACCGTTACCTGCACGAAGGCATCGACGTCCTCGCCGCGGCCGCACCCGGCCTGCACGGAGCCCTGCTCGCCGCCCGCACAGCCGGGCACACCCACGTGAATCTCGACGGCACCCTGATCGCCACCGACCGGTGCCGCGCGCTCGGCCTCACCCCCGGGGTCGACCTGTGGTGGTCGGGCAAGCACCGCCGCCACGGCGGGAACATCCAGGTCCTCACCGCACCTGATGGATGGCCGCTATGGACCAGCGACGTGCGGCCGGGCCGCGAGCACGACACCCGCTGCGCCCGTACCCACCCCGGGCTGCTCGAGGGCCTGGCCGCGTTCACCGACGACACCCACGCCGCGCTGGGCGACCTCGGCTACGAAGGCGAAGCCGACCGGCTCACCGTGCCCATCAAACTCGCCCCCGGCCGCGGGCAGACGGTCAACCAGCGCACCGTCAACACCCTGCACTCAGCCCTTCGTGCTCTGGCCGAACGCGGAAACGCCCTGCTCAAGACCACCTTCGCCGCGTTGCGGCGAGTCACGCTATGTCCCTGGCGCACCGGCGCGATCACCGCAGCTGCGCTCGTACTACTCCACACCGAGTACGACCGCACGACATGATCAACCCGCTACTGAGAACACCTCAGTAACTCGATCCGGGCGGTGACTCACGCTCCCCTGGGAAGCCCTCACCGATGGGCTCCGGGGGCGACGTCCTTCTGAGACCTCCAGGACGTCCGTCGCTCCGGTCGCGGCCATCTTGCGACCGAAGGAGAAGTCCTGCGTCCTGAGTGTTGGACGGATCGCGCAGCCCGCCCATGCAGCGGAAGACGAGGCGAGATCCGGCGTGGTTCAGCCCGTCGATCTGTCGATTGTCGTGGATTGCTTGAGTCGCTTGGCATGATGGTGCTGTGTCAGGCAGCTCGGCGAGGCGGTGGAACCACAACATTCACTACCACCGGCTGGTCCTGGATGCGGTGCCACGTGGCGCCCAGACAGCTCTCGACGTCGGCACCGGCAACGGCCTCCTCGCAGCGGACCTGGTGCACAGGGTTCCCCAGGTCGTCGCGATCGACCTGGACCCGACAGTTCTCCGCTCGGCACGGAGCGAGGCCCCGATGGTCGAGTGGGTCCACGGCGACATTCTGAGCCACGTGTTCCCAGCCGACTCGTTCGATGTCGTGGCTTCGATGGCCACACTGCATCACCTGCCCGATCCAGTCCAAGCACTACGGCGATGCGCTGATCTCACGTCGCCGGGCGGTCGAGTCGTCGTGGTCGGGCTGGCGAGGACCTCCCGGCCGATCGAGGTCGTGCTCCACGGCATCGGAGCCGTGCAGCACGCCGTGCTGCGTCGCCGGTACGGCTTCTGGGAGCACACAGCCCCCGTGGTCTGGCCACCGCCGCACACCTACTCCGAGGTTCGTCGCGCAGCCCGATCCGCCCTTCCCGGATGTCGTTGGCGCCTGCTGCCCATGTGGCGCTACTGCATCACCTGGACCAAACCTCTCCCGGACACGCACCAGCCAGAGAGCAAAAGAGGAATCGTCCACGGGTGACGGCCGTGCAAGGAGCGTGCGGTATCGCTCGGCTTGCGACCGTCGCCAGCGGTCACCCACGACCATCCCGTCATGCGGGTCACCGCGCGTGCGCCTACGAGGCCGGTATCAGAACGGCCATGATGGCGCGGCTCCTGAATCAGGGACTCAGGTCGCTGATGCGCTGCAGCAACTCACTGTGCACGTCGTGGTCTGCTGCGATGACGAGTCCGTGTCCGGAGTCGACAGCGTCTCCTCTCAGGTCGGTGACGATGCATCCGGCTCCCGTGCAGAGAGCGATGCCGGCAGCGAAATGCACGCTTCCGCGAAGGTCGCCGTCGTTGACATATGCGGCTCTGTGCCCGGCAGCCACCCACGCCAAAGCCAAGGATGTGGCGCTGACTCTCGGGGTCATCCACTCTCGTAGCCCGCGGTCACCCAGGAGCGACGAAGTCACGACATCCCACGGCTCATCTGCATTCAGTTCGATGATTCGGTTCTGAGCGCTCGGACACAGGATCTGGTCGCCGGCCTCGCTCCGCGTCCCTGCGGTTACCCCGTCGGTCCAGTGGATGAGTTCGCGCCGCGGGTCGCCTACCGCCGACACAGTGGGGGTGCCGTCGATGCAGAGCGCGACGTTGAGGCCGTAGTCCCCGGCGCCGGAGGCGAAGTTGCGGGTGCCGCAGAGCGGGTCCACCAACCACATGCGCGAGCGTGCTCCACCGGACTCGCCGAGCTCCTCTCCGGTGAACGCATCACCTGGTCGACAGGCTCGAAGTATCGATCGAATCGCGCGTTCCGCATCGAGGTCCGCAGCGGTCGCGAAGTCGACCGCACTCTTCTGAATGCGTCGGAGCTGCCCACCCGGCGTCCTCCGGATCACGTCCATGCCAGCTCGTACGGCGTCGATAGCCAGCTCGACATCTGTTCCCTGCATCGACGTAACCCCCATTGCTCCGCCATGTCGTCGGCATGCGCCGGTCGGTGATGATCCCGAATCCTGCCCCGGCAGACGCGTCGGTCGAGCCCACCGACCGGACGTCGCTCCCTCCTCCTCGCACGGGGCCGATCCAGATGCCCACCCGTGCCCACGACGATCTGATCAGGCGTGCCCCGCCGGCCCGGCGGGCGAGCCCGTCGCCACCGCTGGTCCGGCGGATGACGCGCCAGGTCAGGCCGGGCTCACGGGCTCGATCAGGTCCCAGCGATTGCCGGCGATGTCGCGGAACACCACGAAGCGCCCGTAGGTCTCGGTGCGCGGATCAGTGAGGAACTCGACCCCGGCGTCACGCATGTGTGCGTATCGGCTCTCGAAGTCCTCGACCTGGAGGAAGAAGCCGACCCGGCCGGCATGCTGGTCGCCGATCGCGGAGACCTGGCGATCTCCGTCTGCCCGGGCGAGAAGGATCCCTGTCTCCGCGTCCGGCGGGCGGACGACGACCCACCGCTTGGGTCGACCGTCGTTGCTCTGAGCGGGGGAGTCCTCGACCAACTCGAATCCCAGCGCGTGGGTGAAGAAGTGGATCGCCTCGTCGTAGTCGTCCACGATGATCGTGGTGAGTTGAAGGAATACCATGCTCGCCAGGGTGGCAGTTGCACCTCCTGGTGCGCTCCGGCCGGGGAAGCGGCAGCCGACTCCCGATGCCGGAGCGGGAGGCAACGCCACGGCGGTGTCGGTGTCGATGTTGATGTCGAGACCGTCCTCGGGTGGTCCCTGAACCGTGCTCCGGGAAGACCCCGAGTCGTTCACCGACGACGGTGCCTATGGTCGAGTGCATGACCTCGTACGAGAGTTCCGACGCCGCCGTCCCAGCTCGGGACCTCCGCGTCTCGTACGCAGAGCGGGACCACGTGTCGGCCTTGCTCAACCGGCACCATCTCGAAGGTCGGCTCGACGGGGCAGAACTGGCCGACCGGCTGGCCGCTGTGTCCACTGCGGTCACCCGAGCGGACCTGAACAGCGTCGTCCTGGATCTCCCGGGGGCCCAGGACGCCGTGCCGACACGTGATCTGCTCGAACTGACGAATACCGCGGGCGACCTCCGGCGTGCCGGCGAATGGCTGGTCCCGCCGCGCGTGGTCGTGCGCTCCTGGTTCGGCAACGCTCACCTCGACATGCGTCGCGCGCGCTTCGTCACCGGTGACGTCGTCGTCGACGTGGACATCGTCATCGGGAACATCGACGTTCGGCTACCGCCGGGGGCGTCCGTGGACATCACGGGCGTGCGCGCGGCGGTCGGAACCGTCCGCGACAGGGTGGGCGAGTCGGCGTCGCGTGGTACTCCGCACGTCATCCTCGTCGGCGGTACCCAGGTGGGGAATGTGACCGCACGATGACGCCGCGCGCACCGGTCCTGGCCGGTCGGGGTCGGGTCTCCTGACCCCGCACCTGATCGGTGTGCCCATGTGGGGAGGCGGTGTACGGCACGGTCCCCGATCACACCGCCCGCGTCTCGCCGCAGTGGGATCGACACGATGCCGCAGCGGCCCTCACCCCACGTCGCGCGCCCGGATCCCCGCCTCGTGCGGATCCACCTGCTGCTCCTCGGGTGACAGCGCGAGGGTGAGGATCCGCGTCGGGTGGATCCGGATGATCGCGCTCGACCCCGTCGACTGCCCCGCGGAGTCCGCCGGCTCGGTCAGCGCCTCGCCCCGTCCCCGGATCTCGACGAACCGCACCCGCCACGGGGCGGTCGACAGAACGTCGTCGACGACGAAGGCGACCTGCCCGTTCGCGGCGACGTTGCGGAACTTGCGGCTGCGCTCCATCCCGTGGCCGCCGATGTCGATGGTGCCCAGCGTCGTGTTCACACCGAACCCCACCGGGCTGGCCTGCAGCGTCCCGTCCGGCCGGGCGGTGGCGAGCCGCCCGATCCACTGGCTGCGCAGGTAGGCGATCTCCTCGTCGGTGAACATGACGGCGACGCTAGGACCTGAATGGTGCTTCAGGTCAAGACGTGGCTCGCGCGACCGCGGCCCGCGCGTCGGCCTCCGGCATCCCGAGGGTCAGCAGGTGCCCGAGGGCGACGTCGGTCTCGTCGCCGTCCCACCGCCCCTCCTGTGCGGCGCGCATGTAGGCCAGGGAGCCGGCTTGCAGTACCTCGGCCAGCACCGGGGCCGCGGCGTGCCGGGAGAACACACCGGATCGCTGCCCGTTCTCCAGCAGCCGGACCATGATCGTGTGGAACGGGCCCATCGCGGCGCGGACCTCGTCGTCGGCGGTCCGGCGGGCCAGCGCGATGACCGGGCCGTAGCGCCGCGACGTGCTCCAGGTACGCAGGAGGGTGGCCGCGAGCTCGACGGCCGGGTCGGCCGCGTCGGGGTCGACCTCGCCGACCTTCTCGACGAAGTCCGCCGACGCCGCCCGGACGAGTGCGACCACGAGGTCGTGACGGCTGGTGAAGTGGCCGTAGAGGGTGCGCCGCACGACCCCGGCGCGGGCCGCGACCTCGTCGAGCGAGGCGTCCGGGTTCTCGCGCAGCACGGCCTGCGCGGCGTCCAGGATGGACCGCCGGTTCCGCTCGCGGGCCGACGGCCGCTCCGTCCGTTTCATCACGCGTGCATTTTTGCACGATGAGTGCAATCCTGGCGAGTGTCGAGGACACCCAGTGCGAGGAGCGGACGATGACGATCGACCACGACACCCGGCCGGTACGGCTGGACCAGGACTTCTTCGACGATCCCGACGAGCTCTACCGCCGGTTGCGCGACGAGAGCCCGGTCGTCCGCGCGACCGGGCCGAACGGGCTGACCTTCTGGATGATCACCCGCTACGCCGACGCCCGTGCCGCGCTCAACGACCCGCGGCTGCAGAAGGACTCCCGCCGGCTGCCGGAGGTGCTGCAGCGCCAGGGCGCGACCTCGATCCGCCAGTTCGCCGACTCCCTCGTCGCGCACATGCTCAACGCCGACCCGCCGGACCACACCCGGCTGCGCAAGCTCGTCGGACGGGCGTTCACCGTCCGGGCGATCGCCCGGCTGCGGCCGCGGATCGAGCAGATCGCCACCGAGCTCGCCGACGCCGCGGAGCAGGCGGGCCCCGAGCTCGACCTGCTGGACCACTTCGCCTTCCCACTGCCCATGACCGTCATCTCGGAGATCCTCGGTGTCCCGGGGGACCGCCGCGACGACTTCCGGCACTGGTCGAACCTACTGCTCTCCAGCGGGCCCGACGAGGAGCGTGGCGCGGCCGCCGCGTCGATGGCGCAGTTCCTGTCCGCGCTCGTCGCCGAGAAGTCCGCCCACCCCGGCGACGACATGCTGTCCGAGATCGTCCGCGCCTCGGAGGACGGCGACTCGCTCAGCCCCACCGAGGTCACCGCGATGGCGTTCCTGCTGCTGGTCGCCGGGCACGAGACCACGGTCAACCTCATCGGCAACGGCGTGCTGGCACTGCTGCGCGACCCCGACCAGCACGTCCGGCTGCGTGCCGACCCCGACCGGGTGCCGCAGGCGGTCGAGGAGTTCCTCCGGTACGACGGCCCGGTCAACCTCGCCACGATCCGCTTCACCGACGAGCCCGTCGAGTACTCCGGGGTGAGGATCCCGGCCGGCGAGGTCGTGCTCGTCTCGCTGATCGGGGCCAACCGCGACCCCGAGCGCTACCCGGACCCGCAGCGGTTCGATCCCGACCGCGACACCTCCGGGCACCTCGCGTTCGGCTACGGCATCCACCACTGCCTCGGCGCACCGCTGGCCCGCCTGGAGGCCGACGTCGCGTTCCGGACGCTGCTCGCGCGGTTCCCGGACATGACGCTCGCCGGCGCCCCCGGGCAGCACCGGCAGAGCACGCTGATCCACTCGCTCACGGCGCTCCCGGTGCGCCTGCACCCGTGACCGGCGCCGGGTGATCAGCCCGCGCTGAACTGCTCGCTGCCGATCACCCGGAGCAGCTCCAGGCGCCGTTCGGTCTCGCTGCGCGGCGCCGCGGTGAGTACCAGCAGCGCCTGGGACCGGTCCTCGGTGAACAGCGCCTGGCAGTCCACCTCCAGCTCGCCGAGCTCCGGGTGCAGCAGCGTCTTGTGGTCGGCGAACCGGCGTCCGACCTCGTGCAGCTCCCACAGGGCGGCGAACTCGGGGCTGCGCTCCGACAGCACCCCCACCAGCTCGCCGGCCCGCGACCGGGGCCCGAGCATCGCCAGTGCCGCCCGCAGCGTCGCGACCTGCGCGCGGCTCTGGCGGGGGCGGTCGTCGGGCGGGTACATGCGCCGGGCGTCCGGGTCGGTGAACCAGCGGAAGACCTCGCTGCGGGCGAGCCCGGCGTGGTGGGTGTGGTCGCCGAACAGCGCCCGGGCCATCTCGTTCTGCACGAGCGTCTCGCCGAGCACGGTCAGGATCAGTGCCGGGCTGTCGTGCAGCCGGTCCAGCACCCGCAGCAGCGCGGGGGCCACGTGCTCGGACACCGGGCCCGACGCCGGCGCGTTCCGGCCCGCGCACCGGAACAGGTAGTCGCGTTCCTCGGTGCCCAGCCGCAGCGCCCGGGCCAGCGACGCCAGCATCTGGTCGCTGGGCTGCGGCCCACGCTGCTGCTCCAGCCGCGTGTAGTAGTCGGTCGACATGACCGCGAGCGTGGCGACCTCCTCACGGCGCAGCCCCGCCGTGCGCCGGCGGGCACCGTCGGGGAGCCCGACGTCACCGGGACGGAGGCGGGCACGGTGCCGGCGCAGGAAGTCGGCCAGGGCTGCACGGTCCACGTCACCGAGTATCCGCGGGCACCCGCCGGGCAACCAGGGACCGGTGATCCCCCGATGACCGGTCTCTGCCGCCCCCGTCCGCCGCGCGGCGACGGTGGGGACATGCAGATCACCGGACGCACCGTCTTCATCCCCGGCTCGACGAGCGGCATCGGACTCGCACTGGCCCTGGCGCTGCACGGGCGCGGCAACACCGTGGTCCTCGGCGGCCGGCGCCGCGACCTGCTCGACGAGCTCGTCGCCGCCCACCCCGGCCTCGACGCCGTCGAGATCGACACCGCCGACCCGGCGAGCATCACGAAGGCCGTCGCCGAGGTCCTCGACCGGCACCCCGACCTCGACGTGCTCGTCGCGATGGCCGGGATCATGCGGGTCGAGGACTGGCACACCCCCGAGGGGTTCCTGGCCTCGGCCGAGCAGGTCGTCACCACCAACCTGCTCGGCCCGATCCGGCTGATCGGCGCGCTCGTGGAGCACCTGCGGGGACGGCCGGTCGCATCGGTGGTCACCGTGTCGTCGGGGCTGGCGTTCGTGCCGCTCGCCGCGACGCCCAGCTACAACGCCACCAAGGCCGCGGTGCACATGCTCACCGAGTCGCTGCGCCTGCAGCTCGCCGACACGACCGTCGAGCTCCTCGAGATCGTGCCGCCCTCGGTGGCGACCGAACTGCTGCCCGGCCAGCAGGACAGCCCGATCGCGATGCCGCTCGACGACTTCGTCGCCGAGGTCCTCACGCTGCTCGAGGCCCCGACCCCGGGCGGGGAGGTCCTCGTCGAGCGGGTGCTGCCGTTGCGTCGTGCCGAGGCCCGCGGCGAGTACGCCGACGTCGTCGCCCGGCTGAACGCGGCCGACCCGCACTGACCGTCGCACCGCACCCGCCCCCGGACGCGGCCCGGTCCGGCGTCCGTCCGGGCGGTCGGCGCGGCCCGTAGGCTCACCCGCGCGACGACGGGGGAGGGCGCCATGACGGCACCGGGCCGGGCTCGGCAGGACCGCATCTACCGCGACGGCGTCTCAGGCGCCCGGCCCCGGGTCCCGACCGGCCCCGACGAGCTGGAGCGCCGCGCGCGGCGGGCCATGAGCCGGCGCGCCGACGCCTACGTCACCGGCGGCGCGGGCGCCGAGACCACGATGCGCGCGAACCGGGCGGCGTTCGCCCGTCGGGAGATCGTGCCGCGGGTGCTGCGCGACGTCGGCGAGCGCGACCTGACCGTCGAGCTGTTCGGCCGCACGCTGCACGCGCCGCTGCTGCTCGCCCCGATCGGGGCACTGGACCTGGTCCGGCGCGGCGCCGACCTCGCCGTCGCCCGCGGAGCCGCGGCCGCCGGGATCCCGATGGTGATCTCCAACCAGGCCGGGGCGCCGATGGAGGAGATCGCCGCGGTCGGCGGCCCCACCTGGTTCCAGCTGTACTGGTCCACCTCCGACGAGCTCGTCGACAGCTTCCTGCGCCGCGCCGAGTCCGCCGGCTGCGACGCCGTCGTCGTCACCCTCGACACCACGATGCTGGGCTGGCGCCCCCGTGACCTCGACCTGGGGCACCTGCCCTTCGCCCGGGGCATCGGGATCGCCCAGTACACCTCCGACCCGGTGTTCCGCCGCCTGGTGGAGGAGACCCTCGCCGCGCCGTCGGCCGGGGCGCCGCCGAAGGTCACCCCGCAGGCCGTGCGGACCCTGCTCGAGATCACCCGCAACGCCCCCGGACGGTTCCGGGACAACCTGCGCTCGCCCGTCCCGCGGGCGGCCGTGGAGACCTTCCTGCGGGTCTACTCGCGACCGCGGCTGTCCTGGGAGGACCTGGCGACCCTGCGCTCGCGGACCCGGCTACCGATCCTGCTCAAGGGGGTCCTGCACCCCGACGACGCCCGCCGCGCCGCCGACGCCAGTGTGGACGGGGTCGTCGTGTCCAACCACGGCGGCCGCCAGATCGACCACGCGGTCGCCTCGCTGGACGCGCTGCCCGGTGTCGTCGACGCGGTCGGCGATGCGCTGCCGGTGCTGCTCGACTCCGGGGTGCGGACCGGGGCCGACGTCGCGACCGCGGTCCGGCTCGGCGCCCGCGCCGTGCTGCTGGGGCGCCCGTTCGTGCACGGGCTCGCACTGGACGGCGCCCGCGGCGTCGCGCAGGTGCTGCAGAACGTCGTCGCCGAGCTCGACCTGGTCTGCGGGCTGGCGGGGGCCACCACCCCGGCCGGGATCGAGCTGCGCGGGCGTCCCTGACGGGTCACCCGGCGGTGCGGTCCGGCGCGCCCGGCCGCCCGCGCCGTGGCACGGTCGGACCATGACGCGTACGACGGCGACCCGTACCCGGCAGGACCTCGCCCGCCTCGCGCTCGGCGCGATGCTGGTGTTCGCCGGGACCTCGCACCTCACCTTCGCCCGCCGCGAGTTCCGTGCCCAGGTCCCGCCGTGGGTCCCGATGGACACCGACGACGTCGTGCTGCTCTCCGGGGCCGCCGAGATCGCGCTCGGCGCCGCGCTGGCCGGCCTCCCGAAGGAGCGTCGCCGGGTCGGCGGCCTGGCCGCGGCGTTCTTCACCGCCATCTTCCCGGGCAACCTCTCCCAGTACCGCAACCGCGTCGACGGGTTCGGCCTCGACACCGCCGCCAAGCGGGCCGCGCGGCTGGCCGGGCAGCCGCTGCTGGTGGCCTGGGCGCTCTACGCGGGCGGGCTGATCCCGCGCCGGTAGCCGGTGCCGGCCCGGAGAACCGGGCGAACGGGACGTCCGACACGACGCGCCGGTACCCGATAGCACGTCGCCTGTAGCACAGCGGGGTCCGGTACGGCTAATGTCCACCCCGTAGGAACCGGCAAGACGCGAGGAGACATCCGGATGCCACAGGGAACCGTCAAGTGGTTCAACGCGGAGAAGGGGTACGGGTTCATCACGCCGGACGGAGGCGGGCAGGACCTGTTCGTCCACTTCAGCGCGATCCAGTCCTCCGGATACCGCAGCCTCGACGAGGGGCAGACCGTGACCTTCGAGGTCACCCAGGGTCAGAAGGGTCCGCAGGCGGACCAGGTCGTTCCCACCTGACCGCCTGATCCGACGCCGACGCCCGGGGTGCTCACGCGAAGCACCCCGGGCGTCGTCGTGTCGGGGGTCAGGACGCCAGGCGGGTCTCCAGCCCGGCGATGACGAGCTCGACGCGGCTCAGGGTCCAGCTGCGCGGCGGGTCGTCGATCCGGTCCCGGAAGACCGAGCGGACCTGGGCGTCGAACGGCTCGGCCGACTCCAGCACCTGGTCGCGACGGCGCGCGTCCCCGATGCCGAGGGGATTGGCCGCCAGCCACGGCTGCATGCCCATCTGGAAGGCGGTCGAGGCGCCCAGCACCGCGTCCTCCGCGGTGAAGCCCGACTCCAGCAGCCGGTCGGTCAGCCGCCGGAACGCCGACAGCAACGCCTCGGGGGACTCCGGCAGCCGCACCATCGCGGGCGCGAGGCCCGGGTGCTCGGCCATCACGTCGAACGTCGCCGCCGCGAACGCCAGCATCTGCTCCTGCCAACGGCCCTCGTCGGTCGCGGGGAACACGCCGTCGGTCACCACGTCGTCCACCAGCGCGGCGACGAGCGCCTCCAGGCTGGGGAAGTGGCGGTAGAACGTGGAGTACTTCACCCCGACCCGCGCGGTCACCGCGCCGACCGTCAGGTCGGAGAAGCCGAGCTCGCGCGCAGCGGCCAGCAGTGTCGCGCGGTCGGTCAGTGGCGGGCGGCCGGTGCGCCGTGCCGGTCTGCTCTCGGTCTCGGTCACGCCCGAATGCTACTGCCCGTGGCCGCGTCCGGGACAGGCTAGTCGCGGTCGGTCTGACGACTACGTGTGACCTGCCCCATCACTGGTTCATTGAGCGGCTGGTCGTTCGGCCGGCCGGACGTGCGGTCGTCTCGCAACGCAGGTCGAAGGTGACGGAGCGTCACAAAGGAACAGGCGCTCCGGCGACGATCCGGCCGAGCGTGCGCAGGCTCGGCGAGCCGGGATCCCAGTAGCCGCCGTGCGCGGCGGCGAACGCGGACTCGTCGTTCGGGGTCGCCGGGTCGTCGGTGCTCGGGAGCGCCGAACCGGGGGCCGAGTCGAACACCCGGGCACCGAACCCCGGTGCCGCCGGGTTCGGGCCGTGCAGGAGCCCGGTGGGGGCGAACCCGCGCGAGGTCGCGAAGCCCTCGACCCCGGGCACCCGGTCGATCGGGTCGTGCCGCGCGGTCGTCGCCCAGACGTGCCCAGGTGCGGTGCGGAGCTCGGAGGCGTGTCCCGCGCCGGTCCCCGGGCTGCCGACGAACACCACGTCGTCGGCGGCCAGGCCGCCGCCCCGGGCGGCGTTCCCGACCACCGTCGAGCCGTAGGAGTGCCCGACGACGGTCAGGTGCACCGGGCCCGCGTGCCCGGCCCGCAGACCGTCCTGGAAGGAGCGCAGGTCTCCCGCGGCGGCGCGGGCGGCCCCCGGGTCCGCCGCCGCGACCAGGTCGGGTGGCGCGTCGTAGCCGGTCCACAGCACCGCGGCGACGGTGGCGTCCGGCGCGGCCGCCCGTGCGGCGGCACGTGTCGCCTCGACCCGGGCCAGGTCGCCGGGCACCCCGTCCCAGCCCGCGGTCGTCCCCGGGACGTGGGTGAGCACGTGCGCGGCGTGTTCCGGGTCGCCGCCGGCGAGCACGAGCCGCCCGCCGGTGCTCCCGCGCTCCAGTCGGAGCAGGTACGCGTCACCGGCGTCCAGGCGTCGGCGGGTCGCCTCCAGACCGGCCGACGCGCGCCGGGCGCGGTCCGCGCCCGCGGTGTCCCCGGCCCGGTCGAGCAGCGCCGCCCGGGACAGGAGCCGGGACAGCTCGGCGTCGAGCAGGACCCGGTTCGCCCGGTCCCGGTCGGCGACCGGTACGCCGTCCAGCCCGCCGACGAGGTCGGGCCGGGTGTGCAGCAGCTGTTCCCGTCGCACTTCGGGCAGCCCCATCCACCAGGACCGCACGGCGCCGGCGCCCGCACCGGGGGGTGGCGCCGCGGCCGGCGCGACCGGGCGGGGGGCCGCCGCGGGGGCCGGGCGGAGCGCATCGAGCGCGGCGGCCGTGGCGTGGTCGGACCGGGTCGCGGCACCGACGGCGTCGGCCACCGCGGTGGACAGGCGGGCCAGGTCCGCCCCGAAGCGCGCGACCATCGCGGGCAGCTGCCACACCCCCAGCCAGTGCGCGCCGACGCCGGCGGACAGCGTGCCGCGTTCGAGGTCGACGACGAACTGCGGGTGCACCGCCAGCGCGGCGAGCACGAGCCGGCGCTGGGCGTCGAGGACCTCGCCGGCGTGGGTGCCCAGCACCTGCGCGGCCCGGGTCGCAGTGCCCGCGTCGTCCCGCAGCCGGCGGACCTGCTCGGCGCGGTCGCGCGCGGCCGCGTCGGCGTCGGCCCCCGTCCACGACCGCGGTGCGGAGCGTTCCAGCTCGGCCGCGCGCTCGGACAGGGCCCGGGACAACCCGTCCCAGGTACCGGCACGACGCAGCCACGCACCGGGGTCGGCCGTCACGAGATCGCGCAGGGCGGGCCCGGTGCTCACGAGGCGCGCCCGGCGAACGCCGCCGCGGCGTCGTCGTCGGCGGCGCGCCAGGACGTGGCGGCCGCGCGCAGGGCCGACGCCGTCGACGCGGTGTGCTCCGCGTGCTCCCGGGTGGCCCGCGCCATCGCGTCCTCCCAGGCCGTGGCCGCCGTCCCGGCTGCGAAACCCGGCACCGGCGCGGCGGGGCCCACGAGCGCCGTGTCGTCGGCGAGATCGTCGGCGATGTGGTCGAGCGCCGCGGCGGCGGCGTCGAGGCCGTCCGGGTCGGAACGTGCCACCCCGCCCGACGACGGGTGCGGGCCGGGCACGGGCCGCCCGCTCGTCCACCGGGTCCCCGGTCGGTCTCGGTCGTGCACCGCGGCACCTCCGTCGTCGGTGGCGGGCCCGCCCGGCCCGCCCGCGTCGGACAGGAGTGTGCGTGCCGCGCGGTCCCGGCACGGGCGTTCGGTGGAATCCGGTGTGGGTGCTCTCGATCATGACCGGTCGCCGTGAGACCATCTGCGCCGGTCGGAGCAGCGGGCCGGGGCCCGGTCGGCCCCGGCCGGGGAGAGGAGCGTCGTGGTCGGCGTCCAGCGGGTGATGACGGTGCGCACCCCTGCCGAGACGGTGCTCCGGTACCTGTCCGACCACGGGAACAGCGAGATCTGGGACCCGACCGTGCGTTCCAGCACCCGTTCCGACGGTGGCGGACCGATCGTGGTCGGCGCCGCCTGGCGCACGGTGGCGGTGTGGGGCGGGCGGGAGAGCGAGCTCGACCACACGTTGCAGGAGCTGACGGCGGGCCGGGTCGTGTTCGTCGCGGAGAACCCGGCGGTCAGCGCGACGGAGGAGATCGTCGTCGAGCCCGCCGAGGGTGGGGGCAGCGTCGTCAGCTTCCACGCCCGGGTGCGGCTCAAGGGGCTGCTGAAGCTGGCGGCGCCGTTCCTGCGGCGCGAGTTCGAGCGGCACGGTGACGAGCTGGAACGCATTCTGCCCCCGGTGCTGGAACGCCTGCAGGGGTCCGCGCCGGCCCCACCGCCGTAGGCCCGCGGCTCAGCGGTCGCGCCAGAAACCCATCCGACGGCTGATCTCCCGCCCCGCGGCGACGACCTCCGGGGTGATCCGCTCGATCCGCTCGGCCGGGAGCCGGTAGGCGGGCCCGGACACCGACAGGGCGGCCACCACCGCGCCGCCGTGGTCCAGCACCGGTGCCGCCACGGCGTTGAGCCCGGTCTCCAGCTCCTCCAGCGACCACGCGTACCCGTGTCGGCGGACCCGGCGCAGCTCCTCGACGAGCGTCTCGCGGCCCTCGTCCGGCACCGTGTCCGGCATCGTCGTCGGGTCGTCGAGCACGACCGAGGCGAGCAGCACCTTGCCGCTGGAGGTGTTGTGCATCGGGGTGATCCGGCCGAGCCAGTTGAACGTGGTGACCATCGACGGGCCCCGGGCCTGGTCGACGTTCACCGCCCACCCGCGGTCGGGGATGGCGATGTTGACGGTCTCGCCGAGTCGCTCCGCGAGCGTCTCGCAGACCGGGTGGCCCTGGGTGGTGACCTCCAGGCGCTCGGCGACGCGCCCGGCGAGCGGGATCAGCCCGAACCCGAGGCGGTACTTGCCGCGGTCGGCGATCTGCTCGACCAGCCCGCGCTCCTCCAGCGCGCCGAGCAGCCGGAAGGCGGTGGACTTGTGGACGTCGAGCGAGGCGGCGAGCTCGCTGACCCCCGCCTCGCTCCGGTCGGCCAGCAGGGTGAGCAGGGTGATGGCCCGGTCGACCGACTGCACCCCGGGCTCCCGTCCGCGCACCGTGTTGCCCATGGCGCAACCCTAACCCGGCATTCGGCACGTCGCCACGCGGGGCGACCGGAAAGCGTGACCATCTCCCGCGCGAGGACGACGGGCCCGGGTTTGCACACCGACCCGTTTCCGGTGAAAGCTCGCGCCGTGCCGAGCCTCTACATCGACGGAAGTTGGACCACCGGATCCGCCGGGACCGCCCCGGTGGTCAACCCCTACGACGCCTCGACGGTCACCGAGGTCGACCAGGCCGGGCCCGACGACGTCGACCGTGCGGTCGCCGCCGCCCGCCGGGCCTTCGACGACGGGCCGTGGCGGCGGACCACGACCGGCGAGCGCGGGGCGCTCCTCGGTCGGATCGCCGACCTGCTGGTCCGGGACCGGGAGAAGATCGCCCGGTTGGAGACCCTCGACACCGGCAAGACGATCGCCGAGGGCCGCCAGGACGTCGACGACGTCACCGCCGTCTTCCGCTACTACGCCGGGCTCGCCGACAAGGACGCCGGCCGGATCGTCGACACCGGCAACCCGGCCGTCGTGTCGCGGATCGTGCACGAGCCGGTCGGCGTGTGCGCGCTGATCACGCCGTGGAACTACCCGCTGCTGCAGCTGTCCTGGAAGGTCGCCCCGGCGATCGCGGCCGGCAACACGATGGTGATCAAGCCCAGCGAGGTCACCCCGCTCACCTCGATCGTGCTGGTCGAGCTGTGCGAGGAGGTCGGGATCCCGGCCGGGGTGGTCAACATCGTGCTCGGCGACGGCCCCTCGGTGGGCGCCCCGCTCACCGAGCACGCCGACGTCGACATGGTCAGCTTCACCGGCGGGCTGTCCACCGGCCAGAAGATCATCCGGGCGTCGGCCGAGACCGTGAAGCGCACCGCCGTCGAGCTGGGCGGGAAGAACCCGAACATCGTGTTCGCCGACACCGACTTCGAGCTCGCCGTCGACTACGTGATGCTCGCGGTGTTCCTGCACTCCGGACAGGTCTGCTCCGCGGGCGCCCGGCTGATCATCGAGGACTCGATCGCCGACGCCGTCGTCGACGAGGTGGTGCGCCGCGCGCAGCTGATCCGGCTCGGCAACGGCCTCACCGACGGTGTCGAGGTCGGGCCGCTGGTCTCCGCCGCGCACCTGGCCAAGATCGAGGACTTCGTCGCCGCGGCACGCGCCGAGGGTGCCACCATCCGGTGCGGCGGTGCCCGTCCGGACGACCCGGAACTGGCGAAGGGCTACTTCTACCTGCCGACCGTCATCACCGACCTGGCGCCGGGATCGCGGCTGATCCGCGAGGAGACGTTCGGCCCGCTGCTGACCGTGGAGCGGTTCAGCACCGAGGAGGAGGCCGTCCGGCTCGGCAACGACACCGAGTACGGCCTGGCCGGCGCGGTGTTCACCGCCGACATGGGCCGGGCCCACCGGGTGGAGTCCGCCCTGCGCCACGGGACCGTCTGGATCAACGACTTCCACCCGTACTTCCCGGGCGCGGAGTGGGGCGGCATGGGCCGCTCGGGCAACGGCCGCGAGCTGGGGCCGACCGGGCTGGCCGAGTACCAGGAGATCAAGCACGTCTGGACCAACACGGCTCCGCAGCCCCAGGGATGGTTCTCGGGCCGCTGATACCGCCATGATGGCGCGACGAAACGGCCCAGGAGGTCCAGGATGACCGTTCCCGAACCCGCCCGGCGGGATCCCGCACCGGACGCGGACGGCGACGGGGGAGGGCTCGCCGAGTTCGGCTACAGCCAGACCCTCGACCGCAGCATCGGCAAGTTCGCCAGCTTCGCGGCCGGGATCAGCTACATCTCGATCCTGACCGGCACGTTCCAGCTGTTCTACTTCGGCTTCGGCACCGGTGGTGCGGCCTACTGGTGGTCCTGGCCGATGGTGTTCGCCGGCCAGTTCATGGTGGCGCTGTCGTTCGCCGAGCTGGCCGGGCGCTACCCGGTCGCCGGGTCGGTCTACAACTGGTCCAAGCAGCTGGCCGGGCCGACCGTGTCCTGGCTCGCCGGCTGGATGATGTTCACCGCCTCGGTGGTGTCCCTGGCGGCGGTCGCGCTGGCCGCGCAGCTCACGTTCCCGCAGATCTGGTCGGGCTTCCAGCTCGTCGGCGACGCCTCCGACGCGGGCGACGCCGCCGTCAACGGCGTGCTGCTCGGCGCGATCCTGATCGTGCTCACCACGGTGATCAACGCCGTCGGGGTGAAGCTGATGGCGCGGATCAACTCCACCGGGGTGTTCATCGAGCTGATCGCCGCCGTCGTCATCGTCGTGGCGCTGCTGCTGAGCATCCGCAACCCCGTCTCGGTGCTGTTCGAGACCCCGGCCCCGGCCGCGGGCGGCGGCGGGTACTTCGGCACGTTCCTCGTCGCGGCGCTCGCCTCGGCCTACGTCATGTACGGCTTCGACACCGCCAGCTCGCTCGGTGAGGAGACGGTCGACCCGCGGCGCACCGCCCCGGCGGCGATCCTGCGCGCGGTGATCGCCTCGTTCGTGCTCGGCGGGCTGATCCTGCTCGGCATCATCCTGGCCGCACCCGACCTGGCCGACCCGCGCCTGGGCACCAAGGACGGCGGCGGGCAGCTCGTGCTGCTGGAGGTCGCCGGCGGCACGATCGGCCGGATCTTCCTGATCACCATCAGCATCGCGGTGATCGTCTGCCTGCTCGCGGTGCACACCGCGGCGATCCGGCTGATGTTCGCGATGGCCCGGGACAACGCGCTGCCCGCGGGGTCGGTGCTGGCCCGGATCGACCCGAAGCACAAGACGCCGGTGGTGCCGGCGATCGTCGTCGGCGTGGTCGCGATCCTCATCCTGGTCGCGAACGTCGGCGTGCCCGAGGTCTTCACCGCGGTCACCAGTGTGGCGATCATCATGATCTACATCGCGTACCTGCTGGTCACGGTGCCGATGCTGGTGCGGCGGCTGCGCGGGCGGTGGCCGGACGAGGGCCAGAAGGGGTACTTCTCCCTGGGGCGCCTCGGCCTGCCGGTCAACGTGCTGGCGGTGCTGTGGGGCGCGGCGATGGCGATCAACCTGGCGTGGCCCCGCGAGGAGGTCTACGGCACCGGGTGGCTGCGGTTCGTCGCGTTCCTGTTCATCGGCGTCGTCGCGCTCGCCGGGCTGGCCTGGTTCCGGCTGCGCGGCCGTCACGGGCTGGGCTGCCTGCCCGAGCACCGGGCGAAGGAGATCGAGCAGGGCATGGGGGAGACGGCATGACCGACCGGTTCGACTACGTCGTGGTGGGTGGCGGCTCGGCGGGCTGCGCGCTCGCCGCGCGGCTCTCCGAGGACCCCGCGGTGCGGGTGCTGCTGCTGGAGGCCGGACCGTCCGACGTCGGTGACCCGAACATCCTGCGGCTCACCGACTGGATGGCGCTGCTCGACTCCGGCTACGACTGGGACTACCCGGTCGAGCCGCAGGAGCGCGGCAACTCCCACATGCGCCACGCCCGCGCGAAGGTGCTCGGCGGCTGCGGCTCGCACAACTCCTGCATCGCCTTCTGGACCCCGCGGGAGGACCTCGACGAGTGGGCCGCGTCCGGCCTGACCGGCTGGTCCGCCGAGGAGTGCTGGCCGCTGATCCGGCGCCTGGAGACCAACGACGGCGACTGGGACGGCCACGGCCGCTCCGGCCCGGTCAACCTCATGCAGATCCCCGCGAAGGACCCCTGCGGCGACGCCGTGCTGGCCGCCGCAGCGCAGGTCGGCATGCCGACGGTGCGGTTCAACGAGGGCCACACCGTGACCGACGGCGCCGGGTACTTCCAGATCAACTCCTTCCCCGACGGCACCCGCGCCTCGGCGTCGGTGTCCTACCTGCACCCGATCCTGGACTCGCGTCCGAACCTGGAGGTGCGCACCGACTGCTGGGCGTCGCAGGTGCTGTTCGACGGCACCCGCGCCACCGGCGTGGAGTACCAGCGCGGCATCGGCCCCGGCCGCGAGACGGTGCACGCCGACCGCGAGGTGATCCTCTCCGCGGGGGCGATCGACACCCCGAAGCTGCTGATGCTCTCCGGCATCGGCCCGGGCGAGCACCTGCGCGAGTTCGGCATCGAGGTCCGCTCGGACCTGCCCGGCGTCGGGTCGAACCTCGACGACCACGTGGAGGGCCTGGTCTTCTGGGACGCCGCGAAGCCGATGGTCACCGAGTCCACCCAGTGGTGGGAGATCGGGCTGTTCCACCGCACCGACCCGGCCCTGGACCGGCCGGACCTGATGATGCACTACGGCTCGGTCCCGTTCGACATGAACACGCTGCGTTGGGGCTACCCGACCACCGACAACGGGTTCTGCCTCACCCCGAACGTCACCCGCGGCCGGTCCCGGGGCACCGTGCGGCTGCGGACCCGCGACTTCCGCGACCGGGCCCGGGTCGACCCGCGCTACTTCACCGACCCCGAGGGCCACGACATGCGGGTGATGACCGAGGGCATCCGGCTGGCCCGACGCATCGCCGAGCAGCCGCAGCTGAAGGAGTGGATCGCCGCCGAGCTGGCGCCGGGCCCGGACGCCGTCACCGACGACGAGCTCGCCGACTACATCAACAAGACCCACAACACGGTGTACCACCCGGCGTGCACCGCGCGGATGGGCGCCGACGGCGACCCGGACGCCGTCCTGGACCCGCAGCTGCGGGTCCGCGGGGTGCAGGGTCTGCGGGTCGCCGACGCGTCGGCGATGCCGTTCCTGCCGGTGGTCAACCCGAACATCACCACGATGATGATCGGCGAGAAGTGCTCGGACCTGCTCCGGGCGGCGCACGGCTGACCCGCCGGCTCAGCCCTCGCCGACGACCTCCACCGTCGCGTGCAGCGGGGTGTCGGCGACCGAGAACCCCAGGTGCAGCTCGTAGGTGCCCGGCTCGGTCGCCCACACCCCGCCCGCGCGGTGGCGGAACGCGCGCCGCGACACCGTCACGGTGGCCGTCGTCGTGCCGGGGGCGGCGTCGACGACGGCCCAGCCGGCCAGCCAGCGGGCGGGGCGTTCGACGTCGGAGCCGGTCCGGGACAGGTAGGCCTGCACGACCTGGCGGCCCGCCCGGTCGCCGGTGTTGGTCAGGGTGACCGTCACCGCGACGCCGTCGGCCGACCAGGGCCCGGCGACGGCGTCGTCGAGGGTCCAGGTGGTGTAGCCCAGTCCGTGCCCGAACGGGTACGCCGGCGTCTCGCCGTGGCGCAGCCAGTTGCGGTGCCCGAGGTGGACGCCCTCGTCGTAGCGCAGGACGCCGTCGGTCGGGCGCCCGGACAGCACCGAGCGCTCCTCGCCGGTGGCGGGCCACGTGGTCGGCAGCCGCCCGCCCGGCTCGGCGTGCCCGAGCAGCACGTCGGCGACGGCGTCGCCGAACCGCTCGCCGCCGAACCAGCCGAGCAGCACCGCGGCCACCTCGTCGCGCCAGGGCAGCAGCACCGGTGCCCCGGAGTTGACCACCACCACGGTGCGCGGGTTGGCCGCGGCGACCGCCCGGACCAGGTCGTCCTGGTGGCCGGGCAGCGCGAGCGAGGTGCGGTCGAAGCCCTCGCTCTCGATCCGGTCGTTCGTCCCGACGACCACGACCGCGACGTCGCAGTCCGCCGCCAGCGAGGCCGCTGCCGCCACCTCGGCCCGAGGGTCGGCGACGACGGTCTCGGTCCCGACGGTCAGCGCGAACAGCGCCATCCCGGCCTCACCGCCGGAGGGGCGGAACCGGAACACCAGGTCGACGGGCGCGTCGGTGGTGATCTCCGCGGTCGCCGACGGCGCCTCGAAGATCGCCGCGCCCGGCCCCTCGTCGCCGGTCAGGACGGCCTCGGTGTCGAGCACGGTCGCTCCGTCGGCGCTCACCGTCACGTGCCCGACGGCGGCGGCCCCGATCCGGTGCGCTCCGGGCTCGGGTGACCACCGCGTCGACACCTCGACGGTCTCGGCGCCGCCGGGGATCTCTCCGCCCATCCAGATCAGCGAGGCCCCGAGCCGGTGCTCGCTGCGCAGCGCGGTGCCGTCCGCGGCGCGGAACACCGCGCGCAGGCCGGGCTCCCCGGTCACCGGGTCGGTGACCGTCTCCGGGTCGAACGGCTGCACCCCCTCGGCGACCTGCGCGCCCAGCCGGTACCGCACGCGGTCCCCGCCGAGTGCCGTGCGCAGCCCGTCGAGCGGCGCGACGACCGCGGCGGGCCGGACCGTGGCGCTCCCGCCGCCCTGGGTGCGGGCCAGCGCGGCGTTGTGCCCGAGGACCGCGACCGTCCCGAGCGCCGAGGCGTCCCACGGCAGCTCGCCGGTGTTGCGGACCAGGACACTGCCCGCGGCGGCGAGCTCGCGGGCCACGGTGGCGCCGTCCCCGGGGGCCGGGGCGGGGGGCGGGGTCGGTCCCCCGTCGAGCGCACCGACCCGGGCGGCCAGGCGCAACAGCCGGCGCAGCTTGCCGTCCACGACGGACTCGTCGACCTCGCCGCCGCGCACCGCCGCCACCAGCCGCTCGCCCCAGGTGCTCACCGGGCCGGGCATCACCAGGTGCTGCTCGGCGCGCGCCGACGCGACGGTGGTGCGCACCGCGCCCCAGTCCGACATCACGAGCCCGTCGAAGCCCCACTCGCCGGTGAGCGGCTCGGTGAGCAGCGGGTTCTCGCTCATCGTCGCCCCGTTGACCGCGTTGTAGGCCGACATGACCGCCCAGGCCCCGCCCCGGGTGACGGCCGGTTCGAACGCGGCCAGGTACAGCTCGTGCAGCGCCCGCTCGCCGACGACGTTGTCCACGGTGAAGCGCTCGGACTCGGCATCGTTGGCGACGTAGTGCTTCGGCGTCGCGGCGACCCCGTGCGCCTGCAGCCCCTCCACGTACGCGGCGGCGAGCTCGCCGGTCAGCAGCGGGTCCTCCGACAGCGCCTCGAAGTGGCGGCCACCGAACGGGGTGCGGTGCAGGTTGATCGTCGGCCCGAGGACGACGTCGGCGTGCTGCCGGCGGGCCTCGGCGCCCAGGGTCGAGCCGTAGCGGCGGGCGAGCTCCGGGTCCCAGGTCGCCCCCAGCGCCGTCGACGACGGCAGCGACAGCGACGGGGACCGCTCGTCGAAACTCTCCCCACGCACGCCCGACGGACCGTCGGACAGCACCATCCGGCGCAGCCCGATCGCGGGCTCGGCCGGGGTGGACCAGAAGTCGGCCCCGGTCAGCAGCCGGCCCTTCGCGTCCAGGTCGAGTCGCGCGATGAGCGTGGTCAGCAGATCCTCGTCGACGGTCGCCATGGGATCGACCGTACCGACGCCGGGCCGGGTCAGCGGGCCGGTCGGCCTGCGCCCGCCAGCGCGCCGGGCAGCTCCCGTGCCGCCTCCAGCAGACTCGGGCCGTACCAGGTCAGCAGCCGCCCGCTGACCAGCACCGACGGCGCGTCGAACGCCTCGGGGCCGTCCTCGGCGGTGAACAGGTACGGCTCGTCGGGCAGCACGACGAGATCGTGCTCGGGCAGGTCGGCGGGGTCGAAGCGCGGATAGCGCTCCGGGGAGTCGGCCAGGACGTTGTCGACGCCGAGCCGGTCCAGCACGGCACCGGTGAAGGTGTCCGAGCCGACCGCCATCCATGGCCTGCGCCAGATCGGGACCACGGCCCGGCGACGGTCGCGGGCGGGCTCGACCGCCGCCCACAGCGCACGGGCCTCGCGCAGCCAGCCCGGCTCGTCCAGCCCGCACGCGGCCAGCATCCGCCCCAGCGAGTCGAGCCCGCCGTCGACGTCGCGGATGTCGGTCACGTACACCGGGAGACCCGCGGCGCGCAGCGCGTCCAGGTCGGGGAGCCGGTTCTCCTCCTGGTTGGCGACGACGAGGTCCGGCGCCAGCGCGACGATCCGCTCGACGTCGGGGTTCTTCGTCCCGCGGACCCGTTCCGCACGGAGGTCGGCGGGGTGGGTGCACCAGTCCGTCGCGCCGACCACGATGCCGGGCGCGGTCGCCTCCAGCGCCTCGGTCAGCGACGGCACGATCGACACGACCCGCCGTACGGTGCCGGGGACACCGACCTCGCGGCCCTCGTCGTCGACCGGTGCCTCCACTCCCGCAGTCATGGTGCCGACCGTAACCCGACGGGCGCCGACCGGCCGGGGACGGCGGTCGGCCCGCGTCCCGGGCGTCCCGGTCGGGCCGGCGGCGCCGGCTCAGCCGGTCGGCACCAGCCAGCGCGGCCCGTGCCGGACGACGAAGGCCCGCAGGTCCCGCACCGGTGCGGTCGGCCGCGGGTCGGCCGCGTGCACCATCCCCAGCGTCCGGACCGTGTGCGGGCTGCGCACCGGCACCTGCACCACGCCCGGCACGTCCGGTCCGGCCGGGAGCAGCGCGACGCCCAACCCGGCCCCGACCAGGCCGCGTAGTGTCGCCGTCTCCCCGCCCTCGAACGCCCGCCGCGGGCGGAACCCGGCCTGCGCGCACCACGACTCCACCACGCCCTGGAGCCCGTAGCCGCGGGCGAACAGCAGGAACGGGTCGTCGGCGACCTCGGTGAGATCCGCGGAGTCCGCGCCCGCCAGCCGATGCCCGGACGGCACCGCCAGCAGCAGCTCCTCCTCGGCCAGCGGGGTCGCGACGAGCCCCGGCTCGTCGGGCATCGGGGAGGTCAGCGCCAGGTCGACCCGGCCGTCGCGGACCCGTTCCAGCAGCGCGGCGTGCGGCACCTGCACCAGCTCGATCCGCACCCGCGGGTGGTGCTCCCGGAACTCCCGCAGGATGCCCGGCACCGCGGTGGTGCCCATCGTCCCGAGGAAGCCGAGTGCGACCCGGCCGGTCACCGGGTCGGCGTCGCCCGCGACCTCGGCCACGCCCGCGGCGAGCTCGGCCAGCGCGGCCTCGGCCCGCGGCAGCAGGGTGCGCCCGGCCACGGTCAGGGCCAGCCCGCGCCCGGCCCGCCGGAACAGCGCGACGCCCAGCTCGTCCTCCAGCCGGGCGATCGCCCGGGACAGCGTGGGCTGCGGGACCCCGATCCGCTCCGCGGCGCGGGTGAGGTGACCGTCGCGCGCGACCGCGACGAACCGGTGCAGCGCCGGCGCCAACGACTCATGCATGGGTGAATGATAGGGCGTCGATGCATGCATTGGACGCATGCATCGACAGTGCCTACGGTCGTATGCGATGACAACGACCGCGCACCTGCCAGCCCCGACCGCCACCCGGACCGCCCCGCCGCACGAGCGCGGCACGCCCGGCTACCGGCGGCTCGGCGTCGCCCTGTGGCTGTCCGGTCTGGCGACGTTCGTGCTGGTCTACAGCGTGCAGGGGCTGCTGCCGACGCTCTCGGCGGAGTTCGGCGTCTCCTCGTCCACGGCCAGCTTCGTGCTGTCGGCGACCACCGGCACGCTCGCCCTCGCCGTGCTGCCGCTGTCCGCGCTCACCGAGTCCTGGGGGCGGGCGCGGGTCATGACCTGGGCACTCGCGGCGTCGGCGGTGCTCGCGCTGCTCGCCCCGCTGGCGCCCACGTTCGAGACCCTCGTCGTGGTGCGCGGGCTGCAGGGGATCGCCCTCGCGGCACTGCCCGCGCTGTCGATGGCCCACGTCACCCACGAGGTGGCCCCGCGGCACCTCGGCGGTGCGGTCGGGCTGCTCATCGCCGGCAACACCCTCGGCGGGCTGTCCGGGCGGCTCGTCGCGTCGTGGGTCGCCGAGCTCGGCGGCTGGCGGGCGGGCCTCGCCGCGGTCGGTGTGGTCTCGGTGCTCGCGACCGTCGTCTTCCGGCTGCTCCTGCCGCCCGCGACGGCGCCCACCCCGGCCCGCACCCGGCTGCGCGATCTCGGCGGGCCGCTGCGTCGCCACCTCACCGACCGGGGTCTGCTGTGCCTGTTCGGGATGGCGTTCCTGCTGATGGGCGCGTTCGTGACCGTCTACAACTATCTCGGCTTCCGGCTGCTGGCCCCGCCGTTCTCGCTGCCCGGCACCCTCGTCGGGCTGGTGTTCCTCGGCTACCTCGCCGGCAGCTGGGCCTCCACCGCTGCCGGGCGCCTGGGGGACCGGTTCGGGCGCCGCCCCGTGCTGTGGGTGGCGACGCTGCTCGCCCTCGCCGGGATCTGGGTGACCCTGCCCGATCTGCTGCCCACCACCCTCGCGGGGCTGCTGATGGTCACCGTCGGCTTCTTCGGGGCGCACTCGGTCGCCAGCTCGTGGGTGGGGCGCCGCTCGGCGATGCTGCCGGGGGCGGTGCCGGCCCAGGCCTCGTCGCTGTACCTGGTCGGCTACTACGCCGGGTCCAGCATCGGCGGCGCCCTCGGTGGGGTCGCCTACGACCACGCAGGCTGGGCCGGGGTGACCGGCTACGTCAGCGTGCTGCTGCTGGGCGCGCTGGCGCTGGCGCTCGTGCTGCGCCGGACCCCGGCACCCGCGGTGTGACACGCGCTTCTGCCCACCTGGACCAGTGAGGCGTCGCAGCGGCCGCGGCGCTGCTCCATCGGTGCCGTCGCCACCCGACACGCCGAGTCGTGGTCGTCCGAGCGGGTGGTGGGAACCCGGAGCGTGGGAGTGGTGCCGTCCGGTCCGCCACCCCTGCGGAGCAGTGCCCCCGTGCTCGCGGCCCGTCGCGGTCTGTCACGGTGGGGTCTCGCCCCCAGCACCACGGAACTTTCGGAGGAACCCGATGCGGAAGGCCGGACGCAAGCTCTCCAAGGCCGCCGAGTCGTTCGTCGAGGCGATCGGCATCCTCGGCGGCTGGAACCGCGGCCGTCGCCGCAACCGCTCCCGCCGCTGACGCCGGCCAGGCCAGGTGATCGCGAGCTGGCCGCCCCGCCCGAGGTGATTAGCTTGTGGTAAGCACATCATGTCCGTTTCCTCCGGGAAGACAGGTGTGCCCACCACGTGACCGACGCCGCCCACGACACCCACCGCCCGCCCGGGGACGGCTCCGCCGGCCTGCCCGGCGACGACCCGCTGCCCCGCCGGGTGCCGGTGTTCGCCGTCGTCGGCCTGGCGCTGCTGATGTTCTCCCTCGACGGCACGTCGGTCGCCACCGCGCTGACCACGATCAGCGGCGACCTCGGCGCCGACCTGGCCTGGACCGCCTGGGTGGTGACCGTCGCCGCCGTCAGACAGATCCTCGCGCTGCCGCTGGGCGGGTGGCTCTCCGACCGCTTCGGCGGCCGCCGGATGTTCCTGGCCGGGGTCACCGCGTTCACGGTGATGTCCGCGCTGAGCGCGCTCAGCCCCTCGATCGGCGTGCTCATCGCCTGCCGGCTGGTGCAGGGCCTCGCGGGCGGCGTGATGCTGCCGGCCGCCAACGGGATCGTCGCCCACCAGTTCGGCCGTGACCGGGACCGGGCGCTCGCCCTGTTCACCAGCGTCTTCCCGATCGGCGCGATCCTCGGACCACTGGTCGGCGGGCTGGTGCTCACCACCTGGACCTGGCACGGCATCTTCTTGGTGAACGTGCCGATCGGGATCCTGCTCGTCGCGGTCGGGCTGGCGCTGGTCGACGACCCGCCGCACCGGCGCACCGCCCGGATCGACGCCGCCGGCATCGCACTGCTCGTCCTGACCCTGCTCGCCACGATGCTGACCATCACCCGGCTCGGCTCGCCCGCGTCCGGGCCGGGCTGGACCGTCCTGGCCGGCGTGGTCGCACTGGTGGCGGGTGCGGTGTTCGTCCGGCACGCCCGGCGGCGGCCCGACGCGGTCGTCCCCGTGCACCTGCTCGCCGGACGCGGTCTGGGGATCATGAACGTCACCAACGTCGTCTTCGGCGCCGTGGTGATCGGGTTCTCGGCGACCCTGCCGCTCTACGCCCAGGTCCGCTACGACCTTCCCGCGTTCGTCGCCGGGGCACTGCTCACCGGCCGCGCGATCGGCACCATCGTCACCTCGGCGGTCGCGGTGGCGCTGCTGCGCCGGCTCGGGTTCCGGCCGCTGCTGCTCGGCGGGCTGGTCGCCGTCGTCGCCGGGCTGGTGGTCACCGCGGTGACGCCCCTGTTCGGTGGGCCCACGGTGTGGCTGCTGGCCGGGTCCACGCTGCTCGGGCTGGGCACGGGCCTGTCCGGCCCTGCCGCCAACAACGCCGGCATGCACCTGGTGCCCGACGAGGTGGCCGCGGTGTCCGGGCTGCGCATCATGTTCCGGCAGATGGGCGGGATCGCGGCGGTGTCGGTGCTGACCGCCGCCGTCACCGCCGCCGACGACCCGGGCCTCGCCGCCGGGATCGCCTACGGGGTGCTGGCGGTGGCACTCGCCGCGGTCGGCCTGGCCGCCGCGCGGATCCCGAACCGGCGCGGCCGCTGGTGAGAGGCCCGCCCCCGCGGCAGGGGGGGGCGACCCCGGTAGGGCGGGCCGGGCTCACCCGGGCCCGCCCCGACCTCACATGTTCCGCCGGTACTGCCCGCCGACCTCGAAGAACGCCGTCGTCAGCTGACCCAGCGAGCACACCCGTGCGGCCTTCATCAGCTCGTCGAACACGTTGCCGTCGCCGGTCGCGACGTCCTGGAGCCGCCGCAGCGCCTGCTCGGCCTCCGTGCGGTGCCGGGACTGGAAGTCCGCGAGCCGGTCGAGCTGGGACTGCTTCTCGGCCTCGGTGGCGCGGGCCAGCTCGATCTCCTGGGGCTGCTCGTCCGGGTCGGCCGGCTTCAGGAAGGTGTTGACGCCGACGATCGGCAGCTCACCGGTGTGCTTGCGGTGCTCGTAGAGCATCGACTCGTCCTGGATCCGGCCACGCTGGTAGCCGGTCTCCATCGCACCCAGCACACCGCCGCGCTCGGCGATCGACTCGAACTCGCGCAGCACCGCCTCCTCCACAAGATCGGTGAGCTCGTCGACGACGAACGAGCCCTGCAGCGGGTTCTCGTTCAGCGACAGGCCCCACTCCTTGTTGATGATCATCTGGATGGCCATCGCGCGGCGCACCGACTCCTGCGACGGCGTGGTGACCGCCTCGTCGTAGGCGTTGGTGTGCAGGGAGTTCGCGTTGTCGTAGAGCGCGCAGAGCGCCTGCAGCGTGGTGCGGATGTCGTTGAAGTTCATCTCCTGCGCGTGCAGGGACCGACCCGAGGTCTGGACGTGGTACTTCAGCTTCTGCGAGCGCTCGTTCGCCCCGTAGCGCTCCTTCATCGCGATCGCCCAGATGCGGCGGGCGACCCGGCCGATCACCGTGTACTCGGCGTCCATCCCGTTGGAGAAGAAGAACGACAGGTTGGGCGCGAAGTCGTCGACGTCCATGCCGCGCGCCAGGTAGCTCTCGACGAAGGTGAACCCGTTCGCGAGGGTGAAGGCGAGCTGGCTGATGGGGTTCGCCCCGGCCTCGGCGATGTGGTAGCCGGAGATCGAGACGGAGTAGAAGTTGCGCACCTTGTGCGCGATGAACCACTCCTGGATGTCGGCCATCATCCGCAGCGAGAACTCGGTGGAGAAGATGCAGGTGTTCTGGCCCTGGTCCTCCTTGAGGATGTCGGCCTGCACCGTGCCCCGGACGTTCGCCAGCGCGTAGGCGACGAGCTCCTCGCGTTCCCCCGCGTCGGGCTCGCGGCCCTGCTCGTCGCGGAACCGCTCGACCTGCTGGTCGATCGCGGTGTTGAGGAAGTAGGCGAGGATCGTCGGCGCCGGGCCGTTGATCGTCATCGACACCGACGTGGTCGGTGAGCAGAGGTCGAAGCCGTCGTAGAGGGCCTTGAGGTCGTCCAGCGTCGCGATCGAGACGCCCGAGGTGCCGACCTTGCCGTAGATGTCGGGGCGGGTGTCGGGGTCGTGGCCGTAGAGGGTGACCGAGTCGAAGGCCGTCGACAGGCGCTTGGCGTCGGAGTCCTGGGAGAGGTACTTGAACCGGCGGTTGGTGCGGAACGGGTCGCCCTCGCCGGCGAACATGCGCGCCGGGTCCTCGCCCTCGCGCTTGAACGGGAACACCCCGGCGGTGAACGGGTAGAAGCCCGGCAGGTTCTCCTTGCGCAGGAAGCGCAGGAGCGCCGCGTCGTCGTCGAAGCGGGGCAGCGCGACCCGGCGGACCTTGCTGCCGGACAGCGTCTCCCTGGTCAGCTTCGTGCGGAACTCCTTGTCGCGCACGGTGTAGACGTACTCGTCGCCGGAGTAGTCCGCGACCCGCGACGGCCAGGCCGCCAGCAGCTCGGCGGACTCGGCCGGGACCTTCTTCTCGGCGGTGCGGAGCGCCTGCGCCAGGTCGTCGCCGCCGACCAGCTCGGCGGCGGTGCGCAGGTGCTGGGCGGTGCGGGCCGCCTGCGCGTGGGACTCGGTGTCGGCGTGGTAGCCGCGCACGGCCTGGGAGATCTCGGCGAGGTAGCGGACCCGGTCCGGCGGGATGACCGCGGCGTGGTGGCTGGAGGTCTTGGTCGTGACGCGGGGGAGCCTGCCCTCGCCGATGGCCAGCCCGTCCTCGGCGAGGAGGCCGAGCAGGTGCTGGTAGAGCGCGGTGACGCCGTCGTCGTTGAAGGTGGCGGCCGAGGTGCCGAAGACCGGCATGTCCTCCCAGGTCGCGCCGAACTCCTCGCGGTTGCGCACCAGCTGGCGGCCGACGTCGCGCCGGGCGTCCTCGGCGCCGCGGCGCTCGAACTTGTTGATCGCGACGACGTCGGCGAAGTCCAGCATGTCGATCTTCTCGAGCTGCGACGCGGCGCCGAACTCCGGCGTCATCACGTACAGCGAGTGGTCGACGAACGGGACGATGCCCGCGTCGCCCTGGCCGATGCCCGGGGTCTCGACGACGACCAGGTCGAACCCGGCCGCGCGCAGCACCGCGATGGTGTCGCCGAGGCGCTCGGGCAGCGAGCCACCGTCGCCGCCGCGGGTGGCGAGGCTGCGGAAGAACACCGGGCTGTGACCGCCTCCGGCGCCGGCGGACCCGGACGACAGCGCGTTCATCCGGATGCGGTCGCCGAGCAGCGCACCGCCGCCCTTGCGCCGGGTCGGGTCGACGGCGAGCACCGCGATGCGGAGCTTGTCCTCCTGGTCGAGCCGGAAGCGGCGCACCAGCTCGTCGGTCAACGAGGACTTGCCGGAACCACCGGTGCCGGTGATGCCGAGGACCGGGACGGGCCGCTCGGACGCGGCGACGCGCTCGCGGACCTCCGCGGGCAGCGTCCCGGACTCGGCGAGGGTCAGCGCCCGCGCCAGCGTGGCGGTCTCCCCGGAGAACAGCCCGTCGAACGACGACGGCGGCTGGGCCGCGAGGTCGGTGTCGCACTCGCGGATCATGATGTTGATCATCCCGGGGAGGCCCAGGTGCTGGCCGTCCTCGGGGGAGAAGATCCGGGAGACGCCGCGGGAGTGCAGCAGCTCGATCTCCTCGGGGACGATCACGCCGCCGCCCCCGCCGTAGATCCTGATGTGGCCGGCGCCGCGCTCGCGCAGCAGCTCGACCAGGTAGGAGAAGTACTCGACGTGCCCGCCCTGGTAGGACGAGATCGCGACGCCCTGCACGTCCTCCTGGATCGCGGCGGTCACGACCTCGTCGACCGAGCGGTTGTGGCCGAGGTGGATCACCTCGGCCCCCTGGCGCTGCAGGATCCGGCGCATGATGTTGATGGCGGCGTCGTGCCCGTCGAACAGGCTGGCCGCGGTCACGAAACGGACCGGATGCGTGGGGACGTGCAGCTCGGCCTGGGCGTTCGTGCCCGTGCTCATCTCCGTGCTCATCGGCGACGTTCCTCCCGCCGGGCGGACGGCGGTGTCCCGGCCGGTTTAGTTTGACATCCTAGTATTGGACGTACAAGGAAGTCGGCGAGCGTCACAACGGGTCGTGCGGTGCGGGTCAGGCCGCGTCGCGTGCCGCGGGCTCCTCGGCGGCCGGAGCTGCCTGCTCACGGGCCCGCCGTGCGTGCCGGCCGGTCGGCCAGGCGGCCCCCGGACCGGTCCCGCCGGACCCGTCCTCGTGGGCGACGGAGCCGTCCTCGGCGCTCGGGGTGGTGTCCACGACGTCGGACAGCGCACGACGCGCCCGGGCGAGCTTGCGCGCCCGCCAGCGCTTCCCGGCCAGGCCGGCGACGAGACCGAGGGTGGGCAGCAGGATCCCGGAGGCGATGACCAGCACCACGGAGTACGCGGGGAACGCGGCCACCAACAGGAATGCCGTCAACGGCCAGTACAGCAGCGCCCGCCCCGCGCCCCGTCGCGTCCAGTCGCGATGAGGCGGCATGATCCATGCCTACCCGAATCGGGCGACCGTCATGCACGACTCGCCGCAACCCACCCACATGTTCCGCGACCGGGGGTACGAATTCATGACCACGACACCGGAGCGCACCGCTGTCGACCCGTATGCCGCCGTCCTGCTCGCCGAGAACGACCGGCTCGCCGCGCTGCTGGCGACGGCCGACCCGGCCACCCCCGTCCCGACCTGCCCCGGCTGGTCGCTGCTGCAGCTGCTCCGCCACGTCGGGCGCGGGCACCGGTGGGCGGCCCGGATGGTCGCCACCGGTGCGACCGAGGCCCTCGACCCGCGCGAGGTGCCCGGGGGCAAGCCGCCCGAGGGCGGCCCGGAGGTCGCGGCGCAGTGGCTGCGCGACGGCGCGACCGAGCTGCTCGACGCCGTCGTCGCGGCGGGGCCGACCGCGCCGGTGTGGACCTTCACCGGGCCGCGGCCCTCGGCGTGGTGGGTGCGGCGGCGGCTGCACGAGGCGACGGTGCACCGCGCCGACGCCGCCGTCGCGCTCGGGGCGCCGTTCCCGATCGACCCGCAGGTGGCCGCCGACGGGGTCTCGGAGTGGCTGGGTCTGCTCGCGGCCCGCCCCGCCGCCGACGAGCCGCCGCTGGCCGACGGCGCCACGCTGCACCTGCACGCCACCGACGACGTCCCGGACGGGGCGGGGGAGTGGATGGTCCGCGGCGCGGGCGGACGGGTCGTCTGGGAGCACGGGCACGGCAAGGGCGACGCCGCGGTCCGCGGCACCGCCGCCGACCTGCTCCAGGGCGTCACCCGCCGGATCCCCGCCGACGACGACCGCCTCCAGGTCCTCGGCGACGCCGGCGTCTGGACGGGGTGGCTGGCCCGCACCGGATTCTGAGCGGGACCGGTCACGCGCGTGCGCGGTCGGGCGGGGGACAGCGGTGCCGGCGCCGCGCTCAGCCCGCCGGGACCGTCCCCGCGCGCTGCTGCGCCGCGGCGGGCGGCGACTGCGGGGTCAGCACGACCTCGGCCGCGGTGTCGAGCACCGCGGCCGAGCGGGGCCGCTCGAACCGGCACGACGCCCGTCGCCCGTCGGTCTCCAGGGTCGCGACGAGGTTGCCGAACAGCGGGCCGGCCGTCCGCTCCCAGGCCACACCCGCGCTGCCGGCCCCGGTGCGGCGGGTCCAGCGGGTCGTCAGCCTGCCCAGCAGCCGCGACCAGGTGATCCGGAACATCACCCGCATCACCGCGGGGACCACGTTGTGCACCGGGGAGCAGGTCAGCTGATGGACCCGGGTGCCCTCCGGGCCACGGCCCGGCCGGTCCCCGGGTGAGTGGGTGTGCACGTCGGCGACGGCGGCATAGGAGTGGTGGACGTCGCCCGACAGCACCGACACCGTGGCGGGCGGTGCGTCCCCGCCACGCGGGCGGCACGCCTCGCGGATCAGCTCGGCGAGCCGGGCGAAGGAGTGCCCGAACGCGGGCCAGTGCTCCAGGTCGGCCTCCTGGCGGGCCCACTCGGCGACCGCCGCGACCCGGCCGGCCCCGTCCGCGCCCTTCTCGGTCGCGGCCTCCAGATCGGAGATGACCTGCGGCATCAGCCAGGGCACCGAGGTGCCCAGCACGAGGTGGTCCACGTCGCCGGGGGCGAGCGCCTTCGTCCGGATCCAGTCGAACTCGGCGTCGGAGACCATCCGCCGCGGCGTGGACTCGACGATCCGCCCGTTGCGGGAGTCCAGGACGATCAGCCGGGTACGGCCCAGCTCCCAGCAGAAGGAGAAGCGTTCGTCCTTGCCGCGGGCGTCGCCGGTGCCGGTCTCGACGTCCCAGCGGGCGGCCCGCTGCGACAGCAGCGGCCAGACGTCGCCGTCGGCGGCCTGCACCTCCTGCCAGGTCCGGTCGGCGGCCAGCTCGGCGGGGGAGAGGTTGCCCAGGTGCTGGTGGACCCAGTACGAGGCCAGGCCGGAGCGGATGCGCTCGGACCACCAGGGCTTGCGGGCGATCTGCTCGCGCCACGCGCCGGAGGTGTTCCAGTCGTCGCGGACGTCGTGGTCGTCGAAGATCATCGCGGTGGGGACGGTCGAGAGCATCCACCGCACCTCGGGGTCCGACCAGGTGTCGCGGTAGAGGCCCGAGTACTCGTCGAAGCCGACGATCTCGTCGTCGGGCCAGTCCGGGTGCTGCTCCCGGCGCCCGGCGATCCGCCGCCGGGTCTGCGGGGTGAGCTCGTCGGCGTAGACCTGGTCGCCGAGCAGCAGCAGCGTGGTCGGCCAGGTCTCCGGGGGCAGCCCGGCCATCCGGCCGGCGTAGACGTCGAGTGCGTCGAGGCCGTACCGGCGGGCCTGCTTCGGGTCGGCGAGCTTCACGTAGCGGCAGGAGCCGAACACGATCCGCTGGTGGGCCTCGGAATCCGCGCCGCGCGTCGTGATCAGGCTCGGCGGGAACGGCGAGTGCGGCAGCGGCCAGACCCGCTCGCCGTCGAGATGGACCTCGTAGGCGGTGCGGGTGTCCGGCGTCAGCCCGGTCACCTGCACCAGGGCGAAGTGGTGGCCGGCCACCTCGAAGGTCTCGGCGTCGCAGCCGAGCACCGAGACGCGGCACGGGCCGGAGGTCTGCACCCAGACCAGGGCGCTGGTCTCGTCGACGTGCCGCAGCACCGGTCCGAGCAGGAGTGTCACCCGTCCGAGGGTAGTCGCGCCCCGGTCCGGTCGCGGAGCGAGATCAGGTCTCCTCGAGTGCCAGCAGTCCCGCACCGATCTTCCCGGCGTCACCCTTGTAGGTGGCGGGCAGCACCGGCGGGATCGGGCGGACCTCGGGCGGTCCGTAGTGGAACTCGCGGGCCGCCCGGCGGGCCGGTTCGAGCAGGAGCTCGCCCGCGTCGACGAGTCCGCCGCCGATCAGCACGACCTCGAACTCGAAGATCGCGTTGATGCTGGCGATGCCGATCCCCAGCGACCGTCCGAGCCGCTGGAACAGCGACGCCGCCGTGCTGTCGCCCGCCATCGCGGCCATGGTCACGTGCTGGCCGGTGACCTCGCCGCCGGCCTCCTCGGCCAGGGTCGCGATCATGCCCCGCGGGTCGTGCAGGGCGGCGCTGCGCCCCATCCGGGTCAACGCGGTCCCGGACGCGACGGCCTCCAGGCAGCCGTGGTTGCCGCAGCCGCACTTCGGGCCGTCCGGGTTGACGTTCATGTGCCCGACCTCGGCGCCGAGCCCGTGCGGGCCGCGGTAGATCTTCCCGTCGAGCACGATCCCCGCGCCGATGCCGGTGCCCACGGTCAGCAGCACCATGTCGTCGTTGCGGGTCCCGCCGAGCCGGGCCTCGGCCAGCCCGGCGACGTTGCCGTCGTTGTCGACGACCACCGGCAGCCCGCACGAGGCCTCCAGCAGGCCGCGCACGTCCCAGTTCTCGTAGTTGTTGTTGGGTGCCCAGCGGATCCGGCCGACCGGCCACTCCACGGTCCCCGCGGCACCGACGCCGATCGCGCAGACGTCCGCGCCCTCGGTGCCGCCGCGCAGCTCCTCGACCATCTCCCGCAGGAGGGTGGTCATCGTGTCCGCATCGGACGTGTCCGGGGTGTTGCGCCGCAGCTCGGCGTGGACCGTGCCATCCTCGCCCACGATCGCTCCGGCGACCTTCGTTCCTCCGATGTCGAGCCCGATGGCCCGCCGTCCGTTCGTCACCCGGGCATGATTGCCACCCCGTGGCGGTGACGCCACACCCACCCCGGGTTTGCGGACGGGCGGGCCGGGGAAAGGTGCCCCATGCCAGTCTTGCGACGTGTAGCCCGACCCGCCCTCGCCGCCGTGTTCATCTTCGGCGGAATCAACGAGCTGCGGAATGCCGACGCGTTGTCGTCCGCCGTCAAGCCCGTCCTCGACCAGGCCGCCCCGGCCATCGACAAGGTCGTGGAGAACGCCCCGCTGGAGCGGCGCCCGGACAACGAGACCCTGGTCAAGGTCGACGCCGGTGTGAAGATCGTGGCGGGCTCCCTGCTCGCCCTGGGCAAGTTCCCCCGCCTGTCGGCCACCGCGCTGGCCGCCTCGCTCGTCCCGACCACGCTGGCCGGGCACCGCTTCTGGGAGGAGACCGACCAGCAGAAGCGTGCCAACGAGCAGATCCACTTCCTGAAGAACGTCGGCCTCCTCGGCGGGCTGCTCATCGCGGCCGCCGACACGCACGGCAAGCCGTCGCACGCCTACCGGACGCGCAAGGCCGCCGAGCGGGCCCAGGCCCGGCTCTCCGGCTCCGGCTCGGACACCGGTGCCCAGCTCGCCGCAGGGCTGGCCGGTGCGGGCACCTCGATCGCCGCGGCCGCCGCGGGCAGCCGGGAGAAGCTGGCCGGGGCCGTCGAGGAGTACGGCCCGGTCGTGCGCGAGCGCGCCACCGAGTGGGGAGGCAAGGCCTCCGAGCAGGCCGCGCACCTGTCCGAGGTCGCCTCGGACAAGGCCTCCACCTGGTCCGAGCAGCTCTCGGCCGCCGCCGAGCGCACCTCCAAGGCGGCACAGAAGAAGGCGAAGGTCGCCGAGAAGCGGGGCGCCAAGCTGGCGAAGGCGGCCGAGAAGCGGGGCGCCCAGCTCGAGAAGCTCGTGGACAAGAAGGGTGCCCAGTACCGCAAGGCCGCCGGGCGCACCGGTGGCAAGTGGGTGCGCGAGGCCGAGAAGCGCCGCGCCCGCTGGGAGAAGCAGGCCCGCAAGGCCGCCGCCCGCGCGGAGAAGCGTGCCCCCGAGTACGTCGACCGGTTCTCCACCCTGGTCACCCAGGCCCAGTCCCAGGCCGCGAAGCTCGGCTCGGACCTGGCCGACCGCGCGTCGGTGGCCGGTGCCGAGGCCGCCAAGCAGGCCAAGGCGTCGGCGAAGGACGCGCGCAAGCGCGCCAAGGCCGTCGCCCGCTGACCCACCGCGACACCCGTCCACGGCCCTCCCGTCCGGCACCGCGCCGGACGGGAGGGCCGTGGCGTGTCCCGGGTCAGATCGGGCGCAGCACCTGCAGCTCGCCCGAGTCGAGCGACCGCACCTCGACGACGACGCGGCCGTCCCACACCGGGGAGCGCAGCGCGTTCGCCATCCGCGTGAACAGCGCCTGGCTGCGGGCGTTGGCCGCCGCCTGGTCGGCGATCAGGTTCGGCATCATCCCGCCGGAGCGCTTGCGCACGGTCTGCGGCAGCGTCGACAGCGTGGTCAGCAGCCGGTGCAGCCGCGCGACGTCGGCGGCCCGGCCCGCGAGGTCGCTCTCGACCAGGGGGCGCAGCGCGGTCAACGGCCGGTTCGGGGCACGCAGCAGGTGGTCCGCCGCGGTGAGCAGGATGCGCCGGGCGTCCAGGACGAGCGCCTGGTAGGCGCCGTGCACCGCGGCCGGGAACCCGGTCCAGCCGAGCTTGCCGACCTCGCCGAGCGCGTCGCGCAGCGCCAGGCCGGGCGTGCCCGACGGGTCGGCCCCGGCGACGGCCCGCTCCCAGCCCGCGATCCAGGCGTGCGTCTGGTGGCGCAGCACCGACAGGTTCGCGACCGCCGTCTCGAGCCCGCGCGAAGGGGAGCCGCTGTCGGTCCCGGCGCCGTCGACGACGAGCGAGCCGCGCTCGAGCAGCTCGGTCTGGGCCTCGCGCAGCGACTCCTCGGCCGCCCGCAGCCGCGAGTCCAGCCGCATCACGCACGACGGCGCCAGCTGGTCGACCGCGGCGGTCAGCTCGTCGAGCACCCGGGTCTGGGTACCGGTCGCGGCGATCTCGGCCGCGGTGGTCAGGGTGAGCAGGCCCAGCCCGGCGCCGTGCCGGTCACCGGGCGCGGTGGGCGCGACCGGCACCAGCGCCGACGACCCGGGGGCCGCCGCCGCCGTCTCACCGCCGGCCAGGCGCAGCAGCGGCTCGGCGCCGAACGCTTCGGGCAGCGCGAGCCGGAAGGTGAGCCCCGCGGCGGGACCGCGGCCCGCGTCGGGCGCGAGCCGCCGCGCCAGCTCGCTCGATGCCGACAACGTCGCCCAGGTGCGGTCGTCGTCGACGGCCGGGGTGGGGGCCCAGCTCAGCAGCAGGGCCGGGCCGGGAGGCGGACTCCCGTTGCGGAGGGGACGCGGGCCACCGTTGCGTTCGGGGGCGCCGGTCTCCGTTCCGCCGGGCCGCCCGTCGAGCGGGAGCACGATGCCACGCGGGTCGTCCGGTTGACCGAGCATGTCTCTCCAACGACGTCACGGGCCCCGAGGTCACGAGCCCGGCGGAAGGGGGGCGTGTCCATGGTGCCCTGCGCCGTCCGGGCTCCGACCCTCGCCCCGGGTACCCGGGGCCCGGTAGAACTCCGGTGTGCGGACCGCGTACGTGATCGGCACCCTCGACGCCGAACTCGCCGAGGTCCTGCGCGCCGCGCGGACGGGCGAGAGCCCGGAGCCTGCCGGACAGGGCAGCGAGGTCGCCCGCGCGCCGCCGAGTACGTGGCACAGGACCTCACCTGCGCCGGCAGTCCTGACACTCCCGAGGAGGAGTTCCCGATGCCCCGTCCCTATTCCAGCGCCGTGATCACGGCACCGCTGGCCGAGGTGTGGCCGCACGTCCGTGACTTCGGTGGCCTCCACCGCTGGCACCCGGCGATCGCGACCTGCGAGCTGATCCGTGGCGCGTCCGGCAGCGAGATCGGTGCGCAGCGGCGCCTGACACTGGCCGACGGCGGCGGCACCGTCGTCGAGGAGCTGACCGCACTCGACGAGCGCGGGCACGCCCTCACCTACGAGATCCTCGAGTCGCCGTTCCCGGTGCGCCGCTACGTCTCCACCATCCGGCTGGCCCCGGTCACCGCGGTCGGGCACACCTTCGGCGAGTGGTGGACCGAGTTCGACGCGGACGGGGCCGACGAGGGCGAGCTCGCCGGGCTGTTCGCGAACGGCGTGTTCGCGGCCGGGCTGGCCGCGCTGGCGCAACGCTGGGTGTGAGCGGACGGACCCTGCTCCGAGGTCAGACGCGGGGCAGGGGCACCCGGTCGCCGACGGTGCCGTCCGGTCCGCGCAGCGACGCCGTGGCCAGCCCCTCGCGCAGCAGCCAACGGCCCAGCTCGAGGGTCTCGGCGACCTCGTCGGGCGAGAGCCGCAGCCCGTCGGGCTGCAGGCTCAGCCCGATCACGCCGTTCCACGCGCCCCACAGGTAGCGGGTGAGCCTGCCGGCGTCGACCGGTCGAGCCTCCCCGGCGGCGACGGCCGCGTCGATCCGGGCGGCGAAGTCGTCGAGCAGGCCGCCGACCCGTTCCCGGATCCGCGTCTCGATGTCGCCCCCGCCCGAGTGCACCGCGCCGGCGGGTCGGGGGTGGGCCAGGAACTGGAAGGCGCCCGGGTGCTCCAGGTGGAAGCGCAGGTAGGCGTCGCCCCCCGCGAGGACCCGGCCGAGCGGGGTCAGCTCGGGTGCGTCGGTCCGCGCCATGTACGCGGCGAACAGGTCCAGCGACCGCTCGACCAGGGTCAGGTAGAGGCCGAGCTTGCCGTCGAAGTGGGTGTAGATCGAGCCCACCGACACGTCGGCGAGGTCGGCGATCTCCTCGATCCGCGCGGTCTCGTGCCCCTCGCGGCGGAAGACCTCCTCGGCGGCGTCGAGGATCGCGGCCCGGGTCCTGGCGCGCCGGCGTTCGCCCCGCGCCGCTGCCGTCGTGCCTGCGCTCGTCGTCACCGGGACAGGATAACCACAGTGTTTTAGAAGTGCGTTCACTGAATGAACGCTCTTGTAAAACACTCACCGAACTGCCATCGTCGCTGCTCATGGAGACCCACACCGACGTGCTCGTCGTCGGGGCCCGCTGTGCGGGTTCCGCCGCCGCCATCGCCCTGGCCCGCCGCGGCCGTGCGGTCGTCGCCCTCGACGGCGCGACCTTCCCCTCGGACACGCTGTCCACCCACCTGTTCTTCCCGCACCACTGGGCGGAGCTGGAACGGCTCGGGGCCAGGGACCGGGTGCTGGCGCTGGACCCGCCGCTGCATCCGCGGGCCGCGCTCGGCACGCCGGAGGTCGAGATCACCGGTCGCTACGGTGCCTACGAGGGCATCGCCACCGGGTCCTGCGTGCGCCGCCCCGGGCTCGACCTCGCGCTGGTGGAGACCGCTCGCGCGGCCGGGGCCGAGGTCCGCGAGGCAACCCGGGTGACCGACCTGCTCCACGACGACGACGGACGCGTCGTCGGGGTCCGCTGGAAGGACCGCGAGGACCGCACCGGGGAGATCCGGGCGAAGCTGGTGGTCGGCGCCGACGGGCGTCGCTCCACCGTCGCCCGCCTGGTCGGCACCCGCGAGCACCACCGCTGGGAGAACCAGCGGATGATGGCCTTCGCCTACTACGACGACCCCCGCGAGGAGCTGCGCGGCGTCGCCGCCCAGTGGCGCGAGGGGCGCGAGCTCGCCACCGTCTTCCCGTGCGACGGCGGGAAGTCCGTCGTGCTGCTCATGCCGCCGGTGGAACGCGCGGAGGAGTTCCGGCGCGACGCGACCGGCGCGTTCTCCTCGACCGTGGCCGCGATCGCGCCGTTGGCCGAGCGGCTGCGCGGCTGCACGATGGCGTCGAAGGTCCGCACCTCGCGCAGCCACCCGTCGTACTTCCGGCACTCGCAGGGGCCGGGTTGGGCGCTCGCCGGCGACGCCGGTCACTTCAAGGACCCGGTCACCGCCCAGGGCATCCGCGACGCGCTGCGCTTCGGCCGCCTGCTCGGCGAGGCCGTCGCTCCGTACCTGGACGACCCGGCCGACCTCGACGCCGCGCTCGCGCGCTGGGAGTCCGACCGCGACGAGCAGTGCCTGCCGATGTACCAGTGGGCCAACGGCCTGGGGCGTGACGACGACGTCTCACCGCTGGAGCGCGCGTCCTACCGCTGGTTCGCCGCGAGCGAGGACCGCGCCACCGAGCTGTGGGACGTGTTCTCCCGCCGGCGGCCACCGACCCAGGTCTTCCGCCCGACCCGGCTCCTGGGCTGGGTCCGCGACTGCGTGCGCGACCCGGCGGTGGACCGCGCCGAGCTGTGGCGGGTGCTGCGGCGCGACGTCGGCCGGGAGATCGCCAGGGTCCGTGAGGCACGCGGGTTCGTGCAGAATCGCGAGGAGTCCGCACGGCGCGGCCTCACCCCGGCGACCGCGTCCCCGGAACGGGCGCCGGCCCTGATCGCCCCGGAGGCCGGAGCATGACCGCAACGTTGCTGGACGCCCTGCACGACACCGTCGCCGCACGCCCCGACGAGGTCGCGCTGCGCACCCGGGACGGGGCGGTCCGGTGGACCTGGTCGGAGTACGACGCGCTGGCCCGCCGCGCCGCGTCCGGCCTGGCCGGGCTCGGTGTCGGCCACGGCTCGGTCGTCGCGCTGATGCTGGAGAACCGGCCCGAGTTCCACGTCGCCGACCTGGGCGCCGTGCTGCTCGGGGCGGCCACGGTGTCGATCTACAACACCTCCTCGCCCGAGCAGATCGCGTACGTGCTGCGCGACTCCGGCGCCACGGTCCTGCTCGTGCAGGAGAGCTTCGCCGCCGTCGCGGCGGCACCGGCTGCGGCGGCCGGCTGCCGGGTCGTCGTCCTCGACGGGCCCGGCCCGGAGGGCGCCACCGGGTGGGACGCGCTGCTGACGGCCGAGCCGCTCGCCACGCCGGCCGCGGTGACCCCGGACGACCTGCTGACGATCATCTACACCTCGGGGACGACCGGCCCGCCCAAGGGCGTCGAGCTGACCCATCGCAACCTGATGAGCGCGAACCGCACCGTCGGCACGGTGTTCGGGCTGCGGCCCGGGGACCGCGTGGTGTGCTGGCTGCCGCTGGCCCACATCGCCGAGCGGGACGCGTCGTACTACATGGCCATCCTGTTCGGCCTCGACGTCACGACGTGCGCGAACCCGCGGGAGATCGGCGCGGCGCTGCGCGAGGTGCGCCCGCACTCGTTCTTCGCGGTGCCCCGGATCTGGGAGAAGCTCAAGGCGGGGGTGGAGGCCGCGGTCGCGGCCAGGGAGCCGCGGGAGCGCGCGCTCGTGGAGGCGGCGATCGCCGACGGGACCGAGGCCGCCCGGCTCACCCAGGCCGGGGAGCCGGTGCCCGCCGAGCTCGCGGCCCGGGTGGAGGCCGCCGCGCCGGCCCTGGCGTCGCTGCGGGCCGCACTGGGCCTGGACGAGGCGCGGTCGGCCAACATCGGTGCCGCCCCGAGCGCGCCGGAGCTGACGCTGTTCTTCCACGCGATCGGCGTCCCGCTCGGCGAGATCTACGGCATGTCGGAGAACTGCGCCGCGTGCACCTGCAACCCGTCCGACGCGATCCGGGTCGGCACCGCGGGCCCCGCGCTGCCCGGGACCGAGCTGCGCCTGGACTCCGACGGCGAGGTCCTGATGCGGTCCGAGGCCGTGATGCGGGGCTACCGCGGCAAGCCGGAGGAGACCGCGGCGGTGTTCACCGAGGACGGCTTCCTGCGCACCGGCGACATCGGCGTCATCGAGGACGGCTACCTGCGGATCGTCGACCGGAAGAAGGAGCTGATCATCAACGCGGCGGGGAAGAACATCTCCCCGTCGGCGGTGGAGTCGGCGATCAAGTCCCGGTCCCCGCTGATCGGCCAGCTGTGCGTGATCGGCGACGCCCGGCCCTACAACGTCGCGCTGGTCGCGCTGGACCCGGACGTCGCGGCCGGCCGGGCCCACGACGACCCGACGGTGCGCGAGGAGGTCGCCCGCGCGGTGAAGGAGGGCAACGCGCGCCTGGCCCGGGTCGAGACCGTCCGCCGGTACGCGATCGTGCCCGACCCGTGGATCCCCGGCGGCGACGAGCTCACCCCGACCATGAAGCTCAAGCGCCGCCCGATCACCGAGAAGTTCGCCGACACGGTCGAGTCGCTGTACGACGGCGGCGGCATCGACGCCGGCTGACCTCACCAGCCGCGCAGGTCGACCGCCCAGGTGTCGACGACCCGGTCGCCCTCCACGACGTGCATCTGCTCGTGGAGGGCGACGGTGGGGTCGACGTGGGCGGGCACGATCCGCACCCGGTCGCCGGTGGCCGGTGGGGCGTCGGCGGCGAACACGAGGTGCTCGTCGGCGCAGAACCACACGTTTCCCTCAGGGACGGTGGGGTTGCCGTGGTCCATGCCGAACGCCTTGAGTCCGGCGTCGGCGACCGCCCAGCCGGGCATGTCGCCGTCCGGCGCGGTCGTCGAGACCACCGTGGACAGCACGGTGAGCGCCTGGCGGAACGGCAGCCCGGCGGCGGTGTAGGCGGTGTCCATCAGCGCGTAGGACCCGGCCTGGATCTCGGTGCACGCGGTGTTCACCGCGTGAGTCCCAGTGCCGCCGCCGGAGACGATCTCGCCGCCGACGTCGGCGTGCGCCGCGCGGAGCCGGTCGGTGCACTCGGTGGTGAGCCGGTCCCGTTCGGCCTCGTCGGGGAGCATCTGCAGGTGGCCCTCGTAGCCCATCACCCCGCGCACGGTCAGCCCGGCGGCGCGGGCGGCGTCGGCGAGCGCCCCGGCGCGGGCCGGCGCGATCCCGCAGCGCGGCAGTCCGATGTTGACGTCGATCAGCACCTCGCGCACACCGCCGTCGACGGCCGCGCGCAGCGTCTGCTCGGAGTCGATCGCGAGTGTCACCCGGGCCCCGGACCGCACGACGGCACCGAGGCGGCGCGCGTCGAGCACCTCGTTGGCCAGCAGCAGGTCCGTGCCCAGACCGGCCGCGGCCATGCCCTCCACCTCACGCACCGTGGCACAGGTGAACCCGGTGTGGCCGTGCGCGGCCTGTCGTCGGGCCAGCTCGGTCGTCTTGTGCGCCTTCACGTGCGGACGCAGCCGCGGGCCGGGCAGCAGCGCCGCCATGTCCGCGAGGTTGGCCTCCAGCGCGGCCGCGTCGACCAGCAGCGCGGGCGTGGTCAGGTCGTCGACGTGCACGGAACCCCCAGGACCCGGTCGAGGTAGGGGTTGCGGAACCGGCCCTCCGGGTCGAGCCGGTCCCGCGCGGTGACGAACGCGTCGAACCGCGGGTAGCGGGGCCGCAGCTGCTCCGCGGTGCGGGTGTGCAGCTTGCCCCAGTGCGGACGTCCGTCCAGTGCGGACAGCACCGACTCGACGGCGCCGAAGTACGCCTCGTGCGGGCGTCGCGCGTGGACGTGCACCGCGAGGTAGGCGGTGTCGCGTCCGTACGCGGTGGACAGTGCGATGTCGTCGCCGCCGAGCACCCGGACCTCGACGGGGAACGCGACGTCCACGGCGTGCCGGGCGGCGGCGGCCCGCAGCCCGGCGAACGCCTCACCGAGCGCGGTCCGCGGCACGGCGTACTCCATCTCCAGGAACCGCACGCGGCGCGGGCTGCAGAACACGGCGTAGGACGGGGCCACGTACTCCCCGGCGGCCATCTGCCCGGCCATGACCCGGTTGAGCCGCGGCACCAGCGGCGGTGCCGCCGCGGCGACCCGCTGGACCAGCCCGAACGCGCCGTTGCCGAGCAGCTCGTCGCCGACGAGGGCGGCGGCCCGGCTGCGGCGGGGGCCGGTCGCGCCGGTCCGGTCGTCGGTCTTCAGCACCGCGGTGGTGGTGTGCGGGAACCAATAGAACTCGACGTGGTCGTGTGCCGCGGCGAGCGCGTCGAGGCCGTCGAGGACCTCGGCGAGCGGGCGGGCGCTCTCGCGGGCGTGCAGGTGGAACGCGGGGACGGTCTCCAGGGTCACCTCCACGATCACCCCGAGCGCCCCGAGCCCCACCCTGGCCAGGTCGAACAGGTCGGGCTCGCGGGTCGTGTCGAGTGTGTGCACCGTGCCGGTGCCGTCGACGAGGAGCAGCCCGCGCACCGCGTCGGCGATGCCGCGGTACCCGGCGCCGGTTCCGTGGGTGCCGGTGGAGATCGCGCCGGCGACGGTCTGGGCATCGATGTCGCCGAGGTTCGGCAGCGCCCGTCCGCGCGCCCACAGCCACCGGTTGAGCGTGTGCAGGGTGACCCCGGCCGGGACGGTCACGAGCGCGCCGTCGCAGCGCAGCCCGGCCGGGTCGGCGGGCACCGCCAGCGCGACGCCGTCGGGCACGCCGATCCCGGTGAAGGAGTGGCCGCTGCCGAGCGGACGCACCCGCAGTCCCTGTTCGGCGGCCCGGCGGACGGCGTCGACGACGTCGCCGGTGTCGCGCGCCCGGACCGTCCTGATCGGACGGGTGCGCTGGTTGCCCGCCCAGTTGCGCCACCACTGCGTCACGGTGCGAGCCTGCGCGGCCCACCGGGTGTGGTCAAGACCGTCCCACGCGTGTCGGGGACCGGCCGGGACGGTGGCGCGTGGTTACGTTCCGTGTTCTTCTGGGGAAGGTGGGGGTCACGATGATGGGGCGTACGCACGCGTTGTCGGGTGCGGTGCTGGGGCTCGCGGTGTGCTCGGCGGTGCCGCCGCCACCGGTGCTGGTGCCGGTGGTCGTGGTGGTGTGCGCGCTGGCCGCGTTCGCGCCGGACCTGGACCATCCGTCGAGCGTCGCGGCGCGGGCGCTGCCGCCGGTGACCTGGCTGCTGTGCCGGGTGATCCGGTGGCTGTCCCGGGTGGCGACCGGGGTGTCGCACCGCGGGCTGTCGCACTCGCCGGTCTTCGCGGCCGCGGTCGGGCTGCTGGCGTGGTGGGGGACCGGGTACCTGCTGCCCGGTCAGACGGCGGTCTGGACCGGCGTCGCGGCCGGTGCGGGCTGCTGGATCGGTGCGATCGGCGACGAGCTGACCTCGAACGGGAACCGGTTCGCGTTCTGGCCGTTGGCGGGGATCCGCTGGCCGCGGATGCTGCGGTTCCGGACCGGCGGGACCGGGGAACACGTCGTCGTTGGACTGCTGGCGGTCACGGGGGTCGCGCTGATGACCGGCACCTGGGCGTTCTGAGCGGTCCCGGTCGACATCGCTCTGTATAGCTGATACACAGGTATATACAAGCGATACATTCGATCTGGGAGAGCGCATGACCACACAGTCGTTGCAGGGCCGGAACGTGCTCGTCGCCGCGGGCGGCAAGAACCTCGGGGGCCTGATCAGCCGTCAGGCCGCCGAGGCGGGGGCGAACGTCGCGATCCACTACAACTCCGAGTCCTCGCGCGCCGAGGCCGAGGAGACCCTGAAGGCGGTCGAGGCCGCGGGCCGCGAGGGTGTGCTGCTGCAGGGGGACCTGACCGTCCCGGCGGAGGTCGAGAAGCTCTTCGCGGACGCGACGGGCTCGCTGGGCTCGATCGCCGTCGCCGTCAACGCCGTCGGCAAGGTGCTCCGCAAGCCGATCGTGGAGACCACCGAGGCCGAGTACGACTCGATGTTCGACATCAACTCCAAGGCCGCGTACTTCTTCATCAAGGAGGCGGGCCGCAGCGTCTCCGACAACGGCTCGATCATCACGATCGTCACGGCGCTGCTGGCCGCCTTCACCGACGGCTACTCCACCTACGCCGGTGGGAAGTCCCCGGTCGAGCACTTCACCCGCGCCGCGTCCAAGGAGTTCGCCGACCGCGGCATCTCGGTGAACAGCATCGCGCCCGGTCCGATGGACACCCCGTTCTTCTACCCGCAGGAGACCCCGGAGCGGGTCGAGTTCCACAAGTCGCAGGCGATGGGCGGGCGGCTCACCAGGATCGAGGACATCGCCCCGATCGTGCGGTTCCTCGCCACCGAGGGGCACTGGATCACCGGCCAGACGATCTTCGCCAACGGCGGCTACACCACGCGGTGAGGACGTCGTCGTGAGCGCCGGGGCGCGACGGCGGCCGGGGCGCCGCCGTCGCCGTCCCGGCGCCGCGCGGCCGCCCTACAGTGGGCCGGTGGAAGATCGACCGGCGGAGACCGGGACCCGGGACCGGCTCCTGCGGGCGGCCGCCGACCTCATCGCGGCCTCGCCCGGGGAGAGCGTGCCGCTGCGGGCGATCTGCGACGCCGCCGGTGTGCGCCTCCCGACGCTGTACCACTTCTTCGGCAGCAAGGAAGGCCTGCTCGACGCCGTCGTCGAGCACGGGTTCGAGCAGTACCTGTCCGCGAAGCGGGCCCAGGAGTCCAGCGGGGACCCGATCCAGGACATCCGCGACGGATGGGACGCCCACGTCGCGTTCGGCATCGCGAACCCCGGCTTCTACGCCCTCATGTACGGCCAGGTCACGCCCGGACGACGGCCCGCGGCCCAGGACGGACCGTCCGCGGCCCTGCTCGGCCTGACCCGCGAGGCCGACCGCCGGGGACGGCTGACCGTGACCCCGGAACGCGCCGCGGCGCACATCCTGGCCGCCAACGTCGGCGTCACCCTGCGCCAGATCATCACCGCGCGCCCGGACCCCGGGCTGTCGGCCGACGTGCGGGAGGCCACCCTCGCCGCGATCACCGGCGGACAGGGCGAGCGAGCGCCCGGGGAACCGGGCGTCGGCGCGGCAGCGGCGGCCCTGCTCACGCTGCCGGACGACAACGACGTCCTGGGGGTGCCGGAGACGCTGCTGCTCAAGAAGTGGCTGGCCGAGCTCGCGCGTCGGGGGTGAGCGTTCCGCGGAACGCGGCGCGCGGGTGTCGAGATGGCGTCGGGAGGTCCTGGTGCCGGCAGTCCGCCTCGACGCCCGTCACCCGGCGCTGGTTCGTCGCGCTCGCGGCATGACGCGGCTGCCTTCGGGCCGGGCGAGGGGGAGCCACCGGCCGCTCTCTGTCGTTCTCGAAGGAGAGCCTCCAGGTCGACCCTGAAGTGGACCTCGAACCGGCAGGCCTAAGGGACGCGGATTGCGGCTGCCGCCCGTTGTACCTCGATCGACAGGTTCTCGACGTCGCTCTGGCTGACGTCTTCCACGGCCGCCCCGATGGTCACCGCGCCCACGGTCTCCCGGTCTTTCAGACGGCGGACGGGGGCGGAGATCGACATGGACCCGATCTGTCGCTCGTTGCGTGCGACTTGGAAGCCCTGCTGACGGATGACCTCGAGGTCCGCGCGCAGCGCCTCGGGCTGGACGGGGTTGCCTGTGGCGTCGGACGACAGGTCGGCGGATGCGACGAAGGCGGCGAACTCCTCCGCGGACATGGAGGCGGCGAGCGTCTTACCCGCGCCGAGGTGTAGGGGGAGTCGCGCTCCGATCGGCAGCTGGTAGTGGATCGGGCGGGTGCCGTCGACGCGGGCGACGACGGCGCGGTGCCAACCGGTGCGCACGAAGAGCGAGGCCGTCAGGCCGGTGCGTTCGGCCAGCTCCTGCAGAACCGGTCGGGCGGCCGCCACCAGCGGACTGGTGGTCAAGTAGGCGTTGGCTCCGAAGATCAGGTTCACCCCGGCTCGGTAGCCGAACTCGTCCCGCTCGACGCGGTTGCGGGACTCCAGGACGCTCAGGATCCGCTGGGCCGTGGCGATGTGCAGGTCGGTGAGGGAAGCGACCTCCGCGAGGCGGAGTGGTCGCCCCGCGCTCTCCAGGACTTCCAGCACGTCGATCGACCGCTCCAGGGAGCGCATGGTCGACGGTGCCTTCTCTCCGGTCATCGTGTCCTCCCTCGTCGGTCGCTCCGCTGCGTTGTCGGCCGACGTTCTGCGACGGCGTTGACAAGCAGGCAGGGGCCGCCTAGCGTTCGACGCCATCACAAGCTGATAGTAGCTCTCATAGTATGAGAGCATCGACGAGGAGTCAAGGGTGACACCAGAACGATCAGGCGTGGTTGATCCCGCGCCTCCGGCGCCAGGGGCCGGGCCGGGCCCGAGGTGGGGGCGACTGCTGTTCCCGGGGGCTCTGATCGCCCTGTCGGTCGTCGTCGTGGTCGCCTCGCTGGGTCTCGGGCTGTGGGCGCCGTTGGGCCCCGGCCCGGGGTTCTTCCCGCTGCTCCTCGGGGGTCTGCTGGGGGTGCTGTCGGTGCTGTGGGCTCTCGAGGAGGTGCGGGCCGGGCGCACCCGGCCCGTGGCCACCTCGATGCCGGACGACGAGGTCGACGGACTCGATCCCGAACTCGACGAGCAGCCCCTGCGGATGCGTCAGGTGGCGACGATCGTCGGGAGCCTCGTCGTCCTGGCGATCCTGATGCCGCTGATCGGCTACCAGCTGAGCATGCTGCTGTTCCTCGTCTTCCACCTGCGCTTCGTCGGGCACCGTCGCTGGCTGCTGACCGCCGCCATCGCGGCGATCGGCAGCTTCGGGGTCTTCAGCCTCTTCACCCGCGTGCTGTCGGTGAACCTTCCGGCCGCGTCGCTGGACTTCCTCCGTGTGCTGGGCTTCTAGGGACTGAGGGATGACCACACTCGAGTTCCTGGGGCAGGGCTTGGCCGCCGCTGCCACCCCGGCCAACCTGCTGTACGCGCTGATCGGGTGCCTCATCGGCACCGCGCTGGGCATCCTGCCGGGCATCGGCGCGACCGCCGGCATCGCCATCCTGCTGCCGTTGACCTTCGGGATGGAGCCGGCTTCGGCGATCATCATGCTCGCCGCGATCTTCTACGGCACCGCGTACGGCGGCACCATCACGAGCGTCCTGCTGAACATTCCCGGCGAGGGTGAATCGGCCATCACCTGCATCGACGGGTATCAGATGACGAAGCAGGGACGAGCAGGCATCGCGCTGAGCATCGCGGGGATCGGATCGTTCATCGGTGGCACCGTCGCCACCATCTGCCTGGTCGTCGCGGCGCAGCCACTCGCGCAGCTCGGGCTGGCGATCGGGCCGCCGGAGTTCTTCTGTCTCATTCTCGTCGGCATCGCGCTGCTGGCGGGCCTGGTCGGACGGTCGTTGGTCAAGGGGCTGATCTCGGCGACTCTCGGCCTGCTGATCGCCATGATCGGCATCGACCCCGTCGCAGGCGCGCCGCGGTTCACGATGGGCAGCGAGCACCTGCTCGACGGGATCAGCATCGTCCCGGTGCTGGTGGGGATCTTCGGCCTCGGTGAGCTGCTCTACGTCGCCGGGGGCAACTCGGCGCGGCCGACCGCGCCTCGTCTGCGGAACCTGGTGCCCACGCGTACCGACGTGCGCCGCGCCGCGCCCGCCATCGGGCGAGGCACCGTGATCGGCGCGGTCGTCGGGCTGGTGCCCGGCGTGACGTCGGCGATCTCGTCGCTGTTGGCCTACAGCACCGAGCGGAAGGTCTCCAAGCACCGCGGCGAGCTGGGTACCGGCGCGATCGAGGGCGTCGCCGCACCGGAGACCGCCAACAACTCGCACTCGAACGCGGCCCTGGTCCCGCTGTTCACCCTCGGCATCCCGGCCTCACCGGCCATCGCTGTCCTGGCCGGCGCGTTCCTCCAGAACGGCATCACCCCTGGGCCGCGGCTGTTCGTCGACGATCCCGTCCTGGTGTGGACCGTCATCGCCAGCCTGTTCATCGGCAACGCCCTGCTGCTGTTGTTGAACGTCCCTCTCGTCGGGCTGTGGACGCGGCTGCTCGCCATCCCGTACTCGGTACTCAGCGCCTTGATCTTCTCGTTCATCGTGATCGGCTCGTACGCGGTGAACAACAGCATCATCGACGTCTTCGTCATGATCTTCTTCGGTCTCGTCGGCCTGGCCTTCCGCCATCTCCACGTGCCGCTGGCTCCGCTGGTGTTGACGCTGGTGCTCGGGCCGCTGCTGGAGAGCGCGCTGCGGGAGTCGCTGCAGCTCTCCGGGGGCAGCCTGTCGATCTTCCTGACGCGCCCGCTCGCCCTGACCTTCCTGGTCGGCTCCGTCGTCGGGGCCAACCTCAAGCGCAAGGCACACCTGCCGGTCGACTCCGCCGCATGACCCACACCAGGCCCACCGATCCATCGCCACCCGACTCATCTCGAGCGAGGAACACCATGAAGAAGATCTTTGCCACGACAGCAACGGTGCTCGTGGCAGCACTGGCCGCCGGGTGCGCGACCCCGCAGACCGGGAGCTCCGACGCCACCACCTACCCGAGCAAGCCGGTCAACCTGATCGTCAGCTTCAGCGCGGGGGGTTCCACCGACGTCGGCGCCCGGCTCATCGCCGACGGGATCGAGGACAAGCTGGGGCGCCCGGTGGTCGTGGAGAACAAGCCCGGTGCCAGTGGCCAGGTCGGCAACTCCGCCCTGGTGTCCTCCTCGCCGGACGGCTACACGATGAGCACGGTCAGTCTCGCCGGGACGATCCTGTCCTACCTGGACCCGGCGCGGGGTGCGTCCTACGACCACGACAGCTTCGACCCGGTCGCCATGTACGTGCAGGACCCCCAGGTCTTCGTCGTCGCCCCCGACAGCCCGTACCAGTCCCTGCAGGACCTCGTCGCCGCGGGCAAGGCCGAGCCGGGCAAGATCCGGATGGCCACCTCGGGTGTCGCCACCCAGGACCACGTCGCCATGGTGCTCTTCGAGCAGCTGAGCGGAGCGCAGTTCAGCCCGGTGCACTTCAGCGACGGCGCCGCCCCCGCGGCGACCGCCTTCCTGGGCGGCAACGTCGAGGTCCTCGTGACCAACGTCGGTGACGTCCAGGAGGTCGTGGCCAACAACCAGGGCAAGGTCCTCGGGGTAGCGGCAGCCTCGCGCAACGAGTTCCTTCCAGAGGTCCCGACCTTCGCCGAGCAGGGCTTCGACTTCGAGCTCGCGTCGAGCCGCGGGTTCGTCGTGCCCGCAGGCACTCCCGACGAGGTCGTCGAGAAGCTCTCGAGCACCATCGCCGACGTCATGGACGACCCGGCGACGCTGGCCCGGCTCAAGGACCTGAACCTCACCCCCTCGTTCCTCGACCACACGGCCTCCCAGCAGCTGTGGGACCAGACCGAGAGCTCGTTCGCGTCGGTCCTCGACCAGGTCAAGGCGGATGTCTGAGCCATGTCCGACACCACCGAGCCACTCACCGAGTCGCAGCCGATCGTCGTGGGGTTCGTCCCCACCGCGCAGGGCCACGCGGCCGTCGACGCCGCCGTCGTCCACGCGCAGCGCTGGGAGACCGGCGTCGTCGTCGTGAACTCCGCGCACGGCGCTTACATGGACTCCCAGCTGGCCACCCGGTCCGACCTCGAGCAGGTACGCCGGCAGGTGGAGGCCGCCGGGGTGAGCGTGGAGATCCACCAGCTCGCGGAGAGCCAGGACCCGGTGAGCGCAGTCATCGACCTCGTCGAGCAGGTCGACGCCCGAATGCTGGTGATCGGCCTGCGGCGCCGATCCCCGGTCGGGAAGTTCCTCATGGGGAGCACTGCCCAGTCCCTGCTCCAGCACAGTCCAGTGCCCGTTCTGGCCGTGAAGTCGACCAGTTGAGCCCGCCCCCTGCCACGCGCAGGTCCGACCCAGTTGAGGAACGCACAATGACACGGACAACCGACGCACCCGGAACCGCGGACATCATCGCCGCCCTGCGCGGTTACCCCACCACGATCATCGGTGACTCCCAGGATCGCTTCGGCCTGCCGGTCGGCCTCAAGTCCATGTGGGACAGCGAGCCCTTCGCCGGTGAGGCTTACACGGTCCTGACCGCCCACGGGGACAACCTCGGCATCCACCAGGCTCTCGGACAGATCCGCCCCGGCCAGGTCCTCGTCGTCGACGGCGGCGGATACGACGGCAGGGCCCTCATCGGCGACCTCGTGACCGAGAAGGCCAGGGCCCTGCAGGTCGCCGCACTCGTCATCGACGGCGCGATCCGCGACGTCGTCGAACTCGCCGACCTCGGTGTGCCCGTCTACGCCCGCTCGGTCATTCCCGCCGGCCCGTGGAAGAACGGCCCGTTCCGGCTGCAGAGACCGGTCGTCGTCGGCAATGTCGTCGTCAACCCCGGGGACATCATCGTCGGCGACAGCGATGGACTCGCCGTCGTCAACCCCGACCGCGCCGCGGAGGTCCTCGCCACCTGCGAAGAACGCGTCGCGCGGGAGGAAGAGTCCCGCCGGCGCAGCCGGGAGCTCACGCCCAATGCCTGACGCACGGCCCGACCCGAGACCCCTCGTCTGGATCCCTTCCCCGATCCATCCGCTCGCGATCGAGAAACTCCGACAGCTCGCCGATGTGCGCTGCGGCTACGGTGATGCGGCCACGAGCTTCGCCGACGTCGCCGACGAGGTCGAGGCCATCCTGGTGCGCAGCGGACGCATCACCGCCGATCAGATCGCTGCGGCCCCTCGCCTGAAGATCATCGGTCGGCACGGCGTGGGAGTGGACACCGTCGACGTCTCGGCCGCGACAGCAGCCGGTGTCATCGTCACCAACACGCCGACCTCCAACCTCGTCTCGGTGGCCGAACACACCTTCGCGCTGTTGCTCGCACTCCGACGGAAACTGACCCTCGCGGACCGCTGCAACCAGGACGGGAGCGGGCACACCTCCCGCGCCCTGCTGGTCGGCAGAGAACTGGCGGGAAGCACCCTCGGACTCATCGGCTTCGGCCGGATCGCCGCCCAGGTCGCCGGCATCGCGCAGAACGGTTTCGGCATGAGAACACTCGCCTACGACCCGGGGTTGGGCGACGACGAGGTCCGACGCCGCGGCAGCACCCCCGCGACCCTCCCACACCTACTGGCCGACTCCGACGTGGTCAGCCTCCACATCCCCCTGCTCCCCGACACCCGGCACCTCATCGGCGCGACCGAACTCGCCACCATGCGGCCCGACGCGGTCATCATCAACACCTCTCGCGGCGGCACCATCGACGAACAGGCACTGCTCCAGGCACTCGCCACCGGTCGACTCGGCGGGGCGGCCCTCGACGTCACCGAGGTCGAACCCCTCCCACCGGGCCACTCCCTGCTGAACCGACCCGACGTCATCATCACCCCGCACATCGCAGGCCAGACCGAAGAATCATTGCGTCGGGTCGCCCTCGACGCCGCGGACGACGTCCTCGCAGCACTGACCGGACGCCCACCGGCAAACCCGGTCAACGAGCCGCCGGACCCACGAATCCTGGACCGAGACCGAACACGGAGTGCGTCGTGATCGCACCCCGTCGACTCGTACGGTCAGGTCGTCGGATCTCAGACCCCGGGGTCGCGCGAGGTTCTCGGCCAGGGGCCAAGTCGGGGCGTACTCACGTCTGATCGCCGGCGCCGGGCCTGACCACGGGCGGCTGGTCTGCCGCCCGGCAGACGACGGCTCAGCGCACCACCGGGACGATCGGCAGCTGCCAGCTCGGGATGTCCCTGGCCTACGCCTCGAACCGGGGACCGTCGTCGATCGACCGGGAGCTCTGCCTGCCGACCTCGTGGACCGAGGACCGCGAACGCCACTACCGCCGCCGCGGCGAACGACCACCCAACCCCTGAACTGCCGTGGCCGTACTAGCGGTGGGGCCGCAGCACCGGCCGCGGCCGCATCGCCGGCGGGTGGTCGTCGTCGGTGTCGACCGCCTCGACGACCGCGGCCCCGTGCGCCGGCCCGGCCACCCCGAGGAACGGCCGCACGAAGCGCGCGGTCCGCTCCATCACCTCGTCGTGGACGTCGGTCCGCACCGTCGACGGCTGGGCCTGGACGATGATCTCGCCCGCCCACGGCAGCGCGGGGTCGGCCAGCAGCTCGTCGATGACCCGGCCGGTCGAGTGGCCCGCCGGGAGCGGCCGGGACAGCGCGACCCGGGGGACCCCGCGGGCGTAGGTCCAGTACCGGGCCAGGTCGGAGACGACGCCGCCGTGCGACGACGGCGGCCTGCCCGACAGCACTCCCACCCCGCGGACCGCGGCGGCGTCCACCGACGACGCCGACCCCGTCGCCCACCACACCCGCTGCGTGGCGAGCGCCGTCGGCAGCGTCTCCAGCAGGACGTCGAGCGCGGCGACGGTGTCGCGGTGCCGGTCGTCGTGGTGACGCCCGAAGCGTCGCGCCGCGTCGGGATCGGCCCCCGCTCCGACGCCCAGCTCCAGCCGCCCACCGGACAGGGCGTCGAGCACTGCGGCGTCCTCCGCGAGCCGGCGCGGGTCCTCCAGCGGCAGCGCGACGACCGCCGTCCCGAGCCGGATCAGCCGGGTCCGCTCCGCCACCGCGGCCAGCAGGACCAGCGGCGACGGCAGCCGACCGCCGAGGTGACCGTCGTGGTGCTGGGCCACCCAGAACGAGTCGTACCCGAGTTCCTCGGCCCGCTCCGCCAGCCGGATCGTCTCGCGGTAGGCGCGTGACGGATCGTCACCGGTGACGTGCGTGAGGTAACCGAGCCGCATGCCGAGGCACCCTATGCCGAGGGTGCTCCGGCCCTGCCGGAGGACCGGGGTGACGGCGGTTCGGAGTGTGCCGGTTCCGGTATCCTCCGGCTCGCCGCGGCGGTAGCTCAATTGGTCAGAGCAGCGGACTCATAACCCGTCAGGTTGCCGGTTCGAGCCCGGCCCGCCGCACAACGATCATGCGTCTGAGCTGCGTAGACGCCGGAAGTTCTGATCTTACTCTGATGACCACACGGTGGCCCCTCGCACCAACCCGGACGGTCCGCCACGAGGTCTGGCTGGCGCAACGGGGGCAGCTCGACTGCCATGCACTCGGCCTCGATCAGCTCCTCATGGGCCGTCGCGCACGACCGGTTTGCCGGGGCCGCTGGCTGCTGGATCTGGCCCCACGACGTGCGGTGCGCAGCACCGGCCAGCCACCGGCACGTCGCCACGACACCGGCCGCGTACCAGTTCTGGACTCCGCGCTCGCCCTGTTGCGCGGTCCGATCCTGCGCGGCGGCCCAGACCACGGCGAACTCTCCGCGGGGCACCCGCAGGTTCCCCGCCGGGATCCGCGCTACCTGCTCAGCAGTCGCCGCCATACGCCCCAGAGTGACAGCAACCACACACAGCAACGCAGACGAAGGCGGCACTACTCGCCTATGCAGCAGGAATCCGCGCGGTGAACTACGGCTGCCCCGCCTGCAGGCCGGGACGGATTCAGCGGGCCGTGGTCACCAGCCATGTCCCCGTCGCGCCGGTGCGAGCACGACGAGCGGAGCCGCCGTCTTCCCCGCTGCCACAGTCGGCGTGCCTTCGGCCAGATTCAGTCGCAGCTCGGTCCGACGGCGGCGGTGGCGGTCAGCGGGGTGGGGAGTCGCACGACCCACCTGTCGGGTGCGTCCCCTGATGACGGATCCCCTGTGTGATGAAGGGCGCAGGTCTCAGTCGGATCCTCGCGGCGTTCGCTGCCGCTCTCCCCGACTCACCGACGCTTCGCGCAGATTCCTGCGGGCCTCTCGGGGGTGGAGGTGTTATCGGCGGCCAAGCTGCACGGACAGATCCTCGGCGTGGCGCACCAGCAGGTCCCTGATCTCCAGCGGGCGGGTCCCGCCCATCCGCTGCCGCGGCCCCACCACGCCCAGTGCACCGACGAACGTGCCACCCATACCGAACACAGGAACGGCGACCGCACTGGTCCCGGGGTTCCGTTCTCCGTCGGACAGGTAGTAGCCCTGGTTTCGGATCTGCTCGGCGTGGTCGTCGTCGCCGCCCGTGTGGACGGTCAGTATGCGGCCACCGGCGCCTCGATCGAGCGGGAGTACGGCACCCTCCTCCAGATGGTGTCGCATCGGCTGCTCGCTGTTGACGCGGTAGAGGACGACGCGGCGGTCGCCTTCGCGCACGTAGAAGGCGGCGCTTTCCCCGGTCTCCTTGCTGATTGTCGCGAGGGCGGGGCGCACGTAGTCGGCGAGGTGGAAGGCTCGTTGGTACTGCGAGCCGAGTCGCCAGAGCGTGGGCCCGAGGCGGTAGTGACCGTCGGCTTCACGGTGCAGGTATCCCATCCGCTGCAGCGACGCGGCCAGTCGCAGGATGGTGCTGCGGTAGAAGCCGGTGCGTCTGGCCAGCTCGGCCAGGGACAGCCGGTCCGCTCCCTCGGCGAACGCCTCGAGCAGCGTCAGCGCCCGCTCTACGGCCTCGACCCGCTGTTCCTTCGGCTGTTCTCCGGCTGACACCGGCACCGTCCTCTCGGCGCGGCGACGTTGCGCCGCATGGTCATCGTTGCGCTCTGGCGCACTGCATTCTGTCAGACAGAACGACCCAATGCGATCAGCTGCGGAGAGGTGTCTTGACGAGTTCTATCGGCCGGCCGTACCGTTCTGTCTAGCGCAAGCGTATTCTGTCAGACAGAACGGTGGTGGGGCCATGAGTGCGACGGCGGAGCGGGCGTCGCGGACGTCCGAGGTGGACGTCCTCGTGAGCGAGGTCGGGCCGCGGGACGGGCTGCAGAGCGTGGACCGGACCATGCCGACCGCGGTGAAGCACCGCTGGGTCGCGGCGCTGGCCGCTGCGGGCCTGCGGGAGATCGAGGTCGCCTCGTTCGTCTCGCCGAAGCGGCTCCCGCAGATGGCCGACGCGGCCGCGGTGGTCGGTGAGGCTCTGCGCATCCCGGACCTGACTGTGCTCGCGCTGGTGCCCAACCTGGTCGGCGCCCGCAACGCCGTCGCGGCGGGCGCCCGGTCGCTGACGATGCCGGTCTCGGTCTCGGAGTCCCACAGCCGCGCGAACATCGGCATGGGCTCGGAGCAGGCGATCGAGCAGGTCGGCCGGGTCGTCGCCCTGAAGGACAAGGTCCCTGGCCTGCAGGTTGATGTCGGGCTCTCCACCGCGTTCGGCTGCACCATCGAGGGACCGGTTGCGGAAGACCGCGTGATCGCCCTCGCGGTTGCGGCCGCCGAAATGGGCGCGGACTCGGTCGGCCTCTCCGACACCACCGGCTACGCCGACCCGGCGCAGGTGCGGAGGCTGTTCACCCGGCTGTCCGCCGAGCTCGGTGGGCACGCCGGCGCGGCGCACCTGCACAACACGCGGGGCCAGGGTCTGGCGAACGTCGTCGCCGCCCTCGATGCGGGTGTGCGCACCTTCGACTCCTCCCAGGGCGGGCTCGGCGGCTGCCCGTACGCCCCCGGCGCCAGCGGGAACGTCGTCACCGAGGACCTGGTCTTCCTGCTGGAGTCGATGGGTCTGCGCACGGGGGTCGACATCGAGGCGCTGGTGGCGGCCCGCGCGGTCGTCGTCGAGGGGCTGCCGGGCGAACCGCTCTACGGCCACGTCCCCGACGCCGGCCTCACCAAGGGCTTCCGCTACGCCGGTGCGGGGGCGGCCGCGTGAACGCCTCGCAGCGGACACCGCGGCTGCCCCTGCACGGGGTGCGCGTCGTCGAGTTCTCGCACATGGTCATGGGCCCGTCCTGCGGGCTGGTCCTGGCCGACCTGGGCGCCGACGTCATCAAGGTCGAGCCGGTCGGCGACGGGGACAAGACCCGTGCTCTGCCCGGATCGGGCGCCGGGTTCTTCCCGATGTTCAACCGCAACAAGCGCTCGGTCTCAGTCGACTTGAGCTCGCCCGAGGGCGTGGACTACGTCAAGCGGCTCATCGCGACCGCAGACGTCGTCACCGAGAACTTCCGCTCGGGTGGCCTCGCGGCGAAGGGACTGGGCTACGAGGAGCTGTCCGCGGACAATCCTGGCCTCATCTACTGCAGCCTCAAGGGGTTCCTGTCCGGTCCCTACGAGGAGCGCGCCGCGCTCGACGAGGTCGTCCAGATGATGGGCGGGCTCGCCTACATGACCGGTCCGCCCGGGCGTCCGCTGCGCGCCGGTGCCTCGGTCAACGACGTCATGGGCGGCATGTTCGCCGCGATGGGCGTCATGGCCGCCCTCTACGAGCGCCGGGCCACCGGCCGCGGCCAGCTGGTGCGCAGCTCCCTGTTCGAGAACAACGTCTTCCTCGTCGGGCAGCACATGGCCCAGTACGCCGTGACCGGGCGGGCCGCCGCGCCGATGCCCGCGCGGCTGTCGGCCTGGGCGGTCTACGACGTGTTCGACACCGGCGACGACGAGAAGGTCTTCATCGGAGTCGTCTCCGACACCCAGTGGCGCTCGTTCTGCGCCGCGTTCGGCCTCGACACGCTCGCCGCCGACCCCGGGCTCGCGACCAACGCCCAGCGCGTCGCCGAGCGCGACCGCGTCCTGCCGGTGCTGCGCGAGACCCTCGGCGCGCTGACCCGCGACGAGGCCGTGCGGCTCTGCGAGGCCGCCCGGCTGCCGTTCGCCCCGATCCAGCGTCCCGAGGACCTGTTCGACGACCCGCACCTCAACGAGCCGGGCGCGCTGACCGAGGTGACGCTGACCGACGGCCGCACCGCCCGGCTGCCGTCGCTGCCGCTGGAGATGAGCGGTCGCCGGCTGCCGCTGCGCCTCGACCTTCCCCGGGCCGGGGAGCACACCGCCGACCTGGCTCGCGAGCTCGGCTACACCGCCGCGCAGATCGCCACGGCTGCCGAGGCGGGCACGTTCGGCGGCGACCCCGCCGATCGCGCCGCGCCCGTCCACTGATCGCACCGCCGCGAGAGTCCGGATGAACCCCATGTACCTCGACACGCCACCGCAGGTGATCGACGCGACGCCGTTCGCCACGATGCCGGCGCACCTGCGCCGCACCGGGGAGCCCAGCGCCTGGGCCGACACCCACAAGGGCGGCCGCCGCATCGACTCCTTCATCGAGGGACCGGTGTTCGATGGTGCCGGGAACCTCCTGGTCGTGGACATCCCGTTCGGGCGGGTGTTCCGCATCGACCCGGCGGGGGAGTGGACCCAGCTCGCCGAGTACGACGGCCAGCCCAACGGATGCCGGATCGACGGCGCCGGACGGATTCTGATCGCCGACCAGCTCCGCGGTCTGCTGCATCTCGACGCCTCTGGGCAGGTGCACACCGTGCTGGGGCCCGACGACGTCGAGGGCTTCAAGGGGTTCAACGACCTGGCGGTCGCGGCGGACGGCGACGTCTACGTCACCGACCAGGGGCTCACCGGTCTGCACGACCCGACCGGGCGGGTGCTCCGGCTGCGCGGCGGCGTGCGTGGGGGCACGACCGACGTGCTGCTCGACACCGTGCCAAGTCCCAACGGGCTGGTCCTGGACCACGACGAGCGCGTGCTGTTCGTCGCCGCCACCCGCGACAACGCGGTGTGGCGGGCCCCGCTCGACGCCGACCGGACGTCGGTGTCGAAGGTGGGCCGGTTCGTGTCGCTGTTCGGCACCAGCGGCCCCGACGGGCTCGCCCTCGACGACGCCGGCCGCCTACTGGTCGCCCACGCGTCGCTCGGGTCGGTGTTCGTGTTCGCCCCGAACGGCGAGCTCGTCGCCCGGCTGCGGTCCACCGCCGGCACCACCTGCACCAACCTGGCCCTGCGCGCCGACCCGCGGACCGGTGGCACCCGCGTCCACATCACCGAGTCCGGCACCGGGACCGTCCTGGTGGCGGACCTGCCACCGACCGCCCCCTGAACCCGGCGCGGCGATCGCCCAGCGACCCGGTCGCCGCGCCGGAACCAACACCGTGCGCGACACACCCAGATCCTTCCGCCACAGCGACGTGACCGTCGAGGAGACACCCATGACCGCTTCCACCGCCCCCGCCTCCGCCGCGGCCGCCGCGCCGGCTGCCGACACGCTCGTGTCGCTGCGCGGGGTGAACAAGCACTTCGGCGATCTGCACGTGCTGCGCGACATCGACCTCGACATCGCCCGCGGCGAGGTCGTCGTCGTGGTCGGCCCGTCCGGCTCCGGCAAGTCGACCCTGTGCCGGACCATCAACCGGCTCGAGCCGATCGACGACGGCGACATCACCCTCGACGGTGTCGCCCTGCCCGAGGAGGGCAAGGAACTCGCCGCGCTGCGCTCGGACGTCGGCATGGTGTTCCAGCAGTTCAACCTGTTCGCCCACATGTCGATCATGGACAACGTCACGCTCGGCCCGATCCGGGTACGCGGCCGCTCCAGGGCCGAGGCCCGCGCCGAGGCCGAGCGCCTGCTGGACCGGGTCGGCGTCGGGAACCAGGCGCAGAAGCTGCCGGCCCAGCTCTCCGGGGGTCAGCAGCAGCGCGCCGCGATCGCCCGCGCGCTGGCGATGGAGCCCAAGGTCCTGCTGTTCGACGAGCCGACCTCCGCGCTGGACCCGGAGATGGTCAACGAGGTCCTCGAGGTCATGAAGGAGCTCGCCGGAACCGGTATGACGATGGTCGTGGTCACCCACGAGATGGGCTTCGCCCGCTCCGCCGCCGACCGCGTCATCTTCATGGACGGCGGCCGCATCATCGAGCAGGCCCCGCCTGCGGACTTCTTCGCCTCCCCCCGTTCCGAGCGGGCCCGGGACTTCCTGTCCAAGGTCCTCAGCCACTGACGCCGCACCGGAACCATTGAAGGAAAGGAGGCACGACGCCGTGCGCATCCCGAAGACTCTCGTCCCCGCCGCCGCACTGATCACCGCCATCGCGCTCGTGGCGACCCTCGGTGCGAGCAGCACCACCAACCCGGGCATCACCCCCGATGTCGTGGACAGCCCGACCCTGGCCGCCGGATCGACCATGAAGAAGATCCACGACCGCGGCTACCTGCGGATCGGGACGCGCTACGACCACCCCGGCCTGTCGGCAGGGAACCTGCAGGGCCACCAGGAGGGCTTCGAGATCGATCTCGGCGAGTACATCGCCGGTCGGCTCGGTCTGCGCGCGGACCAGATCCAGTACGTCGAGGCCAGCTCCGCCAATCGCGAGCAGTTCCTCGCCCAGGACAAGGTCGACCTGGTGATGGCCACCTATTCCATCACCGACAAGCGCAGGAAGGTCGTCAGCTTCGCGGGCCCGTATGCCGACATCGGACTCGATCTCGTTGTCCTCAAGGGCAACCCGGTCGGCATCATCGACCCGCAGACCCCGCGCGGCGTGCGGATCTGCTCGACCGCCGGCGGCCAGGTCTCCGCGACCATCCGCAAGGAGTTCCCCCAGGCGAACCTCATCGAGTTCGACGTCTCGTCCAAGTGCATCGACGCGCTCAAGAACGGCACCGTCGACGCGCTGTCCACCCACGGCCCGATCGGTGCCGGGTACGTCAGCAAGGACGACGAGGACCTGGAGATGCTGGGGCGCCCGTTCTACCAGGACAACTGGGCGGTCGGGATCGCCAAGGGCGACACGCAGTTCTGCGAGTGGATCGACTTGACGCTGCAGGAGGCCTCCAAGGACGGGTCCTACGCCCGCGCGTGGGACGCCAGCCTCGGCCGCTACTCCAAGCAGCCCATGACCCTGCCGGAGCCGGAGCCGTGCTCATGACCCGGCCCGCCACCCGGCCGTCCCCAGCCGCCCGAACCCCCTGGACCCCACGATGACCGCCGTCCTCGACAACCTGCCCCTGCTGCTGTCGGGGTTCGGCACCTCGCTGGCACTGATCCTGGTCTCCTCGGTGATCGCGCTCGCGCTCGGCGTCGTCCTCGCCGGGATGCGCGTCTCACCGGTCCCGCTGCTGCAGCGCGTCGCCACCGGCTACGTCGAGTGCCTGCGGACCGTGCCCACCGCCGTCGTGTTCTTCTTCGCGCTGTTCGCCCTGCCGCAGATGGGCGTGCGGATCGGGTTCTTCCCGGCCGCCGTCGTCGCACTCGCGGTCTACTACGCGGCGTTCTTCTGCGAGGCCGTCCGCTCCGGCATCAACGCCGTACCACCGGGCCAGGCCGAGGCCGCCCGCTCGATCGGGCTCGAGTTCGGTGGATCACTGCGGTTCGTCGTCCTCCCGCAGGCCCTGCGCTCGGTGATCCCACCGCTGCTCAACGTCTTCGTCGCCCTCACCAAGAGCTCGGCCATCGCCAGCGCGTTCGGCGTCGCGGAGCTGCTGGCCTCGACCACGGCCCTGGCCACCGTCGAGAGCGACGCGGTGATCCCGATCCTGCTCGCCTGCAGCGTCTTCTACCTGATCATCACCATTCCCGCGGGCCTGGCGGCCGAGCGGCTCGAGAAGAAGGTCGCGGTGGCCCGATGACCACGACGACCCGGCCCACCACGCCGGCACCCGCCCGTCCGACGACATCCTCGGGACCCTCGGTGCTGTTCGACTGCCCGGGACCGCGCGGCCGCGCCCGCATCCGCCGCGGCGCGCTGCTCGGCGGCGGGGTCCTCGCCGTCGTCGTCGCGGCGGCGCTGGTCCAGCTCGGCCGCAACGGCATCCTCGACCCCGACCGCTGGGCGGTCCTTCTCAACCGCGACCTGGCCCGCCTGCTGTTGCGCGGGCTCTGGTCCACCCTCCAGGTCGCGCTGGTCGCGATCGTGCTGTCCGTTGCCGGGGCACTGGTCCTGGCCGCCGCCCGGCTCTCCGACCGCGGCTGGCTGCGCGGCGCGGCGCGGGTGTGGATCGAGCTGTTCCGTGGCCTGCCGCTGCTCGTCCTGATCTTCATGATCTTCCTCGGAGCCCCCGCGCTGGGTGTCGACGTCCCCACCTTCTGGGCGCTGGTCATCGGCATCACCCTCTACAACAGCGCGGTGCTCTGCGAGATCTTTCGGGCCGGTGTCCAATCGCTCCCGCGGGGGCAGCGCGAGGCCGCCTACGCGATCGGCCTACGCAAGATCGAGACCCTGCGCGTGGTACTGCTGCCCCAGGCGGTCAAGGCGATGCTCCCGGCTCTGGTCTCCCAGGTCGTGATCATCCTGAAGGAGACCTCGCTCGGCTTCGTCATCGGCTACACCGAGCTGCTGCGTGAGGGGCGGGTGGCGGTCGAGTACCTCGGCAGCACCTACGCGATCCCGGTCTACACCGCCGTCGCCGCGCTGTACCTGCTGGTCAACCTCGCGCTCTCGCGGATGGCCCGTCGGCTCGACACCGCCCGCTGACCCGACCCACCGAGCGGCCCGGCCGGGCCGACAGGAGAGATCGTGTCGAAGAAGACCGTCCTCGCCGCACTCGGCGTCGTCGTGACGCTCACGCTGACCGGGTTCGCCGCGGTCGACGCGAGCGGCTCGGTCGCCGGGCAGGGCCCCCGGACGAACCTGACCCTCACCGCACCCGCCGCACCCGGTGGTGGCTGGGACCTCGCCTCCCGCGAGTCCCAGCAGGCCCTGCGCGCCGAGTCCATCGTCAACAACGTCCAGGTGGTCAACGTGCCGGGCGCCGGCGGCACCATCGGGCTGACCCGGTTCGTCGGCATCAGGCCCGAACCGACCCAGCTGATGATGACCGGCACGGTGATGGAGGGCGCCATCACCGTCAACTCCTCCGACACCACCCTGGCCGACACCACCCCGATCGCCCGGCTCGCCGAGGACTACGAGGTGCTGATCGTCCCGGCCGAGTCGCCGTTCCGAACCCTGGAGGAATTCCTGACGGCGTGGCGGGTGGATCCGCACGGCCAGGCCGTCGGCGGCGGCGGGCTCGGCGGCACCGACCACCTCCTCGCGGGCCTGGTCGCGCAGGGGGCCGGGATCGATCCGGCCGAGGTCAACTACATCTCCTACGCCGGTGGCGGCGAGGTCCTCACCGCGCTGCTGTCGGGGACCGTGGCGATCGGGATCAGCGGATACAACGAGTTCTCCGACCAGATCGACGCCGGCAACCTGCGGGCCCTCGCCGTCTCCGCCGAGCGGCCCGTCCCCGGCATCGCAGTCCCGACGCTGGTCGATCAGGGCGTTGACGTGGCCCTGCCCAACTGGCGCGGACTCGTCGCACCGCCCGGCATCACCGCGCAGCAGCGCGACGAGCTGATCGCCGTGGTCGGCGAGATGGTCCGTAGCCCCAGCTGGCAGGACACCCTGGCCCGCAACAACTGGGAGGACGCGTTCCTCGCCGGTGACGAGTTCGGCGCCTTCCTCGCCGAGGACCAGGCCCGCGTGAACCGCATCATCGAGGAGCTCGGACTGTGAGCACACCGACCACGTCGACCGACGCCACCGCCCCCGAGTCCTCGATCTCCGACGGCTACCTGCGCCGCCGGACCGGGCTGCTGATCCCGGTCGTGCTGCTCGGTGCCGCCACGTTGCTCGCCGTCGGCACCGTCACCATGCGGGTGCCCTCGACGGCGTCGTTCCCCGGGCCGCAGGTGTTCCCAGCGGTCGTGGCGGGCGTGTGTCTGGTCCTCGCCGCGCTGCTGGCGCTCGACGTCCTGCGCCGTCCCGAGCCCGCCGCCGTCGCACGCCCGACACCGGCCGACGACCTCGACGCGTCCACCCCCGCCATCGCGCCGCATCCCGAGCACGACACCCGCCCGCGGGCCAACCGCCGCGCGCTGGCCGAGGCGATCGGCGCGGTCGTCGTGTTCATCGCCGCGCTGCAGCCGGTCGGCTGGCTCCTGTCCGGCGCCCTGCTGTTCTGGGGGGTCGCCCGTGCCCTGGGCAGCCGTCGCCCGGTCTTCGACGTGTTCCTCGCGCTGTCGTTCTCCTCCGCCGTGCAGCTCGGGTTCTCCGCGGGCCTCGGCCTCAACCTGCCTCCGGGCCTGCTCGCGGGAGCGTTCTGATGCTCGAGACGCTCGGCAACCTCGGCGAGGGCTTCGCCACCGTCCTGACCCCGATGAACCTGTTGTGGGTCGTCGTCGGTGCCCTGCTCGGTACCGCGGTCGGTGTGCTCCCCGGCCTCGGCTCGGCGATGGCTGTGGCCCTGCTCCTCCCGGTCACGTTCTCCCTGGACCCCATCGGCGCGTTCATCATGTTCGCCGGTGTCCTGTTCGGCGGGCTGTTCGGTGACTCCATCTCCGGCATCCTCATGAACACCCCCGGCAACTCGACCGCGATCGCCGGGTCCATCGAGGGTCGCACCATGGCCCGCAACGGCCGCGCTCCCCAGGCGCTGGCGACCTCGGCGATCGCGTCCTTCATCGGCGGCATCGTCGCCGCGGTGCTGGTCGTATTCTTCGCGCCCTCGCTCGCGGCGCTCGCCACCGTGTTCGGGCCGGCGGAGTACCTCGCGCTCGCGGTGTTCGCGTTCGTCGCCATCTCCGCGGTCGTCACCGACTCTGTCGTGCGCGGCCTCGCCGCACTTGGCATCGGCCTGGCGATCTCGGTTGTCGGGATCGACGGCATCTCCGGCGCCGCCCGGTTCACCGGAGGCCTGCCCGAACTGTTCGACGGCATCGACATCATCGTCATCACGGTCGGCCTGCTCGCCCTGGCGGAGGTGTTCTCCCAGGCCGCCCGGCGCGGGACCAGCGAGGACCGTAGCGTCATGCCCCACCCCGGCCGGCCTTGGCTCTCGTTCGCAGAGTTCCGCCAGGCACTGCCCGCGTGGCTGCGCGGCACCGCGACCGGGCTGCCATTCGGCATCATCCCCGTCGGCGGGTCGGAGGTCCCGACCTTCCTCGCCTACGGCACCGAGCGTCGTCTCGACGCCCGACGCGCGAACCCGATGTTCGGGCGTGGCGCTATCCAGGGCGTGGCCGGCCCCGAGGCCGCGGGTAACGCCACTGCCGGCACCGCGATGGGCGCGCTGCTCGCGCTCGGGCTGCCGACCTCGGCGACCGCGGCGATCCTGCTCGCGGCGTTTCGCCAGTACGGCCTGCAGCCCGGGCCGCTGCTGTTCGACCGGGCCCCGGACCTCGTCTGGGCGCTGCTGGCCAGCTTCTTCATCGGCCTAGTCGTGCTGCTGATCCTGAACCTGCCCTTCGCCCCGCTGTGGGCCAAGCTCCTTCTCGTCCCGAAGCACTACCTCTACGCGGGCATCACCGTGTTCGCGATGCTGGGCGTCTACGCGACCAGCGCCAAGCTCCTCGACCTCGTGCTCGTCACACTGATCGGGCTGCTCGGGCTCGCGATGCGCCGCTACGGGGTGCCGGTCGCCCCGATGCTGATCGCCATCATCCTCGGACCGCTGGCCGAGACCGAGCTGCGCCGCGCGCTGGCGGTCAGTGAGGGCGATCCGGTCGCGCTCGTCGACAGCCCGATCGCAGCGGGCCTCTACGGGCTGCTGCTGATCGTCGTCGGCGCGGTGATCGTGCGGACGGTGCGAGCCCGTCGTTCACGGCTCGGTGCCACGGCGTGACACCGCCGGTGCCGTCCGCTCCCGGCTGGTCGGAGCCCCATGTCCCCGGGGATGCCGCGGGCCTCAGCGACGACGTGGCGCACGGCCGGCGAATGGTCGTGTAGCCGCTATGCCCCTGCGAGGACACGGACGCTCAGCGTTCCAGGCGCTGTACGTGGATCCTGATCAAGTCCAACGTCTGTCCCAACGGAGTTGATCTACTCACACGGTCACCCCACGGAAGGTCTCGGAGACCGGCCGACGAGCGGAGCGAGGACGGCACGACCACCGCTGCGTATGGGGACACACGGCGAGATCTGGACCAAGCGGCGGGCCGGCTCCGGCAGCGGCAGTTCCGTGGCCCGGTGTCGCTTCCGCGACTTCGACACCCGCCGGTGAACTGCTACATCGTTACGGCGGCCTCCGGGCGGTCGGCCGCCGCGTGAGCTGCGTTGTTTGCGGTGTCGCGGCTGGCCAGAGGGCTTCGGAATGGCGGCGACGATCCGGCGCTCGCGCAGATGCCGGCGGATCGCGCGCGAGGAGTAGGCCATGTCCGCGCGCACGCGTTCGGGTCGGGCCCGGGGTCGTCCCTGGCCGCAGCGGGCGGTTGCTCGTACCTCCGCGGGGGCTCGCTCCCGCTGGAGCTCAACGGGCTCCTGGGTCGGCGTCACCGCAGTCCTCGCGGCAGTGCTCGGCCGGCAATCGCCGGAGCGGTCGGCCCACGCGGCATCCAGGCGGAGGGCGTCGTGTTCCTCGACGCGCCCTGGTCTCGGCGCCGAGCAGGGGGTAGATTCGTTTACGTTCCGCTACGTAAATTAGTTGAGGAGTGCGATCGTGCGATCACACCGCTTGGGAGACATCGAGGTCCCGGTGATGGGACTGGGCTGCATGGGGATGAGCGAGCACTACGGCGGGGCGGACTGGGACCGCTCGATCGCGACGATCCACGAGGCGATCGAGCAGGGCGTCTCACTGATCGACACCGCCGACATCTACGGCTCCGGGCACAACGAGGTCCTGGTCGGTCGGGCGATCCATGACCGGCGGGATCGGGTCCGGCTGGCGACCAAGTTCGGCATCGACCGCAGTGGCGGCGACGCCAACCGTCGCTTCCGCGGCGAAGCCGCCTACGTCCAGCGGTGCTGCGAGGCCTCACTGCTGCGTCTGGGGGTCGATGTGATCGACCTGTACTACCTGCATCGCCCGCCGCAGGACGTCGGCATCGAGGAGACCGTCGCCGCGATGGCCGAGCTGGTCAGCCAGGGCAAGGTCCGTGCGCTCGGTCTCTCCGAGGTCAGTGCGGCGGAGCTTCGCCGAGCCCACGCGGTGCACCCCATCGCTGCGGTGCAGTCGGAGTACTCGTTGTGGACCCGCGATGTCGAGCAGGTCACCCCGGTGATGGCCGAGCTCGGTGTCGGTCTGGTCGCCTACGCCCCGCTGGGACGCGGGTTCCTGACCGGCACGATCGATCGCACGAAGCTGGCCCCGACCGACTTCCGCAGCCGCAACCCCCGGTTCCAGGGCGAGGCGGGCGCCGCGAACGAGGGCATCGCCGAGGTCGTGCGGGCCGTGGCGCAGCGACTGGGCGCCAAGCCTGCACAGGTCGCGCTCGCCTGGACCTACGCGCAGGCCGAGCGGTTGGGCACCTCGGTGACCACCATCCCTGGTACCACCCGTCCCGAGCGGATCGGGGAGAACCTCGCCGCACTCGACCTCGTCCTCGACGAGCAGGCGCTCTCGGAGCTGGCGCCGCTCGGAGAGAGGGTCAGCGGCGAACGCTACGGCCCCGGCAGCGTGGGCGGCCCCCGCCCCGCAGCGCCCTCGGTCCGTTGAGCCCGCAGGCGCACGACGGCGGGGCGGCGGCGCACTCCGCCCCGCCGCGCCGGCCCGGGCGCCCCCGCGACCCCCGCATCCAGGCCACCGTGCTCGCGACGACTGCTGACATCCTCCGCGACAAGGGCGTGCCTGCCGTGACCATCGAGGCGGTCAGCGCCGCGTCGGGAGTCAGCAAGCCCACCATCTACCGCTACTGGCCGCATCGTCTCGCCCTCGCGATCGACGCGTTCGCCGACACCATGAGCCACGACGTCCCGGTGGCCGATACCGGCGACAGCCGGCGGGATCTGCTCGAGCAGGTCGGTCATGTCGCCGCCTACTACCGCAGCCCCGCCGGGGTTGTCCTGCGCCAGCTCATCGGAGCGTGCGCGAGCGATCCTCAGGCCGCCGAGCAGCTCCGCGACCGGTTCTTCGAGCATCGCCGGGCCCAGACGCGGGTGCTCTGGGAACGCGTCCAGGCTCGCGGCGAGGCACATCCCGACATCGACGCCGACACCGCGATCGACCTGCTCTTCTCTCCCCTCATCTTCCGGCTGCTCGTCGGTCACGGGAAGATCGATGCCGAGGCGGTGGGACGACTGGTCGAGGCGGCACTCGACGGCCTCCTGCGCACCGACCGCGGTTCGACACCCGTCCGCAGTCCTTCGTCGACGCAGGATGCAGGCTGACCGAGACCCTCGAAGCACCGCGGGGCGACAGCGGCGAGCCGGGTCGAACGGCGGCCGGCTGAGCCGGCTCGGAAGCACGAGCGGACCGGTCCCCGGTCCGTGGCGCGCGACGGTGCGACCTCGCGGGTGTCTCCGCTCGTGACACGTGCGGCGACGGCGTTCAGGTGGAGGAGGTGCGCAGGACCGGGGACCGGGGGAGCAGCCGGATCGGTGCGCGAGCAGCGCCGGCAACCAGGAGCGAGTCCGGCAGTGCCGAGGCGAGGTCTCTCTGTTCGGTCTCGAGTGCGCCGCCGGGTCGTCTCCGACCTGATGGAGCATCGCGGGATCGACGCCGGCCAGGCTTCCCGGGAGGACCACACATCAGTGCACTTCATCGGACCGGCCGGTGCTTCGATCCGGGTCAGGTCCGGCGGGGTGTGCTCTACGATCCGACGGTGGACCGACGGCCGAGCCACCCAGCGGACGTCGACCGCGGACCCGTCGGGTTCCTGGGACACCTCGTCGTCGGGTTCTGCGCGCTGATCCCGCTGGTCGAGCTCGGTCGCTCCGCGGTGGTGGAGCCCTATCGGGCGGGGCTGGTTCCGGTCGCGATCGGCGTCCTCCTCACGACACCCCTGCATCTGTACCTAGTGTGGTTCGCCGTGCGCGGGACCGTCGCACCGCGCGGCGGAGCGGTGTTCGCCGCGCTGCTGGTCACGTCCGGGGTGGCCGCCGTCGTCATCGGCGGCGCCTGGGCGATGATGCTGGTCTTCGTGGCGCTCGGCGCGTTCCTGGTCGGACCGCTGCGGACTGCGCTCGCGGTACTCGGGGGCTGCTGCGCCGTCGTCCTCCTCGTGGGTGTGGTCCGAGCCGACGGGTTGACCGCGAGCTACTACGTGTTCTCGCTGGTGTTCCGGGTCAGCGCGCTGTACGGGGTCATCTGGCTGGTGGCGGCGCGCCGGCGGCTGCGTGCCGCGCAGCACGAGCTGCGCGACCTCGCCGTGGTCACCGAGCGCTTCCGGATCGTCGGCTCGCTGCGGGAGGTCGTCGCCCCGGTGCTGGAGCGAGCGGCCACCGTGACGCCGAGCGCTCTGCCGGCCGTCGTCGACGACGCCCGCGACGCCCTGCTGCGGGCCCGCAGGGTCCTCGGCGGCCACCGGGCCCGGAGCCGGGCCCATGAGATCGACACCGCCCTTGCGCTGCTGACGGCCTCCGGCTCGCCCGTGGTGCTGCACGCCGCGGACGTCGACCTGAGCCGGCCCGCAACACCCGAGTTCCGGGCGGCGCTGCGCCGCGCCGTCGTCGATCTGCTGGCCCGCGACGTGCGGCACCGGGTCGCCCTGGTCGTCGAGCCCACCACCGGCGATCCGCGCGTCACCGTCGAGAACCGGGCGGCGGACCGTGGCTGAGCGCACGCCCCAGCAGCGCCAGGTACTGCTGGTCGGCATCGGTATGCACGCCGGCCTGCTGGGGTTCGTCGTCGTCCAGTCGCTCACCGACTTCGGCGGGGATCTCGGAGGATCACCGTGGGGTCTGCTCTCCCTGGTGGCGGCGGCGTGCCAGATCCACCACAGCCGGGCCGCCGTACGCGGTGAGCGGGCCGCGGCCTGGCCGGCGACCCTGACGTCGCTGGTGGGGACGGTCGTCGCGATGGGACTGCTCGGGGTTCCCGGCACCGTCGGATGGTTCCTGGTCGGTGCGTCCTCGGTCATGTTGCTCCCCGGCCGGTACCCGTTCGCGTGGCTCCTGCCCGCACTGGTGGTGCAGCTCGTGCTGGGTCTGGCGGAGACCGCGGACATGGGTGCCGCGTTCCTCGCGTGGTTCGCCGTCTACACGCCGACGGTGTTCCTGTTGGGTGCGGGTGGGCTGGTCGTGCACGCGCAGCTGGCCGTCGAGCTGGACAGGCTCGCGCGGGTCCGCGCCGAGCTGGCCGAGGTGGCGGTGCAGCGTGAGCGGCTGCGCGTGTCCCGTGACCTGCACGATCTGCTCGGACAGAGCCTGTCGGCGGTCGTGCTCAAAGGGGAGCTCGCCGGGCGGCTGCGGGACGTCGACCCGGAGCGGGCGACGCGCGAGACCGAGGATCTCGCGACCATCGCCCGCTCCGCGCTGGCCGACCTGCGCGCCACCACGGTCGACCTGCGGGCCGTGCGGCTGGACGCCGAGGTGGCCGGGGCCGTCCGGCTGCTCGACGCCGCCGGAGTCGTCGTGCACGTCACCGGCGACCCGGACGGGCTGCCCACCGACCAGGACGCACTGCTGGGCTGGGCAGTGCGGGAGGGAGTGACCAACGTGCTGCGGCACAGCGACGCGACGGCGTGCGCGATCGTGTTCGACCGATCACCGGGCAGGCTCACGATGACGATCGAGAACGACGCCCCGGCCGGCCCCGGTGGCGACGGCTCCGGACTGGACGGTCTCGCGAGCCGGGTCCGCGAGCTCGGTGGCACCCTGCGGGTCGAGCACGAGGCACGACGGTTCCGGCTGCACGTCGACGTGCCGGTGCCCTCGGCCCGGGTCGGGCACCCGTCGTGATCCGGGTGCTCGTCGCCGAGGACCAGGACATGATCCGCGGCGCGCTGGTGGCGTTGCTCGGGCTGGAGCCCGACGTCGACGTCGTCGCCGAGCTGCGCCGCGGCGACGACGTCCTCCCGGTGGCCAGGGAGCTCGGTCCGGACGTCGCCCTCCTGGACATCGACATGCCCGGTGCCGACGGCCTGATGGTGGCCCGCTCCCTGCACGACGAGCTGCCGCACGTCCGCACACTGATTCTGACCGGGCTCGACCAGCCCGGCCACATGCTCGAGGCGCTGCAGTCGCACGTGCGGGGATTCGTGCTGAAGGCAGCGCCGGCGACGACGCTGGCGCACGCCGTGCGCCGGGTCGCCGCGGGCGAGCGGGTGCTCGATCCGGACCTGGTGGCCGCCGCGCTGGAGACCGGCGCGAACCCGCTGACCCCCCGCGAGACCGACGTCCTCGGCCTGGCCGCCACCGGCCTCACCACCGACGAGATCGGCAGGCAGCTCTACCTCTCGCCGACCACCGTGCGCAACTACCTGTCCAACGCCATCGCCAAGGTCGGCGGGCGGAACCGCATCGACGCCATCGAAACGGCCCGCCGCGCCGGGTGGCTACGGTCGCGCTGACCGCAGCCGATCAGCGCAGACCCGCGTAGAACGCGCGGACGTCGTCGACCAGCAGCTCCGGCGTCTCCATGGCGGGGAAGTGCCCGCCGACGTCGAACTCGGTCCAGCGTGCGATGTTCCCGGTGTCGATCTCGGAACGGATGGAGTTGTCCGCGGCGAACACCGCCACCGCGGTGGGGGCGACCGGTCCCTCCCAGGACGCCGTGTCGTCCCCGGCCGGTGGCGTCCAGGGCATCGCGCCGTGCATCGACTCGTACAGGAACTGGGCCGATCCCGCCCCGGACCCCCACAGCCACGTCGCGGTGACGGTCGTCAGCAGCTGGTCACGGTCGACGGCCTCGTCGGGTAGCCGCCGGGCCGGGTCGGTCCACGCCTGGAACTTCTCCGTGATCCAGGCGAGTTGGGCGACCGGCGAGTCGTGCAGAGCGACACCGATGGTGGAGGGCTGGTGTGACTGCAGCTGCAGGTAGCCGGTACCCGTGGCGGCGAACTCGGCGGCCCGCCGTGCCCGCACCTTCCCGGCGTCGTCCAGGGTGGCCTCGTCTGCGGGCGGCCCGAAGCTCGACGGGCCGTTCAGGTGGATCCCGGCCACCTGGCCGCCGGCCATCGGCGCGAGGCCGGCGAGCATCGCGACGATCCCGGCGCCCGCATCCCCGCCCTGTGTGCCGTACCGGGAGTAGCCGAGCCGACGCATGAGCTCTGCGAAGGCCGCGGTGGTCCGCACCATGCCCCAGCCCGGTTCCGTGACCGGTGGGGAGAAGCCGAACCCGGGCAGCGACGGCAGCACGAGATGGAAGGCGTGCGCCGGGTCCCCGCCGTGCGCCCGGGGGTCGGTGAGCGGGCCGATGACGCGCTGGAACTCCACGACCGAGCTCGGCCAGCCGTGGCACATCAGCAGCGGCATGGCGTCGGGTTCGGGCGAGCGCACGTGCAGGAAGTGGATCTCCTGGCCGTCGATGACGGTGGTGAACTGCGGGAACGCGTTGAGGGCCGCCTCGTGCGCTCGCCAGTCGTAGGTCGTGCGCCAGTACTCGGCCAGCTCGCGCACGTGGCCGATCGCCACGCCGCGTTCCCAACCGACGCCCGGAAGCTCCGGGGCCCAGCGAGTGCGGGCGAGGCGGTCGGACAGGTCGTCGAGCGCGGCCTGCGGGACGTCGATGTGGAAGGGGCGCAGCTCGACGTCCTGGTCGGTGGCGGTGGTCATGGTCGGTCCTTCCCGGAGGGGTGGCTGCCGTCGGGGCAGTGAGACCAGCCTGGCCGCACGCCGAATCGACCGGCAGATGCCGTAGTCCCGGACCGGACGGTGACATCGGCATCTACCGGTGAGCGCGTGCGATGGTCTCCGATCAGCCGAGCTGCGGCGGAGTTCGGTCGGATCGCCCGGTGATCGCCGAGAGCACGATTCCCGCGGCGGCCATCACGGCGCCGACCGCCAACCACCCGATCTCGCCGGTGGCGAGGACGAGCGGTAGCACCAGCGCCGGTCCGATGATCCGCGCGAACGAGGCCGCCATCCCGAACACGGCCTGGTACTGGCCCTGGGCGCCCTCCGGGACGGAGCGAAACGCGACGAACCACGTCGCCGCGCCCGCCCCGATCTCACCCGCGGTCAGAACCGTCACCCCGATCAACACGAGCACGGTGGGCAGCACCGCCCCGCCTACGCTGCCCGCGAGTCCGATCAGGACACACGAGACGAGCAGTGCGGTCCCTGCCGTCACGGCCGAGCGCCGGGCGGCCGTGACGGAGCCGATCCTCGCTGCCCAGGCGGTCTGGAGAAGGAGGACCAGGATCGTGTTCAGCCCGAGCGCGACGGCAGCGACCCACTCCGGGGCACCGGTCCTGGTGGCCACCCAGAGCGGCAGGATCACGCTGAGCACCGGCATGGTGAGCTGCAGCAGCGCCGACAGGCCGGTCACCGTGACGAACCGGCCGTCACGCAGGGCGGCGAGCCCCGGGCGCCGCCCCGCCGCCATCCCGCCCCTCGTCGGGGCCGTCGCGGGCAGCCCGGCGAATAGGACGGTGCAGACCAGTGTTGCAGCGGCGCCCCCGACGAACGTCGCCCGGTAGAGCGCCGCCGAGTCGGCGGCCAGGACGACCGCGCCCCACACCGTGCCCAGTCCCATCCCGGCGTTGAGCAGTGTGTGCAGCGTCGCCCGGGCTCGTACCCGGTCCTCCGGTGCCACCGCCGCAGCGACGACGGCCTGGCGGACCGCGCCGATCCCCGCCTGCGCGACGACGAAGCAGATCGCCCCGGCCGCGTAGGAGACGAGCCCGCCGGCCAGGGCGTAGACGACGAGCGAGACCACGACCAGCCCGCTCAGCGCCACGCCCGCCCGGCGCAGACCGACAGCGTCGGCCAGCACTCCGATGGGCACGGACAAACCCAGTGCGCACGCGGCCGCGACGGCGAGCACGAGCCCGACAGTCTCGGCCGCCAACCCGACCCGGGTGCTGAAGTACAGCACCGCCGTCGCGAGAACGGCGCCGTCGACGGTGGACCCGACGAGCTGGGTGATGCGGACCCGGCGGACCGTCCGGTCTCCGCTCTCGTCGATCACCGGTGCAGCGGCATCGCCGCGCCACGGCGGTCGGCGGCCCGGCGGCCGTCACAGGGGTTCGTCTCCACGAGCCGTGATACTGCCGTGACCCCGGTGCCGAGCGCGAGCGAATCCGGAGATGAGCAGGCCGGGTGCCGGTGCGGTCACTCAGCGGCCCGACCGGCGCCCAGCTCGCGCAGCAGTACCCGGGGCGCCCCGGTCACGGGGTCCGCGACGATCGAGCCGTCGACCCGGAAGTGCGCCGCGAGCAGCCCGGGGGTCAACACCTCGGTCGGTGCGCCCAGTGCCGCGACGCGGCCCGCGGACAGCACGGCGACCAGGTCGGCGTACTGGGCGGCGAGGTCGAGCGAGTGCAGCGCCGCGACGACGGTGGTCCCGATGTCGCGGGCCAGGCGCAGGACCCCGAGCTGATGGCGGGGGTCGAGGTGGTTGGTGGGCTCGTCGAGTACCAGCACCCGAGGCTGCTGGGCCAGTGCGCGGGCCAGCAGCACCCGCTGCCGTTCCCCGCCGGACAGCTCCGACAGCGGGCGGGCGGCGAACGCGGTGCATCCGGTGCGGGCCAGGGCGTCGGCGACGACGGCGGCATCACCGGGCCCGGGTCGGCCGAAGGTCCCCAGGTGGGGGGAGCGGCCGAGCATGACGGCCTCCCACGCGGTGAAGTCGAACCCGCCGGTGTCGTCCTGGGAGAGCACCCCGACCGCGCGCGCGTTGTCGCGGTGCGCCATCGCGGCCAGGTCGTCGTCACCGAGGAGCAGGTGCCCCCGCAGCGGCTTGAGCACCCGGTACAGGGTCTTGAGCAGGGTGGACTTGCCCGACCCATTGGGCCCGACGAGAGCGAGGACGGCACCGTCGGGGACGGTCAGCGTCGCGTCGTGCACGACCCGGTCCCCGCCGTGGCCGACGCTGACGCCGTCGATCACGAGCCGGGCGCTCACACGCCCACCGCCCCCGTCGCGCTGCGGCGCAGCACCCAGAGGAAGAACGGCACGCCGATCGCGGCGGTGAGGATGCCGATCGGCAGCTCGGTCGGAGCGAGCACGAGCCTGGCGGCGGTGTCGGACCAGACCACGACGAGCGCGCCGAGCAGCACGCACACCGGCAGGGTGCGGCGGTGGTCGGCGCCGAACAGCAGCCGGGCCAGGTTCGGGACGACGAGACCGACGAACCCGATGCTGCCCGACACCGCCACCACCGCCCCGGTGAGCAGTCCGGTGAGGACGAACAGGGCCGCCCGCAGCCGGGTGGGGTCGGTGCCCAGCGCCGACGCCGTGTCGTCGCCGAGGACGAGCAGGTTGACCCGGTTCGCCTGCCACCACAGGGGCACCAGAAGCACGCCGACGATCGCGGCGGACAGTGCGAGCAGGTCCCAGCGGGCCCCGGCCAGGCTTCCGAGCATCCAGAACAGGACCTGCTGCTGGGCGTCGGTGTTGCGGGTGCGCAGCAGCAGGAAGGAGGTGATACCGCCCAGCAGCTGCCCGACCGCGACCCCGGCCAGCACCATCCGGGTCGCGTGCAGGCGCCCGCGGACCCGGGACAGGACGAAGACGCCCAGCCCCGTGAGCAGCGCACCGGTGAAGGCCGCGGCGGGCAGCGTGAACAGCCCGGCCGTCGCGGTGCCGATCGTGGTGATGACCAGGACCGCGCCGACCGAGGCCCCCGACGACAGCCCCAGGATATAGGGGTCGCCGATCGGGTTGCGGACCATGGCCTGCACCAGCAATCCGGCGACGGCGAGCCCGGCCCCCACGACGACACCGAGCAGCACACGTGGGGTGCGCAGCTCCCAGACGATGAAGTCCTCGGCCCGGTCGATCCCCGACACACCGCCGGTCAGGTGGGCGGTCACGGCGTCGAGCACCCGGCCGGGCGGGATCGACACCGGGCCGAGGCCGATCGCGACGACGACCGAGGCCAGCAGGGCGAGGAGCAGCCCGGCGAGCACGGCCGCCGGCGGCACCCGGCCGAGCAGGCCGCCGGCCGCAGGGACCGGCCGGTCCGGCGGCACCCGGCCCAGCAGGCCGCCGGTCCCCGCCGCCTCCTCATGCATGGTCATCCGGTGCCGTGGATGCCCTTCGCGATGGTGGCGACGGCGTGCCCGTTGAGCACGCTGGGGGACAGGGTGATCGACTGCGGGACGGTGACCAGCCGGTTCTCGCGCACCGCGGTCGTC
>NZ_MCIP01000001.1:3663860-3667427 GCF_001932425.1 Pseudonocardia sp. Ae505_Ps2
CCAGTGAATCGACCAGATACGGGTCGACCGTCTCGACATCGAACACCGCCAGAGACAGCCTGAACATCAACGTCCGGCTGCCCCAGTTCGCGAAGTGGAGATGGGCGTCGTAGTAGCGCTCCACCATCCGGAGTGGATCACCACCGAAATCGCCCCAGTGATACTCGTTCGTGAATCTGGTCGCACTGATCTGCGCCCGCGTTGACAACGCCCGCACCTCGGCCTGCTCCCGCTCGGTGAGCGGCCGGTCCAACGCAAGGAACTCATAGTACTGGTACTCGCTCACGCCAGCCCGTCTCTTTCCGGTCCGCCCACCGCCGGTAGGCACGTATCCACATCCTTCGCCAGCCTGCCCCGGTGCCGTAGGGGGGTCTGCGGATGCCGATCACGTGATGAGGTCGAAGGTACAGCGAGCTCCGCTCGCTGCGACGAGTTTGCCGTCTCCGGTGACCAGGGGGCCACCGAGACGTTCGGCGAGCGCAACGTAGGCAGCGTCGTAGGGAGTGATGTTGTCTTGGAGCTCCCAGATGCGCTCCAGTAGCGGAGCCAGTGGCATGCGGCGGATGGGGAAATCCGCCAGGTGCCGTAACGCGGCGGGTATCGCGGCATGCAGCACGGAGCTGCGGCGGGCCATACCCCGTAACGCGGAGACCACCTCAGCGTCGAGGTGAGCAGGAGCGAACAGGGCGTCGCCGGTTGCCAGGCGAGCCGCGACCACATCGCGACGAGAATCATCGGCCGCGTAGAAGGCGGCCAGTACCGAAGCATCGATCACGGCCAGGCTCACGAGGCCTCGCGCACCTCCCTCACCACCGCGGTCGCGTCGTCGAGGGTGAGCCCGCTGCCCTGCGGCGGCTGGTAGGAGGCCACGTAGTTGTCCAGCCGGGTCACCTGGGCGACCTCGGTGAGCCGGTCAACCACGAATGCCGACAACGACTGCCGGTTCGCCTCGGCAGTTGCAGCGAGCGCAGCGTAGACATCGTCGGGAACATCCCGCAGATTCATCCGCTTCATGGCGCCACTATGGCACCAATCGCAGTCGCAGGGCAACGGGGTGGTTTCGGGGATCATCTGGCGTCCGGGTGCGGCTGCGGTTGTGGCTGCCAGGACGGTCTCCGGTGCAGGTGCGGTCACAAGGTGGCCTGACCGGCGTCCAGCTCGCGCAGCAGTACCCGGGGCGCCCCGGTCACCGGGTCGGCGACGATCGACCCGTCGACCCGGAAGTGCGCAGCGAGCAGGCCGGGGGTCAGCACCTCGGCCGGCGGGCCGACCGCGGCGATGCGGCCCGCTGACAGCACCGCGACCAGGTCGGCGTACTGCGCGGCGAGGTCGAGCGAGTGCAGCGCCGCGACGACGGTGGTCCCGATGTCGCGGGCCAGGCGCAGGACCCCGAGCTGATGGCGGGGGTCGAGGTGGTTGGTGGGCTCGTCGAGTACCAGCACCCGAGGCTGCTGGGCCAGTGCGCGGGCCAGCAGCACCCGCTGCCGTTCCCCGCCGGACAGCTCCGACAGCGGGCGGGCGGCGAACGCGGTGCATCCGGTGCGGGCCAGGGCGTCGGCGACGACGGCGGCATCACCGGGCCCGGGTCGGCCGAAGGTCCCCAGGTGGGGGGAGCGGCCGAGCATGACGGCCTCCCACGCGGTGAAGTCGAACCCGCCGGTGTCGTCCTGGGAGAGCACCCCGACCGCGCGCGCGTTGTCGCGGTGCGCCATCGCGGCCAGGTCGTCGTCACCGAGGAGCAGGTGCCCCCGCAGCGGCTTGAGCACCCGGTACAGGGTCTTGAGCAGGGTGGACTTGCCCGACCCATTGGGCCCGACGAGAGCGAGGACGGCACCGTCGGGGACGGTCAGCGTCGCGTCGTGCACGACCCGGTCCCCGCCGTGGCCGACGCTGACGCCGTCGATCACGAGCCGGGCGCTCACACGCCCACCGCCCCCGTCGCGCTGCGGCGCAGCACCCAGAGGAAGAACGGCACGCCGATCGCGGCGGTGAGGATGCCGATCGGCAGCTCGGTCGGAGCGAGCACGAGCCTGGCGGCGGTGTCGGACCAGACCACGACGAGCGCGCCGAGCAGCACGCACACCGGCAGGGTGCGGCGGTGGTCGGCGCCGAACAGCAGCCGGGCCAGGTTCGGGACGACGAGACCGACGAACCCGATGCTGCCCGACACCGCCACCACCGCCCCGGTGAGCAGTCCGGTGAGGACGAACAGGGCCGCCCGCAGCCGGGTGGGGTCGGTGCCCAGCGCCGACGCCGTGTCGTCGCCGAGGACGAGCAGGTTGACCCGGTTCGCCTGCCACCACAGGGGCACCAGAAGCACGCCGACGATCGCGGCGGACAGTGCGAGCAGGTCCCAGCGGGCCCCGGCCAGGCTTCCGAGCATCCAGAACAGGACCTGCTGCTGGGCGTCGGTGTTGCGGGTGCGCAGCAGCAGGAAGGAGGTGATACCGCCCAGCAGCTGCCCGACCGCGACCCCGGCCAGCACCATCCGGGTCGCGTGCAGGCGCCCGCGGACCCGGGACAGGACGAAGACGCCCAGCCCCGTGAGCAGCGCACCGGTGAAGGCCGCGGCGGGCAGCGTGAACAGCCCGGCCGTCGCGGTGCCGATCGTGGTGATGACCAGGACCGCGCCGACCGAGGCCCCCGACGACAGCCCCAGGATATAGGGGTCGCCGATCGGGTTGCGGACCATGGCCTGCACCAGCAATCCGGCGACGGCGAGCCCGGCCCCCACGACGACACCGAGCAGCACACGTGGGGTGCGCAGCTCCCAGACGATGAAGTCCTCGGCCCGGTCGATCCCCGACACACCGCCGGTCAGGTGGGCGGTCACGGCGTCGAGCACCCGGCCGGGCGGGATCGACACCGGGCCGAGGCCGATCGCGACGACGACCGAGGCCAGCAGGGCGAGGAGCAGCCCGGCGAGCACGGCCGCCGGCGGCACCCGGCCGAGCAGGCCGCCGGCCGCAGGGACCGGCCGGTCCGGCGGCACCCGGCCCAGCAGGCCGCCGGTCCCCGCCGCCTCCTCATGCATGGTCATCCGGTGCCGTGGATGCCCTTCGCGATGGTGGCGACGGCGTGCCCGTTGAGCACGCTGGGGGACAGGGTGATCGACTGCGGGACGGTGACCAGCCGGTTCTCGCGCACCGCGGTCGTCGAGGCGAGGGCGGGGCTGGACCGGATGGCCGCGGTCAGCTCGGCGTCGCTCTGCGGGGAGAATCCGGTGATCACCACGATCGCCTGCGGGTCGAGGGCGGCGACCTGCTCGGCGGACAGGCTCGCGAAGTCGCTGTCCTGGTCGGCGGCGATGTTCTGCCCGCCGGCGAGGGTGATGATGCCGTTGGCGAGCCCGGAGCCGCCCTGGGTCATCAGCGGCTGACCGGTCTGCGGGGCAGAGGACAGCGCCAACACCCGCACCGGTGCGGTGCCGGGGGCGGGGGTCGCGGCCGCGACCTGGGCCTTGATCCGGTCGACGAGCTGCGTGCCCTGCGCCTCCGCGCCGAACACGGCCGCGGTCTGCTGGACGAACGTGTAGGTGTCGTCGATGTTCTGCACCGGCGAAGGGGC
>NZ_MCIP01000001.1:3667439-3742433 GCF_001932425.1 Pseudonocardia sp. Ae505_Ps2
GTGGACTTGCCCGACCCATTGGGCCCGACGAGAGCGAGGACGGCACCGTCGGGGACGGTCAGCGTCGCGTCGTGCACGACCCGGTCCCCGCCGTGGCCGACGCTGACGCCGTCGATCACGAGCCGGGCGCTCACACGCCCACCGCCCCCGTCGCGCTGCGGCGCAGCACCCAGAGGAAGAACGGCACGCCGATCGCGGCGGTGAGGATGCCGATCGGCAGCTCGGTCGGAGCGAGCACGAGCCTGGCGGCGGTGTCGGACCAGACCACGACGAGCGCGCCGAGCAGCACGCACACCGGCAGGGTGCGGCGGTGGTCGGCGCCGAACAGCAGCCGGGCCAGGTTCGGGACGACGAGACCGACGAACCCGATGCTGCCCGACACCGCCACCACCGCCCCGGTGAGCAGTCCGGTGAGGACGAACAGGGCCGCCCGCAGCCGGGTGGGGTCGGTGCCCAGCGCCGACGCCGTGTCGTCGCCGAGGACGAGCAGGTTGACCCGGTTCGCCTGCCACCACAGGGGCACCAGAAGCACGCCGACGATCGCGGCGGACAGTGCGAGCAGGTCCCAGCGGGCCCCGGCCAGGCTTCCGAGCATCCAGAACAGGACCTGCTGCTGGGCGTCGGTGTTGCGGGTGCGCAGCAGCAGGAAGGAGGTGATACCGCCCAGCAGCTGCCCGACCGCGACCCCGGCCAGCACCATCCGGGTCGCGTGCAGGCGCCCGCGGACCCGGGACAGGACGAAGACGCCCAGCCCCGTGAGCAGCGCACCGGTGAAGGCCGCGGCGGGCAGCGTGAACAGCCCGGCCGTCGCGGTGCCGATCGTGGTGATGACCAGGACCGCGCCGACCGAGGCCCCCGACGACAGCCCCAGGATATAGGGGTCGCCGATCGGGTTGCGGACCATGGCCTGCACCAGCAATCCGGCGACGGCGAGCCCGGCCCCCACGACGACACCGAGCAGCACACGTGGGGTGCGCAGCTCCCAGACGATGAAGTCCTCGGCCCGGTCGATCCCCGACACACCGCCGGTCAGGTGGGCGGTCACGGCGTCGAGCACCCGGCCGGGCGGGATCGACACCGGGCCGAGGCCGATCGCGACGACGACCGAGGCCAGCAGGGCGAGGAGCAGCCCGGCGAGCACGGCCGCCGGCGGCACCCGGCCGAGCAGGCCGCCGGCCGCAGGGACCGGCCGGTCCGGCGGCACCCGGCCCAGCAGGCCGCCGGTCCCCGCCGCCTCCTCATGCATGGTCATCCGGTGCCGTGGATGCCCTTCGCGATGGTGGCGACGGCGTGCCCGTTGAGCACGCTGGGGGACAGGGTGATCGACTGCGGGACGGTGACCAGCCGGTTCTCGCGCACTGCGGTCGTCGAGGCGAGGGCGGGGCTGGACCGGATGGCCGCGGTCAGCTCGGCGTCGCTCTGCGGGGAGAATCCGGTGATCACGACGATCGCCTGCGGGTCGAGGGCGGCGACCTGCTCGGCGGACAGGCTCGCGAAGTCGCTGTCCTGGTCGGCGGCGATGTTCTGTCCGCCGGCGAGGGTGATGATGCCGTTGGCGAGGCCGGAGCCGCCCTGGGTCATCAGCGGCTGGGCGGTCTGCGGGGCAGAGGACAGCGCCAGCACCCGGACCGGTGCGGTGCCGGGGGCGGGTGCCGCCGCGGCGACCTGGGCCCTGATCCGGTCGACCAGCTGCGTACCCCGTTCCTGCGCGCCGAAGACGGTCGCGACCTGCTGGATGAACGCGTAGGTCTCGTCGATGTCCTGCACCGGCGAGGGTGCGTCCTCGCAGGCCACCAGGCTGGCGGCGCCGGCCTGCCGCAGCCGCTCCACCGAGGGGGTGCCGTCGAAACCGCCGAAGCTGTAGCTGGAGATCCCGACGACGAGGTCGGGCTTCGCCGCGACGACCGACTCGGTGGTGCCCTGTCCGGGGTCCAGCACCGGGATCGAGTCGAGCTCGGTCCGCTCGGTGCCGGTGAAGGCCGCGAAGAAGTCCGGGGCGGCGGTACCGACGATCCGTTCACGTTGGCCGAGCTCGTTCAGGACTGCGGCGGCCCCGCCGTCCATCGTGACCACGCGCCGGGGCGGGGCCGCGAGCTGCGGTGTCGGGGGGCAGGCGGGTGCGGCCGGGTGTCCGGCACCGCCCGCCGACGATCCGCCCCCGTCCCCACCCTCGTGACCTGCGTGGCCGGCGGCCGGTGCGCCGCTGCCGCACCCGGCCAGCAGGAGGACCGTGGCGGCGAGGGCGGCCACTGCCGTCGTGATCGTCCGTCGGTGTCGTCGCACCCGCACACGTCCTTCATGCCGTACTCGTCCTGGACACCTCACCAGTCGGCGTCCGCGGTCGATCAGTTCCTCCGGTCGTCGTCATGACGTGTGACGTGGATCGCGCCGTTCGGCCGTATCGCCCGGGAACTCGACCACGTGTGGTGACGACTCGTCACTCGACGGTGTGGCGATCGGAGGTGGAGTGGTCGAGGACGGAACGGCGTCGGAGCCGGCCGGGCAGGTGCGTGACGACCGGGCCGCGGTCGCGGTGGCGGGCCTGCTGTCGTTCACGGCGATGTTCGACATGAACGTCGTCACCGTGGCCCTGCCGCGGATCGCGGAGGGATTCGGCGCCGATCCCCGGTCGGTCCAGTGGGTTGTGCTGGCGTATGCGATCCCGGCCGTGGCGCTGCTGCTGCCGGCGGGGCGGTGGCTGGACCGGGTCGCCGTGCGACCCGCCCTGCTCACCGCCGTCGGTGTCTTCGCCGCCGCGAACCTCACGGCCGTGGTCGCGCCGTCGCTGCCGGTGCTGGTCGGGCTGCGCGTTCTGCAGGGTGCCGGCGGCGCGGTGCTGATGGTGCTCATGCCGGTGCTCGCGGTGGCTGCGGTCGCCCCGCAGCGTCGGGGCCGGGCGATGGCGGTGCCCGCGACGGCCGGCCCGATCGGCGGGGTGCTGGGTCCCGCGGTGGGCGGGCCGATGATCGAGCTGGCCGGCTGGCGCGTCGCGTTCGTCCCGGTGGTCGCGTTGTCGCTGGTCGCGGTCGTGCTGGTCCGCCGGTCGCGGATCCCCGCCGGGGTGCTGGCCGGGCCGGACCGGGCGGGCCTGGTCGACGCCGCACTGCTCCTCGCCGGTCTCGGACTCGTGTGTGCCGTCGCCACCGGTGTTCTCGCCGGTCCGGCGGTGGTGGCCGCGGCGATCGTGGTCGCGGTCGCCGCGCTCGCCACCTCGGCGTCGCGCCCCGGCGCTCGCGCGGTCGCCGCGGCGCTTCGGCCGCGTGGCGTCGCGCCCGCCGCCGCCGTGGCCCTGCTCGCCGGGGCGTTCGCGGCCGCCTCGTACCTGGTCGCCGTCGGGTTGCAGGCCGGGGGCTCCGGTCCCGCCGCCGCCGGGCTGGCGCTGCTGGCGTTCCCGCTGGGGATGGTCGTGGCCGGGCCGCCCGCTGGCCGGCTCGCCGACCGCTTCTCCCCGCGCGCGGTCGCGGTCGCCGGCGTCGCCCTCGCCGCGGTCGGCTTCACGCTGCTCGCCGCGCTCCCCGACGGGGCGTCCTGGACCCCGGTCGACGTCGCCTGGCGGGTGGCGCTGGCCGGACTGGGCACCGGACTCTACGGCGGCCCCACCCAGGTGCTCGTCCTCGCCGGAGCCGCGCGGGACCGGATGGCGACCGCCGGAGCCGGCGTGCAGTGCGCCCGCGCCCTCGGTTTCGCGGTCGGCCCGGCCGCCGCCGCGCTCGCCTGGAACACCGACGGCACGGTGCTCGCCACCCGTCCCGCCCTCGTCGTCACGGCGCTCACGGCCGTCGTCGCCGCGTTGCTGCTGATCGGGCACCGCGATCGTCCCACCACCGAGGAGATCCCCTGATGTGTGGCATCGCCGGCCTGGCCGAGCCCGCTCCCGCCGCCGACCCGGCGGCGCTCCGCGCGGTCGCCGAGGCCATGGCCGCGACCCAGGTCCTGCGCGGGCCCGACGCCGGCGGGGTGTGGCACGAGGAACGCGCCGCGCTCGGGCACCGCCGCCTCGCGGTGATCGACCTCGACGGTGGCGTGCAGCCGATGCTCGCCGGCAGCGAGGGCACCCGCACCGTCCTGTCCTACTCCGGCGAGGTCTACAACCACCACGAGCTGCGCGCCGAGCTGCGCTCGCGCGGGCACCGGTTCGACACGCGCAGCGACACCGAGGTCGTGCTCGCCGGGTACCGGGAGTGGGGGCTCGCCGTGCTCGACCGGCTGGAGGGCATGTTCGCGTTCGCGGTGTGGGACCAGCCGACCGGCCGGCTCGTACTGGGCCGCGACCGGCTCGGCGTCAAACCGTTGTACTGGGCCCGCACCCCGACCGGTGGCGTCGCGTTCGGCTCCGAGCCCAAGGCCCTGTTCGCCCACCCCGGTATCGACCCGGTCGCCGACGTCGAGAGCCTGCGCGACGGCTACTCGCTGCTGTTCTCCACCTGGCCCGGCGTCTACGCCGGTGTCGCGGAGGTCGAGCCCGGCGGGTGGCTGCTGTTCGACGCCGACGGCGTGCGCACCGGCCGCTACTGGCAGCTGGAGCTGCGGGAGCACACCGACGGCCCCGAGGCGACCGCCGACCACGTCGCGGCGCTCGTCGAGCGGGCCGCCCGGTCCCGGCTGGAGGCCGACGTCGAGATCTGCAGCCTGCTCTCGGGCGGGCTCGACTCCTCGGTCGTGACCGCGTTCGCCGCGGCAGAACTCCGCGACCGTCACGGGCCCGACGCGGTGCTGCGCTCCTACGCCGTCGACTACACCGACCAGGCCCGCGAGTTCACCGGCGACGTCCTGCGCACCGGGCACGACACCCCCTACGCGGCCGAGGCCGGGGCGCACATCGGCACCGACCACTCGGTGACCGTCCTCGACCCGGCGGCGCTGCTCGACCTGGAGCACCGGCGCGCCGTCGTCGCGGCCCGGGACTCCCCGATCGGCGTCGGCGACATGGACACCTCGCTGTACCTGCTGTTCGGTCGGATCCGCGAGCACTCGACGGTCGCGCTGTCCGGGGAGGCCGCCGACGAGGTGTTCGGCGGCTACCCCTGGTTCCACGCCGAGCGTCCGCGGGCCGCGGCGACGTTCCCGTGGCTGCTGGTCACCGGCGACGACGCGGCGGTCCCGCTGCACCCCGACCTCGCGGCCGCCATGCGGCTCGGGGAGTTCCGCGCCGACACCTACGCCGACGCGCTCGCCGCCGTCCCGCACCACGACGACGAGTCACCCGAGCAGCACCGCTCGCGCGAGCTGCAGCACCTCTCGCTCACCCGCTGGGTGCGTCAGCTCCTGCACCGCAAGGACCGGCTGTCGATGGCGCACGGCCTGGAGGTCCGCGTGCCCTACTGCGACCACCGCCTCGTCGAGTACGCGTTCTCGGTCCCGTGGAGCGAGCAGACCCGCGACGGCCGGGAGAAGTCGCTGCTGCGCAGAGCGGGTGCGAAGCACCTGCCCGACTCGGTGCTGTGGCGGGCCAAGAACCACTATCCGGCCACCCACGACCCCGGCTACGCCACCGGGCTGCAGGAGCTGGCCCGCGACGCCCTGACCGTCGACGGCGTCACCGACGTCGTCGACCGCACCCGCATCGACCCGCTGCTCGACGCGCCCGCGGAGGGGCTCGACTGGGGCACCCGGCTGCGCCTGGAGCGGGTCGTCGACCTCGCCCTGTGGCTCGACGTCGCGCGGCCCGCGCTGCGGATCTGAGAGGACACCGATGATCTCCCACCACGAGACCGAGCCGGTCCCGCTCGTCGGCCCGGACTACAAGCGCGACCCCTACCCGCTCTACGGGGAGCTGCGCCGCCGTTGCCCGATCCACCGGGTGGCGTTCCCCAGCGGTGTGCACGCCTGGCTGGTCACGGGCTACGACGCCGCCCACGCCACCCTGAACGACCGGCGCCTGGGCAAGGACCACAGCCTGGGCAACGACCGCTGGCGGGCGCGGGCGTCGATCATGCCCGAACCGCAGCACTCCCAGCTGCAGGTCCACCTGCTGCACCAGGACCCGCCCACCCACACCGTCATGCGACGGCTGGTGACCGAGTCCTTCACCCCGCGGGCTGCCGAGGAGCTGCGCCCACGGCTGCAGGAGATCGCCGACCGGCTCCTGGACGACCTGACGGCCACCGACGGACCGGTGGACCTGGTCGCGGGGTTCGCCGCCCACTTCCCGTTCGCCGTGCTGGCCCTGGCGATCGGGCTGCCCGACGAGCTCGCGTCGGGGTTCCGGCGGGAGTGGGGCGGCGTCGTCGCCCCGGTCGGGCCCTCCGACCCGCGCCGCGCCCACTACGAGGGGCTGCTGCACGGGCTGCAGGACTACATCGCGCGGGTCGTCGACGGCGTGCGGGACCTGCCCGGCGGCGGGCTGCTCACCCGTCTGGTCGCGGCCCGCGACGCCGACGAGCTCACCGCGGAGCAGCTCGACTCCATGGTCTTCCAGCTGCTCGTGGCCGGGCAGGAGCCGGTGACGAACCAGATCACCACCGCGCTGGTCGCGCTGCTGCACCGCCCCGACGAGCTCGACCGCCTCGCCGCCGACCCGGAGCTGCTGCCGCGCGCGGTGGAGGAGCTGCTGCGCTACGACAGCGCGTTCGAGCTCACCACCTGGCGGTTCCTCGCCGAGACCGACGAGCTGCACGGCCGCGAGGTCCCCGCCGGGGACTCGGTGATCGTGTCGCTGTGCGCGGCCAACCGCGACCCGCGCCGCTTCGACCGAGCCGACGAGCTGGTGCTCGACCGCAGCCCGAACCCGCACCTCGCGTTCGGACACGGCATCCACTTCTGTCCTGGCGCCGCGCTGGCCCGCGTCGAGCTGCAGGTCGCGTTGGGCACCCTGCTCGCCCGGCTGCCCGGCATGCGGTTCGCCACCGATCCCGCCGCGCTCGACTGGACCCCGGCCGTGCTGGGCCGCGGTGTCCGCGCACTCCTCGTGACCCACGACGCGTCGTCGCACGCCCGCTGACCCGACCGACACCCACCACGCCGTCGTCACCCGTGGCGACCCGCCGATCGGAGCATCGTTGATCGCCTGTGCCCCGGACCCGGTCACCGACCGGACCCGCACCGACGCCGTCGTCGAGGACGTCCTCGACATCCTGCTGCGCCACCGGCGCGCCCCGCGCGACGAGCCGGCGCCCGAGCCCTCCGCCTTCGACCCGCAGCGCGCCCAGATCCGGGCCGCCGTCACCGCCGGTACACCACTGCGGCTGGTGCTACCGGCGTTCCCCTGCAAGTCCCCGAACCCGGCCAAGGTGCTCGGCCGGCTGCCCGACGCGGGGGAGCGGCTGTCGCTGCACCACCTGGACCGCGTCCGGGCCGAGATCGCCGCCGTGCACGAACCGGGTGCGCGGGTGCTCGTCTGCTCCGACGGGCACGTCTTCGCCGACCTCATCGGAGTGCCCGACGGGCACGTCGACGACTACGGCGCCGCACTCCGCGAGCTCGCCGCGGCGGAGCGGCTGCCGGGCTTCGAGTTCTTCGACCTGTCGGACGCCTACCCCGATCGCAGCCACTCCGAACGCCGTGCGCTGCTCGACCGGCTGTGGGCGCCGTCGGTCGAGCAGTTGCGGGAGCGCTGCCGCGCCGACCCCTCCGAACGCGCGCTCTACCTGGGGATCGTGCGGTTCCTCGTCGAGGACGCCGGCGACCACGAGGGCAGCCGCGCCGCCCTGCAGCGCCGCTCCCGGGAGCGCGGCTACCGGGTCGTGGCCCGCAGCAACGCCTGGAGCGCGCTGGTCGCCGATCGGTTCCCCGACGGCGTGCGGCTGTCCATCCACCCGCATCCGGCCGGCTCGTCGAAGCTGGGTGTGCGCCTAGTGCCGGCCGACGACGCATGGATGACCCCGTGGCACTCGTGCGCGGTGCGGGGGCGGGACGGGACCTGGTCGCTCCAGCGGGCCGACCGGGCCCGTCGTTCGGGCGGCCTGGTCAGGCGCGCGGGACGACCTGACCACGTCGCCGCTGGTCGGCCCGGTACAGGATGGTCGCCGTGATCACGCGGGCCGTCCTCCGGCGGGTGCCCGTCCCACCGCCGGACGCCGGTGGCGTGGCCCCGGCGGTTGCCGTACTGCTGGTCGCCACCGTCGATGACCCATGACGCCGTGCGGGGCCCGGCCTGATGGCCGGGCCCCGCAACTACAGAGACACTTCTACTGATCCAGATGTCCGGGGGCTTCTCTAATGATCATCCTCCCGCTCGTCTCGATCCTTCGCCGTCCCTCTGGCGTTCAGACCGTTCACGTTTTGCGCGTGCGAAGTTAACCATCGTCGGCGCTCCGGTCAAGCCCTTCTCGGTCGTCCCTCGCAGTGGCGTGGCGACTCGCGCCGTCGGGCAGCGCCTCGGTCCTCACGAGGTTCCGCAGTGAGGCAGCAGGCCCACGGTGAAGGCCTGCCGGTTGGCCCGGGTCCAACTCCACAAGTGAATCTGGATCACTTGCGCTGCCGAAGGTGACGGCCGCTTGTCGGTCTGCATGAGGCTGTGCCGCCTTCCGACGCTCGTTACGTGCCGACTACCGACAGCATGCGTGCTCCATCACTCGATCGGTCTGCATCTGGTGGGCAGCGTGCTCGTTGTTGAGAACAGCCATTCACTAAAGAGAGGCTCGATTATGAGGAGACACGTCCGCGTCGCCATAGCCGTCGCTGCGGCCGTAGCAGCGCTGGTCGGTGTGGTCGGTGTGGCCGGGGCGGCGCCGGACACGCCCGCCGCGCCCCGTGACTACGGAACCCCGACCTCCGCGGAGAACAAGACCTGCCCCTTCGCCGGGCAGATCCCGGTGTCGATCCCGGCGGTGGCCGCTCCGGCCGGGACGTCGTTGCCCGGAACGGCGGGGCTGAACCTGAAGGAGCCTTCGGTCCCGTCCTCCATCTACGGCGAACTGTGCATGAGCCGGGAAGCTCTGGCGGACGCGAAGGCCGGTCGTCCGCCCGCAGTGCTCGTGCTGATCCACGGCATCACCTACGGCACCCACTACTGGGACTTCCCCTACCAGCCGGAGAGGTACTCGGCGGTGAACGCCCTCATCCGCCACGGCTACGCGACCCTCAACATCGACCGGATCGGGCACGGTCGCTCCGACCACCCGCTCAGCGCGCTCACCACCACGGCCGCTCAGGCCGAGACCATCCACCAGCTGATCAGCAAGCTGAAGCAGGGTGCGATCGGTGATGTCGCCTTCGATCACGTCACCACGGTCGGGCACTCGTACGGATCGGTCATCGCCTGGTTCGAGTCGAGCCTCTACAACGACACCGACGCGGTCATCGCCACCGGCTACACCGACCGCGTCGGAGCGATCAACGCGGTGCCGCTGATCCTCACCGGCGGCCCGGCCGCGTTGGACCCGGTGACCGCGGACGAGCCGTGGGCGAAGGACCCGGGCTACCTCCAGGTCCGCCAGGGCAGCCGCAACATCCCGGCGCTCTACCACGAGCCGAACGCCGACCCGGCCGTGATCGAGAAGGACAACGAGCTGGCGAACACGGTGACGGTACCGGAGCTCGCGACGTTCCCGGCGCCGGAGTACACCGGGATGCACAAGAACATCACCATCCCGACCTTCACCATCAACGGTGAGTTCGACACCCTGGTGTGCGGCGCGAACCAGCAGGAGTGCGCCACGGATGCGGGGCACGACGCCTCGCCCCAGGAGCTGGAGGCCGCGTCGACCCGGCTGCGGGAGTGGGAGGCCCCGGCACACGACTCCGCAGCCTGTTTCCGCGCGGCCGCGGTCCCGGACGCCGGGCACGACATCAACCTGCACCTCAACGCACAGCAGGCCTTCGCCCAGATCGCCTACTTCGCGGACGAGGCGTCAGGGGTCCACGGCGAGAACGTCGACGGCTACCGCGCCGGGTGCCGGACGCAGGCGCCGCAGCTGAGCGACGTCCTGCCGGAGACGACCAGGCTGGTACCACCGGTGCCCGTCGACGGCGTCGGCACGCTCGGCGACCCGAAGGGGCTCCCGATCGGCTGACCGTCGGATGACACGTCGGCCACGCCCGAACCCGGGAGTGGCCGACGTGTGTCATGGTGATTCCGGCTGGTGGAGACGGAGGTGTGCCTGTGCCCGGGGAGCGTGGTCCGAGGCGGCGTGATCCTGCCCGTAAGACGCGGATCCTGACCGCGGCCGCCGATCTGATCTCCCGCAACGGCTACCACACCGTGGGGATGGCGGACATCGGCACGGCCGCCGGCATCGTCGGCTCCGGGATCTACCGGCACTTCCCCAGCAAGTCCGCCATCCTGGCCGTGCTGCTGGACAAGGTCATGGACAACCTCCGTACCGGAGCGTCGGAGGTGGTGGAGTCGGCCGTCGACGACCGGGCGGCGGTCACCGCGTTGGTACGGAACCACGTCGAGGTGGCGATCCGTGATCGGCGGATTCTCCAGGTGTACCACCGCGAGGCGCGCAACCTCCCGGAGGAGGACCTGCGCCGGCTCCGGCGCGCGCAGCGGCACTACATCGAGGAGTGGGTCGCGGTCGCTGCACCGCTGCGCCCGGGAATGCCCGACGCCGAGGTCCGGCTGCTCGTGCACGCCGCGATCGGCAGCATCCAGAGCATCCTGTTCCACAACTCGGGTCTACCGCCTGCTCGGCTCGCCGAACTCCTGAGCGGCGCTGCGCACTCGTGTCTGGGGATTGCGCCCGCGCAGGACGTGCCCGGGCGCCGACCGGCCGTCGACGGCGCCCTCGAGGAAGGTGCCTGATCCCAGCCACTCAGAGGACCGCGGTGGCCAGGGTGTCGAGGTCGGCAGGCAGGCCCTGCACGGCGAGGGAGCCGACCACCGTGCTCTCCCAGCGCCCGATCTCCTCCCGGATCTTGCCCGGCGGTCCGACGAGTGCGACCTCCTCGACCAGCGAGGTGGGGATCGCCGCCGCGGCGGCGGCCTTCTCGCCGCGCAGATAGAGGTCCTGGACCCTGGCCGCGAGCTCGGCGTGTCCCATGCGGGCGAACACGTCGTGGTGGAAGTTCGCGCCGCGGGCGCCCATGCCGCCCATGTACAGGGCGAGGTCGGGGCGGACCCGGTCGGCGGCGCGCTCGACGTCGGTGTCGACGACGACGGGCAGGGTGCAGACGACCTCGAACCGCTCCGGCCTGCCGCCGCGTCTCGCGAAGCCGGCGTCGAGGGCCTCGCGGTAGAAGCCGTCGAAGGCGGGGGAGAAGAACATCGCGTGCCAGCCGTCGGCGATCTCGGCGGCGAGCGCGACGTTGCGCGGCCCCTCGGCGCCGAGCTGGATCGGCAGGTCGGGACGCAGGATGTGCAGCGACGACTTCAGCGGCTTGCCGAGCCCGGTGCCGCCACGCAACGGGAGCTGGTGGAACTCGCCGTCGTGGTCGAGCGGTTCCGCGCGGGCAAGGACCCGGCGCACCACGTCGACGTACTCGCGGGTCCGGGCGAGCGGGCGGGGGTAGGCGACGCCGTGCCAGCCCTCGGAGACCTGTGGGCCGGACGCACCCAGCCCGAGGACGACCCGGCCGCCGGAGAGCTGGTCCAGCGTCGCCGCGGTGGTGGCGGTGGCGGTGGGGGTCCGCGCGGGGATCTGCGCGACGGCCGTCCCGAGCCGGATCCGGCTGGTCACGGCCGCGGCGTAGGCCAGCGGGGTGAAGACGTCCGAGCCGTAGGCCTCGGCGAACCACAGGCCGTCGAAGCCCAGGTCCTCGATCCGCCGGACGGTCTCGGCGAAGTCCGCGGGCACTCCCCGGAAGAAGTGCCCGACGTTGACGCCCACGGGCAGAGCCATCCGAACCTCTCTCACAGAAGGAGGCCCGCCCACCGCCAAGGGGGTGAGGCGGCGGACGGGCGGGTGGGTCACCCCGCCACCCCGGTCAGTCCGACAGCAGGGCGACGGGGATGTCGACGAGGCGGCTGCGCAGGTACTCGCCCAGGCCCTTGGCCTGCGGGTCGGGTCGGGTGGCCGAGGCGACCCCGGCGCCGAGGAGCCCGACCACGACGACGTTCAGCGCGCGCAGGTTGGGCAGGTCGAAGCGGCGGATCTCCAGCTCGGCCGCCTCCGGGAGCAGCTCGCGCACGCGTTCGACCGTGAGATGGCCGCGGAGCCACTCGTACTCGGCATCGGTCCGGGTCCAGACGCCGATGTTGGCGTTGCCGCCCTTGTCCCCGGACCGGGCCGCCGCGATCTCGCCCAGCGGGAGCCTGCGGGTGGGGCCCTCGACCGCCGCCGGCACGACGGGCGCGGCCGCCCCGGGCACCTCACCGGTGACCGGGGCGTGGGGCACGGCTCTCGTGGTGCCGTCGGGCAGCGTGACCAGATGCCGGACCTCGGAGGCGGGCACGAGGGTGGGCCAGTAGACGCCGAAGGCGCTCTCGGCCGTGGGTGGGGTCGTGGTGTGGAACCCCGGGTAGCCGCCGAGTGCGAGTTCCATCGTCGTATTGGAGAAGGCCCGGCCGACCTTGCGCCGGTCGGGGTCCTTGACCGTGACCCGCAGGTGCGCGGTGGCCTGGGCGTTGGTGGGGGCGTCCGGGTGGTCGAAGCGCAGCAGCTGCACGTCGAACTCCGCGAAGCGGTCCCGTCCGCCGAGCAGCTCCACGAGCTGCTGCTCCGCCCAGGCCGCCTTCTCCTCGATGCGGGTGCCGGTCAGGACGAGGGTCATGGTGTTGCGGTAGCCGCCCTCGTAGTTCAGGGCCACCTTCAGCTGGTCCGTGGGCGCGCTGCCCCTGACCCCGGAGATCCGGACCCGGTGCTCCCCCTCCTGGGCCAGGTACAGGGAGTCGAAGTGCGCCACCGCGTCCGGGCCGAGGTAGGCGGGCTCCCCGATCTCGTAGAGCAGCTGCGCGGTGACGGTGCCCGGCGAGACCAGGCCCCCGGTGTCGGGCTGCTTGGTGATCACGCTGGAGCCGTCGGCGGCGATCTCGGCGAGGGGGAAGCCGGGGTAGCGGCGGTCGGTGACCTCCTCGAAGAAGGAGTAGTTGCCGCCGGTGGCCTGGGGCCCGCACTCGATCACGTGTCCGGCGGCCATGGCGCCGGCGATGGCGTCGAAGTCCGTCTGCTCCCAGCCGTGCCACCAGGCTGCGGGGCCGACGACGACGGACGCGTCGGTGACCCGCCCGGTGACGACGATGTCGGCCCCGGCACGCAGGGCCTCGGTGATGCCCCAGGCACCCAGGTAGGCGTTGGCGGACACGGGGTTCACCCCGGCGTCGGCGAGCGTGGCGCCGGTGTCGAGGTGGGCCAGGGCGTGACCGGCGGCCTGGATCTCGTCGAGGCGCTCGACGAGGTCGTCACCGTGCACGTAGGCGATCCTCGGGGCGAGGCCGAGGCGTTCGGCCAGGGCGGCCAGGTCGGTGGCCAGCCCGGCGGGGTTGAGTCCGCCCGCGTTGGACACGATCCTGACGCCCCGGTCCAGACAAGTGCCCAGGACGTGCTCGACCTGGGTGAGGAAGGTCCTGGCGTAGCCGCCGTTCGGGTCCTTCTGCCGGGCCTTGTACAGGATGAGCATGGTGAGTTCGGCGAGGTAGTCGCCGGTCAGGACGTCGATCGGCCCGCCCTCGACCATCTCCCGGGCGGCGCTGATGCGGTCGCCGTAGAAGCCGGAGCAGTTGCCGATCCGTACCGGGCGGCTCGGGTCGGGGGTCATCGGAGCCCTCCAGTGCGTGCCGGTTCGGGAGCGGGTCGGGTCGGCTCGGCGACCGCGCCGGAGGCGCGGCCCGGTCCGGGCGGGTTGGCGAACGCCTGCGCGATGGAGATCCACTCTGCTGCGACCGGCCCGCTGACCTGCAGGTCGGTGTCGGAGGGGTGCCTGCGCTGGGTCACCGTGAGACAGAAGCCCAGCGCGGAGCCGGTGACCCGGTCCGTCGCGTCCTCGGGGCCCCAGGTCCAGGTGTCCCCGGAGGGGGCCGCGAGCTCGACCCGTACCGGGGTCGTCGGGATCTTGCGCCCGTTGTTGAGGTAGGTGAAGCCGAAGGTCTGCACGCCGAGGTGGGCGACGTGGCGGAGCCGGTCGGTGGGCTCGCGCCGGTAGCCGAGGGTGTCGGCGACGTCCTGGCCGTGTGCCCAGGTCTCCATCAGCCGCGCGGTCACGCAGGACAGTGCGCTCATGTCCGGCCCGTACCAGGGCAACCGCGCCTTGGGCGCCGCGTCGCGGAACGCGTCGACCAACGCGGCGCGCGCCCGCGCGAACCAGGCCCGCACCTCGTCGGCGGGCAGCGAGGCGTGCTCCGCGGCGATCCGGTCGGGGAAGGATGGGCCCTCCGCCGTGAGCACTGCCGCGTCCCGCCGGAACGCCTCGGGATCGACGACGGCCTGGGTGGCGGTCTCGTCGAAGTAGGCCAGGTGGGTCAGCTGGTCCCGGATGGTCCAGCCCGCGGCCGGGGTGGGTGCGGAGAAGCCAGCGTCGTCGAGGTCGGCGATCATCGCCGCGACCACGCGGGACTCGGCCTCCAGGTCGTCGAGCACCTGGTCGAGGAGGCCGGCCATCAGATGCCCTGCCATACGGGAGCGCGCTTCTCGCGGAAGGACAGCGGCCCCTCCTGAGCGTCCTTCGACAGGTACACCGGCTCCCAGATCTCCTCGGCCAGGTCGTAGGCCTCGGCGCGGGTGTGGCTGGCGGACAGGTACGCCGTGCGCTTGGCGGCGAGCACCGACAGCGGCGCGTTGGCGGCGATCCGCTCGGCCAGCGCCTGGGTGTGCGTGCGCAGCTCGTCGGCGGGCACGACGTCGTTGACCAGGCCGTAGCCCTGAGCCTCCGTGGCGCCGATCGGGTCGCCGGTGAGCAGGATCTTCATTGCGACGCGGGGTGGGACCAGCCAGGACAGCGGCGCCGCCCACGGGGATCCCCGGCCGATCTTGACCTCGGAGATCGCGAAGCGGGCGTGCTCGGCGGCGACGACGAGATCGCACTGTTGGGCGAGCAGGAACCCACCGCCGTAGGCGATGCCGTTGACCGCGGCGATCGTCGGCTTGGGCACGTCGATGTTGCGGCCGAGCTGGGGCAGGAAGTCCGGCGGCGGCACCTGCAGGGCGACGTCGTTCATCTCCTTCAGGTCGCCGCCCGCGCAGAAGGCCTTCTCACCGGATCCGGTGAGGACCAGGACCTTCGCCGTGTCGTCGGCGTTGAACCGGCGGACGCCGTCGAACAGACCCTCACGGACCGCCCTGCTCAGCGCGTTGCGCGCGTCCGGGCGGTCGATGGTCAGCCAGGCGACGCCGTCGGTCACCTCGTAGGTCACGTCGCTCATGTCAGGCCTCCACCTCGTCGATGACGGCGAGGACCTCGCCGGACTCCACGGTGTCGCCGACCCGGACCCCCAGCTCGGTGACGGTGCCCGCCACGGGAGCACGCACGGAGTGCTCCATCTTCATCGCCTCGAACACCACGACGACCGCACCCTGCTCGACCTGTTCCCCGACCTCGGCCGCGACCCGCAGGACGGTGCCGGGCATGGGCGCGAGCAACGAGCCGGGCGCGGCGTCGGTCCCGGGCTCGGGGAGCCGCGGTCGCTCGACGAGTGTGGTGCCGCCGAGGACGCTGTCCACGTAGGCGGTGTCGCCGACGCGGTGCACCCGCACGGCCCGGCGGATGCCGCCGACCCGGAGGTCGACGAGGTCGTCGGTGGCCTCGATGACGGCGACGTCGGCCAGGCCGGTCGCGTTGACGCTCGCCGTCAGGGCGCCGCGGACGAGCCGGTAGGTCACGTCGATCTCGTGGTCGCCCCACCGGTACTCGGCGTGCTGGGGGGCGCTGCGGACGTTCCGCCAGCCCGTCGGGACCGGTCGCTGCACCCGGGCTCCCGCGCGACGGCCGGACTGCTCGGCCAGGGCCGCCGCGAGTGCGTGGACCGCGAGGGTGTTCTCGTCCGGGGTGCCGACGAGCGCGGTGGGCTCGTGCCGGCTCAGATAGCCGGTGTCGGTCCTCCCGGCCAGGAACTCCGGCTCGCGCAGGATCGCGACGAGCAGGTCCCGGTTGGTGACCAGACCGTGCACCTCGGCCTCGGACAGCGCCCGGGCGAGCCTGCGCGCGGCCTCGGTGCGGGTGCGGCCGTGCGCGATGACCTTGGCCAGCATGGGGTCGTAGTGCGTGCCGACGACCGAGCCGTCCCGCACACCGGTGTCCACCCGTACGCCGGGCAGGGCCGGTACGTGGAAGCGGCGCAGGGTGCCCGAGCCGGGCAGGTAGTCCTGGGTCGGGTCCTCGGCGTAGAGCCGGGCCTCGATCGCGTGGCCGCTGATCGTGGCCCCCGTGACCTCCGGGGGCAGCGGCTCGCCCTCGGCGACCGCGATCTGCAGCGCCACCAGGTCCAGGCCGGTGATCTCCTCGGTGACCGGGTGCTCGACCTGCAGCCGGGTGTTGACCTCGAGGAAGAAGAACTCTCCGTTCTGCGCCATGACGAACTCGACGGTCCCGGCGCCGGTGTAGCCGATGGCCGCGCCCGCGGCGACGGCCGCGTCCCCGAGCTGGGCCCGCAGTGCCTCGTCGACCGCGGGGGAGGGGGCCTCCTCGACGATCTTCTGGTAGCGGCGCTGGATCGAGCACTCGCGTTCGAACAGGTGCACCACGGTGCCGTGGGTGTCGCCGAAGATCTGCACCTCGACGTGGCGCGGGTCCTCCACGAACCGCTCGAGGAACACCGTGCCGTCGCCGAAGGCCGACGCGGCCTCACGACGGGCGCCGAGAACGGCGTCGACCACCTCGTCGGCGGAGCGGACGATCCGCATGCCGCGACCGCCGCCGCCGAAGGCGGCCTTGACCAGCAGCGGGTAGCCGATCCCACCGGCCAGCTCGCGGACCTCGTCGGGGGCCGGGTCGGAATCGATCGTGGCGCCGGGAAGGACGGGGACGCCGGCCTTCTCCATCAGTTCCTTCGCCGCGATCTTCGACCCCATCGCCTCGATGGCCTCGACCGGCGGGCCGACGAAGGTGATCCCGGCTGCTGCGCAGGCACGGGCGAAGTCGGCGTTCTCGGACAGGAACCCGTAGCCCGGGTGGATGGCGTCGGCACCGGTGAGCCGCGCGGCCTCGATGATCAGCTCGGTCCTCAGGTAGGTCTCCGACGGGGCGGCACCGGGGAGCCGCACCGCCTCGTCGGCGGCATCGACGAACAGCGTGTCGGCGTCCGGGTCGGAGTGGACGGCGACGGTGGCGATGTCCAGTGCACGGGCGGAGCGGATGATCCGCTCGGCGATCTCCCCGCGGTTGGCCACCAGCAGTTTGTGGATGGTCATGTCCTCACTCACATCCGGAAGACGCCGTAGCCACGCTGGCCGGCGACGATGTTGGAGTGTGCGGTCGACAGGGCGATGCCGAGCACGGTGCGGGTGTCGCGGGGGTCGATCAGGCCGTCGTCGTAGAGCCGGGCGGTGACGAAGAACGAGTGCGACTCGGACTCGATCTGGGCCTCGATGGCGGCCCGGTTGCGCTCGTCGGCCTCGGCGTCGAACTCGCGGCCCGACGACGCGGCGGAGGCCTTCGCGACGATCGACATCACGCCGGCGAGCTGGGTGGCCCCCATGACCGCGAGCCGCGAGCCCGCCCAGGCGAACATCAGCCGGGGGTCGTAGGCGCGTCCCGACATCCCGTAGTTCCCGGCGCCGAACGAGGCTGCCAGGTTCATCGTGATGTGCGGGACCTTGCTGTTGGCCACCGAGTTGATCATCTTGGAGCCGTCCTTGATGATCCCGCCCTGCTCGTAGCTCTTGCCGACCATGTAGCCGGTGGTGTTCTGCAGGAAGATCAGCGGCGTGTCCGTCTGGTTGGCGAGCTGGATGAACTCGCTGGCCTTCTTGGCCTCCTCGCTGAACAGGACGCCGCGGGCGTTGGCGAGGATGCCGACGGGGTAGCCGTGGATCGAGGCCCACCCGGTCACGAGGCTGGTTCCCCACAGCGGCTTGTACTCACCGAAGCGGGAGCCGTCGACCACGCGGGCGATGACCTCGCGCGGGTCGAAGGGCACCTTGATGTCCGCCGGCGCGATGCCGAGGAGCTCGTCGGGGTCGTAGAGCGGCTCGTCGGCCGGGAGGGTGGGGCCGGGGCCCAGCTTGTGCCAGTGGAGCTCGGAGACGATCCGGCGGCCGATCCGGATGGCGTCCCGTTCGTCGACGGCGAAGTGGTCGCAGAGCCCGGAGACCTTCGCGTGCATGGCCGCGCCGCCGAGTTCCTCGTCGTCGGCGTCCTCGCCGGTGGCCATCTTGACCAGCGGGGGGCCGCCGAGGAACACCTTGGCCTGCTGGTCGACCATCACCGCGTAGTCACACATCCCCGGCACGTAGGCGCCGCCCGCGGTGGAGTTGCCGAACACCAGCGCGATCGTCGGGATCGCCATCGAGGAGAGCTCGGTGAGGTCGTGGAAGATCTTGCCCGCGTGGACGAAGAGCTCGGACTGGGTCGGCAGGTCCGCTCCGCCGGACTCCACCAGGTTGATCGTGGGGAGCCGGTTGATCCGGGCGATCTCCAGGGCACGCAACGTCTTCTTCAGCGAGTAGGGGTTCATCGCGCCGCCGCGCACGGTGGGGTCGTGGGCGATGATCATGCACTCGACGCCGGAGACGACACCGATCCCGGTCACGATCGAGGCGCCGACGGGGAACTGGGTGCCCCAGGCGGCGAGCGTGGACAGCTCGAGGAAGCTCGCGTCCCGGTCGAGGAGCAGCTCGATGCGCTCGCGCACGAGGAGGCGGCCGCGGTCGCGGTGGCGCTTCTGGTAGCGCTCACCACCTCCGGCGATGGCAGCCTGGACCTGCTCGTCGAGTTCGGCGAGAACCTGCTCGGAGTGCTTGCGGTTGGCGAGGTAGACCTCGTCGGAGGTGTTCAGCGCGGAGCGCAGGACGGTCGTCATCGGACGCTCCTTCTAGTACGAGCGGGTCAGACCCAGGCTGTGCTGGGCGACGAAGTTCAGGACCATCTCGCGGCTGACCGGCGCGATCCGCAGCAGGCGCGAGATGCCCCAGTAGGGCAGCAGGCCGTACTCGGTGGCCAGACCGTTGCCGCCGTGGGTCTGGATCGCGGCCTCGACCGCGGCGCCCGCGGCCTCGGCGGCGGCGTACTTCGCCATGTTCGAGGCCTCGCCCGCGGGGAGTCTCTCGTCGTGCAGCCAGGCGGCCTTGGACGTCATCAGGGCGGCGAGGTCGGTCTCGATGCGGGCCTTGGCCAGTGGGTGTGACACACCCTGGTGGCTCGCGATCGGGGCGTCCCAGACCGTGCGGCTCGTGGCGTAGTCCGAGGCCTGGGCGAGCACGTGGCGGGCCACACCGACACAGACCGCCGCGCCGGTGATCCGCTCCGGGTTCAGCCCGTGGAAGACCTGGTGGAAGCCCTGGCCCTCCTCGCCGACCAGCGCGCTCGCGGGCAACCGCATGTCGTCGAAGTGCAGCGTGAACTGCTTCTCCGGCAGCATCGCCGACACCGGGAGCGGGGTCCTGTGGAGGCCCGGAGTGTCGGTGGGCACGAGGAACAGCGAGAGCGTGCCCTTACCGGTGGCCTCGTCCTTGCCGGTGCGGGTGACCAGCAGGATCGCCTCGGCCTCGTCCACCCCGGAGATGTAGTACTTGGCCCCGTTGACCACCCAGTCACCGCCGTCGCGGGTGGCGACGGTGGAGAGCTTGTGGGTGTTGGATCCCGCGTCGGGCTCGGTGATCGCGAAGACCACCTTGGACTCACCGGAGGCCATGCGCGGCAGGTAGTGCTGCTTCTGCTCGGCGGTGCCGAAGTCGGCGATCATCTCCCCGGAGATGGCTGCCGAGACCAGCAGCAGCAACAGCGGACAGCCCGCCGCGGCGGTTTCCTCACAGACCATCGCGAGCTCTGCCATGCCCGCGCCCCCGCCGCCGTACTCCTCCGGCAGGTTGATGCCGAGGAACCCGCTCGCGCCGAGCTCGGACCACAGCTCGGTGGTCGGCTCACCGGCCTCGGCCCGCGGCACGTAGTACTCCGGACCGAACTTGGCGGTGATCGCCCGCACCGTCTCTCGCAGGTCCCTGTGCTCGGAGCTCTCGCGAAAGTCCACACCGACTCCTCTGTCCTCTGCGTAGGGGCGGACGACGACGTCCGCTGAGTGCATCATCGTTCACTAAGTCGGAGGTGGCAAGTCTCGGCGCCGAGTGCGCGGTGAGCTGCTGCTCATCTCGATTGATCTCGGGTGAGAGGTCGCCGGGGTGGGTGGGTGGTCCGCCGGTCACGTTGTGAATTGCTGGTGACTAGGGGGTTGTGATGTACGTCGTGTGACGCGATGCTGTGCGCCGTCAGGTGGATCGGCAAGGAGGCTGGTGTGGACCTGCAGGGACAGCTCGAGAAGATCGACGTCACCCGTCTGCGCGGACGGCGCGCGGTGAACCGGTGGGAACGGACCTCGGTCGGGGACGTGTTCGAGCGTCTGACCTGGAGCTACCCGGACAAGATCGCGATCACCGGCCGCCTCGGTGCGCACGGTGAGGAGCGGTTCGCCTCCGTCACCTACCGTGAGGCGGACGAGATCACCGGCCAGGTCGCCCACGCCCTGGCGGCTGCGGGGCTCGAGCCGGGGGCGAGGGTTCTCCTGTTCAGCGAGAACTCGGTCGAGGCCTACCTGGCGAAGATCGGTGTCGCGAAGGCGGGGATGGTGGTGGTGCCGGTCAACCCGGCCCTCGCCCCGGACGTGCTCGAGCACCTGATCCGTCAGGTCGAGCCGGGTCTGGCGATCGTCGACGCCGAGCTGTGGCCGCGCGCCGAGGCCGCCTTCGCCGCGACCGGCCTGCGGGTCGGCGCCACGATCACCATCGGCGGCGACCCGGTGGCGGGGAGTGTGGCGTTCGGGGCGTTCCTGGACGGCATGCCGACCACCGAGCCCGACGTCGAGATCCACGCCGACGACATCTGGCAGATCCTCTACACCTCGGGCACCACGGCGATGCCCAAGGGTGCGATGATCTCGCACGGCTCGAGCCATCTCGCCGCCCTGAACTTCACGGTGTCGCTGACCCGTGGGCTCGCTGTCGAGGCCGACCTCAGGGTCGCCACCCACCTGCCGATGATCTACCACGTGGGTGACCAGGTCTTCACCCTGTCCGCGTTCCTGGCGGGTGGGTCCCTCGTCCTGGGACGCCGCCCGGTGCCCGACCAGGTCGCTGCGACGGTCGCGGCCGAGCGCCCCACCGCGCTGTGGGCGGGCTCCCCGCAGTTCGTCACGGCCGTCGTCGGCGAGGCCCGCCGTTCCGGCGCGGACCTGTCCAGCCTGACCGTGCTGGTCTACGGCTGGGGTGCACTCGAGCCCGCGGTGTACGCGGCGTTGCAGGCCGAGGCCCCAGGCCTGGTGGTGCTGGGGATCTTCGGACAGACCGAGGCGATCGCCTGCCACCGGTTCTGGCCCGCGAAGTGGCACGAGATCTACGAGCGCACCGCCCCGGCCGTCAACTACGTCGGCGTCCCGAGCCCGCTGCTCGCCTCCGACGTCGTCGACGAGACGGGCGCGTCGGTGCGTCGGAGCCCGGGTGTCCCGGGGGAGGCGGTGTACCGCAGTCCGACCGTCACGGCGGGCTACTACCTCGACGAGCAGGCGACCCGGGAGGCGTTCCGCGGTGGCTGGTTCCACTCCGGGGACAGCACCTCGGTCGACGAGGACGGCCTGCGGATCATGGTCGACCGGTTCAAGGACATCGTGAAGTCCGGTGGCGAGAACGTCTCCAGCCTGCGGGTGGAGTCCGTCCTGCACGGGCACCCGGCGGTCGAGAAGGCGGCGGTGATCGGCCTGCCGCACGAGCACTGGGGCGAGGCGGTCACGGCGGTCGTGGTGCTGAGAGAGGGAGCCGAGGCAGCGGAGGAGGAGATCCTCGCGCACTGCAGGGCGAAGCTGGGGGGCTACGAGACGCCCAAGGCGGTCGTGTTCGCCGACGCCCTTCCCGAGACCGTGGGCGGCAAGATCCTCAAGTACAAGCTCCGCCGGCAGCATCACGCCCTCTTCGCGCAGGCCTGAGCGAGCACCGGGTGGAGCACACGGAGACCGGTCCGGGTCACGCCTCCGTCGCGCCCGGTCCGGTGCGTGGACGCGGTGAGGCGGTCGAGCGACGTGGGGACCTGATCGAGCTGCAGGTCGTCGACTCGGTCGCGCTGGTCCGTCTCAACCGGCCGCAGCGGCTCAACGCACTCTCCGACGGACTCCTGCACCTGCTCGAGGAGACCGTCGAGGAGGTGGAGGCGGACGAGGGTATCCGCGCCATGGTGATCACGGGGACGGGGTCGGCCTTCTGTACCGGCGCCGACCTCGGGCAGCTCCTGGAGCGGCTCGACGGACGGCAGGGCGAGATCCTGGACTTCGTCCGACGCGCCGGGCGTACCTTCCGCAGGCTCGAGACCTCCCGGCTGCCCGTCGTCGCCGCGGTCAACGGCACCGCGATCGCCGGTGGATTCGAGCTGGTCCTGGCATGCGACGTGGTGTTCGCGGCCGCGGAGGTACGCATGGGCGACGGCCACCTCCGCTACGGGGTGCTGCCTGGTGGCGGAGGAGCGGTCCGGCTGGAGCGGAAGATCCCGGCGAATGCCGCCCGGCGGCTGCTGCTCACCGGCGATCTGGAGTCCGCCGAGCACTTCCGGGAGTGGGGTCTGGTCCAGGAGATCGTGCCGGCCGCCGGGCTGGTGGACCGGGCACTCGCGTTCTCCCGGAGGCTGGCGACCCGCAGCGCACGCGGTCTGGCCGAGGTGAAACGCGTTGCGACCACGGCCCGGGACCTCCCGACCGAGGAGGCCCTGGAGCTCGAGTACGGGACGTTCGCCGGCCACGTCGCCTCCGAGGACCTGCGCGATGGGCTGCGTGCCTTTCGCGATCGAACCCGATGATGACCGCCGTTCGGTCGGAGAAGGTCATGAGCACCGAGGCGGTTCCGGTCCCCGGTCGCTGCCACGTACCCGACGACCCCGGCTGACGTTCCTCCTCGGTGGACACGAGTCGGGCTTCCGGATCGAGGTGGTGGACAGTCGCTCCCGACGTTGGGGGAGCGGGGCTGTCGGTCCTCGCAGAGGCCGATCCGGCAGGACGGGGACCGGAGCCCGCACGTCCGCCCGCGCTCACGTCCGATCGGCGCGGTGCCTACCCGTGAGGCGCGGGTCGGCAAGTCCATGGCCCATGACGCAGTGCGGGGCCCAGCCCGACGGCTGGGCCCCGCACCTACAGAGACGGTTCGACTGGTCCCGACGTCCGGGCGCTTCTCTCATGACCACACTCCCGCCCGTCTCGATCCTTCGTCGTCCCGCGGAGCGGCGTGGCGACTGATGATCGAAGGTGCGGTCCTGTCCCTGCCGTTCTCACACAGGGTTGCCCGCGGTCTCCGTGGCGGTCACCGCCGCGGGCACCGGCTCGCGCGGCACCAGCAGCATCAGGAGGGCACCGGCGACGGCGAGGCAGGCCATCACGACGAACCCACTGGTGAAGGTGCCCGTGCCCGCGACGATGAAGCCCATCACCGAGGGGGCCACGATGCCGGACGAGGCGAACGCGGCGTCGGCGAACCCGGCTGCGCTGCCCGGCTGGTCCGGGGCGGCGTCGATCGCGGCGACCCACCAGATCCCGCCGGTGACGAAGCCGAAACCGACCCCGAGTGAGATCGAGATCAGTGCGACGGTGAGCGTCGGCGAGATCGCCAGCGGCACCAGCGAGCAGCCCGCGAGCAGCAGGGCCACGCCCATCACCGCGAACCGGCTGCGCACCCGCGGGCTGCGCCGGTAGACCCGGTCGACGATGACGCCGCCGGCCAGTGAGGTGTTCTCAGTAGCGGGTTGATCATGTCGTGCGGTCGTACTCGGTGTGGAGTAGTACGAGCGCAGCTGCGGTGATCGCGCCGGTGCGCCAGGGACATAGCGTGACTCGCCGCAACGCGGCGAAGGTGGTCTTGAGCAGGGCGTTTCCGCGTTCGGCCAGAGCACGAAGGGCTGAGTGCAGGGTGTTGACGGTGCGCTGGTTGACCGTCTGCCCGCGGCCGGGGGCGAGTTTGATGGGCACGGTGAGCCGGTCGGCTTCGCCTTCGTAGCCGAGGTCGCCCAGCGCGGCGTGGGTGTCGTCGGTGAACGCGGCCAGGCCCTCGAGCAGCCCGGGGTGGGTACGGGCGCAGCGGGTGTCGTGCTCGCGGCCCGGCCGCACGTCGCTGGTCCATAGCGGCCATCCATCAGGTGCGGTGAGGACCTGGATGTTCCCGCCGTGGCGGCGGTGCTTGCCCGACCACCACAGGTCGACCCCGGGGGTGAGGCCGAGCGCGCGGCACCGGTCGGTGGCGATCAGGGTGCCGTCGAGATTCACGTGGGTGTGCCCGGCTGTGCGGGCGGCGAGCAGGGCTCCGTGCAGGCCGGGTGCGGCCGCGGCGAGGACGTCGATGCCTTCGTGCAGGTAACGGTAGGCCGTTGCAGTGCTGATCGCGTTGTCACCGGCCGAACATCGGACCCGGGTAGCATCACAGAACCAGCGGATCACCAGCACTGCCTGGGCGAACGGGGTCAACGCCCGCCGCCGGGTGCCACGTCGACGGCGTTGAAGGACCAGGAGCCGCGCCAGATAGGCCACGGTGCGCTCCCCGATCGGGAGGACAGCGGTGTAGGTGACAGGATCAGACATGCAGGACCTCGGTGACGGTGTCGATCTGTGCTGGACCGAACCGATCTACCGGGGTCCTGCCCCGTTCCCGCTCATCTCACCACCCTCGGCGTGTCGCCACGACCTGCCACCCCGCTACTGAGAACACCTCAGTGCGCCGACCATGCCGCACGCCCACGGCGCGACGGAGAACGCGCCGGCCTGCTTGACGCTGAGCCCGTAGGCGTCGGACAGGAACGAGGGCAGCCAGTACATGAAGCCCCAGAACATGAAGCCCCAGGCGAAGTAGCCGCCGGCGACGACCCAGAGGTTGCGGTTGGTCAGCAGCGGGCGCCACCGCACCCGGGAGCGGCCCGGCCCCGCGTCGGGCTCCTGCCCGGCGGCGATCAGCTCCCGCTCGGCGGCGTTCACCCGCGACGACTCCTCGGGCAGGTCACGCAGCAACGCCAGCGCGAACACCGCCCAGACCGCGCCGAAGATCGCCAGGGTCCAGAACATCCCGCCGCCGTGCTGACCGCCGAGCTGGCCGAACCGGCCCTCGATCACGGTCGGCGGCCCGGTTGCCGACGATCAACCTGCTGCACCTGTCGTCGGCCAAGGCGATGGAGGCGGCGATGCTCATGGCCCGGGCGTTCCCGCACGTGGACTTTCGCCGCGAGGTGACGATCGGCCACCTGCTCGCCGACGTCACCACCGCGGACGGGGTCGGCGGCAAGGTCAACCCGCCGCTGCGGCCCCGCGCCGACGTGGAGAAGCTGTGGGAGCACCTGCTCGCCGGTGACGTCAGCTGGGTCGTGTCCGACCACGCCTGCTGCAAGGAGGAGAAGAAGTTCGGCGCGGACCGCGACGACGTGTTCGCGGCGAAGTCCGGCTTCGGTGGCACCGAGTACCTGTTGCCCGGCCTCGTCGGCGAGGGTCGCAAGCGCGGCCTGTCGATGTCCCGGGTCGCTGAGCTGGTGTCCACCAACCCGGCCCAGCGCCTCGGGCTGCCCACCAAGGGCGACATCGCGCCCGGGTTCGACGCCGACATCGTGCTCGTCGACCCCGACCGCTCGGTCGTGGTGGACCCGGCCGACTCGGAGTCCACCCAGGAGTACACGCCCTTCCGCGGGATGGAGATCGGCGCGACGGTCGAGACCACCTTCCTGCGGGGCAGGCGGATCTTCGACGGCGGCACGGTCTGTGGGCAGCCGACGGGGCGCTACCTGCACCGCCCCACCGGCCGGTGAACCGGGCGGGTCAGCCCGCCTTCAGCGCCTCGTTGCGGGTCACCGTCCACGCGACCATCGCGCTGTCGAGGTAGGCGCGGACCTCGACGATGCGGGCGTCGGGCTCGGGGGAGTCGAAACGGCAGACCCAGCAGTAGTCGTTGTCGAAGGGGGCTCGGTCGAGGGTCGTCGACGTCGCGTGCAACTCGGCGACCGTGACGTCTCCCGCGACGTGCAGGTCGACCACCTCGAGCCGGACCCCGTCCCGCATGAGCGGGCTGAGGCGGTCGAAGGTCGCGGTGGTGAAGGCGGTCTTGGACGCGTAGTGCCCGGCGAGGGGATGGGTGCCCTCGACCGTCCAGGACACGTCGTCGGCCACCCGCTCGAAGAACGCCGCGGCCGTGGCGGGGTCGGCGAGGTGGGCGAACAGCTCGGTGCGGTCGGTGATCGTTTCGGAGATCGCGTCGTTGTGCATGGATCCAGTCTGGAGTCGGGCGACGGCGCCGGACGACCTAAGTTGCACCTCGTGACAACTACGCCGACGACGTCGGTCCTCGCACGCTCGGTCGTGGTCCTGGAGACGCTGGCGGGGATGGAGCAGCCGGCGTCGCTGCCCGCCGTCGCGGAGCGGCTGGGCGCACCGGTCAGCCAGACCTACCGCGTGCTGCGGGCCCTGCAGGAGGAAGGTTTCGTCGACCACGTCGGCCGCCGGGGGTACCGGGTCGGGACCCGGGCGATCGGGCTGGGTGCGCTGCTCGGCCCCTGGCCCGAGCTCCGCGCGCTCACCTACCCGGTCCTGGTCCGGCTCGCGGGTGGTACGTCGTTGAGCGCGCGGCTGCACGTGCGCAGCGGCTACGACCGGGTCCTGCTGCTGGCTGCCGTGCCTCCGCACGACCACGACCCGTCGTGGCGGACGCGGATCGGCGAGCGGTCACCGCTGACCCGGGGGTGCAGTGGCCGGGCCATCCTCGCCCACCTTCCCGAGTCGGAGATCGAGGCCGTCCTGGGGGCCCGCGCGGGGGAGGAGGACGGCACACTGCGCACGGAGCTGCGCCGCATCCGCGGCGACGGGTTCGCCTTCTCCTCCGCCGCCAATCACGCCGGTCGGCGTGGGATCTCGGTTCCGCTGACCTCGGCGTCGGAGGTGATGGGTGCGCTGTCGCTGTCCGGGCCCCAGGCCGCCGTCGACGAGGACGGTCTCCGGAGGCTCGCGGGCACGGTGCGGGCCGCCGCCGACGACATCGCGGGTCCGCTGTCGGCGATGCTGGGCCCCGACGCGACCCGACGCCGGTACGCGCTCGACGTCCTGCCGCCGGAGCACCCGCGGCTCGACCGCTGACGCACGGGCGGCGCGGGAGTACCGTGCGCCGGTGCGTGCACATCCGGTGGTCGCGGCCCTTCTCGGGCTGGTGCTGACGGGCGCCGTCGGATGCGCGCCGTCGCCCGCGGTCCCGGTGCCGGTGACCGCTCCGGCGACACCGGCACCGCTGCTGTCACCGCTCACCGGGTTGCCCTCCGAGCCGGGGGCACGGGTGTTCGCCGTGAAGATCGACAACACCGCGGCGGCGCGCCCGTGGGACGGCGTCGAGGCGGCCGACGTCGTCTACGTCGAGCCGGTCGAGGGTGGTCTCACCCGGCTGCTCGCGGTGTTCGCCTCGCAGCTGCCGCGCTCGGTGGGGCCGGTGCGCAGCGCCCGGGAGACCGACATCGGCGTCCTCGGCGCCTACGGCCGGCCCGCCCTCGTCTTCTCCGGCGCCGCGCCACCGGTCATGGACCGGCTCCGCGCCGCCGCGGTGGTCCCGGTCGTGTCCCGCGACCTGCCGGAGGCGTTCCGGCGTGACGACCGGCGGCCGGCGCCGCTGAACGTCTACGTGGACCTGACGGCACTGCGCGGACGGGTGCCGCAGGCGGGGCCGGTCCAGGACATCGGCCTGCGCTTCGGCCCGGCGCCGGACGGGGGAGCCCCCGTCCCGCAGCGCTCCGTCCGGGTCGGGGCCACCACCGTCACCGTCACCTGGAGCGCGCAGGACGACACCTGGACGGTCGCGACCGGCGACCGGACCGCGGTCTCCGGTCCGGACCGGAGACCGGTGCGGGCGGACACGGTGGTCGTGCAACGGGTCGCCGTCGCCGAGTCGTCGGTCCGCGACAGCGCCGGCTCGGTCTCCCCGATCGCGCTCACCGTCGGGGCGGGCGAGGCCGAGGTCCTGCGTGAGGGTCGTTCCTTCCCCGCACGGTGGTCCCGTCCCGCCGTCGCCGACCCCCTCCGTCTCACGACCCCCGACGGCCGTGAGATGCCCGTGCGTCCGGGGCACACCTGGGTGCTGCTCGCCGCGCGGTGACCGGCCGGACGGGCGGCCGTCACCCCTCCCTGTCCACCGGGGCCTGTGGTGCGGGCTCGCCGCGCAGCACGGCCGCGGCGCTGCGGACGGCGTCGACGATGAACTGGTACCCCGTGCACCGGCAGATGTTCCCCGAGATCGCCGCGCGGATCTCCTCGTCGCTGGGATCGGGGTTCTCCGCGAGGAACTCGGTGACCGTCAGCAGGATGCCGGGCGTGCAGAACCCGCACTGCAGGCCGTGGTGACGCCAGAACGCCTCCTGCAACGGATCCAGCTCACCGCCCTGTGCGAGTCCTTCGACGGTGGTGACCTCGCCGCCGTCGGCCTGGACCGCGAGGGTGCAGCAGGAGCGGGCCGTGCGGCCGTCGAGCAGGACGGTGCACGCCCCGCACCCCCCGTGCTCGCAGCCCAGGTGGACCCCGGTGGCGCCGCAGTCGCGGCGCAGGAAGTCGGACAGGGTGCGGCGCGGCTCGACGTGGTGGCGGACCGGCTGCCCGTTCACCGTCATGCGCACCGGACGTGCGGTGTCGGTGTGCTCCCCGGCGGTCCGGTCGGTGTCGGTCGGCGGGTGCTCGACCTGGTTACCGCGGGGGCGATCGACCCGGGCGTCGGGCTGGTCGTCGGGTGGCGCGAGATCCCGCGGGCGGCCCGGGGCGCTGCGCGGACGGACGGCGCCGGGCCGGGTCGTGGTCGACCTGACCCGGTGAGTCACCCGCACTCGGTCCCGGTGGCCGTGGGCACAGGACCGCGACACGGGCACGCGTCCCGGAGCGGTTCACGCTACTATCCCTGACGTGTCATCAGATCATGACGCTTCGGGCGGCGGCAAGGAAGCGGGCCTCGCCTTCGACGCGCTCGCCGATCCCGTCCGCCGGGAGATCCTCACGGTGCTCGCCGAGCAGGAGGAGTGCAGCGCCGGAGACCTCGCCGAGCGCATCACCTCCGTCGGGCGCACCGCGGTGTCCACCCACCTGCGGGTGCTGCGCGTCGCGGGGCTGGTCACCGAGCGACGCTCGGGCCGGTTCCGCTACTACGCGATCGATCCGCACGGTGCGGCGGCCGACGTGATCGCCCTGCTGCGGGCCTTGTTCCAGTCGACCCTCGACGAGATGGGGGCGGCGGTGGAGGATCAGGGCATGACGTATCGGGCCGACGCGACCGGATGACCGGCGTGTCGTCACACCGGCGCTGACCGTGGGGTCGATCGCGCTCGCGGTCGAGAGGTTCGCCGCCGCGGCCCCGACGGTGGTCTTCGACCGGTTCGGCACCGAGGGCGCCGGCTGGCTGTTCGACGCGGTCTGCGACCGGGTCGTCGTCGGTGCCCCGGTCGCGCTGCGCGCACCGATCGCCGGCGGGCCCCCGGTGGACGTGCTGGGCCGGATCAGCGACCTGCGTGTCTCCCGGGCCATCACCATCACCCACGACCAGCCCTGGCGGGGCCGCATCCGGCTGCGGTTCGACGACGCGCCCGGTGGGACCCGCGTCCGGCTCGACGCCGAGATCGACCGCCGTGGGCTGGAGTGGCTGATGCGCCGCCGCGGCCATCCGCTGCCCGACGGCCCCGCCGACGGACCGCGGATCGGGGTGATCACCAGCCGTTCCGGGTCGGGCAGCCTGTTCGCCTCGGCCGTGGGGAACGTGGCCGCGCTCGCCGTCGAGGAGATCGACGCCTCGGGCGGGATCGGGGGGCGACCGCTGGAGCTGCTGGAGGCCGACGACGCCACCGACCCCGGCACCGGGGCCCTGGAGGCGATGCGGCTGGTCCGGGCCGGCTGCCGCACGATCTTCCTGATGACGACCTCGGCGACCTACCACGCCGTCTCGGCCGCCCTGTCCGGGCAGGACGTGCTGGTCGTGCACACCAACATGAACGAGGGCGGCGGGGAGTCCCGTCTGCGGATCCGGCTGGGGGAGCGGCCGGCCACCCAGCTCGCGACGGCGGCCCGTCCGGTCATGCGCGCGGCCGGCGGCCGGCGCTGGTTCCTCGCGGGCAACGACTACGTGTGGCCACGCTCGGTCAACGCCGTCGCCCGCGAGATCCTCCCCGGCCAGGGGGCGGTGCTGGTCGGCGAGGGGTACGCCCCCCTCGGTGGCGGTGACGTCACCCCGCTCGTCGAGCGGATCGCCGCATCGGGTGCCGACGTCGTGCTGAGCACCTTCGTCGGCGCCGACGCCGCGGCCTTCGAGCGCCGGTGCCACGCGATGGGGCTGCGGGACCGCACGGTGAGCCTGGGGCCCGCCATGGACGAGGCGACCCTCGAACGGATCGGGTCGGCCGCGGCCGAGGGGATCCACGGGGTGTCCGGCTACTTCCAGCACCTGCAGACCGAGCGCAACGGGACGCTCCTGGAGCGGTACCGGCAGCGGTTCGGGCGGTGGGCGCCGCCGTTGTCGTCGCTGTCGGAGTCGATGTTCGAGGCGATCCACGTGTGGGCCGCGGCGGCCCGGAAGGTCCGCTCGACCGACCCGGTGGCCGTCGCCGACGAGATCCGGCGCGGCCGCTACGACCTGCCCCGCGGGACCCTGGACCTGCACGGCGAGCACCACGTCGACCAGTCGCTGTACCTGGCGGAGGCCCGCGGCACGACCTTCGGCTCGATGGGCGACGGCCCCGCGCACCCCTGACCACGCCGTGTTGCCGGCGTGGGTCGCCGTGTTTCCGGATCTTGTCAATGTGTCTGCAAGCGTTGACACGATGAGGGGTCGGTCCTAGGTTTCTCGCATCCCCCGACGTGAGGAGCACCACCCCGATGGCGATACCCCCTCCCGACGCCGCCCGGTTGGCGGCGTTGAACGAGCACTACGCGTTCGGTCTGTCCGAGGCCGAGCTGGCCGAGTTCGGCCCGGCGGTCGCCGCGACGCTGGCCGCGTCCGACCGCGTCGAGGAGCTGTACACCGCGAGTGCGCCGACCGCCCCGCAGCGGGTGTGGTCGGAGCCTGCGGACAACCCCCTCGGTGGTTGGTATGTGACGACGTCGGTGCCGGGTGCCGCCGAAGGTCTGTTGGTCGGGCGCACGGTGGCGTTGAAGGACAACATCTGTCTCGCCGGGGTGCCGATGACCAATGGGTCGGCGACGGTCGAGGGTTTCGTCCCGTCGCGGGATGCGACGGTGGCGACCCGGCTGTTGGCGGCGGGGGCGAGGATCACCGGGAAGTCGGTGTGTGAGGACCTGTGTTTCTCGGGTGCGAGTTTCACCTCGCGGCCGTGGCCGGTGCGCAACCCGTGGGACACCGGCCGTAATGCCGGTGGTTCGTCGAGTGGGAGCGCGGCACTGGTGGCCTCGGGTGCGGTGGATCTGGCCGTGGGTGGTGATCAGGGTGGTTCGATCCGGATCCCGAGTGCGTTCTGCGGGACGGTGGGGCACAAGCCCACTCACGGGCTGGTCCCCTACACCGGGGCGTTCCCGATCGAGGCCACGATCGATCACCTGGGTCCGATCACCCGCACGGTGTCCGACGCCGCACGGATGCTGACGGCCCTGGCGGGTGTCGACGGGCTCGACGCCCGTCAGCCCACCGAGCTGGACCCGGTCGACTACCTCACCGCACTGGAGACCTCGGCGGCGGGGTTGCGGGTGGGGATCGTGGTCGAGGGTTTCGGCCGCCCGGAGAGCGACCCGGCCGTCGACGAGGCCGTGCGTGCCGCGGTCGGTGCTCTGGCCGGGGCCGGGTTGGTGGCGGAGGAGGTGTCGATCCCGTGGCATCTGGACGGGATGGCGGTGTGGAACGTCATCGCGACCGAGGGTGCGGCCTACCAGATGGTCGACGGTAACGCCTACGGCATGAACTATCCGGGTCTCTACGATCCGGAGCTGATCGCGCACTACCACCGTCAGCGCCTCGCCCGGGGGGCGGAGTTGTCCAAGACGGTCAAGCTGGTCGGGCTCTCGGGTGGCTACGCCTTCGGCCACGGGGGCGGCGTCTACTACGGCATGGCCCGCAACCTCGCGTTCGAGCTGCGTGCGGCCTACGACCAGGCGTTGAGTGGTTATGACGTGCTGGTCATGCCGACCCTGCCCTACACCGCGCCGGAGCTGATCGGGCTCGATGCCGGGTTGGACACCTATCTGCCGACCGCGTTGGGGATGGTCGGCAACTGTGCCCCGTTCGACGTGTCCGGTCACCCCGCTGTCTCGGTGCCGGCCGGGCTGGTCGACGGGCTCCCGGTCGGTCTGATGATCGTCGGCCGGCGTTTCGACGACGCGACCGTCCTTCGGGTCGCGCACACCTTCGAGCAGGCCGTCGGCGGCTTCCCCGCCCCACCGGCCCTCGCCACAGTAGGAGGACAGCAGTGAACGGAGTCTTCGACCTCGGCGGGACCGACGGTCTCGGACCTGTCGAGAACGACCACATGAGCGAGCCCGTGTTCCGCGCCGAGTGGGAGAAGCGGGTCTTCCCCATGTTCGCCCAGAGCGCGCGTGCCGGACTCTTCAACGTGGACCAGTTCCGCCACGGCATCGAGAAGATGGACCCGGCGGAGTACCTGCTCTCGAACTACTACGAGCACTGGATGCACACGATCGAGCACTACGCCGAGGTCGCGGGCATCCTCGACCCGGCCGATCTCGAGAAGCGCACCCAGTACTACCTGGAGAACCCGGACGCGCCGCTGCCCGAGCGCGAGACCGACCCCGAGATCGTCGAGTTCGTCGACTGGGCGGTCACCAACGGGTTCCCCGCCAACCGCGAGTCCGACAAGGAGGCCCGGTTCTCCGTCGGCGACGAGGTCGTCATCGGGAACGAGAGCCCGTACGGACACACCCGCCGCGCTCGCTACATCCGCGGGCACCGAGGCGTGATCACCGCGGCGCACGGCACCTTCCTCTACCCCGACACCGCCGGCAACGGCCTCGGTGACTGCCCCGAGCACCTCTACACCGTCAAGTTCACGGCCGCCGAGCTGTGGGGTCCCGAGGCCGCGGACCCCAACGGCGTCAACTACTTCGACGTGTGGGAGCCCTACCTCACCCCCGTCCCCGCCACCCAGGGAGCCTGACCCATGACCGCGAACCCCACCGACACCCCGCTCCGCACCCAGGAGGAGATCGCCGCACGGGTCAAGGCCCTGGAGTCGGTCCTCATCGAGAAGGGTGTCGTGACCACGAAGGCGGTCGACCGCCTCGTCGAGGTCTACGAGAACGAGGTCGGTCCGCAGCTCGGCGCGAAGGTCGTCGCGAAGGCCTGGACCGACCCGGAGTTCAAGGCGCGTCTGCTCGCCGACGCCTCCGCGGCCTGTCGCGAGCTGGGCATCGGCGGCCTGCAGGGCGAGGAGATGGTCGTCGTCGAGAACACCGACACCGTCCAGCACGTCATCGTCTGCACCCTGTGCTCCTGCTACCCGTGGCCGGTCCTGGGCCTGCCGCCGAACTGGTACAAGGCGCCGCCGTTCCGGGCGCGCATCGTCCGCGAGCCCCGCAAGGTCCTCGCCGAGGACTTCGGCTACCCCCTGCCGGACTCGGTCGAGATCCGCGTCTGGGACTCCAGCTCCGAGCTGCGCTACTGGGTGCTCCCGCAGCGCCCGGCCGGCAGCGAGCACCTGTCGGAGGAGCCGCTCGCCGCGCTCGTCACCCGGGACTCGATGATCGGGGTCGGAGCGCCGAAGCCGGTGGTCACCGAGGCGGCCGGGGCATGAGCGAGGGGGTGCGCACCGACGCCACCGAGCTGGGCGACGCCCGCCGGCGGATCGAGAAGCTGGTGTGCGACATGCCCGGCGCCGACAAGCCGTTCTCCGAGCCGTGGGAGGTGCGGGCCTTCGCGATGGCCGTCGCCGCCTACCACGAGGGCCACTACGAGTGGAGCGAGTTCCAGCTCTCGCTGATCGACTCCATCCGCTCGTGGGAGAAGGGCGACGGCGGCGAGCCGTGGAGCTACTACCTGCACTGGCTGGAGGCGCTGGAGACCACCCTGGCCTCCAGCGGCGCCCTGTCGGACTCCCTCGCCCTCGACGAGCGGACCCGCCAGGTCCTGTCCACCCCGCGCAACGCCAACCACCACGAGGCGCGGCGCGAGCCGGTCGCGATCTCGCCGGCGACGCGCTGAACCCGGTCGCCGGCCCGGTCCGTCTCCCCACGGACCGGGCCGGTGCCGTCGTCATGACGCCGCTCCCCGCATCCGCGCCCGCCGACGGCGGACCCGGCACGGTGCCGGTCTCGCGCGTGCCGCTCGGGCCCCGCTTCGTCGCCCGGTCCGGTCGTCCACAGGGCTGGTCCCCGGCCCACCGGGTCCTCGGGCCGGAGCTGGACGACACCCTCGACCGCGTCGCCGACGAGCGCGGGACCGACCGCCGTGCCGTCGCGGCGGTCCTGCTGCTCGACCGCTACGCCCTGCGCCTCACCGCCCCGGTCCTGGCCGCGTTCCACGAGCTCGACGTCCTGCTCGACGCCCGGCCGGAGGTGGTCTCCCTCGGCCCGGACCCCCACGCCCCGGGCTGGCTCGCCCTCGCCGCTCCCGGGCGCCCCGCCCGAGGGGACCGGGCGGCGCTGCGGGCGTCGCTGCTCGACGGGGCGCTGCTGCCACTCGCCGACGACCTCGCGGTACGGACCCGGGCCGGGCGTCGCACGCTGCGGGCCGCGGTCGCGCACGCGGTGGCGCTGAGCATGCTGCACCTGTCCTGGCGGCGCCCGCGTCCCGACGCACTCGTCGGGCCGACCCGGGCGCTGCTGCACGACGCCGGGCTGGGCGGTCTGGTCGTCGTCGGTGCGGTGCGCGTCGACGGCACCGACTGGATGTCGGTGCGTCGCCGGGCGTGCTGCCTCGCCTTCCGGACCACCTCCGCCGCCGGGCGGTACTGCGGCGCCTGTCCGGTACGACCTGCCGCCGCGGTCGAGTCCGACCTGGCCGCCGCCGCCCGCTCGTTCAGCGCCCGCGCGGCGCCGGACCCGCGGCCGACCCCGCCGAACGCCCTGCCGAACCCGCTGCCGAACGCCCTGCCGAACTCGCTGCCGAACCCACCGGGGAGCACACCGTGATGCTGATGGTCGATCTGGTCGGACGCGCGGTGCTGCGCCGTGGGCTCACCACCACCGAGGCCGTCGACCGCTGGTACGACCACCACGCCGACGAGGTGGGGCCCCGGACCGGGGCCCGGGCGGTGGCCCGGGTCTGGTCGGGCGCCGCGCGCGACGGTGGCGCCGGCGCGCTGGGCGACGACCTGGGCCGGTGCGCCTGCGGCCGGATCTGGCGGGCCCACCACGACACCGACACCGTGCGCAACGTCGTGCTGCCCGCCGCCCCCGGCTGCAGCGGCTGGCCGGTGCTCGGGGTGCCGCCGAGCTGGTACCGGCCGCGTTCGGAGTACCTGTTCGAGACCGTGACGCCGGACGACCCCGCGGTGCGCACCGCGATCTGGACCGACTCGTCCCGCACCCACCACCTCGTGGTCCCCCGGGTGCCGGCGGGGGAGACCCGTGGCCCGGCCGACCTCGAGTCGCAGGTCGGACGGGCTGCCCTGCGTGGCGTGCCCGTCGCGTCCGACGGCCCGGCAACGCCCGGGGACCCGGAGTGGGCGCGGGCGCTGCCGGGTTACGTGCTCGACGAACGGCTCCTCGACCACCCCTGGGAGCTCCGCGCCCTCGCCCTGGTCCTGGCGATCGGCACCGACCGACCTGGCCTGCGGTCCGTCCTCGTCGGGGCTGCGGTGACCGCCCCGGTCGACGACGTCGGCGCGGGCTGGGTGCGCGCCGCCGCCGAGGCCGTCCGGCTCACCGCCTGAGCGGGGCAGCGCCGACCGCCGCCCGACCGCCGCCCGACCAGGACGACGGCCCGCGACGACGCACGACCGGCCCCGCACGGCCGTGTGCCGGTACCCGCTGCGAGCAGGTACCGGCACACGGTGCGGGTCGGCCCGGACCCCAGGTCGCGTGGAGGGACCCGGACCGACGTTGGGGGGACCTCAGAACGCCCCGGGCAGGACCAGGACCGCCCACGCGGCGAGCGGCCCGAGGGCCACGATGCCGCAGGTGTAGGTGATGACCTGGCGGTAGAAGCGGGTCCGGTCGACGCCCCGGGCGTTGGCCAGCACCAGCGCGCCGTTGGTGGAGAACGGCGAGACGTCGACGATCGTGGTCGAGATGGCCATGGCCGCGATGACACCCGCGGCGGGCAGCGAGCCGGTGAGCAGCAGCGGGATCGCCATCGGGATCACCGCGGTCAGGATCGCGGTCGAGGAGGCGAACGCCGAGGTGATGCCGACGACCAGGCAGAGGACCAGCGCGACCAGCAGCGGCGCGCCCAGGTGGACCGCGCCCTCGGAGACCCACTCGATCGTCCCGGCGTGCTCCAGCACCCCGACGTAGGTGACCATGCCGGCGACCAGCAGGATCGTCGGCCAGCTGATGCCGTCGATCGCCTTGCCCAGGTTCTCGCGGTCGAGCAGGGCCAGGACGGCGCCGGCGGCCAGTGCGAGGAAGCCGATCTGCAGGTGGAAGGCCAGCGCGCCGACGACGAGGCCGACCAGCGCGACCAGGGTGGCGCGCTGCTGCCAGGTGATGACCTGCGGCCGGGTACGGACCAGTGTCGCGACGCCGCCGCCCCCGGTGGGCAGGTCGTCGTCGGTGTCGGTGGTCTCGGGCCGCTCGACGAAGCTCTCCTCGCCCCGGTTGCGCAGCAGCAAGTAGGTGATGGCGCCCAGCAGGGCGTTGAACGCGAGGCTGGCGAAGAAGAGCACGGCCTGGGAGACCGCGAGGCCGGAGTCGGCCACGATCCCGAAGACCAGGGCACCGGAGACGGCCATCGGGGAGAACGCGCCGGCGTGCGCACCGCAGATGACCATCATGCCGATCATCAGCGGGCTGATCCGGTACTTGAAGGCGAAGTTCATGCCGATCGGCACCAGCAGCGCGACGGCGGCCGGGGTGAAGGTGCCCAGCGCGGTGAGCACCGCGGCGACGGCGAACAGCACCCAGGGCACCAGGATCGCGCGGCCCCGGACCAGGCGGATCCCCTGGTCGACCAGCAGGTCGATCGTTCCGTTGAGCTTCGCCACCGAGAACAGGTAGGTGACGCCGACGACGGTGATGAACAACGAGACCGGGAAGCCTTCGAAGATCTCCTTCTCGTCGAGACCGAGGGCGAAGGTCCCGACCACGAACGAGGCGACGAAGGCCAGGATCCCGATGTTGATCGGCAGCATCGTCGCGACGACGAACATGCCGGCCAGGACCAGGATGGAGAGGAGTTGGGGCGACATCATTGTCCTTCGGGTGAGCGGAGCGGTCCGGTGATGGGTGGGAGCCGGTCGGCGTGCCGCTCCCGGAGGGGTCTCAGGCGGCGTGCGCCGCCGCGGCGGCCGCGGTCGCGGCATCCGGAAGGGCCAGGAGGGCGTCCGCGATCCGGCGCGCGGTGCGCCGCACCGCGACCGCGGGCAGGCCGTCCCGGCTGCCGTGCACGGTGGCGATGACGCCGGCCGGGGTGTCGATCAGCAGGTCCTCCCGCTCCGTCGCGACGAGGTCGTGCAGCACGGTACCGGGAGTGCGGGCCGCCAGGGTGAGCGCGATCGAGCCGGTCACGGCCAGCGCCGGGTGCGTACGCCCCATCGACAGCATGCGGACGGCCACGTCGGACCGGCCGGGCGCACCCTCGGCGACCAGCGCCAGCTTCGGCACGGCCCGGGCGGCCTCGCGCGGGGTGCGGGCCAGGCCCATGCGGACCGCGGCCTCCCGGCGGATCACGTCGAGCCGGTCCAGCAGCCCCGGCACCGCGTCGATCTCGGCGGGCGACTCGTGCCCGGTGATCCCCACGGCCGCCGCGGGGACGACGACGACCGGTGCCCCGGCGTCGACGAGGGTGACCGCCACCCCGTGCACGACGTCGGTCGCGTTCCCGGTGGGCAGCAGCGCACCGGTGGTCCGGCCCGCGGGGTCGACGAACCACATCCGGATGCCCAGACCGGGCCGGGGGACGCCGGGGATGTACTCGTCGCCCTCTTCGACGACCCGGCCGCCGGGGGTCGGGACGTCCAGCACGATCAGCTGGCCGGTGTTGGTGTTGCGGACCCGGACGGCGGTGACGTCACCGGTCGGGCTCACCCAGCCGCGGCGCAGCGCGTAGGGCCCGACGACGGCGGAGCAGTTGCCGCAGTTGCTGGTCCAGTCGACCGCGCCGTCGGTGATGCCGACCTGGGCGAAGGTGTAGTCGACGTCGGCGTCCTCGCCGCGGGCGGGGGAGAGCACGACGGCCTTGCTGGTGGTCGAGGTGGCACCGCCGACGCCGTCGATCTGGCGCGGGTCGGGGCTGCCGTACAGGCGCAGCAGGACCTCGTCGACCGTGTGACCGTCGACGTCCAGGTCGTCGCGGTCGAAGACCCAGCACTTGCTGGTGCCGCCGCGCATCCAGGTGGCGGAGATGTCGCGCACGAGTCGCTCCCTCGTCGGCGGTGGCGGGCACCGCGGGCCGGTGTGATGGGGCGACAGTGCGCCCGACTCGGCTGCAGCACCAGCGCGTCTTCGTCGATACCTGTGAAGCCGTGCTTCACGCTCGTACGGGCCTGGAGAGCGGATTCGGGCCGTGATCCGACGTCTCCGCAGCTCCCGGGCTCGGCTAGGGTGAAGCAGACATGCAGGCCCTGGATGAGCTCTGCGATCCACCGGGCCCGAGTTCCTCGCCCGGGAGGCCCCGTGCTCGACGTCCGACGGCTCGCGCTGCTGGCCGCCGTCCTCGACGCCGGTTCGATGACGGCCGCGGCGGAGCAGCTCGGCTACTCACCGTCGGCGGTGTCGCAGCAGCTGCGCCGGCTCGAGGCCGAGGCCGGCCAGCCGCTCGTGCAACGCCTCGCCCGCGGGGTGCTGCCGACCGAGGCCGGTGCCGTGCTCGCCGGGCACGCCCGGCACGTGCTGCGCCGGCTGGAGGCCGCCGAGGCCGCCGAGGCCGACCTGGCGGAGCTCGCGGGCCTGCGCCGCGGCACGCTGGCGATCGGCACCTTCCCGACGATCGCGAGCGCCCTGATGCCGCAGGTCGTCAGCCGGTTCCGGCGCCAGTACCCCGACATCCGGCTCGACGTGCGCAGCGCCCGTTACGACGAGCTGATCGCGATGCTGGAGAGCGGGCGGGTCGGGATCTCGCTGCTGTGGGACTACGCCTGGCAGCGGGTGGACGCCGCCCAGTTCTCGCTGACCCCGTTGCTCGACGACCCGACCGTGCTCGTCGTGTCCGAGGACCACCGGCTCGCCCGCCGTCGCACCACGTCGATGACCGAGCTCGCCGACGAGGACTGGGTGGTGCGGGCGCACGACCACCCGGTCGCGGAGGTGCTGGAGCGCAGCTGCCGGGCGGCCGGGTTCTCACCGCGGATCGCGTTCGAAGCGAACGACTACCAGGAGGCCCAGGCGATGGTCAGCGTCGGGCTGGGCGTGGCGCTGGCCCCGCGCACCGCCGTCACCACGCCGCGACCCGACGTCCGGGTGCTCGGGCTCGGCCGGGAGGCGCCGTCGCGACGGGTGCTGCTGGCCCACCGGCCGGACCGCTTGCGGGCGCCGGCCGAGCTGGCCATGCACCAGATGCTCGTCGACGTGGCCCGGGAGTACCAGACCCGGGCCTGAGCGCCGCCCGTCCTACCGGTAGCCGAGCAGCCGGGCCGCCAGGTCGGTCAACACCTCGGTGGCCCCACCGCCGATGCCGAGGATGCGGGCGTCGCGGTAGTGGCGTTCGATCTCCGACTCGCGCATGTAGCCCATCCCGCCGTGCAGCTGCACCGCGGAGTCCACCACCCACTCGACGGCCTCGACCGCGGTGTTCTTGGCCATCAGCGCGGCGAGCACCATCGCGGGGTCGGTCGGCGACGTCGTCGCCGAGCGCTCCAGGGCGGCGCGCGTCACGGTGCGCGCGGCGTCGGTGCGCCGGTGCATCTCCACCAGCGTGTGCTGCACGACCTGCCGCTTCACCAGCGGTTCGCCGAACGTGACGCGGTCGCGGGCGTGGCGCACCGCGAGGTCCAGGGCGCGCTGGGCGGTCGCGTGGGCCTGCACGGCCAGGCCGAGGCGCTCACCGACGAACTGCTGCATGACCAGGGCGAAGCCGCCGTTCTCGGGGCCGACCAGGTTCGCCGCGGGCACCCGGACGCCGTCGAAGCTCAGCTCGGCGGTGTCCGAGCAGTGCCAGCCCATCTTGCGCAGCGGGGCACTCACGGTGAACCCGGGTGTGCCCGTCTCGACCACGAGCAGGCTGAGCCCGCCGTGACCCTCGCCGCCGGTGCGCACGAGCGTCGTCACGAAGTCGGCGCGGGTGCCCGAGGTGATGAAGGTCTTGGCGCCGTCGACGACCCAGTGGTCCCCGTCGCGCACCGCGCGGGTGGTCAGCCCGGCCACGTCGCTGCCGCCGCCGGGCTCGGTGACGGCGAGCGAACCGATCGTCTCCCCGGCCAGCGTCGGACGGACGAAGCGGTCGACCAGGTCGGGCGTCCCGGCCGCGACGATGTGCGGCAGCGCGATGCCGTGGGTGAACAACGAGGCGACGACCCCGGAGCTGCCGCCCGCCCCGATCAGCGCCTCGGTCGTCACGGCGACGTCGAGCCGGTCGCCGCCCTCGCCGCCGAGCGCCTCGTCGAACCCGACGCCGAGGATGCCGGCCTTCGCCGCGGCCGCGTGCAGCTCGCGGGGCAGACGGCCCTCGTCCTCCCAGCGGGGCAGGTGCGGCACGATCTCCCGCTCGGTGAAGCGGGTGACGGTGTCGCGCAGGGCGCGGCGCTCGGGGGTGTCCCAGACGGTCATGCCGGTGATCCTCTCCTGCCGACCCGGTCCGTGGCGACCGCGTCACGCCGGATCGCGACGCCGCGCGTCGTGGTCGAGACGCGGTGCGTCAGGAACCGCGGAACCGGTCCGGACCCCTGGGGCAGGACTGGGAATCCACCCAGTGTGCCCCCGCCCGCGCCGTGCGAACTTCCTGGGGACGCTGCCCTCTCCGCGCACACCGGAGTGACCACCACGGAGGACGTCATGAGTGTGGACATCGACCGTCTCGGGGCGGTGCTCGACACCGCCGTCGTCGAGGACCGCGACGCCGGGATCTACCGCGCGAACCGTCGGATCTTCACCGACGAGGAGATCTTCGACCTCGAGATGAAGCACATCTTCGAGGGCAACTGGATCTACCTCGCCCACGAGAGCCAGCTCCCGGAGAGCGGGGACTACCTCACCGGCCACATCGGCCGGCAGCCGATCCTCATCACCCGGGACCGGCACGGTGAGCTGCACTGTCTCATCAACGCCTGCGCGCACCGCGGGGCCATGCTGTGCCGCCGCAAGACCGACAACCGGCTGACGCTCACCTGCCCGTTCCACGGCTGGACCTTCCGCAACGACGGGACGCTGCTCAAGGTCAAGGAGCCCGACGGCGCCGGCTACCCGGAGAGCTTCGCGACCGACGGCTCGCACGACCTCACGAAGGTCGCCCGCTTCGAGTCCTACCGGGGGTTCCTGTTCGGGTCGCTCAACCCGGACGTGCTGCCGTTGTCCGAGCACCTGGGTGACACCACCACGGTCATCGACATGCTCGTCGACCAGTCCCCGGACGGCCTGGAGGTGCTGCGCGGCAGCTCCACCTACACCTTCGACGGCAACTGGAAGGTGCAGGCCGAGAACGGGGCCGACGGCTACCACGTCTCGTCGGTGCACTGGAACTACGCCGCCACCACCTCCCGGCGCAGCTCGGGCGAGTCGGCGAACGACACGAAGGCCCTCGACGCCGGTGGCTGGGGCAAGTCCGGCGGTGGCTACTGGTCCTACCCGAACGGCCACCTGTGCCTGTGGACCTGGGCCGCGAACCCGCAGGACCGTCCGCTGTGGAGCGAGCTGGACGCGCTCAAGGAGCGGTTCGGCGAGGCCAAGGGCGAGTTCATGGTGAAGGGCAGCCGCAACCTGTGCCTCTACCCCAACGTCTTCATCATGGACCAGTTCTCCACCCAGATCCGGATGTTCCGCCCCCTCGCTCCGGACCGGACCGAGGTGACGATCTACTGCATCGCGCCGAAGGGGGAGAGCGACGCCGCCCGCGCGCACCGGATCCGCCAGTACGAGGACTTCTTCAACGCCTCGGGCATGGCCACCCCCGACGACCTGGAGGAGTTCCGCTCCTGCCAGCTCACCTTCCACGCGACCACCGCCCCGTGGAACGACATGTCCCGCGGTGCCGAGCACTGGCTGAGCGGCCCCGACGAGGTCGCGACCGCCCTGGGCATGCCCGGCGTCATCTCCGCCGGGATGAAGAACGAGGACGAGGGACTGTTCCCGGTCCAGCACGGCTACTGGCAGCGGATCATGCGGGCCGCCGCGGCGAAGGAGGCCTCCGGTGACGGGCACGGCGCGCACGGACACGGCTCCCTGACCGCCGAGGACCGGCGCGCCGCCAACGCGCAGGCCGGCGCGGGAAGGGCCGAGGCACGATGACCACCACCGAGAAGGGCACCGGTCCCGCGGCCCCGTCCGCGGCGCCCACGCCGATCACGCAGAACGCGATCGAGCAGTTCCTGTACCGCGAGGCGCGCTACCTCGACGACCGCGAGTTCGAGAAGTGGCTCGAGTGCTACGCCGACGACGTCGTCTACTGGATGCCGTCCTGGGACGACCACGACCTGCTCACCACCGACCCGCAGCGCGAGATCTCGCTGATCTACTACGGCAACAAGGGCGGCCTGGAGGACCGGGTCTTCCGCATCCGCACCGAGCGGTCGTCGGCGACCTCGATCCCCGAGCCCCGGACCAGTCACAACATCTCCAACGTCGAGGTGATCGAGCGTCGCGGTGACCTGGCCGACGTCCGGTTCAACTGGCACACCATGTACTTCCGGTACAAGACGGTCGACCCGTACTACGGCACGTCGTTCTACACGATCGACTTCTCCGGGGACGCCCCGCTGATCCGCCGCAAGACCGTGGTGCTGAAGAACGACTACATCCACCACGTCGTCGACATCTACCACTTCTAGCAGGGAGGACGGCGATGACCGCCACCGCTGACGCACCGTCCTCCACGAGCGCCGCGCCGGGGTCCCACCAGGTCGCGCTCTCGTTCGAGGACGGTGTCACCCGGTTCATCCGGTGCCGGGAGGACCAGAGCGTCGCCGACGCGTCCTACCGGTCCCGGATCAACATCCCGCTCGACTGCTCCGACGGCGCCTGCGGCACGTGCAAGGCCTTCTGCGAGTCCGGCAGCTACGACGCCGGCTCCTACCTCGAGGACGCCCTGTCCGACGACGAGGCCGAGCGGGGATACCTGCTCGCCTGCCAGGCCAGGCCCCGGTCGGACCTCGTCCTGCAGATCGCGACGACCTCGGACGTCGCGAAGACCGCCGCGGCGACCCACACCGGCACGGTCACCGCGGTGAACCGGCTCTCGGAGACCACCGTCGACCTGCGGATCCGGATCGAGCAGCGCGACGAGCTCGCGTTCCTGCCCGGGCAGTACGTCAACATCGCCGTCCCCGGCACCGACGTCACCCGGTCCTACTCGTTCTCCAACGGGCCCGACGAGGCCGAGCTCGGGTTCCTCGTCAAGCTCACGCCCGGTGGGCGGATGTCGGAGTACCTGGACCGGCGTGCCCGGGTGGGCGACGAGATCGAGCTGACCGGGCCGCACGGCAGCTTCTTCCTGCGTGAGTCCGACGCCCCCCTGCTGTTGCTCGCGGGCGGCACCGGACTCGCCCCGATCCTGTCCATCCTGCGCACCCTCGACGCGACCGGCAGCGACCGGCCGGTGCACCTGGTCTACGGCGCGTCGACCGACGCCGACGTCGTCGAGCTCGACACCCTGCGCGCCCTCGCCGACCGGACCGGCCTGACCTGGGAGTACTGCGTCGCGGCCGAGGAGACCACCGCGCCGAACCGGGGCTACGTCACGACGCTCGTCCGGCCGGAGCACCTGCACGACGGCGACGCCGCGGTCTACCTGTGCGGGCCGCCGCCGATGGTCGAGGCCGTCCGTTCCTTCTTCGCCGAGCAGGGCCACGAGCCGGCGGGCTTCTACTACGAGAAGTTCGCGCTCGCCGCCTCCCCGGTCGAGCAGGTGGGGGAGACGGTGTCCGCCGAACCCGTGGCCGTCGCCCCCGGGCACGACGGGGGCGGGGGGAGGGCCGACGATCCGGCGGAGCCCGGGGCCGCTCCGGTGGTCCCGCCCGGGTGCGACGGTGTGCTCCCGACCCTCGGGGGCCGGGAGGGGAGGGGGATCCACGGCCGGACCGTCACGACGTTCGGGGAACCGGAACCGCGCCACGATGGCGGTCGACCGGAGTCCGTCGGCTCGACCGACGCGGTGTGGCGCATCGCCGGCCAGCGGATCGGCACCCCGTTCGTGGCAGGCGGCGAACCCACCGGCCTGGACGACGACGCCGGACTCGTCGTCAGCCCCGACGCGCGGACGGTGCAGTCCCAGGAGCTCGGACGGTCCGACGACCTCCGCCCACTGGTCGAGCGGCCCGCCGCGGCCGCTCGGTCCGGAGCGGGCGTGGTCGCCGCCGACGGCTACGAGATCGGCGAGGAGCATCCGTCGATCCGGAAGTCCGACGCGATCTTCGACGCCCGGCAGGGCCTCGAGCTCGGGGCGCTGGAGCTCGTCATCGGGCGGCTCGACACCCGGCAGATCGCCGGGTACCGGCTCCTCGCCCAGGCGACCGTGCCCTACGTCGACCGGGACGGCGAACGCTTCACCGACGCCCACGCCTACACCGAGACCAACGCCGCGTTCCACGACCACCTGTTCACCCTGACCGGGAACGAGCACCTGCTGCGCGCCTACCAGGCGCTCGGGGTCAAGGGCGCGATGGCGGAGACGCTGCGCTCGGCGGTGTGGTGCCACCCCGACTGCGCGCAGGATCACCTCGACATCGTCGACGCGTTCGAGGCCGGCGACCGTGACGCCGCGCGGTCCCTGATCGTCGACCACGCGCGGAACTCCAAGGCGACGATGCGGCGCGCGATGCGGGACACCGACGAGCGGCGACGGCCCCGGTTCGTCACGCCGGGCCGGTTCGCCGGCAAGGTCGTGGTGGTCACCGGCGCCGCACAGGGGATCGGTGAGTGCACGGCCCGCCGGATCGTGGCCGAGGGCGGCAGCCTCGTGCTGGCCGACCGCGCCGAGCACGTCCACGAGCTGGCCGGGGAGCTGGCCGCCGACGGGGACGCGGAGTCGACGTCGATCGGCGTCACCGCCGACCTCGAGACCTGGGACGGTGCGTCCGCCGTCGTCGAGGCCGCGATCGGCAGGTTCGGCCGCGTCGACGTCGCGATCCACACCGTCGGCGGGACCATCTGGGCCAAGCCGTTCGAGCACTACCCGCCCGAGCAGATCAGGGCCGAGATCGACCGGTCGCTGTGGCCGACCCTGTGGTCCTGTCGTGCCGTCGCCCCGCACATGGTCGAGCGGGGGAGCGGGACGATCGTGAACGTCTCCTCGGTCGCCACCCGCGGGCTCAACCGGGTGCCGTACGCGGCCGCGAAGGGCGGGGTCAACGCGATCACCTCGGCTCTCGCGCTCGAGCTGGCACCGCACGGGATCCGGGTCGTCGCCACCGCACCGGGGGGAACCGACGCGCCGCCGCGACGGACCCCCCGCGGTCCGGCGCCGCAGGGCGAGCAGGAACGCGGCTGGTACGCCACGATCGTCGAGCAGACGACCGAGTCGTCGCTGATGAAGCGCTACGGCACGCTCGACGAGCAGGCCGCCGCGCTGACGTTCCTGGCCTCGGACGAGGCCTCCTACATCACCGGGACGGTCCTGCCGGTGGCAGGAGGCGACCTCGGGTGACCTCGTCGTTCGCCAGGATGGGGGCATGACGTCCCCCTCCGGCCGCGACGCCGTCGTCGACCGGCTGTCGGCGTACCGCCCGACCGCCACCGGCCCGGCGTGCACGGTCGTCCTCACCGGGCCCTCGGGCTACGGGAAGACCACCGTTCTCGACGCGCTGGTCCGCGCGACCGACGGTGTGGTCCTGCGGGCACGCGCGGCGCCCTGGGAACGGTCCCGGGCGGGCGGGGTCGTCTCCCAGCTGGCGGAGGGGATCGACGCGCGGGCCACACCGTTCGAGATCGCCGGGCAGCTCGCGGACCGGATCGGCCGCGACGGCGGCCTGGTCGTCGTCGACGACGCCCACGCGGCCGACGTGGCGTCCCTCCAGGCCCTGAGCACGCTGGTCGCCCACCATGCGCGCACGGCGATCCTGGTGGTGCTGGCCGTGGACCCCCTGCGGGCGGGGGCCGAGCAGCACGACCTCCTGGCCCGGGTCGAGCACACCGTGCGCCTGGACCCGCTCGACGCGCGCAGCATCGGCGCCATCGCCTCCGATCTCGGCCGCCCGCTCACGGCGCCGGCCGCCGAACGGCTGCGGCGCCACACCCGGGGCACGCCCCGGCACGTCGTCGCCCTGCTCACCGAGGTGGACGCCGAGGACTGGGCCGACCCGTTCCTCCGGCTCCCGCCGCCGGCGGCGACGTCGACGGCCGTGCGTGCGAGGTTGGCCGGGATCGGCGCGGGCGCCCGCGCGCTCGTCGAGGCCGTCGCGGTCCTCGGCGAGCGGGTGGAACTGCACGAGGCCGCCCGGGTCGCAGGTCTGGACGAGGTCCTGGAACCGCTGGGCGAGGCCTCCGACGCCCGTCTCGTCGTCCGCGCCGGGGGGCAGCTCGGCCCGCGGGTGAGCCCACCTGACCCGATGGTGCGGGCCGCGGTCCTGGACTCGGTGGGGCCGGCGCGCGCGGCCGCGCTCCGGCGTGCCGCCGCCGACCTCGTCGACTCCCCGGAACGCCGTCTTCGGCTCCTCGCCGCGGCGACCACCGGGCGCGACCCCGAGCTGGCCGACCGGCTCGACGCGCTGTCCGCGGACGCGGCGGCCCAGGGCCGGTGGAGCTCGGTCGCCGGTCTCCTGCTGGACGCGAGCCGTCTCGCCGACGCGCGCGTCGACCGCGAGGACCACCTCACCCGGTCGGTCGACGCGATGGTCGGCGCCGGGCAGGTCCTCGACGCGCAGGCGCTGATCCCGGCCGTCGAGGGCCAGCGGGACACACCGTTGCGCAACGCCGTGCTCGGCTATCTCGCCATCGTGCAGGGCAAGGCCGCCGAGGCGGGGGTCCGGCTCGGACGGGCGTGGGAGCTGGTCGATCCGCGCTCCGACCCGGCGACCGCGGCCCTGGTGGCTCAGCGCCACGTCCTCCACGCCCTCGCGCACTGCCGCGGAGCCGAGATCGTCGAGTGGGCCGACCGCGTCGGAGAGCACGCCGAGCCGGGGTCCCCGGCCGCGGTGGAGGCGGCGGCCATCCGGGGGCTCGGGCAGGCGGCGTCGGGCGATCCCGTGGGCGCCGCACGGTCCTACGACCGGGCCGCCGAGCAGATCCGGCACGGCGCGCAGCACCAACGGGTCACGATGGGCCGTGGCTGGCTGGCGGTCGTGACCGACGACCTGGACGAGGCGCGGCTGGAGCTCGAGGGAGCGACGCCCACCACCCTGCTGGGCGGATCGTCGCGCATCTCGCTGTGGGCATGGGGCTGGCTGGCCCGTGCCCGGTTCCTGGGTGGGGACTGGGACGGGGCGCTCGCGGCGGCCGACCGCGGCCGGGCCCTCGGCGAGCGCACGGGGATCCTGCTCACGATGCCGCTGATCGAGTGGACGGCGGCCCAGGTCCACTCGCTGCGGGGCGACACCGCGGCGGCCGACCGCGCCGCGCGGCGCAGTGAGGCGGGCGGGGCCGCCTACGAGATCATGCGGGTGCCCGCGGTCCTCGCCCGGGCCCACATCGCGGAGTCCGCCGCCGACTACGAGCGGGTCGTCCGGGTGCTCGCGCCGTTGGACAGGTCCGGCTCCGACGGGTGTCTGCGGGAGCCCGGCTGGTGGCCGTGGGCCGACGTCTACGCGAACGCCCTCGTGCTGACCGGTCGGCTCGAGGAGGCGGAGACCGTCCTCCACCGGCACGAGGCCCTCGCGGCGCGGCGCGGGCACCGGTCGACCCTGGCCCGGCTCGGCGCCGCCCGGGGCCGGTGGCACGGCGCGCACGGGGACGTCGACGCGGCCACGGAGGCCTTCGAGACAGCGGTGCGGGCGATCGACGGCATGGCGCTGCGCTACGACCTGGCCCGGATCCACCTCGCCTACGGCCAGACCCTGCGGCGTGCGGGCAAGCGGCGCGACGCCGACACGTCCCTGCTGATCGCGCGCGAGCACTTCGACGCGCTCGGAGCGACCGTCCACGTCCACCGCTGCGACCGCGAGCTCCGGGCGGGCGGGGTCGGCGCCGGTCGCGACGAGCGGGCACCGGTCGACCTGACGCCCCAGGAGTCGGCCGTCGAGGCCCTGGTCGCACGGGGGATGTCGACCCGCGACGTCGCCGCGGAGCTGCACGTGTCGCCGAAGACCGTGCAGTACCACCTGACGCGGATCTACGCGAAGTTCGGCGTGCGCTCGCGTACCGAGCTCATCGCCCGGCGCAACGACGACCGGCTCGCCCGGCCCGACCCCGGGCACGGTTCGCTCTAATCGACAACGACATCCGGTACGGTCAAGGCGTGGCTGCTCCCTCCTTCGGCGTCATGCTGTTCACCCACCGCTTCCCCGGGCAGAGTCCGGCTGGCGTCGGCCGGGTCGGGCCGGGCCGATGATGGACCATGAGGTGCTCGGCACCGGCATCGAACGGTGGCCCAGCGGGCTGCCCGACGAGCTCGGGCTGGTCCTCGCCTCCTTCACCGGGCTGGCGCCGGTGTCCGGCGCCTCGTCGACCTCGTCCGGGGGAGCGGGGCCGGGCGGGTGCTGCACGTGGAGTCCTCCGGCGAGCGCGACGCGGTGCTCGCCGCCATCGAACGCCTCGCGACCGAGGTCCTGCCCGCCGGGCCTCGGTACCAGGGTCTCCGCCGCCGCCGTCGGGCAGCCCGGCAGGCCGGGCTGCCCGACGGCGTGACACTGGTGAGCGCGGGTGCCGACCCGCTCCGGGCGCCGGGGCAGCAGCTGCTGGTGGCGGCGTAGCCGCCCCGACGGCGGGACGGCGCGGCCCGGTCACCCCTTCCGGCAGACGCACCCCTGCGAGGACCCGCCCGCGATCTTCGCCGAGCAGAACCTTCGGTCGATCGCGTCGTGGTCCTCCCAGCGGTGCGGGCAGACGGGGCAGAGGTCGCCGGGGCGGGTGTCGTCGGTGTCGGGGGCGGGTGCCGGTCGTCCATGCTGGTGGTCCTCCTCCGGAGGTTGCCCCGAGCGGACCCGGGGGCGGGTCAGGTGGCCGGCGGCCCGGCGGGGCGGCGCAGCGGGGCACCGACCGCGTGCAGGTGACGCAGGACCTCGGCGCAGGACCGCAGGGGCCCGGTGCGGGTGTAGGGCAGGCCGTGGGCGGCGCAGGACGCCTGCACGACCGGCTGGGCGCGACGCAGGTGCGGGCGCGGCATCCGCGGGAACAGGTGGTGCTCGATCTGGTAGTTCAGGCCGCCCATCGCGAGGTCGAGCACCCGACCGCCGAGCACGTTGCGCGAGGTCGACACCTGCTTGTGCAGGTGGTCCAGACGCAGGCCCGCCGGGACGACCGGCATGCCCTTGTGGTTCGGCGCGAACGCCAGCCCCATGTACACGCCCCACAGCCCCTGGTGGACGACGACGAAGGCGACCGCCTGCAGCGGGTCGAGCACCCAGAACACCGCGCCCAGGTAGCCGACCGCGTGCGCGACGAGCAGCGCCGCCTCCAGCCGCGGGCGGGGGACCTGACGACGGACGACCGCCCGGACGGCGGTGACGTGCAGGCTCCAGCCCTCCAGGAACAGCAGCGGGAGGAACAGGTAGGCCTGGTGGCCGATCATCCACCGGACCGGCCCGCGTGCGGCGGCGGCCTGCTCGGGGCTGAAGGCGAGGAACGGGATGTCGATGTCCGGGTCGTCGTCGGCGTGGTTGGGATGGGCGTGGTGGGCGGTGTGCTGGGTGACCCAGGCGCCGTAGCTCAGCCCGACCAGCCCACCGTGGAGGTGGCCGACGACGTCGTTGGCGCGCCGGCCGGCGAAGATCTGGCGGTGGCCCGCGTCGTGGCCGATGAAGGCCAGCTGCGTGGTCACGACCGCGAAGAACACCGCGGGCAGCAGCTGCCACCACGACGGCCCGAGCCATACGAACGCGGCGACGCCGCCGGCGAGCAGGACGGCGTTCGCCGCGAACAGCAGCAGGTAGGGGCGGCGGGCCTCGCGCAGCAGGCCGGCGTCGGAGACCAGGGTGGCGAGCTCACCGAACCCGCCCGCGGTCGCCGCAGGGGTGGGGTGGGCGGGCGTGCCCGCGGGTGGGGACGTCGTCATGCGTGTGCTCCGGTCGGCCCTCGGGACACGTGGCGGGCGGTCCTGACGACCGCGCGGCCGACGCGTCGGAACGAGCCGCCGGGTCGGGGCGACCACGGGACCCGGCCGGTCGCCCCAGGGGAGGAACCGCGCCACGGACGGCACGGTCACGCTCCCGTACCGTGACACACGGTGCGACCCCCGGCAATCGGTGGAGCCGCACCGTGTATCACGGTCCCGGTCAGACCAGGCCGAGCAGCCGCACGTCGGCGGCGTACTTCTCGATCAGCGCCCGGTCCAGGTGCGGGATGTCGGTCCAGCCGCCCGGCCGGGCCGCCTGCACCGCGGCCCGGAACGCCGCCGTCGGCGCCGCGCTGCCGGGCACCGCGTCGGCCGGCTTGTCGTAGGAGCGCAGCACCGGCAGCAGGGAGTGCTTGCGCTGCTGCTCGGGCAGCCCGCGCAGTGCGGTCTCGACCCGGTCGCGCCACTCCACGTAGTCGTCGAGACGGGTGATGGTGTGGCCCGCCTCCACCAGCCAGTCGACGAAGGTGTCGAGCGAGATGCCGTCGTCGTGCGGGTTGAACAGGTGGAAGGTGCGGAACCCGGCCGAGCCGTCGGTACCGATCCCGTCGACGGCGGCGGCGCTGAAGTCGACCGGCAGCCCGTCGTAGTGCGCGCGGGCCCGGCCCCCGTCGGGGCCCGGCTCGTAGAACGACGCCGGGGCCAGCCCGGTCGCGAGCAGGGTGACGATCAGCCGGGTGAACACGTCCGGCACGTTGAGCTGCCCGGCCCAGCGGGTGTGGGCCAGGATCATGTCCGACCGGAACACCGTGACCGGCAGCCCGCACAGGTCGTGCGCCTCGCGCAGCAGCACCTCGCCGGCCCATTTGCTCATGGCATAGCCGTTGGCGTAGCCGTCGTGGACGTGGCGGACCGCGCTCATCTCGCGGATGTCGGTCTCCTCGGCGAACGAGCCCGCCGGGATCTGGTCGGCGACGCCGATCGTCGACAGGTACACCACCGGCTTGAGCCGGGTGGTGAGCGCGAGGCGCACGACCTCCGCGGTGCCGACGACGTTCGGGCCGAACAGCTGGCCGTAGGGCAGCACGTGGTTGACCAGCGCACCGGGGTGCAGCACGACATCGACCTCGGAGGCGAGCCGCTCCCAGGTCGGCTCGTCGAGTCCGAGCCGCGGCGAGCCGAGGTCGCCCGCGAGGACCTCCAGGTGCTCCTCGGCGAGCGCGCGGTAGTGACGCAGCAGCTCCGGGTCGCCGGAGTCGAAGGTCTCGTCGAGCCGGCGGCGGGCGGCGGCGTCGTCGGAACCGCGGACCACGCAGACCACGCAGACCACGGTGCCGCCGGTGCGCGCGGCCTGTTCGAGCCGGTCCAGGCACATGAAGCGGCCGAGGAAGCCGGTGGCCCCGGTGAGCAGCACGGTCCGCGGCTCGCCCGCGGCCGGCGCGGGCAGCCCGGGGGCGGCGGCGAGGGTGGCGGGGTCGAGGAAGGCGTCGAGGCGCAGGTGCTCCGCCCGGATCTCGACGGCGTCGGGTCCGTGCACGCTCGCCGGGGTCGGGACGGCGTCGCCGTCGCGCAGCCGCTCGATGTGCGCGGCGACCGACCGCAGGTCACCGGCCGGGTTGATGACGACGCCGACCGGGACCTCGACGCCGAACACGTCGTGCAGCAGGTTCGAGAAGCTCAGCGCCGACAGCGAGTCGCCGCCCAGGTCGAGGAACGTCGCGTCCGGCGTGACCTCGGTGCTGGAGGCGCCGAGCAGCGCCCGGGCGGCGCGGATCACCGTCTCCTGCACCGGCTGGTCGGCACCACTCGCCCGCAGCGCGGCCAGCTCGTCGTTCTCGGCGCGCGCCAGCTCGGCGTAGAGCTGGTCGAGCCGCTCGCCGTAGCGCTCGCGCAGCCGCGGGCGCAGCAGCTTGCGGATGTCGGAGAGCAGGCCGTTGGCCATGCTGAACGGTTCCGGCTCGACGATCAGGTCGCGCGGGATCTCGTACGGTTCGAGGCCGGCACGGCGCGCGGTGCGCTGCACCGCCGCGGTCAGCTCGCCGTGCAGCTCCTGCGGGTCGGAGACGCGGTCGAGCAGGTCCTGCGACGGGACGACGACGGCGAGCAGGTAGGGCCGGTCGCTGTTGCCGTGGACGAAGACCTGCCGGATCGCCGGGTCGTGGGTGAGGGCTGCCTCCACCTTGGACAGGGCGACGAACTCGCCCTGGGAGAGCTTCTGCACGTTGTTGCGACGGTCGACGTAGACGAGCCGGTCCGGCCCGACCTGGGCCATGATGTCGCCGGTGCGGTAGTAGCCGTCGTCGTCGAAGACCGAGGAGGTGACCTCGGGGCGGTGGTAGTAGCCGGGGAAGATGTCGTCGGTCCGCACCAGGAGCTCACCGCGCGGGTGCGGGTGGTCGTCGGTGTGGTAGCCGAGCTCGGGGACGTCGACCAGCTTCCAGGCGGTCACCGGCGGGGACTGGACGACGCCGTCGATGAGCACGACCCCGCACTCGGTGGAGCCGTAGCCCTCGTGCAGCGGCACGCCGAGCACGGCCTGGGCGAACTCCTTCATCTCCGGGGAGATGGGGGCGCTGCCGACGAGTGCGCACAGGATCCGGCCGCCGAGCACCCGCTCGCGCAGGTCGTCGAGGACGGCCCGTTCGGCGGCGGCGGGGTCCCCGCCGTCACCGGAACGCGCGTGGAGCTCGGACTGGAAGAGCTGGAACAGCATGTCGAAGATCCGCGGCACCACGTGGAACTCGGTCGGCCGGGCGAGCGCGAGATCCTCGAACAGGGTCGACAGGTCCGACCGGGCGACGAAGTACGCGATGCCGCCGGAGCCGAGCGTGCTCAGCAGCACCGTACGGCCCATCATGTGGCTGAGCGGCATGAAGTTCAGGCTGATCGTCGGGCGGGTGGCGGGCAGGCTCATCGCGTGGCCGCTCCAGGCGCGCCACTGGGCCCGCTGCGGGTACATCGCCCCCTTCGGGGCGCCGGTGCTGCCGGAGGTGTAGATCAGGACCGCGAGGGGGTCGTCGTCGCCGTCGGGGGAGTGCAGCGGGGCGAGCGGGAGCTGCGCGGCGCCGTCCAGGACCTCGTCGAGGGTCTGCACCGTGGGCAGCGCGACGGCGGCCTCGGCGAGGGCCTCGCGCTCGTCGTCGATCTCGGGGTGGTGGTCGAACACGACCAGGCGTGGGGTCCGCTCGGCGGCGCGGGCCAGCTCGACGGCCTTGCCCAGGTACTCCTGGCTCGTGGCGAGCACGACCGGGGCGGTCTCGTCGACGATCGCCTGCAGCTGCGGCAGCGCCGAGCTGGGCTGCAGGGGTACCGCGACGGCGCCGAGGGCGACGACGGCGAGGTCCACCGTCGCGTACTCGGTGCTGGTGAACCCGATCGTCGCCACGAAATCGCCCGGCCGGACACCGGAGGCCGCCCAGGCGGTGGCGAGCCGGCGGGCCCGCTCCCAGGCCTGGGCGTAGCTGAGGGTGGAGAAGCTGGGCAGCAGCCGCAGGGCCGTCCGGCCGGTCGCGGGATCGGTGTAGGGCTCGGTGTCGCGCTGGGCGAGGGCGGGCCGGTCGCCGTAGCCGGTCATGATGCGGTCGACCGCGGCGGCGAGACCGGGTCCCGCCCCGAGTGCGGCCGCGCGGACGGTCTCGTCGGGCCTCGCGGCCCGGTACTGCGGATCGTTCTCGTCGAGGTCCGCCGCCAGGCGCTCGGCCCGGGCCTCCGGATCGGTGACGTTCACTCAGGCACCCACTTCCTCGTCCGTTCGCGTCCTCCGGCCCGTCCGGGAGGGACGGCCACCAGGGGTTAGCTTTCCTAAGCATTACTCCGCGAAACGACCTTGGGCCATGTGATCGTCGTCGCGATGTGCTTGCGCGACACAAGCATTCGTGGTTTGAGCACGCGTCGTGCGCTTTTCGTAGAGCGCTTGTCGACGGCCGTGATCAGGGCTGGAGTGGCCCCAGACCGACGAGCTCCAGGGCCCGCCGGGCGGGTCCGGGCGACACCGTGATCCGCAGGCGGTGCCCACCGGCGGCCGCGCGGTCGCCCGCCTCGGCGAGCAGCGCGGCGCCGTTGCTCGCGACGTAGGCGGCGCCGTCCACGACCAGGTCGACCGACCCGGACGCGGCGAGCTCCAGCAGCCGGTCCCGCACGTCGCCGGCACCGGCGAGGTCGAGGTCGCCGTCGAGCAGCACCTGCACGACCCCGTCGCGGCGTCCGTGTGCGCGCAGCACGGTGGTCCGCCGGTCCTCCGACTCCCGCGGCCGGTGGACCGCCGCGGAGTGCGGCGCGGTGGGACGGGCCGTCGGGGCGATCCGCATGCGCACCGCCGTCCCGCCGTCGGTGTGCTCGATCTCGCTGCTGCTCGCGATCGCCCGGATCATCGCCAGACCGAGCCCGCGGTGGCCGGGGTCGCTCGGCGGCGGCCGCCATCGGCCGTCGTCGGAGACGCACGCGCTCACCCCGCCCGACGGCGTGTAGCCCAGGTGGAGCCGGACGTCACCGGGCGGGTCGAACCCGGCGTAGCCGTGTTCGACGCTGTTGGCGGCGGCCTCGTCGATCGCGCGGACCAGGTCGTCGCCGAGGTCCTCGCCCAGACCCACCTGGTCGGCCCAGCGCCGGACCCGGCGGCGCATGCCCCTCAGCTCCCGGGCGGACCCGGGGACGGTGAGGTCGATGTCGGGCGGCAGGACGCGGACGCAGACCAGCGCCGCGTCGTCGGTGTGCGCGGCGCCGGCCAGGGCCCGGTCGATGATCTGCCCGGCGAACTGCTCCGGCGGCAGCCCGGCCACCTCGGTGGCGATCCCGGCCAGCCGGTCCAGTCCGTCGTCGACGACCTCGCCGCGGCGCTCGACGAGCCCGTCGGTGTAGAGCACCAGCGTCTGCCCGGCGGCGATGGGGGCGACCCCCTCGCGGAAGGCTGGCCGGCCGCGGATCCCCAGGACGGGGTTGTGCCCGCCCGCGAGGTAGCCGCCGCCGTCCTCGTCGACGACCAGCACGGGCAGGTGTCCGGCCCGTGCCCAGCGCAACTCCCCGCGGCCGGGGTCGACGACCACGCAGGCCGCCGTCGAGTAGCGGGCGCCGGGGATCCAGGTCGCGAACTCGTCGAGCAGCTCCAGCGCGGACGCGGGGTCGCGACCCTGGCGGACGGCGCCGGAGAGGACGGTGCGCAGCTGGGCCATCACCGCGGCCGCGGCGACGCCCTGCCCGACGACGTCGCCGACCGACAGCCCGATCCGCCCGTCGCCGAGGTCGACGACGTCGTACCAGTCGCCGCCGGCCTCGGTGCCCGCGGCGCCCGCCTGGTAGCGCACCGCGATCTCCACGGTGTCGAGGTCGGGCAGCCGGATGGGCAGCAGCGTCCGCTGCAGGGTGTGCGCGACCTCCCGCTCGGCGCGGTAGAGCCGGGCGCGTTCGAGGGCCTGCGCGGCCGGGTCGGTCAGGGCGAGCAGGGTGGCGCGCTCGCTGGGTGGCAGCGGCCGCGGCGTCATGAACGCGGTCGCGATGACACCGACGGTGCGGGCGGCGGTGACCAGCGGGAGGGTGAAGACGGTCAGGTGGCCGAGGCGGTCGAGCAGCTCGGCCGTCTGCGGGTGGCGCTCGCGCCAGTCGGTGCCCGGTTCCAGCCACAGCGCGCGGGCCTCGCGGGCGGTCACCGCGGCCGGGATCGGCGAGCTCAGCGGCACCTCCTGCCACGCCTGCGGGTCGGCGACGTCGTGCAGGGCCAGCGCCCGCAGGTGCTGGGCGGTCGGGTCGAGCTCGTAGACCGCGATGCGGCAGGGGCCGAGCAGCGCCCGCAGGTGGGTGACGACGGTCCGGGCCACCTCGGTCGGGTCGGCGGCCGCCGACAGCTCGGCGGTGGCCTGCTGCAGCAGCGCCAGCCGGTCGGCGTTGGCCCGCTCGTCCGCGAGCAGCAGCGCGTTGTCGAGTGCGAGCGCGGCGCGGTCGGCGAGGTCGGTGACGAGCTCGATGTCGTCGGGGGCGTACGGCGTGGTCTGCGGGCCCCGCACCAGGACCAGGACGGCCAGCGTCCGGCCGCGCGCGGTCAGCGGGACCCCGACCGCGGAGCGCGCCGGGATGGCCGAGCCCGGGACCGTCGCGCCGGGGGCGGTGTCGTCCCACAGGACCGCGGCGCCCGCATCGAGCACCTGCCGGCCGAACGAGGTCTCGTCGGGGCGCTCGTCGAGCAGCGCCTCGGTCGTGGTGTCCGGAGCGGCCCCGGCGGCGCGGACGAGCTGCCCGGCCTCGTCGACGCGGCGGACCGTGCACACGTCGGCCAGCCGGGTCTCGACGAGCAGGGCGGTCAGGCGCCGCAGCCGGTGGTCGACGTCCTCGGCGGTGTCCAGCTCCCGGCTGAGCCGGGCGAGCAGCGCCTGGCGTTCGGACTCGCGGTAGCGCACGGTGATGTCGGTGCCGCTGCCCACCCAGCCGGTCACGGCCCCGTCGGCGTCGGTGTGCAGCGGGACGGCGTGCTCGAGGATCCAGCGGAAGGCGCCGTCGGCGCGGCGGAGCCGGTACTCGATCTGCCAGCCCGTCCCGGACGCGACCGCGCGGGAGAACCGGTTGCGGTAGCGCTGCCGGTCGTGCGGGTGCAGCCCGTCGGTCCAGCCGTCGTCGAGGTCGGCGGAGGCCTCCCGGCCGGTGAACTCCTGCCAGCCGGAGTTGACGTAGGTCCGCGCGCCGTCCGGGTCGGCGACCCAGATCAGGGCCGGTGCCAGGTCGGCCATCGCGGTGAACCGGGCCTCGGCCTCGCGGCGGACCCGCCCCAGCTTCAGGTGGGCGTTGCCCCGGGCCACGAGCTCGGCCGCGGAGAACGGCTTGACCAGGTAGTCGTCCGCACCGGCGCCCAGGCCCTCGATCGCGGCCTCCTCACCGGCGCGGGCGGAGAGCAGCAGGACCGGCACCCCGGCCGTCCGACGGTCCCCGCGCAGCGCTGCGAGCAGCTCCATGCCGTCGAGGACGGGCATCATGATGTCGGTGACGACGAGGTCCGGCGGGCGTTCCCGGGCCGCGGTCAGCGCGGACTTCCCGTCCTCGACGAGCTGGACCTCGTGCCGGTCGGCCAGCAGCCGCTGCAGGTACTCCCGCATGTCGGCGTTGTCGTCGGCGACGAGGATCCGGCCCGCGGAGGCCGGCGCGTCCGGACCCGCGACGCTCGCCGGGACGGGTGCCGGGGCCGGTGCCGGGTCGGGCAGCCAGCGCAGCGCCTCGCCGACGAACGCCTCCGACGTCGCGGTGGGTGCGCTCCCGGACGCGGTGTCGGCGACGCGGTCCGGATCGAGGTGCGCGGTGCCGGTCGGGATCCGGACGGTGAAGGTGGTGCCGGTGCCCGGTGTGCTCGCCGCGGTGATCGTCCCGCCGTGCAGGGTGACCAGCTCGCGGGTCATGGCGAGCCCGATGCCCGACCCCTCGGTCGAGCGGGCGCGGGTGCCGGCGATGCGGTGGAACCGCTCGAACAGCCGGGGCAGCTCCTCGGCGGGGATCCCGGCCCCGGTGTCGGCGCCGGTCAGCTCGACCGCGCTGTCGCCGTCGGCGCGCAGGGCGACCGCGACGCGGCCGTCCAGGGTGAACTTCAGCGCGTTGGACAGCAGGTTGAGGACGACCTTCTCCCAGGACTCCCGGTCGACGTGGACCGGGCAGGGCAGCGGCGGACAGTCCACCGTGTAGTCCAGCCCGGCGCGCTCCATCGCCGACCGGAACAGGCTGCTCAGCTCGGTGGTGAAGGCGGCGAGGTCGGTGGGCTCGAACGTCGCGCGCAGCCGTCCGGCCTGCAGCCGGGAGAAGTCGAGCAGCGTGGTGACGAGCCGTCCGAGGCGCAACGCGTTGCGGTGCACGACGTCGAGCTCCGCGGCGAGCCGGTCCGGCTCCGGCGGGGCGTCGCGCAGCTGCTCGACCGGTCCCATGATCAGTGTCAGGGGCGTGCGGAACTCGTGGCTGACGTTCGAGAAGAAGTCGGTCTTGGCGCGGTCGAGCTCGGCGAGCGCCTCCGCACGCTCACGCTCTGCCTCGTAGGCGCCCGCGGCGACCAGCGCGGCCTCGACCTGGCCCGCCAGGAGGTCGACGAAGGCCCGGTAGCGCTCGTCGAACAGCCGGAACGGGTTCAGTCCGACGACCAGTGCGCCCCGGATCAGGGTCTCGCCCTGCGCCCCGGCGAGCGGGACCAGCACGGCGTGCGACGGCGGCCGGTCCCAGGCGCCGCGGGGCAGCTCCGGCAGGTGGGCGGCGAGGTCGTCGACCACGGCCGTGCCGCCCTCGCGCACCGCGGCGAGCGGCCAGCCCGCCGGTTCGGCCACGGGCGCGTCCGGCGCGACGCCGGTGGAGCCGACCAGCCCGGTCCCGCCGTCCTCGGTGAACTCGTAGACCAGGGCGAACGGCAGGTCCTGCGGGTTGCGGGCCAGCGCCCGCCCGGCCGCGGAGTACACCTGCGCCCGGGTCCGGGTCGGCCCCAGGTCGGCGGCGAGGTCGCGCAGCGTCTGCATGCGGCGTTCGCTGAGCACGCGGTCGGTGTTCTCGGTGACCACGCAGAGCATCCCCGCGACGGCGCCGTCCTCGTGCAGCGGGCTGTAGGAGAAGGTGTGGTAGGTCTCCTCGAGGTAGCCGCTGCGTTCGAGGAACAGCAGGAGGTCCTCGCTCCAGGTGGCCCCTCCGCCGGCGAGCACCGACGCGATCATCGGGCCGACGTCGTCCCAGACCTCGGCCCACACCTCGCGGGCGGAGCGGCCGAGCGCCCACGGGTGCTTGTCGCGCAGCGTGTCGCGCCGGTAGGCGTCGTTGTAGAACATCGTGAGGTCAGGGCCCCACGCCATCCACATCGAGAACCGGGAGTCGAGCAGCATCCGGACGACGCTGCGCAGCTCGGGCGACCACTGCTCGGGCGGGCCGAGCGGGTGGGCGGACCAGTCGTGTGCTGCCATGGCGGCGTTGACCAGGTCCGGCGGCGGACCCGGGCGTGCGGGAGCGCGGTTCGGGCCGGGTGGGCCGTCGGTCCCCGCCGGACGCGGGCCCGGATCGTCCGCGTCGTCGTCGCCTCGCATGTGCCTCTTTCCCCGCCCCGTCGGAGCTCGACGAAATCTAGCCGACGACGGGCGGGAGCGCCCGGACCGTGCGCCCACCCGAACGCGTCGTCGGCCTACCGCCGGATGCCGGCGCGGAGCCGGTCCCAGGTGCCGGACGCGACGAGGGCACGGTCGGACGCGGGGAGCGGGGCCTCGGTGAGGAAGGCTCGGGCGTCGAAGTCGTGGGGTCCGTTGAACGGGTAGTCGGTCGCGTGCATGATCCGGTCGATGCCGACGACCTCGGCGCTCCACCGCAGGTAGCGGTGGCTGGCGATGCCGCCCGGAGTCACGAACACGTTGTCCCGCACGTAGTCGGCCAGCGGGCGGTCGAGCCCGGAGGCCCGGTCCAGCAGGGCACTGCGGTCGAGGAAGAACAGGACGGTCTCACCCCAGTGGCCCAGGACGACCTGCAGATCCGGGAACCGGTCGAACACTCCGGCCAGGACGAGCCGCAGCAGCGCGACACCGGTCTGGTGGTGCCAGCCGAGCCCGCCGGTGCGCAGGAGGCCGAATCCGTCGTAGTAGGCGTCGGTCACCGCGGGCGGCGGGACCGCGGGATGGAGGTGGATCGGCGCGCGCAGGTGCTCGGCGGCCTCGAAGATCGACCAGTACTTCTGGTCGTCGTGGAACACCCCGTCGGTGAGCGAGTGCAGCATCGCGCCGTCGAGCCCGAGCTCGGTGACGGCCCGTCCGAGCTCACGCGCGGCGGACTCGGGGTCGGGTGTGGCGAGCGTGGCGAAGCCCTGGAGACGATCGGGACGGCGGCGCACGGCGTCGGCGATGACGTCGTTCGTCGGGCCCTGCAGCGCGACGGCCTCGGCCCTGGGCAGGCTCTGCAGCCCGGGGGTGGTCAACGAGAGCACCGCGGTGTCGACGCCCGCGACGTCCATCGCGTGCAGCCGGTCCTCGCCGAGGTCGAGCAGCGGCGCCGTCACGGTCCCGGCGACGGTCCAGCGCAGCACCGGGTCGGTCAGGTCGGGATCGTGGCGGCGCCAGGCGGCGAGCACGTCGGCGGTCGCCATGTGCTCCTCCAGCGCGACGATCCGCGGGGTGGTCGGGGGCGCGTTCACCGGGACTCGATCCGGCCGAGGGGGCTGCCCGCGAACGCGGAGGACGCCTCGGACCACGCGGGATCGGCGGGATCGAGCGCGGTGCACAGGTAGGCGGTGCTCAGCTGCTGCAGGGCGGCGACCCGCTTGGGGTTCTCGTCGGTGGTCTCGGCGGCCTCGTAGCCGGGGATCCCGCCGAGCGAGTGCTCGGCGCCGTACAGCGTGAGCAGGGACTTCCCGGGCGGGCTGAGCCGGTACGGGTCCGCGCTCCACTGCGGGCCGCGGGTGGTCAGCGGGTTCGCGTCGGCGTCGCCCATGACGACGAGCGCGGGCCCGGCCATGGCGGAGAACTCGGCGTCCAGCCACGGGAGCTGCTCGATCACGCCGGGGGCGAGCGAGTCTCCGCCCCGGCCCGCCGTCGCCAGCAGGACGGCGGCCCGCACGCGGTCGTCGGAGAGATCGGTGACGTCGCCGGTGGCGGGGTCGCGGACCTGCAGGCCGAGCAGCATGCCCGCGGTCTGCCCGCCGAACGAGTGCCCGGCGGCGACGACGCGGTCGCGGTCGAGGCGTCCGTGCAGGGCCGGGGCCGCGGCCTCGACGGTGTCGAGCCCGTCGAGGATCCGGGTCATGTCCCGGACCCGGTGGCGCCACAGCTGCGGCCGGCGCGGGTCGTCCGGGGCGAGCCCGAGGGTGCGCGAGTCGAGGAACGTCGGCTGGATCACCGCGAACCCGTTCGCCGCCCAGTGGTCGGTGAGCGGGCCGTAGGCGCGCAGCGACGACCCGAAGCCGTGCGCGAACAGCAGGACCGGGACGGGGTCGTCGCCGACCGGGACCGACACGCGCAGCTGCAGGTCGGGACCGCGGTCCGGGGCGGGCAGCGTCACCGGTGCGACGGACAGGACGGGACTCATCGAGGTCACCCAACTTTCTAGAACGACTGTGCTAGGAATTATTCGTAGAACGATCGTGATAGAAAGTCAAGCCGACGAGGGGAGGGCGAGATGGTGGGACGACCGGTCGACCACCGGCGCCGCGCGGAGCTGCTGGACGCGGCGGTGGACCACGCGGCCGAGCAGGTGTTCACGGAGCTGTCGTTCCGGTCGGCCGCGGCCGCGCTCGGCGTGTCGACGACGACGTTGGTGCACCACTTCGGGACCAAGGAGCGGATGCTGGAGGCGATCCTGGAGCGGTTGCGCGAGCGCGTGGTCGTGGGCACGGCGACACTGGCCGGCCCGGGCGCGGGCCTCGCGACGGCGGCGCGCGCGGTGTGGGAGTGGAGCACCGACCCGCGCCGGGAGGCCACGTTCCGGCTCTTCTTCGCCGTCTACGGGCGGGCCGTGCAGTCGCCGGAGGCGTTCGCGGACTTCCTGGACCGGATCGGCGCCGAGTGGACGCTGTCGCTGCGTGCGGCGCAGGGGTCCGGCGTCGAGCCGGACGAGGCGGAGTCCCGGGCCACGCTGGTGGTCGCGACGATCCGTGGTCTGCTGCTGGACCTGCTCGCGGGGGGTGACCGGCGGCGGATCGAGCGGGCTGCGGAGCTGTTCCTGTCCGGCCTGGAGGACGGCTGAGCGATCCGAGCCTGCCCGGGAACAGGCGACGAGGAAACTAATCCGAGTCAGGATGATCTGAATCGGTACTATCTGGGACCATGGTCACGATGCCGGCGTTCTGGACCGATCCCCTCCCTGTCGCGAACCCCCCTGCCTCGATGAGGCTGTACCAGCTGCCGACGGGGACCTACCGCACCCGGGCCGCGCTCGCGGTCACCGGTGGGTCCTTCCGGGACGTGCGCGCGTTCGCCGCGACCGCCGTCCTCGTCAGCCACCCGCACGGCGATCTCCTGATCGACGCCGGCTTCGGTGCGCACGTCGGTGAGCACGTGAGGATGCTCGCCCGAGTGGAGCGGGCACCCCTCGAACTCGGCAGGACGGTCGCGCAGCAGTTCGACGACGCCGGCTACGACCGCTCCCGCCTCGCGGGTGTCCTGGTGACCCACGTGCACTGGGACCACGTCAGCGGTCTCGACTCGCTCCGGGTGCCGGTCTGGATCAACCGGGAGGAGTTGCGCTACGCGCGGAGCGACCCTCACGGAGCAGTCTTCCGCGCCGTGTCCGCGGGCCTGGAGATCCGTGAGTACGACCTCGACGGGCCCGCCCATCTCGGCTTCCCCGCGAGCTTCGACGTCCACGGAGACGGTTCGGTCGTCGTCGCCCTCGCCGCCGGGCACACCCGCGGCTCCGTCGTCGTGTTCGTGACCCTTCCCGACGGCGACCGGTACGCGTTCATCGGCGATCTGACCTGGCAGATCGACGGCATCACCCGCGGGGCCGAACGTCCCTGGCCGCTGCGGCGGATGGCCGACGTCGACGCGGACACCGTCAGGCTCGGTCTGCAGCGCAGCATCGCGCTGAGCAGGCTGATGCGGATCGTCCCCTCCCACGACGTCGGCGCCTACGACTCTCTCCCTCGGCTGACCGGCCCCGTCGCGCCCGCCGGTGCGTGAGACTGCAGTGGTGCAGCCGCCTTCCGACTCAGCGCTCCACTCGCGCCCCACCCTCGGGCCGGGGCCCGATTCCGAGCTGACCTGGCTCCTCCACCGAGCGGCGCAACGACTGCACACCGTGGTGGGGGCCGCCGCCGCGCGGCACGGACTCACCCTCCGTGACCACATCGTCCTCAGTGCGCTCCACAAGACGCAGGGGCTCACCCAGATCGAGCTCGGGCAGGCCCTGGGCGTGGACAAGACGACCATGGTCGCGGAGCTCGACCGGCTGGAGAAGGCGGGCCTGATCAGGCGAGAGGTCGACCCGCGCGACCGGCGCGCTCGCATCCCCGCACTCACCGATGCCGGCGATCGCCGTCGCGAGAAGATCGCCGTCGACGCCGCCGCCGCGGAGGAGGCCGCCGTGCAGAACATCGACCCGGCCTCGCTCACCTCCCTGCGCACCGTCCTCCACGCCATCATCACCACCGCCGACGACCCGGGATCGTGCATCTGAGCCGCGACGACCGATCGATGTCCGCGGCAGCTCCTCCGAGGCTCACGTGCGGGGCAGCGCCCCCAGGAGCGTCGTCAGCACCACGCTTCGCAGTGTCGCTCTCAGGTCGAGCTCCACGACGGCGAGTTCCGGTTCGTCCGCGTAGGCGGCGAGAACGGCGGCTGGTGGAGGAACGTAGGTCGACAGTGCTCCGGCCGACACGAGGGTCATGAAGCAGAACCGCTGTGCGCCGTCGTCGAGCTCGGGGAGGAAACGGGTCACCAGCATGCGCATGGTCGCCAACCGGGCCAGCGAGGACCGCTTGTGCCGTCGAACGACCTCCGTGGACACGTTGTGCTCCAGAACGCCGCCCTGGGCGGCGATGAGGTCGCAGAGCACGCTCTGCTCCGCCAGGGACCGACTGAGCACATCGGCGAGCCGATGCGCTCGTGTCGTCATCTCCTCCCGGCCGTCGGCGCCGGTCGCCAGCTGCTCCTCGAGTTCGGACAGCCATGCCCCGAAGAACCTGTCCAGCAGCTCGAGGAGCACCGCCTCGCGGGACTCGAAGTAGCGCAGCACGTTCGACTTCGCCAGGCCCACGCGCCGGCTGAGCTCGTTCAGCGCGAGGTCCGAGACGGGCATCTCCCGGAGCATCGCCGCAGCGGTGTCCAGGATCGCCGTCCGCCGGATCTCTCGCTGTTCCTCGCTGCGCGCTCGTTGGAACTCCACCCCGGCACCCTACTAAAGACCGCCAGTCTCTTGACAAGGGACCGGTGGTCTCCTAGCGTCTCCGGAGCAACAGACCGGCAGTCTCTTAGGGAGCGTCATGAACCAGCCCTGGACCGAACAGCACATCCCCGACCAGCACGGCCGGGTCGCCGTGGTCACCGGCGCCAACGTGGGCCTCGGCTTCGAGACGGCACGCATGCTCGCCGAACACGGAGCACGGGTCGTCCTCGCCGTACGCGACATCGAGAAGGGCCGGCAGGCCGCGGCACGCATGGGCGGGGACGTCGGCGTGCAGGCCCTCGATCTGACATCGCTGGAGTCCGTCTCCATCGCCGCCGCCGAGCTGCGCGCGACCTACCCTCGGATCGACCTTCTGATCAACAACGCCGGCGTCATGTACACACCGAAGCAGACCACCGCCGACGGCTTCGAGCTGCAGTTCGGAACGAACCATCTCGGACACTTCGCCCTCACCAACCTCCTCCTGGAGCGGCTCCTGCCCGTACCCGGCTCCCGCGTGGTCACCGTCAGCAGCACCGGCCACCGCATCCGCGCAGCGATCCACTTCGATGATCTGCAGTGGGAACGCTCGTACAGCCGCTCCGCCGCGTACGGCCAGTCCAAGCTCGCGAACCTGATGTTCACCTACGAGCTGCAACGACGACTTGCCCCCCACGGCACGACGCTCGCCGTCGCCGCCCACCCCGGCGTGTCCAACACCGAACTCGCCCGGAACACACCCGCGGCACTGCGTGTGCCCATGGGATGGCTGGCACCACTGCTCACACAGACACCCGAGATGGGCGCGCTCCCCACCGTCCGCGCCGCAACGGATCCCGGCGTACTCGGCGGGCAGTACTACGGCCCCGGCGGCCGAGGCGAGATCCGCGGATACCCGACGCTCGTCTCCTCCAGCGATGCCTCGCACGACCATGCGGTACAGCAGCGGCTGTGGACCGTGTCGGAGGAGCTCACCGGGGTGAGCTTCCCCGTGGCGGCGGCAGGTCGCTGAACCCGACCACACCGGCGTCACCGGGCTGCCCTCGGTGGGCTCGCGGTCATGTCCGGAGCGACCGTGAACGACCCCATCGCCGAGCTCGTCGCGTGCCGGGACTGCGGCCGGGACTGCCTGCTGCAGGTCGCGGACCTCTGCGCCGACTGCATCGCCAGGATCGGCACCGCCGCCGACGACGCCGACTACCGCGCCTGGCGGACGGAGAACGAGCGCCGTGTGGTCACCGGGGAGCTGACCGGCGCGATCTGACCGGCGCGATCCGACCGAGGCGATCCGACCGGGGCGATCCGACCGCCCCGGTACGTCCCGCTCCGGTCAGCGGATCGCGGTCGCGTTCGGTGGCGAGCCGACGCCCCCGACGAGGTGCAGCGGCTTGACCACCGTCAACGACGTCCAGCCGCCCCCGGCGCGGCTGTCGGCGACCAGCGCGTCGAGGTTCCACAGCTCGCCCAGGACCACGCCGAGCTTGGCGATGAGCTCCTGGTGCATCATCCCGGCGTCCTCGGGGGCGGTCCCGGTGAACGGGCTGCCCGGGTCCACCGGCAGCACCTCGACGGCGAAGGTGTCGGTCGCGAACACCGCGACCCGGTGGTCCCAGATCCAGCGCGGCAGCTCGTGCGACTGGCGGAACCCCGTGGCGCGGCGCGCGGACCGGACCTCGGCGCGCAGCTCGTCGTCGGCGTCGAGGAACCAGCGGGCCCAGCCGGTGTGGACCAGGACGAGATCGCCCGGCCGGACCTGCTCGCCCTGGCGCGCCAGCGCACGGTCCAGGACGTCGGCGTCGAGCGCGGGCCCGGCCCGGTGGTCCAGCGGGGTGCCCTCCTCGGCGAGCAGCCCCGCCACGTCGATCAGCAGCCCGCGCCCGACGATCGGCTTCTCCGCCCAGCGCTGCACGCCCAGGGCGGGGCCGCCCGCGACGATCGCCGCGTCGGGGACGCCGTCGTAGAAGCCGTACCCGGACGCCCGCCGGTGCCGCAGACCGTCGACCTGCGACGTGGCCTGCAGGTAGAACCCGTGCAGCACGTCGTCGCGGGCCTGCGCGTGGGCGGAGAGGATCTCGTGTCGGGGCGCGGACCGGGCCCGCGCCATCGGCGGGTCGAACGCGTCGAGGGCGTGGTCGAGGCCGAACACGGCGCCGCGGGTGACCACCGCGGCGCTGGCCCGGACCTCGTCGGCGCCGGCGAAGTTGGCGGTGCCGCGCTCGGGATCGGTGGTGAAGACGCCCCAGCTCGCCCCGGGCGGACGGCGCCCGGCCAGCTCGGCGTGGGTGGGCACCTCCCACCGGGGCGGCGGCTCAGTCATCGTCGGCCACGTCGTCGCCGTGGCCGGGGCCCTGCCAGTAGGACAGGACGAACGACAGCAGGCCCGCCGCGGAGGCGCCGCCGAAGGCGTAGGGCGCCATCGTCCTCGCCCAGGCCCGGGCGGCGGTCGCGTCGCCGAGGCCGAGCAGTGCGGTCTGGCCCACCACGATCACCAGGCCGGCGAGCAGGAAGAACACCACCGTCAGGGCGAACAGGAACGTCGTGACCTTCGCCGCGGTACCGGTGGCGGGGTCGGAAGAGATCGTCGTCGAACTCATGGGTGTCTCCGATACGGGCGGGTCAGACCGGGAGCAGGCCGGTCGCGATCAGGACGCCGATCCCGAGGATCGGCAGGCAGTAGTACGTGAGCAGCGGGACGAACGTCTTCACCGGGTCGACGCGGGCGATGCCGGCGGCGACGTAGATCGGTGCCCCGGACGGCGGTGAGGCACCCTCGGTGGAGGCGAACACGAGCACCGCGGCGGCGGCGACCGGGGCGGGGATGCCCGCCCCGGCGAGCGCGATCACCGCGACCGGCCCGACCGCGGCCATGGTGGCGCTCGCGGTCAGCGGGATCGCGATGGCGACAATGATGACGCCGATCGCGATGGCCATGATCCAGCCGGGTGCGTCCAGCCCGGCGAGCACCGACTCGAGCTGCTCGGCGAGCCCGAGCTCGCCCAGCAGGTTCGCCGCGGAGAACGCCGCGACGATGGTGATGCCGATGACGCCGAAGGACGGCGCGGCCTTGCCGATCGCGGTCCACCAGCCCGAGGTGGTGCGGGGCAGGTGCTTCCGGCCGAGCACGAGGACCAGCACGATCATCAGCACCGGGATCCAGGTGATCAGGCTGATCACGTCGGGCATCGTGTACGGCTGGGCGGCCAGGGTGGTGCCGTCGGCCAGCTCGACCGGCTTCTTCATCGCGTCGGAGACACCGGAGTAGGAGCCGAGCGCGTCGGCGACCGGACCCCGGGTGAGCAGCAAGGGCACGAGGATCGGCCCGAACAGCAGCAGCGAGGTCCACCCGGAGCGCAGGCTGCGCCCGAACGGGATCCGGTCCTCGGCGGCGATCGGCTGGATGCCGTTGCGGCGCACGAGGAACCACGAGAGGACGAACCGGTAGCCCAGGCACCAGAGTCCGGCGATCGCGAGCGGCTTCACGATCTCGTCGGGCTGCATGACGCCCTGCGCGGCCAGCCCGCCGACCAGGATGAACATGGTGGCCGAGAAGGGGAAGGTGACGCCCATGCCGGCACCACCGGCGACGACGGTCGCGGCCAGCTCGGGCCGCACCCCCGAGCGCTTCATCCACGGCACCGTGACCGAGCCGACCGCCGCGGTGACCGCGGCGCCGACGTGGGCGATGGCACCGAAGATGCCGCCGGCCGCGGTGGCGGTGTAGACCGGCCCTCCGCGCAGCCGCCCGAGCACCGAGTTGAGCAGGTCGATCAGCTTGTCCAGGACCGGGGTGCGGGTCAGCAGGTAGGACATGAACACGAACGCCAGACCGGCGAAGGTGACCTCCTCCTGCAGCGCGTCCAGCACCGATCCGGAGATGGCCGACCAGGCCGATCCGCCGTCGACGGTGCCGCCGAACAGGACGAACGCACAGACGGCCACGAACCCGAGGATCATGGCCTCGCCGATGTTGCGCTTGAACACCGCGTTCCAGACGATGATCACGCCGACGAACGCGACCAGCGCCCACACGGCTGTCATCGGGCCGGCTCCGCGAGGATCGCGGCACGGCGGCCGGCCTCGTCGGCCTCGACCGCGCGGCCGCCCAGCAGGCTCGCCGCGGCCTCGGCGGCCGGGACGACGATGACGCCGTCGTCGTCGCCGACGATCAGGTCACCGGGGTGCACCACGACACCGCCGACGGCCACCGGCACGTCGACCTGGCCGGGGCCGTTCTTGTAGGGGCCGGCCGGGATGACCGCACGGGCCCAGGCGGAGAAGCCGATCTTCTCCAGCTCGACGACGTCGCGCAGGGCGCCGTCGACGACGATCCCGGCCACGCCACGCTTCTTCGCCCGCTCGGCCATGAGCTCGCCGAGCAGCGCGCGGGTGGTGTCGCCGTGCCCGTTCACGACGAGGACGTCCCCGGCCCGGCAGCGGTCGAGCGCCCGGTGCAGGGCCAGGTTGTCCCCGGCGCGGACCCACACGGTGCGGGCGCGGCCCACCGCGCGGACACCGCGCCAGAGCGCGTGGATGCCGCCGTCCATCATGCCCATACGCTCGCGGGCGTCGCCGATGTTGGCCACCGCCAGTCCGGCGTAGGCCGCCAGCAGGTCGTCGCCGGGGGCGAGGGCGGCGTCGGCGCGGTCGCGGTGCAGCTCGGCCGCCGCCGAGATCATGACCGGCCGCACGCCGAGGGAGTCCAGCAGCTCGGCCGACGCCACGGACTCGGCGGCCCGGCGGTCGGCGTGCTTGAGGGTGCCGTCGTGCAGGCGCTCGGTGGTCTCGTGACCGCCGGCGAGGGCGTCCGCGATCTGGCCACGCACCCAGTCCTCGGCGTCCGCGGCCGCGCCGGCGGCCACCGACTCGACGATCAGCGCGCCGAGGCCCTTCATGAAGCTGCTGCGCAGCAGCTTGCGCACCGAGGCCGCTCCCGGCTCGCCGCCGATGTCCTCGACCGGCGCGCCCAGGGCACGGAAGACCTCCGCGGCCCGCGCCGACGCCACGCCGCTGACCACGACACCGGTCGCGGCACCGTGCTCGGGCACCGAGCCGACGACCGCCACGTCGGCGAAGCGGTGCGGGCCGACGAGCTCGGCCGTCGCCCGCTTGGCGTCGGGGGCCATCGAGTTCATGTCGACGAACACCGCTCCGGGGGGCAGGTGCGCGGCGACCGACTCGGCCGCGGACCGGGCGACCTTCCCGCCGACCAGGCTCAGGACGAGCTCGGCGTCCCGCACGGCCTCGGCGGGGGAGTCGGCCCGCCGCGCGCCGTCGGGGGTCGCGGTGTTCGCGGGGTCGTACCCGGTCACGTCCCAGCCGCGGGCCACGAGCCCCGCCGCGTAGAGCGCCCCGGCCTCGCCGAGTCCCAGCACTGTCGTACGCACGCTGCCTCCTTGCAGGTTTACCGCAGAGTGATAAGCACTCTCGCACTATGGAGAGTGTGTGCACGGAGCGGTAATCTGTCAACGGGCGATGTGTCGGACGCTGAGCGCGGCCTACCACTGTGTGAGAATCGCGGGTGTGGTGGCGGAGAGCAGTGAGCAGGCCCGGGGCGAGCGGTCCACCTCGACCATGCGGTCGCTGGAGCGCGCGATCGACGTGTTGGAGGTCCTCGACGACGCCCGTCAGCCGCTGCGCCTCACCGAGATCGCCCGGCGGGCCGGGCTGCCCGTGGCGACCGCCCAGCGGATCCTCACCGTGCTGGAGGCACGCGACCGGGTCGAGCGCGACAGCACCGGCTACCGGCCCGGCGTCGCCCTGACCTTCGGGGCGCACGCCTACCTGGCGACGAACCCGTTGCTGCGCGCGGCGAGCCCGGTGCTGCTCGACCTGGCGGCCGAGACAGGCCTGACGGCGTCGCTGTTCCGCGAGTACCGGGACACCCGGGTGGTGCTCACCCGGGCACACGGGATCCGCCGGCTGCGCTACGAGCTCCCGATCGGGGCCCGGCTGCCGCTGCACGTCGGTGCCGGGAAGGTGCTTCTCGCCCAGCGCCGCCCCGAGGACGTGACGGCGGTGCTGGCCCGGGCGGCCGAGGCGGGGGAGCAGGTCGACGAGGTTGCCCTGGCCGCCGACCTCGACGGCATCCGCGAGCGTGGCTACTCGGTGGCGCGCGGCGAGCGGGAGCCCGGCGTCGCCAGCGTCGCGGCGGCGGTGCCCCTGGGCGGGGAGGTGCGCGCCGCGGTGCAGGTCGCCGGGTACATCGACGACATCCCGGAGGACCGCACCGCGGCGCTGGGCACGGAGGTCCGGCGGGCCGCCCTGGCGATCGGGCGGTCGCTGCCCGAGCCCTGAGCGGCCGTGGTCAGCCCGCCGGGACCGGCGCCGCCGTGCCCCGCGCCGGGGCGCCCGGGACCGTGGTGACCGGGACCGTGGTGACCGACGCCGCCGGGTTCCCGCCCCAGACGCCGCCCGCGCCGACGCGCTCGCCCTTCATCAGGAACGAGTCCGGGGCCAGCACCGCACCGTCGCCGACGACCGTGTCGTAGTGGACGAACACCCCGGCACCGAGCACACAGCCGTCGCCGATCCGGATGTGGTCGGCCTTGAAGACGCCGTCCTCCATCGAGTGCGCCTGCAGGATCACCCCGGCACCGAGCACGGTGTCGTCGCCGATCGCGACCAGGGTCTTCTCGCTGATCGCGGCGCCGTCGTCGAACACCCGACGGCCCACCCGGACCCCGAGCAGCCGCCAGACGAGTGGCTTGAGCGGGGTGCCGTTGAGCAGCGACGGCTGGATGCTCAGCTTCCAGAACCGCTCGTGCCACCAGAAGTAGCGGTCGTAGATCGAGCAGTGCTGCGGCTGCAACCGCCGGAACCCGGTCGCCGCCCGTTCGACGAGCACGCCGACGGCCAGGTCGGCGAGCCCACCGGCCAGGGCGCCGCCGGCGATCGCGAGCGGGCCCGCGGTCGCCAGGAAACCCGCCGCCACCAGCCCGACGGTCAGCAGCACGTGCAGCCGTACCCAGGTGACCAGCAGGAACAGCGCCATCGTGGCCAGGTTGTGCCGGTCCTTCGCGGCGAGCCTGCGGCGCAGCCGCTCCCCGGTGACGGCGAGCCGCGGGTCCTCGGGGCGGGCCCGGGGGATCTCGAACGCGGGCGAGCCGAGCAGGCCGACGTCGCGCCGGCGCGGCCCGTCGGTGGGGATCATGGTCTTGGTGCCGACCAGGCAGCCGTCGCCGATCCGGTCGCCGGCCGGGACGGTCAGGACGTTGCCGAGGAAGCAGTCCGCGCCGAGACCGACCGGCACGGTCCGGAACGAGGTGCTGGTGAACTCCGCGGTCCGCAGGAACACCCCGTCGGAGAGCATCGTGTTCGGCCCGATCGTCACCAGGTTCGGCACCTCGTGGGCGATGTCGGCACCGACGTTCGAGCCGGTCTGGCCGCCGCGGGCGATCCGGTAGCCGATCCGCCGCAGGTAGCCGACGACGAAGGAGCTGTCCCCGAACAGCTGGACGAACAGCGGCACGTTGCTCAGCCGCGCGACCGTGCGGTGGCACCAGTACGCGGCGCCGTAGAGCCGGTGCACGCGGCCGGGTCGCAGCAGCGGCCAGAGCAGCCGCGGCACCAGGGTGACCACCAGTAGACCGGCCACCAGCGCGGCGGCACCCGCGGCCAGCGACAGTCCGAGCCCGAGCGGGCTCACCGCCAGAGCGAGCAGGTCGCCGGGGTCGCGCCCGTCGACCAGCGCGGTGACCCGCGGCCCGTCGTCCAGCACGGCGACGGCGAGGGTCACCGTCGCGGGCCCGGCCAGGAACAGGGTGAGCAGCTGGACGGTCGCGAACACCGCCCGGCGGGCGGTCGAGCAGCGGGCCGGATCCGGGCCGCGGAAGTCCGACGTCGTCGGGACGGCCGGTGAGCCGTGCGCACGGGTGCCGTCGGGGATCCGGGCGCCCCGCGGCAGCGACGACGCGTGCCCCAGCTGGGCGTCGTCGCCGACGACGCTGTCGATGTCGAGGACGGTCGCGTCGGACACGACCGCGCCGCGGCCGATCGTGACCGGCCCGGTGACGATCCGGCCGCGCTCCACCCGGTAGCCGGTGAACGAGCTGCGCGACCGGACGACCGCGCCGTCGCCGATGGAGATCAGGTCGGTGCAGACTGGGACGGTGCGGGAGAACACGACCGCCCCGCGCCCCACCCGGGCCCCGAGCGCGCGCAGGTGCAGCAGGTAGAGCGGTGAGCCGGCGAACAGCACCATCGGGCTGGTCCGCACCAGCGTGGCGACGACCCAGAACCGCAGGTGCGCCGCGCTCCACAGTGGGATCTCCCCGGCCCGCCAGCGCCCGACGAGCAGCCACTTCGCCAGCACCGGCACGAGCGTGAGCAGCAGGAACGTCGCGACGAGCGCGGCGCCGGACCGCTCGAACAGGTCGAGCAGGCCGGTCGCGAGGTCCATCCACTCGATGTCGGCCCAGGCGACCACGGCGCCGGCGGCCAGACCGAGCAGCAGCACGAGCACCTGCACCGTCCCGCACAGGAGGTGCCGCGCCCGGCCCACCGGCGGGGGAGCGGCGGGGGCGACGGCCGGTGTCGTGCCGACGGTGCCGGGCCCGGTCCGGTCGAGCAGCGCGGCGAGCGAGCGCACCGTGGGGTGCTGGTAGAGCACCCGCATCCCGACCGGGCAGGACGGCCCGCGCCGGTGGCGGACGAGCGCCGCGAACTGGGCGAGCGCGAGGGAGTCCGCACGTAGGTCGTCGACCAGGTGGCTCTGCACGGACACCTCGGCGAGCCCCAGGGACTCCCCGAGCAGCGCCGCGAGCTCGGCCTCGGTCGCCGTCGCCGGTGCGACGACCGGTGCCGACGACGCCGTGCCCCGCCCGCTCGGCGCGGGCAGCGCCGCCCGGTCGACCTTGCCGCTGGTCGTGGTCGGCAGGGCGGGCAGGTGCTCGTAGCAGGCGGGGACCATGTGCGCGGGCAGTCGCGCCCGCAGCCCGGCGGCGACCTCGTGGTCGTCGATGCGCAGGCCGGGACCGGTGCAGTAGTAGGCGACCAGCTCCGGCACCGAGGGCCGCACCTCGTGCACGGTCACCGCGGCGGCGGCGATGCCGGGCAGGTCGGCGAGCACCGACTCGATCTCGGAGAGCTCGACGCGGAACCCGCGGATCTTGACCTGACCGTCGGCCCGGCCGACGAAGCTCAGTCCCTCCGGGTCGGCCCGCACGAGGTCGCCGCTGCGGTAGGCCCGCTGCGGGCCGAGCGCGGGGACCGGGGAGAAGCGGTCGCGGTCCTTGTCGCGGTCCAGGTAGCGGGCGGTGCCGACACCGGCGATCACCAGCTCACCGACCTCACCGGACCCGACCGGCGCGCCCGTCGCCGGGTCGAGGACCGCGAGCCGCCACCCCGCGAGCGGCAGCCCGATGCGGACGGGGCCGTCCTCGGTCAGCCGGGCGGCGCAGGAGACGACGGTGGCCTCGGTGGGGCCGTAGGTGTTCCAGACCTCCGGGCAGGCCCGGGCCAGCCGGTGTGCCAGCGGCTCGGAGCACGCCTCGCCACCCAGGATCAGCAGCCGGACCGCGCGGAGCTGCTCGGCGGTCCACAGCGCCGCCAGCGTCGGCACGGTCGAGACGACGGTGATCCCCAGCTCGACGAGCCGGTCCCCGAACTCGGCGCCGGAGCGTACGAGCGCGCGCGGCACCGGGAGCAGACAGGCACCGTGCCGCCAGGCCAGCCACATCTCCTCGCAGGAGGCGTCGAAGGCGACCGACAGCCCGGCGAGGACCCGGTCGCCGGGGCCGAGCGGACGGTCCCGGGCGAACAGGCGGGCCTCGGCGTCGACGAACGCGGCGGCGCTGCGGTGGGTGACCGCGACGCCCTTGGGCGTGCCGGTGGAGCCGGAGGTGAAGATGACCCAGGCGTCGTCGCGGACGTCCGGGCCGCGCGAGGGGACGCGGCGCGGGTGCACCGGCCCGGGCACGATCCGCCCGCCGGCCTCGACCACGGCACACACCGCGGCCTCGGTGAACACGGTGCGTGCGCGCTCGTGCGGGTCGTCGGCGTCGACCGGGACGTAGGCGGCGCCGCGGCGCAGGACCGCGAGGATCGCCACGTACAGGTGCGGGGTGCCCGACGGCACCCGGATCCCGACCCGGTCGCCGCGGCCGACCCCGCAGGCGGCGAGCCGGGCGGCGGTCCGCTCGACGGCCGCCCGCAGCCCTGCGTAGTCGAGCCGGACTCCGCCGGTGTCCAGGGCCGGGGCGTGCGGGTGGTCGGCGACGGTGCGGGTGAAGACGTCCCACAGCGTGCGGGGCGGCGCGGGGGGTGCGCCGGTCAGGACGCTCCCGTGGGTCGCGTGCCGTCCCGGCGCCGCGGGCAGGCGGACGGTGACCCCGCCGAACGGGTCCCGCGGCGGGGAGCCCGGCCGCAGGGGAATCGTGCCGGGACCGAACTGCGACACCGAAGCCCTCCAGAAACGTCGTCGAACGGCCGGAGACTGAGGTGTTCTCAGTAGCGGGGTGGCAGGTCGTGGCGACACGCCGAGGGTGGTGAGATGAGCGGGAACGGGGCAGGACCCCGGTAGATCGGTTCGGTCCAGCACAGATCGACACCGTCACCGAGGTCCTGCATGTCTGATCCTGTCACCTACACCGCTGTCCTCCCGATCGGGGAGCGCACCGTGGCCTATCTGGCGCGGCTCCTGGTCCTTCAACGCCGTCGACGTGGCACCCGGCGGCGGGCGTTGACCCCGTTCGCCCAGGCAGTGCTGGTGATCCGCTGGTTCTGTGATGCTACCCGGGTCCGATGTTCGGCCGGTGACAACGCGATCAGCACTGCAACGGCCTACCGTTACCTGCACGAAGGCATCGACGTCCTCGCCGCGGCCGCACCCGGCCTGCACGGAGCCCTGCTCGCCGCCCGCACAGCCGGGCACACCCACGTGAATCTCGACGGCACCCTGATCGCCACCGACCGGTGCCGCGCGCTCGGCCTCACCCCC
>NZ_MCIP01000001.1:3742445-3744141 GCF_001932425.1 Pseudonocardia sp. Ae505_Ps2
ACCTCGGCTACGAAGGCGAAGCCGACCGGCTCACCGTGCCCATCAAACTCGCCCCCGGCCGCGGGCAGACGGTCAACCAGCGCACCGTCAACACCCTGCACTCAGCCCTTCGTGCTCTGGCCGAACGCGGAAACGCCCTGCTCAAGACCACCTTCGCCGCGTTGCGGCGAGTCACGCTATGTCCCTGGCGCACCGGCGCGATCACCGCAGCTGCGCTCGTACTACTCCACACCGAGTACGACCGCACGACATGATCAACCCGCTACTGAGAACACCTCACTAACCCGTGGAATGAACACCCCCGATCCGGGTGTGCCCTTTCCAGTTCGACGACGCACGGCGCGTCACGCATTCTTCGCCCGTTGTCCACCGGGCGAGAAGTCCGGTTGCTTTACGTGTTGGTTATCTGCTCTTGGAGGAGTTCCAGCCGGCCGGCGCCGTTGTCCGGCAGCAGTTCGGAGAGCCTCTCCTGCGGTTCGCCGGCCGTCGTCCGGTGAACGCGTCGTCCGGTGCGGCGGGCGTCGGACGACCGTTCGGCGCGACCGTGAAGAGCGTCTCCCGGTTCCGGTAAAGGAATGGTCAGGAATTGACCGGGAATGCGCGGGGGCGCCCGTCACCGGGCCCGGGCGCCCCCGCGGGGTCTCAGGCGTGGATGTCCGACGGGTGCGTGGCCAGCGGGGTCACCTGCATGGTCATGTAGGGGAACAGCGGCAGCCCCCAGAGGATCTCGTGGAGCTGCTCGTTGTCGCGCACCTCGAAGATCGACAGGTTGGCGTACTCGCCGACGCAGCGCCAGATGCTCACCCACTCACCCGAGCGCTGCCACTGCTGCGACCAGGCCTTCTCCCGTGCGAGCAGGTCGGCCTTCGCCTCGGCGTCCATGTCGGCGGGGAGGTCGACCTCCATCCGCACGGCGAAGCGGGCCATCAGGCGGGGTCCAGCGCGAAGTCGTAGGTGACCTCGTTGCCGGTGCCGTCGGCGGCCGGGCCGGGGCGCAGGATCAGCTCCGGCTTCACGGCCTGGGCGACGTCGTCGGCGACGTAGTCGCCGCCGTCGAAGTACAGCTGGGTGGTGACGAGCTGCTTGCCGGGCGCGGACACCTTGAGGTGCAGGTGCGCGGGGCGCCACGGGTGCCAGCCGGCCGCGGAGATGAACGCGCCGGTCGAGCCGTCGGTCGGGATCTGGTACGGCGCGGGCTGCATGGTGCGGAACGCGAAGTGCCCGTCGTCGCCGGTGTGGATGACCGCGCGCAGGTTCCACTCGGGGATGCCGGGGGCGAACTGGGAGTAGTAGCCCTCGTCGTCGGCGTGCCACAGGTCGACCGTCGCGCCGGCGATCGGGGCGCCGTCGAGGTCGGTGACGGTGCCCTGGAACAGCAGCGGGGTGCCCTTCTCGCCGGGCCGCATCGGCATCGCGGTCCCGGACTCGATGACCGGGGCACCCGGGACGTAGTAGGGGCCCTCGATGGTGCCGACGGCGCCGCGGCGGTCGGCGTTGGCGACCTCCTCCACGACGTGCTCGACGAACACGTCGAGGAACAGCGGCCACTCGCCGTCGGCGCCGACCTGGATCAGCCAGGCCTTGAGCGCGTCGTACTCGGCGTAGGTCACCTGGTGCTTGCGGATGACCTCGTGCAGGGCCTGCAGCGTGTCGGTGGCGATGGCGGACACCCGGGCCGGATCGGCGGCGGCGCCGG
>NZ_MCIP01000001.1:3744153-3860664 GCF_001932425.1 Pseudonocardia sp. Ae505_Ps2
ACCTCGGCTACGAAGGCGAAGCCGACCGGCTCACCGTGCCCATCAAACTCGCCCCCGGCCGCGGGCAGACGGTCAACCAGCGCACCGTCAACACCCTGCACTCAGCCCTTCGTGCTCTGGCCGAACGCGGAAACGCCCTGCTCAAGACCACCTTCGCCGCGTTGCGGCGAGTCACGCTATGTCCCTGGCGCACCGGCGCGATCACCGCAGCTGCGCTCGTACTACTCCACACCGAGTACGACCGCACGACATGATCAACCCGCTACTGAGAACACCTCACTAACCCGTGGAATGAACACCCCCGATCCGGGTGTGCCCTTTCCAGTTCGACGACGCACGGCGCGTCACGCATTCTTCGCCCGTTGTCCACCGGGCGAGAAGTCCGGTTGCTTTACGTGTTGGTTATCTGCTCTTGGAGGAGTTCCAGCCGGCCGGCGCCGTTGTCCGGCAGCAGTTCGGAGAGCCTCTCCTGCGGTTCGCCGGCCGTCGTCCGGTGAACGCGTCGTCCGGTGCGGCGGGCGTCGGACGACCGTTCGGCGCGACCGTGAAGAGCGTCTCCCGGTTCCGGTAAAGGAATGGTCAGGAATTGACCGGGAATGCGCGGGGGCGCCCGTCACCGGGCCCGGGCGCCCCCGCGGGGTCTCAGGCGTGGATGTCCGACGGGTGCGTGGCCAGCGGGGTCACCTGCATGGTCATGTAGGGGAACAGCGGCAGCCCCCAGAGGATCTCGTGGAGCTGCTCGTTGTCGCGCACCTCGAAGATCGACAGGTTGGCGTACTCGCCGACGCAGCGCCAGATGCTCACCCACTCACCCGAGCGCTGCCACTGCTGCGACCAGGCCTTCTCCCGTGCGAGCAGGTCGGCCTTCGCCTCGGCGTCCATGTCGGCGGGGAGGTCGACCTCCATCCGCACGGCGAAGCGGGCCATCAGGCGGGGTCCAGCGCGAAGTCGTAGGTGACCTCGTTGCCGGTGCCGTCGGCGGCCGGGCCGGGGCGCAGGATCAGCTCCGGCTTCACGGCCTGGGCGACGTCGTCGGCGACGTAGTCGCCGCCGTCGAAGTACAGCTGGGTGGTGACGAGCTGCTTGCCGGGCGCGGACACCTTGAGGTGCAGGTGCGCGGGGCGCCACGGGTGCCAGCCGGCCGCGGAGATGAACGCGCCGGTCGAGCCGTCGGTCGGGATCTGGTACGGCGCGGGCTGCATGGTGCGGAACGCGAAGTGCCCGTCGTCGCCGGTGTGGATGACCGCGCGCAGGTTCCACTCGGGGATGCCGGGGGCGAACTGGGAGTAGTAGCCCTCGTCGTCGGCGTGCCACAGGTCGACCGTCGCGCCGGCGATCGGGGCGCCGTCGAGGTCGGTGACGGTGCCCTGGAACAGCAGCGGGGTGCCCTTCTCGCCGGGCCGCATCGGCATCGCGGTCCCGGACTCGATGACCGGGGCACCCGGGACGTAGTAGGGGCCCTCGATGGTGCCGACGGCGCCGCGGCGGTCGGCGTTGGCGACCTCCTCCACGACGTGCTCGACGAACACGTCGAGGAACAGCGGCCACTCGCCGTCGGCGCCGACCTGGATCAGCCAGGCCTTGAGCGCGTCGTACTCGGCGTAGGTCACCTGGTGCTTGCGGATGACCTCGTGCAGGGCCTGCAGCGTGTCGGTGGCGATGGCGGACACCCGGGCCGGATCGGCGGCGGCGCCGGCGCGCTCCTTCTTCGCGAAGGTGGCGGTGGCGTTCGCGCCGGAGCCGGCGGCGGTGGCGGTCTCGGTCATGTCCTACTCCTGTGGTGGGGCGGGGTCGTTCGGTCTCGGCGTGCGGGTGGTCAGGTGTCGGTGCGGTAGTGGGCGAGCTTGTCGGGGTCGACGTCCACGCCGATCCCGGGCCCGCCGGGGACGCGCAGCTCGCCGCCGCTGATCCGCAGCGGCTCGGTGAGCAGGTCGTCGGTCATGTCGAGGAAGTTCGACAGCTCACCGGCGCGGGCGCTGGTCTGCCGGTGCGCCGCGCCGAAGACGACCGTGCAGGCCGTGCCGAGCTGCCCGTCGATCTGGTTGCCCATGACCACCTCGGTGCCGAGTCCCTCGCACAGGTGCAGCACCCGTTGCGAGCCGGTGAACCCGGTCCGCGCGGTCTTGATGCTGATCATGGTGGCGGCGCCGTCGAGCAGCTCGCGGGTCACCTCGCCGGGCCGGGTCGCGGACTCGTCGGCGACGGTCGGGACCGTGGTGCGAGCGGTGAGCCAGCGGCGTCCGAGCACCTGGTCGGCGGGCATGAGCTCCTCGGACAGGGTCAGGCCGAGGTCGGCCATCTCGTCCAGGGCCCGTGCGGCCTCGGACGCGGTCCAGCCGCGGTTGCCGTCGACGTAGAGCTCGACGTCGGGCCCCAGTGCCTCACGCAGCGCACGGCAGGCGCCGGTGTCGAGGGTGACGGGGCGGCGGCCGACCTTGACCTTGAAGGTGGTGACGCCGTGCTCGTCGCGCATCCGCAGGGCCTCGGCGACCATCACGTCGTCGGGGGCGAAGCCGACCATGTGCGAGACCCGCATCCGGTCGGTGTACCCGCCGAGCAGCTCGGAGACGCCGACACCGAGCCGGCGGCCGATGACGTCCCAGACGGCCATGTCGATCGCGGCCTTCGCGGTCGGGTTGCCGATCGTGCGGTCGAGGACGGCGTGGATCCGTTCCCGCTCGAAGACGCTCAGGCCCACGATCTCCGGGGCGAACACGGTGTCGACCACCGCGCGGATGGAGGCCTGGGTCTCTCCGTAGGTGTAGGGGCGGGGTGGGGCCTCGGCGACGCCGACGACGCCGTCCTCGGCGTGCACCCGGACCAGCACGTGGTCGGCGGTGTGCACCTCACCGGAGGCGAACCGCAGTGGTTTGCGGTAGGGCACGGCGAACGGGATCGCCTCGACGGCCACGATCTTCACTGCGGTCCTCCGGGGACGGTGGCAGGGCGGGGGTCCAGCTCGTGCGCGCGCTCGGCGAGCACGTCGAGCAGCCGGACGAGGGCGGGGGAGTCGTCGTCGGTGCGCCAGGCCAGGGCCAGGTCGACGCGCAGCTCGCGGTCCAGGTCGGCGTAGACGACGCCTTCGGTGCCCAGGGCGCGCACCGACTCGGGCAGCAGCGCGACCCCGGCACCGGCGGCGACGTGGGTGAGTAGGATCGGGGTGTCGCGGGCCTCGGTGCGGCGCCGCGGGAGGAAGCCGGAGTCCAGGCATCCCTGGGTGGCGACCGAGTCGACCACCGAGCCGGGGGCGCCGTAGGCGACGAAGTCGTCGCCCCGGAGCTCGGCCAGGGTGACCGTCCCCGCCCCGGCGAGCCGGTGGGTGGCGGGCAGCGCCGCGATCAGCCGCTCCTGGGCGATCGGGCGGACCGACATCTCCGGGCGCACCACCGGCGGACGCAGTACGGCCAGGTCGATGCGACGCTCGTCGAGCGCGTCCTCCTGGGCCGCGGTGAGCAGCCCGGGCAGGAACCGCAGCGAGACGCCCGGCATCCGGCGGGCGGCGACCCGGGCCAGCCGGGGCAGCAGCCGGTAGGCGGCGAGGTCGGTGGCACCGACCGTCACCACGCCCTCGGTGCCGGCGGCGACCTGCTCGACGCGGCGCCGCGCGTCCTCGACACCGGCCAGGATCCGCCGCGCGTCCTCCAGCAGCGACGCCCCCGCCGGCGTCAGGTCGACCCGGCGGGTGGTGCGCTCGAACAGGGTGGCGCCGACCTGGCTCTCGAGCTGGCGGATGGCCTGGGAGAGCGGGGACTGGGCCATGTGCAGCCGCTCGGCGGCGCGGCCGAAGTGCCGCGTCTCCGCGACCGCCACGAAGTAGCGGAGCTGCCGCAGATCCATGCCCGTCACCTCCCTCGGCCCGGCGCGTCGCCTCACGGTAGGCGTGCGACTCTGTAGACACAAAGACCGGACAGCGCCCGATTGAGAGCTTCGACAGCTGAATGATGGTCAGGCCGGGACGGGTCGGGTGTCGGCCCGCGCGTCGACGCCGTGGATCCAGGTGAGCCACGGGTCCAGCCCGGCCAGTCCCGCGTTGCGGGCGTCGGTCTCGGGGCCGTCGGGCAGGTGCAGCAGCCCGCTGGTGACCAGGGAGCTGCGCTGGATCGACCGGGTCCGTGCCCGGCGCAGCCGCTGGTAGCGGTCGAACGCCTCGGCGTGGTCGCCGTCGAGAGCGCCGGGGGCGGCGAGCAGGTCGGCGAGCACCGCGGCGTCCTCGATGGACTGGTTCGCGCCCTGGCCGTGGTGCGGCAGCATCGTGTGCACGGCGTCGCCGAGGAGGACGACGCGGCCGCGGGACCAGCGCGTCATCGGGGGCAGCGTGTAGAGCGGCCAGTGCGGGGACTGCGGCACCGCGGTCAGCATCTGCACCACGCCCGGCGCCCAGCCGGCGAAGGCCCGTTCCAGGGTCCCCGGGTCGGTCTCGGTCGGGCCGGCACCGCCGGTCCACGGCTCCGGTCCCTCCAGCACGGCGAAGAAGTTGATCTGCTCGGCGTGCGCGCCGATCGCGTAGTGCAGCACGTGCGCGTCCGGGCCCATCCAGAACTGGATCGCGCCGGGATCAGGCAGCAGCGGCGCGTCTGCGACGTCGACGATCCCGCGGAAGGCCGAGGTCCCGGTGTAGCGCGGTCGGGCATCGGGGTCGACGACCGACCGGACACGGGAGTGCACGCCGTCGGCGCCGACCACGACCGCGGCGCGCAGCTGCTCACCGGAGGCGAGGGTGACGGTGCCGTCCGGGTCGACCGCGGTGACCTCGCAGTCGAGGCGGACCATGCCCTCCGGGCAGGCACCGGCCAGGACACGCTGGAACTCCGCGCGGTGGATGCCCAGGTAGGGGGCGCCGAAGCGGCGCCGGTAGCTGCCGTCGATCCCGACCGGGAAGGCGGACACCCGCTCGTCGTCGCGCCAGCCGCGGTGGATGAGCTCGGTCGGTTGCGCCGCGACCTTCTCCAGCTCGCCCAGCAGACCCAGCTCGTCCAGCGGGCGCAGCCCGTTCGCCGACAGCGCCACGGCCGCACCGACCTCGCGCAGCTCGGCCGCGCGTTCGAGCACGGTGACCCGGACGCCGCGGGCGTGCAGCGAGAGGGCCAGCGACAGGCCCCCGATCCCGGCACCGACGATCACCACTGATTCGTCCATGACTGTGATCCTGACACGGATACCGGGCCCTGATTCCTCTACGGATCGTCTCAGTCGGGACCGCTTTCGGCACGACCCCCTCGGCCCCTTCACCGGGGGTCCGGGGTCGGCCACGATCACTCGCCGAGGGGACCCGACCCCGTTCCGAACTCGACGAGGAGTGATCGATGTCCGAGACGTTCGTGCTGGTGACCGGCGCGTGGCACGGCGGCTGGGCCTGGCGCCCGGTCGCCGAGCGACTGCGTGCGGCAGGACACCGCGTGCTGACCCCCACCCTCCCCGGGCTCGCCGACGGCGACGACCCCACTGCCCTGCACCTGTCCGACACCGTCGACGCCGTGGTGGACCTGATCGAGTCCGCCGACCTGTCCGACGTGACGCTGGTCGGGCACAGCTGGGGCGGCTACGTGATCACCGGTGCGGCGCACCGGGTCGCGTCGCGGCTGCGGAAGCTCGTCTACTGGAGCGCGTTCGTCCCGGCCGCGGGCCGCTCGCTCTACGACGAGGTCCCGCCGGCCTACCGGGAGCTGTTCGACGCCCAGGCCGCGGCGTCGGGCAACAACACCGTCGCGCTCCCGCTGCCGGTGTGGCAGGAGGCCTTCATGAACGACGCGGGTGAGGAGGCGCAGAAGCTGGTGCACGAGCTGCTCGTGCCGCACCCGATGCAGTACTTCACCGAGACCGTGGAACCGCTCGACCCGGCGGCCCTGGGGGTGCCGGTGTCCTACGTGCTGTCCACCGACGACGTCGCGCTTCCACCCGGCGAGTACGGCTGGGACCGCTTCGCGGCCCGGCTCGGCGTCACGCCGGTGAGCGCGCCCGGCAGCCACGAAGGCTGCTTCACCGCCGCCGAGGGGCTCGCCGAGGCACTGCTGAAGGCCTGACCCCCGCGGCGCCTCGCGCACGGCGCCCCACGCGGGCGCCCTACACGAGGCGTGCGCACGAACGGCCCCTCGTACGAGACGTTCGTACGAGGGGCCGTTCGCGTGCGGCCGGGGTCAGCCGGTCGGGGACTCCTGCGCGCCGTCACCGGGCGCGGGGTCCTGGCCGAGCTGGTTCGGCGGGAACCGCAGCGGCGGGAGCCCCTGCAGCGGGGCCTGCGGGACGTTGCCCACCTCCGGCGGGAGCGGGGTGCCCTGCAGCGGGTTGCCCACCGGCTCGAGCGGGTCGACCGGCGCGAACGTCGCGGGCTTCGCCAGCCCACCGGAGTCGTTGCCGTCGAAGGACTCGGTCCGGTCGCAGCCGTCGAGCATGACGGTCAACGGGCCGTCGGTGTGCACGTCGAGGCGGGCGTCGCAGCCCACCCCGGCGCGCTCCGGGTCGACGGTCACGGTGCCGACCCCGGCCGAGCGGATCTCCAGCACGTTCTCGGCGTCGGCGTCCACCGGCGCGTCGAGGTGGCGGAACTCCCGCAGGTACGGGTTGACCGGCGAGAAGGTCCCCTCGACCTGCCCGACCTCCTGACCGGCCGCCGGGACCGGCGCCTCAGCACGGCCCTGCCCCCGGGTGACCACGTCGATCGCGCCCAGCTCGTGCGGGTCGCGGCTCTGGATGCCCGACAGCCAGTAGGCGTGGTCCCCGACGAGGCCGGCCTCCGGGTCGTCCATGAGGGGGTTGCGCACGTAGGTGACGTGCGGCGGGTCGACCGCGCGGGGCTCGTCGCCCATCCAGCGGGCGGCCAGGTCCCACATGCCGTTCTTGCACATCACGAGGTGCTCGGCGGCGAGGCCGACGTGGCTGATGAACTCGTAGTCGTAGTCCCCGGCCTTGTAGAGGTCGGCCCGCTCGCGGGTGATGGGGTAGGGGATGAAGTCGTCGTTGACCCCGGCCCACTCCATCACCGGCTGGTTGCGCCGGCTGGGCAGCAGCTCGGAGATCTTCGACCCGGGCTCGTGCTTGGTGACGGTGTCGACGCCGGCCTCGGCCAGCTCGTCGGCCACCCCGTTGACGCCCGGCAGCGAGGGGGCCACGTTCAGCCCGTCGCAGATGAAGGCCTTGTTGAACACGTCGGGGAAGGTCAGCGACAGCTTGTTCGCGGTGTAGGCGCCGGAGGAGAAGCCGCCCATCGCGGTGCGCTCGCGGTCGAGGTCGTAGTGGCGACGGGCGTCGGCCAGCGCCTCGAAGACGATCGCGCCGCCCTCGCCGTAGCCCCAGTTGTCGGCGCCGCGGAAGTCGACGTCGATCACCATCGTGGGGTCGCCCGGCCGGTCGGCGAACTGCCGGTAGAGGTCACGGTCGCCGGCGACGTCGTCGCCGGGGCGCAGCGCGTAGCCCTGGGTCCAGAGCAGCGAGGCGTAGCCGTGCGACGGCGCGGGGGCCTCGGGGACGTAGACCGTGTAGCGCTGCATGCGGCCCGGCAGGTCGGGGACGCAGTCGTCGCGGCAGGGGTAGCCGAACGACGCGCTCGGCCGCTGGTCGCCGGAGCCCTCGCCGGAGCCGGTGGCGATGCCGCCCTGCTGCAGGCCGGTGCCCGGTGCGGGCCCACCCGGGTCCGACGGCAGCCGTCGGCCCTGTTCCTTCTCCGAGTGCGAGGCGAACACGCGGGTCACGTAGCCGGAGGTGGGGACGCCGGACTCGTCGTCGGCACCGGCGCGGAGCTTGCCGAAGTCGACGTCGGCGAAGAACTCCGACAGGTCGCCGTTCGCGATCGCGCGCTTCTGGTCGTTGTTGCGGTAGGGCGCCTCGAAGGGCTCGTGGAAGCGGAACGCCGCGTCGAAGAACGCCGACGGCGTCGGGTCGCCGAGGACCGCGCCGCCGGGGTGGGACTCGTCCGCGGTGACCTGCGGGACGAGGTAGGCGTCGGCGTCGCGGTCCCACAGCCCGGCCGCGGCGGCGAGGCGCTGCGTCCCGTCGGCGGGGTCCCACGCGGAGTGCGGCACCCGGATCTCGACCTGGCGTCGCTCGAGGTCGACGTGCACCTCGGGCGCGTCCGGCAGGGTCCGCCCGGTGGCCGCGTCGACGATGTCGCCCTCGTTGCCGTGCACCGTCACGAACAGCTGGGCCGGCATGACGGTGTTCGCGCCGTGCGGGGCCTCGCGCGGGGTGTCCGAGCCGCCGAGGGCGAGGGTCAGGCCGAGCAGCCCCGGGTCGGTCATCGTGTTCATCGTGACCCGGAACGCGGTCGCGTCGTCCTGCGGCTTCGCGCGGACCTCGAGGATGTCCGCGGCGTTGCGCCGGTAGGCGGCGTTCTCGGGGTAGGTGTAGTTGCGCAGCAGGGTGTCGTTGGGCCAGCGGTACTGGTTGCCGCCGCCCTCGTCGTCGTAGACGCAGCCCTGGTGCACGTACTCGCCGTGGCGGTAGGCGCTGGTCATGCAGATGCCGATCGGGTCGGCGGACCAGATGCCGGTGTTCTGCAGCTGGGGCGCGTCGACGGCGGGGGCGCGCAGCAGGTCGGGACCCGCCGTGTCCGCCCGCGCGTCCGGCGCCGCGAGCGCCGACCCGGCACCGACCGCCGCACCGGCGAGCAGGCCGGCGACGACGAGCGCGACGGCGGCTCGCTTCGTCTTCTTCATCGGGGAGCCTTCCACCGGTGCCGCCCGGTCGCGCCTCGCTGCGCAACGGGGTTCGAGCGGCCCCGTTGCCCACCTCAACTGATCCACTGCGACCCCGGTGACGTGCGACGACCACTTATCGTTAGCCCGAATGGACTAGGACCGTCGGGATCTGGATGCGCACCTATGTTTCTCCTCGTGTAGAAAAACGGTGAGCTACCACGAGGAGCGGCCGTGCCGAAGCGGGTGGACCACGAGCAGCGCCGGGGCGAGATCGCCGACGCCGCCTGGCGGCTGATCGCCGAGCACGGCCCGGACGCGGTCACGCTGCGGGACGTCAGCGCGGCGCTGGAGGTCGCGCACGGGGCCCCCGGGCACTACTTCGCCGGCCGCGCCGCGATCGTGGAGTACGCCTTCCGGCGGGCGCTCGACGGCCTCGACGCCCGGGTGGCGCAGCGCACGGCCGGGCTGGCCGGGCTCCCGGCACTGCGGGTGTTCTGCGACGAGGTCACCGCGCACACCGGGACGCCGTTCGCCCGGGTCGCGGCGTCCGGGGCAGGGCCGGCCGCGGTCCTCGCCGAGGTGACCGCGCGGTGGCGGGTCCGGCTGGCGGCCCGGATCGACGAGGCGCGGCGGGCGGGCGAGATCGTCGCCCCGGCGCCGGACGGGGTGCTCGTGGAGCAGCTGCTGGCGCTGCTCCACGGGGTGCAGGCGCTGGCCGCGCCGGGGCCCGGCGGACCGGGGTCGGCGCTCGGGCCGGACGGGGCGGCGGCGACGCCGGGGACCGGTGCAAGGGGGACGTCGCCGGGGTCGGGTGGCGCGGGATCGGCGGCGCGCGAGGTGGTCGCGGCGTTCCTCGCGGGGCTCGGCGACGGCCCGGCCCGGATCGGGACCGCCGGGCCGGGCGGGGGTCCGCCGGGAGCCGGGGTGCGGTCGTCGGACCGGTCGCCGGTCGCGCAGGACCGAGCCGACGGCGGCGGGAACAGCAGCGGGAACAGCAGCGGGAACGACAGCGGGAATGACAGCGGGAACGGCGGCGGGGACGGGTTCCTCGCCTTCACCGACGTCGCCCTCGCCCGCACCGGCGAGCGCCTCCCCGGCACCGACCGCGCGGCCATGGCGCTGGTGCTGAACCTGCACCGGCTCACGAGCTCCCTGGTCTACGACCTCGAGTCGACCGTCCACCGCCCCGCGGGATGGAGCTGGTCGGCGTTCCGGCTGCTGTTCACACTCTGGGTCGCGGGCGGGCAGGAGGCGGGCCGGGCGGCGGAGCTGTGCGGGATGAGCCGGGCCGCGGTGTCCAGCCTGGCCAACACCCTCGCCGCCGGGGAGCTCGTCCGGCGCACGCCCGCCGCCGGGGACCGGCGGACCGTGCACCTGTCCCTGACCGACGCCGGTGCCGAGCGGCTGGTCGCCGCGTTCGGGACCCACAACCGTCGCGAGTCGGAGTGGGCGGCGCTGCTCGGCGCCGTCGACCTCGCGACGCTCAACACCCTGCTGGTCCGCCTCTCCCGGGCCGCGCACCGGGCGGACTGGATCAACCGGCGGACCTGAACCGCTCGGCGCGCGCCGCCGGATCGGCCCTGGCGCCGGGCCCCGCGGCCCTCTACGGTTCCGGACAAGTGCTTCAACCTTTGATCGTCGGGCAGGTCCGGCCGGTCACAGGTCCCGATGAGGGGACGCCACGGTCGCCGCCGGTGTCTCCCGGCTGCCGAGAGGACACCTGCCGTGGCCAAGCCCTTCGCCTCCTCCGCCGACACCGCTGCCAAGGAGCAGACCCTCGATGTGCTCGCGGACGGCGTCTACGCCCTCACCGCCGAGGGCGACCCGAACATCGGCGCGATCGAGGGGGAGGACTTCCTCGTCTGCTTCGAGGCCCTCGCCACCCCGGTCGCCGCGCGGAGGTGGCTCGCGATGCTGCGCGAGCACACCGACAAGCCGGTCCGCCACCTCGTGCTGTCGCACTACCACGCGGTCCGGGTGCTGGGCGCGAGCGCGTTCGACGCGCAGACCGTCGTCGCGCACGAGGCGACTGCGGCCCTGATCGCCGAGCGTGGCATGGAGGACTGGGCCTCGGAGTTCGCGCGGATGCCGCGGCTCGCCGAGGCCGCCGACTCCGTGCCCGGACTGACCTGGCCGACGCTGACCTTCGCCGACCGGCTCACCATCGACCTGGGCGGGGACCGCGGCGAGCTGGTGCTGCAGTTCCACGGTCGCGGCCACACCGAGGGCGACATCACCGCCTGGCTGCCGCGGCACCGGATCCTGTTCGCCGGTGACCTCGTCGAGGCCCGGGCCGCGCTCTACACCGGGGACGCGTTCCACCGCGACTGGGCGGGCGAGACCCTCGACCGGCTCGCCGCGCTCGGCGCCGAGCAGCTCGTCGGCGGGCGCGGCGCGGTCAGCCGCGGGCGCGCCGAGGTCGACGCCGCGATCGCCCAGACCCGTGGGTTCCTGCAGGTCATGATCCGGGAGGTCGGCGCGGTGCAGGGGCGCGGCGGCACGCTGAAGGAGGCGTTCGAGGCCACCCACGCCGCACTCGTCGACGACTACGGGCACTGGCCGATCTTCGAGCACTGCCTCCCGTTCGACGTCTCCCGGCTGTGGGACGAGCTGTCCGGTGTGGAGCGTCCGGTGATCTGGACCGCGGAGCGCGACCAGGAGGTCTGGGCGAGGTTGCAGGGCTGAGGAGCCGGAGAGGGGAGAGCAGCCGTGTCGAGGTCCGTCGTGTCGAGGTCCGCCGCGCCGACCTGGCCGTCGTCGCCGGTCCTGGTGCTCGGTGCCGGGCCGGTCGGGCAGACCGCCGCGCTGCTGCTGGCCCGCCACGGCGTCCCGACGGTCGTGCTGGACCGCCGCCCGGAGCGGGACCGGGTCGGATCGAAGGCGATCTGCCAGCAGCGCGACGTCCTCGACGTGTGGGAGTCCGTCGGCGCCGGCCGCCGGATCGCCGACGAGGGCGTCACCTGGACCACCGCGCGCACCTTCCACCGCGACACCGAGCTGTTCGCCCACACCGTCGCCGAGCCGGGGCGGCCCGCCTTCCCACCCTTCGTGAACCTCTCCCAGGCCCGCACCGAGGAGATCCTCGACGAGCGGATCGCCGACGAGACACTGGTGGACCTGCGCTGGGGACACGACGTCGTCGGTGTCGAGCAGACCGCCGACGGCGTCACGGTCACCGTCGACGACGGTGGCCGGGTCGCGGGGAGCTTCCTGGTCGTCTGTGCCGGCGCCCGCGGTGATGCGCTGCGGGAGCTGCTCGGGGTCACCTTCGAGGGCACCAGCTTCGACGACCGCTTCCTGATCTGCGACGTCCGCGCCGACCTCCCGGGGTGGGCGGCCGAGCGCCGCTTCCACTTCGACCCGGCCGCGAACCCTGGCCGCCAGGTGCTGGTCCACCCCTGCCCGGACTCGACGTACCGGATCGACTGGCAGGTCCCGGCCGGGTACGACCTCGACGCCGAGACCGCGTCCGGCGCGCTGGACGCCCGGATCCGGGCGGTCATCGGGGACGTCGACCACGAGGTGGTCTGGTCCTCGGTCTACCGGTTCCACTCGCGGGTGGTGGACCGGATGCGGTGCGGCCGGGTCCTGCTGGCGGGCGACGCCGCGCACCTGGTGTCCCCGTTCGGTGCCCGCGGCCTGAACTCCGGCGTCGCCGACGCGGAGAACGCCGCCTGGAAGATCGCCTGGGTCGGTCACGGCTGGGCACCGGAGGAGCTCCTGGAGAGCTACCACGCCGAGCGTCACGCGGCGGCACGGGAGAACGTGGCCGTGACCACCGCGACGATGGACTTCCTGGTCCCGCGCAGCGCCGAGCAGGTGCGTGCCCGCTCCGAGGTCCTCGCCGCGGCGGCGACCGACCCCGGGGCCAGGGCGCGGGTCGACTCCGGCCGGCTGTCCGAGCCGTTCTGGTACGTCGACTCCCCGCTGACCACCGCCGACGCCCGTCGTCCCTTCGCCGGGCGCCCCGCCCGCGGCGAGGTCCCGCCCGCGGGGCCCGGCGTGCTCGTCCCCGATGTCCCGGTCCGCACCCCGGCCGGCCCGGGACGGCTGCGCGCGCTCGCCCGCGACGGGTTCCTGCTGCTCACCGGGCCGCTGGCCGACGCGGACGCGGTCACCGCGGCGGCGTCCGCGGCGCCCGGCCCGGTCCGCGTGCTCGCCCTCGCGGAGCTGGACGGCGACCCCGACACCGACACCGACCCCGCCGTCACCGGGGGAGCCGCCGGTGCCGGAGCGGGAGCCGGCCCTGGATCCGCTGCCGACCCGGCCGGAGCGGGAGCCGGTGCCCCCGCGGGGGACGGAGCCGGCCCGACGGTGACCGCGGCCCTGGCCGCCCGGCCCGACGAGGTGTGGCTGCTCCGCCCGGACGCCCACGTCGCCGCCGTGCTCCCCGCCCCGACCCGCGACGACGTCGCGGCCGCCCTCGCCCGCGCGACCGCCCGCGGCACGACCGCGCGACCGACCCCGCCTCCGATGCCGCCCGGGCCACCGACGGGGCCGTCGTCCCCGCGGCCGGCGCCGGGGCGGGCGCCGAGGCGGGCACCGGGGCGGAGACCGACATCGACCGGACCGGAGGAGGGCCACGATGGCGTACTACAGGCGAGCCGGTGACGTCCCGCCGAAGCGGCACACCCAGCACCGACGCCTCGACGGCGGGCTGTACCGCGAGGAGCTGATGGGGGAGGAGGGCTTCTCCTCGGACTCCTCGCTGCTCTACCACGTGGGCGTCCCGTCGGCGATCGTCGACGCCACCCCCTGGGACCCGGGCGACCAGTCGCTGACCGAGAACCGGCCGCTCGTGCCGCGGCACCTGATGCTGCACGACCTCGAATCGCCGGACTGGAAGTCGGTCGACGTCGTCACCGGGCGCCGGCTGGTGCTCGGCAACGCCGACGTGCGGATCTCCTACGTCGTCGCGGGGGAGGTCAGCCCGCTCTACCGCAACGCCGTCGGCGACGAGGTCGTCTACCTGGAGTCGGGCTCGGCGACCGTCGAGACGGTGTTCGGTGCCCTGGAGGCAGGCCAGGGCGACTACGTGGTGCTCCCGCGGGCGACGACCCACCGGTGGGTGCCGACGGGGTCCGAGCCGCTGCGCGCCTACGCGATCGAGGCGTCGTCGCACATCACCCCGCCGGCGCGGTACCTGTCGCGTCACGGCCAGCTGCTCGAGCACGCCCCGTACTGCGAGCACGACCTGCACGGTCCCACCGAGCCGCTGCTCGTCGAGGACACCGATGTCGAGGTGCTGGTGAAGCACCGCGGGGGGCCGCACGGGATCACCGGCACCCGCTACGTGGTGCCCACCCACCCGTTCGACGTCGTCGGCTGGGACGGCTGCCTGTACCCGTACACGTTCGACGTCGCCGACTTCGAGCCGATCACCGGGCGGGTGCACCAGCCGCCGCCGGTGCACCAGGTCTTCGAGGGCCAGAACTTCGTGATCTGCAACTTCGTGCCGCGCAAGGTCGACTACCACCCGCTGGCCGTGCCGGTGCCCTACTACCACGCCAATGTGGACTCCGACGAGGTCATGTTCTACTGCGGCGGCGACTACGAGGCCCGCAAGGGCTCCGGGATCGGGCAGGGCTCGATCTCGCTGCACCCGGGCGGGCACAGCCACGGCCCGCAGCCCGGCGCGGTCGAGCGGGCACTCGGGGCGGAGTCCTTCGACGAGCTCGCGGTCATGGTCGACACGTTCCGGCCGCTGGCCCTCGGCGAGGGCGGGCGGGCCTGTGAGGACCCGTCGTACGCGTGGAGCTGGGCGGGTCGCGGCCCCGGCAGCTGACGGGGCCGCCGGCTCACCGGGCGGGGACGAGCACCGGCACCAGCCGCACCAGCACCACCAGGGCGACGAGCTCGACCAGGGTCTGGGTGACGACGGCCAGCGGGGCGAGGGCGAGCGGGCCGGGCAGGGCGAGCGCGAGCGGCAGCACGACCAGGGAGTTGCGGGTCGTCGCCGAGAACACCGTCGCGCGGGTGGCGGGGACGTCCAGGCACGCCACCCGGGCGGCGAGCAGGCCGACGACGACCGCCGCGACGGCGAACGCGGTGTAGAGCGGGACCAGCCGCAGCAGGGTGAGGGCCTGCGCGCCGACGTCGGCGATCTGCGACGCGACGACCAGGGCCAGGGTCGCCACCATGAGCGGCACCATCGCCCCGGCGGCGGCGCCCTCGACCCGGGCGACCCGCCCGTCCGGCCGTCGCCGGTGCAGCACCTGCACCAGCGCCGCCGCGGCCAGCGGCAGCAGGACCAGCACCACGAACGCCTCGGCGAACGGCCCGACCTCGACCACGGCGAGCGCCTCCGGCCCGGCGGCCAGCCACAGGTAGCCGGGCAGCAGCAGGAGCTGGGCCACCATGAGCAGCGGTGTCGCCGCGAGCAGCTGCGCCCGCGCGCCACCGGCGAGCCCGGTGAACACGACGACGTAGTCGACGCACGGGGTGAGCAGGACGAGCAGGACCCCCAGGAGCAGGCCGCGGTCGTCGGCGACGAACGAGGACAGCCCGAACGCGACCGGCGGGAGCAGCACGAAGTTCGCCACGAGCACGGTGACCAGGAAACGGGCGCCGGTGAACGCCCGAGCCAGGTCGACCAGCGGGACCGCGAGGAACGTCGCGAACAGCAGCAGCGCGAGCACCGGGGTGACCGAGGCCCCGAGCGCGGGCGCGGCCCACGGGACGGCGAGACCCAGGAGCGCCCCGGCGAGGATCGCGGCCAGGTACAGCGGGACCTGCTGACGGTCCCACCACGCGACGAGCCGGCTCAGTCGGTCCCCCCGGCCGAGCGGTACGCCGCCTGCGCGGCGGGGCCGAGGTCGGCGCCGTAGGAGACGTCGGGGGAGTCCCCGCCCTGCTGGTAGCCACCGGTGACGGCCAGGATCTCCGAGTCGTCCGGGCCGGTCAGCCACGGGCCGCCGCTGGCGCCCTGGTCCAGGCCGGGCTGGTCGAGCTGCCACTGGTCCTCGTCGAGCGTCCCGGCGGTGCCCGACACCGTCGTCGCGTCGTCGTCGCCGTCGTTGTAGCCGACCGCGGTCACCGGGGTGTCGTCGCCGTCGGTGCCCGGCGCGCCGAAGGCGATCCGGTAGGCGCCGGTGACCTGCTGGATCGGCGGTCCGTCCGGCCGTGAGACGGTCAGGAACGCGACGTCGGAGTCGGGATCGCCGCTCTCCAGCCAGCCCGGGGGGACCGCGGCGGCGGTGACGGTCCAGTAGCCGAAGGGGGCGGTGCCGTCGTCGTAGCCGGGGGCGAAGCTCATGCCCGTCCTGGCCGGCGTGCCGTCGCCGTCGGCGACGCAGTGCGCGGCGGTCACGACCAGGTCACCCGTGGCGGACTCGACCACCGAGCCGGAGCAGAAGTGGTCGCCGGGGTCGTCGGCCGGGCCGTCGAACAGGGCGCCGGTCGCGGGCCGCGCCACCGGCGTGCCGTCGGCACCGGTGACGACCGGGAGGGACGGTCCGGGCACGGCGGGCCCGGCGGGCGCGACCGTCGCCGGGCCTACCGGGGCCGGGGTACCGGCCGGGGCCGGCGCGGAGGTCGGCGGAGCCGGGGTGGCGGCGGAACCGGCCGCCGTGGCCGACGCCGCGGTCGCGACCTGGGGCGGCGGCGCGGGCGTCCACGACGGAACCGTGAGCACGAGGGCGGCGGACGCCGCGAGCGCGGCGGCCAGCAGTCCCGGCAGGCGCCACCGCGGGCGGGACCGGCCGTCACGGGGCCGGGGGTCGGTCCGCACGTCCACCTCCCTCGACTCACCTCCGCTGACCCGATCAACGGTAGAGGGCACCCCTGTGCCCCGTCGGGCGGACCGCTGTGGACGTGCTGTGAATCCGGCCCGGTCGGCGGCCCGCCCGTCTCCCGTCGTCCTGCGCGGATCTGAGCGGATCTGATACGTCTGTGTCCACCGGCCGCCCCGTCGGGGTGCGGTGGGCCGGCGACGAACGGAGTGGGATGGACGCGGACGTGATCGTCGTCGGGGCCGGGCTGGCCGGACTGGTCGCCACGCACGAGCTGACCCGGCGGGGCCGCCGGGTCGCCGTCGTCGACCAGGAGGGACCCGTCGACCTCGGTGGGCAGGCGTGGTGGTCCTTCGGCGGCATCTTCCTCGTCGACAGCCCCGAGCAGCGCCGCATGCGGGTGCACGACTCGGTCGAGCTGGCCTGGAGCGACTGGCAGGGCAGCGCCGGGTTCGACCGCCTCGACGACGAGGACACCCACGCCGCGCGCTGGGCCCGCGCCTACGTCGAGTTCGCCGCCGGGGAGAAGCGCTCCTACCTCACCGAGCTGGGCATCTCCTTCCTCCCCACGGTCGGCTGGGCCGAGCGCGGCGACCTCACCGCGACCGGCCACGGGAACTCCGTGCCCCGCTTCCACGTGAGCTGGGGGACCGGCACCGGCGTCGTCGGACCGTTCGTCGACTCCGCGCTGCGCGCCGCCGAGGCCGGGCTCGTGACCTTCCACCACCGACACCGCGTCGACGAGCTGGTCCGCACCGACGGCAACGTCACCGGCGTCCGCGGTGCCCTCCTCGCCCCGGACGACTCGCCGCGCGGGGCCCCCAGCAACCGCGACGTGACGGGGGAGTTCACGCTCTCCGCGCCCGCGGTGGTGCTGGCCACCGGGGGGATCGGCGCGAACCACGAGATGGTCCGCCGGTACTGGCCGGAGCGGATGGGCACGCCGCCGTCGTCGATGATCACCGGGGTGCCGGCCTACGTGGACGGTCGGATGCTCGACATCGCCGCCGACGCGGGCGTGCGGCTGGTCAACCGCGACCGCATGTGGCACTACACCGAGGGCGTCGTGAACTGGGACCCGGTCTGGCCCGGCCACGCCATCCGGATCCTGCCCGGTCCGTCGTCGATGTGGTTCGACGCGCTGGGCAGGCGGCTGCCCGCGCCGTACCTGCCCGGCTACGACACCCTCGGCACCCTGCGCCACCTGCGCACCACCCCGGACATCGCGCCCTACGACCACTCCTGGTTCGTGCTCACCCGCAAGATCATCGAGAAGGAGTTCGCGTTGTCGGGCTCGGAGCAGAACCCCGACATCACCTCCGGGCGCCGCGCGGCCTTCCTCCGCGAACGTCTGCTCAGCAGGGGCGCGCCCGGCCCGGTCCAGGCGTTCACGACCCACGGGGAGGACTTCGTCGTCGCCGACACCCTCGACGATCTCGTCGCGGGGATGAACGCCCGCACCGACGCCCCGCCGCTCGACCCGGCCCTGATCCGCGGCCAGATCGAGGCCCGCGACCGGCAGCTGGCGAACCCCTACAGCAAGGACGCCCAGGTCCAGGGCATCCACAACGCCCGCCGCTCGCTCGGCGACCGGATCGGGCGGGTCGCCGCGCCGCACCGGATCCTCGACCCCGCCGCCGGGCCGCTGATCGGGGTGAAGCTGCACGTGCTGACCCGCAAGACCCTCGGCGGGATCCAGACCGACCTGCAGTCCCGAGCCCTCGACACCCGCGGCGAGCCGATCCCCGGGCTCTACGCGGCGGGGGAGGCCGCCGGGTTCGGCGGGGGCGGGGTGCACGGGTACAACGCGCTGGAGGGCACGTTCCTCGGCGGCTGCATCTTCTCCGGCCGCGCCGCCGGACGCAGCCTCGCCGGGGCCCTCTGAACCCCGTCTCTCACTGAGCGAGACCCGCCTTCCCGGGCGGCGGTCGCGCGACGGATGCTCGGCTCCTCGACGACGAGGGGAGCAACGGTGACCGGTGCCGAGAACCGCACGGTCCGGGTGGCGGGCCGCCGGCGCGAGTCCGACGGCGTGGTGTCGCTGGAGCTGGTCGCCGCCGACGGCGGGCGGCTGCCGGACTGGACCCCCGGCGCGCACGTCGACCTCGTCCTCCCCGGCGGGCACACCCGCCAGTACTCGCTGTGCGGGGACCGGTGGGACGCCCACCGCTACCGCGTCGCCGTCCTGCGCGAGGCCGCCGGGCGCGGCGGCTCGGCCTGGGTCCACGACCGGCTCGCCGTCGGCGACGAGATCGGGCTCGGCGGGCCGCGCAACAACTTCGGGCTGGTCCCGGCCCCGCGCTACCTGTTCGTCGCGGGCGGTATCGGGATCACCCCGATCCTCCCGATGATCGCCACGGCGGACCTGCTCGGCGCCGACTGGGCGCTGCTCTACGGCGGCCGCACCCGCGGGTCGATGGCGTTCACCGCGGAGCTCGCGGCGCACGGGGACCGGGTCCGGACCGTCCCCCAGGACGAACAGGGGCTGCTCGACCTGCCCGGCTTCCTGGGCACGCCCGCGCCGGACACCCGGGTCTACGGCTGCGGACCCGCCCCGCTGCTCGCGGCGCTGGCACGGGCCACGGCCGGATGGCCGTCGCACACCGTGCGGACCGAGCGCTTCGTCCCGCGGGCGACCGGCGCCGTCCGCGACACCGCGTTCGAGGTCCACCTCGCCCGCCGCGGGACCGACGTGACCGTGCCACCCGGGCGCAGCGTCCTCGACGCGGTCGCCGACGCCGGCGTCGACGTGTTGTCCTCCTGCCGGCAGGGCACCTGCGGGACCTGCGAGACGACCGTCCTGGCCGGTGTCCCGGACCACCGCGACTCCGTCCTCGACGACGACGAGCGCGCCGCCGCCGACTGCATGCTCGTCTGCGTCTCGCGCTCGGTCGGCCCGCGCCTGGTCCTCGACCTCTAATGGGTCGTGTCTGAGCCGTACCCGCCCCGAACGGAAGGCAGCGCCCATGACGGCCGCGCTCGACCACCTGCCCACCACCGACGTCGACCCGTTCGCCCCCGAGGTCCTCACCGACCCGCTCCCGTTCCACGAGCAGCTGCGCGCGGCCGGCCCGCTGGTCCGGCTCACCCGCTACGACGTGCTCGCCCTCGGCCGCCACGCCGACGTCCGGGCCGCGCTCGTCGACTGGCAGTCCTTCCGGTCCGGGGCCGGGGTGGGGCTGGCGAACTTCCACACCGAGGCGCCGTGGCGGCCGCCGTCGCTGCTGCTGGAGGCCGACCCGCCGCACCACGACGCGCCGCGCCGGGTGCTGGGGAAGGTCCTCGGCCCCCGGGCGCTGCGCGTGCTGCGGGACCGCTGGGCCGCCGACGCCGCGGCGCTCGTCGACGAGGTGCTGGCCGGTGGGAACGAGTTCGACGCCGTCCCGGCGATCGCCGAGGCGTTCCCGCTGCGGGTGTTCCCCGACGCCGTCGGGCTGCCCGAGGCGGGCCGGGAGAACCTGCTGCCCTACGGCGACCTGCTGTTCAACGCGTTCGGGCCGCGCAACGCGCTGCTGGAGGAGAAGCTGCCGCGGCTCGGGGAGCTCTCGGCGTGGGTGAACGCGCAGTGCGCCAGGGAGGCACTGGCCGCCGACGGCTTCGGCGCCGACATCTGGGCCGCCGCCGACCGCGGTGACCTGACCCCCGAGCAGGCCCCGCTCGTCGTGCGGTCGCTGCTGTCGGCCGGGGTCGACACCACCGTCACCGGGCTCGCGGCGGTGCTGCACGCCGTCGCCACGCACCCGGAGCAGTGGGCGCGGCTGCGTGCCGACCCCGGGCTCGCCCGCGTCGCGTTCGACGAGGCCGTGCGCTGGGAGTCGCCGGTGCAGACCTTCTTCCGGACGACGGCGACCGACACCGAGATCGCCGGCGTGGGTGTCCCGGCCGGGCGCAAGGTGCTGATGTTCCTGGGGTCGGCGAACCGGGACCCGCGGTTCTGGGGACCCGACGCGGGCACCTTCGACCTGGGCCGCGACCCGTCCGGGCACGTCGGGTTCGGGATGGGCCTGCACCAGTGCGTCGGCCAGCACGTCGCCCGGCTGGAGGCCGAGTCGGTGCTGCGGGCGCTCGCCGCGCGGGTCGCGACCATCGAGCCCGCCGGTCCACCGCGCCGACGGCCCAACAACACCATGCGGGCCTGGGCGTCGATGCCGCTGCGGGTCACCCCCGCCTAGGTGCACACTCCACCCGTGGTCGCGGGCGAACCGGTACTGGCCCGGGCGGTGCGGATCCTGTCGGTGTTCGAGCCGGGGCGGCCCGAGCTGGGCGTCGCCGAGATCGCCCGGGCATCGGGGCTGCACGTCGCCACCGCGTCGCGGCTGGTCGGGCAGCTGGTCGAGCAGGGCCTGCTCACGCGGACCGGCTCCGGTCGGCTGCGGATCGGGATGCGGCTGTGGGAGCTGGGGCAGCGGGCGTCGCCGACGCTGACCCTGCGGGCCGCCGCGCTGCCGTTCCTCGGGGACCTGCACGCCGTCGTCGGGCACCACGTGCAGCTGGGCGTCCTCGACGGCGACGAGGTCATCTTCCTCGAACGCCTCTCCGCCCCCGGGGCGGTCGTCAACCTGACCCGGATCGCAGGGCGGCTGCCGCTGCACGTCTCGTCGTCCGGTCTGGTCCTGCTCGCCCACGCGCCGCCCGACCAGCAGGAACGCGTCCTCGCGGCACCCCTGGAACGACGGACGTCCGCCACGGTGACCGATCCGGCCCGGTTGCGGGTCCTGCTCGCCCGCGTCCGGCGTGACGGCCACGTCGTCACCGAGGGCCACGTGCACCCCGACGCGACCGGCGTCGCGGTCCCGGTGCGGGGCCGGGACGGGGCCGTCGTCGCGGCGCTGTCGACGGTGCAGCCGCGCGACGGCCGGGCTCGCACCCTCGTCCCGGCCCTGCGCGCCGCGGCCCACGGCATCGCCCGGGCGCACGCCGGGGGAGACCCCGCGCCGTGAGGGCGTTCAGCCCAGGAAGTCCTCGACCACCGCGTCGAACGCGGCGGGGTTCTCCAGGAACACGAAGTGCGAGTTCGCCTCGTCGGTCCCGAACACGTGCAGCCGCGCACCCGGGACGCGCTCGGCGATCCAGCGCTGCGACTCCGGGCTCACGTGGCTGCCCTCGCAGCCGACGACCAGCGTCGGGACGTCGATCCGGGGCAGTACGTCGCGCCAGTCCTGGGCGCAGTGGTCGAACAGCAGCGGCACTCCGGCGTGGGCGGGTGTGTGGGTGATCTCCCGGGCGACCAGGGACCAGACGTCCTCGGCGGGGGTGCCGGAGAACATCGAGCGGACGAACGCCTCCCGCACCTTCGGGCCCTCCGGTCCGGCGAGGTTCGCGGCCAGGTCGAGCAGGCCGCCGACGTCGAAGATCGCCCCCGACCCGGCCTGCTCGTCCACCGACATCCACGGCACCGCCGCGACGGCCGCCGGCTGGTCGACCAGCACCAGCCTGCGGATCCGGCCGGTGCCGTGGGTGTCGATGTGGCTCCACAGCACCGAGGCGCCCATCGACCAGCCGAGCAGGTCGGCGCGGTCGAGCCCGAGGTGGTCGAGCAGCTCGACGAGGTCCTGCGCGAGCCGGGCGATGCGGTAGCCGTGGTGGGGCTTGTCGGAGACGCCGTGCCCGCGCTGGTCGTAGGTGACCACGCGGCGGCCGGAGCCGAGTCCGGTGAGCTGGTGGGTGAACATCGCCTGGGTCTGTCCCCAGCCGTGCAGCATCACCAGCGGGACGCCGTCGCCGCCGGAGTCGCGGAAGTCGAGCGTCACACCGTCGGCGGTGGTGAAGGTGGGCATCGGTGTCCTCCTCGGGTCCGCGGAGAGTCTGGGGCGCTGTGGCTCCGGTCACCACCTCCGCCGGACGAGTGATCAGGCCGTTCCGTGCTCCGACTGTCGAAGGTGAGCCCGGGCCTCGATGACGTCGAGCGCGGTGAGCCCCAGGTGCAGCGCCAGCCGGGTCGCGCCGTCGGAGACGTCGAGGCCGGTGAGCCGGGTGACCCGGTCGAGCCGGTAGTAGAGCGAGGTGCGGTGGATGTGCAGGCGGGCGGCCGCGGCCGGGCCGTTGCCCGCCTCGTCGAGGTAGGCGCGGACGGTCGCGACCAGCCGCCCGTCGGGGTCGGCGGCGCGGAGCCGGTGCACCTCGGCCGGGAGGGTCTCCTCGGTCAGGTGGTCCGGCGGGACCGCGAGCAGCGGGCCGAGCGCCCCGAGCTCCGACCACCGGGCCACCGGGGGCCGCAGGCCCAGCTCCGCGGCCGTGCAGGCGGTCCGGGCCTGCGCGACCGACCCGGCGAGCAGTTCCGGCGCGGCGACCGGCCCGCCGATCCCGGCGACACAGCGGAACCGGCCGTGGGCCAGCTCCGCGACCCGGTCGACGACCCGGTGCACCCGCCCGGGAAGGTCCCCGGCGCCCGCCGCCGGGGGGTCGGCGAGCAGCACCGCGGTGCTGCCGGTGACCGCGGTGAGCCACCCGCACGGGTCGTCGGGGCGGCGCCCGGACAGGGCCGTCCGCAGGGCGATCCGGGCGTGCTCCCTGTCCTCACCGGCCCCGGGGACCGCGACGACGGCGGCGACCGCGCCCGGCCGTGGGGCCCGGCCCGTCCCGGCGAGCGCGGCGGCGGCCCGGGACCGGGCCGCCGGGTCGTCGCCGACGAGGTCGAGCACCCGGCGGTCGTCCTCGTGGGCCGCGTCGGCGGTGCGCGCCAGGTCCAGCAGCGGCAACGCGAGCCGGTCGGCGACCTCGGTGATCCGTCCGAGCTCGCCGGTGGTGAGCGAGCCGTCGGCGTCCATCACCATGAGCAGCGCCAGCAGCCTGCCCTCCCAGCGCACCGGGACGCAGACCCGGGCGTGCATGCCCAGCTCCTCGCTGGCCGGGATGATCCCGGCGCGGGTCCAGGTCAGGACCCCCTGGGACAGCACGTAGCCGCGGATCCGCGGCTCGGCGCCGCGGTTGAGCACGGCCGCGACGCGGGTCTCGTCGGCGTCGCCGTAGTGCGCGCTGGCGTAGAGGACCTGCACGGCGGGGTCGTCGACGACGACCGACCGGGACAGCTCGTCGGCGAGCCGGTCGATCAGCGTCGTCGCCGCGTCGCCGAGCACGCCGCGATCCTACAGACGGAGCACTCGGCGGCGGGGGTGCTCGTCGGCGGTCGGTGTCCGCGCTCCCCGTCGCGGGCGCAGGGTGACGGGGGACGGCGAGGCGAGGAGGGTCCGGTGCGGGAGCTGGAGGGCCGGGTGGCCGTGGTGTTCGGCGCGGGGTCCGCGGGGCGGGGGCTGAGCAACGGGGAGGCGGCGGCGCTGGCCTACGCCGACGCCGGCGCGGTGGTCGCCGCGGTCGACCGCGACGCCGCGGAGGCGGCCCGGGTGGCCGCGGCGATCACCGGCGCGGGTGGCACGGCGCTGGCCGTGACCGCCGACGTCACCGACGACGGCGCCGTCGCCCGCGCCGTCGCCCGGATCGTCGACACCCTCGGTGTGCCGCACGTGCTGCACAACAACGTCGGTGCCGTGGTGCCCGGCGAGGTCACCGGGCTGGACCTCGCCGACTGGAACCGGGGGCTCGCGATCAACCTGACCAGCGCCTACCTGACCTGCCGGCACACGCTGCCGCACCTGCGCGCCGCCGGCCGCGGGGCGATCGTGAACGTGTCGTCGCTGGCCGCCATCCGCGACACCGGCTACGTCTACCCGGTCTACAGCGCGGCGAAGGCCGGCCTGGACCAGCTCACGGTGTCGCTGGCGCTGACGTACGCACGCGAGGGGATCCGCGCCAACGCGGTCCTTCCCGGGCTGATCGACACCCCGATGGTGCGCGAGCAGGTCGTCGACGACCCCGATGCGCTGGCCGCCCGGCACGAGGCCAGCCCGACCGGCCGCATGGGGTCGCCACACGACGTCGCGCAGGCCGCGGTGTTCCTCGCCTCCGACCGCGCCGCCTACGTCAACGGCGTCTGCCTGCCCGTGGACGGCGGGCTGTCCGCGCGGTCACGGTGAGATCCGGGATCAGGCCCCGGCGCCCGCGCCGACCGGCACCGGGCGCAGGGTCAGCGGCAGCAGGTCGCGGACCTCGGTGCGCAGGGTGTCCAGCGCGTGCGGGTCGTCGCCGGTGAGGAACCCCAGCAGGGCCTGCTGGAACACGCCGTCGACCATCCCGTAGGCGGCGTGCGGGCTGAGCGCGACCGTGGTGCCGGCGAGCTCGGCGTACCGGGTGGCGACCCGCCACACCATGTCCTCCAGGGTGCGGTCGATCTGCCCGACGGCCTCGCGCAGGTTCGGCTCGAACATGCTCTGGGCGCGCAGGTCGTACCAGAGGCGGTGCATCGGGGCCTCGTCGACGATCGTCTGGCACAAGGTGTCCGCGAACGCGGTGACCAGGCCGTCCGCGGTCGTCGCGTCGGCGTCGGCGCCGTCGTAGCGGGTCACGCACACCGCCTTGTACTGCCGCACGCAGTAGACGATCAGCTCCAGCTTGTCGGCGAAGTAGTAGTGCACGACGCCGTGGCTGTACGGGGAGTTCTGGGCGATCTCGCGCAGCGACGCCCGCGCGTAACCGAGCTCGCCGAGGGTCTGCAGGGCAGAGTCCGCCAGTGCGCGACGGCGCGCGTCGTGCTTGTCGACCGGGTTCGCCCGTGCCACGCGGCCCCCTCCCGTCGTCCGCCAGGGGGCCACTGTAACCGACCGGCGCGCCTCCGACGCCGGTGTTCTGGACGCCCGACCGACAATGTCTTGACAACTGGTCAGAGATCGCGGCAGCCTGTGGCCCACATCACCGATCGACACTGGAGTCGCCGTGACGCAGATCGACCTGACCGGACGCACCGTGCTCGTGACCGGGGGAGCACAGGGACTGGGCGAGGGGATGGCCCGCGCGCTGGCCGACTCCGGTGGCCGGGTCGTCGTCGCCGACCTGCAGGACGAGGCGGGCGGCACGCTCGCGAAGTCCCTCGGCGAGCAGCACGGGTTCGTGCACCTGGACGTCACCGACGACGCCTCCTGGACCAGCGCCGTCGCCGAGACGGTGGAGCGGTTCGGCGGACTCGACGTCGTCGTCAACAACGCGGGCGTCGAGGTCACCCAGCTGCTCGCCGACACCGAGCCCGACGACGTCCGCCGGATGCTCGAGGTCAACCTGCTCGGCACGATGCTCGGCATCAAGCACGCCTTCCGCGCCATGCGCCCGGGTGGCGCGGCCGGCCGCGGCGGGGCCGTGATCAACGTGGCCTCGGTGGCCGCGACCATCGCTTTCCCCGCCATCGGCGGCTACTCCGCGACCAAGTCCGGCGTCGACCGGCTCACCCGGGTCGCGGCGATGGAGTCGGGCAAGCTCGGCTACGGGGTGCGGGTCAACTGCGTGTACCCCGGGCTCGTCCCGACCGCGATGGGGCAGAAGCTCGCGGTCGAGACCGCCGGGCTCGGGCTGTTCGAGAGCCCGGAGGCCGCGGTCGGCGCGGTGGTCGAGCTGACCCCGTCGGGTCGGCTCGGCGAGGTCGCCGACATCGCCGACGTGGTCGCATTCCTGGCGTCGGACGCCGCCCGGTTCGTCAACGGTGCCGGCCTGCCGGTCGACGGCGGCATGGGCATGTGACCCGCCGGGGTCCTCGCCGCCCGGGAGCGCCGGGCCCGGGCGGCGAGGCCCCCGCGGAGTGCGTCGGGGCGCCGGTCCGGCGGAGGAGCGGACCGCACCCTGGACACCCGGTGTCGACGACGGCTACGGTGACGTTCCGGGCTCGTCGATCCGACGACCGGATCTGCTCGATGCCTCTCACGGGCGACACCCTCTCGGGGGCCGTCGCCGTTCGGCCGTCCGGTACAGCTCCGTGCTCCGACGGCACCACGGGTCGACCCTCCTCGTAGTGGGGGACCGACCCCACCTCCCCCTGGCGGACACATGACCGCGCCCACGCCATCCCGTCGTCTCCTCGCCGTCCCGGCGCCCGACACCGTCACCACCGACCCGCAGGTCCACGTCGGACCCGGCGGCGCCGCGACCGTCGTCATCGGCGTGTCCGGCGAGATCGACCTCGCGACCGGCCCCTCGGTCGAGGCGCGGGTGCTCGCCGCGGTGGACTCCGCGCCCGGTGGCCGGGTCGTCCTGGACCTGAACGCGGTGGGGTTCCTCGGGCTGTGTGGTGTGGCGATGCTGCGTGCGGCCGCGGACCGCGCCCGGGCCACGGGCGCCTCCCTGGTGGTGGTGCTGGACCCGGCCGCGCCGGCGGCACGCGCGCTGCGGCTGGTCCCGGGCCCCGGTCTCACCGTGGTCGCGGTCGATGTGCCGGTCGCCGACGCGTCCTGACCCCGGCGCGTGGGCGGCAGCGTTGTCGTCGCGCGGGCCGGCGGGCCGCGCGGTCATCGGGGCAGCGGTGGCGCGGCGGGCGCGTCGAACCAGGGCTCGTCCGGGATCGACGGGTCCGGGGTCTCGCGCAGCGCCGGGTCCGGGACGCCGTCGGTGGCCTGCGCCGGGCGGGTCGCGCCGAGGTAGTCGTCGCCGCGCCACCGGTACCAGGAGGTCTGCACCGGCATCCCGAACGTCGGCGCGCTCACCATCCGGTCCTGCCCGACGAACAGACCGACGTGCTGGACCTTGTCGACGGTGCCGTAGAAGACCAGGTCACCCGGGTGCAGCGCGGCCCCGGCGGGCACCTGCGGGCCGCGGCGGTACTGGGCGTGCGCGGTCCGCGGCAGGACGACACCGGCCTTGCCGTAGGCGAAGGCGGTCAGCCCGGAGCAGTCGAATCCGCGGTCGCCGTTCTCCGGCCCGTTGCCGCCCCAGACGAACGGCAGCCCCACCTGGCGCAGGGCGACCTCGACCGCGGTCGCCGCCCGCTGCTCGGGCGTCCCCGGCGGCCCGGCCGCGGCGACACCGCCGGTGACGAGCAGCAGGACCACGGCCAGGAGCGTCGTCGCGAACGGGGACCGGAGCGGCACGGTGTTCATCCCGGTCGGTTCCTCCCGGTCGCCCGCGGTCGGCGGGTGCGACGCGGTCACCGGGCGGTGACCTGCGTCGAACCTAGGGACGGGACCGGGGCGACCGGTAGCGGAAGCGATCGAGCGGGTGAACGGGGCGACCCGGTCGGTGCCGCCACGGGATGCGCCGTCTCGGGACGCGCGCTCGGGGCTGGCCGGAGGGGCGGGTCAGCCGCCGAGGCCGGGGATGCCCGGCATCTGCGGGAGCACCGGCGTCGAGGCGAACAGGTCGAGGTACATCCCGCCGGAGACCAGCAGGCCCAGGACGCCGAGCACGAGGCCGCCGAGTGCGACCGGCCGGACCCAGGCGCCCGCGGCGGGCCGGGCGGCCGGGCCGAGGACCAGGACGAGCCCGACGAGCACCGCGACCAGCGCGACGACACCGTTGACCAGGGCGGCGACGTCCCAGGGCGCGCCGTAGAAGGACTCGATGGTGTCGCCGGGGCTGCCGGTCGCGGCCTGGATCTGCCCGACGAGCGACTCGCGCTCGCGCAGCATGTCGCCGACCGAGGTGCCGGTGAGCGAGGCGAGGCCGAGCCCCGCGGCGACGACGGCGCCGGCTCCGGCGAGCCCACCACCGGAGGTCGTCCCGGAGGTCGTCGCCGAGGTCGTCCCGGTGGTCGCCTCGGAGGTGGGGGTGGCCGCCGCGGTGTCGGCCGGGGTGTCGGACCCGGTCGGCGCGGGCGTCGCCGCGGTGGACGAGTCGCCCGTGGCCGCGCCGGTGTCGGTCGTGTCGGTCGCCTCCGTGCTCCCGGCGGCGGTCGGTGCGCTCCCGGCCGGGGTCGCGGGGGCGTCGGTGGCGGGGGAGTCGGCTCCGGTGCCGCCGGTCGTGTCGGTCGTGCCGGTCGTGGTCGTCCGGTCCGTCGCGACGGAGCCGGACGCGTCGTCGGTCTCCGGGGTACCGGTCGCGGTGCCGCTGTCCGTGGACCTGCTCGTGTCGGAAGCCATGGGCCGCACCGTACGCGAGGTCATGATCGTCGTGGCGGCCCCCCACCTGGGCGGATGCGTCGTCGGTCCGTTCCGTCGGGACCGTCACCGGATGGGGGCGGTGACCGGTCGCTCCCCGTGTGGTCTAGGAACCGCCGTAGGGCGGCTCACCGGTCTCCGGGACGAGCACCGGGGTGTTCTCGTCGAGGGTCTCGCCGCGGAAGAACGGCCGCAGCCGCACCGCGCAGGCCAGCATCAGCGGCACACCGAGCGCGATCATGCCGACGCCGATCACGAACACCCCGCCGACCGGGCCGAAGGAGGTCTCGCCGTAGCCGGGGTCGAGCATGTCGATCGAGCTCTGCACGAACGCCCACACCATGACCACCCCGCCGAGCAGCGGCAGCAGGCCGCGCATCAGCAGGTCGCGTGGTGAGCGCAGCAGGGTGCGCCGGAAGTACCAGACGCAGGCGAAGGCGGTGATGCCGTAGTAGAACGCCACGGCCAGGCCGAGCGAGGCGACGGTGTCGAGCAGCGCGTCCGAGCTGACCAGGCCCAGCACGAGGTAGAAGACCACCGCGGACAGGCCCATGACGACGGTGGCGAACCCGGGCGTCGCGTAGCGGGGGTGGACGCTGCCGAAGCGAGGCGGGACCGCCCCGTAGACGGCCATCGCCAGCGCGCCGCGCGCGGTGGGCAGGATCGTGGTCTGGGTCGACGACGCCGCCGACACCGCGACGGTCAGCAGCAGCACCGCGGTGAGCGCCGTGCCGCCCATCGGCGCGCCGAGCAGGGTGAGCACGTCCTCGGAGTGCTCGGGGTTCGCCAGGCCGATCCCGGTCGCGCCGAACCCGGCGTAGGACTGCAGCGCGACGGCAACGACGACGTAGATCGCCAGCAGGATCACCGTGGCCAGCAGCGCGGCCCGGCCCGGGGTGCTCGTCGAGCCGCGGGTCTCCTCGCCGACGGCCAGACAGGCGTCCCAGCCCCAGTAGACGAAGATGCACAGGATCAGTGCCTGCGCCGCGGCCGAGCCGGAGATCCCGGTCGGGTCGAACCAGCTCCAGCTGGGCAGCACGGCCTGCGGGCCGGCGTCGCCGGAGTACACCAGCCACAGCGCACCGGCGGCCAGCACGGCGAGCACCACGATCTGGAAGACGATCAGCGCGTTCTGGAACCGCTCGGACAGCACGATCCCGCGGTGGCTGATCCAGGTCATGACCAGGATGAACAGCACCCCGACACCGACCTTGACCAGGGTGTTGTCCGCGGCGGCGTCGAACCCGAGCGCGCGCAGGGTGTAGACGGCGGCGATCTCGGCGACGTTGGCCAGCACGATGATCGCCGACACCGCGACGCCCCAGCCGCCCATCCAGCCGACCCACGGCCCGAAGGCCTTGGTGCCCCAGGTGAACGTGGTCCCGCAGTCGGGGACCGCGCGGTTCAGCTCGCGGTAGGCGACGGCGACGAACAGCATCGGCACGAACGCGACGAGGAACATCGCGGGCGCCTTCTCGCCGACGGCGAGGACGACGTAGCCGAGCGTCGCGGCCAGGCTGTAGGCGGGCGCGGTGGCGCCGAGCCCGATGACGGTGTTGCCCCACAGGCCCAGCGCTCCGGTCCGGAGCCCCTTCGGGCCGGCCTCCACGAGGGGAGGCGGTGCGGCGGCGGTCAACCGCCGATCTCGGCGGTGAGGATGGTGGGCACGGTCGTTCCCCGTCTCGTCTGCGCCCGCCCGGGTCGGCGGCGGCACACAGGATGCGGCACGGGCGCACCTGAACGGAAACGCCGGTGTCGTGTCTCACGCCCCGGACCGGCCACCGGACCGGTCACCGGGTGGGCCGGCCGATCCGCCGGGGGTTCAGCACTGCCGGTGCGGCGTGCCCCGGACGCTGAACCAGTAGGCGCCCGCCTCGGCGCCGGAGATCTCGGTGCGGACCTCGGCGGTGGCCGGGCGGCCGAAGCGGCGCCGGATCGCCTTGCGGGCCGTCTTCTCGATGCGGGCGGCGAGCCGCTCCGGCTCGGAGTGCCCGGCCATGGTCAGCACGGCGACGAAGGCGTACCGGGCCGGTCCGCGACGTGGCCAAGGCCCGGTGCCGTCGGCCAGGGACAGCTCGACGGTCATCGGACGCTTGCGGTGCGTGTGCAGGGCACGGGTCAGCTCGGCCTCCACGACGTCCGCCTCGACGCCCGCGGGCGCCTCGATGCGGACGATGGCCATGACGGCGCTCGCCGCGGACCCACCTGTCACCACGGTCACGGTCATGTGCTCCTTCCGGGTGCGCACCGCCCCCACGAAGGCGCGCATCACGGACATTCATGCCCTGTCCACCCGGTTGTAAACAAGGACTTGACCGAAAAAGGTGCGTCAGGATCACGAGAACTGCTCATGGCGCCACCCGAACGGATCAGTGCGGTGTAGTCCTGGTCACTGCTGGACGTGCGGCACGGGTCAGGCGTTCGAGGATCTCCAGGACGTGTTCGTAGTCGCGGCCGGTGGCCCGGCTCATGCCGAGCTCGCAGGTGCGGTTGCAGGAGGCGTGGGCGTCGGCGTCGACCCCGGCGAGCTCCCATGCCTGCCCGGCGGTGGCCGCCGCGGTCAGCTCCGGGTGCAGCATCCCGCGGTCCCCGGCGAAGCCGCAGCAGCTCCACGAGTCGGGGACGACGACGTCGTCGGCGACAGCCGCGGCCAGGCGTCGCAGCGGGTCGAGCAGGCCGAGCTGGGTGGCCGAGCAGGTCGGGTGCAGGACGAGCCGGGCCAGCCGGGCGGGCACGGTGAGCGCGGGCAGGATCCGTTCGGCGGTGAACGCGACGGCGTCGAGGACATGCAGGCCGCGGTAGCGTTCCGGCCCGGACGCGACCATCACCCGCAGGCCCTCGGTGCACGACGACGCGTCGGACACCACCGGGACCGCCCCGCCGCGGCTCGTCGTCCACAGCGCGGGGAGGACCCGCTCGGCCATCGCGGCGAACCCGTCGTGCAGCCCCTTGGACTTCCACGGCGTGCCGCAGCACAGCGACCCCAGGCCGGCGGGTGCGCTCGCCCGCAGCCCCGCCCGTCCGCAGAGGCGGGAGAACGCCTCGCCCGCGCCGGGGCCCGCCGAGCCGAACATGGCACCGGTGCAGGAGGAGAACAGGACGAGGTCGGCGTCGGTGGACACCAGACCGCCGGGGACCCGGCGCCCGCCGCCGCGGGGCAGGTCGGGGCTCCACTGCGGCACCTGCTCGGGGTCGGCGACCCGGCGCAGCGCCGCCGAGACGGGTGCGGCGCCGGGCACGGCCCGCGCGACCGTGAGGGCCAGCCCGGCGGCCCGGGTGGTGGCGCCCCAGTGCTTCGCGGCGAGGGTCCAGCCCGCGCCGGCGGGGCCGTGGTCGCGTTCGCCGCGCAGCCGTCGCACCAGGTCACCGGTGTTGATCAGGACGGGGCAGGCGGTGCCGCACATGCCGTCGACGGCGCAGGTGTCGACGCCGTCGTAGGCGTAGTCGGCCTCCAGCTCGGCGAGCAGGGCGTCGTCGCCCGCGGCCCGGGCGGCGGCCATCTCGCGGCGCAGCACGATCCGCTGCCGCGGGGTGGTGGTCAGGTCGCGGCTGGGACAGACCGGCTCGCAGAACCCGCACTCCACGCAGCGGTCCACCTCGGACTCGACGGCCGGGTTGGTCTTGAGACCTGCCAGGTGCGCGGTGGGGTCGTCGTCGAGGACGACGCCGGGGGAGAGGACCCGCTGCGGGTCGCACAGCCGTTTGATCTCCTGCATGACCTCGTAGAGCTCGTCGCCGTACTGGCGGCGGACGAACGGCGACATCATGCGGCCGGTGCCGTGCTCGGCCTTGAGCGTCCCGCCGTGGGCCAGCACGAGGTCGACCATGTCGTCGGTGAACCGGCCGAAGCGGTCCCGGCCGCCCGCCGTGCCGGAGTCGTCGAGGGTCTCGGTCAGCATGAAGTGGACGTTGCCGTCCTTGGCGTGCCCGAAGATCACGGCGTGGTCGTAGTCGTGCTCCGCGAACAGCGCGATCAGGCCCTCGCAGGTCGCGAGCAGGTCCGGGACGGGTACGGCGACGTCCTCCAGCAGCGCCGCGGTGCCCGGCGGGCGGGCGCCCGCGACCTTGGCGTAGAGCGCCTTGCGCAGCTTCCACAGACCGGCCTTCGCGACCGGGTCCGCCGACAGCTCCCGCGGGCCCCGCAGTGGCAGCCCGGAGATCAGGCCGGAGGCGTCCCCGGCGAGCTGGGTGACCTCGTCGGCGGTGTGCCCGCGGTACTCCACGAGGAACGCGGCGTGCTCGTCGACGGTCAGTGCGCGCAGCCGCGGGTCGGCGTCGGTGTCGCCCTGCCCGACCCGCAGCGACGTCGCGTCCAGCAGCTCGATCGTCGCGGCGCCGGAGTCCACCAGGCCGGGCAGGGCCCGGTTGGCGGCGGCGAGGTCGTCGAACACCAGCAGCCCGGTACGGGTGTGGGCGAGCACCGGCACGGTGCGCATGGTGATCGAGGCGAGGAACGCGAGCGTCCCCTCGGAGCCGACGAGCAGCCGGGCCAGGATCTGCACCGGGTCGTGGTGGTCGAGGAAGGAGTTCAGGCCGTAGCCCATGGTGTTCTTCAGCGCGAACTGGCGCTCGATCTCGGTGCGCAGCGCGGTGTCGCCGCGGAGCCGGTCGCGCAGCCGGGCCAGGCCCGCCCACAGCCGCGGCTCGCGGGCGCGCAGCTCGTCGTCGGCGCCGGGTGCGCCGGTGTCCAGGGTGGTGCCCGACGGCAGGACGAGCTCGACCGAGTCGAGCAGCGCGTAGCTGTTCGCGGCGGTGCCGCAGGCCATGCCGGAGGAGTTGTTCGCGACGACCCCGCCCAGGGTGCAGGCGACCTCGCTGGCCGGGTCCGGGCCGAGCATCCGGCCGTACCGGGCGAGCCGGGTGTTGACCGAGCGCACCGTCGCGCCGGGCCCGACGCGCACCCGCTCGCCGCCGTCCAGGATCTCGACGTCGCGGAAGTGCCGGCGGACGTCCACGAGGATCCCGTCGGTGACCCCCTGCCCGGACAGGCTCGTCCCGCCCGAGCGGAACGTCACCGGCACCCCGCCCGCCGCGCGGAACAGCGCGGCGACCTCGGCAGCGCTCGACACCGTCACCACCGCGGCCGGGGTACGGGCGAAGTGCGACGCGTCGTGCGCCATCCGGAGCCGGTCGATCGCCCGGGTGGCGACGGCGGCCGGCCGGACCGCGGCGGCGAGCCGGTCGTGCAGGGCGAGCAGGGCCGGGCGGCCTGCCGGGTCGGTGGGCGATGTCTCCGCGGGCGATCCGGTGAGGGTCACGGTGGTGCTCCTGGCGTGTGGTGGGACGCGCGTGCACCCACCCTGCACCAGGCTCAGCCCCGTGCCGAGGGGAAGTCGGGGGGACGCTTCTCGCGCAGCGCGGCGGCGCCCTCCACCACGTCGGGGCCCATGAAGGTCAGCATCTCGTAGGCGGCGGACTGCTCGAAGGCCGGTCCCGCGCTGCGCAGCCACGAGTTCAACGCCCGCTTGGTGAGCCGGATGGCCTGCTGGGAGCCGGTGCCCAGGGCGTGCGCGACCCGCAGCGCCTCGTCGAGGACCTGGTCGCGCGGCACCGCCTTCGCGACCATCCCCAGCCGCTCGGCCTCGGCGCCGGTGACCATCTCGCCGGTCAGCAGGTAGTAGCGGGCCTTCGCCATCCCGGCCAGCAGCGGCCAGATGATCGCGGCGTGGTCCCCGGCGGCGACGCCGAGCTTCACGTGGCCGTCGCCCAGCTTCGCGTCCTCGGCGGCGATCGCGATGTCGGCGAGCAGCGCGACGACCACCCCGGCGCCGACGGCGACGCCGTTGATCGCCGACACGACCGGCTTCTCGCAGTCGATGATGTTCCAGACCAGGTCGGACATCTCCCGGAGCATGTGGGAGACGCGTTCGTGGTCGCCGGCCATCCGCTCGACCATGCCGAGGTCGCCGCCCGCGGAGAACGCCTTCCCGGCCCCGGTGATCACCGCGACCCGGGTGGCGGCGTCGGCGGACACGTCCCGCCAGACCCGCGCGAGCTCGCCGTGCAGGACCTCGTCGGCGGCGTTGTACTTCGCCGGGTTGTCGATGGTGATGAGCAGGACGCCGTCGTCGCGGCGCTCGAACCGCAGCTGGGTGTAGGTGCTCGGATCGAGGGTCATGGGGGTCCTCCGGGGGCTGCGGGCAGAGCGTGTCGAGGGGTCGAGGGCGTGCGCGACCCCGGCCACGACGACGTCGCCCGCCCCGTGGCCACTCTGCACCGGCGGGCCCGAGCCCGTCGGGCCGCTCAGCGCACGACGCGCAGCGGGCCGGAGGGCCGGTCGAAGACGATCGGGAGAGTGTCCTCGCGCGGGTCCGGGGTCCGGGGGAGGACCTCGGTCGGGGGCTCGGCGTCCTCGGGCGGACGGCGCATCCGGGGGAGGACGCCGGTCGGCGGGTCGGGCTCCCCGGTCGGCTCCGCAGCGCGCTCCGCGGCGTCGGCGGCGCGGCAGTCGGCGAGCAGCTCCCGCACGTCGTCGGTCACCGCGTGCCCGTCGCCGAGCGCCCGCTCGGCGACCTCGAGCGTCGCGGCGAGCAGGCCGGCCGCGCCGCGCAGGTCGCCGGTGTCGGCACGCGCGATCGCCACCGCGGCGCGGGAGGCGATCGTGCAGGGATGGGTCTCACCGAGCACCCGTGTCCGCCGGGTGACCACGTCCTCGTGCCGGCGGACCGCCTCCTGGGCGTCGCCGGTCTCCCGGTGGGCCGCGGCCACGGCGTCGGCGGCCGCGAGTGAGGCCGGATGGTCCGGGCCGAGCAGTGCCTCGCGGGCGGCGAGGTTGCGGGTGGCGAGCTCCAGCCCGCCGGTGCGGTCGTAGCCGAGCAGCAGCGCGACGGCGAGGGTCCCCTCGGCGACGAGCGTGTCGGGGTCGTCCGGACCCAGGTCGCGACGGGCGGCGGTGAGGACCTGGTGGGCGCGACGGGTGGCGTCCAGCAGCGCGGGCATGTCGCCCCGACGTCCCGCGGTGCGCACGTCGGTCGCGGCGCTGTCGTGACGGGCGCGCAGGTCCTCGCGCAGGGGGACGGTCGTCGTCGACCGTCCGGCACCGCGGTGCCGGACGGTCACCCTCCGCTCGGTCATGAACAACCCGACCCCCCCGTACTCCGCGAACGAGCCATGATCACTCGAACGGCCCACTCGCCAGTAACGGAGCGTACTCGTTATCGGGATCAACGCGCACCCCGGAGGGGTGTTCGAGGAAAAGACTCGTTCTTTCGTCACTGTGTGTGACAGCGAGCGCGCGGACCGTCCGTGGGGTCACTCGGCCGTGCGGTCGGCGATCCCGAACGGGTGCACGGTCGTCGCGGCACCTGGAGTGCGGTGTCCGTGGGCTCGACAATCGCGTGAACGCCGTGCGGAGAGGGGACCTCGTGTCGAGGCAGGGGGACGCCGACCACACCGATGGTGAGGTCGCGGACGACGCAGGGGCGGTGCGGCGTCCAGACACCGGCGCCGACCCCGTCGCCGGTGACCGAGTGGACCGGCCGGTGCGCCGGCCCTTCCGCCCGCCGCCTCCACGGCCCCCGCTGCGGCCGACGTCGCCCTTCCTGGGGGTGGCGCCGCTCGTCGCCCCGCCCGCGGACGAGCCCGGTCCTCCGGGCATCGAGGCGTTCGGGGCCGGCGTGACGCCGCCCCGTGCGGTGCCGGAGGCCGCCGCACCGTCCTCCGACGACCCCGCGACCGCGGGTCCGGTGCTCACCGCCGAGGTGCCCACCGCGACGGGCGCTGCGCCGGATTCCGGCACGTCCGACCGTGATCGGGAGAGCACCGCAGAAGCCGGCCCGGCCTCCGCTGCGCCCGCCTCCGTCGAAGCAACCTCTGCTGCGTCGACCCCGGCTGCGTCGACCCCGGCTGCGTCGACCCCTGCTGGGGCGACGGTTGCTGGGGCGACGGTTGCTGGGGCGGCGGCCGCTGCGTCGACGGCTGCCGCGGGACCGGGATCCACGGCGCCCGCTGCCGCTGCGCCGGGCATCGCCGGGCCGAACGTGCCCGGAGCGACGCCCGTCCCACCGCCCGACGGCGCCCGCTCGCTGCCACCGCCGACCGGCCCTCACCCGACCCTGCCCGGTGTCCCCGCGGTCGGGCCGCGCGCGACGCCCCGGCTCACGGCAGCGGTACTGGTCGGATCCCTGCTGGCGGCCGCGGGCGCGGTCGCGCTGGTGTCGGAGCAGAGCGACGGCGCAGGCTGGCCCGGCGCGACCGACCCGACGGCGGTGACCCGCCCGGACGGGGTGACCGCGGGTCTCCCCGGGGGGCCGGGACCCCTGGTCCCGATGCCCGGGGTCTCCTCCGGTGACGGGGCGCCTGACCGGGCCGCCTCGCCGGAGCGGTACCGGGCCGACCCGGATCCCGACCGCGCGTCCCGCCCGGACCCGGCCGCGGGCCCGGACGAGCGGCGGGCCGGTCCCGCGACACAGCTCCCGGCATCGAGCGCGGCACAGCGCCCGGCACCGGGCGGCGGCCGCGCACCGGCGGCACCCGTCGCTCCGCCGGCTCCGGGCGGACCGGCGGCGGGCGGCCGGGTGGCACCGGCTGCCCCGGCTCCGGGCGGAGCGGCGGCTCCGGGCGGGACCGGTCCGGCCGCTCCGGGCGCGCCCGCCGGGGGGACGACCCCGGGGGCACCCGGCACCCCACCCGGCGGCACGAGCCCGGCCGGGCCCGGCACGCCCGGCGCCGGCACGACCCCGTCGGGCTCCGGCGGCACTGGCACGGGACAGCCCTCCGGTACCGGAGCCGCACCGGCCCCGGCGCCCCCGGCGGGAGCCGGGCCCGCGTCGGGCCCGGGACCGGGAGCAGGGACGGGATCCGGCACGGGGACCGGGAACGGGGTCCCGGACGCGACCGGCCCCGGATCCGGCCCTGGCACCGGCGGCCCGTCGACCGGACACCCGCCGGCGGTCGGCAGCGCGGGTGGCGGTTCTCCGAGTGGCGGCACCGCGAGCGGCGGCACCGCGGGTGGTGGGGCCGCGGGTGGTGGGGCCGCACCGACGGCCCCGGCCGGCCCCGGGGCCTGACCCGCCCGGGACCGACGGACGTGGCGGCGGCGGGCGACTCAGCCCGCCGCCAGGATCTGCTCCCGCAGGATGTCGGCGTGCCCGCAGTGGTGGGCCAGCTCCCGCAGCACCTGCAGCAGCAGCCAGCGGACCGTGATCGGGTACCCGCGTCCGGTCACGGTATCGTCGAGCGCCAGCCCGGCCACCGCGCCGCGGGAACGCTCGCACACCCGCAGGTAGTGGTCCCGGACCGAGCCGATGGTCTCGTCGTCACGGGGCAGGAACGACTCCTCCACGGTCTCGGGGATGCCGAGCTCCGCGCGCGTCGCGCCGTGGACCCCGATGCCGAACCACACCGTCTCCATGAACGCGGCGTGCCGGACCAGCCCCAGCAGCGTCGTCGCCGACGGGACCAGCCGCCGTCGCGCCTGCTCCTCGGTCAGCCCGTCGAGAAGGCCGGCGATCAGCGTCCGGTACTCCTCGACGAACGCCGTCAGCTGGGTCCGCTCGTCGCCGACCATTACCGCGAAGGGATTGCTCATGGGAGCGACCGTACGACCGTGGTCGGACGGCGCAGATCGTTCCCCGCTCCGACGCGCCCGGCCGGCCCGGGCCCGCACCGTTGCAGCATGAGCACGACAGACCGGATTCCCGGCCCACCGCAGGTGCCACCCGCCCGACCGGACAGCGGGTCGTGGCCGCGCGGCCGGCACCGGGCCGGGCGGACCCGGGTGGCCGGCCTCGACGCCGCCCGCGGTCTCGCGGTCCTCGGCATGATCGTCGCGCACGTCGCCGTCGCCGCGGGGTCGAGCTGGCTGGTGCAGGCGGTCACTGGGCGCGCCGCGGTGCTGTTCGCGGTGCTCGGCGGGGTGTCGCTGACCCTGATGGCCGCGCCCGTCCTCGCCGCGCCGACCGCGCGGAACCGGGCGTGGCTGCGCCGCCGGATCGCGGTGCGGGGACTGCTGCTGGTGGTCCTCGGGCTGCTCCTGGCCGAGATCAGCAGTGGACCGATGGTCATCCTCGTCGTCTACGGGGTGCTGTTCTGGCTGCTCCTGCCGGTGCTGTTCGCGCCGGCCCGGGCGCTCGCGGTCGCCGCCGCGGTCTGGGCCGTCGCCGGGCCACTGCTGTCCTGGGTGCTGCGTGCCCGGTTCGGGTCCACCCCCGACGCCGGCGGCCGGACGGTGCTCGGCGCGACCGTGCAGCTGTCCGACCTCATCTCGCCCGCCGGCCTGCTCCACGCGCTCGACACGGTGCTGCTCAGCGGCGCCTACCCCGTCCTGACCTGGATGCCGTTCCTGCTGCTCGGGATGGCGCTCGGCCGGCTCGACCTGCGCACCGCGGGCACCCGGCTGGTCGCCGGCGGGGCCGCCGGCGCGGTGCTCGGCTACGGCGGGTCCTGGCTGGCGCTGGACGTCCTGGGTGGGCGCGACGCGCTCCTGGCATCGGTCGCGCCCGTCGCCGACCGGCTCGGCGTCCCGGCCCAGCTCGCGTTGCAGCTGCTCGGCGGCACCGCCCTGGGCACGGTCGCCACCACCACACCCGCCTGGCTGCTCGCCGCGACCCCGCACAGCGGCAGCCCGTTCGACGTCGTCGGGGCGGCCGGGGTCGCCGTCGCGGTGCTCGGCCTGTGCCTGCTCGCCGCGCGGTACGGGGGACGGCTGCTCGACCCGCTCACCGCGACCGGCGCGCTCCCGCTGACCCTGTACGCCGGGCACATCGCGCTGCTCGCCGCACTCGGCGGGTGGCCGCAGGACGCGCCGTGGGCGGCGACGGCGCTGGTCGCGGGCCTGGCGGTGGTCACAGCGTGGACCTGGCGCCGGCTCGTCGGGCGCGGTCCGCTGGAGGCACTGGTGCACGGCGTCTCCGTCCGCGCCGCCGGGTCTCCGCCCACGGTCGGAGACCGGGGATCGGACCCCGCTCCGATGCCTCGCGCGGCCGCCCCGCGCGAGGCTGGGGACATGGACAGCGCGACGGCGGGCCGGGCGGCCGACACGATCGGGTATCGGACATCATCGACCACGGGGCTTGCGCGGCCGGCGCGACAGGTGCCACAGGCCCGTCCCGGCCGGGAGGAGACGCGATGAGCACCGCGACACGGCTGCGGGACGCCGTGCGCCGGCTGCCCGCGCTGCGCTCGTCGCCCTCGGAGGCCCCGACCCTCGTCGAACGTGCGGTGGCACTCGGCCGGCGCATCCCCGTCGTCGTCGACGCCGTGCTGGCCGCCCTGCTCATCTGGGTCGCGGTCAGCTGGACACTGGAGGGCAAGGGCGTCCGCTCGGACATGCGGATCGAGGCGCTGGTCGTCTCCGTGCTGGCGTCGCTGCCCGTCCCGCTGCGCCGGGTGTACCCGATGCCGGCCGCGATCGCGACCGCGGTCGTCGCGCTGGTCTGTACCTTCGGGCTGCCCGGCACGATGGCCGCGTTCCTGCTGCCGTCGCTGGTCATGGGGTACTCGGCCGTGGCCTACGGGCCCCGCTGGGCGGGCTGGCTGGCGCTGGTCGTGCTCATGGTGGGGGTGCTCGGACCGTTCGTGGCCCGCGGTCCGGCGTTCCTGTTCGCCTCCCCGGACATGACGCCGCTGGTGGCGCTGGCCCTGATCGGGGCGATGGCGACGGTCCCGCTGCTGGTGTGGCTGCTCGGGTCGCTGCGCCGCGCCGCCCACCGCCGGACCCTCGACCTGCGCGAACGCAACCGGCTGCTGGAGGAGAGCCGCCGCCAGGAGGTCCGCCTCGAGCTGCTGGCCGAGCGGTCGCGGATCTCCCGCGAGGTGCACGACGTCGTCGCCCACTCGCTGTCCGGGATCATCGCCCAGGCCGACGGCGGCCAGTTCGCCGCGCAGCGCGACCCGGCGAAGGCCGTCGAGGTGCTCGCCGGCATCGCGACGACCGGCCGTTCCGCGCTGTCCGACGTCCGCGGTCTGCTGTCGATGCTGCGCGACACCGGCCCGGACGACGGCACCGACACCGACCCGGCGCGTCCGCAGCCCGGCGTCGGCGACGTCCCCGCACTCGTCGAGCAGGTCCGCACCGGCGGGCTGCCGGTGGACCTGCGGACCGTCGGCACCCAGCGGGAGCTCCCGACCGGGCCCGGCCTGACCGTCTACCGGATCGTGCAGGAGTCGCTGACCAACGTCATCAAGCACGCGGGGACCGGCGTGCCCACCCACGTCGAGCTGCGGTGGACCCCCGACGAGCTGACCGTGCGCGTCCACGACGAGGGCGCCCGCGGCCCCGTCCCCACCCCGCCGCGCGGCGGGCACGGCCTGACCGGCATGCGGGAGCGCGCCGCTCTGCACGGCGGCTCGGTCGAGGCCGGACCGCGCGCCGACGGCGGCTGGACGGTCCGGCTGCGTCTGCCCCTCACACCCCCGGCCCGAGGAGAACGGTGAACCCCGTACGACTGATGCTCGTCGACGACCAGGAGCTGGTCCGCACCGGCTTCGCGATGGTGCTCGACTCCTGCGACGACCTCGCCGTCGTCGCCCAGGCCGGCGACGGCGAGGCCGCACTCGCCGAGCTGGACCGCACCGAGGTCGACGTCGTGCTGATGGACGTGCGGATGCCCCGCCTCGACGGCATCGCCGCAACCCGCCGGGTCGTCGCCGAGCACCCCGGGGTGCGGGTCCTGGTGCTGACCACCTTCGACCTCGACGAGTCCGTCACCGAGGCCATCGCCGCCGGTGCCAGCGGCTTCCTGCTCAAGGACGTGTCCCCGCAGGACCTCATCGAGGCCGTCCGCACCGTGCACCGCGGCGACTCGGTCGTCGACCCCGTCTCCACCCGGCGGCTGCTGCGCGCCACCCGGCCGCTGCTCACCGCGCCCGAGCCGGCCGCCGCGGAGCCGTCGGTGGACGCCGTCGCCGCGCTCGCCGAGCTGACCCCGCGGGAGCGGGAGGTGCTCGTCCTCGTCGGCAACGGCCGGTCGAACGCCGAGATCCGGGCCGACCTCGTCGTCTCCGAGGCGACGGTGAAGACCCACATCGGGCACCTGCTCGCCAAAACGCAGTCGCGTGACCGCGTCCAGCTCGTCGCGCTGGCGTTCCGGGCGGGTCTGGTCAGCTGAGCCCCGGCCGCCCCGCTCAGAAGCCCGGGTGGTCGCGCAGGTTGACCTGGTCGCAGGTCAGCGCGAACGCGTCGACCTCCTCCGGCGACGGCGGTGTCGCCCGTGCGGCGAACTCCGCCAGCCCCCGGAAGTAGCGTTCCCGCGGCGCGCCGGGCACGAACAGGATGAGGAACCGCGCGTCGCTGTCCGGGCCGGTGCGGAACGCGTGCACGCCCCGGTGCGGGACGTGCACCAGGTCACCCGGTCCGGCCTCGGTCCAGGTCTCGCCGGTCATGATCCGCAGCGCGCCGTCGAGGACGTAGAAGCTCTCGGTGAACCCGGTGTGCAGGTGCGGCAGCGCACCGGGGGAGTCCGCCGGGATCCACGACTCGAACAGGCCGAACCCGCCACCGACCTCCGTGCCGGGCGCGGCGAACCGGGTCCACGAGCCGGTCGGGGAGGTCACGGCGCGCTCGGTGGTCGCGGCGGGGCGCCACACCGCGCCGGGCTCGGGAAAGCTCACGCACCGAACGTAGCGGACCGATGACCGGGCGTCCCGGCGCTGTGGCCGGTCACCGCCCGCGCGGGGCCGTGGGGGAGCGCCGGGGCGGCGAGCGCCCCTCGGTATCGTCACCGACGCTGCCGGAGGCGTCCGGCCGTGGCCGGAGCGGAGAGGTGGGGTGAGGCACGTGCGCGTCCTCGCCCCGCTGACGTTGCTGGTCCTGGCCCTGGTGCTCTGCGCGGGACCCGCCGTCGCCACCGCCTCGGGCGGCCACGGCGCCGCGCCGGCGGTCGTCGTCGGCTCGGACTGCTCGCAGCACCCGCTCACGCTGCTGCACCCGGGGGACTGCGAGCAGGCCCCCCGCCGCGACGACGACGTGCCGGTCCCCACGCTGGTCCCGGTCGCCGTCGTCTCCGTCCTGCCCTCCGGGCACGCGGGCGTCGCGCCACCCACCGCACCGGAACGGACCCTGTGCGCGCCGTCGCCGGTGGAGCACCTCTGCGTGGACCGCAACTGAGGCGTGCGGTCACCCCGCCACCGTGTCCCCGCACCCGTTCCGACCCGGCCACCGTGCCGGGCCCCGTGGAGGAAGACTCCCGATGACCCGCAACGTGAAGATCTCCCTGGCCGCCCTCGGCGCGTTCGCGCTGATCGTGGCCGCCCTGCTGTTCGCGACGCGCCCCGACACCCCGGAGACCGGCGCCGCCGCCGGCACGCCCGACAGCCTCGTCACCGCCGACGCCGCCCGCCTCAACGACGCCCCGAACGCCTCGGCCACCCTGGTCGAGTTCGCCGACTTCCAGTGCCCCGCCTGCGGCCAGGTCCAGCCGATCATGGACCAGCTGGTGGCGCAGTACGGCGACCGCGTGCAGTTCGTGTTCCGCAACTTCCCGCTGCCGATGCACCAGAACGCCGAGGCGGCGGCACTCGCCGGTGAGGCCGCCCGCGCCCAGGGCGCGTTCCACCCGATGTACGAGCGGCTGTTCCAGACCCAGCGCGACTGGTCCGAGTCCCCGGACGCGGCGACGGTGTTCCGCGGCTACGCCCAGGACCTCGGCCTCGACCTGAACGCCTACGACGCCGCGATCGCCGACCCGGCGACCGCCGCGAAGATCCAGGCCGACAAGGACGCCGGGACCGCCGCGGGCGTCGAGGGCACCCCGACGATCTTCGTCAACGGCGAGAAGGTGCAGCTCCGCTCGGTGCAGGACATCACCGACGCCCTCGACGCCGCGGTGAACCGATGAGCGTCCCGGCGGCGCCCTCCGCGGCACGGACCGAGGAGTTCTCCCGCGTCACCCCCGATACCTCGGCCGTGCCGGGGCCGATGCCGCGGTTCCTACCGTGGCTGCTCGTCGTCGGCGGCGTGCTGGGGCTGGTCTCGGCGTTCACACTGACCGTCGAGCGCATCGAACTGCTGATGGACCCGAGCTACACGCCGTCGTGCAGCATCAACCCGGTGCTGTCCTGCGGGTCGGTCATGACGACCCCGCAGGCGGCGTTCTTCGGGTTCCCGAACCCGCTGCTCGGGATCGGGGCGTTCGCGGTCGTGGTGACGACGGGTGTGGCCCTGCTGGCCGGGGCCCGCTTCCCGCGCTGGTGGTGGGTGGGGCTGACCGTCGGGTCCGCGCTCGGCGTCGTGTTCGTGCACTACCTGATCGTCCAGAGCCTGTACCGGATCGGCGCGCTCTGCCCGTACTGCATGGTCGTGTGGGTCGTGACGATCCCGATCTTCTGGTACTCGCTGCTCGCGACCCTGGACGCCCTCGGCGGCGGCGCGCGTGCGCTGCACGCCCGGATCGCCGGCTACCACGCGGTGCCGGTCGTGCTGTGGTTCCTGGTGATCGCGGCGCTGATCCTGCAGCGCTTCTGGACCTACTGGTCCTCGCTGCTCTGACCGAGCCGCTCCGAGCCGCTCCTGAGCTGCTCTGGGTTGCTCTGGGTTGCTCCGAACCGGTCCGCGGGGCCGGGGACGCACGTCCCCGGCCCCGCGACGGTCAGCGCTCCCGGCGGAGGTCCGCGGCGTCGATCCCCAGCACGTGACGCAGGTACAGCGGCCGGATCGCGGCCACGCAGGCCAGGAACGGCAGCACGACGGCCGCCAGCAGCGGCCACACCGCGGGCGGCGGCGCCGCCATCCCGAACAGGGGGGCGAGCGGGGTGTAGGGCACCGCGAGCCCGGCGAGCACGACGGCGCACACCGTCGCCACCACCGGCCGCGACGCGCGTCCCGCCCTGGTCCGCAGCAGGAGCAGCACCAGGACCTGGGACAGCATGCCCTCGGAGAACCAGACGGCCTGGAACACCGCCTGCTCCTGCGGGGTGTCCAGCCCCAGGAAGCGCCACACCGCCCAGAACGTGACCAGGTCGAACGCCGAGGCCAGCGGCCCCAGGACCGCCATGAACCAGAGCATCCCGCGGGTGTCCCAGCGCCGGGGCCGCGCCGTCCACCCCGGCTCCACCCGGTCGAACGACAGCGAGAGCGCGGCCACGCCGAACAGCACGCCCTGCAGCAGCAGCTGCGCGGGCAGCAGCGGCAGGAACGGCAGCACCGCCGAGGCGACCAGCACCGACAGCGTGTTGCCGACGTTCAGCGCGGCGGTCACGGTCAGGTAGCGGGTGGCGCGGCCCAGGGTCCGCCTGCCCTCCTCGACCGCGGAGACGACGACGTCGGGGCTGCGGTCGGCCAGCACGATGTCCGCGGCCGCCCGCGCGGCGGGCACCGCCCCGTCGACGCCGATCCCGACGTCGGCGATCCGCAGCGCGCCGACGTCGTTGAGGCCGTCGCCGAGGAACCCGACGGTGTGCCCGCGGGCCTGCAGCGCGCCCACGACCCGCTCCTTCTGCAGCGGTCCGAGCCGGGTGAACAAGGTGGTGCGCTCCACCGCGCGGGCCAGCGCGACGTCGTTGAGCCCGTCCAGCGCGGCGCCGTCGAGGACTCCGGTCACGGCGATCCCGGCCCGCGCGCACACCTGCTCGGCGACCGCGGTGTCGTCGCCGGTCAGGACCTTCACCGCGACACCCTGCTCGGCGAAGCGCTCCACCGCACGGGCCGCGGACTCCCGCACCGGGTCGACCATCCCGACGAAGCCCAGCAGCAGCAGGTCGCGCTCGGGGTCGTCGTCGTCACCGGCGCCGAGCGGCCGCAGCAGGGGCGTCCGCCGGGTGGCGACGGCGACGACCCGCAGCCCGGTCGCGCGGTGCCCGGCCACCGCGTCGGCGGCCGCGGCCCGCAGCGACGCGGTCAGCTCGACGGGCCCGCCCGCGCGCGCGACCCGGGTGCAGCGGGGGAGCACCGTGTCCGGGTCACCGCGCACGATCACCAGCTCACCGGGGTCGTGCGCGTCGCGCAGCACCACCGCGGAGCGGCGACGGGAGTGGTCGAACGGCAGCTCCTCGACCCGGGTGAGCAGGCCGTGGGCCAGCAGCGCCGACCCGTCCCGGTCGGCGGCGGCCATGGCGTCGTCGAGGCCGTCGCGCGGGGTGGTCTGGAAACGCACCGCGACCGCCGCCGCGTCCGCCGGGGCGGGTTCGGGACGGCCGTCGACGTCGATGGAGTGGGTGAACACCACCCGGTCCTCGGTGAGCGTGCCGGTCTTGTCCAGGCAGGCGACGTCGATCGACCCGAGGTCGTGGATGGCCTCCGGGCGGGTCACCAGCACCCCGGACTCGCGCAGTCGGGTGGTGCCGCGCAGCAGCGTGGTCCCGACGATCAGCGGCAGCAGCTCGGGGGCCAGCCCCACCGTGACGACGACGGCGAACAGCAACGCCTGCCGCACGTCGCCGGACACCTCGACGTTCACCAGCAGCACCAGCGGCGCCGCGAGCAGCATGCAGCGCACCAGTGCCCGGCGCACCGACCGCAGGCCCCGGTCCACCTCCGACTCCGGCCGGGGACGGCGGCCGCGCCCGGCGAGCTCCTCGGTGTGGGTGTGCGCGCCGGTGGCCAGCACGACCGCCGTCGCGGTGCCGCGCACCACGGTGCTCCCGGCGAACAGCAGCGCCGGGTGCGCGGTGACCGGCCCGTCGTCGGACCCGGCCCGCGACGGCCGTCGCCGCGGCGCCGGGCGCGACCCCCGTGACGACGGCCCCCGTGACGACGGCGGGGCCTTCGCCACCGGCAGCAGCTCCCCGGACAGCGACGACTGGTCGACCAGCAGGTCCCGGGCGCGCAGCAGCCGCGCGTCGGCCGGGACGGGGTCGCCCGCGCCGAGCAGCACGACGTCGCCGGGCACCAGGTCCTCCGGCGGCACCTCGCTGTCCCGCGGTGTCGTCCCGGGGGCCGGGCGGCGGCGGACCGTCACCGTGGTCGCGGCGTGCGCCCGCAGCTCCCGCGAGAGCCGGTCGCTGCGGACGGCGTGCCACAGGCGCAGCACGACGCCGAGCGCGGCGACCACGAGCACCAGCGTCGCGCTGCCGGGGCTGCCGGCGACGGCGAGCAGCACCCCGAGCACCGTCATCAGGCCGGAGAACGGGCCGGCGAGCGCGCGGCGGGCACGGGCGGTCGCGCCCGTGCGTCGGACGGCGTCGGCGGCGTTGTCGCCGTGGACGTGCAGCCGCAGCGCGGCGGTGTCCTCACAGAGTCCGCGGCGCGAGGACTCCAGGCCCCGGAACAGCGCGAACGCGTCGGCGTCCGCCCAGTGCCGCAGCGCGGGCTCGCCGGGCGTGGCGGGCGGACCGGCGGGTGCGGGTGGTGGCCGCGCCGCGGCACCGTCGCGTCCGATCGTCCGGTCCAACGGTGCTCCTCCGGTCCCCGGCACCGCGTCCGGCACCGCCCGGTACGGTAACAGTTGCGTAAGTGACGCAACTGTCTGGAGGTCCGGTGGAGACCGCCCCCGAGGGCCCGCAGCCCCTCGACCCCGAGCTGCTGGCCGACGCGGCCGCGGCGTTCGGGATGCTCGCCGCGACCTCGCGGCTGCAGATCGTCTGGCTGCTCGCCGACGGCCCGCGTGACGTCGGCACGCTCGCCGCGGTCCTCGGCCAGCCGGTGGCGGCGGTGAGCCAGCACCTGGCGAAGCTCAAGCTCGCCGGGCTGGTCCGGGCCCGTCGCGAGGGCCGCCACCAGATCTACGTCATCGCCGACGCCGGCATGGTCGAGGTGGTCCGCACCGTGGTGGCCGCGCAGGACCGCCGTCGCGGGCCGGACGCCGTCCGCGACCGGGGGAGCGCGTGACGCCGCCGGGTCCGGTGCCCCCGGGCCGTCCGCGTCCGGACCGTGCCGGCACGCCCCGTCCGCCCGGCGCCCCGACGGCCCGGCGCGACACCCGGGCGCCGCAGGGGTGGCCCCGCTCCGGCGGACCCGCCGGACCCCGGTCGTCACCGGCGGTCCCCGGCGGTGCGTCGGCCGGTCCGCGGTCCCGGCCCACCGACCCCGGTGCCCGTCCCACCACGCCGATGCGCCCGGTCGCCCCCTGGCCCCGCGCCGAGCAGCGCACCCCCGCCCCGCGGTGGCACCGCGTCCGCGGCCTCGTCGCGGCGCTGTCGGTCGCGGTCTTCCTCGCCACCGGCGCCGGCTGGGCGATGGTCGGCGGCACCAGCGGCCTGACCACCGCCGACGTCACCGGCCCGCACGTCGCCGACGGCGCGACCGACATCCTGCTGGTCGGCAGCGACTCCCGGGTCGACGCCCGCGGCAACCCGCTCCCGCGCGAGGTCCTGGACGCCCTGGACGCCGGCGACGCCGACGGCCAGGACAACACCGACACCCTGATGCTGGTCCGGATCCCGGACGACCCCGACCTCGGCGCGTCCGCGGTGTCGATCCCGCGCGACTCCTGGGTCGACGTCCCCGGCCTCGGCATGCACAAGATCAACTCGGCGCTGGCGCGCGGCGCGGCGATGGCTCGGCCGGACCTGGTCCGCCAGGGCCTGAGCGGGCCGGACCTGGAGCGGGCGGCCAACGCCGCGGGCAGCAGGCTGCTCGTGCGCACCGTCGAGGAGCTCACCGGCGTCTCGATCGACCACTACGCCCAGGTCAACCTCGCCGGGTTCGCCGACATCACCCGCGCGCTCGGCGGCGTCCCGGTGTGCCTCAAGGCCCCGGTGCACGACAGCTACTCGGGCGCCGACTTCGCCGCGGGCCCGCAGACCGTGCAGGGCGCCCGGGCGCTCCAGTTCGTCCGCCAACGCCACGGCCTGCCCGAGGGGGACCTCGACCGGGTCCGCCGCCAGCAGGCGTTCCTCGCGGGGCTGACCCACCGGCTGCTGTCGGCGGGCACCCTCACCGACCCGACGGCCGTCGCCGACCTGATGCAGGCGATCAACGGGGCCGTCGTGCTCGACCAGGGCTGGGACCTCACCTCGATGCTCGCCCACGCCTCGCAGCTGCGCGGGGACCGGGTCACCTTCCGCACCATCCCCACCGGCCGGGCCGACTACCGGACCGGCAGCGAGGGTGTCGCGGTGAAGGTCGACCCGGCCCAGGTCACCGCGTTCTTCGCCGGGCTGACCGCGCCCGGGGCGCCGGCCGACCCCGGGGCCGGCGACGACGCGGACACCGCCGCGCCGACACCGTCGTCCCCGGCCCCGGCCACCACGGAGAGCAGGACCGGACGGGCCGCGGCGCCCCGGGGTGACCCGACCCCGGCCGCCGACACCCAGCCCGAGTTGACCGCCGACGGGGTGCCCTGCGTCGACTGACGCGGCCCCGTCACCCCGGCCGAGGAGCCTCCCATCATCACCGAGATCATCGACTTCCTGACCTCCGTCCCGTTGTGGGTGGTGGTGCTCGTCGCGGGGCTGGTCACCCTCGGCGAGACCACGATCGGCGTCGGGCTCGTCCTGCCCGGCGAGACCGTGCTCATCGGCGCCGCGATGGCCGTCCCGGACGTCCCGGCCGCGGTGCTGGTCACCGCGGTGGTCGCGGTCGCCGCGGCCTGCGGCGACTTGATCGGCTACGCGATCGGCCGCCGTTTCGGCCCGCGCCTGCGCGAGTCCCGGATCATCGGCCGGATGGGCCGCGACGCCTGGGACGACGCCGCCCGCACCCTGCTCCGCTGGGGTCCGTGGGCGGTGCTCTGCGCCCGGTTCCTGCCGGTGGTGCGGACGATGACCCCGGCCGCGGCGGGCGCGTCCGGACTGCCGCTGCGGCGCTTCCTGCCCGCCGTCGTCGTCGGGGCGACCGTCTGGTCGGCCGTGCACGTGACCGCGGGCTTCCTGCTGCGCGAGGCCGCCGAGCAGTTCGAGAAGGCCTTCGGGATCGCCGGCTGGGTGGTCCTCGCGTTCGTGGTCGTCGCCGGCGTCGTCGGGTGGCGGGTGCGGCGTCGTCGTGCGCAGGCCCGCCGGGCCGCCGCCCGCGAGACCGTCGCCGTGCTCGCCGACGACCGCCGCGACGCCGCCTGAGACCGGACGGGCGCGCCCTCAGCGCCGGATCGGCGGGTTCCGGTCGCGCCGGGCCAGCAGCACGGCGGCCCCCGCCGCGACGACGACGAGTCCGGCCAGCAGCAGCGACCAGCCCAGGATCGACGGCGCGTTCGGATCGGTCGAGATCACCGAGGCGTTGATCTGGGAGACCTCACCGGGGACGAACTCCCAGGTGACGGTGCCGCCGTCGGTCTCGCCGTCGGACTCGACGACCTCGCCAGGGAAGCTCATCGCGAGCCGCACGTCGGCCCGGTCCACCGGCATCGTGGTCAGGTCGGCCCGGCCCTGCACGGCGATCCGCTCCCCGACCCGGCGCAGCTCCAGGTTCGCCCGGCCCGACGCGTTCCCGCCGAGCAGGTTCAGCTGCGAGACCTGCGCGAAGGTGAGGTTCTCGAAGGCCGCGCGGGTGCCGACGAAGCCGTCCTGGTCGTACGGCGACAGCTCGACCTCGTCCGTGAGGTCGGCCGGGACCGCCAGCTGCGGGCCGCGACCGTCCGGCGCGCCCGCGGGCGTCGCGACGACGATCGTGCCGTCGACGGTGTCGTCCGGCTGGACGGCGAGGGCCACCTGGACCCGGGCACAGCCGGTCAGCGCGAGCAGGGCCAGCACCGCGAGCAGCACGAGCGCACGCGTCCGGGATCGACGGCGTGCGGGTGGCGCGGTGTGGTGCGACGGCATGGCGTCATCGTGCCACCCGGGTACGACGGTCCCGGTGTCACTCGGGGGCGTGTGTCGGGTGATCCGTGGGGAGCAGGGGAAGCTCGCGCCCGAGGACGGCGAAGGGGCGCGGGTCGCCGGTGAACAGGTGCTCGCGCAGCACGTCGACGAACCCGGCGCGACGGTAGAGCCGCCAGGCCCGGCCGGGCCTGGCGCGGCCGTACTCGGGGGTGGACAGCAGCATCCGGCTCCGGGCGGCGTCGCGGGCCAGCGCCCGCAGCAGCGCCTCACCGATGCCCGAGCCCTGGGCCTGCGGGTGGACGTGCAGCTCGGTCAGCTCGAAGTAGTCGGTCAGCCAGTCGGCGCTCACGGCGTCCGGCTCCCCGCGCCGGGCCCGCAGTCCGCGGCGGACCTCCTCGAACCACCACTGCCCGGGGCCGCCCCAGTAGCCGTAGCCGATGCCGGTGAGCCGGTCCTGCTCGTCGAGCCAGCCGACCGAGCGCCAGCCCGGCCGGTAGGAGTGCTCGAGCCACAGCGAGCGGCGCTGGCGTGCGGTCGACCGCGGGTAGCCCATCGCGGTGACGTAGACGTCGATCGCCTCGCCCAGCCGGTCGGCGAACTCGCTGCGGCCGAGACCGACCAGACGCGCCCGCGACGGCGCGGCGGTCACCGCGACCACCGGCCCCGGTGGTGACCGCACGCCCGCGCGGGGGCGGGGTCGGTGTCCGGGTGCATGTCCCCATCACACCACGCCCGGCCGGTTGCGGCGGGTCCGGACCGGGTGCCCCGCCACGGAGCCGGTGGGTGAGTGGCGCCACCCGGGCACCCGACTTGACGCGACGATCGAACACGCGTTCTACTGTCGTATGTCGAACGCGCGTTCGATGCCGGGGCGTCCGGTGGGCGGAGTGGGGGAAGCACCCCGTCGCCGGGCGTCCCGGAGACCGATTCCGGTGGTGGGAACCGAGGCCCGGCCACCGGGTGGAGGGCGTGGTGATGCCAGTGGGCGGCTTCTCGCGTTTGTTCCGGTCCCGCCAGCCGGCGGCGATCGACGTGCGCTGGCAGAACGGTGAGCCGGTCGAGTTCTCCCGGCGTCCGTCGCGCCGCGGGGAACATTTTCTGGTCACCGGGGTTCGAGACCAGTGGATCGAGGAGTCCCCGTGGCCGTTCCCGTCGCCGATGCCGGTGGGCGGGGACCGGCTGAGCTGTTGGCGGGTGCTCGCCCGGTCGGTGCAGGACCCGCAGGAGCCGCCGCGTGAGGTGGTGCTGCGGATGCGGTCCGGTCCGGGCGTGTGGGACCTGGTGAAGGTCGACTGAGTGGTGCGGGAGGTGCGGGAGGTGCACGTGCGGAGCAGGACGATGGAACTGGACCTGGCGCTGCCGGCGCCGCGGTCCGCCGGGACACGACGGCCGGGCGACGCCCCGGTGTCCGCCGCCCCACCGGCGCGGCGGTCCGCCCGGGTGCGGCCGGTCGCCGACGGGCTGTGGCCGCTGGACTGCGGCGCGGCACGGGGCTCGGGGCGGGGCTCGGCACGGGCCGCTGCCGACCGTACGGAGTCCGCGTCCGGGGCGGCGCCGTCCCGGCGGGGGAGCGGCCGGACCGGTACGGACCCGGCGGGGGCCGGGTGCACCGGACGGCCGGGTCGGCCCGGATCGACCGGAGCCGCCGGCCGGTCCGGGCAGGTGATCCCCCTGCCGGGCACGTCCGCGCCGGCGGGCGGCGGCGCCGCCCGACCGACCGGAGGTCCGGGACGACCGACCGTGGGCAGCACCGTCGTGCCCGGAGGCCCCGCACGACCGGACGGGGGCCCTGCACGACCGGCCGGCGAGACCGCGCGGCCGGCGGCGCCGCTCGGGTCGCCCGCGCCCGCTCCGCCGTCGCGGGACGCGCTCGGGCTGCTGCGCCAGGCTGCCGAGCAGCTCGCCGAGGCGCACCGGGAGACCGAGCCGCTGCGTCGCTACCCGGCGGCCTACCTCGCCGCGCTCCGTGCCGGGGCGGCGGTGCTGGCCATGCGGGCCCGGCCCAGGACCCGCCGGGGAGCCCCGCGCGACGTCTGGCGGCTCCTCGCCGAGGTCGCCCCGGAGCTGGAGGAGTGGGCGGCGTTCTTCGCCGGCTGCTCGCGGCTGCGGATCGAGGCCGAGGCCGGGATCGGGCGGCACGTCGACCGGCGCGCCGCCGACGACCTGCTGCGCCAGGCCGAGCAGTTCGTGACCCGGGTACAGCTGCTGCTGCCCCGGTGAGGCCCCCGCCGGAGCGGCGGACGGCGCCGGGGCAGGTCGGGCCGCCGGGATCGGGCGCGGCGAGCAGATCCGGGAGGAGGTCGGTCAGGCCGAGGCGGCGGGGCGCGAGGCACTGCGCAGCACCCGGCCCAGCAGCGCGGTGAACACCGCGGAGATCTCCCGGGCGCCCGGGGTGTCCCAGGCCTGGATCGGCAGGCAGGCGCCCTGGGCCTGCTGGACCGCCGAGCGGTCGGGCAGGACGCTGTTGAACACCAGGGGGCCGAACAGCTCGCGCAGCTCGGAGATCCGGAACTCGTGCTCGGTGTTGCGCGGCCGCACCCGGTTGACCAGCACGCCCAACGGCTGCAGGCGGTCGTTGGACCGCTCGCGCTCGGTCTGGACCGCGTCGAACGCGCGCTGCACGCCGGACACCGAGAACATCGTCGGGTCGGTCACCAGGATCGCCCGGTCCGCGGCCGACAGCGCGCTGCGGGTCAGCTGCCCCAGCGACGGCGGGCAGTCCACGATCACCAGCCGGTAGCGCTCCTCGGCGGGCTCGGAGCCGCCGGAGTCGTCGGTGATCAGCTCGCCCGCCAGCCGCTGCAGGGCGCGGTCGAGCCGGTACAGCTGCGCCGCCCCCGGGTCGGGGTGGTTGTGCCGCTCGGTCTGCTCCGCACCGACCAGCACGTCGAGGCCCTCGCCCCACGCCGACGGCGCGATGGCCCGCTCGACGACCGCGCGGCGCGGCTCGTCCAGCACGTCGGCGACGGTGGCCGTGGTCGGCTCCGGGTCGAGCGCGGTGGTGGCATTGGCCTGCGGGTCGAGATCCACCACGAGGGTGGAGACGCCGTGACGCTGCGCCGCGCCGGCCAGACCCAGTGCGACCGTGGTCTTGCCGACGCCACCCTTGAGACTGAGCGTGGCGACGACCTGCACTCACCCAACCTACCGTGCGGTCCGGCACGGTCGCCGGGCGGAGTCCACATGATCGTCGGCGCCCCGCCGTGGGTGTCGTGGCGGGCGGGCGGGCCGGGCACCGGCAGGGGCCACTAGTCTCGGCGCCGTGGGATCGCCGACACGCGAGCAGGCCGGAGCAGCGCGCGGGGCTGCCGTGTTCCGGGTGCTGGACAGGGAGATCGACCGTGTCCGCCGGGACACCGGGGCCGCGCCCCGGGTGCTCGACGTCGGCGGGGGCAGCGGCACCTGGGCGGTGCCGCTGGCGATCGCCGGCTGTGCGGTGACCGTCGTCGACACCAGCCCCAACGCGCTGGCGACGCTGGCCCGCCGCGCCGGGGAGGCCGGGGTCACCGACCGGGTCACCCCGGTGAACGGCGACGTCGACACCCTCGCCGAGGTCGCCCCGGCCGACGGCGCCGACCTCGTGCTGGGTCACGGGCTGCTCGAGGTCGTCGACGGCCCGGACCGGGTGCTCGCCGCGCTCGCCGCGGCCGCCGCCCCGGGCGGAGCGGTGTCGGTGCTGACGGTGGGGCGCTACGGCGCGTTCATCGGGCGCCTGGCCAGCGGTCGGCTGGCCGAGGCCCGTGCCCTGCTCACCGACCCCGAGGGGCGCACCGGTTCCGACGACCGGCTGCTGCGCCGGTTCGACGCGCACCGGCTGCAGGAGCTCGCCGCCGGGACCGGACGCCTGCAGACCGAGATCCTCCAGGGCGACGGCACCCTCGATGCGTGGCTGCCCGGCCCCGGTCAGGAGGGCGAGGCGGCGGGCCGCGAGGAACGTGACGAACTGGACGCGCTCGCGTCGCAGGTCGGCGCCCTCGCCGAGGTCGCCCCGCGGTTGCATCTGCTCGCCCGGCGGTACTGACGCCCGTCCCGCCGCCGGTGTCCGACGGTCGTCGTCCGGCTGCCGTCGGTGATCGGTCGACCGGCGTTCACTCGTCCGCCCACCCCCGTCCGGGTGGGTCCGCGACGGTCCGGGTGACCGACGACACGCCGCGCAACACCGTCCGCTCGACGATCAGCCGAGCGGGTTGGACGGTCCGGGTGGTCGCGGCACGATTCGCCTCGTACTCTTGTCCTCAGACGCCCAGGTTGGGGCGCCCGTCGTACCGGTCAGGGCAGGAAGCCCGGGCCGAATGCGGCCTACCGTCCGATTACGTGTGCCGGAGGTGAAGGCATGCCGCTCTCCGAGCACGAGCAGCGCCTGCTCGAACAGATCGAACGCGCCCTCTACCAGGAGGACCCCAAGTTCGCGTCCTCGGTCAGCGGTAGCCGGCGGAGCAAGCCCGCCCGGCGCCGCCGGATCCAGGGCGCCGTCCTGTTCGTGGTGGGCCTCGTGCTGCTCGTCGCCGGGATCCCCTTCCGGGCGCTCTGGCTCGGCGACCTGCCGATCCTCAGCATCGTCGGCTTCCTCGCCATGCTCGGTGGCGCGCTGCTGGCGGTCACCTCGATCGGCGCCCGTCGTGGCGGCGAGGAGACGACCGGCCAGGGCGGATCCGCCCCCAAGGACAAGCAGTCCGGCGAGAGCGGCGGTGGCTTCACCGGCCGGATGGAGGAGCGCTTCCGGCGTCGCTTCGAGCAGGAGTGACGCCCGGGCGCCCCAGGCGACTGTCCGCGTGACGCCCGGCGGGGCGGGACACCGACTCGGTGACCCGCCCCGCCGTCGTGTGTCCGGCACCGTCGCCGGGTGCCTGACGGTCGGGTAGGGGGGCGCGCTGCCCACGGCTGCCCACGGGGCATCGGCTCGGCGACCGGGATCCGGCGGTCGCGTCGTCAGGGGCCCGCTGCGCTGCGCCGGTGTCGCCGGAGAGTGGGCTCCGGACTTGACTTCACAGATCTGTGTACCTAGCGTCGACCCTCCACGAGTTCACTGATCTGTGAAGGGGTCTCGGATGCGTCAGGTTCTGCACGTGGTCATGGAGTTCCTGCGGGACGTCGCGTGGGGCGTCAACGCCGGCAGCGCGATCCGACACGGCGCCCCACCGCCTGCTCCACGGCGTGCCCGGCCCGTCCGGGAGTACGGCGGCGACGCGATCGGAGGTCGGGAGGCCGACCGGGACCAGGTGCACCCTCTGCGCTGGACGGTCGATGCCGGTGGGGGACTTCGCCTGGCCGGCGGCACGCTCCCCGGGGCGGGCCCGGACCCCGTCACACGCTGACGCGGAGGCCGGCCCACGTCGCCGTCGGAGCTGCGAGACGATGCGGTCGCCCCCGGTCCTCGGGGCCGGGTGCGAGCGGGCACGGCGCGTGGCCGGAGTGGCCTGCCTGCTCAGTGCAGCGCCGCTCGTTCGTCCCGCAGCAGGCGCTCGGCCGCCTCTCGCGCCCTGCGCAGGAGGTCGGGGTCGTCGCCGATGCCGTGGTGGGTGATCGCGCCTTCGAGGAGCAGGAACACCAGGTTGGCCGCCGCTTCGGGACCGGCGATCCCGGGGTGGTCGGCCCGGACGAGTGCTTCGAGATGCCGGCGCACCGCACGCTTGTGGGCGCGGACGACGCGATGGGCGGGATGGTCCGCGGGAAGCTCTCCCGCGGCGTTGATGAAGGCGCAGCCACGCCCGGAGAACTCGACGTCCTGGGTGTAGGAGTCCCAGAGCGCCAGCACTCCCGAGCCCGGGCTCGCAGCCACCCTCTGTTCCATCAGCTCCCACCACGCGTGGTGCCGAGCCTGCAGGTAGGCCTCGACCAGGCGGTCCTTCGAGCCGAACCGGTTGTAGAGCGTGCGCTTGGTGATGCCGGACTCGGCCGCGATGGTGTCGACCCCGACGGCGTGGATCCCGCACCGGTAGAAGAGCTCCGACGCCACGTCCAGGATCCGGCGCGCGCCCGGGGTCAGCGCCGGCGCACGCAGCGCCTCGTGATCCTCCGCGCTCGACATCGCCGACCCTCCTCCCCGTGTCGCCGTGCTCCCGACTTCACCGATCAGTGTACGTCGCCGTCGGGCCGAGACGTGCGGACCTCGTCCAGGTCGTCGGCCGGCGCGTCGTCGTCGGCCGGACGGCGCCCGCGCCGGACCGCCTCCGGCACGACCGAGGCCGGCAGCACCCGGGCCCGCAACGGCGTTCCGCCGGCCGCGATCGCCGTCCGGACCTCGTCCACCAGGCCGTCGAGCGTGCCGGGCCCGGGCAGCATCCCGCCGTACCAGCTCGCCTCGACCCGGCCCGCCAGCTCGCGCAGCGCCTCCGCGGGCCGCCCGGACAGGCCGTGCCGCTCGATGATGCGGTCGGCGGCCGCGCGGACGGTGTCCCCGGGCGGCACCGGGACCCCGTGGTCGCGGGAGGCGGCCAGGACCTCGTCCCACGCCGCGGTCGCCGCACCGTCGCCGCCGGCCCGGGCGAGCCCGGCCCGTCGGGAGTACTGGTGCCGGCGCCACAGGCCCGGGGTCAGCACGACGGCGAGCACCGCGGCCGCCAGCAGCAGCGCCACGACCAGCGGCCACCACGACCCGGTCGCGGCCGTCGGCCGGTCCGCCGCCTGCTCCTCGGTGGGCGGGGGCTCCGGGGTGGGACCGGCGGCCTCCGGGGGCGGGGGTGTCGCGGACGGCTCGGGCTGCGGGGTCTGCTCGGCGGCGGGCGTGCCGCTCTCCTGCTCCCGGGCCTGCTGGACGTAGGCCGGGTCGATGGTGCGGCCGTCGGCGAGCGGGGTCGGGTCGAAGGTCAGCCAGCCGTACCCGGGGAACCACGCCTCGACCCAGGCGTGCGCGTCCTCGGTCGTGATCGTCCGGGCCCCGGAGCCGTCGGCGTCGCCCGCGGTGAAACCGACCGCCACCCGGGCCGGGACGTCGACGGCGCGCAGCATGACGGCCATGGCCGAGGCGTACTGCTCGCAGTAGCCGGTGCGGCCGCGGGTCAGGAAGTCGACGAGGGCGTCGCCGTTGCTGCCCGGCGCGGTCGCCAGGCTGTAGGTGAAGGGGGAGCCGGGCCCGGTGAAGTGGTTCTCCAGCGCCATCGCCCGGTCGAACGGCGTCGCGGCACCGGCGGTCACCTCGCGGGCGATCGCGGTGACCCGCGGGTCGACCCCGTCGGTGTCGAGGTAGGCCCGGTCGACCGTGGTCGGGCCGGATGCCGCGCGCAGCTGGTCGGCCGAGGGCTCCGGCAGCCGCATCGACTGGGTCCAGCCGTCCTCGGACTGTGCGCGTTCGCTGTAGACGATGCCGCCGGCGGCGTCGTAGGCCCAGCTCGGCGAGGCGACCGCGATCCGGGTGGGGTCGCCGAACACCGGCAGCCAGTAGTCGCGGAAGCCGAGGTTCTCGACCTGCACGTCCTGCGCGGCGGCCGGCCCGGACGTCGACGGCGGCAGCGGCCCGGTCAGCGGCACCCCCGGCAGCGGACGGCCCGCCTTCCAGCCCTCCTGCGGCACGTAGGTCTGCAGGGTGAGCGCACGCAGGTAGGTCGGGGTCTCCAGACCCCGGACGCTGAACAGCGGCCGCGGCTCGCTGCGGGTCAGCTGTCCGCGCAGCGAGGTGAACGGGTTCAGCCCGATCGAGCCGTCGGCGTTGCCCCCGGTCCCGCCGGTGGCGTCGAAGCGACCCGAGGTCCCCACCGACGACGCCAGCAGCCCCACCAGCAGCGAGCCCACGACGGCCACCGCGACGACCGCGGCCCCGGCCGGGATCTGTCGCAGCCGGTCCGGGCGCAGGAGCAGCAGCACGCCGTAGCCGAGCGTCGCCGCGACGACGGTCCACCAGGGCAGCAGGTCCGGCTGCAGCGCGGTCGGCACCGCGAACACCACGAGCAGCGGCACCCCGGCCGCGGCCGGGGCGGCGACGGTCACCGCGAGACCGAACACCGCGATCGCGATCGTGCCGAACCCGAGGGCGACCAGCAGCAGGATCTCCGGGCTCGCCGGCACCGGCGGCAGGCCGCTGTCGATCTGCTGCCCGGCACCGCCGAGCAGGCCCGACAGCTCGCCGAACGCCGTGGGGCCCGGGAGCACCCCGAGCACACCGCTGCCGGTGAACCACGCCGTCACCAGCAGGATCAGGGCCAGCAGCTGCCCGGGCGCGACCAGCCAGGCCCGCAGCGGCAGCAGCAGGGCGCCGACCAGGGCGACCAGCACGACGGCGACGGCGGCGTGGGCGAACCAGGCCGCGCCCTGCACGACCGAGCTCATCGCCGTCCCGGCGAGCAGCACCGCGACGACGGTCGCGACCGGTCCCAGCACCACCGTCCAGGCCGGCGCGCCCGGCGTCCGGCCCGCCGGCGCGGTCTCGGCGACGGGCGCGGCGGGTGGCGGCGCGGGCCGCACGGGGGGCCGGGTCGGCGCGCTCATCCGGTCGCTCCCGCGGTGCCGGGCGAGCCGCAGGCGTCGGCCCAGGCCCGCTGGACGGTCATGTCGGAGGTGACGACGGTGGCGTGCCACCCGGCACGGCGCAGCGCGGCCGCCGCGACCGACGCCGGGCGGGCCCGCGTCGCCGCCGACCAGGTGTCGACGTCGAGGAGGACGGCGTGCCCGCCGCGCGGCCAGGCCGAGACCAGCGCGGTGACGTCCTGCGGCGCGGTCCCGCCGAGCACCGCGAGCACCCCCTCCGGATGCCCGGGCCCGGGGCCGGGTGCGGTGATCCCGGTGCTCGCCGAGGGCCGCAGCACCGCGAGCGACTCCAGCCGCGGGGGCACGGCGTCCGCGCCGGTCACACCGGGCGGCACGTCGCCGACGGTCTCGCCGGACTCGTCGACGAGCGCGACGGCCTCGCCGCGCTGGAGCAGGTGCACCGCGGCGCTGGCGGTGAACGCCACCGCCCACTCCAGGCTGGACGCGGGTCCGTGGCCGCGGTGGGCGCTGTCGCGCCGGTCGATCAGCAGGGTCACGCCGGACGGGTCGGGCCGGTCGTCGAGGCGGACCATCAGCTCGTCACGCCGGGCGCTGGAGCGCCAGTGCACGCGGCGCAGCTCGTCGCCGTGGCGGTAGGGGCGGATCAGCACGTCCGGGGTGCCGGGGCCGGGGCGGCTGCCGCCCTCGGCGCCACGCCCGGCGGCGGTGGAGGTCAGGGCGGGCCGCCCGGTGAGCGGGGTGACCCGGGGGAGGACCAGCAGCCGGTCGGCGGGCAGCAGGTCGTGGCGGAACTCGGCCAGGCCGAGTGCGTCGGTCCCGCGGCCGCGCAGCGGGCCGATCCGGTACGCGCCACGGACCGCGGGCCGCACCGGGTAGCCGACCCGGGCACCGCGGCGACCGAGCCGGTGCACGGTGAACCGTGGCGGGTAGCGGTCGGCGGGACCGGCGGCGTCGGGCACGTGGTCGGCGATCCGCAACGCGCCCAGCAGGGCGCCGCCGGCGATCCGCAGCAGCACCGTGCCGCCGTCGCCCGCCTCCAGCCGGGCCGGCTCCAGGGTGCGCGCGACCTGCAGCGAGCGGCGCGACCGCAGCGCGACGACGAGCGCGAGCAGCGGCAGGAGCAGCACGAACGCCCCGATCCGGACGAGGTCGCGCTCGTCGAGCGCGATCGCCGAGAGGACCATCGCGGCGCCGCCGGCGAGCAGGCAGCGCCCGCGCACGGTCAGCCCCGCCGGCCGTTCCCGGCGCGGTGCGCCGCCGGTCGCGAGCGGCGGAGAGGACGGCGGAGACGACCCGGACGCGGCCGGGGCGCCGGGCTCGGCGGGAGCCGGTGTCCGCGGCGGCGGCGCGGTCGGCGCCATCTCAGCCCCGCGGCGGGGACGGCACCGCGACCCGCGCGACGGCGGCCCGCACCAGGTCCGCCGGCGTGCGGCGGGCCGCGACCCCCTCGGGCCCCAGCATCAGCCGGTGCGCGAGGACGGGAACGGCGACGGCCTGGACGTCGTCGGGCACGACGTACCCGCGCCCGGCCGTCGCCGCCCAGGCCCGGGCGGCGCGCAGCAGGTGCAGGGTCGCGCGCGGCGACGCCCCGAGGCGGACCTCGGGCAGCCGTCGCGTCGCACCGACGACCTCGACGCAGTAGCGGCGCACCTCCGCCGCGGTGTGCAGACCACGCACCCCGGCGATCATCGACCGCAGCGTGCGCAGGTCGGTGACCGGCCGCAGCCGCTCCAGCGGGTCGGTCGAGCCGTGCTCCTCGAGCATCGCCAGCTCGGCCGCCGGGTCGGGGTAGCCGACCGAGACGCGGATCGTGAACCGGTCCTGCTGGGCCTCGGGCAGCGGGTAGGTGCCGTCCATCTCCACCGGGTTCTGGGTGGCGACGACCATGAACGGGTCACCCAGCGGGTAGGTGCCGCCGTCCACGGTGACCTGGTGCTCGGCCATGCACTCCAGCAGCGCCGACTGGGTCTTCGGTGACGCGCGGTTGATCTCGTCGGCGATCACGACGTTCGCGAACACCGGGCCGGGCCGGAACTCGAACTCCGCGGTCTGGCGGTTGTAGACCGACGAGCCGGTGATGTCGCCGGGCAGCAGGTCCGGGGTGAACTGCACCCGGCTCACCGCCCCGTCGACGGCGCGGGCGAGCGCCTTGGCCAGCGTGGTCTTGCCGACGCCCGGCACGTCCTCGACGAGCAGGTGGCCCTCGGCGAGCATCGCGACCAGGGCGAGCCGGATGGTGTCGGGCTTGCCGACGATGATTCGCGCCATCGCGGCGGCGATCCGGCCCGCCGCGTCGGCGACGGCGACGGCGTCCATCGGCTCGGGCGCGTAACCGGGGTGCGCACCGCTGGCCTCGGCCCGGCGGACGGGACCACCGGACGGCGACGGGACGGGCGGTACGGAGGGCGCGGACGGCGCGCTCGACGACAACGGGCCTCCTCAGGAGACGGCTCGGATGACCCCAGTCTGTCAAACGTCCCCCGATCGGGACCGGGCGCCGCCACCTGCCCCGCGACGCTGCTCCGTACGGCCGAACGCGGCGGGCCCCGCAGTGCCCCGGCCGGCGCCGTCGGCACCTCCGCCGCGGCGCCCCACGGCACTCCACGGCGGTTCCCCCACCGCGCCCCACCGTGGTTCCCCACGCCACCCCACCACGCGTCCGTCGGGCTCCCCACCGCCCCCCACCCGGCCTCCCCACGGTCGCCCCACCCTCTCCCCACTCGTCCCCACCCCGGACGCCCCGATCGGCCCGGAAACCGCCTCCGACCAGCCACGACGGCGGTGGGGGAGCGGTGGCGCCCCGGACGGGCGCGACGGGCCCGACACGGCCTCCGGACGTCGCGCGACCGGGTGGCGCGGCGCGCGCCCCCACCGTCCCCCACCGCTTCTGACCTGCGGAAACATTCGATGAACGGCGGAAGATCCCCCCGTCTCGGGTTGACGGTGGGTGAGTGTGGGGTAGTGTGGTGATCGCTGGGGCGAACAGGGGTCCCAGGTGGAGGTGGGGTCGGTGTTCCTCGGCACCTACACCCCGAAGTTGGACGACAAGGGGCGGCTCACGCTGCCCGCAAAGTTCCGCGACGAGTTGCGAGGCGGCTGCATGATCACGAAAGGGCAGGACCACTGCCTCTACGTGTTCACCCGTGACGCCTTCACCGAGATGGCGCGCAAGATCGCCGCGGCCCCGCTGACGAACGAGTCGGCGCGGGTGTTCCAGCGGAACCTCTTCTCGGGCACCGACGAGCAGAACCCCGACGGCCAGGGCCGGATCGCGATCCAGTCCGAGCTGCGCCGGTACGCCGGACTGTCCAAGGACTGCGTGGTGATCGGCGCGTTCACGCGTGCCGAGATCTGGGACGCGCAGGCCTGGCAGGAGTACCAGGAGCGGCACGAGGACGAGTTCGCCAAGGCCCAGGAGGAGGTTCTGCCCGGGCTGTTCTGAGTCCCGCTGGCGGGCGGGACGACGGACGGCGGCAGTACCGAGCAGGACAGCACGACCGACAGCGGACGACACCACCGTCGCCGCCCCGACCCGGGTGCCGTGATCGAGATGGCCCTGGCACACCTTCCCCGGTGCCAGGTCCGTCTCGGCACGGCCCCCGGGTGGGGACGGCGCCGGCGCCCACCCCGACTGGGGAGTTCGGGTGGCGCGGTGGAGCCCGCGCGTCTTCGGGCGTGGAGCGGACCGGTTGTGGGAGCCGGCACGCCACACCCACGGACATCGACCGTCCCGGTCCCGGCCCCGTGGCCGGGACCGGGGACGGACGCCGGCCGGCACGACACACACGCACACACCACGGGGACGGACGGCGCACCGGGGGGTGGGACGTGGACGGAACTTCCGGCGACGGCGCCACCCCGCGCGACGAGCGCGCGCCCGGTGACCGGCACACCCCGGTCCTGCTGGAGCGGGTGACCGAGCTGCTCGACCCCGCCCTGCGCGACCGGGACGCGGTCTACGTGGACGCCACCCTCGGCATGGGCGGCCACGCGGCCGCGCTGCTGGCCGCGCACCCCAGGCTGACCGTCGTCGGCATGGACCGGGACCCGCAGGCCCTGGAGCTCGCCGGCCGCAGGCTCACCGCCTACGCCGACCGGCTGCACCGGGTGCACACCGTCTACGACGACGTCGCCGGCGCACTGGAGCAGGCGGGGGTGCCCGCCGCCGACGGGATCCTGTTCGACCTGGGCGTGTCCTCGCTCCAGCTCGACGAGGACGCCCGTGGCTTCTCCTACTCTCGCGACGCTGACCTCGACATGCGGATGGACCCGACCACCGGGTCGACCGCCGCCGACGTCCTGAACTCCTACACCGCCGGTGAGCTGCGCCGGATCCTGCGGGAGTACGGCGAGGAGCGGTTCGCGGGCCCGATCGCGAACGCGATCGTCCGGACCCGGGAGAAGCGCCCCTTCACCCGCAGCACCGAGCTCGTCGAGCTGCTCTACGGCGTGGTCCCGGCCGCGTCCCGGCGCACCGGCGGGCACCCGGCGAAGCGGACCTTCCAGGCCCTGCGCATCGAGGTGAACCGCGAGCTCGAGGTCCTGCGCGACGCGCTGCCCGCGGCGCTGGACGCGCTCGCCCCGGGCGGGCGGATCGTCGTCCTGTCCTACCACTCGCTGGAGGACCGGATCACCAAGCGCGTGTTCGCCGAGCGCGTCCGCTCGCGGACCCCGGTGGACCTGCCGGTGGAGCTCCCCGGACACGGACCGGAGTTCCGGCTGCTGACCCGGGGCTCCGAACAGGCGTCCGACTCCGAGGTCGCCCGCAACCCGCGGGCCGCCCCGGTGCGGCTGCGCGCGGCCCAGCGCGTGGAGGACGGGCCGTGAGCACCCGTGGCACGGCCCCGAGCACGCAGGCAGTACCGGCACGGCGGAGAGGCAGGAACCCCCGATGAGCACACCCGTCATCGAGCGCCCGGGCACCCCGGGCGGTGGCCGGGCACGGCCCGACACCCGCCAGAGCCGTCGCACCGCGGCGCCCCCGCGGATCCCGGCCCAGCGCGGCCCCGGCGACGCCCGCCGGGTGGCCGACCAGCGCCGCCGCACCGCGGCCAGGGAGAACACCGGCCGCGCAAAGTTCGTGCTGGTCGTGATGGTGCTGCTGGTCTCGGGTCTGATCGCGACGCTGTGGCTGTCGACCGCCGCGGCGGCCGACTCCTACGCGCTGCAGGCGGCCCGGGAGCGGACCGCGTCGCTCACCGAGCAGTCCGAGGCGCTCCGCAAGGAGGTCACGGTGCTGCAGAGCCCCGGCTCGCTCGCCGACCGCGCCGCCGCCCAGGGCATGGTCCGGGTGACCGACCCGGCGCGCCTGGTCGTCGCCCCGGACGGACGCGTGGACGTCGTCGGGGAGCCGATGGCCGCCGTCGCCGCGGCCCCGGCCGTGCCACCCGTGCCGCCCGCCGCCGACGCACCGGCACCGCAGACCCCGCCCGCGCCGCCGGCGGGCCAGCCGGGTGCCGCCACCTCCGACCCGGCCGCCGAGGGCGGCGACGCCGCCCCGGGCGGGGCCGCGGGCGCCGGTCAGGGCGCCGGGCAGGATGCTGGTCAGGGTGCCGGTGAGGGCACCGAGCGCGAGGTCCCGGCCGACACCCGGGCGGCGGGCGGGAACTGATGGTCTACGCGCCGCCGCGCCCCCGGCCGCGGGGGCAGGGCCCACGGGGCGGACGGCGCCGGTCCCCGGCCGACGACCCGCGGTTCCGGCTGCGCCTGGCCTGGGTGGCGCTGGCCGCCCTGCTGCTGGTGTCCGGGGCGAAGCTCGTCGTCGTCCAGACGGTGCAGGCGGGCACGCTGACCGCGGACGCGGAGAAGCAGCGCGCCAGCCGGATCGTCGTTCCGGCCGAGCGCGGATCCATCACCGACCGCAACGGCGCCGTCCTGGCCTTCTCCACCGAGTCCAAGGCGCTCGTCACCAACCCGCGTCTGATCAACTCGACCAAGGGCGCGGACGCGGTCGCCTACAAGAACCGGATGGCCGAGGCCGTCGCCGCGGTGACCCACGGCGACCCCGAGGAGCTGAAGCGGGCGCTGAACAGCGACCGCGGCTACGTCGTGATGGCCACCGCGGTCGACCCCGGGCCCGCCCGTGACCTGCGCAGGCAGTTCCCGGAGATCGCCGAGGAGAGCCGCGAGGCGCGCCAGTACCCGAACGGGACGCTCGCCTCGAACATCATCGGCGCCGCGACCTGGAGCGCCGACGCGCAGAAGCTCATCGGCCGGATCGGCCTGGAGTCCTCCGACGACGCCCTGCTCGCCGGGCGCGACGGCTTCCAGATCGCCGACACCGCCGAGGGCAGCGGCACCGTCATCCCCGGCAGCGTGCGCTCCGAACAGGCCGCGGTGTCCGGCTCCGACGTGCAGCTCACCATCGACTCCGACCTGCAGTTCCAGGTGCAGCGGATGCTGGCCGACTACGCGGGCCGCGCCGAGGCGCGCAGCGGGTCGGCCGTCGTCCTCGACCGGGCGACCGGGCAGGTGCTCGCGCTCGCCGACAACACCTCGTTCGACCCGGCGCAGCTGCTGTCCGCGGACCCGAACACGCTGGGAAACAAGGGCGTCACCACGCCGTTCGAGCCCGGTTCGGTCAACAAGGTGGTCACCATGGCCGCCGCGCTGGAGGCCGGCGTCGCCAAGCCCGACGACGTGCTGGCCGTGCCCGGCAGCATCGAGGTCGCCGACCGGACGATCAAGGACGCCTGGGAGCACGGCCTCGACCACTACACGCTGACCGGTGTGCTGGCGAAGTCCTCCAACGTCGGCACGCTGATGACCGCGCAGAAGGTCGGCGAGGACCGCTTCTCGGACATGCTCGCGAAGATGGGCATCGGGCAGAAGACCGGTGTCGGGCTGCCCGGCGAGAGCGGTGGGCGCGTCCCGGCCCGCGCGACCTGGTCCGGCTCCACCTTCGGCAACCTGCCGATCGGGCAGGGGCTGTCGATGACCGTGCTGCAGATGGCCGGGATGTACCAGGCCATCGCCAACGACGGCGTCCGCATCCCGCCGCGGATCGTCGCCGCGACGACCGGCCCGGACGGCGTCCGGGTACCGACCGAGGCACCCGAGCCGGTGCAGGTGATGTCGCCGCAGACCGCGCAGACGCTGCGGACGATGCTCACCGCCGTCACCCAGAAGGCGCACGGCCAGTCCGGCACCGGGCCCGCCGCCGCGGTGCCCGGCTACGAGGTCGCGGGCAAGACCGGCACCGCCCAGCAGGTGGACCCGGCGACCGGGGCGTACTCGCGCTCCCAGTACTGGATCACCTTCGCCGGGATGCTCCCGGCCCAGGACCCGCGGTTCGTGATCGGGATCATGCTCGACGCCCCGAAGGGCGGGACGAGCGCGGCCCCGCTGTTCCACGACATCGCCTCCTACCTGGCCCAGCGCGACGCCGTGCCGGTGCAGACGACGCCCGCCCCGGTGCAGACCCTGCAGATCAGGTGACGGCGCGGCCGGGTGCGGTCCGGCTGCGTCGGGCGGTCCCGGCCGCTGCCCACCCGTACGGGTGCCGGCCGGGCCGCCGTGCGCCCTGCCCGGCGGCCCGCCCACCGGACCGGAACCTGCGCCGGATGGCCGTATCCGGCTGGTCGGACGGCCGGGTGCCGGTCGTCTGTCCGCCGCCCGCCGCGACCGCCTCCGCGAGCGGTCGGGGGCGTCCGACCGGGGGGAGGGGCGGCCCGTGCCGGTCGGTAACCTCCGGCCCTGTGCCCGACCTCCACACCGCAGCCACCGCCCGCTCCCGGAGCACCGGCGGAACCGCGCACGACGGCGGGCCGGGTGGCGTGGTCGGCGACCGGACGGGGACGGGTGACGTGGCGGGTCCGCTCGAGTCGCTGCCGGAGCGCCCCTCGCAGGTGCGCCCGGTCGACGTCGCGCTGCTCGGGCGGCTCGCCGGTGCCGAGCTGAACCCGCGCACCGCGGGCAGCGGCCCCGGCCCCCTGCTCGACCCCGCCGCCGGGCCGCACACCGTCACCGGCGCGACCCTGCGGGCGGGCTCGGTGCGCCCCGGCGACCTGTTCGCGGCGCTGCCCGGCGCCCGGGCGCACGGCGCCGACTTCGCCGCGCAGGCCATCGCCGCCGGCGCCGGCGCGATCCTCACCGACGCCGCCGGCGCGGACCGCGCCGAGATCCGGCACTCCCGGCTCCCGGTGCTGGTGCACCCGAACCCGCGCGAGGTCCTCGGGCCGGTCTCGGCCGCCGTCTACGGCGAGCCCACCGCCCGGCTTCGGGTGCTCGGGGTGACCGGCACCTCGGGCAAGACGACCGTCGCGCACCTGCTGGAGACGGGCCTGACCGCCGCCGGGCGGGCCACCGGCCTGCTCGGCACCGTCCGGACCCGGGTGCAGGTCCCCGGCAGCCCGGCCAGGGCGCTCCCCAGCGCGTTCACCACCCCCGAGGCGCCGGACCTGCAGGCGCTGTTCGCGGTCATGGTCGAGGCCGGCGTGACCGACGTGGCCATGGAGGTCTCCAGCCACGCGCTCGAGCTCGGCCGGGTCGGCGGCTCCCGGTTCACCGCAGGGGCCTTCACCAACCTGTCCCAGGACCACCTGGACTTCCACCCCACGATGACCGACTACTTCGAGGCCAAGGCCCGGCTGTTCGGCGGTGGCGGGGCGGGGGTGGAGGCCGCGCGGCACGCGGTCGTCTGCGTCGACGACGAGTGGGGCCGCCGGCTGGCGGCCCGCCACCGCGACGTGGTCACCGTCTCCTCCGAACCGCGCGGCCCGCACGCCACCTGGACGGTCCGCGACCTCACCGCCCACCCCGACGGCACCCAGACCTTCACCGCGGTCGGCCCCGGCGGGCTCGCCGTGCCGGTCACGCTGAGCCTGCCCGGCCGCTACAACGTCGCGAACGCGCTCGTCGCGCTGGCCGTGCTCGACGCCGACGGGATCGCCCCGGAGACGGCCGCGGCCGGGTTCGCCCGGGCATCGGTGCCGGGTCGGATGCAGCGCGTCGACGCCGGTCAGCCCTGGCTGGGCGTCGTCGACTACGCGCACAAGCCCGCCGCCGTCGCCGCCCTGCTCGCCGCGCTGCGCCGCCAGGTCCGCCCGCACGCGCGGGTGATCACCGTGCTCGGCTGCGGCGGGGACCGCGACACCGGCAAGCGCCCGCTGATGGGCGCCGCCGCCGCGATCCGGTCCGACGTGCTCGTCGTGACCGACGACAACCCCCGCAGCGAGGACCCCGGCGCGATCCGCCGCGCGATGCTCGACGGCGCGTTCGCCGAGCCCGCCCGCGGCGACGTCATCGAGATCGGCGACCGGCGCAGCGCGATCGTCTACGCGGTCCGCTCCGCCCGCCCCGGCGACGCCGTGGTGGTCGCCGGGAAGGGCCACGAGGCGGGCCAGGAGATCAACGGCGTCAAGTACCCGTTCGACGACACCGACGAGCTGGTGGCGGCGATCCGGGCGGCGACGTGACGCGCCGCGGGACACCACGGCGGGCCGTGCCGGCACCCGGCACGGCCCGCGCACGGGCAGGAGGACGGATCGGACCGGTGGAGGCGAGCGGGCGATGATCGAGATGACGCCGGCGGAGATCGCGGCCGTGACCGGCGGGCGCTTGCACCGCATCGACGACGAGACCGCCGCCGCACCGGTCACCGCCGTCGAGTTCGACTCCCGGAGGATCGGGCCGGGCGGGCTGTTCCTGGCGCTGCCGGGGGAGCGGGCCGACGGCCACGACTTCGCCGCGCAGGCCGTCACCCGCGGGGCGACCGCGGTGCTGGCGGGCCGCGAGGTCGACGCCCCGGCGATCGTCGTGCCGCCGGTCGAGGGGCGCGACAGCCAGACCTACCTCGGTGCGGTCGACCCCGACGGGACCGGCGCCGCCGTCCTGGCCGGGCTCGGCCGCCTCTCTCGGCACGTGCTGGGCGCCCTGCCGGGGCTCGCCGTCGTCGGCGTGACCGGATCGGCGGGCAAGACCTCCACCAAGGACCTGCTGTCCGCGGTGCTGTCCCCGCTGGGGCCGACCGTCGCGCCGCCGGAGTCGTTCAACAACGAGCTCGGCACGCCGTACACCGCGCTGCGCGCCGACGCGGGCACCCGCAACCTCGTGCTGGAGTTCTCCGCCCGCGGGATCGGCCACATCGCCGCGCTGTGCGCGATCGCGCCACCGCGGATCGGGGTCGTGCTCAACGTCGGCTCCGCCCACCTCGGCGAGTTCGGGTCCCGCGCCGCGATCGCCACGGCCAAGGGCGAGCTGGTCGAGGCGCTGCCCCCGGGCGACCTGCCCGGCGGGCGGGGCGGCGTCGCCGTCCTCAAGGCCGACGACGAGCTGGTCTCCGCCATGGCGTCCCGCACCTCCGCCCGGGTCGTCACCTTCGGACGCGCCGCGGACGCGCACGTGCGGGCCACCGACGTCGCCCTGACCTCGGGTCGGGCGTCGTTCCGGCTGGTCACCCCGGCCGGGTCGGCCGACGTCGCGCTGCGGCTGGTGGGGGAGCACCAGGTCTCCAACGCCCTCGCCGCCGCCGCGGTCGCCCTGGAGCTGGGCGGCACCCCGGACGGGATCGCGGCGGCGCTGTCCGCGGCGTCGCCGGCGTCGCGCTGGCGGATGGAGGTCACCGACCGCGCCGACGGGGTGACCGTCGTCAACGACGCCTACAACGCCAACCCCGAGTCCGTCCGCGCCGCGATCGACGCGCTCGGGCAGATCGCCGGTCCGGACCGCCGGGCCTGGGCGGCGCTCGGCCCGATGGCCGAGATCGGGGACGACGCGGCCGCCGAGCACGCCGGGGTCGCGGAGTACGCACGCGCCGCCGGGGCCCTGGTGGTCGCCGTCGGGGCGCCCGACTACGGGCCCGGCGCCGAGCACGTCGCCGACCTGCCCGCCGCCCTGACCCTGCTGCGGGAGCGGACCCGGCCCGGCGACGTCGTGCTGGTCAAGGCCTCCCGCAGCGCCGGGCTGGAGCGGCTCGCTGCCGGCCTGCTGACGACCGAAGGACCGGTGTACCGGTGAGAGGCCTGTTCCTGGCCGCGGGCCTGGCGCTCGCGGTGTCGATCCTGCTCACCCCGTACCTGATCCGCTTCTTCGCGCGGCAGGGCTTCGGGCAGGAGATCCGCGAGGAAGGCCCGCAGAGCCACCAGTCCAAGCGCGGTACGCCGACGATGGGCGGCGTGGCGATCCTGCTCGCCATCTGGGTCGGCTACCTGGGCTCGCACGCGTTCACCCGGGAGCCGATCACCGCCTCGGCGCTGCTGGTGCTGTTCCTGACCACCGCGCTGGGCGTCGTCGGGTTCCTCGACGACTACCTGAAGCTGCGCCGCAAGCGGAACCTCGGCCTCAACAAGACCTCGAAGATCGTCGGCCAGGTGCTGACCGCCTCGATCTTCGGCATCCTCGCCGTGCGTTTCGTCAACGAGCGCAACCTGGCCCCGGCCTCGGAGAGCCTGTCGTTCGTCCGCGACATCACGGTGCTGAGCTTCGGCGTCGTCGGGTTCGTGCTGCTGTGCAACCTGATCGTCGCCGCCTGGTCGAACGCGGTGAACCTCACCGACGGTCTCGACGGCCTCGCCGCGGGCACCGCCGCGATGGTGCTCGGCACCTACGTGATCATCGCGTTCTGGCAGTTCCGCAACAACTGCGCGATCGCCGCGACGGCCGGCTGCTACGAGGTCCGCGACCCGCTCGACGTCGGCCTGGTCGCCGCCGCCGCGATGGGCGGCTGCATCGGGTTCCTGTGGTGGAACGCCGCGCCGGCCCGCATCTTCATGGGCGACACCGGCTCGCTGGCGCTCGGCGGCCTGCTCGCCGGCCTGTCCATGGTGACCCGCACCGAGCTGCTGCTCGTCGTCATCGGCGGCGTGTTCGTCGTCGAGGCGCTGTCGGTGTCGCTGCAGATCATCGTGTTCCGCACCTCGCGGCGGCGGCTGTTCCGGATGGCGCCCTTCCACCACCACTTCGAGCTGGCCGGATGGGCCGAGACGACGGTCATCATCCGGTTCTGGCTGCTCGCCGCGATCTGCGCGGCGATGGGGCTGGGCATCTTCTACTCCGAGTGGTTGTCCATGTCGGGTTCCGGATGAGCGGCCCGTTCGGCGGGGGACCCGTCCTGGTCGCGGGGGCCGGTGTCTCCGGTCTCGCGGCCGCGTCGGCCCTGGTGGACGCGGGCAGCAGGGTGCTGCTGTCCGACGACCGGGAGGAGGCGCTGGCCTCGTTGCCCGACGGCGTCGAGCCGTGGCGCGGCGGCGGGATCCCCGAGGGGGTCCGTACGGTCGTCACCTCGCCGGGGCGACGCCCCGACCACCCGCTGGTCGCCGAGGCCGCCGGGCTCGGTGTCGAGGTGATCGGGGAGCCGGAGCTGGCCTGGCGGCTCGGCGCCCTGCGCGACACGCCGCCGTCCTGGCTGGTGGTGACCGGCACCAACGGCAAGACCACCACCACCGAGATGCTCGCCGCGATCCTCGCGCGCGCCGGGGTGGACGCCGTCGCCTGCGGCAACATCGGCCACCCGGTGGTCACCGCGGTCGCCGCGGGCCACGCGGTGCTCGCCGTCGAGCTGTCGAGCTTCCAGCTGCACTGGTCGCCGTCGGTGCGCCCGGCCGCGGGCGTGGTGCTCAACGTGGCCGAGGACCACCTGGACTGGCACGGCGGGATGGACGCCTACGCCGCGGCGAAGGCCCGCGCACTGGTCGGTGACGTCGCCGTCGGCGGGGTCGACGACGCCGTCGCGGCCCGGCTGCTGGCACGGGCCCCGGCTCCGCGCCGGGTCGGGATCACGCTGTCCGCCCCCGGGCCGGACCAGCTCGGCGTCGCCGACGGGGTGCTGACCGACCGCGCGTTCGGCGGCGGGGAGCTGCTCGCGGCCGACGCCGTCGTCCCTCCGGGGCCGCCCGGGATCACCGACGCGCTCGCCGCGGCCGCGCTGGCCCGCGCGCACGGTGTCGACCCGACCCACATCGGCGCGGCCCTGGCGGCGTTCACCCCCGGCCCGCACCGCAGCGCCCCGGTGGGCGAGCACGCCGGTGTCACCTACCTCGACGACTCGAAGGCGACCAACCCGCACGCCGCCGGGGCCGCGCTGGCCGCCGTCGCCGCCCGCCGGCCCGGCGCCCGCGCGGTCTGGGTGGTCGGCGGGCTGCTCAAGGGGGTGGACCCGGCCGAGTTCGGCCTGCTCGCCGCCGCGCACGCCGAGCGGCTGGCCGGGATCGTCGTGATCGGGACGGATCGGACACCGATCGTCGAGGCACTGACGCGACACGCGCCCGGCCTCCCGGTGCACGAGGTCGCGCCGGGACACGATGGCCCGATGGCGCCCTCCGACCTGCAGGACCCGATGCCGGCCGCGGTCCGCCGCGCGTCCGGCCTGGCCCGCCCCGGCGACGTCGTGCTGCTCGCCCCGGCCGCCGCCTCGATGGACCAGTTCCGCGACTACGCCCACCGCGGCGACGCGTTCGCCGCGGCCGTCGCCGATCTGGCCGCCGCCGGGGTGTCCCGGTGAGCCCGGCGGCGCCGGACCGCACGCTCGGCCAGGTCGCCGTCACCGGCGCCAGCGGGGCCGTGCGGCGGCTGCGGCGCTGGCTGCGCCGGCCGCTGACCTCGCTGCACCTGATCCTCGGCGTCTTCGGGCTGCTGACCCTGTTCGGGCTGGTGATGGTGCTGTCGGCGTCGTCGGTCGGCGACGGCTCGTCGTACTCGGTGTTCACCCGCCAGCTGATGTTCTGCGGGGTCGGGCTCGTGCTGTTCTACGTGGGGCTGCGTGTGCCGCCGCGACGCCTGCGGGCCGCGGCACCGGTGCTGCTGATCATCGGGCTGGTCGCGCTGGTCCTGGTGCTGATCCCGGGGATCGGCGCGCTGCGTGGGGGTGCCCGGTCGTGGTTCGCGTTCGGCCCGGTGTCGCTGCAGCCGTCGGAGGGCACGAAGATCGCGCTGACGCTGTGGGGCGCGCACGTGCTGGCCGCCCGCCGCGCGGTGATGCACCGCTGGAAGCACGCGCTGAACCCGGTCGTGCCGGTGACGCTGGTGATCTTCACGCTGCTCGTGCTGGAGCCCGACCTGGGCATGACGATCTCGGTCGGGATCATCATGCTCGCGCTGCTGTACTTCGGCGGTGCCCCGGTGAAGCTGCTCGCGCTGATCGCGGGCGGCGGCCTGGCCGGTGCGGTGATCCTCGGGCTGACCGCCGGCTACCGGGCCAGTCGGATCACGGCGTTCCTGTCGCCGTCGGCGGACCCGCTGGGTCCGGCGTACCAGGCGACGCAGGCGCTGTACGCGCTCGCCGACGGCGGCCTGTTCGGCGTCGGGCTCGGCCAGGGCCGGGCGAAGTGGGACTACCTGCCCAACGCCCACAACGACTTCATCTTCGCGATCATCGGGGAGGAGCTGGGGCTGGTCGGGGCGGGAGCGGTGCTCGCACTGTTCGCGACGCTGGCCTACACCGGCATGCGGATCGCCGCCCGCAACACCGACCCGTGGCTGCGGATCGTCGTCGCGACGTCGACGGCGGGCCTGGTCGTCCAGGCATCGATCAACATCGGGTACGTCGTGGGACTGCTGCCGGTGACCGGGCTGCAGCTCCCGCTGATCTCCTCCGGCGGTACCTCGCTGGTGGTGACCATGTTCCTGTTCGGGCTGCTCACGAACGCGGCCCGGCACGAACCGGAGGCGGTCGCCGCGCTCCGGAAGGACGGGCAGGGGCGGCTGGCGAAGCTGCTGCGCCTGCCGTTGCCGCAGCCCTACCGCGCACCGGTCCCGGTGTCGCGGTGGGCGGCGCGTTAGGGCGCTCCCACCCCGGGTGGAAGCGGACACGACGGACGACGCAAGGGGCACGAGAGCGTGACGGGTACGGATCAGACCGGCGGGAACGACGGCACCGGCTCGGGCCGGGAGCCCGGCCGGCGTCCGACCATGGGCGGCCGTGCTCCCGGGCCCCACGAGGTCCGGCCGGACGGTGTGGTCTTCGGCGGGCCCGACGGAGCGGGTGGCACGGGTGGGCGCCCGGCCTGGCCTGCGGAGACCCCGTCGGGTTCCGACCTGTTCAGCGCCCCCGCGCAACCCCCGTCGGCACAGCCCCCCTCGTCGCCGCAGCCCCCCTCGGGACTGCCCTCCGCGGAGCCGGGGGAGCCGCAGGGCGCGCGTGGGCCGCAGCGGCTGCCCGGGACCGGGTGGGACCCGCACGCGCAGTCCCGGCGCCCGGGTGCCCGCCCGCTGAACGGGAGTGGGTCGCAGGGCACGAACGGCGTCGCGCACGGCGACCGCGGTGCGGCACGGCCGGTGGGCGGCGCCGCGCACGAGGAGCCCCGGCCGGACGGCACCGACCGCCACGAGGCCCCGCCCACCGGTGCTCCGCGCAACGACGGCCCCTCCAACGGCGTTCCGCGCAACGGCGCCCCGGGCAACGGCGCTCCGCAGAACGGCGACCCGGGCAACGGCGCTCCGCAGAACGGCGACCCGAGCAAGGGGGCCCCGCTGAACGGGGCCCCGCGCAACGGGGCTCCGCGCGGCGCTGCCGGGGGCGGGGACCAGGGCGCCCCGCAGGGCCCGAACGCCGTGACCGGCGGCCAGGACGGCGCCCCGGACGGTGGGCCGCGCGGCCGCAACGGTGCCCCGCGTTCCGACGACGCCGGAGGGCAGCCGGGTGGCCTGCCGCGTCGTCGGCCCGGGCGACCGGTGCCCCCCGCGGCGATGCCGGCGCGACCCGGTGCGGCCGACGACCTGTTCACCCCGCGCGCGAGCACCGGACGCGGTGGATCGGCGCCGGCGGACCGCGGCCCGGCGGACGGCGCGGATCCGACCCGGTCCGGCGACCCGGTGAACGGCGTGCCGCGCACCGGCCCGGCGCAGGACGGCCCCGCCGCCGGTCCGGGACCCGAGGTCCCCGGCGGGTCCGCGACGGACACCGGCCCCACCGTCGCCACGCCGCACACCACGGTCCCGCAGGGCGCCGGTGCGGAGGGCACCGGAACGAACGGTGCCGTGCCGAACGGTGCCGTGCCGAACGGGGCTGCGCCGAACGGCACCGGCCCGGACACGGCCGACGCGTCCGGACCCGACGCCGGGACCGGCCCGCAGCGGCCCGTCGCCGACGCCCGGGGTGAGCAGGCGGCCCCCGACGAACCGCCGACCGTCGCGCAGGCCGCCGGTGACACCGCAGGGCTCCCGGCCGCCGCCTCGGCGGACGGGTCGTCGGGAACCGGTCGGCAGCAGGCCCGGCCCCCGTCGGCTCCGCAGCAGCGCCCGGGCCGGCCCGACGAGCGCGAGCACGCCGGCGTCACCGCCACCGGTCCGCAGAGCGGGCCCGAGCCGGGCGCCCTGTCGGCGACCGGCCCCCGCGGTCCGGTCCCGCCGCACGGCCGGTTCGCCCCCGGCCCGTACGCGCCCGGCCGTCCCGGCGTCGGCCCGCAGGGCCCCGGCGGACCCGGCCCGCAGCAGTTCGGGCGCCCCGGCCCGACCGGCCCGAACGCCCTGACCGGCACCGGTTCGCACCACCCCCACGCACCCGGCAGGCAGGGCCCCGGCCCGGCCCCGGGACAGCAGGGACCCGGTCCGGCCCCGGGACAGCAGGGCCCCGGCCGCCCGGCGCCCGGGTTCGCGGGCCCCGGACGACCGGGTCCCGCGGGGACCGGCCCGTTCCGCCCGGGCGGGTTCGGCTCGGCAGGTCCCGGCGCCCCCGGCCAGTACGGCCCCGGTGGACGGGGTGCCCCCGGTCAGTACGGCCCCGGCGCTCCCGGTCGGCCGGGCCCCGGCGCGCCCGGGCAGCAGGGCCCGGGTGCCCCGCAGAACCCCCAGGATCCCGGCGCCCCGCAGCCCCAGGGCTTCCAGGGACCCGGTCCCCAGCCGACCGGTCCCCAGCCGACCGGTCCCCAGCCGACCGGTCCCCAGCCGACCGGTCCCCAGCCGACCGGTCCGCAGCCGACCGGCCCGCAGCAGAGCCCGCAGGTCGAGGGTGTGCAGGGACCCGGCGTGCCCGGACCCACGGCCCCCGACGCGACCCGCACCGGCGGCCCCGCCACCACGCGTCCCGCCGGGGAGCAGGCACCGGGCCCGGTGTCGGGCGGCCTGTCGGTCGTCGTCGCCGGGGGTGGCTCGGCCGGGCACATCGAGCCCGCGCTGGCCGTCGCCGACGCGATCCGCCGGCTCGTCCCGGGGGCCCGGATCACCGCGCTCGGCACCGAGAAGGGCCTCGACACCCAGCTGATCCCGGCCCGCGGCTACCCGCTCGAGCTGATCCCGCCGGTGCCGCTGCCCCGCAAGCCCACCGCCGACCTGCTCAAGCTCCCCGGCAACGTCCGCGGTGCGGTGAAGCGGGTCCGGGAGGTGCTGGAGGCGGCCGAGGCCGACGTCGTCGTCGGGTTCGGCGGGTTCGTCTCGCTGCCCGCCTACCTGGGCGCCCGCGGCCGGGTGCCGATCGTCGTGCACGAGGCCAACGCCCGCGCCGGGCTCGCGAACAAGGTCGGTGCGCGGTTCGCCTCCGCCGTCTGCGTCGCGGTGCCCGGTACCGGCCTCGCGAACGAGGAGGTGGTCGGGATGCCGCTGCGCCGCTCGATCACCACCCTGGACCGGGCGTCGCTGCGGCCGGAGGCCCGGACGTACTTCAACCTGCCGCCGCACGGCCCGGTGCTGCTGGTCTTCGGCGGCTCCCAGGGCTCCCGGACGCTCAACGAGGCGGTCGCCGCCTCGCTGCCGGCGTTCACCGAGCGCGGCATCTCGGTGCTGCACGCGTACGGGAAGGGCGGCACTCCCGCCGACCCGCGGCCCGGCTACGTGCCGGTGCCCTACATCGAGCGGATGGACCTCGCCTACGCCGCCGCGGACGTCGTCCTGGGCCGCTCGGGCATGACCACCGTCGCCGAGCTGACCGCCGTCGGGCTGCCCGCGGTGTACGTACCGCTGCCGCACGGCAACGGCGAGCAGGCGCTCAACGCCCGTCCGGTCGTCGAGGCCGGGGGTGGCAAGCTCGTGCAGGACGAGGACATGAACGGCGACCGCGCGATCGACGAACTGATGCCGATGCTCACCGACCCCGACCTGGCCCTGGCCATGGGCCGACGCGCCCGCGCCGCCGGGCACGGCGAGGCCGACGAGAAGATCGCCCGCATCGTCCTCGAGGTGGCGGGCCGGTGAGCGTGCTCTCCGACCACGTCCACCTCATCGGGATCGGCGGCGCCGGGATGAGCGGGATCGCGCGGATCCTGCTCGCCCGCGGGGCCATGGTCTCCGGGTCCGACGCGCGGGACTCGCGCACGGTCACGGCGCTGCGTGCGCTCGGTGCCCGCGTCGAGACCGGGCACGACGCAGCCCACCTGCGGCACGACGGCGAGGCCCCGCCGACCGTGGTCGTCTCCACCGCCATCCGGGAGACCAACCCGGAGCTGGCCGCCGCCCGCGAGCGCGGCTACGACGTCGTCCACCGGGCGGTCGCACTGGCCGCGCTCACCGAGGGACGGCGGCTGGTCGCCGTCGCCGGGACGCACGGCAAGACCTCGACGACGTCGATGGTCACCGTCGCCCTGCAGCACGCCGGGGCCGACCCGTCGTTCGCGATCGGCGGCGACCTGTCGGTGTCCGGGTCGGGCGCACACCACGGCAGCGGCGACGTGTTCGTCGTCGAGGCCGACGAGAGCGACGGCTCGTTCACCGCGTTCGCCCCGTCGGTCGCGATCGTCACCAACGTCGAGCCCGACCACCTCGACCACCACGGCGACGAGGCCGCCTACCGGGCCGTGTTCGAGCGGTTCCTGGAGCGGCTCGTCCCCGGCGCCACCCTGGTCGCCTGCGCCGACGACCCCGGGTCGGAGGCCGTGGCCGTGCGGGCGGAGCAGGCCGGCGTCACCGTGCTGCGCTACGGCCGCACCGCGACCGGCCGCCACGACGCCCGGCTGATCGAGTTCACCCCGGACGGCACCGGCTGCCGCGCCCGGTTCCGCACCGGCGACGCCGAGCACGAGCTCACCCTCGGCGTCCCGGGTGAGCACATGGTCCTCAACGCGCTCGGTGCCTTGCTCGCCGGCCGCGCCGTCGGGGCCGACCCCGCCGTGCTGCTGGAGGGGCTCGCCGGGTTCGGTGGGGTGCAGCGCCGGTTCGAGTTCAAGGGCCGCGCCCGCGGCGTGTCGGTCTACGACGACTACGCCCACCACCCCACCGAGGTCGCCGCCACCCTGCGCGCCGCCCGCGAGGCCGCACCGGTCCGGAACGGGCGGCGCGGCCGCGTCCTGGTCGTGTTCCAGCCGCACCTGTACTCCCGCACCCGGCTGTTCGCCGCCGAGTTCGGCGCGTCGCTGTCGCTGGCGGACGAGGTGATGGTGCTCGACGTCTACGGTGCCCGGGAGGATCCCGAACCCGGGGTCGGTCCGGCGCTCATCACCGACGCGGTGACGTTGCCGGCCGAGCGGGTGCACCGTGCCCCCTCGTGGGAGCGGGCACCCGCGGCGATCGCCGCGCTCGCGACCGACGGAGACGTCGTGATCACCATGGGCGCCGGTGACGTCACCGCGCTCGGGCCGGAGATCCTGCGGGAGCTCGCCGGCGAGGGGTGAGCGCGCGGGCAGCAGCGCCACACCAGCGCCACGGCAGTGGGACAGCGGCGGCAGACCGGCGGCAGACCGGCGGCACAGCGGGGGCACGATGAGCAGCGACGAGCAGGACACCGGCGACGACCGGGCCCGGGACGGTGCCCGCTCGTCGGGCCGCCGTGACCCGGACCGGGAACGGCGCGCCGCCGAGCGTGCCCGCCGCATCCGCGAGCGCCGTGCCGCCGAACGCCGCGCCGGACGCCGTGGCACCGCCGGGACCCCCGCCGACACCGACGATCACACTGCCGCGGCCGACCACGCTGCCGCCGCCGACCACACCGCCGCCGACGCCGACGACGGGGCGACCGACGACGGGGCGGCCGGCACCGACCGGGCCGGGACGGCGGGCCGGGGGAGGGGACGCGGCGCGGCCGCCGCCGTCCGGGAGCGCACGGCGGCCCGTGCGGCCGAACGGTCGCGCAGCCGCGACCCCCGCTACCGGCGCCGCCGCCTCGTCGCCCTGCTGGCCACCGCCGCCGTCGTGCTCCTCGGGGTGTCCGCGGCCGGCTGGTGGGCGCTGGGGCGGTACGGCCCGCCGGTGGCCACCGTGCGGGTCGACGGCACCCGCCAGATCCCGGTCCGCGACGTCGAGGACGCCGCCGGCGACCAGACCGGGGTCCCGCTCGCGGCGGTGGACACCGACGGCGTCGCCGCCCGGGTGTCGGCCATCCCGGGCGTCGCCGCGGTGGAGGTCGACCGGTCCTGGCCGGACACCCTGGTGGTGGTCGTGACCGAACGCACTCCGGCCGCGGTGCTCGACACACCGGACGGACCGAAGCTCGTCGACGTCACCGGGTTCGTCTACCGCGACGCCCCGCCGGACGTGCGGCTGCCCCGGCTGCAGCTGCCGCGCATCGCCCCGGACGACCCCGCCACCCTCGCCGCGGTCGGCGTCCTGCAGGCGCTCCCGGTCCCGGTCCGCGACCAGGTCCAGACGCTGTCGCTCGGCGGGGGCGGTTCCACCTTCGAGCTGGGGCTCACCGAGGACCGGCGGGTCCTGTGGGGCCCGTGGGCGGACACCGGGCAGACCGCCGCCCGGGCCCGGGTCCTCGGGCCGGTGCTGCAGCGCCCGGGCGCCGTCTACGACGTCTCCAGCCCGTCGCTGGTCACCGTCCGGCAACGCTGAGCACCCGCCCGCTGCAGCGGGTGACCGGACGACGACCCTGCGCGTTTCCATCGGGGGAGAAGACGAACCACCCGAGCGGGGTGTTGTCGTTGCGCGGCGCGCCTGCTGGACCCGGGCACCGCACTCCACTTAGCGTGCGCGTTCGAAGGCCCGGGGCACCCGGAGCTTGACCCACCCGAACCCCGGACCCCGAGCGACTGGAAGGTGCCGCGCATGACGCCCCCGCACAACTACCTGGCAGTGATCAAGGTGGTCGGCATCGGTGGCGGCGGCGTCAACGCCGTCAACCGGATGATCGAGGTCGGCCTCAAGGGCGTCGAGTTCATCGCGGTGAACACCGACGCCCAGGCCCTCCTCATGTCCGACGCCGACGTGAAGCTCGACATCGGCCGTGAGCTGACGCGCGGCCTCGGTGCCGGCGCCAACCCCGAGGTCGGGGGCAAGGCCGCCGAGGACCACGCCGAGGAGATCGAGGAGGTCCTCAAGGGGGCCGACATGGTCTTCGTCACCGCGGGTGAAGGCGGCGGCACCGGCACCGGCGGTGCGCCCGTCGTCGCGTCGATCGCCCGCAAGCTGGGTGCGCTGACCATCGGCGTCGTCACCCGCCCGTTCACCTTCGAGGGGCGCCGTCGCGCCGGCCAGGCCGAGGAGGGCATCCAGGCGCTCCGCAACGAGTGCGACACCCTCATCGTCATCCCGAACGACCGGCTGCTGCAGCTCGGCGACGTCGGCGTCTCGCTGATGGACGCCTTCCGCTCCGCCGACGAGGTGCTCCTCTCCGGTGTGCAGGGCATCACCAACCTGATCACCACCCCCGGCCTGATCAACCTGGACTTCGCCGACGTCAAGTCGGTCATGTCCGGTGCCGGGTCGGCGCTGATGGGAATAGGGTCCGCACGCGGCGAGGGCCGCGCGGTGCAGGCCGCCGAGAAGGCGATCAACTCGCCGCTGCTCGAGGCGTCGATGGACGGCGCCCAGGGTGTGCTGCTGTCGATCGCGGGCGGCTCGGACCTCGGCCTGTTCGAGATCCACGAGGCTGCGTCGCTGGTCCAGGAGGCCGCGCACCCCGAGGCGAACATCATCTTCGGCACCGTGATCGACGACTCGCTCGGCGACGAGGTGCGGGTCACCGTGATAGCGGCCGGCTTCGAGGGCGGCACGCCGACCCACAAGAAGCTCGAGCCCGCCGTGTTCGCCCGCGGCAGCCAGAAGCCCGCCGGGTCCGCCCAGCAGGCCGCGTCGCCCGCGACCCCGCAGCAGTCCGAGCAGACCCAGCAGCACCAGGCCCAGCAGCACCAGAATCAGCAGCAGGGGCAGCAGCCGCAGGGCCAGTCCCGCTGGGCCGCGACGACCACGACCACCCCGTCGGCGCCGCACCTGCCCGCCACCACGCCGGCGCCCGAGCGCACCGGCGTGCTGCCGCCCGAGCGGCCCACCGCCCCGGCCCCGCGCCAGGGCGACACCCAGCAGCACGGCGGCGACGGCGCGTCCGTCCCGAGCGGCCCGATGTCCGCGCCGGCCTCGTCGACGTCGGCCCCGGCCCAGCACGGCACCGTCGGCGGGAGTTCCGCGACGCGCCCGGCCGAGCCGGTCGAGGACGAGGTGGACGTCCCGCCGTTCATGCGGCGCTGACCCGCGTGCCGGACTCAGCAGGCCCGGCCCCGACCACGGCGGCCCGCGCCGGCGGCACCCGCCGCGCGCGCATCCGCCGGGTCACCACCACCCGCGCCGGTGGCCGGTCCGAGGGCCCGTTCACCTCGTTCAACCTGTCCGCCGGGGTCGGGGACGACCCGGCCGCGGTGGCCGGGAACCGGGCCCGGGTCGTACGTGAGCTCGCGCTGTCCGGTCTGGTCTTCCTGAACCAGGTCCACGGCCGTGACGTCGCGGTGCTGCGCGAGCCCCCGCGGGCCCGCCCCGGCACGGGCGGCGTCGCCCCGGACATCGCCGACGTCGACGCCGTGGTCACCGACGTCCCGCTGCTCGGTGTCGCCGTGCTCGCCGCCGACTGTGTTCCGGTGCTGCTGGGCGACCCGGTCGCCGGCGTCGTCGGGGCCGCCCACGCGGGTCGCGTCGGCGCGGCCGCGGGGGTCGTCGACGCCGTCGTGACCGAGATGACCGCGCTGGGCGCGGAGCCCGCACGGCTGGAGGTCCTGCTCGGGCCGTCGGTCTGCGGCCGCTGCTACGAGGTGCCCCCGGCCATGCGTGCCGAGGTCGACGCCGTGCTGCCGGGCAGCGCGTCCACCACCCGCACCGGCACGGCCGGGCTGGACCTGCGGGCCGGTCTCGTCCGCCGCCTCGCCGACCTCGGCGTCACCAAGGTCGCGACCGACCCGCGCTGCACCGTCGAGGACCCGGACCTGTTCAGCCACCGCCGCGACGGCCGCTGCGGCCGCCAGGCCGCGGTCACCTGGCTCGACCCGCGCTGACCGGCACCCCGGCCCGGCGATTCTCACCACGCGGGGCTCGCGGGCGCTCCCGCGGGCGGGAACCATGGGCGCCGTGCCCGATCCCGTGCCCGATCCCGTGTCCGATCTCGGTACCCCCGCCGCCGACCGTGTCGGTGAACTGACCGACCGACTGGCCGCCGTCCGCGAGCGGGTGGCCGCGGCCTGTCGTGCCGCCGGCCGCGACCCCTCCGAGATCGACCTGCTCGCCGTCACCAAGACGATCCCGGCCGTCGACGTGGCCGCGCTGGTGGATCTCGGGCTGGACGCCTTCGCCGAGAACCGCGCGCAGGAGGCCGCGTCCAAGGTGGACGAGGTCGGGGCCCTGCGCCCGGACGCCGCCCCGGACTGGTTCTTCGTCGGCGGGCTGCAGCGGAACAAGGTACGGACGGTGCTCCCGTGGGTGACACGGATCGACTCCGTCGACTCGCCGCGGCTGGCCCGCGCCATCGACAAGGAGGTCGCGAAGGCCCGTGACGCCGGGGCTCGCGGCGGCCCGCTGCCGGTGCTCGTGCAGTACAGCGTGGACGGCGACCCCGACCGCGGCGGCGTCGCCCCGGACGGGCTCGTCGAGCTGACCGACCTGGTCACGGAGCTGCCGGGGCTGGAACTGGCCGGGCTGATGGCCGTCGCGCCGCTGGGCTGGGAGCCCGACGCGGCGTTCGAGCGGATCGCGCAGGCGCACCGGGAGACCGTCGGACGGCACCCCGGGGCCACGGTTCTGTCGGCCGGAATGAGCGGGGACCTGGAGTCGGCGATCGGTCACGGATCGACGGTGGTGCGTGTCGGTACGGCCCTTGTGGGGGATCGGCGGATAGCCTTCGAGTAATCGCTGGTGGGTGTGGGTACTGAGCACGAGGCGGACACCGCGCCGCCGGCGAGACCGTCGCCAGAACGCGGGGTGCGCGTGCGGTTGGGACGCGTACGGAGTCGAGCAGTACTGCGAGGGGACAGCGGATGAGCGCGATGTACCGGCTGAAGGCGTACTTCGGCATGGTCCCGGCCGACGAGATGGACTATGTGGACGAACCGGATCACTACCGGGGCGGCCACGAGCACCACGCCGGCCCGCGCGGTGACCGTTGGTCCGCCGGGGCCGGTCGGTTCGCCGACCAGGCGTCCTACGATGACGACCGCTACGAGCCCGCGGTGCGCTACGAGGACGGATGGGGAGCCCGCCCGGCGCGGGAGACCCTCCGCCCGGCGCGCGCCGTGCGGCAGGATCCACGCGGCGAGCGGGAGACGCTCGGGCTGGTCCCGGAGCGCGGGAGCCTCCCGACACCCCTCGGAGGGGGTGCCGGAGCGGCCGTCCGCGGGGCGCTGGCGATGGACCCGGAGAGCCTCCGGGGCCCGGCACGCGAGGAGCGGAGCGAGCCCGTCGTCGCCCCCGCGCCGGTGCCGGAGCAGCGCGACCGGGCCGCCGCGGGACCGGCGTCGATCACGACGTTGCACCCCCGCAGCTACAACGAGGCCCGCACCATCGGCGAGCGCTACCGCGACGGTGTGCCCGTCATCATGAACCTCACGGATCTGGACGGCGCGGCCGCGAAACGCCTGGTGGACTTCGCCGCAGGCCTTGCGTTCGCCCTGCGCGGGAGCATCGACAAGGTCACCGACCGGGTGTTCCTGCTCACTCCGGCCGACGTCGAAGTGTCCGCGGACGACGCGCGGAGACTCGCCGAGCGCGGAGCTTTCCGACAGGATTGAGTCGTGGCCGTCGCGATCCTGATGTTGATCTACTACATCCTGTTCTTCTTCTGGCTGCTGCTCGCGGCCCGGATCGTCGTCGAGATGGTCCGGTCGTTCGCGCGCCAGTGGCGACCCGCCGGAGTGCCCGCCGTGGCGCTCGAGGTCGTCTTCACCGCGACCGACCCTCCGGTCAAGTTGCTGCGGAGAGTGATCCCCGTGGTCCGTATCGGAGGCGTAGGACTGGACCTGTCGATTATGGTTCTGTTGCTGGTGGTGTTCATCTCGATGAGCGCCGTCAGATCACAGCTCCTGGGATGAGCCCCAGTCACCCGGGAGTGCCGCCGAGGACCGCATGAGGTGATCCGATGCCGCTGACGCCCGCCGACGTTCATAACGTCGCGTTCAGCAAACCCCCGATCGGGAAGCGGGGTTACAACGAGGACGAGGTCGACGCCTTCCTCGATCTGGTCGAGGCCGAACTGGCCCGGCTGATCGGGGAGAACGACGACCTGCGCGACCAGGTCGCGCAGCTGGAGCAGCGCCTCGGCGATGCCGAGGCCGACCTGGAGGAGGCACGGAGCCAGCCGGCTCCGGCGCAGACCCAGGTCATGGCCGCCTCGCCGTCGCCGATGGGCCGTGGTGCGGGTGCTCCCGCTCCGCAGCTGGCCGGTGCCGGACCCGCCGATGCCGACGGCGGTGACCACCACGTGCAGGCCGCCAAGGTCCTGGGCCTCGCCCAGGAGATGGCGGACCGCCTGACCGCGGAGGCCAAGAACGAGGCCGACACGATGCTGTCGGACGCCCGGAACAAGTCCGAGCAGCTCCTGTCGGACGCCCGGACGAAGGCCGACGGCCTGGTCAACGACGCGCGCTCGCGCGCCGAGACCATGCTCAACGACGCCCGCACGCGGGCCGAGACGCTCGAGCGCCAGTCGCGCGAGAAGGCGTCCGGCCTGGTCAGCGAGGCCGAGCGCAAGCAGAACGAGATCATGGGCGCCATCCAGCGCGACAAGTCCGTTCTGGAGAAGAAGATCGACGAGCTCCGGACCTTCGAGCGGGAGTACCGCACCCGCCTGAAGACCTACCTGGAGTCGCAGCTGCGTGACCTGGAGGGTCGCGGTTCCGCTGCCCCGTCGGACGGCACCGGTGCCACCAGGTCGGGCTCGAACGGCGGCTACGCCGCCTCCGGGTACGGCCAGCGGGCCGACACCGGGAGCTGACCGCCCCACGGCGCCGCCCAGGCGCCGGGGACGACCGACGACGACCGGGTAGCGGACAGGTGCCGCTGCCGACCGACGGAGTTCGCCGATGCTGGTGCTGGTCCTGATCCTCGTGGTCATCGCGCTGGTGCTGCTGCTCGCAGGATGGTTCCTGCACGTGGTGGCACTGGCGTGGACATCGGTGGTCATCAGTCTGATCGCGGGCCTGGTGCTCGCCTACGACTGGTGGCAGACCCGTGCCGCGGTGAAGGCCGGTGACCGGGCGGAGGCCGATGCCTCCGGTCGTGGCACCGGTGCCACCGCGGTGCCGGACCAGGCCGACCGGGCCTCGACGGAAGCGGGCCACGGCGCCGACATGGAGTCCGCGACGCAGGTCCTGCCGGTCGTCCGGCCGGACGGTGGCGCGGCCTCGGGTACGCCCGAGGCGGCCCACAATGCGACCGACGAGACCATCCAGATGCCGGTCGTCCGGCCGTCCGGCTCTGCGGAGGGACCGTCCGGCGCATCTCGTTCGGGTGGACTTTCGTCACGCACGGTGACCGATTCGGGGGCCGAGGCCGCGGTCGACCCGAGCGGGGTGGGCTCACACGCGGGTGCCCCGGCGGGCGCGGACGCGTCGGCGGGACCGGACGGGGAGGACGGTGCGGGTCGTGGCGGCGACCCGGCGCGGTCCGGACCCGCCGATCCCGGCACCGCGGAACCGCCCGCCGAGGCAGCGCGGGCGACCGACTCGCGTCCGACCGGATCCGGCGCCGCCGGCACGACGTCGGCCGTGACGGCGGCAGCCGCAGGCGCGGTCGCCGCCGGCACCGCCGCCGCGGCCGGACGTGACACCACGTCGGGTGCCGACCCGGCGGCGCGCTCCGGTGCCCGTGACGGCGCCGACGACCCGGGCTTCGGCTCGGGTACCGGCCCGAGTGGCACCGGTCCGAGCAGCAACGGCCCGGGCAGCAACGGCCCGGGCGCCCCGGCCGCGGCCGGCCCCGACCGCCCGGGCACCACGGACGGCCCGTCCGACGCGACCACCGCGACCCGTGCCCCGGGAGCGGCGGATGCGACGACCGCGAACGCTGTGCCGGGAGCGGCCACCGCGAACGGTGCTCCCGGAGCGGCGGACCCGACCACGGCGGACCGTGCCACGGCAGCGGCGGCCACGGGAGCGGCGGACGCGACCACCGCGACCCGCACCCCCGCAGCGGCCGACGCCACCACGGCGGCCCGCGCCACGGGCGCTCCCGGTGGCCCGGGCGGGGGCACCGACCGTGCCTCCGGCGGACCGGCCGGTGCGAACACCCCGTCCGGTGCGGGCCTTTCCGATTCCGCCGTGCCCGCGGGTGCCGAGGGCACGGGATCGGTCGCGCCGGTCGACGACCCCCGCGGCGGGGCTCCCGCGGGCGCGGCCGCCGGAGCCGGCGCGGACACCGGCGGCGGTCCGGCCGACGTGGGTGGGACCGACGGGGCCGCCGGCGCGGACGGCGACTCCCCGGAGGAGCCGCACGAGCCCACCCTCGCCGCACTCGCCGCGCGCCTGCCCGACGAGGTGCTCGTGATCGACGAGCACCCCCGCTACCACGTGCAGACCTGCCGGGCCCTCACCGGACGCCCGGTGATCCCGCTGCCCGTCAGCGAGGCCGTCGAGCTCGGGTTCACCCCGTGCGGCTGGTGCGCGCCGAACCGGACCCTCGGCGAGCGGCACCCCGCCCAGGCCCGCTGACCAGCGGCGGGGCGCGCCCCGCGGAATAACGGGGTGCGCATCCGCGCTACCCTGGTTCCACAGGCACCGATCCGGCCATCACCGGGGAGCCTCCGGAAGAAACGGCCACGTGATCCACCGGCCGGAGTAGAACCGGACGGGTGCGGCCCGTCATCGCCGTCGAACGAGAGGCTCGTGCACCCGTGCACGGGCAAACGGGGTGGTACCGCGGCCCGGCTCGCCAGAGCCGTCGTCGTCCCCGTGCGAAGCGAGAGCACGCACGAGGAGCGACACACGTGAGCGGCTATCCCGACGTCCCGGCGCACCCGTCGTTCCCGACGCTCGAGCAGGACGTGCTCGCGTCGTGGGACACCGACGAGACGTTCCGCGCCTCGGTCGACCAGCGGCCCGCCGGCGAGAACGGTGCGGACGAGTACGTCTTCTACGACGGCCCGCCCTTCGCCAACGGCCTGCCCCACTACGGCCACCTGCTGACCGGCTACGTCAAGGACGTCGTCCCGCGGTACCGCACCCTGCGCGGCCACCGGGTCGAGCGTCGTTTCGGGTGGGACACCCACGGTCTTCCCGCCGAGGTCGAGACCGAGAACCAGCTCGGCATCAAGCACAAGTCCGAGATCGACGAGATGGGCGTCGCCGCGTTCAACGAGGCGTGCCGCACCTCCGTGCTGCGCTACACCGGCGAGTGGCGCGACTACGTGACCCGCCAGGCCCGCTGGGTCGACTTCGACAACGACTACAAGACCCTCGACCTGGACTACATGGAGTCCGTCATGTGGGCCTTCAAGTCGTTGTGGGACAAGGGCCTGGTCTACTCCGGCTTCCGGGTGCTCTGGTACTGCTGGCGTTGCGAGACGCCGCTGAGCGCCACCGAGACCAAGATGGACGACGTCTACACCGACCGGCAGGATCCGGCCGTCACCGTCGGGCTGCGCCTGTCGACGCCGGGCCGTCCGGAGACCGACGGCGTCCTCGCCCTGGTCTGGACGACCACCCCGTGGACCCTGCCGTCCAACCTCGCGATGGCCGTGCACCCCGACGTCGACTACGTGGTGGTGGAGGCGAACTCCGAGCGCTGGCTGCTCGCGGAGGCCCGGGTCGCCGCGTACGCCCGCGAGCTGGGGGAGGAGCCGCCGGTCCTGGCGCGGGTGAAGGGCTCCGACCTGCTCGGCGCGAGCTACACCCCGCCGTTCGACTTCTTCACCGGCCGCGAGAACGCCCACCGGGTGCTGGCCGCGGACTACGTCACCACCGACGACGGCACCGGGCTGGTCCACATCGCCCCCGCCTTCGGTGAGGAGGACAAGGAGGTCACCGACGCGGCCGGCATCGAGGTCGTCAACCCGGTCGACTCCCGCGGCGAGTTCACCACCGAGGTCCCCCCCTACGCCGGCATCCAGGTCTTCGACGCGAACCCGCAGGTCATCCGCGACCTCAAGGACGGCAACGCACACGCCCAGGGCGTCCTGCTGCGCCACGAGACCTACGACCACCCCTACCCGCACTGCTGGCGCTGCGGCAACGCGCTCATCCAGCGCGCCGTCGACTCCTGGTTCGTGCGTGTCACGCAGTTCCGGGACCGCATGGTCGAGCTCAACCAGCAGATCGACTGGACCCCGGCGCACGTGCGCGACGGGCAGTTCGGCAAGTGGCTGGAGGGTGCCCGCGACTGGGGCATCTCCCGCAACCGCTACTGGGGCAGCCCGATCCCGGTGTGGCAGTCCGACGACCCGCGCTACCCGCGCACCGACGTCTACGGCTCGCTGGAGGAGATCGAGCGCGACTTCGGCGTGCGCCCGACCGACCTGCACCGGCCGTACGTCGACCAGCTGACCCGGCCCAACCCCGACGACCCCACCGGCAACTCGACCATGCGCCGGGTGCCGGAGGTCCTCGACTGCTGGTTCGAGTCCGGCTCGATGCCGTTCGCGCAGGTCCACTACCCGTTCGAGAACCGCGACTGGTTCGAGGACCACTACCCGGGCGACTTCATCGTCGAGTACAACGGCCAGACCCGTGGCTGGTTCTACACGCTGCACGTGCTGGCCACCGCCCTGTTCGACCGGCCCGCGTTCCGCAACTGCGTCGCGCACGGCATCGTCCTGGGCGACGACGGCGCGAAGATGTCCAAGTCGCGCAAGAACTACCCCGACGTCAACGAGGTGTTCGACCGCGACGGCAGCGACGCCATGCGGTGGTTCCTCATGTCGAGCCCGGTCCTGCGCGGCGGCAACCTCGTCGTCACCGAGCAGGGGATCCGCGAGGGCGTCCGCCAGGCGATCCTGCCGCTGTGGAACACCTGGTACTTCCTGTCGCTCTACGCCGGCGACGAGCGCGGCACGTTCCGCACCGACTCACCCCACGTGCTCGACCGGTACGTGCTGGCCAAGACCGCCGACCTCGTCGACGGCGTCACCGCGGCCATGGACGCCTACGACATCGCCGGGGCCTGCGACCGGATCCGCGACCACGCCGAGACCCTCACCAACTGGTACGTCCGCCGGTCCCGTGAGCGGTTCTGGTCCTCCGACGATGCCGTGCGCCGCGACGCCGTCGACACCCTGCACACCGTGCTGGAGGTGACCTGCCGGGTCGCGGCGCCGTTGCTGCCGCTGACCGCCGAGGCGATCTGGCGTGGGCTCACCGGGGGGCGGTCGGTGCACCTGACCGACTGGCCCGGGGGCTCCGACCCGTCGGTCTCGCACCGCCGGGCCGGTGCCGGGCTGCCGCACGACGCCGACCTCGTCGCCGGGATGGACCGGATCCGGCAGGTCGCGAGCGCGGCGCTGTCGCTGCGCAAGTCGGCGAAGGTCCGGGTGCGCCAGCCGCTGCCCGCGCTCACCGTCGCGGCGACCGACGCCAAGGCGCTGGAGGACTTCACCGGGCTGCTCGCCGACGAGGTCAACGTCCGCTCGGTCGAGCTGACCGAGGACGTCGCCACCCACGGTCGGTTCGAGGTCGCCGTCAACGCCCGGGTCGCCGGCCCGCGCCTGGGCAAGGACGTCCAGACCTGCATCCGCGCGGTCAAGGCGGGGGAGTGGACCCAGGAGGGCGACACCGTCGTCGCCGCCGGCATCACGCTGCAGCCGGGCGAGTTCACCGAGAAGCTCGTCGCCGCCGACCCGGAGCGCACCCAGGCCCTGCCCGGGAACGCGGGGCTCGTCGTCCTCGACACCACGGTGACGCCGGAGCTGGCGGCGGAGGGCACCGCCCGCGACGTCGTGCGCGTCGTGCAGCAGGCCCGCCGCGACGCCGGCCTCGACGTGTCCGACCGGATCGCGCTGACCCTCGACGGGCCCGACGCGGTGCTCGACGCCGTCCGGACCCACGAGGCGTTCGTCGCCGGTGAGGTGCTGGCGACCTCGGTCGCCTACGGCCCCACCGGGGCCGGCGCGTCGAGCGGGCAGGTCGTCGGTCCCGACGGCGCGTCGGTCACGCTGTCGGCCGCGGTCGCCCGCGCCTGACCGGCCCGGCGCCGACCACCGCTCACCGGCGGGGCGTCCCCGCGGGACGGACGCGGTGGTCGGCGCCGGGATCCCGGGCGCCCCGGGCGTCGCCGGGATCTCCGGAACCACCGGTCCGGGGTGCCGGCCCCACCGGGCCCTATCCTCACCCCCATGGGTGACGCGGCGGAACGGTGGCGAGAACGCCAGACCGCCCGCGGGATCCCCGACCACGTCCTCCGCCGGGCCCCCGCCGACCCGTGGACCCACGACCCCGCCGACTTCACCCCGCCCGCCCGACCTGCCGACACGCCGTCGCACCGGGCCGCACGGGCGATCGCCGAGCGCGCCGCCGCGTGGACCTGCGCCGGGGCGAGCGTGCTCGACGTCGGCTGCGGCGGCGGGGACGCCGCGTTCGGCGCGGCGTGGCCGGAGCCGTCGCCGGTGGCCCGGGTGGTCGGCGTCGACCGGCAGGCCGACATGCTCGCGGTGTTCGCCGAGGCCGCCCGCGCCCGGGGACTGCCGCACGCCACCGTGCACGGCAGCTGGCCCGAGGCGGCCGGGGCCGCCGGGCGGCACGACGTCGTCGTCTGCCACCACGTGCTGCACAACGTCGTCGACCTGCCCCCGTTCCTCGCCGCGCTGACCGGTGCCGTCCGCACCCGGGGCGGGATCGGCGGTGTCGTGGTCGAGATGCTGACCGAGCACCCGCTGGCCTGGCTGGACCCGCTGTGGGAGCGCTTCCACGACGTGGTCCGGCCGCCGTCGGCCACCCATGACGACGCCGTCGCGGTGCTGCGCGAGCAGCAGGGCGTCGACCCGGAGGTCCTGACCTGGACCCGCACGGCACGCCTGCCGCACGACGCCGCCTGGGTCACCCGCAGGCTCTGCCTGCCCGCCGACCGTGTCGAGGAGGTCGCCGCCGCGCTGGTGGACCTCCCGCCGCGACGCACCGACGCCGTCACGCTGACCTGGTCGCCCTGAGCAGGGGGCCCCGGTGAGCCTGGAACTGCTGCTCGGCATCTCCGCGGGGGTGCTGCTGCTCGGCGTGCTCGCGGTGCGGGTGTCGGTGCGGCTCGGCCTGCCGTCGCTGCTGCTCTACCTGGGCATCGGGGTGCTGCTCGGCGAGTCCGTGCTCGGTATCCGGTTCGACGACACCGGCCTCACCGAGTCCCTCGGCCTCACCGCGCTCGTGCTGATCCTCACCGAGGGCGGGCTCACCACCCGCTGGTCGGCGGTGCGGCCCGCGCTCGGGCTCGGGCTGCTGCTGTCGACGCTGTCGGTGCTGGTGTCGATCGCCGTCACGGGCGGGCTGCTGCACCTGCTGCTCGACCTGGAATGGCGCACCGCGCTGCTGTGGGGCGCGGTGCTGTCCTCCACCGACGCCGCCGCGGTGTTCTCCGTGCTGCGCGGCGTCGCCGTCCCGCAACGCCTGGCCGGGACCCTGGAGCTCGAGTCCGGCATGAACGACGCGCCGGTGGTGATCGCCGTCGTCGTCCTGGCCGGGACCGAGGCCATCAGCTGGACGACGCCGCTGCTGATCGTCTACGAGCTCGTCGGCGGCGCCGTCATCGGTGTGCTGCTCGGGCTGGGCGCGGCCTGGGGACTGCGCCGCGCCGCGCTGCCCTCGACCGGCCTGTACCCGCTCGCGGCGATCGCGTCCTGCCTGCTCGCCTTCGCCGCCGGGCAGGGGGTGCACGCCTCCGGGCTGCTCGCCACCTACTGCGCCGCGCTGGTGCTGGGCAACTCCCGGCTCCCGCACCGCGGCGGCGTCGTCTCCTTCGCCGAGGGCACCGGCTGGATCGCCCAGATCGGGCTGTTCGTGCTGCTCGGCCTGTACGCGGTGCCCGCGCGGCTGCCCGCCGCCGTGGTGCCCGCGCTGATCTGCGCCGCCGTCGTCCTGCTCGCCGCGCGGCCGCTGTCGGTGGCCGCCGCCGCCCTGCCGTTCCGGGTGCCCTGGCGGGAGCAGGCGTTCCTGTCCTGGGCGGGGCTGCGTGGTGCCGTGCCGATCGTGCTCGCCCTCATCGCGGTCACCGAGGGCGGCGGGCAGAACCAACGGCTGGTCGACGTCGTGTTCGTGCTGGTCGTGCTGCTCACCCTGGTCCAGGGCACCACTCTGCCCTGGGTGGCGCGGCTGCTCGGGGTGGTCTCGCGCACCGACACCCGCGGCGTCGAGGTCGACGCCGCCCCGCTCGACGAGGTCGACGCCGAGCTCCTGCAGGTCAAGGTGCCCCCCGGTTCCCGGCTGCACGGCGTCTACCTGCGCGAGCTGCGGCTGCCCCGCGGAGCCACGGTCAGCCTGGTCGTGCGGGACGCCGAGGCGTTCTCCCCGGGCACCGACACCCGGCTGCGCGAGGGCGACCAGTTCCTCGTCGTCAGCACCCGGGACAACCGGGAGGACACCGAGAAGCGGATCCGCGACGTCGACCGCGGCGGCAAGCTGGTCCGCTGGCACGAGGGCGGGGGCCGGCCGGGCGAGCGGGCCGGTTGACCGGCCGGTCGGAGGTGTCGGGGCGACCCGCATAATCACGGGTGTGAGTGCCGACCCCCCACCCCCCACCGTGCCGATCGACCCCGCCGTACGACGGCGCGGTGTGGCGCTGTTGGCGGGCATCGCCGCGGTGTGGCTGGCGCTCGACCTCGTCACCAAGATCGCCGCCGTCGCCGCGCTGGAGGGGGAACGGCCGGTCACCGTGATCGACGGGTTCTTCTACCTCACGCTGCTGCGCAACCCGGGCGCCGCCTGGTCCATGGCCACCGGCTACACCTGGGTGCTGACGATCGTCGCCGTGGTCGTCGTCGGCGTGATCATCCGGATCGCGCGGCGGCTCGCCTCGACCGGGTGGGCCATCGGTCTCGGCCTGGTCCTCGGCGGCGCGCTCGGCAACCTGGTCGACCGGTTCTTCCGCGCACCCGGACCGATGCGCGGGCACGTCGTGGACATGCTGGCCTTCTTCTCCCCGGACGGGAGCGTCTTCCCCGTGTTCAACCTCGCCGACACCGGCATCGTGTGCGGCGGGATCCTGCTGGTGCTGATGGCCGTGCGGGGCATCGAGATCGACGGGAGTCGCGACCGTGGGTGAGGTACGGAGCATGCCGGTGCCCGACGGGTTGGACGGCATGCGCATCGACGCCGGGCTGTCCCGGCTGCTGGGGCTGTCGCGGACCGTCGTCGCCACCCTGGCCGAGTCGGGCCGGATCTCGGTCGACGGTCGTGAGGCCGGCAAGTCCGACCGGCTGCCGGGTGGGTCCTGGCTGGAGGTCGAGCTGCCCGACGCGCCCGCGCCCGCGGTCATCGAGGGCCCGGCCGAGGTCGTCGCGGGCCTGACGGTGCTGCACTCCGACGACGACATCGTCGTCGTCGACAAGCCGGTCGGGGTCGCCGCGCACCCCTCCCCGGGCTGGACCGGGCCGACCGTCACCGGCGGGCTCGCCGCGCTCGGGTTCCGGCTGTCCACCTCCGGCGCCGCCGAGCGGCAGGGCATCGTGCACCGGCTCGACGTCGGCACCACCGGGGTGATGGTCGTCGCCACCTCCGAGCACGCCTACACCGAGCTCAAGCGGGCCTTCAAGGAACGCACCGTCGACAAGCGCTACCACGCCGTCGTGCAGGGGCACCCGGACCCCTCGTCGGGCACGATCGACGCCCCGATCGACCGGCACCCGCGCCACGACTACCGGTTCGCGGTGATGCAGAGCGGCAAGCCCAGCGTCACCCACTACGACACCATCGAGGCGTTCCGCTCGGCCAGCCTGCTCGACGTGCACCTGGAGACCGGCCGCACCCACCAGATCCGGGTGCACTTCTCCGCGCTGCGCCACCCCTGCGTCGGCGACATCACCTACGGCGCCGACCCGACGCTGGCCAAGCGGGTCGGGCTGTCCCGGCAGTGGCTGCACGCCCGCACACTCGGGTTCGCCCACCCCGCCGACGGCCGGCACGTCGAGTTCACCAGCCCCTACCCGGCCGACCTCGACGCGGCGCTGGACGTCCTGCGGGACTGACGCGTGACCGGTCTGAGCACCCGGGCGCTGGGGTGGATCGCCGCGGCGATGGCGGTGGTGTTCCTCGGTGCCGTCTGGGCGGCCGGGTCCGGGCCGTCGGCCGGGCCCCCGGCGGCGACCGGGTCGGTGCGGCTGGGCCCCGACCCCGGCCAGGACGTCGCCGGCTACCTCGCCGGGCTGCCCGCGACCCTGCCCCCGCCCGGACCCGCGGTGCCCGCGCTCGTCCAGTTCGCCCGGCCGCTGACGGTCGACGCCGCGGCCGCGGTGCCCGCCGGGGTCGGCCCGGTCGGGACCGCGGTGTTCCGGGTGCCGATCGACCGGGTGCAGACCGCGCTGCGGTTCGAGCCGGTCACCGGCACCGGGGACGCCGCCGGCGCGCTCGGCGTCGCCCGCGAGCGGGCCGCGTACGGCGCCGGTGCCGACGCCGACCGGGCCGCCCACGACGGCGGGGGAGCGGGCACCCCGGAGGCCCGCGCCGCGCTCGCCCGGCGGGCCGCGGTGGCCGCCGCCGAGGGCCGCGCCCTCGGCGACCCGGGCTGCGCCTGCGTGGTCGCGCTGGTCGTGACCGCGGACCGGGCCGGGCTCGAGGCGCTCGCCGCGCGCCAGGGGGTGCGCGCCGTGCAGGCCGCACCGCCCGGGACCACCGCACCGGAGCTGGCGCTGTCGCCGCTGCTGCCCGAGCAGACCACCAGCGCGAGCCCACCCCCCGACGACGGCCCCGTCCCCTGAGCAGTCCTCCCGGTCCACCCACCGCCGCGAGCCGCCGGTGACGACGGTGGCCCGGCGCCGCCGCGGCCACCGGCTGCCCGGTCATGATCGCCACGGCCGAGCCGATCGGTGCCGGATCCGGCACCCATCGCTGCATCGGTGGTGATCATGCGGTGCCCGGGCCCTGAGCCGCGGTCCCGCCCGCGATCTGCCCGGGCCCGGCTCGTCCGCCTCCCGCGCACGCACGTCCGGTCATGATCGCCACGGCCGAGCCGATCGGTGCCGAATCCGGCACCGATCACCTCACCGGTGGTGATCACGGCGCCGGCTCCCGGGGGGGGTGCCGCCGGCCGGGCAGGAGGGTGCCGCACCCCTGCGGAGCACGGGCAGGCGGCCCGGTCAGCCGAGCACGCCGCGCTCGCGCAGCACCCGGACGGCCCGGGCGGCGCCCTCCCAGTGATGGGCGTCCCAGCCGTGCGCGACGGCGGCGCGGACGTTGTCGACCCGGTCGTCGAAGAACACCACCTGCTCCGGCGCGGTCCCGAACTCGACGTCGGCGCGTCGGTAGATGTCCTGCGACGGCTTCGCGGTCCCGACGTCGGCGGAGAACAGCAGCCGGTCGAACGGGCTGCTCCAGGCCGCCGCACGCACCGCGGCCGCGAGCCCGCGCGGGGCGTTCGACAGCACCGCCAGGCGCACCCGGGCCCGGGCGAGGTCGGCGATCAGCAGCGACGACGACGGCGGCAGCGTCGACCAGAAGGTCACGTCGACCCGTTCGGCGGCGTCGAGCCGGGTCCGCTCGGGCGCCAGGCCCAGCTCGGTGCAGACGGCGGTCCAGTAGCGGTCCGGCGGCTCGCCCAGGTCGTGCCGGGCCCGGTGGCGCCAGTACGCCTCGCGCAGGGCCGGCTCGGACACCCCGAGCACCGCGGCCAGGCGGCGTTCGAGCCCCGCGGAGGGGACGAGCACCTCACCGAGGTCGAACACGACCGTCCTCGGCATCGGCTGCAGTGTCGTCGGCGTCTGCGGCGGCTCGGGGGTGGCGGGCATCGTGGCCCGACCCTAACCCGCCACCGGGGGTCCGCGACACGCCGTCGTCCGGGGTGGACGGGGGGTGAGCTGGAGCGACACGCGGGGCCCGATCGTGCCCGCCCGCCGTCGCCGGAACCGTCGGACCCCACCGTTACGCTGAGGCCCTCACCGATCCGGTCGGTCCGGACCCGCAGGGTCCACCGGCTCCGGCGAGCGGGCCCCGCCAGGCCCGCACACCCGGCGCCGTCGTCCCTGCCCGGCCGTGCCGCCGGCCCGGTGCCGGGCACGTCCGCCCCGACGGGCGTGCGCACATCGTCAGGTCCGCGCCGTCCCAGCGGCGCGGGAGAGGAGCGCGGGACACACATGGGCAGTGCCGGATCCGGGAATCGCTCCTTCGTCCATCTGCACACGCACACCGAGTTCTCGATGCTCGACGGGGCCGCGCGGCTCGACGACCTGTTCTCCGAGGCCGCCAAGCACGAGATGCCGGCCATCGCGATGACCGACCACGGCAACGTGTACGGCGCCTTCGAGTTCTGGCGCAAGGCGAAGGCGCACGACGTCAAGCCGATCATCGGCATGGAGGGCTACCTCGCGCCCGGGTCGCGCCACGAGCGCAAGCGCACCGCGCTGGGGAACGGCAGCGAGAACAACCCCGACCTCATGTACACCCACATGACGCTGCTCGCGGAGAACACGGAGGGGATGCACAACCTCTTCCGGCTCTCCTCGCTGGCCAGCCTCGAGGGGTACTACTACAAGCCGCGTATGGACCGCGAGCTGCTCGAGAAGTACGGCAAGGGCCTGATCGCGACGACCGGCTGCCCGTCCGGCGAGGTCGCCCGCCTGCTCCAGCAGCACGACTTCGACGGCGCCTGCCAGGCCGCGAGCGACTACCGGGACATCTTCGGGAAGGACAACTTCTTCCTGGAGCTGATGGACCACGGCATCGAGATCGAGAAGCGGGTCCAGGAGGACCTGTTCCGGCTCAAGGACAAGCTCGACCTGCCCGGCCTCGCGACGAACGACCTGCACTACACCTACCCGGACGACACCAAGGCGCACGAGGTGCTCCTGTGCGTCCAGACCGGCAAGACCCTCGCGGACCCGAACCGGTTCAAGTTCGACGCGCAGGACTTCTACCTCAAGTCCGCCGCCGAGATGCGCGCCCTCTGGGACCCGATCCACCCCGAGGCCTGTGACAACACGCTGCTCGTCGCCGAGCGCTGCAACATCGACTTCACCACCGGCCAGGACCTCCAGCCCAAGGCGCCCGTCCCCGAGGGAGAGACCGAGGAGTCCTGGCTGATCAAGGAGGTCGAGCGGGGGCTGCACATGCGGTTCCCCGACGGCGTCACCGAGAAGTACCGGCGGCAGGCCAACTACGAGGTCGGCGTCATCATCAAGATGGGCTACCCCGGCTACTTCCTGGTGACCGCGGACCTCATCCAGCACGCCAAGTCGGTCGGCATCCGCTGCGGCCCCGGCCGTGGCTCGGCGGCGGGCTCGCTGGTCGCCTACGTCCTCGGCATCACCGACCTCGACCCGATCCGGCACAAGCTGATCTTCGAGCGGTTCCTCAACCCGGACCGTGTGTCGATGCCCGACATCGACATGGACTTCGACGAGCGCCGCCGCGGCGAGATGATCCGCTACGTCACCGAGAAGTACGGCGAGGACCGGATCGCGCAGATCATCACCTACTCCACGATCAAGGCGAAGGCCGCGATCAAGGACTCGGCGCGGGTGCTCTACGGCCAGCCCGGCTACTCCGTCGCGGACCGGATCTCCAAGGCGATGCCGCCCGCGGTGATGGGCAAGGACATCCCGCTGTCGGGCATCTTCGACCCGTCGCACAAGCGCTACTCCGAGGCGACCGAGGTCCGCGCCCTCTACGAGGCGGACCCGCAGGTCAAGGAGATCATCGACACCGCGCGGGGCCTGGAGGGGCTGAAGCGGCAGTGGGGTGTGCACGCCGCGGGCGTGATCATGTCCTCGACGCCGCTGATCGACGTCATCCCGATCCAGCGCCGCGAGTCCGACGGCGCGATCATCACCCAGTTCGACATGGGTGTCTGCGAGACCATCGGTCTGCTGAAGATGGACTTCCTGGGGCTGCGCAACCTCACCATCCTCGACGACGCCCTGGAGAACATCGAGCTCAACGGCAAGCCCGCCGTCGACCTGGACAAGGTCGAGCTGGACGACCGCAAGACCTACGAGCTGCTCTCCCGCGGGGACACCCTGGGTGTGTTCCAGCTCGACGGTGGCCCGATGCGGGACCTGCTGCGGCGCATGGCGCCCAGCGAGTTCGAGCACATCTCCGCGGTCGGCGCGCTGTACCGCCCGGGCCCGATGGGTGCGAACGCGCACAACGACTACGCCGACCGCAAGAACGGCCGGCAGGAGATCACGCCCATCCACCCGGAGCTGGCCGAGCCGCTCAAGGACGTGCTGGGTGAGACCTTCGGTCTGATCGTCTACCAGGAACAGGTCATGTCCATCGCGCAGGTGCTGGCGGGCTACACACTCGGCCAGGCGGACCTGCTCCGCCGCGCGATGGGCAAGAAGAAGAAGGAGATCCTGGACAAGGAGTACGCTGGCTTCGCCCAGGGCATGAAGGACAACGGCTACTCCGACGCCGCGATCAAGACGCTCTGGGACATCCTGCTCCCGTTCTCCGACTACGCCTTCAACCGCGCCCACTCCGCCGCCTACGGCGTGGTGTCCTACTGGACGGCCTACCTCAAGGCGAACTACCCGGCCGAGTACATGGCCGGCGTGCTCACCTCGGTGCGCGACGACAAGGACAAGGCCGCCGTCTACCTGGCCGAGTGCCGCCGGATGGGCATCACGGTCCTCCCGCCCGACGTCAACGACTCGGTGCGCAACTTCGCCCCGGTCGGCGACGACATCCGCTTCGGCCTCGGCGGCATCCGCAACGTCGGGCACAACGTCGTCGACGCGATCGTCGCCGCACGACGGGAGAAGGGGAACTTCGTCGACTTCTCCGACTTCCTGCGCAAGGTCGACGCGGTCGTCTGCAACAAGAAGGTCGTCGAGTCGCTGATCAAGGCGGGAGCCTTCGACTCGCTCGGGCACTCCCGCAAGGGCCTGCTGCTCGTGCACGCCGACGCCATCGACGCGGTGATGAGCACCAAGAAGGCCGCCTCGATGGGCCAGTTCGACCTGTTCGGGTCCCTGGACGGCCCCGGCGAGGGCGATGACGGCGGCCTCGGTGGCATCTTCGACGTGAAGGTGCCCGACGAGGAGTGGGACTCCAAGCACAAGCTCGCCGTCGAGCGGGAGATGCTCGGCCTCTACGTGTCCGGGCACCCGCTGCAGGGGCTCGAGCAGGCGCTCGCCGCGAAGTCCGACACCTCGATCGCCGACATCGTCGAGGGCTCGGTCGCCGAGGGCGCGCAGGTCACCGTCGGCGGCATCCTCGCCAACGTCAACCGCCGGGTGAACAAGAACGGCGAGCCCTGGGCCTCGGCGCAGATCGAGGACCTCGCCGGTGGCATCGAGGTGCTGTTCTTCCCGCGGGCCTACCAGGTGGTCGGCGTCGACGTCGCCGAGGACGCGATCGTGCTGGTCAAGGCGCGGGTCAACAAGCGCGACGACCGCGTGTCGCTGATCGCGAACGACCTCGCGGTGCCCGAGCTCGCCACCGGTGAGGCCGGACTGCCGATCAAGGTCAGTCTGCGCACCGACCAGTGCACCCCCGAGCGCGTCGCGAAGCTCAAGGAGGTGCTGACCCACCACCCCGGCACCTCCGAGGTGCACCTGACCCTGGTCTACGGCAGCAAGATGACCGCCCTGCGGCTGGACGACTCGCTCAAGGTCACGCACACCTCGGCCCTGATGGGGGACCTGAAGGCCCTGCTCGGCCCCGGCTGCCTCGGCGGCTGACCAGCCACACCTCTCAGCCGGCGTCCACACCCGTTGCAACGGGTGTGGGTACCGGGGACGGGGTGTGGATGCGGCACCGACCGGCCGCCGGCCCGGTCCGGTGGGGCGGGGCTCAGGCCCGGCGGGCCAGGTCGGCCCAGGCGGCGCGGGCGGGGGCGTCCCAGCGCTCGTGCAGGGTGGTGAACAGCTCCGTGGCACGGGACCCGGCCCAGTGCTCGGGCAGCAGCTCGGCGGGCAGCTCGGGGTCGAGGAACGGGAAGCGACGCCAGGCGTGGACCAGGCGGACCTGGCGGGCGAGGACGCCGTCACCGTCGTCGCCGCCGCCGACGCCACCGCCGGCGTCGGCGGCGGCGGCGGTGGACGCGGCGGTGTGACCGGACGCGGCTGCGCCGGCGCGAGCGGGACCGGATGCAGCGGGACCGGATGCGGCGTGGCCGGTTGTGGAGCGGCCGGATGCGGCGGGCCCGGGCTCGGAGCGGCCGGATGCGCCGGGCCTGAGGTGCGGGCCGAACTCGTCGAGGAACTCGGAGTAGGCCCGCTCCACGACGTCGAGGTCCCAGGCCTGGGCGACGATGTCGTCGGCGCGGCCGATGCCGCCGTAGTGCCCGACGAAGGAGTACCCGGACCCGGTGAGATCGAGTTCGTCGAGCACCGCCGCGACCCGGGCCTCCTTGCCGGGGTCGGGGCTGACCCACACCCCGGGGGCGGGGGAGCCCAGCCCGGCCCAGGCGAGCCGGGTGCGCAGCCGGTGCCGCAGGCGTCGCCGCGACTCCGGGACCGAGGCGAGCAGCACCAGCCAGCGACCGTCCCAGCCGGTCGTCGGGCGGCCGAATCCGTAGATGCGGGCGGCGCCGTCGGACAGCAGCTCCGACCCGGCGGGGGTGAGCGACCAGCGGACCCGGCGGCCGTCGCGGTCGGAGGTGAGCAGGCCCTCGCCCGCGGTGCGGGCCAGTGCCTGGCGGGCCGACTTGGCCTCCACGCCGAGCGCGCCCAGCACGTCGAGCAGGGCCCGGGTCCATACCGGCTCGCCGGCCGGGAGGACGAACTCGCCCAGCACGGTGAGCAGCAGAGATCGGGCGGAGGTCTGCCCGAGCTCGCGACGGCGCAGGGCCGACCCGTCGGGCCCCTCCGGCTCGTACACGGAGTCGGGCGTGGCCATGGTCGGGCCAGCGTAGAGGGTCGGCACTAGCGTGGCCGTTCGTGACCACCGCAGGCCCCGGGCGTGTCCCGGACCCGACCCTCCCCGGATCCGCGTCCGACACGGCGGCGCTGCTCGCCACCGACCGGGACCACGTCTGGCACCCCTACGCGCCGATGCCGGCCACCCGGGCGCCGATCGTCGTGGAGTCGGCGCAGGGAGTGCGGCTGACGCTGCCCGACGGCCGTGAGCTCGTCGACGGGATGTCGTCGTGGTGGTCGGCGATCCACGGCTACCGCCACCCGCGGCTCGACGCGGCGGTGCGCGACCAGCTCGGCCGGATGAGCCACGTGATGTTCGGCGGCCTGACCCACGGCCCGGCGGTCGACCTGGCCCGGCTGCTCGTGGACGTCGGCCCGGAGGGGCTGGAGCACGTGTTCCTCGCCGACTCCGGCTCGGTGTCGGTCGAGGTCGCCATCAAGATGTGCCTGCAGTACTGGCGGTCCCGCGGCCGCCCCGGCAAGCACCGGCTGATGACCTGGCGGCGCGGTTACCACGGCGACACCTTCGGCGCGATGAGCGTCTGCGACCCCGACGGCGGCATGCACTCGCTCTGGTCCGACGTGCTCCCGCAGCAGGTGTTCGCCGACGCCCCGCCGGAGGACTTCTCCCACGACTACGTCGCCCACCTCGCCGAGCTCGTCGAGACCCACGCCGACGAGCTGGCCGCGGTCGTCGTCGAGCCGGTGGTGCAGGGTGCCGGGGGGATGCGCTTCCACGACCCCCGCTACCTGCACGTGCTGCGCGAGCTGTGCCACGCCCACGACGTGCTGCTCGTGTTCGACGAGATCGCCACCGGCTTCGGCCGCACCGGTGAGCTGTTCGCCGCCGACCACGCGTCCGTCGCCCCGGACGTCATGTGCGTCGGCGAGGCGCTCACCGGCGGCTACCTGACGATGGCGGCGACCCTGTGCACCACCCGGGTCGCCCGCGGCATCACCGACGGCGAGGCCGGCGTGCTCATGCACGGGCCGACGTTCATGGGCAACCCGCTCGCCGCCGCCGTCGCCCACGCCTCGGTGTCGCTGCTGCTCGAACGGGACTGGCGGCGCGAGGTGAGCGACATCGCCGCCGGGCTGCGCGCCGGGCTGGCCCCCGTCCGGTCGCTGCCGGGGGTGCGGGAGGTCCGGGTCCTGGGCGCGATCGGCGTCGTCGAGCTGGACGAGGAGGTCGACGTCGCGGCCGCGACCGCCGCCGCGGTGCTCGCCGGGGTCTGGCTGCGGCCCTTCCGGAACCTCGTCTACGCGATGCCGCCGTTCGTCAGCACCCGCGACGACATCGCGCTGATCACCGCCGGGATGCGGGCCGCAGCGCTTGCGGGGCAGCGGGATCCCCACGGCGACGGGCACCGCGACCAGCGCTGAGCGCCTGATCGGACCACCGATCCGGTGGATCTTTCCGTGTTCCACATCACGTTACACAGAGATGTACGGCGCTGACCGGGCGTTTCGTCGCAGACGTCCGAAACGATGAGAAGCGCTCTCATCAGGATCCGATTCCCTGGTCGGGGTGAAACGGTGTCGGCCGATCGCATTCGTCCGGTCGGCCGCACCCGCTCCGCCGGTCGCGCACCGCACGACCCGCCCCAGCCGACCGCACCGTTGCGGTCCGGCACCCCCCACGGACCGATACGGAGGATCCGGTGCCCGCGCACAGTCACTCCAGCACCACCCGCCCCACTGGCAACACCAGCAACACCGAGCACGGCATGCAGGACCACGAGCACGCCCCGGCCGAGTCCGGCCGTGGCGAGCACTCGCCGCCCGGCGGCTCCTGGTTCGGGCGCACGTTCCCGCACGCCCGGGCGGACCTGTCCGCCTCGATCGTCGTGTTCCTCGTGGCGGTGCCCCTCTCGCTGGGCATCGCCGTCGCCTCCGGCGCCCCGATCCTGGCCGGCCTCATCGCCGCCGTCGTCGGTGCCGTCGTCGCCGGTCTGCTCGGCGGCTCGAAGCTCCAGGTCTCCGGCCCCGCCGCGGGTCTGACCGTGATCGTCGCCGAGCTGGTCAACACCTTCGGCTGGCAGGTCACCACCCTCATCACCGCGGGCGCCGGTGTCCTGCAGATCGTGTTCGGGCTGACCCGGCTGTCCCGGTTCGCCCAGGCCATCCCGCCGGCCGTCGTGCACGGCATGCTCGCGGGCATCGGCGCCACCATCGCCCTCGGCCAGCTGAACGTCGTGCTCGGTGGCCAGGCGCAGACCGGCGGTGTCAACTCGATCACCGCGCTGCCCGGCGCGATCGCGAACCTGTCCTGGCCCGCGCTGCTCCTCGGCGGCATCGTCATCGCGATCATGCTGACCTGGAACCGGCTGCCCGCGAAGCTGACCGTCGTCCCGGCCGCGCTGGTCGCGATCGTCACGGCCACCGTCGTCTCCCTCGCGTTCACCGACGTCGTCCGGGTGCAGCTGGGGGGCTCGCTCCTGGACGCGCTGTCGCTGCCCACGCTGCCGGAGTCGAACTGGGGCGGCGTGCTGTTCGGCATGCTGACGATCGCGCTGATCGCGAGCGTCGAGTCGTTGCTGTCCGCCGTCGCGGTGGAGCGCATGAAGCCCGGCACGAGCACCGACACCGACCGGGAGCTGCTCGGCCAGGGTGCAGCCAACACCGTGTCCGGCATGATCGGCGGCCTGCCCATCACCGGTGTGATCGTCCGGTCCGCCGCGAACGTCAAGGCCGGTGCCGAGACCCGCGCGTCGGCGGTGCTGCACGGTGTCTGGATCGCGCTGTTCGCGATCGTGCTGATCGGCGTCATCGAGCTCATCCCGATGGCCGCACTGGCCGGTCTGCTGGTCATGATGGGTGTCGGGCTGATCAAGCCGTCCGAGATCCGCACCGCACGTCAGCACGGCGAGCTGGCCATCTACGCCGCCACCCTGCTCGGCGTCGTGTTCCTGAACCTGCTCGAGGGCGTCCTGATCGGGCTGGTCCTGGCCGGGCTGATGCTGCTCTGGCGTGCCGTCCGGTCCCGCCCGCACCTGGAGCAGGCCGACGACGGCAGCTGCGAGCTCGTCGTCGAGGGCTCGCTGAGCTTCCTGGCCGTGCCGCGGCTGTCCCGCGAGCTGAACGCCGTCCCGCGCGGCTGCGACGTCACCGTCCGGCTGGTCACCGACTACCTCGACCACGCCGCCTACGACCACCTGCTCGCCTGGAAGGCGCGGCACGAGGGCACCGGCGCCACCGTGACCGTGATCGAGCCCGAGCAGGCCCGTCGCGCCACCGCGCCTGGCGCCGGGTTCCTGACCTGGGGCGAGTGGCAGGGCATGCGGACCGAGGGGCACGCGTCGGGGACGCTGATGGCCGGCGTCGCCGCCTACCACGACAACACCTCCGAGGCGATCCGCCCGACCATGACCGGGCTCGCCGACGGGCAGTCCCCATCCGCGATGATGATCACCTGCGCGGACTCCCGGGTGCTGCCGCACGTCATCACCCACAGCGGCCCGGGTGACGTGTTCACCGTGCAGAACGTCGGCAACCTCGTCGTCGGTCCCGGCACCGCGGCCGCTGTCGAGTTCGCCACCGGCACCCTCGACGTCCCGATCGTCGCGGTCTGCGGCCACTCCGGCTGCGGCGCGATGCAGGGACTGCTCGCCGGCGGCGCGAGCGGGGACTCCGCGCTCGGCCAATGGCTGCGCGAGGCACGGCCAGTGCTGCGGGCCTACGAGACCGGCCACCCGGTCGCCGTCGCCGCCGCGGAGGACGGCTTCGGCGAGGCCGACCAGCTGGCGATGGTGAACGTCGCGATGCAGCTGGAGATGCTGCGGGCGCAGGACTCCGGCGCCGAGGTGCTGGGCCTGTTCTACGACATCCGCAGCGCCCGTGTGCTCGTCCTCGACGAGGCGGCGGGCCGGTTCGTCGAGCCCCGCGCCGACATCGGGACCGACGGCTCGGACCTCGACCGGATCGCCGCCGGACACGGGCACGGGGCCACCGCCGCGGCCCGCCGGCTGCTGAAGGTCTGAGACCGCGCACCCGGGAACAATCCGCACCCACGACGTCGTTGAGGACCGTATGGCCACCGTGGAACTGACCACCGACAACTTCGACGACGTCGTGGGCGCGCCCGGGACGACCGTGCTCATCGACTTCTGGGCGTCCTGGTGCGGGCCGTGCACCCAGTTCGCCCCCGTGTACGACGCCGCCTCCGAGAAGCACCAGGACGTGACCTTCGGCAAGGTCGACACCGAGGCCCAGCAGGCGCTGGCCGGGGCGTTCGGGATCTCCTCGATCCCGACCGTGATGGCCGTCCGCGACGGTGTGGTGCTCTACTCCGAGCCGGGCGCGCTGCCCGCCGAGGCCCTCGAGGACCTCATCGGCCAGGTGAAGGCGGTCGACATGGACGAGGTCCGTGCCGCCGTCGCCGAGCAGGAGAAGCAGCAGGGCGAGGCGCCGCAGGCCTGACCGGCGACGCCCGACCCCGGAGCCCCGCACACCTAGCGGTGGGCGGGGCTCCGCTCTGCCTAGGGTGTGGACGTGACCGGCCACCTCCCGACGACGCCAGGATCCGGCCCGCTGGCCTGGCTCGACCAGCACGCCCGCGCCCGTACCGAGGCCGGTCTGCGCCGCAGGCTGTCCCCGCGACCGGCCGACCCCGCGAGCGGGCCGTGGCTCGACCTCGCCGGCAACGACTACCTCGGGCTGTCCACCGATCCGCGTGTCCTCGACGGGGCCGCGGCCGCCTTGCGCACCTGGGGCGCGGGCGCCACCGGATCGCGCCTGGTCACCGGCTCGACCGCGCTGCACGCCGAGCTGGAGACCGAGCTCGCCGCGTTCTGCGGGTTCGCCGACGCGCTGGTGTTCTCCTCGGGGTACACCGCCAACCTCGGCGTCGTCACCGCCCTCACCGGGCCCGGCTCCCTGATCGTCTCCGACGCCGCGGCACACGCCTCGCTGGTCGACGCGTGCCGGCTCTCCCGGGCCCGGGTGGTCGTCGTGCCGCACGGCGACGTCGACGCGGTCGACGCCGCGCTGGCGGCCCGCACCGAGACCCGCGCGCTCGTCGTCACCGACTCCGTCGGGTCCGCCGACGGCGACCTCGCCCCGCTCACGGCGCTGCACCGGGTCTGCCGGGCCCGCGGCGCGGTGCTGCTCGCAGACGAGGCGCACGCCCTCGGCGTGCGCGGTCCCGGCGGGCGCGGGCTGCTCGCCGAGACCGGGCTCGCCGGGGCCGACGACGTCGTCGCCACCGTCACGCTGTCCAAGGCGCTCGGCAGCCAGGGCGGCGCGGTCCTCGGCCCGGCCGCGGTCACCGCCCATCTGGTGGACTCCGCGCGCAGCTTCATCTTCGACACCGGTCTCGCCCCGGCCGCGGCCGGCGCGGCGCTCGCCGCGCTGCGGGTGCTCGCCGCCGAGCCCGGCCGGCCGGCCGAGGTGCTGCACGTCGCCGGGGTGCTGGCCGGGGCCTGCGACGCCCCGGTGCCGGTGTCCGCGGTCGTCCCGGTCGTGCTGGGCGAGCCCGGCCCCGCCGTCGAGGCCGCCGCGGCCTGTCTGCGCCGCGGGCTGCGGGTGGGGTGCTTCCGCCCGCCGTCGGTCCCGCCGGGCACCTCCCGGTTGCGCCTGACCGCCCGCGCCGGACTCACCGACGCCGAGCTGTCCTTCGCGGCCGGGGTACTCACCGAGGTGCTGGCCGCGGCGCGGACGGGGGTCCCGGCATGACCGGGCGCCACCTGGTCGTCACCGGGACCGGCACCGAGGTCGGCAAGACCGTCGCCACCGCCGCGCTGGCCGCGGTCGCGGTCGCGGCGGGGGAGCGGGTGGCGGTGCTCAAGCCCGCCCAGACCGGGGTCGGACCGGACGAGCCGGGGGACGCCGCCGTCGTCGCGCGGCTGGTGCCGCAGGCGCACACCGCCGAGCTCGCCCGCTATCCCGAGCCGCTCGCACCCGGGACCGCCGCACGGCGGGCCGGGCTCGCCCCGGTCACCCCCGTCGCGGCCGCCGACGCCGCCCGCGACCTGGCCCGCACCCACGACCTGGTGCTCGTCGAGGGCGCGGGCGGGCTGCTCGTGCACCTCGACGACGACGGCGGCACCGTCGCCGACGTCGCCCGCCTGCTCGACGCGCCGGTGGTCGTCGTCGCCGCGGCCGGGCTCGGCACGCTCAACCACACCGCGCTGACCGTCGAGGCAGTGCGGGCGCGTGACCTGGTCTGCGCCGGGGTCGTCGTCGGGGCCTGGCCGGACACGCCCGACCTCGCCGCCCGGTGCAACCTCGACGACCTGCCCGCGACCAGCGGGGTGCCGCTGCTCGGTGTGCTCCCGGCCGGGCTCGGCGGTGCCGCTCCCGAGTGGTTCCGCGACGTTGCGTGCCGCACATTCGGACCGCGCCCGGTCGGCCGCTGGCAGGATGCCTGATCATGACGACCGCCAGGACCGACGTTCTCACCGTCGCGCGCGACCAGGTCCTCGACCAGGGCCGCGGCCTCACCGTCAGCCAGGTGCGCGAGGTGCTCGACCTTCCCGACGACCGCCTCGACGACCTGCTGGAGCTGGCCCACGAGGTGCGGATGCGCTGGTGCGGGCCCGACGTCGAGGTCGAGGGGATCATCTCGCTCAAGACCGGCGGGTGCCCCGAGGACTGCCACTTCTGCTCGCAGTCGGGCCTGTTCGCCTCGCCGGTGCGCTCGGCCTGGCTGGACATCCCGATGCTCGTCGAGGCCGCCAAGCAGACCGCGAAGACCGGGGCCACCGAGTTCTGCATCGTCGCGGCCGTCCGTGGGCCCGACGAGCGGCTCATGTCCCAGGTCGCCGCCGGCATCGCGGCGATCCGGGACGAGGTCGACATCAACATCGCCTGCTCGCTGGGGATGCTCACGGCCGAGCAGGTCGACGAGCTCGCCGGCATGGGCGTGCACCGCTACAACCACAACCTGGAGACCGCCCGCAGCCACTTCCCCAACGTGGTCACCACCCACACCTGGGAGGAGCGCTGGGACACCCTGCGCATGGTCCGTGCGGCCGGCATGGAGGTGTGCTGCGGCGGGATCGTCGGGATGGGGGAGAGCCTGGACCAGCGCGCCGAGTTCGCCGGGCAGCTCGCCGAGCTGGAGCCCGACGAGGTGCCGCTGAACTTCCTCAACCCGCGCCCGGGCACCCCGTTCGGGGACCTGGAGCCGATGTCCGGGCCGGACGCGCTGCGCACCGTCGCCGCGTTCCGCCTGGCGCTGCCGCGCACGATCCTGCGCTTCGCCGGTGGCCGCGAGATCACCCTCGGCGACCTGGGCGCCCGCAAGGGCCTGCTCGGCGGGATCAACGCGGTGATCGTCGGGAACTACCTGACCACGCTGGGACGTCCGGCCGAGTCCGACATCGACCTGCTCGGCGAGCTGGAGATGCCGATCAAGGCCCTCAACGAGACGCTGTGACGGCGCCGGTGCAGGTCTCCACCCGGGAGGACGGGGGCCCGTACTGCGACCAGTGCGGGAACCCCGACGCGACGGCGGGCCACGACCGGTGCGCCGCGCGACGTGAGCTGGAGCCGCCGCGCTTCTGCCCGGACTGCGCGCGGCGGATGGTGGTCCAGGTCGACCCGGTGGGCTGGACCGCCCGGTGCAGCAGGCACGGCGAGCGGTCCAGCCGGTAGCGGGCCCGGTCCCGGTCAGGGCTTGATCAGGACCTTGAGGGCCTCGCGGTCGTTCATGGCGCGGTAGCCGTCGGGGACCTCGTCGAGGCCGACCGTGCGGTCGAAGACCTTGCCCGGCCGGACCGTGCCGTCCAGCACGTCGGGCAGCAGCTCCTCGATGTAGGCCCGCGCCGGTGCGACGCCGCCGTGCACGCCGACGTTGCGCATGAACGAGCCCACGCCCAGCGGGATGTCGGAGTACTGCGAGACGCCGACCCGGCCGACGAGCTTGCCGTCCTTGGTGACCTCGACGGCGGTGCGGACGGCCTCGACGTAGCCGACGCACTCCAACGCGGCGTCGACGCTGTCGCCGCCGGTGAGCTCGCGGACCTTCTCGATCGCCTCGTCGCCGCGCTCGGGGACGACGTCCGTGGCGCCGAACTCGCGGCCCAGGTCGGTCCGGGCGGTGTGCCGGCCGAGCAGGATGATGCGCTCGGCACCGAGCCGCTTCGCCGCGAGCACCGCGCAGAGCCCGACCGCTCCGTCGCCGACGACGGCCACGGTGTCCCCGCGCTGCACCCGCGCCGAGACGGCGGCGTGGTGGCCGGTGGGGAACACGTCGGACAGGGTCAGCATCGAGGCGAGCAGCGCGTCGTCCGGCTCGCCGGGCATCGGGACCAGGGTGCCGTCGGCGAACGGCACACGGACGGCCTCGCCCTGGCCGCCGTCGGTGCCGTCGGAGCCCCAGCCGCCGCCGTGCCGGCAGGAGGTCTGCAGGCCCGCGGCGCAGAAGTCACAGGTGTTGTCGGCCCACACGAACGGTGCGACGACGAGCTGGCCCTTCGTGCGGTTCCGGACGCCGGACCCGACCTCCTCGACCACACCGAGGAACTCGTGGCCGATGCGGTGGCCCTCGGTGGAGTCCTCCGCCGAGTTGTACGGCCACAGGTCGCTGCCGCAGATGCAGGAGCGCAGGACCCGCACGATCGCATCGGTGTCGTCACGGATGACCGGGTCCGGTATGTCGGACGAGATCCGGATGTCGTGCTTGCCGTGGATCAGAGTCGCCTTCATACCGATGGGTGCCCACATGCGGAACCGTTCATGCGCGCCCGGTCGCGGTGACGCGCCGCACATGCGGCAGGCTGGCCGGCATGGCGATCAACTGGGGCTCGGTCCTGCGCAAGGCCGCGGACGTGGCGGTGCAGTTCCTCAAGGACTCGCAGAAGGACGCGCAGAGGTCCGGTCGGACGGCACCGCGGGGTGCGCGGCCGGGCGGCGGTGCCCGGCCCGGTCCGCCGCCCACGGCCGGGCGGGTGCGGACCGCGCCGACCGGCGACCGTGCCCGGCAGATCGCCTACGCCCCCGAGCCCGACGGCGCCGCGGACCCCGGCGAGATCGTCTGGACCTGGGTGCCCTACGAGGAGGACGCGAGCCAGGGCAAGGACCGGCCGCTGCTCGTCGTCGGGCGCTCGGGTGGGGACCTGCTCGGGCTGATGCTGTCCAGCCAGGACAAGCGGGCCCACGACCCGGACTGGGTCGGGATCGGCTCCGGCGCCTGGGACCGCGAGGGGCGCGACTCCTACATCCGGCTGGACCGGGTGCTGGAGGTGGAGGAGCACGGGATCCGCCGGGAGGGCGCGGTGCTCGACCGGGCGCGGTTCGACCGGGTCGCCACCGAGCTGCGCTCGCGCTACGGCTGGCACTGAGAAACCTGCGCTGAGAAACCGGGGTGCGCCGCACCGGCGCGCCCGCTAGTCTCCTGCTCATCATGAGGCACTGACGACCCCACCGACCGCGGACGCGGCACACGCCCCCGCGGTCCTCCTCCGTCTCCACCGGAGCCGTCGTCATGTCATCGACCGAGCAGATCCGTGCCGTCACCGCCCGCGGGCTGGTCCGTTCCTACGCCACCCACGCCGGCCGCCCCCCGGTGCTCGACGGCGTCGACCTCGTCGCCGCACCGGGCACGCGGGTCGGCCTGATCGGGGAGAACGGCTCGGGCAAGTCCACGCTGCTGAGGCTGCTCGCCGGCGTCGACACCCCGGACGGTGGGACGCTCACGGTGCCCGCGGACCGGGTGTACCTGCCGCAGGAGCCGGACCTGGGCGACGGGGGGACCGTCGGCGACCTGCTGGACGCGGCGCTGCGCCCGCTGCACGACGCCGTCGCCGAGCTGGAGCGCCTGGCAGGCCGGCTCGCCGACGGCACCGGCGCCGCCGCCTACGACCGGGTGCTGGCCTGGGCGATCGCCCACGACGCGTGGGACGCCGACCGGCGCGCCGAGGTCACCGCGGGCACGCTCGGCGTCGCCGACCTGGAGCGGGACCGGCCGGTCGCGACCCTGTCCGGCGGCGAGCGCACCCGGCTCGCGATGGCCGCCGCGCTGGTCCGCCGCCCCGCGGTGCTGCTGCTCGACGAGCCCACCAACCACCTCGACGACGACGCCCTGGACCTGCTGGAACGCTCACTCGTGGAGCTGCCCGGCGTCGTCGTCGCGGCGAGCCACGACCGCACCTTCCTCGACCGGGTCTGCACCGAGCTGCTCGACCTCGACGCCGGTGAGCTCGGCACCGACGGGCACGGCGGACGCCGGTTCGGCGGCTCGTTCACCGAGTACCTCGATGCCGCCGCGGCGAGCCGCCGTCGCTGGGAGGAGCGCTTCGCCGCGGAGCAGGAGGAGATCGCCGCGCTGCGCGAGCGGAGCCGGGCCGGGCTCTCGACGATCGCCCCCGGCCGCGGCCCGCGCGACAACGACAAGTTCATCCACGCCTTCAAGGAGGCCGGCGTCGAACGCACCCGGGCCCGCCGGGTGCACGACGCCCAGCGCCGGCTGGAGACCGCCGAGCGCGAGGCGGTCCGCAAGCCGCCCCGGCCGCTGGAGTTCACCGGGCGCCTGACCGGCGAGGCCCCGGCCGACGGGCTCGCCGTGAGCATCCGGGACCTGCGGGTCGACGGCCGGCTGCGGCTCGACCTGCTCGACCTGCCGGTGGGGGAGAAGCTGCTGGTCACCGGCCCGAACGGGGCCGGGAAGTCGACCCTGCTGGCGGTCCTGCACTCCGACCTGGCCCCGAGCGCGGGCACCGTGGACGTGCGGGCGCGCCGGGTCGGGCTGCTGGCCCAGGACCCCGACGTCGGCCCGCCCGACCGCAGCGCCGCGGCCGCCTACGCCGACGCCGTCGGCGTCGAGCCGGCCGAGGCCGTCCCGCTGCGCGAGCTGGGGCTGCTGCACCCGCGCGAGCACGGCACCGCGGTCGGCGAGCTCAGCCTGGGCCAGCGACGGCGGCTGGCACTGGCCGTCGCCGTCGCCGACGCCCCGGACCTGCTGCTGCTCGACGAGCCGACCAACCACGTCTCGCTGCGGCTGGCCGGGGAACTGGAGGAGGCGCTCGGGACCGCGCCGGGGACCGTCGTCGTCACCTCGCACGACCGGTGGCTGCGCCGGCGCTGGGACGGGCCGCACCTCGCGATCGGCGGGTGAGCTCAGTTCGGGCTGTGCTCGTCGGTGAACGACCCGAGCGGCGCGGGCACCGCCCGCAGGTTCTCCAGCAGGCCGCGCTCGCGGGCGAGCAGCCGGCGGATCTCCCGCAGCCGCTGCACCGGGCTGGTCTGCTCCAGGAGGAGCTGGCGGTCATCGAGGGGGAGCAGACAGTCCCCGGCGAGCAGGTGCGCGAGCTCGGCAGTGGGGGTGTCGTCGGCGGGTTCGGACCAGTCACCGGTCCGCCACGCGGTGTCGCAGTACTCGCGGTGGGCCGCGCGGGCGGACCGCTCCAGCATCGCCACCAGCCGCGGGTCGGCGTCGTCGCCGGTGTCGTCGGGCAGGAACTCGACCTCGCCGCAGAGGTAGGAGTGCGAGGTCGCGTCGAGGTCGAGCAGCCGGAAGCGGCGGGCCCCGCGGGTGACGACGTCGTAGCGGCCGTCGGGCAGCCGGCGGGCGTCGATGAGCACCGCGGTGCAGCCGACGGGGTGCATGCCCGCGGCGCCGGAGCGGTCCGGTGAGTGGCCCTCGCGCACCGCGACGACGCCGAACTCGCGGTCGGGGACGGCCCCGGTGAGCAGGTCGACGGTGAGCTGGCGGTAGCGGGGCTCGAAGATGTGGAGGGGAAGCGCCGCACCCGGCATCAGCACCGTTCCCAACGGGAACAGCGGGAGCATGGCGGACACCGGCTCACGGTAGTACGCCGTCGCGGGCCCCGCCGGGTCGCGCGGGTGGGCGGAGCACGGCGAACGCGTCGGTGACCCGCAGGCCGCGGTCGGTGAACCGGAACACCGCGGCCGGGCGCCCACCCGCGCGCCCGGACGGCGCGACCTCGCCGGTGGGCTCCAGCAGGCCGCGACGGGTGAGGACGCGCTGCAGGTTCGTCGCCGACACCTCGTGTCCCAGCGCGGCGACGTAGTGCTCCCGCAGCGCCGAGATCGTGAACTCCGCGGGGGCGAGCGCGAACCCGAGGTTGGTGTAGGAGAGCTTGGCGCGCAGCCGGTCCCGCGCCGCCGCGACGATCCCGGCGTGGTCGAACGCGGTCGCGGGCAGGTCCTCGACCTCGTGCCACGCGGTGTCCTCGGGCAGCGCCGGGTCCGCGTCGGAGGGGACCAGGCCGAGGAACGCGGTGGCGATGCGGCGCCTGCCGGGCGAGCGGGCCGGGTCGGAGAACACCGAGAGCTGCTCGACGTGGGCGACCTCGCGGACGTCGACCTTCTCGGCGAGTTGCCGGCGCACGGAGGTCTCGACGTCCTCGTCGGGGCCCAGGGTGCCGCCGGGCAGCGCCCAGCGGCCGGCGTCCGGGTCCAGGGCGCGCTGCCAGAGGAGGGCATTGACCCGCCCCTCCCGGATCCTGAGCACGACGGCGAGGACCTCGTGCAGGACCGGTGGAGGTGTCACGGACCCCAGCCTAGGGCGGACCGGCAACCGCACCGGGACGTGACGGTGAGGTGTCCGTCAGGTGAGGTCCCGGTCACGACGGAGGTGCCGGTGGCGGACGAGCGGTGCTACTATCCGCTCAGTTTCCGCCCGCTAGGTGAAAACCCGATTCGGCTCGGGAGGGCGCAATGACCGGAACGCTGACGGCACCCGGCGACACGGGGATCGACCCCGGCTGGGCCGACGAGGTGCGTGCGCTGGCCCGCGAGCGGGACGCGGTCCTGCTGGCGCACAACTACCAGCTGCCCGAGATCCAGGACGTCGCCGACCACGTGGGGGACTCGCTCGCGCTGTCCCGGATCGCGGCCGAGTCCGACGCGTCGACGATCGTGTTCTGCGGCGTGCACTTCATGGCCGAGACCGCCAAGATCCTCAGCCCGGACAAGACCGTGCTGATCCCCGACGCGCGGGCCGGCTGCTCGCTGGCCGACTCGATCACCGCCGACCAGCTCCGGGAGTGGAAGGCCGAGCACCCGGGTGCGGTCGTCGTCTCCTACGTCAACACCACCGCCGCGGTGAAGGCCGAGACCGACATCTGCTGCACCTCCTCCAACGCCGTCGAGGTCGTCGACTCGATCCCGCGCGACCGCGAGGTGCTGTTCCTGCCCGACCAGTTCCTCGGTGCGCACGTGCGCCGCACCCTGCAGCGGGAGAACATGCACGTCTGGGCCGGGGAGTGCCACGTGCACGCCGGCATCAACGGCCGCCAGCTCACCGACCGGGCCGCCGCCCACCCCGGCGCCGACCTGTTCGTGCACCCCGAGTGCGGCTGCGCGACCTCGGCGCTCTACCTGGCGGGCACCGGCGCGGTGCCGGCCGAGCAGGTGAAGATCCTGTCCAACGGCGGGATGATCGACGCCGCCCGCGCGACCGGTGCGACGGAGGTGCTCGTCGCGACCGAGGTCGGGATGCTGCACCAGCTGCGCCTGGCCGCCCCGGAGATCGAGTTCCGCGCGGTGAACGAGCACGCGTCCTGCCCCTACATGAAGATGATCACCGCCGAGGCGCTGCTGCGGTCGGTCCGCGAGGGCACCGACGAGGTCCACGTCGACCCCGACCTCGCCGCGCGCGGCCGCGCCGCCGTGCAGCGGATGATCGAGATCGGCCAGCCGGGAGGTGGGGAGTGACCGCGCGGGGAGCCGGCTGGGAGGCCGGCGCCGACCTGGTCGTCGTCGGGTCCGGGGTGGCCGGGCTGACCGCCGCGCTCGACGCGGCCGCGGCCGGGCTGCGCGTCGTGGTGGTCACCAAGGACGGCATCGGTGAGGGCTCCACGCGCTGGGCACAGGGCGGGGTGGCCGTCGTGCTCGGCGACATCGCCGGGGACACGCCCGACTCCCACGTCGCCGACACCGTCGCCGCGGGCGGCGGGCTGAACGACGTCGCCGCGGTGGAGACGATCGTGCGCGCCGGACCGGACGCGGTGCGCAGGCTCCGCGCGCGCGGCGCCCTGTTCGACCTGAGCGGGGACCGCCCCGCGCGGACCCGGGAGGGCGGCCACTCGGCGTACCGGGTGGTGCACGCCGGGGGCGACGCGACCGGTGCGGAGATCGAGCGCGCGCTGGTCGCGGCGACCCGGTCGGCACAGCTCACCGTGCTCGACGGGCACGTCGCCGCCGACCTGCTGCGCGACGCCGGCCGGGTCACCGGCCTCACGGTGCTCGACGCCGACGGCCGCGCCGGGGTGCTGTCGGCGCCCGCGGTGCTGCTCGCGACCGGCGGCTACGGGCAGCTCTACGCCTCCACCACCAACCCGGCCACCTCCACCGGCGACGGCGTCGCGCTCGCCCTGCGCGCCGGTGCCGTCGCGGCGGACCTGGAGTTCGTGCAGTTCCACCCGACCGTGCTGTGGACCGGCCCCGGCAGCGGCGCCGCCGGGCGTCGCCCGCTGGTGACCGAGGCCGTCCGCGGCGAGGGCGCGGTGCTGCGCGACCGGGCCGGGACCGCGTTCATGGCCGGGGTGCACCCGCGGGCCGACCTCGCCCCGCGCGACGTCGTCGCCGCGGCGATCACCCGCCGGATGGCCGAGACCGGGAGCGAGTGCGCCTGGCTCGACGCCACCGCCCTCGACGGGTTCGCCGCGCGGTTCCCGACCGTCTACGCCTCCTGCCGGGCCGCCGGGATCGACCCGCTGACCGAGCCGATCCCGGTGACTCCGGCCGCGCACTACGCCTGCGGCGGCGTCGTCACCGACACGTCCGGCCGGACCGGTGTCCCGGGCCTCTACGCGGCGGGCGAGGTCGCCAGGACGGGGCTGCACGGGGCGAACCGGCTGGCGTCGAACTCGCTGCTGGAGGGGCTGGTCGTGGGGGAGCGGGTGGTCCGCGCGGTGCTCGCCGACGCGGGCCCGACCGGGGTGCCGGCCCCGGCCGGGACGGTCCCGGCGCTGCCGGTGGCCGACCGCACCGTGGTGCAGCGGGCGATGTCGGGCAGCGCCGGGATCGGCCGCGACGCCGCCGGGCTCGCCGGCGCGTCGGACGCGATCGAGGCCGTCACCACCACCGCGGTCCCGGTCGACCGCGCCGGCGTGGAGGACGCGGCACTGACCCTGATCGCCCAGGCCGTGCTGGTGGCGGCGGGCACCCGCCGGGAGACCCGCGGCTGCCACGTGCGCACGGACTTCCCCGACCGGGACGACACGCACCAGCGGTCGTCGCTGCGGATCCGGGTCGACGCGACCGGGCGGCCGGTGGTCGTGGCGGACGGCTCGCTGGTGGGTGCGGCATGACGGCACGCACCGGGACGGCGCGGGGCGGGGCGCGCGTCGCCGCCGGGGTCGGTGGGGTCAGCGACGTCGGGGTCCCGGACCCCGAGGACCTGCTGCGGGTGGTGCGCACCGCGCTGGGGGAGGACCTGCGGTACGGCCCGGACGCGACGACGGCGGCGACCGTGCCCGCCGACGCCGTGGCGACCGCGTCGGTCACCCCGCGGGTCGACGGCGTGCTCGCCGGGCTCCCGGCGGCCCGCGCCGTCCTCGACGAGGTGCTCGGCGCGGGCGGGTACACCGTCCTCGCCGAGGCGGCCGACGGTGACCGGCTCACCGCCGGGACCCCGGCACTGACGGTGCGGGCACCGGTCCGCGGACTGCTCACCGCAGAGCGCACCGCGCTGAACCTGCTCACGCACCTGTCCGGGATCGCGACGGCCACCCGCGCCTGGGTCGACGCCGTCGACGGGACCGGCGCCCGGATCCGGGACACCCGCAAGACGCTGCCCGGCCTGCGGCTGCTGGAGAAGTACGCCGTGCGGTGCGGCGGCGGGGTGAACCACCGGCTCGGGCTGGGCGACGCGGTGCTGATCAAGGACAACCACGTCGCGGCGGCCGGGTCGGTCTCCGCGGCGCTGGCCGCGGCCCGCGCGCTCGCCCCGGACCTGCCGTGCGAGGTGGAGGTCGACTCGCTCGACCAGCTCGACGAGGTGCTGGAGCTCGCCGCCGAGCTGGTGCTGCTGGACAACTTCACCGTCGCCGAGACGGCCGAGGCGGTCCGGCGGCGCGGGGACCGGGCCACGCTGCTGGAGTCCTCCGGCGGGCTGGCCCTGGCCGGCGCCCGGGACTACGCGGCCACCGGTGTGGACTTCCTCGCCGTCGGCGGGCTGACCCACTCGGTGACCGCGCTGGACCTCGGGCTCGACCTGGAGTGACCGACGCCGAGTGGCACACCGTGTACCCCGTGACGGGTGCCGCGGGTGCATGGTGTGCCACTCGGCGCTCGGCCGGCCGCACCGCGCCCGCCGAGCGCGGCGTGCTCCGATCTGCGCCGTGGCCCGATGTGCGCGGTGTCGCCGGCCC
>NZ_MCIP01000001.1:3860676-3869957 GCF_001932425.1 Pseudonocardia sp. Ae505_Ps2
TGGCCCGATGTGCGCGGTGTCGCCGGCCCGTCAGGCGAGCAGTCGGGGCTGGGCGGGGGCCGGGAACCGGGTGGAGAACCGCGCGTCGCCGAGGAACTCCCGCAGCCGCTGCGCCGCGTCCCGCACCTGCGCCTGCGCCCGGGCCGTGACCGGCGCGAGCAGCAGGGTCGCGATCTCGCCGTCCGGGCGCTGCACCCAGGTCCCGACGATGCGACCGTCCACCCAGACCGCCGGTCCGCCGTTGCCGTTGCGGTCGAACAGCTCCGGCGCCACCTCGGCGGGCAGGTACCAGCCGCGGGCCTTCCACCCCATCGTCGACGGGTCGAGGCTCGGCAACAGCGCCACCGACGGCCCGGGATCGGGGACGGGGTCCAGGTCGTCGGGGAGCAGGAACCCGGTGTCCCCGCCGTCGAGGGTCACCTCGACCGCACCGACGTCGGCCAGCGCCGTGGTGGTGGTGGCGACGGTCCAGCCCGCCCACCACTTCAGGTCGTCGCGGCGGACCGGGCCGAACGCCCGCAGGTGGGCGCGGGCCAGCCCGGCCGCGGCCGCGCGACGGGCGTCGCCGTCGGGGTCGGGTGCGGGGCCGATCCCGCCGGGGACCCAGGCGTCGGCCGTGGCCCAGCGGTACTGGCCGTTGACCCACGTCCCGAGCGGTCGGGTCCGCAGCACCCGGCCCTCGAACCCGAGCACCAGCAGCACCCGGGTGTGGGCGGGCTGCGGGCCCCCGCCGGGCAGGACGAGCCGTTGCGCGGCGAGCCCGGGCAGGGCCTTCGCGACGTCGCGGGCGGCGGTCGGGCCCCGTTCGGCGAGCACCGCCAGGACCTGGTCGGCGGCGTCGGCGTACCACGCCTCGGGGTCGTCGTGGCCGGCTGCTGCGGCCTGACGCAGCAGGTCACGACGCTGGACGGCGGCGACGTCGACGGTGGCGGCGTGGTGGGCCAGCGCGGCGTGGCCGCGGCCGAACACCCACAGCGTGCGGCGCATCGCGTGGTGGCGCAGCAGGGTGCGGTCGGTGTGCAACGCGGCGTCGACCGGACCGAGTGACGGGGTCACCATCCGTGCGGCCGCCGACAGGTACACCGTCACCGGGTCGGTCGAGTGCAGCCCGACCAGGTCGTCGCTGATCGCGACGACATCGTCGGTGCGGGTGTGCGGGGCGAGCCGGTGGCGGGTCACCAGCCGGGCGCGGCGCTCGTCGTCGGTCACGTGCCGGGTCACGCGCGAAGGGTGCCACGCAGCGCCCTCCGTGGGCGACCTCACTCCGGCGGAGTGGCGGGGCCGTGTCCGGGGCGCTGCGCCACCTGCAATTCTTGCTCCGTGCTCGCCGCGGTCCGCCCGGGACGATCGGCTCCGGAGCCGCGCCCGTGGGGGACGCGCCGGGGCCGCCACCGTGTGCCCGCAGCGCCGCCGCCGCGCTGGTCCGCCGCGGTGCTGCCCGCGGCCGCCGCCCTGCTCGCGGCGGGTGCGTTCGCGCTGGTCCGCGGGGCGCTGATCGACGACGCCTACATCACCCTCGCCTACGTCCGCACGCTCGCGCTGCACGGGGAGTGGGGCGTGTCGCCCGGCCTGCCCGCGAACAGCGCCACCTCCCCGCTGAACGTGCTGCTCCAGGCGGCGGTGACGCTCGTCGTCCGCGACGCGGTGGTCGCCGCCGGGATCGTGCTGGCCGGGCTGATGGCGCTGCTCACCCACTGGAGCGCGGGGACCGCCGCGGCGCTCGGGCTGCCCGGCTGGACGGCCGCGCTCCCGGCGCCGCTGCTGCTGGCGAACCCGCTGCTGCTGTCCACCGTGGGGCTCGAGACGTACCTGGCGGTCGTCCTGCTCGCCGGGCTCGCGCACGCCGCGGTCACCGGCCGCGCGCGCACCGCGGGCGTGCTGTGCGCGCTGCTCGTACTCACCCGGCCGGACCTGGTCGTCGTCGCCGTGCTCGCGGTCGTCGCGGTTCCGGCGCTGCGCCGACGCCGGTGGGCGGTCGTGGCGGCGGCGTTCCTGGTCGCCGCGCCCTGGTACCTGTTCTCGTGGGTCGTGCTGGGCTCGTTCGTGCCGGACACGCTGCTGTGGAAGGTCGGCGACAGCTGGGGGCGTGACCACATCACCTTCGCGAACGGGCTGACGGTCTACGCCAGGGTGTTCCCGGTGGCGACCGTCCTCGCGCTGCTCCCGGCCGTCGCCGGGGTGGTGGGCGGCCTCGCCTGGGTGGCCGTGCGACGCCGGGGTCGGGCCGCGGTGACGATCCTCGGGCTGGGCGCGGCGGTGCACGCGGGGGCATTCGTCGTGATCGGGACGGCGCCCTACCACTGGTACTACGGCCCCGCGGTCGGCGCGCTGACGGTGCTGGCGGCGTGGTCGGTCGGTGCGCTGGTCCGACCGGTCCGGCGCGACGGGCCGGCCCCGCGCGCGGTCACGACCCTCTCGGCGGCGACGGCGACGCTGCTCACCGCCGTGCTGGCGGTGCTGGCGGTGGCGTCCGCCGCCTTCGACATCGGCCACGGGACGCCGTGGCGGCTCGCGCCGATCTCGACCAACCACGCCACGGCCGCCGAGTACGCGCGGGTCGCCTCCGGTCTGCACGGCACCGTGGTCAGCGCCGGCGAGCTGGGCGCACTCGCCTACTTCTGCGACCGGCGCTGCACGATCGACGACCCGCTGTCGGAACGGGCCCCGATGCTGACCCGGATCGCGGCCCGCCGCGCCGAGGCGGGCCCGGTCGCCTCGGCGCTCTACGACGTCAACTACCTGTTCCTGCGCCCCGCCCCGTACGAGCGCGGGACCACCCGGCTGGTGCACCGGGCCGGGCACCATCCGGACGGCGTCGACGTCGGGACGCCGTGGGCGGGCGCGGGGAACCTGCTCGTGGTCCCGGTGGGCTGAGGGGGCCTCGGAGCACCGCCGTACCCTGGGGACCATGCTCCGCCGCCTCGACCTGCGAGCCGAACCGCTGCCCCGTCCGGCCACCCTGCGCGCCGTGATGCCGCGCGCCGAGCTGGACATCGACGCCGCGCTGGAGCGCGCCCGCCCGCTGGTGGAGGACGTGCGCCATCGCGGTGCCGCCGCCGCACTGGACGCCACCGAGCGCTTCGACCGGGTCCGCCCGGAGACCGTGCGGGTGCCGACCGCGGCGATCACCGAGGCGCTGCGCGACCTCGACCCGGACGTGCGCGCGGCGCTGGAGACCTCGATCGAGCGGGCCCGGATCGTGCACGCCGAGCAGCGCAGGCCCGACGTCGTCACCCAGGTCGTCCCCGGCGGCACGGTCACCGAGCGGTTCGTCCCGGTCCGGCGGGTCGGGCTCTACGCCCCGGGCGGGCTGGCGGTCTACCCGTCGAGCGTGGTCATGAACGTGGTCCCGGCACAGGCCGCGGGTGTGGAGTCGCTGGTCGTCGCCTCCCCGGCGCAGGCCGAGTTCGGCGGGCGCCCGCACCCGACGATCCTCGCGGCGGCCGCGCTGCTGGGGGTCGACGAGGTGTGGGCCGTCGGCGGTGCACAGTGCGTGGCGCTGCTGGCCTACGGCGGCACCGACACCGACGGTGCCGAGCTGGAGCCGGTCGACATGGTCACCGGCCCGGGCAACGTCTACGTCACCGCGGCGAAGCGGATGCTGCGCGGGCTGGTCGGGATCGACGCCGAGGCCGGGACCACCGAGATCGCGATCCTGGCCGACGACACCGCCGACCCCGCGCACGTCGCGGCGGACCTCATCTCGCAGGCCGAGCACGACCCGAACGCCGCGTCGGTGCTGGTCACGACGTCCGAGGCGCTGGTGGAGGCGGTCGAGGCGCAGCTCGAGACCCGGGTCGGCGCGACCAAGCACAGCGAGCGCGTGCGCACCGCGCTGACCGGCCCGCAGTCCGGGGTCATCCTGGTGTCCTCGACCGACGACGGGGTCGCCGTCGTCGACGCCTACGCCGCCGAGCACCTGGAGATCCAGACCGCCGACTCCGCGGGCGCCGCGGCGAAGGTCCGCAACGCCGGCGCGATCTTCGTCGGGGCCCACTCGCCGGTGTCGCTGGGTGACTACTGCGCCGGGTCGAACCACGTGCTGCCGACCGGAGGCTGCGCGCGGCACTCCGGCGGGCTGTCGACGTCGACGTTCCTGCGCGGCATCCACGTCGTCGACTACGGCCGCGACGCGCTGGCCGAGGTCGCCGACCGGGTCGTGACCCTGGCGAACGCCGAGGACCTGCCCGCGCACGGCGAGGCCGTCACCGCCCGGTTCGAGGCCCGCGCGTGACCGCGGGGGAGGGCGTGCGGCTGTCGGACCTGCCGCTGCGCGAGGACCTGCGCGGGAAGAGCCCGTACGGTGCGCCGCAGCTCGACGTCGCGGTGCGGCTCAACACCAACGAGAACCCGTACCCGCCGCCGCCGGAGCTGGTCGCCGACGTCGCGGCCTCCGTGACCGACGCCGCCCGCGAGCTGCACCGGTACCCCGACCGCGACCTCGTCGCGCTGCGGGGCGACCTCGCCGCCTATCTGTCCCGGCAGACCGGGGTCGAGCTGACCACGGCGAACCTGTGGGCCGCGAACGGGTCCAACGAGATCCTCCAGCAGATCCTGCAGACCTTCGGCGGGCCCGGCCGGACGGCGCTGGGCTTCGTGCCCAGCTACTCGATGCACCCGATCCTCGCCTCGGGCACGCAGACCGAGTTCGTCCCGGTCCCGCGCCGCGAGGACTTCACCCTCGACGTCGACGCAGCCGTCGCCGTCCTGGCGGAGAAGTCCCCGGACATCACGTTCGTGACCAGCCCGAACAACCCGACCGGGCAGTCGATCGCCCCGGCCGACCTGGCCCGGCTGGTCGACGCCGCGCCGGGGATGGTCGTCATCGACGAGGCCTACGCCGAGTTCGCCGAGGCCACCGGCCGGCCGAGCGCCACGACCCTGCTGGCCACGCACGGCCACAAGCTGGTGGTGTCGCGGACGATGAGCAAGGCGTTCGCGTTCGCCGGGGGACGGCTGGGCTACCTCGCCGCCGCGCCCGCGGTGATCGACGCACTCCAGCTCGTGCGGCTGCCGTACCACCTGTCCGTGCTGTCGCAGGCCGCCGCGCGGGCCGCGTTGCGCCACGCCGAGGCCACCCTCGGCTCGGTGGCGCTGCTCGCCGCCGAGCGGGACCGGATCTCCGGCGAACTGGCCGCCGCCGGCTACGACGTCGTGGCCTCCGACGCCAACTTCATCCTCTTCGGGCGCTTCGCCGACGCCGGCCGCGCCTGGAAGGGGTTCCTCGACCAGGGCGTGCTGATCCGCGACGTCGGCATCCCCGAGCGGCTGCGGGTCACCGTGGGCACTCCGGAGGAGAACGACGCGTTCCTCGCCGCCGCCACCGACCTCGCCACCCAGGAGCTGTTGTGAGCCGCATCGGACGCGTCGAGCGCGTCACCAAGGAGACCCGGATCGTCGTCGAGATCGACCTCGACGGCACCGGGCGCACCGACATCGCCACCAAGGTCCCGTTCTTCGACCACATGCTCGACGCGTTCGGCAAGCACGGCAGCTTCGACCTGTCCGTGCACGCCGAGGGCGACATCGAGATCGACTCCCACCACACCGTGGAGGACGTCGCGATCGTGCTGGGCCAGGCGATCCGGCAGGCGCTGGGGGACAAGAAGGGCATCCGCCGGTTCGGCGACGCCTGGATCCCGATGGACGAGGCCCTGGCCCAGGCCGTCGTCGACGTCTCCGGACGGCCCTACACCGTGTGCACCGGCGAGCCGGAGATGATGCGCGGCTTCGTCGTCGGCGGGCACTACCCGACCGTGCTGAACAAGCACGTGTTCGAGTCGCTGGCCTTCCATGGGCACCTCGCGCTGCACGTGCGGGTGCTCGACGGCCGCGACCCCCACCACATCACGGAGGCCGAGTTCAAGGCCGTCGCCCGTGCGCTGCGGGCCGCGACCGAGTCCGACCCGAGGGTGACCGGGGTGCCGTCCACCAAGGGCGCCCTCTAGGGAATGTTGAGCCCTCAACCTTCGTTGCAGAGGGCATGACGAAGATCGGGTTCCTGTCGTTCGGGCACCACGGGGAGGTCCCCGGGTCCCGGACGCCCACCGCGGCCGACGCGCTGCGCCAGACCGTGGAGCTGGCACGCGCCGCGGAGGACATCGGCATCGACGGCGCGTTCGTGCGCGTGCACCACTTCGAGCGCCAGCTGGCCGCGCCGTTCCCGCTGCTCGCGGCGATCGCGGCGACCACCAGCCGGATCGAGATGGGCACCGGCGTGATCGACATGCGCTACGAGAACCCGCTCTACATGGCCGAGGAGGCCGCCGCGACCGACCTGCTGTCCGGCGGGCGGCTGCAGCTCGGTGTGAGCCGGGGGTCGCCCGAGATCGCGCTGAACGGCGCCGAGGCCTTCGGCTACCGGCCCGCCGACGGGCAGACCCACGCCGACGCCGCCCGCGCCAAGGCCGAGGTGTTCCTCGCGGCGATCCGCGGCGCCGGGGTCGCGCCGGCGGACCCGGCCCGCACCCGCGGCCGGCACGTCGCGCTGCCGGTGCAGCCGCAGTCCCCGGGGCTGGCGGACCGGATCTGGTGGGGTGCGGGCACCCGCGCCACCGCCGAGTGGGCGGCGACCCAGGGCATGAACCTGCAGAGCTCGACCCTGCTCACCGAGGACACCGGCGAGTCGTTCGACCGGCTGCAGGCCGAGCAGATCCTGCGCTACCGCGAGGCCTGGTCCGCCGCGGGGCACGAGCGCACCCCGCTGGTGTCGATCTCGCGCAGCGTCATCCCGGTGACGACCGACCTCGACCGCCGCTACTTCGGCGAGCGCGGCGAGGACGACCAGGTAGGCATCCTCGACGGCGCCCGCTCCCGGTTCGGGCGCAGCTACGTCGGCGACCCGGACCGGATCGCCGCCGAGCTCGCCGAGGACGCCGCGGTCCGGGAGGCGGACTACGTGCTGTTCACCGTGCCCAACCAGCTCGGGGTGGAGTACAACGCGCACCTGCTCCGCTCGATCGCCGAGCGGGTCGCTCCGGCGATCGGCTGGGCGCCGGCCGGTCACCAGGTCGCGGCGGCGGTCCCCAGCAGCTGAGGTGGCCCGGGCAGCGGCGCGGGCCGGCCGTCGAACTCCAGCGGGAGCACGGGTTCGACGAGCCGGCCCATCGGCCCGTCGACGACGTGCATGCCGATGGTCGGCCCGCCGGGCCGGGGCAGGTCCGCGACCTGGGCCGCGGTGAACATCCCGAGCTCCCGGACCCAGGTGCAGACCCCGGCGAGGGTGACCCGCACCCGCCACGAGCCGCCCTCGACGGCGCGCCGGCGCAGCGCCGCGAGCACCCCGGCGGCTCCGAGCCAGGCCGCGAGGTAGTCGTTGAGCAGGTGCGTCGGCGGCAACGACGGCGGCCCGCCCGCACCCTCCTCGAGCGCGAACCCGGTCGCCGAGCAGGCCAGCTGGTCGAAGCCGCCACGCGCGGCCCACGGCCCGTCGGCACCCCAGCAGTGCAGGTCCAGCGCGACGATCCCCGGCCGGTGTCCCGCCAGGTCCTGCGGGCCGAAGCCCCGCGCGGCGGTACCCCGGTAGGCGTTGACGAACACGTCGGCCCCGCCGACCAGGTCGCGCAGCGTCGCCGCCTGCGCCGGGTCCCGCAGGTCCAGCCAGGCGTTGCGCTTCCCGCCGCCGGTCAGCGCGACCATCGCGAGCGGGTCGGGCAGGTCCGGGCGCGACACGTGCAGGACGTCCGCACCGAACGTGCCGAGCAGCTTCGCCGCGACCGGCCCCGCGATGACGTGGGTGTCGTCGAGGACCCGCAGCCGGTCCGGTACCGGCTCGGGCGGGGCGTCGCCGATCCGCTCCACCTCGACGACCGGGCGCCCGGCGAGGTGTCGGCCCGCCGGGTGCGCGGCCCACTGCTCCCCGGTCCGGACCGCCGCGGCCACCCCGCCGGCCGCGCACACGGCATCCTCCAGCTCGACGGACCGCCACCGGGCGGCCTCCTGCGCGATCCGATCGCGCAGGGGCGGGCAGTCCAGCACCCGGCACACCGCGTCGCGCTGGTGCGGGTAGGTGGTGATCAGGAAGATCCAGCCGTCGGCGGTCCGGCGGAACCCGTTGTTCGCCAGTGCCGTCGGGTCCTCGGCCACGGTCTGCACGTCGACGCCGCCGAGGGTGGTGAGGAACGGGGCGCGCAGCGTGTCGATCGTGTCGGCCGCGCGCACCGTGATCTCCCGGGGCGCGCCGCCGGAATCCTCGGCGAGCCCGGCGACCTGCAGCCCGAACGCCCCGACCGCCGCCGACATCGCGTCGGCGAGCCGGTGCACCGACGGCACGAGCGGGTCCGCTCCGGTGACCCGCAGCGTCGAGCGGACCGGGGGAGCGTCCGGCAGCAGGGTGGCCGCCGTGTCGGCGGCGGAGGGGAAGCGTGCGGCCGGGGTCGTCGTGGTCATGGCCCCAGCCTGCGACGGAACGGCCGCACTCTCCACAGGCTCCGTATATCCGTAGGATCGGACGGGTGTCGGGATCTGTCGCCTCCGCCCGCGCGGTCGGCCGGGCCGACCGCATCCTGGAGCTGGTCGCGACCGCCGGGACACCTCCGTCGGTGACCGCGGTCGCCCGGGAGCTCGACCTGCCGCTCAGCTCCACCGCGGACCTGCTGCGCGAGCTGCGGGCCACCGGCTGGCTACGGCTGCGGGGCCGCGGCCACGTCCTGGGCCGCCGGCCGTACGTGCTGGGGCTGCTCGCGGGGCTGGGTCCGCCGGCCTCGCTCACGCACTCCGAGCTCGACGCGCTCAGCCGCGTCGCCCGGGCCCCCGTGGCACTCGCGGTGCTGGTCGGCGGGCAGGTCCGCTACGTCGACCACGCCGGTCCCCGCGCCCCCGACCGGCTGCAACGGGTGACCGACGACCACCGGCCCCGACCGCCGCTGCGCACCGCCGCGGGACGGTTGTTGCTCGCCCTGGGCGATCCCGAGGAGTCCGCCCGAGCGCTGGCGGGGGTCGACGACCCGCCCGCGGTCGCGGCCTACCTCACCGAGCGCCCGGAGATCGTCCGTACCCGGCTGGCCCGCAGCGACGGGCTGGCGGACCCGGCGATCCGCGCCGTCGCCGTCCCGGTGGAGGAGGACGGGGAGACGGTTGCGGCGGCGGTGCTCACCGGCACCCGGCGGGGCCGCGCCGACCGCAGCGTCACCCTGGACCGGGCCGCCGCCCGGTTGGTCGCCGCCCTCGCGGACCGGGGGGCGCGGGAGTCGCACGCGGACCCGGGGGCGCGGGAGACCCACGCCGGCCCGTGGCCGGACCGACCGCGCTGAGCAGGTGCCGCGCTGAGCAGGTGCCGCGCT
>NZ_MCIP01000001.1:3870437-3874553 GCF_001932425.1 Pseudonocardia sp. Ae505_Ps2
TGAGCAGGTGCCGCGCTGAGCAGGTGCCGCGCTGAGCAGGTGACGGGACGGACCCCGGAACCGGCGACGCGCCACCGCCGGGCCCCGCCACGCCGAACCCCGCCGCGGCACCCGCGGAATCCCGCGACCCCCGAACCCCCGCGGCCCCCGCCCCCCCGCCTCATCCGGCGCAGCACGCGGCCTCCGCCGCACATGATCATCAGTACTTCAGCGCTGTCGCGCACTAGTGGGGCAGCGCTGAAGTACTGATGATCATGTGGTCGCGGCGCGCCCGGTGGTGCGCGGCGCGGGCCACCCGTGGGCGGGTGTCAGCCCGCCGACCGCAGCCAGGCCAGCACCGCCAGCACCCGGCGGTGGCCGGGGGCGTCCGCGGGCAGGTCGAGCTTGGTGAACACCGACCGGACGTGCTTGTGCACCGCGGCGTCGGACAGCACCAGCGCCGCGGCGACCTCGGCGTTGGAGCGGCCCTGCGCCATCAGGTCGAGAACCTCGCGCTCGCGCGGGGACAGCCGCGCGACCGGGTCGCGCCGACGGCGCACCAGCCGGGCCACCACCTCGGGATCCAGCACCGTCCCGCCCGCGCCGACCCGTTCGACGGCGGCGACGAACCCGGCCACGTCGGCCACCCGGTCCTTCAGCAGGTAACCGACACCGGTGCCGTCGCCGGTGTCGAGCAGCTCCTCCGCGGCGACCGGTGCGACCACCTGGGACAGCACCAGCACGGGCAGCCCGGGGTCGGCGCGACGCAGCTCCACCGCGGCGCGCAGCCCGCTGTCCGGGCCCGCGGGCATCCGGACGTCGGTCAGGACCAGGTCGGGCCGGTCGGCCCGGACCGCCGCCAGCAGGGCCGGTGCGTCGCCGACCGCGTCGACGACGGTGTGGGAGAACCGCGTCAGCACCCCGACGATCCCGTCGCGGACCAGCACGGAGTCCTCGGCGACGGTCACCCGCACGGCAGCTCCACCCGCAGGAGCGTCGGCCCGCCCGCCGGGCTGGACAGCCGCAGCCGGCCGCCGGCGAGGGCGACCCGCTCGGCGAGCCCGGACAGCCCGGTCCCGCCCGCCGGGTCGGCGCCGCCCCGGCCGTCGTCGCGGACCTCCAGGACGAGCTGGTCGGCGTGCCGGCCCCCGCCGATCGAGGCGGAGGTGGCGCCGCTGTGACGGGCGATGTTGGTCAGCGCCTCGGTGAGCACGAAGTACGCGGTCCCGGCGACGGCCGGCGGCAGCTCGGCCGGCAGGTGCAGGTCCACCTCGACCGGCACCGGGCAGCGCCGGGCCCGGTCCGCGACGGCCACGGCGAGCCCGTTGTCGGCCAGCGTCGCCGGGTCGAGGCCGCGCACCAGGTCACGCAGCTCGGTCAGTGCCAGCCCGAGCTCGTCGCGGGCGCTGTCGAGCCGTGCCGCGCAGGCCGAGCCGTCGACGGCGTCGAGACGGGCGAGGCCGAGGGTCACCCCGAGCGCGACGAGCCGTTGCTGGGCGCCGTCGTGCAGGTCCCGCTCGATCCGGGCCCGTTCGGTCGCGAACGCGCCCAGCAGCCGCCGGGTCGCGACGTCGGACAGGTCGGGGCCCAGCTCGGTGCCGCGCGGTCCGAGCACGGTGCGGGTCAGCGTCGCCCGCGCCCCGGCCCACGCGGTGACCGTCCAGGGGGTGGCGACGAGCAGCAGGACCCCGGGCGCGACCAGTGGCCAGGTGGACGGGTCGTCGGCGGCGGAGGTGAACAGCAGCACCGGCAGGACCAGGGAGAAGCCGAGGACTCCGGCGTCGAGCGCGGCGAGGCCGGTGGCGGCGAGCAGCGCGAATCCGATCTCCCGCCAGACCAGCGGGGTCCGCCACCGCTGCGCCGACCACCACCGGCCGGGCCGAGTGGACGGATCCGGCAGGGGCGCGGTGTCCACCAGCCGCAGCCGCCACCGTTCCAGCGCCGCGATCGGCCGCCCGCCCAGGCACACCGCCGTGACCAGCAGGAGCGCGGTCGCGGTCGCGACCCAGGGGCCGCCCAGCACGAGCCCGGAGGCCCAGATCCCGGCGACGGCGACGAGCCCGGCCCCGAGCATCGTCCCGGTCAGGAGGAAGGCCAGCGACCGCCACGGCCAGGCCGTCGCGAGGAACCGCAGCGGCTGCTGGTCCAGCGCCTGCCAGGCCGTCACGATCCGCACGTCCCGCAACCTAGCCCGCCGTGCGAGCCGGGCGCGGTAACGCAGGCACTACCCCGGAACTCCCGTCGAGGTGACCGCGTGGGGCCGGGCCCGGGCCGTCCACTGGGCCCATGCCGACCACGACCATCGAGCTCCACGACCTGCACCACGTCCACCGGCCCCGCGGTGCGCCCCCGGTCCGCGCGCTCGTCGGGGTGTCGCTCGCCCCGCGACCAGGGACGGTCACCGCGATCATGGGCCCCTCGGGGTCGGGGAAGTCGACCCTGCTGCACTGCGCCGCCGGGCTGCTCGTCCCCGCCTCCGGTCGCGTGCTGCTCGGCGGTGTCGATCTGACGGCGTTGTCCGAGCGGGGACGCACGCTGGCCCGCCGGGAGCGCACCGCCGTCGTGTTCCAGGCGTTCAACCTGGTCGCCGCGCTGACCGCGGCCCAGAACGTCGCACTGCCCGCGCGGCTCGCCGGCCGTCGGGTGGGTACCCGCGCGGTCGTCGCCGCCCTCGACGAGGTCGGCCTGGCCGACCGGGCCGGGCACCGTCCGGCCCAGTTGTCCGGCGGGCCGCAGCAGCGCGTCGCGATCGCGCGCGCCCTGCTCACCCGGCCCGCGGTGCTGTTCGCCGACGAGCCGACCGGCGCGCTCGACTCGGCCGCGTCCACCGGGGTCCTGGGACTGCTCCGCCACTGCGCCGTCGACCGGGGCGCGACGACGCTGATGGTCACCCACGACCCGGCTGCCGCGGCCTGGGCCGACGAGGTGGTGGTGCTGGGCGACGGGCGCCTCGTCGACCGCTTCCCGGTGCCCGGCCCGCCGGGGGACCGGCGGGCCGCCGCCGCCATCGCGCACCGCCTCACCGGACCCGCTGTCCCGGCCCCGGACGGCGTCCGATGATCGCCGTCGCGAGTGTGCGCGGCCGGTGGAGGGAGCTGCTCGCCGCGGTCCTCGCCGTCGCCGTCGGGGTCGGGTTGCTCGGGGCGGTGCTGCTCGCCGCGGCCGCGTCCCGCCCGGTGGTCCAGGAGCGCCTCGCGGCCACCTCGGCGCTGGTCGTCGCCCCGCCGGTCGTGACGTCGACGACCCCGCGCTCGCACGGGCGGATCCCGTGGAGCGGCCCGGTCGCCGACGCCCTCGCCGACCGCCTGGCCGCGTCGCGCGGCGCGACCGCGGTGCCCGACCGACCGTTCCCCGCGGTCGCCCTGCCCGGCGGACGACCGGTCGGTGACCCCGACGACCTGGAGGGCGGTCACGGCGTCGCCTCGCTCGTCCTCGGCGGGTACCGCGTCACGGCGGGGGAGCGTCCGCGGGGCCCTGGCGACGTGCTCGTCCCCCGCACGCTCGGGGTCGGTCCGGGCGACCGGCTCGCGGTGCAGTTCGCCGACACGGTCCGCACGATGCGCGTCTCCGGCACGACGGACGGTCCCGGCCTCTGGGTGGACGACACCGAGGCCGCCCGGCTCGCCCCGGGCGTGCGGACGATCGGCGTGCTCGGTGCGGTCCCGCCGGCGCCGCCGGACACGACCGTCCTGACCGGCGACGACCGCGCGGCCGTCGAGCCGGTCCAGGAGGCCCGCGTGCGCTGGCGCGGCGACCAGCTCCTCGCCGCTCTCGCGCTGCTCACCGCGGTCACGACCGTCGTCGTGGTCGGTGCCGCGCTGTCGACGGCCGTCGCGGGGCGCCGCCGCGAGCTGGGCCTGCTCCGCGCCGCCGGGGCGCTGCCCGGCCGGGTGCGCCGCCTCGTGCTCGCCGAGTCGGCACTGGTCGGGGTCCTCGGTGCGGCGGCGGGCACGGTCCTCGCGGTCGTCTCGGCCGCTCCGCTGCACACCGTCCTCGTCGCCACCGACGCCGCGCGGCCGGCACCGGTGCCCGCCGCCGCCGGGCCGCTCGCCGCTGCGGCCGCCGCCGGCGTGCTGCTCGCGGTCACCGGGGGCCTCGCCGCGGCGCGCCGGGCGGCCCGGGCCGCGCCGCTGGACG
>NZ_MCIP01000001.1:3874565-3913502 GCF_001932425.1 Pseudonocardia sp. Ae505_Ps2
CGCTGGACGTCGTGCACGACACCGGTCCCGGACGCGGGTCGGCGCGGGGCCGCCTCCTCGGCGGGTCGCTCGCGCTCGCCGCCGGGGTGCTGCTCGCGGCCCGGACCGCGGCGGCGACCGGCGACGGCCGGGTCGGGCTCGCCCTCGCGACCGGTGCCGCGCTGGTGGGCGCGGCCGCGCTGCTCGCTCCGGTCCTGGTCGGGCTGCTCGCGCGGGTCGGCCCCGCTCGTCCGGGCGGCCGGGTCACCGCGATGCTGGTGCGCGCCGAGCTCGCGGCGAACCCGGCGCGGGCCGGCGCGGTCGTCGCACCGGTGGTCGTCGCGGTCGGGTTCGCGGTGCTGCTCGGTGGGCTCGTCGCGACCTCCGCCGACGCGTACCCGGCCCAGCGGACCGCACAGCTCGCCGGGCAGGTGACCGTGGAACGCGACGGCACGCCCGGCCTGCCCGACGACGTCGCCCGCACCCTCGCCGTCCCCGGCGCCCGGATCCCGCTGCCGACCGTGCTCGTCGTCCCCGGGGGTGCGGGACCGACCGCCGTCGACGCCGTCGGGACCGCCGACCCCGGCCTGGTCCGGCCGGGTGAGGTGGTCCTGTCCGTCCCGGCGGCCGACGCGCTCGGCCTCGCTCCGGGCGCGACCCTGGACGCCCGCTTCGCCGACGGCACCTTGGTGGGGCTGCGGGTCACCCGGGTCCTGCCGCCCGACGAGCGGCGCGGGGACGTCGTCATCGACCGGTCCCAGGTCCGCGCCCACGATCCGGCCGCGATGACCCGCACCGCGTTCCTGCCCGCCGGAGCGGTGCCCGGCCCGCTCCCGCTCGGGGTCGCGGTGCGCGACGCGGCTGCCTACGCCGCGCAGGAGTACGCGGTGGACGCCCGGTTGACCGACACCCTGGCCGCCCTGCTGGTCACGGTGTCCTCCGGCTACGGCGCGCTCGCGGTCGCCGCGGGGGCGCGGGCGGCGGCACGCACCCGGCGGACGGACCTGGCGGCGCTGGTCGCGGCCGGCGCGACCCGACGCCGGGTCGCCACGACCGTCGCCGCGGAGAACGGTGTGGCGGCGACCCTGGGCGCCGTCCTCGGGGTCGCGGTGTCGCTCCCGCCGCTGGCCGCCGTGGCGTCGGGGCTGTCCGCAGCGACGGGGACGGCGGTCGGTCCGGTGCTCGACACGGCCGTCACCTCGGCCGCGGCCGGTCTCTGCGTGCTGGTCGCCGTCGTCGCGGGTGGGGTGGGCGCCGCCACCACGAGGTGAGGGCACGTCCCGGTGCGGCTCGACCGGGGGCGCCGGGCGGCCGGCGGGCGGCAGAGCACGAGGTCAGCCGAGGAGCCGTCGCGCGTTGGCGGTGGTCAGCTCGCGCCAGCCGCGGCCGTCCGCGGCCGGGGGAGCGGTGTCGAGCGAGGCGACCTGGGCGCGCACGGCCGCGGCCGGTGTCCAGCACGAGTCGCTGCCGTAGACCAGCCGTTCCACCCCGACGGTGCGCTCCAGGGCCGGGACCTGGTGCGGGAACGGGGTCCCGGCGGTGTCGAACCAGAGGGACCGCAGCTGGTCGGGCACCGGGGCGCCCCCGCCGTCGCCGAACGCCGTGCGGAACAGCTCGATCCGGTCGGCGAGGGCGGGCAGCGCACCGCCGCAGTGCGTGGCGATCCACCGGACACCGGGGAACCGGGTGAGGGTTCCGGACAGCATGAGATCGGTGTAGGTCCGGGCGGTGTCGAACACGAACTCCAGCATCGGTCGGGGTCGACCGGCGGTCAGCTCCGCCGCGGGCGGCGGCGAGGTGGGGTGGACGAGCACCACCGCCCGACGCCGGTCCAGCTCCGCCCACAGCGGCGCGAACGCGGGATCCCCGAGATACCTGCCGTGGGCGTTGGTCTCGACGGTCACACCGTCGCTGCCGAGCTCGTCGAGGGCGTGGACGGCCTCGGCCAGCGCTCCGTCCACGTCGGGCAACGGCAACGAGGCGAGGTGCCCGAACCGGTCCGGGTGGTCGGCGCGCAGGGACGCGCCGGCCTCGTTCACCTCGCGGGACAGGCGTCGGGCGGCCCGGTCGTCCCCGAAGTGGGTCCCAGGAGAGGAGACGGACAGCAGGGACGTGGTGATCCCGCACTCGTCCATGAGCGCGAGGGGGCGAGCCGGGTCCCAGTCCGGCCATCCCGGCATGCCGTCGGGGCTGGTGTGCCCGGCCGACCGGGCGGCCTCGACGTAGGACGGGGTGAGGAAGTGGGAGTGCAGGTCGATCAGGGTCATCGGGTCCCTCCGGACGGAGCGGCTGCGGAACGGGCGGTGGGCGGCAGCCGCGCGGCGCGATCGCCCCGCGCCACCGGTCCCGGGCGGGACGGCGACTATCCTGGTCGTCGTGGCACGCATCGTCGTCCTCGACTACGGCTCCGGGAACCTGCGCTCCGCCGAGCGCGCCCTGCAACGCGTCGGCGCGGACGTCACCGTGACGTCCGACTTCGACGCGGCGACCGAGGCCGACGGTCTCGTCGTCCCCGGCGTGGGCGCCTTCGCGGCGTGCATGCGGGGCCTGCACTCCGTCCGCGGCCCGCAGATCATCGGGCGTCGCCTCGCCGGCGGCCGTCCGGTTCTGGGGATCTGCGTCGGCATGCAGGTTCTGTTCGAGCGCGGCGTCGAGTTCGACGAGGACACCGAGGGTTGCGGCGAGTGGCCCGGCACGGTCGAGCGGATCCAGGCCGACGTGCTGCCGCACATGGGCTGGAACACCGTCCGGACCCCGCAGGACAGCGCGCTGTTCGCCGGGCTCGACGCCGACGCCCGCTTCTACTTCGTGCACTCGTTCGGCGTGCGGCGCTGGACCCTGGAGCCCTCGCACGCGATCGCCGTGCCGAAGGTCACCTGGACCCACCACGGGGAGGACGTCATCGCCGCGGTGGAGAACGGGCCGCTGTCGGCCACCCAGTTCCACCCGGAGAAGTCCGGCGACGCCGGCGCCACGGTCCTGGAGAACTGGCTGCGGTCGGTCACGGCCTGATACCCACCACGACGCCGCCGCCGTCGGGCCGGGCCTCCAGCTCGCCGACGCGGCCGTCGCGGCCGATGCAGGTGACCACGACGGTGGGACCGCTGCCGAGGTCGGCGACGACCAGGCGGATGGTCTCCGGTGCGGGCACACCCACGGCGCCGGGGGCCCGTGCGACCACCTCCGCGACCGGTCCCGGTGCGAGGTCGTCGAGGTCGACGGTGCGCTGTGCCGGGTCCCGGGCGAGCGGTCGGTCGGTCGTGACCACGCCCAACCCGTCGTCGGAGTTCCAGACGTAGGTGCGGGTGTGGGTGGGCCGGCCGGGGTCGGCCGTCTGCACGGTTCCCCCGTCCGCGCCGTACGCCGCGAGGCGGTCGACGACCGTGCTCCCGGTAGCGCGGCGGACGTCGTCGACGAGGCGGGTCAGTCCCGCTGCCGTGCTGATGTCGGTGGCCGGGGCGGCCGGCGCGGAGACGACGGGAGCCGGATCGCGGGCCGGCCCGAAGTCGATCTGCTCGACCTGGACCTGCAGCCAGACCCGTCCGACGACGACGATCACCACGACGGAGATCAGCCCGCTGATCCACGAGGGCGGTCCGTACTTCCGCCTCCGGTACTCGGCGATCTCGCGCCGGTCCGGTGCCCACGGCAGGAACGGCGGTTCGAAACGGGGCGCGGTCCGGTCGGCGCGCGTGCGGGCACGGAGGAGAGCCACGACGGGGAGTGTGGCCGTGCTCGCGCGCTGCCACGGGCGTTCCGCGGAACGCGCCTCGGCCCGGCCCGTACTCCCCGGAACGCATGCTGTCCCCCTCGGCCACTCCCGGGGGCCACGAGTGCCGCGGATACCCTGGCGCGGTGAGCTTCACGTTGCTTCCCGCGGTGGACGTCGTCGACGGGCAGGCCGTCCGGCTGGTGCAGGGCGAGGCCGGCACCGAGACCGGCTACGGCTCGCCCCTGGAGGCGGCCATGACCTGGCAGGCCGGCGGCGCCGAATGGGTCCATCTGGTGGACCTCGACGCCGCGTTCGGCCGTGGCTCGAACGCCGAGCTGCTGGCCGAGGTGGTCGGGAAGCTCGATCTGCGGGTCGAGCTGTCCGGCGGCATCCGCGACGACGAGTCCCTGGACCGCGCCCGGTCCACCGGCGCTGCCCGGCTCAACCTCGGCACCGCGGCGCTGGAGCAGCCCGAGTGGTGCCGGAAGGTCCTCGCCGAGCACGGCGAGAAGATCGCGATCGGCCTCGACGTCAAGGTGATCGACGGCAGGCGCCGGGTCGCCGGCCGCGGCTGGACCTCCGACGGCGGCGACCTCTGGGAGGTCCTCGCCCGCCTCGACGCCGACGGTGCCACCCGCTACATCGTCACCGACGTCTCCAAGGACGGCACCCTCCAGGGCCCGAACGTCGAGCTGCTCACCGAGGTCGCGCAGGCCACCACCGCCCCGGTGATCGCCTCGGGCGGGATCTCCGAGGTCGCCGACCTGACCCGGCTCGCCGAGGTCGCCGCGACCGGGGTGAACATCGAGGGCTCGATCATCGGCAAGGCGCTCTACGCCGGCCGGTTCACCCTGCCCGAGGCCCTGGCGGCCGTGAACGCGGTGAGGGCCTGATGGGCGTCGCGGTCCGTGTCATCCCGTGCCTGGACGTCGACGCCGGGCGGGTGGTGAAGGGCGTCAACTTCAAGGAGCTCCGCGACGCGGGCGACCCGGTCGAGATGGCCCGCGTGTACGACGCCGAGGGCGCCGACGAGCTGACCTTCCTCGACGTCACCGCGTCGTCGTCGGAGCGCGGAACCATGATCGACGTGGTGCGTCGCACCGCCGAGCAGGTGTTCATCCCGCTGACCGTCGGCGGTGGCATCCGCACCCCCGACGACGTCGACCGGATGCTCCGCGCGGGCGCGGACAAGGTCTCGGTGAACACCGCCGCGATCGCCCGGCCCACGCTGCTGCACGAGATGTCGCGGCGTTTCGGCAGCCAGTGCATCGTGCTGTCGGTCGACGCCCGCCGGGTCCCCGAGGGGGAGCAGCCACAGCCGTCGGGCTGGGAGGTCACCACGCACGGCGGGCGTCGCTCCGCCGGTATCGACGCCGTCGAGTGGGCGCAGCGCGGCCAGGAGCTCGGCGTCGGGGAGATCCTGCTCAACTCGATGGATGCCGACGGCACCCGCGCCGGGTTCGACCTGGAGATGCTGACCGCGGTCCGCAAGGTCGTCGACGTCCCGGTGATCGCCTCCGGCGGTGCCGGTGCGGTCGAGCACTTCGCGCCGGCCGTGCGCGCCGGGGCGGACGCCGTGCTCGCCGCCAGCGTGTTCCACTTCGGTCAGCTGCGGATCGGTGAGGTGAAGGACGCGCTGCGCGCGGAGGGGGTCGAGATCCGGTGAGCACCCGTCTCACGGCGGCCGAGTCCGCGCTGGACCCGGGGATCGCCGCCCGCCTCAAGCGCGACGCCGACGGGCTGGTCTGCGCCGTCGTCCAGTCCCGCGCCGGTGAGGTGCTGATGGTCGGCTGGATGGACGACGAGGCGCTGCACCGCACCCTGACCACCGGCCGGGGGACCTACTGGTCGCGCTCGCGCCAGGAGTACTGGGTCAAGGGCGACACCTCGGGGCACGTGCAGCACGTGCACGAGGTGCGGCTCGACTGCGACGGCGACGCGGTGCTGGTCGTCGTCGATCAGGAGGGGCCGGCCTGTCACACGGGAACCCGGACCTGCTTCGACACCGACGTCCTGCTCGCCAGGGACGGCGCATGAGCACCGACGTCCTGCTCGCCAGGGACGGCGCATGAGCACCGACGTCCTGCTCACCAAGGACGGCGGCGGGGTCTGACCGCTCACGGGTGCACCGGCGGCGTCGGTGGCGGCTGGGTGGGTGCCGAGGTGACCCACCGGATCCCGGCGGTGATCGCGTGCCCACCGGCCCGCACCACGGTCGCCTCGGCCACGGGCAGCCACGGCAGCCGCAGCGGCAGCCGCGTCCAGCGTGGCATCAGCCCCACCGACGCGGCGGCCAGCACCGAGTACGGCAGCCGTGCGGAGAGCGGCAGCGGCGGCTCCCACAACAGGAACCGCGCGGCGTCGCGGGCCTCCGGGGTCCCGGCCAGCTCGGGCCGGTAGGCGGCGAGCTGGGCGTGCAGCTCGGCAACGGACTCCGGCGGATCGGGCACCCCCAGCTCACGGGCGACGCGTGCGGTGTCGGCGACGTAGGCGTCGCGTCCGGCGGCGTCGAGCGGGGCGGCGCCGTAGCGGTCGTGCGCGGTGAGGAAGCTGTCGATCTCGGCGATGTGCACCCAGCGCAGCAGGTGCGGATCCGACGCCGAGTACGGGCGCCCGTCCGGCGCGGTCCCGCGGACGTGCACGTGGGCCCGCCTGATCCGCGCGATCACCCGCTCGGCCTCCTCGGCCGGCCCGAACGTCGTCGCGGCCAGGAAGTACGAGGTGCGCTGCAGCCGTCCCCACGGGTCGCCGCGGAACCCGGAGTGCCCGGCGACCCCCGCCATGGCCAGCGGGTGCAGCGACTGCAGCAGCAGCGCACGCAGTCCGCCGACGAACATCGACGAGTCGCCGTGCACGGTGCGGATCGCGGCGTCCTCGGCGAACCAGCGCGGGCCCTCGGCACCGAGGACGCGGGCGCGGCGGCCGGATCCCTCGTCGCCGGCGACCCGGCTGAACACCGCCGACCCGACCCGCGAGCGAAGCGCCTCGAGCCGGTCGGCGACGGCGCCGGGCAGCCGGGCGGACAGATCGACCATGACCCCAGTGTGCGGTCGTGCGGCCCCGGCCGCCTTGCTGGCGAGCTCGTGGCCGGGTTCGCCGCGGGCGACGGCGACCGTCTCGCCGGCGCCGGGCTCACCACCCGCGAGGGCGAGGTGCTGCGGCTGATGGCGCGTGGTCCGTCCGACGCCGAGATCGCCGCCGAGCTGGTGCTCGGGGTGGAGACGGTGACGACCCAGGTGGCGGGCGCGCTCGCGAAGACCGGGTCGCGGAACCGGACCCAGGCCGTCGTCGCCGCCTACTCCTCGGGGTTCGTCGACCCCAGGTTCCCGGTCAGGTAGCGCTGCACGGTCGGCCCGACCGCGGCGAAGATGTCCTCGGGGGGCGCCGAGGCCAGCGGCTCCAGGTGCACCACGTAGCGGATCATGGCGAGCCCGATCAGCTGGGCGGCGACGAGCGCGCCCCGCTCGTCGGGCCGGTCGGGGGAGTGGACGCGGGTGACCGGCACCAGGATCGCCTTGCCGATGAACTCGCGCAGCATCCGGGCCGCGGCCTCGTGTCCCGCGACGCTGCGCAGCACCGCCGCCATCGGGGAGCCGCCGTCGGCGTCCCACACGGTGAGGAAGGTGCGCACGATCCGCTCGCCGACGGTGTCGCCCGGACCGCTCACCAGGTGCTCGCGGACCTGCTCGGGCTCGAGCGGCAGGTCGAGCGCGGCGAGGAACAGCTTCTCCTTGCCGCCGAACCAGTGGTTGACCATCGCCGGGTCGACCCCGGCGCGCTCGGCGATCCGGCGGACCGTGGCGCCGTCGAAGCCGCGGTCGGCGAACTCGACGCGGGCGGCGGCCAGCAGCGCGGCGCGGGTGTCCGCACCGCCGGACCGGCGGCCACGACGCCGGGGCTGCGCCCCCGGGGCCGGGGGTGCGCTGGCGCTCGGTTCGGTCATGCGTCCCATCCTCACCCGCGCGAGGGCAGTCGTCACTGCTCGGGGACAATGAGTCGCATGACCCAGCGGACCCAGAACGCATCCGGTGGCGCGACGACGACGGGCGCCCCCGCCCCCGCGGTTCCCGCAGCCGCAGCCCTGGGCGCGGTGAGCCCCAGCCGCGAGGAGTTCCGGGAGCTGGCGCGTGCGCACCGGGTCATCCCGGTGACCCGGCGGCTGCTGGCCGACGACGAGACCCCGGTCGGGGTGTACCGCAAGCTGGCGGGTGGGCGGTCCGGCACGTTCCTGCTGGAGTCCGCGGAGAACGGCCGGTCCTGGTCGCGGTGGTCGTTCGTCGGGGCGCGCAGCGCCGCGGCGCTCACCGCCGTCGACGGCGAGCTGGTCTGGACCGGAGAGGTCCCCGACGGCCTGCCCACCACCGGTGACCCGCTCGAGGCGCTGCGCACCGTGGTCACCGAGCTGCACTCCGAGCCGCTGCCCGGGCTGCCGCCGCTGACCGGCGGCATGGTCGGCTACCTCGGCTACGACATCGTCCGCCGCGTCGAGCGCATCGCCGACCCGGACGACCCGGCCGTCGACGACCTGGCGCTGCCCGAGCTGGTCATGCTGCTGGCCACCGACCTGGCGGCGCTCGACCACCACGAGGGCACCGTCACCCTGATCGCGAACGCGATCAACTGGGACGCCACCGACGACCGCGTCGACCAGGCCTACGACGACGCGGTCGCCCGGCTGGACCGGATGACCGGCGAGCTCGCGGTCCCGTCGCCGAGCTCGGTCGCGGTGTACACCCCGACCCGCCCGGAGTTCCTCCGCCGGCGCACCCCCGAGCAGCACCACGCCGCGATCGAGGACGCCAAGGAGCAGATCCGCGCCGGTGAGGCCTTCCAGATCGTGCTGTCGCAGCGCTTCGAGATGGAGTGCGACGCCGACCCGCTCGAGGTCTACCGGATCCTGCGCACCACGAACCCGAGCCCGTACATGTACCTGCTGCGCCTCGACGACGCCGCGGGCGGGCCGCCGTTCTCGATCGTCGGGTCCAGCCCGGAGGCGCTGGTCAGCGTGCTCGACGGGCGCGCCACCACGCACCCCATCGCGGGCACCCGCTGGCGCGGCGCGACCGACGAGGAGGACCAGCTCCTGGAGAAGGAGCTGCGCGGCGACGAGAAGGAGCGCGCCGAGCACCTGATGCTCGTCGACCTCGGACGCAACGACCTGGGCCGGGTGTGCGAGCCCGGCACGGTCACCGTGCGGAACTTCTTCGAGATCGAGCGCTACAGCCACGTCATGCACCTGGTGTCGACGGTGTCCGGGCTGCTGCGGCGCGACCGCACCGCGTTCGACGCCGTCGTCGCCTGCTTCCCCGCCGGCACCCTGTCCGGGGCGCCGAAGGTGCGGGCCATGCAGGTCATCGACCGGCTGGAGCCGACCCGACGCGGCCAGTACGGCGGCATCGTCGGCTACCTCGACTTCGCGGGCAACGCCGACACCGCGATCGCCATCCGCACCGCGATGATCCGCAACGGGACCGCCTACGTGCAGGCCGGCGGCGGGATCGTGGCCGACTCCGACCCGGCCGCGGAGGACATGGAGTGCCTGAACAAGGCCCGGGCGGTGCTCTCGGCCGTCGCCGCGGCCGGGTCCCTGTCGGCCCCGCTGACACCCCCGCCCGTCCCGGGCAGCGCGTGACGGCGCCCGGCGACGACGGGGTCGCCGCGCCCGCACCGCACCGCACCGACCGGCGGGCACTCGGCCTGACCGTGCTCGGCCTGCTGCTCGGCGCCGGGGCCCTGTGGGGCGCCGGGTCCGCCGACTGGTTCGTGCTGGAGGTGCCCACCGCCACCCGCGGCACCGTCGAGCTCGGCGCCACCGGCGCGCAGCTGCAACCCGTGGTCACCGCGGTCGCCGCGCTGCTGGTCGCGGCGGTCGCCGCGCTGGTCGCGCTGTCGGGGATCGCCCGCCGGGTGCTCGGTGTGCTGGTCGGGCTCGCCGGGGTGGCTGCGGTGGTGCTCACCCTGCGGCTGGTCGCCGTGCCGCCGTCGGCGGTGGAGCTGGCCTCGGCCCGCTCCGGGCTGACCGCCCCGAACGCCCCCGCGGGCTCCGGCGCGGTCTCGGCGACGCCGTGGCCCTGGCTGGCGGTCGCCGGCGGGGCCGTCGCACTCGCCGCCGCGGTGCTGCTGGTGGTGCGGGAGCCGCGGCTGCCGCGGCTCGGTGCCCGCTACGCCGCACCGGGCACGCAGGCGGCCACGACACCGACCGACCCCGACCGGGCGGCCTGGGAACGGCTCGACGCCGGCGGCGACCCGACCGTCGGTCCGCGTGAGGGGGAGAACTAGCATGACCTCGACGTCCGGGCGACGCGCGAGCGGAGGAGGAGTCGGTCCTGTGAGCACTACGGGCACTGCCGGTATGACCGGACACCCGAACGGGACTCCGGGTCGCGTACCCAGCGTCCTCGAGGCCATCGTGGACGGGGTCCGGGAGGACCTCGCCGTGCGCGAGAGCGTCGTCGATTTCGCCGAGATCAAGCGGCGGGCCGCGGCCGCGCCGCCGCCGCGGGACGCGATGGCGGCCCTGCGCGAGCCGGGCGTCGGCGTCATCGCCGAGGTGAAGCGGGCCAGCCCGTCGAAGGGGTCGCTCGCCGACATCCCCGACCCGGCCGACCTCGCCGAGGCCTACTCCGCCAACGGTGCGCGGGTGATCAGCGTGCTCACCGAGCAGCGCCGCTTCGGCGGTTCCCTGGCCGACCTCGACGCCGTCCGCGCCCGGGTCGACACCCCGCTGCTGCGCAAGGACTTCGTCGTCACGCCGTACCAGGTGCACGAGGCCCGTGCGCACGGCGCGGACGTCGTGCTGCTGATCGTCGCCGCGCTGGAGCAGCCGGTGCTCGCCTCGCTGCTGGACCGCATCGAATCCCTCGGGATGACCCCGCTGGTGGAGGTGCACACCGAGGAGGAGTGCGACCGCGCCCTGGAGGCCGGCGCCACGCTGATCGGTGTCAACGCCCGCAACCTGCACACCCTCGATGTGAACCGGTCGGTCTTCGGTGAGATCGCGCCCGGCCTGCCGTCGCACGTGCTCAAGGTCGCCGAGTCCGGCGTCCGCGGCCCCGGTGACCTGCTGACCTACGCGGGATGGGGCGCCGACGCGGTGCTGGTCGGCGAGGGCCTGGTGACCAGCGGGGACCCGGCGGCCGCGGTCCGCGGTCTGGTCGCGGCCGGGTTCCACCCGTCCTGCAGCCGGAACGGCGGCTGATCCGTGCTCGTCACGCTCGCCACCGCACTGCCCACCGCACTACCCGGCGCGCTCCCGGCGTCCATCCCCAGCCCGGACCGGGGTGTCTGGCATCTCGGCCCGATCCCGATCCGGGCGTACGCGCTGTGCATCATCGCCGGCATCGCGGTCGCCCTGTGGTGGGGCGAGCGCCGGCTGCAGGCGCGCGGCGGGCGGGCCGGGACGGTGCTCGACGTCGCGGTGTGGGCGGTGCCGTTCGGCCTGCTCGGCGGGCGGCTCTACCACGTCGCCACCGACTGGCGGACCTACTTCGGCCCCGGCGGCAACCCGTGGGGAGCGCTGGAGATCTGGAACGGCGGGCTCGGCATCTGGGGCGCCATCGCGCTCGGCGGGGTCGGGGCCTGGATCGGCTGCCGCCGGCACGGCGTCCCGCTGCCGCTGTTCGCCGACGCGGTCGCCCCCGGCATCATCGTCGCCCAGGCGATCGGGCGACTCGGGAACTGGTTCAACCAGGAGCTCTACGGTGGCCCGACCACCCTGCCCTGGGGGCTGGAGATCTACCGGCGGGTCGACCCCGCGACCGGGCTGGACGACCCGCTCGGCGGTGTGGCACTCGACCCGACGCCGATCGCGGTCGTGCACCCCACCTTCCTCTACGAGCTGCTGTGGAACCTCGTCGTCGCCGCGCTGATCGTGCTGGCCGACCGCCGGTTCCGGCTCGGCCACGGCAGGGTCTTCGGCCTGTACGTCGCGGGCTACACGCTCGGCCGGTTCTTCATCGAGCTCATGCGCACCGACCCGGCGACGCGGGTGTTCGGAGACGTCCGGATCAACGTCGTCGTCGCGTCGGTGGTGTTCATCGGGGCCGTGCTCTACGTCGCGTTCGCCCGTCGCGGCCGCGAGGAGTACGTCGCCCCCGAGCCGGCGGACACCGCCGGGCCCGGGCAGCAGGGCAGACCCCAGGAGCGCGAGGACGCGTGAGCGCGTTCGCGGGCTTCGGCGAGGGCGCCGTCGAGTTCTACGACGGCCTGCTCGCCGACAACTCCCGTGCGTACTGGACCGACCAGCGTGCGGTCTACGAGAACGACGTCCGCGGCCCGATGCTGGCGCTGCTCGCGGACCTCGAACCGGAGTTCGGGGCGGGGAAGGTGTTCCGCCCCTACCGCGACGTGCGCTTCGCCGCGGACAAGACCCCGTACAAGACCCACTGCGGCGGCTTCGCCGAGCCGTTCTACGTCGAGGTGTCCGCGGACGGGATGCTCGCGGCCGGCGGCTACTACCACCTGGCGCCCGACCAGCTGGCCCGCTACCGCGAGAGCGTCGACGACGAGCGCCGCGGCGAGGACCTGCGAGCCCGCCTCGACACCGCCCGCGCCGCCGGACTCACCGTCGACGGCGCGACCCTGAAGACCCGGCCGCGCGGCACCGCCCCGGACCACCCGCGGCTGGACCTGCTGCGGCACACGGGGCTCTACGTGGCGCGGCACTGGCCGCCGGACGACGTGCTGCACGGCCCGCGGGCCCGCGACCGGGTCCGCAGGGTGTGGCGGGCGACCCGCCCGGTCACCGAATGGCTCGACGACCACGTCGGCCCCAGCGAGCTCCCGCGGCGCTGACCCGGCGCCGCGGCCGTGGGGCCCGGCGCGCCCGGAGCAGCGGTGCAGGACCGTCGGAGGAAGGTACCGCTCCGCCTCAGAGCCGCGACGACGTCTCGCGGCCCGGTCGCCGGCGGGCCACCAGCACGGTCAGCCCCAGCCCGAGCGCCGCCCCGGCGACGTCGACGAGCGCGTCGAGGACGTCCCCGCTGCGCCCGATCGGCAGCAGCGCCTGCGCGACCTCCGAGGCCGCCGCGTAGGCGACCAGCCCGCCCAGCAGCGGCCACACCCGGATCCCCGCGGCCCGCCCGGTCCACGCCAGCAGCGCGAACAGCAGCAGGTGGACGAGCTTGTCGGTGCCCGGAGGTGCCGTCGGGACCCCGGATGCCGGGGTGAACAGGATGACCAGGCTCAACAGGACCGACAGGACGAACGGCTGGACGCGCACGCCCCCAGTCTGCTCCACCGCCGATCCTGCGGATGAACACCGTCGAACCGGACACCGACAGGCCGGGTTCCCGTCGTCCTGATCGTTCCAGACACCGCTACCCTGATAGCCGTGACACGTCGAACCAAGATCGTCTGCACCATCGGACCGGCCACGGCGACCCCGGACCGGATCCGTGACCTCGTGGAAGCGGGCATGGACGTGGCCCGGCTCAACTTCAGCCACGGGGACCGCGCCGACCACAAGCGCGTCTACGAGATGGTCCGCGACGCCGCCGACTCGACCGGGCGCGCCGTCGGCATCCTCGCCGACCTGCAGGGCCCGAAGATCCGGCTCGGCCGCTTCACCGACGGGCCCACCGAGTGGGCGACCGGCGAGGAGGTGCGGATCACGGTCGACGACGTGCCCGGCACCCACGACCGGGTCTCCACCACCTACAAGGGCCTCGCCCAGGACGCCCAGGTCGACGACCGGATGCTCGTCGACGACGGCAAGGTCGGACTGCGGGTCGTCGCCATCGACGGCAACGACGTGGTCTGCCGGGTCACCGAGGGCGGCCCCGTCTCGGACAACAAGGGCCTGTCGCTGCCCGGGATGAACATCTCGGTGCCCGCCCTGTCGGACAAGGACGTCGCGGACCTGGAGTTCGCGATGTCGCTGCGGGTCGACGTCGTCGCGCTGTCGTTCGTGCGCAGCCCCGCCGACATCGACCTCGTCCACAAGATCATGGACAACACCGGCGCCGGTCGGGTCCCGGTGATCGCGAAGCTAGAGAAGCCCGAGGCCGTCGACAACCTCGAGGCCGTCGTGCTCGCCTTCGACGGCATCATGGTCGCCCGCGGCGACCTGGGCGTCGAGCTCCCGCTGCAGAACGTGCCGCTGGTGCAGAAGCGCGCCGTGCAGATCGCGCGGGAGAACGCCAAGCCGGTCATCGTCGCCACCCAGATGCTGGACTCGATGATCACCAGCTCGCGCCCGACCCGCGCCGAGGCCTCCGACGTCGCGAACGCCGTCCTGGACGGCACCGACGCCGTGATGCTGTCCGGAGAGACCAGCGTCGGCCGCTACCCGATCAAGACCGTGCGGACGATGGCCGAGATCGTCGAGGCCGTCGAGGCGGGCCCGGCCGACGTGCCGCCGCTCAACCACGTGCCCCGCACCAAGCGCGGCGTGCTGTCCTACGCCGCCCGCGACATCGGCGAGCGGCTCTCCGCCCGCGCGCTGGTCGCGTTCTCCCAGTCCGGGGACACCGTGCGGCGCCTGGCCCGGCTGCACACCCGGCTCCCGCTGCTGGCGTTCACCCCGGAGCCCGCGGTCCGCAGCCAGCTCGCGATGACCTGGGGCGTCGAGACGTTCCTGGTCGACAGGGTCGACTCGACCGACGCGATGATCCGCCAGGTCGACCACGCGATCCTGTCCATCGGCCGGTTCAAGCCGGGTGACCTCGTGGTCGTCGTCGCCGGTTCGCCGCCCTCCACGGTCGGCTCGACCAACCTCATCCGGGTCCACCGGCTGGGCGAGGACGACCACGCCTGACCGGCGCCGGGCATACTCCCGGGCGTGAGTGCCGACCCCGTACACGCACCCGAGACCGTGCCCGAGACCGCAGCCGACGGTGAACCGCGCGGCCAGGCCGTCCTCGACGACCTGGTCGCGCTGCTCGACCTGGAGCGCCTGGAGGACAACCTCTTCCGCGGTGTGAGCCCACCGGTCTCGCTGCCGCGGGTGTTCGGCGGCCAGGTGGCCGGCCAGGCGCTCGTCGCGGCCGGGCGGACCGTGTCCGCCGACCGGCACGTGCACTCGCTGCACGCCTACTTCATCCGCCCCGGGGACCCGAGCATCCCGATCGTCTACGAGACCGAGCGGGTCCGCGACGGCCGGTCGTTCACCACCCGCCGGGTGCTCGCCATCCAGCGCGGCGAGCCGATCTTCTCGCTGTCGGCGTCGTTCCAGCTGCCGCAGAACGGCCTGGAGCACTCCCAGCCGATGCCCTCGGACGTCCCCGCCCCGGAGGCGGTCGACGACCTCGGCACGCGCGCGGCCCGCGGCGACGGCGGCTGGATGGCCGGCCTGCCCCGCCCGCTGGACATCCGGCTGATCGACGAGCCGTCCTGGTCGCAGGACCACACCGGCCCGTCCGACGACCCGATGCGGCTGTGGCTGCGCGCCGACGGCGAGCTGCCCGACGACCCGCTGCTGCACGTCTGCCTGCTCACCTACGCCAGCGACCTGACCCTGCTCGGCTCGGTCGTCGCCCGCCACGACGTACCCCGCACCGGGCTGCAGATGGCGAGCCTGGACCACGCGATGTGGTTCCATGCGCCGTTCCGCGCCGACGAGTGGCTGCTCTACTCGTGCTTCTCGCCGGCCGCCTCCGGTGGGCGCGGCCTGGCCAGCGGCCGCTTCTTCACCGCCGACGGCCGCCTGGTCGCCACCACCATGCAGGAGGGGCTCGTCCGGGTCCCCCGCGACCGGAAGGACCCCCGCCCGTGACCGTCGAGTCCGAGGTCTCACTGACCAGTGTCAACGGCGGGAGGCTCCCCGGTTTCCTGGCCCGCCCCGAGACCGACACGCCCGGCCCCGCCATCGTGATGATCTACGAGATCTTCGGGATGACCCCGGAGATGCGCCGGATCGCCCGCGAGCTGGCCCGCGAGGGCTACACCGTCCTGATCCCGGACCTGTTCGCCAGTGGCCGGGTGAAGCCGCTGTGCATCGCCTCGACGCTGGCGACGATGGCCACCGGCCGCGGTGCCGCGCTCGGCGACTGCGAGTCCGCCCGGCGCTGGCTGGCCGACCAGCCCACCGTCGACGCCGACCGGATCGGTGTCATGGGGTTCTGCATGGGCGGCGGGTTCGCGTTGCTGCTGTCCCAGACCGGTCTGTACCGGGTCGCGGTGCCGTTCTACGGCCGCGCGGGTGTCGCGGTGGAGCCGGTCTGTCCGGTCGTCGCCAGCTTCGGCGGGCGCGACCTGCAGTTCGCCGACGGGTACCCGCAGCGTCTGGAGGCCGACCTGGCGGAGCGGGGGATCCCGCACGACGTCGTCGTCTACCCCGAGGCCGGGCACTCGTTCATGACGCGCACGCCGGGTGCGAAGGGTGCGGTGGCACGCCGGACGCCGCTGCACGCGGAGTACCACGAACCCTCGGCGACGGACGCGACGGAGCGGGTGCGGGCCTTCCTGCACGACCACCTGTAGGCGGGGGAGGATGGGGACGTGAGCGAGCTTGCGAGCGAACCGTCGGGACCGCGCGGCGACCGACCGGATCGGGCCTGGGGCTTCCGCACCCGGGCGGTGCACGCGGGGACGGTGCCGGACGCCGCGACCGGTTCCCGGGCGGTCCCGATCCACCAGACGACCAGCTATGTCTTCCGCGACACCGACGACGCCGCGGCGCTGTTCGCGCTGCAGAAGTACGGGCTGATCTACTCCCGGATCGCCAACCCGACGGTGTCGGCGCTGGAGGAGCGCCTGGCCAGCCTGGACGGTGGCATCGGCGCGGTGTGCACGGCCAGCGGGCAGTCCGCCGAGTTCCTCACCTTCGCCGCCCTCGCCGGGGCGGGGGACCACGCCGTCGCCGCGGCCGGGCTCTACGGCGGCACCATCACCCAGCTCGACGTGACGCTGCGCCGCTTCGGCGTCGACACGACCTTCGTGCCGGGCACCGACCCGGCCGACTATGCCGCCGCGATCCGCGAGAACACCAAGTTCGTCTTCGCCGAGGTCGTGTCCAACCCGGGCGGCGAGGTCGCCGACATCGCCGGGCTCGCCGAGGTCGCGCACGCGGCCGGGCTCCCGCTGATCATCGACGCGACGCTGGCGACGCCGTACCTGTGCCGGCCGCTGGAGCACGGCGCGGACATCGTGATCCACTCGGTGACGAAGTTCCTCGGCGGGCACGGCACCACCCTCGGTGGCGTGGTGATCGAGTCCGGCCGCTTCGACTGGGGCAACGGCCGCTTCCCCGGGATGACCGAGCCGGTCCCGTCCTACGGCGGGCTCACCTGGTGGGGGAACTTCCAGGAGCTCGGATTCCTCACCAAGCTGCGTGCCGAGCAGCTGCGCGACGTCGGCGCCACGCTGTCGGCGCACTCGGCGTTCCTGCTGATGCAGGGCGTCGAGACGCTGCCGCAGCGGATGGAGGCGCACGTGGCGAACGCGCAGAAGGTCGCCGAGTGGCTCGAGGCCGACCCGCGGGTGGAGTACGTGACCTACCCCGGGCTGCCGTCGCACCGCCACCACGAGCGGGCTCGCCGGTATCTGCCCGCGGGGCCGGGCGCGGTGTTCGCGTTCGGGGTGCGCGGCGGCCGGGCCGCCGGGGCGCGGTTCATCGAGGCGGTGCAGCTGTGCAGCCACCTCGCCAACGTCGGCGACGCCCGCACCCTCGTCCTGCACCCCGGGTCCACCACCCACCAGCAGCTCACCACCGAGCAGCTGGAGCAGGCGGGCGTCCCCGAGGACATGATCCGGATCTCGGTCGGTCTGGAGGACCCGGACGACATCGTCTGGGACCTCGACCAGGCGCTGGCCGCCTCGCAGAAGGAGAGCTCGTGACCTGGGAGAACCCGCCCGCGTGGCGGCGCCAGCAGATCCTGCGCGACACCCGCACCGTCGCCGTCGTCGGGGCGAGCCCGAACCCGGCCCGGGCCAGCAACTTCGTCGCCACCTACCTGCTGGCCTCGACCGGCTTCGAGGTGTACTTCGTCAACCCGAACGCACCGGAGATCCTCGGGCGCCCGGTGTACCCCTCGCTCGCGGAGCTGCCGGTGGTGCCGGACCTGGTCGACGTCTTCCGCCGCCCCGAGGACCTCGGCGGGGTGCTCGACGAGGTCCTCGCCCTGGACCCGACGCCGTCGACGTTCTGGCTCCAGTTCGGCCTGTTCGACGAGGAGCTCGCCCGTCGCGCGGAGGCCGCGGGCCTGACCGTGGTGATGGACCGGTGCCTCAAGGTGGAGCACGCGCGCTTCGCCGGCGGCCTGCACCTGGCCGGCTTCGACACCGGTGTGATCACCTCGCGGCGCCGGGACTGATCCCGCCCGGGGGCACGACGGTCAGATCCGCTCGGAGGCCCGCTCGCCGTCGTCCTCGACGACCTCCTCGATCGCCTGCTCCCGCGCGGTCGGGGGGCCGGCCTCCTCCCGGGCCTGTGCCGCCGCGTCCTCGGCCTCGTCCCGGGAGGCGTACTGGGTGAGGAGCCCGCACCCGCAGTCGCAGCGCACCACCCACCGATCCGCGACGTCGGCCATCGGCAGCACCTGCGGGTCGTGATCGGCCACGAGGACCTCCTCCGTGGGGAGTGGATGATCGGCATCATGGCGAGACACAGCGCCCGGCGCCATTCGGGAGAGGGGGTCGCCGGACGACGGTCCGGGAGCGACGAGCTGCGGCCTCTCCCGCGCGCCGGCCGCCGCGCCGGGCGTCGCGTCCGCGTGGTCACGACCACCGGAACGCGACGCCCGACGCGGGGATCGCGGATGAGGCTCGGGACCGGGGTGGGCCGGCCGATCGCCGGCGCCGGTCTCACCAGCCGAGCAGACCGACCAGGACGGCGTGGATCAGCCAGAACGGGGCGAACGCCAGTGCCACGAGCCCGCCGGGGCCGACCCCGCGCCGGGCCGGGAACACCAGCGCGAGGGCGGCGAGCCCCCACGGCACGAGCAGCGCGAGCCCGCGCAGCGGCCACGACCCGACCCCGGTGACCAGGGCCAGCAGCAGCGCCACCGCCACCCAGCCGGCCGCCGCGGCCACACAGCGGGGGAGCACGGCGGCGACGCCCGGGAGCTGCGGGGACCGGTCGGCGACCGCGGCCCGCTCCGGCTCGGTTCCCGGCGGGTACGGCGGCGCCCCCGGCAGCGGGGCGTGCGGCGGGACCTCCACCGGGCCGGACGACACCGGGCCCACCCCGGAGAAGCCCGGGGCGCCCTGCCACGACGGCGTCGCCCCGGCCGCCCCGGGCACGTCCGGCCGCGCCGGCTCGTCCGGTCCGGGCTGGTCGGCGGGGTCGGTGCCGCTCATGTCGGGAGCCTAGACCGCCACCCGCTCGCGGGGCCGCGCCCCACGATGATCGCCGGGAGTGGAGTGCAGAGCGCAGCGGGGTGCCTCCGGCGCTCCACTCCCGGCGATCATGGTCCGGTGGGGTGGTGTGCGGGAGCCGGGGTGCGGCCGTAGGTCAGCCGGCGCAGCAGCACCTCGGCCGGGCCGCGGTGGCCTCGGCGCTCGGCGACCACGGCGACGACGACGGTCACCAGCCACACCCCGGCCCCGCACAGCGTCGCCGCCCACAGCGGCAGGCCCGCGCCGAGCCCGAGCGTCCAGGCCGGGAACAGGGCCACGAACGCCACCGACTGCGCCAGGTACCCGCTCAGCGAGCGCCGCCCCAGCGCGACCAGCGCGCGGGACATCCACCCGCCCGGCACGGGTCCTGTGTCGCCCGGGGACCGGTACACGGCCCCCGGACCGTCCGGTGCCGCTCCGGCGGACCGTGTCCGTCGCGCGACGACCAGCCCGGCCAGCGCCGCGTACCCGGCGCCCGCGGCGTAGCCGGTGACGGCGTGCAGCACCCCGACCACGAGCGCGACCGGCTCCGACGGCGTCCACGCCCCCGCGGCGACCAGCCCCAGCGGCAGGCCGCCCACGACCCCCGCCCCGATCCCCGCGACGGCGACCCGGCGCAGCGCGCGACGGTGCCGGGCCGGGTCGTCGAGCCAGCCGGCCCTGGCGACGAGGACCCCCGCGACCGCGGCCCCCGCCAGCCCGACCGCGCTGATCAGCAGGTTGCCGAACAGCCACTCGCCGAAGCGCTCCACCGCCGCGGACACCACGTCCGGTGCGACCAGCGACGGCGACGCCGACGCCGCGTCGGACCGGGTCAGCGCGACGGGGGCGTAGAGCACCGCCAGCAGCGTCGTCGCGGCCACCCCGGTGAGCACCAGCACCGCGGTCGACCCGCGGACCAGCACCGGCGCGAGAACCACGGCGATCAGCCCGTAGGCGGCGACGAAGTCCCCGTGCCACAGCAGCACCGCGTGCGCGGCGCCGACGGCGAACAGCGCCCCGCCCCGGCGCCGGACCAGGGCCAGCACCTGGTCGGGCCCGGCACCGGCGCGGGCCGCGCGGCGGGCGAGCCCGGCGATGCCGTAGCCGAACAGCAGCGCGAACAGCGGGTAGGCCCGGCCGTCGACCAGGGTCAGCTGCGCCGCGGCGAGCCAGGCGTCGACGCCGGTCGGGTCGAGCGGGTAGGTGCGGACCCCGATGCCCCGGTGGGTGACGAAGGTGTGCACGTTCGCCACGGCGATCAGCAGCAGCGCCGCGCCGCGGGCCAGGTCCGGCGCCGGTGCACGACCGGTCACCGGGACGTCTCGCATCGCCCGCACGCTACCGGCGGTGTGGTTCGTGCCACGCATGGCGGTGGGTGTGCTCCCCGTCGCGGTACGCAGGCGCGAACAGGGCTAGGGTCCGGGGCGTGTCTGCTACCCCCGTTACCGTTACCGTCACCGGAGCCGCTGGCCAGATCGGTTACGCGCTGCTCTTCCGGATCGCCTCCGGGCAGCTGCTGGGGCCCGACACCCCGGTCACGCTGAACCTGCTGGAGATCCCGCAGGCCGTGAAGGCCGCCGAGGGCACCGCGATGGAGCTCGACGACTGCGCCTTCCCGCTGCTGCGCGGCATCAACATCTTCGACGACGCGAACGCCGCGTTCTCCGGCACCAACGTCGCGCTGCTCGTCGGTGCCCGTCCCCGCAGCAAGGGCATGGAGCGCGGCGACCTGCTCGAGGCCAACGGCGGCATCTTCGGCCCGCAGGGCAAGGCGATCAACGCCGGTGCCGCGGACGACGTGCGCGTCCTGGTCGTCGGCAACCCGGCCAACACCAACGCCCTGATCGCCCAGGCCTCCGCCCCGGACGTCCCGGCCGACCGGTTCACCGCGATGACCCGCCTCGACCACAACCGTGCGCTGGCGCAACTGTCGAAGAAGCTTGGCGTGGGCCTGGACGAGATCAGCAAGCTCACGATCTGGGGCAACCACTCGGCGACCCAGTACCCCGACCTGTTCCACGCCGAGGTCGGCGGCAAGATCGCCGCCGAGCAGGTCGAGCGGGAGTGGCTGGAGAACGACTTCATCCCGACCGTCGCCAAGCGCGGTGCCGCGATCATCGATGCGCGGGGCGCGTCCTCGGCCGCGTCGGCCGCGAACGCCGCCATCGACCACGTCTACGACTGGGTCAACGGCACCCCGGCCGGCGACTGGACCTCCGCCGCGATCCCGTCGGACGGCTTCTACGGCGTCCCCGAGGGCATCATCTCCTCGTTCCCGGTCACCTCCGAGAACGGCGCGTGGAAGATCGTCCAGGGCCTGGAGATCGACGAGTTCTCCCGCGGGAAGATCGACGCGAGCGTCGCGGAGCTGGTCGAGGAGCGCGACACCGTCGCCAAGCTCGGCCTCATCTGAGCCGACCGCACACCGACCGCGGCCCCGCACCCGTCACGGGTGCGGGGCCGCGGTGCGTCCGGAGCCGTCCCCGCCGGCCACCCGGCGCACCGGTGATCGCCGATCCGCGCGGTGATCCGCGCCGCGCGCGCGTCCGGACACGCGCGCCGAACGGATCACCGCGCGAGCAGCGGATCACTGCGCGAGCTGCGGATCACCGCGCGGGAGCGGGGGACCGCAGCGGGTCGGGTCAGCCCAGGCGGGCGCCGGTGTCGCCGTCGAACAGGTGGGTGCGGTCCGGGTCGGGGACCAGGCGCAGGCGGGTCCCGCGCTCCGGCGGGGTGCGGGCGTCGACCCGGGCCACCAGCGTCGTCCCTGCGCCGTCGTGTCCCGCGGCCTCGGTGAGGGTGCCGTAGACGTAGGCGTCGGCCCCCAGCTCCTCGACGACGTCGACGGTCACCTCCAGCCCGTCCCCGGCCCCGGCCGGGCGCAGGTCCTCCGGCCGGATGCCGACCGTGACCGTGTCCGACGACCCGCCGGGCACCGGGATCCGCACCCCGCCGAGGGACACCGACCCGTCGGTGCCGGTGGGCACCGTCACCAGGTTCATCGCCGGTGACCCCACGAACCCGGCGACGAAGGCGTTCACCGGGCGCTCGTACAGCTCGCGCGGGGCGGCGCACTGCTGCAGCACCCCGCCCGACAGCACCGCGACGCGGTCGCCCATCGTCATCGCCTCCACCTGGTCGTGGGTGACGTAGACGGTGGTGACACCCAGGCGCCGCTGCAGGGAGGCGATCTGGGTCCGGGTGGACACCCGCAGCTTCGCGTCCAGGTTGGACAGCGGCTCGTCCATGCAGAACACGGCGGGCTCGCGCACGATCGCGCGGCCCATCGCGACCCGCTGGCGCTGCCCGCCCGACAGGGCACGCGGCTTGCGGTCCAGCAGTCCCTCCAGGTCGAGGATCTTCGCCGCCTCGGCGACGCGGCGGGCGATCTCGTCGCGCGGCCGGCCTGCGTTGGTCAGCGCGAAGCCCATGTTCGCGGCGACCGTCATGTGCGGGTAGAGCGCGTAGTTCTGGAACACCATCGCGATGTCGCGGTCCTTGGGCCGGACGTCGGTGACGTCGCGGTCGCCGATCCGGATGGCGCCGGCGTCGACGTCCTCCAGACCCGCGAGCATCCGCAGCGACGTCGACTTCCCGCAGCCGGACGGCCCGACGAGCACGAGGAACTCGCCGTCGGCGATCTCCAGGTCCAGCCCGTCGACGGCGGGGGTGTCCGAGCCGGGGTAGATCCGCGTCGCCGAGTCGTAGGTGACCGTTGCCATGTCAGCGTCCCGCCGTCAGATGTTGGGCTTCACGTCGGTGTCGAAGATCCGGGTCAGCGTGCCCTTGAGGGTGGTGAGCTCGCTCTGCACGTCGGCCCGCTGGTTGAGGATGTTGGCACAGGTCCGCGCGATCTCCTGGTCGGCACCCGGGAAGAACGCGCGCGCCCGGTCCTGGGTGCGGGTCCGGTCGAGCTGGTCGATCGCGACCTTGCGCAGCGGCGTCTGGGCGAGCAGTGGCCCGGTGTTCGCCGAGGTGCGGATCGGCAGGTAGCCGGTGGCCTGGGAGAACAGCACCGTGTTCTCCGGGCTGGTCAGGAACTTCGCGAAGGCCGCCGCGGCGAGCTGACGCTCCGGCGGGATCGCGGCCGGGATGCCGATGCCCGCGCCACCCGTCGGGCACACCGGGCCGGGGACCGGGCCCGCGGGCAGGAACCCGGCGCCCACGTCGAACTGCGCGGCGTCGAGCACGGTGACCAGCGAACCGGTCGAGCCCACCGTCGCCGACACCGCCCCGGCACCCAGGTCGGTGGTGCCGTCGGTCGCGGCGACGCCCGCCCAGCCCGAGGTCACCGCGTTCTGCAGGGCCGAGATCGCCCGGACGGCCTCGGGGGAGTCGCAGGTGACGTCCCACTCGTTCGACCAGGCGCCGCCCTCGCCCCAGAGGTTGTTCTGGAACGACCAGCCGGCGTAGTCGGCCAGGGCGGGGAGCTGGTACGCCTTCTGCGCGCCGGTGCCCGCGGCCTGCAGCCTCGGCCCCCACTCGGCCATCTCGGCCCAGGTCGCGGGCGCCCGGTCGGGCAGGCCGGCCTTCTGCCAGTGCGCCTTGTTGTAGTAGAAGATCGGCGTCGAACGCGCCCAGGGCAGCGCCCAGAGCTTGCCGTCGTAGCGGTAGTCCTCGATCAGCTGCTGCCGGTAGTCGGCGGTGTCGATGCCCGTCGCGGCGATCAGCGGATCCATCGGCACGATGGAGCGCTGCATGTAGTAGCGGAACCACCAGACGTCGGAGAGCACGACGAGGTCGGGCAGCTGGGAGCCGCCGCCGGCCTGCGCGGTCTGGAAGCGCTGGGCGATCTCCTCGTAGGTCGCGCCCGCGGTCACGAGGTTGACCGTGGTCCCCGGGTTGGCCCGCTGGTAGGCGTCGATGATCTGGCGGGACACCTTCTCCGAGCTGCCCGGGTTGTTCGTCCACCAGGTGACGGTCGTCGCCGGCTGCACCCCGGAGTAGTCGACCTCCGGGGCGTCGGCGGGCCCGCCGCCGCTGGTGGAGGGGCCGCCGCAGGCGGCCAGGGCCGCGGCGGCGCCGGTGATGCCGGCGAACTTCAGGAATCCGCGACGGTCGAGGTGCATGGCAGCTGGCGTCCTTTCGGGGGGAGGGGAGGAGGCGCGGGGGACGGTCTCAGTCCTTGACCGCGCCCTGGGTAAGCCCGGCGATGATGTGGCGCTGGAGGGCGATGAAGACGATCAGGACCGGCACGATCACGGCGACCGACCCGGCCATGAGCTGGCCGTAGGCCGCGGCCCGGTTGTCCACGTTGGCCAGCAGGGTGAGCCCGACGGGCAGCGTCATCATCTCCGGCCTGGAGATGATGACCAGCGGCCAGAGGTAGTCGTTCCACTCGTAGACGATCGTGATCAGCGCGACGGTGGCGACGGTCGGCGCGGACACAGGCAGGACGACCCGGGTGAGCCGGCGCCAGTGCCCGGCCCCGTCGAGCTCGGCGGCCTCCAGCAGGCTCGGCGGCAGCGTGCGGAAGTGCTGGCGCAGCAGGAACGTGCCGAACGCCGTCCCGAGACCGGGCAGGATGATGCCCCAGTACGTGTCCGCGCCGCCGAGCGCGGTGATGAGCGTGTAGTTGGGCAGCAGCGCCACCTGCGGCGGCACCATCAGCGTCACCAGCAGCCCGGCGAAGATCCAGTTCTTGAACGGGAACCGGACGAACACCAGCCCGTAGGCGGTGAACACGGCCAGCGCCACCTTGAGCACGGCACCGACCACGGTGACCAGCACTGAGTTGAGGAACACCCGGCCGAACGGCAGGCGCTCGGCGACGGTGGCGTAGTTCTCCGTCGTCGGCGCCGACGGCAGCAGTGCCGGGGTCTGGGTGATGATCTCGGTCAGTGGCTTGAACGACGACAGCGTCATCCACAGCAGCGGGAACAGCACGACGAGTACGGCCACCAGCAGCGGGACGTAGGCGCTGGTCACGACGTCGAACAGGGCCCGCGGCGACAGCGCGCGCGACGACCGGTGCTCCGGAGCGGTGGTGGTCATGCGTAGTGCACCCGCCGTTCCATCCACCGCAGCTGGACCAGGGTGAAGACCACCAGCACCACGAACAGGACCGTCGACACCGCCGCCGAGTAGCCTGCCCGGTTGCTGGAGCCGAAGGCCTGCAGGTAGGCCTCGTAGATCAACGTCGTCGTCCCCTGCCCGAGCGGGGTCATGATCCGGATCAGGTCGAAGGCCTGCAACGAGTTCAGCGCGCTCGTCACGACCAGGAAGAACGTCACCGGCGACAGGAGCGGCAGCACCACCCGGAAGAACGTGCGGGCCGACGACGCGCCGTCCAGCGCGGCGGCCTCCAGCAGGTCCTTCGGGATCGACTGCAGGCCCGCCAGGTAGATCACCGCGGCGTAGCCCATGTTCTTCCAGACGTAGACGATGCAGATCATCGTCAGCGACATCGACGGGTCGTTGAAGAAGTCCGGTGCGGTGCCGCCGAAGGCTCGCACCACCGCCCCCAGCACCCCGATCGACGGGTCGAACACGAACAGCCACACCAGCCCGACGCCGACCCCGGACAGCACGTAGGGGGAGAACACCGCGGCCCGCGCGACACCGGTACCCGGCACCCGCCGGTTGAGCGCCAGTGCGATCAGCAGACCCAGCACCATCGAGCCGCCGACCGTGACGACGGTGAACACCAGCGTCGTCCCGACGATCCCCGCCGACGACGGCGAGGTCAGGAACGTGACGTAGTTCCCGAGCCCCACGAACGTCGCCGACGGCGACCCGAGGGTCCAGTTCAGCAGCGAGTACCGGACGTTCTCGATCACCGGCCGGTAGGCGAAGGCGACGATCAGCGCCGCGTTGGGCAGCACCAGCGCGAGGAACACCCAGAAGTCGTGCCGGTCCCGGGCGGTGAAGCGGCGCCGTCGCCGCGGCGGGGGGCGCGAGGTCGCACCCGGCGCCGTCGGCGTCGAGGCGGACCGGGTGGGGGTGGACGTCACGTGACCTCACGTCTGTCGCAGGGGCGGCGCGCGGCCGCATCGTCGCGACCTCGCAGACCCTCGCAGTCTCGTGTGGCCCGGCCGCGTCACGTGTCCGGCGAACAGGTGAACGGCGGCACTCGGACGGGTGACGCGCAGGGTCCCCGCTACTCCGCCACGCGGCAGATGGCGAACGCCTCCGCCGGGACGGTGAACGAGGAGCCGTCGCTGGTCGTCGGCTCGGACGCCAGCAGGATGCGGGTGATCTCCGATCCGAGCGACAGCGTCACCGGCTCCGGGCCGAGGTTGACCACGACCCGCATCCGCCCGCGGGCGACGACGAGGGTGCGCGCCTGCTCGTGGACGTCCACACCGATCCGGTCCAGCCACGGGTCCGACAGTTCCGGCCAGGCGCGGCGCAGGGCGATGAGCTCACGGTGCATGCGCAGCAGGGTCGCGTGCGGCTCCTGCTCGGGCTCGGACCAGTCCAGCCGGGAGTCGGCGAAGGTCGACTCGGCGTTGGGGTCGGGCACCTCGGCGGCGTCGTCCCAGCCGTGGTCGGCGAACTCGGCGCGCCGGCCGTCGCGGACGGCCTTCTGCAGGTCCGGGTCGCCGAAGCGGGAGAAGAACTGCCACGGCGTGCGTGCGCCCCACTCCTCACCCATGAACAGCATCGGGGTGAATCCGGAGGTGAACAGCAGCGCCGCACCGCAGGCCAGCAGGCCGGGCGAGAGCGTGTGGGTGAGCCGGTCACCGGTGGCGCGGTTGCCGATCTGGTCGTGGTTCTGCAGGTAGGTGACCAGCCGCGAGCCGGGGATCCGCGCGGTGTCGATCGGGGCGCCGTGGCTGCGCTGCCGGAACGACGACCAGGTCCCCTCGTGCAGGAAGCCGCGGGTGAGCACGTGCGCCAGCCCGTCGAGACCGGCCTCGGCGAAGTCGCCGTAGTAGCCCTGGCCCTCGCCGGTGAGCACCGAGTGCAGGCAGTGGTGGACGTCGTCGGCCCACTGCGCGTCCAGGCCGTACCCGCCGCCCTCCCGCGCAGTGATCATCCGCGGGTCGTTGAGGTCGGACTCGGCGATCAGCGACAGCGGGCGCCCGACGTGCGCCTCCAGCGCGGTCACCTCGACGGCGAGCTGCTCCAGGACGTGCTGGGCCCGGGTGTCGCGCAGCGCGTGCACGGCGTCGATCCGCAGCCCGTCGACGTGGAAGTCGCGCAGCCACATCAGGGCGTTGTCGATCATGTAGCGGCGGACCTCGTCGGAGCCCGCGGCGTCGAGGTTCAGCGACGGACCCCAGATGTTGGAACCGGCGAAGTAGGGGCCGAACCGGTCCAGGTAGGCCCCGGACGGGCCGAGGTGGTTGTAGACGACGTCGAGGACGACACCCAGGCCGCGGGCGTGGCAGGCGTCGACGAAGCGCTTGAACGCGTCCGGGCCGCCGTAGTTCTCGGTGACGGCGTACCAGCCGACGCCGTCGTAGCCCCAGTTGACCGGCCCGTCGACGGCGTTGACCGGCAGCACCTCGACCAGGTCGACCCCGAGCGAGACCAGGTGGTCGAGCCGGCCGATCGCGGCGTCGAACGTGCCCGGCCCGGTGAACGTGCCGATGTGGCACTCGTAGAGCACCGACCCGGCCAGCGCGCGGCCGGTCCAGGTCTCGTCGGTCCACCAGAACGCCTCGTGGTCGTAGACGCGGGAGCGCTCGTGCACCCCCTTCGGCTGCCAGCGGGAACGGGGGTCGGGCAGCGGCGTCGCGTCGTCGTCGAGCAGGAACGCGTAGTCGGTCCCGTGCCCGTGGTCGGGCGCCTCGGTGCGCCACCAGCCCCCCGGGGAGGGATCGAGCGCGATGCGCTGGTCACCCACCAGCACGCTGACGCGGTTCCTGTCGGGGGCCCACACGGCGAACTCCGTCACGGGCGCCGATCCTTCCGCACCCGGTGGGGTCGGCGCGCGCCCGGCGGGGGGTGGGCCGGGTCACGCGCCGCTAGGCTGCCCCGATGAGCGACCCCGACGCCGGCGACGACCTCGACTCCGACGCGCAGCTGCAGCCGGAGGACACCCTGGAGTACGGCGGCGTGACCGACGTGCTCGACGAGGGCTACTCGCCGCCCGAGCGCCCGTGGAACGACCGCGACGACGAGACCCTCGACGAGCGCCTGGCCGACGAGGAGCCCGACACCTGGACGGCCGAGCTGGACGCGACCGCCGACGCGGAGGACCGCGACGACGCCCGCGCCGCCGGGGTCGTCGGCGACCCGGACTCCCGGGACGACTTCTCCGACGTCGACGACGCCACCGGCGACCTGCTCGGGGACGCCCCGGGTGCCGACGGCGAGCTGCTCGCCGACGACGAGGTGGGCGACCGCCGCGCCGGGCGCCTCACGATCGACGACGCGAGCTTCGACGGCAGCGACGGTGGGGAGAAGGACCTGGTGGCCGGCGACGCCGGCATCGACGGTGCCGGCGCCTCGGCCGAGGAGGCCGCGGTGCACGTCGTCGACGAGCCCTGACCCGCCGGACCCGTACGCGTCGCGCCCCGGCCGCCTGCGGGCGACCGGGGCGCGACGGGTGACGGATCAGGCGGGGCGGACCAGCAGCGCGACGGGGTAGCGGGCGAGCAGGTCGGCCAGCGCGGGCGCGGGCCCGTCCACCGGACGGTTCGCGATCATGTCGTGCCAGTCGTCGAAGCCGCCGGGAAGTGGCAGCCGGGTGTCGTCCCAGCCGCCCCGGCGGGCCAGCCCCTCGGGCAGCCGGGTCGCCACGGCGACGAGCGCGCCCCCGCCCCGCGAGAACGCGACGGCGTGCTCCGCCGCCGGGCCCTGGGCGTCGACCCGGCCGTAGCCGCTGAACAGCTCGGGCCGGAACCGCCGCAGCCGCGCCGTCGCCGAGGTGACCAGCAGCTTGGCCGCGCCGGTCGGGTCGACCGGCGGCTGCTCGCCCGCGTCGAGGCGCTCCAGGATCGCCCGCCGGGCGTCCCAGTCGACCGGGCGCCGGTTGTCCGGGTCGACCAGCGAGTACTCGAACAGCTCGGTGCCCTGGTAGACGTCCGGCACGCCGGGCCCGGCCATCTGGAGCAGCTTCTGGGCCAGCGAGTTCGACCGGCCCGGGTCGGCGATCTCCCCGACGAACGCCTCGATCTCGGCGACGAGCTCGGCGTCGGCGAGGACCTGCTCCGGCCAGGCCGCGATCGCCTCGTCGACCTCGGGCACGGCGTCGATGTGCGAGGTCACCAGCTTGGCCTCCTTGGACGCCTTGCCCAGGTAGCCGGCGAGCCGGTCGGCCGGGATCGGCCACGCCCCGACCAGCGACTGCCAGGCCAGCAGCTCCAGCGAGCGGTCGGGCAGCGGGTGGCGCACCGACCACTCGCGGACCTTCGCCGCCCAGTCCGCGGGTCGCTCGGCCAGGACGGCGAGCCGGGCCCGGACGTCCTCGGAGCGCTTCGTGTCGTGGGTGGACAGCGAGGTCATCGTGCGCGACCGGCCGGCCTCGCGGCGGGCCAGCCCGACGTGGAACTCCTCGGGGGTCACCCCGAACCGGGCCGGGTCGCCGCCGACCTCGTTCAGCGCGACGAGCCGGTTGTACCGGTAGAACGCGGTGTCCTCGACGCCCTTGGCGGTGACCATGCCCGAGGTCTGCTGCAACCGGGTCGCGTACTCCGAGCCGGGCTCGCGGACCAGCCCGCTGTGCAACGCGGTGAGCACCGCGCCCAGGTCCGGTCGCCGTGTGCGGGCCACGGCGACGGCGGTGTCGGCGGCCGCGCGGCCCTCGGTGATCCGCGGCGTCAGGTACGAGCGGTAGACCGGGAACCCGCACAGCAGCTCGGCGACCGCGTCGTGCAGGTCCTCCGCGGTGACCTCGGCCAGGTCGAGCCCGGTCGCCGCCGAGTCCGCACCGGGGCCGGCCCGGAAGGCGTTGGCGATCCGGCGGACCTCGGCGACCAGGATCTCGCGGGCGACGAGGTGGCGGCCGTCGTCCTCGACGGCGTGCGCGGAGCGCTTCTCCCCGGTGTGTTCGGCGGCGAACTGGGTGAGCAGCCCGGCACCGTCGGGGTCGACGAGCACCCCGCAGACCTCGCGCAGCGCCTCGTAGCCGGTGGTGCCGTCGACCGGCCAGGAGATCGGCAGCTCCTCGTCGAGGCCCAGGATCTTCTCCACCAGCAGCCACTTGCCGGGGCCGAGCTCGGCGCGCAGCCGCCGCGCGTAGGCACCCGGGTCGGACAGGCCGTCCGGGTGGTCCACCCGCAGCCCGACGACGGTGTCGTCGGAGCGCACGAGGTCGAGCACGGTGCGGTGGGTGTCGGCGAAGACCTCCGGGTCCTCGACCCGGACCGCGGCGAGGTCGCTGACGTCGAAGAACCGCCGGTAGGTCAGCTCGGCGGCGCCGCGTCGCCAGGACACGAGCCGGTAGTGCTGGCGTGCGTGCACCTCCTTGGCGGTGCCCTCGCCGGTGCCGGGGGCGATCGGGAAGCGGTGCTCGTGGTAGCGCAGCTCCCCGTCGAGGACCGACAGCTGCGACAGCGCGGTGTCCTCGTCGGCGTCCAGCACCGGGAGCAGCAGCGCGCCGGCGCCCCAGTCGATGTCGAAGTGCCGGGCCCAGCGCGAGGCCTGGCCGTGCGTGAGCACGTCCCACCACCACGGGTTCTCGGCGGGCTTCGCGACGCCGACGTGGTTGGGCACGATGTCGATCAGCATCGTCAGGCCGTGCTCGCGCAGCGTCGCGAGCAGCGACCGCAGCCCCTGCTCGCCGCCGCGCTCACCCGACACCCGGGTCGGGTCGGTCACGTCGTAGCCGTGGGTGGACCCGGCCGTGGACTCCAGCAGGGGTGAGGCGTAGAGCGCCCCGACCCCCAGCCGGTCCAGGTAGCCGGTCAGCGCGGCGGCGTCGGCGAAGGTCTGCTCCGCCGAGAGCTGCAGCCGGTAGGTCGATCCCGGAAGGCGGGTCACGCCTCAGCCCTTCGATCGCAGGACGAGCAGGGAACGGGCGGGCAGGGTCAGCACCGAGCCCGCGGACACCGGGTCGAGGTCGGTCCCCGTGACGCCGGCGGCGTTCGGCGGGTGCACCTCGCCCGAGTGGGTGTCGACGACGATCTCCCACGCCTGCCCGAACTCGGTGGGCGGGAGCGTGGTGTCGATGTCCTCCCAGAAGGAGTTGAAGCACAGCAGGAACGAGTCGTCGACGATCCGCTGGCCGCGCTGGTCGACGTCGGCGATCTGGCTGCCGTTGAGGAACACGACCACCGAGCGGCCCAGGTCGTTGTCCCAGTCCTCCTCGGTCATCTCCCGCCCGGCGGGGGTGAACCAGCCGATGTCGGCGACGTCCTCGCTGGTGGAGGACCGGCCGATCGGGCGGCCGGCGAAGAACCGGCGCCGGCGGAACACCGGGTGGGCGTGCCGCAGCGCGGCGACGCCCGCGGTGAAGGTGGTCAGGTCGTCGTGCTTGCCCGCGAGCTCCCAGTCCTGCCAGGCGATCTCGTTGTCCTGGCAGTAGACGTTGTTGTTGCCGCCCTGGGTGCGTCCGGCCTCGTCGCCGTGCAGCAGCATCGGGGTGCCCTGGGACAGCAGCAGCGTCGCCAGGAAGTTGCGCTGCTGGCGGGCCCGCAGCTCGACGATGGTCTCGTCGTCGGTGGGACCCTCGACGCCGCAGTTCCAGGACCGGTTGTGGCTCTCGCCGTCGTTGCCGCCCTCGCCGTTGGCCTCGTTGTGCTTCTCGTTGTACGAGACGAGGTCGGCCAGGGTGAACCCGTCGTGCGCGGTCACGAAGTTGATCGAGGCGAACGGGCGGCGGCCGTCGGCCTGGTAGAGGTCCGAGCTGCCGGTGATCCGCGACGCGAACTCGCCCAGGGTGCCCGCCTCACCGCGCCAGAAGTCGCGCACTGTGTCGCGGTACTTGCCGTTCCACTCGGTCCACAGCGGCGGGAAGTTGCCGACCTGGTAGCCGCCGGGGCCGACGTCCCACGGCTCGGCGATCAGCTTGACCTGCGAGATCACCGGGTCCTGCTGGACGAGGTCGAAGAAGGTCGACAGCCGGTCGACGTCGTAGAACTCGCGGGCCAGGGTGGAGGCCAGGTCGAAGCGGAAGCCGTCGACGTGCATCTCGGTCACCCAGTACCGCAGCGAGTCCATGATCAGCTGCAGGGTGTGCGGGTTGCGGACGTTGAGGGAGTTCCCGGTGCCCGTGTAGTCCATGTAGTAGCGGGGGTCGTCGTCGACCAGCCGGTAGTAGGCGTGGTTGTCGATGCCGCGCATGGACAGCGTCGGGCCCATGTCCGAGCCCTCGGCGGTGTGGTTGTAGACCACGTCGAGGATGACCTCGATGCCGGCGTCGTGCAGGTCGCGCACCATCGCCTTGAACTCCGCGACCTGGGTGCCGGACCGGATCGAGCCCGACGAGTACGCGTGGTGCGGGGCCAGGAAGCCGATGGTGTTGTAGCCCCAGTAGTTCGACAGGCCCTTCTCGGTGAGGTGGTGGTCCTGCACGAACTCGTGCACCGGCATGAGCTCGACGGCGGTGATCCCGAGCCGCTTGTAGTGCTCGATCATCGCCGGGTGCGCCACGCCGGAGTAGGTGCCGCGCAGCTCCTCCTCGACGTCCGGGTGCTGGATCGTCAGTCCCTTGACGTGCGCCTCGTAGACGACGGTCTCGTTGTAGGGGATCTTCGGCGGGCGGTCCGAGCCCCAGTCGAAGTACGGGTTGACGACGACCGACTTCGGCACGTGCGGCGCGGAGTCGGTGTCGTTGCGCGAGTCCGGGTCGCCGAAGTTGTAGCCGAACACGGCCTCGTCCCAGTCGACCGGGCCGTCGAGGGCCTTGGCGTAGGGGTCGATGACCAGCTTGTTCGGGTTGCACCGCAGACCCTGGGCCGGGTCGTAGGGACCGTGCACGCGGTAGCCGTAGCGCTGGCCGGGCTCGATGCCGGGCAGGTAGCCGTGCCAGACGAAGCCGTCGACCTCGGTCAGCGGGACCCGGGTCTCGGCGAGTCCGCCGGGCGCGCCCGGGTCGGGGGAGAACAGGCACAGCTCCACGGCGTCGGCGACCTCGGAGAACAGTGCGAAGTTGGTGCCGGTGCCGTCGTAGCTGGCACCCAGCGGATAGGCGTGCCCGGGCCAGGCCTGCATGGTCTGTGTCCTCTCGTCGCGTACCCCCGGCCGCAGGCCGCTGGCACGCTCACACTGTGTAGGGCGGGCTCCGTTGCCGCATGGTGGACGGGGCCGCCGGCGGCCCACGCCACATCACCGTCACGTCCGCAGCTGCTGCGGACGGGGGCGGTCGATCGTCCCAGGGGCGGTCAGGAGTCGGCGAGCCGGGCGGGGAAGCCGCCGGTGGCGACAGGGCTCCACCGGGTCGGGGTGATGCGGATCAAAGCCTTCCCCTGGTCGGCCATGGCCCGGCGGTACTCGTCCCAGTCCGGGTGCTCGCCGGAGACGGCGCGGAAGTAGTCGGCCAGCGGCTCGAGCGCGTCGGGCAGCGTGATGAGCTCGGCGTCGCCCTCGACCTGCACCCAGGCGCCGTCGAACTCCTCGCTCAGCACGACGACCGCGGCCCTGCCGGCCCTCGCGACGTTGGCCGACTTGGCGCGCTCGGGATAGGTGGAGATCACGATGCGCCCCTCGTCGTCGACGCCGCCGGTGACCGGGGAGGCCTGCACGCCGCCGTCGGAACGGGTGGTCATCAGCACCATGTGGTGCCGGGGACGGACGAACTCGAGCAGCTCGTCCCGGTCGACGCGGTCACTGCGGGCGATGGTGCGGGGCATGCCCGGAATCCTAGGGCGGCCGGGGGCCCCGCGCCCGCCGTTCCTCACCCCGCGCCGCGGGCCACTAGGGTCCGGATCCGTGGCCACCGTCTTCACGAAGATCATCAGCGGCGAGATCCCGGGCCGGTTCGTCTGGGCCGACGAGCAGTGCGTGGGGTTCCTGTCGATCAACCCGCTCGGCCCGGGGCACACCCTCGTCGTGCCGCGCGCCGAGATCGACCAGTGGGTCGACGCCGACGCCGGCCTCGTCGCCCACCTCACCGGGGTGGCACGGACCGTCGGACTCGCGGTGCGGGAGATCTGGTCGCCGCCCCGGGTGGGTCTGCTGGTCGCCGGGTTCGAGGTGCCCCACCTGCACGTCCACGTGTTCCCGGCCTGGGACATGCGGGCCTTCGACTTCGCGAACGCGGCCGCCACCGTCGACGGCGCCGAGCAGGACGGGCACGCCGAGGCCCTGCGCGCGGCGCTGCGGGCCGCCGGACACGACGCGCACGTCCCGGGCTGAGCGGGTGCACCTGCTGCTCGTCCGGCACGCGCTGCCCGAGGCCGTCGAGCACGACGACGGCACGCACGCCGACCCGGGCCTCGCGCCGCAGGGCCTGGAGCAGGCCGCCCGGCTGGTCGACGCGCTGGCCGGCACCCCGGTCGACGCGCTGTACACCAGCACGATGCTCCGGGCGGTCCAGACCGCGGAGCCGCTCGCGCGCGAGCGCGGCCTCACCCCGCACACCCGGTCCGACCTGCGCGAGTACGACGCAGAACGCTCGCTCTACGTCCCGGTCGCCCGGATGGCGCAGGCCGACCCGGCGGCATGGGCGCGGATGCGGGCCGGGCACCTGCCCGACCACGTCGACGGCGCCGCGTTCCGGGCCCGGGTGCGTGCCGGGATCGAGGACGTCGTCGCGGCACACCCGGGCCGGGCGACGGTGGTCGTCGTCGCCCACGCGGGCGTGGTCAACGCCTACCTCGCCGAGGTGCTGGGCATCGGACGGGACCTGCCGTTCCCCCTGGACTACGTCGGCCTCTCACGGGTGGTGTGCGCACGCGACGGGATGCGCAAGGTCGCGACGGTGAATGAGACCGCCCACGTCGCGGACCTGCTCTGACCTCCACCGCCGACCGTTGCGCAACGGTCGTCGACCGCTTGCCGTCGACCGTTTGCCGTGGACGGAGGCGCACGTGATGGACGTGTGCCCCCGCTCGTACGCCGTTCGCCGCCGTCGTTACGCCGCCCGGCTTCGGACGGGTGATCCAGGACGCCGAGCGGGCGGGCTGTACCTACGCTCGGCTGCGTCTCCGCCCGACGACGATGCCGAGGTCGTGGGGCCCCGTCCAGGGCGGGTGCCGGATCCCGGCACGGGCCACCTACGGACTCCGAAGGGACCGCACGCCGATGGCCGAGCGCGGAGGCTCCGGGACGCGGGACGACGAACGTCGCGTCCCCACTCCCGCCGGTCCTCCCGTCGCGCGTGGCGCCTTCTCGGTCCGCGACGTCCGCGACGTCCGCGCGGACGTCCGCGCGCTGCGCCTGCTCGCCCTCGGCGCCGTCCGGATGCCCCGTCCGGATGCGCCGCCCGGCGGGTCCGGGGGCGGTCGCATGCCCCCGGCAGGTGTGGTTCCCGGTGGTCACCGGCCTCGGTCGCGCACGACGTCACCGGCGCCGCACGGTCCCGACGGCACGATCGCCCCAGTTCGTTCGGGCAGGCACCGGTGACCGCGATCCGGGGTGAGGACGCCGAACGGCCCCGCTGGCCCTCGCGCGGGCTGCCGGCCCGGGTACTCGCCGTGCTGGTGCTGGTGGAGCTCACCGCGGTGGTGCTCGTCGTGACCGACGTGGCGCGGCTGCCGTGGGACCGCGCCACCGGCATGCTGGCGCTGGGCGCCCTCGGTCTCGCCGCACTCGGCGCGCTGCACACCGAGATGGCGTCCGGCATCGACCGGGTGCGCCGGCGCGGAGCGCAGGTCACCTACTTCGACCTGTCGACGGTCTGGACCTTCGCGGCCGCGCTGCTGCTGCCGCCGGGGGTGGCGGGCCTGGTGGTCGTCGCGGTCTACGGCCACCTGTGGTGGCGGGTCTGGCGCCCGGCCGGGGCGAAGCTGTATCGGCACGTCTACACCACCGCGACCGTCGTGCTCGCCGCGATGGCCGCCTCGGTCCTCGTCTCGTCCGACTCGCTCACCGCGGCGGCGGGGCTCGGCGGTGCGAGCCAGGTGGTCGGCTACCTGTCGCTGCTGCTGGCCATGGCGGTCTACGGGCTGGTCAACCAGGTCCTCGTCGCGACCGCGCTGGCCCTGACCTCGCCGGATCGTCCCGACTGGCGACGCCTGATGGGGGACTGGGACGACCACGTGCTCGAGGGCGCGACGCTCTGCCTGGCGGTGCTGGCCGCGCTCGCGGTGCAGCGCCATGTGCTCCTTGCGCTGCTGGTCCTCCCGCCGCTGTTGGTGCTGCACCGGGCGGTGCTGATCCGGCAGCTGGAGGAGCGGGCGAACACCGACGCCAAGACCAACCTGCTCACCGCGGTCGCGTGGCGGGGCCGGGCGCACCGGGCGCTCACCCGGGCCCGGCGCCAGCGCGGTGCCGTCGCGGTGCTGATCCTCGACCTGGACCACTTCAAGGCCGTCAACGACGGCTACGGCCACCTCGCCGGCGACGAAGTGCTCACCGCTGTCGCCGCGACGCTGAAGGCCCAGGTCCGCGAGGTCGACCCGGTCGGGCGCTTCGGTGGGGAGGAGTTCGTCGTCCTCCTCGCCGGGCTGCCGGTGGGGCCGGAGGGGTGCGCGCTCGCCCACGGCGCGGCCGAGCGCATCCGGCGGACCATCCGGTCGCTGACGGTGCACGTCGACGGCCCGGGCGGCGGCATCACCATCCGCGACCTGTCGGTGTCGGTCGGGGTCGCGGTGACCGGCGGCGACGGCGAGTCCCTCGACGACCTGCTGCAGGTCGCCGACCACGCCCTCTACGCCGCCAAACGTGCCGGACGCGACCAGGTCCGGATCGGGCGCGACGGGAGCGTCCCCGGCTACTGAGCCCCGGCCACTGAGCGCCGGCGGCAGGGCCCCGGTGCCGCGGCGGCGGCAGGACGGGACGGGTCAGGCGTGCTCGGGCTCGGCCGGGAAGGTGTGCCGCCCGATCCGCACGGCGTCGCGCCCGGCGCGTTTGGCGGCGTAGAGGGCGGAGTCCGCGACCTCGAGCAGCCCGGTCAGGGCGTGGCCGTCGTCGGGGAACAGCGCCCCGCCGATCGAGACGGTGATCCCGGTCCGGGACGGAGGGCCGTCGGTCCCGGGGGCGGCCGGGGGCGGTGCGGGCAGCCGCTGGGCGGGGACCCCGTCCACCGGTGCCACCGGGTCGGACTCACCCGCGATCCGCCTGCGCAGGCGCTCGGCGATCTGCCGGACCTCCTCGCGCCCGTCGTGCCCGGACAGCCGGGGGAGCAGCACGACGAACTCCTCCCCGCCGAACCGGCCGACGAGGTCGTGGTCGCGCAGCTCCTCGCGCAGTACCCGGGCGGTGGCGGCGAGGACCTGGTCGCCGTAGAGGTGGCCGTGGGTGTCGTTGATCTCCTTGAAGTGGTCCAGATCGAGGATCAGCAGCGCCGCCGGCCGCCGTTCGCGTTCGGCGATGGCCAGCTCGTGGGTGCCGCGCAGGTGCCAGGCCGCGTGGTTGAGCAGCCCGGTCTTGGAGTCGGTGTCGGCGCGTTCGCGCAGCTTGCGGACCAGGATCGTGCGGTGCAGCGCGAGGATCGGCGGCACCGCGAGCAGCGCGACGAACGGGCCGCTCGCGGCCAGCGCCCCCGCCGTCAGCGCCCCCAGGCAGAGGGTCGCCAGCTCCAGGGTGAGCTCGTCGCCGCCGAACAGGATCCGCACCACCCGGGTGTCCGGGCTGGCCACCGCGACCACACCGAGCACCAGGCAGGTGTTGACGACGGTGTAGGTCAGCAGCGCGAGCAGCAGCGCGACGACGTCGGGCAGGCTGCCGTAGAGCTCACCGGGCCGGGTCGCGGCGAGCACCCCGGCCGCGGCGTGCACGGAGAGGATCACCGTCGCGGTGCTGTAGACCTCGCGGTAGACCGGCCTGCGGTCCGGGGGCGGCACCGGCCGCAGCACCCGGACGTAGAGGTGGGTGTAGACGACCACCACCACGAACGCGCCCAGGACCGGTGGCAGCAGCAGGGCCGAGGCGACCGTCCAGACCGAGGTCAGGTTCACGTGATGGGTCTCGGCGGTGTAGCGCCGGACGCGCTCGATGCCGGCCACGACCTCGGTGTGCAGGATCCCGGCCACGGTCAGGGTGACGAGCAGCACCAGCGTCGGGCGGTCGAGCCGGGGCGGGTGCAGCAGCCCGGCGAGGACCAGGCAGACCGCCAGCAGCTCCACGGCGAGGACCGGGCCGAGCAGCCGACCCGGGATGGACCAGATCGGCCAGCGGGTGACCTGGTGCAACCGGACCGGTTCCGGGGCCATGCGTCCCTCCCTCGGCCGGCGTCGTACCACCCGATCCTGCCCGTCCGCTGCGGCGAGCGGGATGCCGCCGCGCCGTGATCCTAGCCGCACCCGTCGCGTTCCGTGATCGATACGACGTCGTGATCGAGTCGTAGCTGCTCGGACGAGTGTCCTCGTCACGCTGGGTGTCACCGGCAGGGCCGGGTCGGTGATGGTCGACGTCGCAATGGTGCTCCCTGGTTTGTTCGTCGGCCGACCGCGGTCCACTCTTTCCGGCGACGGCGTCGAGAAATGGATGAGAGACCATGTCGGTGTGTCCGGCAATTGCTGTCCGTGACGGTGTGGCAGCACCACTACGTGCGGGATGTCGATCAGGAAAGGAGATCATCGTGCGCAACTGGGGTTGGTGAGGGCATCCGCCGCAATGGCCGCGGCCATTGAGGTGTTCTCAGTAGCGGGGTGGCAGGTCGTGGCGACACGCCGAGGGTGGTGAGATGAGCGGGAACGGGGCAGGACCCCGGTAGATCGGTTCGGTCCAGCACAGATCGACACCGTCACCGAGGTCCTGCATGTCTGATCCTGTCACCTACACCGCTGTCCTCCCGATCGGGGAGCGCACCGTGGCCTATCTGGCGCGGCTCCTGGTCCTTCAACGCCGTCGACGTGGCACCCGGCGGCGGGCGTTGACCCCGTTCGCCCAGGCAGTGCTGGTGATCCGCTGGTTCTGTGATGCTACCCGGGTCCGATGTTCGGCCGGTGACAACGCGATCAGCACTGCAACGGCCTACCGTTACCTGCACGAAGGCATCGACGTCCTCGCCGCGGCCGCACCCGGCCTGCACGGAGCCCTGCTCGCCGCCC
>NZ_MCIP01000001.1:3913514-3915020 GCF_001932425.1 Pseudonocardia sp. Ae505_Ps2
TCAGCCCTTCGTGCTCTGGCCGAACGCGGAAACGCCCTGCTCAAGACCACCTTCGCCGCGTTGCGGCGAGTCACGCTATGTCCCTGGCGCACCGGCGCGATCACCGCAGCTGCGCTCGTACTACTCCACACCGAGTACGACCGCACGACATGATCAACCCGCTACTGAGAACACCTCATTGTGTCGACCAACGGTGGTTCGAGTGTGAAAGGAGATCGACAATGCGTAACTGGGGTTGGTGAGAACAGCGCACGTACCGCGTCGCAGCACGGGACGCGGTGGGCACCGTCCGGGTGACGACGCCCACCGCGCCCGGCAGCGCCATCGAGTCCCCTCGGCCACCTGTCCGTAGAGTGGGACCCCGAGTCGATGCCGGTCCTCCCTGCGGTCTCTCCGCCGTGGAGGACTCCCGAACGGTGCCGGCGGCGAGGAGGCAGTACGTGACGACGAACCGGGGACTCTCGGCGATCCGACGCCCGGCCGATCTGCGAGGGCTCGGGCCCGAGGAGCTGGCCTCGCTCGCGGCCGAGATCCGGGGGTTCCTCATCAAGGCGGTGTCCCGCACCGGCGGTCACCTGGGGCCCAACCTAGGCGTGGTGGAGCTGAGCATCGCCCTGCACCGGGTCTTCGAGTCCCCGCAGGACACCCTGATCTGGGACACGGGCCACCAGGCGTACGTGCACAAGCTGCTGACCGGCCGTCAGGAGGGCTGGGACCGGCTGAAGAAGACCGGCGGGTTGTCGGGCTACCCGAGCCGCGCCGAGTCCGAGCACGACCACGTGGAGTCCAGCCACGCGTCGTCGTCGCTGTCCTGGGCCGACGGGATCGCCCGCGCGCACGCGCTGACCGGGGTCGACCGGCACGTCGTCGCGGTGATCGGCGACGGTGCGCTGACCGGCGGCATGGCCTGGGAGGCGCTCAACAACATCGCGGCCGGTGCGGACCGCAACGTCGTGATCGTCGTGAACGACAACGGCCGCTCCTACTCGCCGACCATCGGCGGGCTGGCGGACCGGCTCGCGTCGCTGCGGCTGCAGCCCGGCTACGAGCGCGTGCTCGAGGCCGGCAAGCGCACCGTCCGCGGCACCCCCGTCGTCGGGCCCGCGCTCTACGCGGGCCTGCACGCGTTCAAGGCCGGGGTGAAGGACGCCCTGTCCCCGCAGGAGCTGTTCTCCGACCTGGGGCTCAAGTACTTCGGCCCGGTCGACGGCCACGACATCGGCCAGCTCGAGTCCGCGCTGCGCCGGGCGAAGCGCTTCGGCGGGCCGGTCATCGTGCACACGGTCACCCGCAAGGGCAACGGCTACCCGCCCGCGGAGAACGACGAGGCCGAGCAGATGCACAGCCCGGCCGCGTTCGACCCGGAGACCGGTCTGCCCACCGGCACCCCGGTGACCGGCTGGACCGACGTGTTCGCCGAGGAGATGGTGGCGCTCGGGACACGGCGCACCGACGTCGTCGCGATCACCGCGGCGATGCTCGGCCCGACCGGTCTCGCCCCGTTCG
>NZ_MCIP01000001.1:3915032-4008448 GCF_001932425.1 Pseudonocardia sp. Ae505_Ps2
CCCTGGCGCACCGGCGCGATCACCGCAGCTGCGCTCGTACTACTCCACACCGAGTACGACCGCACGACATGATCAACCCGCTACTGAGAACACCTCATTGTGTCGACCAACGGTGGTTCGAGTGTGAAAGGAGATCGACAATGCGTAACTGGGGTTGGTGAGAACAGCGCACGTACCGCGTCGCAGCACGGGACGCGGTGGGCACCGTCCGGGTGACGACGCCCACCGCGCCCGGCAGCGCCATCGAGTCCCCTCGGCCACCTGTCCGTAGAGTGGGACCCCGAGTCGATGCCGGTCCTCCCTGCGGTCTCTCCGCCGTGGAGGACTCCCGAACGGTGCCGGCGGCGAGGAGGCAGTACGTGACGACGAACCGGGGACTCTCGGCGATCCGACGCCCGGCCGATCTGCGAGGGCTCGGGCCCGAGGAGCTGGCCTCGCTCGCGGCCGAGATCCGGGGGTTCCTCATCAAGGCGGTGTCCCGCACCGGCGGTCACCTGGGGCCCAACCTAGGCGTGGTGGAGCTGAGCATCGCCCTGCACCGGGTCTTCGAGTCCCCGCAGGACACCCTGATCTGGGACACGGGCCACCAGGCGTACGTGCACAAGCTGCTGACCGGCCGTCAGGAGGGCTGGGACCGGCTGAAGAAGACCGGCGGGTTGTCGGGCTACCCGAGCCGCGCCGAGTCCGAGCACGACCACGTGGAGTCCAGCCACGCGTCGTCGTCGCTGTCCTGGGCCGACGGGATCGCCCGCGCGCACGCGCTGACCGGGGTCGACCGGCACGTCGTCGCGGTGATCGGCGACGGTGCGCTGACCGGCGGCATGGCCTGGGAGGCGCTCAACAACATCGCGGCCGGTGCGGACCGCAACGTCGTGATCGTCGTGAACGACAACGGCCGCTCCTACTCGCCGACCATCGGCGGGCTGGCGGACCGGCTCGCGTCGCTGCGGCTGCAGCCCGGCTACGAGCGCGTGCTCGAGGCCGGCAAGCGCACCGTCCGCGGCACCCCCGTCGTCGGGCCCGCGCTCTACGCGGGCCTGCACGCGTTCAAGGCCGGGGTGAAGGACGCCCTGTCCCCGCAGGAGCTGTTCTCCGACCTGGGGCTCAAGTACTTCGGCCCGGTCGACGGCCACGACATCGGCCAGCTCGAGTCCGCGCTGCGCCGGGCGAAGCGCTTCGGCGGGCCGGTCATCGTGCACACGGTCACCCGCAAGGGCAACGGCTACCCGCCCGCGGAGAACGACGAGGCCGAGCAGATGCACAGCCCGGCCGCGTTCGACCCGGAGACCGGTCTGCCCACCGGCACCCCGGTGACCGGCTGGACCGACGTGTTCGCCGAGGAGATGGTGGCGCTCGGGACACGGCGCACCGACGTCGTCGCGATCACCGCGGCGATGCTCGGCCCGACCGGTCTCGCCCCGTTCGCGGCCGCCCACCCGGACCGCATCGTCGACGTCGGGATCGCCGAGCAGCACGCGCTGACCACCGCCGCCGGGCTGGCGCGGGCCGGGCGGCACCCCGTCGTCGCGCTGTACTCGACGTTCCTCAACCGGGGCTTCGACCAGCTGCTGATGGACGTGGGCCTGCACCGCGAGCGCGTCACGCTGGTGCTGGACCGCTCCGGGGTCACCGGCAGCGACGGCCCGTCGCACAACGGGATGTGGGACCTGTCGCTGCTGGGCATCGTGCCCGGCATGCGGGTCGCCGCCCCGCGCGACGAGACGACCCTGCGCGAGGAGTTCCGGGAGGCCGTCGCGGTCACCGACGGCCCGACCGCGCTGCGCTACCCCAAGGGCTCGGTCATCGGCTCGGTCCCCGCGCTGCGCCGGCTCGACGGCGGGGCCGGGGTCGACGTGCTGCACGAGCCGTCCGACGGGCGCTCCCAGGTGCTGCTGGTCTGCGTCGGGCCGTTCGCCGAGTCCGGCGTCGCCGTCGCCCGGCGGCTCGCCGACCAGGGCGTCGACGTCACCGTCGTCGACCCGCGGTGGGTCCTGCCGGTCCCGCGTGAGCTGCTCACCCTGGCCGCCGACCACCAGCTCGTGGTCACCGTCTCCGACTGCGGCACGCACGGCGGGTTCGGGTCCGCGCTGTCGGACGCGTTGCGCGCCGCCGAGGTCGACGTGCGTCAGCGCGACCTCGCGCTGCCCCAGGAGTACCTGGAGCACGGCAGCCGCGACGACGTGCTCGCCACCTGCGGGCTGACCGAGCAGGACATGGCCCGCCGGATCACCGAGTGGGCGGCCGCGGCGGTTCCCTCGACCCCCGAGGGGGCCGTTCCCGGGCGGGAGCGCACCCGCTGATGCGCGTTATCGTCGTCGAGGACGAGCTGGCGATGGCCGACGCCGTCGTGCGCGGCCTTCGCCGGGACGGGATGGCCGTCGACGTCGCCTACGACGGCGACGAGGGTTCGGAGAAGCTGTCGGTGACCCGCTACGACGTCGCCGTCCTCGACCGGGACCTGCCCGGCCGCAGCGGCGACGACCTGTGCGACGAGCTCGTCGCCGCGGGCGGCCTGACCCGGGTGCTGATGCTGACCGCGTCGGGCACCCCGGCCGACAAGGTCGAGGGCCTGTCCCGCGGCGCCGACGACTACCTGGCCAAGCCGTTCGACTTCCCCGAGCTGGTCGCCCGGGTCCGGGCGCTCGGCCGTCGGGCGACCCCGGCGGTGCCGCCCACGCTGCGGGCCGGTGACGTCGTGCTGGACCCGGCCCGGCGCACCGTGCTGCGCTCCGGGCGCCCGGTCGAGCTGACCCGCAAAGAGTTCGGCGTGCTGGAGGTCCTGCTCGCCGCCGGTGGTGCCGTGGTGTCGTCGGAGGAGCTGCTCGAACGCGTCTGGGACGAGAACGCCGACCCGTTCACGACCACGGTGCGGGTCACCGTCATGACCCTGCGCAAGAAGCTCGGCGCGCCGGGTCTCATCGACACCGTCGTCGGTGCCGGGTACCGGGTGCCCGCCGACGGGACCCCCACGGCGTGACGCGGTGGGCGCCCTCCGGCCGCGGCTGACGCTGCTCGCGACGGCGCTCGTCGCCGCCGTCGCCGCGCTGCTGCTCCTGCTCGGCTGGATGCTGGTGGGCGCGGTCATCGCGGGCACCCCGGCGCTGCCCGGGACGGTGTTCGTGGGCGGGGTCGCGGTGCCCGCCGAGACGGCCCGCGACGCGGTCGCCGCCTCGGCGCGCGCCGAGGTGCTGCGGGCCGGGCTGATCGCGTTCCCCCTGGTCGTGGCGGCCGGTGCGGTCGCGTCCTGGGTGCTGGTCGGGCGGGTGCTGCACCCGCTGCGCCGGGTCGTCGAGACCACGTCACGGCTCTCGGCGAGCTCGCTCGACGAGCGGGTGGCACTCGCCGGGGCCCGCGGCGAGGTCGCCGAGCTGGCCGCCGCCGTCGACGCGATGCTCGACCGGCTGCAGGCCGCGTTCGACGCCCAGTCCCGGTTCGTCGCCAACGCCGGGCACGAGCTGCGCACCCCGCTGGCGGTGCTCCGCACCGAGATCGACGTGACGCTCCAGGACCCCGACGCCGACGCCGCGGAGCTGCGCCGGATGGCCGGGGTGGTCCGTGAGGCGGGCCGTCGCTGCGACGAGTTGGTCAGCGGGCTGCTGCTGCTCGCCCGTACCGAGGCCGGGGGAGCGTTGCAGGACTCGGACCGGGTGCCGGTGGACCTGGCCGCGCTCGTCGCCGCGGAGCTCGCGGCGGTGACCGGGGATGTCGCCGTCCGCGGACTGGTGGTGCGGACCGACCCGCGACCCGCGACGACCCGGGGCAACGAGCCGTTGCTGCGCCGGATGGTGGCGAACCTGCTGGAGAACGCGGTGCGGCACAACCGCGACGGCGGCTGGATCGAGGTCGGCTGCGGCACCCGAACGCCCGGGTCGGAGGTCGTGCTGCGGGTCGCGTCGTCGGGACCGGAGCTGGCCCCGGACAAGGTGGCCGAGCTGTTCGAGCCGTTCCGGCGGGGCCCGGTGGCCCGTACCGCCCACACCCGCGGATCCGGCCTGGGGCTGTCGATCGTGCGGTCGGTCGCGACCGCGCACGGCGGCACCGTGCACGCCGAGGCGGTCCCCGGCGGGGGACTGGCGGTGCACGTCGCGCTGCCCGACGACACGACGGTCCCCGTGCCCTCGGGCGGCGCCCCGGCGCTGGCCCGCTGACCGGCGAGCGGGCCCGGTCCGGGCTCAGCCGGCGCGGGTGGCCAGGGCCGGTTCGAGCACCGGGGTCAGGAGCTCGACCTGCCACGGGCGGGCACCGCCGGCGCGCAGGGCGGCCGGGAGGTCGCCGTCGGTGGGCGGGGTCCAGCAGACCCGGCGCAGCAGGTCGGGCTGCAGGAGGTTCTCCACCGGCACGTCGTGCTGCTCGGAGACCGTGCCCAGTGCCGCGCGGGCGGCGGCGAGCCGGGCGGCGGCGTCGGGGTCCCGGTCGGCCCAGCGCGACACCGGCGGGGGGCCGTCGGTGGTCGCGGCGCCACGCGGCAGCTCGGACTCGGGCAGCTCGGCGGCCCGGCGCAGCGCGTCGAACCAGTACCGGGCCAGCCTGCGCTGGGAGCGTCCGCGGAACACCGGCAGCTCGGCCAGTGCCTGCGGGGAGTCGGGGTTGCGCACCGCGGCGTCGACGATCGCGGCGTCGGGCAGGACCCGGCCGGGGGCGATGTCGCGCTCGGCCGCGAGCGCGTCGCGGGCCAGCCACAGCTCCCGGACCGCGGCGAGCGGCCGGGGGCGGCGGACCTTGTGGATGCCGGAGGTGCGCCGCCAGGGCTCCGCGCGCGGCGCGGGCGGCGGTGCGGTGCGGACCGCCTCGAACTCCTGGCGGGCCCACTCCAGCTTGCCCTGCTCGTCGAGCATCCGGGTCAGGACGTCCCGCAGGTCGATGAGGACCTCGACGTCCAGCGCGGCGTAGACCAGCCAGTCCTCGGGCAGCGGGCGACGCGACCAGTCGGCGGCGCCGTGCCCCTTCTCCAGGCCGAGGCCCAGCAGGTTCTCCACCATCGGGCCGAGCCCGACCCGGGGGAGCCCGGCGAGCCGGCCCGCGAGCTCGGTGTCGAACAGCGACGCCGGGCGCAGCTCCAGCTCGGCCAGGCACGGGAGGTCCTGCGAGGCCGCGTGGAGCACCCACTCCGGCCCGTCGAGGGCCTCGGCGAGCGGCCCCAGCTCGCCGCGCAGCGGGATCGGGTCCACCAGCGCGGACCCGGCCCCGGCACGCCGCAGCTGCACCAGGTAGGCGCGCTGGGAGTACCGGAAGCCGGAGGCACGCTCCGCGTCGACGGCGACCGGACCGCTGCCCCCGGCGATCGCCGCCGCCACGCGGGCGAGGTCGTCGGGGGTCTCGGTGACCGGGGGGAGGCCGTCGGCGGGACGGAGCAGCGGTACCGGATCGGGTGAACCGTCCGGAGTCGCCGAGACCGGCGGCCGGGTCGTGTCCGTACCGCCGGCGGCGCCGGTCCCGGGATTCAGCGAATGACCCCCGCGCGCATGGCGAGCGCGACCATCTGGGCGCGGTCGCCGGTGCCGAGCTTGCGGCCGATCCGGGAGAGGTGGCTCTTCACCGTGAGGGCGGAGAGGTTCAGGGCCTCACCGATCTCCTTGTTGGACTGGCCGTCCGCGACGAGCTGCAGCACCTCGACCTCGCGGGCCGAGAGCTCCCGCGGGGTGTTGTCGGTGCCCGGCACGCGGGACCCGGTGGCCAGCAGCGGGGCGACCGTCGGGTCGGCGTAGACGCCGCCGTCGAGCACCCGCTTGACACCGTCGGTCACGACCGACGGCGACGCCGACTTGAGCAGGTACGCCTGCGCGCCGGCCTGGAACGCCGAGCGGACCGCGTACGGGTCGTCGGAGGAGGCGAGCACGACCAGCCGGTTCCAGCCGAGCGAGCGGAGCTCGCTGACCAGGTCCAGCCCGCTGCCGTCCGGCAGCGTCAGATCGAGGATCGCGAGGTCGCAGGGGCCCGCCGCGTGGGCGCGTGCCCGCGCCTCGGTCACCGAGGCGGCCTCGTGCACGGTGCCCGCTCCCATGGAGCGCAGCCGCCCGGCGATCGCCTCCCGGAGCAGCGGGTGGTCGTCCACGACGAGAACCGTGAACAGCTCCTCCCGCGGCTGCGGGACGATCCCAGGTGAGAGCACTGCTCCACCGATCGGAGCGCCACCTGGGGTGGTGTTGCCGGAGCTCTGCGCCGGCACTTGCTGGCCAAGTACAGCCACGTCGTCAACCTTCCTGGAGTCGGTCGTACGCCCCCGACCAACACCGGAACCCGAGGGACGGAGAGTGGCGCTCGGCCGCCCGGGCGGGTGCCATGGCAGAGATGGTATCCCTCCATGCGGCCTAACGTCTGGTGTGCATTCGTCTTTCCGGCTCGGAAAGTTACATGCGTGTGGGCGCGGTCCCACCCCTCCGGGTGAAAGATGTCCGACACATGCCGCTGACCTGCGACGTTCAGCCGGGCGATCGGCTCAACGGCACTGCGCCGACCGGCGGCAGGCCCGCGGCGGTCGACACGAGGGACGCGAACGCGACGGCGTGTCGGGACAGATCGCCGTCGCTCTCCGTGGGGGACCAGGAGGCGCGCAGCTCGACGTCGTCCTCCCGCGGGGGCGCGTCGCCGGGGCCGCCACCGTCCGCGCTGAGCCCGCCGAAGCGGACCGACGAGGTCTGGGTGACGGTCCCGCCGAGGGCGGTGAAGCCCGCCCCGGCGTGGTCGAGCGCGTCGGTCAGCCAGGACCATCCGATGCGCGGCAGCATGTCGTCGCCGAGCTGGCCGGGCTCCAGCCGGGCCTGCACGAAGCAGACCAGCCGGAAGGTGCCCTCCCAGCGTTCCTGACCCTCGGGGTCGTGGAGCAGGATCAGCCGGCCGGAGGTGTCCGGCTCGTCGAGGTCGTCGGTCCCGTCGCCGCGGTGCCCGATGTCGGCCTCGACGCTGGTCGCCCAGCTGTACGGCGCGAGCCGGGGCGGGGCCTCGAGCGGCCGCACCACGAGCTCGGGGCGCGGTCGGACCGACGCGAGCGAGCGGACCGCGCTGCGGAACGCTGCTGGTGGTGGTGAGTTCGGGTCCGGCACGGCGTCGGACTCTAGGGTGCGATACCGGTCGTACCTGGCAGGCGCGCCGGGGCGCCCGAGTACCGGCCCCGTCCGCGTGGGATCATCCGGGGGTCATGACTGCAGGCATCGTCTCCGCGCCCCCCGCCCGCCGCGACCTCGCGGGCGCTCCGTTCCTCGATGCAGTGCGCGGCGCGACGCCGTCGCGGCTGCCGGTCTGGTTCATGCGTCAGGCGGGTCGCTCGCTGCCGGAGTACCGGGCCCTGCGCCGGGACAACGAGATGCTCGAGGCGTGCCTCACCCCGGATCTGACCTGCGAGATCACCCTGCAGCCGGTCCGCCGTCACGACATGGACGCGGCCATCCTGTTCTCCGACATCGTGGTGCCGCTGCACCTGGCGGGCATCGGGATCGACATCGTTCCGGGCACCGGCCCCGTCGTGGACTCGCCGGTCCGCACCGCCGCCGACGTCGCGGCCCTGCCCGAGCTGGCGCCGGAGCAGGTGACGCGCGTCACCGAGGCGATCGGTCTGCTGCTGCCCGAGCTGGGCCGGGTCCCGCTGATCGGGTTCGCGGGCGCCCCGTTCACCCTCGCCTCCTACCTCATCGAGGGCGGCCCGAGCCGCAACCACGAGCGGACCAAGTCCCTCATGCGCTCCGCCCCCGAGGTCTGGCACTCCCTGCTCGGCAAGCTCGCCGTGCTCACCGGCACGTTCCTGCAGCAGCAGGTCGCCGCCGGGGTGGACGCGGTCCAGCTCTTCGACTCCTGGGCGGGCGCGCTCTCCGAGCGCGACTACCGCGAGTTCGTGCTGCCGCACTCCGCCGCCGTGCTCGGTGCGCTCGCCGGGGCCGGGGTGCCGCGGATCCACTTCGGGGTCGGCACCGCGGAGCTCCTGGGCGCGATGACCGAGGCCGGCGCCGACGTGATCGGCGTCGACTGGCGGACCCCGCTCGACGTCGCGGCTCGCCGTGCCGGGGGAGCGGTGCCCGTGCAGGGCAACCTCGACCCGGCCGTGCTGTTCGCCGGCCAGGACGCCGTCGACGCCGAGGTCGTGCGGATCGCGGCCGAGGGCGCCCGCACCCGCGGGCACGTGTTCAACCTCGGCCACGGTGTGCTGCCGGCGACCGACCCGGACGTGATCACCCGGACCGTCGAGACGGTGCACGCCCAGCCCGTGTCCGGGCCGACGGGCGAGCGTCCGGCGCGATGACCCGCGTCGCCGTCGTCGGCGGCGGTGTCTCCGGGCTGGCGTGCGCGCACCGGCTGCGGACGCTGCTCGGCCCGTCGGCCGAGATCGTCGTGCTGGAGCAGCGTGACCGGCTCGGCGGGGTGCTCCGCACCGTGGACCTCGCGGGCGCGCCGTTCGACGTCGGCGCCGAGGCCTTCCTCGCCCGCCGCCCCGAGGTCCCCGCACTGCTCGCCGAGATCGGGCTGGCGGGCGCGCTCACCCACCCCACCGCGGCGACGGCGACGATCCGCGCCGGGGGCCGCACCGTCGGCCTGCCCCGCGGCACCCTGATGGGCGTACCCGGCCGGGACGCCGACCTCGGGGGAGTGCTGTCCGACGCCGGACGGGCCGCGGTCGCCGCCGAGCCGTCCACGCCGCTGGAGTGGGAGCCCGGCATCGACGTCGCGCTCGGGGCGCTGCTGCGCCGTCGGTTCGGCCCGGAGGTCGTCGACCGGATCGCCGACCCGCTGCTGGGCGGTGTCTACGCCGGCCGGGTCGACCGGCTCGGCCTGCGCGCCACGGTCCCGGCGCTCGCCGCCGCGCTCGACGCGGGGGCCGGCTCGCTCACCGAGGCGGCCAGTACCGGGATGGCCGCGTCCGGCCAGCGCAGCGGCACCCTCGCCGCCGGGACGCCGGCCGCTGGGGGCTCCGGGGCCGACCCCGCCGCGGTGCCACAGCCGGTGGCCGCCGGACCGGTCTTCGGTGCCGTGCGCGGGGGCTACCGCGAGATGACCGCCGCACTCGTCGCCGCGTCGGCGGCCCGGGTGCGGACCGGTGTCACCGTGCGGGAGCTGCAGCGCCGCCCCGGCGGCTGGCGGCTGGCTCTCGGCCCGGTCCCGCAGCCCGAGGCACTCGACGTCGACGCCGTCGTCCTCGCCGTCCCCGCGCCCGCCGCCCGCCGGCTGCTGGAGCCGGTCGTACCGGCCGCGGCCGCGGCGGCCGGGCGGATCGAGCTGGCCTCCTCCGCGGTCGTCGCGCTCGCCTACCGGGCGGCCGACGTCGCCGGACTGCCCGGCACCTCCGGCTGTCTGGTCGCCGCGGACGAGCCGCTGTCGGTCAAGGGCGTCACCCACGCGTCGACGAAGTGGGCCCACCTCGGTGCGGACGGTCTGGTCCGGATCCGGGCCTCGATCGGCCGGTTCGGGGAGGAGGCGAGCCTGCAGGTCGACGACGCCGAGCTCGTCGACCGCGTCCGCGCCGACCTGGCCGTCCTCGACGGCGTCGACGCCGTCCCGGTCGCGTCGTTCGTGCAGCGCTGGGGCGGCGGTCTGCCGCAGTACGGGGTCGGCCACGGCGCGGTCGTCGACGCGCTGGAGTCGGCCGTCGCCGCCGTCGGGGGCCTGGAGGTCGCCGGGTCGATGCTGCACGGGGTCGGTGTCCCCGCCTGTGTGGCGACCGCGCGGTCCGCCGCCGAGCGGGTCGCCGCGGCCCTGCCCCCCGCACCGACCGGTCGCTGAGGGCACCCTCACCGGCCGCGTACCATGCCCGACATGGCCCGCGTGGACGTCAAAGCGATCAACGACACCATCCGCTACACCATGTGGTCGGTCTTCCGGGTCGAGCCCGGCCGCCTCGGCGACGACCGTGCCCCCGCCGCCCGCGAGGCCACCGAGTACCTCGACGCGCTCGCGAACAAGGACGTCGCCGTCCGCGGCGTGTACGACCTCGCCGGTGTGCGGCACGACGCCGACTACATGATCTGGTGGCACGCCTCGGAGATCGAGTCGCTGCAGGCCGCCTACTCCGACCTGCGCCGCACCACCGCGCTCGGCCGGGCCAGCGTGCCGGTCTGGAGCCAGACCGCGCTGCACCGCCCGGCGGAGTTCAACAAGAGCCACGTCCCGGCGTTCATGGCCGGCGAGGACCCGAAGCGCTACGTCTGCGTCTACCCGTTCGTCCGGTCCTACGAGTGGTACCTGCTGCCCGACGCCGAGCGCCGGAAGATGCTGGCCGACCACGGCATGGAGGCCCGCGACTACCCGGACGTGCGCGCCAACACCGTCCCGGCCTTCGCCCTCGGCGACTACGAGTGGATCCTCGCCTTCGAGGCCGACGAGCTGTACCGCATCGTCGACCTCATGCGGCACCTGCGCGGCACCGAGGCCCGCCGCCACGTGCGCGAGGAGATCCCGTTCTACACCGGCCCGCGGGTCGAGGTCGGCGACCTCGTCGCGTCCCTGCCGTGAGCCGGGTGCGGGGCCGTCGCGCGACGGCCCCGCACCGGTGTCAGCCCTCGGTGGGCTCCAGGGTCAGCGACACGGAATTGATGCAGTAGCGCAGGTCGGTCGGGGTGCCGTAGCCCTCGCCCTCGAACACGTGGCCGAGGTGGCCGTGGCAGTTCGCGCACAGCACCTCGGTGCGCGTCATGCCCAGGCTGGAGTCGACCCGCTCGATGACGGCGTCGCCCGCGAGCGGGGTGAAGAACGACGGCCACCCGCAGTGCGACGCGAACTTCGAGTCGCTGCGGAACAGCTCCGCCCCGCAGGCCCGGCAGCGGTAGACGCCGGTGGTGGTCGTGTCGGTGTACTCACCGGTGAACGGGCGCTCGGTCCCGGCCTTGCGGAGCACCTGGTACTCGGCCGGGCTCAGCTGGGCCCGCCACTCCTCGTCGGACTTCTGCACCTTCGGGGCCGGGAGCTCGGACCCGGAGGCGGTGGTGTTGCGGCTGAACAGACCCATGCATCCACGGTAACCCGTTGATCGGTCGTGCGCCGCCGGTCGTCGGACCCGGGTAGCTCGTCAGACCCAGGTGGCGACCACGAACCCGGCCGCGTTCGCGATGACCCACGCCGCGACGAGCAGCAACAGCACCGTCACCGCGACCGCGGCGGCCCGCCGGGGGCCCCGCAGCCGGTTCGCCGACTCCGCGAAGTCCCCGACACCGCGGATGTAGCCCTCCACCGAGCACGACGGCAGCCGCTGCATGCGGTCCAGGTGCGCGGCGAACTCCCGCGCCTCCGGGTCCTCCGGGTCGAGGCCCAGCAGGTCGTCGTCGAACCGGGGGGACCGGTCGGAACTCATGGGCACACGATAGTCACCGGGGGTAGGTTCGCCGGGTGGCGAGCCGTGAGGTCGTGATGCTGCAGGTCGACGGGCCGGACGGGCCGCGTGAGGTCCGCCTGACCAGCCCGGACAAGGTGGTGTTCGGCGAGCTCGGGATCACCAAGCGCGAGGTGGTCGAGTACTACGTCGCGGTGGGGGAGCCGATGGCGTCCGCGCTGCGCGACCGCCCCACCAACCTGAAGCGGTTCAACTCCGGAGTGGACGGCGAGCCGTTCTTCGTCAAACGCGTCCCGAAGGGCGCCCCGGACTGGGTGCGGACCTGCACGGTGACCTTCCCCAGCGGCCGCACCGCCGAGTCGGTGTCGATCACCGAGCCGGCGACGATCGCCTGGGCGGCCAACCTCAACACCCTCGACTTCCACCCGTGGCCGGTCCGCTGCGCCGACACCGACCACCCCGACGAGCTGCGCATCGACCTCGACCCGCAGCCGGGCACCGACTTCGGCGACGCCGTCGTCGTCGCGCAGACGCTGCGCGAGGTCCTCACCGAGGCCGGACTGACCGGGTGGGCCAAGACCTCCGGTGGGCGGGGCGTGCACGTCGCCTGCCCGATCCGGCCCGAGTGGGACTTCGTGCAGGTCCGGCACGCCGTCATCGCGATCGCCCGGCGCGTCTGTCGGGGGATCCCGGAGCTGGCCACGGTGGACTGGTGGAAGGAGGAACGCGGCGAGCGGGTGTTCCTCGACTACAACCAGGCGGCCCGTGACCGCACCATCGCCTCGGCCTGGTCGGTGCGCGGCCTGCCCGCCGCGACCGTCTCCATGCCGGTCACCTGGGACGACCTCGGCGAGGTCGACCCCGCGGCGTTCACCCTGCGCACCGTGCCCGGTCTGCTGGAACGCCACGGGGACCCGCACGCCGGGATGGCCGACGAGCGGGGGAGCTGCGCGAGGGCGCTGGAGTGGTACGCCGAGGACGAGGCCGAGCGCGGCCTGGGGGACTTGCCCTACCCGCCGGAGTACCCGAAGATGCCCGGCGAGCCGCTGCGGGTGCAGCCCAGCCGGGCACGCAAGCAGTAGCCCACTGCGGCCACGCCGACGACCGTCCAGATCACCGGGGCCGGGTCGGCGCACCGGCCCGGGGGCCGGGCGCGGTGGCAGAATCCCCTGCCATGTACGCGGTCCTGGACGACGGTCCCTACGCGGGCGAGCAGGTGCGCATCGACCCCGACGCCACCGGCCGTCCGCCGCGGACGATCGAGCTGTCCGACCCCGGCGGGGGCCCCAGGGGCTACGTGCTGATCGGACCGCTCGCCGACGCCGACCGCTGGCTCTACCGGAGCGCCCGCGACGACGTCGACGAGTGATCACCCGTCGCGTTCGCGGGCGCGCTTGCGGCGCTTCCCCTCGTGCATGGCCGCGACCCGCGGCACCGGGATCGCCCGGCCCTCGGTGAGCAGCACCTCCGGCAGGGACGCGGGTGCGGGCCGCAGCTCCGACCAGGTCGGGCGCCCGTCGAGCAGACCGGCCACGGTGCCCACCGTGAAGTCGGCGGGCGAGGCCCCGTCCAGCTCGTCCCAGGTGAGGGGGAACGACACGGGCAGGCCGGGGCGGGCCCGCGGGCTGTAGGGCGCGGCGAGGGTGGCCCCGCCCGCCCGGGTCGGGTCGAGGAAGACCCGCCCGCCGCGGTCGTCCCGGATGAACGCGGTCGTCGCGACGTCGGGGGCCAGCGCCGCGGCGCGGGCGCACACCGCGCGGGTCGCGGCGAACGCGTCGTCGATCGGGAGCTGCTCGGACAGCGGGACCACCAGGTGCAGGCCGGTCGCACCGCTGGTCTTGACCGCGGCGGCGAGGCCCAGCTCGGCCAGCGCCGCCCGGACCGGGTGCGCGGCCGCGACGCCGCGGTCGAACCCCGCGCCGTCGGGCGGGTCGAGGTCGATCACGAGCTCGCCGGTGGTCGTCGCGCCGTGCGGCACGAGGGTCGGGTGGAACTCGACGGCGCGCTGGTTGCCGAACCACAGCAGCGTGCGGCGGTCGTGGCAGAGCGGGTAGTGCACGGTGCGCTGCGACGACTCCGCCCACACGTCGACGGTCGGGATCCAGTCCGGAGCCCCGCGCGGGAGGTTCTTCTGCATGAAAGGCGCCTGGCCGGGGCGGGCCCGCACCACCGACAGGGGCCGGTCGGCCAGCGCGGGCAGCAGCAGGTCGGCGACGGCGTCGAGGTGGTCGAGCAGGGCCCGCTTGGTGACGCCGGCGCCGTCGAAGGCCTCGGCGTCGAGGCTGGTGAGCTCCACCCCGTCGCGGACCTCGTCGACCTGCCGGCGCGCCACGGCTCAGCTCCCGATGAACCCGCGCTCGGCCAGCCAGGCCCGCGCGACGTCACGGGGGCTCTGCCCGCCTGCGGAGACCCGGCCGTTGAGCTGCTGCACGGTCTGCTGGTCCAGGGCCGTGGTGATCGGGGCGAACAGGTCGGCGACCTGCGGGGCCCGGTCGAACACGTCGGCCCGGAAGACCGGGACCGCGCTGTAGGTGATGTGGTAGCCGCGGTCGTCGGTGAGCACCTTCAGGCCCAGCGCCGGGATGCGGCCGTCGGTGGCGGCGACCTCGCCGAACAGGCAGACGCCGTCGGCCGTCGACTGGAAGATGACGCCCTGGTCGAGGGTCTTGCGCCGCTCGCCGGGCAGCTCGAAACCGTAGGCGCGCTGGAGCCCGGCGAGGCCGTCGGCGCGGGAGGCGTACTCGGTCTCGACGCAGACGTCGCCGGGCTGGCCGGAGCGGACGTAGGCGGCCATGTCGCTGATCGTGTTCAGGTTCAGCCGGGCGGCCGGCGCCCCGTCGACGACGAAGGAGTACGTGTTGTCGAACCGGGCACGGTCCAGCCACACCACGCCGTTCTGCACACGGTCGCGCCGGCGCAGCTCGGCGAGGACCTGGTCGTCGGGCAGGGTGCGGGTCTCGCGCAGGTACGACGCCCATGCCGTGCCGGTGTACTCCCAATAGGTGGAGATGTCCCCGGACAGCAGCGCCTGCCGGGTGGCGTCGGACCCGCCGATGTTGCACCGGTCGGTCACCGAGGCCCCGGCGGACTCCAGCGCCGCGATCGAGATCTGGCACAGGATCTGCTGCTCGTCGAAGTTCTTCGACCCCACGACGTAGGTCCGCCCGGACAGGTCGACGCCGGGGGCGAGCGACCCGGCCGACGCCCGTGGCCCGCCGCCGGCCAGGCCGGTGCAACCGCCCACCAGCAGCGCGACGGCGAGCAGGGCCGGGACCAGCGTCCGCAGCCTGCGGCCGAGGAAGGGGCTCACGGGATCGTCCTGGTTCGCCGGGAGGGCATGGTCCGGTCAGCCGATCACGAACCGTCCCCCGGCGCAACGTTCACGCGCGCACGGTGATCGACCCGCGACACCGCGACACCGGGACACCGCGACCCCGGGACACCGCGACCCCGCACCCGGTGGATCCGGGGCGGGGTCGCGGCGGGCGTACCGGGGGACACCTCAGCCGATGAAGCCCTTCTGGGTCAGCCACTCACGCGCGACGTCGCGTTCGTTCTGGCCGAAGGAGGACACCTTGCCGTTCAGGTCCAGGATGGTGTTGTAGTCCAGGGCCTGGGCGATCGGCGCCAGCACCTGCCGGACGGCGGGGTTGGCGTTGTAGACGTCGGCCCGGATGGTCGGTGCCGCGTTGTAGGTGACGTGGTAGCGCTTGTCGTCGTCGAGGACCTTGAGCTTCAGGCCGGGGATGCGGCCGTCGGTGGTGAAGACCTCGCCGAACAGGCACTTGTTGTCCGCGGTGGCCTGGTAGATCACGCCGGTGGCGAGCACCTGCGGGTTCTGGGCGGTGAAGCCGTAGGTCTTCTCCAGGCCGCGCAGGCCGTCGTCACGGGAGTTGTACTCGGTCTCGACGCACATCGAACCCGCCGGTGCCCGGCCCGACTTGATGTAGTCGGCCATCTGCGACAGCGTCGTGATGCCGAGCTCCTGGGACTTCGCCTCGGTCATGGCGAAGGCGTAGGTGTTGTTGAAGTTGGCCTTGTCCAGCCACTGGATCTTGTTCTGCTCCAGGTCGCGCTGGGCGACGAGGTTGTAGAGCTCGTTGTCGTCGGTGATCCGGCGGGTCTCCTTGAAGAAGGACGCCCAGGCGGTACCGGTGTACTCCCAGTAGATGTTGATGTCCCCGGCCAGCAGCGCCTGGCGGGTGACGTCGGTGCCACCGGTGTTGCAGCGGTCGGTGACGTTGCCGCCGGCCGACTCGAGCGCGGCGACCGTGATCTGGCAGAGCACCAGCTGCTCGTCGAAGTTCTTGCCGCCGACGACGTAGTTCTGTCCGCTCAGGTCGCCGGCCTGGGCCAGCGAGCCGCCGGAGGCCGACGGGCCGCTGCCGCTCAGGCCGCCACAGCCCGCCAGGGCGAGCGCCGCCGCGGCGGCCATCGCCGTCAGGGCGAGACGCCGGGATCGTCCGAACTTCACGTGTCCTCCAGGGAATGCGGTACTGCGGGGATTCGGGGGCGAGCGGGGGCCCGCGTCAGCCGGCGTTGCGGCGGACGGCGTACTCGGCGAGACCGGCGAGCCAGTCCACGATCAGGGCCAGCGCGGCGACGATGGTCGCGGCGACGAGGGTTCCGGTGGGGCGGCCGAGCTCCAGCATCCCCTTGATCGGCTCGCCGAGACCGCCGGCGCCGACGTAGGTCGCCAGGGCCGCGGTGCCGACGTTCAGCACGAGCGCGACGCGGACGCCGGCGACCATGACCGGTGTCGCCAGCGGCAGCTCGACCCGCAGCAGCGTCTGCCGCGCCGACATCCCGATGCCGCGGGACGCCTCGATCAGCGCCTTGTCGACCTGCTGGAGCCCGACGACGGTGTTGGTGAGCACCGGCAGCAGCGCGGCCAGTGCCAGCGCGACGACGGCGGTGGGCAGGCCCAGCCCGAGCGGGGAGAACGCGAGCAGGACGATCACGCCGAACGCGGGCAGGGCCTGCATGAACCCGGTGAACGCCAGGATCGGGCGCTGGATCCGGTGGGCGGACGGGCGGCTGATCGCGATGCCGGCCGGGATCGCCACGATGATCACGACGAGGGTGGACAGCCCGGTCAGCACCAGGTGCTCCCCGAGCCGCTCCCCGAGCGAGCTCGCGTTGATCACCGAGGCCTCGACGTCGTCGAGGCCCTGGGAGGCGGCGTAGAGCAGCACCAGCACCACACCGACGACGGCGATGAGCGGGTTGACGATGAGCGACCGGTCCAGCCGCCGGGTCCGGCGGACGACCGGCTCGGCCGAGGACGACCCGGACGGCGCGCCGGCGCCGGTCTCCTCGGCGGCGGGGGCGCTCACGAACCGGCCTTCGTCGTGAGGCCCTCGACCAGGTCGCGCCACCACAGCGCGCCCTGCAGCTTCTGCTGCTCGTCGACCACCCCGACCAGCTCGGTCTGGGAGTCGAGCATGACGTCGACGGCGTCGTAGACGGTCCCGGTGCGCGGTACCGTCACCAGCTTGGGCAGGTCGGCGGTGCCCGGCAGGTAGGCCCAGCGCACCGGGCGGCCCTGCGCGTCGGCCTCGTAGGTGGGGGAGCCGTTGCTGGCGGCGGTGCCGTCGAGGTCGACCGGCTGCAGCTCCAGGCGGGACAGCTCCAGCAGCGACAGCCGCCGGACCGCGGCACCGGCGCCGACGAACTCGGCGACGAACTCGTTGGCCGGGTGCGTCAGGATCATGTCGGGGGTGTCGTACTGCTGCAGCGTGCCGCCAGGCCCGAACACCGCGATCCGGTCGCCGAGCTTGACCGCCTCGGTGAGGTCGTGGGTGACGAAGCAGATGGTCTTGGCGATCTGCTGCAGCTCCAGGAACTCGTCCTGGATGCGCTCGCGGGTGATCGGGTCGATGGCGCCGACCGGCTCGTCCATCAGCATCACCGAGGGGTCCGCGGCGAGTCCGCGGGCGACGCCGACACGCTGCTGCTGGCCGCCGGAGAGCTGGCGGGGGTAGCGGTCGCGGTAGTCCTTGGGCTCCAACCCGACCAGGTGCAGGAGCTCGTCGACCCGGGCGGCGATCCGGTTGCGGTCCCACCCGAGGATCTTCGGGACGACGGCGATGTTGTCACCGATCGTGAAGTGCGGGAACAGGCCGACCTGCTGGATGACGTAGCCGATGCGGCGGCGCAGCTCGTCGGCGTTGACGTCGGTGACGTCGTCGCCGTCGAGCAGGATGCGACCGGTGGTGGGCTCGATGAGCCGGTTCATCATCTTGAGCGTGGTCGTCTTGCCGCAGCCGGACGGCCCGATGAACATCGAGATGCTGCCCTCGGGCACCTGCAGGTCGAGTTCCTGCACGGCCGGGGTGGTGGACTTCGGATAGGTCTTGCTGATGCCTTCGAGAGCGATCATCGGCTTGCCGGAATCAGACACGGATCCCCCTCGGGGTGGTGAAGCGCTGCACGATCCAGAAGACGACCTCGTAGACCGCAGCCACGACGAGGCAGCCGAGCGTGGCCGCCAGAACCTGGTTGAACGAGTTGACCGATCCCAGCCGTTGCAGGCCTAGGAAGAGCGAGGAGCCGAAGCCAGGGCCGTTGATGGCGCCGGCGACGACCGCGATACCGATGATGATCAGGACCGCGACCCGGATGCCGGACAGGATCACCGGCCAGGCCAGCGGCAGCTGGATGGTGACCATCCGGCGGACCGAGCCCATCCCCATCCCGCGGGCGGACTCGAGGACGGCGTCGTCCACCGAGGAGAGCCCGGCGACGACGTTGCGCAGCACCGGGTAGATCGCGTAGATCGTCAGGGCCGTCAGCGACGGCGTGACGCCGAGCCCCAGGATCGGCTGCAGCAGGCCGAACAGTGCCAGGGACGGGATCGTCAGCGCGGCGGAGAAGACGATCAGCAGCGCCTCGCGGGAGCCCGCGCGGATCGGGCGGCTCCACGACTCGGGCGTCAGACGATTGGTGTGCAGCAGGGTGCCCGCCACCAACGAGATCACGACCGCGATTCCGACCGAGATCGCGACCAGCAGGAAATGCTGCTGGCCGTAGAACACCAACTGGTTCAGCTGGGTGCCGACATAGGTGAAGAAATCCACCGTGCTCCTTCCGCCCGGGGGCCGTGTCCGCCGCTCGGGGCAGGGACACGGTCCTTCCGCACCACTCGTCGTCGGGTCCGTTCGGCGTTACACCCACCCGAACGACGTGACCGGGAGTTCGCGTGCGCCCACCGGTGCGGTGGGCATGACCTGCGGCCTCCCGCTCGCCCGACGGAGCCTAGCCGCAGAACGGTGGGGGCGGTAAGTCGAGCGGACCGTTCCGGGACGATGGCGTCGGCATTCCGGAAACGTTTCGTGCCACCGTCGTCGCAGGTGGGGATGGGCGACAACGCTGTTCCCGCAACCGCACCGGAAAGCGGCGGATACGCAATCGTGACCTTCTGCGCCGGTTTCGTCGCGGTCCGGCTCCACCCAGCGTGAGCCGCCCGGAGCACGCGGTTACGGCGGGCAGACCACGGGCTGGGAGGGCGCCCGGCCGGTCAGCAGCGCCCGGTCCACGAGGCCGGTGACACACGGGGTGCGCGGATACGCCCCGGTCCCGCTGCCCTGCCAGCGCACCAGCCGCCCCGTCGCGAGCTGTTGGGCGGTCCGCTCGGCGCCGCTCTGCGGCGAACGCGGGTCCTGCGCGGTCCCGATCACGAGGACCGGGGGCGGGGGAGCGCCCTGCGGCGCCGCCGGGGTGACCGGCCCGCCCGAGGGCCACGGCCCGCACGCCACCAGGTCCTGCGCCGCCGCGACGCCGAACAGCGGGAAGCGCTGCGCCCACTGCCCGGCCAGGTCGGCGGCCTCACCGGGGGTGACCCGCACCCGGCTGTCGTTGCAGCGGGTGGCCAGGGCGGCGTCGTAGCGGCCCTGCGGGCCTCCCAGCGGGGCCAGGATGCGGACCAGACCCGCCGGGTCGCCGTCCCCGGCCGCGACCAGCGCGGACTGCAGCTCCGGCCAGCGGGCGGGCTGGGACAGGACCGAGCGGACCGCGCGCAGCGTCGCGCCCGCGGTGACGGCGTCGCCGTCGCCGGCCGGCAGGGCGGTGCGGGACAGGCGGAACACCAGCTCGTCGACGTAGCCGCGCGGGTCGGGGCCCAGCGGGCAGGCCGGCGAGGCGGTGCAGGCCACGGCGAAGGCGTCGAAGGCCTTCTCCGCGGCCGCGGTCGTGCTCTCGGTCCGGGCGGGCTCGTCGAGGGTGGGGTCACCGGGGCCGTCGAGCACGACCCGCCCGACGGAGCCCGGGTGCGCGCCGATCCAGGCGGCCGCGGCGTCGGCGCCGTCGCCGACGGCGAGCAGGTCCAGCCGGGCCGCGCCCAGCACGGACCGCAGCGACTCCAGGTCGTCGGCGCCGCTCGCGGCGCGGTAGCTGGTCAGCGTCCCCGACAGCAGCAGGTTGCAGTCCTGCACCACCTCGCGGGCGCGTTCCAGCAGTGCCGTCATGGCGGCCTCGTCGCGGCGGTCCGGTCCGGCGTCGAGCAGGGTGGCGCGCGCGTCGACCGGGGCGCAGTCGAGCAGGTCCTCCCCGGTGCCGCGGCGGTCCATGCCGATCACCTGGTAGCGGTCGAGCACCGTGGCGGGCAGCCGGGCGGCGAGGCTCACCGCGGCCCGGGCGGACCCGTCGGTGCCGGTGTCGCCGAGCACGACCAGCGCCGGCCGCCCGTCCGGTGCGCCGGGCGTGGTGACCCGGGTCAGACCGAGCCGGGCCGGGCCCAGCTCGGGCCGGTCCCGGTCGGCGGGCACGGTGAGCCGGGCGCAGCCGACCGTCAGGGGGCGCCCGGCGGGCAGCGGGGTGCCGGCCGTGGTCAGTTCCGCGGCCGTGTCGGCGGTGCAGTCGGTGAACCCGGTGGTGCGGACCGGGTCGGAGTCCGGCAGCAGGTCGGGGTCGGCGGGCGGGCCCGCGGCCGACGTCGGAGGAGCGGCGGGCAGTTGTTCGCCGCGTACCGCCACCGGTGGCCGCTGCGACGGCCCGACCGCACACCCGGCGAGCAGCACCGCGGCGAGCAGGACCCCGAGCACACTCCACCGCCGCACGAGCACCGATCATGCCCGCACCGGGGTGTGGCCGCGGTGAGCGGTCTCCTACCGCGCCGTCCAGCCGCCGTCCTGGGACAGCGAGGTCCCGGTGATCGACGCCGACGCCGGTCCCCACAGCAGCGCGGCCAGCTCCGCGGTCTCGGCGGGCTCGATCAGCCGCTTCACCGCCACCGGGGTGAGCATGATCTTCGTGACGACCTCGTCCTCGGAGATCCCGTGTGTGCGGGCCTGGTCGGCGATCTGGGCCTCGACCAGCGGGGTGCGCACGTAGGCGGGGTTGATGCAGTTGCTGGTCACGCCGTGCTCGGCGCCCTCCAGCGCGGTGACCTTCGACAGGCCCTCGAGGCCGTGCTTGGCCGAGACGTAGGCGGACTTGTACGGCGAGGCCCGCAGGCCGTGCGCGGAGGAGATGTTCACGACCCGGCCCCAGCCACGGGCGTACATGTGCGGCAGCGACCGGCGGATCAGCCGGAACGGCGACTCCAGCATCAGGCGCAGGATGTTCGAGAACATCTCCCGGTCGAACTCCTCCAGCCGCGAGACGTGCTGGCGGCCGGCGTTGTTGACCAGGATGTCGACGTCGGTGGGCAGCTGCTCCACGGCGTCGAGGTCGGACAGGTCGCACCCCAGCGGCGTGACCAGGTCGCTCTCGGCGGCCAGCGGGGCCACCCGGTCCTCGGCGAGGTCCACCGCGTACACCCGCGCCCCGTCGGCGACGAGCCGGCGCGCCACCGCGGCCCCGATCCCGCTGCCCGCCCCGGTGACGAGGGCCGTCCTGCCGTCCAGCACTGCACTCATGCCGACGACCGTACGGACGCCGGCCGGCCCGGCTCCTGTGAGCCGGGTCACGCACCCGGCCGGTGGGTCAGGAGACCCGTGGGCGGTCGTCGCGACGGGCCGCGTCCAGCTCCAGCCGCACCGCGACGGGCAGGTCCGCCATCCCCAGCGCGTCGCGGATCGCGGGCAGGATCTCGGCGTCGAGGCGGCGGCAGATCTCGGCGACCTCCCCGTCGGCGACGTCCTCGTCGACCCACACGGTGGCGCGCACCGCGGGCGCGGCGGCACTGCCGACCATCCGGGCGCGGGCCCGGGTCACCCCGGGCAGTGTGGCAGCGCCGTCGGCGACGGCGTCGGCCGCGGCGGAGGCGCCGATCCGGATCTCGGTGTCCGGTCCGCCGTCCAGGACCAGCTCCGGGCGGGGTTCCGGACGCAGCGACCGGGCGGTCCACCAGAGCCCGAGCAGCACCAGCACGAGCCCGGCCAGCACCGCGACCACCCGGGCGGCGGTGCCGTTGGCCAGCAGGAACTGCTCGACCACCGGGTCCAGCAGCGGGCGCTGCGGGCGGCCCCGCCCGAAGACCCCGGTCACCAGGAGCACGGTGAGCACGCCGACGGCGAGCAGCAGCCCGCCGAGGAGGACGAGGCCGGTGCGGGCACCGCCCGCGGAGCGGTACTGGGCGCGCCGCGCGGTCCGCGCCGCGCGGCGCGGGTTCGCGAGGGCGGGTGCCGGCGCCCCTCCTGCCGGGATCCCGGTCGAGCTCGCGTCGTCGGTCATCACTGCACTCCCTTCGAGCCCGGCTGGTCCGGGGTCGCGCGCACGGTCAGGCGCGGCCGCCGGGCCAGGGGAAGCGCGTCGAGGACGCCGGAGGCGGCGTCGCGGGCCGCCTCGCGCAGCACGTCGAGGTCCCCGCGGCCGCGGGCGTTCACCACGACCGAGCGGGCCGACGCGGTCACCGAGGCCGCGGTCACCGGGTCCGCGGCCCGGACCCGGGTGCCGACCAGGCGGGCCAGCACCCGCGGCGCGGTGGCGACGGTGAGCCCGGGCGACGGCGCGTCGAGTGCGACGTCGTGGCGCCGGGCGAGCAACCCGACGAGCAGCAGCACGGCCCCGACGACGATCACCCCCACCGCGACCCAGAGCACCGGCTGCGCGGTCCACAGGGTGTTCTGGACGGTGGTGCGCCAGTCCCGCCAGGGCACGAGCAGCCCGGGGCCGGAGACCCGGCCGACCCAGGCCGCCACCACCTCGACGACGACGAGCGCGCCGATCGCGGCCACCACCAGGCTCAGCAGCGGCGCGAGAACGCGGAGCAGGACACGCACAGGGTCCGGCCTCCCTCTTCCGACTCGGTCACGGGTCCGACGGTTCTACTGCACGTCTACTGCACGCGGGGGGAGGCCGGGCGTGGCCCGGCGTCCCCCGATCGGAGGGCCTCGACCTCGACGGTCAGGCCGCGCAGCCGGTGCCCTGTGGTGCGACGCAGGTCGGCGTCGATCCGCTCCCGGACCTCGGCGACGGCGGCCCGCACCGACCCGGGGTGGGCCAGGGTGAGCCGCAGCCGGACGTCGACCTCCCCGGCGTCGCCGGTCGTGTCGCCGCTGGCGCCCCCGACCGTGCCCCGCGCCGGACCGGGCCGCCGGGTCACCCGGGCGGTCGGTCCGGACTCGCCGACGTCGAGCCCGGCGACCCGCCGGGCGCGGTGCCGGGTGGCCGGTGCGGTGTCCGCGGCGTACTCGACGATCTTGCGCAGCACCGCCGGATCGATCTCCAGGACGCCGCGCTCGGCGGGGTCGGGGAGGGTGCTCACCGGTCGCGGCCCCGGCCGAGGCCGGACAGGTCCAGCTCGCCGTCGAGGACCCGGCCGACCACCAGGCCGATGATGCCGAGCACCAGGGTGATGACGAAGGCCAGGAAGCCGCCGGTGGCACCGGCGACGCCCAGCAGGAGGCCCGCGAGCAGGCCGGTCTGGGTGGCGTTCATGAGATGTCCTCTCCGGGACGGGTGGGTCGGGGTGAGTGCCGGCCGGGCCGGTCGACCCGGGGGTGCGTGCGACGTCGGACGGTGCGGATCAGGGCCACCAGGACCCGGGTCGGCAGCGGCAGGTCGCGCACGATCTCGATCGGTGCGTCGTAGCGGGGGTCGTCGTAGTCGGGGTCGCCGAGGCCGGGGGTCGGGCCGCCGCGCGGGTCGGCCGCCAGGGCGCGGAAGCGGGCCAGCCCGGCGCGGAAGACCTCCGGGTCACCCCCGCGGTCGGGGTGGTGGGTACGGACGAACGAGCGGTAGGCCGACCGCTGCTCGGGGGTCAGGCCCCCGTGCGCGCCGGGGTCCGGCTCGACCATCCCGTTTCCACCTCCACCTCAGGTGACCTCCACGTCGGTCACCGTCACGTCGACCGGGACCCCGTCGTCCAAGGGAGCGACCGATGCCCGCAGCGCCGCGACGGTAGCCGGGATCGGCCGGTCCAGGCGCAGCACCACCCCGATCTCGACCGGATCGTCGGCACGGTCGATCCCGACGCCGACCAGCCGTCGTCCGGGCAGCCAGGTCGCGATGGTGCCGAACGCGCCGCCGTCGAGCCGCACCACCGACGGGTGCGCGGCGACCGTCTCGGCGACCAGCTCGGCCAGGACGGCCGGGCTCCGTTCCGGCACCGTCACTCCACGACGCGGCCGGTCGGGGCGGGAGCCGCCGGGGCCTCGTCCCGGCTGTCGTCCTCGCCGGCCAGGTGGATGTCGTTCACCGAGATGGTGACCTCGATGACCTCCAGCCCGGTCATCCGCTCGACGGCGCCGATGACGTTGCGGCGCACCGCCGAGGCCAGGTCGGCGATGGCGACGCCGTACTCGACGACGACGTCCAGGTCGATCGCGGCCTGCTTCTCGCCGACCTCGACCGCCACGCCCGCGACGGTCGAGGCGCCGCTGGTGCCGCCGCCGGGGATGCGCTCGCGCAGCGCACCGAAGGCACGCGACGCGCCCGACCCCATCGCGTACACCCCGGAGACCTCGCGGGCGGCGATGCCGGCGATCTTCTGCACGACGGACGGGGCGATGGTGGTGCGGCCCTGACCGGTGCCCTCGGCGAGGCGTCCCGTGGGTGTCGCGGCCGGTGTCGAGGTGGAGGTGGTGGTCGGGGTGCCGGAGGTCATCGGTGCTCCTCTCACGGGCCGGACCCGGGTTGGGGGCCCGCCGCGGTGCGTGTGATGTCCCCCGTGGGATGCCCGTCCCCGGACCTTCCTCACGGTGGTTCACCCGTTCGGCGCAGCCGGGACGGCGGCGGTGGCGCGGACGTAGTGCAGGAGCAGGGTCCCGTCGGCCGCCGCCTCGTGGCCGGCCAGGCGCAGCGCACGCGGTGCGGGGAGGGGGTCCGGCCCGGTCGCGATCCGCCTCTCGGGGCCCCCGACCAGCACCGGGACCAGGGTGAGGCGCAGCTCGTCGACGACGTCGGCCCCGACCAGCGCGCCGAGCAGGGTCGGCCCGCCCTCGCACAGCACGGAGGTGTGGCCGCGGCGGGCGAGGGCGGTGAGCAGCGTGGTGGGGGAGAGGTCGTCGAGCAGGACGACGTCGGCGCCCGCGGCGGCGAGCGCGGCCCGCCGGTCGGCAGGGGCGGCGGCCGTGGTGAGTACGACCGGTGCGGTGACGGTGTCGGTGAACAGCCGTGCGCCGGGGTCCAGCCCGGCCGACCCGGTCACGACGACGACCGGCGGTGGCGGCCCTGGCCGGCGCCCGTTCGGCCCGGGACGGCGCGGCCGGACCCCGCGGTAGTCCTCGTCCCGTGCGGTGCCCGCCCCGACGAGCACGCAGTCGGCGGACCGGCGCAGGGCGCGGAACAGGTCCCGGTCGGCGGGGGTGGACAAGCCGCCGGAGCCGGCCCCGCCCGCGCTCACGGCACCGTCGGCGGAGCTGACCATGACCGCGGTGACCCGCGGCCGGACGGGCGGGGGACCGGACGCGGAGGGCTCGGTGGACACCCGCCGAGCATCCCGCCGTGCGGGCGACGTGACGCACGGGGGTGTTCTGTCGTAGGGCAGCCTCACTTATGGTGAGCGGAGCCGCACCGGATGGGTGGGGCATCCGGTCGAGCAGGGGGCCACGAGCAAGGTGAACGCGATCCGGGTCCGACCACCGTCGGTGCAGCAGCCGGCCCCCCCACGGCGGTCGTTGCGCCGCCGGCGGCTGATCGGCCTCGCGGCGCTGGCCGCGGCGCTGCTGCTGGCGGTGCTGGCCAGCATCGCGATCGGGACCAAGGTCATCCCGGTGAACGAGGTGTTCTCCGCGCTGGTCGCCCCGACCGGCAGCGAGAACGACGTGGTCATCCGGTCCCTGCGGATCCCGCGCACCCTGCTCGGGCTGCTGGTCGGGATCGCGCTCGGCCTGGCCGGCGCGCTCGTGCAGGGCTTCACCCGCAACCCGCTCGGCGACCCGGGCCTGCTGGGCGTCAACGCGGGGGCGGCGTTCTTCGTCGTCATCGGCATCTACGTCTTCGGCGTCAGCACGCTGTTCGGCTACGTCTGGTTCGCCTTCGCCGGCGCGCTGGTCGCCAGCGTCGTGGTGTTCGTGATCGGCACCCGGGCACCCGGCGGCGCCACCCCGGTCTCGCTGGCGCTGGCCGGGGCGGCGGTGAGCTTCCTGCTGCAGGCGGGCACGTCCTCGGTGGTGCTGCTCGACGAGACCAGCCTCGACGCCTACCGGTTCTGGGTGGTCGGCTCGCTCGCCGGTCGCGACGCCGCGGTCGGCGGCCAGGTGGTGTGGTTCATCCTCGTGGGCACGGTGCTCGCGCTGGCCAGCGCGCCCGCGCTCAACGCGCTCTCCCTCGGCGACGACGTCGCCACCTCGCTGGGGCACTCGGTCCGCCGGACCCGGGTCGTCGGCGTCGTCGCGATCACGCTGCTCGCCGGTGCGGCCACCGCGGCCTGCGGGCCGATCGCGTTCCTCGGGCTGATCGTGCCGCACGTCGTGCGGGTGTTCACCGGGCCCGACCACCGGTGGCTGCTGCCCGCCGCCGGTCTCGCGGGGGCGGTGGTGCTGCTGCTCGCCGACGTCGTCGGACGGGTGGTGGCCCGCCCCGGCGAGCTGCAGGTCGGCATCGTGATCGCGTTGATCGGCGGGCCGTTCTTCATCGCGCTGGTGCGCCGACGCAAGCTGGGGGCCGTGTGAGCACGCTGACCGACCCGGACACCGGGCCCCGGCCCTCGACGGTGGTCGTCCCCGGCCGCCGCGCCGTCCGCGCGGGCCGCTTCTCCGGCGTGCTGCGCGTGCGCACCGCGGTGGTGCTGCTCGTCTGCGCCGTCGCGCTGGTGCTGGCCGCCGCGGTCAACATGGGCCGCGGCGACTACCCGATCGCGATCACCGACGTGCTGGCGACGCTGTTCGGCGGCGGTGACGCGGGCCAGCAGCTCGTCGTGCTGGAGCTGCGGCTGCCGCGCACCCTGGTCGGCGCCCTGGTCGGCGGCGCGCTCGCCGTGTCCGGGGCCATCCTGCAGGCGGTCGCCCGCAACCCGCTGGCGAGCCCGGACATCATCGGCGTCCAGTGGGGCGCCAGCGCCGCGGCGGTGTTCGTCATCGTGCTCGGCGGTGGCGCGGCCGGGGTCGGCGGCGCGTTCGCCTCGCTCGGCATCCCGCTCGCCGCCCTGAGCGGCGGGCTCGTGGCCTCGGTCGCGGTGTACGTGCTGGCCTGGCGCAAGGGCATCCAGGGCTTCCGGCTGGTGCTGATCGGCATCGGCATCCAGGCCGTGCTCGTCGCGGCGGTGCAGTGGCTGCTGACCGTCGCGCAGATCTACCAGGCCGCGCAGGCCCAGGTCTGGCTGAACGGCAGCCTGAACGCGCGCAGCTGGAACGAGGTCGTCCCGCTGTCGATCGCGATGCTGGTGCTCGTGCCCGCGGCGCTGGTCCTGGTGCACCTGCTGGGCGCGCTGCGCTTCGACGACGACACCGCCCGCGGCCTCGGCGTGCGGGTGAACGGTGCCCGCACCGCGCTGCTGCTCGTCTCCGTCGGCCTCGCCTCGGTCGCGACCGCGGCCGCGGGCCCGATCGCCTTCATCGCACTGGTCACCCCGCAGATCGCGCGCCGGCTCTGCCGGGTCGGGACCCCGCCGATCGGGGTCTCGCTCGTGCTGGGCGCCGCGCTGACCGTGCTGTCCGACCTGATCGCCCGCACCGCACTGGGGTCCGTCGAGCTCCCGGTCGGCATCGTGACCGCGGTGCTCGGCGCCCCGTTCCTGCTGTACCTGCTCGCCCGCACCCGCCAGGAGGCCCGTCGATGAGCACCGTCGAGGACATCAGTGTCGCGGAGGCCACCGCCTCCTCGACGACCACCGCGGGCGAACCCGTCCGCCCCGGCGAGGTCCGGCTGTCGGCCGAGCAGGTCACGCTCGGCTACGGCGACCGCACCATCGTCGACGGGCTGGACCTGGAGGTGCTGCCCGGCGCGGTCACCACCGTGATCGGCCCCAACGGCTGCGGCAAGTCCACCGTGCTGCGCGCGCTGGGCAGGCTGCTGCCCGCCAGGGCCGGCCAGGTGCTGCTCGACGGCAAGCGGATCGACCGCACCCCGACCAAGGAGGTCGCGCGGGTGCTGGGGATCCTGCCGCAGTCGCCGCTGGCGCCCGAGGGGCTCACCGTCGGCGACCTCGTCGCCCGCGGTCGGCACCCGCACCAGGCCTGGTACCGGCAGTGGTCCTCGGACGACGAGCGCGCCGTCGCCGAGGCGCTGACCTGGACGGGCCTGTCCGACCTCGCCGAGCGCCCGGTCGACGAGCTGTCCGGCGGCCAGCGCCAGCGGGCCTGGATCTCGATGGCCCTGGCCCAGGAGACCGACCTGCTGCTGCTCGACGAGCCGACCACCTTCCTCGACCTGGCCCACCAGGTGGACGTGCTGGAGCTGGTGCGGCGGCTGCAGTCCGAGGCCGGTCGCACCGTGGTCATGGTGCTGCACGACCTGAACCTGGCCGCCCGCTACGCCGACCGGCTCGTCGCGATGAAGGACGGCCGGATCGTCGCGGCGGGGCCGCCGGCCGAGGTCGTCACCGAGGAGCTGCTCGCCGACGTGTTCGGGCTGCGGGCCCGGGTGCTGCCCGACCCGGTCACCGGCACCCCGTTGGTCGTGCCGGACGCGGGCCCGTCGCTGCGCGCCCCGGAGCCGATCGCCGAGGCATGATCTCCGGCGTGACCCCCGGCGACGACCGACCACCCTTCCTCGCGACCCGCGCGGTGCACGCGGGCAACGACGTCGACGCCGGGACCGGCGCGATCCGCCGCCCGATCGTCGCGGCCAACTCCTACGCCCTGCCCGAGGACCCCTCGGAGCTGGACTGGTCGGGCACCGCGACCCGGCTCTACACCCGCAACGGCGGGGCGAACCAGGGCTGGCTGGAGGACAAGCTCGTCGCCCTGGAGGACCCGGCCGGGGTGTCGCCGGGCGGGTGCGCCGCGGTCGCACTGGCCTCGGGCGTCGCGGCGCTGCACGCGGTGTTCTTCACGTTCCTGCGGAGCGGCGACCACGTCGTCAGCTCCGACGTGACCTACGTCGCCACCCACCGGCTGCTCACCGAGCTGCTGCCGGACCGGTGGGGGATCACCGCCACCCTGGTCGACTCCTCCGACCCGGAGGCGGTGCGCGCCGCGATCCGCCCGCGGACCCGGCTGGTGCACGTCGAGACCCCGGCCAACCCGACCACCCGGATCACCGACGTCGACGCCGTCGCCGCGATCGCGCACGAGGCGGGCGCCCTGCTCAGCGTCGACGCCACCTTCGCGACGCCGGTGCTGCAACGCCCGCTGGAGCGGGGCGCGGACCTCGTCGTGCACTCGCTGACCAAGTACGTCAACGGCCACGGCGACGCGATGGGCGGTGCCGTGCTCGGTCGCCGTGAGCTCGTCGAGCGGATCCGGGCCGACGCGATGGTCGACGCCGGGGGAGTCATCAGCCCGTTCAACGCCTGGCTGATCGCCCGGGGCGCGGTGACCCTGCCGATGCGGATGCGCGCGCACTGCGCCGGCGCGCAGCAGGTCGCGGAGTACCTGGAGTCCCGCCCGGAGGTCGCCTACGTGGCCTACCCGGGTCTGGCGTCGCACCCGCAGCACGCGCTCGCGACCCGGACCCTCGACGGCGGGTACGGCGGCATGCTGGCCTTCGCCCTGGACGGGCCGCCGGAGCTGCAGAACCGGTTCGTCGCGGGCCTGCGCGTCATCACCTCGGCGGTGTCGCTGGGCCACGACGAGTCGCTGATCGTGCACGTCGGGGCCGGTGGCGACGGCCGGGCGGCGCACTTCCCGCCGGAGTTCCGCCGCCTCGGGCACCTGCGCCTGTCGGTGGGGCTGGAGGACCCGCGCGATCTCGTCGCCGACATCGCGCGGGCCCTGGACGCCGTGGCGGGCGGCCTCAGCCGATGAGCGACCGGCCGACGATCTCCTTCATGATCTCGTTCGTGCCGCCGTAGATCGCCTGCACGCGGGAGTCGACGAACGCGCGGGCGATCGGGTACTCGAGCATGTAGCCGTAGCCGCCGTGCAGCTGCACGCAGCGGTCGACGACCCGGTTCTGCAGGTCCGAGCACCACCACTTGGCCTTGGCCGCGTCGGGTACCGACAGCTCGCCCTCGCCGTTGTGCTCGGTGATGCAGCGGTCCACGAAGACCCGGGCGATGGACACCTCGGTGTCCATCTCGGCGAGCTCGAAGCGGGTGTTCTGGAAGTTCGCCACCGGGCGGCCGAAGGCCTTGCGCTCCTTGGTGTACTCCAGCGTCATCTTCACGGCGGCTTCGGCGCCCGCCACCGAGGCGACGGCGATCGAGAGCCGCTCCTGGGCGAGGTTCTGCATGAGGTAGATGAAGCCCTGCCCGACCTCGCCGAGCCGGTTCGCGTCGGGCACCCGGACGTCGGTGAAGCTCAGCTCCGCGGTGTCCTGGGCCTTCATGCCGACCTTCTTCAGGCGGCGGCCGCGTTCGAAGCCCTCCATCCCGCGCTCCACGACGAACAGGGTGAAGCCGAGGTGCTTGGCGTCGGGGTCGGTCTTGGCGACGACGATCACCAGGTCGGCCAGGATGCCGTTGGTGATGAAGGTCTTGGAGCCGTTGAGGATCCAGTCGTCGCCGTCGCGACGGGCGTTGGTCGCGATGCCCTGGAGGTCCGAGCCGGTCCCGGGCTCGGTCATGGCGATCGCGGTGATCAGCTCGCCGGAGCAGAAGCCGGGCAGCCAGCGCTTCTTCTGCTCGTCGGTGCACAGCCGCAGCAGGTAGGGCTGCACGACGTCGTTGTGCAGCGGGAAGCCGATGCCGCTCGCACCGGCCGCGACGATCTCCTCGGCCAGGATCGCGTTGTAGCGGAAGTCGTCGACCCCGCCCCCGCCGTACTCCTCGGGGACGGCGGTGCCCAGCAGGCCGGCCGCGCCCGCCGCGGTCCATACCGCTCGGTCGACCTGGCCGTCCTCCTCCCACTGCTCGTGGTGAGGGGTGACCTCCTTCGCGATGAAGGTCCGGCACAGGTCACGGAACGCGTGGTGCTCGTCGTCGAAGATCTCGCGCTGCATGGTCGGCAGTCTCACATACCGACGGGTAACTCCGGTCGTCCTCGCGGGCCGTCGATGACCCACGCGTGCCGATAGGGTGCGCCCGTGGATCTCGTGGACGCCGTCGCCAACGTGTGGGACCGGGCCGTGGTCGGCCACCTCGCCGACCTGCGCCGGATGCCGCGGGACGCGGTGGTGGGCTCCCCGCAGGGGATCCTGTTCCGGTACCGCCCGTTGTCCGGCGTGGATCCCTCCGAGGGCGCGCCGGTGCTGCTCGTGCCGCCGCTGGGTGCCCCGGACTTCGCCTACGACCTGCGCCGCGGCTGCTCGCTGGTGGAGCACCTGCTGCAGCAGGGCCGGACCGTCTACCTGATCGACTACGGGCCCAAGTCGTTCTCCGACCGCACCCTGGGCATCGAGAGCTGGGTCGACGAGCTGCTGCCCGACACGGTCCGCCGGGTCGCCGAGGAGACCGGCGACGAGGTGCACCTCGTCGCCTGGTCGCTCGGCGGGATCTTCGCGCTGCTCACCGTCGCCGCCGCGGTGCAGGCACGCGACCCGCTGCCGGTGCGCTCGGTCGCCGCGATCGGCACCCCGGTCGACATCTCCCGGGTGCCGCTGGTGGCGCCGTTCCGGCCGCTCGCGCAGATCAGCGGTGGCCGGCTGGTCTCGTCGATCTACCGGGCCGTCGGCAGCTTCCCGGCGCCGATGGTGAGCTGGGCGTTCCAGCTGACCGCGGTGGACCGGCTCGTCACCAAGCCGCTCGCGATCGCGTCGCGGATCGACGACCGGGACTGCCTGGCCCAGATCGAGGCCGTCGACCACCTGATGAGCAACATGCACGGCTACCCGGGGCGGGTGTTCGGGCAGCTGTTCCACCTGTTGCTCCGCAGCAACGATCTCGCGAGCGGCGGACTGCGCCTGGGCGGGCGCGACGTGGAGCTGGCCGACGTCGGTGTGCCGGTGCTCGTCGTCGCCGGGCGGGACGACGTCATCGCCCCGCTGCGCGCGGTGCGTGCCGGCGTGCCGCTGCTGACCGGCAGCCCCGAGGTCCGGTTCTCGACCTCGCCGGGTGGGCACCTGGGCGTGCTGACCGGGCGCCGGGCCCGGGACACGACTTGGCCGGAGCTCGACCGGGCCCTGGCCGACTGGGACGCCGCCGCGGACACTCCCGACGACGAGGCAGGCCCCGCGGTCGGCGCCTGACCGAGCGCGCCGGCCCTGCCGCCTCCCGGCCCGAGCGCTGATCCCCAGTCCGCGCGCTGATCCGTCCGGCGCGCGCGTCCGGACGCGCGCGCCGGACGGATCAGCGCGCGCCGACGAGCAGAGGGATTGACCGGTGAGGCGGCTAAGTGATTTAGTCACTTTATGACCGCAGGGGAGACGTTGTCGGAGCGCCTGGCCGACGACATCATGGACATCATCCGGACCGGGAACCTCGGCCCGGGGGACCAGCTCGCGTCCTCCCGCGACCTGGCGCGACGGTTCGAGGTCACCACCCCGACGGTCCGCGAGGCGCTGCGACGCCTGGAGGCCACCGGTGCGGTGGAGTTCCGGCACGGCTCGGGCACCTACGTCGGCGACGGGGTCGGGCGGCGGCTGCTCGCGAACCCGCACCGCCCGTCGCGGACCTCCGACGGCGTGCACGAGCTGATCCGCGCCCGGCTCGTCCTGGAACCGTCGATCGCGGCCGCCGCGGCCCGGGAGCGTGACACCGCCGGGCTGGCGATGCTCGCCGAGAGCGTCACCAACGCCCTGCACCCGCCGGTCCGCGACCACCGCCCGGCCGTGCACTTCCACGTCGCACTGGCCGCGACCAGCGGCAACGCCCTGCTCCGCGAGACGGTGGAGGCGCTGCTGCACATCCGCGCCCGCGACCAGGTCGAGATCCGGCACCGCTACGACGACCGCGAGCGCGACCACGCCGAGCACGTCGCGCTGCTCGACGCCGTCCGCGGGGGCGACCCGGACCTGGCCGAGCGGCTCTGCCGCGAGCACCTCACCTCGATCGCCGAGGCGGTGGGCGCGTGAGCACGCGACGCCTGGGGGAGATGACGACGGTCGAGGCCGCGGCCGCCGTCGTCGACAGCCCGGTCGTGCTGCTGCCGGCGGGAGCCTTCGAACAGCACGGGCCGGGGCTGCCGCTCGCGACGGACCTGATCCGCGCCGAGGCGGTCTGCGACCGGGTCGCCGCGGCACTGGGCGGCACCGCGGTGGTCGGGCCGTCGTTGCCGGTCGGGGTGTCGCCGCACCACCTGGCCTTCGCCGGGACGGTCAGCCTGACCACCACGACGTTCGCCACGCTCGTGCGCGAGTACGTCGAGGGCCTGTACCGGCACGGCTGGCGCAAGATCTGCGTGGTCACGGGGCACGGCGGGAACGACGCCACTCTCGCGACGGTCGCGCAGGACCTCCTCGCCGCACGCCCGGACCTGCAGTTCGCGTGGAGCCCGCTCACCCCGCTGGCCGCCGACGTCGTCGCCGCGGCCGGGCCGCCCGAGGTCAGCGGGCACAGCGGGCAGGCCGAGACGGCGCAGATGCTCGCCGTGGCACCGCATCTGGTGCACACCGACCGGCTCGCGGCCGGGACCACCCGGCTCACCGAGCTCGATGCCTTCGGCGCACTGGCCCGGCGGCGCGGTGGTCCGACGCTCACCGCGCCCTACGACCGCCTGTCGGAGAACGGGGTCCTCGGCGAACCCCGCCGGGCCGACCCGGAGCACGGCGAGGCGATCGTCGCCGCGATCGTCGACCGGATCACCGACTTCGTCACGGCGTGGCTCAGGGCCTGACGTCCTCCGACCCGTACGGATCCACAGCACTCCCGCGGTGGCGCCACCGGTGCCCCCGTCGCACGACCTGCCCCGTGACCGGGCGGGACCAGCACCGGCCGTCGACGACGCCGTCCGAAGGGAACCCCATGTCCGCACCGAGATCGTCAGCACCGAGGCCGACGGCAGCGCCACGACCCGCGACGACGCCGTCCGTCCCGGAACGCCCGTCGGACGTGACCCGACGTCCCGGCAGAGCCCGCCTGCGTGCCGTGGCGACGGCCTGCCTCGTCGCGGCCGCCCTCACCACCGGCGCCGCCGTCGCCCCGACCGCCTCCGGCGCGCCCGCCTCGGGCGGGACGCCCGGCCCCGAGGCGACGGCCGGACCCGCCGGCACCGGCACGGCCCCCGGGCTGCCCGGCCCCGAGGCAACGGGACCCGCCGGCGCGACGCCCGGGCGGCCCGGCCCCGGCGCGGCCCCAGGACCGGTCGGAGCTCCGACCCCCGGCTGCGGCACCACACCGCCGCAGGCAGCGGGCACGACCGCGGTCCGCACCATCGACAGCGGCGGCCGGGAACGCAGCGTGCGGGTCCACCTGCCCGACGGCTACCGCCCCGACCGGCCCACCCCGGTGGTCCTGGTCTTCCACGGCCGCGGCAACGACGGCGCCACCACCGAGAACTTCTCCGGCCTGTCCGGGCTGCCGGCCGTCGTCGCCTATCCCGACGGGGTCCCCGGGGGAGAGGGCAAGCGCTCCTGGCAGGGCGCGCCGTACTCGGCGCCGGGCGTCGACGACGTCGCCTTCACCGGGGACCTCCTCGACGACCTGGAGTCCACCCTCTGCGTCGACCCCGGCCGGGTCTTCGCCACCGGCAAGTCCAACGGCGGCGGTTTCACCGAGATCCTGGCCTGCCGGATGTCCGACCGGATCGCCGCGATCGCCCCGGTCGCGGGCGCCTACTACCGCGACGGCGAGCCGCCGTGCCGGCCCGGCCGCCCGGTCCCCGCGCTGTTCGTGCACGGCACCGGGGACGCCACGATCCCCTACACCGGCGACGCCGACCGCGGCCTGCCCGCGATCCCGGCGAAGGTCGCCGAGTGGGTCGCCCGCGACGGCTGCCGGGCCCGCCCGCAGATCCGCCGGATCGAGCCCGACGTCACCATCTCGACCTGGCGGGGCTGCCGCGACGGAGCCCGGGTGGCGCACGTCGCCGTCGACGGCGGCGGGCACACCTGGCCCGGCGCGACCGCCTACTCCGGCGGCGGCGTCACGACACAGACCGTGCGCGCCACCGCGCTGATCGGGGACTTCTTCGGGCTCGGGGGTCCGCGGTGAGCGCGCCCGCCGGCACGTCGGACCGGGAGCTGCCCCGGCTGGTGCGGGCGATGGCCGTCGTCGAACGCGTCGGGAACGCGCTGCCGCACCCGTTCTGGCTGTTCTGGGTGCTGTCGGCGATCCTCGCCGTGATCAGCGCGGGACTGGCGGCGGCGGGCGTCGCGGTGGTGGCACCCGACGGCGAGCCGGTCGCGGTGCGGAACCTGCTCTCCGGCGACGGCCTCGCCATGGCCGTCTCGTCGATGATCGACAACTTCGCGCAGTTCCCACCGATGGCCACCATCGTCACGGTGATCATGGGGGTCGCCGTCGCCGAGCGCAGCGGGCTGCTCGCCGCGGCCATGCGGGCCGGGGTCGCCCGGGTGCCGGCGTCGCTGGTGGTGTTCGCGGTCGCGTTCGCCGGGACCGTCGCGCACGTCGCGTCGGCCGCGGCGTACGTGATCCTTGTGTCGCTGGGCGGGCTCGCGTTCCGCGCGGTGGGCCGCTCGCCGATCCTCGGGATCGTCGTCGCCTACACCGCCATCGCCTCGGGCTACGACGCCAGCCCGGTCCCCACCCCGAACGACGCGATCTTCGCCGGCATCACCACCGCCGCGGCCCGGATCGTGGACCCGGAGGTCGTGGTGACCCCGGTCGGCAACTGGTTCTTCAACATCGTCTCCTCGGTCGTGCTCGCGCTGGTGATCACGGCGGTGACCCGGCTGGTCCTGGCCGAGCGCCCGGACCTGGACCCCGACCCGGACGCCCCCGACGACGACGTCGCCGGCCTGAGCCTGTCGGCGGCCGAACGGTCCGGCCTGCGCCGCGCCGGCTGGGTGCTGCTGGCCTTCGCAGTGCTGCTCGTCGCGGTCATGGCCCCGGAGTGGTCGCCGCTGCGCGGGGAGAACGGGTCGATCGTCGAGTCCCCGCTGGTGGAGGGGATCGGCGCGGTCATCGCGCTGCTGTTCGGCCTGCTCGGCACGGTCTTCGGGCGCGCGGTCGGCACGATCACCACCGCCGCGGACGTCCCGAAGCTGATGGCCGACGGGATCCGGCAGATGGCCCCGGTGCTGGCGCTGTTCTTCGCGATCGCCCAGTTCCTGGCCTACTTCGACTGGACCCATGTCGGGGACGTGCTCGCCGTCGTCGCCGCGGACGCGCTGCGCACCACCGGCGTCCCGATCCCGGTCGTGTTCCTGATGGTGCTGGCCGTGCTCACCGTGGTGAACGTGATGGTGACCAGCGGGACGGCGATGTGGTCGATCGCGGCGCCGGTGATCGTGCCGATGCTGATGCTGGTCGACGTGCCGCCCGAGACCACCCAGGCGCTGTTCCGGATCGCCGACTCCGGCTCGACGGCGATCACCCCGATGAGCCCGTACTTCATCATGGCGCTGGGGTTCCTGCAGCGGTACCGCAAGGACGCGGGCATCGGGACGCTCGCGTCGTACACGCTCCCGCTCGCGATCGCGATGACGGTCGTCTGGACCCTGCTGTTCTTCGCCTGGTGGGCACTGGGGATCCCGCTGGGACCGGGGGCTCCCGTGCGGTAGCGGGGTGCGGGCGGGCCCCGGCGGCGTGGAGGACACTGCGCAGGTGCGCTACCTCGACGGCCTCGCTTCCGGACCACGACGCTGGTCGGTGATGGGGCTGGGCACCTGGCAGTTCGGCACGAGCGAGTGGGGCTACGGCGACACGCTGGAGGCCGGGCGGATCGTCGCCCGTGCCCGCGAGCTGGGTGTCACCGTGTTCGACACCGCGGAGCTCTACGGCCCGCTGCGCAGCGAACGGATCCTGGGCGACGCGCTGCGTGCCTGCGGCGGCCCCGGGTGGCGCGACGAGGTCGTGATCGCGACGAAGTTCTTCCCGGTCCTGCCCCTGGGGCCGGTGCTGCGCCGGCGCGCGGTCGCCTCCGCCGCCCGGCTCGGGGTGACCGAGCTCGACCTCTACCAGGTGCACAAGCCGCACCCGCTGATCGGCGACGCGTCGGCGATGCGCGGCATGGCCGAGCTGCAGCGGACCGGCCTGGTGCGCGACGCCGGTGTCTCCTCGTACTCGCTGGAGCGCTGGCTGGCCGCGGAGGAGGCGCTGGGCGGACCGGTGCTGTCCAACCAGGTCGAGTTCAGCCTGCTGCGCCGCCTGCCCGCCGGGGCCCTCGTCCCGCACGCCGCTGCGCACGGACGCATCGTGATGGCCTACAGCCCGCTCGCCCAGGGACTGCTCACCGGCCGCTACGACGCCGACCACCGGCCCACCAACGCGGTGCGCCGCAGCAAGCCGGAGTGGCTGCCGGAGAACCTGGCCGCGCTGGCCCCGCTCACCGACACCCTGCGCGACGTCGCGTCCGCGCACGACGCGACGCCGTCCCAGGTCGCGCTGGCGTGGGTGGTGCACCACCCGAACACCGTCGCCATCCCCGGTGCGTCGAGCGTGGCGCAGCTGGAGTCCAACGTGGCTGCGGCGGACATCGTGCTGACCTCGGACGAGTACGCCGGTCTCACCGCGGCCGCGCAGCGGGTCCGGCTGCGCACCGGACCCGCCACGCTGCCCGCCGTCGCGCGGGAGCTGTTCTCCCGGCGGTGAGGGCGCCTACTTCACGTGCTCGCGCAGGAACTGCGTCGCGCGGGTCCAGGCGATCTCCGCCTGCTCGGCGTCGTAGGTCCCCATGTGGTTCTCGTCGTTGAAGAAGGCGTGCCCGGCCGGGTACTGCAGGAACTCCGGGCGGGTGCCGGACTCGGACTCGATGCGGTCGGCGAGCGAGCTCACCGCGTCCGGCGTCGCCATGGTGTCCTCGGCCCCGAAGTGGCCCTGCACGGCCGCGGTCAGGTTCGCGAACGACGGGTAGTCCTCCTTCAGGACGCCGTAGAACGGCACCGCGGCCGCGACCTTGTCGCCCTGCTGCGCGGCGAGGACCAGCACGAAGCCGCCGCCCATGCAGAAGCCGACGGCGCCGACGGCCGAGGAGGTCACGTCGTCGCGCCCGAGCAGGTACTCCACGGCTCCGGCCAGGTCGGTGGCCGCCTGCTGGACCGGCAGCTCGGCCATGAGCTTGCCGGCCTCGTCGGAGTCGTGGGTGGTGCGTCCGCCGTAGAGGTCGGGCGCCAGCGCGACGAAGCCCTCGGCGGCGAACCGGTTCGTGACGTCCACGATGTGGTCGGTGAGGCCCCACCACTCCTGGATGACGATCAGGCCGGGCCCGGACCCCGAGTCGGGGCGGGCCAGGTAGCCGTGCGCGGTGCCGCCGCCGGAGGGGAAGGTGACGTTCTGCGCGGGGTTCTCGTTGGTGTGTGCCACGCGGGCGATGACATCACGACGGTGCCGGTGCCGCCCGCCGGGAAGATCGTCGCGCCCCTGTGACGGAGGACCCTCCGTTAATCTTGAGCGTCGCAAACGATATGGGTCTATCGTCACCGCCATGCTCGCCGGGACCGCCACCCGCACCGCGCACGACGCCGCGGTGGAGAACCTGCGCCGGGCGCGCGCCGGAGCCGGCGCCGTCCAGCTGGGGAAACCGTCGTCGAACCTGTTCCGGTTCGGTGACCGCGACACCGGGGCCGCCGCGCGCCGACTCGACACCTCCGCGCTGAACGGTGTGCTCGGTGTGGACCCGGAGCGCTGTACCGCAGAGGTCCAGGGGATGGCGACCTACGAGACCATCGTGGACGCCACCCTCGCCCACGGGTTGATGCCGCTGGTCGTCCCGCAGCTCAAGACCATCACCCTCGGGGGAGCGGTCACCGGTCTCGGTGTCGAGTCGACGTCGTTCCACGCCGGGCTGCCGCACGAGTCGGTGCTGGAGATGGACGTGCTCACCCCGGCCGGGGAGCTGCTGCACGTCACCCCCGACGGCGAGCACGCCGACCTGTTCGCGGCGTTCCCCAACTCCTACGGCACGCTCGGCTACGCCCTGCGGCTGGTCGTCGAGCTGGCCCCGGTGAAGCCCTTCGTGAAGCTCACCCACCACCGCTACCCGACCGCGTCCGCCGCGTCGGCGGCGATCGAGCGGTTCGTCGCCGCGGGGGAGATCGACTTCCTCGACGGGGTCGTGTTCGGACCCGACGAGCAGTACCTGACCACCGGTGAGTTCGTCGACGCACCGATGCCGGGCGCCCGGATCTCCGACTACACCGGCCAGGAGGTGTTCTACCGGTCGCTCCAGCGCCGCCCGGTCGACCACCTCACCGTGCACGACTACCTGTGGCGCTGGGACACCGACTGGTTCTGGTGCTCGCGGGCGTTCGGCGCGCAGCACCCAGTGGTGCGCCGGTTCTGGCCGCGCCGCTGGCGCCGGTCGGACGTCTACCGCCGGCTCGTCGCCCTCGACCAGCGCTACGGCGCGTCCAACCGGGTCCGCGAGGCCCTCGGCGGGACGGCCGAGGAGATGGTCGTGCAGGACGTCGAGATCCCCGTCGAGCGGCTCCCGGAGTTCCTGGAGTTCTTCCACCGCGAGATCCCGGTGCTGCCGGTGTGGCTGTGCCCGCTGCAGCTGCGGGGCGAACGGACCTGGCCGCTCTACCCGATGGAGCCGGGCCGGCTCTACGTCAACGTCGGGTTCTGGTCGTCGGTGCCGGAGAAACCGGGTGACCGGTGGGCACACAACCGGCTGATCGAAGAGTGTGTCGCCGACCTGGGCGGGCACAAGTCGCTGTACTCGACCGTGCACTACGGCGAGGACGAGTTCTGGGCCCACTACAACGGTGCGGCCTACCGCGCGGTGAAGCAGCGGTACGACCCGGACGGTCGGGCACCCGACCTGTTCCGGAAGGTCACCGGCCGCTGAGGGGCACCGCGAGGATCGACACGGGAGGGGATCGGCGATGACAGGAGTGCTGGAACAGCGGACCGCGTCGCTCGAGCCGGTGGCGGGGATCCTGTCCCGCGTCCTGGGCTCGACGCGTGAGCTGCGGGTGGAGGCGTTCGACGGGTCGCGGACGGGACCCGACGACGCCCCGGTCACGTTGCGGGTGAACTCGCCCCGGGCACTTGCCCGGCTGGTGAGCGCACCCGGCTCGCTCGGGCTGGCCCGGGCCTACGTCACCGAGGAGATCGACGTCGACGGGGACCTCTACACCGCGCTGCGCGCGATGTCGGAGGTGACGCTGCACTCGATCCCGCGCCGGGAGCAGCTGTGGCTCGCGCGGCGGCTGCTGCCCTACTGGCGCGAGCACCGGATGCCGCCGCCCGACCTGGAGGCCCGCCCCAAGGGGCTGCTGCACTCCAAGCGGCGTGACTCGCAGGCCATCTCGCACCACTACGACGTGTCCAACCGGTTCTACGAGTTCGTGCTCGGACCGTCGATGACCTACACCTGTGCCGCCTACCCCGACGCCGACGCGTCGCTGGAGACCGCGCAGGCCGCCAAGTACGAGCTGGTCGCGACCAAGCTGGACCTGAAGCCGGGGATGCGTCTGCTCGACGTCGGCTGCGGCTGGGGCGGCATGGTCCGCCACGCCGCCCGCGAGCACGGCGTCCGCGCGCTCGGGGTGACCCTGTCGAAGGAGCAGGCAGCCTGGGCGCAGGAGGCGATCGCCCGCGAGGGGCTGTCCGACCTGGCCGAGGTCCGGCACCTCGACTACCGCGACGTCCCCGACGGCGTGTACGACGCGGTGTCCTCCATCGGCCTCACCGAGCACATCGGCAAGTCCAACCTGGACTCCTACTTCGCGTCGATGTACGCCAAGCTGCGGCCGGGCGGGCGGATGCTGAACCACTGCATCACCCAGCCGTACCGGCCCGACCACCGCCACACCGACCCGTTCATCCACCGCTACGTGTTCCCCGACGGGGAGCTGGAGCCGGTCGCGGTGCTGGTGGACGCGATGAACGAGGCGGGGTTCGAGATCCGGCACGAGGAGAACCTGCGCGAGCACTACGCCATGACGCTGCGCGACTGGGGCACGAACCTGGAGCGCAACTGGACCGACGCCGTGGCCGAGGTCGGCGTCGGCCGGGCCCGGGTGTGGCGGCTCTACATGGCCGCGTGCCGGCTGGGCTTCGAGCTGAACAACATCCAGCTCCACCAGGTGCTGGGTGTCAAGCTCGAAGACGGCGGTCGGTCCGGGTTCCCGCTGCGCGGGGAGCACGGGGCGTACTGAGACCGGGGATCAGCGGAGACGGCGCGCGGCCGCGACGGCCTGCGCGCCGTATCCGCCCCCGAACAGCACCGCGTGCACCAGCAGCGGGAACAGCTGGTGCAGGTCGACCCGCTCGCGCCACCCGTCGGCGAGCGGGGCGGCCTCGTCGTAGGCGGCGAGGACGACGTCGAGGTGCGGCAGCCCGAACAGGTCCAGCATCGCGAGATCGGACTCCCGGTGCCCGCCGTGCGCGGCCGGGTCGATCAGCCACGCGGCGCCTTCCCCGTCCCCGTCGTCGCGGGGACCCCAGAGCACGTTGCCCGACCACAGGTCGCCGTGCAGCCGGGCCGGCGGCTCCGCCGGACCGGCCAGGGCGCCGATCCGTCCGCACACCGCCTCGACGACGGCGGCCCCGGCCGGGTCGAGGGAGCCGCGGTCCCGGGCGGCCCGCAGGTAGGGCAGCACCCGGTCGGCGGCGAACCAGTCGCCCCAGGGGCCGTCGTGGGGACGGTTCGTCATCCGCGTGCGACCGATCCACGCCAGCTCCGGTCCGCCCGGCGGCGGGACACCGAACGCGTCGGCCCCGGCGTCGTGCAGCGTCGCCAGCTCCCGGCCGAACCGCTCGGCGGCGGCCGGCGTCGCCCGGCCCGGGGTGATGAGCCCGGTGACCAGGAGCGCGTCGTCGGCGCCGAACACGTGCGGGACCGGTGGCCCGCCCGGCACCGCGATCCAGCGCAGCCCCGCGGCCTCGGCCCTGGCCGCACCCGGGTCGGCCGAGGAGTCCTTCACCACGACGACGGTGCCGTCGTCCAGGGTCGCGCGCGGCGGGTGGCCGGCCGGGCCCTCGCGCACCGACCGGCCGGTCAGCCGGGCGACGCGGTCGGTCATGCGTTCCGGGTGACGTACTCGACCAGGCCGGGCATCGCCGCCTCGATCATGGCGTGGACCTCGGCGAACCCGTCCGGGCCGCCGTAGTAGGGGTCGGGCACCTCGGCGCCCGCGGGCGCCGCCGGGTCGAACGAGCGCAGCAGGCGGACCCGCTTGGGATCGGGCACCGACTGCTCGAGGGTCCGCAGGTGCCCCATGTCCAGCGCCACCAGCAGGTCCGCGGACAGGATCTCCGAGTCGACCTGGCGGGCGCTGTGGGTGGTGTCGTAGCCGTGCTCGGCGAGCACCTCGGCGGCGCGGTCGTCCATCGGCTGCCCGATGTGCCAGTGACCGGTCCCGGCGCTGGTCACCCGCACCCGGTCGGCCAGCCCGGCGGCCTCGACCTCGGCGGCGAGGATCTTCTCGGCGATCGGGGACCGACAGATGTTGCCGGTACAGACGAAGACGACGTTCACTGCGACGTTCCTCCGGGGAGCGGGGGTGCCGACGTCGACCCTGACGCCTCGGGCGGGGTGGCGTGGACCATTGTCCACAGGGCATCGGTGCGCGCCGTAGGGTGGCCCGATGCCGTTCGATCACCATGCGGCCGGGACGGATCACGCGGGCGGCCACGACCTGCGGCACCACGGCGACGCCGAGGCCGCCGACGGGCTCGTCGACTTCGCCGTCAACGTGATCGGCGACGGCCCCCCGCGCTGGCTGCGGGACCGGCTCGCCGCGACCCTGGACGGGCTCGGCCGCTACCCGCGCGCCGACCACGACGCCCGCGCCCGCGCCGCCGTCGCGGCGCGCCACGGCCGCGACGCGAGCGAGGTGCTGGTGCTCGCGGGCAGCGCGGAGGGCTTCGCGCTGCTCCCGATGCTGCGCCCCCGGCTCGCCGCCGTCGTGCACCCGGGGTTCACCGAGCCGGAGGCCGCGCTGCGCAGCGGCGGGGTGGAGGTGGTGCGGGTGCTGACCGACGCCGCGACCGGACACGCGCTCGACCCGGCCGCGGTGCCGGCGGAGGCCGACCTCGTCGTCGTCGGGAACCCGACGAACCCCACCGGGGTGCTGCACCCGGCCGACTCGCTGCGCGCGCTCGCCCGCCCGGGACGGATCCTGCTCGTCGACGAGGCGTTCGCCGACGCCGTCCCCGGCGAGCCGGAGACCCTCGCCGGCGACGCGGGCGTGCCCGGCCTGCTGGTGTTCCGCTCGCTGACCAAGACCTGGGCACTGGCCGGGCTGCGCGCCGGCTACGCGCTCGGCGCCCCCGACCTGCTGGCCCGGCTCGCCGCACCCCGCCCACCGTGGCCGGTCTCCACACCCGCCCTGGAGGCGGTCATCGCCTGCTGCGAGCCCGACGCGGTCTCCGCGGCGGACCGGAAGGCCCGCGAGCTGGCCGCGCACCGCGTCTCGATGGCCACGGCGCTGTCGGGCGTCGACGGCGTCGCCGTGTCGGCGGGACCCGCCCCGTACCTGCTGCTCCACCTGCCCGACGGCACTGGCGAGGAGGTACGGCGGATGCTGCGCGAGGCCGGGATCGCGGTGCGCCGCGGCGACACCTTCCCCGGTCTCGGGCCCGACCACCTGCGCGTCGCGGTCCGCCCGCCGGAGACGGCCCGCCGCCTCGTCGACTCCCTCGACGAGGCACTGCGCCGGCTGGCGGTGTCGGCATGAGCACCCTGCGCGACGTGATCGCCGCCCTCGACGCGGTCTACCCGCCCCGGCTCGCCATGGACTGGGACGCGGTCGGCCTGGTCTGCGGCGACCCCGACGACACCGTCTCCCGGGTGCTGGTCGCCGTCGACCCCACCCCGGAGACCGTCGACGAGGCGATCTCCTCCGGCGCCCAGCTGCTGGTCACCCACCATCCGCTGCTGCTGCGCGGGGTGCACGGTGTCGGCGCCGACACCCCGAAGGGCGCGATGCTGCACCGGCTCATCCGGGCCGGGGTCGCGCTGTTCACCGCGCACACCAACGCCGACGTCGCCGACCCCGGTGTCTCCGACGCGCTCGCCGCGGCCCTCGGCCTGACCGTGTCCGGCCCGCTGGAACCGGTCCCCGGCCCGGCCCTGGACAAGATCGTCACCTTCGTGCCGGTCGGCCCGGCGATCGCCGCCGTGCACGCCGCGCTGTCCGACGCCGGGGCCGGCGCGATCGGCAACTACTCCCACTGCTCGTTCGCCACCGCCGGGACCGGCCAGTTCCTGCCCCTCGACGGCGCCGCCCCGGTCATCGGGTCGGTCGGCCGCCTGGAGCGCGTCGCGGAGACCCGGCTGGAGATGGTGCTGCCCCGGTCGCGCCGCCGCGACGTCGTCGCCGCGCTGCGGGCCGCGCACCCCTACGAGGAACCGGCCTTCGACCTGCTGGAGATGGCGCCGCTGCCGTCGTCGCTGGGGCTGGGCCGGATCGGCGAGCTCGACGACGCCGAGCCGTTCGCCGCGTTCACCCGCCGGGTCGCCGCGGCGCTGCCCGCCACCGCCTGGGGGGTGCGCGGTGCCGGGGACCCGGACCGTCCGATCCGCCGGGTCGCCGTCTGCGGTGGCGCCGGGGACTCGGCCCTGGACTCCGCGGCCCGGGCCGGCGTCGACGCGTTCGTCACCGCCGACCTGCGCCACCACCCCGCCTCCGAGCACGCGCTCGCCGGGACCGGCCCCGGCGGCCCGACACCCGCGCTGGTCGACGTCGCGCACTGGGCCTCGGAGTGGCCGTGGTGCGGGCAGGCGGCCGGGGTCGTGGCCGAGGCCCTCGCAGGTAGCGTCTCGGTCGCGGTCTCGCAGGCCCGTACCGACCCCTGGACCACCGCCGCCCCGAGCAGCGGATCCGACACGACAGCAGGACAACCGGAGGCGAGTGCATGAAGGCCGATCCCACCGCGCAGGCGAAGCTGGTGACGCTGGCCGAGGTGGACGCCGAGATCGGCCGGCTCACCCACCGGCGCTCGACGCTGCCCGAGCTCGCGCAGCTGGACGAGGCCGAGCAGCGCGTCCGGGCGGCACGCGACGCCGTGGTCCGCGCCGAGACCCGTGCCGGTGACCTCGACCGCGACATCGCCCGGCTCGAACGCGACATCGACGGCGTGCGGGCCCGCACCGAGCGCGACCACACCCTGCTCGCCGGCTCGGGCATCTCCGCCAAGCAGGCCACCGAGCTGCAGCACGAGCTCGACACCCTCGCCCGCCGCCAGGGCATCCTGGAGGACGAGCAGCTCGGGATCATGGAGGAGCGCGAGGCGGTCGGCATCGAGCTCGACCACGCCCGTGGCGAGCTGGCCGAGGCCGAGACCGCTGTCGGCGAGGTGACCGCGAAGCGCGAGTCCGCCGAGGGCGACATCGACGCCACCCGCGCCGGGCGCGACCGTGCCCGCACCGAGCTCGTCGCCGCGCTGCCCGCGGACCTGCTCGCCGACTACGAGCGCATCCGCGCCGGCGGCCGGGTCGCTGCCGGGCAGCTGCGCGAGTCCCGCTGCGGCGCCTGCCGGCTCGAGCTCGACCGGACCTTCCTCAGCCAGGTCCGCACGGCGCCCGCCGACGAGGTCGTCCACTGCGAGGAGTGCGGAGCGATCCTGGTGCGTGGCCGGTGAAGCTGGTCGTCGAGGCGGACGGCGGCTCCCGCGGCAACCCCGGGCCCGCCGGCTACGGCGCGGTCGTGCTCGACGCCGGAGCGCGCCAGGTGCTCGGTGAGGTCTACGACGGCCTCGGGATCACCACCAACAACGTCGCCGAGTACCGCGGCCTGATCGCCGGGCTGACCGCTGCCCGTGACCTGGGGGCCACCGAGGTCGAGGCCCGGATGGACTCCAAGCTCGTCGTCGAGCAGATGAGCGGGCGCTGGAAGATCAAGCACCCGCCGCTGCAGGAGCTCGCCGACGCCGCGCGCGAACTGGCCGCGGGCTTCGACGCGGTGACCTTCGTGTGGATCCCGCGCAAGGACAACGCCCGCGCCGACGCGCTCGCCAACCGCGCGATGGACGGCGAGTCCAGCCCGACTCTGGACCCGTCCGCCGCGGCAGGGCCCGCGCCGAAGCCACCCGCCGGGGCGACCGCGTCGACGGACTCGGCGGCAGCGGCGGCCTGGACCGGGCAGACCGGGTCCCCGGTGCGGCTGATCCTGCTGCGTCACGGCCAGACCGAGCTGTCGATCGAGCGCCGCTACTCCGGCCACGGGGATCCCGAGCTGACCGAGCTGGGGCAGCAGCAGGCCGCCGCCGCCGCCCTCGCGATCGCGAAGCGGCTCTCGCGCCAGGGCGTCGAGCCGGCGGCGGTGCTGTCCTCGCCGCTGCGCCGGGCCCGCCAGACCGCCGCGGCCGTCGCCGAGTCGACCGGGACCGAGCTGGAGGTCCGCGAGGGGCTGATCGAAACCGACTTCGGCGGCTGGGAGGGCCTCACCTTCACCGAGGCCCGCGAGCGCGATCCCGAGCTGCACGGCCGCTGGCTGGGCTCCGCCGACGTCGAACCGCCGGGCGGGGAGAGCTTCCGCGCGGTGGGGGAGCGGGTCGAGGCCGAGCGGGCCCGGATCGTGGAGGAGTTCGCCGGGCGGACGGTGATCCTGGTCAGCCACGTCACGCCGATCAAGATGCTGCTGCGCACCGCGCTCGGCGCCGGCGACGAGGTGCTGTACCGCATGCACCTCGACCTGGCGTGTCTCAACATCGCCGACTTCTACCCCGACGGGGGCGCCTCGGTGCGTCTGGTCAACGAGACGTCCTACCTGGACGGCCTCCGGTAGCCAGCGGCCCGTCAGGGGCCCGCCACCACCTGCTGGATCGATACCGTCCTGACCCGTTCGGGCGGTGTCGACTCCGGACAGTTGTCCCCTTTCCTCGCCTGAGCGATGCTTCGCGTGCACCGTACGGGGCGGTCAACCTACGGAGCGTGAACGACGGTCTCGGTGGCGGCGGGGAACAGAGAGACGGTGAGGACAGCGATGTCGCAGATCCACGAGCACGACTACGGCTACGACCTGGCACACGAGATGAAGGTGATCGCCCGGCTGCCCCAGCAGCGGCGCGGCAGCTCGCGCCCGATGGGCGTCCCGGCCCGCGAGATGGACCCGGACACCGACCTCGGCCACGACATGGCCCACGAGTTCTGATCCCTGTCCACCGTCCGCGACGGCCCCGCCCTCTCCGGGCGGGGCCGTCGTGCGCTCGGGGCTACTGCGGCAGGACCGCGAGCGCGGCCCACAGCGCGGTCGTCGCGGCGAGCAGGCCCAACGGGACGGTGAGCGCCCCCAGCCGCAGGAACGTCCCGAGCTGCGGCGGGTCGCCGTAGCCGGTGGCGATGCGCCGCCACAGCAGCGTCGCGAGCGACCCGGCGTAGGTCAGGTTCGGCCCGATGTTGACGCCCAGCAGCATCGCGAGCACCAGCCCGGGGTGCGCGGCCGGACCGAGCGCGGAGAGCAGCACCAGCGTCGCGGGCAGGTTGTTCACCAGGTTCGCCAGTACCGCCGCGACGGCCGCGGTGACCAGCAGCCCGGTCAGGTCCGGGGTGGCGGGCAGCAGTGAACCGATCCAGCCGGACAGCCCCTGCGCGCCGAGCCCGGCGACGACCACCCCCAGGGCCAGCACGAACAGGCAGAACCCGGGGGAGGCGGCCGCGACCAGGCGCAGCGGCCCGGTCTCGCGCCGCACCAGCGCCCGCACCGCCAGCACCGCGGCACCGGCCGCGGCGACCCAGCCCGGCGCGACGCCCAGCGGCGAGGCCACCGCAAACCCGGCCAGGGTCAGCCCGAGCACCACCAGCGCGACGACCGGCGCCGCCGGCACGGGCACCGCGGGGTCGGCGGGGACCGGCACCGGCGATGCGGCCAGGTCCCGCCGGAACACCCACCGCAGCACCAGGTACTCGACGGCGATCACCGCCACCCACGGCCCGGCCATCAGACCGGCGAAGGTCAGGAACCCCACCCCCGACGCCGAGAACGCGAGCAGGTTCGTCAGGTTCGACACCGGCAGCAGCCCCGACGCCGAGTTCGACAGGTGTGCGCAGGCGAACGAGTGCGGCCGCGACGCCACCCCCAGCCGGGCCGCCGTCGCGAGCACCACCGGGGTCAGCAGCACGACCGTCGCGTCCAGGCTCAGCACCGCCGTCGTCCCGGCCGCCGCGACGAACACCGCGGCCAGCAGCCGTCGCGGGGACCCGGCCGACGCCGTCGCCAGCCGCGCGCCCAGCCAGCGGAACACGCCCTCGGCGTCGGCGAGGTGCCCGAGCAGCAGGATCGCGGCGAGGAACCCGACGGTCGGGGCGAGCTCGCCGATCTCGGTCCACGCCCCGGCCGGGGTCACCAGCCCGGCGACGACGGCGACCAGCGCCGCCGGGACCGCCACCACGGCCTCGGGGAGCCCGAACGGGCGCAGCGTCGCGGCGGCCAGGACCGCGGCCAGCAGGGTGACCGCCAGCAGGAGGTCGATCACCACCGGACGGTATCCCGCTGCGACGTCGCGGTGCTCCCCGGCGGCCGACCGTTCGGGTCCGTAGCCTGGAACCCATGACCGCAGCCACCGAGATCGCGTTCGAGAACACCTTCGTCCGCGACCTGGAGGGGCTCTTCGTCCCCTGGCAGGCCGCCCCGACGCCGGACGCGCGGCTGGTGCTGCTCAACGAGTCCCTGGCCCGTGAGCTGGGCCTGGACCCGGCGCAGCTGCGCACCCCCGAGGGGGTCGCGCTGCTCACCGGCACGACCGTGCCCGACTCGGCGACAACCGTCGCGCAGGCCTATGCCGGCCACCAGTTCGGCAACTACTCGCCCCGGCTCGGCGACGGCAGGGCACTGCTCGTCGGGGAGCTCGTCACCCCGGGCGGCACCCGCCGCGACCTGCACCTGAAGGGATCGGGGCGGACCCCGTTCGCCCGCGGCGGCGACGGGAAGGCCCCGCTCGGGCCGATGCTTCGCGAGTACGTGATCTCCGAGGCGATGCACGCGCTCGGGGTTCCGTCGACGCGCTCGCTCGCCGTCGTCGCGACCGGTGAGCCCGTGCTGCGCGACCGCGGCCCGGAGCCGGGTGCGGTGCTCGCCCGCACCGCGGCCAGCCACCTGCGGGTGGGGACGTTCCAGTTCGCGGCAGCGAGCAGCGCAGGCGGATCGCGCAGCGACACCGCGACCGGTGAGGTGGACCTGCTGCGCCGGCTCACCGAGTACGCCATCGCCCGGCACCACCCGCAGGCGTCCACGCCGCTGGAGTTCTACCGCGCGGTGATCGCCGCCCAGGCCGAGCTGATCGCGCGCTGGATGCAGATCGGGTTCGTGCACGGCGTCATGAACACCGACAACATGACGATCTCCGGGGAGACCATCGACTACGGCCCGTGCGCGTTCCTCGACGCCCACGACCCGTCGACCTGGTACTCCTCGATCGACTCCGGCGGCCGCTACGCCTACGGCAACCAGCCCGGCATCGCGCAGTGGAACCTCGCCCGCTTCGGGGAGTCGCTGCTGGGCCTGTTCGCCGACTCCCAGGAGGAGGCGGTCCGCCTCGCGACCGAGGAGCTGGCGGGCTTCGCAGGCGCCTACCGCGCCGCCCACGACCGCGGCTACCTGGCCAAGATCGGCGTCGGGACCCCGGAGCTGCTCGCCGACCTGTTCGCGGTGATCGAGGACCAGAAGCCCGACCACACCCTGTTCTTCCGACGGCTGTCCGAGGCCGCCCGCGGCGACGCGGGGCCGGTCCGCGACCTGCTGTCCGACCCGGGCGCGCTGGACCCGTGGCTGGAGTCCTGGCGGGCCGCCGGCCCGGACGCCGACGCGATGGACCGGGTCAACCCGGTCTACGTGCCGCGCAACCACCTGGTCGAGGAGGCGCTGGGCGCCGCCGTCGAGGGGGACCTGGAACCGGTGCAGTGGCTGCTGCAGGTCCTCGCGGACCCGTTCACCGAGCGCGAGGGCTACGAGCGTTACGCCCTGCCGGCCGGGCCGGACGCGCCGCCGTTCAGGACGTTCTGCGGGACGTGAGCAGCGAGCATCGGGCGACCGAGACCAGCCAGTCCCGGTAGCGCGCGACCGGCCAGCCGCGCAGTGCGACCAGTCGGCGCGCCGCTGTCCGAGGACTCGGGCCGCGCCGAACCGGCGGAGGCCGTGCGGGCCGCCGTGGCGACATGAGTATCCTCGTCGTTGCGGACGAGTCGGTCGGGCGGCCGCGGCGGGACCTCCGGGTCCTGCCGAGGAAAGTCCGGACTCCACAGGGCAGGGTGGTTGTCAACGGCAACCCGGGGCAACCCGCGGGACAGTGCCACAGAGAACAGACCGCCACCGGCCTCAGGGCCGGGGGTAAGGGTGAAACGGTGGTGTAAGAGACCACCAGCACCCCGGGTGACCGGGGTGGCTCGGTAAACCCCACCCGGAGCAAGGTCGAGAGGCCGTACATGTACGGCTGCGCAGGCGTTCGAGGGCTGCCCGCCCGAGCCTGCGGGTGGACCGCTGGAGCCTGCCGGCGACGGCAGGCCGAGATGGATGGTCGCCGAACGGAGCACCGTGAGGTGTCCGGGAACAGGATCCGGCTTACAGACCGACTCGTCCGCCCCGTTCTCCCCGACATGCGCCGGGGGAGCGGGGTTCGTGCGCTGAGCAGCGGAGATGCTCTCGCGACCTCTCGTCGTCTCTCCGCGACGTGCCACAGCCCGGCGATGGGCCCGGGACATGATCATGCGCGGCGCGCCGTGCGCAGGTCACCGGCCCTGCCGCACCTCCCTGATCTCCGAGCGGTGCCGGGTCCGGGCGGAGCCTGATGTGTGCGCTTCCTCGGGGGTGGCGCCGTGGGCCGTCTGCTCGCTAGCGTCCGGCTCCGTGAGCGACTGGGAGATTGCACAGGTCAACATCGCGCTACCGGTGGTTCCGCTGTCCGAGCCCGAACTCGGGTGGTTCGTCGAGGCCCTCGCCCCCGTGAACGCTGTGGTCGACAACGCGCCCGGATTCCGGTGGCGCATGCAGACCGAGGACGGCGACGCCACCGCGGTCCGGGCGTTCGGAGACGACCGGCTCATCGTCAACATGTCCGTGTGGGCCTCGGTCGAGGCGTTGGCCGACTTCGTGTACCGCGACCCGGCCCATGTCGCGGTGCTCCGCCGCAAGCGGGAGAGTTTCGTGCGCCTCGGCGAGATGCATCAGGCGCTGTGGTGGGTCCCGGCCGGGCATCGGCCTTCGGTGGACGAGGCAGAGGAGCGGCTCGCCCATCTCCGGGCTCACGGACCGACGCCTCGGGCGTTCACGTTCCGGATCCAGTTCCCGATCCCCGGCACCGAGGCCGACTCGATCTCCGGACACGACGATTGGTACTGCCGCGCTTGAGACATGAGGCCTCCCGTCGTCGGTGACGCGGGTCGGCCTGGCCGGCCCCGGGCCGGGGGCACACAGGGGGCACAAGGCCTGCTTGCTGGTTCGGTGGCTCGGCGAGACAGTGCAGAGATGCTCGTGGACGAGGTACCCGCCTGGGTCGGGCCGTGGTGCCGGGAGAACCTGGGCAGCGAGCCGGTCGAGGTGCTGTTCGCTGTTGCGCAGATGTCCGTGGTTCTGGGGCTGTGCCTCGATGACGGGGCTGAGGTGGTCCTGAAGGCCAGGGAGGACGACAGCCGTGCGAAGGCATGTGTGCTGGCACAGGCGCAGCTCGCCGAGCGCGGGTTCCCGTGCCCGAGGCCGTTGACCGCGGCGATCAGTTCCGGCGGGATGGTCCTCCATGCCGAGGAGTTCAGGCCCGGTGGGGAGGTCTCGGGTGGTGACACTCCCGAGGTCGCGTCGCGCTATGGGGGAGTCTTCGGCTGGCTGCTCGCCGAGTTGCAGAACGTGCGGGTGGCGCCGCCGTTGCCGAATCCGCGCTGGGTCTGCTGGGACCACGCCGGCCGCGGTGTCTGGCCGAGCATCGGGTTCCTGGACCAGCGGGACCAGAGTGTGGTGCCGCAGTTCGTCGAGGACATCGCGCAGCGAGTGCGGGCCAGGCTGCGCGGGGCGGACGCGCCCTGCGTCCTGGGGCATTCCGACTTCGAGGCGCAGAACCTGCGCTGGCACGGACCGACGCTGTGGGCGCTACACGACTGGGACAGTCTTGCCTGGCAGCCGGAAGCTGCGCTCGTCGGTGCTGCGAGCGGGGCGTTCCCCCGCTCGCCCGGTGAACCACCGACGCTGGCGAGCCTCACCAGCTCCGAGGCGTTCCTGAACGCTTATCAGAACGTGCGCGGTCGACCCTTCACGCCCGACGAGCTGGAACTCGCGTGGGCAGCAAGTCTGTGGCCGGCTGCTCACAACGCCCGCTGGGACGCTCTGCACGGGGAACCGGAGTCACCGTCGACCACGGCTCTGATCGAGCAGGCGGCAGATCGGTTGGCCCGCGCCGGAGTGCGACCGGTCGGAGGCATTCGCGCGCGCTAGCCCGGCGATGATGCGGGTGGTGGCTCCGGTTCCACGAACCCTCGGACGGACTGCGAGGCGCGGACGGCGGGGTCGGGGAAGCGCACAGATCCCCGTCGACGAGCCGACTACCGCCCCCGGAGATACGCAGTGATCATCGCGGTCAGCTCGTTCTCCAGCCGTCGCGCGGGGATCCGGTCCGGTGCCGCCGACAGCGCGTGGACCATGAGCTCCAGGGTGGTCGTGACGATCTGCGCGGCGGCCTCCGTGTCCTCGACGCCCGCCTCGGGATGACGGACCAGGAGGTCCCGGAACCTGCGCATCCGGCCGCGCTGGTACGCCTCGATCTTCGTCATGACGGCGCCGGCGCGGGGCGCTTCCTCCATGAACAGCCGCAGCAGTCGTGGGTCGTCGCGGTGGTTCGCGATCGCCGTGCGCACCATCGCCCGCACGAGCTCCTCCAACGGCTGATCGCCTGCGTCCTCACCGGTCGTCAGCGGCGCGGCGCCCTGGTCCAGGTGCCGGGTCAGGAGCTCGGCCAGGATCGCGTCCTTGTTCGGGAAGTACTGGTACAGCGAGCCGATCGAGCACCGGGCCTCCTCGGCGATCCGGTTCGTGGTGCCTGCGGCGTAGCCGTACGTGGTGAAAACGTGAGCAGCCGCGGTGAGGATCCGCTCGCGGGTGAGTTCTGCCCGGACCTGACGCGGCCGCCGACGTGCGGCGATCCGGCGCTGTTGCGGGGTCATGTCCCTCCCGGGTGCGCGGGCCGAAAGCGAGTAGCCCAGAAAGTGAGCTCCTACTTAGAATATGGCTTCTACCTGCGACGATACAACCAAGGGAAGGCTCACCATGCTCCAGGTGCTCAGCACGCTCGACCCGCGAACCGCCGCCGTCCTCGAACGGCTCTACGTCGAGTCCGACAGCCGGCCCGAGCCTGTCCCGCCGAAGGACCTCGCGGAGTACCCGCGTCCCGTCGAGCTCACCGAGGAGCAGGTCCGCGCGTTCGACGACGAGTTCCTGACCCTGGAGAAGGAGCAGGCGGCGTACTGCTACACCCAGGCCCGCGCCACGGGCGCGCGCACGATCGTCGAGTTCGGGACGTCGTTCGGGATCTCGACGATCTGGCTGGCCGCCGCGGTCCGGGACAACGGCGGCGGAACGGTGATCAGCGCCGAGCGGGTGCCGCGCAAGGCGGAGCGGGCCCGCGCCCACATCGCCGAGGCGGGTCTGGAGCAGTACGTCGAGATCCGGGTCGGCGACGCCCGCGAGACCCTGCGCGCCCTCGACGGCCCGGTCGACATGTTTCTCAACGACGGCTTCCCGGACGTCGCACTCGAGGTCCACCGCCTGGTGACCCCGGCACTGAGGCCGGGCGCCCTGGTCATCACCGACAACGTCGGGCTGATGCCGGACCTCTACGCCGACTACCTCGCCTGGATCCGCGACCCGGCGCACGGGTTCGTCTCGGTCCGCATCCCGTTCCACGGCGGCACCGAGTTCTCCGTGCTGACCGAGGCGGTGCCCGCGTGAAACGACTCATCGACACCCTGCTCCGGACGGCGACCGTCGAGCACGTCGAGCCCCTCGCGGGCCGCTTCCGGGCGATCACCCTCACCGGCGCCGGGATCCGCGACCTCGAGGTGAAGCCCGGCCAGCAGATCCGTGTGCAGGCCGGGGCGGCCAACCCGGTCGTCGACCTGCTCGTCGGCGCGCTGCGGACCTACTCGATCTGGGAGTACGACCGAACCCGCATGGAACTGCGGATCTTCGATCACGGCGAGGGCCCGGGCGCGCAGTGGGCACGGCGGGTCCGTCCGGGCGAGGAGGTCAGCGTGTTCGGACCGGAGGGCTCGTTCGTCACCCGGCCCAGCGCCTACCACCTCTTCGCCGGGGACGAGACCGCCGCGGTCGCGTTCGGCGCGATGATCCGCGGTCTGGACGACGGCGCCCCGGTGCACGCGGCGATCGAGGTCGACACCGAGCAGGAGCGGCTGCCGATACCCGGCGAGGTCACCTGGATCCACCGCAACGGCCGATCGGCCGTCAAGTCCGCCGATCTCGTCGCGGCCGTGGCGAAGCTGGACTTGCCGGAGACACCGGGGACGGCGTACCTGGCGGGCGAGGCCGGGACCATTCAGATGGTGCGCGAGCACCTGGTCCGCGACCGGGGCTGGCACCGGCGCAACGTCGTGACCAAGCCGTTCTGGGCGCCGGGGAGGACCGGAATGGACTGACTCCCGCGGTCGGGGCGGGTCAGCTCGTCGCCGGGCCGGGGCGCAGTGGCCGGCCGCCCACCGGTTTCCCGGCCTCCTCCGCCACCGAGGACCGGACCTGACCGCATCGGGCGGCAGGGTCGTCCTCGACCGCTCCCGAACACCCCGGAGGACGCCATGTACGCACCCGCCCGCCACGACGAGACCACCGGACTCCTCCACTACATCGACCAGCAGCTCACGGCGATCCGTTCGGCCCTGTACGGCCTCACCGAGGAGCAGGCCCGTGCGACCCCGTGCCGCAGCGCGCTGTCGATCGGCGGCCTGGTCAAGCACGCCGCCTACTGCATGCGCGGCGCGGTGCAGCGGCTGACGACCGAGGTCACCACCCAGCCCCTCGACGCGGCCGCGGTCGCCGAGTTCACCGCCGGCTTCGCGATCGGCGACGACGAGACGGTCGCCGGCACCCTGGCCCAGTTCGACGACGCACGGACCGAGCTGCTCGCCGTCGTCTCGCGGACCGACCCGGCGGCGGAGTCCACGGCGCCGCCCACCCCGTGGAACGGGATCCACGACGCGCGCCCGATCCACACCCGCTACTACCTCGTCCACCTGGTCGAGGAGTTCGCCCGGCACGCGGGCCACGCCGACATCATCCGCGAGCAGATCGACGGTGCCACCGTCCCGGCGCTGGAGCTCACCCTCGCCGGGGCCCCCGCGAACGACTTCTTCACCCCGTACGAGGCCGCGCCGGGCACCGTGCTGGCCTGAGCGGTGCCAGGATCGTCGCCATGCGGATCGCGGGGGAGATCGTGCACTGGCGGGGTCCGGCGCCGTACCACTTCGTCCGGCTGCCGGACGATGCCGCGGCGGTCGTCGCCGACGTCGCGCGGGACGTCACCTACGGCTGGGGCATGGTCCCCGTCGACGCCGTGCTGGGCGCGACCCGGTTCAGCACCTCGCTCTTCCCGCGCGACGGCGGGTTCCTCCTACCCGTGAAGGACGCCGTACGCCGGGCCGAGGAGGTCGAGGTCGGCGACGTCGTGCAGGTCGAGCTGGAGATCCGTACCCGTCGGTGACGGTATCCCCGCGCCGGTCCGGTCGTTGACCAGCACGGACCCGCTCGAGGAGGACGGATGCGTCGACGACGACGGAACGGAGCGGTCGCGGCCGCCCTCGCGGTGGCGGCCCTGGTCGGGCTCGCCTCGCTGCAGCCCGCACTGGCGATCGGCCCGTTCGGCCCCTCGGGGCGGGTGACCGTCACCCCGACGGCCTCCAACCAGTTCGCCGGGACCCTCGACGAGGGCTCCGGCAGCCGCGAGTACACCGCCCGCCACGGTGCCCCGCCCGACGGCGGCACCGGCGCGCTCGAGCTGCGCACCCCGGGCGACGGCGACAAGCGTCAGTACGCCACCGACGAGGTCGCCGGGCCGTTGTCCCGGTTCACCGACGCCAGCTACTGGGCGTACCGCGACCCGGCGTCCTCGAGCGGGCAGATGCCGTCGTTCGCGATCGCCGTCGACGTCAACGGGAGCACCCTGGAAGCCCGTGACCTGTACGTCCTCACCTACCTGCCCGACCGGGCGCCCGCCGGCACCTGGACCCGCTACGACGTCGGCGCCGGCACCTTCTGCCTGACCCACCAGATCGGCCGGGTGGACGCCTACCGGCAGTGCCGCGACGGCGGCGAGCAGCGCACCCTGGAACAGATCATGGCCGAGTACCCGCAGATGACCGCCTACGCCGCCGGGTTCAACCAGGGCGGGGGCGACGGCGGCCTGGTCGGCGCGGTCGACCTGATGCAGGTCGGCGGCCGGGTCTACGACTTCGAACCCGCCTGAGCCGGGCGGGTCTCAGCTCACACAGAACTCGTTGCCCTCGGGGTCGCAGAGCGTGGTGGTCACCGGGCCCCGGTCGCTCGTCGTCCACAGCACCCGCGCCCCGAGCGCGACCAGGCGCTCCACCTCCGCGGGCGCCTCGGTCGGCCCGACCTGCAGGTCCAGGTGCACCCGGTTCTTGGCCGACTTCGACTCGGGGACATGCTGCACGAACAGCCGCGGCCCCGGCCCGCGGGCGGTGGCGACGTCCCGGAACCCGCGGCGGTCGCCGTCGGCCAGCACGTCGGCCTCGCCGAGGTGGCCGGCGGCCAGCAGGCCGTCGACGACCGTCGTGTGGTCCTCCACCTCGTAACCGAGGGCAGCCGCCCAGAATCGCACGAGGGCGTGCGGGTCCGTGGCGTCGAACGCGATCTGCAGGGTCGGGCTCATGGCGACGATCCTGGCCCATGACGAGGACAGCCCCTGTCCGCCTGAGGAGACCCACTGGGTTCGGCACTGCCATAGGCTCGCCGGGTGCTGTACGACTTCACCGACCTGCGACTGTTCCTGCACGTCGTCGCCGAGGGCTCCATCACCGGTGGCGCCGCGCGGGCCAACCTGAGCCTGCCGTCGGCGAGCGCGCGGGTCCGGGCCCTGGAGCGGCACGCCGGGGTCGAGCTGCTGGTCCGGGAGCGGCGCGGTGTGCGCACCACCCCGGCCGGGCGGGCACTGGCCCGGCACGCCCGCGACGTCCTCGACCGGGCGGCGCGCCTCGACGGCGCGATCGCCTCCTACTCCCGGCCGGCGAGCGCGCCCCTCTCGCTGCTCGCCGGGAGCTCCGCGATGCACGACCTCGTGCCGCGGGCGGTGACGGCGTTCCTGCTGGCCCGGCCGCACTCCGACGTCGACGTCACCCTGCGGCGCAGCGTCGAGACCGCCCGCACACTCGCCGACGGTGGAGCGGACCTGGGGATCGTGCTCGACCAGGTGGCCGCCGGGCAGGGACTGCGCGCGGAGCCGCTGTGCGACGACTCGCTGGTCGTCGTCGGCACCGGGCACGGTGTGCTCGACGGTCGGGACTCGATCGCGTTCGCCGAGGCGGCCGAGCACCCGATGGTGGGGCTGGCCGCGTCGGCGCCGCTGCAGCTCTCGCTCGACGCGCAGGCGGCCGAGGCCGGGCTCGCGCCGCGGTACCGCACCCGTGCCGCGGACCTGGGCACGGTGGTCGCGCTGGCCGAAGCGGGGGCCGGACTCGCCGTCGTGCCCCGTCGCGCGGCCGCCGTCCCGTCCCGTGCCGGCCGCCTGCAGGTGGTCGCGCTGGACGAGTCGTGGGCCCGGCGCGGGCTGTCGCTGTGCTGGGGCGCGGCCCTGGAGCCGAGCTCGCCGGGGTGGCCCGCGGTGCAGGCGCTCGCCGACCACATCCGCTCTGTCTCTGCCACTGCCGAAGGCTGAGAGCGGAACTTCCGCATTGTCCGGTGGACCGGACGGGCCGACCCTCGACCCATGAACCTCTGCGACGAGCCCGACGGTGTCGAGCGGGCCCTGGCCGGACTCCGGCGGGTCGTCGTGCCCGTCGCGGCCGGGCTGCTCCTGCTCTTGGCGATCGCGGCCGGCGACGCCGCCGAGACCGCCGCCGCCGAGTCGACCGGAACCACACGGGTGGGCGCGACCGTGCTCGGGACGACCGCGGGGCCCGGGCCGGTCACGGTCGGCTGGACCGACGACCGCGGCGTGGTGCGGACCGCCACGGTGACCGTCGGCGGGCGGGTCGACCCCGGCCGGACGGTCGGGTTGTGGCTCGGCCCGGACGGTGCCCCGGCCGCGCCGACCCGCCCGACCGAGGTCCGGACGGCCGGCATCCTGCGGTCGGCGACGGTGCTGGCCGTCGGTGGGTTCCTGCTGGTCGCGCTGTACACGGCCGCCGGCGTCCTGGGCCGGGCCCGGGCGTCGGGACGGGTGGACCGCGAGTGGCGCGCGGTCGAGGCGCGCTGGCGGGAGCTGCCCAGCGGGTGAACGGAACTGTCGGGGGTCCGGTGCAGCATGCGTCCCGAACCCGCCCCCGAGCGCCGGAGGACCCGTGGACCAGCCCGCCACCACCGACCCCGTCATGGACCCGGTCATGGACGCCGTCGTCGTCGCCGTCGAGGCGGGTCGTGCCGGGGACCGGACCGGCGCACGTGCCCGGTTCGACGCCCTGTGGGAGCAGGTGGGTGTCGACGGCGACCCGTTCCACCGGTGCACGCTGGCCCACTACGCCGCCGACGTGCAGGACGACCCGCACACCGAGCTGATGTGGGACGAACGCGCCCTGGCCGCCGCCGACGAGCTGACCGACGAGCGGGTGCAGCGCCACCACGCGTCGCTGAGCGTCGGTGGGTTCCTGCCCTCGCTGCACCTCAACCTCGCCGACGTGCACCGCCGCCTCGGCGACGACGAACGGGCGCGCCACCACCTGTCCCGTGCCCGGGACCGGGTGGGGGCGCTGCCCGACGACGGCTACGGCGCGATGATCCGCGCCGGGATCGACCGCTGTGGTGAACGCCTCGACCTCGGTGACCGCTCGTGACCCGCGCGCACTCAGACGACCGCGCCGTCGCCCGCGCGGCGCCGTGCCCGGTCGGCCTTCGACGGGTGGCGCCGTCCCGCCTTGCCGACCGGCTGCTTCGCTCCGGACGTCCGCGGCGCGGGCCCCGGCCAGCGCCGCTGCAACAGGATCGACACCGGCCCGGCGACGACGATCGTCGACACCGTCCCGACCACGATGCCCACGATCAGCGCCAGCGCGAAGTCGCCGAGGGTCGCCCCGCCGAGGAAGAGCAGCACGGTCAGGATCGTCAGCGTCGAGATGCCGGTGTTCACCGTCCGCGGCAGGGTCGAGAGCACCGCCGACCCCACGAAGGTGTGGAACGGCAGCGTCGCGTTGCGTGCCCAGTGCTCGCGGACCCGGTCGAACACGACGACGGTGTCGTTGACCGAGTAGCCGATGACGGTGAGCAGCGCCGCGAGGAACACCCCGTCGGCGGTGCGGCCGGTCCAGGCGAACACCCCGACCACCACGAGGACGTTGGTCAGCAGCGCCGCGACCGCGCCGGCGCCGAGCGTCCAGCGGAACCGGAACGCCAGGTACAGGAACTGCGCGGCGAGCGCGACACCCAGCGCGATGATCCCGCCGCGGGCCAGTTCGGCACCGAGGCTGGGCCCGATGAGCTCGTCGCGGAGCAGCTCGGCGCCGCCACCCGCCGCGCCGACGGCCTCGCGCAGCTGCCCGACCTGGGCGTCGGTGAGCTCGCCGGAGCGCAGGGCCACCGCGCCGTCGCCGGTCTCGGTGACGGTGAGCCCGCCGATCCCGGTGGCGTCGACGGCGTCGCGGACCTGCTCCACGCTCACCGGGTTCGACGTCGTGAACTCGACCAGCCGGCCGCCGGTGAACTCGACACCGAGCTCCAGGCCGCGTACGAACAGCCCGGACACCATCACCACCACGACGACCCCGGCGACGGCGAGGTAGCGGGCCGGGCGCCGCAGGAACCCGGGGTCGCTCGCCTCCAGCCTGCGCCGGACCGGGCCGATCTCGGTGATGCCGGTGATCCTCGGCCTGCGCTTGACCGCGGGGATCCGCAGGACGGCGAGGGTGAGCAGCCGGGACAGCACCAACGCCGAGAACAGCGACACGACCACACCGATGACCAGCGTGACACCGAACCCGCGGACCGGCCCCGACGCGAGTCTGAACAGCAGCACGGCGGCGAGCAGCGAGGTCACCGCGACGTCGCCGACCGCGGACAGCGAGTTGGCGTAGCCCATCTCCGAGGCGCGTTCCAGGCGTGGCTTCGCCGCGTACTCCTCGCGGGAGCGTTCGGCGATCAGCACGTTCGCGTCGACGGCCATGCCGACCGCGAGGACGAAGGCGGCCAGGCCGGGCAGCGTGAGCGTCGCGCCGAGCCCGGTCTGCACCGCGTAGGCGACGAGCGCGTACCCGCCGAGCGCGACGACGGCGACGAACCCGACGAGCCGGTACACCACGATGAGGAAGGCCCCGGCCAGCGCGGAGCCGATGATCGCGGCCCAGGCGCTCGCGGAGATCGCGTCGGCGCCCAGGGTCGGGCCGACGGTCCGCTGCTCGATGATCTCCACCGGCAGCGGGAGGGCGCCGCCCTCGATCAGCACGGCCAGCTCGGAGGCCTGCTCGGGGGAGAAGTTGCCGGTGATCTGGGTCTGCCCGCCGAGCATGCCGACGTTGCACGGGATGTCCTCGACGACCTGCGGGGAGGAGATGACCTGCTGGTCGAGCACGATCGCGACCCGACGCTGCGGGTCGCCGGACGGCGCGCAGGCGGCCTGGCCGGTGAGGGCCTGCCAGCGGGCGGGGCCGTCACCGTCGAAGGAGATGTTGACGATGTGCCCGACACCCTGCGGGTTGGGCGAGGACATCGCCGAGCCGACCATGTCGCCGGTCAGGGCCGGCGGGCCGAGCTGCAGCGGTTGGCCCTGCTCGTCGACGCCGGTCCCCCCGGCGGCGGGGTCACCGACCCCCAGCACCGGGTGCATCGTCAGCTGCGCGGTGCGCCCGAGCGTCTCCGCGGCCTCCGCGGGGTCGGTCAGCCCGGGGAGCTCGACGATGATCCGGTTCTCCCCGGACCGGGCCAGGCTCGGCTCGGCCACACCGAGCCCGTCGATGCGCCCGCGCAGCACCTCCAGCACGCGGTCGGTGGCCTCACCGTCGGCGGCGACCTCGGGGGTGTCGCGGGTCTCCAGGACGATCTGGGTGCCGCCGCGCAGGTCCAGGCCCAGCGTGGGGGCGGTGGTGAGCGCGACGACGGAGGACAGGGCGAGCACGGCGAGCGCGATGAGCGCCCGCCAGAGCACGGGGCGTGGCTTCACAGGGATCCTCGGCGGCGGGCACCCCGGTCGGGACCGGGGCACGGCGGGGGTGCGGGGGAGTCGCGGGCGGTGGCGACCGGTGGGGTCGTCCGGTCAGGCCCGCGGGGGTCCCCGCGACCCGATGTCCGCGCCGGTCCCGGGCGCCGGGGCGGCGGCCGGCGCGTGGTCGTCGACGCGGCCGGGCGCCTCGTGCGGGAGCCCGGCGGCGTCGAGGACCAGCAGGTCCAGGGCGGGGCCGGGGTGGCCGGCCGCGTCGGGTGCGACCGGACCGTCGTGGGCGGAGCGCCCCAGCAGCGCGGGCCGGGGCGCCTCGGCGGGAGCGACGTCCTGCCCGACCGAGGCCGCCGCCGTGGCCGGGACGGCCTCGGCGGTCAGCGACCCGGCGACCGGGGCGAGCGCGGCCACCAGCGACAGCAGCAGCACCGCGACGAGGCGGCGGGCCGGGCTGCGGGTCGTGCGCACGAGGGTGATCCGTCCGGTTCGGGGGTTTCCGCCCGCGACGGTACCGGTCACCGCGCCGCCGACGACGGAGCAGGGGGCGGACTGGGGGGCGCGCGACCGTCCCGGTTCGGCACAATCGTGACCGCACCACCCCGTGAAGACCCGAGAGGACGACTGACGTGAGCACGGATCCGTCGACCAGCCAGAACACCGACTCCGCGGAGACCGGCGGCGGGACGACCGGCGGCGAGACGATCGAGTTCCAGGCCGAGGCCCGGCAGCTGCTGCGGTTGATGATCCACTCGATCTACTCGAACAAGGACGTCTTCCTGCGCGAGCTGATCTCCAACGCCTCCGACGCGCTGGACAAGCTCCGTCTCGCTGCCTACCAGGACAAGGACCTGGGCGCCGACACCGACGACCTGCACGTCGAGCTCGTGCCGGACGCCGAGGCGCGCACCCTCACCGTGCGCGACAACGGCATCGGCATGACCCGCGACGAGGTCGTCGACCTGATCGGCACGATCGCGCGGTCGGGCACCGCGGAGCTCCTCGCGAAGCTGCGGGAGGCGGGTGACGACGCCCGCCAGGAGCTGATCGGCCAGTTCGGCGTCGGCTTCTACTCCTCGTTCATGGTGGCCGACCGGGTCGAGCTCGTGACCCGCAAGGCCGGCACGTCCGAGGGCGTGCGCTGGAGCTCCGACGGCGAGGGCACCTACACGATCGAGCCGGTCGCCGACGCCCCGCAGGGCACCGCGGTCACGCTGCACCTCAAGGCGTCCGACGCCGAGGACCAGCTGCACGACTACGCCGCCCCCTCGGTCCTGCGGCGCATCGTGAAGACCTACTCCGACTTCATCACCTGGCCGGTCCGCATGCCTGCCGGAACCGGCACGGCGGGGGACACCGACGACGCCGCGCCCGAGACGCTGAACTCGATGAAGGCGCTGTGGGCCCGCCCGCAGAAGGACGTGACCGAGGAGGAGTACGCCGAGTTCTACCGGCACGTCAGCCACGACTGGCAGGAGCCGCTGGAGACGATCCGGCTCGCCGCCGAGGGCACCTTCGAGTACCAGGCGCTGCTGTTCCTGCCGAAGGTCGCACCGATGGACCTCTACATGCGCGACGCCCGCCGCGGGGTGCAGCTCTACGTCCGGCGGGTGTTCATCATGGACGACTGCGAGGCGCTCGTCCCCGAGTACCTGCGGTTCGTGAAGGGCGTCGTCGACGCCGCGGACCTCTCGCTGAACGTGTCGCGGGAGATCCTGCAGCAGGACCGCCAGATCTCGGCGATCCGCAGGCGCCTGGTGAAGAAGGTGCTGTCGGTCCTCGGGTCGATGCGCGACAACGAGCCGGAGAAGTTCGCGACCTTCTGGGAGCAGTGCGGCCGGGCGCTCAAGGAGGGCCTGCTGTCCGACGCCGACAACCGCGACACCATCCTCGGGGTGTCGGTGTTCGAGAGCACCCACGACGCGGAGAAGCCGACCTCACTCGCGGCCTACAAGGAGCGGATGCGCGAGGGCCAGGAAGCGATCTACTACATGACCGGGGACTCGCGGACCGCGATCGAGGCCTCCCCGCACATGGAGGCGTTCCGGGACAAGGGCTACGAGGTCCTGCTGCTGACCGACCCGGTCGACGAGGTGTGGGTCGACGCCGTCGACGGCTTCGACGGCACCCCGCTGCGCTCGATCGCCAAGGGCCAGGTCGACCTGCAGACCGACGAGGAGAAGGAGGAGGCGGCGGCCAAGCAGGCCGAGTTCGCCGACCTCTGCACCTGGATGGCCGAGGTCCTGACCTCCGACGTCAAGGAGGTGCGGCTCTCCACCCGGCTCACCACCTCCCCGGCCGTCCTCGTCGGCGACGAGTTCGACATGACCCCGACCCTGGAGAAGATGTACCGGGCGATGGGGCAGGAGCCGCCGAAGGTGAAGCGGATCCTCGAGCTCAACCCGTCGCACCCGCTGGTCACCGGGCTGCGGGACGCGCGCGCGGCCGGCAAGGACGAGAGCGGCACCGTCGAGCTGCTGCACGGCATGGCGCTGCTGGCCGAGGGCGGCGAGCTCGCCGACCCGTCCCGGTTCGTGGGGCTGCTCGCGGAGCGGCTGCAGCACACCCTCTGACGCCGCGCGGCGCGGGGACCGGCCCCTGACGAGAGCCGCACATCTGAAGAGCTAATCAGGTGTCGTGGCTATGCTGTCGCGGTGATCGGGAACCCGCGCCGCTGGGCGCCGCTGCTCGCCGGGCTGCTGCTCCTCGCGGGGTGCGGCGCGGGTGACCCGGCTCCGGCGCCCGGCGACCTCGGCGACCACAGCGCCGCACCTGCCACGGCGTCGGTGGTGAACTGCGGCGTCGACGTCCCGGTGCAGCGCCCGGAGCGGGTCGTCGCGATGTTCCAGAACGGCATCGAGGCCGTCCTCGCGCTCGGGGCGGGGGACCGGCTCGTCGGAGCGGCCTACCTGGACAACCCGCTGCCGGCGCAGCTCGACGGTGACTTCCGCCCGCAGAGCTACTGGCCCGAGGAGTACCCGTCGCGCGAGGAGGTGCTGCGGGTCGATCCGGACCTCGTCGTCTCCGGCTTCACCGGCGCGTTCACCCGGGAGGGCCTCGGCACCCGCGCCGAGCTCGGCGCCACCGGCACGGAGACCTTCCTGTTCAGCGCCTACTGCCCGACCGCCGACGGCGGCGGTCAGCAGAGCATCGGCGCCAACGACGTGTCCTTCGCCGGCGTCGAGCGCGACCTCACCGACCTCGGTCGGCTGCTCGGCGCCGAGGACCGGGCCGCGGAGGTCGTCGCCGGCATGCGCAGCACCCTCGGCGACGTGGCGGGCCGGCTCGCCGGGGTCGCCGACCGTCCGCGGGTGGCGATGCTGAACTCCCCGGGCAGCACCGGTGAGCTGCGGGTCTTCGGCATCGGCGACGTCGCGACGACGATCATCGAGGCCGCGGGCGGGCGGCAGGCGTTCGACACCATCGCCGGCCGGCAGCGCACCGTGTCGCTGGAGGGCATCGTCGCGGCCCGCCCGGACGTGATCGTGATCCCGGCCTGCTGCGGGCGCGATGTCGGACCGGAGGGCGCGGAGCCGCTGGCCGAGCGTCTGCGGAACGACCCGGCCCTGGCCACGGTCCCCGCGGTCCGCGACGGCAAGGTGTTCACCACGACCTTCGCCGAGGTCAGCCCCGGCATCCGCAACGCCGACGCGGTCGCGACGCTCGCCCGCCGGCTGCACCCGGACCGGTTCGGCGGCTGAACCCCGGCGCCGTCGCGCGCGGTCCGGTCGGGCGCCGGGCGGCGTCGCGCGGTCCGTTTCGACGGCCGGGTCCCGGCCCGGCGCGGGGCCCGGCGGCTGCGGTCGGACCGCTGCAGCACCCGGTGCGACGAGGCGGAGGAGTGCGGATCCGCCCGGCGCCGTTGCCGAGCGGACGGCCAGAACCGTATCCGGTCCGCGCCGCCCGCGGGAGCCACCGTGCCCCGATCGTTGCTAGGTCTCCGACCCCGCGGGCAGCGGCGGGTTCCCCGGGCGCAGCCCGTCGAGGAGCAGCGCCAGGTAGCGTGCGCGGTCCTCGCCCGACGCCGTCGCCGCCGCGTCCGACCCCTCGGCGACGGCGAGCGCCATGACCAGCACCGCCGACAGGTCCCGTGGGGTGAGCTCCGGGCGGACCGCGCCCGCCTCACGCGCCCGCTCCAGCAGCCGGGTCAGCGTCCGGCCGTAGCGCTCGGCGGACTCGACATCGAACGCACCGGTCTCCCGGGCCAGCTGCAGGAGCGTCCGGCGTCCGGCGATGGCCTCGACCGCCCGGCCCAGCGACCCGGCCAGGTCGGCCCACGGGTCGCCGTCCCCGGCGGCCGCGGTCGGCTCGATCTCGGCGACGAACACCTGGTCCAGCACCGCCCGCACCAGCACGTCGCGGGTCCGGAACCGGCGGTACAGCGTCGCGACGCCTACCCCGGCCCGGCGCGCGATCTCCTCCAGCGGGACGTCCGCTCCGTCCGACTCGAACGCCGCGGCCGCCGTGTCGATGATCCGGCGGTGGTTGCGGGCGGCGTCGGCGCGCAGCGGACGGCCCGCCGGGGAGCCGTCGAGCGACGAGGCGGTCATCGGAGCACGGTATCGCCCTGGCTCACCAGGTCACCGGCAGCGTGTGCATGCCGTAGACGAAGTGGTACGCCCGGAAGGCCTCGGGCGGGACCGGCCCGGCCGGGGCGAGCGTGGGGAAGCGGCGGAGCAGGGCGGGGAACGCCGTCGCCATCTCCATCCTGGCCAGCGGGGCGCCGAGGCAGTGGTGCACGCCGTGCCCGAACGCGACGTGCCCGGCCGCACCCCGGGTGACGTCGAGCCGGGCGGGGTCGTCGAACCCGGACGCGCTGTCGCGGTTGACCGCGGGGAGCGAGCACATCACCAGCGACTGCGCCGGGATCGGGGTGTCACGCAGCACGGTGTCGGTCGTCGTCACCCTGACCACCCCGGTGTGCACGATCGACAGCCACCGCAGCAGCTCCTCCACGGCGGGGCGGGCGAGCTCCGGGTCGCTGCGCAGCAGCGCGGCCTGCTCCGGGTCCTCCAGCAGTGCCAGGGTGCCCAGCGACAGCATGTTCGACGTCGTCTCGTGCCCGGCGATCAGCAGCAGCGACGCGATCCCGACCAGCTCGTCGTGGCTGATCTCCTCGCCGTGCTCGCGGATCAGCATGCCCAGGATGTCCTCGCCCGGGTCGGCCAGCGCCCCGTCGACGAGCCGGCTCATGTAGGCCCGGTTCTCCCGCCCGACGGCGAGCCGCTCCTGCGCCGGAAGGGACACGTCGAGCAGGCGGGTCGAGCGTGCGGTGAACTCGTCGCGGTTGGTGTAGGGCACCCCGAGCAGCTCGCAGATGACCATCGACGGTACCGGCAGGGCGAACAGGGTGACCAGGTCGGCACCCGGCCCGGCGGCCTCCAGCGCGTCGAGGTGCTCGTCGACGATCTCGGTGATCCGCGGCGCCAGGCGGGTCATCCGGCGCTGGGTGAACTCGCGGGTGAGGAAGCGGCGCAGCCGGGTGTGCTCCGGCGGGTCCTGCGCCAGCAGCTGGCCCGCCCGCATCTGCTCCTGCTCCCGCTCCGAGAGCGGCGGGGCGTCCGGGCGGGTCAGCGCGGCGCTCCCGGCGTTGGAGTAGGTGGCGGCGTCGCCGAGCACCTGGCGCACGTCGTCGTAGCGGGTCACGAGGTAGGCGTCGGCGCCGAACGCGGTCCGTACCCGCGGGATCTCGCCGGAGTCCCGGATGCGCTCCAGGTCGGCGTCGGGTCGGAACCGGTCGCGGCGCATGTGCAGCGGGAGCGAGAAGTCCGTGGCGGTGTCGGTCATGGTGCTGGCCTCCGGTGGGTGGGCGGCGCGTCGCTCTCCACGGTAGCCGCTCAAACGACAGCGCGCTCTCGTTTTGTGTGCCCTGTCCGGTACGCCCCGGACGGCCGCCGAACCGGTGAAACCGGGCGAAGCGTGACAGGCTGCGACCGTCAACGGCGACGGCACCCCGGGGGGCGACCTGTGTTCCAGCACGATCCCGAACCGCTCGGCAGCGTCTGGCTGTCCGCGCTCGTCGCACTGCTCCCGCTGGTGGCGATCTTCGTGACGCTGGGTGCCCTGCGCTGGAAGGCGCACTGGGCCGGGCTGGCCGCGCTCGTCGTCGCGGTGGTGGTCGCGGTGGCGGCCTTCGGAATGCCCGTTCACCTGGCCCTGCTCTCGGCCACCGAGGGAGCGGTGTTCGGTCTCTTCCCGATCATGTGGATCGTCTTCACCGCGATCTGGCTCTACCAGCTCACCGTGGCGGCGGGCCGGTTCGAGGACCTGCGCGCCGCCTTCGGGCTGATCTCCGACGACCCCCGGGTACAGGCGATCATCATCGCGTTCTGCTTCGGCGGGCTGCTCGAGGCGCTGGCCGGGTTCGGCGCCCCGGTGGCGATCACCGGCGTCATGCTGATGGCGCTCGGGTTCTCCCCGGTCCGGGCGGCGGTCGTCGTGCTGCTGGCCAACACCGCACCCGTCGCGTTCGGCGCGGTCGGCACCCCGATCATCACCGCGGGCACCCTGACCGGGATCCCGTACGACGAGATCGGTGCCGTCGTCGGACATCAGACCCCGGTGCTCGCGGTCGTCGTCCCGACGCTGCTGGTGCTGCTCGTCGACGGCAGGCGCGGCGTGCGCCAGGTCTGGCCGGTCGCGCTCGTCATCGGACTCGCGTTCGCCCTCGCCCAGTGGCTGGCCGCCACCTACCTGTCGGTCGAGCTCACCGACATCGTCGCCTCGCTGGCCGGGCTGGCCGCCGGCGTGCTCCTGCTGCGCTTCTGGCAGCCGCGCGGCGGCGCCGAGGCGAGGGAGACACTGCGCATCGAGCGCACCGCCGACGCACCTGTCGAGGAGCCGGGCGGAGCCGACGGCGGCCGGTCCGTCGCGACCGAGCAGCGCACCCTCGCCGAGCGCTCGCAGGCACTGTCGGTCGGCCGGCTGGTCATGGCCTTCGCCCCGTACCTGCTGATCATCGTGGTGTTCTCGGTGGCGAAGCTGGTCGGCCCGGTGACGTCCTTCCTGTCCGGGACCGACGTCAGGATCGGGTGGCCGGGCCTGGACGGGCAGGTCCTCGGCGCGTCCGGAGACCCGGTGTCGACCACGGTCTACAGCCTCCAGTGGCTGTCCTCACCCGGCTCGCTGCTGCTGATCTGCGGCATCGGCGTCGCCGCGCTGTACCGGCTGTCGCCCGCGACGGCCGTCCGCGAGTTCACCGGGACCGCGTACCGGCTGCGGTTCGCCTTCCTGACCGTGGCCACCGTCCTCGCCCTCGCCTACGTGATGAACCTGTCCGGGCAGACGATCTCCATCGGCACCTGGATCGCCGGGACCGGCGCGGCCTTCGCCTTCCTGTCGCCGATCCTCGGCTGGCTCGGCACCGCGGTCACCGGCTCGGACACCTCGGCCAACGCCCTGTTCGCGACGCTGCAGCAGACTGCGGCCGAGCGGGCCGGGCTCGACCCGCACCTGATGGTCGCGGCGAACACCTCCGGCGGCGTCGTCGGGAAGATGATCAGCCCGCAGAACCTGACCATCGCGGCGACGGCCGTGGGCATCGCCGGCCGGGAGTCCGAGCTGTTCCGGCGGACCGTCCTGTGGAGCGTCGGGCTGCTCGCGGTGCTGTGCGTGCTGGTGTTCCTGCAGTCGACCCCGGTGCTCGGATGGATGCTCCCGACCTTCTGAGGCACGGAGTGGGGCCCTGCGGAAGGATCGGCCGGGTGCGCCTGACCGTCCTGCCCACCGCCGATCTCGGGCGCGACGGGCTCCGGGGCCTGCGCGCCCTGCTCGACGCCGCGTTCCCCGCCGACGCCGACGGGACCGGCGGGTTCGACGACGCCTCGTTCGACCACGCACTCGGCGGGGTGCACGTGCTCGCCGGGCCGGTGCACGACCCGGTCGGGCACGCGGCCGTCGTGGGGCGGCGGCTGCTGCACGACGGCGTCGCGCTGCGCACCGGCTACGTCGAGGCCGTCGCCGTGCGGCCCGGGCTCCAGGGCGGCGGGCTCGGCGGGCTGCTGATGGCCGAGGTGGACCGGATCGTGCGCGGCGGGTACCGGCTCGGGGCCCTCGGCGCCGCCGCCCGTGCCGCGCGGCTCTACCGCAGGCTCGGGTGGGAACCGTGGCGCGGCCCGCTCGCGGCGCTCACCCCGGACGGCATCGTCGACACCCCCGACGAGCGCGGCAGCGTGCACGTCCTGCCCGTCGACGCGTCGCTCGACCCGACCCACGCGCTGGTCTGCGACTGGCGCGACGGCGAGCTGTGGTGACCGCCGCGACGCCCCGGAGGCCGCCGGCCCCGGAGTGACGCGGCCGGTTCACCCGGAAGTCGACCGGGAGACGGGTGATCGTCATCCGGCGCCGGTGGAGTTCACCCGTGCAACTGGCGGTGCTCGACCTGGCGGGTACGACGATGGCCGACGACGGGCTCGTGCTCGCCGGTCTGCGTGCCGGCCTGCGCGCCGCCGGGGGTCCGTGTCGACGGCCCGTGCTACCCGGCGCTGGACCGCCAGGCCCGCGCGACGATGGACCGCCCGGTCATGACGGTGCTCGGCGAGCTGCTCGACGGCGACATGTACCGGGCCCGCCGCGCGCACTCCGCGTTCGCCGACCACCTGCACGCCGCGTTGGACGCGGGCCGCGTGCGCCCGGTCCCCGGCGCCGCGCAGACCCTCGACGCACTCCGCGACGCCGGCCTGAGCGTGGCTCTGACCTGCGGGTTCGACCCCGAGCTGCGGGACCGCCTGGTGTCGGCGCTCGGGTTCACCGAGCGGGCGGACATGGTCCTGTCGCCCGCCGACGTCGACGGTCGCGGCCTGCCAGAGCCCGACCTGCTCCACGCCGCCGCCCGTCGGGCCGGGACCGAGCCCGCGCAGGTCGCCGTGACCGGTGACGCGACCGCCGACATCGACGCCGCCGTCCGGGCGGGGGCGGGCCTCGCCGTCGGGGTGCGGGGCGGGGCACACGGCGAGCCGCGGCTGCGCGCCGCGGGTGCCGACGCCGTCATCGACTCGGTCGCGGACCTGCCCGCGCTGCTCGGCCTGCCCAGCTGAGCCCCGCGGCGTAGCGTCCGTCCTGATCATGACCGGTCAGCGGTGACGACGGGGGTGGCGGCGTGGCCCGACGCACGGTGGCGGTGGCGTCGCTGGGTACGACGTTGGCCCTGGTCAGCTACACCGCGCCGCTGGCGACCTTGGCCCCGATCGCGGCCGACCTGGGCTCCTCGCCGTCGGGGCGCTCCTGGATCCTGAGCTCGATGAGCCTGGGGCTCACCGCGGTGCTGCTGACCGCGGGGACCCTGGCCGATCGGCTGGGGCGGCGCGCGGTGTTCACGACCGGCGCGGTGGTGCTGGCCCTGGCCTCGGCGGGCGGGGCGTTCGCCACCGGCACCGCCGGGTTCGTCGCCGGCCGGATCGGGCAGGGCGTCGGGGCGGCCGCGGTCGTCGCGTGCAGCCTCGCCCTGATCGGGCACGCGCTGCCGCCGGGCCCGCGCCGCTCGGCCGCGACCGGGCTGTGGGGCGCGGCGCTGGCCGCCGGGATCGCCGCCGGGCCGTTGCTCGCCGGGGTGCTGCCGTGGCGGGTGCTCTACCTGGCCGTCGGCGTCGCCGGGCTGGTGCTGGCCGTGGCCGCGTGGGTGCTGTTGACCGAGTCCACCGCCGGCGCCCCGCGGCCGGTCGACGTCAGCGGGATGGTGCTGCTCGCGGCCGGGCTGACGGTGCTGCTCGCGGGCCTCACCGAGGCGCGACGGCTGCCGGTCACCACCGCGACGGTCGTGCTGCTCGCGGTCGGGGCGGCGCTGCTGGCCGGGTTCGTCGTGGTCCAGTTCGTCGTGCCGCACCCGATGGCCGGCCCCCGGCTGTTCCGCCACCCCGGGCTGGTCGGGGCGACGGTCGCGAGCCTGGCCACCGGGCTCGGCATCATCTCGCTGAGCTCGTACCTGCCCGCCGTGCTCGCCCCGGTGCACGGCACCGCCCCCGCGACGGCGGCGCTGCTGCTGCTCGGCTGGTCGGGCACCAGCATCGTCACCGCGCTGCTGACCCGCCGGATCAGCGAGCGGGTCACCGGCGGGGTCCGTCTCGGTGTCGGCCTGCTGGTCATGACGGCCGGTCAGCTCGGACTGCTCGCCACCGGCTCCGGCACCGGGGTGGTCCTGGCCGCGCTGGTCGTCGTCGGTGTCGGCACCGGGGTCGTCAACGCGACGCTCGGCCGCGAGGCCGTGGCCTCGGTGCCGCCGGACCGCGCGGGCACCGGCAGCGGCATCAACAACACCGCCCGCTACCTGGGCGCCGCCGTCGGGGTCACGGTGACCTCGGTGCTGACCTCGCCGGCCGGGAACGAGCCGGTGGCTCAGCTGCTGGCGGGCTGGCAGGTGGCGGTGCTGGTCGCGACCGGGTTCACCCTGCTCGGCGCGCTCGTGGCGCTCGGCTGCGCCCGCGCCGCCGCCCCGGCCGGGCGGTGACGCGGGCACTGACGCGGGTGGCGCTCAGACGACCGGGGTGATCGCCCGCAGCGCCCCGGAGCCGCGCACCGCGGTGGTCAGGTCGGCCAGTGCCCGCCCGTGCGCCGCCGCGAGCTCCGCGGACTGCTCGGTGAGGGTGTTGCGGTCCAGGTATCCGGAGTGGTCGAGGTAGAGCCCGGGGGAGAGGACCTGCACGGCGAAGAACCCGGCCAGCACCGAGCGCAGCCCGTCGACGGCGAGGAAGTGGTGCCCGCTCGCCCCGGTCAGCACGACCGCGGCCGCCTTGCCCTGGAGCGGGGCGGTCTTCTCGCCCCACTTGCCGCGCTCGGTGGCCTCCAGCAGTGCCCGCAGCGACGCCGTGTGCCCGGCCCGGTAGACCGGGCTGCCGAACACGACGGCGTCGGCGTCGGCGAAGGCCGCGGTGACCTCGGCGACGGGGGTCTGCGACAGCTCGATCAGCGCGGTGTCGGCCCCGGTGCCGGCGAGGATCCCGGCGACGGCGGCCGCTGTGCGCCCGCCCGGCTCCGGCCCGGCGACGACCCCGATGATGCGGCCCGCACCACCGCTCACGACACCGCTCACGACGCGGCCCGCGGGGTCAGGGAGTAGGTGCCGCGGTGGAACAGCAGCGGCAGCCGCTCCGGGTCCGCGCCGAGCGCGTCGACCCGGGCGGCGACGATCGTGTGGTCGCCGCCGTCGTACTCGTTCCACAGGGTGCAGTCGACCCAGGCGCCGACGCCCTCCAGGACTGGCGAGCCGGACGGCGCCGCCGTCCAGGACACCCCGGCGAACTTGTCGACCCCGGAGCGGGCGAAGCCGGCGCTGTGGTGCTCGTGGTCGGCGGCCAGCACGTTCACGCAGAACCGGCCCACCTGGCGGATGCGCGGCCAGGTGGAGGACCCGCGCGAGGGCGCGAAGCTCACCAGCGGCGGGTCCAGCGACAGCGAGGCGAAAGACTGACAGGTGAACCCCATCGGCCCGTCCGGTCCGACCGCGGTGACGACGACGACGCCGGACGCGAACGCGCCCAGTGCGTCGCGCATGGTCTCCGGGGTCACCGAGGGGGTCACCGGGGCGGAGTGCGCGCCCACGGCCGGTCCGGTGGAGGAGCGGGACATGACTCGACTGTAGGCGCGCCGACCCGGCAGCGACAACGATCTCGGCCGGGGGTGGCACGCGCCACCCCCGGCCCGTCGTCGTGTCGCGCCACCCGCCGCGGAATCGATCCGGTAGAACTCCCCGTGCCGTGCATCCCGAACTCGTGGGGAGCCCCGGGGTGCCCGAGACGGCAACGGCCGGCGGAGCGATCGCTCCGCCGGCCGTCCTTCACCGGAGCCGGGTGGGGGGACGCCCGGCCGATCCGGCTCAGCTCGCGTAGGCGCGCAGCTTGTCGGCGCGCTCCCCGACCCGCAGCTTCGACATGACCTCGCGCTCGATCTGGCGCACCCGCTCGCGGGAGAGCTTGAAGGCGCGCCCGATCTGGTCGAGCGTGTGCGGCTGCCCGTCGTCGAGGCCGAACCGCATCCGGATGACCTTCTGCTCGCGGTCCTCCAGGGTGGCCAGCACCCGGCGGAGGTCGTCGTGCAGCAGGCTCGAGATCACGGTGTTCTCGGCGTCGGTCGCCTCGGCGTCCTCGATGAAGTCACCGAGCGGCGCCTCCTCCTCGGACCCGACCGGCATGTCCAGGCTCACCGGGTCGCGGGCGTGGTCGAGCAGGTCCTGGATCTTGTGCTCCGGGATGCCCGACTCGGCCGCCAGCTCGGCCTCGGTGGGCTCGCGGCCCTGGCGCTGGTGCATGTCGCGCTTGATCCGGGCCAGCTTGTTGACCTGCTCCACCAGGTGCACGGGCAACCGGATGGTGCGGGCCTGGTCGGCCATGCCACGGGTGATGGCCTGCCGGATCCACCACGTCGCGTAGGTCGAGAACTTGAAGCCCTTGGTGTAGTCGAACTTCTCCACCGCGCGGATCAGGCCGAGGTTGCCCTCCTGGATCAGGTCCAGCAGCGGCATCCCGCGCCCGGTGTAGCGCTTGGCCAGGCTCACCACGAGGCGCAGGTTCGCCTCCAGGAGGTGGTTCTTGGCCAGCAGCCCGTCGCGGACGACCGCGCGCAGGTCGCGGCGGTACTGCGGGTCCAGCTCGTCGAGCGTGCCGTCGGCGGCGGCGGTGTCCAGCCGGTGCTGGGCGAACACGCCGGCCTCGATGCGCCGGGCCAGCTCGACCTCCTGCTCCGCGGTCAGCAGCGCGGTCTTGCCGATCCCGTTCAGGTAGACGCGCACCAGGTCCGCGGCGGGGCTCTGGGCGTCGAGATCCTCCGCCACGGCGGCCGCGGCACCGGGTACGGTGGTCTCCAGCGCGGTGCCTCCGTCGCCGTCGGTGCGACGGCGGGAGCTGCGGGCGACCGGCGGGGCGGTCCGCTTCGTGTCGGACGACGACACGGTGGCGCGAGCGGGGGCCTCGGTCGTGAGGCGCGGGCCGGGTACGGCCGGAGCGGTCGTGGTCACCGTCATGTGCAATTCCTCCCCTGCGCGGGCTGCGGCGGGCGATTGATGGGCCTCGCCGCTTGCCCTGTACGGAGTCAACGCATCCGTTCCGGGGATCGTTCCCACGACAAGGCCCCGCAGGCCGGTAAAAGTGGCTGCGGGGCCGTGTCGTCGGTCACATGCAGTTGCGGTTCTCTCAGGGTCCTCTTAGTGAGCGACCCGTCGGGGCGGGGCGGTCACGGTGCGGGCACCCGCGGGGTGTCCCGCGGGTCGGCCACCGCCCGGACACTGCTGCGCCGCCGCGACGCCTTGCCGGCGCCGGTGTTCTTCCGGCTCGGCACCGAGTGGCCGTACACGGTCTCCATCAGCACCGGCCAGTCGTGGCGCAGCGCGTCGCGGCCCATGAACAGGCCCAGGTGACCGGCGCTCGCCGTCCGGTAGGTGACGTCCGTGGCCGGGGTCCCGACCTTCTCCGCCGCGGCGAACAGCTGCGGCGCCGGGGTGATGTGGTCCGACGAACCCGCCAGGAGCAGCAGCGGGCAGTCGATCGCCCCCATGTCGACGGTCCGGCCGTCGACGGTGAGCGTGCCCTTGATCAGCCGGTTCTTCCAGAACAGGTTCTCCACCAGCCACAGGTAGAACGCGCCGGGGATGTCCTGGGTGTACTTGAACCAGTCCTCGAACACCCGGTAGCGCTCGACGTGGGTGGGGTCGTCGATGTTCTCCAGCAGCTGCAGCTGGCGGGAGATCTCCGACTGCGGCTGGATCGAGATGAAGTTCGACAGCACCGCCGAACCCGGCATGTTGCCGCCGCCCGCGGCGACCAGTGCCTTGTACGGCGCCATCCCCATCGTGCCCGCCATCAGCCGGGTCGAGGCGGCGATGACCGACTCGCCGGCGTGGAAGTCGATCGGCGCCCCGGCCAGGGTCAGGGTGTTGACCCGGTCCGGGTGCAGCGCGGCGTAGATCGTCGCCAGCCAGCCGCCCTGGCAGTCGCCCACCAGGTTGGCCTTGCCGCCCATCCGCCGGATGGACCGGTCGATCACCGCGAGGTAGTCGGTGATCGTGACGTTCTTCGTTGCGGTCGTCGCGGGCCGCCAGTCCAGTGCGTAGACCTTCGTCAGGCCCGAGGCGCGGATCATGGCGATCTGGCTCTGCTGCGGCGAGTAGTCCACGACGGTCGAGGAGTGCCCGGCCTGGGGCGGCAGCACCAGGGTGGGGACCACGTCGTCGTCGCGGTGCTCGGCGGCGGTGAAGTCGCGCAACGACGCGAACGGCGTCGACAGCACCACCTCGTTGGCCAGGTGCCAGGTCGGCTCGCGCCGGTCGGCCATCGCCGAGAGCCACAGCAGCCCGCGCCGGGCGGCGTCGCCGGGCCGGGCCATCCGCTGGACCGCGTCGATCCAGTAGGCGCCGGTGGCGCGACCGACCTCGGTCACGACCTTCGTCAGGTTCCGGGTGTTGTACGACACGAGGTACCGGAGGGGGTCCGGCCGGTCGTCGCTCCCGGTGGCCGCGGCCACGGGGGTCTCGGGAAGGGCACGTGGTCCGTGCTCCCCGGAGGGTGCGGACCGTCGGGTGATCGCCGTGCTCATGGGCCTCTCCCATCAACTCTGATGACCGGGGGCTAACCGGGTTACCGAACGGTAAAGCGCGTTCGGTATCTCAAGCAAGCGCTGGCTACTCCGGAGTAGTGCTTGCTTCCCTTAGCGCAGGTGAGAGGCCTTACAAGACTCAGGGGCTGCCTACCGGTGAGTACCCGGTCACCATGTGTCCATCCCGTTGCGCGTCCCGACACCCGTGGGAGCCCGGGAACCCAGGCACGGAGACCGAACCGGCCGTCAGGAGTGACGAACAGTGACCACGCAGCCCCTGTCCCAGCCCGAGTCCGAGAACGGCAGCGCCGCCGCGTCGAACCAGGCCGCGGAGGTGCTGCGGCGGCAGGCGGCCGGCCTCGTCCGGGACCTGCGCGAGCTCGCCAGCCCGGAGGGCGTCGCGGCGAAGGTGGACCCGGTGGGCTTCGCCGGGGCCCTCGGCGAGGCCGCCCGCTCGCTCGCCACCCGCCCCGGCGCGCTGCTGCGAACCGGGCTCGGCTTCGGCGTCGACTCGGCCAAGGCGGTGACCGCCGCCGCCGCGCGCGCCGTCGGCGGGACGACCACCGGCCCGGCGTCGCTGCCCGAGAAGGACAAGCGCTACGCCGACCCGGCCCGGGAGGGCAACGCCTGGTACTACCTGGCCCGTCAGGAGCACGCCCTGCTCGCCGACCGGCTGACCGAGCTGTCGCAGGCGGCCCGCGTCTCGCCGACGGCACGCCGCAAGCTGGACTGGCTGGTCGGTCAGATCATCGAGGCGCTGGCCCCGCCGAACGCGATCGTCACCAACCCGGCCTGGCCGAAGAAGATCGTCGAGACCGGCGGGCTGAACATCGTGCGGGGCGCGCGCAACATGCTGCGCGACGCCGTGCAGAACCAGGGGATGCCGCGTCAGGTCCCCCCCGGCGCCTTCCAGGTGGGCAAGGACCTCGCGGTCACCCCGGGGCACGTCGTGTTCCGCAACCGGCTGATCGAGCTCATCCAGTACGAGCCGCAGACCGCCGAGGTCCACGAGATCCCGCTGCTCATGAGCCCGCCGTGGATCAACAAGTACTACATCATGGACCTCGCGCCGCAGAAGTCGCTGGTGGAGTGGGCGGTGCAGCACGGCCACACCGTCTTCATGATCAGCTACCGCAACCCGGACTCGTCGCTGGCCGACGTGACGATGAGCGACTACCTGCAGGAGGGTCCGGTCACGGCCATGGAGGTCGTCCGGGAGATCACCGGGCAGGACAAGGTCAACGTCGCCGGGCTCTGCCTGGGCGGCGCACTGTCCGCGGCGATGACGGCGTGGCTGGAGGCCAAGGGCGACCAGCGCGTCAACTCGCTGACCCTGATGAACACGCTGCTCGACTACTCCGGCCCCGGCCAGCTGGGCGTGTTCACCGACGAGAAGACAGTGAACCGGCTCGAGCGGAACATGCGCAAGGACGGGTACCTGCCCGCCACCAGCATGAAGACGACCTTCGACCTGCTGCGGTCCACCGACCTGGTCTGGAACTACGTCGTCAACGACTGGATGCTCGGCGAGGACCCGAAGCCCTTCGACATGCTGACCTGGAACTCCGACTCCACCCGCATGCCGGCCGCGATGCAGACCGAGTACCTGCGGACGCTGTACCTGGAGAACCGCTTCGCCGAGGGCAAGCTGGAGCTGGCGGGGGAGCGGCTCGACGTGGCCGACATCCGGCCCGACAGCTACGTCGTCACCGCGGAGTCCGACCACATCGCGCCCTGGAAGTCGGTCTACACCGGGGCGTCGAAGATCGGGGGCACCGTGCGCTTCGTGCTGTCGAACTCCGGGCACATCGCCGGCGTGGTGAACCCGCCGTCGCCGAAGTCGCGGCACTGGTTCGGCGAGAGCGACGACCTCCCGGCCCGCGCCGAGGACTGGCGCGACGACGCCACCGAGCGCAAGGCCTCCTGGTGGGAGGACTGGACGCCGTGGATCGCCGAGCGTGCGGGCGCGGAGGTCGCGGCGCCGAAGAGGATCGGGTCCGACGCGCACCCGCCGCTGGAGCCCGCTCCCGGCCGTTACGTGCTGCGGGGCTGATCCGCCACCCCGGCCCCGTCGCCGCCCCGATGATCACCGCTGGTCACCCGGGCGGCGCGGTGTCCACGATGGCCGGCGATCAACGCCGTCCATCATGGACACAGCATCGGATGCGTGCACAACCGCCGTCCGGCGGGGAGAATGCGTCGCCATGGACCGCGTACGTTCTGTGCCCGCGCGCCGGCGACCGCCGCGCGGGTCCCTCCGGGCGGGGACGCCGTGAGCCGCGCGGGGGAGACCCGCGCCCGCGGCGGCCGCCGGACACCGAGCGCCGGGGGGACCACTGCCGACGAGCTGCACGAGAACGGCCGCAGGGCCGCCGAGGACGCCTGGAGCGCGCAGGTGAACGCCCTGGGCGGGTTCATCCGGGCGCAGCGGCAGATGGCGAAGCTCTCGCTGCGGGAGATGGCGGCGATGACCCAGGTGTCCAACGCCTACCTCAGCCAGGTCGAGAGGGGGCTGCACCAGCCGTCGCTGAAGGTGCTGCGCTCGATCGCCGACGCGCTGCACCTCAACACCGACCAGATGCTCAGCCGGGCCGGCTGGGCGGTCGGCGACCCGGACACCGCGGGCGACGCCGCCCCGCCCGAGGAGGCCGCGGCCGCGGCCACGTCCCCGCCGGGTGTCGAGGCGGCGATCGAGGCCGACGCACGGCTGTCCGACGAGCAGAAGGCGGCGCTGCTCGGGGTGTACCGGAGCTTCGTGCAGCGGGACTGAGCAGGCGTGCTTGACATACTTAACGGGCGTGCGTAGTTTTCTTGGCATGCCGGGGTGCTCGTCGTGCTCCCCGTCCGCACCCCAGACACGTCTCCCGGGAGGGAAGCACCGATGACCGCCTCCACCGAGCAGTTCGTCGACATCGCCAAGCGTGGCCAGGACCTGGTCACCGAGTCCGTCCGCGGGTGGACCGAGGCCGCGAGCGGCCTGGCCCGCCAGTTCGGCGCCGGGGACCGCCCGCAGCTGCCCGACGCGGGCGCCGCCGTCGAGCGCGTCTTCGACTTCTACGAGCAGGTGCTGGGCCACCAGCGCGAGTTCGCGCGGACCGTCGTCAGCGCCGGTACCTCGGTGTTCGACCAGGTCACCGAGCAGGCGACCAAGGCGGCCGAGGCCGTGACCGAGCACGCCGGGCGCGGCGCCGAGGCCGTCGCGGAGAAGACCGCGCGCGCCACCCGCAGCACCACCAAGTGAGTCCCCGACCCGGGACTCCCTGAACGACCTCGACGGCCCCCGCCCGGTCACCCGGGCGGGGGCCGTCGTCGTGTGACGGGACCGGGTGTCCCTACCGGCGGGTGGGGGAGAGGCTGGGCCCGCCGTCACCCCGAGGACGGTCAGAACGGGATCAGCGGCACCACGAGGACCCGGGCGAGCAGCACGACCACGAACACGATCAGGACCGACAGGTCCAGCCCGACCGCTCCCATCCGCACCGGCTGCACCCGGCGGCGGATCGGGGCGACGACCGGTTCGGTGAGCCCGTGGGTGATCCGCCGGGCGGTGTCGAGCACGGCGCCACCCCGCCCGGACCCGAGCACCTCGATCCAGTCCACGACGACCCGCGCGATCAGGACGAGCTGGAACAACCCCAGCAACGACGACAGCAGATACGCGACCATGCCCACATCGTCCCCTTTCCGGCTGAGAGTCCGGTGAGAGGACGCTGTGACGCGGTGACGAGCTCGGCGTTCAGACCTCGACGAGCACCGTGAACGGCCCGTCGTTGACCGACTCCACGGCCATCCGCGCCCCGAACTCGCCCGTCCGCACCGTCGCGCCGCGCCCGCGCAGCGCGGCCACCACGGCGTCGACGACCGGCTCGGCGTCCTGTGGGCGCGCGGCCGCCGACCAGGACGGCCGGCGGCCCTTCCGGGTCTCGCCGTACAGGGTGAACTGGCTGACGACCAGCAGCGGGGCGCCGGTGTCGGCGCAGGACAGCTCACCGCCGTCCGCCCCGGTGAGGATCCGCAGCTCGTGCAGCTTGCGGGCCATCGTGTCGACCTTCCGTGCGGTCGCGGCGGGGTCGGTGCCGACGTCGTCGACGTGCACACCGAGCAGCACCAGCAGCCCGGGCCCGATCTCCCCGGACACCCGCAGCGGTGTGCCGTCGGGCGCCTCGATGGTCACCGACGCCCGTCGCACCCGCGCGACGACGGCCCTCACCCGACCGGCCCCGACGGCGACGCGGCCGCGGTCCGCGCGGGCACCGGGTGCGGCCAGCCGTCCACCGGCTGCAGGAGCCCGTGCCGCACGAACTCGCGCACCGCGGGCAGGGTCGCCGCGACCAGGGCGTCGGTCGGCAGGTCGTGGGCGTAGGACAGCAGCGCCAGCAGCTCCGACAGCGGCAGCTCGCCGCGGCAGCCGGCCAGCAGCGCCGCGGCCGGGCCGTCGACGGGGTGCTCCCAGCCGGGGCCGCCCCAGCGGCGCACGGTGGTGGACAGCTCGGCCCAGCCGCCGTCGGGGTCGACCGACGACGCCGACTCCAGCACGGTCTCCGGGGCGAGCAGCAGCCGCGCGCCCAGCAGGTCCTCGTCGCGGGTGTGGGCGCGCAGCCAGTCGACCCGGTCCAGCCAGCCGGTCATCTCCCGGCCCAGGCCCTCGCCCAGCTCGCCGGGCAGGTCCTCGACCACGACGGTCGGCTCGGCCTCGGGGTCGGAGGTGCGGCGCAGCATCAGGAAGCCGAACCCGACCCCCTCCACCCGCTCGGCGGCCATCCAGTCCAGCCAGGCCCCGGCCTGCTCGCGCGCCGCCCGCGAGCTCGGGACCAGCCCGGCGTCGCGCTGCCAGGTGCCCACGTGCAGGCCCGGGTCGACGACCTCGCGCTGCAGCACCCAGGCGTCGACGCCGTCGGGCAGCCAGGAACGCACCCGGTCCGGCCAGTCCTCGCCGCGCACGTGCAGCCACGACCCCAGCAGCTGCGCGACCCCGCCCGGGTTGAGCAGGCCGGGCAGCTCGCCCAGCAGCGCGGCCAGCGCGGAGTCCCCGGCGGTGCCGGAGTCGCGGTAGACGTAGTCCACCCGCGGCGGGCCCGGCACGAACGGCGGATTGGACACCACCTGGTCGAAGCGCTCCCCGGCCACCGGGGCGAACCACGGACCCTCCCGCAGGTCGACCTCCACCCCGGACAGCCCCAGCGACAGCCGGGCCAGCGCCAGCGCCCGGGGCAGCACGTCGGTGGCGGTGACCCGCATCGCGTGCCGGGAGCCGTGCAGCGCCTGCACCCCGCAGCCGGTGCCCAGGTCGAGCAGGGTGCCGACCGGGCGGCGGACGGTCGCCGCGGCCAGCGTCAGCGACGCCCCGCCGACTCCGGTGACGTGCTCGCGGTCCTGCCGCGCGGCGGGGGTGTCGATGTCGGACACCACCCACCAGTCGGTGCCCGGCTCGCCCTCGGCGCCGGCGCCCTCGCCGTAGGGGCGCACGTCCAGCGCGGCCCGGATGCCGTCGGGGGTGCGACGCAGGATCCGGCCCTCCAGCAGCGGGTCCAGGTCGCCCAGTGCCGCGGTCACCGCCGGCTCGGGCTCGGTGTCCTCGAGCAGGAACAGCCGCACCAGGGTGCCGAGCTCACCGCCGTCGCGGCTGGCACGGGCGGCGGGCTCCGGTTCGCCGCGGGTCAGCGCGTCGTGCGCGGAGCGGCCCAGCAGGGCGCGCACGCCGTCCGGGGTGTAGGCCGCGTCCAGCAGGCAGCCGCGGACGCGTTCGATGGCACCGGCGTCGAGATGGGGGAGCACCCCGCCATTGTCGCGTGCCATCCTGTGCGGCATGAGCGGGATCTGCATCGCCCAGGAACCGGAGGCCGACGCGCTGCTGGAACGCGAGCCCCTCGCGTTGCTGATCGGCATGCTGCTCGACCAGCAGATCCAGATGGAGGTCGCGTTCCGTGGCCCGCTGAAGCTCTACGAGCGCCTCGGTGGGCTCGACGTGCGCGTCATCGCCGACCACGACCCCGAGGCCTTCGCGACGCTCGCCACCACCCCGCCCGCCATCCACCGCTACGGCGGCTCGATGGCCAAGCGGGTGCAGGAGATGTGCCGCGCGATCGTGGAGGACTGGGACGGGGACCCGGCCGCGATCTGGACCCGGCCCGGGGCCGACGGCGCCGCGCCCGACGGACGTGAGGTGCTGCGCAGGCTCAAGGCGCTGCCCGGCTACGGCGAGCAGAAGGCGAAGATCTTCCTCGCGATCCTCGGCAAGCAGTACGGGGTCACCCCGGACGGCTGGCGGGAGGCCGCCGGGGACTACGGCGCCGACGGCACCCGGCTCTCCGCGGCCGACGTCGTCGACGGGCAGACCCTCCTCGAGGTGCGCGACACGAAGAAGGCGATCAAGGCCGCGGCACGCGAGAAGAAGGCCGCTGCGGCGAAGTGATCCGCCGACAGGGCTAGCATCACAGGCGTGCACAAGGTTCCGGAGGCGCTCGCCGGCGCACGCGTGATCGACCCGGACCAGGTCTGCGACGCCGTCGCGGTGCTCGCCGACTCGGAGAAGGTGGCCGAGGCGGCGACCGTCCTGGACGTCCTGGGCGAGGCCAACCGTCTGTCGCTGCTGCTCGCGCTGCAGCACGCCGGGGACCTCTGCGTCTCCGACCTCGCCGTCGCCGTCGGGATGAGCGACTCGGCCGTGTCGCACGCGCTGCGCCTGCTGCGCGCACACGGCATGGTCACCGCCCACCGCGAGGGACGGCTGGTCCGCTACCGGTTGACCGACGGGCTCGCCCGCCGCGTGCTGGAGATCGTGTCGGCGGTCGCCGTCGCCCCGGGCGCGCTGCACGCGCACGGCGCCGACGACGGGGAGGCGTCGTGACCCCCGCCATGATCGAGCAGGTCCGCCCACCGGTGCCGGCCGAGAAGCTCGACCACGAGATCGCCCGGCTGCTCGACGCCCTCCAGTCGGTCTACGACGACGGCTGGTACCCCGAGCTCGAGGTCGTGCGCCCCTGGTCGACGCACAACCCGCGGATCTCCGGCGAGTTCGCCCGGCCGTGCGCGATCCGCCGCTACCTGCACCGGGAGCTGCGCGGCCTGCTCGCCGCCGGGGCCACCGTCACCGCCCGCGCCGCCCGACCGGCCCGGGCGTTCACCGACCCGGAGTTCTTCGCCGCGCTCGACGAGGACCGTTTCGACCTGCGCGTGAAGAAGCTGTTCCTGTTCGGCCCGGAACGCATGGCGCTCTCGCTCGACCGGCTCTCGCACTACACCGGCACCCCGGCCGAGTCCTTCCAGCGGCACGTGCTGTTCACCAACTACGCCATGCACGTCGAGTCGTTCCTGGAGCGCTTCCCCGACGCCGAGCGGCCCGACCGCGCCGGTGTCCAGATGCCCGCCTACCACCACCCGGGCGCCGACGGCGACGGCGTGACCCTGGTGAACATCGGCGTCGGCCCGGCCAACGCCAAGACCGTCACCGACCACCTCGCGGTGCTCCGTCCGGACACCATGATCATGATCGGGCACTGCGGCGGCCTGCGGAACCGCCAGGAGCTGGGCGACTTCGTGCTGGCCACGGCCTACCAGCGGGCCGATCACGTGCTCGACGAGGTGCTCCCGGCGGACGTCCCGGTCATCCCGAGCATCCGGCTCAACGGCTACCTGATGGACGCGCTCGGCGCGGCCGAGGCGACCTGGCGGCCAGGTGTCGTGCACACCACCGACAACCGCAACTGGGAGTTCAACCAGGCCGCGACGCTGCACCGGATGCGGCTGGCCCGGGCCGTCGCGGTGGACATGGAGTCCGCGACGATCGCCGCCAACGGCTTCCGTTACCGGATCCCGAACGCGACCCTGCTGTGCGTGTCGGACAAGCCGCTGCACGCCGAGCCCAAGCTGGCCGGCGGCGCGCGGGCGTTCTACGAGACGAGCAAGCGCAAGCACCTCGGGATCGCGCTGGACGCGCTGGACCGGGTCCGCGCCGAGCACCCCGACGGGCTGCCCGGCTCCGAGGTCCGCTCCGCCGACGAGCCGCTGCTCGGCAACGGGCCCGACGGGGCCTGAGCCGCCCCGCCGGCCGGCAGGGTCAGAGCGGCAGCGCCAGAGGGGCAGGGGTCAGAGCGGCCGGGTGTACCCGGCCCGGTCGGGCTGGTAGCCGAACCGCGCCAGGAACGGGTGCGGCCCGTCCCCGGCGGTGTCCCCGGCCCGGGCCAGGACGGCGCCGCGGGCGCGCCCGTGCTCGTGCGCCCACTCCAGCAGCGCCGACCCGACCCCGCGCCGCCGCCACCCGACGGCGACCCGCAGCCCCTCGACCTGCAACCGGGTCGTGCCACGCAGGACGGGCCCGGGCAGGATCGTGAGCTGCACGGTCGCGACCACCCGGCCGTCGCCGGCGCGGGCGACCGCGAGGAACCGGCCGGGGTCGCGGTCCAGGGCGTCGAAGGCCTCCTCGTAGGGTGCGAGGTCCGGGTCGTCCGGGTCGTCCGGGTCGTCCGGGTCGGCGGCGTCCCCGGCGCCCGACAGCAGTGCGACGACCGCGGCGACGTCGGCTCGGCTGGCCCGGTCGACGACGAGCCGCCCCCCGGCCAGCACGACGTCCGCACCCGCCGGGTGGGCCGAGGCCCGGACGCCGTCGACGACCCGGTCGAGCCAGGCGCCGACGTTCTCCCTGGCCTCGTCGGTGTCGGGGTAGCGGCAGCGCAGGTGCAGGCCGGCCTCGTCGAGGATGAACCAGACCATCACGCCGTCGGCGTCGCCCGCGGAGCTGACGTACTGCGCCTCCAGCCCGGCGTGGTCGATGCGCACCGGCAGCCGCCGCAGGTCCAGCCAGGAGATCGCGAACATGCCGGGGGCCTCGGGCATCCCGCCCCAGGGGGCCAGCACGTCGTCGAGCGGCCAGGACCCGAGCCGCACGGCCTCACGGACGGCGTCGGCGCAGGCCCGCGGGTCCGGGTCGCCCGCGTCGATCACCGCGTTGGTGATGAACCAGCCGACCGAGCCGTGCCAGCGGTCGTCGTAGCGGCTGTGCACCGGGAACACCGCGCGCAGCGGGGCGTGCGCCAGCTCCCGGGTGGTGCGGGTCATGACCGAGGTGACCAACGCCAGCGTCGACACCCCGGATGCGCGTGCCCGGCGTTCGAACAGCGCGCAGTCGTCGACGCCGAGCACGTCGCGCACCTCCACGCGCTCCGGGGGAGCGGGGGCGAGCTCCCCGAGCGGCAGCGGGAAGCGGGGCATCACGTCGCCGCCCGCGGCCAGGATCTCCGCCCAGCGCTGCCGGACCTGGTCGGGTGCGGGCTCGAGGTCGGCCAGGGCGGCGGTGTGCTCGGCGAAGGGGCGCACGGTGCCGGCCGGCAGCGTCCCGCCCAGGCCCTGCACGAGGTCGCGCAGGATCACCAGCAGCGACCACATGTCCACGTGGGCGTGGTCGGCGGCCACGACGAGCGTCGGCCGGTCCGCGGTGAGGATCACACAGAGCCGGTGCGAGGGCGCCGCGTAGGGGGTGCAGCGCTCGTCGAGCATCCGCCGGACGGCGTCGTCGACGGCCTGGCCGGGCGCGATGGGGTGGGTGACCCAGCGGCCGGGACGCAGGTCCACCTCGTGCAGCCGGGGACCGGCCGGGCCGGGGGAGAACACCGTGCGCAGCGTCCCGTGCCGGCGCAGCACCGCCAGCCAGGCCTCGGCCAGCGCGTCGAGGTCGACCGCGGGCAGCCGGCAGGTGATCGCCATCCACGAGCCGGGCCGGTCACCGCGGTCGACGTGGCGGCGCTGGTCGAACGAGACCGGGACCGGGTCGCCCCGGCGGCCGACGGTGACGTCGTAGCCGAGCAGCGTCCCGTAGGGAAGGCGCAGGTGCGTCACGCTCGTCAGCCGCATGGCCATAACCTAGGCCGACGATGATCAGGAGGCGTAGCGCATGGCCACGTTCGGGATCGCCGGGGCGACGCTGGACTTCGACGTACGCGACGAACCCGGCGCTCCGGCGGTGGTGGCGCTGCACGGCCTCACCTCCAGCCGTCGCCGCGAGACCCTGATGCGGCTCGACATCGCCTCCCGGGTCGAGGGCATCCGGCTGCTGCGCTACGACGCGCGCGGCCACGGCCGCTCCGGCGGCACCACCGACCCCGCCGACTACCGGTGGCCCGCGCTGGCCCGGGACCTGCTGGGGCTGCTCGACCACGTCCTGCCCGGTGAGCGGGTGCACGGGGTCGGACCGTCGATGGGAGCCGGGACGCTGCTGCACGCCGCACTGGCCGACCCGGGCCGGTTCGCCAGCCTCACCCTGATGCTGCCGCCGACCGCCTGGGAGACCCGGCGCGCCCGGGCCCGCGACTACGAGCGCTCCGCGCTGGCCGTGGAGGCCGCGGGCATCGCGGCGCTCGACGCCGGCGCCGACGACGCGGATCTCCCCCCGGCCGCCCGGGGCCGCCCGCGGACCGAGCCCGACGTGCGCGCCGACCTGCTCCCGGCCATCCTGCGCGGCGCGGCCGCCACCGACCTCCCCGCACCGGAGGAGCTGGAGCGGATCACGGTGCCGGTGCAGATCCTGGCCTGGACCGGGGACCCGGGGCATCCGGAGTCCACCGCGCAGACCCTGCGGGAGCGGCTGCCCGCGGCCGGGCTGTCGATCGCGGCGACCCCGGACGACGTCGTGTGGTGGTCGCGGCTGCTCGCCGCGCGGCTGCGCCGCTGGGAGTCGCTGGATCCCACCGTCGACGGACCCGCGGATGTGCGCGAGGCGCCCCGCGGGCGCCCGCGCAGAGAACGCACAGGGGTGTCACCATGGAGAGGGAGGTGGTTCGACAGTGGCTGACCAGCGACACGAGGACCCCGTTCTCATCACGGACGCGCAGATGTCCTACGAAGAGGAACTGGAGATCCGCAAGCGGCGCTACAAGTGGACGATGGGCATGCGGATCCCGTGCATGGTCCTCGCCGGCGTCTTCTACACCTACCCGTGGGTCGCGGTGACCCTGCTCGTGATCTCCGTGCCGCTGCCGTGGATGGCGGTGCTGATCGCGAACGACCGGCTGCCGCGCAAGGCCGAGAAGCCCAACCGGCACCGCCAGGGGCACCGGGCCATCGAGGCCCGCCCGCACCCGGTGATCGACCAGGCGGACGAGCCACCGCCCGCTGACGGGCCCACGACCGACGACGAGCAGCCCACGGGCACGGCCGGCGGCGGCACCACCTCCACGCGTTGAGGCCGTGTTCGGGCATCATGGGCGCCATGTCCACGACGACGCTGCCCGAGGTCGACACCCGGCCGGAGACCACCGACAAGACCGGTGACGACCGGCCGGACATGTTCCACTACGTCAAGAAGGACCGGATCGCCGAGAGTGCCGTCCTGGGGAACATGGTCGTGGCACTGTGCGGCGAGACCTTCCCGGTGACCAAGTCGCCCAAGCCGGGGTCGCCGGTGTGCCCGCAGTGCAAGGAGATCTTCGACGGGCTCCCCCCTGGTGGCGGCGACGGCGAGTGAGACCCGCCCGAGGCGGCGCCGAGAGGGCGCCGCGCCTGCGCTGAGGGCACGCCGGGACCGGCTCAGCCCCGCGCGAGCAGCAGCCGCAGCGGGGTGGAGCACGGGTCACCGGGCACGGCGCGCAGCACGGTCTCGGTGACCATCCCGGCCGACCGGTAGAGCGCCAGCGCCGCGGCGTTGTCCGCGGCCACCTCGAGCCACAGCCGCCCCGTCCCCGCCCACGGCGGCCGCTCGGGGGTCTCCCCGGTCGCACCGGGCACCCCGGCGACGGCGAGGGCGGCACCGAGCAGTGCCCGCCCGGCGCCGGTGCCGCGCCGGTCGGGATGGACCACGAGCCGGTGCAGCTCGACGCCCGGTTCCGGGCCGCGCGGCGCGGCCAGCACGACGTAGCCCGCCGGGCCGGGCTCGCCGTGACGTTCCAGGACCAGGTGCATCCGGGCCGGGTCGGCCGCGGCGTCGTCGTGCCACTCCGGTCCGGTGGTGTCGCCGATGCCGGGGGCGCCGTCGTCGAGCGCGGCCAGTGCCGCCGAGTCCGCCGGGCCGCGCCACGGCCGCAGGACCGTGTCGCGGGCCTGGTGGGCGGGCGTCGTGCGTACACCGGTCGTGCGTGCACCGGTCGTTCGTGCGGGGGACACCACCCGGCCATCCTGCGTCCACCCGCGCGGACCCGCTCGGCCGGGGGCCGGGTGGGACCGGGATCAGGACCGCAGGAAGGCGTCGATCTCCGTGGCGAACGGCTCCGGATCGAGCAGCAGCTCCAGGTGTCCACCGGGGTAGCGGCTGATCCGGGAGCGGCGGATCCCGCGGTGCAGCATCGTGGCGTTGCCGCGCGGGACGATCGGGTCGTCGTCGCCGGCGATGATCAGGGTGTCCGCGGTGATCGCCGGCAGCAGCGGCAGGCTGGTCCAGCCCGAGAGCGCCATCAGCTGGTAGTAGTAGCCGCGCATCGGGCCGCGCCGGGCGCCCGCGCCGAGTGCCTCCGCGGCCCGTTCCGGGTGGTCGCGCAGCGAGCCGCCGTAGATGCGGGCGGCGACGGCGTCGATGTAGGACGGGTCCTGGTGGCGCTTCGGCGAGGTCATGACGGCCATCACCCGCGGCGAGGCGGGGATCATCAGCGCCCCCGGCCCGGTCGCGACGAGCACGAGCTTGCGGACCCGTCGCCGACGGCTGATCGCCAGCTGCTGGGCCAGCATCCCGCCCCAGGAGAACCCGAGGACGTCGGCCTCGCGCACGCCCAGCTTCGTGAGCACCTGGCCGAGCCGGTGCGCCATCCACGTCAGGTGGTACGGCATCCGCGGCACCGCCGACCCGCCGATGCCCGGCGGGTCGAACCGGATGACGTCGAGGTCCGCGGGCAGCGCCGCGACCAGCGGGTCGAGCACGTCGGTGGCGGCGCCGATGCCGTTGCACAGCAGCAGCGGGGTACGGCGGGGGCCCGGGCCGGAGGCGGGGCGACGCACGACGCGCAGGGCCCGGCCGCCGACGAGCACGTCGTGCTCCTCGAGGCCTGCCCCGCTCACGGGACGGGAGCTGGAAGTGGTCATCACCGCCGAGCCTAGGCGCCGTGGCCGGGCGGTGGGGTGCCGGAAAGGCCGGGGTGTGATGATCCCGGGCCCGCCCTCAGACGGGGGCGGGTTCGCCCAGGTAGGTGCCCGGCGCGGGGAACAGCGGTCGCAGGCGGCGTCCGCCCAGCTCGGGGGGTGCGTCGCGCACCGTGCCGGACCGCTCGACCAGCCAGCGGGCCAGGTCGTCCCACCAGGAGCCCTCGACGGCCTCGGCCCCGGCCCGCCAGCGCTGCGCCACGCCGTCGCCGGTGGAGCAGGGGGCGGCCCGGAACCCGGTCGCCATCGACGGCGGTGCGATCAGCGCCCCCGCCTGGTCACCGGGGGCCAGCACGAGCCGGCAGCCGCCGCCGAGGCGCTGCGCGGTGCGGTACCCGCCCGTCCAGGGCTGTACCGGGTCGTCGTCGGCGGCCACGAGGTAGCTGTCGCGCCGCAGCTCGGCGAACCGGACGGGGGTGCCGAGGACCCGCACGTCGGGCCGGTCGGGGTCCGCGCCGTCGCCGGTGGCCGCGGCGAGCGCGGCGAGGTCGATGTGCAGCCCGGCGGGCAGCGGCAGCAGGTCGGCCACCCAGGCCCGCATCGCCCGCGCGGCGCGGCCGTCCAGGTCGGCGGTCCCGCCACCGTGCGGCACCGCCCACGGCAGCACCCGGTCCGGGCCGCGCCGCCACGCCCAGGCCCGCACCGCCGTCGCGCCGTCGAGAACGCCGTCGCGGGCGGCCAGGTCGGCGGTCTCCGCGACGGTCGCCGGGTCGGGCGCGAAGCCGGGCAGCGCGTCGGACTGGTCGAGGACGGTGGCGAGGTAGGCGACCGCGGCGACCCGGTCGTCGAGCCCGATCGCGGCCTGGTGGGCCTGCACCGCCGCGGTCAGCAGCCCGCCGGTGCGCACCCCGAGCAGCGACACCCGCGGGGCGCGGGTGATCCGCCCGCAGGCGTCGACGGCGTCGAGGACGGCGGCGGCGTGCGCGTCGAGGTCTCGGTCGGCGTCGGCCGGGCCGGCCGGGCGCCAGGACAGCGCGAACACCTGCAGCCCCTTCTCGAGCAGGTGCTCGACCAGCGAGTACCCCGGCGCGAGGTCGGCCAGCCAGTAGCGGTGCACCAGCGGCGGGACGACCAGCACCGGGGTGTCGCGCACCTTCTCGGTCCGCGGCAGGTACTGGAGCAGCTCGAACATCGGGGTGCGCAGGACGACCGCGCCGGGGGTGGCGGCGACGTCGCGGCCGGGGACGGGGCCGCCCCGGGCGTCGCGGGCGCCGGTGTCGAACGGGACCGAGGGGGTGTCGGCGCCGGGGGGTGTGAAGACCCGCTCGGCGGCCTCGGCCGGGGCCGGGCAGGGCTCGTCGGCGGTCGCGGTGTCGGTGGCCACGCTCTCGGTGGTCACGCCGTCGGTGGCGACCACGCTGTCGGCGGTGTGGGCGGTCACGGTGTCGGTGGCCACGGTGTCGGCGGTGTCGGTGGCCGCGGTGGCGTCGGTCACGGCGGTGGTGGCGGCCCGACCGCGGTCGTCCTGCCGGCCGGGACCGGTCCTTGCCGTGGCAGCGGTGCCGTCCGGGGCACCGGCTCCTGCTGATCCGGTGATCACGAGCGGGCCGCCGCCCGGCAGCAGCAGGGACGTGAGGCCCGCGAGGGTCGCGCGCAGCCGCTCGGCGTCCGCGGCGGGCAGGGGCATGTCGGGGCTCGCGACGGCGTCGTCGAGCAGCCCGGCCACCGCCCCGGTCGTCGCGAGCAGCACCTGGGCCGCGCACCGCGCCACCGGTGCGACCGGGCCGGCCGGCACGTCCGGAGCGAGGTCGGAGCGGCCCAGGCCGACCCGGCCCAGCTCGGCGACCCAGCCGCCGCCGCGGCGCAGGAGCAGCAGCGGCCGTGCGGACACGGCGGCCGCCAGCCGCAGCCCCGCCGCGGGCAGGGCGAGGGGGCCGGCGTCGGCTGGGGTGCGGTCGCGCTCGCTCATCGCCTCCATCATCCCCACCGCGACCGGTCGCGGCGCGTTCACCCCGTCGTCGGGCGGCGTTCGGACCTGACCGGCACGGTGGCCCGGTCGCGTCGCACGAGACCCCGGAGCCCGATGAGCACCGTCGCACCGTCCACCCTGTCCCCGGCAGCGCAGCCGTCACCGCAGACGGCAACGCAGACGGCAACGCAGACGGCAACGCCGACCTCCACGGCCGGGGCGGGTGCGTTCCTGCGGGAGTTCCTGCGCGACCCGCTGCGCACGGCGTCGGCGCTGCCGAGCTCCCGGGCGCTGGCCCTCGCCGCGACGGCGCCGGTCCCCGCGACCGGGGACCCGGTCGTCGTCGAGCTGGGGCCGGGCACCGGGGCGTTCACCGACGTCATCGCCGAGCGGCTCGGCGGCCGCGGCCACCATCTGGCCGTCGAGCTGAACCCGCGCCTGGCCGCGCTGCTGCGGGCCCGCCACCCCGGCCTCGACGTCGCCGTCGCCGACGCGGCCGAGCTGCCCGCGCTGCTGGCCGCCCGCGGGCTCGCCCGTGCCGACGTCGTCGTGTCCGGGCTGCCGTGGGCGGCCTACCCGCGCGAGGAGCCGTGGCTGACCGACGTCGTCGCCGGCTGTCTGCACCCCCACGGCGCCCTGACCCAGTTCGGTTACTCGGTGACCCGGGCCCTGCCGCCCGCCCGCCGGCTCCGGCTCCGGCTCGCCGCGGCCTTCGAGGAGGTCGTGCACGGCCGCGCGGTGCTCGCCAACCTCCCGCCCGCGTTCGTCCTCACCGCCCGCCGCCCGCGGCCGCCCCGGGGCTGACCTGGCCCGTCGCCGTCGGGGAGGCTCCCGGCCCGCCCACCGGGCGGCGCCGTCACGACGCCCGGCTACCCTGATCCGCGCCCCGCAGCCGTGTCGGCGTCGACGCGCGGACGTGGCGGGGAATCGCCGGTTCCCACCCGGGAACGACCCACGGACCAGGGGAGACGTGTGTCGCAGACCCAGCTCGTGTCGCCCGACACCCGCCCGCTGCGCGCGTGGCAGCGCAGCGCACTCGCCCGCTACCTCGCGACCTCGCCGCGGGACTTCCTCGCGGTCGCGACCCCGGGCGCGGGCAAGACGACCTTCGCCCTGCGCGTCGCGTCGGAGCTGCTGCGCGACCGGGTGGTCGACGCGATCACCGTCGTCACCCCGACCGAGCACCTGAAGTACCAGTGGGCCGAGTCGGCCGCGGCCGCCGGGATCGCGCTCGACCCCGAGTTCCGCAACTCCGCGGGCGGCACCTCGCGGGACTACCAGGGCATCGCGATCACCTATGCCGGCGTCGCCGCGCACCCGATGCTGCACCGCAACCGCACCGAGAACCGCCGGATGCTGGTGATCCTCGACGAGATCCACCACGCCGGCGACGCCAAGAGCTGGGGCGAGGGCGTCTACGAGGCGTTCGAGCCCGCCACCCGCCGCCTGGCCCTGACCGGTACGCCGTTCCGCTCCGACGACAACCCGATCCCGTTCGTCGAGTACGTCCCCGACGCCGAGGGCGCCCCACGCAGCCGCGCCGACCACCAGTACGGCTACGCCGAGGCGCTCGCCGACAACGTGGTCCGGCCGGTCGTCTTCCTGGCCTACTCCGGCACCTCCAACTGGCGCACCAGCGCCGGCGAGGAGATGTCGGCCCGGCTGGGGGAGCCGCTGACCCGCGAGCAGACCGCGATGGCCTGGCGGACCGCGCTCGACCCCTCGGGGGACTGGATGCCCGCGGTGCTCGCCGCGGCCGACCGCCGCCTGCAGAGCCACCGCGACGGGGGCATGCCCGACGCGGGCGGCCTGGTCATCGCCACCGACCAGACCGCGGCACGGGCCTACGCCGCGTTGCTGACCGGCATCACCGGGGTACGGCCCGCGGTCGTGCTGTCCGACGAGGCGGGCGGCTCGGAGCGGATCGCGGAGTTCTCCCGCTCCACCGAGCGGTGGATGGTCGCGGTCCGGATGGTGTCCGAGGGCGTCGACGTGCCGCGCCTCGCCGTCGGCGTCTACGCCACCAGCGCCTCGACCCCGCTCTACTTCGCCCAGGCCATCGGCCGCTTCGTGCGGTCGCGGCGGCAGGGCGAGACCGCGTCGGTGTTCGTCCCCAGCGTCCCGGTGCTGCTCGGCCTGGCCAGCGAGCTGGAGGCGCAGCGCGACCACGTCCTCGGCAAGCCGCAGCGGCCCGAGGAGGTCTGGAACGACGCCGAGCTGAACGAGGCCAACAAGGTCAAGGACGAGCCCGGTGAGCAGGAGCAGGCGTTCACCTCCCTCGGCGCCGACGCCGAGCTGGACCAGCTGATCTACGAGGGCGCCACCTACTCCGCCGACGAGGAGGACTACCTCGGGCTGCCCGGTCTGCTGGAGCCCGACCAGGTGCGCACCCTGCTGTCCCAGCGGCAGGCGGAGTGGATCGCGAAGGGCTCACCGCGCACCGGTGCCCAGGCCCGCGCGACGCCGGCGACCGAACCGACCCCGCCGCTGGCCGCCGAACGCGGGCAGAGCGTCCGGGAGCGGCTGCAGACCCTGCGCAAGGAGCTCAACACCCTGGTCGCGCTGCACAACCACAAGACCCGCAAGCCGCACGGGAAGATCCACAACGAGCTGCGGGCGCACTGCGGCGGCCCGCCGGTGGCGATGGCGACCATCGAGCAGCTCGAGGAACGCATCGCGACCCTGCGTTCCTGGCGCTGAGAGCCGCCCTCGCGGGCCGCGACCGCGCGCGAGCCCGTGCCTGCGCGGGCGGGGCCCGCAGGCAGCACCGTCGTGCCGGGACCACCGCGCAGGCCGGGACGGGAGGGCACGGCGGCCCGTGCCCGGGCGATGGGGCGGCCTGTCGCCGTCGCGGGGCTGCAGCGCCACCGCAGCGCCACCGCCGCACCACCGGGACGCCGGTGCGGCCGAGCACACGGTGATCCGTTCCGCGCGCGCTGATCCGCTCGGCGCGCGCGTCCGGACACGCGCGGACCGCGGATCACCGCGCAGACTGCGGATCACCGCGCAGACTGCGGATCACCGCGCAGACTGCGGATCACCGCGCAGACTGCGGATCACCGCGCAGACTGCGGATC
>NZ_MCIP01000001.1:4008460-4079133 GCF_001932425.1 Pseudonocardia sp. Ae505_Ps2
GCGGATCACCGCGCAGACTGCGGATCACCGCGCAGACTGCGGATCACCGCGCAGACTGCGGATCACCGCGCAGACTGCGGATCACCGCGCAGACTGCGGATCTGCGCGCGCACCGCGGATCACCGTGGGGATGGCGGATCAGCGCGCGGACTCCGGATCAGCGCGGACTGGGGATCAGCGAGCGCCGCGGATCAGTGTGCGGACTCCGGAGGACCGTGCGCGGACGGATCAGCGTGCGGACTCCGGATCAGCGCGCGGACGGCGGATCACCGTGCGGACTGCGGATCACCGCGCGCGGAACGGATCACCGTGGGCGTCGTGTCGCCGTGCCGGTCAGGGCGGATCGGTCAGGACGGGGCGGCCCGGTCCCGGGCGGACGTGGCGGGCAGGGGGACCGGTTCGTCGCCGTCACGGGACCGCAGGGCCACGGCGAGGACCACCAGGCCGATCCCGACCGCCTCCAGCGTCCCGGGCAGCTGACCGAGCACCACGAGCCCGACCAGGGTCGCGGTGGCGGGCAGCAGCGCCAGCAGCACCGCGAACCGGGCCTGCCCGACCCGGCGCAGCACGACCTGGTCCAGCACGTAGGGGATCAGCGAGCTGAGCACACCCAGCCCGATGGACAGGGCGAGCACCGCCGGATCGGCGAGCGGTGCGAGGTTCGCGACGCCGAACCCGGTCACGGCTCCCGGACCCCCGACGAACAGCAGCGGGACCAGGACGACGGCGGCCACGGTGAACCCCGTCGCCAGGTCGTCGATGCCGGAACCGGCGCGTGCGACCCGTTTGCCCAGCACGATGTAGACGGCCCACATCGCCGCCGCGCCCAAGGCCCACAGCACCCCGGCCGGGCTGCCGGACCAGCGGACGTCGGCGATCAGGAGCACGCCGGCGGCGGCCAGGCCGACCGCGCCGATGTCGCGGAACCGGCGGGAGGCGAGCGCCGCGACCAGGACCGGTCCGGTGAACTCGACTGCCACCGCAGTGCCGAGCGGCAGCCGGGCGATCGCCTCGTAGTAGGCGACGTTCATCAGGGCCGTGGCCAGCCCGAACACCCCCGCGCGGACGAGGCGGACGCCGCGCCAGGCGTCGCGGCCGGGGCGGCGCCAGGCCAGCAGCAGCAGCGCGGCACCGATCAGCCGCAGCTCGGCGACCGCCGACGGCGCCAGCCGGTCGAACAGCCCGACGGCCAGTGCGGCCCCCACGTACATCGAGATCCCACCGGCCAGGAACAGCAGCGGAGCGGGAACACGATCGGGCGACGGGCGGGGACTCACTCGCCCACCGTAGTCCGCGACACACCGTATTTACCGTGGCGCGCTTGCACGTCGGCCGAGTTCCCCGCATGATTCACACGCAGTGAACTTCATACGCAATCGGTCACCGCGGGTACATCGCGGCGCCACCAGACCGTGCGGCCCGCGCCACACGTGACGGACGTCGCGACGCATCCCGGGAACACGTACAGGGGCCTCGAGCGTCTGTACAGGTGTGGGCGAGCCGCTCGTGCGGTCGTCACAGTGATACGGCGGCGAGCGCCCGAAGCCCGCCGCCGCGACGGAGGGAGACCGCTATGCAGCCCGAAACGCTGACCCGGCCCGAACTGACCCTTGCCGACCGTTGCGACCGCTGCGGTGCGGCTGCCAAGGTGCGCGCGATCCTGCCCTCCGGTGGGGAACTCCTGTTCTGCAACCACCACGGTCGTGCCCACGCCGAGAAGCTGCGTGAGTCCGGGGTGCAGGTGCAGACCGGGGAGTGACGCCCGGGGCCGCCGCGGCCCCCACACACAGACCCGCGAACGGGGCGGGGATCCGATCGGATCCCCGCCCCGTTCGGCATGTCGGGGGTGTCAGGAGGTCGGGCGCCTCAGGATGCCGGTGCGAACGGCTCCTGCCCTGAGCCCGTGCCCTCGTGCGTCCCGGCCCGCCGCGACGGCGCCGGGTCAGCGGGCAGCGGGGTCGCGCCGGTGACGATGTCGGCGGCCCGCTCGGCCACCGCCACCACGGGGCCGTAGGTGTTGGCGTTGGGCACGTCCGGGAAGATCGACGCGTCGACGATCCGCAGGCCCTCGGTGCCGTGCACCTGCAGCGTCGACGGGTCCACGACGGCGTCGGCGTCGGTGCCCATCCGCGCGGTGCTGGTCGGGTGCAGCCCGTTCTGGGCGCGCCGGGACACCCAGTCGAGGATCTCGGCGTCGGAGCGGACGGCCTCCCCGGGGAAGGTCTCCCCGGCGTCGAGGTCGGCGAACGCAGACTGGTTCAGGATCTCCCTGGCCAGGCCGACGGCCTCCACCCAGCGACGCCGGTCGCCGTCGGTGACCAGGTAGTTCTGCACCAGGCGCGGCGGGACCGCGGTGTCGCGGGACACCGCGCGCACCGTCCCCCGGACGTCGCCCGCCATCACCGAGACGTGCATCTCGTAGCCGTGCCCGACCGGCGGGACGTCCGGCGCGAAGCGCATCGCGACCGGCGCGAACAGCATCATCACGTCCGGGATGTCCCCGGCCATCGAGGTGGAGGCGAACCCGCCGATCTCGAAGTGGTTGCTCGCCCCGACCCCGGTGCCCGAGACCAGCCAGCGGGCCGCCGCGGCGGGCAGCCGGTGCGGTGCCCGCTGCGGCGCCAGCGAGATCGGCTGGGAGCAGGCGTGCTGCAGGTGCACCGCGAGGTGGTCCTGCAGGTTCGCGCCGACCCCCGGCAGCGCCACCCGGGTCTCGACGCCGATGCCCGCGAGGTGCTCCGGGTCGCCGAAACCGGACACCTGGAGCAGCTGCGGGGTCGCGATGGAACCGGCGGCCAGGATCGTCTCGCCGGCGTCGACGTCGCGGATGGTGCCGTCGGAGGCGCGGTAGCGGACCCCGATGACCCGGGTGCCGCGGGCGTCGGTGCGTAGCGCGCGGACCAGGGCGCCGGTGCGCACGGTCAGGTTGGGCCGGGAGCCGGCGACCGGGTGCAGCCACGCATCGGTGGCCGAGAAGCGGCGCCCGCGCGAGATCGTGCGTTCGGTGCGGGAGAAGCCCTCCTGGACCGGACCGTTCGTCGAGTCGACCAGCGCGTGCCCGGCCTGCTGGGCCGCGGCCAGGAACGCCGCGTTCAGCGGGCCGGCCGCCGGGGCCCGCTCGAGGACCTGCGGGCCGTGGCCGCCGTCGGGCAGCGGGGTGCCGTGCTCGGAGGTTCGACGCTCCAGGCGGCGGAAGTAGGGCAGCAGGTGGGCCGAGCTCCACTGCTCGCAGCCGGGCAGGCGGGACCAGCGGTCGTAGTCGCCCGGGTGGGCCCGCTGGTAGACCATCCCGTTGATGCTGCTGCTGCCGCCCAGGACCTTCCCGCGCGGGACGGCGATCCGCCGCCCGGCCAGACCCGACTCGGGCTCGGTGACGTAGCACCAGTCGTAGCGCGGGTTGCCCCACGCCTTGGACAGCGCGGCGGGCATCCGGATGATCGGGTCCCAGCGGTGGTCGGGGCGGCCCGCCTCGAGCATCAGCACCCGGCGTGTGGGATCCTCCGTGAGCCGCGAGGCCAGCACCGCCCCCGCGGATCCTCCGCCGACGATGACGACGTCGTACCGGCCCATTCGCGTCCTCCACACGTACTGTCGGGATTGCCCTGTTCGAGGGAGCAACCCCCCTTGCGTGGATCACGGTACGCCGCGGCCACCGCCCGTCGTCGCCGCCCCCGTACGCTCGACGGCGTGACGACGACCGAGCGTGGTGCGGACGACGGAGCGGACCTCCGCGACCGGCCCGCGGACGACGCCGACACCGCGCTGGCCGCCCTCGCGGCCCAGCTGGACGCGTCGGTCGCCGCGCTGTCCTCGGCCCGCCGACGGGTGGCCGAGCTGCAGGAACTGCGGGCACAGGGGCTGAGCTGGCGGGAGATCGTCCCGCGCGAGGCACGGCCGCTGATCGTCGAGACCCTCACCCGCACCCTCGACGGCCTGGGCGCCGTGGGTGGCCGGTTCCGCCGTGAGGAGGCCGTCGCGCTGCACGGCGAGGGCGAGTCGATCGCCGGGATCGGCAGGCTGTTCGGGGTCAGCCGCCAGCGCGCGTCGGCCTACCTGCAGGAGCACCAGCAGCTCCTCGAACGGGGCGCGTCCCGCGAGGACCGGCCGGAGACCTGACCCCGGGGATCAGGTCTGGTCGCGCCGGCGGTGCCGGGCCTGCCGCTGGGCGGGCACCCGCGGCGCCACCGGTGCCGCGGGGGAGCGGCGGGCCGCCGGGATCAGCGCGGTGCGGTCGACCGCGTCGGACTGCTCGGGCACCGCGGAGGCCGCGGTGCGCAGCTGCAGCCGGGCCAGCTCGCGGACGTCGGTGAGCCGGGCCGCGAGTGCGGTGACCACCGGCGCCAGCGCGACGACCAGCCGCTCGCCCAGCGGGTCGTCGGGCCCGCCCCGGGCGAACAGCTGCAGGGCGCCCGCGGTGCGCCCGGCGACCGGGACCGGCACGGACAGCGAGCGGACCAGGCCGCAGTCGGCCGCGGCCGCGGCCAGCTCGGGCGGCCCGGTCCGGGTCAGGTCCGGGGTGGTCAGCGTGCGGTCGCCGCGCTCGGCGGCGGGGCCCGGCCCGGCGTCGGCCCGGCGCTGCAGCTCCCCGAGGCGCAGGGCGGCGGTGTCGGACCCGAAGACCCGCCGAGCCTCGGGGTCGCGGGGGTCGGCGGGCTCGCGCAGCAGCAGCGCCGCACCTCCGACCCGGGCGGCGGGCACCAGTGCGACGCAGATCCCGGACAGCATCGCGGCGACGTCCGCGTGCGCGACGGAGACGGAACCGGCCTGCAACGCGACCCGCACCAGGGCGGGTGCCGGGTCGGGCGTCGGCCGCCCGGTCGTGCCGGAGGTCCAGAGCGAGGCCGCCATCTCGTCCCTTCCGCGTCAGCTCCCGCGAGCGAGGTCCGTGACACAGCGTCGCGGGTGTGGTGGGTGAGGATAACGATCGTGGTCACCGCCGCGGACGGCGGCTCGCCCGGCGCGTCCGACCGATCACCGCAGGTGACCGAAGTCGCGGCTCCGGTGACGGGGGGTGTCCGAACGGTGCGGTGCGACCGACGTCGCCCCGGCGGGACCGGGTGGGCCGCGTAAGGTCTCCGGACGTACCGCGGGAGCCCGCGCACCGAGGCTGAGAGGGCGGCAGGACCGGCCGCCGACCGTTCGAACCTGATCCGGGTCACACCGGCGTAGGGAGGCCGCCCCGTGCTGTCACGTGCTCTCCGTCCACTGGCCGTCGTGCTGGCGCTCGCGCTCGCCCTGTCCGGCTGCGCCGCGGGCGACGGCTCCGGGGCCGCGGCCGGGGGTGGGCCGATCCGCGTCGCGCTGGACTGGACGCCGAACACCAACCACATCGGGTTGTTCGCAGCCGAGCAGGCGGGCTACTTCCGCGACGCCGGTCTCGACGTCGAGTTCCTGCCCTACAACCAGACCTCGCCGGACACCCTGGTCGGCTCCGGCGCCGCGGACTTCGGCGTCGGCTTCCAGGACTCGTTCACCTTCTCCAAGGCCGCGGGTGCCGACATCACCTCGGTCATGGCGATCCTGCAGCACTGGGCCACCGAGATCGCCGTGCGCGCCGACCGGTCCGACCTCACGCGGCCGCGCGACCTCGACGGGAAGGTCTACGCCGGGTTCGGCGGGCCCGGCGAGAACCAGAAGATGCAGGCCGTGATCCGGGCCGACGGCGGGCGCGGCGACTTCCGCACCGAGGTGCTGTCCACCGCCGCCTACGAGGCGCTCTACTCGGGGCAGGCCGACTTCACCGAGCCGTTCGTCAACGTCGAGGGGATCGAGGCACAGCTGCGGGGCGAGCCGATCCGTACCTTCCGCTACACCGACTACGGCTTCCCGGACTCCTACAACGTGCTGCTGCTGGGCAACTCGACCTGGCTGCGGGACAACCCGGACACCGCCCGGAGGTTCGTGCAGGCCGTCCAGAAGGGCTACGCGCTGGCCGCGCAGGACCCGGCGACGGCGGCGCGGATGCTGAAGGAGGCCAACCCCGGCGCGTTCACCTCCGACGAGCTGGTCGACCGGGGCGCGCAGATGCTCAGTGAGCGCTTCCTGCGCGACGCGCAGGGCCGTGTGGGGTTCCAGACCCCGCAGCAGTGGGCCGGCTTCTCCGGGTTCCTCTACGACACCGGCACCGTCGCGGGGCCGGACGGGGCCCCGGTGCGGCAGAAGCCGGACTTCTCGACCTGGTTCACCAACGACTACCTGGCACCGTGACCCGTCGGCTGTGGCCGGCCGCCGCGCTGGTCACCGCGCTGCTGCTCACCTGGCAGGTCGCGGTCACCGTCGCCGGCACCCGGCCCCAGGTGCTGCCCTCGCCGCTGCGGGTGGTCGAGCAGGGCTGGGCGTTCCGGGCCGAGCTCTGGGCGAACACCCTCCCGACGGTCCAGGTGACGCTGATCGGGTTCACCGTCTCGATGGCGCTGGCCTGGGCCGCGGCGGTCGCGGTGGACTTCTCGCCCTGGCTGCGGCGGGCGCTGACCCCCCTCCTGGTGGCCTCGCAGACACTGCCGGTGGTCGCGATCGCGCCGCTGCTCATCATCTGGTTCGGTTTCGGCCTGCTGCCGAAGGTGCTGGTCATCGCCCTGGTGACGTTCTTCCCGGTGGCGGTCGGGCTGATCGAGGGCTTCGCCGCGACCGACCGCGCCGCGACCGCCCTGCTGCGGTCGATGGGTGCCTCGCGCTGGCAGCGGTTCCGCTACGTGCGGCTGCCGGGGGCGCTGCCGTCGTTCTTCACGGCGCTGCGGATCGCGATCACCTACGCGGTGACCGGGGCGATCTTCGCCGAGTACGTCGGCGCCCGGGCCGGCCTGGGGATCTTCATGCAGCTCCAGAAGAACCAGTTCCGCACCGACCTGGTGCTCGCCGCGGTCGGCGTCACCGCCGTGCTGTCGGTGACGTTGTTCGCACTGACCTTCCTGCTCCAGCGCCTGGTCACGCCCTGGTACGTGGCCGACCACGACGGAGGAGGTGCGCGGTGAAGGTCGTGGTGCGCGACCTGTCGGTGTCCTACGGCGACCTGCCGGTGCTGTCCGGGGTGCACCTGGACGTCGCGCCGGGGGAGTTCGTGTCGCTCGTCGGGCCGTCGGGATGCGGCAAGTCGACGCTGTTCGGGGCGCTGGCGGGCATCCTCGACGGGGCGACGGTGACCGGCGACATCGAGGTCGACGGCGGCCCGGTGCGCGGTGCCCCGTTCGGTCTGATGCCCCAGCAGGACCTGCTGTTCCCGTGGCGCACGGTCCTCGACAACACCGCCCTCGGGCTGGAGGTCGCCCGCGTGCCGCGCCGCGAGGCCCGCGAGCGCGCCCGCGCGCTGTTCGAGCCGTTCGGGCTGGCCGGCTTCGAGGACGCCCGCCCGGGCGAGCTCTCGGGCGGCATGCGCCAGCGCGCGGCGCTGCTGCGCACCGTCGTCGCGGGCCGGCAGGTGCTGCTGCTCGACGAGCCGTTCGGCGCGCTGGACGCGCTCACCCGGACCGCGATGCAGGACTGGCTGGAGTCGGTGCGCGCCCGCTACGGCTGGACGACGGTCCTGATCACCCACGACGTGCGGGAGGCGGCCCTGCTCTCGGACCGGGTGCTGGTGTTCTCGCCGCGCCCGGCGACGGTGGTGCGGGAGCTCGTCGTCGACTCCGGGCGCCCGCGCAGCCGTACCGACCCGGCGCTGGCCGCGGTCGAGGCGGACCTGCTGGACACCCTGCGCGGCTGAGGCAGGGCCGGCGTTCCGGCGCTCCGGATCGTGCCCGAGGGCAACAAAGTCGGCGTTCGTGACCGGATCGTGATGACGAAACGGGAACTGTCTCGATTCAGAAGGCTGTTGCGGAGCCGGTTCCGCCCAATACGTTGGCGCTCGCAACATTCACCCGTTCGTGATCATGCGAGCGGTCCACAACGTCGTGGAGGGAGACCCCGATGGGGGCACGGAACACGGGGCGCGGTCCCCGGCTGCGTCGGGCGGTCGCGGCGGCGGGCCTCGGCCTGCTGCTGGCCGTCGCGGGCTGCGGACAGAACAGCGCGGGCGGCGGCGGGGACACCGCCGGCGGTGGCTCCGGCGGGTCCGGCGGTGGGGTGAAGGTCGGGGTGATCCTCCCCGAGACCGACTCCTCGGCCCGCTGGGAGGGCTTCGACAAGCCCATGCTGGACGCGGCGCTGCGCGCCGAGGGCATGGACCCCGACATCCAGAACGCCCAGGGCGACGAGCAGAAGTTCTCCACCCTGGCCGACGGCATGATCTCCAGCGGCGTCAAGGTCATGATCATCGCCTCGATCAGCAGCGACGGCGGCACGGCCGTCGCCCAGAAGGCGAAGGCCCAGGGCATCCCGGTCATCGACTACGACCGGCTCAACCTCGGCGGCGTCAGCGACTACTACGTCTCCTTCGACAACGAGAAGGTCGGCGCCCTGCAGGGCGAGGGCCTGGTCCAGGGCATCGGCAACAAGCCGGGCGCCCAGGTCATCGAGATCGAGGGCGCGCCGACCGACAACAACGCGACCCTGTTCTACAACGGCCAGCAGAGCGTGCTGAAGCCCAAGTACGAGTCCGGGGCCCTGAAGCTGGTGCAGAGCCAGAAGATCGACAAGTGGGACAACCAGGTCGGCGGCACCACCTTCGAGCAGATCCTCACCGGCAACGGCGGCAAGGTCGACGGCGTCGTCGCCGCCAACGACGGCCTCGCCGGCGCCATCGTCACGGTGCTGGCCAAGTACGGCCTGAACGGCAAGGTCGTGGTCACCGGCCAGGACGCCACCGCCGACGGCCTCGCCGCGATCCTGCGCGGGGACCAGTACATGACGGTGTTCAAGCCGATCGAGCAGGAGGCGCAGGCCGCCGCGAAGCTCGCCGGCGCCCTGGCCAAGGGCGACACCGCGGCCGCCGACGGCGTCGCCACCCAGACGGTCAAGGACCCGAAGGGCAACCGTGATGTCAAGTCGCTGCTGCTCGAGCCGCAGCTGATCACCAAGGACTCGGTCAAGAAGGTCACCGACGCCGGCTACGTCAAGGCCTCGGAGATCTGCAACGCCGAGACCCAGGCCGCCTGCGGCCAGCTCGGCATCAAGTAGGACCCGCAGCCGGTCCGGGCCGCGGCGGTGATCCCGCCGCGGCCCGGCCGGCGCCCACGTGGAAGGTGCCCGAAGTGGCCGACCCCATCCTCTCCCTGCGCGGTGTCTCCAAGAGCTTCGGCGCCGTGCAGGTCCTGCACGACGTCGACCTGACCGTGCGCGCCGGCGAGGTCACCGCGCTCGTCGGCGACAACGGCGCGGGAAAGTCCACCCTGGTCAAGTGCGTCGCGGGGATCCACCCGATCGACTCCGGCGAGGTCCTGTTCGAGGGGGCTCCGGTGACCGTCGCCGGCCCGTCGGACGCCGCCAAGCTCGGCATCGAGGTCGTCTACCAGGACCTCGCGCTCGCCGACAACCTCGACATCGTCCAGAACATGTTCCTCGGCCGCGAGCGCGGGCGCTCCTGGATGCTCGACGAGGGCTCGATGGAGCAGGCCGCCCGCGACACCCTCGCGTCGCTCTCGGTCCGCACCGTCACCTCGGTCCGGACCCCGGTCGCGTCGCTGTCCGGCGGGCAGCGCCAGACCGTCGCGATCGCCAAGGCGGTGCTCTGGGACTCGCGTGTCGTGCTGCTCGACGAGCCGACCGCGGCGCTCGGCGTCGCCCAGACCCGCCAGGTGCTCGACCTCGTGCGACGGCTGGCCGAGCAGGGCCTCGGCGTCGTGCTCATCAGCCACAACATGGCCGACGTCTTCGAGGTGTCCGACCGGATCGCCTGCCTCTACCTCGGCCGGATGGTCGCGCAGGTCCCGACCCGCGAGGTCACCCACTCCGACGTCGTCGCGCTCATCACCGCGGGCCGCTCCGGCGAGCTCGGGCTGCCGCGGCCCGAGCAGGCGGTGTCCTGATGGCCCCCCACCCCGACCCGTCCGGCCCGGCCGGCCCGGGAGGAGACACCGTGACCGAACGGACGCCCGCGCCCGAGCAGGAGCAGAGCGCGGCCCGCCGGGCGAACCCCGCCAACCGGGCCGCCGACTTCGGCATCGACACCACCGCCCGCACCACCCGCGAGGCGATCACGGCCTACCTGCGCGGGCTGCGCGGCGGCGACCTGGGCTCGCTGCCCGCGCTGCTCGGCCTGGCCGCGCTGTTCGTGCTGTTCAGCGTGCTCGACTCGGGCGGCACGTTCCCGAGTCTGCTCAACCTCGCCAACCTGCTCCAACAGGGCGCCGGTCCGACCATCATCGCGATGGGCCTGGTGTTCGTGCTGCTCACCGGGGAGATCGACCTGGCCGCCGGCACGGCGTCCGGGCTGGCCGCGGCGCTGATGGCGCTGCACCTGATGAGCGACGGCAACGTGCTCGGCGCCACCGGCACCACCGTGTTCGTCCTGCTGGTGGCGGTCATGCTGGCCGGTGCCGTGCTCGCGGCGCTGGTCCGGGTGTGGGCCGGGTCGGTGATCAGCCTGCTCACCGCGGTCGTGCTCGTGATCGGGGTCCCGGCGAACGCGTTCACCGTGATGGGGCTCGCCGTCGGCGTCGGGGTGGTGATCGGCTGCCTCACCGGGTTCCTCGTGGCCCGGATCGGGATGCCGTCGTTCGTCGTGACGCTGGCGTTGTTCATCACGTGGCAGGGGGTGATCCTGCAGCTCATCGGCGACGGCGGCACCATCGCGCTGCGGGACCCCTTGATCAACGCGGTGGCGAACGGCAATCTCTCGGTCACGGCGTCGTGGGTGCTGTTCGTGGTCGTCGCCGGTGGCTACGCGCTGGTCCAGACGGTCCGGCTGCGGACCCGGCTGCGCAGCGGGCTGGTCGCGCCGCCGACGGGCCTGGTCGCGTTGAAGATCGGAGCGGTGGTGGTGCTCGGCGGCCTGGTGACGTTCGCGCTGGTCCAGGACCGTTCACCGGGCGTCATCGCGATCGCCGGGGTGCCCTACGTCGTCCCGATCGTGCTCGTCCTGCTGGTGCTCGGCACCTGGGTGCTCGACCGGACCCGGTTCGGCCGCCACGTCTACGCCGTCGGCGGCAACCGGGAGGCCGCGCGCCGGGCCGGCATCGACGTCGCCCGCATCCGGGCGTCGGTGTTCGTCATCTCCACCGCCTTCGCCGCGATCGGCGCGATCGTCTACTCGTCGAAGATCGGGTCGGTGAACCCGGCGGCCGGTGGCGGCAACACCCTCCTGTTCGCGGTCGGCGCCGCGGTCATCGGCGGCACCTCGCTGTTCGGCGGACGCGGCCGGATCAGCAACGCCGTCATCGGCGGCACGGTGCTGGCCACGGTGCAGAACGGCCTCGGCCTGCTCAAGCAGCCCGCCGCCGTCGTGTTCGTGGTGACCGGCCTGGTGCTGCTGCTCGCGGCCGGTGTCGACGTGGCGTCACGGCGCCGGGCGGCGGCCACCGGCCGGTGACATGACCCAGCCCGGATCGGGGACCCGACCCGACGACGCGCGCCGGCACAACCGGGCCGTCCTCTTGCGTCGGCTGCACGTCGAGGGACCCTGCACCCGCGCGACGCTGGCCGGCGAGCTCGGCCTCAACCGCAGCACGATCAAGGCGGTGGTGGACGGGCTCGCCGAGGCGGGCGTCGTCACCGAGGCCGTCCCGGCCCGGCGCTCGGGGGCCGGACGGCCGTCGCTGCTGGTGCTGCCCGACCCGCAGGCGGCGGTGGTGCTCGCCGTCGACATCCGGGTCGAGCAGGTGGCGCTGGCGATGGTCGGCATCGGCGGCCAGATCCTCGGGCGGCACAGCTGGAACCTGCACCGCACCACCCGGCTGCCCGGCGAGGTGATCACCCACCTCGCCGAGTCCGCCGCCCTGCTCCGCGACGAGCTGGGCGTCGCCGAGCAGGCGGTCGGGGTGTCGGTGCCCGGCGTCGTCCGGCGCTCCGACGGCTTCGTGCACGAGGCACCCAACCTCGGCTGGCGCGACGTCGACCTGGGCACCCGGCTCGCCGCCGTCCTGGCCCGGCCGGTGCAGGTCGCCAACGACGCCGAGGCCGGAGCACTCGCCGAGCACCTGCGCGGGATCGGCCGCGACGTCGCCGACATGGTCTACCTGTCCGCCGACGTCGGCGTGGGCGGCGGTGTCGTGTCCGGCGGGACGCCGCTGCGCGGCACCGGCGGCTACGTCGGCGAGCTCGGGCACCTCATGGTCCGACCGGACGGGCGGGAGTGCTTCTGCGGCTCGCACGGCTGCTGGGAGACCGAGGTCGGCGAGCCCGCGCTGTGCCGCGCGCTGGGGCTGCCCGAGGACACCCCGCGCGGGGTGCTCGTCGCCGAGCTGCGCGACCTGGCCGCGGTACCGGGGCGGGCCGACCGGCTGCTGGCGGACTACGCCGGATGGATGACCGCCGGGCTCGTCACGGTGGTGAACATGCTGGCCCCGGAGCTCGTCGTACTGGGGGACCTGTTCGGGGCGCTGCCGCCGTCGGTCGTCGAACGGGTCGGCTCCGAGCTGCGCCGACGCAGCCTGGTCAGCCGGGCCACGGGCGGGACCCGGCTCGCGGTGTCCCCGCTCGGCCGCGACGGCGCGCTCGTCGGCGCGGCCGAGATCGCGTTCGAGCCGGTGCTGGCGGCGGTCTGACGCCGTGCCGGGGCCGGCCCGGCACCACGGCCGGCCCGCGGGCTCAGGCCAGGTGGCCGGCCAGCGCCGCCAGCGCGCCGACGGTGAAGGTCGGCGGGGTGAGGTACCCGGGCCAGGTGTCGCCGTGGCGGTCCAGCCAGGCCGTCGCCATCCCGACCCGCGCGGCGCCGTGCAGGTCCCACGGGTGCACCGCGACCATCACCGCCTCGCCCGCGTCGACCCCGCAGGCCCGCAGCGCGTACCGGTAGGACTCCGGCGCCGGCTTCCAGATCCCGGCGTCCTCGACCGACAGCACGGCGTCGAACTGCTCGCGCAGGCCGTGGTCGCCGAGCAACCGCTCGGCCACCGACGCGGCGCCGTTCGACAGCGTCACCAGCCGCAGCCCCGCGGCCCGCAGCGCCGCGACCCCGCCGTGCACGTCGTCGTGCACCGGCAGCTCCAGAAATCCGTCGACGACGTGCCGGGCGCCCCGGTCGGGGTCGGTGACCCCGTGCCGGCGCAGCAGCCCGGCCGCGGTCGCCGTCGCCAGCTCGGCGAAGGTCGTCAGCTCCCCGCCCGCGGCCTGCGCCATGCCCTCGCGCAGGGTCGCGGCGAACCACAGGGGCCCGAGCGACTCCGGTGCGCCCAGCGCGGCGAACCGGGCCCCCATGGGTGTCAGGCCCGACAGGGTCTCGTTGACGTCGAACACCACGGTCGTGATCGCCATCCCCCTACCCTGACGGGTGTGAGTGCTCCCCGCACGGTGCTGGTCCTCGGCGGTACGACCGACGGCCGTGCCGCGGCCGCCGCGCTGGCCGTCCGCGACGACGTCCGGGTCGTGTCGTCGCTGGCCGGGGCCGTGCGCAGCCCGGCCCTGCCCGACGGCGAGGTCCGGATCGGCGGGTTCGGCGGTGCCGACGGGCTGGCCGCGCACCTGCGTACCGAGCGGGTGGCGGTGGTGCTCGACGCCACCCATCCGTTCGCGTCGACGATGACCGCGAACGCGGCCGCCGCCTGCGCGGGCACCGGGGTGCCGCTGGTCGTGCTGCGCCGGCCGGGCTGGACGCCCGGGCCGGGGGACCGGTGGCACCGGGTCCCCTCGGTCGCCGCCGCGGCGGCCGCGCTGCCCGACCTGCTCCCCGGCCCCGCCGGGCGGGTCCTGCTCACGACCGGCCGCGGGGGACTGGCGCACTTCGCCGATGTCGACGCGGCGTTCTGGATCCGGGCGGTCGACCCGCCCGACGGCCCGCTGCCCGCCCGGCACGAGCTGCTGCTCGACCGGGGCCCGTTCGCCCTCGACGACGAGCGCGCCCTGTTCGACGCCGTCGTCCCGCACGTGCTGGTCACCAAGGACTCCGGCGGCGCGGCGACCGCGCCGAAGCTCGCCGCGGCCCGGGAGCGCGGGGTGGCGGTCCTGCTCGTCGACCGGCCGCCGCTGCCCGGTGGGGTCGCGGTGGAGTCCACGGTGGAGGCGGCTCTGGCCCGGCTGCTCGGGGACTGATCACCAGGGGACCGGCTCGCCCGTCCAGTCGACGAAGGTGCCGGTCGGGCCGCCGTCGGGGGCCAGCAGGAGCCGCACCGCGCCGGCGGCGGCCTCGGCCGGGTCCCCGGCGGACGTGGCCGCGCGGGCGTTGAGGTTGGTCGCCCGCAGCCCCGGGGCCAGCGCGTTCACCGCGATCCCGGCGTCGGCGAGCGACTGGGCGTAGGACACGGTGAGCGCGTTCAGGGCCGTCTTCGACGACCGGTAGGCCGCCGCGCCCCCGCCCGAGCGGTGGTCGAACTGCCGGTTCGGGCCGGTGCTCCAGGTCAGCGACCCGGTCCCGCTGGAGACGTTGAGGATCCGTGGATGAGCCGAGCGCCGCAGCGCGGGCAGGAACGCGTTGGTCACCGTGACGACGCCGAACACGTTCACCTCGTAGACCCGGCGCAGGTCCTCTGCGGTCGACTCCGGGGCCGTCGCGAACGAGTCGCCCACCCCGGCGTTGTTCACCAGCAGGTCCACCCGTTCGACGGCGGCAGCCGCCGCCGCGACCGAGGCCGCATCGGTCACCTCCAGCGCGAGCGGCCGGGCGCCCGCACCGAGTGCGGCGACCGCGTCGGCACCGCGGGCGGCGTCGCGCGCCCCGACGTACACGGTGAGTCCCGCGGCCAGCAGCCCGCGGGCGATCTCGAACCCGATCCCGCTGTTCGCGCCGGTGACGACGGCGACGTCGCCCGCACCCGGTCCGGTCGGCTCGGTCATGACGGCCTCCATCTCGATCTCCATCTCCAACTCCAACGATGGCGTTGGAGATGAGCGTACGCCCCTCCGCTACCGTGCGGCCATGGCCTGGGACACCGAGGGGACGCGACGCAGGCTGAAGGACGCGGCCACCGCCGAGTTCGCCGAGCGCGGCCGCGAGGGCACGACGATGAGCCGCATCGCCGCCCGGGCCGGGATCAACAAGGAGCGCCTCTACAGCTACTTCGGCGACAAGCAGGCACTCTGGGACCTCGTGCTGGCCGAGCAGCTCGAGCTGCTCGCCGCCGGCGTCCGCGCGACCGGGACCGGCCTCGACGACGTCGGCGAGTTCGCCGGGGCCACGTTCGACCACCACGCCGACCACCCGGTGCTCGCCCGGCTGCTGCAGTGGGAGGGGCTGGACGCCACCGGACACGTCGCCGGGCGCCCGGGGCGCAGCCGGCACTACCGGGAGAAGGTCGAGCGGTTCGCGGCCGCGCAGCGCGCCGGGACGATCGACGACGGCCTCGACCCGGCCCATCTGGTGTTCGCGCTGATCGCGCTGGCCGCCTGGTGGCACACGGTGCCCCAGCTCGCCTCGATGGTGACCGGTGCCGAGCCCGGTGACCCGGCCGAGCGGGCCGCGCGCCGTGCCTTCGTCGTGGAGGCCGCCCGGCGCCTCGCCGCGCCGCGGCGGTCCCCGGACGAGGTGCCCGGCCCGGATCGGGGGTAGCGGCCGGCCCACCGGTCGCGCGTCGTCCGTCGGGGCATCCGGAACCCGGGGGCTGCCGGAACCCGGGGGAGGCCGGAACGTGGGCACGCCGCACCCCGGGGCGGACCGGGTCCCGGGGCAGGCCGGGGCTCAGGGCAGGCCGACGAGGATCCCGCCCGGTTCCGGGGCCGCGGCCAGCGCCCCGGCGAGCGCGTCCAGCCCGGTCCGCCGGGTGACCAGCCGGCCCGGGTCGAGGCGGCCCTCGGCGACGAGTGCCATCAGCTCCGGGTAGTCCGCGGCGGCCATGCCGTGGCTCCCGGTGACCGTCAGCTCGTGCGCGATCATCAGCGGCACCGGCACCACCGGCTCCCGGGCGAGCAGGCCGATCTGCACCAGCGTCCCCTGCCTGCGCAGCGACCGGACGCCGAGGTCCAGGGCGTCCGCCCGGCCCGCGGCCTCCACCGCGAGGCGGGCGCCGCCGTCGCCGACGGCCTCGCGGACCGCGTCCGGGCCGTGGGCGGTGTCCACCGCCGCCGCCGCGCCCAGCTCGACCGCCCGGGCCCGGGCCGCGGGCGAGGGGTCCGCGACGACCGACTCGGCGCCCAGCGCCGCCGCGATCAGCACCGCGGCCAGGCCGACCCCGCCCGCGCCGAGCACGAGGACCCGCTCCCCGGCGACCAGCCCGCCGCGCCCGACCAGCGCCCGGTGCGCGGTGGCGACCCGGCAGCCGAGCAGCGCGGCCCCGGCGGCGTCGGCGTCGTCGGGGACCGGCACCAGGTTGTGGTCGGCATGGTGCAGCGCGACGAGCTCGGCGAAGGAGCCGTCGTGGGTGAAGCCGGGCTGCTGCTGGTGCGGGCAGACCTGTGCGCGGCCCGCCCGGCAGTCCGGGCACACACCGCAGCCGCAGACGAACGGCGCCGTGACCCGGTCACCGGCCCGGAACCGGGTGACCCCGGTGCCGGTCGCGGCCACGCGCCCGACCAGCTCGTGGCCGGGGACGTGGGGGAGCGTCACGTCGCCGTCGTGCCCGGCCCAGGCGAAGCGGTCGCTGGCACACAACCCGGTCGCCTCCACCTGCACGACCACCCCGCCCGCGGGCGGCGTGGGGTCCGGCAGGTCGACGACCTCGGGTGGCGCACCGAACGCGGTGATCCGTACTGCTCGCATGGAGGGGATCCTTCCAGGCTCGATATGCTCGCCGTCCGAGGGAAAGGGGTGGTGCGGTGTACGCCGCGATCCTGTTCGACATGGACGGCACCCTGGTGGAGTCCGACGAGGCGGTCGCCCGGTCCTGGGCCGCCTGGGCCCGCGAGTACGGCGTCGCCGAGGCCGACCTGGTCCGCGTCGCGCACGGGGTGCCGAGCGACGGCACGATCCGGCTGCTGCGCCCGGACCTCACCGGTGCCGTGCTCGACGCGGCCGCGGCCCGCCAGCTCGAGCTGCAGTACGACGACCTCGACGACGTCGTCGCGCTGCCCGGCGCGCACGCGCTGCTCGCCGCCCTCGACGCGGCGCGGATCCCGTGGGCCGTCGTGACCAGCGCCGACCGGCGGCTCGCCGAGGCCCGCCTCGGCGCCGCCGGGATCGTCGCACCGGTGCTCGTCGCCCGCGACGACGTGCGGCACGGCAAGCCGGACCCGGAGGGCTACCGCGCCGCGGCGGCCGCACTCGGGGTGGACCCGGCCACCTGCCTCGTCGTCGAGGACGCACGGGCCGGGCTCGACGCGGGCCGGGCCGCCGGCGCGGCGACCGCGGCGCTGCGGGGACTCGACGGGGACCTGCGACTCTCCGGGCTGCCCGAGCTCACGGCCCTGCTGGGGCTCGCGGACGCGGTCAGACCGGGCGGCTCATGACGGTCAGCCCCGGACCGGGCACGCCGTCGGCGACGAACCCGGTCCGGAGGTAGAAGGCGATCGCGCGGGCGTTGTCCGGCTCCACCTTCAGCGACAGCGTGCGCGACCCGTTCTCGCGAGCGACGGCGGTGACCGCGTCGACCAGCGCGTCGGCCACCCCGGTACCGCGAAGGTCGGGGTGCACCCACATGCCGTACAGCAGGCCGTCGCCGTCGTCACCGGCCCGCCAGCACGCGGTGCCGACCGGGCGGTCGCCGTCGAAGGCGGCGAAGCGGACGTGCTCGGTCAGGACCACCCGCCAGGCGGCCGGTTCGAGGGCGGCCTGCTCGCGGTAGAAGTCGCTGTCCTCACCGAACCCGTCCCGCACCGACGCGAGGCGGGCCACGCGGGCCTGCTCCCAGTCGTCGGGCCCGAATCGCCACACCCGCAGTTGCACGGCGTGACGCTAGCGCGGAACCGGCATCCGTCAGGATGTCGTCAACGAGCCGATGTGATCAGTCGGTCGTCGTGCCGCCGGGGCCGTAGTGCCGGGGGGTGAACACGACGGTCGTGCCGCCGCGCTCGACCGCCCGGGTCGTCGACGAGCCGACGACCACCAGGGTCCGCATGTCCACCTGCTCCGGGTCCAGCTCGCCCAGCGTGGTGACGACGACCCGCTGCCCGGCGCCGCCGACGTCGCGGCCCAGCACCACCGGCGTGTCCGGGGCGCGGTGCTCCAGCAGCACGTCGCGGGCCGCCCCGACCTGCCACGGCCGGGCCTTCGAGCGCGGGTTGTAGATCGCGATCGCCAGGTCGGCCGCGGCCACGGCACGCAGCCGGTCCGCGACGACGTCCCACGGCTTGAGCCGGTCCGACAGCGAGATCAGGGCGTGGTCGTGCCCCAGCGGGGCGCCGACGGCGGCCGCCACGGCCTGCGCCGCGGACATGCCGGGCAGCACCCGGACCGGGACGTCGTGGTACTTCGGCTCCGCGGCCACCTCCAGCACCGCGGTCGCCATCGCGAACACCCCCGGGTCCCCGGCGGAGACGACGGCGACCCGCCGACCCGAGGCGGCGAGGTCCAGCGCGTGCGCGGCCCGCTCGGACTCGACCTTGTTGTCCGAGGCGTGCCGCGTCTGACGCGGGTTCGGCGGCACCCGGTCCAGGTAGGGGCCGTAGCCGACGAGGTCGTCCGCCTCGGACAGCGCGCGGGCGACCTGCGGGGTCAGCCAGTCCCGCCCGGCGGGCCCGGTCCCGACGACGACGACCTCACCCGGCCCGCGCACCGACCGCTCCTCGGCCGCCGCGCCCCCGCGCTCCGCGACGGACGCCACGGCCTCCTCGGGCACCGATGCGGCGACCTCGCCGGGCACCAGGGTGATCGCGAAGTAGGGCACGTCCGAGGGGTCCACGTCGGACAGTGCCCCGGTCCGCTGCCCCTCCATCGTCGCCCGCTCGACGTAGCGGGCCCGGTCGAGCACGCCGGCGTCGGCCATCGCCCCGCGGACCGCGGTGAAGGTGCGCCCGAGCTTCATCACCGCCGCCGAGTCGGTCCCCGCGAGCCGCCGGGCCAGCTCCTCACGGGGCAGCGTGCCCGGGAGCACGGTGAGTACCTCGTCGCGCTCCACCAGCGGCTGCCCGATCGCCGCGGCCGCACCGCTGATCGAGGTCACGCCCGGCACGACCTCGGTGCGATAGCGCCCCGCCAGGCGCTTGTGCATGTGCATGTAGGAGCCGTAGAACAGCGGGTCGCCCTCGGCGAGCAGCACGACGTCGCGGCCCGCGTCCAGGTGCGCGGCGAGCCGGGCGGCGGCCTCGGCGTAGAACGCGTCGATCGCGCCCTGGTAGCCGCCGGGGTGGTCGGTTGCCTCGGTGGTGACCGGGTAGACCAGGGCCTCCTCGATCGCGGTGCCCGACAGGTGCGGCTCGGCGATCCGGCGCGCGATGGAGCGGCCGTGCCGCGCGGAGTGGTAGGCGATGACGTCGGCGTCGCGGACGAGCCGGGCGGCCTTAATGGTCGTCAGCTCGGGGTCGCCCGGACCGAGGCCGACGCCGTAGAGGGTGCCCGTCACGCTGTGCTGCTGCGCGTCACTCGCAGGCTCGTTCTCGCTGTGCTGATGCGCGTCACTCGCAGGCTCGTTCTCGCTGTGCTGCTGCGCGTTCACGCGATGATCTCCTGTTCGTGGGCCAGCGCGTTCAGCGCCGCCGCGGTGATCGCCGACCCGCCACGACGGCCGTGGACGACGAGGTGCTCCAGGTCGGTCCGCTCGGACAGGGCCACCTTGGACTCGGCGGCACCGATGAACCCGACCGGGATGCCGATGATCGCGGCCGGGCGGGGTGCGTCGCCCCGGTCGATGAGGTCCAGCACGTGGAACAACGCGGTCGGGGCGTTCCCGATCGCGACCACCGCGCCCTCGAAGCGGTCGGCGAGCAGCTCCAGCGCGGCCGCGGACCGGGTGTTGCCGATCCGGCGCGCGTGGTCGGGGACCCGGGCGTCGCGCAGCAGGCAGAGCACCTCGTTGTCCGCGGGGAGCCGGGCGGCGGTCACCCCGGAGGCGACCATCATCGCGTCGCACAGGATCGGGGCACCGGCCCGCAGCGCGGAGCGGGCGGCCGCGACGACGCCGTCGGAGGCGGCGATGTCGTCGACGAGGTCGACCTGGCCGCAGGCGTGGATCATGCGGACGGCGATGTCGTCGACACCGGGCGGGAGCCCGGAGAGATCGGTCTCCGCGCGGATCGTCGCGAACGAGCGGCGGTAGATCTCGTTGCCGTCGGTGATGTAGTCGTACCCGCTCAGCGGAGCTCCTCGGTCGTGATCGTGCGTCCGTCGATGACGTAGGTGTCGCGCCCGGTGGCGACCGCGTCGCGGTGCGCCGTGTGCGGGGCGCCGCAGCGCCGGCCACAGCCGACGACGTGCACCGCGTCGGGCCCCGCGCCCGCTCGCGGCCCGCCCCGCGCGATCAGCACGAGCGCGTGCGCGCGGACGTCGGCCCGGGACTTCGCGCAGCCCGGAGCGCCCGCGCAGGCACTGACCCGCACCGCCGGGTGCCCGGGGTCGACGACGAGCCCCGCCGCCGCCAGCCGGGCCGCGGCACCGGGTGCGGGGGTGGGCAGCACCAGGGTGCGCCACGGGGTGACCAGCAGCTGCGCAGCCGACTCGGCCAGCAGGTCCAGCTGCCCGGCCGACAGCTCCCCGAGCACCGGCGCGACCCCCAGCGCGCCGCCACCCAGCGCTCCGACGAGCACCGGGCCGGGACCCCCGGGCGTGCTGTCGTCGAGCCCCGGACCGGGGGAGGACACCGACCGGTGTCCGCGCAGCCGGGCCGCCACCCCGGTCGCGGCGCCGGGCAGCTCCGCGGCGCGCCAGGCCCGCGCGGCCGGGTCGGCGGCGTGCGCGGCCCGCAGGTCGAGGAACGCCGCGGCCGCGTCGAGCAGCAGCGCGGGCGCCTCGGCGGGGGAGCAGCACAGGCCGGTCGGGACGCCCGCCACGAGGAGCTCGCCCTCCTCGGGGCCCCGTGCCCGCCAGCACAGGTCGGCACGCTCGGCGGCGACGTCGCCGCGGCCGTCGTCGAGGGCGAACAGGAACCGGCCGGGCAGCGCCGACAGCGCGGGGCGTGCGCACAGGCCGCGGTCGAGCGCGGTGGCCAGACCGCGGACGTCGGCAAGACCCCCGGCGATCCCCGAGAGCGGGGAGGCCAGCACGTTGCGGACCCGCTCGTGGGTGGTCGACGGCAGCAGCCCGGCCACGGTCAGCCGCTCCACCGGGCGCGGGTCGGCCGGGTCGAGGCCGCGCAGCTGCAGGTTCCCGCGCGAGGTCAGGTGGACGGCGCCGTCCCCGGCCTCGCGGGCCAGGGCCGCGACCGCCCGCAGCGCCGCCGCGGTGACCATCCCGCCCGGCAGCCGGATCCGCGCGAGCGCCCCGTCCGCGGCCGCGTGCGGCGAGACGACGCCGGGACAGGCGTCGGTGCGGGTGCGGGTGGTCGGCGACGGCACGCCGGACACTGTAGGCATCCGAGACCGCCGAAGGGACCTGCCGGGGCGGCGGTCACACCTCGTCAGGTGTTCAGATCACGGCAGGTACCGGCGGGCCCCGGAGTACGTCGCGTCGAACCGCACCGGGGTCACCCGGACCGGGGTGGCCGCGTCGAACGCCTCGATCATCCTGCCGCCGCCGGCGTACATCGCGACGTGCGTCGCGGGGGAGTTCCAGAACAGCAGGTCACCGGGCCGCAGGTCGGCGGGGTCGCCGACCGGCCGTCCACCGCGGGACTGGTCGGAGGCGTCGCGCCCGACGGTGATCCCGTGCAGCGCGTAGGCCAGCCCGGTCAGGCCCGAGCAGTCCGGGCCGAACCCGGAGCGCCCGCCCCAGAGGTACGGACGGTCCAGGAACAGCCGCGCGGTCGCGACCAGCCCCTCCCCGGTCGGAGAGGGTGGCGCCCCCGGCCGGAGGGTCTCCGCCGCCGTCCATGCCTGGTCGCCGCCGGGCAGCGCGACCCGGACCGCGTCGCCCGCCTCGCCGACGACCGGCAGCCGGGTACCGACGCTGATCTCGCGCAGCCGCTCGGTGCGGGCCGGGTCGCGGTACAGCCAGGTCGTCGCGACGTCGTCGACGGTGCCGGCGGGCGCCCCCGCGGCGAGCGCGCCGAACGCGGGGTCGTCGACGAGCTGGGCCTCGGGGACCCAGCCGGGGTAGCCACGGTGGTCCTTGGCCGACGGCTGGCCGGGCACGACGATCTGCGCCCAGCCGTCGCGACGCGCCGTCACGGTCACGGGGGCGCCGAGCAGCACCTGGGTCTGGGTGCGCGAGGCGGTGGTGAGCTCGCGGCGGTCCTCGCTGCTCATCGACCCCAGCCACCCGGCCGGGTCGGCCGGGGTGGCGACGGCGGCCCGGTCCCGCGGGCGCGGACTGTCCGGTGAGGTCCACACCGTCGCGACCGACACGGCGACGAACGTCCGCCCCTGTCCCTCGGCGGCCGCGGGGACGGCGGCCGCGGGTAGGACGGCGCAACCGAGCACCGCGGCGAACAGGACGGGCAGGACACGGGGCACGGCCGGGACTCTCGACGGCGGGAGGCGTCGGGGCAAGCACCCACACCGCCGGGTCATCACGACGAGTGGGGTGGCCCCGCTCACCGTTCACGACCCGCCTCGCAGGTCGTCGCCGGGTACCGGGAGGTGAAACGCGCGGCCCGAACGCCGTCAGCCTCTTGTCAGGTCCCCCCGCTGCTCTTAGTGTATGCGTATGCATCTTACTGAAGCGGACCTGCGGCGCATCGGGTCGCCCGTCACCGTGGCGAAGGCGCCTGCCGTCGTCGACAGCGCGGACCTGCGCGACCCGGCCGTGGTCGCCACCGTCTCGGAGATGCTGCGCACCATCTCCGCCGGCGGGATGGACGCGGTGCTGCGCTACGCCCGGGAGCTCGACGGGTTCACCGGCACCGACCTGCTCGTCGGCCCCGCCGAGCTGGCTCGTGCCGGGGACGAGCTGCCCGCGGACCTGCGCGAGGCGCTGGAGGCGGGCGCGGACCGGACCCGTCGGTTCGCGCGGATGCAGCGGGACCGGCTGCAGGACTTCGAGGCCGAGGTCCTGCCCGGGGTGGTGTGCGGTCAGCGTCTGATCCCGGTCGGGAACGTCGGCGCCTACCTCCCGGCGGGCCGGTTCCCGCTGCTGGCCGGCGCGTTCATGACGGTCGGGGTGGCCGGGGTGGCGGGCGTGCCGAACATCGTCGCGGCGACCCCGCCCTCGCGCGACGGGCGCCCGCACCCGGCCGTGCTCTACGCGGCGCACATCAGCGGTGCCGACGCGGTGTACGCCGTCGGCGGTGTGCAGGCACTCGCCGCCATGGCGTTCGGGCTGCTCGACGGGACGCCCTCGGACATGATCGTCGGCGCCGGCAACGCCTACGTGGCCGAGGCCAAGCGCCAGCTCTACGGGCAGGTGGGCATCGACGTGCTGGCCGGGCCGTCGGAGATCGCGGTGATCGCCGACGACACCGCCGACGCCGCGACCGTCGCCGCGGACCTGCTGGCCCAGGCCGAGCACGGGCCGACCTCGCCCGCGTCGCTGGCCACCACCTCCGCGCGGCTGGCCGAGGAGGTCCCGCGGGAGATCGAGAAGCAGCTCGCGGGCCTGGCCACCGCGGAGATCGCCGGCGCGGCCTGGCGCGACCAGGGCACGGTCTACCTGGCGCCCGACCGCGAGACCGTCGCCCGGGTCATGGACACCCTCGCTCCCGAGCACCTCGAGGTGATCGCCGAGGACCTCGACTGGTGGCTGGGGCGGCTGCGCAACTACGGCTCGCTGTTCCTCGGCCCGCACTCGACGGTGGCCTACGCCGACAAGGGCATGTCCGGCACCAACCACGTGCTGCCGACGACCCGGGGGGCGCGCTACACCGGCGGGCTGTCGGTGGCCGGCTTCCTCAAGCAGCTGACCTACCAGCGGGCCACGCGCGAGGCGACCCGGGCCCAGGCCGAGCCGACCGTGACCGTGTCCGACTTCGAGCAGCTCGTCGGACACCGGGACAGCGCCCGCATCCGACTCGACGCGCTCAGGAGCTGAACGCGCATGCGTATGTATACACGGGGCGTGGTCGCCGGCCGCGGCGCCCGCCTTCCGGTGGTCGCGGTGGGGCTCGCCGTCGTCCTGCTGCTCGCGGGGTGCGGCGCCGGGTCGCGGACCCCCGCCGCCACCGCCACGCTCGTCCCGTGTGACTTCCCGCCGCCGCCGTCGTCGGTGGACGTCAACGTCCTGGCCTACAACTCCTCGGCCATCGACCCGTTCACCAACTCCATGGTGCGCAGCTGCTCCAAGGACGGGGTGACCCTGCACCACGAGCCGGTCGACTACGCGGGCCAGTCGCAGAAGACGACGGCCACCCTGGCCGGGCGCTACGGCACGTACGACATCCTCGAGACCTACGGATTCGTCGTCCCGCAGCAGGCCTCGACCGGCAAGCTGCACCCGCTCGACGATCTGATGGTCCGCTACGGCGCGGAGCTCGGTCTCGACCGGCTCAACCCCGAGATGCGCGAGGCGCTGTCCTACGACGGGAAGCTCTACGGCATCCCGATGCAGGCCCAGACCTTCGTCATGGCCTACCGCCGCGACGTGTTCGACCGCCTCGGCATCGCCCCGCCGCGGACCTTCGCCGAGCTGCGCCAGGCCGCCGACCGCATCCAGCGCGAGGGCGGGATCCGCTACCCGCTGGCCCTGCCGCTGCTGGCGAGCTCGGACGTCGCGACCGCCTACGACGCGGCGCTGGGCTCGCTGGGCACCGACTACGTCGACCGTGACACCGGCCGCCCGAACTTCGACACCCCACAGGCCGCGCGGGCCTTCACCGAGCTGCGGTCGCTGCTGCCGTTCATGGACCCGCAGGTGACGACCTTCGCCCAGCCCGCGGTGCAGCAGCAGATGTACAACGGCTCGGCCGCGATCGCGATCATGTTCAGCGGCCGCATGCTGGATCTCACCGACCCCGCCAACAGCCGGTTCGCGACCGACTTCGCGTTCGCCGCGCCGCCGTCGGTCGCCGGTGGGGACGTCCTCTACAACGCCCTGTCGGTGGACGGCTGGGCCATCCCGGAGAACACCGAGGTGGACAAGGACCTGCTGTTCCGGCTGGTCGCCGCCTCGGTGGGCGAGGAGGCGTCGCGGGCCGCGGTGCCGGCGGCCTTCCCGGCCCGCGAGGGCAGCGTGACGCCGGCGAGCAGCCCGTTCGCGCCGGCGCAGCTGACCGCGCTCGGGAAGGCCCCGCCGCCGGAGCCGTTCCCGTGGACCTCCCGGATCAGCAACGAGACCCGCCCGGTCGTCGCCGACGTGCTGGCCGGCCGGACGACGATCCCCGACGGTCAGCGGCAGATGCAGGAGATCGCGACCGCGATCGTCGCCGAGTACCGGCGCTGACGTACTGGCGCTGAGGTACTGGCACTGACCCCTTCCCACTACCCACGAGAGCGAGGTGAGGCGATCATGCGCAGGCGCGAGTTCCTGGGGCTGGTCTCCCCGAGCCTGCTGGTGATGCTCGGCCTGCTGCTGTTCCCGCTCTACAAGACGGTGGAGTGGAGCCTGCAGCGGGTCAACTACGGCGAACCCGGCACCTTCCTCGGCCTGGACAACTACGCCCAGGCCCTGTCCGACCCCCGGCTCGGGCGGGCCGTGCTGTTCACCGTCGGCCTGACCGTCGCGGTCGTCGCCGTCCTACTGGTCGGGGGCTACGTGCTCGCCGTCCTGGTCAACGGGCTCGGCCGGTCCCGCCCGTGGGTCCTCGGCGTGCTGCTGGTGTCCTACGTCGTGCCCAACGTCGTCGGCGCCACGATGTTCTCCTGGCTGTTCGACTCCAACTTCGGCGGCGTCGTCGACTACCTGATCACCGAACTCACCGGGGCCGAGATCCTCTGGTTCACCGAGCCGTGGGCGAACCGGGTCATGATCGGGCTCGACACGGTCTGGTTCATGCTGCCGTTCGCCATGCTGGTGATCCTCGCCGGGCTGCAGGGCGTGCCGGGGGAGATCGTCGAGGCCGCCCGGATCGACGGCGCGACCGGCTGGCGGGTGCACTGGCACGTGATCGTGCCGAGCATCCGGGGCGTCCTCACCTTCGTCTCGATCATCTCGATCATGGACGTGCTGCGGACGTTCGACCAGCTCGTCCCGCTCTCGCCGCAGGCACCGCAGATCGGCAACGAGTCGATCATGCTCTACATCTACAACATCGCCTTCCAGGACGGCGGCCAGCAGCTGGGGCTCGGCAGCGCGATCAACGTGCTGCTCATCGTCCTGATCGTGCTGCTGCTCTCCCCGTTCATCCGGGACATGGCCAAGGAGGCCCGCCAGTGACCAGCGTGCAGACCACCCCGCCGGCCACCACCGCCCCCGGCCCGTCCGACGATGCCGGCCCCGCCCGGGCCCGCCGCCGCCCGCGGGGGAGGACCGTGCTGGTCGGCGGCCTGCTGCTGGTGGTCTGCTGGGTGATGCTGAGCCCGGTGCTGTGGACGGCCATGTCGGTCACCAAGCCGACCGACGTCGCCTTCCTCGACCCGCCGGTGTTCACCTGGACCCCGACGTTCACCGCGTTCGTCGACCTGTGGCAGACCACCGAGTTCTACCGGTACCTGCTCAACACCCTGGTCGTCGCGCTGATCAGCACGGTGATCGCGCTGCTCATCGGCATCCCCGCCGCCTACGCGCTGTCGCGCTACCCGGGCTGGGTGTCGGTGGCCCTGCTCATCACGGCGCTGATCTTCCGTGCGCTGCCCCGCTTCGCGGTCGTACTGCCGATGTACGAGCTGTCGCGCTCGCTGGGGATCTACGACACGACCGTCGCCGTCGCCGCCGCGCTCGTGGCGATCAACCAGCCGTTCTCGATCTGGCTGCTGCGCAACTTCTTCGCCGAGATCCCCAAGGAGCTCGACGAGGCCGCCATGCTCGACGGCTGCAGCCGCTTCCAGATCCTCTGGCGGGTCATGGTGCCGCTGATGGGCCCCGGGATCCTGACCGCGGGGATCTTCATGTTCCTGTTCGCGTTCCAGGAGTACCTGACGGCGAACGTGCTCACCGACGTCGTCGCCCGCACCGTCCCGGTCTTCATCGCCACCCAGCTCGGGCAGACCCTGCCGATGCTCCAGCAGGCCGGCGCCGCCGCGATCCTGCTGACGCTGCCGGTGATCGGGTTCGCCTTCGTCGCCCAGCGCTACCTCGTCGCCGGTCTGGGCGCGGGCTCGGTCAAGGGCTGAGCGGTGCCCGCCGTCCCGTCGTCCCCGCCGCTGGTCCTGCTGCCGGGCATGAACTGCTCGGCCCGGCTGTGGGGCCCGGCGGGGGCCGGGGCGCTGCACCCGGTCCTCGACCGGCCGACCCTCGACGAGCAGGTCCAGGCGCTGCTCGACGCCCTGCCCGACCGGTTCGCCCTCGGCGGGCTCAGCCTGGGCGGGATCGTCGCGATGGCGTTGACCCGGCGGGCCCCGGAGCGGGTCGCCGGGCTGTGCCTGATGGCGACCAACGCCCGCGCGCCCACCCCCGAACAGCGCGCCGGCTGGGACGCGGCGCTCACCCGGCTCGACGACGGCGCCCCCGCCCGGGCCCTGCAGCCGCTGGACCTGCTGCTGCACGACCGGTCGCTCGACGCCACCGCCCTCCAGATGGCCGACGAGACGGGGGAGCGGCGCCTCGCGGCCCAGCTGCGACTGCAGGGCACCCGCGTCGACGAGCGCCCGGCCCTGCCCGCCGTCGCGGTGCCGACCCTGGTGCTGGCCGGCGAGCAGGACCGGCTGTGCCCGGTCGAGCGGCACACCGAGATCGCCGAGCTGGTGCCGGACGCCCGGCTGCACGTGCTGCCGGGCGTCGGTCACCTGCTCCCGGTCGAGGACCAGGACACAGTGGCGGCATTGCTGGGGGAGTGGCTGTCCGAGGTGCACGGGCGCTCCGCCCGCTGATCGCTCGCGTGTGTGATCCGGAGCCCGCGCGGTGATCCCGCGTTCGCGTGCTGATCCGACGCCCGCGCGGTGATCCGACGCTCGCGCGGTGATCGGCTGTTCGCGCGCGTCGGGACGCGCGCGACGACCGGTTCTGCGCGCGTACCGCGGATCACCGCGCGGCCGTCGGGCACGTGGGGGAGCCGACGCGCCCGGGGGCAGGGGGACGCGCCGAGCCCCGGCTCGGGGGTGTTGTGCGCCGGGCCGACCGCAAGATTGCCGCGAGCGAGGGTTCCGGTGCCACGGACGGCACCGGAACCCTCACTCGCGGCGATCATGGTCGGAGCCTGCCCTGCCGGCGGCGGCGCTCAGCCCGTCGCCGTGGCCAGCTCCCGGAACGACGCCATCATCACCGCGGTCAGGTTGTAGACCACCAGCTGCGCCCCGCCGTCGAACGACGCCGCGGCCGCGTCCGCCGATCCCGCCAGGTCGGCCCGCACGGCGCCGCGGACCGCCGGGTCGGCGCGCACCGCCGCCAGCAGCTCCGCGACGGGCGGGTCGGTGTCGGTGCGGGACGCGCCCAGGTCCGCGACGCCGACGAGCCAGCCGTCGATCCCGTCCACCCCGACGATCTCCCCGGCCCGGGCGAGGGCGCCGGGTGACTCGAGCATCGCCACGACCAGGACGTCCTGCGCCGCCGCCCGGTGCTGCGCCGCGGTGACCTCGCCGAACCGGCCCGCCCGCGGGTACGTCGCGAACCCCCGGGTCCCGTGCGGTGGGTACCGCAGCGCCCGCACCAGCGCGGCGGCCTGCTCCGCGTCCTCCACGTGCGGGGCGACGATCCCGCGGGCGCCCTGGTCGAGCGCGCGCTGGGCCAGGTGGTGCTCGCCCTCCCCGGGCCGGACCAGCACCGGGAGCCCGTGCGCGTCGGCGAACGCGATGTGGGTGCGCAGCGACGACACGTCGGCCGGGCCGTGCTCGCAGTCGATCAGGACGAAGTCCAGACCGGCGACGGCGAGCATCTCCACGATCTCCTCGCACGGCATCCGCACCAGGGCCCCGGCGAGCCGCTCCCCGGCGGCGACCCGCGCCCTCACGCGATCATCCCGGCCGACAGGTCGACGTCGGCGCCCGACAGCCCCGGCATGGCGAGCATCGCGACGACGGCCGCACCCACCTCGTCGGCGGTGATCATGCGGCCGAGCGCGGCCCGCCCGACGAACGCCGCGCGCGCCGCGGCGACGTCGGTGCCGGTCCGCCGCGCCTCGAGGGCGAAGTTCCGGTCCATCCGGTCACCCTCGACCGGGCCGGGCGACAGGGCGTTGACCCGCACCCCGGCCGGGCCGGCCTCGAACGCGAGCGTCGAGGTCAGCCCGAGCACCGCGGTCTTCGACGCGCAGTACGGCGTGCGTCGGGCGAGCGGCCGCTTCCCCGACACCGAGGCCACGTTGACCACGTCGCCGTCGCCGCGCTCCAGCATCGGCGGCAGGAACGCCCGGCACACCAGGTAGGTGCCGCGCACGTTGACCGCGAACACCTCGTCCCACTCCTGCGGGCTCACCTCGACCAGCGGGGCGACCGGACCGGCGATCCCGGCGTTGTTGACGACGATCGAGACCTCCTCGTCGCCGAGCCGGTCCGCCAGGTCCGCGACGGAGTCCGGGTCGGCGACGTCGCACGTCTCGGCCCGGGCGGCGGGCCCGATCCGGGCCGCGGTCGCGGCGAGGGCGTCGGCGCGCCGTCCGGCGAGTACGACCCGGGCGCCGGCGCGGGCCAGGTGCGACGCGATCGCCGCACCCAGCCCGCTGCCGCCGCCGGTCACCAGCGCGGTGCGCCCCGTGACCGATCCGCTCACGACCCGGCCACCGGGACGGCCGGGGTGGCGGCCGTGACCTCATCGAGCCAGCCGAACCGGTCGCCGCCGTGCCGCCAGGCTCGCAGGTCGCCTGAGCGGGCGTGCCCCTCGAACAGCTCCACCCGCGACGCCCGCCCGCAGACCCGGCCGAGCTCGGCGCTCGCCGCGGGGTCGCGCACCTCCTGGTAGGTGCAGGTCTTGAGGTACTTCCCGACCCACAGCCCGCCGGTGTAGCGGGCCGCGCCCAGGGTGGGCAGCACGTGGTTGGTGCCGATCACCTTGTCGCCGTAGGAGACGCAGGTGTTCTCCCCGAGGAACAGTGCCCCGTAGTTCCGCATCCGGTCCAGCGCCTCGCGCGGCCGGGCGGTGAACACCTGGACGTGCTCGGCGGCGAGGTCGTCGGCGACGCGCCACATCTCGTCGGCGTCGTCGCAGACCACGATCCGGCCGTGGTCGCGCCACGCGGGCCCGGCCAGGTCGTTCGTGGGCAGCCCCGGCAGCAGCCGGTCGACCAGGTCGAGCACCGCCCGTCCCAGTGCGGCGGAGGTGGTGACGAGTACGGCGGGGGAGTCCGGGCCGTGCTCGGCCTGCGACAGCAGGTCGACGGCGACGGTGAGCGGCTCGGCGGTGTCGTCGGCGACGACCAGGATCTCGGTGGGCCCGGCGAACAGGTCGATGCCGACCTCGCCGAACAGCTGCCGCTTGGCCTCGGCGACGTAGGCGTTGCCCGGTCCGGCCAGCATGTCGACCGGGGAGATCGAGTCGGTGCCCAGTGCCATCGCCGCGACCGCCTGGACCCCGCCCAGGACGTGGATCTCGTCCGCGCCGGCCAGGTGCATCGCCGCGACCGTCGCCGCCGGGACCTCGCCGCGGATCGGGGGCGTGCAGGCGACCACGTGCGGGACGCCCGCGGCCTTCGCGGTCACGATCGTCATGTGCGCCGACGCCGTCAGCGGGTACCGCCCGCCCGGCACGTACGCACCCGCCGAGCCGACCGGGACGTGCCGGTGCCCGAGGACCACACCCGGCAGGGTCTCGACCTCGACGTCGTGCAGGGACTCCCGCTGGACCCGCGCGAAGTTCCGGACCTGGTCCTGCACGAACCGGATGTCGTCGACCACCTGCCGCGGCAGCGACGCGACCAGCTCGTCGACCCGCTCGGGGGTCAGGCGCTCCGGGGCGCGGCCGTCGAACCGGTCCGCGTACTCCCGCACCGCCGCGTCGCCGCGCGTGCGCACGTCGTCCACGATCGCCCGGACCCGCTCGGCGACGCCCGCGTCGCTGCGGCGCGGGGCCGTCCCCGTCGCACTCTTCAGTTCCTGCGCCATACCGCCCTCTCTTGGTAGCATACGTATGCGCTACGGCTCAGCAGTGAACGGCGGCGACGCGCCGCTGTCAAGGGTGTGTCCGGCGGAGCACTAGGCTCGACGGCCGGTCGGGGGAAGGGCGGACATGGTCACCAGTCGCGACGTGGCGAGGCTCGCCGGGGTCTCGCAGCCGACGGTGTCGCGCGCGCTCACCGACCACCCCCGGGTGTCGGAGGCGACCAAGCGCAAGGTCCGCGAGGCGGCCCTGGCCCTGGGCTACTCGACCAACGCGATCGGGCGGGCGCTGTCGGTGGGCCGCTCGAACCGGATCGGGCTGGTCGTCGCCGACCTGGAGAACCAGTTCTACGCGAACATGATCGGCCCGCTGCACCACGAGCTGGAGGGGCTCGGCCACGAGCTCGTGCTGATCACCGAGTCGGCCGGGACCGCGCCGCTGCCCGAGCGGGTCGCCGCGCACGGCCTGGCCGGGGTGGTGCTGTCCACGACGACGGTGGACTCCATCCAGCCCGCCCGGCTGCGCGACCGCGGCGTGCCGTTCGTCTACCTGAACCGGACCGCACCCAGCGTGGCCGCCGACGCGGTGACCGTCGACCCCGAGCAGGGTGTGCGCGAGGTGCTCGACGAGGCCGTCCGGCTGGGCCACACCCGGATCGGGGCGATCTTCGGGCCGCGCAACACCAGCACCGGTGAGGTGCGCGAGCAGGTCGTGCGCACGGTGCTCGACGAGCACGGCCTGACGCTCGCCCAGCGCGACGTGCTGCACGGCCCGTTCGACTTCGCCACCGGCCGGGAGGGGTTCCGCACGCTGTACGAGCGGGCCGGCGGACCGACCCTGCTGCTGTGCGGCAACGACGTCGTCGCGCTCGGGGTGCTCGACGCCGCCGCCGAGGCCGGCGTCCCGGTGCCCGGTCACACCTCGGTGGTCGGCTTCGACGACCTGCCGACCTCGCGCTGGGCCATGGTCCGTCTCAGCACCGTCGCCTACGACCTCGACGAGGTCGCCCGGGAGTCCGCCCGCCTGGTCGTCGCGCGGCTGACCGACCCCACGGCCGAGCCGCGGCACGTCGTGTACCCGACGCACTACGTCGCCCGCGCGACCGTGGCCGCTCCCCGGGCGTAGCCGGTCCGGTCGCCGGAAATCCCCGCGCGGCCCTTGCCGGCAGATGTGCATACGCATACAGTCGTGGCACGGATCCCGGCGAGGAAGGACGACCATGGCGCTCGACCCGGTCGCGTATGAGCCCTACAACGACCCGGACGACTTCATCCGGGAGGTGACCGACCGGATCTGGGTCCAGCGGGACGTGTCCTACATCGTCGACAACTACGAGCCGGACTCGATCGTCCACGGCGGGCTCGGCACCGTGGTCGGCCGCGACGGGGTGATCGAGGGCAGCCTGATGCGCATCGCGGGCGCACCGCAGCACGTCGGGCAGGCGGAGGACGTGGTGTGGGAGGCCCGCGGCGACGACGCGTTCCTCAGCTCGCACCTGGTCTTCTCCGCCGACGAGATCCTCGTCGACGGCGTCGTGCGGCGGATCCGCAAGCGCACCATCGCCAACTGTCTCTACCGCCGCGGGCGGATGGTGGAGGAGTGGGTGGTGCGCGACGAGCTCGCCGACTGCCTGCAGCGGGGCATCGACCCCGCCGAGGCCGCCCGGGAGCTGCGGTTCCGCGGCTACCAGGGCTCGATGACCGAGCAGCCGCCCAAGGACGTGCTCGCGGTCGGCGACAGCGGCCCGCGGCCGGACGACTTCCGGCCCGAGTGCGAGATGGTACTGGAGTTCCTCGAGGAGGTCTGGAACTCCCGGCGCTACCAGAAGGTCACCGACTACATGCACCGTGACCTGTTCCTGCACACCGTCGGGGACCAGACCGTCGTCCGCCCGGACGGCTACCAGCGCGACCTGCTCGCGCTCGTCGCGCCGTTCCCGGACGCCAGGTTCGAGGTCCGCGACGTCCAGACCAACCACGCCGAGCGCTACGCGGGCCTGCGGATCGCGGTGACCTGGGTGATGCGCGGGACCTACCGCGGCACGCCCGCGTTCGGTCCGCTCACCGGCGGCGAGGTGGAGCTGCTCGGCGTCTCGCAGTTCCTGGTCCAGGGCGGCCGCATCGTCAAGGAGGTCCGGGTCTTCGACGAGATCGCGCTGCGTGCGCAGATCGACGCCGGCCGGACCGAGGCGTTCACCGACACCAACATCTACTGACCGGAGCACCGACATGCACGACACGGTGGTCAGCGTGGGCGAGCTCGCCCGCCGCACCGTCCGGCACGCGGACTGGGTCCCGTGCAAGGCCGCGTTCATCGACTGCCGCACCCCGGGCTCGGACCGCAAGGACAACTACTCCTTCATCGGCCCCGGGGTCACGCAGAACGCGTCCCAGCACGTCAACCTGCGCGAGCCGCACGGCTTCAACCTCGGTGCGGCGGGCATGCCGCACGGCACCACGAACAGCCTGCACCTGCACTTCACCGCCGAGGTCTTCATCAACTTCGACGGCGACTACGAGCTGCGCTGGGGCCCGGACGGCACCCAGGGCACCTACCGCAGCGTCGACGGCGACGTCGTCTCGGTCCCGCCGTGGATCTTCCGCGGCTTCACCAACGTCGGCGACGACGACGGCATCCTGCTCACCGTCCTGGGGCGCGACGACACCGGCGGCATCATCTGGGGCCCCACGGTCCTGGCCGAGGCGGCCGGTCACGGCCTGCACCTCACCGCGGACAACCGGCTCGTCGACACCGTCGCCGGGGACGCGCTGCCCGACGACGTCGCGCTGATCCGGCCGATGGAGCAGGCCGAGATCGACCGGCTCGACGTCTACACCCGCGAGCAGTTCCGTGGCCGCGTGGTGCACGCCGCCGACCGGCCGTGGGTCGCCGAGCCGTACCTGTGCTCGCGGCTGCCCGGCGGCGGCGCCGAGTTCGCCCCGGTCATCGGCTGGGGCAGTGTGGAGAGCCGGGCCGCCGTACCGCGGCTGCTCGACCCGCACGGGTTCGCGCTGGCGTGGCTGCGGGCCCTGCCCGGCGACGGCGTGCTCACCCACCGGCACGACGCGACCCAGGTGCTGACGGTGAAGGCCGGGCACTGGGCGGTCACCCTCAACACCGGCGACGACGCGCGCAGCGTCGAGCTCGGCCCGCGGGACACCCTGTCGGTGCCGCCCGGCGCCTGGCGCTCGGTGACGGCGCTCGACGCCGAGGGCGGCCGGACCGCCACCCCCGGCACCGCGGAGCTGCTGGTGGTCACCGGCGGCGACGGCCGGGTCCGGCACGAGTGGGCGCGCGAGGTCGTGGCCGCTGCCCGTGACCGGGGCCGGGTCCTCGACGCCGACGGCTACCTCGCACCGGCCGCGGTGCTGGCGTTCGCGGCCGAGGACGACTGAGGCGGCCGGGATGTCGGCGACGGACCCCACGGAGGCGGGGCCGGCGGCGGGCCCCACGGTGCCTGCACCGGAGGCGGGGCCCGTGGCCCCCGCACCGGCGGCGGCCACCGACGGCCGGGTGACGGTGGCGGCGTGCCGGATCCCGGCGCGGATCGACGCCCCGGACCCGGCGATCGCCGAGCGCGCGGTGCGCGAGGCGGTCGCCGGCGGCGCCCGGCTGGTCGTCCTGCCCGAGCTCGCCGTCTGCGGGTACGCCTTCGCCGACGCCGCCGAGGCGCGGGCCGCCGCCGAACCGGCCGACGGGCCCACCGTCGCCCGGTTCGCGGCCCTGTCGGCGGAGCTGCGCTGCGTCGTCGTGGCCGGGTTCGCGGAGCTCGGCGCCGACGGCCGGGTCTACAACAGCGCCGTCGTCGTCGAGGACGGGCTGCGGCGCGCGGTCTACCGCAAGGTCCACCTGTGGGACCGCGAGCACACGCTGTTCACCCCCGGCGACGCCGCACCTCCGGTGGTCGCGACCGCGGCCGGCCGGATCGCCCCGATGGTCTGCTACGACCTGGAGTTCCCCGAGTGGGTACGCCGGGCCGCGCAGGACGGCGCCGAGATCGTCGCCGCGCCGGTGAACTGGCCGTGGCGCCCGACCCCCGGCGGGCAGGACCCGCTGGAGGTCGCCAAGGTCCGCGCCGTCGCCGGGGCGTACCGGGTGCACGTGGTCGCCGCGGACCGCTGCGGAACCGAGCGCGGGGTCGCCTGGTTCGAGGCGCCGGTGATCGCCGACGCCGACGGGAACCTGCTCGCCGGGCCCGGCGGTCCGCCGCCGGGGGAGCCCGGCGTGCTGCTGGCCGCCCTCGACCCGGCCGCCGCCCGCGACAAGCGCCTCACCCCGCACAACCACGTCCTGCGCGACCGCAGACCCGACCTGTACCGCGCGCCCGACCCCCCACCGGAAGGACCACCACCATGGCCGGCGTGACCTACGACGCGGTGACACGGCGCTACCCGGGCTCGCCCCGGGCCGCCGTCGACGCCCTCGACCTCGAGATCGCCGACGGCGAGTTCCTCGTCCTGGTCGGGCCCTCGGGCTGCGGCAAGACCACCTCGCTGCGGATGCTCGCCGGGCTGGAGGACGTCGACGGCGGCCACATCCGGATCGGCGAGCGCGACGTCACCGGCGTCGCGCCCAAGGAACGCGACATCGCCATGGTGTTCCAGAACTACGCCCTCTACCCGCACATGTCGGTCGCCGAGAACATGGGCTTCGCGCTGCGGATGGCGGGCACCGCCAGGGCCGAGATCGCCCACCGGGTCGCCGAGGCCGCCCGCATCCTCGACCTGGAGGCCTACCTGGACCGCAAGCCCAAGGCGCTCTCGGGCGGGCAGCGTCAGCGCGTCGCGATGGGCCGCGCGATCGTCCGCCAGCCGCAGGTGTTCCTGATGGACGAGCCGCTGTCCAACCTCGACGCGAAGCTGCGCGTGCAGACCCGCACCCAGATCGCGTCGCTGCAGCGACGGCTGGGGGTCACCACCGTCTACGTCACCCACGACCAGGTCGAGGCGATGACGATGGGCGACCGAGTGGCCGTGCTCAAGGACGGCCTGCTGCAGCAGTGCGCCGCCCCCGGCGAGCTGTACGCCCGGCCGGCCAACGCGTTCGTCGCCGGGTTCATCGGCTCGCCGGCGATGAACCTGCTGAGCCTCCCGGTGACCCCCGACGGGGTCCGGCTGGGCGGCGTCGACGTCGCGGTGCCGCGCGGGGCGGGGGACACGGTCACCGTGGGCGTCCGCCCGGAGGACCTGCGCCTGGCCGAGGACGGGATCCCGCTGGAGATCGACCTCGTGGAGGAGCTCGGCGCGGACGCCTACGTCTACGGCCGCGCCCGCGTCGACGGCGTCGAGCACCCGATGGTGGCCCGGGTGGACGGACGCCGCCCACCGGCGCGGGGCACCGGGGTGCACCTCGCGCCGGACCCGGCGCGCACGCACCTGTTCGCCGCCGACGGCGCCCGTCTCGGCTGACCGTGCGGGTGGGCCCGCCGGCCGCTGCTCAGTCCCGGCCCGCGGCGGCGCCCACCCGCGCGTCCCACCCGGCCCGCACGTCGGCCTCGACCGGGCGGGTCGCGAGCGACACCACGACGAAGGCGACCAGCCCCGTCCCGAGCCCGGCGAACACCGGCTCGTTGGCGTAGAGGTCGCCCAGCGCGAGCATCGTCGCGAGGGTGACCACCGTCCCGGTGCCCATCGCGGCGAGCGCCCCGGCCCGGGTGGCGCGCCGCCAGAGCAGCCCGCCCAGCACCGGCACGAGCAGCCCGCCGACCAGGATCCCGTAGGCCAGGGTGAGGGCGGCGACGACGTCGCGCAGCAGGCAGGCGATCCCGACCATGACGACGCCGAACGCGGCCACCGCCCAGCGGTTCCCGGACAGCTCGTCGTGCGCCGGGTCCGCGGTGCCCGTGGCCCCCGCGGCCGCGCCCCGCCGGCGGCGCAGCGCGCCGAGCAGGTCCTGGTCGAACACCGTCGCCGTCGCCAGCAGCGCGCCGCTGGAGGTCGACATGACCGCCGAGAGCGCAGCGGCGAGCACCAGCCCGGCCAGCACCGGCGGCATCGCGGCCTCGACGATCGCGGCGAACGCGTCGTCGCGCGAGTCCAGGCCGGGCACGACGACCTGCGCGGCGGTGCCGATCAGCGCGCCGACCACGCCGTAGGCCAGGCAGTACAGCCCGGCGCCGAACCCGGCCCAACGCGCCACGCCGGGGGAGCGGGCGGTGAACACCCGCTGCCAGATGTCCTGGCCGATCAGCAGCCCGAAGCCGTAGGTCACGAAGTAGGTGAGGATCGTGCCGCCGCCGATCGAGGTGAGCGACAGCGCGTCGGCGGGGACCGCGGCGACCAGCCCGTCCCAGCCGCCCGCCCGCCACAGCGCGACCGGCAGCAGCACCAGGAAGATCCCGACGGTCTTGATCAGGAACTGGACGAAGTCGGTGAGCGTCACCGACCACATGCCGCCCAGCGTGGAGTACACGACCACGACCGCACCGCCGATCAGGATCGACGGCACCCGCGGCAGGTCCAGCAGCACCCCGAAGATGGTCGCGTAGGCGATCGTCGAGGTGACGGCCAGCATCAGGGTGTAGGCCCACATGACGATCCCGGACGGGGCGCCGAGCCCGGTGCCGTAGCGCAGCTCCAGCATCTGCCCGACGGTGAACACCCCGAGCCGCTGGATCCGCCCGGAGAACGCCAGCGACAGCACCAGGATCCCGGCGCCGATCGCGACGACCAGCCACATCCCGGACAGCCCGTACTGGTAGCCGAGCCCGACCCCGCCGATCGTGGAGGCGCCGCCGAGGACGACCGCGGCCATCGTCCCGGAGTAGAGCCACGGCCCGAGCCGGCGCCCGGCCACGAGGAAGTCGGTGCGGTCGGTGGTGCGGCGACGCCCCCAGAACCCGAAGGCGATCATGGCGGCGAGGTAGAGCACGACGACGGCGACGTCCATGGCGGATCAGCCCTTCCGGTTGGCGGCGAGCACGGACACCAGCTCGTAGGCGACGTGGGCGGCGGCGATCCCGGTGATCTCCGCGTGGTCGTAGGCGGGGGAGACCTCGACGACGTCGGCGCCGACGACGTCGACCCCCACCAGCCCGCGCAGGCAGTGCAGCAGCTCACGGCTGGTCAGCCCGCCGGCCTCCGGGGTGCCGATGCCGGGGGCGTGCGCGGGGTCGAGCACGTCGATGTCGACCGACACGTACACCGGCCCGGTGCCCAGCCGGCGCCGCATCCGCTCGACGACGGCGGGCACCCCGTCGGTCTGGAAGTCGTCGGTGCCGATCACCTGGAAGCCGAGGACCTCGTCGTCGGCGAGGTCCTGCTCGCTGTAGAGCGGGCCGCGGATGCCGACGTGCACGCAGCGCCGCGGGTCGAGCAACCCCTCCTGCGCGGCGTTGCGGAACGGGGTGCCGTGGGTGATGTCGGCGCCGAAGTAGGTGTCCCAGGTGTCGAGGTGGGCGTCGAAGTGCACGACGCCGACCGGCCCGTGGGTGCGGGCCACCGACCGCAGCAGCGGCAGCGCCACGGTGTGGTCCCCGCCGAGCGCGAGCAGCGTGGTGCCACCGGCGCGCAGCCGGTCCGCGGCCTGTTCGACGGTGGCGATCGCCTCGTCGATCGAGAACGGGTTGATGCCGAGGTCACCGGCGTCGGCCACTTGCTGGGCGGCGAACGGGGAGACGCCCAGCGGCGGGTGGTAGGGCCGCAGCAGCTTCGACGCCGCCCGCACGTGCGCCGGGCCGAACCGGGCGCCGGGCCGGTAGGACACCCCGGCGTCGAACGGGAGCCCCAGCACCACGACGTCGGCGTGCTCCACCTCGTCGAGGCGGGGGAGCCGGGCGAACGTGGTGGGTCCGGCGAAACGGGGGACGACGCTGGCGTCGACCGGGCCGACGGTCACGGTGGGCCTCCTCGGGGCGGCGGTCTCGGGTGCGCCCACGGTCGGGCACCGGGCACGCAGGGGGAAGTGACGAAACGTCGAAGTCCGCGCGATGATCCTCGACGTGGTGTCCATCCCGTCGTCCGGTGTCACGCTCGCGACCCTGCTCGCCGACCCCGCGCTGCGGCTCGGGCGCGCCGCCGTCGACGACGCCGACCTCGACGTCGTGGTCGCGGCGGCCGCGGTGTCGGAGCTGACCGAGCCCGGCTCGTGGCTGGAGGGCGGCGAGCTGGTGCTCACCGTGGGGTTCCTGCTGCCCTCGGACGTCGAGGGGCTCACCGCCTACGCCCGGCACCTGCGCGCGCACGGCGTCGTCGCGCTCGGGCTCGGGCTGGGTGCGGACCTGCCGCACCGCCGGGTCCCGGCCGAGCTGGTCACCGCCGCCCGCCGGGCCGGGCTGCCGCTGCTGGGGGTCCCGGACGGGGTGCCGTTCGTCGCGGTGACCCGGGCCGTGTTCGCCCACCGCGACGCCGCCGAGCGGGCCCGGCTGCAGTGGGCGCTGCGCACCCAGCGGGCGCTCACCGCGGCCGCCGTCGTCCCGGGTGGGCCGGCGGCGGTGCTCGCGGTGCACGCGCAGGCCACCGGGCGCACCGCGGTGGTCGTCGACCTGCTCGGACGGGTGCTGGCCGCCGCCCCGCCGGACGGCGCCGACGCCCTCGCCGCCGGCCTGGCGGGCACCGTCGCCGCCGTGCGTGCCCAGGGGCTGCTGGGGGCGGCGGTCGAGACCGGCGGCGGGCGCCGCCGCGAGGTGCACCCGCTGGGCTCGCACCGGATCCGGGCGCTGCTGCTCGTGGACGGGCCCGCCGCGGGACCGCACTCCAACCAGGTCACCGGGGACCTGGTGTCGCTGCTGTCGCTGGACCTGGAACGCCGCGCCGGTCTCGACGCCGCGGTGCGCCGTGGCCGGGCCCGGTTGCTCGCGTCCCTGGAACGCGGGGTGGTCGACGACGCCGTCGCCGGACGCAGGCTGGCCGCCGCCGGTCTGTCCGAACAGCCGCTGCGCGCCGCGGTCGTCGCCGCGCCGCGCCCGGACGAGCTGGCCGCCGACCTCGCCGCCGTGCTGCCCGACGCCCTGGTCCGGGTGGTGCGCGACGGCCCGGGGACCGAGCCCGCCGACCCCGCGGGCCGGGTCGAGCTGGCCGTGCCCGCGCCGGTCGACCTGGACACCGTGCTCACCACCCTGGCCGCGGGCCGCCCGGCCGGGATCGGGATCGCGGTGCGCCCCGGCGCGCTGGCGGTGTCGCTGCGCCAGGCCCGCTCGGCACTGCCGGTGGCCCGGCTGACCGGACGGACCGCGCACGCCGAGGACGTGGCGTCGAGCCGGATGCTGCTCGCGCTGCTCGACCACGACCGCCTCGGCGGGTTCGCCGACGCCGTCCTCGGCCCGTTCGACGCCGACCCGCGCGGCGCGCAGCTGCTGCGCGCGGTGGCCGCGTTCGTCGAGCGCAACGGCCACTGGGAGGCCACCGCCGCCGCGCTGGGCGTGCACCGGCACACCGTGCGGAACCGGATCGCCGCGGCCGAGCGGCTCAGCGGTCGCCGGTTGTCCTCGGCCCAGGACCGCCACGAGCTGTGGCTGGCGCTGCAGGCCCGCGACCTCGGCCGGGCCGGTGACGACACCCCGCCCGCGGGCGGGGCGGGCGCCGATCGGTTCTGACGGCGGGGTGCCCCCGTTCCGCTCCCGCCCCGCCCACCACGCCGCCGCACGTGCGGATCACCACCCTGGTCCGGCGCACCTTGACGGGACCCCGGGCCGCCACCGAAGGTGACTCACGACAACCGAAGACGGCGAGCGGGAACCAGGAAGCCGGTGCGAGTCCGGCGCGGTCCCGCCACTGTCACCCCCGGCCACGGCCGGGGGGAGCCAGACACTGCGCCCGTTCGCCGCGCCACCCCACCCGGGACGAGGATCCCGAGGAAGGTCCGTCGATGACGCGCGCCCATGCTGTGCCCGGAGCCCTCCGGTGATCCTCCTGTTGTCCACCTCGGACACCGACCTGCTCTCGGCCCGGTCCTCGGGCGCGGACTACCGCCTCGCCAACCCGAACCGGGTCACCCACGACGAGCTGGCCGAGATGGCCGACGCCGCCGACGTCGTCGTCGTCCGTGTCCTCGGCGGGTACCGCTACTTCGAGGAGGGCCTGGACCTGCTGCGGGCCCGCGCGACGCCGCTGGTCTGCCTGGGCGGGGAGATGGCCCCGGACGCGGAGATGATGGAGCTGTCCTCGGTGCCCGCGGGCGTCGCGGCCCAGGCGCACACCTACCTGGCACAGGGCGGCACCGAGAACCTGGCGCAGCTGCACGCGTTCCTGTCCGACACCGTGCTGCTCACCGGTGAGGGCTTCGCGCCGCCGGTGGATCTGCCCGAGTGGGGTGAGCTGTCCGTCCCGGCCACCGACGTCGACGGTCCGACGGTCGCGGTGCTGTTCTACCGCGCCCAGTTCCTCGCCGGGAACACCCGCTACATCGAGGCCCTCTGCGAGCAGATCGCGGCGAAGGGCGCCCGCGCGCTGCCGATCTGGTGCGCGTCGCTGCGCCAGGCCCCGGCCGCTCTGCTCGAGCGGCTGCGCGAGGCCGACGCCATGGTCGTCACCGTGCTCGCCGCGGGCGGTACCAAGCCCGCCGGCGCCCAGGCCGGTGGCGAGGACGAGGAGTGGGACGTCACCGAGCTGGCCGCGCTCGACGTCCCGATCCTGCAGGGCCTGTGCCTGACCAGCTCCCGGGCCACCTGGGAGGCCAACGACGACGGGATGTCCCCGCTCGACGTCGCCACCCAGGTCGCGGTGCCGGAGTTCGACGGCCGGCTGATCACCGTCCCGTTCTCGTTCAAGGAGACCGACGCCGACGGCCTCTCGGTCTACGTCCCCGACGACGAGCGGGCCGCCCGGGTCGCCGGGATCGCCGTGAAGCACGCGACGCTGCGCCGGGTCCCGAACGCGGACAAGAAGATCGTGCTGATGCTGTCGGCGTACCCGACCAAGCACGCGCGGATCGGGAACGCGGTCGGGCTGGACACCCCGGCGTCGACGGTGGCGCTGCTGCGCACGATGGCCGCGGCGGGCTACGCGGTCGCCACCGAGGGCGAGGCGGCGTTCCCGGGCGTCGAGGCCGGCGACGGCGACGCGCTCATGCACGCCCTGATCGAGGCCGGCGGGCAGGACCCGGACTGGCTCACCGAGGACAAGCTGGCCGGCAACCCGGTCCGCATCTCCGCCGCGACCTACCGCAGCTGGTTCGACACGCTGCCCGAGGACTTCCGCGACGGCGTCGTCGAGCACTGGGGCGAGGCGCCGGGCGAGCACTACGTCGACCGCTCGCAGAACCCGGACGGCGACATCGTCGTCGCGGCGCTGCGCCGCGGGAACGTCGTGCTGATCGTGCAGCCGCCGCGCGGTTTCGGGGAGAACCCGGTCGCGATCTACCACGACCCGGACCTGCCGCCGTCGCACCACTACCTGGGCGCCTACCGCTGGCTGGCCGCGCCGGAGTCCGAGGGCGGGTTCGGTGCGCACGCGATCGTGCACATCGGCAAGCACGGCAACCTGGAGTGGCTGCCCGGCAAGACACTGGGGATGTCGGCCTCCTGCGGCACCGACGCCGTCCTCGGCGACCTGCCGCTGGTCTACCCCTTCCTGGTGAACGACCCCGGCGAGGGCACGCAGGCCAAGCGCCGTGCGCACGCCACCCTGGTCGACCACCTCATCCCGCCGATGGCGCGCGCCGAGTCCTACGGCGACATCGCCCGCCTGGAGCAGCTGCTCGACGAGCACGCCAACATCTCCGCGCTGGACCCGGCGAAGCTGCCCGCGATCCGCCAGCAGATCTGGACGCTGATGACCGCGGCGCAGATGCACCAGGACCTCGGGCTGGAGCAGCGTCCCGACGAGGACGTCTTCGACGACATGCTCATGCACGTCGACGGCTGGCTGTGCGAGATCAAGGACGTCCAGATCCGCGACGGCCTGCACGTGCTCGCCCAGGCCCCGGCCGGGGAGCAGCGCGTCGACCTGGTGCTGGCGGTGCTCCGCGCCCGGCAGATGTGGGGCGGCGAGCAGTCGGTCCCCGGTCTGCGCCAGGCCCTCGGGCTGGTCGAGGACGGCTCGGAGACCAACGCCCGCACCGACGCCGTCGAGCAGGTGGCCCGCGCCCTCGTCGCGGCGATGGAGTCCCGCGGCTGGGACCCGGCCGCAGTCGACGCCGTCGTCGACGAGCACCTGACCCCCGGCCCGGCCGGCTCCGAGGTGCTCCCCGCCGTGGACGCCGACGGGGTGCGTGCGGTGCTGCGCTTCGCCGCCGACGAGGTCGTGCCGCGGCTCGACGCCACCGCGCACGAGCTCGACCGGGTGCTGCACGCCCTCGACGGCGGCTTCATCCCGGCCGGCCCGTCCGGCTCCCCGCTGCGCGGGCTGGTCAACGTGCTCCCGACCGGGCGGAACTTCTACTCGGTCGACCCGAAGGCCGTCCCGTCGAAGCTGGCCTGGGAGACCGGGCAGGCGATGGCCGAGTCGCTGGTCGAGCGCTACCGGGCCGACCACGGCGAGTACCCGCGCAGCGTCGGCCTGTCGGTGTGGGGGACCAGCGCGATGCGGACCTCCGGCGACGACGTCGCCGAGGTGTTCGCCCTGCTCGGCGTCCGCCCGGTGTGGGACGACGCGAGCCGCCGCGTCCGCAGCCTGGAGGTGATCGACCTCGACGAGCTCGGCCGCCCGCGCGTCGACGTCACGGTCCGCATCTCCGGGTTCTTCCGCGACGCGTTCCCGCACGTGCTGGCCCTGCTCGACGACGCGGTGAAGCTGGTCGCCGAGCTGGACGAGACCCCGGAGCAGAACTACGTCCGCGCCCACGTCGAGGCCGATCGCGAGCGCACCGGCGACGACCGCCGCGCCCGCACCCGGATCTTCGGCTCCAAGCCGGGCACCTACGGCGCCGGGCTGCTCCAGCTCGTCGACTCCCGCGACTGGCGCGGCGACGCCGACCTCGCCGAGGTCTACTCCACCTGGGGCGGCTACGCCTACGGCCGCGGCCTCGACGGCGTCCCGGCCCGGGACGACATGGAGAACGCCTACCGGCGGATCGCGGTGGCGGCCAAGAACATCGACACCCGCGAGCACGACATCGCCGACTCCGACGACTACTACCAGTACCACGGCGGCATGGTCGCCACGGTGCGCGCGCTGACCGGCACCGCGCCGGCCGCCTACGTCGGGGACTCGACCCGTCCGGAGGCGGTGCGCACCCGCAGCCTGCACGAGGAGACCGCCCGGGTCTTCCGTGCCCGCGTGGTGAACCCGCGCTGGATCGCCGCGATGCGCCGGCACGGCTACAAGGGCGCGTTCGAGATGGCCGCGACCGTCGACTACCTGTTCGGCTGGGACGCCACCACCGGCGTCATCGCGGACTGGCAGTACGAGACGCTGACCGCCGAGTACGTGCTGGACCCGGACAACCGCAAGTTCCTGTCCGAGTCCAACCCGTGGGCGCTGCACGGCATGGCCGAACGACTGCTGGAGGCCGTCGACCGCGGGCTCTGGGAGAGCCCGGAGCAGGCGACGCTGGACGCGCTGCGCCAGGCCTACCTGGAGTCCGAGGGCGACATCGAGGGTGACTGATCCCGTCGTGCCCCGGCCCGGGCCACGCCCCCTCGTCGAGCGGGTCGTGGCCCGGGCCGTCGGCGGTGGTCAGCCGCCCGTGGTGATCTCGATGCGGTTCACCACGGTGTCCGCGGCGAAGTCGTGCGCCTCGACCACGGTCCGCCCGCCGTCGACGACCAGCCGCAGCCCCTGGTTCATCGCCCGGGTCGGGGCGGCCACCTCGCTGCCGTCCGGCGCGGTCGACCACTGCGTCTGCAGTGAGCCGGTGTTGACGGCGGTGAACCCCTCGGGGTGGCCGCCCGGGACGGTGCGGCGGACCGCCCAGTCGTCGAGCCCCAGGTCGTAGTGGGTGTGCCCGGTCAGGAACACGACGTCGGGATGGTCGCCCATGATCTGCAGCAGCCGGTCGTGCTCGGGCCGCGGGTACTGGCAGCAGTAGTTGTCCGCGCCCGTGGCACCCCGGGTCCCCGACACGGTGTCGAGCAGCGGGTGGTGGGAGAACACGAGCACCGGACCCGGCCGGGCCGAGGCGCGGTCGAGCTCGCGGTCGAACCAGTCCAGCTGCTCGTCGCCGAGGACGGCATAGGCGTCGTCGCCCGGCGCCGCCACGCTGCCGAGGAACAGCACCGGCACCCCACGGACGTCGCTGCGGTGGTAGGGCGCCGGCATCCCGGTGTAGCGCAGGAACCGCTCGGTGAGCACGGCGTCCGGCTCCCCGGTGTAGTACTCGTGGTTGCCGATCGCGGCCAGCGTTCGGGCCCGCGGCGGACCGGCGGCCAGCGCGGCGGTGAACGCCTCGTACTCGGCGACCGTGCCGGAGGGGACCAGATCGCCGTTGACGACGAGCGCGTCGGCGGGACCGGGGCCGTCGGCGTCGCGGCCGAGGTCGTCCAGATCCGCGAGGGTGTGTGCGAGGTCGGGCAGATCACCCTGCACGTCGCTGACCACGTCGAGCACGGCCCGCGGCCCGGCCTGCGGCGCGGGAGCGGCGAGGGCGGCCGGCGCGACGGCGAGGGACAGGGCGAGCACCGCTGCGGCGACGAGGCGGATGCGGGGGGACGGGCGGGTCACGGGACCTCCGGGGGAGTGGGGACGACGACGCCCACCCTCACCCGGCCGGGTGATCACCAGACCGACGGCAGGTGTCGATCCGGACACGGCGGCCCGAACCGGTCGCCTCAGGCGCGGACGCGGGTCCGCCCCGCGGTCACCGCGCCGATCCCGGAGAGGCAGGCCACGACCGCGACGAGCACCGGCAGCGCGACCGCGGGCGAACCCAGCGCCACCAGCAGCGCCCCGCCCAGACCGACGAACACCGCCGTCGCGAGCTGGTCGAGCAGCTGGGCCGCCGAGGAGTGCGCACCGACGTCACCGGCGTCGGAGTGGGCCAGGGTCAGGTAGGCGATCGCGGAGAACGCCACGCCCATCCCGAGCCCGGACACGCCCCAGAACCCCACGGCGAGCCAGCCCGGCAGCAGCCCGGCGGCGACCGGGACCAGCGCGACCTGGCCCGCGGCGATCATCGCGAACCCGGTGCGCAGCATCAGTGCGCGGTCGGCGTCGGGTCTGCGGGCCTGCCAGGCGGCGGCGCCCGACCAGCCCAGCGACGCGACGATCAGCGGCGTCCCGGCGGCGGTCAGCGACCAGCCGTGCGTCGCGGTGAGCACCAGGGGCAGGAACGACACGACCGGGAAGAACGCCCCGGCGACCAGGCCGCGGGCCGCGACGACCGCGGCGATGCCCGGGCGCGCGACGACGGTCCCGCGGGGCAGCAGCCTGCGCAGCGACGGCACCAGCACCGCGAGCGCGACGACGCCGGCCACCGCCCCGCCGACGTCGAGGTTCTCCAGCGCCCAGCTCAGCCCGGCGACGCCGACCGCGGCACCGAGTGCCGCGGGCACCAGACCCGTCCCACGGTCGCCGGCCGCCGGACCGGTGGGCGGTCGCAGGACGCGCACCACCGGCGCGATCAGCACCAGGGCCAGCCCCACCACCGGCAGCAGACCGAGGAAGACCCAGTGCCAGGAGAGGTGCTCGGTGACCAGCCCGGCCAGTGGCGGGCCGACGAGCGCGGGCAGCACCCACGCCGAGGAGATCAGCCCGAACACCACCGGGCGCGCCCGCGTGGGTACACCTCGGCGACGAGCACGTACACCGCGACACCCTGGGCTCCCGCACCCAGCCCCTGCAGGACCCGTCCGGCCAGCAGCCCGGCCATCGTCGTCGCGAACCCGGCGACGATCAAGCCCGCCCCGAACAGGACCGGCGCGGCGACGAGCGGCACCCGCGGGCCCCGGACGTCGCACCAGCGACCGCCGGCGACGGTGCCGAAGACCGCCGCGGCCAGGAACAGCACGAACGGCCAGGCGTACCGGGAGACCCCGCCCAGGTCGGCGACGACGGCGGGCATCGCGGTCCCCACACCCATCGCCTCGAACGCGGTCAGGCTGATCAGCAGCAGGATCCCGACGGTCGTCGGCGCGCGGCCCGGGGACCAGACCCCCGCACCGTCCGTCCGCGCCTCGACCACGGCGCCACCCTGCTCCCTGAACCCGGGTGCAGGTCAAGCCGATTCAGGGAGCGCCTGGTCGGCGACCTGGCCGTGGTGGCGCAGGTCGCCGACCGGGACGCGGTGCCGGCGCGGCCGTGCGGTCGGCACCGGGAGCGCTCAGCCCAGCGCCGGGACGATCGCCTCGACCAGGTGCGGGCCCGGCTCTGCCTGCGCCCGCCGCAGCGCGTCGAGCAGGCCCTCGGTGGTGGTGACCCGCTCGGCGGGCACCCCCAGCCCGGTCGCCAGCGCGGTGAAGTCCGGCGTCGGGTCGGAGAGGTCGAGCATCCGTCCCGCCCGCCCCGAGTGGGCCGCCTCCCCGGCACCGGTGCGGGCGAGCTCCACCCGCAGGATCGAGTAGGCCGCGTTGTTGATCAGGACGACGGTGACGTCGAGCCGCTCGCGGGCCATCGTCCACAGTGCCTGCAGCGTGTAGAGCGCGCTGCCGTCGGCCTGCACCGCCACCACCGGACGGTCCGGGGCGGCGACGGCGGCGCCCACCGCGGCGGGCAGCCCCATCCCGATCGCGCCGCCGGTCAGCGCGAGCTGGGTGTGCCGCGGCGCGGTCTGCAACGACATCGCCAGCGTCGCCGTCGCCGTCAGCGCCTCGTCGACCACGATCGCGTCCTGCGGCAGCGTCGCGGCGACGCCGGCGCACAGCCCCCGCACGTCGAGCGGCCCCGGCGCGGGCTCCGGCGCCTCGTGCGGGGCGAGCGCGGCGGCCGCGTCCCCGGAGACGACGTCGGCGAGGGCCTCCAGCGCGGCCGTCGCGTCGGTCGTCGCGTCGGCCAGCCCCACCACGGCGGCACCCTCGGGCACCAGGTCCCCGGGCACGCCCGGGTAGCCGAAGAACGACACCGGCGACCGCGCCCCGGCCAGCACCAGCGACGACGTGCCGTCCAGCTGTGCGATCGCCTGCTCGGCGAAGTAGGCCAGCTTGTCGATGCGGGTCCGGCCGGCGCCGGTCTCCCAGCGCCGGGGGAAGGTCTCCACCAGCAGCCGTGTCCCGGTCGCCGCGGCGATCCGCCCGGCGGCGTCGACGCCCGCCGCGCTCAGTGCGGGCCCGCCCAGCAGCAGCGTCGCGCCGGGCGCGCGGACGGCGTCGGCGGCCGCGGCGACCCGTGAGGCGTCCGGCGGGACCGGCCCGGTGACCGGCAGCGGCGGGGCGAGCGACGCACCCTCGGACCAGGACACGTCGGCGGGCAGCACCAGCGTCGCGACCTGCCCGCCGCGCTCGCCGGTCGCGGCGAGGGAACGCATGGCGTCGGCGGCGACGTCGCGGACGTCGCCGCTGGTGTGCACCCACCCGGACACGGTCCGTGCGACCGCGGTGATGTCGGACTGCAGCGGCGCGTCGAACCGGACGTGGTCTGTCGCGTGCCCCCCGACGACGCACAGCAGCGGGATCCCGGCCCGGCGCGCGTTGTGCAGGTTCGCCAACCCGTTGCCCAGCCCCGGCCCCAGGTGCAGCAGCACCGCCGCGGGCTTCCCGGCGATGCGCGCGTAGGCGTCGGCGGCGCCGGTCGCGACGCCCTCGAACAGGGCCAGCACGCCACGCATCTCCGGCACCGCGTCGAGCGCCTGCACGAAGTGCATCTCCGAGGTGCCCGGGTTCATGAAGCACACGTCGACACCGGCCGCGGTGAGCGACCCGACCAGCGCCTCGGCGCCCCTCACGACCGGTTCCCGATCTGTACGGTCCACATGGTCGGTGAGTCCACACGATGTGACGCGCGCCCGCAGGACCCGGGTTCGAGTTGCGCCCCGCCGCGCCAGGGCGGGGAATGAGGGACTGTGAGCGACGACCGCACCGCCCCCGAGGTGTACACCCCCGACCCCCGACGCTGGCGGGCACTGTCGGTCTGCCTGGTCGCCGGGTTCATGAGCCTGCTCGACGTCAGCATCGTCAACGTCGCGCTGCCCGCCATGCAGACCGCGCTGCGGGCCTCGGCCGCGCAGCTGTCCTGGATCGTGTCCGGCTACGCGCTCACGTTCGGCCTGGTCCTGGTCGCGTCCGGACGGCTGGGCGACGACCGTGGCCGCCGTCGCATGTTCGTCACCGGGCTGGCGCTGTTCACCCTCACCAGCGCCGTCGCCGGGTTCGCGCCGAACCCGGAGGTGCTCGTCGCGGTCCGGCTGGTGCAGGGTGTCGCGGCCGGGCTGCTGTCCCCGCAGGTCGTCGGGTTCATCCAGGACCTGTTCCGCGGTCCGGAGCGGGGCACCGCGTTCGGCATGTTCGGCGCCGTCGTCGGGATCTCCACCGCGGTCGGCCCACTGCTCGGCGGGCTGTTGCTGGCCTGGGCCGGCGACGCCGACGGCTGGCGCTGGGTCTTCTTCGTCAACATCCCGATCGGCGTCGCGGCGCTGGTCGCCGCGTTCCGGCTGTTGCCGGCCGACACCGCGCCGGCGGGGGAACGGCGCCCGCTGGACCTGGGCGGTTCGGCGCTGCTCGGTGTCGCCGTCGTCGCGCTGATGCTGCCGCTGGTGCTCGCCGAGCGGGACCCGGCGTCGGCGCCCTGGTGGCTGGTCGCGGTCTCGGTCGTGGCGCTGGTGGCGTTCGTGGCGTGGGAGCGGCGGGCCAAGCGCGTCCACGGCCACCCGCTGGTCGACTTCGCGCTGCTGCGGACCCGCAGCTACGCCGTCGGCGCCTCGCTCGGCGCCGTCTACTTCGCCGGGTTCACCTCGATCTTCTTCGTGCTCACCCTCTACCTGCAGAACGGGCTGGGATACACCCCGTTGCAGACCGGTCTCACGCTGACGGCGTTCGCGCTGGGCTCGGCCGTCACCTCCGCCCTGAGCGGACGCCTGGTGGCGCGCTTCGGGCAGCCGATGATCGTCGTCGGGCTGGCGACGGTGATGGTCGGGCTCGGTGTCACCGACCTCGTCCTCGCCGCGACCGCGCACAGCCCGTGGACCGGGCTCGCGATCGCCGGGCCGCTGCTGCTCGCCGGGGCGGGCGGCGGGCTGGTGATCGCCCCGAACCAGACCCTCGCGCTGTCGGAGATCCCGCACACCTCCGGCGGCACCGCGGGCGGGGTGCTGCAGACCGGGCAGCGGATCGGGACGGCGATCGGGCTGTCCGCGGTCGGTGCGGTGTTCTTCGGCAGGCTCACCGCGTCCGGCGGGGACTGGGCGGACGCCATCTCGCACGGCCTGCTCATCACCGTCGGGCTGGTGGCGCTGGCCCTGGTGCTCGGTGTCGCCGACCTGGTCGCGGCCCGGCGCGCCCGGGGCAGGGGAACGCCGGCGACCGCGACCGGCCGGCGGTAGAGGTCAGAAGTCAGGGGTCAGGTCCGGGCGACGGCGACGGCGTCGTCGCGCAGCCCCGACCGGAGCGTCTCGGTCATCAGCCAGGAACAGACCAGCGACACCAGCGCGATCCCGACGACGTAGCCGGCGACGGCGTAGAGCGACCCGGTCAGCGCGACGAGCGCGGTGCACAGCAGCGGTGCGAGGCCGCCCAGGATCGACGCGATCTGGTAGGCCAGCGACGCCCCCGAGTACCGCATGCTGGTGGAGAACTGCTCGGCGAAGAACGCCGACTGCGGCCCGTACACCGCCGAGCGCGCCACCTGGACGATCAGCCCGCCCAGCAGGAAAAGCCAGATGCTGCCGGTGGACACGAGCCAGAAGTACGGCACCGCGAACACGGCCAGCAGCGCCATCCCGCCGACGAACATCGGGCGCCGACCGATCCGGTCCGACAGCAGACCGAACGCCAGGATCAGCGGGATGTCCGACAGCGACAGCACCGAGTTCGCGGCGAGGATCGTGGTGCGGTCGTAGGACAGCTGCTGGGTGGCGTAGGTGACCAGCCAGACCGAGGAGACGTAGAACGTCGAGTTCGTCGCGAGGAACGAGCCGGCCGCGAGCCCGATCTCCTTCGGGTAGGTGCGCAGCGCCTCCAGCACCGGCATCCGGTTCGCGGCCTTCTCGTCCATCGCCTGCTGGAACACCGGTGACTCGTGGACGCCGAGCCGGATCCACATCCCGACCGCGATCAGCGCGACGCTGGCGAGGAACGGCACCCGCCAGCCCCAGGCCAGGAACTGCTCGTCGGTCAGCGTCGCCGACAGCACCGCGAACGTCGCGGTCCCCAGGACCAGGCCGAGGGGGACTCCGACCTGCGGCCAGCTGCCGTAGAACCCGCGACGGTGCGCCGGGGCGTGCTCGACGGCCATCAGCGCCGCCCCGCCCCACTCGCCGCCGACACCGAAGCCCTGCAGGAACCGCAGGACCACCAGCAGGACCGGTGCCCAGATGCCGAGGGTGTCGTAGCCGGGCAGCAGGCCCATCCCGACGGTCGCCGCGCCCATCAGGAGCAGCGAGTACACGAGCATCGGCTTGCGGCCGACCTTGTCGCCGAAGTGCGCGAACACCGCCCCGCCCAGCGGGCGGGCGATGAACCCGACGGCGAACGCGCCGAACGCGGACAGGGTTCCGGTGACGGGGTCGACCGACGGGAAGAACACCTGGTTGAAGACCAGGGCCGCGGCCGTGCCGAAGATGAAGAAGTCGTACCACTCGATGGTGGTGCCGACGAGACTGGCGGTGGCGACCTTGCGGGACGACCGGAGCGTGGGTCCCGGCGGCGCCGGCGGGACGGTGGGTGACATGCGTCACGACGCTAGGGCGCCGACCGATTCGTGTCGAGACGTACGGATGATCCTGTCGGATCCGGTCGTGATCATGTCGACCGGTGCTCAGCCGGGCCGGCGCCGCCCGGCCAGCACCCCGGCGAGGAGCACCACCACCAGCCCCGCGAGGGGGACGACGAGCAGCCCCACCCGCAGCGACGTCGCGTCGGCGACCAGCCCGACCACCGGCGGTGAGATCAGGAACCCGACCCGCATCAGCCAGGTGACGATCGTCAGCCCGGTGCCCGGTGCCAGCCCCGGCAGGTGGTCGGCGGCGGTCATCGCGGCCGGGACGAGCGTCGCCACCCCGAAACCGGCGAGACCGAACCCGGCGACGGTGCCGGGCACGGTCGGGAACGCCAGCGCGAGGCCCATCCCGGCGAGTACGAGCCCGCCACCGGCGCGGGCCACCGCGCGCTGGCCGAACCGGTCGACCACCCGGTCACCGACCAGCCTGCCGACGAACTGGCAGCCCTGCAGCGCCACGAACCCGAGGCCGGCGACGGCCGCACCGGCCCCGAGCCCCTGCAGGTAGACCGCCGCCCAGGTGGCGCCGGAGTCCTCCACCAGGGTGCCGGAGATCGCGACCAGCCCGAACACGGCGAGCAGCGCCACGGTGCGGGTGCCGAGCCCGGTCCACGGCCTGCGCGGCGGTGCACCGTCGGCCGCACCGTCGGCCGCGCCGGGGGCCGGACGGTCGTCGCGGTCGTCGCCGCGCAGCAGCAGCGGGTGGACCGCGACCGCGATCACCACTGAGAGCAGCGACGACAGCCCCAGGTGCACCGGCAGCGCCAGCCCGGCCCCGGCTGCGGCCGAGCCCATCAGTCCGCCCGCGACCGCCCCGACCGACCAGAGCGCGTGGAACCCGTTGAGGATCGACCGGCCGTAGCGGCGCTGCACCCGCAGCCCGTGCGCGTTCTGCGCGACGTCCACGACGGCGTCGGCCGCCCCGACCAGCAGCATCGCCGTGGCGAACAGCCCCCAGGACGGCGCGAACCCGACGAGCACGACGCCGAGGGCGATCACCGCCATCCCGAACGACGCCACCTTCGCCGAGGTGAACCGGGCGATCAGCGGGCCCGCGGTGAGCCCGGCCAGCAGCGCCGCGAACGGCATCGCGGCCACCGCGAGCCCGAGCTGGGTGTTGGACAGGCCGAGGTCGGCCTTGACCTGCGGGAAGCGGGGCAGCAGGTTGGCGTAGACCAGGCCGTTGGTGAGGAAGACCAGGGCCACCGCCAGCCGGGCCCGTCGTTCCGTCCGGCCCGCTCCGACTGCCACCACGGGCCCATCATGCTGGAGCGGGCGGGCGCCTGCGGGTCGCGGGTCAGCCGTGGCGTTCCCGCAGGCGCGGTGCCGGGGTCATCCCCGCAGCGAGTTGAGCTTCACCGCGGTGCGCAGCGCCCCGGACACGCCCTTGTAGGCGCTGTTGCGGGCGGTGTCGCGGACGTTGCGCAGCTGCGCGCGCCGCTCGCGGCCCGCACTGTTCCACGCCAGCAGCGACCGGCCCCACGAGTCCTTCGCGAGCTCCTTCGTGCCGGCCTCGCGGGCCAGCAGCGCCCACCGGTCGCCGAAGTCGTCGAGCCCGTCGCGGTAGGCGAACACCGCCGGCCGGACGTAGGCCATCCCCGGGTGCTGGCGCCGCATCCGCGGTGCGTAGTCGGCGATGACCTTGTCCAGGCACTCGAACCGGCGCTGCCGGTTGGAGCTGATCGAGCCGGTGCGCATCAGCCGCATGTCGAGCAGCCAGCGGCGGGTGCCCCACATCAGCGGGTAGTTCGACCCGGCGGCGATCCGCAGCCACATCTCGAAGTCCACCGCGGAGGGCAGCGAGCAGTCGAAGCCGCCGACCTGGTCGAAGCAGGCCCGGCGGATCATGAGCGAGCTGCCGTTGTGCGGCGGGTTGTTCTCCACCAGCTGCTTGTCGATGTCGACCTTGCCCGACGGCTGCCAGCGCAGCGCCACGACCTGCCCGGACTCCATCATCACGCGGGTGTGGCAGTACGCCATCCCGACCCCGGGCGGGGCGGTGTGCAGGGTCTCGAGCATGTGCGACAGGAACTCGGGGTGCCAGCGGTCGTCGCCGTCGAGGAACGCGACGAACGGGGCGGCGCTCTCGGCCAGCGCGCGGTTGCGCGCGGCGCCCGAGCCGCCGTTCTCCACCTGGATCAGCCGCACCCGCGGGTCGCGCTCGGCGCGCGAGCGCACGATGTCGGCGGTGTCGTCGGTCGACCCGTCGTCCACGACGAGGTACTCGAACCGGGACTCGGTCTGCGCGAGCACCGAGTCGATGGCCTCACCGATCCACGGGCCGACGTTGTAGGCCGGCGTGATCACGGTGACGAGAACGTGGGGGTTCCGCACGATCGGCACAGTCGGTGCTCCTTCCGGGGTGCGCCGTCTTCGGCGCCGTCGGCCCCTCAATCACCGTAAGGGGTGACGCAGTGAGGTGTTCTCAGTAGCGGGGTGGCAGGTCGTGGCGACACGCCGAGGGTGGTGAGATGAGCGGGAACGGGGCAGGACCCCGGTAGATCGGTTCGGTCCAGCACAGATCGACACCGTCACCGAGGTCCTGCATGTCTGATCCTGTCACCTACACCGCTGTCCTCCCGATCGGGGAGCGCACCGTGGCCTATCTGGCGCGGCTCCTGGTCCTTCAACGCCGTCGACGTGGCACCCGGCGGCGGGCGTTGACCCCGTTCGCCCAGGCAGTGCTGGTGATCCGCTGGTTCTGTGATGCTACCCGGGTCCGATGTTCGGCCGGTGACAACGCGATCAGCACTGCAACGGCCTACCGTTACCTGCACGAAGGCATCGACGTCCTCGCCGCGGCCGCACCCGGCCTGCACGGAGCCCTGCTCGCCGCCCGCACAGCCGGGCACACCCACGTGAATCTCGACGGCACCCTGATCGCCACCGACCGGTGCCGCGCGCTCGGCCTCACCCCCGGGGTCGACCTGTGGTGGTCGGGCAAGCACCGCCGCCACGGCGGGAACATCCAGGTCCTCACCGCACCTGATGGATGGCCGCTATGGACCAGCGACGTGCGGCCGGGCCGCGAGCACGACACCCGCTGCGCCCGTACCCACCCCGGGCTGCTCGAGGGCCTGGCCGCGTTCACCGACGACACCCACGCCGCGCTGGGCGACCTCGGCTACGAAGGCGAAGCCGACCGGCTCACCGTGCCCATCAAACTCGCCCCCGGCCGCGGGCAGACGGTCAACCAGCGCACCGTCAACACCCTGCACTCAGCCCTTCGTGCTCTGGCCGAACGCGGAAACGCCCTGCTCAAGACCACCTTCGCCGCGTTGCGGCGAGTCACGCTATGTCCCTGGCGCACCGGCGCGATCACCGCAGCTGCGCTCGTACTACTCCACACCGAGTACGACCGCACGACATGATCAACCCGCTACTGAGAACACCTCAGTGCGTTCGGCACGCCCTCGACCGAGGCCGTGCTGCGGGCATTCCTCGCGAATGGCAACGAGCGTGCCCACTGTTGGTGACGTCCGTGCGGCATCCGGGGTTGCCCCGGGTGGTCGGGCCACCCGGTCCGGGGCCGGTGCGCCGGGCGGTGGGAGAGGGTCGCTATCGTCCGGAGAATGTCGTTCGACGCACGGGTGATGCTGTCCCGACGGCTCCGGTTCCTGCCGCATCGCGCCTTCGCGATGGCCCACCACGCCCTGTTCCAGGGGGAGTTGACGACGTTCCGGCGGCCGCGGACCTGGTCCCAGCTGCTCGCCAAGAAGAACCTCGACGACCAGCCCGAACTGGTGCACGTCACCGCGGACAAGTACACCGTCCGCGAGCACGTCGCCGAGCGCATCGGGGCGGAGCACCTCATCCCGCTCCTCCAGGTGGTCGAGCGCGCCGAGGACCTCGACCTGGAGGCGCCCACCGGCCCCTACGTCGTCAAGGGCACCCACGGCTGCGACATGACGATCCTGGTGCGCCACCCGGCGGCCGCCGACCACGCGAAGATCCGCTCGACGGTCGCCCGCTGGCTGCGCACCGACTTCTTCACCCACGGCTGGCGCGAGCGCCCCTACGAGGGGCTCACGCCGCGCGCCGTCGTCGAGGAGATGATCGGCGACGGCACCACGCCGCCCGCCGACTACAAGTTCTTCGTCTTCCACGGCGAGCCCGCGATGGTCGTCGTCGACCAGGACCGGTTCACCGCCCACACCTCGACGATGCTGCACCCGGACTGGGTGCCGTTCCGGATCTCCGGGCGGTTCTCCCAGGCCGACGCGCTGCCGGAGAAGCCCGCCTCCTACGAGCGGATGCTGGAGATCGCCCGCGCGCTGGGCAAGGACTTCACCTTCTGCCGCGTCGACCTCTACGACGTCGACGGCCACGTCTACTTCGGCGAGATCACCCACAACCCGGGCGGCGGGCTCGTCCGGCTGCGGCCCCGCGCCTTCGACCGGGCCCTGGGGAACCTGTGGCGCAACGGGACACCGATCCCGGAGAAGTTCATCCAGCGTTCCTGACCGGGCTCGCGCACCCACCCGGCGGCCCTCGCAGCCCCCGCGGTCCCGCTGCCCCGCGGCGACCCGCCGCCCGCCGCGGCACCCCACGCGGCCAGTCGCCGCGCGTCGTCGCGGGTCGCCGCAGGTCCACACCCCTTCGCCGGCAGCCACACCCGCTGCAACAGGTGTGGCTGCCCGCGAAGGGGTGTGGCGACGGCGCGCCACCCGTCGATCAGTACCTGAGCGCTGTCGACGGCCGATCGGACAGCGCTCAGGTACTGATCGACGGGGCCTCGGGACGCTGCGTGGGCCGCCGGACGGAGCCCCTGATCGCCGAGGGGTCAGTCGCGGACGCGGGGGAACTCGTGGGTCCGCGCCTCCGGCCCGCTGATGGGCCGGGTGTCGTCGTCGCGGTCGAGGAGGTCCTTGCCGTCCGGGCTGGCGGGACCGCCGTCGCCGGGCGGGTGCGGCGGGGCCGGCCGGCGCAGCCAACGCACCACCGACGGCGCGAAGACGACCGCCAGCACCAACTCGCCCGCGAGCCACGTCCAGCCGACGGCGTCGACCCCGAGCGTCGGGGCGAGCAGCGGGATCCCGCCGAGCACGATCGCGCAGTGCACGAGCTGCTGCGCGGCCAGGGGGAAGGTGCGGTTCGCGAGCCGCGACTTCGTCATCCACATCGTCACGATCACGCGCGGGAACATCGAGGCCATCAGCAGCTGCAGCAGCGTCGTGGAGTTCTCGACGTACTGCGGCCCGTAGAACCACAGCAGCAGCGGTGCGGCCAGCGCGATGACCAGCGAGGCGGGCCACACCAGCAGGCAGATCCGGCGCAGCACAGCGCGGGCGAACACGTGCGCGTGCTCCGGGTTCCGGGAGCCCTCCACGACCAGCGCCGAGGTGATCGCCATCGACAGCATGCTCATCGCGAGGAAGACGGTCTGGGCCGGCAGCAGGTAGGCGCTGGCCGCCTGGCTGATCGTCATGACCACCAGCACCGGCAGGAACGACGACATGGCCTGGTTGAACACCTGGCCCAGGTAGTCGCCGCCCATGTAGCGGGCCAGCGTGGCGCGGTCCGGGGCACCGGCGTCGTCGCGGTCCACGGTCTCCGCGGTGTGCCGGGGGAGCAGCCGCCGCGAGATCAGCAGGGTGAACGGCACCAGCAGGGCGATGACCGGCGCGCTCCAGGAGGTGAACACGCCGTCGGACACCGAGGTGAACGCGACGACGACGAGCAGGCCGAGCTTCACGACGCCGTAGACGCCGTTCTCCAGCACCACCCACATCGCCGAGCGCAGCCCGGTGAGGACCTGGTCCTGCAGGTTGAAGATGGACCACGCGGCGGTCGAGACCACGAACCACGCGGCGAAGCCGGGGGAGACGTGCAGCGGGTCGCCGGGGGCGTAGGCGAAGTGGCAGTAGGTCATGACCGCGGCCGAGCCGACGACGGCCATCCCGGCGCTGACCCCGTAGGCGAGCCGCACCAGCGACCGCGAGTCGCGCCCGGCCGTCGGGAGGAAGCGGATGAGGGCCTGACCGAAGTTCAGCGAGGTCAGGACCGAGATCAGCATCATCAGGTTGACCATGGCGTTGCCGCGGCCGACGTCCTCGGTGCTGAACACCCGCGCGGCGAAGACCCAGTAGAGCAACCCGAAGCCGGAGTTGACGACGGTGTTGAGCATCAGGGCGTACGCGTTGCGGTAGAGCGGATTGCCCATCTCCCGGCGGACCGAGCGGACCCGGCCGGCGACCATCTCGCCGACGCTCATCGCGCGCACCGCCGGACGGCGGCGTGGGAGGTCCCGCTGAGTGCGTGCACACCTCCACGCTAACCAGGGGTCGACCAGCCGGGTGCCGGGGGAGGGGCGCCGGACGGTCCGTCACCGGACGGGGTCGGACACTGCGGACATACACACCCCGTCGCGCTCCGCAACCCCTGCGCTACGGTTCATTTCTTCCGGTGATCTGATGAACCGAAGGGGGTCTGCGTGCGTATCGCCTGCGCAGGAGGTGGGCCGGCCGGTCTGTACCTGGCGGTTCTCGCCAGGCTCCGGTCCGGGGGACGCGACGAGGTCGTCGTGTACGAACGCAACGAGGCGGGGCGGACCCACGGGTTCGCCGTCACCTACGGCGAGGACATGCTCGACGACGCGTTCCGCAACGACCCCGAGGGCGGTGAGGCCCTGCGTCGCGCGTCCCGGCTGTGGAACGCCCAGGAGATCCGGGTCGCCGACCACCGCCCGGTGCACGTCGGCGGCAAGTACGGCTACGCGATCGCCCGCGTCGACCTGCTCGACGTGCTGGCGCGCCGGGCCGAGCAGCTGGGCGTGAAGATCGAGTACGGCTCCCCGGTCGAGCGCGACTCCCTCGACGCGGACCTGGTCGTCGCGGCCGACGGCGTCGGCAGCCGGATCCGCACCGCGCGCGCCGAGCACTTCGGCACCACCGTCGACGAGGGCACGAACCCCTACATCTGGCTCGGCGCCGACAGCGACTCGGACACCTTCGTCTGGGACTTCCAGCCGACCGACGCGGGCTGGATGTGGATCCACCTCTACCCGTCGTCCAACGGGGTCAGCACCTGCATCGTGGAGTGCGAGCCCGACACCTGGGAGGGGCTGGGCCTGGACCACATGTCCGGGGCCGACGCCGTCCGGCTCGTCGAGTCGGTCTTCCACCGCACGCTGGCCGGGCGCCGGCTCATCGAGCCCCTCGGCGGGCTGGGGGAGAAGCCCTGGCTGCGCTTCCGCGAGGTCCGCAACCGGACCTGGCGCGACGGCGACCTCGTGCTGGCCGGCGACGCCGCGCACACCACGCACTTCGGGATCGGCTCGGGCACCGTGCTGGCGATGCAGGACTCGATGGGTCTGGTCGACGCCCTCTACGGCGTCGCGGGCCAGACGGCCGCGGCCGACCTGACCTGCCCGAACGGCCGCGGTGCCGCGCTGTCGGCCTACGACGCCCGGCGGCGCGCGGAGATCGGCCCGATCCAGGACGCCGCCCGGCGGAACATGCAGTGGTTCGAGCAGGCGGGGCGCCAGCTCGAACAGGTCACCGATCCCGTCGAGTTCGCCTGGTCGCTCACCGACCGCCGGGGCGACATGGGCCGCATCCACCGCACCCTGCACCGGGCCACCCAGGTTCCCGCGCTGCGTCAGGTGCGGCGCGGTCTGACCACCGCCCGCCGCGTCCGGCGGTCGGCCCTGCGCGGGCGGCAGAGCTAGAAGTTCCGGGGCGAAACCGCTCGCCGACGGCACGCGCAGCGTCACCGATCGTGGCGGCCCCGGTGTCCACACGGGTCCGCCGCGTTCGTAGGGTCGTTGCGTCCCAGATCGATGACATCCGATGGAGGTCCGGTGTGAAGATCGTGGTCGTCGGTGGTGGGCCGGCCGGTCTGTACTTCTCGATCCTGGCCCGGCTCCGGTCGGGCGGGCAGGACGAGATCGTCCTGGCGGAGCGCAACGCGCCCGGCACCGCCTCCGGCTTCGCGGTCACGCTCGGTGAGGACATCCTCGACGAGCTCTTCCGCACCGACCCCCTCGGGGCCGAGAAGGTGCGGGCCGCGGCGCACGTGTGGGACTCCCAGGTCGTGGAGGTCTCCGGGCGCCCGGTGCACCTCGGCGGTCGCTACGGCTACTCCATCGGCCGCGCGCGGCTGCTGGAGGTGCTGGCCGAGCGGGCCCGCCAGGTCGGGGTGAAGCTCATGTTCGACACGGCCGTCGCCGTGGACGGTGACATCGGGCGCGACCCGCTGACCGCCGACGCGGACGTCGTCGTCGCCGCCGACGGGGTCGGGTCCGCGATCCGCGCCGCGCGGGCCGACACCTTCGGGACCCGGATCTCCCACGGTTCCAACCGCTACGTCTGGTTCGGCACTAGCAAGCCGTTCCGGCCGTTCACCTTCGCGTTCGAGAAGACCCACGCCGGCTGGATCTGGTTCCACGCCTACCCGGCCGCGGACTGCGTCAGCACCTGCATCGTGGAGTGCACGCCGCAGACCTGGGCGGGGCTGGGGCTCGACACGATGGCGCCCGACGAGGCCATGCGGATGCTCGAGGGCGTCTTCTCCCACTCGCTCGACGGGCACTCGCTGATCGCCCCGCCCGGCATGGGCTCCTCGCCGTGGCTGCAGTTCCGCGAGGTCCGGAACATGTCTTGGCGCGACGGCAACGTCGTCCTCGCCGGCGACGCGGCCCACACCACCCACTTCGCCATCGGCTCGGGCACGGTCCTCGCCGTCGCCGACTCGATCGCGCTGGCCGAGGAGCTGTACCCGCGCGGGACCCGCGGCACCGACGACGTCGAGGCCGCCCTCGCCGGGTACGACGCCCGCCGCCGCGCCGCGATGGCACCGGTCCAGCGGATGGCCCGGGCGAGCATGGAGTGGTTCGAGACCGTCCCCGAGCGTCTCGAGGGCGCCGAGGACGCGCTGGCCTTCTCCTGGTCGCTGCTCGACCGCCGGCACGACCAGGGCCGGCTCAACGAGCGTCTGCACCGTGCGACCCAGGTCGAGCCGGTCCGTCAGGTCCGGCGCAGGCTGACCGCGGCCCGCCGGGTCCGCCGGGCGCTGGCCCGCGGGGAGATCACCCCCCGCGAGGCCCTGCACCGCTGATCCGCGGCCCGGCGGGGCCGGCTCAGTCCCGGTCCCGCCCGGCCCCGGAGCCCTCCTGCTCCTCGCGTGCGAGGAAGGAGTGCCTGCGGCCGTAGAGGGCGTAGACCACCAGGCCGAGCGCCAGCCAGACGGCGAACCGGATCCACGTGTCCAGGTTCAGGTTCAGCATCAGGTAGAGGCACGCGATCGCGGTGATCACCGGCACCACCGGCGAGAACGGCACCGTGAACGGCCGGTCGAGGTCGGGGCGGGTCCGGCGCAGCACCGGCACCGCGACGGCGACGATGATCATCGCCGAGAGCGCGCCGATCGACACCATGTCGGCCAGCGCGGTGATCGGGGTGAACGCCGCGATCACCGCGCAGACGACACCGCCGATGATCGTCATGCGGTGCGGGGTGCCCCACCGGGGGTGCGCGGTGCCGATGGCCTTCGGCAGCAGGCCGTCGCGGCCCATCGCGAAGCCGATCCGGCCGATCGTCACGAGCTCCACCATCATCACCGAGGTCAGACCGGTGACCGCGCCGAGCGCGATGAGCGCGCCCACCCACGGCAGTCCGACGCCGGCGAACGCCGAGGCGAGCGGGGCGCCGGTGTCGATCTCGGTGTAGGGGACCATCCCGGTGAGCACGAGCGAGACGCCGACGTAGAGCACCGCGCAGATGGCGAGCGCGCCGAGCAGCCCGACCTTCAGGTCGCGGTTGGGGCGCTCGGCCTCCTCGCCGAGGTTGGCCAGCGCCTCGAACCCGGTGTAGGCGAAGAAGACCACCGCGGCCGCGGTGAGCATGCCGCCGACGCCGAACACGGTCGGGGCGAGCCCGAACACCCCGGAGATGATCGGCTGGGTGAAGACCGAGCCGCCGTCCTCCGGTGCCTGGGCCGGCGGGATGAACGGCTGCAGGTTGGCCGGGTCGATGTAGAACACGCCGACGGCGAGGATCAGCACGCAGACCGCGAGCTTCACCAGGACCAGCAGGTTCGTCAGCCGTGACGACTGCTGGATGCCCGCGACCGCGACGACGGTCAGCACCGCGATGATCAGCACCGCGCCGACGTTGATCGTGGCGTCCTCCCCGAACCAGTCCGTCGGCAGCCCGAACAGCGACGCCAGGTAGCCCGACCAGCTGCGGGAGACGACGGCGAGGCCGAGGCCGAACTCCAGCAGCAGGTCCCAGCCGATGATCCAGGCGAAGACCTCGCCGAGGGTGGCGAAGGCGTAGGTGTAGGCCGAGCCCGCCGTCGGGACGGAGGAGGCCAGCTCGGCGTAGCAGACGGCGGCGAGCCCGGCGACGACCGCGCCGATCAGGAACGACAACGTCACCGCCGGGCCCGCGTGCTGCTGGGCCTCGACCCCGGCCAGGGTGAAGATCCCGGTACCGATGATGATGCCGACGCCGAATCCGACCAGGTCACGGGCCTTCAGCGTGCGCTTGAGCGGCGTGCCCCGCCCCTCGCCGCCGACGTCCTCGGAGCCGTCGCCGGCTCTGCCCCTGGCCAGGATCCGTTCCACCGGCATAGTGCGCGTCCAGCCCACGCCGCCACCCCCACTCGTCGTCGGTCGGTCGATCGTTGCGGCACGGTATGCCGGGACGGGGTGCGGTGCCGGGCGGAGCGCAGGGCACATCCTGAAAATGCTGTGTGAACCCTCCGTCCTCCGTGTCCGGATCGCCGTTCGGCGGTGCACCATCGAGGACGGGACGGCCGTCCGGTCGTCCGCGACCGGAGGGGTCGTGTCCGGACCTGAGCGACGCCGTGGACGGGATCCCCGTACCCGCGTGTCGGTGGCCGTGGTCGTCGCGGTGGTGGTGGCGGTGTCCGCGCTGTGGGGCGCCGGTGTTGCCTCGGACGGTCCGGTCCCGCGCCCCGGGGGCGGCGCCGTCGTGCCGGCGCAGCACCAGAGCTCGACGACCGGCCCCGACGACGACGCGGCACCCGGCCCGGACACCCTGCGCGAGCTGCTCGCGGCGATGACCGGATCCGCCACCGCCGACCCGCTCGACCTCGCTCCCGGATCGCTGCTCGTCGACCGCGAGGGCGAGGACGACCTCACCCTGTCCTGGGCGCTGCTCGACACCGACGACGGCCGGTGGACCGGCTCGGCGGACGCCGCGACCACCCGTTTCGAGGCCGAGTCCACGATCAAGGCATGGCTGGCGGCGGACACCTTGCGCGCCGCCGCGCAGGCGGGCCGCCCGGTGACGGCCGCCCAACGGGCCGACATCTCCGCCGCCGTGCGCGCCTCCGACGACGACGCCGCCGCCGAACGGCTCTACCGCGCCCTCGGGCGGGACGCGAGCACCGCGCGGCTGGACGAGGAGTGCGGGGTGGAGGTGTCGACGTCGCGGCCGGGGTGGTGGTCCTACACCCAGATCGCCGCGCTCGACGCGGCCCGGATCCTGGCCTGCGTGCGCGACCGCGCACCGGAGTGGCCGGGCGGGGACGCCCTGCTGGCCGACCTCGACGCCGTCACCCCGGACGGCCGCTCGGGTGTCCGTCCGGCGCTGCCCGGGGTGGTGGCGGAGAAGAACGGCTGGACGCTGCACGGCGCCGCGGGGTGGAACGTGCACTGCGTCCTGGTCTGGGCGGACCGGGCCCTCGCGGTGCTCACCACCTACCCTGCCGAGCGGGGCGTGGAGTACGGCTGGGCGGTGTGCCGCGACGTCGCCGGGGACGTGCTCTCCGCCTCCTGAGCGGCCCCGCTGGAGTTTCACATGCGAATACGTGCATGTATGGTGGCGGTCATGGGGCACGGACACGGTGGTGGGGCGGGGCACGCCGGGGCGGGTACCGATCGTCGCCGGCTGGCGACGGCGCTGGGCGTCACGCTGGTCACGGCGGTCCTCGGTGCGGCGGGCGCGGTGTACACCGGCTCGCTCGCACTGCTGGCCGACCTCGGTCACCTGCTGACCGACGCGGGCGCGCTGGTCGCCGCCCTGATCGCCAGCGTGCTCGCCGCCCGCCCCGCCACGACGTCGCGGACCTACGGGATGGGCCGGGCCGAGGTGCTCGTCGCCGCCCTCAACGCGCTCACCCTCGTCGCGGTCGTGGTGTGGGTCGGGGTGGAGGCGGTGCAGCGGCTGTTCGTCCCGGCCGAGATCCCCGGCCTGCCGCTGCTGGTCATCGGTGTGCTCGGCCTGATCGGGAACCTGGTCTCGCTCGCGGTGCTGGCCGGCGGCGACCGCGGCAACATGAACATGCGCGGGGCCATGCTGCACGTCCTCGGCGACGCGCTCGGCTCGGTCGGTGTGCTCGCCGCCGCCGTGGTGCTGCTGACGACCGGCTGGCCCTGGGCCGACACCATCGCCTCGCTGTTCATCGTCGCGCTGATCCTCCCGCGCGCGGTGTCGCTGCTGCGCGAGGCCGCGCACGTCCTGCTGGAGGGCGCGCCCAAGGGGATCGACGCCCAGGAGGTCAAGGCGGCGCTGCTGGCCGTCGAGGGGGTCGCCGACGTCCACGACCTGCACGTGTGGGCGATCAACGACCGCACCCCCGCGATGTCGGCGCACGTCGTCGTCGACGAGGAGGTCTCCGGGCACTGCGGGGACGCCTCGGTGCTCGACCGTGCCGGGCACGTGCTGCGGGAGCGGTTCGGCCTCGACCACTCCACCCTGCAGGTCGAGCACGCCGCGCACACCGGGCACGAGAACCACTGCGGCTGAGCCGCCGTGGCCCGCCGCCGCCCGGACCGTCGCGCCCGGCCGAACCGGGTGCGCCGTCCGGGCGCCTCACGGCTGGGCCCACCCACGATGTGAGGGGCCCGTTACCGGACGGGAACCGGCAGTCACCCGATGGTGACGAGCCGAGAGCATGGTTGTGCACGACCGAATCTCCCCGAGGAGTGCCCGTGCCTGACCTGTTCAGCCCCTACACGCTCAAGGGCGTGACCCTGCGCAACCGCATCGCGATGTCGCCGATGACGATGTACCGCTCGGTCGACGGCAAGATGAACGACTTCCACCTCATGTATCTTGGCGCGCGCGCCGCCGGCGGGTTCGGGCTGATCTTCCCCGAGCAGGTCGCGATCGCCCCCGAGGGTCGCACCACCCCGCACTGTGCCGGGATCTACGACGACGACCAGATCGAGGGCCACGCCCGGGTCACCGCGATGATCAGCGACATGGGCGCGGTGCCGGCGATCCAGCTCGGCCACACCGGGCGCAACGGCAGCGAGCTCAAGCCGTGGGTGGCGAACGAGCTCGGCCGCCAGCTGCCGCCCGACCACCCCGAGGGCTGGCAGGTCGTCGGACCGTCGGACGTCCCCTACGGCTTCGGCAAGCGCCCGTACCCGGTGCACGCCCTCACCGTCGAGGAGATCGCGGCGGTGCACCGGCAGTACGCCGAGGCCGCCCGACGCGCTCTCGACGCCGGCTACCGGTGGCTGGAGATGCACTTCGCGCACGGCTACCTCGGCGCCAGCTTCTACTCGCCGCTGGCCAACCGGCGCACCGATGCCTACGGCGGCAGCAAGGCCAACCGGGCCCGGTTCCTGCTGGAGGCGATGGACGCCGTCCGCGAGGTCTGGCCGGAGGAGTACCCGCTGACCTTCCGCCTCGGAGCCGACGACTACCACCCCGACGGCGTGCAGTGGGAGGACTCGATCGAGGTCGTCGGGTGGCTCAAGGAGCACGGCGCCGACATGGCCGACCTGTCGATGGGCGGCAACACCGACGACATGCGCGACCCGCACTTCCCGCACGTCTCGGCCTGGGTCGAACGCGGCGCCCGGGTCCGCCGGGAGATCGGCATCCCGGTCACGGTGAGCTGGAACCTCGGCATCCCGGCCAACGCCGACCGCGCGATCCGGGAGGAGAAGCTCGACCTGGTGATGCTGGGCCGCCCGGCCCTGGCCAACGCGCACTGGCCGGTGTGGGCGGCCCGCGAGCTCGGCCACGGTGACCCGTTCTCGCTGGTCCCCGAGGACTGGGGCTGGTGGCTGTCGAACTTCCGCGGCCACGACCCGAGCATCGGCTGGCCGGCTCCGTCGCCCGCGACCGAGCAGCACCTGCGCTCGGCCTGAGCGGTCACCGGCCGCGGCGACGCCCGCCGCGGCCGGGTGACCCGGCTCAGCCCGCCAGGTGCGACCAGCGTGCGGCCAGCTCGTCCCAGGGGCCCTCGTCGGCGACCCGACCGCGGTCCAGCACGACCACCCGGTCCGCCCGGGCCAGCGCCGCCCGCTTCGTGCTCGCGCCGACCACGGTGCTGCCGCGCCGGCGCAGCGCCGCCCACAGCTCGATCTCGGTGCGGACGTCCAGCGCGGACGACACGTCGTCGGCGACGATCAGCTCGGCGCCGGTCGCCAGCGCCCTGGCCATCGCCACCCGCTGCACCTGTCCGCCGGACAGCCGGATGCCCCGGTGGCCGACGACGGCGTCCGGCCCGCCCGCCGCGGCCACGTCCCGGTCGAGGCGAGCGTCGCCGACGGCGTCCTGCACCGGGCGGTCGTGCCCGAGGGCGATGTTGTCGCCGAAGGTGCCCGACAGCACCCGGGGGACCTGCCCGACGTAGGCGACCTGCCCGGGGCGCAGGAACGTCTGCGGGTCGGAGACCGCGCGCCCGTTCCACCGGATGACGCCCTCGTGCCCGACCAGCCCGGCCAGACCGGCGAGCAGGCTGGACTTGCCCGATCCGACCTGGCCGGTGACCAGCACCAGCGAGCCCGCGTCGATGTCGAGGTCCACGCCCTCGACGCCGACGGTGCCGTCGTCGTGCACGGCGGCGACCTTCTCCAGGCTCAGCCGCTGCAGCGGCTCGCGCTCCACCGGCGCCGGCGCCGGCGCGGCGCCGGTGACCAGGTCGACGCCCGGCGGCAGCCGCGTCAGGTCCGCGGGGCCCGCGAACGGGGCGACGGCACGCAGCCAGCGCCGTGCGATCGGGGCCTCGGTGACCGCGGCCGCGCACACCTGCCCGAGGAACCCGGCCCCGTTCAGCGTGGTCGACACGAGCAGCGCCGTCGCCAGCGGCCAGGTGCCGACCAGGTACAGCGACCAGGTGAGCACCACCGCGCCCTGCAGCAGCACCCCGGGGACACCGTCGAGCAGGGTGCGCACCCGGTACTCCCGGACCGTGGCCCGCACCCGGTCGCCGTCGACGTCGGCGAGGTGGGCCCGCAGCGCACCGGTCGCGGCGGCGAGCTTCACCGTGCGCACCGACTCCAGGACCGAGCCCAGCGCCGTGCCGAACCGGGCCCTGGCGTCGGCCGCGATCCGCCCGGAGCGCCCCGCGAACGGCGCCCCGATCGCCGCGACCCCCGCGCAGACCAGCAGGAACCCGCCGATGACGGCGGCCGCGCGCACGTCGGCCGCCACCAGACCGGCCACCACGACGACGATCACCGAGTTGGTGACGTCGACCCAGCGGTCCACGTAGAGGATCATCCGGTCCGAGTCCAACGCGCGCGCCACGACCTCGCCCGCGGGGGAGCGCGGGCCGCGCCGCTGCATGGTCTGCCCGCGCAGCACCCCCAGCCGCAGCCGCAGCGTCGCCGCGGACCACCAGCGCGGGTAGGTGCGGAACGCGACGGCGATCCACACCGGGAACAGCATCAGCACCACCGTCAGGGCGACGGCGGGTCCCCACGGGGTGCGGCCGCCCTCCAGCCCCGCGACGACGAGGCCCCACAGCCAGCCGGTCAGCACACCGGTGGCCGAGCCCAGGGTGGCGAGGGTGAACATCGCCCCGCCGGTCAGACCCCACCGCGGGTGGGCCAGCGCCAGCCGCAGCACGACCCGCCGCAGCGGGGGAGCGGGCACCGGGTCCGGGGTCGGCACCGCACGACGGGCGGCCCGGTGCAGCAGCGGTGACCCCGGGTCGGCGACGGCACCGCCGTGCCGCGCCGCGCCCGCCGGGGCCGTCGCGGTGGCGCCCGCGGTCCCGGGCAGGGACCGGTCCGCGGCGAGCAGGTCGGCGTAGCGGCCCGGCTCGGCGGCCAGCTGCTCCCGCGCGCCGTGCTGGACCAGACGGCCGTCGGACAGCACCGCGACGGCGTCGGCACGGCGGATCGTCGACAGCCGGTGCGCCACGACGATCCCGGTGCGGCCCGCGAGCAGCGCCCGCGACGCGCGGGTCACCCGCTCCTCGGTGCGCGGGTCCATCCGCGCGGTGGCCTCGTCCAGCACGACGACGGCGACGTCGCGCACCAGCAGCCGGGCGAACGCCACCAGCTGTTCCTCACCGGAGGACAGCGCGATCCCGCCGGTGCCGAGACGGGTGTCCAGGCCGTCGGGCAGGGCGTCGACCCACTCGTCGAGCCCCAGCGCGGCCGTCGCGGCCTCGACCGCCGAGCGCGGGACCGCCGGGTCGAACAGCGTGATGTTCTCCGCGAGCGTCGCGGCCAGGATCTCGGTGCGCTGGGTGACCACACCGACCCGGCGGCGCAGGCCCTCCAGGTCCAGGTCGCGCACGTCGACCCCGGCCAGGAGCACCTGCCCGCGCGGCGGCTCCACGGCGCGCGAGAGCACCTTGGTGACCGTCGACTTCCCCGAGCCGGTACGGCCGAGCAGCGCACACGTCGTCCCCGCCGGGACGGTCAGGTCGATCCCGCCCAGGCGGAACCCGTCGTCGTACCCGGCGGTCAGCCCGCGCAGCTCCACCGACGCCGGCCCCGGCGGCAGGGGACGGCCGCCCTCGGGCTCCCGCTCGGTCTCCAGCAGCGACGACACCCGGGTGAGCGCGCCCAGACCGGCCTGGATGTCGGGCATCCGGTCGACGATGGCGTCGACCTGGCCGACGAACGCGGTGACCAGGAGCCACAACGTGACCAGTGCGGCGATGCCGCCCGGGTCCCCGGCGACCAGCCACACCCCGCCGAGCGCGAGCGCCCCGAGCAGCGCGTGCGCGACGGTGCCCGTCCGCAGACCGAGCCGGGTCGCGATCCGGGACACCTCGTGGGTGCGCGCGACGACCGTCGCGGCCCGGCGGGCGAACCCGGCGACCACGTGCGGCTGGCCCAGCGAGGTGCGCACGTCGTCCTGGCCGGCGACCGACTCCTCCAGCTGCGCCGCGTGGTCCGACCAGGCCGTCTCCTCGGCGACCTTGGCCCGCGCGATCTGCGGCGTCAACGGCCGCGCCACCAGCACGATTGCGGCGGCGACCAGCGGGAACACGACGAACGCCGGCCAGAACACCAGCCCGGCGACGATCCATGCGACCACCGAGCGCAGCAGCGACCGGCCGGTCTCCCAGCCGATCCGCCGGATGAGCTGGGCGAGCTGGCGACAGTCGTCGTCTACCCGGTCGAGGAGCTCCCCGACCGCCTGGTCCTCCAGCGCGGGCAGCGGCTGCGCCAGCGCGGACCCCACGAGGTCCGCACGCAACCTGCCCTCCGCGCGCCCGACCACCCCGGAGAACAGGACCCGGCCCAGGGCGTCCAGCAGCGCGGCGCCCAGCAGCAGTGCGGCGAGCACGGCGATCAGGGTGGCCGTCGGCCCGCTCACCACCGCCCCGACCACGGTCGCCGCCGTCGCCTCCGCGACCGCGGCCACCACCGCGGCGCCCACGGCCACGAACGACACCGGTCCACCCAGCCGACGCCATGACAGCGCGCGCACCCTCGACACCCCCGACGAGACCGCGCTCCGGGATCTCCGACGCGATCGGTGATCGACGGTAGCCGTGACCCCCGACGGAATCGCGCGGTTTTCCGGGCCGTGCCCCGGAATGCCCGGTCGAAACCGGATCGGCCCGTGCCCCACCCGAAGCGGTCGACAACACCCCGAGGGGGCGCGGACGGGCCCGTCGTGTCCGCATGCTTGCCCTTCGGCGACACGCGAGCACGAGGGGGAACCGATGGGACTGCGGTCGATCAGGTGGGTCGGGGGCGCGCTCTGCGCGGTGGCGGGACTGGCGCTCACCGCGTCACCCGCGCTGGCCGAGGACGCACCCGTCCCGGAGCCGCCCACGTTCACCAGCACGCTCACCGCGACCCTCACCCCGGACGCGGTCCGCGCCGACGACGGCGCACCGGTGCCCGGCCAGCAGGGCGCGACCGGCACCTTCACCCTCCGCCTGAACAGCCAGCAGAACATCGTCTGCTACGACATCCAGGTCACCGGGGTGACCCCGCCGTTCAGCAGCCCCGCGCGGACCGCCACGCACCTGCAGGAGGGGCAGCCGAACGAGTCCGGCAACCCGAGGATGGCCTTCCCGGACCCGCAGGGCCCGCCCGGCGGCCCGATGACCAGCAAGGGCTGCCTGCAGGGACCGTTCACCACCGGTGTGATCGTCGGCGGCGTCGACACCGGCACCGGGTTCGCGGTCACGGACCTGGAGGCCAACCCGGCTGCCTGGTTCGTCGACATCCACACCGAGCAGTACCGGACCGGTGCGCTGCGCGGGCAGCTGTCCAAGACCGGCTGACGGCCCGCTCACCGGCCCGCTCACCGGCCCGCTCACCGGCCCGGCGCCGGGTCGCGCTGCGGCCCGGTGAGTCCGGTGGGCCCGGTGCGGACCGGTGTCGGCGCGGCCGGCCGTCGCGTCGGGGACCCGGGTCCCGCGGTCGGATCACCGGTGCCGGTCCGGGCGTCGCACCGGACCGACGTCGCCGGGGGCGATGAGTCCGGTGCCGCGACGCGGTCGGTAGGGGGACCGATCCCATCGTCGCACCGCGGGAGACACCATGACCGGACCAGCACCCACTGAGGTGTTCTCAGTAGCGGGTTGATCATGTCGTGCGGTCGTACTCGGTGTGGAGTAGTACGAGCGCAGCTGCGGTGATCGCGCCGGTGCGCCAGGGACATAGCGTGACTCGCCGCAACGCGGCGAAGGTGGTCTTGAGCAGGGCGTTTCCGCGTTCGGCCAGAGCACGAAGGGCTGAGTGCAGGGTGTTGACGGTGCGCTGGTTGACCGTCTGCCCGCGGCCGGGGGCGAGTTTGATGGGCACGGTGAGCCGGTCGGCTTCGCCTTCGTAGCCGAGGTCGCCCAGCGCGGCGTGGGTGTCGTCGGTGAACGCGGCCAGGCCCTCGAGCAGCCCGGGGTGGGTACGGGCGCAGCGGGTGTCGTGCTCGCGGCCCGGCCGCACGTCGCTGGTC
>NZ_MCIP01000001.1:4079145-4166645 GCF_001932425.1 Pseudonocardia sp. Ae505_Ps2
GGGGTCAACGCCCGCCGCCGGGTGCCACGTCGACGGCGTTGAAGGACCAGGAGCCGCGCCAGATAGGCCACGGTGCGCTCCCCGATCGGGAGGACAGCGGTGTAGGTGACAGGATCAGACATGCAGGACCTCGGTGACGGTGTCGATCTGTGCTGGACCGAACCGATCTACCGGGGTCCTGCCCCGTTCCCGCTCATCTCACCACCCTCGGCGTGTCGCCACGACCTGCCACCCCGCTACTGAGAACACCTCACTCTGTCGCCGTCCTCGGCCGGACACCTGCCGGTCAACGGCCTGGATCTGTACCACGAGGTGTACGGCGAGCTCGGGACCTCACCCCCGCTGCTCCTGCTGCCGGGCGCGTTCATGGCCACCGGCTCGATGGCGGCGTGGGTGGCCGGGTTCGCCGCCGACCGCACCGTCGTCGTCGCCGACATGCAGGGCCAGGGCCGGACCCCGGACGCGCCCCGTGCGCTGTCCTACGAGCAGTTCGCCGACGACGCCGCGGCGCTGCTCCGCGGCCTGGGCGTCGATCGGGCGGACGTGCTGGGCTACTCCCAGGGCGGTGGCGTGGCGCTGCAGCTCGCGCTCCGGCACCCGGACCTCGTCGGCAAGCTCGTCGTGATGGCCGCGACGTTCCGCCGCGACGGCTGGTACCCCGCCGTGCACTCCGCCGTCACGGGGATGGACGTGACGGTGCTGTCCGGCACGCCCGTCGAGACGGCGTTCCTGGAGCACACTCCGGACCCTGCCGCGTTCGCGGCGTGGGTGGAGAAGGTGAAGGTGCTCAACGCCGAGGACCAGCAGATCGACGACGCCCGGATGCGCGGCATCACCGCCCGCTCCATGGTGATCGTCGGGGACGCCGACGGCGTGCGACCCGAGCACGCGGTGGAGATGTTCCGGCTGCTCGGCGGCGGCAACGAACGGGCCGCCGCGACCGGGATGCTGCAGGAGGTCCCCCGGGCACGCCTGGTGGTGCTGCCCGCGACGTCGCACATCGGGCTGGTGGGGGAGACGGCGACCCTCGTGCCGGCGATCAGCGCGTTCCTCGACGACGCCGTGGCCCCCACCCCGACCCTGTTCTGACCGGACGACGAGGGCCCCGCCGGATGCTCCGGCGGGGCCCTCGTCGTGGAACGGTGGTGCTCAGTCCAGGTAGTCGCGCAGCACCTGGGACCGCGACGGGTGCCGCAGCTTCGACATCGTCTTCGACTCGATCTGGCGGATCCGCTCGCGGGTCACGCCGTAGACCTGGCCGATCTCGTCGAGGGTGCGCGGCTGGCCGTCGGTGAGACCGAAGCGCAGCCGGACGACGCCCGCCTCGCGCTCGGACAGCGTCGCCAGCACCGACTGCAGCTGGTCCTGCAGGAGGGTGAAGCTCACCGCGTCGACCGCGACGACCGCCTCGGAGTCCTCGATGAAGTCACCGAGCTGCGAGTCGCCCTCGTCGCCGATGGTCTGGTCCAGGGAGATGGGTTCCCGGGCGTACTGCTGGATCTCCAGCACCTTCTCCGGGGTGATGTCCATCTCCTTGGCGAGCTCCTCGGGAGTGGGCTCGCGCCCGAGATCCTGGAGCAGCTCACGCTGTATGCGGCCGAGCTTGTTGATGACCTCCACCATGTGCACCGGGATGCGGATGGTGCGGGCCTGGTCGGCCATCGCGCGGGTGATGGCCTGCCGGATCCACCACGTCGCGTAGGTCGAGAACTTGTAGCCCTTGGTGTAGTCGAACTTCTCGACCGCACGGATGAGGCCGAGGTTGCCCTCCTGGATCAGGTCCAGGAACGCCATGCCGCGGCCGGTGTAGCGCTTGGCCAGCGAGACCACGAGCCGGAGGTTCGCCTCGAGCAGGTGGTTCTTGGCGCGCTCGCCGTCCCGCACGATCCAGCGCAGGTCGCGCCGCATCTGCGGGGACAGCTTCTCGTTCGACTCGAAGACCTTGCGGATGCGCTCGGCGCCGTAGAGGCCGGCCTCGATGCGCTTCGCGAGCTCGACCTCCTCCTCGGCGTTGAGGAGCGCGACCTTGCCGATCTGCTTCAGGTACGCGCGGACCGAGTCGGCCGAGGCGGTGAGCTCGGCGTCCTTGCGCGCCTGGCGCAGGGCCTCGGACTCCTCCTCGTCCCAGACGAAGTCGGCCGACTTCTGCTGCGACGCCCGGGTGGTCGGCGCCACCCGGTTCTTGCCGGTGTTGGTCTCGTCCTCGGAGTCGTCGTCATCGTCGTCGTCGGACGAGTCGTCGGCGGTCTCCTCCTTCGCCGCCGCCTCGATGTCGGCCTCGACGTCCGAGGCGTCGATCTCGCCGTCCTCGAGGACGACCTCCTCGCCGTCGGCGTCCGGCTCGTCGCCGTCGGCCTTCTTGGTGGAGGCCTTCTTCGTGGCGGGCTTGCGCGGGCCGGTCTTCGGCGCGGCCTTGGTCGCCGTGCCACCCGCCGCGGCGGGCTTGCGGGTGCGTGCGGCCGGCTTCTTCACCGTGCCGGTCGCCGCCGACGCGGTGCTCGTGGTGCCGGAAGTACGGCGGCTGCGGGATGCGGTACCCGACGTCGGTTCGACGGTCGAGTCGCTGCGTGCTGCGGAGTCTGCGGCTGCCACCTGGGCCCTCTCGCTACGTGCGCTGGAGTCGTTACGCGGCCCGGTCGCGGCGCGCTCGTCGGGGGAGACGAGGCCACGACGGCCGGGATGTCCTGTCCTGCCACCGTCTCGGTCGCCGGCGTCGATGGTGGTCGCCGCGCGTCCCGGAGACGGGGTGTGCGTTCCATTGTAACTGCGTACCGGCCGGGGGGACGCACCTCACGCCGCCCCGCGCGTCCCGGCGGCTCCGCACGTGGTCGGATGGGGTGGTGAGCCCGCACGAGAGCAGCGATCCCGCCACCCTGCGCGCCGTCGCCGAGCAGGTCGCGGCCGAGGCCGCGGAGCACCTGCGCGGCCTGCCCGCCCCGCACGACGACGGCGTCACGACGAAGTCCTCGCCGACCGACGTCGTCACCGCCTCCGACGCCTCGGTGGAGCGGTTCGTCCGCGACCGGCTCGCGCAGCTGCGCCCCGGTGAGTCGGTGTACGGCGAGGAGGGCGCCGGCGACCCGGCTGTCGCGCGCTGGGTGGTCGACCCGATCGACGGCACCGTCAACTACCTCTACGGCCTGCCCTGGTACGGGATCTCGATCGCCGCCGTCGTCGACGGGGAGGGCGTGGCCGGTGCGGTGTCCGAGCCCGCCTCCGGGCGGCTCTGGTCGGCCGGACGCGGTCTCGGCGCGACCCTCGACGGGCGTCCGCTGTGGGCCGCGGCGACCACCGAACTCGGCCAGTCCCTGGTCGGCACCGGGTTCGCCTACCGCGCCGAACGGCGCGCCCGGCAGGCCGGGATGGTCGCGGCGATGCTCCCCGAGGTCCGCGACGTCCGGCGGGCCGGCGCGGCGTCGCTGGACCTGTGCGCCGTCGCGGCCGGCTGGCTCGACGGCTACCTCGAGCACGGCTGCAACTGGTGGGACTGGGCGGCCGGTGCGCTCATCGCGACCGAGGCCGGTGCCGTGGTGCACGTCTCGGGCAGCCCGGGCGTCCACGGCCTCGACGACGGCGACGCCCTGGGCGCCGACGTCACGCTCGCCGCCGCGCCCGGAGTCGCCGCCGCCCTCGCGGAACTGGCCCGCCGCAGCGGCGCCGACACCGTCTGAGCCGCCGGGGCGCTCCGCTCAGCAGGTCGCCGCGCGGGCCTGGGCCAGCAGGCCCGGGTCGGCCCGCGGACCGCCCTCGGTACCCGGCGCGGACAGCTGGTCCAGCACGTCGCGGGCCGCACGGCCCGGTGCGACGTCGGTGAACGCCGACCCGACGACGACGTCGACCACCGCCCCCTGACGATCGTCGCGGATCAGCTCGACGCAGGGCAGCGCCAGCGCGAGCGTCGACGCGGACGCCGCGCCGTCCGGGCCGAACCGCATCTGCCCGATGCAGTCCAGGTCGCCCTGCGGGAACGCGGGGTCGTTGCCCGGGGTCCCGGCCTCGCCGAACTGCAGGTCCTTGAGCTCGGCGGACACCAGGTTCGCCTGCCCGCGCTGACCGCCGGCGTTGAGGACGTGGAAGCGGACGTCGTCCGGGGCGGCCGGGGCGACCGAGGCCAGCTCGGCCCGGTCGATCTCGGTTCCGGCCAGGGCCCCCGACGACGGGGCCGGGCAGTTCGTCGACGCCGAGCCGTCCGAGGCGGTGCCGAGCACGACCGCCCACGTGGCGACGGCCAGCACGGCCAGCAACGCGGTGGTCACCAGGATCGGACGGGCCCGGCGCCGCTCGTAGGGGCGGTCGGTGCGGGTGCGGCCGGCCGGCATCAGATCGACCCTCCGTCCAGGACGTGGTGGCCCAGCGCGACGAGCGGGCCGACCGACCCGTCGAGGCCGTCGGCCATCTCCGCCGGCACCGACCCGGCCCGGGCCCGCGCCAGGATCCCCGCGAGCACGACGGCCAGCTTGAACGCGCCGAACCCGACGTACCAGGGCAGCGGTCCGGCGTCGAGGCCGGTGCGCGCGGTGTAGCCCTCGACGAGCTCGCGCCGCGTCGGGAAGCCGGGCAGGCCGGTCGGGCTCGCCAGCGGCTGGGCGGAGGACCAGACGGTGGCGTCGCCGTCCTGCTTCCAGTAGACGAGCAGCAGCCCGAGGTCGGCCAGCGGGTCGCCGAGGGTGGACATCTCCCAGTCCAGGACCGCGCGGATGCGGCCGGGGTCCCCGGCGTCGAAGACGCAGTTGTCGAGCCGGTAGTCGCCGTGCACCACGGTGTGGCGCTGCGCGGCCGGCACGTCGGCGGCCAGCCGCTCGGAGAGCCGGGTGAGCTCGGACTCGACCTCCGCGTCCACCGGGACGGGGTCGTCGCCGTCGCGGGCGGCTGCCCACTGCGTGCCCCAGCGCCGGATCTGGCGCTCCATGAAGCCCTCCGGGCGACCGAAGTCGCCCAGGCCCGCCGCGGCCGGGTCGACGGCGTGCAGCGCGGCCAGCACGTCCACCAGCTCCTCGCCCGCGGCGCGGCGCTGCTGCTCCGTGGCCGCCCAGCCCTCGGGCAGGTCGTCGAGCGGCACGACGCCGTCGACGAGCTCCATCACGAAGCAGGGGGCGCCGAGCACGTCGCCGTCGTCGGCGGCCAGCACCGCGGGGACGGGCACGGCGCTCGGCCCCAGCGCGGAGATCACCCGCTGCTCGCGGCCCATGTCGTGGGCGGTCGCGGCGACCTCGCCGACCGGCGGGCGACGCAGCACGACCGCCCCGGCGGGGGAGGAGACCCGGTAGGTCAGGTTGGACCGCCCGGCGCCGATCGGGGTGAGCCGCGCCTCGCGCCACCGTTCGTCGCCGAGGGCCGTGGACAGCCACGCGCCGACGGTGGCGGGGTCGGCACCGGGCGTGGGGGTGCGGGCGCTCGTCGTCACACCGGGCGACACTAGTGCGCCCGGCGGCGGTGGCGTCGGGGCGACACCCGGCATCATCGGGGGACTCGCTGCGACGCTCCGCGGACGCTGGGCTACCCTCCCCGCCGCCGGTGACGGATCGGCCGCGACAGGACTCACGACGGACGAGCCACCCGGTCCACCGGGCCAGGTGAGACCGGCGTCACTCATGGGGCCGGGCACAAACCCGCTCCCCGCGACGTTCTCCAGCGGCACGCGACGACCAACCGATGCGAAGTACCGCTGCTCGTGGGCCGGAATCGAGCAGCTCGGACGTAAGGCAAGGGTGAGACCTGATGGCGACCGACTACGACGCCCCGCGTCGCAATGAGGCCGACGAGATGGCCGAGGACTCGCTCGACGAGCTCAAGCAGCGCCGCAACGAGGCGCAGTCCGCGGTCGTCGACGTCGAGGAGACCGACACCGCGGAGAGCTACGAGCTCCCGGGCGCGGACCTGTCGGGCGAGGAACTGACGGTGAACGTCCTGCCGAAGCAGGCGGACGAGTTCACCTGTGCGAGCTGCTTCCTGGTGCACCACCGGAGCCGGCTCGCCAGCTCCTCGGGCGGACAGTTCCTCTGCCGCGACTGTGCCGCTTGATCGGGCAAGCCTGATCGGGCAGGCCTGACCGGGCGGGCCCGGCAGGGCCCGTCCGACGGGAGGACCACGACGGGGCCCCGGCGATCTCGCCGGGGCCCCGTCGTTTCTGCGCGTGGTTTCTGCGCGTGTCGGCGCTGTCAGTGCTGTCAGCGCTGCTGTTGCTGGGGGTGCGGCGCCTCGGCGGCGATCGCCGCCCGCAGCTCGTCGGGACGGCGCGTGCTGAGCACCCAGTAGGGCTCGTCGCGGCCGATCACCTGGACCCGTACCAGCGGCCCCACCCACGCCCGGTGCAGGACGTAGGCCTGCGGGTCGAGATCGGGGCCCATCGCCTGCTGCTTGTCGGCCCGCGCGACGGTGTCGGTGACGCCCGCCGCGGACAGCGGCAGCTCGCGGCCGTTCGAGACGAGCACGCCGTCGCGGACGGTGACGCGGCTGCGGCCCATCCACCACAGGACACCGACGCACAGCGGCACCATCGTCAGGTAGCCCAGCCACGCCCGCAGGCCGGGATAGCCCATGTGGATCTGCGCGCCCATCAGGACACCGAGCCCGACGGCGAGCAGGTACCACCACACCGGGACGGACAACCGCTCGTCGAACGCAGCAGGGCCAGCCGTCGCAGAGTCGGTCTCCGGATCCCGTTCGCTCACGAGGCCCAGGGTAGCGTCGCCCGCCGTGCCCGGTTCCGTGCCCGCTCCCCCGGACCAGCCGCCGGCAGCAGCGTCCGTCGACGTCCTGCTGACGCGGCTCGACCCCGACGTCCCCCCGCCCGCGTACGCGCGGCCCGGCGACGCCGGGGCCGACCTCGTGACGACCACCGACGTGGTCCTCCAGCCGGGGCGCCGGGCGCTCGTCGGGACCGGGGTGGCGATCGCGCTGCCCGAGGGCTACGCCGGGTTCGTGCACCCCCGGTCCGGCCTCGCGGCGCGGTGCGGGCTCTCGATCGTCAACGCACCCGGCACGATCGACGCCGGGTACCGCGGCGAGATCAAGGTCTGCCTGGTCAACACCGACCCGGACACGCCGGTGAAGCTGCACCGGGGGGACCGCATCGCGCAGCTGGTGGTGCAACGGGTCGAGACGGCCCGGTTCGTGGAGGTCACCGCGCTGCCCGCGTCGGTACGCGGCGCCGCCGGTCACGGCTCGACCGGCGGGAACGCCGCGCTCGTCGCCGGGGGAGGGGACCAGTAGATGCCCGGACGCACACGCGGTCGGATGTTCGACATCCGTCCGGAGGACGGGATCGAGGACACCGGGACAGGTGCCTACCCGGGCTATCCCGGCTACGGCGACTCCGACGTCGACGACTACGCCGACCACTACGCCGCGCAGGACGCCCGCCGCGGGGCGCCGCCGGCGAACGGCGTGGCCCCGCGCAACGGCTCCGGACCCGGTGCGCCGAACGGCAGGCCGCCCGCGCCGGGGCGCAACGGTTCCGCCCCCGCCACCGGCTCCCGCCCGGTGCCACCCGGCCCGCGGACCGGCGGCGCCGTCCCCGCACCCGCCGGCCCCGCCGCGGCGACGACGGCGGTGCGCGCGGTCGGCCGGGACACCACCGGCCGTGCCCCGGCCCCGGGCGCCTCCGGGCGCCTGCCCGCACCCGCACCCGCGGGGTACGACGACCGGGTCGCACCCGACGGCCGCTGGGACGACGAGGAGCCCCCGCTGCTGTCGCACCGCGTCGAGGACGACGAGCTCGCCTACGCCCGCGACCGCACCCCGCAGGGCTTCGACGGCGGCGACCCCGACGACCCGTCCTGGGGCCGGCGCCCGTCCCGGCCCGCCGGCGACGACCTCGACGACGAGCACGACGCCGAGTACGTCGGTGACCACGACGCCGAGTACGACGACGAGGCCGAGTACGACGCCGAGTACGACGAGGACGAGTACGGCGTCGGTGACGCCCCGCTGTCGGTCCCGCCGCCCGGCAGCGGCGGCCGCCCGCTGGGGCCGGCCGACGTCGAGGAGCTCGACCCGTCGATGACCGACGCGCTCGCCCGCGTCGACCTCGGTGCCCTGCAGGTCCCGGTGCCCTACGGTGCCGAGCTGAAGCTGGAGCCCGCCGGCGCCGAGCGTCCCCAGGCGGTGCACCTGCTGCTGGCCGAGGGCCGGATCGCGGTGAGTGCGCTCGCCGCGCCGCGGTCGTCCGGGCTGTGGGCGGACCTGTCCGCGGAGATCGAGCAGTCCCTGCGCACCGGCGGTGCCCGGGTCCGCAACGCCCGCGGCGACTGGGGCCGCGAGCTCCACGCCCGCACCGAGAACGCCGCATCGGTGTTCGTCGGCTGCGACGGCCCGCGCTGGATGGTCTACGGCGTGGCGACGGCGTCGCTGGAGACCGTCGAGGCCCTCGACGTGGAGCTCCGGCGCGTGCTGCGGGGGATCATCGTCGTCCGCGGGAAATCGCCGTACCCGCCGCGGACAGTCCTGCCCCTGGAGCTGCCCGAGCACCTGCGCGAGCGGCAGCCCGAGGCCGCGCCGCAGAAGCCCAGCATCACCGTGTCCGTCCCGGCCCCCGCCGGGGAGACGGGCGCGACCCCGGCGCCGTCCGGCCCCACGACCGGCGCCCGCCCGGTGCCGGCCGCCGCCTCCGCGGAACCGGCGACGCCGGTCGAGCCCGCCCGCCCGGCCCGCCCGCGCCGTACCGCGCCCGCCGCGGCGTCGGCGTCCGGGGTCCCGGCCGCGCGGCCCCCCGCGGGGCCGGTGGGCCCCCGCCCGTCCACCGACGACGCCGACTCGCGCACCCGCGCGCTGCCGCAGGTCCGCCGCCCCGCCGCGGCGGCCCCGGCCGATCCGGCCGCGGCGCGCACGCCGCTCGCCCCGGACGTGCGCACCGACGAGTCGCCCGCCGAGCGCACCGCGCTGACCGACGGTCCGCTGGTCGCCCCCGGGCCCGAGGCACGGCCCGGTCGCCGACGCGGGCGCCCGGCCCGGCCCGACCGGACCGGCGCGAACCGGCTCGGCGGCGCCCCGGCCGGTGCCACGACGTCCGCTGCCACACCGTCCGCTGCCACGCCCCTCGCCGCCCCACAGCCCGGGGGCATCCCCGGCAGTGCGACCCCGACCGGCGCGATCCCGACCGCGGGCGGCGTCGCCCCCGCGGCCGGGCCGGGCCGGGCCGGTCCCGACACCGGCGTGGGCCCGCTGCCCGGGCGCGGGTCGATCCACGCCCCGGCTCCGCTGCACGCCCCGGCTCCGCTGCACGCCCCGGCTCCGCTGCACGCGCCGGACCCGGCGCCGAGCGCGGTCGCCCCGCTCCGGGCCCCGGAGCCCGAATCGGCGGAGCCCCCGGCCCGCCGCGACCCGGCAGTGACCGCGCTGTCGGCCGCCGACCTGCTCGCCGGCGTCGAGGACGACCGGTCCGCGACCCCGCTCACCGGCTTCGGCCGGGGCGCGTCGGCCGGCGACATCCTGGACCGCAGCACCCCCGTCCCGGCCTCGGCCCTCGACCCCGGCACCGTGCTCGACGGCCCCGCGCTCGGGGACACCGCGCTCGGCGGCCCTGCGCTCGGGGACACCGCGCTCGACGGTACGGCGTTCGACGGCCGCACCGCCCTGGATCCCGGCACCGCTCCCGACGGCTCTGCCGACACCGCTGCCGACGGCTCTGTCGACGCTGCCGATGGCGCCGCCCACGGCCGGGACCCGTTCGGCACCCCGACCGCCTCCGGTGCCACGGCGGGGTCGACCCGGCCCGGCACCGGTGGGGCGGCGCGCCGCTCCCGGCGCGACCGCGCCGCCGACGCCGCCCGCGTCGACGCCGCGGACCTGCTCGCCGCGCGCACGCGGGACACCCCGGCCGGGCCGCCGGAGCCTGCGTCGCCGCCGACGGGGGCCATCGAGGACATCCCGTTGTCGGACGTGCCGCTCATGGAGGCCACGCTCGACCGGCTCCCGGCCCCGACCGAGCCCGCCGCACCGGCGTCCACCCGTCGTCGGCGGGGTGCCCGGCCCACCGCGGACGCGCCCGGCCACACGGCGCCCACCGACCCCACCCCGGACGACGACGGCTGGCTGTCCGCCGAGATCGCCGCCAGCCGCCGGTCCGGTCGGCACGGCGCCGGTGCGGGCACCTCGGTGGCGGACCTGCTCGCCGCCGTCGCCCTCGACGCCCCTGCAGGCGGTGGACGCCGCCGCGAACCCGGCGACGCGCCCTCCACGGGGAGCGGCACCGCCGGGAGCGACACCGCAGGTCCCGCGCCCACCGGCTCCACGTCGCGCGGCGTGGACCACGACCCGGCCCCGGCCGCGTACCCGGCGTCGCCGGGCCCGGGCGGGGACGATCTGTTCCGGGCCGCGGCCGATGCGGACCGCCCCTGGCACGGAGGCGGTCCCACCTCGGCCGACGAGGCACGCAGTGCCCTGCAGGACCTGCTGCGCAGCGCGTCGGCCGACCGCGGGCCGCACGCCGACGGACCGGGTGCCGACCGCACCAACGGGCACGGCGGTGTCACCGGGCTGGCGGACTACCGCGCGAGCCGGGCCGCCGCCGGACGGGCCGCGGCCCGCACCGACGACCCCGCGCCCGCGGACCCGGCCCGCACCGCGGGCGAGCGCACCGACGGCACCGACGACACCGAGGACGCCTCCGGCGGGCTCGACGCCGGGCGGGCAGCGGGCGGGTCCGGGCTCACCGGCCAGTGGCCCTCCGGTCGGCGCGCGGGCGGCACCGGTCCCCGCGACCTCGGACGGCACCGGCGGGACTGAGCGGCAGCGGGATGGGCACGGGTGTCCGGTACGCCCGGCCCGCACCCGCCCGTCGACCACCGGGCGCGGCCCGCGAGCCGGTCGCCGGGGCGGTGACCGGGAGGTCGGGGCCGCCGCGGGCACAAACCGGGGCATCCGCGCGTTACGCTCTCGGCGCCACCACGACACCCTGTCGTGTTGCCGCGCGAGTGCGGGTCACCGGAGGGTCCGGTGACCCCGGGCCGGTACCGGACACGGCCGAGGAGAGACATGGGCAGCACGGATGGCGGAGCGTTCCGCCGGATGCTCCGCAAACTCACCAGCGATGTCGACGAACTCGACGCGCGCGACCTCGCCGAGGACGTCGAGGAGACCGGTGCACGACCGGCCCGCGACTGTGCCTGCGGCGAAGAGGTCACGATGCTCGGCCGGATCCGCAGCGTCGACCTCTGTCCACAGAGTGCCGACGCCACCCTGAAGGCCGAGCTGTTCGACGGGACCGACGGCGTCACCCTGGTCTGGATGGGCCGGCGCAGCATCCCCGGTATCGAGGCCGGACGCACCATGCGGGTCCGTGGCCGGATCTCGGTCCGCGACGGCCGCAAGGTGCTCTACAACCCGTACTACGAGATCTGCCAGGCGCAGTGACCCGCGGGACCCTCGCGGCCTGCTCCTGAGCCGACGGATCGGACCGGCTTGAACGACCACCACCACGACGCCCCGACCACCCGGATCCCGCGTGTCACCGACGTCGACCCGCAGGACCGGACCGCGCCCCTCGGCCGGCCGGTGACGGCACCGGCGCACGCCGCCGCACCGGAACCGGACCGGACCGGGGGACCGGCGGAGTCCACCCCGGAGGCGCCCACCCCGACCCTGCTGGAACAGATGGGCGGGGTGACCGGGATCGTCGCCTCGACCATCCCGGTCGTGGTGTTCGTCCTCGTCAACATCCTGGCCGACCTGACGACCGCGCTGTACGCGGCCGTCGGAGCCGGTGTGCTGGTGCTGGTCTGGCGTCTGGTCCGTCGTGACCCGGTCATGCCCGCGATCTCCGGTCTGCTCGGGGTCGGGGTGTGTGCGCTCGTCGCGAGCCGGACCGGGGAGGCCCGCGGGTTCTACCTGCCCGGTCTGCTCTACAGCGGCGCCCTGGGCGTCGTCGCGCTGGTGTCGATCATCGCCCGCTGGCCGCTGGCCGGGGTGATCTGGCACGGCATCAACGGACACGGCACCGAGTGGCGCGCAGACCCCCACCTGGTCCGCGCCTACGGCTGGGCCACCGCGGTGTGGGCGGGGACCTTCCTCGCGAAGGTCGTCGTGCAGGGCGGGCTGTACCTCGCCGACTCCGAGACCTGGTTGGGTGTCGCGCGGCTCGCGATGGGCTACCCGCTCACCGGGGTCGCGATCCTGGCCACGATCCTCATCGTGCGCCGCGCCGAGCGCGCCCGCCCCGCGACCGCCTGAGCGGCACCGGCACGCGGGACACTCCGGGTGCCGGTCCCCGGCGGGGTGGGAGAGGCGGGGTCACAGGAGAGCGGCGCGGATGTCCTCCTCGACCGCCGTCGTCGCCACGAACAGCAGCTCGTCGCCGCCCTCCAGCGCGTCGTCGGGCTGCGGCACGATGACCCGGCCGCCGCGCAGGATCGTCACCAGCGCCGAGTCCGTCGGCAGCTCCAGCACCCGCACCGGCCGCCCGGCCAGCGGGGTGTCCTCGGGCAGCGTCACCTCGACGAGGTTCGCCTGCCCCTGACGCAGCGTCAGCAGCCGCACCAGGTCCCCGACGGCGACGGCCTCCTCGACCAGCGCCGCCAGCAGCCGCGGCGTCGACACCGCGACGTCGACGCCCCAGTTCTCCCCGAACAGCCACTCGTTGCGCGGGTCGTTCACCCTGGCCACCACCCGGCGGACCCCGAACTCGGTCTTCGCCAGCAGCGACACCACCAGGTTGACCTTGTCGTCGCCGGTCGCGGCGATCACGACGTCGCAGCCCTCGATGCCGGCGTCCTCCAGCGACGACAGCTCGCAGGCGTCGGCGTGCACCCACTCGGCCTCGGGGACCGAGTTCGGGTCGATGTGGGTCAGCTCGCGCTCGATCAGCATGACCCGGTGGTCGGACTCGACCAGCTCCAGCGCGATGGACCGCCCGACGGCGCCCGCACCCGCGATCGCGACCCGCATCAGTCCTCCTCGGGCGGCGCCGCGGCGGCCGCCGTCACGTCGCTGACCGTGCCCGAGACCGCCGCCACGTAGACGGTGTCCTCGTGCTGCACGGTGGTGTCCTTGGTCGGCAGCACCCCGGTGCCGAACCGCACGATGAACGCGACCCGCGAGCTCGTCGCCCGCTCCAGGTCGCGGATCGGGCGCCCCACCCAGTTCTCGTGCAGCGGCAGCGGCAGGACGGCCACGGTGCCGGTGGGCTCGCGCCAGGCGGTGGCGACGCCGTCGGGCAGCAGCATGCGCAGCAGCCGGTCGGTCGTCCACGGGACGGTCGCGACCGTCGGGATGCCGAGGCGCTCGTACACCGCGGCGCGCTTGGCGTCGTAGATCCGGGCGACGACCTTGCCGACGCCGTAGCTCTCGCGCGCCACGCGGGCGGCGATGATGTTGGAGTTGTCCCCGGAGGAGACGGCGGCGAACGCGTCGGCGGACTCCAGCCCCGCCTCGTCGAGCACGCTGCGGTGGAAGCCGAAGCCGACCACCTGGCGCCCGCGGAAGTCCGGGCCGAGCCGGCGGAAGGCCTGCGGGTCGCGGTCGATCACCGCGACCTCGTGGCCGAGCCGTTCCAGGCCCGAGGCCAGGGACGCGCCGACGCGGCCACATCCCATGATCACGACGTGCATGGCGTCTGGGGTCCTTCCGCCGGGTCGGGAGGCCCGGGATGTACGGTTCGTTCCTTCTGTACCGACGGCGACGGGGACGCCGACGACGCGCGGTGAACGCTATCGCGAAGCGGATCGGACCGGGGGCATAGGCTGCGCCCCGTGTCCAAGCTCGCCGTCGCTCTCAAGCGGCTCGTGGTCGGACGACCGCAGCGCAGCGACCGCCTGACCAGCACCCTGCTCCCGAAGCGGATCGCCCTCCCCGTGTTCGCCTCCGACGCCATGTCGTCGGTCGCCTACGCGCCGGAGGAGATCTTCCTGACCCTGTCGGTCGCCGGCGTCGCCTCCTACGCGATGTCGCCGTGGATCGGTCTCGCCGTCGTCGTCGTGCTGCTCACGGTCGTCGCCAGCTACCGGCAGAACGTCCACGCCTACCCCTCCGGCGGGGGTGACTACGAGGTCGCGACGGTCAACCTCGGCAAGAACGCCGGACTGACCGTCGCCAGCGCGCTGCTCGTCGACTACACCCTCACCGTCGCCGTCTCGATCTCCGCGGCCGCGGCCAACATCGGCGCGCTGGTGCCGTTCGTCGCCGAGCACAAGGTGCTGTTCGCCGTCTCGGCCATCGCCGTGCTCACCGCGATCAACCTGCGCGGCATCCGCGAGTCCGGCGCCGCCTTCGCGGTCCCGGTCTACGCCTTCGTCCTCGGCGTCGCGACGATGATCCTCTGGGGGCTGACCCGGGTGCTGATCCTCGGCGACCCCGTGCGCGCCGAGAGCGCCGACCTGCACCTGGTCGCGGAGGGCGACGCGTTCACCGGCCTCGCCCTGGTGCTGCTCGTGCTGCGCAGCTTCACCCAGGGCGCGGCCGCGCTGACCGGCGTCGAGGCGATCTCGAACGGCGTGCCGGCCTTCCGCAAGCCGAAGTCGAAGAACGCGGCCACCACGCTGCTGCTGCTCGGGGCGATGTCGGTGTCGCTGTTCATGGGGCTGATCGCGCTGGCCCAGCTGACTGGCGTCCAGATCGCCGAGGACCCGGCGCGCCAGTTCCCCGACGCCCCGCCCGGCTACGAGCAGCACACCATGATCGCCCAGCTCGCCGACGCGGTCTTCGACAACTTCCCGCCGGGCTACTTCTTCGTCATCGTGATGACGGCGCTGATCCTGGTCCTGGCCGCGAACACCGCGTTCAACGGCTTCCCGGTGCTCGGCTCGATCCTGTCCCAGGACCGCTACCTGCCCCGCCAGCTGCACACCCGCGGCGACCGGCTCGCGTTCTCCAACGGCATCGTCGCGCTCGCGCTGTTCGCGATCCTGCTGGTCGTCGGCTTCCAGGCCGAGGTCACCCGGCTCATCCCGCTCTACACCGTCGGCGTGTTCGTGTCGTTCACGCTGTCCCAGGCCGGCATGGTCCGGCACTGGAACCGGGAGCTCGCGCTGGGGCCGCCGGTGTCCGAGCGCCGCCGGATCCGTCGCGCTCAGTCGATCAACGGGTTCGGCGCCTGCATGACCGGCGTCGTGCTGATCACGGTGCTGATCACCAAGTTCACCCTCGGCGCCTGGATCGCGATCGTCGCGATGGGCGGGTTCTTCGTGCTCATGCGGCTGATCCAGCTGCACTACGACCGGGTCGCGGCCGCACTCGTCGCCGACGAGACCGACGACGTGCTGCCCTCGCGCAACCACGCCGTCGTGCTCGTCTCCACGCTGCACAAGCCGACGCTGCGGGCGCTGGCCTACGCCCGCGCGACCCGCCCGGACATCCTCGAGGCGGTCACGGTCAACGTCGACGACTCCGAGACCAAGAAGCTCGTCGAGCAGTGGCACAAGCGGAACCTCTCGGTCCCGCTGAAGGTCGTCGAGTCGCCCTACCGGGAGATCACCCGGCCCGTGCTGGACTACGTCAAGCGGATCCGCAGCGACTCCCCGCGCAACGTCGTGACCGTCTACATCCCGGAGTACGTCGTCGGGCACTGGTGGGAGCAGGTGCTGCACAACCAGAGCGCACTGCGGCTCAAGACGAGGCTGCTGTTCCAGCCGGGGGTGATGGTGACCAGCGTGCCGTGGCAGCTGCCGTCGTCCTCGCGCACGCGGGCGCTGTCGCCGCTGCAGGCGCCGGGGGCGTCCCGTCGCGGCTACCCGGGCACGGAGCAGCTGCCCGGCGAACTCCGCGACGGCGCGGGCGTCCGCACCGGTGGCGGCACCTCGCCCGCACCCCGTGTCCCGAAGGAGGAGGACCGGTGAACGCCGAGACGGCGACCGACTGGACCGACCGGATGCTGGAGCTGCGGGTCGGCCCCGTCGCGCACGGCGGACACTGCGTGGCCCGCGACGGTGACGGTGGCCGGGTCGTGTTCGTCCGGCACGCGCTGCCCGGTGAGCTGGTCCGTGCCGTGGTCACCGACGACCCGGGTGGGGCGTTCTGCCGCGCCGACGCCGTCGCCGTGCTGGAGGCGTCCCCGGACCGGGTCGAGCCCGCGTGCCCGTGGGCGGGGCCCGGCGGCTGCGGTGGCTGCGACTTCCAGCACACCGACCACGCCACCCAGCGCGTCCTGAAGACGACCGTCCTGCGCGAGCAGCTGGAGCGTCTCGGCGCCGGGGCCGCGGTCGTCGCCACCGCCGACCTCGCCGCGGTGGAGGTCGAGGAGCTCCCCGGCGGTCCGTTCGGCTGGCGCACCCGGGTGCGGCTGGCCGTCGACGACGCCGGCGTCCCCGGCCTGCGCGCCCACCGCAGCCACGACGTGTGCGAGATCGGGGACTGCCCGCTCGTCCCGGCGGGCGCGCTGCCCCCGGTGCTGGAGCGCCGCTTCCGGCCCGACTCCGAGCTCGACGTCACCGTCGTCGGCGACGGGGCGGCCCGGGTCGGCTCCGGCGCCACCGTGACCGCGGCGGGCCGCACCTGGGAGCTGTCGGCCGGCACGTTCTGGCAGGTCCACCCGGCGCTGCCGGACACCCTCGCGTCGGTCGTACGCGACTGGGCCGACGCCCCCGTGGGCGGTGTCGCCTGGGACCTCTACGGCGGCGTCGGGCTGCTCGGCTCGGTCCTCGCCGGCCAGGTGGGGGAGTCCGGGACCGTGCTGGTCGTCGAGTCCGCCGCGTCCGCGGTCGCCGACGGCGCCGCCGCGCTGGCCGACCTGCCGCAGGTCCAGTTCGTGCGGGGCCGCGCCGAGCGCGAGATCGCCCGGCTCCGGCCCGACCCCGACGTCGTGGTCACCGACCCGCCGCGGGCCGGGCTCGGGAAGGCCGCGGTGCGCGACCTGGCCGCCCGCGGCCCGCGGCGGATCGTGCACATCGCCTGCGACCCGGCCGCGCTGGCCCGGGACCTGTCCCTGTTCGCCACCGCCGGGTACCGCACCGCCGCGCTGCGGGCGTTCGACGCGTTCCCGATGACCCACCACATGGAGGCGGCCGCCCTGCTGGAGCGGATCCCGCGGTGACCACCGTCGTCCAGCTCTCGGACCTGCACCTCGGGCGTCCGGATCCGGAGGGCCGGGCCGCCCGCGCCGTCGCCGGGGTCCGGGCGCTGGATCCGGCGCCGGACGTCGTGGTCGTGACCGGGGACCTCGCCGACCACGGCGACCCCGCGGCCTACGCCGGGGCCGCCGCCCTGCTGGCCGGGCTCGACGCGCTGCACGTGCCCGGCAACCACGACGACCGCACCGCGATGGCCGCCGCCGTCGGCCCGGTGGGGGACCGGCTGCACCGCACCGGCGGCTGCACGGTGGCGCTGCTGGACACCCTGGTCCCCGGTGCGCCGCACGGTGCGCTGTCCGAGGGCGCCGTCGCCCTGCTCACCGAGGCCGTCCGGGACCCTGCGCCGCTGCTGGTCGCCCTGCACCACCCGCCGGTCGCGCTCGGGCACCCCGTGCTCGACGGGATGCGGCTGCGCGACCCCGGCCCGCTGGAGATGCTGCTCGCCGCCCGGTCCGACCCGACGCTGGTGGTGTGCGGGCACGTCCACACCCCGCTGGCGACGACGTTCGCCGGGCACCCGCTCGTCGTCGCCCCGTCGGTGGCGCCCGCCCTGCGCTGGCCGGACGTGCCCGGTGCCGGAGGCTCCGACCCGGTCCCGGCGCCGGGTGGGGTGCTGCACGTGCTCGGTGACGGGCCGCCGCGCAGCCGGTTCCTGAACTGGCCGGTGTGAGGCGGGTCGGATGTCGCGGGGGACTCGGAACCCGCTAAGCTCGCTTCAGAACTGAATACGCCGAAAGTAGCAAGCCCTCGTAGTCCAATCGGCAGAGACGATGCACTCAAAATGCATACAGTGTGGGTTCGAATCCCACCGAGGGCACCATTGTCCGGAATTGTCGGTGGCGCGTGCGACGGTTTCCGCATGCACCCGCCACACGTCGTCGACAGGGCCCGGTCGCTGTATCGCGGCGGCATGCCGGTTCGGTCGGTGGCCGCGGCCGTCGGCGTCCCCGAGCGGACCGTGCGCCACTGGTGCACCGGGACCCGTCGCACGGGGGACCCGCGGCGGACCCGGGCCCGCTGCTTCCGCTGCGCCCCCGGTATCGACGTCCCCGTCGCCGACTACGCCTATCTGCTCGGCATGTACCTCGGTGACGGACACCTCACCGCTGCGCAGCGCACCCACTGAGGTGTTCTCAGTGAGGTGTTCTCAGTAGCGGGTTGATCATGTCGTGCGGTCGTACTCGGTGTGGAGTAGTACGAGCGCAGCTGCGGTGATCGCGCCGGTGCGCCAGGGACATAGCGTGACTCGCCGCAACGCGGCGAAGGTGGTCTTGAGCAGGGCGTTTCCGCGTTCGGCCAGAGCACGAAGGGCTGAGTGCAGGGTGTTGACGGTGCGCTGGTTGACCGTCTGCCCGCGGCCGGGGGCGAGTTTGATGGGCACGGTGAGCCGGTCGGCTTCGCCTTCGTAGCCGAGGTCGCCCAGCGCGGCGTGGGTGTCGTCGGTGAACGCGGCCAGGCCCTCGAGCAGCCCGGGGTGGGTACGGGCGCAGCGGGTGTCGTGCTCGCGGCCCGGCCGCACGTCGCTGGTCCATAGCGGCCATCCATCAGGTGCGGTGAGGACCTGGATGTTCCCGCCGTGGCGGCGGTGCTTGCCCGACCACCACAGGTCGTCCCCGGGGGTGAGGCCGAGCGCGCGGCACCGGTCGGTGGCGATCAGGGTGCCGTCGAGATTCACGTGGGTGTGCCCGGCTGTGCGGGCGGCGAGCAGGGCTCCGTGCAGGCCGGGTGCGGCCGCGGCGAGGACGTCGATGCCTTCGTGCAGGTAACGGTAGGCCGTTGCAGTGCTGATCGCGTTGTCACCGGCCGAACATCGGACCCGGGTAGCATCACAGAACCAGCGGATCACCAGCACTGCCTGGGCGAACGGGGTCAACGCCCGCCGCCGGGTGCCACGTCGACGGCGTTGAAGGACCAGGAGCCGCGCCAGATAGGCCACGGTGCGCTCCCCGATCGGGAGGACAGCGGTGTAGGTGACAGGATCAGACATGCAGGACCTCGGTGACGGTGTCGATCTGTGCTGGACCGAACCGATCTACCGGGGTCCTGCCCCGTTCCCGCTCATCTCACCACCCTCGGCGTGTCGCCACGACCTGCCACCCCGCTACTGAGAACACCTCACTGTCTCTGGATCTACTGCGGCGACGACTGGCCCGGCATCATCGACGACGTCCGGGCCGCCACCGCGGCGGTCCTCCCGGGCGCCTCGGTCTCGACGACACCCAGGGCCGGGTCCACGGCGGTGAAATGCTTCTCGCGGCACTGGACCTGCCTGTTCCCCCAGCACGGCCCCGGAATGAAGCACACCCGCCCGATCCGACTCGAACCGTGGCAGCGCGCCGTCGTCGACACCCGTCCCGACCGCTTCCTGCGTGGCCTGTTCCATTCCGACGGCTGTCGCACCACGAACCGGGTCCGCGCCGTCCTCGCCGACGGTTCGGTACGTGAGTACTCCTACCCGCGCTGGTTCTTCGACAACACCTCCGAGGACATCATGCGGCTCGCCGAGGGGGCGCTCGACCTGCTGGGGATCGCGCACCGCCGGGCCCGGCGCACGTGTCTGTCGGTGGCCAGGGCCGACGCCGTCGCCGAGCTCGACGCCGCGATCGGACCGAAGACATGATCGGGTCGCACCTGCCCGATCGGACGGGTAACGCGGTCGACCGGGCGTGTTTCCGCACACGAAAGGCCGAAGTGGCTCGGCTGCTGCCCCGGACCGCCGGTAGCGTTGGCCGTCCGGACACCCCGGACACCCCACCGACCGATGAAGGAGTTCTCCGGTGACCGACAACGTTCCCGCAGAGACGCCGGCCGAGGACGGCCCGCAGCCCGGGTGGCGGGTGCTGGTCGTCGAGGACGAGGCCCTGATCCGGATGGACCTGGCCGAGATGCTCTCCGAGGAGGGCTACCGCATCGCAGGTGAGGCCGGCGACGGCGAGGCCGCCATCACCCAGGCCCGCGAGCTGAAGCCCGACCTGGTGATCATGGACGTCAAGATGCCCAAGAAGGACGGCATCGAGGCGGCGTCGACCATCGTCGAGGAGAAGATCGCGCCGGTCGTCATGCTGACCGCGTTCAGCCAGCGCGAGCTGATCGAGCGCGCCCGCGACGCCGGCGCCATGGCCTACCTGGTCAAGCCGTTCGCCCGGCACGAGCTGGTCCCGGCCATCGAGCTCGCCGTCTCCCGGTTCGCCGAGAAGAAGGCGCTCGAGGACGAGGTCGCGAGCCTGAACGAGCGCTTCGAGACCCGCAAGGTCGTCGACCGGGCCAAGGGCCTGCTCATGACCGCGCAGAAGATGTCCGAGCCCGAGGCCTTCCGCTGGATCCAGCGGACCGCCATGGACCGCCGCACCACGATGAAGGCCGTGGCCGCGGCCGTCGTCGAGGGACTCGCCCCGGCGAAGACCTCCTGAGGCCCGGCGGCGGTCGACCACCGCCGCCCGGCACCGTCGCACCGGCCCCGTCGCGCACCGCGCGACGGGGCCGTCGTCGTGCGTGCGGGCTCCCCGGCGCGGGCCCCGGTCCGGCCAGGACCGTCGTACGCCACGGGGTGTCGTTCCCCGTTTCGATGCACCACGACACGGTTCAGGTAACCGAAAGTGCCCGTCCGGGCACCCGAAAAGATCCACTTGTGTCACGCTGGTGTCGCCGCATCACATTCCTGTCACGAGTGGTGATGATGTCCCTTCTCCTGGTTCGGGCGTACTACTTTTCCGCCATCCTCCCGCGCTGCTTCGGGCGGGCGGAGAACCGAAGGGGACTCGAATGACGCGAACGACGTGGCGACTCGCCGCCCTTGCCGGGGCGGCGTCGCTGGTACTGGCCGGATGCGGTGGTGGTGGGGACACCGGTTCCGGCGGGGCCACCGGCGGCTCCGAGGAGCCTGCCGCCGCGGGGCCGGCATGCACCCCGCCGCAGGCCCAGGCGACCGGCAACCCGAGCACCGCGCCGCTGAAGATCGGCTCCCTGCTGCCGGAGACCGGCAGCCTGGCGTTCCTCGGCCCGCCCGAGTTCGCGGGGGTCGACGTGGCGGTCAAGGAGATCAACGGCGCCGGGGGAGTCCTCGGCAACCCGATCCAGCACCTGCGCGGTGACTCGGGCGACGACACCACCGACATCGCGAACCAGACCGTCGACCGGCAGCTCGGCGCCGGCACGCAGGTCATCGTCGGCGCGGTCGCGTCGGGCGTGTCCAAGCTGGTGATCGACAAGATCACCGGTGCCGGCGTGGTGCAGTTCTCGCCCGCCAACACCTCCGACGAGTTCACCTGCTGGCAGGACCGCGGACTGTACTTCCGGACGGCACCGCCGGACGTCCTGCAGGGCCAGGCACTCGCCCAGCTGATCACCTCCGACGGTGGCCAGCGGGTGGCGCTGCTCGCCCGGAACGACCCGTACGGGTCCGGTCTGGCCGACAGCACCGAGCGCAACCTGGTCTCGGCCGGCATTCCGCAGGACCAGATCACGAAGATCATCTACGACCCGAACGCCGCATCGTTCAACCCGGAGATCGACCAGGTCGCGCAGTTCAACCCGGATGCGATCGCGGTGATCGGCTTCGACGAGTCCAAGCGGATCCTGAGCCGGATGAGCGAGGTCCAGATCGGCCCGGCCCAGAAGTCCGTCTACGGCACCGACGGCAACATGGGCAACGCCCTGGGCGAGGGTCTGCCCGCCGGACTGCTGAACGGCATGAAGGGCACACTGCCCCTCACCGAGCTGTCCGGTGACTTCCGGCAGCGGCTCACCGCGCAGGACCCGAGCCTGACCGACTTCAACTACGCGGCCGAGTCCTACGACGCCGTGGTGGTCTCGGCGCTGGCCGCCGAGGCCGCGAAGTCGACCAACGGCGCGGACATCGCGACCCAGATCATCGGGATCACCAAGGACGGCGAGAAGTGCACCACCTTCGCCGCCTGCAAGGCGATCCTCGACCGGGGCGGTGACGTCGACTACGACGGCGCCACCGGCACGCTCGACTTCACCGCTGCGGGTGAGCCGGGCTCCGGTTCGTACGGTGTCCAGACCTTCGACGGTCAGAACAAGATCTCGGACAACGTCACCTACGTCCGGGTCGGCGCCCAGAGCTGATCCGCGGCACGACGGGCGAGGGGCGGACCGGCAACGGTCCGCCCCTCGTGTCGTGTCCGGGCCCGTGGTGACCGGTCAGGTCACTTCTTCTCGCTGCTCCCGGCCAGGGTGCCCAGGTAGAGCTCGATGACCTTCGGGTCGTTCAACAGGTCGCGACCACCGGCGGTGTAGGCGGCGCGGCCCTGGTCGAGCACGTAGCCGCGGTCGCAGATCTGCAGGCAGCGGCGGGCGTTCTGCTCCACCATGATGACCGAGACGCCGGCCGCGTTGATCTGCTTGCAGCGGACGAACACCTCGTCCTGCAGCATCGGGGACAGCCCTGCCGACGGCTCGTCGAGCAGCAGCACCGACGGTTCCATCATCAGCGCCCGCCCCATGGCGACCATCTGCCGCTCGCCGCCGGACAGCGACCCCGCCTTGATCTTGCGGCGCTGCCCCAGCATCGGGAACAGGTCCGCGACGACGTCGAAGCGCGCCGCGAACGACTTCGGCCGCAGGAACACCCCCATCTGCATGTTCTCCTCGATCGAGAGCGAGGGGAACACGTTGTCGCGCTGCGGGACGTAGCCCAGACCCCGGGTGACCAGCGCGTGCGCCTTGGCTCCGGTGATGTCGGCGTCGCGCAGCCGGACCGTGCCGCTGCGCACGGGGATGAGCCCGAACATGGCCTTGAGCAGCGTCGACTTCCCGGCGCCGTTCGGCCCGATGATCCCGACGATCTCACCGTCGCGCAGGAAGAAGTCGCTCCCGTTGAGGATGTCGACCCCCGGCACGTACCCGGCGACCAGCGAGTCGACCCGCAGGACGGCGCCCTCGGCGAGCCCGCGGTGGACCTCGGTGGTGGCCGCGCGCTCCGGTGTCATGACGTCCTCGGCGCCGGATTCCCGCTCGCTCATGTGCGCTTCCCCTCCTGGCCCTGGTGGGCCGGACCGGTGCCGTCCTCGCGCAGGCCGCCCTCGAGCTCGGCGGCCTCCATCTCGGCGACGATCTCCGCGGTCTCGCCGACCGGGTTGCCGTCCTCGTCGAATTCGAGGACCTGGTCGTGGTGCGAGCCGAGGTAGGCGTCGACGACGGCCTGGTTCGACGACAGCGCCGACGGCGGCCCCTCGGCGATGACCTGCCCCTGGGCCATGACGACGACCCAGTCGGAGATGTCGCGGATGACGTCCATGTCGTGCTCGACGAACACCACGCTCATGCCCTCGTCGCGGAGCGACTTCACGTGGCCCAGCAGGCTCTGGGTCAGCGCCGGGTTGACCCCGGCCATGGGCTCGTCGAGCATGACGACCTTGGGATCCATCATCAGGGCCCGTGCCATCTCGAGCAGCTTGCGCTGTCCGCCGGACAGCGAGCCCGCCAGGTCCTCGGACTTGGCGTCGAGCTTGAAGCGGGCCAGCAGCTCGCGGGCCTGCTCGGTGATCCGCCGCTCCTGGGCGCCCCAGCCGGTGAACAGCGCGCCGAGGAAGCTCTCGCCGCGCTGACCGACCGCGCCCAGCTTCATGTTCTCCAGCACCGTCATGCCCGCGAGGGCCTTGGTGAGCTGGAAGGTGCGGACGACGCCCTTGCGGGCCACCCGGTGCGGCGGCAGCTTCTGCAGCGGGCTGCCGTCGTAGACCCAGGAGCCAGTGTCGGCCCGGTCGAAGCCGGTCAACAGGTTGAACAGCGTGGTCTTGCCGGCGCCGTTCGGGCCGATGAGGCCGGTGATGGCGCCGCGCTGGAACTCGAGGTGGGCCACGTCGACGGCCTTGAGGCCGCCGAAGGTGCGGGTCACGCCGTCCACGGTGAGCACCGGGTCCGGCTTGGCGACGCCCGGTTCCGGGGCGACGCCGGTCAGTGTCCGGCCGGTCTCGGTCTCGGTCCGTCCGGCGGTCGGGTCGTCAGCGGCCATCGCTCAGCACCTCCCTGCGGCGTCCGAAGATGCCTTGTGGTCGGAACACCATCATGAGGCCCAGGAACAGGCCGACCAGCACGAAGCGGATCGCGCCGACGTCCTGGGAGGAGATGAACGGCAGCAGCGGTGCGTCCCCGGCCGTGGCCTGACGCAGGAACGCGTCGGCCACCGAGAGCAGGAACCAGAACACCATCGCGCCGATCACCGGCCCGAAGACCCGGCCCGCCCCGCCCAGGATCAGCGCGGCGTAGGCGAAGAAGGTCTGCGGCGGGGAGTAGAAGTCCGGCGTCAGCGACTGGGTCGCCAGGGCGAACACGATGCCGCCCAGCGCGCCGAAGACCCCGCCGAGGGCGAGCGCCTGCATCTTGTAGGCGAAGACGTTCTTGCCCAGCGCGCGGGCGGCGTCCTCGTCCTCGCGGATCGCCTTGAGCACCCGGCCCCACGGGCTGCGCACGAGCAGCCAGGTGAGGAGCACGCACAGCGCGACCACGGTCCAGCCGACGACGATCGCCCACAGGTCCGGCCCGCGCAGCGACAGCACCCCGAAGTCGTAGGTGCCGGTGCCGAACGGGTTGGCCCTGGCGAACGAGTCGGCGAACCCGGTCAGGCCCTGGGTACCGCCGGTGAAACCGGTCTGCGAGGTCGAGCGGGTGATCAGGCGCAGGATCTCCGACGCCGCGATCGTCACGATCGCGAGGTAGTCCGCGCGCAGGCGCAGGGTCGGGATGCCCAGTACGAGCGCGAGCGCGACACCGCAGGCCATGCCGATGATCACGCCCAGCCACAGCGGGGCGCCGTAGTTCGCCACCGAGATGCCCATGCCGTAGGCACCGACCAGCGCGAAGCCGATCTGGCCGAAGTTGAGCAGCCCGGTGTAGCCGAAGTGGATGTTGAGTCCGAGGGCCAGCAACGCGAAGAAGATGGCCGAGGGGCCGATCAGCTGTGAGAGCCCGACCGTGAGGAGCTGTCCGAAGTCGATCATGTCTGCCCCCTCAGCCGATCCGTGCCCGGGACCCGAGCAGGCCCTGCGGCCGGAACACGAGGATCACGATCAGCACGGCCAGTCCGCCCAGGTACTTGAGGTCCAGTGGCAGCACGAGTGTGGAGAGCTGCACGAGGATGCCGACGATCAGGCAGCCGAGCAGGGCGCCGTAGGCGGTGCCGAGCCCCCCGAGGATGACCCCGGCGAACATCAGCAGCAGCAGGCGGAAGCCCATCTCGTACTGGACGGTCGAGGACAGCTCCGACAGTGCGAAAAGCACACCGCCGAGCGTGGCCAGCGCACCGCCGAGCATCCAGACGAACAGCACCACCCGGTCGACGTTGATGCCCGACGAGGCGGCGAGGTCGCGGTTGTCGGAGACCGCGCGCATCGCCTTGCCGATCCGGGTCTTCTGCAGCAGCAGCGCGACCGCGACGAGGACGACGATCGCGATCACGATCGCCGACAGGTCCTTGTCGGTCAGCGCGATCGGGCCGTAGTTGCGCACCGTCTGGCCGGTGTAGTCGGCGAAGGACTCCGACCGGCCGCCGAAGATGATCAGCACGAGATAACGCAGCGCGATCGACAACCCGATGGAGACGACGAGCTGGGCGATCAGGCCGGCACCGCGCCGGCGCAGCCGTCGCCAGATCCCGAGCTCGTTCGCGGCGCCCAGCAGGGCACCGATGAGCATCGCGACGATCGTCGCGGGGATCAGTTGGACGCCGCCGCCGACGTTGATGAACCAGGCGATGACGGCGCCGATGGTGACCATCTCGCCGTGTGCGAAGTTCGTGAGGCCGGTGGTGCCGAAGATCAGCGACAGGCCGACCGCGGAGATGCCGATGACCAGGCCGAACCGGATGCCGTCGACGAGCAGCCGCAGGAAGGTCGCGAACCCGCCGGTGGCGGCGCCCTCGACCTCGGCGCCGAAGCGGAACACCACGGTGTTCAGCGATCCGGCGGTCACCTCGCGGGTGGTCTCGCCCTGCAGGACCTCGGTGCCGGGCGGCAGCGAGGCCTCGTCGAGCCGGAACAGGTAGGAACCGGCGCCGGGGACGGTCAGGGTCCAGCGGCCGTTCGCCTGGGAGCGGGTCTCACCGGCTGGCGCACCGTCGCGCTCGGCGGTGATGCGCACGTTCGGCAGCGGCTGGCCGTTCTGGTCCCGCAGCGTGCCGCTGACGTCGATGCCGTCCGCCTGCTGGAACGGGGCGACGGCGCCGGGGGAGGCCGGTGCGGGGTCGGTGGGAGCGGTCGCGGCGGCGGCCGTCCCGGACAGGGTGAGCGCGCCCAGCAGGGCGATGAGCAGGCCCACCAACCACCGGGCGGTCGTGGGGATCGGGGAGTGCCGCGACGCACCGACGGGCGGGGTGACCGCGCGGTCGGTGCGCGGTCGGCGCGGGAGCGGATGTGGTGACAACGTTCGTCCTCGTGGGTCGTCGGACACGACTCTGTGCGACACCCTGATGGGTGATTGAGGGCGAACGTAGCCGAGGAGAGAACTGGTACCTCCGTCTCGGACGAGGACGTAGCCGAGACGTAACGCGACGGGACCTGCCGGGCGCCCGTGGCGCCCCGCAGGGCGGAGGTCAGGCCACGGGCGGTCGGTTGTCGCGGTGCAGGCAGGTCAGCTTCGCGGTGCAGACGCGGCGGCCCTCGTCGTCGACGAGGACGATCTCGCTGGTCGAGGTGGTCCGCCCGATGTGGACCGGCCGGGCGGTGCCGGTGACCCAGCCCGAGGTGGCCGAACGGTGGTGGGTGCAGGCCAGCTCCAGCCCGACCGGGAACCGTTCGGGCAGCGCGTGCATCGCGGACAGGGTGGACCCGAGGGTCTCGGCGAGCACGCCGCTGGCGCCGCCGTGCAGCAGCCCGTAGGGCTGACGGTTGCCCGCGACCGGCATGCGGCCGACGACCTCGTCGAGGCCGACCGCGAGGATCTCGATGCCCATCCGGTCGTTGAGCTGTTCCAGGGCGTACTCGGAGCTCAGCTCCGGCAGCTGGTCGGGGGTGATCGGCACCCGTCGACCTTACGTCGGCCCGTGGCCGCGGACGACGGGGCCGCCGCGGGTGTCCCGGGCTGCGCGGACGGTGCCGCCCGGCCGTGCGGGCCTCGTCACACGGGAGGCGTGCGGCGGCGTGCATGCTTGTCCGTGCGGACCCGTTCACCGATCTTGGTCGGTGAGACGCCGACCGAGGGAGACCCTATGGCGAACGACAGCAGGCCGACCGCGGCCCAGGCGTGGCAGATGATGCTGGAGGGCAACGGCCGTTGGCAGCGCGACGAGCGCGAGGACCCGCGTCGGTCCGCCGAGGAGCGCGCCGCCGCGGTGGCGGGTCAGACCCCGGCCGCGATGATCCTGTCCTGCTCGGACTCGCGGGTGCCCGCCGAGCTGGTGTTCGACCTGGGTCTGGGGGACCTGTTCGTCGTCCGGACCGCGGGCCAGGTCGTCGACGACGCCGTGCTCGGCACGCTGGCGTTCGGCGCCGGGGCGCTGGGCATCCCACTGCTGGTGGTGCTCGGCCACTCCCAGTGCGGTGCGGTGAAGGCGGCCGTGTCGGTCGCCTCCGGGCAGCCCGCGCCGGCGCCGTCGACGCTGGGCGCCCTGGTCGGCGACATCGTCCCGGTGTGCGAGGGCTCCGGTGAGGCCGCGGTGGCCGGCGCGGTCGACGCGAACGTGCGCCGGGTGGTCGCCCAGCTGACGGCCGACCCGTCGCTGTCGGGGGCGGTCTGCAACCACCACCTCACGATCGTCGGCGCCCGCTACGACCTGGAGACCGGCGCGGTCCTGGAGGTCTGACGACCCGGCCGACCCTGACGACCGACTCGGCCGACTCGGCCGGCTCAGCCCGGTCGGTGGGTCACGAGGATCGCGGTGCCGGGGAACAGCGCGCCGCGCAGCGGCGACCACTGCCCCCACACCCGCTCGTGGCCCTCCGGCCACTCCGGCTCGACCAGGTCGTCGAGCACGAGCCCGGCGGCGACGACGTCGCGCACCCGGTCGCCGAGGGTGCGGTGGTGCTCGACGTAGGTGGCCCGGCCGTCGCCGTCGACCTCCAGGTAGGGGGTCCGGTCGAAGTAGGACTGGACGACGGTGAGCCCCTGCTCGCCGGGGTCGTCGGGGAAGACCCAGCGCATTGGGTGGTTCACCGCGAACACCCAGCGCCCACCGGGTCGCAGCACCCGGGCCACCTCCCGCATGACCCGACCCGGGTCCGCGACGAAGGGGATCGCCCCGAACGCCGAGCAGGCGTGGTCGAAGGTGGCGTCGGCGAACGGCAGGTGCTCGGCGCCGGCCTGCACGAGCGGCACGGGCAGTCCGAGCGCGGCGTTGAGCCGGGCCGCGTGCCGCAGCATCCCGCCGGAGACGTCGAGCGCCACCGGGTGCGCTCCGCGGCGGGCGAGCCACCGGCTGCACGGGGCCGAGCCGGCACCGACCTCCAGCACCCGCTTCCCGACGAGGTCGGCGGGCGGGCCCAGCAGGCCTGCCTCGTCCTCGTGCAGGTTCTCCGGGCACCAGACGAACGCCTCGTCGCCGATGTCGGAACCGTGCTCGGCCAGGTAGTCGTCGGCGTCGGCGTCCCACCAGCGGCGCCCGGCCGCTTCGGACTCGGCGCTGCCGACGCGGCGCCGGGCGACGCCCGTGGTGCCCACGGCGTCCTCGGCGGAGAAGTACTCGTCGCGGCTGCTCATGACCACCCGATCGTCGCAAGCGCGGGTGGTCCCGCAGATGGCGGACCCGCATTGCCGGGGGGTTCACGGGCCGCGTAGCATTCTTTCCGGACCGTGGTCAACGTGTCGGCCGACCGCGCGGCGCCACTCCAGCGCCGGTCTCGCGGACGTCCGTGCACCGATGTTCCCGACCACGGGAATCGACGCCAGAGGGTGACTGTTACAACGTCACAGCTACACGTACCAGAACCGGGGCGCACTGCTGCAGCAGAGCCGACCGGGCCGACCATGCCAGAGAAATCCATCGGAGCACCTCACTACATGTCCACCGACACCACCGCCGCCCCGACCACGCCGCAGGTCGCTATCAACGACATCGGGTCGGAGGAGGACTTCCTCGCCGCCATCGACCAGACGATCAAGTACTTCAACGATGGCGACATCGTCGAGGGCACCATCGTCAAGGTCGACCGCGACGAGGTCCTGCTCGACATCGGCTACAAGACCGAGGGCGTCATCCCCTCGCGCGAGCTGTCGATCAAGCACGACGTCGATCCCGCCGAGGTCGTCGAGGTCGGCGAGTTCGTCGAGGCCCTCGTCCTCCAGAAGGAGGACAAGGAGGGCCGGCTGATCCTGTCCAAGAAGCGCGCGCAGTACGAGCGCGCCTGGGGCACGATCGAGGCGCTCAAGGAGGCCGACGAGCCGGTCGAGGGCACCGTCATCGAGGTCGTCAAGGGCGGCCTGATCCTGGACATCGGGCTCCGCGGCTTCCTCCCGGCCTCGCTGGTCGAGATGCGCCGCGTGCGCGACCTGCAGCCGTACGTCGGCCGCAAGATCGAGGCCAAGATCATCGAGCTGGACAAGAACCGCAACAACGTGGTCCTGTCCCGCCGCGCCTGGCTCGAGCAGACCCAGTCCGAGGTCCGCAGCGAGTTCCTCAACCAGCTGCAGCGCGGTCAGGTCCGCAAGGGCGTCGTCTCCTCGGTGGTCAACTTCGGTGCGTTCGTCGACCTGGGCGGGGTCGACGGTCTGGTGCACGTCTCCGAGCTGTCCTGGAAGCACATCGACCACCCGAGCGAGGTCGTCGAGGTCGGCCAGGAGGTCACCGTCGAGGTTCTCGACGTCGACCTGGACCGCGAGCGCGTCTCCCTGTCGCTGAAGGCGACCCAGGAGGACCCGTGGCGGCTCTACGCCCGGACCCACGCGATCGGCCAGATCGTGCCGGGCAAGGTCACCAAGCTCGTCCCGTTCGGCGCGTTCGTCCGCGTCGAGGAGGGCATCGAGGGCCTGGTCCACATCTCCGAGCTGGCCGAGCGCCACGTCGAGATCCCCGAGCAGGTCGTCCAGGTCGGCGACGACGCGATGGTCAAGGTCATCGACATCGACCTCGACCGCCGTCGCATCTCGCTGTCGCTGAAGCAGGCCAACGAGGGCATGACGGTCGACACCGAGTTCGACCCGACCCGCTACGGCATGGCCGCCGAGTACGACGACCAGGGGAACTACATCTACCCCGAGGGCTTCGACGTCGACTCCGGCGACTGGAAGGAAGGCTTCGACGAGGCCCGCGCGGCCTGGGAGAAGCAGTACGCCGAGGCGCAGGCCCGCTACGAGCAGCACATGGCGCAGATCCGCAAGGCCGCCGAGGCCGAGGCGGAGGGCGGCAACGACATCGCGCCGGCGAACTACTCCTCCGGCGGCGACGACGACCGTCCGGCCGCCGGCAGCAGCGGCGGTGGCCAGGCCGAGTCGGGTGGCTCGCTCGCCAGCGACGAGCAGCTCGCCGCACTGCGCGAGAAGCTCTCCGGCGGGGCCTGACAGCCCCCTGCCGGTCCCACCCCGGACCGGCGCCAGCACCACACCGGGCCCCGGTGACCCTCACGGTCACCGGGGCCCGGCCCGTTTCACGGCGGCCCTACGGCGCGCGATGGACACCGGTTCATCTCGCTCGGCGTGTCAGGGTGGACACGCACGGTGGAGATCACGGTTCGGCTGCGGTTGGTCACGGCGCGCGCACCCGCTCTGAGTCGATCTTCGGGTCGGCCTAGATTGGATGCATGGTCGGCCGTACCGTCCGCCGGACGCGTTCCGGCGAGCTCCTGTCCCACACCCGCCCGTCCCGGCGTCGCGGACGGTCCGCGCTCGCGGGGATCCTGCTGACCGCGGTGCTCGCCGGGTGCGGCACGGCGTCCGGGGACACCGGGATCGCGGTCCCGACGTTCCCTGCCGAGCAGTCCGGCGCCGCCCAGGCCGGACGGGGCCCGGTTCCGATCGCGCTGCCCACCGACTGCGCGCAGCTGATGGACCCCGAGCAGGCCGGCGCGCTGTTCGGCCAGGTACTGGGGTCGGTGTCGGTCCAGTCGGTCCGCGGCGTCCCCGAGGCGGCGGTCAACCGCACCGAGCGCACCGCCTGCACCTACCGGGCGGGCGGCCAGACCCAGGCCTTCGGCGGGGCGCGCAACTCGGGTCCGGTGCTGTTCCAGCTCAACATCGGCCGCTACACCGACGCCGCGTCCGCGGCGCGGCAGTGGCAGCTCAACACCAACGCCGAGCGGGGCTCGGCCACCGCGTCGCGCGACATCACCGTCGGCTCGGTCCCCGGCGTCCTCGTCGAGCGGCCGGACGAGACCACCCTCGCGCTGGTCTACGGCGTCGACACGCTGACGTTCATTCTGCCGGTGGCGGCTCCGGGGCAGACCCGGTCCGCGGCCGAGACCCTGCCCGACCTGGCCCAGCGCATCATCCCGGCGTTGACGCCGACCCAGCCGCCGTCCGCGCGGCCGACCCCCACCACGCCGCCCGCGGCGCCCGCCCCGCGGGCCGGCGACGGCGGCGCGGGCAGCGCGCGCGGCACCACCTGAGCGCCGCCCGGGGTACCCGGTGCGGCCCGCTACGGTGATCACGTGCTGCGGACAGGGCTGACCGGCGGAATCGGTGCGGGCAAGTCGACGGTCGCGACGCGACTGGTCGAACGCGGGGCGGTGCTGGTCGACTCCGACGTCATCGCCCGCGAGGTCGTCGAACCGGGCACCGAGGGACTGGCGGCGATCGTCGAGGCGTTCGGCCGGGACGTCCTCGACGCCGACGGCCGCCTCGACCGGCCCGCTCTCGCCGCGGTCGTCTTCGCCGACGCCGGGGCCCGGCGCACCCTCGACGGCATCGTGCACCCGCTCGTGCGGGCCCGGTCCGACGAGATCGTCGCCGCCGCCGCGCCGGACGCGATCGTCGTGCAGGACATTCCGCTGCTCGTCGAGGGCGGGATGGCCCCGGCCTTCCCGTTGGTCGTCGTGGTGGGGGTGGACGCCGAGGAGCGGGTCCGGCGGCTGGTGTCCGCGCGGGGGATGGCCGAGCAGGACGCCCGGGCCCGGATCGCCGCCCAGGCCACCGACGAGCAGCGTCGCGCCGTCGCCGACGTCTGGCTGGACAACTCGGGCGACCCGGAGGACACCCGCCGCCGGGTGGACGCGCTGTGGGACGGGCGCCTGACCGGGTTCGAGGAGAACCTGCGGACCGGCCGCCCGGCCGTGGACGGGCCGCCCCTGCTCGTCGAGCACGACCCGGACTGGGCTGCCCAGGCCCGCCGGCTGGCCGAGCGGGTCGCGGTCGCCGCGGGCGGTCCCGGCCGCGGGGTCGAGCACATCGGGTCGACGGCCGTCCCGGGGCTCCCGGCCCGCGACGTCCTCGACCTGCAGCTCGCGGTCGAGTCCCCGGCCGACGCCGACCGGATCACCGATGCCCTGGTCACGGCCGGGTTCCCGGTCGACGCCGCCGCCCCGGGCGGCGACGCGGGCACGGTGCGGGTGCACGGCTCGGCCGACCCGGGACGGGCCGCGGTGCTGGCCGTGCGGGTGCACGGCTCGCCCGCGTGGCAGCACGCGGTCGAGCTGCGGGACCGGCTGCGCGCCGACGCGACCGCCCGTACCGACTACGCCGCGCACAAGCGCGCCGCGGCGGAGCGGCACGCCGACGACGCAGACCCACGTCACTACCGTGCGTGCACGGCGGAGTGGCGCTCTGATCCGGACGAGTGACCGGATCGGGATGTAGATCACGCGGAACGTGACGATCGGATCGCGCCGGGCCGTTTCTGTAACGCTGCACGCTCGTTGGTCGATCAGGCGGGGCAGAGGGTGCTCCTGCCCGGATCGGCGGCGGTACCTGCGGGTACCCGCCGATCGGACAGGGCACCACGGTGATCGGCACCGGGCCGCAGGGCCCGGTGGCGGCGACGAGAGGACACGGGGTTGAGCACAGTGGCCCAGCGTTTCGGGGCGGACGGCGAGTTCGCCGAGCCCGAGCGCGCGCCCGCGTTCCCCCACACGGACCAGTACGGCGGTGTGCCGGAACCCGGCGAGCCGGGCGCGGCCGACCGCGACGCGTGGACCGGCGCCGACTACGGAGCCGACTACGAGGCTCCGCCGATCAGCGGCGCCGTCGTCCAGCAGCACCGCACGCTCCCGCACGGTGAGCTCCGCGCGGACTTCGGGGCGCACCTGGAGACCCACTACCCGCGCCTGGTCGCGCAGCTCTACGCGATCACGCTCAATCCGTACGACGCACACGACGCGGTGCAGGACGCCTACTCGCGTGCCTGGCGCCGCTGGGCCGCGCTGCGTGCCGAACCCGCGGGCCCGGACCACGAGGACGCCGCCGTCGGCTGGGTCCGGCGGGTCGCGATCCGCACGTCGATGCGGCCGCGGATCCTGCGTCGCCGTCGCAGGCCGGCCCCGGAGGAGACCGACCCGCGCACCGGGGCGCTCCTGGAGGCGCTCGGGCGGCTCGCGCCCGTCGACCGCAGGGCCGTGGTGCTGCACCACATGGCGGGCCTGTCGACCGGCGCGGTCGCCGAGCTCGAGCGGGTCACCGTGCACGAGGTGCGGCGCCGGCTCGTCCGCGGTCGCGAGGTCGTGACCGAGGGCATGGCCGAGGTGCTGGAGGAGATCATCGGACCGGCGGGTGGCGCGGTCGGGGGACCGCCGCCGGGTCACCGGACGCCGCAGTACGACCTGCGTGGCGGATACCCACCCGCCACCGAGGGGGGACGGGCATGAACGGGTTCGCCGACATCGACCGGGAGTTCCACCGGCTCGACGACGTCCTCGCGGCGGCCGTGCGGCTGCCGGCCGTCGACGACGTGATCTCCCGCGCCGCCGGTGCGCGCCGCGCCACGTCGGCCGCGGCCGCGGCGGTGCTCACCGTCGGGTCGCTGGGCGGGATCACCGCCGTCGCGACCGCGGCCGCGCCCGACGGCAGCTTCGTCGGCCCGCCCTTCGCCATCGCCGCGCCGCAGGCGACCGGCCCGAGCCCGGACCCCGTCGAGACCGGTGCGCCGGGTGGCGCGGCCGCCGGCGGGGACGGCCTCCCGCCGGCGTTCGACCCGACCGTCGCGGCGACCCAGGGTGGCGCGCTGCCCGGTGGCGGCGGCTCGCCCGTCGCCCCCGCGCCCGGTTCGGCGCCCGCGCCCGGAACCCCCGGTGCGCCCGTGGTCCCGCCGCCGTTCACCGGTGGCCAGCCGACCCAGCCGCAGCCCACCACCCCGCCCGAGCCGACCGACGAGGGCTCGCCTGAGCCGACGACGCCTCCGCCGGCCACGACGAAGCCGCCGGTGACGACCACGCCTCCGCCGGTCACCACGACGCCGCCGACCTCGACGCCGGAGCCGACCGACGAGGGCACCCCGGAGCCGACGACGACCAACCCGGCCCCGACGACGTCCAACTCGGCCGCGCCGACCACCACCGCGTCGTCCGACCCGACCACGACCACCGGGACGACGACGCCGGAGACCTCGACCAGCGCCGTCGGCCTCGCCCCGGCGCAGTCCTCCGCGCTCTGACACACCCCGGGACACACCCCGGCCGGCCCCCGCGGCCGGTCAGTCCGGGCCGTCCTCCGGTCGGTCCCGCGGCCCCAGGTCGATCCCGAGCGACGCCAGCCAGGCCACGTGGTCGTGGTCGTGGCGGACCAGCCCGTCGAGCACCGCGTGCGACCGTTCCAGGGCGTACTCGGCCAGGTCGGTCCCGACCAGCCCCTGCGCCACGGCGGCGACGAACTCGTCGACGTCGATGACGTCGGTCCCGCGGCCGCGGCTCACGACGAGGTCCAGGTAGAGGTCCGTCATGTGCAGCCGCCTGCCCTCGCGGGAGATCGCGGCGACGTCGACGTACACGTCCTGGTCGCGCTCGTGCCCGGGCCGCCACCGCCAGTCCGACAGGCACACGCCCAGCTCCGGCAGCACCCAGGTCTCGATCCACCAGGCGTTCGGCCGGGCGACGACGGGCCGGGACAGGTACAGCCCCCAGTCCTCCTCGCGCAGCGTGGCGATCTCGCGGTGGGTCCCCTTGGTGTCGACCTGGACGCCCCGCTCGGGGTCGAAGGTCTGTGTCTTGGGCGGGTGCACGGTCGACCATCCTGCCCCCTCCGGCGGTCCCGGCGGGGCGTGCGACGGGAAAGTGTCGGGGGTCGCTCGTACCCTGGTGTCATGGCATTCGCGACCGAGGTCCCGGGCAGCGCGGCGGACTCCCGTGCCCGGGGGGACGCTGCGCACCCGGACGCGGGCACCACCCCGGCGGACACCCCGCGCGCGCACTCCGAGCACCGCCCGGTGGGCGCGGTCGAGCGCAGCACGGCCCCGTTCCGCGTGGTCAGCGACCACGTCCCGGCAGGTGACCAGCCGGCCGCGATCGCCGAGCTGGACCGTCGGCTGCGTGCCGGCGAGCAGGACGTCGTGCTGCTGGGCGCCACCGGTACCGGCAAGTCGGCCACCACCGCCTGGCTGATCGAGCAGCAGCAGCGGCCCACGCTGGTGATGGCGCCGAACAAGACCCTGGCGGCCCAGCTGGCGAACGAGCTGCGGGAGATGCTCCCGAACAACGCGGTCGAGTACTTCGTCTCGTACTACGACTACTACCAGCCCGAGGCCTACATCGCGCAGACCGACACCTACATCGAGAAGGACAGCTCGATCAACGACGACGTCGAGCGGCTGCGGCACTCGGCGACGATGAACCTGCTGTCCCGGCGCGACGTCGTCGTGGTCGCCTCGGTGTCGTGCATCTACGGCCTGGGCACCCCGCAGTCCTACCTCGACCGGTCGGTCTCGCTGCGGGTCGGCGAGGAGGTCGAGCGGGACCGGCTGCTGCGGCTGCTGGTCGACGTGCAGTACACCCGCAACGACATGTCCTTCACCCGCGGCACGTTCCGGGTCCGGGGCGACACCGTCGAGATCATCCCCGCCTACCAGGAGCTGGCGCTGCGGATCGAGTTCTTCGGCGACGAGATCGAGGCGCTGTACTACCTCAACCCGCTGACGGGGGAGGAGGTCGAGCCGGTCGACGAGATCAAGGTCTTCCCGGCGACGCACTACGTCGCGGGCCCGGAGGCGATGGAGCGCGCCGTGCGCGCCATCGAGGCGGAGCTGGAGGAGCGTCTCGCGCAGCTGGAGAACCAGGGCAAGCTGCTGGAGGCCCAGCGGCTGCGGATGCGGACCCAGTACGACATCGAGATGATCCGCCAGGTCGGGTTCTGCTCGGGCATCGAGAACTACTCCCGGCACATCGACGGCCGCGGTCCCGGCACTGCGCCGGCCACCCTGATCGACTACTTCCCGGACGACTTCCTGCTGGTCATCGACGAGTCGCACGTGACGGTGCCGCAGATCGGCGGCATGTACGAGGGCGACATGTCCCGCAAGCGCAACCTCGTCGAGTACGGCTTCCGCCTCCCCTCCGCGGTGGACAACCGGCCGCTGACCTGGGAGGAGTTCGCCGACCGGATCGGCCAGACCGTCTACCTGTCCGCGACCCCGGGCCCCTACGAGCTCAACCGCACCGGCGGCGAGTTCGTCGAGCAGGTCATCCGCCCCACCGGCCTGGTCGACCCCGAGGTCGTCGTGAAGCCGACCAAGGGCCAGATCGACGACCTGATCGCCGAGATCCGGGACCGGACCGCCAAGGACGAACGGGTCCTGGTCACCACCCTGACCAAGAAGATGGCCGAGGACCTCACCGACTACCTGCTCGAGCTCGGGATCAAGGTCCGGTACCTGCACTCCGAGGTCGACACCCTGCGCCGGGTGGAGCTGCTGCGGCAGCTGCGGTCGGGCGAGTACGACGTGCTGGTCGGCATCAACCTGCTCCGCGAGGGTCTCGACCTGCCCGAGGTGTCGCTGGTGGCGATCCTCGACGCGGACAAGGAGGGCTTCCTCCGTTCCGGCACTTCGCTGATCCAGACCATCGGCCGCGCGGCGCGCAACGTCTCCGGCCAGGTGCACATGTACGCCGACAAGATCACCGACTCGATGCGGTACGCGATCGACGAGACCGACCGGCGTCGCGCCAAACAGATCGCCTACAACACCGAGCGCGGGATCGACCCGCAGCCCCTGCGCAAGAAGATCGCCGACATCCTCGACCAGGTCTACCGGGAGGCCGAGGACACCGAGACCGTCCCGGTGGGCGGGTCGGGCCGCAACGCCTCGCGCGGCAAGCGCGCGGCGGGGGAGAAGGGTCGCGCCCCGGCCGCGGCCGGCAGCTCCGGGGTGGCGGCGAAGGACACGGCGGGCATGCCGCGCGCCGAGCTGGCCGACCTCATCCAGCAGATGAACGACCAGATGCTCACCGCGGCACGGGACCTTCAGTTCGAGCTGGCGGCCCGGCTGCGCGACGAGATCGCCGACCTGAAGAAGGAGCTGCGGGGGATGGACGCGGCCGGGGTGTCGTAGGCGGGTCCGCGGCGGGGCGGCCGGGCCTCCCCGCTACCGTGGACCACCGTCATCTCCCGTCCGGCCGCCGGGTCCGCCCGTCACGCGGCCGCATCCCCGTCCGGCCCGGGCGGCCCGGTCGTTCTCGGAGGAGCCCCGCGTGACCGTCATCCGCACCACGCCCGACCCGGACGTGCCCGCAGCCCCCGGCCGGGGCGGCGCCGCGCTGGTCGGCAGGCTGCGCGCGGCGGCGCTGACCCGGTGGACGCTGGTGGTCACCGTCCCGCTGCTGGTGGCCGCGCTGTACTGGTCCTGGTACCGGCTGCGGAACTACGCGCTCGACCTCGACGTGTACCGGATCGGCGTGCAGGCCTGGCTGGACGGCAGCGACATGTACGGCCGGCTCCCGCTGCCCCTGCACGGGCCCGAGCTGCCGTTCATCTACCCGCCGTTCGCCGCCATCACGATGGTGCCGCTGACCGTCGTGCCCTACGCCGTGGCGTTCACCGCGCAGTTCGTCGCCTCGGTGCTGTCGTTGGCGATCTGCATCGCGCTCACGATCCGCGTCGCCTGGCCCGCGGGCGGGTGGCGGGCGCCGTTCCTGCTGGGCGTGCCGGTGCTGGCCGCGGTCCTGCTGATGGAGCCGGTCGCGCAGACCTTCGCCTTCGGGCAGATCAACCTCGTGCTGATGCTGCTGGTGCTGGTCGACCTCCTCGCCCCGCGTACCTGGTGGCCGCGCGGGCTGCTGCTCGGCCTGGCCGCGGCGATCAAGCTGACCCCGGGCGGGTTCGTCCTGTACTTCCTGGTCCGGCGGGACTGGAAGGCCGCGGGGGTCGCCGTCGTCACCGGCATCCTCGCCACCGGGCTCGGGTTCGTCGTCGACCTCGACTCCTCGGTGCGGTACTGGTTCGTCGGCGGGCCGGCCGCCGGGGTGAGCGGCTCGACGTTCTTCTCCAACGAGACCGTGCAGGCCGTGCTCGCCCGCCAGGAGGTCCCCGAGCCCTGGTTCCACATCCTGTGGCTGGGCATCGTCGCGGTCCTGCTGGCGTTGGCCGTGCCGATCATCCGACGCTCCGAGCCGGTGATCGCGATGTCGGCGACGGCCGCCGTCGTGCTGATGGCGACCCCGACCGCCTGGTCGCACCACTGGGTGTGGGTCGTGCCCGCGCTGATCGGGATCGGTGCGCACGCCCTGCGGTACCGCAGTGCCGGGTGGGCGGTGGTCGGCGTGGTCATCGCCGCGATCTTCTACGTCGCTCCGTTCCGCTGGATGCCCAACGTGTGGGGCGTCGAGATGAAGTGGAGCCTCTGGGAGCAGGTCCTGGGGGCCAGCTACGTCATCCCCGCCGCGCTGACCCTCGGGCTCGGCTGCTGGTACGTCACCCGGGGCCCGGGGCGTCCCGGCGGTCCGCGGGCGCCGCGTCCGGAACGGCTGCGCGTCGGCTCCTGACCCTCCGGTGGGCCCCCGGGGCACGACGGCCCGCGACTATGGCGCGGGTCACGGGCGCCCGCCTACTGTGGGGGCCGGAGGTGCCGGTGGAGCCAGTCGACGACGACCGGAACCGGGCAGGCGTGTGTGCCGTCCGCCCGGGAACCGACCTCGGTCGGCACGCCCGGATGCTGTCCCGGCTGCACGACGCGGTGCTGTCCGGCGACGCCCGCCCCGTCGACACGGCCCGCGGCCGCCGGCTGGTCACCCGGTCCTGGGACCGGGTCCGGGCCCAGGGCGTGGACCCCGACGCCGGTGAGCCGCCCGGCCCGCTGGATGCCGCCGTCGTCGAGCAGCGGCGGGCGACCTCGCCGCTGGCCCCGGTGCTGCCCGCGCTGCGTGCCGCGCTGACCTCGGTCGCCGAGGACGCCCGGCACGTGATGGTCGTCTGCGACGCCGACGGGGTCCTGCTGTGGCGGGAGGGCTCGACCGCGGTCCGCCGCCGTGCCGACGCGCTCGGGTTCACCGAGGGCGCCGAGTGGTCCGAGCGGTCGGTCGGCACCAACGCGATCGGGACCGCGCTCGCCGAGGGCGGGCCGGTGCAGATCTTCTCCGCCGAGCACTTCGTGCGCAGCCACCACGGCTGGACCTGCACCGCGGCCCCCGTGCACGACCCGCGCAGCGGTGAGCTGCTCGGTGTCGTCGACCTGTCCGGGCCCGCCGAGACCGTCCACCCGACGACCGTGGCGCTCGTCGACACCGCGGTGCGGCTCGCCGAGGCCGGGCTGTGGCAGCGCCACGAGGCCCGCCTCGACGCGCTGCGCACCATCGGCGCCCCGATGCTCGCCGGTGACACCGGGCCCGGCCTGGTCGTCGACGACCACGGCTGGGTGGCCGCCGCGTCCGGGCTGCCCGGCGTCGAACGGGTCGCCGCGCCGGTGCCCGAACGCCTGATCGCCGTGCACGGGCTCGGACCGTGCCTGCCCGAGCCGGTGCCCGGCGGCTGGCTGCTGCGCCCGGCGTCGGGCGGGGGCAGACGGATGCGGCTGCGCCTGGACCTGGACGGCCGCCCGCCGCAGGCCGTGATCGAAGGCACGACCCGCTGGGTGCACCCGCTGTCGACCCGGCACGCCGAGGTCCTGGTGCTCCTCGCCCGGGCCGGGACGGGCGGGCTGGACGCGGCGACCCTGTCCCAGGGGCTCTACGGCGACCGGGCGCACCTGGTCACCGTCCGCGCGGAGATGTCCCGGCTGCGCCGGAACCTGGGCGGCATCCTGCTGGCCCGCCCCTACCGGATCGCTCCCGAGGTCGAGCTGGACCTGACCGGGCTGGCGGGCAGCCGGGTGGTGCGCGAGTCGGGCGCGCCCGGCGTCGCCGCCCTGCGCCGCGACTGACCGCCGCCCGGGCGGCGACGCCCGGCGCGGACCGGTCCCGCGTCGGCCGGGCACCCGCCCGGCCGACGGCGGGCGCTGCAACCGGCCTGCAACGCTGTCCCGGACCCGCGCCACCAGGGTGGACTGGCTGTCGCGGGAACGTCCCGCCGCGGCAGGGACGCCGCCCCCGGCGGCCCGCGCGAGCGAACTGGGAGGCCGACATGGGTGTCGCCGTGGTCACCGGAGCCGGACGCGGGATCGGGCGGGGCATCGCCCTGCGGCTGTCACGCGACGGGCACGCCGTCGCCGTCAACGACCGGGACGCCCACGGCGCCACCGCCGTCGCCGAGGAGATCCGGGCGGCGGGCGGGACCGCCGTGGCCTACCCGGCCGACGTCACCGACCCGGACGCGGGTGCCGGGCCACGCGGGGCGGCCCGGCACCGCGGTCAGCTGGTGATGTCCTTGGTGCGGAACCGCCACGCCGCGAGCCCCAGGAACACGGTCGCGTAGCAGACCGCGGAGAACGCGCCGTAGGTCATGTCCGACCAGTCGACGTCGGTGGCCAGAAGCGCCGACCAGGCGTCGCCGTAGTGGGTCGGGAGGAAGTCCCGGATGATCCCCAGGTCCTCGATCTGGTCGATGATCTGGGAGACGATCGAGGCCATCACCGCGCCGCCCACCGCGCCCAGCGGGGCGTCGGTGCTCACCGACAGCAGCAACGCCAGTCCGGCCACCCAGCTCAGCTGCACGGTCACGTACAGCGCGCCGAGCATCACCCGCCCGACCGCGCTCCAGAACGGCAGCGACTCCCCGATCGGCGAGACCAGGTCCCCGGTGCCGTAGGCGATCGCGCCGACCACCAGCGAGGCGACCGGGAGCAGCAGCAGCGCCGCCACCGACAGCACCCCCGCGACGACGGCCTTCTGCCGCAGCAGCCGCGCCCGCGGCACCGGGACGGCCAGCAGGTAGCGCAGCGACGACCACGACGCCTCCGAGGCCACGGTGTCGCCGAAGAACAGCGCGACCAGCACCACCAGCAGGAAGCTCGCCGAGGCGAACAACGTGAACACCGCGAAGTTCGCGGCGCTGCCCGACGCCAGGTCGACCAGGCTCGGGCCGCGGGCGCCGGGGTCGTCGTCGCCGAGGGAGAACGCCGCCCACAGGATGATCGGCATCGCCACGACCAGCGCGAACGCGACCTGGGTGCGACGGCGCTGCAGCTGGCGGACCAGCTCGGTGCGCAGCGGCATCGTGCGTCCCGGGACGGCGGGCGGCGCGGCCCGGCCGGTCACGAGGTCGCCGACGTGCCCGCGACGGGTCGAGAGCTGACGGTCGTCACTCACGGGGTACCTCCGGCGTCCTGCCCCCGCGGGGCTTCCACGTCCTGCCCCTGCGCGGCTTCCACGTCACGGCCCTCGGGGCCCACCAGTTCCAGGAACGCGTCCTCCAGCCGGCCGCGCGGCCCGGCCGCGCTGACCGCGACCCCGCCGGACACCAGCGCGGCGACGGCGTCGGCGCGGGCGGTGTCGCCCGTGTGGGCGTGTACGACGCCCGGCTCGTCCCCGGTGACGACGTCGGTGACGCCGTCGAGGGCGGCCAGCACCGCCGCGGCCCGGCCGGTGTCGTCCACGGTGAACGACGAGCCGCCCCCGGCCGCCATCAGCTCGGCGACCGTCCCTGCGGCGACGACCGTGCCGCGGTGCATGACCACGACCTCCGAGCAGGTCTGCTCGACCTCCGACAGCAGGTGGCTGGACACGAGCACCGTCCGGCCGCCCGCGGCGTAGCGGCGCAGCAGCTCGCGCATCGCGTGGATCTGGGGCGGGTCGAGCCCGTTGGTGGGCTCGTCGAGGATGAGCAGCTCGGGCAGGCCCAGCATCGCCTGCGCGATCGCGAGGCGCTGCCGCATGCCCTGGGAGTAGGTGCCGACGCGGCGGTGCACCGAGTCGCCGAGACCGGCGATCTCCAGCGTCTCGGCCATCCGGGCCTGCTCCGGTGGGCGTCCGGTGGCCTCCCAGTACAGGCGCAGGTTCTCCGCGCCTGACAGGTGCGGCAGGAACCCGGGGCCCTCGACGAACGCGCCGATCCGCGACAGCACCGCCGCGCCGGGCCGGATCGGGCGGCTGAACGCCGTCATCGTCCCGGCGGTGGGCGTGATCAGGCCCATGAGCATGCGCAGGACGGTCGTCTTGCCGGCGCCGTTCGGGCCGAGCAGGCCGAGCACCGCGCCGCGCGGCACCGTGAACGACACGTCGGACACCGCGGCGAACCCGTTGCGGTAGGTCTTCGCCAGCCCGCCGACGACCAGCGGCGCCGCGTCGTCGGGCACGTCGTCGTCGGCGGGGTCGGCGCGGCGCGACCGCAGCCGCGCCACCAGCCACGCCACGAGCGCCGCGGCCAGCACGGCGGCGATCCCGAGCACCGGCCACAGGGGGACCGTCCCCGCCGACTCGGTGCGGCCGGGCACCTGGGGCACCGACAGCGCGGTGTCCCCGGCGAGCCCGACCCGCCACACGGCCGGGTCGGCGCCGGAGTCGTAGCCCTGGTCGGTCGTCGACAGCTGCACCAGCAGGCGGCTGCCGCCCTGCACCGGTGCGACGACGCCGGGCAGCGTCACCGTGGTCTCGGCCGGGGACCCGTCGGCGGGGACGGCGATCCGCAGGGGCGCGACGGCGTTGCCCAGCAGCGTGCTGCGCCCGTCCGGGCCGAGCGTGGTGAGCGAGGCGAACAGCACCGCGGTGTCCGGGGCGGGCTGTCCGGCGACCCGCGCGACGCGCACCGTCACCCGCGGTGCCCCCGACGGCTGTATCGCGTCGGCGACGGGCGCGGTGAGGAACCGGGCGGACTGGCCCGGCGTCGTCAGGCCGGACAGGCCGCCCAGCGAGCCCAGCGACCCGAGCGCCGAGCCGAGCCCCGGCAGCGAGGTGAGCGCCGAGGGGTTCCCGCCCGGCGGGTGGACGACGGTCTGCTCGCCACCCTCCAACGGCAGCGCGGTGGTCGGTGCGGGAGCGGAGCCCGCCCTCAGGCCGGGGTAGGCGTCGGCCAGGACGGTCCGGCCGGTGGGGGTGTCGTCGCGGGCGCGGACGGAGCTGCGGACCTGGTAGGCGAAGGGGGCCTCGGCGAGGCCGCCGGTGGTGCCCTCCGCAGCGGGCAGGCCCCGCAGGTGCTGGTCGAACCAGTCGGCGATGCGGGCGCGGACCTCGGAGTCGGGGCCGCCGCCGTCGTGGCCGCCCGCGAACCACAGCACCGACACGGGAGTGCCGTTCGCGGCGATCTGGCGGGCGTTCGCGTCGGCCTGGTCGAGACCGAACAGGGTGTCCTGTTCGCCCTGGACGAGCAGCGTCGGCGCGGTGATCCGGTCGGTGACGGTCGCGGGGGAGGAGCGGCGCAGCAGCCGGGCCAGCTCCGGGGAGACGCGGCCGGTGCGGGCGGCCTCGCCGTAGGCGGCGCAGACGTCGCGGGCGAAGCGGCCGCAGACCGGGTCCGAGGGGGCGCCGGGCACCGCACCGGGGCTGCCCGCGGACGTGCCGGGGCCGGCCGGGCCGGAGCTCCCCGTCCCGCCTGCCGCGGGCCCGGCGTCGACGGCCCCATTCCCGGAGCCGACACCTCCGACACCGCCGCCTCCGTCGGCTCCGCCGCCGGTCGACCCACCGGTCCCGCCGGTCGCGTCCGACCCGCCGAAGCCGCCGCCGGACTCGTCGCCGGAGCCCGACCCGGCCCCGGACGCGGTGTCGCCGCCCGCGGGGACCCGGCCTCCGGAGCCGAAGAACACCCCGGCCCAGCCGCTCTTGAACACCCCGTCACCGGCGCCCGCTCCCGCGGCGGGGGTGCCGGGTGCGCTCGTGCCGGTGGGGACGGCGTTGTTCGGGAACAGCGCCTGCCCGAGGTCGTTCCAGGTGATCACCGGGACGATCGCGTCGATCCGCCGGTCGTAGCCGGCCAGCAGCAGGGCGAGGCCGCCGCCGTAGGAGCCGCCGGTCACCCCGACGCGGGGGTCACCGGGGCCGTCCTGCTGCACGTCCGCGCGCCGGGACAACCGGTCGACCAGCCGGGAGGCGTCGGCCACCTCGCGGTCCGGGTCGTCGAGCCCGATGCTGCCGCCGGAGGCGCCGAAACCGCGCGCGGTCCACGTCTGCACGACGTACCCGCGGGCGGCGAGCTCGCGGGCGTCGGAGTCGACCGAGTCCTTGCTCCCGCCGAAGCCGTGCGCGACCAGCACCGCGGGGGCGGGGGAGGCCGCGGTCGCCGAGGCGGGGACGTAGAGCGAGGTGTCCAGGTCGATCGTGCCCGGCTGTCCGGGGCCGGCCGGGACGGCGACCCGTTCGGCGGTGACGGCGACCGACCCGCCGTCGTCGGCGGCCGCCGCGGCGGGTGCCGCCGTCGCGCCCGGGACACCGGGGGCGGCCGCCGCGGCGGGGGCGAACGCCAGCACCAGAGCGGTGACCGTCGCCGCCACGATCGGGGTACGGACCCACCGGGCCCGGGGGAGCACGTGCACCTCGTCGAAACTACGCAGATCCCCGCGGCCGCGTCGCGGGGCGGTGCGTGCGCCCCACCACGTCCCGTCCGTTCCCGTCCACCGGACCGTCCCCGCGCCGGTGCCGCGGGAACCGGCCACCGCGGGATGAGCTCCGCACCAACGGCGCGCGACCCCCGGGTGTCGTCGCCCGTTCACCTTCTGTTCCGCCGTGCAACGCCGACCGGAAGCCGCGACCCGGCACCGTCACCGGGTGTGAGCGTCAACCCCACCGGAGAGACCCCCGGCGTCGGTGTCCCGCGGGCACTCGCCGTCGACATGACGATCGCCGACCAGCAGGACTGGCTGGCCGCGTTCCTGCGTCGGCACCCCGTCAGCCGGCGCACCGCGCTGCGCGGCGGCGCCGGCGTGCTGGCCACGCTCGCCGCGTCCGGGTCACCGTGGGCACGCGGGGTCGCCGCGGCCGCCGGACCCGCGCCGGTCACCGTCGTCGGACGGCACCTGGCCTACGGGCCGGACCCGGCCCGGTCGATGTCGTTCTCCGGGGAGCTGACCGCGGCACCGCCGCCCGGCCGGATGGTCGTCGACGTCGGTACCGACTCCGGGTTCGGCCTGACCCTCCCGGTGCAGGTCCGCCCGCTGGAGAGCCTGGTCCCGCAGGCCGACGGCGGCATCCGGGGCACCCGGCAGTGGTTCGTCCATGCCCGCGCCGACGGCCTGACCCCCGGCAGCCGCTACGTCTACCGGTTCCGGCTGGAGGGCGCGGACGGCACCGCGACGACCACCGCGACCAGCACGTTCCGCACGGCCGCGCCGCGCGGCACCCGGCACCGGTTCACCTTCACCGCGTTCGCCGACCAGGGTGTCAGCACCGGCGCCGAGCCGAATCTCTACAAGGCCGACGACACCCACCGCAGTCCGATGCCGTCGGAGGCGCTGACCGCGCTCGTCGCAGCGGAGCAGCCCGCGTTCCACCTGCTCGCCGGCGACATCTGCTACGCCGACCCCTCCGGTGCCGGGAAGCCCGCCCTCGACGGCGCGGGGCACGACGACGAGGCCCACGACAGCTTCGACCCCACGGTCTGGAGCACCTACTTCGCCGCGATCGAACGCTCGGCCGCGTCGACCCCGTGGATGTTCGCCACCGGCAACCACGACATGGAGGCGCTCTACGACCTGAACCGGGCCGACGGCCCCGCACACGGCTACGCCGGGCACGCCGCCCGGCTGTCGCTGCCCGGGACCGGCCCCCGCGGCTGCCCCTCGGTGTACGCGTTCACCCACGGCACCGTCGGGGTCGCCAGCGTCGACGCCAACGACCTGTCCACCGAGATCCCGACCAACGCCGGCTACTCCGGCGGCACCCAGCTGGCCTGGCTGGAGCGGACCCTGGCCGGCTGGCGCGCCGACCCGGACATCGAGTGGATCGTGTTGTTCTTCCACCACTGCGCCTTCGCCACCTCCGGCGCGCACGCCTCCGACGCCGGGGTGCGACGGGCGTTGGCGCCGCTGTGCGACCGCTACCGGGTCGACCTGTGCGTCCAGGGCCACAACCACCAGTACGAGCGCACCGACCCCATCCGCGACGGCCGCCCCACCCGCCCGGCCCCGGACCGCTCGACCGTCCACCCGGAGACCGACGGCACCACCTACGTCTGCGTCGGCTCCGGCGGACGGCCCCGCTACCGCTGGCAGCCCGGCGAGACCGACAGCCACCGTGGCCAGGAGACCGAGCAGGCGCCGGTCACGAGCTTCGTAGCGGGACCCGACGACCAGAAGCAGGCCGAGACCGTCACCTGGTCGCGGACCCGGTACCTCGGCTACGCCTATCTGCGCTGCTCGGTGGTGCCCGGCTCGCACGGCACCGACTCCGAGCTCGTCGTGCACGCGATCACCGACCTCGGTGAGGAGATCGACAAGGTCCGGCTCAGCCGTCCCGCGCGTCACTGAACCGGACACTACGGACGAAGTGGGTCACCGACCGGGTGCACTGGGTCACCCCGACTCGCCACGCAACGGTGCAGGGAGGACACTTCACCTACCGCAGGGGAGTATCCCTACCGCGGTGGTGTCGTCAGCACGGTGTCGTCGTGAGCGTGGCTCGCGCGCGGACCCGGCACCACCGGCCACGCTCGGCAGTCGCAGGACCAGGGTGCCGTGGCGGGAGAGACCTCGGGCTGTCTGATACTGCCCTGGTCTGGAGGAAGTCCGTGAACGTACCCCTGTGGGTCTGGTTGGTCACCATCGTCGGGTTCGTGCTGGTGATCGGCGCGGACCTGTGGCTCAACGACCACAAGCCGCACGCCGTGACCCTGGGCGAGGTCACCCGCTGGGTCGTCTTCTACGTGGCGCTGGCCGTCGCGTTCGGCTGCGGGGTCTGGTTCTTCTCCGGCGGCACCTACGCCGGCGAGTTCTTCGCCGGCTACCTGACCGAGTACTCGTTGTCGGTCGACAACCTGTTCGTCTTCCTCATCATCATGTCCGCGTTCAAGGTCCCGGTCCTCCACCAGCACCGGGTGCTGCTGGTCGGCATCGTGATCGCGCTGATCATGCGCAGCATCTTCATCGCCGCGGGCGCGGCGGTCATCGACCGCTTCAGCTGGGTGTTCTTCCTCTTCGCCGCGTTCCTCATCTACACCGCGGTCTCGCTGGTCAAGCAGGCCGCCGGCGGCGACGACGAGGAGTGGAAGGAGGGCCGGGTCCTGAAGTGGGTCCGCAAGGCCTTCCCGGTCACCGACGACTACCACGGCGCCAAGACCACGGTGAAGATCGACGGCAAGCGCTGGCTGACCCCGATGCTGATCGTGATGATCGCCATCGGCGTCACCGACATCATGTTCGCCCTGGACTCGATCCCGGCGATCTTCGGGCTCACCCAGGAGCCCTACCTCGTCTTCACCGCGAACGCGTTCGCGCTGATGGGGCTGCGCCAGCTCTACTTCCTGCTCGGCGGGCTGCTCAACAAGCTGGTCTTCCTGTCCTACGGCCTGGCGGTGCTGCTCGCCTTCATCGGCGTCAAGCTCGCCCTGCACGCCCTGCACGAGAACGAGCTGCCCTTCATCAACGGCGGGCAGCCGGTCCCGGTCCCCGAGGTCGGGATCGGGCTCTCGCTCGGCGTCATCGTCGGCGTCCTCGCGATCACCACGATCGCCAGCCTCGTCGCGGTCCGGATGAAGCCCGAGCTGGCCGAGCAGGGCAGCGGGATCACCGCGCCGCCGCTGGCCCGCACGAAGGAGGAGGCCGCGCAGATCGAGGCCCGCGACGAGCAGGCCGACCACCGCGTCAGCGCGCCCCCGCGCGACTGAGACCCACCGTCCCCGACGGCCTCCCTCCGCCCCGGCGTCCGCATCGGACACCGGGGCGGCTCCGTGTCCGCCCCCGTCGACGGCGCCGCCCCTGACCTGCCGAGACATCGCGCTCGCGGTGTCAAGTGTTGCATCGGCACGTGGCCCAGGTCACCATCGAGTGATCCTGGCAGCGTAGCGAGGGGCTGACGCATGATCCCGGTGATCGAGTTCGTCCTGGGCGTCGCCGTGCTGGTCTACAGCGCGGAGAAGCTCATCGGTTACCTGGTCGGGGTGGCGAGCCGCTGGGCGATCTCGCTGTTCCTGATCGCCGTCGTCTTCACCGGCATCGAGTTCGACGACCTCGCGTTCGGCGTCGTCCTCAACGTGGAGGACCTCAGCGACGTCGCGCTCGGCACCGTCATCGGCACCACGATCGCGCTGACCGGCATCGTGCTGGCTCTCGCCGCGATCATCGCGCCGACCCGGGTCGAGGTCCCGCGCGACTACCTCGCGCTCTACGTCGCCGCTCCGGTGGTGATGTTCCTGCTGGCGCTCGGCGGCCTGCTCACCGCCGGGACCGGCGTCGTGCTGATCCTGCTGTTCGTCGCCTTCGTCGGCTGGATCGCCTACCGCGAGTACTCCGCCCGACGGCCCGTCTGGCGCAACGCCGAGGTCTACGAGCAGCTGGAGCGGGCCGGGGTCGGCGCGGGCGGGAGCACGACGGCGACGGTCGCGACGAGCGGCCCGCTCCGGACCGGGACGGCGGACGGCAGCAGCCCCGGGTTCCGGCTGCCCGAGGACCTGCGCGTCGACGACGGGTTCCTGAAGGCACGGTCCCAGCCGCCCGGGCGGACCGTCCTGTTCGCCGTCATCGCGCTGATCGGGCTCGTCGTCGGCGCACTCGTCGCCGGGCAGGGCACCGAGGGCATCCTCGAGACCTGGGCGATCAGCGGGACGGTCTTCGGGGTCACCATCGCGACGCTCGCACTGTCGCTCGAGGACATCCTCATCACCGTCGAGCCGGCCCGGCGCGGCGCACCCGAGATCGCCGTCGCGAACGTGCTCGGCAGCGTCGTGTTCTCGGTCACCGGCAAGCTCGGCGTGATCCTGCTGGTCGGCGGGTCGATCGTGGTCGACCCGACGGCCCTGGTCTGGCACCTGCCGGTGCTGCTCGGGCTGACGGTGCTCTCCGCAGTGTTCCTCGGCACCGGGCGGATCCGCCGCTGGCACGGCGTGGTGCTGCTCGTGCTCTACGCCGCCTACTTCGTCGTCAGCCTCACCGTCTTCGGCGGCGTCCCCGTCGACGACTGAGCACCCGCAGGGAGACCCGATGCCCACGAAGGACCGGCTCACGAAGGACCGGATGGCCGCGGCGCTCGCGGTCGTGGCCGCGCTGATCGGCCTGGTGCTGGTGTTCGGCACGGGCGAGGGCGCCCGCGACGACGACTCCCCGGCCGGCGGCCCGTCGTCGGCGACCCGGGTGGACGACGACCGGCAGGCCCCGGCGGCTCCGGTCCCGCAGGACCGGGGCCAGCAGCCCGACGACGATGACGACGGCTGACGACGACGGCTGACGGGACGTCAGAGGTGGTGCAGCACGACGTCGTCGATCCGGCCGTCGTGCAGGGTCAGCGTCATCCAGGTGTGGGTCGGCATCCGGCGCCGGTCGGTCGGCGACCCCGGGTCCAGCAGGCGCAGCCCGTCGGCGACGGAGTCCCACGGGATGTGCGAGTGCCCGAACACCAGCAGGTCGGTGTCGGGGTGCGCGGCGAGTGCCCGGCGTTCGCGGCCCTGCTTCGGGCCGGTCTCGTGGGTCACCGCGACCCGGACCCCGTCGATCCTCGCCCGGGCCGTCTCCGGCAGCCGGGCGCGCACGTCGTCGCCGTCGTTGTTGCCCCAGCAGGCGAGCAGCCGGGCCGCGCGGCCCGCGACCCGGTCGAGCAGTTCCACCGAGCACCAGTCACCGGCGTGCACCACGACGTCGGCGGCGTCGACGGCGTCCCACACCGGCCCGGAGAGCCCACCGGAGTGGGCGGCCCCGCGGCTCGGGTGGTGGGTGTCGGAGATCAGCAGGAGTGCGGTCAGCGCACGCCCACCAGGTCGCAGACGAAGATCAGGGTCTCGTTCGGGGCGATGACGCCGCCCGCGCCCTGGGCGCCGTAGCCCAGGTGCGGCGGGATCACGAGCCGGCGGCGGCCGCCGACCTTCATCCCGGCGACGCCGTTGTCCCAGCCGGAGATGACCTGCCCGGCGCCGAGCCCGAACTGCAGCGGCTGGCCGCGGTCGTAGGAGTTGTCGAACTCGCGGCCGGTGGACTGCGAGACCCCGACGTAGTGCACGGCGACGGTGTCACCGGGCTTGGCCTCCTGGCCGTCGCCGACGGAGAGGTCCTCGGTCACGAGGTCGGTGGGCAGCGGGCCGTCGACGATCTCGACGGCGGGCTTCTGCGGTGCGGACACGGACGTGCTCCTCACGGACGGGGACGGCCCACGGGGGGCGGGCCTGGGGTGTGCGACGACCCTGCCAGAACCCGTCGGCGGGTGCGTCCCGGGCCCGCCCGTCGTGGCAGGGTGCACACGTGACCGGTGACCGTGACCTCTCCGGCGGGGCTCCCGACGACGGCGTCGCGACCGACTGGCCCCGCTGGCTCGACGTGCTGGAACGGGCCGGGATCCCGGCCTCGTCCAACCTCCGCGCGCCCGCGGAGCCGGGCGCGGTCGCCGACGCCGAGGCCGTGTTCGGCCGGGAGTTCCCGGCCGCGCTGCGGGCGCTCTACACGCTCGCCGACGGCCAGCTGGCCGACCACCCGCGAGCCCCCGGTCCGCACCCGGAGGTCGCGACGAGCCTGTTCCCCGCGACCTACCGCTTCGTCCCGCTGGCCGAGGCGACCCGCGAGTACCGCGTCTGGGTCGACGCCGTCGCCACCGTGGGGAGCGACTTCGTGACCGTGCGCGCGGGCGACCCCGTGCGCGCCCATTACTGGGACGTGGGCTGGTGGCCACTGGCCGTCGACGGCGGCGGGAACGCCCTGGTCGTCGACACCGTCCCGGAGCCGGGCGGCACCGTGGGGCAGATCGTCGTCGCCGGGCCGGACGAGGACGAGCGCCGCGTGGTCGGGACGGGTGTGGGGGACTACCTGCGTCGGCTGATCGCCGCCGGACCGCAGGTCGACGACGCGGTCGTCGACCCCGCGGACCGGTCGTACCGCTTCTGGGACGCCGCGCACCTGCGCTGACCCGGTCGGGCTCAGCGGTGCGGGCGGGGGGCGAGCTCCAGGTCGACCCGCCCCGGCCGGTTGGCCTCGCCCACCACGTCCTCGACGAGTCCGTGCTCGGGCGACAGGTGGCACACCGGGTCGGTGGCCGCGGCGTCGCCGGTGAGCTGGAACGCCTGGCAGCGGCACCCGCCCAGGTCGATCTCGCGCCGGTCGCAGGTCCGGCACGGCTCCTGCATCCAGTCCTCGCCGCGGTAGGCGGTGAACAGCGGCGCCGACGTCCAGATCTCGGCCAGGCCCGTGTCGTGGACCGAGGCCCGCGGCAGCGGCAGGGTCTGCGCCGCCGGGCAGGGCAGCGCGTCGCCGTTCGGGGCGACGGTGAGCTGGCGCTGCGCCCAGCCCCCCATGCACGGCTTGGGGTGGCGGGAGTAGTAGTCGGGCAGCACGTGCACGACCTCCATCGACCCGGCCAGCCGCGCCCGGGCGGCGGAGACGACCTCCTCGGCCCGGTCGAGCTGCGCAGCCGTCGGCAGCAGCGACGACCGGTTGCGCCACGCCCAGCCGTAGTACTGGGTGTTGGCGAGCTCCACCCGGTCGGCGCCGAGGCGCTCCACGAGGTCGACGATCGCGCCGACCCGGTCGATGTTGCCGCGGTGCAGGACCACGTTGACCGTGAGCGGCCAGCCCAGCTCGCGCACCAGCGCGCACGCCTCCAGCTTCCGCTCGAACGACCGGATCCCGGCGATCCGGTCGGAGGTGGCGGGCTCGTCGGCCTGCACGCTGACCTGTACGTGGTCCAGGCCCGCCGCGCGCAGCGCCTCGGCCCGCGGGCGGGACAGGCCCATCGCGCTGGTCACCAGGTTGGTGTACATGCCCAGCTCGGCGGCGGTGCGGACCAGCTCGGGCAGGTCCCGGCGCAGCAGCGGCTCCCCGCCGGACAGGTGGCACTGCAGCACGCCCATGGCCGCGGCCTCGCCGAACACGCGCTGCCAGTCGGCGGTGGACAGCTCGTCGTCGTAGCGGGACAGCTCGATCGGGTTCGAACAGTAGGCGCACGCCAGCGGGCAGCGGTAGGTGAGCTCGGCGAGCAGCCCGAACGGGCGCGGGTCGCTCATCCGAGCGCCACCAGGTTCCGGTCGACGAGCCGGGCCAGGTAGTGCCGCACCTGCTCCCCGACGACCAGCTCGTCGGCCTCGTCGAAGTCCGCGACCAGCGCGGCGACGATGTCGTCGACGGTGCGCTCGCCGTCGCACAGGCGCAGCACCGCGTGCCCGGTCCGGTTCAGCACGACGACGGTCTCCGGCCCGAGCAGCACCCAGCCGTCGGTCGGGCGGTCCGGGCGCATCCGCACGTGCCGGCCCAGCCGGGGCCGGGAGCCCCCGGTCACCGTGGCCGCGCGGGCGGCCCGCTCGCCGCGCCGCGGTGCCGGCACCCGCGCCGCACCGGCGGCCGTCGACCCGTCACGCGTAGGCATGGTCGATCGCATCCATGATCGCCCACAGCACGTCGCACTTGAACGACAGCGCGGCCTCGGCGGCGTCCTGCTCGGCGGGCGTGCGGCAGTGCGCGACGACGACCTCCAGCGCGTGCTCGGAGTCCCGCGGGGCCTGGACCAGGCGGTTGCGGAAGTACTGCAGCCCGTCCGGGTCGATCCAGGTGTAGTACTTCTCGAACGCCGCCAGCCGCTCGGCCATCAGGTCCGGGGCGAACAGCTCGGTCAGCGACGACGCGACCGCCTCGACCCACGGCCTCGTGCGGGCGAAGCCGACGTAGGCGTCGACGGCGAACCGCACCCCGGGCCGGACGTGCCGGTGGTCGAGGATCTCCGACCGGCTCAGCCCGCACGCCTCGCCGAGCCGCAGCCACGCCTCGATACCCCCCTGTCCGGAGTTCCCGCTGCCCGGTTCCCGGCCGTCGTGGACCCCATCATGGTCAGTGATCCGGCGGATCCACCGCCGACGGACCCCGACGTCGGGGCAGTTCGACAGGATCGCCGCGTCCTTGACCGGGATGGCCTCCTGGTAGGCGAACCGGTTCGCGACCCATCCGCGGATCTGGTCGGGGGTCAGGGTGCCGTCGTTCATGCGGACGTGGAACGGGTGCGCCGAGTGGTACTGCGTGGCGTGCGCCCGCAGGCGTCGCACCAGCGCGGTGTCCGGAGCGGTCATGTCAGACCTCCAGTTCCAGTCCGTCGAACCCGACGACGACCCCGGCGGCGGTGACCGCGGCGCGTTCGGCGGAGTCCTCCAGCAGGACGGGGTTGGTGTTGTTGACGTGCACGTAGACGATCCGGGGCACACCGAGGGCGGTGAGCACCTCCAGGCTGCCACCACGGCCGCCGATGTGCAGGTGTCCCATGTCGTGCGCGGTCTTCGCGGCCAGCCCGAGCCGCACCAGCTCGTCGTCGTGCCAGGTCGTGCCGTCGACGAGCAGCAGGTCCGCGCCGTCGATCTCGTCCTGCACCGCGGGGGTCAGCTCCTGGACACCGGGCAGGTACACGGCGTACCGGCCGGACGCGGTGTCGGTGAACCGGTACCCGACGACGCGCCCGGGCAGGCCCTCGGCGGTACCGATGCCCGCTCCGCCTGCGCTGCGCGGGGACGCGAACCGGTCGTGCTTGCCGGTCGGCGCGTCGAACGCGCGGTAGGCCAGGCCGCCGAGGTCGTGGTCGGAGCCGGGGACGACCTCGGTCCAGGTCACCGGGCAGAACCGCTCCAGGGTGCCCAGCAGCCCGGACCCCTCGCGCAGGGTCCGCTCGGTCGCCGCGGTGGCGTGGAGCGACACCCCGCGGCCCTCGCGCAGCAGCACCAGCCCGAGGGTGTGGTCGATCTCGGCGTCGGTGAGCAGCACCCCCTGCAGCGGGGTCGTCCGGTCGCCGGTGGGGTGCAGCGCGGGCGTGTCGGCGAGCTGGGTGCGGATGTCGGGGGAGGCGTTGACCAGCCACCACCGCCTGCCGTCGGGGGAGACGGCGATCGAGGACTGGGTGCGCGGCGTCGCCGGCCGTGAGCCGTCGCGCACCGCCCGGCAGCCCGGACAGCCGCAGTTCCACTGCGGGAACCCGCCACCCGCCGCCGAGCCGAGGACCCGGATCCTCATGGCACCCCCTTGTTCCACGGCGACGGCCGGGGGCGCGCCGTTCGCGCACCCCCGGCCGTCGGCCGTCTCACACCTCGGTACGGGCGATGTACATCGTCACCTCGGGCGCGCAGCCGATCTCCTCGAACTCCGGCGCCTCCCACTCGGTGGTCGACTCCATGCGATCACCTCCCTCCTCACGACGTCCGGGTTCCCGGGAACGGCGGGTCCTACTGCTCGGGCAGCGCGAAGCAGAACAACGCGTCACCCGCGGCCGCGCCGAGCAGACCCGGCAGGAACCCCTCGACCCAGCCGCCCCACCCGGTCGGCACGGCGACGAACTGCCTGCCGTCGACCTCGAAGGTGGTCGGGCTGGAGTGGTGCCCGCTCCCGCACTGGAACGACCAGAGCTTCTCCCCGGTCGAGGCGTCGAGCGCGACGAACTCACCGGTCGGGGTGCCCTGGAAGACCAGGCCGCCCGCGGTGGTCAGCGTCGACGCGCACATCGGGTACTCGTTGTTCCAGCGCCACTTCTCCTCGCCGGTGAGCGGGTCGATGGCGGCGACGAACCCGTAGAAGTCCTCGATGTCGACGGCGACGCCGGCGCCCCAGTAGGGGATGGACTCCTTGAACTCGCGGCGGCGCCGGGTGGCGGTCGCCCCGACCTCCTGGACGGGCACGTACATCAACCCGGTCTGCGGGTTGTAGGACATGTGCGTCCATTCCTTGCCGCCCGCCGGGCCCGGCCAGAAGTGCACCGGGACGCCCTCCTCGTCGGGGTAGATCTTCGGCGTCACCGTGCCGTCCGGCGTGATCTCGCCCCAGGTGATCCGGTCGACGAACGGGAACACGCGCACGAGCTCGCCGTTGGTCCGGTCGAGCACGAAGAAGTAGCCGTTCTTGTCCGCGTGGGCGAGCAGCTTGCGCCCGTCCGGTGCGTCGAACAGGACGTTCTCCATCGTGGAGTCGTAGTCCCACAGGTCGTGCGGGGTGAACTGGTAGTGCCACCGGATCTCGCCGGTGTTGACGTCCACCGCGATCGTCGAGTCGGTGTAGAGGTTGTCGCCCGGCCGGACGCCGCCGTCGAAGTCCGGCGCGGGGTTCCCGGTGCCCTGGAACAGCAGCTCCAGCTCCGGGTCGTAGGTGGGTGTCACCCAGCAGTTCCCGCCGCCGCGCTGCCAGGCCTCGCCGTCGTCGGGCCAGGTCTCCGAGCCGGGCTCGCCCGGCTTCGGGACGGTGTAGCAGCGCCAGCGCCGCTCACCGGTGTGCGCGTCGAACGCGTCGAGGTGTCCGCGGACGCCGAACTCCCCGCCGGCGCTCCCGACGATCACCAGGTCCTTGACGATCAGCGTCGCGACGGAGCCGCTCTCCCCGGCGCGGACGTCACCGTTGACGGTGTCCCACACGACCTTCCCGGTCGTCGCGTCGAGCGCGACGATGTGCGCGTTGAGGGTGTACAGGTAGACCTTGCCGTGCCCGACGGCGAGACCGCGGTTGACGTTGCCGCAGCACAGGGACACGTCGTAGGGCGAGGCGTGCTTGTAGCGCCACAGCTCCTCGCCGGTCCTCGCGTCGATCGCCCAGGCGCGGCCGTCCGGGCCCGAGACGTACATGACGCCCTCGACGACGATCGGTGATGCCTCGAACGAGTAGGTCGACGCACCGGACTGCATGCCGACGGCCCCGGCCTGGAAGACCCAGGCGGGGGACAACCGGCGGACGGAGTCCCTGTCGATCTGGTCGAGCTCGCTGTAGCGCTGGCCGTCGTAGGTGCCGTAGTAGGTCAGCCAGTTCTGCGGCTCGGAGCGCGCGCCGCGGATGCGGTCGTAGTCCACGGTGGAGGTGGCCGGGGCCTCGCCCCGGACGTTGGTGAGCTGCACGTGCGGGATCGCTTCGCCCGCGTCGACGTAGTCGGTCATCTCGGGATCCTTCCTACGGTCGCGGCTGCGGGGGACGGTCGAGCTTGGCGTGGTCGGGTACCTCGCCCCCGATGACGATCGAGCCGGTGAGACCGCGGCCCTCGTCGTTGCCGCTCGCGGAGCCGTAGTAGTACGTTCCCGGCCCGTCGAGGTTGATCTTCGCGGTGCCCTTGGAGTGGTTCACCAGCCAGATGAACTTCGGGTCACCGTTGCTGGGCAGCACCGCGCAGTGGGTGTTCTTGTCGTCGTTGATCAGGGTCAGCTCGATGTCACCGCCGTGCGGGAGGATGAGGATCCCGGGCTCGTAGCAGATCTCGTCCTCGGGGATCCGGATCGTCGCCCGGAGGACGCCGTCGGGTCCCTCCTCGGCGTACCCGATGGTCCCGCTGCCGAGCAGCCGGCCGAGCGCCAGCCGGTTCTGCCGGCCGAGGCCCGCGGCCTCCAGCTGTTCGGCGCGTTCGTTGTCGGTGGTCGTCATTGACACTTTCCTCCCGAGCGCAATTCGTCGGCGGGTACGTGATCACTTTCACACTGCGCGGTGGTAAGCGTCAACCCCGCGCGCGCACCCGATTCCGCGCCGACGATCATGAATGCTCGGGTCGATGTGCGAAACGATCTCCCGCAACGGCCGGTGCTCGGCGCGGACGATCTTCCAGCAGGTCAGATCCGCCTGCGTGGTGTCATATCGTCGACTCGTCGGCGATTCTCCGGGGACGTCCGGAGTATTCGTCCGTGTCGTTCGAGGGGGTTTTCGGAAACGGTGGTAAATCGCGGGCGGCGGCTCCGGGAATCGCGTCGCCAGAGGTCGGTGACATCGGTGCAGTGCCCGCACCTTGGCGGGGGCGAGGTGTCCGTCCCCGTCGTGACGTGCGACGTCGCATCCCGGGCGGCGCCGCGGGCTCCGGTGTGGACACCTGCTCGCCTCGCCCGCGGAACCGTCCGCGTCCATTCCGCGCAGGTCGGGCCGCGGGCCCGGAGGAATGAAACACGTGTTTCTCGAAAGGGGGTGTCACCAGAACTTGATGCCCGCCGCCTTGAGGCGGCGGCGGTGCTGCTTCACCGCGAGCGCGATCGCGTCGGGTGTGATGAGCCCGCCCCAGACCTTCGCCGCGGTCTCGCCCTGCTCGAGCAGCGCGTCGGCCTCCTCACCGCCCAGCTCGGCGCTCTGCACGACCCGCGAGCCGAAGCCGATGTGCCAGCGCTCGTCGCGCAGGACCAGCTCGGTCCCGCGGCGCACGCCCGGCAGCGGGACGAACAGCCGGTCCAGGGCCTGGAGCATCGCGTGCTGGCCGGCCAGCAGCACCACGCCCTCGATGACCATGTGGTAGAGCCCGACCGCCCCGGTCAGCCCGGTGTGGTCGTCGGCGAGCCGGCGGGCGGTCGACGGCAGCCGGTGCTCGAACAGGTCGACGAGCTCCGAGCTCACCTCGCGTCGCAGCACGTCCAGCCGGTCGGCCGGGGTGCCGCCGGGGACCCCCAGCACCTGCGCGGCGACCAGGTCGAAGAACCGGGCGTGCCGCGCCTCGTCACGGGCCTGGGCGCGGAACGCGGCCTGCATGGTGTCGTCGAGCGCCGCGGCCTGGTACGAGCCGAGCTGCCCGGCCACCGAGGCCTCGGCGACGGCGAACCCGGCGACCAGCCCGCGCACGGTCGCCGCCTCGTCCGGCGCGAGCCGGGTCCAGGCGTCGCGGTCCGGGCCCAGGTCGAGGTCGGTCTCGTCCCACTGCAGCGACTCGGCCAGCTGGACGAAGTGGTCGTATCCGGCGATCATGACCATGGTCTCGGTGTCCTCACCCCGGGAACTGTTCTCCCGGCTCCAACGGGCGGAAGTCCGACTTGGCGGCGCCGCAGATCGGGCACATCCAGTCGTCGGGGATGTCCTCGAAGGGGGTGCCCGGCTCGACGCCGCCGTCCGGGTCGCCCTCCTCCGGGTCGTAGACGAAGCCGCACGGCTCGCAGATCCACAGGGACCGCGTGGCCCGGCCGGACATCGTCATGCTGCTCCCCACGGCGTCGTCGCCCACGCCCGCCGGCCGCCCGTGACCGGGCCCGGCGGAGGTGATCCCCGAGGCCCAGGGAGCCACAGTGTGAGCGGGGTCGCAAGCGGGCCCGGAGCCCTCCCGTGGGGACCGGCGACGGCCGCGCATCCGGTCGTGGCCGGACGCACGGCGCTCTCAGCTGCGACGACGCGGTGCCCGGAGATCAGGTCCGGCCGGCGCCGGTGATCGTCGGAATCGGTGAAACACGTGTTCGCGCTCAGGCGCCGAGCGCGTCCCGGAGGAACCCGACCTGCAGGAGCAGCAGGTTCTCGGCGACGACCTCCTGCGGCGTCATGTGGGTGACCCCGGACAGCGGCAGCACCTGGTGGGCACGCCCGGCCGCGAGCAGCGCCGAGGACAGCCGCAGGGTGTGCGCGGCGACGACGTTGTCGTCGGCGAGACCGTGCACGACCATCAGCGGACGGTGCGGCCGCTCCGGGGTCGGCGGCGTCGCGGCGTCGTCGATGATCGACGAGCGGGTGTACGGCTCGCCGCCCGGCATCCCGAGGTAGCGCTCGGTGTAATGGGTGTCGTAGAGCGTCCAGTCGGTGACCGGGGCCCCGGCGATGCCGGCGTGGAAGACGTCGGGACGCCGCAGCACCGCGAGCGCGGACAGGTACCCGCCGAACGACCAGCCGCGGATCCCGACCCGGCCCAGGTCGAGGTCGGGATAGGCCGCCGCGGCGGCGTGCAACGCCGCGACCTGGTCCTCCAGCACCGGGCCCGCCAGGTCGCCGTGGATCGCGCGCTCGAACTCCGGGCCGCGCCCGGGGGAGCCACGACCGTCGGTGACCAGCACGGCGAAGCCCTGCTCGGCGAACCAACGGCTGGTCAGGTGCGCGTTGCGGGCCTGCAGCACCCGCTGGGAGTGCGGGCCGCCGTAGGGGTCGAGCAGCACCGGCAGCGGAGTGCCCGGCACGTGGCCCGACGGCAGGAACACCGCGGTGCGCAGCTCCCGCTCACCGAAGGAGTGCAGCACCGGGGCCGGGTCGAACCCGGGGTTGACGGCGTGCCCGGCGACCGGGTGCTCCGCCCCGCCGGCGGTGACGAGCACCGCGTGCGGCGCCGTCGCGAGGTCCTGGGAGACGCGGACGGTGGTGCCCCCCGCCGCGGCGACGGCGTGCACCCCGGTCGTCGGCGTCACCGCGACTGGCTCGGACCCCGGGGTCACCGAGTAGACGGCCACCGAGGTCGGCTCCGTCGAGGCCCGGAACAGGACGGTCTCGCCGTCGATGCCGACGACCCCACGCACCTGCAGCTCCGGGCCGGTCAGGTACGTGTCGCCGACGACGAGCCGACGCGCCCCGCCGGAGTCCTCGGCCCGCACCAGCGCCCCGGACGCGGTGCGCGCCGGGACACCCGGAACGTTCTCCACCCACACCGGGTCGGTCTGGGAGTGCAGCGTCGTGGTCCGACCGGTCGCGGGGTCCACGGCCAGGGTGCGGACCTCCCGCTGGTCGCGCGGCTGGACCGACAGCAGCGGCCCGTGGGTGTCCCAGTCCGCTGTGGCGAGGTACTCGTAGGTCTCGTCGTCCCAGGTCACGGTGGTGCGGGTGCCGTCCAGCGCGACGACGACCAGCCCCACGCGGGCGTTCGGGGTGCCGGCGGCGGGGTAGCGGACCGTGGTCGGGACGCGGTCGGGGTGCGCCGGGTCGGCGATGTGCCAGCGGGCGACCGGGGACTCGTCCACCCGGGCGACGAGCAGCGCGTCGCCGTCGGGGGACCACCAGAACCCGCGGTGGCGGTCCATCTCCTCGGCCGCGGCGAAGTCGGGCAGACCCCAGGAGACGTCGTCGCCGTCGGGGGTGAGCAGGGCGGTCGTCGTGCCGGTCGTGAGGTCGTGCAGGTGCAGGGCGCGGTCGGCGACGAAGGCGACCCGGGCGCCGTTCGGGTCGATCCGCGGGTCCACCACGGCCTCGATCCCGCCGACGTCGAGTGGCCGCACGTCCGGCTCCCCGGTCAGGGCGACGGTGAACGGCCGCCCGGACAGCGCGAACACGGCCCGGGTGACCGCGGCGTCGGTGGTGTACCCGACGACGCCGCCCGCCTGCTCCCGGACCCGCTCGCGGCGGGCCCGCTCGGCGGCGGGCAGGTCCTCCTCGCCCGGCAGCCCGGGCACCGACGCCGGGTCCACGAGCAGCCGCTCGGCACCGGTCGCGGCGTCGACCGACCACAGGCAGGTGACCGGGTCGGTGCCGGACCGGCTGCGCAGGAACACCGCCCGCGACCCGTCCCGGGCGACGGTGAACCCGCGGGGGACCCCGAGGGTGAAGCGGCGGGTGCGGGCGTGCAGGCGGGGGAACGAGTCGGCCACGGAGCCGACGCTATCTCCCCGGCGTCACCGCGTGCGGGACGGCCGCTTCCCGGACACGCGCCCGCCCGCCTCCTCGCAGCCGCGGGCGGCGAGCCGGTCGGCACGCTCGTTCTCCGGGTGCCCCGCGTGGCCCTTCACCCAGAACCAGGTGACGTCGTGCCGGCGGACGGCGGCGTCGAGCTCGCGCCACAGGTCGTCGTTCTTGACCGGCTCGCCGGCCGCGGTCCGCCAGCCGCGGGCCTGCCAGCGCGGCAGCCACTGGGTGATGCCGTTGCGCACGTAGGTGCTGTCGGTGTGCAGGTGGACGACGCTGCGCCGGGTCAGCGCGTCCAGCGCGCGGATCGGGGCGGTGAGCTCCATCCGGTTGTTCGTCGTGCGCTCCGGCTCGCCGCCGTACAGATCACGCTCGTGGCTGCCGTACCGCAGCACCGCGCCCCACCCGCCCGGCCCCGGGTTCGGGACACAGGCACCGTCGGTGAAGATCTCGACGACAACGGGCGGGTCGGCGGCGCTCACGGTCGGTGACGGTAGCGGGCGGGTCAGTAGAGCCGGTACGCCGCCCGGGCCGCGGCGAACCCGGCGCCGGTGCGGGCGTCGCGGCACTCGACGCCGGTCCGCGAGCTGACGCAGGTGACGTCGCCCTGGGTGAGGTGGGTGCCGTAGTCGAGCACCGCCGCGCCGGACGTGACGGGTGCCCCTCCGCACTCGGTGCGGGCGCCCGCCGGTCCGCCGGTGACCAGCGCGGCGTCCGGACAGTCACCCGCCGACCAGGTGCGGGCGGTGACGTCGCAGCGGACGGCGCCGTCCCCGGCGCCGCCGGTGATCCGGCAGGAGATGTTGCCGGTCGGGGAGGTGAACGACGCCGGCGACCCGAACGCGGCCGGGTCGGCCGCGGTGGTGCCCGCGACCAGCTCCGCCGGGGCCGCCACCGGTGCGGGACCCGAGCCGGCGCCCTGCGGCGCGCCGGGGTCGCCGGTGCGCCCGGAGCCGACGTAGGCGGCGACGACCACCGCCGCGGCCAGCACGAGCGTCGCGGCCACGGCGATCGCCGCGGTCCGGTGCCCGACGGCGTCGCGCAGCCCGCCGTCGGGCAGCCGGGCCGCGGACAGCCGGTCGCGCAGGGCGTCCCACCGTCCGGCCGGGGTCCCGGACGCGGCGTGGCCGGGCGGGTACACGACCGGCACGGGCGCGGCGGCGCGCGACCCGGCCTGGACCGGCCCGCTCTGGACCGGGCCGCCCTGGACCGGCACCGCCCAGGGCGCGGTCGGGAACGGGGCGCGGCCGGGCCCCGGAACCGGACCTGTGGTCCACGGAGCCTGCGCGCCCACGGCCGGCCCGGTCCGCTGCGCCGGGACCCCGCCCACCGGCCGCTGCTCGGCCGGGACGGCGGGCCAGGGCAGCGGCGGGGTCCGCGGGCCCGGCCGGTTCCGGGCGTCGACCGGTCCGGTCAGCTCGGTGGGCTCCGGCGCGGGTTCCCGCTGCGTCCCGGTCCAGCCCCCGGCGCGCGGGGCGGGGACGGGACCGGGTGTGACCGGCCCGGTCGTGGGTGCGGCGGTACCGGGGGCCGGGAGGCCGTCGGCGGGCGCGGCGCCGGTCAGCAGCGTCGTCGGATGCCCGTTGCGGCGGCCGTCCGGGCGCGCGGGGGTGCGGTCGTCGGCGTGGGGAGCGCTCATCGGTCCGGGACGCTAAGCGGGCCGACCATCCCCGGACAGCGGCCGTTCGGGGCAGTCACGGCGGCCGGTCGCCCCGTCTCGGTGACCGTCCGTGCACCGCCACCGTGGGTCGTGCCGCTCCCGGCGGTCCTGCCGGACGCCGCCCGTCCTGTACCGGTCACCGCACGACGGCGTTGCAATGTGCAATGGTGAGCAAGGCCAACGACGGTGAGGGGGCAGCGATGACGGAGGCCCGGCCCGGGGCGGCCACGAGCGGACCCGCGGCGGTGCTGGAGTCGCTGCCGCTGTCGGGATGGCACCGACGGCTCGTCGTCCTGGTGGGGATCGGGTCGTTCTTCGACCTGTACGAGGTGTTCCTCGGTGGCGTGCTGGCCCCGATCCTGGCCCGCGAGTGGGCACTCGGCTCGGCCGGCAAGGCGGCGGTGGTGTCGTCGGGCTTCCTCGGGATGTTCGTCGGCGCGGTCCTGCTGTCGATCGCGGCCGACCGGTTCGGCAGGCGCACCGTGTTCCTGCTGAACCTGCTCACCTACTCGCTGTTCTCCGTGGCGGCGGCGTTCTCGCCGAACCTGGAGACCTTCCTCGTCCTGCGCTTCCTCGCGGGCCTCGGGCTGGGCGCCGAGCTGGTGCTCGTCGACACCTACCTGGCCGAGTTCCTGCCCCGGCGGGTACGCGGCCGCTGGACGGCGTGGGCGTACACCGTCGGCTTCCTCGGGGTGCCGGTGGCCGCGCTGCTCGGCGGCCGGCTCGTCGCGGCGCAGTCGATCGCGGGCGTCGACGGCTGGCGCTGGCTGCTCGTCGCCGGGGGCCTGGGCGCGTTCTTCGTACTGGTGCTGCGCCGCGTGCTGCCCGAGTCCCCGCGCTGGCTGGTCGCCCACGGGCGGCGCGAGGAGGCCGCCGCCGTCGCGGCGGACGTGGCCCGGCGGGCCGGCGCCCCGGTCGAGGGGGAGGTGTCCACGGCCGACTCGGGGGGCGGCGGCTCGACCGTCGCGGTGCTGCGGATCGCCTTCAGCGGGGTCTACCGCACCCGCACGGTGATGCTCCTGATCTTCCAGGTGCTCCAGACCGTCGCCTACTACGGTTTCGGCACGCTCGCGCCGCTGGTCCTGGTGGCCAAGGGCTTCGACGTCACCGAGTCCCTCGGCTACGCCGCGCTGAGCTTCGCCGGGTACCCGCTGGGCTCGCTCGCCTCGGTCCCGCTGGTCGAACGGTTCGAGCGGAAGTGGCTGATCATCGCCTCGGCGCTGGCGATCGGAGTGCTCGGCATCGTGTTCGCGGCCGGGTCGACACCGCTGGTGATCGTCGGCTCCGGGTTCGCGCTGACCGCGGTGAGCAACGTGTTCTCCAACGCGTTCCACATCTACCAGGCCGAGATCTTCCCGACGACGATCCGCTCCACCGCGGGCGGGATCGCCTACTCGCTGTCCCGTGCGACGTCGGCGTTCCTCCCGTTCGTCGCCGTCCCGCTGCTGGCCACGGCCGGGCCGGTCGCGGTGTTCGGTGGCGCCGCGGGGCTCATCGTGCTGCTCTGTCTCGATGTCGGCCTGCTCGGTCCGCGCTCCACCGGGCTCGCGCTGGAGGAACTGGGCTGAGGGGGCATCCTGGCGGCGTGAGCCAGGCCCTGTACGAGATCACCGTCAACGCGCTGCTCGACCGCGACCGCCCGCTCACCCGCGCCGACTGGGACGCCGCCGTCGCCCGGGTGGGCGGGCACCGCGTGCCGCAGCTGCTCGCCGAGCTCACCGACGCCGGGCTGGTCGGCGCGGACCTGCTGCCCGAGGTCGTCGCCGCGGCGTGGGCGTCGGCCGACAGGCCGCTGGACCGGCTCCCGGCGGCGCGCTGGCGGGAGCTGTTCGACGACGCCGGGCTGGCCGCACCGGCCGTCACGGATGGGTCGTCGTCCCCTTGAGGATCTTGTCGACGGCGTTGCGCGGCCCGTGCAGCGCCAGCCCGACCAGGTCGAGCTCCTCGGCCCGGGCCACCGCGACCACGGCACGGTTGTCGTGGTCGTTGCCGGTGCCGAACATCGCGGAGGTGAACACCGCCACCGGCAGTCCGCGGCCGACCGCCCGGGCCCGGCAGGCCGCGAGCGTCGTCGCGTCCCCGGCGCGCACGAGCACCGGCAGACCGAGGGTCGGCAGGTAGGCGGTGCCGTCGGCGTCGGCGTAGGGCTCGCCGATCAGCTCGGGGACACCGGCGGCGACACCGGCGGCGAGGAAGGCGGTCACGTTCGCGACCTGCCAGCCGAGCAGGTCGTCACGCAGCACGACGGCGATCTTGGTGGCGGGGCGATCGGAGGAGACGGGGAGCAGGGCGGTGTCGGTCACGCCGTCGATCCTCGGGCGGCAGGACCCCTGCACTCTTGTACGTTCCGCACATGTCCGGAACCGGTTCGCGGGCGGCGGGCGAGGCCGTCACCGCCTGGCGGCCGCAGCGCGTGCCGGGCATCACGGAGGTGCTGCACGCGCGCTTCGTCCGGCACCGGTACCCGCTGCACGCGCACTCCACGTGGACGGTCCTGATCGTCGACGACGGCGCCGTGCGCTACGACCTGGACCGGCGACCGCACGGGACCGAGGAGGCCCCGATGACGCTGCTGCCGCCGCTGGTCGCGCACGACGGACGCGCGGCGGGCGGCTCCGGTTTCCGCAAGCGGGTCCTCTACCTCGACCCCGCCGCCCTCGACCCGGGGGCGTCCGGGACGGACGGGCTGGTCGGCCCCGCGGTCGACCGGCCGGGGGTGGCCGACCCCCTCCTGCGCCGCAGGCTCGACGAGCTGCACCGCGCGCTGGCGGTGCCGGGGGAGGAGCTGCACGCCGAGAGCCGCCTCGCACTCGTCGCCGAACGTCTCGCCCGGCACCTGGACCCGACCGCCGGGCCCGGCCCGGCGCCGCCGACGGACCTGGCCGGCCGGCTGCGGGACCTGCTCGACTCCCGGCTCGTCGACGGTGTGACCCTCGCCGAGGCCGGGCGCCTGTTGCACGCCCACCCCGGCCACCTGGTCCGCACCTTCTCGCGCCGCTTCGGGCTCCCGCCGCACCGCTACCTCGACGCCCGCCGCGTCGAGCGGGCGCGGTCGCTGCTGCTGGACGGGACGCCGCCGGCCGCGGCCGCCGCGGCGGTGGGGTTCCACGACCAGGCCCACCTGCACCGCCGGTTCGTGCGGCTGGTCGGTGTCACGCCCGGCCGCTACGCCCGCAGCGGCCCGGCGTGACGCCGAGGGTCACCAGCCCCGTGACCGCCACTCGGGGATGCTCGGCCGCTCCGCCCCGAGCGTCGAGTCGTCACTGTGGCCCGGGTAGAACCAGGTGTCGTCGTCGAGCCGGTCGAACACCCGCTCCTCGAGGTCACTGATCAGCTGCGCGTTGTCCTCCGCCGACCAGGTCTTGCCCGGCCCACCCGGGAACAGGCTGTCCCCGGTGAACAGGTGCGGCCGGTCCTCCCCGCGGTAGAGCAGCGCCACCGAGCCCGGCGTGTGCCCGCGCAGGTGGATGACCTCCAGCTCGATCTCACCGAAGGCGATCGTGTCGCCGTGCTCGACGAACTCGTCCATCGGGGCGGGGAGCTCCGGCGCGTCCAGCGGGTGGGCGATCAGCCGCGGCTCGAACATGCCCGCGATCGCGCCCAGCGCCTGCCAGTGGTCGGCGTGGCGGTGGGTGGTGACCAGGTGGCGCAGGTCCGGGCGCTCGTCCGCGGCGCCGATGAGGTCGGCGATGCGGGTCGGCTCGGCCGCCGCGTCGATCAGCAGCGCCTCGTTGCTCTGCTTGCACACGAGCAGGTAGGCGTTGTTGTCCATCTCGCCGACCGAGATCTTGCTGATGCTCAGCCGCTCCAGGTCGCGGCGGATGGCCGCGCCGCCCGGCTCGGTGTGACCGGTGTAGTTCTCCAGGACGTCCACGAGCGGGAGGGTAGCGGCCCGTCCCGACATCCCGCGGTGGGGAGAACCCGCCGGTCGCACGCACGGGGCCGCTGACGGATCGAACAGGCGTGCGAGTACCGTGCGCGGTGGACCGACCGGCGCGTACCGAGGTGCATCCACCGCGCCGGACCACCGCCGGGCCCCGCTCACCGGGTTCCTGTCGGGGGTCGCACCTAGCATCGACGGCGGACGAGGGGACGAACCTCACCGGCCACGGGTGCCCGGTCCGGGAATGTCCGTCAGCCCGCGGGCGTCACAACCGGGTCCGACCCGGACGGCACCGCCACCCCAGGAGGCGCGCAACGTGAGCGACCACAGCACCGACCGCCGCGACGCCGGCACCGCCCTGTCCCCGGGCGCGTCGCCGGTCCCGGAGGGGCCGAAGCTGGTCGTGCGCGGTGCGCGCGAGCACAACCTGCAGGGCATCGACATCGACCTGCCCCGCGACAGCATGATCGTCTTCACCGGGCTGTCCGGGTCCGGCAAGTCCAGCCTCGCGTTCGACACGATCTTCGCCGAGGGGCAGCGGCGCTACGTCGAGTCCCTCTCGGCGTACGCGCGCCAGTTCCTCGGGCAGATGGACAAGCCCGACGTGGACTTCATCGAGGGCCTGTCCCCGGCGGTCTCGATCGACCAGAAGTCGACCAACCGCAACCCGCGCTCGACGGTCGGCACGATCACCGAGATCCACGACTACCTGCGGCTGCTCTACGCGCGCGCCGGCATCCCGCACTGCCCGACCTGCGGCGAGCGGATCGAGAAGCAGACCCCGCAGCAGATCGTCGACCAGGTGCTGGAGATGGAGCAGGGCAGCCGCTTCCAGGTGCTCGCGCCGGTCGTGCGGACCCGTAAGGGCGAGTTCGTCGACCTGTTCGGGAACCTGCAGGCCCAGGGCTACTCCCGCGTCCTCGTCGACGGCACGGTCCACCCGCTGTCGGACCCGCCGAAGCTGAAGAAGCAGGAGAAGCACGACATCGCCGTCGTCGTCGACCGGCTCTCGGTGAAGGCGACGGCCAAGCAGCGGCTCACCGACTCGGTGGAGACCGCGCTGCGGCTGGCCGACGGCCTGGTCGTGCTGGACTTCGTGGACCTGCCCGACGACGACCCGCAGCGCGAGCGCCGCTTCTCCGAGAAGATGGCCTGCCCGAACGGGCACACCCTCGCCGTCGACGACCTCGAGCCCCGCACCTTCTCCTTCAACTCGCCCTACGGCGCCTGCCCGGCCTGCTCCGGCATCGGCATCAAGAAGGAGGTCGACCCGGAGCTGGTCGTCCCCGACCCGGACCTGTCCCTCGGCGACGGCGCCATCGCGCCCTGGTCGTCCGGACACAACGCGGACTACTTCGGCCGGCTGCTGTCCGGCCTGGCCACCGCGGTCGGGTTCCGGATGGACACCCCCTGGCGCAAGCTCCCCGCCGCCGCGCAGAAGGCGGTCCTGCACGGCAGCGACGACCAGGTCCACGTGCGCTACCGCAACCGCTACGGCCGCGAGCGCTCGTACTACGCCAACTTCGAGGGCGTGATGCCGTTCCTCGAGCGTCGCCTGGAGCAGACCGAGTCCGAGTCGCAGCGGGAGCGCTACGAGGGCTACATGCGCGACATCCCCTGCCCGGCGTGCAACGGCGCCCGGCTGCGTCCCGAGGTGCTGTCGGTGACCCTGCCGCACCGCGACCTGGGGGAGCGGTCGATCGCGCAGGTGTCGAACATGTCGGTGGCTGAGTGCTCACAGTTCCTGAACGGCATGGTGCTCGACGACCGGCAGGCGATGATCGCCGGTGCGGTGCTCAAGGAGGTGCAGGCCCGGCTGGGCTTCCTGCTCGACGTCGGGCTGGACTACCTGTCGCTGGACCGTGCCGCGGGCACGCTGTCCGGTGGCGAGGCGCAGCGGATCCGGCTGGCCACCCAGATCGGCTCCGGCCTGGTCGGGGTCCTCTACGTGCTCGACGAGCCGTCGATCGGGCTGCACCAGCGCGACAACCGGCGGCTGATCGACACGTTGACCCGGCTCAAGGAGCTGGGGAACACGCTGATCGTCGTCGAGCACGACGAGGACACCATCCGCGCCTCGGATTGGGCGGTGGACATCGGCCCCGGCGCCGGCGAGCACGGCGGCCGCGTCGTGCACTCGGGCACCATCGCCGACCTGGAGTCGCACGACACCTCGCTGACCGGCGCCTACCTGTCCGGGCGCAAGTCGATCCCGCTGCCCGAGCGCCGGGTGCTCGACCACGACCGCAGGCTGACCATCGTCGGCGCGCGGGAGCACAACCTGCGCGGCATCGACGTCGACATCCCGCTCGGTGGCCTGGTGTCGATCACCGGGGTCTCCGGGTCCGGCAAGTCGACGCTGATCAACGACATCCTCGCCACGGTGCTGGCGAACCGGCTCAACGGCGCCCGCCAGGTCCCCGGCAGGCACACCCGGATCAACGGCGTCGACGAGCTCGACAAGCTCGTCCGGGTCGACCAGTCGCCGATCGGGCGGACCCCGCGGTCCAACCCGGCGACCTACACCGGCGTGTGGGACAAGGTCCGCAAGCTGTTCGCCGCGACCACCGAGGCGAAGGTCCGCGGCTACGCCGAGGGCCGCTTCTCCTTCAACGTCAAGGGTGGCCGCTGCGAGGCGTGCACCGGCGACGGCACGATCAAGATCGAGATGAACTTCCTGCCGGACGTCTACGTGCCGTGCGAGGTCTGCAAGGGGGCCCGGTACAACCGGGAGACCCTGGAGGTCCACTACAAGGGCAAGACCGTCGCCGACGTCCTGGACATGCCGATCGAGGAGGCCGCCGAGTTCTTCGAGCCGATCACCTCGATCGCCCGCTACCTGCGGACCCTGGTCGACGTCGGCCTCGGCTACGTCCGGCTCGGGCAGCCCGCGCCGACGCTGTCCGGCGGTGAGGCCCAGCGGGTCAAGCTCGCCAGCGAGCTGCAGAAGCGCAGCAACGGCCGCACCGTCTACATCCTCGACGAGCCGACCACCGGCCTGCACTTCGAGGACATCCGCAAGCTCCTCGCCGTCATCCAGGGGCTGGCGGACAAGGGCAACACGGTGATCGTGATCGAGCACAACCTCGACGTCATCAAGACCTCGGACTGGGTCATCGACATGGGCCCGGAGGGCGGCTCGGGCGGTGGCACCGTGGTGGCGCAGGGGACACCGGAGCAGATCGCGGCGCACCCCGACAGCCACACCGGCCGGTTCCTGCGTGATCTGGTCACCCCGGACCACACCCCGGTCACACCGGCCCGGCGGCGGGCCGCGTCGTCGAAGGGCAGTGGAAGCGGCACGGGGACCGCGGCCGCGGGCCGGTCGACGACCGCACGGCGAAGTCGGGCCAAGGCGGCCAGCGCGGGCTGAGCCCCGCCCCGGGCCGGGGTCCGCGCAGGTCCCGGTCCGACCCCGCGTTCCCGGCGCACCGGCGGCCTGTTACCCTCGGGAATGCGACCACCCGGGATCGCGTTGTCACGTGTGTTCCGGGCGTCAAGTGGAGCCCCGCTCCCACCCGTGCCGTGATCGTGACGGTGTCCGGGTCCATGGTCCGGCTTCACGGCAGAATTCTGTCGCGGGCCGATCAACGGGTCTTCGCTTGTCGTCGCCGGCGCAGCAGGTAGTAGCGACACAGCGAGTCACTCAGGAGACCCCATCAGCACAGAGCCCCGCATCAACGACCGCATCCGCGTGCCCGAGGTCCGCCTCGTGGGCCCGAACGGCGAGCAGGTCGGGATCGTGCGCATCGAGGACGCCCTCAAGCTGGCCCAGGACGCCGACCTCGACCTCGTCGAGGTCGCCGGCCAGGCCCGCCCGCCGGTCTGCAAGCTCATGGACTACGGAAAGTTCAAGTACGAGAGCGCGCAGAAGGCCCGGGAGTCCCGGCGCAACCAGCAGCTCACCGTGATCAAGGAGCAGAAGCTCCGGCCGAAGATCGACAAGCACGACTACGAGACGAAGCGCGGTCACGTCATCCGCTTCCTCGAAGGCGGCAACAAGGTCAAGGTCACGATCATGTTCCGTGGTCGCGAGCAGTCGCGTCCCGAGCTGGGCTACCGCCTGCTCCAGCGCCTGGCCGAGGACATCGGTGACATGGCCGTCGTCGAGGCCGCTCCGAAACAGGACGGCCGCAACATGACGATGGTGCTGGCACCGACGAAGAAGCCGGTCTCGCGCAAGACGACGGCCGCAGCCAGCTCCGACGCCCCGGCAGACGCCGAGGCGTGAGGTCCCACTCCCGTGTCCGGCCGCCGCCGGGCACGGGAGGGACACGCAGTACCCGCACCGACCCCCGGAACCTCGGGGGCCGACATCGAACGGATACGTCATGCCGAAGAACAAGACGCACAAGGGGACCGCGAAGCGCGTCCGCATCACCGGTGGCGGCAAGCTCATGCGCCAGCAGGCCGGGCTGCGGCACCGTCTCGAGGTCAAGTCGCGCAAGGAGAAGCGTGACCTGTCGGGCACCGTCGAGCTCGCCAAGGCCGATGTGAAGCGCGTCAAGAAGCTGCTCGGTCACTGACCTTCCGCCCCTTTCACGAACCCCGGCACGCCGCACCCCCACCGCGGTAGTGCCGGAGAAGCCCCAGGAGATACCCCATGGCACGCGTGAAGCGCTCCGTGAACGCCCAGAAGAAGCGCCGCACCACGCTCGAGTCGGCCGCCGGCTACCGCGGGCAGCGCTCGCGGCTGTACCGCAAGGCCAAGGAGCAGATGCTCCACTCGATGAACTACGCCTACCGGGACCGTCGCGCGCGCAAGGGCGACTTCCGGCAGCTGTGGATCACCCGCATCAACGCCGCGGCCCGCGCAAACGACATGACCTACAACCGGTTCATCCAGGGCCTCAAGGCCGCCGGTGTCGAGGTCGACCGCAAGAACCTCGCCGAGATCGCCGTGAGCGACCCGGCCGCCTTCGCCGCGCTCGTCGCGGTGGCGAAGGAGAACCTGCCGGTCGGCACCGAGCAGGGCTCCGCGGCCTGAGGTGACCCGGGGCGACATCGAGTCGCGCAGCGCCGGTGAGCGCTCCGCGGACTCCACGCCCGGCACCGAACGCACCCCCCGCGTCGCAGCGGCACGCAAGCTGCTGCGACGCGCGGGGCGCGATCGGGCCGGGCGTTTCCTCGTCGAGGGGGCCCAGGCCGTCCGTGAGGCCCTCGACGCCGTCACGGTGCACGAGCTGTTCGTCACCGCCGTCGCCGCCGCGCGCCACCCCGAGCTGGTCGAGGCCGCGGAGCGCTCCGGCGCCCGGGTGTCCCCGGTGACCGAGAAGGCCGCCGCGGCCCTGTCGGAGACGGTCACCCCGCAGGGGCTCGTCGCCGTCTGCGACCTGCTCGACGTGCCGGTGTCCGCCGCGCTGGCCGGGGTCCCCGGCTTCGTCACCGTCTGCGACGGCATCTCCGACCCCGGCAACGTCGGCACCGTGGTCCGGGTCGCCGACGCAGCCGGCTGCGACGCGGTCCTCCTCGCCGGGGACACCGTCGACCCGCACAACGGGAAGGCCGTCCGGGCCTCCACCGGCAGCGTGTTCCACCTGCCGCTGGCCCGCGACCGGGACGCCCCCGCCGTCGTCGAGATGTGCCGGGCGGCCGGGCTGACCACACTCGTCGCCGACGGGCACGGCGAGGTCGACCTGCACGACCCCGCCGTCACCCCGACCCTCGCCGGGCCGGTCGCCTGGATCCTCGGCAGTGAGGCGCACGGCCCGTCGGCCGAGGTGCACGACGCCGCCGACCACCGGGTCCGCGTCCCGATCCACGGCCGGGCCGAGTCGCTGAACCTCGCCACCGCCGCGGCGATCTGCCTGTACGCGACGGTCGCGGCCCGTGCGGGCGTCGCCCCGCAGCTGCCCCCGGCGCGCGGCTGAAACCCGCTCGCGGCCGCCCTCTACGATCGTGGGCACCATGAGTGAGAACGACACGGCGAGCCCTCTTGACCCGGACGTACTGAAGGCCGCGGTGGAGGCCGCCCGCACGGCGTTCGACGAGGCGGGCGACCTCGACGCGCTGGCCGCGGTGAAGCCCGCGCACCTCGGGGACCGCGCCCCGATCCCGATGGCGCGCCGGTCGCTGGGACAGCTGCCCGGTCCCGAGCGCGCCGACGCCGGCAAGCGGGTCAACGCCGCCCGCGTGGAGGCCCAGGCCGCGTTCGACGCGCGCCGCGAGGTCCTGCTCGCCGAGCGCGACGCCCGGGTGCTGGCCGAGGAGACCGTCGACGTCACCCTGCCCTGGGACCGTTGCCCGCGCGGCGCGCGCCACCCCATCACCCAGCTGTCCGAGCGGATCGCCGACATCTTCGTCGGGATGGGCTGGGAGGTCGCCGAGGGCCCCGAGGTCGAGGCGTCTTGGCTGAACTTCGACGCGCTCAACTTCGGCAAGGACCACCCGGCCCGCACCATGCAGGACACCTTCTACCTGGGTGACCCCGAGCGCGGGCAGGACTCGGGCACGGTGCTGCGCACGCACACCTCGCCGGTCCAGGTCCGGTCGCTGCTGGAGCGCGAGCTGCCGGTCTACGTCGCCTGCCCGGGCCGGACCTTCCGCACCGACGAGCTCGACGCCACCCACACCCCGGTGTTCCACCAGGTCGAGGGCCTCGCCGTCGACCGCGGGCTGACCATGGCCCACCTCAAGGGGACGCTCGACGCGTTCGCCCGCGCGGTGTTCGGCCCCGAGGCCGGGACCCGCATGCGACCGTCGTACTTCCCGTTCACCGAGCCCTCGGCCGAGGTGGACCTGTGGTTCCCGCAGAAGAAGGGCGGCCCCGGCTGGGTCGAGTGGGGCGGCTGCGGCATGGTCAACCCGAACGTCCTGCGCGCCTGCGGCGTCGACACCGAGGTGTACTCCGGGTTCGCCTTCGGCATGGGCATCGAGCGGACCCTCATGTTCCGCAACGGCATCCCGGACATGCGGGACATGGTCGAGGGCGACGTCCGCTTCTCGACCGCGTTCGGCGTCTGACCCGGCCCACCCCGCTTCCACACGAGGAGTTCTGAGCAGTGCGAGTGTCCGCGTCCTGGCTCGCCCGGCACATCGACCCGGCGGCGCTGCCCGCCGGGCCCGAGGCGATCGGCGACGCCTTCGTCCGGGTCGGGCTGGAGGTCGAGGACATCCACCCGGCCCCCGCGATCACCGGGCCGGTGACCGTCGCCCGCGTGCAGGAGATCGAGGAGCTCACCGAGTTCAAGAAGCCGATCCGGTACTGCCGGGTGGGCTTCGGAACCCAGGGCGACGGCACCGAACGTCACCGGTACGTCGTCTGCGGTGCGCGCAACTTCGCCGTCGGCGACCTCGTCGTCGTCACCGAGCCGGGTGCCGTGCTCCCCGGCGACTTCGCGATCGCCCAGCGCACGACCTACGGCAAGGTCTCCGACGGCATGATCGCCTCGGCGAAGGAGCTCGGCCTCGGCGCCGACACCGGCGGCATCCTCGTGCTCCCGCCCGGCACTGCCGAGCCCGGCGACGACGCGCTGGAGGGCCTCGGGCTCACCGAGCCCGTCGTCGAGCTCGCCGTCACCCCGGACCGGGGCTACTGCTTCGCCGTCCGCGGCCTCGCCCGCGAGCTCGCGACCTCGCTCGACGCCGACTACACCGACCCGGTCACCAGGGTCGCCGTCCCGGACACCACCGGCGACGCCTGGCCGGTCCGGCTCGCCGACACCGACGCCTGCCCGCGGTTCGTCGCGCGGCGGGTCGACGGCGTCGACCCGGCCGCGCCCAGTCCGTGGTGGATGCAGCGCGCGCTGCTCTCGGCCGGGATGCGCCCGATCTCGCTGGTCGTCGACGTCACCAACTACGTGATGCTCGACCTCGGCCAGCCGCTGCACGCCTACGACGCGTCCCGGCTGAGCGGCGCCATCGAGGTCCGCCGCGCGACGACGGGGGAGAAGCTGCAGACCCTCGACGGCCAGACCCGCGCCCTGGACCCCGACGACCTGCTCATCACCGACGACTCCGGCCCGATCGGGCTCGCCGGCGTGATGGGCGGGGCGTCCACCGAGATCCCCGCGCCGGAGGACCTCGCCGACGGCGCCCGGGTCGACGTCCTGCTGGAGGCCGCGCACTTCTCGCCGCCGGTGATCGCGCGCGCCGCACGCCGGCACAAGCTGCCCAGCGAGGCGTCCAAGCGGTTCGAGCGGGTCGTGGACCCGGCGCTCCCGCCGGTCGCGGCCGAGCGTGCCGCGCAGCTGCTCGTCGAGCTCGGCGGCGGCACCCTCGCCGACGGGCGCACCGACGAAGGCGGGGTCCCCGCCGTCGCGAGCGTGCGGATGCCGCTGTCGATGCCCGACCGCGTCGCCGGGGTCGAGTACCCGCGCGGGTCCACCGTGCGGCGCCTGACCCAGGTCGGCTGCGCGATCTCCCTGGACACCGGCGCCGGCGGGGAGGGTGTCGTCGTCGCGACCCCGCCGACCTGGCGCCCGGACCTCACCATGGCCGCCGACCTGGTGGAGGAGGTGCTGCGGCTGGAGGGCTACGACGCCATCCCGTCGGTGCTGCCCGCCGCCCCGGCAGGGCGTGGCCTGACCGCCGCCCAGCAGCGCTGCCGCGCGGTGTCCCGGGCCCTCGCCGAGGCGGGCCACGTCGAGGTGCTGCCGTTCCCGTTCGTCTCCGACGCCGTCTGGGACGACCTGGGCCTGGCTGCCGACGACGAGCGCCGCCGCACCGTCGCCGTCACCAACCCGCTCGACGCCGAGCGGTCCCGGCTCGCGACGACCCTGCTCCCCGGCCTGCTCGACATGCTGGTGCGCAACCGTTCCCGCGGCGCCGAGGACCTCGCGCTGTACGCGATCGCGCAGGTCGTGCAGCCGGGGGAGACCACCCCCGCGATGCCCGACCCGGCCGTGACCGGCCGTCCCTCCGACGAGGAGTACGCCGCCCTGCGCGCCGCGCTGCCCGACCAGCCCGTGCACGTCGGGATCGTCCTCGCCGAGAACCGTGAGCCGCGCGGCTGGTGGGGCCCGGGCCGTCCGGCGTCCTGGTCCGACGCCGTCGAGGCGGCCCGGCTGACCGGCGCCGCCGCCGGGGTGGAGCTGCGGCCGCGCCGCGCCGAGCGGGCACCGTGGCACCCCGGCCGGTGCGCCGAGCTCGTCCTGGTCGACGCGGCCGGGACCGACACCGTCGTCGGGTACGCCGGTGAGCTGCACCCCAAGGTCGTCGAGGCGCTGGGGCTGCCGGCCCGCACCGCCGCGGCCGAGATCGACCTCGACGCGATCCCGCTGCGGGAGAACCTGCCGGTGCCGCGGGTGTCGGCGTTCCCGCCGGTCGCGGTGGACGTCGCGCTGGTCGCCGACGAGTCGGTCCCGGCGGCGGACCTCGCCGACGCGCTCACCGCGGGCGCGGGGGAGCTGCTGGAGTCGGTGCGGCTGTTCGACGTCTACACCGGTGACCAGGTCGGACAGGGGCGCCGTTCGCTGGCGTTCTCGCTGCGCCTGCGCGCCTCGGACCGCACGCTGACCAGCGAGGAGGCGAACGCCGCCCGCGACGCGGCGGTCGCCGAGGCCACGGCCCGGCACGGGGCCGCGCTGCGCTGAGTCCGGGCCCGCAGCGGTCCGTGCCGCGCCGGCCCCGGCCGGCTCAGCGCGGGACCGCCGCGGCCGCGGCCACCGCCGCGGCCCGCCACTGGTCCCGGGACGGGGTCCGCCCCGCAACCGCCACCGTCACGAGGTACCGGGCGGTGGCCAGCTGCAGGGTCGGCCCGGCGACGGTGTCGAGCACCGTCGCCGAGGTCCCCGCCGGCAGCCCGGTCACCGCGCTGCCGTGCCGCGCGGCGGCCACGTAGCCGGCAGGGGTGCTCCGGTTGGTCGTGTAGGCGTTCACCGACACCGTCACGCCGTCGGCGAGCGCGAAACAGGCCCGGGTGCGGGTGCCGTCGGTGCGGGTGACCACGGCGTTCGTCGCCGGCGCGACCGGTGGGCCGCCCAGCAACCCGGTCAGCGTCGCACGGTCGAGCAGGCACTCGTCGGCCACCACGTCGGAGGTCAGCGGGGCCGGTGGGGCCGGCGCGGCGGCCCGCGTGGGAGCGGCGCGCGCCGCGTCCGGTGCGGGCCGGGCCCGGCCGTCCGGGACACGGGACGCACCGTCCCCGACCGGCACCGGCGGCACCGTGCGGGCCGTGCCGTCCCCGCCGTCCCCGCCGTCCCCGCCGTCCCCGCCGTCCCCGCCGTCGGGGAGACCGGACGAGGGCGGAACCGGGACGGGCGGGACCGTCGTCGTCGGACGGCCGTCGGTGGTCGGGGCGGCGAGCGGCCCGTTCGACAGCGGCCCCGGCACCGTGAACGACGTCGGCGGCCGCCGCGTGGGCTCCACCGGAGCCGCCGCGGTCGAGGGCAGCGCCGGCCCCTGTCCGGTGGGCCACGGCGTCCCGGCCACGGTCGAGGCGCACCCGCCGAGCAGCCCCGCGAGCACCGCCGTGACCACCGCGGTGACCGCCGCCGTCGGGGTCGCCGACCGTCCCCGGGCAGGCGTTCCCGCGCCCGGTCCCACCCCGCGTGTCACCCGTCGCCGCACCCGCGGGAAACTAGGCGCCGGACGTGCCCGCCGGGCCCGGTTCCGCCCCGCCCGGTCGCGATCGCGAATCCCGATTGCATGGCTTTGCGTGGCCGTGCATACTCATCCACGTGGTACGCATCGCAGTGGCGGGAGCCAGTGGCTACGCCGGGGGAGAGCTCCTCCGGCTGCTGCTCGCACATCCCGAGGTGGAGATCGGCGCCCTCACGGCCGGCGGGAACGCGGGCACGCGTCTGGGCGAGCACCAGCCGCACCTGGCCCCGCTCGCGGACCGCGTCCTGGGCGAGAGCACGGCGGAGAACCTCGCCGGACACGACGCGGTGTTCCTGGCCCTGCCGCACGGCAAGTCCGCCGAGCTGGCGGCGCAGCTGGGGCCGGACACCCTCGTCGTGGACTGCGGGGCGGACCACCGCCTGACCGACCCGGCCGCCTGGGACCGGTGGTACGGCGGCGAGCACGCCGGGCACTGGCCCTACGGGCTGCCCGAGCTGCCCGGCGCCCGGGCGTCGCTGACCGGCACCAGGCGCGTCGCGGTGCCCGGCTGCTACCCGACCGGGACCAGCCTCGCGCTGGTCCCCGCGCTGGTCGCCGGCCTGGTCGCCCCCGAGGTCGTGATCACCGCGGTCACCGGCACCTCCGGTGCGGGCAAGTCGCTCAAGCCGCACCTGCTGGGCGCGGAGGTCATGGGGTCGCTGTCGGCGTACGGCGTCGGCGGTGTGCACCGGCACACCCCCGAGATCGCGCAGAACCTGTCCGCCGCGCTCGGCTCGCCCGTCTCGGTCAGCTTCACCCCGGTGCTCGCGCCGCTGCCGCGCGGCATCCTCGCCTCCTGCTCGGCCCTGCTGGCCGACCCGGCGACCGATGCGGCCGCGGTCCGGTCGGTCTACGAGAAGGCCTACGCCGACGAGCCGTTCGTGCACCTGCTGCCGGAGGGCCAGTGGCCCACCACGGCGCAGACCCTGGGCTCCAACAACGTCGCGCTGCAGGTCACCGTCGACGCCGACGCGGGCCGCCTCGTCGTCGTCTCGGCGATCGACAACCTGACCAAGGGCACCGCGGGCGGCGCCGTCCAGTGCATGAACCTGGCCCTCGGTCTGCCCGAGACCACCGGCCTGCCGACGACGGGAGTGGCGCCGTGAGCGTGACCGCAGCGAAGGGCTTCCGGGCCGCCGGGATCGCCGCCGGGATCAAGAAGTCCGGGCGGGCCGACCTGGCGCTCGTGGTGAACGACGGCCCGCGCACCGAGGCCGCCGGGGTCTTCACCCGCAACAAGGTCAAGGCCGCTCCCGTCCTGTGGTCGCAGCAGGTGCTGACCACCGGCTCGCTGCGCGCGGTGGTCCTCAACTCCGGCGGGGCGAACGCCTGCACCGGGGCCGAGGGCTTCCAGACGGCGCACGCCACCGCGGAGCAGGCCGCCGAGGTACTCGGCTGCGGTGCGATCGACGTCGCCGTGTGCTCCACCGGCCTCATCGGCGAGCAGCTCCCGCGGGAGACCCTGCTCGCCGGGGTCCGGACGGCCGCCGGGGAGCTGGCGTCGGGGCCCGAGGCCGGGTCCGCCGTCGCCGGCGCGATCATGACGACCGACACCGTCCCGAAGGAGTCCGTCGTCACCGATCCGGCCGGCTGGACCGTCGGGGGCACGACCAAGGGCGCCGGGATGATCGCCCCGTCGATGGCGACAATGCTCAGCGTGCTCACCACCGACGCGGTGCTCGACCGGGCGACGCTCGACGCCGCGCTGCGCGAGGCCGTCCGCTACAGCTTCGACCGGCTCGACGTCGACGGCTCGATGTCCACCAACGACACCGTGCTGGTGCTGGCCTCCGGCGCGTCCGGCGTCGAGGCCGACCCGGCGGTGTTCACCGCCGCGCTCACCCGCGTGTGCCGTGACCTCGCCGAGCAGATGCAGGCCGACGCCGAGGGCGTCACCAAGCGCATCACCGTGCGGGTCACCGGCGCCGCCTCCGAGGACGACGCGGTGACCGTCGCCCGCACGATCGCCCGCGACTCCCTGGTGAAGACCGCGATGTTCGGATCCGACCCCAACTGGGGCCGGGTCGCGGCCGCCGCCGGGTACGCCGACGCCGAGCTCGACCCCGAGCACCTCGACGTCACGATCAACGGCGTGCTGCTGTGCAAGGGCGCGGCCGTGGCCGGGGACCGGGCCGACTGCGACCTGTCCGGGAAGGACGTCCTGATCGAGGTCGGGCTGGGTCTGTCCGGCGGGGCCGAGGGACACACCGCGGAGATCAGGACCACCGACCTGTCACACGCCTACGTGGAGGAGAACAGTGCCTACTCCTCCTGAGCCGGTCGCCCCGGACGCGCTGCCCCAGCCGCAGATCGCGCGGTCCCCGGAGACCCCGGCCCGACTGAAGCGGGCGGGGGAGAAGGCGGGCGTGCTCGCCGAGGCGCTGCCCTGGCTGCAGCGGTTCCACGGCCGGATCGTCGTCGTCAAGTACGGCGGGAACGCCATGATCGACGAGGAGCTGAAGCAGGCCTTCGCCCGGGACATGGTGTTCCTGCGGCTCGCCGGCATCCACCCGGTCGTCGTGCACGGCGGCGGGCCACAGATCTCGGCCATGCTGAAGCGGCTCGGCATGCCCGGCGAGTTCCGCGGAGGCCTGCGCGTCACCACCCCGGAGACGATGGAGATCGTCCGGATGGTGCTGTTCGGCCAGGTCGGGCGCGAGCTCGTCGGGCTGATCAACGTCCACGGCCCGTTCGCCGTCGGGTTGTCCGGGGAGGACGCAGGACTGTTCACCGCCGAGAAGCGCACCGCGCTCGTCGGCGGCGAGCCCGTCGACATCGGCCTGGTCGGCGACGTCACGAAGGTCAACCCGGACGCGGTGCTGGACATCATCGCCGCGGGCCGCATCCCGGTCGTCGCGGGGGTCGCGCCGGACGCCGACGGCCAGGTCCACAACATCAACGCCGACAGCGCCGCCGCGGCGCTGGCCGGTGCGCTGGACGCCGCGAAGCTCGTGGTGCTCACCGACGTCGAGGGTCTCTACGCGAACTACCCCGACCCGGAGTCGATCATCACCTCGTTGACGGCGGACCAGCTGGAGCCGATGCTGCCCCGCCTGGAGAGCGGCATGGCCCCGAAGATGGAGGCCTGCCTGCGCGCCGTGCGCTCGGGCGTCGGACAGGCCCATGTGATCGACGGGCGGGTGCCGCACTCGGTCCTGCTCGAGGTGTTCACGCACGAGGGCGTCGGCACGATGGTGCTGCCGGACGCCCCCGGTGCCACGGCTGGGGGAACGACATGAACACGCACGCGCAGCGGTGGCAGGCCGCCCTGATGAACAACTACGGGATCCCGCCGCTGACCCTGGTCCGCGGCGAGGGCGCCCGGGTGTGGGACGCCGAGGGTCGCGCCTACCTGGACCTGTATGCGGGGCTCGCGGTCAACGCGCTCGGGCATGCGCACCCGGCCGTCGTCGAGGCGGTGTCCGAGCAGGTCCGCACCCTCGGCCACACCTCGAACTTCTTCATCACCGAGCCCGCGCTGCAGCTCGCCGAGCGGCTGCAGGCACTGCTCGGCCGCGACGACGCCCGCACCCTGCTCTGCAACTCCGGCACCGAGGCCAACGAGGCCGCCTTCAAGATCGCCCGCCGGACGGGCAGGCCGGAGATCATCGCCTGTGAGGGCGCGTTCCACGGCCGCACGATGGGCGCGCTCGCGCTGACCGGGCAGCCCGCCAAGCGGGCCCCGTTCGAGCCGATGCCCGCCGGGGTGAGGCACATCCCGTTCGGTGACGTCGCCGCAATCGACGCCGCGGTGACCGAGCGGACCGCCGCGGTGGTCCTGGAGCCGATCCTCGGCGAGGCCGGCGTGATCGTGCCTCCCGAGGGGTACCTGGCGCAGGCCCGGCGGATCACCGCCGAGCGCGGCGCGCTGCTCGTCCTCGACGAGGTGCAGACCGGCATCGGCCGCACCGGGTACTGGTTCGCCCACCAGGCGCACGGCGTCCTCCCGGACGTGGTCACCCTGGCCAAGGGCCTCGGTGGCGGCCTCCCGATCGGTGCCTGCATCGGGCTCGGCGCCGCCGCAGCCCTGCTCGAGCCCGGGCAGCACGGCACCACCTTCGGCGGCAACCCGGTGACCTGCGCCGCGGCGCTCGCCGTGCTCGACACGGTCGCGGCCGAGGGTCTGCTCGGCCACGTCGACCGGCTCGGCAAGGAGATCCGCAGCCGGATCGACGGTCTCGGCCACCCCCTCGTGGGCGACGTGTCCGGCGCCGGCCTGCACATCGGCATCGGCCTCACCGCGCCGGTCGCCGCGCAGGCCGCCGCGGCCGCCCGCGACGCCGGGTTCCTGATCAACAACGCCACCCCGGACCGGCTGCGGCTGGCCCCGGCCCTGACCCTGACCGACGACGAGGCCGAGGAGTTCCTGACGGCCTTCCCGGCGTTCCTCGACGCCGCCGCGGCCCAGCACGAGGGGCAGGGGAGCTGATGGTCCGCCACCTGCTGCGGGACGACGACCTGACCCCGGCCGAGCAGGCCGATGTCCTCGATCTCGCCGACCGGCTCAAGGCCGACCCCTTCGCCGAGAGCCCGCTGGCCGGCCCGCGTGCGGTGGGGGTCGTGTTCGACAAGTCCTCCACCCGCACCCGGGTGTCGTTCGAGGCCGGGATCACCCAGCTCGGTGGCACCGCGATCATCCTCGACGGCACGACCAGCCAGCTCGGGCGCGGCGAGACGATCTCCGACACCGCCCGGGTGCTGTCGCGCTACCTCGACGCGATCGTGTGGCGCACCAGCGGCCAGGAACGGATCGAGGAGATGGCCGCCGCGGCGACCGTGCCGGTGGTCAACGCGCTGACCGACACGTTCCACCCGTGCCAGATCCTGGCGGACCTGCAGACCGTGCGGGAGCGCTTCGGCCGCCTCGCCGGGCTCACCCTGACCTACCTCGGCGACGGCGCGAACAACATCGCCCACTCGCTGCTGCTCGGCGGGGCCACCGCCGGGCTGCACGTGCGGATCGCCGCGCCCGCCGGGTTCACCCCCGACGACGACGTGCTCCGCGACGCGAAGGCCCGGGCCGAGCAGACCGGCGGTTCGGTCGCACTCGTCGCGGACCCGGTGGCCGCCGTGGCGGGGGCCCAGGTCGTCGTCACCGACACCTGGACCTCGATGGGCCAGGAGGACGACGGCCTGGACCGGGTCGCGCCGTTCCGGCCGTACCAGGTCAACGCCGCCCTGCTGGAGCACGCCGCGCCGGACGCGATCGTGCTGCACTGCCTGCCGGCCCACCGCGGCGACGAGATCACCGACGAGGTCCTCGACGGCCCGGCCAGCGCCGTCTGGGACGAGGCCGAGAACCGGCTGCACGCGCAGAAGGCGCTGCTCGCCTGGCTCCTGCGGCATGGGTGAGACCGACCGCGACCGGAGGAACCCGGTCAACCGGGCCCGACGGCAGGCCGCCGTCATCGACGTGATCTGGAACCACCAGCTGAGCAGCCAGGTCGAGATCATCGGACTGCTCCACGAGCGGCACGGCATCGAGACGACCCAGGCCACGCTGTCGCGGGACCTCGACGAGCTCGGTGCGGTGAAGCTGCGCGGCGCCGACGGCGGGCAGCCGGTCTACCGCATCCCCGAGGACGGCAGCCCCGTGCGCGGCGTCGAGGGCGGCACCGGCCGGGTGGCCCGGTTGCTGGGGGAGCTGCTCGTGTCCGCCGACGCGAGTGGGAACCTGGCCGTCCTGCGTACCCCGCCGGGCGCGGCGCACTACCTCGCGAGCGCGCTCGACCGGGCCGCACTGCACGACGTCGTCGGCACCATCGCCGGGGACGACACGGTCATCGTCGTCGCCCGTGAGCCCCTCACCGGGGCGGAGCTGGCCGAGCGGCTGCAGGACCTGTCCCGGAGGGCCCACGCGGCCACCGGGGCGCACGACGAACGAGAAGGAGACCCGACATGACCGACGCGGACCCCCGACGGGGCGCGGTCGCCGGTGGCGGAGCGCTGTGGGGTGGCCGGTTCGCGTCCGGTCCGGCCGATGCGCTCGCGGCGCTGTCGAAGTCCACCCACTTCGACTGGGCACTGGCCCCCTACGACATCCGCGGCTCGAAGGCGCACGCCCGGGTCCTGCACCGCGCCGGTCTGCTGACCGACGAGGAGCTGTCGGGGATGCACAAGGCACTCGACGAGCTCGCCGCCGATGTCGCCTCCGGGGCGTTCGGCCCCGACCCGGGCGACGAGGACGTGCACACCGCACTCGAGCGCGGCCTGATCGAGCGGGCGGGTGCCGACCTGGGCGGGAAGCTGCGGGCCGGTCGCTCGCGCAACGACCAGGTCGCCACCCAGTTCCGGATGTGGCTGCGCGACGCCGTGCGGCGGGTCGGTTCCGGTGTGCTCGACGTCGTCGACGCACTCGTCGACCAGGCGCAGGCGCACCCCGACGCCCCGATGCCCGGCCGCACGCACCTGCAGCACGCGCAGCCGGTGCTGCTCGGCCACCAGCTCGCCGCGCACGCCCAGGCCCTGCTGCGCGACGTCGACCGGCTGGCCGACTGGGACCGGCGCAGCGCCTGGTCGCCGTACGGCTCCGGCGCGCTCGCCGGTTCCTCGCTCGGGCTCGACCCGGAGGCCGTCGCCGCCGAGCTCGGCTTCACCGGGTCCTCGGCCAACTCGATCGACGGGACCGCCGCGCGCGACTTCGCGGCCGAGGCCGCGTTCGTCCTCGCGATGATCGGCGTCGACCTGTCGCGGCTGTCGGAGGAGGTCATCCTCTGGGCGACGGCCGAGTTCGGCTACGTCACCCTCGACGACGCGTTCTCCACCGGCAGCTCGATCATGCCGCAGAAGAAGAACCCCGACGTGGCCGAGCTGGCACGTGGGAAGTCCGGCCGGCTGGTCGGCAACCTCGCCGGGCTCATGACCACCCTCAAGGGGCTCCCGCTGGCCTACAACCGGGATCTGCAGGAGGACAAGGAGCCGCTGTTCGACTCGGTCGCGCAGCTGGAGCTCCTGCTCCCCGCGGTCGCCGGGATGGTGGCCACCCTGACCTTCCACACCGAGCGGCTCGCCGAGCTGGCCCCGGCCGGGTTCACCCTGGCCACCGACGTCGCCGAGTGGCTCGTCCGGCAGGGCGTGCCGTTCCGGGTGGCCCACGAGGCCGCGGGCGGCTGCGTCCGCGCCGCCGAGGCCCGCGGCGTCGGACTGGAGGACCTGACCGACGCCGAGCTGGCCGCCGTGCACCCGGCACTGGACCCGAGTGTGCGCGAGGTACTGACCGTGGAAGGCTCCATCGCGTCGCGGAACGCCCGCGGTGGGACGGCCGGCGACCGGGTCGCCGAGCAGCTCACCGACCTGCGTACCGCGGTCGGAGCAGCGCGAGAGTTCACCGGAGGAACCGCATGACCGACCCTGCCGCAGCCTACGAGGAGCTCAAGGCCGCCGGCCTGAAGCTCGACCTGACGCGGGGCAAGCCGTCCGCGCAGCAGCTGGACCTGTCCCACGAGCTGCTCGGCCTGCCGGGCGCGGGACAGTTCCGCGCGGCCGACGGCACCGACATCCGCAACTACGGCGGCGGCCAGGGTCTGCCCGAGCTGCGCGAGATCTTCGCGCCGTCGCTCCAGGTCCCGGTCGGGCAGCTGGTGGCGGCCAACAACTCCAGCCTCGAGCTCATGCACGACACCCTCGTGCACGCGCTGCTGACCGCGCTGCCCGGCGCCCCGACCCGCTGGGTCGACGCCGGCCGCGTGGCGTTCATCGCCCCGGTCCCCGGTTACGACCGGCACTACGGCGTGTGCGAGCGCCTGGGGATCGACGTGGTCACCGTCGGCATGACCGCCGACGGCCCCGACATGGACGAGGTCGAGCGGCTCGTCGCCGAGGACCCGTCGATCAAGGGCATCTGGTGCGTGCCGAAGTACTCGAACCCCGACGGCGTCGTCTACTCCGACGAGGTCGTGCGCCGGTTGGCCACCATGCCGACCGCCGCCCCGGACTTCCGGATCATGTGGGACAACGCCTACGCGGTGCACCACCTGACCACCGAGGAGATCGAGATCGCCGACGTCCTCGCGCTCGCGGCCGAGGCGGGCAACCCGGACCGGCCGTTCGTCTTCGGGTCCACCTCGAAGATCACCCTCGCCGGTGCGGGCGTCGCGTTCTTCGGTGCCTCGCAGGCGAACGTCGACTGGTGGCTGAAGCTGGCGTCGAAGAAGACGATCGGCCCGGACAAGGTCAACCACCTCCGTCATGCGCTGTTCCTCAAGGACGCCGCCGGGCTGCGTGCGCACATGGCCGCGCACCGCGAGCTGATCGCCCCGAAGTTCGCCGCGGTCGATCGTCTGCTGACCGAGGCGTTCGCCGACGTCGACGGCGTGACCTGGACGAAGCCGAAGGGCGGCTACTTCGTGAGCCTGACCGTCCCGGACGGCCTCGCCTCGGAGGTCGTGCGCCTGGCCAAGGAGGCGGGCATCGTCCTGACCCCGGCCGGTGCGACGCACCCCTACGGCAAGGACCCGCAGGACGCGACCATCCGTCTCGCCCCGACCCTGCCCCCGCTCGACGAGGTCGAGAAGGCCATGGCCGGTGTCGTGACCTGCGTGCAGCTGGCGCTCGCGCGCCGCTGATGGCGGACGACGACCACACGGCGGGGCCCGGCCGGGACGACCGGCCGGGCCCCGCCGGTCTGCTGGACCGTTCGGTGCTGGCCGTCGACGTCCTGCCCGCCGCGCGACGCCTGCTCGGCTGCGTCCTCGAGGCCGACACCCCCGACGGCACGGTCGCGGTGCGGCTGGTCGAGGTGGAGGCCTACCGGGGCCGCGATGACCCCGCGTCGCACTGCTACCGCGGCCGGACCCCGCGCAACGCGGTGATGTTCGGCCCGCCCGGCCACCTGTACGTCTACTTCGTCTACGGCATGCACTTCTGCGCGAACGTGTCGTGCCTGCCCGACGGCGAGCCGGGCGCTGTCCTGCTGCGCGCCGGCGAGCTGCTCACCGACCCGGGGGTGGCCCGCCAGCGCCGGCCCACCGCCCGCCGCGACGCCGACCTGGCCCGCGGACCCGCACGGCTGGCCGCGCTCCTCGGGCTGCGTCGCGAGGACGACGGGACCGACGTCACCGACCCGGCCTCCCGGGTACGGCTGCGAATGGGGCCCCCGCTCGGTCCGGAGATCGTCCGGTCCGGACCCCGGGTGGGCGTCGCCGCGGCGGTCGAGCTGCCGTGGCGGTACTGGGTCGACGGCTCGCCCGCGGTCAGCCCGTACCGGGCCGGGACGCGCCGTCGTCGCAGCGCCTGAGGAACCCGCGTGCACGCGCCGCGGCGGCCCGACCAAGATGGGCACCGTGGGTACCGACATCCTCGACGACCTGGAGTGGCGCGGCCTGATCGCGCAGAGCACCGACCGCGACGCGCTCGCGAAGGAGCTCGCCGCCGGCGACCCGGTGTCGATCTATGCCGGGTTCGACCCGACCGCGTCCAGCCTGCACGCCGGGCACCTGATCCCGATGCTGACGCTGCGCCGGTTCCAGGAGGCCGGCCAGCGGCCGGTGATCCTCGCGGGCGGCGCGACCGGCATGATCGGCGATCCGCGTGACGTGGGGGAGCGGACGCTCAACGACGCCGCGACCGTGGCCGACTGGACGAACCTGATCCGCGGACAGCTGGAGCGCTTCGTCTCCTTCGACGGCGGACCGACCGGCGCCACCGCCGTCAACAACCTGGACTGGACCGGGCAGCAGACGGTCCTGGAGTTCCTGCGCGACCTCGGCAAGCACTTCCCGGTCAGCACGATGATCTCGCGGGACACGGTGAAGCGTCGCCTCGCCGGCGACGGGATGTCCTACACCGAGTTCAGCTACCTGCTGCTGCAGGCCCAGGACTACCTGCACCTCTACCGCGAGCTCGGGGTGCGGCTGCAGATCGGCGGGTCCGACCAGTGGGGCAACATCGTCGGCGGTGTCGACCTCATCCGTCGGGTGACCGGTGACCACGTCCACGCGCTGACCCTGCGGCTGGTCACCGACTCCGAGGGCCGCAAGTTCGGCAAGTCTACCGGGGGCGGCAACGTCTGGCTCGACCCGGACCGCACCTCGCCGTACGCCTGGTACCAGTACTTCGTGAACGTCGCCGACGCCGACGCGATCACCTACCTGAAGCTCTTCACCTTCCTCGACCGCGCCGAGATCGAGGCGCTGGAGACCGAGCTGGCCGAGAAGCCGCACCTGCGCGGCGCGCAACGGCGTCTCGCCGCCGAGCTGACGACGTTGGTGCACGGCGAGGAGCAGACGAGGCAGGTGACGACCGCGAGCCAGGCCCTGTTCGGCCGGGCGGAGCTCACCGACCTGGACGCGGCCACCCTCGGCGCCGCGCTCGCCGAGGTGCCGACGGCCGACGCCGGCCCGGCCGACACGATCGTCGACCTGCTCGTCGCCACCGGCCTGACCGACAGCAAGGGCGCCGCGCGTCGTGCGGTGAAGGAGGGCGGCGCGTACGTCAACAACGTCAAGATCGTCGACGAGGAGTGGGTGCCGGGTGCCGGTGACGTCCTCGACGGCGGCTGGCTGGTGGTGCGCCGGGGGAAGCGCAACCTGGCCGGTGTGCGGGTCCGAGCGGCCTGATCGGCCGTTGACCTGCAAGAACACCGGAAGGGGACCCCCCTGTTCAACGGCTCCGGAGCATCCTGTAACTTTCTCGATGTCGCCAGGACGGGACGGACGAGAGCGAGACCGGCCGACAGGCCAGGGACGCGGATCCGGACCGGAGGCGACGGCCCAGGAACTCCACTTCGGTGTAGATCCGGCCGCCCGGAGTGAGGCTTGACGCCGCTCTCCGGTACACGTAGCATAAGAGAGTTGCCTCCTCGCGGGGCCGACTCTGACGCCCCGGGGCGACGGCCATCAGGCCCGGTCCCCGAGCGCGGGTGTCTTTTGAGAACTCAACAGTGTGTCGAGCTATATTGAATCGGTTTGGCGTTTTGTGCCAGAT
>NZ_MCIP01000001.1:4167775-4173585 GCF_001932425.1 Pseudonocardia sp. Ae505_Ps2
CCTCGCGGGGCCGACTCTGACGCCCCGGGGCGACGGCCATCAGGCCCGGTCCCCGAGCGCGGGTGTCTTTTGAGAACTCAACAGTGTGTCGAGCTATATTGAATCGGTTTGGCGTTTTGTGCCAGATTGTTTGTTTGGTTGCAGCATTCGATCCCGTCGGGTGTTGTGACCAGTGTTTGTTTGTCAGGGTTTTGTTGGAGAGTTTGATCCTGGCTCAGGACGAACGCTGGCGGCGTGCTTAACACATGCAAGTCGAGCGGTAAGGCCCTTTCGGGGGTACACGAGCGGCGAACGGGTGAGTAACACGTGGGTGACCTGCCCTCCACTCTGGGATAAGCCTGGGAAACTGGGTCTAATACCGGATAGGACCACTGGCTGCATGGTTGGTGGTGGAAAGTTTTTTCGGTGGGGGATGGGCCCGCGGCCTATCAGCTTGTTGGTGGGGTGATGGCCTACCAAGGCGGTGACGGGTAGCCGGCCTGAGAGGGCGACCGGCCACACTGGGACTGAGACACGGCCCAGACTCCTACGGGAGGCAGCAGTGGGGAATATTGCGCAATGGGCGGAAGCCTGACGCAGCGACGCCGCGTGGGGGATGACGGCCTTCGGGTTGTAAACCTCTTTCGCCAGGGACGAAGAGTGATTGACGGTACCTGGAGAAGAAGCACCGGCCAACTACGTGCCAGCAGCCGCGGTAACACGTAGGGTGCGAGCGTTGTCCGGAATTATTGGGCGTAAAGAGCTCGTAGGCGGTGTGTCGCGTCGGCCGTGAAAACTTGGGGCTTAACTCTGAGCGTGCGGTCGATACGGGCATCACTTGAGTTCGGCAGGGGAGACTGGAATTCCTGGTGTAGCGGTGAAATGCGCAGATATCAGGAGGAACACCGGTGGCGAAGGCGGGTCTCTGGGCCGATACTGACGCTGAGGAGCGAAAGCGTGGGGAGCGAACAGGATTAGATACCCTGGTAGTCCACGCCGTAAACGTTGGGCGCTAGGTGTGGGGACCATTCCACGGTTTCTGTGCCGCAGCTAACGCATTAAGCGCCCCGCCTGGGGAGTACGGCCGCAAGGCTAAAACTCAAAGGAATTGACGGGGGCCCGCACAAGCGGCGGAGCATGTGGATTAATTCGATGCAACGCGAAGAACCTTACCTGGGTTTGACATGCACCAGACATCCCTAGAGATAGGGCTTCCCTTGTGGTTGGTGTGCAGGTGGTGCATGGCTGTCGTCAGCTCGTGTCGTGAGATGTTGGGTTAAGTCCCGCAACGAGCGCAACCCTTGTTCCATGTTGCCAGCACGTTATGGTGGGGACTCATGGGAGACTGCCGGGGTCAACTCGGAGGAAGGTGGGGATGACGTCAAGTCATCATGCCCCTTATGTCCAGGGCTTCACACATGCTACAATGGCTCATACAGAGGGCTGCGAGACCGTGAGGTGGAGCGAATCCCTTAAAGTGAGTCTCAGTTCGGATCGGGGTCTGCAACTCGACCCCGTGAAGTTGGAGTCGCTAGTAATCGCAGATCAGCAACGCTGCGGTGAATACGTTCCCGGGCCTTGTACACACCGCCCGTCACGTCACGAAAGTTGGTAACACCCGAAGCCGGCGGCCCAACCCTTGTGGAGGGAGCTGTCGAAGGTGGGACTGGCGATTGGGACGAAGTCGTAACAAGGTAGCCGTACCGGAAGGTGCGGCTGGATCACCTCCTTTCTAAGGAGTCCCATCATGTGATGGGGCATCACATGGCTCTGCAGGGTTTTGCTCTGTGGGTTTCTGTGGTTCCTTCATTGAATCGCATCATCAGCTCCGTCTGTGGGTTGGGTGCGTTGGGTGGAACGCAGTTCGTTGGACCGGTTTGGCTTGGCACACTGTTGGGTCCTGAGGAGACACCTGGTGAACGGGTTGTTTTCTTTGGCCGCTCTGGTCGGGGGCTTCCTAACGCCTGCTTGTGGTGGGTGGTGGTTGTTCTTGGTTGGGTGTGGTTGTGGGTTGAGTGTTGCATAGTGGATGCGAGCATCTTGTTGTGGTCAAGTTGTTAAGAGCACATGGTGGATGCCTGGGCATCAGGAGCCGATGAAGGACGTGGGAGGCCGCGATAGGCCTCGGGGAGCTGTCAACCGAGCTGTGATCCGAGGGTGTCCGAATGGGGAAACCCAGCGCCCGTCATGGGGCGTTACCCGTACCTGAATTCATAGGGTGCGTGGAGGGAACGTGGGGAAGTGAAACATCTCAGTACCCACAGGAAGAGAAAACAATAGTGATTCCGTGAGTAGTGGCGAGCGAAAGCGGATGAGGCTAAACCGTGTCCGTGTCAAGCCGGCAGGCGTTGCGGGTGCGGGGTTGTGAGGCGTGTCGTTCATCTTCTGCCGAGGGTGGGACAGCATGAACCGGTGTTAGCGGAACGATTCTGGGATGGTCGGCCGTAGTGGGTGATAGCCCCGTACGCGAAAATGTTTGGTTCTGTTGTGGGCATTGTTCTCGAGTAGCAGCGAGCCCGTGAAATTCGCTGTGAATCTGGCGGGACCACCCGTCAAGCCTAAATACTACCTGGTGACCGATAGCGGACAAGTACCGTGAGGGAAAGGTGAAAAGTACCCCGGGAGGGGAGTGAAATAGTACCTGAAACCGTGTGCTTACAAGCCGTCAGAGCCTTGCGGGGTGATGGCGTGCCTTTTGAAGAATGAGCCTGCGAGTTATGCTTCGTGGCGAGGTTAACCTGTGTGGGGTAGCCGTAGCGAAAGCGAGTCCGAATAGGGCGGTTGAGTCGCGGGGTGTAGACCCGAAGCGGAGTGATCTACCCATGGCCAGGGTGAAGCGTCGGTAAGACGTCGTGGAGGCCCGAACCCACCAGGGTTGAAAACCTGGGGGATGAGCTGTGGGTAGGGGTGAAAGGCCAATCAAACTTCGTGATAGCTGGTTCTCCCCGAAATGCATTTAGGTGCAGCGTCGTGTGTTTCTCGCCGGAGGTAGAGCACTGGATGGCCTAGGGGGCCGACAAGCTTACCGAAGTCAGCCAAACTCCGAATGCCGGTGAGTGAGAGCGCGGCAGTGAGACTGCGGGGGATAAGCTTCGTGGTCGAGAGGGAAACAGCCCAGATCACCGGCTAAGGCCCCTAAGCGTGCGCTAAGTGGGAAAGGATGTGGGATCGCCCGGACAACCAGGAGGTTGGCTTAGAAGCAGCCACCCTTGAAAGAGTGCGTAATAGCTCACTGGTCAAGTGGTCCTGCGCCGACAATGTAGCGGGGCTCAAGCGCACCGCCGAAGCCGTGGCAATGACATCTTTGTGGTGTTGTTGGGTAGGGGAGCGTCCTGCGTCTGGTGAAGCCCGGGAGTGATTTACGGGTGGAGGGTGTGGGAGTGAGAATGCAGGCATGAGTAGCGAATGCAGAGTGAGAATCTCTGCCGCCGGATGACCAAGGGTTCCTGGGCCAGGTTGTTCCGCCCAGGGTGAGCCGGGACCTAAGGCGAGGCCGTCAGGCGTAGTCGATGGACAACGGGTTGATATTCCCGTGCTCGTGATAGTGCGTCCATGCCGAGGCTGGTGATGCTAACCATCCGAACCCACCTTCGCTCCTTCGGGAGTGTTGTTTGTGGGGGAGCGTGGGATCCGATCTGGTAGTAGGCAAGTGATGGGGTGACGCAGGAGGGTAGCTCCGCCACGCGGTGGTTGTCGTGGTGTAAGCCTGTAGCCTGATCTCCTAGGTAAATCCGGGGGGTCGTGAAGGGTGAGAGGTGATGCGTAGCCGATTGAGGCGAAGAGGGTGATCCCATGCTGTCGAGAAAAGCCTCTAGCGAGTGCTGTTGCGGCCCGTACCCCAAACCGACACAGGTGGTCAGGTAGAGAATACCGAGGCGATCGAGCGAACTGTGGTTAAGGAATTCGGCAAAATACCTCCGTAACTTCGGGAGAAGGAGGGCCGGTTGTCTTGATGCCCCGTGCGGGCTAGGGATGGCCGGTCGCAGAGACCAGGCCCAAGCGACTGTTTACTAAAAACACAGGTCCGTGCGAAGTCGCAAGACGATGTATACGGACTGACGCCTGCCCGGTGCTGGAACGTTAAGAGGACCTGTTAGTCCCCTTGTGGGGCGAAGCGGAGAATTTAAGCGCCAGTAAACGGCGGTGGTAACTATAACCATCCTAAGGTAGCGAAATTCCTTGTCGGGTAAGTTCCGACCTGCACGAATGGCGTAACGACTTGGGCGCTGTCTCGACCACAGACTCGGCGAAATTGCACTACGAGTAAAGATGCTCGTTACGCGCGGCAGGACGGAAAGACCCCGGGACCTTTACTATAGCTTGGTATTGGTGCTCGGTTCGGCTTGTGTAGGATAGGTGGGAGACTGTGAAGCTATCACGCCAGTGGTGGTGGAGTCGTTGTTGAAATACCACTCTGGTCGAATTGGGTGTCTTAACCTCGGGCCATGATCTGGTTCAGGGACAGTGCCTGGTGGGTAGTTTAACTGGGGCGGTTGCCTCCCAAAGAGTAACGGAGGCGCCCAAAGGTTCCCTCAGCCTGGTTGGCAATCAGGTGTTGAGTGTAAGTGCACAAGGGAGCTTGACTGTGAGACTGACGGGTCGAGCAGGGACGAAAGTCGGGACTAGTGATCCGGCACCACCTTGTGGAAGGGGTGTCGCTCAACGGATAAAAGGTACCCCGGGGATAACAGGCTGATCTTGCCCAAGAGTCCATATCGACGGCATGGTTTGGCACCTCGATGTCGGCTCGTCGCATCCTGGGGCTGGAGTAGGTCCCAAGGGTTGGGCTGTTCGCCCATTAAAGCGGTACGCGAGCTGGGTTTAGAACGTCGTGAGACAGTTCGGTCCCTATCCGCCGCGCGCGTTGGAGACTTGAGGAAGGCTGTCCCTAGTACGAGAGGACCGGGACGGACGAACCTCTGGTGTGCCAGTTGTCCCGCCAGGGGCACGGCTGGTTGGCTATGTTCGGGAGGGATAACCGCTGAAGGCATCTAAGCGGGAAGCCTGTTCCAAGATGAGGTCTCCCACCACCTTTGAGTGGGTAAGGCTCCCAGGAGATGACTGGGTTGATAGGCCGGAGATGGAAGCCCTGTGAGGGGTGGAGTTGACCGGTACTAATAGGCCGAGGGCTTGCCACAACGAGTTGTTCGCATCCACTGTGTGACCCTGAGCCCACAACCCTGTGCGGGTTGTGTGTTCGTAGGTCCCCCCATGTTTGTGTGGGGGTTTGTTGAATAGTGTTGTCGGTGGTCATTGCGGTAGGGGAACGCCCGGTCCCATTCCGAACCCGGTAGCTAAGCCTTCCAGCGCCGATGGTACTGCACTCGCCAGGGTGTGGGAGAGTAGGTCGCCGCCGACATTCAACCTCTGAAAGGGGAGTCCGCAACGGTGTAGAAACCGCTGTGGGCTCCCCTTTTTTCGTATGTCTGCAACCGTGTCCGCCTCGCTGCGCGGAGCGGTTCGCCCAGTGCGGTCGCTGACCGCGGAAGTGACGGTGTTCGTTTGTACCCTGACCACGTGACGGACGGGGAACGTCCCGGCAACGGCCGGGCAGGCGAGGGGCGCGGCTCGCGCAGCGGGTCGGGATGGTCGCGCGGCGATGACCAGCGGGGACGGCGCCGTGACGGCGACGACCGCCCGCGTCGCGACGACCGGGCCGGCCGCAGCAGCGGCGACCGTGTGCGGGACGACCGAGGGCGTCCGGGCGACCGTCGTACCGAGGGACGCTCCTGGTCCGACCGGGGCGGACGCGACACCGATCGGGGCGGACGTGACACCGGCCGGCGTGACGGCGGCTTCCGCGGCGACAACCGGGACCGGCCGCGGCGCGA
>NZ_MCIP01000001.1:4173597-4174355 GCF_001932425.1 Pseudonocardia sp. Ae505_Ps2
GGAGCTTGACTGTGAGACTGACGGGTCGAGCAGGGACGAAAGTCGGGACTAGTGATCCGGCACCACCTTGTGGAAGGGGTGTCGCTCAACGGATAAAAGGTACCCCGGGGATAACAGGCTGATCTTGCCCAAGAGTCCATATCGACGGCATGGTTTGGCACCTCGATGTCGGCTCGTCGCATCCTGGGGCTGGAGTAGGTCCCAAGGGTTGGGCTGTTCGCCCATTAAAGCGGTACGCGAGCTGGGTTTAGAACGTCGTGAGACAGTTCGGTCCCTATCCGCCGCGCGCGTTGGAGACTTGAGGAAGGCTGTCCCTAGTACGAGAGGACCGGGACGGACGAACCTCTGGTGTGCCAGTTGTCCCGCCAGGGGCACGGCTGGTTGGCTATGTTCGGGAGGGATAACCGCTGAAGGCATCTAAGCGGGAAGCCTGTTCCAAGATGAGGTCTCCCACCACCTTTGAGTGGGTAAGGCTCCCAGGAGATGACTGGGTTGATAGGCCGGAGATGGAAGCCCTGTGAGGGGTGGAGTTGACCGGTACTAATAGGCCGAGGGCTTGCCACAACGAGTTGTTCGCATCCACTGTGTGACCCTGAGCCCACAACCCTGTGCGGGTTGTGTGTTCGTAGGTCCCCCCATGTTTGTGTGGGGGTTTGTTGAATAGTGTTGTCGGTGGTCATTGCGGTAGGGGAACGCCCGGTCCCATTCCGAACCCGGTAGCTAAGCCTTCCAGCGCCGATGGTACTGCACTCGCCAGG
>NZ_MCIP01000001.1:4174367-4213259 GCF_001932425.1 Pseudonocardia sp. Ae505_Ps2
AGGTCGCCGCCGACATTCAACCTCTGAAAGGGGAGTCCGCAACGGTGTAGAAACCGCTGTGGGCTCCCCTTTTTTCGTATGTCTGCAACCGTGTCCGCCTCGCTGCGCGGAGCGGTTCGCCCAGTGCGGTCGCTGACCGCGGAAGTGACGGTGTTCGTTTGTACCCTGACCACGTGACGGACGGGGAACGTCCCGGCAACGGCCGGGCAGGCGAGGGGCGCGGCTCGCGCAGCGGGTCGGGATGGTCGCGCGGCGATGACCAGCGGGGACGGCGCCGTGACGGCGACGACCGCCCGCGTCGCGACGACCGGGCCGGCCGCAGCAGCGGCGACCGTGTGCGGGACGACCGAGGGCGTCCGGGCGACCGTCGTACCGAGGGACGCTCCTGGTCCGACCGGGGCGGACGCGACACCGATCGGGGCGGACGTGACACCGGCCGGCGTGACGGCGGCTTCCGCGGCGACAACCGGGACCGGCCGCGGCGCGACGACGACCGTCGTCCCGCCCGCGACGACGATCGTCGGTCCGGTGGCGGCGACCGCCGTGACTCGTTCCGGGGTGGACGCGACGACCGCGCCGGTCGTCCGGGCTCCGGCCGCGACGACCGTGGTGGCCGCTCGTTCTCGGGCGGCGACGACCGTGGCAGCCGCTCGTTCCGCGGCGACCGCGGGGGACGACCCACGGGTGACCGCGACGATCGTGGTGGCCGCTCCTACCAGGGACGTGACGACCGACGGCCCGCCCGCGACCGCGACGACCGTGGCGGCCGCCCGTACCGCGACGACCGAGGTGGTCGCCCGGCCGGGGACCGTGACGACCGTGGTGGCCGCTCCTTCGGCGGGCGGGACGACCGCGGTACGCGCTCCTTCCGGGACCGCGACGACCGGGGGCCCCGTCCGCAGCGCGACGACGACCGAGGCGGCCGTTCGTTCCGCGACCGCGAGGACCGGCCCACCCGTCCGTCCCGCGACCGTGACGATCGTGCCGGCCGCTCCTTCGGCGGTCGCGACGACCGTGCCCCCCGTGGCCGTGACGACCGCGGCGGGGACCGGCGCAGCACCTTCCGCGACCGCGATGAGCGTGGCGGCCGTCCCGCAGGCGGCCGTGACGACCGTGGCCCCTACCGGGAGCGTGACGACCGCGCCCCTCGCGGTCGTGACGACCGCGGCGAGGGCCGGCGCAGCACTTTCCGCGACCGCGACGACCGCGGGCCCCGGGAGGAGCGGCCGTACCGCGCCCGCGAGGAACGACCGTCGCAGGGCCGCCAGGTCGAGGGGTCCACGGCCCTGGAGCCCCAGGACGTCGTGCAGACCGACCCGGCTCCGTCGTCGGCCCCGGCCGGTGACACCTCTGTCGTGACCCCGTCGTCGGCCGGTACACCGGTCCACGACGGTCGCGAGCCTGCCTCGCCGACCGGCGCCACCTCCGACGCCGTCACCTCCGACGCCACCGCAGCGGGTACCGGCACCCCGGGACCGGACACCTCGTCCGCAGCGGCGGACGGCGCCCCGGCCGGCCGCGACGAGCGCATCGACGACGTGGGCGGCACGGGCACCGTCGTACCCGACAGCCCCCGGACCGACAGCGACCGGGCCGACAGTGACCGGGCGACTGACACCCGCGGGACCGACTCCCGCGATGCGGGGGCCGACGCCGTCGACCGTGCCGGGACCGACCCGGTCGCAGCGGGCACGACAGGCGTCGCCGACGGGCCCCGCGCGGACCGTGCGGAGCGTCCCGCAGGGCGCGATGAGCGTCGTCCGCTCCGTGACCGTGACCGTGACGACCGTGGCCCGCGCCGGGAACGCGACGACCGCGGGCCGCGTGGCGGCCGGGACGACCGTGGACCGCGGGCCGGCCGGGACGACCGCAGGCGCGACGACCGGGGTCGGAACGACCGCGGCCGCAACGAGCGCGGCCGTGATGACCGTGGCCGCGACGACCGTCCGCGCCGGGCGATCCCGGAGTCGGCCGAGCGGACCTTCGTCGCCGAGCCGGACCTGCCGGACTCGGTGTCGGCCGCCGAGCTCGACCCGAGTGTGCGCCGGGACCTGCGCGGGCTCCAGAAGGAGACCGCCGAGGTCGTGGCGCGGCACCTCGTCGCAGCGGGTCTGCTCGTCGACGAGGACCCCGTGCAGGCCCTCGAGCACGTGCGCTACGCACGCCGCCGGGCATCGCGGATCGCCGTCGTCCGCGAGGCCGCCGGCATCGTCGCCTACCACGCGGGGGAGTGGAACGAGGCCCTCGGCGAGTTCCGCGCGGCCCGCCGGATGGGCGGCGGACCGGGACACGTGCACGTCATGGCCGACATCGAGCGCGCCCTCGGACGTCCCGAGCGAGCCCTCGACCTGGCCCGCAGCCCCGAGGCCCGCGACCTCGGCCACGAGGAGCGCATCGAGCTGCTCATCGTCGCCGCGGGGGCCCGGCGCGACCTCGGTGAGGCCGACGCCGCCGTCGTCGGGCTCCAGGTCCCCGAGCTCGACGCGGCGCGCCGCGACCCGTGGAGCGCCCGGCTGTTCTACGCCTACGCCGACAACCTGCTCGCCGCCGGCCGTGAGTCCGAGGCCGTGCAGTGGTTCGTGCACGCCCACGACGCCGACGCGCACCGGGAGACCGACGCGGCCGCGCGGATCGCCGAGCTGACCGGCGACGAGCTCGAGGGCGCCGACGACGAGCTCACCGTCGGCTGGGAGGACGTGCCCCCGGCCGCCGACGACCACCGCACCGAGACCGGCACTGACGCAGGCGGTGCCACGAGCACCGCACGCGCCGATGCCGCGTCCGCCGACAGCTCCGACAGCGCCGAGACCGAGGCCCCGGTGGTCGACGGAACCGACGAGGACGGGACCGACGAGAACGGGACCGTCGGGGCTGGGACCGTCGGGGACGGCACCCGCGAGGAGCGGACCGGCCAGGACGGGACGGACGACGTCCGCGGGGACGCCGAGGCCGACACCGTCGCCGGTCAGGTGACGGCCGGTGGGACCACGTCGGGCGCAGTGGACGGGGACGGCCCGTCCGACCCCGAGAGCCCGGCGGGCGCCGGCAGCGCGGCCCCGGAGGTCGGGACCGGACGGGACGACACCGCGCCGGACCCGACCGCACCCGTCACCGACCAGGACACGGTTCGGGACCAGGACCAGCGCCGGGACCCCGGGGCCGGCGACCGGTGACCGACGACCTGCTGTCCCGCCACGACGTCCTCCTGGCCGATCTCGACGGCACCCTGTACCGGGGCCCCGAGGTCGTCCCGGGGGCCGTCGAGGCGGTGCTCGGGGCGGCCGACCGCGGCGTGCCCACGGTCTACGTCACCAACAACGCCTCCCGCAGCCCCGCCGACGTCGCCGCGCACCTCGCCGAGCTCGGGTTCCCGGCGCGCGTCGAGGACGTCCGCACCAGCTCGCAGGCCGCGGCCGCGATGCTGGCCGAGCAGCTCCCGCCGGGCGCGCGGGTCCTGGTCGTCGGCACCTCGGCGCTGGCCGACGAGGTTCGCGCCCGCGGACTCGCCGTCGTCGACGCCGCCGACGGCGCGGACGCCGTCGTCCAGGGGCACTCGCCCGACACCGGATGGCGGATCCTGGCCGAGGCGGTCGTCGCCGTCCGGGCCGGGGCGCTGTGGATCGCCTCCAACGTCGACCCCACCCTGCCCACCGAGCGGGGTGCACTGCCGGGCAACGGCTCGATGGTGCAGGTCGTGCGGACGGCGACCGGCGCGCAGCCGCAGGTGGCGGGCAAGCCCGCCGCCCGGCTGCTCCGCGAGGGGGCCGGTGACGCGCGGGCCCCGCTCGTCATCGGGGACCGGCTCGACACCGACATCGAGGGCGCCAACGCCATGGGAGCCCCGTCGCTGATGGTCCTGACCGGGGTCAGCGGCGCCGCGGACCTGCTCGCCGCCGCCGCGGAGCTGCGCCCCACCCACATCGGGGCCGACCTCGCCGCGCTCACCCGTGCACCGGACGAGCTGGCCCCCGGTCCGCGACCCGGGTGGCACATCGCCGTCGACGGCGGCACGCTCGTGCTCTCCGGCGACGGGGACGGTCCCGAACCCGCGGTGGACGCGCTGCGTGCGCTCTGCGCGGTGGCCTGGGAGCACGGCGTCCAGGACGTCCGCCCCGACGGTGCGGCCGCCGCCGCGGCGCTGGCCGACCTCGGTCTGGCGGAGCCGCCAGGGCGGTGACGCCGCGTCCCCGCCGCTGTCGGGACCGTCGGCTACCGTGGCGTCAGAACCCCGTCCCCGGAGACCATCCATGAGCGTTCCCGCACCCGGACCCCGTCCGGGCGACCCGCGGCCCGAGCAGGACCGCCCGGTCGCGGCCCTGCGTGCCGAGGTCGACGCGGCCGTCGCGGCGCTCGACGCGCTGGACGACCGTCCGGTCGCCGAGCACCCGGCCGCGTTCGAGCGGGTGCACGCCGCGCTCGGCCGCGCGCTGAGCGCCGGCTCGGAACGGGAGTGACGATGGGACCCACCCGTTCCCGGCTCGACGCCGAGCTCGTCCGCCGCAAGCTCGCCCGCTCCCGCGGCCAGGCCGCCGAGCTGATCGCCGCCGGCCGGGTCGTCGTCAACGGCATGCCGGCGGCGAAGCCCGCCACCGTGGTGGACCGGGACGCACCCGTCCTCGTCCGCCCGGACGACGCCGGCGAGCCCGACTGGGCCTCCCGCGGCGCCAAGAAGCTGCTCGGGGCCCTCGACGCGTTCACCGGCGTCGATCCGGCCGGGCGCCGCTGCCTCGACGCCGGCGCCTCCACCGGCGGCTTCACCGACGTGCTGCTCACCCGCGGGGCGGCGGAGGTCGTCGCCGTCGACGTCGGGTACGGCCAGCTGGTGTGGCGTCTCCAGTCCGACGAGCGCGTCCACGTGCACGACCGCACCAACGTCCGGGCCCTCGAACCGGCGCAGATCGGCGGACCGGTCGACCTGACCGTCGCCGACCTGTCGTTCATCTCGCTGCGCACCGTGCTGCCGGCACTCGCCGCCTGCACCGCGCCCGGAGGTGACCTGCTGCCCATGGTGAAACCCCAGTTCGAGGTCGGGAAGGACCGGCTCGGGTCCGGCGGGGTCGTGCGCGACCCGGGTCTGCGCACCGAAGCGCTGCACGGGGTCGCGACCGCCGCCGCGGCGGCCGGGCTGCAGGTCCTCGGCGCGACCGCGAGCCCGCTGCCCGGCCCGTCGGGCAACGTCGAGTACTTCCTGCACCTGCGCCGGCCCGCCGACGGGCCGGCCGGCGTCGCCCCCGCGCAGCCCGAGCTCGCACCGATGCTGGCGGCCGCGGTCGCGGACGGCCCCGCATGAGGGACGTCCTGCTGGTCCTGCACACCGGGCGGCCCACCAACCGCAAGACCGCGCTGCACGTGATGAGCGAGCTCGGGCGGCTCGGCCTGCGCACCCGGGTGCTCGCCGACGAGTGGGCCGAGCTCGCCGCGGACCCCGACGTCCCCGCGGGCTACGAGCCCGTCCCGGTCCCCGGGAGCCCCGAGTGCGCCCGCGGTGCCGAGGCGGTCCTGGTCCTCGGCGGCGACGGCACCCTGCTGCGCGCCGCCGACCTCGCCCGCCACGCCGGCGTGCCGCTGCTGGGCGTCAACCTCGGCCACGTCGGCTTCCTCGCCGAGGCCGAGGAGGACACCCTGCCCGAGGCGCTGCAGAAGCTCGCCGACGGCGACTACGAGGTGGAGGAACGCACCACCCTCGAGGCCGTCGTCACCGCCGCCGGGCAGGTCCTCGGCCGGGCCTGGGCGCTGAACGAGGCCGTCGTCGAGAAGACCACCCGCGGCCGCATCCTCGAGGTCGTCCTCGAGGTGGACGGCCGCCCGGTGTCCTCCTTCGGCTGCGACGGGGTGCTCTGCTCGACCCCGACCGGCTCCACCGCCTACGCCTTCTCCGCGGGCGGCCCGCTGATCTGGCCGCAGGTGCAGGCACTGCTGGTGGTCCCCAGCAACGCACACGCCCTGTTCGCCCGGCCGATGGTGATCGCGCCGGAGAGCACCGTCGCCATCGAGGTGTCCGCCGACGGCCCGTCCGCCGTGCTGGACTGCGACGGTCGCCGCACCGTCGCCGTGCCGCCCGGGGCCCGGGTGGAGCTGCGCCGCGCGTCGGAGCCGGTGCGCATGGTGCGCCTGGCCGCGCAGCCCTTCGCCGACCGGCTCGTCCGCAAGTTCGACCTGCCCGTCCGGGGCTGGCGCGGGGCCCGGAACCCACCACCGGATTCGAACGCCTGATCGACCGTTCGGCGCACGGGAACATCCGTTCGGTGTCGGCTGCGTGTCGGGGCTCGAACGCTGTCGGTGTTCGAACGTATGGTCCCACGCATGTTGTCCGAGATGCGGATCCAGGGCCTCGGCGTGATCGACGACGCGACCTTGGAGCTCGACCCGGGCCTGACCGTGCTGACCGGCGAGACCGGCGCCGGGAAGACCATGGTCGTGACCGGGCTGAACCTCCTCGGCGGTGGCCGTGCGGAGTCCTCGCGGGTGTCGGCCGGGGCGAAGCGGGCCGTCGTCGAAGGCCGGTTCGCGGCTTCGCCGGGTGCCCTGGAGCTGGCCGAGGAGGTGGGCGCCGAGGCCGACGAGGACGGGTCGCTGATCGCCGCCCGCACCGTGTCGGCCGACGGGCGCTCCCGTGCCCACCTGGGCGGGCGGTCGGTGCCGAACGGGGTGCTGGGCAGGCTCGCCGAGACCCAGCTCGCCGTGCACGGGCAGAACGACCAGCTGCGGCTGCTGCGCGGCTCCGACCAGCGTGCCCTGCTCGACCGCTTCGCCGGGGATCCGGTCGCGGTCCCGCTGGCCGCCTACCGGGCGGTCCGCACCGAGTGGCTCCAGGTGGTCACCGAGCTCGCGGAGCGGCGGGACAACGCGCGCCGGCTCGCGCAGGAGGCGGACCTGCTGCGGCACGGGCTCGCCGAGATCGAGGCCGTCGACCCACAGCCCGGGGAGGACCGCGAGCTCGTCGGACAGGCCCGCCGGATGGCCGAGGCAGACGACCTGCGGGCCACCGCGGAGAGCGCACATCTCGCGCTGTCCGGGACGGACGACGGCGAGGCCCCCGGTGCCGTCGGGCTCGCCGGGCAGGCCAAGGGGCTCGTCGAGGGCAGTGGCGACCCCGCGCTCGAGGAGCTCGGGCCGCGTCTGACCGAGGCCGTCGCGGTGCTCGCCGACGTCGCGGCCGAGCTGTCCGGCTACCTCGACCGGCTCGACGCCGACCCCGAGCTGCTGTCCCGCGTCCTGACCCGGCAGGCGGAGCTCAAGGCGCTCACCCGCAAGTACGCCGCGGACACCGACGGCGTGCTCGCCTGGGCGGCCACCGCCCGCGAACGGCTGTCCGGGCTCGACACCTCCGACGAGGCGCTGGCCGAGCTGTCGGCCCGCCGTGACGCACTCGCCGGTGAGCTGGCCGGGCACGCCGCCGCGGTCACCGCGGCGCGTACCGCCGCTGCGTCCCGGCTGGCCGAGGCCACCACGGCCGAGCTCGCCGGTCTCGCCATGAAGGACGCGACGCTGCAGGTCGGTGTGCAGCCGCGGCCCGCCGCCGACACCGGGCCGGTGCTCGAGGTCGGCGGGCGGCGCTGTCAGGCCGGGTCGAGCGGTGTCGACGAGGTCGAGATCCGGCTCGTCCCGCACGCCGGCGCGGTGGCCCAGCCCCTGCACAAGGGGGCCTCCGGCGGTGAGCTGTCCCGCGTCATGCTGGCCCTGGAGGTCGCGCTCGCCGGAGCCGACCCGGTGCCGACCATGGTGTTCGACGAGGTCGATGCCGGCGTCGGCGGCCGGGCCGCGGTGGAGATCGGCCGCCGGCTCGCGCAGCTCGCCTCGCGGCACCAGGTCATCGTCGTGACGCACCTGCCGCAGGTCGCGGCGTACGCCGACCGGCACCTCGTGGTGCAGAAGGCGTCGGGGGCGGGGGTCACCCGCTCCAGCGTGCGGCGGCTCACCGACGAGGAGCGCACCGGGGAGCTGGCACGGATGCTGGCCGGAATGGACGACACCGACACCGGCCGCGCGCACGCCGAGGAGCTGCTCAGCGCCGCGACCGCGCACCGCGAGGCCGACCGCGCGGCGGCACGCCCCGCGGATCTCGCCGAGGCCCGGTCGCGGCGCGCGCAGTCCCGGCGCGGCCGGCCCCCGCGGGACGCGGAGACCGAGCTCTCCACTGCGCAGGCGGAGGGGACGGTTCCCGGTCCGCGCGGCAGCGATTCCTGCGGCACCGATTCCTGCGGCACCGACACCCGGGGAACCGGCTCGGACGGCGCGGCGACCCGTCCTGCGGCGTCGCCGCGGCGTCGCCGGGTCGCCCGGGCCGGCTGAGCGGCCGGGCGAACGATCGGGCCGAGCTGATCGGCAGGGCCGGACGGTCGAGCAGACCGACCGGGCCGGACGGCCAGGGTGAGCTGCCGGGCCGGGTCGCCAGTGTGAGCCGGCGGGCGGTGTGTGGTCGCTGTGGGTGAGCAGGCTGCTGCTCCGATTGCCGTCGACCGGCGGCGCGGGGAATGCTCCGGGCCAGTGACGTCACAGTCTCACGCGGCGTGCCTCCGTGGTCACGGGCGCCCCACCTGTCACAGTGCGCGACATGAAGCTGTCCGGCCTGCTGCACCGTTCCCGACCGGAGCTGCCGGGCCTGACCGGCCCGGCACGCGCCGACCGCCGCATCGAGTCGCTCCTCCGGCGCCTGCGGCCCGGCGACATCGCCGTGATCGACCAGGTCGACCTGGACCGGGCGACCGCGGATGCGCTCGTCGCCGCCCGGGTCGCCGCCGTCGTCAACGCCGCGCCGTCGATCTCCGGCCGGTTCCCGAATCTCGGCCCGCAGGTGCTCGTCGAGGCGGGTGTCCCGCTCGTCGACGACTGTGGTCCCGACACCCTCCGCGCCGTCAAGGACGGCATCCGGGTGCGGCTGCACGACGGCGTCCTCTACTCCGGCGAGCAGCCGCTGTGCGAGGGCCGCGAGCAGACCGAGGACACCGTCGCCGACGCCCTGGACGAGGCCAAGCAGGGCCTGACCCACCAGCTCGAGGCGTTCGCCGCGAACACCATCGAGTTCATGCGTCGGGAGCGTTCGCTGCTGCTCGACGGGCACGGCGTCCCCGAGGTCGACGTCGCCCTCGACGGACGGCCGGTGCTCGTCGTCGCCGCCGGGTTCGAGCACCTCGCCGTGCTCAAGCAGCTCAAGGCCTACATCAAGGAGTACCGACCGGTGCTCATCGGCGTCGGGGCCGGGGCGGACGCGCTGCTCAACGCGCGCCATCGCCCCGACCTCATCGTCGCCGACCCCTCCGAGGTGTCGAACCAGGCGCTGACCAGCGGTGCCGACGTCGTCGTCCCGGCCTTCCCCGACGGGCACGCCCCGGGTCTGCACCGCGTGCAGGACCTGGGCGCCAGCGCCGTCACCTTCCCGTCGATGGCCAACCCCGAGGACCTGGCGCTGCTGCTGGCCCACCACCGCGGCGCCTCGATGATCGTCACGGTCGGGCTGTCCGCGTCGATGGGGGAGTTCCTCGACCGCGGACGCTCCGGCAGCAACGCCTCCACCTTCCTGACCCGGCTCCAGGCCGGGGGCAGTGTCGTCGACGGCGCGATGATCGCGCAGATGTACCGGAGCCGGACCTCGTTCGCGCCGCTGCTGCTGCTCGTCGCGGCCGCCGTGGTCGCGGTCGTCGTCGCGGTGCTCGTGTCCGGCGGCGGTCCGGCGGTGCTGGAGTGGCTGCGCGGGGTGCTGGAGAGCGTGCGGGCCCTGGTCGCCGGATGGTTCCCGGCGTGATCTCGCGGCGCCACCACCGCATCGCCCTGGTCGCGGTGTTCGTGCTGGCCCTCGCGGCCGGGTTCGCCCTCGCCGTCGTCGGGCTGCCGCAGCGCATCGCCGACGTCGCGGCCTCGGGGGCGGACACGGGAGAGATCGCCCGGCTGAGCGCCGAACGCGACGCCCTGGCCGCGCAGCTGCACGCCAGCGACGAGTTCGCCGGCCGCGTCGGACCGGACCTGGTGCGCGGGAAGCTCACCGGGGTGCCGGTGACCGTCGTCTCGCTCGGTGCCGACCCGGCCGACACGCGCGCGGTCGCCGAGCTCGTCGTCACCGCGGGGGGCAGCGTCGCGGGGGAGGTCGTGCTCACCCCGGCCGTCACCGACCCGGCCCGCGCCGATCAGCTGCGCGACCTGTCCGCGCGGCTGCTGCCGTCGGGGGCGCAGCTCCCCACCGCCACCGACGCCGGTGCGCTCGCCGGGGGCCTGCTCGGCTCCGCGCTGCTGACACCGCCCGACGGCCCCGCACCCGCCCCGGACGCGGCCGGCACGGTCCTCGCCGGGCTCGCCGGCGGCGGCTTCGCCGAGGCCCCGCAGGGCAGCCCCGCGGCCGGGAGACTCGCCGTCGTCGTGACCGGGGCGGCGTACTCCGGGGTGGACGCCGACGCCTCGGCAGGCACCGCCGCGGCACTGGCCGCCGAGCTCGACCGTCGGGGTGCGGGAGCCGTGCTGGCCGGGCGGGACGCCGCGGAGGGCTCGGCCGTCGCCGCCGCCCGGGCGGCCGGGGCCGGGCCGGGGGGCCGGCTCGCCACCGTCGACGGCGTCGGCACCGGGGCCGGGCGGGTCGCGACCGTGCTCGCACTCGCCGAACGACAGGCAGGAGGCACCGGCCGCTACGGTTCCGGGGCCGGAACGGCGGGGCCGGTTCCCGCCGCCCCTTGACCGATCGGTAGGCTGAAGCTCCGTGCAGACTCGCGCCACCCGTCATCTCTTCGTCACCGGTGGGGTCGCGTCCTCGCTGGGTAAGGGCCTGACCGCCTCCAGTCTCGGTCAGTTGCTCACCGCGCGCGGGCTTCGCGTCACCATGCAGAAGCTCGATCCGTACCTCAACGTCGATCCCGGGACGATGAACCCGTTCCAGCACGGCGAGGTGTTCGTCACCGAGGACGGCGCCGAGACCGACCTCGACGTCGGCCACTACGAGCGGTTCCTGGACCGCGACCTCGCCGGGCGGGCCAACGTGACCACCGGCCAGGTCTACTCCGAGGTCATCGCCAAGGAGCGCCGCGGCGAGTACCTCGGCGACACCGTCCAGGTCATCCCGCACATCACCAACGAGATCAAGGACCGCGTCCTCGCGATGGCCGAGCCCGACGCCGAGGGCGTGGCCCCCGACGTGGTCATCACCGAGGTCGGCGGCACCATCGGCGACATCGAGTCGCTGCCGTTCGTCGAGGCCGCCCGGCAGGTCCGCCACGAGGTCGGCCGGGACAACTGCTTCTTCCTGCACGTGTCGCTGGTGCCGTACCTGGCGCCGTCGGGCGAGCTGAAGACCAAGCCGACCCAGCACTCCGTCGCGGCGCTGCGCAACATCGGCATCCAGCCCGACGCGGTGGTCCTGCGTGCCGACCGGGACATCCCCGAGGGCATGAAGCGCAAGATCTCGCTGATGTGCGACATCGAGCTCGACGGCGTCGCCGCGTGCCCGGACGCCCCGTCGATCTACGACATCCCGAAGGTGCTGCACGGTGAGGGCCTCGACGCCTACGTCGTGCGCCGGCTCGGGCTGCCCTTCCGCGACGTGGACTGGACCGTGTGGGGCGACCTGCTCGACCGCGTCCACCACCCGCGGGAGACCGCGACGATCGCGCTGGTCGGCAAGTACGTGGACCTGCCCGACGCCTACCTCTCGGTCACCGAGGCGCTGCGGGCCGGGGGCTTCGCCCACCATGCCAAGGTCGCCGTCCGCTGGGTGCCCTCGGACTCGTGCGAGACCCCGGCCGGCGCGGCCGAGGCGCTCGACGGCGTCGACGGGGTGCTCATCCCCGGCGGCTTCGGCATCCGCGGCATCGAGGGCAAGCTCGGCGCGATCACCCACGCCCGCACCCGGCGCATCCCCACCCTGGGCCTGTGCCTGGGCCTGCAGTGCATGGTCATCGAGACCGCGCGCACCGTCGCCGGCCTGGAGGGTGCCAGCTCGACCGAGTTCGACCCGGAGACCGCGCACCCGGTCATCTCGACGATGGCGACCCAGCGCGACGTCGTCGCGGGCGAGCGGGACATGGGCGGCACCATGCGCCTGGGCGCCTACCCGGCGGTGTTGCAGCCCGGCTCGGTCGCGGCGAAGGCCTACGGGACGCGCGAGATCTCCGAGCGGCACCGGCACCGCTTCGAGGTCAACAACGCCTACCGGCAGCAGCTCACCGAGGCGGGCCTGGTGTTCGGGACCTCCCCGGACGGCACGTTGGTGGAGTTCGTGGAGCTGCCGTCGTCGCAGCACCCGTTCTTCGTCGGGACCCAGGCGCACCCGGAGCTCAAGAGCCGCCCGACCCGGCCGCACCCGCTGTTCGCGGCGTTCGTGAAGGCGGCGCTGCGCTACCGGGCCGAGGACCGGCTGCCGGTGCACCTGCCCGGCCGGGACAACGCCGACGCCGACGACGCCGAGACGGCCGAGGGCGACGACGTCGCCGTCGGCGCGGGCGGCAACGGCGTGGCCCCGGCCGAGAGCACCCCCGTCCGCTGACCCCGACCGGACCGGGCCGCCGTCGGTGCTGCGGTCCGGTTCCAGTGGTCGGGTGCCCTGCCGTCGGGCGCGGGGCGCGGCCCGTACGGCCCGCGCGCCCGCACGGGCGGGGCCCGGCGACTACTGTCCGACGGGTGATCGAACTGCGCACCCGCCGGGCGGTGGCCCGGTGACCCGCCCCGGTGAGCACGACTTCCCGGTCCGCTCGGCCACCGACATCTACTCCGGTCGTGTCATGGCGCTGCGGTCCGACCGCGTCGTCATGCCCGGCGGCCGGGTCGCGACCCGCGAGATCCTGGAGCACCCGGGCGCGGTCGCCGTCGTCGCGGTGGACGAGTCCGGGCGGGTCCGGATGCTGCACCAGTACCGCCACGCCGTCCGGCGACGGCTGTGGGAGCTCCCCGCCGGCCTGCTCGACGTGGCGGGGGAGGACCCCGCGGTCACCGCCGACCGGGAGCTGACCGAGGAGGCCGGGCTGTCGGCGCGCGACTGGTCGGTGCTGCTCGACGTCGTGCCCTCGCCCGGGTTCTCCGACGAGTCGGTCCGCATCTTCCTGGCGCGCGACCTCGTCGAGAAGCCCCGCCCCGACCTGGGCGACGACGAGGAGGCCGACCTGGAGCTGCGCTGGATCCCGATCGCCGAGGCGCTCGGGATGGTGTTCTCCGGGGAGATCGTGAACGCGGTGTCCTGCGCCGGGCTGCTCGCGGCCCGCGCGGTCCTGGCCGGGGAGTTCGACCCGCGGCCGGTCGACGCCGAGTGGGTCGACCGGCCGTTCCGCTTCGCCCGCCGCGCCGACGAGTGACCGCCCCCGCCACGGGGTGCCGCATCCTCCGGCCGTAGCCGCGTTCAGCTGTGGAACAGCACGCTGCGGCACGCCAGGTGCAGGGCGAGGCGCTCGTCCGGGTCGGCGAGGTCGACGCCGAGCACGTGCCGTACCCGTTCGATCCGGGTCGCGACGGTGTTGCGGTGCACCCCGAGCACCGCCGCGGTCTCGGTCAGCGACGACTCCGCGTCCAGGTAGGCGGTCAGCGTCGTCAGCAGGTCCCCGGGCCTGCCCTGCAGGGGTTCCAGCATCGACCTGGCGGCGGGCAGGAACGTGTCGGTGCGGGTCCAGGCCAGCAGCAGCGCCCCCAGGCCGAGCCGGTCGACGTGGACGAACCGGCCGCTGGTCGTGCGTTCGGCCGCGAGCCGTGCCGCGTCCCCGGCCTCGCCGAGGGTCCGGGCCAGCCCGCGCGCCCCGCGGTGCACCCGTCCCACCCCGGTCGAGGTCGGCAGGGACTCCCGCAACAGCCACTGGGTCCGCCGCGCGGCCGTCGCGTGCTGCTGCAGCTCGCCGGCGACGGGCTCGTGGTCGAACGTCGTCCAGGCGTTCCACCCCGGCCCCTGTTCGACGACGACCGCCCGCAGCCGCGCCGTCTCCACCGCCCGCAGCACCTGCTCCCGGGCCGCGACGACGTCCACCGAGGACGGCACGTCGATCCGCAGGCCCGCGTGCCAGCCGTCGAGCGACCAGCCCGCGTCGAGCGCCCGGCGTCGCAGCCCGGCGGGGAGCGGGTCCCCGGCCTGCAGGATCTCGGCGAGCAGCGCCGTGCGCAGCCGCGCGTCGCGCTCCACGGTGAGCCGCTGCTCGGCGAGCCGCTGACGGACCGAGTTCGCGGCGACGGCCAGCGCCGCCCGCAGCGCCGCGGTCTCGGCGGGCACCCCCTCCGGCTCGGTGACGGCCAGGCGGCCGTCCGGCTGGCCCGGACCGAACGCCACCTCCAGCAGCGCCGACCCGGCGGCAGGCGGCGGGGGCGCGGGGCCCGCCGGATCCGCGCCCGCGACGACCGAGCCTCCCGGGTCGAGCAGCCACACCGGCCGCCGCCAGGTCCGGGCCAGGTCCGCGACGAGGTCGTCGACGCCGCCGTGCGGGACCCCGCACACCGCCGCCGTCCGACCGACGAGTGCCGCGACCACCTGGTCGGGCTCCTGCAGCAGCCGGGTCGCGGTCAGCGCGGCGGCCAGCGCGTCCGGTGTGCCGAGCACCGGCAGCCCCATCCGCCCGGCGAGCAGCCGGCTCGCCGGGTGCAACGGTGCGTCCCCGGCGAGCAGCACCGCGACGGCCCCGGCCGCGACGGCGCGGCGCAACAGCACGTCCAAGTGCCAGTCCTCGCGCGGCGCGGACACCGCGACCGTCAGCAACGCCGCCCGCACCTCACCCGGGTCGGCGTGCAGATCGGCGACGGTGACCACCCGCGCGACCGTGGCACCGTCCGGGACGGGACCGCCCAGCGAGCGCACCGCGGCCCAGTCGGGGTGGGCGAGCAGCCCGGACAGACCCAGCCCGCCGGTCACCATCCCGCCCCCGTCCTGGGTCGCGCGGCTGCCGCCCCGCCGCGGGCCGTGGGCGGCCCGAGCCCGAACGCCTGCGGACCGACGTGGACCGCGGCATCCGGGCGGGCCGCCCACCACGGCGGCGCGGGCAGCACCAGGACCAGCACGTCGTCGCCGGAGCGGACGGCGTCGGCGGCGATCGGCGCGGCCGAGCGACGGTCCAGCAGCACGATCACCTCCGGCGACGCGGCCACCGTCTCGCCGTCGGCGAGCACGAGCAGGTACTCGTTCTCCGCCTCGATCCGCAGGACACCCGTGCCCGGTGCGTCGACGGTGACCGCGGCCCGGCCGAACCGGCCGACGGGGGAGCGGCGCACGTCCACCACCCGGCCGCCGCCGAGCGGGTGTCCGCCGAGCGCGTCCGCGACGCGGGCGGGCGCCGGGGTGTCACCCAGCCCGGCGTGCGCGCGACCCAGCCCCAGCGCGCGGCCCAGCGTGCCCAGGCAGGCGTCGCCGAGCGCGGCCGAGGCCGGTGCGGGCGCCATCACCGTCCCGGCCCAGCCGCCCGCCTGGGCGACGAACGCCCGCACGGTCAGCTCGGTCGACACCGCGTCCCCGCCGTCGACGACGACGGTCTGCCCGGCCGGCTCGGCCAGCGCCATCGGCGTCACCGCGCCCCCGGCGACGACCCGGGTCAGCTGGTCGACCCGGGGCAGCGCGCGCCCCATCAGGTCGGCGTCGACCAGCGGCAGCCCCAGCTGGTGGGCCAGCGGCAGCGGCAGCACGCCGTTCAGCCCGGCCGCCTCGAACGGCATGACCGCGGCCGGGGTGACCCCGGTCCAGCGGACCAGAGCGCGCACGGCCGCGGGCAGCTCGTCGCCCGAGGGCAGCTTCTCGCCCAGCACCCGGGTGCCGCCGAGCATCCCGACCGGCACGACCGGGGCGTCGCCGAGCTCCGCCGGGGAGTGCAGCCGGACCGGGCCCGCCGCCAGCACCGACCGCAGCACGTGGGCGTACACCCTGGCGTCGCCGCCCCCGCCGGAGCCCAGCAGCAGCACCCCGGTGACGAGGGCGTCGACGTCTCCCGCGGTCACCTCCACGCCGGGGATGCTGCCAGGTCAGACCCGGTCCGCGGCGCCCGCTCCCCGCGGGACCGCGGTCTCCAGCGGCACGAACGGCACGTCCAGCCCGAAGCAGGCCGGCCCGAACACCGCGAGGGCCTCCGGCGTGCGCATCATGTCCGGCGTCGAGATCCCCACCACGACGACGCGCTGGCCGTAGCGCAGCGCCTCGGTGGTGATCGGCTCCCCGGACTCGGCCTCCAGCACGCAGATGAGGTCCGGGACGACCGCGACGGTGGTGTCGTCGACGGTGGCGACCAGGGTCTCGTTCTGGAAGACCGTGCGGAGCTCCGAGCCGCCGTCGAACGCGGTGAACCGGGCGGTGCCGCGGGCGAACCCGTCGACGGTGCGCCGCTCGACGTCGGTGACCTTGCCGGCGAACAGCACCCGCAGGTGCCGGTAGAGCGTCGGCGCGAGCGTGTCGGCGATCGCCGCGACCGGGTCCCCGAGCTGCTCGCGCGCCTCCCGGATCGCCCGGCCCAGCCGCAGCGCCAGGGTGAGGGTGTGCGGGATCGCGGTGCGGCGCACGTCGGCGCCGGACATCGGGTACTCCGCGATCAGCGCGGACCCGCCCATCCGGATGGCGGCGCCCCGCGCGAGGTGCTCCATGCGGTGGTTGTCGGTGCCGGTGTCGATGAGCACCGACTCGCCGTGGTCCCCGGCGACGACCATCGGGGACCCGGGCACGCCGTACACCCCGAAGGTCTCCATCTGCAGCTCCGGAAACGCCCGGCCCATGCCGTCGCCGTCGATCACCGGCAGCCCGGTCCGGGCCGCGACGAGCAGCGGGATCATCGAGTTGATGCCGCCGCACTCCATCGGGATGGTCGCGTCCGCGGTGCGCCCGAGGTGCTGCTCCAGGCGGCGCAGGGCGAGCACCGGCTCGTCGCCGCGCGGGATCTTCTCGATCATCACCGTGGGCGCGCCCATCATTGCCGTCGCGATGACGAACATCTCCTCCGGCAGGTCGGCCGGATCGGCCGGGTCGAGCACGGTGACCGGCCCGTGCTCGCGCATCGCCTGCTCCACCATGAGCCGCCCGATGTAGGGGTCCCCGCCGCCGCCGGTCCCGAGCAGCGCGGCGCCGCGGGCGAGGTCGGGCAGGTCGTCGGGGGTCAGGGTCCAGCTCATACCGGCGCTCCGTCCGTCACGGTGTCGTGGACCCGCACGGGGTCGGTGTTGCCTGCGACCCGTACCGGGTCGGTGTCGTAGCCGAAGTACCGCGGTCCGACGACGGCGATCGCCTCCGGGGTGTGCCAGCGGGGGTCCGCGGGGGCGGCGAGCACGCTGACCCGGTGCCCGAAGCGCAGCCCCTCGGTGGTCACCGGCTCCCCGGTCGCGGTGTCCAGCACCATGATCAGGTCCGGGGTGGTGACGACCGTCGCGCCGTCGACCTCGGCGATCAGGTGCTCGTTCTGGAAGTGCAGGACGCACCCACCGGACAGCGTCGCCGTCCCGCGGGCGAACCCGGTGGTGGTGCGCCGCTGCACGTCGACGACCTTCCCGGTGTGCACCACGCGTCCGCCGATCTCGGCGGCGGCCGCGGCGACCGGGTCGGTGAGCCCGGCCCGGGCCCCGGCGATGGCACGCCCGATGCGCACGCAGAGCCCGAGGGTGCCGCGGATCATCGTCTCCCGTGCCCGGGCCCCGGTCATCGGGTAGTTCGAGATGATCGCGGTGCAGCCCATGGTGATCGTCATGGAGCGGGCGAGGTCCTCGGCCCACTTCGCGGTGGGGCAGTCCAGGACGCCGGTGTTGCCCTGCTCGTCGGTGATCGACATCGGGGTGGCGGGGACGCCGGCGATGCCGGGCAGCACCATCTGCAGCTCGGGGAACGCCCGGCCCATGCCGTCGCCGTCGACCAGCGGCAGCCCGAGCATCGCCGCACCGGCCACCGGGATCGTGGAGTTGATGCCGCCGGCCTCGATGCACGCGACGTGGGTGGGGGTGACCCCCAGGTGCCCGGCGAGCGCGGTGACCGCGCGGCCGATCTCGTCGTAGGCGGGCAGCTTCTCCACGCTCACCGTCGGCGCCCCCATCTGCGCGACGACGAACACGGCGGCGTCGTCGGGCAGGTCGGCGGGGTCGACGAGCGGCACCGGCCCGTGCTCGCGCAGCGCCCGCTGGGCCAGCAGCCGTCCCAGGTAGGGGTCACCACCGCCGCCGGTCCCCAGCAGCGCGGCACCGCGGGCGAGCGCGGGCAGGTCCTCGACGGTCAGCACGCCGGTCACCGGGTCACCCTCCGCTCCAGACGCAGGTCGCCGACCGCCTTGGCGCGGATGCGGGTCGCGTTGCCGGGCAGGTAGGGGATGGGGACCTCGTCGAAGTCGACGAGCGCGACGGAGCCGGGGTCGGCGCCGGAGGCGACCGCACGGTCGACCGCCTCCTGCTTGGCGGCGTCGACGACGGCGTCGCGGCGTCCCGGCTCGATCGCGTACACCCGGTCGACCTCCCCACCGACCTGCGCGATCGCCGCGCCGATCGCGTTGGCGACGGCGAAGTTCTCCGGGCGGTGCACCGCGCCCAGCCCGGGGAAGGCGTCGGGCAGCAGCACCGAGCCGCCGCCGACGGCGACCACCGGCAGCGGGTCGGCGGAGATCCGCATCCGGTCCACGACGTCGGCGACGTCGGTGGCGATCCGGTCCAGCGCCGCGGTCACCAGCTCCCGGGACAGCCCGGCGACCAGGGAGCGGTCGCCGATGTCGGCCCGGCCCGCCGCGACGGCGATGTCGGTCGCGGTCAGGGTGTCGCCGCCGAACACCAGCGCCCGCTCGGTGAGCCGGTAGCCGACCGAGTCCGGGCCGACGGTGGGCCCCTCGGACCGTCCGGGCTCGCCGGTGCGGACCAGGGAGCCGCCGCCGATGCCGACGCTGAGCACGTCGGGCATCCGGAAGTTGGTGCGCACCCCGGCCACGCTGACCTCGACGGCGGCCTCCCGCGGGAAGCCGGCGGTCAGCACACCGACGTCGGAGGTGGTGCCGCCGACGTCGACGACCGCGCAGGTGCCCAGCCCGGACAGCACGGCGGCACCGCGCATCGAGTTGGTCGGACCCGAGGCGAACGTCGCCACCGGGTAGCGACGGGTGTAGCCGACGTCCATCAGTGTGCCGTCGTTCTGCGACAGGTACAGCGGCGCCGTGATGCCCTGGCCCTGCACCGCCCCGGCGAGCGCGTCGACGATGTGCGCGGCGAGCTCGCGCAGCGCGGCGTTGACGATCGTCGCGTTCTCCCGCTCCAGCAGCCCGACCCGACCGGTCTCGTGGGACAGCGAGATCGGGACGTCCTGGCCCAGCTCCTCGGCGATGATCTCCGCCGCGGCCAGCTCGCACTCGCTGGTCACCGGGGAGAACACCGAGGAGATCGCGACCGAACGGACGCCGTGCGCGGCCATGTCCGCGGCGTGGCGACGCAGTTCGTCCGGGTCGAGCGGGGAGATCCGGCGGCCGTCGAACTCGTGGCCGCCGTGGGCGAGGTAGCCGCGCCCGGCGATCGCGTCGACCAGCCGCTGCGGCCAGTCGACCATCGGCGGCAGCGCCGCGGTGGCGGGCAGGCCCAGGCGCAGCGCCGCGGTGGGGGCGAGGCGGCGGGCCTCGACCAGGGCGTTGACGAAGTGCGTCGTCCCGATCATCACGGCGTCGACGTCGGTGGGGGAGAACGGGTGGTCGGCCTGCAGGCCGGTGAGCGCGCCGACGATGCCGGAGGTGACGTCGTCGGTGGTCGCGGACTTGACGGCGGCCAGTACCCGGACTCCGCCGGCCGGGGCGTCGTCGAGCAGGACGGCGTCGGTGTTGGTGCCGCCGACGTCGATGCCGATGCGCATGGAGTGCTCCTTCGGTGGTGCCGCGCCGCCCGCCCGCGGGATCGCGGACGGGCGGCGCGGAGTGCGGGTCAGGACGTGACGGCGGGGGCCGGGACCACGTCCGGCCGTTCGGTGCGGCTGACGCCGATCCCGCGGAGCAGCCCGAGCCGCCCGGCGACGACGTAGAGCACGAAGGCCGCCACGATCGAGTTCACGCTGGGCAGCCCGGCGTCGACGAGACCGCCGAGCAGGGCCGAGGCGGCCCAGATGACCAGCGTCGCCGGCACCCAGGTCGGTGAGGTGGCGGGCAGCGCACCGGTGGTCCGCGCGGCCTCCAGGTCACCGCGCCAGCGCTTCACCACGAAGTACTCGGCGACCATGATCCCGGCGATCGGCGGGAACACCACGCCCAGCACCGACAGGAACCCGGTGAACAGGTCGAGGATGCCGCCCGCGGCCAGCAGCGAGCCGACGACGCCGAGCGCGAGGGTGACCATCGGGCGGCTGACGGTGCGTCCCAGGACGCTGCCGGCGAAGTTCACCACGCCCAGCCCGGCCGAGTAGAGGTTCCAGTCGTTGATCTTGAGGGTGCCGAGGATGATGATCAGCGTGCCGACCCAGCCGACCGACGACGTGACGATGGTGATGATGTCGTCGGACCGGATGGCGTGTGCGAGCAGCACACCGGACATGCCGATCACGTACTCGCCGAGGGTGAACCCGACGACGGTCTGCTTGACCACGTCGGCGGAGGTCCGGTTGAACCGGGTCATGTCCGGGGTGATGATCGCCCCGACGATGAAGCCGCCCGCGACCAGCGTCGTGCCCTCGACCAGCGAGATCGACGGCCCCGGCGGCGGGCTCACCATGAGCGCGCCGACGTCGTGGCCGAGCAGGGCGCTGCCGATCGACCAGCCGACCAGCACCAGGAAGGCCGGCACCGTCACGTAGGCGACCCACTGCATCGAGCCGAAGCCCCACAGCACGATCATGGTGACGACCAGGCCGAACACCAGCGACCACGCCCAGACCGGCAGCACGCCGACCAGCGAGACCAGGCCCTCGGCCGAGACCCCGGACTGGACGCCGAACCAGCCGACGAGGCTCACCCCGATCGCGACACCGATCAGTGCGCTGCCGCCGTGACCGAAGCCGGTCCAGCGGGCCAGCAGCGAGGTGTTCAGGCCCTCCTTGCAGCCGATGATCCCGACGCCGATCGAGACCAGCTCCAGGATCACCGCGCCGAGGGTGAAGGCGAGGAAGGCGTCCCAGAACCCCATCCCGAACCCGAGTGTCGAGCCGAGCAGGAACTGGCTCAGGGCCGACACCTGCCCGAACCGCTGTACCGCCACGCTCCACCACGAGTACCGGGCGTGCTCCGGAACCCTGCTCAGGGCGTAGTCGTCCGTACCGACCCCACCGCTCATCTCGGTCTCCTCTCGGCTGGTCGGGAGAACGGTAGGTGCAGGTCAGGGCCGGGTCACGGGGCGATGTGCCCGGTCCGGGGCGGCCGACTGTGCAGATCGCCCTTCCCGGCCGCCGAGCGGCGGGCGTCCTAGGGTCGGTGCATGCGTTTCGGACTCTTCGTGCCCCAGGGCTGGCGCCTCGACCTCGTCGGCATCGACCCCACCGCGCAGTGGGACGTGATGCGCGGCCTCGCCGAGCACGCCGACCGCGGCGACGTCTGGGAGTCGGTCTGGGTCTACGACCACTTCCACACCGTCCCCGCGCCCACCGACGAAGCCTGCCACGAGGCGTGGAGCCTGATGGCCGCCTTCGCCGCGACGACCGAGCGGGTGCGGCTCGGCCAGATGTGCACCTGCATGGCCTACCGCAACCCCGCCTACCTGGCGAAGGTCGCCGCCACCACCGATGTCATCTCGAAGGGCCGCGTCGAGATGGGCATCGGCGCCGGCTGGTACGAGCACGAGTGGCGCGCCTACGGCTACGGCTTCCCCCGGCCCGGTGAACGGCTCGGCATGCTCGAGGAGGGCGTGCAGATCTTCACCCAGGCCTGGCGCGACGGCCGGGCCACCCTGAACGGCACGCACTACACCGTCGACGACGCCATCGTCGCGCCCCGCCCGCTCCAGGAGGGCGGCATCCCGCTCTGGATCGCCGGCGGCGGGGAGAAGGTCACCCTGCGGATCGCCGCGCAGTACGCGCAGTACACCAACTTCGACGGCACCTTCGACGGCTTCCGGCACAAGTCGGCGCTGCTCGCCGACCACTGCCGCGACCTCGGCACCGACTACGACGCCATCGTCCGCTCGGCCAACTACAACGTCGCGATCGGGCACACCGAGGACGAGGTGGAGGAGCGGCTCGCCCGGCTCGTCGCCCGGCTGGAGCCGATCGTCGGCGCGGAGAAGGCCCAGGGCGCGCTGGGTGCGTTCCGCGGGATGCCGGGCGTCGGGACCCCGGAGCAGATCGTGGAGAAGCTCTCCGCACTGGCGGCCGTCGGCATGAGCTACGGCATCTTCTACTTCCCCGAGGCCGCCTACGACCGGTCGGGCATCGAGCTGTTCGAGCGCGAGGTCGTCCCGGCCCTGCGGGACTGACCGGTGCCGACCGCGCGACGGGTGGCCGAGGACTACCTCGACCACCTGGCCGTCGAACGGGGACGGGCGCAGAACACCCTGCGCTCCTACCGGCTCGACCTGGGGCGCTACCTCGACCACCTCGACCACCTGGGACGCACGGAGCTGACCCAGGTGGCCGAGGCCGACGTCGCCGCGTTCGTCGCGGCCCTGCGCACGGGGGAGCGTCCGCTGGCCGCGTCGTCGGCGGCGCGGGCGCTGGCCGCGGTCCGCGGGCTGCACCGGTTCGCGCTGCACGAGGGGCTGACCCCGACCGACGTCGCGGCCGGGGTGACGCCGCCCGCCCTGGGCTCGCGGCTGCCGTCGGCGCTGTCGGTCGACCAGGTCGACCAGCTGCTCGCCGGCTGCGTCTCCGACGGCCCGGTCGGACTGCGCGACCGCGCCCTGCTGGAGCTGCTGTACTCCACCGGTGCCCGGATCTCCGAGGTCGTCGGCGCCGACCTCGACGACCTCGACCCGGACGCGCGGACGATCCTGCTGCACGGCAAGGGGAACAAGCAGCGGATCGTGCCGGTCGGTCGTCCCGCGCTCGCCGCGGTCGACGCCTACCGGGTCCGCGCCCGCCCCGCCCTCGCGGCACGGGGCACGGGCAGCCCGGCGCTGCTGCTCAACGCCCGCGGCAACCGGCTGTCGCGCCAGAGCGCCTGGCACGTCCTGCGGGCCGCCGCCGAGGCGTCCGGGCTGCCCGGCGACGTCGTCGCCACCGTCTCCCCGCACACGCTGCGGCACTGCTTCGCCACCCACCTGCTCTCCGGCGGCGCCGACGTCCGGGTCGTGCAGGAGCTGCTCGGGCACGCGAGCGTCGCCACGACGCAGATCTACACCCACGTCACCGTCGACACGCTGCGCGAGGTCTACGCCACCGCGCACCCCCGCGCCCGGGGGTGACCACGGACCCCGGGGCGGCGGGCCGCAGGGGAGGACGAACGACTACGTTCCGGGCCCATGCGGTACGGAACGTGGGTGACGGCGGTCGTGGCGGGACTCCTCCTGGCCGGGTGCGGTGGTGTCGCCGCCGGGCCGGAGCAGCAGCAGACGGTGAACGAGCCCGTCGACGGGCCGGTCACCCGCCTCGAGGTCGACTCCGACGCCGGGGACGTGCGCCTCGTCGCGGGGGAGAGGCCTGCGGTCGAGCAGGACCTGCGGTGGACCGGCGACGCCCGCCCGCAGGTCGAGCAGAAGGTCGAGGGCGGCGTCCTGCGGATCACCGCCCGCTGCCCGGACCAGGTCGGCGACCGCTGCCAGGCGAGGCTCGTGGTGACCGCGCCCGCCGCGTCGTCGGCGCTGGTCGACCTGCGCGCGGGCGGCATCGAGGTCCGGGGGCTGACCGGGGCGCTGGACCTGACCTCGTCGGCGGGCGGGGTCGACGCCACCGGCGTCGGACCGGGCGACGTGCGGGCGAAGTCCAGCGCCGGCTCGGTCGAGCTGACCTTCGCCGCGGCGGCCGCGGACGTGACCGCGGAGTCCAGCGCCGGCGGCGTCGAGGTCCGGGTCCCGGTCGGCCCGGCCTACGAGGTGACCGCCGAGACCTCCGCCGGGTCGACCGAGGTCGGTGTCCCCGACCAGCCCGGTGCCGACCACCGGATCACCGCGAAGAGCAGCGCGGGAGGCGTGTCGGTCCTGCCCGCGGGCTGAGGCGCGACACGCCGGGGCGCACCGTCGGCCGGACGGCGCCCGCCCGCGGGTAGGGTGACCGGAAATCCATACCGCGACGTGGCCCGACAGGGACGTCGCCGCACGTGGGGGCATCTCCTGCAGTGCGGTCTCAGGCCCTGACCGGGACCCGAGACCCGGCACGGTACCCGCGACGAGACCGGAGACCGCATGAACCCGACGCGGCCGGAGGCCCAGGGCAGGTTCGACGACCCGAGCGACGAGCCGGCGCCGGATCACGGGCGAGGCACCCAGACCACCAGCGCGCGCGCTCCCGAGCCCGCACCGCTGTCGGTGCACGGGCCGGCCCGCGTGATCGCGGTGGCGAACCAGAAGGGCGGCGTCGGGAAGACGACGTCGACCATCAACCTCGGGGCCGTGCTCGCCGAGTACGGCCGCAGGGTCCTGCTCGTCGACTTCGACCCGCAGGGCGCGCTGTCGGTGGGGCTCGGCGTGCAGCCCCACCAGCTCGAGTCCACCGTCTACAACCTGTTGATGGAGCGCGGCGTCGAGGCCGACGAGGTGCTCCAGGACACCGGTGTGGCGAACCTCGACCTGCTGCCGTCGAACATCGACCTGTCGGCGGCCGAGGTCCAGCTCGTCACCGAGGTCGGCCGGGAGCAGGCACTCGGCCGCGCCCTCAAGCGGTTCCTGCCCGACTACGACATCGTCCTCATCGACTGCCAGCCGTCGCTGGGCCTGCTCACGATCAACGCGCTCGCCTGCGCCGACGAGGTCCTCATCCCGCTGGCCTGCGAGTTCTTCTCGCTGCGCGGCGTCGCGCTGCTGATGGACACCATCGACAAGGTGACCGAGCGGCTCAACCCGGACCTGCGCCTGCTCGGCGTGCTCCCGACGATGTTCGACACCCGCACGCTGCACACCCGCGAGGTCCACGACCGCGTGGTGGAGGCGTTCGGGGAGAAGGTGTTCGACGCCGTCATCAACCGGACGATCAAGTTCCCGGAGACCACGGTCGCCGGGGAGCCGATCACGACGTGGGCGCCCACGTCGTACGCCGCGGAGGCCTACCGGATGCTCGCGCGCGAGGTCATCGCCCGGTGACGCTGCTCGCCGACGGCGCCCCCGAGGGGCTCGACGACGGGGACGTGGCGGCGCCGCGGACCCGGCGCTTCACCGTCCGGCTGTACAACTTCGAGGGCCCGTTCGACCTGCTGCTGCAGCTGATCGGCAAGCACGAGCTCGACCTCACCGAGATGGCCCTGCACAAGGTCACCGACGACTTCATCGCCCATCTCACCGATCTCGGCGACGACGCCGACCTCGACGAGATCACCGAGTTCCTGGTCGTCGCGGCGACCCTGCTCGACCTCAAGGCCGCGCGGCTCGTGCCCGGCGCCGAGGTCGACGACGAGGACGACCTCGCCCTGCTCGAGGCCCGTGACCTGCTGTTCGCCCGGCTGCTGCAGTACCGCGCCTACAAGGAGGCCGCGGCGCTGTTCGTCGAGCTGGAGAACGGCGCGATGCGCCGCTTCCCGCGCTCGGTCGCGATCGAGGACCGCTACGCCGACCTGCTGCCCGAGGTGCTGCTCGGCGTCGACGCGCAGGCCTTCGCCGAGCTCGCCGCCGCGGTGTTCCGGCCCCGCCCGCCGGACGAGGTCGGCGTCGACCACCTGCACGCGGTGCACGTGTCGGTGCCCGAGCACGCGGCGATCCTGCGGGAACGCCTCGCGCTCGTCGGCACGGCCACCTTCGCCGACCTGACCGCCGACTGCGTCGCGACGCTGGAGGTCATCGCCCGGTTCATGGCGCTGCTGGAGCTGTACCGGGAGCGCTCGGTCGCCCTGGAGCAGCCGGAGGCGTTCGCCGACCTGACGGTCACCTGGACCGCGGACCGCGACGACGACCCGGTCGCCTACGCCGCCGCGCTGGAGGACGAGGCCGCCGCCGCCGAGGAGGCGGTGCGGGCCCGCGACCGGCGCCGCAGGAAGAAGAACCGCGCCGAGCCGGACGCGGACCCGGCCGACCCGGTCGCGTCCGGCTCCGATGCCGCCGCGGACCCCGAGGCTCCCGGTCCCGAGGACCCGGATCGGGAGGACCTCGATCCGGAGGACACCGATCCGGAGGACACCGACCTCGCCGGTCACGGCTCCGACCAGGACCCGGCGGACGTGCTCCACCCCGAACCCGACGACGAGAGGACCGGAACCACCGGTGACTGAGCCGGACGACCGGCCGGGCTCCGACGACCCGGAGGACCCGTCCGAGCTGCTGCGCCTGATCGGTCGCACGGTGCCGCGCAGCCCGCACGCCAGTGCGTCGCCGCAGGTGGCTCCGGGCGCGGAGGGGCGAGCCGCCCCGGAGGCCGAGGGCCCGCCCGCCGCGGCCGACGACGGCGCGACCGCCGATGCCGAGTTCGCCCGCACCGCGGGGACCGCTGACGACGTGGATCCGTCGGCCGATGCCGGGCATGGGGCGGCCGACCCAGCCGGCACCGAACCACACACCTCGGAGAAGCCCGAGCCCTCCACCGCCACCCCCGACACGTCGGCAGACCATCGAGCGTCGCGGAACGGTGCTCGCGACGACGCATTCGTAACGCTCGCCGCCGGGCCGAGCAACGTGGCCGGACCGGGGAACGACGCCCGGCCGGACGACGCAGCAGGGCCGGAGAACGCAGCAGGGCCGGAGGGGACGGACGGCCTGAAGGCCCACGGAACCGAGGACTCCCGAGCGGAGGAACCCGGAACCCAGGACGAGCCGGAACCCGAGAACGATCAGGACCCCGAGTTCCACGAGCTCGCCGACGACACCGAGCTCGAGCACGCCCTGGAGGCGCTGCTGCTCGTCGTCGACGCCCCCGTCGACGAGGCGTCGCTGGCCACGGCGCTGCACCAGACGCCGTCGCGGATCCGGCAGACGCTGCACCGGATGTCGCTGGCCTACACCGCCGACCGGCGCGGCATCGACCTGCGACGGGCGGGGGAGGGGTGGCGGTTCTACACCCGCGACCGCTACGCCCCCTACGTCGAGAAGATGCTGATGGACGGCCAGCGCGCCCGGCTGACCCGGGCCGCGCTGGAGACCCTCGCCGTCGTCGCGTACCGCCAGCCGGTCACGCGTGCCCGGGTCTCCGCGGTCCGGGGCGTCAACTGCGACGGCGTGCTCCGCACCCTTCTCACCCGGGGGCTGGTGGAGGAGGCGGGCACCGAGGAGCACACCGGGGGGACGCTGTTCCGGACCACCGAGCTGTTCCTCGAACGGCTCGGGATATCCTCGGTGGCCGAGCTGCCCCCGCTGGCACCGCTGCTCCCCGACATCGACGCGATCGACGACCTGGACAGCTGACCCCGGTCCGGGAACGTCGACACCGGACCCGGCGCGCGCCGCCTGTCGGCGCCGCGGCCGAGCACGCCGGGTACCGTCGGTACCCGGCCGGTCCGGCGCCCTGCCGACGACCACCCGGCCCCACCGATTCCGGCCCTGACATCTCTGGACGAGGCAACAAGTCATCATGAGCAACACACACGACCCCGACGGCGTCCGGCTCCAGAAGGTGCTGGCCCGCGCGGGCGTCGCCTCCCGGCGCGCGGCGGAGGACCTCATCGCGCAGGGACGCGTGCAGGTCGACGGCGAGACCGTCCGCGAGCAGGGCCGCCGGATCGACCCGGAGACCGCGGTCGTCCACGTCGACGGCGCCCGGGTCACCCTGCGTGACGACCAGGTCTACCTGGCGCTGAACAAGCCGTACGGGCTGCACTCCACGATGTCCGACGACCTGGGCCGGCCGTGCATCGGTGACCTGCTCGCCGACCGCGTCGAGATCATGAACACCGCGCAGCGGCTGTTCCACGTCGGCCGGCTCGACGCCGAGACCGAGGGACTGCTGCTGCTCACCAACGACGGCGAGCTCGGCCACCGGCTGATGCACCCGTCCTACGAGGTGCCCAAGACCTACCTCGCCGAGATCGAGGGCAAGATCGCCCGGGACCTCGGGCGACGGCTGCGCGACGGCATCGAGCTGGAGGACGGCATCGCCCGCGTCGACGCGTTCAAGCTCGTCGACGCCGTCCCCGGCCGCGCCACGGTGCAGCTGGTCCTGCACGAGGGCCGCAAGCACATCGTGCGGCGGATGCTCGCCGAGGTCGGTCACCCGGTGCTCCGGCTGGTGCGGACCCACGTCGGGACGGTCGCGCTGGGCAACCAGCGGCCCGGCAAGCTCCGTCCCCTCGACCGTGTCGAGGTGGGTTCCCTGTACAAGGCGGTCGGTCTCTGATGGCCGTGCGGGCCCTGCGGGGCGCGACCCAGGTCGACGCCGACGACCGGCAGCAGATCCTCGACCGCTCCGCCGAGCTGGTCACCGCGGTGCTGGAGCGCAACGAGCTGGTCTCCGACGACATCATCTCGATCTGGTTCACCGCCACGCCGGACCTCACTGCCGAGTTCCCGGCGTACGCGGCACGGCTGCTCGGGCTCACCGACGTGCCGCTGATGTGCGCCACCGAGATGTCGGTGCCCGGCGCGCTGCCGCGGGTGCTGCGGCTGCTCGCCCACGTCGACACCCCGAAGCCGCGCTCGGCGATGCGTCACGTCTACCTGCACGGGGCCCGGGCGCTGCGCACCGATCTACCGCAGTAGGACACCCCGCCCCGTCGTGGCGGGGGCCGACCGGCGACAATGCCGGACGCAGCACACTCGAACACGGTGGGGGAACAAGGTGGCCTTGCGGGGCGTCGTCGCGATGGACGGTCCGTCCGGGACGGGCAAGTCGACCGTCTCCCGGCGGCTGGCGCAGGCCTGCTCTGCGGCCTATCTGGACACCGGGGCGATGTACCGCGCCGCGACCCTGGCCGCGCTGCGCGCCGGGCTGCGGGAGGGCGCGGCGGAGGACGAGATCGCCCGCGCCGCCGTCGGGGCCCGCCTGGAGTCGGGCACCGACCCGGACGCGCCGACGATCACCCTGGACGGCGAGGACGTCTCCGTCCCGATCCGCGGCCCGGAGGTGACCGGGTTCGTCTCGGCCGTCTCGGCGGTGCCGCAGGTCCGCGCCGAGATGGTCGCCCGTCAGCACGCCCTGATCCGGGCGGCCGTCGAGAGCGGGGGCGGGATGGTCGTCGAGGGCCGCGACATCGGTACCGTGGTGGTGCCGGACGCGCCGCTCAAGGTCTACCTGACGGCGTCGCCGGAGGTCCGCGCGGCGCGGCGCGGGCGGCAGGACGAGAAGGCGGGCCGCAAGGCCGACCTGCACGTCACCCTCGCCGACGTCGAACGCCGGGACCGGCTCGACTCGTCGCGGCGGGTGTCCCCGCTCTACGCGGCGGCGGACGCGCTGGTGCTCGACACCGACCACCTGTCGGCGGACGCGGTGCTGGCGAAGCTGCGCGAGCTCGTCGCCGCGCGGGGGCTGGACGGGTGAGCCGGGCGCGTGCGCTGCCGGAGCACGCTCTCGGGTGGCTGCACGACCTCGGCCGCTGGATCGGCACGTGGGTGTGGGTGCCGTTCTTCCGGGTGCGGATCCGGCACCGGGAGCGGATCCCGGCGACCGGCCCGGTGGTGCTCGTCGCGAACCACACCGCGTTCGTCGACGGACCGCTGCTGTTCGGCATGTTCGGGCGCCGCGTGGTGTTCCTGGTGAAGGCGGAGATGTTCTCCGGGATCGTGGGGACGTTGCTGCGGTGGCTGGGGCAGGTGCCGGTGCGGCGTGACGTCGTCGACCGGAGGCCGCTGACGACCCTGCTGGAGGTCCTGCGCGACGGCGGCATGGTGGCCGTCTTCCCGGAGGGGACCCGCGGCACCGGCGAGCTCGGCGGCGAGATCGGCAGGGCCCGGCAGGGCGCGGCCTGGCTGGCCCGTTCGGCATCGGCGCCGCTGCTCCCGGTGGCGGTGCGCGGCACGCACCGCCCGGCGGGTGCGCCCCGCCGCTTCCGCCCCCGGGTGGACGTGCTGGTCGGTGACCCGCTGCCGGCGCCGACGGCGCCGGGACGGGACGGCCTGGCCGCCGCGACCGCCCAGGTCACGGAGGCCCTGCGGACACTGGTCCGCGAACTGGACAACGAACACAGGCAAGTGACACGGCCCGACGCGGCCGGGGACGTGAGAGAGCAGTGAGCGAGAACAGCGAACGCGGAACGAGCCTCGGCGCGGCGTACGACGCCGGCGTCGGGATCGGTGACGCGGCCGACCGGGCCGAGATGGACCGGCTCGGGCTGGACCCGGCCGAGTTCGTCGCGGTCGACGCCGACGGTGTGGTCACCGCCGGGATCGACCCCGACGAGGTCCTGGCGACCCCGACCCTGGCCGTCGTCGGCCGTCCGAACGTCGGCAAGTCCACCCTGGTCAACCGGATGCTCGGTCGTCGCGAGGCGGTCGTGCAGGACGTGCCGGGGGTGACCCGTGACCGCGTCGTCTACGACGCGCTGTGGAACGGCCGCCGGTTCAAGCTGATGGACACCGGGGGCTGGGAGCCCGACGCGGACGGCCTGCAGGGCTTCGTCGCCCGCCAGGCCGAGACCGCGATGCGCATCGCCGACGCGGTACTGCTCGTCGTCGACGCCACGGTCGGTGCGACCGCGACCGACCAGGCCGTGGCGCGGGTCCTGCGGCGCGCCGACGTCCCGGTGATGCTGTGCGCCACCAAGGTCGACGACGACCGGCTCACCTCCGACACCGCCGACCTGTGGCGGCTCGGGCTCGGCGAGCCGCACCCGGTGTCGGGCCTGCACGGCCGCGGCTCCGGTGACCTCCTCGACGCCATCCTGGAGATCCTCCCCGAGACCCCGCGCGACGACTTCGGCGCGTCCGGGGGCGGTCCGCGCCGGGTGGCGCTGGTCGGCAAGCCGAACGTCGGCAAGTCCAGCCTGCTGAACAAGCTGGCGGGCGAGGAGCGGTCGGTCGTCCACGACGTCGCGGGCACCACCGTCGACCCGGTCGACTCCCTGGTCGAGCTCGACGGCCAGGTGTTCCGCTTCGTCGACACCGCCGGCCTGCGCAAGCGGGTCAAGATGGCCTCGGGCATGGAGTACTACGCCTCGCTGCGGACGAGCTCGGCGATCGAGTCGGCCGAGGTCGCCCTGGTGCTGATCGACGCCTCCGAGCCGATCGCCGAGCAGGACCAGCGGGTCCTGACGATGGTGGTGGAGTCCGGGCGCGCCCTGGTCATCCTGTTCAACAAGTGGGACAAGGTCGACGAGGAGCGCCGCCACCAGCTGACCCGCGAGCTGGAGCGCGACCTGATCAGCGTGCGCTGGGCGGAGCGGGTCAACGTGTCCGCGCTGACCGGCCGGTCGACCCAGCGGATCGCGCCCGCGCTGAACCGCGCGCTGGCGTCCTGGGACACCCGGGTGCCGACCGGGCGGCTCAACCAGTGGCTCAACGACCTCGTCGCCGCGACCCCGCCGCCGGTCCGCGGCGGCAAGCAGCCGAAGATCATGTTCGCGACGCAGGCGCAGACCCGCCCGCCGACGTTCGTGCTGTTCACCAGCGGGTTCCTCGAGGCGGGCTACCGGCGCTTCATCGAGCGGCGGCTGCGCGAGGAGTTCGGGTTCGGTGGCACGCCGATCCGCGTCTCGGTCCGGGTCCGCGAGAAGCGCGCCCGGAAGAAGTGATGCGGGCCCTGCGCGGCCGTCCCGGCGCGCGGACCTGGGAGCTCGGCCGGATCGACACCCCGGTCCCCGGTCCGGGGGAGCTGCTCGTGCGGGTCCGGGCGGCCGGGGTGAACCGGGCCGACCTGCTCGCGCTGGGCGGTGGCTACCCCGCCCCGCACGCCGACGACGACGGCTCCTTCACCGCAGGCATGGAGCTCGCGGGTGAGGTCGTCGCCGCCGGTCCGGGCGTCACCGGCGCCCCGGGCCGCGGGCCGGGGGACCGGGTGTTCGCGTCCGCCCCGGCCGCGTTCGCCGAGTACGTCGTCGTCGACGCCCGCCGCGCCCTGCCCGTCCCGTCCGGGCTGAGCTGGACCGAGGCCGCCGCGCTGCCGGTCGCGCTGGAGACCGCGCACGACGCGCTGGTCACCCAGGCCGGATTCGGCGCCGAGGGCGGCGCCGTCCTGGTGCTCGGGGGCAGCACCGGGGTCGGGCAGGTCGCGATCCGGCTGGCCGCGGCGCTGGGGGCCTCGCCGGTCCTCGCGACGACGACCTCGCCCGCCAAGCGATCCGCGCTCGTCGACGCGGGGGCGATCCCGCTCGTCGGGATCGATGCGCTGGGTGATCTCGACGGGCCCGTCGACGTCGTGCTGGACCTCGTCGGCGGCGACCACCTGGCGGCCGCCCTGTCCGCCGTGCGGATCGGCGGGACGATCGTGCAGATCGGCCGGCTCGCCGGGCCGTCGGCGACGCTGGACCTGAACACCCTGTCCTTCCGCAGGCTGCGCCTGATCGGCACCACCTTCAGCGTCCGTGGCGCCGACGAGCGTGCCGCCGTCGCCACCGCGCTGACACCGGTCCTCGGCCTCGTCGGCGACGGGCGGGTGCGTGCCACCGTCGACCGCGTCGTGGCCCTCGACGACGCCCCGGACGTCGTCGCGCACCTGCGGTCCGGCAGGGCCGTCGGCAAGGTCGTGATCGAGGTGTCCGGCTCGTGACGCCACGCCCGCCCCCACCGGCGCCGCCCCGATGTGACGGTGTCGAGTTGACGGTGCAGAGGTGACGGTGCCGGAGTGACGGCCGTCGCACGGCTCCGGCGGGCGGGTGCTGCCTGCGAGCCCTCGATCCTGCTCGCTCGGCGCACCGTCACCACGGGCCCCCTGGAACGGTGACGACACGGTCACTATCGTGGCCGGACGTGAGGGAGACACCGGCCGAGGTCTTCCACGGCCGGGTCGCGGAGCTGGACCTGCTCGCCGAGGCGCTGCGCGACGCCGTCGCCGGCGGCGCCTCGGCCGTGCTCCTCGGCGGCGACGCCGGGGTCGGCAAGACCCGGCTGGTGTCGGAGTTCGGCCGGACCGCGACGAGCGGTGGCGCGGTCGTGCTGTCCGGCCGCGCGCTGGACATCGCCGACGCCCCGCCGTTCTGGCCGGTCGTGTCCGCCCTGCGCGAGCAGTCCCGCAGCCGCGGCGCGCTGGGCCGGGAGTGCGCCGCCGCGCTGTCCCGGCTGGACCGCGCCGACGGACCGGCCGGGCGGGTCGAGATGCTGGGGGAGCTGGCCGCCGTCGTCGAGCGGGCGGCCCGCCGGGCACCGGTGGTGCTCGTCGTCGACGACCTGCACCGCGCCGACCGCTCCACCCGCGACCTGTTCGCCTACCTGCTGGCGGCGCTGTCGTCGTCGCCGGTGCTGTTGGTCGGCACCTATCGCGACGACCCGGCGGGCGGTGTCCCGGTCGACCTCCTCGGGCTCACCGGGGAGCTGCGCCGGCACCGTGGGGTGCGCTTCGCCCGGGTGGAGCCGCTGCCCCGGCACGAGCTGGCCGAGCTGGTCGCGCGGTGGGCACCCGAGCGGCACGACGTCGAGGACCTGGTGTGGCGGCACTCCGGTGGGAACGTGTTCCTGGCCCGCGAGACCGTCCGCGCCGTGCTCGACGGGGACCCGCACGGCGTGCCGCAGTCCGTCCGCGAGCTGGTGCGGGCCGGCGCCGCCGGGCTGTCGGCGGCGACGGCGGTCGTGCGGGCCGTCGCGGCCGGGGTCGGGGAGGTCGAGCACGCGTTGCTGGCCGCCGTCGTCGACGTCGACGGGGCGGAGCTGGCCGCCGCCGTGCGGGAGGCTGCCGACGCCGGGTTCGTCGTCGTCGCCGGTGCCGACGGCTACACGCTGCGGCACGGTCTGATGACCGAGGTCGTCTCCGCGGACCTGCTCCCCGCCGAGCGGGTCGAGCTGCACGGCCGCTACGCCACCGCGCTGCACGGCGGCCACCGCGTCCCCGGGTCGGCGGCCCGTCTCGCGCACCACTGGCAGCTCGCCGGGCGCCCGGACGAGGCGCTGGAGGCGACCCTCGACGCCGCGCAGGAGGCGGAACGGCTGCGCGGCTACGCCGAGGCGCACCGGCACTGGCTGCGCGCGGCCACGTTGCCGGTCCCCGCCGCCGTCCGCGACCGCAGCCGCTACCTGGAACGGGCGGCGGCCGCCGCGGCCCTGGCGGGCGACCACGGCTCGGCCGTGGCGCTGCTGGCCGAACGGCTCGGCGAACCCGACGCGCCCAGCGGCACCGAGCAGGCGGTGCTGCGGTCCCGGCTCGGCCGCTACCTCGGTGCGGCGGGTCAGCTGACCGAGGCCGAGGGGGCCCACCGGCGCGCCGTCGCCACCCTGCCCGCCGACGACGACCCGGACGACACCGCCGTCGCCGCCCGCGCCGAGGTCCTCGCCGGGTACGCGGCCGCGCTCCTCGACCGGGCCGACTACGCCGGTGCCCGCACCGTCGCCGAGGAGGCGCTGGTCGCGGCGCGCCGGGTGGGGGAGCCGCGGGCACTGGCATCGGTGCTGGCGACGCTCGGGTTCGGTGCCGCGCACTCCCGCGACGGCACCGCCGGGCTCGACGCGCTGACCGAGGCGGTTGCCGTCGCCGAGGCCGGCGGCGACCCGGAGACGCTGGGGGAGTGCCTGGCCCGGCGCGCGGAGCTGCTGACCGGCCCGCTCAACGCCCTCGACGGCGGCGTCGCCGCGGCCCGGGCGGGCGCCGAGCGGATGGCCGGGCTGGGGCTGGGGCGGACCGCGTCGGTGTCGCTGCGGGTGGTGGCGGCGAACGGGCTGTTCCGCGCCGGAGCCTGGGACGAGGCCGAGCAGGAGGTGGCGACGGCGTGGGCGGCCGCCCCGTCCGGTGCGCAGATGTTGGAGCTGCGCCTGGCTCGCGCCCGGCTCCGGATGGGTCGTGGCGACCTCGACGGCTCCGACGTCGACCTGACCGCGGCCGAGCTCGTCGCCGGGTCGACGGGGCTGCCCAAGCAGCGGCTGCCGCTGCTGATCCTGCGCGCCGGGCTGGAGATGTGGCGGGGCAACCCGGAGCTGGCGTTCGCCCACGTCGGGAAGGGGCTCGACGTCGTCGAGTCCGGCATCGACGACGTCTTCGCGGTGGCGCCGCTGCTCTGGCACGGCGCCCGCGCGCACGCCCAGGCCGTCCTCGCCGGACGACCCCCCGACGCCAGTGGGCTGCGGCGGCTGCGCCGCCACCGCCGGGACCTCGTCGAGCGCGGGGAGCGTTCGGCCCCGGCGCTGCGCGGGGTGATCGCGAGCTACGAGGCCATGTGCTCCGCCGAGGACGCCCGGACCACCCCGGGTGCCGACCCGGACACCTGGCGGGGTGTCGCCGACCTGCTCGACGGCCTCGGCCAGCCCTACCCGGGTTCCTACGCCCGGCTGCGCAGCGCCGAGGCGCTGCTGTCGGGCCGACGCACCGAGGACGGCGCCGCGGACCTGCGCCGTGCCGCCGATCTCGCCGCGGGACTGCGGGCCGGTCCGCTGCTGACCGAGATCGCCGAGGTCGCCCACCGGGCCCGGATCGAGGTGCCCGCACTCGCCGCGGTCGGCGCGGTCGGTCATGCCCCGGTCGCCGTGGACGGCCCGCTGGCCCGGCTCACCGACCGGGAACGTGAGGTGCTGGAGGTCCTCGCCGACGGCGCCACCAACAAGCAGATCGCGGCCCGGCTGTTCATCACCCCGAAGACGGTCGGTGCCCACCTCGCCTCGGTATTCGCCAAGCTCGACGTCACCAACCGCACCAGCGCGGCGGCCGTCCTGCGTGAGCACCGCGCCGACATCTAGGTCATTCGCCCTATACCGTCGCCACGCCCGCTCGACCAAGGTGATCACCGGACCGAGCGACGCGGAGGAACCGATGACGGCCACCATCGACACGCCCTCCGACGAGGGCGCCGCCGCGGCGGGCCGGGCGCGCGTCGCGGAACTGCTCGCCACCCCACCCGAGACGATCGACGGCGTCATCGCGCACCAGGAACGCCTCCAGGAGATCCTCGAGAGCGAGTACGGCCCCGGCGACGGCGTCGCCTCGTTCAACCGGCTGTACCTGCGCATCACCCGCGGGATCCGCGACCAGCTCGACGACGACCTGTTCGCCGACCGGGACTTCCTGGTCCGGCTCGACGTGGAGTTCGCCCGCCGCTACTTCCGGGCGCTGCACGCCGAGGCGACCGGCGGGACCCCGCCGCGGTCCTGGGGGGTGCTGCTGGAGCGCCGTCGGCACGAGCGGATCTCCCCGGTGGAGTACGCGGTCGTCGGGGTGAACGCACACGTCAACTTCGACCTGGCACCCGCGGTCGTGCGGACCTGCACCGTCCTCGGGCGCAGCGCCCCCGGTCCCGCCGAGCGAGCCGACTACCGGGCCGTGAACGACGTGTTCTCCCTGCACATGGTCCGCCTGCTCGACGATTTCGACCAGACGGCCCCCGGTGAGATCTCGCTGACCGAGCAGCTGCTGGGCTGCGTCGCCGACGTGCCGGTGGTGCTGGCCCGCGACGTCGCCTGGCGGCAGGCGCTCGAGCTGTGGGAGCTCCGCTCCCGGCCGATGGAGTACGAGAACGAGGTCGCGGCGCTCGACCGCCGGACCGCGCTCCTGGGGCGTGGCCTGCTCACGCTGGGAGCCCTGACGTGACACCCGCCCGAGTGGGGGGCGGGCGGGTGTCACACCCTCGGTCGGCGGCGGCCCCGCCGCTCGACAGCGTGCTGATCATCGACGACCACGAGCTCGTCGGGTCGTCGCTGGCGCTGGCGCTGCGCGCAGAGGGTGAACCGGCGTCGTTCCGGCCCGCGCACTCCCACGTCGACGTGCACCGCGCCGTCGCGGGGGTCGAGCCCGGGTTGCTGGTCCTCGACCTGGACCTCGGTCGCGACGCCGACGGCCGCCGGATCGACACCGTCCCGCTCGTCCCGGGGCTGCGTGCCCAGGGCTGGCGGGTCCTCGTGCTCTCGGGGAGCTCCAACCCCATCCGGATCGGCGCCGCCCTGCACCACGGCGGCTTCACCTGGGTGTCGAAGACGGCCTCGATGCCGGCGCTGGTCGTCGCGATCCGCGAGGCCCGCGCCGGCCGTTCGCTGCTGCACGCCACCCACCGCGACGAACTCGTGCAGCGCTACGTCGAGTGGGACCGCCGCCAGCGGGCCGTCCGCGGACGCATCGCAACCCTGACCCGCCGCGAGCGGGAGGTCCTCGAACTGCTCGCCGCTGGCATGCGGGCGCACGCCATCGCCGAGCACTTCGTCGTGTCGCTCCCGACGGTCCGCACGCAGGTCAGGGCCGTGCTCGCGAAGCTCGACGTCGGCTCGCAGCTGGAGGCGGTCGCCCTCGTGCGCAGCGTCGACGCCACGGACGACACCCCTGGTGGGGGCCTGCCGTGGATGCGGTAAAGTTCCACGTGCCCCGCGAGGGGTGGCCGGGACGTGGCGCAGCTTGGTAGCGCACTTGACTGGGGGTCAAGGGGTCGCAGGTTCAAATCCTGTCGTCCCGACAGGCCGGAGGCCGGTATCCGAGAGCATCGGGTACCGGCCTTTACTCGTGTGACCAGCGGATTCGTGGCTTTGTCGTGGTCCCCGGATAGTCCCCGCGGCTGGTGGGCCCGAGTCCTCGGGCGGTCCCGCGAACCGCCGAGTGACTAACTGAGTGACTATGCGCGGGAGGTCGGTCCGCCATGATCGTCGCTGTTGAGGGACCCAGTGCGGCGGGGAAGTCGACGTGGTGTGCGCGGTTCGGGAAGGGCCGGGTGGTCCCGGAGTACACCCCGACGGGGCGCGAGCCCGACGGTGTGGATCGGGAAGCCCAAGCGGCCTACTGGGTCGGGGTGAACGCGGATCGATGGGCGGCGGCCAGGTCGATCGACGCGGACGGTGGTGTCGCGGTGTGTGACAGTGACCCGCTGAAGCTGCATTACAGCTGGTGTTTGGCGCGGATCGGAGCAGGCCCGATCGACCGGTGGGAGCACGAGTTGCGCGCGGTGCGCCGGGCGTTGGAGACCGGTCGGCTGGGGTTCGCCGATCTCGTGCTGGTGTCTGTTCCCGATCTGGCGACGTTGCGGTCGCGGAAGGTCGGTGACCGGACGAGGTCGCGGCGTAGCTTCGAGCTGCACGCGCGGCTACGTGAGCCGTTGCGGGAGTGGTACCGGGCCGTGGATGGACTGGAGCCGGGGCGTGTGTGGTGGGAGCTGCCGGGTTCGGGCGTGCCGATGGGCATCGAGCCCCGACGGAACCGGTCGGACCCCGCGTTGCTCGATGCCCTTGTCGACTCACTTCCCGCGATTGCGACTGCGTGAGCCGATGAGCTAGCGATCGACGACCGGGAAGATGTCGTCCATCGCGGTTGCGCCCTGCTCCAGGACGGGCCGGAGCTGCTGCCGGTACACGGCCTCGGTGATGGCCGTCCCGCTGTGCCCGACCAGCCGTGAGATGTGCTCCAGTGGCATCCCGGAGTCCGAGAGCAGCGAGACGAAGCTGTGCCGCATCTCCCGGGGTGTCCACTCGGCCGCGTTCAGGCCGGCGGCGGCTGCGACCTTGCGAAACGATCGGCGGACGTTGTGCGCGTCCATCTCTGATCCGGTTCGGGTGGCGAAGACCAGCGAGTCGGGCGCGCTGTCAGCTCCGGGTCGGTTCGCGTGGTCACGGAGCACGGTGACGCAGCGCTGCGGCATCCCGAGGCGGCGGCGGGACCTCCGCGTCTTGGTGTCCCCACCGATCCGCACCGACCTGACGACGGAGATCGATGGCGGGAGCGGGGGAGTCGCGTTCGGAGCCCCGTCGAGGTCCACGTCTCCCCAGCGCAGTGCACGCAGTTCCTCGGTCCGGGCCCCGGTGAGGAGCGAGAGGACGATGTACGCCCGCAACGGACTGGCGTCGGCGGCCTGGAGGAGCGCGGTCGCCTGTTCCAGGGTGAGGGACTTGGAGGGGCGGCCCGTGCGACCGGCCGGGGGAGTGCAGATCGAGACGACGTTGCGCTTCACTTTGTCCCGGGCCATTGAGGTGTTCTCAGTAGCGGGTTGATCATGTCGTGCGGTCGTACTCGGTGTGGAGTAGTACGAGCGCAGCTGCGGTGATCGCGCCGGTGCGCCAGGGACA
>NZ_MCIP01000001.1:4213790-4262407 GCF_001932425.1 Pseudonocardia sp. Ae505_Ps2
CCACGTCGACGGCGTTGAAGGACCAGGAGCCGCGCCAGATAGGCCACGGTGCGCTCCCCGATCGGGAGGACAGCGGTGTAGGTGACAGGATCAGACATGCAGGACCTCGGTGACGGTGTCGATCTGTGCTGGACCGAACCGATCTACCGGGGTCCTGCCCCGTTCCCGCTCATCTCACCACCCTCGGCGTGTCGCCACGACCTGCCACCCCGCTACTGAGAACACCTCACTGTCCAGCCTCGGCCGGCGACCTCGGCCGCCACGTGCTCGGCGATCTGGTCCAGCGTCGTCGTCCCGTAGATCTCCGGCTGTCTCGTCCCCAGCGTTCCCAGATTGGGCCCGTTCAACAGAAATAGCGATGGCACGGTTCTCCTCGCGGATGGTGTCGTAATGCACGAACAATTCTAGGAGAATCTTCCGGGGTTGGCGGCCGAGGCGCTGAAATAGGGGTTCCTAGGGGGCGTTAGGGGCGGTGACGTCCCGATTTACCAGGGTTACTCTCGAATGGTCCCGGCAGGTGTCGGGCAGTTTCCCGCGATGTCGCGCATTCCACCGTCAGAGAGAAGTGATGCGTCATGGCCGACCACCTGCAGCCCGCGCCGGAGCTCCCGGCGTGGCCTCAGTACTCCGATTCCGAACGGACCGGTCTGATCCGGGCACTGGAACAGGGGCAGTGGTGGCGGATCGGGGGCAGCGAGGTCGACTCCTTCGAGCAGGAGTTCGCGCAGTACCACGGATCCGAGCACGCGCTCGCCGTGACCAACGGCACCCACGCCCTCGAGCTCGCCCTCGAGGTCCTCGGCGTCGGGCCGGGCACCGAGGTGGTGGTCCCCGCGTTCACGTTCATCTCGTCGTCCCAGGCGGCCCAGCGGCTCGGCGCCACGGCGGTCCCGGTCGACGTGGACCCGCAGACCCTCAACATCGACCCGGACGCGGCCGCCGCCGCCATCACGCCGCGGACCCGGGCGATCATGCCCGTGCACATGGCAGGCCTGGTCGCCGACATCGACGCCCTGAACAAGATCGCCGCGGACAGCGGGGTGTCGATCGTGCAGGACGCGGCGCACGCCCACGGCGCCCGCTGGCGGGGGAAGCGGATCGGTGAGCTCGGTTCGGTGGCGGCGTTCAGCTTCCAGAACGGCAAGCTGATGACCGCGGGCGAGGGCGGAGCCGTCCTGTTCCCCGACGCCGGGCTGTACGAGGAGGGCTTCGTCCGGCACAGCTGCGGGCGGCCGCGGACCGATCGCGGCTACTTCCACCGCACCTCCGGGTCCAACTTCCGGCTCAACGAGTTCTCGGCGAGCGTGCTGCGGGCCCAGCTGGAGCGGCTCGACGGCCAGATCGAGACCAGGGAGCAGCGGTGGCCGCTCCTGCGCTCACTGCTCGCCGAGATCCCGGGGGTCGTGCCTCAGGCCGACGACGAGCGCGCCGACCGGAACCCGCACTACATGGCGCTGTTCCGGCTGCCGGGCATCGGCGAGGAGCGCCGCAACCTGCTCGTCGACCAGCTGGTGGCGCGCGGCCTGCCGGCCTTCGTCGCGTTCCGCGCCGTCTACCGCACCGCCGCGTTCTGGGAGACCGGCGCCCCGGACGAGAGCGTGGACGACCTCGCACGCCGCTGCCCGAACTCGGAGGAGATCACCGCCGACACCGTCTGGCTGCACCACCGGACCCTGCTCGCCCCGGAGGCCGACATCGAACGGGTCGCCGCGATCATCGCCGAGACGGTGGCGGCACTGTGAGCGCAGCCGTCCGGGTCGCCGTAGTCGGTGCCGGGTGGGCGGCGCGGTCCATCTGGTTGCCCAGGCTCGCCTCGCTCCCCGGCTACGTCGTCACCGCCCTGGTCGACGCGGATCCCCGGGCGTCGGCGGCCGCTGCGGACCTGGCCCCCGCCGCGGCCCGGTACACCGGCGCCGACCAGCTCGATCCCGCCGCGATCGACCTCGCTGTCGTGGCGGTGCCCAACCACGCCCACGCCGCCGTCGCGAGCGGTCTGCTGCGGCGCGGGATCGCCGTCTTCGTGGAGAAGCCCGTCTGCCTGGACGCTGCGCAGGCCGCCGAGCTGGCCGAGGCCGAGCGGGTGGGCGGGGCGGTGCTGCTCGCCGGCAGCGCCGCCCGCTACCGGGCCGACGTCCGCGCCCTGGTGGATGCCGCGGCCACGGTGGGCGAGCTGCGCCACGTCGACCTCTCGTGGGTCCGTGCGCGGGGTGTCCCGGACGCGGGCGGCTGGTTCACCGACCGTCGGACGGCAGGCGGCGGCGCGCTCCTCGACCTGGGATGGCACCTCCTCGACGCCGCGACCCCCGTACTGGGACGGCTGGAGGTCGAGCACGTCGCGGCCGCGGTGTCCGGCGACTTCGTCAACGATCCCACCCGGCGGGCGGGATGGCGCCCCGACACCGACACCCGCGAGCGGGCCCACGGTGACGTCGAGGACACCGTGCGCGCCTTCCTCGTCACCCGGTCCGGCGTGTCCGTGTCCCTGCGCGCGAGCTGGGCCTCGCACGAGGTGCGGGACACGACGGTGCTGACCGTCGAGGGGAGCCGGGCCGTCGTGCGGCTGCGGGCGACCTTCGGCTTCAGCCCCCATCGCGAGGGCGGATCGACCCTCACCACCACACGTGCCGGGGTGACCACCGAGCTCGACCCGGTCGACGAGCCGATCGGGAGCGAGTACGACCGCCAGCTCGTCGAGCTGCCGGCGCTGCTGCGCGACCCGAGCAGCCGCGGGGTGGCCATCGCGGAGGCCGAACGGGCCGTCGCCCTGATCGACCGGATCTACACCTCGGCCCGGGCCACCGAGCCGACCACGCTGGGAACGGGGAGCCGACCATGACGGTGCACACCGAGTCGTCGCACGTCCTCACGGTCGTCGGACCGACCACCCCCGCCGACGCCGTCGTCTTCGACCTCGACGGAGTCCTGGTGGACAGCTTCGACGTGATGCGCGAAGCGTTCGGCATCGCCTACGCCGAGGTCGTCGGACCGGGAGAGGCTCCGTTCGCCGAGTACAACCGGCATCTCGGCCGGTTCTTCCCCGACATCATGCGGATCATGGGGCTCCCCCTGGAGATGGAGGAGCCCTTCGTACGGGAGAGCTACCGCCTCGCGGACCGCGTGTCGCTGTTCCCCGGGGTCGCCGAGCTGCTGGCCGAGCTGGACGCCCGGGACGTGCCGCTCGCGGTCGCGACCGGCAAGGCGGGGGTCCGTGCCCGGTCCCTGCTCGACGGGCTGGGGGTGCTCGGCAGGTTCCGCCACGTGATCGGGTCGGACGAGATCAGCCGGCCGAAGCCCGCCCCGGACATCGTGCTCCGCGCGCTCGACCTGCTCGACGTCGCGCCGGAGCGGGCCGTGATGGTCGGTGACGCCGTCACCGACCTGCGCAGCGCACGCGGGGCGCGGGTCCGCTCGGTCGCCGCGCTCTGGGGCACGACCGAGGAAGCGGCGCTGCGGGCCGAGGGGCCGGACGTGGTCGCCACGGTCCCGACCGACGTGTTGGCGCTCGTCCGAGCCGCCTGAGCCCGACACCGCAGAGACGAGCCGCCGCGGCGGCCGGAGAGAACGAGGACCATGCGAAGCGATCTGATCCGCCCGCTGCCGGAGACCCTGCTGGCGCACGCGGCGGAGTCCGGCACCACCGTCGCTTTCCGGGACGCGCGCCGCGCGGTCACCTACGCCGAGCTCGAGGCCCGCACGGCGCGGCTCGCCGGGCACCTGGCGTCGGGCGGGGTGGGCCGCGGTGACCGGGTGGCGATCCTGCTGGGCAACGCGGTCGAGGTGATCGAGGGCTACCTCGCCGCGACCCGGGCGGCTGCAGTGGGTGTCCCGCTGAACCCGCAGGTCAGCGCGAGCGAGCTCGACCACCTGCTCGGTGACAGCGGAGCGCGGGTCGTCGTGACCGACCGGGCGCGGGCAGCCCTCGTGCGCCGCATCGCAGCGCGCGACGTCCGGGTCCTGGTGACGGGGGAGGGGCGGCTCCCCGACGGCACGGAGTCCTTCGAGGCGCTCGCCCGGACCGCGCCCGCGGTGTCCGCCCGCGACGACCTCGACCTCGACGAGCCGGCGTGGATGCTCTACACCTCCGGGACGACCGGGCTGCCGAAGGGCGTGCTCTCGACCCAGCGCAACGCCCTCTGGTCCGTCGCGTCCTGCTACGTGCCGATCCCCGGGCTCTCGGCCGAGGACCGGGTGCTCTGGCCACTGCCGCTGTTCCACAGCCTGTCCCACATCGCGGGCTTCCTCGCCGTGGTCTCGGTGGGGGCCACCTCCCGCATCCTGGACGGGTTCGCCGCCGACGAGGTCCTCGCCGCTCTGCGGGAGGACCGAACCACCTTCCTGGCCGGCGTCCCGACCGTCTACCACCACCTGGTCGCGGCGGCTCGCGACACCGGCTTCACCGCTCCGGACCTGCGCATCGGGCTCGTCGGCGGCGCCGTGACCACCGCCGCGCTGCGGGCCGACGTCGAGGAGATCTTCGGCGTGCCGCTGCTCGACGCCTACGGCAGCACCGAGACCTGCGGCTCCATCGCCATGGTCCGGCCGGACGGACCACGGGTCGACGGCTCGTGCGGGCAGCCGGTGCCCGGGCTGGAGGTCCGGCTGGTCGACACGACGACGGGTGCGGACACCGCGACCGGCGCGGAGGGCGAGGTGTGGGTGCGCGGGCCCAGCGTCGCGGTGGGGTACCACCGCCGGCCCGAGGAGACCGCAGCGGCGTTCGGCGGCGGGTGGTACCGCACCGGCGACCTGGCCACACAGGACGGAGCCGGGTTCCTGACGGTCACCGGCCGGATCAAGGAGCTGATCATCCGGGGTGGGGAGAACATCCACCCCGTCGAGGTCGAGACCGTGCTGCGGCGCGGTGCCGGTGTCCGGGACGTGGCCGTCGGCGGCCGCCCGCACCCCGTGCTGGGCGAGGTCCCCGTCGCCTACGTGGTGCCAGGGCCGGACGGTCGCGACGGCCTCGACCCGGGCGCCCTCCTCGCGGCCTGCCGCACCGAGCTGTCGCCGTTCAAGGTGCCCGAGGAGATCCGACTGATCGCCGAGATCCCGCGCACCGCGTCGGGGAAGGTGACCCGCCACCTGCTCCTCGAGCGGCCCTCCCGGCTGGTCGCGACCGGTGCGAGCCACCACGAGCACCTCCTGCGCGTCGAGGACGGGCGCCTGGTCCGCGTGCCCTCCGGCGACACCGGCCCGGCGGCCGGGATCGCCGATCCCGTGCTGGTCACGGGCGCGGACTCGGCCGTGGCCGCGGCGGTCGCCACCCACCTCGTCGGTGCGCACGGGGTGCGCGAGGTCGTGCTGCTCAGCGACTGGGGCCAGGCCGACGGCGCCGGGCCGCTCGCCGAGGAGCTGCGCCGCCAGGGCGCCCGGGTCGTCGTCGTGGCCGGCTCGCCGAATGACCCCGAGCTGGTGCGCGTCGCCGTCGGCGCCGCGGGCGGTCGGTTCGGCACCGTCGTCCAGACACACCCGACCGCCGACCCGGGACGGGTCGCGGCGGTCCTGGTGGACGTCGCGGCCTCGGCACCGGAGACGACCCTCGTGGTCCTGACCGCGCTGGCCCCCGGTGACGGCTACGGCACCGCAGGGGCCGCTCGCGCCCTGTCCGAGTGGGCGGCGGCCCGGCGTGGTGGCGGACTCCCCACCACGGTGCTCGCGGTGGGGCCGACGGCTCTCGACCCCACCGTCCTCGACACCCTTCCCGACACGACACCCGACTCCACGACACCCGACTCCACGACACCCGGCCTCGATGCGACCGTGCCGCTGGCGCCGGCGGAGCTGCTGTCGGCCTTCGATGCCGCCCTCGACCAACCCCCCGGCGACTCGGTGATCCTGCGGCTCGACGAGCGCGCGGCGGCGGAGGTGCCCACACTGCGCCATCTCGTCGTCGAGCAGACGGGCCCGGGTTCGGGTGAGGGCCGGGCCCGGCTCGACGGGCTCACCGCGGCCGAACGGCGCCGGACGCTGGTCGGGGCCGTGCGCTCGGCCGCGGCCGAGCTCCTCGGCGTGCGCGACCCCGCCGACCTGCGCCCCGACCGGCCGTTCCGGGAACTCGGCCTGAGCTCGCTCGCCGCGGTCCGGCTGCGGACCGTCCTGGCCGCGCACTTCGGTGTCACCCTGTCCGCGACGGCGGCCTTCGACCACCCGACCCCGGACGCACTCGCCGACCACCTCGACGAGGTGCTGCGCGGCGGTCGCACCTCCTCCGTGGCGATCCGGGAGCGGACGGCCGCGCCCGGCGAGCCCATCGCGATCGTGGCCGCGAGCTGCCGTCTGCCCGGTGGTGTGACCTCGCCCGAGGACCTCTGGCGGCTCGTCGCGGAGGAACGCGACGCGATCGGCGACTTCCCGCTCGACCGGGGCTGGGACGTCGAGGGCCTCTACGACCCCGAGCCCGGCCGCCCCGGGCGCACCTCGGTCCGACGCGGCGGGTTCCTCTACGACGTCGCCGACTTCGACGCGGACCTCTTCGGCATCTCCCCGCGCGAGGCCGCCGCGGCCGACCCCCAGCAGCGGTTGCTCCTGGAGCTGGCCTGGGAGGCCTTCGAACGCGCGGGGGTGGACCCGCGGTCGCTGCGTGGTGCCGACGTCGGCACCTTCACCGGCGTCATGCACCACGATTACGCGAGCCGCCACGACCAGGTCCCCGACGAGGTGGCGGGCTACCTCGGGATCGGGACGGCGGGCAGCGTCGCCTCGGGGCGGATCGCCTACACGCTGGGGCTGGAGGGCCCCGCGATCACGGTGGACACCGCGTGCTCGTCGTCGCTGGTCGCGTTGCACCTGGCGGTGCAGTCGCTGCGCAGCGGCGAGAGCACGCTCGCCCTGGCGGGCGGGGCGGCCGTGATGGCGACCCCGGGTGTCTTCCTGGAGTTCTCCCGGCAGCGCGCGCTCGCCCCGGACGGACGGTGCAAGGCCTTCGCCGACACCGCGGACGGGACGGGCTGGTCCGAGGGGGCCGGGCTGCTGCTGCTCGAGCGGCTGTCCGACGCGCGCAGGCTGGGCCATCCGGTGCTGGCCGTGGTGCGCGGCACCGCGGTCAACCAGGACGGCGCGTCGAACGGGCTGACCGCGCCGAGCGGCCCGTCGCAGGAGCGGGTGATCCGTGCGGCCTGGGCCGACGCCGGTCTCTCCGGGGCCGACGTCGACCTCGTGGAGGCCCACGGGACGGGGACGACGCTCGGCGACCCGATCGAGGCCCAGGCACTGCTGGCCACCTACGGCCGGGAGCGGACGGCGGACCGGCCGCTGCACCTCGGCTCGCTGAAGTCGAACATCGGGCACACCCAGGCGGCCGCGGGCGTCGCCGGGATCATCAAGGTGATCGGGGCGCTGCACGCGGGGACGCTGCACCGCACCCTCCACGTCGACCGGCCGTCCGCACAGGTGGACTGGACGAGTGGAGCCGTCGAGCTGCTCACCGAGGCTCGGCGGTGGACCGCGGCGACCGGGCCCCGGCGCGCCGCGGTGTCGTCGTTCGGGGTCAGCGGGACGAACGCGCACGTGATCGTCGAGGAGGCGCTCGACCCTGCGGTGGTGTCCGCGCCGCGGGTGGCACCCGCCGCCGTCCCCTGGATCGTCACCGGGCGGGGCGACGCGGCTCGGGTGGCGTTCGCGTCCCGGCTGCGGGCCGCGCTGGACACCGAGGACGCGGCCGGGAAGGAGCACACGCTCGCCGACGTCGGGTGGTCGCTGGCCACCGCGCGCGCGACGCTGGACCATCGCGGGGTCGTGGTCGCCTCCACCACGGGGGAGGCGCTGGCCGGGCTCGACGAGCTCGCCTCGGGCGCGCCCGCCGCGGTGGTCACCGGGGTCGCGGACGTCGCGGGCCGGACCGTGTTCGTGTTCCCCGGGCAGGGTGCGCAGTGGGTGGGGATGGGCGCGGAGCTGGCCGAGTCCTCCCCGGTGTTCGCCGAGGCCGTCGACGAGGTCGCGGCCGCGCTGGCGCCGCTCGTCGACTGGGACCTGTGGGCGGTCCTGCGGTCCGAGCCGGGCGCACCGTCGCTGGAGCGGGTGGACGTGCTGCAGCCGGCGTCCTTCGCGGTGGGGGTCGGCCTGGCCCGGCTCTGGGGAGAGTTCGGGATCGTGCCGGACGCCGTCGTCGGGCACTCCCAGGGTGAGGTCGTCGCCGCGCACGTGGCCGGGGTGCTCGGCCTGGCCGACGCCGTGGAGGTCGTGGTCGCGCGCAGCCGTGCGATCGCCTCGGGGCCGGCGGGTCACGGGGGGATGCTCGCCGTCTCGCTCGCCGAGGACGAGGCGGTGGCCCGGGCGAGGGGCCGCGTCGAGCTCGCCGCGGTCAACGGACCCTCCGCGGTCGTGCTCGCGGGAGAGCGGACCGCCGTCGCGGACCTGGCCGCCGAGCTGGAGGCCGACGGTGTCCGGGCCCGGGTGATCCCGGTGGACTACGCGTCGCACACCGCGGCGGTCGACCCGACCCGGCCGGAGATCCTCACCGCGCTGGCCGGCATCCGGCCCGGCCGGGCCCGGATCCCGTTCTGGTCCACCGTGGAGGACGGGTGGGTCTCCGGCGAGGAGCTCGACGCCGGCTACTGGTTCCGCAACCTCCGCAGGCCGGTCCGCTTCGGTGCGGCCGTGGACGGGCTGGTGGGCGCCGGGTTCGCCGCGTTCGTCGAGGTGAGCCCGCACCCCGTGCTGACCTACCCGATCGAGGCGGGCCTGGAGCGCCTCGACGTCGCCCGCGCCGTCGTCACCGGCACCCTGCGCCGCGACGACGGCGGCCTCGGCCGGTTCCTGCGATCGGCGGCGGCGCTGTTCGTGCGGGGGCTGCCGGTCGACTGGGCGCCGGTCTTCGCGGGGACGGGTGCGGTGCGCGTCGACCTGCCCACCTACCCGTTCCAGCGGGAGCGGTTCTGGCTCGGGTCGACGGCGCCCGCCGGGGTGGCGGCGGCCGGGATCGAGGCGGCGGACCACCCGCTGCTCGACGCCGTGGTCCCCCTCGCGGGCCGCGACGCGAGCCTCGCCGTCTCGCGGCTCTCCGTCCGGGACCATCCCTGGCTCGCCGACCACGTGGTCGACGGCGCGGTCCTGCTGCCCGGCACGGCGCTGCTCGACGCGGTGGCCGCGCTCGCCGACCGGCTCGGCGCACCCGTGGTCGAGGAGCTCACGGTCTCCGCACCGATCGTCGTCCCCGCCGCGGGGGCGATCGACCTGCAGGTCGAGGTCGGCCCGGAGGAGGGTGGACGGCGCGCGGTGGCCGTGCACGTGCGGGCGCGACCGGAGGAGCCGTGGGCCGAGCACGCCACCGGCACCCTCCTGGCCGACACACCCGCGCCGCGCGCGGAGACGACCGCCTGGCCGCCGGCGGGGGAGCCGGTCGATGTCGCCGGGCTCTACGAGCGGCTGACCGTCGACTACGGGCCGGCCTTCCACGCGGTGCGCGCCGTGTGGCGCGACGACGAGCGGGTGCACGCCGAGATCACCCTGCCCGACGAGGTCGACGCCGCGGGCTACGGCCTCCACCCGGCGCTCCTCGACGCCGCCCTGCACCCGGTGCCGGTGACCGACCTGCTCGACGCCGGCCAGGGCGCGCGGCTGGCCTTCTCCTGGGCGGGCGTCCGCCGGTACGCCACGGGAGACCGGACACTGCACGTCACCCTCGTGCCCGCCGGGCCGGATGCGATCTCGCTCCGTGCGACCGACCCGTCCGGCGCCCCGGTGCTGGAGGTCGACCGGCTCGTCCTGCGGCCGGTCCCGGCGGTACGCGACGACTCGCTGTTCGAGATCGCCTGGGTGGCGGCCCCCGGCGGTGACGATCCCGGCGAGCTGCGGCTCATGGCCCCGGACGAGGACCCGGCGGGCCCGGGGACCCCGGTCCTGGTGCCGGGGACCGGCCCGGTCGGGCCGAGCGTGCCGGAACGGGCGCGTGCCGCGGGGCTCGGTGCACTGACGGCGCTGGCGAGGTGGCTGGGCGACGAGTCCGTGACCGACGTCGTGGTCGCCGTGCAGGCCGGTGACCCGGCGGGGGACGTCGTCGCCGGGCTCGTGCGCTCCGCGCAGTCCGAGCACCCCGGCCGGATCCGCCTGCTGGAGCTGGACCGGGTCGACGAGGCGGGCGTCCGGACCGGCCTCGCCGTCGACGGCGACGAACCGCGGGTCGCCGTCCGGGACGGGACCGCCCTCGTGCCGCGCCTGCGCCGGGTGCAGGTGCCGGACGCCCGTCCGGCCGGCCTCGCGGGCGGCGCGGTGCTGGTGACCGGGGCGACCGGCGGGCTGGGTCGGCTGGTCGCCCGGCACCTGGTGACCGCACACGGGGTGTCCGAGCTGGTCCTCGTGACCCGCTCCGGAGTGCCGGACGCACAGCGCGAGGAGCTGGTCCGCGCCGGTGCCTCGGTGCACGTGGTGACCGGCGACGCGGCGGACCGCGCGGTCCTCTCGGAGGCCCTGGAGCTCGTCGGGGACCGGCTCGTCGGCGTGGTGCACGCTGCGGGGGTCGTCTCCGACGGTGTCCTCGCCGCTCTCGACGCGCAGCGGTGGGACCGGGTCGTGCGCACGAAGGCGGACGCGGCCTGGCACCTGCACGAGCTGACCGCCGGTCGGGACCTGGCGGCGTTCGTCCTGTTCTCGTCGGCGGCGTCGACCTTCGGCGGGGCGGGACAGGCCAACTACGCGGCGGGCAACGCGTTCCTGGAGAGCCTCGCGGCCAGGCGCCGCGCCGCCGGGCAGCCCGCGACCGCGCTCGCCTGGGGTCTGTGGGAGCAGCAGGCGGGGATGGGCGGCCGGCTCGCCGAGGCCGATCTCGCCCGGATGGCCCGGGTCGGCACCGTGGCGCTGTCCGACGAGGAGGGTCTCGCGCTGTTCGACCGGGCCCTGGCAGGTGACGCGCCCACACTGGTGCCGATCCGGCTCGACCTGGCCGCGGTGCGCGCCTCCGGCGAGGTGCCCGCGCTCCTGCGCGAGCTGGTCCCCCGCCGGGCGACCGTGCCGAGGACGGAAGGCCTGGCCGGACGCATCGCCGGTCTCCCCGAGAAGGAGCGGGCCGCCGCCGTCCTCGACGAGGTCCGGACCCACGTCGCGGACGTCCTCGGCCACGGTGCGGCGACGGCGGTCGACGCCGCGCGCGCGTTCAAGGACCTCGGGTTCGACTCGCTCACCGGGGTGGAGCTGCGCAACCGGCTCACCGCGAGCACGGGCGTGCGGCTCCCGGCCACCGTGGTGTTCGACCATCCGACCCCGGAGGCGCTGGCCGCGCACCTGCTGACCGAGCTCGTCGGCCTGCGACGTGGCGTGCCCACCGCGCCGACGCGTCGCGTTGCGACCCCGGACGACGACGCGGTCGCGATCGTCGCCGCGGGCTGCCGGTTCCCCGGCGGCATCACCTCCCCCGACGCGCTCTGGCGGTTCGTCGAGGCCGGGGGCGACGCCATCGGTCCCTTCCCCACCGACCGCGGCTGGGACCTGGACGCGGTGTTCGCGGCCGATCCCGACCGCGCGGGCACGACGTACGTCCGAGCGGGCGGCTTCCTCGACGACGTCGCCGGGTTCGACGCCGAGTTCTTCGGCATCAACCCGCGCGAGGCACTGGCGATGGACCCGCAGCAGCGGCTGCTGCTGGAGGTGTCCTGGGAGGCCCTGGAGCGGGCGGGCATCGACCCGGCCGGGCTGCGCGGCAGCCCCACCGGCGTGTTCGTCGGCACCCACGGTCAGGACTACGGCACGGGTGACCAGCGCGGCGCGGGGGCCGACGAGGGCTACCTGGTGACCGGCAACGCGGGCAGCGTGCTGTCCGGCCGGATCGCCTACGCGCTCGGCCTGGAGGGGCCTGCTCTCACCGTCGACACGGCCTGCTCGTCGTCGCTGGTGGCGCTGCACCTGGCCACCCGCGGGCGAGGTGTCGCTGGCGCTGGCGGGCGGGGTGTCGATCATGTCGACGCCCGACGGCATCGTCGGGTTCTCCCGGCAGCGCGGGCTGGCCGAGGACGGGCGCTGCAAGGCGTTCGCCGAGGGTGCCGACGGCTTCGGGATGGCCGAGGGAGTGGGGGTGCTGCTGCTCGAGCGGCTCTCCGACGCACGCAGGCTCGGCCATCCCGTGCTGGCGGTGGTGCGCGGCAGCGCGGTGAACCAGGACGGCGCGTCGAACGGGCTGACGGCCCCGAACGGACCGTCCCAGGAGCGGGTCATCCGGGCCGCCTGGGCGGACGCCGGCCTGGCCGCGGCGGACGTCGACGTCGTCGAGGCGCACGGGACCGGCACCGCGCTCGGCGACCCGATCGAGGCCCAGGCGCTGCTCGCCACCTACGGCCGGGACCGTGCGGACGCGGCACCGCTGCTGATCGGGTCGGTCAAGTCGAACATCGGCCACACCCAGGCCGCCGCCGGTGTCGCGGGCGTCATCAAGATCGTCGAGTCGCTGCGGCACGGCCGGTTGCCCGCGACCGCGCACGTCGACCGGCCGTCGTCGCACGTGGACTGGACGAGCGGAGCCGCGGAGCTGCTGACCGCGCCACGGGAGTGGGCCGCGGGGGAGCGGACGCGGCGGGCGGGGGTGTCGGCCTTCGGGGTCAGCGGCACCAACGCGCACGTGATCCTGGAGGAGCCGCCGGCCCCCGAGAAGCCCGAGGCTCCCGAGCCGGTCGAGGAGCGGCCCGCCGCGACGCCGGTGCCCTGGCTGGTGTCGGGGCGGACCGAGCAGGCGCTGGCCGCGCAGCAGGCGCGGCTCGCGGACCTCATCGAGGAGCGTCCCGACCTCGCCCCCGCGGACGTCGCGCTGTCGCTGGGCCTGCGGTCGGCGTTCCGCCACCGCGCGGTGGTCCTGGCGGCCACCCGCGAGGACGGGGTCGCCGGGCTGCGGTCGGGCGCCGAGGTCCTCACCGGGGAGGCCGACGTGACGGGCAAGCGGGTGTTCGTCTTCCCCGGCCAGGGCACGCAGTGGGTGGGTATGGGTGTGGAGCTCGCCGCGGCGTCGCCGGTGTTCGCCGCGGCACTGGACGAGGTGGCCGAGGCGCTCGCCCGGTACGTGGACTGGGACCTGTGGGCGGTGCTGCGCTCCGAGCCGGGAGCGCCGTCGCTGGACCGGGTCGACGTGGTGCAGCCGGCGTCGTTCGCCGTCGGGATCGCCCTCGCGGGGCTCTGGCGTTCGCTCGGGGTGGAGCCCGACGCCGTCGTCGGGCACTCGCAGGGCGAGGTCGCCGCCGCGTACGTGGCCGGGGCGCTCACCCTGGACGACGCCGTGCGGGTCGTGGCGCTGCGCAGCCGGGTCATCTCGCAGCGGCTCGCCGGCCGCGGCGGCATGGTCTCCGTCGGTCTCCCCGCCGCCGACGCGGCCGAGCGGCTGCGGGCCTGGCCCGAGCTCGAGACCGCCGCGGTCAACGGCCCGGGCTCCGTCGTGGTGGCAGGTCCTCCGCAGGCCCTGGACGAGGTGGTCGCGGTGCTCGACGCCGACGGCGTCCGGGTTCGCCGGATCCCGGTCGACTACGCCTCGCACACCTCGGCGGTCGAGGCGGTCGAGGCCGACCTCGCCGCGGTACTGGCCGGGCTCGCCCCCCGGGCGGGCTCGGTGCCGATCTGGTCCGGCGTGGACGGTGGCTGGGTCTCCGGCGAGGCCCTCGACGCGGCCTACTGGTACCGCAACCTGCGCAGCCCGGTCCGCTTCGGGGAGGCCGTCGCCGGGCTGGTCGAGGCAGGGCACCGGGCGTTCGTCGAGGTCAGCGCCCACCCGGTGCTCACCTTCGACGTCGCCCAGGAGCTCGACCGCCACGACCAGCCGACGGTGGTGACCGGCACCCTGCGGCGCGACGACGGCGGTCCGGCGCGGTTCCTCGCTGCCACCGCGGCGCTCGCGGTCCGCGGGATCGGCGTCGACTGGTCCCCCCTGATCGAGGGCGCCCGGCCCGTCGCACTCCCCACGTATGCGTTCCAGCACCAGAGGTTCTGGCTGGACGCGGTGCCCGGCGGTGTCGGTGACGTGCGCACCGCCGGCCTCGACCCCGTGGAGCACCCCCTGCTCGGCGCGGTCGTCGCTCTGCCAGGGGCGGGCGGTGCGGTGGCGACCGGTCGGGTCTCGCTCGCGACCCACCCGTGGCTGGCCGACCACGCGGTCACCGGCACGGTCCTCGTGCCCGGTGCCGCGATCCTGGAGCTCGTCGCGCGGGTCGCCGACGAGGCCGGCCTGGCCGCCGTCGACGAGCTGGTGGTGGAGGCCCCACTGCTGCTGCCGGAACGCGGCGCCCTGCAGCTGCGGGTGACCGTGACGGCGGACGGCGGGATCGAGCTGCACGCCCGGACCGAGGACACCGGGCCCGACGGCGAATGGACGCGCCACGCCCGCGGCCGGGCGGTCACGGAGCCGTCCCCGGCGCCGGCGGACCAGGGCACGGTGCCCACGCAGTGGCCGCCCGGCGACGCCGAGCCCGTCGAGCTGGACGAGTTCTACCCGCGGCAGGCGCAGGCAGGGCTGGACTACGGGCCGGCGTTCCGGGGCCTGCGGGCGGCGTGGCGGCGCGGCACCGAGGTGTTCGCCGAGGTCGCGCTCCCGCCGGAGCTGCGGGGCAGCTCCTTCGGGTTGCACCCGGCGCTGTTCGACGCCGCCCTCCAGTCGGCGAACCTGGGGGCCGCTCCCCAGGCCGGACCCGACGAGGTGCTGCTGCCCTTCGCATGGCACGGGTTCGCGCTGCGGCGGACCGGCGCGACCACGCTGCGGGTGTACGCCGCACCGAGCGCCGACGGCGTGCAGGTGAGTGTCGCGGACCCGACGGGCGCACCCGTGGCGTCGTTGCGGTCGCTGGTCCTGCGACCCGCGCCGCGGGCCGGCCTGACACCGCGGGCCGGGGCGCTGTACCGCACCGAGTGGGTGCCCGTCACGGCGTCCGGCGGTGGTGACACGCCGCCCGTGCTGGACCTGAGGCCGGGCGCGGTCGGGACCGTCCTGGACCGGGTGCGGGCACTCACCGAGTCCGCCCTCGCCGGTGTCCAGACCCACCTCGCCTCCGCCACGGCGAAGCCCCTGGTCGTCCTGACCGGTGGCAGCGACGACCCCGCGGCCGCGGCCGTCTGGGGACTCGTCCGGTCCGCGCAGACCGAGCACCCCGGACGGTTGGTCCTCGTCGACACCGACCAGCCGGAACCGCCCCTGACCACCCTGGTCGGGGCGGGTGAGCCCCAGCTGCGCCTCCGCGACGGGCAGCTCGCGGCGCCCAGGCTCGTCCCGGTGCCGTCCGCGCCCGCCACCCGGGGGTTCGGCGCGGGCACCGTGCTCGTCACCGGAGGCACCGGAACCCTGGGCGGCCTGGTCGCCCGGCACCTGGTCACCGACCACGGGGTGCGACGGCTGCTGCTCACGAGCCGCAGCGGGCCCGGTGCGCCCGGCGCTCGGGAGCTCCGGGCGGAGCTCGTGGCGCTGGGTGCGGAGGTGTCCGTCGTCGCCGCCGATGTCGGGGACCGGGCACAGGTCGCCGCGCTGCTCGATGCCGCGCCGGATCTGACGGGTGTGGTGCACACCGCGGGAGTGCTCGACGACGGTGTGGTCGAGAGCCTCACCCCGGCTCGGCTCGACACCGTGCTCCGTGCCAAGGCGGACGCCGCATGGCACCTGCACGAGCTGACCGAGGGTCGGGACCTCGCCGCCTTCGTGCTCTTCTCCTCCGGGGCGGGCACCTTCGGCAGCGCGGGCCAGGCGAACTACGCGGCCGCCAACGGCTTCCTCGACGGGCTCGCCCGACGGCGGGCGGCCGCCGGGCTCCCCGCCCTCTCGCTGGCGTGGGGGTTCTGGGAGCAGGCCAGCGCGCTCACCGGCGAGCTCGGCGACGCCGGGCTGTCGAACGGGGAAGGCCTCGCCCTCCTGGACGCCGGCCTGGTCGCGGGGGAGCCCGCCCTGGTCGCCACGGCGCTGGACCTCGGCGCGGTCCGGCGGCTCCCGGACGTCCCGCCCCTGCTGCGGGGGCTCGTCCGAGCCCCACGACCGACCCGCCACGCGGCACCGGACGGCGGTGACACCCCGGTGGACCTGCGGACCCGGCTCGCGGACCTGGAGCCCGCGGCCAGGGAGCGCGCCGTGCTGGACCTCGTCCGTGGCCTGGCCGCGGACGTGCTGGGCCACGACGGGCCGGCGGCGGTGCGGCCCGGCCGGGCCTTCACCGAGATCGGCATCGACTCGCTCACGGCCGTGGAGCTGCGCAACCGGATCGCCACGGCCACCGGCGAACGCCTTCCGGCCACGGCGGCGTTCGACCACCCGAACCCGGCCGCCCTCGCCGCCGTGCTCCGGGAGCGCCTCGGGGCCGACACAGGATCCGAGGCAGGGGCCGACGCGGGGCCGGACGCGGTGCCCGCCCCGCCGCCGGACCCGGCCCTCGCCGAGCTCGACCGGCTGGAACGGGCGCTGGCAGCGGCCGACGGCGGCGTCCGGGAGCAGGTAGCCCTCCGGCTCGCCGAGCTGGCGCGCTCCTGGGCCGGGCGCACCGGGCCGGCCGTCGACACCGGCACCGACACCGACGACGAACTCTTCGCGCTCCTCGATCAGGAACTGGGACGGTAGCGATGGCGGACGACGACAAGCTGCGCGAGTACCTCAAGGCCACGCTCGGCGAGCTGCGCCGGACGCGGGCCCGGCTGCAGGAGCTGGAGGATGCGCGCTCCGAGCCGATCGCGGTCGTGTCGGGCGCCTGCCGGCTGCCCGGCGGGGTGCGCACCCCGGAGGACCTGTGGCGGCTGGTGGCCGAGGGCCGCGACGCGATCGCGCCCTTCCCGGTCGACCGTGGCTGGCCGCTGGACGCGCTGTTCGACGACGACGCCGACCGGGTCGGCACCACCTACGCCACCGAGGGCGGATTCCTCGACGACGCGGGCGGCTTCGACGCCGCGCTGTTCGGCATCTCCCCACGCGAGGCACTGGCGATCGACCCCCAGCAGCGGCAGCTGCTGGAACTGGCCTGGGAGGCCTTCGAACGGGGGCGGATCGACCCGACCTCGCTCCGCGGCGCCCCGGTCGGCGTCTACGCGGGCCTGATGTACCACGACTACGCGGCGAACCGGATCACGCTGCCGGAGGGGCTGGAGGGCTACTTCGGGATCGGCAACTCGGGCAGCGTCGCCTCGGGCCGGATCTCCTACACCCTGGGCCTGCAGGGTCCGGCGCTCACCGTGGACACGGCGTGCTCGTCGTCGCTGGTGGCGGTCCACCTCGCGGTACGGTCGCTGCGCTCGGGGGAGACCGACCTCGCGCTCGCCGGCGGCGCCGCGATCATGGGCACCCCCGAGGTGTTCGTGGACTTCGCCCGCCAGCGCGGCCTGGCCCGCGACGGGCGCTGCAAGGCGTTCGCCGACGGCGCGGACGGCACCGGCCTGGCCGAGGGCGCCGGGCTCCTGCTGCTGGAGCGCCTCTCCGACGCCCGCCGCCACGGCCACCCGGTGCTCGCGGTGATCCGCGGGACCGCGGTCAACCAGGACGGGGCCTCGGCCGGGCTCACAGCACCGAACGGCCCGTCGCAGGAGCGGGTCATCCGCGCCGCGCTGACCGACGCGGGCCTGACCACCGCCGACGTCGACCTGGTCGAGGCGCACGGCACGGGCACACCGCTCGGGGACCCGATCGAGGCCCAGGCCGTCCTCGCCACCTACGGGCAGGGCCGCAGCCCGCGGCGGCCCGTCCACCTGGGCTCGGTCAAGTCCAACCTCGGCCACACCCAGGCCGCGGCGGGGGTCGCCGGGATCCTGAAGGTGATCGGTGCGCTGCGCCACCGGACGCTGCCCAGGACCCTGCACGCCGAGGCGCCGACGTCGAAGGTCGACTGGTCCGACGGCGACGTGGCGCTGCTCACCGAGAACAGGGACTGGGCCTCGCCGGACGGGCCCCGGCGGGCGGCCGTGTCCTCGTTCGGGGTGAGCGGGACGAACGCGCACGTCGTGCTCGAGGAGGTGACGCCCGAGGAGGTGCCCCGCACGGCACCGACGGGCGCGCCGGTGCCGCTCGTGATCTCCGGGCGATCCGCTGCGGCACTGCGGGCCCAGGCGGAACGCCTGCTCGCCGTCGCCGACCGGGACCCGCGCGCCCTCGGGTTCGGCCTCGCGACCACCCGGGCCGCCCTCGACGAGCGCGCGGTCGTGGTCGCGGCGAGCGCCGAGCGGACCGCCTCGGGCCTGCGCGCGCTCGCCGGCTCCCGGCCCGCGGCGAACCTGGTGACCGGCCGCGCGGACGTCGACGGTCGCACCGTCCTGGTCTTCCCGGGTCAGGGTGCCCAGTGGTCCGGGATGGGCGCTGCGTTGCTCGACGAGTCTCCCGTGTTCGCCCACGCCTTCGACGAGGCGGCCGCGGCCCTGGCCGAGCTGGTCGACTGGGACCCGGTGGCCCAGGTGCGGGCGGTGCCCGGACCGACCCGGGTCGACGTCGTCCAACCGCTGTCCTTCGCCGTGGCCGTGGGGCTGGCCGCGCTGTGGCGGGCCCACGGCGTGGTGCCGGACGCGGTCGTCGGCCACTCCCAGGGCGAGATCGCCGCGGCGTACGTGGCGGGCGTCCTGTCCCTGTCGGACGCGGCCCGGGTCGTCGTCGCGCGCAGTCGTGCCATCGCCGCGGGTCCGGCCGGGGGTGGCGGGATGCTGGCGGTCGGACTGCCCGAGGCGCTGGCGCGGAACCGGGCCGCGGGGCGGGCCGAGATCGCCGCGGTGAACGGACCCTCGTCGGTGGTGCTCGCGGGCGAGCGGGCGGCCCTCGACGACCTGGCCACCGAACTCGACGCGGCGGGGGTGCGAGTCCGTCGCATCCCGGTCGACTACGCCTCGCACACCGCCGCGGTGGACCACACCGAGACGGAGATCCTGCGGGCTCTCGACGGGCTGCGACCGGGGCGGCCGCTCGTGCCCTTCTACTCCACGGTCGACGGGCGTTGGGTGCGGCCGGGCGAGCTCGACGGCGACTACTGGTACCGGAACCTGCGCCGGACCGTCCGGTTCGCCGAGGCGGTCGAGGCACTGGTCGCGGACGGGCACCGGGCGTTCGTCGAGGTCAGTCCGCACGCCGTGCTGACCGGCGCGATCGAGGAGGCGCTCGACGCGGCGGCCGAGCCGTCGGTGGTGACCGGCACGCTGCGCCGCGACGACGGCGGCCTCGACCGGTTCCTCGCCTCGGCCGCACAGCTCTGGATCCGTGGGGTCCCGGTGGACCTGCGGCCCGCGTTCGGTGCCGAACCCCCCGGGCCGGTCGACCTCCCCACCTACCCGTTCCGCCACGAGCGGTACTGGCTGCGCCCCGGCGACGGCCGGACCCTCCACCACCCCCTGCTCGACGCCGTGGTCTCGCTGCCCGAGACCGGTGGCGCGGTCGGATCGGGGGTCCTCTCACTGTCCCGGCACCCCTGGCTGGCCGATCATGCGGTCGAGGGCCGGGTCCTGCTCCCCGCCACCGGGCTGCTGGAGCTCGTGCTGCCCGCGGCCGAGGAGTCCGGGTCCCCGGTCGTGGAGGAGCTGCTGGTCGAGGAGCCGCTGACGCTGCCGGACCGCGGCGCGGTCGAGGTCCGGGTGACCGTGGGCGCGCTCGACGGCACGGGCAGGCGTCCGGTCGGCGTCCATGCCCGACGACAGGACGGCGCGGACGACTGGAGCCGCCACGCCCGCGGCTACCTCGGTGTCGGCGAGCACCCGCCCGGACAGGTCCTCGCGGACCCCGGGGAGCGGATCGCGCTCGACGCCTTCTACACCGACCTCGGTGACCGGGGGTACGGGTACGGCCCCGCCTTCCGCGGTCTGCGGGCGGCGTGGCGGACGACCGACGCGGACGAGATCGTCGTCGACGTCGCCCTGCCCGCGGAGGCGGTGACCGACGGTCCCCCGTTCGTCGTGCACCCTGCGCTGCTCGACGCGGCCCTGCAGGCCACCAGCCTCGTGCGGCCCGCCGAGGCCCGCCGTCGGTTGCTCCCCTTCGCCTGGGAGGGCGTGCGGGTGCACGCGACCGGGGCCACCGCCCTGCGGGTGCGCGTGCGGCGGCTCGGCCAGGACGTCTTCGCACTCGTGGCCACCGACCCGGCGGGCGGACTCGTGGCGACGGTCGAGGCGCTGACACTGCGGCCCGCCGCGGAGGCGACCCTGCGGCCCGCCGCGGAGGCGGGACCGGCCCCGGTCGACGACCTGTACCGGGTCGTGTGGCGCCCGCTCGTCCTGGCGGGCGCGTCGGCCACGGACCTGCCGCCCGTCGTCGACCTCACCGCCGCGGACCCGGGAGCACCGCCCGCCGCCGCCCGGGCCGCCGCGACGACCGTGCTCGACGCGCTGCGCGCCGTCGAGGGACCGGTGGTCGTCGTGACCGGCGCGGACCTCGACGACCCGGTCACCGGGGGCGTGTGGGGCCTGGTGCGCACCGCGCAGTCGGAGGAGCCCGGCCGCATCACGCTGGTCGCCGCCGCGGACGCCGCGGACCCCCTGTTGCCCGCCGTCGTCGCGTCGGGGGAGCCGCAGGTGCTGCTCCGCGCAGGCGAGGCCTTCGTGCCCCGGCTCGCCCGCGCGTCCGCCGGGGGCGCCGGTCGCCCGTGGGACCCCGACGGGACGGTGCTGATCACCGGCGGCACGGGCACCCTCGGAACCGCCGTGGCCCGGCACGTCGCCCGCACCCGTGGCGTCCGGCACCTCGTGCTCGTCGGCCGCACCGCGACGGAGGACCCCGCGCTGCGGGCCGAGCTGGCCGAGATCGGCACGCAGGTGCGGTTCGCCGCGGCCGACGTCGCCGACCGGGAGGCACTGGCGGCCGTGCTCGCCGCGGTCCCCGCAGGCCATCCGCTGACGGCGGTGGTCCACGCGGCGGGTGTGCTCGACGACGGCGTGCTGACCGCACTGACCCCCGAGCGGGCGGACGCGGTGTTCCGGCCCAAGGTCGACGGCGCCTGGAACCTGCACGAGCTGACCCGGGACGCCGACCTGGCGGACCTGGTGCTGTTCTCCTCGGGCGCCGGCACGTTCGGCACCCCGGGGCAGGGGAACTACGCGGCGGCCAACGGGTTCCTCGACGGGCTCGCCGCCCTGCGCCGCGCCGCGGACCTCCCCGCCGTCTCGCTGGCCTGGGGGCTGTGGTCGGAGACCAGCGGCCTCACGGCCGGGGCGGACCGCCGCCGGCTCGACCGCGCGGGGCTGCGCGGGCTCTCGACGGAGGAGGCGCTCGCGCTCTTCGACGCGGGCCTGGGCGGTGCGGACCCGGTGGTGCTGCCGACCCGGTTCGACGTCGCGGCCCTGCGCGGACAGGCAACGGAGGGGACGTTGCCCGTCCTTCTGAGAGACCTCGTCCGGGCCCCGCGCCCTACCGCCCCCACGGGCGCCGCCGGGACGCCGTCCGCACCCCCGGTGTCGCTGCGGGACCGACTCTCGGAGCGGACCGACGCCGACCGGGTGCGCGAGCTCGTCGAGCTGGTCCGCAGGCAGACCGCGGCGGTGCTCGGCCACGCCGACATCGACGCCGTGGCCGCCACCCAGGCCTTCCGTGAGGCCGGGTTCGACTCGCTCGCCGCCGTCGAACTGCGCAACCGGCTGGCCGCCGCGGCCGGGGTGGCACTGCCCGCGACGGTGGTCTTCGACCATCCGACACCCACGGCGCTCGCCCGGCGGCTACGCGACGAGCTGTGGGGCGAGCCCGCACCGGACGTGCCGGCGGCCGCGGCGCCGGGCGAGATCGACCTCATCGAGTCCATGCAGGTCGACGACCTGATCGCACGAGCGTTGGGAGGTGCCGGCCGATGACCGACGACCGGTTGGTGGCGGCTCTGCGGGCCGCCTTGGTGGAGAACGAGCGGCTGCGCAGCGGCGCGGCGACGCGCACGGAGCCCATCGCCGTCGTGGCGGCGGCCTGCCGGCTGCCCGGCGGTGTCCGTTCACCGGAGGACCTGTGGGAGCTCGTCGCCGCGGGCCGGGACGCAGTCGCGGAGTTCCCGACCGACCGCGGCTGGGACGTCGAGGCCCTCTACGACCCCGACCCCGGCGCGGCGGGCCGCTCGTACGTCCGGGAGGGCGGCTTCGTCGACGGCGCGGGGGACTTCGACGCCGGCTTCTTCGGCATCTCCCCGCGCGAGGCGCTGGCGATGGACCCGCAGCAGCGGTTGCTGCTCGAGCTGTCCTGGGAGCTCGTGGAACGGGCCGGCATCGACCCCACGTCGCTGCAGGGCAGTGACACCGGGGTCTACACCGGCGTGATGTACCACGACTACGCCTCCGGACTGCGCGAGGTGCCCGAAGGGTTGGAGGGCTTCCTCGGTACGGGCAACTCCGGGAGCGTGGTGTCCGGGCGGGTCGCCTACACCCTCGGCCTGCAGGGGCCCGCGATCACGGTGGACACGGCCTGCTCCTCCTCGCTGGTCGGCGTGCATCTCGCGGCGCAGGCGCTGCGGGCCGGCGAGTGCTCGCTCGCACTGGCCGGCGGTGTCGCCCTCCTCTTCGGACCCGCGCCGTTCGTCGAGTTCTCCCGCCAGCGCGGGCTGGCCCCGGACGGACGCTGCAAGGCCTTCGCCGACGCCGCGGACGGCACCGGCTGGGCCGAGGGGGCCGCGGTGCTCCTGCTCGAACGCCTGTCCGACGCCCACCGCAACGGCCACCCCGTACTGGGGCTCGTCCGGGGCTCCGCGGTCAACCAGGACGGCGCGTCGAACGGGCTCACCGCCCCGAACGGGCCCGCCCAGCAGCGGGTGATCACGCGGGCGCTCGCCGATGCCGGACTCGGCCCCGCCGACGTCGATGCCGTCGAGGGGCACGGGACGGGGACCACGCTGGGCGACCCGATCGAGGCCCAGGCCCTGCTGGCCACCTACGGGCGTGACCGGCCCGCCGACCGGCCCCTGCTGCTCGGCTCGCTCAAGTCCAACATCGGCCACACCCAGGCGGCCGCCGGGGTCGCGGGGATCATCAAGATCCTCGAGGCACTGCGGCACGGCGTCCTGCCGGCCACCCTGCACGTGGACCGGCCGTCGTCGCAGGTGGACTGGTCCGGCGGCGCGGTCGAGCTGCTCACCGAGGCACGGCGGTGGCGACCGGGTGGGAGCCCGCGTCGGGCCGGTGTGTCGTCCTTCGGGGTCAGCGGCACGAACGCCCACGTGATCGTGGAGGAGGCCCCGCCCGGGCCCGTGGACGACGGCCCGACGGGCCTGCCACCCGAGACCGTCCCGCTCGCGGTGTCCGGTGTCGACGGCGAGGGACTCCGGGCCCAGGCCGCCCGGCTCGCGGACGCCCTGGACGTCGGAGAGGCCGGGCTCGCCGACGTCGCGCTGTCCCTCGCCACCGACCGGGCGGTGCTGGCCCACCGCGCCGTCGTCGTCGCCGGGTCCCGCGCGGAGGCGGTCTCGGGGCTGCGTGCGTTGGCCGTGGGCGACCCGGCCCCCCGGTTGGTCACCGGGTCCGCCCGGGTGGACGGCCGGATCGCCCTGGTCCTGCCCGGCCAGGGCGCGCAGTGGGAGGGCATGGGCGCCGAGCTCCTGACCTGGCCGCGCTTCGCCGAGGTGGTCGACGAGGTGGCCACGGCGCTGCGCCCGCACGTCGACTGGGACCTGCGCGCGGTGCTGACCCGGGCACCGGGCGCTCCCGGTCTGGACCGGGTGGAGGTGGTCCAGCCGGCGTCGTTCGCGGTCGGGGTGGCGCTGGCCCGGCTCTGGGAGTCCTTCGGGCTCCGCCCGGACGCGGTCGTGGGCCACTCGCAGGGCGAGATCGCCGCCGCCACCGTGGCCGGTGCCCTGTCGCTCGCCGACGGCGCGCTCGTCGTCGCGGCGCGCAGCAGGCTGATCGGGCAGACGCTGTCCGGGCACGGGGGCATGGCTTCGCTGGCACTCACCCCCGACGAGGTCGCGGACCGGCTCCGGCACCGGGCGGGCGAGCTCGAGATCGCGGCGGTGAACAGCCCGCGGTCCGTCGTCGTCGCCGGTGATCCCGACGCGGTGCGCGAGCTGGTCGCCGAGGTCGACGCCGAGGGCGGCCGGGCCCGGCCGGTCCCCGTCGACTACGCCTCGCACACCGCCCACGTCGAGAAGATCGAGACCGAGCTGCGCGAGGCGCTGGCGAGCGTGCGCCCGCAGGCGTCGACCATCCCCTTCTACTCGACCGTCGAGGGGGCCTGGGTCGACGGCACGGCCCTCGACGCGGACTACTGGTACCGCAACCTCCGACGACCCGTCGGATTCGCCGACGCCACGTCGGCGCTGGTCGCACAGGGCTACCGGGTGTTCGTCGAGGCCGGTGCCCACCCCGTCCTGACCAGTGCGGTCCAGGAGAGCCTCGACGGGTCCGGCGCGGTCGCGGCCGTGACCGGCTCCCTGCGCCGCGACGACGGCGGACCCGCTCGCTTCCTGACCTCGCTGGCCACCCTGCACGTCCACGGGGTGCCCGTGGACTGGTCCCCGTTGTACGCGGGCACGTCCACCCGCCCGACCACCCTGCCCACCTACGCCTTCCAGCGCCGACGGTACTGGCTCGATTCGGAGAGTCCCCAGGTGACGACCACACCCCGACCGGAGACCGACACCGTGACCGACACCGACACCGACACCGACACCCTGACCGCCGGGCCGGATCTGGCCGTGCTCCCCGAGGACGAGCTCGTGGCCGCGCTGACCGAGATCGTGCGCGCCGCCGCCGCCGCGGTCCTCGGGCACCCCGGGCCCGAGGCCGTCGCGCCGGACGCGGTGTTCTTCGAGACCGGGTTCACGTCCCTGACCGCGGTGGAGGTGCGGGACCGGCTGGCGGCGCGGACGGGCCTGGAGCTGCCCTCGCTGCTGATCTTCGACCACCCCACGCCGCAGCTGCTCGCCGACCACCTCGCCCAGGAGCTCGCCGATGTTCGACGTTGACCGCTATCTCGCCGTTCTCGGGCTGCCGAGTCGCCCCGAACCGACTCGCGAGGCGCTCGCTCTGCTGCACCGTCGCCACCTGGCGACCCTGCCGTACGACAGCTCGCTCAACGCAGGTCGGGGGCTCGACCTGTGGGCCGGGATCGACATCGACGTCGACGCGGTCTTCGACGAGATCGTCACCGGAGATCGCGGCGGTGTCTGCTACGAGCTCAACGGCCTGTTCCGGGAGCTGCTGGCCCGGCTCGGCTACGAGGTGGGAGTGCTCGCGGCCGGGATCCGGCAGGCCGACGGCTCGTTCGGCCCGGACCTCGAGCACGTCCTGTCCTTCGCACGGGTCGAGGGCGAGCTGCTGCTGGTCGACGTCGGGTTCGTCGGGCCCTCCTACCTCGAGCCACTGCGGGTGAGCGAGCAGGTCCAGCACCAGTCGGGCGCCGACTTCCGGGTCGTCCCCGACGGCGGCTACCAGGTGGTGCAGCGGCGTGGCCGCGTCGGTGACTGGCAGCCCGTCTACCGGCTGCACACCGACCCTCGCGACCTGGCCGAGTGGCAGCGGCCGGACACCGGGCTGGAGGAGTTCGCCCGCCTCCTCGCCGGTGCGGGCACGGTCGTGCGGGGCCGGGCCACCGACAACGGCCAGAAGATCCTCATCGGGCGCAGGCTGCTCGTCGTCGACGACGGGAAGGACACATTGCGCGGACTGGTGACGCAGCCGGACCTGGACGAGGCCGTGGCGGACATCCTGCGGCGCCCGAGGTGAGCGGGCCGCTGCAGGCCGACGTCGTCGTGGTCGGGTTCGGCCCGGTGGGGCAGGTGGCGACCCTGCTGCTGGCGCGCCCCGGACGCCGGATCGTGGTGCTCGAGCGGTGGCCCCGGCCCTACCCGATGCCGCGCGCGGTCTCCTTCGACGGCGAGTCGGGCCGGATCCTCGCCGCCACCGGCATCGGTGACCGGCTCGCCGAGGTCACGGAGCCCTCCCGGGACTACGTCTGGCAGAACGGCGCGGGCACCGTCCTGTTCGAGGTCGACGTCTCCGACCGCGGCCGGTCGGGCCACCCGGACTCCAGCGCGGTGTACCAGCCGGGCCTGGAGTCGGCCCTGGCCGAGCGCGCCGAGTCGTCGCCAGGGGTCACCGTGCTGCGGGGCCACGAGGTGGTCGCCCTCGACCAGGACGCCGACCGGGTGCGGGTGGTGACCGCGGGGCCGGACCCGCTCGAGGTCGAGGCCTCGTGGCTCGTCGGGTGCGACGGGGCCAACAGCACCGTGCGCGCGGCCCTCGACCTCCCCGTGACCGACTTCGGCTACTTCGACGACTGGCTGACCTGCGACGTCACCGTGCACGACGGACGGGTCCTCGAGCCGAACAATCTGCAGGTCTGCGACCCCGCCCGCCCGCGCACCGCGGTGTCGGCAGGACCCGGTCACCGGCGGTGGGAGTTCATGCGGCTGCCCGACGAGGACCCGGCGGACTTCGGCACGGCCGACTCGGCGTGGCGGCTGCTGGGGCTGTTCGGGCTCGACCCGGGCAACGCCACCCTCGACCGGCACGCGGTCTACACGTTCCAGGCGCGGTTCGCGAACGACTGGCGCTCCGGGCGGGTCCTGCTCACCGGGGACGCCGCGCACCTGATGCCGCCGTTCGCCGGGCAGGGCATGTGCTCGGGGCTGCGGGACGCGGCGAACCTCGCGTGGAAGCTCGACCTCGTCCTGCGGGGCGCGGCCGCCGACTCGCTGCTGGACAGCTACACCGTCGAACGCCGGGCGCACGTGCAACACGCCATCGGCATGTCGATGAACCTCGGCCGGGTCATCTGCCAGACCGACCCGAAGGCCGCCGCGGACCGCGACACGGCGATGGCGGCCGCGGCCGCGCGCCGGCGCGGGACACCGGCCGAACCCGCGGTCACCGCGCTGACCCGAGGCGTGCTCCGCAGGGACCCCACCGGGCTGGGCGGCGTGCTCGGCCCCCAGGGAACGGTGACGCGCGACGGCGTCACCGGGCTGTTCGACGACGTCGTCGGCACCGGGTTCGTCCTGCTGTCGACGCTGCCGGTCGAGGGGCTCCTCGATCCGGCACGGCGCGCCCGGCTCGCCGGGCTCGGTGCCCACCTGGTGCAGGTCGCTCCGGCCGGGAGCGACGCCGCGGGCGTGCTCCAGGACCTCGACGACGTGTACCTGCCGCTGTTGGCCGACGCCGGCGCGGTCGCCGCGCTGGTCCGTCCGGACTTCTACCTCTTCGGCGGGGCGAGCGACACGACCGGGGCGCGAGCCCTCGTCGACGACCTCCTCATCCACCTCGGTTCGGAAAGGCTCTCCCCGGTATGACCCCCCTGGCCCCCGTGCTGCCGACCGACCCGCTCGGTGCTGCCGCCGCGCGCATCGCCGCCGCCACCGCGCGACCCGCGCTCCAACAGCCCGACTGGCCCGACCCGGGCCGGGTCTCGGCGGTCCGTCGTGCCCTGGCGCTCATGCCGCCGCTCGTCGCCGCCGACGAGGTCGACGGTCTGCGCACCCGCCTCGCCGAGGTCGCGCGCGGCGAGGCCCTCGTCGTACACGGCGGTGACTGCGCGGAGACCTTCGACGGCAACACCCGCGAGCACCTGCTGGGCAACCTCGCGACGCTGGGCGCCGTCGCCGACGTGCTGCGCGGCGGCGCGACCACCCCGGTCGTGCGGATCGCCCGGATGGCGGGGCAGTACGCCAAGCCGCGCTCGAACTCCTCGGACGCCGACGGCCTGCCGGTCTACCGGGGGGACATCGTCAACTCGGCGACCGGGACGCGCGCCGCCCGCGCGGCCGACCCCCAGCGGATGCTGCGCGCGTACGCGGACGCGGCGAGCGTCCTGGACCGCATCCGGACGCACCCGCAGGAGGTGTTCGCCGGTCACGAGGCGCTGCTGCTGGACTACGAGTCCGCCCTGGTCCGACGCTCCACGGCCGGCCTCTACGGGGGATCGGGCCACTTCCTCTGGATCGGCGAACGCACCCGGCACGTCGACGGCGCGCACGTCGCCCTGCTCCGCCTGCTGGACAACCCGATCGGGATCAAGATCGGGCCGGGAGCGACACCCTCCGAGGTCCTGACCTACCTGGGGCTGCTCGACCCCGGCCGCCTCCCGGGGCGGCTCTCGCTGATCGTCCGGATGGGCGCCGAGCGGGTGGCGGAGGCGCTCCCGCCGATCCTGGCGGCCGTCGCGGCCACCGGACACCCGGTCGCGTGGCTGTGCGATCCGCTGCACGCCAACACCGAGACCTCCGCCTCGGGGCTGAAGACCCGCCGGCTGGACCGCGTGCTGGCCGAGGTGCGCGCCTACGCCGCGGCGCACCGGGCAGCGCGCACCCACCCCGGCGGGCTGCACCTCGAGCTCACCGGTGACGACGTCACCGAGTGCGTCGGCGGTGCCGTCGCACCCGGTGACCTCGCCGACCGCTATCGCACCGCCTGCGACCCGCGGCTCAACCGCCCGCAGGCGGTCGAGGTCGCCGCGGTCGCCGCGCACGAGTTCGGCTGAACGGCCCCGCTCACGCGCTCGTCGCCTGCTGCTGGGGGGCGGTGCGCGAGGGGCGCAGGATGGCCGCGGCCAGGCCCACTCCCACGAGGGTGACCGCTGCGGCCACCCATCCGGCGAGCCGCAGTCCCGCGACGACGGCGTCCGGGGTCGCGTCGGGTTCCAGTCCGGCGCTCGCCACGGCGACCAGGGCGGCCAGGCCGACCGCGGAGCCCAGGTACTGCGAGGTCGAGGCCAGGGCGGAGGCGACGCCCTGCTGTTCGGGTGCGACGCCGGTGGAGACGGAGACGAACAGCGGTGGGAACGCGAGCCCGGCGGAGGTGCCCCAGAGCAGCACGCCGGGCAGGACGGCCCAGTAGGAGCCGCCGACCGACATGCCGAGGGCGAGCACCACCAGTGAGGCGGTCACGCAGGTCATGCCGATGACGAGGGTGCTGCGGATGCCGAGCCTGCCCAGCAGCAGGGGGACCAGTGTCATCGATGCGAGCAGGCTGCAGATGCTGAGTGGCAGGAAGGCGAAGCCCGCGGTCAGCGGGGAGTAGCCCAGGACCGTCTGGAGGTAGGTGGTGAACAGGTAGTACTGGGTGCCGACGGTTCCCATGAACACGAAGATCACCGCGGTGGCGGCGACGACGTTGCGGTTGCGGAACAGGCGCAGGGGCACGAGCGGGTCGCGGGTGCGGGACTCCACGAGCACGAACAGGCCCACCAGCACGAGACCGAGTACGAGCGCGCCGACGCCGCGCGGGGTGAGCCAGCCGATCTCCGGGCCCGAGACCAGGCCGAGCACGACGAGGGTGAACCCCGCGGTGGCGAGGACGGCGCCGGGCAGGTCGAACCCGCCGGAACTCGTCGTGTGGTCGCGGCTGAGCAGGGTCGGCGTCGCGGCGAGCGCGATGGCCATCAGGGGCACGTTGACGAAGAAGACCCATTCCCAGCCGAGCAGGCTGGTGAGCACCCCGCCGCCGAGGGCGCCGACCGCGGCGCCGGTCGCGCCCGCGGCTCCCCAGACCGCGAGGGCCTTGTTGCGTGCGGGGCCCTCCGCGAAGTGCGCGGTGACGAGCTTGAGGGTGGACGGGGTCAGCAGCGCCGCACCGAGCCCCTGTACCGCGCGGGCGAGCACGAGCACGGTCGGGCCGCTCGCGAGGCCCGCGACCAGCGAGGACAGTCCGAAGACCACGAGCCCGGCGACGAACATGCGCCGCGCTCCCAGCCGGTCCGCGGCCCGCCCGCCGAGCAGGAGGAAGCCGCCGAGGACGACGGTGTAGGCGCTGACGACGGTCTGCAGTGACTGTTCGGAGAAGCCGAGGTCGCGGCCGATCTCCGGCAGCGCCACGAAGACGATGTCGAAGTCGATCGCGGTCATGAACTGGGCGAACGCGAGCAAGGCCAGGGTGAGCCCCGGCCGGGGGACGGTGCGGGACGGAGCGGTGGACACGGGGGTCCCTTCGTCGAGACGGGTGTGCGTCTCGCAGCATCGGTGGGCAGCGCGACCGGCAGTAGAGGGAACATTCGGGTCGCCTGGGGAACAGCGATGTGACCGTCCTGGTCGGCGCGGGCCCGACGACGTCGCTGTGGCCCGGATCACCGAACGTGCCCGGCCGGTGACCATGGGATGAGCCCGCGATGGGCGTCGCCGCCGATGCTGACCTGCGACGGCGACCCCGAGCAGGTGAGGACGGACGATGCCCGACACACCCGTGCGGTGCGACCGGTGAGCATCCTGGCGATCGACATCGGCGGGACGAAGGTGGCCCTGCGTCGCGAGGGAGCCGGAACCCCACCGCACGAGACGGTCGTGCGGTGGTCAGAGGGGGCGAGCAGGTCCGACGATCTCGCCCTCCTGCGCGCAGCGGTGGCCACGATGGGGAGCGGATCCCGCGCCGTCGGCGTGTCCCTCCCCGCGACCGTCGCCGTGTCGGGGACCGTGACGAGCTGGCCGAACCGCCCGAGCTGGGTGGGCCTGGACTGGGCCGGGTTCGTCGCGGATCTGTTCCCCGCGACCCCCACCGCGACCGCGGACGACGGAGATCTCGCGGCGCTGGCCGAGGCCGAGCACGCCGGCCGGTCGGATGTGGTCTACCTCGGGGTGGGGACCGGTGTGGGTGGCGGGATCGTCTCCGACGGCCGGCTGCTCCCTCGGTCGGGACGCGGATCCTGCGAGGTGGGGCACATGATCGTCGCGCTCGACGGCCCACGGTGCGACTGCGGCAGACGCGGATGCCTGCAGGGGATCGCATCCGGGCCCGCGGTGCTGCGGGCCGCGGGCGCCGCGTTCGGACAGGAGACCGGCCCTGAGCAGCTGCTCGACGGATGGCGCGCCGGTGCCCCGTGGGCGGACGGGGCGGTCCGGGCGGCGGGTCGGGCGTTGGCCGCCGCGGTCATCGGGGTGGGGGAGCTGTTGCGGGTCGATCTCGCCGTGATCGGCGGAGGGTTCGCCGCCGGTGTCACGGACCTGGCAGCCGTCGTCGCGGACGAGGTGGCGGGACACGCGCGGGTGGGGCATCCCGTCCCGGAGGTCCGTGCGGCCGCGCTCGGAGGGACGTCGTCCCTCCACGGGGCGCTGTCGCTGGCCAGGTCCCTCCGGGCCGAGGCCGTGCCGTGAGCCCGGCTCCCGGGCCCGCGTTGGCGGCGGCTCGCCCCTGGCTGGTCCCCGTGCGTGACGTCGACCCCGCGGCGCCGTTGCTCCTGTGCTTCCCGCACGCGGGCGGTACCGCCGCCTACTTCCACCGCTGGTCGGTCGAGCTGGCGCCGGACGTGGCGGCCCTCCCCGTCCACTATCCGGGGCGTTTCGACCGCCGGCCCGAGGCCGCCCCCGACGACCTCATGACCCTCGCCACCGCGGTGGCCGATGTCGTCGCGCCGCTCGCCGCGTCGCGGCGCACCGTCCTGTTCGGGCACAGCATGGGCGCCGTGGTCGCCCACGAGGTGAGCCGGGTGCTGCAGGCCCGCGGTGCACCGTCCGCCGCCCTGGTGGTGTCCGGACGACGGTCACCGCGGTCGGCCTGCACCGAGCGGTTGCCGGCCGACGACGAGGCCGTGCTCGCGGACGTCCGGCGGCTCGGCGGCCGCGGAACGGCGTTGCTCGACGATCCGGACGTGCGCGCGGCCTTCCTTCCGGTCATCCGCGGTGACTACCGGCTCCTGGACCGCCACCGGTTCCGGCCGGGCCCGCCGCTGGACATCCCGGTCACAGCGGTCGTCGGGGACGCCGACCCCCGCGCGACGGCCGCCGACGCGCACGGGTGGGGCGCTCTCACGACGGGGCCCTTCCGGCTGTTCACCCGCCCCGGTGGGCACTTCTACCTCGACAGCGACACACCGTTCCTGTTCGAGATGGTCAGGAGACTGCTCGACTGACCTGCTCCCGAGCCGATCCCGGTGCCGGGTGGTGGCTCCCATGGCCGTGTCGGCCGTGTCGATGGGCCGAGTGGACGAGCGATGACCCGGCGATGGGCGGTGGATGGGCCGCGGATCGGAGCATGGGCTCGACCGTCTGCGTCACCTGCGGTCCGACCTCGGGACGACACGTCCCGGACGAAGGGAGTCCTCCATGCGCGTCGCACTCGGTGTCCTGTCGGTACTCGGCGCGATCGCCTTCCTCGCCATCGGCGGCGGCAAGATCGTCTCGACGGCGACGTTCGTGGACCAGCTGGGTCTGCCGGCGGCGCTGGTGGTGGTCATCGGACTGCTCGAGGTCGCGGGCGCGCTCGGCCTGCTGGTGGGGCTCCGCGTGCGTGCGATCGGACTCGCCGCGTCCACCGGCCTCCTGCTCCTGCTCCTGGGCGCGGTCGGCTTCCACCTGCTGCGCGGTGACCTGATCCCGGCAGGCACGTCCGCGCTCGTCCTGCTCGTGGTCGCGGGCGCACTGACGGCGCTCCACGCGCTCCTGGCGCGTCCGGTGTCCGCCGCCCGGACGACCGCGGAGCCCGCAGCCTGACCCTTCCGGGCAACGGAGCCGGCGGTACCGCAACCGCGGAGGGCGCGGGTCGTCAGGGTGTCGTGCTGGCCAGCGAGCACCGGCCCGATCCGCGGGCGGAGGCGACCGGGCTCGTCGGTCTGGCGTTGCGGGGGATGCGGGCGGAGCCGGCCGGGTCGAGGATTGACGTGGGCCGGACCCCGGTACGTAGAGTCGTCCCACGGACCTGCGGGCCCTCCACACCCGGCCGGGACCCGGCTCGACGACGCCGCCGCGCCCGGCCGTCCGTGGCACGGGTGCGCACGCCGGGAGCGATGGGGGAACGGTGAAGGTCGGGTTCGTGGGGTCCCGCAGGAGACACATCGACCTGCTCCGGGTGGCCGGGGCGTGCTGTCCGGGGTGGGTACGTCCTCGCTCCCGACCCGCTCACCGGTGCCCTCCCGGAGGTCCGCATGTCCCCGCGCCCACCGCTGTCCGTCCTCGACCTCTCACCGGTGCCCGCCGGCGGGGGCGCCGGTGACGGGCTGCGCCATTCGATCGACCTGGCCCAGGTGACCGAACGGGCCGGGTACCGCCGCTACTGGGTGGCCGAGCACCACCTCAATCCCGGTGTCGCCTCCTCGTCGACGCCGGTGCTGGTGGCGCTGATCGCCGCGGCCACCGAGCGGATCCGGGTCGGGTCCGGGGCGGTCCAGCTGCCGAACACCCCGCCGCTGTCGGTCGCCGAGCAGTTCGGGACCGTCGGCGCGGTGCATCCCGGCCGGATCGACGTCGGGCTGGGCCGGTTCGACCTGCACAAGCTGCTGACGCTGATCCGCCAGGGCCGGGCGGCCCCCGGTGACACGCCGCCGCCCGCCCCGCCCGCACGGGTCGTCGACGGGCTGCTGGTCCCGCCGCCCGCCCGGTTCGTCGGTGACCTGTCGTTGTTCGGGACCTTCGGTGAGCTCCTCGGCTTCAGCGCCGACGACCCCGCGCCGGACTACGGAGCCCAGGTGCGGGAGATCCTGTCCTACTTCGCCGGTACCGCGACCCGCGCGGACGGCCGCCCGTTGCAGGTCACCCCCGCGGCGGGGGCCGACGTGCAGGTACTGGTCCTGGGCGCGAGCGCGGGGGCGAGTGCACAGGTTGCGGGGGAGCTGGGGCTGCCGTTCGCCGCGAACTACCACACCTCACCGAGCGCGACGCTCGATGCGGTGGCGGCCTACCGGGCGGCGTTCCGGCCCGGCCGCATCGCCGAGCCGCACGTGCTGGTCTCGGCGGACGTCGTCGTGGCGGACGACGACGACCGGGCCCGCGAGCTGGCCTCGCCCTACGGCCAGTGGGTCCTCGACATCCGCAGCGGGCGCGGCGCCCACCCCTACGTGACCCCGCAGGAGGCGCGGGCCAGGGTGTGGACCGAGGAGGAACGGGCCGTGGTGCGGGACCGGGTGGACACCCAGTTCGTCGGGTCGCCGGCGACGGTGACCGAGCGCCTGGAGACCCTCGCCCGGGCCACCGGCGCGGACGAGCTCGTCGTCACGACGATCACCACCGAGTACACCGACCGGGTCCGCAGCTACGAGCTGCTCGCGAAGGCGTGGAACACGTGACGGACCGCGACGGGATCTTCCTGGCCTACAACCTGCGGACCTACGGCAACCTCCCCGACGCCTGGCTGTCGCCGAGGCTGCGGCGGTTCTCGCTGTACGACCCGGCCTACTGGGCGGAGTTCGCCCAGCTCGCCGAGGCCGGCCTGCTCGACGCCGTGTTCACCGGCGACGGCTCCCAGATCACCGACCCGACCACCGCCGTCGCGGACGGGCTGGACCGCTTCACCGCGTGGACGGCCGCGATCGAGGCCACCGAGCACGTCGGCTTCCTGCTGACCGCCTCCACCACCTACAACGACCCGTTCCGGCTGGCCGAGCGTCTGCTCTCGCTCGACGTGCTCAGCGGCGGCAGGCTGGCCTGGAACGTCGTGACCTCGCACTCCGGCGCCGCCGCGGCCAACTTCGGGCTGCCCGCCCACCCGCCGCGGGACACCCGCTACGCCCGGGCCGAGGAGTTCGTCGGGATCGTCACGGACCTGTGGTCGGGCGCGACCGTGGACCACGTGAGCGACCAGTTCACCGTGCGCGGGAGGCTCGCCGTGCCCCCGTCCCGGCAGGGGCGGCCGCCGATCGTGCGGGCCAGCACCTCCGAGGCCGGGCGGTCGCTGGCGGGCCGTTTCGCCAACGGGGTGTTCGCCGCGGACCTGACCCGTGCCGGGGCCGTCGAGCACCGGGCGGCGTTCCGCGGGGACGCGGTCGGCTTCGGGCGCCCTGCCGACCACCTGAACTACCTCTCGGGGCTGCGGCTGGTGCTGGGGAGCACCCAGGCCGAGGCGGAGGCCAAGGTCGCGGACGTCTACAGCCAGTCCGAGCAGCAGACCGGCGAGCAGGTGGCGTGGCTGAGCTCGCTGATCGCGTTCGACGTGTCGACGTTGGACCCGCAGGAGCCGCTGCCGGTCGAGCTGCTGTCCGCGCAGCGGCTGGCGGAGCTGCCCGCGAGCGAGACGGTCAGCCTCGGGTTCCGGGCCTCGGTGCACGGGTTCCTGCGTGAGCACGCCGGGCTGCCGCTGGCCCAGCTGCTGGTCCGCAGCCGGTTCGTGGGTGCGGGGCACTCGACGTTCGTCGGGCCGCCGGAGCAGCTCGCCGACCGGCTGGAGGACTGGTACGAGGCGGGCGCCGCGGACGGGTTCGTCCTCGCCCCCGACCTCACCCTCGAGACCCTGCAGGTGCTGGTCGACGAGCTCGTCCCCGCGCTGCAGCGCAAGGGGCTCTACAAGCGCGAGTACACCTCGGACACCTTCGCCGGGCACCTGGGGCTGCCGCCGTTCCGCGACCCCGGCGACCTGCGGTTCGACGTCGACCCGGCGCGCCGGGCGGCGGCGCGGGCCACCGTGGTGGCCCGGCGCGCCGACCCGCGGGCGGAGGACCCGTCGGCGCCGGCCCCGGACGGGGTGGCGGCGTCCCTGTCCGCGACCGTGTCCGCGGCCGGGTCGGCGCACGGCCGGTGGAGCGCGGTCGCCCTGAACGGGGAGGCGGTGCGGGACGCGGTCGCGGACCCCGACCGGCTGCCCACCGGTACCTACCTGCTGGGCCTGGACCGAGTGCTCGGACCGGAGCCGGTGACCGCCCTGGACCCGACCACGGTCGCCGCGGTCCTCGGCCTGCGGCGGCCGGACTCGACGTTCCTGCCGGTGGTCGCCGTGGAGCGCGAGCACCCGTGGAACCTCGCGCGGACGGTGGCGAGCCTGGAGCACTGGCTGCGCGGCCGGACCGGGATCGTGCTCGCGAGCCACGACCGGCTCACCGCCGCGGGCCGGGCGGGCGCCGGGGCGTGGGACCCGGGCCCGTTCGCCGACCCGACACCCGCCGGTGCCGCCACCACCGGCGAGGTGGCCGGCATCCTGCGCGCGCTGTGGGACTCGTACCCGAACTCGGCGCTGGTCGTGGACCGCGAGCGTGGCGTCTACGCGACGGGGGAGGGCATCGCCCCGATCGACCACGTCGGCGCCTACCGGGTCGCGGGTCCGGGCGCGGTGGCGTCGTCCTTCCACGGCAGGCCGGTCGTCGCGCAGGTCGTGGTCGACCCGGAGGACCTGCTGCACGCCTCCGACGCGGTCGACCTCGCCCTGGTCGAGGCCGCGCGGCTGCCGTCGTTGCTCGCCCTGCTCGACCGGCTGCCCGCGCACCTGCGGTTCCTGGTGGTCGACGGCGAGCCGCCCGCCGACGACCGCTTCGTCGGCACGGTGACTCAGGTGCCGCAGTAGGTCACGTGCGGACCGGTTCCGGGGCGGGTGAGGTCCGCCAGGCCGGGCCGCTCGACGTAGGGCTCGCGGACCGCGGCGAGCAGCCGGTGGAAGGGGTCGAGATCGCCGTGCTCGGCGGCCGCGAGCGCGGCGTCGGTGACGTGGTTGCGCGGGACGTAGAGCGGGTTGACCCGGTCCATCGCCGCCCGGCCCGCGGTGACCAGCGGCGCGCGGCGGACCGCCCAGGCGTCGAGCGCCGCCCGGTCCAGGAACAGGTCCCGGGCGGTGCCCGCCGCGAGCGCGCGGAAGAACGTCGTGAAGTCGACGTGCTGGGCGTGCAGCAGCGCCATCAGGTCGGTCGCGAGCGCGGCGTCCGGCGTGGACAGCCCCAGCTTCGCCGCCATGCCCCGTGCCCAGTACCGCTCGTAGGTGCGCGGGAACTCGTCCACGAGGTCCTCGACGTCGTCGAGCGGGCGCAGGCTCTCGGCGAGGCGCGCGAGGTTCCACCGCAGGATCTCCGGCTGCGCCGCATAGGCGTAGCGGCCCGTCGTGTCGAGCGAGCTGAACACGGTGGCGGGGTCGACGGCGTCCATGAACGCACACGGCCCGTAGTCGATCGTCTCGCCGGAGATCGTGGTGTTGTCGGTGCTCATCACGCCGTGCACGAATCCGACGAGCATCCAGCGGGCCACCAGCGCGGCCTGGGCGTCGACGACCCGGCCGAACAGCTCCCGGTAGGGCCGCACGGCCCGGGCGGCGTCCGGGAAGTGGCGGGCGATCGCGTGGTCGGCGAGGGCGCGCAGCGACCCGGGCTCGCTGACGGCCGCGTACTGGAACGTCCCGACCCGCAGGTGGCTGGCGGCGACGCGGGTGAGCACCGCGCCCGGCAGCTCGCGTCCGTCCCGCTCGATCCGCTCCCCGGTCGCGACGACGGCGAGCGCGCGCGTCGTCGGGATGCCGAGTGCGTGCATCGCCTCGCCGAACAGGTACTCGCGCAGCATCGGACCGACAGCGGCCCGGCCGTCGAGCCCGCGGGAGAAGGGGGTGGGGCCGATGCCCTTGAGGTGCAGGTCGCGGCCGTCGGGCAGCTCGCCGGCCAGGAGGGCACGCCCGTCGCCCAGCCGGGGTTTGTAGACGCCCCACTGGTGGCCGGCGTAGGCCAGCGCGCGGGTGTCCACCCCGTCGCCCACCAGCGTGGGCAGCTCGACCGGGCCGACCCCGAGATCGTCGTTGCGGCCGAGCACCCGGGGGTCGGGGAACCGCACCGCGGGCCACGGCACCGACAGCGCCGGGACGTCCCGGGCATAGGTGTGCGTGAGCTGTGACCACTCGCCGGGGCGGGCCCGGATCGCGTCGCGGGTGTCCACCGCTCAGCCCACCGCACCGGGGCGGACGCGCCGCGCGAACAGCGAGGCTCCCGGACCGGGCATCCGAACCTCGCTCATGGCCACCCCTTCAGCATCACCTCCGCCGGGTGTGCCCCGCGAGGTGAGTCACGGCACATGCTTCCACGACGCAGCCTGCATCGTCCCGGCCCGTGCGCTGCTGCTGCATGCAGCGCACACCGGGACGTACGGCTCCCGGTGCAGGTCGCCCGGGGCGAGAGCGAGCCGAGCAGGACGGTGGGACACAGCACAGGCGTGGGACACGCCCGCTACGCGACGGCAGACTGGGCGTCGCCGATCTGTATGCAGATCGTCGTCCCTGTGGTGGAGGTATCGCGGTGCACGAGCTGACCTGGGCCGATCCGGTCGTCCCCGACGGCGTCCGGGCGATCGGTGCGACGGCACCGTTCTGCTACGGCCTGACCAACTACGTCGCGGCGAACCTGAGCGCGAACGTACTGCTGGCGGTCGGGGCGAGCCCGGCCATCGGTGCGCTGCCCGGGGCCCCGGTCGCCTTCGGCGCCGGGGCGTCCGCCGTCTGGATCAACACCGCGTCGCTGATGAGCAGCGGCCCGGACACCCTGCTCGACGCGGCCCGCTCCGCCGATGCCGCGGGCACCCCGTGGGTCCTCGACCCGGTCGCGTTCGGCGCCGGGGCGGGCGAGTACGACGAGATCGTGCGCTCGCTGCTCGCCCACCGGCCGACCGCGATCCGGGGCAACGCCTCGGAGCTCATCGCGCTGAACGGCGGCGCCGGCGGCCGCGGTGTGGACACCACCGCCGACTCGACCGAGGCGATACCGGTGATCGCGGAGCTCGCGTCGCGGACCGGCGCCGTCGTCGCCGTCTCCGGGCCGACCGACTACGTCACCGACGGCGACGCGACCGTCGCCGTCACCGGCGGCGATCCGCGGCTGACCCAGGTCACCGGCGCCGGCTGCGCGCTGGGCGCGCTGACGGCGGCCGCGCTGGCCGCGGTCGACGACCGGTTGACCGCGGTCGCCGTCGCGCACGCGGTGTACGCGGAGGCCGCCCGGCGGGCCCGGCCGGCGCGGGGGACCGGCTCGTTCGCCGTCGCCTTCCTCGACGAGCTGTCCCTGCTGGCGGACTGATGCACCTCGCGGCCTTCCTCAACGCCGGCCCGCAGGGCACCGCCGGATGGCGCCACCCGGACAGCACCTCGTCGTTCCTGCGGGCGGAGCACTACCTGCGCGTCGCCCGGCTGCTCGAGGACGCCCGGTTCGACCTGGCCTTCGTCCCCGACTCGCTCGCCGTCCCGCGCAGCCTGGGCGGGTCGTTCGACCCGGCGGTGCGCTACGGCACTGGGACACCCCGGCTCTCGCCGATCCCGGTCCTGGCGATGATGGGGGCGGTGACCGAGCACCTCGGGCTCGCGGCCACCGGGTCCACCGGGTGGGCCCAGCCCTATCCGGTGGCCCGCGAGTTCGCGACGCTGGACCACCTCACCGGCGGTCGCGCGGCCTGGAACGTCGTCACCAGCTTCCAGGACGCCGAGGCGCGCAACCACGGCGCCGAGGCACTGCCCGGCCGTGCCGAGCGGTATGCCCGTGCCGAGGAGTTCCTGCAGGTCGTCACCAAGCTGTGGGACGGCTGGTCCGACGACGCGGTCCTGGCCGACCGCGAGACCGGCATCTACGGCAGGCCGGAGGAGGTCCGTGCCCTCGACCACGAGGGCGAACGGTTCCGGGTGCAGGGTCCGCTCGGGGTCCCGCGCAGCCCGCAGGGTCGACCGTTGATCGTCCAGGCAGGAGCCTCGCCGGCCGGCCGGGACTTCGCCGCCCGGTGGGCCGACGTCGTGTTCTGCAGCCACGAGTCGCTGGAGTCGGCCGTCGCGTTCTACGGCGACCTGAAGAAGCGGGTCGCCGCACAGCACCGGGACCCGGACCAGGTCCGCATCCTGCCCGCCGCGACCACCGTGGTGGGCCGGACCGACTCCGACGCGCGGGCCGCGCACGAGGCGTTCGCCGACCTCGTGCATCCCGAGGCCGGACTGTCGCGGCTCGCCTACCACGTGAACGTCGACCTCACCCGGTACGACCTCGACGGTCCGCTGCCCCCGCTGTCGGAGGTCGGCGTGGATGGGCACTACCGGGAGGTCGTCGAGTTCGCCGAGCGCGAGGGACTCTCGATCCGCGAGATCGGCCGGTGGTACGGCGCACGGACCGAGGGCGACATGGTCGGTTCCGCGGCGACGATCGCGGACACGATGGAGCAGTGGCTCGAGGCCGGTGCGGCGGACGGGTTCATGGTCCAGGCCACCCACGTCCCGGGAGCGTTCACCGAGTTCGCCGACGCCGTCGTGCCCGAGCTGCGCCGGCGCGGGCTGGTCCCGTCCGCGTACACCGGGGGCACGCTGCGCGACAACCTGGGCCTGCACCGACCGGAACGGGGGCCGGCGTGAGCGAGCTCGTCACCGCGGAGGAGCTCGTCGAGGAACGGGCCGAGGCACTCGTCCTCGACGCGACCGTCGCCCGGGACACCGGTCCCGGGGGCGCGGTCGTCTACCGGTCCGGGCGCGCGGTGTTCGAGGCGGGTCATCTGCCCGGTGCGTCGTTCGCCGACATCGTGGAGGTGTTCTCCGCACGGGGTGCCGCGCTTCCGCTCACCCGGCCGTCCACGAGCGAGCTCGGCAGGGCCGCCCGCGACCTCGGGATCGACCGGGACTCGCGGATCGTCGTCTACGACTCGCTGAGCGGGGCGTGGGCCGCGCGGATCTGGTGGTTGCTGCGCGCCGCCGGACACACCGACGTCCGGGTCCTCGACGGCGGCCGCGCCGCCTGGGTCGCGGCCGGCGGTGAACTCGAGACCGGGGCGCCCCGACCGTCGGCCCGGGGAACCTGGACGCCCGTCGCCGCCCCGGGGCGCTGGGTCGACCTCGACGGCGTCCGCGCGATGCTCGACGGCGGCCGCCCCGGCACCTTGGTGTGCGCGCTGCGGACGCCCGACTTCGCGGCCGGTCACATCCCCGGCTCGCGGCATGCCGCCTACAACGACCTGCTGGACGAGGGGGGGGCTGCTGCGTCCGGAGCGGGCCGACGCCGTCGCGGCGTCGTTGCGGGATGCGCCCGGCCCGCTCGTGCTCTACTGCGGCGGCGGCATCAACGCAGCAGGCCTGGCACTCGCGCTCGCCGGACGGGGACGTGACGACGTCGCCCTGTACGACGGGTCGCTCACCGAGTGGCGATCCGCCGGACTGCCCCTGGAGGCGTCGCCGTCCGGCTGAGAGCGTTCCCGGTCAGTCCCGGGGTCGTGCCACCAGCTGTCGGATCCGCGCGTCACGGTCCTGCGCCAGATGGGCCAGCATCCGGGCCCGCGCGGTCGGCGCGTCACCGGAACGGATCGCGGCGGTGATCGCGTCGTGCTGGGCGAGCGCGTCGGCGAAGGACCCGGCGGCGGGGTCGGTCCGCCACGGAGCGTGCATCTTGATCTGGGCCTCCAGCCGCCCGATGAGGGCGGCGAGGGTGGTGTTGTGCGCGGCGGCCCGCACCGCCTCGTGCCACGCGTTGAGGTGCCGGCGCACGACGGCCACCTCCGCGGCGTCCCGCGCACGTGCCGAGGCCTCCTCGATCCGTGCGAGGTCGAGCGGCGTGGCCCGCGCCGCGGCGGCCTCTGCTGCTCCCGCGTCGAGCAGCGCCCGGGTCTCGAAGATCTCCAGCAACTCCTCGGGGTCGCGGCGGCGCGGGAGGAAGCCGTGGTGCGTCGCGACCAGCAGTCCGTCCTGGGCGAGCAACCCGAGTGCCTCCCGCACCGGTGTGCGGGACACCCCGAACTCCGAGCTGAGCGTGCCGGGGACCAGGGCCTCGTCCGCGCCGTAACGCCCGTGCAGCAGCCGGTCTCGCAGCTCGGCGTAGACCCGGTCCCGTGCGTTCCCCCCGGTCGGTCCCTCCCGTGACCCCACTCCGGGAACGGTAGTCGGGTCGGGCTCCCGGGGACCACTGCTCGCGGGATCCGTACCCACCGCCACCGGTCACCGGCCCATCACCCCCGGACCGGCGGGCCCACTCGCACCGCACGGTGGCGCAGCGCGACGACTGCCTCCGCGATGGCCGCCGGTTGCTCCTCCTGCACGTAGTGGATGCCCCGGCCGGCGTGGGTGCTCTCCAGGTTCCGGATCGTCTCACGGGCCCACGCCACGATCGTGGGGCTGAGGAGGAAGCCCGGTTCGAACTGCAGCAGGGTCTTGGGCACGTCGCTGGTCCGCAGCCAGTCGACGAAGGAGTCGAGGAACTCCACGGTGGAGGCCGGATCGCCGTCGACGGGGAGGTTGCGCGGCCCCTGCAGCACGGGCCGCCGCGACTCCGGGGTCGGGAAGGGGCGCTGATACTCCGCGATCGTCTCGGCCGACAGCGGGTTCAGGAAGAAGCCGGGGAACAGCTCGGTGAGGAACGCGTTCCGCTCCAGTACGAACTCCTCGCCCGCTCCCCGCGTGCGGATGAGGGCTCGGACGTCCAGGAACTGGTCGGGCAGGTGGCTCGACTCGATCGGGCGCAGCACCGGCTCGGCGAGGAGCACGGCGGCGACCCGGTCCGGGTGGCGGGCGGCCCAGTGCAGCCCGTGGGCCGCGCCGTAGTCCTGCAGCACCAGGGTGACGTTTCGCAGGTCGAGGGCGTCGAACCACGCGTCCAGGTGATGCTGCTGGTCGGTCAGGGAGTACTCGAGCGCGGGCTTGCCGGAGTCGCCGAATCCGAGCAGGTCGACGGCGAGAAGCCTCCCGTGGCCTTCGAGCCTGCGGAACACGTGCCGCCAGAGGAACGAGCTGGTGGGGTTGCCGTGGATGAACACCACGGGGTCGCCGCTCCCTGACTCGACGTGGTGCAGATGGGAGTCGAGGACGGGGGTGTCGTGCGCGGTGGCGGTCTCACCGAACTCCGGGTGCGGGTCGACGTTCGCGGGATGGGACACGGAGTCTCCTGGTGTTTGGTGTCAGGTGGACGTGGGCGGGGGAACGCGCCACAGACGTGGGGAGTGCGGGCCGGTGGGCAGAAGCCTGCGCCGGCGGAGGATCGGGACCACACCGTCGACGAAGTCCTCGGCGCCTCCGGGGTTGTGCGAGAACTTGACGACGAACCCGTCGGCGGCCCCCGTCGCCAGCCATTCCTCCATGATCGTGGCGACCTGCTCGGCCGTCCCGACGTGCGAGAGGTGGCCGCGGCTGCCCGCGACCTGCCGTACCAGTGTCCGCAGCGTCGTGGCAGGGCCCAGCCGGGCAGCTATCCCGGCCAGCACCGGGGCGCGGCTGCGGATCCCGTCGAAGTTCGCGGCGGCGAACCGCTCGGGCAGCGGGCAGTCGAGCCCGCCGGGCGGGACCTCGATCCCGAAGCCGCGCAGCAGGCCTGCCACGTTGTCGTCGGTGAGGAGGTCGTCCAGGCGGTCCCGCAACGCACGGGCCTCCGACTCGGTGGAGCCCAGGGTGACCAGGAAACCGGGCAGGAGCAGTGGCGGGCGGGTGCCGAGGACCGCGGCCCGCCGGTGCAGGTCGCGGCGGAACGCCCGCCCGTCCTCGACCGTCGGGGTGGCGGCGAAGACGACGTCGGCGTGTCGGGCGGCGAAGTCCCGCCCCCGGTCGGACGCCCCGGCCTGGACGAACAACGGCCGCGGGCCGTGTCCGCCCGCATGCCACAGCTCGTGGAAGCGGGCGACGACGCCGTCGGCGAGGTCGTAGCGGCTACCGTGGGCGGGCACGTCGGCCAGCCCGAACGCGGCGGCTGCCGACGGCGCCCCGGCGGTCACGATGTTCCAGCCCGCTCGGCCGCCGCTGACGTCCTGCAGCGCGGCGAAGGTGTCCACCAGCCCCTCGGCGGTGCCGAACACCGTGGAACCGGTGGCCACCAGCCCGATGTCCGGCACGGCTGCGCCGACCGCCCCCAGCAGCGTCGTCGGCTCGAACGGCCACCGCACGTGGTCGCGCACCGCGGGATCGAAGCCCACGAAGTCCGCGAAGAACACGGCGTCGAATCCGCCGCGGGCGGCGAGCCGGGCGCGGTCGACGTAGTAGCCGGCGTCGTCGGTGCGGTCCGGCCGCGCGGTCGGCAGCCGCCACGCGGCCTCGTGGTCGCCGCTGTGGTGGAACTCGGCGAACAGGTGCAGCGCACGGCTCATACCGACACCGCCCGCGGCACGACGCCCTGCGGCCCGGCAGGCACATCGAGCGGGGAGTGCACCGACCAGTGGAGACCGTCGTGGTGCACCGGCTCGATCCTGCTCACGTCGACGTGGATGCCCGCCTGCTTGTCGTTGCGGACCGCGCCGGGCTTCCAGGACCCGAGCAACGCCTCGACCAGGCCGACGGACTCGGTCCGGCGGTCCGGGTCGTCGTCGCGCGGGAGCCACTCCGCCCGGCCCGCGCTGATCTTGTCCAGCGCCGCGAGTCTGCGTGCGATCACATACGGGTGCACCTCGGCGGTGTCGACCACGACGACGAGCCGGATCCTGGTGGTGCGCACCGCGACCGCAGCGGCGAGCACGAACGGATCGGGTCTGCGGGGCAACACGAACCGGGCGTCGTCCGCAGCCTCCCGGGCGACGGCCGCCGCGACGAGTTCATCGAAGAACCCGCTCATGGCCGGAACTCCCCGAGCTGCCGACCGCCGTCGACGACGAACTCCGAGCCGGTGGAGAACCGGGACGCCGGTGAGAGCAGGAAGACCACCAGCTCGCTGACGTCCGCGGGCCGCCCCGGCTCGCGGATCACCTGGTTCGGCAGCACCGCCGAGTCCAGACCGTCGATGAACGGGGTCACGATCCGGCCGGGGTGCACCGAGTTCACCCGGATGTGGTGCCTGCCCAGATCCAGCGCGGCGGACTTCGTGAGTCCGCGTACGGCGAACTTGCTGCTCACATAGGACGGGTGGTGCTCGATGCCGATCAGCCCGGCGATCGAGGAGATCGTCACGATGCTGCCTCCTCCCGCCCGCACCAGGCTCGGGACGACGGCTTGGATGCCGAGCAGGACGCCGTCGACGTTGACCCGGTGCACCTGGCGGAACACCTCGAGGTCGACGGTTGCGGTGTCGCCGTGGCCGAAGATCCCTGCGTTGGCGACGAATCCGGTCAGGCCGCCGACCGCCGCCTCGCCGGCTCGCACTGCGGCGGCCCAGGAGTCCGGCTCGGTGACATCGAGGTCGACGGCGACGGCCGACTCTCCCAGCTCCTTCGCGACCCGGCGGACACCGTCGCCGTCGATGTCGCCGAGCACGACCCGGCCGCCCGCGGCGACCACGAACCGGGCGTGGCTCTCGCCGAGCCCGCGCGCCGCACCGGAGATCAGCACGACCTGGCCGGCGAGCGCGTCGCTCACGGGAACAGCCCCAGGGCGGTCCGGCCGACGACGTCGCGCACGGTGTCCGGGTTCGGCGGATGGAAGGACCCGGCCCGGACGTCGCGGTACAGCCGCTCCAGCTCCCCGCCCCGCGAGATCGAGCCCGCGCCCGCGATCTCCAACGCGAGGTCGGTGGCCGCGCGGGCACCTCGGGTGGCGTTCTCCTTGGCGGCGAACAGTTTCGTCAGGGTCCGGGCGCCGTGGTCGACCCCGGCGGTGAGTTCGGTCGTGAGGTTGTCCAGCTGGCCGAGGATGCCCTCGAGCAGCAGCTCGGCTTCGGCAGCGTGGTACTGCACGAACGGCTTCCCGGCCACGGGCCCGTCGCCCAGGCTGAGCGCGGTGCGTTTCCGCGCGGTCGCGAGCGCGACGTCGACGGCGCGCCGGGCGATGCCGTAGTAGACGTTGCCCAGCAACGGCAGTACCCACGTGAAGATCCCCGCGACGGCAGGCGCCGGATCCGCTCCGAGGTCGTGCACGTCGATCACGCGCTCGGCGGGGACGAACACGTCGGTGAGCACGGTGTCGTGGCTGGCGGTGGCCCGTACACCGAGGGTGTCCCAGGTCTGCTCGGTCTGCACGCCGGCGTCGCGGGTGAGGAACGCGTGGACGATCCGCGGCCGGTCCGGGTCGCTGTCGTCGCGGGCGTGCACGCCCAGGTAGTCCCAGGCGGGCGCGAGCGAGGTGAAGATCTTGCGCCCGGTGATCCGATAGCCCCCCGGCACCGGGACCGCCACGGTGCGGGAGTCGGCGATGGCGACGTCGTTGCCCGGCTCGCCGTGCCCGGCAGCGATCACCTTTCCCGCCGCGACCTCGCGCAGCAGCCATTCCTGGGAACGGTCGCCGCCCCGGTGGAGGCTCGCGGCGTTGCCGACCCAGTACAGGTGCATCGTGGTCGCCAGGCCGGTCGACGGGGCCCAGTAGGCGAGCTCGCGCTGGGCGCGGTTGACCTCGTGGAGGGTCAGTCCGCCGCCGCCGAACTCCCGGGGGACGGGGCCGCGCAGGTGCCCGGCGGTGCGCAGCTCGTCGAGGTCCTCGGCGAAGAAGCGGTTCTCCTCGTCGTAGTCGCGGGCCCGCGCGTGGATGCGGGCGAGCAGATCGTCGTCGAGGGCGGAGCGCAGGCCCTGGCCCATCTCGGAACCGGTGGTCATGAGGTGATCTCCGTGGGTGGGTGCACGTCGCTCGGGCGGACCCGTGCGACGCTGGTGAGATGCGGGTGGAACAGGCCAGGTGCGTGCTGGCGATCCTGCGCACGGGCTCGTTCCGGGACGCCGCCCGCGATCTCGGGATGAGCCAGTCCACGCTCAGCGAGGCGGTGCGCGCGCTGGAGCGGGAACTGGGTGTACAGCTGCTGCACCGCAGGCGGCGCGGGGTGTCCGCCACCGAAGTGGGCGCGGCGGTGCGCCCGCAGCTCGAACACATCGCGCGGGCCGCGGCAGAGGTGCAGAACACCGTCGCGGCCTTCTCCGAGGCCGAACGCGGGCGGCTGCGCGTCGGGGTGGTCACGGCGGCGGCGGGCACCGTGCTGCCCGCCGCGATCGGCGACCTGCTGGCCGGACGTCCCGACCTGGAGCTGCAGGTCTCCTCGACCGGCTCGTCCGAGATCGGGGACGCGGTCGCCGCGGGCAGGCTCGACGCCGGGCTGATCACCGTGCTGGCCGGCGCGCCGGCGCCGCCCGGGCTGACCGTGGTCCCGTTGCTGCGGTGCCCGCTGGTCGTCTGTGCCCCCCTCGGACACAGGTTCGCCGACCTGGCCGAGGTGCCCGCCGCCGAGCTGGCGACCGAACGGCTGATCGCCTACCGGCCCGGCTACCTGATGCACGATCTGCTCGGTCGGCTGGTGGAGCTGCAGACCGCGACCGTCGTCTACCGCACCGACGACACCCGCACCGCGCTGGCCATGATTGCTGCGCACGTCGGCGTCACCGTGCTGCCGGAGCTGTCGGTGCCCGACCCGCAGGGGTTGCTCCGCCGCCCGTTGGCCCAGCCGCACCCCGAGGTGCTGGTCGCCCTGGTGCACGCCCACGACGACAAGGACCCGGCCGTGGCGGCGTTCGGCGAGATCCTGCTGCGGCACGCCCGCGCATCGGCTCACGACGGCACGTCTGGCAGCACGAGCGTGCGGTCCTCGGTGTAGGCCGCGCGGAGCGCTCGCCCGCCGTCCCGCGGGCCGACGGGTGGACCGCAGCACTCACCGCGGTCTCGGCCACGCCGTCGTCCTGCACCCGATCGACCGTCGCGGATGCCGGGCTCACTGCGCCGGGCCGGTGGGCGCCGCGAACAGCTCGGCGTCCGGGAGCACACCGAGGGCGATGCTGATGCGATTGGTGGCGTTGATGATCGAGATGATCTGGACCGCCTCGTAGATGTCCTCGTCGGACAGCCCGACGGCCCGCAGCTCCTCGATCCGGGCGTCGGACACCTCACCCGGAGTGTGGGTCAACGTGATCGCGAGATCGGAGAGCAGACGTTCGCGGTCGGTCAGCTCCGTGACCTCGCGGTGGTCCAACGCGACACGGTGGGCGAGCCGGTGGTCACCGAGGACCTTGCCCAGGCCGTCCACGTGCAGCGCGTGGCAGTAGCTGCACCGGTTGGCCACCGAGACCACGGTGGCGACGATCTCCCGCTCACGCAGCGTCAACGTGCTCGGGCTGTCCGGTGAGCCGAGCAGCAGGGGGAAGAGGTAGGCGTTGAGTCGGGTGAAGCCGGGCCCGCCGAGAGCGAAGGCCTTGAGCCAGTTGGGGACGTACCCCTCCAGGGCCTCGGTCCGCTCGAAGAACTCGGCGATGGTCGGGGGCAGGTCCTCCGGGGCGGGGACCTTGAGACGGGAGATGCGGGTCTCGGGCAGGGTCTCGTGCGTGGTCATGATGTGGCGGCCTCTCGAGGGGTGGGGTGGCTCGGCTCAGGCGAAGAACTGGTCGTCCGGCGTGACCTGCAGGAAGATGCTGAAGCGGTTCGCCGCGGCGAACACGGACACGACCTGCACCGCCTCGAAGATCTGCTCGTCGTCGAGGCCCAGCTCACGGAGGCCGGCGATGTCCGCGTCCTCCACCTCGGTCGGACGCAGCGCGAGCTTGCTCGCGAACTCGGCGAGCACACGGTGCCGCGGGGAGAGCTCGCGAACCTCGCGGTAGTCGATCGCCACCCGGGTGCCCAGCCTGCGGTCGCCGAGCGCATCCCCGAGGCTGCCCGCGTGGTTGAGGCGGCAGTAGCTGCAGCCGTTCTCCGCCGAGGTGACGGTCGCGAGGATCTCGCGGTCGACGTAGGGAAGCAGACCCTGGTTCGGGTCGAGCAGGGCAAGCAGATAGTCGTTGAATCGGGCGGTGTGATCCCCGCCCAGAGCAAACGCACGGACCCAGTTCGGGGTGTAGCCGAGCGTCGCGGTCAGGGACTCGATCTGCCCGCGCAGTTTCGCGGGCAAACTCTCGATCTCGGGAACCCGCAGACGTGAAATCGTGTGCTGATCGAGCGCTTCGGTGCTCATGGAAATCCTTTCCACGGAGAGTGGGCGGCATTCATCGGCACATCACCGACACTGAAGAGGTGTGGGCGAATTCAGGCGGTCGAAGCATCTAGCTCAACGAGTTCGGCGAATATCTCGGAGGGCTTCTTCCAGTTGTGGATCTTACGGGGTCGGTCGTTGATATCGCAAGCCACCATCGCCAGATACTTCGGGTCCGAGGTGATTTCCGTGCCTTTCGGGAAGTACTCGCGCACGATGCGGTTGAGGTTCTCGTTGCTGCCGCGTTCCCACGGCGAGTGCGGGTGGGCGAAGTACACCGGCATCGACCCCTTGGTGACGGCGGCGTGGCCGGCCATCTCCGCCCCGCAGTCCCAGGTCAGCGAGGCCCGCATGTGGGCGGGCAGGCCACTGGTGGCGGCGATGACCCCACGGCCGACGGTCAGCGAGTCGCGCCCGTGCAGCGGAACGAGCACGAGGA
>NZ_MCIP01000001.1:4262713-4351067 GCF_001932425.1 Pseudonocardia sp. Ae505_Ps2
GGCTACGAAGGCGAAGCCGACCGGCTCACCGTGCCCATCAAACTCGCCCCCGGCCGCGGGCAGACGGTCAACCAGCGCACCGTCAACACCCTGCACTCAGCCCTTCGTGCTCTGGCCGAACGCGGAAACGCCCTGCTCAAGACCACCTTCGCCGCGTTGCGGCGAGTCACGCTATGTCCCTGGCGCACCGGCGCGATCACCGCAGCTGCGCTCGTACTACTCCACACCGAGTACGACCGCACGACATGATCAACCCGCTACTGAGAACACCTCAGTGAGCGACCGTCACGAGAAGTGTCGGCCGAGATGGGGGTATCAGCAGGCAGCGGCCAGAGAAGGCGGCTCGCGCCGCAGGCCGGTCAGGCTCTGCGGGAACAGCTCGGAAAGATCAACAGACCGAGGAGGAGACGCGACAGAAATCGACGTGTGCGCGCGATGTCAGCGGCAGTCGAATCGTCACGCCGCGACGCTAACCGACGCGCAGTAGTTGGGGCAACCGTCGAGTATGTGCGGCGCGCCTCACCTCGATTCGGTGAAGCTGTTCCGGTGATCGGGCTTCCTGTTCGGTCGGAGTCACCCGAAGATCGGCAGCGGGTATCGCTCTCGGATCACGGGTACCTCGCGGGCCGGGACGGCGACGAGCCACGAGAACTTGTCGGGCGCACCGCGGGTGACAGCGTGACTGCGCGGATGGCACCTCGACGCCCCGGAGGACACGGGATGGTGGGACGGGTCGTCGTGGTCGGGGGCGCCGCGCGGCACCGCTGGCGAACTCACCGCACTCGCGGAGCGGCTGGGAGGGATGTCGGCACGTGGCCGGCTGGCCTGCCGTCCGGACGTCTGCGCCGTTCAGCGAACGGGTCTGTGGGCGGGATCGGCTTGACATCGGGTGCGGCGCGGAGGTTGGGTGAAGTCGTCCATCCAGAGCGGCCGAGAGAACCGGCTCGACGACGCCGCAGCAACCACGTCCCCACGGGCGCAGGTGCTTCCGCCGGAAGCGATGGGGGAGCCGTGCGCCAGTGGATCCGGGGTGTCTGGTCCCGGCGTCGGCACGTGGACTACTGCCGGACGGGGACCGCGCTCTGTCGGTGAGGACCGACCTCGACCCGCCCGTCCTCGGCGAGCTGGTCGTCGCCGAGGTCGCGCACCGCCCGGCCGCCGCGCGGTCCGTTCTGCTGCGGACCCCGCGGGTGCGTCCGGCTGTCTGACTCGTTCCCGTCCTGCCGATCTGTCGACAGACCGGCGGGACACGACACGTGAGGTCGCCATGACCGACACCCTCCCCGTGATCGACCTCTCCCGCTTCCGCGCCGGCCCCGGCGAGCGTGCCGCCGTGCTCGCCGAGCTGCGCTCCGCGGCGCGGGAGGTCGGCTTCTTCTACGTGACCGGACACGGAGTCCCGGACGAGGTCACCGCCGGGATCGACGCGCTGGCGCGGCGCTTCTTCGCGCTGCCCGTCGAGCAGCGGCTGGAGATCGAGAACGTGCACTCGCCGCAGTTCCGCGGTTACACCCGCACCGGTACCGAGCACACCGGCGGCACCGCGGACTGGCGCGAGCAGATCGACATCGGCCCCGAGCGGGAGCCGGTGACCCAGGGCCCGGGCGACCCGGACTGGGTCCGGCTGATCGGGCCCAACCAGTGGCCCACCGCGCTGCCGGAGCTGCGCGAGACCGTGCTGACCTGGCAGGCGGAGGCGCTGCGGGTCAGCCGCGAGGTGCTGCGCGCGCTCGCCGCCGCGCTCGGGCAGGACGAGGGCTACTTCGACGCGTGGTTCGACGAGGAGTCCTCCCTGCACGTCAAGATCGTGCGGTACCCCGGGCGCCCGGAACCGGACTCGGACCAGGGCGTGGGTGTCCACAAGGACTACGGCTACCTCGCGCTGCTGCAGCAGGACGCGGTCGGCGGACTGCAGGTCGAGGGCCCGGACGGGCGCTGGATCGACGCCACCCCGGTCCCCGGTGCGTTCGTGGTCAACATCGGCGAGATGCTGGAGATCGCCACCCAGGGCTACCTGACCGCGACCCGGCACCGGGTGGTCAGCCCGCCGGTCGGGGTGGACCGCTTCTCGGTGCCCTTCTTCCTCGGCCCGCGGCTCGACGCCGTCGTCGAGCCCCTGGAGCTGCCCGCCGAGCTGGCGGCGCAGGTCCGCGGGGTCAGCGAGGACCCGGACAACCCGCTGCACGCCCAGTTCGGGGAGAACGCGGTCGTCGGATGGCTGCGCTCGCACCCGCGGGTGGCCGAGAAGTACTGGTCGGACGTGCTGGCGAGGCGCGCGTGACGTCGTTCGCCACGAGGCAGCTGCACGCGGGGGCGGTCCCCGACCCCGCCACGGGCGCCCGGGCGGTCCCGATCTACCAGACCACCTCCTATCGCTTCACCGACAGCGCGCACGCCGCGGCCGCCTTCGCGCTCGAGGACCTGGAGAGCCACGCCTACACCCGGCTCTCCAACCCGACGACCGCGGTGGTGGAGGAGCGGCTGGCCGCCCTCGAAGGGGGCGCCGCGGCAGTGGCGGTGAGCAGCGGGCAGGCGGCGACGTCGCTGGCGCTGCTGAACCTGGCCCGCGCCGGGGACCACGTGGTCGCCGCGGCGAGCCTCTACGGCGGCACTCATACCCTGCTCTCCTCGACCTTCGCCGACCTGGGGATCTCGGTGACCTTCGTCGAGGATCCCGACGACCTCGACCAGTGGCGGTCCGCGATCACCGCGCGGACCCGGGCCCTGTTCGGCGAGAGCATCGGAAACCCGCTGGGCAACGTCCTGGACCTCGCCGGGGTCGCCGCGGTCGCCCACCAGGCCGGGCTCCCGTTCGTCGTCGACAACACGGTGCCCACCCCGTACCTGCTGCGCCCGATCGAGCACGGGGCGGATGTCATCGTGCACTCGACGACCAAGTTCCTCGCCGGACACGGGACCGCGATCGGGGGGATCGTGGTCGACTCCGGGCGGTTCGACTTCGGCCGCCATCCCGACCTCTGGCCGGGGCTCACCGCACCGGACCCCACCTACGGCGGCCTGTCCTTCCACGCGCAGTTCGGTCCGCTCGCCTACGCCCTGCGGCTGCGGACCCGGCTGCTGCGCGACCTCGGTCCCGCGCCCTCGCCGTTCAACGGGTTCCTGCTGCTGCAGGGGATCGAGACCCTCGACCTGCGACTGGCCCGGCACGTCGAGAACACCCAGGCCGTGGCCGAGTTCCTGGAGGCGCACCCGGCGGTGGAGGCCGTGCACTATCCGGGTCTGCCGTCGAGCCGCTGGTTCGAGGCCGGTCGCCGGTACCTGCCCGCGGGCGCGGGCGCCATCGTGGCGTTCGAGATCCGCGGGGGCCGCGAGGCGGGCGCCCGGTTCGTCGACGGGCTGCGGCTGTTCACCCACCTGGCGAACATCGGTGACGTCCGCAGCCTGGCCATCCACCCGGCGTCGACCACCCATGCCCAGCTCGACCCGGCGGCCCAGCTCGCGAGCGGGGTCACCCCCGGCCTGGTCCGACTGTCGGTGGGCATCGAGGGGATCGCCGACCTGCGGGCGGATCTCGAGCACGCTCTGGAAGGGCGAGAATGAGCACGACGGTCGTCTGGCACCAGGAGTCCCGGCTCGCGGGTCGGCGGGGTGAGCTGCACGTTCACCGCTGGTCGCCCGCCGAGAGCCCGCGGGCGGTGCTGCTCCTGCTGCACGGGCTCGGCGAGCACGCCGGGCAGTACGCCTCGCTCGCCGAGACCGCCGCCGGGGAGGGGATCGAGACCTGGGCCCCGGACCAGGCCGGACACGGTCACAGCGCGGGGGTCCGGGTGCTCGTCGAGTCGGTCGACTACCTGGTGGCGGATGCCGAGACCGTCCTCGCCGAGGCGCGGCGCAGCAGGCCCGGGCTGCCGGTCATGGTGGTCGGGCACTCGCTCGGCGCGGTCGTGGCGGCCCTGCTCGTCGGCGAGATCCGGGGCCGCGGACGCGCCGACCCGGCCGCGGACGTGGCCGGGCTCGTGCTCACCGGATCCGCGCTGCGCGGCGGTCCGAGCCTGCCGCCCGGGATCGACCCGTGGCTGCTGCGCAAGGACCCCGGCGAACTCGTGCGCGATCCGGACCAGGCCGCGCGGGTGCGAGCGGACCCACTGGTGTGGGCGGGCGGGCTGCGCCGCGAGACCCTGTCCGCGCTGGTCGCGGCCACCGCCCGCACCGCGCCGCTGCTCGCCGAAGGCGCGCTCGACCACCTGCCGGTGCTGCTGCTGCATAGCGAGGCGGACGACCTCGCCCCGGTCGCGGGCGCGCGTGAGGTGGCGGCCGCGCTGCCCCGCGGGCGGATCGTGACCTACCCCGAGGACCGGCACAACGTGCTGCACGAGCTCGACCGCGCGACCGTCCACGCGGAGCTGCTGCGCTTCGCGCACAACCTGATCGGAGCATCGCCCGCATGAGACTGGCCCGACTCGTCCCCGCCGCGGCTGCCGTGCTGCTGCTCGCCGCCTGTGGTGGTGGGCCCGCCGAGAGCGCGGCGCCGAGCACGGACACCACCGTCGACGTCCGACTGGTGCTGGAGCCCACCAGCCTCGACCTGACGACGGTGTCGGGCGCGGCCCTCGAGCAACTGCTGCTCGACAACGTCTACCAGGGACTGCTCACCCGCTCGCCCACGGGCGAGGTCGTCCCGCTGCTGGCGCGGGAGGTGCAGACCTCGGCGGACGGGCTCACCTACACCTTCCCGCTGAAGCCGAACCTGACCTTCGCCGACGGCTCCCCGCTCACCGCGGCGGACGTCGTGTGGTCCTACCAGCGGGTCCTCGCGCCGGACTCGAGGAACCCGAACAAGAAGGACTTCGCCGCCGTCGCCGGGGTGTCCGCCCCGGACCCGAACACCGTGGTGCTCACCCTGTCGAAGCGGGACGCCAACCTCACCTACGCGCTCACCAACCGGGCCGGCGCGGTGTACAAGACCGGCACCGACCCGGCGAGCCTGGCCGCCACCACGAACGGCAGCGGCCCCTACACCGTCGCGCAGTGGAACCGCGGCTCCACGATCACCTTGGCGCGCAACGAGAACTACTGGGGCGAGAAGGCCAAGGTCGCCTCGGTGGTGCTGCACTACATCCCCGACCCCAACGCCGCCAACAACGCGCAGCTGACCGGTGAGACGGACGTCGAGACGGCGGTCCTGCCGACCCTGGTGAGCACCTTCGCGGGCCGCGAGGGGCTGCGCGTCGCCGAGGGGATCACGTCGGACAAGTTCGTCCTCGGGTTCAACAACTCCCGCGGTCCGCTCGCGGACCAGCGAGTGCGCTCGGCGATCCGGCAGGCCATCGACAAGAAGGGGCTGCTCACCATCCTCGGCGGGGCGGGCCAGGTGATCGGCAGTGGGGTGGCGCCGACCGACCCGTGGTTCTCCGACCTCACCGCGATCGACCCGTACGACCCGGAGGCCGCCAAGCGGCTGCTGGCCGAGGCGGGCGTGGGCAGCGGGCTCACGCTGTCCCTGCAGGTCCCGAACATCTACCCGGAGACCATCGGCACGTACGTGGCCTCGCAGCTCGCGCAGGTCGGGATCACGGTGAACGTTCAGCCGGTCGAGTTCGCGACCTGGCTGGACAAGGTCTTCACGCAGGCCGACTACGACCTGAGCATCGTCGACCACGCCGAGGCTCGGGACATCGCCAACTACGCCAACCCGCAGTACTACTGGCGCTACGACAGCCCGGTGGTGCAGGACCTCGTGGCCCGCGCGGGGACCGCGGCGAGCGACCGGGAACGGGACGACCTGTACAAGCAGGCGGCCCGGCAGATCTCCGAGGACGCGGCGAGCGACTGGCTCTACAACCCGGGCGCCCGCACCGTGATCCGCGACGGGGTGGAGGGCTTCCCGACCAGCTCGACCAGCTCGCGGCTGGACCTGTCCGCCCTGTCCGCCACGGAATCGTCGTGACGTGATCGCCTTCCTCGTGCGCCGCACGGTGCTCCTGCTGCTGTCGCTGCTGGTGGCGAGCCTGCTCGTGTTCGGCCTGCTACGGCTGCTGTCCGGGGACATGGCGCAGGTGGTCGCGGGGGTGCAGGCCACGCCGGAGCAGGTAGAGCTGCTGCGCCAGGAGCTCGGGACCGACCGGCCCTGGGTGGTGCAGTACCTGGACTGGATCGGAGGCGCTGCGACCGGGGACTTCGGCCGGTCGGCGCTGTCCGGGGTGTCGGTGTCCGCCGAGCTGGGCGCGAAGCTGGCCGTCACGGCGCCGCTCGTCGCGGGCTCGATCCTGCTGTCCGTGCTGGTGGCGGTCCCGCTCGGGGTGCTCGCCGCGGTCCGGCACCGCAGCCGGGTCGGCCTCGGCATCACCGCCGTGTCCCAGCTCGGGATCGCGCTGCCCACGCTGTGGGTGGGGCTCGTGCTGGTGATCGTGTTCGCGGTGCTGCTGGGTTGGCTGCCCGCGCAGGGCTTCCCGACGGCAGGCTGGGCGCAGCCGGGTCGGGCGCTGCGCAGCCTCGTGCTGCCGTGCGTCACGCTCGCGCTGGCCGAGGGCGCGGTGCTGCTGCGGTTCGTCCGCACCGCCACGCTCGGCGTGCTGCACCAGGACTTCCTGCGCACCGCACGGGCGACCGGACTGACCCGCACCGGCGCGTTGCTGCGCCACGGCCTGCGCAACGCCGCCCTGCCCGTGGTGTCCGTCCTCGGGCTGCAGGCGGCCGCGCTCCTGGTCGGCGCCGTCGTCGTCGAGCGGGTGTTCTCGCTGCCGGGCGTCGGGTCGATGCTGCTGACCGACGTGGGAAACCGGGACCTGGTCAAGGTCCAGGGCGAGGTCCTGCTGCTCACCGGTGCCGTCCTGGTCATCGGATTCCTGGTCGACGTCGGGCACCGGCTGGTCGATCCGCGGCTGCGGGTGGCCCGGTGAACGGCCCGGTGAACAGCCCGGTGGACAGCTCGGTGATCCGGCGGGTGCTGCGCGAGCCGGGGGGTGCGATCGGCGCCGCCCTGGTCGGTCTGCTCGTGCTCTCCGCGCTGGTCTCGCTCGTGTGGACGCCCTTCGACCCCACCCTGGTCGACCCGGCTGCGGCGTGGGCCCCGCCGCTGACCGGCGGGCACCCGCTCGGGGCGGACGGCAGCGGGCGGGACCTGTTCAGCCAGCTCCTCGCCGGCGCCCGGATCACGGCGGTGGCGGCGCTCGCCGCGACGGTGGTCGCGGGCGTCGTCGGGGTGGGACTGGCCGCGGCGGTCGCGGTCGGGCGGCGCAGTGGCGACGTCGTCTCGCACCTGATCGACGTCCTCGTCGCCTTCCCCACGCTGCTGCTGGCGATGGTGCTCGCCGCGGTCTACGGCGGCTCGGTGGCCACGGCGGTGGTGGCGATCGGTATCGGCACCGGGGTGAACGTGGCCCGCGTCGGGCGCGCGGAGATGAGCTCGGCGCTCGGGACCGACTACGTCCTGGCGGCGCGGGCGAGCGGCGCCTCCACCTGGCGGATCGTGCGCACGCACGTGCTGCCGAACGTCGCCCCCGTGCTGCTCGTCCAGCTCTCCCTCACCCTGGCCCTCGCCGTGCTGGCCGAGGCCGCGCTGTCCTACCTCGGGTTCGGCACCCCGCCGCCCACCCCGTCGTGGGGCCGGATGCTGCAGGACCTGCAGCAGTACGTGACCGTCCACCCGTGGGCCGTGTTGTGGCCGGGCCTGGCGATCACCGCGGCCGTGCTCGGGTTCTCCCTGGTCGGCGACGCGCTCCGGGACGTCACCGATCCCCGGCTGCAGCGGGAGGTGGTCGTGTGACCCTGCTGGAGATCACCGACCTCACCGTGCGGTTCGGTGACCGTCCCGTGGTCGACGGGGTGTCGCTGCACCTCGGCGCGGGGGAGCGGCTGGGGCTGATCGGTGCCTCGGGGTCGGGGAAGTCGCTCACGGCGTTGGCCGCGGTCGGGCTCGCGCCCGAGGAGGCGGTGGTGAGCGGGAGCGTGCGACTCGACGGGCGGGAGATCCTCGGGCTGCCCGACGGCGAGCTGGCGCCCCTGCGGGGCGGCTCGGTCGGGGTGGTGTTCCAGGAGCCGCAGACCGCGCTGGACCCGTTGATGCGGGTGGGGAGCCAGGTCGCCGGACCCGTTCGGCGGCTCCGCGGCACACCTCGTCGGGCGGCGGCCGAGCGGGCGGTGGAGCTGCTGACCGCCGTCGGGCTACCGGACCCCGAGCACCTCGCCCGCGCCTACCCGCACCAGCTCTCCGGGGGCCAGCGCCAGCGCGTCGGGATCGCGATCGCGCTGGCGGGCGAGCCCGCGCTGCTCATCGCCGACGAGCCGACCACCGCGCTCGACGTGACCGTGCAGGCCGACATCCTCGCCCTGCTGGACCGGCTGGTCCGTGAGCGCGGCACGGCGCTGCTGTTCATCAGCCACGACCTGGCCGTGGTGGCCCAGGTCGCCGACCGGGTCGCGGTGCTGGCCGAGGGCAGGCTCCGCGAGGAGGGTCCGCTCGCCGAGGTGTTGCGCGCCCCCGCGGCCCCCGCGACCAGGGCCCTGCTCGACGCGTACCGGGCGAGTGCCTGGAACCCGCAGGAGGTGCGGCCGTGATCCTCTCCGCTCGTGCGCTGGAACGCCGCTACCCCCTGCCGCGCACCCGCGTGCTCGGGCCCCGCCGCCACCGGGAGGCCCTGCGCGGGGTGGACCTGGACGTCGGCGAGGGCGACGGCAGCACCGGGATCGTCGGGGAGTCCGGCTCCGGCAAGTCCACCCTGGTCCGGCTCCTGCTCGCGCTCGACCGCCCGGACGCGGGCACCCTCATCCACCGCGGCACGCCCGTGGTGCGGGCGGGCCGGGACTTCCGCCGGGACGTCCAGGTGGTCCTGCAGGACCCGTTCGCCTCGCTCGACCCGCGGATGCGGGTGGCCCGGATCGTCGCCGAGCCCCTCGAATGCCTCGACGTCCCGGGCGACCACCGGGCACGGGTGCGGGAGCTCCTCACCGCGGTCGGACTCGGTCCCGAGGCGGCGGACCGCTACCCGCACCAGTTCTCCGGCGGGCAGCGGCAGCGGATCGCGATCGCCCGCGCGCTCGCTCCCGGCCCGCGGGTGCTGGTCGGCGACGAGCCGCTGTCCGCGCTCGACGTCGCCGTCCGGGTACAGGTCATGGACCTGCTGCGGGGACTGGCCGCGGACCTGGGGCTCTCACTCGTGCTCGTCTCGCACGACATCGGCGCCGTGGCGCGGCTGTGCCGGCGGATCGTGGTGCTCCACGAGGGCCGGATCGTCGAGCGCGGGGACACCGCCGAGGTGCTCGCCGCCCCGCGGGACCCGTACACCCGACGGCTGCTCGCGGCCGTCCCGACCCTGCCGGAGCTGCGATGAAGCTGGGCTTCCTCACCCACGTCCACGGCCCGGGCCGGCCCGCGGCAGACGTCTACCGGGACGTCGTGGACACGGTCGTCGCCGCCGAGGAGCTGGGCTTCGACTCCGCCTGGATCGCCCAGCACCACCTGCGCGGGGACTACGGCAGGCTGCCGTCGCCGCTGCTGGTGCTCGCCGCGGCGGCCCAGCGGACCCGGCGGATCCGGCTCGGCACCGCGGTGACCGTCCTGCCCCTCGAACCCCCGCTGCGGCTCGCCGAGGACGCCGCCGTGCTCGACGCCCTGTCCGGCGGCCGCGTCGAGCTCGGGCTCGGCAGCGGTGGCGCGAACCAGGACGCGTTCGGCGCCTTCGGGGCCCGCGTCGAGGACCGGCACGCCCAGTTCGACGAACGCCTCGCCGTGCTGCGCGCGGCCCTGCGCGGCGAGCCGGTGGTCGAGGGGCTCGCCGAGGCGGGCCTGCCCGGGGGCGCGGCGAGCACCGCGGTCCTGCAGCCGCCCGCGCCGGGGCTGGCCGACCGGCTCTGGCAGTCCACGTCGGACCCGAGCCGTGCCGCCGCCGTCGCACGGGCGGGGGACGGGTTGCTGCTCGGCACGGCCACCCACGATCCCGAGACCGTCCAGCGGCCCCTCGCCGAGGCCTACCGGGCCGCGCTCACCGGGCCTGGTCGGGTGGCCGCGGTCCGCGCGGTGTTCCCGGCCGCGGACCGGGCCACCGCACGCGACGACCTCGCCCCTGCCCTCGACGTGCACCGCCAGGCGTTCGTGAGGCACGGGCTCACCGAGCTCGCGGAGTTGACGACCGACCAGTACCTGCGCCGGATCAACGTGCACCTCGGTGCCCCGGACGAGATCGTGCTCGGCCTCGCCCGCGACCCCGGCCTGGGTGATCTCGTGGACGAGCTGGTCGTCGTCGTGTCGCACGAGCGGTCCGAGGTCGCCGCGGACATCGCGCGGCTGGAGGTCGTGGCCCGTGAGATCGCGCCCGCCCTCGGCTGGAGCCCGGCCCGCGAGGCGGTGGCCTGATGCGCCTGGGCTTCCTCACCCACGTCCACGGCGACGAGCCCGCTGGCGCGCTGTTCGCCGGGGTCGTCGAGCTGTTCGTCGCCGCGGAGGAGCTCGGGTACGACACCGGCTGGGTCGCCCAGCACCACCTCCAGCCCCGCTACGGGCGGCTCCCGTCGCCGCTGGTGCTGCTCGCCGCCGTCGCCGAACGCACGCACCGGATCCGGCTCGGCACGGCCGTCAGCGTGCTGCCGCTGGAGGACCCGCTGCGCCTCGCCGAGGACGTCGCCGTGCTCGATGCGCTCTCCGGAGGCCGACTGGAGCTCGGCCTCGGCTCCGGCGGGCCCAGCGCCGCCGAGTTCGCGGCGTTCGGCGCCGTGGCCGCCGACCGGCGTGCCGACTACGACCGGGCCCTGCCCCGGCTGGTGAACGCACTGGCCGGACGCCCGCTGCCCGGCTCCGGCGGCCTCGTCCTGCAGCCGTCCAGCGACCGGGCGGGCAGGCGGCTGTGGGAGTCGTCCACCCGGGTCGACACGGTCGCGGCGGGCGCCGCCGCCGGGCGCGGGCTGCTGCTCGGCGTGGGACCGCACGACCTGGTCCAACGCGAGCTCGCCGAGACCCACCGCGCGCACTGGCGCGGCACCGGCCCCGCGCCGATCGCCGCCGTGCGCGGGATCTTCCCGGACCGCGACCGCCGGGCCGCCCGCGAGCGGCTCGCCCCGGACATCGCCCGCTACCTGCCGCACCACGTCGCCGCGGGCTGGGCCCGCGAGGACACGTCGATCGAGGAGCTGCTCGCGTTGATGAACGTGCAGTACGGCACGCCGGACGACATCGTCGAGGGCCTGGCCGCGGACGCGGTGTTCCGGCCGCACGCCACCGACCTGATCGCCGCGGTGCAGGCCGAGAGCACCTCGCTCGCCGAGGCCCGCCGCGGCCTGGAGGTGCTCGCGACCGAGATCGCGCCGCGGCTGGGGCGGGTGGCGGCGTGAGCCGGCACCTCGGCCTCGGGGCCCTCGTCCACGGCTCCGGCGGGCACATCGCGGGGTGGCGCCACCCCGACGCCCGGCCGGACGGGCAGCTGGACCTCGGGTTCCACGTCGAGCTCGCGCAGACGCTGGAGCGCGGCGGGTTCGACGCGCTGTTCGTCGCCGACGTCGTCGCGATCTGGGGCGAGCACCTCGACTCGCTGCACCGCACGGGGCGGGCCGAGCACTTCGAGCCGTTGACCCTGCTCTCGGCGTTGAGCCAGGTCACCGAGCGGATCGGGCTCGTCGCCACGGCCACCACGACCTACCACGAGCCCTTCCACCTGGCCCGCAAGTTCGCCTCGCTCGACCACCTCTCCGCGGGCCGGGCGGGCTGGAACATCGTGACCTCGGTGGTGCCCCTGGAGGCGGCGAACTTCGGCCGCGACAGCCATCTCGAGCACGGCGCCCGCTACGCCCGCGCGGCCGAGTTCGTCGACGTCGTCGAGTCGCTGTGGGCGAGCCTGGACCCGTTGCGGGACAAGGAGTCCGGCCGCTACTACGAGCCCGCGGGGCTGCGGCTCACCGAGCACGAGGGCGAGCACTTCCGGGTCCGCGGACCGCTGAACGTCTCGCGGCCGCCGCAGGGTCGCCCGGTGCTGTTCCAGGCCGGCTCCTCGGAGACCGGCAAGGACTTCGCCGCCCGCTACGGCGAGGTCGTGTTCACCGGGCAGCCCGACGCCGCCGCTGGCAAGGCGTTCGTCGACGACCTGCACGCCCGGGTCCGCCGGCACGGCCGCGACCCGGACCGGGTGCGGGTGTGGCCGCTGGTGTCCCCGCTGGTCGCGCCCACCGAGACCGAGGCCCGGGCGAAGGCGCGGGCGCTGCTCGACCTGCTGCACGACGACGTCGCCCGCCGCCTGGTGCAGGACAACATCGGCGACGTCGACCTCACCGGGTACGACGTCCACGGCCCGCTGCCCGACATCCCCGACACGAACCGCTCGAAGTCCCGGCGGGACGGCATGCTGGCCCTGGCGCGGCGGGAGAACCTCACGATCCGCGGCCTGGCCGAGCGGTTCTCCGGCGGCACCCTCGCGGGCACCCCCGAGCAGATCGCCGACCACCTCGAGGAGTGGTTCCACGCCGGGGCGGCGGACGGGTTCATGGTGTCCTTCCCCTACCTGCCCGGCCCCGCCGTCGACTTCGTCGAGCAGGTGGTGCCGGAGCTGCGCAGGCGCGGCCTGGTCCGCGACGGGTACGCGGGCACCACCCTCCGCGACCACCTGGGGCTCACGTGATCCACCTGAACGCCTTCCTGAAGCCGCCGGGGGAGTACCTGGCGGCCTGGCGCCACCCCGACTCCCCGGCCGACGGCGGGGTGAACATCGCGCACGTCCGGTCCCTGGCGCGGACCGCCGAGGCCGCCCGGTTCGACGCCGTGTTCCTCGCCGACCTGGTCGGTGTCCCGCTCGCTGACGCGGACGTGCTGAGCCGGGTCTCGGTCGTCAACGACTCCTTCGAGCCCACCACCCTGCTGGCCGCCCTGTCCGCGGTGACCACCCACATCGGACTGGTCGCGACGGCGTCGACCACCTACAACGAGCCCTACCACCTCGCCCGCACCTTCGCCTCGCTCGACCACCTCTCCGGCGGCCGTGCCGGGTGGAACCTCGTGACCTCCCTGAACGACGGCGAGGCCCGCAACTTCGGCCTCGACGCGCACGTCCCGCACGAGCAGCGTTACGCCCGCGCCGAGGAGTACGTCGACGTGGTGCGCGGGCTGTGGGACAGCTTCGACGACGACGCCTTCCTCCACGACCAGGCCTCCGGCCGCTACTTCCGGCCCGAGGCGCTGCACCGGCTCGACCACCGCGGCGCCCACCTCGCCGTGGCCGGGCCGCTGAACATCGCCCGCCCACCGCAGGGGCATCCGGTGATCGTGCAGGCCGGGGCGTCGGAGGCGGGGAAGGCACTGGCCTCGCGGGTCGCGGACGTGATCTTCACCAGCCCCGCGGACGCGGCGGCGGGCCGCGCCTTCCGCGACGAGATCCGCGAGCGCGCCGCCGCCCACGGCCGGGACCCCGACCACGTGAAGATCCTCCCGGCGCTGTCCACGATCACCGGGCGCAGCCGGGCCGAGGCCGAGGAGAAGGCGGCGCGGATGCGCGCGCTGCTGCACCCCCGGGTCGCCCTGGAGGACCTCGGCTACTGGCTCGGCGGGGTCGACCTCACCGCCTACCCGCTGGACGGGCCGTTGCCGGAGCTGCCGCCGTCCAACCAGAGCCGCAGCACCCAGGCCCGGGTCCTGGAGCGTGCCCGCGCCGACGGGCTGACCATCCGGCAGCTCGCCCAGCAGGTGGCGGACGACGACCGGACGCTCGTCGGCACCGGCACGGACATCGCCGACCACATCGAGGAGTGGGTGCGCGCGGGAGCCGCGGACGGCTTCAACGTGATCTTTCCCTACCTTCCGGGCACGCTCGACGACTTCGCCTCGCTGGTCGTCCCCGAGCTCCAGCGACGCGGCCTGCACCGCACGGAGTACCGCGGCCGGACCCTGCGCGACCACCTGGGTCTGCCCCGACCCGCCACCCACCGATCCCGGGAGAACCGATGACCCGCCCCGGCCACCACAACGCGCTCACCGACGTTCCCGGTGTGCTCGTCGGGCACCACGGGCGGGCAGAGGACGGCTGGTTGAGCGGGACCACCGTGGTCGTGCTCCCCGACGGCGGCGCGCTGGCGGCGGTCGACGTGCGCGGCGGCGGCCCGGCGACCCGGGAGACCGCGGCGCTCGCCCCCGGGTTCGGCGGCGCGCGGGCCGACGCGGTGGTCCTGACCGGGGGCAGCGCCTACGGCCTCGCCGCCGCGGACGGCGTGCAGGTCTGGCTGGAGGAACGGCGGGGCACCCCCGACGAGCCGTGGGTGCCGCTCGTGCCGACCGCGGCGCTGTTCGACCTCGGCCGCGGCGGCGAGGTCACGGCCCGCCCCGGCCCGGACTTCGGGCGGGCCGCGGCCGAGGCCGCGAGCGGCGGCCCGGTCCCGCAGGGCACGGTCGGCGCCGGAACCGGGGCGGTCACCGCGGAGATGAAGGGCGGCGTCGGCACGGCCAGTGCGGTGCTCCCGGGTGGCGCCGTGGTCGGGGCACTCGCCGTCGTCAACGCCCACGGGTCCACCGTGGACCCGTGGAACGGGCTGCCGCACGCCGCGGCACTGGGTGCGGACGGCGAGTTCGCCCTGCGCACCCCGGACACGCTGGAACACACGGCCGCCCGTCGGGCGCTCGCCGAGCCGGGCCGGCCCGCCGCGGGACTGCAGCTGCCGAACACCGTGATCGGCGTGGTGGCCACCGACGCCCCGCTCGACCACGTCGCGCTGTGCAGGGCGGCGGAGGCGGGCCACCGGGGGATGGCCCGGGCCGTCCATCCGGTGCACGGCCCGAGCGACGGCGACACGGTCTTCGCCCTCGGCGTCGGTCCCGTGGGCCCCGCCGATCCCGCGCTGCTGGCGGCGGTGACGCACGCGGCGGAACGGACCTTCGCCCGCGCGATCGTCCACGCCGTCCTGGCCGCCACGTCCGTGCCCACGCCGTTCGGTCACATCGCCTCCTACCGTGAGCTCTATCCGCAGGCCACCGCGGCACTGGCGGCGCCCTGAGTGATCGGCCGTCGGCCCCGGATCAGGCGCGCTCGGGGTGCCGGGCGAGCCCTCGCCCTCGTCGTCGCCACCGTGGCGTCGGCTCTCGACCGACGACGGGTCACCGTCGTCTCGGAGGTGTCATGACCAGCTTGTTCGCGGCCGTCGAACTCGACGGCGACGGTGCCCACCCCGCCGCCTGGCGGTGGTCGGGCCGTCCACCCGGCGCCGTCCTCACGGGCCGGGCGCTCCGCGACGCCGTCCACACCGCCGAGTCCGCCGGCGTCGCCCTCGTGACGTTCGCCGACTCACCCCTCCCGCCCAGCAGCGGGCTCGACGCCGCCGGCCGGCTCGAGGCGGGGACCCGGGCCGCGTTCGTCGCCACGACCACGCGGACGGTCGGGCTCGCGCCCACCCTGCACGTCGCCACGACGGAGCCGTTCCACCTGGCCACCCAGCTGGCCGCGCTCGACCACGCGACGCGCGGCCGAGCGGGGTGGGTCGTCGGCACCGCGAACGACGCCGCGTCGGCCGCCACGATCGGCGCGGTGCCCCTCGATCCCGACGCTCTGGCGCGGGAGACCCGGGACGTGATCGACACCGCCCGCGCCCTCTGGGACTCCTGGGAGGACGACGCGGTGATCCGCGACCGGACGAGCGGTCGCTACCTGGACCCGGACCGCGTCCACCACGTCGACGCCGTCGGGGCCCGGTTCACGGTGAAGGGGCCGTTGATCACCCCGCGGCCGCCGCAGGGTCAGATCGTGGTCCTGGCCGCCGCGGAGCTGGAGCTCGGGGCCCGGGCGGACGTGGCCCTGGTCGGGCAGCCGCACCGCGCGGACGCGCCGCTCACCGTGCTGGACCTGGAGGTCGTGCTCGACGCCGACCGCCCCGCGGCGGACCGGCTCGCGGAGCTCGACGCGGAGACCCGGTGGGAGCCGACCGGGCGGCTCCGGCACGTCGGGTCGGTCGACGCCCTGGTCGCACTGCTCCGCGAGCTCGACGGGGTGGTGGACGGCGTCCGGTTCCACCCGGCCGTCCACGCCGTGGACCTGCCGATACTGCAGTCCGAGGTGCTGCCGCTGCTGCGGCGGCCCGCGGGGGCGACCCTGCGCGAGTCCCTCGGTCTGCCCCGCCCCACCAACCGTTTCGCCGGGAGTCGTCCATGACCGGGAACCGGCCCAGGATCCACCTGGGAGTCTTCTTCACCGGCGTCGGCCCGCAGCTGGTCTGGGCGGACGACCGCGCCGCCCCGCAGATGGAGATCCAGACCTTCGTCGACCTCGCCCGGCTGCTGGAGCGCGGCCTGTTCGACGCCTTCTTCCTCGGTGAGGGTCTGCGGGTGCGGGAGAACCGGGGTCGCGTCTTCGACCTCGACGTCGCGGGCCGCCCGGACGCGATCACCCAGCTCTCCGCCCTGGCCGGCGCGACGGAACGCATCGGGCTCGTCGCCACCCAGAACACCACCTACAACGACCCGGCCGACCTCGCCCGCCGGCTGGCCAGCCTCGACCTGCTCTCCGACGGACGCGCGGGCTGGAACATCGTGACCACCGACAACGCCTGGACCGGGGAGAACTTCCGGCACGGCGGCTGGCTGCCGCACGAGCGTCGCTACGAGCGGGCCTCCCAGTTCGTGGAGGCGGCCACGGCGCTCTGGGCCGGCTGGCAGCCTGACGCGATCGCCGGCGGCAGGAGCTGGGCCCGGCCCGGTTCGATCGAGCCGATCGAACGGCACACCGACCTCGTCGAGTTCAGCGCGGTCCCGACACTGCCCGCGAGCAGGCAGGGCCGGCCGGTGTTGTTCCAGGCCGGGGACTCCGAGGGCGGCCGCGAGCTCGCGGCGCGGCACGCGGACGTCGTGTTCTCGGCCCACACCGGTTTCGACGAGGCCGCCGCGTACGCCGCCGACCTGCGGGAACGGCTCGCGCGCCACGGCCGCTCGGCCGACTCGCTGCGGATCCTGCCCGGGGCGAGCGTGGTCCTCGGCGAGACGCCCGAGGAAGCGGCCGACAAGGCCCGCTGGGTACGCGAGGAGCAGGTCACCGGGCCCCGCGCGCTGGCCTTCTTCGAGCAGTACTGGGGCACCGACCTGTCCGGCTACGATCCCGACGGCCCGTTGCCGGACATCGCCGCGAGCGACGCGGAACTCGACCCTTCGCGCGGCACGATCGCCATCGAGCGGCGCTCGGGGAAGCTCGCGCTGATCCAGTCCTGGCGAGACCGGGCGGAGGCCGAGAACCTGTCGATCCGGCAGCTGGCCCTGGCGGTCACTCCGGGCCACCCGGCGTTCGTCGGGACGCCCGGCGCCATCGCCGACGAGTGGGCCCGCTACGCCCGCGAGCGGGTGGTCGACGGCTTCAACCTGCTGCCCTACCTGGTGCCGGACGCACTCGTCGAGATCGTCGACACGCTCGTACCCGCGCTGCAGGAGCGCGGCGTCTACCGCACCGAGTACGAGGGCACCACCCTGCGCCACCACCTGGAGCTGCCATGATCCACGACTCCGTCCTCGACCTGGTCGGCGGCACCCCGCTGGTGCGGCTGGGCAGGCTGACCGCGGGGCTCGGCGCGTCCGTGCTCGTCAAGATCGAGTACCTCAACCCCGGCGGCTCGGTGAAGGACCGCGCCGCGCTGGAGATGGTGCGCGCGGCCGAGGCGTCCGGGGCGCTGCGGCCCGGCGGCACGATCGTGGAGGGCACCTCCGGCAACACCGGCACCGGGCTGGCACAGGCTGCCGCGGCGCTCGGGTACGGGCTCGTCGTGGTGCTGCCGGACACCATCGCCGACGAGAAGGTCGACGTGCTCCGCGCGTACGGCGCCGAGATCGTCCGGACGCCGGGGCGGCTGCCCCGCGAGCACCCCGAGTACGTGGCCAACCTGTCGGCTCGGATCGCGGCCGAGCGACCCGGTGGCTGGAAGGCGAACCAGTACGACAACCCGGCCAACCCGGCCGCGCACCACCGCACCGGAGATCTGGGCGGCCACGCAGGGTCGGGTCACCCACTTCGTCGCGGGCATCGGGACCGGGGGGACGATCACCGGCACGGGAAGGTACCTGAAGGAGGTCGGCGACGTGACGGTCGTCGGCGCCGACCCCGTGACCTCGGTCTACAACGGCGGCGACGGCAGCCCGTTCCTCGTCGAGGCGGCCGGCCACTACCTCCACCCGGATACCGAGGAGGACGTGTGGCCGGAGTCCTACGACCCCGCCGTCGTCGACCGGATCGAGGCTGTCCCGGACCGGGAGTCGGTGCTGACCACCCGACGGCTGGCCCGCGAGGAGGGGATCCTCGTGGGCGGGTCGGCGGGGCTGGCGGTCGCCGCGGCGCTGCGGGTCGCCCGCGGCCTCGGGCCGGACGACGTCGTCGTCGCGCTGCTGCCGGACTCCGGTCGCGCCTACCTGTCGAAGTACCACTCGGTGGACTGGCTGCGCCGCTCCGGCTTCCTCGACGACGACCGCCCCGACCTGCTGGCCGAGCGGGTCGAGGGCGGGCCGGTCGTCACCGTCACCCCGCGGACGACGCTGCGCGAAGCGGTCGTCCTGGCCCACGAGGTGGGCGACGGCCAGCCGGTGCTACCGGTCGTGCTCGCCGGGCGCAGCCCGCGCTTCGCGGCCTCCGCCGCGGAGATTCTCGGCGGGCTGGACACGGCTCGGCTCCGCGCCGGGCTCGTGCCGGGAGACCCGGACGCCCCGGTCGGCGTGCCCGCCGGACCACCGCCGGTCACGGTCGGCACGGGCGAGACGGTCGCCGAGGCGCTCGCCCGGACCGACGGCGCCGAGATCCTCCACGTCGTGCGCGACGGCAGGCTCGCCGGCGTGCTGTCGCGCGCCACCCTCACCGCGGGAGCGTCCGCATGAGGCCCCGCTCCTCGCCGTCCGTCCTCGGCCACTCCCGTGCCCGTGTCGGGATCGCGCGGTGGTGAGGTGTCCATGTGGCGCTCCGGAGCGCGCGCCCGTGGTCGGCCTCGGAGGACGCCGCGGGTCTCGGGTTCGCGACCTGACGTGCGTCCGTCGCCGTCGCCGAACCTAGGCTGGGCCCGTGAGCCGACGTTCTCGATCCACCGTCGCCCACCGGCGGGCCGCGGTCGGCCGCGCCGTCGACGGCGGCGAGGTGCCCGACACCGCGGCGATCGACGACGCTGCGGCACAGATGGTCGAGAAGATCTCGCCGGACACCTCTCGCCACATCGGCGCAGCGCTCCTGGAGCAGGGGGAGGAGCTGCTCCTGACCACGGCCGAGCGTGGGGCGACGGACCCGGACACCGGGCTCCGGTCGGTCCGGCTCCTGGCCGGGGTCGGCGCGTGAGCCCAGCAGACGATCAGGACCTCCCGGACCCGTCGTGGGTGCTGCGCCTGGCCCCTCGCGCACCTGGCGCACGGTCCCGGCCGGGGCCACCCGGGCTCGAGGCGCACCTGCCCGCCGCGGTGGCGGCCCTCGGGCCCGGTCCCGTCGACTGGGGGCTGGAGCTCGCGTCGTCGATGGTCGAGGCGATGCTGGCTGCGGTGCCCGAGCTCGACGTGCCCGACGTGATCCGCGAGCTGGAGCGCGGCAGCGTCGCGGTCGTGCTCGGGTGCCTGCTCGAGCTCCACGCGCGGGGGACGGTGACGGACTTCGAGGTGCCCGAGGTGCTGCTGGGCCCGGCCGAGCTGGTGAGCCGGGGCATCGGCATCGAGCACATGCTGCGCAGCGTCCACACGGCCCACGCGGTCGGCGTGCGAGCCATGATGGACGCGTGCGGGCGGCACGTCCCGGCCGAGCTGCGGTTCCAGGAGAGCCGGCGCGTGGCGGAGGTGCTGCTGGGGCTCACCGACTTCCTGCTGCAGGCCATGACGCAGGAGTTCGCCGAGGCTCAGGTGGCGTGGTCGGCGACGTCCTCGGCGGTCCGCCGCGAGCTCGTGCAGGAGATCCTCGCTCCCGACGGTTCCGGTGTCACGGCCGGTGACGCCAGGACCGTGCTGGGCTACGACCTGGAGGCCCACCACCTGGCGGTCGTGCTGTGGGCGGACGTGACGTCCGAGCTCAGCGCCACGCAGCTGGAGATCGGCGCGCGCTCGTTGCTGCGCGGGTCCGGTGCGACGGGCACCCTGGTGATCCCGGTGGGCCGTCGCCGCGTGTGGGCCTGGGGCTCGAGGGCCACTGCTGCCGGATTCGAGGTGACGGATGCCGACGTCCTCGATGGCGCGCGTTGTGCGCTCGGTGTCGTCGCTCCCGGGCACGAGGGATTCCGGGCCGGGCACCTGCAAGCGCTCGAGGCGGTCCGCGTCGCCGAGCTGGCGGTCCGGAACACGCGGGTCTTCCGGTACGTCGACCTGGAGCTGGTCTGCATGGCCACGCGCGACATGTCCGCCGCCAGAGCCATGGTCCGGCGTGAGCTGGGCGGGCTCGCGACGCTCGACGATCCGACGACGGAACTGCGCGAGACACTCGTGCGCTACCTCGCGGAGGAGCGCAGCCTCAACCGGTCCGCCGAGGCCCTGCACGTGGCGCGCAGCACGGTGGCCTACCGCGTGCGCCGGGCCGAGGAGCTCAGGGGAGACCCGATCGAGGTCCGACGTCCGCAGCTCCAGGTGGCACTGATGCTCGCCGAGGTACTCGGGCACCACGTCCTGGCGTGAGCCGAGGCGCGTGCGGGTGACCGGGAAGGATCCAACGACTCCGGTTCCCTGCTCGAGCTGCGCACAGGGGGAGACACGCCGTCAGTCGCGTCCCCGCCGGGCCTGCCGAGCCACGATCGCTGCCGGGGCGTGCCGTGCGAGCGTGGCCAGCAGCTTGTAGCGACGGCCCGGGATCGAGACCGCGCGCCCGCGATCGAGGTCGGCGAGCGCTGCCCGCACCACCGTCTCGACGGAGAGCCACATCCAGGGCTTGATGCCGCTCATGTCCATCTCGCCCCGCGCGTGGAACTCGGTCCGGACGAAGCCAGGGCACAGTGCGAGGACCCGGATCCCGTCCTCGCCGTAGTGCAGGTTGGCCCACTGCGACAGGTTGACCACGAAGGCCTTGGACGCCGAGTAGGTGCCCCGGGGGGTGAAGGCGGCGAGGCTGGCGACGTTGATGATCGCGCCGCCTCGACCCGCCATGGACTTCAGCGCGGCGTCCATCAGGACCATCGGCGCGCGGACGAGCCGGTCGAGCTGCCGCTCCTCGTCGGCGATGTCGGTCGCGCCGAACCACGCGGCGAGACCTGAGCCGGCGTTGTTGACGAGCAGGTCTACCGGCGACGAGTCGTCGGACAACCGGTCGGCGACGGCTCGGGTGCCCTCGCGGTCGGACAGGTCCGCCACGATCGTCTCGACCTGGACGCGGTGCCGCGTCGCGAGGTCGTCGGACACCGCGGCGAGCCGCTCGGCGTCGCGGGCGACGAGGACCAGGTCCTGGCCGCGGCGGGCCAGCTCGTCGGCGAAGCCGTGACCGATGCCGGCCGTAGCGCCGGTGACGAGGGAGCGAGTCATGCGCCGACCATGGCACGGATCGGGCCGTGAGGTTTCGGTCCGACCGACGCCCTCCGGTCTTGCACTCCAGACCGATGACGGCGCGACCCCCGGTCGGCAGGCTGGGAGGACCAGCTCACGAGCACCCGTCGAAGGGACTTCCGGATGGTCACCCACCTCGCTCGCTACGTCGCCGAGGACGGCGCCGCACCGGCGTGGGGCGTGGTGCACGACTCCGCGATCGCGCCCCTGCAGGGACGGTACGAGACGACCGGCGACCTCATCACCGCCGGCGAGGACGACTGGCGCGCGCAGCGGCGAGACCGGCACGCTGCCCGTGGCGTCGGTGCGTGTGCTGTCGCCGGTCACCACGCCCTGCCGCGTCATGTGCCAGGGCGTCAACTACCGCGAGCACGCCGTCGAGGCGGGCATGGACCCCGACGCCCTGTCCTACAACCTCTTCTTCGACAAGACCGACGCCGCGATCACCGGACCGGTCGACCCGGTCGTGCGCCCGGCCCACGTGCGACTCCTGGACTACGAGATCGAGCTGGCCCTCGTCCTGCGCCGCCGGGTCCGCGAGAACGTGGTCGTGACGCGCGACAACCTCGCCGACTACGTCTTCGGCGTCACGATCGCCAACGACCTGTCCGCCCGTGACGTGCAGCTCCCGCAGGGACAGTTCCTCAAGGGCAAGAGCTACCGCGGCTTCTGCCCCGTCGGTCCGTACCTGGCGGTGCTCGACGCCGACGAGATCGGACTCGTCGACGAGCTCGACCTCCGACTCGAGGTCGACGGTGTGCCGCGCCAGCAGGACTCCAGCGCCCACCTCCTGCACAAGCCGGCCGAGACCCTGACCGAGCTCAGCACGTTCTGCGACCTCGACCCCGGCGACCTCCTGCTCACGGGCACGCCGTCGGGCATCACCGCGAGCTCGCCGCCGGCGATCGTCCGCCGCATCGCGACGGCCCTGCTCAGCGAGCAGCAGCTCTGGCGGGCCTTCGTCGCGCGGCAGCTGAAGCGCCCCTACCTCGAGCCGGGGAGCGTCGTGACGGCCAGCATCACCCATCCCGAGGGCCTGGTCGACCTGGGGACCCAGCGCACCACCATCGTCGGTCCGCCGGCGAGCTGACGAGAGGAACACGATGGACGCCGCCGCACGGACCGACGAGAGGACCCCCGGGGACTGGGACAAGGCCCCGGACTTCGTCGCGCACTGGGTCGTCAAGACCGCGCGGCGCCAGGAGATGATCGACTGGTACGGGAAGGTCTTCGGGGCGAGGGTCGTCCACACCGACGACGACCTGACCTTCCTGACCTGGGACCACGAGCACCACCGACTGGCACTCATCGAGGTGCCCCGCGTCCTGAAGGTGCTCTTCCCCTTCGCCCACCTGCGCCGCAAGATCTACGGGATCGACCACGTGGCGCTCCAGCTGCTCTCGATCGAGAAGCTGCTCGCCCTCTACGAGCGGCTGAAGCCGCTCGGCATCGAGCCGGTGTGGGCCATCAACCACGGCCCGACGACGTCGCTGTACTACGAGGACCCCGACGGCATCCGCCTGGAGCTGCAGGTCGACAACTTCTCGACCATCGAGGAGACGGCGGCCTTCTTCGACAGCGCGGAGTTCGAGCGGAACCCCATCGGGACCAACGTCGACCCCGACTACCTGCTCGCGCGGCTGCGCCGCGGCGACGACCCGGCCGAGCTGCTGAAGCCGGGCGCCGGTACCCCTCCCGGACAGAAGCCGCGCGCGAACAAGAAGACCATCACCTGGAAGACGCTCTGACGGTGGACGGGCACCGTATCACGGTCGTGGGTGCGGGAGCCGCCGGTTCGTCCCTGGCACTCCTGCTCGCCCGTCGCGGGATCGCGACGACCGTGCTGGAGCGGCGGACCGAGCCGCTGCAGCACCCGGCGGCGCACGTCGTCAACGCGCCGACGCTCGAGACGTGGGAGGAGGCCGACCCCGAGCTCGCCCGGGTGGTCGCCGCCCTCAGCCCGCCGCTGGAGGAGATCACGACCATCCGGTGGGCCAGCGAACTCACCGACCCGATCGCGGACCTGGACATCCGGGGCGACGACCCTCAGGACCTCGTGCGGCTGCGGACGCTGAGCCCGTACCTGCGCTCCCACGTCGGCCAGCATCAGCTCATGCCCGAGCTGTGGGCGGCGCTGGACCGCGAGCCGTTGGTCGACCTGCGCCTCGGGGCCGTCGTGGAGGACGCGCGCGCGACCTCTGCCGGCGCGATGGAGGTCCGTGTCGCAGGCGGGACGACACCGCTCGCGAGCCGATTCGTGGTGGCGGCCGACGGCGCGAACAGCGTGCTGCGCGCCCGCGCCGGCATCGAGCTCGACGGACCGGTCCTGGCGCACATGGGCAGCGCGTTCGTCCACGCGCCCGGTCTGTACGCGCCGGGGGAGACCCGACCGCTGCTGACCTGGATCTACCGCCCTGGCTTCACCGGGGTGATGATCGCGCACGCCGATGACCACTACGTGCTGATGACGATCTACCTGCACCCCGAGCAGGAGATCGCGCGGTCCCCTCGCACGTACTGGGAGCGCACCGTGCCGTCGGTCCTCGGCCGACCCGACGCGACGATCCGCTCCACCGGCACGTGGTCCATGACCTCGCAGCTGGCGACCCGGTTCCGCGAAGGCGGGCTGCTGCTCGTCGGCGACGCCGCTCACCGGTTCCCCCACACCGGCGGGTTCGGCCTGAACAGCGGGGTCCAGGACGCCGAGAACCTCGCGTGGAAGCTCGAGGCCGTCCTCGACGGGGCCGCCGACGACTCCCTGCTCGACACCTACGAGGAGGAGCGGCGTCCCGTGATCGAGCGGTTCGCCGACTACAGCGTCACCAACCACTTCCGGCTCGACGAGGTGACCACGCCGTTCGGCGTCTCCAACGCCTCGCTGCTCGTGGCGACGAAGGGCGTGGGGCGTCCGCCGCTGTCGTGGCTGCCGGGCTCGGTCGCGGCGGGCATCGTCGAACGTCTCACGCGCCTGCAGCTCGGCCGGACGGCCGGGTTGCACCCCACGTCGCGGCGCAGCGAGCGGCTGCGCGCCCACGTCCGACGCACCGTCCCGGGCCAGATCGACCACTTCGTCGCCACCGGTCTGGAGTTCGGCTACGGCTACCGGGGACGACTCGTGGCGTCGGAGCCGGGCGGCGTCCCGATCATCGGCGACGGCGTCCGTGAGTACCGGCCGACCACGTGGCCCGGGCACCGACTTCCGCACGTCCCGGTCCTGGTGGACGGCGCCGTCGTCCCCGCCCGCCGGCTCGTGCAGCAGCGCGGACTCACGCTGCTCTCGCCGACGGCGGAGCCGTGGCGGCGGCTCGTCGACGAGCACGCCGACGATGTGCCGGTCGAGCTGGTCGTGCGGTCGATCGACCTCCCGGACGGGCTCGATCCCGAGGTGGCGCAGCGCCTGGAGATCGGCCCGCAGGGTGCTGTCGTCGTCCGCCCCGACGCTCACGTGGTGTGGCGGACCGCCCGAGGACCGCACGACGCCTGGCGGGAGCTGGCCGCCTTCCTCGCCACGTCGTGGGGGCCGTTGTGGCGCCGCACCGCGCGGGCAGCCGGGGGGTGAACACCGCGTCAGACGGTGCGGGTCACCACCCAGCGGTGCGGGGAGATCGGCCGGGTGCGGGTGAACCCGTGCCGCTCGAACACGGCCATCGGTCCGGTGTGCAGGTACGAGCCCGACACCGTGCGGTCGTCCGTCTCCTCCGGGTACCCCTCCACGACCCCGCCGCCGAGGCGGTCGATCTCGGCCAGCGCACCGCCGAGCGCGGTGTCGGCGACTCCGCGCTTGCGCAGCCCCTTCCCGGTGAAGAAGCAGGTGATGCGCCAGTCGGGCAGTCGCGTCAGCTCCTTGTCGTACCGCCGCCGGCTCTTGATCTCGGGCAGCTCGGCCGGGCTGCCGAACTGGCACCAGCCCAGACACGCGTCGCCGTCGAGCACCAGCACGTTGTGAGTGGCGCCCGAGCGGACGAGCTCGCGCTTCTCGTCCCGATTCTGCTGGGGACTACGACCCTTGCCGAGCTTGACGTGGAAGCCCATGCACCAGCACCCGCCCCAGACCCCGTTGTTCGCCTCGACCAGCGCGGCGAACGAGGGCCAGGTGTCCTCGTCCAGCATCGCGACCGTGACAGCGTTCGTCATGGCGGCCACCTTGCCAGCTCCGGTCGCTCCTCTGCCGGGTCCGTGGCCGATCGACGGTGTGATCGTCGTGGCCCTGTCGTCGCACCGCGCACGACTCAGGCGTCGGGCTCGCCGAGGTGCTCGGCGAAGTGGCGCTCGATGGCCCGGTAGAGCCGCAGCTGGTTCTCCGGGTTCTCGAAGCCGTGGCCCTCGTCCTCGGCGAGCAGGTACTCGACCGGGACCCCGCGTTCGCGCAGCGAGGCGACGATGTTGTCGGACTCGGACTGCTTCCCCCGGGCGTCGTTGGCGCCCTGTGCGACCAGCAGCGGCGTCCGGATCCGGTCGACCATCGTGATGGGCGAGCGGGCCAGCAGGTCCGCGTGCTGCTCGGGGTCGTCCGGGTCGCCTCCGTAGCGGTACCAGTTGTTGACCAGGCCGAACCGCGCGAACTCCGGGACCGACCGCAGGAACTCGACGAGGTCGGAGATCCCCACGTAGTCGACCGAGGCCGCGAAGTAGTCCGGCGTGACGGTCACGGCGACCAGCGCCGAGTAGCCGCCGTAGGACCCGCCGTAGATGCCGATCCGCTCGGGGTCGGCGATGCCCTCGGCCACCGCCCAGTCGGCGGCGTCGATCAGGTCGGTGTGCATCGCCCTCGCGAGCTCGCCGATGGCCGCGGTGAGGTGCCGCCGTCCGTAGCCGGTGGCGCCGCGGAACTCGACGTGCAGCACGGCGTACCCGCGGTTGGCGAGGAACTGGGCCTGCGCGTCGTAGCCCCAGGTGTCGTGCGCCCACGGCCCGCCGTGGACCAGCACCACAAGCGGCAGCGCCTCGGGTCGCCTGCCGACCGGCAGGCTCAGGAAGCCGTGCAGCGGCAGGCCGTCGCGGGCCGGGAAGTGGACGGCTCGCATCGGTGCCAGGTCGGCCGCGTCGAGGTGCGGGTAGGGCCGGAACAGCTCCCGGCTCTCGCCCGTCTCGTGGTCGTAGAGCCAGGTCACGGCCGGTTCGCGGTCGTGGAGGAAGGTGGCGATCCAGCGGCGGCCCGCCTCGTCGGAGGACAGCGTGCCCAGCACGCCGTCGGACAGGGTGGCGAGCTGCGCGTAGACCGGGGCGAACTCCGGGTCGAGCACCTCGATGTGGCCGCGGTCGCCCACGAAGCGGGCGGCCAGCACCTCGCCGCTGCCGCGCCGGGTGAACAGGATCGGGGGCAGCCGCGGGTCGAGCGCCCCGAGGGTGTCCAGGTCGTGCCCCGCGACGGCGGCGACGACGGTCCGCTCGCCGGTCGCGTGGTCGAGCCGGATCAGCTGCAGGTCGTCACCGTCGCCGTAGGACCCCAGGAGCAGACCCCGACCGTCCGGTGTGACGTGCTGGGGGAGGACACCCACCGGGTGCTCGGCCCCGTCCGCGGTGTGGATCGGCCGCTGCCGCCCGTCCGGGTCGATCGCGAAGAACTGCCACTCGCCGTCCACCAGCCGGGAGGCGAAGACGGGCAGACCCGCCGGGTCCAGCAGCACCGTCTCCCCCGGACCCGGTTGCTCCAGGTGCAACGTGGTCTCGCCGCTCGCGACGTCGATCCGGAAGTAGTCGAAGTACAGCGGCCGCCGGTTCATCAGCACGAGGATGCTGCCGGGTACGCCCTCCAGGGGATCGACGCCGACGACCCGGGATCCCGGCGGCAACGGGGTGAGGTCGACGGCGGGCTCGTCGGGCGCGTCGAGGTCGACGCGGTAGAGGTGCCAGTCCTCGTTGCCGTCGGTGTCCTGCTCGTACAGCAGCCAGCGCGGGTCGTCGGTCCAGTGGTACTTGCCGACGCCGCGACGGGTGTCGTGGGTGACGCACACGGCGTCGGCGTGCTCCTCGTCGATCCCGCGGACCCAGACGTTGCGCCTGCCGCCCTCCGGGGCGAGGTAGGCGATCCGGGTGCCGTCGGGGGAGAGGCTCGCGCCGGAGAACTCCGGGTCGGAGAAGAACTCCTCGAGCGGGATCAGGCGGGGCTCGGTGGTGGTCACCGGGTGTGCTCCTCTCGTGGGGCGGTGTCTCCAGCAGAACCTGTGCCGTCGCGGCACGGTCAAGGACCTCAGGGAAGTCGGAAGGTCGGGGCGCCGGCCGCGGGGGTGGACGTCTGGGTGAGCCGGTAGAGTTCCATCCAGGGCGCGGGCGTCCCGGGTTGCGCGGTGTCGCGGGAGGGGTCGTCGCGCGCCAGGTCCAGCCGTCCGCCCAGCACCGTGACCCGCTGGTTCGACACCGTCGGCAGCCAGTCGTTGATCATCGGCGCGCCGGGCTGCACCGTCCCGATCTCGACGGCGAGGGCGTGCCCGGCGGGCAGCGTCCAGTCCGTCGACCGCAGCGCCAGCGTCGTCTCGCCGGGCTGGAGCAGGGAGACCTGCTGGTTGATCATGACGGCCTTGCCGTCGGGGGCGACGTCGTGCAGGCGGACCATGACGTTCCCGGTGCCCCGGGTGGTCAGTGACACCCGAGGGAAGCTGGTGAGCCGGGTGGGCCGGGCCACCGGCTCGGACCGCTGGACGTACGACGACGTCGCACCGTCGTCGGTGTACGAACCGCCCTTCAAGGGCACGGACCCGGTGCGGTCGGCCCGCGGCCAGCTCTTCTCGGCCCGCCAGGCGCCGGTGCTGTCCTCGACCAGCACGTTCGGGTAGGCGGTCGTCGGTGCGACACCCTTGAGGTACTGGTCGTAGAAGGAGAACACCTCGTCGAACCAGCCCTCGCGGCCCAGCTCCAGGCGGCCGTCGGCGGTGCGCTCGCCCCCGCGCTTGTGGTCCCACTGCCCGAGCCACGCGCGCTGTGGGCCCTGGTGGTTCGCGAGGAACTCCTGCATGCCCTCGGCGTCGGTGTTCCACTCCAGGAAGCCCTGGGTCACGAACAGCGGTGTGTCGGTGCCCTTTGCGTGCTCTGCCAGGTTCCGGATGCGCCAGGTCTCGGACTCCGGGTTCGGGTCCATGTAGGACGCCGTGTTGAGGATCGTGCACTCCGGGTGCGGCCCGGCGGGCGAGTCCCAGGCGGCGTTGGCGAGGTAGCGGGGGTCGTCGTCGGGCATCTGGGGCTGGGTGGCGAGCTGGTTGTAGATCGAGGGTACGGAGACCGTCGTGGAGCGCGGGACGCCGCCGGAGCGCATGTTGCGCTGGATGTCCCAGATGGGCTCCTGCGCGATCACGGCCTTGAGTGCCGGATGGTCCAGGTTGTTCCCGACGAGTGCGGTGATCCCGTCCATCGACTTGCCGTACATGCCCACCGAGCCCGTGGAGAAGGGCTGCGCGGCGGCCCAGTCCAGCGCCGCCCGGACGTCGGTCTGGTCGGCCTTCCCGCCGATCGCCTCGGTGCAGCCGGTGGAGCCGCCGAAGCCGCGCAGGTCCACCATCACCAAGCCGTAGCCGCGTTCGAGCAGCCTGCCCTCGGTGATCAGGTCGTCGAACCGGGCGGACGGGCCGGTGTGCGCGAAGCCCTCCACGCTCAGCTGGCTGGAGTGACCGAAGTAGGTCCCCGCGGACAGGACGAGGGGCACCTTCGCGTCCGGGGGGAGGTCCTCGGGCAGCAGGACGTCCGCGTGGAGCTCGACGCCGTCGGAGGTCGGGAAGTAGTGCTGGGTCCAGCGGGCCCCCTCGGGGACGCGGTCGTTCTCCGCGTGCGTGACGGACCGGGTGTCCGTGGCGACCGCGGCGGTGGGGGTGGGGGCGGCGCCGCACCCCGCGAGCAGCACCAGGGACAGGACACCGGCGATGAGGAGCCGCTTCACGACAGCACCACCAGACCGAGCGCGAGCGAGTGGCACACCACGTGGGCGACGACGCCGGGCCACACGGACCCGGTGCGCCGCAGCAGGACCGCGGCGATCAGGCCGACGACGACGGCGGACACGACCCCGACCGAGGCCGTGGGGAGGAAGTAGAGGACCAGCAGCGCCGCGGCGGCGGAGAACACCGCGCTGCCCAGCACGCCGACGACCGCGCCGTGGCGCAGCAGGGCCGTGGTCACCACCCCGCGGAACAGCAGCTCCCAGGTCAGCGGCAGCACCAGGCCCAGGATCACCAGGCCCAGGACCGTCGTGTTCGGCGTGGCGGTCCCCGTCGGCAGCCCCAGGCGTTCCAGGCCGAGGGTCGCGCCGACGGTCAGCCCGAGCGCGACGACCCCCAGGCCGGCCCCCGCCAGCAGCGCGGGGCCCGAGGCCCGGCGGATCCCGACGGCGCCGAGGTCGCGGAGCCGGGTCCGGGCTGCCGCGAAGAAGCCGCTCAGCGCGGCGAGGGCGGGCAGCGCCAGCAGGATCGGGTCGTACCACGGTCCCAGCGCGGCGGCCTGCGGCTCCAGCGCGATCGGGATGCGGTAGACCGCGATCCCCATGAGCACCAGGCCCGCGACGATCTCGCCCCACCCGACGAGTCCGCGCTGGCCCCCGTCCGTTCTGCGGAGGAAGGAGTCGTCGGTGAGGGGCTTCGAGGTGGGCGTGACGAGGATCGGATGCTTCATGGCTCCAGCACAGCCCGGCCAGGCGCATCTCGGCAGTCACGAGGTGTCAGTCGAGGAAGTGACACGGCGTCACTGGTGGGGACGGCCTTCTACCGAGAGGATCCGCTGGAACTCTGCCCTTCTCGCACCCCTGCTCGATCCAGCTCCGATCCGCGGCCGCGGTGCCGCACCGGAGACGCCCACTCACCGCCAGGCCGCGGCGACCACCTCCGCCACCTGCCGCGGCTGGGACAGGAACGGGGAGTGCGAGGAGGACAGTTCCACGGTGCGCGTGGCCGACACGGAGACGCCGTCGATGTCGGAGATGATCTTCCGTTGGAGCGCGGGCCGTACCAGGCGGTCGTCCGTGCAGACGAGGTACGTGTGCGGTACGGAGCCGAACCGCTCACGGGTGACCGAGATCGGCTCGGCGGCGATCCCGACCGGCGCATCGGTGCCGAGGAGGCTGATCACCGCCTGCGCGGCCTCGTGCGGGACGTCGGCGTAGAGCGCGGCACGGAGGGCCTCGCGAGAGCTCGGGTCGCCGGTGTCGATGCGCGAGGCACCGATCGCGAACGGATCCGCCTGCAGCAGGGACGTGCCGAGCTCACCCGCGTTGAGCTCGCTCGCCACGTCGGCGCCCGCCGGTCGGCCGGTGACGGGGGCGAACGCCGCGACGTAGACCAGGTGCGACACCAGGGACGGTGCCATCTCCGCGGCCAGGGTGGCGACGACACCGCCCATGCTGTGTGCGACGACGACGCTCGGCTCGCCGGAGCCGATCCTCTGCAGCTGTGCGACGAGCTTCTCGGCGGCGCTCGTCGCGGTCACGTCCGCGACACCGGACCTCTCGGCGGCGAAGGCCGATGCGTCGAACGGGCGCGTCCACCGGGCGGTGGGAGACGCCGCCTCGAGGCCCTGGCCCTGGAGGTCCACGGCCACGGCGGGTACACCGAGCCGGGCGAGTTCCGGGATGACGAGATTCCAGCTCCAGGTGCCGTGCCAGAAGCCCGGGACCAGGACGGTGTACTTCATGTCGATCATTCTCCGGGAAGTCGGGGAGTCGGGTGCAGGGTGTTGCGTCGCCGCTCCTGCCGGCGGTTCGGTCGGTACCGGGCCGCGCCGTGGTCCGGTGTTCCGGGGCACGATGAGCAGCACCTCGTCCGACGACAGGAGAACGGTGGAACGATGGCGCAGCGGACCGTGGGCATCGTGTTGTTCGACGGCTTCGAGTTGCTCGACGTGGTCGGGCCGTTGGAGTTGCTGAGCAGACGCCCCGACGAGTTCGAGATCCTGCTGCTCGGCCCGGAGGCGGGCCCGGTGTCCAGCGGACAGGGCTCGCAGATGGTGGCCGGCCACGGCTACGAGCACGCGCCGACGCCGAGCATCGTCCTCGTCCCCGGTGGCCCCGGGACCCGGAGCCTGGTCGAGGACCAGCGCTTCCTGCGGTGGCTCCGGACCTGGAGCGCCGGTGCAGACCTCGTGACGTCGGTGTGCACGGGGTCGGCGCTGCTCGCCGCGGCCGGACTGCTCGACGGATACCGGGCCACGTCGAACAAGCGTGCCTTCGCCTGGGTGTCGTCGCTGCGCGGCGAGGTCGAGTGGATGCCGCGGGCGCGCTGGGTGCAGGACGGTGCGCGCTGGACCTCCTCGGGGGTGGCCGCCGGGATGGACATGACGGCAGCCCTGATCGGCGAGCTCCTCGGGCCGGCCGAGGCCGAGCGGGTCGCCTGGGAGATCGAGCTCGAGGTCCGGCAGGACCCCACCTGGGACCCGTTCGCCGTCACCGACGACCGGGGCTGACCCGCGACGCCCCGGGCGGGTGATCCGCCGCCGAAGTCCGCTCACGAGCTCGCCGAGTCGCCCGGATGCGGTGGACGGACACCCCCGTAGACCACACGCCGCAGGAGGAACCGTTCCTGGAACACCTGCGAAGCCCGGGTGTGGTGGAGTGCGCGCCCGGTGGTGGTGAAGACGGTCATCACGGTCCCGATCTCGTGCAGGACGGTTCCCCACCGCCGCGTCCGAGGGGTGTACCGCCGTGTCCTCCGCCCGCGCACGGTGGCGAGGACGTTGTGCACCAGGAGCTGTGCTCCTCTGTTCCGCGCCGTGGTGCGCAGAGGATCGGTGGCGGCGACGTCCCCCACGGCCCAGATCCCGTCGTGACCGGGTGTCCGGAGCTCCGGGTCGACGCGCACGAATCCGGCGTCGTCCAGCGTCGACGACGGCAGCCACTCGGTGTTGGGCCGGGCTCCGCCGACCGCGTACAGGACCAGGTCGGCCGGTACCGCTGCCTGTCCGGTGCGGAAGCGGAGCGGGCCCGCGGTGATGCGGTCGGTCTGTCCGGGGGTGAACTCGGCGCGATGCCCGGGATGCAGGCCGACGCCGAGGCGTCGCAATTCTCGTCGGCACTCGTCCCAGACCCGCTCGTGGTGGTGAACGAGGGGCCGCTCGCCCGGGAAGTACAGGTCCACTCGCTTCCCGGGACACGCCTGCGCGATCTGGGCGGCGCTTTCCAGCGCGGTCGGTCCGCCGCCGACGACGGCCAGTGAGGGGGCCGCGATGACGGCAGCGCGGGCGCGGTCGAAGGCGAGGTCGATCTCGGCATCGTCCTGTATCGACGGCGTCCGGCCGAGGCCGTCGCGTACACCGGTGCAGACGACGAGGATGTCGTACCCGTGACGGGCGGTGCTGCCGTCGGCGTGGCGCACCTCGACCTCCCGGGCCCGGGTGTCGAGCGCCACCAGTCGACCGTGGACCGTGCGGACGTCGTCGAGCCGGCGGAACCGGTGGAAGGCGATGCGGTGGTTCTCCTCCCACCGCGTCGGACGGGCGAGCCTGACCCCGAGGTGCCGCCCGCTGAGGTACCCGGGCTTCGGACTGATTCCGACGACGTCGAGGAGACGGCGATGTCGAGCGAGCGCGGCGATGACCTGGATCCCGGTGTCGCCCAGTCCGGCCACGACCACTCGTCGTCGACGCACGGGCGGGCGTGCCTTCCGGTGCGTCACCTCGAGCCCGCACCGGTGGTGGTCCGGGTGGTGGACCGTTCGCGGAGATCCGGCAGTGTCCACGGCCGCACCACCAGGACCAGCGCCAGCCCCGCCAGCGCGACCGACGCGAACATCGCCGTGCCCATCGCCGTCGCGTCGTTGCCGAGCAAGCCGACCACCGGCGAGGTGGCCGCGCCCAGGCCGAACTGCAGGGCTCCGAGCAGGGCCGCCGCGGTCCCGGCGCTGTCGCCGTGTCGGGCCAGTGCCAGCGCCGGGGCGTTGGGCATCGCGAACCCGCCGGCGAGCAGCATCGTCCACACCCCGGCCAGGATCGCGGGCAGGCCGCCGATGCCGGTGATGGTCACGACTAGCAGGACGAGCCCGGCGCCCGCGGCCGCCGCGATGCCACCGCTCAGCACCTGCCGGGGATCGAGACGGCGCAGGAGCACCGGGTTCAGCTGGCTACCGACGACGAGCCAGACCCCTCCGGCGCCGAACAGGAGCCCGAACGTCGTCTGGTCGATGCCGAACTGCTCCTGGAAGACGTAGGGGCCGCCGGAGATGTAGCTGAAGAGCGCGCCCATCGTGAAGCCGGCGACGAGGACCAGGCCGACGAACGTCCGGTCACGCAGGAGCGTGCCGTAGGCGCGCAGGGTCGGGCCCAGCCGCGCGGAGCGTCGGCGGGACGGTGGCAGCGTCTCGGGGAGGCCGTAGGTGACCACCGCCAGCATGACCAGGCCGTACGCCGCGAGGAACAGGAAGACCCCGCGCCACGACACCCAGGTGAGCAGCCCGGCGCCGAGGGTCGGTGCGAGCACCGGCGCCGCGCCCATGACGAGCATCAGCCGCGAGACCATGCCGACCGCCGCGCGTCCGGTGAATAGATCGCGCACGATCGCGAGCCCGACCGCCGTCCCGGCCGACGCTCCCGCGCCCTGCAGGACGCGCAGGACGGCGAGCACCTCGATCGTGGGCGCGACGGTGACCAGCGCGGACGCGACCACGTGCAGTGCCACCCCGGCGAGGAGCAGCGGGCGGCGGCCGTACGCGTCGGACAGCGGGCCGATCAGGAGCTGCCCCAGCGCGAGTCCGGCCAGGGTGCCGGTCAGCGTGAGCTGGACCGTGGCACCGGGCGCGGCCAGGTCCCGGCCGACCGCCGGGAGCGCCGGCAGGTAGGTGTCGATGGTGAGCGGCCCCAGGGCGATCAGCGCTCCCAGGACGAATGCGAGCCGGACCCGGCTCGGTGTGACGACGGCGCCGGCCATCGTTCCCCCTCGTGTGATCGCGCGACGAGCGCGGGTGGTGGGCAGGGTCGTGGAGGCCGTGCGCGACGACCTCCGCGGCGCGGCACCCCGTGACCCCGTGGACGGTACACACATGTCGTAGCTATTGACAGAACTGCGACAGTGTTGTTGTAGTTAAGCCCGTCAGCGACAGCAGTGGGGAGAGAGACGGTCATGGATCTTCAGCTCAGTGGTAAGCGCGTCCTGGTCACCGGTGCGAGCAGGGGGATGGGCCTCGAGATCGTGCGGGCCTTCCTCGCCGAGGGGGCGTCGGTGACGGCGACCGCGCGTCGGACCTCGCCCGAGCTCGAGGCGACCGGTGCCGACTTCGTCGCCGCGGACCTCGCCGATGCGGCGGGCCCGGCACGCATGGTGGCCGCGGTGCTCGACCGGGACCCCCGGCTGGACGTCGTGGTGAACAACGCCGGTGGTGGGGAGATGCCCCCCGAGGGGTTCACCGACATCTTCGACGGGAGCGAGGCGGACTGGGCCCGGACCTTCGCGCTGAACTTCGACGCGGCGCTGCGCGTGACCCGGGCCGCGCTCCCCGCCCTGGAGCGGACCTCGGGTTCGGTGGTCAACATCAGTTCCGACAGTGCGCGGCGGGTCGGGGGTGAGCCCCTGCCCTACCGGGTCGCGAAGGCTGCGCTCAACGCGTTCTCGCGGGGGCTGGCCGAGAAGGCCGCGGCGTCCGGGGTGCGGGTGAACGTGGTGTCGCCCTCGGCCACGCGCACCCCGCTGGTGACCGGGGCCGGCACCTACGCGGCCCATGTCGCCGCCGAGCTGGGGATCGAGCACGAGACCCTGTTGGCAGGGATGCCGAAGCAGAACGGGATGCTCACTGCGGACCTCATCGAGCCCGCCGAGATCGCCCGGGTCGTCCTCGTGCTCGCCTCACCCGTCGTGCCGAGCGTCATCGGCGCCAACTGGGCGGTGGACGCCGGCTCGCTGAAGGCCGTGTGAGAGCCATCGTCACGCGACGCTCCCGGCCCGGGGCCGTGGGGCAGGGCGGCCCGACATGACCACGGTGTTCGTGCACGGTGTGCCCGAGACGTCCGCCATCTGGACACCCGTGCTCGCCGAGCTGGCCGAGCTCGGCCACGACGACGTCGTCCGGCTCAGTCCCCCCGGTTTCGGTGCCGAGGTCCCGTACGGGTTCGAGGCCACCGTCGACGGCTATCGCGGCTGGCTCGCCCGGCAGCTGGCCGGCTTCGACGGCCCGGTCGACCTCGTCGGCCACGACTTCGGCGGTGGACACGCGACCAACGTGGCGATGGAGCATCCGGAGCTGCTGCGCAGCTGGGTCACCGACGTCCTCGGCGTGTTCGAGCCGGACTACGTCTGGCATCCCCAGGCGCAGATCTGGCAGACACCCGGGGACGGCGAGGAGGCCATCGCCCAGCTCGTCGGCGCGCCCGTCGCCGCGCGTGCCGCCGCGCTGGTCGAGCTGGGAATCCCGGAACCCATCGCCGGTGAGGTCGCGGCGGGGCAGGACGAGCGGATGGGCGAGGCGATCCTGTCGCTCTACCGGTCCGCGGTCCAACCCGCCCTCGCCCACCGGGGCAGGAATCTCCCTGCCGCGGCACCGCACGGTCTGGCCGTGATCGCGACCCACGACCACGCGGTCGGCAGCATCGAGCAACGGCGCCGCGCGGCCACCCGGGCCGGAGCACAGACAGCCGTCCTCGACGGGCTGGGGCACTGGTGGATGCTGCAGGACCCGATCCGTGCCGCCCGGGTGCTCCACGAGTTCTGGTCGTCCCTACCGGCGTGAGGCCGGCCCGTCGACGGGCCGGCGCCGCGAGCCGGGCAGGCCCGCCGGCGTCGTACCCCATCGCGCTCCGCCGCGTGTCGCCGCCTCAGCCCCGTCCCGTCGAATCGGGCTCATCGTCACTCGAGAGGTCTGTCATGGTCGCTACCGCCCCCGCTCCCGCCGGCACACCCGGCGATGCGGTCCCCGTCTGTCCGCGACGGCGCCGCTGGTCGTGGATCGTCGTCGTCCTGACCGCGTTGGCCGTGGCCGGCTTCTTCGGAGGCCAGTACGTCGAAGGGCTTGCCGCCGTCGCGGCGCGGACGCCGGACAACGTCAGTGCCGCGTCGCACTTCGGTGCGATGCCCACGCCCATCCGTGTTCTGTTCCTCGTCCATGTCGGCACCGCCTCGCTCGCTCTCGGGATCGGAGCGCTCCAGTTCTCCTCGGCTCTACGCAGACGCAACCCACGGGTCCACCGCGTCGTCGGCCGGGTGTACCTGCTCGCGGTCGGGGCGGCTGCCCTCACGGGGCTGCCCACGTCGCTCTGGAACTCCCTGGGCATCCGAGGGATCATCGGATACGCCCTGCTGGACGTCATGTGGGGTCTGACGGCGTGGCTGGCCTACCGCGCGGCCCGCCGTCGCCGGTTCCGCGAACACCAGGCCTGGGCGATCCGCAACTTCGCCCTGACTTACGCCGCGGTCACGCTGCGCGCCGGACTCCCGGTGCTCATCGCCCTTCAGCTGCCGTTCGATCCCGGGGCCTCGTTCCCGCAGCTGTTCGACAACGCCATGCACACGATCGCGCCGTGGCTGGGGTGGCTGGTCAACCTCGTCGTCGCCGAATGGCTCGTCGCCCGGCGCGGGCTCCCGGGGGTCCGCTGGTCCACGTTCCGGCAGGATCCCGACCCCGCGTCGAGAGCCACGGGGTAACGTTCCGATCTGTATCGGAACGAATCGAGAGGTGTGCGGTGCGCGCAGTAGTGGTGGAGCGCTACGGGAATCCCGCGTCGGTCGCGGTGGTGGAGCGGCTACGTGCTGTGCGGGGCGGCCGTCGCGCCCCACGCGCCGCACTCGCGTGGGCCAAGGCCGCCACCCGGGAGCCGGACCGCGAGCGCAGCCTGCGGCTGGCGGCCCTCGGCCAGCTGGAGTGTGTCCGCGCCACGCTCGGAGTGCCGGGGTAGCGGCAACCCCGTCCCCGAAGTGGGGAGCGATTGTCGCATTTCCGCTGGCTGTGGCACCCTTGTGTTGCAGGTGGAGTGGACGTCCAGAAGCGGAGGTGTGGTGCGGTGACCGGTACCAAGGCGGTCCGTCGAACACGGAGCGACGCCGAACGCAGCACTGCCCGCATCCTGGAGGCCGCGGAGGTCGTGCTCGCCGCGGACGAGACCGCATCCCTGGAGCGCATCGCCGATCACGCACAGCTCTCCCGGGCCACCGTCCACCGGCGTTTCACCTCGCGGGCCGCGTTGCTGGACGCCCTGGCCGAGCAGCTGAGCGAACGCTACCGGCGCGGGCTCGCCGAGGCGCGGGTCGACTCGGCGCCGCCGCTGTTCGCGTTGCGCAGGGTGACCGAGATCGTCTTCGAACTCAAGCTCAGCCACCGTTTCGCCATCCGGCTGACCGCCGCCCTGACCCCGGAGGTGCTGGACGGGCTCGACCGGCTGTTCGTCCGGCTGCGCGAGTCCGGCGCCGTCACCGCGGCCGACCCCGTCTGGTGCCGGCGGGTCTACCTGGCGCTGCTCGACGAGGTGAACGCGTTGTCCGCGGACTCGCCCGGACTCCCGCCGCGCTCCGGACCGGACGAGGACCCGACCCCGGCGAGGATCGACCTTCTCATCCGCACGGTGCTGAGGGCGCTGGGTGGGGACGGGGCGGAACACTAGGCGGCCCCGTACGCGAGGCTAGGCGGTGGGGCAGACTCGTCGGATGAGCGACTCCGCGGCTGACCAGTCCGATGACGACGCCCGGAGCCGGGCCGTCGAAACCGGCGATCAGGCGGCGACGGAGGCTCTCGGTGGCGCTGGTGAGTTGGCGACACTGAGAGAGTTCCTGGGGTACATGCGGGACGGAGTGATCCGGAAGGCGTTGGATGTCCCCGACGGTGCCGGTGGGCGTGCCGGGGTTCCCTCCGGGACGAGTATCGCCTGGATCGTCACCCACCTCGCGGCGTCCGAACGGTTCTGGTTCTGCGGCGTGGCCGTCGACGACTGGGCGGAGGCGTCGACGCCCCCTCCGGGGCGTCCGATCAGCGCCACGGTCGCCGACTACCGGGATGCCATCACCGAGGCCGACACGGTTCTCGACTGCTGGGACGACCTCGACCGTGTGCTGGCGCCGCCACCAGGTGGTGAGCTCAGCGCAACAGCCCGCTGGGTCCTGCAGCACATGATCACCGAGACCGCCCGCCATGCAGGCCACGCTGACATTCTGCGCGAACAGATCGACGGCTCTGTCGGTCGATAGTTCCTCCAAGGAGTGCATCCCCGGATGACCCTTCTGCGGAGAGACTGCGTATAGCTGCTGCCCCGGGCTCCGCACGATGACGAGGGGTGTTCCGAGGAGTTGACGACGAGCAAGCCGCTCATGTCGCCAGCACATCGCAGCCGCACGTATGTCGCGGTCACGATGTGTCAGCCGACGATGTGAGACGGCGCTCAGCCGCCGCCGGGGCCCCCGGCCGCCGGGTGCGGCCGGTCCGGGGCGTCCAGCGTCACCAACTCCTGCAGCAGCCGCCGGGCGGTCGGGGTGTTGGGCACGACCGCCAGCAGCGAGGTGCTGACGGCGTCGTCGGTCGCCGCGGCCAGTGCCCGCTGGGCCCAGCGGGTGCCGGAGCGCAGGTCCGCCATCGCGTCGGTGGTGCCCCCGCTGCAGATCCAGTCCCCGAGCGCCGAGCGGTGCATGCCGTCGATGAGCGCGGCGATCGCCATCGGCTCGAACGTCCGGCTGCTGCTGGGCAGGTGCAGCCGCAGGTGCCGGCGGCTGTGCACCAGGTACCGCTCGTGCTCGAGGATCTCGCGTTCAGCGAGGCGGGGGACCACCCGGGTGAGCCGGTAGCGGCGCAGCACCAGGTCCGGATCGGACAGGAAGTCGGCGAGGGTGTACTCGGTCGCCTCGATGACGTCGCGGACCGGATCGACGCCCCGGCCCGGTGCGGCGAGGAACACCCGCGCCCGCTCCCGGCGCTCGGCGTGGTCGGCGAACGGGATCTCGTCCTTGCTCTCGAAGTGCCGGAACACGGTCCGCCGGGACACCCCGGCCGCCGCGGCGATCGCGTTCACGGTCACCTGCTCGTAGCCGTGCTCCAGGAACAGGCCGAGTGCGGTCCGCGCGATGTGCGTCGTGGTGTCGACCGGGTCCGGCTGCGAGGCGGCGGTCATCGCCGTCCGTCCCAGGCGGTCCGGCGAGCGGGCTCGACGTCGGTGACGACCCGGTCGGCACCGGCGAACTCCCGCTCGTGTCGGTGCTCCGTCCCGTAGGCGGGCCAGCCGGGATCACCGGTGCGGATGAAGGCGACCCAGGCGGCATGCATCTGCCGGGCGAGCTCACGCGGCCGCTCGTCGCCGAGCAGGCCGTGCCAGTCGGGGTGCTCGAGGGCGTCGAAGACGAACGGGAGCTCCACCGCGTGCGCCGCACCCAGGCGTCCGGCCAGGGCCGGTGAGCGCCAGCCGAACCGGTAGAGGTGGGCGCGCCCGTGCGCCTCGGCGAGGCGCAGCGCGGGGATCCGGTAGACCGCATCGGTGAGCACGGCGCAGAACCGGTCCAGGTCGCTGCCGGTGCGCGGGTAGGCCCGCAGTCCGGCACCGAGCCCGTAGCGACGGGCGATCAGCCGGGTCGCCAGCCGGGTGAGCAGGCCGTTCTCGGCGACACCGCTCAGGAACAGCCGGGCCTCCTCCAGGTTATGGCCGATCAGCAGGTCCACGGGGGCGGTGGCCCCGGCACGGGCGGCGTCGATCGGGCGCCGGGGCAGCACCTCGCCGTCGACGACGGGTTCGAACGGCATCACGTTGGCGACGACCTCGGCCCAGCCGCGGCGGAACGGCCGTCGCACGACCTCGGCGGCGAGCCGGCTCTGGGCGGCGACGACCCGCGCCGGCTCGACCTCGGCGACCGCCTCCCGGGTGGCGGGCACACCGAGCAACGCGGCGAGCCGCACGCCCACCCGGTGCGCGCTGTCCGGGGCGAGCGTGTGGTGCCCGGCCCCGGACTGCAGGATCGCCCGCCCGAACAGCCCGCGCGCGGCGGGCATCGCGAGCAGTGCGCCGATGCTCATCGCCCCGGCGGACTCGCCCATCACCGTGACGTTGTCGGGATCACCGCCGAACAGCGCGATGTGGTCGCGGACCCAGCGCAGTGCGGCGACCTGGTCCAGCAGTCCGAGGTTGGGGGTGCCCTCACCGAACCAGAGGAACCCGTCGGCGCCGAGGCGGTAGTTGATGCCGACGTAGATGATCCCGTCGCGGGAGAAGCTCCCGCCGGTGTACCCGCCGACCGCGTTGGAGCCGGTCACGAAGGCGCCGCCGTGCACGAACACCACCACCGGAGCGCCGCTCGCCCCCTCCGGCGCCCACACGTCCAGGTGGAGGTGGTCGTCCCCGGGATCGACCCGGTTCGGGATCAGCTCGCCCATCCCGCCCTGACCGCCCGCCTGCGGCGCGGTCGGTCCCGGACGCGTCGCGTCCCGGACGCCGGTCCACGACGACGGCGCCTCGGGCGGCCGGAACCGGAGCGGGCCGGTCGGCGACGCGGCGTAGGGCAACGCCCGGTAGACGACGCCGTCGCGGTGCCGCGCCCCCCGCACGGCCCCCTGGGGCAGCTCGACGACGGGTGCGGCCTCGTCCTGCTGCAGCATCGAGCCAGTGTGACACGTCGAGGTTCGTTCGTGGCACCGAGTGTCGCTCGCGCTGTCGGCCGTTCACAGGAAACGAACTCCTTGCCACGACGACGCCCGCCGTCCATGCTGGCACTCGGTGTCGCGTCATCGCCGACGCGGTGACACTGAATGTCAGGGGGATCCAGCCATGTCGACCGGCCTCGCAACGCTGCACACCGTCGCCACCCGAAAGGCCATGTACCGGCTCCTGCCGATCATGGGCCTCGCGTACTTCATGTCCTATGTGAACCGGACGAACGTCGCACTGGCCAAGACCCAGCTCGAGGCCGACGTCGGGATCAGTGCCGCGGCCTACGGGCTCGGCGCCGGGATCTTCTTCCTCAGCTACGCGCTGCTGGAGGTCCCGAGCAACATGGTCCTGCACCGGATCGGTGCCCGGGCCTGGATCACGCGGATCGCGGTGACCTGGGGGATCGTCTCGGCCTCGATGATGTTCGTGCAGGGCGAGCTGTCGTTCTACGTCCTGCGGTTCCTGCTGGGCGCCGCCGAGGCCGGTCTCTACCCGGCACTGATGTACATGGTCACGCTGTGGTTCGCCCCGCAGCACCGGGTGACGGTGGTCGGGTTGATCTACACCGCCCCCGCCCTGGCGATCATCATCGGCTCACCGGTCGGGGGAGCGCTGATGCTGCTCGACGGGGCCGCGGGCCTGTACGGCTGGCAGTGGATGTTCCTGGTCGAGGGGCTGGTGACGGTGCTGATCGGCGCCGTCGTCTGGTTCGCCCTGCCCAGCCGCCCGCAGGACGCCCGCTGGCTCAGCCGGGCCGAGGCGGACGAGCTCAGTGCCCGGGCGGGCTCCGGTGACCGGCCGTCGCCGGCCCGGCTGCGCGGCAACCTCGGGTACGCCTTCGGGCGCCCGGTGATCCTGGTGCTGTCCGGTCTCTACTTCCTCAACCAGCTCATCGGCTCCGCGGTGGGGTTCAACGTGCCGTCGCTGATCCAGGCGCTCGGGGTGGACAGCCCATTGCAGATCGGCCTGATCACCGGCGGTCTCGGGATCGGCGCGCTCGCCGGGGTGCTGTTCTTCCCGTGGCTGCACCGACGCCACGTGCACGACGACACCGGCCTGATCGTGCTGTGCGCGGTGCTGGCGACGGTCACGCTGGGCGCGTACCTGACGGTGACGGACCCGGTGTGGCAGATCGTGATGCTCTACGCGACGAACTTCTTCGTGATCGGCACGCTGCCGTTGTTCTGGTCGGTCGCGATGTCCCGGATGTCCGGACTGATGGCGGCCGTCGGCCTGGCCTTCGTGAACATGATCGGCCTGACCGGTTCCTTCGTCGGGCCGTCGGTGTTCGGAGTGCTCGAGGGGCCGGCTGGCGACTCGGCGGCGTCGTTCGTGTTCGTGCTGGGGGCCTGTGTCGCCGGCATCGCCGTGAGCGTGGTGCTGGCGGTGATGGTGCGACGGGAGCGAGTGGCCGGACCGACGGGCGCCGGGTGAGGTGTGGGCCTGCCTGCCTGCCGGACCGAGTGGGAGCACGAGGCTCTGACCACATTGCGAGTCCTGGCCACCTGTCTCGCCCACCACTCGGAAGCGCAACCGGGAGAATGAGTGAGCACGGTCTGAGGACGTCCGCGCTCACGCCGCGGGGTCCTGTAGTGGTCTAAGTGGACCCCTCACCGGCCGGGATGGGCCGGCCAGGAAGCCGTGGGCTGCAGATCAGGATGATCACAATGGCGGCGAAGGTGAACCAGTACAGCGCGTGCAGGCCGGTGAGTGGGTCGTTCGCCCCCGCCGTCGAGACGAGTACTGCGACGGTTGCGATCCCGATCCCGGCGCCCAGCTGGTTGAGGGTGTAGAGCACCGAGCTTCCCTGGGGGACCTGCTGGGGCGGGAGGATCCGGTAGAGCGATCCGATCGTCGGTGCCCCGACGAACCCGAGGCCCACGCCCACGGCGAACGCGGCGACTCCTGCAGCGATCGCGGTACCGATGCCCGGCCCTCCGCCGATCTGGGTGAGCGCCAGTGTGGCCAGCAGCGCGAGCGTGCCACCACCCTGTACCAGGCGCTTCGCGCCGAGTCGATCGCTGAGCCGGCCGGCGATCGGCATGGCCAGCGCGGCCCCGGCGCCCAGCGGCGCGACCAGCAGCCCTGCCGTGGAGGGCGAGAATCCGTGGAGGAGCTGGTAGTACAGCGGCAGCGCGAACAGAACGCTGAACGTCCCGGTCCCGACCAGCCCCTGGACGACGACGCTGGGAGAGAACCCCGTCGTCGCGAACATCCGCAGGTCGATCAGCGGCATCACCCGCCGGGCGTGCACCGCGTGCAGGACGTACCCACCCAGCAGCGCCGCTCCGAGCACGAGGGGAACGAGGACCTGCCAGGCCACGACCGTGTTGGTCTCTCCGATCTGGGTGAAGCCGAGCATCATCCCGGCCAGGCCCGGCACCAACAGGAGGACGCCGATGAGGTCGAGGCGCCCGGCCGAGCCGAGGTCGGCCGGGGCGTCCCGTTGGATCAGTCGCCACGACAGCACGGCGGCGACGGCCCCGATCGGGATGTTGATGAAGAACAGGGCCCGCCAGCCGGCGCTGTCCAGAACCAGACCGCCCAGTACCGGGCCGAGGACCGGACCGAGGGACAGAACGACACCCATCAGACCCATGACGCGCCCGGCGCGGGCGGGTCCGGCAGCGCGGGCCAGCAGGATCAGCACCAGTGGATCGACGATGCCCGCACCGACACCCTGCAGAATCCGGAAGACCAGCAGGCTGGGGAAGTTCCAGGCCAGCGCACAGGCGAGCGACGCCAGCAGGAACACGGCCAGCCCGACGAACCACATCCGGGGGGCCCCGAATCGACTCACCGCCCATGCGGTGACCGGGATCGTCACGACGAGGGCCAGGAGGTAACCGGTCGAGACCCACCCGACGGTGGCCAGGCCCGTCTGGAACTCACGACCGAGTGTCTCCACGGCGACGGCGATCATCGTGCTGTCGAGGATGGCCATGATGCCGCCCAGCAGGACAGCCACGATCAGCATCCGGAGCTTCGGGTCGAGGGCTGTGTCGGTTCGAGTCATTGCAGCGCACCTCAGAGTAGGTTTATCTGAACCTGCGAGTACAGTAGACCTGTCCAGCCAGGATAGTTGAGTCGCTCGCTGGGTATGGTCGAGGCGTGACCACAGACGAACCGGGCGTCCGGACTGCACGGCCGATGTCAGGCCGGATCGACAAGCGGAACGCGATCCTGGTCTCGGCGTTCTCCGTGTTCGCACGACTCGGGTATGCCAGCGCGTGCGTGAAGGAGATCGCGAGCGAGGCCGGCGTCGCGAAGCCGACCGTCTACAACCACATGAACGACAAGGCCACCCTGTTCCGTGAGTCGGTCGAGGCGGCGGCGGAGCGGATCGGGGCGCCGTCGGTGTCAGCCGTACGGGCGCGGCTGGATTCTTCCGTCGGGGATGTCGAGACGACGCTGCTCGGTGTCGGCGAGGATCTTTCTGCTGCGATGCGCGACTCTGAGCTGTGGGCGTTGCGGCGGCTGGCCTGTGCCGAAAGTTCGCAGTTCCCCGAGCTGCACCATGTCGTCACGGCTGCCACTGAGGCGCCGATCAGGCGTGCGCTGGGTGACAAGATTGCGCGCTGGACGCTGCGCGGTGAGCTACGCGCTCAGGACCCGGATGTCGCCGCCGCGCAGTTCCTTGCGCTGGTCGCAGGCCCACTCGAGTTCGACTTCGCCCAGGGCACTCGGATCCCGGCCGACGACCGATCGTCGGCCGTCGTGCGGGCCGCGGTCACCACGTTCCTTCGCGCCTTCGGCCCGGCTCCCACCGACCGCGAGCCGACAGGGTCCTCCTGACTGCCGTTCATCGTGCGTGGGTGCGGTGGCTCCAGTCATGTGCTGTCCCTCCGGCCGGGGCCCCGACCGCTTGAACCGCGGCGCGCCGGTACGGACCCGGGTGGGTCGGTCTATCGCTCGTCGGCACCCGCCCGCGCCTACTCGGATGGGCGCACGTGGTGGTCGAGGATGCGCTGGAGAGTCCCCACCAGTTGGGTGCGGTGCTCCTCGGGCAGGTCGCCGAGCAGCGAGGTCTGCGCCGCGTCGACGGCCTGGGTGATCTGCCGTAGCCGTGCTCGCCCCGTGCGGGTGAGGGTGATGAGGTTCTGCCGTTTGTCGGCCGGGTCCTGCGTGCGGTCGACGTGGCCGTGGCCGGCGAGCTCGTTGAGGGTGGCGACGACGTCGCTGCGGTCGATGTGGCACCGCCTCCCGATCTCTGCCTGGCTGATCGGTCCGAACTCCTCGACGGCGGCGAGGACCGCGTACTGGTAGCGCGTCGCGCCGATGTCCGTGAGGGCTGCGCCGACAAGCCGGTGGGTCAGGGTCGCGGTCTGGGTGATGAGCCAACTCGGGGTCTGGCGCAATCTGTCCGGCTGCGACCTGCTCCCACCCTCGAAGACCTCCGCCATGCCGTCAACCTATCACGATTGTTGGCGCCACCAACGGTGTGTATTGTTGGCTCAACCAACATTGGTTCAGCCAACGAAAGGTCGACGCGGATGCAGGATCAGGCGATGTCGAGGAGGAGCGCACCGACCGCACGCTGGTGGGCGCTGGGATGGATGTCGGCCACGCAGCTGATGATGGTCGTCGACGGCACGGTCATGAACATCGCTGTGCCCTCGGCCCAGGCCGACCTCGGACTGTCCGATGTGCAGCGTCAGTGGGTCCTCACCGTCTACGTGCTCGCCTTCGGTTCGATGCTGCTCCTCGGCGGGCGCGTCTCGGACGTGATCGGCAGGCGCCGCGCCCTGCTGATCGGACTGGCGGGGTTCACCCTCGCCTCCATCGTGGGTGGCCTTGCGCTCTCGGGTGAGATGTTGATCGCCGCCCGCGCGGTGCAGGGACTGTTCGGTGCCCTCGTCACTCCCTCGGCGCTGGCTCTGCTGTCGCTGACCTTCCCCGACGGACAGGACCGGGTCAGGGCGTTCGGCGTCTTCGGGACGATCATGGGCGCAGGTTCAGGGATCGGTGTGCTCCTCGGTGGCATCCTCACCGATTCGTGGGGGTGGCGGTGGGCGCTGCTCATCAACGTTCCCGTCGCCGTCGTCGCCGGTGTCGGTCTGCTTCTCTCGCTGACTGCCGACGCCCGAGGCGAAGGACGCATCGACGTGGTCGGTGGCGTGCTCAGCATCGCCGGGCTCACAGCGCTCACTCTCGGGCTCACCACCGCCGAGACCGCTGGCTGGCGCTCGCCCTCGACGATCGGGCTACTCGCCGCAGGTGTCATCGTGCTCGCGGGTTTCGTGGTCTGGCAGGCGCGCACGAGGAGCCCGCTCATACCGCTGTCGTTGTTCACCGAACGGCTCCGAAGCGCGGCGTTCGCGGCGATGCTGGCCTGGGGCGTCGCGATCCTGCCCGCGTTCCTGTTCCTCAGCGTGTACCTGCAGCAGGTCGCCGGATTCGGTCCGCTCCTCACCGGGCTGTCGTTCCTTCCGTACACCGCCGCGATCCTCGTCACCGTGCGCCTGGTCCGGCCGGCGCTGGCGGCCGTACCTCCCGCCGTCTTCCTCTCCCTCGGCCTCGCCCTGCTCACCGCAGCGCTGCTCGTGCTGTCGCTCCTCCGCCCCGATGCGCCGTACTGGTCCCACGTCCTCCCCGTGTTCGTGCTCCTCGGGCTCGGCACCGGCTGCGTCCAGCCCGCCGCCAACAGCGCCGCCACCCATCGCGCAGGACCTGTCTCCGGCGTCGCCGGCGCGGTCGCCGGCACCGCGCAACAGGTCGGGTCCTCCATCGGACTGGCTCTGCTCGGCACCATCGCCGCGACCGGTGCGGCCGAGGCACTCACCGCGGCACCGGGCAGTAGTGCAGACACCGCGACCGTCCACGGCTACAGCACCGCGAGCCTCGTCGGCGCGGCCGTAGTGGCGGTCGCTGCGGTAGTCGTTCTCGTCCTCGCTGGTCGTGGGTCGGATTCGGAAAGCCGCGATACAACGAGCTCGTAGCAGATCACGCGTCTCGGCAGACGAGCCGTTGTCGGGTACCAGGGGAGAAACGACCAGAATGCGGCGGCCCGACGGCCCAGGAGCAGACCCCGGTAACCTCCGAACCGTCATGGACGCCGACACCGAACGAGCGGCCTCACGGCCGACCCCCACTCATCGGCTGGCCCGTGTACTGACCGAGGTGTTCGCTCCGTCGGTCGTGGTCACCATGCTCCCGCTCGCCGTCGCCTGGGCCGCCACACGGCAGGTCCTGCCGACCTTGAGCTGGGGACTGCTCGTCGCGCTGACCAGCAGCATCCTTCCCATGGTCGTGATCGTCTGGGGAGCGCGGTCCGGGCGCTGGGACGGCCACCACGTGCGCAACCGCGATGGCCGCCTGATCCCGTTCCTCGTGCTCATCGTGCTCAGTCTGCTCGGCCTCGGTCTCTTGGTCGTGCTGTCCGCTCCGTGGCCCGTGATCGCGCTCGACGTGATCATGGTGGTGATCCTCTTCGTCGCCGGCGCCATCACCACCAGGTGGAAGGTGTCCATGCACGCGGCGGTGTGTGGCGGCGCCGCCGTCGTGCTGGTCGTCACCTACGGCCCTGTCTGGTGGCTGTCGCTGCTGGTGGTTGCTGCTGTGGCCTGGTCACGGGTACGGATCAACGACCACACGGCCGCCCAGGTCGTCGTCGGTTCTGTGCTGGGCGCGGTCGTCGGCGGTGGGCTGTTCGCCCTCATCGTCTGACGGTCATCGAGCCGCCGGTCGTGAGCCACGATGCAGCGGTTTCCACGCCGCAGAAGTAGCGACGGCCCCCGGGGCCCTCCTGTCCCCCGGGGCCGGCGTCATGCCCGTAGGGCGGTTGAGCCAGACCTTGCGGCGGTCACACCAATGACGGCAAGGCTTCCGCTACACGGCCGGCACCGTCCTCTGCTCTCACGATCCGCTGCAGCTCCTCGGCTCGACGCCGGTACCGGCCGTCCCGTGTCGCGGCTGTCAGCGCATCGGCGAGACGGTCTGTGCTGAGGTGACGCAGCGGCACTGCGCCGGGCGAGACCCCGACCTCCACCAGGCGGGATGCCCAGAACGGCTGGTCGGCCAGGACGGGTAGGCCCACGGTGGGGACGCCTGCGCGCAGCCCTGCCGCTGTGGTGCCGGCGCCGCAGTGGTGCACGAGGGCCGCCATGTGCGGGAACAGCCACTCGTGGGGAACCTCGCCGATGGTCAGGATGCGGTCGTCGGCCTCTCCGCCGTCGAGGCCGGCCCATCCCGACTGCACGATGCCCCGCAGTCCTGCGCGGCGCAGGCTTTCGCGGACGACCGAGAGCGCGGCGTCGGGATCGGGAAGGGAGCGGCTCCCGAGTCCGACGTACACCGGGGGATCGCCGTCGTCGATGAAGTCCTGCAGTCGCGGGTCGGGTCGCCACCCGTCAGGTGTGGCGGGCCACCACGTCCCGGTCACCTGTGCAGACGGCGGCCAGTCGCTGAACCGCGGCAGGATGGCGCTGCTGAAGCCGTCGAACGCCGGTCATTCCTGAGCCTGCAGTCGGGACCACAGCGAGGCGGGCCGCACGTGGGGAAGGCCGAGCCGAGAGCGCAGTCTGCGGGAGGTCCGGCCGAACGACTGTGCGCCTGCGGCGAGTGCGACCCGGTCCAGAGCCCGGTTGACGGTGCGTCCCAGGCTCGGCAGGCCGAGCGCGGCGGGCGGTAGGTCTCCGGTCGGGTGGACAGGAGAGGGGAAGGCGCCGGCGGAGGGGACGCCGAGGCCCTCGCAGACGTCGTAGCCGGTGAACAGTGCGACGGTGTTGAGCAGCACGAAGTCGGTGCCGGTCCGGACCGCCGGGATGAAGTCCTCGCTGACCGAGTCGACGTAGTTCTGCAGAACGCGCACCATCCGTGCCTGGCCGAGCGGGCCGGTGCCGCCGGCGTGCCAGCGCCTTCCGCACTCACCGGTGTTCCCCGGCTCCGGGTCGCCGCGGAGCAGGCGGAACTCGAGACCAGCGCCGGTGACCATCGAACGGAACCGCTCGTTCGCAGCGATGGCAACGTGGTGACCGCCTTCTCGGAGACGCTGCCCCAATCCGGTGTACGGGGCTACGTCACCTGTCGAGCCCGGAGCAAGGACCAGAACCCGCATGCGCTCTACGGTACGTAGAAGCTGGCTGTCCGGACACAGCTCGGCCGGACGATGACGATGCCCTGGCCCACCACCCGATCAAGAGCCGTTCGGAGCGTCCTGCTGCCGGGCAAGGAGTCGTGTCGTCAGCTCCATACATCGCTTCCTGGCGGGGGAGAAGTCGTAGGGCATTTTGCTCACTGCGTCGACGACGCTCATCCGGGCGTCCCCGTCGTCCGTCGGACCGTCGTCGTGGCTCTCGAGCAGACGCTTCTCGGCCGCGTCCAGCCCGTCCGCCTCGATGGCCTCCATCAGGGCTTCGTGGTGCGCACAATGCTGGGCAGCGAGCTCCTCGACACGGGGGTCGTGGGGGTCGACGCTGTCGTCGAGGTCGGCGTCGGCGGCGTCGAGACGGTCCTCCTCGGCCCGCAGCTCCGGGTGGGTGGCCAACGCGATGAACCTGCTGGCCTGAACGGCGGCTCCCAACGGGCCGAACATCCGTTCCGTCACCAGCAGTGCGTCCAGGTCGGACGAGCGCAGCGCCCCCGTGGGCAGATGGCTGAGTCGGTCCGTCACGAGCGAGGAGAGCAGCCCCAGCGGGCTGCCCACCGCCTTCAGGCGTTGGACCGCCGCGCGCTGTCGTTTGATGTCGGCCTCCTCCTCGGCCAGCGTGTCCGCCAGTCGCCCCAGGGTCTCCTCGATGTCCTGCGATCCGTCGAAGGCGGACCGCATGGTGTGCAGGCTGATCCCGGCCTCCGCCATCTTGCGGATCCACAGCAGGCGGATCATGTCGTCGTAGCCGTAACGGCGGCGGCCGTCCGCGCCTCTTTCGGGCTCCGGCAGCAGACCGATCTGGTGGTAGTGGCGGATCGCGCGCGGGGTGGTACCGGCGAACGTGGCCGCGCCACCGATCGTGACCCGACGGGGAGACATCACTAGGTGAGGCATGGCAGAGCGAACCCCTTCTCTCGGTGTTGCCCCGAGGACATCACATACCGTTACGGCAGGTGCAAGCTCGTCGTGCGTCCCCGCTGCTCCCGCCCCGGTGCCGGGCGGGACCACCCCAAGCGGTGTCGGGAGCGACGTCACGACGGCGTCGACCCGCCGATCGGCGGAGGTCGGGGGACCGGGGGCTGACGGTGCTGCGGATCGTCCCGGTCCTGCTCGCGCTCATCGGCACGGACCTCAGCGGCCGCGAGCGCTTGCTGGCCGGTCTGCTCGGTCCCCGCGGGACCACCACCATCGTGTTCGGGCTGCTGGCGTTCAACGGCCTCCCCGACGGCGACCCGGCCTACACGATCATCACCGGCATGGTCCTGTGCGTGGTCGGCAGTGTGCTGCTGCACGGGCTCGGGGCGGGTCCGGCGATCGACCGCCTCACCGCGGCCGGGAACGGGCGCCGGCAGGCACACGTCCGACCGCCGGCAGGCACCCCGTCAGGGTGAGGGCCGCTCGCGGGTCGGGCCGAGCATCGGTTCGCCGACGGCGCGGGTGTCAGTCGGGCTCGGGGAGTCCGCGGGTGAGCGCCGTGGCGACCGCTCCCGGTTCCAGCTCCGGCGGTGGCGGGTCGGAGGTCGTCTCGCACAACGACGCGGCGACCACGAGGAGCCGGGCCACGGTCCGGAAGACAGGTGGCGTCTCCCCGGAACGGCCCGCGCTGCGCGTGAGGTAGCGGGCCGTCTGCTCGGTGATCGCGGTCTGGGCCGCATGCGCCGCGCGCCGCATGTCGGGGCGACTCAGCATCTCCCGCAGGACGATGCGCTGCAGGGGGTTCGGTGTGCCGAACTCACGGAGCACCGTGGTCCAGGCGAGCTCGACCGCCGCCGCCAGCGACACCGCGGGTTCGTCGGGCAGCAGATCCCGCAGCTCGCCCGCCGTCCGTTCCTCGACCAACGACCGCAGGAGCTCCTCCTTCGTGCGGAAGTGGTAGAAGATCAGGCCCTGCGGGACCTCGGCCGCCGCGGCCAGCGCTGACGTCGAGGTGCGGTCGAAGCCGCGCTCGGCGAACAGCGTCTCCGCGGCGGCGAGGATCCGCTCGCGTGCCGACGTGCCCTCGCCGTCAGTACTCGGTGACACCGGCGTCGGGGGCGATCTCGTGGGCCGTGATGAACCGGGACTCGTCGGAGGCCAGGAAGAGCACGGCGTCCGCGACGTCCTCCGGCTCGATCTGCTCGACGGGCAGCAGGTTGGTGAACATGCCGCCCAGGCGCGGGTAGGTCTGCATGGCCTCGCCGAGCTGTTCCAACATGCCGCCCGAGCCCATGGGCGTGTTGACCCCGGTGGGGTGGACCGTGTTCACCCGGATGTGGTGCGCGGCCAACTCGGCGGCGAACGCCTTCGCCATACCGCGGATGGCGAACTTGCTGGTGGTGTAGGGCACCATGAAGGGCTGGACCTTCAGCCCGGCCGCCGAGCTGATGATGATGATCGATCCGCCACCGGCCTCGACCAGGTGCGGGGCACCCGCCATCACGGTGTTCCAGACACCGCGGACGTTGATGCTGATCGAGTCGTCGAAGATCGTCGGGGTGACCTTGTCCCAGGCCCTGGGCACGCAGATCGCCGCGTTCGCGATGACGACGTCGAGCCGTCCGAGCTCGGTCACCGCGCCGTCGACGACGGACTTCAGGCCGTCCAGGTCCCGCACGTCCAGCTGCGCCGACACGATGCGCCGGTCCAGCTTCTCGACCTCCCGGACCGTCTCCTCCAGGTCCGCGGGCGTCGGCGAGTCGTAGGCGACGCTGGGCAGCGGACCCGCGATGTCCACGGCGATGATGTCCGCGCCCTCCTGCGCGAGCCGGACGGCATGCGCCCGACCCTGACCGCGCGCCGCGCCGGTGATCAGCGCGACCTTCCTCGCGACCCGTCCTGACATGGCGGACTCCCTTCGTCCGGCGTGCGGCCCACTTGACTGAGTGCTCACTCAGCCTACGCCCGGCGAGCCGTGCCGCACCGGCGGCGGCACGACGGTGACGAGGATCGAGAGTCCTGTAGGTGACGGATCCCGGTTCCGGGCTACCTGCTGCACGCGTCCGCGAACTCGGCGACGGGGCGGTCGTCACCGATCCCGAGGACGGCGTTCTGCACGCGGTCGATCACGGCGTCGTCCGCGACGCGACCGACGTTCTGTCGGAACTTGGCGATCACCGCGTCGGCGTCGAGCGGACGTCGGGAATGGCCGCGGTTGATCTGCTCCCGGTGCGAGACCGTCGTCCCGTCGACGGTCTCGATCGCGACGAACCCCGAGTAGGCCTCCGGAAAGGCGCTGTCGGGGTCGTCGACGACCCGGACCTTGCGGGCGGTCGCCAGGATCTCGGGGTCGGAGAGGGCGTCGTCCTCGAGTTCGGCGAGACCGAACCGGCCACGCACCAGGGCGGCGGCGACGACGAAGGGGAGGCTGAACTTGGCGTCGTAGTCGTCCCGTGGCGCCCACTTCGCCTCCGTCGGCTCGCAGACGACCTTGCGCGGAACGGGGTGGATGGCGCACGTGATCGCGGCGACGTCCTCGGGCAGGAGGGCGTGCTGTCGCCGGAGATCGAGGGCGGCGTCGATGAAGGCGTGGTTGAAGTGGCACACCGGGTAGGGCTTGACCGCGGTCGCCGGGAGCTCCCACTCCGAGCCGAGGCCGTCGGCGACGATGTCGGGCCTGACGTCGGTGCGCTGCTGCAGATGGGTGGCGAACAGCCCGAAGCGGCCTTCGAAGACGGCCGGGGGACCGGTCCAGCCGGCACGCGCGTAGAGGGCCGCGGTGATCCCGCTCGACGCCGCCCAGCCGGGGTGCAGGCGCTTGGTCCACGCGCCGTCCTGCAGGAACTCCATCAGTCCGGCGCTGAACGAGCCGGCGATCCCCTGTGCGTTCGCGAGTTGACCGGCGGTGAGGCCGTAGTTCTTCCCGGCCGCGACGGTCGCCCCGAACGCACCGGCGATCGCGGTGGGGTGGAAGCCGACGTCGTGCAGCTGGCCGTGGGCCGCTGACCCGACCCGGGCCATGATCTCCACACCCAGGACATAGGACAGGAGGAACTCGTTCGTCGTGCACCCGGCGTCGAGTGCCGAGGCGAGGGCGGCGGGCAGCACCGCCGAGGACACGTGGGCGACCGCGCGGCTGTGGGTGTCGTCGAAGTCGAGACCGTGCACCAGGATGCCGTTCAGGGTCGCCGCGTCGCGGAGGCCGAGCCGCTCGGCCCGACCCAGTACCGGCTGCTCACCCGGCCCGAACGATGTCGCCGCCCTGGCGGCGACATCGGCGAACCCGAACCCGCTCGAGGCGAAGGCGATCCCGACCGCGTCGAGGATCAGGAGGCGTGCCCGTTCGAGGACCGGTGGCGGGACGTCGGAGATGTCGGTGCGACGGACGACGTCCGCCACGTCGATCGAGAGCGACTTCGCCGGGCTCTGAACGGTCATGTCAACCGCCTCCTCGTACTGGTGACTGTCGTACCGATCGTGCGTCTCCGGAGCCGCGGTGTGAAATGACGGGCTGTGCACCGCATCATGTCCGTGGGGCATAGTCGCTGTGTGGAGATCCGAGAACTGCACTGGTTCCTCGCACTGGCCGAGAGCGAGAACGTCACCTCGGCGGCGGAGAAGATGAACATCTCCCAGCCCACGTTGTCGCGCGCGCTGGCCCGGCTCGAACGGGGTCTCGGGGTGCGCCTGTTCGACCGGCGACAGAACCGGCTACGGCTGAACCGCTACGGCGAGGTGCTGCGCGCGCACGCCGTGCGCGCGGTGACGGAGATCGCCGCCGCCGAGCGGCGCATCGCCTCCCTGGCCGATCCCGAGGGCGGCGTCGTCGCACTGGGGTTCCTGCACTCCCTGGGGGTGTGGCTGGTTCCCCGGCTCCTCCGCGAGTACCGGGCGACCTCGCCCGCGACGACCTTCGAGCTCCGTGGGCGGGCCGCGGACACCGTGCTCGACGATCTGCGCGACCACCGCATCGACGTGGCGCTGACCGGTCCGCGCCCGGCCGACGGCGACCTGGAGTGGACGCCGCTGTTCGAGGAACGCCTCGTCCTGCTGGTTCCCGCGGGTCATCGGCTCGCCGCGCGCAGGTCGGTGCCGGTGACCGAGCTCGCCACCGAGGACCTGGTCAGCTTCCCCTCGGCCTTCGGGATCCGTCAGACCACCGAACGTCTGTGCACCCGGGCGGGGGTCACGCCGCGTGTGGTGTTCGAGGCCACGGAGCTGAGCACCGTGCAGGCACTGGTCGGCGAGGGAATGGGCGTGGCGATCGTTCCGGAGCGGAGCCGGGCGGCGGACACCCGAGAGGGAACGACGGCGGTCTCGCTCGCCGACGACGGTGCGTACCGGTCGATCGGTCTGCTGTGTCGTGCCGGGGGCGCCACCGCACCGGCCGCGCGACGGTTCGCCGCCCACGTCGCCGGCACCGACTATGCACAGCGCGCATGATTTCACAGCACATGCGTCATTTCCGGAGGGGCCGCCGCGAGGCGCACAGTGGCAGGTGACAAGCACCCGGCAGCGGAGAGGATCCCCTCCACATGAGTAACGAGTCGGCTCAGACCCTGCGCGACCTGATCGCGGGCGAGGAGATGGTCGTGGTCCCGGGCGTGTACGACGCCCTCAGCGCGACGCTCACGGAGCAGGCGGGCTTCCCGGCCGCCTACGTCAGTGGGGCGGCGGCGTCGGTGAGCCTGCTCGGACGACCCGACATCGGCCTGATGACCGCGACGGACGTCGCAGCGCACCTCGCCCGGCTCAGCGGTGCGACGTCGTTGCCGCTGATAGCCGATGCCGACACCGGTTACGGGAACGAGCTCAACGTGCGGCACACCGTCGAGACCTACATCAGGGCAGGTGCCGCGGCACTCCACGTGGAGGACCAGGTCTTCCCGAAACGGTGCGGGCATCTGTCCGGGAAGTCCGTGATCGACCGCGACGACGCCGTCTCCAAGGTCCGCGCCGCCGTCCGCGCCCGCGGCGACGACGACCTGGTCGTGATCGGGCGTACCGACGCGCTGGCCACCCACGGGATCGACGAGGCCGTCGAGCGTGGGCGCCGGTTCGCCGACGCGGGTGCCGACATGGTCTTCGTCGACGCTGTCGAGGACCTGGACCAGCTACGTCGTATCGGCTCCGCCATCGAGGTCCCCCTCGTGGTCAACGTCATGGCGAACTCCCGGACACCGGTTCTGAGCCACGCGGAGTACGCAGACCTGGGGTACCGGCTGGCCATCTATCCGATCATGGGCCTCGCGGCGGCCTCGGCGGCGGTGCAGAGCGCCCTCGCCTCGTTGCGCGACACCGGCCTCCCGCCCCTGGACGCCGCCGGGCCGGGTGAGCTCTTCGAGACCGTCGGGATCAGCGAGTGGCTCCGCTGGCCCGACGACGGACCGCGCCCACCGGCCGGTGGGCCGGCGACCGCCGCGGTGTCGGACGTCGCCGCGCCGCGCGAGCACGTGGGGGCACGGCGATGAGCGACCAGCTGTCGGTCCCGCTGGTCCAGATGCGGGGCGGGACCAGCAAGGGCCTGTACCTGCACGCCGCCGACATCCCCGCACCCGGTCCCGCCCGCGACGCGCTCCTGGCGCGGCTGATGGGGTCACCCGACGTCCTGCAGATCGACGGTCTCGGCGGCTCACGCCCGATCACCTCGAAGGTCGCGATCATCGCGCCGTCGGACGCCGCCGACGCCGACGTCGACTACACGTTCGCACAGGTCGACATCGAGACCGGCCTGGTGAGCTACAACGGCAACTGCGGCAACATCTCCTCCGGCGTCGGACCGTTCGCCGTGGACGAGAAGCTCGTCCCGGTCGAGGAGGGAACGACCGTCGTCCGTATCCGCAACACCAACACCGACAAGGTCCTCGTGGCGCACGTCCCGGTCCGCGACGGTGCCGCACGGGTGGACGGTGACTTCGCGATCCCCGGGGTACCGGGCACGGGCGCCGAGATCGTCATGGACTGGTCGGGAACGGTCGGGGCCGTCACCGGCAGGCTGCTCCCCACCGGGAACCCACTCGACACCGTCGAGCTCGAGGACGGGCGAACGGTCCGGCTGTCGATCGTCGATGCCGGGAATCCGATCGCCTGGGTCGCCGCCGCGGATCTCGGTCTCACCGGGAGCGAGGGTCTCGAACTCAATGGCCGAGCGGAACTCGTGTCCGCCATCCGGGAGATCCGGGGCAAGGTCTGCGTCCGACTCGGCCTGTGCCAGGAGTGGACCCAGGTGGACACCGAGGTCCCGGCCATCCCGATGGTCGGGGCCGTGGCACCGCCGGGGGGCTACAGCACACTCAACGGACAGGCCGTCGACCCCGACGACATGGACCTGCGGGCCCGACTGATGTTCATGAACCGTCTGCACGAGAGCATGGCCGGGACCGCGTCCATCAGCCTCGCCGCGGCGTCGCGGCTGCCGGGCACCACCGTGCACCAGGTCGCGACGGAGCGCAGGCCCGACACCGTCCTGATCGGACACCCCTCCGGCGTCATGCCGGTCCGCGTGCAGGCCGGGGCCGGGGCCGGGGCCGGGTCCGTCGAGTTCCGCATGCTGGGCATCAGTCGGACGGCCCGACGGCTGGCCAAGGGATGGGCGTACTACCCGCGTCCCACCTGAGAGCGGTACGGCCGTGTGACGACGCCGTGTCGGCAGCTCACGGCCGCCCGGACACCGGTGGCTAGAGTCGCAGGCGGAGCCGCGCGGCCGATAGGGCGGGTTTGCCGGAAACGCCCGGGCCGGACGCCACGGATCGCCGTGCTCCGTCCCTGTGCCCGTGCGAGGAGAAGCCCCCATGCCCAACCAGGACCGTGCCGTCTCGGTCTACCCCATCGCCGTGCGTGAGCTCAGCGTCTCGCGGATCGTGGACGTCACGCCCGCGCTGCGACGCGTGACCCTCACCGGGGAGCAGCTCGGGGCGTTCACCGACGACGAGGGGCGTGCCTGGCCCGCGTTCACCAGTACGGGCTTCGACGACGACGTGCGGTTGATCTTCCCCTACCCGGGGGAGACCGAGCCCGTCCTGCCGATCCTGCGCGACGGCGGCATCAAGCTGCCCGAGGGACGCCGGCCGGTCTGGCGGGTCTACACGGTCCGCCGCCACGACCCCGTCGCCGGTGAGCTCGACGTGGAGTTCGTGCGACACGGCGTCGGCATCGCGACCACCTGGGCCTACCGCGCGACGCCGGGGGACCGGGTCCACGTGGCGGGACCGGCGGCGTCGCTCGCGCTGCCGGCCACGGCCGAACGGCTGCTGGTCGCCGGGGACGACACCGCGCTGCCCGCCGTCTCGCGGCTGCTGGAGACCGCGCCGGCGGACCTGCGGGCCGACGTGTTCATCGAGGTCGCGGAGACGGCCCACCGGGTCCCGCTGCGCGAGCACCCGGGTGTCGAGGTCACCTGGCTGGTCCGGGACGGCGCCGGGCCGGGTACGTCGACGCAGCTGGCCGAGTGCCTGCGCACGGTGGCCGAGGGGCCGGGCTGGGACGCCGCGGCCACCGCCGGCTGGCTGGCGGGGGAGCAGTCCGTCGTGCGGGACCTGCGACGGCTGCTCGTCGCGGCGGGGGTGGACCGGCGCCGGATCGACTTCACCGGCTACTGGAAGCTCGGCGAGGTGGTCACCCTCGAGTCCGACCCCCGGGTGACCGACGAGGAACGCAACGCCGAGGCGTTCGAGACCTTCCACGAGCAGGCCGAGCTGCTGCCCCCACTGGCGATCCGGGTGGCCGCGAACCTCGGCCTCGGCGAGCTCGTCGCCGGCGGGATCCGCGATCCGAAGTCGCTCGCCGAACGGGCCGGTGCGGATCCGCGGGCGCTGGAGAAGCTGCTGCGGTACCTCGTGGCGATCAAGATCCTCGACCGCGACGAGCAGGGCGGGTACACGCTGACCGACACCGGCTTCTACCTGACCGAGGACCACGTGCTCGACGTGGTGCGCCGCGACGGCGTCGGTGCCCGCCGCGAGCAGGGGTTCCTGGGGCTCGAGCAGGCGGTGCGCACCGGCCGGGAGTCCTTCGCGGCGGTCACCGGTCGCGACTACCCGAGCCTGCGCGGGGACGAGGAGTTCGCCCGCAGGCTCCTGGACAACACCGCGCAGTTCGCCGACTACATCGCCGCCCCGGTGGCGGACTCCGCAGCTCTGGAGGGGATCGACCACCTGGTCGTCCACGCCGACGCCGCGGTGTCCGCCGCGGCCGCCGTCGTCGCCCGCCGCCCCGGGCCGCGGGTCACGATCGTCGCTGGCCCCTCCGACGCCGACTGGACCCGGTCCGAGCTGCTGCGCACCGTCCCCGACGACGGTGCCCGCTCCCGCGTGGAGGTCGTCGTGCAGACCATCGCCGAGCCGGTCCCGGCCGCCGACGCGATCCTGTTCGGCAAGGTGCTCGGCCAGTACCCCGACCCGGAGGCCGTGCACATCCTCCGCCGCGCGGGGGAGTGCCTGGCCCCCGGCGGGCGGATCCTGCTTCTCGAGGACGTGCTCGACGAGCAGGACCTCGACGAGCACGAGGCCGAGGACGACCTGCTGGCCCTCGTCCTGCACGGCTCCGGCCGCCGGACGGCCACCGAGCTCTCGGCCGTCGTCGCCGACGCCGGACTGCGGACCGTCGCCACCGAGACCGTCGGCTGGGGCGACACGCTCCGGTCGCTCCAGCCGGTCGCACCCTGACCCTCCTCCCGCGCCCGGCGCGACCGTCCCCCGGGGGCGTCGCGCCGGGCCCGGCACCCGCCGCCGCCCGGCACGGCGCCGACTCGTGCCCGCGATCGTGGGTCACCCGCCGCCGGTCGGCCGGACACGGCCCCCTGTCGTGCCTCGGGCGCGGGCGGGGCCATGCCGGTGCTCACACCCGTTCGGACCATCAGGGGTCCGCAGACGCCGTGTGTGGAGCGTCCCTCCCGTCGGCGCGGGTCGCTGACGTGCGGAGATCCCGGCCCGTGACGGTGATCGGAATGCGTCATCCATTCGGCGGAACCCTCGCATCCACCCGCATGCTTAGCCTTGCCTAAGTTCAGGTGTGGCGAGGCAAGTAAGGGGTGGCGCGACGGTGACAGGCGACGGAGGCCGCCCGGGCCGCGTGCCGTTCGACGTCGTCGCCGCGGTCGGGGTCCTCGACCCTGCCACGTGCCCGTGTCCGCCGCCCGGCGGCGGCACCTGCCGAGTACCCGGCCGCGTCGCGCGCACCTGGACCGATCTGCTCCCCGGGAGCCCGGTCGGACGTCCCGGCGCCTGACCCGCTCCGCAACCCCCACGCCCGCGCCGGAGGTGATCCGGTGAGGAAGGTTCCGTCATGCCCGGCTCCACCGAGACCGTCCGCTACCGCACCCTGCTCAGCGGGAAGATCCACCGCGCCACCGTGACCCAGGCCGACCTGCACTACGTCGGCTCGCTGACCGTCGACGAGGACCTGATGGACGCCGCGGGCCTCGTCGAGGGCGAGAAGGTCCAGGTCCTCGACATCGACAACGGCAACCGCCTCGAGACCTACGTGATCACCGGGGAACGCGGCAGCGGCGTCATCGGCGTGAACGGCGCCGCCGCGCACCTCGTGCACCCGGGTGACCTGACGATCATCGTCGCCTACCAGCAGGTGCCCGAGCCCGCCGTCGCCGACCACGTCGCCCGGGTGGTGCACGTCGACGCCGACAACCGGGTCGTCGCGCTCGGCGTGGACCCGGCCGAGCCGGTGCCCGGTGCGCTCGCGCAGACCGCCGGTCGCTGACCGCACCTGCCGCAACGCAGGAGGCGCGGGCCGAGGGCGTCCACGGTGACCCCTGACCCGGCCCGCGTCGACGACACCGTGTCCACCAGCACCGCCGCCGTACCGGAGGACCGCATCTCATGACCACACTCGACGACCGTCGACGCGAGCTCATCGCCCGTCGCCTGGCCGAGGCCGGCCTGCAGCGCGACCGCGACGAGCCCGCCGCCGACGACGGCCGGACCGAGTTCGGCCTCACCCCCGGCCAGCGACGTGCCTGGCTACGTCAGCAGGTCCACCCGGACGGCGTGGCGGACAACCTCGGTGTGCGGCTCACCATTGAGGGCGAGGTGTCGGAGCCGGCGCTGGTGGCGGCGCTGCGTCACCTGGTGGCACGGCACCCGGTGCTGCGCTCCACCTTCCACGGCGGGACCGGGGACGAGACGGCGCCGACGCAGCGGGTGCACCCGGCGCCGGAGGAACCCGTCGTCGTCACCGACCTCACCCGGCTCGACGACGACGCCCGCGCCGCCCGCGTCGAGGAGATCGCGCGCGAGCGGGTCCGGCGGCCGTTCGACCTGGCCGTCGAGCCGCCGCTGCGCCTCGACCTGCTCCGCGAGTCCGCCTCCCGGATCACCGTCCTGCTCACGACCCATCACGTCGCCTGGGACGGACCGACGTTCGCCGTCGTCGCCCGGGACCTGGAGCGGTCCTACGCCGCCGCCCGCGCCGGGACACCGCTCGACGGGCCGCCCGCACCGGGCCCCGGCCGGTTCGCCCCCGACAGTGCGTCGGACGCCCCGGACCTCACCCCGTGGCGCGAGGCGCTGGCCGAGGAGGTGCCGGGGCCGTTCGTCCACCAGCCGCCCGCCGACCCGGGCGCGCCGGCCGAGGCGGCCCGCCGCACCGATCGCGACCTGTCCGCCGAGGCCGCCGCGGGGGCCCGCCGGCTCGCCCGCGAGCTCGGCGTGACCCCCTACACCGTGCTGCTCGCCGCGACGGCCGCCGCGCTCGCCCCGATCGGGCCCGACCCGCGGACCCGCATCGGGACCGTGGTCTCCGAGCGGGACGCCGAGCGCGCGGACGAGGTGGTGGGGAACCTCGCCGACCTCGTCGTCGTGCCCACGACGGTGCACGTCGGGGACACGGTCTCCGACCTCGTCGCCCGGGTCGCCGCCGACGCCGGGTGGGCGCGCCGACACGCCGTGCCCTACGACGCGCTGGTCGCCGCCCTCGGATCCCGCTCGGGCGGCGGTCCGGCCGACCTGGCCGACGTCACCGTCGACCTCGTCCCACGGGGCGGGACGGGGCCGCACCTGCCCGGTGCCGGCACGACGGTGACCCGCACCGACCCGGGCGCCGCCGCGCAGCCGCTCGTGCTCGAGTTCTTCGCCGACGACGACGCCCTGCGGGTCGAGGCCGTGCACACGGTCGCGCGTCTGGACGACGCGGTCGTCGCGGCGGTGCTCGACCGCATCGAGCGGGTGCTCTCCACCGCCCGCCCGGCCACGCCGATCACGACGCTCCTGGCCGGCCCGGCGGCAGCCCCCGGCACGGTGCCGACCCCGGTACCGACTTCGGTGCCCGGCGGTTCCCCCGCCGAGCTGCTGCGCCGCCGCGCGGACGCGGCGCCCGGCGCCCCCGCACTCGTCCACGACGGCGGGGACCTGGACTACGCGGGCCTGGACGCCGCGGTCGACGCGTTCGCCGACCGGCTCCGCACGGCCGGCGTCGCGGCCGAGACCCCGGTGGCGGTGCTGCTGCCCCGCTCGGCGGAGCTCATCGTCGCGTTGCTCGCCGTGCTGCGGGCCGGTGGCCTGCTCGTCCCGCTCGACCCGACCTACCCGGCGCCGCGCCTGCGCCTGGTCCTCGACGACGCCGCTCCGGCCGTCGTGGTGACCGGCGACGCCCCGCCGGTCGAGCTCCCGGACGGGGCCGTCGTCCTCGGTCCGCCGTCGCTGCACGGCGCCGCCGCTCCGGTCGCGCCGTTCCCCGAGCCCGACCCCGCAGCGGCCGCCTACCTGATCCACACCTCCGGGTCGACCGGGAGGCCGAAGGGCGTGCTCGGCACCCACGGGGCGCTGGCCCACCGCCTCGGCTGGGCCGCCGCGGAGTGGCCGGTGCGGCCGGGCGACACCCGGCTCGTGAAGAGCTCGGTGTCGTTCATCGACGGGCTCACCGAGCTCCTCGCCGCGGTCGCCGGCGGCGCTCGCGTCATACCGGCCGACGACGCCACCGCGGGGGACCCCGCGGCACTCGCCGAGCACGTCGCCGGGTCCGGCACGGCCCAGCTCCCCGCGGTGCCGTCCCTGGTGGCGGCCCTGGCGGCGACCGGTGCGCCCGGCCCGGAGCTGCTGACCAGGCTGGTCTGTTCCGGTGAGCCGCTGACCGCGCAGGTCGTGGCCGCGGCCCGCCGCTGGGCCCCCGGCGCCGAGATCGTCAACTCCTACGGCTCCTCCGAGGTCGCCGGCGACGTCCTGGCCGGCCCCGTCGACCCCGCCGACGACGACGGGCGGGTCACCGCGGGACGACCCGTCCCGGCCACGACCGTCCGGCTGCTGGACCGGTTCCTCGGGCCGGTGCCCGACGGTGTCGCCGGTGAGGTCTACGTCGGCGGGATCCAGCTGGCGCGCGGCTATGCCGGGCGCCCGGGGGAGACCGCGGCACGGTTCGTCGCCGACCCCCACGGGTCCGGTGCGCGGCTGTACCGCACCGGTGACCTGGCGGTGCGGCTGCCCGACGGCCGGTTCCGGCTCCTCGGCCGGATCGACGACCAGGTCACCGTGCGCGGGGTGCGGGTCGAGCCGGGTGAGGTCGAGGCCGCGATCCGCGAGCTGCCCGGCGTCGCCGACGCCGCGGTCGTCGCACGGTCCACACCGGACGGTCCCGCGCTGGTCGGGTACCTGGTGCCCGCCGCGGACGGGGACACCGACCCGGACACGGACTCGGACACCGACGCGCTCCGGGCGCTGCTGGCGCAGCGGCTGCCGGCGGCGTTCCTGCCGTCGGTGCTCGTCGCGCTGCCCGAGCTGCCGCACACCCCCGGCGGGAAGCTCGACCGGCGGGCCCTGCCCGCACCGGTGGTCACCGCCGGGCGGGCACCCCGCGACGACCGGGAGCGCGAGCTGTGCGGCCTGTTCGCCGAGGTGCTCGGGCTCGACGACGGCGCTGTCGGCGTCGACGACGACTTCTTCGCCCGCGGCGGCCACTCGCTGTCCGCGCTGCGTCTGGTCAACCGGATCCGGGAGCGCTGCGGCGCCGACCTCGCCGTGCCCGAGGTGTTCGCCGCGCCCACGGTGGCGCGGCTGCGGGTCGTGGTGGACCGCGCGACGTCGACCGGGACCGCCGCCGCGGTCACGGCCGTGGGGGCGCCCGCGCGCCGCCCGGACGGCGCACCCACCGCGGTCGCGCCCGCGCAGCGTCAGATGTGGACGCTGTACCGGCTGGAGGGGCCGGCCGCGACCTACAACGTGCCCCGGGCCTGGACGGTCACCGGCCCGTTCGACGTCGGGGCACTGCGCGCCGCGCTGGCCGACGTCGTCGCCCGGCACGAGATCCTGCGGACCACCTACCGCGACGGCGGCACCGCCGGTGAAGCCGGGAACGACGCCGGGAACGACGCCGGGGGCGGCACCGACGTGCAGGCGGTCGTCCATCCCCCCGGTGCACTCCGGGCGCCGGTCGGCTGGTGCGACCTGGCCGGCCGCGACCCCGACGAGCTCCTGACCCGTCTGGTGCGCCACCGCTTCGACCTGGAGCGGGAGGCCCCGATCCGGGCCGACGTCGTCCGCGTCGACGACGACCGGCACCTGCTCACCGTGGTGTGCCACCACATCGCCGTCGACGAGTGGTCCTACCGCACCCTGCTCGCCGACCTGGGGACGGCCTATGCGGCGCGGGCGGCCGGGCGCGACCCGGGGTTCACCGAGCCTGAGCTGCGCTACTCCGACGTCGCGGCCTGGCAGGCGGACACCGTCGGGAGCCCGACGGAGCCCTCCCCGCTCGCCCGCGAGCAGCTCGACCTCTGGGAGCGGACGCTCGCCGGTGCCCCCGCCGAGACCACGTTGCCCGGCGACCGTCCGCGGCCGGAGCGCCCCTCGGGGCGCGGGGCGGAACTGGTCGGCGAGCTGGATCCGGACCTCGTCGCGGCGCTGGGCGCGGCCGCCGACCGGCACCGGGTCAGCATGTTCATGCTGCTGCACGCCGCGCTCGCGGTGCTGCTGGATGCCTCGGTCGACGCCGACCGCGGCCCGGGTGACGGAGCCGGGAACGCGGTGGTGATCGGCAGCCCGGTGTCCGGGCGTCGCGACGCCGGCACCGAGGACGTCGTCGGGTTCCTGCTCAGCACCCTGGCCCTGCGGGTCGACCTGGACGGCGACCCGACCCCGGCCGAGGTGCTGGAGCGGGTCCGCACCGCTGACCTGGCCGCGATGAGCCGCTCGGACGTCGCGTTCCCCCAGGTCGTCGAGCGTCTGGCACCGGAGCGGTCCGGACGCCACCCGCTGTTCCAGGTCGAGCTGGTGTACCTGCGCACCGACACCGCGGTCAGCGAGTTGGAGCTGGCCGGCGCGGACACCGCGACCCGGTGGGTCGGGACGGGGACCGCCAAGTTCGACCTGACGTTCGCCTTCTTCGAGACCGCCGCCGACGACGACCGCCGGATGCGGGTCGTCGTCGAGTACGCCCTCGACCTCTACGACCCGGCCACCGTGCAGGCGGCGCTGGACCGGCTGGTGGCCGTGCTGCGCCGCTTCGTCGACACGCCCGACGTGCCGCTGTCCGCGCTGCGCGGGTTCGGCGCCCCCGCCGTCGCCCGGCCCCCGGCCGCGGCCCTCGGCCCGGCCGCGACCCTCGGCGAGCTGCCCGCCGCGACCGCGGAACGGCACCCGACGGCGACCGCACTGGTCGCGGGCGAGGACCGGATCGACTACGCCGCGCTGGAGGAGCGGGTGGCCCGGCTCGCCGGGGCGCTCGTCGCCCGGGGGACCGGACCCGGCGACCGCGTCGCGGTGGGGCTGCCGCGCGGCGCGGACATGGTCGTGTCGGTGCTGGCCGTGCTGCGGGCCGGGGCGACCTACGTCCCGCTCGACGTCGACGCCTCCTCGGCGCGGACCACGACGATCCTCGACGACGCCCGGCCACGCCTGGTCCTCGCCGGAGCGGACTCGCCGTCCACGGTCACCGACGCGGGTGTCGAGGTGCTCCGCGTCGACACCGCCGACACGTCCGAGACCGCCGGTGCCGGGCGGCTCGACCGGCCCGTCGCGGTCGACCCGTCGACCCCGGCCTACGTCATCTACACCTCCGGCTCCACCGGCCGCCCCAAGGGCGTGGAGGTCTCCCACACGGCGGTCCTGGCCATGCTGGCCGCGACCGTCGGGCCGCAGGGGGAGATGACGGTCGGCCCGGACGACACCTGGACGCTGTTCCACTCGGTGGCGTTCGACTTCTCCGTCTTCGAGCTGTGGGGTGCGCTGGCCACCGGCGGCACCGTCGTGGTCGTCGACCCCGCGACCGCACGCTCGCCCGAGCACCTGTGGAGTCTCGTCGCCGAGCAGGAGGTGTCGGTGCTGAGCCTGACGCCGTCGGCGTTCCACCCGTTCGCCGCGGCCGAGCCCCCGGCGCGGGGCGGCGCCCGCCCGCCGGCGCGGAGCCTGCGCTACGTCGTCTTCGGCGGGGAGGCGCTCGATCCGCGCCTGCTGCGCGGCTGGTTCGACCGCCACCCGGCCGGGAGCCCGGTGCTCGCGAACCTCTACGGCATCACCGAGACCTGCGTGCACACCACCTACCGGGAGATCGGGCCGGCGGACTGCGACCGTCCGGTCAGCCCGGTCGGTGAGCCGCTCGCCGGCCTGGAGGTGCGGCTGCTGGACCACCGGCTGCGCCCGGCCCCGCCCGGCACCGTCGCCGAGATCTACGTCGCCGGTCCGCAGCTCGCGCAGGGCTACGCCGGCCTGCCAGGGCTGACCGCGACCCGCTTCGTCGCCGACCCCGACGGCCCCCCGGGCACCCGGCTGTACCGGTCCGGTGACCTGGCCCGACGGCGCCCCGACGGCGCGCTGGAGTTCACCGGCCGGGCCGACGAGCAGGTCAAGATCCGCGGCTACCGGATCGAGCTCGGCGAGGTCGAGGCCGCCCTGCGCGAGCTGCCCGGGGTCGTCACGGCGGTGGTCACCGTCCGTACCGTCGAGTCCGACGGAACCCCGCACCGCAGCCTCGCCGGCTACGTCGTCCCCGGCCCGGGGGCGCGGCCCGACCCGGTCGCGCTGCGGTCGCGGCTGGCCGAACGGCTCCCCGCGTACATGGTCCCCTCCGCGCTGGTCGTGCTCGACCGGCTGCCGCTGACGGTCAACGGCAAGCTCGACCGTGCGGCGCTGCCCGCCCCCGGCGACGTCGCGCCGGCCCCCGGCGCCCGGGCCGCCGCCGGACCGGAGGAGGCCGCCGTCCTGGAGGCGTTCGCCGCCGTCCTGGGGACGGCGGCGGGCCCGGACGACGACTTCTTCGCCGTCGGCGGGGACAGCATCCTGGCCATCCGGCTGGTGAACCGGATCCGCCGGTCCGGGCTGGTGCTCGGTCCGCAGGACGTGTTCCGCGAGCGGACACCGGCCGCCCTGGCCGCGGTGGCCCGCCCGGCGGGGGACACCCGGGCGACCGACGGCGCCGCCGAGGTGCCGCCGTTCCCGATCGTGCAGCGGCTCGCCGAGCTGTCCGGGTCGCACCGCAGGCACAACCAGTCCGTGCTGGTCGAGGTCGGCCCGGGCCGGTCGGTCGCGGCGCTGCGGACCGCGGTGGCCGCACTCGTCGCCACCCACGAGGCGCTGCGGCTGCGGGTCACCGAGGGACTGCGGGAGATGCACGTGCGCCCCGCCGCCGAGGTCGCGGTGGACGGGTGCGTGCACGAGGTGGCGCTGCCCGACCCGCACGGCCCGGACGGGCGACGGGTGCTGGCCGAGGAGTCGGCCGCCGCGACCGCCCGGCTGGACCCGGAGGCCGGGTCGGTGCTGCAGGCCGTGCTGTTCACCGTCGCCGGCGACGAGCCGGACCTGCTCCTGCTGGTCGCGCACCACGTGGCCGTCGACGGGGTGTCCTGGCACATCCTGCTCGACGACCTCGACGAGGCGTGGACGGCCGCCGCCGCGGGCCGCCCGGTGCGGCTCGCCCCGCCGGTCACCTCGCTCGCCGAGTACGGCCGGCTGCTCGGCGAGCGTGCGGCCGACCGCGCGACGCTGGCCGAGTACCGGCACTGGCAGCAGGTGCTCGCCGCGGCCACCCCGGTCGTTCCCGACGCCGGCACCGGCACCGACACCCGGCGGGCGACCCGCAGCGCGACCCGGACGGCAACCCGGGTGCTCCCCGCCGACGTGACGGACCGCCTGCTGCGGTCCCACTGGGACGGCACCGAGCTGAGCCTCGCGGCGACGGTCGAGGCGTGGCACCGCTGGTCCCCGCAGGGCCGCGACGACCTCGTCGTCGACCTGGAGCGGCACGGGCGTGAGGAGCTGGCACCGGGCGTCGACCTGTCGCGGACCGTCGGCTGGTTCACCGCGCTGTTCCCGGTGCACCTGGTCCGCCGGGAGGGGGCCGCGGCCCTGTTGCAGGACGTCCGCGACCGGCTCGGTGGCCCGGCCGCGACCGGGATCGGGTTCGGGCTGCTGCGCTACCTGCACCCGCAGACCGGCCCCCGCCTGGCCGCGCTCGGCACCCCGCCGGTCCTGGTCAACTACCTCGGCCGGATGGACGGCGTGTCCGCGGTCGTGGGGCCGGACGACCCGCGGCGCGTCGCCGCGCGCACCGAGCAGGACCCCGACCTGGAGGTGCCGCACACCTGCGAGATCGAGGCGATGGTGTGCCGCGGGCCCCGTGGCCCGCAGCTGCACGTCGCACTCACCGCCCCGGGCGCCGTGCTGGACGCCGACGACCTGGACCTCCTGGCCCGGCACTGGGCCGAAGCACTGATCGACATCGTGAACGACCCCGCAGCCGCGGGCACGTCCGGAGGATCGGCATGACCCGCCCGCCCGAGACCGCACACACCCACGCCGACGCCGGCGGTGCCGAGCCGCGGGAGCTGGCGCTGCTGCCGTCGGTGGCCCGCCTGGCCGAGGAGTCGCCCGAGGGTGGGCCCGGTCGGGTCCGCGGTCTGCTGCTGCGCCACCGCGGCGCCGTCGACCCCGACCGGCTCCGTGCGGCCTGGGAGCAGGTGCGGGACCGCCACCCGTGGCTCACCGCGCGGGTCGAGGAGCTGGCGCCCTCGGTGTGGGTCCTGGAGACCGGCGGCACGCGTGCGGCTGGGCTCGCCGCGGCCCCGGCCGACGACCCGGGTGCGGCGCTCGGCGCCCTGGCGGAGGAGCTGGACCCGTTCGCCGGTGACCTCACCCGCATCGCGCTGCTGCGCGGCAGTGCAGCGGAAGGCACACAGGGCAGCGGCGACGCGGTCCTGCTCGTGGTCCACGAGGTCGCCGCGGACGACCGGGGCGTCGTGCTTCTGGCCGAGGACCTGGCCGCCGCCTACTCCGACCCGGCGGGCTCTCGACCCCCGACCGGCACCGGGCCCGACGACTGCGCCGAGGCCCTCGCGGCCCGGCCCGCACCGTCGGCCGAGGTCGTCCGCTCCTGGACCGGGATCCTCGCCCCGGGCGCCGCCCCGTCCGCCGGGGGCGCCCCCGGCCGCGCGGTCGCCACGGCCCGTCCGGGCAGTCCCGCCGCGGACGGCGCCGCCGTCGTCGACGTCGCGGTCGCCGCGCTGGCCGCCGCCCTGCGGGAGGCCGGGCACGCCGCCGACGAGCTCGTCGTCGACGTCCAGGACGGCACCCGGCCCGACCTGGGCGCCGACCTCGACCGCGCCGTCGTCCCGCTCGCCGGCACCGAGCCGGTGCGCGTGACCCCGGCCGGGGTGACCCGCGCACCGGACGGACCACACCCCGGGTTCGACCACCACCGCTTCCTCGACGCCCGCGGCGCCCGGGAGCTGGCCCCGCTGGACGGGGCCACGGTGCTGCTGCGGCGCCACCCCGAGCCCGACGCGGTCCTGCCGATCGACTGGGCCGACGCCGTGCGGGTCCACGGGGACACCGCACTCCCCGACGAGCTCGGACAGGTGGGGCTCGTCGTCGACCTGGTGGAGCACGTCGACGCCACGACCGTGGTCGTCCGCGGCGGGATCGGCGAGGACGCCGGCCGGGTGGCCGAGGCCGTCGCCGCCGCGCTCGCCGGGGCCGCGCACGAGCTGGTCGCCACCGCCGTGGCACCGGACCCGGCGGAGTTCGCCGCGCTGGCCGCGTCGGCACCCGCCCCGGTACGGGCGGTGCTGCCGCTGTCCCCACTGCAGGCCGGCATGTACGTGCAGAGCGTCATGGACGCCGAGCGCGACGTCTACTACGCGCAGAACACCTTCCGGATCGCCGACCGGATCGACCTGGACCGGATGCGGGCCGCCGCGGCCCGGCTCGGCGCTGTGCACCCCGCGGTCCGTGCCGGCTTCACCGGGGACACCGCCGCCGGGCCCGTGCAGTTCTGGTGCGCCGAGCACCCGGTGGAGGTCACCGAGGTCGACCTGCGTGCCGACGAGGACCCGGAGGCCGCGCTCGCCGCGGCCCTGGCCCGCGACGCCGAGGTCCGGTTCTCCCTCACCGACCCGCCGCTGCTGCGCCTGACCGTCGTCCGGACCCCCGACGACGACGTGCTGGTGCTGACCTACCACCTGCTGCTGTGGGACGGCTGGTCACGCTCCCGGGTCCTCGACGACCTGTTCACCCTGTACCGGGGCGGCGTGCCGCAGCGGCCGCGCCGGTCGTTCGCCGAGCACCTCGCCGCGCTCGCCGCCGCCGACCGCGACGCGGACCTCGCCGCCTGGCGCACCTACCTCGACGGGGTCGAGCCCACCCTGGTCACCGACGGTGTGCGCGGACGCGAGCTCGTCGTCCCCGAGGTGCTGCACGCCGAGCTCCCCGCCGCCCTGACCGGCCGGCTGGAGGCGGCCGCCCGTCGGGGCGGCGTCACCCTCAACGCGCTCGCGCAGACCGCGCTCGCCCTCGTCCTGGGCGCCGAGACCGGCCGGACCGACGTCGTGTTCGGCGCGACCGTCTCCGGCCGCCCGGCCGACGGCGACGGCCTGGAGGACACCGTCGGCGTCTTCCTCAACACCGTCGCGGTGCGCCTGGGCCTGGATCCCCGGCGCGACCTGCTCGACCACGCCCGCCGGCTGCAGGACGACCGGGCCGGCCTGATGCCGCACGACCACGCCGGCCTCGGCGACGTCCTCGCCGGCCGCGACGGGGACCTGTTCGACAGCCTCTACGTGCTCCAGAACTTCCTCGACGCCGACACCTTCACCGGCTTCGCCCGCGACAACGCCGTCACGGCGATGGACTACTCCGACCACACCCACTTCCCGCTCACCTGGGTGCTCACCCCCGGACCGCGGATCGTCGTCCGGCTCGAGCACCGCCCCGACCTCGTCGACACCGCGGCCGCGCAGCGACTGCTCGACCGCTTCGTTCAGGCCCTGCGCGCGGTCACCACCGCCGGCACACCGGCCGGCGCGGTCGACCTGCAGACCCCCGTCGAGCAGGAGGCCCGCGCCGCGCGGGCCGCCGCCGGCGCGGTCGACGTGCCGGACGTGACGATCGCCGAGCTGCTCGCTGAGCGGGCGGCGGCCTGTCCGGAGCGGACGGCGCTGGTCGCGGCGGGGGAGCGGGTGAGCTTCGCCGAGCTGGACGCGCGGGTCAACGCGCTCGCCCGCGTGCTGCGGGCCCGCGGCGCCACCGCCGAGACCGTCGTCGCACTCGGGCTGCCCCGCTCGGTCGGCAACGTCGTCGCGCTGTTCGCGGTGCTGCGCGCCGGAGCCGCCTACGTGCCGCTGGAGCTCGACCACCCCGACGACCGCCTCGCCGCGATCCTCGCGGAGTCCGGGGCGCGGCTGCTGGTCACGACCACCTCGGTCGCCGAGCGGTTCGACGGCGACGTGCCGCAGGTCCGGCTCGACGAACCCGGCCTGTTCGACGGGATCGCCACCGCACCACTCACCGACGACGAGCTCGGGACCTCCGCCCCCGGCACCCCCGGCCGGCTCGACCACCCCGCCTACGTGATCTTCACGTCCGGATCGACCGGGCGCCCCAAGGGAGTCGTGACCCCCTACCGTGGGTTGACGAACATGCAGGTCAACCACCGGCGGGAGATCTTCGCCCCGACGATCGACGCCGCGGGTGGTCGGGTGCTGCGGATCGCGCACACGGTGTCGTTCGCGTTCGACATGTCCTGGGAGGAGCTGCTCTGGCTGGTGGAGGGCCACGAGGTCCACGTGTGCGACGAGGAGCTGCGTCGCGACGCGGAGCGTCTCGTGGAGTACTGCGGTGAGCATCGGGTGGACGTGGTGAACGTGACCCCGACCTATGCCCATCACCTGTTCGCGGCCGGTCTGCTCGACGGTGACCACGTGCCACCGTTGGTGCTGCTCGGTGGCGAGGCCGTGCCGGACAGTGTGTGGTCGCGGCTGCGCGACACCGAGGGCACGTGGGGCTACAACCTCTACGGCCCGACCGAGTACACGATCAACACCCTCGGCGCGGGCACCACCGACAGCCCGACGTCCACCGTCGGCACCCCCATCACCAACACCACCGCCCACATCCTCGACGGCTGGCTGCGCCCCGTGCCCGACGGCGTGGTCGGCGAGCTGTACATCGCCGGCGCCGGCCTGGCCCGCGGCTACCTCGGCCGTCCCGCCCTGACCGCCGAGCGGTTCGTGGCCGACCCGTGGACCCCGGGGGAGCGGATGTACCGGACCGGTGACCTGGTCCGGCGCCGCCCGGACGGCAACCTCGACTTCGTGGGGCGCAGCGACGACCAGCTCAAGATCCGTGGCTACCGGGTTGAGCCGGGGGAGATCGAGACCGTACTGGCCGCCGTCGACGGCGTCGACCAGGTCGCGGTCGTCGCCCGCGAGCACACCGAGGTCCCCGGACAGCGCCGCCTCGCCGCCTACCTCGTCGGCCCGGCGGCCGACCCGCGGACCGCCCGCGACGCCGCCGCCCGCGCCCTGCCCGACTACATGGTCCCGACCCTGTGGTCGGTCGTCGCCGCCCTGCCGCTGACCGTGAACGGCAAGCTCGACACCGCCGCGCTGCCCGAACCGGCACCGCTCGCCACCGCCCGCAGCCGAGGACCTGCCACCCCGACCGAGCACACCCTCTGCCGGATCGTCGCCGAGGTCCTCGGGGTGGACACGGTCGGCGCCGACGAGGACTTCTTCACCCTCGGCGGCGACAGCATCTCCGCGCTGACCACCGCGAACCGCGCCCGCAAGGCCGGGCTGCGGATCCGCCCCCGACACGTCTTCGAGGCCCGCACCGTCGCCCGCCTCGCCGAGCACCTCGGCGACGGCGCCTCCGCGGACGCGGCCGATGGCAGCGCAGATCCCGCCCCGGCAGATCCCGCCCCGGCAGATCCCGCCCCGGCGAGCGAGGCCGGGACCACCGGCGACGCCGGGCCCACCCTGGCCGAGGTCGCCGCCCGGCCCCGCCAGGACGTCGACGGCACCACCGAGGCACCCGCCTCGCCCGGCCAGGTCCGGATGTGGGCGCACGAGCAGCTCGCCGGACCGTCCGCCACCTACCTCATCCCACGCACCTGGGAGGTCGAGGGCCCGCTCGACGTCGCCGCGCTGCGCGCGGCCGTCGAGGACCTCGCGACCCGGCACGACATCCTGCGCACCACCTACCACGACGTCGACGGCCGGCTCGTCCAGCGCGTGCTGCCCGGCACCGCGCCGCGCACCGAGGTCCACGACCGCACCGGAGCAGGCGACGACCAGGTGTCGGACCTCCTCGCCGACCTCGTCCGGGCCCCGTTCGCGCTCGACGCCGAGTCGCCGCTGCGGCTGCACGTGGTGCGCACCGCCGTCGACCGGCACCTCGTCGTGCTCGTGGTGCACCACATCGCCGTCGATGACTGGTCGTTCCGCGCGCTGGTGCGTGACCTCGGCAGCGCCTACGCAGCCCGCGCCGCCGGACACGCCCCCGGGTTCGCGCCGCTGCCGGTCCGCTACGCCGACTTCACCGCGTGGCAGGCCGAACGCCTTGGCGACGCCCGCGACGCCGGTTCGCTCGCGGCGACCGAGCTCGACCACTGGGCCCGCGTCCTCGACGGCGTGCCCACCGAGTGCACCCTCCCGCTGCGGCACGGCCGCCCCGAGACGCGCACCGGGGCCGGCGCGGAGGTGCGGTTCACCCTCGACACCGAGCTCACTGCCGGCCTCCAGCGCCTCGCCGCGGCGCACCGGGTCTCGATGTTCATGCTGTTCCACGCCGCCGTCGCGACCCTGCTCGACCTGCACGGCGCCGGCCCGGACACCGTCGTCGGCGCCCCGGTCTCCGAACGCGACGACGACGCGCTCGCCGACGTCCTGGGCTTCTTCGTCAACACCGTCGCGCTGCGCCTGGACCTCACCGGCGACCCGTCGTTCACCGAGCTGCTCGGCCGGGCCCGCGACACCGCGCTCGACGCGATGGCCCACCAGACGGTGCCGTTCGACCAGGTCGTCGAGCGGGTCAACCCCGAGCGCTCCTCCGCCCGGCACCCCCTGTTCCAGGTCGAGATGGTGTACCTGCGGGTCGAGGACGACGCGGGTGACCTGGTGCTCGACGGCCTCGACGTCGAGCCCCGGTGGGTCGGGACCGGCACCGCCAAGTTCGACGCCACCCTCCAGTTCTTCGAGCGCGCCGGCGACGAGCCGGTGATCCACGGCGCCGTCGAGTACGCCACCGACCTGTTCACCGAGCAGGAGGTCGGCGCCGTCGTCGAGCGGCTCCGCGCGGTGCTGGCCACCGTCGTGGCCGACCCGGACCGGCGCCTCGCCGCGCTGCCGAGCGGGGACCGCGGAGCGCGGGCGCTGCCGGTCCCGCCCCGCGCGGGCGGCGGCACCCTCGCCTCACTGTTCGACGAGGTCGCCACCGCCCGCGGCGGCGCGACCGCCGTCGTCGCCGACGAGCGCCTGCGCTACGACGAGCTCGCCGACCGCGCCGCCCGCCTGGCCGGGCTCCTCGCCGCCCGCGGGGTCCGCCCCGGGGACCGGGTCGCGATCGCCGTCCCCCGTTCCGCCGCGATGGTCGTCGCGGTGCTCGGGGTCCTGCGCGCCGGCGCCACCTACGTGCCGCTCGACGTCACCGCCCCCGCCGAGCGCACCGCGCTGATCGTGTCCGACGCGCGGCCACGCTGCGCCGTCGTCACCGACGCCACCCGGGCCCTGCCCGGCGACGTCGACCTGGTCGTGCTGGACGACCCGGACACCACCCGGGACGCGGCGCCGCTCGCACCCGTCGCGGTGCCGCCCGCCCAGCCGGCCTACGTCATCTACACCTCCGGCTCGACCGGCCGGCCGAAGGGCGTCGAGGTGCCGCACACCGCGGTCCTCGACCTCGTCGCCGCCGCCGACCGGCACTACGACCTGTCCGCCGACGACGCCTGGTCGCTGTTCCACTCGATCGCCTTCGACGTGTCGGTGTTCGAGATGTGGGGCGCGCTCGCCCACGGCGCCCGCCTCGTCGTGCCCGACCAGGAGACCGTCCGCTCCCCGGAGGCGTTCTGGGAGCTGCTGCACACCGAACGGGTCACGGTGCTGAGCCAGACCCCCTCGGCGTTCGACCAGCTCGCCGAGGCCGAGCCCGCCGGCGCGGGCGACGCGCTGCGCTACGTCGTGTTCGCCGGGGAGGCGCTGGAGACCCGGCGACTGCGCCCCTGGTACGCGCGCCACCCCGAGGACGCGCCCCGGCTGGTCAACATGTACGGGATCACCGAGACCTGCGTGCACACCACGTTCCGCGCCCTGCGCCGCGCCGACGCCGAGGCCGGGGTCAGCCCGGTCGGCGTCCCGCTCGACGGTCTCGACGTCGAGCTGCTCGACCACCGTCTGCGCCCGGTGCCCGACGGCGTCGTCGGCGAGGTCTACGTCCGCGGCGGCCAGCTCGCCCAGGGATACCTGGCCCGGCCCGGCCTGACCGCGTCCCGGTTCGTCGCCGACGCCGGGGGCGGACGTCTCTACCGCTCCGGTGACCTGGCCCGCCGCGGCCCCGGCGGCGAGCTCGAGTTCGCCGGCCGCGCCGACGACCAGGTCAAGATCCGCGGGTTCCGGGTGGAGCCCGGCGAGGTCGAGGCCGCCCTGCTCGGCCTGCCCGGTGTCGGCCGCGCGGTCGTCCTGCCCTGGGACGGCCCCGGCGGCACCCAGCTCGTCGCCTACGTCGTCGCCCCCGCCGGCACGGCCGCCCCGCGCCCCGACGGTGCCCGGCTGCGCGAGGAGCTCGCCGGTCTGCTGCCCGGCTACATGGTCCCCGCCGTCGTCACCGTGCTCGACACCGTCCCGCTCACCCTGAACGGCAAGCTCGACCGCCGTGCGCTGCCCGCTCCGCAGCTGTCCTCGGCCGGGGGCCGCGCCCCCGCGGGACCGGCGGAGGAGGCGGTCGCCGCCGCGTTCCGCACCGTGCTGGGTGTGGAGCGGGTCGGTGCCGACGACGACTTCTTCGCCCTCGGTGGCCACTCGCTGCTCGCCCTGCGGCTGGTCCACGAGCTCGGCGGCGACGTCAGCGTCCGTGACGTGTTCGACCACTCCACGGTCGCCGGGCTCGCCGAGCTGACCGGGCGTGGTGGCCCGGCGGGCCGCCCGGCGCTGCGCCCGGCCGCCCGCACGGGCCGCGCACGGTCGCTGTCCGCCGGGCAGCGCCAGATGTGGGCCCTGCACCGGGTGTCCGGCCCGGACGCCGTGTACGACGTGCCGAACGTGCTCCGCCTACGCGGCCCGCTCGACACCGCCGCTCTCGCCGACGCCGTCGCCGACCTGGCGGTGCGGCACGAGGTGCTGCGCACCGTCTACACCGACGGCAACGGCGGCCCGGCCGGCGTCGTCGTCGACCGCGACCGGGTGCGCGCGGCCGTGCTGCACGAGCGGGTCACCCCGGAGACCCTCGACGAGCGGATCGCCGCCGCCGCGACCCACCCGTTCGACCTCACCGCGGAGCCGCCGCTGCGGGCGGTCCTGCTGGAGCTGGACCCGGCCGACCACGTCCTCGTCCTGACCCTGCACCACATCGCCACCGACGAGTGGTCGTGGCGCCCGCTGGTCCGCGACCTCGAACGCGCCTACGCCGACCGCCGCGCGGGCCGCGGCGCACCCGAGCCGGCGCCGGTGCAGTACGCCGACTTCGTCGACTGGCAGGCCGCGTGCCTGGCCGACGGCGCCGCCACCTCGGCCGCGACCCAGCTCGACCACTGGCGCCGCGTCCTGGACGGCGCCCCACCGGAGTGCACGCTGCCCGCGGACCGCCCGCGGCCGACCACACCGACCGGGGCCGGTGGCGTCGCGCGGGTCGAGATCGGCCCCGAGCTCACCCGCGCGGTGCACCGGGTCGCCCGCGAGCGCGGCGTCACCACCTTCATGGTGCTGCACGCCGCCCTGGCCGTGCTGCTGGCCCGGCACCGCTCCGGCGGCGACGGCTCGGACACCGTGGTGGGCACCCCCATCTCCACCCGGTTCGACCCGTCGCTGACCGACGCCGTCGGCTACTTCCTCAACACCCTCGCGCTGCGTCTGGACGCCCGCGGCGACCTCACCGTCGGTGAGCTGCTCGACGCGGCCAGGGCCGCGGACCTGACCGCCTACGACCACGCCGACGTCCCGTTCGCCGACGTCGTCGGCGCCGTCGGGCCGCCACGGGCACCGGGGCGGAGCCCGCTGTTCCAGGTGATGCTGGTCTGCCTGTCCGGTGAGACCGACGTCGTGCACCCTAGGTTCGACGGCGTCGAGGTGAGCACGCACCACGTCGACACCGGCACCGCGAAGTTCGACGCGTCGTTCAACTTCCACGACGCACCGGACCTGCTGACCGGGGTCGTCGAGTACGCCGCCGACCTGTTCGACGCCGACACCGTCGCCCGCGTCGCCGACCGGTTCGTGACGGTGCTGCGCGGCCTCGTCGGGGACCCGGCCACCCGGGTCGGCATGCTCGACGTGCTCGCCCCCGCCGACCGCGCGCTCGCCGCCGACCGGGCTCGCACCGCCGCGACGGAGGTGCCGGACGTGACGATCGCCGAGCTGCTCGCGGAGCGGGCGGCGGCCTGTCCGGAGCGGACGGCGCTGGTCGGGGCGGGGGAGCGGGTGAGCTTCGCCGAGCTGGACCGCCGGGTCACCGCGCTGGCTCGGGTCCTGCTGCGCCGGGGGGTGGGCCCGGAGTCGGTGGTGGCGCTGGGTCTGCCGCGGTCGGTCGGCAACGTGGTGGCGTTGTTCGGGGTGCTGCGTGCGGGTGCGGCCTATGTGCCGTTGGAGTTGGACCATCCCGACGAGCGGCTCGCGGAGATTCTTACCGCGTCGGGGGCGGCGTTGTTGGTGACCGATTCCACCGTCGCCGTGCGCTTCGACGCGGGTGTGCCGCAGGTGCGTCTGGACGAGCCGGGTCTGTTCGACGGTGTCCCGGACACGCCGCTGACCGATGAGGAGCTGGGGTCGTTCGCGCCCGGCACTCCGGGTCGGCTGGACCATCCCGCGTATGTGATCTTCACGTCGGGGTCGACGGGGAAGCCGAAGGGTGTGGTGACTCCGTTCCGTGGGTTGACGAACATGCAGGTCAACCATCGTCGGGAGATTTTCGCTCCGACGATCGAGGCGGCGGGTGGTCGGGTGTTGCGGATTGCGCACACGGTGTCGTTCGCGTTCGACATGTCCTGGGAGGAGCTGCTCTGGCTGGTGGAGGGGCATGAGGTGCATGTGTGCGACGAGGAGCTGCGTCGTGACGCGGAGCGTCTCGTGGAGTACTGCGGTGAGCATCGGGTGGACGTGGTGAACGTGACCCCGACCTATGCCCATCACCTGTTCGCGGCCGGTCTGCTCGACGGTGACCACGTGCCGCCGTTGGTGTTGCTGGGTGGTGAGGCGGTGCCGGAGTCGGTGTGGTCGCGGTTGCGTGACACCGAGGGGACGTGGGGTTACAACCTCTACGGCCCGACCGAGTACACGATCAACACTCTCGGCGCGGGCACCACCGACAGCGCGACCTCGACGGTCGGGCGGCCCATCACCAACACCCGCGCGGTCGTCCTCGACCCCTGGCTGCGGCCGGTGCCCGACGGTGTCGCCGGTGAGCTGTACGTCGCCGGGATCGGTCTGGCCCGCGGCTACCTGGGCCGGCCGGACCTCACCGCCGAACGGTTCGTGGCCGACCCGTGGGCCCCGGGGGAGCGGATGTACCGCACGGGTGACCTGGTGCGGCGTCGCGGCGACGGGAACCTGGACTTCCTGGGGCGCAGCGACGACCAGCTCAAGATCCGTGGCTACCGGGTGGAGCCGGGGGAGATCGAGACGGTGCTGGCCGCCGTCGACGGCGTCGGGCAGGTCGCCGTCGTCGCGCACGGCACGGCGACCGGCCCGAAGCGGCTGGCCGCCCACCTCGTCCCCGCCTCCGGGGACACCCCGCTCGACCCCGTCGCCGTGCGCGACACCGCGGCCCGGCTGCTGCCCGACTACCTCGTGCCCACGCTGTGGTCGGTCGTCGAGGCCCTGCCGCTGACGGTCAACGGCAAGCTCGACACCGCCGCGCTGCCCGAACCGGCGCCGCTCGCCACCGCCCGCAGCCGCGCCCCGCGCACCCCGGTCGAACGGACCCTCTGCCGGATCCTCGCCGCGGTCCTCGCGGTGGACACGGTCGGCGTCGACGACGACTTCTTCGGCCTCGGCGGCGACAGCCTGTCCGCGATCGGGATCGCCGACCGCGCCCGCGCCGCCGGACTGTCCCTGCGGGTCCGCGACGTGCTCGCGCACCCCACCGTGTCCGGTCTCGCCGCGGCACTCGGCGACGTCCCCGACCACACCGGGACGAATCACGTACCGGGCTCCGGACCGGACAGCGGGGCACCGGCAGCCGCCGACACCGCTCCCGCGGACACCGTGTCGGCCGACCGGATCGAGCTCACGCCGGTCATGCGCCGGCTCGAGGAGCTCGGCGGGCCGATCACCGGCTACCACCAGGCCACCCTGGTGCGGACCCCGGTCTGGTTCACCGCCGACGACCTCACCGGGCTGGCCGGGCGGCTGCTCGACACCCACCCGACCTTCCGGGCCGCCCTCGTGACCGGCGACGACGGCCGCTGGGAGCACCTCGCCGTCGCCCCGGCCGGGACCCTCGACCCCGCGTCCCACACCCGCCGGGTCGACGCGACCGGTCTCGGCGGCGACGAGCTGGCCGCAGCGGTGACCGCCGCGACCGTCGCCGCCCGCGACGAGCTCGACGCCGCTCCCGGCGGGATGCTGCGCCTGGTGTGGCTCGACCGCGGACCCCGGACGCCCGGGCGCCTCGTCGTCGCCGCGCACCACCTGGCCGTCGACGGCGTGTCCTGGCGGCTGCTCGTCGCCGACATCGCCGCCTGGGGCCCCGGCGGGACCGGCACCCCCGCGCCTCCGGAACGCACCACCTTCGCCCGGTGGTCGCGGCGGCTCGCCGAGCACGCCGCGTCCCCCGAGGCCCGGTCCGAACGCGACGGGTGGGTCCGCCGCGTCGCCGAGGCGGCACCATTGCCGCTGCGCCGCCCCCGCGCCGCGCACGACGTCGTCGCGGGGGAGCGCCGGACGAGCGTCACGCTCCCGGCCCGGCTCGGCACGGCGCTGCTCGTCGACCTGCCGCGCCGCAGCGGCGCCGGACCGGACGGCGTGCTGCTCGCCGCGCTCGGCGAGGCCCTTCAGGAGCTCCGTCCCGGCGGGCCCGTGCTGGTCGACACCGAGAGTCACGGGCGCCTCGACGACCTGGCCGACCCGGAGGCCCCCGACGGCCGGTGCGACCCCGCCCGCACCGTCGGCTGGTTCACCGTCGTCGCCCCGGTCCCGGTCGGCCCCGCCGGCCCCGACCCGGTCGACGCCGTCCGGCGGGTCGCCGGCGCCCAGCGCGAGTTCGGCGACGGCGGCGTGGGCCACGGCCTGCTCCGCTTCGTCGCCGGGAGCGGGCAGGCCCTGCCGCCGTCCGGTGCCGAGGTCGAGCTGAACTACCTCGGCCGGATCGCCGCAGGCCCCCCGCCGCGCGACGACGCCTTCTCCGCCGCACCCGAGACCGCGGCGGTCCAGGTCGGTGCGCCCGGCGACGTCCGGTCCGGGCACGCACTCGTGGTCGACGTGCTCGCCCGCGAGACCCAGGACGGGCCCGAACTGGAGGCCAGCTTCACCCACGCCCGCGGGGTACTCGACGACGACGCCGTCGACCGGGTCGCGCACCGCTGGACCGAGACCCTCGAGAGCTGGGCGCGCACCACCCGGGAGGAGATCTGATGGCCGCCGGGATTCTCCTCGACCTCAGCCCGCTGCGCGAGGACCGGACCTTCCGGAACCTGTTCGTCGGGCGCACGATCCTGCTGTTCGGGGTCGGCGTCGTCGCGGTGACCGTGCCTCTGGAGGTCTACACCCGCACCGGGTCCACACCGACCGTCGGGCTCGTGTCCGCCGTCGAGTCGGTCGCGTTCCTGCTCGGGTTCCTCGGCGGCGGGGTGCTCGCCGACCGCACCGACCGCTGGCGGCTCATCCGCAGCACCTGGGCGCTGAGCGGGATCTCGTTCGCCCTGCTCGCCGTCAACGCCGCCGTGTGGGAATCGACCGCGCTGACCGCGCTGTTCGTCGCCACGAACGGTCTGTCCGGATCGGTCTGCATCACCGCGATGCTCGCCGTGATGCCGTCCATCGTGGACCGTTCCAAGCTGCACGCGGTCGGCGCGCTCAACACCGTGTCGCTGCGGCTGGGGTCGGTGCTGGCCCCGGTCCTCGGCGGCCTCGCCTTCGCCGTCGGCTCCGCCGCCTGGAACTACGCCGCCGGCGCGGCGGCCGCCGCGCTCACCTGGGTGCTGCTCGCCGTCACCCCGCCGCCGGGCCACGGCCGGGTCACGGGAACCGCGGACACCCCGGAGGAGCACCTCGCGGACGGGACGGCCCCGGACGCCGTGGAGGGACCGCTGCGCGCGTTGCGCACCGGTGGCCGGTTCGTCCTGGGCGAGCCCGTCGTGCTCGGGGTGATGGCCGCCGGGGTGGTGGGCATGCTCGGTGGCGGCTCGATCGTGCTGGTCCCGGCGCTGGTCGCGGCCCGCTTCGACGGTCTACCGGTCGCCGTCGGCGCGATCTACGCCGCGCTCGCGCTCGGGGTCGTGGTGGGCTCGCTGGCCAGCGGCTGGGTCCGGCGCCACCCACGGCCCGGACTGCTGCTGCTCGTGCTGATGGTCGGGTGCTTCGCCCTCTACGCGCTGGCCGGCGCCGCCCCCGCGCTGTGGCTGACGCTCGTGGCGCTCGTCGCGGCCGGCGCGGTCAACGCGGTCGAGGAGGTGCTGCGCTACGCCCTGCTGCAGCTGCGCACCCCCGACGCGCTGCTCGGACGGGTCAACAGCCTGTTCTCCGCCCAGGCGATGGGCGGTGCCGCGATCGGCGCCGTCGTCGCCGGGACGGTCGGGGGGATCGTCGGCGACGCCGACGCCCTGTGGGTCTACAACGCCGTGATGACGGTGGTCGCGCTCCTGGCGGGGGTCCTGCTGCGCCCGCTGCGCCGCGCCACCCGGGAGTCGGTCGAGGAGCGAGTCGCATGATCTTCGTCGGGGACGGGGCACTGCTGTGGCGGGCCGTCCGGTACGCGCTGGACCGCGGGCACACCGTCGACGCGGTCTGCCACGGTCCGCGCAGTGCCGCTCCCGACGGGGTCCCGCCCCAGGTCGGCGTGCACGAGGTCGCCGACGGCGCCGCGCTCGACGCGCTGGCCGGTGACCTCACGGCCCGGTGTTCCGACGGGCTCCTGTGGTCGCTCGACAACCCGTTCCTGCTGCGCGAGGGCCTGCTCGGCTCGGGGTTGCGGCTGCTCAACGTGCACGGCGGGCCGCTCCCCGGTTACCGGGGGCTGCCGCTCGCGACGGTGGCGTACGCGATCCTGCACGGCGAGAAGGAGTTCGCGGCGACCCTGCACGAGATCGAGGCCGGGATCGACACCGGGCCGGTGCTCGCCGAGTCCCGGTTCCCGATCGACGACGACGCCGTCTTCGAGGACGTGATGATCGACCTCGTCGACGCCGCGCACGAGGTCTTCACCGAGCACCTCGACGCGGTGGTCGCCGGCTCCGGGCCGACCCCGTACCGGCCCGACGGGGTGCCCGGCTACTACGGCCTCGCCGAGGCCCGCGCGATCACCGGCATGCGCGACCACCCGCGGTACGACCGGGCGACCGAGCTCGGGTTCTTCGCCGACGTCTGGCCCGAGGCCGCGCAGGCCTGGGGCGCGGAGGGGACGTGACGAACGTGATGAATCCGGGACATGGCGATGCTCGTTCGCAGTCCGCTCCTGACTTAGGTTGCCCTAAACACTGAACAGGAGAGGATGGACATGCACGGAACCAGGAGGATCGTCGGCGGCGCGCTGCTCGCGATCCTGGCAGTGCTCGCGCTCACCGCCTGTGGCGGCGCCGCGGAGCAGGGCGGCGACCAGCCTCCCGCCGGTCAGGCCTCCGGGACGTTCCCGGTCACCATCACCCACGCGCTGGGCGAGGCCACGATCCCGGCGGCACCCACCCGGATCGTGGCGCTCAGCTACGAGCAGGACCTGCTGAGCCAGATCGGGATCACCACCGTCGGGCACAACGAGAACGCCGTCACCCCCGGCAGGCCCTACCCCTGGGAGGAGGGCAAGGTCGACTTCGCGGGCAGCGAGGTGGTGGTCGAGCCGTCCCAGGAGGTCAACCTCGAGAAGATCGCGGCGCTGCAGCCGGACCTCATCCTGGCGACGAACCTGAGCACGATCGACAAGTTCTACCCGCAGCTCAGCCAGATCGCGCCGACCGTCGTGTACCAGAAGGGTTGGAACAAAGACACCTGGCAGGACAACGCGGCGCTGATCGGGAAGGCCGTCGGCAAGGAGGCCGACGTCGCCCGCGTGGTCCAGGGCGTCGAGAAGAAGATCTCCGACACGGCCGCGGCCATCCCCGGCCTGCAGGGGAAGACCTACGCCACCGCCTACTACTACGAGCGTGGCACGTTCGTCGTCCCCACCGACTCCACGACCACCATGCCCCAGGTCTACGCCGCGCTCGGGCTGCGGATCGACCCGGAGATCGCCGCGAACGTGAAGAACCGGTCGCTGTCGGCCGAACAGATCGGCCTGCTCGACGTCGACTACCTGTCGCTGTCGTTCGCCAACGCCGACCTGCGCTCCCAGCTCTTCGCCGACCCGCTGTTCGCCAACCTCGACGTCGTGAAGCAGCAGCGCTACTTCGAGTCCGACGAGGCCGGTGGCGTCGCCGAGAACTACCCGACGGTCCTCAACATCCCCTGGACCATCGACCGTCAGCTCGACGTCCTCAAGAAGGTCGGCGCCGCGACGGGCTGACCGGGACCGGTCCGCAGCCGCCCGGCGTCCGACGCCGCGCGGCTGCGGACCGGCGTGCTCGCGGCCGGTACGGAGATCACCACAGCGGTGAGCACCGGGAGTCCGTGAATCAGGGAGGTGGGCTCGAACGCCGCCCATACCCAGGCGGTGGGGGCGGTGGATCCAGCCGGCCGAGCAGCTCGGTGAGCCTGCGCATGGTGTCGACGGTCTCGCGGCGCTCGGTCGGGCTCAGGCGGTCGAAGGTCTGGCGTTGACGCGCGCTCAGTCGATGCTGTTGCTCCCGGACGATGGAGCGGCCCCGGTCGGTGAGCGTGACCTCGACCCGCCGTTGGTCGCGGGTGCTGCGTCGACGGTTGACGATGCCGTTGCGTTCCAACGTCGTGAGCATCCCGGTGACGGTGGGGGAGGACACGGCGGCGCGGGCGGCGAGCTCGCCGACCGACAGTGCGCCACTGGAGTCGAGCTCCTCGACGAGGTGCAGCTGGGCCAGGGTCAGCGACGGGTCGCAGCCCCGGGCCAGGGCCGCGCGGACCTGCCGCATGCGGGCGAACAGCTCGCCGGAGGCCGTGCGGAACTCGCCGAACCCGGCGGGCTCGGGAGCATTGCCGCTCACGCGAGCGGCGAGAACGCAGCGGGCCAGGCCATGATCGAGTCGGCCTCGATGATGTGCTCCGGGCCTCCCGGTGGGGGCCAGCGGTGGGTGGCGACGAGGTCGCGGCGGACCTCGACCCGCTGGTCGAGGCTGTCGAACGGCCAGATGTGCACGATGCGGGCGGGTCCGTCGAGTGCGTACATCACCACCGTGATCGGGTCCACGAGGTGGCGGCCGGGCAGTCGCTGGCGCCAGCCGTCGATGGTGGCGGGCAGGCCACCGGGGACGAGGTGGTAGTCGCGGATCTCGTAGATCCGCCCGAACCGGCCGGGTCGGACGCGGGGCACGAACGGGAACGGGGCGAAGCCGGCCATCGAGAGGTCGGTGAGGTGGTCGCCGGCGCCGAAGGGGTGGCGGGACGCGGCGGCGCGTGCGCGCTCGGCGGCCAGCTCGGCATCGTCGTCGAAGGACCGGAGGACATAGGCCCGGCCGACCGGTCCGTGTTCGGCGTACCAGCAGCCGAGGAACTCGCCGTGGGCGTCGGGTGCGGTGACCCACGGCTCGACCCCGGCGAGCGCGGCGTCGGCGTCGGTCAGCCTGAAGTGCAGCGTCGTGTACTCGTAGCGGACCGCGCGGGACGCGGGATCGAGGTCCTCGCCCGTGATCGGAGCCGGCTCGGTCATGGGGTGGCCCTTCCGGTTGCCGCGACAGAACAGTAGGAACCTACATGTTAGGAGCCTATGCAGTCGTCCTCGACGAGGCCGGGCGGTGTCGACCCGCTGGGTCAGGGGAGCCGGAGAAGCCGGCCCACGGCGGTCCCGACGACGGCCGCCGGTACGGCGAAGACGAGTACCAGCAGCGTCCACCTCTCCCAGGAGTCCGTCTGCAGGTACTGCCAGAAGTCGCGGTGGCGCGAGGAGAACCCGATCATCCAGTGCGCTTTCAGCAGGTAGTAGGTGCTGACCGCCGCGATGCCGCAGGCGAGCACCGACATCAGGTTGGTGCTGAACCTGCGGGACACCATCGCCGAGAGCCCGAGGACCGCGGCCCATGACCACCAGGTGTCGGTCACCGCGACGATCGAGCCGAACTCGGCGAGCCGGGCGCTGGCCGACAGCGCACCCCAACCACATCCGAGCACGGCCGTCAGCACGGGGAGCACGATCATCGACGCGCCCCTGGAGTGCGCGGGACGATGCGTCGGGACGGTCGGTGCGTGTGCGGTCGTCGGCGTCACGTCCACCACCCTCGGCTCGGCGGTGTTGCGAGACCGTAAGCGACGCCGGACGGTGCTGGCTCCTAGTCTGGACGGTCCAGCGAGCCGGGGGAGGGATCGTGCGGGTACTCGTCGTCGAGGACGACCAGGACATCCGGGAGGCCATGCGGGCCGGGCTGAGTTCCGACTCCGCCGTCGTCGACGTCGCCGCGGACGGCCACGAGGCGCTCGACCTGCTGGGGCTCAACGACTACGACGTCGCGGTCCTCGACCGTGACGTGCCCGGCCCGGACGGGGATGAGATCGCCCGCCGGATCGGGCACCGCGGCCCCGGCCCGCGGATCATCATGGTGACCGCCGCAGGAGGCCTGGCGGAGAAGGAGGACGGCTTCGGCGCCGGCGCCGACGACTACCTCACCAAGCCGTTCGTCATGAGAGAGCTGCAGCTGCGCGTGCGTGCCCTGGCCCGGCGGTCGACGCGTGCCCTGCCCGTGGTGCACGAGTACGGCGGCCTGCGGGTGGACACCCACCGGCACGAGGTCCACCGCGACGGCAGACTCGTGCCGCTCACACCCAAGCAGTTCGCCGTGCTCGAGGTACTGGCGGGCGAGGCGGGCGGTGTGGTCAGCGCCGAAGACCTGCTGGCCCGCGCCTGGGACGAGAACATCGACCCGTTCACCAACTCCGTGCGCGTCACGATCTCCGCGCTGCGCAGGCGACTCGGCGAGCCGTGGATCATCGAGACCGTGCCCGGGGTCGGATACCGGCTGTGCACCGACGGCGTGGGGTGACCGGGCGGGTGCACCTGGGCATCCGTGCCAAGCTGACGCTCAGCTACGTCGGCCTGTTCCTCGGAACCACAGCGGTGCTGCTGGCGGTGGTGGCGCTGTTCATTCTGCGCTACATCCCCAACGCCGGCCTCGTCGTCTCGGTCAGTGGCGAGTGGGCCCCGGGGCGGCAGGACATCTTCGAGGCGTTCGCACCGCGGGCCGCGGTCGTCATCGTGGTGCTGTTCGGCGTGGCCCTGGGGGTCTCGTGGTTCCTGGCGGGCCGCATCCTGCGCCCGCTGCCAGGACTGACCCGGGCAGCGCAGCTGACCTCGCAGGGGTCGCTGACCCACCGCATCCGCTACGCCGGCGCCCGTGACGAGCTCGGTCGCCTCGCCGACACCTTCGACGACATGCTCGCCCAGCTGCAGCGCCACGACGACCAGCAGCGCCGCTTCGCCGCGAACGCCTCGCACGAGCTGCGGACTCCGCTGGCCGCGACGAGGGCGCTGCTCGACGTCGCCGAGGCCGACCCCGGCTCGCTCGACACCGGAGACCTGCTGGAGCGGCTCCGTCGGATCAACGAACACGCCATCGCGACCACCGAGGCGATGCTCGTGATGGCCCGCTCGCAGGAGGGGCAGCTGCCCACCGAGCGGGTGGACCTGTCGCTGGTCGCGGAGGAAGCCGTCGAGACGCTGGTCCCGGTGGCAGACCGCCGGCGGGTGACCCTCGACGCCGACGGGACCGGAGCCGCTCCCTGCTCCGGGTCGGCGCCGCTGCTGCTGCAGATGACCCAGAACCTGCTGCACAACGCGATCGTCCACAACGTCGACGGCGGCCGGGTCGTGATTCGCACGGGGATCGAGGGCGGCCACGCCTGGGTGGAGGTGGTCAACACCGGGCCCGTCGTCCCGGAGGAGGCGCTGCCGACCCTGACCGATGCGTTCCGGCGGGTCGACGACCGCGGGCGGAGCGGCCACGCGGCCGGAGCGGGACTAGGGTTGTCGGTGGTCGCGGCGATCGTCCGGGCACACCGCGGGTCCCTCGAACTGGGGGCGCGTGACGGTGGGGGCCTGCGGGTGCGGGTCGATCTGCCCGCACTGTGAGAGCCGACCGGCCTGCCGCGACGAGAGGGAGCGGCCCTTGCCCGATCCTGCAGATGGGCGGAACCACCACATGAAGGCTCCCGTACGGTCACGCCGGGGCTGGCGACGTCTGGTCGCTGCCGCGGCCGTGGCGGGCGTCGTCGCTGTCTCGGCGGCGTGCGGCCCCGGTGACGGCGCCGACTCCGGCGACGGAACGAGGTTCACGTACTGGTCGATGTGGCGGCCCACGGAGCCTCAGGGCCAGGTCCTCCAGTCCTCGATCGACCAGTTCACCAGGGACACCGGGATCACGGTCGACGTCCGGTGGCAAGGACGGCGGGTGCTGGACAATCTGGCCCCGTCGCTGCCCCAGGGGGCTGATGCAGACCTGGTGGACCAGTCCAGGACCAAGCTCCGCATCGCCCTCGCCGACACCGGCCAGTCCGCGGACCTGACCGCCGTCCTCGACCAGCCGATCCCGGGGGAGAACAAGAAGATCTCCGAGGTCATCCCCCCGAAGTACCGGCCCTTTCTCAACGGGCGGGACGGCAGGCCCTACCTGATCCCCTACGAGGTGACCGGCGAGGCCCTGTGGCTGGACGCGGCGAGGTACCCGGACATCGCTGCGAAGCCACCGGAGAACTGGGACGACTTCGTCGCCGTGCTCGCCAGGATCCAGGCGAGCGGCGTGACACCGATCGCGCTCGACACCAACAAGGCGTTCTGGCCGCTGCTGGTCCTGCAGCGAGCGCTGGGACCACAGGATCTGGTGCGGTCGGCCGGCGACCGGACGGGCGAGGCGTGGAACGCCCCGGCCGTCCTGGACGCCATCGACAGGCTCGAGCAGCTGGTGCGCAGCGGCTACTTCGGCCACGCCTACACCGACGCGCAGTTCCCGGCCGGGCAGATCAAGTGGGCCCAGGGCAGGGCCGCGTTGTTCCTGCAGGGATCCTGGCTTCCGAGCGAGGCGGAACCGTACATGGCGCCGAGCTTCAGACCCACCTCCATCCAACTTCCGGCCATCAACGGTGGCGACCCGGTCGTGAGCGTGGAACTCTTCGGTTTCGCCATCCCCCGGTCGGCCAAGAACGGTGCGGCTGCACAGAAGTTCATCGCGTACTTCATGAATCGCAGCCAGCTGGAGAAGATTTCCGAACGGGCGGACAACCTCACCCCGCGAGCCGACATCCCGGCACCGCGGCAGCTCGCGTCACTCCAGAGCGCACTTTCCGGACGCGAAGTGTATCCCTGGGGGTCGGGTCTCGACCTCGAGTACGGGCCGTGGACCCAGGAAGTCCTCGATCCCCCTGCGGCAGCGCTCATGCAGGGCGAGATCTCGGCAGTCGACTTCGTCGCTCAGATGAAGCAGAGGTCGATCGCTTTCTGGAAGAACCACGGCTGACGGCGACAATCGTTTCGGGGTCGCCCGCGGTCCGACGGTGGCGATTCTGCTTCGTGTCCTCCATGTCGCTCCACTGAGGTGTTCTCAGTAGCGGGGTGGCAGGTCGTGGCGACACGCCGAGGGTGGTGAGATGAGCGGGAACGGGGCAGGACCCCGGTAGATCGGTTCGGTCCAGCACAGATCGACACCGTCACCGAGGTCCTGCATGTCTGATCCTGTCACCTACACCGCTGTCCTCCCGATCGGGGAGCGCACCGTGGCCTATCTGGCGCGGCTCCTGGTCCTTCAACGCCGTCGACGTGGCACCCGGCGGCGGGCGTTGACCCCGTTCGCCC
>NZ_MCIP01000001.1:4351079-4352343 GCF_001932425.1 Pseudonocardia sp. Ae505_Ps2
GACGGCGGGTGCTGGACAATCTGGCCCCGTCGCTGCCCCAGGGGGCTGATGCAGACCTGGTGGACCAGTCCAGGACCAAGCTCCGCATCGCCCTCGCCGACACCGGCCAGTCCGCGGACCTGACCGCCGTCCTCGACCAGCCGATCCCGGGGGAGAACAAGAAGATCTCCGAGGTCATCCCCCCGAAGTACCGGCCCTTTCTCAACGGGCGGGACGGCAGGCCCTACCTGATCCCCTACGAGGTGACCGGCGAGGCCCTGTGGCTGGACGCGGCGAGGTACCCGGACATCGCTGCGAAGCCACCGGAGAACTGGGACGACTTCGTCGCCGTGCTCGCCAGGATCCAGGCGAGCGGCGTGACACCGATCGCGCTCGACACCAACAAGGCGTTCTGGCCGCTGCTGGTCCTGCAGCGAGCGCTGGGACCACAGGATCTGGTGCGGTCGGCCGGCGACCGGACGGGCGAGGCGTGGAACGCCCCGGCCGTCCTGGACGCCATCGACAGGCTCGAGCAGCTGGTGCGCAGCGGCTACTTCGGCCACGCCTACACCGACGCGCAGTTCCCGGCCGGGCAGATCAAGTGGGCCCAGGGCAGGGCCGCGTTGTTCCTGCAGGGATCCTGGCTTCCGAGCGAGGCGGAACCGTACATGGCGCCGAGCTTCAGACCCACCTCCATCCAACTTCCGGCCATCAACGGTGGCGACCCGGTCGTGAGCGTGGAACTCTTCGGTTTCGCCATCCCCCGGTCGGCCAAGAACGGTGCGGCTGCACAGAAGTTCATCGCGTACTTCATGAATCGCAGCCAGCTGGAGAAGATTTCCGAACGGGCGGACAACCTCACCCCGCGAGCCGACATCCCGGCACCGCGGCAGCTCGCGTCACTCCAGAGCGCACTTTCCGGACGCGAAGTGTATCCCTGGGGGTCGGGTCTCGACCTCGAGTACGGGCCGTGGACCCAGGAAGTCCTCGATCCCCCTGCGGCAGCGCTCATGCAGGGCGAGATCTCGGCAGTCGACTTCGTCGCTCAGATGAAGCAGAGGTCGATCGCTTTCTGGAAGAACCACGGCTGACGGCGACAATCGTTTCGGGGTCGCCCGCGGTCCGACGGTGGCGATTCTGCTTCGTGTCCTCCATGTCGCTCCACTGAGGTGTTCTCAGTAGCGGGGTGGCAGGTCGTGGCGACACGCCGAGGGTGGTGAGATGAGCGGGAACGGGGCAGGACCCCGGTAGATCGGTTCGGTCCAGCACAGATCGACACCGTCAC
>NZ_MCIP01000001.1:4352355-4356510 GCF_001932425.1 Pseudonocardia sp. Ae505_Ps2
CACCGTCAACACCCTGCACTCAGCCCTTCGTGCTCTGGCCGAACGCGGAAACGCCCTGCTCAAGACCACCTTCGCCGCGTTGCGGCGAGTCACGCTATGTCCCTGGCGCACCGGCGCGATCACCGCAGCTGCGCTCGTACTACTCCACACCGAGTACGACCGCACGACATGATCAACCCGCTACTGAGAACACCTCATCGAGCTGAATTGCGGTCGACTTGTTTTTATTGCGCGCGTCGAATGTGTCGATCAACTCGTCCGGGGTGTCCGGCAGTCGCAATTTGTCGATCACCGCGTCGGCGACCCGCGGCGAGGTGAGCAGATCGGCGTAGGTCGCCATGCGTTCCGTGGAGAGCTGGGCCCCCAAGAACGCGGACTGCGGCGTGGGGCCGGTGGCGACGACGTACATCGATGTCGACGCCGTGTATGCGGTCGGCAGCCATGCGTAGGCGAACAGCGAGCCGGCCAGGCCGATCGCCATGCCTGCAATGACGAGGACACGACTGTCTCGCAGCAGGATCCAGAGGTCGCGGACAGACAAGCGCGGTCCCTTCGCGTGCAGGGCGTTCCATCGGAACAGGAGCGGGTCATGTGGATCTGGTGGTCGGACGTCGGCGACGGTCCGTGTCGTAGTCATTGCTGGTCGTGAATTATCGGCCTGTCGATGCAAGAATCGTCGTCACCGCTGGACATCGACACCTGGTTTATCGCAGTATCCACCACGTTGCCACCCGGGCACCAAATTAATCCGACGCTTCCCATTTATGTCAGGTCGGCTCTGGGTGTGCTGGTCTTCCGGTCCGCATTGTCTGCACACGTGGGTCGGGTATGCGCGAAAGGTTGGTCGATGCCTGCTTGTCTCCGAATGCGGTCCACGGGGGTCCTGGTCGCACACCCGTCCGCTGAGCTGTACGGATCGGACCGCATGACGCCGGAGCCGGTGTGCGGGCTGCACGCCGCCGGTGCGGAGGTGACGGTGCTCCTGGGGGCCGAGGGCCCTCTGCGGGACATGGTCCACCAGGGGGCGTGGTGACCCCGAGCAGCCTCGTCGATCGTCGTGACGTGCCGCTGCGCCCGGTGTTGCAGCTGCTGCGTGCCGCGCAGAAGCCGCCGACCCCGGGCACCCCGGCGTGGTCGCGTTTCGTCAACCGCCCTCTGGGGCGGGTCCTCGCCGCGGTGGCGTTCAAGGCGGGGATGTCGCCCACCCAGGTCACCGCACTGAGCGCGGTGTTCTCGTTCTCCGCGATCGCCGGGCTGGTCCTCGGCCCGGCCGGCCCGGCGACGGGGATCCTGTCGGCGGCCGGCCTGATCATCGGCTACGCCCTCGACTCGGCCGACGGTCAGCTCGCGCGGCTGACCGCGACCAGCTCCCCGGCCGGGGAGTGGCTCGACCACGTGCTCGACAGCGCGAAGGTCCCGGCGGTGCATCTGGCGATCCTGGTGGCCTGGTTCCGGTCCGGTGAGGTGAGCACCGGATGGCTGGCCGTGCCCGTGGTGTTCGCGCTGGTCGCCTCGGTGCACTTCTTCGCGACGATCCTGACCGACCAGCTGCGGCGTGCCCACCCGCGGCCGGGCGAGGACGCGCCGCCTCGTCGGGCCGGCGTGGTGCGCGCGCTGGCCGTCGTCCCGACCGACTACGGGCTGCTGTGCGTCGCGGTCGCCGTCTCCGGATGGCCCGCGTTCTTCGCTCCCGCCTACCTGCTCCTGCTCGTCGGGACCTCCGGCTACGTGCTGCTCGCACTACCGAGGTGGTTCCGCGACATGACCCGGCTCTCCCGTTGACCTGGCTCCGAGAACAGGACGTACCCGTGCACATTGCCATGATCGGTACCCGCGGCGTGCCCGCCCGCTACGGCGGGTTCGAAACCGCGGTCGAGGAGATCGGAACCCGGCTCGTCCGGGCAGGACACACGGTCACGGTGTACTGCCGTGGGGAGGACCGCAGCCCGACCTACCGCGGAATGCAGCGGGTCCGTCTGCCCTCCGTGCGCCGCTCGTCGATCGAGACGCTGAGCCACACCGCGGTGTCGGTCGCCCACCTGCTCCGGCACCGGGCGGACGTGGCCCTGGTCTTCAACGCCGCGAACGCCCCGCTGCTGCCGCTGATCCGCGCGGCCCGCATTCCGGTCGCCGTGCACGTCGACGGACTGGAATGGAAGCGCGCGAAGTGGTCGGGCAACGGCGCGCGCTACTACCGCGCCGTCGAGAAGGTCGCGGTCGGCCTCGCCGACGCGCTGATCGCCGACGCGGCTGCCATCGCCGCCTACTACCGCAGGCGCCATGCCGCGGACAGTGTGGTGCTGACCTACGGCGCCCCGATCATCGAGTCCGCGGACGCGGGGCGGCTGGCCGAGCTGGGGCTGCGGCCCGGTGGGTTCCACCTCGTGGTGGCACGCATGGAGCCGGAGAACCACGTCGACGTCGTGGTCGCGGGGTACCTCGCCTCGCGCGCGAGCAAGCCACTGGTCGTGGTCGGTTCGGTTCCCTATCCGAGCAGCCACGAGCGGCACGTCCGTGACCTGGCGGGCTCCGATCCCCGGGTGCGTCTGCTCGGGTCGCTCTGGGACCAGGAGCTGCTGAACTCCCTCTACGCCGGCGCCGCGAGCTACCTGCACGGCCACAGCGTCGGCGGCACGAACCCGTCGCTGCTGCGCGCGATGGGTGCCGGTGCGCCGGTCGTGGCATGGGACATCGAGTTCAACCGCGAGGTGCTGGCCGAGACGGGCCGGTGGTTCGCCTCCCCGGACTCGCTCGCGCGTGAGGTGGAGGCCGTCGAGGCCGACCCCGTGGCGGCGGCCCGGCGTGGTGCGGACGCCCGGCGTCGGGCGCGGACCGTCTACGACTGGGACGACGTGGCCGAGGGTTACGCGCAGCTGTGCGCGGACCTGTACGCCGGGCGACGCTCCCGACGCGGTCGCCGGGCCGGCGGCGCCCCGGCGGGGGTCCGGCGATGACGACCGTGGGCCGATCGCCGGACCCCGGCCCTCAGCGCGTGATGACCACGATGTCGGGTGCGTTCGTCGAGGTGATGGACAGCTTGAGCTGGTCGACCTGGTCGGCGGGGACGAGGAACGCGTACGTGGCATCCGTCGACGCGCCGGGTTCGAGGGTGCCCGCCGGCTTGGACGGCGGGCCGCTGTTGGCGCTGGCCGCCTTGTCGGCGTACCGGGCGTTGACGTCGAGGCCGCCGTCGACGGGCTTCGGGGTCCGGTTCGTCAGCCGGATCGTCACCGCGGCGCCGGGCCCGGCGAGCTCTCCCGGCCCCTCGGCAACCAGCTGGACGGGCCGGATCGACGTCACCGTGACCTCGAGCCCGCCGAGGTTGGTGGGCGAGTCGAGCCGGGCCTGCGTGGTGGGGCCCAGCTCGGGCGGCGGGCCCCCGGGCGAGGGGACCGAGGGTGCAGAGGCATCCGAGGGTGCCGAGGCATTCGAGGGTGCTGGGGCATCCGAGGGTGCCGAGGCGACCGATGGTGCCGGGGCGGCGGTCGGCGTCGTGCTGTCCGCCGCGCACGAGCTGAGCAGGCCAGCTGCTGCAGCGGCGACCGCAGCGGCGACGACGGAACGCGTCGGGTTGCGCATGAGGCTCCTAGTACTGCAACGGCAGTTCGGCGTGTGGTGAGAGGCTGACGGCCGTTCGGCGGTGATGATCACCGCGTGGTTGATCTTGCCGGGTGGGTGGCCTCGTTGGACGCGGTGGTGGAGCTGATCTCTGGCCGTTTCCGCAGGGTCGAGCCGCGCCGGCGGGTCGGAACCTACCTGCGAGGCCTGCTCGCGGGGCTCGAGCGGAAGAACGGCTGGACCCTCGCCGAACACGCCGGGGCGATGTCGCCGGACGGGATGCAGCGGCTGCTGCGCACCGCGGACTGGGACGTCGACGGGGTCCGCGACGACCTGCGCGGCTACGTCCTGCAACATCTCACCGACACCGCGTCGGGGGTGTTCATCGTGGACGAGACCGGGTTCATCAAGAAGGGCCTGCGTTCGGCCGGGGTGCAGCGCCAGTACACCGGCACCAGCGGGAAGATCGACAACTGTCAGCTCGGTGTGTTCCTGGCCTACGCCTCGAAGCGGGGGCGGGCGTTGATCGACCGGGAGCTCTACCTGCCGACCTCGTGGACCGAGGACCGCGAACGCTGCGAGCGCGCGGATGTCCCC
>NZ_MCIP01000001.1:4356522-4358267 GCF_001932425.1 Pseudonocardia sp. Ae505_Ps2
CCTCGTGGTGGCACGCATGGAGCCGGAGAACCACGTCGACGTCGTGGTCGCGGGGTACCTCGCCTCGCGCGCGAGCAAGCCACTGGTCGTGGTCGGTTCGGTTCCCTATCCGAGCAGCCACGAGCGGCACGTCCGTGACCTGGCGGGCTCCGATCCCCGGGTGCGTCTGCTCGGGTCGCTCTGGGACCAGGAGCTGCTGAACTCCCTCTACGCCGGCGCCGCGAGCTACCTGCACGGCCACAGCGTCGGCGGCACGAACCCGTCGCTGCTGCGCGCGATGGGTGCCGGTGCGCCGGTCGTGGCATGGGACATCGAGTTCAACCGCGAGGTGCTGGCCGAGACGGGCCGGTGGTTCGCCTCCCCGGACTCGCTCGCGCGTGAGGTGGAGGCCGTCGAGGCCGACCCCGTGGCGGCGGCCCGGCGTGGTGCGGACGCCCGGCGTCGGGCGCGGACCGTCTACGACTGGGACGACGTGGCCGAGGGTTACGCGCAGCTGTGCGCGGACCTGTACGCCGGGCGACGCTCCCGACGCGGTCGCCGGGCCGGCGGCGCCCCGGCGGGGGTCCGGCGATGACGACCGTGGGCCGATCGCCGGACCCCGGCCCTCAGCGCGTGATGACCACGATGTCGGGTGCGTTCGTCGAGGTGATGGACAGCTTGAGCTGGTCGACCTGGTCGGCGGGGACGAGGAACGCGTACGTGGCATCCGTCGACGCGCCGGGTTCGAGGGTGCCCGCCGGCTTGGACGGCGGGCCGCTGTTGGCGCTGGCCGCCTTGTCGGCGTACCGGGCGTTGACGTCGAGGCCGCCGTCGACGGGCTTCGGGGTCCGGTTCGTCAGCCGGATCGTCACCGCGGCGCCGGGCCCGGCGAGCTCTCCCGGCCCCTCGGCAACCAGCTGGACGGGCCGGATCGACGTCACCGTGACCTCGAGCCCGCCGAGGTTGGTGGGCGAGTCGAGCCGGGCCTGCGTGGTGGGGCCCAGCTCGGGCGGCGGGCCCCCGGGCGAGGGGACCGAGGGTGCAGAGGCATCCGAGGGTGCCGAGGCATTCGAGGGTGCTGGGGCATCCGAGGGTGCCGAGGCGACCGATGGTGCCGGGGCGGCGGTCGGCGTCGTGCTGTCCGCCGCGCACGAGCTGAGCAGGCCAGCTGCTGCAGCGGCGACCGCAGCGGCGACGACGGAACGCGTCGGGTTGCGCATGAGGCTCCTAGTACTGCAACGGCAGTTCGGCGTGTGGTGAGAGGCTGACGGCCGTTCGGCGGTGATGATCACCGCGTGGTTGATCTTGCCGGGTGGGTGGCCTCGTTGGACGCGGTGGTGGAGCTGATCTCTGGCCGTTTCCGCAGGGTCGAGCCGCGCCGGCGGGTCGGAACCTACCTGCGAGGCCTGCTCGCGGGGCTCGAGCGGAAGAACGGCTGGACCCTCGCCGAACACGCCGGGGCGATGTCGCCGGACGGGATGCAGCGGCTGCTGCGCACCGCGGACTGGGACGTCGACGGGGTCCGCGACGACCTGCGCGGCTACGTCCTGCAACATCTCACCGACACCGCGTCGGGGGTGTTCATCGTGGACGAGACCGGGTTCATCAAGAAGGGCCTGCGTTCGGCCGGGGTGCAGCGCCAGTACACCGGCACCAGCGGGAAGATCGACAACTGTCAGCTCGGTGTGTTCCTGGCCTACGCCTCGAAGCGGGGGCGGGCGTTGATCGACCGGGAGCTCTACCTGCCGACCTCGTGGACCGAGGAC
>NZ_MCIP01000001.1:4358279-4759019 GCF_001932425.1 Pseudonocardia sp. Ae505_Ps2
TCCTCAGCCAGCCGGCGCGCATTGATTCAGCTGTCGGGCAACGAGATCCGCCGTCTCCTCGCCGCGCTCGCCTTCACCCCGCTCACCTGCATCGACCACGTCATGCACTGGTCGACCTGGCGCCGTGAACGCCAACAACAGGCCCGCGACTGCCACTACCGCCGACGCGGCGAACGACCCCCGAGCTGATCAACTGCCGTTGCAGTACTAGGAGTCGATCGGGTAGTGGACGAGGCCGCCGACGTTAGGCCATTTCGCCTCGGACAAAAGTCCACCGCCGCGAGATTAATGGAGACCGACATCCGCGCCGCCCGGCACGGACAACACTCTGACCAGGAATGGAGCAGGGAATGAGAAAGGTAGAAATGAGACCGAGAATACGAGCACTCGCAGCTGTGACGGCAGCTGCGGTCACCGCGGTGAGTCTGGTGTTGACCGGGCAGGGTGTGGCGGCGGCGTCCGAGCCGAACCCACCGGGCCTGCCCCCGACGGTCACCCAGGACCCGCTGCCGACCGTGCAGATCGACGGGACGGTGTGGAGCCAGGTCGTCGTGGGCGACATCGTCTACGTCGGTGGCAAGTTCGAGAAGGCCCGCCCCGCGGGCGCGGCGCCGGGGACCAGCGAGACGCCACGGTCGAACCTGCTGGCCTACGACATCCGGACGGGCGTGCTGGTGGACTCCTTCGCGCCGAAGGCCGACGGTGAGGTCAATTCCGTCGCGGCGTCTCCGGACGGGAAGCGGTTGTTCGTCGGGGGCGCTTTCCAAAGCATCGACGGCAAGACCCGATCGCGCCTCGCGGCGATCGACCTCCCGACGGGCAAGCTCGTCGACAACTGGTTTCCGAAGGTGGGGACGACGGTGAACGCGGTCGTCGCCGCTGGCTCCAAGGTCTACTTCGGCGGCGATTTCAAGAAGGTCGACGACAAGCCGCACAACAAGCTCGCGGCCGTCAACGCCGCCGACGCAACCCTGGACGACGCCTGGAGCCCCCAGGTCTTCGGCGCGCGTCCGGTCGAGTCGATCACGATGAGCCCGGCCCGCACGCGGGTGATCGTCGGGGGCCGCTTCAACCAGATCGGCGAGACGAAGACCAACGCCGTGGCGTCGATCGACGCCACGAACGGGCAGGTCCTGCCGTTCGCGATGGGCAAGGTCACGACGAACGGCGAAGCCCCGACGACCGACACGCCCCAGCTCGACGACGACAATGCCAGCTCCGGCATGTGGTCGGTGGCTGCCGACGACAAGTACATCTACGGCGGTGCGTGGAGCCACGCCGGCAACGAGAAGTTCGGGAACCTGGAAGGCACCTGGGCCGCCGACCCGACCACGGGCGAGGTCGTCTGGTTGAACGACTGTTTTGGTGACACCTATGGCATCGCCCCGGTCAACGGCGTGCTGTACGCGTCCAGCCACGCCCACAACTGCGCGGCTGCGGGGAAGTTCCCCGAGCAGGGCACGAACCTCCACACCCAGGCCTGGTCGATCGCGCCGAGCTCGGTGCACAACATCAAGGACATCCGGGGGAACGACTTCTCGGCCTACCGGACGTCGAACCTGATGCAGTTCGCCCCGAGGTGGACGGTCGGCAACCAGGAGCTGAAGCAGGCGGTGTACAACATCGTCGGCACCTCCGAGTACGTCTCGATGGCCGGCGAGTTCCGAGCTGTGCTGAACAAGCCCCAGCAGGGGCTCGTCCGTTTCGCCACCCACGCGAAGGCACCGAACGCCTACGGCCCGTCCAAGGAGGCCCCGGGAACCATCAAGGCCGATCGGCTCACGACCGACGGCAAGGAGTCGGTGAAGGTGACCCTGTCGAACGCGATGTTCGACCCCGATGACACCGAGCTCACCTACGACCTGGTCCGCAACGACGACACGGCGAAGCCGGTCGCCTCGGGCAAGGCGACGACCCCCGGGTTCTGGGAGAAGGACAAGGGACGGCCGGTGGAGCTGACCGACCCGTCCCCGACCGGGGCTGCGGACAAGTACGTGATCGTCGCCCGCGACGGTGGCGGCAAGACCGCGTCGACGGACCCGGTGACGGTGGCCGCGCGGCCCACGCCGCCGACCCCGCCGACCCCGCCGACCCCGCCGACCCCGCCGGTGATCGGCCCGGACGGCGCGGAGAACTTCGCGGTCGGGCGTGCGGCGTCGATGTCGTCGACCTACGGGTTCTACAAGGGCATTCCGGTCGGCGCCAACATCGCGGTGGACGGCAAGACCGCAGGCCACCTGAACTACGGCGAGGTGATCCACACCGACAGGGGAGACGGCCGGGTGCCGGCCTGGTGGCAGGTGGACCTGGGGCAGTCACGCGACATCAGCAACGTCACGGTGTGGAACCGGACCGACGGCTACACCGAGCGGCTGAAGGACTACTGGATCTTCGTGTCCGACAAGCCCTTCGACACGTCCCTCACACCGGACCAGCGGAAGGCTCAGGGCGTCACCAGCGCTCGGGTGCAGCAGCAACCCAGCCCGTCGCTGACGACCTCGATGGAGCACCAGCCGACCGTGTCGGAGATCATGCTCCATACCGGCAAGCCCGCAGGCCCCAGCCGGGGCCGGTACGTCATGGTGCAGCAGGCAGACCCCAACGAGTTCCTGAGCCTCGCTGAGGTGCAGGTCTGGGGTCCGCCGAAGCGCTGACCGACGGGCCATCAGGGCCGGTGCGACTCGGCGGCCTGCGCTGCGACGCAGGCCGCCGAGTTCTCCACCGATCCGGGTCGGGCAGCGGGTCCGAGGACTCGCCGCCCGACTCCGGGTGATGATCGCGTCGGCGATCAGCACCTCTCCGACCCCGACACCTCCGGGCACCCGCCCCACCCCGTCCCGCCCGTGGGGGACGAGGCGTCGAGGTCAGGCTCGCCGGTGTCGGGGTCACCCTGCCCGAACGTCGGGAAGTCGGCCTTGCCGAGGTCGAGGACCGCACCGGCCATGTAGCGATACCAGAGAGCGCTGGGCAGTCCGATGCCGGTCACGGGGGTGCCCTCCTGGTCCAGGAGGGGGACGTTGCGGTCACTCCCGATCCACACCACCGCGGCCTGGACCGGGGTGAAGCCGGCGAACCAGGCGTCGTTGCTCTGACCGTAGGTGCGGGATCCGACCGTGCCGGGCTGAACTGCCGCCTGTTGCCCCTGGGGCAGCTCGAACCCGCCGAGGGGCGGGACCGACATCATCGTCTCCGCCACCGCCCGAGCAGTCTCCGGGGAGAACCGGTACTCGCCGGCCCGTTCCGGTCGCTGGTAGAGCACGTTCCCGTTGACGTCCACCACTGTCGACACCAGGTGTGGCGGGTGGTAGACGCCGCCGGCGGCCAGCGTGGCGTACGCGGATGCCAGCTGCAGCGGTGTGACCTCCTTGACGCCGAGCGCGACGGATGCGTCGGGTGCGTCGATCACTGCGGTGATCCCGGCCTTGCGGGCGGCATCGACCACGGCGGGTGGACCGACCAGGTTGGCGAGTCGGCTGAACAGGCCGGTGTCCGATGTGGCGAGGGCCTGCCGCAGGTCACAGACCGTGCAGCTGGTGGCGCCCCCGGGGGACGAGCTGATCGCACGTGTGTCGACCGGAGGGTCGGAGAGCAGACCGGCGAGCACGGCGAACGGGGTGAAGGTCATGCCCGGTTGCTTCAGGACCTGGGCGTAGTCGGTACCCAGCCCCTTGTCGCCGCCGTAGTAGGCGGAGATGCCCCCGGTCGCAGGGTCGATCGCGACCGCTGCGCTGCGCAGGTCCTCGGGCTGGCCGGCCACCTGTTCGCGGACTGCCTCGACCAGCTCGCGCTGGCGGGACGGGTCGATCGTGGTCGTCACACGCAGCCCCTGCCGGGCGATGGCGGTGCCATCCACGCCGAGCGCGCTCAGCTCGGCGCGCACGGCGTCGGCGATGTGGCCGTTCTCGCCGTCGAGGCTGGACCAGCCGGTGGAGGCGGACGGTGCGACGGTCGGCGGGAACCGTGCGGCCCGCCGTTCGCCGGGTGAGATCCGGTCCTGGTCCAGAAGGCCGTCCATGACGAACTCCCACCGCCGTCGAGCGTCGTCGGGGGCACGTGCAGGGTCCCAGTTCGTCGGGGACTGGATCAGGCCGGCCAGCAGCGCGCCCTCGCTGACGGTCAGCTGGGAAGCCGGCTTGGCGAAGTACGCCTGGCTCGCGGTCTCGATCCCGTAGGCGCCGCGACCGAAGTAGATCGTGTTGAGGTAGCCGCGGAGGATCTCGTCCTTGGGCAGCTGCTGGGTGACCTTGACCGCGACGATCAGTTCCCGATACTTGCGCGTGAGGCTGAACTCGTTGCCCACCAGGACGTTCTTGACGTACTGCTGCGTGATCGTCGAGCCCCCGCCGGAGCCTCCGGTGAGCTGTTTCCCGACGGCACGGACGATGCCCGTCAGGTCGAACCCCGGGTTGGTGTAGAAGGTGCGGTCCTCCGCGGCGAGGACGGCGTCACGGACGTGCGGGGGGATGGCCTGCAGCGGAAGCCGGACGCGGTTCCCGCCCTTCGGGACCAGCCGGACCATGGGGCTGCCGTCGGCGTAGGAGATGGTGGAGATCTGCTTGAGGGTGGCCTCGTCGGGCGAGGGCACCGCGAAGATCAGCCATCCGACCGCGAACAGCACTGCCGGTGCCCCCACGACGGCGATGACCAGGGCGATCAGGATGCGACGGTGCACGCGCCGGGACCGGATACGCGACGACCGCGTGCCGGTCTCCGGGCCCTCCCCGGCACTGGGAACTGCGGGGTCGGTGCCCGGCCGACCCGCCTCCGGACCGTCCGGCGCCACCGCCGGCAGGGGCTGCGTGACGGCATCCGGCACGGGCTGTGTGACGGCATCCCGGGGGATTCGTCTCGGCCCTCGGGCCGGTGAGGGGGGAAGCACGGTCTCCTCCGGTCACGGTGAGTAGTGGCCGTGCCGAGGGTGCCGGGGTCGTTCGGTGGTCATGTCCCGACCGTGTCGCGAGCGTGTCACGGTCGCGGGCTCACCGGTGACATGGTTACGACGGTGTGCCGTCGTTCAGTACTCGCAGGCCAGCAGACGCGGTTGGGTGCCGAGCTCGTAGAGGAACACCATCGCCTCCGTGTGGTCCGGCGTCATGAGGGTGCAGGCGATCTGCTGCTCGGCAAGCCGCCCGAGGGGCGTCCCACCGTTCGCGAGGGTGACGACGACACCTTGCTCCGAACGTTCGGCGCTCACCAGGGAGACGGACGGAGGTAGCTCGGTGCTCACGCCGGTCGAGAGTTCGGCCGGCGTCGGGCCGGCGAGCAGCACGAGCAGCAGGTCGGTGTCGTCGACGGGGCCGACGAACCGAACCACCGGAGTGGGCTTCCCCCGGAACAACAGGTAGATCTCGCGGACGTTCGGGTCGACCTCGGACAGGACCTGGTCGTCGGTCATGACCTGGGCCTCGACAGGTGCCGACGCCACGGTGTTCATTCCGCCGGGGCGAACACCACATGCGCTGACCAGCAGCAGGCCGGCCAGCCCCGCGGTGACGAGTGCCCGCCTCACCTGCGCCCCTCCGGGTACCGCGGCAGGCGCAGCGTGAACACCGCGCCACCGTCCGGGCCGTTCGCGGCAGTCAGCGTGCCGCCGTGCAGGTGGGCGTTCTCGCGGGCGATGGCCAGCCCCAGACCGCTTCCCTCGGAGCGGCTCCGTGACTGGTCGGCCTTGACGAAGCGCTGGAAGACGTCCTCCATCGAGCTCTCGTCGATGCCGGGTCCCGAGTCGCTCACCTGCACGGTGACGGTGTCGGCCGTAGCACCGGCGGTGACCAGCACGGGTGGCGCTCCGTGCCGCACGGCGTTGCCGACCAGGTTGGCCACGATGACGTCCAGCCGTCGCGGATCGATGACGGCGACGACACCGTCGGGCAGGTCGGTGTCGACCACGAGACCACGCCGATCGAGGGTGGCCCGGATCGCGTCGGCGATGTCGACGGTGTCCACCCGCAGCGTGGCGGTGCCGGCGTCGAAGCGGGTCACCTCGATCAGGTCCTCGACCAGCCGGGTCAGGCTGCGGGTCTCGACGCCGATGAGCCGGACCGCCCGAGCGGCGTCCTGGGGCAGCTGGTCTGCCGTGTCGTCGAGCAGGTCGAGGACGGCGGTCATCGCGGTGAGGGGGGTGCGCAACTCGTGCGAGACGTCGCCGACGAACCGGCGTGCGTCGGTCTCCATACGACGGAGCTGGACGACATGGTCGCGGAGCGAGTCCGCCATCTCGTTGAAGGTCGCGGACACGGCGGCGAGCTCGTCACCGCCAGGTGGGACCGTCGCCCGCGCCTCGAGGTCCCCGGCACCCAGCCGAGCCGCGGTCTGCTGCAGCGCGCGCACCGGACGCACCACTCCGCGAGCGGCGAACATCGCGAGTCCGAGTGCCACGACCACTCCCGCGGCGCCGACCAGCCAGGCGTCGCGAGCGAGATTGTCCACGACCGCTTGCTCACCGGTCAGCGAGTCGAGCACGAAGACACTGATCCGGGTCGACGGATCCTCGGGCGGTCCCGTCCCATCCTGCATGGACAGCTGGACACCGGTCACGAGCCAGGTGGCGTTGTCGTGGCGGACCCGTTGTGAGACCAGGTATCCGGCAGCGGCGGCATCGCGCAGTTGGGGCGACACCAGGGTCTGGTCGAACCCGTACGAGGCCTGACCGTCTCCGCGGAGGACCAGCACCGGGTACTCGGGCCGGCTACCCATCCTGGCTCCGATGACGGACAACAGCTCTCCCTCGGACCGTACGGGGAGAGGTTTGAGCGACTCCACCTTGCGGAGGAACCTGGCCACCGCGATGTCCTGGGCCCGCTGCACGATGGCGTCTCGCGCGGTGATGTACTCGACACCGGCGACGCCGGTGGCCACCGCGAAGCCGAGCATCGCGAAGGCGACCACCAGACGCAGGCGCAGGCCACGGAGAGGCCACGCGCGAACACCGTCAGGAGCGAGCTGAGCATCGACGGTGCGGTCGGTCACGGTCCGCCGAAACGGTAGCCGAATCCGCGCACGGTCTGCACGACGGTGGGGGACGAGGGGTCGTCCTCGATCTTCGCGCGCAGCCGCTGCACGCAGGAATCGACGAGTCGGGAGTCGCCGAGGTAGCTGTGGTCCCAGACAGCCGACAGCAGCTGCTGGCGGCTCAGCACCCGGCCCGGCGCGTCCGCGAGCTCGAGCAGCAGCTTCAGCTCCGTCGGGGTGAGCGTCACCACGCGATCATGAGAGGTGACGACCAGGGCCTGCCGGTCGATCGTGAGCGAGCCCTGTCGCACGATCTCCGGCCGGCCGTCGCTCGTCACGGCTGGTCTCTCGGCCGTCCGTCGCAGAACGGCCCGGATGCGGGCGTCGAGCACACGACCGGCGACCGGCTTGACGACGTAGTCGTCGGCGCCGGCCTCCAGACCGGCCACGACGTCGATGTCGTCGTCACGAGCGGTCAGCATCACGATGGGGATCGATCCGGCGGCACGCAACCGCCGGCACACCTCGAACCCGTCGATGTCGGGCAGCATCAGGTCGAGCACCACGACGTCGTAGTCGCCCCCGGCGACCCGGGCCAGGCCCTCGGAGCCGGTCACGGCGCAGTCGACGACGTGTCCCACGTGGGTCAAAGCGATCCGCAGACCCTCGGCGACCGACGTGTCGTCCTCGATGAGCAGGGCCCGCGCCATGTCAACATCATGACGCACGAGCGGACACGCCGCTGCCGGGCCACCACCGCGGCCCGGTGTCGAGTGGTCGCTGACTCTGTTCATGGACGGTGTGCGGTCGCCGGGGCGTCGCTCAGAAGGTGGCCGCGACCTCCATGACGTAGGCGTCGTAGCCGGAGGCGCCGTAGCGTTCCCCCAGCTTGTGGCAGGCGTCGGCGTCGATGAAGCCCATGCGCAGCGCGACCTCCTCGACGCACGCGATGCGCACGCCCTGCCGGTTCTCCAGCACGCGCACGTAGTCGGCGGCCTCGAGCAGGGATTCGTGGGTGCCGGTGTCGAGCCACGCGAAGCCGCGGCCCAGGTCGACCAGCCGCGCCGACCCCTGCTGCATGTAGACCCGGTTCACGTCGGTGATCTCCAGCTCGCCGCGGGCCGACGGGTGCACCGAACGCGCGATGTCGACGACCTGCTGGTCGTAGAGGTACAGCCCGGTGATGGCTCGGTCCGAGCGCGGGGCTGCGGGCTTCTCCTCGATGGAGATCAGCCTGCCCTGCGGGTCGGCTTCGCCCACTCCGTAGCGCTGTGGGTCGCGTACCGGATACCCGAACAGCACGCAGCCGTCGCCGGAGTTCAGGCCCTCGATGCTGCGGTGGAGCATCCCGGAGAAGCCGGGTCCGTGGAAGATGTTGTCGCCCAGCACCAGCGCCGAGGCGCTGTCCCCGATGTGGTCGGCGCCGATCACGAACGCCTGTGCCAGGCCGTCGGGGGAGGGCTGCTCGGCGTAGGTGATCTCCAGGCCGAGCTCGGCGCCGGTGCCCAGGAGCCGTCGGAAGTCCGGCAGGTCGGTGGGCGTGCTGATCACCAGGATCTCCCGGACGCCGGCGAGCATCAGCGTCGAGAGCGGGTAGTAGATCATCGGCTTGTCGTAGACGGGCAGGAGCTGCTTGGACACGACCCGGGTGAGCGGATCGAGGCGGGTCCCACTGCCGCCGGCGAGGATGATTCCTTTCACCGCTGCCCCAGAGCCCCGTGCGCAGGGCGGCCGAGCTGCGCGCCGGGACCCGCGTCGGACATCACGTGCCCGTCTGCGCAGACATCGGTGGGGTGCACCACGGAGCTCCTTCGGGTCTCGCGCAGCCCGCTCGTCGTAGCTGCCGTCGGACGGCGACGCCGTCCCTGAGGTCCGTCTCGTCGCCCCACGATGCTCGCGCGAGGTCATCACCGTGTGCTCGCCGTGTCGTGATTGCGTCACAACGGCCGACGGGTCGCAGCAGGCCGGCACGGCGGACTGTGACGCCATCGCGACACGACGAGGACGAGGTGCGGACAGGGGAGGCCCACCGTGGGCGACGTCCCGGCCGACACGGGTCGGCCGACAGCCCCGATCCCCTGGAAGGTTCTCTACGTGCGGATTCTCGTTACCGGTGGTGCCGGGTTCATCGGCTCGAACTTCGTCCGGGCCGTCCTCGCCGACCGCTACGCGGCGCTCGCCGGAGCCGAGGTCGTGGTCCTCGACCTGCTCACCTACGCGGGCACCCTCGCCAACCTGACCGAGGTGCGCGACTCGCCGCGCCTGCGGGTGGTGCCGGGCGACATCCGCGACGCCGAGACCGTCGCCGCGGCGATGAGCGGCGTCGACGTGGTGGTCCACTGCGCGGCCGAGTCGCACGTGGACCGGTCGATCGAGGGAGCCTCCGAGTTCGTCTCGACCAACGTCGTCGGGACCCAGGTGCTGCTCCAGGCCGCGCTGGAGGGTCGCGTCGAGCGGTTCGTGCACGTCTCCACCGACGAGGTGTACGGGTCGGTGGAGACAGGTGCGTCGGTCGAGACCGACCCGCTCGAGCCGAACTCGCCGTACTCGGCGTCGAAGGCCGCGTCGGACCTGCTGGCTCTGGCCTACCACCGGACGCACGGGCTGCCGGTCTGCGTCACCCGCTGCTCGAACAACTACGGGCCGCACCAGTACCCGGAGAAGCTCGTTCCGCTGTTCGTCTTCACCCTCCTCGACGGTCGCCCGGTGCCGCTCTACGGGGACGGCCGCAACGTGCGCGACTGGCTCCACGTCGACGACCACTGCCGGGCCATCGCCATGGTGGCGGTCGGTGGCCGCCCCGGGGAGGTCTACAACATCGGCGGCGGGACCGAGCTCAGCAACATCGAGCTCACCCGCCGGCTGCTTGAGCTGGTGGGTGCGTCGGAGGCGATGGTGGAACGGGTCGCCGACCGCAAGGGGCACGACCGCCGCTACTGCGTCGACTGGTCGAAGATCCGCGCCGAGCTCGGGTACCGGCCGCAGGTCGAGTTCGACGACGGGCTGCGGCGCACCGTCGAGTGGTACAGGCGCAACCGCGTCTGGTGGAGGTCGATGAGCCCGGCCGCGGCCTGAGCGCGCGTCGAGAGGCGTACACGGTCCGGTGCCGAGATCGCCCGTACGGGACGCCACGGACATGTCGGTCGTCGCTATGATCGCCAGGTCTTCTGGGCGACGGGGAGAGTCATGCGGCCAGCCAGTGTGTACCCGGTCCTGTGCACGGACCGGATCGAACAGTCGAGGGACTTCTACGTCGACCGCCTGGGTTTCGAGACGACGTTCGAGGCCGACTGGTACGTCAGTCTCCGATCGCCCGGCTCCCGCCCGTTCGAGCTCGCGCTGATAGCCCACGATCACCCCACGCTGCCCAGCGCCTACCGGAGGCCGGTCCAGGGGCTCCTGGTGAACATCGAGGTCGACGACGTCGACGCCGAGTGGAAGCGAGTCGTCGTCGACGGTGGGGTGACGCCGGAGCTGGAGCTGCGGGACGAGCCGTTCGGGCAGCGGCACTTCATCGTCGCGGATCCGAACGGCGTCCTCGTCGACGTCATCACCCCCATCGAACCCTCGGCCGAGTTCGCCGCCCTCTACGCCGAGGACGCCACCACCTGAGCCACGGCCGGGCCCACCGCCGTGTCGGCGCGGAGCGCGTCGAGCAGAACGGGGACGATCGTCTCCGCAGCGGAGCTGCGGTACAGGTAGAAGTGACCGCCGTCGAACGAGAGCCTGCGGAAGTCCGAGGTCGTCTCCACCGACCACAGGAACATGCGCTCGGCGATGACGATCGGGTCGTCGGTCGCGCAGAGGGCCACGATCGGGACGTTCGTCCCGTTCGGTGGACGTCGGTAGGTCTCCAGAGCCTCCAGATCCGCCCGGATGGCCGGCAGCGAGGGACGGAGCAGCCCCCCAGGATCGGCGACTCCGTCGGGGGCGCCACCGATGCGATGGACGTGGCGGACCAGGTCGTCGTCGCTCAGCCGGTGCGAGTAGGGCGGCCGGCTGGGGAAGCACGGTGGCTGGCGCGCCGAGACGGCGACGAGCCGCGGTGGCATCCCGCGGCGTTCGAGCGCGCGGGTCAGCTCGTAGGCGAGCACGCTCCCGAAGCTGTGCCCGAGCACGACCGTCGGCAGCGGGTCGCGACCGGCGACCTCGTCCGCCAGCTGCGCCACGATGGGCCCGGTCCGGCGCAGCGGTGTCTCGGTCGAGCGTGTCCCGCGACCCGGCAGGTGGGCGGCGAGCAGCTCCACGTCGGCCGGGACGAGGCCGATCCACGACCGGAACGCCGACGGCCACCCGCCTGCGTGCGGCAGGACCACGATCCGACCGACGGGCTGCGGCCGGCTCCGGCCGGCTCCGGCCGGTGCGGCGGCCGAGCGCGGCGAGCCAGCCGGTCATGACACCACCGCCGGCGCGGCGAGCAGCGGATGACGGGCCTGCAGGTGATCGACGACCCGCCGCTGGTGCGGGGTGAGTCGTTGCCCGGGAAGGTTCTCCAGGGAGTGCAGGAACGGGTCGTCCGGGGCGGGCAGACCGGCCACCGCGGTTGCGACCGACAGCAGGAGGGTGGGCTGGTACCACGCGGAGTAGCCGCCCTCGTGTGCGAGGACGATGCGCCCGGAACAGAGCTCGTCGGCGAGGTCGCACAGGGCGCCCACGACAGTGTGGAAGGTGCGGCTGGTCGCCATCATCCGCCCCATCGGGTCGTGTGCGCCCGCGTCGAGTCCGGCCGCCACCAGGATCAGGTCCGGCCCGAAGGCCCTGGCGGCCGGGAGGACGAGCGACTCCACCGCCGCCACGTACCCGCCGTGTCCGGTGCCCGCGGGCAGCGGCACGTTCATGGTGGTGCCCGCGCCCGCTCCGGACCCCGTCTCGGCGGCGGTCCCCGATGCGGGCGGGAACAGTCCGTCCTGGTGCAGCGACACGTAGCAGACGTCGGGGTCCTCCCAGAACACGCGTTGCAGTCCGTTGCCGTGGTGCACGTCGATGTCGACCACCAGTACCCGGCGGGCGCCCTGCTGCTGGGCGACCCGGGTGGCCACGGCCAGGTTGTTGAACAGGCACAGCCCCATGGCCCGGTCGGGCTCGGCGTGGTGACCGGGCGGGCGTACCAGGCAGTAGGCGCGCCGGTGCCGGCCGGCGAGCACCTCCCGGACGGCCGCGGTGCAGGCACCGACGGCCAGCCGCGCGGCGGCCGCGCTGTGGTGTCCTGCCGGGGCGTACACCCCGGCGTCGCCGCCGCCCCGGGCCGAGGTCGCCTCGACGCGGTCGACGTGCTCGCGCGTGTGCACGAGCAGCAGGTCCGCATCGGGCGCGGGGGAAGGGGTGTGGCGGGTGAACCGGTCCAGGACGCCCGACAGCCGGACGAGCCCTTCGGCACGCCGGAGGTCGGGGTCGACGGCGAACTGGCGCAGCGGCTCCACCCCCGGTCCGACGGGAAGATGACCGCTGCCCGCACCGGGGTCGTGCCAGAAGCACAGCTCGTGCGAGAACCACGCCGGCGGCGGCCCGGCCGGCCCACCCGCGGTCATCTCAGACCGCCGCGCCGGCGCGGACCACCGAGAGGCCGGAGACCCGGGAGATGTGCCCGGTGTGGAACGCGCGATCCTCGGCGGTGGTCCGCTTGGTGGTCAGGACCGTGTCGAGCAGTGCCAGCACCTGCTCGACCTCCGACGTCGTCGGGTCCCGGTCGCCGATCTCGGTCTCGATCTCACGGATCCGTCCCGCCGGGACGATGACCCCCGCCTCGTACTCGGCCGAGTCGTCGTTGTGGTTGCGCGTGCAGGCCACTGCCCGCAGCACGGCACCGAAGAACGCCTTGCCGTTGATGTCACCCATGATGCTTCCCTTCGGGACGGAACGGACGGATCAGACGAGCCCGAGCCGGCGGCCGGCGCGGGTCAGGACCTCCACGGCGAGGTCGATGTCGTCATCGGTGTGGGACAGGTTCACGATGGTCCGCAGCCGCGGAAGGCTCCGCGGCACGGCCGGGTAGACGATGGGCTGGACGAACACCCCGTCGGCCTGGCACAGCCGGGCGAGGTCCTGGGCCTGGCCGTCGTCGCGGCAGAGGACCGGCACCACCGGCGACTCGCTGTGCAGGGTGTCGAAGCCCGACCGGTGCAGCGCGTCGCGGTAGCGCCCGGTGCGGCCGCGCAGCTGCTCGGCCATCCCCGGTGCGGCCGTCATCACCTCGACGGCGGCGAGCGCGGCGGCCGCGTTCGCCGGGGTGACCGCGGCGGAGAACATCCAGCCGCGGGCGTTGTTCTTCAGCGCGAACACCAGGTCCGCACTCCCGGCGACGTAGCCGCCGGCGCTGGGCACGGTCTTGGACAGTGTTCCCATCTTGACCGCAACACGGTCGGCGCCGATGCCGAAGTGCTCGGTGATGCCTCGTCCGGTCCGGCCGAGCACCCCCAGGCTGTGGGCCTCGTCCACCATCAGCGGGGCGTCGAAGCGTTCGCAGAGATCGACGATGCCCGGCAGCGGCGCGATGTCGCCGTCCATGCTGAACACGGCGTCGGTGACGACGAGCCTGCCGCCGTCGCCGGACTGGCGCAGCGCCCGCTCGAGATCGTCGAGGTCGTTGTGGGCATAGGTCAGGACCCGGGCCCCCGACAGCCGGTACCCGTCGAGGATACTGGCGTGGTTGTAGACGTCGCCGATCACCGTGTCGCCGGGCCCCACCAGTGCGCCGACCGTGGCCACGTTCGCCATGTACCCGCTGGAGTAGACGATGGCGTCCTCCGTGCCCAGGAACCGGGCGATCGCGAGCTCCAGCTCGCGGTGGAGGCCGAGGGTGCCCGCGAGCAGGCGGACACCGTGCGCACCCGTGCCGTGCCGGCGCACGGCCTCCTGCACCCGGGCCCCGATGTAGTCGTGCCCGATCAGGCCGAGGTAGCTGTAGGAGGCGAAGTTGAGGTACCAGCGGTCGTCGAAGCGGATCCAGGAGCCCGTCTCCTCCTCGACCACCGGCTCGTAGAAGTAGCGACCCTCGGCGACGACGGCCCGGTCCTCCCGGGAGAGGTCGTCGATACGGCGGTCGAGGAAGCCCCCGCCGGGGCGGTCGGTCAGCCGGCCCGGCAGTGTGCGTCCCGGCACGCTCCGAGGCCCGGTCGGGGCCCCTGCTGCGCCTCCCTCGGGGCGCGGGCCGGGCCGGTCGAGGACGTCCGATCCCACAGCGCCGGCCGCTGCTGTGTGCGGCATCGGCCGCGTCACCGCGGGCGGTGCCGGGACCGGGCGCGGTGACGGCACCACCGCGGGCGCCGGCGCGATCACCGCGGCCGGGGTCGACGGGGGTGTGGTCGACGAGAGTGTGATCGAGGGGGCGGGCGCGGGGTGCCCGGGACCGACCGGCTCCGTACGGAAACGGTCCCAGTCGGGCCGGAACGCGGGGCGCACGTCGGAGGTCGTGGATCCGGCAGGTGCGGACGTCGGGACCGAGGAGGCCCCGGCATCGGTCGTGGGCACGGACGGGGCCCCGCCGCCCGGAGTCGGGGCAGGCACGGGGAGGGACCGGAGGTGGTCCAGCAGGTCCTGCACCTTGGTCAGCTCGAAGAGGAGCGCGGGGTCCAGCTCGTAGCCGGCCTTCGCCAGGCCGGCGGTGATCTCGACGGCCATCATCGAGTCCAGCCCGAGCTCGAGCAGGTCGTCGCCCGGAGCGACCGCGGGCAGGTGCATCGTGCCGGTGAGGATCGCGCTCACGGACGTCCATGCGTCGGTGGTGTCCAGCGTGCTGGTCATCGGTTCGTCCTTCGGTCGGGCGGGTGCGGACAGGACGTACTGGCCGGGTGGGCGGGTCAGCACCTCACGCAGCAGCGCCAGACCCGCGTCCGGTTCGAGCGCCGGGATGCCGCGGGCCGCGGCCGCAGTGACCACGCCCTCGCCCATCCCGGCGTTCCACAGGCCCCAGTCGAGGCTCCACCAGTGCTCGCCGTCGTAGCGGCGGCGGGCCGCGTAGCCGTCGAGGAACGCGTTCGCGGCGGCGTACGCGCTCTGGCCCAGATTCCCCTCGACCGCGCTGATCGAGCTGAACAGCACCACCGCGCCGGGGCGGTGGTCGCGGTCGAGCATCGCATCGAGTGCCTGCACACCCGAGATCTTGGGGGCCAGGACCTCCGCGATCCGCTCAGGAGTGAGCGTCCGGACCAGGCCGTCCCTCAGCACCCCGGCCGAGTGGATCACCAGGTCGAAGCGCTCCCGACCCAGCGCCGGGTCGGGAGCGGCCACGTCCGTCGTCAGGACCTGGACCTCGCACCGCTCGCGCAGCCGGTCGATCCGCTCCCCCCGACGCCCCGACGGCGCGGTGCGGCCGACGAGGGTCAGGTGTGCGCACCCGAGCTCCGCCAGCAGCTCCGCGACGAGCAGCCCGAGTCCGCCCAGACCCCCGGTGACCAGCACGCGCCGCCCCCTCGGGTCGAACGGTGGCCCGTCGCCGGGGCCGGCGTCGCGACGGTGGGGGACGAGCAGCTCGTCGCCGTGCCGGCGGTACTCGCCGCCGTCGTGCGGGACGGAGAACGACCCCGACGGTTCGCCGCCGAGGTCCAGCAGCGTGACCGGCGTCCGGGGGTGCTCGGTCCGCACCGAACGGAACAGGCCCCACAGCGCGGTGTGCGACGGATCGGGACGCTCCCCGTGGGCGTCGCGGGTCACGACGGTCAGGGCGGGGAACGGTCGGATGCCGGACAGCGTGCGTGCCAGTGCGGCCGCCTGCAGCACCTGGGTGCACGCGTCCCCGCCGGGGGCCGGGGCGTGCACGACGAGCTCCGGCGGCTCCTCGGCCAGGTGGGACTGCAATGTCCCGTCGGTGATGACCTCGAGCCCGAGACGTCGCACCGGTCCCCTGATCCCGGGGGCGTCGCCCAGGACCAGGATCCTCGAGGTGTCCTGAGGTGTCGGCGCGGGTGCCGGAGCGGCCCGCCAGCCGGGGACCGTCGTGCAGCCGGCCGTCCCGGACGCGCGGGTCGGCATACCGGCGGCGGTGCGGCCCGGCGGGCCGACCGTCCGCAGCACGATGCGGTCGAGTTCGAGGACGACCTCACCCTGTTCGGTGCAGACCGTCGCCCGCCCCCGGCATCCGGCGGCGTCCGGGCCGCCCGGGGTCCGCTCGACGAGGGCCAGCAGTGTTCCCCGGACCGGACGACGGACGGAGATCCGCCCGATGTACCACGGCAGGCAGCGCCCGGCGGCGCCGTCGTCCAGCAGCCCCAACCCCTGGAGGAGGGCGTCGAGCACGGCCGGGTCGATCACGGCGCCGGGCTCGTCGGTCGTCGGTCGCAGTACCGCGAACATCCGGTCACCGTCGCGTCGCAGCGAACGCATCACCCGGTACCGCTCGCCGTAGACGATCCCGCTGCCCGCGCGCCAGCCGTCCAGGACCGCCAGCGGCGCTTCGGGTCCGGCGGAGGCCTCGAGCGCGGCGGTGTCGAGGTAGGTCGGCGGGGGAAGGGGTGCCCCGGCCGCGACCGCACGGGCATGCAGCCGGGACGGGGAGTCCGGGTCGTCCGCCCGGCGGGCCCGCAGGACCACCGCGCCGTCGTCAGCGACGTCGACCTCCAGAGCCGACCCGCGGTCGGTGACGACGAGCGGCTCGGCGAGGACCACGTGCTCCAGCCACCACCGCCGCGAGGGTGCGCCGGCACTGACGGCCCGCAGCATCTGGTCGATCTGTGCCGCCGCCGGGAGCACCCCGACCCCGTCGATGCGGTGGTCGGCGACCACCGGATCGTCCGCGGTGAGCGTCCGCCGGCTGGTCATGTGACGAGCTCGAATCCGTCGGCGGCGACGACCCGACCGTTGACCTGGAGGTCGATGACGTGGGTACCGGGGTAGTAGCGGCGGGTCGTGATCTCCCGGACCGGGTGGCGCTTCTCCACCACCCGGCTCTCGCCGGGCCCCAGCTCGACCGAGGCGAGCTTGAAGACCTTGGGGAGGGTGCGCCCGTTGTTGCGCACGTGGTGCACGACGTAGTCGACGGCGACGGTGTGCGCGTGCCGATCGGTGTTGCGGATCTCGGCACGCAGGGTGACCGACTCGCCGAGCCGGATGGTGGCGGGGCTGAGCACCAGCCGGTCCGCCCGGACGTGTTCGCCCCCGGTCACACCGGACAGGGCGAGTGCTCGCTGGTCGCCGTTCTTCACCAGAACCCGCAGCGCGTGCCTGCTGATCCACTCCGTCTCCGGGGTCGGGCTCTCCGCGGCCCACCGTTCGAGCACGTCCAGTACGGCGTCGGGGTGGTCGCGGGCGATGTCGTTGAGATTGTTGGCGACCGACTTCCTGACGTAGGGCGAGGGGTCCGAACGCAGTGCCTCCAGTACCTCCAGGACAAGGGTGGGGTCCTGGACGAACCGGTGCAGGGTCCGCGCCCACGGCAACCGCGGCCGGATCCCCTCGCTCGCCAGCCGGCGCACGTTGAGGCTCGGTGATCCGGCCCAGGTCCGGACCCGCTCCATCGTGATCTCGTGGTGCTGGTCGAGGTAGGGCCGGATCGCGTACTCACCGGTGTGCCGCCGGGTGATCTGTTCGATCGCGTCGAGCGAGATCTCCGGGTGACCGAGACCGTGGTCCTCCACGAACCGGGCCACCGGCATGAGGTACCAGCTGGTGTTGAACATTCCGTCGCCCTCGGCCAGCTCCTCGCCGAGGATCGACAGCAACGTCGCCAGGGCCTGCGGATAGTCCTGCGGGAGCCTGCTGCGCAGGCCGTCGGAGAGGACCCGGACGCGGTCCTTCAGCTCGAGCGGGGGGACCAGCGCCGCGACCTCGGTGACGTATCCCTCGAGGTCGAACTGCGGGTGCACCTGCGTCACCAGGTCTCCGAGCAGGCGGGCCGCTCCGCTGTCGAAGTGTCGCTTCAGGCCGTACTCCGTCATGGACGTACTCACTCTCCGGGGTCGCGGGGGAACCGGTCGTCGACGTTAGAGGGTTGTCCTATCGGTCGGCTTTCGGTCCTGACGTCCGGTGTCGTCGACCCAGTAGCGGGTCCGGGCGAACGGGAACCGGGGCAGGTCGGCGATACCCGGCCCGGGCGTCCGCGGTGTGCCCGCGAGGACGACCTCGGGGTCGGTGGTGTTGTGGTGGTCGCACAGGTGCCGGTACAGCGCGTCGGTACGGCCGCGGGCGAGGGTCGAGCGCACGAACCCCGCCTCGGGAGTGAGGTCGGCGGCGAGCCGGGCGAGCACGGGCTGCGGCCCGATCTCCCAGTAGCCCGCCGGCCGGCTCCGGTGGACCTCGGTCAGTGCCTCGTGGAAGAGCACCGGCTCGACCAGACCGTCGGCCCACGTCTGCGGGTCGGTCGCGGTCTCCGCCGTGTGCCGGGTCCCGGTCACGGTGGAGGTGAAGGCGATCTCCGGTGGCCGCAACCCGGCCGTCGCGAGCTCCGACCGCAGCGCGGGCACGGCGCCCGACATGTCCCGCGAGTGGAACGCGTGGCTGACACTCAGCGGTGTCACCGCGACCGGTTGCGCCGTCGCGGTGAGCCGGTCCCGCAGTGCCACGATGTGCTCCCGCGGGCCGGCGACCGCGGTGTTGCGCGGCCCGTTGTGCGCGGCGACCTCCAGCCCCGGGTGGTCGCGCAGGATCTCGGCGACGGTCACCCGGTCGGCGTGCACGACGGCCATCGAGCCGGGCGCCGGCTGGGCGAGCATGGCCCGCCCCCGGCAGGCGGTGACCCGCATGAGGTCGGGCAGCGCGAGGCACCCCGCGGCCCATGCGGCGGTGAGCTCGCCGACGCTGTGCCCGATCACGTGCCCGGGACGGATCCCCCAGGAGTCCAGCAGCCGGACCAACCCGACCTGGACGGCGACGATCGCGACCTGCGCGTGGTCGGTCCGGGTCAGCACCCCGGCCTCGGACCGGAACAGCAGCTCCGGCAGCGGGACCGCGAGCCAGGGCGCCAGCATCGCCGTGCAGTCGTCGACGGCGGAACGGAACACGGGCTCGTCGCGGTAGAGGTCGGCGCCCATGCCCGGGTACTGGGAGCCCTGGCCGGTGAACAGGAACACCGTCGGACCTCCTGCTCCCGTACCCGTCCGGATGACCGGTGCCGCGTCCGCGGCCCCCGTCGCGACGGCGGTGAGCCGTGCGGCGAGCTCGGCGCGCGTCGTGCCGTGGACCGCCACGCGGTGGCGCTGGCGGGCCCGCCCCGCACGCGAGGTCCAGGCGACGGCGGCGAGGTCGTCGTCGTCCGGGAGAGCGGTGACGGACCGGGCGTAGCGGTCGGCGAGGTCCCGCACGGCGTCCTCGGTGGGAGCCGACACGGTGAGGACATGGCTGCGTCCGGCCGCAACGGCGGGTCGCACCAGGGGGGAGGGCTCCTCCAGCACGACGTGGGCGTTCACCCCGCCCATCCCGAACGCCGACAGGGCCGCGCGCCGGGGACCGTCGCCCCGGTGCCAGGGCAGCGCGTCGACGGCGGGGAAGAACGGTGTGTTCTCGAACCGGATGTGGTCGTTCGGCCTGGTCAGGTGCAAGGTGGCCGGGATCGTGGCGTGCTCGAAGGCGAGGAGGACCTTGACCAGACCGGCCAGACCGGCGGCGGGCTCCAGATGGCCGATGTTCGACTTGACCGAGCCGATGGCACAGAACTGGCGGCGGTCGGTGTGCCGACGCCAGGCCCGGGTCAGCCCGTCGACCTCGATCGGATCGCCGAGCGTGGTGCCCGTGCCGTGTGCCTCCACGAGGGAGATGGAGTCCGGCGACACGTCGGCGTCCCGCAGTGCCGCGGTGATGACGTCGCGCTGGGCCGTCGGGCTCGGGGCCGAGTACCGGCTGGTGCGGCCGCCGTGGTTGACGGCTGCGCCGATGACGAGTCCGCGGACCCGGTCGCCTTCGGCGGTGGCGTCGGCCGAGCGGCGCAGCACGACGGCCGAGGCACCCTCACCGGGTACGAAACCGTCGGCACCCGCGTCGAAGGCGGCGCACCGGGCCTGCGGGGACAGGGCCCGCATCGCCGTCATCGAGGCGAAGTACTCAGGGCTGATCGCCGCATGCACCCCGGCGACCACGGCGGTGTCGATGTCCCCCGAGCGCAGGTGCGCCAGCGCGGTGTGCAGGGCGACCAGGGCAGAGGAGCACAGCGTGTTGACCACCATGCTCGGTCCGGTCCAGTCCATCAGGTGCGACAGCCGGTTCGGGATCATCGCCTCGAGGCCCAGCCCGCGGCCGTCACCGACACCGAGCCGGGCGCGTTCCTCGTGGTAGTGGTCGTGGCTGTAGGCGATCCACAGCCCGGTCCTGCTGCCCTCGGCCCGCGGGCCGATCCGACCGCCGTCCTCCAACGCTTCCCAGATCGTCTCGTAGACGATCCGGGCCTGCGGGTCGATCATCGGAGCCTCGCGCGGCGAGATCCGGAAGGGTGTCGGGTCGAACCGGTCGACCTCCGGCAGGAACGATGCGCGTGGGGCGGAGTCCGGGTGGCCGGCCCACCTGCCGGCGGGGAGTTCGTCGACGGTGTCGACGCCGTCCCGCAGCAGTTGCCACATCTGCTCGGGGGTGGAGGCACCGGGCACACGGACGGCCATGCCGACGACCGCGACGTCGCGCGACGGATCCCGGTCCGCCGGGTCGGCCGGGCGCGGGCCGGTGGGTCTCCCGGCCGGCTCGCCCGCCGGGGCCACGGTGGGTGCCGGCGTCGGTGTGGCGGCCACCGGTGCCGGGGTGGTCGGCCCCGCGGCCAGGGATCTCGACGGGGGTACGGGCGGCCGGTCCGAGCCGGGTGGGTCCGCGGGTGGCGGGCCGCCCGTCGGCTGTCGGGACGCGTCGTCGGTCCGGCCGCCGGCGCCGGGCCGCTCTGCCCGCAGCGCGCGCACCAGCTCCGGCGCGTCCTCGGCCAGGAAAGCGGCGAACCGTCCTGGTGTCGGGAACTCGAAGAACACCGTCGGGTAGAGCGACAGGCCGCGCTCGCGGGACAGACGCTCGCTGAGGTCGACCAGGCCCACCGAGTCGAACCCGGTGGACAGGAACTCCTCGTCGGTGTCGTCGTGACCGAGCCCGGCCTCGGCCAGGAACCAGTCGAGCACCACGGCGGGGGCCGGTCGCCCGTCCGCGCCGGACGATGCCACCACGCCGGTCCGCGAGGACGGACCGATCGCCGGAACCGCCGGAACCGCCGCCTCGGCGGTGACCTCCGCCGGGGTGGGGGCCCGTTCCGGCGCCGTCGGCGCGGACGTCGCCGCATCGGTCGGCGCGAAGGCGGCTGCCGGTACCCGCTTCGAGGAGATGTCACGCAGCACCATCACGACCGACCCGGCGTCGTCGGTGACGGTCTGGGTGACCCGGCAGGCCTCCTCGTTCCAGAACCCGACCCGGGTGTGGACGAACGCGGCTCGTTCCAGAGATCCGTGCACCTCCACCGCGCCGATCGACAAGGGGATGAACACCGGGGCGTCGGCCCGGCCCGCGATCGCATGGTCCAGGTCCAGTGCGGCGATCGTGACGCTGTCGAGCAGGCCGGGGAACAGCTCGACCCCGTCGTCGTTCCAGCTGCGCTGACGCGCTCCCTCGACGCGGGCGAGCGTGCCGTCGGGTACGGCCGCGACCCACGAGATGTTGCGGTAGTAGCGGCCGTGCCGATAGCCGAGCGCACGCAGTCTGCGGTAGAGCGTCGTACCGGACCTCAGTGGCCCGCAGGTCTCCAGCAGCGGGCCCAGGTCCAGACGGGCGGGCCGGGCGACGGCGGTGGTGACGTAGCGCCCGTGCGCGTACGGGCCGTCCGGTCCCCGGAGCTCGAAGGCGCCGTCGCCGGTGGTCCTGCACGTCACGACCTCCGGCTGCGCCGCCCGCAACGGGCGGTGGAACACCAGGTCGGCGAGGCCACCGAACGTCCCGCCGGCGGCCACCGCTCCGGCCCTCAGCAGGTCCAGCCACGCCATTCCCGGCAGCATCGCCTCGCCGAACACCGAGTGCTGCGCGATGGGAACCTCGCCGGGGCCGTGGACCCGCTCGAAGGCGAAGCCGTCCGCCCCGAGCGGCTGCAGTACCCGCAGCGGCCCGCCGGACTCGGCCGACCGCTGCGGCTCCCGCAGGTCCAGCACCCGCCCGTCGGCCTGGGTCATCGGGACCTCGGCCGTCCGGAACGGCCGGCCGGCGCGGTGGCGGCTCCAGTCCACGTCGTGCCCGTCGGCGTACAGGGCGGCGAGGACCGCGGCGATCCTGCCGGCGACGTCGGCCGGGCCGGTCGTGCCGTCGAGAGGACCGGGGCCCTCGACCGGGGTGCCGGCGGCGAGCAGCGCCGCGACCGCCGCGGTGGGGTCGGGGTCGTCGCCGAGTGCGTAGGCGGCGGTCACCGCACCCGGCCCCTCCCCGGGGAGCGCCGCGTCGGGTGCCCCCAGGGCGACCAGCGCGACCGGCCAGGCGATCGCGCCGCAGAGCGCGGTACGGCGGGCCCCCCAGGCGCCGATCGGATCCCCGGTGGCGGTGACGAACCGGTCCACCAGCCGTGCGACGGCCGGGACCTGTTCGGCCAGCCAGGGCAGCCAGGTCCCGGCGTCGCCGCCCGGGACGGGTGGCGCCGGTGCCCGGTGTGGTGCCGACCCCGGCCCGGTGCGCAACAGCGTGTCCCGCAGGGCTGCCGCGAGCGCGTCGGCGCCGTCACCGGACACCGCGATCCGTGCCGCGAGGTGCGGGCGGGAGAGCCGGGTGGTGGCGCAGGCGTCGTCGAGACCGGGACCGAGCCGGGGGAGCAGCTCCAGCCACTGGGTGGCGAGCTCACGCACCCCGTACGGCGTCCGGGCGGACAGCGTGAGCACGTGGGGACCGGTGCCGGCACGCGGCGGGACCGGCGGCGCCCCGGTGACCACGGCGTGGACGTTCGTCCCGCCGAAGCCGAACGCGCTCAGCCCGGCCCCTCGGACCGTCGCCGCGGGCCACGTCTCGGCCGCCCCGGTCAGCCGCAGCGGCCCTCCGTCGATCTGCAGGCGTGGGTTGGGCTGTTCGACGTGCAGGCCGGGGACGATCTCCTCGGCGAGCGCGCAGAGCAGGCCGGCCAGCCCGGCCAGGCCGGCAGCGGAGTGCAGATGCCCGATCCGCCTCTTGAGTGAGCCGAGCGCGACCGAACCCGGGGCCATCCCGTGCCGGGTGAACACCTCGGAGAGGGCGCGGACCTCGATCGGGTCGCCGATCGCGGTGCCCGTGCCGTGTGTCTCCACCATCTGGACCGTGTCGGGGTCGACCCGCCGGTAGACCCCGTCGAGGAGCTCGACCTGGGCCTCCAGGTTGGGCGTCGTGACACCCATGGTCGCGCCGTCGTTGTTGGCGGCGACGTGCACGATCGTCCCGAGCACACGGTCGCCGTCGCGCTGCGCCGCCGCCAGCGGTTTCAGCACCAGGGCGACCGCCCCTTCCCCGGGGACGTAACCGTCCGCGCGACGGTCGAACGTGCGGCACAGCCCGTCGGCGGACAGGGCCCCGGCCCCGTCGAGCAGTCGGTAGGTGAGCGGGTCGACGAGCAGGTCCACGCCGCCGACCACGGCCAGGTCGCAGTCACCGCTGCGCAGGCTGAGGCAGGCCGCCCACAGGGCGGTGAGCGAGGACGAGCAGGCCGTGTCGAGCACCAGCGCCGGCCCCGCCAGGTCGAGCCGGTCGGCCAGCCAGGCCGCGGCGAAGTTCTGCGACCGGCCCCACAGCGTGGCGGCGGGCGGCCCGGTGGGGGACCCGGGGCCCGGGAGGGCCGCGTCGTAGCCGTAGGCGTTCATCCTGCTGCCGACGAACACCCCGGCCCGCAGCCGCCGGCGGCCCCGATAGCCGGCCTCCTCGAGGGCGCGCGCCCCGATCTCCAACATCACGCGGTGCTGGGGGTCGATGCGGACCGCGTCCTCGGCGGACAGGCCGAACGCCTCGTGGTCGAACGAGTGCGGATCCTGCAGGAAGCCCCCGCGCAGGCCCGGGCGCGGCAGCAGGCCCGGCGCCCAGCGGGCGGCCGGCACCGGCGACACCGCGACGGTGTCGCCGGCCAGGAACGTGCGCAGGTCGGTCACGTCCTCTGCTCCGGGGAGCCGGACGGCGAGGCCGATGACGGCCAGGTCATGGGTCGGGTGGTCGGACATGTCAGGCCTTCCCGTCCGTGCGAGGGGTGTCGTCGAGTTCGGTCAGCAGGGTCCGGAGGTCGGCCCCCGGTGCCGTCGCCGCGGGGGTGTGGTCCGTCGTGGTCGACGGGGAGCGCGGTGCCGTGCCGGCGACGACGTCGGCGACGTCGGCGACGCCGCGGGCCCGCAACAGCACTGAGGGGTCCAGCGGGCTGCCGGTGCGGGACTCGATCGCCGCGGCGAGCTCGGCGACCGTGATGGAGTCCAGGCCCAGTGCCTCGAGTGCGACCTCCCCGGGGTCCTCGCCCAGCACCGCCCGGAACGCTCCGGAGACCGCAGAGACCGCCCGTGCACGATCCGGCGCCGCGGAGCCGAGGCCGGCGGCCCCCTTCGGCCCGACCTCCTGGTGAGGGGAGCCGTGCGCCGCCGGGACCGGGGCACCGTCGCCGGCCCGGGTGGCGGAGCCGAGGAGCACCACCGCACCGCCGAGGTCGAACGAGGCACCGAACGCGGCCCGGCCCTCCTGCGGCGTGAGCGAGTGGCGGGCGGCGAAGGCCGGATCGGCGGCCATGCCGGTGCCCGTCCAGTCGGGCCAGGCGTGTGCGGTCACCCGCAGGGACGGGCCGTCCTCCCGTTCGGCCAGCGCGAGCTGGTAGGCGTTCGCGGCGGCGTAGTCGACCACCCCGCGACCCGCCTCCGGGAGCCAGCCCGCGATGGACGACACCAGTACGACCCAGCGTGCGGCGTGCCGGCGGGCGAGCGCGACGACCACGTCGGAACCGACGCACTTCGGGGCGAGCACCCGTTCGGCGTCCGCGGGGCTCCGGCGGGTGAGCGCCCCCACCGGGTTCACCACCCCGGAGCAGTGGACGATCCCGCGCAGGGGCCCCCACCGCTCGACGAACCGGGCCACGACGGCGTCGAGCCCGTCCGGGTCGGTCACGTCGGCGCGGTCGCAGGCCACCTCCGCACCGGGGACGGTCGGCGGCTCGACGGCCGAACGGCCGACCACCCCGATCGCCCGTGCCCCGTGGTCGGCCAGCGCCGCGACGAGCTCGCGGCCCACCGCTCCGTGACCGCCGAGGACCAGGTGGAAGCCGGACGCGTCGGCGTCGCGGGGGGTCGGTTCCGGGAGCGGCTCGTGGCTGCGCTGCAGACGATCACCGGACCGCAGCGCCCGCTCCTCCGGTTCGGCGGGTTGCCCGGTCACCAGCGAGTACAGCTCGCCGGGCAGCGCCTTGGCCGCCCGGGGATCGTCGACCCGGACGTCCACGCTGGCCGCCGACCAGCCTCGTTCCGCGGCCGCCGCGCGTACGGCGGCGCCGCGCGCGACCGACCACGGTCGCAGCTCGGGCCTCTCCTGCGACCCGACGGCCGCGGCGCCGTGCAGCACCCACAGACAGGCCGCGCCGGTCCGCAGGCCGGCGGCGACGCCGCGCAGCCGGTCCCAGAACGTGGCCGTGGTGGAATCCGGGTCGTCGAGCACGACCACGGCGTCGGCGGTGGACAGCTCGGTCGCGGGGACGCAGCCGTCGGAGACGAGTCGGGCGATCAGGGTCTCCCGCGGGACGGTTCCCCCGTCGACGAAGACGGACAGTCCGGCCGGGGGCCTGGCCGGCGGGACGCACGCCGTGCGCCACACCGGACGGGCGGCGGACGGTGCGATCACCGGGTCCTGCGGCGGCCGGCCGACCGTGTTCCAGTGGTCCTCGTCGGCGAAGGGGTAACCGGGCACCGCGGTCCGCCGTGCGGTCGGTGCCGAGAACAGCGACCAGTCCAGCCCGTCGGCACCGGTCAGTGCCGCGGCGACCAGGTCCGCCGGGTCCCGTGGCGCCACCGGTGGCGGAGCGCCCCCGCCGCACACCACCGGGGCGGTCCCGTCGGCCACTGCCAGCAGCCCGGCGCGCAGCTCGGTCGCGGACCCACCGGCGACGGCGGCGCGGTGGGAGAGCTCGGCGCGTCCGGTGTTGGCGGTGTGCACGACGTCGGCGAGGTCGGTGTCGTCTCCGGTGTCGTCGCCGGTCTCGCCGATCCGGTCGGCGTAGGAACGAGCCAGTCGGCGTACGCCCTCCTCGGTCGCCGCTGAGATCCGCAACGCGTGTTCCCGGGGCGGGACCGGCGTGCGCGGCCCGATCGGCGGCGGCTCCTCGATGACGACGTGGGCGTTGACGCCGCCCATGCCGAAGGCCGAGAGAGCGGCGCGGCGGGGGGTGCCGTTGCGGCGCCAGGGGGTGGGGGTGAGGAGGGGGTGGAAGGGCGTGCGCTCGAAGCGGATGTGCTCGTTGGGGCGGTCCAGGTTGCGGGTGGGCGGAAGGGTGTCGTGCCGGAGAGCGAGGATGATCTTGGCGAGTCCCGCGAGTCCCGCGGCCGGCTCGAGATGACCGATGTTCGTCTTGACCGACCCGATCGCACAGTACTGCCGCCGGGTGGTGTGGGGGGCCCACGCCCGGGTGAGCGCGTCGATCTCGACCGGGTCGCCGAGGGCGGTCCCGGTGCCGTGGGCCTCGAGGTAGCTGATGGTGTCGGGGGACACGCCGGCATCGCGCAGCGCCGCGGTGATCACCTCCTGCTGCCCCGACACCGCAGGCACGGTCAGACCGGACGTCCGGCCGCCGTGGTTGACCGCGGTGCCGGTGATGACGGCGTGCACCGGGTCGCCGTCGGCGAGTGCGTCGTGGAGCGGTCGGAGGACGACGGTCACGGCGCCCTCCCCGGGGACGAACCCGTCGGCGTCCTGGTCGAACGCCCGGGGGGATCCGCTGGGGGACAGCGCCCCCAGGTTGGTCATCGCCGTGTAGTGCAGCGGCGACAGTGCGAGCCGCACCCCACCGACGACGGCGTGGTCGCACTCGCCGTCGCGCAGGCTGCGCACGGCGGTGTGCAGCGCGACCAGCGACGACGAGCACAGGGTGTCCACGGTGAGGCTCGGGCCGTGCAGGTCGAAGAACCAGCTGACCCGGTTCGCCAGGAAGGCGTTGTGGTTCCCCAGGCCCGCGGCGGCGTCCAGCTCACGGTCCACGTTGAACTCGCGGTAGTGCTGGTAGCTGGCACCGACGAAGACCCCGGTCCGGCGGGGTGCGGAGGTCGGGTCGACGCCGGCCGACTCCCACGCCTGCCAGGCCGTGCGCAGCAGCCACCGTGCCTGCGGGTCGAGCAGGCGGGCCTGGCGCGGGTGAAGTCCGAACAGGTCGGCGTCGAAGCCGGCGACGCCGTCGACGAACCCGCCGACCGGCCGGTCCGGCCGGTCCCACCGATCCGCGGGCGCCGGGCGCAGGGCATCGCTCCCGTCCCGCAGCAACGGCCACAGGCTGTCGATGTCGTCGGCACCGGGCAGGACACCCGCGAGGCCGATGACGGCGATGTCGTGGCGGTCCCCCGACGGTGCGACGGGTGGCCGCCTGCGCGCGGACACCGCGGGGGCCACCGCCTCCTCCACCGCCTCGACGAGCGCGGGGTCCGCGGTCAGGGGAGCGAGGGACTGCTCGTCCGCGCGGTCCGGGTGGGTGGACCGGAGGGCGGCGTCCTCCCGGGTGGCGGACGGGCCGACCTCGAGCCCGAGCGCGTCGGCGAGGGCACGGCCGTCGCGGGCGGCGAGTACCTCGACCGCCGACACCGGGGTGCCCGCGGCAGCCCCGATCTCGGCCGCGATCTCGCCGGCGAGCAGGGAGTCCATCCCCACCGCGGACAGCGGCGTGGTCACCGTGACCGAGGGGTCGGCGAGGACCCCGCGCAGGATCTCCAGCAGACCCTCCGGAGTGAGCGACGTCCCGGGGGCGTCCGCGGGCGGTGATGCTCCGCCGGCGCCGGCCACCGGTCGGAACCGGATGCCCTCGAGGACGAGGACCGGGCCGTCGACGCCCAGCAGCCACGCATCGGCGACGTGCGTGCCGTCCTGCCACCCTCGCGAGCGCAACCGGAGCGAGAGCGCCTCGGCGGGATCACCGGTCGCGGTGACCCGGCCGATGCCCACCGGAAGGAGGGCGGTGTCGGACAGTGTGGGATCTCCCAGGGTCAGCACCGCCATGGCTTGCAGCGCCGCGTCGACGGCGGTGACCCGGTCGGTCGCCGGTACCGCCCCCGGCAGCAGATCGGCGGCGACCGCCCCCTCGCCGTGCCGGACACCGCCGATGCGGCGCAGTGCCGGCGCATACCGGGTGCCGTGGGTGTCGAACCACGCGTACAGCCCGGCGGGGTCGAGCACGCGGGGGCACGGTGTCACGTCGGGTGCAGGCACCTGCGTCGGACCGGGCTCCGGACGCAGCCGGGCGATCACCCGGCCCTGCTGGTGCAGGGTCGCGACCGCACCGTCGATGGTGTCGTCCAGGTCGTGCTCGGGCAGGGACGTCGCCGTCCCTCGGGCGGGGAACTCCACGTCACGCAGCACCGGGGCCCGGTCGAGGCCCAGGGACAGCAGCAGCGCCGCGGGCACCGTCGGCAGCCCGAAGACCTCGTGTCCCGCGATCAGCGCGGCGGCTCCGGCCGGGTCGGGGGCGGTGGACGGAGAGGGGGTCGCCGGCGTACGGAACGGGTAGGACGGCAGTGGCGCACGCCGCGCGGCGGCACCCGGGCCGAGGGGGCCGCGGGGGCCGCCGTCGACCCAGACCCGGGCGGTCTGCACGAGTCCTGCGACGGTGTCGTCCGCCCCGTCGGGGTGCACGACGGACCCCGGCCCGCACCCGAGCGCGCGGCGCAGCCCGTCGGCCAGCTCCTCGGCACCGCGGGCGACGACCGCCACCCGCAGCGCCAGGTGCCTGCGGCCCACCCCGGCCGAGGTGTGCAGTACTCCGGGGTCGAGGCCGTCGTGCACGGCGGCGAGCAGGTCGGTGAGGCGCCGGGTCAACGCCTCCGGCGTGTGCGCGGACACGTGCAGGACGCCGGCCGCGCCCGGGTCGTGAACGGTCGCGACGGGCGCCGGCCAGTCCTCGACGACGACGTGGGCATTGGTGCCGCCCATGCCGAACGCGCTGATCCCGGCCCGTCGGGGCCGGTCGCCGGCCGGCCAGGCGGTCGACGCGGTGGGGATCGCCAGCACGCCCGCGGGCAGTCGGAGCCGCTCGCCGGGCCCACGGTGTCCGGCGACGGGCGGGATCTCGCCGTGACGCAGGGACAGCAGCACCTTGACCAGGGAGGCGAGCCCGCTGGCCGGTTCGAGGTGCCCGATGTTGCCCTTCAGCGCGCCGAGCAGCACCGGTGCGGCCCGGTCCGGCCCGAACACCTCGGCCAGTGCGGCGATCTCGATCGGGTCGCCGAGCGGGGTCGCCGTTCCGTGGGTCTCCACGTGGTCCACCGACGACGGGGAGAGCCCGGCGTCGGCGAGTGCGGCCCGCAGTACGTCGGCCTGCGCAGCGCTGCGCGGGACTGAGAGGGCGCCCGCACGACCTCCGTGGTTGGTGGCGACCCCACGGATGACCCCCCAGACGTGGTCGCCGTCGCGGAGCGCGTCGGCCAGCGGCCGGAGCAGGACTGCCACCGCACCCTCGCCGGGGACGAACCCGTCGGCCGCGGCGTCGAACGGGCGCGGCAGGTCCGCGGAGAGCGCGCCGAGGCGGCTGAGACTGCGGTAGTACCACGAGGTGAGACCGACGTGGCAGGCAGCGACGACGGCGGTCGAGCACCGGCCGGCCCGCAGCGCCGACACCGCCTGCTCCAGGGCGACGAGCGAGGACGAGCACAGCGTGTCCACGGTCATCGAGGGCCCGGTCAGGTCGAGCGCGTAGGAGATCCGGTTGGCGAGCAACGCGTTCATCGAGCCCAGGGCGGTGTGCGGCCCGACCCGGTCGAGGCCGGCCGCGTCACGGTGGTGGGTGTAGGTGGCCCCGACGAACACACCGACGTCGCGCCGGTCCGCCGCTCCGCCTTCCTGCACGACCGACCAGGCGTGCTCCAGCAGCAGCTTCTGCTGCGGGTCCATCTCGGCGACCTCACGGACGGCGAGCTCGAAGAACCGCGGGTCGAGACGGTCGATGTCGCGGACGAACGCGCCGTTGCCGCAGTAGGTGCCGGTCGTGGCGGTGTCCCGGTCCTGCAGGACCTCGCCGATGTCGAAACGGTCGGCCGGGACGGGGCCGAAGGCGTCGTCGCCCCGCCGCAGCATCGCCCAGAAGTCGTCGAGGTCCTCGGCGCCGGGCAGGTCGCCGGACACCGCGACGACGGCGATCGCGCCCTCGGGCGGCTCCCGCCGTGGCTCGGGCCGTCCGGCCCGGGAGACATCGGTGGCGGTCGCGGGAGCGGGGTCCGGTGTGGGGACTCCGGATGCCGGTGCGACGCCGTGCCGGTCGCGGAGCGCGTCGACGACGCCGCGCACGTCGGGATGCTCCAGGAAGAGCGTGGGGGGCAGGGTCAGGCCCCAGCGCGCACCGAGGGCCTCGGTCAGCTCGACGCTCGTGATCGAGTCCATGCCGAACTCGGCGAACGAGGTGTCGGGGGCCAGGTCCTCGACACCCAGGCGGTCGACCAGCGCAGCGGTGACCTCGGCGGTGAGCGGGTCGGTGCCGGCGTCCGGCGGCGGTGCCGGGCTCGGATCGGCCGGGCGGGCCGACGCGGCCGGGGGCGCGTCGGGACGGACCTCCTCGGTACCGGTTGCTCGGTCGGGGTGGGCCACCACCACCTGTCGTTCGCCGGACAGGACCGCGGCGGTCAGCGCGTCGAGTCCCTCGACCGTGCCCAGCGGCTCCACCCCCCGACGGCGGAGCTGCGCGGCGACCTCCACACCCATCCCGATCTCGCCCCACAGCCCCCAGTCGATGCTGATCCACGGTGCGCCGAGCAGGTGGGCGGCACCGTCGAGGTGGGCGTTCGCCGCGGCGTACCCGGCCTGCCCGAGGTTGCCGAACGCGCCCGACACCGACCCGAACAGCACCGCGAGGTCCAGCTCGACCCCGTCGACGGCGGCGACGAGCTCGCGCAGACCGTCGGCCTTGGGCGCGACCACCGAGCGCAGGTCCCCGGGGGAGACACCCCGCAGCAGGCCGTCGCGCAGCACCCCCGCCGCGTGCACGACTCCGCGCAGGGGCCGCCCGCCCAGTCCGGCGACGAGCTCGGCGAGGGCGCCGGGTACTGCGACGTCCACCGCGTGCGACCGGACGAGGGCACCGTGTGCGGCGATCGCGGTGGTCGCCGACGGGGCGAGCCGCGAGCCCCCCGACCGGCTCACCAGGTGGATCTCGCCGGCGCCGTCACGGGCGAACCGTTCCGCCACGGCGAGCCCGAGCCCGCCGTGCCCGCCGAGCACGAGGTAGGCGCCGTCGGCCCGGACCGGCAGGGCGGTCCCGGGCCCGGCGGGCAGCGGTTCCCAGGCGGGGCACAGTCGTGCCCCGCCCCGGATCGCGCTCTCGGCCGGGCCGATCCCCAGATCATCGGCACCCACGGTCCCGGTGCCGGCGAGATCGATCATCCGCAGCGACAGCCCGGGGTACTCGACGGCCGCGGTCCGCAGCAACCCCCAGACCGACGCGCGGCCGGGGTCGGGCCGGTCGCCCGGGGCCGCCGCGGCGGCCCGCTCGGTGAGCACGACGAGCCGCAGTCCCTTCCGGCGACGCTCGGTGAGGGACCGGACGACGTGCAATGCATCGAGAAGGTCCCGCTCCCCGTCGTCGGCGGGGTCCCCGACCGCGGTCGCCATGACGACTCCGTCCAGCCGGCCGGCAGCTGCCTCGTCCCAGAGGCGGGTGAGCCCGTCGAGGTCGGGGATCCCGTCCGCGACCTCGTCCACCCGGGAGCCGGCCGCCCGCAACGCAGCGGCGGCCTCGGCACCGGGGGACCGTGGGCCGCCGTGGTGCAGGACCACCCAGCGGCCGCCGGGTGCCGGTGCGGAACCGGGTCCGGACGGCGACCAGCGCAGAACCCTCATCGGAGCAGGAGCAGGAGCAGGAGCAGGAGCAGGAGCAGGGACCGGCGTCCTGGCCGTGACGGCCTCCGACGGTGCTGCGGCCGTCATGGGGACCCCACGCATCCGCAGCCCCACCAGCTCGGCCACGACCCGGCCGGTCCCGTCGAGGACCACGGCGTTACAGCGGCCCGTCCCGTGCTCGGCCGGCGCAGTGCGCCACGCGCGGACCGACACCTCCGGACCACGCAGGGGTGCGTGCACCACGAGCCGGTCCACCCCGACCGGGTACAGCGGGCGCAGTCCTCCCGGCGCCGTCGCCTCCTGCAGGACCACCGACGACAGCTGCAGCACCCCGTCGAGAAGCAGGGGGTGCCCGATCCACGGACGGGCGTCCGCGCTGTGCAGCACGGCTTCCGCCGCCCCCTCACCGACGACCAGTGAGGTCAGCGTGCGGTAGGAGGGTCCGTACTCCAGGCCGGCTCCCGACCAGGCCGCGTACACCAGGTGCGGGTCCCAGGCCGTACCGGCCACGGCGGGTGGTGCCGTGCCGGGCGGCGACGCGGCGGCGGCCGGGGTCGCCGCCCCGACCGGTCCGCTCGTCCCGTCCGCCAGGAGCTGCACGGACCCGGCGCCCGCACCGGAGCGGACGACCCGCACCGTCGTCGGCGCGTCCGGCGGCACCACGACCGGCCTGCGGAACGACACGCCCCGCAGCTCGGTGCCGCCCGCGGCGACCAGCGCCAGCTCGATCTGCACGGCGGCCGGGAGCAGCGCCCTGCCGTCCTTGCGATGCTCGCCGACCAGCGGGTCGGCCTCGGTGAGGGTCAGCTGGAGCAGCTGCGAGTCGGTCATGACGCCAGGCCTCCGGAACGTCCGTCGAGGAAGGGGTGGCCGGCCGCTACCGCGGCGCCGTCGCCCGGGGCGCCCACCACGGACGCGTCGGGCAGGGCGGAGTGCCGGATGCGGGCGAACGGATAGGTCGGGATCCGCACGCCGACGTGCGGCTTGCCCCGGTGGTGGGCAGCCGGGTCCAGCGTCGCGTCGGTCTCGTCGTGGTGGTCGGCCAGGGCACGGTGCAGCGGTGCCGTGCCCTCCTCCCGGCGCAGCGTGGAGCGGAACCGGGTCCGCCCGTCGCGCGGGGAGGCGATCCGGCGCAGCAGCGGGAGCAGCGCGGGTTGTGGACCGATCTCCCACCAGACGTGGTCCTGCTCGTCCGGGACACGGGCGTCGAGCTCCGCCGCCGCCGGTCCGAACAGGACCGGAGCACGGACCGCTCCCGCGTAGGAGGCCGGGTCGGTGGCGGTCCCGGGGGTGTGCAGCCGCCCGCTCGCGGTCGAGGCGAACGGGATCGACGGCGGCTGCAGCGCCAGTCCCGCGAGATGGTCGGCGAACGGGCCGACGACGCCGGCCATCGCCGCCGAGTGGAAGGCGTGCGCGACGGGCAGCGCGGTGGCCCGCACCGTGCCCGAGTCCAGGAACGCGGCCATCGCGACGGCCGGGCCCGCGACGGTCGTCGCACCGGGACCGTTGTCGGCCGCGATCTCCAGGTCCGGATGGGCCGCGATAGCCTCCCGCGCGGTGTCGACGTCACCGCGGACGACGGCCATCGCGCCGGGCCCGGGCGCGGAGGCCATCAGCCGTCCGCGCAGGGCGGTGGCCCGCATGAGGTCGGGCAGGTCCAGCACGCCCGCGGCCCAGGCGGCCGTCAGCTCACCGACGCTGTGACCGACGACCGCGTCGGGGTGGACACCCCAGCTGCGGAGCAGCGTGACCAGGGCGACCTGGGTCGCCACGATCGCGGGCTGGGCCCGGTCGGTCCCGACGAGGGGATCCTCCTCCAGGAGGGTCTCCAACGGCACGTCGAGGTGACCGCGCAGGACCGCGGCGCACTCGTCGAGCACCGCCGCGCAGATCGGTTCGGACCGGCGGAGCTCCCGGGCCATACCCGGCCACTGGGCCCCCTGGCCGGTGAAGGCGAAGGTGACCGGGGTGCGCGCGCGGCGGGCACGTGCCGGCACGGGCCCCCGACCCTCGGCGACGGAGTCCAGGGCGGCGACCATCCCGTCCCGGCCGCGGGCATGCAGCAGCAGCCGCAGCCCGTGCCCCGCCCGCCCGGTGTTGGCGGTACGAGCGACGTCGTCGACCCGGTCGGCGGGCCGGGCCCGCAGATGGCCGGCGTAGGCCGCGGCCACGGCACGCAGACCGTCCTCGGTCGGCGCCGTGACCCGCAGCAGGTGCGAACCGTCGGACCGCTCGCCCGGACGCAGGGGGGCGGTGCGCGCCGGCGGCTCCTCGATGATGACGTGGGCGTTGACCCCGCCCATCCCGAACGCGGACAGCGCTGCCCGACGGGGCCGCTCGTCCCGGTTCCAGGGCAGGGGGGCGACCACGGGGAAGAACGGGGTGTCCTCGAACCGGATGTGGTCGTTCGGCCGGGCGAGGTTGAGGGTCGCGGGGATCGTCCGGTGTTCGAGGGCGAGCAGGATCTTGACGAGCCCGGCCAGGCCAGCGGCAGGCTCGAGATGGCCGATGTTCGACTTGACCGAGCCGATCGCGCAGAACTGGCGGCGGTCGGTGTGCCGGCGCCATGCCCGGGTCAGCCCGTCGATCTCGATGGGGTCGCCCAGCCCGGTCCCGGTGCCGTGCGCCTCCACCAGCGAGATGGAGTCCGGGGACACGCCGGCGTCGCGCAGGGCGGCGTCGACGACGTCGCGCTGGGCGTTGGTGGTGGGCACCGTCAGCCCGGCGGCCCGGCCGCCGTGGTTGACCGCGGTGCCGGTGACGACGGCGTGGACGGGGTCCCCGTCGGCGAGTGCGTCGCGCAGCGGCTTGAGCACCACGGTGACCACACCCTCTCCCGGGACGAAGCCGTCGGCGCCGTCGTCGAACGCCCGTGACGACCCGGTGGGGGAGAACGACCGCAGACGCGAGCCGAGCTGGAAGTACTGCGGCGACAGGGCCATGTGGACCCCGGCGACGAGCGCGATGCCGCACTCGCCCTCACGCAGGCTGCGGACGGCGGTGTGCAGGGCGACCAGCGAGGACGAACAGAGCGTGTCGATGGTCATGCTGGGACCGTGCAGGTCCATGAACCAGCTCACGCGGTTCGCCAGCATGGCGTTGTGGTTGCCGAGCCCGGCGGCGGTCTGGACCACGTCACCCACGACCTGGTCGCGGTAGTGCTGGTAGCTGGCGCCGACGTAGACGCCGACGGTGGTGTCCGCGGTACGCCCCGACAGACCGGCGTCCTCCAGCGCCCGCCAGGCCGACTGGATCAGGTGACGCTGTTGTGGGTCCATCCAGCCCGCGTCGGCCGGTGCGACCCGGAAGAACGACGCGTCGAACCCCTCCAGGTCGTCGACGAACCCCGCACGGCGCAGGTAGACGGTGCCGGGGGTCGAGTCGGTCGCGTAGTATTCGTCGAGGTTCCAACGGTCTGCGGGTACCTCGCGTAGGCAGTCGCGGCCCTCGACGAGCACATCCCACAGCCGGTCGACGTCCCCGGCACCCGGGAACACCCCGTCGACGCCGATGATCGCGATGTCGTGCAGGTCGCGGTCGTCGGACACCGGACCTCGCGGACCCTGCCCGGTGCTCCGGGCCGCCGGGGCGGGGGCCGGCGGCGCGGGATCCGGTGGCGCGGCGACCGGCGGGTCGACCGGCGTCGGAGGCGGTGTGCGATCCGACCCGGCGGCCCCACCGGTCCCGGCTCCGCCGTCGGCCCCGGCGTCGCCGACGGACCCGGGCGCGGACGTCACGCCGTAGACCTCGGCCAGCTCCCGCACCAGCCCGTCCAGCGTGCCGACCTCCAGCACCAGCGTCATCGGAAGGGCCACACCGAGCCGGTCCCGCAGGTCCTGGGCGACGGACACGGCCAGCATCGAGTCGAGGCCGAGGTCCTGCAGCGGCCGGTCGGGCTCGATCTCGGCGGGATCGACCTCCAACGCCCGGGCGACCCACTCCGCCACAGCGGTCCCGAGGTCCCGCGCGCCCGCGGGCACCCGGCTCCCTCCGCCGGTGTCCCGCACCGGACCGGCGGCCGGTGCCCCGTTCGTCGCGGGTGCCCGTGGCGGCACGGTCGTCCCGCCGGGACCCGGACCGTCCGCGGCCGACCCGGTCGCGTCGCTCCCGGGTGCGGTGCCCTCCGTCGCGGTGAGGCGGGTCCAGGTGACCCGCTCGGCCCGCAGGAGCACCTGCCCGTCCGCGCTGACGGTGATGTCCGCGGTGACGGTGCGGTCCTCCCCGGTGCCGCGGTCGACCCGTCGTGCGTGCACGGTGACCCGCGAGGGCAGCGGCCCGTACACGGCCAGCCGCTGCACGGAGAACGGCACGTAGAGGCCCGACGTGCCGCAGGCGGCGAGCGCGACCTGGAAGGCGCCGTCGATGAGGGTCGGTTCGAGGGCCGCGGTGCCGTCGCCGACCCGCGCGAGCTCGCCGGAGGCGACCCCGTCGCCGACGACGAGTGTGTGCAGGCAGCGGAACCGCTCGCCGTAGTGCAGTCCGTGCCGCTCCAGGTCGAGATGGAACGCGGCGACATCGGCCGGGACACCGTCGGACGGGGCCGGGACGACCGGCCGCGCCGGGACGGTGTCGAGCAGCCGGGCGTCGCACACCAGGACCCCGGCGTCGTCGCGGAACCGGACGGCCCCGTCCTCGAGCCGCCCGGTCAGACCGGTGGGAGGGCTGACCACGGCCCGGAACGTCATGTCCTGCAGCGCGAGGGGCAGCCCTCCGCGCAGGTCCACGACCTTCTGCGGGTACGCCGCGCCCGGCAGCACCCGGGACCCCAGCACCACGTGACCCTCGGCCTCGGGGAGGTCGGCCCACTCCCGTTCGCGGAGCCCACCGAACAACGATCCGACGGCACCCAGGGCCGCGCCGGGATGGGCCGGCCCCCCGCGCCGCGCCGTTGCGGTGATCGTGGCGGGGGCCGCGGCCGGACGTTCCATCCAGAGGTGGCGCTCCTCCAGGGGCACCGTCGGGATCCGCACCGTGCGTGCGGGTCCGGTGACCACGGGGTGCTCACCCGCGACGAACCGCCTCGCCGCCTCGTCGAGGTCCGTGCGGTCCACGCCGGTCACGGAGAACGTCCCCGTCGCCGCCGTGGGGTTCGTGACCCCGGTGTGGCTCGACCGACTGTCGCGGTTGCCCGTGAGGAACAGCATCAGCTTGTCCTCCGCCTGCTCCGCCGAGTCGACGACGCAGGCGAACCGGTGGTGACCGTGGCGACGGCGCAGCGCGGTGGCACACAACGCCGCGATCGCGGGACGGTGCTCGGACCGCAGGAGCATCAGGAACCGCTCGGCGAGCCGGTGCAGCGCACGTTCCGACCCGGCCGAGAGCACCAGCAGCCCGAGGACGTCGTCGTCGTGCACCGCGGTGGGGGCGGCGGCGAGCACCGCGTGTGCGTTGACCCCGCCGAACCCGAAGCTGCTGACCCCCGCCACCCGGGGACCCGTCCAGGGAACGGTCCGGTCCGGGACGAACAGCGGCGAGTTCTCGAACCGGAAACGGGCGTTCGGGGTCTCGATCCCGGGCGTCCCCGGAACCGTGCCGGCCTGCAGGGCCAGCACGGTCTTGATCAGACCCGCCAGCCCCGCGGCGGGCTCCAGGTGGCCGATGTTGCTCTTCACGGAGCCGATCGGCACCGATCCTGCGGCGGCCGGGCCGAGGGCATCGCCGAGTGCCTCGAGCTCGACCAGGTCGCCGAGGCGGGTCCCGGTGCCGTGCGCCTCGACGTAGCCCATGCCGTGCGGGCCGATCCCCGCGGCCGACAGCGCCTCCCGGACGACCTCGGTCTGGGCCGGCCCGTTCGGAGCGGTGAGGAATCCGGTGCTGGCACCGGTGTGGTTCACCGCGACGCCGCGGACCACGGCCAGGACGGCGTCGCCGTCACGGACGGCGTCGCCGTCACGGACGGCGTCGGAGTACCGCTTCAGGACGACGGCGGCGGCGCCCTCACCGCGGACGTACCCGTCGGCCTCCTCGTCGAACGCCCGGCAGCGGCCGCGCGGCGAGAGCATCCCGTTGCGCGCGAAGGACCGGGACTTGGACGGGGTGAGGATGAGATTGGCCGCCGCGACCACGGCCGCGTCGCTCTGCCGGGCGCGCAGCTGCAGCACCGCCTGGTGCAGGGCGACCAGGGACGAGGAGCATGCGGTGTCCAGGCAGAAGCTCGGGCCGGTCCAGTCGAAGACGTGGGAGACCCGGTTCGCGAGCAGCGCCATCGCCGAGCCGGTCGCCGCGTGCGGGTCGGCGTGGCCGTCAGCGGCGGCCACGAGCTCACCGAAGTCGCTGGCGATGGTCCCGACGAACACCCCGGTGCGACGTCCGAGGGACACCGGATCGTGCCCGGCCGACTCGACGGCCTCCGCGGTGACGGTGAGCAGCAGCCGCTGCAGCGGGTCGGTACGGCGGGCCTCGCGGTCCGACATCCCGAAGCGGTCCGCGTCGAACAGCTCGACGCCGGCCAGCCAGCCGGCCGTGGTCGGGTCGTCGTCGGACCACAGTGAGCCCCAGCCCCGGTGCCCGACCGGGGCCGTGCCGATCGAGACGTGACCGGCGGTCAGGGACGCCCAGAACTCGTCGGGGGTGGCCGCGCCGGGGAACCGGCAGGCCATGCCCACCACGGCGATCGGCTCGTCGGCGGCCGTCTCCCGTGGAGGTACCGCCGCGTGCCGGTCGTGCACCGGCACGGACGGCACGCCGCGCTCGCCCGTGTCCGTCGTCGGTGACGGGGTGTGGGCCGCGGTGGGCGCAGGCGTGCTCCTACCGGCGACGACGTCGGCCGTCCCCCGGGACGGCCCGGACAGGCCGAGGAGCTCGGCCAGTCGCGCCGGGGTTCCGGTCGCGAGGATGTCCGTCGGCCCGACCGCGGTCCCGAGCCGGCGGGTGAGTGCGGTGGCCGCAGTGACGACGGTGATCGAGTTGCCGCCCAGGTCGAAGAAGCCGTCGGTCGCCCCCAGCGCCCCGATGCCCAGCACCTCGCCGAGCACCTCGCCGGTCACGGCCACCGGATCGGCCGGGGCCGGTGCTGCGACGGCTCCTGCCGGTCGGGCGGTCTCGACCGGCAGGACGGGCTCGACCGCCGGCGGCGCGACCGCGGGCCGCGCGACTCCGGCGCGCAGGACGGTGTCCCGGGTGGGGACCGGCAGCCGTGCCCGGTCGATCTTGCCGTTGCCGGTGAGCGGGAACCGCTCGATCGGGACGAAGGCAGCGGGGATCATGTAACCGGGCAGCTCGCGCCGCAGCGCCGCGACCAGATCCTCGCGGTCGCAGTCGCCCCTCGTCGTGAGGTAGGCGGTCAGCGCAGGCTCGCCGGTGCCTTCGAAGGCCGTCGCCACGACGACCGCGGAGCCGACCGACGGGTGGCGTTCGAGCACCGCCTCGATCTCGCCGGGCTCGATACGGAACCCGCGGACCTTGACCTGTGCGTCCACCCGTCCGAGCCACTCCAGGCCGCCGTCGGGATGCACCGCGACCAGGTCACCGGTCCGGTAGTACCGGGCGCCGCTGCGCGGGTCTCGCACGAACACCTCGGCGGTGCGATCGGGGCGGTTCACGTAGCCGCGGGCGAGCCCGGCACCCGAGAGGTGGAGCTGCCCGGTCCCTCCTGGGGCGACCGGTGCGAGGTCGTCGTCGAGCACGTGCAGCCCGATCCCGGGCGGGGCCGCCCCGAGGCCGATCACGGCGGGATCGTCGATCCTGGCGCAGGAGACCCAGATGGTCGCCTCGGTCGGGCCGTAGAGGTTCCACAGGGCTCGTCCGCCCAGGAGCTTCTCGGCGACCGACCGGGGGAGGGCCTCGCCACCGGACAGCACCGTCAGATCCGGGTGCGGTGTCCAGTCGGCGTCGAGCAGGATGCGCCAGAGGCTGGGGGTCGCCTGGGCGACGACGACGTCGGCCAGCAGCCCCGACAACCGCGCCGGGTCCGAGGCCTCGGCGCGCGAGGCGAGCACCACACTGCCGCCGGTGGTCAGGGGCAGGAGCAGCTCCAGCAACGAGATGTCGAACGCCAGTGTCGTGTGGGCGAGGACGCGGTCACCGGGGGCGCTCCCCAGCACACCGGCGATCCCGGTCAGGAAGTTGCCCAGCGCGGCGTGCTCGATCTCCACGCCCTTGGGCTCACCGGTGGAACCACTGGTGAACAGCACGTAGGCGAGGTCACCGGGTCGCACGACGGGCGGGACGGCGAGCGCCCGCCCGTCGTCGGGTCCGATGCGCCGCACCTCGCCGAGCTCACGGCCGAGTCCTTCGCACGCCTCGTCGACGAGGACGGGGCCCGCCCCTGCCACCTCCAGGTAGCGCTGCAGCCGCTCCCGGGGGAATCCCGGGTCGAGCGGGAGGAACGCCGCGCCGCAGCGCAGCACACCGAGCAGCGCCGGCAGCAGGTCGGGCCCCCGGTCGGACAGGACCCCGACGACGTCGCCCGGGCCGACGCCCGCCTCGTACAGCGAGGCCGCGACCGCGTCGCCCCAGCGGTCCAGCTCGGTGTAGCTGAGCGTCCGTCCTCCACAGCGGACGGCGTCCGCGTTCGGGCGGCTCGCCACGACGGCGTCGAACAGGTCCAGCACCGTCGGTGCCGGTGCGGGATCCTCCTGCGGGTCCGCGGTGGGGACCGCGACGACGTGCTCGGCCGGCTCGGTGCCGGCGAGTGCCTGGCGGGCCGCCTCCTCGACCTCCTCGGCCAGCTCGAGCGCGGCGGCCCCGTCCAGCCACGTCGCGCGCACGCACAGCAGCGGGGCGGTCCCCGCCACCGACACCAGCGCGACCTCGGTGTCCGAGTCGATGGACGCGTCCTGCTCGTGCTCGCGGCGCAGCAGCGCCGCCCGGGTGAAGGAGGGCAGGTCGGAGCCGAGCGGGCGGGGAGCGAGCCCGGCGCGGATCTCCAGGTCGGCGACGTAGCCCACCCGCTCGTCGGCCTCGGCGCAGGCGCGCTCGAAGGCGTGGCGGTCCGAGTCGTCCCAGCGGACCGGGACGCGTTCCACCACCAGCTGGGAGGTGATCCGTCCCGACTCCTGCGCCGCGGCCGTCGACCAGGCCACGTCGAAGCTCCGGGAACCGGTGCGCCGGGACAGCACGCGCAACAGGGACTGCTCGACGACAGCGGTCTCCTCGGGCGCGGCGGGCACCAGGGCCAACGGCAGCCGGGTGTAGTGGGCCGTCGCGGCGGAGAAGTCGCCGGCGGCGATCGGGAGGGGACGGATCCGGTCGAGCCGGTCCCGCCACCAGGTCTCGTGCCGGCGCGCCGCATCGAGCGTCGCGGCGACGGCGGCGAGCCGCGGCGCGTCGACGGGCGGCAACGGCGCGCCCACGACCGCCCCGAGCCGTTGCGCCGCGGCGGTCCCGGACAGGCTGCTGCCGTCCGGGGCGAGGAAGTCCGAGAGGACCAGGTCGGCGTCGGTGCCGGACACGGTGATCGAGGACGGGAGAACGGCGGCGACCGCGGGAGCGGCCCGGTGCGCGTCCCGCGCGGCCGCGCGCAGCTGACGGCACAGCACCGCCCCGGCGCCGGTCAGCACAGCCGGGATGCCCAGCGGATTCGGGAAGGAGCCGAAGTCCATCGCCCGGCCCAGCCGTTCCGCCCGGTCGGCCGGGGTGCCGGGGTGGACGAGCCCGTCGTCCATCCGGGCCGAGCGCGGGTGGAACCGCCGGTCACGTCCGGCCACGTCGACCGGGGTCGGCAGCGACCGCCGTGCGAGGTCGTCGACGATCTCGCCGAACAGCGCGATTCCCGCCTCGGTGGACTCCCAGGTGAGCGACAGGCCGGTCGCGTGGGGCCGTACCGGGAACCACCGCTCGGCGAGCACCGCCCCCGCGTCGACCTGTTCCGCCATGACGTGCCAGGTCACCGCGTGCCGGACCGCGCCGTCGAAGACCGCCCAGGCCGCGACGTTGCTGCCGGCGTAGCGCGGGAGCGGACCGTCGTGGAAGTTCACCGCCGCTATCGCCGGCAGTGCGAGCACCTCGGGGGAGAGGACCTGCTGGTTGACGATGCTGAACAGGAAGTCGGCCGGCTCGGCCGACAGCGCGGCGACCAGGTCGGACGACGCCGGGCGGCAGGGGATGCCGTGTCCGGACGCCCACGCCTCGACCAACGGGTCGTCGCTGAACACACCGCGGACGGTCGCCCCGGCCGCCAGCAGCGCGTCACCACAGCGCGTGAGGACCCGCGTCCCGCCCAGGAGGTGGCAGCGGGCGCTCACGTCGCAGTCCCCGTTCCCCCGGTGGCCGGGTCGGTGGCCCGGGCGACCCAGGCGTCGATCTGGGACACGACCTCCTCGTCGAGCGAGAGCTGTCCGGGGCTCCACAGCGGGTTCGACAGCCCCCGGTGGGTGCGCTCGCACAGCTCCCAGTCCTCGTGGTTGGCCTTGTCCCACAGGGCGAAGACCGCTTCGTGGGAGAAGTCGGGACGAGCGGTCTCCGACGGGTGGAAGAGCCAGAAGTGGCGGACGGTGCAGGTCGCGGGGCTCTCCGGCCACACCCACTGCGCCATCACGTAGTCCGCGGTGAAGCCGAACAGCAGGTTCGGGAGGATCGTGATCCAGTTGATCTTCTGCAGGTCGCCCTCGGGAACCGACGGGATCGGGCGCCTCTCGCTGCGTCCGGTCGAGGACACCGAGTTGTAGCCCTCGTGGATGACCTGCCAGGCACCCACGAGGTCCCCACCGAGCATGTAGGTGCCCGCGTCGTCGAAGTCCGTGACGCGGTGCAGGTCCTTGTGCGCGGTCGGGAAGTGCAGACTCTCGTTGACGTTGTGGGCGACCAGCTTCCAGTTCGACGCGACGGGATAGTCCTTGGCCTGGACGACCTGGAGGTCGGCGAGCTCGTAGGCACGGGCGAACTCGCCGAACTCGGCGAGCGCGTCGTCGAGGTCCGGGGCGTCGTCGGAGAAGCTGACGAACACCAGACCGAAGCGGACCTCGGTGCGGATCGGGATCAGACCGTTCTCGCCCTTGTCGAAGAAGTGGTCCAGATAGGTGCCGTTGAGGCTCTTCAACGCCCCGTTCCGGTCGTAGACCCAGCAGTGGTAGAGGCAGACGATGCTCTGGCGCCGCCCGGTCGGCTCCTCGACGAGCTTGTAGCCGCGGTGCCGGCAGTAGTTGTGGAAGGCCTGGACACCCTCGTCGCCGTGGATCAGCAGGATGGAGCCGGTGCCGATGTCGAGCGTCGTGTAGCTGCCCTTGTCGCCGAGCCGCGACACGTGGTCGACGGGGAGCCAACGACGGCCGTAGATCTCCTTCATCTCCCGGCGGAACTGCTCCTCGCCGGTGTAGAACTCGTGGGAGCGGCCGGTACCGCCGGTGGCGAAGTAGTCGCGGTCGGGATCCTGCTCACCGATGCGGTCGAACATGCTGGGGACGCTGGTCATCGTGGGCTCCTCGCGGCGGGCGGGTGACGGTCAGGCCGTGGGGTCGTAGACGCGCCGCTCCTCGGGGAGGCCGGCGTCGTCGTAGAGGGCCTGGAGCCCCTCGGGGGAGAAGATCTCGTGGTCGGGGACCCCGCCGGCGATCCAGCCGAGCATCGCGGTCGTCCACCGCTCGGTGGATCCGGCGGCCTCCAGGACCGCCTGGAAGAAGGGCGGCAGCTCGTCGAGCTCGGCGACGGTCGTGGTGTAGTCGTAGAGCACCGCGGTGTCCTCGTCACGGCGCTTGCCGTACTCGGCGAGTGCCGCGGAGGGGTCGGTCTCGCCGGACGCGGACCGGGTGACCGCGTCGGCGAGCATCTCGGCCTGCAGGAACGCATCGGTGATGCCCCAGCCGGTCAGCGGGTCCTTGTGGTAGCCCGCGTCGCCCACCAGGGCCCAGCCGGGACCGGCTGCCTGACGGTAGAAGTTGTCGGGGTACCGCATCGGGACGAAGGGCTCCAGCGCCCGGCCGCGGTCACGCATCTGCTCGCCGAGCTCGGGGGCGACGTCGTCCAGCACGGCCTGGAAGTGACGGGGCACGTCCTGACGGAACTCACGCAGCAGGTCCTTGCGCCCGATCACGGCGACGAGCTGGCCACCGTTCGTGGGCCACGTCCCGGCCCACGTTCCGTGGTGCCCGGTCCGGTGGTGCATGCCCCAGTCGTCGAGACCCTCGAAGTAGGAGTAGTAGGTGAACCCCGCGGCCGGACGGACGTTGTAGGTCTCCGCACCGACGCGCTTCGCGATCGTCGAATGGGCCCCGTCCGCCCCGACGACGAGCGCTCCGCGAAACTCCTGTTCGGTACCGGAGCCCGAGCGCCCCCGGACCCCGACGACCCGCCCGTCGTCCCAGATCACGTCGGTCACCGCGAAGCCGTCGACGACCTCCGCACCGGCGCGGCGTGCCGCGTTGACGAGGATCTCGTCGAGCACCACCCGGCGCGGGCAGTAGACCGCGTCGATGCCGTCGACGGGGTCGGCGAAACCGATCATCGTCACGTCGCGGTGCGCGTAGTGCATCGACCGGGACGCGGGTGTGCCGGCCGCGACGACCTCGTCCAGCAGGTCCCATGCCTGGAGCCGGGCTAGCCCGGCCTGGTGGAGGTAGTGGGTCGAGACGGTGTCCGACGGCAGCGCGGCACGGTCGAGGACGAGCACGCGGTGGCCGCGCCGGGCCAACAGCATGGCCAGCGGGGCTCCCCCGCACCGGGCTCCCACGATGATCGCGTCGTACATGCTGGTGCTCCTCCTCGGTCGGGCGCCGGGCGAGGTGCCCGACTGTGTCCCGGTGCCCTTGGTACGCACGCCGCGCCGGGGCGACCGCTCAGAAGTGCGCGTCGGGACGAGCCGCCGGGGGAGTGCTCAGAACTGCGCGGGGGAGTGGTCGGCCGCGTCCTAGCGTCGGTGGCGCGAACCGTGGAACAGAGAGGAGCGGCCCGTGACCGCCGTGGAGAACCGTCCGTCCGACCAGACGGCACCACCTACGCTGCGCGGGCTGGTCGAGGACCTGCACCGCCGCCGCGCCGCCGTCGTGGAGGGGGAGGCCGAGGCCACCGCCCGGCAGCACGCACGGCGCAAGCTGACGGTGCGCGAGCGGCTCGACCTGCTGTTCGACGAGGGGTCGTTCGTCGAGGTGGAGCCGATGCGGCGGCACCGGGCGACCGCGTTCGGGATGGACCGCAGGCGGCCCGAGACCGACGGCGTCGTCGCGGGCTGGGGCACGGTGCACGGCCGGACGGTCTTCGCCTACGCGCACGACTTCCGGATCTTCGGGGGTTCGCTCGGTGAGGCGCACGCCGAGAAGATCCACAAGGTGATGGACCTGGCGCTGTCCGCCGGCGCCCCGCTCGTGTCGCTGAACGACGGGGCCGGCGCGCGCATCCAGGAGGGGGTGACGGCGCTCGCGGGCTACGGCGGCATCTTCCGGCGGAACGTGGCCGCCTCGGGGGTCATCCCCCAGATCAGCGTGATGCTGGGGCCGTGCGCGGGCGGTGCTGCCTACTCCCCGGCGCTGACCGACTTCGTGTTCATGGTCCGCGACGTGGCCCAGATGTTCGTGACCGGCCCCGACGTGGTGGCCGCGGTGACCGGTGAGCAGATCGGGCACGATGCCCTGGGCGGTGCCGACGTGCACGCGACGACCGGCGTCGCGACCTTCGTGCACGACGACGAGGCGACCTGCCTGCTCGACGTCCGCCACCTGATCGCCCTGCTACCCGCCCACGGCGACGAGTCACCGCCCGCGACGCGGGTGGATGACCCGCCCGAGCGGACCTGCGAACGACTCCTGGACCTGGTTCCCGCAGACCCGTCGAAGCTCTACGACATGCGGGAGGTCGTCGAGGACATCGTCGACGACGGGGAGCACATGGAACTCCACGAGCTCTGGGCACCCAACGTGCTGTGCACCCTCGCGCGGATCGGCGGGCGGGTGGTGGGCATCGTCGCGAACCAGCCGCTCGCCCAGGCCGGGGCGCTGGACATCCCGGCGTCGGAGAAGGCGGCCCGGTTCGTCCGCACCTGCGACGTCTTCAACATCCCGCTGGTCACCCTCGTCGACGTGCCCGGCTTCATGCCCGGCACCCGCCAGGAACACGGGGGGATCATCCGGCACGGCGCGAAGCTCCTCTACGCCTACTGCGCCGCGACGGTGCCCCGGATCCAGGTCATCCTCCGCAAGGCCTACGGCGGCGCCTACATCGTGATGGACTCCCGCTCCATCGGGTGCGACGTGTCCTTCGCGTGGCCGAGCAACGAGGTGGCCGTCATGGGCCCCGACGGGGCGGCCAACGTCATCTTCCGCCGTGAGATCGACCAGGCCGAGGACCCGGAGGGCGTCCGCGCCCGACGCACGGCGCAGTACCGGCAGGAGCTCGTGCACCCCTACTACGCGGCCGAGCGAGGCCTGGTCGACGACGTCATCGACCCCCGCGACACCCGGAGGCTGATCCACCGGACGCTGGACATGCTGAGCGACAAGCACGTCGGCGACGCGGCGCGGCACGGGAACCCGCCCCAGTGAGTGCGCAGGCGGCGCCGGACGTGCGGGTACTGCGCGGCGCACCCACCGACGACGAGCTGGCCGCGTTGATCGCCGTGCTCGCGGCGGCGGCCGGGACGGTCCGGCGCACGTCGTGTCGGGCGGTCCCGCGACGGTCTCGGCGCCCCCGGCGTCGAGGGCCGGGGCGACCGCCCCGCGCAGCCCGGGCGGCGGCCGGCCGGCCGCCGCTCACCCGGAGTGGCCGGTCCAGACCGCGTAGCCGTGCGGGGCGATCTGCAGTACGACGTCCCGGCTGACCCCGGGGCCGGCGGTCCCGGCGTCGACCGTGATCTCGTCGGTGGTGACGGCGACGCCCTGCGCGGCGAAGTACCGGCGGGCGTCGATCACGATGCGGACCGGCAGCCGATGGCGGTCGGGCCCCGTCTCGGTCAGCAGTCCCGTGCCGTCGGTCAGCGCGACGCGGGCGAGCTCCCAGCAGCCGTCCACCTCGTACTCCATCCGGGCCTGGACCTCCGCCGCCGGGCGGCCGTGCAACAGGTCGTACACCCGAAGCGTCAGTGTCATCGGGACGCACCGCCATCGGGCCGGTCCGATACCGCCGTTCGGCGGCTCACGAGGGCGACGCTCGGCTGAACGGACGATGCGTAACTACCGTTTCGTCCGCTGTGTGCCACTCGTTCGTGGACTTCTTCGAACAGCATCTCTACTGTCGGTAATGCTTTCACGGCGTATCGCGGCAGTGGCCATGGGGGGCGTCCGTGCGACTGCGGGTTCTCGGCGTGCTGGACGTCCAGCGCATGACGGGTCAGGCCGTGGACCCGGGAGGGCCTCGGCTGCAGATCGTCCTCGCCTGTCTGCTGCTCGACTGTCCCGCGACGGTCTCGACCGAACGGCTGATCGACGCGGTGTGGCCGGACGCTCCGCCGGCGACGGCCCGGAGCCAGATCCAGATCTGCGTCTCGCACCTCCGGCAGCGGCTGGGGACCGCCGTGGCCCGGATCGTGACCCGACGCGCCGGCTACGCCCTCGAACCCGGCGCGGCGGAGCTGGACCGGCTGGAGTTCGAGCGCGCCGTCGACCGCGCCCGCGAGCTCGTACGGGCCGGCAGATCCAGTGAGGCGGTCACCGTCCTGCGCGGTTCCCTCGCGCTGTGGCGGGGGCCCGTCGTCCTCCCGGAGATCACCAGTCCCGCCGTCCGCGACAGGGCAGTGGCCCTGGAGGAGAGCCGCGCCGTCGTGATCGAGGAGCTGGCCGCGCTGATGCTGGCGAACGGCAGGCACTCGGAGCTGGTACCGCTGCTCAGCCGCGAGATCCTCGACTACCCGCTGCGCGAGCAGATGCGCAGCCAGCTCATGCTGGCGTTGTTCGGAGCCGGCCGGCAGGCCGACGCGCTGCGGGAGTACCGGCGTGCCCGTGACGTGTCGATCGCCGAGCTCGGCATCGAACCCGCCGAGCCGCTGCGCTCGCTGGAGGCCGCGATCCTGCGCGGCGACTCCTCGTTGCTGCAGGGCCCGTCGCCGGCCGCGCCGGCCGCGTCGGCTCCCGCGATGCTCCCGGCGGGCGTCGGTGACTTCACGGGCCGCGAGGCCGCGATCCGTCGCATGCTGGGTGTGATCCGCTCGAGTACCCGGGGCCGCAGCGCCGCCGCGGTGCTCGTTCTGTCCGGGCACGGCGGGGTCGGCAAGTCGGCACTCGCGCTGCACCTGGCGCACCGCACGGCCGACAGGTTCCCCGACGGCTGCTTCTACGCCTCGATCGGCAGCGACCCGGCCGCTACGGACCGGGCGCTCGAGCGCTTCCTGCGGGCTCTGGGGACTCCGCCCCAGCTCATCCCCGAGTCGTCGGACGAACGGCACGCGGCGTTCCACGAACGCATCGCCGGCCGGTCGGTCCTGATCGTCGTCGACGACGCGACCGTGGAGTCGCAGCTGCTCCCTCTGGTCCCCCCCGGGCCCGGGGAGCGCGCTGATCGTCACGAGCAGGCGGCGACTGACCGCCCTCCCGGGCGCCACCCGCTTCGAGGTCGGAGCGTTCGCCCCTGCCGAGTCGATGGCGCTGCTGGAACGCATCCTCGGGTGCGAACGCATCGGGGCCGATCCCGAGGCCGCCCGCACCCTCGCGCGGTTCTGCGGGCACCTGCCGCTCGCGGTGCGGATCGCGGCGGCCCGGCTCGCCGCCCGTCCGCACTGGACGTTGCGCGCCATGTGCTCGCGCCTGGCCGACGACTCGATACAGCTGGACGAACTCCAGCACGGGGACATGGCGGTGCGGGGGAGTCTGCTCCTGACCTACGAGTCGCTGGCCCCCGAGGCCCGCCGACTGCTGCGGCTGCTGGCGCTGCTCGACACTCCCCGCACCGGCGGGTGGGTGTGCGCGGTGCTCCTGAGCTGCGACGGACGTACGGCGGAGAGGCATCTCGACGAGCTCGTGGAGCTGCACCTGCTCGAGATCGTCGAGGTCGGCTCGGACGATCCCCTGTCCGGTCAGTTCCGGCTGCACGAGCTGGTCCGGTTGTTCGCCCGCGAACGCGCGATGGTCGAGGAGACGCCGTCCGGTCGGGTCGAGGGCATCACCCGGGTCGTGCGGGCGTTCCTGCGGCTGGTCGAGCAGACCCATGTCCACGAGTACGGCGGGGATCTGCTGCTGCGGAGCGATGGGCTGCCGGGCGACGGGCCGCGGCCGGAGGCGGACCGCCGCGCCGCCGACCGACTGCCGGTCGAGCCACTCGCCTGGTTGCGGCGTGAACGCGCCGCCCTGGTCGCCGCCGTCTCCCAGGCATCGGCGCTCGGGCTGCACACCGAGTGCTGGTCCCTGGCCGTCACCGCGGTGGTGCTGTTCGAGGCGTACGGCTTCTACGACGAGTGGCGCTCGACCCACCTCACCGCGCTCAGCGCGGTGGTCCGGGCGGGGGACCACCGCGGCGAGGCGGCCGTCCGCTACTCGCTCGGGTCCCTCGAGCTGTTCGAGCAGCGCTACGGACGGGCGCGGGTCGACCTCGACCGGGCCGCCGAGTTGTTCGCCGACCTCGCCGACGAGTACGGCCGGGCTCTCGTGGACCGCAACCTCGCCATCCTCGATCGGCTCACCGGGGACTTCGACCGGTCGTGCCAGCGGTCCCGGGCCGCCCTGGTGGTGCTGCGGTCGCACGGTGACCGGTCCGGGGCGGCACACGTGTTGGCCAACCTGGCCCAGCTCGCGATGGACACCGGCCGGGTCGACGAGGCGCTGGCGGTCATCGAGGATGCCGCACGTGCGGTGGAGGACCTGCCCAATCGCAGGCTCGCCGCGCAGATCACCCACCGGCGCGGGCTCGTCCATCTCCGCCGCGGCGAGGGCGAGACCGCGGAGGCGTTGTTCGACCGGGTGCTCACCTTCGCCCGCGCGGTCGACGACCGGTCGGCCGCGTTGCACGGGATGGTCGGACTCGGTGAGGCGCTGGAGCTGCGGGGAGACCCGGTCGCGGCGCGCCGGTCGTTCGAACAGGCCGCCGTCCTCGCCGAGAGCCTGGGCGAGAAGCGGATGCGGGCCCACGCGCTGCTCGCGATCGGTCGCCTCGACCTGGGCCTCGGCGACCGTGCGGCGGCGGCCGCTGCTGCGGTCCAGGCACTGGACGTGATCGAGGGGGCGGGCCTGACACTGCTCGAGGACCAGTGCCGCGCCGCCCTGGCCGTGGCCCGTGGTGACGCCCCGGGAGGAGCCGCGGGGCGTACGCGACCGCCGGCCTGACCTCGGGGGCGTCCTCATCAGTCCCAGACCGTGTTGCGCGGTCGCCGTGGGGAGGTGGTGGACCTGGTGGGTGTGTGCGTCATGACCGGTCGGCTCCTTCGTGGTGGTGGTGGACCGTTCCCGGCGGTCTGTGACGGTCAGCCGGCGTCGGCGCGGGCATCGAGGTAGAAGCGCAGTGCCGCCGGACGGACCCGCAGCACGCGGCCGGTCCGGAACTCGACGGCCCCCGCCTCCTCGAACCGGCGCAGGAAGTACCCGACTCGCGACCGGGTGGTGCCGACGATGTGCGCCAGCTCCTCCTGCGTGATGCGGTCGTGGATGGTCACCCCGGTCGGCCCCGCGCGGCCCAGTCGGTGGGCCAGGTCGAGCAGGGTCACACCCAGGCGGTGCTCGCTGTCATCGGTGACGAGATGGCTGATCGAGGTCTGCTGTTCGGCGAGCCGGCCCGCCAGGTGCTGGATGAGATGCCGGTGCAGTACCCGGCCGTCGAGAGCCCGGAAGAGCGCCTCGTCGGAGAACCTCAGCATGTCCACCGGGTCCATCGCCACGGCCGGCTCGGTGCGTGCGCCGTCGAGGAGTGCGAGCTCCCCGACGACCTCCCCGGCACCGTAGATGCGGAGCAGGCACATCTTCCCCGACCGGGAGTGCACGATGGTCTTCACCCGTCCGGTGAGGACGAGGTAGATCGACTCGTCGGGGTGCTGTCCGCGGTACACGGTGCTCCCCTCGGCGAACGACGTCCGGGTGTAGGACAGCTGTCCTCTCCGGACGAGATCGCCGAGCAGGTCCGGGAACTCCGTCCGACTCGACGTCCCGATGTTCCCGGGGCGGCGGGCCGGCAACGGTTCCGCCTGACCCACCACCCTGTGCGCGAGCTCCCCCACAGCGCCTCCACGGCGTATCGGACTCCTGCCCGGTTTGGGCGGTGAGTTCGGTACGTCCGACCGTAGGTGTGTGGTCTATCAGGGCCCTATCGAGCTGGATGTCCGATACGGCGGCGGCAGCGGTGATCGGGGCGGGTCGCCCGATCACCGCGCCGAGCCGGTCAGCTCCTGGTGCGCAGACCCAGCACGATCGCCACCGCCATGACGGCGGACAGCACCGCGCTGACCAGGCCGATCGTCGACAGCGACGAGGTGAACGCCTGGGTGCCCGCCGCGACCAGCTCTCCGGCCTCCGTGCCGGGGAGCCGGCCGGCGGCCTCCACGGTGCCGGCGAAGGTGTCGGCACCTCCCGCCTCTGCTCCGACAGGGGATCCCGCGAGCTGGGTGCGGTAGATGAACGTGCCGAGCGCGCCGAGCACCGCGACGCCCAGTGCCATGCCCAGCTCGGTCGCGGTCTCGGAGACGGCGGCCGCCGAGCCGGCCTTCTCCGGCGGGGAGGAGCCGACGATCAGGTCGGTGCCCAGGGCGATCAGCGGGCCGCCACCGGCGTAGGTCAGGCTGAATCCGACCACCGCCACCCACAGTCCGGTCTCCGGGCCGACCGTTGCGAGCATCAGGTGTCCGACGATGGAGATCAGGAGACCGCCGGCGACGATGTGGGCCGGCGCGAAGCGTCCGGCCAGGGCCGGAGCGGCCATCGAGGTCACGATCAGCCCGAGCGCCGCGGGCAGCAGCCAGAGGCCGGCCGCCATGGGGGACTGTCCCTGTGCCAGCTGCAGGTACTGGGTCACGTAGAGGTAGGTGCCGCCGGCGACGAACATCGCCAGCAGCATGGCCACGGCGGCGGTGCTGAAGGCCCGGCTCCGGAACAGGGTGAGGTCGATCAGCGGGGTCGTCAGGCGCCGCTGCCGGCGGGCGAAGACGACGCCGAGTGCCAGACCGGCGACGATCGCCACTGCGGCGATGCCGGCGTTGCCGCCCACCGCGAGCTCCTTGAGGCCGTAGACGACGGGCATGATCGCGCCGAGGGACAGGGCGACGCTCGCCAGATCGATCGGGTCGGCCTGTTCGGCGCGGTACTCCGGCAGCAGGAGCGGTCCGGCGACGAGCAGCAGCGCCATGACCGGCACCGCGATCAGGAAGACCGAGCCCCACCAGAAGACCTGCAGCAGCGCGCCGCCGATCACCGGACCGAGCGCGATCCCGACCGAGAACATGGTGACCCACAGCCCGATCGCCATGCCGCGCTGGCGTGGGTCGCCGAACATTGCGCTGATCAGCGACAGGGTCGAGGGCATCAGGGTCGCGCCGGCGATCCCCAGAGCGGCCCGGCTGACCAGGAGAGCCTCCGGGCTGGTCGCCAGCGCGGCCACGATCGATGCGACGCCGAAGGCGGCCGCGCCGATCAGGAGCAGCTTCCGCTGCCCGATGCGGTCGCCGAGGCTGCCCATCGTGACCAGCAGGCCCGCGATCATGAAGCCGTAGATGTCGATGATCCACAGCATCTGCTGTGCGGTGGCGCCGAGATCCAGGGTGATCGCGGGACCGGCCAGGTGCAGGACGCTGACGTCCATCGAGACGAGGAGGGTGGGAAGTGCCAGTACCGCGAGGCCGAGCCATTCGCGGGTACCGGCGCGCTGCTCGCGAGGCGCGACGGTGGTCATGACGGGACTCCTTGGTCGAAGTTGGCGTACCATCGGTACGTACAAGGGGACCGTAGCACGTTCACATACCGTCGGTACATGAAATCGGGGAGGGTCGATGACCGGAGTGCGGGTCCGGCAACGGGAGCAGACGCGCCAGGCGCTGATCCAGGAGGCGCGGACGTTGTTCGCCCAGCGTGGCTACGGCGCGGTCGGGCTGGCCGAGATCGTGGCCGCCGCCGGTGTCACCAAGGGGGCCCTCTACCACAGCTTCGACGGCAAGATCGGCCTGTTCCGCGAGGTCCTCGCGCAGGTCCAGTCGGAGGTCGCCGAGCGGGTGGCCACGTCGGTGTCCGACGACGCGGACTCCTGGGTCTCCTTCGTCGAGGGGTGCCGGGCGTTCCTGTCGGTGTCGAACGACCCCGAGCTGTCCCGGATCATGCTGATCGACGGGCCCGCGGTCCTGGGATGGGCGGAGTGGCGGCGGCTGGACGAACAGACCTCCGCGCGGCATCTGGCGGAGTCGCTGCAGCAACTCGTCGATGACGGGGTGATCGCGGCGCAGCCGGTCGAGCCGCTGACCAGGCTGTTGTCCGGTGCGATGAACGAGGCTGCCCTGTGGCTGGCCGAGGCGCGGGGGACGGTGGACAGCGAGGCAGTCTGGGCAGCGTTCCACGGCCTGCTCTGCTCGCTCCGCTGACGGCGGCCCGCCGACCGGCGGCCCTGGGTCGTCCGCTCAGGGGAGCCGGGTGAGCCCGGCGAGGATGAGGTCGATCCCGGCGAGGAACTCGGCCCGGTCGTCGTGATCGCGCATCCGTCCCGCGACCGTGCGGGTGAACGCGTACTGCTCGCCGTCGAGCTCCTCCCACCGTACGGCCAGCCGGTCGAGGAACTCCTGGCGCCCGAGAGCGGCCTCGGGGGAGCGGGCGTTCCTTGCCTGCTGACTACCGGCGCCGATGATGTGCACCAGCAGTGCGGACGTCGCGGTGAACTGGGCGTCGGACGGCACTTCCAGTGCCTGGACCTGGCGACCGATCAGCTCGAACACGACTAGGGCCGTCGCGTCCCACGGCGGCCTCGCCAGCTGGGCGCCGACCCAGGGGTGCGCCTCGATCGCATCGAACACGCCGAGGGCCACCGCGCGGATCGCGGCTTGCGGCGAGCCGGCCGGGTCAGCGCGTCCGAGCGCGCGGGACACGACCATCTCGGTCGCGGCGACGAGCAGCTCGTCCTTGGTCGCCACGTGCCACTGGATCGCGCCGTGTCCGGTCTCCAGCTTCGCGGCGAGTGCCCGGAAGGTCAGACCGTCCTCGCCCACGGTGTCGAGCAGCTGGGCGGCCGCCTCGACGACGCGCTGCCGGGTCAGCGTTTTCCGCTCCGCGCGGCGCGACGTCCTGGGCACGACTCATATTGACACGGATGGTACGTCGTACCAATCTGGTACGACGTGCCATCCGCACACCGTCGGGAGAGCTGTCATGGCCGGATCGGTCACCATCGTCGGAGCGGGTCTCGGAGGGCTCGTCCTCGCTCGCGTCCTTCACGTCCGCGGTGTCGGTGCCACGGTCTACGAGGCGGAGAGCTCGCCGCAGGCCCGCACACAGGGCGGTCAGCTCGACCTGCACCAGTACAACGGGCAACCCGCCCTGGCGGCCGCCGGTCTGACCGCACAGTTCGAGGGGATCATCCACCGTGGCGGCGAGGCCACCCGCGTTCTGACGGCCGACGGCACCGTCCTGCTCGACGAGCCCGACGAGGGCATCGGAGGCCGTCCGGAGGTCCTGCGTGGCGACCTCCGCCGGATCCTGCTCGAGTCGCTTCCCGAGGGCACTGTCCGATGGGGGCACCGGCTCGCCGGGGTCGCTCCCGCGGGCGACGGGCGGCACACGCTGCGCTTCGACAACGGCGCCACCGTGACCACCGACGTGCTCGTCGGCGCCGACGGCGCCTGGTCGAGGATCCGGCCGCTGCTCAGTGACGCGACCCCGGAGTACGCCGGTATCTCGTTCGTCGAGACTTCGCTGCACGATGCCGACGTACGGCACCCGGACGCGGCCGCGGCGGTCGGGGACGGGGCGCTGTTCGCGCTCGCGCCGGGCCGCGGGGTGCTGGCCCACCGCGAGCCCGGAGGTGTCCTGCACGCCTACATTGCCCTGGTCGAACCGCGGGGCTGGTTCCGTGAGATCGAGGGCGCGGACGCCGCCATGACGACGGCACGCGTCGCCGCCGAGTTCGGAGGCTGGTCTCCCGCGCTCACTGCTCTGATCACCGATGGCGACACCGTTCCCGTGCTGCGCCCCATCCATGTCCTGCCCATCGGGCACCGCTGGGACCGCGTGCCCGGGGTGACCCTGCTCGGGGATGCCGCGCACGTTATGTCGCCGTTCGCCGGGGAAGGCGTCAACCTCGCCATGTTCGACGGCGCCGAACTCGGCCGAGTCATCGCCGAGCACCCCGACGACATCGAGGCCGCGTTCGCCTCCTACGAGACGGCCCTGTTCGCGCGGAGCGCGCAGTTCGCGGCCGAGTCCCACCGCAACCTCGGACTGCTCTTCGACGAGCACACTCCCGCCGGCTTGCTCGCCCTCATGTCGGGCGACGAGCTGGACCACCACTGAGTCGGTCGGTTGCACCGTCACCGACGACGCGACCACCAGGTGGTCCGACGACTCCGGGAGACACCATCGACGAGAGGGTCCGTGCCCTCCTGCTGGCGCCCCATTCCGCTCACGTGCCCACCGCCCGCGCTGACGGCAGCGCCCCGGTTACCCCGACCCGGGTCGACTGGCAGGACGGTGATGTCCTACTGAACAGCACACCCCGACAGGCCTGGGTCCGGAACCTGGTGCGTGACGCGCGGGTCACGCTCGGGGTCTCGGCGAGCGACAACCCCCACGAATGCGTGACCGACCGTCCGCGGGCATGTCGTCGATGTCACCGCCGACGGTGCCGAAGTGCATTTCGCACGGCTCTTTCAGTACCAGCGTGACCGCGCGATGCCGTCGAGCCCCGACGTCGGTGAGCCCGACCCGCAGGACCCCGACCGCAGGAGGCTCGTCAGAATCGCCGTCGAGTCGACCCGCCAACAGTGGCAGCCCGGCCCCGGCGCGGCCGAGGAGTACGACGCCTGCCTCGCCTCGATCGCGAGCCCATCAGGTGAGACCTCGGCCGAGGCGCGCGGCGACGGCCCGACGACCGTTCGCGAGATCCTGGTCGCGGGTGTGACGACGGAGGCCGCACCTCCGGCATGCTCTCGGCGCAGCCGGGTAGTCCGCTCGCCATGACCCACGATCGTCGCCGCCCCGGGTCCGGCTCCGCGCTCGATCCCTCCGGTGCGGGTGTGCGCCCCCCCGGCGCGGCCGGGCGGGATCCGGTGGATCACGTGATCGCGCGTCGAGCCGTCGTCCGCCGACCGCGTGGAGGAACGGGGCCGCGTGCGATGTGCGGATTCCGGTTCCTGGCAGATGTTCAGCGCGATCGTCTGTTTCCTCCGACGTCGGCCCCGCCAGGAATAGGGCCGTTGTCGGAATCGGTTCCTATAAATCGAGATGGCGGTGTGAGAACGCAGTTCGATCGGTTCCGCGAGGGCCGGGGTGCCGCGCGGACATCGCCGGAACAGGGGTGCGAGAAGGAGGGGTTTCGTGATGGGAGTTGAACGGATCAGAGTGGACTCCCCACATCCGGACGTGTACCGGATCCGGGTGTGGGGCTTCCTGGACACCACAGCGGGTGCGCGGATCCTGCGCCAGGTCGACGCCCGCCTCGCCCTGCTCGACGACGCCCGTGTGCGGGCCGGGCACATCCTGGCCGACCTGGCCGGGGTCGCGGCTGCGACCTCGCCGGGGCTGTCCGCTCTGCGCCACGCCACCTACGCGACCGCGCGCCGCGGGGTGGGTTTCCACCTCGTCGGTGCGGGGCACCTCGCGGCACGGGCCGGGGTGCGGGCCCACGCCGTGCTGGAGCGGATCGGGCAGTTCCCCGATCTGCCGGCTGCACTGGACGCGCTGGTCACGGCCCCGGACCATCGCGACGGGGGCCGGTCACCGCGCCCGAGCCGGGGCGTCGCGTCACCGAGCCCCCGGTCCCGAGGGTGAGCACCGCAGGAAAAGGAGGAAGGTGGAGAACGATGCAGGCAGTCGTGGGCGACCACATCGTCGTCGAGTCCGCCACGCTGGGGCGAACCGCCCGACTCGGTGAGGTGCTCGGCGTGCTGGGACGGAACGGGGAGCCGCCGTACCGGGTCCGGTGGGCCGATGGGGCGGAGTCGCTCTACAGCCCCGGCGCCGACGCCCGGGTGCGGCTCGTCGCGCCCGAGCCCCACCCGGAGGAAACCGTGATCGGGGAGGGCGACGTCGAGTGGGTGGAACCGGTTCGCGACGACGGTTCTCCGGTGTCGGATCCGCGTCCTTGACAACCGCCGTGGAGTGTCTTATTAGTGGAGATGTCCGAGAGATCGGACACCGCACGACAACCGACCGAGTGTGAGCGACGGTTCCTCCGAGCAGGCCGGGAATGGCAGGCCGAAGTGAGCCCGGGCGACAGATATGGTGACGTCGTCCGTGCCGTGCCCCGTTTCCCGGTGTGCGTGGAACAGGTCGGAAAGGGAGGTGAGAACCTGGTGATGCGGGCCAATCCGTTCCGTGCGCTGGACCGGTTCCTCGACCCGGACGTCAGACCGTTCGTCCCGGCGGCCCCGGGTTGGCCGACGCACGTCGCGATCGGGTCGACGATCGCGGACGACAGCTCCTGGCCCGGTCCTCGCTGACGCGGCGGTCCGCCGAGGCCGCGGCCCCCGAGCAGCCACCGAACGGCCACGGAGTCGCCACGGAACGGCCACGACGACAGGTTCGGAAGGGGGTGGCAGCCACCTCGAGACTTCTGATCATCGACCGACCATCACTCGAACCGCACGGTGGAGTCGCCCACGGGTCGGGCACCGTCCCCGGTGCTCCGACCGGGGCGACTCCGCTCCTCGACCCTCGTGAGGTGATGACGATGCTGGACGCCCCGTGTGCAGCGCCCTCGGGTGTTCCGGCCCGAGCCGACACGGCCCCCGTCGTCGAGATGCCGCTCGACGGCCGTACCTCACCCGACTGCGGGGTCACCGCCCACGTCGAGACCGGGCCCGACACCGACGCCGCGTTCTTCGCCATCGTCGCCGCGTCCGGTCCGTGGCCCGAAGCCCGGCCTCGGACCGCCCGCCGTCGCACGATCCGGCGTCCTCGCACCGACACCGCCACCGCCACCGAGGACACGCCCGACCGCGCCGGACCGGGACGCGCCGGACCGGGAACGCGACCAACGCGGCACGACGCCGGGCGCCGAAGAGTGCGCCCCGACCAACGCTCGCCTCCGACCGCATGAGCAGGGGCCCCGGGCCGTCACGGCCCGGGGCCCCTGATCGTGCGCGTCGGTCCTCATCGGACCGTCGTGACTGTGCGGTACCGCACCGATACCGCGACCGATCTTCCGCGGACGAGTACCTCCTGCGTAACTTACGAGGTATGCCTAAGTTAAGTCGCCGAGGACTCCTCGGTGCCGCCGTGTGCGGCGCGCTGCTGTTCGGAACCGTCGCCTGCGGCAGTGAGTCCTCCGGTGCCCCCGACACCGCCCAGGGCTCGGTCACGGTCACCCACGCACTGGGCACCACGACCGTGCCGCCCGGTGTCTCACGGATCGTGGCGCTCGGGCCCACCGGGTTCGACGTCGCACTGGCGCTGCAGGCGCCCGTCGTCGGAGCGTCCTCCAGCGGCAGCGAGTCCGGTCTCTCCCCGTGGACGTCGCAGGCCCCGGGTGCCAAGGACGTCGAGGTGCTCCCCGTGACCGGCGAGGCCACCGAGGTGAACATCGAGCAGGTCGCCGCCCTGAAGCCGGACCTGATCTTCGCCCCTGGCTACTTCGCGCTGCAGAAGTCCTACCAGCAGCTCAGTGCGATCGCGCCGACGATCGGCTACCAGAAGGGCCCGGCCCAGGACACCTGGCAGGAGATGACGACGCAGCTCGCGACTGCGCTCGGCCGCCCGGCCGACGCCGAGCGGGTCATCGGCCAGGTGCAGACGAAGCTCGACGAGACGCGGGCCGCGCACCCGGCGCTGCAGGGTGCCACCTACACCTTCGGCTTCGTGCAGCCCGGTGCGGTGACCGCCCTGCGCGACCCGGACGACGCGATGAACTCGGTGCCCGCGGCGCTGGGGCTCTCGCTGTCGCCGCAGATCCTCGCCCTGCCGAAGGGGGAGTCGTTCGGGGTGCAGCTCTCCTCCGAGCAGATCGCCTCGCTCGACGCGGACGCCCTCGTCCTGTTCGACGGCGGTGACGCGGAGGCACTCAGGACCCTCCAGCGGAACCCGCTGTACGAGCGGCTGCCGGTGGTGCAGCGCGGCGCGGTCGTGACCTACGACTACGACGAGTTCATCGGGCTGCGCAACCCGTCCCCGCTGTCGATCCCGTGGATCGTCGACCGGATCGCCCCGCGTCTGTCGGACGCCGTGTCCAAGTAGTCCCTCGTCCTCCACTGCGGCCGGCTCCGGCATCCCCGGTGCCGGCCGCAGTCGTGTGCGGAGGGTTGATCCCCGGGGCCGGGGCCTCCGTCGAACGGGCCGAGGAGGCCCGGGACGTCACACCAGGACGCAGTAACGCCAACGCGCGACGAGATCAGTCAAACGAGTGACGCTGGCCTCCTCACGCTACTCCGACCTGGCGTTTCGGTCGGTGTGGGTGTTCTGCGTGATGTCACTCTCTAGGCGGGATGTTGATCGATGTGATGAAGTTAGGCTCGCCTTAGAGAAGTGCAGCCGACCATGTGCAAGGGACAGTGATGGCCGACCCCGCGAGGGTGCGAAGCGGTGGCGGTCGGACGACCGGCTGCCTCGCCGAGTGTCGGAGCGCGGTCGGGCGGCACCACGGCAGGCTCACCGAGGGCACCACGACGGGGAGCGCGAGCCTCGGGAGCCCGGTCGCTCTCCGTGGGACCCGCAGCCCTCGACCGTCGACCCGGGACGGCCACGACCAGCTCGAGCGGCCGGTGTCCGGCGGCACCGAGCGGTCCGGCCCGTGTCCCGCCGGTCGCGCCGCGCGCTGATCCGACCCGACCGACGACAGAGGAGACAGCCATGTCCGTCAACCCGTTCGACGACGAGACCGGGACGTTCTACGCCCTGGTCAACGACGAGGGTCAGTACTCCCTGTGGCCCGGGTTCGCCGCCGTCCCCGCGGGCTGGCAGGTCACGCACGGTCCGGCCGACCGCGCGTCCTGCCTCGCGCACGTCGAGCAGCACTGGACCGACCTGCGACCGCGCAGCCTGGCCGACCGCACCGGCTGACCCGCTCCACCCCTCACCCCCGAAACGGAAGGAACCCCCATGTCCGGCGTCGCCGATGTCGTCCCGCAGGTGTACCGCACGCTGCTCAGCGGCAAGATCCACCGCGCCACGGTCACCCAGGCCGACCTGCACTACGTCGGTTCGCTCACAGTCGACGAGGACCTCATGGACGCGGCCGGGCTGGTCGAGGGCGAGAAGGTCCAGGTCCTCGACATCGACAACGGCAACCGCCTCGAGACCTACGTCATCACCGGTGAGCGCGGTACCGGCGTGATCGGTGTCAACGGGGCCGCGGCACACCTCGTGCACCCCGGCGACCTCACGATCATCGTCGCCTACCAGCAGGTCCCGCAGTCCGCTGTCGCCGACCACGTGCCGCGGGTCGTCCACGTCGACGCCCACAACCGGATCGTCGAGCTCGACACCGACCCCGCCGCTCCGGTGCCCGGAGCCCTCGACCAGTTCGCCGGTCGCTGGGCGTCCGCAACCACCGCGCAGGAGGAACCACCCCGATGAGCCCCGTGTCCACCGACGAACTCCGTGAGCTGATCGCCGACCTGGTCGACGAGGAGCCCGCGGACGTCGGCGACGACGACGACCTGTTCGAGCTCGGCCTGCAGTCCATCGCGCTCATGCGCCTGGTCTCGCGCTGGCGCGACGAGGGGCTCGACGTGGGGTTCGGCGACCTCGCCGCCCGCCCGACCGTCGCGGCGTGGGCCGCGCTCCTGGCCCGCCGTCCCGACGCCGCCCCGGCGACGGACGGCACCGACGAGCAGCCCACCGACGCGGGCCGGCCCGCCGCGACCGACGAGTCCGCCGAGTTCGGGCTGGCCCTGCTCCAGCACGCGTACTGGGCCGGCCGCGACCCGGCCCAGCCCCTGGGCGGGGTGGCCCCGCACCTGTACCTGGAGTTCGACGGGCCCGGTCTCGACCCCGACCGGCTGGCCGCGGCCGTGCGCCGGCTCGTCGACCGGCACCCGATGCTGCGCGCCCGCATCACCGACAACGGCCGCCAGGAGATCCTGCCCGCCGACGGCCAGGGCACGCCCGTCGTGCACGACCTGCGTGCGGTGTCCGACACCGAGCGCGAGCAGCGGCTGGCCGCGACCCGGGACGCGATGTCGCACGAGATGCTCGCGATCGAGCGGGGCGAGGTCTTCCGGGTCGCGGTGAGCCTGCTGCCCGACGGAGCCCGGCTGCACGTCGACGTCGACATGGTCGCCGCGGACGCCGTCAGCTTCCGGGTGCTGCTCGCCGACCTGGCCCACTGCTACGCCCACCGCCTCGACGCGCCCGAGACCGAACCGATCGGCGTCACCTACCGGGAGTACCTGCAGGCCAGGCCGGCTGCACGCCGGGCGGTGTCCGACGCCGCCCGTGCCTACTGGGAGACCCGGGCCGCCGACCTGCCCGGGGCGCCCGAGCTGCCCGTGGTGGAACACGGCACCGGTCGGCCGCGCGCCCAGCGGCTCGCGTTCACCCTGGCCGGCGACGAGCGGGACGCGGTCTTCGCCGCGTGCCGCCGCCACGGTCTGACCGCGGCCGCCGTCATCGCCACCGCCTACGCCGAGGTGATCGGCGCGTGGAGCGCGCAGCCACGGTTCGTGGTGAACGTCCCGCTGTTCGACCGCGACCCGGTGCACCCCGAGATCGACCGGGTCGTCGGTGACTTCACCGGCTCGGTCCTGCTCGAGGTCGACCTGACCACGCCCGCGACGTTCCTGGAACGGGCACGGGCCGTCCAGCACCGGCTGCACTCCGACGCCGAGCACGCCGCCTTCTCCGGTGTGGAGGTGCTGCGCGAGCTCGGCCGCCGCGCGGGCGAGCAGGTACTCGCACCGGTGGTCTTCACCAGCGGGCTGAACCTCGGCGAGCTGTTCGACGAGCAGGCGCGGGCGCTGTTCGGCGACCCGGTGTGGATGATCTCGCAGGGGCCGCAGGTCCTGCTCGACGCGCAGATCACCGAGGTCGGCGGGCAGATCCTGGTCAACTGGGACGTCCGCGCCGACCTGCTGCCCGACGGCGTCGGCGAGGCCATGTTCGCCGCGTTCAGCCGGCTCGTGCGCGGTCTGGGCGAGGAGCGGACCTGGTCCGTGCCCGTCCCGGCGCTGCTGCCCGCCGACCAGCTCGCCGTGCGGGAGCGCGTCAACACCACCGCCGAGCTGCCGCCGGCGCGACCGCTGCACCACGACTTCTTCGCCAGCGCCGTCGCCAGCGGGGACGCCCCCGCCGTCGTCGCCGACTCCGGGGTGCTGGGCCACGCCGAGCTGGCCGACCGGGCACTGCGGGTCGCGGCCGGGCTGCGCGAGCGCGGGGTCGCGCCGGGCGAGCCGGTCGCGGTGACGCTGCCGCGCGGACCGGAGCAGGTCGTCGCGGTGCTCGGTGTGCTCGCCGCGGGCGGCACCTACGTGCCGCTGGGCGTGGAGCAGCCCCCCGCCAGGGTCGAGCGGATCCGGGCGGTGTCCGGGCACCGGTGGGCGATCACCGCCGAGCCGGGGGAGGACCGGGTGACGCTCACCGAGCTCATGGCCCACTCGCCGCTGCCCGAGGCGGCCGGCCCGGACCCGGAACAGGCCGCCTACCTGCTGTTCACCTCCGGCTCCACCGGCGAGCCCAAGGGAGTCGAGGTCCCGCACCGCGCCGCCGTCGCCACCCTCGACGACCTCGTCCGCCGCTACCGGATCGGGAGCGGCGACCGGACGCTCACGGTCTCCGCACTCGACTTCGACCTGTCGGTGTTCGACCTGTTCGCGGTGCTCGGCACCGGCGGTGCCGCCGTCGTCGTGCCCGAGGGCGCCCAGCGCGACCCCGACCACTGGGCGCGCGCGATCCGCGAGCACGGCGTCACGATCCTCAACTGCGTGCCGGCGCTGCTCGACGCGCTGCTGGCCACCGGGCACGACCTCGGCGACACCCTGCGCCAGGTCCTGCTCGGCGGCGACCGGGTGGGCACCGACCTGCCGGGCCGGCTGCGCGAGCGGGTGCCCGGCTGCGGCTTCGCCGGGCTCGGCGGCACGACCGAGACCGCGATCCACTCCACCGTCACCGAGGTCGGCGACGGCCCCGGTGCCGTCGACCCGGACTGGCGGTGCGTTCCCTACGGCACCCCGCTCGACGGGGTCGCGCTGCGCGTCGTCGACCACCTCGGCCGCGACGCACCCGACCACGTTCCCGGCGAACTGTGGATCGGCGGCGCCGGGGTGGCGCACGGCTACCGCGGCGACCCGGACCGCACCGCGGACCGCTTCCTGACGCTCGACGGGCGCCGCTGGTACCGCACCGGGGACCTCGCCCGCTACCGATCCGACGGCACCGTCGAGTTCCTCGGCCGTCGCGACGACCAGGTCAAGCTCAACGGTTTCCGGGTCGAGCTGGGGGAGGTCGAGGCCGCCACCGCCGCCGTCGACGGGGTGGCCCGCGCGGTCGCCGTCGTCGTCGGCGACGCGGTGCTCGCGGTCGCCGTGCACGGCACCGCCGACCCCGACACCGTCGCGGCCGCGCTCCCGGACGCGCTGCCGCCGCACATGGTCCCGCGGGCGGTCGTCGCGCTGGACCGGATGCCGCTGACCGCGAACGGCAAGATCGACCGCCGGGCCGTGCGGGCCGCCGTCGCCGAGCGGGTGGCCGACGGCGGCGACCGGGTCGAGCCCGACTCCGCCCTGGAACGGGTGGTGGCCCGGGTGTGGGCGCAGGTGCTCGAGCACGACGGCCCGGTGGGCGTCGAGACCCCGCTGTTCGCCCTCGGCGGGGACTCGGTCCTGGTCACGGTGATCGTCTCCCAGCTGCGGGAGCTGCTCGACACCGACGCCGTCTCCGCACGCACGGTCTTCGCCCACCCGACGGTCCGCGAGCTGTGCCGGGCCCTGCGCGCGCAGGAGCCCGAACGTCTCGACGCCGTCGCCGAGGTCGTCGACGAGATCGAGTCGCTCGCCGAGGACGAGGTCGACCGGGCGCTGGCCGACCGGTGAGCGGTCCTCCGCACGGCTGAGCCCCGCCGCCGCGCAGCGCCCGGACCGTGGCACCCGAACTGCGGCACCCGAACCGACCGCACCCGAACGACCGCACCCATCCGTCCCGCCCGGGACACCGGAGGCCACCACCATGACCAGTCTCGACGAGCGCAAGCGCGCCCTGATCGCCCGGCGCCTGGCCGAGTCCGGCCTGCGCCGCAGCGACCCCGGCGCCGCGCCGCGCCGGGCCGGTCGGACCGAGTTCCCGCTGTCGTTCGCGCAGCGACGGATGTGGCTGCACCACCAGATCGTGCCGGGCAGCACCGCGTTCAACCTGTGCATCGAGCTGACCGTCGACGGCGACCTCGACGTGGCGGCCCTGCGGGCGGCCTTCGACGCGCTGGTGGCCCGGCACGAGGTGCTGCGCACCACCTATCACGCGGGCGACGACGGCGACCCGTTCCAGCGGGTGCACGACTCGCTCGACTACCCCTGGGAGGTCCTCGACGCGCCCGGGGCCGACGCCGACGCGCGTCGTGCCCGGGTCCGCGAGCTGGCCCGCGAGCGGGCGTCGCGGCCCTACGACCTCGCCGCGGACTCCGCGCTGCGGGTGGCGGTGCTCCGGGAGGGCCCGGCACGCACGACGGTGTTGCTGCAGGTCCACCACATCGCCTGGGACGGCCTCACCTTCGCCGTGATCTCCCGCGACCTGGAGCGCGCCTACCGGCAGGCCCTGGACGGGGCGGTGACCACGACCCCACCGCAGCGCCAGGTCGCGGACTTCGCCGATGCCGAACAGCGGGCGTGGGCCGCTGCCGGGCAGGGGAGCGGCCACGACGCCGACGCCGCGTTCTGGCGGCAGCGGCTCGCCGAACCGGTCCCCGCGCTGTTCGACCGGCTGCCGGCCGAGGACCCCACGGCCGGCGTCGAGACGGGCGGACGGGTCGACCGGCGCTTCTCCCCGGCCGCCGCCCGCGCGGTCCGGGAGCTGTCCGCGCAGCTGGGCACGACGCCGTACACGGTGGTCCTCGCCTGCTACAGCGCCGTGCTGAGCCGGTTCGCCGGCACCGGCGACGTCGCCGTCGGCACCGCCGTGGTCAACCGCGAGGAAGGCGGGGTCACCGAGCTCGTCGGCAACTTCGGCAACCTGGTCGTACTGCGCTCGCAGGTGCGGTCCGACGACACCGTCCGGTCGCTCACCGGCCGGGTCGCGGGCGTCGCGGCCGACGGGTTCGCCCACCAGGGCTTCCCCTACGACCGGCTCGTCGAGCAGCTGAACCCGTCGGCGTCGGGACAGGACCGTTCGCTGTTCGAGGCCCAGCTGCTGTTCCTCACCCAGAAGCTGGACGGCCCGCAGCTGCCCGGTGCCACCACGAGCTGGCTGCGCACCGACAACGGCACCGCCCAGCACCCGCTGGCGCTGGAGGTGTTCCTCACCGACGACGGCTTCGACGTCGAGGCCACCTACGCCGCGGCGCACCTCACCGCGGACGCCGTGTCCACCCTGCTGGCCGACCTCGAGGCACTGCTCGAGGACGCCGGGGACGACCCGGACCGCCGGCTCGCCGACATCTTCACCACCCGCCCGGTGCACCGGTCGGTCACCGCCACCGACGGCGGGCCACGCTGGAACCCGGCCGACGCGCTCGGCCCGGGCGTCGCCGACCGCGCCGACGAGGTGGCCCTGGTCGCCGCGCCCGGCCCCGGGAAGGCTCCGGTGGAGGTCACCGTCGCCGAGCTCGACGACACCGCCGACCGCGTCGCCGCCGCGCTGCGTGCGCGCGGCATCGGGCCGGAGGACCGGGTCGCCGTGCTGCTGCCCCGCACCACCGGCCTGGTCGCCGCCGTGCTCGGCGTCCTGCGCGCCGGCGCGGCCCTCGTACCGGTGGATCCCGGCTACCCGGCCGCACGGATCCGGCACGTGCTCACCGACTCCGCGCCCGCCCTGGTGATCACCGACGGTGCCGCCGTCGCGACCGGTGCGGCCACGGCGAGCGTCGCGGACCTGGCGACGGGCCCGGCCCCGGACCGGCCGTTCGACCGGCCGCGCCCCGAGCAGGCCGCCCACCTCGTCTACACCTCCGGATCGACCGGCGTGCCCAAGGGCGTCCTCGGCACCCACCGCGGCCTGGCCCGGCGGCTGGACTGGGCGGGCCGGGCCTGGCCGGTCGAGCCCGGTGACGTCCGGGTCGCCAAGAGCTCGATCGCCTTCATCGACGGGGTCACTGAACTGCTCGCCGCGCTGGCCGGTGGGGCGCGGGTGCTGGTCGCCGACGACGCCACCGCGACGGAGCCGGAGGCACTGGCCCGGCTGCTGCGCACCGAGCCGGTCGCGCAGGTCACCGCCGTCCCGTCGCTGGTGTCCGTGCTCGCCGAGACCCCCGGCCCGGTCGCGGTGCGCCGCTGGATCTGCTCCGGCGAGCCGCTGACCGCCACCGCCGTCGCGGCCGCGCGCGCGTGGGCGCCCGGCTCGGTCGTCGTGAACTCCTACGGATCCTCCGAGGTCGCCGGCGACGTGCTCGCCGGAGAGGTCGACGGCGACGAGCGCGTCACGGCCGGGCGGGTGGTGCCCGGCAGCACCGTCGCGCTGCTCGACCGGTTCCTGGCCCCGGTACCCGACGGCGTCGTCGGCGAGCTGTACGTCGGCGGCGAGCAGGTGGCCCGCGGCTACGCCGGCCGGCCGGCCGAGACCGCCGCCCGGTTCGTCGCCGACCCGGCCGTGCCCGGCGCCCGCCTCTACCGCACCGGTGACCTCGCCCGGCGCCTGCCCGACGGCCGGTTCGAGCTGCTCGGCCGCGCCGACGACCAGGTCACCGTGCGCGGCGTGCGGGTCGAACCCGGCGAGGTGGAGGCCGCCCTGGTCGCACAGCCGGGTGTGCGCGCGGCCGTGGTCGTCGCCCGCACGGTCGGCGACGGACCGTCCCTGGTCGCCTACGTCGTCCCCGCCGACGACACCGCCGAGCTCGTGGGGGAGGACCTGCGCACGGCCGTCGCGCAGCGGCTGCCGTCGCAGTTCGTGCCGGCCACGGTCGTCGTGCTCCCGGAGCTGCCGCGCACCCCCGGCGGCAAGATCGACACGCGTGCGCTGCCGGTGCCCGACCGCGTCCACGGTGGCTCGCGCCCGCCCCGGGACGACCGCGAGCGCGCACTGTGCGCACTGTTCGAACAGCTCCTCGACCGCACCGGGGTCGGCGTCGACGACGACTTCTTCGTCCTCGGCGGGCACTCGCTGTCCGCGCTGCGGCTGGCCAACCGGGTGCGGGCACGGCTCGGCGCCCCGGTCACGGTCCCGGACGTCTTCGCCCGCCCGACCGTCGCCGGACTCGCCGCGCTGGTCGCGGACCACGCCCCCGCCGGTACCGACGACCGGGACCCGGCTGCCGCCGACGGCCCGGTCCGCCGCCCGGACACCGCACCCGCGGTCCTCGCCCCCGCCCAGCATCCGATGTGGACGCTGTACCGGATGCAGGGCCCCGGCGCGGCCTACAACGTCCCCCGCGAGTGGACCGTCACCGGCCCGTTCGACCCCGAGGCGTTCCGTGCCGCGCTGCACGACGTCGTCGCCCGTCACGAGGTGCTGCGCACCACCTACGGCGAGACCGCCGACGGCACGGTCACCGTGGACGTCCATCCGCCCGGTGAGCTGCCGGTGCACGTCGGGACCGGAGCCTCGGACGAGGCGGGCGCCGACGCGACGCTCGCCGCGCTCGTCGGGCACCGCTTCGACCTGGAGCGCGAGGCCCCGGTCCGCGCCGAGATCGCCCGCACCGCCGACGACCGCCACCGCATCGGGCTCGTCTGCCACCACATCGCCGTCGACGAGTGGTCCCTGCGGGTCCTGCTCGCCGACCTCGGCACCGCCTACGCCGCCCGCCGCGCCGGGCGCGCCCCCGCCCTGCCCGCACCGCCGCTGCGCTTCGGCGACGTCGCCGCCTGGCAGGCCGCGCTCGTCGGGACCCCGCAGGAGCCGACCGACCGCGCACGGCGCCAGCTGGAGTTCTGGGCCGACCGGCTGACCGGCGCGCCGCCGGTCACCACGCTCCCCCCCCCCGACCGGCCCCGGCCCGCGACGCCCGGCGGGAACGGCGCCGAGGTCCGCTCCGAGTTCGGCCCCGAGCTGGCCGCGGCGCTCGGCGTCGCCGCCCAGCGGCACGGGACCAGCATGTTCATGCTGCTGCACGCCGCACTGGCCGTCCTGCTGGAGGCGCACGCCGACGCCGACCGCGACCCCGGCGACGACGCCGGGGACGCCGTCGTGGTCGGCACCCCGGTCTCGGCGCGGCGGCACGCGGGGGCCGAGGACGTCGTCGGGTTCGCGCTGACCACCCTGGCGCTGCGGCTGGACCTGCACGGTGACCCGACCCTGGCCGAGGTCCTGGACCGGGCCCGCACCGCGGACCTGGCCGCGATGGAGCACGCCGACGTCCCCTTCGACCGCGTCGTCGACCGGATCGGCCCGGAGCGGGGCGCGGCCTCGCCCCTGTTCCAGGTGGAGCTGCTCTACCTGCGTACCGACCCCGACCGCAGCGAGCTCGACCTGGACGGCGCCGTCACCACGGCCCGGCGCACCGGCACCGGCTCGGCGAAGTTCGACGCGACCTTCGCCTTCCACGAGTCCGTCACCGAGACCGGCGACCCGCGGCTGGGCGTGATCGTCGAGTACGCCACCGAGCTCTACGACGCCACGACCATCGAGGCGGTGCTCGCGCGGCTGGAGCGTCTGCTGGACCTGGTCGCCTCGGCGCCCGGCACCCGGCTCTCCCAGCTGCGGCTCGACCCGCCGGCCCCGGCACCCGCTCCGGCGCCGACCGGCACCGATCGGCTCCCCGGGACCCTCCCCGCCACCCTCGCGGCACTGTTCGCCGCGACCGTCGCGGCCCGGCCCGAGGGCCCCGCGCTGGTCGCCGGGGCGGAGCGGCTGACCTGGGGCGAGCTCGGCGACCGCGCCGGGCGGCTGGCCGCCGTGCTCGTCGCCGACGGGGTCCGCCCGGGGGACCGGGTGGCCGTCGGCGTCCCGCGCGGCGCCGACATGGTCGTCGCGGTGCTCGCCGTCGCCCTCGCCGGGGCCACCGCGGTCCCGCTGGACGTCGACTCCCCGGCCGGTCGCCTCGCGCTCATCGTCGGCGACGCCCGGCCGCACAGCCTGCTGGCCGTCGCCACGACCCCGCAGAGCGTGACCGGTCTCGGCCCGCGCGTGGTCGCAGTCGACGCGCTCCCGGCGGACGTCGCACCGCTGCCCGAGCCCGTCGCCGTCCCCGCAGCGCAGCCAGCGTACATCGTCTACACCTCCGGGTCCACCGGCCGGCCCAAGGGCGTCGAGGTCCCGCACCGTGCGGTGCTGTCGCTGCTGGCGGCGACCGTGGCACCCGGCGGCACCATGGACGTCACCGCCGACGACGTGTTCTCCCTGGTCCACTCGATCGCCTTCGACGTGTCGGTGTTCGAGCTGTGGGGCGCGGTCGCGACCGGCGCGACGGTCGTGGTCGTCGACGGCGACACCGCACGTGACCCGGAGCGCCTCTGGGCACTGATCGCGGCCGAGCGGGTCAGCGTGCTCAGCCAGACGCCCTCGGCGTTCGGCCCCCTGGCCCTCGCCGAGCCCACCGGCGGCGCGGCGGCCGAGACCCTGCGCTACGTGGTGTTCGCCGGGGAGGCACTGGAGCCGCGGCTGCTGCGGGACTGGTGCGCCCGGCACGCCCCCGGCGCCCCGGTGCTGGCCAACCTCTACGGCATCACCGAGACCACGGTGCACACCACCTACCGTGAGATCGGCCCCGCCGACCTCGACCGGCCGGTCAGCCCGGTCGGTGGCCCACTGGCCGGGCTGGAGGTACGGCTGCTGGACCGGCGGCTGCGACCGGTCCCGCAGGGCGTCGTCGGAGAGATCCACGTCGCCGGAGCCCAGCTGGCCCAGGGCTACGCCGACCGCCCCGACCTCACCGCCGTCCGGTTCGTGGCCGACCCCGACGGCCCACCCGGCACCCGGCTCTACCGGTCCGGTGACCTCGCCCGGTTCGACCGGGCCGGGGAGCTGGAGTTCGCCGGCCGCGCCGACGAACAGGTGAAGATCCGCGGGTACCGGGTCGAGCTGGGGGAGGTCGACGCCGGCCTGCTCACGCTGCCGGGGATCGCGCAGGCGGTCACCCGGGTGCACACCGGCACCGACGCCGCCGACCGGCGGCTCGTCGGCTACGTCGTGCCGACCCCCGGCACCACGGCCGACCCCGCCGCCGTGCGCACCGCCCTGGGCGCCGTCCTGCCCGGGTACATGGTCCCGGCCGCGATCGTCGTGCTGGAGCGGCTGCCGTTGACCGTCAACGGCAAGCTCGACCGCCGCGCCCTGCCGGAGCCCGACTTCGGCGGGGGCCCCGTCACCGCGGACCGCGAGCCCGCCGACGACGTCGAGCGGACCCTGTGCGCCGCGTTCGCGAAGGTCCTCGGCGCTGCCCGGGTCGGCCCGGACGACGACTTCTTCACCCTCGGCGGCGACAGCATCCTCGCCACCCGGGTCGTGCGGGCCGCGCGCGAGGCCGGACTCGACGTCCGCACCTCGCACGTGTTCGCCCACCGGACCCCGGCCGGGATGGCCCGCGTCGCGGGCACGGCACCGCAGACGGTCCGCACCGACACCCGGCTGCTGCGCGACCTGCTCGGGCTCGGCCCGGCCGACGTCGCCGCGCTCGGCGAGCGGGTCGGCGGCACCGCCACCGACGTCTGGCCGATGTCCCCGCTGCAGGAGGGCCTCTACTTCCAGTCCGTCTACGACGCCGCCGAGGGCACCGGCGGTGACACGGCCGGCAGCGGCGTCTACATCCTGCAGACCGTGTTCACCCTGAACCGCACCCTGGACCGCGAGCGGCTCCGGGACGCGCTGGCCCGGCTGGTCGCGGCCACGCCGCTGCTGCGGGTGGGGTTCACCACCGACGACCGCGGCCGCCCGGTCCAGGTCGTCCGGGACCACCTCCCCGACCTGCCGGTGCCGGAGCTGTCCGTGGCGTCCGTGGACGGTGCCCGCGAGGCCGCCGAGCAGGAGCGGGGGCGACCCATCCCGCTCGACGCGCCGCCGCTGTTTCGCCTGCTCCTCGTGCACCTGCCCGACGGCCGGGACCGGCTGGTGCTCACCAACCACTTCCAGCTGTTCGACGGCGCGTCGGCCATGCGCGTCGTCGACCGCCTGCTCACCCTGCACGACGGTGGCGAGCCCCCGGCGGCGCCCGGCTACGACACGTACCTGCGCTGGACCGCCGACCAGGACGAGAAGACCTCGCGCGAGGTGTGGGAGCGGGCCTACGCCGACCTCGCCGCCCCGACCCTGGTCGCGGGCGAGGAGCAGCGGTCCTTCACCGAACCCTCGGCCCGGATCGGGACCCGGCTCGGGGTCCCGCTGTCCGACCGGGTCCGGGCCGTCGCCGCCGGGCACGGGGTCACCGTCAACACCGTCCTGATCGCGGCGCTCGGCGTCGTGCTCGGCCATGCCACCGGCGGCGACGACGTCGTGCTCGGCACGCCGATGGCCGTCGCACCGGACGAGATCGCCGGGGTGGAGCACTCCGTCGGGCTCTTCCTCAACACCGTCCCCGTCCGGGTCCGGCTCGCCCCCACCGACACCGGCGCCGACGTGCTGCGCCGCCTCGCCGACGAGCGCGCCGACCTCGTCGCGCACGAGTACCTCGGGCTGGGGCAGATCCAGCAGGCCACCGGCCGTCCGCGGCTGTTCGACACCCTGTTCACCCTGCGCAACGCCTGGGACGCGTTCGCCGAGGCCGCGCAGCGGCACGGGATGGCCGACGTCGAGACCCTCGACGACTCCCACTTCCCGCTGTCGTTCGCGGTCAACCCGTTCGACGACATGGAGCTGACCGTCGACCACCGTCCGGAGGCGGTCGACACCGATACCGCACGGTCGCTGATGGACCGCTTCGTCGCGGTGCTCGACGCCCTCACCGCCGCGCCGGACGCCCCGCTCGCCGCGGTTGACCTCGGCGTCGCCGTGGACACCGGTGCGACCGCCACCCCGGTCCCGGACGCCACCATCGCCGAGCTGCTCGCCGAGCGGGCCGCGACCTGCCCGGAACGCACCGCCCTGGTGGCGGGGGAGTCCCGGCTGACCTTCGCCGAGCTCGACGCCCGGGTCACCCGCACCGCGCGGGTCCTGCGGGCCCGCGGTGCCGGCCCCGAGACCGTCGTGGCGCTGGGTCTGCCGCGGTCGACGGCCAACGTCGTCGCGTTGTTCGCGGTGCTGCGTGCCGGCGCGGCCTATGTGCCGTTGGAGTTGGACCATCCCGACGAGCGGCTCGCGGAGATTCTTACCGCGTCGGGGGCGGCGTTGTTGGTGACCGATTCCACCGTCGCCGCCCGTTTCGATCCGTCCGTGCCGCAGGTGTGTCTGGACGAGCCGGGTCTGTTCGACGGTGTCCCGGACACTCCGTTGTCGGTCGAGGAGCTGGGTGCTTTCGCGCCCGGTACCCCGGGCCGGCTCGACCACCCCGCCTATGTGATCTTCACGTCGGGGTCGACGGGGAAGCCCAAGGGTGTGGTGACTCCGTTCCGTGGGTTGACGAACATGCAGGTCAACCACCGTCGGGAGATTTTCGCTCCGACGATCGAGGCTGCGGGTGGTCGGGTGTTGCGGATCGCGCACACGGTGTCGTTCGCGTTCGACATGTCGTGGGAGGAGCTGCTCTGGCTGGTGGAGGGGCATGAGGTGCATGTGTGCGACGAGGAGCTGCGTCGTGATGCGGAGCGTCTCGTGGAGTACTGCGGTGAGCATCGGGTGGACGTGGTGAACGTGACCCCGACCTACGCCCATCACCTGTTCGCCGCGGGTCTGTTGGACGGTCCGCACGTGCCGCCGTTGGTGTTGCTCGGTGGTGAGGCGGTGCCGGAGTCGGTGTGGTCGCGGTTGCGCGAGACCGAGGGGACGTGGGGTTACAACCTGTACGGTCCGACCGAGTACACGATCAACACCCTCGGCGCGGGCACCACCGACAGCGCCACCTCCACGGTCGGCACCGCCATCACCAACACCGCGGCCCACGTCCTCGACGGCTGGCTGCGCCCCGTGCCCGACGGCGTGGTCGGCGAGCTCTACATCGCCGGAGCAGGGCTCGCCCGCGGCTACCTGGACCGTCCCGCCCTGACCGCCGAGCGGTTCGTGGCCGACCTCCGGATCCCGGGTGGCCGGATGTACCGGACCGGTGACCTGGTCCGGCGTCGCGGCGACGGGAACCTGGACTTCCTGGGGCGCAGCGACGACCAGCTCAAGATCCGCGGCTACCGGGTGGAACCGGCCGAGATCGAGACCGCGCTGGCCGCCGCCGACGGGGTCTCCCAGGCCGCCGTCGTCGCCCGCCCGCACCCGGAGGTACCCGGCCAGCGCCAGCTCGCGGCCTACCTCGTCGGCGACCCCGACCCGGCCACCGTCCGCGACGCGGTGGCCCGCGTGCTGCCCGACTACATGGTGCCCACGCTGTGGGCGGTGGTCGACGCGCTCCCGCTCACCGTCAACGGCAAGCTCGACGTCGCCGCCCTCCCCGAGCCCGCCGCCCTGCGCCGCAGCGGGGGACGCGCACCGCGCACACCACTGGAGGAGACCCTCTGCTCGATCGTCGCGGAGGTCGTCGGCGTCGACGGCGTCGGCCCCGACGACGACTTCTTCGACCTCGGCGGCGACAGCATCTCGGCGCTGGCCCTGGCGAACCGGGCCCGCAAGGCCGGCATCCGGATCCGCCCCCGCCACGTGTTCGAGGCCCGCACCGTCACCCGGCTCGCCCCCTACGGCAGCCGGACCGCCACGGCCCGCCCGGCCCTGCAGCCCGTGCACCACGACGGAGGAGAACGGGAGATCTCCGCCGGGCAGCGGCAGATGCTCGCGCTGTCGCGGGTCGGCGGACCCAGCGCGGTCTACAACGTGCCGGGCGTCCTGCGCCTGCACGGCCCGCTCGACACCGACGCGCTGCGCGCCGCCTGGCTCGACGTCCTCGGTCGGCACGAGGTGCTGCGCACGATCTACCCCGACGGCGCGACCACGGCCCGGGTGCTCGAGCCGGGCGCCGTCGGACCGGTCGTCACCACCGAGCGGATCGACGCGGCGGACCTCGACAGCCGGATCGAGACCGCGGTGCGCGCCCCGTTCGACCTCGCCCGTGAAGCACCGACCCGGGTCACCCTGTTCGAGCTGGGCCCCGACGAGCACGTCCTGGTCGCGGTGCTGCACCACATCGCCGTCGACGAGTGGTCATGGCGCCCCCTCATCGAGGACCTCCAGACCGCCTACCGGGCACGGCTGCGCTCCGGCCCGGACGCGCCGTCGTCGCTGCCCGCGCCGACCGTCCGCTACGCCGACTTCGCCGCCTGGCAGCGCGACTGCCTCGCCGACGGGTCGGACACCTCGGCCACGGCGCAGCTGGACTTCTGGCGGACCACACTGACCGGCGCCCCGGTCGAGACCACGCTGCCGGTCGACCGGCAGCGTCCCGCCGCCCCCACCGGGGCAGGCGATGCCGTACCGGTCGAGGTGGGCCCGGAGCTGACCGCCGAGCTGCACCGGCTGGCCCGCTCGCACGACGTCACCGTGTTCATGCTGCTGCACGCCGCGCTCGCCGTGCTGCTGTCCCGGCACACCGGCTCGCCCGACGTGGTCGTCGGCACCCCGATCTCGACCCGCTTCGACCCGGCGCTCGACGACGCGGTGGGCTACTTCCTCAACACCCTCGCCCTGCGGACCGACGTGGCGCCCGACCACACGGTGGCCGACCTGCTGCGCGCGGTCCGGGGCGCCGACCTCGACGCCTACGACCGGGCCGACGTGCCCTTCTCCGACGTCGTGGCCGCCGTGGCCCCGGACCGGGCGCCCGGGCGCAGCCCGCTGTTCCAGGTGATGGTGGTGTGCCTGGGCGGCGACGCGAACGCCCTGCCCCCCCGCCTCGACGGCGTGGACGCGAGCGCCGACGTCGTCCGCACGGGCACGGCGAAGTTCGACGCGTCGTTCAACTTCACCGACACCCCCGACCTGCTCTCCGGCGTCGTCGAGTACTCCACCGACCTGTTCGACCGGTCCACGATGGAGCGCGCCGCCGACCGCATGGTCGCGGTACTGCGGGCCTTCGCCGACGACCCGGCACGTCCGGTCGGGTCGATCGACGTCCTCGCCCCGGCCGACCACGCCGACGCCGTCGCGCGTGCGGCGTCCGCGGTCGCCCCGGTCCCGGACGCCACCATCGCGGAGCTGCTCGCCGAGCGCGCCGCGACCTGCCCGGACCGGACCGCACTGGTCTCCGGCGACGAGCACGTCACCTTCGCCGAGTTCGACGCCCGCGTCACCCGGCTCGCCCGCGTCCTGCGCTCCCGCGGGGCCGGCCCGGAGACGGTCGTGGCGCTCGGGCTGCCGCGCTCGGTGGACAACGTGGTGGCGTTGTTCGCGGTCCTGCGGGCCGGTGCGGCGTACGTGCCGCTGGAGCTGGACCATCCCGACGAGCGGCTGGCCGAGGTGCTCGTCGCCTCGGGGGCGACGCTGCTGGTGACGGTCGCGGGTGTGGCCGCACGGTTCGACGGCGCGGTGGAGCAGGTGCGCCTGGACGAGCCGGGTCTGTTCGACGGTGTCCCGGACACGCCGCTGACCGATGAGGAGCTGGGGTCGTTCGCGCCCGGCACTCCGGGTCGGCTGGACCATCCCGCGTATGTGATCTTCACGTCGGGGTCGACGGGGAAGCCGAAGGGTGTGGTGACTCCGTTCCGTGGGTTGACGAACATGCAGGTCAACCACCGTCGGGAGATTTTCGCTCCGACGATCGACGCCGCGGGTGGTCGGGTGCTGCGGATCGCGCACACGGTGTCGTTCGCGTTCGACATGTCCTGGGAGGAGCTGCTCTGGCTGGTGGAGGGCCACGAGGTCCACGTGTGCGACGAGGAGCTGCGTCGCGACGCGGAGCGTCTCGTGGAGTACTGCGGTGAGCATCGGGTGGACGTGGTGAACGTGACCCCGACCTACGCCCATCACCTGTTCGCCGCGGGCTTGTTGGACGGCCCGCACGTGCCGCCGTTGGTGCTGCTCGGTGGTGAGGCGGTGCCGGAGTCGGTGTGGTCGCGGCTGCGCGACACCGACGGGACGTGGGGCTACAACCTGTACGGTCCGACCGAGTACACGATCAACACTCTCGGCGCGGGCACCACCGACAGCCCGACGTCCACCGTCGGCACCCCCATCACCAACACCACCGCCTACGTCCTCGACGGCTGGCTGCGGCCGGTGCCCGACGGCGTCGTCGGTGAGCTCTACATCGCCGGGACCGGACTGGCCCGCGGCTACCTGGACCGGCCGGACTCGACGGCGGAGCGGTTCGTCGCCGACCCGTGGACCCCGGGTGGCCGGATGTACCGGACCGGTGACCTGGTGCGGCGCCGCGGCGACGGGAACCTCGACTTCCTCGGCCGCAGCGACGACCAGGTGAAGATCCGCGGCTACCGGGTGGAACCGGCGGAGGTCGAGACCGCGCTGGGCGCGGTGGAGGGGGTCGACCAGGCCGCCGTCGTCATCCGCACGACCGGGACGACGAAGCGGCTCGCGGCCTACCTGGTCGGCGACCCCGACCCGGAGACGGTCCGCGACGCGGTGGCCCGCGTGCTGCCCGACTACATGGTGCCCACCCTGTGGGCGGTGGTCGACACGCTGCCGCTGACGGTCAACGGCAAGCTCGACACCGGTGCGCTGCCCGAGCCCGAACCGATCGCGCACCGCGCCTCCCGCGCCCCCCGCACCCCGCTCGAACAGCGGCTGTGCGCGATCGTCGCCGCCGTCCTCGGACTGGACACGGTCGGCATCGACGACGACTTCTTCGGCCTCGGCGGCGACAGCCTCGGCGCCATCGACATCGCCGCCACCGCCCGGCGCGAGGGCATCGAGCTGCGCGTCCGGGACCTGCTCGTCGCCGGGACGGTCGCCGCGGTCGCGGCGGCGCTCGACGCCGGCGAGGGCGAGGGCGGTGACACAGCCGGTACCGCCGGCACGGTCGGTGCCGGGGCATCGGCCACCCCGGCCGCCGACGAGCCCGGCACCGCGCCGCTCACTCCGGTCCTGTCCTGGCTGGGATCCGTGGGCGGCCCGGTCGCCGGCCGGGCACAGGCGGTGCTGGTCACCACCCCCGCCGGGTTCGACGCCGACGACCTCACCGCGCTGGCCGACGCCCTGGTCACCCGGCACCCGGTCCTGCACTCGGCCCTGGAGACCGACGCGGACGGGCGCTGGACGGGCCTGCAGATCCTCCCGCGCCACGACGCCGACCCGGCTGCGCTGGTCCGGCGGGTTCCCGTCGACCCGGCCGCCGGGGCCGACGCACTCACCCGCGCCGTCACCGAGGCGACCGTCGCCGCCCGCGACGAGCTCGACGCGGGACCCGGCGGGATGCTGCGGCTGCTCTGGTTCGACCGCGGCACCGAGCCGGGACGGCTCGCGGTCGTGGCGCACCACCTCGCCGTGGACGGCACGTCCTGGCGGGTGCTCGCCGAGGACATCGCGACCCACGGCACCGGGACCGAACCGGCCCCGGAGGCCACCGGCTTCGCCGCGTTCGCCGCGCGGCTCCACGCCCACGGCGCCGGACCACAGGTCACCGCGGAGACCGGCTTCTGGACCGAGACCCTCTCCTCGTCGGCCCCGCTGCCGGCGCTGCGGCCCCGCGACCACCGGGACACCCACGCCGACCTCCGGCAGACCGTCGTGACCGGCCCGGACGTCGTCACCACGCTCGCCGGGAGGCACGGCGCCGGCGCCGAGGCGGTGCTGCTCGCCGTTCTCGGGGAGGCGCTCACCGTCACCGCGCCGGACGGCCCGCTGCTGGTCGACCTCGAACACCACGGCCGCGCCGAGGAACTCGGGGACGACATCGACCTCGCCCGGACGGTGGGCTGCCTCACCGTGCTCGCCCCGGTCCCGGTGCGCGGCACCCCCGGTCCGGAGGTACCCGACACGGCCCCCGCGATCGCCAGGGCCCGCGACGCCGTCGCCGCACCGCCCGGGCGCGGCCTGGGCTGGGGCCTGCTGCGGTACCCGGCCGACGGCACGCCCCGGGTCACCGGCCCGGGAGCGGAGGTCGCGCTCAACTGGCTCGGTCGCACCACCCGGCCCGCCGGGACCGCGAGCGGCGGCTGGGAGCTCGCCCCCGAGCAGACCGCGGTACGGGTCGGACCCGCGCCCGGCGTGCGGGTCGGGCACTCGCTCGTCGTCGACGTGCTGCTGCGCGACACCATCGACGGCCCCGTCCTGGAGACGACCTTCGGCCACCCCACCGGCGTCCTCGACGCCGGCACGGTCGACCGGGTCGCGCAGCGCTGGGCCGAGGTCCTCATGACCTGGTCGGTGCGTGGCTGATGGCGTCCCTGCTGGTCGACGTCAGCCCGCTGCGCGAGGACCGGACGTTCCGCAACCTGTTCGTCGCCCGGACCATCCTGCTGTTCGGGGTCGGGATCGTCGCGGTCACCGTGCCGCTGGAGGTCTACGGCCGCACCGGCTCCACCCCGGTCGTCGGGATGGTGACCGCGATCGAGTCGGTGGCGTTCGTCGTCGGGTACCTCGGCGGTGGGGTCCTCGCCGACCGGGTCGACCGCTGGCTCCTGGTGCGCGTCACCTGGCTGATCAGCGGGACGACGTTCGCCGGGCTCGCGGTGAACGCCGCCTGGATCGGGTCGACCCCGTTGACCGCCGCACTGGTCGCCGCGAACGGGCTGTCCGGCGCCACCTGCATCACCGCGATGCTCGCCGTGACCCCGTCCATCGTGGACCGGGCCAAGCTGCACGCGGTCGGGGCGTTGAACACCGTGTCGCTGCGCCTCGGCGCGGTGGTCGCCCCGGCCGTCGGCGGCATCGTGTTCGCGGTCGCCTCCGCCGCCTGGAACTACACGGCCGGCGCACTCGCCGCCGCCGTGACGTGGGCGCTGCTCATGGTCGCGCCGCCACCGGGCCGGGGACGGACGACCGCGGCCGCCTCGGCCGGTCCGGACGGCGACGGTCCCGACGGCGACCAGCCCGGCGCGGGCGGCGGGGACGGCGCTCCGCAGGAACCGGTGGAGAGCCCGCTGGCCGCCCTGCGCTCCGGTGCCCGGTTCGCGGTCCGCGAGCCGGTGGTGTTCGGCGTGATGGTCGCCGGCCTCGTCGGGATGGTCGGCGGAGGCTCGTTCGTGCTGGTCCCGGCCTTCGTCGAGGCCCGCTTCGGCGGCTCGTCCACCGTCGTCGGCCTCATGTACTCGGCACTCGCGGCCGGGGTGGTGCTCGGCTCGCTGGGCAGCGGCTGGGTCCGGCGCAGCCCGCGTCCCGGCCGGCTCCTGCTGGCCCTGATGGTCCTCTGCTATGCCTGCTACGCGCTGGCCGGCGCCGCACCGACCGTTGCGCTGGTCCTCGCCGCCCTGGTCGCCGCCGGCGCGACGAACGCGATCGAGGAGGTGCTGCGCTACACGCTGCTGCAGCTCCGCACCCCCGACGCCCTGCTGGGCCGGGTGAACAGCCTGTTCGCCGCCCAGGCCATGACCGGCGCCGCAATCGGCGCCGTCGTCGCCGGGTTCGTCGGCGGCCTCGTCGGCGACGGCGACGCGCTCTGGTTCTACAACACCGTCACCGGTCTGGTCGCCGCCGCGACCGGACTGCTGCTCGGACCGCTGCGCCGGGTCACCCGCGCATCCATCGAGGAGGAACGATGATCTTCGTCGGCGACGGCGCCCTGCTGTGGCGCGCCGTGCGGCACGCCCGGGCCGACGGCCACCCCGTCGACCTCGTCTGCCACGGGCCCCGCACCACCCCACCGCCGGGGTTCGACCCAGGCGCCGCCCGCGAGGTCCGCAGCGGCGCCGACCTCGACGCGCTCGCCGGCGAGCTCGCCGAGCGGTGCACCGACGGCCTGCTGTGGTCGATCGACAACCCGTTCCTGTTCCGGGAGAAAGTGCTGGCCTCGGGGCTGCGGCTGCTCAACGTGCACGGAGGGCCGCTGCCGTCCTACCGCGGCCTCCCGCCGGTGACGGCTGCCTACGCCGTGCTGCACGGCGAGACCAGCTTCGCCGCGACCCTGCACGAGATCGACGCCGGCATCGACACCGGCCCGGTGCTGGCCGAGGCGCGGTTCCCGATCGACCCCGACGCGGTGCTGGAGGACGTGCTGTCCGACCTCGTCGAGGCCGCGCACCGGGCGTTCACCGAGAACCTCGGCGCGGTCGTCGACGGCACCGCCGGACCGGCCCGCCGGCCCGAGGGCGAACCCGGCTACTACGGGCTCGCCGAGGGACTCGCACTCGCCGGGATGCGGGGCCACCCCCGCTACGACCAGGCCACCGACCTGGGGATGTTCGCCGACTACTACCCCGACGCCGCGACGGCCTGGGGCCGCTGAGCCCGCCGTCCCACCTGCCCGTCGACGCCCGGCCCACCACGCCTCGGCACCCCACGACGACCCCCACCCCGGTGGCACGAGCGCCGGCCCGAAGGAGAACCGACCATGTCCACGACCACCGAGGCGGCCGGCCCGCCGCGCACCCAGCCGGCCCCCACCGAGCGGACCCGCAGCACGACCGACCGCAGCACGACCGACCGCACCGCCACCGACCGCATCGCCGGCGCCACCGCCGTCGCCCGCACGGTGCCCGACTCGGACCCCTACGTGCTCTACGAGCGCGGCGAGGACGTGTTCCTGGCCGCGGGCACCGCCGCCGAGATCGTGCTGGGTCCCGACGGCCTGACCGTCACCGCGCCCACCGGCACCCGGCACGAACCGCTCGGCGCGGACCCGCTCGGCCAGGTCTCCGCCGCCCTCGCCGAGGTCGGCGGCACCGGGTGGCAGGCGTTCGGCTGGGCGTCGTTCGAGCTGGCCCACCTCCTGCACGGCGGGGAGCTGCCCGCGGACACCGGCACCCTGCTGCACCTGCTGCTTCCCCGCCACACCGCGCACCTGCACCCCGGCGGCGTGGACGTCGACACCGCCGACGACGCCGTCGCACGGGCCTGGCGCGACGCGATCCTCGGTGCCGGGAACGCAGCACCCCGCACCGGGCCGGCGGTGACCGTCGACGAGTCCGCCCGCGCCGAGGCCTACCGCGGCTCGGTGGCCGCCGCCGTCGCCGAGATCGGTGAGGACCGCTTCCGCAAGGTCATCCTGTCCCGCACCGTCCCGGTCACCGAGCCGGTCGACCTGCCCGCCACCTACCGGCACGGCCGGGCGCACAACACCCCGGCCCGCTCGTTCCTGCTGCGCCTCGGTGGGCTGGAGGCGGCCGGGTTCAGCCCGGAGACCGTCGTCGAGGTCGCCGCGGACGGGACCTTCTCCACCCAGCCGCTGGCCGGCACCCGGGCCCGGTCCGGCGAGCCGGAACGCGACGCCGAGCTGTCCGACGAGCTGCGGCGCGACCCCAAGGAGATCTACGAGCACGCGGTGTCGGTCCAGGTCGCCCAGGACGAGGTGTGCGAGGTGAGCGACCCGGACGCCGTCGTCGTGGAGGAGTTCATGCGGGTGGTCGAGCGCGGCAGCGTGCAGCACCTCGCGTCCCGCGTCCGCGGCAGGCTCCGGCCCGGCGCCACCGCCTGGGACGCGCTGGGACGGCTGTTCCCCGCGGTCACCGCGTCCGGGCTGCCGAAGGCCCCGGCGTGCGAGGCGATCAGCCGCCACGAGGGAGCACGCGGCCTCTACAGCGGCGCGGTGCTGACCGTCGACCACACCGGTGCGCTCGACGCCGCGCTCGTGCTGCGCGCCATCTACCGCGCGCAGGGCCGGACCTGGCTCCGCGCCGGGGCCGGCATCGTCGGCGCGTCCACCCCGGAACGGGAGCTGGAGGAGACCCGGGAGAAGCTGCGCAGCGTCAGCCGGTTCCTGGTCGGAGAGGAGACGACGTGACCGTGCTCATCGACGGGGCGCTCGGCTGGCCCGACGCGGACGTGGAGCGCTACCGGCGGGAGGGCTACTGGGGCGAGGACACCCTCGGTGACCTGCTGGGACAGTGGGCCGGGCGGTACGGCGACGCCGTCGCCGTCGTCGCGGGGCCCAGCCGGCGGACCTACGCCGAGCTGGACCGGGCCGCGGACGCCCGCGCCCGCTCGCTGCGGGCACTCGGCATCGCCGAGGGCGACCGCGTCGTGGTCCACCTGCCCAACACCGCCGAGTTCCCGGTGACCCTGTTCGGGCTGCTGCGGGCCGGGGCGGTGCCGGTGCTGACCCTGCCCGCGCACCGGCAGGCCGAGATCGAGCACCTCGCCGCGCTCTCCGGGGCCGTCGCCTACGTCGGACCCGACGTCGTCGAGGGCTTCGACCACCGCGAGCTCGCACTGCAGGTGGCGAAGGCGGTCCCCTCGTTGCGGCACCTCCTCGTCGACGGCGAGCCGCTGCCGGGGACGACCGCGATCGCCGACCTGCCCGCCGGCACCGCCGAGCCGCTCCCGCGGCCCGACCCCGGACAGGTCGCGGTCCTGCTCGTCTCCGGCGGCACCACGGGCAAGCCGAAGCTGATCCCGCGCACCCACCGCGACTACGCCTACAACGCCCGGGCCAGCGCCGAGGTCTGCGCGCTGACCGCCGACGACGTCTACCTCGCCTGCCTGCCGCTGGCGCACAACTTCCCGCTGGCCTGCCCGGGCCTGCTCGGCGCCCTCGGGGTCGGGGCCACGGTCGTCCTCGCGCCGGTCCCGAGCCCCGACGTCACCCTCGGGCTGGTCGCGGCCGAGGGCGTCACGGTCACCGCGATGGTGCCGCCGCTGCTGCGGCTCTGGGCCGACCTCGCCGGCGACGGCCGCGGGTCCTGGGACCTGTCGACCCTGCGCCTGGTCCAGGTCGGTGGGGCCAAGTGCGACGCGACGCTCGCCCGCCGGGTCCGTCCCGAGCTCGGCGCCGCCGTGCAGCAGGTCTTCGGGATGGCCGAGGGGCTGCTGAACTACACCCGGCTCGACGACCCCGACGACCTCGTCGCGGTCAGCCAGGGGCGCCCGCTCAGCCCGGCCGACGAGGTCCGGGTCGTCGACCGCGACGGCACCGACGTCGCGGAGGGGACGGCGGGGGAGCTGTGGACCCGTGGCCCGTACACGCTGCGGGGCTACTACCGGGCCCGCGAGCACGACGCGACGTCGTTCACCCCGGACGGCTACTACCGCACCGGCGACCTGGTGCGCCGCCTTCCGACCGGGCACCTCGTGGTCGAGGGCCGGATCAAGGACGTTGTGAACCGCGGCGGCGAGAACGTCGCGGCCACCGAGCTGGAGGAGCACCTGCTGGCGCACCCGGACATCGCCGGCGCGGCCGTCATCGGGATCCCGGACGACGACCTGGGCGAGGCGGTGTGCGCGGTGATCGTCCCGGCGCCCGGCGCGACCCCGCCGAAGCGGCGTCACCTGCGCACCTTCCTGACCGAGCGCGGGCTGGCCCGCTTCATGTCCCCGGACCGGGTCGTCGTCCGGGACGACCTGCCGCTCACCGCCGTCGGTAAGATCGACAAGCGGGCACTGGGTGCGCTGCTCGCCGCCGAGAGCGAGGTGCGCGGATGACGGTCACGACCCTCAACGGCATCCGGCTCTCCTGGACCGACCACGGAGGCGACGGCCCGCCCGTCGTCCTGGTGATGGGCACCGGCAGCCCGGGACGGGTCTGGCAGACCCACCAGGTGCCCGCACTCCGCGAGGCCGGCCACCGCGTCGTGACCCTCGACAACCGGGGCATCCCGCCGACCGACGAGTGCGCGCACGGGTTCACCGTCGACGACATGGCCGCCGACGTGCTCGCCCTGGTCACCCACCTCGACGCGGGCCCGGCGGCGCTCGTCGGCACCTCGCTCGGCTCCCGCGTCGTGATCGAGGCGGCGCTGGCCCGGCCGGACCTGGTCACCCGGGTCGTCGCGATGGCCGCGCACGCCCGGCTCGGCCCCGTGCAGCGGGCGATCACCGCGGGCGAGATCGCACTCGCCGACGCCGGGGTCGAGCTGCCCGAGGACTACCACGCCGCGGTGTCCGCGTTGCAGTACCTGTCGCCGTCGACCGTGCGTGCCGACCGGGAGGCCCAGGACTGGCTCGACGTCCTGGCGTTCGCCGGGGCGGGGGTGTCGAAGGGGCACCGGGCCCAGCTGCAGGTGTCGATGGACCTGGGGGACCGGACCGAGGCCTACCGGGCGCTCGCCGTGCCGCTGCTGGTGCTCGCCTTCGCCGACGACGCCGCGATCCCGCGGCACCTGAGCCGCGAGGTCGCCGACGCCGTGCCCGGTGCCCGGTACGTCGAGATCGCCGACGCCGGGCACTACGGCTACCTCGAGCGGCCCGCCGAGGTGAACCGGGCGACGGTCGCGTTCCTCAGCGGCCGGTAGCGGGCGCGGCGGCCACCCGCTCCAGCGCCGGGCGCAGCCGGTCGAGGAGCCAGCCGGTGGACACCACGTTCGGTGCCTGCAGCGCGATCGCCTCGTCGAGGCCGATCGGGACGTAGGTCGTGCGGGCCAGCGCCCGCGCGACCACCGGGTTGCCCTCGAACCGCCGTCGGTCGGCCGGGGTCGGGAAGCTCATGACGACCAGGTCGGCCTCGGCCAGGCGACCCGCCTCCTCGTAGGACAGCGCGACCGTGCCGGGGGCGACCTCGTCACCGGCGGGCGGGTCGGGGGCGAAGGTCGGCGGCAGGCCCAGCCCGAGCGCGCGGGTCAGCGCGGTGGACTGGTTCGCGGGGTCGACGATGACCGGGATGACGTCGCCCCGTGCCTGTCCGACCAGCACCGACCGGCCGGCGAGACCGGGCAGCTGGGCCCGCAACGCGCCGACGGCGCCGTCGGCCCGCGCCACCAGCTCCTCGGCCCGCTCCGGTGCCCCGAGGGCCGCGCCGATCCGCCGGGCGTCGTCCTCCATCGGGGCGCCGAACAGCACGTCGCGGTAGACGACGGTCGGGGCGATCGCGCTCAGGCGCTCGTAGGCGTCGCGGTCGGTCACCAGGTAGGACGACACGGCCAGGATGACGTCCGGGCGGTACGCCGCGATCCGCTCCAGCGGCAGCGGCTCCAGCTCACTGATCGTCAGCACCCCGTCCGGGAACGGCGCGAGGTAGGGCGCCTGCGGCTGCGACTCCCCGGCGTTGCGCAGGCCACCGACGACGTCCGCCCCGAGCGCCCTGGCGACCGCGACGTCGGCCGACCCCAGCGCGACGACCCGCTGCGGACGGGCCGGGATCGTCGTCGTCCCGAAGGCGTGGTCCAGCGTCAGCGGGAACGCGGCGTCCGCTCCCTGCGGACCGGCCGCCTGCGGTGCGGCGGAGCATCCGGCGACGAGCAGCATGGCCGCGACGACGAGTGCGACGACGGTGGCGACGACCGACGGGCGGGCCGAGCCGAGCGGTGGGGTGTGCACGTTCCGACAGTCGTCCGCGGGCCGCTCCCGGTTCCGGCGAGCGGCGTTCCCCACACCCGCGGCGCCCGTCCGCGCGCGATGTCCCCCGGCGGAGCGCGGCCGCCGCGCCCGTTGCGCCCCGGCGCTCGGGTCACGCGGGTCCTCCCGTGGGCGTCCGGGTCGGCGCCGGGAAGGCGGCCGCGACGGCGCCGGGGGCGCGGCCGGGGCCGGGCGTGTCGGCGAAGGTCTGGGCGATCGCGACCCACTCCGCGGCCACCGGACCGGTCGTGGTCACGTCGGTGTCCTCGACGTGCCGGCGCTGGGTGGCGACCAGGCAGAAGCCGAGCGCGGAACCGGTGACCCGGTCCGCGGCGTCCTCCGGGCCCCAGGTCCACGAGGCGCCGGAGGGGGCGAGCAGCTCGACCCGCACGGGCACCTGCGGGACCTCGCGGCCGTTGTTGCGGAAGGTGAAGCCGAAGGTCTGCACGCCGAGGTGGGCGACGTGGCGCAGCCGGTCCGTCGGCTCCCGGAGCACCCCGAGCGCGTCGGCGACGTCCTGGCCGTGCGCCCAGGTCTCCATCAGCCGGGCGGTGACCGAGGACAGGGCACTCATGTCGGGCCCGTACCAGGGCAGCCGGGTCTTCGGCTCGATGCCGCGGAACGTGCCGACGAGGGCGTCGCGGGCCCCGGCGAACCACGCCCGGACCTCCTCCGCCCCGAGCCCGGCGTGGTCCGCGGCGACCCGGTCGGGGAAGCCGGGACCCAGCTCCCGCGGCGCGGCCGCCCGCGACCGGAAGGTCTCCGGGTCCGTCGCGGCGAGGGCGGCGGCCTCGTCGAAGTAGGCGAGATGGGTGAGCTGGTCGCGGACGCTCCAGCCCTCGGCCGGGGTCGGCGCGCCGATCCCGGCGTCGTCGAGGTCGGCGACCATCGCCCGGACGACCGCGCTCTCGGCCTCCAGGTCGTCGAGGACCGCGTCCATGGACACCATGGTCAGATGCTCTCCTGCCGGACGGGCGCGCCGTAGGTCACGTCGCTCGTGTGGGGCCGTCACCTCGCTGCCACGGCCTGCGGATCATGGTGGACCGTGTCGAGGACATCGGGAAGTACAGAGGAGGACATCGGGAAGCACGGACGACCGATTGCGTGACCGATCCCCGGGGACCGCGCCCTTCGTAACGTCACCGCCGGGTCGCCCGTCCCGCACCTCGGCACGCGACAGCGCGACGGGAGGCCCCCGCGGCGACCGATCGCCCGGCTGGTGCACCGGGCCCGCCACGGTCCCGGTGGGAGAGGGGTAGACGTGAGGATCACGATCCTGGGACGCGGCACCGTCGGCGGCGGCCTGGCCGCGCTCTGGTCGGCCGCCGGGCACACCGTCACCGGTCTGGGCCGCGACGGTGGTGACGCGACCGGGGCCGACGTGCTCGTCGTCGCCGTCCCCGGGGACCAGGTCGCCGACGCGCTGGGCCGGACGACCGGGATCGCCGGCGTCCCTGCGATCGACGCCACCAACGTCTACGGACCGCGCGACCCGGAGCACGAGTCGAACGCGCACCTCGTCCGCTCCCGGACGGGCGGGCCCGTCGCGAAGTCCTTCTGCGCGAACTTCGCGTCCGAGTACCCGCGCCTGGCGACACAGACCACGCCCCCGGGCAACCTGGTGGCGGCCGACCCCGCTATCCGTACGCTCGTCGACCGGCTCAACCGGGACGCGGGGTTCGACCCGATCCACGTCGGCGGCCTGGAGGCGGCCCGGGCGATCGAGGACGCCGGCCCGTTGCTGATCGCGATCGCCCGCAACGGGACCGGCCCGTTCTTCTACCGGATCACCCCGACCGCCGGTTAGGCGGTCACGCCCAGCGGAGCGGGTCGTCCTCCAGCGCGGAGCGGTCCCAGCGCCCGAGGTCCGCGGCCGCCTCGTAGGTCGTGCGGAGGAACTCGGCGACCGCGCGGTCCGGGTCGGGTGCGGCGCGGGCGACCTCGTAGGGCAGCAGGAACTGCTGGAAGTCCGGGCTGTAGAAGGCACCGTCGGGGCCGACCGGGGCCTCGGCGAAGCCGTCGGGCGCGGGGTACGCATACGAGTAGAAGGCGCCCTCCTCGCCGCCACCGGGCCAGAACCCGCAGCTGGACAGCTCCCGCGAGTAGCCCTCGACCATGACCCAGTCGCCGCAGTTGGGCACCCCGCCCGGGTGCGCCGGCGCCGGCCTCCCGGAGAAGCGGGTGCAGGCCATGTCCATGCTGCCCCAGAAGAAGTGCACCGGGCTGACCTTGCCGACGAAGTGCGCCCGGAACTCACCGAGCACGCGGTTCACCTGCAGCAGCTGCCGCCAGAACAGGGTGGCGGCCTCGGCGTCGTAGGAGGCGTGGGTGAGGTCCTCGGCGAACGGGATCGCCGGGTCGACCTCGTTGGGGTGCGGCCGGATCGGCGCGGAGATGCCGAGCCGGCCGAGCACGTCCAGGACGGCGCCGTAGAACTCGGCCACCGACATCGGCGCCAGGTCGAAGCCGAGCGCGCCGCCGTCGCTGCTGCGGACCTCGAGCCGGTGGCCGAGCAGGTCGAGCTCGATCTCGAAGGCCCCGGTGCCGTACGGGACGGCCGACGTCGTCAGGCCCCGCGCGCTCGGGTACAGGGTCACCTGCCACCAGTGGTTGATCAGCGGGGCGTGTGCCATCCGGATCTTGCCCACGATCTGGGTCCACATGTGCAGGGTCTCGCGGGTGGTGGTCCAGTCCGCCACGCGCAGGCTCGGCCAGCTCGTCGTCGTGCTGCTCATCGGTCTCCTCGTGGATCGGCCGGACCGGGGTCGCGTTCCCGGTCCCGGCGGTGACGCGGCCCGGGTGGTGTCCACCGGGGCCGCGGATGTGGCGCCGGCGACCGGTCAGTCGGTGACCCTGCTGGTCGCCCGGTACTCGAGGTGGGCGAGCTCGGGATGGCGCGCCAGCCAGGCAGCGACGAACGGGCAGATCGCGAGTACCCGCAGCCCGTCGGCCTGCGCCGACGCGATGCCCTCGCGGGCCAGCGCCGATCCCACCCCGCGTCCCTCGAAGGCCGGGTCGACCTCGGTGTGCACGAAGGCGACGAGCTCCGGCGTGCGTACGTACGCGGCGACGCCGGCGAGCGTCGTGCCGTCGTGGGCCTCGAACCGGTTCGCGGAGCGGTTGTCGGTGACGACGATCATGTGGGGCCTCTCTCCGTGGTCGCCCGTCGACCGGGCCGGCGGTACTCGGGGGTGGTCCGGGGCCGGGACCCCGCCCGCGCCCCGGATCATCGAGGCGAGGTGGGTCAGGCTATCGGTCACGATCGCGCTGCCGCGGTCGACGACCGGGTTCGACGCCGGTCGCGCGGAACACCGGTGACGTCGGGACCCCCGCACGTCCCGGGCGCATCGGTGGGGGCGGGTCGGATCACCCGGCGAGTGTCGGGTCCGGCCGGTCCCGGCGGATCGGTCGCCGGATCGGTCACCGGACGATCCGGACGACGCGGCTACGGTGGCCCGACGGATCCGCCGTGCCACGGGGAGCAGGCGGGACGAGGCTGCGGGGGGTCATGGAGCTGTTCGGACGGCGTGCCGAGACCGCGGCACTGGAGCGGCTGCTGGCACGCGCGGCCGACGGCGCGGGTGCGGCGCTCGTGCTGTGGGGGGAGCCGGGGATCGGCAAGACCGCACTGGTCGACCACGTCGTCGACGCCGCGTCCGGGGCCACGGTGCTGCGGACCAGGGGCACCCGGATGGAGACGGGGCTCGCCTTCGGCGCACTGCACGCGCTGCTCTGGCCGGTCCTCGACCGGCTCGACGCGCTCCCGGACCCGCAGGCCGCCGCACTGCGCGGCGCGCTCGGGGTCAGCCGGGACCCGGCCAACCGCTTCCTCATCGGCGCGGCCGTGGTGTCGCTGCTCTCCGGCCTGGCCCGAGACCGGCCGGTGCTCGTCGTCGTCGACGACGCGCAGTGGGTCGACGAGGCGACCGCGCACTGTCTGGGCTTCCTCGCGCGTCGGGTGCGGACCGAGCCGGTCGTGGTGATCCTGACCGACCACGCCGACCCGGCCCAGGGGCCCTGGGAGGGGGTGCCGGCGCTGGAGGTCGTGGGACTCGCCGACGACGACGCCCGCCGGCTGGTCGCGGCCGCCGTCCCCGACGCCGACGAGGCCCTCGTCGACGACACGGTCGCGATGGCGGCGGGCAACCCGCTCGCGCTGCAGGAGCTGCCCACCGTCGGGCGCGAGGCCGACGACGAGGCGTCCGGGGAGCCGATGCCGGTGGGGCCCCGGCTGCGGCAGGCGTTCTGCGCCCGCGCCGAGGCGCTGAAACCGGCCACCCGAGCGTTGCTGCTGCTGGCGGCCGCGGACGGGCGGGGCGACCGGCACGTCGTCGACCGGGCCGGGGCCGGGTGGGGTGTCGACGCCTCCACCTGGGACGAGGCGCTGCGCTCCGGCCTGCTGCACGCCTCGGGCACCCGCCTCCGGTTCCGCCACCCGCTGGTCCCGGCCGCCCTCTACGACGGCGCCCCCGTCACCGACCGCCGGACCGCGCACCGGGCGCTGGCCGCGGCGCTGCCGGCCGAGGACGTCGAGCACCGCGCCTGGCACCTGGCGGCCGCCGCGGACGGCCCCGACGAGGACGTCGCGGCGCTGCTGGAGCAGGCGGCCGCCAGGTGCCTGGAGCGCAGCGCCGGTCCACTGGCGGCACGCACGCTGCGGCGGGCGGCCGACCTGTCGCCGGACCCCGCGGACGCCGCACGCCGGCTGGCGGTCGCCGCCCGCGCCGCCTGGGGCGCCGGCGACGCCGAGGGAGCCCGGCGACTGCTCGACGACGCCGAGGGCCGGGGCGGGGCGGAGCCCGTCGTGCGGTACAGCGGCGGGCTGCGCGGGATCCTCGAGTTCACCACGGGTCTCCCCGAACGCGCCCACCACTACCTGGTGGGGGACATGGCCGTCGTCGCGGGGACCCGCACGGCGATGGAGCTGGGCACGGTGGCGGCCCGCGCGGCGTGGTCGGCGGGCCGCCCGGACCTGCAGCAGGCCGCGCTGCAGCGGCTGCTCGCCCTCGACCCCGGCGGCGTCCCGGAGCTGGCACCGGTCATGCCGACACTGCGGGCCTGGTGGGCCTGCTACGACGGGACCGGCCGGGCGGCCGGGTCGCTCCCGGCCCCGGACGCGGCCACCGTCGGCCTGCTCGGGACCGTGCCGTGGGAGCTGCTGCCGCCCGTGCCGCTGGTCCAGGCCTGCGGGGTCGAGGGGCCGCTGCACGACGTGCTGCGGGTGCAGGCCGCGCAGCTGCGGCGGCGGCACGAGTTCGCCGCGCTCGCGATGGTGCTCGCACAGAGCGCGGTCCTCGACGCCGCGGCGGGCCGGTGGGAGACCGCCGAGGCCGGCGCCACCGAGGGCCTGCGGCTGGCCGAGGAGGTGGGGGCGAACCACGTGGCGAGCCAGTGCCGGCTCTGTCTGGCGAACCTGGCCGCAGCCCGCGGCGACGCCCCCGGCCTGGAGGAACACACCACCCGGGCGCTGGCGGTCTCGGTCCGGCAGGAGGTGCGCGCGCTCACCGCGTCGGTGTACTGGGTGCGCGGCCGGGCGGCGCTGTTCGACGGCAGGCCCCGCGACGCACTGCACCACCTGATGCCGCTCGACGAGCCCGGCCACGAGGCCGCACACCCCACCTTCGCACTGCTCGCCGCCCCGGACACCGCCGAGGCCGCGACGCACGAGGGGCGCACGGAGACGGCCTCGGCCCGGCTGGCGGCCGTCGAGAGGTGGGCCCGGCGGACCGATGCCCACTGGGCGCGTACCGCTGCGCACCGTCTGCGCGCCCTGGTCGCCGGCGGGCCGGACACGGAGGCCGCGTACCGCGCCGCGCTCGACGGCGCGGGTGCCGTCCCGGATCCGTTCGAGCGGGCCCGTACCCGGCTGCTGTATGGCGAATGGCTCCGTCGGGTCCGCCGTCGCGCCGACGCCCGGCACGAGCTCGCCGGGGCGGCCGAGGCCTTCGGCCGCCTCGGCGCGGAGCCGCTGCGGGCGCGGGCGCTGCGGGAGCTGGGGCTGGCCGCGCAGTCCGGGGTGCGGCACGAGCCGGCCGCCGCCGGGCTCACCGCCCAGGAGCTGCGGGTCGCCCAGCTGGCCGCCGAGGGGCTCACCAACCGGGAGATCGCGGCCCGGCTGCTGATCAGCCACCGCACGGTCGGGCACCACCTGGGCAGCGTCTACCCCAAGCTCGGCGTCACCTCCCGGGCCGAGCTCGCACGGATCGACATGGCGGGCGACCTGAGGTTCCGCACCCCCGGGCACGAGTGACCCGGACCGCCGGCCCGTCGCCGGGCGGCGGAGCTCAGAAGCCGCGCGCGAGCCGGTGGTAGGCGTTGTTCCAGCGCAGCTCGTGCAGGAACGTCCGCGGCCGTGTGGTGTCGCCGATGTGCACCAGCTCGGTGCCGACGATCTCGGCGAGGTCGTCGACGGCCTCGACCCCGACGGCGGTCGACAGCACCGTGTGGTGTGGGCCGCCCGCCATCAGCCAGCACTCGGCCGAGGTCGCGAGCGAGGGCTCCGGGACCCACGTCGCCGTCGCCACCGGGAGCCTCGGCATCGGCTCGTCCGGGTCGACGACCTCGATGTCGTTGCTGACCAGGCGGAACCGCTCCCCGAGGTCGCAGATGCCGAGCACGACGCCCGGGCCGGGGTCGGCGGTGAACCGCAGCCGGACCGGGTCCTCCCGCCCGCCGATGCCCAGCGGGTGGATCTCCAGCGACGGCCGGGACCCGGTGATGCTCGGGCAGACCTCCAGCATGTGCGCCCCGAGTATGCGCTCGTGGCCGGGACGCAGGTGGTAGGTGTAGTCCTCCATGAACGACGTGCCGCCGGGCAGCCCGGTGGCGACGACCTTCACCGCGCGCAGCATGGCCGCGGTCTTCCAGTCGCCCTCGGCGCCGAAGCCGTAGCCGTCGGCCATCAGGCGCTGCACCGCGAGCCCGGGGAGCTGACGCAGACCGCCGAGGTCCTCGAAGTTCGTGGTGAACGCCTGCGCCCCGGTGGACTCCAGGAACGAGCGCAGCCCGATCTCGACCCGCGCGCCGTAGCGGAGCGCGTCGTGCCGGGCGCCGTCGGGGAGCAGCTCGGACGCGACGTCGTAGACCTCGGCGTACTCGCCGACGAGCTTGTCGACGTCGGCGTCGGAGACCTGGTCCACCACGGCGACCAGGTCGTTGACGCCGTAGGTCTGCACCGACATCCCGAAGACCCGGGTGGCCTCGACGCGGTCGCCGTCGGTCACGGCGACGTCGCGCATGGTGTCACCGAACCGGACGAACCTCAGCGCGCGCAGCTCCGCGGCACCGGCGGCCGCACGCGTCCAGGTCCCGATGCGGTCGCGGAGCACCGGGTCGGACACGTGCCCGGCGACGGTCTTGCGGGCCAGGCCGAGCCGGGTCTGGACGTAGCCGAACTCGCGGTCGCCGTGCGCGGCCTGGTTGAGGTTCATGAAGTCCATGTCGATCTCCGACCAGGGGAGGTCGACGTCGGCCTGGGTGTGCAGGTGCAGCAGCGGCCGGGTCAGGGCCTCGAGCCCGGGGATCCACATCTTCGCCGGGGAGAAGGTGTGCATCCAGGTGATGACGCCGAGGCACCGGTCGTCGGCGTTGGCCTCCAGGCAGATCCGTCGGATCGCGTCGGCGTCGGTGAGCACGGGCTTCCACACCACCCGCACCGGGATCTCGTCGGCGGCGTCGAGCCGGGCGGCGACGGCCGCGGACTGGTCGGCGACCTGGGCGAGGGTCTCCTCGCCGTAGAGGCCCTGGCTCCCGGTCAGGAACCAGACCTCGTAGCTGTCGAGCAGCGAGCCGCTCATCAGACTTCCCTCCTTCGGGGTCGGGCGGAGCTCAGCGCTGCCCGTAGACGTTCTGGTAGCGGTCCCAGAGGCTGTCGATCTGGTCCTGGGGGATGGGCACGGTGTCGCCGAGCTGGCGGGCGAGGTGCACGGTGCGGGCGACGTCCTCGCACATCACCGCGGCCTTGACCGCGGAGCGGGCGTCGGCGCCGACGGTGAACACGCCGTGGTTCTGCATGATCACGGCGGGGGAGCGGCTGCCGGTCAGGGTCTCCACGACGCCGCGGCCGATCGACTCGTCGCCGATCAGCGAGAACGGGCCGATCGGGATGTCCCCGCCGAACTCGTCGCTCATCGCGGTGAGCACGCAGGGGATCGGCTCGGCGCGCGCCGCCCACGCGCTGGCGTAGGTGGAGTGGGTGTGCACCACCCCGCCGACCTCGGGCATGGCCCGGTAGACGTGGGCGTGCGCCGCGGTGTCCGACGACGGCGTCAGGTCGCCCTCGACCGGGGCGCCGTGCAGGTCGCACAGCACCATGTTCTGCGGGGTCAGGTCGTCGTAGGAGATCCCGCTGGGCTTGATGACCATCAGGTCGTGGCCGGGCACGCGGGCCGAGACGTTCCCCGCGGTCCAGACGACGAGCTCGTAGCGCACCAGCTCGGCGTGCAGCGCGCACACCTGCTCGCGCAGCCGCGCCACGGTGGCGGCGAGCTCGGGGGAGGCCAGGGTGTCGGTCATGCGTCGAGGTCTCCTTCTCGCTGGGCGCGGGCCTCGCGGCGGATCGCGCGCAGGCGGTGCATCACGTCGTCGCCGCCCCGGCCGAAGTGGTCGTGCAGGCGGGTGTACTCGGCGAACAGGGCGTCGTAGGACTTCGCCGACTCCTCGTCGGGCAGGTGTGCGCCCTCGCGGACGCGACCCATCGCGGCGGCCGCGGTGGGAACGTCGGGGTGGACGCCCGCGGCCACGGCCGCGTGGATCGCCGAGCCCAGGGCCGGGCCCTGCCCGGCCTCGACGACGGTGAGCGGCAGCCGGGTCACGTCGGCGTAGATCTGCATGAGCAGCGCGTTGCGGGTGAGCCCGCCGGAGACGATCAGCTCGGTCACCGGGACGCCGGAGGCCGCGAAGGTCTCCACGATCATCCGGGTGCCGAACGCGGTGGCCTCCAGCAGCGCCCGGTAGGTGTCCTCGGGCCGGGTCGCGAGGGTCTGTCCGAGGACGACGCCGGACAGCTCGTGGTCCACCAGCACCGAGCGGTTGCCCGAGTGCCAGTCCAGCGCGACGAGCCCGTGCTCACCGACCGCCTGCCCGGCGGCCAGCTCGGTCAGGTACTCGTGCAGGTCGAGCCCCCGCGCGCGGGCCGCCTCGTGGTACGCGGGCGGCACGCCGTGCTCGACGAACCACCCGAAGATGTCGCCGACGCCGCTCTGCCCGGCCTCGTAGCCCCAGAGCCCGGAGACGATGCCGCCGTCGACGACCCCGCACATGCCTGGCACCTCGCGCAGCACGTCGGAACTCATGACGTGGCAGGTGCTGGTGCCCATGATCGCGACCATCTGTCCCGGCCGGACGGCGTTCGCCGCCGCGGCGGTGACGTGCGCGTCGACGTTGCCGACGGCGACCGCGATCCCCTCGGGCAGCCCGGTCCAGCCTGCCGCCTCGGCGGTCAGCGTCCCGGCGACGGTGCCCAGCTCGCCGATCTCGTGGGCGACCTTGGTCTCGGCGAACCCGGCGAAGGCCGGGTTCAGCGCGCCGAGGAAGTCACGGCCGGGGTAGGCGCCGTCCTGCAGGATGCCCTTGTAGCCGGCCGAGCAGGCGTTGCGGACGTAGCGGCCGCACAGCTGCCAGACGATCCAGTCCGCGGCCTCGACCCAGCGCTCGGTCCGGGCGTAGACCGCGGGGGCCTCCTCCAGGATCTGCAGGCCCTTCGCGAACTCCCACTCCGAGGAGATGAACCCGCCGTAGCGGGGCAGCCAGCTCTCGTCCCGCTCGGCGGCGAGGGCGTTGATCCGGTTGGCCTGCGGCTGGGCGGCGTGGTGGCGCCAGAGCTTGGTGTAGGCGTGCGGCTCGTCGGCCAGGTCGGGCACCTCGTTGAGCGGGGTGCCGTCGCGCAGGGTCGGGACCATGGTGCAGGCGGTGAAGTCGGTGGCGATGCCGACCACCCGCACGGGGTCCACCCCGGCGGCGGCGACCGCACCGGGGACGGCGTGGCGCAGGACGTCGACGTAGTCCGACGGCACCTGCAGCGCCCAGTCCGGCGGCAGCCGGAGGTCCGGCCGCCCCGGCAGGGCGTCGGTGAGGACGGCGTGGGTGTAGGCGTGGACGGCGGAGCCCAGCTCGGCCCCGTCGGCCGCACGGACGACGACCGCCCGTCCGGACAGCGTCCCGAAGTCGACGCCCACCACGAGGGCGTCGGCGAGGTCGATCGGTGGTCGGATCATGAGCACTTCCTCGGGTCACGAACACGGCCGGCCGAGCGATCGGACGGCGAGCGAATGTTATCGCTAACAGAAGGCGAACTCAACGGTCCGGTGCGGATGCCCCGTGGACGACGGCCGGCTGTACGACACGTTCACGTCGATCATGAGGTCGCTGATCGACACGGACCGGCCGGCCGGATAACGGAGCGGTAACGGCGCCTTCCCTGCCGGCGCGTCTGTAGTTAGCGTTCACATTCCTGGGTGCGCCGGTCCGGTCGGGCGGGACCCACCCGCCGCCGTCTCGACGAGGAGATCGCCTGTGTTCACGAGGATGCGCACCGTCGCCGTCGGTGCCCTGCTGGTGCTGGGGCTGGCCGCCTGTGGTGGACAGGGAGCCGGGGGAGGTGGCGGGGCCGGGGCCGGTGCGGCACCCGGCGACCTGACGGTCGGCGTCTCGATGCCGACCCAGACCTCCGAGCGGTGGATCGCCGACGGCAACGCCGTCCGCGACCAGCTCACCGCCGCCGGCTACAAGGTCGACCTGCAGTACGGGGGCGACGACATCCCCACCCAGTCCCAGCAGATCGACCAGATGGTCACCAGCGGTGCGGACCTGCTGATCGTCGCGGCCATCGACGGGACCGCCCTGTCCGGGCAGCTGCAGGCCGCCAAGGACGCCGGCATCCCCGTGATCGCCTACGACCGGCTGATCCGGCAGAGCCCGAACGTCGACTTCTACGTCACCTTCGACAACTTCCAGGTCGGCGTCGCCCAGGCGAAGGCGCTGCTGCGCGGCATGGGCCTGCAGAACGCCGACGGGTCACCCGGTCCGAAGAAGGGCCCGGTCGTCGTCGAGCTGTTCGCGGGCTCCCTCGACGACAACAACGCCTTCTACTTCTTCGACGGCGCCATGTCGGTGCTGAAGCCGCTGATCGACAACGGCACGATCCGGGTCAAGAGCGGCCAGACGACCATCGAGCAGACCGCCACGCTGCGCTGGGGCCAGGAGACCGCCCAGAAGCGGATGGAGGACCTGCTCACCTCCACCTACAACGACGGCAGCCGGCCCGACGGCATCCTGTCGCCCTTCGACGGCATCTCCCGCGGCGTCATCACCGCCCTGCAGAACGCGGGCTTCGGCACCCCGGCCAAGCCGATGCCGACCGTCACCGGGCAGGACGCCGAGATCGCCTCGGTCAAGCTGATCGACGACGGGGTGCAGAGCTCCACGGTCTTCAAGGACACCCGCAAGCTCGCCGAGCAGGCCGTCGTCGCCGCGAAGGCGTTCCTCTCCGGCGGCACCCCGCAGGCCAACGACACCACCACCTACGACAACGGGGTGAAGGTCGTGCCGTCCTACCTGCTGCCGGTCCGGACGGTGTTCAAGGCCGACATCCGGCCCGTCCTCGTCGACTCCGGCTACTACACGGCGCAGGACGTCGCCCGCGGCCGCCAGGGCTGAGCCCCGCGACCGGCCGCACCCCACCTTCCGTGACGGAGGACGACGTGACCGACCACGACCCCGGCGGCGACCTGCCGGACACCATCCTCGAGATGCGCGCCATCACCAAGACCTTCCCGGGGGTGACCGCGCTGTCGGAGGTCTCGCTCGCCGTGCGCCGCGGCGAGATCCACGCGATCTGCGGCGAGAACGGCGCCGGCAAGTCGACGCTGATGAAGGTGCTCTCCGGGGTGCACCCGGCGGGCACCTACGACGGCGAGATCGTCCTCGACGGGAGACCGGCCCGGTTCGCCGGGATCCGCGACTCCGAGGCCGACGGCATCGTGATCATCCACCAGGAGCTCGCGCTGGTGCCGCACCTGTCGATCGCCGAGAACGTGTTCCTCGGCAACGAGCGGCGCGGCAGGCTGGGGCTGGTCGACTGGCGACGGACCCACGCCGAGGCCGCCCGCCTGCTCGCCGAGGTGGGCCTCACCGAGAACCCCGCGACGCCGGTCGGGCGGCTCGGCGTCGGCAAGCAGCAGCTCGTCGAGATCGTCAAGGCGATGACCAAGGACGTCCGGCTGCTCATCCTCGACGAGCCCACCGCCGCGCTCAACGACACCGACTCCGCGCACCTGCTGGAGCTGATCCGGCGCTTCCGCGACAACGGCATCACCTCGATCATCATCTCGCACAAGCTCGACGAGATCGTCTCGATCGCCGACCGCACGACCGTCATCCGCGACGGCCGCACCGTCGAGACCTTCACCGTCGCCGACGAGCCCGCCCCGCGGAACCGGATCATCCGCGGAATGGTCGGCCGTGACCTCACCTCCTTCTACCCGGAGCGGGCGAGCAGCCCGGGGGAGGAGCTGCTGCGGATCACCGACTGGACGGTCTGGCACCCGACCCAGGACCGCAAGGTCGTCGACGCCGCGTCGCTGTCGGTGCGGGCCGGGGAGGTCGTCGGCATCGCCGGGCTGATGGGCGCGGGCCGCACCGAGCTCGCGATGAGCGTGTTCGGGCGGTCCTGGGGCCGCGACGTCAGCGGCACCCTGCGGATCGGGGGTCGCGAGGTCCGCGCCCGCTCGGTGTCCGACGCGATCGAGGCCGGGCTCGCCTACGTCACCGAGGACCGCAAGCACCTCGGCCTCAACCTGGTCGACGACATCCGGCGCAACGTCTCCGGCGCGGGCCTGCACCGGCTCGCCCGCCACGGCTGGGTCGACGCCGACGCCGAGCTGCGCGTCGCCGAGTCCTACCGGAGGGATCTCGGCATCCGGGCGGCGAGCACGAGTGTCGGGGTCGGCACCCTGTCCGGCGGCAACCAGCAGAAGGTCGTCCTGGCCAAGTGGCTGTTCACCGAGCCGGACGTGCTGATCCTCGACGAGCCGACCCGCGGGATCGACGTCGGCGCCCGCTACGAGATCTACGTGATCATCAACCGGCTGGTGGAGGCCGGCAAGGCGGTCCTGGTCATCTCCTCCGAGCTGCCCGAGCTCCTGGGGATCTGCGACCGCGTCTACACCCTGTCGGCCGGACGGATCACCGGCGAGGTGCCGGTCGCCGAGGCCACCCAGGAGGGCCTGATGGCCCTCATGACCCAGGAGGCGGAGAGCTCCGCATGACCAGCACCCTCCCGAAGAAGGACCCCTCCTCCGACGAGCGCCCCGGCGCCGGCGCGGCGGCCCTGCACTCCGGCACGAGCGACCTGCGACGGCTGCTGGCCGGCAACGTCCGCCAGAGCGGCATCGTGATCGCGTTCGTGGCGATCGTCGCGCTGTTCGCGGTCCTCACCGGCGGCGTCTCGCTGAGCCCGGGCAACATCACCAACATCGTCCTGCAGTACTCCTACATCCTGGTCCTCGCGATCGGGATGGTGATCGTCATCGTCGGCGGGCACATCGACCTGTCGGTGGGGTCGGTGGTCGCGCTCACCGGCGCGGTCGCCGCGGTCCTCGTGATCGGTGGCGGCCTGCCCTGGTGGGTCGGTGTCGTCGCGGCCGTCGGCGTCGGCGTGCTGGTCGGCGTCTGGCACGGCTTCTGGGTCGCCTACGTCGGCATCCCCGCCTTCATCGTGACCCTCGCCGGGATGCTGCTGTTCCGCGGGCTGACCCTGCAGGTGCTGGGCAACATCTCGCTCTCGCCGTTCCCCGCGGAGTACCAGCAGATCGCGGGCGGCTTCCTCAACGGGCTCATCGGCGGCCAGGGCTACGACGCGTTCACCGTCCTGATCGCCGCGCTCGGCGTCGCCGGGTACGCGGTGCTCGCCTACCGGAGCCGGGTCGCGAAGGTCCTCGACCTGCAGCAGGTCGAGTCGTTCCCGCTGTTCGCCTGCCGGATCGCACTCGTCGGGCTGGTCGTCATGGCGTTCGCCTGGCAGCTGGCGTCCTCCCGCGGGCTGCCCGTGGTGCTGGTCGTCCTGTCGGTGCTGGTGCTCGCCTACGGCCTGCTCACCCGGCGCACCGTGTTCGGCCGCCACGTCTACGCCCTCGGCGGCAACGCCGCCGCGGCCCGGCTGTCCGGGGTGCGGGTCCGCGCCGTCACGTTCTGGATCTTCGTGAACATGGGCTTCATGGCCGGCGTGGCCGGGGTGATCTACTCGGCCCGGTCGAACGGTGCCCAGCCCGCGGCGGGGAACATGTTCGAGCTCGACGCGATCGCCGCCGCGTTCATCGGCGGCGCCGCGGTGACCGGCGGTGTCGGCACCGTGGTCGGCGCGCTGGTCGGCGGTCTGATCATGGCCGTGATGAGCAACGGCATGCAGCTCATGGGCGTCGACCAGTCCGTGCAGTCGGTCGTGAAGGGACTCGTGCTGCTGTTCGCCGTCGCGTTCGACGTGTGGAACAAGCGCCGCGCCCGCGGCGACGCCTGAGCACGACCCGCCCGCCCGGCGTCGGGGCTGGGTGCCGCCACGGCGAACGCCCTCGGCAGGGGGACGGTCACGGACGGCTACGCTGCACGGATCGGAGGGGGTGGGCGTGGGGATCGCGATGGAGCCTGGGCCGAGGCCGGGGCGGGCACCGTCCATGTTCGACGTGGCCCGCCGTGCCGGGGTCTCCCACCAGACGGTGTCCCGGGTGCTGAACGCGCACCCCAACGTCCGGGAGAGCACCCGGGTGCGGGTCCGCACCGCGATCGAGGAGCTCGGCTACCGGCCGAACCGTGCCGCCCGCACCCTGGTGACCGGCCGTGACCGGGTGCTCGGGATCGTCGCCCCCCGGTCCACCCTGTTCGGTCCGGTCTCGCTGCTCGCCGCGTTCGAGGAGCAGGCGGTCGGTGCCGGATTCGGGGTCAGCGTCGTCCGGGTCCGCGAGATCGACGGCGGGTCGGTGCGCGAGGCCGTCCAGCGTCACCTCGACGGGCAGGTCGCCGGGATCGTCGTGATCGCGCCGGTCGCGTCGGTGGCCGAGGCGCTCGACTCCGTCCCGGGTGACGTCCCGCTCGTGACCGTCGACGGCGACCCCGAGCAGCAGCTGCCGATGGCGACGGTCGACCAGGTCGAGGGCGGTCGGATCGCCACCGAGCACCTGCTGGCCGCGGGGCACGCGACCGTCTGGCACGTCGCAGGCCCCACCGACTGGTTCGACGCGGCGGGCCGCGCGGCCGGCTGGGCCGCGGCACTGCGTGCGGCCGGGGCCGAGGTGCCCCCGGTGATGGCCGCGGACTGGAGCGCGGACGCCGGGTACCGGGCGGGGGAGCTGATGGCCCGGATGCCCGAGGTGACCGCGGTGTTCGCCGCGAACGACGCGCTGGCCACCGGCCTGCTGCACGCCTTCCACGACCGCGGCCGGCGGGTCCCGGGCGACGTCAGCGTCGTCGGGTTCGACGACGTGCCCGTCTCGGCGCACCTGATCCCGCCGCTGACGAGTCTGCGCGCGGACTTCGAGGCCGTCGCCCGGGAGGCGCTCGACCTGCTGCTGAACCACGGCGACGGTCCGGACGCGCCGCAGGCGGTGCACCGGAGGATCGCCCCGGTGCTGGTGTCCCGCGACAGCGTCGGCCCGCCGCAACGCTGACGGCCGCCGTCAGTCGGTGGTCTGCACCTTCGTCGCGAGCAGCTCCCAGCTGCGCCACCAGCTCTCCCGGCGCGGCGCCGGACCGGTGACGATCAGCTCGTCGGCGTCGGCGCGGGCGGCGAACTCCTCCAGGTACGCGGTGACGGTCTCCGGTGTCCCGACCGCGGTGTAGCGGGTCATCGACCGGATCTGCTCGCCCGAGGCGCTGTCGAGGACCGCGTCGGCCTCGGCGTCGGTCAGCGAGGCTCCCCGTCGGCCGGTGAACAGCCGCACCCGGGACCGCTGCACCTCGCGCTGGATCTGCTGCGCCTCGTCCTCGGAGTCCGCGGCGATCACGTTCACCCCGGCCAGGACGTGCGGGGCGGACAGCTGCTCCGAGGGCCGGAACTCGCGGCGGTAGAGCGCCACGGCCTGCTCCAGGGCGTCCGGCGCGAAGTGCGAGGCGAAGCCGTAGGGCAGCCCCAGTGCGGCCGCGACCTGCGCGCCGTAGAGCGAGGACCCGAGGATCGTCAGCGGGACCCCGGTGCCGCGGCCCGGGTGGGCCTCGACGCCCGGGACCAGGCTGGTCGTCCCGAGGAAGGCCTGCAGCTCCTGCACGTCCTGCGGGAAGGTCTCCGACGCGCGCGGATCCCGCCGCAGGGCCGCGACGGTCGCCTGGTCGGTGCCGGGCGCGCGGCCGAGCCCCAGCTCGATGCGGCCGGGGTGGAGCTCGGCGAGGGTGCCGAACTGCTCGGCGATCTGCAGCGGCGAGTGGTTCGGCAGCATCACCCCGCCGGAGCCGAGCGTGATGCGCTCGGTGTGCGCGGCGACGTGGGCGATGACCACGCTCGTCGCAGCCGACGCGATCGAGCCCATGTTGTGGTGCTCGGCGTACCAGATCCGCCGGAACCCCCAGTCCTCGGCGCGCTGCGCCAGCCTGGTGCTGGCCTCCAGGCCCTGGGCGACGGTCTCACCCCGGGCGACGGTGGCCAGGTCCAGGATCGACAACGGCAGCGGTAGCGGCATGACAGCACCTCACGGATCGACACGGTGACCTCTCGGTCAACGAACCGGAGGCCCATCCTCTTCCGTCCCGGGGGTTCCGGATCGGAAATGTGGCGACCCCGCGCGCGGCGGGAAGTCCTGCACCCCGAGCGCGACGCCGATCCGGCCCAGCGCCGCCCGGTCCTGCGCGTCGAGCCGGTCGAGGACGACGTCCCGGACCGCACGCAGGTGGGTCGGTGCAGCGGCGTGCACGACGTCGAACCCGGCGTCGGTGAGGGCGGCGAGGGTGTAGCGGCCGTCGTCGGGATCGGGGGAGCGGTGCATCCAGCCGCGGCCCTCCAACCGCTTCACCACGTTGGACAGCCGCGACAGCGAGCCGTTCGTCAGGAAGGCGAGCTCGCTCATCCGCAGCCTGCGTCCCGGTGCCTCGGACAGATGGCTGAGCGTCAGGTACTCGAACAGCGTGATGCCGTGCGCCTGCTGCAGCGGGGCCTCCAGCCGGCCGGGCAGCAGCATGATCAGCGAAATCACACTCGTCCACGCCGCCTTCTCCTCGCCGTCCAGCCACGTCGGCTCGTCACCACCGACCTCCGGCGTCGCCCGCTCCGTCGTCACCCGTCGCCCCCGTCCCTGGTTCCGAGCTCGTACTTTACAGGTGAAGCCATGAGTTGTAGCTTGAATTCATGAGTGAAGTCATTGACCACGCGACCCTCACGTTCCACGTCACGCCGGGCTACGGCGTCACGGCCCGCGACCTGCTCGGCTACAGCCAGGCGGTCCGGATCGGCGACCGGGTGGAGACCTCGGGCCAGGGTGGCTGGAACGACGACCTGGTCGTCGTCGAGGACCTCGAACAGGAGATCGTGCAGGCGTTCGACAACGTCGGGCGCACGCTCGCCGAGGCGGGCGCGACCTGGGTCGACGTGGTCCACGTGAACTCCTACCACAAGGTCGAGCCCGGGGCCGAGGCCATCGGCGACGAGCACAACCGGGTCATGGTCCGGGAGTTCCGCAACCGGCTCGGCGGGCGCGCGCCGGTGTGGACCCAGACCGGGGTCACCGTGCTCGGGCTCGCCACCATGCGGATCGAGATCCGGGTGACCGCCCTGGTCGGGTCGGCCGGCTGAGGCCGGCTCAGCGGGTCCGCTCGTAGTGCCGGCGCGCCTTGGCGCGGTTCCCGCAGACCGCCATTGAGCACCACCGGGCGCGGTTCGCGCGGCTGCGGTCGAGCAGGAACAGTCGGCACGCGTCGTTGGCGCAGGGGCGCAGCCGCCCGGGCAGCTGCTCCTCGACGGCGGCCCAGGCGAGTACGGCCTCGACGGCGAGCCGGGCGTGCGGGGGCGTGACGGTCCGCCAGGTCAGCCGGCCGTCGGTGAACTCCGGTGTCCGGCGCACGCCGTCGAGGAGCGGGGCCAGCGCGACACCCGGGTCGGCGTCCCCCCGTGCGACCCGGGTGAGTGCGTCCCGCGCGCGGCGCAGTGCCGCCAGCTCCTCCGGGTCGCCGTCCCCGCCGTGCCCCCGTGCCCAGCGGCGTCCCGAGGTGGGGTCGCGGAGGGCGTCGCGCTCCGTGCCGTCGACCAGGGGTCTGCTGTTGAGCAGGTCCAGTAGCAGGTCCACGTCGCCTCCTAACCGCATCGACTTCTTTGACAGGTTACATGCGAGCGTGCTTCCGTGACGGTGTCTAACCACATCGAGCACGTGAAGGAGTTAGCCATGCCGCTCGTCCACCATCGGACCGCGACCGTCGACGGACACGAGGTCTTCTACCGGGAGGCCGGTCCCGCGGACGCACCCACGATCGTCCTCCTGCACGGCTACCCGACCAGCTCGTCGATGTTCCGGCACCTGATCCCGCTGCTGGCCGGCGACCACCACGTGATCGCACCGGACCACCTCGGCTTCGGGCACTCCGCCGCCCCGCCGGCGGCCGAGTTCGACTACACCTTCGACGCGCTCGCGGACGTCACCGACGGGCTGCTCGAGCTGCTGGGGGTCGACCGCTACGCGCTCTACGTCCAGGACTACGGCGCACCGATCGGCTGGCGGCTCGCCCTCGCCCACCCGGAGCGGATCACCGCGATCGTCACCCAGAACGGCAACGGCTACGAGGACGGGTTCGTCGAGTCCTTCTGGACCGACGTCTGGGCCTACGGGGCCGCGCCCGGCCCGGAGACCGAGCCCCCCGTCCGTGCTGCCCTCGGCCTCGACGCGATCCGGTGGCAGTACCTGCACGGGGTGCCCGACCCGGGCACGGTGGACCCGGACACCTGGCACCACGACCACGCGCTCGTCTCGCGCGAGGGCAACGACGCGGTCCAGCTCGCGCTGTTCCGCGACTACCGCACCAACCGACCGTTGTACCCGCGCCTGCACGAGTTCCTGCGGACCTCGGGGGTCCCTGTGCTCGCGGTGTGGGGGCGCAACGACGAGATCTTCGGACCGGACGGGGCACGGGCGTTCGCCCGGGACGCCCGCGACGTCGAGGTGCACCTGGTGGACGGCGGCCATTTCCTGCTCGAGAGCCACCTCGACGTCGTCGCCGGGCACCTGCGGCGCTTCCTGGAGCGGGTCCCGCGGTGAGGCGTGCGCCCGACGGTGGACGCGCGGGTCGGTCCCGGCCGCGACGACGACCGCCGCTCACGCGGCAGCCAGATCGGCCTCCAGTGCCTCGGTGAGCAGCGCGACCAGCGCCTCGCGCTGCACGTCGGCCGACGAGCCGGACACGTCGTCGGCGCCGTCGAGTGCCGCCGCCGCGAGACCGGCCTTGGCGTCGATCAGGTCTGCGATCCGGGCGTCGATCGTCTGCGCGGCGAGGATCCGCCACGCGGTCACCGGTTCGGACTGACCGATCCGGTGGCTGCGGTCGATCGCCTGGGTCTGCTCGGCCGCGGTCCAGGACAGCTCCGCGAGCACGATGTTCGACGCGACCTGCAGGTTCAGCCCGACCCCCGCCGCGGTCAGCGAGCACACCGCCACCGCGACGCCCGGGTCGTTCACGAACGCGTCGATGTTGCGCTGGCGCACCGTCGGCGTCTGGTCGCCGCGGATCGAGGAGTACCGCACGCCCTGCTTGGCGAAGGTCTGCTCGGCGGCGTCCATGACGTCGACGTGCTTGGCGAAGAACACGACCTTGCCCGCGCTGCGCGCGATCTGCACCGCGTAGTCCGCCGCCAGCCCGGCCTTGGCCCGGCCGAGGCGGCGCATCATCGTGAACACGTTGTCCCCGGAGCCCGCCTCCGCCGCGTCCTTCTGCTCCCAGCCCGCGACGTCGCGGACCAGGCCGTGGTCGATGCCCTCGACGCCCGGGCCGGACCGCCGGGCCGCCAGCGCCGCGGTGTAGCGGGCCACCATCCGCCGGGCCAGCGCCTTCTCCGCCGCCCGGATCGACCGGCCGGTCGGGCCGTCGATCTCGACGGGCAGGTCGGCGATGCGCCGGGCCGGGATGTCCGCGGCGACGTCGATCTTGCGACGACGCACGATGCCCATGTCGACGACGCACTGGCGGGCGGCGCGCTCGAACAGCCCGTCGGCCGGGGTCATCCCGGTCGCGGTCAGCGCGTCGAGCAGCTCGGCGCGCGGCTTGGTCGCGTCGATCCAGCCGAGGAACTGCCAGATGGCGAGGAAGTCCTCGACGTCGTTGATCAGAGGGGTGCCGGTCAGCGCCATGAGCAGCGGTCGCGGGATGAAGGCCCGGATCTTCTCGGCGATCTCCAGGACGTGCTTGGACCGCTGCGAGGTGCGGTTCTTGATGAAGTGCGCCTCGTCGACGACCATGCCGCGGAACCCGAAGTCGCCCAGCCAGCCGATGTGCCGGTCGAGCACCTCGTAGTTGACGACGACGATGTCGGCGAAGCCGTCGACGGAGTCGCCGTTGCCCTGGATCGCGGTCGCGGACCGGCGCGGCGCCCACAGCGCGGCCTCGCGCACCCAGTTGGTCTTCACCACGTTCGGCACGACCACCAGCAGCGGGTAGGCGTTCGCCGCCTCCGCCGCGCGCAGCGCCTGCGCGGTCTTGCCCAGGCCCGGCTCGTCGGCGAGCAGGAAGGTGCGGTGCCCGTTCTCGGCGGCGGCGACGAGCTTCGCCTGGTGCGGCATCAGCTCCCGGCCACCCGGGATCGGGCGGGTCGACGGCTCGGGCAGCTCCATGCAGGCCGGGGCACCGGCCCCGGCACGCTCGAAGGAACGCAGCAGCGGGCCGAGCAGCTCCCAGCCGGTCAGCGGGGTCGGGCGCGGGCCGCTCGGCGGGGCGGCGGAGAAGTCGGGCGCCAGGAACGGGTTGGCCATCTGCCGGGCCACCACGGACCGCGGCACGACCTGCGGCTTCGCCGGGACCTGCGGGACGTCGACGGGCTCCGGTTCCGGCTCCGGCTCGTCGACCTCGATACCGGCCGAACGCAGCATCTCCCGCTTCAGCGCGCGCGCCGAGTCGGAGACGACGGCGTCGTCGGCGAGCAGTGCCAGCAGGCCGGCGTCGCGCACCGCGTCCATCGCCAGCGCCTTCGCGATCTCGTCGAGGCGCTGCAGGGTCTCGGCGCGCTTCGCGTCGTCGTGCCGGTCACGGACCCGGGCCCGTTCGTCACGCAGCAGCAGCGCCACCGTCTGGAACTTGGTGCGGGTGGCCGGGGTGACCCGGCCGCTCCGCAGAGCCGTCCGCACCTCGCGGGCGGCCCCGGTCAGCACCGACATCACGTCGTTGCCGCGCGGGCGGCGACGTCGCTGGGGGGTGCCCTGGCGAGCCCCGGTCCGGGGCCTGCCTCCTCGCGCCACGTACTGCTCCTGTCGACGTCCTGCGGCGCCGGTCCGTGGCCGCGTCCCTTGTGGGGGCCGCGGCCGGACGTGCTCGACGTGACGAAGGGCCTGATGGCCCCTCCGCACCACGAACCGGCCGGTGGGGGATCGCAGTCACGGAGGTCGGCGGTCCGGCTGCGGGAAGCGCCACAGGCCGTCGACGGTGTCCGGGACCCGCTCTCCGCCCCGGCCGTCGGAACGCCCGGGACGGGCGGCAGATCTGATCCGGGTGCCACCCTACCCCGCGCGGGCCCGGTCGGCGCGTGACACACCGGTGGCGGTCGACACCACTGCCGATACCCCTGCCGACAGCACTGCCGTCACCGGTCCGGGCCGACCGGTCCCTCGATCCGGAACAGCCGGCGGGCGTTGCCCTCGGTGAACAGGGCGCGGTCGGTGGCGTCGAACTCGTCGAGGAACGCCTCGACCTCCACCCGCGACGGGTGCTGGAAGGGTGGTCGGTCGAGAACAGCAGCCGGTCGGGCGTCGTCACCGCGAGCGCGTGCTGCAGGTGCGCGGGGTCGAGCATGCCCGAGCAGGTGAGCACGATGTTCTCGCGCACGTACTCGGGCACCGAGCGTTCCAGCCCCGCGACCCGGGCGACGCCGTTCGCCCGGTCGGCCCAGTAGGGCAGCAGCTCCCCCCAGTGGCCGAGCACGACGGTCAGACCGGGGTGCCGGTCGAAGGTACCGCGGGCGATCAGGCGCAGCACCGCGACGGCGGCCTCCACGTGCCAGCCCCACCCGAACGTCGCGAGCGCCAGGTCGGTGGTGGTGCCGAACCCGGAGTACGACGCGTCGCGCACGGCGGGCGGCGGGACCTGCGGGTGCACGAACACCGGCAGCGCACGCGCCGCGGCGACGGCGAACAGGTCGTCGAGGCGCGGGTCGTCGAGCAGGAGCTCGCCGCTGCGGCCGTAGACCATCGCCCCGACCATGCCCAGGTCGGCGGCGCGTTCCAGCTCGGCCGCGACCGCCGACGGCGCCGCGGTGGGCAGGGTCGCCATCGCCCGCAGGCGTCGCGGACGGTCGGCGACGGCCGCGGCGGCGGTGTCGTTGAGCTCGCGGCACAGCGCGACCGCGTCCGCCGGGTCCAGCGGCCCGGTCGAGGGCGGGGCGATCGAGAGCACCTGCAGGTCGACGCCCTGGGCGTCCATCGCGGCGATCCGGCCCGCGCCGAGGTCGTGCAGCTGCGCGAGGTGGTCGCCGATGTCGTTCAGCGCGGTGCTCGGGTCCCGCCGGTCCGCCGGCAGGGCGGCCAGCGCCGCGTCCAGCGCGGGGGAGGTCCAGTGCTCCTCGACGGCGATGATCGACATGGGTGCTCCCGCGGCTGTCGGAGGACCGGCCTCGCGACCACGGGGCCGACGACGATGCTGCCACCGCAGGGACGGCGGGGTCGCAGCGCCCGGTGCCGCCGGGCGGGCGGGTCGACCATCGTGATGCAGGCGCCGCCTCAGCCGCGCAGGATCCGCGGGATCGCCTGCCGCACCGCCGCGAGGTCGGTGAGGACCTCGACGGCGCCGGCCGCGGTCAGCTCGTCGACACCGGCACCGCCGGTGCGCACCGCGTAGGCCGGGTGCCCGGCGGCCGCCGCGGCGCGCACGTCCCACTCCGAGTCGCCCAGCACGAACGCGGTCGACCCGGCGACCCGGCGCACCGCGGTCCTGACCAGGTCCGGGTCGGGCTTGGTGCGGCGCGCGTCCTCCCGGGTGAGGCAGGCGTCGGCCAGCTCGCGCCCGCCGAACAGGTCGAGGTAGGCATCGACGTGCTCCGAGTCGCCGGAGCTGGCCAGCACGACCTTCATCCCGAAGCCGTCGCGCAGGTCGGCGAGCAGCTCCGCGGCCTGCGGCAACGCGACGACCTCGCCGAGCAGCGGGTCGAACTCCTCCTTCCAGGCCGCGCGGGCGTCGTCGCCGTGGGCGTCCTCGAACTCCTGCCCCGCCACGGCGGGTACCAGCTGGTCGCCGCCCATCCCGACGGCGCGGTGCAGCCGCCACAGCGGCACCGTGACGTCGAACCGGCGCAGGGCGCGGGACCAGGCGAGGGCGTGGTGGTAGTTCGTGTCGACGAGCGTGCCGTCGACGTCGATCACCGCGGTGTCCGGGGTCGTCATCCGCGCGGGGTACCCGCGCGCCGCCGGTCCAGTCCGGGTCCGCCCGGTGATCTGCGCCCTGCGGTGCCGCCGGGTGGAGCGACCGGCCTGCCGGACCGCGGCCGCCCTGTTCGGGCTGCCGACGCTGGTCGGGGCCGGGGACGCCGTCCCGCTCGCCGACGGTGCGTTCCCGGCCTGCTGGTGTCTCGGCGTGCTCTGCACGGTCGAGGACAAGGCCGCCGTGCTGGCCGAGCTGCACCGGGTGCTCCGCCCTGGCGGGTCGCTCGGGCTGCTGGTGTTCCTGGCCGACACCGAACGCCCGGCCGGGTCCCCGGAGGGCAACCGGTTCCCGTCGGCGCCGGAGCTGCGCGCCTTGCTGCACGACGCCGGGTTCGCGCTCACCGACGAGGCGGCGCTCACCGCCTTTCCCCCGTCCCCGCAGGACTGGCGGGACAGCACGGCCCGGGTGGACGCGGTCCTGGACCGCGACCACGGGCACGATCCGCGCCACGCCGCGGCCCGCGAGCAGTCCGAGCGGATCGGGCGGCTGATCGCCGACGGCACCGTCACCGGCCTGCTGCTGCACGCCGTGGCCCGCTGACCCCGGCGCCCGCCGGGCTCACGCGACCGGCATGCCCGCCCCGCCCGCGCCGACACCCGGCCGGGGCTGGGGGAGCGCCGGACCGGCGTCGCGCAGCAGGTCGGCCAGCCCGCCGCGGGCACGGCCCCGGGTGCGGGCGCTGGTCCGGACCGTCCCGGGCGCACCTGGGACGACGCGGTAGCCACCGGCCCGCAGCCGGGCGACGAGCCCGTGGTCCTCGCCACAGGCCAGCGGCGGGAACCCGCCCACCGCCGCCCACGCGTCGGCGCGCACCCCCAGGTTGGCGCCGTACACCGGGTGCTCGGGCGGCGCCGGCTCCCCGGGCGGGCGCGGCAGCCCGGGCACGTCGAGCACCACCCCACCGGCGACGGCGTCGGCGCCGGCCGCGGCCAGCGCCAGGTGCGCGGCCACCCAGCCGGGGGTCACGGTGCCGTCGGCGTCGGTGCCGAGCAGCCAGCTCGTGGCGGGGGTGGCGCCGTCGGCGGCGAGCAGCGTGGCCAGGGTGCGGGCGGCGACCTCGCGGACCGCGCCGATCGTGACCGGTCCGGCGACCTCGTGCGGCCGCTGCACGGGCCGGCCGCCGGGCAGCGGGGCCACCCCGGCGGTGGGTTCGAGCACCGTCACCCGCACCCGGGCCGCGGCCGGGTGCGTCGCGGCCGCGGCCCTGGCGAGCGCGGCGGTGGTGTCGGAGCAGCGGTCGGCGACCACGCACAGCGCCCGCGCGGTGAGCCCTGGCGTGTGGTCGAGGGACGTCAGCACGGAGCGGACGCACGCGGCGACGGTGGCCGCCTCGTCGTGGGCGGGGACGAGCACCCCGACGGCGGACGGTGCGCCACGGGTCCGCACGGGCCGGCTCACCGGCGCCGGACCACGTGCAGCAGGAACTGCTCGTCGGTGTGCTCGACGAGGGTGTCGAAGCGGTCGTCGGCCAGCACGCGTGCGTGCACGGCCGCGGCGTCGGCTGGTGCCTCGGCGGGCCACTGCCGCCAGTGCACCAGCACCAGGTCGCCGCCCGGCACCAGCGCACCCGCGATGCGGTCGAGCACGGCGTCGACCCGCGTGGCGGGCAGGTAGTAGAGGAACTCCGCGAGCACCACGAGGTCGACCCCGCCGGGGACGGCCCGGTCGTCGTCGACGTCGGCCCGGAGGATCTCGACGCCCGGGGTCCCGCCGACGGCCTCGGTGGTGGCGGCGACGGCCTCGTCGACGACGTCGGAGGCCACCAGCCGGTCGCAGCGGGCCGCCAGCGCGCGGGTCAGCTCGCCGAGCCCGCACGCCGGTTCGGCGGCGAGGGCGTAGTGGTCCCGGGGCAGGCAGGCCAGCAGGACGTCGCGCTTGCGCCGCTCGTAGAACGAGCCGCGCACGTCCCAGGGGTCGGCGCCGTCGCGGTAGAGCCCGGCGAACAGCTCCGGCGGCGCCCCCGAGGGTGACGGCTCCCGGAAGTGGACCTCGTGGTCGCCGTCGAAGTGCGCGAGCGTCGCCGCGGACAGCACCGCCCGGGTCCCGCCGGGCGGCACCGCGGACTGCGACGCGTGCGCGGCGATCGCGCGCCGCCGGGCGTCGCGGTCCTCGGGCGACAGGGTCAGCCGGTGGGCGCGCTCCCACGGCACGCCGGGGTCGGTCGGTGGGATCCGGGTGCGCGCCCAGATCGGGAACCCGAAGCCGTGGGCGGTCACCGGGGCGGCCCGGGGGCAGGCCCGCCCGACCGCGGCGTGGTCGGGGTGGGGGTCGCCGCGCCACGGGCTCGCCCAGGCGTCGGCGCCGGCGAGCAGCCCGGTCAGCGGCCCGACGAGCTGGTCCTCGTGCAGCGCCGAGTCGGGCAGCCCGAGCCGGTGGACCGTCGCGGGGACGCCCAGCTCGGCCAGCGCCGCGTCGAGCTCGGCGAGGCGGGTGCGGGCCAGCTCGGCCCGGTCGATCGACCCGACCTCGGGCAGGGCGGCCTCCCCGTCGCTGGCCAGGACGATCTCGACGGTGCCGCCCGCGGCGACGACGCCGCGCATGAGCCCGGCCGCGCCGAGGGTCTCGTCGTCGGGGTGGGCGCAGACCACGACCAGGCGGCCGAACGCCGACGGGTCCAGCTCGCGCCGGGCGAGGGTCCCGGCCGCGTCCTCCCAGACGTGCGCGGTCTGTACGGGCTCCATCAGGTCACCGGGGCGACCAGGGCGCGCCCGAGGGCGGCGAGGTCGCGTCCGCCGTGGTGCTGGCGGAGGTAGATCTGCAGGTCCGCGAGACGTTCGGTGAGCAGCGGCGACCCGGCCAGCACGGCCACCCCGGCGATCTCCGGGGCGGCGTCGAGGACGGTGCGGCACGCCCGCTCCACCGCGGCCCGCACGGTGGCGACCGCGTCGTGGTGGGGGCTCGTGGGGTCGGCGTCGATCCGGGCGGCGGTGACGGCGAGCAGGGCGTCGGCGGCGGCGACGGCCGCGTGCACCGCCCCCAGCGCGGCGAGCCGGTGCGGGTCCGGGTCGGTGGTGCGCAGGGGTTCCGCGACGTGGTCGACGACCGCGGCGGCGGCACCCAGCCACACCGCGGCCACCCCGGCGCCGCCGTGGGCGAAGCCGGGGCGCGCGGTGTAGGCGTCCGGGCCGCCGACGACGGCCTCGGCCGGCACGGGCACGTCGTGCAGTACGACGTCGTGGGTGTCGCTGGCGGCCATCCCGGACGCCCGCCAGGCGGTCACCCGTTCCACCTGCGGGGCGCGCAGGTCCAGGTCCACGAGCCGGGTGCCGTCCTGCGCACCGGCGACGACCAGGGCCCGGTCGAGCAGGTGGGTGCCCGAGCAGAACCGCACGGTGCCCGTGAGGCGCAGCCCGTCGCGGCCGCCGTCGAGCCGGGCCCCGCCGCCGGACCGCGACGCCCAGACCCCGTAACTGGCGCCCGGGGCGGGGGAGCGGTGGAGGTCGGCGAGGATCGCGACGGCGTCGGCGTGCCCCTCGGCGAGCCGCGCGACCGGCAGGTCCCGTCGTGCGATGCGGGCCAGCCGGGCCCACCGGGTCGCGGTCGCCCCGGCGCCGGGCAGCGGGAGGTCCAGCTCACCGGCGGCCACGACGGCCGTGAGCGTCGCCCCGGGTGCGGCCGGGAACGGCTCGGTGGGGCCGGTCGGCGCGGGCACCGGGTCCAGGACGCCGGTGCCGGTGACGGCGGGTCGGTGATCGATGGTCACGGATGACCGTATGTCCGTCCCCCGCGGGTCCAAACCCGACCGGAGGGTGGTCGGGCTCAGCCGTACAGCCGCCGGTGGGCGAACCGGACCGCGCCCCGGTAGAGCGCACCGGTCGCCCCCGCCGCGGCCAGCGCGGCCCGCGCCGCGTTGGCGCCGGGCCCGCCGTGCACCGCCCCGCCGGGGTGCGCCGACGCCCCGGCCAGGAACAGGCCCGGCACCGGGGTGTCGGCGCGGCCCAGACCCGGCACCGGACGGAACACCAGCTGCTGGTGCACCGCGGAGGTGCCCGCGGTGATCGCCCCGTCGACGAGGTTGCCGTCGCGGCGCTGCAGGTCCGCGGGCCCGGCGACGGCGCGGGCCCGGACCAGCGACCCGAACCCGGGGGCGTGGTCCTCCACCACCTGCTGCATCCGGTCGGCCCAGCGCAGCACCTCGTCGCGGCCCCAGCCGAGCCCGCGCGGCACGTGGGTGTAGGCCCACGCCGACTCGGTGCCGGGCGGGGAGCGGGTCGGGTCGGCCGTGGTCATCTGCCCGAACAGCAGGAACGGGTCGCCGGGCAGCCGGCCCGCGGTGAGGTCGGCGGCGTAGCGGCGCAGGCCGTCGAGGTCGGCGCCCAGGTGCACGGTGCCGGCCGACCGGGCGCCCGGCGCGGTCCAGGGGACCGGCCCGTCGAGCGCCCAGTCGAGCTTCACCGTCGAGTGGTCCCACTGGAACCGGTCGAGGTCGGCCACGAAGCGGGCCGGCAGGTGCTCCTCGCCGACGAGGTCGCGGAAGAGGCGGGGCGCGTCGACGTCGGCGAGCACCGCCCGGCGGGCGAGGACACGCTGCCCGGCCGCGTCCACGACACCGCTGGCCCGCCCGGACGGTCCGACCAGCACGGTCCGGACCGGTCGTCCGCAGTCGAGCCGACCGCCCCGTGCCGTGAGCCGGGCGACGAGGGCGCCGGTCAGGGCACCGGCACCGCCCTCCGGGACGGGGAAGCCGACGCGCTGCCCGACCATCGCCAGCAGCCAGCCGTAGGCGGCGCCCGCCGCGGAGTCCGGCCCGAGGTCGGTGTGCAGGGCGTTGCCCGCGAGCAGCAGCGGGGCGGCCCGGCCCCCGAAGTGCTCCTGGGCCATCCGGGCGACCGGCTGTACCAGCATCCGGGCCAGCCGCAGGGCGTCGCCGGTGCCGAGCGTGCGCAGCAGCCGGGTCGCCGGGCGGACCGGTGGGAACGGGCGCAGCGCGGCCGCGAGGACGTCGTCGCCGATCCGGTCCCACTGCGCGACGAGGGCGCGCCACGCGGCGCCGTCGCCGGGGTGGTCGTCGTCGAGCGCGTCGGCGGTGTCGTCGAGGCGGCGGTGCAGCACCGCGCACCGGCCGTCGGGGGTGGGGTGGGCGAGCACGGCGGGGGCGTGGCGCCACACCAGCCCGTGCGCGCCGAGGTCGAGCTCGCGCAGCACCGGGGACGCGGCGCCGAGGGGGTGGAAGGCGCTGGCGAGGTCGCTGACGAAGCCGGGCGCGGTGATCTCGGCCGAGCGCACGGCGCCGCCCGGCGCCTGGGCGGCCTCGCAGACCAGGACGTCCCAGCCGGCGTCGGCGAGCAGGTTCGCCGCGACGAGACCGTTGTGCCCGGCCCCGACGACGACGGCGTCGACCCGTTCTGCCACCCGTTCTGCCACGCGGTCCCCCTCCCGTGCCACGGCCCGCGGGCCCGCCGTGCATCCGCGGTACCCGGGCTCACGGACGTCATGCCGGTCACGACGGGCAGCCCGCCGGTGCGCGGGTGGCCGCGCCGGCACGTCGACCGACCGGTGCCACGGACCCGGTCGAGTATGCCGACCCGGCCCGGCACCACTCCCACGGCCACGCGGTGGGCCGCGGTGGGACGGACCGCCGGATGCGGGTTGCCGGCCGGACGCCCGTGCCGGTTTCGCCGGGGTGCGCCCGGGTAGCCGGGCGCCCACACCACCGGCGACCCCGAGGAGACCCCATGCGTGCCCTGACCTGGCACGGCCGCCGCGAAGTCCGGGTGGACACCGTTCCCGACCCGGTCATCGAGCAGCCGGACGACGTGGTCGTCCAGATCACCAGCTCCGGCCTGTGCGGCTCCGACCTGCACCTCTACGAGGTGCTCACCCCGTTCCTGACCCCCGGCGACATCCTCGGCCACGAGCCGATGGGTGTCGTGGCGGAGGTGGGATCGGCCGTCACCGAGCTCTCGGTCGGTGACCGCGTCGTGATCCCGTTCAACGTCAGCTGCGGGCACTGCTGGATGTGCGAGCGCGGCCTGCAGTCGCAGTGCGAGACCACCCAGAACCGCGAGCAGGGGACCGGCGCCTCCCTGTTCGGCTACACCCAGCTATACGGGCAGGTGCCCGGCGGACAGGCCGAGTACCTGCGGGTGCCGTTCGGCAACTCGCTGCCCATCCGGGTCCCCGAGGGGCCGCCGGACGACCGGTTCCTGTTCCTGTCCGACGTGCTGCCGACCGCCTACCAGGCCGTGCAGTACGCCGCGACGCCCGCCGACGGGACGCTGGTGGTGCTGGGGCTCGGGCCGATCGGCGACATGTGCACCCGGATCGCCGCGCACCTGGGGGTCCGGCGGGTGGTCGGCGTGGACGTCGTGCCGGAACGCCTGGCCCGGGTCGAGGCGCGCGGGGTGACCGCGCTGGACCTGGGCCACGGCGACGACGAGGTGCTCGGCGCGATCCGGTCGATGACCCGGGGCCGTGGCGCCGACGCCGTCATCGACGCGGTCGGCATGGAGGCGCACGGGTCCCCGGTCGCGGCCGCGGCCCAGAAGCTCGTGGCCGCGATGCCCTTCGGGCTGGGCCGCACGGTCATGGAGACGGCCGGTAGTGACCGGACCGCGGCGCTGGAGCTGGCGATCGGCGCAGTGCGCCGGGGCGGCACGATCTCACTGTCGGGCGTCTACGGCGGCAGCGCCACCCCGCTGCCGCTGCTCACCCTGTTCGACAAGCAGGTGCAGATGCGGATGGGCCAGGCCAACGTGTGGCGCTGGGTCCCGGACCTGCTGCCGCTGCTCGGCGACGACGACCCGCTCGGCGTCGACCACTTCGCCACCCACCGGGTCCCGCTGGAGGAGGCGGCCCAGGCCTACTCGATGTTCCAGGACAAGAGCGACGGCGCGGTGAAGGTGCTGTTCACCCCCTGAGCACGTCATGATCCTCGTCGTCCGGTGTCGAGCCCGTGCTCCAGCGGCAGCCCCCGGTCGGCGACGACGTCCTTCATCACCAGGGTCGAGGACAGCCGCTGCACGCCGGGCAGCGTGGTGAGGCGCTCGTCGTAGAGCCGCTGGAACGCGGGCAGGTCCCGGGTGATGATCCGCAGCAGGTAGTCCGGGTCGCCGAACAGCCGCTGCGCCGCGACGACCTGCTCGATGTCGTCGACGGCCGACTCGAACGCCTGCACCGTGTCCTGCACGGCCTCGTGCATGGTCACGAACACCAGCGCGTCGAACCCCAGGCCGAGCCGGTGCGCGTCGAGGTGGGCGCGGTAGCCCGCGATCGCCCCGGAGGACTCCAGGGCACGCAGCCTGCGGTGGCACGGCGACACCGACAGCCGCACCCGCTCGGCCAGCTCGGTGACGGTCAGGCGACCGTCGGCCTGCAGCTCGGCAAGAATCTTCCGGTCGATCGTGTCCACGGAGAAGAATCTTGCACCATGCCGGGTGCTCGGTGGGAACAACGGGAACACCTGTCGGCGCCTCGTGCCTAGCGTCGTGGCATGCCGATCGGAAGTGTGCTGGGGTTCTCCGGCCTGTCGTTGCTGCTGGTCCTGACGCCCGGCGCGGACTGGGCGTACATGATCCGCGCGGGGCTGCGCGGGCGGACCGTGCTGCCGTCGCTGGCGGGGCTGCTCGGCGGGCACCTGGCGCTCACCGGGCTGGTCGCGGCCGGGATCGCCGCGGTCGTCGCGCGCCGGCCGGAGGTCCTCACCGTGCTCACCGCCGTCGGCGCGGTCTACCTGCTGGTGCTCGGTGCGACGACACTGCTCCGACCGGCCGGTCCCGCCGTGGCGGCCGTCGACGGCGGGGGGTCCGGGCTCGGCGACCTGGTCCGTGGCGCCGGGGTCAGTGGGCTCAACCCGAAGGCGCTGCTGCTGTTCCTGGCGCTGCTGCCGCAGTTCACCGACCCGGCCGCGCCGGTCCCCGTCGGCGGTCAGATCCTCCTGCTCGGCCTCGTGCACGTCCTCGGCTGCGCGCTCGTCTACACCGGCGTGGGTGTCGGCGCCCGCGCCGTCCTGGCCGCCCGGCCCGCCGCGGCGCGCGTGGTGTCCCGGGTCGCGGGTGCCGCGATGGTGACCCTCGGCGCCGTGCTGCTGGCATCCCAGCTCGCGACGGTGTAATCATGTAAGCATCGATGCGGGAGGTGCGCGATGACAGGACGAGGACGCGGGCGGGGCGGCTGGCAGCAGGCCGACCTCCCCCCGGCCGACGACGCCGCGGCGTGGTTCTCCGGACGGCTGCCCGACGGGTGGTTCACCGGGGCGCCGGAGGTGACGGTCGACCGGGACGAGATCGTCGTGGTGGGGGAGCTGCCCCCGCTCGATGCCGACCACCCCGACACCGACGAGGGGCGGGCCGACGCCGCGGCCGCCGAGGCCGGGCGGATCTCGCGCTTCCGGGAGGAGACCCGGGACCGGCGGATCGAGATCGCCCGCCAGGCCGAGAGCCGCTACCGGCGCAAGGTCGCCTGGGGCGCGCGGATCGGCGGGACCCGCGAGCTGTTCACGACGATCTCGGTGCCGGTGATGACCCGGCTGCGCCAGCCCGAGCGGGCGGTGCTCGACACCCTCGTCGACGCCGGGGTGGCCCGGTCCCGGTCGGACGCGCTGGCCTGGTCGGTGCGCCTGGTCGGCCGGCACACCGACGAGTGGCTGGCCGAGCTGCGCGCGGCGATGGGGCGGGTGGAGGAGCTGCGCTCGCAGGGCCCGGAGTGAGACCGCGCTGAGACAGACGGCGGCAACCGCTCGACCGGACGTCGCGCGGGCCGGGGCCGTCCGTCGCAGCCGCGCCGCCGTCCGTCCCATATCCGGACCGGAGGCGTGTGAACGCGGCGTCGCCGGGAAAGATCCTGGTCATGTCGATCCTCGCGTTCGCACACCGGGCCCTGGCCCGCCGTGCGCGGCCGGGCCGGGCGTCGGACCTGTGCTACTCGTGCATGCGGCCGGTGCAGTTCTGCGCCTGCCCGCCCCGCACCGCCTGCTAGTTCCCGACCGGTCTCATCCGACCCGCAGCACGTCGCGCCGCGGGTCGAACTCCACTGCGCCCGCCGCGTGCAGCTCGCGCAGCCAGCCCGCCATCGGCCACCAACCCCACCGGGTGTGGAACAGCCGGGCGTTGCCGACGATCTCGGCGATCCGGGCCGGGTCGGTACGGGCCGGCGGATGGTGCTGGTGGTAGGCGTGCGCCCCGCCCACCCACACCAGGTCCAGCCCGCAGGACAGCGCGAAGTCGGTGTCCTCGCCGCCGTAGCCGGCATAGTCCTCGCAGAACCCGCCGCCGGTCCGCCACGCGTCGGCGGTGACGGCGAACGACAGCGACCAGAACAGCTCGCGACGCGGTTCGGCCACCAGGGTTCCGTCGGCCGGGGCCGGGCGCGCCGGGTGCGGATCGGTGTGCCGGTGCAGGTCCTGCTCCGGCAGCACCCCCGCCGGCAGGTAGGTGACCGGCCCGCACAGCAGCGCGTCCGGGCGCCGTGCCGCGGCGTGGCGGTAGCCGTCGACCAGGTCGTCACCGGGCAGGCAGTCGACGTCGAGGAACACCAGCAGCGTCGCCCCGTCGGCGAGCGCGGCGACCGCCCCGGCGTTGCGTGCCGCGGCCAGCGGCAACGGGCCCGGTGCGGGGACGGTCAGGACCCGGGTCGGAGGGCCCTCGCCGTCGGTCACGGGGTCCTCGCCCATCCCGACGACGACGTGGCCCACCGGCGGGCCCGCGGCGAGCACACGTCGCTGGCGGGCGAGGTGGTCGGTGCGGCCGCGCACCACGGTGACCACGGCGACCCGCGTCGCGGGCGCCCTCACGCGGCGATCCGGTCGAGGACCGCGGCCGCCCGTTCCGCGGCCCGACCGTCGGACCAGCGCGACCAGCCCGCCCCGCCGCGGGACAGCGCCTCGTCGAGCACCCCCGGCCAGTCGGCCGGGGCGGGCCAGCGGTCGCGGACCGTGGCGAGCCCCGCCGCCCGCAGCACCGCACCGGTGGCGGTCTGCTCGCCGTACGGGCGCTCGGCCGGGACGACGACCGCGGCCCGGCGCGCGGCGGCGATCTCGGCGACGACGTTCTGGCCGGCGTGGCCGACGACGACGTCGGCGTCGGCCAGCTCCGCCCACACCTCGCCCGTCCAGCCGGCGCAGGTGAGGTTCGGCGGGGCGCCGGCCAGCGCGCCGGTGAGGCCGCCGGCGACCCGCCAGGTCCAGTCCGGGGTGGCGGCGGCCGCGGCGGCGAGCGCGGCCGGGTCGGCGCCGCCGTCGCCGCTGCCGGTCAGGACCAACACCCGACGCCGGCCCGGGCTCGGGCCGGCGGTGCGGTCGTCGTAGCGGGACAGGCCGCCCAGGTGCACCGTCCGGCCGGTCAGCTCCGGGCGCCACGGCCGCGGCGGGTCCGCGGGCCACGGCGCGAGGAGCACCTCGGCCAGGTCGTAGGCGGTGCGGTGCGGCCGGTCGAGCCGCTCCCCGGGCTGCGCGACGACGGCGACCGGAACCCCGTGCAGCCGCGCCAGCAGGGCGATCTCCACGGACACGTCGGCCACGAGCAGCCGGGCCGGTCCCGCGGCGAGCAGCGCCGAGACCGCGGCGGTGCGAGCACGCAGACCGTCGTGCCGGCGCGGCACCCAGTGCAGCGTCCCGCCCGCGGTCACATCGGCGGTACCGGTACTGGCGCAGGTGTCGCTGCCGCCGGTGTCGGGGGCAGCTCGTGCCAGGCGCCGGGCCAGCCGGGCGGGGCGGGCCTGCTCCCCACCCCGACGACCGGGGTGCGGCAGTGCGCGGCGATCGCGGCGGCGCGGTGGGCGTGCCCGCTGCCGTGGTGGTGCACGTAGTAGACGATCGTGCCGCCGGTCATGCGGCGGCCAGGGCCCGGTAGATGCGCTCGTAGCCCTCGACCATCACCTCGGCCGAGCAGGTCGCCTCGGCGTGCCGGCGGGCGTCGGTGCGCGACAACAGCGACGCCGCGCGGATCGCCTCGGCCAGACCCTCGACGTCGCCGGGCTCGGCCAGCACCCCGCTGAGCGGGTCGACGATCTCGGGCAGTGCGCCCCTGGCGAACCCGGCGATCGGGGTCCCGCAGGCCAGCGCCTCGGCGACGACCAGACCGTAGGGCTCGTCCCAGCACGGCGACACGACGGCGACGGTCGCGTCCCCGACCAGGCGGGCCAGCGCGCGGTGGTCGAGATGGCCGACGTAGTCGACGCCGTCGCCGAGCAGCGGGGCGACGCAGGAGTCGAAGAACGCCCGGTCCGGGCACGGCCCGGCCAGCCGCAGCCCGGTCCCGGCCAGCCGCGCCGCGCGGATCGCCTCCACAGGGCCCTTCTCCGGCACGACCCGGCCCGACCACACCGGGACCCCGCCACCCGGCCCGTACTCCCAGGCCGCGATGTCGACGCCGTTGCGGACGACCGTCGCGCGGGCTCCGGTCGGCGCCCACGAGCGGGCGGTGTGCGCGCTGACCGCGGCGAACCGCAGCCGGCGTGGGTCGCCGAGCCGCACGGCGGACTCCATCCACGGGGTCGGCGGCGTGTGCAGCGTGGTCAGGACGGGCGCGTCGAGGGTGTCGGCCAGCGCGAGCGGCAGGTAGTGCAGCGAGTTGTTGTGCACCACGTCGAAGCGTCCGCGCTCGCGGGAGAGCGCCAGCAGCAGCTCCAGGTAGGAGTGGTGCTCGGCGAGGAACCACTCCGCCGGCATGCCGACGTCGCTGCGCGCGGCAGGCGAGATCGGCGGCAGCACCGCCATCTCCCGGACCCGCAGCCCCGGATCGGAACCGGGCGCGCCGAACACGGTCACGTCGTGACCACGACGTCGCAGCCGGGACGCGAGCCCGGCGGTGTGGGCCTCCAGCCCACCCGGGAACGGTTCACGGATCGGGTAGCGGGCCGAGGCGATGAGCGCGATCCGGGAGGTTACCGGCGGAAGGCGGACGGGGTCATGGGTCGACACGCTCCGAGGCTCGAAGGACGGAACCGTGCGAGCTGGCGGCTGAACCCGGACGTTCCACCGATCATGCGGCTCCCCGGAGCCCCCCACAACTCGACCATGGTCGCCGGGACCCGGCTACAGCCCCAGAACCTCCAGCGTGTCGGCGTGTCGGGCCAGTCCGGCGTCCACCCATCCGGGGTGCGTGGCGTACCAGGCCCGCTGCGCCGCGGCGACCTCGTCCTCGGCGACCGCCCGGCCGGAGACGCACCAGTGCGGGCGCGGCGGCACGTCCAGTCCGAGGGCGTCGACGACGTCGGCGCGCAGCGGGGCCCGGATCCCGCCCAGCAGGGTGCGTCCGGGGTCACCGACGACGCCCGGCATCCCGGCGGCGTCGAGGATCCGCCCGGCGAGCAGCGTCAGCACCTCGTTGCCGGGGTGGTTGAGGGTGTGCGCGGCCGCCGCGCCGAATCCCGCGATCGCGTCGGACACCCCGACGTCGGTGTCGCGGGCCTCCCGCCGGGCGAGCTCGGCGATCCCGCGCCGGCCCACCTCGCGCAGCGCGTCCGGCGTCGGCGGCGGACCCGCCGGGCGTCCGGCGGCGGCCGCGAGGACCCGCAGGTCGTGGTAGGGCACCCCGGGCGGGACGGCGGCCGGGTCGGACGCGTGGCGCACGATCGCCGACCACGGGTGCAGCGCGGGATGGCGGATCACCGGCCAGCGCACGACGACCGCCCCCGGCGCGAGGCCGGCGGCGATCTGGGCGGTGCCCAGGGGCAGGTCGCGGTAGTCGTCGCGGACCGGCTGGGACGCGAGCAGCCGGGTCCGGGACAGCAGCCGGCGCAGGTGCGGCAGGTCGTCGGCGGTGAGCTCGTGCACCGGCGGGATGCGGACCGGGGTGACCGGCAGGTCGGCGACGGTGGCGAGCAGCACCCGGACCGACTCGGCCTGGCAGTTGCCCCACACCAGGGCGAGCGGTCCCGGCGTCGGGGCGTCGAGGCCGTAGAGGACGCCGTAGTGGCGGCGGCGCGGATCGGTCACCCGGTCATCGTGGCCCGCGCGGTTGATCCGCGCCCGGACGGGCATCCCGGTGGATCCGAGGAGAGGAGCCGTCGCGTGCGCGTGGCATCCGTGCCCACCGCCCATCCCTACGTGGCGTCGCTGCACCACCCCGAGGTGGTCCGGCTCCCGGACCCGCCGGTCCCGGGCGCCCGTCCGGGGGTGTGGTGGCCCTCGCCCTGGCTCGACGCCGAGCACCTGCGCGCGCACGCCGGGGAGGTGGACGTGCTGCACGTCCACTTCGGCTTCGACGACCGCACCCCCGACCAGCTGCGCGCACTCGTCGCGGCGCTGGAGGAGACCGGTGTCCCGCTGGTGCTGACCGTGCACGACCTGCGCAACCCGCACCACGCCGACCCGGCGCCGCACGCCGCGGCCCTCGACGTGCTGGTGCCGGCCGCCGCCGGGCTGGTCACGCTGACCCCGGGGGCCGCCGCGCGGATCCGGGAGCGCTGGGGACGCGACGCGCTGGTGCTGGGGCACCCGGCCGTCGTCGGGCCGGACTGGCTGCGCCGCCCCCGGCCCCGCCGCGCCGACGGGTTCGTCGTGGGCCTGCACGCCAAGAGCCACCGCACCAACGCCGACCCGGTCGGGGTGGCCCGCGCGCTCGCCGCGACCGCCCCGCCCGAGGTGGCACTGCGGGTCGACGCGCACGACGACGCCCGCGGCCGCGCCGTGGCCCACGCCCTGCGCGACGAGCCCCGCCTGGAGCTGCGGGTGCACCCCCCGTTCGACGACGACGCCTTCCACGCCTACCTCCAGGAGCTCGACGTGTCGGTGCTCCCGTACCGGTGGGGGACTCATTCCGGCTGGCTGGAGGCCTGCCACGACCTCGGCACGGCCGCGCTGGTCCCCGAGGTCGGGCACTTCCACGAGCAGGCGCCCTGTTTGACCTACGCCCTCACCGAGGACGGCCCCGACCGCGCCTCGCTCGGCGCCGCCGTCGCGCTGGCCCACCGGACCCGCCCGGCCTGGCGGGCCGACCCCGACGACCGGGAGCGGCTCCGCGCCGAGGTCGCCGACGCCCACGCCCGCGAGTACCGCCGGGTCCTGGCCGGGGTGGCGCGGTGACCGTCACCGTGCGGGTCGTCGCGCCCGGCGCGTCCGGGCCCGGCGTGGTCCGGCACGCCGCTGCCGTCGCCGCCGCGGTGGCTGCCGAGGGCCTCGTCCCGGTCGGCTCCGGCCAGGCCGACCTCTCCCATGCCCAGTTCACCGACGCGCTCTGGGGCGCCGATGTCGCCGCGGCCGCCGACGCCTTCGTCGAGCAGGCGCGGGTCCTGCCCCGGCCGCTGGTCGTGACCCTGCACGACCTCCCCGGCGCCGACCCCGACCCGGCCCGCGACGCCCGCCGCTGCGCCGGGTACCGGCGTGTGGTCGCCGCCGCCGACGCGGTCGTCGTGTCCGCGAGACACGAGGCCGACAAGGCCCGCGCGCTCGGCGCGGTCGACCCGGTGACCGTGGCGCTGCCGCTGCCGGTCGTCGTGCCCGCGGAGCAGGCGCCGGGCTGGGCGGGGCTCCGCACGCTCGGCGTGCTCGGGTTCGTCTACCCCGGCAAGGGGCACGAGGCCGTCATCGACGCGGCCGCGGCGCACCCGGACCGGCCCGCGGTCGTCGCCGCGGGGGCGGTCTCCGACGGACACGACGACCTCGCCCGGTCCCTCGCCGGGCACGCCCGCTCCCGCGGGGTGGAGTGGATCCTGACCGGGCAGCTGGAACCGGCGGCGCTCGCCGCGGCTGCCGCGGCGGTCACCGTCCCGGTCGCGCCGGGCCGCACCGTCAGCGCCAGCGGTTCGCTGCTGGCGTGGCTGGCCCACGGCCGCTACCCGCTGGCGGCGGTGGGCGCCTACGCCCGCGAGGTCGCCGTCGCCGCCCCGGGCTCGGTGGCGCTCTACGACGACGAGGACCGCCGCGACGCCCTCGTCGCCGACGCCCTGACCCGGCCCACCGCCACCCGCGGCCCGGTCCCGGACTGGCCGGACGCCGGGGCCGGGCACGCCGCCCTCTACCGCGGGCTGCTCGCCCGGTGAGCGTGCCGGGCAACCGCTGGGACCTGCTGGCGCCACACACCGGGCCGCCGCCGTTGGTGGGGGTGGTGGTGTGCCACTACCGCCAGCCCGCGCAGCTGGCCCGCACCGTCGCCGCGCTGCAGGGCCAGACGCTCCCGCCGGTGTCGGTGGTCGTCGCCGACGACGGGTCGCCGGAGCCGCCGGACCCGGCCGCGCTCGCCGGACCGGTGCCGGTGCGGGTAGTGACCCAGGACGACCGCGGCTTCCGCGCCGCCGCCGCGCGCAACCGCGGTGCCGCACGGGCCGACGGCGAGATCCTGGTGTTCCTCGACGCCGACACCGTCCCCGGGCCCGGGTTCCTCGCCGCGATCACCGCACGGATCGCGGCCTGCCCGGACGTGCTCGCCGTCGGCCGTCGTCGGCACGCCGACCTGTCCGGCACCGCACCGGGCGACGATCCGGCCGCCGCACCTCAGCTGCCCGACCCGGCCTGGCTCGCCGACGGCTACCGGCGCACCCGCGACCTGCTCGACGCCTCGGGCACGGACTGGCAGCTGGTCATCAGTGCCGTGCTCGCCCTGCACCGCGGCCTGTTCGACGACCTCGGCGGCTTCGACGAGCGCTACGTCGGCTACGGCGGCGAGGACTGGGACCTGGCCTACCGGGCCTGGAACAACGGGGCACTGCTGGTCCACGAACCGGCCGCGGTGGCCTGGCACGACGGCCCCGACTGGGGTGGCCGCCCGGCGGACCACGACACGGTGGGTGGCGGCAAGGACGGTGAGCGGATCCGGATCGCCGCGCTCGTCCCCGACCCGGGCGTGCGCGGTGCACCGCTGCCCGGCGCGGTCCCCGACGTCCTCGCCACCGTCGACGCCGATGCGCGCGGGTGGGAGCTGGTGGAGATCGTCGACGCGGTGCTCAACCAGACCCACCGGGACGTGCGGGTGCGGCTGCCCGGCGGCGACCCACGGCTCGACGAGCTCTACCGCGGTGTCGCCGACCCCGGCCCGTGGAGCCCCGACCGGCTCCGCCGCGCCCGGGCCCGGCTGCACGTCCACGCGCCGCTCCCGCCCGACGTGCTGGCCCGCGCGATGGACCTGCTCACCGGCCACGACCTCGGCCGCGTCGAGATCGCCGGACCCGACCGACGGACCCTCGCCGCACTCGTCTCCACCCGGGCGGCGGGCCGGGCCCGGCGCGGGCGGGTCGACGACGCCGTCGCCCAGCACCGGGAGGGTGTCGCCACCCTGCTGCCCCGGAACGTTGCCCGGGCTGCCGCCAGGGATGCCGTTCGGGTTGCCGTAGCCCTACGGAGGCCCGACCGCCCCGCAGGGCCCTAGCCTCGCCGGCATGACCGCACCAGCTGCCTCCCCGGTCCGCGGGGCCCGCCGCGCGATGATCGTCGCGGTGGTCGCCTCGCTGCTCGTCGCCTCGCTCTGCGGGATCGTCGCCCTGCTCGGCGGCGGCTTCGGTGACCTGCAGGCGCGGATCGTCGCCACCACCCTGATCGTCGCCGCGTTCGGCACCTCGGCGCTCTGCCATCTCGCCGTCGTCACCCGTGCCGTGCGGCTCCTCGGGTTCGCCGGCCTGGCGGCGAGCGTCGTCGCCGCGGGAGCGGCCCTGGGGCTGGTCTGGAGCGGCGACGAACTCTTCGAGGACGACGGCGACGGCTCGGTGCTGAAGACCCTGCTGGTGGCGACGATCGTCGCGATCAGCCTCGCGCACGCGAACCTGCTCCTGCTGCTCGCCGAGCGACGGCGGACCGTGATCCGCACGGGCCTGGTGCTGACCCTGGCCGCGATCGCCGTCGTCGCGACGATGCTGGCGCTGCCGGTGATCACCGACGGCGCGGTCGGCGGCGGCGAGTGGTACTGGCGCTGGTTCGGTGTCGCCGGGATCGTCGACGCGCTCGGCACCATCGCACTGCCGGTGCTGGCCCTGGTCCTGCGCGGCCGAGGGGAGCACGGGCCCGCCTCCACCGGAACCACCTCCACCGGGACCGCCTCCTCTGGGACCACCTCCTCTGGGGCCACTGCCGAGGACGACGGCACCGGCACCCCGGGCGCTGCGCCGGAGGTGGCACCGGACGCGGCACCGGTCCGGATCGTGCTCGACCTGCCGGCCGACCTGGTCGCCCGGCTCGACGCCGCCGCGGACGGAGCGCCGAGGGACGCCGCGGCGCTGCGCGTCCTGCGGAACGCACTCGTCGGGGGCTGACCCGCCCGGGTCCTGGCCGTTGGCGCTGTCCGTTGCCGGATCCAGGGCGGTCGGCGGAGCCGGGGACGCGACCGGTGCGGGTCAGGCCCGGGTGTCGCCGCCACGGTCGCCGCCACGGTCGCCGCCACGGTCGCCGTCGCGGTCGCCGCCGCGGTCGTGGCCACTGGCACGGTCGCGGTCGTCGGCCCGGTCGAGCCGTGCCCGCCGCTCCTGCTCCCGGCGGCTGTACGCGGCCTGACGGACCGCGCCGTCGTCGGCGAACCCGGAACCCAGCGCCCCGGCGACGGTCCCCATGGACGTCGACAGCCAGGCGATCATGATCCAGTCGTCCGGCCCGGACTCGCGCATGAGTTTCGAGGAGAGGTAGTCCGGCGGGATCACGAGGAACGCCGCCACCAGCGCGAGCACGAACAGCAGGGCGAACATCGCGAGCACCCCGCAGGCCACCGTGATCACCGTGGACAGGTTCGACAGCAGCATCTCCTCGCGCAGTGAGCGGTGTCGCCGCGACTCCCAGAGCCGGTTGTCGAGGATCAGCCACGCGGTCATCCCGACCAGGGCGATCAGCATGACCGTCACCTGCCGGGCGGTCCCGAGCGCCGTCGCCAGCTCCCAGATGTTGGAGTAGAAGATCCCGAACGCGGCCCCGGCCGCCGCCGCGGCGATGGCGGGGGACAGGCTCGGCACCAGCCGCCACGGACGGTTCGCGCGGACCAGCCCGGCCAGCAGCCGGACCCGGCCGCGGAGCCCGGTGAGTGCCAGCCGGACGTCGATGTCGTCCTCGACCCCGCCGCTGCCGGCGCCGGAGTCGTCCCCGTCCGCGCCTGCCTGCCCCCGGTCCTGGTCCCGGCCCCGGCGGTCGTCGTCGGACCTGGCTCCCGACCCCGGGTCGATCCGGGTCAGGGGGCCCGCATGGCCGGCGTCCGGCGCTCCTGCCTCTCCGGCGTGCGCGGGGTCGGCGGGCATCAGGTGCCCGGTCACGAGACGGACCACCGTGTCGCGGCACCGCCGGTACTGGTTGATCGCGCCCAGTGCGGGAAGCGACACCAGGCCCACCCGGTGCCCGGTCCCGCCGTCGGCCACGACCGGGTCCGCCCCGGAGCGGCGCGGCAGGTCGGTGAGCAGCACGACGGCGTCGGCACCGTCCCGCTCGCGCACCCGGTCGCCGATGTCGAGAGCGGGCAGCGCGCCGCGCTCGTCCAGCACGATCGGCTCGTCGGCGACGCGGACCTCCCAGCGGGCGTCGTCGTGCGCGCCGAGCGCGGCCGGCAGGTCGCGGACGAGCCGGTGGGCGAGCTCGGTCGGCAACCCGGGGTCGGCGACGAGGTCGAGCACGGTGGTGCGGGTCGCGTCGGTCACGGGGCGTGAGGCTAGTGCCCACAGACCGTGGCGGCACGACGTCGGAGGCGGGCCCGCCGGCGGGCCCGGTGGACCGCGAGCCCGTGGGCAGCGGGGCGGATGGCGGGTGAGGGTTCGGCCGGGTGTCGGACTGTCGGTGCGGCCGTGCGGTCGCACGTTGTGCGGCCGTGTGGCGGACCGATATGGGTGGCGGTGGCAGGAGCGTGCCGGAGCCCGGGGACGGGCCAGCCGCTCAGGAGACCCGCGCAGGAGACCAGGGACGCCTGCCGTGGGCCGGGTGCCGTGCCGTCGCGTTCCGCGGAACGTGGGCGGCGGCACCGGCGCGTCGGGTCAGGCCGCGGCCGTCGATGCCGTATCGGGAGGCAGCAGTGCGTCCAGGATGGGGCCCGGATCGAGGCGGTCGCCGTACCAGTCGGGGGTCAGGGTGTCGCGGTCGATGCGGAGACGGGCTCGGGTGTTGATCTCCAGGAGTGTCTCGGCGCTGCCGTCGAGCGGGGCTCCGGTCGGTCGGACGACGGTGCCGTCGGGGCGGTGGACGGTCCACGTCCCACCGGGCGGGCGGAGGATCACGTAGCCGTGGTCGTGCACGAGCCGGTGGTGGAAGCTGCACAGCAGCACCAGGTTGTCGATGTCGGTGGGGCCGCCGTGCAGCCAGTGCCGGACGTGGTGGGCATGCAGGTGCCGGGTGTGCGCGCAGCCGGGGAACCGGCACCCGGGCCGACCCTCGGCAGCGCCCGCGGCGCTCAGTGCGGCGATCTGGGAGGGACCGGCGAGTCGGCGGGACCGGCCCAGGTAGAGGTGGTTCGCGTGGCGGTCGGTGAGCAGGACGCGGGCGCGCGCGTCGCAGGCGAGCCGCTCGGCCGTCGGCGCGGGGATCTCGGGTCCGCCGTCGAGGCGGGCGGAGCCGGTGGTGGCGTCGTCGACCACCGTGACCCGCGTCCCGGGGCGGGACACGACCGGCCCGCCCTCGTCGTCACCCTCACGCGTGACGAGGTCCAGCAGGGCGTCGGCGCGCCGCGCGGCCAGGGTGTCGACGACGGCGCCCGGGGCGTGCTCGGCGGCCTCGCGGGCCCGTTCGTGAGGGCCGACCCGCGGATCGGGCTCGGTTGACGGTGCCGCGGTCGAGGGGGCGACGGCGACGACGTGTGCCTCGATCGCAGCGACCAGGGCCGCGCCGTCGTCGGGGGTGAGGCGGGCGCGCAGGACGAGCGAGCCGTCGCTGTCGTGGTACCAGCTCACACCACGCAGGGCTGCGGTGGTCGCGGGCGGTGCGAGGCGGCGGCGCGCGGCGCGGACCACGCTCTCGACGTGGCTCGCGGTGCCGGTCAGGGCGAGGTCGAGCAGGACCTGCTCCGCGGGCGGAGGCGCGGATGCCGGCGACGGGCCGTGCGCACCGGGGACGGGTGCGCCGGTCGGGCGTCCGGGCGCGGGTGGGGTGTCGTCGGTGCCATGCACGGCCGGGTCGGTGCCGTCTGTGTGTCCGGCTGGGGACGAGGACACGAGGCCCTGGTGCGAGTCGGTCACCGGGCTGGTCCCGGGGTCGTCGCCGGCGCTGCGGGTGGTGCTGTCGTCGCCGGGTCGAGGGTCGGTGGTGGCGTCGGCGTCGAGGTGGGGCGACGCCGCTGTGGTGCAGGGGGCAGGAGTGTGCGGCATGGCGGCCGGTGTGGGAGTGGGAGTGAGGCGGGCGAGGACGGAGTCCTCGGCGCCGGCGAGGCGGGTGATCGCCCGGACCTTGGAGTAGGAGATCCGGCCGGCCGCGAACGCCTCGGTGATCCGGGGCAGCCGGGTCAGTGCGTGCGCGACGCGCAGGTGCTCGGTCGCGGTGCGCAGGCTCATCCCTGCGCGCCAGGTCAGCCAGTGGGCGCAGGACCGGACGCCGACCCCGCACCAGCCGCCGTGGTCGTCGAACTCGGCGAGCAGTCGCAGGAAGCGGCACTCGGCGGCGGCGATGTGGCCGGCGAGACCGAGGAGCTCGGACTCGAGCTCGTGCAGGTCGAGTGGCAGCGGGCCCGGGTCCGCTGCGGGGGTGATCGGCTCGGCGGACGGTTCCACGACGGCTCCTTCATCGAACGTGTGTTCGCACGAGTGTGGCTGAGGGGTCCGACAGTTCGGATTGACCCGTGGTGGGGCCGGGCCTGTGGGGTGCGTTCCGCGGAACGCGCACGGACGCCCGTCGCGACCACCGCAGGCGCCCCCGGTCAGGAGGCTCCCGGTCAGGAGGTGATCCCGGTCAGGAGGCGATCCCGGGCGGGCGCGGCCCTGGTCAGAGCTGGGCGCGCCGCCACTCCGCGGCGATCGAGGCCAGCGGCTCGAGCTCCTTGTACTCCGCGACCTCCGGCGGCAGCGTCTCCAGGACCGACGCGAGACGGCTGCGCCAGGCCGGGACCTGCGCGACCCCGTCGAGCGGCAGCAGGCGGATCCCGATCAGGAACAGCACCGCCCCGGTCAGCGGGAGCCGCACCAGGTGCTGCACCTCGGTGCGCAGGTGTATCTGTCGGCCGGGGTCGGTGAGATCGAGCCGGGTCCGGGCGGGCTGCCAGTGCGGGGCGGCGTCGAGGGACAGGTCGCGGTGGTCGTCGGGCTGCAGACCCCAGTTCAGGCGGCGGTAGGCCTCGCCGGGGTGCAGCCGCAGCAGGAAGCGTTCGGCGCGCTCGAACACGCCGCCGGGTCCGTTCCCGGGGACCGGCCCGTGCAGCTCCCGGAAGCTCATGCCGGCGTCGAACCCGATCGACCACACGGAGGCGAACGCGACGGCACCGGCGTCGAGCCACAGCGCGTCGTCGCGGGCGCCGAGCACGACCACGTCCTCCGCGACGAGCCGGGACACCCAGCGCAACGGGTGTTCGGGGAGGGTGGCGTCGTCGCCGAACACGAACTCCCGGTCGGTGCCGGTGGCCGTGTCACGGAACCGCCACCCGCCGGCCCGGCCGGGGATGCGGGTCAGGGTGCAGGTGCCGGGCTGCTCGGCGGCGAGCCGACCGAGCAGGTACAGACAGGCGTCCCAGCAGGACGCGCGGGCGTGCGGCGCGGCGACGAACCGGGCGGGCTCGCGGTCCAGGATCGACGCGCGCTCGGCGGCGACGGCGGGTCGGTCCGGGCCGTCGTGCAGGATCCGCCCGCCCCAGGAGCCCGCCTCGCTGCGGCGCTCGACCCCGGCCGGTTCGACGTTCGCGCTGATCCGGTAGGTCGGGTGCGGCAGCGGGAACGGGTAGTCGTCGACGCCGGTCACAGGTCCAGCTCCAGTGTCGCCCCGGCGGCGCGGGACACGCAGAGCGCCATCCGGTCGGCGCGCTCGTCGGCGGTCAGGACCGTGTCGCGGTGCTCGACCCCGCCGTCGACGACGGGGGTCACGCACTCCCCGCAGACCCCGCGCCGGCACATCGCGGGCGCGGTGACCCCGGCTCGGTGCACGGCGTCGAGCAGGGTCTCGTGGGCACCGACCTCGACCGTGCGGCCGCTGCGGCACAGCACAGCGCGGAACGGGGTGCCGGGCTCGGGCTCGCCGACGAACGCCTCGGCGTGGATGCGGGCGTCGACCCAGTGCGCGGCGCGGGCGGTCCGGGCGGTCGCGGCGATCAGGCCGGGCGGGCCGCAGGTGTAGACGTGGCTGCCGAACGGTGCCGTGCCCAGCAGCCGCTCCAGCGCGGCCCGGGCCTCGACGCGGCCGGTCGCCTCGACGAGCCGGTCCCCGCAGAGTGCGCGCAGCGCGTCGCGGTGCGGTGCGGGGCCGGGGCGGTGCACCGTGAGCACGGTGTACGGGTTCCCCCAGAACGCGTGCCAGCGGGCGTGGGACAGGACCGCGGTCACCCCGATCCCGCCCGCGACGAGCAGGTGGTGGCGCGCGGTGTCGACCGGCGGGAACGAGCTGCGCGGCGTCGTCGCCACGACCGCGTCACCCGGGACGAGACCGTGCGCCCACACCGAGCCGCCACGGGAGTCCGGGCGCCGCGCGACCGAGACGTGCCACCGGTCGGGTGCGGGGGACGGCGCGGTCAGCGAGTAGGAGTTCCAGCGGCCCGGCGCCCATTCGACGCCGATGTGGCCGCCGGGCGGCGCCGCGGGCAGTGACCCGGTCCCCGGCGCGGCGGCGAGCTCCAGCGAACGGACGTCGGGCGCGGCGTCGGTGACCGCGACGACCCGCAGGTGCACCCCCGGCCGGGTCACGGCGCCCGCTGCGGCGTGGGTGCGCCGAGGAACGCCCCGAGCCGGCGCGAGTGGTGCCCGGCGACGTGCAGCACGACCCGGCAGCCGGGACAGGCCACGGCGTCCCCGACGGCCGCGTGCACGACGACGTGCCGGTGGCAGTGTCCGCAGTGCACCGTCCGGTCCCGGGTGGCGTGGGCGACGTCGGTCGGGACCAGGACGAGCTCCTCGTCGAGGGCGCCACGGTGCAGCGCAGCGGCGCGCACGGCCTGCACGAGCGCCTCGGGCCCGGTGACCAGGATCCGGGTGCCGGTGACCAGCGTCGCGAGCTCCCGGTCGAGCAGCGTCGCAGCGTCCGCGCCGGCAGGGAGCCGGACCAGGCGGTCGGCGGGCCCGAGGTCGGGAGCGGGCGCGGAGCCGCAGACGACGACCAGGTGCGGTGACCCGCCGCGGTCGGCCGGACCGGCGTAACGCGGCACCGTGGTCCACTCCGGTGCGACGTGCACGGACGGGACGGCCGCGCCGGTGCGCAGCGGGCGGACGGGGTCGGGCATGACGGAGAGTGATCATACGGGCGTCGCGTGAACACCACATGGCGCCCAGCGAATGCGCAGGTCGCCATTTCTGGTGAAACTGTCGCCGAGTCGGTCACGATCTCGGCGCTGGCGCGATGAACTGCGTGAAGCGCCCGCACGTCGGAGAGGGGGACGTCATGGACGGCACGCCGTACCGCCCGCGGCACGCCCTGCGTGAGACCCCGCCCACGATCGCCGTCCCGGCGCAGCGGGGCGCCCCGCGGGCCGAGGCCGTGACCCGGCCGGACTCCGTTACCCGGCCGGACACCGAGACCCGGCCGGACACCGACGAGCAGCACAGCGCGGGTCCGTGGTGGGCGACGGTCCCGGCGCCCCGGGACGGCACCGCGCACCCCGCACCGCCCGCCCCGGCGCCCGAGCGGCCCTGGTTCACCCCGGTCCCGGTCGTCGTCGAGCCCGCGGCCGGGCCCGGCGCCGACGGGAGACTGCCCGGGTTCCCGACCGCGCTGCTGCCGCGCCGCCGTCGTCCGCTGGCGGTCGGTGCGGGCCTGGCCGGCGCGATCGCGGGGATGCTCGTCGTGTTCGCGGTGGTCGTCGGCGCCGCGGGGGCGGCGGGCCGCGGGATCGAGGACGCCGCCACGGCGACGGCCGCGGTCGGCGACTGGCGCGCCGCGGGCGGCCAGGTGCACGTCACCGCGATCACCGAGGCCCTGCGCGACATCGCCCGGGCAGGGTCGGACGGCGGGATCCCGGCCCTGGTCGAGGCCTGCCGCGGCCTGCGCGACGAGGTCGCCTCCGCCCAGGCGTACCCGGCGATCCCCGACGCCGTCGCCCAGACGTACTGGCGCGACGGGCTCGCGGCGGGCGCCGACGCCGCCCGGCACTGCATCGCGGGGGCGTCACTGGGCGACCCCGGACTGCTCGGCGACGCGGCCCGGGAGCTGAACGGGATGAGCTCGCAGCTGGGCGCGGTCGCCGACCGGCTCACGCTGCTGTCCGGCGGCTGAGCGGCGGGCACTCCGCACCCGGTGCGTCCGCGCCGCCGCGCCCCTCCATCGGCTTCGCGGGCCCCTGTGGGCGGTGCTCCACGACCGGCCCGCCGAGTCCCGTCACCTTGCCGACGTCCTCTCGGAGGCCCCTCTGTCCGCGACGCGCGGGCGTGGCGTGTCGTTGCGGCGGGCATCGGAGCCCCTGCGCCGCTAGGGTTCCCGCCGCAGGTCAACCGGGACGAACGGAGTGGGTCATGGATTCGGGGGCGCAACCGGCCGCGCGTGCCGAGGACGGTGGGGCGCGGCGGGACCCGGCGGAGGGCGGACTGCTGAACCCGTCGCCGACGGCCGGGGCCGCGAGCCGCGGCACCCTCATCGGCAACGGGCTCACCTGGGTGGCGGCGTGGAGCCTGCGGGTCGCGCTGATCTCCCTGGGGCTGGTCATCCTCGGCTACGTCACCGGCATGCTGTGGGTCGTCGTCTGGCCGGTGCTGCTCGCGATCCTGCTGGCCACCGTCCTGCGTCCGCCCGCGGCGCTGCTCATCCGGTGGCGGTTCCCACCCGCGGCCGCCTCGGCGCTGGTGCTGCTCGTCGGCATCGCCGCGGTGACCGGCCTGTTCGTGGGCATCGCGCCGTCGATCGCCGGGCAGACCCAGCAGATCACCTCCGGCGTGATCGCGGCGCTCGGCCAGATCCAGCAGTGGATCTCCGGTCCACCGCTGAACCTCGGTGAGAGCCAGATCGGCGACATCATCACCCAGGTCACCCAGCAGCTGCAGCAGAGCGCGACCTCCATCGCCGGCGGCGTCCTGACCGGGGTGTCCACCGTCGCGTCCGGACTGGTCTCGCTGGTGCTGGCCCTGGTGCTGACGTTCTTCTTCGTCAAGGACGGGCCGCGGTTCCTGCCGTGGCTGACCTCGATCACCGGGCGCAGCGCGGGCGGGCACATCGCCGAGGTGCTGCGCCGGATGTGGGACGTCCTCGGCGGGTTCATCCGCGTCCAGGCGCTGGTGAGCCTCATCGACGCCGTGTTCATCGGCATCGGCCTGGTGCTGCTGGGGATCCCGCTGGCGCTGCCGCTGGCCGTGCTGACCTTCATCGGTGGGTTCATCCCGATCGTCGGTGCGGTCGTCGCGGGCTCGCTGGCGGTCCTCATCGCGCTGGTCACGCAGGGTTTCGGCACCGCGGTCGCGGTGGTGGTGCTGGTCGTGGCGGTGCAGCAGATCGAGGGCAACGTGCTGCAGCCCTTCCTGCAGGGCCAGAGCCTCAAGCTGCACGGCGCGGTCGTGCTGCTGGCGGTGACGGCGGGCGGCTCGCTCGCCGGGATCGCCGGCGCGTTCCTCGCGGTGCCGGTCGCGGCCGTCGTCGCGGTGCTGCTGCGCTACCTCGGCGAGCAGATCGACCTGCGGGACCGCCGCTTCTCCGGCGTCGACGACATCGCCGCCGCGGGCCCGCCGGTCGCCGCCGCCCACGACGCGGCACCCGCCGACACCTCCACGGCGGGGGACCCGGACCGGGAGACGGAGGGCGCCGGGAGCGGCCCCGGGAACGGTTCCGTGCCCGCCCCGCCGGACTCCGCCCGTCAGGACGGCGGCTGACCGACCCGTCCGGGCAGCCGGTCGGTCCCCAGCAGCCGGTCCATCACCCGGAACCGGAGCACCACCCACATCACGGCGAACCAGCAGACCAGGGCCGGCAGCACGACCAGGACCACCGGCGGCGCCGCGCCGGTGAGCCCGACGTACGACGACAGCGCCGGGGTCCCGACCACGCCCGCGAACACCAGGGTCAGGCCCAGCACCAGCCAGGCCGGGCGACGGTCGTGCACCGGCGCCGTCCACGCCGCGAGGAACCGGTGCGGTGGCAGCAGGAACAGGATCAGGACGAACGACGCCAGCCCCACGAACGTCGACAGCCCGGTCTGCGCGCCGAGCGTCGCGGCCGCCTCGGCGAAGTCGGCGTCGGTGCCGTAGGTCAGCCCGGTGTAGCTCTGGAACTGGGCGATCACCTGCTCCGGGGTCCGCCCGCTGGTGAAGCCCTGCAGGATGCCCTGGTAGAGCAGCGTGTAGACGACCGTCCCCGCGCCCGCAGTCACCACCGAGGCCGGCACCACGAAGCGGGCGAGGTTGCCCAGCAGGTCCGGGTCCGGCTCGGACGGCGTCGCCCACAGCGTCAGGAACAGCGTCGGCACGCCGACGGTCAGCAGCGTCAGCCCGACCTGGGTGGGGGAGTAGGGGAACCCGAGCCCGAGCATGGTCACGGCCATGATCACCAGGCCCTGGGTGGCGACCCGGGTGAGGAACACGTACATCGACACCGCGATGCCGTCGATGATCCGGCGCCCCTCGCTGCGTGCCGGCAGCAGCGCGGCGAACGAGTCGTCGACGAGCACGATGTCGGCGACGTCGCGGGTCACCGCCGAACCGCTGCGCATCGCGACGCCGACGTGGGCCCGTTTGAGTGCCCGCGCGTCGTTGACGCCGTCGCCGAGCATCGCGACGTGCGCACCGCCCCGGCGCAGGCTCGCGACGATCCGCTCCTTCTGCTCCGGGGCGACCCGCCCGAAGACCGTGGTTCGGGCGACCAGCGCGTCGAGCGCGGCCCGGCGGTCGGCAGTGATGTCGGCAGAGTCGGCGGAGTCGGCGGAGTCGCTGGACTCGGTGGAGTCGGCGAGCTCCGCGGCCTCCGACCCGTCGACCGGCTCGCCGACGTCGAGCCCGGCCTGGGCGGCGAGCGCGGCGACGGTGCGCGGGTCGTCGCCGGACAGCACTTTCACCGCGACCCCGTCCGCGGCGAACCGCTCCAGGGCGTCGGCGACGCCGGGACGCAGCTCGTCCGACAGCGCCACCAGCGCCACCGGGACCAGGTCGGGCAGGGCTGGACGGCCGTCGTCGCCGCGCAGCCCGGCAGCCGGCCGCGCGGACCGGGCCAGCAGCAGCACCCGCAGCCCGGCGGCGGCGCGTGCCGCCACCCGGTTGGCGACGGCGTCCGGGTCGCCCAGGTGCGGGGCGAGCACGTCCGGGGCGCCGAGCACGAACGCCTCGCCGTCGGTGGTGACCTGCCCGGACCAGCGCAGCGACGAGGTGAACGGGACCTCGTCGCGCAGCTCGGACGGGGCGCCGGGCAGCGCGGCGGCGAGTGCGGCGGTGGTGGGGTTCGGGTCGGTCACCGAGGCCGCGAAGCGGGCGAGCGCGGGGCCCGGCTCGGTCCCGTCGAGCGGGTCGACACGGTCCAGGCGCAGCGCGCCGGTGGTCAGGGTGCCGGTCTTGTCGGTGCACACGACGTCGACGTGGGTGACCGCCTCCACCGCGTTGACCCGCTGGACCAGGGCGCCGCGCCCGGCGAGCCGGGCCGCACCCCGGGTGTAGGCGACGGCGATGAGGAAGAACAGGCCGTAGGGGACCAGCCCGGACAGCACCGCGGTGATCTGCACGACCCGCAGCAGCGAGAACCCCTCCAGGAACGCCTGGGCCAGGATCGCGCCGCTCATCAGCACGACCAGCACCATCGTCAGCCGTACGACGAAGTCGATGCGCCGCTGCAGCGGTGTCGCCTCGGTGGTGTCCGCGCGGGCCTGCAGCGTCAGCCGGCCGGCGTAGCTGTCGACGCCGACGGCGGTCGCGCGCTGGCGGGCGGTCCCGGTCACGCAGTGGCTGCCCGAGCGCAGCAGGTCGCCGGGATCCTTGACGACCGGGTCGGACTCGCCGGTGAGCAGCGACTCGTCGGCCTCGGCCCGCCCGGTCAGCACCGGCCCGTCGACGCCGACCTGCTCGCCCGCCCGCACCACCAGCACGTCCCCGACGACGACGTCGGCGGCCGGGACCCGCTGCTCGACACCGTCGCGCACGACGGTGACCTCCGCGGCGTCGAGCAGCTGCAGCCGGTCCAGCTTCCGCTTGGCGCGCATCTCCTGCGCCGCCCCGACGACGGCGTTGACCAGGCCGAGCCCCACGCTGGTCAGGGCGTCGCCGTAGCGACCCAGCACCAGCAGGGCCAGCCCGATCGCGAACAGGATCGTGTTGTAGAAGGAGAAGACGTTGGTGCGCAGGATCCGCCCGTAGCCGCGCGTCCCGGCGCTCACCGGCGCGTTCGTCCGGCCCGCGCGGCGCGCCGCCGCGACCTGCGCCGCGGTCAGCCCGTCGTCGGGTGCCGTCTGGACGGTCTCGGCCGTCGTCACACCGTCCCCTCTCCGCCGTCGATCCCCGTGCGGCGATCGTGGCAGGCCGGGATGTGTGCCGACTGTGCGCGAGCTGAGCGCTCACCAGCGCTGCAGACCCCCGCGCTTGACGAGCTGGGCGGCGATCACGTTGCGCTGGATCTCGTTGGTGCCCTCCCCGACGATCATCAGCGGGGCGTCGCGGAAGTACCGCTCGACGTCGAACTCGGTGGAGTAGCCGTAGCCGCCGTGGATGCGCACCGCGTCGAGGGCGACCTCCATGGCGGTCTCGGAGGCGAACAGCTTCGCCATGCCGGCCTCCATGTCGCACCGCTGCCCGGACTCGTACTTCCGGGCGGCGTGCAGGATCAGGGTCCGCGCAGCGGTGATCTTCGTGGCCATGTCGGCGAGGTGGTTGCCGACCGACTGGTGCTGCCAGATCGGCTTGCCGAACGACTCCCGCTCCTGGGCGTAGGCCAGGGAGTCGGCCAGAGCGGCGTCGGCGACGCCGAGTGCGCGCGCGGCGACCTGGATCCGGCCGGTCTCCAGGCCCTTCATCATCTGGGCGAAGCCGTGTCCCGGCTCTCCGCCGAGCACCGCGTCGGCGGGGACGGCCATGTCGGTGAAGGCCAGCTCGCAGGACTCGACCCCCTTGTAGCCGAGCTTGGGCAGGTCCCGGGACACGGTCAGGCCGGGACCGTGCTCGACGAGCAGCACCGAGATGCCGCGGTGCCGCGGCTCGGCGGTCGGGTCGGTCTTGCACATCAGCGCGATCAGCCCCGAGCGCCGCGAGTTGGTGATCCAGGTCTTGGCGCCGTTCACCACCCACCCGTCGTCCGTGCGACGGGCGTGGGTCGTCATCGCCTGCAGGTCCGAGCCGCCGCCGGGCTCGGTCAGCGCCATCGTCGCGCGCAGCTCGCCGGTGGCCATCCGCGGCAGGTACCGGTCCTGCTGCTCCCGGGTGCCGAAGGCGACCAGCAGCTTCGCCACGACGGTGTGCCCGCCCATCGCGCCGGCCAGGCTCATCCAGCCGCGGGCCAGCTCGGCCGTGACCAGGGCGTAGCAGGGCATCGAGACCGGCGCCTCGCCCCACGGCTCGGGGACCGCGAGCCCGAAGATCCCGAGCTCCTTCATCTGCTCGATGAGCCCCTCGGGATAGGTGTTCGCGTGCTCCAGCTCCCGCACCACCGGGCGGACGTCCCGGTCGACGAAGTCGCGCACCGTCTCCACGACCGTCCGCTCCTCGGTGCTCAACCCCGTGTCCGACCCGGCGCTCTGCCCGTCCATGCGACCGAGCATCGGTCATCGACCGGGGACCCCGCGAGCCGGGGTGACCGGTCGTGTGCGACGGAACATCCGCGGCGGTGGGACCGTTGTAGGTTCCGAGACCCGACACAGGGAGGTTCATCCCCATGACCGAGACCGCGATCCTCGCCGGTGGCTGCTTCTGGGGCGTCCAGGAGCTGCTGCGCGCGCGTCCGGGCGTCGTCTCCACCCGGGTCGGCTACTCCGGCGATCCGAACACCCCGAACGCCACCTACCGGCGCCACGGTGACCACGCCGAGGCCGTCGAGATCGTCTTCGACCCGGAGCGGATCTCCTACCGCGAGATCCTGGAGTTCTTCTTCCAGATCCACGACCCGTCGACGAAGGACCGCCAGGGCAACGACATCGGCCGCAGCTACCGCTCCGCGATCTTCTACACCACCGAGGAGCAGCGGGCCGTCGCCCTGGACACGATCGCCGACGTCGACGCTTCCGGGCTCTGGCCGGGCCGCGCGACCACCGACGTGGAGCCGGCCGGCGACTTCTGGGAGGCCGAGCCGGAGCACCAGGACTACCTGCAGAAGTTCCCCTACGGCTACACCTGTCACTTCCCGCGCCCGAACTGGGTGCTGCCGCGGCGGACGGCCAGCACGGGCTGAGGCCCTCCGCTCCCAGCACGTACGGACCGGCCCGCGACCACGCGTCGCGGGCCGGTCCCGTGTGTGAAGGCGGCAGGGCTCAGAGGTGGCCGCGGCCCTCGGCGCGGTGCCGGCGTTCCACCGACCCGTTCACGACCTGCACCTTGTCCCCGACCTGCAGGGTCTCGAAGAACCGCCGGGCATCGCGGGTGCGGAGCTTCACGCAGCCCGCCGACTCCCGGCTGAGGTCCCCGCCGTGGAAGGCGATCCCGCCGTCGGCGAAGAACACCGACCACGGCATCCGCGCCGGACGGCCGTCCGGGCCCGGGTACTCGCCGCTGCGGTGGTCGGCCTCCTTGCGGTACACCCGGAACGAGTGCCCGACCGGGGTGGCCTTCCCCTCGCCGCCGGTGGTGACCGGGAACGGGCCGTCGGCGACCCTGCCGTCGCGGACCAGCCACGCCTGCCGCGTCTCGAGGTCCACGCAGGCGCGCACCGACGCCGAGCACGGTGTCCCCGGGGCCGCGGGTTCGGCGTGCGCCTGCTGCGCGACCCGGCTCTGCTCCGGGTCGGCGGTGGCGATCGCGGTCCCACCCAGCCCCACCCCGGCCACGAGCACGAGACCGGTCACCAGCACACGGCGACGGCGACGGAGCCGCTCGGTCCGGGACATGCCCACCTCCCACGCCACAGATCACCCACCCGGGTGACAACAGGGCAGACGCCCGTCCGGATGTCGCGGTTGCGCGGGAGCGTCCCGTGGCGGCGAGTGGCCAGCAGTGCACGGCGAACGGGTGGGCGGTGGGCCCGGCGGCGGACCGATGGCCGGTCGACCGCCCGGGTACGGGAGCGGACCGTGCGGCGTCCGGGGGCGTGATCTCCGTCCCGACGGGATGTCACGGCGCGATAACGGGGGTAGGTCTCGGTGATCGCCTCCTCACCCGCGGTGGTGGGGACGCCCACTCGTGACCGACCCCAGGAGGAACGATGCGCGCAGCCGACCGTCCGGGCTCCGAGCCGGGACCTGCCGACCGGCTCCGTCGTCGGGCGTCCCGTCGCGAGGACCTGCTCGCGGTGCTGTGCGGGCTGCTCGCCGCCTGCGGGCTCGTCGTGGCGTGGCTCGCCGGTGCCGCGGCCCACGGGACGGTGCTCGAGCGCGGCGCGGTCGAGGCCCGGCAGCGCGTGCCGGTCGAGGCGACGGTCACCGCGCGGGCGAACGCGGTCGGGGACCTGCAGACCGGGCAGCAGTCGCTCACGCTGAGCTGGACCGGGCCGGACGGACTGCCGCACTCCGGGGGCAGCTCGCTGCCCGGCATCTACGACGTGGGCGACCGGGTGTCGGCCTGGGTCGGTACCGACGGCAGGCTGGCGCCGCCGCCGTCGACCCCGGCCGACGCCGTCACGGTCGCCGTCGCGGCCGGGTTCCTCACCGCCGCCGGGTGGGCCGGCGGGGTACTGGTCGTCGGGCGGCTGGCCTTCGCCTGGAACGGGCGCACGTTCGCCCGCGCCTGGGCGGAGGACTGGGCCGCCGTCGAGCCCGAGTGGTCGGGCCGCCGCACCCCCTGACCCGGGCGACGCGTCAGAACATCAGCCGCCGTACCCGTTCGGGGTGGATCACCAGCCGCACCTGGTCCTCGGCGAGGATTGCCGCGAGGTCCGCGGCCCGCGTGGGGTCGTCGAGGTCCCAGTAGCGCTGCGCCAGACGCTGCGCCAGCGCGTGCGCCCCGTCGGTCTCGACGGTCGTGCCCCCCCTCGACCGCGATCCAACGCTCCCGTTCCCCGACCGGAGCGGCGACGACGAGCGAGGCCCGCGGGTCCTTCCGCCTGCGCCGGATGTGCAGCGACTCCGGTCCGGTGAACAGCTGCACCGTGCCGTCGTCGGTCGCCTCGAACCAGACCGGGCGGGGCTGCGGCGGCACCGGGCCGCCCGCCACACTGAGGAAGCCGTGCAGCGGGCGGGCGAGGAAGGCGCGGTCGTCGTCGGTCAGTGCCGTGCGGATGTCGGTGGTGGGCATGGCGTCCACGACACCAGCACGACGCGGACGACGACATGGGTGAGACACCGGATCTCCTGTCCGATCGTCTAACCTCGGTGCGGTGGACCCCTTCGGCGACCTCGTCCGCGGGTTGCGCTCGCACGGCTCGCTGTTCGGCAGCACCACCCTGACCCCGCCCTGGTCGCTGCACTTCGTCGACGGCGCACCGCTGACCCTGTGCGCGATGCTCACCGGCGCGGGGTGGATCGTCGTGCCCGGCGCCGACCCGGTGCGGCTCACCGCGGGGGAGACCGCCGTCGTACGCGGGCCCGCCGGGTTCCACGTGGTCGACGAGGTCGGCACCCCGGCCGAGCCGATCGTCTGCGGTGTGGACTGCGCGACGCCCGAGCAGGGCGGCACCCGCCACCGGCTCGGCTGGCACGACCCGGCGCCGGCACCGGACGGCGACGCGAGCACCCTGATCACCGCGGCCTCCGTGGCCGGGGGCGAGGTCGGCGCCCGGCTGCTCGACGCGCTCCCGCCGGTCCTGCGGGTCGGCGCCGGGGGCAGCGGGGACACGGTGCTCGACCACGTGGCCGCCGAGGTCGCCGTCGACGCGCCGGGGCAGCAGGTCGTGCTCGACCGGCTCCTGGACTGGCTGCTGGTCTGCACCCTGCGCGAGTGGTTCGACCGGGCCGACGGCAGCCGCCCGCGCTGGTGGGCCGCCCAGCACGACCCGGTGGTCGGGCGGGCGCTGCGGCTGCTGCACGCCGACCCCGCCGCGGCCTGGACCGTCGCCGGGCTCGCCGCCGCCACCGGGGTGTCCCGGGCGACGCTGGCCAAGCGGTTCACCGACCGGGTAGGCGAGCCGCCGCTCACCTGCCTCACCGGCTGGCGGATGACCCTGGCCGCGGACCTGCTGCTCGCCGAGCCCGACGCGACGCTGGCCGGCATCGCGCGCCGGGTCGGGTACGCCGACCCGTTCGGCTTCAGCGCGGCGTTCACCCGGGTCCGCGGCGTCACCCCCAGCGCGTTCCGCCGGGGCGGGTCGCGAGGCGGGCGGCCCGGCGAGCGGGCGGATGCTCCGGACGGGGTGAGCGGCTAGCCTGCAGCGCCGTGACCACCGTCGCCGTCCTGCACCGCGCCCTCGGCCGCACCTCCGGTGTGACCGCCGTCGTCGTCTCCGTCAGCGGCCGGTCGTGACGGTCCCGCCGCACCCACCGTCGGTCCGGCTGGCGAACCTCGACCTCAACCTGCTCGTCTCGTTGCGCGAGCTGCTGCGCGAGCGCAACGTCACCCGGGCCGCCGCCCGGATCGGCATCTCCCAGCCGGCCGCCAGTGCGGCCCTGTCCCGGCTGCGCCGGCACTTCGACGACGAGCTGCTGTCCCGCCATCCCGGCGGCTACGTGCTCACCCCGCTCGCCGCCCAGCTCGTCGACCAGGTGGAGGGCGTCTGCTCGGCCGCCGAGCGGCTGTTCGGCACCGGCCACGGCTTCGACCCGTCGACGGCCCGGCGCGGGTTCACCCTGCTCGTCGCCGACTACACCGTCGCCGTCCTCGGGCCCGCGCTGTCCGCGGCGGCGGCCCGGCGCGCCCCCGGCGTCGAGCTGCGGCTGCGGCTGGTCCGCGAGTCGTTCTCCGCCGACATCGGCGAGACCATCCGGCTCATCGACGGGCTCATCGCCCCGCCCGCCGCCCGCTTCGAACGCCCCGAGCTGCGCTCCACCGCCCTGTTCGACGACCGCTGGGTCTGCGTCGTCGACGCCGCCAACCCGGTCGCTGCCGGGCCGGACCCGACCCTGGACCTCGACGAGCTCGCCGCGATGCCCTGGGTGGTCCCGTTCGCCCCGGACCGGGGCATGTCGGCGGCGGCGCCGATGACCCGCCAGCTCGCCCGCCTCGGCGTCGAGCCCGACATCCGGGTGCGGGTCGAGAGCTACCTGTCGGTGCCGTACATGGTGGTCGGCACCAACCGCGTCGCGCTGCTGCAGGAGCGACTCGCCCGCCAGGTCGCCGACGGCCTCGGACTGGTCGTGCTGCCCTGCCCCGGGGACCCCGGACCGATCCGCGAGCGCCTCTGGTGGCACACCGACCTCGACCCGGACCCGGCCCACCAGTGGTTGCGCGAGCTCCTCGTCGAGCTGTCGGCCACCCTGTAGAGCTGCGACTATTCGTCCGGTCGATGGTCCGGCAGGCGAACGTTCTATTTCCGGGACGGTGCGCGCCGTTCCTAGTGTGTGAGCCATGCCTCACCCGCTGACGCCCCTGCCGGTCCACACCGTGATCCGGGACGCCCCGCTGCAGGCCGGTGACCCGGCCGAGCACGCGGTGACCGCCGACGTCTGCGTCGTCGGCTCCGGCATCGCCGGCCTGTCCGCCGCCGTCGAGTCCGCCCGCCTCGGCCGCGACGTCGTCCTCGTCGACGCCGCCCCCGTCCTCGGCGGGCAGATGGTGAACTCGCTGATCGGGCTGTTCTGCGGGGTCTACGGCAACGGTCCGGAGTTCCGGCAGCTGACCCATGGGCTGTTCGACTCCCTGTTCCCCGAGCTCGAGGCGAGCGGCGACCTGTTCCGCCGCTCCGGCCACACCCTCACCGTCGGCTACGACGAGGTGCGCCTGGGCCGCTGGGTCGAGGACACCGTCCGTGCCCACGGCATCAGGGTCCTCACCAACGCCACCCTCACCGGCGTCGAGCGCGACGGCGACCGTGTCCTCGGCGCCCGCCTCGCCACCCGCTACGGCGCCGTCGACGTCACCGCGGCCGGATTCGTCGACGCCAGCGGCGACGCCGCGCTCGCCTGGGCCGCGGGCCTGGAGTGCCGGCTGCCCGACCGGGAGATCTACGGCAGCCAGCAGCTCGTCGTCGAGCATCTCGACGCCAGTGCCGCCCCCGAGCCGGCCGAGCTCGCCGAGCGGGTCGCGGCCAAGGCGGGCGACTACGGCCTGCTCCGCCGCGACGGCCTGGCTTTCTACTTCCCGGGGCGCGACACGGCCGTGCTCAACATGACCCACATCGAGGCGCCGCTGGACCCGTTCGCCGCCGCCGAGGCCCAGCTGGAGGGGAAGGCGCAGGCCGACCGGGTCGTCGAGTTCCTGCGCGCGGAGTTCCCCGAGGTGTTCGGCAAGGCCGCGGTGCGCTCCTACGGGCTGCCCGGCCGTCGCCAGACCCGCTGGATCGCCGCCGTCCACCAGCTGACCGTCGAGGAGGTGCGCGCCGGGGTCCGCTTCGACGACGCCGTGGCCCGCACCGCGTGGCCGATCGAGCTGCACGACAGCCCCGACGGCTACGTCTGGGAGACCTTCGACGCCGACCACCTGCACTACGTGCCGCTGCGCTCGATGCTGCCGCCCGGCGCGTCCAACCTGGTCGCCGCGGGCCGCTGCATCGACGGCGACGCCGCCGCCCTGTCCAGCGTGCGCGTCATGGGCCCGTGCGCGGCGATGGGCCACGCCGCCGCACACGCCCTCGACCTCGCCGGACCGGCGGGCAGCCTGCACGACGTGCCCGCCGGTGCCCTCACCGACCGGATCCGGGAGAACGTCGACGGCTGACCCGGCCCCCGCCGCCACCACCACGAGGAGACAGGCAACGATGCCCGGAGGCGCTCCGTGATACTCACCGACGACGACCGCAGGATGCTCGACGGGGCCGAGGGTCCCGCCGTCGCCGCCGCGATGGACCTGCTCACCCGCTACGCCGAGGCGCTGGACGCGGAGCGGCTCTGCTCGGTCCGCAACGTGGCCGGGACCGCCACCCAGCCCTCGCCGCTCAAGGCCCGGCTGGTCGCCGAGGGCGGCTGGGACCGCGCCTTCTCCGTCATCAACCTCGACAGCGACACCACGCACGAGATCCCGCCGATGGCGGTGCCCACCTGCCAGCTCCAGCAGGGCTTCGGCGCCGACGCGGCCGCCGTCGCGCCCTACCCCGCGGAGTTCGTGGAGCTGCAGGCCGACGCCGAGACCTTCTACGGCCGTCGCGGCGTCTCCATCCTCGCCACCTGCACGCCGTACCAGGTCGGCAACCTCCCGGTCCGCGGCGAGCACTGCGCCTGGATGGAGTCCTCCGCGGTCGTCTACGCCAACTCCGTGCTCGGCGCCCGCACCAACTGCGAGGGCACCGCGTCCACCGGCGCGGCGAGCCTCACCGGACGCGTCCCGTGCTGGGGCAATCACCACGACACCCACCGCCGCGGCACCCACCTGGTCCGGGTCGACACCCCGGTCGGCGGGTTCCTCGACTGGGGGCTGCTCGGCTACTTCACCGGCGAGGTCGTGCAGGAGGCCCGCCCGGTCGTCACCGGCGACCTCGCCCTGCCCGACCTCACCGACCTCAAGCACTTCGGCGCCGCGGCCGCCTCCTCCGGCGGGGTCGAGATGTACCACGTCCCCGGGGTCACCCCGGAGGCCCCGACCGTCGAGGCCGCCTTCGGCGGCAGCGTCCCGGTCGACGCCGTCGTCTACGGCGCCGCCGAGCGGGCCGCCACCTACGCCCGGCTCAACGACCAGGGCACCAGCGCGTCCGTCGACTTCGTCCTGCTCGGCTGCCCGCACGCCTCGCTCGACCAGATCCGTGACGTCGCCCGGCTCCTCGACGGCCGCCGCCTGCACCACGGCACCTCGCTGTGGATCATGGCGCCGCGGGCGCTGGCCGCGGTCGCCGAGCGCAGCGGCTACACCGCCGTCATCGAGGCGGCCGGCGGACGTGTGCTCACCGACTCGTGCCCGGCCATGTCCCGCCTCGCCCCGCCGGGCACGCGGGTGTTCGCCACCGACTCCGCCAAGCAGGCCCACTACCTGCCCGCGATCCTCGGGATCGAGGCGTGGTTCGGCACCACCGAGGACTGCGTGCACGCCGCGGTCACCGGTCGCTGGTCGGGTGAGCTGCGATGACCGCGACCGTCGGCACCGTCCTGCGCGGCCGGACCGTGGTCCCCGGTGTGGTCACCGGAGAGGCGTTGGTCTCGCCGGAGACGATCTCGGGGTGGGGCGGCATCGACCCGGCCAGCGGGACGATCGTCGAGGCCCGGCACCCGCTGCAGGGTGTCTGCTTCACCGGGCGGATCCTGGTCTTCCCCGGCGCCAAGGGCTCCTCGGGCTGGTCGGCGTTCTTCCAGAGCACCCGGCTGCTCGGCACCGCCCCACTCGGGATGATCTTCACGGTCACCACGACGAAAGCCGCGCTCGGCGCCGTCGTCACCCGCGTCCCCGCACTGGCCGACCTCGACGTCGACCCGGTGCGGGTCCTGCGCACCGGTGACCGCATCCGGCTCGACGCCACCGCGGGCACCGTCGAGCTCCTCGCGCGGGCGGACGGGCACCGGGCGGGGGAGGGGACATGAGGCTCGCCGTGCTCCCCGCCGACGAGCTCGCCCCCCGGGGAGCACCGCGTGGTGCGGGTGGGCACCCGCTCGATCGGCGTCTTCCGGGTCGGCGACGACTACTACGCCCTCGCCGACCACTGCCCGCACCAGGGCGGCCCGCTGTGCCGCGGCTCCGTCGCCGGGGCCCCGGTGGCGACCGGCCCGGCCGACGTGCGGCTCGACGACGACCACGTGCTCGTCGCCTGCCCCTGGCACGGCTGGGAGTACGACGTGCGCACCGGCCGCTCCTACCAGCCCGGCGACGCCCCCGCCCGCAGCCTCCCGGCGTCGGTCGAGCCGGGCCCGCCGGGGATGACACCCGGCCCGTACACCGCCGAGACCTTCGAGGTCACCGTCGAGGACCGCTGGGTGGTCGTCGACACCGGCCGTCGCCCCGCCACCGAGGAGACGTCATGACCACCACCGACTCCGCCACGGCCACCACCCGGGCCCCGGCCCGGCGCCGCGCCCGGACCCCGATCGTCGCCGCCGACATCCACCCGGTCGTCACCGCCGACCGGCTCGCGGCCGCGCTGCCCGAGCCCTGGCGGCGCCGCCTGCACCGGTTCGGGCTGCGCGGCGCGCCGCCGCCCGCGGTCTACCCCCGGGTCCGGCACGGCGGCATGCGCCGCGACGCCCACCCCGACGCGGCCGGCGGCCCCGCCCGGCCGCCCGGCAGCGACCTCGATCTGATGCGCAGCCAGCTGCTCGACCCCTACGACGTCGTCGCCGGGGTGCTGATCCCGATGCAGGGGCACACCGCGGGCGCCGAGGAGCCCGCGTTCGCCGCGGCGCTGTGCCGGGCGTTCAACGACGTGCTCGTCACCGACTGGCTCGACCCCGAGCCGCGGCTGCGGGCCAGCATCTGCATCCCGCACGAGTCGCCGGCCGAGGCCGTCGCCGAGATCGAGCGCCGCGCCGACGACCCGCGGTTCGTGCAGGTCCTGTTCCCCAGCGGCACGTTCCTGCCCTGGTCGGACCCCAAGTACCGGCCGATCTACGCCGCGGCCGCCGCGCACGGCCTGCCGGTCGCGATCCACCTCGGCGGCACCGAGGGCCACCGCGGCGACGGCTGGCCGTCGTTCTACCTGGAGCAGCACGCCTGGTACGGCAACGCGGTCGCGGTCGCGCTGACCGGGCTGGTCGCCGGCGGAGTCCTCGACGCGGTGCCGGACCTGCAGTTCGTGCTCGTCGAGGGCGGGGTGTCCTGGCTGCCGTCGCTGCTCTGGGGCCTCGACGACGCCTGGGAGCTGTGCCGCGACGACGTGCCGTGGCTGACCCGTCCCCCGTCGGAGATCGTGCGCGAGCGGGTGTGGTTCACCACCCAGCCGATCGACGAGCCGCCGGTGCCCGCGCACCTGGCGACGACCTGGGAGCAGACCGGGATGACCGACCGGATCCTGTTCTCCTCCGACTACCCGCACTGGGACTTCGACGACCCGATCACCGCGCTGCGGGTGCTGCCCGCGGCGCTGCGCCGGCCGATGGCGGCCGCCAACGCCGCCCGCCTCTACGGCCTTACCCTGCCCGGGAGCGAGGAATGAGCGCCGAGCCGGCCGAGGAGTTCTTCGACGCCGACACCCACGTCGCACCGGCCTCGTTCGCCGACCTCTCGCCGCTGCTGAGCCCCTACTGGCGCGACTACGCCCTGGGGGCCGCGCTGCGCGTGGACCCCGTCCAGGCCGGTGCCTACCCGCCCGCGATGGTCGAGGGCCCCGCCCCGCACGACGTGGCGACCCTGCGCGCCGCCGTCCTCGACCCACCGGTCCCCGGTGGCGGACGGGTCACCACGGCGGTCCTGACCTGCACCACCGCGTTCGACGTCAGTCGCAACCACGCGTTCGAGGCCGCCCTGTGCCGGGCGGTGAACATCTGGGTCGCGCAGCGGTTCCTCGACCACGAGCCCCGCGCCCGCGGGTCGGTCGCCGTGCCGCTCGGTGACCCGGCGGCGGCCGTCGCCGAGATCGAGCACTGGGCGGACGACCCGCGCTTCGTGCAGGTGCTGCTCCCGGTGCGCGGCCACGACCTGCGCTGGGGTCACCCGGTGTTCCGGCCGGTCCTCGCCGCGGCCGCCGCGGCCGGGCTGGTCGTCACCCTGCACGCCTGGGGCCGGGTCGGCAGCGCCCCGACCACGACCGGGTTCACCCACACCTACCTGCAGGACTACCTGTCCCACGGGCAGGTCGCGCAGTCCCAGCTGGTGTCGCTGGTCGCCGAGGGCGCCCTCGGGGCGCTGCCCGGACTGCGGGTGACCGTCGCCGAGTGCGGGTCGTCCTGGCTGCCGCCGCTGCTGTGGCGGCTGGACAAGGAGTGGCGCGGCATCCGCCGCGAGGTGCCGTGGGTGGACCGGATGCCGTCGCAGTACGTCCGCGAGCAGGTCCGGTTCACCACCGCGCCGGTCCATCTGCCACGCGACCCCGGCGAGCTGCGCGACGCCCTGGACGTCCTCGGCGCCGCCGAGATCCTGCTCCACGCCGGTGACCACCCGCACCGCCACGGCGACGGGGCGGCCCGGCTGCTCGCCGCCCTCGACCCGGCCGCCCGGGCCGCGGTCCGCCACGGCAACGCCACCGCGTGGTACCGCGGCAGTGACACCGCGTGGTACCGCGGCGCCGATACCGCGTGGTACCGCGGCCCGGACACCGCCGCCACACCGTCGCCGTCCTTCGCGTCGACCCACCACGTACCGGAGGTCCCCCGATGACCCGCACGACGACCCGGCTCGCCGCGGTCCTGCTCGCCGCCTGCCTCGTCCTCGCCGGATGCGGGTCGGGCGGCGGCGGCGAGGACGGCCGCGACCGGATCACCTTCCTCAACATCCTGCCGATGGAGTCGCTCGGCTACGCCGCCGAGATGGTCGCCGACACCAAGGGCTTCTTCGCCGCCCACGGTCTCGACGTGACCTTCGAGGCCACGCAGGGCTCCGCGCCGGCCATCCAGACCCTGCTCGCCGGGTCCGCGGAGATCTCCCGGATCGGCGACATCGAGACGATGGTCGCCGCGGGGGAGCGCGGCGCACCGCTGGTCGCGATCGGCGGGGTGGTGCACGACGGTCCGCTGCGGCTCGTCTCCTCGCAGCGCGCGCCGGTCACCGACGCCGCACAGCTGCGCGGCAAGCTGGTGGGGACACCGTCGGAGGGCGGCACCAGCTCCATCACCCTGGACCTGGTCGCCGGTTCGGCCGGGATCGCCCCCGACGAGCTGCGTCGCCAGGTCGTCGGGCTCAGCCCGGGCGTGTTCGACCTGGTGGACACCGGCCGCGTCGACGCGTTCATCGTCTCGCTCGACACCGCGATGCTGCTGCAGGCGACCCGGCCCGAGGCCGTGGTCTACGACCCCAACGACGCGATCTCCGCCGGGTCGCAGATCTACGCCACCTCGAAGGCCACCGCGGCCGACCCGGCCGAGCAGGACAAGCTGCGCCGCTACCTGGCCGCGATCGCCGACGCCACCGCCTTCATCGCCGCCGACGAGGCAGCCGGCTTCACCGAGACGATGCAGCTCATCGGCTCGAAGTACCAGGTCTCGACGCTGGACCGGCCCGAGGTCGCCCGCGCCGCGCTCGCCGCCTACGTCGACGGCTACGCGGCGGGCCGGGGCCCGACCGGTATCGAACCGCAGCGCTGGCAGGCCACCTACGACGAGGTCTCCTCGGTCGGTCAGGTCCCCGCCGGCCAGGACCCGGCGCAGTGGCTCGACGCCGGTCTCAACGGCGCCCAGGGCGCCCCATGAGCACCCCGACGACACGACGGTCCCCGGCGACGGAGCAGGAGACGGACATGACCCAGCAGACGGCGACCCAGCAGCAGACGGCGGCCCGGCGGACGACCACCCGGTCCTCGCCGCCTGCGGCCCCGACCGGTGGCGCGGTCGGCCTGCGGGTGTCGGGTGTGGACAAGGTCTATCCGACCCGTCGGGGGGAGGTGCACGCGCTGTCGGGGATCGACCTGGACGTCGCCCGCGGCGAGTTCGTCTCGCTGGTCGGGCGCTCGGGCTGCGGCAAGACGACGTTGCTGCGGATCCTGTCCGGTCTGCTCGCCCCGTCCGCGGGGCTGGTCGAGGCCGGTGGCCGGCCCGCCTGGGCCGCCGGCCGTCGCGACGACGCGGTCTTCGCCGAGTTCGGGCTGGTGTTCCAGGAGGCGAACCTGTTCCCGTGGTTCACGATCACCGACAACGTCGCGCTGCCGCTCAAGCTGCGTGGGGTGCCGCGCGCCGAGCGGCGGGCCCGGGCCGCGGAGCTGTGCGCCACCGTCGGCCTCGGCGGGTTCGAGGACTCCTACCCGCGCGAGCTGTCCGGCGGGATGCGCCAGCGGGCGGCGATCGCCCGCGCGCTGGCCTGTGATCCGTCGGTACTGCTGATGGACGAGCCGTTCGGTGCGCTGGACGCCCTGACCCGCGACCGGATGAACCTGGAGCTGCAGCAGATCCACGCCGTCTCCGGCGCCACCGTCGTGTTCGTGACCCACTCGATCCCCGAAGCCGTGTTCCTGGCCGACCGCGTCGTGCTGCTGACCCCGCGCCCGGGACGGATCCGGTCGGTCACCGCGATCGACCTGCCCCGCCCGCGGTCCGCGGCGACCGAGACGACACCGGAGTTCGGCGCGCTGGTCGCCGGGCTGCGCACCGAGCTGGACCGGGAGGACTGAACCGATGACCACGACCGAACGTCCCGCCGCGGCGACCGAACCCACCACCCCCGTGACCGACCCGGGCGGCCCGGAGAAGGAGTCGCCGTGGTTGCGGCGCCTGCCGTGGATCTCCGGACCGGTGCTCCTGCTGCTGCTCGTGGGGGTCTGGCAGTTCACCGTCTCGGTGGTCGGGGTCTCGGAGTTCATCCTGCCGGCGCCGGCCGCCGTCGTCGGGGCGCTGAGGGAGCTGCTGGCCGACCCGGAGATCTGGGGCCACATCGGCGTGACGCTGCTGGAGGTCCTCGTCGGGTTCGGCGCCGCGCTCGTCGCGGGCGTCTGCGTCGGCGCGGTGCTCGGGCGCATCGAGTGGCTGCGCCGCGCGGTGCAGCCCGCCCTGGTCGCGCTGCAGGTCGTGCCCAAGGTGGCGTTCGTGCCGATCTTCGTGATCTGGTTCGGCTTCGGCCCCACCTCGAAGATCATCATGGCCGGGCTGCTCGCGTTCTTCCCGATCATGCTCAACGTGATGCTGGGGGTGCGCTCGGTCGAGCGCGGGCACCGCGACGTCATGACCGGGCTGGGCGCCTCGCGCTGGGCGACGTTCCGGAACCTGGAGCTGCCCGCGACCCTGCCGTACGTGTTCGCCGGCGCCGAGGTCGCGATCGTGTTCTCGGTGATCGGCGCGATCGTCGGTGAGTACCTCGGCGGCAGCGCCGGGCTCGGCTACCTCGTGGTGTCGAGCCTCAACGCCCTCGACGCGCCACGGCTGTTCGCGGTGATCGTGCTGCTCGCGGTGCTGGGGTCGCTGCTCTACATGATGGTGACGACCGCGAAGCGCCTGGTCATCCCGTGGCACGAGTCGGTGAACACCGGGGTCTGACCGGCCGCGGCGGCACGGCGACCCGAGCACGGCGGCCTTCAGCACGGCGGCCTTCAGCACGGCCACCTACAGCACGGCGGCGCCGCCGGGGTCACGCCCCGGCGGCGTCGCGGGCCCAGTCGGTCAGCACCGGCACGACGACGGCGAGTGCCTGCGGCTCGCGTGCCCACCCGATGTGCGGGCGCGCCCCGGGGACGTCGAGGTGGTGGCGGCTCCGGGTCGCCGCGCCGAACATGGTCAGCAGCGCGTCGACCGAGGCGGGCGGGGCGAACCCGTCGCGTTCGAACCCGATCCCGAGGACCGGCAGGTGCACCGCGGCGATCGACGGCGTGTGGTCGACCCTCGGCGTGCCGAACTCGAGCCGCCCGGTGCGGGCCCACCGGCCCCAGTCGCACATCTGCCCGCGGGCCTCCCGCCCGGCGAAGCCGATCCGGTCGCCGGGGAAGTGCCCGATCAGCGTCGACGCGGCCACGACGGCCTGGGTGCGCAGCAGGTGCGCGAGCCCCCAGACCCGCCAGTCGACGCTGCCCGACGCGACCAGGGCGACACCGTCGATGCGGTCGGGGTGCCGTGCGGCATGGGCGGCGGCGAGGTGCCCGCCGAGGCTGTGCCCGACGACGAACACCGGCGCGCCCGGCCGCGCGGTGCGCACCTCCTCGACGGCGGCGGCGAGGTCACCGACGAGGTCCTCGTAGCCGAAGTCGTTGCGGCGTCCCGGCGGGGGAGCAGGGCGGGCCTGGTGCCCGCGCAGCTCGGTGACCGCGGCGGCGACACCGGCGTCGGTCAGCGCGGTCATCAGCGGGGCGTAGAACGACGCCCGCAGCCCCATCGCGGGCACGACCAGCAGCACGGGCGCACCGGGGTCGAGCACCGGGTGCAGGGTCAGCTCCAGCGGGGCCGGGGCCGGACGGTCCAGGACGATGGTGACGGGCACGCCGGTGATCCTCTCCCGGCCGCCCGCGGGGTCAGGCCGGGACCCCCGCCAGCGCGCGCAGGCCGGCGTCGAACACGGCCATGACCTCGTCCACCAGCTGGGGCAGCGTCGGCGAGCGCGGGTCCACGCCGTGGTCGCCCAGCCAGTGCTGCACCGCGACGCGCAGCCCGGTCACCGCGGCGGCCGCGGCCAGGGTCGGGTAGAGGTCGCGGGCCGGGTCGGACCCGGTCCGGGTGACGACGGCCTCGGCCAGCGCCCGCTCCTGGGCGGCGAACACGGCCAGCTGGTGCGCGACGATCGTCGGGTGCCCCCGCAGCGCCCGCAGCGCCTGCACCCGGTCGAGGTAGCCGGGGTCGGTGACCACGGCGCGCAGTGCGTGCCGCAGCGACTCGGTGACCGGCTCGTCGTCGGGGCGGGCGGTGAACGCGGTCAGCAGGGTGTCCGCCGCCGACTCGTTGGCCGCCACGACCGCCTCCTCCTTGGAGGTGAAGTAGTTGAAGAAGGTGCGGGGCGCGACGTCGGCGGCGTCGGCGATCTGCTCGACGGTCACCGCGTCCAGCCCGCGGGCGCTGCACAGCCGCAGCGCGGCACCGGCGAGCGCGGCGCGGGTGGCGGCCTTCTTGCGCTCGCGACGCCCGGGGGCGGTCTGCTCAGCCACGGTCGGCTCCGGTCCGCTCGCGCTCGGGCGCCTCGATGACCGAGACGAGCTCGTGGCGGCCCGGTTGCCCGCCGGTCCGTGCCGTGCCGTCGGCCGTGCCGTCGGTGGGGCCGTCGACGGGTGTGCCGGTCGGCAGGTCGACGTCGAGGCGGAGCCCGTCCGAACCGACGGTGACCCGGCGCGCGGCGGGGCGGCCCTCCCAGCGGTACACGGTGGACACGATCCCGGTGGCGACGCAGATGCGGTAGTGCCCGTCGGCGTCGGCGCGGGTCCGGCCGAGCTCGTCGCCGGTGGGGTCGAGGACGGTCAGCACGGCACCGCCCGCCGGGGCTCCGTCGGCCCGCACGAACCCGTGCAGCACCGGACCGGACGGACCCGACGGACCGGTCGGCGGGACCGGGGTGACGGTGGCCCCGGCGGCGGGGTCGGCCGGCTTCTCGATGTCGAGGGTGTCGCGCAGCGGCACCTCGCGCAGGGCCAGGATCGCCAGCAGTGCCAGTGCGGCGAGCGGCGCCGCCACCAGGAAGATCATCGAGGTGGCGTGCCCGTAGGCCTCCATGACGATCGAGCGCACCGGCTCGGGCAGGTCGCCCAGGTGCGGAACCTGGCCGCCGCCGACCGCCGCCCCGCCGTCGACGCCGGCCTCGGCCAGCCCGGCCGCGGTCCGGGAGCCGACCACGGAGGCGAGCAGCGCGCCCAGCCCGGCGACACCGGCCGAACCGCCCAGCGAGCGGAAGAAGGTCACCGTGGAGCTCGCGGCGCCCATGTTCCGCAGCGCGACGGTGTTCTGCACGGCGAGCACGAGGTTCTGCTGGGTGCTGCCGACGCCGATGCCGACCAGCGCCATCGCGACCGCGACCAGCCAGTACGGCGCGGTCGAGGAGATCACCGCGGCGCCGAGCGACAGGCCCGCGGTCAGCGAGACCGCACCGCCGACGAGGTAGCGCTTCCAGACACCGGTGCGGCTGATGAGCTGGCCCGCGATGTTCGACGCGCCGAACATGCCGACGATCATCGGCAGCGTGAGCAGCCCGGCCTCGGTGGCCGTGGCACCCCGGGCGAGCTGGAAGTACTGCGACAGGAAGATCGTGGAGCCGAACATCGCGACGCCGACGAACAGGCTCGCGACGGTGGCGAGCACGACGGTGCGGTCGCGGAACAGGAACGGCGGCACGACCGGGTCCTTCGCCCGTCGCTCGACGACGATCGCGGCCACCAGCAGCACCAGGCCGGCGCCGATCAGGCCGAACGAGGTGGGCGAGGCCCACGCGAACTGCTTGCCGGCCAACGAGGTCCACAGCAGCAGCGCCGACACCGCGGCGGCGATGAGGGTGGCACCCAGGTAGTCGATGCTGACGCGCTCGCCGTCGGCACGGACGGGGGTGGGCACGTTCAGGGTGCGCTGCAGCACGAGCAGCGAGAGCGCGGCCAGCGGGACGCCGACGAAGAAGCACCAGCGCCAGCCCAGCGGCGAGTCGACGATGATGCCGCCGAGCAGCGGCCCGCCGACGACGGCGATCGACATGATCCCGGAGAGGTAGCCCATGTAGCGGCCGCGCTCGCGCGGGGTGATGATCGCCGCGATCACGACCTGGGTCAGGGCCTGCAGACCGCCCATGCCGAGGCCCTGCAGGACCCGGAAGCCGATGAGCTGTCCGGTGGAGACCGCCAGCCCGCAGAGCAGCGAGCCGACCAGGAAGATCCCGATCGCGGCCTGGACCAGCAGCTTCTTGGAGTAGAGGTCGGCGAGCTTGCCCCAGATCGGGGTCGAGGCCGTCATCGCCAGCAGTGACGCCGAGACCACCCACGTGTACTCGGCCTGCGTCCCGCCGAGGTCGCCCAGGATCCGGGGCAGCGCGTTCGACACGATCGTGCTGGACAGCACGCCGACGAACAGCGCCATCAGGAGGCCGGTCAGGGGGAGCAGTACGTCGCGGCGGTGGGCCGCGGCCTCCTCGGGGGTGCGCGCGGGGCGGGTAGTTGACGTCACGCAACGATTCTGACGCAAAGATGCAGACTGTGCAAGTTTGCCGATCGTGCGGCGGCGCACACTCTGCACCGATGCGGCCCGGCCGGCCCGAGCCGCCCGTGCCGCCGCGTGAGCTCCGCGCCGGGAGCCCGCGCGCCGGGGGCGGACCCGGGCGGCGACGGGCTCAGGCGGTGGCGGGCTCGTCCGGCCGGACGGCCAGCTTGGCCAGGCGCTTCTCGGTCGGCCAGCGGACGTTCCACGCCCAGCCCAGCTTCTCGAACAGCCGGATCGTGCCGGCCGAGATGTCGATCTCGCCGCGGCCGACACCGTGCCGGGCCGAGGTGGGATCGGCGTGGTGCAGGTTGTGCCAGGACTCGCCCATGCTGGGGATGGCGAGCAGCCAGACGTTGGTGGAACGGTCCCGTGCCTTGTACGGCCGCTCGCCGACGAGGTGGCAGATCGAGTTGGTCGACCACGCGACGTGGTGCGAGACCGCGACCCGGACCAGCCCGGCCCAGAAGAACGCGGTGAACGCTCCCCACCAGGACCAGGTCACCAGGCCGCCGACGACGCCGGGCCCGAACACGGACAGGATCGTCAGGACCGTGAAGCCGCGGTGCACCCGGTCGATGTCGGGATCGGCGAGCAGGTCCGGGGCGAAGCGGCGCTGGTCGGTCAGCGACCGGTCGAAGATCCAGCCCATGTGGGCGTGCCAGAAGCCGCGGACCAGTGCGGCGGGGGAGGTGCCGTAGCGCCACGGCGAGTGCGGGTCGCCCTCGGCGTCGGCGTAGGCGTGGTGACGACGGTGGTCGGCCACCCAGTGCCGGACCGGCCCCTGCACGGCGAGGCTGCCGGCGACGGCGAGCGCGATCCGCAGGGGCCGGTTCGCGGTGAACGAGCCGTGGGTGAAGTAGCGGTGGAAACCGACGGTCACCCCCAGCATCGACACGACGTACAGGCCGAGCGCGAGGCCGGCGTCGAGCCAGGTCAGCCCCCAGCCCCAGGCGAGCGGGACGGCGGCGACGAGCGCGACCGCCGGGACGATCGCGAACGCGTAGACGAACAGGTGCGGTACGGGATGGCGGAGCCGGTCGGAGAAGTCCGAGCGCGGCGCGGGCCGGGTGTCGGTCACGCCCACGATGGTTCCGGCTCGCACCAGAACGGACAGTGGGGACAACCCCCCTCACGTAACCTGAGTGAGGACTTCTCAGGTCTGGCCGGGGGGCCGGCGCGGGACACCATCGGAGCTCGACGAAGGGACCTCGCCGTGGCGGACCTCCTCGGCCGACCCGGGAACCGGCGGGCCCGGCTGCGTGCCCTGCTCGACGCCGGCACCCCGGTGCTCGCCCCCGGCGCGTACGACGCGCTGTCCGCGCGGCTGGTCGAGCAGGCCGGGTTCGACGTCGTCTACATGACCGGGTTCGGGACGACGGCCGGGCTGCTCGGCCGCCCCGACGTCGGGCTGCTCGGAGGCGCGGAGATGGCCGCGCACGCGGGCAGGCTGGCCGACGCCGTCGACCTCCCGCTGATCGCCGACGCGGACACCGGCTACGGCAACCCGCTCAACGTCATCCGGACCGTCCGCGACTACGAACGGGCCGGGGTCGCCGCGCTGCACCTGGAGGACCAGGTCATGCCCAAGCGGTGCGGGCCGAGGGCGGCCGCACCCCGCCGCTGTCGCGCGACCGGCTCGCCGAGCTCGGATTCGCCCTGGTCCTGTTCCCGGTGGGCACCCTGCTCGCGGCGACGGCCGGGATGCGGGAGCTGCTCGAGCGGCTGCGTGCCGAGGGCACACCGGTGTCGCTGATCGACCGGCTCGGCGGTCTCGACGCGTTCGCCGAGCTCGCCGGGCTCGGGGAGGTCCGCGAGCTCGAGCAGCGCTACCGCGCCGACGGCGGCTGACCGGTTCCCCGGCCGCCGCCCGCCGCACACATTCCGCCGCGGAGAGGTTGGCACTACACGGTCACGAGTGGCGGGGCGATATGTCGTCCACCACACTTGGTGCAGATGACCTTGCCGACCTGCGGACGTCGACCGGAACGGGGCGCGCCGGCAGGGTCCCGGAATCGCCCCAGGCGGTGGATCGTGCAGCAGAACACTCCCCGGCTCCGCATCTGCGAACGATGCTGGTCGTCGGTCGCGGACGGCTCGGTCTGTCGGATCTTCCGGCACTCCGACCCCACCGCGCCGCTGGAGAAGCCCGCCTTCTCCTACCGTCACCTCGACGGTGACCCGGCGTGCAGCGGGGCGCAGCAGCCCGAGCTGGAGACGAGGTGGGTCGCATGAGCGCGCTCCCCGTGCCGGGACGCACGCTGCGCCCGGTCCCCGCGCCGGTCGCGCGCGCCCGGACCGTGCCGCCCGGCCGGCCCGCACCGCATGTCCGAACCGCGCCGCCCGCCCGGACCGTGCTCCCGCCGGCCGACCCGCTTCCGGTGTCGTCGGCCGACCTGGAACGGCTGCGCGAGAACCTCCGACGCGTGCTGGCCGGTCTGCGCTGGCCCGCCCATCGCTGGCAGATCCTCGCCGAGGCCGAGGCGTGGGGGGTGAGCGGCCTGGTCCGCGAGCAGCTCGTCCCGCTGCCGGACGGGCGGTACCCGTCGTTCGAGGCCGTGGTCGAGCTGCTCACGGCCGCGGCGCACGACCGGCTGCGCCCGGCGCCGGTCCGGCCCGCGGTCGGCGCCGACCGGCTGCACCCCCTGGAGTCGGCCAGGGAGTCGGCCCTGGGGTCGGCCGGTGTCCCGCGACACCTGCGGCGCGCCGTGGGCGGGCCCGCACCCGGCACCGGGCACCGCCCGGCCTGAGTCCCGACGGGCGGTGCGATCGCCCCGCCCGTGCGGCCCGTGTCGGCCGGGGTCGGCGGTCCCGAATCCGCCGGCCCCGGCCGGGGCGACCACCCGTCCGCTCCCCAGCGACGGGTGGTGGGTCCTCGGGCTGCGTGGCCCGCGACGGGGCTGAGGCTGCCGGTGCCGACCGGCCGGCCACGCGAGGTGATGTATATCACGTGGGGTGGCCCGGTTGGTCCGCTTTCCCCGAACCGGGCGACGGTATCGATCCAGCCGGCGGTGCGCGTGTAGCCCGTGGATCACCGGGAAGGTCGCTGGTGCCGGTCCCACGGTGGGCCCGGCACGAGCGAGGAGGCGGACGTGGCGGGGCAGACGGCGATCGGGCTGGCGGTCGAGACGGCGGGGCCGGGGGTGCGGCTGGTCCGGGTGTCCGGGTGGCTGGACCGTCCGGGCGTGGAGGCACTGGCCCGGATGCTCGACGCCCAGACCCGGTGCGGCCGGATCCCGGGCCATCTCGTCGTCGACCTCGCCGGGGTCAACGCCTTCGACGGGCCCGCCACCGAGCTGCTCGGTGCGGTCGTCGCCCGCTCGCGTGCCGACGGCGTGCGGCTGCACCTGGCCGGGTGCGGCGGCCGGGCGGAGCTGTTGCCGCTGCGTGCCCGCCAGGTCCTGCAGCGGTGCAGCGCCTTCCCCTCCGCCGAGGTCGCCGTCCGGACACTGACCGCGGCCCGCCCCGGCGCCGCTGGCGAGGGCGGGACCGTGCCCGGACCGCGCCGGGCCGGCGACGACCGCACGGGGGACCGCAGGGACCGCACGGACGACCGGCCGGTCTCCTCCGCCACCTGACCGCGACCGGCCCGGGGTCGGGCCGGGGCCCTCAGCCCGCCGCGTCGTGGGCGCGGCGCACGGCGGCCGCGCCGTCGTCGTCGAGCTCGCCCCAGCAACGCAGCCGGGACAGCCCGCCGTCGGGGAACACGTCCAGGCGCAGGTGGGTGGCCGCGGTGGCGCCGGGCAGCAGGAACCGGTGCCGGGTGTCGGGCTGCACCCGCTCGCGGTCCCGCAGCACCGTCCACGACCCGCCGGTGCGCTCGTCGCGGGTGCTGATCGAGACCCAGCCCGGCGCGTTCCCGACGAACCAGGTCGTGTCGACCTCCACGTGCCGCGGCACCCCGCCCGCGGCGAGGGCGAACTCGACCCAGTCGTTGCCGCCGTCGCGGCGCCGGGCGTTCTCCCAGCCCTCGCCCATGTGCCGCGCCTTCCCGGGCAGCAGCAGGTTGCCGGGGGAGGAGTAGAACTCGTCGGAGCAGCCCGTGACGTGCCCGCCGTTCTCCGCCGCGAGCAGGTCCACGGTGCCCTCCAGGAACCGCGGGTCGGGCAGCACCCGGCCGAGCACCCGGAACCGGGCGATCCCGCCGTCGGGGTGCATGATCAGGCGCAGGTGGGTGGCCCGGCGGGTGTCGGTCACCGGGTAGACGTTCGCCGTGTGCCCCGCGCAGGCCGAGCGCGGCACGATCTCGTGCCAGGGCGCCTTCTCCAGCTCGTCGGGCGAGGGGTGGCCGTCGACGGCGGTCGCCTCCACCGCGATCTCCGGCGGGTAGTTGCCCTTGAACCAGGACGTGTCGACGACGACGTGGTCCACCACGCCCGGCGCGCCCAGGCGGACCAGCGCCCAGTCGTGGCCGGGCTCGCGGCGACGGCGGGTCTCCCAGCCGTCGTAGACCTTGCCCTTGAGGCCGAACTCGTCGGGGTCGAAGCGGGGCGGCGCGGCGGTGATGAGGTTCTCGCGCTGGGCGAAGAACTCGTCGTTCGCGGCGACGACGGAGCCGCCGAGCGCGCGGGAGGCCAGGTCGATGAGCGAGGGGTCGGTCACGGTCTGCTCCTGATCATCGGACGGGTGGGGGACGGGTGGTCGGCGGCGATCCGGGCGCCGAGCAGGCGCAGGAGCTCGGCGGCACGGTCGACGGCGTCGTGCTGGTCGCGCGCGGTGTCGGTCAGGGCGTAGGCCCCGGCGAACCCCGCGGTCCGCAGCGCGGCCGCGTCCAGCGTGACCTGCCCGGCGACGGCGACGACCGGGACCCCGGCTGCCCGGGCGGCCGCGGCGACCCCGGCCGGGGCCTTGCCGTGCAGGGTCTGGGTGTCCAGCCTGCCCTCCCCGGTGACGACGAGACCGGCGCCGGCCAGCTCGTCGTCGAAGCCGGTCAGCTCCAGGACGGTACCGACGCCGGGGACGACCCGCGCACCGCAGACCGCGGTCAGCGCGAGCCCGGCGCCCCCTGCGGCACCCGCCCCCGGCGCGGCGGCCAGGGTGGCCGGGTCCCCGCCGGTGGCGGCGTCGAGCACGCGCACCCAGCGGGCCAGCGCGGCGTCGAGCGCAGCGACCCCGCCGGCGTCGGCGCCCTTCTGCGGACCGTAGACGGCCGCGGCGCCGTGCGGGCCGAGCAGCGGGTTGTCGACGTCGGCGGCGAGCCGGACCCGGACGGCCGGGTCCCGCAGCCGCGGGTGCAGCCCGGACAGGTCGAGCCGGTCGGCCCGGGCCAGCGCCGCGCCACCCCGCCCGACCTCGGCGCCGTCGGCGTCGAGCACGCGGGCGCCGAGCCCGCGCAGCAGCCCGGCGCCGCCGTCGGTGGTGGCGCTGCCCCCGAGCCCGACGACGACGTCGGTGCACCCGGCGTCGAGCACCGCGGCCAGCACGGTCCCCAGCCCCTCGGTGCCCGCGCCGCCCGGGTCGCGCACCCCGCCGGGCAGGACCGCGAGCCCGGCCGTCGACGCCAGCTCCACCAGCGCGGACGCCCCGGCCCGGGCCCAGACGGCCGTCAGCGGAGCCCCGGTGGGTCCGGTCGCGATGGTCGCGACCGGCTCCCAGCCGGCGGCCAGTGCCGCGGCGACCGTGCCCTCCCCGCCGTCGGCGACCGGGCAGCGACGCACCGGGCGGCCCGGGTCGGCGTCGGTGATCCCGGCCGCCAGCGCGTCGGCGACGGCGGCGGCGTCCAGCGAGCCCTTGAACTTGTCCGGAGCCAGCAGGATCGCGCTCACCTGAGGTGGGCCAGCGCGGTCGGGGCGTCGGCGGGGGTCTGCGCGAGGTCCTCGAACTCGGTGACGGCGTCGATCTCGGTGCCCATCGCGATGTTCGTGACCCGCTCCAGCACCACCTCGACGACGACCGGCACCTTGTGCTCACGGGCCAGCTGCGACGCCCGGCGCAGGGTCGTGGCGAGCTCGTCGGGGTCGGTGACCCGCAGCCCCACACAGCCCAGACCCTCCGCGACGCGGACGTGGTCGACGCCGTAGCCCTTCGGCAGACCGGTGAGCTCCTCGTCGGCGTGCATGTTGTCGAAGGCCAGCGAGACCTCGAAGTCCATGTCGAACGCGCGCTGTGCCTGCCGGATCAGCCCCAGGTAGGAGTTGTTGACCACGACGTGCACGTAGGGCAGCCCGAACTGGGCGCCGACGGCGAGCTCCTCCAGCATGAACTGGAAGTCGTAGTCGCCCGAGAGCGCGACGACCGGGGTCGACGGGTCGGCGACGACGGCGCCCAGCGCCGCCGGGATGGTCCAGCCCAGCGGTCCGGCCTGGCCGCAGTTGACCCAGTGCCGGGGCCGGTAGACGTGCAGGAACTGACCGGCCGCGATCTGGGACAGCCCGATCGTCGTCACGTAGCGGGTCTCCGGGCCGAACACCCGGTTCATCTCCTGGTAGACCCGCTGCGGCTTGATCGGCACGTGCGGGAAGTCGGTGCGCCGCAGCAGCGTCGCCTTCCGCTCGCGGCAGGACTCGGCCCAGGCGCTGCGGTCCGGCAGGGTCCCCGCGTCGCGACGGCGGCGGGCCTCGGTCAGGAGGGCGCGCAGCGCGGCCCCGGCGTCGGAGACCACGCCGTAGTCGGGGGCGAAGACCCGCCCGATCTGCGTCGGCTCGATGTCGACGTGCACGAACCGGCGCCCGCGCCGGTAGGTGTCGAGCCCGCCGGTGTGCCGGTTGGCCCACCGGTTCCCGATCCCGACGACGACGTCGGAGTCCAGGAACGTGGCGTTGCCGTAGCGGTGCGCGGTCTGCAGGCCGACCATCCCGGCGGCGAGCGGGTGGTCGTCGGGGATCGTGCCCCAGCCCATCAGGGTCGGGACCACCGGCACGCCGAGGATCTCGGCCAGCTCGACGAGCTCGGCCGAGGCGTCGGCGTTGACGATCCCGCCGCCCGCGACGATCAGCGGCCGCTCGCCCTCGGCGAGCAGATCCAGCACCCGCGACGCCTGCGGGCCGGTCATCGCCGGACGGTGCACCGGCAACGGGGCGTAGGTGTCGGGGTCGAAGTCGATGACGGTCTGCTGCACGTCGATCGGCAGGTCGATCAGCACCGGCCCCGGCCGGCCGGACCGCATGAGGTGGAATGCCTGCGCGAACGCGCCCGGCACCTGCGCGGCCTCGCGCACGGTCATCGCCATCTTGGTGACCGGTGCGGCGATGGCCGCGATGTCGACGGCCTGGAAGTCCTCCTTGTGCAGCCGCGCGACCGGCGCCTGTCCGGTGATCGCCAGGATCGGGATCGAGTCCGCCGACGCCGAGTACAGCCCGGTGACCATGTCGGTGCCCGCCGGGCCGGACGTGCCGATGCAGACGCCGATGTTGCCCGGACCGGACCGGGTGAAGCCCTCGGCCATGTGCGAGGCGCCCTCGACGTGGCGGGCCAGGACGTGGCCGATCGTGCCGCGGGCGCGCATCGCCGCGTAGAAGGGGTTGATCGCCGCGCCCGGGACGCCGAACGCCTGCGTGGCGCCCTCGGCCTCCAGGATGCGGACGGCGGCCTCGGCCGCGGTCATCCGGGTCATGACAGGTCCCCGTTCAGGCGGCGGACGGTGCGGTGCAGGGCGGAGTGGTCGAGCCCGCCGTCGCCGGCGGCACGGGTCGCGGCGACGAGCTGGGCGACGAGCGCGGCCACCGGGGCGACCACACCGGCCTCCCGGGCGGAGTCGGCGACGATGCCCATGTCCTTGTGGTGCAGGTCGATCCGGAAGCCGGGGGCGTAGTCCCCGGCGAGCATCGTCGGCGCCTTCTGGTCGAGGACCTTCGACCCGGCGAGGCCCCCGCCGAGCACCTCGACGGCCGCGTCGAGGTCGGCGCCGTGCGCCTGCAGGAACACCAGGGCCTCGGCGAGCAGGGCGATGTTCCCGGCGACGATCAGCTGGTTGGCGGCCTTGACCGTCTGCCCGGCCCCGGACGGGCCGACGTGCACGACGGTCTTCCCGACGACGTCGAGCAGCGGTCGGGCCGCGGCCACGTCCGCCCCGTCGCCGCCGACCATGACCGACAGTGCGGCGTTCTCGGCGCCCGCCTGGCCGCCGGAGACCGGGGCGTCGAGCATCCGCAGGCCGCGCTCGGCGGCACGGGCGGCCAGGTCCCGGGCGACGTCGGGCCGGATCGTCGAGAAGTCGACGACCAGGGTGCCGGGCTCGGCGGTGTCGAACACCCCGCCGTCGCGGGTGCAGACGTCGACGACGTCGGGGGAGTCGGGCAGCATCAGCGCCACGACCTCGGCCTTGGCCACCGCGTCGGCGACCGTCGCCGCGGCGCGGCCGCCGTCCGCGGCGAGCGCCTCGGCCTTGCCCGGGCTGCGGTTGTGGCCGACGACGTCGTGCCCGGCGCGCACGAGGTGGCGGGCCATCGGGCCACCCATGATGCCGAGCCCGATGAACGCGACGGTGCGGGTGTCGGTGCTGCTCATGCGGACGCTCCCTGTCCGACCAGCCAGCCGAACGGGTCGGCGGTGACGGGCTTGTACTCGAGGCCGACCGGCCCGTCGTAGCCGGCGGCGACGACCCGGGCGAGCAGGTCGGTGATCGGCAGGTCCCCGGTGCCGGGCTCGCCGCGGCCGGGGGAGTCGGCGATCTGGACGTGGCCGATCCGGTCGGCGTGTCGGTCGATCGCGGCCGCGGGGTCGTCGCCGTTCACGGCCAGGTGGTAGACGTCGAGCAGCAGCCGCAGGTGCGGCGACCCGACCCGGTCGAGCACGGCGACGGCGTCGTCGGCGGTCCGCAGCGGGTAGGCGTCGACGCCGCTGACCGGCTCGAGCAGCGCGACCGCGCCGATCCGGGCGGCCGCGTCGGCGGCGAGCGCGAGGTTGCCCCGCGCCGTCTCGTCCTGGACGCGCGGGTCCAGGTCGTCGCGACGGTTGCCGTAGAGGGCGTTGAAGCCCAGCGTGCCGAGCCGCTCGCCGATGCCGACGGCGACGGCGACGTTGTCGGCGAACTCCCCCGTGCGGGCGGGGTCGGACAGGATGCCGCGCTCCCCGGCGGGCATGTCGCCCGCGGAGAAGTTGAGCCCGGTGAGGGTGACGCCGGCGTCGGCGACGGCGGTGACGAAGGCGTCGACCTCGCGGTCGCCGGGCACGGAGGCGGCGAAGGGCCACCAGAACTCGACGGCGTCGAAGCCGGCCGCCGCGGCGGCCGCGGGACGCTGCAGCAGCGGCAGGTCACCGAGGACGATGGAGCAGTTGACGGTGTAGCGCACGAAGGGGCCTCCTCGTTGAGGACGGGCGGTGCGGTTCTCAGGCGGGCTCGGGCAGTCCCTTGTAGGCACGCCAGCCGCCGTGGGTGGTGATGTCGGTGAGCTCGTCGCGCTGGCGCTCCAGCACGCCGGGGCGCAGCCCGACGGCGAGGACGTCGCGTCCGTCGTCGAGCTCGATCACGGTGAGCTCGAGCTCCGGCGGCTCGTCGGGCAGGAAGTCGGTGCGGATCGCCCGGAGCGGGACGTCGTAGATCTCCCCGGCCAGCGGTACGCCGCCGGCGGGGTCCTCCAGCAGGGCCGGGAACTCGTCGCGCACCGAGTACATGCGGTAGTGCGGAGCGGTCCGGACCTGGCCGAGGAACGGGTGGGCGGACACGTTGTGGTGGAGCCGGCCGCCGCGCATCGCGTCACCGGAACAGAAGAGGGCAGTCACCGGAGCCTCCGATCCTTCCGCAATGCGGAATAGTGATTCCGTTGTGCGGCATGAATCGGACCACGGCATCCGGGGGGTGTCAAGCATCGCTGTCGTCGGTGACCCCTTGACGCTTGCGTGACAGGCGCCATAGCGTGATTCCGCACCGCAAGAGATCCGTTTCACATCGCGGAAACCAGCGCGTCACATCCGACGCGCCACGACGTGGGAACCGAGGTGGCCCCGATGACGGGACCCGGAACGAGCGACCGGTCCGCAGCAGCCCCGACCGACGACCAGGTGACCGCCGTGCCCGTCGCGCCGGGCGGCGCGGACGCACCGAGCCCACGGCTCTACAACCGCGACCTCGCGCCGACCACCGTCGAGGGGCGGTCGTGGAAGGCCTACAACATCTTCACCCTGTGGGCCGTCGACGTGCACAGCCTGGGCAACTACGGCTTCGCCCTCGGCCTGTTCGCCCTCGGTCTCGGCGCCTGGCAGATCCTGGTCTCGCTCGGCATCGGTGCGCTGGTGCTGTTCGTGCTGCTCACCGTCGCCGGGTACATGGGCTACCGGACCGGCCTGCCGTTCCCGGTCATGAGCCGGATCTCCTTCGGCGTCCGTGGCGCGCAGCTCCCGGCCCTGGTCCGGGGTGCGGTCGCGATCGCGTGGTTCGGCATCCAGACCTACCTGGCCACCCAGGTGCTCGTCGTGATGGTCCTGGCCGTGGCGCCGTCGGCCGGTGGGCTGGAGCAGGTGTCGTTCCTCGGTCTGTCGGTGCTGGGCTGGATCTGCTTCCTCGTGCTGTGGGTCGTGCAGGTGGCGATCCTGCTGCGCGGCATGGACGGCATCCGCCGCTACGAGGCGGTGGCCGGGCCGATCGTGCTGGTGACCCTCGCCGTGCTCTCCGGATGGGTGCTGTGGCAGACCGGCGGGGAGATCGCCTGGTCGGTGCCCGACCCACTGACCGGCGGCGCGATGTGGGTGCAGATCCTGGCCGGTGCGTCGTTGTGGACGGCGATCTACGGCACCTTCGTCCTCAACTTCTGCGACTTCACCCGCGGCGCGGTGTCCACCGGCGCGGTCCGGCGCGGCAGCTTCTGGGGGATCCTGCCGAACACCCTGTTCTTCGGCGTCGTCGTGGTGCTCGCGGGCGGGCAGCTGCGGATCGGCGGGCAGGTCATCTCCAGCCCGGCCGACGTCGTCAACACCATCCCCAACACCCCGCTGCTGCTGCTCGCCTCGGCGGCGCTGCTGATCCTGACGATCGCGGTCAACCTGATGGCGAACTTCGTGGCCCCCTGCTACGCCCTGTCCAACCTGTTCCCGAAGGTCCTCGACTTCCGCCGGGCCGGGGTCGTCAGCGCGCTGATCGGGCTCGTCATCCTGCCCTGGAACCTCTACGACTCCCCGCTGGTGATCACCTACTTCCTGGGTGTGCTCGGCGCGCTGCTCGGGCCGCTGTTCGGGATCGTGATGGCCGACTACTGGCTGGTGCGGCGCGGCCGGATCGACGTCCCCGCGCTGTACTCCGAGGCGAGCGGGGCGGCCTACCACTACCGGGGCGGGGTCAACCGGCGGGCGGTCGCGGTGTTCGTGCCGTCCGCGCTGGTCGCCGTCGCCGTCGGGTTCGTGCCCGCGCTGGAGCCGGTCGCCCCGTTCAGCTGGTTCCTCGGCGCCGGGCTCGCCGCGCTGCTGACCGTGCTCGTCGCCCCGCGCGGACGGACCTACCGCGCGGTGTCCGGGGAGCCCCTGGCCGTCGCACCCACCGGGGGGCACTAGTGCGCATCGTCGTCGTCAACGTCAACACCACGGCCTCGGTCACCGAGGCCATCGCCGCCTCGGCGCGTTCGGTCGCCGCGCCCGGCACCGAGATCGTCGGGCTCACGCCGCGGTTCGGCGCCGAGTCGGTCGAGGGCAACCTGGAGAGCTACCTGGCCGCGGTCGGGGTCGCCGACGCCGTCGCGCGGTACGCCGCGGCCGGCGAGTCGTTCGACGCGGTGATCCAGGCCGGCTACGGCGAGCACGGCCGGGAGGGTCTGCAGGAGATGCTCGACGTGCCCGTCGTCGACATCACCGAGGCCGCCGCGACCACCGCGATGTACCTCGGCCACCGCTACTCGGTGGTGACCACGCTGGACCGCACCGTGCCGCTGATCTCCGACCGGCTGCTGCTGGCCGGGCTGGAGCGGCGCTGCGCCTCGGTGCGCGCCTCCGGGCTGGCGGTGCTGGAGCTGGAGCAGGACCCGGACCGGGCGGTCGCCGCGATCGTCGAGCAGGCCCGGCTGGCCGTCGAGCACGACCACGCCGAGGTGATCTGCCTGGGCTGCGGCGGCATGGCGGGCCTGGAGGAGAAGGTGCGCGCGGAGACCGGGGTGCCCGTCGTCGACGGGGTGCAGGCCGCGGTGACCGTCGCCGAGTCGCTGGTGCGTCTGCGCCTGAGCACCTCGAAAGCCCGCACCTACGCGGCCCCCCGAACCAAGAAGATCACCGGATTCCCCCTGGAGATGCCATGACCAGCTACGACCTGGTGGTCCGCGGGCAGCGGATCATGACCACGGCGGGCGAGCAGCCCCGCGAGATCGGTGTGACCGGCGGGCGGATCGTCGCCATCGAGCCGCTCGGCAACGGCCTCGACGGTGCCCGGGTGATCGACCTCGTCGAGGACGAGGTGCTGCTCCCCGGCCTCGTCGACACCCACGTCCACGTCAACGAGCCCGGCCGCACGGAGTGGGAGGGTTTCGCCTCGGCGACCCGGGCCGCCGCGGCGGGCGGGGTCACCACGATCGTCGACATGCCGCTCAACTCGATCCCGCCGACCGTCGACGTCGCCGCACTCGAGGTGAAGCGCAAGGTCGCCGAGCACCAGGCGTTCGTCGACGTCGGGTTCTGGGGCGGGGCGGTGCCGGGCAACCTGGGCGACCTGCGCGGCCTGCACGACGAGGGCGTCTTCGGCTTCAAATGCTTCCTGCTGCACTCCGGGGTCGACGAGTTCCCGCCGCTCGACGCGGACGAGATGGAGCGCGACATGGCCGAGCTGGCCACGTTCGCCGCCGTCATGATCGTGCACGCCGAGGACTCCCGGGCCATCGAGAAGGCCCCCACCCCGCACGGCGCGAAGTACGACACCTTCCTGCGCTCGCGCCCGCGCGGCGCGGAGAACCTGGCGATCGCCGAGGTCATCGAGCGGGCCCGCTGGACCGGGGCGCGTGCGCACGTCCTGCACGTGTCGTCCTCCGACGCGCTGCCGATGATCGCGACCGCGCGCCGCGACGGCGTCCGGATCACCGCCGAGACCTGCCCGCACTACCTGACGCTGTTCGCCGAGGAGATCCCCGACGGCGCCACCACCCACAAGTGCTGCCCGCCGATCCGCGAGGCGTCCAACCGGGAGCTGCTCTGGGAGGGGCTGCTCGACGGGACGATCGACTGCATCGTGAGCGACCACTCGCCGAGCACCGCCGAGCTGAAGCTGCTCGACTCCGGGGACTTCGGGCTCGCCTGGGGCGGGGTGTCGTCGCTGCAGCTGGGGCTGTCGCTGGTGTGGAGCGAGGCCCGCCGGCGCGGCATCGGGTTGGCGCAGGTCGTGCAGTGGATGGCCTCGAAGCCGGCCGACCTGGTCGGGCTGCGCTCCAAGGGCCGGATCGCGCTGGGGTACGACGCCGACCTCGTCGTCTTCGCACCCGACGCCGCGTACGTGGTGGACCCGGAGCGGCTGCACCACAAGAACAAGGTCAGCGCCTACGCCGGCCGGTCGCTGTCCGGCGTGGTCCGGCGCACCGTCCTGGGCGGCCGCGACGTCGACGTGGCCGGCGAGCCGCACGGGCGGCTGTTGCGCCGTGGCTCGGTGGAGCGGGTGACCGGTGCCCCCGGCGCCCCGGAGACCCCCGGCGCCCCGGAGGCCTCCGAGGTCCCGGCCGCACCGCCCGAGCAGGGCTAGACTTCCGTCATGCGGAAGAACGATCCCGACAGTCGCGTCGGTGCCGCCGCGGACGTCGCCGCGGCCGCACCGGCCCGCTCGGGGAGCGTGCAGTCCGTGGAGCGGGCCGTGGACCTGCTGGAGGCGATGGCCGACGCGGGCGGGACGGTCAGCTTGTCCCACCTCGCGGCCACCTCCGGGCTCCCGTTGCCGACCATCCACCGGTTGGTCAGGACCCTGGCCGGGCGCGGCTACGTCCGCCAGCAGTCCTCGCGCGAGTACGCCCTCGGCCCCCGCCTGGTGCGCCTCGGCGACACCGCGGGACGCCTGGTGGGCATGTGGGCCCGGCCCCGGCTCGCCGCGCTGGTCGACGACCTGGGGGAGAGCGCGAACCTGGCGCTGTTGGAGGGCAACCAGGTCGTCTACGTGGCCCAGGAGCCCGGCCGGCACTCGATGCGGATGTTCACCGAGGTCGGACGACGGGTGTCGCCGCACTGCACCGCCGTCGGGAAGGCGCTGCTGTCCCGGATGCCGGTCGAGCGGGCGCGGGAGATCCTGCGGCACACCGAGTTCGTGCGGCACACCGACAACACGATCACCTCGCCCGAGGAGTACTTCGCCGAGCTCGACAAGGTCCGCGCCGCCGGGTACGCCGTCGACGAGGGCGAGCAGGAGCTCGGGGTGCGGTGCGTGGCCGTCGCGCTCGACGGGCCGCTGCCCGCCGCGGTGTCCATCTCCGGGCCCACGACCCGGATGACCGACGCGCTGCTCGACTCCGCGGTGCCGAAGCTGCAGGCCGTCGCCGACGCGCTGGTGGCCGAGCTGGCCCGGCAGGACGCGGCCGGGGTCTGACCCACCCGGTGCCGAGGCCCAGGCGCCGCACATCCCGGGCGCCCGCCCGGCATGCTGCGCCGAGCAGGCATGGCCGCGACCGGGCGCGCCTGCCCGGCCTGCTCCGGCCGCCCCGGCATGATCGCGACCGGGCGCGACGGCTCGGCCTGCCTCGGGCGCCCCGGCATGATCGCGACGAGCGAGGGATTCCGTGCCACATCCGGCACCGGACCCCTCGCCCGTCGCGATCACCAGGTGTCCCGCCCCGGGGCTCGCCGTTCGCACCCGCGAACCGGGGCCGCCGTTCGCCTCCGGGAGCCGGGCCGGTCCACCACCCTGCCCCGATGGCTGATCCGACCAATCCGACCGATCTGGAACGGCTGCTGGTCCGGCAGGGCGGCCTGGTCACCCGGACCCAGGCGATCGCCCACGGCGTCCCGGCCCGGACCGTGGCCCGGCGGGTGTCCTCCGGTGCCTGGCGGGCGCGGCACCCCGGGGTCTACCTGGTCGCCGGTCACCGGGTCACCGACGAGACCCGGGTCCGGGCGGCGTGGCTCTGGGGCGGCGCCCGCTGCGTCGTGACCGGGCCCGCGGCCGCGTACTGGCTGGGGCTGCGCCCCGGTGCCCCGGCCGAGGTGCTGCTCGCCGTCCCGCCGACGGTGCAGCGGGCCCGGCGGCCGGGGGTGCGTCTGCGTCGCCGCAGCCTGGACCCGGCCGACCGGGTCGTCCACCGGGGCATCGTCGTGACCGCGACGCCGCTGACCGTGCTGGAGGCGGCCGCGGCGCTCGGTGGCACCGACGGGCCCGCGTTCCTGGACCGGGCGCTGCAACGGTGGGTGTCCCACGACGAGCTGTACGCGGCGTACTGCCGGGTGGCCGGCACCCCGGGCATCGCGGCCGCCGTGCGGCTGCTCGTCGCGGCGGGGGACCGGGCGGACTCGGCCCTGGAACGTCGGCTGCTGTGGCTGCTGCGCGAGGCCCGGCTCCCCGGGCTCGTGCGGGCGATGCCGTTCGGGCCCTGGACGGTCGACCTCGCGTTCCCCGCGGCGCGGGTGGCGGTCGAGGTCGACGGCTGGGCCTGGCACAGCGACCCGGAGCGGTTCCGCACCGACCGGCGCAAGCAGAACGCCCTGGTCGCGGCCGGGTGGACGGTGCTGCGGTTCACCTGGTCGGACGTGCACGACCGGCCGGGCGAGACGGTGGGGCGGATCCGGCGGGCCGTCGGTGATCGCGCCGCCTGAGGGGTCCGGTGCCGGATCCGGCACCGGACCCCTCGGAGGAGACGATCACTCGTCGCGGACCTGGGTCCCCGGCTTGGCGGTGACCGGCTCGTAGGAGTCCGGGCCCAGCACCTCACCGGAGGACAGGATCCGGATCTCCCCGGTCTGCACGAGCACCGGCGGCCCCGCGGCGACGATCGACGGTGCCGACGGCCGCCCGGGGGCGAGCACGTTGAAGAACAGGTTGAGCAGCACCGCGACGATCGCCGCCGAGCTGATGCCGGAGTGGAAGATCGTCGCGAACCACTCCGGGAAGTTCGCCCAGAAGTCCGGCGACACCACCGGGATCAGGCCGAACGCCACCGCCGCCGCGACGATCACCATGTTGTTGGTGTTGCGGTACTCGACCGAGGCGAGCGTCCGGATGCCGCTGGCGGCGACCGTGCCGAACAGCACGATCCCGGCCCCGCCGAGCACCGGCTGCGGGATCGCCGAGAACACCGCCGACGCCATCGGCGAGAGCCCCAGCACCAGCAGGAGCAGCCCGCCCGCGGCGACGGCGAACCGGCTCCGGATCCCGGTCAGCGCGACCAGGCCGACGTTCTGGGCGAACGCTGTCGCGGGGAAGGAGTTGAACACCGGCGCGAGCGCCGAGGCCGCCATGTCCGCGCGCAGGCCGTCCCCGACCCGGCGGGAGTCCACCTCGGCCCCGACGACCTCGCCGACCGCGAGGATGTCCGCGGTCGTCTCCACCATGACCACCAGGATGACGATGACCATCGACACGATCGCGCCGATCTCGAACAGCGGCCCGCCGAACGCGAACGGCGTCGGGATGGCGGCCACGCTCGCCTCGCCCACCTTCGCGAAGCTGCTCAGCCCCAGCACCAGGGCGACGACGGTGCCCACCAGCAGGCCGAGCAGCACCGAGAGCCGGGAGACGACCCGGATCTTGCTGGCGACGATCACGACCAGGAAGGTGAACGCGGCCAGCGCGATGTTCGGCAGCGAGGCGAACGCGGGGTTGGGCACCGTCGCGCCGGCGACCGTGACCGTCTCCCGGCCGGTGATCCACCCGGTCGCCACCGGCATCAGCGACAGCCCGATGACGGTGATGATCGACCCGGTGACCACCGGCGGGAACAGCCGTACCACCTTCGCGAAGAACGGCGAGATGAGCAGCCCGACCAGCGCGGCCACGATCACCGCGCCGAAGACGACGCGCAGGCCGTCGGTGCCGTCGTCGCCGACGATCGCGATCATCGTCGACACCGAGGCGAAGGAGGTGCCCTGAACCAGCGGCAGCTGGGAGCCGAAGAACGGCAGCCCGAGCGTCTGCAGGAGCGTTGCGAGCCCGCTCACGAACAGCCCGCTGGCCACCAGGACGGCGCTCTGCGCGGGGTCGAGCCCGGCCGCGCCGCCGATGATGATCGGGACGGCGATGACGCCGCCGAACATCGCGAGAACGTGCTGTACGCCGTAGCCCACCGTGGGTCCGAGGCCGAGCCGGTCGTCCTCGGGGCGGGGGGCTGTCGTGGCGGTCGTGCGTCGGCCGGTCGTCGCCGGCGCGTCCGCGTCGTCGGTGCTCATGGGCGTCCCCTCGGTGCGGAGGTGGTGGGATGGGTCAGACCGACGACGGGACGTCGGTCCACGCCTCCGGCGCCGGGGTCACGCCGTCGCGGACGACGGTGCCCTCGATCAGGCCGTAGGGGCGGTCCGCGGCGTAGAACACCTCGTTCGGGTTCTTGAGGCCGAACGGGGAGAGGTCGGACAGGAAGTGGTGCTTGTTGGGCATCGCGAACCGGATCTCGGCGACGCCGTCGCACGCCTCGATGCCGGCGCGGCCCATCTCGTAGAGCGACTGCTGCAGTGCGAGCGAGTGGGTGGTGGCGAACGCGGACAGCATCGCCGCGCCGATCGTGTCGTAGGCGGCGTTGTAGTCGATCCCGGCGGCGACGGCCTCGGGCAGGTAGCGCCAGCGCGCGGTGACCGAGGTGGCCAGGATCCGGTCGTCGGTCTCGACCAGGGTCGTGTAGCGGTCCCGGGGGAAGCCGTGGAACTCGCTGCCGGTGGACTTCAGCACGGTGAGGTCCTTCAGCCCCGCGGTGACGTGGGTGGCCCCACCGACCTTCTGCACGGTGGCGAGCCGGGTGGCGCGGCCCTTGCGGACGAAGGAGTGGTCGTGCCCCGCGCCGTCGACGACGATCCGCTCCCACTCGTAGAGCTCGGCCTGCCACAGCCCGCCGGTGATCCACTCGAACTCGCCGGTGAAGTGGTCCCCGAGCAGCATGAGGAACTCCTCGGGGGAGGTGATCCCGTGCTCGGCGGCGAAGGCGTAGACGACGTTCTTCTGGGTGTCGGTGGCGACGACCTTCGAGTTGTCCCCGGTCAGGTAGCTGCTCTCCAGGGCCGCGCCGCGCAGCTGGCTGGTGACGTTGAGATCGGTGATCTCGTGCCGGGCGGTGTCGCGCACGACCCGCACCACGCGGACCTCCGCCTTGCCGTACTTGTTGTCGCCGAGGTGGACCGAGACGGACATGTCAGCTCCCGAGGTAGGTGGAGTAGGAGTAGGGCGACAGCAGCAGCGGGACGTGGTGGTGGCGGTCGGTGCGCTCCGGCCGGAACGCGATCGACACCTCCGGGAAGAACGGGCTCGGCGTCGTGAACGTGATCCGGTGCAGCACCCCCGCGGTGAGCGCGGCGGAGTCCGGGGCGCGCCAGCGCCCGTCGTCGTCGGTGGTGCCCGAGGCCAGCACGGTCCCGTCGGCGCCGGTCAGGGTCACCGGGACACCGGTGGCCGGGCGGCCCGCCGCGGCGTCGAGGACATGGGTGGAGAAGCTGCTCATGCCAGCACCTGCCGCATCCGCAGCGCGGTGATCTCGGCCAGCTGCCCAGCGGCCTCGGCGCGCTCGGTGGCCGGGTCGTTGCCCAGCCTGCGCTCCAGCTCGGCCAGGATCTGGTCCGCGTCGCGGCCCGCGGCGCGGATCAGGAAGACGTGGCCGAACCGCTGCTCGTAGGCGGCGTTGCCCGCGGCGAGCCGGGCCGCGGTGTCCGCCCCGGAGTCCACGCCGGACTGCTCGGAGCGGGAGAAGGCGGCACCGTCGGCGTGCGCGCCACCGGGGCGCTCGCCGATCCGGGGGTGCCCGGCGAGGGCGGCGTCGATCTGCGCGGCGTCGAGGGCGAGCACCGCCTTCTCCGCCGCGGCGACGGCGTCGTCGACGCGGGCGTAGGGCCGGCCGGCGAGGAACCGGTCGGCCCAGGCGGACGAGGTGACGCAGGCCCGCAGGACGGGGCGCAGCTCGTCCGGCGGCGCGGTGTTGAGATGATCGAGGGACAGTGCGTCCGACATGGGCCCTGCTTCCGTGCGGTTCCGCACATTTCATGATGCGGAATCGTGATTCCGAACGATGTCAGTGTTGGTGTCGGGAAGACGCGGTGTCAAGGCTCACCGTGCGGTGTCCGGACACGGTGGAGGTCCCGATGTGCCGGTCCCGGCACCGGGTGTCGTCGGATCCCGGTGGGGCGCAGGGGGCTCCGGGCCTCCACGGTGGCCCGTGTCGGCGGCGTGGCGCACCCGCCCCGCCCCGAACGTCACGCAGTCGTCACCGCCGGTGATCTCTCGTCACGTGATGTCCGGAACATCCGGTTCATCGGTCTGCGCCGTCACACAGTCGTCACATCCGGGCAACCGTGCGCGACGGGTGCGCGACGGAGCATTCGTCCCCGGCGGCCCCCGACCCGGCTGCCGAAGGAGCGGAGATGACCCAGGAGATGAGCTCGCCGGCGACGACCGACGGCGCGCCGACCGCCGTCGGCGCGGCGCGCGAGACGCTCGAGGACTACACGCTGCGGTTCGCGCCGCGCAGCTACCGGCGTTGGTCGCCCGGGGTGGTCGGGGTGACCGCGCTCGGCGGGATCGCCTACCTCGCCGACTTCGCGATCGGGGCCAACATCGGCATCGCCTACGGCACGACGAACGCGTTGTGGGGGATCCTCGTCTTCGCCCTGGTGGTGATCGCGACCGGCACGCCGGTGGCCTACTACGCCGCGCGCTACAACCTCGACCTCGACCTCATCACCCGCGGCAGCGGCTTCGGCTACTACGGCTCGATCCTCACCAACGTCATCTTCGCGACGTTCACCTTCATCTTCTTCGCCCTCGAGGGCTCGATCATGGCCCAGGGCCTCGAGCTCGGACTGGGCATCCCGGTCTGGCTCGGCTACGCGCTGTCCACCGTGGTGATCTTCCCGCTGGTCGTCTACGGGATGTCGCTGCTGTCGAAGCTGCAGCTGTGGACGACCCCGTTGTGGCTGGTCCTGATGGTGCTGCCCTTCGGCTACCTGCTGTTCGCCCACCCCGACTCGGTGTCGACCTTCCTGGCCTACCAGGGCGAGGACGGGATGGGCGCGCCGAGTCTCGGTTCGGTCATGCTCGCCGCCGGGGTCTGCCTGTCGCTGATCGCCCAGATCGCCGAGCAGATCGACTACCTGCGGTTCATGCCGCCGAAGACCCCGGAGAACGCGCGCCGCTGGTGGACCGCGACGCTGCTCGCCGGGCCGGGCTGGGTGCTGTTCGGCGCGGCGAAGCAGGTCGTCGGGCTGTTCCTGGCGGTCTACTTCATCGCCAACGTCGCCGGCGGTGCCGAGGTCGCGAACGAGCCCGTGCAGCAGTTCCTGCTCATCTACCAGGACCTCATGCCGGGCTGGCTGGCCATCACCCTGGCCGTCGTGCTGGTCGTCATCAGCCAGATCAAGATCAACGTCACGAACGCCTACTCGGGCTCGCTGGCGTGGACGAACTCCTTCACCCGCATCACCGGGCACTACCCGGGTCGGCTGGTGTTCCTCGGGGTCAACCTGCTGATCGCGCTGGTGCTGATGGAGGCGAACATGTTCGACTTCCTCAACACCATCCTGGGCTTCTACGCCAACATGGGCATCGCCTGGATCGTGGTCGTCGCGACCGACATCGTCGTCAACAAGTACCTGCTGAAGATCTCGCCGAAGGTCCCGGAGTTCCGCCGCGGCATGCTCTACGCGGTGAACCCGGTCGGCTTCGGGTCGGTCGTCGTGGCGGGCGGGCTGTCCATCGCGACGTTCTTCGGCGCGCTCGGCAGCGCGGTCCAGCCGTTCTCGCCGGTGGTGGCGATCGTCCTCGGGTTCGTCCTGCCGCCGGTGCTCGCGGTGGCGACCCGAGGCCGCTACTACCTGCGACGCACCGACGACGGCATCGACGAGCCGATGTTCGACGAGCACGGCAACCCCTCCGCCGCCGTCCTCAACTGTCGCTCGTGCGGACAGGACCTGGAGCGCCCGGACATGACGGCGAGCGCGGCGGGTGGGCACGTCTGCTCGCTGTGCCTGGCGACCGACCGGACGAAGGAGCACGTGCTGCCCGCGCAGCCCTGAGGTCCGCGGCCGGGAGCGGTCACACCGGCGCGGGGACCGGACCCGCGGCGGCCACGGCGGCCGCGAGCCGGCGGCCCGCGGTGACGGCGTCGTGCCCGACGGCGGTCGCGAGCACGCCGCGCACCGCCAGCGGGGACAGGCTCCAGCCCGGCCCGGTGGCCGCGGCCACCGGGCCCGGAGCGTCGACGAGCACCTCGGTGCCCAGCACCCGGTGCCCGCCGAGATGGGCGGGGGAGCCGTCGAGCAGCGGGTCGCCGATCTCCTGGCTCTGCACCAGCAGCGGCCGGCCGTCCTGGGTGATCCGCACGGTGCCGCGGTAGCGGCCGGGCCGCTCGCCGGTGCGGCCGCCGACCAGGATGTCGCGGGCGTGCAGCGACGCGGTCGCGGCCAGCTCCACGTCCAGGACGGTCTCGTGGTGGGCGCGGGCGGTGACCACCGTCGGCTCGGGCAGGTGGGTCAGCGAGCCGCCCTCGCCGACGGTGCAGCGCAGCACCGTCCGGCTCGGTCGGCCGGGTCCACCGCCCGGCAGCGCGACGGCGGCGGCGACGCCGCACAGCGTCAGGTGCGCCCCCGGCCCGACGGTGACGACGAGCTCGACGTCGTCACCGGCCAGCGGGGTCGACGCCGATCCGACCAGGTGCACCACCGCACCGTCGGCCCCGGCCCCGGCGGCGCCCCGGCGGGGGATCAGCGCGAGCGGGGACTGCGCCCGCAGGCGCCGGACGACGGTCCGGCCGTCGTGCTCGGCGACGACCAGCTCGGCGCGTGCCCGCACCTCAGACCGTGGCGCGGACGGCGGCGACCTGCTCGCACACCCACGCCCCGACCTCGGTCGCGCCCGGGTCCTCCACCAGCGACTGCGCGATCACCGGCAGCTCCCCGCGGATCCGCGCGGCGTCGCCGGTCATGACCCCGAGGTCGGCGCCCACCAGCGGCGCCAGGTCGGTCTTGTTGATCACCAGCAGGTCGGCGGTGGTGACGCCCGGGCCGCCCTTGCGCGGCACCTTGTCCCCACCGGCGACGTCGACGACGAAGATCTGCCGGTCCACCAGCCCGCGGGAGAACACCGCGGTCAGGTTGTCTCCGCCGGACTCGACCAGCACGAGCTCGAGCCCGCCGTCGACGTCGGCGAAACGCTCCTCCAGCAGCTCGACGGCGTCGAGGTTGGCGGTGATGTCGTCGCGGATGGCGGTGTGCGGGCAGCAGCCGGTCTGCACGGCCTCGACCCGCTCCGGCGCGAGGACGGCGTTGCGGCGCAGGAAGTCGGCGTCCTCGGTGGTGTAGATGTCGTTGGTGACCACGGCGAGACGGACCCGCCCGGCGAGGCTGCGGGCCAGCGCGGCGACCAGCGCGGTCTTGCCGGAGCCGACCGGGCCGCCGATGCCGATGCGCACCGCGCGACCGCCGGCGGGGGCCGGGGCGTGGTGGTCGTGGTCGGTGACCGTCGGGTCGAAGCTGATCACGTGGCCGTGACCGTGGCCGGTCGTTGCGGACTCAGGAGGCAAAGAGACGCACCCTCTCGCGGTGGTGGTGGACGTGGGACTCGGCCATGAGGTCGAGCAGCGGCGCGCCGGGCGCCGGGAGATCGGCGGGGTCGCCCCCGGCCAGGGCCGCGGCCTCGGCGGCCAGGGCCTCCAGCTCGTCGCCGAGGGCGACGACGGCGGTGTTGACGGCGAACGGGTCCAGCCCGAGCAGCCGCACCGCCGCCGACGCGGGCCCGGACACGGCGAGGTAGCCGACACAGCGGGCCGCCGCGGCCGGCGGCTCCCCGGCCGCGCCGACGACGACCCCGACGAGCAGCGGGTGGTGCGGCCGCCGGTGGACCGCGACCAGGGCGTCGAGGGCGGCCGACGGCCACGCCGAGCGGACCGCGCGCAGCGACGCCCGGCCCTGGGACCGGGACGCCTCCCGCTGGGCCGCCGAGGGGGTCCGCGCGTCGAGTGCGGCGTCGAGCTCCGCCCACCCGGCGCCAGTCCCCGCAGCGAGGTCGGCGGCGGCCGCGGCGGCGCAGGCGGCGACCCGGCCCGCGGTGCGCAGCCGCCCCCGGAGGAAGGAGTGCAGCGACGCGACGTCGGTGACCAGGCCGCGGTCGGCGGCCTCCTCCAGACCTCCGGAGTGCACGTGCCCGCCGCCGGGGAACCGGGCGTCGGACAGGACGAGCGAGGCCAGCATCAGAACAGGAAGTACCGCTGCGCCATCGGCAGCTCGGCGACCGGGGCGGGCTCGACGACGTCGCCGTCGATCGTCACGGTGAACGAGTCCGGGTCGACCCGTACGTCCGGGGTCGCGTCGTTGAGCAGCATCCCGGTCTTGCGCACCGAGCGCGTGTCGGCCACCGGCACCGCGGGGGTCGCCAGACCGAGCCGGTCGGGGACGCCCTCGTCGAGGGCCGAGGGGGCCATGAACGTCAGCGAGCCCAGCGCCGCGGGGGTGTGGGCGTAGCCGAACATCGGCCGGCCGTACACCGGGCCCGGGGTCGGGATGGAGGCGTTCGCGTCGCCCATCTGCGCCCACACGGCGAACCCGCCCTTCAGCACGACCTCGGGGCGCACCCCGAAGAACTTCGGCTCCCACAGCACCAGGTCGGCGAGCTTGCCGACCTCGACCGACCCGATGTGCTCGGCGGCGCCGTGCGCCAGCGCCGGGTTGATCGTGTACTTCGCGACGTAGCGCCGGGCACGCAGGTTGTCGGCGCGCTCGGAGTCGCCGGGCAGCGGGCCGCGGGCGGCCTTCATGACGTGCGCGGTCTGCCAGGTCCGGATGACGACCTCGCCGATGCGGCCCATCGCCTGGGAGTCCGAGCTCATCATCGAGATCGCGCCCAGGTCGTGCAGCACGTCCTCGGCGGCGATGGTCGTCGGGCGGATCCGGGACTCGGCGAACGCCAGGTCCTCGGGCACCGACGGGTTGAGGTGGTGGCACACCATGAGCATGTCGAGGTGCTCGTCGAGGGTGTTGACGGTGTGCGGCCGGGTCGGGTTCGTCGACGACGGCAGGACGTGCCCCGTGCCGACGACCTCGATGATGTCCGGGGCGTGCCCGCCGCCCGCACCTTCGGTGTGGAAGGCGTTGATCGAGCGGCCGTCGATCGCGGCCAGCGTGGACTGCAGGAACCCGGCCTCGTTGAGGGTGTCGGTGTGGATCGCGGCCTGCACGCCGGTCTCCTCGCACACCCGCAGGCAGGCGTCGATCGCCGACGGGGTGGTGCCCCAGTCCTCGTGCAGCTTGAACCCGCCCGCTCCGGCCCGCAGCTGCTCGTGCAGTGCCTCGTGCGACGTGGTGTTGCCCTTGCCCATCAGGAGCAGGTTCACCGGCTGGTGGTCCATGGCCGCCAGCATCCGGCCGATGTTCCAGGGGCCGGGGGTGACGGTGGTGGCCTTCGAGCCGTCCACGGGCCCGGTGCCGCCACCGAACAGCGTCGTGACGCCGGAGGCGAGCGCGGTCTCGACCAGCTGCGGGCAGATGAAGTGGACGTGCGCGTCGACCGCGCCGGCGGTGAGGATGCGGCCGTTGCCGGCCAGCACCTCGGTGCCGGGCCCGATGACCAGGGCGGGGTCGACGCCGTCCATGGTGTCGGGGTTGCCGGCCTTGCCGATGGCGACGATCCGGCCGTCCTTCACGCCGACGTCGGCCTTCACCACACCCCAGTGGTCCAGCACGACGGCACCGGTGATCACGAGGTCCGGGCAGTCCGCGGCGAGGACGGCGGCCTGGCCCATCGACTCCCGGATCACCTTGCCACCGCCGAACAGCACCTCGTCGCCGGACGCCGGGCCGCGGGAGCGGTCCTCGGTGACCTCGATCAGCAGGTTCGTGTCCGCGAGCCGGATCCGGTCGCCGACGGTCGGGCCGTACAGGTCGGCGTAGCGCGCTCGGTCGATGCTCACTGCTCGTAGCTCCGCTCGTCGAGGGCGCCGGCCCGTTCGGGGCGCAGACCGGGGACCCGGCGTGCCCCGGCGATCGGCACCAGTGTCACCTCGCGCTCCACCCCGGGCTCGAACCGCACCGAGGTCCCGGCGGGGACGTCGAGCCGGTGCCCCCAGGCGGCGTCGCGGTCGAAGGACAGGCCGGGGTTCGCGGCGGCGAAGTGGTAGTGCGAGCCGACCTGCACCGGGCGGTCCGCGGCGTTGACCACGGTCAGGGTCAGCCGGGGGCGGCCGGGGTGCAGCTCGACCGGCTCCTCGCCGACGAGGATCTCGCCGGGGGTCACGCGATCGGCCCGTGCACGGTGACGAGCTTCGTGCCGTCCGGGAAGGTGGCCTCCACCTGTACCGAGTCGAGCATCTCCGGGACGCCGTCGAGGACGTCGTCGCGGGTCAGGACCTCCCGGCCGCTGCTCATCAGCTCGCTGACGGTGCGGCCGTCGCGGGCGCCCTCCAGGACGTGCTCGGTGATCAGGGCGACCGACTCCGGGTAGTTCATCCGCAGACCCCGCTCGCGGCGCCTGCGGGCGACGTCGGCGGCGACGTGGACGAGGAGCTTGTCGCGCTCGCTCGGGCTGAGGTGCATGCCCCGCATTGTGTCCGGTTCCGGGTTTCGACGGGATGACCGGGAGGTTCCGAACGGTGTCCCGCCGGGGTCCCGATGTCCGGGTCGACTGTCGGAACCTACGAAAGCCCCGCGGCGAGCGGCCCGGGGTTCGTCGGGGACGGCGGTGCCGGGGGGTCCCGGCCCGGGCGCATGGTGATGCAGGTCGCAATCCGGCCCCTCTGCGCGCCCTGCCCCGTCATCCCCCTCCGGCTCTCATCGAGGTCACCGATGCGCCTGCGCCGATCCACCAGCGCCACCGCCGATCCCGCCCGTCCCGTCCACCCGGTCGACCGGGTGCCGCCCGCCGGACGGCTCGCCGTCTACGGCATGCAGCACGTGCTGGCGTTCTACGCCGGTGCCGTCGTCGTGCCGATCCTGCTCGCCAACGCCATCGGCCTCGACGAGCGCCAGCTCATCCATCTGATCAACGCCGACCTGTTCACCTGCGGCATCGCCTCGATCCTGCAGTCGGTCGGGATCGGCCGGATCGGGGTGCGGCTGCCGCTGCTGCAGGGCGTCACGTTCACCGCGGTCTCCCCGATGATCGCGATCGGGCTCGCCGCGGGGGGCGGGACGCAGGGGCTGACCACCATCTACGGCGCGGTGATCGTCGCCGGGCTGGTGACCTTCTTCGCCGCGCCCTACTTCGCGCGGCTGCTGCGCTTCTTCCCACCGGTCGTCACCGGCACGGTGATCACCGTGATCGGGCTGGCGCTGCTGCCGGTCGCCGCGACCGACGCCGTCGGCGGCTCGAACGCCCCCGACCCCGGCAACCCGCTCTACCTCGGGCTCGCCCTCGGGACGCTGGCGGTGATCGTGCTGATCCAGCGGCTGTTCCGCGGGTTCCTCGCGACGGTCGCCGTGCTGGCCGGGCTCGTGCTCGGCACGCTCGCCGCGGTGCCGTTCGGTCTGGTCGACCTGTCCGCGGTGGGGGAGTCGGACTGGGTCGGGGTCACCACGCCGTTCCACTTCGGCTGGCCGCAGTTCTCGATCGCCGCGATCCTGTCGATGATCGTCGTCATGATGATCACCGCGGTCGAGACGACCGGTGACGTGATCGCCACCGGCGAGATCGTGGACAAGAAGGTCGGGTCGGACGACGTCGCCCGCGCCCTGCGCGCCGACGGCGCCGCCACCACCCTGGGCGGTGTCCTCAACTCCTTCCCCTACACCTGCTTCGCCGAGAACGTCGGCCTCGTCCGTCTCACCCGGGTCTCCAGCCGCTGGGTGGTGGCCGCCGCGGGCGGTTTCATGATCCTCATCGGGTTGGTGCCGAAGGCCGGGGCGCTGGTCGCGGCCGTGCCGCACCCGGTGCTGGGCGGTGCGGCGCTGGCGATGTTCGCGACCGTCGCCGTCGTCGGGATCCAGACGCTGTCGCGGGTCGACTTCCGCGACCACCGCAACGTCGTCGTGGTCGGGTCCGGGCTCGGGGTCGCGCTGTTCGTGACCGTGCAGCCGGACGTGGCGCAGGCCCTGCCGGAGTGGGCGGGCATCGTGCTCGGCTCCGGGATCACCGCGGGCAGCGTGGTCGCGATCGGGCTCAACCTGCTCTTCTTCCACACCGGGCGCCGCCGCGACATCGCACCCGCGACGCCCGGCGGGGACACGGTGACCTTCGACCGGCTCGCCTCCGCCGACGCCGGCGAGTTCTCCGCGGTGCTCGGGCGGCTGTTCGAGGGCCCGACCGCGGTGCCCGCCCGGGTGCACGCCCGCGGCCCCTTCGCCGACGCCACCGCGCTGCGCGCCGCGGTGCAGGACGAGCTGTTCGCCGCGCCGCCCGAGGAGCAGCGGGCGCTGATGGGCCACTACCCCGACCTCGGGGGGCTCGCCGGCGCGGGCGGCTCCGGCGCCCCGGCCCCCCGCCGCCGCCCCGACGGCGTCGGCCCGGTCGGTGGCCCCGTCGGTGGCACCGCCGCGGCGGCGCTGCGTGACCGGGCCGGGCTGGCCCTGCTCGGCAACGACGACCGCGCCGAGCTCTGCGTCGTGGCGGCGGCCTACCGGGAGCGCTTCGGGTTCCCGCTGATCGTCTGCCTGCGCGACGCGGGGGACACCCGCACCTTGCTCGCCACCGCGCGGCGGAGGCTGGAGCACCCGCCCGCGCAGGAGCACGCGACGGCCCTGGTGGAGATAGCCAAGGTCGCGGGGCGCCGGTTCGACGACCTGGTGTCCGGCTGACCCGGTGACGGGCGCAGGGCCCGGCGGCCGGCGCGGGAGGTCCGCGCCGGCCGCTGCGGGTGTCCGGCGCCGGTACGGTGGGCGGCGTGGACCTCGGGATCGGACGGCGCGCGCGGGCGGGGGCGGCCCTGCTGGTCGCGTCGCTGCTCCTGCTCGTGCCGGTCCTGCTGCCCGCCGAGGTCGAGACCGGGCTCGTCGGCGCCGTGGTCGCGCTCGCCGTCCTCGTGTGGGCCGGGCACCGCGAGCTCGGCGCGATCCACCTCGTCGCCACTGCCGCGACCACCCCGGTCCGTGAGGCCCGCCGGGTCCGGCACCGGGCCGGGATCGTCCGCCAGACCGATCCCGACGCGGCGGGCCGTCCCCGGCCGCGCGCTCCGGGACCGCTCCACCCGGAGCAGGTTCCCGGCGTCGTCGCGGCCGCCTGACGCGCCGCGCCGCGCGCCGGTGCGGTGTGCGCACCGGCCCGTCGTCGTCCCTGCTCCGGGACCCGTCCTGCCCCTCGGACGTCCCCGGAGTGAGAAGTGCTCGACTTCCTGTACTACCCCGTGTCCTTCGTCATGCGCCTGTGGCACGAGCTGTTCGGCGCCCTGTTCGGACCGGCCACCGGCCTGTCCTGGGCGCTGTCGGTGGTGTTCCTCGTGCTCACCGTCCGGACGCTGCTGGTGCGCTCGGCCTGGACCCGGATGCGCGCCGCCCGGATCGGTCGCGCACTGGCCCCGCAGGTCGCCCGGCTCCGCGAACGCCACCGCGGCGACGCCCGGGCACTGGCCGAGGCGACCGCCGCGCTGCACCGCACGCACGGCTCGTCGCCGGTCGCCGGGCTCGGGGTGGTGTTCCTGCAGATCCCGGTGTTCGTCGCGCTGCTGCACGTGCTGCGCTCGTTCAACCGGCCCGGCCTGACCTTCGAACAGAACGCCGCACTCGCCAACTACGCCTTCCCGCCCGACCAGGTCGCCTCGTTCCTGCAGGCCCGGCTGTTCGGGGCGCCGCTGTCGGCGTGGCTGCGGATGCCCGCCGAGCAGCTCGCCGCGTTCGGCGGGACCCCCGTCGACGGGGCGGCGGTCGCCGCCGTCGTGGTGGTGCTGGCCGTGCTCGCCGCGGTCTGCACCCACCTCAGCATGCGCTACGCCCGGGTCGACCCGGGTGCCGTGCCGCAGGGCGCCACCCGGATCCTCGCGGCCCTGCCCTGGATCGCGCCGGTCGGTGTCCTCGCCGGTGGGCTGCTCTACCCGGCGCCGGTCGCGCTGCTGCTCTACTGGATGACCGGCAGCGTCGCGACCCTGGTCCAGCAGCTCGTGCTCACCCGGCTGCTCGACCGCAGGCCACCGGTCGTCGTCGCCCCGCCGGCGCCGGAACGCAGCCGGGCGCCACGGCCGGGCGCCAAGCCGGTGCGCCGCCGCGCCGCCGGCGCCCGCCGCCGGGCCGCCGTCAGCGCGAGCGCAGCGCCAGGTAGAGGTCGACGCGGTCGGTGAACGAGGACGGGTCCCGCCCGGTCAGCTCCGCCACCCGGCCGATCCGGTACCGGACGGTGTTGACGTGCAGGTGCAGCCGGGCCGCGGTCCGGTTCCACGACCCGGACTCGTCGAGGAACACCTCCAGGGTCTCCACCAGCCCGGTGCCCGACCGCGCGTCGTGGTCGAGCACCGGGCCGAGGACCTGGGCGGCGAAGCCGCGCCGGACGTCGTCGGGGACCCCGGCCAGCAGCGCCACGTGCGAGGTGATCTCCCCGGCCCGCACCGAGGTCACCGGGCCGACCCGGGACGCCGCCAGTCCGGCGGCGTGCCCGGCCTCGGCGAGCGCACCCGACAGCGCCTCCGCCGTCGACGGCCGCGACACCCCGGCCGACAGCCGTCCGCCCGCCAGGCCGGGGCCGAGCCGGTGCACCGCGCCCAGCACCACCTCGACCGGGTCCGGGGTGTCCGCACGCCCGGGCACCGCGACGACGGCGACCGCGTCGCCACCCAGCACCCCGACCGCGGCCGGGCCGGTGCCGACCAGCGCGTCGAGCAGCACGGTGTGCGCGGTGTCGGCCGGGTCCGCGACGCCCGAGGCCCGCAGCACGACCACGGCGAGGGTCCCGTCCGGCTCCACCCCGGCCTGGCGCAGCCGTACCCGGGTCTCCGGCCGGTCGCCGGTGTCGGCGGCGATCCGGGCCAGCGCGTCGTCGGCGATCGGGCGGGCCACCGCCGCGCCCTCGCGGCGCCGGGACCGGTCCAGCGCGGCGATGGCGGCCAGCTCCCCGACGGCGTCGACGGCCTCGGTGCCCGCCTGTGCGGTGCCCGGCGGCAGCTGCGCGGCGACCAGCCAGCCGGTGGCCCGTGCCGTTCCCGGTGCCGCGGGGACCACCAGGTGCGCGGCACCGTCCCGACCGGCCGGGACGGTCACCGGCAGCCGGCCCGCGGTGAGGAACCCGGCGACGACGGCGTCGCGCTCGGCGTCGGGCAGGGCCGGCCCGGCCAGCAGGCCGCCCGCGGCGGTGAGCACCCGGCAGACCAGCCCGGTGCCCGCCGAGACCGACCCGGCCAGCTCGGCCAGCTCCGCGCCGCCGGCGAACGCGGCGAGCAGCCGCCGGTGCCGGCCCAGGGTGTGGGCGAGCCGGTCCCCGCGGGCCGCGGACAGCGCCCCGATCACCACCTCGGTGACCGCGCCGAACGACACGTCCACCGGGACCGCGATGAGGACGAGGTCGTGGCGGCGGCAGGCGTCGACGACGTCGGCCGGGATGTCGCCGAACACGGCCTCGCCGGCCACCAGCGCCGCCGCGCCGGACCGGGCGACGGCCGCGACGAACCGCTCCGAGTCCGCCGGCGTGCGCCGCCACACCAGCCCGGACACCACCAGCTCGCCGCCGCCCAGGTAACGCGACGGGTCGGGCAGGTCGGTCGGGTACACCCAGCGCACGGACCGGTCCAGATCGGCCGCCGAGCCGTGCAGGACCCGCAGCCGCAGCTCCGGTCGCGCGACCAGCTCCGAGAGCAGCATGGGAGGAACCTACAACTCGGTGCACCCGGCGGGACCCCGATTCGTCACAGTGGTGCCTTCTCCTGGTGACCGTCACACGGTGCACTGGGGTCCATGCAGCAGCCGAACGCCGGGCGGACCGCCAGCCGGGTCGCCAGCCGGATCGCCATCGAGGGTGCCCACGTCGTCACCGTCACCGGGGAGGAGATCCCCGGCGGGCACGTGGTCGTCGAGGGGGAACGGATCGCCGCCGTCGGGCCCGGCCCCGCCCCGGCGGGGTCCTACGACCGCAGGGTGGACGCCCGCGGCTGCCTGCTCACCCCGGGGCTGGTCAACACCCACCACCACCTCTACCAGTGGGTGACCCGCGGACTCGCCGTCGACCACACGCTGTTCGAGTGGCTGACCACGCTCTACCCGGTGTGGGCCGGCATCGACGAGCACGCCGTGCACACCGGCGCCACCGGGGCGCTGTCGGCGCTCGCGTTGTCGGGATGCACGACCACCACCGACCACCACTACGTCTTCCCCCGGGAGGGCGGCGACGTGCTCGGCGCCGAGATCCGGGCCGCCCAGCAGGTGGGCCTGCGGTTCCACCCGACCCGCGGGTCGATGGACCTGGGGCGCAGCGCGGGCGGGCTGCCGCCGGACCACGTCGTCTCCGACCGCGACGAGATCCTCGCCGCCTCCGCCGACGCCGTCGCCCGCTGGCACGACCCGTCACCGGGGTCGATGCTGCGGATCGCGCTGGCCCCCTGCTCGCCGTTCTCGGTGACACCGGAGCTGATGAGGGAGTCCGCGACGCTGGCCCGCGAGCTCGGCGTGCGGCTGCACACCCACCTCGCCGAGACCGACGACGAGGAGGCGTACTGCCGGGAGCGCTTCGGCGCCACGCCCACCGAGTACGTCGCCGACCTGGGCTGGACCGGGCCCGACGTGTGGTTCGCCCACACCGTGCACCTCGACGACGAGGCGGTGAAGACCATCGGCGCCACCGGCACCGGCGTCGCGCACTGCCCCACCTCCAACGGCCGGCTCGGTGCCGGCATCGCGCGGGTCCGTGACCTCGTCGACGCCGGCGCCCGGGTCGGGATCGGCGTCGACGGCGCCGCCTCCAACGAGGGCACCCACCTGCTGGAGGACGTCAAGCACGCCGTCCTGTTCGCCCGCGCCGCGGGCGGCCCCCGCGCCCTGTCGGTGCGCGAGGCCCTGGAGCTCGGCACGCTCGGCGGCGCCCGGGTGCTCGGTCGCGAGGACGAGATCGGGTCGATCGAGACCGGGAAGCTCGCCGACCTCGCGCTGTGGCGCCTCGACGGGTTCCGGCACCGCGACGTCGCCGACCCGGTGGCCGCCCTGGTCCTGGGCACCCCGCCGCCGCTGGAGCTGCTGCTGGTGCACGGTCGCCCGGTCGTGGAGAAGGACACGGTCCTCACCGTCGACACCGACGCCGTCGCCGCCGAGTGCGCCGCGGTGCACCGCGACCTCGTCTCGCGGGCCGGGTGAGCGGATGGACCTGCACACCGTCACCGGGTTCCGGCGCGCCCGCGAGCGCGCCGACCTGGCGCTGGCGCCGGGGGAGCGGATCCTCGCCGGCGGGACCTGGCTGTTCTCCGAGCCGCAGCCCGGCGTCACCGGCCTGGTCGACCTGACCACGATGGGCTGGGAGCCCCTGGAACCGCTGCCCGACGGCGGCCTGTCGGTGGCGGCGACCTGCCCGATCGCCGACCTCGCCGGGTACGGGGAGCGCACCGGGGCCCCGCTGTTCGCCCAGTGCGCGCACGCCCTGCTGGCGTCGTGGAAGATCTGGCACACCGCGACCGTCGGCGGGAACGTGTGCCGTGCCTACGCCGCCGCCGGGATGGTCGCGCTCGCCGCGACGCTCGACGGCGTCGCCGTCGTCTGGACCCCCGACGGCGCCGAGCACCGGGTCCCGGTCGCGACGCTCGTCACCGGGAACGGCACCACCGCGCTGCGCCCCGGCGAGGTCCTGCGCGCGGTCGAGCTGCCCGGTGCCGCACTGCGCGCCCGCACCGCCTTCCGCAAGATCGCACTCGCCGAGCTCGGCCGCTCCGGCGCCGTGCTCACCGGGCGGGTCGACACCGCGCGCGACGGCGGCGCGGCCACGTTCGTGATCACCGCCGCGACCGAGGCACCCACCGTCCTGCGCTACCCGGCCGGGGTGCCCGACCCGGACCGGCTGCGCGCCGACGTCGACGCCGTCGACGGCTGGTACACCGACCCGCTCGGTTCCGCGGACTGGCGCCACGGGGTCAGTGCGGTGCTGCTGGAGCAGATCCGGGAGGAGCTGTCGTGAAGCTGCACATCAACGACACCGAGCTGGAGGCCGAGCCCGCCCCGGGGCAGTGCACCCGCACGTTCCTGCGCGAGCACGGGCACCTGGAGGTGCGCAAGGGCTGCGACGCCGGGGACTGCGGCGCTTGCACAGTCCTGCTCGACGACCGGCCCGTGCACTCCTGCCTGATCCCCGCCCAGCGTCTCGACGGCGCGCGGGTCACCACCGTCGCCGGGCTGGCCGGGCCGGACGGGGAGCTGCACCCGGTGCAGCAGGCGTTCGTGGAGAAGTTCGGCTACCAGTGCGGGTTCTGCACGGCCGGGCAGATCGTCACCGCGTCTGCCCTGACCGCCGAGGACCTCGACGACCTGCCGCGGCGGATGAAGGGCAACCTGTGCCGCTGCACCGGCTACCGCAGCATCCGGGAGGCGATCGAGACCGGCGTCCGTCGTCGGTGCGCCGCCGACGGTCCCCGCGCCGCGGAGGGCACGGTCGGCTGCTCGGCCCGGCCCCCGGCGGCCGAGCGCATCGTCACCGGCGCCGAGCCGTTCACCTTCGACGTCGACCTCACCGGTGCCCTGCACCTGCGGATCCTCGGCTCCCCGCACGCCTACGCCCGGATCCGGTCGATCGACACCACCGCGGCCGCGGCCGCACCGGGCGTCGCGCTGGTGCTGACCCACCACGACGTGCCGGACCTGCGGTACTCCACCGCCCGGCACGAGCACCGCACCGACGACCCCGACGACACCCGGATGCTCGACGACGTCGTCCGGCACGTCGGGCAGCGGGTCGCGGCCGTCGTCGCCGAGACCCCGGCACAGGCCGAGGCCGCCTGCGCCCTGATCGCCGTCGACTACGAGGTGCTGCCCGCCGTGCTGGACCCGGAGGCGGCCCGGCGGCCCGGCGCGCCGCTGGTGCACCCGGACCGGACCCCGGCCGACCGCGTCGACGAGGCGTCCCGCAACGTCGTGCTCGCCCTGCACGGCGGACACGGCGGCGACGTCGACGCCGCGCTCGCCGGGTCCGCGCACACCGTCACCGGCACCTGGCGCACCAGCCGCGTCTCCCACGCCCAGCTCGAGTGCCACGGGGCCATCGGCTCCCTCGACGACGACGGCCGCCTCGTCGTCCGCGCGGGGACCCAGGTCCCGTTCCTCACCCGCGCCGAGCTCGCCCGCGTGCTCGACCTGGACCCCGACCGGGTCCGGGTGCACACCGCGCGGGTCGGCGGCGGGTTCGGCGGCAAGCAGGAGATGTTCGCCGAGGACCTCGTCGGGCTCGCGGTGCTGCGGACCGGGCGCACCGTCGTCCACGAGTTCACCCGGACCGAGGAGTTCACCCGCACCGCGCTGCGCCACCCGATGCGGGTCGCGGTCACGCTCGGCGCCGACGACGACGGCCGGCTCACCGCGATGAAGCTCGACGTCCTGTCCGACACCGGCGCCTACGGCAACCACTCCCGCGGGGTGCTGTTCCACGCCGTCGCCGAGTCGGTCAGCGTCTACAACTGCCCCGTCAAGCACCTCGACGCCGAGGTCGTCTACACGAACAACGTCCCCAGCGGCGCGTTCCGCGGCTACGGCCTGGGCCAGGTGATGTTCGCCGTCGAGTCCGCGATGGACGAGCTGGCGATCGTCGCCGGCCTCGACCCGTTCGACCTGCGGCGGCGCAACATGGTCCGCGCCGGGGACCCGCTGCACGTCGCCCACCACGGCGACCCCGAGCACGACCTGCACTGGACCAGCTACGGCATGGACCAGTGTCTCGACCTCGTGCAGGACGCACTGGCCGACGGTAGCGGCGACCCCGTGCCGGACGGTCCGACGTGGCGCGTCGGCGAGGGCACGGCACTGGGCATGATGACGACGATGGCCCCGTTCGGCCACGCCGCCACCACCACGGTGACCCTGTTGCCCGGTGGGCGCTACCGGCTCGGTGCCGGCACCGTCGAGTTCGGCAACGGCACCACGACGACCCATCGCCAGGTCGTCGCGACCGTGCTCGGCACGACCGCGGACCGGGTCGACGCCCACCACGGGGACACGGACGCCTGCGGCTACGACACCGGGGCGTTCGCCTCGGCGGGCACCACCGTGGCGGGCAAGGCCCTGCACGCCGCGGCCACCGCGCTGCGGGCCCACATCCTCGCGGTGACCGGCGGCGGAGAGCTGCACGCCGACGGCGTCACGACCCCCGACGGCGAGTGGTCCCTCGACGAGGTGCTGGCCGCCGCGTCGGCGCCGGGGGGACTGTCGGCGACGGGGGAGGAACCCGGCACCGCGCGGGCGATCACCGCGAACTGCCACGGCGTGCGGGTCGCGGTGGACACCGCCACCGGCGAGGTCCGGGTGCTGCGCTCGGTGCAGGCCGTCGACGCCGGCACCGTCCTGAACCCCGAGCAGCTGCGTGGGCAGGTGGAGGGCGGTGCCGCGATGGGGCTGGGCAGCGCCCTCTACGAGGAGGTGTACGTCGGGGAGTCCGGGGAGATCCTCAACCCGGTGTTCCGCACGTACCGGGTGCCGCAGATGGCCGACGTCCCGGTCACCGAGGTGCGCTACGCCCGGACCCACGACGCGCTGGGCACCTACGGCGCGAAGTCGATGAGCGAGGCGCCCTACAACCCGGTGGCGCCCGCGGTCGCGAACGCGATCCGCCGGGCGCTGGGGGTGCGGCCGTACCACCAGCCGTTCAGCCGCGACCGGGTGTGGCGGCTCGCGGCCGGTGGCACGGCGCCGTGAGCTGCGTGGTCAGCCGCGGCGGCGGGCGTGCTCCAGCAGCGCGGTCGCGGTGCGCCTGCCCAGCTCGTTCGCGGCCAGGGGGCTGTCCCCGGTGATGACGTTGCGGTCGGTGGTGCAGCGGCCGGTCATGTCGTCGTTGACCACGCGGACGCCCTCGTCCTGGAGTGCCTTGCCGAGCAGCCACGGCATCTCGCCGGGCAGGTAGCCGATGTCGATGTTGGCGCCGGCGTCGAGCGCGTCGGGGAACACGCACATCTCGTAGCCCTCGAAGACCGACCGCCCGCGGCCGATGCGGGTGGAGAGGAACGCCGCGGGCCCGTGGCACAGCGACACCACGAGCCGGTCGGTGCGCATGGCCCACTCCAGGGTGTCGCGGACGTCGGTGGAGAACGGCAGCCCGGACAGCGCACCGTGCCCGCCCGGGACGAACACCGCCAGGTAGTCCGAGTCCTCGCCCAGCTCGCGGTCGACGACCTCGGCCAGCGACTTCGGGGCCCGCCACTGCGCGAGCAGCTTCTCGCGGGCGCTGCCGACCGCCTCGTCCTCGCCGGGGTAGGCCCACCACTCGAACTTCGCCGGGTTGCCGGTGAGCGTCGCGATCTCGACGCCGAACCCGGCCTCCAGCACGTGGTGCAGGGGGAGCAGGGTCTCCACCGGGTGGTTGCCGGTGGAGAAGAAGGTGCCGTTGCCCATGCGCAGGTAGCGTTCGTCGGTGGCCAGGACGAGCACCTTCCAGCGGCCGCCGGACCAGGCGTGCCGCTCGGTGGCGAGACCGTCGAAGTCCGTCCTCGGCGCGGTGTAGGCGTCCAGCGAGTACGGCGACGGGAAGTACGCATCGTGCTCCGCCGGGTCCGCGGTCGGATCCTTGCTGAGCGTGCTGTCGGACATCGGGGTGCCTCCGGGTCGTTCGTGCGGTGCCCGAGCGGCCTACCCCCGCCCGGTGCCCGCGAACCGCGCCGCCGGACCCCGCCGTGGGAAGGACGGTTCGTGCGGTGAACGGTGGCGGGCGTCGTCGTCCGGGTCAGAAGTCGTGGCTCGCCTCCGGCGGTGCCCCGGTGATCCGCTGCAGGTGCACCCGGCGGGCGAGCCGGATCACCGGTCGGATCATCAGCTCGATCGAGCCGAGGAGGAACAGCCATGTCCCCGCGTAGCTGGTGGCCTCGGAGAAGAACAGCACGCTGCCGATCACGAACCACAGCGCCACCAGGATGTCGTTGACGATGCTGAGCACCTCGTAGCGCTTCCGGACGACGAGCTCCTCGTGCCCGATGGTGAACGTCAGCGGTCGGTCGTGCGGGGTCGGTCCCATGCCGTGGTGGGTACCCCCTCGACCGGCCGTCCGCACGCCGGGAAGGGTGAGCACGTGCACACGACGCCCCAACGCCGGATCGGCACCGGCGACGCCGTCGTCCTCGGGATCGGGTCCATGCTGGGCGCCGGGGTGTTCGCGGTCTTCGGGCCCGCCGCGGCCGTCGCCGGGACGGCCCTGCTGCCCGCGCTCGCCGTGGCCGGCGCGGTCGCGGTCGCCAACGCGATGTCCTCGGCGTGGCTCGCCGCCCGCCACCCCGAGTCCGGTGGGGCCTACGTCTACGGCCGCCGCCGGCTGGGGGAGACGTGGGGGTTCCTCGCCGGGTGGGCGTTCGTCACCGGCAAGACCGCGTCGTGCGCCGCGATGGCCCTCACCCTGGGCTCCTACGCCTGGCCGGACCACGCCCGCGCGGTCGCGGCGGCGGCGGTGGTCGCGATGGTCGCGGTGAACCTGCGTGGCGTCACCCGCACCGCGCTCGCCACCCGGGTCCTGGTCGGGTGCACCCTCGCGGTGCTGACGGCGGTGGTCGTCGCCGCGTTCTCCCGCCCCGCCGTCGCCGCGCCGCTGCAGGGCTGGACCGACGCCGGTCCGCTCGCGGTGCTGCAGGCCGCCGGGCTGCTGTTCTTCGCCTTCGCCGGGTACGCCCGGATCGCGACGCTCGGCGAGGAGGTCCGCGACCCCGCACGCACCATCCCGCGGGCGATCCCGCTCGCGCTCGGCCTGGTGCTGGTGGTCTACGCGGTGGTCGCCGTCGCCGCGCTGCGGGCCGCCGGGCCGGACGCGCTCGCGGCGTCCGCGGCGCCGCTGGCCACCGCGGCCGGGGACGGGACGGCACCCCTGGTGCGCATCGGGGGCGCCGTCGCGTCGGCCGGGGTGCTGCTCGCGCTGGTCGCCGGGGTGGGGCGCACCGTGCTGGCCATGGCCCGGGACCGGGAGCTGCCGGGCGCACTCGCCGCGGTCCACCCGCGGTTCGCGGTGCCGCACCGCGCCGAGCTCGCCGTCGGCGCGGTCGTGCTGCTGCTGGTGGTCACGGCCGCTCCGGTCACCGCGATCGGCCTGTCCGGGTTCGCGGTGCTGCTGTACTACGCCGTCGCCAACGCCGCGGCGCTCACCCTGCACCGCGACCGGCCATGGCGCCGCGCCCTGTCGGGGTTCGGGCTGCTCGGCTGCGTGGTGCTCGCGACGCTGCTGCCGCGGGTGTCGGTGCTGGCGGGGGCCGTGGTCCTGGCGGCCGGGACGGCGGTGCGGGCGCTCGTACGGGCCGGGCGGGTCCGCCGTGGCGGCACCTGCACCGGCGACGACCGGACGGATCCCGTCGGGCGGTGAGCCGCGGCCGCCCCGCCCGCGGTGGCCCCGGGCCCGCTCGGTCCGCCGCGACCGTTCCCCCCCCCCGCCCGCCCCGGCCCGCGCCCCGGCAGGGCCCGGACGGAGGCTGCTCCGGTCGTGGGCGGCCGGGCTCAGCAGCGGCGGTCCCCGTCGGCCCCGTCGCGCAGGACGGCGAGGATGCGGGCCAGCTCGGCGCGGTCGTCGTCGGACAGCCGTGCGAACAACGCCTCGGCCCCGTCGGCCCGTGCGGCCCGCACGTCGCGCGCGGTCGCCGCGCCCGCGTCCGTGACCCGCACCAGCACCGCCCGCCGGTCCGCCGGGTCAGTCGCCCGTTCGACGAGCCCGAGTCCGGCCAGCGCGTCGACGACCTCGGTCGCCGACCGCGGCGTGATCCGCAGGTGCCCGGCCAGCGTGCCCGGGCGCATCTCGCCGTGCCGGACCAGCGTGCCCAGCGCCCGCGCCTGCGACGGCGTCAGACCCCAGGCCGCCAGCCGCTCGGCCGAGGCGTGGCGCAGTGAGCGCGCGACCGACCAGAACGCGTCGACGAGGTCGCCGCGCGACTGGCTGGGTGGTTCCCGGTCCGGCACGGGAACAGACTAGCGCAGGACGCTGTTGCTGCCTCATAGTGAGGCAACCACAGTAATCGGCCCGGAGGAGACCCCTTGGACACCCGACCCCCGAACCGGCCCGGACGGCCGGACACCCGCACCGCCACCCCCGAGGAACGGGAGCAGGCGCGCGCGGTCTCGCTGCGCCGCATCGGCGCACTGTTCGCCCCGCACCGGGGCCCGCTCACGGTCGTCGTCGTGACGATCGTGGCGTCCTCGATCGTGGGAATGGCCTCGCCGTTCCTGCTCCGCGAGGTCATCGACGTCGCCCTGCCCGAGCGCGACGTCACCCTGCTCGCCTGGCTGGCCGCGGGCATGGTCGCGGTCGCCGCGGTCACCGCCGCCCTCGGCGTCGCCCAGACCTGGATCTCCACCCGCATCGGGCAGGAGGTCATGCACGGGCTGCGCACCGGCGTCTTCGCCCACCTGCAGCGCCAGAGCCTGGCGTTCTTCACCCGCACCCGCACCGGGGAGGTGCAGTCGCGGATCACCAACGACATCGGCGGCATGCAGTCGGTGGTCACCAGCACCGCCACCTCGGTCGCGTCGAACCTGACCACCACCGTCGCCACCCTGGTCGCGATGACCGCGTTGTCCTGGCAGCTCACACTGGTGTCCCTGGTCGTGCTGCCCCCGGCGATCCTGCTGACCCGGCGGGTCGCCCGCACCCGCCGCGCGATCACCGCGGCCCAGCAGCGCGAGCTCGCCGACCTGAGCGTCGCGGTCGAGGAGAACCTGTCCGTCGACGGGATCGCCCTGTCCAAGACCCTGGGCAGCGGCCCGGAGCTGAGCCGCCGGTTCGCCGAGTCCTCGTCCCGGCTGATCGGGCTGGAGCTGCGCTCCCAGCTCGCCGGACGCTGGACGATGGCCGTCACCCAGGTCGTGTTCGCCGCCGTCCCGGCCGCCATCTACCTCGCCGCCGGGCTGCCGTTCGCCGCCGGGACGATGAGCATCGGCACCCTCGTGGCGTTCACCGCGCTGCAGGGCGGGCTGTTCCGCCCGGTCATGGGCATGCTGAGCGTCGGCGTGCAGATCGTCGCCTCGCTGGCGCTGTTCGAGCGGATCTTCTCCTACCTCGACCTGACCACCGACGTGCCCGAGCCCGAGCATCCCGTCGCTGTCGACCACGACCGCGTCCGCGGGCACGTGCGGATCGAGGACGTCACCTTCGTCTACCCGGGCAGCGACGCCGCCGCCGTCGCCGGCATCGACCTCGACGTCCCCGCGGGCACCACGCTGGCCCTGGTCGGGGAGACCGGGTCGGGCAAGACCACCCTGGCCGGGCTCGTGTCCCGGCTGCACGACCCGACCGCGGGCCGGGTGACCATCGACGGGATCGACCTGCGCGACATGGCCGCGGCCGACCTGACCCGGATCGTCGGCGTCGTCGGGCAGGACACCTACCTGTTGCACGCCACCGTGCGGGAGAACCTGCGCCACGCCCGCCCGGACGCCACCGACGCCGAGATCGAGGCCGCCGCCCGCGCCGCGCAGGTCCACGACCTGATCGTCTCGCTGCCCGAGGGCTACGACACCGTCGTCGGCTCACGCGGGCACCGGTTCTCCGGCGGGGAGAAGCAGCGGATCGCGATCGCCCGCACGCTGCTGCGCGACCCGAAGGTGCTGGTCCTCGACGAGGCCACCAGTGCGCTGGACACCCGTACCGAGCGGGCGGTGCAGGCCGCGTTCGACGCGCTGGCCCACGGCCGCACGACGATCACCATCGCGCACCGGCTCACGACCGTGCGCGACGCCGACCGGATCGCCGTCGTCGACCACGGCCGGATCGTCGAGTCCGGCAGCCACGACGAGCTGCTCGCCGACGCGGGCCGCTACGCCGCGCTCGCCGCGGTGTGAGGGACGGCGCCGGCCCTACGCCGGCCTACGCCACGCCCGGCGCCGTCACGACCTCGATGAGCCGGGGGCCGTCGTCGGCGAAGGCCTCCTTCAGCGCCGCCGCGGCGGAGGCGGCGTCCCGCACCGACACCGCGGGCACGCCGTAGCCCTCGGAGATCCGCACGAAGTCGATCCCGGGGACGTCCAGGCCCGGTGTCTCGCCGGTGCCCAGCAGCTCGGCGAAGCCGCGCAACGCACCGTAGGTCCCGTTGCGCAGGATCACGACGACCACCGGCACCCGGTACTGCGCCGCCGTCCAGAGCGCGGTGATGCCGTAGTTGGCGGACCCGTCGCCGACGAGTGCGACCACCCGGCGCGCGTCGCCGTGGGCCAGCTGCGCGCCGACCGCGGCGGGCAGCCCGAACCCGAGACCACCGGACGCGGGGAACAGGTAGCTGCCCGGCTCGGTCAGGTCGGCCTGGGTGACGAAGTCGTCGATCGTCGAGGTGGACTCGCACACGTGCACGGTCCCGGCCGGTGCCGCGTCCCGGACCAGCGCGAACAGCTGCTGCGGCGGGACGTGGTCCGCGGCGCCCTGCGGGGCGGGCGGTGCCGGCCGGGGCGGCAGCGGCACCCGCCCCGAGGCGGGCACCCGCCCGGCGAGCGCGGCCAGCGCCGGACCGACCGGGCCGACCCAGGCCTCGCCCATCGGGGCCGGCGCGGCCTCGGCCGGATCCGCGGTCAGGTGCAGCAGCCGGGAGCCCGCCGGCAGCAGGTCACCGGGGACCCACTGGTGGTAGCGGAACACCGGCGCACCCGCGACGAGCACGACGTCGTGCCCGGCCAGCCGGTCGGACACGTCGCGCACCGACGCCGGGAGGATCCCGCGGAACGCCGGGTGCCGGGTCGGGAACGGACAGCGCGACGCCGACGGCGCGATCCACACCGGGCAGGCGAGCCGCTCGGCCAGGGCGACGGCGTGGCCGTTCGCCCGGTCCGCGTCGACCTGCGGACCCAGCACCAGGACCGGGTTCGCCGCCCCGGCCAGTGCCCCGGCCAGCTCGGCGACCGCCCGTTCACCCAGCTCGGCGGCGGTGGTCGTGCGTCGCGACGGCAGGTGCGCGGCGTCCGGGCCGGCCTCGCGGGACCAGTCGTCGTAGGGGATCGAGAGGTAGACCGGGCCTCGTGGGGCCAGCAGCGCGGTGTGCACCGCCTGGGACAGCGCCCGCGGGACGTCCTGGGCCGACGCGGGTTCGGCGGAGTACTTGACCAGCGGACGCGGCAGGGCGGTGGCGTCCACGTTGGTCAGCATGACCTCCTGGCCGACGGTCGACCGCACCTGCTGGCCCGCGGTGAGCACGAGCGGGGAGTGGGAGTAGACGGCGTTGGTGAGCGCGCCCATCGCGTTGCCCGACCCGGACGCCGCGTGCAGGTTGACCAGGGCCGGGCCGCCGGAGGCCAGGGCGTAGCCGTCGGCCATGCCCAGCACCGCGCCCTCGTGCAGACCCAGCACGTAGCGCACCCCGTCGGGCATCGCCGCCAGGAAGGGCAGCTCGTTGGAGCCGGGGTTGCCGAACACGGTGTCGATGCCGTGGGCGGTCAGCACCTGCCAGCCGGCTTCACCGACGGTCGTCATGGGGCTCCTCGGGTCGCGGACCCCCACCGTAGGTCGCCTCAGCGGCGCGCGGCGACCCGCTCGTCGTGGGCACTGCGCCGCAGGTGGGCGACGACCAGCGGCCGGACGGCCAGCGCGGCGGCGGCCAGGACCAGGGTGACGGAGGTGGGGGCCAGCGACACCGAGACGATCGTGGCGACGGCCAGCAGGACCATCAGCACCCCGGCGAGCACGACCGCGCGCACCTCGGTCGTCCGCGACTGCGGAGCGGCTCGGAACATGGCGTCCACCTCCTGGTCGGCGCCCGTGCCACCGACTCGCACAGTACGCCCCGAACCCTGGAGTTCGGTCCGGCTAACTCTACGCCTCGGCACGCCTGAACAACAGCGTCGGGTCGCCACGGGATCGGTGATCACCTATCGTGCACGCAGCGTCACACCCGCCGGGGGACCGAGGGGACGCCATGACGGGGGTGATGTGTGACCGCACCGGTACGGGTCCCGCACCGACACGTGCTGACCGTGCCGGTCAGCGACGAGCAGCTCGCCGAGGACGTCGCCGCGTTCCTGGCCGAGGGGCTCGCGGCGGGGGAGCGGGTCGTCTACCTCGACGACGACACCGCAGGTCTGGTCCTCTCCCGCCTGACCGACGACGGCGTCGACGTCACCGGCCCGCTGCGGTCCGGGCAGTTCCGGCTCGTCCCGGGCGAGGTCACCCGCGCCGCCCTGCGCGGCCCGCTCGAGGAGCTGACCGGGCTGGTGGCGCACCACCTCACCTCCGCCCTGGACGACGGCTGGGCGGGGCTGCGGGTCAGCGGCCAGACCGACCACGGCCTGCGCCGGCCCGGCGGGCAGGTGCTCGACGAGTACGACCGCAGGCTCGACGACGCCGTCCGCGACCAGCCGCTGCGCGTGCTGTGCGTCTACGACCACCTGCGCTACCCCGACGAGCTCATCGCGACGATGCGCGCCCGGCACCCCGCCGAGCTGACCGCCACCCCGCTCCACGACGACAGCCTGCTGCGCGTCACCGAGACCGGGCCGGCCCGGATCCGGCTGGCCGGCGAGGTCGACCACGCCAACCGCCCCCAGGTCCGCCGCGTGCTGGCCGGACTGATCGACCAGGTCGTGCGCGGCGACGTCGGGGAGGGCACGCTGACCGCGGACCTGTCCGCGCTGCGGTTCGTCGACGTCGCCGGTGCGGTCAGCCTCGTGCACGCCGCCGACGAGCTCCCGGCCAGTGTGCGGCTGCGGCTGGTGAACCTCCGCCCGGGTGTGGCCCGGCTGCTCGAACGCTGCGGTGCGGGGTTCGCCCCGCAGCTGGAGATGAGCATCCGCGAGCGGCACGCCCTGCGCCCCGCCGAGGCGCTGGACCTCGCGGCGGGTGCGGCCCAGCGAGCGGACCGGTCCACGCCCGGCGCCGACACGGCGGCCGCGATCTGACCGACCGGCCCCTGGGCCCCGGTGGCCTCAGCGCGTGTCGAGTGCGTGGAAGGACTCCACGAGCCGACCGGGCGGGAACCCGGCCCGCTTCGCCAGCGACTCGGACCACTGCCCGATCATGTCCTCCAGGTCGTTCATGTGGGCGGTCTGGCTCTCGTGCGCGCGCAGCGCCGCGATCTTCACGTCGATGGTGTCGGTGATGTCGACGTGCCGCGCCCCCTCCGGGTCGTCGGCCGGGGCCGGGCCCATGATCCACACCTCGCCGACCGTGTGCGCCTCGTACCCGGCCTCGGCCAGCTCGGGGAAGGCGTAGGGGTTGCGCGCGTCGGGGTAGACCGCGCACAGGGCGGCCTCGCCGGTCGCGGTGTGGTCGGGGTGGCTGCCGTACATGCTGCGCAGGTCGCGCACCGGCTGCGGCACGAGGACCCGGTCCGGGCGGACCTGCCGGATCACCCGCGCCAGGTCGCGGCGCAGCTCCAGGGTGACGGTCAGCCGCCCGTCGGGGTGGCCGAGGAACACCAGGTCGGAGACGCCCACCACGGCGGCCGCGGCGGTCTGCTCGGCCCGGCGGATGCCCGCGATGTCGCTGCGCGGCACGGCCGGGTCGAACCCGCCCGCGTCGCCGTCGGTCACCAGGCAGTAGGTCACCGCGACGCCGGCCGCGGTCCACACCGCGACGGTGCCGCTGCAGGAGAAGTCGATGTCGTCGGGGTGCGCGGCGATCACCAGCACGCGCTCCACCCCCGTGTGCGCGCGGTCGTCGGCCGCCGTGCGCTCGTCCTCGGTCGCAGTCACCCGGTCATCCTGGGTCACGCGCCCGGGGCGGTCACCGGCAGGACCCCTCCACGGGCGCCGTCCGATTCCGGGATGAACGGCGGCCGCGTGCGTGCCAGGCTGCCGGAGTGATCACCACCCCGATCGGGCCCGAGCTGCTGCACGGCGTCCTCGACGCCGTCGACGGCGAGCGTGGCCTGCTCCCGCAGCGGCTCCCCGCCCCCGCCCGCGCCCGCAACGGCGACCCGCAGCTGGCCGGGGCGCAGAGCCAGCCGTCCGGGGTCCGTGTCGTGTTCCGCACCGCCGCGCGGACGGTCGAGCTGGAGACCCTGCGCACCCGGATCGGGCTCGTCGGAGCCCCGCTGCGGCCCGACGGCGCCTACGACCTGCTCGTCGACGGCCGGCCGATGGGCAGTGCCACGACCTCCGGCGGGAAGCTCCTCATGACCGACCCGGCGACCGGACAGGTCACGGTCACCGACGGCGCACCCGGCCCGGTGCGGTTCACCCTGCCCGGCCACGACGCGATCGTCGAGATCTGGCTGCCGCACAACGAGATCACCGAGGTCGTCGCGCTGCGCACCGACGCGCCGGTCGCCGTCGTCCCGCCCGGTGGGCGCCCGGTGTGGCTGCACCACGGGAGCTCGATCAGCCAGGGCAGCAACGCCGCGGGGCCCAGCACCACCTGGCCGGCGCTCGCCGCTCGCGCCGCCGGTGTCGAGCTGGTCAACCTGGGGTTCTCCGGCAGCGCGATGCTGGACCCGTTCGTCGCCCGCGCTCTGCGCGACGCCCCGGCCGCGATGATCAGCGTCAAGATCGGGATCAACATCGTCAACGCCGACCTCATGCGCCGGCGTGCGTTCGCACCGGCCGTGCACGGGTTCCTCGACACGATCCGCGACGGCCACCCGGACACCCCGCTGCTGGTGGTGTCGCCGGTGCTGTGCCCGATCCACGAGCACACCCCGGGCCCGGGGGCGCCGGAGGTCGTCGACGGGCGGCTGCTGTTCCGCGCGACCGGCGACCCGGCCGGGGTCGCGGCGGGGCAGCTGACGCTGTCGGTGATCCGCGAGGAGCTGGCCCGGATCGTGGCCGACCGCACCCCGGAGGACCCGGCACTGGCCCTCCTCGACGGCCGGGAGCTCTACGGCGAGGACGACGCGGCCGAGCTGCCGCTGCCCGACCGGCTGCACCCGTGTCCGGAGGCGCACGTGCGGATGGGGGAGCGGTTCGCCCGGCTGGCGTTCGGTGCGGGGGGTGCGTTCCACGCGGCGGCGCGTTCCACACCGCGAACCGCGGGCCCGCCTGACCGGTGACCGGCCGGGGGCCCGCGGGAACGGGCTCAGTTGCCGTCCTGGTCCAACTGCCCCTCGAGGCGGCCCTCGAAGTCCTGCTGGCACTGCGCGATCGCGGACTGGTCGTTGCCGGCCTGCTGCACACAGCTGACGTACTCGCTACCGCCGACCTGGTTGAACACGCTCACGCCGAACGCGACGACGGCGATCGCGATGACGATGCCGACGACGCCGAGGACGAGCCCGGCGATCGCGACACCGCGGTTGGTGGCGGCGCCCTTGGACGCCCGGCTGATCCCGAGGATGCCCAGCGCGACCGCGACGACACCGAACAGGGCACCGATCAGGAAGAACCCGAGCAGCACGGCCAGGATGCCGAGCACCAGCGCGGCGATCCCGACGCCGTTGCGCGGTGGGGTCGCCGGCGCCCCGCCCTGCGGCCACCCCGGGGGCCCGGCGGCCGGGCGGTCCGGGTAGGCGGCCTGGTCGTGGCCCTGTGCGCCGTAGGGCTGCTGGCCGTACTGCTGGTCACCGTACTGCTGCTGGCCGTAGGGCTGTTGCCCGTACGGCTGCTGGCCGTACTGCTGCTGACTCTGCTGCTGCCCGCCGTAGGGCTGGGCGCCGGGGTGCTCGCCGTGGGGCTGGGCGCCGGGGTGCTCGCCGTGGGGCTGCCCGTCGTAGGGCTGGTTCTGCCGGGTCGGCTGGTCCAGGTTGTTCGGGTCCTGCGGGTCCCCGGGCTGACCCGGGTACGGGGGTGGGCTGCTCACGCTCGTCCTCTCCTCACCGACGCACCGGGTGGTCCCCGATGCCGGCGGTGTCGTCCGGCGGAGTCGCCGTGACCGTCCTCGCCGTCGTGTCCGGTTCGATGATCCCCAGGTGCCCGTGTCCGGTCCAGGCAAAACACCCAGGGGAGCGGCGCGGGAACCCCGGTCGTGATGGGATCGGTGCCCGTGAGCGGCATCGACGAGATCGAGGAGTGGGCCCGGGCGCAGCGCCGGGTCGTCGACCTGGTGCGGGACCTGCCACCCGAGCGCACGGAGCTGACCGTCCCGGCCTGCCCGGACTGGACGGTGCGCGACCTGTTCTCGCACATGGTCGGTCTAGGTGCCGACGTGGTGCGCGGCGACGAGCCCGACGACCACAACGAGGAGTGGACGAGCCGGCAGGTGCGGGAACGGCGCGACCACGACGTGACCGCACTCGTCGCGGAGTGGGAGTCGCTGACCGGCCCGCTGCGCGACTGGATGGCGGCGAACACCACCCGCCCGCTCGGCGACGTGATCATCCACGAGCAGGACCTGCGCGGTGCGCTGCGCGAGCCCGGCGGACAGCACACCCCCGGCCTCTACGCGGTCATGGACCGGTTCCTGGACCGGTTCGCCGCCGCGCTCGGCGACCGGGCACCGATCGCGCTGATCGGCGACGGCCGCCGCTGGGTGTCCGCAGGCGACGAGGCGGGGGCCGCGGTCGTCGTGCGGGCCCCGGACTTCGAGCTGGCCAGGGCCCTGATGACCCGCCGGTCGGCGGCGCAGCTGCGGGCCTGGACCGAGCGCGGTGACGTCGAGCCCTACCTGGACGCGTTCGCCCTGCTCGGGCCGTTGCCCGACACCGACCTCACCGAGTCCTGACCGCGGTCGTCACCGAAGGGGCCGGCACCGGTCAGCACCGTCGACGTGACACGGTCCTGACAGTGGGTCCAGACTGGGCCGGTGAGCGTGCACCCCACCCACCCCGTCCCCGCCCTCGACGACGCGCTGACCGCGCGCGCCGTCGACCGTGTGCGCCGCTGGACCGCGCGCACCGGCACCTCCCCGTCCACCGGCGCCGGCCGCGGTACCGACCCGACGCAGCGGCTGGCCGCGTTGATGCACGACCCCGCAGGCGTCGACTTCACCCTGCGCTTCGTCGACCGCGTCGCCCGTCCCGCCGACGACCGGGTTGCGGCCCGCGAGCTGGCCCGGCTCGCCGGGGCGGGCGCCGCACTGCCGGCGTTCGTCGCCGGTACCGACCGGCTGCTGCTGCGGGCCGGCGGCCGGCTGGCGACGGCGCTGCCGCACGTCGTCGTGCCCGCGGCGCGGTCGCGGCTGCGCAGCCTGGTCGGGCACCTGATCGTCGACGCCGGCGGGCGGGGCCTGGACCGGCGGCTCGCCGCGGCCCGCCGCGACGGACACCGGCTGAACCTCAACCTGCTCGGCGAGGCGGTCCTCGGCCGCGACGAGGCCGACCGTCGCCTCGCCCGCACGATCGCGCTGGTGCGCCGGCCTGGCGTGGACCACGTCTCGGTGAAGGCGTCCTCGGTCGTCGCGCAGCTCGTGCCGTGGGACCTCGGGGGCAGCCGGGACCTGCTCGTGGACCGGCTGCTGCCGCTCTACCGGGCCGCCCGCGAGCACGGCGTGTTCGTGAACCTCGACATGGAGGAGTACAAGGACCTCCATCTGACCATCGCGCTGTTCACGACGCTGCTGGCACGCCCGGAGTTCCACGACCTGCCCGCCGGCATCGTCCTGCAGGCCTACCTGCCCGACTCCGTCGCCGCGCTCGACGAGCTCGGGGAGTTCGCCACCCGCCGCGCCGCCGCGGGCGGAGCCCCGATCAAGGTGCGTCTGGTGAAGGGCGCGAACCTGGCCATGGAACGGGTCGACGCCGAGCTGCACGACTGGCCGCAGGCCCCCTACGCCACCAAGGCCGAGGTCGACGCCAACTACGTCCGGCTCCTCGACCGCGGCATCGGCGGCCCGCACGCCGACGGGATGCGCCTGGGCATCGCGTCGCACCACCTCCACCACGTCGCGCTCGCGCTGGAACTGGCCGAGGCCCGCGGTGTCCGGCCCCAGCTGGACCTGGAGATGCTGCAGGGCATGGCCCCCGCGTTCGCCGACGCCGTCGCGGGTGACCTGCCGGAGTCCGGGCCGGGCTCGCAGCTGGTGCTCTACACCCCCGTCGTGCACCGCGGTGACTTCGACACCGCGGTGTCCTACCTGGTCCGGCGGCTGGAGGAGAACGCCTCGCCGGAGGGATACCTGTACACACTTTTCGCCCCCGACTCCGGCGGCCCAGCGAGCTACCAGGAGCGGTTCCTCGCCTCGGTGCGCGACCGCGACGCCGTCGCCGCCACCCCGCGCCGCACCCAGGACCGCACCGTGTCCGCGCCGGTCGGTACCGACGGCCCGCTGCCGGGGGACCCCGTGCCGCGCGGGTTCCGCGCCGAGCCCGACACCGACCCGTCGCTTCCCGCGAACCGCGAGTGGGCCCGCCGCGCCGCGACGACCGTCGTCGCGCGCTCGGAGGTCCCGGTCGTCACCGACCCGGCCGCGGTCGACGCCGCGGTCGAGCGCGCCCGCACCTGCGGCTGGCGCGAGGTCCCCGCCGCGGAGCGGGCCGCGACGCTGCGCCGCGCCGCCCGCGCACTGGCCGCAGCCCGCGGGACGCTGCTGTCGGTGATGCTGCACGAGGCGGGCAAGACCGTCGCCGAGGCCGATCCCGAGATCTCCGAGGCCGTCGACTTCGCCGCCTACTACGCCGAGCGCGCTGCCGAGCTCGACGGCGCCGCGTTCACCCCGGACCGGGTCGTCGCGGTGACCCCGCCCTGGAACTTCCCGGTCGCGATCCCGCTCGGTGGCTGCCTGGCCGCGCTCGCCGCCGGCGCCCCGGTGCTGCTCAAGCCCGCCCCGCAGGTCCGCGCGTGCGCCGAGGCAGGGGTGGCCGCGCTGCACCGCGGCGGGATCCCGCGCGACGCGCTGGCGCTGCTGCCCACCGACGAGGCCGACGCCGGACGCCGGCTCGTCACCCACCCCGCGATCGACCGGGTCGTGCTGACCGGCTCCTCGGAGACCGCCGCGCTGTTCCGGTCCTGGCGGCCGGACCTGAACCTCCTCGCGGAGACCAGCGGCAAGAACGCGCTGGTCATCACCCCCGCCGCCGACCCGGACCTCGCCGTCGCCGACCTCGTGCGCTCGGCGTTCGGCCACGCCGGGCAGAAGTGCTCCGCGGCGGCGCTGGCCATCCTGGTCGGTCCGGCCGCGACCGGCTCGGCCGTCGGGAGGCGGCTGCGCCGTCAGCTCGTCGACGCCGTCAGCACCCTGCGCGTCGGCCCCGGCACCGACCTCGCGACGACCATGGGCCCGCTGATCGAGGCGCCCTCGGCGAAGCTGCACCGCGCGCTCACCACGCTGGAGCCGGGGGAGCGGTGGCTGGTGCGCCCACGCCGGGTCTCCGAGACGGTGTGGACGCCGGGCGTGCGGGCCTGGGTCTCGCCGGGCAGCTGGTTCCACCGCACCGAGTGCTTCGGCCCGGTGCTCGGCCTGATGGCCGCCCGCGACCTCGACGAGGCGATCGCCTGGCAGAACGACACCGGCTTCGGTCTCACCGGCGGCATCCACTCCCTCGACGACGACGAGATCGCGCACTGGCTCGACCGCGTCGAGGTCGGCAACGCCTACGTCAACCGGCACATCACCGGCGCGATCGTGCAGCGCCAGTCCTTCGGCGGCTGGAAGGGCTCGGTGCTGGGCCCGGGCGCCAAGCCCGGCGGACCGAACTACGTCGCCCAGTTCGGCACCTGGCACGACGGCGACCTCCCCGCACCGGGCCCGACCTCCGGCCCGGCCGCCGACCGCGTGCTGGCCGCCGCGGCCGACCTGGACCCGGCCGCCCGCGACCGTCTCGCCCGCGCCGCCGCCGCCGACGCCCGCGCGTGGGACACCGAGTTCGGGGTCGAGCACGACCCGACCGGGCTGGCCGCGGAGTCCAACGTGTTCCGCTACCGGCCCGCCCCGTCGGCGACGCTGTGGTGCGGCACCGGCACCGCCCGCGCCGACGTCCTGCGGGTGCTGCTCGCCGCGGCCACGGCGGGGGTGCCGGTACGGCTGCACGGGCCGGGGATCCCGCCGGGCGAGGTCCCCGGCGGGGTGTACGGCGGCGACGGCCTCGTCCCCGTCGCGGGCGAGCGGATCCGGGCCCTGGGCACCGTGCCCGAGGGTCTGCGGGCGGCCGCCGCCGAGGTGGGCGCCTCCGTCGTGGACACCCCGGTGGTGCTCGACGGCCGCCGGGAGATGCTCACCGTGCTGCGCGAGCAGGCGGTCAGTCGCACCCGGCACCGGTTCGGCCACCTCGAACGGTGAACGATGGCGGACGCGACGCCGCCGTGGTTACGGTGCGTCCATGGTGGTGCGTGCTCGTGATGTCATGACCGAACGCGTCGTCACGATCTGGGCGGACGCACCGCTGGCGCGGGCGCAGGAGCGGATGGCCGAGTCCCGGTTCTCCGCCCTGCCCGTCGTCGACCGCCGGTTCTCCCTGGTCGGGGTGATCTCGCTGGTGGACGTGCTGCGGCACCGCGACGACCCGCACGCCGTCGTCGGCGACGCGATGACCGAGCAGGTCGTGTCGGTGCTCCCGACGACGAACGTCTCGATCGTCGCGCACCGGATGCGCGTCTACGGCGAGCTGCGGCTCGTCCCGGTCGTCGACAAGGGAGTCCTGGTCGGCGTGATCACCCGCAGCGACCTGCTGCGGCACCGGCACTCCGGGGGACGGCTGCGGCGCACCGCCCGCCGGATCGGCGGTGTCCTCCCGGTCGCACCGCTGCCCGAGGCGATGGCCCCGCGCGGGGCCGGCCGGGTCGGCGGCCGGCCGACGTCGTCGCTGCGGGTCTCGGACGTGATGACCGACGGCGGGCTGGTCGCGATCCCGCCGGAGCTGGCCCTCGACGAGACCGCCGAGGTCCTGCTGTCCTACCGGTTCACCGCCGTCCCGGTCGTCGACGACCGGGACCACCTGCTCGGCATCGTCTCCGAGGCCGACCTCATGCACGGCTCCCTGGACGGGGGCCGGCGGCTGCGGGCCCGCACCGTGTCGGAGGTGATGACCCGCGACGTCGAGACGGTGCAGCCGGACGACCCGCTCACCGACGCCGAGGACCTGCTGTCCCGGCGCGGGTTCCGGGTCGTCCCGGTCGTCGACGCCGACGACGTGCTGGTCGGGGTGCTCAGCCGCAGCGACCTGCTCTGACCCGCGGTCAGGCCCCCGCCACCGGGGCGGTGGGCGCGGCCGGTGTGGCCGGTGCGCGGACGGCGTCGCACTCCTGGGCTGCCTTGGTGACCAGCGCCGAGAACGCCACCGGGTCCGCCAGCGACTGCGCCGGCAGCGCCCCGAAGTCCAGGTACTTCTGCAGACAGGCCAGCTGCGCGGCCTGGTCGGCCGGGGTCAGCGGCGGCTCGGTGGGCGGGGCGGGCTGCGCCGACGCGGTCCCGGCGGTCACGGCGGCCAGTGCGAGTGCGGCGGCGACGGCGCCTGCCGCGGTGGTGGCGGCACGCAGGGCGGTCCTCACGATGTGCTCGCTTCCTGCGCCGGGAACCGGCGCGGTCGGGGTCCTACCGCCCTCCGCGTGGCGTCCCGGCCCGGCCGGTGTCCGCGGTGCGACGATCGTGCGGCCCCGCGGCCACCCGGCGCGCCCCGACGAGGGCGGATCGACCCGGAGGTGTGACCCCCGGTCGGGGTGGGCGTGGGATCGTGGCGGGGTGCCCCACGACCACACCCCCGCCCGCGAGCTGCTGTGCACGTGGTCCCGCCGGATGGTCCGCGACGGCCTGGTCGTCGGCACCTCGGGGAACCTGTCGCTGCGCACCGGCGACCTGATCGCGGTCACCCCGTCCGGAGTGGACTACGAGACGATGACCGCGGCGGACGTCGTGCTCGTCGACGGGGCGGGCACGGTCGTCGCGGGCACCCGGGAGCCGACCAGCGAGCTGGGGCTGCACGTGGCCGCGCAGGCCCGGCCGGGGACGGGCGCCGTCGTCCACACCCACTCCCCGGCGGCGGTCGCCCTGTCGACGCTGTCCGACCACGTCCCGGCCGTGCACTACCAGCTCGCGATGTTCGGCGAGGGCGTGCGGGTGTCGGAGTACGCGCCGTTCGGTAGCCGCGAGCTGGTCGACAACGCACTCGCCGCGCTGGGGGAGTCCACCGCCGTCGTCCTCGGCAACCACGGCACGCTCGTGCTCGGCGAGACCCTCGGTGCCGCCTACGACGGCGCCCGCCAGCTGGAGTGGCTCTGCGACGTCTGGCTGCGCGCCCGCGCCGTCGGCGAGCCGCGGCTGCTGCCCGACGCCGAGATCAGCGCGGTGCGCCGGCGGTTCGCCGCCCAGCGGGCGAGGGTGCGGGCGACGACCCCGGCCCCCACGCCCGCTCCTCGGTGACGATCGCGGTCACCAGGTCGAACGGCGTCACGTCGAACGCCGGGTTGTAGACCGGGGTCCCGGGCAGGGTGAGCAGGGTGCCGCCGTGCTCGCGGACCTCGTCGGCTCCCCGCTGCTCGACGACGATGTCCGCGCCGGTCGGGGTGTGCGGGTCGATCGTCTCCTCCGGCGCGACCACCAGGAACGGGACCCCGGACCGGGCCGCGGCGCAGGCCAGCATGTAGGTCCCGATCTTGTTCGCGACGTCGCCGTTGGCCGCGATCCGGTCGGCCCCGACGAACACCGCGTCGACCAGTCCCGAGGCGATCGCCGCGGGGCCCGCCGAGTCGACGCACAGCCGGTGCGGCGCCCCGGCCGCGGCGAGCTCCCACACGGTCAGCCGCGCGCCCTGCAGCAGCGGGCGCGTCTCGCACGCCAGCACCTCGGCCAGCGCGCCGCGCTCGTGGAGCCGCAGGATCGCCCCCAGCGCGGTGCCGCCGTCGCCGGTGGCCAGCGGGCCGGTGTTGCACACGGTCAGCGCCCGCAGTGGGCGGTCCGGGCACAGCTCCTGCGCCAGGTCCGCGGCCCGGTCGGTCGCCGCGGCGTTGACCCGGGCGGCCTCCGCAGCCACGGCCCGTGCCCGTGCCAGCACCGCGGCCGGTCCGCCGTCGAGCGCCTCCAGGGCGCTCGCGACCCCCAGTCCCAGCGGGACGGCGGTGGGCCGGGCGACCGCGATCCGCTCGGCCGCGGCCCGTACCGCGGCGACGGCGACCGGCGTCGCGGTGCCGTGCAGGTGCGCGGCCAGCGCGACCCCGTAGGCGCCGGTGATGCCCAGGCTCGGGGCGCCGCGCACGGCCAGCGACCGGATCGCCTCGATCAGCTCGTCGACGGTGCGCAGGTACAGGTGCCGGGTCGCGGCGGGCAGCGCGCGCTGGTCCAGCAGGACCACCGTCGGGCCGCCCTCGTCGTCGCCGGCCCAGTCCACGATCCGCATCCGCCCGCACCCCCCGGGCATCCGCCCTCGGGTGCCCGGCAGAACCTATCGCGGTGCCGGAGACGGCCGGGGCCGACTGCGGCCCCGGTCACGGCGGGCACTCACCGTCCGGGCGGGGCCACCCGGTAGACCGCACCGGCGTCGTCGTCGGTCACGTAGACCGCTCCGTCCGGCCCGGCGACGGCCGCGACCGGCCGGCCCCAGCGCGCTCCCGACGGGTCCTGGAACCCGCCGACCAGGGTCTGCTGCGCGCCCAGGGCACCGTCCCGCCACGGGAAGAACGACACCTCCGGTGCCCGCGGCGGGTCCGCGTTCCAGGAGCCGTGCACCCCGGCCAGCGCTCCGGCCGCGTACGGCGCGGGCAGTACGCCCTCGGTGAAGGACAGCCCCAGCGGAGCCGAGTGCGCCGGGAACGACTGCTCCATCGGGGCCAGCGCCGCACAGTCCATCGCGCGCCCGCCGGGGTTGAGCTCGGCGTCGGCGACCAGTGCGACGTCGGTGAAGTCCTGCGCGGACCCCGCGACACCCGGGTCGGTGTCCGGATCCGGGTTGCAGAACGGCCAGCCCAGCTCGCGGCCCGGGGTGAGCCGGGCCAGCGGCTCGGCCGGGTGGTCGGTCACGTAGGCGTCGACGACCTTCCCGAAGGACGAGCCGGTGTCGTCGCCGTAGGGCCGGTCGTAGGGGTAGGGCACGTTGTCGCGGCCGTTCACCGCGGTCCAGACCGAGCCGTCGGGGGCGGTGGCCCGCCCGGTGCCGTTGCGGACGCCGGTCGCGAACGGCGCGGCGGGCCCGCCGGTGGGCGGCATCCGCAGGATCGACGCGCGCGGGGGAGTGGCGTCGCGGTCGGCGACCGAGATGTTGCCGGTCGAGCCGACCGAGACGTAGACCGCGCCGTCCGGGCCGACGGTGACCGACTTCAGCTCGTGGCCGTAGGCGCCGCGCAGGTCGGGGGAGTTGGCGTCGGGCAGGCCGGGGACGACGACCCGCCGCCCGGTCGCCGCGCCGCCGGCCCAGGTGAAGGCGGACACCTGGTTCGACTCGGCGACATAGAGGGTCGTGCCGTCCGGGGAGAACGCCAGCCCGTGCGGCTGGGTGAGCCCGGTCAGCAGCGGCCGCTGCGCACCGGTGCGCGACAGCGCCAGCACCCGGCCGTCGTCGGGCACCGAGACGAGCAGCTCACCGTCGGGGCTCCACACGGCCAGCCGGGCGTTCGGGACGCGGGCGAACACCGACATCGTCCAGCCGGCCGGGACGAGTGCGTCGCGGGGTTCGTCGAACGGGGCGGTCGCGGCCCCGGGCGGCACCGACACCGGGACCGGCACCAGGCCCGCACCCGCCGCGGCGACCGGGGCCTCGGCGCCGGACAACGCGTTGGTCACCGGGTTGGGGCCGGTGTCGCAGGCGGCGAGCAGGGGCAGCGTGACCAGGGCGGCCAGCCAGGGGGCGATCCGCATGAACCCGACGCTACGGCCGGAACGGGTCCGTCGCGCGGCGGGGCGCGCGGCCGCCGGACGAGCCCGGACCCGGCCGACCGGGCCCGGGCCCGACCGGCCCGGGCCCGGGCTACCGGGTGCCGGCGCGGGTGTCGCCGGGGATGCCGGCCTGCTGTCCCGCCCGGGCGAGGTGGTCCAGGGCCAGCGTCGCGAACGCGGCGGGCACCTCGATCTGGGGCATGTGCCCCACCCGGCCGAACACGTGCGTCGTGACCTGCGGGAGCCGGCTCGCCGCCCGCAGCTGGGCCGCGGGCAGGATCAGGTCCCGCTCGCCCCACACGACCAGCGTCGGCTTCGGCGCGCGGGCGAACGCGTCGAGCAGCGCCCGCCGCCAGCCCGGGCGGACGCCGCGGACGGTGCCCAGCTCGGCCGCGACCTCGGCGAAGGTCTGCGCGAACTCCGGCCGCCGCGCGATCTCCACGGCGCGGGCGACCCGCTCGTCGGTGACCAGGGAGCCGTCGACGAACAGGGACCGCTCCGAGCGTCGGGCGGCCGCGGCGTCGAGGTGGCCCAGCAGGAACCGGCCGAGCAGCGGCACCCCGATGACCCGCAGCGCGGGCGTCACCTCGGCCCCGAACCCGGCCGGGTCGGCCAGCACCAGCGAGACGACGCGCTCCGGGTGCCGGGTGGAGATCAGCAGCGCGACGGCGCCGCCGAGCGAGTTGCCCATGACGTGCGCCGGCCGGGTCTCGCCGAGCGCGTCGAGGGTGGCGAGCGCGGTGTCGGCGAGCTTCTCCAGCGTCGCCGGGCCGGGCACCCGGTCGGAGTGACCGAACCCGGCCAGGTCGACCGCGACCACCCGGTACCGGGACAGGAACTCGTGCTGCGGGTCCCAGTCCTCGAGGCTCCGGCCGATCCCGTGCAGCAGCAGGACCGGCTCACCGGCCGGGTCACCGGACTCGCGGACCCGGATCCGGGTGCCCCCGACGTCGACGAAGCGGGGCTGCGGGACGGTCATCGCGCCCCCGCCGATCGCGCCGACTTCGCCGCCTTCGCGTTCCCCGAGGCACCGACGATCTTCGCGAAGATCCGGATGCTGTTCGCCGGGGCGAGCCGGGCCAGCAGGTCCGGGACCTTGGCGCTGATCCCGATGAGCAGCCGCGGGCGGCGCTTCTCGATGGCGTCGACGATCAGCTCGGCGGCCTTCTCGGCGGGGAAGGTCAGCAGCTTCTCGAAGTCCTTCTTCCCCCGCTCGGCCTCCTCGGCCGGGATGTTCACCCCGACCCGGGCGCTCGCGGCGATCCCGGTCCGGATGCCGCCCGGGTGCACCGTGGTGACGCTCGCGCCGACCTGGGCGAGCTCGGCGCGCAGCGCCTCGGAGAAGCCGCGGATCGCGAACTTCGACGACGAGTACGCCGACTGCCCCGGCGGGGCGATCAGCCCGAACAGGCTGGACACGTTGACCACGTGCGCGCCGGGGCGCGCGGTCAGCGCGGGCAGCAGGGCGTGGGTCAGCCGCACCGGGGCGCGGAAGTTGACATCCATGACCCAGTCGAACTCGTCGAGGGTCAGCCGGGCGAAGTCCCCGCCGAGCGCGACGCCGGCGTTGTTCACCAGCAGCCTGATCTCCGGGTGACCGGCCAGGATCCGGGCCGCCAGCGCGTCGACGGCCTCGCGGTCGGCCAGGTCGACGGTCTCGGTGGTCACCGACAGGCCGGGGTGCTTCGCGCGGATCGCGGCGGCGACGGTGTCGAGCCGGTCGCCGTCGCGGTCGACGAGCACGAGGTCGCTGCCGCGTTCGCCCAGGAGCTTCGCGACGTGCTCGCCCATGCCACCGGCGGCGCCGGTCACGACGGCGGTGCCCTCGGCGAAACGGAACGGTGAGCGGGCCATCAGGAAGCCACCTCCTGCTGTGCGGCAGCCGGGGCGGCGGTGCCGGATCCGGTGCCGGTCGTGGCGTCGGCGGCGATGCCGGCCGCGGTCGGGGTGGGGACGCGGGCCTCGCGGGCGCCCAGCGCCGAGGCGGGGGTGAGGATCATGTCCCGCTTGAGGTCGGCCCGGCCGAGCCCGACGGCGTCGAGGAAGAAGTTCTGGTGCAGCCGCCACGGGTCCTTGCGGCCCTGGCGGGGGAACAGGTGCTCGGAGCGCTTCACGTAGTTCGACTCGATGTCGAGCAGCGGGCGGTCCGGCGAGACGGTCGGGGCCGGGGTGGCGATCGCGATCCGCTCGCGGTCCATCAGCGCCAGCAGCTTCGGCACGTAGCGGGCGACGAGGTCGGCGCGCAGCGTCCAGGACGCGTTGATGTAGCCGATGCAGAACGCCAGGTTCGGGATGCCCGAGAGCATCAGGCCGCGGTAGGTGACGGTCTTGCCGATGTCCACCTGCTCGCCGTCGACGTGGATCGTGATGCCGCCCAGCGGGCTCAGCGACAGCCCGGTCGCCGACACGATCACGTCGGCCTCCAGCTCCTCGCCGGAGCGCAGCCGGATGCCGTTGGCGGTGATCCGGTCGATGTGGTCGGTGACGACCGAGGCGTCCCCACGGTTGATCGACTTGTAGAAGTCGCCCTCCGGGATGACGCACAGGCGCTGGTCCCACGGGTCGTAGCTCGGGGTGAAGTGCTGGTCGACGTAGGCCTCGTCCTTGAGGAACTTCAGGGCGAGCCCGCGCAGGACCTTCTTCACCCGCTCCGGGCGGCGCCGGGCGAGCTGGTAGAACGCCTGGGTCAGCGTCACGTACTGCAGGCGCAGGATGGCGTGCGCGAGCTTCGCGGGCAGGAAGCGGCGGAGCTGGTCGGCGACCGGGTCCTTGCTGGGCAGCACCGTCAGGTACGACGGCGAGCGCTGCAGCATGGTGACGTGCCCGGCCCGGGCGGCCAGCGACGGGATCAGGGTGACGGCGGTGGCGCCGGAGCCGATGACGACGACCTTCTTGCCGGTGTAGTCCAGGTCCTCCGGCCAGAACTGCGGGTGCACCCAGGTGCCGGCGAAGTCCTCCCGGCCCGGGAACTCGGGCTGGAAGCCCCGGTCGTAGTCGTAGTAGCCCGAGCACATGAACAGGAACGAGCACGTGTAGCGCTTCGGGCCGTCGGCGGTGGTGGTCTCGACGGTCCACCGCGCGGTGGTGGAGTCCCAGGAGGCGTCGACGACCTTCGTGCCGAACCGGATCCGCTCGGTCACGCCGTACTCGCGGGCGGTCTCGGTGATGTAGCGGCGGATGTCGGCGCCGTCGGCGATCGACTTCGGCTCGCGCCACGGCCGGAACGGGTAGGCCAGGGTGAACATGTCCGAGTCCGAGCGGATGCCCGGGTAGCGGAACAGGTCCCAGGTGCCGCCGATGTTCTCGCGGCCCTCCAGGATCACGTAGTCCTTGCCGGGCAGCTCCTGGTGCAGCCGGGCCGCCGCACCGATACCGGAGAGCCCGGCCCCCACGATGATCACGTCGCGGTGCTCGACGGCGGTGCCGTCCGGAGCGGGTGTCGTACCGGCCTGGGTCATGTGGTCCTCCTCATCGGGCGCGTCCGCGCTGACTACCTCTGTCGACCGGGGTCCAGTGTGCCCCAAACCTACCCGGAGTAACTTGACCTGGCGCGACAACAACTTACCCTCGGGCGACATGGGAACCGGATCACTCACCCGGGCGAGGGCGTTGCGCGGGTTCGTCGCGCTGGTCGGGGAGCTGGGCGGCGACGGCGCCGAGCTCTTCGCCCGGTTCCGGATCCCGATCGACGCCGTCGAGGGCAACGACCCGGACGCACTGGTCCCGACCCGCTCGGTCGCCAGGGTGCTGGAGACCGCCGCCGCCGAGCTGGGCTGCGGCGACCTCGGGCTGCGCCTCGCGCAGCGGCAGGGCCCGGAGATCCTCGGCCCGCTGGCCGTCGCCGTCGAGGCGTCCCCGACGCTGGGGGCCGCCCTGGACTGCGCCTCGCGCTACCTCTACGTGCACAGCCCGGTGCTGACCGTCGGCGCGGTGCCCGACCCGGAGGGCGTGCCGGGGGTGACCGGCGTGGCGTACGGCAGCACCGAGCCGCTCCCGCCGCAGGTCGCCGACCTCGGCACGGGGGTGCTGCACCGGATCGTGAGCCTGCTGGCCGGCGGGCCCTACGGCCTGCGCTCGGTGCACCTGCCGCACGAGGCACCGCCTGCCCCGGAGCGGTTCCGCGAGTTCTTCGGGGCCGAGGTCCGCTTCGACCGGCCGGCCGCGGTCCTGCGGGTGCCCGGCGACCTGCTGCGAAGGCCGGTGGCCGGCGGGGACGAGACCGTCCGGGCCATCGCGATCGAGTACCTGGAGACCCATTTCGCGCGCCCAGGCCGCACCGTCACCGACCGGGTGCGAGCCGCGGTCGACCGGTCGCTGGGCACCGGGCCGGTGCGCATCGGCTCGGTGGCCCGGCTGCTGCGGGTGCACCCACGGACCCTGCAACGCCACCTCGCGGCCGAGGGCACGACCTTCGAGACCGTCGTCGACGAGGCGCGTCGGGACACCGCCGAGCGGCTCATCCTGCGGACCGACCTGCCGTTCACCCAGGTCGCGGCCATGGTGGGGCTGGCCGAGCAGTCCGCGCTGTCGCGGGCGGCGCGGCGCTGGTTCGGCGAGTCGCCCCGCGCACTGCGCCGGGCCGGCCCGGGCGGGCTGCCGGCGCCCCCGGTGCCGGCCGCCCACGGGTGACCATCATCCGCGGGGGTGGCAGGGTGCTCACCACGGTCGCCCGACGATGGGCCCGACGAAGGGGGTACGCGTGTCCGACGCGGTGCTGCTCACCCGGCTCGACGGCCCGGTGCTCACCCTCACCCTGAACCGCCCGCACCGGCGCAACGCGATCGACCGGGCGCTGTGGGACGCCCTCGGCGAGGCGCTGCACCGGGCCACCGTCGACGAGGCGGTCCGCGCGGTCGTCGTCACCGGCGCCGGTGGTGCCTTCTGCGGCGGCGCCGACCTCGACCCGGCTGCCCGCGGGGCGGACGCCGAGCACCCGACCCGGCTGATGCGGCGGATCAACGACGTCGCGCTGGCGCTGCACGAGCTGCCGGTGCCGTCCGTCGCGGTCGTCGACGGTGTCGCCGTCGGTGCCGGGTGGAACCTCGCGCTGGGCTGCGACCTCGTCGTCGCCACCCCCGCGGCGCGGTTCTCCCAGATCTTCGCCCGCCGCGGCCTGTCGGTGGACTTCGGCGGGACCTGGCTGCTGCCCCGGCTGGTGGGGATGCAGCAGGCCAAGCGGCTCGCGCTGCTCGCCGAGACGATCGGCGCCGAGGAGGCGCACGCGCTCGGCCTGGTGACCTGGGTCGTCGACGGCGACGAGCTGCCCGCGTTCGTCGCCGACATCGCCGGCCGGCTCGCGGACGGACCGCCGGTCGCGCTGGCCAGGGACAAAGCGATGCTGCACGCCGCGACCCGGTCGTCGTTCGCCGAGGCACTCGACGCCGAGGCCACCTCGCAGGCGATCAACTTCGTCACCGACGCCCCCGAGGGGATCGCCGCGTTCGTCGAGCGCCGCGACGCCGGGTTCGACGGGCGGTGGCGGTTCGAGCGGACCTAACGCGCCCGCAGCGCGTAGCGGCGCTCGGCGTAGTCGAGGTCGTCGCGCCACAGCTTCGTGGCGGCCGCGGCCATCGCCGGGCGGATCGCCGGGGCGAGCCGGGTCGCCACCGCGAAACCGGGCCGGTCCGACCCGGCGACGACGGCCTCGATCACCGCGGTGCGCGGCCGCCCGTCGGGGCCGGGGCCGAGCGGGGTCGCGTGGGTCTCGACGACCGACCCGACACCCTCGCCCTCCACGATCCGCATGACCACGGTGCGCGGCTCCGGGCACACGAACTCCGCCCGCACCGGCACACCGAGCCCCGGCCCGACCTTGAAGGTGACGCTCACGAGGAACCGGTCGTCGTCGGGGGCGACGTCGGTGACGGCGGGCGCGGAGTCCACCGTCAGCCGCTGGAACGAGTACGGGTGGAACCAGGCGCCGTGCCACGGGTCGAGCCGGTTGGCGACGATGTCCTCCGGCTCGCACACCCCGGTCAGCGTGGTGACGGCGTCGAGCACCGCGCCGGCCGGTCGGGCCGGGACGACGGGGGCGTCGGTCGGCTCCTCGCCGCCGAGGTCGTCGAGCCGCACCCAGACCAGGACCCCGTCGTCGTGGACGGGCAGCACCGCCCAGCCCGGGCCGGACCGTGCGCCCAGGCGCAGCCCGTGCCAGCGGCACACCAGCTCGCCGCAGTCGACGGCGGCCAGCGCCATCGGCGCACCGAGGTGCGGGCAGGCGCCGGGACCCACCCGGACCGTGCCGTCCTCCTCCCGCCACGCGACGAGCTCGGTCCCGCCGACCCGGACGCCGTGCGGCCGGTCGCGGCGGATCTCGCGGCTCGCGGCGACGACGAACCAGTTCCCCGACGGACGTGCCTGCGCCCGCTCCAGCGCGGCCGAGATCAGCTTCGGGTCCGCGCCGGCGTAGGTCGGCTTCTGCGCCGCCCACCGCTGCGACGGCAGCGGCTGCAGCGGCCAGTGGGACGGCCAGTTCTCGGTGAGCCGGGAGAGCAGGGTCATGGCGTGGTGTCCTTCGGAGGTCAGGTGCGCATCGCGTACTCGGCGGCGCGCCGCAGCGGGCCGAGGCGGCCGCTGGTGGGGACGGTCTCGAGGGGGTGGCCGGCCAGACCCCAGCCGGCGAGCAGCCGGTTCGCCGCCTGCCAGCCTGTGCTCGCCGCCCGCTCCATGAGCGCGACGGGCAGGTCGATCCGGATGCCGTCGCCGGCCAGCACCAGGCCGTCGACGGGGGTGGCGACCGTGGGCCGCCGCGCGAAGTCGCCGATGCCGAGCATCGGGCAGTCCGCCCGCCACTGCACCAGCTCGCCGACCACCCCGGCACCCGCGGTCTCGGGGTAGAGCTCGTGCAGCCGGGCGACCGTGCGACGGCGCAGCTCGGCGGTCCAGGCGTCCTCGCCCGTGCCCGTCGGCGGCGCCGCGGAGTAGGCGTGGAGCTCCACGACGGACCCGCCGTGGTGGGCCGCCCAGCCCGCGGCGTCGCGCTCGTAGCGGTCCAGCACGGAGATGTTGTCGAGCGGGTCGAGCCCGCCGGTGCCGAGGAACGGCGGGCGGGCGGCGTCGACGGGCCGGTCGAGCCACAGCCGTTGCACGAGGAACGGCGGGGCGCTGCCCAGCGCGGCGACGTCGGCGCGCCAGCGGGCGAGCGCGTCCGGCCCGTCGACGGCCGAGACGGGGTCGCCCAGACCGGGGGAGGCGGCGACGATGTCGCGCAACCCGCGCACGTCCGGGGCCAGCACGACCGCGTCCGCCTCGCTGCTGCCGCCGGTGCCGCCGCCGTCGTGATGATTCACGTGGAACCGTCCACTGCCGACACCGTCCGCCGGGGAGCGTCCTGCCGGGGATCGTTCGACCGAGGAGACCGTGACCCCGGTCCGGAACGTGACGCCGCGGGTGGTCAGGTAGTGGCGCAGCGGTTCCCACAGCGCGGTGTCGAAGCCCGCGTCGGGCACGTCGAACATCAGGCCCTCGGAGGAGCCGAGGAAGTAGATGTGGAACATCGTCGCGAGCTCGGCGGCCGACATGGTCGAGGGCGGTGCGAAGAAGCTGCGGGAGAACACCTCGAACGCCAGGTGCCGGGCCGCGGGCGGGAAGTTGATCGACTCGACGAAGCTCTGCGCGTCGACGTGGTCGATCGCCTCGTAGATGCCGGGCACGCTGACCGCGGCCAGCGGCGCGGCGGCGCGGGCGTCGAGGCGCAGCAGGTCCGACGGGCGGAAGGTGGGGCTGCGCAGGGCGAACAGCACCGCGTTCCACGGCGGGGTGCGCGGCAGTCCGCGGAAGGTGTCCCGGCGCCCGTCGGCGTCGACGAGCGGGTAGTCCTCCAGGGGCACCAGCCGCTCCAGCCCGGGGTCGCCCCGGCGCAGCAGCGCGCGCAGGTTGTAGTACTGGCGGAAGAACGCGTGGAAGCCGCGGCTCATCGACACCGGGGTGCCGTCGGGCAGCGGCTCCGACCAGCCGCCGACCCGCCCGCCCAGGTAGGGCTCGCGCTCCAGCAGCTCGACGACGACCCCGCGCTCGGCGAGCCCGGTCGCCGCGGCCAGCCCGGCGATCCCGCCGCCGACGACGACCACCCGCGGTCGCCGCCCCAGCTGCCCGGCGTCGCCGAGGCCGCCGGCGGGCTCGTGGCGGACCCGGCGCGGGTCGGTCGGGCGGGCGGTCACGACCGCGTCCCGAGCACGGTGTGCACGACGCCGTTCTGCCAGCCGGTCATGGTCTCGGAGTGCACGGCGTCGAACCCGGCGCCGCGGACCCGGTCGCGCAGGCGGCCGATGCCGTCGAAGGTGTTCACGCTGCGCCACAGATGCCGGTACAGCGCGGTCTCACCGGTGGTCATCCGGCCGAGCGGCACGATGATCCCCCAGCAGACCGCGTGCCAGGACAGCCGGGCGCGGGGCGAGTCGGCCACCGAGTACTCGTGCAGCGCGAGCACCCCACCGGGGCGCAGCAGGTCGTGGAAGCGGCGCAGCTGGGCGTCCGGGTCGTCCAGGTTGCGCAGCAGGTAGGCGGCGAGGATCCCGTCGAACGGGCCCTCGACCCCGTTCTCGGCGAGGGCCTCGGCGGTGGAGTGCACGAACCGCACCGACGCCGGCCACGGCTTGGTGCGGGCGCGCTCCAGCATCCCGGCCGAGGCGTCGACGGCGACGATCTCGGCGCGCGGGGCGACCCCGAGCAGTGCCGCGGTGGAGGCCCCGGTGCCGCAGCCCGCGTCGAGCAGCCGCAGTCCGGCGCCGTCCCGGGGCAGCCGCATCCGGGCCGCGGAGGCGCGCAGGTGGTCGTGGTAGCCGGGGTTCATCCCGACCAGCCGGTCGTAGTCGGCTGCGCCGTCGTCGAAGTGCGACGGCACCTGCTCGCGCGGCAGACCCGCACGGCCGACGGTTCCGGGGCGGGCGGGGCGGGACGGGGAACGGTCGGCCATGTCCGCGAGCCTAGGACCGCCCACGGCGCCCGGCGCGTCGGGTCGCATCCTGGTGCACCGCAGCCGTTCGCGGGGCGGGCCCGGTCAGGAGACCCGGTCGGCGCAGCGCACGGCCATCCCCCGCAGCACCGCGGCGACGTCGTCGCCGAGCAGCCCGCCGTCGACCGCACCGTCCACCAGCCGCAGCGCGCCCTGCACCCGGGTGGCGATGAGCTCCTCGATGCGGCGGCGGGCGCCGGTGGACTCGATCGCGACCCGCGCCGCGGCGACGTCGACCGGACCGTCGGTCTCGTCGGAGCCGTGCAGCAACGCGTCGAGTGTGTCCCGGGTGGCCGGCCCGGCGACCTCGCGGGCCAGCACGACCAGGCTGGTGGCCTTGCGCTCGGCCAGGTCGTCGCCCGCGGTCTTGCCGGTGGCGTCGGTGCCGAACACGCCCAGCACGTCGTCGCGCATCTGGAAGGCCTCGCCGACCATCGTCCCGTAGTCGCCGAGGGCGGTGAGCAGCTCCGGCCCGGCGCCCGCCATCGCGGCACCGAGCTCCAGCGGGCGGCGCACGGTGTAGTTGCCGGACTTGCGACGCAGCACGTCCATCACCTCGTCGAGGGTGGGGACGCGGCGGGCCTCGTTGAGCAGGTCGGCGAACTGGCCGACGGCCAGCTCGGAGCGCATCTCGTCGTAGCGTGGCCAGCCGCGGTCCAGCGCGGCGCGCGGCAGCCCGCTCTCGCGCATCGCCTGCTCGGCCCAGACCAGGCACAGGTCGCCCAGCAGGACCGCGCCGGACTCGCCGAACCGCTCCGCGGAGCCGGACATGCCCTGGCCGCGATGCCAGGAAGCGAGCTGGACGTGCACCGTCGGCCGGCCGCGACGCAGCTGCGAGCGGTCCATGACGTCGTCCTGCAGCAGCGCGAACGCGTGCAGCAGCTCCAGCCCGGACACCGCGGCCAGCGCGGCGGGGGAGTCCGGGGCGGCGGCCCGCCAGCCCAGGTAGCCGAACATCGAGCGCAGGTACTTGCCGCGACCGACGAAGTCGCTCAGCACCCCGGTCACGACGTCCGCCCCGCGCATCGAGTGGACGTGCTCGGCGCAGCGACGGCGCACCGTCTCCGCGACCTGCTCACGGACCCGGTCGCGGATCTCCTCCGCCCAGCCCGGATGGGTGGGACGAGCTCGGGGCGCCCGGGCTGTCTGGTCTGCACGGAGGTGGTCTTCACAGAGCCGGTCTGCACGGACGTGGTCGTCACCGACGTGCTCTTCACGGACGTCACGCGGCCTCCCGTCGGGTCGCCTGGGGTGGTGGGCGGCCGGACGTCGGCGTCCGGACCCGGTCGGGAGCCGAGGGCGCCGCCGGGCCGGGTCCTGTCGAGGGTATGGGGGGTACCGTCATCGCGCGCGCCGAACCGGACGGACCACCCCGGTAGTGTTCGGACGGACGCGTCCGCATGGTTCGGGTGACCCCCGTCACCGACCCGGGCCGGTCAGCCGGCGCGGAGGAACGACCACGCGGCCAGCCACACCGATCCGGCGACCAGCGCCATCGCCCCGGGCACGTGCACGACCAGGCCCGGGATGCTCCCGAACCACGCCTGGACGAAGGTGAACGCGAAGACCGCGACGGCGAGCACGGACGGCCACCACGACCCGGCCGTGACGACCCGCAGCCACACCGCGGCCGCCGCGGCGAGCCCGGTGACGACGTGCAGCACGATCGCCCCGGCGCCGTGCGGACCGACGTCGCCGCCGGTGAACAGGCCGGCGGCTGTCACGAACTGCCAGGCCAGGACCACGACCGAGGCGGTGGCGAGCACCCGCAGGGCCAGGACGGGCGTGGAGCGGACGGCGTCGGGTGCGGCGTGGCGGTGTGGGACGGTCATTCTTCCAGTCTGCCGAACCGGCCGCAGGTGTACGAACCGGGCGTTCACGCCATCGCAGGTGCGAGTGCCCGCACGCCCACGACGGCCGACCACGCCGGGAGGAAGTGCCGCGCCGGGTCGAGCGCCCGGACGCCGGTGACCGGCACGAAGTGGTGGTCCACGAACGCGCGCAGCGCCGCGGAGTGGCCGCACGGGCCCGGCACGTACGCCACGTCGTCACGCCAGCCGCACTCGCAGGCCGCGCGGTAGGCGACGGCCGGTGCGCGACGCGCGTCGGCCCAGATCCCCGTCGCGCGACCGTCGGCGGTGTCCGCGCTGACGAAACCCTCGTGGTCGTCCGACCCGGGGATCTCCACCGGTCCGATGTAGAGCACGTCGGTGATCCTCCCCGGGAGCCGGACGTGCGCAACGCCGGGGGGCCGGGAGGGCGCCCCGGTTCGCCCGGCGGTCGCCGACCGGTCCCGCGTGGCAGGCTGGACCGGTGACGGACGACGCTCGGGGCGAGGCGGTGCTGGGCGCGGCGACCGACGCGGCCCGCCGGGAGTTCGGTGACGACCTGGTGGCGGCCTACACCCTCGGCAGCCTCGCGCACGGAGGGTTCACCCCCGCGGTCAGCGACGTCGACCTGGCCCTGGTGCTGTCGGAGACCGGCGGCGGCACGGCGTCGCGGGTGCACGACGTCGTCGCCGCGGCGCGGGACGCCGCCGCGGGCACCGACGGGCTGGCCGAGCGGCTCTCGGTGTTCTGGGCCGACCCGCACACCGTCCGCCACGGCCCCGGTGACCGGCCGGCCCGGCTGCCCGCCGTCGACCGGCTCGACCTGCTCGACTCCGGGGTGCTGCGCCACGGCACCGACGTGCGTGACGGCGCCGTGCGACCCACCCACGACGAGCTGGTCCGCGGCTCGGCCGGGTTCCTCGTCGAGCGGGTCGACGACGCCTGGCTCGCCGGGATCGCCGACCCGGCGGCACTGCTGTCCCGCGGGCCGCGGGCGGTCACCAAGACGGTGCTGTTCCCCGTCCGGTTCCTGCACACCCTCACGACCGGGGAGATCGGCCGCAACGACGCCGCCGTCGCGTCCTACGACGGCGAGCACGGCGCTCTGGTGACCGCGGCCCTGCGGTGGCGCGGCGGGACGCTCGGCGACCGGGTCGCCGCCTGGTCGCTGCTGACCGACCACCTGGCGGGGCTCTACCGGGAGTGCGTCGACGCCCACCTCGCGGCGCTGCCCGATGCCGACCCCGTCGTCGCCGGGCTGCGGGCCCTGCGCGACGCCGTGGCGCTTGTCGGTGCTCCACGGGCCGTGCCGAGGGGCCGGCTCGGTGCTTCGCCGGCCGTGCCGAGGGGCCGGCTCAGTGCTTCGCCGGCCGTGCCGAGGAGCCGGCTCAGTGCTTCGCCGGCTTCCGCCCCACGAACGCCCCGATCCCCGTGACCGCACGCCCCACGACCAGGGTGTTGATCTCCTTGGTGCCCTCGTAGGAGTAGAGGGCCTCGGCGTCGTTGAAGAAGCGGCCGACCTTGTTCTCCAGCAGGATGCCGTTGCCGCCGAACACCTCCCGGGCCCGCGCGACGGCGTCGCGCAGCATGATCGTCGCCTGCCGCTTGGCCAGGGCCGCCTGCTCGTCGCGGAAGGTGCCGTCGTCCTGCATCTGCGCGACCTTGACCGCCATCCCGAGCGAGGCCACGACGTCGCCCAGGATCGACACGAGATGGTCCTGCACCAGCTGGAACGACGCGATCGGCTGCCCGAACTGGACGCGCTCGACGGCGTAGTCGCGGGCCAGCTCGTACACCCCGGCCATCGCGCCGACCGCGTTCCAGGCGACCCCGCCGCGGGTCACCCGCAGCACCCGGTTGGTGTCGCGGAAGGACTCCGCGCCCGGCAGCCGGTTCGCCTCGGGCACCCGCACACCGTCGAAGGTGAGGTCGGCGTTCTGCACCGAGCGCAGTGCGAGCTTGCCCTCCATCTTCGTCGCGGTGAAGCCGGGCATGTCCTTCTCGACGACGAAGCCCTTCACCGGGCCGCCGGTGGGGTCGTCGGTCACGTCGCGCGCCCACACGACCACCAGGTCGGCGAAGGTGCCGTTGCCGATCCAGCGCTTCGCGCCGTCGATCACCCACACCGCGTCGGCGCCGTCCCCCTCGCGCCGCGCGGTGGTCTCCAGCCCGCCCGCGACGTCGGAACCGCCGTGCGGCTCGGACAGCGCGAACGCCCCGATCAGCTCCATCCGCCGCATGGCGGGGAGCCAGCGCTGCTTCTGCTCCTCCGAGCCGCACAGGTCGATCGAGGTGAGCGCGAGCCCGGCGTGCACGCCGAAGAAGGTCGCCATCGAGGGGTCGACGCGGGACAGCTCCATCGACACGAACGACGTGAGCAGCCGCGAGTACGCGGGCCGGTCCGGCCACTCCCGGGCCAGGCCGACGACGTCGAGCTCGGCGAAGCCGGGGATGAGCTCGTACGGGAACTCGGCGCGGTCCCAGTAGTCGTCGGCGATCGGGGCGATCCGGGTCTCGGCGAACTCGCGGACCCGGGCGAGGATCTCCCGCTCCTGCGGGCCGAGCAGGTCGACGTAGCCGAAGAGGTCGGCGGGCAGAGGTGCGGTCATGACTGCTCCAGAATGTCGTCGAGGGCGGCGAGCACGGCGGTCTCGGCGCGGTCGCGTCCGGTGGTCAGTGCCTCGCGGCTGGGGCCGTAGGCGTCCTCGGTGGCGCTGCTGATCGCCTCGACGGTGTCGGCGTCGAGTGCGGGGTTCCCCAGGTCGGCCCAGCGGCGCGCCATGCCCGGGCCGAGGTGCTCGAGCAGGTGGCGCAGGCCGCCGTCACCGCCGCCGAGGTGGAAGGACAGGAACGGCCCGCCGGTCGCCCAGCGCGGGCCGAGCGCCCCGGTGACGACGCGGTCGAGCTCGGCGGGGGAGACCACGCCGTCGCGGACCAGGGACACGGCCTCGCGGAACAGCGCCGACTGGAGCCGGTTCCCGACGAAGCCGTACACCTCCTTGTGGATCTCGACCGGGTCCTTGCCGACGCCGCGCAGGAACACCGCGGCCCGCTCGACGGCGTCCCGCCCGGTCCGCCGCCCGGCGACGAGCTCGACGAGCGGCAGCACGTGCGGCGGGTTGAACGGGTGCGCCACCAGCAGCCGCGCGGCGGCGTCGTCGGGCAGCTCGGCGGCGATGTCGCTGGGCAGGATCCCGGAGGTGGAGCTGAGCAGCAGCGCCCCGGCAGGGGCGTGCGCCGCCACCGTCGCCCAGATCTCCCGCTTGACCGCCAGGTCCTCCGGGCCCTGCTCCTGGACGACGTCGGCGCCCGCGACGGCGACGGCGAGGTCGGGCTCGCACACGACCCGGTCGAGCAGGTCCGGCGAGCCGAAGCGCGCCACCCCGGTCTCGACGACGTCGGCCAGGTCCGGCCGCGGGTCGGTGACGACGACGTCGTGCCCGGCCGCGGCCAGCAGCACCGTCCAGGAGACGCCGATCGTGCCGGCGCCGATCTCGGTGATCCTCATGTCAGCGCTCCAGGTAGTCGTGCACGGTCTCGACCGGCGCCAGGGTGAGGTCGGTGAGCACGTGCGATGCGGAGACGACCTCGCGCACCGGCAGGTCCGCCAGCGGTGCGAGGACGTGGTGGAACAGCTGCAGCCGCGCCGGGCCGGTGAAGGCGCGCTTCACGGTCAGGTCGGTGATCCGGGTGCGGACCAGGCGGGCGTCGACCGGGCCGGAGCGGCCGGGGACGAGCTTGACCATGAACGTCGGGACGCCGATCTGCGCGGCGGCCTCGGCCGGGTCGAGCGGGGCGTGCTGGTAGGCCATCGTGGCGACGGCGACCGGCAGCGACCCCTTGTGCAGGGTCCCGACCAGCGCGCCGTCCTCCACGGCCAGCCTCGGGGTGCCGAACGCCTTGGGATAGGCGCTCTGCTCGCGCCCGGCGAAGGTGGCCGGCGAGTTGTCCAGCCACATCCCGTGCAGGTACTCGCCCTGCTCGCCGTCGAAGGAACAGGCCAGCGCCTGACCGGACTCGGTGTAGGGGCCGAACCCGTCGACGTCGCCCATGTGCATGACCTCGAACCGGACCAGCGGGTCACCGGCCACCAGCGGCTCGGGCAGGGCGTGGCGGAACGCGTCGGGGTCGGTGCGGTAGACGACGTTGAGGTACTCGCGGTCGGTGAACCGGTGTGCCCCGGGCGGGAACGCCGGCGCGGTGAGCGGGGTGGTCCCGGCGGCGAGGACGTCGGCGGCCCTCATCGGACCAACACCCCCTCGGCGACGAGCGCGTCGATCTCGTCCTCGGTGCGCCCCAGCTCGCGCAGCACCGCGGCGCCGTCGGCACCGAGCGCGGGGGCGGGGGTGCGCATCCCGGCCGGGGTGGCCGAGAGCCGGACCGGGAAGCCGATCGAGCGGTAGCGGCCCTCGGTGGGGTGCTCGGCCTCGGTCAGCAGGCCGCCGGAGGTGACGTACGGGTCGGTCTCGGCGTCGTCGACGGCGAGCACCGGCGCGAACGGGATCGAGTGCTCGGCGCAGAGCGCCGCCCACTCGTCGGTGGTGCGCTGCGGGGCGAGCTCGCCGATCAGTGCGTACAGCTCGGGCTGGTGCGCCGCCATCGCCGGCGAGGTGGCGAACCGCTCGTCGGCGGCCAGGTCCTCACGGCCGGCCGCGGCGAAGAAGTCCGCGATGTTGCGCGGGGTGTAGGGCAGGATGCACGCCCAGCCGTCCTTCGTCGCGACGGCCTCGTGCCCGGCCGCCATCGACCGGTTGAACCCGGTCGGGCCCTCCGCGGGCACGAAGGTGTGCCCGGACAGGTGCTCCACCAGGTTGAACGCGAGCAGCGTGTCGGTCATCGGGACCTCGACCAGCTGCCCCTCACCGGTGGCCCGCTGATGGATCACCGCGGCCAGCGTGGAGTAGGCGATGGTCAGCGCGCACACCTTGTCCGCGAGGATCGTCGGCGCGTACGACGGGGTGCCGGTCGCCCGCCGCATCAGGTCCACCATCCCCGAGGACGCCTGCACGATCTCGTCGTAGGCGGCCCGGTCGGCCAGCTCGGAGTCGCTGCGGAAGCCCTGCGCCCGCACCTGAACCAGACGCGGGAAGCGTTCGGCGACCCGCCCGGGATCGAGCCCGAGCCGCTCCAGCGCACCGGGGCGCATGTTCGTGACGAGCACGTCGGCGGTGTCGAGCAGATCGTCGAGCACGGCCCGCCCGGCGTCGGTCTTGAGGTCGAGGGCGACCGAGCGCTTGTTGCGGTTCACGTTCAGCGCGAGCGCACCCATGCCGGGGTGGCGCTGGGGCAGCGTCCGGCGGGTCATGTCCCCGGCCGGCGGCTCGATCTTGATCACCTCCGCGCCCAGGTCACCCAGGATCTGGCAGGCGTAGGGGCCCATGACCACCGAGGCCAGGTCGATCACCCGCAGCCCGTCCAGTGCGCCACCCATGTCGTGCTCCCTCCGGTCGGTCCGCGATCACGTTCTCCATGAGCATGGCTAACTTCTCTCGCTCCTGCGAGCTACCCTTACCCATATGCGTAAGCACCACCGGACGGTGGACCGGGTCGCGGGTCTGCTCGAAGCCGCCGCGCGCCGCCCCGACGGCAGCACCCTCTCCGCGCTGGCCCGGCGCGTCGGTGCCCCGGTGTCCTCGGTGCAGAAGCTCGTCGACGGTCTCGTCGCCACCGGCTACCTCGACGAACGCGACCGTCGCTACACCCTGGGGCCCGCGCCGTGGATGCTCGCGGCGAGAGCGGGAGAACCACCCGTCCCGGCGATCCCGCACGAGGCACTCGACCAGCTGGCCCGGCACACCGGCCTGCCCGTGCTCCTCGCCGCCCGGATCGGCGACGACGCCGTCTACCTCGACTGGGCCGGCGCCGACGAGAGCTTCGACGTGGCGTTGTCCGCCCGGGTCCGCGCGCCGCTGCCCGACACCGCTGCCGGCCGGGTCCTGCTCGCCCACCTCGCCCCGGCCGAGCGCAAGCGGGTGGCGCTGGCCGCGCACGACGGCGACCCCGGCGCCGCCGCCGCGCTGCTCGACACCTGTGCACGGATCCGCACCGACGGGTTCGAACGCGGGGCGAGCGGCGCCCTGTTGCCCGGGGCGGTCGCCGTCGCGGTCGCACTCCGCCACGACGGCCGGGTCACGGGGGCGCTCTCGGCCGCCGACCGCGGGTTGGGACCGCTGCCCCGCGGGGTCGCCGACGCTCTCGCCGACGCCGCCGACGCGTGGTCGACCTGAGCCGCCGCGCGACGTTTGCCGACCGGTGTGCCGGGAAGGCGGCGGTCGATGCGTACCGACTGGATCCGAGCCCTGAACGACGGCGACGACCCCTTCGCGACCGTCGTGCTCGACGCCACGCACGACACCGCCGACGCGACCGAGCAGTACCGCCTGCGCTGGCGCGACCTGCGTGAGCGCCTCGCCGACTCCGGCGCCGATTCCTCGGCGCTCGCCGTCCTCGACGAGGCCGTGACCGCCGCCGACGCCCCCGACGGCACGGCCGGGCGGGTACTGGTCGCCGACGCGACGCGGGTGCTGCTCGACCGGCACACCGAGGTCCCGCCCGAGCGCGGGACCGCGACCTGGGGTGCGGTCCCGGACCTGCTGGGCGTGCTCGGCGCGGTGGGGGAGGACGTGGCGACCGTCGTCGTCGCGCTCGACCGGACCGGCGGTCGGATCCGCGGCGTCGACGGCACCGTCGAGGAGGTGTCGACCGACTCCGGCGGCCCGGTCCACAAGGCGAACGTCGCAGGCCCCGGCGAGGGCTCCGCGGACGCCCGGGTCGAGGAGACCTGGAAGCGCAACGCCCGGGCCGTCGCCGAGCGGGTCGACAAGGTCGTCCGCGGCGGCAACGCGGACCTGCTCGTCGTCGCCGGGGACGCGGAGTCCCGGGCCCGCCTGCGCGACGAGCTCCCGCCGGCCTCGGCCGGGATCATGGCCGAGATCGAGAACACCGGCGGCACGGCGCCCGAGCAGGTCGACGACACCGTCCGCGCCGCGGCCGACGAGGTCCGCGAGGCCCGCCGCGGCGAGGCCGTCGCCGGCTTCGCGACCGCCTCCGGCCGCGACGACGGGCTCGCCGTCACCGGGCTCGGCGACGTCGTCGGGGCCACCCGTGCGCACGCCGTCGAGACGCTGCTGGTCGACCCGTCCGCGGTGCCCGGGACCGAGCTGGTCGCCGGGACCGACCCGGCGGCAGTGGGGGAGAAGGCCGACGAGCTCGTCGGTGACACCCCGGTGCTGTCCGGCCCGGCCGCGAACGTGCTCGTCCGGGCGGCCGCCGCGACCGATGCTGCCGTCGTGCTGGTCCACCCGGACGACGAGGTCTCGCTCACCGACGGTGTCGGCGCCGTCCTGCGCTTCCCGGTCGGTCCCGCCGCCTGAGCCCGCGACCGTCGTGCTCCGTCCCGGGCCGTACCGGCCGGGACGGGGCATGATCGGTTCCATGAGCGACCAGCGGATCGAGACCTCCCGCATCGTCGACGCGAGCCCGGCCGAGATCTTCGCCGTGCTCCGTGACCCGCGTGGGCACGTGGCCATCGACAGCTCCGGCATGCTGATGTCGGCCGAGGGCGAACCGGTCTCGGCGGCCGGGGACACCTTCGTCGTGCACATGGACCGCGAGTCGCTCGGCGACCGTCCGATGGGGCGCTACGACGTCACCGTGCACATCGCGAGCTACGTGCCGGACCGCGAGATCTCCTGGACCATCGTCGGCGTCATGCGCCCGCCGGTCGGCCACGTGTACGGCTACCGGCTGGAGCCGGTCGACCAGGCCGATGGCGGCGGCACCCGGGTCGTCTCGTGGTGCGACTGGTCCGACATCCACCCGCAGTACCGCGACTCCGACCTGTTCCCGGTGATCTCCGCGGCGTCGCTCAGGGCGACCCTGGGCATCCTCGCCCGGACCGTGCAGACGTTCCCGGCACCGGTGGTCGCCGTACCACCGTCGTAGCGGTCCGCCGTCACCCCGCTGTCACCCCGTTGTCGTAGCGCGGTGCCGACGACCGGGCCACGGTGCGCGCCGGCACTGGGCGGTGCGGGTGAACCGGACCTGTTTGCGATTGAACCGCGCACGGCCGGGGAATCCTGGGGCCACGAACGCACGACACGAACTCCTGCACGGACCGGGCGCTGGGGAGCCTTCCGGTCCGTGGGCCCCGGGTCCGGGGTGCGACCGCTTCGGGGGTGGTCGCACCCCGGACCCGTTCCTCGTCGCGGCCACCCCGGCGGGCCGTCGCGGCACGCCGGATCCCGCGGGCTCGGATGTACTCCCGACGCCGAACGCATACCCTGTGGGAATGACCGAGCCCGGAACCGTGGCGCCGCTGGCGCTCGACGAGCAGCTCTGTTTCGCGCTCCACTCGGCGTCCCGCGCGATGACCGGGTGCTACCGCCCGATCCTCGACGCCATCGGGCTGACCTACAGCCAGTACGCGGTCCTGCTCGTGCTGTGGGTCGAGGAGACGGTGCCCCAGCGGGAACTCGGGGAGCGCATGTTCCTCGACAGCGGCACGTTGTCGCCGATGCTGACCCGGCTGGAGGGCCGCGGGCTGGTCACCCGCGCCCGTCGCCCGGACGACGAGCGCACCGTGCAGGTGTCGCTCACCGAGAAGGGCAAGGCGCTGCGGGACCAGGCCGCCGCCGCACAGGACGAGGTCATCAAGGCCACCGGCATGTCGACGGACGAGCTGTTCCGCCTCCGGGACGACCTGCAGCGGCTCGCCTCCCGCCTCCGGGCGTCGGAGGCCGGGGCCGCCTCGGCCTGACCGGGGCCGCACCACGCGTCCGCGCCGCGGCGCGGATCGTTGCACGGGTATATGCTTGCCGACAGGCAATCATATGGAGTGTGCATGAGCGGCCTCGACCCCGACGAGCTGGCGCGGCTGCGCACGGACCTGGCCCGGATCGCCCGGGGCCTGGACCGGGCCACCCGCGGCTCCGACCTCACCCGCAGCGCCCTGTCGGTGCTCGGCACCGTCGCCGTCCGCGGCCCGATCGGGATGGGGGAGCTCGCCACCGTCGAGGGCGTCAACCCCACGATGCTGTCGCGTCTGGCCGGCAAGCTGGAAGCCGCGGGGCTGCTCGTCCGCGACACCGACCCCGACGACGGCCGCGCCGTGCGCGTCGCGGTCACCGAGGCGGGCGCGGCCGAGCACCGCCGACGCCGCGAGGAACGCACCCGTCTGCTCGGCACACACGTCGACGCCCTGACCCCCGACCACGCCGCACGGCTGCGGGCCGCGCTGCCCGCGCTCGACGCGCTCGCCGCGGCCCTGCGGGACGCACGGTGACCGCCGGCCCGGACCAGGCACCCCGGCGGGCGCTCGCCCGGACCTTCGCGTCGCTGTCCGGCCACAACTACCGGCTCTGGGTCGGCGGTCAGTCGATCTCCCTGGTCGGCACCTGGATGCAGTCGATCGCCCAGTCCTGGCTGGTCTACGAGCTGACCGGGTCCGCGGCCGTGCTCGGTACCGTCGTCGCCGTCCAGACCGTGCCCACGCTGCTCCTCGGGCCCTACGCCGGGGTGTGGGTGGACCGGCTCGACCGGCGACGGCTGATGATCGGCCTGCAGACGATGATGGGCCTGCAGGCCGCCGCGCTCGCCGTGCTCACCCTCACCGGCACCGTCGCGCTCTGGCACGTCTACGTGCTGGCCGCGGTGCTCGGGCTGAACAAGGCCGTCGAGAACCCGGCCCGGCAGACCTTCGTGCACGAGCTCGTCGGCCCCGACGACCTCCGCAACGCCGTCACCCTCAACTCGGTCCTGGTCAACGCCGCGCGCGCGGTCGGTCCCGCGGTCGCCGGGCTGGTCATCGTCGCGGGCGGGACCGGGATCTGCTTCGCGGTCAACGCGGTCAGCTTCGTCGCCGTCGTGACCTCGCTGCTGCGCCTGGACACCTCCGCGCTCGTGCCCACCGCGCCGGCGCCGCGGGCGCCCGGGCAGCTGCGCGAGGGACTCGCGCACGTGCGGGACAACCCCGAGCTGCGGGTCCCGCTGGTGATGATGGCGTTGATCGGCTGCCTGGCCTACGAGTTCCCGGTGGTGTTGCCGGTGGTGGCCTCGCAGACCTTCGGCGGCGACGCGAGCACCTACGGCTGGCTGACCGGCGCGATGGGTGTCGGCGCGGTCGTCGGGGGGCTCGTCGTCGCCGGGAACGGGCGCACCGGGGTGCCGATGCTGGTGCGCACCGCGCTGCTGTTCGGCCTGGTCATGGGGCTCGCCGCGATTGCGCCGTCGCTGTGGGTCGCGCTGGTCGCGATGGGGCTGGTCGGGATGGCCAGCGTCGCGTTCATGGCGGGCGGCAACTCGACGCTGCAGCTGGCCTCGGCCCCGCACATGCGGGGGCGGGTGATGGCGCTGTGGTCGGTGGCCTTCCTCGGCTCCACCCCGATCGGCGGCCCGATCGCCGGCTGGGTCAGCGAGCAGTGGGGTGGTCGCGGCGGGCTCGCGCTGGGGGCGGTGGCCTGCCTGGTCGCGGCCGCGATCGGCCTCCCCACGGCGCGCCGCGCCGCCCGGGCGGAGGCCGCGTCGTGAGCGCGCCCGGCCGGCCGGCGGTGCTCACGGCCGTCGCCGCCGGCGGGGTGGTGGGCGCCGAGGTGCGCTGGCTGCTCGGGCTCGTCGGCCCGCCGGCACCGTGGACGACGCTGATCATCAACGTCACCGGCTGCCTGCTCATGGGGATGCTGATGGTGCTGGTCACCGGGCGGTTCTCCGCCCACCCGCTGGTCCGACCGGCCCTCGGGGTCGGGGTGCTCGGCGGGTACACGACGTTCTCCACCTACGCCGTCGACGTCGCCGCGCCGGCGTTCGGGTCACCGGGGTCGCTCGCGCTGATGGTCGGCACCCCGGTGCTCGCCGTCGCCGCGACGGCGCTCGGCGCGAGCCTGACCCGCGCGCTCGCCGGGGGCGGAGCCCCATGACGGCGCTGCTCGTCGCCCTCGGTGCGGCCGTCGGGGCGCCACTGCGCTACCTGGTCGACACCGCGGTGAAGGCGCGGACGCCGTCGGCGTTCCCGTGGGGCACCTGGGTGATCAACGTGGTGGGGTCGTTCGTGCTGGGTGCGGTGGTGGCGCTGACCCCGTCGGCCGGGGCGGGGTTCGCCGCGCTGCTCGGCACCGGGTTCTGCGGGGCGTTCACCACCTACAGCACCTTCGGCTGGGAGACGCTGTCGCTGCTCGAACGGGGTCGTACCGCGCTCGCCGTGGGCTACGCGGCGGCCAGTGCCGTCGTCGGTGTCGCGGCGGCGCTGGCCGGGCACGCGCTGCTCACCGCCGTGGCCGGCTGAGCGCGCCGGGAGACGGCGGCCGGGTCAGCGGATGCGGCCGCCGGTGGCGATGCGCAGCAGGTCACGGGCGGTGCCGCGGGGGGAGGTGCCCTCCCGCCAGACGGCACGGAACTCCCGGGTCAGGTCGAGGCCGCGGACGTCGACGACGACCAGGGACCCGGCCGCGACGTCGGCGGCGACCACCGCACGCCCCAGCACCGCGGGGCCCGCGCCGGCGCGGACGGCGGCACGCAGGGCGGCGTCCGCGGCGTACTCGCGACGCGGCGCAGCGAGCTCACCGGCACCGGCGGCGTCGAGCGCGGCCTCCAGCGCGGGCCGGGCTCCGGCACCGGGCGGCCGGGTGAGCAGCGGGGTACCCGCCAGCTCCGTGGCGTCGACACCGTCGACCGCGGACCACGGGTGCCCGGGGGCGACGACGAGCACCAGCGGGTCCGACGCCACCGTCGCCGCGTGCAGGTCCTCCAGGGGGCCGGGCGTGGACACCACACCGACGGCCGCGTCACCGGACCGGACCGCCGCGGCGGGGTCCGCGGTGTCACGCAGCACGACCCGCCCGCCCGGGCCGTCGCGCAGCTCGACCAGCCAGCCCTGCAGCAGACACTCCGCGACCACCGGGTTCGCCGCCAGGACGACCGCGTCCTCCCCGGCCGGCTCGTCGCGCAGGGCCGCGACCGCGACGTCCAGGTCGGCCGCGGCGGCCAGCAGCGGGCCCGCCCACTCCACGAGCAGGACGCCGCGGGTGGTGAGGCTGCTCGACCGGCGCCTCCGCCGGCCGCGTTCGAGCACCGGCCCGCCGGCCTGCTGTTCGGCGGCCCGGATCCGCGCCGACGCGGCCTGCACCGTCAGCCCGAGCCCCTCGGCCGCTGTGGCCATGCTCCCGGAGCAGGCGATGTCGCGGAGCAGGGCGAGAGCGGTCAGGTCGGGGACGCGTGCGGGTGCGGTGGCCATCGGAGCCAGCCTAGGTGGCGGGCGGGGTCACACTCCCAGCAGCCCGCGCAGATAGGCCGCCTGACCGGCGTGCTGGAGGTCGTCGCCGACCACACTGACCAGGCGTTCGCCGAGGGTCACGTTCTCCCCCCAGGTGGGCGGCAGGACGCGCGACAGGTCCTCGTCGGCGAGGCCCGCGAGGTGCCCGACGGTGCGTTCGTGCACCGCCGCGCCGTAGCCGGTCAGCAGGTCGGCGGTCGTCCGCACGGCGTCGACCTGCGCCGAGGTGTGCCCGAACCCGGTGTCGGCGGGGTCGAGGTCGAGGCCGAACCGCTCGGCCCAGCCCTCGCCGGTCCAGACCTGCTCGGCGTCGAAGGCCTCGGCGACGTGGTCGTCCTGCACCCGCAGCAGGTGCCACACCAGCCAGCCGATCGGGTTGCCGGGGCCGTCCGCACCCTCCGGGCGGCGGGCGAGGTCGGCCTCGGACAGGCCGTCGACCACCTCGCGCACGAGCTCGTCGATCCGGCCGACGTGGTCGGTCAGCAGTTCCGCGGTCGTCGTCATGCGGCAGGCGTTCCCGTATGCAGGCCTCCGCATGCGGGTTCGTGCGGGTTACGGTGGGCCGTGGTGACCGAGAACGTGAGGACCCACAGCGCGCACTGGGGCGTGTTCCACGCCCGCTGGGACGGCAGCAGGCTGCGGGTCCGCCCGCACCCCGGCGACCCGGACCCGTCGCCGGTGCTGGACAACGTCCCCGCGGCCGTCGGGCACGCCGCCCGGGTCGCCGCACCGGCGGTGCGCCGCGGCTGGTGGGACCGGGGCCCCGGTCGTGACCCCGGCCGCGGGCGCGACGGCTATCGCACGGTGTCCTGGGACGCCGTGCTCGACCGGCTCGCCGAGGAGACCCACCGGGTCCGTTCCACCCACGGCGACGAGGCCGTCTACGGCGGCTCCTACGGCTGGGCGTCGGCCGGGCGGTTCCACCACGCGCAGAGCCAGCTGCACCGGTTCCTGGCGCTGACCGGGGGCTACACCCGCTCGGTCAACACCTACTCCGGCGGTGCCGCCGAGGTGGTCCTGCCGCACGTGCTGGGCACCTTCGACGCGGTGACCCGCTACGCGGTGACCTGGGACCAGGTCGCGGCGCACACCGACACCGTCGTCGCGTTCGGCGGGATGGCGCTGAAGAACTCCGCGATCGCCGCGGGCGGGGTCAGCCGGCACGTCGAGCGCGGGGCGATGCGCGCCGCGCGTGAACGGGGCGCGGTGTTCGTGCTGGTCAGCCCGCTGCGCCCGGACCTGCCCGAGGCCCTCGACGCCACCTGGCTGCCGATCCGGCCAGGCACCGACGTCGCCCTGATGCTGGCGCTCATGCACACGATCGTCGAGGCGGGGCGGGCCGACACCGACTTCCTCGCCTCGCACTGCGACGGCTGGGACCGGCTGCGCGAGTACCTGTTCGCCGCCCCGGCGCGCGACGCGGGGTGGGCCGAGGACATCACCGGCATCCCGGCCGCGACGATCCGGGAGCTGGCCTGGCGGATGGCGCACGGCCGCACCCTGGTCACCGTCGCGCAGTCGCTGCAGCGTGCCGAGCACGGCGAGCAGCCGGTGTGGGGCGGGACGGCCCTCGCCGCGGTGCTCGGCCAGATCGGCCTGTCCGGCGGCGGCTTCAACTACGGCCTCGGGTCGCTCGGGCACTACGGGCGCCCGCGCAACGCGGTGCCGGTGCCCACGTTCTCCCGGGCGCCGAACCCGGTGACCTCGTTCATCCCGGTCGCACGGGTCGCGGACATGCTGCTGCACCCGGGGGAGACCTACTCATACCGGGGCGTCGACGACACCTACCCGCACGTGCGGATGGCGTGGTGGGCCGGGGGCAACCCGTTCCACCACCACCAGGACCTGCGTCGGCTGCGGCGCGCGGTCGCCGAGCTCGACACGTTCGTCGTGCACGACCCGATGTGGACGGCGACGGCGCGGCACGCCGACGTCGTGCTGCCGTCGACGACGACCCTGGAACGAGACGACATCGGCGCCACCAGCTCCGACCCGCTCGTCGTCGCGATGAAGCAGCTCGTGCCCCGGCACGGCGAGGCCCGCGACGACTACGACGTGCTCGCCGACCTGGCCGCGCGGCTCGGGCACGGCGAGGCCTTCACCGAGGGCCGGACGTCGCACGAGTGGCTGGTCCACATGTACGACCGCACCCGCAAGGGCCTGGCCGACCGGGGACTCGACGCGCCGTCGTTCGAGGAGTTCTGGGAGCGCGGCGAGCTGGAGCTGCCCCGGCGTCCCGACGACGGCGGGATGCTCGGCCGCTTCCGCGCCGACCCCGCCCGGCACCCGTTGCCGACGGCGCCCGGCCGCGTCCAGCTCGGGTCCGGCCCGATCGCCGCGCTCGGGCTGCCCGACCACCCCGGCCACCCCGCGTGGATCGAGCCGACCGAGGTCCCCGACGACCGGCACCCGTTCTGGCTGGTCTCCAACCAGCCGGCGACCCGGCTGCACTCCCAGCTCGACTTCGGCGCCCACTCGGCCGGGGCGAAACGCTCCGGGCGCGAGGTCGTGCGCATCCACCCCGACGACGCCGCCCGGCTCGGGATCGGCGACGGCGACGTCGTCCGCATCCACAACGACCGCGGTGCCTGCCTGGCCGCGGCGCGGGTCACCGACGACATCCGGCCCGGCGTGCTGCAGCTGCCGACCGGGGCGTGGTGGGACCCGCGCCCCGACCCGGACCGTCCCGAGTTCGGCGACGACGGCCTCTGCGTGCACGGCAACCCGAACGCCGTGACCCGCGACCGCGGGACGTCGAGCTTCGCGCAGGGCTGCAGCGGTCAGCTGTGCGCGGTCGCCGTCGAGCGGTACCGGTACGACGCCCCGGAGGTCACCGCGCACGTCCCGCCGGTCATGCGGTGACCGGGCCCGCCAGGTCCTTCTCGATCTCCTCGAGGCTGCGGCCCTTGGTCTCCGGTAGGAGCCTCGTCGCGTACAGGTAGGCGGCGGCCGTCGTCACCGCGAAGAACAGGAAGTTCCAGCCCGCCCCGAACGCCTCGAGCAGCGACGGGAACAGCAGCGCGACGGTCATGTTGAACAGCCAGTTGAACGTCACGCAGAACGCGACCGCGCCGGCGCGGACCCGCAGCGGGAACAGCTCAGGCAGCAGCACCCACTGCACCGGGCCCCAGGAGATCGAGAACGAGGCGATGTAGACGACGATCCCGGCCAGCGTCAGGCCGAGCAGCAGCGGTCCCTGCTCCAGGCCGACCAGGTTCGTGACCGCCAGGACGATCATCGCCAGGCACATGCCGACCGCGCCCCACCGCAGCAGCGGGCGTCGCCCGGCGCGGTCGATCAGCCACATCCCGGGCAGCGTCATCAGCATGTTCACCGCGCCGATGGCGACGTTGGCGCCGATCGCGTCGGTCGCCCCGTACCCGACGTCGGTGAGCAGGGTCGGCGCGTAGTAGATGATCGTGTTGATGCCGACGAAGTTCTGGAAGAACACCAGGAGCATCCCGATCAGGGTCAGCCGCCGCAGCCGCGGGGAGAACAGCGTGCCGATCGCGACCTTCTCGGTGTGCTCGCGCTCGACGCGCACGCTCTCCCGGATCTCCGACAGCTCGGCCTCGGCCGCCTCCGGGGTGCCGCGCAGCCGCTCCAGGACGGCCCGGGCCGTGGTGACACCGTCCTCGTCACTGCCGGGTCCGTGTGCGACCAGCCAGCGGGGGCTCTCCGGCTGGGTGTAGATGCCGATCGCGAGGACGACCGCGGGGATCACGCCGAGCCCGATCATCCAGCGCCAGTCCCGGGCGTCGGCGAAGGCGTAGTCGACCACGTAGGCGAGGAAGATCCCGACGGTCACCAGCAGCTGCATGAGCGAGGTGAGCCGCCCGCGGATCCGGGCCGGGGCCAGCTCGGACAGGTACATCGGCACGACCACCGACACGATCCCGACGCCGACGCCCATCACGAACCGGAACCCGACGAGCATCGCGACGTTCACCCCGAGGGCCGCGCCGAGCGTGCCGACGACGAACACGATGCCGCCGAGCAGGATCAGTGGCCGCCGGCCGAGGGTGTCGGCGAGCTTGCCGGAGACACCCGCCCCGAGCATCGCGCCGACGAGCAGCCCGGACACCACGGTGCCCTGCTCCAGTGAGGACAGCGGGATGTCGTCGGGGATGAACAGGATCGCCCCGGAGATGACGCCCGTGTCGTACCCCCACAGGATCCCGCCGAGTGCCCCGAAGAACCAGATCGCCCACTGCGACGGCCGCTTCGCCGTCCCTGCCCCCGAACTCATCCGCCGATCCTCCGGCGGGGTGTTGCGGGCCGCAACAGGAGGGTCAGGTGGCGTGCCGGGAGGCGTCCAGCCTGCGGCGTCCGTCGTCGGTCGCGGCGTCGACCTCCCGGACCCCCAGCGCCTTCGCCAGCCCCGATGCCGGCATGTCCCCGTAGACGGTCTCGAACTCCCCGGCGACGAAGGTCTCGTGCCAGATGCCGACGGCCCCGGGGTAGCGGCGGGCCCGCCGGTTGAACGCGGCCCAGGCCGGCCGGTGCGTCGCCGTGGTGTCGCTCGCGTAGGCGTAGAGGGACTCGCGGTCGCGCCAGTACTGGACGAGCAGCGGACCGCCGGGGCCGATCCCCGAGCGGGTCCCGAGCAGCCCGTGGGCGGGCTCCCGTTCCAGCTCGCGCAGCATCCCGGCCATCGCGGTCACGACCGGGAGCCAGGCCCGGACCTTCCAGGGCCGGTTGAAGCGCATCCCGATCAGGAACACGACGACCTGGTCCTCGGTCGGCTGGTTGGTCGTGCGGGTGTAGGGCGCCATCGGTCCACTCCCTCGTGCGGCGGGCTATGGATACTGACACTATCCGATAGCGGGGTCATCCGTCGCGGTCGAGCCAGGCCCGGACCTCGGCGGAGTCGGCCCCGAGTGGCGGGGGAGAGCGGCGGTAGGACGGCGGGGTGGCCGACCAGCCGACCGGGTTGCGGACGGTCGGGATCGCGGCGGCGTCGTCGGCCCGGACGACCGGGTCGAGCCCGAGCTCCTCGGCGAGGGCGACACCGCCGTCGACGGTGTTGATCGGGCCGCAGGGCACGCCGGCGGCGGTGATCGCGTCGTACCACTCCTGGGCGGTGCGGGTGGCGAGGCGGGCGCGCAGCCGCTGCTCGATCTCTTCGCGGTGGCCGATCCGGTCGGACATGGTCGCGAAGCGCGGGTCCTGCGCCATGGCCGGGTCGCCGAGGACGGTCGCGAGCTTGCGGAACTGGCCGTCGTTGCCGGCGATGACGATGAGGTCGCCGTCCGCGGTGGGCATCGGCTGGTAGGGGAACACGCTGGGGTGGGCGTTGCCCATCCGGCGGCCGACCGCGCCGGCGGCGACGTAGGCCTCGCTCTGGTTGACCAGGGTGGACATCGCGACCGACAGCAGGTTGGTCTCCAGCAGCTGGCCCTGCCCGGTCCGCTCGCGGTGCCGCAGCGCCGCGCTGACCGCGAGTGCCGCGTGCAGCCCGGTCAGGACGTCGAAGACCGCGACCCCCGCGCGGAACGGGGGACCGTCGGCGTCGCCGGTCAGGCTCATCAGCCCGGACACCGCCTGGACCAGCAGGTCGTAGCCGGCCAGGTGGGCGCCGCCGTGGGCCCCGAACCCGGTGATCGAGCAGTACACGACCCCGGGGTTGTCGCGGGCGACGCTGTCGTGGTCCAGCCCGAACCGCGCCGCACCGCCCGGCCGGAAGTTCTCGACGACGACGTCGGCCCGCCGCGCCAGCTCCCGTGCCGCCGCGAGGTCGCCCGGGTCGGTCAGGTCGAGCACGACCGACCGCTTGTTCCGGTTGATGGACAGGTAGTAGGTGGAGATCTCGCCCTGCTCGGGGTCGCTGACCACCGGGGGCTTCCAGGTGCGTGTGTCGTCGCCGCCCGGGCCCTCGACCTTGATCACCGTCGCGCCGAGGTCGGCCAGCATCATCGTGGCGTAGGGCCCGGCGAGCACGCGGGAGAAGTCGGCCACCAGCACGCCGTCCAGTGGTCCGCCGGTGGGGTCGTCGCCGAACGGGGAGTGGTCCACGTCCCGGCACGCTAGCCGCGACGACGCCCGGCCGCTCACGGTGGGTCGGGCGCCTACGGTGGGTCGGGCCCGAGGCGTTCGATGGCCAGGGATCATCCCAGGGAGAGCTGGATGTCCCCGTTCCGGACGGCGGCGTCGGTGAACGTCACCTCACCGCGATGGCCGACCTCCACGGTGTAGAAGTCCGAAGCCGGTACGTCGTCGACGACGAAGGAGAAGGTGCAGCCGTAGCTGCTGCCCGTCCCGCTGTCGAGCGCACCGACGCCGGCGATCCTGCCGGCGGAGTCCCGGACGGTCACCGCCGTCCCGGCGACGATGTCGTCGTAGCCGCTCGACAGGCGGCAGGAACCGTAGGACGAGCTCGAGTAGAGCGAACTCGTGCCGTTCACGACCGTCATGGCTCCGGTGATGCTCCGGGTCGAGGCGTCCGCCAGGGCGAGCAGCAGCCCCGTCGCGAGGGCCAGGACGACCGCGACCGCGGCGGCCGCCAGGAGACGGCGGGAGGTCCGGGACCCGAGCTGGACATGGCCCGGCGTCGCGGCAGCGGCCCAGGGAGCCCGTGGCAGCGGGACCGGGGTCTGGGCGACCCGGGTCTGGGTGACCTGGGACTGGGCGTGCTGCCACTCCCGGAAGCGGGCCCACTCGTGGCGGTCCTGCTCCGACATGGACTCCCACTGCTGCACGTTCATGGTCTCCCGATCTCCGCTGTCCGGCCGTTCCCGACTGGTCCGTTCGGACGGCATGTCGACGGTCGCGTCCGGCGCGTTGCACGGAGTCCCCAGTTCTGATGAGGCGGCCCTGATGAGGCGGCGCCTACCCGACGTCCCCGTCGACGTAGAACCACCGCCCGTCCTCCCGGACGAACCGGCTGCGCTCGGCCAGCACCCCGTCCGTCCGGTGGGCCCGGAACTCGACGGTCCCCTCGGTCTCGAACATCGTCCCGCCCGAACGCGCGACGATCTCCAGCCCCGTCCACACCGACCCCGGCTCCAGCCGCAGCCGCCGCGGTCGCGTCGACGGGTGCCACGACGCCAGCAGGTACGCGCGGTCGCCCCGCACGAAGGCGGTGTAGCGGCTGCGCATCAGGGCCTCCGCCGTGGCGGCGGGGCGCCCGGCGAGCACGGGGGCGCAGCAGGTGTCCTCGGGGCGGCCGGTACCGCAGGGGCAGAGCACGGTCGTCGAGCATGCTCCACCCCGCATGTGAGGTGCCCGACCGACCCGACGGGACAGTTGACCACCTCGACGGACGTGTGGTCGTCTCATCCGTCGCCGTGCCGTGTACCGCAGGAGGAATGCCGACGTGACGGACTTCTACGACGTCCTGCACTCCCGCCGTGACGTCCGTACCGGCTTCCGGCCCGATCCGGTCGACGACGACGTCCTCACCCGCGTCCTGGCGGCCGCGCACGCCGCTCCGAGCGTCGGGTTCTCCCAGCCCTGGGACTTCGTGCTGGTCCGCGACGCGGCCGTCCGCGAGCGCGTGCACGCCCTGGTCTCCGCCCAGCGCGACCGCTACGCCGCGTCGCTGCCCGCCGCCCGCGCCGAGGCGCTGCGCGCGATCCGGGTGGAGGCGATCCGGGAGACCCCGCTGAACGTCGTCGTGACCGCCGACGCCACCCGCGGCGGTCGCCACACCCTCGGCCGGCACGAACGGCCCGAGATGGGCCCCTACTCCGCCGCGCTCGCGGTGCAGAACCTGTGGCTGGCCGCCCGGGCCGAGGGCCTCGGCGTCGGCTGGGTGTCGTTCTTCGGTGACGAGGGGCTCACCGAGCTCGGCGCGCTGCTCGGGCTGCCCGCACACGTCGAGGTCGTCGCCTACCTGTGCGTCGGCCACGTGGACGCCTTCCCCGACCGGCCCGAGCTGGAGCAGCACGGCTGGGCCCGGCGCCGCCCGCTGGACTGGGCGGTGCACCAGGACACCTGGGGTGCCCGCGGGCTGCCCGGCGCCGCACCCACCGCGCTGCTGGAGTCCACCGTGGAGGCCGTCGCACCGGTCGACGACGCCGCCCGGGCCGCGGCCCGCGACCGGCTCGACCGCATGACCAAGCCGCGTGGCGCGCTCGGCCGGGTGGAGGACGTCGCCGTCGCGCTGGCCGGAATCGCCGGCGCCGAGGTGCCGCCGGTGCCGTCCCCGGCCGCGGTCGCGATCTTCGCCGGCGACCACGGCGTCCACGCCCAGGGTGTCACCCCGTGGCCGCAGGAGGTCACCGCGCAGATGGTCGCGAACTTCACCGCGGGCGGTGCCGTGGTGAACGCGTTCGCCCGTCAGCTCGGGGCGGAGGTGCTCGTCGTCGACGTCGGGGTGGCCGCCGAGCTGGATGCCGTCCCGGGGCTGCTCCCGCGCAAGGTCGCGTCCGGCACCGCGGACATGACCGCCGGGCCCGCGATGACCCGCGAGCAGGCCCGCGCGGCACTGGAGCACGGCATCGAGGTCGCCCGAGACCTGGTCGCCGCCGGGAACCGCTGCCTGCTCACCGGGGACATGGGCATCGCCAACACCACCGCCGCGGCCGCGCTGGTGTGTGCCTTCACCGGGGCCGACCCGGCCGTCGCGACCGGGCGCGGCACCGGCGTCGACGACGAGACCCTGGCCCGCAAGACCGACGTCGTACGTCGTGCCCTGGAGCGGCACCGGCCCGATCCGGCCGACCCGCTCGGGGTGCTGGCCGCCGTCGGCGGGCTGGAGCACGCGGGACTGGCCGGGTTCGTCCTGGGCGCCGCCGCGCTGCGCACCCCCGTGGTGCTCGACGGCATCATCGCCGGCTCCGCCGCGCTCGTCGCCGCCGCGTTCGCCCCGGAGGTCACCGGCTACTGCCTGGGCGGGCACCGCTCCGCCGAGCCGGGCGGTGCGCTCGCCCTGGACCATCTCGGCCTGGCGCCGCTGCTGGAGCTCGACATGCGCCTCGGCGAGGGCACCGGCGCGCTGCTCGCGCTGCCGGTGCTGCAGGGCGCGGCGCGGGCGATGGCCGACGTCGCCACCTTCGACGCCGCCGGGGTCACGGACAAGACCGGTGGGTGACCCGCTCACCGTCGTCGGGGTCGGTGCCGACGGGTGGGCCGGGCTGCCGGAGACCCACCGCGACGCCCTGCGCGACGCCGAGATGCTGCTCGGCGGGCCCCGCCAGCTAGACCTGCTGCCCGCCGACGTCGCCGGGGAGCGGCGGGCGTGGCCGTCGCCGCTGGTCCCGGCGCTGCCCGGGATCCTCGACGAGCTGTCCGGCCGCCGCGTCGCGGTGCTCGCCTCCGGCGACCCGATGTTCTTCGGGATCGGCGCCACGCTCGCCCGCGTCGCCGGGCCGGACCGGCTGCGAGTGCTGACCCACCCGTCGTCGGTGGCGCTGGCGTGCGCCCGCCTGGGCTGGGGCTCGGAGCACGTCGCGGTGCTCAGCGTCGTCGGCCGCCCGCTCGACGCGCTGCGCCGGGCGCTGGCCCCGGGCGCCCGCCTGGTCGTGCTCTCGGCCGGAGCCGGGTCGCCCACCGAGATCGCCGGGCTGCTCGCCGGCGCCGGGTGGGGTGGGTCGCGGATGACGGTCCTGGAACGGCTCGGCGCGCCCGACGAGCGCCGGGTGTCCGCCACCGCCGCGGCCTGGCGGGGCGAGGCGGACGCGTTGAACGTCGTCGCCCTCGAGTGCGTGCCCGACGCCGGGCTGGTCCCGCCGGGGGAGACGCCCGGCCTCCCCGACGACGCCTACGACCACGACGGACAGCTCACCAAGCGCGAGGTCCGCGCCGTCACCCTCGCCCACCTCGCGCCCCGCGCGGGGGAGCTGCTGTGGGACGTCGGCGCCGGGTCCGGCTCGATCGGCATCGAGTGGATGCGGGCGCACCCGCGGTGCCGCGCGATCGCCGTCGAGAGCCGTCCCGAGCGCGCCGACCGGGTCGCCGCCAACGCCGCGGCCCTCGGCGTCCCCGGCCTGCGGGTGGTGACCGGCCCCGCGCCGGACGTGCTGGCCGGGCTGGAACGCCCCGACGTCGTGTTCGTCGGCGGCGGGCTGACCCGCGATGGCGTCCTCGACGCCTGCCTGGCCGCGCTGGGCCCGGGCGGTCGCCTGGTCGCCAACGCGGTCACGGTGCAGACCGAGGCGGCCCTGGCCGCCGCCCACGCCGCGCACGGCGGGGACCTCGTGCGGGTGCAGGTCGCCCGCGCCGTCCCCGTCGGCGGCTTCCACGGATGGCGCCCCGCCATGCCTGTGACCCTGTGGAGCTGGAGGAACCCCTCGTGAGGACCGAACCGTGACGGTGCACTTCATCGGGGCCGGACCCGGTGCCGTCGACCTGCTGACCCTGCGGGCCCGCGACCTGATCGCGGCCTCCCCGGTCTGCCTCTACGCGGGCAGCCTGGTGCCGCCGCAGATGCTGGAGATCTGCCCGCCCGGGGCCCGCACCGTCGACACGGCGCTGATGACGCTCGACGAGATCCTGGACGAGATGGTGCGCGCGCACCGGCACGGGCTCGACGTCGCCCGGCTCGCCTCCGGTGACCCGTCGGTGTTCTCCGCGATGGCCGAGCAGATGCGCCGGCTGGAGGCGGCCGGCGTGCCCTACGACGTGTGCCCCGGCGTCCCCGCCTACGCGGCGGCGGCCGCGGCGCTGGGCCGCGAGCTCACCGTCCCCACGGTCGCCCAGACGGTCACCCTCACCCGGATCGCGGCGCGCGCGACCCCGATGCCGGAGAACGAGGGTCTCGACAAGCTGGGCAACGCCGGCGGCACCGTCGTGCTGCACCTGGCCGTGCACCGCATCGCCGAGGTCGTCGACGCGCTCGCCCCGTCCTACGGCGGCGACTGCCCGGCCGCGGTGGTGGCGCACGCGTCGCGCGCACACGAGATCGTGCTGCGGGGGACCCTGGAGCAGATGCCCAAGGCCGTCGACGAGGCAGGCATCCAGCGCACCGCCGTGATCATCGTCGGCGAGGCGCTCGCGGCCCGGCACTTCCCGGACTCGCACCTCTACAGCGCGGACCGCTGCCGGAGCTGACGACGCGGCGACCGCTCGTCGTCCGTTCGCCGCCCGACGGTGGCATCCGGGCGCGCGACGATCATCGATCGAACGCGCACGTGGCCCACTGGACGCACCCGATCGGAGGGTCGGCGTCGGGCGGTGGGAGGAAGCAGCCGTGCAGATCAGGACCGTCGTCACCGGGATCGCGGCCGCGGTCGGCATCGTGCTGGCGAGCGTCGTCGCCGCCCCCACGGCGGGCGCGGCACCCGCCCCGCCGACCGGGTGCCCGCAGATCGAGACGATCGCCGTACGCGGCAGCACCGAGGCCCAGGGCGGCGGCAGCATCGCGGGCCCGCAGGCGTCGTCGATCCAGTCACGGTCCGCGCAGACCGTCCGGACCCACGACCTGGTCTACCCGGCCTCGCTCGGCAACTACGCGAGCAGCGTGCGCCAGGGGGTGTCCGCGCTGCGCAGCAGGCTGGCGGCGACCTCCGCACAGTGTCCGTCCACCCGGTTCGTCCTGATCGGCTACTCGCAGGGCGCCCAGGTCATCGGGGACACCCTGGCCGCGGGCGGCGTACCCGGCGCCGACCGCATCCCGGCCGTGCTGCTCTTCGGCGACCCGACGTTCAACGGCCGCGAGAGCTACAACACCGGCAGCTACGCCGCGGCCCGCAACGGCGTGTTCGCCCGCTCGCGCGGCGCGCTGTCGGCCTACGCGTCCTCGATCCGCTCCTACTGCAACGCCACAGACAACTTCTGCCAGCGCGGGGCGACCGGCGCGGGGCACTACCGCTACGCGAGCGACCGGACCGCCGCCACGACGTTCGCCGTGCAGCGGATCGGCGGCTGAGCCCGGCTCAGTAGTCCTCGTGCCAGGCCCGGCCGTCGCGCTCGATCAGCGCGGTGGCCGAGGCCGGGCCGTGGCTGCCCGCGCTGTAGGGGCGCGGCCGCTGGTCGGTCGCCTCCCAGGTCCGCAGGATCGGCTCGGCCCACCGCCACGCGGCCTCGATCTCGTCGCGGCGCATGAACAGGGTCGGGTTGCCGCGCAGCACGTCCATGAGCAGCCGCTCGTAGGCGTCGGGCAGCCGGTCGCCGAAGGTGCGGGCGAAGCTCAGGTCCAGCGGCGCCGGGATCGGGCGGATCCCGCCGGGGCCGGGCTGCTTGGCCGTCATGTGCAGCCGCACCCCCTCGTCGGGCTGCAGCCGCAGGACGAGCCGGTTGGCCGGGATCTCCTCGCCGAACGCGGGGAAGATCGAGTGCCGGACCGGCTTGAACTGCACCACGATCTCCGACGCGTGGGTCGCGAGCCGCTTGCCGGTGCGCAGGTAGAACGGCACCCCGGCCCAGCGCCAGTTGGCGACCTCGGCGCGCAGCGCCACGAAGGTCTCGGTGGAGGAGCGCTCCCGCTCCCGCGGGGTCCCGGCGCGGGACTCGGCCAGCTCGGTGGCGTAGCCGGGCACCGCGGTGCCGTCGACGAGCCCCTCGACGTACTGCCCGCGCACGGTGTCGCGCACCACGTCCGGACCGTCGAGCGGCCGCAGCGACTGCAGGACCTTCAGCTTCTCGTCGCGCACGCCCTCGCCGTCGATCTTGGCAGGCGGCTCCATCGCGACCAGGCACAGCAGCTGCAGCAGGTGGTTCTGCACCATGTCGCGCAGCGCGCCGGAACCGTCGTAGTAGTCCGCGCGGTTCCCGACGCCGATCGACTCGGCGACGGTGATCTGCACGTGGTCGATCTGCGAGGCGTTCCAGAGCGGCTCGAACAGGGAGTTGCCGAAGCGCAGGACCAGCAGGTTCTGCACCGTCTCCTTACCGAGGTAGTGGTCGATCCGGTAGATCTGCTCCTCGGAGAACACCGAGCCGACCTCGTCGTTGATCGCCTGCGCCGACGCCAGGTCGGTGCCCAGCGGCTTCTCCAGCACGACGCGGGTGTGCTCGTCGACGATGCCGGCGGCCGCGCTGCCGACGCAGATCCGGCCGAACAGCTGCGGGGCGGAGGCGAGGTAGAGCACCCGGGTGCGGCCCGGCGAGGGCGCCCCGATCAGGTCCGACAGCAGCGACCAGTCGTCGTCGGCGACGTCGAGGGTCACGTGGTGCAGTCGGTCCAGGAAGCGGCGGTGCTGCGCGTCGTCGGCGCAGGCGTCGGGGCCGGCCCAGCGCGGGGCGGTGCGCCGCAGCTCGGAGTCGACCTTGTCGCGGTAGCCGGGGTCGTCGAGCCCGGAGCGGGACACGGCGACGATGCGGGTGTCGTCGGCGAGCTGGCCGTCGCGGTCGCGGAGGTAGAGCGCGGGCAGCAGCTTGCGCATCGCGAGATCGCCGGTGCCGCCGAACACGACGACGTCGGCGGGGGCCATGACGGGAAGGGGGTGCGGCACGAGCCGTCTCCTCGGTAAGCGAACGGGTGCGGGTCGAGCGGTGCCAGGGCCCGCATGACGGGCACTTCCGTACTGTACCGATTCCGTTCCGCCCGCGAAAGGCGGAAGGGGTGTGCGGTCAGGCCAGCCGGCCGGCCCCGTCCGACGGCGTTCCGGTGAACACGACCGGCTCGGTCCAGCCGCGCTGTGCGTAGGCCTCGCGCACCGACGCCGCGACCGCGGCCGCGGCGTCGGCCTCGACCAGCGCGATCACGCAGCCGCCGAAACCGCCGCCGGTCATCCGGGCGCCGGTCGCGCCGCCGGCGCGGGCCGCCTCCACCGCCACGTCGACGTGCGGGACGGTGATCTCGGAGTCGTCGCGCATCGAGGCGTGCGAGGCATCGAGCAGCGGCCCGATCGCCCGCGGGTCCGCGCCGCCGGTGAGCAGGCGCACGGTCTCGACGACCCGGTCGTTCTCGGTCACGATGTGCCGGGCCCGGCGGCGGATCCGCTCGTCGGCGATGCGGGACAGGTCGTCCGGGCCCGCGTCGCGCAGGGCCGCGACGCCGAGCGCCGCGGCCGCGGCCTCGCAGTCGGCACGCCGGGCGCCGTACTCGCCCGAGGCGTGTGCGTGCGGCGCACGGGTGTCGACGACCAGCAGCTCCAGGCCGTGCGCCGGCAGGTCGAAGGGTACGAGCTCGACGGTGTCGTCGCGGGTGTCGAGGAACACCAGCCGACCTGCGCGGCCGTGCATCGAGGCCATCTGGTCCATCCCGCCGGTGGGGGCGCCGACGAACTCGTTCTCCGCGCACCGCGCGATCCGGGCCAGCGTCGTGGGGTCGACGTCGATCCCGGCGAGTCCGGCGAGCGCGACGCCGACCGCGCACTCCACCGCGGCCGACGACGACAGCCCGGCCCCGACCGGCACGTCGGAGTCCAGCTCCAGCTCGACCTCGCCCACCGGGTACCCGGCCTCGCGGAACGCCCAGCAGGTCCCGGCCACGTAGGCGGCCCACCCCGGGACCTGGCCCGGCACCACCGATGCCGCGGAGAACTCCACCGCTCCGCCGGGCTCCTGCACCGACCGGACGCGGCTGCGGCCACCGGTCGCGGGCGCGGCGGCGACGACGGCCCGGTGCGGCAGCGCGAAGGGCAGCACGAAGCCGTCGTTGTAGTCGGTGTGCTCGCCGATCAGGTTGACCCGCCCGGGGGCGAACCAGACCCCGGTCGGGGCGGCCCCGTGACGGGTGGTGAAGGCGTCGGAGACGATGGACATGGCAGCTCCGGTCGTACTGGTGCGTGATCGCTGGCGGGCTCGGTGGCGGACTTTGTGGCGGACCCTGTGGCGGACTCGGTGGCCGGTCCGGGGCGCGGGCACGGTAGCCGACCCCCGCGCCGCGGGGCCGGGGAGCCGGGGCACGATGACCTCCGTGCCCGACGTGTCCGATCGCCTCGAGTCCGTCCTGAACGACCCGGTGACCTCCACCCTGCGCGGGCGGCTCGGCGCCTTCGGCGCGACCCGCGGTGGCGCGGTGCGCTTCGACCCGGAGGTGTCGCCGTTCGGGGCGCTCCCGCTCGACCGGGACGGCCACGGCAGCGCCGGTGACTGGGCCGACCTCGCGGCGCTGTGCGGGCCGGGCGGGGAGGTGGTCGTCGTGCGCTCCGCCGACGGGCCACCCCGGGTCCCGGCGGACTGGGAGCTGCTCCGTGCGATCCCCGGGGTGCAGATGGACGGCTCCGCGGTGCCGGGCGCGGCCGCCGACGACGTCGTCGAGCTGGGCCCGGCGGACCGGCCGGAGATGGCGGATCTCACCGCGCGCACCCGACCGGGGCCGTGGCTTGCGCGCACCGCCGAGCTGGGCCGCTACCTCGGCGTCCGCCACGACGGCCGGCTGGTCGCGATGGCGGGGGAGCGGATGCGCCTCGGCGGCGAGGGTGCCGCCGGGGCGACCGAGATCAGCGCGGTCTGCACCGACCCGCAGTACCGGGGCCGCGGTCTGGCCCGCCGCCTGGTCGACGCCGTCGCAGCCGGGATCGTCGCCCGCGGCGAGCGCCCCGTGCTGCACACGGCCGCCGACAACCACGGCGCGATCCGGCTCTACGAAGCGATGGGGTTCACGCTGGCCCGCGCGATGCGGTTCGACCTGCTGCGCGTGCCGCACCGCTGAGCGGCTCAGGCCGACAGGGCGGCGTCGACGGAGCCGGGGGAGAGCACCTCGTCGAGCACCAGGATCGCGCAGCCCATCACGCCGGAGCGCCCGCTGAGCAGGCCCGGCTCGATGCGCAGGTTCTGGGTGGCCGCGGCCATCGAGCGCCGGTAGATCGCCTCCCGCACGCCCGCGACGAGCGGGTCGAACGCCCCGACCAGGTCCCCGCCGATCGCGACCAGCGCGGGGTTGACCAGGTTCACCGCTGCGGCGAGGACCTCGCCGAGCCGGCGCCCGGCGATGCGCACCAGCCGCACCGCGTCCGGGTCGCCCTGCTTGACCAGCGCGACGACGTCGGCGATCGCGGTGACCGGCTGCCCGCACTCGGCGAGGTCGCGCACCAGGGCGCGGCCCGAGGCCAGCACCTCCAGGCAGTCGATGTTCCCGCAGCCGCAGCCGATGCCCGGCCCGTCGTGGACCGGGGTGTGCCCGATCTCGCCCGCCGCGCCCCAGGCGCCGCGCTGCAGCACCCCGCCGCAGACGAGCCCGGCACCGACCCCGGACCCGATCTTGACCATCAACAGGTCGTCGACGTCGGGATGCGCGTCGTGCTCGGCCAGGGCCATGACGTTCACGTCGTTGTCGACCAGCACCGGGGCCGGGAAGCGCGCGGTGAGCAGCGGCGGCAGCGCGATCCGCTCCCAGCCGGGCAGCGCGGGGACACCCACCGACCAGCCCCGCTCGCCGTCCACGGTGCCCGGGATCGACAACCCGATGCCGCGGATCGTCGCGTCGTCCACACCGGCGGTGAGCAGCAGCTTCTCCAGCCGGATGACCGCCTCGGAGAGCAGGTGCTCCGGACCGGCGGAGGCGGGGATGTCCACGACCTCCTCGGCGAGCACGGTGCCGGACAGGTCGCACACGGCAGCCTTGGACCGGCTGACCCCGACCGACAGCGCCAGCACGGTGCCGCCGGCGGCGTTGAACTCCAGGCGCGCGGCGGGGCGCCCGCCGGTCGCGGCGGCGCCGACCACCTCGGTGACCAGGCCGTCGGCGAGCAGCCGGTCGACGCGTGCGGCGACCGCGGTCCGGGACAGGCCGGTCTCGCGACCGATCTCGGTCCGGGTCCCGGCCACGCCGTCCCGGACCAGCCGGAAGATCTCGCCCGCCGTGGCGGGCGCGCTGGTCGGGGTGCGTCCTCGCATTCGTCCAGTGAACCACAGGGCTTCCACCTGGTGAAACGCTGATGCAGTCGCACTAACGTCTTGTGAGTACATAAGTCAGTCGATAGAGTGCTTATCGAACGGTTCGCCAGGCCCCCCACCCTCTGGAGATCGACGTACCGTGACCGCTTCCGTCCCGCTGCACCCCGTCGTCGACGCCGTCACCCGGCGGGTCGTCGCCCGCTCGGCCACCACCCGATCCGCCTACCTCGAGCGCATCCGTGCGGCCGCCGCCGCGGGGCCCGCAGCCGGTCCCGGCCGCGTCGACCTCGGATGCGCCAACCTCGCCCACGCCGTCGCCGCGTGCGGCCCGGACAAGCTGACGCTCACCGCGTCGCCCGCCCGCAACATCGGCATCGTCACCGCCTACAACGACATGCTCTCGGCGCACCAGCCGTTCGAGACCTACCCGGCGCGGATCAAGGCCGCGGCCCGCGCGGCGGGCGGGGTCGCCCAGGTCGCCGGTGGGGTCCCCGCCATGTGCGACGGGATCACCCAGGGCCGCGCGGGCATGGAGCTGTCGCTGTTCTCCCGCGACGTCATCGCGATGTCCACCGCGATCGCGCTGAGCCACGACATGTTCGACGCCGCCGTCCTGCTCGGGGTCTGCGACAAGATCGTCCCCGGCCTGGTGATGGGGGCGCTGTCCTTCGGCCACCTGCCGGTGCTGCTCGCCCCGGCCGGCCCGATGACCTCCGGCCTGCCGAACAAGGACAAGGCCCGCGTCCGACAGGCGTTCGCCGCGGGCGAGGCCGACCGCGCCGAGCTGCTCCGGGCCGAGTCGGCCAGCTACCACGGCCCCGGGACCTGCACCTTCTTCGGCACCGCGAACTCCAACCAGCTCCTGATGGAGGTCATGGGCCTGCACCTGCCGGGGTCGTCGTTCGTCAACCCCGGCACCGCGCTGCGCGACGCCCTGACCGACGAGGTCGCCCGCCGCGCACTCGCCGCCGCGGGGGACTCGGACCGGGCGATGGGCGCGGTCGTCGACGAGAAGGCCGTGGTCAACGGGATCGTCGCGCTGCTGGCCACCGGTGGCTCCACCAACCACACGATGCACCTGGTCGCGATGGCCGCCGCCGCGGGCGTGCAGATCACCTGGGACGACTTCTCGGACCTGTCCGCGGTCGTGCCGCTGCTGGCCCGGATCTACCCCAACGGCTCGGCGGACGTGAACCACTTCCACGCCGCGGGCGGCACGGCTCTGCTGGTCCGCGAGCTGCTCGACCACGGTCTGGCCCACGACGACGTCCGCACCGTCGACGGCCCCGGCCTGCGCCGCTACACCCGCGAACCCTTCCTGGACGGGGACACCGGGGCGCTGGTGTGGCGCGAGGGCACCACCGAGAGCCTGGACAAGTCGGTGCTCCGCTCGGTCGCCGACCCGTTCTCCCCGGACGGCGGGCTGCGCGTGCTGCACGGCAACCTCGGCCGGTCGGTGGTCAAGACCTCCGCCGTCGAGCCCGACCACCGCGTCGTCGAGGCACCGGCCGTGGTCTTCGACGACCAGGACGACCTGCTGGCCGCGTTCGCCGCGGGCGAGCTCGACGGGCGCGACCTGGTCGCCGTCGTCCGGTACCAGGGCCCGCGTGCCAACGGCATGCCCGAGCTGCACAAGCTGACCCCCGCGCTGGGGCTGCTGCAGGACCGCGGCCACCAGGTCGCGATCGTCACCGACGGCCGCATGTCCGGCGCCTCGGGCAAGGTCCCGGCCGCACTGCACGTCACCCCGGAGGCCGCACAGGGCGGACCGCTGCGCAGCGTCCGCGACGGCGACCTGGTACGTCTGGACACCCTGAACGGCACGCTGTCCCTGCTGGTCGACGCCGACGAGTTCGACGCCCGCGAGCCCGCCCGACCCACCCGCCCCTCCGGTCCGACGACCGGCACCGGTCGCGAGCTGTTCGGCGCGTTCCGGGCCGCGGTCGGACCCGCCGACGCCGGCGCGACCGTCGCCCTGCCCTACTGAGCCGCCCTGCCCCACCGAGAGGACCCCGCCCGTGAGCGAGAAGCTGCTGGAGCTGGCCCCCGTCGTCCCCGTCGTCGTGCTGCACGACGCGGCGACGGCCGTCCCGCTCGCCCGCGCCCTGGTCGACGGCGGGCTGCCGGTCATCGAGGTGACCCTGCGGACCCCGGCCGCGCTCGAGGGCGTCCGCCGGATCGCGGCCGAGGTGCCCGACGCCGTCGTCGGCACCGGGACCGTCCGCACCCCCGACGACGTGCGCGCCTCGGTCGAGGCGGGCGCCCGCTTCCTGGTCAGCCCCGGCGCGACGCCGCGGCTGCTCGACGCGATGGAGGACTCCGGACTGGACTTCCTCCCCGGCACCGCGACCATCTCGGAGATGATGGCCGTCGCCGAGCGCGGACACACCGCGTGCAAGTTCTTCCCGGCCGAGGCGGCGGGCGGGCGCCCGTTCCTGAAGGCCGTCGCCGGGCCGCTGCCGGACCTGCGGTTCTGCCCGACCGGCGGGATCACCGTCGACTCCGCGCCGGACTACCTCGCGTTGCCCACCGTCTCCTGCGTCGGGGGGTCCTGGCTGACCCCGGCCGACGCCGTCGCCGCGGGGGACTTCGACCGGATCCGCGGGCTCGCCGCGGCCGCCGCGGCGCTCGGCTGACGGTTCGGCGAACGCAGCACGGCCCGGGCCGCCAGCACGGCCAGCAGCACGTAGCCGAGGACCAGGGCCGCTCCGGCGATGTCGCTCACCGCGCCATGGTGGCGCCGCTGCGGCACGGGCGGGTGGGATCCGGACGCGATCCTGACGCCCGGGGACGGCACGAGGGGGCCGCGCCGGGGCGTCGGGCCGCCGGTGGTGTGCGCCTCGAACGGGCTGACGCCGACGCCGGCGGCCGTTAGGATCCCGTACCGGTGTGCCGGGAAGTCTGGTCGGAGAGCGCTGTCCGCTGCCCGCCCGACCTCCCCGGAGCCCCGTGAACACCGGTCCCGTGCCCACCACCCCCACCCGCCGACGCCTGTTCCCCCGCGGGTCCTGGCCGCGCGCCCGCCGGGTCGCCGACGTGCTGCGCACCGAGACCGTCGGCGGTGTCCTGCTCGTGAGCGCGGCGGCGGCGGCGCTGCTGTTCGCCAACTCGCCCTGGCGCGACGCCTACACCGCGCTGGCCGGGTTCACCGTCGGCCCCGCCGCGCTGCACCTGGACCTGTCGCTCGCGACCTGGGCCGCCGACGGGCTGCTGGCGGTCTTCTTCTTCGTCGTCGGGCTGGAGCTCAAGCGCGAGTTCCTGGCCGGGGACCTGCGTGACCCGCGCACGGCGCTGCTCCCGGTCGCCGCGGCCGTCGGCGGCATGGCGGTGCCCGCCCTGATCTACGTCGCGATCAACCTCGCGAACCCCGACGCCCTGGTCGGTTGGGCCATCCCGACCGCCACCGACATCGCCTTCGCCCTCGCGGTGCTCGCCGTGATCGGGACCCACCTGCCGACCGCGTTGCGGACCTTCCTGCTGACCCTCGCCGTCGTCGACGACCTGCTGGCCATCACCGTGATCGCCGTGTTCTACACCGACCGGCTGTCGGTGGCCGCGCTGCTCGGCGCGCTCGTCCCGCTCGCGCTGTTCACCCTCGCGGTGCAGCGCGGGGTCCGGTCCTGGTGGGTGCTGCTACCGCTCGCCGCCCTGACCTGGGTGCTCGTCCACGCATCGGGGGTGCACGCCACCGTCGCCGGGGTGCTGCTCGGCTTCGTGGTGCCGGTCCTCGGTCGGCGCCGGGTGCACGGGGTGTCGCTGTCGGAGCACTTCGAGCACCGGTGGCGCCCGCTGTCGGCCGGGTTCGCGGTACCGGTGTTCGCCTTCTTCGCCGCCGGGGTCACCGTCGTCGGCGGCAACGGCAACGGCGACGGCGGGGGCGGGGGCGGGGGCATCGGTGCCGCCCTGGCCGACACCGTCACCCTCGGTGTCGTCGCGGGGCTGGTGGTCGGCAAGACCGTGGGCGTGCTCGGCGCGACGTGGCTGGTGCAGCGGTGCACCCGGGCCGAGCTGTCCGACGACCTGTCCTGGTGGGACCTGCTCGGCCTCGCGCAGCTCGCCGGGATCGGGTTCACCGTGTCGCTGCTCGTGGGTGAGCTGGCCTTCGGCACCGGCACCCCGCAGGACGACCACGTGAAGATCGGTGTGCTCGGCGGCTCGCTGCTCGCGGCGCTGCTCGCGACAGTGGTGCTGCGCACCCGCAACGCCCACTACCGGCGGATCCGGGACGTCGAGTCCCAGCAGGAGGACCGGACCCGCCCGGACGGCTGAGGGCCGCTCAGCGGTGGTCGGCGCGGGCCGCCGCGTGCTGCACCGCCGCCGGGGACAGACCGCGACGCCCGTGGTCCCAGTCCCCGGTGTCCGGGCGCGCGCAGGGCAGGGCGTGCACGAAGCTGCGCACGGGCCCGCCGTCGGGCGCCGTCCCGCCGTGGGTGCGCATCCGCAGCGGCTCGGCCGTCGGGTCGATCGGGTTGAGGCAGCGATCGCAGAGCGCGTCCCGGATCACGCCGCCCACCGACCGGCCGGGACCACGGTGCCCGCGGGGACGCACGCCTCGACGTGCACGACGGCCTCGCGCCAGGTCACCTCGCCCGCCGCGTCGGCCGACTCGATGTGGGACAACCGGTAGACGCGCTCGGTCGCGGTGTCGACGGGGGCGAAGCAGCGTTCGCAGAGCTGGATCATCGGGCTCGACCTCGCGGCTCTCTCTCGGGATCGGACGGCCAGGATCCACCCACCGGCCATCATCCGGACACCGGAACGTGACCGGCGCCGCTGTGTGGTGCGCCCCACCTGACCTGCGGCGCCGTCATCGATGACCGGGCGGGCGGTGTCGCGGCGGGGATAGGCGAGGGCCCCGTCCTAGACTCGGCGGTTCCCCCGTACCCGACCGCTCCGGGAGTTCCTCCGTGCGCTTCGTGCACGCCGCCGACCTGCACCTCGACAGCCCGCTGCGCGGCCTGTCGCGGCTCGGGGACTCCGAGCTCGCCGCGACGCTGCGCGCGGCGACCCGGCGGGCCTGCGAGAACCTCGTCGACGCGGTCGTCGACTCCCGGGCCGAGGCGCTGGTGCTGGCCGGCGACGTCTACGACGGCGACTGGAAGGACTACGCGACCGGCGCGTTCTTCGTCCGGCAGCTGTCGCGGCTGCACGACGAGGGCATCCCGGTGTTCCTCATCAGCGGCAACCACGACGCCGAGTCCGAGATCACCCGGTCGCTGCGGCTCCCGCCGACCACCCGCCGGCTCTCGGTGGACGCCCCCGAGACCGTCGTCGACGACGACCTCGGCCTCGCCGTGCACGGCCAGGGCTTCGCCCGCCGCGCGGTCCTGGAGAACCTCGTGCCCGCCTACCCCGACCGGATCCCCGGCCTGGTCAACGTCGGCATGCTGCACACCTCGGTGCAGGGCGACGACCGGCACGACACCTACGCCCCCTGCCGCCCCGAGGACCTGTCCGGCTGCGGCTACGAGTACTTCGCCCTCGGCCACGTGCACGAGCAGCGCGCGGTCTGCGAGGGCCCGCACCCGGCCTGGTTCTCCGGGAACCTGCAGGGCCGCCACCCGCAGGAGCGCGGTGCGAAGGGCGCCCTGCTCGTCGACGCGGCCCCCGGCGCAGCGGCGACGGTCACCCCGCTCGTCCTCGACGTCGCCCGCTGGGAGCTCGTCGAGGTCGACATCACCGGCCTGGGCGGCGCCGACGACGTCTACGACGCCGTCGAGGTCGCGCTGCGCGAGCGCTGCGTGGTGGCCGCGCCGCGGACCGTCGTCGCCCAGGTCACGCTGTACGGCGCGGGCCAGGCCGCCGCGGACCTCACCTCCGCGGACGGGGTCCGCACCGAGCTGGAGCTGCTCGCCGAGCGCTGCGGAGCGGTCCTGGAGAAGGTCCGCAACCGCACCCGGCCGCCCGCCGGAGCGCTCGCCGTCGACCCGGAGCTGACGGCGGCGGTGTCCGCGGCCGCGGCCGGCCTGGCCGCCGAGCCGGACCGCATCCGCGAGCTCGCCGCCCCGCTGGAACGCGAGGTCGGCCGCCGGCTGCGCGAGGCGGGCCTGCTGGACCTGCGCGACGACGAGCGACTCGCCGCGCTCGCCCGCCAGGCCGAGCAGCAGCTGCTGGCCCGGATGGCCGGGTCGTGAGCCCGACCGCCCGGCTGCGCACCCTGGTCCTGGAGCGCTACGGCGCCTACGAGGGCCGTGAGCTGACCCTCGGCGAGGGGCTGACGATCGTGTCCGGCCCCAACGAGGCGGGCAAGACCACCCTGCTCGACGCCCTGTCCGACCTGCTGTGGGGGATGCCCCGCCCGGTGCGCCACGCCTACGCCGTCGGCCCGTCGCGGCTGGCCGTCTCGGCCCGGGTCACCGGCGCCGACGGGGAGACCGTGCTGCGCCGCACCACCCGCGGCCTGCACGACGACACCGGCGCCGTCGCCGACCCGCCCTGGGGCGAGTCCGGTGCCGACGCCCGGCGCCGCTGGCGGGAGGGCTTCGGGCTCGGCCACGAGGACCTGCGCGAGGGCGGCCGGGCCCTGTGCGCGGGTGAGGGGGACCTCGCCGAGCTGGTGTTCACCGCGCGCAGCGGCCGCGACGCCCGAGCCCTGATCGCCGCACTGGACACCGAGGCCGACGCCCTGTTCAAGGAGCACCGGGGCAACCGGTCGGTCGAGGTGCGGGCGGCGTTCGCCCGGTTCACCGCGACCGAGAAGGCCGTGGAGGAGCGGGTCTCGCGGGCCGGTGAGGTCACGGCGCTGGCCGAGGAGATCGCCCGGCTGGAGCGCCGCGCCGCGGAGCTGACCCGCACCCGTCGCGGGGCGGCGGTGGCGGCGGAGAAGGCCCGGCAGGCCGTCCGCGCCCAGGAGCCGGCCCGGGAGCTGGCCGCGCTGCGGGCCGAGCGCGCCGCGCTGTGTGCGACCGGCGCCGCCCTGGATGCGGCCTCCCTGGAGGAGTACACCCGCGCCACCGCCGCGCTGGCCGACGCCGAGACCGCCCGCGACGAGCACCGCGCCACCGCCGACGCGCTGCGGGCCCGGCGCGCCGAGCTCGACCTCGACGAGGACCTGCTCGCCGACGCCACCCGGGTCCGCGAGCTGGAGTCCGCCGCCCAGGCCCGGCGCGCCGACGCCGAGCGGGCGGCCCGGCTGCGCGCCGAGGCCGCCGAGGCCCACCGTCGCGCCGAGACCGCGCTGGCCGGACTGGTCGCCGAGGACGGGCGCAGCCCCGCCGACCGGCTCGCCGCCGTCCACCTGCCGGCCGACCGTGCCCGTGATCTCGACGAGCACGCCCGACGCCTCACCGAGGCGATCGCCGAGCAGACCAGGGCGGAGCGGCTGCACGCCGACGCGCTCGCCGAGGTCCGCGAGGTGGCCGACGTCCCGGGCGGTCTCGACGCCGACCGGGTCGGCCGGGTCGCCGAGGTCCGGCGCGCGATCGAGGCCGAGGGCTCGGCCGCCGCGCTGTGCCGGGCCGCCGTCGCCGAGCGCGACGCCGCCCGTGGCCGCCGTGCCGAGGCGCTCGTCGCGGCCGGGTACCGCGGCACCCCCGACGGCCCCACGGTGGACGGCCCCACGGTGGACGGCCCCGCGGTGGACGGCCCCGCGGTGGACGGCACAGGGGTGGTCGGTCCCGGCGTGCTGGCCCCGCCGCGCCGTGAGGTCCGGGAGCTGCGGGCCGCACTGCGCGCCGCGGAGTCCGACCAGCGGGGGGCCGAGCGGGCCGCCGCGGACGCCGCGGACCGCGCGCACCGGGCAAGGGCCGCCCGCGACGGGGTGGCCGCCGACGGCCGCCCGGTCGGCGCGGACGCGCTCGCCGCCGCCCGGGCCGCCCGCGACGCCGCGCTGGACGAGCTGCTCGCCGCCGGGCCGGACGGCGCCGCCGCGGCCGCGGGCAGGCTCTCGGCCGCCCTCGCCGGGGCCGACCGGGTCGCCGACGACATGATCGCCTCCGCGGACCGGGTCGCCGAGCTGGCGCACCGCGACGCCGAGCTCGACACCGCCGACGCCGAGGCCGCCCGCACCGCGGCCGCCGCCACCGCGGCCGCGGAGCGCACCGCCGCCGCGGCCGCGGCCTGGGCGACGCTGTGGCGGGCGCACGGCGTCGCCGTCCCGGACCCGGACGACGCCGACGCCGTCGTCGCCGCGCTGACCGAGGCCGCCCGCGCCGAGGACGACGCCGCCCGCGCCGACGAGCGTCTCGCCCGGCTGCGCGACCAGGCCGAGGTGCAGGAGCGGGCGCTGGCTTCCGCGCTCGCCGCGGCCGGGCGCCCGCGCGACGGCGCCCCGCTGGACGTGCTGCTCGTCGCCGCCGCGGACCTCGCCACCGAGGCCGAGCACGCCCGCGACCGGCGGGTGCTGCTGGCCCGGCTGCGCAGCGAGGCCGAACGCGCCGGGGGAGCGGCCGATGCCGCCCGGCACGAGCGCGAGCTGGCCGCCCAGCGCTGGCGGTTCGCGCTGCGCGGCGCCGGACTGCCCACCGATCTGGAGCCCGCGGGCTGGGACACCCGCCGCGACACCGTCGCCGACGCCCGGACCGCGGGGGCACTCGCCCGCCAGGACGACGAGGAGGCCCGCCGCCTGGAGCGCGCCGTCGCCGTACACGGGCGGGCGGTCGTCGCGCTGGTGGAGCGGCACCTGGAGCCCGCGCCGACCGGTACCGATGCCGTGGACCGGCTCGGTGAGCTCGCCGACCGGGTCCGCGAGGTCACCAAGGCCGCGGTCTCGGCGGGCCACCTCGACGACGGCATCGCCGCCGCCGAGGACGACGCCACCCGCGCCGCCCGCAGCGCGGCCGCGGCCACCGCGGTGCTGGACCGGCTCGCCGTCGAGCTGGCGCTGACCGAGGCCCCGGAGCCGGGTGGGCTGGAGGCCGCGGCGCAGCGCGGCGCGCACGTCGCCGTGCTCGACACCCGCATCGCCGAGCAGGAGCGGCTGCTGGCCGCCGCGGCGCCCGACCTCGACGCGGACGAGCTGGTCACCGCCGCCCCGGACACCGAGCCCGGTGCGCTGACCGAGGCGCTCGACCGGGCGCAGGCCCACGAGCGCGAGCTCGGGGCCGAGCAGGACGAGGTCCGTGAGCAGCTGGGCGGGCTGCGGGCCCGGCGCCGCGAGCTGGAGGAGGCCGAGGGCGCCGCCGAGCTGCACGCCCGCGCCCAGTCCGAGCTGGCGGGCGTCGCCGACGCCGCGGAGCGCTACCTGGTGCTGCACCTGCAGCGCGAGATCCTGCGCCGCGAGCTGGAGGCCTACGAACGCAGCCACGCCTCCCCGCTGCTGGTCCGCGCCGGGGTGGTGCTCGAACGCCTCACCGGCGGCCGGTTCGTCGCGCTGCGGCCCCCGGCCGAGGCGGGCGGCACCGGACGCAGCCTGGTCGCGGTGCGGGCCGACGGCGAGGAGCTCGCGCCGACCCGGCTCTCGGAGGGCACCGCCGACCAGGTGCACCTCGCGCTGCGCCTGGCCGGGATCGAGCAGCTGCAGGCCGACCGGGTCGCCGCCGGGCTGCCGACGGTGCCGGTCGTGTTCGACGACGTCCTCATGACCTTCGACGACGAGCGCGGCGCCGCCGCCGTCGCCGTGCTGGGGGAGCTGGCCGCCACCGCGCAGGTGCTGCTGTTCACCCACCACGAGCACGTCGACGGCGGCGGCGGCCAGCGTCGCCGTGCTGGGGGAGCTGGCCGCCACCGCGCAGGTGCTGCTGTTCACCCACCACGAGCACGTCGTCGGCCTCGCCCGGGACGCGGGTGTCGCGTTCACCGTGGCCGAGCTGGGGCCGCCCGCCCCGGTCGAGGTCGTCGGCGACCCCGACACCGCCCGCGCGACCCCGCTGGCCGGCTGAGCGGAGCGATCACGGAGACTCACCGACGTGGACGCGTGCGGTGAACGGTTCGTGATCGTGAGCGGCGACTCCCGGGCCGAGGTCGACGAGGTCGGGGCGGCGCTGGCCGGGTTCCCCCAGGGCGGCCGGGTCCGGACCGAGCCGCACCCGCCCACGGCACGCCCGCCGAAGGGCTCCGGGGCGGTGCTCGCGCCCTGGCCGAACCGGGTCCGCGGCGGTGTCTGGACCCACCGCGGGACCCGTCACCGGCTCGCGCTGACCGAGCCCGACGCCGGCAACGCCATCCACGGCCTGCTGCGGCACGTGCCGCGGACACCGGTGGAGCGGGCGGGCGACCGGATCACCCTGACCGCCGTCGCGCCGGTGCAGCCCGGCTGGCCGCAGCCGGTACGGCTCACGGTGACCTACGCCGTCGGCCGCGACGGGCTCACCGTCACCACCGAGGTGGAGAACCTCGGGGACGCGACCGTCCCGTTCGGCCTGGGGTTCCACCCGTACCTGCGGGTCGGTGACGTCCCGACCGACGAGCTGGAGCTCACCCTGTCCGCGCGGACCGAGCTGCCGCTGCGCGAGCAGCTGCCCGACGGCCCGCCGGCGCCGCTGCCCGCCCCGATCTCCCGCACCAAGCTCGCCGGCCTCGTCCTGGACGGCGCGTTCGGCGGCTGCACGCCCGGCGACGGCCCGGACGGCGGAGCCGACGGCCGGGTCCGGCACCGCGTCGGGGCCCGCGACGGCGGGGGCACCGAGCTGTGGGCCGACGCGGCGTTCGGCTGGGTGCAGGTCTTCACCCCGTCGGACTTCCCGCGCCAGGGCCCGGACGGGGTCGTCACGCCGTCGCGGGCGATCGCGGTCGAGCCGATGACCTGCCCGCCGGACGCGCTGAACTCGGGCACCGACCTGATCGAGCTGGTCCCTGGCGAGACGCAGGTGCTGCGCTGGGGCGTCCACGCCACCGGGTGACCGCGGCACGTGACTCGTGTCACGGCGCAACGGGGAATGCGGGCGAAGTCGTTGAACGCTCTACGTTTCGTGACTGCTGAGACCGCTTCCCCGGTGCTCCTGCCCCGTCTCGACGAGGCCGGCCGCGCCGCGCTGTTCACCGAGGCCCGCACCGCCAACACCTTCACCGACGAGCCCGTCAGCGACGAGACGCTCCGTGCGGTGTGGGACCTGGCGCAGTGGCCGCCGACCGCGGCCAACACCCAGCCGCTGCGCGTGACGTTCGTCCGCAGCGACGAGGGCAAGGCCCGTCTGGTGCCGCTGCTCGCCGAGGGCAACCGGGCCAAGTCCCAGGCCGCCCCGGTCGTCGCGATCCTGGCCGCAGACCTGGACTTCCACGAGCACTCGGACACCACGTTCCCGGTCAAGCCCGGCTTCCGCGAGGGCCTGGAGTCCCAGGGTCGCGAGGGCCGCGAGCCGATGGCCCGGTTCAACGCGTCGCTGCAGATCGGCTACCTCCTGCTCGCGGCCCGCGCCCACGGTCTCGCGACCGGGCCGATGGCCGGCTTCGACGCCGACGCCGTCACCGAGGAGTTCTTCCCCGGCGGCCGGCACCGCGCGTTGCTGGTGGTCAACCTGGGCCACCCCGGCCCGGACGCCTGGCACCCGCGGCTGCCGCGCCTCGAGGCCGAGCAGGTCCTCGACTTCGCCTGAGCGGGCGCGCCCGCACTGCCGTCACCGTGCGGCCGTCATCGAGGGTGTGTGCTGCAGCAGGGTGCGGGTGTAGTCGTGCTGCGGGTCGGTGAGGACCTCGTCCACCGTGCCCTGCTCGACGATGCGGCCCTGCTGCAGCACCGCGATCCGGTCCGCGACCTCCCGGGCGAGGGCGATGTTGTGCGTCACGAACAGCATCGCGGTGCCCAGCTCGCGGCGGACCGTCGCCAGCAGCTCGACGATCGAGGCCTGCACCGAGACGTCCAGCGCGGAGGTGACCTCGTCGCACACCAGCACGTCCGGGGCGGTGACCAGGGCGCGGGCGATCGCCGCGCGCTGACGCTCACCGCCGGACAGCCCGCCCGGGTAGCGGTGGGCGAAGGACTCGTCGAGCCGCACCTGGCGCAGCATGTGCAGCACCCGGTCCCGGCGGGCGTCGGCGTCGAGGTCGGTGAGGTGCCGCAGCGGCACCTCCAGTGAGCTCGCGACGGTGCGCCGCGGGTTCAGCGACGCGAACGGGCTCTGGAACACGTACTGCACGCTGCGCAGCTGGGCGTAGCTGCGCGGGGTGGCGAGCGCCTCGCCGTGCAGGCTCAGCTCGCCCGCGTCGAGCGGCAGCAGCCCGGACAGGCCACGGGCCAGCGTCGTCTTCCCCGACCCGGACTCGCCCAGCAGCATCAGGCACTCCCCGGCGGCCAGCTCCAGGTCGACGCCGTCGAGCACGGGGCGGTCGCCGTAGCGCTTCCCGGCACCGCGCACCCGCAGCACCGGCTCACCGGCCGGTGCCGGCTCCCGCCCGGTCTGCCGGTGCAGGTCCGGCACCGCCGCGATCAGCGCCCGGGTGTAGGGGTGCTCCGGCGCGGTGAGCACCGCGCGCACGGTTCCGGTCTCGACGACCTCGCCGGCCTGCATGACCGCGACCCGGTCGGCCAGCCCGGCGACGACGGCGAGGTCGTGGGTGATGTAGAGCGCGGCGGTCCCGGAACGGGTCACCAGCTCCCGCACGGTGTCGAGCACCAGGTCCTGGGTGGTGACGTCCAGCCCGGTCGTCGGCTCGTCGAGCACCACCACGTCGGGCCGGTGCACGAACGCCGCCGCGATCCCGACCCGCTGCTGCTGTCCGCCGGAGAGCTGGTGCGGGTAGCGGTCGGCGAAGGCGTCGTCGCCGGGCAGCCCGACGTCGGTCAGCACCTCCCGCACCCGGGCGGCCACGTCACCCTCCCAGCCGTGTGCGGTGAGGACCTCCGCGACCTGCGGCCCGATGCGCAGCACCGGGTTCAGCGACAGCGCCGGGTCCTGCGGCACGTAGGAGACCAGCCGGCCCCGGACCCCGCGCAGCGTCGCCGCGGGCAGCGTGAGCAGGTCGTCGTGGGACTCGGTGTGCCCGGCGAAGCGCATCGTCCCGCCGGTGTGGGTCAGCCCGGCGCGGAAGTGGCCGAGCGCGGCCAGCGCCGCGGTGGTCTTGCCCGACCCGGACTCGCCGACCAGGGCCAGGATCTCGCCCGGTGCGACGGCCCAGTCCACGCCGTGCAGCACCTCGCGGCCGTGGGTCGTCGCGACCCGCAGCCCCGTGCACTCGATCGTCGGTGTCCGGCTCATGCCCCGCCCCCCGTCGTGTCCGCGGACTCCTTCGCCAGCGCATCGGTGATCATGTTCGTGCCGACGGTGAGGACCGCGATCGCGAGCACCGGCAGCAGCACCCCCCACGGCGTGACGATCAGCGCGATCCGGTTCTCGTTGATCTGCAGCCCCCAGTCCGACGCCGGCGGCTGCACCCCCAGTCCCAGGAACGACAGCGACGCCACGTAGCCGATCGAGTAGGTCAGCCGCAGGCCGAGCTCGACCATCAGCGGGCCGGTGATGTTGGGCAGGACCTCGGTGGCGAGGATCCGTCGCCGGGGCATCCCGTACATCCGGGCGGCCTGCACGTAGTCCTGCCCGGCGACCGAGAGCGTCGCCTGCCGGGCGACGCGCGCGACCCGCGGGACGTGGGTGATGCCGATGACCAGCACCAGCAGCCAGCCCGACGAGCCGAGCACGGCGACCGCGAGCAGTGCCAGCACCAGCTGCGGGAACGACAGCAGCACGTCGCCGCCCCGCATGATCAGCGTGTCCAGCCGGCTGCCGGTGGTGCCGGAGTAGCCGGCGAGCATGCCCAGCGCCGTCCCGCCGACGACGCCGATCGCGGTCGCGGCCAGCGCGTAGAGCAGCACCGGTCCGCCGCCGGCGAGGAACCGGGTGAACACGTCGCGGCCCAGGTCGTCGGTGCCGGCGATGCCCTCGGCGCGGAACGGCCGCCCGGCGAAGTCGTCGACGCCGTAGCCGGTCAGCAGCGGCCCGACGAGCGGGCCGAGCAGCGCGACCGCGACGACCAGGACGGTGAGGACGGCTCCGATCCGCGCTTGCCGGCGGCGGAAGGTGCGGCGCAGCAGGCCGGACGGCGCGGAGGGCGCGGACGGGGTGGACGGGGTGGACGGGGCGGTCATGCGGGACCTCCGGTCGAGGAGTGCCGGATCCGCGGGTCGGCCAGGATCCCGGCGACGTCCGCGGCGAGGTTCACCACGACGTAGAACGCCGCGATGACGAGGGTGATCGCCTGCACGACCTGCACGTCCCGGTTGGCGACGGCGTCGATCAGCGCCTGCCCGATCCCGGGGTAGCGGAACAGGAACTCGACGACGACCACGCCCCCGGCCAGCCAGGCCAGCTGCAGGGCGATCACCTGGGCGACCGGGCCGATCGTGTGCGGCACGGCGTGCCGGAACAGCACGGTGCGCTCGGGCAGCCCCTTGAGCCGGGCCATCTCGACGTAGCCGGCGTCGAGGGTCTCCGACAGCGTCGCGCGGGTCATCCGCACCACGTAGGGGATCACCACCAGTGCCAGCGTCACGACCGGCAGCACCAGCTGCTCGGGTCGCGCCCACACCGGCTCGCCCGGCCGGGCGATCGTCACCGACGGCAGGATCCGCAGCACCGAGGTCGCGAACAGCACGACCAGCAGCACGCCGATGACGAACTCCGGCAGCGCGGCCAGCACCAGCGAGGCCCCGGACACCGCGGAGTCGGTCCGGGTGCCGCGCCGGACCGCGGCCCGCGCGCCCAGCGCGAGCGCGACCGGGGTGGAGACGAGCGCGGTCAGCACCAGCAGCAGCGCCGAGGCCCCGATCCGGTCTCCGAGCAGCTCCGACACCGGGCCGCCGGTGGCGGCGGAGAAGCCGAGGTCGCCGGTCAGGACACCGCCCAGCCAGGTGAGGTAGCGCTCGGGCGCGGGCCGGTCGAGGCCCAGCTGCGCGGTCAGCGCCGCCACCCGTTCCGGGGTGGCCTGCTGGCCGAGGATGGCCCGGGCGGGGTCGCCGGGCAGCAGCAGCGTCGCGGCGAAGATCAGCACCGACACGACGAGCAGGATCAGCACCGACAGCGCGAGGCGCCGCAGGATCATGCGGACGAGCGGGCTCATGCGTCCACCCACGCCTTCCGGAACTCGTAGCCGGACAGGGACAGCCCGGTGCGGTTCGGGACGAGCCCGCCGACGTAGGCCTGGTGGGCGTCCACCCGGTCCGGGAAGCCCCAGATCAGGTAGCCGCCGCGGTCGAACTCGATCCGCTGCGCCGCGCGCACCAGCTGGGCCCGCCGCCCGGCGTCCAGCTCGGACCGGGCCCGGCGGACCAGGCCCTGGTACTGCGCGTCGGTCCAGTGCGTCTCGTTGAACGGTGCGTCGGGCATCGAGGACTGCGAGGCCTGCGGCAGGTAGTTGCGGGTGTTCCAGAAGCTCTGCGCGAACTCCCACTGCAGGTACTGGTCGGAGAAGAACGTGGAGGTGTCGACCCGGCGCAGCCCGACGTCGATCCCGGCGCCGCGGGCCTGGGTGGCGAACACCTGCGCGGCCTCGACGGTGCCGGCCTGGATCGGGGAGGTCACCAGCTCCACCGCGAGGTTCGGCTTCCCGGCCGCGGCGAGCAGGTCGCGGGCCCGGGCGAGGTCCTGCTCGCGGGACGGGTCGAGGTAGTCCGGGTCGAAGCGGGCGTAGAGGTCGACGCCGGCGGCGCCCTGCCCGGACAGCACCTGGTTGACCAGCTCGCCGCGGCCGGTGACCAGACGCAGCGCCTGGCGGACCCGGACGTCGTCGAACGGGGCGACGTCGACGCGCATGGTGAACGGCAGCCACGACCCGGTCTCCGAGGTCAGCAGCCGCACCGAGTCGTAGGAGCCGACCACCTCGGTCAGCGACAGCGGGACCTGGTCGATCGCATCGACCTGCCCGGAGAGCAGGGCGTTGATCCGGGCGTCGTCCTCGGAGAAGTTGATCAGCTCGAGGCGGTCGACGTAGGGCTGGTCCGGGCGCCAGTAGCCGTCGTGGCGGACGAAGGCGCTCTGCTGGCCGGGGGTGAACGAGGCGAACCGGAACGCCCCGGTGCCGACCGGCCTGTCCAGCGAGAAGTCGGCCGGGACGATCCCGCACGAGTACTCGGCCAGGTACTGGTCGAAGATCGGGGACGGCTCGGACAGCACGAACCGCACCGACCGGTCGGAGGCGACGACGACGTCGTCGAGGATCCCGAACTGCGACGCCCCGGACTTCGGGTCGGACGGGTCGGTGATCCGCGCGAAGGTGGCGACGACGTCGTCCGGGGTGACCGGACGGCCGTCGTGGAAGGTGATGCCGGCGCGGATGACCGCGGTCCAGGCCCGTGCCCCGGGCTCCGCCGTCACCGACTCGGCGACCGCGGGCTGCAGGGTGTAGGCGTCGTCCCAGTGCAGCAGCGGCTCGTAGAGGCTGAGCGTGCGGGCGATGTCGGGGTTCGTGGCGGGGCTGTGCGGGTCCAGGGTGTCCGACGATCCGCCGCCGGTCACCCCCACCCGCAGGACGCCGCCGCGGCGCGGGGGACCGGCGTCGCGGGCCGCGGCGGGGCCGCCGCAGCCGGCGAGCACGGCCGCCGCGGCGAGTCCCGCCGCGCCGCCCAGCAGGCGTCGCCGGGACAGCGACGTCAGGGTCGGGCTGGTCATCGAGCTGTCTCCTCGGGGAGGGCCCCGCAGGTGCGGGGCCGCGGTCGCGGGTCAGGTCGGGGGCCGGGTCACCTCCTGCACCGCACGTCCGGCGTGCTCGGGTACGGGGTCGCCGGTGACCAGCGCGTCGAGGTCGGCGGCGACGCCGTCCGGGAACGGCGCGGTGCCGCCCGGGCCGACGTGCAGACACATCAGCTCCTCGGTGGCACAGAGCCGGCCCGCGGTGCGCAGCTCGTGCCAGAGCCGCAGCCGTTTCGCGTCGCGGCCGAGCACCCGGGTCGTGACCTCCAGCTCCGCGTCCGCGCCGATCTCGCGCAGGTACCGCACGTGCGCCTCGACGGTGTAGAGCGAGCAGCCGGTCGTGTCCCGGTAGCCGGCGTCCATCCCGGTGTGTTCCATCAGCGCCGTCGTCGCGTCGCCGAACACCAGCACGTAGTAGGGCTCGGACAGGTGGCCGTTGTAGTCGATCCACTCGGGGCGGACGACGTCGCGGTGCGCCGGCAGCGCGCTCACCGGGCGGTCTCCCCGGCGGTCTGCCCGGTGGTCTGCCCGGTGGTCTGCCCGGTGGTCTGCCCGGTGGTCTGCACAGTGGTCTGCCGGGCCGCGGCCACGGCCCGGCGGACCGCGATCACCGCCCGGTCGCGCTCGGCCACCAGCTCGGCCATCGGTCGCCCACCCGCGGAGACCTCGGCGCCGGCGACCATGTCGTCGCGCAGCTCCCGGGTGAGCTCCGGGGCCTCCAGGCGTGTCCACGGCGCCTTCAGCGACGGTCCGAAGTGGTCCAGCATGTGCGCCATCCCGCCCCGGCCCCCGGCCAGGTGGAAGGTCAGGCAGGGCCCGTGCACCGGCCAGCGCAGCCCCGGGCCGTCGGTGATCGAGCGGTCGATCTCCTCGGGGGTGGCCTCGCCCGCGGCGACCATGTGCAGCGCCTCGCGCCAGATCGCCTCCTGCAGGCGGTTCGCGATGAAGCCGGGCAGCTCCCGTTCCATCTCGATCACCGACTTGCCGATGTGCCGGTAGAAGTCCGCGGCCCGCGACGCCGCCCAGGCCGCGGTCCGCTCCCCGCCGACGACCTCGACCAGCGGGATCAGGTAGGGCGGGTTGAACGGGTGCCCGACGACGAGCCGGTCCGGGTGCGCCGCGGTCGTCGCCATGTCGGTCATCGGGAACCCCGAGGTCGACGACGCCACCACCACGTCCGGACCGGCCGCCACCGCGGCGTCGGCCAGCTCGGCCAGCAGGGAGCGCTTGAGCGTCAGGTCCTCCGGGGCGCTCTCCTGCACGAAGTCCGCGCCCGCGACGGCCTCGGCCGCGGTCGGGAACATCGTCAGCGCGTCCCGGTCGGCGCCCTCGGCCAGCCCCAGCTCGGTGAGCGCCGGCCAGGCGGCGTCGACCACGCGGCGCAGCGTCTCCTCGGCGTCCGGGGCGGGGTCCCAGGCCCGGACCCGCAGCCCGCGGGCCAGGAAGTACGCCGCCCAGCCCGCGCCGATCACTCCGGCGCCGATGCAGGCGACGGTCCGGATCGCGGAGACGGGCCGGAGGTCGGGCTCGGACTCGGTGACGGACACGGACTCTGTCTCGGGCTCAGACACCGGCGCGCTCCTTCAGGCCGAGGATCGCGCGGGCGCGGTCCGGCGTCGCGACGCTCGCGCCGAGGTTCTGCACGATCTCCACCGCGCGCTCGGTCAGCTGCTCGTTGGTCGCCTTCACCCCGCGGGAGAGGTAGAGGTTGTCCTCCAGCCCGACGCGGGCGTGCCCGCCGGCCAGCACCGACTGCGCCACCCACGGCAGCTGGTCGCGCCCGATCGCGAACGACGCGAAGTTGGCGCCCTCGGGCAGCAGGTTCACCTCCGCCGCCAGCACACCCGGGTCGGCCGGGGCGCCGTAGGGGATGCCCATGCACAGCTGGAACAGCGCCGGGGCGTCGATCAGACCCTCCTCGACCAGGACGGTGGCGAACCACAGCTGTCCGGTGTCGAAGATCTCCAGCTCGGGCTTCACCCCGAGCTCCTGCACCCGCCTGGCCCCGGTGCGCAGCATGTCCGGGGTGGAGACGTAGAGCTGGTTGCCCTCCCCGAAGTTCAGCGAGCCGCAGTCCAGCGTGCAGATGTCGGGCAGCAGCTCCTCGACGTGCGGGAGCCGCTCCAGGGCGTTGACGAGGTCCGTGCCGTCGATCGGCTTGAGCGGGTCGTCGGCGTCGATCACCAGGTCGCCGCCCATGCCGGCGGTCAGGTTCAGCACGACGTCGACGCCGGAGTCCCGGATGCGGGTCACGGTCTCGCGGTAGAGCTCCACCGCCCGCGACGGGCTCCCGGTCTCCGGGTCGCGCACGTGGATGTGCACCACGGCGGCCCCGGCCCGGGCCGCGGCGATCGCGTCCGCGGCGATCGCGGCCGGGGTGACGGGCACGTGCGGGCTGCGGCCCACCGTGTCGCCGGCCCCGGTCACCGCGCAGGTGATGATGACGTCACGGTTCATCCGATCTCCGTTCGTTCCGTGCCTGCCGGCGCCGCGAGCACGGCCCGGTCGATGAAGTCGTGCAGCAGGGCGCGCATCCGGTCGGTCCCGGCCCGTGGGGTCATCGCCAGCACCTGGATGCCGAGCCCGTCGATCAGCGCGGTGAGCTGGTCGGCCAGGGCCTCGGTGCGGCCGGACACGAACACCCCGGCCGCGGCGCCCTCGGCGATCGTCATGGCGATGCTGCGGTACCAGCGGTCGTAGGCGTCCCAGTACAGCGCGCGCCGGGCCGGGTCGATCGCCGACTCCGCCCACACCTGGATCCAGATCGACCACTCGCGGCGCAGCAGGGCGCCGTCGGGGAGCTGCAGGTCGATCAGCCGCAGCAGCCGCTCGTGCGGGTGGGCGATCGTGTCGAGCTCGGCGACCTGGCGGTCGAAGGCGAGGCGCACGTTGTGCCGCAGCGCGGAGTCGAGCAGCTCCGAGCGGGTGGGGAAGTGGTAGTGGATCGCCGCCGGGCTGGTCCCCGCCGCCCGCGCGACGTCGGCGGTGCGGACCCGGTGGTAACCGTGGTCGGCGATCAGCTCCCAGGCCGCGTCGAGGATCCGGCCACGGGTGCCGTGGGCCCCGCCGGGCTCGCGTCCGGTGTCGGGCTCGGCCGCCGCGGCGGCGGCCCCGGTGGGGACCGCGGTCCTGGCCCGGGCGCCGTCGCGGCCGTGCAGCAGCCGCGCGACCGTCTCGCCGGTGACCTCGGCGATGCGGACGAGCTCGTCGGCGGCGAAGCGGCGACGTCCGGCGAGGGACTTCGACAGCTTGGTCTCCTCCAGCCCGATCGCGGCCGCGAACCGGCGCTGGGTCCAGCCGTCGCGCTCGAGCAGGGCGCGCACCCGTCCGGCGACCGCGTCCTCGGCGGTCCGGGTGGTACGGGGGTCGGTCACCGGGCGACCGTAGGCCCTGACTTGCGATATGCGCAAGTACTGATCTCTGATCGTCGCAGCGTACGACGTTGTTTCGTAGGCGTTACCGGTTGCAGGACCAGTTCGCGGGGCTTCTCGCGGAAGCGCTTGCGCGGCACGGTGCGAGCGGTAGGGTCGGCGTCTCACCCGACGGCGCCGTGGGGCGCGGGGGACGTGGCAAGGGGGACCATGCGTTCGCTGGACGAGACCGGGATCTGGGCCGACGGGATCGAGGGCGTGGAGGTCCCCGGCTACGACCGGGCCGCCGTGGGGCGCGGGATCGTCCACATCGGCGTCGGTGGGTTCCACCGCGCGCACCTCGCGATGTACGTCGACGCGTTGCTCGCCTCCGGCGGGGCGCCGGAGTGGGGGATCTGCGGGGTCGGCGTGCTCACCGCCGACGACCGGATGCGTGACGTGCTGGCCGCCCAGGACGGGCTGTACACGCTCGTGCTGAAGGAGGCCGACGGGACGCTGACGCCCCGGGTGGTCGGGTCGCTGGTCGACTACCTCTACGCCCCCGACGACCCCGACGCCGTCATCGAGCGGATCGCCCACCCCGACACCCGGATCGTCTCGCTGACGATCACCGAGGGCGGCTACGCGATCGACCAGAAGACCGGCGAGTTCGACCCGGACTTCCCCGGCATTCGCGCCGACCTGGACGCGATGGCCGCCGGCTCCGCCCCGACCGGGGCGTTCGGGCTGGTCGTCGAGGCGCTGGCGCGTCGCCGGGAGCGCGGCACCGGCCCGCTCACGGTCATGAGCTGCGACAACATGCAGGGCAACGGCGACGTCGCCCGCCGGGTGTTCACCGGTGTCGCCCAGCTCCGCGACGCCGGGCTGGGCGCCTGGGTCGCGGAGTCGGTCACCTTCCCGAACTCGATGGTCGACCGGATCACCCCGGCCACCGCCGACACCGACCGCGAGGCCCTCGCCGAGCGCTTCGAGCTGCGCGACGGCTGGCCGGTCGTGTGCGAGCCGTTCACCCAGTGGGTGCTCGAGGACCACTTCGCCGCGGGCCGCCCGGAGTTCGAGCGGGTCGGGGTCCAGCTCGTCGACGACGTCGTCCCCTACGAGTTCATGAAGCTGCGCCTGCTCAACGCCACCCACCAGGCGCTCGGCTACCTCGGCTACCTCGCCGGGCACCGCTACGTGCACGAGGTCGCCCAGGACCCGACGTTCGCGGCGTTCCTGCGGTCCTACATGGACGACGAGGCCACCCCGACGCTGCGCCCGGTGCCCGGCATCGACCTCGACGCCTACAAGGACACCCTGCTGGAACGCTTCGCGAACCCGGGTGTCGCCGACACGCTGATGCGGATCAACTACGGCAGCTCCGACCGGATCTCGATCTTCCTGTTGCCGGTGGTGCGCGAGCAGCTGGCCGCGGGCGGGCCGGTCGCGCGGGCGGCGGCCGTCGTCGCCGGGTGGTGCCGCTACGCCGAGGGCACCGACGAGCAGGGCCGCGAGATCCCCCAGCAGGACCGTCTCGCCGAGGAGATGACCGCGCTGGCCCGCGCCGAACGGGACACCCCGGGGTCGTTCCTGTCCCACCGCGGGGTGTTCGGCGACCTCGGCTCCGACGAGCGGTTCGCGGGCGCGTTCCGGGCCGCGCTGGAGTCGCTGTGGTCACGCGGCGCGGCGTCCACCGTCGCGGACCTGGCCTGAGTCGAGCCGATGAGCTCGGGGCCGGGCCGCGGTCCTACCCCCGACACCTCCGTACCGGACCCCGGGAGACCACAGTGGGCACCATCGACGTGCACGAGTTCATCAGCCTCGACGGGGTCGTGTCCGACCCGTCGTGGACGGCCGAGTACGGCTTCCCCGACGCGATGGGGGAGGCGATCGGCCGGCTGACCGACGCGGCGATCCTGCTCGGCCGCACCACCTACGAGATGTTCCACCCGGCCTGGTCGGCCCGCGGCCACGACGTCGAGTCCGGCGGGGCGTTCTTCAACGGCGCGCCCAAGCACGTCGTCACCTCGACCCTGGCCGACCCGCTGGAGTGGGAGAACGCCCGGGTGCTCGGCCCGTACGACCCGGTGCGGATCCAGCAGCTCAAGGACGCGACCGGCGGCGGCATCTACGTCTCCGGCAGCGTCACCCTGGTCCGTGCGTTGCTCGCCGACGGCCTGGTCGACACGCTCAACCTGTTCGTCTACCCGGTGTCGCTCGGGGCCGGGCTGCGGCTGTTCGCCGAGGGCGTCCGGGCGCCGTTGCGGCTGCGCGAGTCGGAGGCCTACGAGAACGGCGTGGTCCGGCTGACCTACGGGCCGCCGGCGGCCTGAGCCGGGGGCGCGTTCAGTCCGGCAGCGCCGCGAAGGACTCCCGGGCGGCCGCCAGCACGTCGCCGTAGACCTGGCGGGCCGCCGGGCCCTCCGGGGCGGCCAGCCAGCCGGCGACGGCGACCTGCATGATCGCCATCGCGGCGGCCGCGTCGAGCCGGTGGGCCGTGGTGGGGGTGTCGGTGCCGTCGCGCTCGGCGAGCGCGTCGGCGACGGTCTGCTCCACGGTCCGTCCGACGTGGGCGATCCGTGGGCGCAGCTCGGGGTGGGTGCGCAGCAGCTCCATCTGGCCGTGCCAGGTCGGGCTGGTCGTCAGCGCCTCGGCGACCTCGGCGAGCACCGCCGTCGCGGCCCCGAGCGGGGACGACTCGGGCCGGGCGCGGACCTCGGTGGCGAGCTCGGCGAGGGAGGCGGCGTCCCAGTCGAACAGCACCGCGTCCTTCGACGGGAAGTGGTTGAAGAACGTGCGCGGCGCGACGTCGACGTCGGCGCAGATCTCCTCCACGGTGAACGCGTCCGGGCCCTGGGTGCGGGCGCGTTCCAGTGCCGCGGCGCGCAGCGCCTGGCGGGTCCGCACCTTCTTGCGCTCCCGCAGCCCGTGGCAGCGTGCCTCCTGGTCGGTCAGCATGTCGCCGATCATGCCCGTCCCGCCTCTCCCGCTGGTCCCGGCGCGCGGCTCGCACCCTCGACCCGAGCGGGGAGTGCAGTCGTGCAGTCACTGCAGTGTGCTCGCAGGATCGTGAGCACCGCAAACTACTGCACGACGCAATCCGGCACCGGACGAGGGTCAGCCGTGCGCCAGCAGCGCTGCCCCGATGATCCCGGCCTCGTTGAGCAGCCCGGCCGGGACGAGCTTCGTGCGGGTCCGCACGTAGGGCGACCACTTCTCGAACTTCTTGCTGACCCCGCCGCCGACGACGATCAGGTCCGGCCACAGCAGGTTCTCGACGTGGGTGAAGTAGCGCTGCAGCCGCCCGCCCCACTGCTCCCAGTCCAGGTCCTCGCGCTCGCGGGCGGAGTCGGCGGCGCGCGACTCGGCGTCGAACCCGTCGAGTTCCAGGTGCCCGAGTTCGGTGTTGGGCACCAGCTTCCCGTGGTTGACCAGCGCCGACCCGATGCCGGTCCCGAGGGTCACGACGAGCACCAGCCCGTGGTGGTGGTCGGCGGCCGCGCCGAACTCGGCCTCGGCGACGCCCGCGGCGTCGGCGTCGTTGACCAGCACCGCGTGCCGGCCGGTGACCCGGCGCAGCACCGCGGCCGCGTCGCAGTCGACCCAGGCCCGGTCCACGTTGGCGGCGGTGCGGGTCACCCCGTGCGTGACGACCGCCGGGAACGTGCAGCCGAAGGAGTGACGCCAGTCGAACTCGTCGAGGATCTGCGTGACGGTCTCCGCGACCGCCTCCGGTGTCGACGGCTGCGGCGTCGGGATCCGCACCCGCTCCGCGGCCAGCCGGCCCTTGTGCAGGTCCACCGGGGCGCCCTTGATGCCGGAGCCGCCGATGTCGATGCCGAACCCGAGTGCGTGCTTGCTGCTCACGCGCCCGATCCTGCCAGGGCCGCCGAGACGACGCCGCGCGCCTCGTCCTGGATGCGTGCCAGGTGCTCCGGCCCGCGGAAGCTCTCGGCGTAGACCTTGTAGACGTCCTCGGTGCCCGAGGGACGGGCGGCGAACCAGCCGGTGTCGGTGAGGACCTTCAGCCCGCCGATCGCGGCGTCGTTGCCCGGGGCGCGGGTGAGCTTCGCGGTGATCGCGTCCCCGGCGAGCTCGGTGGCGGTGACGGCGCCGGCGTCCAGCTTCGACAGCGCCGCCTTGTCCTCCCGCGAGCAGGCGACGTCGGTGCGGGCGTAGGCGGGGGCGCCGAACCGCTCGGTCAGCCGGGCGTAGTGCTCGCTGGGGGTCGAGCCGGTGACCGCGGTGATCTCCGAGGCGAGCAGGGCGAGCAGCAGGCCGTCCTTGTCGGTGCTCCAGGGCGAGCCGTCCCGGCGCAGGAACGACGCGCCCGCGCTCTCCTCGCCGCCGAAGCCGATCTCGCCCGAGCGCAGGCCGGGCACGAACCACTTGAACCCGACGGGCACCTCGACCAGCGTCCGGCCGAGGTCACCGGCGACCCGGTCGATCATCGACGAGCTGACCGCGGTCTTGCCGATCCCGGCGGCGGCGGGCCAGCCGGGGCGGTGGGCGAACAGGTAGCCGATGGCCACGGCGAGGTAGTGGTTGGGGTTCATCAGGCCGCCGTCGGCGGTGACGATGCCGTGCCGGTCGGCGTCGGCGTCGTTGCCGGTGGCGATGGTGAAGGGAGCCGGATCGGATTCCATCCGGGCCCGCAGCGACGCCATCGCGTACGGCGAGCTGCAGTCCATCCGGATCTTCCCGTCCCAGTCCAGGGCCATGAACCCGAACGTCGGGTCGACGGCCGGGTTGACCACGGTGAGGTCCAGGCCCCAGCGCTGCGCGATCGCGCCCCAGTAGTCGACCGAGGCGCCGCCGAGCGGGTCGGCGCCGATGGTGACCCCGGCGTCGCGGATCGCGGCCATGTCGAGGACCTGGTCGAGCTGGTCGACGTAGGTGCCGAGGTAGTCGTAGCGGTGCGCGGCCGCGGCGTCGAACCGGGCGGCGCGGCGCACCTCCTTCAGGCCGTTCTCCAGCAGCTGGTTGGCCCGGTCGGCGATCCAGGTCGTCGCCTCGGTGCCCGCGGGGCCGCCGTCGGGCGGGTTGTACTTGAAGCCGCCGTCGGCGGGCGGGTTGTGCGAGGGCGTGACGACGACGCCGTCGGCCAGGTGCCGGCCGTCGCGCCCGGCATTGGTGACCAGGATCGCGTGCGAGATCGCGGGGGTCGGGGTCAGCCCGTCCCGGGAGTCGACGACGACGTCGACGTCGTTGGCCGCGAACACCTCGGCCGCGGTGCGCCAGGCGGGCTCGGACAGCGCGTGGCTGTCGCGGCCGAGGAACAGCGGGCCGTCGGTGCCCTGGGCGGCCCGGTACTCGACGATCGCCTGGCTGGTGGCGGCGATGTGGTCGTCGTTGAAGGTCGCGGTGAACGCCGACCCGCGGTGCCCGGACGTGCCGAACGCGACCCGCTGCACGTCGACCGACGGGTCGGGGTGGGTCGTGGCGTACGCGGCCAGCAGCGCGTCGACGTCGACGAGGTCCTCGGGGCGGGCCGGGGTCCCGGCGCGCTCGTGCACGGTCATGCGGCGATCCTTCCCTCTCGTCGCGGCGCACGCCACCGCCTACCGTTGCGCGGTGTGCGGATCGCGTCGCTGCTCCCGGCCGGCACCGAGATCGCCGGGCGGCTCGGCCTGGCCGCCGACCTGGTCGGCGTCACCTTCGAGTGCGACGACCCGGCGGGGGTGCGGGGCCGGGTGCCGGTGGTCGTGGACACCGCGCTGCCGACCGCCGCGTCGCCGGGGGAGATCGACGCCGTCGTCCGCGAGCGGGCCGCGGCCGGGCTGCCGCTGTACGAGGTGGACCGCGCCCGCCTCGCCGCCGCCGACCCGGAGCTGATCCTCACCCAGGACTTGTGCGCGGTGTGCGCGCTACCCGGCTCGACCGTCGCGCAGGTGCAGGCCGAGCTGGGTACCCGGGCCCGGGTGCTGTCGCTGGACCCGCACCGGCTGGCCGACGTGCTCGACGTGGTGACCGCGGTCGGCACCGCGGCCGGGGTGCCGGACCGGGCCGCCGAGCTGGTCGCGGGCCTGTCGGCGCGCCTGGACGCGGTGGCCGCCGCGGTGCGGGGCCGCCCGGCACCGCGGGTGCTGGTGCTGGAGTGGACCGACCCGCCGTTCCTGCCGGGGCACTGGGTGCCCGACCTGGTCACCGCGGCGGGCGGTGTCCCGGTGGCCGCCGCCCCGGGTGGGCGCAGCACCGCGGTCGACCGGGCCGACCTGCCTCCGTGCGACGCCGTGCTTGTCGCGCCCTGCGGCTTCGGGCTCGACGACGCGCTCGCCCAGGCCCGCGCGGCGCTGCCGTGGCTGCCCGCGGGGGTCCCGGTGCACGCGATCGACTCGGCGTCCTACGTCGTGCGGGCCGGTCCGCGCCTGGTCGACGGGGTGGAGGCGGTCGCGGCCCTGCTGCACCCCGGCGCGGTCCCGGCGCCGCCGCCGGGACGGGTCGCGCGGGTCCGCTGAGCGGCCCTCACTCCCTGGTGCCCGGGCCCAGGCGCCGCCCGACCATCCGCGCGGTCCACGGTGCGACGAGCAGCATCAGGATCACCCGCAGCACCTGCACCGCGACCACCGAGGTGACGTCCACTCCGGACGAGATCGCCGTCGCCAGCACCGCGTAGATCCCGCCCGGGGTGGTCGCGAGGTATCCCTCCAGCGGGGTCATGCCGGTGAGGGAGGACAGCAGCAGCCCCAGCAGGGCGCACAGCGCGACGACGCCCAGGATCAGGACGGTCGCCAGCGGCAGCACCCGCGCGACGGTGCCGAGCGCGGCCCGGGTGAAGCGCAGCCCGGCCTGCCAGCCGATGACGGCGTAGGCGACGTCGACGATCGGGAGCGGCACCGACGCGTCGAGGGAGAACCCGGCCAGGCTGATCACCAGCGCCACCACCATCGGCCCGAGCAGCGCCCCGGCGGGGACCCGCGCGACCTTCCCCAGCGGGACGCCGACGCCCACGCACACCGCGGTCGCCGCGAGCCCGACCCACCACGGCGCGCCGGGGCCCGTGCCCGCGGCGGCCGGGGCACCGGGCGAGGCGCCGTAGACGAACGCGGCGACCACCGGCATCGTCGCGGTGACCAGACCGACCCGCAGGTACTGGATGACGGCGACGGTGCGCTCGTCGCCGCCGAGCTCGCGGCTGATCGCGACCAGCCCGGACGCGCCGCCCGCGGTCTGCGCGAGCATCCCGGTGAGCGGGGTGACCCCGCGCTGCAGCCCCATCAGCAGCCCGGACCCCATGCTGAGCAGCAGCGTCGCGAGGCTGATCAGCAGGACCGGCAGCCACTCCGCGGCCACCGCCGCCAGGGTGTCCGGCCGGGCGAGCAGGCCGATGACGACACCGATCACCGCCTGGGCGGCCGACGTCGCCGGGCGGGCGACCCGGGTGGGGCCGAGCCCGGACAGCGCGAGCACGGTCGCGACCAGCAGCCCGGCGAACAGGGCGGGGGAGGGCACGTCGACCGTGGCGAGCCCGGCGGTCACCAGCACGGTGAGGGCGGCGAGCAACGGCCAGCGCCACCATCCGGACAGCGACGGGCGGGAGCTCACCGTGGGATCACGACCCGAGCCTAAATGGTACGGACGTACTGAGTCGCGGTGAGTCCGGACACGATCGTTGTCGTGAGCGAACGATCACCGCTTCCGTCGGAGCGGCCGCCGGGGTAGGACGGACGGGCACGAGGAGGTGCGCCGATGGGAGACACCCCGAGGAACGACACCGGAGCGGCGATGACGGGACTCGGCCCGGTGATCGCGGCGCTGACCGCACCCGGCGGGGAGTTCGAGCTGGTCGACGCCGAGGTGCGGGGCGTCGCGATGCGGGTCTACCGGCGTGGCCCGCACACCCTGGCCGAGCTGTGGGCGGCGACGGCGGCCTGGCCGGAGCGCACCTTCACCGTGTACCAGGGCGAGCGGCGCACCTACGGCGAGCACCGGAGCCTGGTCGCCGACCTGGCCGGCGTGCTCACCGGGCGGTTCGGGCTGCGCCCCGGTGACCGGGTCGCGATCGCGATGCGCAACCTGCCGGAGTGGCCGGTGGTCTTCTTCGCCGCGCAGGTCGCGGGACTGGTCGTCGTGCCGCTGAACGCCTGGTGGAGCGCGCCCGAGCTGGCCTGGGCGGCGGCCGACTCCGGTGCCCGGGTGGTCGTGGCCGACCCGGAGCGGTGCGCCGCCCTGTGCGGCAGCGGCACCGACGGCAGCGCTCGCGGCGTCGGGGTACCCGTCGTGCGGGTCCGCGGTGGCGGGGCGCCCGCGCCCGGCCCGGTGGTCGAGTGGGAGGACCTCGGGCTGCGCACCGACGGTCCCGGTGACCCGGGCGGCCACAGCCCGCCCGGCCCCGACGACGACGCGACGATCCTCTACACCTCCGGCACCACCGGCCGCCCGAAGGGCGCGGTCGGCACCCACCGCAACCACGTGACGAACCTGCTCAACGTCGCACTGACCGCCCGGGCGACCGCGCTCGACGCCGGGACGGAACCGCCGCCGGGGCAGCAGGGGACGCTGCTCATGTACCCGATGTTCCACATCGCCGGGATCAACGGCCTCGTCGGCGCCGTGCTCGGCGGGGCGAAGCTCGCGACCCTGCACCGCTGGGACCCGGCCGCGGCGCGGGCGGTCGTCCGGGCCGAGCGGCTGACCCGCTCCAACGGTGTCCCGTCGACGACGGCGGAGCTGCTCGACGGCGCTGACCCCGCCGACCTGGCCTCGCTGCGGACGGTCGGCATGGGCGGGGCGCCCGTGCCGCCGGAGCTCGTCGCCCGGATCGGACGCGACCTCGGTGCCGGCGCGGCGAACGGCTACGGCCTGACCGAGACGACCTCGGCGATCTGCGCGAACACCGGGCCCGAGTACCGGGCCCGCCCCGACTCGGTCGGCCGGCCCGCGCCGGGGGCCGAGCTGCGGGTCGCGGGCCCGGCCGGGGAGGCGCTGGGCGACGGCGAGGTCGGCGAGCTGTGGTTCCGCGGCCCGAACGTGGTCCGCGGCTACTGGAACCGGCCCGACGCCGATGCCGAGGCGTTCGTCGACGGCTGGTTCCGCACCGGCGACCTGGGGCACGTGACCGACGGCTGGGTGTACGTCGTGGACCGGTGCAAGGACGTCGTGCTGCGCGGCGGGGAGAACGTGTACTCCGCGCAGGTGGAGGCGGCGATCCACACCGTCGACGGGGTGCTGGAGGTGGCGGTGCTCGGGGTGCCGCACCCGCGCCTGGGGGAGGAGGTCGCCGCGCTGGTCCGGGCCCGCCCCGGGGCGGCCCGCGACGACGACGCCGTCCGCGCCGCCGTCGCCGCGCGGGTGGGCGAGTTCGCCGCGCCTGCGCACGTGCGGTGGACCGACGAGCCGCTGCCCAGGACCGCGACGGGCAAGATCCGCAAGCGCGAGCTGCGGGCGGGCTTCACCGCTCCGAGGTGAGGGTCCTGCGGGCCGCGGACGCGGCGTCCAGCCAGGGCCGCGGGTCCGGGGCGCCGGCCGGCGGGACCAGGACGACGGTGTCCAGCCCGGCCGCGGCGTGGGTCGCGACGATCGACTCGACCGCCCGCCGCCGCTCCGGGAGTGCGGGATCCTCCGGCAGCGCGACGTAGCCGATGCGCCGGAAGCCGTCCGCGGCGCCGCCCGGCCCGCACGACCCGAGCGAGGACCGGACCTCCTCGGGGGTCAGACCCGAGTCGAGCAGGACCCCGTCGGCGAGGTCCCCGGCCAGTCGCAGGGTGCGCGGCCCGCGCCCGCCGACCAGGACCGGCGCCGCGGTCGCCGGCGGGTGGTCCAGCCGGACCCGGTCCAGCCGGACGTAGCGCCCGGAGCGGGTGACCTCGCGCCCGGCGAGCAGGTCCCGCACCGCGGTCGTGTGCTCGGCGAGCAGGGTCAGCGGCGAGGTGACCCGGTTGCCGACCTGGCCCATCCAGTCGAGCACGCCGTGCCCGAGGACCGGCAGGTACCGGCCGGGGAACAGCCGGGCGAGCGAGGCGATCTCCATGGCGACGACCGCCGGGTTCCGCAGCGGCACCGGGAACAGCCCGACGCCGACGGTCAGGGCCTCGGTGCGGGCCAGCGCGACGGCGGCGGTGGCGGTCCCGCCGTGCAGGAAGCAGTCCTCCCACAGCCACAGCTGGTCCAGCCCCGCGGCCTCGACGTCACGGGCTGCGCCCGGCAGCTCCTCGGGGGGCAGCTCGGGCCGGAAGACGATGCCGATGTCCGTATGACCGTCCGTATGACCGTCCATGGGACGCTCAGGCCGGGTCGATGCGGAACACCGGGCAGATGCCGGTCAGGGCACCGAGGTCCTCGGGCGTCGGCTCGGTGACGATCCCGTTCTCCATCATGATCGCGACGCCGTCCGGGGTGACCTCCGGCCACGCCTCGAGGACGGTGCGCGCCTGCTCCGGCGGCACCTCCACCAGCACGACGGGCTCCGGCTCGGCGTCGTGCCCGGTGCTCAGCGTGGCGTGCCCGCCCGCGGCCCGGACGTTGACGATCCAGTCCGCGCCCGGGAACCCGCCGACGACGAACCGCTCCCCACCGGTCGCGTACACCGTCAGCGGGGTGTGCCGAGGCCGGCCGCTGCGCCGGCCGGGGACGGTCAGGACGGGCAGCTCGAACGGCAGATCGCCGCGGTCGCGCCGGGCGAGCAGGTCGTCGTTGTGGTCCTTGATCTGCTGGGGGGCACGGATGTGACGGCGGGGATCGTCGGACACGGGAGCTCCTCGTTGTCGGATCCGGGCCAGGATGCCACGGGTCCGCGGACGGGTCGCGGGACTGCTCGCTGCCGTGCCCGGTGGCGGCCGGGCAGGGACGGGTCCTCCTCAGTCCGACCGCAGCCCGTCCAGGATCTCCTCGGCGCGGGCCAGGTCCTCCCCGGCCCGGTCGGCCCGGGCCGCCGCGTCCCGGGCGGCGCGCTCGGCCTCGTCCCGGGCGCGGTCGGCGTCCTCGGCCTCGTCCCGGGCGCGGGCCAGCTCGGCGGTCAGCTCCGCCACGCGGCGGTGCGCGTCGTCGCGGCGTCCCGCGGCCTGCGCGGCGCGGTCCCGGGTGTCCTCGCGTTCCCGGTCGGTGTCGTGGGCGGCCAGCCGGGCGGTCTCGACGGCCTTCTCGGCCTCGGCGAGGGCCCGCGCGTGCCGCTGCGCCGCGCGCCGCTGCTGCTCCTCGGCGGCCCGGCGCTCGGCCTCCCGGCGCCGCGCGTCGCGCCGGCGCCGGGACAGCTCCCCGTCGCCGTCCGGTCGGGATGCGGTGTCCGGGGGAGCCCCGGTGCCGGGTGCAGGCTCGGCGTCGCGGTCCGTCGAGGTGGGCGGTGACGAGGTGCGCGGTGGCGAGGTGGGCGGTGGCGGGGTGCGCGGCGGCGAGGTCCGCGGCGCAGGTGGCCCGGAGTCCGGCTCCGCGAGCGGGCCGAAGCCGCTGTGTCGCTCGTAGCGCTCCAGCCGTCCCGACCGCACGCGGTCGGCCAGCTCCGGGTCGGCCAGCGCCGACTCCAGGACCCACCGCACGTCGCGTTCCAGGCCGGGGTCCACCCGGGCCCCCGCGGCGCGGCCGAGGGCCGCGGCCCGCCGGGCCAGCGCACCGACCAGCCGGGTGCGCTGCGCCGACACCTCCCGCAGGGCCGCGCCGTCGAGCGAGCGCTGGGCGTCGGCGAGCACCGGGGCCAGCGCCAGGAGCCCCTCGACCTCGTCGCGGGCGTCGTCGACCAGCAGGTTCGCCAGCCACGCGGCCCGGGTCGGCCGCCGGGCGGCGGCGATCGCCCGGGCGGAGTCGGTGTCGGCCTCGGCGCGGGCCCGGGCGACGGCGGCGGCGCGCGCGGCCACGAAGTCCTCCGGCGGGACCCGGTAGAGCAGGTCCAGCTCCGCGTTCGCGTCCACGCCGGCGGGCCTCAGCTCAGGTTCGCGTGCGTCCCGACCAGGACGGCACGGCCGACGGTGTGGCTGAACAGGGTGAAGGCGAGGAACGTGGGCGTCGCGGTGGTGGGCACGTCCAGCGTGGGCACGTCGACGGCGTGCACCACGAAGAAGTACCGGTGCGGGCCGTGCCCGGGCGGCGGGGCGGCGCCCAGGTAGCGGGCCAGGCTCGCGTCGTTGCGCAGCTGGACCGCGCCCTCGGGGAGGCCGGAGCCGGTGTCGTCACCGGCGCCGGACGGCAGCGATGTCACCGACGCCGGCAGGTTGAACACCGCCCAGTGCCAGAACCCGGCGACGGTCGGGGCGTCCGGGTCGTAGCAGGTCACGGCGTAGGACCGGGTCCCCTCCGGCGCGCCGGACCAGGACAGCTGCGGCGAGACGTCCTCGCCGCCCGCGCCGAAGATCCCCGACAGCTGGGGGGTGGCGAGCGCGGTGCCGTCGGTCAGGTCGGTGCTGGTCAGGGTGAACGACGGGACCGGGGGCAGCTCGTCGTAGGGGTTGCGGGGCACGGGATGGACCTCCTCGGGTCGGTGGTGGGTGTCTCGCCGTGATCCTGGCACGGCGCGTCGGCTGCCGTCCGGCGGCGAGGAGGGCAGGGTGTCGGTCCGTGGAGATGCTGCTCGTGCTCGTCGGGATGATGGTGGCCGCGGTCGTCCTGGTCGGGGTGGGGGACCGGCTGCGGCTGCCCTGGCCCGCGCTGATGGTGGTGCTCGGCGTGGTCGTCGCGCTGCTGCCCGGCCTGCCCGACGCGTTCGTCATCGACCCCGAGCTGATCCTGCCGCTGTTCCTGCCGCCACTGCTGTTCGCCACCGCGCAGCGCACGTCGTGGGCGGTGTTCCGGGCCCGGTGGCGGTCCATCGCGCTGCTCGCCGTCGCGCTGGTGCTGGTCACCGCGACGGTCGTGGCGGGCACGGTGTGGCTGCTGGTCCCGGGGATCGCGGTGACCGCGGCGATCGCGCTGGGCGCGATGGTGGCCCCGCCGGACCCGGTGGCGGTCGAGGCGGTCGCCGGGCAGGTCCCGATCCCGCGCCGGGTGGTGGCCGTGCTGCAGAGCGAGGGGCTGTTCAACGACGCGACGGCCCTGGTCGTGTTCCAGGCCGCGGTGCTCGCCACCGTCTCCGGCGGCGAGCTGAGCCCGCTGGGGCTGGGGCTTCGGTTCGTCCTCGGCGCGGCCGGGGCGGTGCTCATCGGTCTCGGGGTCGCCTGGCTGGCCCGGCGGGTGCTCGGCCGGGTCACCGACGCCACCGGACGCAGCGCGCTCACCCTGGTCCTGCCCTTCGCCACCTACCTGGCGGCCGAGGAGCTCGGCGCGTCCGGGGTCATCGCGGTCGTCGTGCTGGCGTTGCAGCTGCGGGCCGGGGCGGACGCCGACGAGGCGGCCGAGCGGCTCACCCAGTCCTCGCTGTGGAACGTCGTCGAGCTGCTGGTGACCGGGCTCGCGTTCGGCCTGATCGGGCTCGACCTGCGCCAGGTCGTGCTCGCCGCGGGCGACGAGCTGCCGACGATGCTCGCGCACGCGGCGGTCGTGTGCGTGGTCGTCGTCGCGGTGCGGGTGCTCTGGATGGTCGTCGCCTGGCGGGTGCTGGCCCGCGACGGCGACGGGGCCGCCGCGGCCGGCGCCGCCCCGCTCACCGGACGCGAGGCCGTGCTCCTGTCCTGGTGCGGCATGCGGGGCCTCGCGACGCTCGCCCTCGCGCTGTCGCTGCCGCTGCAGACCGCGTCCGGGGCGCCGTTCCCCGCCCGCGACGAGCTCGTCCTCATCGCGGTGTCGGTGCTGTTCGTGACGCTGCTCGTGCCCGGCTTCACCCTGGGCATGCTGGTCCGCGCCCTCGACATCGACGACGAGGCCGACGCCGAGGACCGCGCCGAACGCGAGATCGTGCTGCGGGCCCGCCGGGCCGCCGTCGCCACCCTGGAGTTCGAACGCACGGTCCGCGGCCTGCCCGAGGAGGTCGGCACCGCCATGCGGGAGCGCGTCGAACGGCTGGAGCGGGTGCTGTCGGGGGAGACGCCGTCGGAGGAGGAACGGTCCCGGATCGCGGCGGTGAAGAAGGCCCGCCGGGCGTTCGCCGAGGCGCAGGCCTCAGCGCTGGCGGCCGCCCGGACCGAGGTGCTGGCCGCGCGGCGCGAGCCCGGTGTCGACCCGCACGCCGTCGACCGGGTGCTGCGCCGCCTCGACCTGCGCACGGTGCTGCTCGACTGAGGACCGGAGGTGTCCGCGTCCGCGGGCACGATCGAGCCATGACGTGCCCGTTCACCGCCCGTACCCGCTCGCTGTCCGAACCGGACCCCGCGCCGGCCGGAGGTCCGGTCGTGCGCACGACGCTCCCCGGCGGGCCCGCCGTGTGGGTGGTCACCGAGGAGGCGCTCGCCCGCCGGGTGCTCACCGACCCGCGGTTCGCCAAGGACCCCGCGCTCGCCCCGCCCGGCGTCACCGACCTCGAACCCCCGGCCGTCGAGCGGCTGTCGCTCACCACCGCCGACGGCGCCGGGCACGCCCGGCTGCGCCGCGCGCACGCTCCGCTGCTGTCGGCCCGCGCGCTCGCTCCGTACGCCGGACGGATCCGGTCCATCGCCGCGGGCCTGCTCGACGGCCTCGGCCCCGGCGAGGTCGACCTCACCGAGGACGTCACCATCCGGTACCCGCTTGCCGTCGTGCTCGAGGTCGTCGGTGCCCCGCCGGGGCTCCTCGACGACGCCGTCGACGCCTGTCGCGCGATGTGGAGCCCCGACCCGGCCGTGGCGGGCGCCGCCTTCGGACGGCTGCAGGCGATCGGCACGGCCGCGGTCACCGACGGGACCGGCGACGGCGTCGCGGCCGGCCTGCGTGCGGCCCTGCCCGACCTCGACGACGCCCAGGTCGGCTACCTCGTGTTCGGCCTGGTGTTCGGCGGTCAGCTCACCACCGACGCCGCGCTCGGCTACGTCGTCGCCCACGCCCTGGACTCCGGGCTCGCCGGCCGCACCGCCGACGAGCTCGACGCGCTGGTCACCGAGGTGCTGCGGGTCCACCCGCCCGCCCCCTACTCGCTGTGGCGCTTCGCCCGCACCGCCGTCGACCTCGCCGGGCGGGCGCTGCCTGCCGGGGCTCCGGTGCTCGTCGACATCCGGGGGATCGACGCCCGCCCGACCCAGGGACATCCGCTGACGTTCGGGCACGGCCCGCACTTCTGCGCCGGTGCGCACCTGGCCCGGCTGGAGCTGCGCACGATGCTGGAGGTGCTGCGCGACGACTTCCCCGACGCCCGGCCCACCGTTCCGGCCACCGGCCTCGTCGAAGTGCACCCCGGCGGGTCCGGCGGACCGCGGCTCGCCGGTCTACGGGTGCACCTGCGTCCCGCTCGGTGATCTTCCCCGCAGTCACCGAGCTGCCGCCACATGATGAACTGTGCAGGTGTGGGAACGACGGTCGGTGCGCTCCGCGACGGTGACGGTGGCCCTGGCCGCGCTGCTGGCGGTCGCGCTCCTGGGCTCGCTCGCCTTCGGCGCCGAGGTCCTCCCCGTCGCGAGGGTCGTCGACGCGGTGCTGCAGGACCGTCCCGGCCCGGTCTCGACGATCGTGTGGGACCTGCGGATGCCGCGCTCGCTGCTCGCCGCGATCGTCGGTGCGGGCCTCGCACTCGCCGGCACCGGGGTGCAGACCCTGGTGCGCAACCCGCTCGCCGACCCCTACCTGCTCGGGGTGTCCTCCGGCGCGAGCGTCGGCGCCACGGCCGTCATCACCACCGGGGTGCTGGGTGCGCTCGGCACCTGGGCGCTGTTCACCGGGGCGCTGCTCGGCGCCCTCGCGGCCGGGGCGCTGGTCGGGGCGATCGCCGTCGCCCAGGGCGGGATCACCCCGATCCGGCTGATCCTCACCGGCACCGTGCTCGGCTCGGCGTTCTCGGCGACGGCGAGCTTCCTCGTGTTCCGCACCGGCGACCCGGCGGCCGCCCAGTCCGTGCTGTTCTGGCTGCTGGGGAGCCTGTCCGGGGCGCAGTGGGACCGGGTCGCGGTGCCCGCGGTGACCGTCGGGCTGGTGCTCGTCCTGTTCCTGGCCTCCAGCGGCTGGCTCGACGCACTGAACGCCGGACCCGACACCGCGGCGGCGCTCGGCGTGCCGGTCACCGCCGCACGGGCGGCGCTGTTCGCGGTCTGCGCGACCGCGGTCGGGGTGCTGGTCGCGGTCTCGGGCGCGGTGGGCTTCGTCGGGCTGGTCGTGCCGCACCTGGCCCGGCTGCTGGTCGGCTCCCGGCACCGGGTGCTGGTCCCGGTGGCGGCGCTGGCCGGGGCGCTGTTCCTGGTCGTCGTCGACGTCGCCGCCCGGATCGCGGTGCGGCCCACCGAGATGCCGCTGAGCGTGGTCACCGGGCTGATCGGCGCCCCGGTGTTCCTGGTCCTGATGGGGCGCCGCCGCTACCGGACCGCCGGGAGCACGGCATGAGCCTGCGCGCCGAGACCCTGTCCTGCGTGCTCGGCGGGCGCACCGTGCTGGCCGGGGTCGACCTCGCGGTCGAGCCCGGGGAGGTGCTCGGCGTCGTCGGGCCCAACGGCAGCGGCAAGTCCACCCTGCTGCGCGCCCTCGCCGGGATCCGCCGACCCGCCGCGGGCCGCGTGCTGCTCGACGGCACCCCGCTGACCGCGCTGCGGGCCCGGCAGCGGGCCCGGCGGATCGCCTTCGTCGGCCAGGAGGAGGACCTCCCCGCGGACCTGTGCGTCGGGGAGGTCGTCGCGCTCGGCCTGGTCCCGCACCGGCCGCCGTGGTCGGGTGGCGACGCGGCCGAGCGGGCCGCGGTCACCGCCGCGCTGGCCGCGGTCCAGCTCGACGGCCTGGCCGACCGGCCGGTCGACCGGCTCTCCGGCGGGGAACGGCGCCGGGTGCTGCTCGCCCGCGGGCTCGCCCAGGACGCCGGGGTCCTGCTGCTCGACGAGCCCACCAACCACCTCGACGTCCGGCACGCGCTGGGCCTGCTGGAGCTGGTGCGCTCACTCGGCCGGACCGTCGTGGTGAGCCTGCACGACCTCGACCTCGCGGACCGCTGGTGCGACCGCCTCGTCGTGCTGCACGACGGCCGGGCCCTCCCGGCCGTGCCCGACCTCGACCCCGACACCGTCTCACGGGTCTTCGGGGTCGCCGCCGCCCGCGTCACGCACCCGGTGACCGGGCGGTCCCGCCTCCTGCTCGACCTACCCGGGGAGACTCCGTGACGCTCCTGCCCACCCGTCCACTGCGGCTGTCCGCCGTCCTCGCCGCGGGGGCGGTCGCCCTCGCAGCCTGCTCGGCCCCGGCCCCGGCTCCGCCCGCCGCCGATGCCCCGGCCGGCACGGTCACCGTGACGAACTGCGGGGCGCCGGCGTCGTTCCCGTCCCCGGCGCAGCGCATGTTCGTCAACGACGGCAACATGATCTCGATGGTCCTGGCGCTCGGTGCCCAGGACCGGGTCGCCGCGGTGTCGAGCATGCAGCGCGACGCCGAGACGCTGCGCCGCCACTACGGCGCCGCCGTCGACGGCCTGGCCCAGGCGGCACCGCAGTACCCGACCCTGGAGACGGTCCTGGCCCGCGACCCCGACGTGATGGTCGCCGGCTGGAACTACGGCTACAGCGAGGAGAAGAACCTCACCCCGGCCCGGCTGCGCGAGCAGGGCATCGCCCCCTACGTGCTGACCGAGTCCTGCCGTCAGGCCGACGGGCAGCGTGCCCGCGGCATCGTCGACCCCTGGACGGCGCTGCGCGACGACCTGCACAACCTCGGCACGATCACCGGGCACACCGCCGACGCCGACCGCGTCGTCGCCGACCTCGACGACCGGCTCGCCGCGCTGGGGAGGGCACCGAAGGCCGCGACCCCGCCGACGGTGTTCCTGTTCGACAGCGGCACCGAGTCGCCGTACTCCAGCGGCCGCTTCGGCGCCCCGCAGGCGATCATGGAAGCGGCCGGGGCGCGCAACGCGCTGTCCGACGTCGACGACACCTGGACCCAGGTCTCGTGGGAGCGGGTCGCGACGGCGCAGCCCGCCGCGTTCCTGTTCGTCGACTACCCGCCGCAGACCTTCGCCGAGAAGGTCGCGGTGCTCAAGAGCCGCCCCGACACCCGCGACCTGCCCGCGGTCCGGGAGAACCGGTTCCTGAACCTGCCCTACGCCCTGTGGACCTCGGGCCCGCTCAACGTCGACGCCGCCGAGCAGGTGCGGGCGGCGCTGGAGCGCTGGAACCTGGTGCCCGCCTCCGGCCTGACCCCGGAGTCGGACGACGTGCCCCGCAGCTGAGTGCGCAGGTCCCGGGGGCGCCGCGCGGCGCCCCCGGGACCTCCGATCCGATCCGATCCGGGCCGGTCGGTCAGGTGATCGTCATGCCGCCGTCGACGGCCCAGGTCTGACCGGTGACGTAGCCACCGGCCGCCGAGGCGAGGAACAGCACGGCCGCCGTCAGCTCCTCCGGGTCGCCCTTGCGGCCCACCGGGATCCGCTCGGACATCCGCTCCAGGTAGCCGTCCGGGTACTGCTCGGTCATCTCCGAGGCGAAGAAGCCGGGCGCGACCGCGTTGACCCGGATCCCGCGCCGCCCGGTCCACTGCTGGGCCAGGTCGCGGGTCAGGCCGACGATCGCCGCCTTGGACGCGGAGTAGGCCGCCTGCGGCAGCGACGCCGTGGTCAGGCCCAGGATCGAGGAGATGTTGACGATGCTCGACCCCGGCGCCATGTGCGCCGCGCAGGCCTGCGCCATCCAGTAGGAGCCGTTGAGGTTCACGTCGATGACCGAGGTGAACTGGTCGGGGGTCTCCTTCAGGGCCGGGACGGCGGTGCCGATCCCGGCGTTGTTCACCAGCACGTCGAGCCGACCGAACCCGTCGACGGCGGCCTGCGCCAGCGCCCGGCAGTCCTCGGGCTTCGCCACGTCGGTGGCGACGGCGACCGCGCGCCTGCCCGTCGCCTCGACCAGTGCCACCGTGTCGGCCAGCTTGTCGACCCGTCGCGCGCCCAGCACGAGGTCCGCGCCCGCCTCGGCGAGGCCCTTCGCGAAGGCCACACCGAGGCCGGACGACGCACCGGTGACGACGGCGACCCGGCCGTCCAGTCGGAACCGCTCCATCACAGTCACGCAGGGACCCTAACCCGGATCAGCCGCGGAGCTTCTCGGCGAGCTGGGGGACGAGCCGCTCCAGGGCGAACGGGGCCGAGAGCACGCTGTTGTAGGTCATCGCGCCCCGGGTGTCGGCGTCGGGCACGACCATGTCGCCGCGGGCGACGACCGGCACCTGGCGCAGGACCGGGTCGGAGTCGACCTGCTGCTTCGTGGTGCCCTCGTCGGCCAGCATCACCAGCACGTCGCCGTCGAGCAGGCCGGCCTGCTCGGAGGAGACCTCGACGTAGAAGCTCTTCCGGTCGTCGCGCTCGGCGATCGCCGGCGGCTGTGCGAAGCCGAGGCCGGTCATGAACTGCCCGCGTGCGTCGGCGGCGGTGAAGGCGCCGTACTTGCCGTCGAAGGGCAGCACCGTGGCGCCGACCTTGCCACGGAACTCCGGGTGCGCGGCGACGGCGTCGGAGAACGCGGCGTCGGCGGTGCGGATCAGCTCCTCGCCGCGCGCGGTCTCACCCAGCGCGGTGGCGACGGCGCGCATCTGGTCGGTGCGGCTCACCCCGAACGCGATCGTGCCGGCGGGCCGTGCGACGACCGGCGCGATCGCGGTCAGCTGGTCGTAGGCGGCCTGGTCGATGCTCGAGGACAGCGCGATGATGACGTCCGGGCGCAGCGCGGCGATGCGCTCCAGGTTCGGCTCGGTCTCGGTGAGGAGCTGCGGTGCCTCACCCCGCACCAGGCCGCGAGCCCACGGCCCGAGCCCTCCGGTCTCCTCGTAGAAGGCGTAGCCGGCCCGCGCGACCGGGGTGACGCCGAGGGCGAGGACGGGGTCGGCGTCGGTGACGCCGAGGGCCACCACGCGCTGCGGGCGGGCGGGGATCTCCGCGGTGCCGAAGGCGTTGTCGATGCGGACGGGGAACGCGCCGTCGGAGCCGGCCGGCGCGGCGGCCGGGCCCGGATCGGAGGCGCAGGCGGTGAGCAGGCCCGCGAGGGCCAGCAGGATGATCAGTCGTCGGAGCACGCCGGGACAATAGCCGAGGCTTACCTAACCCGTAATGTCCGGAAGGTCTCGCGGCTGCGCGTTCGCACCGGTCGACGCGGCGCGGACCGGTGCGAACGCGCCGGGTCAGTCGCGCGGGCGGCGCTTGCGGGCCACGACGGCCCGGTACAGCAGCGGGTCACGGCTGGTCGCGAGCCGGTGCCGGTAGACGGTCGCGCCGAGCTCCTCGAGCTCGCCGGAGGCCAGCAGCGACGAGATGAGGCCGGCGAACCCGGAGGTGTCGCCGTCGGTCAGGAAGTCGTCCCGCAGGGTGGTCGCGACGAAGCCGTCGTCGGCGACCATGTCGAACGCGGTGCGGAACGCAGCGGGTGGGATGTCACCGAAGCCGAGCGCGGCGACGCAGGTCAGGGCGTCGAAGCCGCCCGAGGAGATGTTCTCGACGGTCTCGTCGTCGAGGGCGGTGAGGTCGACGACGTGGTAGTCGTCGTAGACCCCGGGGCGGTCGCGTTCGGCGGCGTCGCGGGCCTCGGGCAGGATGTCGATCCCCACGACCTTCCCGACGCCGCGGGCGCGCAGCTCCTCGCCGACGATGCCGTTGCCGGCGCCGACGTCGAGGACGCGCAGCCCGGACGGGTCGACACCGACGGCGTCGAGCTGCTCGGCCAGCGCGCCCGCGACCACGGCCGGGGACTGGCACTGCAGGATGTCGTAGAACAGCTTCTCGTAGAGGCCGGGGATCTTGAACAGCTCGTCGTAGTCGTGGAAGCGGTACTCGGTCCACCCGTGTCCGAGGTCGATGACGCAGTACTCCGCGTCCTGCTCGAACGAGGTAGTGGGCTCCGGCAGAGCAAGCCGGTAGGTCGGTTCGGAACGCTCGACGGCCATGAAAATCCTTCCTGGTCGGGAACGGACACCTCGACGCTAGTGCACCCGAGGCATCCGATCGGGGGTGAGCGACGTCGCACGGACCGCGATGTGACGCGGCGGTAGGGGGTGACACGATCGGCAGCGGGAGACACCCGGAGATCACCGTCGATCAGCGAGGAGAGACATGACCCAGCAGCAGAGGACCGCGATCGTCACCGGTGGGGCGCGCGGCATCGGGGCCGCCACCGCGATCCGGCTCGCCGCCGACGGACACAAGGTCGCGGTGCTGGACCTGGAGGAGTCGGCCGCGAAGGCGACCGTCGAGGCCATCGAGTCCGCGGGCGGGACCGCGGCCGCGTTCGGTGCGAACGTCGCCGACGAGCAGGCCGTCGCCGCCGCCGTCGACGCGGTCACCGAGCGCCTCGGCGCACCCACCGTGCTGATCAACAACGCCGGCATCACCAAGGACAACCTGCTGTTCAAGATGACCGTCGACGACTGGGACGCGGTCATGGGTGTGCACCTGCGCGGGGCCTTCCTGATGACCCGTGCGGTGCAGAAGCACATGGTCGACGCCGCCTGGGGCCGGGTCGTGAACCTGTCGTCGACCTCCGCGCTGGGCAACCGCGGGCAGGCGAACTACTCCGCGGCGAAGGCCGGCATGCAGGGCTTCACCAAGACCCTGGCGATCGAGCTCGGCAAGTTCGGCGTCACCGCGAACTGCATCGCCCCCGGCTTCATCGCCTCGGAGATGACCAAGGCGACCGCCGAGCGGATCGGCGTGGACTGGGAGGACTTCAAGGCCGCCCGGGCCAAGGAGATCCCGGTGCAGCGCCCCGGCGCGCCCGAGGACATCGCTCAGACCGTGTCGTTCTTCGTCGACGAGCGCTCGTCGTTCGTGAGCGGCCAGGTCATCTACGTGGCCGGTGGCCCGAAGGCCTGACCCGCCCCACGACGAACGGGCCGGCACCGCTGCTGCGGTGCCGGCCCGTCGTGGCCGTCGCGGAGCTGTCAGGACCTGGTGGTCATCGGCACGATCGCCCAGCCGGGGATGTCCTCCTGGCCGGACACCGGCACCGCGTCGGCGGAGAAGTTGACCAGCAGCATCGAGCCGTCGGCCGCGCGGAAACCGCCCAGCGAGGAGCCGTCGGTGGCCCGGCCCAGCTCTACGGTGCCCTCCCGGAGCCGGGGCACCAGCCAGCGCCACGCCTCGGTCAGCGGGGTCGCCTGGCCGCCGTTCTCCTCGGTGGCCGGGGTCCACAGCGAGGAGTACTCGAGCGAGCTGCTGCCCTCGGGACCCCACAGCAGCGCGCCCTGGGTGCCGGAGCGGGCCATCGCCTGCAGGGCGGCGATCGTCGAGACCGCGCTGGCGGGGGAGTCGAAGCCGGCCTGGGCGTCGGCGGGGACGTTCGCGTAGAACTCGGCCCACCAGATGGGCAGCTGCGTCCGCTCCTGGATCCAGCGGTCGATCACCGAGAACTTCTCCGCGCCGACGTCGACCGGGGAGATCGCGTCCTGCTGTCCGCGGTTGGTGGTCGAGCCGTCGACGACGATGAAGTCCGCGCCGACGTTGTTCTTCAGCCAGTAGTCCAGGACGTCGAGCGGGCGCTGGTCGAGCGCCCCCCAGGGGCCGCGGATGTTCGAGGCGTCGTGCGAGTCCACCGGGACGCTGCTCATGACGACGTAGGGGCCGCCGACCTGCACGTCGGGCCGGACGGACTTCACGGCCTGGTAGACCTGGTTGTAGAAGTTCGTGTAGCCCTCGTAGTCCCAGCGGTTCTCGGCCTGGTTGTAGAAGCCCTTCAGCTCGTTCCACACCAGGACGCGGTCGACCTGCGGGTACCGCTGCACGGCCTCGCGGGCGAGGTTGGCGAAGTCGGCGAAGTGCTCGGGCAGCGGGGCCTTCTCGAGCCGGTCCCAGCGGGTGTCGCCGCTGTCGCGCGGTGCGCCCTTCATCCAGTCCGGGGAGCAGCACAGCGTCAGCATCGCCTTGCCGCCGGTCTCCTCGGTGAGCTGCATCCGGCGGTCCAGCGAGCCCCAGTCGAACTCACCGGGCCGCGGCTCGGGGTTGAGCGTGCCGAAGCCCATGATGTGGTGGTTCTGGTACTCCTGGCCGAGGCTCGACAGGATGTCGACCCCGCGCTGGCGGGCCTGCGCCGGCTCGGTGTCGTCGAGGCTGTCCTGGGTGTGGGTCACCCCGATCTCCATCGGTCCCGGCTGCTTGTCCCACCGCCAGCTGCCCAGGTCGACGGCCTTCGCGGAGGCCTCCAGGGCCGACGACGGCGCGGTGCCGCCGGCGGTGTCGTCACCGCCGACCCCCGAGGTGCAGGCGGCGAGGGCGAGGACCCCCGAGAGCACCAGGGCCAGGGCCGGGGCCCGGCGCAGGCCGGACCGGAACCGGGGGGTCCGGGACGCGGACCTCGGTCCTGACGTCGTCGGGGAGGGACGGCGTGACGCTCGCACGGGGTGGTGACCTCACGTTCTGACCGGAAGCGGCGCCGGGCGGATGCCGTGGCGCGCGCGGGCTCGTACTGACTCCTGCACTCCTGCGCGGGACGGTGTCCCGGCGAGGTGCTCCCAGCGTGTCAGGGGCCTCCTGTGACCTGACTGAGAGAACCCCGGGCACGCCCGGAGCCGGCGCGAGCCCGCTATCGGACGTTCGGAGCAGGGTAGGGCCGCGGTTCGCGAGGGCTGCACGCAGCCCCGTCACGCAGGTGGACCTTCTTGTCGCGCAGCGTGTACACGCGGTCGGCCCGCGGCAGCACCGCCGGGTCGTGGGTGATGAGCAGCACCGCGCGCCCCGCCGCGGCGGCGAGCAGGTCGTCGAGGACGGCGTCGCGGGTGTCCGGGTCGAGGTGGGCGGTGGGCTCGTCGAGCACCAGCACCGCCGGGTCGACGAGCAGCGCGCGGGCCAGCGCGAGCCGCCGGCGCATCCCACCGGACAGCCGGGCACCGTGTGCGCCGACCTCGTCGTCGAGCGCCAGGCCGGTGAGCCCGACCCGGCGCAGGACGTCGTGCAGGACGGCGTCGTCGGCGTCGGGGGCGGCCAGGCGCAGGTTCTCCCGGACCGTCGAGTCGAACACGTGCGGGTCGGCCGGCACCCCGGAGACCACCGCGCGGACCTCCTTGGGTGCCCGCACCGCCAGGTCGTGCCCGTCGAGCCGGACGGTGCCCGCGCGCGGGTCGAGGAACCGGAACAGCACCGCGGCCAGCGTCGACTTGCCCGACCCGCTGGGGCCGACCAGCGCCACGACCTCCCCGCGCCCGACGTCGAGGTCCACCCCCTGCAGGACGGTGCGGCCGCGGCCGTCCGGTCCCGGTCCCGGCCAGGCCGCGGTGAGACCGCGGATCGCCAGGTCGCCGCGACGGGGCAGCGGTGTGGCGCCCGGTTCGCGGTGTGCGACGGCGGGCGCGGCGTCGAGCACCGGCACCAGCCGGGCCATCCCGGCGCGTACCGCGGCGAGCCGGGCCGCGGCGGCGGGCAGCGGCGCGACGATCTCGAACGCGGCCAGCGCGGTCAGCACCAGCACGGCCAGCGGGACCGCGCCGAGGGCACCGGCGTCGACGGCGGCGACGCCCAGCAGCAGCGTCCCGGCCAGGGTGAGCCCGGCGACCAGGGCGCCGGAGCCCGCGCCGAGGCCGAGCAGCGCGGCGTCGCGGCGGGCGGTGCGGGTCAGCTCGGCGTCGGCCCGGGCGACCGCGTCGACGGCGTGGCCGGTCGCTCCGTGGGCCAGCAGCTCGGGGCCGCCGTCGAGCAGGTCGACCAGGGCGGTCGCCAGCCGGTCCCGCGCGACGCCGGCGCGCTCGGCGGGCTGCCGCGACAGCGCCGCGGCGAGGGCGGGCACCGCGACCCCGGCGAGCAGCAGCCCGCCCGCGAGCAGCGCGCCGCCGGGGAGGTAGAGCGCGGTGGCGAGCAGCACCGCACCGGACCCGGCGACCGCGGCCGCGACGACCGGCAGCATCCCGCGCACGACCAGGTCCTGCACGGAGTCGGTGTCGCCGACCAGCCGGGCGACGAGCTCGCCGGACCGGAACCGGTGGACCGGCTCGGTGGCGGCGAGCCGGGCGTAGACGCGGCCGCGCATGTCCGACAGCGCGCGCAGGGCGGCGTCGTGCCCGACCAGCCGCTCGGCGTAGCGAGCCACCCCGCGTCCGACGCCGAGGGCACGGGTGAGCACGACGGCGACCGACAGCGCCGTCACCGACGGGTGCTGGGCGGCGGTGGCGAGCAGCCAGGCGGCCAGCGACAGCAGCCCGGCACCGCAGGCGGTGGCGAGCGCGCCGAGCAGCGCGCCACCGACGACGCCGCGCAGCCGGGGCGCCAGCACGCTGCGGGCCAGCGACCAGGGGCTCATCGGGGACCCCCGGCCGGGGTGATCGTGGCGGGGGCGATCGTGACCGTGCGGTCGGTGTGCTCGGCCCAGCCCGCGTCGTGGGCGACGACGACCGCGGTGCGCCCGCGCAGCAGCTCGGTGGCCGCGGTGCGGACCGCGGCGGCGGAGTCGGGGTCGAGGTGCGCGGTCGGCTCGTCGAGCAGGACCAGCGGCGCGTCGCGCAGGAACGCCCTGGCCAGCGCGACCCGCTGGCGCTCGCCGGAGGACAGCTGCGTGCCGCCCTCACCGAGCACGGTGTCCCAGCCCCGGGGCAGCCGGGCGACGACGGTGTCGAGTCCGGCCCGGCGTGCGGCCGCGCGGACGGCGTCGTCGGTGACGTTGTCCCGTCCGGCGCCGAGCCGGACGTTGGCGGCGACGGTGTCGGCGAACAGGTGCGGCTGCTGCGGGACCCAGGCCACCCCGCGCCGCCAGGCGTCGAGGTCCAGCTCCGCGAGCTCGGCGGCGGTTCCGTCCCGGCCGTGCACGATCACGGTGCCGCCGGTCGGGGCGACGGTGCCGAGCAGCACCCCGAGCAGGGTGGACTTCCCGGCCCCGGACGGGCCGCGCAGCAGCACCGTCTCACCGGGGGCGAGGCCCAGCGACAGCCCGGCGACGGCGTCGGTGTCCGCACCGGGGTAGCGCACCCGCAGCCCGTCGACGGTCAGGCCGCGCCCGGCCGGGTCGGCGGCCGGCACCGGAGCGGTCCCGCCGGTGGCGCCGCCGACGGGGCGGTCGAGCTCGGCGAACACCTGCCGGGCGGCGGCGACCCCCTCCATGCTGGCGTGGAACCGGGCACCGACCTCGCGCAGCGGCAGGTACGCCTCCGGGGCCAGGACCAGCACGAACAGCGCGGTGGCGTAGTCGAGGTTCCCGTAGAGCAGCCGCAGCCCGACCTCGACCGCGACCAGGGCGACGGCCAGCGTCGCGAGGACCTCCAGCACGAACGCGGACAGGAACGCGACCCGCAGGGTGCCGGTCATGGCGTGCCGGTGCTCGTCCGTGGTCTCCCGGACCTTGCCCGCGACGACCTGCGCACGGCGGAACAGCGCGAGCGTCGGCAGCCCCTGCACGACGTCGAGGAAGTGCCCGCCCAGGCGCGACAGCAGCCGCCACTGGCGGTCGGTCCTGGCCCGGGTGTGCATCCCGACCAGGACCATGAACAGCGGGATCAGCGGCAGCGTCACCCCGATGACGACCGCGGAGATCCAGTCGGCGTCCGCGACGACGATCAGCACCGCGACCGGGACCAGGACGGCGAGCACCAGCTGGGGCAGGTAGCGGGCGAAGTAGTCGTCGAGGGCGTCGAGCCCGCGGGTCGCCAGGGTGACGATCTCGCCGGAGGACCGCCGCGGGTCCGTCGCGGCGAGCGCGAGCCGGCGCACGAGCGCCGTCCGCAGCTGGGACTTGGCGCGGGCGGCACAGCGCAGCGCGGCGGACTCCGCGCCGTAGGTCAGCAGCGCCCGCGCCACCGCGACGACGGCGACGCCCCCGACCAGCCGGGCCAGGGTGTCGAGCCCGGCGCCCGGACCGATGGGTGTGCCGTCGGTGGCGAACGACGGCGTCGCCCCGGCCACCACCCGCGACACGAGCCAGGCCTGGGCCAGGATCAGCCCGGTCGCGGCGACCCCGCAGCCCGCGGCGACGGCCAGGTGCACCCGGACCGCGCTCGCGGTGCGCAGCAGCCGCGGGTCGACGGGCGGGCCGCCCGCGGGCGGCGCCCCGGCGGTGCCCGGCGGGGCCGGCGGAGCCGACGGGGTGGACGGGTGCGACATGGTCGTCATCGTGGCGCCGGTACCGCGGTGCCACGAGGGCCGGCGGGCCCCTCCGGTGCGACCCGCGCCCCGCCGAGGCGCTTGCGGAACACCCAGTAGCTCCAGGACTGGTAGGCGAGGACCAGCGGCAGGAACACGGCCGCGACCCAGCTCATGACCGTGAGCGTGTAGGGCGCGGACGCGGCGTTCGCGACGGTCAGGGTGTGGGCGGGGTCGGTGGTCGAGGGCAGCAGCGACGGGTACAGCTGCCCGAACAGCACGACCGACAGCCCGCCGATCGACAGCGCGGTGGCGGTGAACGCCCACCCCTCGCGGCCGAGCAGCAGCGCCACCCCGGCCGCGGCGAGGGCCAGCCCGCTGACCCAGGCGACCGTGCCGGTCCAGGACGGCTCACGCAGCGCGAGCGTCGCGGCCAGGAAGGCGACGGTGACCAGCAGGACCGGAACCACCGCCCGCAGGGCGAACCGGCGTGCCCGGTACCGCACCGGCCCGTCGGTCTTGAGCGCCAGGAACACCGCGCCGTGCAGGAGGAACAGCGCAGTGGTGACGACGCCGCCGAGCAGGGCGTAGCCGTTCAGCAGGTCCGCGAGCGAGGCCGTGACCACGGTGTTCTGCCCGCTGCCCGGGGCACTGAGCTCGGTCGGCAGGCCGCGGACCAGGTTGGCGAGCACCAGGCCCCACACGAAGGCCGGGACCAGCGACCCGAGACCGATCATGAGGTCCCAGCGGGCCTTCCAGGACGCGTCGGAGCGCTTGTGCCGGTACTCCAGCCCGACCCCGCGCACGATCAGGCCCAGCAGGACGAGCAGCACCGGCAGGTAGAGGCCCGACAGCGTCGCGGCGTACCAGGCGGGGAAGGCGGCGAACATCGCGCCGACGGCGGCGATCAGCCACACCTCGTTGCCGTCCCACACCGGGCCGATCGCGCCGAGCGCCGCCTCGCGGTCGGCCTCCTCGTCGCGGCCCAGGACGCGGACCAGCATCCCGACGCCGAAGTCGAACCCCTCGAGCACCAGGTAGCCGGTCCACAGCACGGCCACGGCCAGGAACCAGATCGTGGGCAGGTCCATCGTCGTCCCTCCGTAGGTCAGTAGCTGAACGCCGCGGGGCGGCGCTCGTCGTCGGTGCCGACGGCGGCGCCGTCGTCGGGACGGCCGTCGGAGCCGTCGGGGCCGTCGGGATCGTCGGTGTAGGGCAGTGCGGCGCCGGGACCGGCCTGCACATAGCGGAACAGCAGCCGCACCTCGACGACGGCGAGCACCCCGTAGAGCACGGTGAACGTGGCCAGGGAGAACGCGACCTGGCCCAGGCTCACCCCGGGGGAGACGCTCTGGGCGGTGAGCAGCTCGCCGTGCACCGTCCAGGGCTGGCGGCCCATCTCGGTCAGCACCCAGCCGGCGATGTTCCCGGCCAGCGCGGCGGGCAGCGCGGCGATCACGCCCCGGTAGGCCCACCGCTGGAGCCGCCCGGCCGGAGCCGGTGCGCCGTCGCGGGTGAAGCCGGGCAGCCGTCCGCCGCGGGTGAGCCAGAGCCCGGCCGTCGCGACCGCGACCCCGGCCAGGCCGAGGCCCATCATGAGCCGGAACGCCCAGTAGAGGACGGCGATGTTGGGCCGGTAGTCCCCGGGGCCGTAGAGCGCCTCGTACTGTGCCTGCACGTTCTCGATGCCCTGCACCGGGCCCCACGGGCTCCCGGTGGCCAGGAAGCTCAGGACGCCGGGGATCTGCACGTTGATGTGGTTGCGGCTGCCCTGGACGTCGCCGACGGCGAACAGTGAGAACCCGGCCGACTCCTCGGTCTGCCACAGCGCCTCGGCCGAGGCGAGCTTCATCGGCTCGTAGGTGGCGGCCAGCTTGGCCTGGTGGTCACCGGAGGCGATGACCAGCACCCCGGCGACGAGGGTGACGAGGAACCCGGTGCGCAGGGTCTTGCGGAACAGCGTGTGCTCGCTCGGGTGCGGCGTCGCGTCACCGGGACGGCGCCAGCGCTCGCGCATCAGCTTCCAGGCGCTGACCGCGGCGACGAACAGGCCCGCGATCAGGAACGCCGCGGCGACGACGTGGGCGTAGGTCGACCAGGCCTGCGGGTTGGTCAGCACGGCGCCGATGTCGGTGAGCCGGGCCCGGCCGGTGGCGCGGTCGACCTCGTAGCCGACCGGGTTCCGCATCCAGGCGTTCGCCGCGAGGATGAAGTACGCCGACAGGTTCGACCCGATCGCGGCGGCCCAGATGCAGGCCAGGTGCACGCCCCGGCGCAGCCGGTCCCACCCGAAGATCCACAGCCCGATGAAGGTGGACTCGAGGAAGAACGCGATCAGCGCCTCCATCGCCAGCGGCGCGCCGAACACGTCGCCGACGAAGGTGGAGTAGGCGCTCCAGTTCATCCCGAACTGGAACTCCTGCACGATCCCGGTGACCACGCCCATCGCGAAGTTGATCAGGAACAGCTTCCCGAAGAACTTCGTCGCCCGCAGGTACTCCTCCCGGCCCGTGCGGAACCAGGCGGTCTGCAGCGACGCGACGATCACCGAGAGCCCGATGGTCAGCGGCACGAACAGGAAGTGGTAGATCGTGGTGATCCCGAACTGCCAGCGAGCCAGGTCGAGCGCGTCCATCGGGACCTCCCGAGCGAAGTTCTACGTCCAGTAGTAGTTCTACCGGAAGTAGAAGATCAGCGGGGACCCGGGCCCGGTGGCGCTGGACACGCGGGCCGCCGCGGGTGCGCTCGCCCCCGGGTCCGGGGGGCTCGGTCCGGTCCTGTCCGGCCCGGTCAGGCGACGGCGAGGGTGCGCCGCAGGAAGTCCACCTGCGCGGCCACGGACCGCTCGAACATCTCGCCGAGATAGATGTCGAAGTGCCCGCACGGCAGCTCCAGCACCTCCGAGCCCGCCCCGGCCCGGGCGGCGACCGCACGCACCGACGCCGGCGGCGCGATCGAGTCCCGCGCCGCGACGACGACGAGGATCGGCGCCCGCAGCCGCCGCGCCGCCGTCACCGGGCGGTTGAGCGGGATCCGCAGCGCGCCCCGGGCCCGCATGGTGTTGCGGAACCCGGGTCCGGCGATCGAGGAGTAGCCGCTCTCGGCGTCGTGCGAGGTGATCGCCGCGGTCGACCCGGGCGGCCCGAACACCGCGATCCGGTGCGGCGGGCGCCCGAGCAGCCCGGCGGCGGCGTCGCGCAGGCCGTGCCCGGTGAGGCGGGCCAGCTGCCCGGGCCCGGCGTAGCGCAGGATCTCCAGCAGCGCGGCGGCCCCGTCCATCGCGGCGCCCTGGGAGATCACCGCGGCGACCTGGCCGTCGCGGGCGGCGACCGGGACCACGTGCCCGCCGGAGTACGAGCTGCCCCACAGCACGATCCGCTCCGGGTCGACGCCGGGCAGCGTGCGGGCGTACGCGATCGCGGCGTGGTAGTCGGCGCGGTGGCGGCCGTGGTGGACGTCCTGGTCGAGCCGCGGGTCGCCGGTGCCGTCGGAGGCGCCGAACCCGCGGTAGTCGAACACCAGCACCGCGCAGCCCGCGGCGGCGAAACGGTGCGCGAAGGGCAGCAGCCCGGAGTCGCGGGTGGCACCGAACCCGTGCGCCATGACGACGCAGGGCCGGCCGCGGTCGTTCGTGAGCGCGTCGCCGGACGCCGTGAGGAGCCAGGCCGCGCAGCGCAGCCCGCCGCTCGGGAACGACGTCTCGGCGGGGGTGACGGTCATCGTCTGCTCCTGCGGTGCACGGGCGGATCGAGTCGGTCCGGGCCGCTCGCGGCAGCACGCGGAGTCTCGGGGCCGGGTCATCGTGCCGCACCCCGGTGCCCGGCCGCTCGGTCAGGCCCCGGTCGGGCCGAACTGCTCGATCCGGATCGCGTGGTCGGGGACGCCGGCGGCGGCGAGCAGGTCGGCCGCGGCGGCGGAGAAGGCCGGCGAGCCGCACACGAACGCGGTCTCCCCGCCGCGGACCAGCGGGGCGAGGTCGGCGAGGGTGAGCCGGCCCGCCGGGCGGGTCGCGCCGGGCGGGGCGGTCCGGGTGAACACCGCGGTGACCGGCGGACCGGTGAGCTCCTCGCCGTAGAACAGATCGTCGGGGGTGCGGACCGAGACCAGCATCCGCACCAGGTCGGGACGGCCGACGGCGCGGGCGTGACGCAGCATCGCGGCCAGCGGAACCTGCCCGGACCCGCCGCCGACCAGCAGCGCGGGGGAGACGCCGTCCCAGGCGAACCAGCCCCCGACCGGGCCGCGGACCTCCAGCACGTCCCCGACGACGGCGACGTCGTGCAGGAACCCCGACACCTCGCCGTCGTCGAGACGTTCGACGGTCAGGGCGATCTCCGGCCGCCCGTCGGGCGCGGAGGCGACCGAGTACGAGCGCTGCGCGGTGTAGCCGTCCTCGGCGGTCAGGCGCAGCACGTAGTACTGGCCCGGCAGGTGGGTGGCCGGTTCCTCCAGGCCCAGCCGGAAGGTCTTCACCCCCGGGGCCTCGTCGTGCACCGACAGCACGGTCGCGGCCTGCCAGCGCAGGGTGCGGCGTGGGGTGGTGTCCACCGTCAGTCCCCCTGGAACCGCTGCTCGGACCACGGGTCGCCGCGGTCGTGGTAGCCGTTGCGCTCCCAGAAGCCCGGCTCGTCCTCGGCGAGCAGGCGCAGCCCGGCGACCCACTTCGCGCTCTTCCAGAAGTAGAGGTGCGGCACCAGCAACCGTGCCGGGCCGCCGTGCTCGCGGGTCAGCGGCGCGCCCTGTGCCTCGAACGCCAGCCACGCCCGGCCGCCGGTCAGGTCCGACAGCGGCATGTTCGTGGTGTAGCCCGAGTGCGAGTGCGCGACGGCGAACCGCGCCTCCGGCAGCGGTCCCGCCGCCTCCAGCAGCGTGTCGACCGCGACCCCGCTCCAGCGCATCCCGAACTTCGACCAGGTCGTGACGCAGTGGATGTCGCCGTCCCACCGCTCGCGGGGCAGGGCGCGGATCTCGTCCCAGGTCCACTCGACCGGGCGCTGCACGAGACCGTCGATGCGGAAGGTCCAGCGGGCGGTGTCCAGCACGGGGGCGCGTTCGGCGGTCAGCACCGGCCACTGGTCGCCGGCGTCGTACTGGCCGGGCGGCAGCCGTCGGTCACGCGGTCTGCGCCCGACGAATCCTCGGGTCACGCGGGGCATGCCGACCACAATGCACCCCCGCCCCCGGTTGTTCCCGCCCCGGCCCGTCACACCGGCACCCGGCCGCCAGGGGCTACCGGTGGGGACTACCGGCGGGGAACGGCCGCGTGCACGCCGCGAGGCCCCCGGACGGCCCCGTTGCGCCAGTCGGGTGCATCACAGGCCGTGCGCGCCTCGCCACAGCGCATGCCCCTGGCGGCACCGGCTCACTAGACTCCGCTGCACTTCGGTGGCGTCGACGACGGCGCCATCCGGCGGGCAACGAGGCCGCCCCGCGGGCCGGTGAGGAGAACAGAGCGGATGACGGACAGTGACCGCAGCGCGGTCGGCCGCGCAGCCGGTCCGGAGGGCTCTTCCGTGGATGCTCCGGTGGAGCCGGAGGAGCTGGTCCTCGCGGGCGCCTTCGACCCGGTCACCCGCGACCAGTGGCTCGCCGCCGTGGACGCGGTGGTGCGCAAGTCGGGCCGGCTCGGCGAGGACGCCGAGCTCGGGGCCGGGGTCGAGACCCTGACCCGCACCTCACCCGACGGGATCCGGGTCGCGCCGCTCTACGCCGAGGAGGACACCACCGACCTGCCGCCCACCGGCGTGCCGGGGTCGTGGCCGTTCACCCGCGGCGCCCGCACCGACGGGCACGTCCCCGACGGCTGGGACATCCGCCAGCGCCACGCGGGCACCGACCCGGCCGCCGTCCGGGAGGCCGTGCTGGCGGACCTGGAGTGCGGCGTCACCTCGGTGTGGCTGCGGGTGGGCGAGGGCGGCGTCGCCGTCGCCGACCTGGCGCGCGCCCTCGACGGCGTGCACCTGGACCTGGCCGGGGTCGCCCTCGACGCCGGGACCGAGCAGGTCGCCGCCGCGCACGCCTACCTGGACCTGGCCGCCCGCAACGGCGTCGAGGACGCCGAGCTGCTCGGCTCGCTGGGCGTCGACCCGATCGGGCTGCGCGCCCGCGCGGGCTCCGGCCCGGACGTCGAGTCCGTCGTCGAGGTCGCCCGTCGCGTGCACGGCACCTTCGACAAGGTCACCGCGATCACCGTCGACGCGACCGTGGTCCGCGAGGCCGGCGGCTCCGACGCCCAGGAGCTGGGCTGGTCCCTGGCCGCGGGGGTCGCCTACCTGCGTGCCCTGGACGCCGCGGGGATCGGGGTGGCCGACGCGGCCCGGCTGATCGAGTTCCGCTACGCCGCCACTCCCGAGCAGTTCCCGACGATCGCGACCCTGCGGGCGGGCCGGCGGCTGTGGGCCCGGGTGCTGGAGGCCTCCGGCGTCACCGACGTGCCGCAGACCCAGCACGCCACCGTCCCCGACGCGCTGTTCACCCGGCGCGACCCGTGGGTGAACATGCTGCGCGGCACCGTCGCCGGGTTCGCCGCGGGCGTCGGCGGGGCCGACGCGGTCACCGTGCCGCCGTTCGACGCCGCCCTCGGCGTCGCCGAGCCGTTCTCCCGCCGCATCGCCCGCAACACCCAGAACCTGCTGGTCGAGGAGTCGCACCTGGCGCGGGTCATCGACCCGGCGGGCGGGTCCTGGTACGTCGAGCACCTCACCGAGGACCTCGCGCGGGTGGCCTGGGAGTTCTTCGTCGAGATCGAGGCCGCGGGTGGCGCGGTCGCCGCGCTCGACTCCGGCCTGGTCGCGGAGAAGGTGGGCGAGGTCCGCGCCCGCCGCGAGGCCGACGTCGCGAAGCGGAAGGCCCCGCTCACCGGCGTCTCGGAGTTCCCCGACCTGAACGAGAAGCCGGTGCGACGCACCCCGCTGCCGCCGGCCGTCGAGCGCGGGGGGCTGCCGCTCTACCGCCCCGCCGAGGCCTACGAGGCCCACCGGGACCGCTCCGACGCGCTGCTGGCCGAGACGGGCTCGCGTCCCACCGCCTTCCTGGCGACCCTCGGCCCGCTGGCGGTCTACACCGCCCGCGCCGGGTTCACCCGCAACCTGCTGGCCGCGGGCGGTGTCGACACCGTCGACGCCGGCCCGACCGAGACCGCAGCCGACGTCGTCGAGGCGTTCGGGAAGAGCGGCTCGCCGGTCGCGGTGCTCTGCTCCTCGGACACGCTCTACGACGAGCGGGCCGCCGAGGCCGCCGCCGCGCTGCGCGAGGCCGGGGCCACCCACATCCTGCTCGCGGGGAAGCCGAAGGAGCCGGTGCCCGGCGTCGACGGCCACCTGTTCGCCGGCTGCGACGCCCTCGCCGTCCTGGACGACGTGTACACCCACCTGGAGGGCTCGAAGTGAGCATTCCCGACTTCACCACCGTGCCGCTCCTGGGCGACACAGCGCCCGCCACGGCGTGGAACGGCTCCGCCCCGACGTGGGAAGCACCGGAGGGGATCGGCGTCAAGCCGCTCTACACCGCCGACGACCTCGCCGGCGTCGACTTCCTGCACACCTACCCGGGCATCACCCCGTACCTGCGCGGGCCGTACCCGACGATGTACACCAACCAGCCGTGGACGGTGCGCCAGTACGCCGGATTCTCCACCGCCGCGGAGTCCAACGCGTTCTACCGGCGCAACCTCGCGGCCGGGCAGAAGGGCCTGTCGATCGCGTTCGACCTGGCCACCCACCGCGGGTACGACTCCGACCACCCCCGCGTGGCGGGCGACGTCGGCATGGCCGGTGTCGCGATCGACTCGATCCTCGACATGCGCCAGCTCTTCGACGGCATCCCGCTGGACAAGATGTCGGTGTCGATGACGATGAACGGCGCCGTCCTCCCGGTGCTGGCGCTCTACATCGTCGCCGCCGAGGAACAGGGCGTGAGCCCCGAGAAGCTGACCGGAACCATTCAGAACGACATTCTGAAGGAGTTCATGGTCCGCAACACCTACATCTACCCGCCGCAGCCGTCTATGCAGATCATCTCCGACATCTTCGGCTTCACCAGCCGGAAGATGCCGAAGTTCAACTCGATCTCCATCTCCGGGTACCACATCCAGGAGGCGGGTGCGACCAACGACCTGGAGCTCGCCTACACCCTGGCCGACGGCGTGGAGTACCTGCGGGCCGGTGTCGACGCCGGGCTGGACATCGACAAGTTCGCCCCGCGACTGAGCTTCTTCTGGGCGATCGGCATGAACTTCTTCATGGAGGTCGCCAAGATGCGGGCCGCCCGCCTGCTCTGGTCGAAGCTCGTGAACCGGTTCGAGCCGCAGAACGCCAAGTCGCTGTCGCTGCGGACGCACTCCCAGACCTCCGGCTGGTCGCTGACCGCGCAGGACGTCTACAACAACGTCGTCCGCACCTGCGTCGAGGCGATGGCCGCGACCCAGGGCCACACCCAGTCGCTGCACACCAACGCCCTCGACGAGGCCCTCGCGCTGCCGACGGACTTCTCCGCGCGGATCGCCCGCAACACCCAGCTGCTGCTGCAGCAGGAGTCGGGCACCACGAACGTCGTCGACCCGTGGGGCGGCTCGTACTACGTCGAGAAGCTCACCTACGACCTCGCCAAGCGGGCGTGGGCGCACATCGACGAGGTCGAGAAGGCCGGCGGCATGGCCCAGGCCATCGACGCCGGCATCCCGAAGATGCGTGTCGAGGAGGCCGCGGCCCGCACCCAGGCCCGCATCGACTCCGGCCGCCAGCCGGTGATCGGCGTCAACAAGTACGTCGTCGAGGCCGACGAGCAGATCGACGTGCTCAAGGTCGACAACAAGAACGTGCGACGCGAGCAGCTCGAGAAGCTGCAGCGGCTGCGCGCCGAGCGCGACGACCGCGCCGTCGACGAAGCGCTGCGGGCGCTGACCGGCGCCGCGGAGAAGATCGCCGAGGGCTCGTCGCGCTCCGACGACGAGAACCTGCTCCAGCTGGCCGTGAACGCGGCCCGCGACCAGGCCACGGTCGGGGAGATCTCCGACGCACTCGAGAAGGTCTTCGGGCGCCACGCCGGTCAGATCCGCATCATCTCCGGTGTGTACTCCGCCGAGGCCGGGCAGAACCCGGCGATCGACCGCGCCCGCGAGCTCGTCTCCGAGTTCGCCCGCCACGAGGGCCGCCAGCCCCGCATCCTGGTCGCGAAGATGGGCCAGGACGGCCACGACCGCGGCCAGAAGGTCATCTCCACCGCGTTCGCCGACATCGGCTTCGACGTCGACGTCGGGCCGCTGTTCCAGACCCCGGCCGAGGTCGCGAAGCAGGCCGCCGAGTCCGACGTGCACGTGATCGGCGCCAGCTCGCTGGCCGCAGGACACCTCACGCTGGTCCCGGAGCTGCGCCGAGAGCTCGCCGAGCTGGGGCGCGACGACATCATGGTCGTCGTCGGCGGGGTCATCCCGCCCGCGGACGTGCCGGAGCTGCTGGAGATGGGCGCCGCCGCGGTGTTCCCGCCCGGCACGGTCATCGCCGAGGCGGCCGTCGACCTGCTCGGCAAGCTGTCCGCCGCGCTCGGTCACGACGACCCGGACACGTCCGCACCGGCCGGCAGCGTCTACGCCGACTGAGCCCGCCGGCACGGTGTCGCCGTCACGGTGTCCCCGGGCTCGTGCCTCCGTCACCGTGCCGCTGTCACCGTGCCGCCGTCCTTGCGCCCGGTGTGCCCACCCGCGCACCGGGCGCGGTGCCGACCCGCAAGGAGAGTCCCGCCGATGGCCCCTCGCGTCCCCGACCCCGCGGAGCTCGCCCGCGGGGTCCTGGCCGGCGACCGCACCCTGCTCGCCCGGGCGATCACCCTGGTCGAGTCCAGCAGGCCCGACCACCAGCGGGCCGCCCAGGAGCTGCTCCTGGAGCTCACCCCGAAGGCCGGGCACGCGGTGCGGGTCGGCATCTCCGGGGTGCCCGGTGTTGGGAAGTCGACGTTCATCGAGGCGATGGGGTCGAAGCTCACCGCGCAGGGCCACCGGGTGGCGGTGCTCGCCGTCGACCCGTCGTCCACCCGGACCCGCGGCTCCATCCTGGGGGACAAGACCCGGATGCCGCGCCTGGCCGTCGACCCGGACGCGTTCGTGCGGCCCTCGCCCTCGGCGGGCACGCTCGGCGGGGTCGCCCGCCGCACCCGGGAGACGATGGTGGTCATGGAGGCCGCCGGGTTCGACGTCGTGCTCGTCGAGACCGTCGGGGTCGGCCAGTCCGAGACCGCCGTCGCCGGGATGGTCGACACCTTCCTGTTCCTCACCATCGCCCGCACCGGCGACGCGCTGCAGGGGATCAAGAAGGGCATCCTGGAGCTCGCCGACGTCGTCGCGGTGAACAAGGCCGACGGCCCGCACGAGCGCGACGCCCGCGCCGCGGCCCGTGAGCTCGCCGGCGCGCTGCACATGATGACCCCCACCTCGGCGCACTGGCGCACCCCGGTGCTGTCCTGCTCGGCGCAGACCGGCAAGGGGCTGGACGCGGTGTGGGAGAAGGTCACCGCGCACCGCGAGGCCCTCGAGTCCGCCGGTGAGCTCGCGACCCGGCGCGCCGACCAGCAGGTCGAGTGGATGTGGCAGATGGTGCGCGACCGGCTGATGGACCGGGTGCTGCACGACCCGGCGACGGCCGAGCGGCTCCCGAAGCTCACTGCCGAGGTCCGCGAGGGCGGGCTCACCCCCACCCTCGCCGCCCAGCAGATCCTCGACGTCCTGGGCTGAACCACCCGTTTCGGTCCCTGCCCGCACCGGGGCGGGTCACTAGCGTCGGCGACCGTGAACGAGCGGATCATCCCCGGGATGCTGGCGATCGGGCTCGGGTCGGCGCTGGTGCTGGCCGTGCTCGTCCCCGTCGTCGCGGTGACCTACCGTCGCCGCGGCCGGTTCGGGCCCGGGGAGCTGGCCGTGCTCGTCGCCGTCCCGGTGTACGGCCTGGCGATCCTCGGCTACACCCTGCTCCCGCTGCCCCAGGTCGACGCGGCGTTCTGCGCCGGGCGCACCGCGGCGGACTCGCTGCAGACCCGGCCGTTCGCCTTCGTCGGCGACATCGCCCGGATCGCCGCCCGCCAGGACGCGACCGGCGCGCGGGCCTGGCTCGCGAACGCCGCCGTCCAGCAGGTCGTGCTCAACGTGGTGCTGTTCGCGCCGCTGGGCTGGCTGCTGCGCGGGGTGTTCCGCCGCTCGCTGCCGGTCACCGTCGCCGCCGGGTTCGCGGTCTCGCTGCTCGTCGAGGCCACCCAGTACACCGGCAACTGGTTCCTGTTCCCGTGCGCCTACCGGCTCGCCGACGTCGACGACCTCATCGCCAACACCGCGGGCGCCCTGCTCGGCGGGCTCGCCGCGATGCTGCTGCGGCCCCGCTCGTGGGACGAGACGGGCGACCCGGACCTCCCGGCGCCGGTCACCGGCGGGCGACGCCTGCTCGGCGCCGTGTGCGACCTGATGGCGGTGTGGGCGACCGGGGCGCTGTTCGGGGCGCTGCTGCTCGGTGGGGTCACCGTCGTCGCCGGGCTGCGGGCGCCGTTCCCGGACTGGTACGACACCGCCAACGCCGTCGTCGGCTTCTGGGTGCCGTTGCTGGCGTTCCTGGTCGTGCCGCTGTTCGGCCGGGGCGGGACGGTCGGCCAGCGTGCGGTGCGGCTGCGCCCGGCGCTGCCCGACGGCAGGGTCCCCGGCCGCGGACGCCGCCTCGCCCGGGCACTGCTCGGCACCGGCGGTTTCCTGCTGCTGTCCGGTCCGTCCGGGGGGCTCGGCCTGCTCGGGCTGGTATGGGGGCTCGTCGGCCTGGTCGGGCTCTGGCGCAGCACCGGCCACCGCGGGGTGGCCGGACGCCTCACCGGGCTCGCGATGGTCGACGCCAGGGAGCCCACCCGCACCACCCCGGACGACCGTCGCGTGGTGCGGGACGGGTCCGCGGGCTGACCGCTCAGGACCGGGCGTCGGCCAGCTTCTCCGCCAGCGCCGCCCGCAGGATCGCCTGCTCCGCGGCGAGCATCGTGAACGTGCACCCCAGCGCCCGGAAGCGCCGCACGTGCGCGGGGGAGTCGCAGTAGATGCCCACCGGCACCCCGGCCCGCGCACACACCGCGGTGATCCCGGAGACCAGCTCGGCGTGGCGGTCGGACCCCGGGCCGCCGTCGTCCTGGGCGGCGACCGGGAGCCCGTGCGCCAGCGCCAGGTCCGACGGCCCGACGAACACCGCCGCCACCCCGTCGACGGCCACGATGTCGGCCAGGTTCGCCACCGCCGCGACCGTCTCCACCATCACCACCGTGCGGGGCGGGGCGAACACGTCGCGGCCCTGCCACGACGGGCGGACCGGGCCGAAGCTGCGCACCCCGTCCGGTGGGTAGCGGCACGCCGCGACCGCCGCCGCGGCCTGCTCGCCGGTGTCGACGAGCGGGACGATCACGCCGTCGGCGCCCCGGTCCAGGGCCCGCCCGATGCCCTCCGCGCCGTGACCGGGGACCCGTACCAGCGCCGGCGTCCCGGTCGCGGACAGGGCCTGCAGCATGCCGAGAACGGTGTCGTCGCCGATCAGGCCGTGCTGGGTGTCGACGCAGACCAGGTCGAACCCGACGGAGCCGGCGATCTCGGCGACGGCGGAGGAGGGCAGCTGCAGCCAGCCACCGACCGCGTCGTCGGTGAACAGGGGATCAGTCGTCATGCGACGACCGTGCCGCCCGACCCGTCCGACGCGCCAGTCGAGATCGTCGTCTCGTTGTGCGCCGGACCCCCGTCGGCTGGGATGGTCAGGTGAGCCTCACCTTCCCCGGCCGAACCGTGCGCCGAGCCGTGCCCCGTGCCGTGCGCCCCGTCCTGCCCCGTGCGGTGGCCGCCGCGGTGTGCCTGTTCCTGCTCGCCGGCTGCGGCGCCGGGGCGACCCGGACACCCGCGCCGGCGGGCACGGACGGTGCGGCCCCCACCGCGCTGCCCGCCGGGCAGGGCTCGCCCGAGCCCGACGGCGTCTTCCCGCGCACCGTCACCCACGAGACGGGCACCACGACGATCCCGGCCGAGCCCCGGCGGGTCGTGGTCATCTCCACCGGGCAGCTCGACGGGCTGCTGTCCCTCGGCGTCGTGCCCGTCGGGTCCACCCGGGCCGAGGCGGCCACGATGGTCCCGGAGTACCTCACCACGGCGTTCCCGCAGCACCGGGCCGCGCTGGCGGCGATGGCCGACCTGGGCCTGCGCACCGACCCGGCGATCGAGGCGGTCGCCGCGGCGCGCCCGGACCTGATCGTGGCCAACGTGGCCGGGGCGCAGGAGGTCGCCTCCCGGCTGTCCGCGATCGCGCCGACCGTGATGACCCGGGGCAACGGCGTGAACTGGAAGACCGACCTGCTGCTGATCGGGCACGCGCTGGGCCGGGCCGGCGCCGCGCAGGCCCTCGTCGACGACCTCGCCGGGCGGGCCCGTGCCGTCGGCGAGCAGGCCGGGCCGGTCGAGGTGTCGCTGCTGCGCATCCAGCCCACCCGGGTCCGGGTCTTCGGCGTCGGTTCGTTCCCCGGCTCGCTGCTCGCAGACGCCGGGATCACCCGGCCGCCGAGCCAGCGCTTCGCCGCGACCTCGGAGGACCTGTCCGCCGAGGAGCTCGGCCGCGCCGACGCCGGATGGATCTTCTACGGCGTCCAGGGCGCCGCACCGGACGCACGGCCGCCGGCCCTGCTGACCGAGGGGATCGGGGCCTCGCTCGGTGCCGTGCGGGACCGGCGCACCACCGCCGTCGACGACGACACCTGGTTCCTCAACGCGGGCCCGCAGGCCGCGCGCGTGGTGCTCGACGACCTGGCCGCCGCACTCGGGACGGGGTGAGCCCGGCCGGCCGCCGACGGCGGGGTGCGATCATCACCCCATGTCGTCGCCGTCCGCGCAGCCGGTGTCCCTGCCCGCCCGGCCGGTGGTCGGGGTCCTGCACCCCGGCGCGATGGGCGCCGCACTCGGCTCGGCCCTCAAGGCCCGGGCCGGCGCGGTGATCTGGGCTGACGCCGGCCGCTCGCACGCCACCGCCAAGCGCGCCGAGCTGGCCGACCTGCAGGCGGTGCCGACGGTCGCCGACCTCGCCGCCCGGGCCGACGTGATCGTGTCGATCTGCCCGCCGCACGCCGCGCGCGAGGTGGCGGGCCTGGTGGGCTCCGGGCTGACCGGGCGCACCGACCGGCCGCTCTACGTCGAGGCCAACGCCGTGTCCCCGGACACCGTCCGCGGTGTCGCGACGCTCCTCGGCGACCGTGCGACCGTCTGCGACGGCGCCGTCATCGGACCGCCGGCGTGGACGGCGGGCACCACGATGCTGTGGCTGTCCGGGCCGGGGGCCGACGCCGCCGCCACCCTGTTCGAGCCCGGCCCGTTCGACGCCCGGGTGCTCGGGACCGCCGGGACCGACCTGGGCACCGCGAGCGGGCTCAAGGCCTGCTTCGCGCTGCAGAGCAAGGCCGCACCGATGCTGTGGGTGGCGCTGGAGGAGGCCGCGGCGGCGTTCGGCGTCACCGACGCCCTGCACGCCGAGCTGGACCGGGCCGGGGTCGACCACGCCGCCGCGCTGGCCCACGCCCGCGAGCGCATGGCGGGCAGGGCGTGGCGCTGGGCGGGGGAGATGGACGAGGCGGCCGACGCGTTCGCCGCCGTCGGGCTGCCCGACGGCTTCTCCCGCGCCGCCGCGGAGCTCTACCGGCGCGCGGCGGGGGCCGGGCAGGACGGCTGAGCCGGGCCCGGCACCGCCTCGGCGGCACCGGACCCGGCCGATCTCACGCCGCGACGCTGCCGTGCGGGTCGATCACGAACTTGCGGGCCACGCCGCCGTCGAACTCCTGGTAGCCGCGCGGGGCGTCGTCCAGCGAGATCGTGGTCGCGTTGACCGCCTTCGCGATCTGCGCCCGGTCGGACAGGATCGCCTGCATCAGCTGCCGGTTGTACTTCTTCACCGGGCACTGACCGGTGGTGAGGCTGTGCGACTTCGCCCAGCCCAGCCCGATCCGCACGCCCAGGGTGCCCTCCTTGGCCTTGTCGTCGGCGGCACCGGGGTCGCCGGTGACGTAGAGCCCCGGGATGCCGAGCGCGCCGCCGACCCGGGTCACCTCCATGACCGAGTTCAGCACGGTCGCGGGCGCCTCCCCGGCGTCGCGGCCGTGTCCGCGGGCCTCGAAGCCGACGGCGTCGACGGCGGCGTCGACCTCGGGCTCGCCGAGCAGCTGCTCGAGCTGCTCGGCCAGGGTGCCGTCGGCGGACAGGTCGACGGTCTCGCAGCCGAAGCTGCGGGCCTGGGCGAGCCGCTCGGGGATCATGTCCCCGACGACGACCGCGGCCGCCCCCAGCAGCTGTGCGGCGTGCGCCGCGGCCAGCCCGACCGGCCCGGCGCCGGCCACGTAGACCGTCGACCCGGTGGTCACTCCCGCGGTCACCGCGCCGTGGTAGCCGGTCGGGAAGATGTCCGAGAGCATCGTCAGGTCCAGGATCTTCTCCAGCGCCTGGTCGCGGTCGGGGAAGCGCAGCAGGTTGAAGTCGGCGAAGGGCACCATCACGTACTCGGCCTGGCCGCCGATCCAGCCGCCCATGTCGACGTAGCCGTAGGCGGCGCCGGGACGGGCCGGGTTGACGTTCAGGCAGACAGCGGTCTTGCCCTCGTTGCACATCCGGCACCGCCCGCAGGCGATGTTGAACGGCACCGAGCAGATGTCGCCGACCTTCGCGAACAGCACGTCGTCGCCGACCTCGACGATCTCGCCGGTGATCTCGTGGCCGAGGGACTGCCCGACCGGTGCGGTCGTGCGGCCGCGGACCATGTGCTGGTCGGAGCCGCAGATGTTGGTGGTGACGATCTTCAGGATCGCCGCGTGCGGGGCCTTGCGCGCGATGCCGAGGCCGTCGACGACGTCGGACGGCAGCTCCAGCTTCGGGTAGTCGATCGACTCGACGGCGACCTGGCCGGGCCCCTTGTACACGACGACGCGGTTGTCGGGCATGACGTGCTCCTCGTTGCGCGGGGGTGCGGGCCGCGATCACGGCCGCACGGTGGCTCCGTGGACCGAGGGATCCCCTGCGCCCCATCGGGGCCGGCCACGTCGCTGGTCCCGACCCTCCCAGCTCGTGGCGGGGTGCGCACCTGACGATGGGTGCAGGTCCGAAGGGGGTAGCGCCGCCCGGCGCCGGACGACGGCGCGGGTGATACTGCGCGGATGGCCGTTGACGATCTTCTCGAGCCGCCGGTCCCGGTGCTCCCCGCGCCGTACCACACCCCCGAGCGCGAGGCGCTGCAGAAGCAGGCCCGCGAGTTCGCCGCGAGCCGGGTGCTGCCCGTCGCCGACGAGCTGGACCCGCGCAAGGGCGAGATCCCCCGCGACCTGCTCGACGAGATGGGCGAGCTGGGCTACTTCGGCATCACCGTCGACCGCGAGCACGGCGGTCTCGGCCTCGGTGCGTTCGAGTACTGCATGGTGGCCGAGGAGCTGGCCAGGGCCTGGATGAGCGTCGGGTCGATCATCGCCCGCGCGCAGGGCGCCGGGACCGCCGTCGCCGACCCGCGGCGCCGCGCGGAGCTGCTGCGCCGGTCGGCTCGCGGACAGTGGATCGGCGCGATCGCGCTGTCCGAGCCCGACGCCGGGTCCGACCTGGCCGCGGTGGAGACCCGCGCGGTCCGCGACGGCGACGAGTTCGTGATCACCGGGCACAAGCGCTGGACCGGCAACGCCAAGGCCGCCGACTTCATCCAGGTGCTGGTGCGCACCGACGACCCGGCGCCGGGGGAGAAGCGCTCCGCGGGCCTCGCGACCGTCGTCGTGGAGAAGGAGCGCGACACCTTCCCCGCCGGGATCACCGGCCGGCCCATCGACAAGATCGGCTACCACGGCTTCGTCACCTGGGACCTGGAGTTCGACGGTGTGCGGGTGCCGGTCGGCAACCAGCTCGGCGCCGGCGGCGAGGGCTTCGCCGACGCCCAGGCCTGGCTCAACATCGCCCGGGTGCACACCGCGGCGCGCGCGGTCGGGCTGGCCAGGGCCGCCGTCGAGGACTGCGTGCGCTACCTCCAGCGCCGCCACCAGTTCGAGCACCCGATCGGCGACTTCCAGGCCGTCCGGTTCACCCTCGCCACGATGGCCGCCCGGGTCGAGCAGGCCCGCGCCTTCTACCAGAACGTGGCGCACCGGCTCGACCTCGGCGAGCCCTGCGAGCGGGAGGCGGCGATGGTCAAGTTGCTGGCCACCGAGATGGCCGCCGAGGTCACCGCGGACGGCGTCCAGCTGCACGGCGGCAACGGCTACACCACCGAGCACCAGGTGGAACGGCACTGGCGTGACGCCCGGCTGACGACGATCTTCGAGGGCACGAGCGAGATCCAACGCAAGATCATCTCCGACCGGCTGCTCCCGCGCAGCCCGCTCGGCTGACGGCGACGCCGGGGGCGTCAGCGGAAGGCGGCCCGCACCGCGCCGAGGGCGTCGGACTCGTCGAGCCCGAGGCGGCGGGCGAGCTCGGCCAGCTCGGTGGCCTTGCGCTCCAGCTCGGCGCGCCCACCGGTGGCCCGCTCGGTGAGCACGGCCCCGCGGCCGCGCCGCAGGTCGACCAGGCCCTCGTCGCGCAGCTGCTGGTAGCCGCGCAGCACGGTGTGCAGGTTGATCCCGAGCGCGCCCGCGACCTCACGGGCAGGCGGCAGCCGGTCCCCGGCGGCGGCCCGCCCGTCGGCGACCGCCCGGCGGACCGAGGCCGCGACCTGGTCCCCGAGCGGCACCGGCGACGACGGGTCGACCCGGATCAGCACGACGGTGCGGCGCCGGCCGCGCCCTGCCCGGCGCGCCGGTCCAGCTCGGCGTTGACCAGTCCGGCCGCGGTGGCGGCGTCGGGCACGGTGACGACGAACCTGCGGTCGTCGGTGAGGTCGAGCACCAGCGCCTCCCCGGCCCGCCGGGCGCGGTAGCCGAGCACCGACGGCGTCCGGCGCAGGACGCCGTACTCGTTCCAGCGGAAGTGCTCCGGGTCGAGCTGCTCCGACCGCGCGCCGCGGACCTCGGCCAGCGGTGCCTCGGCCAGCGGGCGGCCGAGCAGGGCCTGGCGGACGTGCACCCCGGCGTCGTCGACCCGGACCCGGGCGACGGCGGTCAGCGCGGTCGTGACGACGGCAGCGGCGATCAGCACGACGACGAGCGGGGCCGCCCCGCCCGCGAGCAGCAGCGCCACCCCGGCCAGGACCAGCACGCCCGCGAGGACCAGGGTCGGACGGGAGAGCACGGAGCGCGCCCACAGGTAGCGCTCACCTGGCGCGAGCGGGGTGCGCACCGCGCCGGCCGGGGCGCCCCCGGTCGCCGACGGGTGCGGGGCGTCCGGACCGGCGAGCACGTGCCCCAGTCCGTAGGCGACCACGGCCCCGGCGAGCACGGCGACGGTCCAGGCCCAACCGGGGACCTGCGGGGCCAGCCGGGAGGCCGGCACCCACCACACGATGACGGCGAACGCCCAGGACGTGCCGACGGCGCGACGCTCGACATCGGGCCGCCCGGAACGCAGCCGCAGCAGCGGCAGCCCCAGCGCGAGCAGCCCGATGACGACCACCGGGACGGCGAACCGGCCGTCCGGCCGGGTCGCCACCAGGGCGGCGAGCCCGGCCAGGGTCAGTGCCACCGCGGGGGCGGCGGCCAGCAGCCGGCGCCGGCTCGTACGGCCGGCGGGTGTGGGGGATGTGGTCATGACGTCCTCCGTCCTCGAACGAACTGAACTTGTTCGCAATGTACTAGAACAATGCTGCCAGCGCATCCCTCGGGGGATACGGGTGTGCCGGGCAGGCGCGCCGGCGGTGGTCGGCACGCGTTGGCACCGCTCACTGGATCGGGTGAACCGCCGTGCGTGTGACCTGCACGGATGGGGTCGCGTCACACGGACGTGACACGGGCGATACGGTGCGGTAGCCGTCCCGCGCCACCCTGTGGCTCCCGGTCGCGCCTCGTGACGACGAGCGCAGCGTGGGGCGGAACGGACGACCGCGGCGCCCCCGGGCCGTCGGGGTCGCGACGCGCGGAGGGTGGATGGCACGGTCGGAGATCGGACGCACCGGGGCCCGGTTCGGGACGCCCCCGTCCCGGCACGCCCCCGACCCGGAGTACCCGCACGGCAGACCACCGGAGCCGACCCCGGAGTCGGACTCGGGGTCGGGGCCGACCGTCGTCGGGGAGGAGCCCGAGCCGGAGAGCCTGGTCGGGGTGACCGTGGCCCGGTTCGGCGGGCACTCGGCGAAGCGGACCCGGCTGAGCCGCCGCGAGCGCGCGGCCCGGCGGGCCGCTGCCCGGGCCGGGGCGGAGGGCGCGGGAGCGCCGTCGGCCGACGGCGCACCCGGCAACGCGGCCGCCACACCTGGCGGCATCGCCCCGGAGAACCCCGACGCCGTCGGTGCGGGCCTCGCCGACACCGCCCCGCTGCCGATGGTCGCGGGCCGGCCGGACGGCCCCGCCACCGCGGGTCCGGGCCACCCGTCGGGTGCTGCCGCCGGCACGGACGGCGGGGCTGCCGGCGGCTCGGACAGCGGCGCGGCCGGCGGCACGGGCGGCGGTGCGGCCGGCGCGTCGCCGCAGGTCCCGGCGTTCGCCCCGGTCCGGCCCTACGTCATGACCGGTGGCCGTACCCGGGTCCGCGCCGAGCTGCGGCTGGAGACGCTGGTCTCGGTGCGGCCCGCCCCCGGCCCCGCCCCGCGGGCCGAGTCGGTCGAGCGCGCCACGGTGCTGCGGCTCTGCGCCCGGCCCCGGTCGGTGTCGGAGGTCGCGGCGCTGGCCGCGGTGCCGCTGGGTGTGGCCCGCGTGCTCATCGACGACCTCGCCTCCGAGGGGCGACTGGTGGTGCACGGCGTGTCCTCGGCGGAGGACGGGCCGAGCGTCGCGTTGATGGACCGGGTCCTGGCGGGGCTGCGCAGGCTGTAGGTCGCCGGGCACGACAGCGCTGCCCCCGGTCCGCGGGCGCCCTGCGAGGACCGCCCGCCGGGGCCAGGATGGGGACATGACCGATCCCCGTCCCGTCCGCATCGGGCTGCAGCTGCAGCCCCAGCACGCCGACTACGCCGACATCCGCCGCACCGTCGCCGCCGCGGAGGAGGCCGGCGTCGACATCGTCTTCAACTGGGACCACTTCTTCCCGCTCTACGGCGAGCCCGACGGCAAGCACTTCGAGTGCTGGACCATGCTCGGCGCCTGGGCCGAGGCGACCTCCCGGGTGGAGATCGGCGCCCTGGTGACCTGCAACAGCTACCGCAACCCCGAGCTGCTCGCCGACATGGCTCGCACCGTCGACCACATCTCCGGCGGCCGGCTCATCCTGGGCATCGGGTCCGGCTGGTTCCAGCGCGACTACGACGAGTATGGCTACGAGTTCGGCACGGCGGGCGGCCGGCTGAACGACCTGGCCGCCGCCCTGCCCCGGATCCGCGACCGGTGGTCGAAGCTCAACCCGGCCCCCACCCGCGACATCCCGATCCTCATCGGTGGCGGCGGCGAGAAGAAGACACTGCGCTACACCGCCGAGCACGCCGGCATCTGGCACGGCTTCGGCGACGTCGACACCCTCGTCCGCAAGTCCGCCGTGCTCGACGGACACTGCCGCGACATCGGCCGCGACCCGGCCGAGATCGAGCGCTCGGTGGGTGTCGAGGGCTCCCCGCAGGACTCCGCAGCCGCCCTGTACGACGCCGGCGCTCGGCTGTTCACCGTCGGCGAGGACGGCCAGGGCGGCTACGACCTGGCCCGGCTGAAGGACTGGATCGCCTGGCGCGACGAGCGCAACGCCGCCTGACGGGCTGTTCAGAGCTCGCGCAGGAACGGGTCCCGGATCAGGTCCGGGACCCGTTCGGCGGCGACCGCCGGTGCGTAGTACCAGCCCTGGGCGTTGGCGCAGCCGTACTCGCGCAGCCGCGCCGCCTGCTCCCGGGTCTCCACCGCCTCGGCGGTGACCTCCAGGTCCAGCGCCGAGGCCAGCGAGATCAGCGTGCGCAGGATGACGTCGTCGCGCTCGGCGGTCCCGGCGAGGAAGTGCCCGGCCAGCTTGAGCCGGTGCACCGGCAGGTGCCGCAGGTAGGCGAGGTTCGAGTAGCCGGTCCCGAAGTCGTCGATGGCGATCTTCACCCCGAGCCGGTCGAGCTCGCGCAGCGTCGCCAGCGGCCGGCCGGGCGACCCCATCAGGTCGGACTCGGTCAGCTCGACCTGCAGCAGCTCGGGTGGCCAGTCGTGGCGCTCCAGGGTGGCCGCGACGTCGGCGACCAGGTCGGACTCGGTCACCTGCCGGGCGGCGACGTTCACGCTGATGGTCAGCGGCCTGCCCGGGTACGCGTCGGACCAGATCCGGCCCTGCCGGCAGGCCTCGTCGAGGACACGACGGCCCAGCGGCACGACCAGCCCGGTCTCCTCGGCGAGCGGGATGAACCGGTCCGGGCCCAGCAGCTGCCCGTCGGGCCGCTGCCAGCGCACCAGCGCCTCCACCCCGATCGTCTGCTCGTCGGCGAGGCGGACCAGCGGCTGGTAGACGACCACGAAGTCGTCGCGGCGCAGCGCCTCGGGCATCTGCGAGGACAGCTCGAGGCGGGCGACGTCGTCACGGTGCCGGTCGCGGTCGTAGAGCACGTAGCGCCCGCGGCCGGCGCGCTTGGCCGAGTACAGGGTGGTGTCGGCGGCGGCGATCAGCTCGTCGGCGTCCAGCTCGCCGTCGTGGCGCACCACCCCGACGCTGGCCGAGATCACGATGTCGCGGCCGTCGACGCGGACCGGCCTGCGCACGGTCCCCAGAGCGCGGGTCGCGACCTCCTCCAGCTCGGCCCGGTCTGCGGTGCACGGCACCAGCACGACGAACTCGTCCCCGCCCATCCGCGCGACGAGGTGGCCCGCGGGCTCCAGCGTGTCCCGCAGCCGGTCGGCCAGCACCTGCAGCAGCCGGTCCCCGGCCTGGTGGCCCAGGGTGTCGTTGACGACCTTGAACCCGTCGAGGTCCAGGTAGCAGACCCCGGGGCGGGCGCCGGAGGAGCCCGCGTCGATCGCGGCGCGCAGCCGCTCGAAGAACAGCGACCGGTTCGGCAGCCCGGTCAGCGGGTCGTGCGACGCCTGGTGGGCCAGGCTCTCCCGCATCCGGAGCTGGTCGGTCACGTCGGTCACCACCGCGACGAACAGCCGCTCGTCACCGCCGACCGGTCCGAGCAGGGTGACGACGGCGTCGATCCACACGTCGCTGTCGTCGGCCCGCCGGACCGAGCGGACCACCCGGAGCCGGTCCAGCGAGCCGTCGAGCAGCCGCGGCCGCTCCGCCCACACCTCCGGCGCGGACTCCGGGGGCACGAAGTCGGTGACCCGCATCGTCAGCAGCTGCGCGGGGGTGTAGCCGAGCATGACCGCGGCGGTCTCGTTGACCTCGACGAGCCTGCCGTCCGGGTCGAAGATCACGATCCCGACGGCCGCGGAGTCGACGACGGTCCGCAGCCGCAGGTCCGAGCGGCGGCGGGCCTCCTCGGCGACGCGGCGGGCCTCCAGCGCGGCGCGGGTGACCTGCTCGTGCTCGGCGAGGACCAGGCGGCGGGTGGCTTCGGTGAACCCGCGGGCGAACGACGCGAGCACCGCCGCGATCCGGCGGACCCGGGCGGCGGTGTCGGCGGCCGGTTCGAGGTGTGCCCCGAGCAGCTCCATCCCGACCTCCAGGCAGCCCGGCTGGTGGATCCGGGCCCGCACCAGGTCCCCGCCGGCGGTGGCCGGGAGGTCCGGGTCGTACCGCTCGGCCAGTGCGGCGGCCCGCAGCTGCCCGGTCACCCGGTCGACGACCGGGCGCAGCTCGGTGACCGGCAGCACCGAGCGGCGGGCCAGCTCCTCGGTCCACGGGGCGGCGAGGTCGGCGGGGTCGGGGAGGGCTGCGCCGACGAGCGCCCGTCCGTGGTCGGCGCGTGCAGCGGCGACGTCGGCCTGCTGCATCCACCGCCCCCGTTCGCTCCGGTGGGAGGGACTTCCCTCATGATCGGGATGATCGGTGAACACCGTAACCGATCCGACCCGCCCGGTGGGGCCGACCGGGTTACGTCGGTGCCGGACAACCGGCCGGTCGGGTCAGACCGAGGACCCGTCGGTCACGTCCGTCACCCACACGACCGCCTCGCCCGCCTCGTCGGAGGCGGCGAGGTCCACCTCGGCGACGATCGCCCAGTCCCGGTCGCCGGCCGGGTCGTCGAGCACCTGGCGCACCAGCCAGCGGTCGGCCTCCTCGGTGAGGTCGAACAGTTCGGGCCCGCGTGCGTCGGGCCCGAAGCCGATCCGGTCGTGGATCGCGAAGTAGGGGGCCAGCGCGTCCCGCCAGCGGTCGGCGGTCCAGCCGGCGTCGGCGTCGAGGTCGCCCAGCTCGGCGTAACGGCCCATCGCCGCGAGCTCCACCCGGCGGAACAGCGCGTTGCGCACCATGACCCGGAACGCGCGGGTGTTGCCGGTGACCCCGGTCGGTGTGGCGACGGCGACCTCGGCCCCCGGCGGCAGCACCTCCCCGTCGGCCCCCGCACCGGCGGCGAGCTTCTCCCACTCGTCGAGCAGCGAGGAGTCGGTCTGGCGGACCAGCTCGCCCAGCCACTCCACGAGGTCGGTGAGCTCCTCGGTGCGGGCGTGCTCGGGCACGGTCTGGCGCAGCGCCCGGTAGGCGTCGGCCAGGTAGCGCAGCACCAGGCCCTCGGAACGGGCGAGCTGGTAGTGCGAGACATACTCGGTGAACGTCATCGCCCGCTCGCTCATGTCCCGGACCACCGACTTCGGCGACAGGACGGCGTCGGCGACCCACGGCGCGCCGCGGCGGTAGGTCTCCAGCGCGGCGTGCAGCATCTCCTCCAGCGGCTTGGGGTGGGTCACCTCCTCCAGCCGGGCCATCCGCTCCTCGTACTCGATGCCGTCGGCCTTCATCGCCGCGATCGCCTCACCGCGGGCCTTGTTCTGCTGGGCGGCGAGGATCTGGCGGGGGTCGTCGAGGGTCGACTCGATCACCGAGAGCACGTCGAGGGCGTAGGTCGGCGACTCCCGGTCGAGCAGCTCGAACACCGCCAGCGCGAACGGCGACAGCGGCTGGTTGAGCGCGAAGTCCAGCTGCAGCTCGTCGACCACCCGGGCGCGCGGCCGGGCCGCGCCCTCCACGGTGTACTGCTCGACGACGCCGGAGGTGCGCAGCGCCCGGTAGATCGCGATCGCCCGCAGCATGTGCTTGAGCTGCCGCTTGCGGGGCTCGTGGTTGTCGGTGAGCAGGTGCTCCATCGCCGCGTAGGTGTCCCCGCCGCGTGAGACGACGTTGAGCAGCATCGCGTGGGTGACCTCGAAGTGGCTGGTCAGCGGCTCGGGGCGAGCCTGCTGCAGCTTCTCGAACGAGGTCTGCGACCAGCCCACGAACCCCTCGGGGGGCTGCTTGCGCTGAACCTTCCGGCGCTTCTTCGGGTCGTCGCCCGCCTTGGCCAGTGCCTTGGCGTTCTCGATGTCGTGCTCGGGGGCCTGTGCGACGACGGTGCCGACGGTGTCGTACCCGGCGCGCCCTGCCCGGCCGGCGATCTGGTGGAACTCGCGGGCCTTGAGCGGGCGCACCCGGCGCCCGTCGTACTTGGACAGCGCGGTGAACAGCACCGTGCGGATGGGCACGTTGATGCCGACGCCGAGGGTGTCGGTGCCGCAGATGACCTTGAGCAGCCCGGCCTGGGCCAGGGTCTCCACCAGCCGCCGGTAGCGGGGGAGCATCCCGGCGTGGTGCACGCCGATCCCGTGGCGCACCAGCCGGGACAGGGTGCGGCCGAAGCCGGAGGTGAACCGGATCGCCCCGATCGTCTCGGCGATCGCGGCCTTGTCCTCCTTGGAGGTGACGTTCACGCTCATCAGGGCCTGGGCCCGCTCGACGGCGGCCTGCTGGGTGAAGTGCACGACGTAGACCGGGGCCTCACGGGTCGAGAGCAGCTCGGTGATCGTCTCGTGCAGCGGCTCGACGACGTAGCGGAAGTGCAGCGGCACCGGCCGCTCCACCGAGGTGATCTCGGCGGCCTCCCGGCCGGTGCGCCGGGTCAGGTCCTCGGCGAAGAACGACGTCTCGCCCAGCGTGGCGCTCATCAGCAGGAACTGCGCCTGCGGCAGCTCGACGATCGGCACCTGCCAGGCCCAGCCGCGTGACGGGTCGGCGTAGAAGTGGAACTCGTCCATGATCACCGTGCCGACGTCGGTCCCGGGGCCCTCGCGGAGCGCGAGGTTGGCCAGGATCTCCGCGGTGCAGCAGATGATCGGCGCCTTCTCGTTCACCGCGGCGTCGCCGGTGAGCATGCCGACCTTGTCCGCGCCGAAGACCTCGCACAGCGCGAAGAACTTCTCGCTGACCAGCGCCTTGATCGGCGCGGTGTAGAAGCTGCGCTCCCCGCGGGCCAGCGCGGCGGCGTGCGCACCGATCGCGACCAGCGACTTCCCCGAGCCCGTCGGCGTCGAGAGGATCACGTTGGCGCCGGTGACCAGCTCCAGCAGCGCCTCCTCCTGCGCCGGGTACAGCGACAGGCCGCGCTCGTCGAACGCCCACTCGGCGAAGGTGTCCACCAGCGCGGCGGGGTCCGGGGGGGTCGCGGGGTCGGAGGAGCGCGGCAGCCGGTCGGTGAGCGTCATGATGGGACCGATCGTCGCAGACACTCCCGACACCGGGCGCCGCAGCGCCGAGGTGGCGCCCGCACTCGCCCGTGCGGGGGATAGCGTGGATGCCGTGGTGGGGGGCGGTGCGACGCACGGCGCCGGGCAGTCGGGCGCCGGCGCGGGACCTGGCGCGCCCATGCCCGACCTCGTCCCGCCGATGCTGCCCGCCGCCGGGGAGCTGACCGACGCGGTCGACCCGGACCGCTGGGCGGTCGAGTTCGCCTGGGAGGGCCACCGCTGCGTGGCCTACGCCCGGCCCGGCCGCGTGCGGCTGCTGTCGTCCACCGCGCGCAGCGTGACCGGGTCCTTCCCCGAGCTGGCCGTGCTCGGCGACCAGGCCCCGCCAGGGGGCCTCGTGCTCGACGGCACCGTCGTCGCCCTCGACGAGGCGGGCCGTCCGTCGCGCGGGCCGCTGCTGCGCCGCACCGCGACGGTGTCCCCGGACGCGGCCCTGCGGACCGAGGTGCCCATCGGCTACGTCGTCACCGACCTGCTGTTCTGCGACGGCCGCCGCACCCTGGAGCTGCCCTACCGGCGGCGCCGCGCGGAGCTGGAGGCACTCGGCCTGGCCGGGCCGAAGATCCTGGTCCCGCCCTCGTTCGGGCTCGACGAGGCCGACCTGGTGGTGCGGACCGCGGAGCGCTACGGCCTCGACGGACTGCACCTCAAGCGGCTCGACCTGCCCTACCAGCCCGGGCGGCGCACCCGGAACTGGCTGCGGGTGCCGCTGCGCCGGCATCGGCAGGTGCTCGTCGCCGGCTGGGTGCCGGCCGGGGGCCCCGGCGGGGGCCGGGAGCGGATCGGCGCGGTGCTGCTGGCGCTGCCCGAACCCGACGGGCTCCGCTACGTGGGCCGCGTCGGGATCGGCGCCGCCGACGTCGACGCCCGGACCGTCGTGGGCGTCCCCGCCACCGGGACCCCGCCGCTCGGGGTGCCGGAGGGCATCGGCGACGCCCGCTGGTTGGCCCCTGGCCTGGTCGCGGCGGTCGAGCACCGGGGCCGGACGGCCGCCGGGCGGCTCGCCCTGCCGTCCTGGCGCGGGCTGGTGCCGCCCGCCGAGCACGACGACGACCTGGGTGCCGCCATCGAGGCGGCCCGGCGGGCGACGTCGGCGTCCCGGCCGACCGTCGCGCTGCGCCGGCCGGGGGCGTCGCCGGCCGGGGGCGTCGCCGGCCGGGACCGGTCCGGGTCCGGGTCCGCGTCCGGAGACGGTGGTGCTGCCGCGGGCCGCCGGCGGGGGCACCCGGCCCGCGGCCACCGACGACGACGCGCGCCCCGCCACCCGCACCCCGGGCCCGGCCTCCGGCCGAGCCGGGCCGGACCACGACCCGGCCGCGCGGACCACCCGGGATTCCGCCGCCGAGCCGGCCGCCCGCGACGCGCCCCCCGACGAGGCCCGTCCGCCGCGGCCGGGCGCCCACCGCGCCCCGGCCCCCGACGAGACCGTCCGCATCCGGGTGCGCGACGCGGTCCCGCCGCTGCCCGGGGCCCCGGCGGCGCCGACGGCCGTCCCGACCGCAGCCCCGGACGGCCCCTGGCACGGGCCACTGTCGCGCCGGCTGGAGCAGCACTTCGTCTACAACACCCTCAACACCATCGCGTCGCTGGTGCGCACCGACCCGCCGCGGGCCCGGGAGCTGCTGCTCGGCTTCGCCGACCTGTCGCGGGCCGCGGACCGGGCGGGGGAGGCGTCGATCCGGCTCGACGAGGAGCTCGCCGCCGTCCGGGCCTACCTGCAGATCGAACGGACCCGGTTCGGGGCCCGCCTGTCCACCGAGCTCGACGACCCGTCCGGGGCCGGGGTCGACCCGTCGTCCGCGGTGCCGCCGCTGTCGCTGCTCGCCGCGGTCCGCCGCGGGGTGCAGGAGGAGATCGAGCCGCACAGCGCGGGCGGCGCGGTCCACGTGCGGCTGGACCCGGACGCCTCCGACGGCCCGGCGGCCCGGGTGGAGGTCCATCCGGCGGTCCCGGCGGACACCTCCGCCGGCGCCCCGTTCGTCCTGTTGGTCCTGCCGCTGGGCGTGCCCGTGGTGTGACACCCGTCGGCGGGGGAGTGGCGTGCACCGCCCGGGGCGACGGAGCTTCATCGATCCGGATAGCGTGCGCGCCATGCTGGGGCTGCCCGAGGGCACACGCGCGTGCCTGTTCGACCTGGACGGCGTACTCACCGACACCGCGAGCGTCCACGCTGCGGCGTGGAAACAGATGTTCGACGAGTACCTCCGTGCCCGTGACGGTGACGGGTACACCCCGTTCGACGTCACCACCGACTACGGTCCGTACGTGGACGGGAAGCCCCGTCTCGAGGGGACCCGCAGCTTCCTCGCCTCGCGCGGGATCGAGCTGCCCGAGGGGACGCCGGACGACCCCCCGGACGCCGAGACCCTGTGGGGCCTGTCGACCCGCAAGAACGACCTCGTGCAGGAGCGCATCCGCACCGACGGCGTCGACGTCTACCCGGGGTCGCGTCGCTACCTGGAGGCGGTGAAGGACGCCGGCCTCACCACCGCGGTGGTGTCCTCCAGTGCCAACGCCGAGCAGATCCTGCGGGTCACCGGCCTGGAGACCTTCATCGACCACCGCGTCGACGGGGTCACCGCCCGCGAGCGCGGCCTGCCCGGCAAGCCCGCACCCGACACCTTCCTCGCCGCCGCGGCCGACCTCGGGGTCGACCGGTCCGCCGCGGTCGTGTTCGAGGACGCGCTGGCCGGCGTGCAGGCCGGCCGCGCGGGGGACTTCGGCGCCGTCGTCGGCGTCGACCGTCTCGACCAGGCGGCCGCGCTGCGTGAGCACGGCGCGGACGTCGTCGTCACCGATCTCGCCGACCTGCTGGAGCGTTCGTGAAGCCCGACCACCTGCCCACCTTCACCGTCGAGCCGTGGGTGGTCCGCGAACCGCGCCTCGACCTGGACGCGATGGGCCAGACCGAGTCGGTCTTCGCACTGTCCAACGGCCACATCGGGCTGCGCGGCAACCTCGACGAGGGTGAGCCGCACGTCCTGCCCGGCACCTACCTGAACTCCTTCTACGAGGTGCGCCCGCTGCCGTACGCCGAGGGTGGCTACGGCTACCCCGAGTCCGGGCAGACGATCATCAACACGACCAACGGCAAGCTGATCCGGCTGCTGGTTGACGACGAGCCGTTCGACCTGCGCTACGGCACCCTGCACCGGCACGAGCGGGTGCTGGACATGCAGGCCGGGACGCTGAACCGCGAGGTCGAGTGGGAGTCCCCGGCCGGGCGCCGGGTCCGGGTCCGCTCCACCCGCATGGTGTCGCTGACCCAGCGTGCGGTCGCCGCGATCTCCTACGAGGTCGAGCTGGTGAGCAACGGCAACGAGGGCAGCGGCGCCGCCGGTGACGCGGCGCTGCTGGTGCTGCAGTCCGAGCTCGTCGCGAACGAGCAGCTGCCCGGCCGCGACGCCGACGACCCACGCCTGGACACCGCGCTGGACAACGTGCTGGAGCCCGAGCAGTCCCGCGCCGGCGACGCCGGGGCCACCCTGGTGCACCGCACCCGCAAGTCGGGGCTGCGCTGCGGCGCGGCGATGGAGCACGAGGTCTTCGGCCCGGACGGGGTCCAGGTGTCCACCGACGCCAACGAGGACCTCGCCCGCACCACCGTCATCGCCCGGGTGCAGCCCGGCCAGTCGCTGCGCGTGGTCAAGTACCTCGCCTACGGCTGGTCCTCGCGGCGCAGCCTGCCGGCGGTCTACGACCAGGTGCGCGCCGCCATCGCCGCCGCCCGCTACACCGGCTGGGACGGCCTGGTCGCCGAGCAGCGCGACTACCTCGACGACTTCTGGGCCACCGCCGACGTCGAGATCGACGGCGACGCCGAACTGCAGCAGGCCGTGCGGCTCGCGACCTTCCACATCCTGCAGGCGGGCGCCCGCGCCGAGCGCCGCTGCATCCCGGCCAAGGGGCTGACCGCCGACGGCTACGACGGCCACACCTTCTGGGACACCGAGACGTTCTGCCTGCAGGTGCTGTCCTTCGTCGCCCCGGAGGCGGCGGCGGACGCGCTGCGCTGGCGCAAGTCGATCCTGCCGCTGGCCTTCGAGCGCGCCGAGACCCTCGGCCTCAAGGGCGCGGCGTTCCCGTGGCGCACCATCCGCGGCCACGAGTGCTCCGGCTACTGGCCCGCGGGCACCGCGGCCTTCCACATCAACGCCGACATCGCCGACGCGGTCAAACGGCACGTGCACGCCACCGGCGACACCGCGTTCGAGCTGGAGGTCGGGCTGGAGCTGCTGGTCGCGACGGCGCGGCTGTGGCGCTCGCTGGGCAGCCACGACTCGGCGGGCAACTTCCGCATCGACGGTGTCACCGGCCCCGACGAGTACTCCTCGATCGCGGACAACAACGTCTACACCAACCTGATGGCACAGCAGAACCTGCGCTACGCCGCGGAGGTCGCCGCGAAGCACCCGCGGTCGGCGTCGCGGCTCGGGGTGGACTCGGAGGAGATCGCGTCCTGGCGCGACGCCGCGAGCGCCATGTTCATCCCGTTCGACTCCCGGCTCGGCGTGCACCCGCAGTCCGAGGGCTTCACCGACCACCAGCGGTGGAACTTCGAGGAGACCCCGGCCGACCGGTACCCGCTGCTGCTGAACTACCCCTACTTCGACCTCTACCGCAAGCAGGTCATCAAGCAGGCCGACCTCGTGCTGGCGATGCAGATCTTCCCGGAGGCGTTCACCGAGGAGCAGAAGCGCCGCAACTTCGCCTACTACGAGGCGATCACCGTGCGGGACTCGTCGCTGTCGGCGTGCACCCAGTCGGTGATGGCCGCCCGCACCGGGCACCTGGAGCTGGCCCACCAGTACCTCGCCGAGGCCGCGCTGGTCGACCTGCAGGACCTCGCGGGCAACACCGACCACGGCATGCACATCGCGTCGATGGCCGGTACCTGGACCGCGGTCGTGCTGGGCTTCGGCGGGATGCGCTGCGAGGCCGACGGGCTGTCGTTCGCGCCGGTGCTCCCGACGTCGCTGTCGCGGATCTCGTTCGGCCTGAAGTGGCAGGGGCGCCGGATCCGGGTCTCGATCACCCCCGAGGAGACCGAGTACCGCCTCACCGACGGCGCCCCGATGCGGCTGCGCCACCACGGCGACCCGATCGCGCTCGACGGCGAGGCCCCGGCCACCGCGCCGACCCCCACCCCGGAGTGGGTGGAGCCGGTGGAGCAGCCCTACGGGCGGGCCCCGCGGGTCCGCGGCTGACCGCGCCCGGCGCTCCGCCGTCCGGCCGCTCCGCCGGACGGTGGGTCGCCGGACGGTGGGGCAGCCGGACGGTGGCCGGACGACCCCGGCCCGTCACGTACCGGTCGGTCGTGCACCGCTGGTAGCATGGTCAGTCGCTCCGTCGGCGACAGGCTCGCCCTGCCACCGCGCGGACGTGTCGTGTACGTCCCCCCGGTGGAGGATCCCCGCGCCGTGCCCGAACCCACTTCCGCTGCCGGTTCCCCGGCTGCCGCGGCCGACCCCGCCGCGCCGGTCGACCCGGAGCTGGCACACGAACAGTCCTACGTGGCCATGCTCTACGAGCAGCTCGAGGACCGCCGCCGCGACACCGCGCGCCGGCTGGCCGACACGCTGCGCGAGGAGACCGTCGGCACCCCGCAGGCCATCACCCAGCGCGACGCCGCCGCGGAGATGCTCACCGACCGGCTCGCCGGGCTGCGTGCCGCCGAGCACGGGCTGGCCTTCGGCCGGCTCGACGCCGACGACGGCGAGATCCGCTACGTCGGCCGCATCGGCCTGCTCGACGAGGACAACGAGTACGAGCCGCTGCTGATGGACTGGCGGGCGCCCGCCGCCCGGCCGTTCTACACCGCCACCGCCGCGAACCCCGAGGGGATGCGCCGGCGCCGGCACCTGCGGACACGGCTCCGGCAGGTGGTGGCGATCGCCGACGAGCCGCTCAACCTGGCCGAGATGACCGAGGAGGAGCGGGCCCGCTCCGGGTCGGGGCTCACCAGCGAGGCCGCGCTGCTGGCCGCGGTGTCGCAGGCCCGTACCGGGCGGATGGGCGACATCGTCGCGACCATCCAGGGCGAGCAGGACCGCATCATCCGGTCGAAGCCGTCCGGCGTGCTGGTCGTGCAGGGCGGTCCCGGCACCGGGAAGACGGCGGTCGCGCTGCACCGCGCGGCGTACCTGCTCTACACCCACCGGGACCGGCTCGCCCGCCGCGGCGTGCTCGTCGTCGGGCCGAACCCGACGTTCCTGCGCTACATCGGGCAGGTCCTGCCCTCGCTGGGGGAGACCAGCGTCGTGCTCGGCACCGTCGCGCAGCTGTTCCCCGGCCTGGACGCGCGCCGCACCGAGTCCCCGGCGACGGCGGAGCTGAAGGGCCGTGCCGAGATGGCACCGGTGATCGCGGCCGCCGTGCGCGACCGGCAGCAGCTGCCGCGCAGCCCGGTCGAGCTCGTCGTGGAGCAGCAGCGGGTGGTGTTCGACCGCGACACCGTCGCCCAGGCCCGTACCCGGGCCCGGCGTTCCCGCAAGCCGCACAACGAGGCCCGCCGCATCTTCCGCAAGGAGCTGCTCCGGCTGCTCGCCCAGCAGGTCGCCCGCCGTGTCGGCGGCGGCGAGTCCGGTCTGCTGGACCGGCGCGACGTCGACGACATCCGCGACGAGCTCGCCGAGTCCGCCGAGGTGGCGGCGCAGCTGGAGGAGCTCTGGCCGACGCTGTCGCCCGAGCAGCTGCTGACCGACCTGTTCGCCGACCGCCGCCGGCTCAACTCGGTGGCCCGCCGGATCCCGGCGCCCGAGCGGGCGCTGCTGGAGCGCCCGGCGCCCGGCCCCGACGTGCCCCCGGACCTGCGCTGGACCCCGGCCGACGTCGCCCTGCTCGACGAGGCGGCCGAGCTGCTCGGCGACGACGGCGCGGCCCAGGCCGCGGCCGAGGCCGCCGCGCTGCGCGAGGAGGTCGAGTACGCCCAGGGCGTGCTCGACGTGCTCGACCTGGAGGAGGACCTCGACCCCGAGCTGCTGCGCGCCACCGACATCATCGACGCCGACCGGCTCGCCGAGCGCATGCAGGTTTCCCGCTACGACTCCACCGCCGAGCGGGCGGCCGCGGACCGTGAGTGGACCTACGGCCACATCATCGTCGACGAGGCGCAGGAGCTCTCGGCGATGGCCTGGCGGATGGTCATGCGCCGCGCCCCCGCCCGGTCGATGACCCTGGTCGGGGACATCGCCCAGACCGGTGACCGCGGCGGTGCGGGCTCCTGGGACGAGGTGCTGTCACCGTTCGTGGCACGGCGGTGGCGGCTGGAGCAGCTGACGGTGAACTACCGGACGCCCTCGGAGATCGCCGACGTCGCCGACGACGTCCTCGCCGAGATCGACGCCTCGCTGCAGCCGCCGTCGTCGGTGCGCTCGACCGGGGTCCCGCCATGGGCGGTGGCGCTGCCCGCCGGGGCCGACGGGGACCGGGTCCTGGTCGAGCGGGTGCGCGCCGAGCGCGACGCGGTCGGGGACGGGCGCACCGCCGTCCTCACGCCGCAGGGCCGCCTGGACCGGGTCCGCGCCGTCCTCGACGCCGCCGGGCTCACCACCCCGGAGCCCGCCGAGGGGGAGTCCGAGCTGGACGCGCCGGTCGTGGTGCTCCCGGTCGCGGCGTCGAAGGGGCTGGAGTTCGACGCCGTCGTCGTGGTGGAGCCGCAGGAGATGCTCGACGAGTCCCCGCGCGGGCTCAACGACCTCTACGTCGCGATCACCCGAGCCACCCAGCGGCTCGGGGTGCTGCACAGCGGGGAGCTGCCGCCGGTGCTCAAGCGGATTGGCCGGCCCTAGCGCACCCAGCGGTCGAACCAGGACAGCAGCGCCGCGCGCTGCAGCTCGGTGCCCGGGGTGACGGTGCCGAGCCCGTCCCCGGCGCCGTGCTCGAGGCCGGGGAGCTGCAGGTAGCGGGTGGGGATGCCGAGATCGGCGATCGCGGCGGTGAAGCGCGCCACCGGCGCCGCCGGGACGAGGTGGTCCGCCGAGCCCTGCACTACCAGCGTCGGCGGCGAGTCGGGCCGGGCATGGGTGATCGAGTCGGTGAACGCGTAGCGCTGCGGGAACTGCTCCGGCGACCCGCCGACGTAGGCCGCGCCGACCTGGCGCCCGATCGCGGTGAACGGCTCGGTGGCGGTCAGGTCGACCGCCGGGTACATCCCGGCGACCGCCCGCACCAGGGGCAGCGCGGCGCGGTCACCGCAGGTCGGGGCCAGGGTCCCGGCGCGGTCGAGGTATGCGGCGTTGACCGCGAGGTTTCCGCCCGCCGACTCGCCGAAGATCCCGACCCGCGAGGTGTCCAGCCCGAGCCCCGGGCCTGCGGTGCCGACCCAGGTGAGCGCGCAGCCGACGTCGCCGACCTGGGTGTCCCAGTTGTGCACCTCCTCGGTCGCGAGCCGGTAGTCGACGTCGACGACGGCGTACCCGTTGTCGGCGAGGAACCGGTTGTACGACGACGGCCCGCGCGAGCCCTGCACGAAGCCGCCGCCGTGCACCCGCACCAGCACCGGCGCGGGACCCCCGCCGGGCCGGGGCAGGTAGAGGTCCGCGAGCAGCGGGGTCCCGCCCGGAGCACCGAACTCGACGGTGCGGTCCGGCCCGGGCGCGGCGACCGGCACCGGGGAGACCGGGGAGAACAGGTGCAGCCCGCCGCCGTCGCGGGCGACGCTCACCACGAGCGCCGTGTAGGTGCCCGCGGCCACCAGCGTGGCGGCCACGGTGAGGCCGATCAACACCGAGCCGGCCCGGCGACGCCGCGACAGCGCCCGCATCCCGGTGGCGGCCGCCACGCCGACCAGGGCGAGGACGACGTTCCACACGCCGAGGCCGTCGCGCAGCGTCCCGTGCACGATCAGCACCCCCTGCGACGTCGCGTCCTGCAGCAGCGGCCCCCACCAGCCGATCGGGGCCAGCGCGAGTGCCTGGGCGAGGACGACCCAGAGCAGCACGAGGACGGCCAGCAGGCCGAGCAGGGTGGCGAGCAGCACAGCCCCCGCGCGTCGGGGACCCGATCGTGTGACCGGCCCCGCCGTCGTCCGCCCCGTGTCCGTGTCCTGTCCCACTGCGGGCCCCCCGTCGTCCGTCGCACCGCCGGATGTCGTTGTGCAACAGAGTAGGCGCTCCGCTCGGCGGGCTGCTCAGGCGCGGGCGCGGTAGAGGTCCCGCAGCAGCGCGATCTCGGCCCCGTGGTGCAGGACCTCGCGGTGGATGTGCAGCACCAGCGTCGCGAGCGGCGCGTCGGAGTAGGGCCCCTCGGCCGGTCCGCACGGCCGGGCCAGGCCGTCGGAGCCGAGCGCGGCGACCCCGGCGGTCCACCGGGCGTACTCGGTGTCCAGGGCGTCCAGGGCCGCGGCCGCGGTGCCGGGGTAGTCGTAGGAGTCGAAGTCGACCGCCGGGCCGCCGAAGTGGGAGTGCGACCGCAACGCGAACACCCCCACGACCACGTGCGCGATCCGCCAGGCGATCGTCGTGACCGGGGGCGGCTCCGGCGCCGGGAAGGCGAAGTCGATCACCCAGTCGCCCGGTCCGGCCCCCGGCGGGGTCACCGACTCCCCGCGGCGGCGCACGCCCCAGCAGCCGGGTACCGGCTCCCAGTGGTACTCGTCGTCGGTGAGCCCGGCCAGCCGCGGGCGCAGTGCGGTCTCCCAGTGGAACGTCAGCTGAGCGAGCAGCTCGGAGCTCCAGTCGACACCCGTCGTCGTCCCCATCTCCGTCATGACCCCACAGCCTGGCCCCGATCGCGGACACCCGCTGCCCGCGTCCACACCCCCTGTTCGGTAGGCACACCCGTCGTGGCGGGTGTGGACATCCGACAGGGGGTGTGGATCCGGCTCAGCCGGCGAGGCGGACCGGGCGGAAGGCGCGGCTGCGGGCCCGGGTGGCGGCGGCGACCAGGGCGCGGGCCAGGCGCAGGTCCTCGGCGTCGCGCTCGGGATGGGACTGGACACCGACCACCCAGGGCGCGTCCGGGCCGCTGGGGCCGCTGGGGCCGGCCGGGTCGCTCCACTCCAGCGCCTCGACGACGTCCCCGGCGCGGGCGGACACCCGCAGCCCGGGGGCGACCCGGTCCACCCCCTGGTGGTGGTGACAGCGCACCGTCACCGTGCCCGGACCCAGGATCTCCGCGGCCCGGGTCCCCGGTTCGGTCAGCACCGGCACCGGCGCGTACACCCCCGGACCGGCCGAGTGCGCCCCGGCGACCTCCGCGCCGACCACGTCGGGCAGGTGCTGGTGCAGCGTCCCGCCGAGCGCCACGTTGAGCAGCTGCAGCCCGCGGCACACCCCCAGCACCGGGATCCCGCGGCCGAGCGCCCGGTGCAGCGCCGCCACGTCGGCGGCGTCGCGCCCGGTGCGCGGCGTGTCGGTGTGCGCGCCGGCCACCTGCCCGTAGCGGGCCGGGTCGACGTCCTGGCCGCCGGTGAGGAGCAGCCCGTCGAGGGCGTCCACGGCCTCCTCGGCGCCGTTCACCGGCGCGAGCAGCACCGGGACCCCGCCCGCGGCCAGCACCATGTCGACGTAGGTGCGGGGGACCAGCACGACGTCGTCGTCGCGCATGATCCAGTAGTCGGCCCGCTCGCTGTAGCAGCTGATGCCGATCAGCGGGCGCGTCACGAGCCGGCCCCGTGCAGCACGTCGATCACCTGGTCGCCGTAGCGGGCGAGCTTGCCCTCGCCGATCCCGGAGATCGTGCCGAGCGCGGCCCGGTCGGCGGGGGACCGTGTCGCGATCTCGCGCAGCGTCGCGTCGTGGAAGATCACGTAGGCCGGGACGCCCTGCTCCTTCGCCGTCGCCGCGCGCCAGGCCCGCAGCCGCTCGAACACCGGCGCGACCTCGGCCGGCATCTCCACGGCCGGCTTCGACCCGCCGCCCCGCGACCGCGACGGCCGCGCGGTGCGCTCCGGCTCGGTGCGCAGCATGACCTTCTGCTCACCGCGCATCGCGGCCGGGGACTCGTCGGTGAACCGCAGGGTGGAGTAGTTCCCGCCGACGGTCAGCAGCCCCCGCGCGACCAGCTGGCGCAGCACGTTGCGCCAGGCGACGTCGCTCAGCTCGGTCCCGATCCCGAACACCGACAGCTCGTCGTGGCGGTGCTGGTCGACCTTCGGGGTGTGCTTGCCCAGCAGGATGTCGACGACCTGCCCGGCGCCGAACTCCTGGTTGCGCTCCTTCTTCAGCCGCCACACCGTCGACAGCACCTTCTGCGCCGCGACCGTGCCGTCCCACGAGGACACCGGTGTCAGGCAGGTGTCGCAGTTCCCGCACCGCTCCGACGCCGGCTTCTGCCCGAAGTAGCGCAGCAGCTGGGCCCGGCGGCACTCGGTGGTCTCGCACAGCGCGAGCATCGCGTCGAGGTGCTGGGCGAGGCGCCGCTTGTGCGCGGCGTCGCCCTCGCCGTCGTCGATCATCTTCCGCTGCTGGACGACGTCGGCGAGCCCGTAGGCCAGCCACGCCGTGGACGGCTCGCCGTCGCGCCCGGCGCGGCCGGTCTCCTGGTAGTAGCCCTCCACGGACTTGGGCAGGTCCAGGTGCGCGACGAACCGCACGTCGGGCTTGTCGATGCCCATCCCGAACGCGATCGTCGCGCACATGACCAGGCCGTCCTCGCGCAGGAACCGGGACTGGTTCTCCCGGCGCACCGACGCGTCGAGCCCCGCGTGGTAGGGCAGCGCCCGGATTCCCTGCGCGGTGAGGAACTCCGCGGTCTCCTCGACCTTGCGCCGCGAGAGGCAGTAGACGATGCCCGCGTCCCCGGCGTGCTCGGCGCGCAGCAGCTCCAGCAGCTGGCGGCGCGGCTCGTTCTTCGCGACGATCCGGTACTGGATGTTGGGCCGGTCGAAGCTCGCCACGAAGTGGCGCGCATCGGTCAGCTCCAGGCGCTGGCCGATCTCGGTGCGGGTCGCGTCGGTCGCGGTCGCGGTCAGCGCGATCCGCGGGACGTCCGGCCACCGCTTCGGCAGCTCGGAGAGCAGCAGGTAGTCCGGCCGGAAGTCGTGCCCCCACTGCGCGACGCAGTGCGCCTCGTCGATCGCGAACAGCGCGATGCGACCGCGCTCCAGCAGCCGGACGGTGGACTCGACCCGCAGCCGCTCGGGGGCGAGGTAGAGCAGGTCCAGCTCCCCGGCGAGGAACTCCTGCTCGGTGAGGCGGCGCTCGTCGGCGTCCTGGGTGGAGTTCAGGAACCCGGCCCGCACCCCCAGCGCGCGCAGCGCGTCGACCTGGTCCTGCATCAGCGCGATGAGCGGGGAGACGACCACACCGGTCCCGGGCCGGGCCAGCGCCGGGACCTGGTAGCACAGCGACTTGCCGCCACCGGTCGGCATGAGCACCAGCGCGTCGCCGCCGCCGACGACCTGCTCCACGATCGCCTGCTGCTCGCCGCGGAACGCGTCGTAGCCGAAGACCCGGCGCAGGATCTCGTGCGGGTCGCTGCTGTGCACCCGCTCGGGGACGGGCAGTTCACGGGCCGGTGCGGGTGCGGCGGCCCAGGCGTCCTCCGGTGGGGGCTCGTACCCGTACTCCTCCTCGGGCTCGGGCGGGAGCGGGATCTCGTCCGGGGCGGAGGCGTCGAACACGTCGTCGATCGTACGAGCCCCGCCCGCCGCGCCCCGCCCGGCACTCACGTCGCGGCACCGGGCACCGCGTCCGACGCGTGGTCCCGGTCACCGCCCGTGTGTCGCGGGCGCCGCGGTGCTGCGCCGGACGCTCCCGGGGTGTAGCAAGACCTGCAGGACCAACGGCGCCCCGCAGACCGGACGCCGGGCGATCACGTGAGAAGGACGGACCCGTGGATCTGAAGATCGGGTACAAGGCGTCGGCCGAGCAGTTCGGCCCCCGCGACCTCGTCGAGTACGCGGTGCTCGCCGAGGAGCTGGGGCTCGACAGCGTCTGGGCGTCGGACCACTTCCTGCCCTGGCGGCACGAGGGCGGCCACGCCCCGGCCGCGCTGCCCTGGATGGCGGCGGTGGGGGAGCGCACGAAGCGGGTGCAGATCGGCACCTCGGTGCTGACCCCCACGTTCCGCTACAACCCCGCGGTGCTCGCCCAGGAGTTCGCGACGATGGCGCTGCTCACCGGCAACCGGGTCGCGCTCGGCGTCGGCACCGGTGAGGCGCTCAACGAGATCGCCGTCTCCGGGCGGGAGTGGCCGGAGTTCAAGGAGCGCTTCGCCCGGCTGCGCGAGGCCGTGAAGATGATGCGCGCGCTGTGGACCGAGGAGTCGGTCAGTACCGAGGGCGAGTACTACACCTTCGTCGACGCGATGATCTACGACCGGCCCGAGCAGCCGGTGCCGATCTACGTCGCCGCGGGCGGTCCGATGGTGGCGCGGTTCGCCGGCCGCTTCGGCGACGGGTTCATCTGCACCTCGGGCAAGGGCATGGAGCTCTACACCGACAAGCTGATCCCGGCCGTCGAGGAGGGCGCGGAGAAGGCCGACCGCGACGCCTCGGGCATCGACCGCATGATCGAGATCAAGATCAGCTACGACCGCGACCCCGACGCCGCCCGGGAGAACACCCGGTTCTGGGCGCCGCTGTCGCTCACCCCGGAGCAGAAGAACTCCGTCGACTCCTCCCGGGAGATGGAGCGCCTCGCCGACGAGCTGCCGATCGAGCAGGTCGTGAAGCGCTGGATCGTCGCCTCCGACCCGGACGAGGCCGTCGCGCAGATCAAGCCCTACCTCGACGCGGGCCTGAACCACCTCGTCGTCCACGGCCCGGGGCACGACCAGCGCCGGTTCCTGGAGCAGTTCACGACCGACGTCGCGCCGAAGCTGCGGGCGCTCGGGTGAGCGCCGCGACGAGCGCCCCGGCGCTGACCCGCGAGGGGCGCGTGCTGCGCTGCCGCATCTCCACCGGCCGCCACGGCACCCTCGACGGCCCCGCGGTGGCCGAGGTCGCCGAGGCGCTGCTGGCGCTCGACCCGGCCGAGACCGGTGCGGTCCTGGTGCACGGCGACGGCGAGAACTTCTGCACCGGGGGTGACGTGCGCGCCTTCGCCGGCGCCGAGGACCGCTACGCCTACGTGCACTCCCTCGCCGACACCTTCCACTCGATGCTGCGCCCGCTGGCGGCGAGCCCGGTGCCGACGGTCGCCGCGGTCGGCGGCTGGGCGGCCGGCGCGGGCATGAGCATCGCGCTGGCGTGCGACCTCGCCGTCGGCGGGACCTCGACCCGGATGCGCCCGGCCTACCCGGGCATCGGGTTCTCCCCGGACGGCGGGATGACCTGGACACTGCCGCGGCTGATCGGCGCCGCGCGGGCGCGCCGGGTCCTGCTCACCGACGAGGTCCTGGACGCGGAGACGCTGGCCGAGCTGGGACTGCTCGCCTCGGTCGTCGACGACGACCGGGTCGCCGAGGAGGCCGCCGCGGTCGCGCACCGGCTCGCCCAGGGCCCGACGGCCGCGCTGGGCCGCATCCGCGGGCTCCTGGCCGACGGATGGGACCGGGGCCTCGCCGAACAGCTGGCGGCCGAGGCGGACTCCATCGCGACCTGCGCCGCGGGCCCGGAGGGTGCCGAGGGGCTCGCCGCATTCGGCGAGAAGCGTCGCCCGCAGTTCCACTGAGCCCGTTCTGCCGGCGACCTCGTCCGGGCAGACCTCGTCCACGACGCACCTTGTCCACGACGCACCTCGTCCAAGGACGGACCCGGACACGACGGAGGGGGCGCGACCGACCGGTCGCGCCCCCTCCGTGTCTGTCCTTGCGTGTGTCCTGGCGTGTCGCGGTGCGGTCGCTCAGCGCGCGCTGGCCGGGCTCCCCGCGACGACCCGGCGCGACCGCTGCGGGCCGCGGGAGATGCCGGGCATGCCCACGGTGAGGCGCTGCGTCGGGCGGTGCAGACCCGGGCCGAGCGGCCAGCCCGCGTCGAGCGGGGCGAGCAGGCGGTCCAGCTCGGAGTCCGGGGTGGCGCCGACGCTGTTGCGCAACAGCCGCTGGAACTCCTCGTACTCGGCGAGGGCGTCGGCGACGTGCCCGCCGGCGAGCAGAGCCTCGACCAGCGCGCGACGCGACCGCTCGCGGCTCGGGGCGGTGGCGACGGCCCGGCGCGCGACGGCGACGGCGTCGTCGTGCCGGTCGGCGGCGGTGAGCGTGCCGGCCAGACCCTCCAGGGCGGACAGGCGCAGCTGGCGGAACCGCTCGCGCTCCACGGCGATCCACGGCGCGGTCCACGACGGGAGGATGTCGGACTCCAGCAGCGTGGTCTCCGGGGCGCCGATCTCGCGCACCGTGCGCAGCATGCTGGGCGCGGACAGCCCGCGGATCAGCAGCATGGCCTCGGTGAGGTCGACGACCACGTCGTCGGCGAGCTGCAGCCGCCCGAGGTGGTCGGCGTCGAGCAGCCCCGGTACGTCGACGCCGGCGACGGCCTCGTCCAGCAGCCGGGCCGCGGGGACCGGGCCGACCCCGGGCCACAGGGTCGCCGCGAGCGCCGCCGTCGGCTGTGGACGCCGGTGCACGGCGAGGTAGGCGACCAGGCGACGGGAGTCGACCGGCAGCGGGACGGCGCGGTCGTCCGCGCGCAGCCCGAACGAGCCCAGCACTCGCACGTGCGGGGCGGAGGTGGGAGTGATCTGCTCACTGGATCGACAGTGATCGTCGTCGGACATGGCCGTTTCCCCGGATCGGTCGTGGCGTTCGGCCCGCGGTCGGCTCCGCACAGAGCCGGGGCGCGCCGGGCGGGAGGCCTCGGATCGCGGAGCGGGCACGACGGAACCGCACCGACACGGACGGCGGGCGGCGTCTCCGTGTGGTGTCGTCGCTTGCGAGGATAGCCCAGCAGTGCCCACGGTGTGAGATCCGGGTGGGGGCGGATCGTGAGATCTGCCTCAGGCCCGGGAGAGCAGCCGGACGTGGGTGCCGTCCGGCGCCCGCCACACGTGCAGGCTGTCGCAGAGCTGCCGGGCGATCCAGGTCCCGCGCCCCCGCGCCTGCGACGGGTGCGGCGGCGCGAGCCCGATCAGCGGCAGTGCGATCACCCCGCTGTCCTGGACCTCGCACACCAGCTCGCCGTCGCGTGCCCAGACCGACAGCTCCGCCTGCGGGGACCCGTGCTCGACGGCGTTGGTGGCGATCTCGTTGACCGCCTGCACCATGTCCTCGCCGCGGGTGGTGTCGAACCGGCAGGCCCGGGCGGCCTCGGTCACGGCGTCGCGCACCCGGGACAGCTCGAAGGTGTTGTAGGACAGCGTGACGTCCGGCGGCCCGAGCAGGTGCGGCGGCGCGATCGGCAGGGCCGCGACCGCCTCGGCGGGCGGGCGGTACCGCGGGTTCGCGGCGAGCCCGGACGCGTGCAGCCGCAGCGGGTGGTTGACCTCGGCGGACTCGCCGACCGCGCCGTGCAGCGGCAGCCGTGGGTAGGCGCACACCTGCAGCACCGGCAGCCCCGCCAGGGAGATGTTGAGCGCGGCCTCCAGCTCGACTCAGAACCCGCCGTCGACCCCGTCGAGGTCCGGGTCGTGCGCGGAGACCACCAGCACCGGGCGGCCCGACGAGGTCAGCGCACGCAGCTCCCGGGCCCGCCAGGCGGCGACGGTCTGTCCGGACTCCCGGGCCGAGCTGGTCAGCGACGTCAGCCTGCCGAGCTCGACCTCGTCGCCGAGCTCGTCGTGCAGCGCCTGCTCCAGCGGCGCCGGCAGGTCGAGCGCGACCCGGGCACCGGTGTCCCGCGCCGCGGCCCGGGCCGCCGGGACGACGGCGGCGAGCAGCTCCACCGGGTCGTCGGCGTGCACCAGGGCGTGCCGGAAGCCGGGCGGGCGGGGAGCGGCGTTGACCTTCACCGGTCCCGTCCTCCCGGATGCACGACCTCGGGGGCCGGCGGACGGTCGTCGAACACGAGCTGGGGGGAGAACGCGGCACCGCAGCGTTCGAGCACCCGCAGCACCCGCGGCCGGACCCGGTGCAGCACCAGGCGGTGGGTGGCCGGGAAGCCCTCGGCGGCGTGCACCAGCGCGACCGCGGTGGCGACGTCGATGAACCGCACCGAGGCCATGTCCAGGCCGATGTCGGGGGAGGCGTCGGCGGAGCGCAGTGCGGAGTCCAGCGCCGAGTGCAGCAGCGAGGTGATCTTCGAGCGGTTGCTGTGGTCGACCTCGCCGGCCAGCCGTGCGTGACCGGTGCCGAGCCGGACGATCCGGAGCAGGTCGTCGTCGTAGGCGGTGGAGCACGGGACGTGGTCGCGGTGCAGGGCACGCATGATGTCGACCTGCTCGGCGGGGAAGTGGTCGTCGTAGGTGCACAGCGCGGTCAGCCCGCCCGCGCTCTCGCGGACCAGCCGGGCCAGCAGGCCGTCGTACTCGGGCAGGGTGCCGGCGGCGCCCGCGTCGAGCACGGAGTGCATCTGCCCGGTCATCCGGGTGCCGTTCCAGCCGAGCTCACGGGAGCGGACGATCTCGTCGGCCATCCCGGCGTACACGTCGGCGAGCGGGGTGCGGAAGGTCTGCCGGGTCCGCTCGGCGGGCAGGATCTCCAGCTGGCCGCGGCGCAGCGGGTCGTCGACCTCGACGCCGTCCTCGGCGAGACGGCGGAGCAGGACGTCGGCGGCACCGTCGTCGTCGAAGTAGAGGATGCGCTCGCCCCGGTCGAGACCGTGCCCGACGTAGGCGGCGGCGAGCTCCCCGAGGTGCTCGGTGCTGTCCGGGACCGCGCACACGTGATCCCCGGACGTCAGCGCGTCCGCCAGCTTGATCACGTCTCACCTGCCGCGCGCGCCCCGCCGCCGCTCCTCGCGGCGCCGGGCACACCCCGTCACGAACTCCTGGACGGATCAACCGTACGGAGGCCCTCGGCGGAGGCCCGAGACCTCGGAGCGTGCGAGGCGCCGAACCGACGGTGACGCGCGACGAGCGGAACGTCACCGGCGGGCGACGGTGGTGCGCAGACCCGGTCCGACCAGGACGTACGGCCGTTCGGCGCTGTCCGGTGCCCGCCGGACGGCGGTGGCTCCCGGCGTCCGGGGGTTCACCGTCCGTGGCGGCGCGGTGGTGGCGTGGCGGGGTCAGGCGGCCGGGTTGACCGCGACCGAGGTGGTCGCGCTGCCCTGGATGGTCTGCAGGACGACGCAGTACCGCTCGGTCAGCTTCACCAGGGTCGCGACCTTGTCCTGCGCCGCGGGCGCGTCGCCGTCGCGGATGTCGACGTCGAACGACAGCCGGATGTCCCGGAACCCGACCGGGGCGTCCTTCGCGACGCCGAGGGTGCCGCGGAAGTCGAGGTCGCCCTCGGCCCGCACGGCGCCGTGCACCTCGAACTCCAGCGCGGTCGCCACCGCGCGCAGGGTCACCCCGGCACAGGCCACCAGGGCCTCCAGCAGCATGTCGCCCGAGCACAGCTGGGTGCCGTCGCCGCCGGTGGCCGGGTGCAGGCCCGCCTCGGCCATCGCCTGGCCGGTGGAGACCTTGCACGCCACACCGGAGCCGAGCTCGCCGTCGGCCTTGAGGGTGATGACCGCCGACTCCGGGTCGTCGCGGTACTGCTGCTTGAGCGGGGCCTGGATGTCACGCAGGGAGACGTTCGTGTCGGTCATGTCCCCATCCTCACCCCGACGGGGCGCCCCGCACACCCCGACCCGACGACTAGGGTGCCCGGTGTGGGCAGGGAGAGCGACACCGGACGGGCGGCCGCGGTGCGCCGCAGCGCCCGCGAGGCCGCCGACTCGGTCCGCGAGGCCCGCGACACCGTCCGGGACACGGTGCGCGACACGGTCCGGGACTCGGTGCACGACACCGTGGGCCCGCCCACCGACGACGACCGGCTCTGGACCGTCCCGAACGCGCTCAGCATGCTGCGCCTGGCCGGGGTGCCGCTGTTCCTGTGGCTGATGCTCGGCCCGGAGGCCGACGGCTGGGCCGTCGCGGTGCTGGCGATCGGCGGGTTCACCGACTGGCTCGACGGCAAGCTCGCCCGTGTCCTGGACCAGTTCAGCCGGTTCGGCGCCATGCTCGACCCGGCCGTGGACCGCCTCTACATCCTGGCCGCGCTCGTCGGGCTGGCCGCGCGCGACATCGTCCCGTGGTGGGCGGTGGTCGCCCTGGTCGCCCGCGACGTCGTCCTCGCAGGCTGCGTGTTCGTGCTGCGCCACCGCGGCTACGGCCCCTTCGAGGTCGTCTATCTCGGCAAGGCCGCCACCTTCGTGCTGCTCTACGCCTTCCCGCTGCTCCTGCTCGGCGACGGCCCGACACCCGCCGAGGCCGTGGTCGGTGTCGTCGCGAACGCCTTCGCCATCTGGGGCGTGGCACTCTACCTGTGGTCGGGGCTGCTCTACCTGGCCCAGTTCCGGCTGGCGCTGCGCCGCCCGGCGCCGGGCGTCCCGGCCCCGGCGACCCGGTTCGATCACGACCGCGCCGGGGGATAGGCTCCCCGGCGTGAGCTCGGAGATTCCGTCGGACCTGTCCTACACCGAGGCCCACGAGTGGGTGCGCCGCAGCGGGGACGGGGTGGTCCGGGTCGGGATCACCGACCACGCCCAGTCGCAGCTCGGGGACGTCGTGTTCGTGCAGCTGCCGACCGTCGGTGACACCCTCGCCGCGGGCGACGCCATGGGCGAGGTCGAGTCGACCAAGTCGGTGTCGGACATCTACGCCCCGGTCGGCGGCGAGGTCGTCGCCGTGAACGACGGGCTGGACGCCGCCCCGGAGCTGGTGAACTCCGCCCCCTACGGCGACGGGTGGATCGTCGAGATCCGGCTGGCCGACGGGGCCTCGCCCGACGGCCTGCTCGACGCCGACGCCTACCGCCAGCTGGCCGACGGCGACTGAGCCGGCCGCCCGCCGCACCACGCGGCGCGGCACGCGGACCTCCGTATCGCCCCGGCCGCTCCGACCGGTAGGTTCACATCCCCTGGACGTGTCGTCCGGAAGGGGCCGGGACACCCGGCCCCGAACAGACCTGACCGCCCGGACGCCGTCCGGGTACCGCATCCGCGAGGAGGAGTCCCCGAGGTGACCACGAACGACCCGCGCGACGTGCCACCGGAGCGCGCACCGGAGACCACGTCGGTCTTCCGGGCGGACTTCCTCGCCGACGTCGAGCAGCCGGCCGCCGAGCCCGCCGTCTCGGGTGTCGACGGGCTTCCCGCCGGGTCGGCGCTGCTCGTCGTCCGGCGCGGTCCGAACGCCGGCTCGCGCTTCCTGCTGGACGTGCCGACCACCAGCGCCGGCCGGCACCCCGACAGCGACATCTTCCTCGACGACGTCACCGTCTCCCGGCGGCACGCGGAGTTCCGCCGCGACGCCGGTGAGTTCGTCGTGGTCGACGTCGGCAGCCTCAACGGCACCTACGTCAACCGTGAGCCGGTCGACACGGCCGTGCTGGCCAACGGCGACGAGGTGCAGATCGGCAAGTTCCGCCTGGTGTTCCTGACCGGGCCCCGCGAGCCCGGCGCCCAGGGCTGACCCGGGTCCGTGCGGTGGCGCCGTCCGCGCCGTCTCTGCCGCCGTCTCTGACAGCGGCGCCGTGGGTGCCGTGCACGGAACCCCGCGTGTGACCGGCCCGTCGCGGCCGGGGGTGCTCCGGTGCCCTCTGGTGCGGCGGGCCTTCGGCGTGGACGGGGACCGGCGGGTGTCGAGCCGACACGCCGTGCGCGACGGGCGTGTGACGATCGTCGAACGGACCCTGTCACTCCCCGTCCGGAGGCGCGCGTCCGGGCGGACCGCCGTGTAGCGTCATCAGGTGTCGGTGGCAGTGCGGTGGCAACGACGACGGTGACGACACCACGGTGACGACACGGAGTCGTCGGGTCCACCGCGCGGGTCAGGGCGAGCAAGGCGATCAGGGCGGCCGGGGTGGCGTGTCCACCCGGGTGGTCCGACAGGCCCGACAGGGCCGGGGAGGCGGGCTGATGAGCGAGATGCGCGTCGTGGGCGTCCGGGTCGAACTTCCGGCGAACCAGCCGATCCTGCTGCTGCGGGAGACGAACGGCGACCGATACCTCCCGATCTGGATCGGATCGGTGGAGGCAACGGCGATCGCCCTTGAGCAGCAGGGGGTCAAGCCCGCGCGGCCCCTGACCCACGATCTGCTCAAGGACGTCATCGGAGCACTCGGGCGGCGGCTCGAGCAGGTGCGGGTGACCGACCTGCAGGAGGGCACCTTCTACGCGGAGCTGATCTTCGACGGCGGTGTCACGGTGTCCGCGCGGCCGAGCGACTCGATCGCGCTGGCGCTCCGGATCGGTGTGCCTGTGCACGCCGACGAGAGCGTCCTCGCCGAGGCGGGACTGGTCATCCCCGACGAGCAGGAGGACGAGGTCGAGAAGTTCCGCGAGTTCCTCGACTCCGTCTCGCCGGAGGACTTCCGCGGGGCCCAGCCGGGCTGATCCGTGCGGGTCACCACCGCCGTCACCCGGCAGTGGGAACGCACGGACCGCGGTCCGACCGTTCACCGACGTCACCGACCGTTCGGCGTCCGTACGCCCCGTGTGCCCGGCGACCCGGCCGGGTGTCCGGTAGGCCCAGGTCGGCGAGCCGCGTTGACCACCCCGGCCGCTGGGCCTACCGTCATCTCGACTGATGACATCCGTGGAACTCACCCACTACCCAGAGTCACATGGTAGAGGACGGTCCACGGTCCCGAACGAGGGAGACCGCGCGGTGCAGACGCCACCACCCGAGGGGCCGGGTCAGGGAGAGCTGTTCCCGGACCCGCTCGTCGGTGCGGGGCTCGACGGGGTGACCGACCGCCTGGTCGGCTTCCGCGGCCCGACCGCGTGTCAGGTCGTCGGCATCACCTACCGACAGCTGGACTACTGGGCCCGCACCGGGCTCGTCGTGCCGTCCATCCGCGGTGCCGCCGGGTCGGGCAGCCAGCGGCTGTACTCCTTCAAGGACGTCCTCGTCCTCAAGATCGTGAAGCGGCTGCTCGACGCCGGTGTCTCGCTGCAGAACATCCGGATCGCCGTCGAGCACCTGCGTCGGCGCGGGATCCGTGACCTCGCCGGCATCACCCTGTTCTCCGACGGCACCACCGTCTACGAGTGCACCTCCCCGGAGGAGGTGGTCGACCTGCTGCAGGGCGGGCAGGGCGTGTTCGGCATCGCCGTCTCCGGCGCGATGCGTGAGATCTCCGGCGTGATCAAGGACTTCCCGGCCGAGCGGGCCGACGGCGGCACCGTCGACGAGGCCCCCGAGGACGAGCTGGCGCGGCGCCGCGCGCGCCGCGCCATCTCCTGAGGCCATTTCCTGAGGCGGATCCGCTCACGCCACCGAGCGGAACGGGTCGTGCTCGGCGAGCAGCTTCTCCATCCGCGCCTGGTCGACCCGGTTGACCACGGTCAGGGACTCCTGCCGGTCCCGGACGCATTTCGCCAGGGTGAACGCCGAGGTGATCGCGTACAGCACGGCGATCGCGAGGAACGCCTTCACCCAGCCGTCGACGGGCAGGTAGACGGTCCCGACGACGACGGCGGCGAGGGACACGCCGAAGGACAGCATCGCCTGCATGTGGAACGCGGCGGTGGTGGCCGGGGTGGTGTTCGGAGCGCTGGTGTTCGACATGACGTGAGTGTGACGAGCCGGCGCAGGCGGCGACGCCGCAGAACTACGCAGGTAGGCTGACCCGGTAGTCGTCGACGCCGCGCGGGAGAGCCCCGGGGAACGAGCCCGGGCGCCGAAGGAGCAACCCCTTCCCGGAATCTCTCAGGCACACGGACCGCGCGGTCGAGACGCCTCTGGAAAGCGACGGGTCACCCGCGCACGCGGGGAGCCGTCCGCCGACGGGGAAAGCCGGAAGCCTCCGGTGAATCTCTCAGGCGCCCGGTCTCCGGGTACGGACAGAGGGGGAGGGCGAGTTGCCCTGCCCCGAATCCGCCCGACGACCTCCGGAGGCGCCGTGAGCCCGACGTCCGAGCACCGTCCCACCCTCTCCGAGCTGGAGCGGGGGCTCCCGTTCGCCGAGCGCCACATCGGGCCCCGCCCCGGCGACCTGGCCCGGATGCTGGAGGTGCTGGGCGTCGACTCGCTCGACGCGCTCGCCGCCCGCGCGCTGCCCGACACCATCCGCGACGCCGAGCCGGTCGGGGCCTCGCTGCCCGCGCCGGTCGGCGAGGCCGAGATGCTGGCCGAGCTCCGCGCCATGGCCGGGCGCAACACCGTGACCGTCCCGATGATCGGCTACGGCTACCACGGGACCCGCACCCCGTCGGTGATCCGGCGGAACGTGCTGGAGAACCCGGCCTGGTACACCGCGTACACGCCGTACCAGCCCGAGATCAGCCAGGGCAGGCTCGAGGCGCTGCTGGCCTTCCAGACCATGGTGTCCGACCTGACCGGGCTGCCGGTCGCCGGCGCGTCGCTGCTCGACGAGGCCACCGCCGCCGCCGAGGCGATGACCCTGCTGCGCCGGGCCAACCGCTCGACCAGCCCGCGGTTCCTCGTCGACGCGGACACGCTGCCGCAGACCGTGGACGTGCTGCGCACCCGCGCGGAGCCGCTCGGCATCGAGCTGGTCGTCGCCGACCTCGCCGACGGCGTGCTGCCCGAGGGCGAGTTCTTCGGTGTCCTGCTGTCCTACCCGGGCGCCTCGGGGCGGGTCGCCGACCCGTCGGGACTCATCGAGGCCGCGCACGGCCGCGGGGCGCTCGTCGCCGTCGCGGCGGACCTGCTGGCCCTGACCCTGCTCACCCCGCCCGGGGAGCTCGGCGCCGACGCCGCGATCGGCTCCACCCAGCGCTTCGGGGTGCCGCTCGGCTTCGGCGGCCCGCACGCCGGCTACCTGTCGGTGGGGCAGCGCCACGCCCGGCAGCTGCCCGGCCGGCTCGTCGGCGTCTCCCGCGACGCCGACGGCCACTACGCCCTGCGCCTGGCGCTGCAGACCCGTGAGCAGCACATCCGCCGGGAGAAGGCCACCTCGAACATCTGCACGGCACAGGTCCTGCTCGCGGTCATGGCCGCCTGCTACGGCGTCCACCACGGCCCGGACGGGCTGCGCGACATCGCCACCCGCACCCACCGGATGGCCGCGGTCCTCGCCGCCGGCCTGCGCTCGGGCGGGGTGGAGATCGTCCACGACGCGTTCTTCGACTCGGTGCTCGCCCGGGTCCCCGGCCGCGCCGACGCCGTGGTCACTGCCGCGCACGAGGCCGGGATCGCGCTGCGCCGGGCCTCGGACGACGAGGTCGGCGTCGCCACCTCGGAGATCACCACCGTGGCGCACCTGCGCGCGGTGTGGTCGGCGTTCGGCCTCGCCGGGGTGGACGCCGACGCCCTCGACCGCGAGACCGCCGACGCGCTGCCCGCCGGCCTGCGCCGCACCGGTGAGTACCTCACGCACCCGACGTTCCACGACCACCGGTCCGAGACCGCGCTGATGCGCTGGCTGCGCCGCCTCGCCGACGCCGACCTCGCGCTGGACCGCACGATGATCCCGCTGGGCTCGTGCACCATGAAGCTCAACGCCGCCGCCGAGATGGAGGCGGTGACCTGGCCCCAGTTCGCCGACCTGCACCCGCTCGCGCCCGAGTCCGACACGGTCGGCACCCGGGAGATGATCGAGCAGCTGGAGACCTGGCTGGCCGACCTCACCGGCTACGCCGCGGTGTCGCTGCAGCCCAATGCGGGCAGCCAGGGCGAGCTCGCCGGGCTGCTGGCCATCGCCGCCTACCACCGCAGCCGCGGGGCGGCCGACCGCGACGTCTGCCTGATCCCCGCCTCGGCGCACGGCACGAACGCCGCCTCGGCGGTCATGGCCGGGATGCGGGTGGTCGTCGTCGGGACCGCGCCGGGCGGTGACGTCGACCTCGACGACCTGCACGCGAAGATCGCCGAGCACGGTGACCGGCTCGCCGCGCTGATGATCACCTACCCGTCGACGCACGGTGTCTACGAGGCCGGGGTCCGGGACGTCTGCGCCGCGGTGCACGAGGCGGGCGGCCAGGTCTACGTCGACGGCGCCAACCTGAACGCACTGGTCGGGGTGGCCCGCCCGGGAGCCTTCGGCGGCGACGTCAGCCACCTCAACCTGCACAAGACCTTCTGCATCCCGCACGGCGGCGGGGGGCCCGGTGTCGGCCCGGTCGCGGTGGCCGAGCACCTGGTGCCGTTCCTGCCCGGTCGCACCCCCGTGTCCGACGGCGGAGTCGGCGCGGTCTCGGCCGCCCGGTACGGCTCGCCCGGCGTCCTGCCGATCTCCTGGGCCTACCTGCGGATGATGGGCACCGACGGGATGCGCCGCGCCACGCTCACCGCGGTGGCCGCCGCCAACTACGTCGCCACCCGGCTGCGGGAGCACTTCCCGGTGCTCTACTCGGGCGCCGACGGCGCGGTCGCCCACGAGTGCATCCTCGACCTGCGGACCCTGACCAAGGAGACCGGGGTGACCGTCGACGACGTCGCGAAGCGGCTGATCGACCACGGCATCCACGCCCCGACCATGTCCTTCCCGGTGGCCGGGACGCTGATGGTCGAGCCGACCGAGTCCGAGGACCTGGCCGAGATCGAGCGGTTCGTCGCGGCGATGGTGTCGATCCGCGGCGAGATCGACCGGGTCGCCGCGGGGGAGTGGCCCGCCGAGGACAACCCGCTGCGCAACGCCCCGCACACCGCGGCCTGCCTGGCCGACGACAAGTGGGACCACCCGTACCCGCGGGAGCTGGCCGCGTACCCGACCGGGGTCACCCCGGGGGTGCACGACCGGAAGGTGTGGCCGCCGGTACGCCGGATCGACGGCGCCCACGGCGACCGCAACCTGGTCTGCTCCTGCCCGCCGCCGGAGGCCTTCGCCTGAGTCCTGCCCACCCGTCGGGAGGGTGTCCGGACAGGTCGGGGATCATGGAGGGGTGTCACACCGACCGAGTGAGCGCCTCCGGGTCCCCGCCCCCGTCCTGCGGACGCGGGTCCGGTCGAAGCGGGCCGCGACCGACCAGCCCAACGTCACCGGCGACGGTGCGTCGCCGCTGACCGCCCGGTTCTGGGTGCTGCTCGTCGTGACCGGGATCGCCGCCGGGCTGTCCGGGATCGCGCTGATGGCACTGCTGCACGCGGTGTCGGAGTGGGCGTGGGGATCCGGGGCGGCAGAAGGGCTCGGCGCGGCGGTCGAGCGGGCCGACGCCTGGGGGCGGATCTGGCCGCTGCTGCTGGCCGGGCTCGTCGCCGGTGTCGGTGGGTACCTGCTGCGTCGGTTCGTCCCCGGCCGCACCGACGTCGACGACGCGATCTGGACCGGTGACGCCCGGCTCGGGGTGCGCCGCAGCTCGGGCACCGCGGTGCTGTCGGAGGTCGTCGTCGGGCTGGGCGCCTCGCTCGGCCGGGAGGCCGCGCCCAAGCTGATGGGCGGGGTGTGGGGCGCGGTCCTGGCCGGCTGGGGTGGCCTGTCGGTCGAGCAGCGACGTCTGCTGGTCGCCTGCGGTGCGGGCGCCGGGCTGGCGTGCGTCTACGACGTGCCGCTGGGCGGGGCGCTGTTCGTCGCCGAGGTGCTCGTCGGCACGGTGCGTCTGCCGGTGGTGCTGCCCGCACTGGCCTGCACCGCGACCGCCACCGTCGTCGCCTGGCTCTACCTGCCCGCCGGGCCGGTCTACCCCGGCCTGCCGGACCCGGTGACGACGCCGTCGCTGCTGGTGTGGGCGGTGCCCGCGGGCGTGCTGATCGGGGTCCTCGCGACCGGCTGGGTCCGGCTGATCGGGTTCGTGTCGCACCACGGGCCCCGGCGGACGTGGTGGCGGATCGCCGCCCCGGTCGTCGCGTTCGGGCTGCTCGGCGTGGCCGGGCTGGTGTTCCCGCAGCTCTACGGCAACGGCGCGGACCTGGCCGAGCAGGCCTTCCTGGGTGGCGGGGCGCTGCTGCTGTTCGCGATGCTGGCCGTGCTGAAGCCGCTGGTGACGGCGATGTGCCTGGGCAGCGGTGCGTCCGGTGGGCTGTTCACCCCGACCCTGTGCACCGGCGCGTTGCTCGGGGCCGCGCTCGGCGGGGTCTGGTCGGCGCTGTGGCCGGGCACCCCCGTCGGCACGTTCGCCCTGGTCGGGGCGGCCGCGATGATCGGGGCCGGGATGCAGGCGCCGCTGGCCGGGCTGGTGCTGGTGCTGGAGCTGACCGGCACCGGGTTCGCGATCGCCGTCCCGCTGGTCGTCGCGACGCTGGTGGCCACCGCGGTGGCCCGGTGGCTCGACGGCTACTCGATCTACTCGGCGCGCCTGGCCGCGCAGCCCACGGCCGAGCAGAGCACCTGATCAGGCCCGGAACCCGGCCCCGCCCCCGACCGTGCCCGGGGCGCGGTGCGGGAGCCGGTGGGCGAACCCGGTGAGCAGGCCGAGGCTCAGCACCGCGAGCACGCCGTAGGCGACGAACCCGCCGATGCTGTCCCAGGTGGTGTGCAGGGCGACGGCCAGGACGAACACCAGCAGCGCCCGTCCGGCGGCCCGCCCGGTGCGCCGCCGGGCCGCGTACCACAGCGCGGCCGCGGTGAGCCCGGTCCAGGCCATGTGGGCGGCCGGGCTGAGCACGCCGCGCAGGAGCAGGACGTCGTCGACGGCGCCCAGGTCGCCGCCCGAGCGGACCAGCACGACGAAGCCGTAGCCCATCGTCTCCAGCGCGGCGAAGCCGGCACCGGAGGCGACGCCGACCAGCAGCCCGTCCGCGGGGTGCCCGCGGCGGGCGGTCAGCAGCAGCACCACCAGCGGCGCGACGAGCTTGGCCGACTCCTCGATCAGCGCGACGCCCAGCATCGGCAGCGTGCCCAGCGACCGCAGCGCGTCGAACTCCAGCAGCCCCGCCGCGACGACGCCGACGACTCCGCCGAGGAACGCGACCAGCGCGATCGGGCCCGCGCCGATCGAGTAGTCCAGCCGCCGCCCGAGCACGAAGGCCACGAACGCGGCCGGGGCGACCGCGGCGCCGAGCAGGATCAGCGACGGCACCAGGTTGGGGTTCTGCGTGACGAGCAGGACCCGGCGGACCGCCTCGAACAGCGCGACCCCGACGACCAGGACGAGCAACCAACCCCAGCGACGCACCTGCGACTCCCCTCCGCGACCGACGCCGGGACGGTAGCGGCGCCGCTCAGGCCCGGGCGAGCCGGGACCGGCGATGGGCCGCCATCCGCACCGGGGCGTCGGCCCAGCCGTGCCCGTCGTGGCCGCCGGTGCGCTGCACCAGGGCCAGGAACAGGCGGCCGCCGAGCAGCTCGGTGCACACCTGCAGGTAGTCGCCGGCGGCGTCGCGGTCGTGCAGGACGCCGAGCTCCCGGTAGACCGCGACGGTCGCCGCGGGCAGGTCGAGGCGGGCGGCAAGGTCGTCGTGGTAGTTCGCCGGGACCGGGAGCAGCGGTACCCCGGCCGCCCGCGCGGCGGCCGCGGTGGCGAGCACGTCGTCGCAGGCCAGGGCCACGTACTGCGGGTCGGCGACGGCCGGGCTCCACCCGCCGCGGCGCAGCACCGACACGGTCAGGGCGAGCCGGACGCTGCGGTCCGGGTCGGCCAGCGCGCGGCTGCGGACCAGCCCGAACGGGGCCGCGTACTCGCCGTCGCCGACGGTGTCGAGGCCGAGCACGGCGCGGTGGAACAGGACCGCCTCGTCGAACGCGTCGTAGGGCTGGGTGAGCCCGATGTGGTCGATGCCGGTGATCCCGGTGCCGGGGGAGCGGGGCTCGTCGACGGCGACGAAGTCGTGCGGCCAGGCCCGTCCGGCGTCGCCGTCGGTGCGGCACAGGAACACCGCGGTGCCGTCGGGGGCGGTGATCCCGGCGAGCTCGGCCTCCCCGGGCCCGGTGACCCGGGGGACGGGGGCGGCGCACAGCCGGGCCGCGCGGCGGGCGGCGGCAGCGGGGTCGGCGGACTCGACGGCGATCGCGGCGACCGCGCCGGTGCCGTCGCCCGCCGCGTTCACCAGCAGCCGGGCGTCGCCCTGTTCGAAGCGTTCGACCTGCTTGGTGCGGTGCACCCCGGTGCGGCTGAACCCCAGGGCGCGCAGCACCCGCCCGAGCTCCGGGCCCGCGGTGAGCTCGACGAACGCCGTCCCGCGCAGGGCCGGCGCCGCGGTGCCCACGGGATCGGTCCCGGCGCCGGCCCGTGCGGTGGCCTCGGCGAGCGCGATCAGCGAGCGGCGGGCGTCGACGGCGGTGCGGACCGGGTCGGACTGGCGGAAGACGTCGTTGAACACCTCCAGCGACAGCGGTCCGCTGTACCCGGCCCTCAGCACGGGGGCGAGGAACGCGGGCAGGTCGAACCCGCCCTGGCCGGGGAACAGCCGGTGGTGACGGCTCCAGGACAACACGTCCATCGACAGCTCACGGGCGTCGGCGAGCTGGAGGAAGAACAGCTTGTCGCCGGGGACGTCGGCGATCGGAGCGGGGTCCGAGCCGCGGGCGAGGATGTGGAAGGAGTCCAGGCACAGGCCGAGCGCGGGGTGGTCGGCGGCGCGCACGGCGTCCCAGGAGGCGTCCCAGGTGTCGACGTGCCGGCCCCAGGCGAGCGCCTCGTAGGCGACGCGCAGCCCGCGCTCGTGGGCCCGGTCGGCGAGGGTGTGCAGCTGGGTGGCGAGCAGGTCGGCGTCGGTGGCGGGGTCGACGGCGTCGGGGGACACCGAGGAGCACACCAGCACGGTGTCGGCGCCGAGACCGGCCATGACCTCGAAGGTCGCGTCCGCGCGGCGCAGGTTCGCGGCGAACCGGGCGGGATCGGTGGAGTCGATGTCGCGCAGCGGCTGGTACAGGTCCACCGACAGGCCCAGGTCGCGGCAGCGGGCACCGATCCCGGCGGGGGACTCGGGGTCGGCGAGCAGGTCCGGCGCGAAGATCTCGACCCCGTCGAACCCGGCGGTCGCGGCGGCGGCGAGCTTGTCCTCCAGCGTGCCGGACAGGCAGACCGTGGCCAGCGACAGGCGCGCGGGCCCGTGCGGGGGGCGGGGCTCAGGCGACACGGGCCGCCGCCTGCTCGGCGGTGACGAGCTCGGCCAGGTGGGCGAGCATCCGCGCCGGATCCGGTGTGGCGCCGGTGAACAGCCGGAACGCCTCCGCCGCCTGGTGCACGGCCATCGCGCCGCCGTCGACGGTGTGGCAGCCCGCGGCGCGGGCGGCGGCGAGCAGTGCGGTGTCCAGCGGCCGGTAGACGATCTCGGCGACCCACGGACGGGTGGCGAGCAGCGCGGGGTCGAGGGGGAGGCCGGGGTGCTCGGCCATCCCCGTCGGGGTGGCGTGCACGAGGCCGTCGGCCCCCGGGAGCAGCGCGGACAGTGCGGGCAGCGGGTGTCCGGTGGCGTGCGCGCCGGGGGACAGGTGCGGGGTCACCGACGCGGCGAGTGCGGCGGCGCGGGCACCGTCGACGTCGACGATCTGCAGGACGCCGACGCCCTCGCGGGCCATGGCGTAGGCGGCCGCGGCACCGGCACCCCCGGCGCCCAGCAGCACGACGCGCCCGGTCGCGGCGCCGGGCAGCCCGGCCCGCCAGCCGTCGCGGAAGCCGGTCCAGTCGGTGTTGTGCCCGGTCAGCGCCCCGTCCGCACCGATGACGACGGTGTTGACCGCGCCGATCGCGGCGGCGTCCGGGGCGAGGACGTCGAGGTGGCCGATCACCCGCTGCTTGCAGGGGTGGGTGACGTTGACCCCGGCGTAGCCCTGCGCGCGGGCCAGGGCGAGCAGGTCGCCGACGGCGTCGGGGTCGCGCCCGAGGACGTCGAGGTCGAAACGCGTGTAGGTCAGGTCCAGGCCGTGCGCGGCGCCCTCGCGCTCGTGCAGGGCGGGGGACAGCGACGGACCGATGCCGGCGCCGATCAACCCCGTCCGCACCCGTGTGCCGGTTGCGGTGGCGTCGGTCTCGCGCCGGGTCTCGTTGCTGCTCCGCACGGATCCCTCCTCGGATCTATGTACCGTACGGTTAGTTATACGGGACGGTGGGTCCGTCGGCCAGGGGGAACGGCCGACGATCCGTAGAGTCCGGGGCGCCACCGGGATCCCGGTGGCGCGGACCGGTGGAGGGGGGCCGCAGTGGCGGCGGTACCGGAGGAGGGCGTCCGGCAGCGCGACGCCGAGCGCACCCGCACCGAGATCCTGGACGAGGCGACCGCGGAGTTCGCCGACCGGGGCCTCGCCGGGGCGCGGGTCGACGAGATCGCCGCGCGCACCCGGACCACCAAGCGGATGCTCTACTACTACTTCGGCTCGAAGCAGGGTCTCTACCTGGCCGTTCTCGAACGCGCGTACACCGGGATCCGGGCGCTGGAGCAGCAGCTGTCGGTGTCGGACCTCAACCCGGCACGGGCGGTGCGGGCGGTCGCGGAGCTCACCTTCGACCACCACGAGGCGCACCCGGACTTCATCCGGCTGGTCGCGATCGAGAACATCCACCACGCCGAGCACCTGCGCTCCTCCCCGCTGCGCGCGGGGCTCGCCGGGCCCGCGCTCGGCGTGCTCGATTCCATCCTCGCCCGCGGCCGGGAGGCCGGGTTGTTCCGCGACGACGTCGACGCCTTCGACGTCCACGTGCTGATCAGCTCGTTCTGCGTGTTCCGGGTGGCCAACCGGCACACCGTCTCGGCCATCTTCGACCGTGACCTGCTGGACCCGCAGCGGCGCGGGCACTACCGCCGCATGGTCGGTGACCTGGTCGTGGAGTACCTGACCGCCCGTGTGGGGCAGGACTGACGGCGGAGCCGACGGCAGGGGCCCGTGGCAGGCGCCCGGCAGGACCGACCGCAGGGTCGACGGAGAACCCCTGGCGGGGTGACCGCGCCGGCGTCCATCCGGCTCTTGACACGCCTCGCGCCGCAACTCACTATTCGGTACCTAACCAGACGGTACATAGACGAGCGGCTCGCCGCCCGGGCCGTCGACCGCGTCATCAAGTGCCTGCAACGTCGCACACGCCGGGAGCCACCGTGAGCCAGCAACCGTCCGCCGCCGCGCCGAGCGCGCCGGAGGCGCAGCCGAAACGGGCCGCCCTGGCCGCGTGGGTCGGCAGCGCCCTGGAGTACTACGACTTCTTCATCTACGGCACCGCTGCGGCGCTGGTGTTCAACAAGGTGTTCTTCCCCGACTCGAGCCCGGTGGCCGGCACGCTGCTGTCGCTGGCGACCTTCGGTTTCGGCTACGTCGCCCGCCCGCTCGGCGCGGTGCTGTTCGGACACATCGGGGACCGGTTCGGCCGCAAGAAGGTCCTGGTCTCGACGCTGATGATGATGGGCGTCGCGACGCTGGCGATCGGCTTCCTGCCGACCTACGGCCAGGTCGGCGTGCTCGCGCCGGTGCTGCTGGTGACCTGCCGGCTGCTGCAGGGCCTGTCCGCGGGCGGAGAGCAGGCCGGCGCCAACTCGATGACGCTGGAGCACTCGCCCCAGCACCGGCGTGCGTTCTTCACCAGCTTCACCCTGTCCGGCACCCAGGGCGGGCAGATCATCGCGACCGCGGTGTTCCTGCCGATCGCGCTGCTCCCGGAGGAGGCGCTGCTGTCCTGGGGCTGGCGGGTGCCGTTCTGGGCGAGCGTGCTGGTGATGGTCGCCGGTGTGCTGATCCGGCGGACCCTGCACGAGACCCCGGTCTTCGCGACGGAGGTGGCCGACACCGAGGGGTCCCCGCGGGCCGCGGAGCAGCTCCCGATCGCCGCGCTGTTCCGTGACCACTGGCCGAACCTGCTGCGCGTCAGCCTCGCCGCGACCGTCGCCTCGGTCAGCACCCTGATGACGGTCTTCGCGCTGTCCTTCGCGGTGAACACCGTGGGCCTGGAGCGCTCGACGATGCTGTGGGTCGTCGTCAGCGCGAACGTCGTGGCCCTGGCCGCGATCCCGCTGTTCGCCACGCTGTCCGACCGGGTCGGACGCCGCCCGGTGTTCGTCGCGGGCGCACTGGGCAGCGCGGTCCTGCTCGCCGTCTACCTGTGGGCGGTGTCCACCGGCGAGTACCTGTTCGTGTTCGGCGCGGGCATCCTGCTCTCCGGGGTGGTCTACAGCGCGGCCAACGGTGTCTGGCCCTCGTTCTACGGGGAGATGTTCCCGGCCAAGGTCCGCCTGACCGGCATGGCCGTCGGCACCCAGATCGGCTTCGCGTTCGGCGGTTTCGCCCCGACCATCGCCGCCGCGCTGGCCGAGAACAGCGTCACCGGCTGGCTGCCGGTCGCCGTCTTCGGCGCCGTGATCTGCCTGGTCGCGGCGGCGTCGGCCTGGTCGGCCCGGGAGACCGCGCACCAGACCCTCGACGAGATCGAGGCCGGGTTCGGGACCCGCGACCGGGCCCCGGCCCACGTCTGACCGACCGCACCGCAGCGGGGCCCGTGGCGTCACGCCACGGGCCCCGCCGGCGTCCCGGCCGCGGCCGCGAGCAACCCGACGACGTCGCCGGGGTCGGCGGCCCGGTCGGTGCGCCACACCGCGTCGGTGCCCAGCCGCACCTGCGCCCCGGTCACCGGCAGCACGTGCACGGGCTCCCCGACGAACGCCTTGTGCGTCGCCCCCGACCCCAGTCCGACCAGCGTGAACGCCTCCCCGGAGGCGACGACGTGGGTCAGGTCGCCGGGGTTGTGGGTGTCGAGCTCGATCCGCCGGTGCACCCCGTGGCGGGCCAGCAGCTCCCCGGTGGCCCGGTAGACCGACGGGGCGGCGTCGTAGCGGATGGACACGTACGGCAGGTCCGCCAGCTCCTCCAGGGCGACCTCGGTCCGGTCGTCGAAACCCCGCCCGTGCCCGACGGCGACGGCGGCCGGCCGGGTCTCCACCCGTCGTGCACTCAGCCCGGGGTCGTCGACGGCGCCGTGCACGAACGCCAGGTCCAGCTCGCGCCGGGCGACCGCGCGGGCCAGCTCCGCGGAGGTGCCGGGGCGGATCCGCACCGCCAGCTCCGGACGCGCGGCCCGCAGACGCTCCAGGAAGCCGTCGCGGACCGCCGCCGTCACGTCCGGGGCCATCCCCACCACGACGACCGGATGCCCGTCGGCGGCGGCGAGCGCGCCGGGCAGCGCCTCGACCCGGGCGACGATGTCCCGGGCCCGCGGCAGCAGTGCCCGCCCGGCCGCGGTCAGCGCCATCCCGCGCGCGGACCGGGTGAACAGCGGCGCGCCGAGCTCCCGCTCCAGGTCGCGGACCCGTCGCGACAACGGCGACGCGGCCAGGTGCAGCCGGGCCGCCGCCCGCGTCAGGTTCAGCTCGTCGGCGACGGCGAGGAAGTAGCGCAGATGGAACAGCTCCACGGGGCATGACCCTAGAGGTCACGCCCAGGTGCGGTCATCGGTCCTGGTCGCGGCCCTGACCGGCGGCCTACCGTGACCGGCATGGCCTCCCGTCCCGTGCGTATCGCGAACGTGTCCGGCTACCTCGGCGACCGGTACACCGCCGTCGACGAGGCGATGGCCGGGGACCCGGTCGACGTCCTGATGGGCGACTACCTCGCCGAGATCACCCTCGCCGCGCTCGCCGCCGCGGCCGGGCGCGGCGGCCCCGGCTACGTCGCCTACGCCCTCGACCAGCTCACCCCGCACCTGCCCGAGATCGCCCGCCGCGGGATCCGGGTCGTCACCAACGCGGGCGGCTTCGACCCGGCCGGGATGGCGCAGGAGCTGCGCGACCGGATCGCGGCGGCCGGGCTGTCGCTGCGGGTCGCCCACGTCGCCGGGGACGGGGTGTTCGATCGGCTCGCCGACTTCCACGCCGACGGCCACGGGCTCGAGCATCTCGACACCGGGGCCCCGCTCAAGGACTGGGGGTTCGCCCCGATCACCGCGAACGCCTACCTCGGCGGGTTCGGGATCGCCGCCGCGCTGGCCGCCGGCGCGGACGTCGTCGTGACCGGGCGGGTCACCGACGCCTCGCTGACCGCGGGGCCGGCGGCCTGGTGGCACGGCTGGGGCCCCGACGACGTCGACGCCCTGGCCGGGGCGGTGACCGCCGGGCACGTCATCGAGTGCGGCGCGCACGCCACCGGCGGCAACTTCTCCGGCTTCCGCTCGGTGCCCGGCATGCTGCGCCCCGGGTTCCCGATCGCCGAGGTCGCCGCCGACGGCTCCTCGGTGATCACCAAGCACGCCCGCGACGGCGGCACGGTCACCGTCGACACCGTCACCGCGCAGCTGCTCTACGAGATCCAGGGCCCGCGCTACCTGAACCCCGACGTCACCGTGCACCTGGACACCGTGCGGCTGAGCCAGCAGGGACCGGACCGGGTCGCGATCGGTCCGGTCACCGGGTCCCCGCCGCCGCCGACGGCGAAGGTCGCGGTGTTCGCCCCCATCGGCTACGAGATCTCCACGATGCTGTTCTGCACCGCTCCCGACGTCGAGGGCAAGGTGGAGCTGCTGCGCAACCAGCTGCGCGCGGCGCTGGAGGGCCACGTCGACACCCTGGAGGTCACCCCGCTCGGCGTCGCGGCGGTCGACCCGCCGACCCAGTGGGCGGCGACCGTCCCGATCCGGGTGATCGCGACCGCCCGCGAGAAGGAGCCGCTGGTCCGGTTCTCCCCGGCCGTCGGGTCGCTGTACCTGCAGGGCTTCCCCGGGTTCCACCACGACGGGCACGCGCCGCGGGCGTCGCAGCCGTGGCCGCGGATCGAGTACTGGCCGGCGCTGCTGGAGTCCGCGCTGCTCGACCACCACGCCGTCCTCGACGACGGCAGCCGGGTCGAGGTCCCCCGCGCCTCGCGGACGGCGACCCCCGACGAGACCGCACAGCCGGTGCACCCGGAGCCGGACCTGCCCGCGCCGACCGGCCCGCCCGTCGAGCTGGGCGAGTACACCTGGGCGCGGGCCGGGGACAAGGGCGGCAACGCCAACGTGGGCGTCTGGTGCCGCGACCCCGCGCACTGGGACTGGCTGCGTGCCACGCTGACCACCGAGCGGGCGGCCGCGCTGCTCCCCGAGGCCGGGGGCCGCATCGTCCGCCACGAGTTCCCGCACCTGCGCGCGGTGCACCTGGTGCTCGTCGGGCTGCTCGGCTCGGGCGGCTCGGCCAACCTGCGCGTGGACCAGATCGGCAAGTCCGTGGGCGAGTACCTGCGGGCCAAACACGTGGGAGGACCCACCGCATGACCACCCCCGCCGCTGCCACTGCCGGTGACGCCACTGCCGGTGACGCCACTGCCGGTGACGCCACGGCCGGTGACGCCACGGCCGAGCGCATCCTCGCGAACGTCGCGTCCCCCGCGACCGACGACGCCTTCGACCCCGGCGCCGCGCTCGACGGGCTGCTGGGCTGCGTCGGGATGAGCGGCGCCGACGCCGGGGGGCGGGTCGCGTTCGTCGGTGCCGACCCGGTCGTGCCCAGCGCGCTGCGCCTCGGGGGCGGTGCGGCCGTCGCGCTCGCCGCGAAGTCGGTCGGGATGGCCGCGGTGCACCGCGACCGCGGCGGCGACGGCCAGGACGTCACCGTCGACGTCCGGCGCGCCCCGCACCGGCTCTGCCCGTTCTACGACCGCCGCTGGGAGCTGGTGAACGGGTACCCGGCCGCCAGCCCGGCGATCACCTCGCAGGCGCTGGGGTTCTCGTTCCACCGCACCCGCGACGACCGCTGGGTGATGCCGCTCAACCCCTACCCCGCGCTGCGGGCCCGGGCCGAGACCTTCCTCGGGGCCCCGGAGAGCGGCGTCGCCGACGCGATCGCCCGGTGGGACGCCGCCGAGCTGGAGGAGGCCGCGAGCGATGTCGGCATCGTCATGCCGATGGCCCGTACCCCCGGCGAGTGGCTCGCGACCGAGCAGCACGCGGCGCTGGCCGGCACCCCGCCGATCACCCTGCGCCGCATCGGCGACGCCCCGCCCGAGCCGTTCCCGCAGCGCCGCCGCGCCGACCTCCCGCTGGACGGGCTGCGCGCGCTCGGGATGGGCCACGTCATCGCGGGTGCCGGGACCGGGCGGGCGCTGGCCCTGCACGGCGCGGACGTGCTGAACATCTGGCGCCCCACGGAGTTCGAGCACGACAGCACCTACGTCACCGCGAACGTCGGCGTCCGGTCCGCCACGGTGGACCCGCACACCGCCGACGGCGCCGCGCTGCTGCGCGGGCTGCTCGCCGACGCCGACGTGTTCTACGCCAACCGCCGCCCCGGCTACCTGGCCCGGCTCGGGTTGTCCGCCGAGGAGGCCGCCGCGGTGCGGCCGGGCATCGTGCACGCGACGAACACCCTGCACGGGCCGGTCGGGCCGTGGGCGCACCGCGTCGGGTTCGACCAGTCCGCGGGCACCCTGGTCGGGATGATGACCCTGGAGGGCGGCTCGGCCACCGACCCGACGGTGACGCCCCGGCTCTCGCCGATCCTGGTCGTCAACGACTACATCGTGTCCTGGCTGACCGCCGCCGGGATCGCCGCGGCCCTGCGCCGCCGCGCGGTGGAGGGCGGGTCCTGGGCGGTGGAGGTGTCGCTGGCCCGGGCCGCGCTCTGGATGCTGGAGCTCGGGGTGCTCGACCTCGGCTACGCCCGCGAGGTCGCGGGCACCGGGGAGCGGCACGCCTACCCCGCCCCGGAGACGTTCACCGCGCAGACCCCGCTCGGGCACTACCAGGGGGTGACCGACCAGGTCACGATGAGCGCGACGCCGGGGGAGTACCGCACGGTGCTCGTCCCGCGCGGCTCCGGGCGTCCGGAGTGGCTGCCCCGCTGAGGCCGGGGGCCGCCGCCCCGTCGACCCGCCGCTCGACGGCCATGATCGTCAGGACGAGCGCGGCACCCGCCGCGGCCGGCAGCAGCATCCACCACCAGCCCGGGTCGGGTGCCAGCACTCCGCGGGCGTCGTCCTGCCAGGGCCACAGCGCCCGCAGCGCCCCCAGCAGCACGCCGGTCATGATCACCATGAGGGTGCGGCGGTGGTGCTCCAGCAGCCAGGTCAGCACCGACACGAAGCTCACGAGCCCGACCACGGCGCCGAGCCCGAACACCGCGACGTAGGCCAGGTCCAGGTCGCGCACCGCACGCAGGGTCGGCTCGTAGAGCCCGAACACCAGCAGCAGGAACGAGCCGGAGAACCCCGGCAGCACCAGCGCGCACACCGCGACCGCCGCGGCCAGCCCGACCAGGAGCATCGGCGGGCGGCCGTCGCCGACGACCGGGGGGAGCCCACTGACGGCGAACGTCGCCGCGAACGCGACGACGACCAGCGCCCACTCCCGCAGCCCGCGCAGCCGCCCGGTGATCCGCAGGGGGACCACCACCGACGCGGCGACCATCCCCAGGAACACCGCCCGGGCGCCGACGGGGTGGTCCTCGATCAGCCCCGGGAGGACCTGCGACGCCGCCAGGACCGCCAGCGCCATGCCCAGCGCCACGGGCACCAGCAGGCCCCGGTCCAGCCGTCGCAGCTCCTCGCGGGGCGTCACGTCACCGCCCGCCGCGCCCGGCAGCAACGCCCGGGCCGCGCCGACGAGGTGCGCGCCCTGGGCGATCAGGCGTTCGTAGATCCCGACGACCAGCGCCATGGTCCCGCCGCTGACCCCCGGGATGGTCTCGACCACGCCGATCGCGGCCCCACGGGCCAGATGAACAACGGACATACGCGACAACACGGGCCAGGACGGTACCGACCGGGCGACGAACGGCGACAGACGGGTGAACTCTCGTTCGCATCACCAAGGATCGGGGCAACCGGTTGCGTGCCGATACGTCCGAGGAGACGTACGCACCATGACGATCGGGGGACTGACATGGACGGGTACGTCCTGCACCGCACCGCCCGCTGGGCCGTGACCATCGCCGCCTGCGGATCGGTGCTCGCCGGCTGCGGGGGCGGCGGCGACTGGCCGACCGCCGCCGGCTCCGGCGGCACCGCCACGCCGCCGAGCACCGCCGCACCGACCACGAGCACCCCGGTGTCCGACGCCGGGAACACCGGGGGCGGCGCCGGTGCCGGCGGCGCGCACACCGGAACCGGGGGGACCGAGGCGGGCGGCGACGAGCGCTGCCACACCTCCGAGCTGGCCGGCTCGGTCGCGGCCGACCCGGGCGGCGGTGCCGCGGGCTCGTCGTACGTGACGCTGACGCTGCGCAACCAGAGCGGCCGCACCTGCTACCTGCGCGGCTTCCCCGGCGTGTCCTACGTCGGCGGCGACGACGGCCACCAGATCGGCCCGGCCGCCGCGATGCAGGGCGGGCACGGCGACCCGGTCCGGCTCGCCCCGGGCGGGAGCGCCGGTGCGACACTGCGGGTGGTGAACGTGCGCAACTTCGACGAGGCCGCCTGCCGCCCGACGGCGGTGCGCGGACTGCGCGTCTACCCGCCCGGCGAGACCGACTCGCTGTTCGTCCCGATGGAGGGCACCGGCTGCGCCGCCACCCCGCCCGGGGACCAGCTGGTGATCCAGGCGTTCACCGCTCGCTGATCCGCGTCCGGGCCCGGTCCGCCGCGGACCGGGCCCCGCGGGGCCACTGGCGGTCGCCACGACGTGGAGGAGACGACCCCGCATGACCCCGCACGAGCGCTCGGCCACGCCCCGACGTCGCGGCGACGTCGCGGCTCTCGGCCCCCGGCTCCACGACCTCGACGGAGCGTCCTACCGCTCCTACAAGGACCTCACCGGCGTCTGGACGGGGGAGCACGGCTACGACCTCGAGATCCGGACGGTGCAGGCCGACCCGTTCGCGCCGCCGTCGCGGCTGCGGGTGACCGTGCCCGCCCGGACCGCCGGGCTGCCGCCCGGCCTGTACGACGGGCCCGTGCGGGCGCGTGCCCTCGCCGGGTTCCTGGCCCGCGCACTGCGCCGGGCCCTGGAGCGCAGCACCGTGCGGATCGATGCGGGTGGCCAGGAGGTGCTCGACCGCAGCGCGGTCCGCATCCGGCCCGACGGGACGGTCGTCGCCGAGGTGTCGGTGCCGCTGCCCGGCCGGGGTCGGCGGATCGACGGCCGGGCAGCGGCCGCGGAGGTCACGGTCGCGCTGCCGCGCGCGGTGCTGGGGGCGTTGCGCTGGGAGACCGCTGACACCGACGCCGCCGAGGAGTTCGTGGAGACCGTCGTCGACGCCGGTGCCCTGCGCGACGCGCTGGCCGGTCGCGGCCTGGTCGGGTTCGTCGCCGACGGCGCGGTGCTGCCGCGCGCCTCCGGCGTCGACGACCGGCCGCTGGTGGGCGGGGTGCCATTCGTCTCCCCGCCGGAGCTGCGCGTGAACCTGGAGGTCCCGCACCGCGGCACGGTGACCGGCATGGGCGTCCCCGAGGGCGTCACGCTGATCGTCGGCGGCGGCTACCACGGCAAGTCCACGCTGCTGCGTGCGCTGGAGAACGGCGTGTACGACCACGTCCCCGGCGACGGTCGCGAGCTCGTCGTCGCCCGCGCCGACGCGGTGTCGGTGCGCGCCGAGGACGAGCGCTCGGTGCAGCGCGTCGACGTGTCGGCCTTCGTCACCGGCCTGCCGTCCGGGAACCCCACCGACGACTTCTCCACGGAGTCGGCGTCCGGCTCGACCTCGCAGGCCGCCGCCACGGTGGAGGCGCTGGAGGCCGGCGCCGGCGTGCTGCTGATCGACGAGGACACCGCAGCCACCAACGCCATGATCCGCGACGACCGGATGCGCGCGCTGATCCCGGCCGAGCCGCTGGTCCCGTTCGCCGAGCGGGTCCGGCCGCTGCACCGCGGGCACGGGGTGTCCACCGTGCTCGTCATGGGCGGCTCGGGGGAGTACCTCGACCGCGCCGACACCGTGATCCTGCTGCAGGACTACGTCGCCTCCGAGGTCACCGGCCGGGCCCGGGAGATCGCCGGACGGGCCGACGAGGCGACCGACACCGCGTTCCCGGCGTTCGCCCGCCGCGAGTTCGACCCCCGCAGTGTGGACGCCTCGGTACGTGGGCGGCGCAGGATCACCGCCCGCGGCCGCGGGCGGCTCACCTTCGGCGCCGACGACATCGACCTGTCCGCGGTGGCCCAGCTCGCCGACCCCGGCCAGACCACCGGCGTCGGGTACGCCCTGGCCGCCCTCGACCTGCGTGGGGTCACCCTCGCCGCGGCATTGGAGCGGCTGGAGGAGGCCGTGCGCCACGGCGGGACCGACGCGATCACCCGGGGCGCCCCGGTGGACGTCGCGGTGCCGCGACGGCACGAGGTCGCGGCCGCGCTGAACCGGTTGCGACCCGCACGTGTGACGCACCTCCACAGAAACGGTCAGTGCTGACTGTTAGAGTGCCTCCGAGCACGTGCACCGACGCACCGTCACCGGAGGACCCCATGACCGAGACCGCCCAGCGGGACCTGAACGGCCGCACCATCGTCATGTCCGGCGGCAGCCGCGGCATCGGCCTCGCGATCCTGCTCGCCGCCGCCCGCCGCGGCGCGAACGCCGTCATCCTGGCCAAGACCGACCAGCCCGACCCGCGCCTGCCCGGGACCGTGCACACCGCGGTCGCCGAGATCGAGCAGGCCGGGGGCAAGGCCGTCGCCGTCGTCGGGGACGTGCGGGTCGAGGCGGACGTGGAACGCGCCGTCGCCACCGCCGCCGAGACCTTCGGCGGCGTCGACATCGTCGTCAACAACGCCAGCGCGCTGAACATCAGCGGCACCGCCGACGTGACGCCCAAGCGCTACGACCTCATGCAGTCGATCAACTCGCGCGGCACCTACCTGCTGACCCGGACCGCGCTGGACCACCTCAAGGCCTCCGACGACGCGCAGGTCCTCACCCTGTCCCCGCCGATCAACCTCGACCCGAAGTGGCTCGGCGCGTTCCCGCCCTACATGCTCTCCAAGTACGGCATGTCGCTGCTGACCCTGGGCTGGGCGCACGAGTTCGCCGGCGACGGCATCCGGGCCAACTGCCTGTGGCCGCGCACCACCATCGCGACCGCGGCCGTGACGAACCTGCTGGGCGGCGACCAGGTCGCCGGGCGTGCCCGCACCCCCGAGATCATGGCCGACGCGGCCCTGGCGATCCTGACCGATCCGACGCGCCCCACCGGGCACACCTTCATCGACGACGAGGTGCTCGCCGCGCACGGCGTCACCGACCTCACCCCCTACGGCGACTCCGAGCACAACGACATCGACTTCTTCCTCGAGGGCACCGACCCGGCCGACCTGCCGGTGTGAGCCCTGCCGGTGTGAGTCCCGCACGGCTCCCATCGGTGACCGGTTGACCCCATCGGGTGACATCGGGAACCGCCGGGAGTCCGCGGGGGACCTCTCCCGACGGCGCGGGCACACCGCCCGCGACACCCGGACCGACGACGAGGAGCACCCGAGTGCGACACATCGCCACCTTCTGCGGCAGCTGCAACTGCGGATGCCCCGAGCTGTTCGTCGACGACGCGGCCGTCCCGGAGAAGCGGATCGTGATCACCGACGACTTCGGCCAGCGCGTGCAGATGAGCGTCGACCAGTTCGCCGACCTCGTCGCCTCGGCGCGCAACGGCGTGCTGGACGAGCTCGTCGCGGGCTGAGCCGCTACGCGGTCGCGGGGCCGCCGGGCACCGTCCCGGCGGCCCCGTCGTCCGTGTGCGGGCCGCCGAGGGGGCCCTCAGCGGGGTGGCCGGCCGGGTGGTCGGGTGTCCCGGCGAGCCGGCCCGCGAGGTCGGCCAGCGCGTCGCGCAGCGGCGCGGCGCGCTCGCTGAACCCGGCCTGGGCGCGGGCGTACTCGGCGCGTCCGGCGGGTGTCTCGATCCGCACCGGGTCGAACCCGTGGCCGGACAGGTCGTAGGGGGAGGCGCGCATGTCCAGCTCGCGGACGTCCGCGGCGAGGGCGAAGCAGTCGGCGACAATCTCCGACGGCACCGCCGGGGCGAGCTTGTAGGCCCACTTGTAGAGGTCCATCGTCGCGTGCAGACAGCCCGGCTGCTCCATCTCGACCTGCCGCTCGCGGGTGGGCACGAGCTCATTGCGCGGGGCCGCGGCGTCGGTGAAGAACCGGTAGGCGTCGTAGTGGGTGCAGCTGATCCGCGCCGACTCGACGACGGCGTCGGTGCCCGCCCGCCCGAGACGCAGCGGCACCGTGTCCCGGTGCCGGACGTCGTCGGTGCGGTAGACCATCGCCCACTCGTGCAGGCCGAAGCAGCCCAGCCGGGGCGGCCGGGACCGGGTCGCGACCAGCAGCCGGTGCACGAACGCCGCGGTCGTCCGCAGCCGCTGCGGGGCCGCCGCGGGGTCGAACAGGACCGTGCCGTCGGGCCGGGTGACGTGGCCGGGGCGGTCGGCGAGTTCCGCGGCGTCGGCGAGCGCGACGCCGGGGCCCGGGTCCCAGCGCTCCAGCTGGGCGGGGCGGTGGGAGTAGTAGGTGAACAGGAAGTCCCACACCGGGTGCGGCTCGCCGCGCCGTCGCCGCTCCCGGTGCGGACCGGTCCAGGCCGCGACCCGCTCGCGGTGGGCCGCCGCCCGTGCCCGCCAGGTCGCGCCGTCGAGGACGGGCACGGTGGCGGTCGGGGCGCAGACGCTCGGGGTCGGCCCGGACGCGGTCGACACAGGCGGGGTAGGCCGGGCTGAGGTCGGCACGGACGGGGGCGGCACGGTGTCCGACGGTACGACGCGCGCGGGTCAGGCCGGGGTGCCGGGGGCGTGGGTGGCGTCGCGGACGCTGCCCACGAACGCCTCGGTGAGGTCCTCCATGGTGACCACGCCGACGGTGGTGTCGTGCTCGTCGACGGCGCGGGCCAGGTGTGCCCGGGCGGCCCGCAGCGTGGCGAGCGCCTCGTCGAGGCGGGCCGAGGCCGGGACCGACGGCAGGCTGCGGACGCGCTGCGGTGGGATCGTCGCGGACTCGGCGTCGGCGAGATCCAGCACGTCCTTGACGTGCAGGTACCCGGTCAGCCTGCCCTGTGCGCCGCGGATCGGGAACCGTGAGTACCCGGTCCGCTCGACGGCCTCGGTGAGCGCGGAGACCGTCGTCGTCCCGCCGGGGCCGGCGTCGAGGCACACCAGGTCCTCCAGTGCGACGACGACGTCGGAGACGGTCGCCTCCGCCGAGGACAGGGTCCGCTCGATCCGCGAGCTCTCCGAGTCGTCGAGCAGGCCCTCACGGCGCGAGTCGCCGAGCATCTCGGCGAGCTCGCCGGTGGTGAACGCGGTCTCCAGCTCGTCGCGCGGGGTCACCCCGACCAGGCGCAGGGTGGCGTTGGCCATCGCGTTGAACAGGTCGATGAACGGGCGGGTGACCCGGGTCCACACCAGGAACGGGGGGACCAGCAGGATCGCCGCGCGCTCCGGTCCCGCGATCGAGATGTTCTTCGGCACCATCTCGCCGAGCATCATGTGCGCGACGACGACGATCATCAGCGACACCGCGAACGCGACCGGGTAGGCGAACGACTCCGGCACCCCGACCGCCTCGAGCGGTCCGTCGATGAGGTGCGCCACGGCCGGCTCGCCGAGCCGGCCGAGCAGCAGCGACGCGATGGTGATGCCCAGCTGGGAGGCCGCGAGCATCCGGGACAGGTCGTGCGAGGCGTCGAGGACCCGCTGCGCCCCGGCGGAGCCGGCGTCGGCCATGGCCTCCAGGCGGTCCTTGCGGCCGGAGATCAGCGCGAACTCCGCGGCGACGAAGAAGGCGTTCACCCCGAGCAGGGCGACGGCGGCGAGCAGTGCGAGCAGGTCGTTCACGCCGGCACCGTCCCGTGCCCGGCGGTGCGGTCGGCGCTGCGCTGCACACGGATCTCGGCGACCCGGTTGCGGTCGCGGCGCAGGACCTCCAGCGTCCACCCGTCGACCTCGACGGTGTCGCCGACGTCGGGGATCCGGCCCAGCCGGGCCACGACCAGCCCGGCGAGGGTCTCGTAGCCCCCGTGCGGCATGCGGAACCCGGTCACCTCGTCCACCTCGTCGTCGCGCATCAGGCCGGACAGCGCCCAGACCCCGTCGCCGAGGCGGCGCACCCGGTTCTGCTCGCCGCGGTCGTGCTCGTCGCGGACGTCGCCGAGGATCTCCTCCACCAGGTCCTCCATGGTCACCAGACCGGCGGTGCCGCCGTACTCGTCGACGACGACGGCGGTCTGCAGTCCCGCCGCCCGCAGCCGGGTCATGAGTTCGTCGCCGTCCAGCGACGACGGCACCGTCTCGACCGGCCGGGCCAGGTCCCGCACGGCGGTGTCGGCGCGGCGGGCCGGCGGCACCGAGAACGCCTGCTTGACGTGCACCAGGCCCAGCGGGACGTCCGGGTCGCCGTCCACGACCGGGAACCGGGAGAACCCGGAGCGGCGGGCCAGCGCGACCAGGTCGGTGACGGTGTCGGTGGCGTCGATGGTCTCCACCCGCACCCGCGGGGTCATCAGATCCTCGGCGACGCGGTCGGTGAAGCGCAGCGAGCGCTCCAGCAGCACCGCGGTGCCCGGGTCGATGCTGCCGCTCTCGGCGCTGGCCCGCACCAGCGAGCTCAGCTCACCGGGTGAGCGGGCCGAGCGCAGCTCCTCGGCCGGTTCGATGCCGAGCCGGCGCACGATGGCGTTGGCCGCACTGTTCAGACCGGTGATGAGCCAGCGGAACGCCGAGGCGAACCCGGCCTGCAGCCACACCACCGAGCGCGCCACCTCCATCGGGTGGGCGATCGCGAGGTTCTTCGGGACCAGCTCGCCGAACACCATCGACAGCACCGTCGCCAGGACCAGCGACAGCACGGTCGCGGTGCCCGCGGCGATCCCGGCCGGCAGACCGACGGCCTCCAGGACCGGCCGGATCAGCTCGGCGACGGCGGGCTCGGCGATGTAACCGGTGGCCAGGGTGGTGGCGGTGATCCCGAGCTGGCAGCCCGACAGCTGGAACGACAGCCCGGCGTGCGCCCGCTGCACCGCGCGGGTGCGGCGGTCGTCCCGGCGGGCGACGGCGGCGTCGATGCGGCTGCGTTCGAGCGCGGTGAGCGAGAACTCCGAGGCGACGGACACGGCGGTTCCCAGGGTGAGCGCGGCGACCGCGAGCAGCCCGAGGACGGAGAGCAGGACGGACACGGAGCTCATGGCCTCCATCGGGGAGAAACGGTGCACGACGATACGGCGGCCGCGCCGGGACCGCGCGCCGGGAGCTGCGAGTCGGGCAGCTGCGAGTGACGTCACGGCGTCCCGACGGTGATCCCGGCCGTGACCGGGGTCTAGGTTGGTCAGCCATGACCACGGCGACGTCGCCCTCCGCACCGTCCCCCGCGCCACCGGGCTCCCCGGACGGCGGTCGGGTGCCGGTGAGCGGGGCCCCGACCGCAGCGCACCGGTGAGCGCACCGCAGCCGACGCCCCCGTCGGAGCGCGCGTCCCCCGCGGCCGCGACGCACCCGCAGTACGGCGGCCGGCGCAGCTCGGGCCTGGCCCGGGGGAGCGCCTCACCGTTCGTCGACTTCGACCGCCGCTCCTGGTCGCAGCTCGCGTCGTCGACGACGGTGCCGCTGTCGGCCCAGGAGCTCGACCAGCTGCGCAGCTACGGCGACTTCGTCGACCTCGACGAGGTCCGCGAGGTCTACCTGCCGCTGTCGCGGCTGCTGAACCTGCACGTCGAGGAGGGCGGTCGGCTCTACCGGGCCTACCGGCGCTTCCTCGGCTCGGGCGGGGCCCGGACCCCGTTCGTGATCGGGATCGCGGGCTCGGTCGCGGTCGGGAAGTCGACCACCGCGCGGCTGCTGCGCCTGCTGCTCGCCCGCTCCCCGGAGCACCCCGACGTGCAGCTGGTCACCACCGACGGGTTCCTCTACCCCAACGCCGAGCTGCAGGCCCGCGGGCTGATGGAGCGCAAGGGCTTCCCGGAGTCCTACGACCGCCGCAAGCTGCTGCGGTTCGTCTCCGAGATCAAGGGCGGCCGCCCCGAGGTCACCGCCCCGGTCTACTCGCACCTGGTCTACGACATCGTCCCCGACGAGCAGCTCGTCGTCCGCAGCCCCGACATCCTCATCGTCGAGGGGCTCAACGTGCTCCAGCCCGCGGTCGCGGGCGCGCTGACCGTGTCGGACTTCATCGACTTCTCCGTCTACGTCGACGCCGCCACCGCCGACGTGCGCCGCTGGTACGTGGAGCGTTTCCTGCGGCTGCGCCAGACCGCGTTCCGGGACCCGCAGTCGTTCTTCCGCCGCTACGCCGAGCTCGACCACGACGCGGCCGTGGCACGGGCCGAGCACATCTGGGCGACGATCAACCAGCCCAACCTGGAACAGAACGTGCTGCCCACCCGCTCGCGGGCCAGCGCGGTGCTGACCAAGGGCCCGAACCACGACGTCACGCGGGTGCGGCTGCGCAAGCTCTGACCAGGGCCGTGGTGAGGGCCTCGGCCGCCTCGTCGACCCGGGCCGCGGAGCAGGTCTCGTCGGTGACGTGGGCCAGCTCGGGGTCGCCGGGCCCGTACACCAGCACCGCCGGGTCCCCGAGCGCGGGGACCAGCACCGACGCGTCGGTGAAGTAGGACGCGAACGCCGCCGGTCCGTCGTGGCCGAGCGCGGTGGCGGCCGCCCTGGCCCGCGGGTCGGCCGGATCGGTGCCGACGGCGGGCAGGTCCAGGCGCACCTCGACGTGCGGGACGCCGCGGTGGGGTGTCCCGGTGAGCGCGGCGCGGGCGACCGTGGCCACCTCGTCGCGGGCCGCGGCGGCGTCGAGGCCGGGCACCAGACGCAGGTCGACCTCCAGCTCGGCGCGGTCGGGCACCAGGTTGGGCTGCAGTCCGGCGTGCAGCGTCCCGGGGTTGGCGGTGGCGGCGCCGTGCGTCGCGCTGACGGGCCAGGTGTGGTCGTGCAGCGCAGCGGCCACCCGCCCGAGCGCGACGAGTGCGTTGTCGCCCAGCTCCGGGCGCGACCCGTGGGCGCTCACCCCGTGCTGCACCAGCCGCAGCCACAGCACGCCCTTGTGGCCGTGCAGCACCCGGTTCGCGGTCGGCTCGGCCACCACCAGCAGTGGCGACGGCTCCAGGCCGGTGAGCAGCCGGGCGCCGTCGCCGCCGGTCTCCTCGCCGAAGGTGAACACCAGCTGCAGCGGGGTCGCCGGGGTGCTGCGCAGTGCCGCGACGACGAGCGCGGCCACCCCGGCCTTCATGTCGGTGCTGCCGCGCCCGCGCAGCCGCCCGTCGACGACGTCACCGGCATGCGGGTCGAACGACCAGCCGGCCGGGTCGGCGGGGACGGTGTCGAGGTGCCCGGTGAGGGTGACGGGTGGGCGGCCGTCGCCGCGGCGGGCCACCAGGTTCGCCCGTGCCGGGTCGGCCGGGTCGGGCTCGGTCCGTACGGTGAATCCGCCGTCGTCGAGCAGGCCCGCGAGGGCGTCGGCGGCCGCGCGCTCGCCGCCGCCCCGGGTGTCGAGGGCGATCAGCGAGCCGGCGAGCGCGACGGGGTCGGGGATCTCCATCCCCGCGACCTTGCCACGACCTTGCCACGGCCCTGCCGCGACGCCGCGGCCGCCGAGGGCCGATGCCATTGCTCAGCACTTCTTTGGCAGAATGGGGCGATGAGTGAGGGATCGGGCGGCGAGTCCGGTGGCACCGTGGTGACCGGCCGTTTCGAGACGAGCGACGACGAGGTGGCCTCCCGGCTGCGACTGGCGGTGGGACGGCTGAACCGCCGGATCCGCATCGACGGCTCCGAGTCGCTGCCGCCGTTGCAGCTGTCGACCCTGGTCACCGTCGAGCAGCACGGCCCGCTGCGCCTGTCGGAGCTGGCCCGCCGTGAGGGTGTGACCGCACCGACGATGTCGCGGGTGCTCTCCGCGCTGGACGAGCAGGGCATGGTCGAGCGTGCCGCGGACCCGGGAGACGCCCGCGGCGTGCTCGTCTCGGTCTCCGCCGACGGGCTGGCCCGGCTGCGCGAGATCCGCAGCCAGCGCACCGCCCTGGTCGCGCGCCGGCTCGACCGGCTCGACGCCGCTCAGCGCGCCGCGCTGGAGGCCGCGCTGCCCGCGCTGGAGGCCCTGCTTGTCGCCGACGACTGACCGGCCCGCACCCTGGTGCGACGACCGACCGGGACTGCCCCGGTGGGCCGACCGACCGGCACCGCCCCGGTGGAGCCGCCCGTGGTGACGGCCGCCCCGGCCGGGCTCAGGTCTCGGCGCCGTCGACGGTGACCACGACCCGGGAGCCGTCGTCGCGGCTGCCGCCCGCGACGGCGCGCAGCCCCGCGACCCGGGAGGACTCGGGCAGCGGGTCGGGGTAGTGCCAGAACACGTCGGCCAGCCGGGTCCCGCCGGGCAGGTCGGCGTGCTCGTAGTGCGCCTCGCCCTTGTAGGGGCAGCGCGTCCGGAGGTCGCTCGGCGAGGTCGGGACGGCGAGGTCGGCGGCGGGGAGGTACCAGCGGTTCGGCAGCCCGGTCTCCGACAGCACCCACGGGCGTCGCGAGCGGGCCAGGACCGTCTCCACCCCGTCGGTCGCGACGTGGGTGACGACGACCTCGCGGTGGGTCGGACGGACGTCGACCCGGGTGTAGGGATCGGTGAGGTGCGCGAAGACCTGCTCGTCCTCGTCGTACCAGGCGTCGGCGGCGTTCCAGTACAGCGCGGCGAGCCCGCGCAGCCAGGGCGCGGCCGCGACGGGCTCCGGGTAGTGCCAGACCGCGTTCTCCGCGGTGCGGTCGCCGACGACCAGCGAGCGGTAGGACGCGTCGCCCTTGAACGGGCAGTGCGTGGTGTGGTCGGTCGCGACCAGCACGTCCTGGTCGAGATCGGCCTCGGGGACGTAGAGCACGGGCAGCAGGTTCGACTCGTGCAGCAGGAACCCGCCACGGGTGTCGAGCACGGTGCGCCCGGCGAACTCCGCCCGCACCCGCCTCGGGAACGGGTGCATCAGCAGCTTGTGCGGCGGGCCCTCGATCGCGTAGTTCACCGTCGTCGGCGCGGAGGACGACAGCGGGCCGTCGGTGCGGGTCAGTCCCATGTGGCCTCACCTCGTGGGTGGTCGTGCGGGTCGGTACCCACACAACCACCCACGGGGCGAACCCGCCACGGGGCTACAGCGAGAGCTGCACGTCGTAGTCGCCGATCCAGGTGTTGAGGTCGATGATCCGCTCCAGCTGCATCCGGCGGCCCATCGAGTTGGCCTCGTGCCCGCCGCCGGCGTCGAGCCGTCGCCGGACGGCCGCGCGGTCCACCAGCGGCGCGACGGGGGCGTCGTCGCCGCGGGAGAGGATCTCGGCGACCTGCTCGCGCAGCGACTTCTCGTAGCCGTCGTCCTGGGTGGAGGGGTACGGGCTCTTGACCCGCTGCACCACAGACTCCGGCAGCAGGTCGGAGGTGGCGTGCCGCAGCAGCGACTTCTCGCGGCCGTCGAAGGTCTTGTGCGCCCACGGGGTGCCGAAGACGTACTCGACGAGGCGGTGGTCGCAGAACGGCACCCGCACCTCGAGCCCGACCGCCATGCTCATCCGGTCCTTGCGGTCGAGCAGCACCGGCAGCCAGCGGGTCAGGTACAGGTAGCAGATCTCGCGCATCCGCCGCTCGTGCGGGTCGTCGGCGGCCGGGCCGGTCAGCTCGGGCACCTCGGACAGTGCCGTCCGGTACTGCTCCTCGACGTAGCCGGGCACGTCGAGCTTGGCCCACAGCGCGCCGTCGAACAGACCGGGGTCGGCGGGGTCGTGGTTCATCATCCGCCCGGCGAGCCACGGGAAGGTGTCCGCGGCGACGGTCTCCGGGTCGTGGAAGTCGCGGTACCCGCCGAAGACCTCGTCGGCGGACTCCCCGGACAGCGCGACCGTCGACTCCTTGCGGATCGCGGAGAAGAGCAGGTAGAGCGAGGAGTCCATGTCGCCGATGCCGGCCGGCAGGTCGCGGGCGTGCACCGTGGCCCGGCGCACGGCGGGGTCCATCATGTCCTCGGTGCGCAGCACGATGTCGCGGTGGGATGTGCCGACGTACTCGGCGACCTCGTGCACGTAGGGGGTGTCCGGGGTACTGCGGGCGTCGTCGGCGACGAAGTTGTCGGCGTAGCCCACGAAGTCCACCGCGAACGACCGGACGGTGCCCTCGACGTGCTTCGCGGCCAGCGCGGTGAGCGCCGAGGAGTCCAGACCGCCCGACAGCAGGGTGCAGAGCGGCACGTCGGCGTAGAGCTGGCGCTGCGCGGTGTCCTCCAGCAGCTCGCGGACGTGGTGCACGGTGGTGTCGACGTCGTCGGTGTGCCCGGTGTCGGTGAGCTGCCAGTAGCGCTCCTCGCGGATCCCGCCGTCGCGGGAGACCCGGACGACGCAGCCGGGCGGGACCTCGCGCATGCCGCGGAACACCGCGTTGGACATGTCGGAGACGAACGCCAGCGCTCGGCGCAGCCCCTCGGCGTCGACCACCCGCGCGGCCTCGGGGTTGGCCAGGATCGCCTTGGGCTCGGAGCCGAACAGCACCCCGTGCGGGGTGGGGTAGTAGTAGAGCGGCTTGATGCCCAGCCGGTCGCGCACCAGCACCAGCTCGCTCGTGCCGGAGTCCCACAGGGCGTAGGCGAACATGCCGTTGAGCCGCCGGGCGACCTCACGCGGGTCCTTCGCGCCCCACTCGCGGTGCGCCCGCAGCACGACCTCGGTGTCGCTGGAGGTACGGAACCGGTGCCCCGCCGCGGCGAGCTGCTCGCGCAGCTCACGGAAGTTGTAGGTCTCCCCGGAGTAGACCATGTGCAGGGCGGGTGCCCCGCCCTCGTCGAGGGTCATCGGCTGGCGGCCGCCCTCGATGTCGATGACCGCGAGCCTGCGGTGGCACAGCGCCGCGGGGCCCTGGGCCCACACCCCCTGCTGGTCCGGTCCGCGGCAGGACATCGTGTCGTTCATCGCCGCGAGGGTGCGGGCGTGCTCGTCCGCCCCCAGGTCGTGTCGGTAGTCGATCCAGCCGCAGATTCCGCACACGGTTGAGCGCCTCCTCGATCTCGTGCCCGGACCACGTCGTCCGGTGGATCGATTGCAACGCTAATGATTGCGGAACGCAACACGGAGGAAACACACGGTGCGGGCTCTGTCCGGTGCTGGGTGGTTCGTCCCACGGTTTCGGCGACGCGCGTCGCCGATCACACCCGTTCGGAGCAGCACCGTTGCGTGAAGGCGCACGAACCTTTCGATCCGCTTACGTGATTGCGATCGTCAATGTTGCGGCCCGCAACGTGTGTAGCATGCGAAACATGACCGAACGTCCGATTGGCCCGATTGACGACGACGCCACCGTGGCGACCGGCGGCGTCGCCACGGCGACGCAGGACCCGCTGCACTCGCTGGAGAAGCAGATCACGCTGCTGGTCCGCCGCACCATGGAGTCGGTGTGGTCCCACGGGTACGGCACGAACGACGCCGTGGACCGCTACACCTACCCGGTGCTCATGCTCCTCGACGATGAGGGCCCCCTCTCGCTGACCGCGCTCACCGGCAAGCTGGGGGTCTCCAAGCCCACCGCCAGCCGTCAGGTGTCCCGGCTGTCGCGGGCCGGCCTGGTCGACGTCTCCCCGCACGAGCGCGACCCCCGCTCGGTCAGCGTCACCCTCACCCCGGCCGGACTTGCGGCCCGCGAGCAGGTCCGCGAGGCCCGCCTGGCCCCGCTGCGCGAGGTCATCGCGCACTGGCCGACCCACGACCGCGACTCCCTCGCCGAGCTGCTCGACCGGTTCAACACCGACCTGGACCTCTTCGTGCGCTGACCCGCTCCACCCGCCCCGGACGCACCCGGGCACCCGCTGCTCCGCCGGGCCCCGCCCGGGTGATGCGATAGTGGGCAGTCCGGGTGGCCGCACCCGGAGCGACTTCGGGGGTGAGGACGGGCGTGGACGCGCTGGTGGCGCTCGTCGCCGGAGTGCTGGACGGCATCCGCGGGCTCGGCGTGCCGGACGTGTGCCCGGGGGACTGGGCCTGGTCGGTCACCGCGCTCGGCGTGCTCACCGGGCTGCTGCCCACCGCGGGCGCGGCGCTGGTCGCGCTGCTGCGTCGCGGGATCGGCTCCGGCTCCTCCTCGGGCTACGGCTCGGCCGAGTCCGTGCTGCTGGCCGGGATCGGGGTGCTGGCGGCGGGTCTGCTCCCGCTGGCCGTGTTCGTCGGAGCGGGCGGGGTGTTCAGCCGCGCGACCGCGGGCGTGCCGGCCGTGCCCGGCCTGAGCCAGTCGGCGACGTCGTCGATCCGGGTCGAGACCTGCAGTGTCGTCGGGACGCAGAGCAGCTACCTGGGCCGGGGCACCGTGGCCGGGTCCATCGGCGGTGACGTCGTCACCTCGGTCACCTCCGTCGCCCTGCTCGGTGTCGTGCCGCTGCTCGCGACGGTCCTGGTCGCGGTCCAGGCACGCACCGCACTGCGTCGCGGGCCGCGCTGGCCCGCCAAGTTCTTCTGGCTCCCGCTGTTCTCGCTGATCGTGCTGACCGGCGGGGTCCCGGCGGGCACCGCCGAGCACCTGTGGGTCGGCGTCCTCGCCGCCAGCCTGGTCGGGGTGCTGGTCGTCCCGCTGTTCCCGGTGCCGTCGCGGGCGAGGATCGAGCGGATCCGCGCCGGGCGCGACGTGCCGGCCCGACGTGCCGAGCCGTCCGCGGCGGGCCGCATCGGAACCGGGTCGTCCCGGGCCGGCCGTGCCGGGGGCGACGGGCTCGCCGCGCAGTCCGGCGCCGCCGCGACGCCCAGCGTCGCCGAGCGCCTCGCCCAGCGCTTCTCCGCCCGCGAGAACCCGGGCAGCCCCGGGACCGGCGGCGCCCGCGTGCCGTCGTCGGTCGAGCAGTCCGCCCCCTACGTCGGGTTCGCCGCCGCCCCCCGTCCGCCGGCCGGCTACGGCGCACCGCCCCCCGTGGCCTACGCGCCCGGCCCGGCCGGACGCCCGCCCGCCGGACCGCCGCCGTTCACCGGACCGGCCGCCCACCCGGCGGCGGGACCGCTGCGCGGCCCGGTGTCGGGAGCGGCCCGTGGCCCCGTCTCCGGCGCGGGACGGCCCCCGGCGGGTCCGCCGCGCCGGCCCACGCTCGTCGCGCCGGTGCCGGGCGGGCCGCCCCGTGGGCCCCGGTTCCGGCTGCTGCGCCGCCTCGGTGCCGGTGGCTTCGGCGGGGTCTGGCTGGCCCACGACGCGAAGCTCGGCCACACCGTCGCGGTCAAGTCCGCGCATGCCGCTGACCCCGAGACCGAGGAGCGCATCCGCCGCGAGGCCGCCGCGCTCGGGGCGCTGCGCCACCCCTGCTGCGTGCAGATCCACGACCTGCTGCACGCCTCCTCCGACCCGGGCCTGCAGGGCATGGACGGCCTGGTCATCGTCATGCAGTACGTCGACGGGATGTCCCTGGGCCAGCTCGTCGGCGAGCAGGGCCCGGTCGACGACATCTCCGCAGCCCGCATCTGGACCGGCATCGCCGGGGCGCTGCACACCGCGCACCGCGCCGGGGTGCTGCACCGCGACATCAAGCCGGGCAACATCGTCGTCGACCCGCAGGGGCACCCGCACCTGATCGACTTCGGGATCGCGCGCAAGCAGGGTGACTCCACGCTGACCCAGACCGGCTACGTCCTGGGCACCCCGGACTACCTGGCGCCGGAGGCCGCGGCCGGCAAGCCCGCCTCGCCCGCCTCCGACGCCTGGCAGCTCGCCGCGGCGGTGTCGTTCGCGCTGAGCGGGCACCCGCCGCGCGGGGAGTCCGCCGACGCCGTCGCCGGGCTGCGGGCGGCCGCCGCCGGGGCCAAGCTCACCCACCTGCCGACCCGCACGGCGCACCTGACGCTGCTCAAGCAGGCGATGCGCACCGAGCCGCACCGGCGCCCGGACCTGCCCACGGTGCAGGCCAAGCTCGACGGCTGGCTGCGTCGCCACGGGCACCGCACCGACGGCCCGGTCACCGCGATGCTGGAGTACCGCCGCGGCTGACCGCCGTCCGCTCGGGCCGCGCCGGGCCGCTCAGAGCCAGGCCTGGACGAACAGCCGCACCGCCAGGCCGAGTCCGGCGACCGCGATCGCGATCCGCACGAACCGGGCGGGCAGCCTGCGGGCGACGACCGGGCCGAGCCGCCCGCCGACGAGCAGGCCCAGCGCCAGCGGGGGCACCGCCGCCCACGCGACGTCGCCGAACACCGCGAAACCGACCGCGGCGACCGTATTCGCGGCCCAGGTCAGCACGTTCTTCAGCGCGTTGGCCCGCAGCAGGGTCGCGCCCGGCAGCGAGAGCGTGAGCGCCAGCATCATCACCCCGGCCGCGGCGCCGAAGTACCCGGCGTAGACGGCGACCCCGAAGACCGCCAGCGCGACGCCCGGCCCGGGCGGACGGGGCTCGCCGGCCGCGGGCGGGCGCAGGAGGAGCAGGGCCGCGGCCGCGACGAGGAACGGCACGATCCGCTCGAAGCCGCCGGCGGGGGTGAGCAGCAGCAGCCCGGCCCCGGCCGCGCCGCCGAGCACCGCCGGGCCGAGCCAGCGCCGCAGCTGCGGCCCGGCGCCCCGCAGCTCCGGGCGGGACCCGGCGACCGCTCCGGCCCCCTGGAACAGCATGCAGACGGTGTTGGTGACGTTCGCCGTCGTCGGCGGCAGCCCGACGGCGAGCAGCGCGGGGTAGGAGAACAGCGAGGCGAGCCCGGCGACCGAGCCGATGAGGCCGGCCGCGACGCCGGCACCGAGGAGTGTGACCAGCTGCCACGGGGTCATGGGGTCACCGGCGGAGCATCTCGTTGTGGATGCACAGGACCCTACCCGCCGCCCCGTGAGGGGCACGATCACGCCACAATGGCGCCGATCGGCGCAGCGACCTGCGTCGGAACGGAGGATGGACGTGGGCCCGCGCGAGGCCGGGGTGGGTGTCGCCCTGCTGCTCCTGCTCGCGGGCTGCGGCGCCGCCGGGCCCGTCCTCGACCCGGCCACCTCGTCACCCGCCGCCCCGGCCATCCCGGCCCCCGCAACTCCCGCCCCGGCCACCCCGGTCCCGGCGAGCACCGTGGCCGACCCGGCCGACGACGGCCCGGCCGGGCCGTGCACCGGTGACACCCTCGACGTGTCCGCCCCCGCGCCCCGCACCGACGGCCCGGCCGAGGTCTCCTACCTGGTGTTCCGCAACACCGGCGACGGCGCGTGCGTGCTCGACGGCTCCCCGGGGGTGGCGTTCGTGGCGGGCAACGAAGGGACCCGGGTCGGACCACGGGCCGCGATCGACGGGCCCCGGGCGCGGGTACGGCTGGCTCCGGGCGCCGCCGCGACGGCGGCGCTGCGGGTGCGGGCGACCGCCTCGTACCCGGAGGCCGACTGCGTCCCGGAGCAGGCGCGCGGGCTGCGGGTCACCCCGCCCGGCGGCAGTGGTGGGAGGTTCGTGCCGCGCCCCGGCCCGGTGTGCTCCGCCGACCCGGCGCCGCCGCAGGCCACGGTGGGGTCGGTCGAGGCCCGGTAGGCCGCGGCCCGGTCGGTGGGAGCGCTGTCCCCGGGGCGTGCCCCGGCAGCTCGGCGACTCAGGCGGTGTCGGCGACGTGCAGGGCGAACCACAGCTCGGCCCGGACGCCGGGGGAGTCGAGATCGCGCCCCAGCAGTGCCGCGGCCCGGGTGATGCGGGCCCGCAGGGTGTGGCGGTGCACCCCGAGCCGGGACGCGGCCGGGTCCCACTGCCCGTGCTGGGCCAGCCACTCCCGCAGTGACGCGACCAGGTCGCCGCGCCGCTCGGCGTCGTGCCGGACCAGCGGGGCCAGCACCGCGTCCGCGAAGGCGCCCGCGTCCTCGGGGCGCACCAGCGCGGCGAGCCCGCTGCCGGCGAGGTCGGCGAAGCGCAGCACCGTCCGGTCGCGGCGTTCGGCGGCGTCGAGCGCCCGACCCGCCTCGCGCAGCGCCCGGCCCAGGTCACCGACCGGTGCCGGGGTGGACACCCCGGCCCGGACCCCGCGCACCCGCCCGGCGACGTCGAGCACCGCGGGCACCGACCCCGCGCCGACGACCGCCGCCACCTGTCCGTCGAGCTCGGCGTGGAAGGCGACCCCGGGATCGCGTTCCAGGGCGTCGAGCAGCACGTCCGGCGGCGCACCGGTGGCCCGCCCGCCCAGCGCGACGGCGACCAGGTCCCCCGCGGGCAGCAGACCCCAGGTCTCGGCGAGCACGTCCTCGGCCCCGCGGCCGGGCAGCGTGGCCAGCGCGCGGAGCACCGCGGTCCGCACCCGGCGCTCGGCCCGCCCCGCCGCGGCGCTCCGGGCGTGGGCCAGGGTCAGCACCGACACCGCCGACCCGATGAGCTGCCGGTCGACCGGGGTGAAACGCCGGTCCCGCCCGACGACGAGCACCGCGGGCCCGATCAGCCGTACCGGCTGGAGCACGACCTGCCCGTCCCCGGCGGCGACGGTCACGCTGGACGGCCCGGGGTGCTCGCGCACCCGGTCGATCTCCGACCGCAGCAGCACCGCCCGCCCGGCCGCACCGGCGGGCGCGGACCGGCGGACCCGGCCGTCGGCCTCGGAGATCAGCGCCCAGGCGTCGAGGCGTTCGGTGAGCCGGTCCAGCACCCGGGCGGTGCCGGTGTCCGGGTCGTCCTCGCCCAGGGCGGCCGAGGTGAGCGCCCGCTGCGCCTCGTCGGTGCGGACCACCTCGGCGTAGCGGTCGGCGGCGCGCGCCTCGGCGACGGCCTTGGTCAGCGCCAGGAACGGGGTGCGCTCGGGGACCTCCAGCAGCGCCAGCCCGGCCCGCTCGCACGCCTCGCGCAGCGCGGGGAGCAGGTCGTCGTGCCCCAGCCCGCAGCCGAACCCGAGCCCGGCGAGCCCGTGCGCGACGAGCCGTGCCACGTAGCCGGCCGGGTCGGGGGCGGGTCCGAGGCCGGTGGTCAGCAGCAGCTCGTCGCCGTCGAGGTAGGGCGTCGGATCGGACAGTTCGCTCGAATGCACCCATGTGAGCGCCCGATCCTGATCCGCGGACGGACACACGAGACGCAGTCCGAGAGTGCGGCTCGCGCACAGCGTGCGCAGCGTCAGCGCCATCGAAACCCCTGCCGGAACGGTGTGTCGCGGACCTGGAACTGGACGGTTCGGACACTACCGCGTGCGGGTGTTCCCGATCACGATGTCCCGCACGGACCGCAGTCGTCGTCGGAAGGAGCGCTGTGACCGCCACGCAGGAGACGGGTACCGCTGCGGCACCGTGGGTGGGGGCCCGCATGCAGCGCAAGGAGGACCAGGCGCTGCTCACCGGCCGGGCCACCTGGACCGACGACATCGCGCCACCCGGGACCCTGCACATGGTCGTCGTGCGCAGCCCGCTGCCGCACGCCCGGATCGTCGCGATCGACACCGCCGCCGCGGCCGCCGTCCCCGGGGTCCGCGCGGTGCTCACCGCCGCCGACGTCGACGACGAGTTCCTCGCCGGCATCCCGTGCGGCTGGCCGGTCACCGAGGACATCCGTATCCCGGACCACCGCCCGCTCGCCCGCGACGAGGTCAACCACGTCGGCGACGGCGTCGCGGTCGTGCTCGCCACCAGCGCCGCGGCCGCCCGCGACGGAGCGGACCTCGTCGACGTCGAGTACGCCGAGCTGCCCGCCGTGGTCGACATGGCCGAGGCCCTCGCCGACGGCGCCCCCGTCGTCCACGAGGAGATGGGCACCAACCACTGCTACACCTGGCCGCTGGCCACCGGCGACGTCGACGCCGCGTTCGCCGACGCCGAGGTCGTCGTGTCCGGCCGCTACCTGCAGCAGCGCGTGATCCCCTCGCCGATGGAGCCGCGCGCGGTGGTCTGCGTGCCGGACCAGGTCGGCGCCGGGTTCACCGTCTACACCGCCACCCAGGTACCGCACTTCGTCCGCGACATCCTCGCCGCGGTCACCGGCATCCCCGACACCCGCATCCGGGTCGTCGCCCCGGACGTCGGCGGCGGCTTCGGCGCCAAGCTCAACGTCTACGCCGAGGAGTTCCTCGCCCTCGTGCTCGCCCGCCGGCTGCGCGCCCCGGTGAAGTGGACCGAGACCCGCTCGGAGCACCACCAGGCCACCACGCACGGCCGCGGCCAGATCCAGGACGTCTCGGTCGCCGCCACCCACGACGGCAAGATCCTCGGGATGAAGGTCGAGCTGCTCGCCGACATGGGCGCCTACCTGCAGCTGCTCACCCCGGGCATCGCCGTGTTCGGCGCGTTCACCTTCTGCGGCCTCTACGACTTCGGGCACTACTCCTTCACCGCGAAGGGCGTGTTCACCAACCTCACCCCGACCGACGCCTACCGCGGTGCCGGCCGCTCCGAGGCCGCCTACGGCCACGAGCGGATCATGGACGACCTCGCCCGCGAGCTCGGCATGGACGCCGCCGAGGTGCGGCTGCGCAACCTGCACCCGAAGTTCCTCGAGCCGCGCACCGTCCCCTCCGGCGTGCAGTACGACTCCGGGGACTACGAGACCTGCATGCGCCGGGCGATGGAGCTGGTCGGCTACGACGCCCTGCGCGCCGAGCAGGCCCGCCGCCGCGAGTCCGGCGACCCGGTGCAGATCGGGATCGGCTTCGGCAACTTCACCGAGTCCGGCGGGCTGTCGCCGTCGAAGGTCGCGGCCGGGGTCCGGCTGCAGTCCGGCGGCTGGGAGCAGGCGACGGTCCGCATGACGACCAGCGGCAAGGTCGAGGTCGTCACCGGCACCTCCCCGCACGGCCAGGGCCACGAGACGGCCTGGTCCCAGATCGTCGCCGACCGCCTCGGCGTGCACCCCGACGACGTCGAGGTCCTGCACGGCGACACCCTCGTCGCCCCGTTCGGCCGCGACACCTACGGCTCGCGCAGCCTCGCCGTCGGCGGCACCGCGGTGCACCTGGCCGCCGGCAAGGTCCTGGACAAGGCGATGCAGATCGCCGCGCACCTGCTGGAGGCCGACGAGGCCGACCTCGAGTTCACCGGGGGCCGGTTCTCGGTCGCGGGCACGGCCGGGCCGTCGGTGACCATCCAGGAGGTCGCGGGCGCCGCGTCGCTGGCCAACGACCTGCCCGAGGGCATGGAGCCGAACCTGACCGCGGACTCGGCCTTCGACCCGCCGAACTTCACCTGGCCGTTCGGGACCCACGTCTGCGTCACCGAGGTCGACACCGAGACCGGGTTCACCCGGATCCGCCGCTACGTCGCCGTCGACGACTGCGGGGTCGTGGTGAACCCCACGATCGTCGAGGGTCAGCTGCACGGCGGCATCGCCCAGGGCATCGGGCAGGCCCTCTACGAGCACGCCACCTTCGACGACGCCGGCAACCCGACGGCGGCCAACCTGGCGTCCTACGCCGTGCCCGCCGCGACCGACCTGCCGCACGTGGAGCTGGAGCAGCTGGTCACCCCGTCGCCGACGAACCCGATGGGGGTCAAGGGGATCGGCGAGTCCGGCGCGATCGGGTCCTCGCCCGCCGTGGTGAACGCGGTGATCGACGCCGTCGCCCACCTCGGGGTGACCCACGTGGACATGCCCGCGACACCGCAGGCCGTCTGGCGGGCGATCACGCAGGCCTCCGGTCACACTGCCTGAGACCAGGGGAGGGAGACCGGCACATGGTGGACATCAACTGCGACATGGGCGAGTCGTACTCGATCTACCACTGCGGCGACGACGAGGGCCTGATGCCCTGGGTGACCGTCGCCAACGTGGCCTGCGGCTTCCACGCCTCCGACCCGCGGGTCATGACCCGCACCGTCGCGCTGGCCAAGCGGCACGGGGTGAAGGTCGGGGCGCACCCGTCGCTGCCCGACCGGGAGGGCTTCGGCCGCCGTGAGATGAGGCTCGACCGCGAGGAGCTGACCGCGGGCGTCGTGTACCAGATCGGTGCGCTGGCGGGTTTCCTGCGTGCCCACGACATGGAGCTCAACCACGTCAAGGTGCACGGCTCGCTCTACGGCATGTCGGCCCGCGACCCGGAGGTGGCCGCCGCGATCGCCGACGCCGCCGACGTCTTCGGCGCCCCGCTCGTCGGCATGGTCGGCACCGCGCACGAGCAGGTGTGGGGCGACCGGCCGGCCGGCTTCGTCGCCGAGTACTACGCCGACCTCGACTACCGCGACGACGGCTCGCTGATCATCACCCGGGAGCACGAGGCGTTCGACCCGGTGCGTTCCGCGGAACGCGCCCTGCGCGCGGTCACCGAGGGGAAGGCGACCTCGGAGAACGGCAAGGAGCTCACCGTGCGCGCGGACTCGGTCTGCGTGCACTCCGACACCCCGAACGCCGTCGAGCTCGCCCGTGCCGTGCACGACGCGTTGAAACCCCACCTGAGCAGCTGAGAAGGAGTACCCGCAGTGCCCCGACACGAGGTCGTCTCCCCGATCCCCGGCGTGTTCTACCGCCGCCCCGACCCCGGCAGCCCGCCGTTCGCCGAGGACGGCGCCGCCGTCACCGACGACCAGGCGATCGGCCTGGTCGAGGTCATGAAGTCCTTCCACCAGATCCCGGCGGGCGCCACCGGCACCGTCGTCGAGTTCCTGGTCGGCGACGAGGACGAGGTGGACGCCGGCCAGCCCGTGGCGGTGGTGGAGACCGCATGAGGCTGCTCGTCGCGAACCGCGGCGAGATCGCCGTCCGGATCATCCGGGCAGCCCGGGACCTGGGCATCGGCACCGTCGCCGTGCACTCCAAGGCCGACGCCGACGCCCTGCACGTGCGCCTGGCCGACACCGCCGTCGCGATCGGGCCCTCGCCCGCGTCGAAGTCCTACCTGGTGGCCGACGCGATCCTCGCCGCGGCGAAGGAGACCGGCGCGGACGCGGTCCACCCCGGCTACGGGTTCCTGTCCGAGCGGGCGTCGTTCGCCGCCGCCGTCGCCGGTGCGGGCCTGACCTTCGTCGGCCCGGACGCGGCGACGATCGAGCGGATGGGTGACAAGGTCGCCGCCCGGGAGGTCGCCCGCGCCGCAGGGGTCCCGACCGTGCCCGGCACCCCCGGCGGGGTCGACGACGCCGACGCCGCGGTCGCCGCCGCCGAGGAGGTCGGCTACCCGGTGATGCTCAAGGCCGCCGCCGGCGGCGGGGGCCGGGGCATCCGGGTCGTCGCCGACGCCGACCCGCTGCGCACCGCCTTCGGGCAGGCCTCGACCGAGGCGGAGAAGGCGTTCGGCGACGGCACCATGTACCTGGAGCGGTTCGTCGAGCGCGCCCGGCACGTCGAGGTGCAGGTCCTCGGCGACGGCCGGGACGCCGTCCACCTGTTCGAGCGGGAGTGCTCGCTGCAGCGCCGCAGGCAGAAGGTCGTCGAGGAGGCCGTGTCGCCCGGCATCACCGAGGCGACCCGGGACGCCATGACAGCCGCGGCGGTCGCCCTGTGCCGCGAGGTCGGCTACACCTCGGCCGGCACCGTGGAGTTCCTCGTCGACGACCGCACGGGCGAGTTCTTCTTCATCGAGATGAACACCCGCATCCAGGTCGAGCACCCCACCACCGAGCTCGTCACCGGCATCGACCTGGTCGCCGAGCAGCTGCGCGTCGCCACGGGGGAGCCGCTGCGGTTCACCCAGGACGCCGTCGAACGGCGCGGGCACGCCATCGAGTTCCGGGTCTGCGCGGAGGACCCGGAGCGGGACTTCCTGCCCCAACCCGGCGGCGTCGGGCGGGTCACGCTGCCGTCCGGGCCGTGGGTGCGCTGCGACACCTGGCTGGAGCCCGACGGGACCGTCCCGCCGTACTACGACTCGCTGCTGGCGAAGGTCGTCGTGTGGGGAGCCGACCGGACCGAGGCGCTGGCCCGGTCCCGGCGCGCGCTCGACGAGTTCTCCGTCGCCGGGATCCCGACCACCGCCGGGCTGCTCCGCACCCTGGCGGGTGAGCCGTGGGTCGCCGCCGCCGACTTCCACACCGGGACCCTCGAACAGTGGCTGGCCGAAGGGAAGGGGACCTCATGAGCGCCCGCTACAGCTGGGGCGGTGACGAGTTCGTGTTCGTCGAGCTGGCCGAGGACATGAGTCTGCAGGCCAACTTCAAGGCCGTCGCCATCACGAACCTGCTCCGCGAGGAGCGACCGGAGGGGATCCTGGAGATCTGTCCGGCGAACGCCTCCTACCAGGTGCGCTACGACCCCGACGTGCTCGACCCGCACGCGCTGCTCGCCCAGCTGAAGGAGCTGGAGGCCCGGGTCGGCGACGCGCTCGGGGTGACCCTGGACTGCCGGGTCGTGGAGATCCCGGTGCTCTACCAGGATCCGTGGACGACCGAGACGCTGCTGCGGTTCCGGGACCGTCACCAGGACCCGGAGGCCACCGACATCGAGTACGCGGCCCGGATCAACGGCTACTCGGGTGTGGAGGAGTTCATCGCCGCGCACTCGGGCTCGCCGTGGTTCACCTCGATGGTCGGGTTCGTGGCGGGGTTGCCGTTCAAGTACCAGATGGTGCCCCGTGAGCGGCAGATCATCGTGCCGAAGTACCTGCGTCCGCGGACCGACACCCCGAAGCAGACGGTCGGTTACGGCGGCTGTTTCTCCTGCATCTACTCGGTGCGAGGGGCCGGTGGGTACCAGATGTTCGGGATCACCCCGGCCCCGATCTACGACCCGACCCAGACCAAGCCGGACTTCGCCGAGCACATGGTCTTCATGCGGCCCGGGGACATGGTCAAGTTCCGAGGGATCGACCGCGACGAGTACGACCAGCTGGAGGCGCAGGCCCAGGCGGGGGAGTACCGGATCACCGCCCGCCCGGTCGCGTTCGACCTGCAGCCCTTCCTCGACGACCCCGACGGCTACAACAAGCGCCTGCTGGAGGTGCTCGCGTGACACGCATCGAGGTCCGCAAGCCCGGTCTGTCGACCACCGTGCAGGACGGTGGCCGCTCCGGCTACTACCACCTGGGCATCCCGCAGTCGGGCGCGCTGGACCAGTACTCGCTGACCTGCGCCAACGCCCTCGTCGGGAACCCGGACGGCGCCGCCGCCCTGGAGATCGTCTACATGGGCCCGGAGCTGGCGTTCACCGGGCCGGCGACGGTCGCGGTGGCCGGCGCGACGATCGCCCCGAAGGTCAACGGCGAAGCCCGTCCGGTGTGGGAGTCCTTCGACGTCGCCGAGGGCGACGTGCTGGCCTTCGATTACCTCAAGGCCGGCGCACGCGCCTACCTGGCGGTGTCCGGCGGGATCGACGTGCCCGAGAAGCTCGGCAGCCGCGCCACCTACGCCCTCGGCGCCCTGGGTGGGCTCGACGGCCGGCCGCTGGCCGAGGGTGACGTCCTGCCCGTCGGGACCGGTACCGGCCGCGCGGGGCTCGTGGTGCCCGAGGACCTGCGGCCGTCGCTCGCCAAGGACGTCGAGGTCCGGGTCGTGATGGGGCTCTACGACCACCGGCTGACCGACCGCGGCCGCGCCACCTTCCTCGACACCACCTGGACGCTGACCCCGGTCGCGGACCGGATCGGGTTCCGCTACACCGGCGGCGAGCTGGAGACCGTCGACCGGGAGCCACCGTTCGGGGCGGGCCAGGACCCGTCGAACATCGTCGACTCGCCGTACCCGATCGGATCCATCCAGGTCCCGGGCGGGGTCGAGCCGATCGTGCTGCACCGCGACGCGGTGTCCGGCGGCGGCTACATGATGGTGGCGACGGTGATCTCCGGTGACCTCGACGTCGTCGCCCAGTCGGCGCCGCGCACCCGCACCCGGTTCGTCGCGGTCGATCTGGAGACGGCGCTGTCGCTGCGGGCCGAGCGGAAGGACCGGGTCGGGCGGATGCACAGCGCACTGGAGCGCTGACACGTCGACTGCTCACCCGTTCGGGCTGGCCCTGCGGCTCCGTCTGGTCCAGACTCGACGCTCGGTGACGCGGGGCGGTACCGGACGTGGGAGAGGACCGAGCGATGAGCGGCAGGCACCGGAGGACGGCGGGCGCCGGGCTGGTCAGGCGAGTCCTGGCCGTGACGGTCTCCGCGGTCGGCGCGGTCGCTCTCGCCGCGGCGGTCGTCGTCACCGTGACGTCGACCGGGCAGCCGGTCGCGGGTCAGGCGGAGCAGACCGATCCCGGCCCGGCCGCGCCGCTCGCCGCCGGTCCCGCGATGGCCGACGGGGGCGCACCGGCACGGATGGCCGACCCGGCTCCACTCGCGCAGGCACCGGCACGGGCGGCCGCCGACGCCGCGGCCGCCGCACACCCTGCCGCCGCACAACCCGCCGCCGTGCCCGGGGCGTCCCCGCAGCCGGGGTGGTCCGGGGAGCAGGGCTGGTCCGGGGGGCCCGGACCGTCGACCACGTCCGCCGGTGGGGCCGGTCCGACCTGGTCCGGCGGGGGCGGTGCACAGCGCGCCGTCGAGCCGCGCTCCACGACCGGTGGCACAGCCGGTCCCGGCCCGGCGGCCCCAGGCGGCGCGACCGGCGGCGCGACCGGTGGCGCGGCCGGTGACCGCACCGCGCCCGGTCCGCTCGCCGTCGAGCCCGGCGCGGGGACCACGCCGAACCCCGGCCGGGACGTCCCGCCGGCCGGCACGACGCCCTCCGACGTCACCTCCCCGCTCGACGACACCACACGTCCCGGCGACACCAGACCCGGCGACACCAGACCGGACGACCCGGCTCCGGTCGACGACACCGCTCCGGTCGACGACACCGCACCCGGCGACCTCTCCGGACGGGGCCGCGACACCGGGTTCTCCGCCCCGACCGTGCCGACACCCCCGCAGCCGCAGACCGTCACGCCCACCCCGCGCGGTGACGATCCGGGCGGCGACGACCTGAACGGCGACGACCCGGCCGGCGGCGGTTCCTCCGGCGGCTCCCCGGGCGCGGTCACGCCGGCCGACCCGGGCGCCGGCGCCGCGGACGGGGCACTGCTCCGGCTGCGCCTGCGGATCTCCGAGACCCCGCCCGTCGACGTCCGGGTGCCCGGCCCCGCCCTGTCGCTGCTCGGCGGCTGAGTCCGACCGGTCCGTCCGGGTGGCGCGAAGACCACCCCACCGGGATGCCACGCGCCCGCGACGCACCCGTTCGGTGCATGGCCGTTCCTCCGTCCGCCGGTCACCATCACCCCATGCGCACGGCGAGCGGCTCCACCCCGTGACCGGCCGGCACCGGCACCCCGGCTCGGCTGACCCGACGGGCCCGGCCGCGGTCGGGCCCGCGGCGTGGCCGCACGCCGCGGCCCGCTCCCGGGGCGCGACGACTCCCACCCACCCGCGCGAGGTGCCACGACCGGTCGAGGACCGGGACCGGCCGGCGCGGGGCCGCCGTCGGCTCCGCGTCACCCTGGCCGGGGTCGTCCCGGTGGTGCTGGTCGCCGCGGTCACCGTCGCCGGACTCCTCGGTACCGGGGTGCTCGGCGGGGTCGCCCCCGCGGACCAGCGGGTCGACGACCACGTCCCGGTGCCGACCTTCGCCGCCGGCCCGACCGCCGACGACGCCTCGTCGCTCCCGATGCCGTCGCGCTGGTACGGCTCCGGCACCGGGGTCACGTCCACCACGGAGCCCTCCAGGGTGCCCACCGGGACGCCCACCACGGTGCCGGTCGCGGCCCGCGAGACGCGCGCGGCCGCCGTCGCCGACGGGGCGGTACGGGCGGCGACGGCCCGCATCGCCGAGGAGCGGCGGCTCGCCGACGAGCGCCGGGCCGCGGAGATCGCCGCGCAGGAGCGCCACGCTGCCGAGGTCGCCGCGCAGGAGCGCCGGGACGAGGAGCGGCGTGCGGAGGAGCAGCGGGCCCGGGAGCAGGCCGACGCACGCCGCCGCGCTGCCGTGCCGCCGACCGAGGCCCCCACGACCCCGCCCGCCCCGAGCACCGCCCCGGCCCCGCCGAGCAGCACCGGGCCCGACGAGCCCGGGGGCGCGGCCCCCGCGCCGACCGCTACCTCGGCCCCGGCACCGACCGGGGGTGCCCCGCGCACCGAGGCGTCGTGAGCCGTGTCGTCCGGTTCGTGACTGTGCCCCGCTGACACCCGGCCCCGCTGGCACCCGACGGGGCGAGGGAGGTTTGAGCCCCTCCGGCTCCGGCTACCGACAGGGCAGGAGGCGATCACGATGAGCGGACGGCATCGACGTCCACGCACCACGCCCGGCCGCCTGGCCCTGTTCGGCACGGTCCCGCTGGTCGGCGGCGCCGGCCTGGCCGCCGCCCTCGCCGGCGCCGACGGCACGGACCCGGCCCGGAACGTCACCCCCACTCCCACCGCCGCCACCGCCGCCGTCACGAACGGCGCGAACGGCGGAGCCACCGATGCGGCCGAGCCGGTCGCGGTCCCCGGACGCGGCGAGATCGTGCTGGACGCCGTCGGCGGTGCCCGCGACGCCGCCACCCGCGCGGCCGACGCACAGACCTCGGCCCGGGTCAGCACCGTGGCCGCCGAGCTCCGTGACCAGGCACGGGCCCGGGCCGAGGCGGCCCGCGCCGCCGGGGACGCCGAGCTGGCCGCCTACCACCGTGACGAGGCGGCCCGCCAGGACCGGCTCGCGGACTCGTCGCGTCCCGTGCTCCTCGACGACCACACCGCCGACTACACCGCCGACGGCGTCGGCAGCTCACCGCTCTGCCGTGCAGCGGACGTCGTCCGGCTCGGCGCGCTCACCGCCGCCGGGCCGGAGTGCGACGACGACCCGTGGATCGCCGGGCAGATCGACGACGCGATGCGCCGCGGCGGCGTCGACCGTTCCGTCGGCTGACCCGGATCTACGCCTCGAGCACCGTCAGCCCCAGTGCCGCGCAGATCGCGCTCGCCTGGGTGGGGGAGACGATCGCCCCGCGCAGCTCGCGGGGGGTGTCCGGGGTGACCTCGCCGAGGTCGCAGCCCCGTAGGTCGGCACCGTCGAGGCGGGTCGAACGCAGCACCGTGCCGCGCAGCCGGCACCGCTCGAACCGGACGTCGCGCAGGTCGGCGCCCGACAGGTCGGCCTCGGAGAGGTCGCAGTCGGCGACCCGCAGCCCGCGCATCGCGACGTCGCGCACGTCCGCCAGCTGGAGCGAGCAGTCGTCCAGCACGAACGAGGCCGTCAGCCCCCGCAGACCGCGCAGGACCGTGCCGATCATCCGGCAGCCGGTGAACCGGGTGTCGCCGAGGGTCGCCCCGGCCAGCCGGGCCCCGGACAGGTCCACCCCGCTCAGCACGGCGTCGGTCAGGTCGGCCTCGCGCAGGTCGGCGCCCGCCAACGAGGTGCCGGAGATCCGTGCCCGGTCCAGCCGCACACCGCGCAGGTCGGCGCCCGCGAGCGAGCCGCCCCGCAGGACCAGCCCGGCGAGGTCGGTCTCGCGCAGGTCGGCCTCGTCCAGGCGCGGCGCGTCCACCTCGCCACCGGCACGAGCCGCCGCGACGAGCTCGGTCTCCGTCGTCACCGCCACCACGGCGACAGCCTGGCAGGTCAGCGTGCGGTGGGGGCGTCCGTGCCCACCGGAAGGCACTGCACCGGGCGCGGGTGCTCCGGATCCAGTGCGTTGAACACGTGCTGGAGAGCGACCGGGTCGAACGCGACGGCGCCGTGCTCGGCGAGGTCGGTCGGGCACCCGTCCTGCAGGACGATGTTGTGTGCCCCGTCCATCAGGCCCGAGGTGTAGGGGACGACCAGCTCGTCGTAGCGGGTGAGGATCATGGTGTAGTCGACGCCGTCGGCGCGCGGCCCGCCGTCGGAGTTCATCCGCTCTAGGAAGTCCGAGCCGCGCAGGAACTGCCGGCAGGACACGCACAGCGGGTCCAGGACGAGGCCGACGGCCGGGCCGAGGCCCAGCTGCTGGCCGGTGCGGTTGAGGAAGTCCAGGCCTGCGACGGTCGTGCCGTCCCACAGCGGGGTCATGCCGACGTAGCGCTCGACCTTGTCGGCACCGCCGAGGAACCGGACGTAGTAGTTCGGCATCAGCGAGCCCTCGGAGTGCCCGACGATGTCGACCTTCGCCGCTCCGGTGGCGCTGCGGACCCGGTCGACGAACGCGGCGAGCTCGGCGGCGCTGTCCTCCATCGGCGCCAGGCCTCCGACCTGGGTCAGCGGCGGCGGTGCGAGGGGGTTGCGGCCATAGGTCAGCGAGAACACGCAGTAGCCGCGCTCCGCCAACCGGGGGGCCATGTAGCTCCAGTTGTTGCCCTGGTTGGCCAGTAGGCCGTGCGCGAGCACGACCGGGTTCGGGTGCGCCGCCGACGGCCGGCAGTTCCAGTCGTTCGACCCGGGCGGGGGCGGGTCGAGCAGGTCGGTCAGCGAGGCGACCGATGCGGGCTGTGGCGCCGCCTGGGCCGGGGGCACCAGCGCGAGGCCGACCGTGCAGACCGCCACCGCGATCGAGACGACCGCCGCCCACCGGCGCCGATCGATGCCCTGTCCAGTCACGAGCCGCCTCCTCGGGTGCCGTCGTCACCGGATCAACGACCACGCCGAGGGGAGGTTGCTGACCGTCACCCGACAGGGCCGTCCGGGGGAGGCGCGGCTACTCCGTCCGATCCGGGTCGGCACGCCCGTCCGGCTCTGTGGCCGTGTCCTGCCGGGGCACCTGGTCCTGGCGGGGTCGGCCGCCGCGGCGCATGTTGCCGTTGGTGGTCCGCCGGGTCGGATCCACCAGGCGCTTCCACTTCGCCTGGGCCGCCTGGCGGCTCGACAGCTGGGCCTGCACGGCGTCGGCGACCTCCTTCCACGTCATGCCCCCGGCCCGCAGGGTGCGGATCAGGTCGCGCTCGTAGTAGTCGGCCAGCCGGCGCATCTCCTGCACCAGGGCGTACCAGGCGGCGGCCCCGTCGTGGGTGAGGACGCCGTCGGCGGCGCGCTCCTTCATCCCGTCCAGCTGCTGGGTGATCGACTCCCGGCGTTTCGCGATCGACGGATCGGCCCGTTCCAGCCAGCGCTGCGCTTCCTCGTACCTCATGAAGTCAATGGTTCATTGACGCGTACCTGAGGTCAACCGTTGGGCGACCCCGGCGTGTCGCCGGGGAACCGACGGCCACGGCAACACGGCCGCCCCGTCGGATCGGGGCCGGCCGTCGTGGTGGTGGAGGGAACCGCGGTCACGCCCGGCCGCACGGTCGGCGGGTTGCCGGGACACGGTCCGGGCCGGACGACAGGGGAGGGGGCGGGTACGACCGGCGCCGGCACGGCGAGGCCACACCCGGGGTCACCAGACCCGGGTCCCCGGCGGGCGCCGCCGGGGACGCTCTGTATCGCCCTGAGGTGCCCCGTACGGCTCCGTGCACGGCGTCGGGCGGGGGAGTCGCCCCGCCGAAGGACACGGGCGGAGCGCCCGAGCCGGCCGGGGTGGTCGCGACCTAGCGCGTGGACGGGGCGATCACGGGACGAGCACGAGCTTGCCGCCGGTACGGCGGGACAGGCTGAGCGAGGCTGCGTCCTGGACACGGTCGAAGGTGTAGGTGCCGGCGACCGGCACGGCCAGGACGCCCTCGCCCGCGAGCCGGGCGATCCCGTCCATCCGGTCGTAGCGCATCGCTGTGCTGGTCCGGACGCCGAGCTCGGATGCGGCGGCGAAGTCCGACACGGTGAGGACGCGATCGGCGACCCCGGTCAGCTCGATCAGGGCCGGCAGCGAGCCGCCTGCCGGGCTGGGCCGGTCGGCGCGGTCTATCCGCCCCCCGGTCGGCGTGGCGTCCAGCGCGCGGTCCACCGGCCCCCGGGCCAGCCGGCGGACGCGCGCGACCATTCCCTCCCCGTAGGGCGTGACCCGGGCACCGACCTGTTCCAGGGCGGCAGTCCGGGTCGGCCCGGCCGTGGCGATCACTCGCAGACCCCGGTGCCGTGCGAGGCGCACGGCCGTCTCGCCCACGGTGGTGCCCGCGCCGTGGACGAGCAGCAGCTCGCCCGGCCGGGCACCGAGGTCGTCGAGCGCACGCCACGCGGTCTCGGCGGCCACCGGCAGCGCGGCGGCCTGCTCGGCGGTGACCCCCTCGGGAACGGGTGCCCAGGCCGGCATGAGCGCGTACTCGGCGGCGCCGGCCGTCGGACCGTCGAAGCAGGCCGGGCCGAACACACGGTCTCCGATGCGGACGTCGTGGACTCCCGGGCCGAGCGCGTCGACGGTGCCCGCCACCTCCAGGCCGAGGCCACGGGGCAGAACGGGGAGGACGTCGGCGAGCAGACCGTCCGCCAGGTGCCAGTCGGCCGGTGTCAGCCCGCAGGCCTGCACGGAGATCCGAATCTGACCGGGGCCCGGCTCGGGCCGGGCGACCTCCGCGAGCACGATCACGTCCGGGGAGCCGAACCTGTGGAACTGCAGAGCTCGCATGACGGCCCTCTCAGTGATGACAGCACCTGTTGTCACCAACGGTAGCAGGCGACGACAGTGTCTGTCGTCGTATCCTGGCGGGTATGCCGCGCTGGGAATCCGACGCACAGGGCCGGCTCGAACGCGCGGCTCTGGACCTGTTTGAGACCCACGGGTTCGACCGCACCTCGGTCGCGCAGATCGCGGACGCGGCAGGCCTCAAGGAGCGCTCGTTCTACCGCTACTTCCCCGACAAGCGGGAGGTCCTCTTCGCCGGCGGGGAGATCGAGGCGCACCTCGTCGAGCAGGTGGAGGCGGCCGACCCCGGTCTGGCGCCGATCGACGTGCTCCTGTGCGCACTGGGGAGCGCCGAGGGGCTCCTCCGCCCGCGCGGGTACCTCCGGCGCCGCGGGAGGGTGATCGCGGCCAACCCGGCGCTGGCCGAGCGCGATCTGATCAAGCTCGCCGACATCGCCGAGGCACTGGCCCCGGCTCTCGAACGCCGGGGTGTCGACCCCGGCACGGCGCGCTTCCTCGTCGATGTGGTCCTGGCGATCCACCGGCGAGCCGTTTCCCGCTGGCTGGCCGAGGAGAACGCCACACTCGCCGAGCTCATGGCCGAGGCCACCGCCGAGCTGCGTGCGGCGATGGCGGCACCGCCGCGGACGTCCCCCGGGCCGGCCGAGGACGGCGGTCCCGGATCGTCGTAGCACCTCCGCCGCGGAGGAGCCGGCGCGATCCTCGACCACAGCCGGAGCCGGTCACCGCCCGCTCGGTGGCGGGATCTCGGCCTCTGCCTCTCTATGTCAATGTACCGTTGACACCATCTGATTGTCATCCACACAACGACCACAGACCTGGCAGGAAGACGCCCAGGACAGGGAGCCGGTACTCAGGCCAGGAGAGACCGAGCCCGTGATGGGGCCGGGTGGGCCCGAGCCGGTCGGCGGGGGAGCGGGGGCCGGCCCGCCGGCACCGGAGGCCCGTAGCGGCGCGCCCGGTGGCCGAGTGCCGCCGTGGGGTGCCGGACGGTCCAGGAGCCGTTCAGGACGCCCTGAACGGCGCTGTACGGGCCCCGGGCCGCCGCCGGGTCGTAGGAGCACTGTCGTTGCCGCAGCCCCCGCGGCGCTCTCTCATCCCTCGCTGCCGGCGGGATGCGCCGTGCGACAGACCGGTACGCCACAACGTCCGCCGGGCGCGAGGGGGAGCCGACCCGTCCAGACGTCGGTTGTCGTCCCGTGACGTGACCGAGTCCCGGTTGTCGGCTACGGCTCGGTCCACCGAACCAGGACTCCTCCTCTGTAGTCAATGGTTCATTGACGCGTTCTCGTCGTCAGCGAAACGACGACACAGAACCGGCCTCGACCACCGAGCCGGCCGCTCGCCGGGGGAGCAGCGATCAGGTCAGGGAGAGGCTGAACCCGTCGTGGGTCCGGGTGAACCCGAGCCGCTCGTAGAACCGGTGGGCGTCGGTGCGGGACCGGTCGGAGGTGAGCTGGACGAGCACCGCGCCACGACGGCGGGCCTCGTCGACGGCGTACCGGACCATGGTCGCCCCGAGGCCGTCGCCGCGCCGGGACGCGGCCACCCGGACGGCCTCGATCCGGGCCCGCATCGCACCCCGGCGGGCCAGCCCCGGGAGCAGCGTGAGCTGCAGGGTCCCGACCACCGTGTCCTCGTCGTCGGCGACCAGGAGCAGGTGCCGGGGGTCGCCGTCGACCTCGGCGAACGCGGCGAGGTAGGGAGCCAGGTCGTCCGGGGTCTCCCGGGTGGCGCCGAGCGGGTCGTCGGCCAGCAGCGCGACGACGGCGGGGACGTCACGGGCCGTGGCCCGGCGCAGGACGGGTGTGGGCACGGTGGGACCTCTCGACACGGAACGACACAGGACGACACGGCACGGAACGACGGGGGAGCGGCCTGCGGGGATCGGGCTGCCCGGAGAGTGTCCCGGAGTGATGTCGTGCGGCCGGACTGGGCGTCCGCCGGGGGAGCGGTCACCATGGCCGGCATGTCCACCGACACCCACGACCGGGCCGACGGCACCACCCCCGCCGCCGCGTCCGCTCCCGCACCGGCCGGCGGCGACCCCGTCACGGTTTCGTTCACCCGTCGCGCCGACCCCGGGCACGCCGCGGAGATGACGGCCTGGATCCGCGCCGGCCTGCTCATGGCCGAAGGGTTCCCCGGCTTCCTCGGCGGCGGCTGGGTCCGCAGCCGCGACGGCTCCGACGAGTGGCACATGCTGGCCCGCTTCGATTCCCCGGAGTCACTCGGGCGATGGGAGGCCAGCCCGGAGCGTCGCTGGTGGCTCGGTTCCGCCCAGGGCCTGGCCGAGATGACCCGGGCCGAGCGCCGCACCGGCATCGAGGGCTGGTTCGACCAGCCCGCCGCGGTGGAGACCGCGGGCCCGCCCCAGATCACCCCGCCGCGCTGGAAGCAGGCGACGACGATCTGGCTCGTCTTCTTCCCGATGAACCTGCTCGCCACGGTGACGCTCGGCGCGCTGCTCGCGGACTGGCCCGTCGTGCCGCGGCTGGCGGTGACGACGATCGTCCTGACCCCGATCATGGTGTACGTGATGCTGCCCTGGATCACGCGGGTGCTGGGGTGGTGGCTGCAGGGCCGTCGGTTCCGCGACCGGCACCACGTCCCGGTGGGCTGATCACCCCTGGGGGCTCCCCGGATCACGCGGAGCGAGGCCGCTACCGTCGTTCGGTGCTCACCTCCGAAGCGACGGTCGCCGCGCCGGCTCCGGTCGACACGCTCCGCGACCGTCGACGCCTGCGCTGGGCGGGCCGGCTCGGCCTCCTGGCGTTCGTGCTCGCCGTCGCGGTGCCCTTCCTGCCCGTGGTGCAGCACACGACCACGATCGTCTGGCCGTCGGCCGCCACCGGCACCGCCGACGTCAACTCGCCGCTGGTCGCGCTGCGCCCGGAGACGATGTCGGTGGTCGTCCCCGCCGACACGATCCGCAGCCTCGACGACCGCACCGACGGCACCGCCACGGTGCTGTCCACCGTCCCGCCGGAGTCGCCGGAGGGCGCACGCTCCGGGATGGTCCTGACCGTCGCCGACGGCCAGCTCGCGCTGGTCGACCGCGGCCAGCAGCTCGCCACGGCGCCGCTGCGGGCCGGCCCGTCGGAGGTCCGGATCACCTCCGAGGGCACGTCGACGACGATCGACCTGGGTGCCGGGGCGCAGACGTTCGAGGGGGACCTGCGGCCGCAGGTCGTGGGGATCTACTCCGACCTGGACACCGAGCTCGACCCGACCTCGGGCACCGCGGTCCGGATCACCCCGGACACCCGCTTCGACACCAGCCCCTCGGTGTGGAAGACCGCCGCCACCGCGGTCGCCGCGGTGGCGTTGCTGGGCTCGCTGCTCGCGCTGGCCGGGGTCGACCGGCACCTGGGGCGCAGCCCGCACCGGGCGGGCCGCGACGCCATCGGCGGTCTCGCCGGCCGGTGGCCGCCGCGGCTGCGTCGCTGGTGGTCCCGCGCCCGGCCGCGACCGATCGACCTGATCGCCACCGTCGTGCTGGTCGGGTGGGCCGCGATCGGGGGCCAGACCTCCGACGACGGGTTCACCCTCGGCATCGTGCGCGACGTCCCGACCTCGGGCTACGTCGGCAACTACTACCGCTGGTACGACGCCGCGGAGGCGCCGTTCGGCTGGTTCTACGACCTCTACGCGCTGTGGGTGCGGGTCTCGGACTCGCTGCTCTGGTTGCGGCTGCCCTCGGTGCTGATGGGGATCATGGCCTGGTGGCTGGTCTCCCGCGGCCTGCTGCCGCGCCTGGGCCGTCAGGCCCGCCGCTCCCGCGCCGCCACCTGGGCCGCGGGGATGGTGTTCCTGGCGTTCTGGATGGCCTACAACTCCGGGCTGCGTCCCGAGCCGGTCGTCGTCGTGTGCTCGCTGCTGGCGCTGGTCTGCGTGGAGCGGGCGCTGGCGCTGCAGCGGCTGCTCCCGATCGCGCTCGGCCTGTTCGCGGCCTCGATGGCGGTCGGGGCGAATCCGGCAGGGCTGATCGCGATCGCGCCGTTCATCGCCGGTGTGCGCCCGCTGTGGCACCTGCTCGCGGCCCGGATCCGGACCGTCGGCGCGGTACCGGTGCTGGCGCCGCTGCTGGCCTCGGGCACCGCCATCCTGATGATCGCCTGGGCCGACCAGAGCTGGGCAGCGGTGATCGACTCCACCCGGCTGCGGTCCGACATCGGGCCGGACTGGCCCTGGTACACCGAGATCGCCCAGCGCTACGCGCCGTTGTTCGAGGGGCTCGCGGACGGCTCCATCGCCCGCCGGTTCCCGATCCTGCTGGTCATCCTGTGTCTGCTGGCCTGCGTGGTCGTGCTGATCCGGCGCGACCGCATCCCGGGCGCCGCGCTCGGGCCCGCCCAGCGCCTCATCGGCAGCACCGTGATCGCGCTGCTGATCTTCGCGTTGACCCCGACGAAGTGGACCCACCACTTCGGCGACCTCGTCGGCCTGGGCTCCGGCATGGTGGCGCTGGCCGCGATCGCCACCGGCTCGGACGTCCTGCGCTCGCTGCGCAACCGGCTCGCGTTCCTGTCCGCGGTGTTCCTGGTGGCGGCGCTGTCCGCGGCCGGGCCGAACCTGTGGTGGTACACCAACAACTGGGGCGTGCCGTGGGCCGGTGAGCAGGTCACGGTCGCCGGCTACGAGCTCTCCACGATCCTGCTGCTCGTCGCGCTCCTGCTGGCCGCGGGCGCCGGGGTCGAGCACCTGCGCGGCATTCGCGAGCAGCGCCACCCCGACCAGCTCGCCGGCGTCGAACGGACGCTGGGCCGGATCCCGCTGGTGGGCCGCTGGGTCCGGGCCCGGGACTGGCGCCGCGACGCGTCCTCGGCGCTGCGAGCGACCCGGCGGCTGCGGCTCACCTCCGCGCCGCTGGCGGTGCTGTGCGGGCTGCTCGTCACGTTCAACGTGTGGTCGATGGTCTCGGCGATCCAGGACCGCTCCGGCACCTGGACGATGGGCGCCGACGCGCTGTCGCACCCGTTCGGCGGGTCCTGCGGGCTCGCCAGCCAGGTGTTCGCCGAGCGCCGGCCCGTCGACGGTGTGCTGACCCCCGCCCCGGAACCGACCGGGATGGCCGCACCGGCCCGCCCCGGGCTGCTGCCGACCGTCGCCCCGCCGCCCCCGCCGGGGGAGCCGACCGCGACCCCGGCGCCGCTGCCGCCGGGTGTCGTCCCGGCGAACAGCCCCGACGCCCAGCTGCTCGACCCGAACAGCGGGGGCAGCGGCTTCGTCCGCAACGGCATCCCGCCGACCGGCGGCGGGACGGGGGCGTCCGGGTTCGAGTACGTGCTGTCCGGCGGCCTGGGCAGCGACGCGGCGCCGGCGTACGGCAGCTACCTGCCCCACGGCGACCGCAACACCGGCACCCTGCGCACCCCCTGGGTGCTGCTCACCGCCGAACAGCGCGCCGGCAGCACGCCGTTGGTCGTGACCGCGGCCGGGCGCCTGGGCAACGGGAACCGGCTGACCATCCAGTACGCGACGCGGCTGTCCGACGGGCGGGTCCGCGTGGTCGAGCAGACCACCCTCGACGACGGGCGGGTGGAGGAGATGCCGTGGCGCGAGCTGCGGTTCGACCTGCCCGAGACCGCCCGCGCGGCGACCGAGGTCCGGATGGTCGTGCAGGACAACTCGCTCGGGGCGGACGGGTGGCTGGCGGTCGCACCGCTGCGCGCGCCGCAGCTGGCGCCGCTGCCGCAGGTCGTGGGCAACCAGCCGATGTTCCTGGAGTACCCGGTGTCGCTGGCCAGCCCCTGCCTGCGCCCGTTCCGGACCTCCGGCGGGATCGCCGAGGTCCCGGCCTACCGGTTGCAGGCCGACGGCAGCCAGATGCGCGGCGACGGCGAGGGCTGGTCGTCCCCGCAGGCCGGCGGCCCGCTGGGCTGGATCACCGTGATCGGCAAGCAGACGGAGCTTCCCACCTACCTCGAGGGTGACCCCGGCCGGGACTGGGGGAAGGTGCAGGCAATCCAGCCGTACCGGCCGAACGCGGTCGCGCCGACCCTGGAACGTCGCGACGTCGACCGCTCCGGGCTCTACAGCTCCGGTCCGCTGCCGGCGCCGCCGCCGGGCATCCCGTCGCCGAGCCGGTGACGGGGCCCCGGGCCGTCGGGGGCCCGGGGGAGCGGGATCAGCCGCTGAACTCGACCGCGGGTGGCGCGGAGGGCTTCCTGCGCTTCGCGGGCGCCTCGGCCCGGGTCTCGGCCTCGGGGGTCGCCTCCGGGACGGCCTCGGCAGCGGGCGCCGGCGTGGCGGTGCTCGCCGCGCCGCCGTCCTGGGCCCGCCGGTGGGCCTCGACGACCTCGGACGGGATGCGGCCCCGCTCGGACAGCGTCCAGCCGTTCTCCCGGGCCCAGGCGCGCACCGCGCGGTTGTGCTCGCGGGTTGCGGTGTCCGAGCCACTCGCACCGCTGCGTCGGGCGGACTGCGCGGGCACTCCCGCATTGCGTCCGGTGCGCGGGGACCCCGCGGCGCGCGCGACCCCGAGGAACGGGGCGAGCGCCTCCCGCAGCGCCGCGGCGTTGTCCGCGGTCAGGTCGATCTCGAACCGGCGACCGTCGAGCCCGAAATCGACGGTCTCGGCGGCGTCGCCGCCGGTGATGTCGTCGACCAGCCGGATCGTCTCGACCTTCGCCACTGCAGTTCCTCCCGGTTCGCCGTCCCGGATTCACCCGGGGTCGCCGGAAGCATAACGACGAGGCTTCAGGAACCGTGGGCGCCCGGTCGGGCGGAACGCCGGACCTCGCGTGACCGGATCACGCTCGGCCTGGTCGGGCGCACGTCGCGGAGCCTCCCGATCAGGACGGCGAGGGCGATCAGGACAATGAGGTGTTCTCAGTAGCGGGTTGATCATGTCGTGCGGTCGTACTCGGTGTGGAGTAGTACGAGCGCAGCTGCGGTGATCGCGCCGGTGCGCCAGGGACATAGCGTGACTCGCCGCAACGCGGCGAAGGTGGTCTTGAGCAGGGCGTTTCCGCGTTCGGCCAGAGCACGAAGG
>NZ_MCIP01000001.1:4759031-4923220 GCF_001932425.1 Pseudonocardia sp. Ae505_Ps2
GTGCCACGTCGACGGCGTTGAAGGACCAGGAGCCGCGCCAGATAGGCCACGGTGCGCTCCCCGATCGGGAGGACAGCGGTGTAGGTGACAGGATCAGACATGCAGGACCTCGGTGACGGTGTCGATCTGTGCTGGACCGAACCGATCTACCGGGGTCCTGCCCCGTTCCCGCTCATCTCACCACCCTCGGCGTGTCGCCACGACCTGCCACCCCGCTACTGAGAACACCTCAATGACCAGCACTACTGCGACGACTGCGCTCACGATGTTCTCCTCGCCGGTCGGTACGCGGCCGCCCGCCGCCGGTGAAAGTGCGATGCACCGACGATAGGAGCGTGCCGAATGGGTCGGCGCGGTATTTGAGCAATTCTTGAGCAGGGTCGGCCGGGGAAGGACAGGGACGGTACACATGGAGATCGACACCGACGACCTGTCCGGGGCGGAGGTCCAGGGGTTCCTCGCCGGGCACGTCGCCGACATGCACGCCCAGGGGCTGCCGGAGAGCACACAAGCCCTGGACCTCGACGGGCTCCGCGGGCCCGGGGTGACCCTGTGGGTCGCCCGCGACGACGACGGCTCCCTGCTCGGCTGCGGCGCGCTGAGCACGTTGGCAGCCGGGGCGGTGCCCGAGCACCCGGCCGCGGAGATCAAGTCCATGCGGACGGCCGAGCACGCCCGCGGTCGCGGTGTGGGCGCCGCGGTGCTGACCCGGCTGCTCGACGCGGCGCGTGAACGCGGACACCGGGCGGTGTACCTGGAGACGGGCTCGGGGGAGTACTGGACCCCGGCCCGGCGGCTCTACGAGCGTTCCGGCTTCGTCCGCTGCCCGCCGTTCGCCGACTACCCGGTCGATCCGTTGAGCGCGCACTACCGGCGCGAGGTGTGATCGGGCCGTCATGTGATCCCGCTCTCGCCCGGCTGCGAGATGTGATCTAGAATGCTCTACGAGCCGTAGAACACGGCGCCGACGCCGGACCGTTCGAGGGTCCTCCCACCCGGGCGTCGGGCCCCACCGCGCCGCCTCAGCGCCGGAGGTCCGTCCCGGGGCGCGGGGACGGGAATGAGGGCCACGGGAATGACGGTCGAAGCGCGTCTGGTCAACGCCGACCTGCGCCGCAAGCGTTCGGTGGATCTGGCACAGCTGATCCACGAACGACACGGGGGACCGGTCACCGCGCTGCGCGCGGGACTGCTGGCCTACCCCTACCCGCAGCCGGTGCCCGACTGGCACCGCGTGCGGACCGTCGTCCCGGCGATGCGGGGGGCTGGCGAGCTGACGCTGGTGGCCTCGACCGCGCCGGACACGAGCTCCCCGGCGACCGGTGTGGGGATCTGGGAGCTCGCCGTCACCGGGTCGGAGCCGCTGGCGCGCGGCGAGGCCGAAGGCTGGGCACGGGCCGTGTTCGGGTACCGCTGCGCTCCGCTGGTGTACCGACGCCGGACGGGCGGGTTGTTCCACCGCCCGACCGGCGTCGAGTTCGTCGTCTTCCACGGGGTGCACGGTCCGATGCACCCCTCCGACGTCGAGGAGTACGGCGCGAACGCCTGTGCGTGAGTCTCAGAGCCGGAAGGAGCGCAGCCAGACGGTCTGCGCGGCCCGGCGGAGCGCCGACAGCACGTCCTCGGGCAGGACCTGGTCGGTGTCGGTCAGCACGTAGCCGAGGTCGCCGCCGGTGGACAACGCCTGCCCGACGACGTTGACGCCGGCGTCGGCCAGCAGCCGGTTGATGTCGGCGAGCACGCCAGGGGTGCTCGTGTGCAGGTAGGCGGTCCGGAACACCCCGGGCGGGTTCGGGGCGCTGACATTGGGCAGGTTGACCGACAGGGGAGTGGCGCCCAGCTGCACGAAGTCGAGCAGCTTGCGCGAGACGAACGCCCCGATGCCCTCCTGCGCCTCCTGGGTGGATCCGCCGATGTGCGGGGTCAGGATCACGTTGTCCAGGCCGCGCAGCGGCGAGTCGAACTGGTCACCCTGGGCCTTGGGCTCGACCGGGAACACGTCGACGGCGGCTCCGGCGATGTGCCCGGACAGGATGTTCTCCCGCAGCGCCAGCTCGTCGATGACCATGCCGCGCGAGGCGTTGATGAACATCGAGCGGGGCTTCATCCGGGCGAACTGCTCGGCGCCGAACAGACCTGCGTTGCCGGGGCGGCCGTCGACGTGGATGGAGACGACGTCGGACTCGGCCAGCAGGGCGTCCAGGCTCGGCATCCGCCGGGCGTTGCCGTGGGCGAGCCGGTCGGCGGTGTCGTAGAACACGACCTGCAGGCCGATGGCCTCGGCCATGTTGGACAGCTGGGTGCCGATGTTGCCGTACCCGACGATGCCCAGGGTGCGGCCGCGGATCTCGTGGGCGCCCTTGGCCGACTTGTCCCAGACGCCCTCGTGCATCCGCTGGGTCTTCTCGGTCAACCGTCGCGCCAGGACGACGATCTCGCCGATGACCAGCTCGACGACGCTGCGCGTGTTGGAGTACGGCGCGTTGAACACCGCGATGCCGCGCTCGGCGGCCGCGGTGAGGTCGACCTGGTTGGTGCCGATGCAGAAGCAGCCGACGGCGAGCAGATCCTTCGCGGCGTCGAGCACCTCGGCGGTGATCGTGGTGTTGGAGCGGATGCCGAGCAGCTGCACACCGTCGAGCGCCTCGCGCAGTTCGTCGCCGCTGAGCGACCCGGGTCGGGTCTCGACCTCGAAGCCGTCGCGTCGGAACGCCTCGGCGGCGCCGGGGTGGATGTTTTCCAGCAGCAGGACCTTCACGTGTCCAACCTAGGACGCCGGGTGGGGCGCGGGGGTATCGGGGCCGGGGGAGCGGGGGGGGCGAGCTGCCGGGATGCCCGGACGTTCGAGGCGTCCTTGCAGACGAGGGGCCCGCCGAGCCGCTCGAACGTCAGCATCCATCGGCGGTGCTCGCGGTCGACGACGCGGGATGGCAGGCCCTCGGAGGTCATGCGGGGCAGGCGTGCCCCCGCCAGCTCGTGGCGGCGGCGACCCCGACGCCCTTGGCGCGGGTGCCCCACGAGGTGGAGCGCAGTGTGGCCAGCGACCAGAGCCGCAGGGGGAGCAGCGCGAGGACGTGGATCATCCCGTAGAGCGGGGCCATGAGGAACACCCCGGTCTGCACCCACCAGGGGCGGCCGGCGCGCCGCACCGAGAACATGTGCACCGAGCGGGCGTACCCGGCGAGGACGACCCACACGAGGTAGTCGATCCAGTGGGCCTCACCGGTCATCGCCGGGAGGATGAACAGCGCGAGCACCAGGCCCGCGGTGAACCCCACCCAGGACACGGTCTCCAGCAGCGTCAGCCACCACGCGGCCCGCTTCGGGCGCAGGTTCGTCAGCGCGAACAGGCTCTCGCGGAAGAAGCTGCGGCCCCACCGGACCTGCTGCCGGATGAGGTGGCCGCCCTTCTCGGGGACGGCGGTGCGGGCGACGGCGCGGTGCGCGATGACGACCCGGCCGTGCAGCAGGGACAAGTTGGTGAGGTGCCGATCGTCGCCGTAGGAGCAGGTCTCGCCGAGGAACTGCTGCCCGAGGAACTCGTCGGTGCGCTGCTTCACGATGTCGGCCCGCCAGAACGCCAGGCTGCCGCACACGCACAGCACCGACCCGAGGCGGGAGTAGGCGGCCCGCTCGTACAGGAAGGCGTTGACGTACCGCAGGTCCAGGAGCTGCGGGAGCAGGCCCTTGTCCTGGTTGAGGGCGACCACGGTGCCGGTGACCGCGGCGGTGCGCGGGTCGGAGAACGGGGCCAGTCCCTCGCGGATCGCGGACGGCTCCAGCACGGTGTCGGAGTCCACGCACACGAACACGTCGACGTCGTCGACGAGCTCGCGGAACGCACGGCCCATCGCCTCGCGCTTCCCCGCGTTCTCCTGGTAGATCACCTTCGCCCACGGGCGGGTCGACGCCCACTCGACGGCGTAGTCGTAGGCGGACCGGTCGGGGGAGCCGTCGTCGATGATCCGGACGTAGGTCGGCTGGTGGGTCTGGGCCTCGATCGATGCGAGCGACCGCGCGACGATGGCGGGGTCCTCGTTGTAGATCGGGACGACCACGCAGACCCGAGTGGTGTCGGGCGCCGGCGTCCAGCGTGGCGGGCGCAGCAGCGACAACACCAGCTTGCCGCCGAGCAGCACACCGACGGCGGCGCCGTAGTAGGACCACGACGGGACACCGCGCCACCAGAGCCACGCGGCGGCGGCCGCGAGGATGACGAGGAACAGGGTCAGCACGAGCCCGCGGCGTGGGGCGACGACGACCTCGTCGGGCTGCACGGGCGCCTTCGGGCGACGCGACGTGAGCTGGATCGTGGGGAGGTCGAGCCGCGCAGTCGGCGGGTCGAGTTCCGCAACACGCTGCTCGGGGAGAACGTGCGGGATGACCTCGGCGCAGGTCACCCCGGTCTCGGGAGCATGGGGGATGAGGCGCTCGGTCGGGTCGTGCAGGATCACGGAATGTGGTGCCTTTCCAGGGGCGCGGGGCCACGCATCACCTGGTGGAGGCGTGACCGGAGGGCCTGGGGCCGCCCTCACTGTCACGTATGTCGCCCGTACGGGTGAGAAGATTGCTTCGTCCGATGTAACTCATCAGAACTGACTAGATACGGTGCGTGCTCGAGAAGGAGGTCGCCCCACGCACAACGCTCGGCTGGAAACTCCAGCCGAGCGTCTGCGTCAACTGCTGTCCGCCTGACCCGCCAGCGGTGTTGCAGCGACCTCTTGAATCCGCCTTCCCGGGCGGGGGCCGCTTCGTTCTACTCGCCGCCCATCGCTTTCCGGGCGTCGGGCGTCTGCTGCTGCGCGTCGTCCTCGACCTTCTCCACGGCCTCGGCCAGCTCCTCGCGAAGGCGGTCGACCCTCGCCTGGAGACCCGCCACCCGCGCCTGTCGCCGCCTGCGAATGATCAACTCGCCGATCGACAGCACGGCAACGACGCCGACCACTGCCGCGGCGACGATCCACCACTCCGAGAGCATCACGCGGCCGCCTTCCCGGTCCCATGGCACGCCGGGCACCGGCTGGACACCAGGGCGGCCGTGCCGACGCCACCCACGAACGCCTGCCTGAACTGGGCGCGCTCGCCGGTGCCATGGCAGTCCTAGCAGATCGGGCGACGGGGCGCCGGGGTGGATCCGCGGCCCCTCCTCGCAGCACTCGAACTGTCATAACGTGCATTATCGGCTCAGCACTAAGATGTCCCGGTGACTGCCGCCATCCATCATCTCGAACTCTGGACCCGAGACCTCGCCGGGACGGCGCCGTCGTTCCACTGGCTCCTCACCGGGCTCGGCTGGACCCTGCGTGGCGACGACTGGGACCACGGACGGATCTGGACCCATCCGTCGGGCGTGTACGTCGTCCTGGAGCAGTCGCCCGCCGTCCACGGCGTGCACGACCGCATGCGGCCGGGCCTGAACCATCTGGCCCTGACCGTGCCCGGTCGTGCCCGGCTCGACGCGCTGCGGGCGGACTGCGCAGCGCACGGGTGGTCCGAGCTGTTCGGCGAGACCTACCCGCACGCCGGCGGCCCGGACCACACCGCGCTGTTCCTGGAGAACGCCGAGGGCTTCGAGGTGGAGCTCGTCGCGCCCTGAGCGGACGGTGTCAGTTCCCGCGGCCGGTGACGTCCTGCAGCTCGTCGATCCGCTTCGACGCCTCGGCCTTGGTGAGCCCGTCGAGGTCGTCCGGGGCGTCCTGCCCGGCCTGCTGCAGCAGCGTCTCCAGGTACGACCGCTGCGGGCCGGTCATCGGCTCGTCGCCGGTCGTCCAGTCGGCGGGGTCCTTCTCGGCCGCACCGGGGTCGACGGCGTCGGTGCTGTGGTCGTTGGTCATGGGTCGAACATATCTTCGACCGCCACTCCCCGCACGTCGAGCCGTCCCGCCGTCACCGGAACTGTCATAACAAGAACCCGGCCGGTGTCGGTGCCGGTCACTACGCTGCCGTCGTGCCCCTGGACGAGTACCGCCGCCGGCGCGACCCGCGGCGCACGCCGGAGCCGGTGCCCGAGCACGACGCCGGCCCGCCGGGCGCCGTGGGCAACCGGTTCGTCGTCCAGGAGCACCACGCGACGGCGCTGCACTGGGACCTGCGGCTCGAACGTGACGGTGTCCTGGCGTCGTGGGCGGTGCCCAAGGGGCTGCCGGAGGACTCCGAGACCGTCCGGATGGCGGTGCGCACCGAGGACCACCCCCTGGAGTACCTGGAGTTCTCCGGGGAGATCCCGCGCGGCGAGTACGGCGGCGGCAGGATGGCGATCTGGGACCACGGTCGCTACGACACCGAGAAGTGGGACGACCGCGAGATCGCGTTCGTCCTGCACAGCGAGCGGGTCCGCGGCCGGTTCGTGCTGCTGCACCGGAGTTCCGGCGGCCGGAAGGACGGCTGGCTGCTGCGTCGCACCCGGGACCAGCCCGACGGCATGGGCGCCGGCGGCGACCCGCTCCCCCACGACGTCGTCCTGGCCGTCCCCCGGTCCGCCGACCGCCTGCCCACCGGGGACGATTGGACGGTCCGCCCGGTCTTCGGTGGCCGGCGGGTGCTGGTGCGGTCCGACGGCGGCCGGCTCACCCTGCGCCCGGTGGACGCCGAGGGCCGCCCCGGGGAGGCGTTCGACCCGCCGGGCGCGCTGCGGGGCCTGGGGCCCGCGCTGGGCGCCGGTGGGCACCTGCTCGACGCCGAGCTGACCGACCGGGGCGAGCTGTGGGTCGCCGACGTGCTGCACACCGGTGGCCGCGACGTCCGGGCCCTGCCGGTCGAGCAGCGGAGGGCACTGCTGGAGGAGCTGCCGCTGGACGGGCCGCACCGGCGCGCGGTGCCGTCGTACCCGAACGCGGGTGCCCGGCTGCTCGACGCGGTGCGGGACCAGGGGCTGCCCGGGGTGGTCGCCGTCCGGGCCGGTTCCGGGTACCCCGAGGGCGCGGGCGACGACTGGCGGGAGGTCCTGGTGGACGGCGCGAGCCGGAAGGCGGCCCGGCGCGGGTCTGCACAGCGCGGGTCTGCACAGCGCGCGGGGTACGGGCGGGCGGCGCTGTCCAACCCGGACAAGGTGCTCTACCCCGCCACCGGCACGACCAAGGCCGACGTGCTGGGGCACTACCTGGCCGTCGCCGAGGTGATGGTGCCGCACATCGAGGCCCGGCCGGCAACGCTGAAGCGCTGGCCGGACGGGGTGGAGGGGCAGTCGTTCTTCGAGAAGAACGTGGCCCGGCACGCCCCGGACTGGCTGCGCACCGCCCGCGTGGGGACGCCCGGCGGCCGGTCGGAGTCCGCCGACTTCGCGGTGCTCTCCGACGCCGAGGGGCTGGCCTGGGCGGCGAACCTGGCGGCGCTGGAACTGCACGTGCCGCAGTGGCGGCTCGGCCCGCGCGACGGGCGTCGGCCGCCGGACCGGGTGGTGTTCGACCTGGACCCGGGCGAGGGCACGACGATCGTGGACTGCGCCCGGGTGGCGCTGTGGCTGCGGGACCTGCTCGACGATCACGGTCTGCCGGTGTACCCGTCGACGTCGGGCGGGAAGGGGATGCAGCTCTACCTGCCGGTGCGGGTCACCGACCCGGAACGGACCAGCGGGTTCGCCCGTGAGGTGGCCGAGCGGCTGGCGCTGGAGCACCGGCGGGAGGTGATCGCAGTGATGACCCGCGCGCGTCGCCGCGGGAAGATCTTCGTCGACTGGAGCCAGAACGCCACCGCCAAGACCACGATCGCCTCCTACTCGCTGCGCGGGCGCGAGCGCCCCACGGTGGCGACCCCGCTCACCTGGGCCGAGGTCGAGGGCTGTCGCGAGCCCGCCGACCTGGTGTTCACCCTCGACGACCTCCCCGCACGGCTGGACACCCACGGGGACCTGATGCGTCCCCTGATCGACACCCAGGGTTTCGTGCTCCCCCGTGGTGGGGTGATCGGGCAGGTGCCAGGCTGACCGCCGTGCACCACCCGTACCTCGACGGTCCGCACCCGCGCGCCTACGCCCACCGCGGTTGGCACGTCGGGGAGCTCGCAGGTTGCGAGAACACCGTCGCCGCGTTCACCGCCGCCGCCGACCACGGTCTGCGCTACGTCGAGATGGACGTGCACGCCAGTGCCGACGGGGTGCCGTTCGTGCACCACGACCCGACGCTGGACCGCACCACCGACGGCACCGGCCGGATCGACGCGCGCCCCGCAGCGGAGCTCGACACCGTGCGGGTCACCGGGGCACAGCGCACCGAGCCGCTGCCCCGGCTGGCCGGGGTGCTCGCCGCGCTGCCCGGGGTGCGGGTGACGATCGAGCTGAAGTCGGCCGAGGTCGTCGCGCCGACGCTGGCGGTGCTCGACGCCGCCGACGCCTGGGACCGGGTGTGCCTGGGCTCGTTCTCCGCCCGGTGGCTCAACGTCGCCCGGACGCTGGCCGGGGCGCGGCTGTGCACGTCGATGGGGCAGGCCGAGGTGGTCGCGCTGCGGGCCCGCGCGTGGGGTGTCCCCGGCCGGCTGCTGCCGTCGCCGGCGGGGGTGTTCGCGCAGGTGCCACCGGCGTTCGGGCCGATCCCGGTGGCCTCGGACCGGCGGTTCGTCGAGGCGGCGCACCGGGCCGGGCACGAGGTGCACGTGTGGACGGTGGACGAGCCCGATGAGATGCGACGGCTGCTGGCCCTCGGGGTGGACGGGCTGCTGTCCGACCGGCCGGACCGGCTGCTCGACGTCGTCGGGAGCTGACCGGGGTGGGCGTCTGCGTAGATGATCGGAGGCCGGGTCCCGCGGGCGTCGATACGCTCGCGCCGTGACCGCCTCGACCGTCCCGACCGCAGAGCCGGCCCCGCCCCGCCGATCCCGGGTGTGGGCCTGGGGGCTGTGGGACTGGGGTTCGTCGGGGTTCCAGCACATCGCGCTGACCTTCGTGTTCTCGGTGTACCTGACCGACGCGGTCGGGGCGGACCTGCCCGGCACGGTCAGCGCGAACAGCTGGCTGGCCTGGTCGACGGCCGCGGCCGGGGTGCTGATCGCACTGATGGCGCCGGTGATCGGGCAGAGCGCGGACCGGACGGGCCGGCGGGTGCGCGCGACCGGGTTGTGGACGGCACTGGTCGTGCTCTGCATGGCCGGGATGTTCGCCGTCCGCGACGACTGGTCCTACCTGTGGCTGGGTCTGCTGCTGCTGGCCCTGGCGTCGATCTTCGTCGAGCTGGCGTACGTGTCCTACTACGCGCTGATGGCGCAGGTGTCGACGCCGGCGACGGTCGGGCGGGTGTCGGGATTCGACTGGTCGCTGGGCTACATCGGCGGGATCGTGCTGCTGCTCGCGGTGTACGTGTTCCTGCTGTCCGGCGACGGCGGGCTGCTCGGTGTCCCCACCACCGACGGCCTCGACGTGCGGATCGCGGTGCTGGTGGCGGCGGTGTGGTTCGCGGTGTTCGCCGCGCCGATGTTCCTCCTGCTGCCCGAGACACCGCCGGCGACGCCGGACGCGCCGAAGCTGGGCGTCGTCGGCTCGTACCGCAGGCTCGTGGCCGACCTGCGCGAGCTGTACCGGACGAGCCCGCACACCGTGTACTTCCTCGGGGCGAGCGCGCTGTACCGGGACGGCCTCAACGCGGTGTTCGCCTTCGGCGGGGTCCTCGCCGTCACCGTGTACGGCCTGGAGCCGGGACAGGTGCTGATCTTCGGCGTGGCGATCAACGTGGTCGCGGCGCTGGGCTGCGTGGTGGGCGGCCGGCTCGACGACCGGCTGGGGCCCAAGGCCGTGGTCGTGGGGTCGCTGGCCGGCAGCGTCGCGGTGGGCGTGGTCCTGCTGTTCGTGTCCGGTCCGACCATGTTCTGGATCTTCGGGCTGGTGCTGGGGCTGTTCGTGGGGCCGGCGCAGGCGTCGTCGCGGTCGTACCTGCTGCGGGTCAGCCCGGCGCGGCAGGAGGGCCAGCTGTTCGGCCTGTACGCGACGACCGGGCGCGCGGTGTCGTTCCTGGCGCCGGCGCTGATCGGGGTGTTCACCTACGCGTTCGGCTCCGACCGGGCCGGGACGGTCGGGATCGTGCTGGTCCTGGCGGCGGGACTGGTCGCGCTGCTGCCGGTGCGCTCCCCCGACCGTGCACCGGTCCGGTCCGCCGTGTGAACACTCGTCGACGTCGACGTGAGCACCATCACACATGGCTGACACGTCACATCAGAGTGTGTAGATGGCGGCGATAGGGAACACTGGTCAATCGGGCGCAGAGCGGGTTACCGCGAGGTAACTCGAGCGGTCCGTTCTGCCCTGCCGCCGGAATATCCTAGCTCTACGCACGTTACACCCGGTGGCGGAGACGTAACCGTCGAGGTGCTCCCTCGACATCGCGCTACAGGAGGGTGACGCATGGCCGACCGCGTTCTGCGTGGCAGCCGGCTCGGGGCTGTCAGCTACGAGACGGACCGCAACCACGACCTGGCGCCGCGGCAGATGGTCCGTTATGTGTCCGAGTCCGGCTACGAGTTCCAGGTGCCGTTCGCGAACGACGCCGAGGCTCCCGCGACGTGGGAGTCCCCGCAGGGCGGCGTCGGTCGTCGGGTGGACGGGACCGAGCCGGAGCAGAAGAAGCAGAAGCCGCCGCGTACGCACTGGGACATGCTGCTCGAGCGCCGGTCGATCGCCGAGCTCGAGGAGCTGCTCGACGAGCGCCTGGAGCTGCTGCGCGAGCGGCGCGCCGAGATCGCCTGATCCCGGCCGCGCCACAGGCACATACCGGACCACCGCCCGGTGACCGCGGTGATCATGGAGCCCGGACCCCTGAGGGGGTCCGGGCTCCATGGCGTCCGGGCATGATGACCGGCGATGAACGACACGCAGACCGGGACCCACCGCACCGCACGCCCCAGCCGGGCGGTCCGGGACCTCGCCGACGACCACGTCCGGCGCCTCACCGAGCTCGACCCGATCCTCGCCGGTGAGCTCGGCGGTACCGCGCGGCAGGACGAGCTGCCCGACCTGTCCCCCGACGGCACCGCCGCGCTCGTCGCCGTCTGCCGGGAGACCCTGGACCGGCTGGACGCCACCACGGGCGCACGGGAGCCGGCCGACCCCGACGAGCGTCGCTGCGCGCGGCTGCTGGGCGAGCGTCTCGACCACCTGACCTCCGGGGAGCCCCTGCGCGCGGTGCAGGAGCTCTTCGGCCCGCTGGCGACCCTGCGGACCGCGTTCACCCTCATGCCCGTCGACGGCGACGAGGACTGGGCCACCGTCGCCGCGCGGATGACCCGGGTCCCCGAGGCACTCGCCGGGTACCGGGCGTCGCTGGCGGAGGGATGCCGTCGCGGGCTGTTCGCCGCGCCGCGCCAGGTCGTGCGGGTGACCGAGCAGATCGACGCCTGGAACCGCGACGCGGGCAGCCGCGGCTGGTTCGCCGCGTTCGCCGCGGAGGCCTCCGTCGGTGACGCCGTGCGCGCCGACCTGGACCGCGGCGCCCAGGAGGCGACGACCGCGCTGGGCGAGCTGCGGGACTGGCTGGCCGCGGAGTACCTGCCCGCCGCCGCGGGGACCCCGGACGGCGTGGGCCCCGACCGGTACCGGATCGCGAACCGGTTCTGGAACGGCGCCGACATCGACACCACCGAGGCCTACGAGTGGGGCTGGTCGGAGTTCCACCGGATCCGCGCGGAGATGGCCGTCGAGGCCGCGCGGATCGTGCCCGGCGGCAGCGTGCGCGAGGCGATGGAGCTCCTGGAGACCGACGGGGGCACGACCGGGGTCGTCGTCGGTGGGGAGGCCGCCCGGGCGCACCTGCAGAAGATCATGGACGAGACGATCGCGGAGCTCGACGGCGTCCACTTCGACCTGTCCGGCCGGCTGCGGGAGGTCGAGTCACGGCTGGCGCCCGCGGGGAGTGCGACGGCGCCGTACTACACACCGCCGGCGCTGGACTTCTCCCGTCCGGGCCGCACCTGGCTGCCCCGGAGCGAGGACGACCGCTACCCGCTGTGGGACCTGATCAGCACCTGGTACCACGAGGGCGTCCCGGGTCACCACCTGCAGCTGGCGTCGTGGGCGGTGCGCAGCCGGGAGCTGTCGACGTTCCAGACGTCGCTGGTGGGCGCGGTGAGCGCGGACGTGGAGGGCTGGGCGCTCTACGCCGAGCTGCTGATGGACGAGCTGGGCCACCACACCGACCCGGGCTCGCGGCTGGGCTACCTCAACGCGCAGATGCTGCGCGCGGTGCGCGTGGTGATCGACCTGGGGATGCACCTGTCGCTGCCGATCCCCGACGACTCCCCGGTCGGGCCCGGTCTGCGGTGGACCCCGGAGCTGGGACGGGAGTTCTTCGGCCGGCACGTCGGCGGCGGGGACGCGATGGCCGACTCGGAGCTGCTGCGCTACCTCGGCGGTCCGGCCCAGGCGATCGGCTACAAGCTCGGTGAGCGGGCCTGGCTGACCGGGCGGGAGCGGGCGCGGGCCGCGCACGCCGCGCGCGGCGAGGAGTTCGACCTGGCCGCGTGGCACGCCGCCGCGCTCGCGCAGGGCACTCTGGGTCTCGACGACCTGGTGCCGGAGCTGGCGGCGCTGCCGGCAGCGCGCGCCTGACGGCGCACCGGGGCGCCGCGCGCGGCTCAGCCGTGTGTGGCGCCCTCGGTGACCGGGCCCGCGGGGTGCTGGGGGATGTCGCGGCCGAGCCGGTGCGACAGCCCCCAGCAGGTGACCCGCCACAGCGCCTCGGCGACGATGCCGCCGCTCATCTTGGAGGCGCCGCGCTCACGCTCGGTGAAGGTGATCGGGACCTCGCGGACCCGGAATCCGGCCTGCAGCGCCCGCCAGGCCATGTCGACCTGGAAGCAGTAGCCCTGCGAGGCGACCGAGTCCAGCTGCAGCTGCTCGAGCACCGTGCGCCGGTAGACCCGGTAGCCGCCGGTGATGTCCCGCAGCGGGACACCGAGCGCGAGGCGGGAGTAGAGGTTGCCGCCGCGGGAGAGGACCTCGCGGTGCCAGGGCCAGTTCACGACGCGCCCGCCGGGCACGTAACGGGAACCCAGGACGACGTCGGCGTCGGCCATCGCCGCGAGCAGCGCGGGGAGGTCCTCGGGGGCGTGCGAGCCGTCGGCGTCCATCTCGACGACCACCTGGTGCTCGCCGGTCAGCGCGTGCCGGAAGCCGTCGAGGTAGGCGGCGCCGAGGCCGTCCTTGCCGGAGCGGTGCATGACGCTGATCCGCTCGTCGGCGGCGGCGAGGGAGTCGGCGAGCTCGCCGGTGCCGTCGGGGCTGGCGTCGTCGACGACGAGGACGTCGGCGTCGGGCAGCGTGGCGTGCAGCCGCGCGACGGCGGGACCGAGGTTCTCCCGCTCGTCGTAGGTGGGAACCACGACCAGGACCGGGCCCGGCGGTTCGACCATGCTCGTCCTCTCCCCCGCCCGATCGGTGTCGACCGGACGACCCTACCCGTACGGACCGCACCTGTTCGGTCACCGCTCGTCGTGCTGTGGCCGAGCGCGGTCGTGCGGACAGCGTAGTGGAGCGGTGCGATCGCCCGACGCGGTGGCTTCTGCCACGGAACCGGACAGGGGATCGCACCCGGGCCCGGACGCGGTCGGTGCCGGGGCAGGGACGGGGGCGGCGGTCAGCGGGTCCCGGCGAGCAGGTGGGCGTTGCCGAGCGCCTCCAGGACCCCGCCGCCGACCCGGCCGCCGGTGTTCTCCCCGGGGAGGAACCACTCGTAGCCGTAGGTGGCGGCGAAGCTCTCCTCGTCGACCGAGCCGGGCGCGATCTGGCTGGCGTGGGCGAGCATCGCGGCCCGCTTGACGGCGAGCTCGGCAGGCCCGCCCCCGACGGCGACGGCGATCTCCGCGGTGACCCGGCCGTAGCCGACGCCCGCGGCGTGCGCGGCGCCGTGGACGAGGTGCCGGTCGCGCGCGGCCAGCGCCAGGTGCTCGCGGTCGACGGTCATCCGGTAGCCGTGGGCACCGGTGAGCGAGCAGGCGATGGCGCCCGCGGCGTGTGCGGCGCGGTGGTCGGGGTGGCCGTAGATGCCGGCGTCGTCGTCGTGCAGGACGGTGCCGGCGCCCTCGGCGTCGACGATCTCGGCGACGGCGCGGCCGAGCGCGACCGGGTCGGCACCGGCGAGTGCCTGCGGGTGGCGCAGGCCCTCGCCACCGGGCAGGCCGGAGTCGCGGTGCCCGAGCAGCACCAGCCGGTGCACGCCGAGCAGCGCTGCGGCGTCGGCGAGCTCGCGGCGGCGGCGGTCGGGAACGGTCTCGCCGGGCTCCAGCGGGAGCCGGGAGCCGCCGAGGTCACCGCCGGTGGCCATGACGAGCACGACGCGGGCGCCGGCGTCGGAGAGGCGGCGCAGGGTCAGGCCGGTGAAGATCGACTCGTCGTCGGGGTGGGCGTGGAGGGCCAGGACGGTCTGGCCGGAGAGGGTGTGCACCTGGTGATCGCTTCGCGTGCGGGGCCGGGGTGGCCGGTACGGACGTCGGTCCGGAGCGGGTCGGTACCCGGGCGGCGGGAGCGGTCCACGGACGGTGAGTCGGGACGGCGGTGTCAGCCGCGCGGGGACGGACCCCGACGACAGCGACACGCGGCGGCACGCACGGGGCGCGCGGCGGCGGTGGCGGTCGTCGGGTCGATCACGCGGGAGATGATGGCAGGGCCGCCGTCGCGGGTCCACACCGGGTCCCGCGACGGCGCTCACAGCGCTCGGTCAGAGCTCGGTCAGCCCTCGATCGGCGCTGGTCAGACCGTGCTCTTCGGCATGATCAGCCAGAGCGCGAGGTAGATGACGAACTGCGGGCCGGGCAGCAGGCAGGACAACACGAACAGGAACCGCACGGTGTTGCGGCCCAACCCGAAGCGGTCGGCCAGCCCGGCGCACACCCCGGCGATCACATTCCCGTTGCGGGGACGGACGAGGCGCTGGGACACGGGCATGTTCACGGGTGCTCCTTGGTGGTGCGGATCGGACCTCCCCCACCTTGGCACCACCGGGCCCCGGCGCGCTCGGGGAACACCCCGACGGTGACCCCGAACGCACCCGGAGACCCTGCAGAGGCGGCGCTACAGGACGGCGCTACAGGACGACGAGGTCGCGGGCGGTGGTGTTGAGCCGCTCCACGCCGTCGGCGGTGACGACGACGATGTCCTCGATCCGGGCGCCCCACCTGCCGGCCTGGTAGATGCCGGGCTCGACGGAGAAGGTCATGCCCTCGGCGAGGACGAGGTCGTTGCCGTCGACGATGTAGGGCTCCTCGTGCACGTCGAGCCCGATGCCGTGCCCGGTGCGGTGGATGAAGTGCTCACCGTGCCCGGCGGCGGCGATGTGCTCGCGGGCGGCGCGGTCGATGTCGGCCGCGGTGGCGCCGGGCCGGACCGCGGCGACGGCGCGCTCCTGGGCCTCCTGCAGCACCGCGTAGGTCTCCTTGACCTCCGCGCCGGGCTCGCCGCCGACGGCGTAGGTGCGGGTGCAGTCGGAGTTGTAGCCGCCGGGGAGCGGACCACCGATGTCGATGACGACGACGTCGCCGGGCTCGATCACGCGGTCGGAGACGTCGTGGTGCGGGCTGGCGCCGTTGGGTCCGGATCCGACGATGACGAACGCGGCCTCGGTGTGGCCCTCGGCGACGATCGCGGCGGAGATGTCCGCGCCGACCTCGGCCTCGGTGCGGCCGGGGCGCAGGAACTCGCCCATCCGCCGGTGCACCCGGTCGATGGCGGCGCCGGCCTCGCGCAGGCGATCGATCTCGGCCGGGTCCTTGCGCATGCGCAGCTCGCGCAGCACGGTGCCGCCGAGGTACTGCGGGACGTCGGGGAAGGCGTGACGCAGGCCGAGGACGTGGCGGGCGGGCATGTCGTCGTCGACCGACATCCGGGTGGGACCGCCGGCGAGGTCACTGACCAGCAGGTACGGGTCCTCCCCGTCGGTCCAGGTGACCAGGTCGATGCCGAGGGCCTCCAGCGGCACATCCGCGAACCCCGGCGCCTCCAACGACGGGACGACGAGCGCGGGCGGCGCCCGGTGCCCGGCGGCCGGGACGATCAGACAGGTGAGGCGCTCGTGCGAGGACCCGTCGAACCCGGTCAGGTAGCGCAGGTCGGTTCCCGGGGTCAGGAACAGCACGTCGGAGCCCTGCTCGGCGGCGTGCTCGCCGGCACGGCGCAGCCGGTCGGCGAACAGCTCGGTGGGGACGGCATCGGTCATGACCGTGAGCGTAGGCGGGCACGGGGGGTACACGACCGCCACCCGGAGCACCGCGGCGTGGACCGGGCGGCGGCCGGAGCGCGGCCGGACGCGCTGCGTGACCGGACGCCCGCGGAGCCGGTCGGCGGGTCAGTCGGTGTCGAGGGCGGTCGGGTGCGCGGTGACGGTCCCGGCGAGCTCGACGAGCTTGACGTTCAGGTCCTGGGAGGTGCGGCGGAGCACGTCGAAGGCCTCGTCGGCGGTGAGTCCGCGGCGCGCCATCAGGATGCCCTTGGCCTGGCCGATCACGTCGCGCGAGACGATGGCCTGGCGCAGCTGGGTCTCCTGGAGCGCGGAGCTGGACACGGCGACGCAGGTGGCCAGGGCCAGCGACGCGTGCGTGGCGAGCAGCATGAGGCGGTCGCGGTCCTCGGGGGTGAACGCGTGCCGCTCGGTGGCGTAGACGTTGAGCGCGCCGGGCAGCCGCGGCGGCTCGGCGTTGGGGATGAGCGAGACCGCCAGCACCGAGTGGTAGCCGTGCCCGACGGCGGCACGGGCGAAGTCGGTCCAGCGGGTCTCGGTGGTGAGGTCGTCGGCGGAGGCCAGCGCGGGGCCGTCCGCGCGGGCGGCCTCGACACAGGGTCCGAGGCCACTGGCGTACTGGGCCTCGTCGATCGACGAGGCGGCGGGGTCGGTCTCGACGGGGGTGTGGAAGCGGCCGTCCTCGTCGCGGAGGGTGACGCTGACCATGTCCGCGCCGGGCACGACCCGGCGGACCGCCGCGACGATCCGGGCGAGGACGTCGGCGACCGAGCCGGAGGCGAGCAGGGCGGTGGTGAGGGCGGTGAACTCGCGGGCGAGCGGACCGGTCTCGGCGAGGGCGGCCTCGGCGGGCCCGCCGCGCTGCTCGGCGGCCACGAAGAGGGCGCGCTCGGCGCTCCAGTCCTCGTCTCCCGCGGCGGCCGCCGCAGGTCCGCTGCTCGTAGTGGTTCCGCTGTTCTCCACGACCACATTCTGCACGGTCCGGCCGGGTCCGGCGCCCACCCGGGTACGGCGACGGTGCCAGACTCTCGGCATGAGTGAGCGCCCGCTGATGCTGCTGGACTCCGCGAGCATGTACTTCCGTGCCTACTTCGGCGTCCCGGAGAGCGTCACCGCCCCGGACGGGACGCCGGTGAACGCGGTCCGCGGGTTCACCGACATGATCGCGCGGCTGGTCACCGAGCACCGCCCGGCGCGGCTGGTTGCCTGCCTGGACCTGGACTGGCGGCCGGCGTTCCGGGTGGCGGCGCTGCCGTCGTACAAGGCGCACCGGGTGGAGGCGGGCCGGGCCGGGGACGAGGTCCCGGCCGGGGTGGCCGAGGAGGTGCCGGACACGCTCGCCCCGCAGGTGCCGCTGATCATGGAGGTCCTGGCGGCGGCCGGGATCGCGACCGGCGGGGCCGCGGGCTGCGAGGCCGACGACGTGATCGGGACCCTGGCCCACCGCGAGGCCGTCGACCCGGTGCTGGGGGTGTCCGGGGACCGGGACCTCATGCAGATCGTGCGCGACGCCCCGCCGGTGCGGCTGCTCTACATCGGCCGCGGGCTGAACAAGGCCGAGAACCTGGGCCCGGACGACGTCGCGGCGAAGTTCGGGGTGCCCCCGGAGCGGGCCGGTGCCGCCTACGCGGAGATGGCGATGCTGCGCGGGGACCCCTCCGACGGGCTGCCCGGCGTGCCCGGGGTCGGCGCGAAGACCGCGGCGACGCTGGTGGGCCGGTTCGGCTCGTGGGCGGAGCTGCTGGCCGCCGTCGGCGACGGCGACCCCCGGATCGGCGCCGGGCCGCGGGCGAAGCTGGCCGCGGCGCGGGACTACCTCGACGTCGTCGAGCCGGTGGTGCGGGTGCGGACCGACGCCGAGGTGGACCTCAGCCGCGACGACGTGCTCCCGGTGGCGTTCGCCGACCCGGACCGGCTCGACGAGCTGGCGGCGCGGTGGGGTCTGGAGTCCTCGGTGGGGCGGCTGCGCAAGGCCCTCGACGCGGCGGCGTCGTCGTGACCCGCCACGACCAGCACGACCATGACCACGACCACTGCCTGCCGGTCCCGCCGTCGTCGGCGTACGACGAGGCGGTGGCCCGGGAGACCGCGGTGCGCGCGGCTGCGGCCGAGCCGATCACCTCTCCGTACGACGGCGCCCCGGCCGCGGTGCGCGAGGCGGCGGCGTCCGCGGTCGACGGGCTGCGGGACGAGCTGCTGGCGCTGTCGCACGACCTGCACGCCCACCCCGAGACCGCGTTCTCCGAGCACCGCTCCGTCGCCGCGGTGGCCGCGCTGCTGGCCGGGCACGGGATCGACGCGGCCGTCGGCGTGCACGGGCTGGACACGGCGCTGCGGGCGACCCTCGGCTCCGGGGAGGGCCCGACGGTCGCGGTGCTCGCCGAGTACGACGCGCTGCCCGGCATCGGGCACGCCTGCGGGCACAACGTGATCTGCGCGGCGGCGGTGGGGGCGTTCCTGGCGCTCGCGCGGGTGCTCGCGGCGCACCCGGTGGGCGGCACCGTGGTGCTGCTCGGCACACCGGCCGAGGAGGGCGGCGGCGGGAAGGAGACGATGGCCCGCGACGGCGCCTTCGACGGCGTCGACGCCGCGGTGATGCTGCATCCGTTCGCCCACGACATCGCCGACCACCCGTTCCTGGGGCGCCGGCAGCTCGAGGTGACCTACCACGGGGTGGCCGCGCACGCCTCGGCCCAGCCGCACCGCGGCCGCAACGCCCTCGACGCGGTCGTCATGGGGTACCAGGGGATCGCGATGCTGCGCCAGCACATCCCCGACGGGGACCGGGTGCACGGTGTCGTCGTCGACGGCGGGCAGGCACCCAACGTCGTCCCGGAGCGGGCGGCGGCGCGCTACTACCTGCGCTCGCAGCACCCGGAGACGCTGCGGGACCTGACCGCCCGGGTGGAGGCGATCGTGGTCGCGGCGGCGGCGATGACCGGCTGCGGTCACACCCTGGACTGGGACCCCCGCCCGCCGTACCTGCCGATCCGGCACAACCGGACCCTCGCCGCGCGCTGGGCGGTGGCCCAGGCCGGGCGGGGGCGCACGGTGTACCCGCGCGGGGTGGTGCCGGAGTCCGAGACCGGGTCGACCGACCTGGGCAACGTCTCGCTGCGGGTGCCCTCGATCCACCCGATGATCGCGATCGCCGAGCCGGGCACCGCACTGCACACCACCGGGTTCGCCGAGGCCGCGGCGGGCGCGGCCGGGGACCGTGCGGTCCTCGACGGAGCCGCCGGGCTGGCGACGGTGGTGGCCGACCTGCTGCACGACGCGGCGCTGCGCGAGGCGGTCGCGGCGGAGTTCGCCGAGGCGGGCGGCCCGGTGGACGTGCCCGCGTTCTTCGAGTGAGCCGTTCTCCCCGGGTGGGGCTCAGTCGTCGGTGCTGCCGGGACGGCGGTCGCGGGGCGCCGCGCGGGTGTGGATCTTCTCGCCCTGCGGGCCGAACAGGCTGAGCAGCTCGACGGCGCGGTCGCGGTCGGCCGAGCCGAACCAGTGCGGGACGTGGGTGTCGAACTCGGCGGCCTCCCCCGGGCCGAGCACGACGTCGTGCCCGCCGAGGACCAGGCGCAGCCTGCCGTCGAGGACGTAGAGCCACTCGTAGCCCTCGTGCACCCGCGGGTCGGGCTCGTCGCCGCGGAACGGGATGACCATCTTGAACGCCTGCAGCCCACCGGGCCGCTCGGTCAGCGGCACGACGGTCATCCCGTTGGCCCGGCGCGGCCGCAGCCGGACCCTCGGGTCGCCGACCGGTGGGGCGGCGACGAGCTCGTCGAGCGGCACTTGGTGGGCGGCCGCGATCGGCAGCAGCAGCTCCAGGGTCGGGCGGCGCCCGCCGGACTCGAGCCGTGACAGCGTGCTCACCGAGATGCCGGTGGCCTCCGATAGGTCGGCCAGGGTCATGCCCTGCGCGGTGCGCAGCCCGGCCAGCCGGGGGCCGACGCCGGCCAGGGTGTCCGCGATCGCCTCGTCCACCCGGGCAGTTTGCCACTTCGGCAACGAGCTTTGCCAGCTCCGCGTCGTGGCGCGCACGCTGGTGCCATGACGCCCTCCCCCACGGACCCGTTCGGTGCCGCCTCCGAGCGCCGGGTCGCCGCGCTCGTCGGCGGCGACCCGCACGGGCTCACCGCCGGCACCGCTGCACCCCGCACACCCACTCCCTCTTCTGCACCCACCCGAGGAGCCACCGTGACCGAGGACCGCTGGTCCGCGGCGTTCTGGGACACCCACTACGCCACCCGCCCGCAGCTGTGGAGCGGCGACGCCAACGCCGCCCTCGTCGCCGAGGCCGCGGACCTGCCGCCCGGGCGGGCCCTCGACGTCGGCTGCGGGGAGGGCGGCGACGCGGTCTGGCTCGCCGCGCGGGGATGGCGGGTGGATGCCGTCGACGTCTCCCCCGTCGCGCTGGAGCGGGCCCGGGCCGCCGTGGCACGGGCCGGGGTCACCGACGCGGTCACCCTCACCGCGACCGACCTGCGCTCCGACCCGCCCGCCGCGGGCGTCTACGACCTGGTCACCGCCCAGTTCCTGCACCTGCCCCCGGACGTGCGCCGCCCGCTGTACGCCGTGCTCGCCGACGCCGTCGAGCCCGGCGGGACCCTGCTGCTGGTGCTGCACCACCCGCGCGACCTGGCCGCGGGGATCCCGCGCCCGCCCGAGCCGGAGATGTTCCCCGACGAGCACGAGCTCGCCGGGGCTCTCGACCCGGACCGGTGGGAGGTGCTGGTCGCCGACGCCCGTCCGCGGCCGGTGACGCTGCCCGACGGGAGCACGGTGACCGGGCACGACGCGGTCGTGCGCGCCCGCCGCCGGGCCTGAGCGCCCCGTCCGTCCCGCCCCGTTCGTCCGCCCCGGCCGCCGGGCCGGTGGCGCCGGATCGGGACGGATCGGGTCGCCGGCGGGGGCAGGAGCCGCCGGATCCGGGTCGCCCGCCGCGCTCAGAAGAACGTGCCACACCACGGGGCCGGGCCGGGCACCGCGAACAGCGCGTCCGCGCGGACCGCCGCTCCGGGGGTGCGCTCGCTCCAGCGCCCCGCCGCCACCAGCGACGACGGCGACCGGTCGCCGAGGAACGCCGCCGACAGCGCGTCGACGGTGCACTCCAGGTCCGGATCGGCGGCCGCGGCGGGCTCGGCGGCGCCGCCGGCGAGGCGCCAGGTGCCGGTGTCGCCGAGGAACGCGTCGTGCACCCGCAGCACGACCGGGTCGCCCGGCCCCCAGGTGCGGGCACTCAGCGCCGCGCCCGGGTCGAGCAGGCGCAGCCACAGGTCGTCGCCGCGCCCGGTGACCCGGTGGGCCCGGGAGTCGGTCAGCATCAGGTCGAGGTCCTCGTCGAGGGGGCGTACCCAGCCGATCACCGCACCGGCCAGGTCGAGACCGGTCAGGAACCGCCACAGCCCGGCCGTCGCGGCGGGCCCGGCGGCCCAGAGCTGCTGCAGGCGGACCTCGTCCGTGGCGCCGGTGGCCAGGTCGCCCTCGGAGACGCCCCACACCACGAACCCGTCGTCGACGCCGTCGGTGCCGGTGTGCACCGCCACGCCCTTGTACTCCCCGGCGGACGGGCCAGCGGGGCGCAGCACCCGCCGCCACCAGCGCGCGGAGCGGGTCATCCCGCCCGGGCGGTGCGCGGCGAGGCGTTCCTGCAGGTCGGGCAGCAGCGCGGTCGCCTCGTCGGGGTCGAGCATCCGCACCGCGCCCCCGGCCGGGGCCTCCGGGCGCCACGTGGCGCCCGTCGTGACCCGGACGTGGTCGCCGCGGGAGGCGACGCCGTAGCCGTAGCGGCCGTAGATGGTGGCCTCCGACGCGCGGAGCACGGCGGCGACGTCGCCGCGGTCGCGGGCCGCTCTCAGCTGGGCGCGCATGAGGGCGGTCAGCCGCCCGGCGCGGGTCCTGTCGGGTCGCACCCCCACGCCGCTGACCGCGGCCGCGGGGATCCGGGTCCCGCCGGGCAGGGTCAGCCGGGTCGGGAAGGAGTACGCGGAGCCGACGATCGCGCCGGAGGGGTCGGTGACGCCGAGCCAGTGCTCTTCGGCGGCCTGGCCGTGGGCCTCCCACGCGTCGTCGGTGATCGGTCCGTGGTGCAGGGTGCCCAGGAACAGGTCGAACGCACGCCGCCGGTCGGCGGGGTCGGTCAGGGTGCGGACCGTGTGCGGGGCGACCGTCGGCGGGGCGGGGTGCGGGGCGAACGGGGCATCGGTGCTCACATCCGACGAGCCTCGCGCCCGCGCGCCCCGCGCGCCAGCCGATTAGCCGGCCGTCACCGCGGCCCGGTCAGACCCGCCCGACCTGGTAGTCGCCCTGGTCGCTGGTCACGACCACGGGGACCTCGACCTGTTCGCCGTCGACGACGGCCTGGCAGGTGAACCGGGTGCCGGCCGACACCTCGACGTCCTCCGGGCAGGCGATCGCACCGACCTGCAGGCCGTAGTCCCGGGTGAGGACCTGGGTGACCCCGGCCTGCAGCGCGGTGCGGTCGAGCCGGTCGCTGCCGAGCACGCCCGCCCAGAACAGCGCACCGACGACGAGCGCGGCCACCACCACGGCGCCGATCCCGGCCAGGATCCACACCCGGGTCCTCGACGGGGAGCGGACCGCGTCCCGCGACACCCAGGGCTCGTCCTCGCCGGGGCCGGGGTTCTGCCACCCGCCCGCACCGGCCCCGCCGTCGGCGGGGACCGCCGCGGTGGACTGCGCGTCGGCCCAGGGCGACCCGGGCGAGGACGCCGGCACGGCGTCGGTGGGGGCTCCGGCCCCGGCGGCCCGGCGACGGGCGCGGCGCCCGGTCGGGACGGCCCACCCGCCGTCGGTGCCGGTATCGGTGCCGGTGCCCGCCTCGTCGCCCCACAGCGGCTCGGCGCGGGTCCGGTCCCCGGTGTCGCCGCCGGGGGCCGATCCGTCGTGGGCGGCCCAGCCGCCGGTGTCGCCGCTGTGACGCCCGCCGGCGGGCGGGACGGCGTCCCAGCCGCCGGTGCCCTGCACGGGCGCGCCGCCGGCGTCGTGGGTGGCGTCCCGGCGGGCCGTGGCCGGGTCCCAGCCCGCGTCGGTGCTGCCGTGGGTGGCCCAGCCGTCACGGTCGTCGCGCTCGGGGGACCAGGCTCCGGTGGTCTCGGGGTCCGCGCCCCACCCGCCGGGCGGTGGCGTGCCCCAGGCGGGGATCTCCCCGGTCCGCTCCGCGGCATCCTCGGGATGCCGGTCCGGTCCCTGCGGGTTGTTCATCGCCTACTCGTCCGCCCGTCTCTCTCGTCGTTCCTGCTGCCTGTGGCCGTGCTCGTGGCCGCTGTTCGTGGCCGTCCGTTCGTGCCGTGCGCTGGTGCCGTGTGCCGGTGACCGCTACTGCATACCGGCCGCGACCACACCGCGCCGGACGGCACCGGAGGCCCGGTGGGCCGCCTTCCCGACCGGGCTCGACCGCCCGGCGACCCCGGCGATCTGGTCGAGCAGGTCGAGGACCTGCCGGGTCCAGCGTACGAAGTCACCCGCGGACAGCTCGTGCCCGTTCCGCTCGGCGGCCTCCAGGACCTGCGCCAGGGACTCCCCGCGGGCCCACCGGTGCATCGGCCAGGCGAAGGCCAGGTCGGGTGCCCGGGTGCGTTCGGCCTTGTGCCGGCGCTGGTCGGCGTCGAGCTCCTCCCACAGCCGCACGGTGCGCTCCAGCGCCTCGGACACCGGGCCGGGGGGCAGCCGCGGCATCGGGGCGTCGTCCCGACGGGACTCGTAGACCAGCGCCGAGACGACCGCCGCCAGCTCCTCGGGTTCCAGGCCGTCCCACGCGCCGTGCCGCAGGCACTCGGCGGCCAGCAGGTCCGACTCGCCCCACAGCCGGGCCAGGATCCGGCCGTGCGGGGTGATCTCCTCCTCGCCGGGCTCGGTCTCCCCGGCCGGGACGAGGTAGCCGCGCTCGGCGAGCAGCGCCCGGATCCGGTCGAACGCCCGGGCCAGCGAGTGCGTCGTGGCCCGCACCTTCTGCCGCAGCGACTCGGTCTCCCGCTCCAGGCGGGCGTGCCGCTCGGCCCAGCGGGCGTGCGCCTCCCGGTCGTCGCAGCCGTGGCAGGGGTGCGCCCGCAGGGCCCGACGCAGCGTGGACAGCTCCGGGTCGTCCTGCACCCCGGGCCGGCGACGACGCCCGACGGCGCGCCCCTCCCCCAGCCGGGAGGCGCGCAACGAGGCGGCCAGGTCCCGGCGGACCTGCGGGGAGCGGTGCTCCACCCGCTTGGGCAGCTTGATCCGGCCCAGCACCTCCACCACGTCCGGGAAGTCCGCGGCCGACAGCCGCCCCGCCCACCGGTCCTCGGTGCACACCAGCGGCCGGACCTCGGGGTCACGGCCCGCGGCCGACACCGCCCCGATCCCCGGGTCGAGCACCACGGCGATCCCGGCGCGCCTGCCCGAGGGCACCGCGATCACGTCGCCGGGGCGCAGCTCGCGCAGCGACTCCGTGGCCTCGTCCCGGGCGGCGACGGTGTTCTGGCGACGCAGCGACTTCTCCCGGTCGGAGATGCGCCGCCGCAGGTCGGCGTACTCGGCGAAGTCGCCGAGGTGGCAGGTCATCGCCTCCCGGTAGCCCTCCAGGGCCTCGTTGTTGCGGTCGATCCGCCGGGCCAGCCCGACCACCGACCGGTCGGCCTGGAACTGCCCGAAGGAGCGTTCCAGCAGCTCGCGGGCGGCGTCGGTGCCGAGGCGCCCGACCAGGTTGACCGACATGTTGTAGACGGGCCGGAACGAGCTGCGCAGCGGGTAGGTGCGGGTGGAGGCCAGCCCGCCGACCTGCTCCGGGTCCATGCCGGGGGTCCAGAGCACGACGGCGTGGCCCTCGACGTCGATCCCGCGCCGCCCGGCGCGCCCGGTGAGCTGGGTGTACTCGCCGGGGGTGAGGTCGACGTGGGCCTCGCCGTTGTACTTGACCAGCCGCTCCAGCACGACGGTGCGGGCGGGCATGTTGATGCCCAGCGCCAGGGTCTCGGTGGCGAACACGCAGCGCACCAGGCCGGCGACGAACAGCTCCTCGACGGTCTCCTTGAACGCCGGCAGCAGCCCCGCGTGGTGGGCGGCGACGCCGCGTTCCAGCGCCTCGCGCCACTCCCAGTACCCGAGCACACCCAGGTCGGCCTGCGGCAGGTCACCGGTGTGCTTCTCGACGATCCGGCGGATCTCGTCGACCTCCTCGGGCACGGTCAGGCGCACCCCGGCCCGCACGCACTGCCCGACGGCGGCGTCGCAGCCGGCCCGGGAGAAGACGAACGTGATCGCGGGCAGCAGCCCCTCGCGGTCGAGCCGGTCGATCACCTGCACCCGCGACGGCGGCCGGAACCCCCCGCGCGACGGCCCGCCCCCGCGCGGCCCCCTCCCGACGACGGCCGTGGAGTCGGTCTTCCCGCCCCGGGTGCGTCCGCGCTGCGGGCCGCCCCGCCCGCGCGGACCGCGATCGCCCGCCCGGTCCGCGGCGCGGGAGGTCGTGAAGTCCCGCCGCGCCATCTCGCAGGTGTAGCGGACCAGCTCCGGGTCGACGACGACCTCCCCGGGCCCGCCGGGGGTGCGCCGCTCGCCGAACATGTCGAACAGCCGGTTGCCGACCATCATGTGCTGCCACAGCGGCACCGGGCGGTGCTCGTCGACCACGACGCGGGTGTCGCCCCGGACCTCGACCAGCCAGTCGCCGAACTCCTCGGCGTTGCTGACCGTGGCCGAGAGACCCACCACCGCGACGTGCTCGGGCAGCTGGAGGATGACCTCCTCCCAGACCGCGCCGCGGAACCGGTCGGCCAGGTAGTGGATCTCGTCCATCACCACGTAGCCGAGGTGGTCCAGCCGCCGGTTCGCCGCCTTGTCCGAGTCGGCGTAGATCATGTTGCGGAGCACCTCGGTGGTCATCACGACCACCTGGGCGTCGCCGTTCACCGCGGTGTCGCCGGTGAGCAGGCCGACCGCGTCCGCGCCGTAGCGGGCGACCAGGTCGGCGTACTTCTGGTTCGACAGCGCCTTGATCGGCGTGGTGTAGAAGCACTTGCGGCCCTCGGACAGGGCCAGGTGCACGGCGAACTCGCCCGCGACGGTCTTCCCGGCGCCGGTGGGCGCACACAGCAGGACACCGTGGCCGTCCTCCAGTGCCTCGCACGCCTCGCGCTGGAACGGGTCCAGGTCGAAGGGCATCAGACCGGTGAACTCGGCCAGCCGCGGGTAGGCGGCGCGGGCCTTCGCCGCCGCGTACGCGGCGGCCGGGTCGGCGGAACCATTCACCGCCCCAGGCTGTCACACGGCACCGACACCCTGCTCCGTCACAGGGTGAGCCGGGCCACGTGTGACCGCCGGCCTACTCCGGCCGGGCGAACTCCGCCTCGACGATGTCCGGGTTGATCTCGGTGCCGTGGTGCTCGCCACGGCAGATGGCGGCCATCAGGCCGTCCTTCTCGATGTCAAACACGTGCAGCGGCAGGCCGTGGTCGCGGGCCAGGATGAACGCGGTCTGGTCCATCACGGCCAGCCGGCGCGACAGCACCTCGTCGTAGGGCAGGCGCTCGTAGCGGCGGGCGTCGGGGTTGGTGCGCGGGTCGGTGTCGTAGACGCCGTCGGTGCCGTGCTTGGCCACCAGCAGCGCGTCCGCGCCGATCTCCAGGGCGCGCTGCACGCTCGGGTAGTCGGTGGTGATGAACGGCTGCCCGTTGCCGCCGGAGAAGATCAGGATCGCGTCCTTCTCCAGGTGCCGCTTGGCGCGCAGCCGCAGGAACGGCTCGGCGACGGCGTTGATCGGGATCGCGGTCATGACGCGGACGTTCTCCTCGCCGCCGGCGGACAGCTTGCCGCGCAGCAGGAGGCCGTTGATCACGGTGCCGAGCATGCCGATGTTGTCGGCCTCGACGCGGTCGATCCCCCAGGTCTCGGACCGGTTGCCGCGGAACACGTTCCCGCCGCCGACGACGACCGCGACCTGCACCCCGAGCGCGCGCATCTGCCGGATCTGGTCGGCGAGGTGGGCGAGGGCCTGCGCGGAGAACCCGAAGCCGTCGGCACCGGCCATCGCCTGTCCGCTGAGCTTGATGACCACCCGGTTGTACTTCATCTGTCCCGACCCGCTCCTCAGTGCCGCCCGACCCGATCCGGGGAGCCAGCCTACGGAGCCGTGCCGGACCGGGCCGCGGGGGGATCTGCGGCGCCGCCCGGTCAGGTGATGTCGTCGTAGCGGGGCGGCTCGGGTGCGGTCCCGTTCGCCCCGGCACCGGGGCGGCCGTTCGCCGCGCCCGTGGCGCCACCGGTCGGGGGAACGACGTGCGTCGGGGTGGCGGACACCGGGGCGGACACCGGGGCGGGCGGCTCGATCCGGGACGGCCCCTCGATCGGCGACGGCGTGGTGTCCAGCGGCGACGGCTCGTCCGGGTCCAGGGAGTCCCAGCCCTCGGCGGCCCGCCGGCGGGCCCGGCGGCGGTCGGTGATCCGGCAGACCTGGATGGCCGCCTCGAACAGCAGGGTCAGCGCGAACGCCAACGCCAGCATCGAGATGGGGTCCTGGCCGGGCGTGGCGATCGCGGCGAAGCAGAACAGCCCGAAGATCAGCCCGCGCCGGGAGCGGCGCAACAGGTCGTAGGACACGACCCCGGCCGCGTTGAGCGCGACGACCAGCAGCGGGATCAGGAAGCTGACCCCGAAGATGACGATCAGGTTGACGACCAGGGAGAAGTACGACGTGCCGGTCAGTGCCGTCGTCTGGATCTCGCTACCGATGGTGAGCAGGAAGCCGAGCGCCTGCGGGATGATCAGGTAGGCCAGCACCGCGCCGGCGACGAACAGCACCGCGGCGACCGAGACGAAGCTCAGCGCGTAGCGGCGCTCCTTCTTCAGCAGACCAGGGGTGATGAACCCCCACAGCTGGTAGAGCCAGATCGGGCAGGCCAGGATCATCCCGGCCGTGGCCCCGACCTTCAGGCGCAGCATGAACTGGTCGAACGGGGTGGTGCCGAGCAGGGTGCAGACGTTCGGGTCCGCCGTCAGCGACGCGCGCGCCGAGGGCGGCAGGGAGCAGTAGGGCTCCTTGAGCAGCTCCCCCAGGCTGGGGAAGCCGAAGAACGAGACCTCGAACCAGATGTAGCCGAACACCGTCGTCACCACGATCGCGGCGAGCGAGATGCCGAGCCGGTTGCGCAGCTCGTAGAGGTGCTCGATCAGGGTCATGGTCCCGTCGGGGTTGAGCCTGCGCTTCCGACGGAACGGTGCCTTCACGGGAGGAGGTGCCTCAGGCGGCCGGGCCGGCGGGCCGGTCGGTGGCCTGCGCCGGTGCCTGCGGTTGCTGCGGGGCCTGCTGCTGCGGGGCCGGTGTGGTCTGCTGCGGCGCCGGGGCGGCCGCGGGCAGCTCCTGGGCGGGCTTGGGCTCCTCGCCCTGACGGGTGCGGGCGTCGTCGTCCTTGAGGCCCTTCATCTCGCCCTTGAACACGCGGGCGGACTGGCCGACCGAACGCGCCATCTCGGGCAGCTTCTTCGCGCCGAACAGCAGGAGCAGAACGGCGATGATGATCAGCCACTCGTAGCCACCGGGCATGGGTCCACCTCGCGTCGATCGGGCCGGGTCAGGACCGAGTGTAGACACGGGCGAATCGGTCGCCCGGTCCCCCCGTCGTCGGACGTGGCCACGGTCACCCGGTGTTCATCCCGTCGTCGTCATCCTGTCGCATTCACGCGTCGGTGACGGGCGGTGTGACCTAGGGTGACGCGTCGGCGGTCCGCAGGGCCTCGCGGGCCCGGTCGCGCACCGCCGTGGCCAGCTCGGGCGGTTCGAGGATGCGGGCCGCGCCGCCGAGGCCGAGTACGAGACGGACCAGCCAGTCGTCGTCGGCGAAGCGGAGCAGCACCCGCAGCCGGTCGTCGCCGCCCGCCGGTGCGGGCACCGGGTCCGGCGCGCCGGGCGGCGGGTCGCCCTCGACCAGCTCGCCGGCGGCGGTGCGCACCTCGTCGACCGGGTAGTACTCGGCGACCCAGTGGGCGTCCGGTTCGAGCTCCAGGACCGCGTACCGGTGCTCGGCACGCGGGCTGAACAGCCCGTGCGAGACGTCGACGGGCCGTGCCTCGGGGTGTGCGCGGGCCGGTTCGTCGAGCTCCTCGGCCTGCTCGACCCGGTCCAGGCGGAACATCCGCACGTCCTCGGCCCGGCGGCACCACGCCTCCAGGTAGCCGCGCCCGCCGCTGACGACCAGCCGCATCGGGTCGACGTCGCGGCGGGACACCGCGTCGCGGCCCGCGGTGAAGTAGACGATGCGCAGCGCGCGCCCGCGGTCCAGGGCCCGGCGCACGACGGCGGTGGTGTCGCGCTCGCCGATCCCGGACTCGACGGTGACCAGGCCGCCCGGACCGGCCGCCTCCCCCACCGCGGCCTCGACCTTGGCGATGGCCCGCCCGACGGCGTCGGAGTCGACCACCCCGGCGGTCTGGTGCAGCATGCGCAGCGCCACGAGCAACGCGGTCGCCTCGGTCGTGGTCAGGCGCAGCGGCCGGGTCAGCCCGGCGTCGAAGACGACGTCGACGGTGTCCCCGGCGAAGGACAGGTCGACCAGGTCACCCGGCCCGTAGCCGGGCAGGCCGCACATCCACAGCAGCTCCAGGTCCTTGCGCAGCTGCCGCTCGTCGACGCCGAAGTCCGCGGCGGCCTCGGCGACCGGCACCCCTGGGTGCGCGCGCAGGTAGGGCACCAGCGACAACAGCCGGGGCAGGCGCTGGGCGACGCCCTGACGGCTCACGTGCGGGCCCCCCGGGCTCCGGCGCCGAGCGCGGCCTCCCACAGCTCGCGGACCGCGCGGGCCAGCTCCGGCGGGTCCAGGACGGCGACGTCCGGGCCGTGCCCGGCCAGCCAGCGCGCGACGGTGCCCCGGTCACGCAGGTCCAGCTCGATCTCCACGCCCGGACGGCCCGCGTGCTCGCGCGGCCCGCGCTCGCGGCCGGTGCGGCGCAGCCCGGCCGCGCGTCCCGCCGCGACCCAGACCCGCGCGGTCCCCGACACCGGCTGCGGGCCCGCCGAGGCGCGCACCAGGGCCCGCAGGTCGACGCCGTCGGGCACGGTGACCGCGCCCAGCAGCGGCGCGAGCGCCGGCTCGCCCGCGGCGGCACCGGGGCGGATCGCCGCGGCCGGGGTCTCGGCGACCTCGACGCCGGCGGCGCGCAGCTTCACCAGCGCGCCGTGCGCGGCCCCGGCCAGCTCCGGGGAGTCCCAGAGGTTCCCGGCCAGCGCGACGACGGTCGCCTCGTCCGGGTCGAGGTGGATCTCGCCGAGCTCGTAGTCGGCCCGGGCGATCCGGTAGCCCTCGACCGTGTCGAACACCGAGTTGTGGCCGGTCTCCAGGGGCACGCCCAGCTCCCGCAGCTCGGCCTTGTCCCGCTCGAACATCCGGAAGAACGCCTCGTCGCCGGCGCCGTCGGCGTAGCCGGGGACGATGGACCGGATCCGTTCCGCGGACAGGTACTGGCGCGTCGACATCAGGCAGAGCACCAGGTTGACCAGTCGCTCGGCGCGGGCGGAGGACACGACGGGCATCGTAGCCAGGCCGGACGGGGCGGATCGGGCGCCCCGGGCCGCGGGCACCCGGGACCGCGCCGGGTACCGGTCACCGCTGACCGGTGTCTCATCCTGCGACAGGGTCGTTGACGACGGCCCGCGCACGGCAAAGGCTCGACCCCGGGTGCGGCGCCGCGGCCGTACCGGCACGTGGAGGTGGCGCATGTCCGGCGAGCAGGAGACCTACAACCCGTGGACCGTGGTGAACCTGGTGTTCCACCACCTGGCCGACCAGGGCCTGCGCCCGGTGCTCGGGGAGACCGGGGACCCGGCCGCGGCCGCGACCGGGCTGCTGCGGTCCCTGGGGATCGCCCCGGCACCGGAGAAGGCGGGTCCGGCCGACCCGGAGGTCCAGGACGAGCTGGCCGAGCTGCGGCGCCGGATCATGCCCGGGATCGAGTGACCGCGCGCCGGTGATCTAGTTTGCGCTCCGCACGGACGGACCGGTCCGCGGGGAGGGGCGCCGATGGAGCAGCAGACCGAGCGCGCGATCGTGCAGCGGCAGCTCGAGGAGCTGCACGCGGCGATCGGGGGCCCCGGTGGGGTGCCCGACGGGCGGGTCGTCGCCTACTACCCGCCGGCGATGGCCGAGCGGGCGCACCTGTTCGGGCTGGCCGCCACCGACATCGAGGGCACCCAGTGGGAGGTCGGCGACGCCAGGGTCCGCTTCCCGCTGCACTCCATCTCGAAGGTGTTCACCTACGGCCTGGCGCTGGAGGACAACGGCCGCGAGGAGGTCCTGCTGCGGGTCGGGGTCGAGCCGTCCGGGGACCCGTTCAACTCGATCAGCTTCGACGAGGTCAACCACCGCCCGTTCAACCCGATGATCAACGCGGGGGCGCTGGTCGCGGTGAACCTGGTGCACGGCGCGACCCGGGAGGAGAAGGTCGAGCGGCTGCTGACCCGGCTGCGGATCTACGCGGGCAACCCCGACCTGGCCGTCGACGAGGACGTCCTCGCCGAGCAGCTGGTCTCCAACGACCGCAACGTCGCCCTGTCCTACCTCATGCGCAGCCTGGGGATGCTGCACGGCAACATCGAGGACAACCTCTACGTCTACCTGGCGGCCTGCTCGGTCACGGTCACCGCGAGCGAGCTGTCGACGATGGCGGCGACCCTGGCCCGGGGCGGGGCGAACCCGTTCACCGGGGTGCCCGCGCTGCCCCGCACCTACACCCGGGACGTGCTGAGCGTGATGAGCATGTGCGGCATGTACGACGCCGCCGGACAGTGGGCCTACGAGGTCGGCATCCCGGCCAAGTCCAGCGTGTCCGGGGCGATCCTGGCGGCGATCCCGGACGCGATCGGGGTCGGCGTCTACTCCCCCGGGCTGGACCGGCACGGCAACTCGGTCCGCGGAGTGGCGGTGTGCCGGGAGCTGTCCGACCGGTTCGGGCTGCACGTGTTCGCCGACCCGTCGGAGTCGCGGCTGGGCCGGATCGTGCGCCCGGGCCGGCGCGAGGAGACCACCGAGATGTACCCCTCCGGCGACGGCTGGCTGCCCGACGGGATCGGCGAGGCGCCCTGACCGGGGCGCGGGCCGTCGCCCCGGCGGACGGAAACCGGGTGCCGCGGGTCCGGGCCGCGGTCATGCTGCGGGGGTGTCCAGCTACCGCCGTCCGGTCGTCGTGACCGGGCCGTTCCGCGACGCCGACGGCTCGGTGATCCCCTACGGCCACCGGTGGGACTCCGACGGCCCGCCCGAGGACAGCTACTCGGTGGTGACCCACCCGGAGCGGTTCCGGCCGCTGCACGCCGTCGCCGACGCGCTGGTCGCGGACCTGGCGGAACGGTTCGACGTCGAGCTGTCCGAGCTGCCCGAGGACCCGGCGACCACCGGGGACGCCGCGGAGCTTCTGCCCGACACCGTCCTGCGGACGACGTCGCTGCGTCCGCGCGATCCGGCGGCCGCCACGCTGACCGTTACGTGGACGGCGCTTCCCGGGCTCGGCCTCGCCGCCGGGGCCTGGTGGCGGTCGTCGCTGCCCGTGTGCGGCTGCGACGCCTGCGACGACGACGTGGAGCGGCTCGCCGACGAACTGGAGCGGACCGTGGGGGCGATCACGGCGGGCGCCTTCCGGGAGTGGCGGGTCCGCCGGGCCGACCGCATGTGGCACGGCCACGCCCTCGGCCCCTACGCGGGCGGGTCGTCCTCCGGCGAGTCGTGGGCCGCGACGGAGGACGAGGAGGACCTCGGCCCGGCAGGCCCGAACGACCGTCGCTGGGCCCCCTGGCCCACCCGGCGCGACGGCTGAGCCCGCGGCCGGGCCCGTCGCCGTCGGTACGGTGCGCCCGGACACCCCCGACGAAAGGGACACCGATGGTCGCCCAGGCCGAGCGTGAACTGGTCCAGCAGCAGTTCGAGGAGCTCCGCAGCACCTGCACCGCGGGGAGCGGCATCCTGCTGCCCGGCGAGGAGGTCGTCAGCTACTACCCGCCGGAGATGGAGGCCCGGGCCGAGGAGTTCGGCCTGGCCGGCACGAACGTCGACGGCACGCAGTGGCAGGTCGGCGACTGCGAGGTCCGCTTCCCACTGCACTCGATCTCGAAGGTCTTCACCTACGGGCTCGCGCTGGAGGACAACGGCCTGGCCGAGACGCTGCGCCGGATCGGCGTGGAGCCCTCCGGGGACCCGTTCAACTCCATCACCTTCGACCACGTGCACCACCGCCCGTTCAACCCGATGATCAACGCCGGGGCGCTGGTCGCGGCGAACATGGTGCAGGGGGCGACGAAGGAGGAGCGGGCCGGGCGGCTGCTGGAGCGCAACCGGGTCTACACCGGCAACCCGTCGCTGGAGATCGACCAGGACGTCCTCGACGAGCAGCTGGTCTCCAACGACCGCAACCTCGGGCTCAGCTACCTCATGCGGAGCCTGGGGATGCTGCACGGCGACATCGACGACACCCTCTACGTCTACCTCGCCGCCTGCTCGATCACGGTCACCGCGCCGGAGCTGTCGGTGATGGGCGCGACACTCGCGCACGGCGGGGTCAACCCGCTGACCGGTGAGCGGGCGCTGTCCCGCGAGCACCTGCGCACGGTGATCAGCGTGATGAGCATGTGCGGCATGTACGACGCCGCGGGCGAGTGGGCGCACGACGTCGGCATCCCGGCCAAGAGCGGGGTGTCCGGCGGGATCATGGGTGTGCTGCCGCGCTGGTTCGGGCTCGGCGTGTACTCCCCCGGCCTGGACCGGCACGGCAACTCGGTGCGCGGGGTCGCGGTCTGCCGGGAGCTGTCGTCGCGGTTCGGGCTGCACGTGTTCGCCGACCCGCAGGAGTCGCGCTTCGGCCGGATCGCCCAGCCGGACTGAGCCGTGGCCCCGGGGTGGGTGCACCCCCACCCCGGGGGCGGCGGTCAGAGCGAGGCGATCAGGCGGTCCACCCGCTCGTCGACGGCGCGGAACGGGTCCTTGCACAGCACGGTGCGCTGGGCCTGGTCGTTCAGCTTCAGGTGCACCCAGTCGACGGTGAAGTCCCGCCCGGCGGCCTGGGCCGCGGCGATGAAGTCACCGCGCAGCTTCGCCCGGGTCGACTGCGGCGGGGTGTCCTTCGCGGCCTCGATCTCGCCGTCGTCGGTGACCCGGTCGACCAGCGCCTTGCGCTGCAGCATGTCGAACAGGCCGCGGCCCCGGCGGACGTCGTGGTAGGCCAGGTCGAGCTGGGCGACCCGGGCGCTGGACAGGTCCAGGTCGTGCTTGGCCCGGTAGCGCTCCACCAGCCGGTGCTTGATCGCCCAGTCGATCTCGCGGTCGATCTTCGACAGGTCCTGGGACTCGATGGCGTCCAGCGTGCGTCCCCACAGCTCGACGACGCGCGCCATCGCCGGGTCCGGGTGCCCGGTCGCCTCCAGGTACTCGACGGCGCGGGCGTGGTACTCGCGCTGGATGTCCAGCGCCGAGGCCTCCCGGCCACCGGCCATCCGCACCGGGCGACGCCCGGTGAGGTCGTGGCTGATCTCGCGGATCGCGCGGATCGGGTTGTCCAGGGTGAAGTCCCGGAACTGGACGCCGGCCTCGATCATCTCCAGCACCAGGGTGGCCGACCCGACCTTGAGCAGGGTCGTCACCTCGGACATGTTCGAGTCCCCGACGATCACGTGCAGCCGCCGGTAGCGCTCGGCGTCGGCGTGCGGCTCGTCGCGGGTGTTGATGATCGGCCGGGACCGGGTCGTCGCGGAGGAGACGCCCTCCCAGATGTGCTCGGCGCGCTGGGACAGGCAGTAGACCGCGCCGCGCGGGGTCTGCAGGACCTTCCCGGCACCGCAGATGAGCTGGCGGGTGACCAGGAACGGCAGGAGCACGTCGGCGATCCGGGAGAACTCGCCCTGCCGCGCGACGAGGTAGTTCTCGTGGCAGCCGTAGGAGTTGCCCGCGGAGTCGGTGTTGTTCTTGAACAGGTAGATGTCGCCGCCGATGCCCTCGTCGACCAGCCGTCGTTCGGCGTCGACGAGGAGGTCCTCGAGGATCCGTTCACCGGCCTTGTCGTGGGACACCAGCTGGGTCAGGGAGTCGCATTCCGCCGTGGCGTACTCGGGGTGCGACCCGACGTCGAGGTAGAGACGGGCACCGTTGCGGAGGAAGACGTTGGAGGACCGGCCCCACGACACCACCCGACGGAAGAGGTAGCGCGCCACCTCGTCCGGGGACAGCCGGCGCTGCCCGTGGAAGGTGCACGTGACACCGAACTCCGTCTCGACCCCGAAGATCCGACGCTGCATGCCGTTCAGGGTAGGCGCCCGACCCCCTCTACTGTCACGACTGTGAGTGGATGGTTCGAACGCGTCGCCCGCAGGTCCCGTCGACTGGACCGCGGGGCGGACTCGGTGTCCCGGGCCGACCGGGCGGTCACCGAGTTCATCTCGAGCCGTCCACCGAGCCGGGTGGACACCTCGCTGCGGCGGCTGACCCGCACCGCCGACCACAGCGTGCTGTGGTTCGCGATCGCCGCGGTGCTGTCGGTGCGCCGGGGAGCCGGGCGCAAGGCGGCGATGCGCGGGATCGCGTCCATCGCGCTGACCAGCTTCACCGCGAACGCGCTGCTCAAGCCGTTGTTGCCGCGCCGGCGCCCGGCCGCGGCCGAGCTGCCGGCCTACCGGACGGTGGCCGACCCGCCGTCGTCGTCGTCGTTCCCGTCGGGGCACGCCGCCTCGGCCGCGGCGTTCGCGACGGCGGTGGTGATGGAGAACCGCCGGGCCGCACCGGTCGTGGTGCCGCTGGCGGCGCTGGTGGGCTGGTCACGAGTGCACGTGGGGGTGCACTGGACCTCCGACGTGCTCGTCGGCGCGGCGATCGGCACCGGCGTGGCGAAGCTGACGAACCGCTGGTGGCCGGTGCGCCCCAGCGACGAGGCCCGTGCCCGCCCGATCGACACCGTGCCGGCGCTGCCGCAGGGCGAGGGCCTGGTCATCGTGTCGAACCCGTTCTCCGGGCCGCCCGACACCGACGTGTCCGAGGAGGTCCGGGAGCGGCTGCCCGCCGCGCACCACCTGGTGGTCGGCGACGGGGTGAAGGTCGAGGACATGCTGGAGGACGCGCTGGCCGAGCGCGGGCAGTGGGTGCGCGCCGTGGGTGTCGCGGGCGGCGACGGCACCGTCGCCACCGCCGCCGCGGTCGCCGACCGGCACGGCCTGCCGCTGGTCGTCGTGCCGGGCGGGACGCTGAACCACTTCGCGCGCGACGTCGGCGTCTACGACACCCAGGAGGCCGTCGACGCCACCCAGGCCGGGGAGGCCGTCGCGGTCGATCTGGCGCTGGTCGAGGCCCACCCGGGCCGGCTCGACGACCCCGAGGACATCTCGGTCACCCGCACCCGCTACTTCATCAACACCGCCTCGATCGGCTCCTACCCGGAGCTGGTGCGGCTGCGGGAGCAGTGGCAGCCGCGCTACGGCAAGTGGCCGGCGTTCGCCGCGGCCCTGATCACCGTGCTGCAGCGCTCGGAGAAGATCAGCGTGAAGATCGAGGGCCGCTGGTACAAGGTGTGGTTCCTGTTCGTCGGGAACGGGCCGTACTACCCGCGCGGCGCGGTCCCGGCGTGGCGGCCGACGCTGGACTCGGGCCTGCTCGACGTGCGCTGGCTGCGGGCCGACGTGCGGTTCTCCCGGCTGCGGGTGGTGATCGCGCTGATCCTGGGCGCCCTGGGGCACAGCCGGGTCTACCACCAGCGGGAGGTGCCCAGCCTCGACGTCGAGCTGCTGGAGCCGAGCATGCTGGCCACCGACGGCGAGGTCGTCGAGGAGGCCGGGCGCTACACCTTCCGGCTCGCCGAGAAGCCGATCCCGGTCTACCGCCGCGACGAGGAGCGCTGGACCGGGCGGGACCGGCCGTTCCAGGGGTGAGACCCGTGCTGCTGCGCTCGGTCCGCCCGCTGCGGCCCGGCTGCGACGGCCTGGGCGGTCCGGTCGACGTGCTCCTGGACGGGGGCCGGGTGCGCGCCGTGGGCGCCGGGCTCGACCCGGGCGGCGCCGAGGTCGTCGAGTGCGACGGGCGGGCGCTGCTGCCGGGGTTGTGGGACCACCACGTGCACATGGCCCAGTGGGCGCTGGCCCGCCGCAGGCTGGACGTGTCCGGCGCCCGCTCGGCCGCCGACGCCGCGGCGCTCGTCGCGCGGCGGCTGGCGACCGCGCCACCGGCCGCCGGTGAGGTGCTGGTCGGGTTCGGGTTCCGCGACGCGCTGTGGCCCGACGAGGCGCACCGCGCGCTGCTCGACCCGGTCACCGGTGACACCCCCGTCGTGCTCGTGTCCGGGGACCTGCACCAGGGCTGGCTCAACGGCGCCGCGCTGGCCCGCTTCGGGCACGACGGGCACCCGACCGGCCGGATCCGGGAGTCGGAGTTCTTCGCCGTCGTCTCCCCCGCGCTGCAGGACGCGCCGACCGAGGCCCTCGACGGGTTCGGCGCCGACGCCGTCACCGCGGCCTCGGCACGCGGGGTGGTCGGCGTCGTCGACTTCGAGGCGCCGTGGTCGCTGCCGGACTGGCGACGCCGGATCGCCGGCGGCACGACCGGTTTGCGGGTCGAGGCGTCGGCGTGGCCCGACCGTCTCGACGACGCCCTGGCCACCGGGCTGCGCACCGGCGACGTCGTCGAGGGCACCGACGGCCTGCTCACCGCCGGCCCGCTGAAGGTGATCACCGACGGGTCGCTCAACACCCGCACCGCCTACTGCTACGACCCCTACCCCGCGCCGCCGGAGAACCCCCTGGAGCACCCGTGCGGGCTGCTGCTGGTGCCGCCGGACGAGCTGCGCCCGCTGCTGGCCCGTGCGCACGCGGGTGGGCTCACCGCGGCCCTGCACGCCATCGGTGACCACGCCAACACCCTGGTCCTCGACGCGTTCGCCGCGACCGGGGCCCGCGGGCGGGTCGAGCACGCCCAGCTGCTGACCGGCGACGACGTCCCCCGCTTCGCCGGTCTCGGCCTGGTCGCGAGCGTGCAGCCCGAGCACGCCCTCGACGACCGCGACGTCGCCGACCGGCTCTGGGCGGGCCGCACCGACCGGGCGTTCGCGTTCGCGTCGCTGCACCGCGCCGGAGCCCGCCTCGCCCTCGGCTCCGACGCCCCGGTCGCGCCGCTGGACCCGTGGATCGCGCTCGCCGCCGCCGTGCACCGCACCGCCGACGACCGGGACCGCTGGCACCCCGAGCAGGAGATCGACCGGGCGACCGCGCTCGACGCGTCGTTCGGGGTGGTCGACGGCGCGACCGCGGCGGTCGCCGTCGGCGCCCGGGCCGACCTCGTGCTCACCGAGGCCGACCCCACCTCCTGCGAACCGGCCGTGCTGCGCGCCATGCCGGTGGCCGGGACGCTGGTCGGCGGGCGCTGGACCCACCGCTCGGGGGTCTGAGGGTGCACCGCCGGGTCACCGGGCCGACCGGGCCGGGTGTGCTGGAGGAGATCGCGCTGCCGTCCGGGCCGTTGACGGTGCTGCGCCCAGCCGACCCGGACGTCGTGGCGTTCGAGCCGGTGCCGGGGCCCGGTGGCAGCGAGGAGCTGCACCCGCCCCACTGGGCGCGGCTCTGGCCCGCGGGCCGGGCGCTGGCGCACGCGGTCGACGAGGCCGGTCCGGGGTGGCTCGCCGGGCGTCGGGTGCTGGAGCTGGGGTGCGGGCTGGGACTGCCGTCGCTGGCCGCGGCCCGCGCCGGGGCCGGAACGGTGCTCGCCACCGACCGGTCGGCCGCCGCCGTCGCCTGGGTCGCGGCGTCGGCCCGCCGGTGCGGGCTGGCGGTGGGCACCGCGGCGGTCCCGTTCGACCGGGCGGGCGACGGCGGCGCGCGCTGCGACCTGGTGCTGGCCGCCGACGTGCTCTACGGCGTGGCCGCCGCCGACGCGCTCGCCGCGCTGCTGCCGCGGGTGACCGCCCCCGACGGGCAGGTGTGGCTGGCCGACCCGGGTCGCCCCGAGACGCCGCGCTGGCTCGCCGCCGCCCGGGAGGTCTGGACGGTCACGACCCGGCCGCTGCCCGACGGGGTGGACCTGCACGTCCTGCGCCGTCCCTGACCGTGCGGCGGGGTGTGCCGGGCGCTGCGGATGCCGTCGCCCCGACCGGCTGCGATCATGAGCGGTGCGCCGCGCAACGACCTCCGGAAGGGGTTCCGCCATCCTCCGACTGCCTCGGGCCGCCGCCTTCGCCGGCCTGGCCGTGACGTTCGCCGTGGTCATGCTCGGGGCGACGATGCCGACCCCGATGTATGCGCTCTACCAGCACGAGCTCGGGTTCTCCGCCACCGTCCAGACAGTGATCTTCGCCGTCTACGCGGTCGGGGTGCTCGCCGCGCTGCTGGTCACCGGACGGTGGTCGGACCAGCTGGGACGGCGGCCGATGCTGCTGGCGGGGGTGGCGCTGTCGCTGGCGTCGAGCCTGGTGTTCCTGGTGGCGGGCCCGGTGTGGGTGCTGCTGGTCGGACGGCTGCTGTCCGGCTTCTCCGCCGGCATCTTCGCCGGGGCGGCGACCGCCGCGGTCATCGAGGCCGCGCCGGAGTCCTGGCGGGAACGCGGGGCCGCGGTCGCGACCGTCGCGAACATCGGCGGGCTCGGGCTGGGCGCGGCGCTCGCCGGGGTGGCCGTGGAGTACCTGCCGGCGCCGCTGCACCTGTCCTTCGCGGTGCACGCCGTCGCCGTCGCGCTGTGCGGGCTGCTCGTGCTGGGCGCACCGGAGACCGTGACCGACCTGCCCGCGCGCCCGGTGTTGCGGCCCCAGCGCCCCGAGGTGCCGCCCGCGGTGCGCGCGGTGTTCGGGGTCGCCGCGACGGCCGGGGTCGCCGGGTTCGCGGTGCTGGGCCTGTTCACCGCGCTGTCCCCGCGGATCGTGTCCGAGCTGATCGGGAACCCGAGCCACGCCGTCGCCGGGGCGATGTCGCTGCTGCTGCTGGGCGCCTCGGTGCTCGCCCAGCTCGCGGTCCGCACCGCGCCGACCGGGCGGATCCTGCACCTGGGCTGTGTGCTGTTGGCGGCCGGGGCGGCGCTCGTCGCGGTGTCGGTGGCGCGGGGCTCGATGGTCGAGCTGGTCGTCGGCGCGGTGGTCGCGGGCGTCGGTCAGGGGATGACGTTCTCCAAGGGCCTGGCCGCGGTGAACGCGCGGGTGGCGGCCCACCAGCGGGCGGGGACGACGTCGTCGTACTTCGTGGTGCTCTACGTCGCGATCTCGCTGCCGGTGGTCGGGCTGGGGGCGGCGAGCCAGGCGTGGGGGCTGCGGACCGCGGGCATCGTGTTCTGCGTGGCGGTCGCGGTGCTCGCGCTGCTGGCGCTGGCGGCGCTGCTGGTGCTCGACCGTCGTGACGCGCGGAGCCCGGGGTGAGCCGTCACCGGTAGCCCGTCGTGTCGGCGGGCAGACCCGCGTCCTGCACCTCGGTGACGTAGCGCCAGGCGTCGGGGCGGGACCCGTCGACGTCGTCGACGCCGTAGACCCGGCCGAGCTCCCCCGAGGAGGTGGAGCGGCCGTTCCACCGGTGCCGGTCGGGGTCGGCGGCCAGCGCGGCGATCCCACGGCCGACGAACCGCGGTGTCTCCGAGATCGCGAAGTGCGGCTGGGCCGCGCACGCGTCGCGCCAGGTGTCGGCGGTGACCCCGTAGTGTTCCAGCATGATCTCCGAGCGCAGCCAGCCCGGGGTGACCGCGACGGCCGTTCCGCCGTGCCCGCGCAGCTCGTGCGCCCAGGACCGGGCCAGCCGGATCGGTGCGATCTTGGCCAGGTCGTAGAAGACGTTGAGCCGGTAGTTCTCGGCGTTGTAGGCGTCGGTGCCGTCGGTGATCTCGACGACGAGCCCACCCGGGGTCCGGGAGAGCAGCCGCAGCGCGTGGTGGGCGGTGACGAGGTGGGTGTCGATCGCCAGGCGCAGGGTGCGCAGCCCGTTGTCCAGGTCGTGCTCCCAGACCGGGGTGTCCCACTCGACCATCATCTCGCCGCCCCAGATGTCGTTGACCAGCACGTCGAGCCGGCCGTGGTCGCGCTCGACGCGCGCCACCAGCGTGGCGACCCTCGCGGGGTCGAGGTGGTCGGTCGGCACCGCGATGCCGGTCCCGCCCGCGGCGGTGACCAGGTCGGCGGTGTCCTCGATCGTCTCCGGGCGGTCGTACTCGGACCGACGGTCGCGGGTGGTGCGCCCGGTGCAGTAGACGACCGCGCCCGCGGCGCCCAGCTCGACGGCGATGCCGCGGCCCGCGCCGCGGGTCGCGCCGGCCACCAGGGCAATGCGTCCGGTGAGGTCCATGGTCCTCCTTATATAAACGAGTGTTCGTTCATATAAGCTGGTGTCATGCCCCGGCGCAAGCAGGTCCCCGACGCGGACGTCCTCGACCTCGCCCTCGGCGTCCTGCACACCGGCGGCGCCCAGGCGCTGACGTTCGCGGCGCTCGCGCAGGTCAGCGGTCTGGCCCCGGCCACCCTGGTGCAGCGCTTCGGCGGGAAGGCCGAGCTCCTGCACCGGGTGCTGATGCACGCCTGGGACCAGCTGGAGCGCCGGACCGCCGAGCTCGGCGAGGCCGCCGCGCCCGGGCCGGAGGGAGCCGTGGCCTTCCTGGTCGGGCTCTCCGCGCAGTACGGGGGCATCGACAGCTACGCCGACGCGCTGCTCGTGCTGCGCGAGGACCTGCTGGACCCCGAGTCCCGGCGCCGCGGCCGCGAGTGGCGGGAGACGCTCGGCCGGATCCTGGACACCTGTCTGGAGGGCCCGCCGGGCGCGGGCGCGGTGCTGGCGACCTACTGGCAGGGCACGTTGCTGTGGTGGAGCTTCGACCCGGCCCTCCCGGTGACCGAGTACGTGCGGCGCGAACTGACCGCGTTCGTCACGACCGTGCTGCGCCCGGCCTGACCGGCACAGGAGCGCGCCGTGGGACCGGCCGGCTTGTCACCGGCTCCCCGCACCCCGGGGAAGCCAGGGCGCGTCAGAGACCGTCGAGCTCGTCGCCGGTCACCAGCGGGAACCACGACGGCAGCGGCTCCGTCCCGCCGGCCACGGCCACCGGGCGTCCCAGCTCCCCCGCCGTGCGGGCGCGGACGGTGCGGCCCCGACCCCCCTCGTGCAGCCGCACCGCCGGCAGCGGCCGGGCCCGGGCGGCGGCGAGCTCGCCGGGGGTGTTGACGTTGGTCAGCGACGCCAGGTCCGGGTCGAGGCGGGCCAGCACCGGGTCGCTGCGCAGGGTCTGCTCGCCGATCCGGCGGACCGAGACCCGCTCGAACAGCGACGGCGGGCGCCCCCGCCCGGCCGCGGTCAGCCCGTCGATCACCGGGGCGAGCGTGGTGGCGTAGGCGGCGGCGAGCGGCTGGTGGTGCCCGAACGCCTCGGGCAGCGCGACGTCGTGGTCCCCGCGCAGGTCCAGCACCCGGGCGACGAACGCGGGATGCAGCAGCGGCAGGTCGACCGACGCGACGAACGCCACCTGCGCCCGGCCCGAGACGGCGGCGAGCCCGGCCCCGATCGCGGGCAGCGGGCCGAGGCCCGGCACCGGGTCGTCGACGACCTCGGTGCCCGGCGGGAGCTCCGGCAGGTCCTGCCCGGCGGCGCGGACCACGACCAGCGGCCCGTCCACCGCCCGGCCCAGGACGGCGACGGTGCGGGTCAGCAGCGCCGCCCCGTGCCAGTCCAGCGACGCCTTCGCCGTCCCCATCCGCGACGAGGCACCGCCCGCCGGCACGATCCCCGCCCCCGGCCGCCGACCCCCGTACCCGCGCACGCCGCCGATCCTCCTCCTACCCTGGGGGTCGACAGCGGGAGGGGATCGGAATGGGACGGCTCACCGTGCGGCGCCCGGTGCTGCACCTGAACGCGGACGGCAGCACCCGCTCGCGGCCGGACACCCTCGTCGCCGAGGAGCCGCTGGAGCTGCGCGTCGGGGGGAAGGCGCTGACGGTCACGATGCGCACCCCCGGCCACGACGTGGAGCTCGCGCACGGCTTCCTGCTGACCGAGGGTGTGATCGGCTCCGGGCTGGACCTGGCCGGGGCCCGCTACTGCAACTCCGTCGACGAGCACGGCCGCAACACCTACAACGTGCTCGACGTCGACCTGGCCGAGGGCGTCGCCCCGCCGGACGTGTCGGTGGAGCGCAACTTCTACACGACCTCGTCGTGCGGGGTGTGCGGGAAGGCGTCGCTGGACGCGGTGAAGCTCAAGACCCGGCACTCCCCGGCCGCGGACCCGCTGCGGATCGGCCGGGAGCTGCTGCTGGAGCTGCCCGACCGGCTGCGCGAGCACCAGAAGGTGTTCGGCTCCACCGGTGGGCTGCACGCCGCCGCCCTGTTCGACGCCGACGGCGATCTGCTCGCCGCCCGCGAGGACGTGGGCCGGCACAACGCGGTGGACAAGGTGCTGGGCCGGATGGTGATGGACGGCCGGGTGCCCGCGGCGGGCACCGTGCTGATGGTGTCCGGGCGGGCGTCGTTCGAGCTCGTGCAGAAGGCCGTGATGGCCGGGGTGCCGATGCTCGCGGCCGTGTCGGCGCCGTCGTCGCTGGCGGTGGAGCTGGCCGAGGAGTCGGGGATGACCCTGGTCGGGTTCCTGCGCGGCGACACCGGCAACGTCTACACCGGGGCCGAGCGCATCGACCTGTGAGTGCCGCCGCGCCCGGCGGTGGTCAGACGCGCGGGGTGAGCGTGGCCCAGGCCCGCTCGTGCCGGTCCACCACCCGGCGCAGCCGCCCCGCGGTCCCGGCCGGGCCGACCAGTGCGGCGACGGTGGCGACGACCAGCGCGCAGCCCGCGGCCTGCCAGCCGGTCAGGGTCTCCCCGAGCACCAGCATGCCGAGCACGACCGACAACACCGGGTGCACCAGCAGCAGCGCACCCGCGGTGCCCGGCGCCAGCCCGGCCGAGCCGCGCCCGATCAGCACCCAGGACACGACCTGCCCGGTCAGGGCCAGCACGATCAGCCAGGCCCATGTCGTCGCGGGCAGTGCCACCGCGATCCCGCCCCCGGCGACGCCGACGAGCCCGCAGGTCAGTCCGGCCCCGACGGTCGCCAGCGCGACCGGGGTCACCAGGTGGCGCGCACGGCGCCGCGACACCGAGCGGTTCAGGTGCAGGAAGCCGGCGTAGGCGATCCCGGCGAGGGTGCCGAGCACCGCGCCACGCACCGGTTCCGGCCCCCCGACGCCGGCGCCGAGCACCCCGCCGGCCAGCGCGATGCCACCCAGCAGCAGCGGCGCGGCGTACACCAGCCTGCGCGGCACCCGCTCGCCCGCGACGACCCAGGCGATCAGCGGCAGCGCCAGCACCTGGATGTTGAGCACGACGTTCGCGATCCCGGCGCCCGCGTCGAGCACCGCGTGGGTCCAGAGCAGGAAGTCCGCACCCAGGAACACCCCGGACAGCAGCGAGGTGCCGACCGTCGCGAGCGGGAGCCCGCCCACCCGCCGGTACTCGGCCAGTGCCCACGGACCCAGCACGACCAGGGCGAGCACGCACCGCCAGAACGACGCCGTCGCCGGGTCGGTACCCGCCATCGCGACGAGGATGCCGGTCCAGGCCAGGACGGAGGCGCCGGCGAGCAGGAGCAGGGCGGAGTGCGGGTCGGGGGCGGTGCGTGCGTTCACGTGATCCACGATCCCTCTCCGCACCGCGAAGATCCAATGATTGTTCCTACCCGATACCGCTAAGCTCTGCTGTGTGATCTCCTGGGACCGGCTGCGCGTGTTCGACGCCGTCGCCGAGCACGGCTCGGTCGGCGCCGCCGCGGCCGCACTGCACATCACCGGGCCGGCGGTGACCCAGCAGCTGCGCAAGCTCGAACGCGAGACCGGCACCCGGCTCGTCGAACCGGACGGGCGCGGCATCCGGCTCACCGCCGCCGGACACGTGCTGGCCGGGCACGCGGCCGCCGCGGCGGCGACCGTCGCCGGTGCCGAGCGCGACCTCGCCGCCCTGCACGACGACGCCGCCGGACCGCTGCGGATCGGCTCGGTCGCGAGCGCGCTGCGCACGCTTCTGCCCGAGGTCATCGACGGGCTGGCCGCCGCGCACCCGCGGCTGGTCCCCACCGTCGACGACGGCGAGGTCGTCGACCTGCTGCCCGCCCTGCAGTCCCGCGACCTGGACGCGGTGCTCATGGAGAGCTGGACGCAGGCCCCGGCCCGGCTGCCCGCCGGGATCCGGGTGACCGCGCTGGCCACCGAGCCCGCGATGCTCGCCGTCCCCGCCGACGACCCGCTCACCGGGCCCGATCCGGTGCCGCTGCGCACCCTGGCCGGTCGGGTGTGGACCTCCGGCCCGGTCGGCACCGAGCCCTACGCGGCCCTGCTGCAGCTGCTGCGCGGTGTCGGGTTCGAGCCGGACATCCGCTACCGGGTGGGCGACTTCGCCACCCAGCTGGCGCTGGTCCGCGCGCGGCTCGCGATCGCGCTGGTCCCGGGCATGGCGGTGGCGGGGTCGGCCGTCCCCGGCGGCACAGGCCCGGTCCCGGTCACCGCCGACGACGGCGTCCGGCTGCTCCCCTGCCGGCCCGCGGCGGGCCGCTCCCTGGTGCTGGCCACCCGCGGGTCCGACGCCGACCTGCCCGCGCTGCGCGCCCTGGTCGACGGCCTGCGCGCCGCCGCGGCCCGCATCATCCCCGCCTGACCGCCCCGGCCCGCAGCCACACCCCCTGGCCGCCAGCCACACCCGTCGCACTGGGTGTGACTGCCCGGGAGCGGGTGCGGATCCGCTCAGGCGAGCATGTCGCGGACCATCGGGATCACGCGGGTTCCGTACAGCTCGACGGCACGGAGGCGTGCCGAGATCGGCTGCGGGCCGACGGTGTAGATCAGGTCGAAGCGCTGGGCGCCCAGCGAGCGCACCGAGTCGGCGATGCGGCGGGCCACCGTCTCCGGGGACCCGACGTGCAGCGCCCCGTCGGCGACCTCGGCCTCGAACCGGGCGCGGTCCAGCGGGGGCCAGCCGCGCTGGGCGCCGATCCGGTCCATCTGCGCCTTGTAGGGGGCGAAGAAGATCTCCTTCGCCTCGGCGTCGGTGTCGGCGACGAACCCCGGCGAGTGCATGCCCACCGGCTTCGCCGCGTGCCCGAACTGCTCGACGGCGCGGTGGTAGAGGTCGACGTAGGGCGCGAACCGCCCGGCGGGGCCGCCGATGATGGCCAGCATCAGGCCGAGGTCGTGGCGGGCGGTGCGCACCACCGACTCCGGCGAGCCGCCGACGCCGACCCACACGGGCAGCCGGCGGCCGGTCGTCGGGAAGACCTCGATGCCGTCGATCGCGGCGCGGGTCCCACCCGGCCAGTTCACCGGCTTCTCGTCGAGGAGCTGCACGAACAGCTCGAGCTTCTCCTCGAACAGCCGCTCGTAGTCGTTCATGGAGTAGCCGAACAGCGGGAAGGACTCGGTGAACGATCCGCGGCCGACGATCACCTCGGCGCGGCCGTCGGACAGCGCGTCGAGCGTGGCGAAGCGCTGGTACACCCGCACCGGGTCGTCCGAGCTGAGGACGGTGACGCCGGAGGACAGCCGGATCCGGGAGGTCCGGGTCGCGATGCCGGCGAGCACCGTCTCCGGGGTGGAGATCGCGTACTCGGGGCGGTGGTGCTCCCCCAGCGCGACGACGTCGACGCCCACCCCGTCGGCCAGCACCACCTCGTCGACGACCTGACGGATGGCCTGCGGGTGCGACAGCAGCGTGCCGTCGTCGCCCACCGGGACGTCGCCGAAGGTGTCCATGCCGAAGATGATCTCGCTCATCCGGTCCCCCAGTTGGTTGATGGCTCAATCATGCCACGGGTTCCACGGGCCGGAGGCACCGCACGGCGGGGTGGTGGTGCTGGTCGACCACCCCGGACAGGACTAGCGCTCCCGCGCCCCCAGGCGACGCAGCAGGTTCGCTCCGAACCGGTCCCCGGTCACGTCCATCGTCGCCTTCATCGTGCGGGTCACCACCGGCGCCGCGAGCCGCGACAGCGGCATGTCGACGTCGACGGTCAGCGAGATCTCCAGATGTGTCGCGGGCGTGCCGTCCGGTTCCGGCTCGGCGGCGCTCAACGCGTAGTAGCCCTCCGCGCCCGCCCACTCGGTGGCCCCGGCGGGCGGTGCGTGGGTGAACTCGATCCGCTTGCCCTCGACGAAGGTCATCCGCTCGGTGAACACCGGCTTGATGCCCACCCCGAGCACCGCGATCCGCACCATGTGCCAGCGCCACAGCTCGTAGCCGTCGACGGCCGCGTCCCGCGCGGGGTCGGCCTCGATCCGGTTGAGCAGCGGCGTCAACGTCGGCAGCACGGCGGGGTCGGTCAGGACGCGCCAGACGTCGTCACGCGAGGCCGTCACGACGGCCTCGGACGCGGTGGTCGCGGAGAAGCGGGTCAGGACGCCCCGTCCCCACCCAGCGCCCCACCGGCGGCCGGGGTGTCGTCCCCGCCCGCCACGTCGGGCTCCGGCTCCTCGGTGCCGCGGTTCGCGGCCGGCAGCAGGTCCGCCAGCGCCGCCCCCTCGAGACGACGGAAGGTCCGCCGCGGACGGGTCCGGTCGAGCACCGCGACCTCGAGCGCCTCGGCGCCCAGGACCCGCGGCTGCGCGTTCGCACCGTTGCCGGCCGACGCCGGGTCCGCCCCGGGCACCTGCAGCCCGCCGAGCGCGACCTCGATCGCCGCGCCCAGCTCCAGGCCGTGCGCGTAGGTCTCGGACAGCTTCTGCGAGATCGGCTCGGTCTGCCCGCCCATGACGACGAACCGCGGCTCGTCGGTGATCGAGCCGTCGTAGGTGATCCGGTACAGCTGGTCCCCGGAGGCCTCGACGCCGACCTCGGCGACGCACAGCTCCACCTCGAACGGCTTCTGCTGCTCGACGAACGCCGTGCCCAGCGCCTGGGCGTAGGCGTTGGCCAGCATCCGGCCGGTCACGTCGCGCCGGTCGTAGGTGAACCCGCGGAAGTCGGCCATCCGGATCCCGCCGGTGCGCAGGTTCTCGAACTCGTTGTACCGGCCGACCGCGGCGAAGCCGATCTTGTCGTAGATCTCGGAGACCTTGTGCAGGGCCGTCGACCGGTTCTCCGCGACGAACAGCACGCCACCGGCGTAGGTCAGCACGACCACGCTGCGGCCGCGCGAGATGCCCTTGCGGGCCAGCTCGGAACGGTCGCGCAGCAGCTGGTCGACGGAGGAGTAGAACGGCATCGTCATGGGGAGGCGCTCCAGGCTCGTGCTTCGTGCAGGGAGGGGGTCAGCGGGACGGGCCGCCCGGGCGCTCCCGGCGCCCGGCGATCACCTGGTCGACGACGGCGGCGATCTCGGCCTCGTCGCGGCGCACGGCGCCCTCGGCGGTGATGCCGACGACCACCGGGTAGATGCGCCGCACCGTGTCCGGCCCGCCGGTGGCGGTGTCGTCGTCCGCGGCGTCGTAGAGCGCCTCGACCGCGGTGCGCACCGCGCCGTCGAGGTCTGCGGCCGGGTCGTGCAGCTTCTTCAGCGAGGACTTGGCGAACACCGAGCCCGATCCCACGGCGTGGAAACCGAGGTTCTCGTCGTACCGGCCGCCGGTGGGGTCGAAGGTGACGATCCGGCCGGCCTGGGCCGGGTCGGCGGCGTCGGTGTCGTAGCCCGCGAACAGCGGGACGACGACGAAGCCCTGCATCGCCGCGCCCAGGTTCTGGCGGACCATCCCGGCGAGCTTGTTGGCCTTGCCGTCCAGCGAGAGCGGGACGCCCTCGAGCTTCTCGTAGTGCTCGAGGTCCACCGAGAACAGCCGGACCATCTCCAGCGCGATCCCCGCGGAGCCGGCGATGCCGACCGCGGAGTGGGTGTCGGTGACGAACACCTTCTCGATGTCGCGCTGGGCGATCACGTTGCCCGCGGTCGCGCGCCGGTCACCGGCGATCACGACGCCGCCGGAGAACAGCAGCGCGACGATCGTGGTGCCGTGCGGGACGCCCAGGGCGTCGGCGGAGGTGCCGGGACCGGCTGTCCGGTCCAGGCCCGCGCCGGGGAGCAGGTGCGGGGCCGCGCCGCCGACGAAGTCGGAGAACGACTGCGACCCGGTCAGGAAGGTGCCGAGCTGACCCGTGTGGTGCCCGGGCACCAGCCCGGAGGTGACCGACGGCCGGAACTCCATCTCTCGGACGTGCCTTTCGTTCGAACTGCGTGCGCCGGGGGTCCCGCTCCCCCATCTCGGCGGGGGTCGGCGGCCCTTCCGGCACGGCCGGGCCCGCAGGTGCGGACCCGGCCGGGACGGTACTGCTGGTGCCGGGGTGCGGCACGGTGAATGGCCCCGTGGAGCTCACTCACCGCCCTTCTGCACGTAGGACCGCACGAAGTCCTCCGCGTTCTCCTCCAGCACGTCGTCGATCTCGTCGAGGATGGTGTCGACGTCCTCACCGAGCTTCTCGCGGCGCTCCTGGCCGGATCCGGACGCGTTCTCGCCGGACTCGTCGTCTCCGTCGCCGCCACCCTGGCGCTTGGTCTGCTCCTGGGACATGACGCTCCTCCTTGCAGATCTCCTCGCAGAGAATTGCCTGCCTGCTCACCCTACCTACCGGGGGCGACAAAATCGCCTGTTGCGCAGCGGCGTGTGATCCGCTTCCCGGCGGGACGGCTCAGGAGGCGGTGAGCTTGTCGACCAGCTCCTCGGCCGTCGACACCGCCTCGAACAGCTCCCCCACGTGCTTGCGGGTTCCGCGCAGCGGCTCCAGCGTCGGGATCCGGACCAGGGACTCGCGCCCCAGGTCGAAGATCACCGAGTCCCACGACGCGGCGGCGACCTCGACCGGGAACCGGCCCATGCAGGTGCCGCGGAAGTAGGCCCGGGTGTCCTCGGGCGGCTCGGTCATCGCCGCGGCGACCTGCTCCTCGGTGACCAGCCGGCGCATCGACCCCCGGGTGACCAGCCGGTTGTAGAGGCCCTTCGCCAACCGGACGTCGGAGTACTGCAGGTCGACCATCCCGAGCCGGCCCGACGCCCAGGTCAGGCCGTCGCGCTCGCGGTAGGCCTCGAGCAGCTTGAGCTTGGCCGTCCAGTCGAGCCGGTCGGCGGTCAGCATCGGGTCGCGCTCCAGGTCGACCAGCACCGACTCCCACTCCTCGACGACCTCGCGGGTGTCGGGGTCCCACTCCTCGCGGCGCGGGGAGACCGTCTGCTCCAGGTGCTCGACCGCGCGGGCCAGGTACTCCTGCTGGATCTGCACCGCGGTGAGGTGACGGCCGTCGGCCAGCGGGACGGTCCGCTGCAGCGTCGGGTCGTGGCTGATCCGCGAGACCGACTTCACCGGCTCGGCCAGGCGCAGGTCCTCGAACGAGCGCCCCTTCTCGATCATGTCGAGGACCAGGGCGGTGGTGCCGACCTTGAGCAGCGTCGCGACCTCGGACAGGTTCGCGTCGCCGATGATGACGTGCAGACGGCGGTACTTGTCGGCGTCGGCGTGCGGCTCGTCGCGGGTGTTGATGATGCCGCGCTTGAGCGTGGTCTCCAGGCCGACCTCGACCTCGACGTAGTCCGAGCGCTGGGCGATCTGGTAGCCGGCCTCGTCGCCCTGCTGGCCCAGGCCGACCCGGCCGGCGCCGCAGACGACCTGGCGGGTCACGAAGAACGGGGTCAGCCCGGTGACGATCGACGGGAACGTCGTCGAGCGGGCCATCAGGTAGTTCTCGTGGGAGCCGTAGCTGGCGCCCTTGCCGTCGACGTTGTTCTTGTACAGCTGCATCCGCGGCGCGCCCGGCACGGTGGCCGCGCGGTTCGCCGCCTCCAGCATGATCCGCTCGCCGGCCTTGTCCCAGGTCACGACGTCGCGCGGGGACAGGACCTCGGGTGTGGAGTACTCCGGGTGGGCGTGGTCGACGTAGAACCGCGCACCGTTGGTGAGGATGACGTTCGCCGCACCGAGGTCGTCGAGGTCGGTGTCGAGCTGCGGCGCCAGCGACGGCGCCGACAGGTCGAACCCGCGGGCGTCGCGCAGCGGCGACTCGACCTCGTAGTCCCAGCGCGCCCGACGGTTGCGGGGCACGTCCGCCGCGGCGGCGTAGGCGAGCACCACCTGCGTCGAGGTGACGACGGGGTTCGCGGTGGGGTCACCCGGCACGGCGATGCCGTACTCCACCTCGGTGCCCATGATCCGGCGGGCCGTCACGACCGGCCCCCTGCGCGAGAGTGCATTGCACGAGACTAACCGTCCGCGCCCCGGTCCGGGGTGCACCGCGGCCCGGCGGGATCATCGTGGCGTGACCGATCCCGCACGTGAGCGCCTGACCGTCTTCGACGCCGAGGGCAGGCCCACCGGCGTCGCCGAGCGCGGCGAGGTCTACGCGCGCTCGCTGTGGCATGCGACGACCGCGGTCCTGCTCCGCTCCGCCGACGGCACGCGGGCCTACGTGCACCGGCGCACCGACACCAAGCTGGTCATGGCCGGGATGTGGGACTGCCTGGCCGGCGGGGTCCTCGACGAGGGCGAGACGCCCGACGCCGGCGCCGCCCGCGAGCTGGGCGAGGAGCTCGGCGTCACCGGTGTGCCGCTGGAGAAGCTCGCCGTGGTCCCCTTCGACGCCGCCGCGCTGGGCGTCGACACCGGGCCCGGCACCGGCCCGGACGGGCTGCGGGCCCACGTGCACGTCTACCGCGCCTTCTCCGACGGCCCGGTGACCCACCAGCCCTCGGAGGTGGCCGAGGGCGGCTGGTGGACCCTCGACGAGCTGGTGGCCCGGATCGGCACCCCGGACCGGCCCTGGGTCCCCGACGGCCTCTACGTCACCCGCCTCCTCCTGGCAGATCTCGTCCGTTAAAGTCCTCGGGCCAGCGCGTTTACCAATGGGTAACATATGTCACCCACACCGGTACCTGAATCGGTCCATGCCGAGCGGGTCGCGCGACGCCACCCCGGGAAGGGCCCAGCGTGAGGCCTCCCCGACGGACCACCACACCCACCACGCGACAGTTCCAGGAGCCACCATGGTCAGCATCTCGGTCTCGGCCCGATCCCTCGCCGCCGCCAGGCTGATCGATCCCGATGTCAACACCGCCGCCGTGCAGGCCGCGGTGGAGGCGGCACTGGCCGCCGAGCGGCACGAGCAGCGCGTCGCCGCGAGCTCGACCACGCGTCGCGAGCACACGGCCCGGCGCGAGCCGGACGCCCGCAGGTCCTGACCCCCGGTACGCCGACGGGCCCGCACCCCGGGGTGGGGATGCGGGCCCGTCGCGGCCGTCGTCAGAAGTTGATCATGTGGCCGGCCAGGCCGTGGATCGCCTCCTGCAGGCACTCCGACAGGGTCGGGTGCGCGTGCACGTTGCGCGCCATCTCGTGGACGGTCAGGTCCCACTTCTGAGCCAGGGTCAGCTCGGGCAGCAGCTCGGTCGCCTCGGCGCCGATGATGTGCCCGCCGAGCAGCTCGCCGTAGGTGTCGTCGGCGATCAGCTTCACGAAGCCTGCGGGCTCGGCCAGGCCGTGCGCCTTGCCGTTCGCGGTGAACGGGAAGGTCGCGGTGTTGACCTTCCAGCCCTTCTCGTCGGCCAGCTGCCGGGCCTCGGCCTCGGTGTAGCCGAACGACGCGACCTGCGGGTTGCAGAAGGTCGCGCGCGGCATCATCTTGTAGTTCAGCTCCTGGGTCTCGGCGCCCGCCAGGGTCTCGGCGGCGACGATGCCCTGCGCCTCGGCGACGTGGGCGAGCATGAGCTTCGCGGTGACGTCACCGATCGCGTAGACGTGCTCCACGCTGGTGCGCATGTAGTCGTCGATCTCGATCGCGCCGCGCTCGGTGAGGTTCACGCCGAGCTTGTCCAGGCCGTAGCCGTCGACCCGGGGCGCGAAGCCGATGGCCTGCACGACCTTGTCCGCGCGCAGCTCCTCGCTGCCCTTGGACGAGGAGACCGAGACGGTGACGCCCTTGCCGTCGTCGGTGATGGACTCGACCTTGGTGGAGGTCCGCACCGTGACGCCGAGCTTCTTGTAGGCCTTGGCCAGCTCCTTGGACACGTCCGCGTCCTCGAGCGGGAGCAACCGGTCCAGGTACTCCACGATGGTGACGTCGACGCCGTAGTTGGCCAGCACGAACGCGAACTCGACGCCGATCGCACCGGCGCCGGCGATGATCACGCTCTCCGGCAGCTCACGGGTGAGGATCTGCTCCTCGTAGGTGACGACGCGCTCGGACAACTCGGTGCCCGGCAGCAGCTTGACCGTGGAGCCCGCCGCGATGATCACGTCGTCGTAGGTGACGGTCTCGTTGCCGCCCTTCGACAGCTCGACCTCGATCTCGCCCGGCTTGGTGAACCGACCGAACCCGTCGAACTCGGTGATCTTGTTCTTCTTCATCAGGAAGTGCACGCCCTTGACGCGCCCGTCCGCGACCGAACGGCTGCGGTCGAAGGCGGCGCCGAAGTCGAGCGACACCTCACCGGACAGGCCGAAGGTCTTCTGCTCCTTGGTGACGATGTGGGCGATCTCGGCGTTGCGCAGCAGCGCCTTGGACGGGATGCAGCCCACGTTGAGACAGACACCGCCCCAGTACTTCTCCTCGATCACCGCCACACTGCGGCCGAGCTGGGCGGCACGGATGGCCGCCACGTATCCACCGGGTCCGGCTCCGAGTACGACGACGTCGAAATGAGGCATGTGCCCAGCCTAGGACGCCTGAGCCGGGCTCGGGCCGTCCGGTCCCGAGTCCCGGGTCACCGGCCACTCCCCGCCACCGGACAGGTGGGCGACGACGGCCTCGCAGGCCTCGCGCAGCCCGGCCTGCTGAGCAGGGGTCAGGCCGTCGAACACCGCCTCGCGGACGCTCTCGACGTGGTCCGGTGCGGCGCCGGCCAGGACCTCGAAGCCGCGGTCGGTCAGATGGGCCAGCTGGCCACGCCGGTCGGTGGGGCACGACCGCCGTTCGATCCAGCCCGCCTCCTCCATCCGGGCCACCGCGTGCGACACCCGGCTGCGTGAGGACAGCGCGGAGTCCGCGAGGACGCTCATCCGCAGGGTCCGCTCCGGCGCCTCGGACAGCCGGACCAGGATCTCGTAGTAGGCCTGGGGCATCCCGGCCCCGGACTGCAGCCGTCGCTCGACCTTCTCCGAGACCAGCCGCTGCGCGGCCAGGAAGGCGCGCCAGGTGCGCTGCTCCTCGTCGTCGAGCCAGCGTGTGTGACCCACAGCACCCTCCGAAACATCTTGACGTGCGATCCGTTAGTTCTAGTATCGCTCTCAACAAGTGAGAGTTCAACTAGTTCTCCGGGAGAGATCATGACCACCGCCACCGCCATCCCCGGCTACGTCGTCGGCACCTGGGACATCGACGCTGCGCACTCCGACGTCTCCTTCTCCGTCCGTCACATGATGGTCAGCAAGGTCCGGGGCCGCTTCACCGGCGTGACCGGCGAGCTCGTCACCGCCGAGCGCCTCCAGGACTCCAGTGTGACCGCGACCGTGGACGCCACCTCGATCACGACCGGCCAGGAGCAGCGCGACGGCCACATCCGCTCCGCCGACTTCTTCGACGTGGAGAAGTACCCGGAGTGGACCTTCCGCTCCACCGGCCTCGTCGCGAAGGGCGGCGACGACTACGTCCTCGCCGGCGACCTGACCATCAAGGGCGTCACCCGCCCCGTCGAGTTCGCCCTCGAGGTCAACGGCTTCGGCCCGGACGCCTACGGCGGCACCCGCGCCGGCTTCACCGCGACCACCACCATCAAGCGCTCGGAGTTCGGCGTCGACATCGAGATGCCGATGGACGGCGGCGGCGTCGTGGTCGGCGACAAGGTCAGCGTCGAGCTGGAGATCGAGGCGGTCCTGCGCGCCTCCTGATCTCCGCACACGCGGCCACGGCCCCGGACCGGCGACGCCGGTACCGGGGCCGTGCCGCGTCCGTAGGCTGGCGCGGTGCGCAGCTACGCCGAGACGCCCCCGACCGGACCGCTGCGCGCCGTCGTCGAGGTGGCCTGGCAGGCGCGCTCGGGTGCCGAGCCGCACACCCAGCGAGTGCTGCCCGACGGCTGCATGGACCTGCTCCTGTCCGGTGGTGACCTCGTCGTCGCCGGACCGGACACCACCGCGCACCTCGCCACCTCGCCGGCGGGCGGGGTGACCACCGGCCTGCGGTTCCGTCCCGGCGCCCTCCCGGAGCTGCTGGGCGTCCCGGCGGACGCGCTGCGCGACCGCCGCGTCCCCCTCTCCGAGGTGCTCGACCCCGGACGGCGCAGGCTGCTCCGACCCGCCGCCCCCGGGACCGGCGACCCCGGCGACACGGGCAGCGGCGACGTCGTGTGGCTCACCCGGCTGGCACTCGCCCTGCGTATCGCCGCCGCGGACCGTCCGACGCCCGCTCCGCTGCCGCACGCCGCGCTGCGCGCCCTGGCCGGGGGTGTGCCCGCCGCCGAGCTGGCCGACCGGCTCGGCGTCACCGGCCGCACGCTGCACCGGCGCTGCGTCGCCACCCTCGGCTACGGACCGGCCGTCGCGCGGCGGGTGCTGCGCTTCCGGGCCGCGGCCGCCCTGCTCTACGACGGCGTCGCCCCGGCCGAGGTCGCCGCCCGCACCGGCTACGCCGACCAGCCCCACCTGTCCCGCGAGGTCCGCGCCCTGGCCGGGGTGTCGCCGGGCTCACTGCGGGCCGTCCCCGCCGCCGACGCCGCCGACATCCGCTAGCTCCCGTCGCCCGCGCCGGACGCCCCGTCCGGTGGCGCCCACCGGGCGTGCGCCGGCAGCGACGGACGCCGCACGGAGCCGGTGAGCAGCCCGGCGAAGGCGGCGGCGGCCGGGACCGGCTGCCGTCCCCGCGGCAGGACCAGCGCGATCCGCCGTCGTACGACCGGGTCGGTCAGCGGGACCGCGGTCAGCCCGGCGAAACCGGTGAGCGGCACGACCAGCCCCGGGACCGCCGTCGCACCGAGGCCGGCGGCGACGAGACCCGCCACCGCGGCGATGTTGCGGGCCGCCAGGCCACGGCCGGGCCGGCATCCAGACTCGTCCAGGGCGCGGTCCACGTGCTGGCGGATGCTCGTGGAGGAGTCGAAGTCGACGAACTCGACGCCGTCGAGCTCGGCCCAGCGCAGCGTGCTGCGCCCGGCGAGCGGATGGGTGGGAGGCACCAGAGCGCAGAACCTGTCGGCGGCCACCGGGGTGACCACGAGGTCGTCGGGGACACGGCCGTGCACCACGGTGACGGCGAGGTCGGCACGCCCCGAGCGCACCCGTGCGGTCACCTCGTCGGCCAGGGCGTCGGAGATCTCCGGGCGCACACCCGGCCGCTCCCGCCGGAACGCCGACACCACCCCGGGGAGCAGGATCGCGGCCAGCGAGGGCAGCGTCGCGATCCGCACGGTGCCCGCCCGCCCGTCCAGGACGTGTTCGACGTGGCGCAGCTCGGTCGCGACACCGTCCAGCGCCCGGCGAGCGGCCGCCACGACGGTCTCCCCCACCGGCGTCGGCTCCAGCCGCCGGGTGGTCCGCTCGAACAGCCGCGCCCCGAGGAGCCGCTCCACGTCGGCCACCGTGCGGCTCAACGACGGCTGCGCGGTCCGCAGCACGGCCGAGGCCGCGGTGAACCCACCCGCCTCGTGTACCGCGACGACGGCCCTGAGCTGCTGCAACGTCAGATCCATGTGCCCACCGCATCAGTCCATCCGGATTCGGTCTTTGACGATCATAGGTCCGCGCGCGCACCGTTCCCCCGGGCCGACGCCGGTCCGCCCCGCCGACGAGGAGGTCGACGATGCTCGCCGCGATCGGATTCCTGACCATCGCCGTGTTCCTGGCGGCCGTGCTGTCCGGGCGGGTGTCGGTGCTCCTGGCGCTGACCGTCGTGCCCGCGGCCGCCGCCGTCGTCGCCGGGCTGGGCGGCGGGCTGGGCGAGTACGTCGCGACCGGCCTGGAGACCGTCGCGCCCGTCGCCATCATGATCACCTTCGCGATCCTGTACTTCAGCCTGATGCTCGACACCGGGCTGTTCGACCCGGCGATCCGCCGGGTGGTCCGGTGGGCGGGCGGGGACCCGCTGAAGATCTGCGTCGGTACGGCCGCGCTGACGGTACTCGTCGCCCTCGACGGCGACGGCGCCTCCACCTTCCTGATCATGGTGAGCGCCATGCTGCCGCTCTACGACCGGCTCGGCATGCGGCGGATCGTCCTGGCGGCGTTGGTGTGCCTCGGCGCCGGGGTGATGAACATGATCCCCTGGGGTGGCCCGACGGCGCGGGCGATGGCCGCCCTCGACCTCACCGCCTCCGACGTGTTCGTGCCGCTGCTGCCCGCCATGACCGCCGGCATCGTCTGGGTGCTGTTCGCGGCCTGGGTCATCGGCCGCCGCGAGCGGGCCCGGCTCGGCGTCGTCGAGCTGCCCGAGCCCGCCGACGCGCCCGGGGCCGCCGGAGCGCCCGCCGTGTGGTCGCGGGCCGACCGGGTCAGGTTCGTGGTCAACGTCGTGCTGACCCTGGCCCTGGTGGTGGTCCTGCTCCTGCAGCTGGCCGACCTGCCGGTGGTGTTCCTCTGCGCCTTCGTCGTCGCGCTGCTGGTCAACCGGCCCACCTGGGACGGCCAGCGCGCGCTGTTCGAGAAGCACGGTCACAACGTCGTGCTGGTGACCGCGATGATCTTCGCGGCGGGTGTGTTCACCGGTGTCCTCGGCGGCACCGGGATGATCACCGCGATGGCGCAGTCGCTGGTCGGGCTCGTCCCCGACGGCGCGGGCGGAGCGCTGCCGGTGGCGGTGGCGCTGACCTCGATGCCGCTCAGCCTGGTGTTCACCCCGGACGCCTACTACTTCGGTGTCCTGCCGGTGCTGGCGGAGACCTCGGCGGCGCTGGGCGGCGACCCCGCGGAGGTCGCCCGGGCCGCGATCCTGGGCCAGATGACCACCGGGTTCCCGCTCAGCCCGCTCACCGCCTCCACCTTCATCCTGCTGGGGCTCACCGCCGTCGAGCTGGGCCGCCACCAGCGGTTCGTGTTCGGGTGGGCGTTCGGCACCACCGCCGTCATGACCGTCGTCGCGCTGCTCACCGGCGCCCTGAGCCTCTGAGGAGACCCGATGACCCGGACGACCACCCGGATCGGCAGCGGTGCCGGCTTCGCCGGCGACCGGATCGAGCCTGCCGTCGACCTGGTCCGCCGCGGCGGGCTGGACGACCTCGTCCTGGAGTGCCTGGCCGAGCGCACCATCGCGCTCGGCCACCTCCGGCGTCTCGCCGACCCGGCGACCGGGTACGACCCACGGCTCGGACAGCGGCTGACGGCGCTGTTGCCGGACCTGCTGGTGGGTGGGGTCCGGCTGCTCACCAACATGGGCGCGGCGAACCCTCCCGCGGCCGGTCGCATCGTCCGCGAGCACCTCGACGGTCTCGGGTCGGTGGCCCCGGTGGCCGTCGTGACCGGCGACGACGTGCTCGACGTGGTCGACCCGGCGGCACCCGCGGCCGAGGACGGTGTCCCGCTGGGCGAGCACGGGGAGCTGGTGTCGGCCAACGCCTATCTCGGCGCCGACGCGATCGCGCCCGCGCTGGACACCGGGGCCGCGGTGGTCGTCACCGGGCGGGTGGCGGACCCGTCGCTGTTCCTCGCGCCGCTGGCGCACCGGCTCGGCTGGGACCTCGACCGCCCGGACCGGGCCGCCGCGGGCACCCTGGTGGGCCACCTGCTGGAGTGCGCCGGTCAGCTGACCGGCGGGTACGCCGCCGACCCCGGGCACCTCGACGTCCCCCGGCTGGCCGAGCTCGGGTTCCCGTTCGCCGACGTCGCCGCGGACGGGAGTGCCCGCTACGGCAAGCTCGACGGCACCGGCGGCCGCCTCGACCGGCACACGGTGCGCGAGCAGCTGCTCTACGAGGTGACCGACCCGACCGGGTACCGCACCCCCGACGTCGTCCTGGACCTGCGTGGCGTCTCCGTGGACCACGACGGCCCGGACCGGGTCCGCGTCTCCGGCGCCACCGGCCGCGCCCGCCCGGACGAGCTGAAGGTCAGCGTCGGCTACCGGGCCGGGCACCGCGTCGAGGCCGGGATCTCCTACGTGGGCCCGAACGCCGCCGCCCGGGCCCGGCTGGCCGCCGACGTGGTCGCCGAGCGGGTCCGCGGGCTCGCCGTCGCTCCCCGGATCGAGGTCCGCGGCGGCGACACCGACGCCCGGCTGCGGGTCGCGGCGCTGCACCGCGACCCGGGCCTGCTCGACGTCCTCGCCCACGAGGTCGAGGCGCTCTACACCAACGGCCCGGCGGGCGGGGGCGGCGTGCGCACCCGGCTCGACGAGGTCGTCGGAGTGCTGTCCACCCTCGTCCCCCGTGCGGCCGTCGTCCCGCGGGTCACCGTCCTGGGGGCCGGCCGTGCTGCTGCATGAGATCGCGCACTGTCGCGCGGGCGACAAGGGGACGGTGGCGACGCTGACGGTGGTCCCGCACGACGACGCGACCTACCCGCTGCTCGTCGCCGTGCTCACCCCGCAGCTGGTCCGGACGGGCCTGAGCCGCTGGGTCGGCGGCGAGGTCACCCGCTACGAGCTGCCCCGGGTGAGCTGTCTGCAGTTCGTCTGCACCGGGATCCACGGCGGCGGGGTCACCGTGTCGACCCAGCTCGACACGCACGGCAAGTCGCTCTCGTCGCGGCTGCTCGCACTGGAGCTCCCCCTGCCGCCCGGCTCACGGTGACCTGCTCGCCCGGGTCGGTCAGGCCCAGGCGAACAGGTCCAGCGACGACCCGTCGGTGTCGGCGACGGTCGCGTAACGCTGGCCCCACGGGGCGTCGAACGGGTCCAGCACCGAGGTGTGCCCGGCCGCCGTGACCCGGCCCCAGGCCTCGTCGACGGCCGCGGCGCTGGGCACCCGGAACGCCAGCGTGACCCGGCCGTTGCCGACCGGCGCGGCGCCCGGGTGGAAGCCCTCCACCGCCGACTGCAGGTCCAGGGCCAGCCGCAGGCCGCCGCGCAGGGTGGTCTCCACGTGCGTCTCGGTGTCGGAGCCCTCGGGGAACTCCAGCCCCAGCAAGCGGTAGAAGGCGAGCGAACGGGTCATGTCGGTGACCACGATGCCGATCATGTCGAGCTCGGCGCCGATCGAGGTGTCCATGCCCACGACGCTAGGCCGCGGGCGGCCCGGCGTCGTGAACGGATCGGACAGGGGTCAGCGCTTGCCGCGGAAGCGCCGCAGCATGTCCTGCGCCTTCTGCCGGTTGCGCGGATCACTCGCCATCCGCTTGGCCTGGTCGGTGTAGCGACGTCCCTGCGGGCTCTTCAGGAATGCGGTGATCCGCCCGATGATGCCGGCCATGTGTGGTCCTCCGTGGTGCGGGCCGCGACACGGACGTGCACGGCTCCCTGCACAGGATGCCCGTTTCGTCCGGCCCTCACTCCTCCGGGGCACCGCCGCCGGACGCACGACGGGCCCCGCCGCGGGATGCGGCGGGGCCCGTGCGAGCAGAGCGTGCCTACAGGTACTGGCCGGTGTTCGACGCGGTGTCGATCGCGCGGCCGGTGGCGTCGTTCTTGCCGGTGACCAGGGTGCGGATGTAGACGATCCGCTCCCCCTTCTTGCCCGAGATCCGCGCCCAGTCGTCGGGGTTGGTCGTGTTCGGGAGGTCCTCGTTCTCGGCGAACTCGTCGACGATCGCGTCCAGCAGGTGCTGGACCCGCAGGCCCGGCTGGCCGGACTCGAGCACCGCCTTGATCGCGGACTTCTTCCCGCGGTCGACGATGTTCTGGATCATCGCGCCGGAGTTGAAGTCCTTGAAGTAGAGCGTCTCCTTGTCACCGTTGGCGTAGGTGACCTCCAGGAACCGGTTCTCCTCGGACTCGTCGTACATCCGCTCGACGATCCGCTGGATCATCGCGGAGGTGCAGGCGCTCCGGTCCCCGCCGAACTCGGCCAGGTCGTCCTCGTGGATGGGCAGGGTGTCGGTGATGTACTTCGAGAAGATGTCGATCGCGCCCTCGGCGTCCGGACGCTCGATCTTGATCTTCACGTCGAGCCGGCCCGGGCGCAGGATGGCCGGGTCGATCATGTCCTCGCGGTTCGAGGCGCCGATGACGATGACGTTCTCCAGGCCCTCGACGCCGTCGATCTCGGCGAGGAGCTGGGGGACGATCGTCGTCTCCACGTCGGAGGACACACCCGACCCACGGGTCCGGAAGATCGAGTCCATCTCGTCGAAGAACACGATCACCGGGGTGCCGGCGCTCGCCTTCTCCCGCGCGCGCTGGAAGATCAAACGGATGTGCCGCTCGGTCTCACCGACGAACTTGTTGAGCAGCTCGGGGCCCTTGATGTTGAGGAAGAACGCGCGGCCCTCGTCCGGGTCGTCGCCCCGCTGCTTGGCGATCTTCTTCGCCAGCGAGTTCGCGACGGCCTTCGCGATGAGCGTCTTCCCGCAGCCGGGCGGCCCGTAGAGCAGCACGCCCTTGGGCGGACGCAGCTCGTACTGGGTGAAGAGCTCGGTGTGCAGGAACGGCAGCTCGACCGCGTCCTGGATCTGCTCGATCTGCCGGGTCAGGCCACCGATGTCGGAGTAGGCGATGTCCGGGACCTCCTCCAGCACGAGGTCCTCGACCTCGGCCTTGGCGACCCGTTCGTAGGCGTAGCCCGCCCGCGAGTCGACCATGACCGAGTCACCGGACTTGAGCGGGCTGGTGCCCTCCTCCTGCCCGAGCTCGAACAGCGGCGCCGCCAGCCAGACGACGCGCTCCTCGTCGGAGTGGCCGACGACCAGACCGCGACCGGCCGACCCGTCCTCCCCCGGACGGGAGATGATCTCCCGCAGCGAGTAGAGGTCACCGACCTGCTCGAAGCCCATGGCCTCGACCACGGTGAGTGCTTCGTTGAGCCGGACGGACTGGCCGCTGCGCAGCGTCTCGCCCTCGACCGCCGGGGACACGGGAACCCGCATCCGGCGGCCGGAGGTGAAGACGTCGACCGTGTCGTCGTCGTACCGGCCGAGGAAGACCCCGTAGCCGGACGGCGGCTGCGCGAGCCGGTCGACCTCCTCGCGGAGCGCGACCAGCTGGCCGCGGGCCTCCTTGAGGGTCTCGGTCAGCTTCTCGTTCCGAGCGTTGAGCGCGGACAGCCGGCTCGTGGTCTCGGCGAGACGTTGTTCCAGCACTCGGGCGTGCCGGGGCGTCTCGGTCAGCCGTTGACGCAGTGTGGAGATCTCGTGCTCGAGGTGACGGATGTGCTCGGCGGCCTCAGCGGGGCTGAGGTCGCGGTCAGACTGGAAACCCTGGTTGCCGGGACCGTCGTCGTAGGGGTGGTTCACGGCAGCCTCCCTCCGTGTTCCGTCTCACCACGGTACCCGTGACGGGTGACCGCGACGGTGCGTCGAACCGGTGATCCGGGCCTCAGCCGGTCGGCACCATGTGGTCACTCTGCGGCTTCGCGGGCGTCACCGCCACGTCCACACGGAGGGTAGTTCGTAACGTTCTCGTTCCGCGTTCGGGCGCGTCGCGGTCACCATCCGACCGAAACCGGACACAACGCCCAGGTCAGCGGCCGGTCGGCCGCCGCTGCTGCCGGGGCGGTGTGACGCCGTCGGCGAGCCGCCGGGTGGTCAGCAGGAAGGCCGTGTGGGCGATCATCCGGTGCTCCGGACGGACGGCGAGACCGACCACGTGCCAGGGGCGGACCATCGCCTCCCACGACTCGGGCTCGGTCCAGCACTGCATCTCGCGCAGCGCCTCGGTGAGCACGGACAGCTGGGTGGTGGTCGCGACGTAGCCGACGAGGATCCCGCCCGGGACCAGGCAGTCGCGGACGGTGTCGAGCACGTCCCACGGGGAAAGCATGTCCAGCACGACCCGGTCGACCTCGCCGCGGTGGTCCCGGACGTCGCCGACGGTCAGCTCCCAGTGCGGGGGCCGCTGCCCGAAGAAGGTCTCGACGTTGGTGACCGCGTGCGGGGCGTGGTCCTCGCGGACCTCGTAGGAGATCACCTTCCCGGTCGGCCCGACGGCCTGCAGCAGCGAGCAGGTCAGCGCGCCGGACCCCGCGCCGGCCTCCAGCACCCGGGCGCCAGGGAACACGTCGCCCCACATCAGGATCTGTGCCGAGTCCTTCGGGTAGATCACCTGGGCGCCGCGGGGCATCGACAGCACGTAGTCGGCCAGGCGGGGGCGCAGGGTCAGGTACGGCGTGTTGGCCGCCGAGTGCACGAGCCCGCCCTCGGGCGAGCCGATGATGTCGTCGTGGTCGATCTGGCCGCGGTGGGTGTGGTACGACCCGCCCGCCTGCAGGACGACGGTGTAGTGGCGCCCCTTGGGGTCGGTGAGCTGCACCCGGTCGCCCTCGCGGAACGGCCCGCCGCGGCGCGGGGGGACCCAGGTGGCCGGCTCGTCGGCGGGCTCGTCGGTGGCCGGCCCGGCGGCGGGCTCGGCGTCGACGGGCCGGGGGGCGACGAGCTCCGCGTCGACGGATTCCTCGGTGTGGGACTCGGTGTGAGGGGAGTCGAGGGGCGCGGACTCGGTCGGCGCGTCGGGCGTCGGGGCGTCGTGCACGGACGACGACGCTATCCGCGCGCACCCCCGGCCCCGACGCCGGGGCACAGGGCAGCACCGGGCAGCCCGGAACCGTCGGGGGTCGCGGCTAGCCTGCCGCCATGACCGCAGCCCCCTCCGACGAGTCCGGCCCCTTCCCGGACGAGGCGGGCCCCGAGGTCGTCACCCCGGCCGTCCGCCCGATCGTCGCGGCGCCACCGCGCCCGCCCGCGCTGTCGCCGTCGCGGGCGGCGGACTTCCGCCGCTGCCCGCTGCTCTACCGGTTCCGCGCGGTCGACCGGCTGCCGGAGCCGCCGTCGCGGGCGCAGGTCCGCGGCACCCTGGTGCACGCCGTGCTGGAGCAGCTGTTCGCCCGGGAGCCGGCCGACCGGACCCCACGCGCGGCCCGGGAGCTGCTCGGCCCCTGCTGGGACGACCTCGCCGCGGCCGATCCCGCCGTGACGGCGCTGTTCACCGGCCCGGAGGACCCGCAGCTCGCGCTCTGGCTGGACTCGGCCTCGGCACTGCTGGACCGCTACTTCGCGCTGGAGGACCCGGCCGGCGTCACCGCGACGGCGGTGGAGGCCCGCATCGAGGCGACCCTCGACGGGGCGGACGGCGCGGACGGCGCGGCCCCGGTACCGCTGCGCGGCATCCTGGACCGGCTCGACGACGGCCCCGACGGCCTGCGGGTCGTCGACTACAAGACCGGCGCGACGCCCGGGGAGGGCTACGAGTCCGGCGTGCTGTTCCAGCTCAAGTTCTACGCGCTGGCGGTCCTGCTGACCCACGGCCGCGTCCCCGACGAGCTGCGCCTGCTCTACCTGGCCGACGGCACCGCCCTGACCTACCGGCCCGACGCCGAGGAGCTCACCCGGTTCGGACGCCTGCTCGACGCGGTGTGGACCGCCATCCGGCTCGCCGCCCCCACCGGGGACTTCCGGCCCCGCCCCGGCCCGGCCTGCCGCACCTGCGACCACCAGGCCCGCTGCCCCGCCTGGGGCGGCACTCCCCCGCCGTACCCCGGCTGGCCGGGCGGCGGGGCATGATCGACGGGTGAGCGCACCGCCCCCGATCCCGCCCGGCCCGTTCTACCTGCCCCGCGGCGAGCACTCCGCCGACGGCGTCACCCACGCCGCGTTCGAGGCGACCCCGTCGACCACCGGCCCCTGGTTCGCCGACGCCCAGCACATGGGACCGCCCTCGGGGCTGCTCGTCCGTGCGCTCGAACGGCTGCCCGCGTCCCGGCCCGGCGGCGCCGGGGACGACTGGCGGATCGCCCGCGTCACCGTCGAGGTGCTCGGGGCGGTGCCCGCCGGGCCTGTCACGGTGACCGCGGGCGTCGAGCGGCCCGGGCGGACGATCGAGCTGCTGTCGGCGACGATGCGCGCCGGCGACCGCGACGTGCTCCGGGCGCGGGCCTGGCGGCTCGCCGCCTCCGACACCGCCGCCGTCGCGGTCGGGCAGACAGCGCCGCTGCCCGGCCGGGACACCGCCGTCGTGCGGACCGAGCGGCCGGACGGCTGGCTGCCCGGGTTCCTCGACGCGGTCGAGTGGGCCTGGCTCGACGGCGGCCGCCTCGGCACCGAGGGCCCGGGACGGGGCTGGATCCGGATGCGGGTCCCGCTCGTCGAGGGCGAGGAGCCGAGCCCGGCACAGCGGCTGATGGTCGCCGCGGACTGCGCGAACGGGCTCGCCGCACCGCTGGACGCGGCCCGCTGGCTGTTCGTCAACACCGACCTGACGGTGCACCTGCACCGGGCCCCGACCGGCGAGTGGATCGGCGTGGACGCCGCGACCGTCGTCGGGCCGGACGGGCTGGGCACCTGCTCGGCCACCCTGTTCGACGACGACGGGCACACCGGTCGGAGCGCCCAGGCGCTGACCGTCCGGGCCCGCTAGCGGCCCGCCGGAGATCCCGGCAACACGACGGCGGCCCGCCCACCGGAGTCACCGGGGGCGGGCCGCCGCGGGGGGAACGGACGTCGGACGGGGACGTGCTCAGTGGCCGTGGCCGTTGACCGTCATCGCGCGGCAGGACCGGATCTCCGAGGTGAGGATCGCGGTGGCGCCGATGTCGGCGAGCTTGTCCATCACGCGGTTGGTGTCCTTGGTGCGCACCATCGTGCGGACCGCGACCCAGCCCTTCTTCGACAGCGGCGAGACCGTCGGCGCCTGCAGGCCCGGCGCGACCTTCTCCACCGCCTCGAGCAGCCCTTCCGGGCAGTCGAAGTCCATCATCAGGTACTCGTGGGCCACGACGACGCCCTGCAGCCGGTCGGCGAAGACCTTCTTCAGACGGGTGGTCTCGGCGTCCTCGGCGCGGTCGTGCCGCTTCTCCCGCTCGATGAGCGTGGCCTGCGAGGTGGCGATGGCCTCGCCGATGATCTGCAGACCGTGCTGGCGCAGCGTGCGGCCGGAGGACACGACGTCGGCGATCGCGTCGGCCAGACCGAGCTGGATGGAGATCTCCACCGCGCCGTCGAGCTTCACTATCTCGGCGCCGATCCGCTTGCCCGACAGGTAGGAGCGGACCAGGCGGGGGTAGGACGTCGCGATCTTGCGGCCGTCGAGGTCCTCGATCTTCCAGTCGGCGTCGGCCGGGGCGGCGAAGTGGAACCGCGACCTGCCGAAGCCGAGCGGGATGATCTCCTGGGTCTGGCTGCCCGACTCCTCCATGAGGTCGAAGCCGGTGACGCCCAGGTGCAGGTCACCCTTGCCGACGTAGGTCGCGATGTCCTTGGGCCGCAGGTAGAAGAACTCGATCTCGTTCTCCTCGTCGACCACGCTGAGGTCGCGCGAGTCGGTCCGCTGGCGGTACCCGGCCTCGCGCATCATCGTCGCGGCGGGCTCGGCCAGGGTGCCCTTGTTCGGCAGTGCCACGCGGAGCATTTCCGCTCTCCTGACGGTCGTCATCGGTGGTGGTGGTGTCGGTGGGCCGGGTCGGCCTACAGATGCTTGTACACGTCCTCGAGGGTGAGCCCCCGCTGAAGCATGATCACCTGCAGCCGGTACAGCAGCTGCGAGATCTCCTCCGCCAGCTCGTCGTCACCCCGGTACTCGGCGGCGATCCAGACCTCACCGGCCTCCTCGAGCACCTTCTTGCCCTGGGCGTGCACCCCGGCGTCGAGCGCGGCGACGGTCCCCGAGCCGGCCGGCCGGTCCCGGGCCTTGGCCGCCAGCTCGGCGAACAAGTCGTCGAAAGTCTTCACGGGTACCAGTGTGAACGGTGACCTGTGCCGCATGCCGGGCGCATCCGGGGCGGTAAGCCGTGTGGGCAACGGACCGCGCCGGGTGGTTCACCCGGAGTGAGCAACCCCCGGGTGCGGTGCCGTTCATCGCCGCGAACGGCCCGCTCACGCCGGTGCCTGCGCCGTTCAGCGGGCCCGGACCTCCGCGAGGACCGCCCCGAGCTCGGCCGGGCCGACCCCGGCGAGGGTCTCGCGCAGCACCCGGCGCGGTCCGGCCGGCACGTCGAGCTCGCAGGGCACCACCAGCACCGCGCAGCCGGCCCGCTCCGCCGAGAGCGCACCCGTCGGCGAGTCCTCCACCGCGACGCAGTCGCCGGGGTCGACCCCGATCAGCTCGGCGCCGCGCCGGTAGGGCTCGGGCTGCGGCTTGGGCTCGCGCACCTCGTCGCCGGGCACGACGGCGACGAAGTGCTCCCGGCCCAGCGTCTCCAGCGCCCGCTCCGCCAGCACCCGGATGGTGTTGGTGACGAGCACGGCCGGGATGTCCGCCTCGCGCAGCGCGGTGAGCAGCTCCCGGGCGCCCGGCCGCCACGGCACACCGTGGGTGAACAGCTCCCCGGCGCGGTCGTAGAGCCACTCGCCGGTCTCGCGGTACTCGTCGGCGGGCACGGTGTCCGGGTCGCGTCCGGCCTCCCGGAAGCAGATCCGCAGCGACGAGTCCAGCGAACCGCCGACGGACTCCAGCCGGGCCCCGAGGCTCAGCTCGGGGGCGCCGAGGTGCTTCATGAGGTCGTTGAGCGCGACCTCCCACACCTTCTCCGAGTCGATCAGGGTGCCGTCCATGTCCAGCAGCACGCCCGCGGGCCGGATCGTCGTCGGCTCAGGCATCGGGGGTGTAGCCCAGGTTCGGGCGCAGCCACTTCTCGACGACGGCGACGTCCACGCCGAGCCGGCCGGCGTAGTCGGCGACCTGGTCGGGCCCGATCCGGCCGACGGTGAAGTACCGCGACTCCGGGTGGGCGAACATCATGCCGCTGACCGCGGCCGCCGGGGTCATGGCGAAGGACTCGGTGAGCCCCACGCCGGTCTCCTCCGCGCCCAGCAGGTCGAACAGCGGCCGCTTGAGCGTGTGGTCCGGGCAGGCCGGGTAGCCGAACGCGGGCCGGATGCCCCGGAACCGCTCGGCGTGCAGGTCCTCGACGGCCTGGTTCGCGTCGGGCTCGAACCACTCGCGACGGGCCTGCCGGTGGGCGTACTCGGCGAAGGCCTCCGCGAGCCGGTCGGCCAGCGCCTTCACCATGATGGCCTTGTAGTCGTCGAGCGCGGCCTCGAACTCGGCCGCCATGTCCTCGGCGCCGTGGATGGACACCGCGAACGCGCCGAGGTGGTCCCCCTCGGGCGCCACGTAGTCCACGAGGCTCCGGTTGGCCCGCCCCTGTGGCTTGACGGTCTGCTGGCGCAGCATCGGCAGCCGCACGTCGCCGCCGCCGGGCGAGATCACGATGTCCTCGCCCTCGGCGTGGGCCGGCCAGAAGCCGTAGACGCCGCGGGCGGTGAACCGGTCCTCGGCGATGATCTGGTCGAGCATCGCGTTGGCGTCGTCGTAGAGCTCCTTCGCGACCGGGGAGTTCAGGATCTGCGGGAACTTGCCCTTCAGCTCCCAGGCCAGGAACAGGAACTGCCAGTCGATCAGCTCACGGAGCTCGGCGATCGTCGGCTCGCAGGGCCGGACCCCGGTGAACTCCGGGACGGGCAGCTCGCCGAAGTCGACGACCTCGCGGTTGGCGACGGCGTCGGCGAAGGGCAGCAGGGGCTTGGCCTGCCGTCCCTCGTGCTGCTCGCGCAGCCGCTGCTGGTCGTCGTCGTTGCGCGCGGACAGGGCCTCGGCGCGGTCGTCGTCGAGCAGGTCGGACACGACCCCGACGACCCGGGAGGCGTCCAGGACGTGCAGCACGGTGCCCTGGTACTGCGGGGCGATCTTCACCGCGGTGTGCTGGCGGGAGGTGGTGGCGCCGCCGATGAGCAGCGGCAGCTTCAGGCCGCGCCGCTCCATCTCGGTGGCAACGTTGACCATCTCGTCGAGCGAGGGGGTGATCAGGCCGGACAGCCCGACGACGTCGGCACCCTCGGCGACGGCGGTGTCGAGGATGGTCTGGGCGGGCACCATCACACCGAGGTCGATGACCTCGTAGCTGTTGCAGCCCAGCACGACGCCGACGATGTTCTTGCCGATGTCGTGCACGTCGCCCTTGACCGTGGCCATGACGACCTTGCCGTTGCCACGGGTGTCGATCTCACCGCGGGCCTTGGCCTCCTCCTTCTCCTTCTCCATGAAGGGCTCGAGGTAGGCGACGGCGCGCTTCATCACGCGGGCGGACTTCACGACCTGAGGCAGGAACATCTTGCCGTCGCCGAACAGGTCGCCGACGACCTTCATGCCGTCCATCAGCGGGCCCTCGATGACGTCGAGCGGCCGGGCGGCCTGCGCCCTGGCCTCCTCGGTGTCGGCCTCGACGAAGTCGACGATGCCGTGCACGAGGGCGTGCTCCAGGCGGGCGCGGACGTCGTTCTCCCGCCAGGTCAGATCGACCTTGCGCTGGGTGCCCTCGCCCTTGAACCGGTCGGCGTTCTCCACGAGCCGGTCGGTGGCGTCGGGCCGACGGTTGAACAGGACGTCCTCGACCATCTCGAGCAGGTCGGCGGGGATGTCCTGGTAGACCGCGAGCTGGCCGGCGTTGACGATGCCCATGTCCAGGCCGGCCTTGATGGCGTGGAACAGGAAGGCCGAGTCCATGGCCTCGCGGACGACGTTGTTGCCGCGGAAGGCGAAGGACAGGTTCGAGACACCACCGGAGATGTGGGCGCCGGGGCAGCGCTCCTTGATCCGGGGGCAGGCCTCGATGAAGGCCTTCGCGTAGTCGTTGTGCTCCTCCATGCCGGTGGCGACGGCAAGGATGTTCGGGTCGAAGATGATGTCGTGCGGGTCGAGCCCGGCCTTCTCGACGAGCAGGTCGTAGGCGCGTCCGCAGATCTCGACCTTGCGGTCGGCGGTGTCGGCCTGGCCGTCCTCGTCGAAGGCCATGACGACGACGCCCGCGCCGTAGGCCTTGACCTTGCGGGCCTGCTCCAGGAAGGGCTCCTCGCCCTCCTTGAGGCTGATCGAGTTGACGACGCCCTTGCCCTGCACGCACTGCAGGCCGGCCTCGATCACCGACCACCGCGAGCTGTCGATCATGATCGGCAGCCGGGCGACCTCGGGCTCGGTGGCCAGCAGGTTGAGGAAGGTGCGCATCTCGTCGGCGGACTCGAGCAGGTCGGCGTCCATGTTGACGTCGAGCATGTTCGCGCCGCCGCGGACCATGTCCAGCGCGACGTCCAGCGCGCCGTTGTAGTCCTTCGACTCGATGAGCCTGCGGAACCGCTTGGACCCGGTGACGTTGGTGCGCTCACCGATCATCACGAAGCCGGTGTCGGGGCCGATCTCGAAGCGCTCCAGACCGGAGAAGCGGGTGCGCTGCGGCGGCTCGGCCGGGACCCGCGGCGGCAGCCCCTTGACCCGGTCGGCGATGTGCCGGATGTGCTCCGGGCCGGTGCCGCAGCAGCCGCCGACGATGTTGACCAGCCCGGACTCGGCGAACTCCTTGAGGTAGTCCGCGGTCTGCTCGGGGGTCTCGTCGTAGCCGCCGAAGGCGTTCGGCAGGCCCGCGTTGGGGTAGGTGGCGACGAACGCGTCGCTGATCTCGGCGAGCGCGACGGCGTGCGGGCGCATCTCGTCGGCGCCCAGCGCGCAGTTCAGCCCGACGACGAGCGGCGCGGCGTGGCGCACCGAGGTCCAGAACGCGTCGACGGTCTGCCCGGACAGCGTGCGCCCGGAGCGGTCGACGATGGTCACCGAGATCCACACCGGCAGGTGCGGGGCGACGTCGTGCGCGGCCTGCAGCGCGGCCTTCGAGTTCAGCGTGTCGAAGATGGTCTCGATCAGCAGGATGTCGACGCCGCCGGAGTCGAGCGCGGCGATCTGCTGGGCGTAGGAGTCGTAGACCTGCTCGTAGGACACCGCGCGGTAGGCGGGGTCCTCGACCTTCGGCGACAGCGACAGCGTGACGTTCAGCGGACCGATCGAGCCGGCCACCCACTTCGGCTCGCCGGTGGCCTTCTCGGCCTCGTCGGCGGCCTCGCGGGCCAGTCGCGCCGCGGCCACGTTCATCTGGTCGACCTTCGACTCCAGGCCGTAGTCCGCCTGGCCGATCGTGGTCGCGGTGAAGGTGTTGGTCGTCGTCAGGTCGGCGCCCGCGTCGAAGTAGTTGCGGTGCGCCTGGAGGATCAGGTCCGGACGGGTGAGGTTGAGCAGGTCCGGGTCGCCGTTGGTGTCCTTGGGGTGGCCCTTCAGCCAGTCCGCGGAGTAGTCCTCCGGGGTCAGGCCGAGGCCCTGGATGACGGTGCCCCAGGCGCCGTCGATCACCGCGATGCGACGGCCGAGGAGCTCCGTCAGCTGCTCGGTACGCTGCGCAGCCCGCCGGACCCGTTCGGGGTCGACCGGGCGGAGGGTGCTGTCGTGCGCCGAGGTGCCCACCGAGTGATCCGCTCCCGTCGTAGATGACACGATCCCCCAGGGTACCTGCTGGAGGGGTAGCGACCAGGCCCCGCGCCCGCGGGGTCGTAGGCTGGGGAGATGACCGACCGAGAGCCGAGCATCACGGGTGGCGACAGCACTCCGCACCTGGTCGATCCGGTCCTCATCGCCGCGTTCGAGGGATGGAACGACGCCGGTGAGGCCGCGAGCACCGCGCTGGAGCACCTCGAGCTCAGCTGGGACGCGAAGCCTCTGACCTCGATCGATCCAGAGGAGTACTACGACTTCCAGGTCACGCGTCCGCACGTCAAGCTCGCCGACGGTGTCACCCGACGGATCGAGTGGCAGACCACCCGGCTGTCCTGGGCGACGCTGCCGGGCACCGACCGCCATGTCGTCCTGGTCAACGGGATCGAGCCGAACCTGCGCTGGAAGACGTTCTGCGCCGAGCTCGTGGGTCACGCGGAGCGTCTCGGCGTGACGAAGGTCATCACCTTGGGGGCCCTGCTCACCGAGGTCCCGCACACCCGGCCGACGCCGGTGAACGGCACATCCTGGGACGCGGAGTCGCAGAAGGCGATGGGCACCGAGCCGTCGAACTACGAGGGCCCGACCGGGATCGTCGCGGTCTTCCAGCAGGCCTGCGTGCAGGCCGGCATCCCGGCCGTCTCCTACTGGGCCGAGGTGCCGCACTACGTCTCGCAGGCCCAGGTCCCCAAGGCCGCGGTCGCGCTGCTGCACCGGATCGAGGAGTCCCTCGACGTCGAGGTGCCGCTCGGGGTGCTGCCGGAGAAGGCCGAGGAGTGGGAGCGGACCGTCTCGGAGATGGCCGACGCCGACGACGAGGTCCGCGAGTACGTCCGCCAGCTGGAGGAGCAGGCCTCGGAGTCCGACGACGAGGAGGCCCGCACCGAGCTGCGCGAGACCTCCGGGGACTCGATCGCGGCGGACTTCGAGCGCTACCTGCGCCGCCGCGGCCCCAACTCCTGACCCGCCCGGTGGTCACCGCCCTGCGCCGGGGGGCGCTGTTCGCCGGGGCGTTCCTCGGCCCGTTCGGCGGCGGGATGACCGCGGCGATGCTGCCCGAGCTGGGTACCGAGTTCGGCGTCCCGACGGCGACCGCGTCGGTCTCGATCACCGCGTACCTGCTGCCGTTCGCCGGGGTCATGCTCGTCTCGGGCACCCTCGGCGACCGGTGGGGGCGGGGGCGCACCGTCGTCGCCGGGTACGCGCTCTACGTCGTCGCCTCGCTGGTCTGCGTGCTGGCGGTGTCCTGGCCGCTGTTCCTGGCGGGGCGGGCACTGCAGGGCGTCGCGAACGCCTTCACCACTCCCCTGCTGCTGGCGGCGCTGGCCGCCGCGGTGGAGCCGGACCGCCTCGGCCGGGTGCTGGGCTGGTTCGGGTCGCTGCAGGCGGCCGGACAGACCTCGGCGCCGCTGGTCGGCGGGCTGGCCGCGGAGGTGGACTGGCGGTGGGCGTTCTGGGGCGCCGCGGGAGTGGCCCTGGTGCTGGCGGTGATCGGCATCCCCGGCGGCGGGGCGCCGTCCGACGGCGACCCCCGGCCACGGCTGCGGGCGGCCTGGACCGGCCCGGTGCTGCGGCTCGGGCTGGTCGCCGGGATCGGCTGGGGCTGCCTGGCCGGGCTGAACTTCCTGCTCGCGCTGCGGCTGGAGGAGGTCTTCGGGCTCGGCTCGGGGCCGCGCGGGCTGGTGCTGACCGCGCTGGGGGTCGCCGGGATCCTGACCGCGCGGGTGATCGGCGGGGCGGTGGACCGGTTCGGGGCGCGGCGCTGCGTACTGGCCGGGTCGGTCGTCGGCGGCGTGCTCGTCGCGGCGATCGGGCTGGTCCCGTGGCTCGGGGTGGTCGTCGCGCTGTGGGCGGTCGGCGGGGTGTGCAGCCAGCTCGTCCTGGTCGGGGTGAACGCGCTGGTCCTCGGTCCGGCCGGGGGCGGCGGGGGCGGGGCGGTGTCGGTGGTGCAGGCGGTCCGTTTCGCCGGGACGGCGGCGTCGCCGGTGGCGCTGACGCCGGTGTACCACGCGGACCCGCTGGTGGCGTTCCTCGCGCCGGCGGCGCTGCTCGCGGCGGGCGCGCCGGCCGTCCTCGCGGTCGACCGGGCGCGCCGCGTCTGAGGCCCGCCCGACGGCGTGCGCCCGCAGGTCGTCGAGGTAGACCCGTTCCGGGGTGCGGGCGTGGGTGGCCTCCGGCACCACCGGCGGCGCCGCACCTGCGCTCAGTGCGGCGCGGGCCGCGCGGTCCTCATCTGCTCTACAGCCGATCTACAGCTGCACCCCGAGAAGCGCGTCCAGCGCGGTGCGCACCTGCTGCGGGGCCGCGGTGTCGGTGCCGCGGCGGGTCAGCGCCTCCTCGGCCCAGGCGTCGACGGCGGCGAGCGCACCAGGGGTGTCGAGGTCGTCGGCGAGATGGGTTCGCACCTTGGCGACCAGCTCGGTCGCGGCCGGCCCGGCGTCGAGCCCCACGGCCTCGCGCCAGCGGGCCACCCGCCGGTCGCCGGTCGCGTGTACCTCGTCGGTCCAGGCCCGGTCGGTGCGGTAGTGCCCGTCGAGCAGGGTGACCCGGATGACGTTCGGGTCGACGCGGGCGTTGCGCAGCTTCGAGACGAAGACCAGGTTGCCCTTGGACTTCGACATCTTCTCGCCGTCGAGGCCGATCATGCCGGTGTGCACGTAGTGCCGGGCGAACGGGTGCTCACCGGTGAGCGACTCGGCGTGCAGGGCACCGCACTCGTGGTGCGGGAAGATCAGGTCCGAGCCGCCGCCGTTGAGGTCGATCTGCGGGCCGAGCCGGTTCAGCGAGATCGCGGCGCACTCCACGTGCCAGCCGGGACGACCGCGACCGAGACCCGAGTCCCAGGCCGGCTCACCGGGGCGCGCGGTGCGCCACAGCAGCGGGTCGAGCCGGTTGCGCTTGCCCGGCCGGTCCGGATCGCCGCCGCGCTCGGCGGAGAAGGCCAGCATGGTGTCGAGGTCGTAGTTCGACTCGTAGCCGAAGTGCCCGGTGGCGGACACGTCGTGGTAGACGTCGGGGTACTCCGGGTCGTCGATCCGGTAGGCCGCGCCGGAGGCGACGAGCTTCTCGACCAGCTCGGCGATCTCGGGGATCGCCTCGACCGCGCCGACGAACTCCCGCGGCGGCAGCACCCGTAGGGCCTTCATGTCCTCGCGGAACAGTGCGGTCTCGCGCAGGCCCAGCACGATCCAGTCGTCCTGGTCGCGCTCGGCGCGCTCCAGCAGCGGCTCGTCGATGTCGGTGACGTTCTGGACGTAGTGCACGTCGTGTCCGAGGTCGCGCCAGTAGCGGTTGACCAGGTCGAACGTCAGGTAGGTGGCGGCGTGGCCGAGGTGGGTCGCGTCGTAGGGGGTGATCCCGCAGACGTACATCGTCGCGACCGGGCCGGGCGCCGTGGGCCGGACCCGGCCGGTGGCGGTGTCGTGCAGGCGCAGCGGCGGGCCGCTGCCCTCCAGTGCCGGGACGTCGGTCGGGGCCCAGGTCTCCATGCGGTCAAACCTACCTAGCTCTCGGAAGCGGTCACACATGCGAACGCGCGGTGCCCGTCGCAGATTCCGGCGAGGCCCTGGCGCCGGTCACCACCACCGGTGGTCGAGCTTGGACTCGATGTCGCGGACGTGGCGGCGGGCACAGGCCGGGCAGAGCCGCCCGTCCCGGCCGCGTTCGTCGCGGTCGGTCACCCAGCCCGCGACGGCGGCGACCCCGGCGTCGTCGGGGCCGGGGGCGCCGCAGAGGCGGCAGGCGGACGGCGTCACGCCTGCGATGCTGCCTCGGCGGCCCGCTCGGTGTCGAGGGCCGCGCGACGCCGGCCGACCCGCTCGGCGATCACCGCGCAGGCCATCAGCTGGATCTGGTGGAACAGCATGAGCGGCAGGACGACCAGTGCCCCGGCGGGGCCACCGAACAGCACGCCGGCGATCGGCAGTCCGCTGGCCAGCGACTTCTTCGACCCGCAGAACACGATCGCGATGCGGTCGGCGTCGTCGAACCCGAGCGCGCGGGACCCGTACGCGGTCGCGGCGAGCACCAGGGCGAGCAGCACCAGGCAGATCCCGAGCAGCACGAGCAGCGAGACCGGGGTGAGCCGTCCCCAGATCCCCGCCACGACGCCCTCGCTGAACGCGGCGTAGACGACCAGCAGGATCGATCCGCGGTCGACCAGCGCCAGCCGCGTCCGGTGCCGGGCGACGAACCGGCCGATCAGCGGCCGTGCGGCCTGCCCGGCGAGGAAGGGCACCAGCAGGCGCAGCGCGATGTCGCCGAAGCTCGACGCGTCGAAGCCGCCGCTGGTCGCCAGCAGCAGTGCGGCCAGCACCGGGGTGAGGACCACGCCGAGCACGTTCGACACCGACGCCGCGACGATCGCGGCGGGCACGTTGCCGCGGGCGACGCCGGTGAAGGCGATGGAGGACTGCACGGTCGAGGGCAGGCAGCACAGGAACACGACCCCGGCGGCGAGCGGCGCGGGCAGCAGCCACTCCGGCAGCAGCAGCACCGACAGCCCGAGCAGCGGGAACAGGACGAACGTGGCCGCCAGGACGGTGCCGTGCAGCCGCCAGTTCCGCAGCCCGCCCAGTGCCTCGGCGGCAGAGAGGCGGGCGCCGTAGAGGAAGAACAGCAGCGCGAGCGCCGCGGTGACGGCGACGTCGACCACCCCGACCGCCGCGCCGCGCGCGGGGACCAGCGACGCGACACCGACCGTCACGAGGAGCAGCACGAGGAAGGGGTCGGGACGGACACGCATGGTTCCATCCTGCAAGCCGGGTCCCGATCGGGAAACCGGCTGATCACCATGACTGTGTCCGCGAACTACGATGACCGGGTGCTCGACCCCGTACAGCTGCGGTCCTTTGCCGCCGTCGCGCGCGCCCGCAGCTTCACCCGGGCCGCCGCGCGCCTCGGCGTCGGCCAGTCCACCGTGAGCCAACACGTGCGACGCCTGGAGGCGACGGTCGGACGCGCGCTGCTCGAACGCGACACCCACTCGGTGTCGCTCACCGTCGACGGCGAGGCGATGCTGGAGTTCGCCGCCACCATCCTCGACGCGGGTGACCGGGCGATGGCGCACTTCCGGGCCTCGCGGGTGCACGGCCGGGTGCGGTTCGGGGTGTCGGAGGACCTGGTCCTGACCCGGCTGCCCGCGGTGCTTGCGGACTTCCGCCGTCGCCATCCCGAGGTCGACCTGGAGCTGACCGTGGGCCTCGCCGGCGATCTCGAACGCCGCCTCGCCGCCGGGGAGCTGGACCTCATGTTCGCCAAGCGCCTGCCCGGCCCCGACGACGGCCGGCTGGTCGTGCGCCGCGACCGGTTCGTCTGGGTGGGGGCGCCCGGGCTGCCGCTGGGCCCCGGCGACCCGGTGCCGGTCGTCGCCTATCCCCCGCCGAGCCTCTCGCGCACCGCTGCCGTCGGGGCCCTGGAGGCCGCGGGGCGGCCGTGGCGGATGGCCTGTACCAGCGGCAGCCTGTCCGGGCTGCGGGCCGCCGCGCTCGCCGGGCTGGGGGTGCTCGCGCACGCCGCGACGCTGGTCCCCGACGGGCTGGAGGTCGTGCCTGAACACGCCGGGCTGCCCGATCTGGGTCCGGTCGACGTGGTGCTGGCGCACGGACGACGCCGCAGCGGCCCGGCCGAGGCGCTGGTCCGCAGCATCCGCTCGGCCGACCTCCGTCCGGAGTCCTGGACTCCCCCGATCGGCGGCTAGGGTCCCGGACCGTGTGCCGCCCGCCGATCGTCCTGCTGCTCCTGCTGCTGGTCACCGGGTGCGCCGCACCCGCGCCGGGGTCCCCGACGCTGGAGCGGGTCGCGTCGTCGCAGGTGCTGCGGGTCTGCTCGACCGGTGACTACCGGCCGCTGACCGCGCTGGCCGCGGACGGCACCTGGTCCGGGATCGACGTCGACATGGCCCGCGACCTCGCCGCCGAGCTCGGCGCCCGGGCCGAGCCGGTGCGCACGACCTGGGCGACCCTGCTCGACGACGTCGTCGCCGGGCGCTGCGACATCGCCGTCGGCGGCATCTCGGTCACCCCCGACCGCGCGGCGCGGGCGGTGTTCACCGAGCCCTACCTGCGCGACGGCAAGACGCCCATCGTGCGCTGCCCCGACGTCGCCCGCTACGGCACGGTCGCCGACATCGACCGGCCCGGCGTGCGGGTCGTGGTGAACCCGGGCGGGACCAACGAGCGCTTCGCCCGGGAGACCTTCACCCGCGCGACGATCGTCGACCACCCGGACAACTCCACGATCTTCGACGAGATCGTGGCCGGCCGCGCCGACCTGATGGTCACCGACGCGATCGAGACCCGCTGGCAGGCCGCCCGGCACCCCGGGGTGCTCTGCGCGGTGCACCCCGACGCCCCGTTCACCGACTCGGAGAAGGCCTACCTGATGCCGCCCGGTGATCCGGTGTTCGCCGCCCGCGTCAACGACTGGCTGCGCACCGCCCGCACCGACGGCACCTGGGACCGCCTCGCCCGCCCCTGGCTCGGCTGACCCCACACCCGCTGTCGGACCCCTGTGCGACGGTGCGGGCATGCGCATCGTCGTGACGACACCGACCGGCACCGTCGGCTCCCGGGTCCTGCGCCTGCTCGTGCAGGCCGGGGTCCGGCCGGTGGCCCTGCTCCGCGACCCGGCACGACTGCCACCCGACCTGGCCGGTCTGGTCGAGCCGGTGGTCGCGGACCAGACCGACGCCGACGCCGTCGTCGGCGCCACCCTGGACGCGGACCGGCTGTACTGGGTGAACCCGCCGGGCCGACCCGGCACCGACCCGCTCGCCCACCACGCGGCCTGCGCGGCCGCCGTCGCGGAGGCGGTGCGACGCAACGGGATCAGCGCGACGGTGTTCCAGAGCAGCGGCGGGGCGGAGCTGCGTCGCGGGGTGGGGGACATCGACGGCCTCGCCGCGACCGAGCAGGCCCTCGACGCGACCGGTGCGCCGGTGCTGCACCTGCGGTGCGGCTACTTCATGTCGAACCTGCTGCACGCGGCCGACGAGCTCGCCGGCGGGACCCTGTCGACGCCGTGGCCGCCGGACCGTCCGCTGCCGTGGGTGGCGCCCGGTGACATCGCCGCCGTCGCCGCGGTGCGGCTGCTCGGTCCGGTGTGGTCGGGGCGGCTGGTCCAGGCGGTGCACGGGCCGGCGGACCTGACGTTCGACGACGCCGCGGCGGTGCTCACCGAGGTCCTCGGCCACCCGGTCCGTGCGGTGCCCCTCGGGAGCCGGGAGTTCCGGGAGATCCTGGCCGGGGACGGGATGACCCCGGCCGAGGTCGACGCGGTCGCCGGGATGGCGGAGGGGCTCGCCGCCCCCGGGTACGTGCCCGAGCAGCGCCGCGACGCGGTCTCGACGACCCCGACGACCCTGCGGAGCTGGGCCGCCGAACACCTGCGCGCACCGGAACCCACCTGACCGCAGCGGGCCGCCGACGCTGCTGCGGCTCAGCCGGTGCGGCGGCGCAGGTAGTCCGAGACCACCTCGGCACCGAGACCGTCGAGGTCGGGCTGCACCACCCGTCCCCCGGCCCGGCGGGCGAGCCGGTTCACGAACGACAGCAGCCCCGGGTCGTCGCCGAGCACGAAGAAGGTGAACGCCGCGTCCATCCCGATCAGCTTGTCCAGCCCGTCCACGGTCGCCCGCAGGGTGTACGGGCTGGGCGGGTAGTCGAAGAACGCCTCGCCGTCGGGCTCCAGGTGCGCGGTCGGCTCGCCGTCGGTCACCACCAGGACCACCGGCGTCGCGTCGGGCTGGCGGGCCAGCCGTTCGCGGGCCAGGAGCAGGGCGTGGTGCAGGTTGGTGCCCTGCATGTACACGCCCTCCAGCCCGATCAGCTCGCCCAGCTCGACGGTCTGCGCGTGCCGGCCGAACGTGATCAGCGAGAGGTCGTCGCCGCGGAAGCGGGTGGAGATGAGCTGGTGCAGGGCCAGGGCGGTGCGCTTCATCGGCACCCACCGGCCCTCGGCGACCATCGACCACGACGTGTCGACCAGCAGCGTGACGGCGGCCCGGGTGCGCTGCTCGGTCTCGACGATCTCGACGTCGGACACGTCGAGTGCCCGGCCGTCGCCACCGGCGCGGCGCAGCTGGGCGTTGAGCAGGGTCCGGGGCACCGACCAGGCCTGGGTGTCCCCGAAGGCCCACGGCCGGGTCGCCCCGGTCGCGTCGCCCGCCGCCCCGGCACGCCGGGTGTCGCGCTGCCCCGACCGCCCGGAGATCCGGTCGGCGACGTCGCGCAGCACCGACTGCCCGAGCGTGCGCAGCGCCTTCGGCGAGAGCAGCAGCGAGCCGTCGGGTGCGCGCCGGAACAGGTCCTGGCGCTGCAGCTCGCGTTCCAGCTCGGCCAGGGTGCGGGCGTCGGCGGCGGCCTCCGGGCCGAGCATCTCGGTGAGCGCGTCGAGGTCGATGTCCTCCATCCGCGCACCGGGGTAGCTCTGCGCCAGCTGTTCGGCCAGCGCGTCGAGCTGCCCCAGCTCCTCCAGGGCGCGGGTCGCCTCGCCCATGCCCATCGGGTTCTCGCCGCGGAAGTTCCCCTTCCCCGACCAGTCCTCGCCCGGACGCAGGCCCTGCAGCTGCGTGTCCAGCCGGGCCAGCGACTGCGCCAGCCGCGGGTCGCCGAACGCCTGCTGGGCCAGTTCGGCCAGCTCGGCCCGCTGCTCGGCCGACATCGAGTTCATCATCCGCTGGGCCGCGGCGGCCCGGGCGGCGAGCGCGTCGACCAGCTCCTCGGTGTTCTGCGGGTTCTCCGGGAAGTGCTCGCCGTGCTCGCGCATGAACTCGGCGAACCGTTCGGTGGTGTCCTCGCCGCGGGCGTGGCGGTCGAGCAGGTCGTTGAGGTCGTCGAGCATGGCGTTGATCCGCTCGACGTCGGAGGGGGTGGCGTTCTGCATCGCCTGCTTCATGCCCTCGAAGCGCTGGTCGAGCATCTCCCGGCCGAGCAGGTCGCGGATCTCCTGGTAGGCCTCGCGGGCGTCGGAGGAGCGCCAGTCGTACTCACCCAGCTCGCGCACCGCGCCGCCGGTGTCGGTGGGCAGGGCGTCGAGCTGCATCTCGCGGAACCGCGCGTCGTCGGAGTCCTCGCTGCCCAGCGACTCGCGCTCGGCGTCCAGCGCCCGGGCCAGGAGTTCGCGGACCTCCTGCAGCGTCCCGTCGATCCGGTTGTCGCGCTGCAGGTCGCGGCGCCGCTCCCACACCCGGCGGGTGAGGTCGTCGAGGCCGCGTCGCCCGTCGAGACCGCGGCGGAGCAGCTCCTGCAGCGCCTGGCGCGGCGAGGAGCCCTCCATGACGTCGCGACCGATCTGGTCCATCGCCGCGCGGATGTCGTACGGCGGCGCCAGCGGGTCGGGCCCGCCGGCGTAGGGGCCGTAGGCGTAACGGCGGCGACGACGCCTGGGATCAGCCATACGACACCGTGTCTCCGTCGTCGCTCTCGTCCTTGGCCAGTTTGCGGGTCAGGAACAGGTACTCCAGCGTCAGCTCCGCCGCCGAGGCCATCGGCCCCGGGTCCTCGGTGCCCGAGGCGCCCAGCTTGGCCGCGATCTCGGTGAGCGCGTCGACCTGCGGCAGCGCGGCGACGACGTCCTTCGCCGGGATCCGCTCGCCGGTCCGGACCGGGCTGGTCGAGACCGCGTCGGCGAGCTCGTCGAGGTCGACGCCGCGGAGCGCGAACCGGGCGGTGTCGGCGGTGGCGCGGCGCAGCAGGTGCTCCAGCACCTCGTCCTCGCGCCCCTCCTCCCCCGACGCGAACTCGATCTTGCCGCGGAGCACCGCGGGGACGGATTCCAGGTCGACCGGGCGGGCGTACGGGGTCTCCTCCCCGGTCAGCGCGGCACGGCGCAGCGCCGCCGCGGCGACCGTCTCGGCGGCGGCCACGGCGAACCGGGCCGACACCCCCGAGCCCTGGTCGACCGCGGAGGAGTCGCGCAGGTGCCGGGTGAACCGGGCGACGACCTCGAGCAGGTGTCGCGGCACCTCGGCGACGAGGTCGGCCTCCTGCGCGACGAGCTCGACCTCGGGCGCCAGCTCCAGCGGGTAGTGGGTGCGGACCTCGGCGCCGAACCGGTCCTTGAGCGGGGTGATGATCCGCCCGCGGTTGGTGTAGTCCTCGGGGTTCGCACTCGCGACGAGCAGCACGTCCAGCGGCAGCCGCAGCGTGTAGCCGCGGACCTGGATGTCGCGCTCCTCCATCACGTTGAGCAGCGCGACCTGGATCCGTTCGGCCAGGTCGGGCAGCTCGTTGATGGCGACGATCCCGCGGTGCGACCGCGGGACGAGCCCGAAGTGGATCGTCTCGGGGTCGCCCAGCGAGCGGCCCTCGGCGACCTTGACCGGGTCGACGTCGCCGATCAGGTCGGCGACCGAGGTGTCGGGCGTGGCGAGCTTCTCGGTGTAGCGGTGGTCGCGGTGCACCCACGCGACGGGCAGGTCGTCGCCGAGCTCGGCGGCGCGCCGGATCGAGGCGGGGACGATCGGCTCGTAGGGGTGCTCGCCGATCTCGGAGCCCTCGATGACCGGGGCCCACTCGTCGAGCAGCCCGGCCAGCGAGCGCAGCAGCCGGGTCTTGCCCTGGCCCCGCTCACCGAGCAGCACCAGGTCGTGGCCGGCGATCAGGGCCCGCTCCAGCTGCGGGACGACGGTGTCGTCGAAGCCGACGATGCCGGGCCAGGGGTCGCGGCCCTCGCGCAGGGCCGCCAGGAGGTTGTCGCGGATCTCGTGCTTCACAGGGCGCTGTACGTGACCGGACGCACGCAGTGAGCCGACGGTACGGGGAAGGTCAGGTGTGACGGGCACGCTCTCCACGCTACGCCCGCTCCCGGGGTGCAGCGCGTCGTCGCGGAACGATGTTCCGCGGGACCGGACTGGAATCTGTCTGGCTGTACAGATAGTTTGTCGGTATGGCCGATGCCCGCCCCGACGGACGACGACGACGCGGCGCCGACACCCGTCGCGCGCTGGTGCGGGCCGCCGTCGACGTCGTCGTCGCCCACGGCTTCGACCGGCTCACGCTGCGCCAGGTCGCGGACCGTGCGGGCGCCTCCGCCGCGGCGGCGACCTATCACTTCGGCACCGTCGACGCGCTGCTGGAGGCGGTCGTGGTCGAGCTGGAGCGCGACGCCGTCGCACGGCTGAGCGAGCTCACGCGCCGGGCCCGCTCCGGCGAGCTGACCCTGCTCGACGCCTGCACCGCCTACCTGGCCGACCTGCTCGGCCCCCGCCGCCCGGTGTTCCTGACCATGCTGGAGCTGCGCGTCCGCGTCGCCCGGGGACACGGCGGCGCCACCGGCCCGCACGGCACGGAACCCGATCCGGTACCCGACCCGGAACCCGACGCGGCCCTGATCGACCTCATCCAGGACCACGTCGGGAACCGGGAGCGGGCCCGCGAGCTGTTCGCCGGGGTCTTCGGGCTGTCCGCGCTCGCCGTGTTCGCCCCCGCACCGCCGACGGAGCACGAGCTGCGGGCCCGGATGGCGCGGCTGCTCGCCGGAGCCGGGCTCCCCACCGACGACGACCGCGACGAGACCCGCCACGGGCCCCGGCCCGAGACCCGCCGCCGGACCCGACGGCCGCGGCCCGAGACCCAGGAGGACCGGTTCCCGTGACCGCCACCCGATCCCCCGGCGCGCCCGACCGCGGCGCCGTCGCCGCCCGCTTCGGCCCCGCCCGCGCCGACCTCGCGCTGCGCGCCAGGACCACCGGCGACCCGCTCGCCGACGCCGTCGTCGCCGAGATCCGCGCCGCGGGCCGCGACGGCGGCCGGGCGCTCACCGCCCAGCTGCAGCGCGGCATCCGCGAGGGACTCGCCTCGCTGACCGACCCCTCCCCCGCCGTCGCGGCCCTGCTCGGCTCCGCCGAGTCGGTGCCCGCGGGCACCGACCCCGCGATCCTCGACACCGGGGTCCGACCGATGTTCACCGCGCCGCCCGCGGTGCACACCCTGTCGCTGTCGGCGGGGGCACTGCTGCGCACCTACGGCTCGCCGTCGATCGCGGTGCTGCTCGGCACCACCGGACGGCTGGTGGAGTCCGCCGAGCGCCGCCTCACCGAGACCGGCGCCTGGCTGCTCGCCGCCACGCTGCCCGGCGGCATGCGGCCCGGCAGCCCCGGCTACGTCGGCACCCTGCAGGTCCGCGTGCTGCACGCCCACATGCGCGTGCTCGCCCGCGACCGCGGCCTCGACGAGGCCGTGCACGGCACCCCGGTCAACCAGCTCGACCTGGTCCGCACCTGGCTGGACTTCACGCTCGTCTCGATGCGGGCCGAGGCGACGATCGGGTTCGGGCTCACCCCCGCCGAGATCACCGAGGTCTACGCCTGCTGGCAGCTGCTGGCCCATCAGCTCGGCATCGACCCCGAGCTGGTCCGCGACGTCACCTCGCACGCCGCGGCCGAGGAGCTCGACGCGCTGGTCAGCGCCGTCACCGGACCGCCAGCCCCCGAGTCACGCGCCCTGGCCGGGGCGCTGATCGGGGCCGTCGCCGTGCTGCTCGTCGAGCCGCTGCGCCTGCCCGTGCCCCACGGCCGGCGCCTGTTGCGGGCACTGGCCCGGCGCTTCCACGGCGCCGCGGTGACCACCGGGCTGGGTCTGCGGCGCAGCCCCGGGTGGGAGCTGGCCGTCGCGGCCCTCGGCCGGATGGTCGCGCTGCAGCGCCGGTGGGTCCGGCGCAGCCCGGCGTCGCTGGAGGCCGTGCGGGTCCGCAACATCGCCGCGACCCGGGCGCTGCTCGCCGACGACGGCCCCACCCTGTTCGAGGCCTACGGCGCCTGAGGTCGGTCCGGGCCGTCCCACCAGCGCGACGACAGCCCGGCGGCCTCGACGGCCCCGGCCAGCGCGGCGCGCCGCCGGTCCGGCCCGACCAGGACGATGCCTCCGCCGTGGCCGAGTGCGGCGGCGACCCGGTCCGCGGGCTGCAGGTGCAGACCCGGGCCGAGGTCCGGCGACCCGAGCTGCGGGTAGGTGTCGGCGACGGCGAGCAGCGGCCCGGCCGGGCCGTCCCGGCGCCCCCACAGTGCGACGACGTGCGCGACCGACCAGTCCGGCCCCGGGCGGGCCCCGGCGTCGAGGTCGGCGACGGCGGGCGCGGCGGCGCCCAGCTCACCGGTCGCGAGCGACGCGAGCACCCCGACCGGGCCGTCGCCGGTGACCGCACCGAGCAGCCCCACGAGCCGGTCGCCGGTCCAGTCCCCGGCCGCCGGGACCGCCGCGAGCGACTCGCCGGAGAACTCCTCGACCGCGCGTCCGAGGCCGGCCACCGGGGTGCCGGAGGGCTCGTCGTCCGCGGCGACCGGCAGTCCCTGCAGGTAGTCGGCGTCCGCGGGTGCCCCGGGCGGCCGCGACGCCACGTCGTCGCCGGGCCGCACCCGGGTGCCCGCCGCGTGGGCGAACGCCGCCACCGTCGGTGCGGGCAGCGGCGAGAGCGCGGCGACGAGCAGCCGGGCGACGAACGGCCCGGCCAGCTGGTCGGGCTGGGGCAGCGACGCCGCGTGCACCCGCACCAGCGCCTCCGCCCCGGGGAACGCCCGGACCGGGCCGCTCACGGGGCCACCAGCAGCCACACCGGGATCGCCACCAGCGCGACCGCGACCAGCCGGACCAGCCCGTGCACGACACGCGGCAGCGGGGCCGGCGGCGCGGTGATCCGGTCGATCCGGGCCTCCAGCGCATCGGTGAACGAGGACAGCGCCGCCGCCGGCGCGGACCCGCCGACGGCCTTGAGGGCGGTCGCCAGCTCGGTCGGGTCGCAGAGCTTGCGGGCGACGTCGTCGGCCCGCATCTCGATCAGCCGGGCCACCGCGAGCTGGGCGTGCACCATGCCGCGCACGAACGGTGCCGTCGCACCCCACGCGATGAAGGGCAGCACGACCAGGTCGTGGCGTTCGCGCAGGTGTGCCCGCTCGTGCGCGAGCACCGCGACGACCCCGGCGGTGTCGAGCGCGTCCAGCACCCCCGCCGACACCACCAGCCGGGAGCTGCGCCCGGGCAGGCAGTAGGCGACCGGTACGGGATGGTCGAGCACGCGGGTACCGGAGGCGTAGGGCCAGGGCGAGGCGAGCACGTCGAGCAGGTCGCGGTGGCGGCGACGGGCCCGCAGCGTCCGCACGGTGGTGATCACCAGCACCGACAGCAGCCGCAGCAGCACCCCGACCGCGATGAGCAGCGCCCCGACGTGCAACGGGTCCATCCGTTCCGGCCACTCCCCGGCCGACAGCGACGACGCCAGCGCGGCGGCCGCCGAGGGCAGGCTCTCCCCCATCGGGGAGAGCCCGTAGGCCAGCCCGGCACCGAACAGCGAAATGCCGCCGCCCAGCCCGACGGCCTGCCACAGCAGCAGCGCGCCGACCGGGTCGCGGCCGGGCCAGCGCGCCCGGGCCAGGGCACGGCTGACCGGCTCGGCGAGCAGTACGCCGAGCAGCCCGAGTCCGAGCGCGGTCAGCTCCATCGCGTCACATCGTCGCGGAGGGCGCGCCGCGGCGCCGCATCACCCCCGCGACCGGACAGGATCCTCGACCGTCCGGCGCTCAGCCGAGCAGGTCACGCAGGCGCGACCGCTCCTCCTCCGACATCGAACCGAGGAATCGCGCGAGGGCGGCGCCGCGGTCGGACGCGTCGTCGAGCGCGTCGGTCATCAGCTCGGCCACGTGGTCCTCCCGGCTGGCCACCGGGCGGTAGTGGTGGGCGCGGCCGTCGCGGATGCGCCGGACCAGCTGCTTGCGCTCGAGCCGACCGAGGACGGTGAGCACGGTCGTCGTGGCCAGGTCGCGGTCGGCGAGCTGATCCTGCACCTCACGGGCCGTCATGTCCCGGTCCGACTCCCAGAGGACGTTCATGACCGCCCGCTCCAACTCGCCCAGACTCGTCACGTAGGTCATCCTACGCGAACCTTTCTACTGCGCGTAGAACCCCCGCGGGAGATGGCTCACACCCGGGTGTGTCGTCAGTGGATCTGCACCTGGTCGCCGACCTGCAGGTTCTCGAACCACTGGCGCGCATCGGACTCGCCGAGCTTGACGCACCCGGCCGACGGGGTCGAGAGGTCGCCCTGGTGGAAGGCGATCCCGCCCTGGGCGAAGAACACCGACCACGGCATCTGGGTCAGCCGCTCCCGGCTGGTCCACTGCTCGGCCTTCCACTGCACCGCGAAGGTGCCGGTCGGCGTGGGGGCCTCCGGGTCGCCCGGGCGCATCGCGACCGGCCCGGCGACGACCTGGCCCGCCTCGATCAGCCAGGTGGAGCGGCTCGCGAGGTCCACACAGGCGCGCGCCGAGGAGGTGCACGGCGTCCCGGCGACGAGCGAGCCGGTCGCGACCTGCCGGTCGGTGGGGTCGGGCTGCTCCGACGGCTCGGCGAGCGCAGGGCCCACCACGAGCCCGGCGAGGGCACCGCTCAGTGCGACACCCGCCACGAGGAGCCCGACGATCCGGCTCCGTCCCCGTGCCCGCATCCGTCCGCTCCTCCGTCGGGTCCGGCGGGCTCGACCCGCCCGGACCGACCGGATGCACAGCGCGACCGGTCGTCCTCGAACCGTAGTTGATCACGATCTTGGACTGAACGGGTGCATCGCATACCCCCGATCGGCGGTACGCGAGGCGCGCCGGACGGTCGGTGGCGGCGGTCAGCGGCCCCGGAACACCGGGACGCGCTTCTCGGTGCGGGCGGCGCGGCCCTCGGCGATGTCCTCGGCGGCCCAGCAGCCGCGGAAGTCCGCGGCGAGCCCGTCGACGACGGCCGGGTCGGTGTGCCCGCCACGGCCGAACGCGTTCACCGCACGCTTGTTGTAGGCCAGCGTGAGCGGGGCCATGGTCGCGACGTCACGGGCCAGGGCGAGTGCGGCGTCGCGGTCGCCGAGGGTGTCGGCGAGGCCGCGGGCGTGCGCGGTGGCGGCGTCGACCGTGGCGCAGGCCAGCAGCAGACTGCGGGCCGTGCCGCCGCCGGCGATCTGCACCAGCCGCTCGATCGTCCACGGGTCCACGGCCAGCCCGAGCCGCGCGGTCGGCAGCCCGAACACCGCCTCCGGGGCGGCGACCCGCAGGTCGCAGGCCAGCGCCAGCTGCAGCCCGCCGCCGATCGCGGGCCCGGTCACCGCGGCGACGGTCGGCATCGGAAGGTCGGCGACCGCGTGCAGGCCGGTGTAGAGCGCGTCGAGGAACTGGTCGGTGTAGACCTCGCCGAAGTCGGCGCCGGAGCAGAACGCCGACCCGTTCCCGGCGACGACGACCGCCCGCGCGCCGGCCGCGCGGACCTCGGCGGCGGCGTCGACCAGCTGCCGGCAGGTCGCGATGTCCAGGGCGTTGCGGCGCTCGGGGCGGTTCAGCTCGATCAGACCGACGTCGTCGTGGGTGCTCACGGAGATCACGGGCCGGACCCTAACCCGCGGTCGACCCCCCGGACCCGTCCGCGTGACCGGCGCCGCGCCCGGCGGGCGCGGGCTCGCTCCAGCTCTGTCCGCACAGCTCCCGGGCCAGCCCGACCGCGAGCTGGTCGATCCGGCGCAGCATCCGCGCCGCGGCCAGCCGCCGCGTCCGCTCGGTCCCGGGGCCGACCACCGCCCGCGACGCGGCGTCGGCCTCGGCGGCGTCGAGCAGCTCCTCCGCGGAGCCGACGCCGTAGTCGGCGGGGCTCGCGCCGGGCGGGTGCTCGCGCCGGTCGGCGGGGCCCCAGCCGTCGTCGAGGATGCGGCGCAGGCCGTCGAGGTCCGCGCGGACCCGCTCGGCCGCGGGCTCCAGCGTCGCGGCCCAGCCGGGCGCCGACGCCGTCGCGGCCTGGGCGGCGAGCTGGCGGGTGTAGTGGTCGATGGCCCCGACGACGCGGACGGTGTGGTGCACCCCGCGGCGCAGCGGCCTGCGGGCGACGGGGTGCTCCAGCGGCACCGCACGGGTCCGCACGGTGGCCACCGCGGCGTCGACGGCGCGGGCCCGCTCCAGCGGGTCACCGGCTCCGGGGCGGCCCAGTGCCGCGTCGACCGAGGTGCGCAGGGAGACGTCGACCGCGGTGAGGGCGTCGTCGAGGGCCTCGGCGAAGGCCGTGCGCGAGCGGGTGGGCAGGATCAGGTAGGCGGCGAGCATGCCCAGCGCGCCACCGACGACGGTCTCCTCCACCCGCAGGACCAGGGTCTGCACGCTGAACTGGCCGATCACGCCGTAGAGCAGGGCCAGCACCGCGGTGATCCAGAACGCCATCATCGCCTGCGAGATCCGCACCAGGTACAGGGCGAGGAACACGCAGACGAACAGCAGCGCGAGGCTGGCGACGACGTTGCCGCCCACCAGCAGCGCCAGCAGCATCCCGGCCACGACGCCGCCCGCGGTGCCCACCGCGCGGGCCCAGCCGCGGCTCAGGACGTCGCCGCGGCTGGCGGTGCCGGCGAACACCACGAACGCGGCGATCACCGCCCAGTACCAGCGGGCCGGTGAGATGAGCTCGCCGACCACGATCGCGAGGCTGGTGGCGACGCCGACCTGCACCGCCTGGCGGGTGTGCAGCGCGAGCCCCTCGAACCGGTCCCGACCCGCCGGGGTGTCGCCACCGGTCTCACCGGAGGAAACGGTCTCACCGGAGGGAGCAGGGGCACCTGAGGGAACGGTGTCGCCGGGCGGGGCCGGGTCGCCGGAGGGGACCGGGTCGCCGCCCGCGGTCGCCCGGTCGGTGTCGTGGTGCTCGGCGATCCGCAGCCGGGCCTGCTCGACGGTGGTCTGCATCGCGTCGGCGAGCCGGACGACGGCGAACCCGATGCGCTGCTCACGAGCGGCGGGCCCGACCCCGGACGGCCGGTCCACGATCTCGGCGACGGCCGACCGGGCGCCGTCGTAGAGGCGGGCGGCGATCGCGCCGGGTGTCCCGACGGCGGTGGCCGCGGCGAGGGCCCGCAGTCCCTCGGCCAGCGCGGCGCGGTCGTCGTCGGGGATCGGGTCGTGGTGCTCGACCGACCGGCGGACCGACATCGCGACCCGTTCGGCGGCCAGCTCGGAGTCGATGATCCACTGCCGCAGGCCGGCGGCGGGTCCCGCGGTGGCGGCGGTGTCGTTCCCAGCGTCGGTCGCGGTGTCGGTCGGGGTGTCGGTCCCGGCGGCGGTGTCGGTGTCGGTGTTCGTGTCGGGGTCGGGGTCGGTGTCGTCGAGCCGGTCGGTCACCAGCAGCGCGGTCTCGTTGAGCCGGGCCTGGGCGCGCACCAGCGGGTCGAGGTCGGGCTCGCCCTCGGTGGTCTCCACCGCCTCGACGGCGGTGAGCAGCAGCGCGTGCAGCCGCGCCTCGAACGCCCGGAACAGCGCGTCCAGCACGGCCTCGGAGCGGCGGGTGAACACCAGGCAGCGCAGCAGGAAGGTGCTGCCGATGCCGATCACCACGCCGGCCAGCAGGTACGGCAGCTCGGCGGGGCCGGCGTGCAGGAACTGCACGAAGAAGAACGGCATGAACGCCGCCATGCCCAGCGCGACCCCGCGCGGCCCGTACCGCCGGACCGCGACGGCGACGACCATGACCAGGACGAACACGACGTCGGCCGCGACCCGGTTCGTCGACAGCAGCGCGGACACCGTCGCCGACGCCGCGGCGGGCAGCACCATCAGGGCGGTGGTGACCCGCCGCCGTCGCAGGTCGTTCTCGTTCACCGCCAGGTTGCTGACCATCGCCAGCACCACGGAGAACAGCACGATCGTGACCGGCTGCCCGGTCAGCGCGCGCAGCACGCTCGCCAGCACCGCGGCGAGCAGCATCGCCGCCGTCGCGACCGAGGCCAGGTGCAGCCGGGTGTGGCCGGGGTCGACCGCGGCCGCCCACGTCCGCAGCTCGCCCCACCGGGCCGGCACCGGCATGCGCCGTCCGCGCTCGACCGTCCGCGTCACGGTGCGAGTCTGACACGCACCGCGACCGCCGCTCCGGGGGTCAGCCCGCGGTGCGGGCCTGCGGCGGCAGCGACGCGGTCGGCACCGGGTTCGTCGCCCCCGGGACCGGCTGCGAGGCGGGCCGGGCGACCCGGATGCCGAGCACGTCGCCCGCGGCCGCGGCCATCGCGCGCATGCCCTGCGCGTTGGGGTGCACCGGCGCGGCCGGGGAGGTCGGGAGCAGGCCCTCGACCCACTTCACGCCGGGCAGCGTGCAGGCGTCGTGGCCGATGGTCGGGGTGTAGGTGTCGACGTAGTCCACCCCGGCGTCGCGGGCGGCGCCGGCCAGCATCGCGTTGAGCTTCTTCTCGGTCTCGCGCAGGTAGGCGGTGTCGCCCGCGCTGAACGGCATGACCGGGTAGCAGCCGGGACCGGTGTCCGGGAGGATCGACGGGTACCCGACGACGGCGACCCGCGCGGCGGGCGACCGCTCGCGGATCTGCTCGAGCACGTCGGAGACCTTCGACTCGGTGCCGTCGATCCGCTCGGCGAGCTGGTCGGTGCCGCCCGCGGTGAAGAAGTCCTTGCAGGCCGCGCCGAACAGGTTCGCCGAGGAGCGGCGCACGCACTCGCCGATGATACCGGAGAACCCGATGTCGTTGCCGCCGATGGTCAGCGTGACCAGCGACTCGGACCCGTCGAGAGCGTCGAGCTGCGGCGGGTTCGGGCCGGCCTTCACCTCCTGCGGGGCCGTCATGTCCTCGGTCGTCGCACCGCTGCAGGACACATCGGTGAACCGGCCGATGCCGGCGGAGCGGGCGAGCACCGAGGGGTAGTTCTGGTTCGAGCGCTGGCAGCCCGACGGCGTGCCCTGCTGCACCGGGACCAGCGGGCCCGCGGCGTAGGAGTCGCCGAGGGCGACGAAGCGCCCGACCGGGGCGGAGTCGAGGTTGCGCGCGGACAGCGTGGTCTCGGCGAACGTGGTCGGCGCCTCCGCCTGCGCGGGCGCGAGGGCGCTCATCCCGGCCGAGCTCAGCAGGGTCATAGTCGCCACGGCGAGCCACCGGGACGGGCGGGGACGGCGCACGGGTTCTCGGACCTCCGGTCGGACGTCGCCGGCGTGGGCACGCCGGTCCTGACCGACCAACGATCATCGTCGCGGACCGGTTACGCCCCGTTCGGCGCACGTGACGGGCCGGGACCGCCCGGCCCGTCACGCACCGTGGACGGGGCTCGCTCAGTCGGTGAGCCTGCGCAGCGACAGCGGCGCGACCAGGCGGTGCCGCAGCGCGGTCGCGTCCCACAGCTGCGGCTGCAACGGCATCGACGCGAGCCGCTCGGCGGCCACCGCGCCGGGGTCGGCCATCGGCTCGCGGACGCCGGCGAGGAACGCCCACTCGTGCTCCTCGCACCCGATGTAGACCCCGCGACCGCCGGTCTCGCCGAACACCGCGGCGAAGCGCTGCCAGGCCGAGCGCAGCGTCGCGTCCCGCCACACGGCCGGGCTGCCCGCCTGGAACACCAGGACCCCGCCGGGGGTGAGCCGCTGTGCGCAGGCCCGGACGAACTCCTCCTCGTAGAGCCGGTTGATCTGGGCGTCGGGCTCGTCGGGGCGCTCGTCGGGCAGGTCGACGATCACCAGGTCCCAGTGCTCGCGCGCGTCCAGGACGAACTGCCGCCCGTCGCCGTAGGTGAGGTGCACCGGGCCCTCGCCGCGCTCGGCCGCGGCCAGGGACTCGGGGGTGTAGCCGTAGGGCAGGTGCTCGGCGCAGATCCGGACGGCCTCGGCGTCGATGTCGACGTGGTCGACCCGGCTCGCGCCGGCCGCGACCGCCATCTCCGACGCGACGCCCTCCGAGGAGCCGATGATCAGCACCCGGTCCAGCTCGCGGGCGAGCAGGGCACCCGGCCACACCAGCGCTTCGTGGTAGGTGAGCTGGGTGTGCTCGGTGGACTGGCGCTCGTCGTCGCAGAAGAGGGTGACGCCGTGCGCGGTGTCGGCGACGACGACGTGCTGGAACCCGGTGTCCGCGACGTGGTGGACCCGGCCGAGGTCCCAGCGCCGGGTCAGGCCGGGCGAGAGGGGTTCGGTGACCGTGCGCGGGGCGCCGCCGCGGTCGACGACCTGCAGCGCGGTGTCGGTCGCGCCGACGCGGTCGGCGAGGCGGCGCACGGCGTCGACCGGGTCGGCGCTCTCGCCGCAGGTGAACACGTCGACGTGCATGCCGCTGTGCTCGGGCCAGGTGTGGATCGAGGCGTGCGACTCGGCCAGGACCGCGACGACGGTCGCCCCCTGCGGTTCGAACCGTTCGACGACCACCTGGCGGACCTGGGCTCCGGCCTCGGTCAGCGCGGCGGTGAGGTCGCTGCGCAGGCGGGCGCAGTCGTCGAGGATCTCGGGGGCGATGCCGCCGAGCTCGGCCAGGACGTGCCTGCCGACCGGCGACGAGGTGCTGGGCAGTGCGGGCGCGCCCGTCCCCAGCCCGGTGCCCGGATGCAGTTCTCCGGCCGCGGTGGCGGGCACGGACATGGTGGGCGAGGTGGAAGATGACACGTCCGGACACGTTAACCGCGATGTGGGAACGCCGCCCCCTCCTCGCCGACGACCACGTTCAGCGGTCCGAAGCCGTTGAACCCGATCGAGGCGTAGCTGGAGGTGTAGGCGCCGGTCCCGAGCAGGTCGACGACGTCGCCCGCGGCCAGGTCCAGCGGCAGCGCGACCGGGGTCCGGCGGTAGACGACGTCGTCGCCGTCACAGGTGGGGCCCGCGACCACGACCGGTCCGCACGGGCCGGAGCGGCCGGGCACGCGCAGCGGGTAGGCGATCGCCTCGCCCTCGGTCTCGGCCAGGCCCTGGTAGCGGCCGACGTCGAGGTACACCCAGCGACGGTGGTCGACCCCCGGGCGGCGGGACACCCGCAGCACCCGGGCGCGCAGCACCCCGGCCGGGGCGACCAGCGCGCGGCCCGGTTCGAGCAGCAGCGTCGCGTCGTCCACGTGCCCGGCGGCGACGGCCGTGGCCACCGCGCTGCGCACGGCCGCGGCGTAGTCCTGCGCGGGGGCGACGGCGGTGCGGTAGGCCACCGGCCAGCCGCCACCCAGGTCCAGCTCGGGGCGGCGCAGCCCGGCCCGCCCGGCGACCCGCAGCGCGAGCGCGACGGCCCCGGCGTAGGTGGCGGGGCGGGTCTGCTGGGAGCCCGCGTGGAAGGTGACCCCGGCCGCGACCAGGCCGCGGTCCGCGACCCGGTCCAGCAGCGCGACGGCGGCGTCGGGCGGGGCGCCGAACTTGCCGTGGAACGGCGTCGCCGAGCCGGTGTCGTCGACCGAGAGGCGGACCTGCACCCGGGCGCCGGGGACCTCGGCGGCGAGGGCGTCGACGTCCTCGGCGCTGTCGGTGACGAACCGGGTGACGCCGTCGCGGGCGGCCCGGGCGGCGGCACCGGGGCCGCGCACCGGGTTGCCGTGCTGCAGGGTCGCCGGGTCCGCCCCGGCGGCCAGGCACAGGTCGATCTCGGCCTGGGAGGCGACGTCGAACCCGGCCCCGGCCGCGACGAGGGTGCGCAGCACCGCGGGTTCCGGGCAGGCCTTGACGGCGTAGAGGATGCGGGCGTCGCCGAACGCCGCGGTCAGCGCGCGGTACCGCTCCCCGACGACGACGGGGTCCAGCGCCAGGTACGGCGTCGGACGGTCGGTGGCGAGCAGCCGCTCCAGGCCGGGGCTCAGGGTGTCGGGCACACCGCGATCGTCTCCCGGGCCGGGCCGCGCCCCACCGCCGGGGCACGACCTGCGGGGCCACGACCCGCCGGGGCCCGGACCGGCCCGACCGGACCGACCGGACCGCTCCGGGCGCCGGGCCCCTGATCTAGGTTCGACCCATGACCGCACCGAAGCCGCAGCGCCGCGCCCGGAAGATCGCCATGACCCCGGAGGAGGTCACCGCGTTCCTCGATGCCGAGCGCACCTGCCGGGTCGCCACCAACGGCGTGAACGGCCCGCACGCCACCCCGCTCTGGTACGTGTGGGACGGCGAGGCGCTCTGGCTGACCTCGCTGTCGCGCTCGCAGCGCTGGACCGACCTGCAGCGCGACCCGCGGATCGCCGTCGTCGTCGACGCCGGCCACGACTACTCCGAGCTGCGCGGGGTCGAGCTGCGTGGCTCGGTCGAGGTCGTCGGCGAGGTCCCGCGCACCGGGGAGCCGCACCCCGAGCTGGAGCGGGTCGAGCAGGCGATGGCCGACCGCTACTTCGGCGGGCAGGTCGTGATCGACGGCCGGCACGCCTGGCTGCGGCTGCGCCCGGAGAAGATCACCAGCTGGGACTTCCGGAAGATGTGATCGCCGGGGGTGAGGGGATCGGTGCCGGATGTGGCACCGATCCCCTCACCCGTGACGATCACCGGGTTCCGGCCGGGTCAGGGCCGCCCGGTCACCAGCGGCCAGAGGCCGTCGGCGCCCGCGGCCAGGGCGGCCGCACCGACCCGGTCGTTCCAGTACGCCTCGGTGCCGTCCTCGTCCCGCCAGGCCCACAGCCGGGTCGTGACCAGCCGCAACGCGTGCTCACGGGTGAACCCGATCGCGCCGTGCACCTGGTGGGCGATCCGGGCGACGGCCGTGGCCGCCTCCGAGCAGCGGGCCTTCGCCGCGGCGACGGCGAACGCGGTCTCCGCGGCGGCGAACCCCGCGCGCTGCGCGGTCGAGGTCGCCGCGGCGGAGGCGGCCGAGGCGGCGGCGACCTCCGACCCGGCCTCGGCGAGCATCTGCTGCACCGCCTGGAAGCGGCCGATGGGGCGGCCGAACTGGGTGCGCTCCCCGGCGTAGGCGACCGAGGCGGCCAGCGCGCCGCGGGCCGCGCCGGCGAGCAGCAGCGATCGTGCCAGCGCCGCCCGCAGGGTCAGCTCCGTGGCCGCGGCGGCCGGGGCGGTGCCGGTGGCCGTCGGGGTGACCGCGTCGAGGGTCAGTCCGTCGCGGGGCTCCTCGGCGAGGTTGACGCCCTCGGTGACCCGCGCCGCGGCCGCGTCGAGCACGAGCACCCGGTCGCCGTCGAGCACGACGACCGCGGCGAGCGAGCGCCCCCACGGCACCCGGGTCAGCTCCGCCGACACGGTGCCGCTGCCAGTGACGCCGCCGGTGCCGCCGTCGGTGCCACCACCAATGCCGCCGTGAGTGCCGCCGCCGGTGAGCGCGCCCCCGGCGGCCCCGGCAGGGCGGTCCCCGCCGGTCGCGTCGGTGACGACCGCGGCCAGCGGCCCGTCGGGCACGGCGAGTCCGGCGGCGCGGGCCAGCCACCCGGCGAGCAGGTCGGTCTCGGCCAGCGGCAGCCGGGCCGCCGCCGCTCCGGCGACCTCCAGCAGCACGGCGGCGTCGTCGAGGGTGCCGCCGGTCTCCGGGTCGGTCAGCGAGGTCAGCCCGGCCCCGGCGCACGCCTTCCAGGCGGCCGTGTCCAGGCCGGTGCCCTCGCGGTCGTCGGACCCGGCGGCCAGGATCGACGCGGCCAGGTCGGCGAGGTCGGTGTTGCGGGCCATCAGCGCAGTCCCATCCCCCGCGCGACGATGCCGCGCAGGACCTCGTTGGTACCGCCGCGCAGGGTGAACCCGGGCGCGTGCAGCACGGCGTCGGCGAGCAGCCGAGCGAACCCGGACTCCGCGCCGGGGTCCGGTGGGATGTCGACCAGCAGCCGGGCGGCGTCGACGATCTCGTTCTCGAAGCGGGTGCCGAGGTCCTTGACCAGGGCTGCGGCCAGCTCGGGCGCCTCACCCGACTCCAGGGCCCCGGCGACGGCCAGCGACATGGCCCGCAGCGTCCACAGCCGCGACACCAGCGACCCGACCCTGCGCCGGGTGCCGGTGTCGACACCGCCCGACGCCGCGGTCAGCTCTCCGACCAGCGACGACAGCAGCGGGTAGGTCGACAGGAACCGCTCTGGTCCGGACCGCTCGAACGCCAGCTCGCCGGTGACCTGGGCCCAGCCGTTGCCGATCTCGCCGAAGACCCGCGAGTCGGGGATGAACACGTCGTCGAAGCGGACCTCGTTGAAGTGGTGTGCCCCGGTGAGCAGCGGGATCGGGCGGATCTCCACCCCGGGCGAGTCCAGCTCGACCAGGAACTGGGACAGCCCCGCGTGCCGGTGGGCGTCGTCGCGCGGCTCGGTGCGCACCAGCGCGAAGAACGCGTGCGCGTGGTGGGCCCCGGAGGTCCAGACCTTGGTGCCCGACAGCCGCCACCCGCCGTCGCCGCGGGTCGCCCGGGTCCGCACCGACGCCAGGTCGGAGCCGGAGTCCGGTTCGGACATGCCGATGCCGAAGTACACCTCGCCGCGGGCGATGCCGGGCAGGAACGCGCGACGCTGCTCCTCGGTGCCGTGGCGCAGCAGCGACGGCCCGATCTGGCGGTCGGCGATCCAGTGCGCGGCCACCGGGGCGCCCGCGGCGAGCAGCTCCTCGGTGACGACGTAGCGCTCCAGCGCGGTGCGGCCGTGCCCGCCGTACTCGGTGGGGATGGTCATACCGAGCCAGCCGCGCTCCCCCAGCCGCCGCGAGAACGACTCGTCCCAGCCGGAGAGCCACACGTCCGCGCGCGGGGTCCAGCGATCGGCGTCGCGCTCTTCGTCGAGGAAGGACCGGACCTCGGCCCGCAGGTCCGCCAGCCCGGCGGGGAGCTCGACCGGGTCGGGCACGAGCTCGGGCAGCGTCGCTGCCGCTGTCGATGTCACTGCCACGGGCCTCATCATGACCCAGCCCCGCCGACGCCGCCGGTGTCTATGGGCCGACTCACCGGGGTACGTTCCGGGCATGACCACCAATGCTGACGAGCGCAGGGTGCTGGATGCCGTCCCCACCGGCCTGTTCATCGGCGGCCAGTGGCGGCAGGCGGAGAACGGTGCGACCGCGAAGGTCGAGGATCCGTCCACCGGAGAGGTCCTGACCGAGGTCGCCGACGCCTCCCCCGCCGACGGCATGGACGCCCTCGCCGCCGCGCACGCCGCGCAGCCCACGATCGCCGCGATGGCACCGCGGGAGCGCAGCGAGATCCTGCGCCGCGCCTACGACCTGCTCCACGAGCGGATCGACGACCTGGCCCTGCTCATGACCCTGGAGATGGGCAAGCCCTTCGCCGAGGCCAAGGGCGAGGTCACCTACGCCTCGGAGTTCCTCCGCTGGTTCTCCGAGGAGGCCGTGCGGATCGACGGCGGCTACCAGGTCGCCCCGAACGGCCAGACCCGCTTCCTCACCATCCGCCAGCCCGTCGGGGTCTGCGTGTTCGTCACCCCGTGGAACTTCCCGCTGGCCATGGGCACCCGCAAGATCGCTCCGGCGGTCGCCGCCGGCTGCGCCTCGGTGATCAAGCCCGCACCGCAGACACCGCTGACGATGTTCGCGTTCGCGCAGGTGCTGGCCGACGCGGGCCTGCCCGACGGCGCCCTGAACGTCATCAACGCCACCGACGCCGGCGCGGTGATCGAGCCGATCCTGCGCGACGGCCGCGCCCGGAAGATGTCGTTCACCGGGTCCACCCCGGTCGGGAAGCTGCTGCTGTCCCAGGCCTCGGACAAGGTGCTGCGCTCGTCGCTGGAGCTGGGTGGCAACGCCTCGTTCATCGTGCTCGACGACGCCGACGTCGACGCCGCCGTCGAGGGCGCCATGATCGCCAAGATGCGGAACATGGGCGAGGCCTGCACCGCGGCGAACCGGTTCTACGTCCAGCGCGGCGTCGCCGAGGCGTTCACCGCCAAGCTCGCCGAGCGGATGGGTGCGCTCAAGGTCGGCCGGGGCACCGAGGAGGGCGTGAACGTCGGCCCGCTGATCGACGCCAAGGGCCGGGACAAGGTCACCGACCTGGTCGCCGACGCCGTCGCCGCGGGCGCCTCGGTCGCGCTCGGCGGGAAGGCCCAGGACGGGCCGGGCTACTTCTACCCGCCGACCGTGCTCACCGACGTGCCGGTCGACTCCCGGCTCAACCACGAGGAGATCTTCGGCCCGGTCGCGCCGATCACCGTCGTCGACACCGCCGACGAGGCGCTGGCCGCGGCCAACGCGACCGAGTTCGGCCTGGTCAACTACGTGTACACGCGCGACCTGAACCGGGCGCTGCACATCGCCGAGAACCTCGAGAGCGGCATGATCGGGCTCAACACCGGCCTGGTGTCGAACCCGGCCGCCCCGTTCGGCGGAGTGAAGGAGTCCGGGCTGGGCCGCGAGGGCGGCGCCATCGGCATCGACGAGTTCCTCGAGACCAAGTACGTGGCCATCGGCTACAGCGGCTGACCACGGGCACGGACGAGGGCCCCGGCGCCGTACGGCGCCGGGGCCCTCGTGGTTCGCGGACCGGTCAGTTGGCCGGGGCCGCGGGTGCAGCAGGTGCCGCAGGTGCCGGGGCCTGCGGCTGGATCGGGACCGCCGCATCCTGCCCGGGCACCGGCTCGGCGGGCTGGGTCACGTCGGCCCGACCGCCCGAGACGAGCTCGACCAGCTCGACACCGCCGTTGAGGGTCAGCATCACGATCAACAGCGCCACCGAGGCGACGGCGGCCGCGGTGAGTCCGCGTTGCGCGGACCCGCTGGTGACCAACCGGCCACGGCTGGTCTCCACCACCCAGGCGCGGGCGGCGAACACCGCCAGCATCAGGCCGAAGGCGATCCAGGTCAGGACGAATCCGTTCACGGGTTCGGCACCTCCCCGCCGGCCGCCGGGGCCGGGGCCGTCGCCGGTGCCGGGACAGCCGGCGCCGGGGGCGGGTCGTTGCGCACCAGGATCGCGTCGAAGCCGCTCTCGTAGGTCGCGCGGTACTGGCCCGACGCGATCAGCTGGTTGCGGATCTCGAGCGTCCAGCCCGGCTGGCGGTCGTTCAGGACGACGCCCTGCTTCTCGATCGCCGGGTAGAACAGCAGTGTCTGCGGCTGGACCTGGTCGATGCAGCGGAACGGGTCCGCGGCGAGCACCGCGCAGCCCTGACCGCCCGAGGCCATGTTGTTGTGCTCGCCGACGCCCTCCAGGGCGTACGGCCCGACCGTCGACAACGGCTGCACCGTCGCCCCGGGCGGCGCCTCGTCGTAGGCCTTGCGGGTCATCTGGACGTCCTCGGTCGTGACGTCGGTGTAGGCCTCGTTGCCGCCGCGGATGAAGATCAGCAAGCCGAAGACCACCACCATGCCCACCGCGAGCAACCGTTCGCGTTTGCGGTCGACCCGGGCGAAGGCCCGCAGCGCGTCGACGGCCAGGATCGACAGGATCGGCAGGCCGTAGAGCAGCACGCGCAGGAGCAGCTCGCCGCCGTAGCTCTGCACGACCGCCATGCCCATCGGGATGATGGCCAGCAGGATCGGCACGAGGTCGCGACGGCGGCGCCAGTAGACCCAGGCACCGGCGAACCCGATGATGTAGGTCAGGCCGGTCATGACGACCCGGAGCCCCTTGCCCACCAGCTGGCCCGTGTCGCCCTGGAACCGGTCGGCGACGCCGGCCTGCAGCGCACTGCCCTCGTCGCCACTGCCGATGATCATGCTGATCTGGTTCATCCAGAAGTCGCGGGCGCCGATCAGCACGAACACCGCCACCGCGGCGATCGCGACGATCACCAGCCCGCGGCCGCGGAACCGGCCCACGATCGCCAGCACGGCCAGCTGGCCGATGATGGCGAACGGGGTCAGCTGGTGGGCCGGGGCCACCGCGATCACACACAGCGCCGCGCAGAAGTAGATCAGCAGCAGCTGCCGGGCGGGCAGCGTCGGTGTGTTCGGCGGGGTCAACGCCGACACCAGCCAGCGCCGCCACCGTGGCAGCGGTGGTGCCCCACGGTGCGCCCGTGGCCAGCCCGGGGCACCTGCGTTGTCGACGCGACGGGTGGCCAGCGGGCCGAGCGCGAAGGTCAGCACCGTCAGCAGCAGCACGATCGCGGTCGCCTGCGGCGAGAAGTAGTCCTGCTCGATCCAGTTCAGGCCGATGAACAGCCAGGCCGCCACCCACGGTGCGCGGGTGCCCCCGAGCATCGAGCGGGCGAGCGCGTAGACACCGATCGCCCACACCGCGGTGACGGCGGGCGGGTACCAGCGCAGGACCGTGTCGAGCTGGTCGGCGCCCGCGGCGTCGCGGATCCACGCCCACTGGGCGAAGAACGCCGGCCAGTAGAACCGGGCGTCCACACCGGTGGGCGGGACGCCGTTGTTGCTGGCCACGGCGTCGACGAAGCCGGAGATCAGCCACGCGGTGGTGAACCGCGCCTGGGGCTGCACGACCGAGGGCAGACCGGTGGAGCAGAGCAGCAGCACACCCGTCGCGGCGCCCAGCATCGGGATCCGCGGCCGGCGCGACCACAGCTCGACCAGGCAGGCCCCGATCGCGAGCAACAGGGCCACCCACGCGAACGGGCTCAGCGCCGGGGCCAGGCCCCAGCCGCCCAGGTCGGACAGGTCGGTCGTCGCCGCGGCGACGGGCAGCAGCAGCACCGCGAGCACGGCCAGGACCGGGGCGCCCCAGACCCACAGCGGGGACAGCGGCTCGGCGGTCTCCGGCGCGGGCGGCGGAGGCGGTGGCGGACCGTCACCGGGCGGGCGCGGGACCGGGCCGCGGACGGCCATGGTCGGCGAGTCCGGACCCGGCGGCGTGACGAACTGGGTCCGCTCGCTCGCGCTCTCCTCCGCGACGCGGGTCCGCGCGACGGCGGGCTCCTCGCCGCGGTGGCCGCGGGTGGACGGGTCGGGGCCGCCCGGCCGGCGGGTCTCCGACGTCACGACTTCACCTCCGGTGTGCTCCGGCGGTTCCACGCCGGGACGAATCTGAGTGCCAGCGCGCAGAGGACCTGCGCGCCGACGTAGCCGAGGACGACCGGCAGCATGGTCATGCTGACCGACGCGGTCCCGGGCTCGGGCAGCGGGACCAGACCGGCGAAGGCCACGACCAGGCCGGTGTTGAGCAGCTGGATCTTCGCGTAGCCCATGCCGTCGCCGTCGGCCTGGCGGCGGGCGAGCTCGAACACGACGATCAGCCGGAAGAACAGCCCGCCCATGAGCACGGCCAGCGCCGGGGCGCCGGGCGCGTAGCCCTCCCCGAGCAGCGACAGCACCGGGTAGCCCAGTGCCGCGCCGAGCCCGAGCGCCGGGACGAACAGCAGGAGCATCCGGCGCCGGGCGACGCGGGCGAACTCCTCGGCGCGGTGCGGCTCCCGGGCGGTCTGCACGGTCAACGAGTTGGTGAAGAACGTCGCGGCCAGGTCGATGACGGTCACCGCCTGCCAGCAGATGAAGAAGACCGCGCCGATCTCGTTGCCCATCCGGAAGTTCGCGAACAACGGGACCTGGTTGTAGAGCAGCGCGTTGCCGCACTGCGCCAGCGCGGTCGGCGCGAGGAACGCGATCATCTCCGGGCGCGACGGGAGCGTGCCCGGCCCGCCGGCGCGGGCGAAGCGCCGCACCATGAACCAGAGCAGGACGGTGCCCGCCGCGATCCACAGCACGACCGGGATCGCCCAGGACAGCACCAGCGCCTCGGACGCGAGCGTGCTGCCCAGCGCCAGCAGCAGCACGATCCGGGTCACGGCGAAGGTGCCGTTGCGCCACACCGCCACCCACGGCCGCCCGATGGCGACCATGACGAAGTCGTGGACGACGAACACGCACCAGCCGGCACAGGTCAGGACCAGGACGACCAGTCCCCAGCCGAACGATCCGCCGCCGGCGGCCTCCGCGACCCGGGGCACGAGCGTGCCGTAGATCAGGCCGATCAGCCCGGACAGCGGCATGATCAGCAGCAGCGAGCCGAAGGTCAGCCGGACCGACTTGCGGCCGGCCCCGGGGAGCCAGCGCAGCAGCGCGAGCCCCAGGTTGAGCTGGGCGACGCCGCCGATCAGCTGGAAGGCCGACACGAACTCCGAGGCCCGGCCCACCTCGGACTGCGGCATGATCCGGGTCGCGATCAGCACGCCGAGCAGCCCGGCGACCGAGCCGAAGCCCGAGCACAGGGTCAGGGCGATGCCGTCACCGATGCCGCCGTTGCGGTCCGGGACCTGCTCGCCGTCGCCGCCTCCGCCGCCCGGTCCGGGTGGTGGGGTGGGCGGCGGGGTAGGCGGGTTCTCACCGGGCCCGCGCAGCCCGACCAGCGGGGGCAGGAACTCGGTGTGCTGCTCGGCGTTGCGGCGCGAGTGCGCCCGGGCGTGCGCCGTGGACAGACGCTGGGTCGGGGCTTCCGGGTCGACGCCCCTCGCGTGCGGTCCGGGGACGGGGCCGGGACCGGGCGTCCCCGCGGCGGGGCGGGGACGCGCCGGCCCGACCGGCCTCACCGGAAGGTCCCGCTCACTGGGCCACCACGGCGTGGCGCAGCAGGAACGGGACCGACAGGAGCGTGACGACGAACAGGGCGACGCTCGGGTACCAGAGCCCCAGGCTGACCATGAGCTGGCCGCCGATCAGGGTGACGGCGGTGCCGACCCCGAGGGTCAGCAGCCAGACGTGCGCGGCGGGCGCGCGGCGCAGGAATCCCGCGGCGGCCCAGCCGGGGCCGAGCAGCAGGAAGCCGATGGTGACCAGCAGCCGGAACTCGCCCAACGCGCCACCGGTGACCCCGGCGACGTTCAGTCCGCAGGCGACGATGCCGGCGAGGACGAGCAGGATCGCGACGTACCGCCGCGCGGTCCTCGCGCGGGTCAGCTCTGCTGCGGACTGCACGCTCACCGCGGCTCACTCCTCTTCACTGGTGGTTCTCCCGGCACGGCGTCCCCCGTGGGACGGGTGCCGGTGGGGCGTGGACCGGATCGATCCGGTCCCGGGGCGTTCAGGACGCCTCTTCCCCCCATGCGTACCGCACACCGGTCCGCTCGGGACGGGCGGACCCGTCCCGCTCGGCGCCGACGGGGCGCTGCTCGCGGGCGACCGGCGACGGGGCCGGCTGCGCCGGAGCGGGCTGGGCGGTGCCGGGCTGCGGCTGCGGGGCCGGTCGCGACGGCTGCTGCCGGCGCTGCGGGGCCGGGGCGTCGGCACGCGGTCGCGGGGCCGGGCGTCGCTGGTGGGCCGGCGGGACCATCCGGTCCGGCGTCGTGGGCGGCACCGGGCCCGTGGGCGGGGTGGTGGGCGCCGCCGGGTGTCCGGCGGGCGGGGCGACCGCGGCGGGGCCGGGGACGGCGGGCCGGTCCTCGCGACCGGCGCGACGCCGCTCGGCGGCGAGGGTCCGCAGGACGCGGGTGCCGTCGGCGAAGGTGCGCAGGTTCGTCTCGCCGAACATCCGCTCCTTCTCCACCGAGGGGACCTCGGTGATCGTCAGACCGGCGGCGGCGACGCGGCAGTTCAGGACCGTCTCGATCTCGAAGCCGTCGCCCCAGTACATCCCGCCGTCCGGGTGCGGGGGCATGTCGACCGCGGGCAGGTCCAGCAGCGGCAGGATGTCGGCCCAGAAGGCGTTGTAGCCGTAGCAGAGGTCGCTGTAGCGGGTGCCGAACAGCGTGTTGGCGATCAGGTTCAGCCCGGCGTTGCCACCCTTGCGGAGCAGCGTGATGTCGTCGCTGCCGCCGCCCTTGGTGAACCGGCTGCCCTTCGCGAAGTCGGCGCCGTCGACGAGCGCGGCCACGAAGCGCGGGATCTCCTGTGGGTCGGCGGAGCCGTCCGCGTCGAACATGACGATCGCGTCCCCGGTGGCCGCGGCGAACCCGCAGGCCATCGCGTTGCCCTTGCCCTTGCGGGTCTGGCGGACGATCCGGACGCCGGGCAGGACACGGCGTGCGGTCTCGACGGTGCCGTCCCGGGAGTCGCCGTCGACGACGATGACCTCGTGCACGGCGGGACGCACGGCCGCGACGGCCGGCAGCACCACCTCGAGGTTCCGTGCCTCGTTGCGGGTCGGCACGATCACCGACACCCTCGGTTGGCTCGGACGACGTAGTCCGTGGTCAGGGCGCTTGTTCACCGGTCTCTCCCCCGAATCGATCGGTCCTGGCGCGCGGTTGGCGAGCAGTGCGTGTCCGGTCGTGACGACGATCCCGATCCGACCGGATCCCTTACCCCACAACGGGGGACATCCGAGATATCTCCGGTGCCGTCGGTCGCGTTACGTGAGCCGCACCGCATCGGGTGTCGCCCGGACGGTGCAAGGCCCCCGGACTCCGTCGCCGCGGCGTGGACCGACCACGCGAACACGACGACGGATACTACGGATGCGCTCCGGACCACCGCGGCGCGGGACCGCCTCGCGGGGCCCCGGCCGACGAGCGGTGACCGTCGGGCGGCGAGCGGCGGGATACCCGGCCCATGATCACGGTGCGTATCCGTTCCGTCCCGATGGTCCCGTTCGGACGTCGCACGTCCGCGCCGCCGTCCGGCACGTCGACCGGGGCGGGTAGCGTGGGTCGCCGCCTGCTCGTCCGATCCGTTCCACCCCTGCGAGGTACCCGATGAGGCCCGGCGGCTTTGTGCCCAGCGTGTCCGTCTGCATCCCGGTCCACAACGGCGAGGCCTATCTCGCCGAGACCATCCGCAGCGTGCTGGAGCAGACCTGGCGGGACTTCGAGCTCGTCGTGCTGGAGAACGGCAGCACCGACGCGAGCTGGGAGATCGCCACCTCCTTCCGCGACCCGCGGATCCGGGTCGAGCGCAACCGGCAGGTCCTGCCGCAGGGCGACAACTGGAACCGCGCCGTCGAGCTGTGCCGTGCGCCGCTGGTGAAGCTGGTGTGCGCCGACGACCTGCTGCACCCGCGCTGCCTGGAGCTGCAGGTGCCGCCGATGCGCGACGACCCCTCGCTGTCGGTGGTGGCCTCGCGCCGGCACATGATCGACGAGCAGAGCCGGGTCATCGTCCCGCGCCGCGGCCTCGGCGGCGGCCTGGTCGGGCTGCACTCGGGCAGCGAGGTCGCGCGGCGGGTCATCCGCAACGGGGCGAACCCGATCGGCGAGCCGGGCAACGTGCTGTTCCGTCACGAGCAGTTCGTCACCGCGGGCGGGTGGCGCCCGGAGCGGCGCTTCATCATGGATCTCGACCTCTGGATGCGTCTGCTCCAGTACGGCGACTTCCTCGGAGTCCCCGAGACCCTGGCCGCCTTCCGGATCGCCCGCGGCTCGGTCTCCTCGGAGTTCGAGCAGCAGATCTCCGAGGAGCAGCAGCTGCTGTTCGACGAGCTGGGCGACTCCGGGGTGTTCGACGTCCGCCCGATCGACGTGCGGATCGGCCGGCTCGCCCTGCCGCTGGGCCGGGCCCGGCGCAAGGCACTGTTCAAGGTGTCGCGGATCGCCGCCCGCAAGGACGACAAGCTCATCGCCGAGCGCGACGAGGCCGCGGCCGCCGAGGCCCGCTGACCGCGCTGGGTGCAGGCCGCGGCCGCGGCCGCCGCCCCGACGGCATCCCGGACTCCCCGATCGGCGGGGCCGATACCGGACATCGGGGACATGCAGTCGCCTATCTGCTGCCAGGTCTTTGCGGCAGCACTGTCGTCGCGTTGAATTCCCTCACCCGGCCCGGTGGCGGCCGGACCGACCGGTGAGGGGGCGCGATGCGGACGCATGCGGTCGCCATGCACATGAGCGACGGGCTGGTGAACGGCCCGACGGCGCTGCTGTTCGCCGTCGTCGCGGTGATCGCGCTGACGGTTGCCGTCCTGCGCGCCCGCGCGGACCTCGACGACCGCACCGCGCCGATGGCCGGGCTGGTCACGGCCTTCGTCTTCGACGTCCAGATGATCAACTTCCCGATCCTGCCCGGCGCGAGCGGGCACCTGCTGGGCGGGGCGCTCGTCGCGATCCTGGTGGGCCCCTGGGTGGGCATCATCGCGATCTCGATCGTGCTCGTCGTGCAGGCGCTGCTGTTCGCCGACGGCGGCATCACCGCCCTCGGGCTCAACATCACGAACATGGCCGTGATCGGGGTGGTCGTCGGCTGGCTGGTGGCGCGGGCGCTGCGTCGGTTCGCGGTGCGGTCGCGGGCCGGGCTGGTGGTCGTCGCGTTCGTCGCCGCCCTGCTGAACACGGTCGTCGCCGCGATGGGCTTCGTCCTGGAGTACGCGATCGGCGGCGCGGGTGGGGCCACCCTCGGCACCGTCTTCGCGCTGATGGGCGGGCTGCACGTGCTGATCGGCATCGGCGAGGGCGTGATCACCGCGGCCACCGTCGGCGCGGTGGCCGCCGTCCGGCCGGACCTGGTGTACCTGCTGCGCGGCACCGCGACCCCGCTCGCCCGTCGCCCGACCTCCGAGGAGGGTGTGCGATGACCGCCCCCGCCCACCGCCGTCCGCTGCTGTTCTTCGCCGGGTTCCTGATCGTGTCCCTCGTCGTGGCCGGGCTGGTCTCCTCCCTCGCCTCCCCCGACCCCGACGGCCTCGACACCGTCGCCCGGCAGGGCTGCACCGCCGTCGCGACCCCGGACGGCGGGGAGCGGCTGGAGGGCACCTGCATCGCGACCCACGAGAGCGACCACGCCATGGCGTCGAGCCCGCTCGCCGGGTACTCGGTCGTGGGCGGCGAGGGCACCACCGGCGTCGCCGGGGTGGCCGGGGTGCTGGTGACGGTCGTCGTCGCGGGCGGGGTGTTCCTGCTGCTGCGCCGACGGGGCGGCTGATGGGCGCCGGGCACTCCCACCCGCTCCACCTGCACCACGACTCCCCCGTCCACCGGCTCCCACCCGAGGTCAAGATCGTCTCGGCGCTGCTGGTGACGGTGTGCGTGGTCGCGACCCCGCGGGAGGCGTTCGCGGTGTTCGGCGGGTTCGCCGTCCTGCTCGCCGGGGTCTGGGCGCTGGCGGGCATCCGGCCGGGCTGGATCCTGCGGCGCTCGGTCATCGAGCTGCCCTTCGTGGTCCTCGCGGTGCTGCTGCCGTTCACCGGCCCGGCGCCGACGCTGGACTGGCTCGGTCTCACGCTGTCCCAGCCGGGGCTGCTCGGGGCGTGGAACATCCTGGTCAAGGGCACCCTGGGCGTGCTGACCTCGCTGACCCTCGCCGCGACGACGCCGATGCGCGACCTGCTCGTCGGCCTGGCGCGCCTCCGCGCCCCGGCGATCGTCACCACGATCGCCACCCTGATGCTGCGCTACGCCGACGTGATCGCCGGCGAGGCCCGGCGGATGCGGTTGTCCCGGATCTCCCGTGGCCACGACCCGCGGTTCCTGTGGCAGGCCGGGGCGACCGCCCGTGGGATCGGCTCGCTGTTCGTGCGGTCCTACGAGCGCGGCGAGCGGGTGCACCTGGCGATGCTGTCGCGCGGCTGGACCGGCACCATGCCGCCGTCGGGCGACGCCCCGACCACCCCGCGGCAGTGGCTGGCCGGGCTGACCGTGGCCGGGGTCGCGGTGCTGCTGGCCGGGTCCGGCTGGGTGGCCGCATGAGCCCGCCGTCGCTGCGGCTGACCGACGTGGCCTTCGCCTACCCCGACGGCCACCAGGCGCTGTTCGGTGTCGACCTGACGATCGCCCCCGGCGAGCGGGTCGCGCTGCTCGGCCCCAACGGCGCCGGGAAGACCACCCTGGTGCTGCACCTCAACGGGATCCTCGGCGGCAGCGCGGACGGCCGGGTGGACCGCCGGGCGGGCTCGGTCGAGGTCGGCGGGCTCCGGGTGGAGAAGCGGAACCTGCGCGAGATCCGGCGCCGGGTCGGGATCGTCTTCCAGGACCCCGACGACCAGCTGTTCATGCCCACCGTCGCCGAGGACGTGGCGTTCGGCCCGGCGAACTTCGGGCTGCGCGGGCCGGCGCTGCGCGAGCGGGTCGACGAGGCACTGGCCGCCGTGGGGATGGCCGACGCCGGCGACCGTTCCCCGCTGCACCTGTCCGGCGGGCAGCGCCGCCGGGTGGCGCTGGCCACGGTGCTGGCGTGCGACCCGGAGATCCTCGTGCTCGACGAGCCGTCGTCGAACCTCGACCCGGTGGCCCGCCGCGAGCTGGCCGAGGTGCTGCTGGGGCTGGACCGGACCATGCTCATGGTCACCCACGACCTGCCGTACGCGCTGCAGCTGTGCCCGCGCAGCGTCGTGCTCGACGGGGGGGACCGTCGTCGCCGACGGGCCGACCCGGGACCTGCTGGCCGACGCCGAGCTCCTCGCCCGGCACCGGCTGGAGCTGCCCTACGGCTTCGTCCTCGCCTAGTACGGCGACGGGTTGCGCGCCCCCAGAGGCTGGTCGGCCGACGTACTCGGTCAGGTCTGCAGCGCCGCCAGGCCGAACGCAGTGCTGTCAGCGAGCAAGCTCCTGTCGCGGTCGGAACGCGTCTGACATCTGAAGGTCTTGCCCGTCAGATAGAGTAGGGACGTGTCAGAATCCGTGGATCACCCACTGACTTCAGACGTGACCATGAACCGGGACGGGCGGGTGTTGATCCCGAAGCAGGTCCGCCAGGAGCTGGGGCTCGACCCGGGCTCGACGCTGGTGCTCTCGGTGGAGGACGGCCGGGTGATCTTGGAGAGCCGGGATCAGCTGATGGCGCGCATCCGCCGCGACGTCGCCGCCGCCTGGCAGGGCGCCCCCACCCGATCCGTGGCCGCCGAGTTGCTCGCCGACCGACGCGCCGAGGCCGATGCCGAGGACGCCCGTTGACCCCCGTGCCCGCCGACACCGCGGCGTCACCGGGCACGTCGGCGGTGCTGGATGCCTCCGCGGTGCTGGCCTGGTTGCGCGACGAGCCCGGGGCGGAGCTGGTCGAGCCCTATCTCACCGCAGCCGGCGGAGCTGCCCGGATCGGAGCTGTGCTCAGCGCAGTGAATCTGTCCGAGGTCCACCAGAAGCTCGCCCAACACGGCGTCGACGCCGACCGGACCATCCGCCAGCTCCGCACCCTGGGCGTGCACGTGGAGCCCTTCGGCGCCACCGACGCGACCACGGCGGCAACGCTGTGGCCGGTCACCCGCGCCGCGGGCCTTTCTCTGGGTGACCGGGCATGTCTCGCCCTGGCCGCGCGGCTCGAACTGCCCGCGGTCACCGCGGACACCGCCTGGACCACCCTCGACGTCGGCGTCACGGTCGTGCCCATCCGGTAGAACCGCCCCGACCCCACCCCGAGGTGGGGGCGAGCGCCGGGTGTTGGTCCGACACGACACCGCCCCACCCGGCGAACCGGGCGGGGCGGTGTCGTGCGGTGCGGTGTGGTGCGGCGGGGTGGGTCAGCCGCGCTGCTCCTGGCCGTTCGGGTGGCCCTGCGCCGCATCCGGCAGGCCGATGCCGGGCGCCTCACGGGAGGACTCCAGCTGGGCCGGGGTCGCAGAGCCGCCGGTGCCGACCTCGGTGCCGGGGACCGGCGGGACGTCCGAGCCCACCGGCGGGACCTCCTGCTGGGCCGCCGCGGTGGCCGCCGCGACCTGCTTGGCGATCTCCGGGTCGGAGGAGGTGTCGAACCAGTCCTCGACGCCGTCGTCCTCGGCGGGCTTGGAGACGGTGCCGTCGTCCGGGCTGGGCTCGTAGCGGAAGACGCCGTCCTCGCCGGGCGCACCCAGCATCCGGGTGAAGCCCTCCAGTGCCTTCCCGAAGTCGGACGGGACGACCCACAGCTTGCTGGCCTCGCCCTCGGCCATCTGCGGCAGCGTCTGCAGGTACTCGTAGGCGAGCAGCTCCGGGGTGGGCTTGCCGGCCTTGATCGCGGCGAACTTCTTCTCGATCGCCTTCGCCTCACCCTGCGCCTCGAGGTACAGGGCGGCCCGGCGGCCCTGCGCCCGCAGGATCTCCGACTGCCGCTCGGCCTCGGCGGCGAGGATGGCGGCCTGCTTGGCGCCCTCCGCGGTGAGGATCTGGGACTGCTTGTTGCCCTCGGCGCTGCGGATGGCCGACTCCCGCTGGCCCTCGGCGGTGAGGATCATCGCCCGCTTCTCGCGGTCGGCCTTCATCTGCTGTTCCATCGAGTTCTGGATCGAGGGCGGCGGGTCGATCGCCTTGATCTCGACCCGGGCGACCCGGATGCCCCAGCGCTCGGTGGCCTCGTCCAGCTCGCCGCGCAGCGCGGTGTTGATCCGGTCCCGCGAGGTCAGCGTCTGCTCCAGCGTCATGCCACCGACCACGTTGCGCAGCGTCGTGGTGGTGATCTGCTCGACACCGGCGATGTAGTTGGCGATCTCGTAGACCGCCGCCTTGGCGTCGTTGACCTTGAAGTACACGACGGTGTCGATGTTGACGGTCAGGTTGTCCTGCGTGATGACCGGCTGCGGCGGGAACGACACGACCTGCTCGCGCAGGTCGACCCGCTCGCGGGTGCGGTCGACGAACGGCACCAGGATCGCCGGGCCGCCCTCGCGGATGCTGTGGTAGCGACCCAGCCGTTCGATGATGTACGCCCACTCCTGCGGGACGATCACGACCGACTTCACGACGATCGTCACGACCAGCACGAGCAGGATGATGCCGATGATGAGCTCGGCCATGTGCACTCCCCTCCTGCGCGCCGGAGAACCGGCGCCGGTGTCGCCCCGGCGTCCCCGGGGCGTCGTGCCGTCCTACCGCAGTGGCAGCTCAGGACGGCGGTAGTTCCCCCCGACCGGTGACGAGCACCGCCGCCCCGGTCACCTGCAGGATCGTGACGGTGCTGCCGGCCTCGAGGACCTCCACCCCGTCCATCGACCGCGCCGACCACAGCTCGCGTCCGATCCGGACCTGCCCCCGCTCGCCGTCGACGCGCTGCACGACCTCGGCGGCGGCGCCGACGAACCGGTCCTGGTGGCGTTCGAGGGTGCCCAGGTGCGCGTCCAGCCTGCGTTTCGCCGCCGGCCGCACGGCCAGCAGCAGCAGGACCGCAACGGCCCCACCCAGCCCGGCGGCCGGGAGGAGCGTCAGCCCGAGGGCGGCCCCGGCCGCCGCGGCGAGTGCCCCACCACCGAGCATGACGAGGAACAGCTCCCCGGACACGAGCTCGCTGCCGATCAGCACGAGACCGACGAGCAGCCAGATCAGTGCCGGTTCCATGGCTCCCAGCGTGCCAGAATGTCCGATTCACCGTCGGCGTTTCGTCGGGATGCTCCGCACTGCTTGGCCCGATCGTTACCGGTCGGTGCCGGAGTTCGACCCCGGTGTCGGGGTCAGGCCCCCTCGGCGGTGACGAAGTCGATGAGCCGCTCGACCGCGCCGATCATCGGGGTCTCCAGGTCGCGGTAGCTGCGGACCGCGCCGAGCACCCGCCGGGCACCGTCGGCGGGCTCGCCCCACCGCAGCGCCGCGCAGACCCCGGTCTTCCAGTCGGTGCCGCGCGGGATCACCGGCCACTCGCGGATCCCGACGACCGAGGGCTTCACCGCCTGCCACACGTCGACGTAGGGGTGACCGGTCACCAGCACGTGGTGCTGGGCGGCGGGGGTGGCGCGGTAGGCCTCGCGGGCCTGCCGGGTCTCCTTGGTGCCCTCGACGAGGTGGTCGACGAGGATGCCCAGGCGTCGGTGCGGTCCGGGGTCGAAGTCCCGGACGGCCGCGGCCAGGTCGTCGACGCCGTGCAGCGGCTCGACGACGACACCCTCGACGCGCAGGTCGTGGCCCCACACCTGTTCGACGAGCGCGGCGTCGTGCAGTCCCTCGACCCAGATCCGGGCGGCGCGCGCGGTGCGGGCCTTCAGGTTCGCGACGTGCACCGACCCGGAGGCGGACAGCGTGCGACCCGCGGGGGCGGCCTGCGGCCGGACCAGCGTCGCGGGACGACCCTCGTGGAGGAACCCGGCGGGGCGCAGCGGGAAGATCCGCCGACCGCCGAAGCGGTCCTCCAGCGTCACCTCCGAGCCGGTGACGGTCACGACGGCACCGCAGAACCCACTGGCCGGGTCCTCGACGACCAGGCCCGGTTCGGCGGGGACCTCGGTCACCCGGCTCTCCCGCGGGGCACGGGTGCCCGCGGTGTCGAAGATGCCCCGGTAGTCGTGGGTCCGGCTCATGGTGAGCCAGTATCGGTCGACGTCGGTCGGTGACCGGTGCACGACACGCCCACACTCCGGTGGTCACGCTCAGCGTGAATCTCGTAGCGCTGCGTCACCCACGTGCCGGGTGTGCGACGCGGGATGGGCCGTTAGCCTGACCGCCGTGTCCTGTGCCTCCACGACCTTCGCCGTGTGGGCCTCGGCCTGGCTGGCCGGGTCCGCCGCACCCGACGACGTCCTCGACGCGCTCGCGCCGTGGTCGGAGGCGCACGACGTGCTCGCCGCCGACGACGTCACCGCCGCCACGACCGGCCTGCCCGGCCCCGGGGCGGCTCCGACGTCGACGGCGATGCTGCTCGCCGCCGTCCGCAGGGCCGCTCCGCGCGGACAGGCCCGTCTGGTGCTGCCCGCTCCCGGGGACGTGCGTGGCCTGCCCGGCCCTGGCCCGTTCTCCGACGCCGCGATCACCGCGGGCGAGGGCGTGCTGTTCCCCGACGCCGGGTTCGGCGTCGTACCGTCGCCGATCGCGGACGGGGTGGTCCGCTGGACCGTGCACTCGGTCACCGACGCCGGCCCGGTCCCCGAGTACGTCGCGCTGAACGAGGCCGAGCGGGAGCTGCGCGGCCAGGTGCGGGCCGCCGCCGCGGCGTTGACCGACCTGGGTGTGGCCCGGCACCGGCCGGGCGTGCGCGAGGAGATCGCGGCCTGGCTGCGCCGGCGCCCGCAGGCGCTGTGGCCCGGTGGGATGCCCCCGCAGGCGTTGCGGGTCCTGCAGCAGGCCGACGAGGTCGACGCGATCCTGTCCGCAGCGTCCGGCGACGAGCCCGGCGGCGCGCTGTCGGCGTCGGCGGCGATCGCCCGGTCCGACGCGCTGCGCCCGATCGCCACCGCGGTCCGGGTCGCGCGCCGCGCCGCCGTCGCCGAGGCCGTCCGGGTCCTGGTGTCGGTCCCCCGCTGATGCCCGGCTGATCTCCCGCTGATCCCAGCTGATCTCACGGCGCCGGGTGCTGCCGGAGCAGGGACTCCAGCAGCGCCCGCGCCGCCGGGCCGCCGGGCCCGCCCCAGCGCCACACCAGGTGCAGCCGCGTCCGGATCTGCGGGGTGATCGGCACCGCCACCGGCGGCCGCGCCAGTGCCACGACCCCGGCCGCGCCGAGCGCGGGTTCCGGGACGACCGCCACGCCCGCGCCGCGGGCGGCCAGACGCAGCAGCAGGGTCATCGCCCCGGACTCGAACCCGACCCGCGCGGTGAGCGACCGGGCCGCCAGCGCCGCGTCCAGCGCGGCGCGCAGACCGTGCCCGCGGGGCAGGCAGATCAGCGGCCGGGCCGCGAGCTCCTCGCACGTGATCGCGGCCCGGCCGGCGAACGGGTCGTCCGCCGCGACCGCGGCGACCAGCGGGGACTCGACCAGCACCCGTCCGTCGAGGCCGTCGGGCGGGGCGTGCGGGAACCCCAGCACGGCGACGTCGAGCCGCCCGGCCCGCAGCTCGTCGACCAGCTCGTCGGTGGTCCCCTCCCGCAGGGTCACCTCCAGCTGCGGATGGGCGACGGCGAAGTCCCCGACGGGGTCGGCGAGCACGGTGTCCGGCAGCGACGTGGCCATGCCGACCGCGACCCGCCCGCGCAGCAGACCGTGCAACGCGGCGACGGCGTCGCGGGCGTCCTCCACGGCGGCGAGCGCGGCGCGGGCGTGCGGCAGGACCGCCCGTCCGGCCTCGGTGAGCGTGACCGCGCGCGGGCCGCGCTCGAACAGCGGCGCACCGAGCTCCCGTTCCAGCTGCCGCAGCTGCGCGCTCACCCCGGGCTGCGCGACGTGCAGCGCCGCGGCGGCCGCGGTGACGGTCCCGGAGTCGACGACCGCGACCAGGTAGCGCAGGTGACGCAGTTCCATAACCAGGGATGCTAGCGAGCAGACGATCCATCTCTTCGACTTCTGCCGTGGTCGGTCCCAGGCTCGATGCCATGACCAGCACACCCAGCTTCCAGACCGGGATCACCCACCGGCCCTCGGCGGTCGTGACCGCCACCGGGGCGGACGACGTCGTCGCCGCGCTGACGCGGGCCGACCACGACGGCCTCGCCGTCACCGTGCACGCCACCGGGCACGGCCTGCGCCGCCCGTGCGACGGCGGCCTGCTGATCGACACCGCGGCGCTGGCGGAGATGACGGTCGACCCGCGCACCCGCACCGTCCGCGCGGGGGTGGGCGCGACCTGGGGCGACGTCGTCGCCGCGGCGGCGCCGCACGGACTCCGCCCGCCGCACGGCAGCGCACCGTCGGTCGGCGTCGCCGGGTACCTGTTCGGTGGCGGGCTCGGCCTCGCCGTCCGCGCCGACGGCTGGGCCGCCGACCACGTCCGCGCCGTCGAGATCGCCCGCGCCGGGGGCACCGTCACGGTGACCGCGGAGTCCGACCCGGCGTACTTCGCCCGGCTGCGCGGCACCGGCCCCGACGACGGCGACGTCGTCACCGCGGTCGTCGTCGGGCTGCTCGGCTCCGACGGTCTGGTCGGCGGCGGCCTGGTCCGCGTCCTCGGCGCCGCGGACGCCCCCGGCGACCCGGCCGCGCTGCACGCCTGGGCGGACTGGACCGCGACCCTGCCCGACGACGTCACCTCCGGGGTGTCCGTGGTCCCCTACCCCGACCTGCCCGTCCTCCCCCCGCACCTGCGCGGACGTCGCGTCCTGCGGGTCGGGGTCGTCGGCACCGGCGGTACCGGCCGCACCGACGCGCTGCTCGCGCCGCTGCGCGCCGCCGTCGCCTGGGACGACGACACCGTCGCCCCGCTGGACCCGCGCGCGTCGTCGCGGGTGTATGCCGAGCCCGAGGTCCCGCACGCCTACCTCGGCGACGACGTGCTGGTCGACGGTCTCGACCCTGACGGCCTCGACCGGGTCGTCTCCCGCACCGGGCCGATGGTCGTGACCGGGATCCGGCACCTGGGCGGCGCCGCTGGGCGGGCCGCGGCCGTCGCCGACACCGTCCGCGGCCGCGACGCCGCCTACTGCGTGAACGTCCTCGCCCCGTTCGGCGACGACGTCCCTGCCGCGTGTGCCTGGTCCGGGGTCGACCACCTCCTCGACGGGTTCTCGCCCCGCGCGACCGCCGAGGTGACGCACCCGTCGTTCCGGTACGGGCCGCCCCGCCCGGGCACCGCCTGAGTCCGTGCCGGACCGGCCGGGGGCGGCCGTGTGCGAGGTCAGCCGTGCGCGAGCAGCTTGACCACGATGACCAGTGCGCCCAGCCCGACCAGGGCGACGACCAGCAGCACCCGTCGCCACCACGACAGCGGGGTCCGCCGGGCCGCGAGCACCGCGAACAGGGCCAGCACCAGCACCGTCACCCCGGTCGCGAGTTCCAGCGCGGTGGTGAGCTCCAGCAGCCCGACCGCGGCGGCGACGAGCAGCACGACGGGCGCGGCGGAGGCCTGCAGGATCTGCCCCGAGCTGCGCAGCGCGGCGACGAGCTCGTGGCCGCGGGGGCCGTGACCGTGCACGGTGAGGTGGGCGACGACGTCGGAGAGCAGGCTCGCCGCCCACAGGGCGCCCGCGGCCACGACGACGTCCACGATCGCGGACCCGGCCGAGGATCCCTCGCCGCCGTGGCCGAGCAGGACCAGCAGGGTCGAGAGGCAGGACAGGGTGCCGTAGAGCCGCTCCCGCAGCACCGTCACCACGACCGGGGCGGGGACCTCACCGTCGCGGCGACGGCGGGAGGGAACACGGGAGGTCATGACGCCGAGCGTGCCAGGCCGCGTCGACGACGGGTCACCACGGCCACGTGCAGCCCCGGCGGCGCCACCGGCCCCGGGCGCGGTGCCGCCCGCGACGGAGCCTGCCCAGCATCCATCTCATGTGGACCCCGTGACCGTGGTCGGCATCGACGGTGACACCTCCTACCCCGAGAAGAACTTACAGTCACGCGTGACCGTCGGAAGGTCCGGACGGCGTAATCGCGGCCTGCCCCCACCGACGGATGAGCACTGCCATCACACGCTGCACGCCGGCGCCGGCCTGACGATCGCCCCCGCGAGCACGCCCGCGCCACACCGACCGACGCCGACGTCGGCTCCTTCGACGACGGCGACGGCTCGGCCCACCTCGCCCACCAGGTCGGCCGGGAGCTCGCCCGGGAGACCCTCCTCCTCGGCCGGACCGGCAACACCTAGCCGCGGGCACGCAGGGCGTCGTTGACCTGCTCGGCCATCGGCGCGCTGGACGCCGGGTTCTGACCCGTGACCAGGTTGCCGTCGACGACGGTGAACGCCTCGTAGGCAGGCCCGCTCTCGTGGGCGGCACCGCGCTCGCGCAGCCGGCTCGCCAGCAGCCACGGAGCGCCCTCCGCAGTGCCGAAGATCTGCTCCTCCTCGTCGGTGAAGGCGGCCATCCGGCGCCCGGCGAACAGCCAGCCGCCGTCCGGGCCGGTCGCGCTCAGCAGACCCGCGGGGCCGTGGCACACCGCGCCGACGATCCGGCCGTCGGCATCGGCCCGCGCCAGCAGAGCACCCAGGTCGGCGTCCTCGTGCAGGTCGACGACCGGTCCGTGGCCGCCGGGGAGCACGATCGCGTCGTACCGCTCCGGGTCGACCTCGGCCAGCACCAGCGGCGCCCCGAACTCCCGCAGGGCGGTCTCCGCGACCTCGACGTAACGCGCGCAGTCGGGGCCGGCGACCTCGGGGTCGGCGCTGTGCTGGTCCAGGGGCTGCAGAACGCCGCCCGGGGAGGCGAACTCGACGGTGTGCCCGGCGCCGACGAACGTCTCGTACGGCGCCGCCAGCTCCTCGGCCCAGTAGCCCGTCGGGTAGGAGGTGCCGTCCGTGCGCTCCCAGGTGTCGGCGGCGGACATGACGATCAGGATCCGGCCCATGGTGGTTCTCCCTCGATGGTCGACCGTGGTGCGCTCCCGGCGATCGGAGCGTGTCCCCAGCCTTGTGGCGGCATGGGTGCCGCGGGGGCCTATACCGGGCCCTGCCCGACCGCGGACTCCGCTGACCAGGACCCACAGGGCCAGGTGGGACGGACCGGGTGGGGCGATACTGGCCGGCATGGCCGGGAACAACCGCGAGCTCGCCGACTTCCTGCGCCGCGCCCGCGGTCAGTGCGACCCGGCGCGGGCGGGCCTGCCCGCCGACGGGCGCGTCCGCCGCGTGCCGGGGCTGCGCCGGGAGGAGGTGGCGCTGCTCGCCGGAGTCTCCTCGGACTACTACGCCCGGCTGGAGCAGGGACGCCGGATCGTCCCCTCGCCGTCGGTGGTCGATGCCATCGGCCGGGCCCTGGAGCTGGACGCCGCGGGACGGGCCCACCTGAGCGACCTGATCGGGCTCGGCCCGGCCTCGCCGCGGCCCCGGGCCCGGGCGGTGCAGCGGGTACGGCCCGGGCTGCGACAGCTGCTCGACGCCCTCGACGAGCCGGCGCTGCTGCTGGGCCGCCGGATGGACGTGCTGGCCGCGAACCGGATGGCCGCGGCGCTGTTCGTCGACTTCGACCGGTTCCCCGCCCCCGAACGCAACTACGCCCGCTGGATCATGCTCGACGCCGACGCGCGGTCGCTGTTCGAGGACTGGGCGGTACAGGCCCGCGCCGCGGTCGAGACCCTGCGGCTGGAGGCAGGCCGCGACCCCGGGGACCGGGCGACCGTCGAGCTCGTGGCCGAGCTGCGCCGGGAGAGCCCCGATGTCGACCGATGGTGGGGGGAGCACCGCGTCTACCAGCGGACCTACGGGACCAAGCGGCTGCGTCACCCGGTCGTCGGGCACCTGAGCGTGGAGTACGAGACCCTCACCCCGCCCGGTGATCCGGACACCACGTTGTTCCTCTACTCGACCGCGGCCGGGTCACCGTCGCGCGAGGCGATGGACGTCCTGGCCAGCTGGGCCCTGTCCGACCGGACGACCGGTGACCGGGCGGCTCAGGACGGCTCCTGACGCCGGACGCTCGCGATCTCGACCTTCACGTCGCGTCGACGCGCGAGCCGCACCTCCCGACGCCGATCCAGCCCGGTGCGTCAGTCCTTCAGGGCTGCGGCCAGGGCGGCGAGGTCGTCGGGGTGCATCCGGGCCACAGGAGCGGGTTCCACGGTCGCGCTCCGCAGCCGTTCGAGCTCGGCGGCGTGGCCGTCGCGCTCGGCGCGGACGCGTTCGATCCGGTCGGAGAGCTCCCGGATCTCCGCACGCGCCGCGTCGTGCTCCGCACGCAGCCCGTCGGCGACGGCGCGGGCCTCGGCCAGCGCGTCCTGCTGCCCGGCGAGACGGCTGCGCTGCTCGGCGACGGTCTCGGCCAGCCCGGCCCGCTCGCCGGCCACCGAGGCGAGCTCGGCGCGCAGCGCCGCCAGCTCCCCGGCCACACGGTCGCGGTCGCGGGCGAGGTCGTCGGCGCGGGCGAGCGCGGTGTCGCGTTCGTGCTCCGCGGTCCGGGCCGCGAGCACCGCGGTCTCCCGGCCCCGGCCGGCGGACGCGGCGGCCTCCCGCTCCGCACGGGCGTCGGCGACAGCGGCGGCGCGCGCGACGACGGCGGCGTCCCGGGCGGCGACGGCGTCGGCGGCCTGCTGGCGCGCGGCACCGAGGGCCTCGGTCGCCGCGAGGGCGGTGGCGGTGGCCTCCTCGGCCCGGGCCACCGCCTCGGCCCGCTCCTGCCGGGCGTCGGCGGCGGCCCGGGCCGCGTCACGGGCCCGGCGCTCGGCCGCCTCCCGGGCGGTCTCGGCCTGCTGACGGGCCGCGTCGGACTCGGTGGCGGCGGCGCGGGCGGCCTCGGTGGCGGCCAGGGCGTCGCGCTCGATCTCGTCGAGCCGGTCCAACACGGCGGTCAGTGCCCCGGACAGCTCGGCCACCGGTCCGGCGAGCGCACCGACGTGCTCGCGGAGCCGGTCCGCGTCGAGCGCGAACGCCCCGGTCCCGGTGTCGAGGCCGAGGGCCCCGAGGGCCTCCCGCTCGGCGCGGGCCATCTGCGCGCAGGTCCGACCCTGCTCCCACCGGGTGTCCCGGCAGAACGACCGCGGACGGCCGCCCTGCGGCCCGGGCGGGGGCAGCTCCGCCCGGCATCGGCTGTATCCGCACCGCACCACCGTGTCCGCCATGCACCCCACGCTACCAGTTCATGTTTCTCAAACTCGAAACCAGTTCATGGTTCGTTATCATTAACCGAGATAACACTGGATAATGCGGGGAATCCCGTATGGCTTGACAGGGACCGCCGGGAGCGCGGGCGGCCCGGCGGGGTCAGGGGGCCGGGTCGAGGGTGAGCAGACCGGTGTCGGTGTCGAAGTCGAACAGCTCGCCGTAGCGGCCCCAGTCGATCGCGGTGTCGATCTGGCGGCGGGCGTCCTCGGCGGAGAACCCCCGCTGCAGCAGGTCCAGGAAGAACCCGACCCGCAGCGATCCGTCCGCAGCGGCGGACAGCGCCCGGTGCACGGTGCGCACCAGCGGGGCCCGGGTCACCGCCTGCGCGGCGAAGATCCGCTTGCTCTCCTGGATGTCGGCGGTGGTGAACGCCCGCCCGGTGCCGGTCAGGTGCAGGTCCGCCCCGGACACCTCCAGCAGGTCGAGCATCGCGGCCGCGTCGACCAGCGGCAGCAGGTCGTCGACCTCGAAGCTCAGTCCGGCGGCGAGCTCGGGCAGGTCCGCCCGGCCGCCACCGGAGTGCACCAGCTCCACCAGGCCCGCCAGCCCGCCCACCGAGGCGGCGGGCAGCGGCCGCGCGGTCGGGGTCACCTCGCCGGTGCCGGCGCCGACGACGTCGGACTCGCGACCGGTCAACAGGTCGTAGAGCCGGTCGACCAGCGCGGTGAACGCCGGCGTCGCGCGGTCCCGCGGCCGCGGCAGGTCGACCGCGACCTCCGCCCGTATGCGCCCCGGGTTGGCCTCCAGGACGACGACCCGGTCGGCCAGCAGCACCGCCTCCTCGATGTTGTGCGTGACGATGCAGACCGACCGGGTCGGGAAGCGCCGTCCGGTCCACAGGCTCATCAGCTCGGTGCGCAGGTTCTCCGCGGTGAGCACGTCCAGGGCGGAGAACGGCTCGTCCATCAGCAGCAGGTCCGGTTCCAGCACCAGCGCCCGGGCGAACCCGACCCGCTGGCGCATACCGCCCGACAGCTCCCGCGGGTAGGCGGACTCGAAGCCGTCGAGTCCGATCAGGTCGATCGCGGCCAGGGCTCGCTCGCGGCGCTCGGCGGCCGGGACGCCCCGGGCGGCGAGCCCCAGCTCGACGTTGTCCTGCACGGTCAGCCACGGCATCAGTGCGAAGGACTGGAACACCATCGCGACACCGGGGTTGGCGCCGTCGAGCTCGCGGCCCCGGTACCGCACCGTGCCCGACGTCGGCGCGATCAGCCCGGCGATGGTGCGCAGCAGGGTCGACTTGCCCGAACCCGACCGGCCGAGCAACGCGACGATCTCTCCCTCGCGCAGCTCCAGGGCGATGTCCTGCAGGACCCGCAGCTCCTCCCCCGTGCTGCCGGGGAAGCTCGTGCTGACCCCGTCGAGGGTGATCAGGGCGTCGGAACGGGTGGCGGTCGTGGACGACACGGGATGCCTCCTGGTGATCGGTGGGGCAGCGGGTCAGAGGGCGAAGCGGCGCTCGGCCAGGGCCTGCAGGGGTCGCCAGAACAGGCGGTTGACCCCGACGACGTACAGGCTCATGACGACTACGCCGATCAGGATCCGGGGCCCGTCGCCGGCGGCGGTGGCCTGCGCGATGTACGCGCCGAGCCCGGTGGCGGTGAGCGTGACCGGTCCGTAGGTCACGACCTCGGCGACGATCGAGGCGTTCCAGGCGCCACCCGCGGCGGTGATCCCGCCGGTGACGTAGCCGGGGAACACCGCGGGCAGCGCCAGCCGGCGCCACCACAGCGAGCGCGGCAGCCCGAGGTCGGCCGCGGCCTCGCGCAGGTCGTGCGGGATCGCCGACGCCGCGGCGATCACGTTGAACAGGATGTACCACTGCGCACCCAGGCTCATCAGCACGATCCCGCCCCAGTCCAGGCTCACCCCGGTCGCCAGGAGCACCCCGGTGACCAGTGGGAACAGGAAGTTCGCCGGGAACGAGGCCAGTACCTGCACCACCGGCTGCGCGAGCCGGGACACCCGTGGGTTCATGCCGATCCACACCCCGACCGGCACCCACACCACCGTCGCTACGACGACGAGCAGCACCACCCGGCCGAACGTGACCAGCCCCAGCAGCAGGGCGTGCCCGACCTCGCCGAACCCGACCGTCGCCGCGACGTAACCGGCCATCCGGACCAGGGCGTAGGCGAGCACGGCCGCCCCCGCCGCCCCCAGCACGACGTCACCGGCCCGCCGGCGCACGGCCGACACCCGCAGCGGGTGCTCGGCGCGGCCGAACACCGCCATGGCCCGGTCGAGCGGCCCGACCAGCCGCCCCGCGACCCGGCCGACCGCCCGCGGGACGAGGGAGCGGCGGAGCAGGTCCAGCACCACGCTGCGGGGTGCCTCGGCGGGCGCGGAGTCGCCGATCCGGAACCGCTCCGCCCAGGCCGTGAGCGGCCGCCAGAACAGCACGTTCACCCCGACGACCATGACCACCATGACGACGACGGCGAGCAGCACCCGGCCCGGGTCGGCGTCGGCCGTCGCGGTGGCCACGTAGGCACCGATACCGGGCAGCACGTAGGAGTGCCCGTCCACGGTCAGTGCCTCCGAGGCGACCAGGAAGAACCAGCCGCCGCCGAAGCTCATCATGCCGTTCCAGACCAGCGGGATCATCCCGCCGGGCACGTCGACCCGCCAGAACCGCTGCCACTTCGACAGCCGCAGCAGCCGCGCCGCCTCGTCCAGCTCACGGGGCTGGGACACCAGCGACCGGTGGAAGGCGAACGCCATGTTCCAGGCCTGCGAGGTGAAGATCGCGAAGATCGACGCGCACTCCAGGCCCAGCTCCGAGCCGGGGAACAGGGCGAGGAAGCCGGTGACCGTGATCGACAGGAACCCCAGGATCGGCACCGACTGCAGGATGTCGAGCGCCGGCAGGAGCACCGCCTCCGCGCGCGGCAGCCGGGCCGCGGCGGTGGCGTAGACGAAGGTGAACAGCACCGACAGCACGAGCGCGGCGAACATCCGCAGCAGCGAGCGGGCGGCGTAGTAGGGCAGCTCGGCCGGGTCGGTCGAGAGGCGCGACGGCGCGGTGGCCGGGTCGAACGGGACGTCGATCCCGTGCGAGACCCGCACCAGTGCGTACAGCAGGGCGGCGGCCCCGGCCAGCACGGCGACGTCGACGAGGCCCTGCCGCGGCCGGGCCAGTGCCTCCCGGGAGGGGAACACGCGCAGCACCACGACGGTCTCCTTTCTCCGCCTGCGGGCGGGGTCAGCGTGCGGCGCCGGTGTCCCGGGCCGGGGTCCGCACGTCCCACCGGACGCTGGTGACCGAGGGCTCCAGCGACAGCCGGCTGACCGCCGACTCCATCTGGGTGTCGTCACGGTGGTCGGCGGCCAGGTCGGCCCGGACCTCGACGTAGCCGTCGGTGTCGGTGTTGGCCGAGCGGACCGAGGCGAGCCGGAAGTCGGTGCGCCCGAGTGCCTGGACCAGCAGCGCCCGGACGTGGGCCTCGGCGTCGTCGCGGGTGACGGCGTGGAAGCTGTAGACGGTCGGGGTCTCGTCGCCGGACTCCGGGCGGCGGTCGATGGCCCGCCCCAGCGGGCGCAGCGCCAGGTTCACCAGCACCACGACGCCGGTCCCCGCGGCGGCGACCGGGTAGAGCCCGGCCCCGGACAGCGCTCCGACGGCGGCGGAGCACCACAGGGTCGCCGCGGTGTTGAGCCCGCGGACGGTCATCCCGTCGCGCAGGATCACCCCGGCGCCGAGGAACCCGATGCCGGACACGATCTGGGCCGCCACCCGGGTGGGATCGGCACTGCCGGTGTCGGACAGCCCACCGAAGCCGTGTGCGGACAGCAGGACGAACAGGGTCGCGCCGACGGCGACCAGGGCGTTGGTGCGCAGGCCGGCCATCCGCGCCCGGTACTGGCGCTCGAAGCCGATCACCGTGCCCAGGCCGACACCGGCCCCCAGGCGCAGCAGCATCTCGACGGTCGTCATCACGTACTCGCTCTCGTTGCGCAGGAGAGGTCCGCCGGCCGCGGCCGGGCACACGTCGATGCCGGTCGGCGCAGCATGCGACGACCGGCCGTGTGGGGGCGGCGGTGACGGACGGAGAGGTGGGAGACGCGCGGCAGGGGACGCCGCGCGGACGAAGCGGCCGTTGTGGACGGCGGACGCGGGCACGTGGCCCGGAGCTCAGCCCGGGAGTTCCCGGTGCAGCGGCCGGCAGTCCGTGCGGCCGCACCTACTGTGCTCGTCGTCGGACATCCGGCTCACCTCCCTCGTGGACAGTCGGGGACCAGTGAACCGTACCGAGCTGCAACGTTCAAACGGTTGTGAGAATGTTTGACGCTCGTCACCCCGTCGCGGAAGGAGACCGTTGACCCCCGATCCCCCGTCGCAGGACCTGTTGCACGACACCGCCTCCGCCTTCGGCATGCTCTCGGCCACCGTCCGGCTGCACATCATGTGGCTGCTGGCCGACGGCGAGCGCGACGTCGGCGCCCTCGCCGAGGAGCTCGGCCAGTCCGTCGCGACGGTCAGCCACCACCTGGGCAAGCTCAAGGCGGCCGGGTGGGTCCGCGTCCGCCGCCAGGGCCGCCACCGCGTCTACCTGGCCGACGACGACGGCGTGATCGACATCGTGCGCCGCGCCGTCGCGCACCAGCAGACCCTGCGCCACGCCCCGGCCGGTCGCCGGTCACGCGGCGCCTGAGTGTCGGTCCCCTGCCCTACGGTCGCCGGCGTGCCCACCGAACCGGTCCCGCGCCCCGCCGACCTGGACGCCGTCCGCGCGTCCTACGACCGCGTCGCCGACAACTACGTCGCGATGGTCGTCGACACCGGGATCGGGGACGTCCGCGCCCATCCCTGGCTGCGCGCCGCGATGGACGTGTTCGCCGACGACGTCGCCGGCCGCGGGCCGGTCCTCGACGTCGGCTGCGGGCCGGGGCAGGTCACCGCCTACCTGGTGGAGCGCGGGGTGGACGCCTCGGGTGTGGACCTGTCCCCCGCGATGGTCGCCCACGCCCGTCGCCTGCACCCGCACTGCTCGTTCGCGGTCGGTTCGGCCACCGAGCTCGACGTGCCCGACGACTCGCTCGCCGGCGTGCTCGGGTGGTGGTCGCTGTTCAACCTGCCCCGTGACGTCCTGCCGCACGTCCTGGCCTCCTTCGCCCGGGCGCTGGCCCCGGGCGGACGACTGATCCTGGCCACCCACGCCGGCGATGGCGACCTCGTCCGCACCGAGGGCTACGGCGGCGTCCCGGTCACCTGGACCACGCACCTGTGGCGGCCCGAGCGGCTCCGCGCGCTCGTCGAGGACACCGGGCTGCGCACCGAGGCCGAGCTCCGCTTCCCCGCCGAGGGGGCGAGCGGGTCGGGCGTGGTGCTCGTGGCCGCGGCGCCGCAACCGGCAGGATGACCCCGTGACCGCCCCCGTGCCCGACCGCACCACGGTCCCCGGTGCCGAGCTGCTCGCACCGCAGGTCGACCTGCCGCTGACGCCGGAGGAGGCCGCCTACGTCGCGGCCGCCCGCTCTCCGAACACCCGCCGCGGCTACGCCTCGGACTGGCGCGAGTTCAGCGGCTGGTGCGCCCGGAACGGCCACGCGCCACTGCCCGCCGCCCCCGAGGCGCTGTCCGGCTACATCACCGAGCTCGCCGGGGCCGGGGCCAAGGTCGGGACCATCAGCCGTCGATTGTCCTCGATCCGCTTCGTCCACGTCATGCGCGACCTGCCCGACCCCACCGACGCCCGCCGCGTCACCGCCGTGTGGGAGGGCATCCGCCGTACCCACGGCGCGCCGCCGGTCCGGGCCCGCGCCCTCATGCCGCCCGATCTCGACGACGTCGTCGCCGCGTGCGGGTCCGGGACCGACCTCGCCGGCCTGCGCGACCGGGCCCTGCTGCTGGTCGGGTTCTTCTCCGCGCTGCGCCGCTCCGAGCTGGCCGGACTCACCGTCGCCGACGTCGCCGAGCACCCCCGCGGCCGCGTCCTGTCGATCCCCCGGTCCAAGACCAACCCGTACGGCACCGAGCCCGAGCTCGTGGTCCTCCCGCACGCGCACCGGGCCGCGCGCTGCCCGGTCACCGCGCTGCGGACCTGGCTCGAGGCCGCCGGGATCACCGAGGGCCCGGTGCTGCGCAAGGTCACCCGTGGCAACCGGGTCACCGACCGCCCGCTGCACCCGGAGTCGGTCAACGAGATCGTCCAGCGTGCGGTCGCCCGCGCCGGCATCGGCCCCGGCCCCTGGTCGGCGCACTCCCTGCGCGCGGGCCACGTCACCTACGCCCACCAGCGCGGCGCCTCCGACCGGGCCATCGCCCACCAGACCCGGCACCGCTCCCTGGCCACCGTGGGCACCTACATCCGTGTCGACAACGCCTGGGAGGACAACTCGGCCGCCCTGCTGGCAGGGTTGTAGCGGTGCCTCTCCACCCACCGATCGAGCCCTACGACACGGGCGTCCTCACCACCGACGACGGCCAGGCCCTGTACTGGGAGACCTGTGGGAACCCCGACGGACGCCCGGTGCTGTACCTGCACGGCGGCCCCGGCTCGGGCTGCTCGGCCGGGGCACGCCGGTACTTCGACCCCGAGCGGTACCGGATCGTGCTGTTCGACCAGCGCGGCTGCGGCCGCAGCAGGCCGCTCGCGTCCGACCCCGACGTCGACCTGGAACGCACCCCGACCACCCGGCTGCTGCTCGACGACATCGAGCGGCTCCGCGAGCTGCTGGCGATCCCCTCCTGGGTCGTGAAGGGCGGTTCCTGGGGCAGCACCCTCGCGTTGGCCTACGCCCAGGCCCACCCGCAGCGGGTCGAGGCGCTACTGCTCGCCGCCGTCGCGACGACGACCGAGCGGGAGGTCCGCTGGATCACCGAGGACATGCGCCGCATCTTCCCCGCCGCCTGGGACCGCTTCGCCGAGGCCGTGCCCGCCCCGCTGCGCGGCACCCGCCTCGTCGACGCCTACGCGACCCTGCTCGCCGACCCCGACCCGGCCGTCCGCGAGCACGCAGCCCGCGAGTGGTGCCGCTGGGAGGACGTCCACGTCTCCCTCGTCCCGGGGTACCGGCCGAGCAGCCGCTACGAGGACCCGGCGTTCCGGCTCGTGTTCGCCCGGCTGGTCACGCACTACTGGCGGCACGCCGCGTTCCTCCCCGACGGCGCCCTGCTCGACGGGGCGACCCGGCTCGCCGGCATCCCCGGGAGCATGGTCCACGGCCGCTACGACGTCAGCGGGCCCCCGGACATCCCCTGGGACCTGCACCGGCGCTGGCCCGGCAGCGAGCTGCGGATCATCGACGACGCCGGGCACGGTGGTGCCGGAGCGTTCACCGACGCCGTCGTCGACGCCCTCGACCGGGCCGCCGACCTGCCCCGCTGACCCGGACCGACCACACCGCACATCGCACGGGAGATCCCGCAGCCCGGGCTCCCCGGCCGGCGCCGACTCCCCCGGCTCCTGGCGGTGTGGTTGTCGTCGTTTCGTCGACGATCTGTTGGCGTCAATGAATCATTGTCATCGGAGGTCAGGACACGATCCGACGGTCGGCGAGGAGACCGCGCGATGCGCTCCGGCACGGCGGGATGCGGCGCGGCGGGATGCGGCGTGGGCGCGGCGGCATCACCGAGGGCCCGACAGGAGCACCGCCTCCGCACGCGGCAGCCGGGCCGCACCATGCCGACGACTTGTTCCCGCAGCTCGGCGATGCCGGGAACACCATCCGTGCAGGTCCCCCTGCGTGGGGCCGCCACGCTCCCGGCGACGGGCCCCGCGCCGGACCCCGCGGAGTCCGGCCACCCCTCCCCCGTCTCCACGTCCGGCAGGTGTCGCCGTTCGATTGACCACGCGCGGGCGTCAATGATTCCTTGACAAGGTGGGCGGGACGCCGTGGCCGCCGGGACGGCGGACCTGGTGTGACGCCGGGCCTTGACCTGAACCTCGATCGAGGTCGCAGGCTCTCGCGAGAACCCCGTCAGAGGAGCATCCGATGGACCTCACCCCGCCCGTCTCCTGGTTCGAGCAGGCCTACCGCGACGGCGATCCGCCCTGGGTCATCGACGAGCCGCAGCCGGCCGTCGTCGCGCTGGCCCGCGACGGCGCCGTCACCGGGACCGTCCTCGACCCCGGGTGCGGCACCGGCGAGCACACGATCCTGCTGGCTGGGCTCGGGTACGACGTGCTCGGCGCCGACGCCGCCCCGACCGCGGTGCACCGGGCACGCGAGCGCGCCGCGGCCGCGGGGGTGGACGCGCGGTTCGTCGTCGCCGACGCACTCGCCCCGGACGGCCTCGGCCCGTTCGACACGGTGGTCGACAGTGCCCTGTTCCACCTGTTCGACCCCGCTGACCAGGCCCGCTACGCCCGCGCGCTGGCCGGGATCGTGCGCCCCGGCGGCGTCGTGCACGTGCTCGCCCTGGCCCGGACCGGCGCCGCCGCCGAGTTCGGCCCGGTGATCGACGCGGCCGACGTCCGCACCGCGTTCACCGGTCCGGACTGGTCGGTGGAGACCGTCACACCGGCGTCGTACCGGGGAGTCGTGACCGCCGCCCTGGCGCAGGCCTACGGTGAGCCGGCCGGGACCAGGGTCGAGGTCCCCGCCCACCTCGCCCGGGTACGGCGCCGCTGATCAGCCCGACCGGGCGGGCCGCCGCTGCGGCACACAGCAGTCGACCGCACAGGGTGCCCCGTTGCGGGTGCACCCCGCCGACGGGCCGCTGCCCAGCCGCCGGGCGGGCGCGTCGTCGGTGTGCTCCCGCACGAGCTCGACCACCATGTCGGCGAACCGCGGGTCGGGCCCGGCGGTGGCGGCCCGGGCGAACCCCATGCCGTGCTCGGCGGCACGCTCGGCGGCCTCGTTGTCGAGGTCCCACACGACCTCGACGTGGTCGGACACGAACCCGACCGGCGCGACGACGACCGCGGGCACACCCTTGGCGTGCAGGTCGTCGATGTGGTCGACGATGTCGGGCTCCAGCCACGGCACCTGCGGCGGACCGGAGCGGGACTGCCAGACGACGTCGAACTCGTCGACGCCCAGCTCGGCGGCGACCAGCGCGGCGGCCTCGGCGACCTGCCGGGAGTAGCGGTGCCCGCCGTCGGCCGGGGTCCCGGCCGCCGCGTCGGCGGAGGTGGGGATGGAGTGCGCCGTGAACACCAGCCGCGCCGCCTCGCGCCGGTCCTCGGGCAGCTGCGCCCACGCCGTCCGCACGGCGTCGGCGTTGGCGCGCACGAAGTCCGGGTGGTCGTAGAAGTGGCGCAGCTTGACCAGCTCGGGCGCCGCCTCGCCGACGGCGTCGCGGGCCCGGGCGATGTCCTCGTGGTACTGGCGGCAGGCGGAGTAGCCGCCGTAGGCGCTGGTCGCGAACACCAGTGCCCGCTCGACGCCGGCCTCGGCCATCTCGCGCACGGTGTCCTCGGCGAAGGGCCGCCAGTTGCGGTTGCCGAAGTACACCGGCAGCTCGGTGCGCGCGGCGATCGACGCGATCAGCTCGCGGTTGCGGGCGTTGATCGGCGAGACCCCGCCGAAGTGCTGATAGTGCTCCTCGACGGCGTCGAGGCGCTCCGGCGGGACCCCGCGGCCCCGGGTCACGTTCTCCAGGAACGGGCGGACCTCGTCGGGGGCCTCGGGGCCGCCGAAGCTGAGCACCAGGATGGCATCGGGGTCGGGGCAGGACTGTTCGGGCACGACCCGATTATCGACGCCTTCCCGCGGGCGCGCTCCCCGGCCTCACACGCCGACGGCGTGCACCCCGCCGTCGGCCATGATCATCGATCCGGTGGTGGTCGGCATCCAGTCCGACAGTGCGGCGCACACGGTCTTCGCGACCGGCACCGGGTCGTTCATGTCCCAGCCGAGCGGGGCACGCTTGTCCCACACGTCCTCGAACGCGGCGAAGCCCGGGATCGACTTGGCGGCCATCGTCTTCACCGGGCCGGCGGCGACCAGGTTGACCCGGATGCCGTCGCGGCCCAGGTCGCGGGCCAGGTAGCGGGTGACCGACTCCAGCGCCGACTTCGCGACGCCCATCCAGTCGTAGGCGGGCCAGGCCTGACGGTTGTCGAAGTCCATGCCGACGATCGAGCTGCCCGGACCGAGCAGCGGCTTGCACGCCATCGCCAGCGACTTCAGCGAGAACGCCGACACCTGGATCGTGGTGGCGACGTCCTCCCACTGCGCGTTCAGGAACGCACCCTCCCCCAGCGCACCCGCCGGGGCGAACCCGATCGAGTGCAGCACGCCGTCGAGGCGGGGCTCCTCGCCCAGGTGCGGGGTGATCCGCTCGACGAGCGAGTCCAGCTGCTCCTGGTTCGACACGTCCAGCTCGACGACCGGGGCGGGCTTCGGCAGCCGCATCGCGATCCGCTCGACCAGCCGCATCCGGCCGAAGCCGGTGAGCACGACCTCGGCGCCCTGCTCCTGGGCGATCTTGGCGGAGTGGAAGGCCAGCGAGGCATCGGTGATCACACCGGTGATCAGCAGCCGCTTGCCGTCGAGCAGTCCCATGACGTCCTTTCGAGAGTTCTGCGGGGGCCCGGACCCGGGGCCCGGTGTCGGTGTTCGCGCGTGAGCGCCGATCAGTGCCCCATGCTCAGTGCCCCATGCCCAGGCCGCCGTCGACCGGGACGACCGCCCCGGTGACGTAGCCGGCGCCGGGCGAGGCGAGGAAGGCGACGACCGAGGCGATCTCGCCGGCGTCGGCGTAGCGGGAGAGCGGGATGGTCCCGAGGATCTCCTCGCGCCGCTTCTCGGGCAGCGCGCGGGTCATGTCGGTGTCGACGAAGCCGGGGGCGACGACGTTCGCGGTGATGCCGCGGCTGCCGAGCTCGCGGGCGACCGAGCGCGCGAGGCCGACGAGCCCGGACTTGGAGGCGGCGTAGTTGACCTGCCCGGCCGACCCGGAGAGGCCCACGACCGACGACACGAAGATCATGCGGCCCTTCTTGGCCTTCAGCATCCCGCGCGAGGCCCGCTTCGCGACCCGGTAGGCGGCGGTGAGGTTGGCGTCGACGACCCGGGTGAAGGACTCCTCGGACATCCGCATGAGCAGGCCGTCGTCGGTGATGCCGGCGTTGGACACCAGCACCTCGACCGGTCCGTGGGCGGCCTCGACCTCGGTGAACGCGGCGTCGACGGACTCGGCGTCGGTGACGTCGCAGTGCACCGGCAAGAGCCCGTCGGGGATGTCGTCCTTCCCCGAGCGGTAGGTCACCGCCACCTGGTCGCCCTCGGCCGCGAACGCCTGCGCGATCGCCAGGCCGATGCCGCGGTTTCCTCCGGTCACGAGCACGCTGCGTCCCACGGGGGGTGAACCTAACGCACTACCGGTCGGTACCCGCGAGCGGAGATCACCCTCACGGCAGCCGCCTGCCGAGCAGGATGCCCGCACCGAGCCCGCCGATCAGCAGCACGAACCCGCCGATCATCCACGGTCTGCTCGCGTCGACCTCGCGCTCCTCGTAGCCGAGCTCCTCGGACAGGTCGGAGTAGACCGCGCGCAGCTCGGACTCGGTGGCGGCGGTGAAGAACCGGCCACCGGCGAGCTGCGCGATGCGCTCCATCGAGGCGTCGTCGACGGGGACGGGGGTGCGTCCGCCGTCGAGCTCGATCGTGCCGTAGCTGGTGCCGAAGGAGATCGTGGACACCGGGATGCCGCGGTTGCGCGCCTCGGCGGCCGCGGTGAACGAGCCGCGCGGCTCGTTCTCCCCGTCCGGACCCGGCACGGTCTGGGTGCCGTCGGAGAGAAGCACGATCCGCGCCGGAGGCGGCACCCCCTCCGCGTCCGGGCCGCCCTGCAGCGACCGGGAGAACGTGTCGATGGACTGCATCGCCGTGAAGATCGCCTCGCCGGTCGCGGTGGACTCGGCGAGCTGCAGGTTGTCGACGCCGTTCTTGACCGCGCTGCGGTCGGTCGTCGGCGAGACGAGCACCGCCGCGGTCCCGGCGAACGACACCAGCCCGAGGTTGACGCCGGGGGTCAGCTGGTCGGCGAACTGCTTGGCCGCGGCCTGCGCGGCGGCGAGCCGGGTCGGCGCGACGTCGGTGGCCTTCATCGACAGCGACACGTCGATCACCAGCATCACCGTGGCCCGGTTCCGCGGCACCTTCGCCATCGCCTGTGGCCCGGCGAGCGCCACGGTGAGCACCGCCAGCGCCGCGATCAACGCGATCGCGGGAAGGTGCCGCCACCGGCCCGGCCGCTTCGGGGCGACCGACTCCAGCAGCTCCAGGTTGGTGAACCGTACGACGTCGCGACGGCGCCGGCGCAGCAGCCACACGTAGGCGACCGCCAGCGCGGCGACGACGAGCAGCCCGAGCAGCCACCAGGGGGCGGTGAACGTCACGCGGGCCTCCGCGGGGCCGCAGTTCCGTCGGGCGGGAACGCTGCGCCGTTGCGCGGGGCCGCTGCGCCGTTGCCCGAGAACGCGGCGCCGCTGCGTGGGGCCGCTGTGCCGTTGCGCGGAGACGCGGTGTGCTTGCGGGCGACGGCGAACCGCACGATGTCGGCCACCCAGTCGGTGTCGGTGCGCAGGGTCAGGTGCCCGGCCCCGCAGCGACGCAGCGCCGCGGCCACCCGGTCGCGGTGCTCGGAGGCGGCGGCGGCGAACTCGCGGCGCAGCAGCGGTGTGGTGTCGACCTCGCGCTGACGCCCGGTCTCGGGGTCGGCCAGCACGACGGTCCCGACGTCGGGCAGCTCCAGCTCCCGCGGGTCGACGACCTCGATGGCGAGGAGCTCGTGGCGCGCCGAGAGCGCCCGCAGCGACCGCTCCCAGGTGGGCTCGCCGAGGAAGTCCGAGACCACCACGACCAGCCCGCGCCGGCGCGGGGGGCGGCGCAGCTCGTCGAGTGCGCCCGACAGGTCACCGCGGGTGCCCTCGGGCGCCGACGGCATCGTCGCGACCCGGCGGACCAGGCCACGGGCGTGCGCCAGGCCACCGCGGGCGGGCAGCCGCAGCGTCGACTCCCCGTTCGCGACGACGGCGCCGAGCCGGTTGCCGCCCCCGGTCGTCAGCTGGGCGACCGCGGTCAGCCCGGCCAGCGCCAGGTGCCGCTTGTCGGTGCGGGCGGTGCCGTAGTCGATGCTGCGCGACAGGTCCACCACCGCCCAGGTCTCCAGCTCGCGGTCGGCGACGGTCTCGCGCACGTGCGGGGCGGTCGTGCGGGCGGTGACCGACCAGTCCATCCGGCGGACGTCGTCACCGGGCTGGTACGGGCGCGCGTCACCGGGCTCGGTGCCGGGGCCGGGCAGCAGCCCGATGTGGTTGCCCTGGAGCAGGCCGTCCAGCCGGCGCCGGACGGTGAGCTCCAGGGTCCGCAGGGAGGCCTCGAGCCGGACGAGGTCGGCGGACCCCGCCGTCACGCCGGACCCTGGCCGGCACCCGGTGCGGGCGGCCACGCCGACGGCGCACCCTCGGGCGCTCCCCCGGGCCGGGCGCTGACCTGCGGCAACGGCACGGTCTGCAGGACCCGGGTGACGATGTGGTCGACCGGCACCTGGTCGGCGATCGCGTCGTAGGACAGCACGAGGCGGTGCCGCAGCACGTCCGGGGCGACCTCCAGCACGTCTTGCGGCAGAACGTAGTCGCGGCCACGCACCAGGGCCAGCGCGCGGGCGGCGGACACGATGCCCAGCGACGCACGCGGCGAGGCCCCGTAGGCGATCCAGGACGCGACGTCGGACAGGCCGTGCTCGGACGGCAGCCGGGTCGCGACGACCAGCCGCACGACGTAGTCGACCAGGGCGTGGTGCACGAACACGTCCGCCGCGGTGCGCTGCAGCCGGACCAGCTCGTCGGGGGTGAGGACCTGGGAGGCCACCGGTGGGGTGGACCCCATCCGGTAGATGATCTCCCGTTCCTCCTCGACCCCCGGGTACTCGATGATCAGCTTGAACAGGAAGCGGTCGCGTTGGGCCTCGGGCAGCGGGTAGACGCCCTCGTTCTCGATCGGGTTCTGGGTGGCGAGCACGAGGAACGGGTCGGGCATCGGGTGGTCGCGACCGGCGAGGGAGAGCTTGCGCTCGGCCATCACCTCGAGCATCGCCGACTGCACCTTCGCCGGGGCGCGGTTGATCTCGTCGGCCAGCACGAAGTTCGCGACGACCGGGCCGAGCTCGACGTCGAACTCCTCCCTGCCCTGCCGGTAGATCCGGGTGCCGAGGATGTCGGCGGGCACCAGGTCGGGGGTGAACTGCAGCCGGGAGAAGCTCCCCCCGACGACCCGGGCGAAGGTCTCCACCGCGAGGGTCTTCGCGACGCCGGGGACGCCCTCCAGCAGCAGGTGCCCCTTCGCGAGCAGACCCACCAGCATCCGCTCGACGAGCCGGTCCTGGCCGACGATCACCCGCTTCACCTCGAGTACCGCACGCTCGAGCCGCTCGGCGTCGCGGGCGGGGGTGATCGGGTCCGGGCCGGTCGAGGCAGTCGTGCTCACGGTGCCATCCCACCGTGTCGGCCGTGTGGATCCGGTGAGGCGTGCCGCTCCCCGCCCGCCAGCGGGCCGACCGCAGGGTCCTGCGCGGTGAACCGGAGCGTCATCGCCAGGTAGTCGCGCAGCGGCACGGTCCGCGGTGCCGCCCGGTGCCGGGTCCAGACCGCGTTCGCCCGGGCCGGGGTCAGGTCGTGGGCGTGCGCGACGACGGCCCGCGCCTCGCCCGGACCGATCTCGCGACCGGCCAGCGCGGCGAGGGCCGCGGCCAGCTCGGCGGCGCGGTCGTCGTCCACGGCCCCAGCAGAGCAGACACCCCCGACAGTTCCGGGCCGCTCACTCCACCAGCAGGAACACAATGGCCGCGACCCCGATCACGACGATCGCGCTCCGCAGCACCGCGGGCGACAGCCTGCGCCCGACCTTCGCGCCGAGCAGCCCGCCGACGATCGAGCTGACCGCGATGATCCCGACGACCCTCCAGTCGACCGGCGCGACGACGGCGTAGATGGCCCCCGCGACGATGTTCACGACCGAGGCGAGGGTGTTCTTGAAGGCGTTGAGCCGCTGCAGCGGGTCCGCGAGGAGCAGCCCCATGACCCCGACCAGCATGATCCCCTGTGCGGCGGTGAAGTAGCCGCCGTAGACGCCCACCAGGAACACCAGCAGGTAGAGCACCGGTGAGCCGGACCGGTCGGGACGCGGCCGGTCCCGCAGCCGGCGGGCCAGCAGCGGTTGCACGGCGACCAGCAGCACCGAGGTGCCGACCAGGACCGGCACGATCGTCTCGAACGCGTCCGGCGGCAGCGACAGCAGCAGCGCCGCGCCGACGACCGCCCCGAGGAACGACGCGACGGCGTACTTCGCGAGCCGGCGACCGTGCCCGGCCCACTCCCTGCGGTAGCCGACGGCGCCGGTGATCGACCCCGTGATCAGGCCGATGGCGTTCGACGTCGTCGCCGTCACCGGCGGGAAGCCGAGCGCCACCAGCACCGGGAAGGTCACCAGCGTCCCGGACCCGACGACGGTGTTGATCAACCCCGCCCAGACTCCGGCCAGCGCGATGACCCCGACCTCCCACCACTGCATCGGGCCACCCTACGAACCGCACGGCGGACGACCCGCCGCCCGTGTCTGCGTAGGGCTTACGCACAGTGCGTAGGTGTCTCTACGACGTGCGTGGCATGATCCACGCCGTGACCGTCGACGACCCCCGCTGGGCCGCTCCCCCGGCCCCGGCGCGACGGACGCTGGACCGCGGGTCCGTCGTCGCCACGGCGCTGCGCCTCGCCGACACCGACGGCCTGGCCGCGGTGTCGATGCCGCGGCTGGCCCGGGAGCTGGGGTCGGCGCCGATGTCGCTGTACCGGCACGTGCCCGGCAAGGACGCGCTGGTCGACCTCGTCCTGGACGCCGCGCTGGGCGAGCCGCCGGACCTGGCGGGCTGCGGGCTTCGGCTGGGGTGCGAGATCTGGGCGTCCGCCCTGCGCGAGGTGCTCGACGAGCACCCGTGGGCCGTCGGGCTGCTCGCCGGTCCCCGCGCCACCGGCCCGGCCGAGTGCGCGTGGGCGGAGGCGCTGCTCGCGCACGTCGTCGGGGCGGGGCATCCGCTGCACGCGGCCGTGGAGGTGCTGCACCTGCTGCACGGCTACGTGCGGGGGGCGGCGGCCCTGGCCGGGGACCGCCTGCCCACCCTCGACGACGTCCGTCGCTCCGGCCGGTCCGAGCAGCTGCCGGTGCTGTCCCGGCTGCTCGGCGGCGCGGTGGTGCGCGGACCCGGTGGCGGCGAGCCGCTGTTCGAGTCCGGGCTGCGTCGCACCCTCGACGTCGTCGAGGCCGGGCTCCGGCCCTGATCAGCCGGCCGTACCGAGCTCGAGGCGCGGCCAGTCGGCCAGGTCGCGCAGCAGCTGCCGGTCGTGGGTGGCGACGACGACGGCCGCCGAGGTGTCCCGCACCATCGCGGTGAGCTCGTCCACCAGCCGCGCCGACAAGTGGTTGGTCGGCTCGTCGAGCAGCAGCGTCGTCGGGCGCGCCGCGAGGGTCACGGCCAGGTCGAGCCGTCGTCGCTGCCCCTCCGACAGCCGTCCGACCGGCGTCCGCAACGCCGCCGCGTCGAGCAGGCCGTGAGCACCGCCGCCGGCCTGCTCCAGCACGGCGCGCGCGGGCCACCGCGGGTCGAGCACCGCGGTCTCCTGCCCCAGCCGGACGACCCGGGCGCCGCCCGCGGTGCGCACCGCCCCGGTGTCCGGGTCGAGTGCTCCCGCCAGCACGGCGAGCAGTGTCGACTTCCCGGCCCCGTTCGGCCCGGTCACGAGCAGCCGGTCGCCCCCGTCGAGGACCAGGTCGACCGGGCCGGCGAGGCGGTCCCGCACGCCGATCCCTTGCGCGCGCAACTGCGGCGCGCCCGGTCGCACGTCGAGGTCGGGCCTACGCAGCGACGACGGCGGCACCGGCACGTCGACCCGGTGCGCGTCGAGCTCGGCGCGGCGGCGCTGCAGTGCCTGCACCACGCCGGGAGCCCGCGACTGGCGGGCGTGCTTGCCGGTCCCCTTGTCCGGGCGCCAGCCGGTCGAGAGCCGGTCCCGGGCGGTGGCGACGGCCTCGACGAGGCGGCGGTGCTCGGCCTGCTGCTCGGCGTACGCGGCCTCCCATGCACTGCGGGCCCGGTCGCGGGCGGTCACCCAGCCGTCGTAGCCGCCCGCGGTGAGCCGGGGCGCGCCGTCACGGGTCGGGTCGAGGTCGCAGAACTCCTCGGCGACCTCGCGCAGCAGGGCCCGGTCGTGACTGACCACGGCAAGTCCGCCCGGGTACGCACGCAGGGTGCGGGTCAGGAAGTCCAGACCGCCCGCGTCGAGGTGGTTGGTGGGCTCGTCGAGGAGCAGGACGTCGTGGCGGGCGCCGAGCAGGCACGCCAGCCGCACCCGGTGGCGCTGCCCCACCGACAGGGTCTCCAGCGGCCGGTCGCGGTCGGTGCAGGCGCCGAGTGCGTCCAGCGCGACGTCGATGCGGCGTTCGGCGTCCCAGGCGTCGAGCCGGGTCGCGGTGTCCAGGGCGGCGGCGAACCGGTCGTCGGCGCCGGGCGCACCGTCGGTGAGCGCCCCGGTCGCCGCGTCGAGCTCGCGCAGCGCCGTCCGCGGGGCGGCGAGCGACTCCGCGGTGAGCGTGCCGACGGTCTCGCCGTCACGGGCGGGCACCTCCTGGCGGACCAGGGCGACGGTCCCGGCGCGGTGCACGGTGCCGGAGTCCGGGACGATCACGCCGGCGAGGACGTGCAGGAGCGTGGACTTGCCCCGGCCGTTCTCCCCGACCACGGCGAGGCGTGACCGGGCGGAGACGGTGAGGGTCACGCCGGCGAGGACGCGGTGCGATCCGCGGGTGACGACGATGTCCTCGGCGCGCACGTGGGCGGACGCGCCGGCGTCGAGGGTGGGGAGGAGGGACGAGGGTTCGGGGGTGGTGTGCACGAGAGGCTCCGCGGCATCCGAGATCGGAGCCGGGCAGCACGGAGTGCGCCGCCCGGCGGGGACCGGGACGGCGGACGCGGTGGTTGCTTCGCGGGACGAAGAGGTGGGCGCCGCCGTCAGCGGGCGGTGCGGACCTTCTGCGACCAGATTCCTCGTGCCATGGTTCGAGCCTACCCGTCGGCAGGTGGGTGCGTCGTCCGGCTTCGGGCGCGCTCACCCGTCCCGGTCACCCACCGCCCCGGCGGCCCGAACAGCGCTCAGATCCCCCGCCGACGCGCCCGCAGCAGGACGACGACCATGACGACCAGCCCCAGCGCCCCGGCCACCGGGAGCGGGAACCCGGTGCGGAACGACCACCACGGGTGCACGATGTCAAACCCGGCCCGCAGGGCCCACACGACCGCGAGCACCACGCCGGCGGCGGTGACACCGAGCAGCACGGCCAGGGTGGTCTCCACCGCCTGGGCCTCGCTGCGTTCCCGGTGCCGCTCCACGACACCACCCTGCCCGATCCGCGCGATGCCCAGAAGGGTTCGACGGGATCAGAAGGGCACGAGGGCGGCACCATGGTCGGCGCCGTGGTCGGCCCCGGAGGGCAACGGATCGGTGAAGGCCCGGTAGTCGAACGGCTGCGTCGTCGCCCGACGGCCGCACGGTGCCACCCAGGTCAGGCTGCCGTCGCGCCCGGCGAGCACCTGCCAGCCGGGAGCGTCCTTCAACGCGTGGTCGGCCCGGCACAGCCCGAACAGGTTCTCCGCACTCGTCGGCCCGTTCCCGGCCGCCCAGGGCCGGTGGTGGTCGAGGTCGCGGACCCGGCGGCTGCACGCGGGACCGCGACAGGTGCCGTCTCGTGCCCGGACGTGGTCGGCCATCGCGACCGGCGGGCGGTAGCGCGTCCGTCCGACGTCGAGCAGCATGCCCGACAGCGGGTCGGTCACCAACCGCTGCCACACACTGCCTGCGGCGAAGGCCCGGGCGAGGTCCGCGGGGATCGGACCGTGCCCGACCAGCTCGGCCGGCGCCGCGCCTCCCATCAGCGTGCTGAGCGGGACCACGACCTGGATCAGCGGACGACGACCCACCACCTCCCCCGGGTCCGGCTTCGCCGCGAGCACCTGCGCGACCGCGGCGAGCAGGGTGCCGTCCTCGGCACCCTCAGCGGCCGCACCGAGCGCGTCCCGGACCGTACCGACGTCGGTGAGCGTCAGCGTGCCCTGCAGCAGCTGGTGGGCGAGGTCGACGCGCTTCTGGTCCAGGGTCCGGTCGTCGCACGGGTCGTCGAGGGAACGCGCGAGCCGGTCGACGCACTGCCACGACGCCTCGACCTGCGCGGCGGTGCCGCCCAGCCACAGCGACCCCATGCCGTCGTCCCCCGGGGAGACCGACATCCGCCGCTCCGAACGGGCCCGTTCGTGACGCTCGCGGGCGCCGTCCGGGCCGATCCGGGCGATGTGGCGGCGCAGCCGCTCCCGGAGCAACCGCCGGTGCGCTGCGGGGCGCCCGGGAGGACGGCGGCCTGCACCCGTCGGGCACGCTCGTCGTCGAGGACGAGGGTCGACGACGAGATCGCCTCGGCCGCAGCCTGGTCGATCCGCCCCGACTCCCACTCCGCCAGGGTCTCCGGCAGCACCCTGGCGAACCGCTGCGCCTGACCGATCAGCGACCGGGCGTGGTCGCGCGGGACCCGCAGCACGATCGCCACCTGGTCCGGCAACCATCGCGCGACGGGCTGCGACGCACGCGGGTCCGCTCCGGGCGGTGCGGCACTCGTCCTGGTCGGGTGCCGCTCCGCGACCTCCGCGACCGAGCGCATCCGCAGGGCGGTCGAGCGGCGCACCCAGTGCTCGGCGCCCTCGAGGACGTCGAGCACCTGCAGGTCGGTGAGCCGGTCGGGCAGCGCCCCGGCGACCAGGCAGCGCAATGCGGCCCACGCCACGTCGTCGATCCCGCCGGACGGGTCGGGCGGCTGCTCGGGCCCGCACATCTCGCCGCACAGATCGGCCGCGAGACCGTGCGGACACCGGGTCGCCTCCTCCACCGCCTCACGGCGGCGTCGGTGCTCGATCCAGGCCGGGTCGTCACCGGGGTCGACGGACGTCCAGGCCATCACGGTCTCGATCATACGTTCGATTATATCCCCCTGAGATGCTGTCTTCCAGGTCGTTCGGCGCTCGGGCACGGCCGTCCGACGCACCCGTCCGGCGGGCGGGCTCGTCGACCCACCCCCGCCCGCCGATCCCAGCGAGCCCCTACGCCGACACCCTCTGCACCGCCACCCGCGAGCAGCGCGCCCTCACACCGCCACCGGCACCCGACCCCGGGCCGGCGCGGACGCCACCAGCACCCCGCCGACCACCACCGCCCCGGCGACCAGCTCGATCACCGACGGCCGCTCCCCCAGCAGCACCATCGCCAGGCTCATCCCGACCACCGGCACGAGCAGCGAGTGCGGCGCGACGAGCCCGGCCGGGTAGCGGCGCATCAACCCGGTCCAGATCCCGGCGGCCAGCACGGTCGCGACCAGCGACAGGTACACGAGCGCGGCCAGCCCCGCGACGCCGTCGGGGGTCACCATCGCGACGACGTCGCCCCACGCGCCCGGCCCCTCCACCACGGCCGAGGCGGCCAGCAGCGGCACCGGCGGCACGACGGTCATCCACAGCGTCAGGTGCAGCGGGTTCACCGCCTCGCCCTCGCGCTGGGCCAGGCGGCTGCACAGGTTCCCGGCCGCCCAGCCGAGTGCGCCGAGCAGGGTCAACACCACGGGCAGCAACGCCGCGGACTGTGCCCGGGCCACCGCGATGCACCCCAGACCGACGACGGCGACGCCGATCCCGGCCCACTGCCGCGGCGTCACCCGCTCGCGCAGCAACAGCGCGCCCAGCACCAGCGTGAACGGCCCCGACGCCTGCAGCACCAGCGACGCGAGCCCGGTCGGCATCCCGGCGTACATACCCAGGAACAGGAAGAGGAACTGCACCGTGCCGAACCCGAGCCCGTAGCCGACGAGCCAGCGCAGCGGCACCCGCGGCCGCGGTACGAGCAGCACCGTCGGCACCGCGAGCACGAGCATCCGCAGCCCGGCGAGGAACAGCGGCTGGAAGTGTTCCAGGCCGACGTGGATGGCGATGAAGTTGGCGCCCCACAACACGGCGACGACGACGGCGAGCAGACGGTCCCGAACGGTCACGGGTCCACGCTGCCGCCCCCTGACCGTACAGACCAGCGATGAGAAGTGAAACGATGTTGTAGCGTTCCTTCATGGACGTGCGTCGGCTCCGGATCCTGCGCGAGCTCGCCGACCGCGGCTCGGTCACCGCCGTCGCCGCGGCACTGAACTTCACCCCGTCCGCGGTGTCCCAGCAGCTCAAGACCTTGTCGCGGGAGGCTGGCCTGGAGCTGACCGCGCCGGACGGCCGTGGTCTGCGGCTCACCGCGGCCGGGCGGGCCGTCGTCGACGGGGCGCAGGAGGTGCTCGACGCGCTGGGCCGGCTGGAGGAGACCGCCGCGGGACTGCGCGAGCAGCCGCTGGGGACGGTGCGGGTGGTGTTCTTCCCGTCCGCGGCCCGGCTGCTCCTGCCCGGTCTGCTGCACCGGGCGTCGGCCCATCCCGGGCTCGCGCTGTCCTGCCGGGACCTCGACCTGCGTCCGGAGGAGGTGCCGGCCGCGGCGGCCGACGCCGACGTCGTCGTCACCCACCACGACGAACGGCTCGACCCGTTCGGCACCGGCCGGCTCACCGTGCACCCGCTCCTGCGCGAGCCCCTCGACGTCGCGCTCCCCCCGGACCACCCGCTGGCCCACCGTGCCGAGGTGCACCTGCCCGAGCTCGTCGACGCCGACTGGATCTCGGTCGCCGTCGGCTGGCCGGTCGACGACGTGCTGAGTTCGCTGTCCCTGGTGACCGGCACCGTGCCGCGGGTGGTGCAGCGGATCAACGACTTCTCGGTCACCGAGGAGCTCGTCGCGCACGGGCACGGCGTCGCGCTGCTGCCCCGCTACTCCACCGACCACCGCGACGGCGCCCGGCTCGCGCTGCGCCCGCTCGCGGGGGTGCGGGCCGCCCGCCTGGTGCGCGCCGTGACCCGCGGTGCGGTGACCCGGCCCGCGGTACGGCTGGTGCTCGACGAGCTCGCCGCGGAGGCCGCGGCGGTCAGAGCAGCCGGGTGACCTTGTTCAGTCCGGCGTAGCGGACCGGGGTGACCCGCACGGTCGCACCCGAGTACGGAGCCTCCAGCATCTTGCCGTCGCCGAGGTAGATGGCGATGTGGTGGGTGCGACCGCCCTCGGCCCAGGACAGCATGTCCCCGCGCCGCATGTCCGAGATCGGCACCAGCCGCCCGGCGTTGGCCTGGTTCCCGCTGTAGCGGGGCAGGTAGATGCCGACCCCGGCGAAGGCGAACTGCATCAGCCCCGAGCAGTCGAAGCCGACCTTGCGGAAGTCGCCGTGGGCGTCGGCGACGCCGCCGTCGCGGATGCCGCGGGTCGGTCCGCGCGTGTTGCCGCCACCCCAGGCGTAGATGGTGCCGAGCTGGGCCATCGCCCGGTCGATCACGGTCTCGATCGCCGCCGTCCCGGTGCGCCGCGGCGCGGGACCCGCCGACGGCGCGGACTCCTGCGCAACCCGCGACGCCGCCTCCTCCCTGGCCCGCCGGTCGGCCTCGGCCTGGAGCCGGGCCTGTTCGGCCCGCCACGCCTCGTAGCGCTGGCGCTGGGCGCGCAGCCCGGCGTCGGCGTTCTCGGCGGCGTCGAGCCGGGACTGCACGTCGGTGCGTTCGGCGTGCACCGCGTCGAGCCGGGTCTGCTGGGCGTCGGCGGCCGCGACGGCCTCGTCGACGGCGGCGTCGGCCGCCGCGGACGCCTGCTCGGCGTCGGCGCGACGCCGGTCGGCCTCCTCCTGCGCCGCGCGGGCGAGGGAGTCGGCGTTGGCCTGGGCGATGCGGGCCTGCTGGAGCTGCTCCAGGACGGCAGCCTGGTCCTCGCTCAGCGCGTCGGTGAGCCGGGCCCGGTCCATCAGGTCCTGCGGGTCGGTCGCCCGGGAGAGCAGGCCGAGCGGGCCCAGGTCGAGGCCGTGGGTGTAGACGTCGCCGACGAACGCGTCGATCCGGGTCCGGGCGTCGTCGACGGCGCGACCCGCAGCCTCGGTCGCGGCGCGGGCGTCGGCGGCCCGGGCCGCGGCGGTCTCGGCCTCGCGACCGGCGGCGTCGGCGGTGTCCCGGGCGGCGAGTGCCTCCTCGTTGCGCCCCGCGACCTCCATCTGCAGCTGCTCGGCCTGTGCGTCGAGCTCGGCGAGGCGGGCGGTGAGCCTGCCGACCTCGGCCGCCCGGTCCTGCACCGACTGGCGGCTGCGCTCCAGCTCGTCGTCGCCGGGGTTGGGCGGCGGCGGGGGCGGAGGCTGCGCCGGGAGCACCGCAGCAATGGGCACGGCGGCGGTGGGCACGATGGTCGCGGCCGCACCCACCCCGGGCGAGGCCAGTGCAACCGCCACGAGCACGGCCACCACGACGAGGGTCGCCGACGGCTGGCGCGTCACGGGGAGGTCCTTCCGGGGAGCGGGGCGGGATCGACAGGGGAGCTCGACCGGCAACACTGCCACTCGCGTCACCCGAATCCCGTGCGACACACCGGACTCGTCCATCACACGAGCGACCCCACGCCCCCGACGGCTCCGCGACTCCGGCCACACCCGGCTCGCCAGGCTTATAGGACAGGCGTACTGTTTACCTCACGAGGGTCCGCGCTGCTGCCGACACGGCGGTGCGCGAGACTCCGACACGACGCAGGTGAGCCCCTCCTCCCCCGCGAGGCGGGGCGGGCTCACCGCACCGGACATAGCGACCGCCCACCACCACGGGAGGACCACCAAGTGGCCAGCACCGACAGCTTCGGCGCCCGAGGACAGCTCGACGTCGGGGGCACCGGTTACGAGATCTTCCGGCTCTCCGCGGTGGAGGGCTCGAAGCGCCTGCCGTTCAGCCTGAAGGTCCTGCTCGAGAACCTGCTCCGCACCGAGGACGGTGCGAACGTCACGGCGGACCACATCAACGCCCTGGCGAACTGGGACCCGCAGGCCGACCCGGACACCGAGATCCAGTTCACCCCCGCCCGGGTGATCATGCAGGACTTCACCGGCGTGCCCTGCGTCGTCGACCTGGCGACCATGCGCGAGGCCGTGACCGAGATGGGCGGCGACCCGTCCAAGGTCAACCCGCTCGCACCGGCCGAGCTGGTCATCGACCACTCGGTGATGATCGACTTCTTCGGCACCGCCGACGCGTTCGAGCGCAACATCGAGTTCGAGTACGGCCGCAACAAGGAGCGCTACCAGTTCCTGCGGTGGGGCCAGGGCGCCTTCGACGAGTTCAAGGTCGTCCCGCCCGGCACCGGCATCGTGCACCAGGTCAACATCGAGAACCTGGCGCGCGTGGTCATGCCGCGCAACGGACAGGCCTACCCCGACACCCTGGTCGGCACCGACTCCCACACCACGATGGTCAACGGCCTGGGCGTGCTGGGCTGGGGCGTCGGCGGCATCGAGGCCGAGGCCGCGATGCTCGGCCAGCCGGTCTCGATGCTCATCCCCCAGGTGCTCGGCTTCAAGCTGACCGGCGAGATCCCGACCGGCGTGACCGCCACCGACGTGGTGCTGACGATCACCGAGATGCTGCGCCGCCAGGGCGTCGTCGGCAAGTTCGTCGAGTTCTACGGCGCCGGCGTCGGCGCGGTGCCGCTGGCCAACCGCGCCACCATCGGCAACATGAGCCCGGAGTTCGGCTCGACCGCGGCGATCTTCCCGATCGACGAGGAGACCGTCCGCTACCTGAAGCTGACCGGCCGGTCCGCCGAGCAGATCGCGCTGGTCGAGGCCTACGCCAAGGAGCAGGGCCTCTGGCACGACCCGGACCACGAGCCGGTCTACTCCCAGACCCTGGAGCTCGACCTGTCGACGGTCGTCCCGTCGATCGCCGGCCCGAAGCGCCCGCAGGACCGCATCGAGCTGACCGACGCCAAGCCGGCGTTCCGCAAGACCGTGCACGACTACACCGACGACGGCGTGGCCCCGAGCCCGCTCGCCGGCGTCGACGAGTCGTCGAACGAGTCCTTCCCGGCCAGCGACGCCCCCGCGCTCTCCTTCGCCGACGACGACGCCGCGCCGATCATCATGTCGGCGGCCGACGGCTGCGAGGGCCGCCCGTCCAAGCCGGTCACGGTGAAGTCCGAGACGCGTGGCGAGTTCGTGCTCGACCACGGCGCCGTCGTGATCGCCTCGATCACCTCGTGCACCAACACCTCGAACCCGAGCGTCATGCTCGGTGCCGCGCTGCTGGCGCGCAACGCCGTCGAGAAGGGCCTGACCACCAAGCCGTGGGTCAAGACCTCGATGGCCCCGGGCAGCCAGGTCGTGACCGACTACTACGAGAAGGCCGGCCTCTGGCCCTACCTCGACAAGCTCGGCTACAACCTGGTCGGCTACGGCTGCACCACCTGCATCGGCAACTCCGGCCCGCTGCCGGAGGAGATCTCGGCCGCGGTCAACGACAACGACCTCACCGTCGTCTCGGTGCTCTCGGGCAACCGGAACTTCGAGGGCCGGATCAACCCCGACGTCAAGATGAACTACCTGGCGTCCCCGCCGCTGGTCATCGCCTACGCGCTGGCCGGGACGATGGACTTCGACTTCGAGACCCAGCCCCTGGGGCAGGACTCCGAGGGCAACGACGTCTTCCTCCGCGACATCTGGCCCTCGACCGAGGACATCAACGACGTCGTGGACTCCTCGATCACCTCGGAGATGTTCACCAAGAGCTACTCCGACGTGTTCCGCGGCGACGACCGCTGGCGCGCGCTGCCCACCCCCGAGGGCAAGGTCTTCGAGTGGGACCAGAAGTCCACCTACGTCCGCAAGCCCCCGTACTTCGAGGGCATGAAGGGCGAGCCGGACCCGGTCACCGACATCTCCGGCGCCCGCGTGCTCGCGCTGCTCGGCGACTCGGTCACCACCGACCACATCTCGCCGGCCGGTGCGATCAAGCCGGGCACCCCGGCCGCGGAGTACCTGGACTCCCACGGCGTCGAGAAGAAGGACTACAACTCCTTCGGCTCGCGGCGCGGCAACCACGAGGTGATGATCCGCGGCACGTTCGCGAACATCCGGCTGCGCAACCAGCTGCTCGACGACGTCTCGGGCGGCTACACCCGCGACTTCACCCAGGACGGCGGACCGCAGGCGTTCATCTACGACGCCGCGCAGAACTACGCCGCGGCCGGCACCCCGCTGGTCATCCTCGGCGGCAAGGAGTACGGCTCCGGCTCGTCGCGTGACTGGGCGGCCAAGGGCACCGCGCTGCTGGGCGTGCGCGCCGTCATCGTCGAGTCCTTCGAGCGGATCCACCGCTCGAACCTGATCGGCATGGGCGTGATCCCGCTGCAGTTCCCCGAGGGCGAGTCGGCGAAGAGCCTCGGGCTCGACGGCACCGAGACCTTCGACATCGCGGGCGTCACCGAGCTGAACGACGGGAAGACCCCGAAGTCGGTGCACGTGACCGCGACCAAGGGGTCCGGCGAGACCGTCGAGTTCGACGCGAAGGTCCGCATCGACACCCCCGGTGAGGCGGACTACTACCGCAACGGCGGCATCCTGCAGTACGTCCTGCGAGGCATGCTGAAGAGCTGACGCGCGCAGCACCCACCACCACACGGAGCCCGTCCCCTCGCCGAGGGGGCGGGCTCCGTCGGTGCTGCCGGACGGGACTGCGGGCCGGGGCTGCGGGCTGGGACTGCACTCCCGGCGCGTGCCTACGGACGGGCCCCCAGGTCGTGGGAGATGCGCCGGGCGGCGTCGGCGGCGGCGCGGCCGTGGTCGTCGAAGACGTCCTCGGTCATCCGCACCGTCGGACCGGACACCGACAGCGCCCCGACCGGTTGCCCGTCGGGACCGAGGAGGGGGGCGCCGACCGCGGCGATGCCGTCGGAGAGCCCCTCGGGGTTGACCGACCATCCGCGCTCGCGGACCTCCGCGATCCGGGCCCGCAGCCGGTCGGGGTCGACGACGGTGCGCCGGGTGGACGCCTCCAGCGGACCGGCGAGGTAGTCCTCGACCTCCGCCGGGGTGCACGCGGCGAGGTAGGCCTGCCCGGTGGCCGAGGCGTGCAGCGGGATGCGGTGACCCAGCGGCAGGAACGCGCGCAGCCGGTGCGCGGTGTCCAGCCGTTCGAGCAGGACCAGCTCGCGACCGTCCGGGGCCGCCAGGTGCACGGTCTCCCCCGTCGTGAGCTGCAGCTCGTGCAGGACCGGGAGCGCCACCGCGCGCAGGCCACCGGCGTCGCGGGCCTGGTTGCCGACCGCGAACGCCCGGTAGGTGAGCCGCCAGCGGGCGGTGTCGTCGCTGACGCACCAGCCGACCTCGGCGAGGGTGTGCAGGATCCGCTGCACGGTGGACTTCGGCAGCGCGACGGTGCGGGCGAGGTCGGACAGCCCGACGGGCTGACGCTCCCCCACCGCCTCCAGGACGCGGACCGCGGAGACGACGCTGGTGGTCGGAGCCATGAGCGGTGTTGACCTCCCCCGTTCGGGCGACCTAGTGTCCGCCCCAGACGGTCCACTCTACGAACCACTGTGCCACCTGATGGACCGATACGACAAGCGCGTACCAACGGGGGTAGGCATGGCGGTGCAGACGGTGCAGGTCGTCACGCTGGTGGTGTTCGCGGCGGTCTTCGTGATCGCCGAGGTCCGCCGGTCCCACATCGGGATCGTCATGTTCGCGGCCGCCGCGGGCATGGGCGTGCTCGTCGCGGGCCTGCCGCTCGACGACGTCGTCGCGGGCTTCCCCGTCGACATCCTCGTCCTGCTGGTCGGGGTGACGTTCTTCTTCGGGATCGCGAAGGCCAACGGCACCATCGGCCGGCTCGTCGACCGGGCCCTGGTCGTGGTCGGTGACCGGACCGGGGCGCTGCCGCTGACGTTCTTCGTGCTCACCGGCGTGGTGTCGGCGATGGGCTCGCCCCTGGGCGGTCTGGTCATGGCACCGATCGGGATGACCGTGGCCCACCGGCGCGGGATCGACCCGATGCTGATGGCGCTGGCCATCGGGACCGGGCTGTCGGCGGGCGGGTTCGCACCGACGTCGCTGTTCGGGATCGTCACCTGGGGCACGGCGTCGGCGGCGGGCATCGCGCTCGCCCCGCTGACCCTGTTCGCGGTCGCGATCGTCGCGAACCTGGTGCTGCTGGCCGCGTCCTACCTGATGTTCTCCGCCCGCAGCCGGGTCCCGGTCGCCGCTGGCGGCGGGCCCCAGGAGCCCGGAGACACCGAGCCGCCGGCGCGCGAGCCGTTCACCGCGACGCACCGGATCACCGTCGTCGCGATGCTCGGCCTGGTCGCGGCGATCGTCGTGCTGGCGCTGCTCGACGCCGAGCCCGACGTCGGAGTGCTCGCCTTCGTCTTCGGCGCGGTGCTGACCCTGATCGACCCGGACAGCGGTCGCGGTGCCCTGAAGGAGATCGACTGGTCCACCGTGCTGCTGGTCGGCGGCATCATCACCTACGTGGGCGTGCTCCAGGAGATCGGCTCGGTCGACCTGCTGGGCGACCTCGCCGCGAGCCTCACCGTCCCGCTGCTCGCAGCGCTGGTGATCTGCGCGGTGTGCGGGCTGGTGTCGGCGTTCGCCTCGACCACCGGCATCCTCGCCGCGCTGGTGCCGCTGGCGATCCCGCTCGTGCAGCAGGGCGGGCTCCCGGGCTGGGCGCTGATCTGCGCGCTCGGGGTCTGCTCGTCCATCGTGGACGTGTCGCCCTTCTCGACGGTGGGTGCGACGCTGGTCGCCACCACCGTCGACGAGCAGGAACGCCCCCGCATGACTGCACTGCTGACCCGCTGGGGCCTGTCGATGGTCGTGATCGGCCCGTTGGCCTTGGTCGGCGCCCTCGTACTGCCGGCCATGGCCGCGTGAGAAGGAGATCCTCGTGTTCCTCACCTCCCTGACCGAGCCGCGGGACCTGGAGCGGGCCGTCACCGTCGGCGACGACGTGCTCTCCCGCTCCGAGCTCGTCGACCGGGGCGGACGCGTCGCCGCCGGGATCCCCGACGACGGCCCGGTCGCGGTGCACGCCACCGCCTCGATCGACACCGTCGTCGCGATCACCGGCGCGATCATGGCCGGGGTGCCGGTCGTGCCGGTCCCCCCGGACTCGGGGCCGGCCGAGCGTGGGCACATCCTGACCGACTCCGGCGCCACCGCCTGGGCGGGACCGCGGCCCGACGGCGTCGACCTGCCGGTCGTCGTCCCCGGCGCACGACCGCTCACCCCGCGCGCGGTCGACCCGGCCGCCACCGCGATGCTGCTCTACACCTCCGGCACCACCGGCCGCCCCAAGGGCGCGCAGCTGTCCGGGGCCGCGATCGCCGCCGGGCTGGACGCCCTGTTCGAGGTGTGGGACTGGACCCCCGAGGACACCGTCGCCCACGGTCTGCCCCTGTTCCACGTGCACGGCCTCATCCTCGGGGTGCTCGGTTCGCTGCGCCTCGGGTCGCGGGTGGTGCACACGGTCAAGCCGCAGCCCGCCCGCTACGCCGCGGTCGACGCCTCGATGTACTTCGGCGTCCCCACGGTCTGGAACCGGATCGTCGACGAGCCCGACGCCGCCCGTGCCCTGGGCCGGGCCCGGCTCCTCGTCTCGGGCAGCGCCCCGCTGCCCGCCTCGCTGTTCGACCGGATCGCCGGCCTGACCGGGCAGGCGCCGGTCGAGCGCTACGGCATGACCGAGACCATGATCACCCTGTCCGCGCACGCCTCCGGGGAGCGTCGCGCCGGATGGGTCGGCCTCCCCGTCCCTGGCGCCCAGACCCGGCTGCTGCCCGCCTCCGACGACGCCCCCGCCACCGTCCCCGACGACGGCGAGACCGTCGGCCGGCTCGAGGTCCGCGGCCCCATGCTGTTCGACGGCTACCTGAACCGCCCCGACGCGAACGACGAGTGCTGGGCCGGCGAGGGCTGGTTCCGCACCGGGGACCTCGCCGTCCGCGACCCGGGCGGGTTCCACCGCATCGTCGGCCGCGAGTCCACCGACCTGATCAAGTCGGGCGGCTACCGGATCGGCTCCGGGGAGATCGAGGCCGTGCTGCTCGACTACCCGGGCGTCGCCGAGGTGGCCGTGGTCGGCGCCCCCGACCCCGACCTCGGCCAGAAGATCGTCGCCTACGTCGTCGGCGACTCGCGTGACGGGCAGGCGCTGATCGACCACGTCGCCGGGCAGCTGTCCTGGCACAAGCGTCCCCGCGAGGTCGTGTTCGTCGACGCCCTGCCCCGCAACGCGATGGGCAAGGTCCAGAAGAAGCTGCTCGGCGCCTGACCCGGGTCCCCGGATCGGGCGCGTCCGCGGGCGCTCCCGGCCGGCCGGGCCTAGGTTGCTGACCATGCCCGGTGCGCACTCACCCTCGGAGGACCGCGGCGACGACCGCGGGGTCTCGGTCAACCCCGTCTTCGCGGCCGAGCCGGTGGACATCCCCCGGTTCCGGATGCCCGACTCGGGCCTGCACCCCGAGATCGCCTACCAGGTCGTGCACGACGAGCTGATGCTCGACGGGAACGCCCGGCTGAACCTGGCCACGTTCGTCACGACGTGGGCGGAGCCCCAGGCCGAGCGGCTGATGGCCGAGTCCTTCGACAAGAACATGATCGACAAGGACGAGTACCCGCGGACCGCGGACCTGGAGCAGCGGTGCGTGCGGATGCTCGCCGACCTGTGGCACGCCCCCGACCCGGGACGGGCCGTCGGCTGCTCGACGACGGGCTCGTCGGAGGCGTGCATGCTCGGGGGGCTGGCGCTCAAGCGGCGCTGGCAGCACCGGCGCAGGGCGGCAGGCCTCCCGACGGACCGGCCGAACATCGTGATGGGCGTGAACGTCCAGATCTGCTGGGACAAGTTCGCGAACTACTGGGACGTGGAGCCGCGGCTGGTCCCGATGGAGGGCGACCGGCTGCACCTGGGGGCCGACGAGGCCGTCGCGCTGTGCGACGAGAACACCATCGGCGTCGTCGCGATCCTGGGGTCCACCTTCGACGGCAGCTACGAGCCCGTCGCCGAGATCTGCGCCGCGCTCGACGACCTGCAGTCCCGCACCGGGCTGGACGTCCCGGTGCACGTCGACGGCGCGTCGGGAGCGATGATCGCGCCGTTCTGCGACCCCGACCTGGAGTGGGACTTCCGGCTGCCCCGGGTGGCGTCGATCAACACCTCCGGCCACAAGTACGGCCTGGTGCATCCGGGCGTCGGGTGGGCGGTGTGGCGCGACACCGACGCGCTGCCCGAGGACCTGGTGTTCCGGGTGAACTACCTGGGCGGGGACATGCCGACGTTCGCCCTGAACTTCTCCCGCCCCGGCGGGCAGGTCATCGCCCAGTACTACAACTTCCTGCGGCTCGGCCGCGAGGGCTACGCGCGGGTCCAGAGCACCTGCCGGGAGATCGCCACCGGGCTGGCCGGGCGGATCGCCGACACGGGCGCGTTCCGGCTGCTCACCGACGGCTCGCAGCTGCCCGTGTTCGCGTTCACCGTCGCCGACGGCGAACCGTTCTCGGTGTTCGACGTGTCGGCGGGTCTGCGCGAGACGGGATGGCTGGTCCCGGCGTACACGTTCCCGCAGAACCGGGAGGACCTGGCGGCGCTGCGGATCGTGGTGCGCAACGGGTTCAGCCACGACCTGGCCGCGCTGCTGCTCGACGACCTGGCGCGGCTGCTGGAGCGGCTGCGCCGCCAGGCCGGTCCCGTCCGCGGGAGCGAGGCCGCGGGCTTCGCCCACGGGACGTGAGCCGGTCCCGGCGGGACACCCGCACCGCGTACCTGCTGCTGGCGCCCAGCCTGCTGGGTGTGGTGCTGTTCCTGCTGGTCCCGGTGCTGATCGTGGTGGGGCTGGCGCTGTTCCGGTGGGACCTGGTCGGGCCGCGGACGTTCGTCGGGCTGGACAACGTCGTCGCCGTCGCCACCGACGGCCGGTTCACCCGGTCCCTGCTGGTGACGGCGTTCTTCGTGCTCATCGTCATCCCGGTGCAGACCGCCCTCGGTCTGGCGGCGGCGCTGCTGCTGGACCGCGGTCTGCCGGGGACCACGGTGTTCCGGGTGATCTTCGTGCTGCCGTGGATCTGCGCGCCGCTGGCGCTGGGCGTGGTGTGGCGGTGGATCCTGTCCCCCACCGACGGCGCGCTCAACGCGCTGCTGGGGATCCGCGTCGAGTGGCTGGCCGACCCTGCGCTGGCGCTGCCGTCGGTCGCGGCGGTGACCGCCTGGACCCAGGTCGGCTACGTCGCCCTGTTCTTCCTGGCCGGGCTGCGCGCCATCCCGGACACGATCGTCGAGGCGGCCCGGCTCGACGGGGCATCGGCGTGGCAGCTGCTGTGGCGGATCCGGCTGCCGCTGCTGCGGCCGACGCTGTTCTTCGTGCTGGTCACCGGCGTGATCTCCAGCTTCCAGGTGTTCGACTCGGTGTACGCGCTCACGCCGAACGGCGGCCCGCAGGGTGTCACCGACGTCGTCGCGGGGCGGATCTACTACGAGGCGTTCGAGAACCGCGCGGTCGGGCAGGCCGCGGTGATGGCGGTGGTGTTGTTCGTGATCCTGGTGGTGGTGACCGTGGCCCAGCAGCGGTGGTTCAGCCGTCGCACGACCTACGAGCTCGACACGTGAGGCGCGGCAGACTCGTCGACGCGGCCGTGCTGGTCGCGCTGCTGGTGGGCGCGGTGGTGACGCTGGCGCCGTTCGTGCTGAGCGTGATGACCGCGCTGAAGACGACCCGGCAGTTCGCGGCGACGCCGGTGCTGGCACCGCCGGCCCCGCCGACGGTCGAGAACATCGTGACCCTGTTCGGCCGCGACTACGACTTCGTGACCCCGATCGCGGTGACCGCGCAGGTGGTGGTCGTGGTCCTGGTGGGGCAGCTGCTGTTCTCGGTGCTCGCGGCGTACGCGTTCGCCCGCCTGGAGTTCCCGGGTCGCGACGCGTTGTTCTGGGTGTACCTGGGGACGCTGATGGTGCCGCAGGCGGTGACGGTGATCCCGCTGTACCTGATGATGACCGAGGTGGGGCTGCGGAACACCTTCTGGGCGCTGGTGCTGCCCTACGTCCTCGGGTCGCCGTTCGCGATCTTCCTGCTGCGCGAGCACTTCCGGACCATCCCGCAGGACCTGATCGACGCCGCCCGGCTCGACGGTGCCGGGACGGTCGGGATCCTGCGGCACGTCGTCGTGCCGGTGAGCCGGCCGATCCTCACGACGCTGGCGGTGATCACCGTGGTGACGCACTGGAACAACTTCCTGTGGCCGCTGGTCATCACCTCCGGCCGGACCTGGCAGGTGATGACGGTGGCGACCGCCGGGCTGCAGACCCAGTACAACGGGAACTGGCCGATCGTGATGGCGGCGACGACGGTCGCGATCGTCCCGCTGATCGCGCTGTTCCTGGTGTTCCAGCGCAGCGTCGTCCGCTCGATCACGATCACGGGGTTCCGGTGAGGCGCCGCCTGGGCGCCGCGCTGGTGCTGGTCGCGGCGCTGGTGCTGACGGCCTGCTCCCCCGCGTCGCAGTTCGACGACGATGCCGACGGCGTCACCACGGTGACGCTGCGGTTGTGGGACACCCAGGTCGCGGCGGCCTACCGGCGCTCGTTCGACGCGTTCACCGCGGCCAACCCCGACATCCGGGTCGAGCTGGTGCAGGTCCCGTTCAAGGACTACTTCACCTCGCTGCCCCTCGACGTGGCCTCGGGTACCGCGACCGACATCTACTGGGTCAACTCGTCCAACTTCGGGGCGCTCGCCGACGCCGGAAGGCTGATCGACGTCGGGTCGGCGCTGGCCGACCAGCGCGCCGGCTGGGTGCCGGCCGCCGCGGACCAGTACACCCGCGGCGGCACTCTGTGGGGTGTCCCGGTGGTGACCGACGGCCGGATCGCGCTGTTCTACAACAAGGACCTGGTCCGCGCGGCCGGGGTCGACCCGACGACGCTGCGGTGGGATCCGACCGACCCGGCCCGCGACACCCTGCTCCCGGCCGCGCGGAGGCTGACCGCCGACGCCACCGGACGGACCGCGGACCAGCCCGGGTTCGACCCGCGCACGGTGCGCCGGTACGGCTTCAACGCGGCCCGGGACCTGCAGGCGATCTACGTGAACTTCCTCGCCTCCGCGGGCGGCCGGTTGCAGGCCCCCGACGAGACCTTCGACTTCGCCACGCCCGCGGGTGAGCAGGCGTTCGGCTACCTGGTGAACATGATCAACACCGAGCGGGTGGCGCCGTCCGCGGCCGACACGAACCAGAACCCGGACTTCAGCCGCGACCAGTTCTTGCGGGGCCGGATCGCACTGTTCCAGAGCGGCACCTACAACCTCGCCAACATCGCCGAGGGCGCGACCTTCGACTGGGGGATCGCGCCGATGGTCGAGGGCCCGCGCGGCCGGGTCAGCGTGGTGTCGAGCATCGTGGCCGCCGGCAACGCCGACAGCCCGCGGCGTCCGGAGATCCTGCGGGTGCTGCGCTGGCTGGGATCGCCGGAGGGTGCCGCCCCGGTCGGCGACAGCGGCGCCGGGCTGCCCGCGGTGACCGCGGCCCAGCGGGGCTGGTTCGACTACTGGGCGCGCCGCGGCGTCGACACCCGGGAGTTCGTCGCGGACGGCCCGACGACCCCGGCACCGTCGGGGCCGAAGGTGGGCGCGGCGACGACGGCGATGGAGCCCACGCTCGACGACCTGTTCGCCGGGCGGCTGCCCGTCGCCGCGGGGCTGCGGCGGGCGCAGGACATCGGCAACGCCGCGCTGCGCTGATAGCGTGTCCGGTGCGCCCCCGATGGGCCCAGCCGGAAGGAGTTCTCGCCAGTCCCGCACGGGCCCGCGGGCGCAGCTCCTTCACCCAGGTCGTTCGCGTGGTCCCCACTGTCGTCGGGAGACCCGTATGACCTGCACGTTCAACCACATGATCGTCGCCGCCCGGGACCGGGTGGCCTCCGCCGAGTTCTACCGGCACGTCCTGGAGGCGGCGCAGGCGCCGTCCTGGGGGGCCGTTCACCAACGTCGCCCTCGACGGCGGCGTCCTCGTCCAGTTCGCCGACCTGCCCACCGACGTCTACCCGCAGATCCAGCCCCAGCACTACGCGTTCCTCGTCGACGACGCGCTGTTCGACCGCGCGTACGCCCGGCTCGTCGAGGCGGGCGCCGAGCACTGGGCCGACCCGCAGCGCACCCGCCCCGGCGAGATCAACCACGGGCACGGCGGGCGCGGGGTGTACTTCCTCGACCCGGCCGGTCACTTCCTCGAGATGATCACCCAACCGTATGTGTGACGTCGCCGCGGCCCGGCGCTGGCTCGACGCCGCCCGGCCCGATCCCGGCCGTGCCCCGGACTGGATGGTGCCGTTGCTGCGCGGGCTGGAGCACGCCGGGCCGCGGGACATCAGCAGGAACGACCTGCCCGCCGACCACGTCGGACCCCGGCAGTCGGCCGTGCTGGTGCTGCTCGGGCAGGGCCCCGACGGCCCGGAGGTCGTGCTCCAGCGGCGGGCCCGACGGCTGCGCCACCACTCCGGCGAGATCTCCTTCCCCGGGGGCCGTGCGGACCCGGGCGACACCGATCCCGCGGCCACCGCGCTGCGGGAGGCGACCGAGGAGACCGGGCTGGAGCCGTCCGGTGTGGACGTCGTCGCGACGCTGCCGCGGCTGATCCTGCTGACCGGGTTCCACGTGACCGCGGTACTGGGGCACTGGCGGACGCCGACCCGGCTGCACGCGGTCGACCCGGCCGAGACCGAGGCGGTGCTGCAGGTGCCGTTGGTGGTGCTCGCCGACCCGGCGCACCGGTTCCGGCTCCGGGCCGGGGGCGGGGCCTGGCGGGGCCCCGGTTTCCGGGTGGGCGAGGACGTGGTGTGGGGGTTCACCGCCGAGGTGCTCGACGCGGTGCTGCGCCTGGGCGGGTGGGAGCGGCCGTGGCCGCCCGGCCCGGAGCTGGACTGGGAGTCGTTGTGAGCACCAGCAGCGGCGCGGCCAGCAGGGCCAGTGCCGCGGCCGTCCATATCGGACCGATCGGCCCGGCCGCCGCGAATGCCGCGCCACCCAGCAGCGGGCCGAGGGTCGCTCCGGCGTTCAGCGACGCGGTGGCGACGGCGCCGCCGAGGGTCGGTGCCTCGCGGGCGGCCGTCAGCGCCCGGGCGACGAGCGTCGACGCGACCGCGAAACCCAGCGCGCCCAGCAGCCCGACCAGGGCGAGCACCGCCACCGGGTGCGTGGCACCGAGCGCGAGCGCGGTCCAGGCCACCGGCAGCGCGCTACCCGCGCCGAGCAGCAGCGGGCGGGCGCGGGTGTCGGCGAACCTGCCCGCGATGCCCACCCCTGTGGCGGCGCCGGACCCGAACAGCAGCAGCCCGACGGGCACCGCCGGTGGGCCGCCCGCCTCGGCCAGCAGCGGCGCCAGGTAGGTGTACGCGGCGAACGTCGAGCCGTTCACCAGGGCACCGAGCGCCAGCGCCCCGACGACCGCGCCCCGGCGCAGGACCGTCAGCTCGGCGCGCAGGCCGGGCGCCGGTGCCCGCCCGCCGTCGCCGGTGGGGACGCCGGCGACGACCCCGGCCAGCGCGACGGCGGCCACCGCCGCGACCACCCAGAACGTCGCACGCCAGCCGAACGCCTGTCCCACCAGTGCGCCGGCCGGGACACCGGCGACGAGGGCGACGGTCGTGCCGGACAGCAGGGTCGCGGTCGCGCGGGCCGTACGCTCCGGCGGCGCCGCCGCGACCGCGACCGACAGGGCGACGGCGAGGAACCCGGCGGTGCACAGCGCGGCGAGCACCCGGGTGACCAGCAGGATCCCCAGGCCGGGGGTCAGCGCCCCGGCGACGTGCGCGGCGACGAAGGCGGCCAGGAACCCGCACAGTGCGAGCCGCGGCGGCAGCCGGCGTGCGGCCAGCGCTGTGAGCGGGGCGCCGAGGACCATCCCCACGGCGAACGCCGAGGTCAGGGACCCGGCGGCGAGCGGGGTGACGCCGAGGTCGGCGGCGATGTCCGGGACGAGCCCGGCGAGCATGAACTCCGTGGTGGCCAGCGCGGTGACGGCGCAGGCGAGGACGACGAGCAGCACGGTGGAACTCCGTGGGTGACGGGGTCGGGAACGGACATCGGTCCGGCCGCGTCACCGGGTGCGGGCAGGGGAGGTCGCCGCCACCGGTGGGACCGGTGGCTACCGCGTGTTCGACTCCGGACTGCCCACGGCCGTCACCGTAGCCGTCGCGCTCCCCCGGCGCCCGCCGTTTCCCCGTCCCCGGCGGTTCACCAGCTGATGCGGTCGAAGAGCTCCCGCAGCCGCGCCGCCCGCGCCGGGCGTCCGTGACCCACCCACGCGATCCGCCCCAGCAGGTGCTCGCGGAACACCGGGTGCCCGGCCCGGTTCTGCGCGTCGGGGCCGGTGCGGGCGGCGTTGTGCAGGATCGCGCGCAACTCGTCGTGGTCGCGGCGCGAGGCGGCCGGGGCGTCGCCGTTGACGACCAGGCCCACGACGCGCTGCCGATGGTGCGCGGGCATGATCCGGGTCTTGTCCGGGCGGACGCGGAAGCCCTCCTCCGCGGCGATCGCCGCCACCCGCCGCGTCAGACCGTGCACCGGCAGCGCGGCGTCGCCGGAGAACACCAGGTCGTCGGCGTAGCGGCCGTAGGCGGCGCCGACCGCGGTCGCCAGGCCGCTCAGCCGCCGGTCCAGTCCGTAGGTGAGCAGGTTGGCCACCGTCGGCGACGACGGCGCGCCCTGGGGCAGGTGCGGTGCGGCGAGGCGGTCGAGCATCCGTCGTCGCGCGGCGGGATCGCCGCGGTGCGGGCAGGCGCGCAGCACCCCGGGCGGGGTGGCGGTCACGAGCAGGCCGGCGATGGTGGCGGCGACGGCGGGCGGGTAGCCCGCGACCCGCAGCAGTCCGGCGACCCGGCCGCCGGTCACGTGGGAGTAGAAGCCCTCAAGGTCCAGGCGCAGCACCATCGGCCGGGCCCGGTGCTCCGCGGCGAGGGTGTGCGGGCTCCGCCCCCGGACGTGGCCGTGCGCGGCCGGGTGCACCGGGATCCGGTCGAGCACCCTCCGCCGGATCCGGCGCTGCAGCTCGGCGAGCCGCGGGGCGGGTGCCTCGATCAGCCGGGGTGTCCCGGAGCGCGACGGTGTCCAGTGCCGCCGGTAGTGGGTCAGCGGCCCCTCGGGGGCGTGCCGCAGCCAGCCGCCGGGGTCGGCGAACCAGGCGAGCTCGCCGTCGTCGAGGTGCAGGGCGGTGGCCAGGGCGGACAGATCCGCCCAGCGGGGCACCGGCAGGCGCCACACCGGGTCGGGCTGCTCGACCCGGCGATGTCGGCGCGGCCCCGCCAGCAGCGCGACGACCTCGGCCTCGACACCGGCCGAGGAATCGCGCGGGGCTCGGCGCCGCCGGGCGACGAGCGCGCCCACGACGCCCGCCAGCTCCTCGGGTCCCGACCAGCCACCGAGCCCGGCGAGCCGCTCGGTCAGCGGGTCCGTGCCCCACGGCCCGGCGCAGGCGGCCGCGGCGACCGCCGCCGGGTGCGGTGCCATCAGCGGCCCCGCACCCTCGAGCGGTCCCGCACCGCGGGATCGGACGGTACGGCGGGGCCGCAACGCTGGGTGATGCGGCGGCGGGGGTCGACCGGTGTTCTCCGTCCGCCGCGCGCCGCGGGCAGCGCTGTCGTGCCGTCCGCGCGCGGGACGCCGTGCTGCATCGTGCCGGTGCACCCCGGGGTTGCCCCGGAGTCGCGGGCCCCGGCCGGAACCGGGGCGGCCGCCTGCTCGTCCGTCCGCCGCCGCATCGGCGACGACGCTACCGGGTGCGGCACGCCGCGGCAGCTCACGCGCGGCCGACACCGGCTCTGCCCGGGGAGAACGACCACGCCCACGGTGGAGGCGATAGGTACCCGTTCTACGCTCGGCTCCCCAGGGAGGAGAGCACGATGACCGCATCCGCTCACCGCGAGATCGACCTGCCGTTCGACGTCCTCGACGGCTTCACCCACCACATGGTCGACGTCGACGGGGTGACGCTGCACGCCGTCGACGGTGGCGTCCCGGAGGCACCCGCGGTGGTGCTCCTGGCCGGCGTGCCGCAGACCTGGTGGGCCTGGCACCGGGTCATGCCCGCCCTCGCCGCGACCCACCGGGTCGTGGCCCTGGACCTTCCCGGGCAGGGGCACTCCGACCGGCCCGCCGACGGCTACGACACCCTCAGCGTGGCGCGCCTCGTGCGGCGGGCCGTCGAGCTCCTCGGGGTCGGCGAGCACTGGCTCGTCGCCCACGACGTCGGGGCATGGGTCGCCACCACCTACGCCCTCGACACCCCGGCCGCGTCCGGCGGACCCGAGCTGCTCGGTCTGGCACTGCTCGACGCCGGGATCCCCGGCGTCAGCCTGCCCACCAGCGTGGCCCTCGACCCCGCGAGCGCCTACAAGCTCGCGCACTTCGCCTTCCACCTCGTGCCCGATCTCCCCGAGACGCTCATCAGCGGGCACGAGCGGGAGTACGTGGCCTGGTTCCTGACCCAAAAGGCCGCGGCGCCCGACGTGTTCTCCGATGCCGAGATCGACCGGTACGCACGCCTGTTCGCCGCGGCGGACGGGGTGCGGGCGATCCTCGCCTACTACCGGTCCGTGCCGGAGTCGGCGAGTCGCAACCGCGAGCTCGCGGCCGCCCGGAAGATCGATGTGCCGGTGTCGGCGATCTCCAGCGACCAGGGCTCGATCCCCGACATGGCGGCGGCCGTCCGACCCCTCGTCGGCGACGCGGTCGACGTCCTCGACGTCCGGGTGGTCGGTGCCGGCCACTTCATCCCGGAGGAGGCTCCCGACCAGGTCGTCCGGGCGATCGAGGAGCTCGTCGCCCGCAGCCGGCCCTGACCCGCTCCGCAGCGGGCGGCGGCCCCGCTGCCGGGTTCCGGTTCCGGGTTCCGGGGGCGGAGACCCCCGGTCATCGGTCGGCCCTCGCCCTCGGGACCCGCCCCGCAGGCGGCCGGCGCAAGTGCCTGATCCGCCTTGACACCGGCGCACCACCCGGGTTGTGTCGGCTCCGCAGGCTCGCACGGGGCGACCGGCAGAGGTGGGGTCGGCGAGACGACAGCACCGTCCGGCCGCGGGTGCGGGTGGTAGCGCCCAGCACGAGGGAGGACCGCATGTTCGTCGCCGTCCGGCGCCGCCACGTGGACTTCGTGCGGACCTCGGGGGCGTGCTGTCGGGGCTGACCACAGCCCGTCTCCCGACCGCACGACCGAAGGATCCTCATGCCCGCCACATCCCGCGGTGCCCTGGTGCCCACCACCGGTACCGACCGGCCGACGCGGCCCGCCCCCACGCCGACGGGTGCCGTCCCCCCGGCGTCCGGCGCCGGTGCCTCCTCCCGCATCCGGCCCCACGGGATCCGGAGGTCGCGGTGAGCGCCCGTCCACCCCGCATGCTCCGCACGGTGACCGGAGCGGGCGGCGTCGCGGAGACCTACGACCTCGCCCTGGACCCCGAGCGGTCCACCCTGGACACCGCGGTACGGGTCGCCGAGCTCGCCGAGGCCGCCCGGATCGACGCCCTGTTCACCGCGGACCTGCTCCGCTTCGGCGCCCAGGGCGCGATCGGGTCGCAGGAGCCGCTCGTGTTCGTGTCCGCGCTGAGCCAGGTGACCTCGCGCATCGGGCTCATCGCGACGGTCTCCACGACGTTCCACCACCCGTACAACCTGGCCCGACTGTTCGGCACGCTCGACCACGTGTCGAACGGGCGGGCGGCCTGGAACCTGGTCACGTCGTCGCTCGGCGAGGAGAATTTCGGACCCGGTGGGCTGCCCGACCCCGAGGACCGGTACGCCCGCGCCGCCGAGACCCTCGAGGTCGTCAACGCGCTGTGGGACAGCTGGGACGCCGACGCGCTCACCCGGGGGCCGGACGGGCGGGCGGTGCTGCACCCCGAGCGGGTGCACCCGATCGACCACGCCGGCCGGTTCTTCGACGTGGCGGGCCCGCTCAACATCCCCCCGCTGCCGCAGGGGCGCCCGGTACAGATGCAGGCCGGGCAGTCCGAGGCGGGCCGGGCGCTCGGCGCGCGCTACGCCGAGGTGGTCTTCACCTCGCTGCCCACCCTGGACATCGCCCTGGACTTCACCCGCGCGATCCGTGCCGAGGCCGGCAGGCTCGGGCGGCCCGGCGGGCTCCCCCTGATCTTCAGCTCCTTCCACGCCACCTACGGCGCCACCGAGGAGGAGGCCCTGCGGACGGTGCGCGACCGGCGGGAGGCGATCGACTTCGACCGCGGCCGCGCGCAGGTGGCCGACATGCTCGGGGGGATCGAGCCCACCGCGCTGGCCGAGCTGCCGCTCGACGTGCCGATCCCGGAGTCCCTGCTGCCCGACATCCGGTCGGTGCACCGTCGCCGCGGGCGGGGCGACATCTTCGCCCGCTACGTCCGGGAGGGATACACCCTGCGCGAGCTGGTGATCGCGGCACAGGACACCGGGCACTGGGCCGCGGCGGGCACCCCCGAACAGCTCGCCGACGCCGTCGAGGAGCGGTTCCGGGCCGGCGTCCTCGACGTCATCTCGCTGCAGGGGCTGGCCGACCCCCGGCAGCACGAGTTCGTCGTGGACGGCCTGCTCCACGAGCTGCGCCGCCGCGGGATCGTCGCCGACGACTACACCGGCACGACCCTGCGCGAGAACCTCGGTCTGCCCCTTCCCGGCCCACGGGCACTCCCGCGGATCGCTCCGACGGGATGAGACCGGACGCGTGCCGGGTACGCCGGGCGTGCCCGGCGACGCGGGGCACGCACAACCTCCGGGAGCCCCTCGGGCACGGTCACACCCGACGCGCGGCGACGGCCCGTATCGTCACCCGCCGTGAGTGCCGTGTCGTCCGGCCAGCCGTCCGAGCAGCCGTCCGAGCAGCCGTCCGGCCAGCCGTCGGGACAGTCGCCCGGCCGGCCGTCCCGGGCCACCCCGGTCGTCGCCGGCGCCGCCGCCGTGCTGCTGGTCGCCCAGCAGGTGCCGGGTCTGGTCTTCCGGCACGGGACAGCGGTGCCAGTACTGCCGGTCGGGCTGTGGCGAGCCTGGCTGCCACTGATCCTCGCGGGTCTGGCGCTGCTCTCGGTCTCGGCGCTGTGGGCGCGCCGGCACCCGGGGGCGACGGCCACCGCGGGCCGCGTCGCCGGGCTGCTGCTCGCGCTGGGTCCGGCGACGCTGCTCGCCTACCGCGGGCGTCTGGTGGACCCGCTGGCCGTCTACACCCTGGGGCTCGACCCGTCGGAGCGGGCGTGGCCGGTGGTCGACCTCGTCCTGGGCACCCTGCTGGCGCTGACGCTGGTCGTCTGCCTGCTCAGGACCGGTGCAGCGGGTCGATCCACGGCACGTGCTCGGGCTGCTCGACCCCGGTGATGTCGAGGTTCACCACGACCGGCTCCTGACCGGAGCGGGTCAGCACGCACTCCAGCGGCTCGTCGTCGAGGGCGTTGATCTCCTGGTGCGGCACCCACGGCGGCACGAAGATGAACCCGCCCGGCCCGGCCTCGGCGGTGAACTCCAGGTGCTCGCCCCACTTCATGCGGGCCCGGCCGCGCACGACGTAGATGACGCTCTCCAGCTCCCCGTGGTGGTGCGCCGCGGTGCGGGCGCCGGGGTGGATGGTCACCGTGCCCGCCCACAACCGCTGCGCGCCGACCCGGTCCCCGGTGACGGCGGCGGCGCGGTGCATGCCGGGGGTCTGCGGGGTGTTGTCGTCGAGCATGTCGCCGGGGATGACCCGGACGCCGTCGTGGCGCCAGTCGGTGCTCATGCACCCGACCCTAGCCGCGGCCGGCCCGGAACCGGAACGACCGCGCACCCAGCTCGGTCTCCGGCCGTGCGAGCCCGGCCGCGCCGAGCCGCCGCGGCAGTGTCGCCGGGTCGACCGCGGTCAGGGTGTCCCCGATGTGGACCGCCCGGAACCGCAGCGACATCCGGGAGTCGATCCCGGCGAACGTCCCACCGGGACGCAGCACCCGTGCGGCCTCGGCGAAGAGCCGGTCCTGCTCCCCCGGTGTCGGGACGTGGTGGAGCATCGTGAAGCAGACGACGGCGTCGAAGCTCCCGTCCGGGAACGGCAGGGCGGCGCCGTCGCCGTGCCGGACGTCGACCCCGAGCTCGTCCCCGAGGTCGTCACGCAGGTCGGCCGCCAGCACGGGGTCGACCTCCAGCGCGGTCAGTGCCCCGGATCGCGGCGCGAGCCAGCGGGTGGTGACGCCGTAGCCGGGGCCGATCTCCAGGACCTCACCGGTGAGGTCGACGTCGCGGGTGGCCCAGGGCAGCGTCGTCCCGTGCATCCGGTCGGACCAGGAGTCGGAGCGGCAGATCCGCCGGTGCAGCACGTTCATCGCCATGGCCGCGACGCTAGGCGCGGGTAGCGGTGGCCGGGAGCCGCTAGGCTGCCGGATCGTGTCGCGTTCCGGCCTGCCCGCGCACGTCCCCGACGTGCCGGGCGCCGCGGTGCTGGTCTCCCGCATCCCGCTCGAGCGCGGGCACGCGTTCGCCGAGCACACCCACCCGGCCCATCAGCTCGCCTGGGCGGCCGCCGGGGTCCTGCGGGTCACCGTCGCCGACACCAGCTGGGTCCTCGGCCCCGGACGGGCGCTGTGGCTGCCGGCCGGGGTCCCGCACGTCACGGCCGCCACCGAGACGGCGGCGATGCGCGGGATCTACCTGTGGCCCGGCCGCTGCCCGATCGACTGGCCCGCGCCGTGCGTGCTCGCGGTCGAACCGCTGGTGGCGGCCCTGCTGGAACACCTGGCCGGGCCGGGGCCCGCGACGCCCGAGCGGTCCCGCGCCGAGGCGGTGCTGTTCGACCGGCTCCGCCCGGCCCGCGACGCCGGCGGCCCCGGCGCGGCGGTCCGGCTCGTCCTGCCCACCGACCCGCGAGCCCGCCGGGTCGCCCTGGCCCTGCTCGACGATCCCGCCGACGACCGCGACACCGCCGCGTGGGGCCGGGCCGTGGGAGCGGGTGAACGCACCCTGTCCCGGCTGTTCCGCGCCGAGACCGGGGTGGGCCCCGGCCGGTGGCGGACGCTGCTGCGGATGCGCGTCGCACTGGAGCAGCTGGCCGCGGGCCGCCCGGTCGGCGTGGTTGCCCGGCACGTCGGCTACGCGACGCCCTCGGCGTTCGTCGCGGCGTTCCGCCGGGAGACCGGGACCACGCCGTCGGCGGTGCTGCGCCCGGCCGGCGCAGCACCGCCCGGGCTCAGGCGGCGGTGAACAGGGTCAGCGCGAACCGCGCGTCGGGGTCGACCCAGCGGCGCGTCGTCGCGAACCCGGCCGCGGCGGCGAACGCGTCGACCGTCGCCGGGGTGAACTTCGCCGAGATCTCGGTGGCGAGCTCCTCCCCCGCGACGAACGCGACGTCGAGGTCGAGGTCGGCGATCCGGACCCGCATGTCGCGGGTGGCGCGCAACCGCATCTCGATCCACGAGTTCTCCGCGTCCCACACCGCGACGTGGTCGAACGCGTCGACGTCGAAGGTCGCGCCGAGCTCGCGGTTGAGCACGCGCAGCACGTTGCGGTTGAACTCCGCGGTGACCCCGGCCGCGTCGTCGTAGGCGGGGACCATCACGGCCGGGTCGGTGGCCAGGCCGGTGCCGAGCAGCAGCTGCTCACCGGGCCGCAGCACCGAGCGGACGTGTCGCAGGAAGTCGTGGCGCGGGCCGGGCATGAGGTTGCCGATGGTGCCGCCGAGGAAGGCGATCATCCGCTTCCCGCCCGGCTCGGCACCGGGCAGCCGGTCCAGGTCACGGGTGAAGTCGCCGACCACGCCGTGCAACTCCAGCTCTGGGTAGTCCCGGTGGAGCTCGTCGATGGCGCCGCGCAGGGCGGACTCGCTGACGTCCTGCGGGACGTAGCGGCGCAGCGTCCCGGCACGGGCGAACGCGTCGAGCAGCAGCCGGGTCTTGGTCGAGGACCCCGACCCCAGCTCGACGACGGTGTCGGCGCCCGAGGAGCGGGCGATGTCGTCCACGGAGTCGGCGAGCAGGGCCCGCTCGGTGCGGAAGGGGTAGTACTCGGGCAGCTCGGTGATCCGCTCGAACAGCTCGGATCCCCGGGCGTCGTAGAACCACTTCGGCGGCAGTTCCTTCGGCGACGCGGCGAGCCCGCGCGTCACGTCGGACCGCAGCGCGGTGTCGGCATCGGATTCGGTGAGGTGGACGTCCAGCTGAATGGCGCCGGGAGTGCTCACGGAGCTCCTAGTACTGCAACGGCAGTTGATCAGCTCGGGGGTCGTTCGCCGCGTCGGCGGTAGTGGCAGTCGCGGGCCTGTTGTTGGCGTTCACGGCGCCAGGTCGACCAGTGCATGAC
>NZ_MCIP01000001.1:4924437-5023929 GCF_001932425.1 Pseudonocardia sp. Ae505_Ps2
CACGAGGTCGGCAGGTAGAGCTCCCGGTCGATCAACGCCCGCCCCCGCTTCGAGGCGTAGGCCAGGAACACACCGAGCTGACAGTTGTCGATCTTCCCGCTGGTGCCGGTGTACTGGCGCTGCACCCCGGCCGAACGCAGGCCCTTCTTGATGAACCCGGTCTCGTCCACGATGAACACCCCCGACGCGGTGTCGGTGAGATGTTGCAGGACGTAGCCGCGCAGGTCGTCGCGGACCCCGTCGACGTCCCAGTCCGCGGTGCGCAGCAGCCGCTGCATCCCGTCCGGCGACATCGCCCCGGCGTGTTCGGCGAGGGTCCAGCCGTTCTTCCGCTCGAGCCCCGCGAGCAGGCCTCGCAGGTAGGTTCCGACCCGCCGGCGCGGCTCGACCCTGCGGAAACGGCCAGAGATCAGCTCCACCACCGCGTCCAACGAGGCCACCCACCCGGCAAGATCAACCACGCGGTGATCATCACCGCCGAACGGCCGTCAGCCTCTCACCACACGCCGAACTGCCGTTGCAGTACTAGGTCATGACTCTCGTGGTGGCCCGGTCGGGCCACCACCAGGTGCCGGTCGGGCACCCGGGTCCAGTCGGGGAACGCATGGGTCGGTTCGGAGGCGACGGTCACGCAGCCCGGTCCGACCCGGACGGCGAGTGCGTGCCGCCAGGCCGTCGCCCAGATCGTCGTGCCGTCGGTCAGCAGCAGGTTCAGCCGCGAGCCGGGCGCGGTCCGTTCGGTGTCGGCGCAGACCCTGGCCAGCAGGTCGGCCGGGTCGGCGCCGTCGGCGAGACCCCGCCGGACCACCGCCCAGAGCAGTGCCGCGTCGGTGGGGGCGTCGAGGGTCATCAGGTCGGTGACGGGCAGTGCCGCCGCGGCGTCCGCGAGGGACTCTGGCCAGCCGCGGACGACGCCGTTGTGGCTGAACAGCCACCGCCCGTCGGTGAAGGGGGCGGCGGCCGTCGCGGTGACCGGCATGCCGACCGTCGCCGAGCGGACGGCGGCGAGCACCGCACCCGACGTCGTCGTCCCGGCCAGCGCGGCGTAGGACGTGTCGGACCACAGCGGCGACGCCGAGCGGACCCGCACCGGCGTCGTGCTCCCGGGCGGGTACCAGCCGGTGCCGTGGCCGTCGGCGTTGATCGTGCCGCCACCGCGCATGTCGGCCGGGGCGTAGGACTGCGCGAGCAGCCCGTGCTCCGGTTCCAGGACCAGCGACGCCAGTGTGGCCGGTTCCCCCAGGTACGCGAGGTGCCTACACACCGGCGGCGCGGACCAGCCGGAACCCGGCGAAGATCTGTCGGCGGATCGGGTGGTCCCAGTTGCGGAACGTCGCCCGGATCGCCGCCGGATCGGTGCCGAACGACCCGCCGCGCAGGACGGCGTAGTCCCCGCCGAAGAAGACCTCCGAGTACTCGGGGTACGGGAACACGGTGAACCCCGGGTAGGGGTGCCAGCCGGAGTCGCACCACTCCCAGACGTCGCCGACCATCTGCTGCACCCCGAGCGCGGACGCCCCCGCCGGGTAGGCCCCGATCGGGGCCGGCTGCAGGTGCCGCTGACCGAGGTTGGCGTGCTCGGCGCGCGGCTCGTCGTCGCCCCAGGGGAAGCGCCGCGAGCGGCCGGTCGCCGGGTCGAAGCGGGCGGCCTTCTCCCACTCCGCCTCGGTGGGCAGCCGCTTGCCGACCCAGCGGGCGTAGGCCTGGGCCTCGTGGAAGGACACGTGCACGACGGGCTCGTCGTCGGGCACCCGCTCGATGATCCCGAACCGGCGCCGCCACCAGGTGCCGTCGGCGTCGCGGGACCAGAACCGCGGCGCGGCCAACCCTTCCTCCGTGCGGTGCGCCCAGCCGGCGTCGGTCCACAGCCGCGGGTCGTCGTAGCCACCCGCGTCGACGAACGCCGCGAACGCGCCGTTGGTGACCGGGTGCACGTCGATCCGGAACGCGGGCAGGTCGACGACGTGCGCGGGCCGCTCGTTGTCCAGCGCCCACGGCTCGGCCGAGGTGCCCATCTCGAACGGGCCCGCCGGGACGAGGACCTCCGCCGCCGGGTCCACCGCACCGGCCGGGCGGGGCGGCGGGGCGGCGTCGAGCACCGGCGCCCCGGAGCGCAGCTGGTGGGTGGCGAGCATGGTCTCGTCGTGCTGCTGCTCGTGCTGCACGATCATCCCGAACGCGAAGCCCTCCGCCTCCAACCGGCGACCGCGCAGCGGGCTGCGGTGCAGCGCGTCGAGCGCCTTGTCCCGGACCTCGGCGACGTAGCCGCGGGCCTCGGCCGGGGTGAGCAGCGGCAGCGTGACCCGCGAGGAGCGGGAGTGCTGGAACGCGTCGTAGAGGCCGTCGATCTCCGGGCGCAGCGGCTCGCGGCCGCCCACGTCACGGACGAGCCACAGCTCCTCCATCGACCCGATGTGCGCGAGGTCCCAGACCAGCGGTGACATCAGCGGCGAGTGCTGGGCCTGCAGCTCGCCGTCGTCGAGATCGGTCAGCGCGGTGCTGCGGCCCCGCGAGCGCTCCAGCAGCGCCGCGACCCGGGTGCGCATGGTCTCCGGGCGCTCCCCGGGCGTCGCGGGCCCGGTCAGGGGTCCGGTGGGAACGGTGGGGTCGGCGGTCATGCCACGTCCTCCTCGGCGGCTCGGGTGGTCGGACTGGCGGTGTCACCGGGTCTGGCGGGGCCTCGACCGGCCTGGGGCAGGTACAGCCCCGGCGGGAACGGGGCGGTGGTCGGCCCCGCGCCGTGCTCGGCCGGGTCGGCCTCGTCGGCGGGGCAGCGCCCGCGCAGCACACGCTGCTCGGTGACCTCCCGCAGCCGGTCCAGCAGCGGTGCGGGGGCGGTGGTCAGCGGGTGGTCCGCAGCGGCGAGCACGTCGCAGGCCAGCGGGAACAGCGCGGCCGCCGCGGCGGCGAGCCCGGGGTGGTCCAGCCCGTCGCGGGCGGCGGCGACCCACTCGTCGCGGACCGGCTCGCACAGCTCCCGCACCCGGTCGACGACGGTGTCGGTGGTCAGCGCGAGCAGGACCGCGGCGGGCAGCGCCCAGTCCGCGCCGGCCTGGCCGTCGACGTAGCGCACCTCGAGGTAGCCCTGCGGACGGACCGGCGGGAACAGGGTCGAGACGTGGTAGTCGAGGTCGGCCAGTGTCGGCGGCCGGTCGAGGACCCCGCCACGGACGCGGCCGGACACCCAGTCGGCGAAGGTGACCCCGGGTGGCACCGACCAGGTCCCGGTGCCGCGCACGCACAGCAGCGGGGTGGTGACCACCCGGCGCGCCCACGCCGCGGCCGGGTCGGTACCGGACGCCGCGATGGACGGCGGCGCGGTCCGCGAGGGGTCCAGGCTCAGCCAGCACGCCTGGCGGGAGGACTTCCAGCCGGTGCGGCGGCCGTGCTGCACCGGCGAGTTCGCGAACGCCGCGAGCAGCACCGGGCCGAGCTCGTGCAGGACCGCCCAGCGGTCGGCGATCCCGGCGGCCGGGCCGGCGTCCACGCTGACCTGCACCGCGGCCGTGGAGCACATGCCGCTGCGGCCGTGCGGGCCGACGCCGTCGAACACGCACTCCATGGCCGCGTAGCGCGGCAGGTCCAGCAGCCGCCGGGCGGGCCGGACCGGGTCGGCGGCGCGGTCGTGCGGGCGCAGGCCGTACTCGGCGAGCAGTCCGTGGAGGTGGGCGGAGTCGGCGGTGAGGGCGCCGAGGAGGGCCTCGAGCGAGCCGGCGGGAGCGCTGGAGATCTCGATCTGGCCGCCCGGCTCGACGGTCACGGTGCCGCCCGCGGGGAGCGGGGCCGCGTGCGAGGCGGGGTCCAGGGAGGCCGGGCAGTGCGGGCCGAGCGCGGCACGCACGGCGCCGAGGTCGACCGGGTCGGCCGGGTGACCGGGTCGGTGGAGCATCCATTCGATCTCGACACCGGCCAGGGTCGGGGGGCCGTGTTTGAAGCAGACCGACGCCACGTAGGCCTCGGCCTCCCCCACGCTGCGGAGCACACCGTCGGTGCTCTGGTGGTCCAGGGTCACCAGGTCGACGCTACCCCCGACGTGTGACACCCGCACGCGATGCAACCGTGATCCCGCGCGATCGCGGGTGACCGGCGGCACGACCGTCCCCCCATGCAGGACAAGCGTACGGAATACTGGGGCCATGCCCCGTGTCAGCACCGACCAGCTCGCCGCGCGCCGGCAGCAGATCCTCTCCGGTGCCCGGACCTGCTTCGCCGATCACGGCTACGAGGGCGCCACCGTGCGGCGGCTCGAGGAGTACACCGGGCTGTCCCGTGGCGCGATCTTCCACTACTTCCGGGACAAGGAGGCGCTGTTCCTGGCCCTGGCCGAGCAGGACGCCACCCGGATGGCCGACGTCGTCGCCGAGCAGGGCCTGGTGCAGGTCATGCGCGACCTGCTGCGCGACGGATCGGACCGCAGCTGGCTGGGCACCCGCCTGGAGGTTTCGCGACGGCTGCGCACCGAGCCGGAGTTCCGGGCCCGCTGGCAGCAGCACTCCGGTGCGCTGACGGCCGCGACCCGGGCGCGGCTGGAACGCCAGGCCGCGGCCGGCGCCCTGCGCGACGACGTGCCGGTCCCGGTGCTCGCCCAGTACCTGGAGCTGGTGCTGGAGGGGCTCGTGTCGCACCTGGCGATGGGCCTGCCCGCCGACGACCTCGGCCCGGTGCTCGACCTCGTGGAGAACGCCGTCCGCGCGCCGTTGATGCGCTGACCGCCCGCGGCCAGCATGATCGGCGCCATGCCGTTCCCCTTCCACCCCGCGGGCGACGACCCCGTGCCGGCCGCCGTCCGCGGGTTCGCCCGGGCCCACGCCGACCTCGTCGTCCTGCACGAGGACCCGATCCACCTGGTCGCCCGCGATCGGGCACCCGGCAGGCGGGTCGGGCTGGTCTCCGGTGGGGGGTCCGGCCACGAGCCGCTGCACGCCGGGTTCCTCGGCCGCGGGATGCTCGACGCCGTCGCCCCCGGCCCGGTGTTCACCTCCCCGCACAACAAGGCCGTGCTGCACGCCTCCCGGGCTGCCGCCGGCCCGGACGGGGTCCTGCACGTCGTGAAGAACTACACGGGCGACCGGATCAACTTCGGCATCGCCGCGGAGCGGCTGCGGATGGAGGGCGTCGACGTCGCCCGGGTCCTCGTCGACGACGACCTGGCAACCGACGGGCTCGACACCGCGACCGGGCGGCGCGGGACCGGGGCGACCGTCGTCGTCGAGAAGATCCTCGGGGCCGCCGCGGACACCGGCGCCGGGCTCACCGAGCTCGCGACGCTGGGCGCGGACGTCGCCGCCGCCTCGCGCAGCCTCGCCGTCGCCTCCCGCGCGCAGACCTCGGCCCGCACCGGGGAGCCCGCGTTCGCCCTCGACGGGCAGCTCGACTACGGCGTCGGCATCCACGGCGAGCGGGCACGGCGTTCGGTCGACCGGCCGCCCACCGAGGAGCTCGTCGACCGGATGCTCGACGAGATCGTCGCCGGCCTGCCCGCGGGCCCCGACCAGGTCGTCCTGGTCGTGAACGGCATGGGGGGCACGGCGCTGCTGGAGCTGTACGTGCTCGCCGAGCTGGCCGCCGTCGCGCTGGAGGCACGCGGGCTGGAGCGGGTGGGTCTGCTCGTCGGCACCTTCGTGCCCGCCCTGGACATGGCCGGCTTCTCCCTGACCCTGACCCGGATGCGCCCGGAGTGGACGGACCTGTGGTCCGCCCCCGCCCGGACGGCCGCCTTCCCCCGGACGGAGACCTCATGACGGGCCAGCGGATCGACCAGGACGCCGTGCTGGCCCGGTTCGCCCGGGCCGTCGAGGACGGCCACGGCGCGCTCACCGACCTCGACCAGCACTCGGGCGACGGCGACTACGGCGACAACCTGCGTGCCGGGGTCCGGCTGGCCGTCGCGCTCGCGGAGCGCGGTCCGCAGCGCGGTTTCGGCGCGCTCGGCGAGGTCTTCCTCGACGAGGTCGGCGGCACCAGCGGCCCGCTGCTGGGCCTGCTGTTCTCCGAGATCGCCCGCGCGCTGTCCTACGGCTCGGCCGACGCGGCCGCGTTCGCCGCGGGCGCCCGGGCCGGGCTGACCGCGATCCAGCGGGTCGGCGAGGCCGAGGTGGGCGACCGGACGATGGTCGACGCGCTCGCCCCCGCCGTGACCGCGCTGGACCGTGCGGGGTTCGCCGCGGCGGCGGCCGCGGCCCTCGACGGCGCCGAACGGACCGCGGAGCTCGCGGCCCGGCACGGCCGCGCGTCCTACGTCGGGGAGCGCGCGAAGGGCGCACCGGACCCCGGCGCGGTCGGCGTCGCGCTGCTGTTCGCCGCGGTCGCCGCGGTCGCCGAGCCCGACGCCGAGGTGGCGGACCCGCTGGCCGGGCGGACCTGAGTCCCGTCCCCGCGGGCCGTTCAGCTCGCGGTCGCGGCCGGGAGGAACTGGGTGCGGTAGAGGGTGGCGTAGCGGCCGTCGGCGGCCAGCAGCTCGTCGTGGGTGCCGGACTCGACGACCCGACCGCCCTCCAGCACCGCGATCCGGTCCGCCGCCCGCACGGTGGACAGCCGGTGCGCGATGATGATCGCGGTCCGCCCGACCAGCGCCTCGGCCAGTGCCTCCTGCACCGCGGCCTCGGACTCGGAGTCGAGGTGGGCGGTGGCCTCGTCGAGGATCACCACCCGCGGGCGGGCCAGCAGCAGCCGGGCGATGGTCAGGCGCTGGCGCTCGCCGCCGGAGAGCCGGTAGCCGCGCTCCCCCACCACCGTGTCGAGGCCGTCGGGCAGCGTGTCGAGCAGGTCGCCGAGCCGGGCGCGCCGCAACGCGTCGACCATCTCGTCGTCGGTGGCGGCGGGTGCGGCGTAGCGCAGGTTCCCGGCGATGGTGTCGTGGAACAGGTGCCCGTCCTGGGTGACCATGCCGACGGCACCGCGCAGCGTGGCGAACGACAGGTCCCGCACGTCCACCCCGGACAGCTCCACCGAGCCGGAGTCGACGTCGTAGAGCCGGGGGACCAGCGAGGCCAGCGTCGACTTCCCGGCCCCGGACGACCCGACCAGGGCCAGCAGGCCACCACCGTGGACCTGCAGGTCGACGCCGTGCAGCACCTCGGCATTGACCCGCTGGTCGAGCACCGCGACCTCCTCCAGCGAGGCCAGGGAGACGTCCGTGGCGCTGGGGTAGGTGAACCGGACCCCGCGCAGGGCCACGTCGACGGGGCCGTCGGGCAGCGGGGCCGGATCGGGCCGCTCGGTCAGCATCGGGCGCAGGTCCAGCACCTCGAAGACCCGCTCGAAGGCGACCAACGCGGTCATGACGTCGACGCGGGCGTTGGCCAGCGCCGTCATCGGGGTGTAGAGCCTGCTCAGCAGCAGCCCGAGCGCGACGACCGTGCCCGCCGGAATCGACCCGGTCACCGCGAGGTAGCCGCCGAGACCGTAGATCATGGCCTGGGCCAGCGCGGACACCAGCTGGAGCGCGGTGACGAACAGCCGCGACACCATCGCCGACCGGACACCGATGTCGCGCACCCGCGACACCTGGCCGCGGAAGACGGCGGCCTCGGAGTCGGGGTCGCCGAACAGCTTCACCAGCGTGGCGCCGGGTGCGGAGAACCGCTCGGTCATCTGGTTGCCCATGGTGGCGTTGAGCTCGGCGGCCTCGCGGCGCAGCTCGGCGAGCCAGGTCCCCATCCGCCGGGCCGGGAGCACGAACACCGGCAGCAGCAGCATCGCCAGGACGGTGACCTGCCAGGCCAGCCCGATCATGACCGCGACGGCCAGCACGAGCTGGATGCTGTTGGACAGCACGGTGGACAGGGTGCCGGTGATGGCGGTCTGGGCGCCGATCACGTCGTTGTTGAGCCTGCTGACCAGCGCCCCGGTCCGGGTGCGGGAGAAGAACGCCAGCGGCATCGACTGGACGTGGCGGAACACCGCCACCCGCAGGTCCTCGATCAGGCCCTCACCGAGCCGCGCGGAGAACCAGCGTCCGGTGAGCCCGACCACCGCCTCCAGGACGGCCATCCCGGCGATCGCCCCGGCGATCACCATCACGACGCGGGCGGCGTCGGGCAGGTCGTTCGCCGCGACGATCGTGTTGACCACGCGGCCGGCCAGCACCGGCGTGGCGACCCCGATCACCGCGGTGACGGTGGTCAGGGCCAGGTAGGACAACAGCCAGCGGCGGTAGGGCCGGACGAAGCCCCAGATCCGGGGCCAGGTGCCCCGCGCGATGGAGCCACGGCGGATGGACGTCGAGTCCGCCCCCCGGATGACCCCGCGCATCAGGGTGAGCGGGCGATCCAACGGTGTTCCCCTTCGCCGGTGGTGGACGGCGAGGGTTCACGTTACGGCGCGCACGGCGGGCGGGCGCGGCGATCACGCGCCCGGCGGCCCGGGGCCCGGGCACACGACCGACCCCGGACACACGACGACGCCGCCCCGGGCCCGTTCCTCGACCCGGTCGGCGGCGCCGACGAGAGAGCTACTTCTTCTTGGTGCGGGTGGCGCCGCCGCGCCCGCGCAGCGTCACACCCGTCTCGGACAGGACCCGGTGGACGAATCCGTACGACCGCCCGGTCTGCTCGGCCAGCGAACGGATGCTGGCGCCCTTCTCGTACTTCTTCTTCAGGTCGGCGGCGAGTTTGCCCCGCTGCGTCCCGGTGATCCGGGCGCCCTTCTTCAGCTCGGCCATCGGCCCTCCTCATCCCCTCCGCGGATGCCCCCGCGGATCGCCGCATCAGCCGCGACGATCAGGTCATGATGATCCAGTTGACGATTTATGACCAGATCGCGGAAAACGCGATCGGCGAACGGTTACCCCGAACGGCTCAGCACCGCGAGCACCGTTCGACGGCGCCGTCCGTCGGGTGGCGCAACGAACCACCCGTCGGGACCGGCCGAGGAGGTCGCCGCGGCCGCCCGCGACACGTGCCGGACACGTCCGATGATCGTGGTGGTCCGGTCGGGTGATCACCGCGGCGTGCGGTGACCGGTCAGGCGAGCTGGACCAGTTCCAGGTAGTCGGCCGACCAGTGGTCCTCGGTGCCGTCGGGCAGCACGATCACCCGGTCCGGCTCCAGCGCCTCGACCGCGCCCGGGTCGTGGGTGACGAGCACGACGGCCCCCTCGAAGCGGCGCAGCGCGTCGAGCACCTGCTCGCGGCTGGCCGGATCCAGGTTGTTGGTCGGCTCGTCGAGCAGCAGCACGTTCGCCGCCGAGGACACCAGCCCGGCCAGGGCGAGCCGGGTCCGCTCACCGCCGGACAGCGTCCCGGCGGGCTGCTCGAGCTGCTCCCCGGAGAACATGAACGACCCGAGCAGGGTCCGCAGCTGCTGCTCGGGGGCGTCCGGGCTGGCGTGGCGGATGTTGTCCCAGACCGAGGCGTCCATGTCGAGTGTGTCGTGCTCCTGGGCGAAGTAGCCCCGGCGCAGCCCGTGGCCGGGGACGACACCGCCCGAGTCGGACTCCTCGGTGCCGGCCAGGATCCGCAGCAGCGTCGTCTTCCCGGCGCCGTTGAAGCCCAGCACCACGACCTTCGACCCGCGGTCCACCGCGAGATCCACCCCGGTGAAGACCTCCAGCGACCCGTAGGCCTTGGACAGGTTCTCCGCGGTGAGCGGGGTCCGCCCGCAGGGCGCCGGGGTCGGGAACCGGATGTGCGCGACGCGGTCGGCCTGACGCTCGTCGTCCAGGCCGGCGAGCAGTGCGTCGGCGCGGCGGGCCATGTTCTTCGCCGCGACGGCCTTGGTGGCCTTCGCACCCATCTTCGCGGCCTGCACGTGCAGTGCGGACGCCTTCTTCTCGGCGTTGGCCCGCTCGCGGCGACGACGCTTCTCGTCGGTGGCGCGCGCCTCCAGGTACCGCTTCCAGTCCATGTTGTACTGGTCCGCCTCGCCGCGGGTGGCGTCGAGGAACCACACCTTGTTCACGACCGCGGCCAGCAGCTCGGTGTCGTGGCTGATCACGACGAGCCCGCCCTCGTGCGACTGCAGGAACCCGCGCAGCCAGGTGATCGAGTCGGCGTCGAGGTGGTTGGTGGGCTCGTCGAGCAGCAGCGTGGTCGCCGACTGCGACCCGCCGTCGGAGGCCGCGAACAGGATCCGGGCAAGCTCCACGCGCCGACGCTGACCGCCCGACAGCGTCCGCATCGGCTGGGCGAGCACCCGCTCGGGCAGTCCCAGGTGGGTGCAGATCCGCGCGGCCTCGGACTCCGCGGCGTAGCCGCCGAGGGCGGAGAACCGCTCCTCGAGCCGGCCGTACTCGCGGATCGCCTTGTCGTTCGCGGCCGGGTCGGCCAGCTCGGCCATCGCCGTCTGCGCCTTCTCCATCTTCGCGAGCAGCACGTCCAGGCCGCGGGCCGAGAGCACCCGGTCCTTCGCCGTCACCGACAGGTCGCCCTCGCGCGGGTCCTGCGGCAGGTAGCCGACCGGGGAGTTCGCGGTCCGCTGCCCTGAGTACGGCTCGCCCTCACCGGCCAGCACCCGCATCGAGGTGGTCTTGCCCGCGCCGTTGCGCCCGACCAGACCGATCCGGTCGCCGGGCTGCACGCGCAGGGTCGCACCGGAGAGCAGGATGCGGGACCCGGCACGCAGTTCGAGGTCGGTCGTGGTGATCACGTGAAAGGGCTCCAGACGGAGGACGAGGAGTGACGCTGAGAGGACCGGATGCGGGCACACCTGTGCCCGGGAGCCGGTCTACTCGATCAGGATCACGCGGCCAGCCTACCGGCCGGGTCCACGGTGTTTCCCACGTAGGGTCGTTCCCCATGACCGATCTCACCTCCCTGGCCGGTCGGGCGGCACTGGTCACCGGCGCCTCACGGGGCATCGGCCACGGCGTCGCGGCCGCGCTGCTGGCGCGCGGCGCGTCGGTGACGATCACCGGGCGGCACGCCCCCGAGCTCGACGCGGCGGCGGCCGGTCTCGCGGCAGCCGCGGGTGTCGACGCCGGCCGGGTGCTGGCCGTCGCCGGCAACGCCGGGGACGCGGCGCACCGGGCCGCCGCGGCGGAGGCCACGGTGGCGGCGTTCGGCTCGCTGGACGTGCTGGTCAACAACGCCGGGATCAACCCCCAGCACGGGCCGCTGGTCGAGGCCGACCTCGATGCCGTCCGCAAGATCCTCGACGTCAACGTCGTCGCCGCGCTCGGGTTCGTCCAGCAGGCGCACCGGGTCTGGATGGGCGCGCACGGCGGCGCGGTCGTCAACGTCGCCTCGGTCGCGGCGCTGCGCGCCACCGGCGTCATCGGCGCCTACGGGGCGTCGAAGGCGGCGCTGCTCACCCTGACCGAGGAGCTGGCGGGCCAGCTCGGCCCCGACATCCGGGTCAACGCCGTCGCCCCCGCCGTGGTGCGGACGCGGTTCGCCGAGGCGCTCTACGCCCGGGACGAGGCGTCGGTCGTGGCGGGTTACCCGCTGGGGCGCATCGGGGAGCCGGCGGACGTCGCCGAGGCGGTCGCGTTCCTCGTCTCCGACGCCGCGTCCTGGGTCACCGGCGCCACCCTGCGGATCGACGGCGGCAGCCTGTCCGCCGGGCGGCACCGGCAGGACCCGCGGTGACCGGGACGGCCGGCGGGGCCGCGGCGCCGCAGCCCTCGGGCACGACAGCGCAGCCCTCGGGTGCCTCCGGGCCGACGGTGGCCGACGTGCTGGTGCTCGGCGGCGGGCCGGCCGGGCGTGCACTCGCCGCGGCGTGCGCGGAGGCCGGGCTGCGCACCGTGCTCGCCGATCCCGCCCCGGAGCGGGCGTGGACGGCGACCTACTGCGCGTGGCCCGAGGAGCTGCCGCCGCACCTGCCGGCCACGACGGTCGCGGCCCGGCCGGCGGCGGTGGCCGTGCTGCCCGGCGGCGGCAGGCGCGCGCTGGGCCCGTACGCGGTGCTGGACACCGCCGGGCTGCGCGCCCACCTCGACGCCCGGCTCGCCGGGGTCACGGTGCTGCCCGGCCGCGCCGCCGCCGACGACGTCCGGCCCGACGGCCACCGGTACCGGGTGCGGCTGCACGTCCCGGGCGACCGGGGCGGTGACGGCGGGAGCAGCGGCACCGACGCCGACGGCACCAGCGGCGACGGCAGCGGCAGCGGCAGCAGCAGCGGCAGCGGAGGCGGAGGCAGCGACACAGCACCGGGGGACGACGCGACGCAGGTCGTCGACGCGGCACTGGTCGTCGACGCGACGGGGGCGCCGTCGCGGCTGCGCCCCGGCCCGGCGGGCGGGACCGAGCAGACCGCCTGGGGGGTCGTCGTCGACGAGCGGGCGGCCGCACCGGTGGTGCGGCCCGGCGAGGCCGTCTTCATGGACTGGCGCTCCCCCGGCCCGCACCGGCCCGGGTGGACGGACTGGCCGACGTTCCTCTACGCCGTCCCCTACGGCGACGGCACCGTCCTGCTGGAGGAGACCTCCCTCGCGCGACGGCCGGGGCTGCCGCTGCCCGAGCTGCGCGACCGGCTCGCGGCCCGGCTCGCGGGGGCCGGCGTCACCGTGCCCGACGGCGCCCCCGTCGAGCGGGTGCGCTTCCCGGTCGACACCCCGCGCGGTCCGCGGCACCCCGTCGGGTTCGGGGCGGCGACCCCGCTGGTGCACCCGGCCACCGGGTTCAGCGTCGCCCCCGCGCTCGGGCTGGCCCCCCGGCTGGCCGCGGAGCTGGCCCGGCACCTGCCGCACGATCCCGCCGCCGCGACGACGGCGGCCCGGCGGCTGCTCTGGCCCCGGTCGGCCCGCGCGGTGCACCGGCTGCGCCGGCACGGGCTGCGCACCGTGCTGGAGATGCCGCCGCACCTCGTGCCGGACTTCTTCGACGCGTTCTTCGCCGGGCGCAGCGGACGCGCGTTCCTCACCGGCCGCGACGACCTGACCGGCACCCTCGCCGGAATGGCCGGGGTGTTCCGGGCCGCTCCGCCGGCCGTGCGTACGCGCATGCTGCGATCAGCTGCAGCATTCCACCCGAACGGGCGATGACGGGAGGGACTCGGGACAAGTTGATCGGATACAACGTAGTAACGTCGTCGCACGCGGTGACGCCGGCCGCATGCCCGGCGACGCGCGACCGTTCCCCCGGGAGGCACCTGTGTCCGCATACCAGACCATCGTCGTCGGCACCGACGGCTCGGCGACGTCGTTCCTGGCCGTCGAGCGCGCCGCCGGGGTGGCCGCCGACAGCGGCGCGAAGCTGGTCATCGTCTCCGCCTACACCCCGGCCAGCCGCGAGGACACCTCGGCCGCGGAGGACGCGCTGAAGGACGAGGCCTTCCTCGTCACCGGCTGGACCCCCGCCGAGGAGGCGCTGCGCGAGGCCGCCGACCGGGCCGCCGCCGTCGGCGCGAAGGACGTCTCGACCTTCGCCGAGGACGGCGCCCCGGTGGACGTGCTCCGCAAGGCCGTCAAGGAGCACCGCGCCGACCTCCTCGTGGTCGGCAACCGCGGTCTGAACACGTTCTCCGGGCGGCTGCTCGGCTCGGTGCCCGCCGACGCGACCCGCCGTGCCGGCGTGGACGTGCTCGTCGTGCACACCACGTGATCGCGTGAGGTCCGAGCCCGGGTCGTCCCGCCCCCTGCCCGATCCCGCCTCGATCGACTGGAGCGAGGTCGACGACGGGGCGCTGGACGAGCTCATCCTGGGCGTGCCCCGCGAGTTCACCCGCGACGAGCTGGTGGAGGCCGCGGGGCTCGACCCGGAGGAGTCGGGGCGGCTCTGGCGGGCGCTGGGGTTCACCGACTCCGAGCCGGGTGACCGCGTCTACACCCGGGCCGACCTCGAGGCCGCCCGGATGGTCACCCGGCTGAGCCGGGAGTGGCTGCCCGAGACGGTCGCCCGCGAGGCCGTCGCCCGGGCGCTCGCGCAGTCGATGTCCCGGCTCGCCGAGTGGCAGATCGGGATGCTCGCCCAGGTCGCCGCCGCGCACCTCGGGGAGCTGACCCCGCGCGACGCGGCGCGGCTCGCCGCCGAGGTGATCCCCGACCTGGAGGCGCTGCAGTCCTACGTGTGGCGGCGCCACCTCGCGGCGACGGCGTCGCGCTGGGTCGCCGGGGTGCAGCGCCGCGACGTCGCCGACATCGTCGCCGACACCTGGCCGCTGTCGGTCGGGTTCGCCGACATGGTCGGGTTCACCCGCACCACCCGCCGTCGCAGCATGGACGAGCTCAGCGAGATGATCGAACGTTTCGGGGCCGTGACCAACGAGGTCATCGCGAACGGCCGGGGCCGGGTGATCAAGACCGTCGGCGACGAGGTGCTCTTCGTGACCGAGCACCCCGCCGACGCGGCGGCCATCGCGCTCGGCCTGCGGGACCGGGTCCGGACCGAGCCGTCGCTGCCCCTGCTGCGGATCGGGCTCGCGCACGGCATGGTGCTCGCCCGCTACGGCGACGTCTACGGCGAGGTCGTCAACGTCGCGGCCCGGCTCACCTCCGAGGCGCGCCCGGACACGGTGCTCGTCGACAAGGAGATGTACGACGCGCTGCGCGACGACCCGCGCTTCGACCTGCGGCGGATCGCGACCCTGCACACGCGCGGCTACTCCCACCTGCGGGCCTGGGCGCTGCGCGGGGCCCGCGAACGCTGACCGTGTCGACCCGGTCGACCCGGTCGATTCAGTTGACCTGAACCCGGGTCGAGGTGACAGCCTCGATCACCATGACGAGCACGACGGGCAGCACGACGAGCACGGTGACCACCTCGGTCGCCGCCTACCTCGACCTCATCGGGGTCGACCGGGCGACACCGGACCGGGCGCTGCTCGACCGGCTCGTGACCGCGCACGTCGCGACCATCCCGTTCGAGAACCTCGACCCGTTCACCGGGGTCGAACCGCCGACCACCGCCGACGGTGTCGCGGCCAAGCTGGTGCACGGGCGGCGCGGCGGCTGGTGCTTCGAGCACAACCGGCTGCTGCACGACGCCCTGGCCGACCTCGGTCTGCGGGTGACCCCGCTGGTCGGGCGGGTCCGGCTGGGCCTGGCCGCCGAGGACCCGCCGACCGAGCGCACCCACCGGCTGACCCTCGTCGACACCGTGGAGGGCCGCTTCACCGTCGACGCCGGGTTCGGCTCGACGGTGCCGACCACCGCGCTGCGGCTCGTCGCCGGGCTGGAGCAGCCGACCCCGCAGGCTACCTACCGCTACGCCCGCGGCGACCACGGCAGCTGGGTCCTGCAGCGGCGCGGCGGCGACGGTGGCTGGGCCGACCAGTACACCTTCGACCTGGCCCCCGCACCGGACATCGACTTCGCGATGGGCTCCTGGTACCTGACCCACCACCCGGGGTCGCACTTCCGGACCGGGCTCGTCGCCGCGCGCACCACCCCGGAACGCCGGACCACCCTGGACGGGACCCGGCTCACCGTGCGCACCGCCGACCGCGCCGCGCAGCGGCACGACCTCGCCTCCCCCGCCCGGGTCCGGGACGCGCTGGAGACGCACTTCGGCATCGACACCGGCGGCGTCGCCGGGCTCGAGGGCCGGCTGCGGGAGGTCTACTTCCCGTGAGACGACGACGGGCCGGACCCCCGGATGTCGGGGATCCGGCCCGTCGGGTCGGTACGGGTCCTCAGACCCGGAAGCCGAGGGCGCGCAGCTGCTCGCGGCCGTCCTCGGTGATCTTCTCCGGGCCCCACGGCGGCATCCAGACCCAGTTGATCCGGACGTCGTCGACGAGGCCGCCGTCGGGACCGGCGGTGAGCGCGGAGCGGGTCTGCTCCTCGATCACGTCGGTCAGCGGGCAGGCCGCCGAGGTCAGCGTCATGTCGATGACTGCGGTACCGCCGTCCCGGTCGATGCCGTAGACGAGGCCGAGGTCGACGACGTTGATGCCCAGCTCGGGGTCGACGACGTCCTTCATCGCCTCCTCCAGGGCCTCCAGGGTCGCGCCGTCACCGGCGTCGGCCCGGGCGGGCGGCTCGGGCATGCCCGCCGCCCCGCGCACCACGTCCTCGGAGGTGCTCTGTTCGGTGGTCTCGCTCATGCCGGACTCCCCTCGGAGTTCTCGATGCTGGCGTCGGTGCGGCTCACCGCGTCCTTGAATGCCATCCAGCCCAGGAGAGCACACTTGACCCGCGCCGGGTACTTGGCGACGCCGGCGAAGGCCACGCCGTCGCCGATGACGTCCTCGTCGGGCTCGACCTTGCCGCGTCCCTGGGCCATCTCCTGGAACGAGGCCATGATCTTCCACGCCTCGCCGACCGACTTCCCGGCGACCAGGTCGTGCAGCACCGACACCGAGGCCTGGCTGATCGAGCAGCCCAGCGTCTCGTAGGAGACGTCGGTGACCACGGCACCCTCGGGACCGTCGTCGACCTTGACCCGCAGCGTGACCTCGTCCCCGCAGGTGGGGTTCACGTGGTGGGTCTCGGCGTCGTAGGGCTCGCGCAGCCCGGACCCGTGCGGGTCGCGGTAGTGGTCCAGGATGATCTCCTGGTACATCTGCTGCAGCTGCACGTCACACCGTCCCGAAGAACGTCTGGGCGGCGCGCACCCCGTCGGCCAGCGCGGTGACCTCGTCGAGCGTGTTGTACACCGCGGACGACGCGCGGGCGCTGGCCACGATGCCGAAACGCCGGTGCAGCGGCCACGCGCAGTGGTGACCCACGCGGATGGCGACGCCGGCGTCGTCGAGCACCTGGGACAGGTCGTGGGCGTGGATGCCGTCCACGACGAACGACACCGCTCCCCCGCGCTCGCCGGGCGTGGCCGGACCGACGATGCGCAGCCCGTCGATCGCCGACAGCTGCTCGAGGGCGGCCGCGGTCAGCGACGCCTCGTGCGCGGCGACGGCGTCCATCCCGATCGCCTCGAGGTAGTCGACCGCGGCGCCGAGGCCGACGGCCTGCGACGTCATCGGCACCCCGGCCTCGAACCGCTGCGGGGGCGGGGCGTAGGTCGCGCCCTCCATCCGGACGGTCTCGATCATCGAGCCACCCGTGAGGAACGGCGGGAGCGCCTCCAGCAGCTCCCGGCGGCCGTAGAGGACGCCGACCCCGGACGGCCCGAGCATCTTGTGCCCGGAGAAGACCGCGAAGTCCACCCCGAGCCGGTGCAGGTCGACCGGCATGTGCGGCACCGACTGGCAGGCGTCGAGCACGGTGAGTGCCCCGACCGCGGCGGCGCGGGCCACCAGCTGTGCGACCGGCGCGACGGCACCGGTCACGTTCGACTGGTGGGTGAAGGCCACGACCCGCGTCCGGTCGGTCAGCTCGAGCGAGTCGAGGTCGATCCGGCCGTCGTCGGTGACCGAGTACCAGCGCAGGGTCGCGCCGGTCCGCCGGCACAGCTCCTGCCACGGGATGAGGTTCGCGTGGTGCTCCAGCTCGGTCACCACGATCTCGTCACCGGGGCCGAGCGCGAACCGCTCGGAGGCGGCGTCGAGCCCGGTCCGGACCGAGGCGTTGCCGAGGCCGTAGGCGACCAGGTTGACGCCCTCGGTCGCGTTCTTGACGAACACGACCTCGTCGTCGTTCGCACCGACGAACGCCGCGATGCGTGCCCGGGCGGACTCGTAGGCGTCGGTGGCCTCCTCGGCGAGCTGGTGCGCGCCCCGGTGGACAGCAGCGTTGTGCCGCTCCAGGAACGTGCGCTCGGCGTCGAGCACCTGGCGCGGCCGCTGGGAGGTCGCGCCGGAGTCGAGGTAGACCAGCGGCTTCTCCTCGCGCACGGTGCGCGCGAGGATCGGGAAGTCCGCCCGGATCCGGGCCACGGCGTCGGCGTCCAGGCCGGCCGTGGTCCCGGTTCCGTGGGTGAGGGTCATGTCAGACCGCTGCCTTGTCGGCCCGGGTGAACCGGACGTAGCCGTTCTTCTCGAGCTCGTCGGCCAGCTCCGGGCCGCCGGACTCGACGCCGCGGCCGCCGGCGAACACGTGCACGCGGTCCGGCTTGATGTGGTTCAGGATCCGCGTGTAGTGCGTGATCAGCAGGACGCCGGTCTCGCCGCCGGAGCGGTACCGGTTCACGCCCTCGGACACGACGCGCAGGGCGTCGACGTCGAGGCCGGAGTCGGTCTCGTCGAGCACGGCGAACTTCGGCTTCAGCAGCTCGAGCTGGAGCACCTCGTGGCGCTTCTTCTCACCGCCGGAGAAGCCCTCGTTGACCGAGCGGTCGGCGAACTCCGGGGAGATGTCGAGGCCGGCCATGGCCTCCTTGACCTCCTTGACCCAGGTCCGCAGCTTCGGCGCCTCGCCGCGGGTGGCGGTGGCCGCCGAGCGCAGGAAGTTCGCCATCGACACGCCCGGGACCTCGACGGGGTACTGCATCGCCAGGAACAGCCCGGCGCGCGCCCGCTCGTCGACCGACATCTCCAGGACGTTCTCGCCGTCGAGGAGCACCTCGCCGCCGGTGACGGTGTACTTCGGGTGCCCGGCGATGGCGTAGGCCAGCGTGGACTTGCCGGAGCCGTTCGGCCCCATGATCGCGTGCGTCTCGCCCGCGCGGACGGTGAGGTTCACGCCGCGCAGGATCTCCTTGGGACCGTCCTCGGCCGTCTCGACCGAGGCGTGCAGGTCCTTGATCTCCAGAGTGGACATCTGTGGTGGTCGCTCCGTATTCGGGAAGGGTGTGGGATCAGACGCCGGTCAGGGCGAGCTCGGCCTCGACGGCCGCTTCCAGTCGCTCCTTGAGCTCCGGCAGCGTGATCTTGTTGAGGACCTCGCCGAAGAACCCGCGGACGACGAGGCGGCGGGCCTGGTCCTCGGGGATGCCGCGGCTGCGCAGGTAGAACAGCTGCTCGTCGTCGAACCGGCCGGTCGCGCTGGCGTGGCCGGCGCTCACGATCTCGCCGGTCTCGATCTCCAGGTTGGGCACGGAGTCGGCGCGGCAGTGCTCGGTGAGCACCAGGTTCCGGTTGAACTCGAAGGTCTCGGTGTTCTCCGCGGCGGCCCGGATCAGCACGTCGCCGATCCACACCACGTGCGAGGAGTCCTTCGTGAGGCTCTGCAGCGCGTTCTTGTAGAGCACGTTGGACTTGCAGTTCGGCACCGCATGGTCCACCAGCAGCCGCTGCTCCAGGTGCTGGCCGGCGTCGGTGAACCCGAGCCCGAGGAGCTCCGCGTCGCCGCCGGGGCCGGCGTAGCGCACGGTCGAGGAGACCCGGACCAGGTCGCCGCCGAGCTGCACGGTCGTCCCGCGCAGCGTGGCGTCGCGGCCGACCGAGTAGTGCTCGGCGCCCACGTGCACGGCGTCGTCGGCCCACTCCTCGGTGACGACCAGGGTCAGGTGCGAGCCGTCGGCGAGCACGACCTCGGTGTTGTCGGCCAGCACGCCCGAGCCCCGGTGCACGACGACGACCGTCGCCTGCGTGTGCGGGGTGGTGCGGATGTGCAGGTGGCCGGCCGCGGAGACTCCCTCGCCGGGGCCCTCCACGGTGATCGTGACCGGCTCCACCTTCTCGCCGTCCAGGGTCACCACGGTGGCCTCGGCGAAGCCGGACCACGCGGCGGCGGCGACCCGGTCGAAGGGCGTGCCGCCCTCACCGAGACGGGCGTCGTCGCGGCCGACGGTCTCCACCGTGACCCCCGCGGCCTCGGTGACCGTGACCACGGGCGAGCCCTGCAGGTCGGCCGACCCGTCGTGCAGGCCCTTGAGGCGCCGCAGCGGGGTGAACCGCCAGTTCTCCTCGCGGCCCCCGGGGACCTCGAACGCCTCCACGTCGAAGGACTGGAAGCGCTCACCGGCCGAGGCGATCGGGACCTCGCCCTGCCCCTCCTTGGCGCCCTCCAGCTCGGGCGCGAGGCCGGCAACGTCACTCGTCGTCATCCGACGGAACCCTCCATCTGCAGCTCGATCAGCCGGTTCAGCTCCAGCGCGTACTCCATCGGCAGCTCGCGCGCGATGGGCTCGACGAACCCGCGCACGACCATGGCCATGGCCTCGTCCTCGGTCAGACCGCGGCTCATCAGGTAGAAGAGCTGGTCGTCGGAGACCTTGGAGACGGTGGCCTCGTGCCCCATCGACACGTCGTCGTTGCGGATGTCGACGTAGGGGTAGGTGTCGGAGCGGGAGATCGTGTCGACCAGCAGCGCGTCGCACTTCACCGTGGACCGGGAGTTGCGTGCGCGCGGGTTGACCTGGATCAGGCCGCGGTAGGACGTACGGCCGCCGCCACGCGCCACCGACTTCGACACGATCGTCGAGGAGGTGTTGGGCGCGAGGTGGACCATCTTGGCGCCGGCGTCCTGGTGCTGGCCCTCGCCCGCGAACGCGATCGAGAGGACCTCGCCCTTGGCGTGCTCGCCCATCAGCCACACGGCCGGGTACTTCATGGTCACCTTGGAGCCGAGGTTGCCGTCGACCCACTCCATGGTCGCGCCCTCCTCGGCCTTGGCGCGCTTGGTGACCAGGTTGTAGACGTTGTTCGACCAGTTCTGGATCGTGGTGTAGCGGCAGCGGCCGCCCTTCTTGACCACGATCTCGACGACGGCCGAGTGCAGCGAGTCGGTCTTGTAGATCGGCGCGGTACAGCCCTCGACGTAGTGCACGTAGGCACCCTCGTCGACGATGATCAGCGTCCGCTCGAACTGGCCCATGTTCTCGGTGTTGATCCGGAAGTAGGCCTGCAGCGGGATGTCGACGTGCACACCCGGCGGGACGTAGATGAACGAGCCGCCGGACCAGACCGCGGAGTTCAGGGCGGAGAACTTGTTGTCACCGGACGGGATGACCGAGCCGAAGTACTCCCGGAACAGCTCCGGGTGCTCCTTCAGCGCGGTGTCGGTGTCCAGGAAGATGACGCCCTGCTGCTCGAGGTCCTCGCGGATCGAGTGGTAGACGACCTCGGACTCGTACTGCGCGGCGACACCGGAGACCAGGCGGGCCTTCTCAGCCTCGGGGATCCCCAGCTTGTCGTAGGTGTTCTTGATGTCCTCGGGCAGGTCCTCCCAGGTGGCGGCCTGCTTCTCCGAGGAGCGCACGAAGTACTTGATGTTGTCGAAGTCGATCCCGGACAGGTCGGAGCCCCAGCGCGGCATCGGCTTCTTGCCGAAGATGTCGAGCGCCTTCTGCCGGAACTCCAGCATCCACTCGGGCTCGTTCTTCAGGCGGGAGATGTCGGCGACGACCTCGGAGGACAGGCCACGCTTCGCGATGGAGCCCGCCTCGTCGGAGTCGGCCCAGCCGAAGTCGTACCGGCCGAGCGCCGCGATCGTCTCCTCCTGCGTGAGCTCGGTGCGCACATCAGGAGTGGTCGTCATAAGGACTGCCTCCCTTTCGGGGACCGTGGTGGTGGGAGCTGCGCGGTACCCGCGGCTCCCCTGTCCCGTACCCGCGCGAGGAGTTCGGGATCCTCGAGCGGCACGTGTGTGGTGCACGCGGCGTCGCCGCGGGCGATCGTGGCCAACCGCTGCACGTGCGTGCCCAGCAGATCGGCGAAGGCACGCGTCTCGGCCTCGCAGAGCTCCGGGAACTCGGTGGCCACGTGGGCGACCGGGCAGTGGTGCTGGCACAGCTGCACCCCGAACCCGCCGCGCCGGGTCTGTGCGGCGTAGCCGCGGGCGCTGAGCACCCGGGCGAGCGCCTCGACCCGCTCCGCGGGCTCCGCCGGAGCGGTCACCGCGTCGAGGTCGGACCCGAGCAGCTCGCGCACCCGGTGCCGGGCGAAGGCGTCGACCGCCTCCTCCCCCGCCGTGTCGGCGAGGAAGCGCAGAGCCTGGGTGGCCAGGTCGTCGTACCCGTGCCCGAACCGGACCCGGCCCGTGTCGGTGAGCAGGTACTCCCGGGCCGGACGACCCCGGCCCCGCGGCCGGGCGGACCGGGCCGGGGCCCGGGCCTCCGCCTCGCCGTCGACGATCAGCGCGTCGAGGTGCCGGCGCACGGCGGCCTCGGTGAGCTCCAGCTCGGCCGCCACGACGGCGGCCGTGACCGGACCCTGCTCCATGAGCACCCGCGCCACGAGGGCACGGGTACCCGTCCCGGATCCGGCGGGCACCACGGCGTCGCCCGCGACGCCGTGCCCGCAGGCAGGGTCGTCGAGGCGCCGCGGCGCTGTCCGGTCCGTTTTCACAACACCAGTGTTGCGTATATCGGTCGGCACGGCAAAACAGGCCCCCCGCCGCGGTGACCGGGCTCACTCCACCCGCAGGTGAGGGCCGGTACCGGACCCCCCGCGGCGGCACCACTAGCCTCTTCTCCCATGGTGACGCCCGAGGTCGCCCCGCCCGGGCGCGACGACCCCCCGACGCGTGCGGCGCCGTCCGATCCCCCCGCCGCACCGCCGTCGACCGGCCACCGGGCCCGGCGCGGCCTGCGCGAGCAGGCCCGGATCGCGCGGATCCTCGGCCTGATCGGCGCGCTCCTGATGGGGATCAGCGCACTGGGTTCCGGGGCGTTCCCGGTGCCGAACCCGCTGAACGGGCTGCGCGTGATCGGGCTGCCCGCGCGCAACGTCACCCTGGCCATCGCCGTCACCTACGCGGGCCTGCTGATGGTGGTCACCGCCTGGCTGTGGATCGCCCGGATGCTCACCACCCGCGGGGCGCGGCACCCCGCGCCCGAGCGTCGCGAGCTCGGCCGCACCGCGATCCTGTGGGGGGTGCCGCTGGCCCTGGCGCCGCCGATGTTCTCCAAGGACATCTACAGCTACCTCGCCCAGAGCGCGACGCTCGCCCGCGGGATCGACCCGTACTCGATCGGCCCGGCGCAGGCGCTCGGCATCGACGACCCGCTGGTCCGCGGCATCCCCACGGTCTGGCGCGACACCCCGGCGCCCTACGGCCCGCTGTTCCTCGGCCTGGGGCGCGGGATCACCGCGCTGTCCGGGGACAACGTCGTCCTCGGGATCCTCGAACACCGGCTGCTGGCGCTCGCCGGGGTCGCCCTGCTGGTGTGGGTGCTGCCGCGGCTCGCGTCGCGCTTCGACCTCGATGCCGGGCTGGTCCTGTGGCTCGGCGCGGCGAACCCGCTGGTGCTGTTCCACATGGTCAGCGGCATCCACAACGAGTCGATCATGCTGCCGCTGATGCTGCTCGGGCTCTGGGTGATGCTCGGCCGCGACGACACCGTGCAGCCCTGGTGGCGGATCACCGCCGGCGCCGCGCTGATCGTCGCCGCCGCCTCGGTGAAGCTCCCCGCGCTGCTCGCACTGGGGTTCGTCGGCGTGTACCTGGTCCGCAGGCGCGGCGGCAGGCTCGTCGACTGGGCCGTGACGACCGCGTGGCTGTCCGCGATCGCCGCCGCGGTGCTGACCTTCTTCAGCCTCGCCACCGGGCTGGGCTTCAACTGGGTGCGCGGGCTGTCGGCGCCCAGCGCGCTCATCTCCCCCATGTCGATCAGCACCAACCTCGGCCTGCTCGCCGGCCAGGTCGGCAGGCTCGCCGGGCTCGGTGACCACCTCGACACCACGATGGGCCTGATGCGCAGCCTGTTCGTGCTGCCGATCGTGGTCATCGTGGTCGCCCTGCTGCTGGGCTGCCTGCGCGGCACGGTCGACCCGGTCACCGGCACCGGTCTCGGGCTCGGCGCGGTCGTGCTGCTCGGCCCGGTCGTGCACCCGTGGTACCTGTTCTGGGCCCTGCTGCCGCTGGTCGTCACCCGGGCCATGCCGTTCTACCGCCGCGGCCTGCTGCTCCTGTCGGTGGTGCTGGCCCTGGTCGTGCCGCCCACCGGCGCCGACTTCTTCTTCCGCGGATTCCAGCTGCCGCTGGCGATCACCGCGGGCGCGGTCATGTACGCCCTCGCGCTGTACGTGGTCGCGCGGCTGATCCGCGCCCCCGGCGACGCGGCCGCCGACGGCCCCGGCGGCCCCGACGACGCCGACGACGCCGACGGCGCAGCCACCCCGGGCGACGCCCCCGCCGGGACCCGCGCGGCCTCGGACACGGAGCCCGCCCGGTGAGCGCCGCCCTGGAGATCCGCGGCCTCGTCGTGCGCTACGGCACCACGACCGCCGTCGACGGGATCGACCTCGACCTGGCCCGCGGCGAGGTCCTCGCCCTGCTCGGCCCGAACGGCGCCGGCAAGTCCTCGACCGTCGAGGTGTGCACCGGCTTCCGGGCGCCCTCGGCCGGGCGGGTGCGGGTACTCGGCCACGACCCGGCCGACGAGACCGTCCGCCCCCGCGTGGGCGTCATGCCGCAGGGCGGCGGCGCGTACCCGGCCGTGCGGACCGGGGAGATGCTGCACCTGGTCGCCGACTGCGCCGCGCACCCGCTCGACGTGGACATGCTCCTCGACGTGCTCGGGCTTCGACCGCGGGCGGGCACGCCGTACAAGCGGCTCTCCGGCGGGGAGCAGCAGCGCCTGGCGCTGGCCTGCGCCGTCGTCGGGCGCCCGGAGCTGGTGTTCCTCGACGAGCCGACCGCCGGTCTCGACCCGCAGGCCCGCCACCTGGTGTGGGACCTGGTGCGGGCGCTGCGCCGCGACGGCGTCGGGGTGCTGCTCACCACCCACCTGATGGACGAGGCCGAACAGCTCGCCGACGACGTCGTGATCATCGACCACGGCCGGGTCGTGGCGCACGGCTCGCCGGCGCAGCTGACCGCGGGCGACCAGACCGAGCTGCGCTTCCGGGCCCGGCCGGGGATGGACGTCGACGGTCTCGACGCCCGGCTGCCCGCCGGCTACGCCAGCTGCGAGACCTCCCCCGGCCGCTACCGGGTCCGCGGCCGGATCGACCCGGCCGCGCTCGCCGCCATCACCTCGTGGTGTGCCGACCAGGGCGTGCTCGCCGACGACGTCCAGGTCGTGCGCCGCAGCCTGGAGGACGTCTTCCTCGACCTCACCGGACGGGAGCTGCGCTCGTGAGGACCCCGCCGACGGCCCCGCCGTTCCCCGACGGCATGTTCACCCCCGCGCCCGGCCGCGGACGTGCGCTGACGATGCTGCGGGCCCAGGGCGGCCTGGAGACCCGGCTCGCACTGCGCAACGCCGAACAGGTGCTGCTGACCCTGCTTATCCCGGCGGCCCTGCTGGCCGGGCTCACGCTCGTCCCGGCGGTGCCCGCCCCGGAGCCGCGGGTGGCGTGGCTGTTCGCCGCCATGCTGGCGCTGGCCGTGATGAGCTCGGCATTCACCAGCCAGGCCATCGCGCTCGGCTTCGACCGCCGCTACGGCGCGCTGCGCAGGCTCGCCGCTACGGCGCTGCCCCGCTGGCTGCTGGTGTGCGGGCGGCTGACCGCGGTCGCCGCCGTCGTCGTGATCCAGGTGGTGCTGCTCGGCGTACTCGCCGCACTGCTGGGCTGGTCCCCGGCCGGGGCCCGGCTCGACGGCGCCGCGCTGGCCGTGCTGCTCGGCGCTGCCGCGTTCGGGGCGCTGGGCATCCTGCTGGGCGGGACGCTGCGGGCGGAGATCGTGCTCGCCGTCGCCAACCTGGTGTGGTTCGCGCTGCTGCTGGCGGGCGGGATCGTGGTGCCGGTCGCGGACCTGCCGGGACCGCTGGCGGCGATCGCCCCGTGGCTCCCGTCCGGGGCGCTGGCCGAGGCGCTGCGGTCGGCGCTCGGCGCGGGCGAGTTCCCGTCGGCCGGGCCCCTGCTGGTGCTCACCGGGTGGGCCGTCGTCGCCGGGGTGGCGGCGTCGCGGCTGGTGCGCTGGACCTGAGACCCATCTTCTACGATGCGTAGTGTGCTGTCGTCGCGCGTGCCCTCCACCCCGCCGGTGCTGATGCGCCGGCTCACGATCGCGAACCTCGTCGCCCAGATCGGGATCGGGGTGACCGGATCGGTCGTGCGGGTCACCGGCTCGGGGCTCGGCTGCTCGACCTGGCCGCAGTGCGAGCCGGGCAGCATGATCCCGGTCGACCACGCCGAGATCGCGCCGCTGCACATGTGGATCGAGTTCTCCAACCGGCTGCTCGGGATCCTGGTCGTGCTGTTCGCCGGCGCCGCGCTGCTCGGGGCCCTGTTCACCCGGCCCCGCAGGCGCCGCCTCACCGCGCTCGCGCTGGCCATGCCGCTCGGCGTCGTCGCGCAGGCCGTCATCGGCGGCATCACGGTGCTCCTCGGTCTGGCCTGGTGGACGGTGATGCTGCACTTCCTCGCCTCGATGGTGCTGGTCTGGTTCTCGGTGCTGTTCGTCGGCGCGGCGACCGAGGCCGACGGCCCGGCGACCCGCACCGTGCCCGCCGCCGGGCGCGGGCTGGTGCTGTTCTCCACCGCGGTGCTCGCGGTGCTGCTCGTCGCCGGGACGCTGGTCACCGCGGCGGGTCCGCACGGCGGCGACCCGGAGACCCCGCGCCTGGACGTGCCGATCCCCGCGCTCGCGCAGCTGCACGTCGACACCCTGTTCCTCTACCTCGGGACCCTGGTCGGGCTCGGGTTCCTGCTGCGCGCGGTGTCCGCCCCGCAGGCGCTGCAGCGCCGCTTCCGGGTGCTCGTCGTGGTCGTCCTCGCCCAGGGCGCGCTCGGCGGGGTCCAGTACGCCCTCGGGGTCCCGGAGCTGCTGGTGTCACTGCACGTGCTCGGCGCCGGGCTGACCGCCGCCGCGGCCGCCTGGGTGTGTGCCGGGACCGCGACCCGGCCGGCCGCCGTCGACCCCCGCGCCACCCCGACCGGTGACCCGGCGGACACCGCCCCGGAACCCGCCGCCGCGTCGGCCTGAGCCGGCACGGGTCCGTCCGGACGACGTGCTGCGCGACCCGCTGCCGACCGACGGTCTCGTCGCGCGCACCGGGCTCGCGGCGGGCCGTCTCCCGGATGCCGCGCCGCGACGCGTGCGGGCATGATCGGGACCGGCAGCAGCGGCGAGCGACGAGGAGGACACATGCGTGCGGTACGGGTGCGGGAGCCCGGCGGGTCCGAGGTGCTGGAGGTCGTCGACACCGACGCCCCGGTCCCGGGTCCGGGCGAGGTGCTGGTGGAGGTCGCCGCGGCCGGCGTGAACTTCATCGACACCTACCAGCGCGAGGGCATCTACCCGATGCCGACGCCCTACGTCGCGGGGCTGGAGGGCGCGGGCCGGGTCACCGCGCTGGGCCCGGACGTCGACGGCGTCGCGGTCGGGGACCGGATCGCCTGGGCCAACACCCTGGGCAGCTACGCCGAGCAGGTCGCCGTGCCGTGGGCGAAGGCCGTCCCGGTGCCCGACGGCGTCGCCGACGACGTCGCGGTCGGCGCGGCGCTGCAGGGCATGACCGCGCACTTCCTGGTCACCGACTGCTTCCCGCTGCGCGGCGGGGAGACGATCCTGCTGCACGCCGCGGCCGGGGGCGTCGGGCTGCTGCTCACCCAGCTGGCCGTCGCCAAGGGCGCCCGGGTGATCGCCACGACGTCGACGCCGGAGAAGGCCGAGCTGGCCCGCGGGGCCGGCGCCGACGAGGTGATCGACTACACCGCGGTCGACGACCTGGCCGCCGCCGTCCGCGACCTCACCGGCGGCGAGGGCGTGCACGCGGCGTTCGACTCGGTCGGGCGCAGCACGTTCGACGCGAGCCTGGCCTCGGTGCGCCGTCGCGGCACGCTGGTGCTCTACGGCGCCGCGTCCGGCCCGGTCGAGCCGTTCGACCCGCAGCGGCTCAACGCGGCGGGGTCGCTGTACCTGACCCGCCCGAAGCTGTTCGACTACATCGCCACCACCGACGAGCTGCGCGCTCGCGCGGCGGCCGTGTACGGCGAGGTCGCCGCGGGCCGCCTCGACGTACGGATCGGACACCGCTACGGCCTGGCGGACGCCCGCACCGCCCACGACGACCTGCAGGGCCGCCGCACCACCGGCAAGGTGCTGCTCGTCCCCTGACGAGGCGCCACGGGGGTCGGTCCGCCGCGCGGCGTGCGGTAGAACCGACGGCGTGACCGACACCCCGTTCCACGACCTCGACGCCTACGTCGCGCTCCCCCGCCTCGGCGGGCTCACCCTGTCCCCCGACGGGCAGCGCCTGGTCACCGGCGTCGCCGAGCTCGACGCCGACGGCACCCGCTACCGGACCGCCCTGTGGGAGATCGACCCCGCGGGGGACGCCCCGGCGCGGCGGCTGACCCGGGGCGCGGCCGGCGAGTCCGGGCCGGTCTTCACCCCCGACGGCGACCTGCTGTTCCGGTCCGCCCGCCCCGACCCCGATGCCACCGGGGAGACCGAGCCGCCGACCTCGCTGTGGCGCCTCCCGGCGGCCGGGGGCGAGGCCGCCGGGGCGCGGCCCGGCGGGATCTCCGCGGTCGCTGTCGCCGCCGACGCGGGGACGGTCGTCGTGTCCTCCCCCACGCTGCCCGGTGCCACCACGACCGAGGAGGACGAGCAGCGCCGCAGCGCGCGCACCGAGGGCAAGGTCACCGCGATGCTGCACACCGGCTACCCGGTGCGGCACTGGGACCACGACCTCGGCCCGGCCGAGGAACGGCTGCTCCTGGCCACCCCCGGGGAGACGGACCCGTGGCGGGACCTCACCCCGGCGCCGGGCCGTGCGCTGGACGAGACCGCGTTCGACGTGTCCCCCGACGGCGGCTCGGTGGTGACCGGTTGGTACCGCGCGCACGGCCACGGCACCTGGCGGCCGGGTCTGGTCGTGGTCGACACCGCGACCGGGGAGCACCGCGGCCTCACCGACGACGACGGGCACGAGTACGCCGCGCCCCGGATCAGCCCGGACGGGCGGACCGTCGTCGCGCTGCGCGAACGCGTCTCCACCCCGGAGGTCGCGCCGCGGATCGAGCTGGTCCTGGTCCCGCTCGCCGGTGGCGCACCGCGCCCGGTGGCACCGGGCTGGGACCGGTGGCCCACCGCGGCGCGGTGGACCCGGGACGGGTCCGCGCTGGTGGTCACCGCCGACGAGAACGGCCGCGGCCCGCTGTTCCGGATCGAGCTGGGCGCGACCGGGGAGGACGACGCCGTCACCCGGCTGACCGGCGACCACGGCACCTACTCCGACCCGTGCCCGTCGCCGGACGGGCGGTGGGTCTACGCACTGCGCCACGCCTACGACGCGCCGCCCGCCCCGGTCCGGATCCCCGCCGACGGCCACGACGCCGTCCCGGAGCACCTGCCCGCACCCGCCGCGGCGCCCGCACTGCCCGGTTCGCTCACCGAACTGGAGACCACCGCCGCCGACGGCACCCGGGTCCGCGCCTGGCTGGTCCTGCCCGAAGGCGCCGACGCCGAGCACCCGGTACCGCTGCTGCTGTGGATCCACGGCGGCCCGCTGGCCAGCTGGAACGCCTGGTCGTGGCGGTGGAACCCGTGGCTGATGGCCGCACGCGGCTGGGCCGTGCTGCTCCCCGACCCGGCCCTGTCGACCGGCTACGGCCAGGACTTCGTCCAGCGCGGCTGGGGTGCCTGGGGCGGCGCGCCGTTCACCGACCTGATGGCCGCCACCGACGCCGCGACCGCCCGGCCCGACATCGACGACACCCGCACCGCGGCGATGGGCGGCTCCTTCGGCGGCTACATGGCCAACTGGGTCGCCGGGCACACCGACCGGTTCGCCGCGATCGTCACCCACGCCAGCCTGTGGGCGCTCGACCAGTTCGGGCCGACGACCGACCACGCCGAGTACTGGCTGACCGAGATGACCCCGGCGATGGCCCAGGCCAACAGCCCGCACCGGCACGCCGACGCGATCGCCACCCCGATGCTGGTGATCCACGGCGACCGCGACTACCGGGTGCCGATCGGCGAGGGGCTGCGGCTGTGGTGGGACCTGGTGTCCCGGCAGGCCGACCCGGAGGCCAACCCGCACCGGTTCCTGTATTTCCCCGACGAGAACCACTGGGTCCTCGCCCCGAACCACGCGAAGGTCTGGTACCGCACGGTGTGGGCGTTCCTGGACCACCACGTGCTGGGCACCGAGTGGGAGACCCCGGACCTGTTGCGCTGACCGGCCACCGCCCCGGCGGCTGCCGGTCCGGGCTCAGAACAGGACCGGCAGCCCCAGCGCGGCGTCGACGGCGATCGCCGCGAACAGCACGCACAGGTAGATGTTCGACAGGTGGAACAGCGGCATCGGGGAGATCTCGCCGCCCTCTTTCACCTGGTGGTGCAGCCGGTGCGCCCGGAACACGAAGTAGGCCCCGCCGAGCAGCGCCACCGCGAGGTACACCCACGACGTCACCGGCAGCAGGAGCAGGCTCCAGGCCACCATCACCCAGCTGTAGACCACGATCCGCACCGACACCGCGGGCGCGGGCGCGACGACCGGGAGCATCGGCACCCCGGCGGCGGCGTAGTCCTCGCGGTAGCGCATCGCCAGTGCCCAGAAGTGCGGCGGCGTCCAGAAGAAGATCACACCGAACATGACCAGCGCGGGCCACTCGACGGTGCCGGTCACCGCGGCCCAGCCGATCACCACCGGCATGCAGCCCGCGGCACCGCCCCACACGATGTTCTGCGAGGTCCGCCGCTTGAGCAGCATCGTGTAGACGAGCACGTAGAACGCGATCGCGGCCAGCGACAGCACGGCGGCGAGCCAGTTCGTGGTCAGGCCGAGCCACACCGAGCTCAGCGCGGCCAGGACGAGGCCGAACACCAGCGCGTTGCGGGTGGGGACCTGTCCCCGTGCCAGCGGACGGCGGGCGGTGCGCGCCATCTTCTGGTCGATGTCGGCGTCGACGACGCAGTTCAGCGCGTGCGCCGCGGCGGCGGCCATCGCGCCGCCGACCAGGGTGGCCGCGATCAGCAGCAGCGACGGCACGCCGCGCTGGGCCAGGAACATGGCGGGCACGGTGACGACGAGCAGCTGCTCGATGATCCGCGTCTTGGTGAGGCCCAGATAGGCCGCCACCGTGGCGCGGACACGGGCGAGGCGCCCGGTCGGTGCCGCCGGGACCACCACGGTCGTGGCGGGGGGCGTCGCCGCCGGCGCGGCGTCCGGTCCGGCCGGGACGTGCTCGGCCGGCACTCCGGCCTCGTCGGCCCGGCTCCGCCCTGACGCGGGTGCGCTCACCTGTTCGTACCTCGCTCGGTTCGACGTAGTGATCCCGTGCCGCGCCGCCCGAGGGGCCGCACCGGCTCGGTGCCGTGGACACCGGGTGGGTAGCCGCGGTGGCGACCTCCCTAGTTCTACAGCGCGTCGATGCTAACCGGTGGCATGCGTCGCGGGCCCGCCGGGTACACCGACCTCGGCGCCCCGGTCCGCCGAACGCCACGAGGCGCAAAGCCGCTGGCCGCGGGCGTGAGCAGTAGGGTGTTCCGGGTCGGGGCGGCGAGGATGCCGCCAGGTGGTCCGGGTCACCACGACACCCGCCGACGTCGCCGCCACCGCAGTGGCCGCGACCACCGGGCGGACCTCCGGATCCACCACCGGCAGACCGACGATCGTCGACGCGAGTACAGGAGCCATCGCCTTGTCCGAGACCGCTACGTCCCCCCACGCCGGGGACAGCGCCGTCGCCGCGCTCACCCGCGCGCACGTCCCCGACGACTGGACCGACCTCGACCGCAGGGCCGTGGACACCATCCGTGTACTGGCCGCGGACGCGGTCCAGAAGTGCGGCAGCGGACACCCCGGCACCGCGATGAGCCTGGCCCCGCTGGCGTACACGCTGTTCCAGCGCGTCATGCGCCACGACCCGGCCGACCCGGACTGGATGGGCCGCGACCGGTTCGTGCTCTCCGCGGGCCACTCCAGCCTCACCCTCTACATCCAGCTCTACCTGGCCGGATACGGCCTGGAGCGCGAGGACCTCGAGAGCCTCCGCACGTGGGGCTCGCTCACCCCGGGCCACCCGGAGTGGGGCCACACCCGCGGCGTCGAGATGACCACCGGCCCGCTGGGCCAGGGGCTGTCCTCGGCCGTCGGGATGGCGATCGCCGCCCGTCGCGAGCGCGGTCTGTTCGACCCGGACGCCCCCGAGGGGTCCTCGCCGTTCGACCACCAGATCTACGTGATCGCCTCCGACGGCGACATCGAGGAGGGCGTCACCTCCGAGGCGTCGTCGCTGGCCGGCCGCCAGGAGCTCGGCAACCTCACGGTGATCTACGACGCGAACGAGATCTCCATCGAGGACGACACCAACATCGCGTTCAACGAGGACACCGCGAAGCGGTACGAGGCCTACGGCTGGCACGTGCAGGTCGTCGAGGGCGGCGAGAACGTCACCGGCATCCTCGCCGCGCTCGAGGCCGCGAAGGCCGAGACCGGCCGTCCGTCGATCATCGTGCTCAAGACCGTGATCGGCTACCCGTCGCCGAACAAGATGAACACCGGTGCCGCGCACGGCTCGGCGCTCGGTGACGACGAGGTCCGCGAGGTCAAGAAGGTCCTCGGGTTCGACCCGGACCAGGACTTCGAGGTCGACGCCGACGTCCTCGCCCACACCCGGGCCGTCGGCGAGCGCTCCCGCGACGCGCACGACACCTGGCAGGGCACCTTCGACGAGTGGGCGCAGCGCGAGCCGCAGCGCAAGCAGCTGCTCGACCGGCTGCTCGCGAAGGAGCTCCCCGAGGGCTGGGCGGACGCGCTGCCGCACTTCGACACCGACGAGAAGGGCCTGGCGACCCGCAAGGCCTCCGGCACCGTGCTCGGCGCGCTGGCCGAGGTGCTGCCGGAGCTGTGGGGCGGCTCGGCCGACCTCGCGGAGTCGAACAACACCACGATGAAGGGCGTCGACTCGTTCGGCCCGAAGTCGGCCTCGACCGGCATGTGGACGACCTCCCCGTACGGCCGCACGCTGCACTTCGGTGTCCGCGAGCACGCGATGGGCGCGGTCCTCAACGGCATCGCCCTGCACGGCCCGACCCGCGCCTACGGCGGCACCTTCCTGGTGTTCTCCGACTACATGCGCCCGGCGGTCCGCCTCGCCGCCCTGATGAAGACCAACCCGATCTACGTGTGGACGCACGACTCGATCGGTCTGGGCGAGGACGGCCCGACCCACCAGCCGATCGAGCACCTGGCCGCGCTGCGCGCGATCCCGGGCCTGTCGGTGGTCCGCCCCGGTGACGCCAACGAGACCGTCTACGCCTGGAAGGCGGCGCTGGAGCGCCCGTCGGACGGGCCGATCGGGTTCGCGCTGACCCGCCAGAACGTGCCGACCCTGCCGGGCACCTCCGCCGAGGGTGTCGCGCGCGGCGGCTACGTGCTGTCCGACGCCTCGACCGGCGTCCCGCAGGTCGTGATCGTCGCCACCGGCTCCGAGCTGCACCTCGCGGTCGAGGCGCGGAAGAAGCTGGAGGCCGACGGCGTCGGTACCCGTGTGGTGTCCATGCCGTGCGTCGAGTGGTTCGACGCCCAGGACGAGGCCTACCGCGAGTCGGTCCTGCCGTCCGCGGTGCGGGCCAGGGTCTCGGTCGAGGCCGGGATCGCGATGCCGTGGCGCGCCGTCGTCGGCGACGCTGGGCGATCGGTGTCCATCGAGCACTTCGGCGCCAGCGCCGATGCCGCCACCCTGTTCGAGAAGTTCGGCTTCACCGCCGACACCGTCGCCGACGCCGCGCGGGAGACCCTCGCCGCGACGACGGCGTGAAGGGAGCGAACGTGAGCAACGACCGACTGGCCGCACTCTCCGCGGCCGGAGTCTCCATCTGGCTCGACGACCTGTCCCGCGAACGGCTGACCTCGGGCAACCTGGCCGAGCTCATCGAGGACAAGCACGTCGTCGGGGTCACCACCAACCCGACGATCTTCGCGGGCGCGCTGTCCGACGGCGCCGCCTACGACGCGCAGGTCCGCGAGCTCGCCGCCCGGGGCGCCGACGTCGACACCGCGATCCGCGAGATCACCGTCGCCGACGTGCAGCAGGCCTGCGACGTGTTCTCCGGCGTCTTCGAGCGCACCGGCGGCGTCGACGGCCGGGTCTCCCTGGAGGTGGACCCGCGGCTGGCGCACGACACCGAGGGCACCGCCGCCCAGGCGAGCGAGCTGTCCAAGGCCGTCGACCGGCCGAACCTGCTGGTGAAGATCCCGGCGACCGAGGAGGGCCTGCCGGCCATCACCCGGGCGACCGCCGAGGGCATCAGCGTGAACGTGACGCTGATCTTCTCCGTCGAGCGCTACAAGCTCGTGATGGACGCCTACCTGACCGGCCTGGAGCAGGCCCTGGAGAACGGCCAGGACCTGTCCCGGATCCACTCGGTCGGCTCGTTCTTCGTGTCCCGTGTGGACTCCGAGATCGACAAGCGGCTCGAGGCGATCGGCGGCGAGCAGGCGCTCGGTCTGCGCGGGAAGGCGGCCGTCGCGAACTCGCGGCTGGCCTACGCCGCCTACCGCGACGCGTTCTCCGGCGCCCGCTGGGACGCCCTCGCCGCGAAGGGTGCGCACGCCCAGCGCCCGCTGTGGGCCTCGACCGGGGTGAAGAACCCCGACTACCCGGACACGCTGTACGTGTCCGAGCTGGTCGTGGACAACACCGTCAACACGATGCCGGAGAAGACCCTGCTGGCCTTCGCCGACCACGGCGAGGTGAACGGGGACAAGGTCACCGACACCGCCGGGGCGTCCCAGCAGGTCTTCACCGACCTGGAGGGCCAGGGCATCGACCTCGACGACGTGTTCCTCACCCTGGAGAACGAGGGCGTCGAGAAGTTCGAGAAGTCCTGGACCGAGCTGCAGGACACCGTCCGCGGCCAGCTCGACTCCGCGAAGTAGTTGGACGAGGTCACTCCTGGTGGCGACGGGGCCGACCTCGGCTCCGCCGCCACCGGCGGCCCGGCCGTACCCGCACCCTCCCCGGTGCGGGTGCGGCTCGCCGGTGAGCCGTTCGCCGGGGCGGCCCGGCGGATCGCCGCCGAGCTGGCCGGCGACACCGTCGCCTCCCGGCTCGCCGACGGCGACCCCAGCGTCTGGGGGCCCCGCGCGGCGGGTGCCCCGCCCCGCACCGGCTGGGCCGGGCTCGCCACCCGCAGCCGGCCACTCGTCGGCCAGGTCGCCGCGCTGCGCGAGCGGTTCGCCGTCGCCGGTGCGCACCGGGTGCTGCTCGTCGGCACGCCCGACGCGGTCGCCGCGGCCCGGGTGGTCGCCGGGACCGCCCCGGACGGGACCCGGCTGACCGCGCTGGACTCCGCGGACCCCGTGCAGGTCGCGGAGGCGCTGTCCGGGGAGCTCGCCGAGACCGTCCTCGTCGTCGCCGACGCGGCGGGCACCGACCCGGTGGTCGCGGCCGTCACCCGGGTGGTCGCCGCCGCGATCGCCGAGGAGGTCGGCGCACAGGCACTCGCCGCGCGCACCGTGCACCTGACCGAGCCCGGCTCGCCGCTGGACGTCCCCGCCGACCCCGGTCCGGTCGTGGTCACCCTCGACGCCGACGTGCCCGGCCGTTTCGGCGTACTGGGACCGCTCGGGCTGGTCCCCGCGGGGCTCGCCGGAGCGGACGTGCCCGCCGTCCTGGGCGACGCCGTCGCCGCCGAGCGCGCACTGGCCGCCGACGACCCGGACAACCCGGCGCTGCTGCTGGCCGGTGCGCTCGTCGCGGGCCGCGGCTCGCTGCTCGCCCTGCGCGACGTCGAGCGCTCCCCCGCCCTGACCGGCTGGCTGGCCCCGCTGCTCACCGCCGCCGGGCTCACCGTCGTGCCGGTGCCGCCCGACGAGCCGGTCGGCGCGGGCCCCGGCCCCCGCGAGCCCACCGCTCCCGCGGGCGTCGTGGACGTGCACGCCGACGGCACCGGGCCGCGGCCAGGGCCGGGCCACGGCGCGGTGCGGCTCGACGCCGGACCGGGGGCCGCGGTCGTGCTGTGGCAGGCCGCCGCGGCGCTGGCCGGGCGGGTGCTCGACACCGACCCGTTCGCGCCCGCCCCACCCGCGCCCGCCGACGGCACCGACCCCGCGCCGTCGTTCGTCGACGGCGGGATCGCGGTGCACGCCGGGGACTGGCTGCCGGCCGGCACCCGCACCGTCGCCGGTGCGCTCGACGCGCTGGCCGCCGTCGCCGACGGGGCCCCGGCGGTCGTCTCGGCCTGGCTGGACCCGGAGTCCGACGCCTCGGTCTCGGTGCTGCGCGGGCCACTGGTGGCCCGGCTCGGGCTGCCCGTCGCGTTCGGCTGGGCCCCGGCCTGCCGCAGCGGCGACACCGGTGCACCCGACGTCGCGGTGCACTGTCACCTGACCGGGGACGGACCCGGCGGTGATCTTCCGGGATCCGTCGGCGCGGGCGCCTCGCCGCCCGGCCCGGGACTGGATAGCCTGCACGCGGCACAGGCCCGGGCGGTCATCGACGACCAGCGACGCCGGGGACGTCCGGTGCTGCGGCTGCACCTGACCGACCGGCTCGCCGGGCTGGTCACCCTGGCCAGGGCCGTCACATCGACAGAGCCGTGACCCGGTGTCCCGATCACGAGAACACCAGTACTAGGAGGGGCGATGCCCACCGCGAACGGCGGACGGACCAACCCGCTGCGCGACCCCCGTGACAAGCGGCTCCCCCGGATCGCCGGCCCCTGCGGACTGGTGATCTTCGGAGTGACGGGGGACCTGTCACGCAAGAAGCTCATGCCCGCGATCTACGACCTCGCCAACCGGGGGCTGCTGCCGCCGGGCTTCGCCCTGACCGGTTTCGCCCGGCGCGACTGGGACAACGAGGACTTCGGCCAGGTCGTCTACGAGGCCGTGCGCGAGCACGCCCGCACCCCGTTCCGGCAGGAGGTGTGGGACCACCTCGCCGAGGGGCTGCGGTTCGTCCAGGGCTCCTTCGACGACGACGCCGCCTTCGACGAGCTGGAGCGCACCGTGCGCGAGCTCGACGAGAAGCGCGGCACCGGCGGCAACCACGCGTTCTACCTGTCGATCCCGCCGGGCGCGTTCCCGGTGGTCTGCAAGCAGCTCGCCCGCTCCGGACTGTCCGCCCAGGAGGACCCGGACGTCTGGCGGCGGGTCGTCATCGAGAAGCCGTTCGGCCACGACCTGACCTCGGCCATCGAGCTCAACGCCATCGTCAACGACGTCTTCCCCGAGGACTCGGTGTTCCGCATCGACCACTACCTCGGCAAGGAGACCGTCCAGAACGTGCTGGCGCTGCGGTTCGCCAACCAGCTGTTCGAGCCGATCTGGAACGCCAACTACGTCGACCACGTCCAGATCACCATGGCCGAGGACATCGGCCTGGGCGGTCGCGCCGGCTACTACGACGGCATCGGCGCGGCCCGCGACGTCATCCAGAACCACCTGCTGCAGCTGCTCGCGTTCACCGCGATGGAGGAGCCGACGTCGTTCTCCTCCGACGAGCTGCGCGCGGAGAAGATCAAGGTCCTCAAGGCGGTCAAGCTCGCGCACCCGCTCGACGCCACCACCGCCCGCGGCCAGTACGAGGGCGGCTGGCAGGGCGGCGAGCAGGTGCCGGGGCTGAAGGAGGAGGAGGGCTTCAACCCGGAGTCCACCACGGAGACCTTCGCCGCGATCACCTGCGAGGTCGAGAACCGCCGCTGGGCCGGGGTGCCGTTCTACCTGCGCACCGGCAAGCGCCTGGGCCGGCGCGTCACCGAGATCGCGGTGGTGTTCAAGCGTGCGCCGCACCTGCCGTTCGACGCGACGATGACCGAGGAGCTGGGGCAGAACGCCCTGGTCATCCGGGTGCAGCCGGACGAGGGCGTCACCATGCGGTTCGGGTCGAAGGTGCCGGGCAGCCAGATGGAGGTCCGCGACGTCACGATGGACTTCGGCTACGGCAACGCGTTCACCGAGGCGTCCCCGGAGGCCTACGAGCGCCTCATCCTCGACGTGCTGCTCGGCGAGCCGTCGCTGTTCCCGGTGAACGAGGAGGTCGAGCGGTCGTGGGAGATCCTGGACCCGGTGCTGGAGCACTGGGCCGCCGACGAGCGCGGCCCGGACTCCTACCCCGCGGGGTCCTGGGGTCCGACCTCGGCCGAGGAGATGCTCGCCCGCACCGGACGCCACTGGAGGCGGCCGTGAGCGGACCGACGGCAGTCGCGGAGAAGACGGAGACCCCATCGTGATCATCGATCTCCCGTCGAGCACCACCTCGGCGGTCAACCGCAAGCTCGTCGAGCTCCGCGAGTCCGGCGGCGTGTTCGCGCTGGGCCGGGTGCTGACCCTGGTCGTGCTGACCGAGGACGGCCCGGAGCTGGAGCGGGCCGTGGACGCCGCGAACACGGCCAGCCGCGAGCACCCCTGCCGGGTGATCGTGCTGGCCCGCGGGCAGCGCCGGGCCTCGCCGCGGCTCGACGCCCAGATCCGGGTCGGCGGCGACGCCGGCGCCAGCGAGGTCATCGTGCTCCGCGGCTACGGCCCCCTGGCCGACGCGGACGCCGGCGCCGGGATGGTCATGCCGCTGCTGCTGCCCGACGCGCCGGTCGTCGCGTGGTGGCCGAACGAGGCACCGGCCTCGCCGTCGGAGGACGCGGTGGGCCGCCTCGCGCAGCGCCGCATCACCGACGCGCTCTCGGCGAAGAACCCGGTGAAGGCCTTCGAGGCACGCCGCAAGGACTACGCCCCGGGCGACACCGACCTGACCTGGACCCGCCTCACCCAGTGGCGGGCCCAGCTGGCCGCGGCGCTGGACGTGCCGCCGTTCGAGGGCATCACGTCGGCGGTCGTCGCCGGGGAGGCGGTGTCGCCGTCCACCGAGCTGATCGCGGGCTGGCTCGCCGCGTGCCTGGGCGTGAAGGTGAAGCGTTCGCCGTCGGAGAAGGACAACGGGCTCGCCCTGGTCCGGCTGACGCGCCCCTCCGGTGACGTCGAGCTGGCCCGCCCGGACGGCAAGACCGCCCGGCTGAGCCAGCCCGGGCAGCCGGAGCGCCTCATCGCGCTGGCGCGCCGGCAGGTGTCGGACTGCCTCGCCGAGGAGCTGCGCAGGCTCGACCCGGACGAGGTGTACGCCGAGGCCCTCGCCGGGGTGTCGAAGGTGACCCGCGGCCGCACCCCGCTGAAGGTGCGCGCGTGAGCGCCACGTCGCAGGTCCGGGTCGCGGTGCACCCGGACAAGGACACCCTCGCCGCGGCGACCGCGGCCCGGCTGGTCACCGCGCTGGTGGATCTGCAGGCCGCGGGCACCGTGCCACGGCTGGTGCTCACCGGCGGCGGGGTCGGGATCGCGCTGTTGCGCGACGTCGCCGCCTCCCCGGCGCGCGACGCCGTCGACTGGGACCGGGTGGAGCTGTTCTGGGGCGACGAGCGCTTCGTCCCCGCCGACGACCCCGAGCGCAACGACCGCCAGGCCCGCGAGGCGCTGCTCGACGCGCTCCCGCTGGACCCGGCCCGGGTGCACCCGATGCCCGCGGCCCCGCCCGGCGGCGGCACCCGGGAGGACGCGCTGGCCGCCGCGGCCGACTACGCGCGGCTGCTCGACGACCTGGCGGGCCCCGACGACGACGGCATCCCGGCGTTCGACGTGACCCTGGTCGGGATGGGCGAGGAGGGCCACACCCTGTCGGTGTTCCCCGACTCCCCCGCCGTGCACGAGCAGGCGGCGACGGTCGTCGCGGTGTTCGACTGCCCGAAGCCGCCGCCGACCCGGATCTCGCTGACCCTGGCCGCGGCGCGCCGCTCCCGCGAGGTGTGGGTGGTCGCCGCCGGGTCGGGCAAGGCACCGGCCGTCGCGGGTGCGCTCACCGGCACACCGGAGACCGAGCTGCCGGTCGGCGGGGCCCGCGGCACCGTCACGACCCGCTGGCTGCTCGACACCGAGGCGGCCGCGGAGCTGCCCGACGGGTTCGTCGCCCGGGTGTCCTGACCACCGCCCGGGCGCGGATGTGAGATGCCGCGCCCGGGCGGGGTGCCGCAGGTGGACCTGCGGTTAGGGTCCCCGTCATGCGTATCGGCACCCCGCTCGGCCCGGACCCCACCCGCGTGCTGCTGCTCGGCTCGGGTGAGCTGGGCAAGGAGGTCGCGATCGCGTTCCAGCGCCTGGGTGTGGAGGTCGTCGCCGTCGACCGCTACCCGCACGCACCCGCGCACCAGGTGGCGCACCGCTGGCACGCGATCGACATGACCGACCCGGTGACGCTGGCGACGCTCATCGAGCAGGAGGCGCCCGATCTCGTCATCCCCGAGATCGAGGCCATCGCCACCGGTGCGCTGCTGGAGATCGAGGCGGCCGGGACGACCGTGGTGCCGACGGCACGGGCCGCGAAGCTGACCATGGACCGCGAGGGCATCCGGCGCCTCGCCGCCGAGGAGCTGGGGCTGCCCACCTCCCCCTACGTCTTCGCCGACACTCTCGACGAGGTCCGCGACGCCGTCGCCACGGTCGGGCTGCCGTGCGTGCTCAAGCCGGTGATGTCGTCGTCGGGCAAGGGGCAGTCGGTCCTGAAGAGCGCCGACGACGCCGAGGCCGCCTGGGAGCAGGCCCGCACCGGCGCCCGGGTGTCGAACCCGCGGGTGATCGTCGAGGGCTTCGTCGAGTTCGACTACGAAATCACCCAGCTCACCGTCCGGCACGCCGGCGGCACCGCGTTCTGCGAGCCGATCGGGCACCGCCAGGAGTCCGGCGACTACGTCGAGTCCTGGCAGCCCCAGCCCATGTCCGACGCCGCGCTGGCCGCCGCCCGCGACGTCTCCGCCCGGATCACCGAGGCACTCGGTGGGTGGGGGCTGTTCGGGGTGGAGCTGTTCGTCCGGGAGGGCCGCGACGGGAGCGGGGACACCGTGCTGTTCTCCGAGGTCAGCCCGCGCCCGCACGACACCGGCCTGGTCACCCTGGCGACCCAGCGGCTCTCGGAGTTCGAGCTGCACGCCCGCGCCGTGCTGGGCCTGCCGGTGGACACCGCACTGCGCTCCCCGGGTGCGTCGGCGGTGGTCTACGGCGGCAAGGACATGGACGCCCCCGCCTACGAGGGCGTCGCCGAGGCGCTCGCGGTCGAGGGGGCGGACCTGCGGCTGTTCGGCAAGCCCACCGCGACCGAGCGGCGCCGGATGGGCGTCGCGGTCGCCCACGCCGACGACGTCGACACCGCCCGGGAGCGCGCGACCCGCGCCGCCGGTCACGTCCGGCCGGTGCCGCGGGGCTGACGGCGGGTCCCCGCCGTCGCCCTGGGGAGGGGCCACCGCGGGTAGCCTGGCGGGGTGGCTCGGACCGGACTCGTCGTGGCCGGCGCCGGGGCGCGCGGGGCCTACGAGGCGGGTGCGCTGACCGAGCTCCTTCCGCGGATGGCAAGGACGTGGTCGGCGCCGTCGGTGCTGGTCGGCACGAGCGCGGGTGCGCTGAACGTGGCCGCGCTCGCCGGGCTGGCCGATGTCGCCCCGGACGCCGCGGCCGCCGAGCTCGTCGCCCGCTGGTCCTCGGTGCGCACCGACGAGGTGGTGGCGCTGCCGTCGTCGGCGGTGGAGGCGACCGCGGCCTACCTCGGTGACCTCGCCGGGGTCCCGTCGTGGCTGCGCAGGCTGCTGCTGGTGCCGGACCGAGTGACCCGGCTCCTGGACGCCGACCGGCTGCGCCCGGTGGTGGACCGGGTCGTCGACTGGGACCGGCTGCACGACGCCGTCGCCCGCGGCCGGGTCGACGCCGTCGGCGTGGCGTGCACCGCGGCCGGGACCGGCGGGACCACGGTGTTCGTCGAACGTGGGCCGGACGTGGCGCTGCCGCCATACGACCCGGGGCGCGACATCCGCTACGTCGACGCCCGGCTGGGCCCCGACCACCTGCTCGCCTCGGCCGCGGTGCCGGTGCTGTTCGCCCCGCGCCGCATCGAGGGGGAGGCGGCCGGCTGGTACCTCGACGGCGGGGTCCGGCTCAACACCCCGCTGAAGCCCGCGCTGCGCCTGGGCGCCGACCGGGTCGGGGTCGTCGCGACGACACCCGACGTGCCGTTCGGCGCGTCCGCCGCAGCGCTGTCCCCCCGCCGACCGGGTGCCCGACGTGTACGCGGTCGCCGCGCTGGCGCTGCGCATCGTGCTGGGCGCCGGGGTGACCGAGGACCTGCGGACCCTGCGCGCGGTCAACGCGCTGGTCGAGCGCGGCGAGGACCGGCGGCACCGCCGGATCGCGACCTGGTTCGCCGGGCCGCCCGCCGACCGGGCCACCGAGCTGGCGGAGCTGGCCGACGCGGTGCGCCGCCGCGAGTACGGCGGGCTGCGCGCGCTGCGGAACCCGTCGCTGGCCGTGCTGGAACGGCTGGTCGGCGGCGCGGTGCCGGACGCCGACACCACCCACGGCGCGGAGCTGCTCAGCTTCCTGTTCTTCGACCCGGCGTTCGCCGCCGCGGCGGCGGAGCTGGGTGCGGCGCACGCGGCGGGCACCGCACCCGCGGGCGGGGTCGCGCGTCGCCGGACGGCCCGCCCGGCGACGCGCTGACCGGCTCAGACGGCGTCGCTGCCGCGTTCGCCCGTGCGGACCCGCACGATGGTCTCGACCGGCTGCACCCAGATCTTCCCGTCGCCGATCTTGCCCGTGCGCGCCGCCTCGGCGACGGCGTCGACGACCTTGTCGACGAGGTCGTCGTCGACGACGGTCTCGATGCGCACCTTGGGCACGTAGTCCACCGAGTACTCCGCGCCGCGGTAGATCTCGGTGTGCCCCTTCTGCCTGCCGTGCCCGCGGACCTCCCCGACGGTCAGCCCGAGCACGCCGAGGCGTTCGAGCGTGGCGCGGACGTCCTCCAGCGCGAACGGCTTGACGATGGCGGTCACGAGCTTCATCGGGTCTCCCCCACGGGTTCGCGGGTGGCCGGCGTCGCGGGGCGCGAGGCCCCGGCGAGCGCGCGGGTGCCCAGCGACGAGAAGTCGTAGGCGGTCTCGGCGTGCTCGGTCTCGTCGATGCCGGTGGCCTCGTTCTCCTCGTCGATGCGGAACCCGATGGTCACCTTGATCAGGTAACCGAGGACCAGCGCGACGACGAAAGAGTACAGCAGCACGGCGCCCGCGGCGAGTGCCTGACGGCCCAGCTGGACCAATCCACCGCCGTAGAACAGGCCGTTGTCGCCGGCGGCGGCGGAGTTGACGCTGTTGTCGCCGAAGAAGCCGATGAGCAGGGTGCCCACGATGCCGCCGACGAGGTGGACGCCGACGACGTCGAGGGAGTCGTCGAGGCCGAACCGGAACTTCAGCCCGACGGCCAGCGCGCACACCGCACCGGCAATGAGCCCGATGGCCAGCGCCCCGACCGGCCGCACGAACCCGCAGGCCGGGGTGATCGCGACCAGCCCGGCGACGGCCCCCGAGGCCGCACCGAGGGTGGTGGGACGCCCGTCGCGGAACTGCTCCACGAGCAGCCACCCGATCAGCGCGGTGGCGGTGGCGAGCATGGTGTTGGTGAACGCCGTCGCGGCGAGGTCACCGGCGGCGAGCGCGGAACCGGCGTTGAAGCCGAACCACCCGAACCACAGCAGCGCCATGCCCAGCAGCACGAAGGGCAGGTTGTGCGGGCGCATCGGCTCGCGCGGCCAGCCGCGCCGCTTGCCGAGCACGATCGCCAGCGCGAGCGCCGCGGCACCGGCGTTGATGTGCACCGCGGTGCCGCCGGCGAAGTCCTCGGCCTTGAGGGTGTTGGCGATCCAGCCGCCGACGTTGTCCGGGCCGGTGAACCCGTCGAAGGCGAACACCCAGTGCGCGACCGGGAAGTACACGATGGTCACCCAGAGCACGACGAAGGCGGTCCAGCCCCAGAACTTCGTGCGGTCCGCGACGGCGCCGGAGATCAGGGCCGGGGTGATGACCGCGAACATGAGCTGGAACATCACGAACGCCAGCGCGGGCAGAGCGTCGGGCCCCGGCCACGGGGCCGAGTCGCTGCCGACGCCGACCATCGCGCCGACGGTGTTCGCCAGCCCGGCGAACTCGCCGCCGCCGAGGAGGCCGCCGCCCACGTCGTTGCCGAAGGCCCAGCTGTAGCCGTACAGCGCCCACAGGACGCTGACCACGGCCAGACAGATGGTGCTCATCATCAGCATGTTGAGCACGGACTTGCTGCGGGTCATCCCGCCGTAGAAGAACGCCAGTCCCGGCGTCATCAACATCACCAGCGCGGCGCTGACCAGCACCCACGCGGTGTCTCCCGCATTCACGCCCACGCGTCCTCCGTCGTCGCAGTTCCCCGACCCCGGCAGGGATCGTTCGCCCGCGGTGTTTCGTGGAGCAACCATGCGTGGTTTCCGATGGGTGTCGGGTCCGGGCACCCGGCGCGGGGCACGCAGACGCCGCCCATGCGACACACGGCACCGACGGCACGGACCGGACCGGGGGCAGGACCGGACCGATGAGTTCCGGCGCGGGGTGCGGTCTCCCCCTTACGGCGGCGGCCCCGGCCCGGGGCCGCACCATCGAGGGAGACCGTCATGACCGCCATCCGCACCGAGTCCGCGTCCACCACCGCCCGTCCCCGCCGGCCGCGCGCCGTCACCGTGGGCCTGTGGGTGCTGCAGGTGCTGCTCGCCGGGATCTTCGTCATGGCCGCCGTGCCGAAGATCGGAGCCGATCCGGTCGCGGTCGCCGGCTTCGACCTGCTGGGGCTGGGGACGGCCGGGATGGTCGTCGTCGGGTGGCTGGAGCTGGCGGGCGCGGTGGCGCTGCTCGTCCCGCGGCTGTGCGGGCTCGCCGCGGCCTGCCAGGTGGTGCTGATGGTGGGGGCCACCGCGGTCACCGTGGTGCTGATGCCCGCGATGGTCGCCTTCCCGGCGCTGACCCTGGTGGCGGTGTGCGTGGTCGCGTGGGCCCGCCGCCACGACACCGCGGCCCTGGTCGGTGGCCTGCGCCGCTGACCGCCCGCACGGTGACGGCCCGGCACTCCCGCCACGGGGGTGCCGGGCCGTCGTCACGTGCCCGGGGGCTCAGCCCATCTCGTCGAGCCGGCCGTGGGTGTAGTCGTCGTAGGCGGCGAGGTCGAGGAAGCCGTGGCCGCAGTAGTTGAAGAGGATCACCTTCTCCTCCCCGGTCTCCTTCGCGGCGAGCGCCTCGTCGACGGTGGCGGCGATGGCGTGCCCGCACTCCGGCGCCGGGATCTTGCCCTCGGCGCGCGCGAACTGGATGGCGGCCTCGAACACCTTGCCCTGCGGGTAGGCGACGGCCTCCATCCGCTCGTCCTTGACCAGCGACGACACCAGCGGCGAGTCACCGTGGTAGCGCAGACCGCCGGCGTGGATCGACGGCGGCACGAAGTCGTGGCCCAGGGTGTACATCGGCATGAGCGGGGTGAGACCCGCGGTGTCGCCGAAGTCGTAGTCGTAGCGGCCCTGGGTCAGCGTCGGGCAGGACAGCGGCTCGACGGCGAGCAGCCGCACGCCGGGGCCCGGCACGAACGGGAAGGAGATGCCGCCCAGGTTGGACCCGCCGCCGCAGGGCGCGATGACGACGTCGGGCAGCCGCTCCCCCGCCAGCGCCAGCTGTTCCTTGGCCTCCAGACCGATCACGGTCTGGTGGAGCAGCACGTGGTTGAGCACCGAGCCGAGTGCGTAGTGGGTGTCGGAGCGGCCGACGCAGTCGCGGACCGCGTCGGAGATGGCCGAGCCCAGTGAGCCGGGCTGGTCGGGCTCGTCGACCGGGGACGGCACGACCTCCCCGCCCCAGGTCTCGATCGCGATCCGCCGGTAGGGCTTCTGCCCGTAGGACGCTCGCACCATGTAGACCTTCAGGTCCAGGTCGAACTGGGCGGACGCGAACGCCAGCGCGGTCCCCCACTGGCCGGCGCCGGTCTCGGTGGTGAGCCGGGTGGTGCCCTCCCGGGCGTTGTAGAACGCCTGGGCCACCGCCGTGTTCGTCTTGTGGCTGCCCGAGGGCGAGATCGACTCGTCCTTGAAGTAGATGCGCGCCGGGGTGCCCAGCGCCTTCTCCAGGCGGGTCGCGCGGACCAGCGGCGTGGGCCGCCAGAGCCTCAGGATGTCGAGGACCTCACCGGGGACGTCGATCCACGGCTCCGCGCTGGCCTCCTGCTCGATCAGGGCGGCCGGGAACAGCGGAGCCAGGTCGTCCGGGACCACCGGCTCTCGGGTCCCGGGGTGCAGGGGCGGCTGCGGCGGCGTCGGCAGGTGCGGCACGACGTTGAACCACGCCGAGGGGATCCGGTCCGGGGGCAGCGTCCAGCGGCTCATGACCACCGAATCTAACCGGAACGTGTGCCCGGTCATGACCCGGGCGGGCCGCGGGTTCGGGGTCAGAGCTCCCGGGACGCCCGCAGCCGGCCGAGGGCCTCCTCGAGGATGGCCTCCCCGTCGGCGTCGCTGCGCCGCTCCTTCACGTACGCCAGGTGCGTCTTGTACGGCTCGGTGCGGGGCGCGGCGGGCGGGTTCTCCGCGTCGCGCCCGCCCGGCAGCCCGCAGCGCGGGCAGTCCCAGGTCTCGGGGACCTCGGCCTCCGCGGCGAACCAGGTGTTGTTGACGTGCCCGTTCGCGCAGTAGAAGGGGATGCGCTCGCGCGGGGCGGTCTCGCCCCGCTCGTTCTCGCCCATCGGGCCCGCACCGACCCGGGTACCGCGGATCGCGTTGCCGCCTGCCATGTCCCGCTCCCTCTCGTCCGTCCGACCGTCAGCCGGTGGCCAGCAGCAGGCCGTTGCCGACCACCGCGATGAGCCAGATGAGGCCGACGAAGACCGTGTAGCGAGCGATGTTGCGGTCCGCCGCCGCCGAGCCGGACAGGCTCGACTGCACGCCGCCACCGAAGAGGCTGGTCAGACCACCACCCTTGCTGCGCTGCAGCAGGACCATCGCGATCAGCAGGAGGCTGGTCACGATCAGGATGATCTGGAGGGTCAGGATCACGTGCGCTTCCCCATCAGTGGTCGCTCGCCGGAGTGGCCGAGAATACTCCAGCGGCCCCGGCCCCCTCACGAGGGGACCGGGGCCGCGGTGGTCGTGCCGGTGCTAGTGGTTGCCGGTCACGGGAGCGGGCCGCCCGCGGCGATCGCCGAGAGCTTCGCGAACTCCTCGGCGTCCAGGCTGGCCCCGCCGACGAGGGCGCCGTCGACATCGGGCCGGGCCACGATCTCGCCCACGTTCGACGACTTCACCGAGCCGCCGTAGAGGATGCGGACGCCGCCGGCCACCTCGTCGGAGTACAGCTCGGCCAGCGTCGCGCGCAGCGCGGCGCAGACCTCCTGCGCGTCGGCCGGACCCGCCACCTTGCCGGTGCCGATCGCCCAGACCGGCTCGTAGGCGAGCACGATCCCGGCGGCCTGCTCCGCGGTGACGCCCTTCAGCGCCGCGCGCAGCTGCTCGGTGCAGTGCTGCACGTGGGTGCCGGCCTCGCGGACGTCCAGGCCCTCGCCGACGCACAGGATCGGGGTGAGCCCGTGCTTGAGCGCGGCGTGCACCTTGGCGTTGACGACGGCGTCGTCCTCGCCGTGGATCTCGCGGCGCTCGGAGTGCCCGACGACGACGTAGGTGCAGCCCAGCTTGGCCAGCATGACCCCCGACACGTCACCGGTGTAGGCACCGGAGTCGTGCGGGGACAGGTCCTGGGCCCCGTGCACGAGGCGCAGCTTGTCCCCGTCGATCAGCGTCTGCACGCTGCGGATGTCGGTGAACGGCGGCAGGACGGCGACCTCGACCTTTTCGAGGTAGCGGTCGGGCAGGGCGAAGGCGAGCTTCTGCACCACCGCGATGGCCTCGAGGTGGTGGAGGTTCATCTTCCAGTTGCCGGCGATCAGCGGCTTGCGGGTGGCCATCAGGCGTTCTCCTCCAGCACGGCGACACCCGGCAGGGTCGCGCCCTCCAGGAACTCCAGGGACGCGCCGCCCCCGGTGGAGATGTGGGAGAAGGCGTCCTCGGCGATGCCGAGCGCCCGGACCGCGGCGGCGGAGTCCCCGCCACCGACGACGGAGAAGGCGTCGCCGCCCGCGATCGCCTGCGCCACGCCGCGGGTGCCCTCGACGAACGGCGCCAGCTCGAACACGCCCATCGGGCCGTTCCAGAAGATCGTCTTCGCGTCGGCGATGCGGGCCGCGAACTCCCGCACCGAGTCGGGCCCGATGTCCAGGCCCATCCAGCCGTCGGCGATCTCCTCGACCGACACCGTCTTCGTGTTCGCGTCCGCGGAGAACGCGTCGGCGACGACGACGTCGGTCGGCAGGACGATCTTGCCGGACTCCAGCAGCGTCCGGCAGACCTCGACCTGGTCGGCCTCCAGCAGCGAGGACCCGACGCCGTGGCCCCGGGCGGCCAGGAACGTGAAGCACATCCCGCCGCCCACGAGCAGGGTGTCGACCTTGGGCAGCAGCGCCTCGATCACGGCGAGCTTGTCCGAGACCTTCGAGCCGCCGAGCACGACCGCGTACGGTCGCTCCGGGTTCCCGGTCAGGGTGCGGAGCACCTCGACCTCGGACAGGACGAGCCCGCCGGCGTAGGGGTCGAGCCGCTGGGCGACGTCGTAGACCGACGCCTGCTTGCGGTGCACCACGCCGAACCCGTCGGACACGAACGCCGCGTCCTCGCCGACCAGGGCGACGAGCTCGTCGGCGAACGCGCCGCGCTCGGCGTCGTCCTTGCTGGTCTCTCGGGCGTCGAACCGGATGTTCTCCAGCAGTACGACGTCACCGGCGGCCATCGACGGTAGCGGCGTGCCGAGCTGCACCAGGCGCACCGGGGCGCCGAGCAGCTCGCCGAGCCGCTGCGCGACCGGGGCCAGCGAGAGCTTCTCGTCCGGCCCGTTCTTCGGACGGCCGAGGTGCGCGGTGACGACGACCCGGGCGCCGCCCTCGTAGAGGGCGTTGATCGTCGGCACGGACGCGCGGATGCGGCCGTCGTCGGTGATGTTCCGGTCGTCGTCGAGGGGAACGTTCAGATCGCTGCGGACCAGGACGGTCCGGCCCTGCACGCCCTCGGCGACGAGGTCGTCGAGGGTCCTCACAGCTTCGACGCCACCAGACCGGTGATGTCGACGAGCCGGTTGGAGTAGCCCCACTCGTTGTCGTACCAGCCGACGACCTTGACCTGGTTGCCGATGACCTTGGTCAGACCGGCGTCGAAGATCGTCGAGTGCGGGTCGGTCACGATGTCGGAGGAGACGATCGGGTCCTCGGTGTACTTGAGGATGCCCTTGAGCGGGCCCTCGGCGGCCGCCTTGAACGCCGCGTTGATCTCCTCGACCGACGCCTCCTTGCGGACGTCGACGGTCAGGTCGGTGGCCGAGCCGGTGGGGATCGGCACCCGCAGCGCGTAGCCGTCGAGCTTGCCCTTGAGGTGCGGCATGACCAGCGAGATCGCCTTCGCCGCACCGGTGGAGGTGGGGACGACGTTGAGGGCGGCGGCGCGGGCGCGGCGCAGGTCCTTGTGCGGGCCGTCCTGCAGGTTCTGGTCCTGGGTGTAGGCGTGGATCGTGGTCATCAGACCCTTCTCGATCCCGAGCAGGTCGTCGAGGACCTTCGCCAGCGGGGCGAGGCAGTTCGTGGTGCAGGACGCGTTGGAGATGATCGTCTGCGAACCGTCGTAGTCGCCGTCGTTGACGCCCTTGACGATGGTGATGTCCTCGGCGGTCGCCGGGGCGGAGATGACGACCTTCTTGGCGCCGCCGTCGAGGTGCTTGGCCGCGGCCTCGCGCTTGGTGAAGATGCCGGTCGACTCGACGACGACGTCGACGCCCAGGTCCTTCCAGGGCAGCTCGGCGGGGTCGCGGACGGCCAGGCCCTTGAAGCCCTTGCCGTCGACGACGATCTCGTCGCCGGAGGTGCTGACCTCGTAGGGCAGGCGCCCGAGGATCGAGTCGTACTTCAGCAGGTGCGCGAGGGTCGCGTTGTCGGTGATGTCGTTCACCGCGACGATCTCGATGTCCGTGGTGCCGGCGGCGCGCTGGGCGTCCACCGCCCGCCAGAAGTTCCGGCCGATGCGGCCGAAGCCGTTGACTCCTACGCGGACCGTCACAGATGCCTCCAGGGCTCGTCGTGCCTGTCGTCTTCTCCCCCGGCCCGCCGGGTCCCGGCGGTGGGGTGTGGCAGGTCGATCGCGGGTCGACACCCGTGCGGGCGCCGGCGCGTGCCGTGCTCGGCAGCCACCCTATCGGCGCATCGGCCGTCGCGACGCCCGTAGGGCCCGTGACCTGCGCCGCGCTCCGCGGTCGGGCACGGTCGGAGCGCTCCGGACGGTCCCCGGTGTGGGGACGGACCGGTACCGGCCGGTATCCGGACACCCGGCGGCCCCGTGCCCGGGCGGGTCACGGGGCCGTCGGGTGGGTGCTCAGGCCAGGCGGAGCAGGCGGCGCCAGCCCGGACGGGTGTCGGGGACCTCGGCGGCGGCGCGCTCGTCGTCGGAGAAGCCCTCGACCGGCTCGTGCGGGCGCCCGGCACGGGCCCGGGTCACGAACGCCGACGCCGCGGACAGCGCGGCGGTCACGCCGGCGGCCCCCGGGCCTGCGGTGATGGTCGCGGTGGCCGGCACGCCGAACCGCTCGGCACCGTCGCCCGCGGGGCGCTCGGCGACGGCGACGGCGGCGTCCCCGCCCTCGCCCCGGTTCTCCTCGGACGCGGCCGCCCGGGCACCGGCGGTGGCCGGGATCGTGCCGGTGGTCACGTCGACCAGCACGAACTCCCAGGCGTAGGTGTTCTGCTGGTGGACGATGCGCTCGCGGACCGCGGAGGTGTCGCCCACGGCGCCCTCCCCGACGAGCAGGACGACGACCCGCTCGGGGCGGTCGGCCTCGTCGCGGGCGGCGAGCTCGTCGCCGACGGCGCCGAGCAGCCGGGCCGCGCCGCCGCGCAGGTCCGGGCCGCCCAGCGGGCGGAGCTTCGCGGGCAGTGCGGTCCGGGCCTCACCGGCGCCGACCGGGACGGCGGGCGGGTGCGTGCCGTCGGGCAGCGAGCGGGTGAGGTCGTCCCCGGTGGCGACGACGACCTGCAGGTCACCGTCGTGGGCGTCCTGCTCGGCGAGCAGGTCGGCGAGACCGGAGCGCAGTGCGGGCAGGAGCGGCCGCAGCGTGCTGGATCGATCGAGATGGACGGCGAGGAGGGTGGAGCCCGGGATCGTCACGAGGGCATCATGCCCGACGCTGCGCAACCTCTCGTGACGGGGTGTGACCGGGGTCAGCGCCCGCCGCCGTCCTCCTCGAGCATCTCGGCGGTGACGGCGGACTCGGTGTCGGGGATGCCGAGCTCGGCGGCCTTCTTGTCCGCGGTCTGCAGCAGCCGCCGGATCCGGCCGGCCACCGCGTCCTTGGTCATCGGCGGCTCGGCCAGCTGGCCCAGCTCCTCCAGCGACGCCTGGGTGTGCTCGGCCCGCAGCCGGCCGGCGGCCTGCAGGTGCTCGGGCACCTCGTCGCCGAGGATCTCCAGGGCGCGGCTGACCCGGGCCGCCGCGGCGACCGCGGCCCGTGCCGAACGGCGCAGGTTCGCGTCGTCGAAGTTCGCCAGCCGGTTCGCCGTCGCCCGGACCTCGCGGCGCATCCGCCGCTCCTCCCAGGACAGCACGCTCTGGTGGGCGCCCATCCTGGTCAGCAGCGCGCCGATCGCGTCGCCGTCGCGGACGACGACCCGGTCGGCGCCGCGGACCTCGCGGGCCTTCGCCGTGACACCCAGCCTGCGTGCCGCGCCGACCAGCGCCAGCGCGGCCTCCGGGCCGGGGCAGGTGGCCTCCAGGGCGGAGCTGCGGCCCGGCTCGGTCAGCGAGCCGTGCGCGAGGAACGCGCCGCGCCAGGCGGCCTCGGCGTCGGACAGGTCACCGGAGACCACGGGCGGCGGCAGCCCGCGCACCGGGCGGCCCCGGTTGTCGAGCAGCCCGGTCTGGCGGGCGAGCCCCTCGCCGTCGCGGATCACCCGGATCACGTAGCGGGCGCTGCGGCGCAGCCCGCCCGCGGTGATCACGTGCGCGTCGGCGGTGTGGCCGTAGAGCTCGTGGATCTCGCGGCGCAGCCGGCGGGCGACCGAGCCGGTGTCGACCTCGGCCTCGATCACCACCCGGCCGCCCACGATGTGCAGGCCGCCCGCGAAGCGGAGCAACGAGGCGACCTCCGCACGCCGCGACGACTGCTTGGTGACGGTGAGCCGGCTCAGCTCGTCCTTCACCGTGGCGGTCATGGCCATCGGGAGCTCCTTCCACGCTGCGGGCTGTCGTGCTGCGGGCTGTCGTGGGTGCCGTTCTCCGCCGGGATCCGGCCGGGGGCCAGAGCACCGAACACGTCGACGAGTGCCCCGGCCAGTGCGTCCGGGTCGTGACGTGGGGTCGACGCCCGGGCGTCGGCGACGGCGGCCGACCACACCCGCCCGCCGGGGACCAGCAGGTCGGCGGCGGCCGCGTCCAGCCGGTCCGGCAGGCTCACCGACCCGGCGTCGGCCAGGACGGCGTGCACCCGCAGCCCGGGAGCGTGCCCGGACAGTACTTCAAGGTGCTGTTCGGGGGAGAAGCCGGCGGTCTCCCCCGGCTCGGGGGCCAGGTTGAGCAGCACGACCCGGGCCGCCACGGTCTCCAGCAGTGCCGCACGCAGCTCCGGCACCAGCAGGTGCGGGAGCACGCTGGTGAACCACGAGCCGGGTCCGAGCAGCACGACGTCGGCGTCGCGCACCGCACGCACGGCCTCGTCGCAGGCCGGCGGGCTCTCGGGCCGCAGCCAGACCCGGCGCACCCGGCCGGGGGTGGCGGCGACGGCGACCTGGCCCCGGATCAGGTGGGCACCGTCCACGCCGTCCAGCGCGACCTCCGCCTCGATGTCCAGCGGCACCCGGGCCATCGGCAGCACCCGCCCGGCACAGCCCATCAGCTCGCCGACGGTCGCCAGCGCCCGCACCGGGTCGCCGTCGCGCTCCAGCAGCCCGGCGAGGAGCAGGTTGCCCACCGCGTGCCCGGCCAGGGCGCCGGTCCCGCCGAAGCGGTGCTGGACCAGCCCGGACCAGAAGCGGCCCCGCTCGTCGTCACCGGCGAGGGCGGCCAGCGCCATCCGCAGGTCGCCGGGCGGGAGCAGACCGAGCTCGCGGCGCAGCCGCCCGGAGGAACCGCCGTCGTCGGCGACGGTGACCACGGCGGTGATGTCGGTGACCGGCGGGCACCGACGCAGCGCGGTCAGCGTGGCGTGCAGGCCGTGCCCGCCGCCGAGCGCGACCACCCGCAGTCCCCCGCCGTGCTCGGGCGGGCGTGGGCTCACTCGCCCCCCATGTCGCGGTGCTCGACGTTGACCTGGATGCCCTCGCGGTCGGCGAGCCGTCGGCCGATCTCCTCCGAGATCGCGACCGAGCGGTGCTTGCCGCCGGTGCAGCCGACGGCCACGGTCAGGTAGCGCTTGCCCTCGCGCCGGTACCCGGCCCCGACCAGGTCGAGCAGCTCCAGGTAGCGGTCGACGAACTCCTCCGCGCCCTCCTGGGACAGCACGTAGTCGCTGACCTCCCGGTCGCGGCCGGTGAACGGGCGCAGCTCGGGGATCCAGTGCGGGTTGGGCAGGAACCGCACGTCGACGACGAGGTCGGAGTCCAGCGGCAGGCCGTACTTGTAGCCGAACGACAGCACCGTCACCCGGGTCGCGGCGTGCGCGCTCTCCTGGGCGAACGAGCCCTCGATCCGGGTGCGCAGGTCGTGCACCGACAGGTTCGAGGTGTCGACGACGAGGTCGGCGTCCTCGCGCAGCGGGCGCAGCACCTCGCGCTCGGCGTTGAGCCCGTCGGTGATGCGTCCGGCGCCCTGCAGGGGATGCGAGCGGCGGTTCTGCTCGAAGCGGCGCACCAGCACCGCGTCGGAGGCCTCCAGGAACAGCAGCTTCGGCCGGTAGCCGCGGCCGTCGAGGTCCTTGATCACGGCGCCGAGGTCGTCGGTGAACGCACGCGAGCGCACGTCCATCACCACCGCGATCCGGGCCACCTCGCCCCGGGCCCGCGACCCGAGCTCGACCATCGTGGCGATCAGCTCGGGCGGCAGGTTGTCCACCACGAACCAGCCCAGGTCCTCCAGGACCTTCGCCGCGGTGCTGCGCCCGGCCCCCGACAGGCCGCTGACCACCGCGACCTCGATCCCCGGGCCCGCGGCCGCCTCGCCGTTGTCCTCGGTCATGCCTTCTCCCCCTCGGTTCCGGCGTGCAGGGCCGCGACCACGGACTCAGCGGTCCGGCGACCGAAGCCGGGCACGCCGGCGATCTCGTCGACGTCGGCGGCGCGCAGCTTGCGCACCGACCCGAAGTGCTTGAGCAGCGCCTGTCTGCGGGCCGGGCCGAGCCCGGGGACCCCGTCGAGCGCGGACGCCGTCATGCCCTGCGAACGACGCTGGCGGTGATAGGTGATGGCGAACCGGTGCGCCTCGTCCCGGATGCGCTGCAGCAGGTAGAGCCCCTCGCTGGTCCGGGACAGGATCACCGGGTCGGTGTCGTCGGGCAGCCAGACCTCCTCGAGGCGCTTGGCGAGCCCGCACACCGCGACGTCGGTGATGCCCAGCGCGGCGAGCTCCGCCGCGGCCGCGTCGACCTGCGGCTTCGCCCCGTCGACGACGAGCAGGTTCGGCGGGTAGGCGAACTTCTTGGGCCGGCCGGTCTCGGGGTCGATCCCGGTGCGGACGGTGTCGCCCGGCGCGACCTCGCCGGAGCCCTCGGTGGGCGCGGGCTCGTCGGCCGTCTCGGCCAGGTAGCGGCGGAACCGGCGCCGCACCACCTCGGTGATCGAGGCGACGTCGCCCTCCGCCGCGGCGTCGCGGATCTCGAAGCGGCGGTACTCGGACTTGCGGGGCAGCCCGTCCTCGAAGACCACCAGCGAGGCGACGACGTTCGTGCCCTGCACGTGGCTGATGTCGATGCACTCGATGCGCAGCGGGGCCTGGTCGAGCTCCAGGTTCTCCTGGATCTCCTGCAGGGCGGCCGAGCGGGCGGTGAGGTCCCCCGCGCGGCGCAGCTTGTGCTGGGCGAACGCCTCCTTCGCGTTGCGTGCGACGGTCGCGGCGAGGTCCCGCTTGTCGCCGCGCTGCGGCACCCGGATCTGCACCCTGGACCCGCGCAGCCCGGTCAGCCAGCGCTCCAGCGCGGGCGTCTCGGCGGGCAGCACCGGGACCAGGATCTCCTTGGGCACCGGCTGGGCGGCGTCGTCGGCGGCGCCGGCGAGTGCGTGCTGCTCGCCGTAGAACTGGGAGACGAACCGCTCCACGAGCTGCTCGGTGTCGGTGGGCTCGACCTTGTCGACGACCCAGCCGCGCTGGCCGCGGACCCGACCGCCGCGGACGTGGAAGACCTGGACCGCGGCCTCCAGCTCGTCCTCGGCGAAGGCGACGACGTCGGCGTCGGTGCCGTCACCCAGCACCACGGCCTGCTTCTCCAGGGCGCGGCGCAGGGCGCCGAGGTCGTCGCGCAGCCGGGCGGCGCGCTCGAACTCGAGGTTCTCCGAGGCCTCGGCCATGTCGCGTTCGAGCCGGCGCACCATCCGGTCGGTGCGCCCGGACAGGAACTCGGAGAAGTTCTCGACGATCTCCCGGTGCTCGTCCGCGCTGACCTTGCCCACGCACGGGGCGGAGCACTTGTCGATGTAGCCGAGCAGGCAGGGCCGCCCGATCTGGCCGTGCCGCTTGAACACCCCCGTCGAGCAGGTGCGCGCGGGGAAGACCCGCAGCAGCAGGTCGAGGGTCTCGCGGATGGCCCAGGCGTGGGCGTACGGGCCGAAGTAGCGCACGCCCTTGCGACGCGGGCCGCGGTAGACGTGCAGCCGCGGGTACTCCTCGTGCATCGTCACGGCGAGCACGGGATAGCTCTTGTCGTCGCGGTAGCGGACGTTGAACCGCGGGTCGTATTCCTTGATCCAGTTGTACTCGAGTTGGAGGGCCTCGACCTCGGTCCCGACGACCGTCCACTCCACCTTCGACGCGGTGGTGACCATCTGCCGGGTGCGCGGGTGCAGACCGGACAGGTCGGCGAAGTAGGAGTTCAGCCGCTGCCGCAGGCTCTTGGCCTTGCCGACGTAGATCACCCGGCCGCGCGGGTCGGAGAAGCGGTACACCCCGGGCGACTCCGGGATCGTCCCGGTCGCCGGACGGTAGGTGCTGGGGTCGGCCATGGTGACTCCCAGGGTAGTTGCGGGCACCGACAGTCCCGGTCCGGCCCCGGTCTCGGCGCGGGCCCCGGACGAGGTGTAGGGACGCGTGTCGACCGGGGACCTCGCGCGGCGCCGCCGGAACTGTCGGTAGGGTCCGGTACACCTCGCCCTCGAACACGAGTTCGACCCTACCGAGCCCGAGGAGACCGCCGTGGCCACCGCGCAGGAGACCGGCCCCCGCACCGACACCGGCACCGAGATCGGCACCGCACCGGGTGAGCAGGTGCCCGGGGCCCGGCTGGACCGGATCCGGAAGCTGCTGGCGAAAGCGGAGCGGGCCGGCACGCCGGACGAGGCCGAGATCTACACCGACAAGGCGTTCGCGCTCATGGCGCGGCACGGGATCGACGAGGCGCTGCTGGCCGCGGCACCCGGCGCCGGGGCGCGGGCCGATCCGATCGGCCGGAGCCGGATCACCGTCGACAACCCCTACAGCGGGGCGAAGGCCCGGCTGCTGGGGTGGACGGCGGCGGCGCTGCGGTGCCGCTGGGTGATGCACGACCAGCGGGGCGGCTCGGTCGCCGCGGTCACCGTGTTCGGGTTCGCCTCGGACCGGGAGCGGGTGGAGCTGCTGTACACGTCGCTGCTGCTGCAGGCCACGGCCGCGCTGGCCGCGGTCCGCCCGCCGGACCCCGGCGAGTCGGTGGCGGCCTACCGGCGGTCCTGGATCTACGGCTTCGCGGGCCGGGTGTACGAGCGGCTGTGCGCGGCCGAGCGCTCGGCACTGGGCGAGACCGAGGCGGAGACCGGGCCGGCGGCGGCGTCGACCGAGCTGGTGCTGGCCGACCGGGGCGCCGAGGTGGACCGCGCCTACGACGCCGAGTTCGGCAGGCTGCGTCGCGCCCGCCGCCCGCAGGTGTCGGGCAGCGGGTTCCGGCACGGGGCCGCCGCGGCCGACCGGGCCGACCTGGGCGGCCCGGTCCTGGACCACCGGGCCGCGGCGCCGGGCATCGGCGCCTGAGCCGTCACTCGCCCAGGACGGCGGCGCGGTGCAGCGTGCGGAGCGTGCGGACGTGGCGCACGGCCAGACCACGGTCGACGGCCTGCACGGCCAGGACCGACTGGTACTCGTCGTCGGGCAGCTCCAGGCGGGCCGAGGCGGCGCCGTCGGGGAACGAGACGCCGTGCACGTCGGCCCAGTCGTACCACCGGGCGGTGATGACGTTGCGGACCTCGATGCCGTGGGAGTCGGCGCGCACCCGGGGCCGGGCCATGAGCAGCAGCCCGCCGGCGACGAACGCCCCGATGACCATCATCGCGACCTGGTCGGCCGGCTGGAAGATCACCCCGGTGTCCTCGGCGGGCATGTAGTAGGCCGCGATGAGGAAGAACACCATCACGCCGAGCGCGCTGAGCCAGGCCGTCCAGCGGATGACCCGCGGGCGCAGGGTCACCGCGTCAGGCCCGGGTCCGGTCCGGGGCCGGGTGTCGGGCGCTGCGGTGCCGGCGGTGGTGGCGTCGGGTGTGGTGGAGTCGGTCGGCTGCTCGGTCACTGGGGTCTCCCTGTGCTGACCCGGGTCGGGGTCACGGGCTGGTCGGGGCGCCGGCACGCAGGTCGCGCAGCGACAGCGCCGATTCGAGTGCGGCGGTGCAGGCCTCGGCGCCCTTGTCCTCGGCCGCGCCCGGCGCGCCGGAGCGGTCGACCGCCTGGTCCACCGTGTCGGTGGTGAGCACGCCGTTGCCGACCGGGGTCGACTCGTCGAGGGCGACGCGGGTGAGGCCCGCGGTGACGGCGTCGCAGACGTACTCGAAGTGCGGGGTGCCGCCGCGGACGACGACACCGAGCGCGACGACGGCGTCGTGGCCGCGGGCGAGCTCCTGGGCGATCACCGGGAGCTCGATGGTGCCGGGCACCCGGACCACGGTCGGTTCGACGCCGGCCTCGCGGGCCGTGGCGACGGCCCGGTCCAGCAGCCGGTCCACGATCTCGGCGTGCCAGCGGGCCGCCACCACCCCGACCCGCAGTCCGCTCGCGTCCAGCTGCGTGGCCCCGGAGGGCCGGCCTTCACCGCTCATGGGCCGATTCTCGCCTCCGGGTCCGTGGGCCGCAGCGGGGGGTCCGCCGACCGCGCTCGCCCGCGGTGCGCGGCGCCGGTCAGAGCGCCGGGTCGGCGACCTCACCGAGGTCGGGCAGGTCGTGGCCCATCCGGTCCCGCTTGGTCCGCAGGTACCGCAGGTTCTGCGGGGTGGCGCGCACCGGCATCGGCTCGCGGCCGACGACGCGCAGGCCGTAGCCCTCCAGCCCGGCGCGCTTGTCCGGGTTGTTGGTGAGCAGCCGCATCGACTTCACGCCGAGGTCGGCGAGGATCTGGGCGCCGATGCCGTAGTCGCGGGCGTCGGCGGGCAGCCCCATCGCGAGGTTGGCGTCGACGGTGTCGGCGCCGGCCTCCTGGAGCTGGTAGGCCTGCAGCTTGTGCAGCAGGCCGATCCCCCGGCCCTCGTGCCCGCGCATGTAGAGCACGACACCGCGGCCCTCCTTGGCGACGGACTCCAGGGCCGCGTCGAGCTGAGGGCCGCAGTCGCAGCGCAGCGAACCGAGGACGTCACCGGTGAGGCACTCGGAGTGCACCCGGACGAGCACGTCCTCCCCGTCGTCGGCGGGGGTGGCGACGTCGCCCATCACCATGGCGATGTGCTCGGTGCCGTCGAGGGTGCAGTCGTAGCCGTAGGCGAGGAAGTCACCGTGGCCGGTGGGGATCCGCGCGGTCGCGACCCGTTCGACGTGCTTCTCGTAGCGGCGCCGGTAGGCGATGAGGTCGGCGATGGTGATCAGGGTGAGGTCGTGGTCGGCGGCGAAGACGCCGAGCTCCTCGCCACGGGCCATCTCGCCGGTGTTCTTCTCCGAGACGATCTCGCAGAGCGCCCCCGCGGCGGGCAGGCCCGCCATCCGGGCCAGGTCGACCGCGGCCTCGGTGTGCCCGGGGCGGCGCAGCACGCCACCCTCGCGGGCCTGCAGCGGCACCACGTGCCCGGGCCGGACCAGGTCGTGCCGGTCGGACTCCGGGTCGGCCAGCGTGCGGATCGTGTGCGCGCGGTCCTGGGCGGAGATGCCGGTGGTGATGCCCTCCTTCGCGTCCACGGTGACCGTGTACGCGGTGCGGAAGGAGTCCCGGTTGGTGTGGTGCATCGGCGGCAGGTCCAGCCGGTCGCAGGCCTCACCGGTGATGGCCACGCAGACGTAGCCTGAGGTGTAGCGGACGGTGAACGCCAGCAGCTCCGCGGTCGCCTTCGACGCCGCGAAGATGAGGTCGCCCTCGTTCTCGCGGTCCTCGTCGTCCATCACGACGACCGGCTTGCCCTCGGCGATGTCGGCGATGGCCTTCTCGATCAGGGCGAAGCGCTCGGCCCGTTCCGAGGGCGACATCGCGGTGTGCGGGGCGTCCGGCAGCTTGCCAGCCCCCTGGTCTGCCGGGTTGACCGGCGACTCCGACGGCTCGCTCACCGGGCGGCCCCTTCCTGTCCGGACCCGGGCCCCTGCAGGTACCCCGCGGTCATGCGTTCCACGTACTTGGCGATCACGTCGACCTCCAGGTTGACCGGGTCCCCCGGGGCGCGCGACCCCAGGGTGGTCTCGGCCAGGGTCGTCGGGATCAACGCCACCCCGAACCCGTCCGGGTACACCGAGGCGACGGTCAGCGAGACCCCGTCGACGGCGACGGAGCCCTTCTCGACGACGTAGCGGGCGAGCTCGGCGGGCAGCGAGAAGCGGACCTCGTCGCTGCGCTCGCCGGGGGTGCGGGAGACCACGGTGCCGACGCCGTCGACGTGGCCCTGCACGATGTGGCCGTCGAGCCGGCCGCCGGCGGGCACCGCGCGCTCCAGGTTGACCCCGGAGCCGGGGCCGACGGCGCCGAGCGAGGTGCGCTTGAGCGTCTCGGGCACCAGCTCGAGGGTCAGCGTGGCCGCGCCCGGCCCGGTGACGACGGCGGTGAGGCAACAGCCGTTCACCGCGACCGACTCCCCGTGCCCGACCTCGGCGGCCAGGGCCGCGCGCACGGTCAGCACGACGACGTCGTCGTCGGTGCGGACGTCGACGACCTCGCCGACCTCCTCCACGATCCCGGTGAACATCGCCCGTCCCTCCTACTGCGGCACGTCCGGCCCGGTCGGGCCGGGTACCGGTCGTGCGTCGATGACCACGTCGTCGCCGGCGCGGTGGATCTCGTCCACGTGCAACCGCACGATGTCGGCGATCGTTACCACGCCCGCGTCGCCGAGGGCGTGCGGTCCCGCGCCGAGCAGGGCCGGGGCCAGGTGCACGAGCACCCGGTCGACGAGTCCTGCGGCGACGAAGGCACCGGCGAGGGTCGGTCCGCCCTCGAGGAGCACGTCCACCACGGTCCGGTGGTCGAGCTCGGCGAGCACCTCCCCCGGATCGCGGGTGCGGAGGTGGAGCACGTCGGCGGTGCCGTCCTCGTCGGTCCGGGCCAGCCGGGCGCCGGGCGGGACGTCGCGGTGTCCCACCACCACCCGCAGGGGCTGGTGGTCGAACAGGGTGCCGTCGGGCCGGCGGGCGGTCAGCGCCGGGTCGTCGGTCAGGACGGTACCCGTCCCCGCGACGATCGCGTCCATCCTGCGTCTCAGGTCATGGACCGTGGCCCGGGCGGCCGGCCCGGTGATCCAGCGGCTGGTGCCGTCGGCGGCGGCGACCCGGCCGTCGAGGGTGGTGGCGACCTTCCAGGTCACGTGGGGGCGACCGGTGCGCTGGCGGTGCAGCCAGCCGCGCAGCGGACCCCGGGCCACCTCGTCGGCGAGGGTGCCCAGTGTCACAGCGACTCCGGCGGCGCGGAGCCGGTCGAGGCCGCCCGCGGCGACCGGGTTGGGGTCGGCGACGGCGGCGTGCACCCGGGCGACGCCGGCCTCGAGGAGGCCGTCCACGCACGGCGGGGTGCGACCGGTGTGGTTGCACGGCTCCAGGGTCACCACGGCGGTCCCGCCCGCGGCGCGGTCCCCCGCCTCCGCGAGCGCGACCCGTTCGGCGTGCGGTCCGCCGGGCGGTGCGGTGGCGCCGGTGCCGACGACGACGCCGTCGCGGTCGAGGACCACGCAGCCGACCGCCGGGTTGGGGCTGGTGCTGCCGTGGACCTCGACGGACGCGGCGAGGGCGCGGCGCATGGCCGCGGCCGTGCGCTCGTCGGTGCCGGTCGGGCGGTCCACTGCGGTGTGCTCGGTCGCTCGGTCGTCCGCGGCGGGCTCAGTCGGCCCAGCGGTGCGGGGTCGCCCGGCGGACGCTGTCGCGCAGCGCGGCGACGGCGCGGCCCGGGTCCTCGGCGCCGTAGACGGCGGACCCGGCGACGAAGCAGTCGACACCGGCCTCGGCGGCCGCGTCGATGGTGTCGGCGTTGATGCCGCCGTCGATCTCGACGAGCACCGTGAGGTGCCCGGTGTCGACCAGGTTGCGGACGGTGCGGACCTTGTCGAGCACCTCGGGCATGAAGCTCTGTCCGCCGAAGCCGGGCTCGACGCTCATCACGAGCAGCGTGTCGTAGTGGCGGAGCACCTCGACCCACGGGTCGAGCGGGGTGCCGGGCTTGAGCGACAGACCGGCGAGGGACCCGGCGGCACGCAGGTTCTTCGCGAGCATGACCGGGTCGTGGGCGGCCTCGGCGTGCACGGTGACGTTGCGGGCGCCCGCCTCGGCGTAGCCCGGGGCCCAGCGGTCCGGGTCCTCGATCATCAGGTGGCAGTCGAGCGGGATGTCGGTGGCGGCGCGCAGGCTCTGCACGACCGGCAGACCGAGTGTCAGGTTCGGCACGAAGTGCGCGTCCATGACGTCGACGTGCAGCCAGTCCGCGCCGTCGCCGGTCCCGTCGCCGCGCACGGCGGCGGCCTCCTCGCCGAGTCGGGCGAAGTCGGCCGAGAGGATGCTGGGCGCGATCATCGGGTGCACGCGGAGCAGGCTACTGGCCGTGTCCCGGCGGCCTCGCACCCGTGGGCGAGGCCGCCGTCACACCGCGCTCAGTCGGTGAGCGGGCGGCGCAGCAGCGCCAGGAACATCGCGTCGGTGCCGTGCACGTGCGGCCAGAGCTGCACGGTCGGGCCGTCGCCGAGCCCGGGCATCCCACCGGGCAGGCAGGCGCGCGCGTCGAGCTGTTCGACGACACCGGCCGGGCCGGGCCGTCCCTCGCGGCCGACGATCCGGCCGACGACGCCCAGGGTCTCCGACACGTGCGGCGAGCAGGTGACGTAGGCGACGACGCCGCCGGGGCGGACGTGGCGCAACGCGGCGGTGAGCAGCTCGCGCTGCAGCCGGGTCAGCGTCGCGATGTCCTCGGGGCGGCGCCGCCAGCGGGCCTCGGGGCGGCGGCGGAGCGCGCCCAGCCCGGTGCAGGGCGCGTCGACGAGCACCCGGTCGTAGCCGCCGTCGGGCAGCGGGGCCTCCCGGCCGTCGGCGACGTGCACGGTGACCGGCAGCTCCGCCACGGACCGGCGGACGAGGTCGGCGCGGTGCTCGCTGGACTCGACCGCGTCCAGCGTCCCGCCCCGGGCGGCGACGAGCCCGCCCAGCAGCGACGCCTTGCCGCCCGGTCCGGCGCACAGGTCGAGCCAGCGCCCGGTGTCCTCGCCGAGCAGCTCGGCGCGGGCGAGCGCGGCCGCGACGAGCTGGCTGCCCTCGTCCTGGACGATCGCGAGCCCCTCGGCGACGGCGTCGAGCTCGCCGACGTCCCCGCTGCCCGGCTCCAGGTGCACCCCGTAGGGCGAGTACGGCGCCTGCTCACCGCCGGTGGCCAGGGCCAGCTCCTCGGCGGTGATCTCGCCGGGGCGGGCGAGCAGGTGCACCCGGGGCCGGGTGTCGTCGGCGGCGAGGGCGGCGGTCAGCTCCTCGCCGGTGCCGCCGAGCGCGTCGGCGAAGGCCTGTGCGATCCAGCGCGGGTGGGCGTGGCGCAGCGCGGCGTCGCCGACCGGGTCCTCGGCGGGGTCGGGCGCGAGGCGGTCGAGCCACTCGGCCTCGGTGTGCTCGCCGATGCGGCGCAGCACCGCGTTGACGAACCCGGCCGACTGCGACCCGTGGTCGGAGCGCACCAGCTCGACGCAGGTGGTGACGGCCGCGTGGTCGGGCACCCGGGTGCGCAGCAGCTGGTAGGCGCCCAGGCGCAGCGCGTCGAGCAGCGCGTGCTCGATCTTGGCCAGCGGACGGTCGGTGCAGGTGTCGATGATCGCGTCGAGCAGGCCCTGGGCGCGCAGGGTGCCGTAGCCGAGCTCGGTGGCGAGCGCGGCGTCGCGGTCGCGCAGCCGGTGGCGACGCAGGATGCCGGGCAGGGCGAGGTTGGCGTAGGCGTCGCGCTCGCGGACGGCGGTCAGCAGCTCGTAGGCCGCCTGCCGGGCCGGGTCGACGGCCGGGGGCCTGGTGGGGCCGCCGCGGCCGCGGGACGGGCCGGAGTTGCGGGGGCCGGAGGTGCGTTCGCGGCGGGGGCCGCGGTCGCCACCCCGGTCGCCGCCCCGGTCGTCGCGGCGCGGGGCGCCCCGGTCGTCCCGGGGGCTGCGGCGGTCGTCGCCGCGGTGCCGGTCGGGCCGGGGGCGGTCGCCCTGCGGCCGGTCGCCGCGCGGCCGGTCGTCACGGTCGTACCGCGGGCGGTCGCCGCCGGGGCGGCCACCCCGGGGGCGGTCGTCACGCGGGCGGTCGTCACGCGGGCGGTCGTCACGGCGGTCGGAACGGTCGCCGCGGGGGCGGTCCGCATCCCGCGGGCGGTCGTCGCGCCCCCGGAACGGCCGGTCGACGCGGGGTCGGTCGTCGCGCTGGCGGTCACCGCGCGGACGGTCACCGCCGTCGCGCGGGCACGCCGCGTCCCGGCCGGACCGGGACCGATCGGGCCGGTCGGAGTCGCGCCCACCACGACGCTCCTCGGATCCACCGGAACCGGGCCCGCCGCGCCGGTCGCCGGACCCCGATCCGGAGCCCGGGCCGCCGCCCCAGCCGGACCCGGCGCGCGGGCCGCGGTCGCCGCGCGACCGGTCACCGCCCGTTCGGTCACCGCCCGTTCGGTCACCGCCCGTTCGGTCACCGCCACGGTGCCGGTCGTCGCCGGAGCGCCGCTCGGGGCGGTCCGGCCGGTCGCGGTCGGGTCGGGGGTCCTGCTCGCTCACGTGGTCTCCTCGGCGGTGGTCCGCCGTGGCCGGGGTCCGGCCGTCGTCCGGGATGTCGGGAAGTCGGTGGGTGTCGGGAGGTCGGTGCGCCGGACCGGGCTGGGCGTCGGCGGTCAGCTGAGGTACTCGACGCCGTCGATCCGGGCGCCGCGGGCCCAGTCCGGCGCGGGCATGGACCGCTTGCCCTTCGGCTTCACCTCGCCCAGCTCGACCGGGACGGTCGCGGTCCCGGCCAGCACCCGGCGGCGTTCGACCCGCAGCTCCCCGGGCGCGAGCTCGACCTCACCGGTGCGCAGCGGGCGGACCGGGCCGAGTCCGAGGCGGTCCCCGCGGAACCCGCACCACGCGCCGGGCTCGGGGGTGACCGAGCGGATCAGCCGGTCCAGCGCCGCGGCCGGGGTGGTGAAGTCGGCGCGGGCGTCGGCGGTCGTGACCTTCGGCGCGAGCGAGACACCCTCGGCGGGCTGCGGGACGGCGGTCAGCGAGCCGTCGGCGATGCCGTCCAGGGTCGCGGCGAGCAGCCGGGCGCCGGACTCGGCGAGCCGGCCCAGCAGGTCCCCCGCGGTGTCGGTGGCACCGACGGTCTCGGTGACCAGGCCGTAGGTGGGCCCGGTGTCCATGCCCTCCTCGAGCCGGAACGTGGTGGCGCCGGTGACGTCGTCGCCGTGCCGGATCGCGGCCTGCACCGGGGCCGCGCCGCGCCAGGCGGGCAGCAGCGAGAAGTGCAGGTTGACCCAGCCGTGGACGGGGATGTCGAGCACCGGGCGGGGCAGCAGCGCGCCGTAGGCGACGACCGGTGCGCAGTCCGGGGCGAGCGCGCGCAGCGTGTCGAGGAACTTCGGGTCCGAGGGCTTCGCGGGCGTCAGCACCGGGATCCCGGCGGCGTCGGCGAGCTCGCCGACCGGGGAGCGGGTGAGCCTGCGGCCGCGCCCGGCGGGGGCGTCGGGGCGGGTCAGCACCGCGACGACCTCGTGGCCGGGGTGCTCCAGCAGCGTCCGCAGCGACGGCACCGCCGGGTCGGGGGTGCCGGCGAACAGCAGCCTCATCGAGCCTTGCCGAACATGGGGTGCGGGCTCGCCTTGACGACCGGCTCGGGCTCGCCGAACCAGGCGGCCTCGCGGATCTCGCGCATCGCCAGCTTGCGGGTGTCGGCGTCGAGCCGGTCGACGAACAGCACGCCGTCGAGGTGGTCGGTCTCGTGCTGGATCGCCCGCGCCAGCAGCTCGGAACCCTCGATCACCTGGGGCTCGCCGTGCATGTCCCAGCCCCGTGCGACGACGTGCAGCTTGCGCCGGCAGTCCCAGCCGAGCCCGGGGATGGACAGGCAGCCCTCCATGCCGAACTGCTCCTCGTCGCCGACGGCCTCCCAGGTCGGGTTGACCAGGTGCCCGGAGAAGCCGTCGCAGTCGTAGACGAACACCCGCTTGCCGACGCCGATCTGCGGCGCGGCCAGACCGGCGCCGCCCTCGTCGTGCATGGTGTCGGTCAGGTCGCTGACGAGCTTGCGCAGCTCCGCGTCGAAGTCGGTGACCTCGGTGGCGCGGGTGCGCAGGACCGGGTCGCCGAACAGCCGGACGGGCTGGATGGGCACGGGTTCTCCCTCGGGCGGACGAGTGCGGTGATCAGCGTTCCATTGTGCCACTGCGGCACCGCCGGTCCCGCCCGGTGTCGCGGCGGCGACCCGGTGCGCGCGGCTCAGTCGATCTCGTCGGGGTCGAGCCGGACCCGCACGGTCTCGGGGGCCTTGCGGGCGGTGCGCAGGGCCTGCGCGTCGTGCAGGGCCCTGGCCAGGTCGCGGCCGGCACGCCGGGGGACCCGCAGCAGCGCGCGTTCCCGGACCTCGTCGGCGGCGCCGTGGCCGGCCCCGGGGCGGTCCGGCGGGTCGATCTCGACCGGTCCGAGCAGCTCCACCCCCTCGGGCGGGGAGGGGTCGACGCGCCCGGTGCCGAGCACCGCGTCGCAGATCTCGGCGACGGCGGCGGGCGGCCCCTCCACCGCGGCCATCCGGACGGCCGGTGGGAACCCCACCTCGGCGCGTTCGGCGAGCTCGGCCTCGGCGTGCCCGGCCGGGTCCCAGCGCACCAGTGCCTGCACGGTCGGCAGGGACGCCTCGGCGACGACCACCACCCGTCCGCCGTCGGTGTGCGGGACGACCCCGGCGGCCGCGGCGAACCAGCGGCGCAGCGTCTCCTCGGCGACGCGCAGATCCGGCCGGGCGAGCATCGCCCAGCCGTCGAGCAGCAACGCTGCGCCGTACCCCGCCCCGCCGCCGCCCTCGACGACGGGCTCCGCACCCGGGGTGGCGACGACCAGTGAGGGCCAGGCCGGGACGGTGTCGAGGACCTCGGCGCCGCCGCCGGAGGTGCGCACGGTGACGCCGGGGAACGCGCGGCCCAGCTCTTCCGCGGTGCGCCCGGCACCGACGACCCCGGCCCGCAGCCGCCGCGACCCGCAGTGCCCGCAGCGGAACGCCGGCTCCGCGCGGCCGCACCAGCGGCAGGCGGGCAGGGCGCCCTCGGAGCCGGCGCCGGAGCGGGGCAGGCCGAGCGGGCCCGCGCAGTGCCGGCAGCGGGCGGCGTCGCGGCAGGTCGCGCACGCCAGGAACGGCAGGTACCCCGACCGCGGCACCTGCACCAGCACCGGGCGGCCGGCGCTCAACGCGGCGCGGGCGGCCTCGAACGCGACGCCGGGGACCCGGGCGGCGCGGGCGGCCGGGTCGCGCACGAGCTGGGTGTCGGTCTCGCCGATCGCGGTGACCCGCGGCATCCGGGCCCGCACGGTGGCGCGGTCGGCCGCGACCGGACTCGCCCAGCGGGTCTCGACGAGCACCTGTGCCTCGGCGGTGCGGGCGAACCCGGCGAGCAGCAGCGCGGCGCCCTCGCGGTGCGCACGCAGCACCAGCACGTCGCGGACCTGCGGGTAGGGGGCGCGGGGCTCGGAGTGGGAGTCGTCGCCGTCGTCCCACACGGCCAGCAGGCCCAGCTCGCCGAGCGGGACGAACGCCGCGGACCGGGTGCCGACGACGACCCGCACGCTCCCCCGCCGCACCGCCAGCCAGCGCCGGTAGCGCTCGGCGGGCCCGAGCTCCGCGGTCAGGGCCACCACCCCGTCCTCGCCGAGCAGCGCGGCGCACGCCGCGTGCAGCCGGGCCACGTCGCGCTGGTCGGGCACGACGAGCAGCGCCGAACGCCCGGCCGACCGGGTGGCGACGGCGGCCTCGGCCAACCGGGCCGCCCACTCCTCCCCCGGCAGTGCCTGCCAGACGGCGTGCGCGGCGCGTCCGCCCGCCAGCGCGTCGAGGAAGGCGCCGCCGCGCGGGTAGGCCTCCCAGCCCGCGCGGTCCACCGGGGCGGGGTCGGTCGTGGCGCGCTCGCGCGGGGTCTCGGCCTCGACGCGGGCGTGCCGGGCGGGCACCGCGAGGCGCAGGACGTCGGCCATCACACCGGCGTAGCGGTCGGCGACGGCGCGGGCCAGGCCCGCCACCTCGGCGGTGAGCACCGGTTCGGGCGAGACGACCTTGTCGACCCAGGCGAGCTTCCCGACGTGGGCCGTGTCGTCGGAGCGTTCCAGCAGGAAGCCGTCGACCATCCGGCCGGCGAACCGCACCCGCACCCGCACGCCGGGGACGGCGGCGTCGTCGAGATGGGTCGGGACGCGGTAGTCGAAGGTCCGGTCCAGGTGCGGGAGCGCGACGTCGACCAGCACCCGCGCGACCGGACGGACCGCGGCGGGCTGCCACTCCCCCCGGTTGCGCCCCGGGCGGCGGGCGCGGGCCGCCGGGGCCGGACGCGGAGAGCTCACGCCGAGGGTCTACCACGAGGCACCGACTCCCCCCGGAGACGCCCGTGGCCGCCGACCGCACGGTGCGGTCGACGGCCACGGGGCACGTGCTCGGCGGTCAGGCGCCGGCGACCGACTTCAGGGCCTCGGCGCGGGAGGTGTCCTCCCACGGCAGCTCGACGTCGGTACGGCCGAAGTGGCCGTAGGCGGCGGTCGGGCCGTAGATCGGGCGCAGCAGCTTCAGGTCGCGGATGATCGCGGCCGGGCGCAGGTCGAAGACCTCCTCGATGGCGGCCTGGATCCGCGCCGGGTCGACGTTCTCCGTGCCGAAGGTCTCCACGAACAGCCCGACCGGGGCGGCCTTGCCGATCGCGTAGGCGACCTGGACCTCGATCCGCCCGGCGAGCCCGGCGGCGACGGCGTTCTTGGCGACCCACCGCATGGCGTACGCCGCGGAGCGGTCGACCTTCGACGGGTCCTTGCCGGAGAAGGCGCCGCCGCCGTGGCGGGCCATGCCGCCGTAGGTGTCGACGATGATCTTGCGGCCGGTGAGGCCGGCGTCACCCATCGGGCCACCGAGCACGAACCGGCCGGTCGGGTTGACCAGCAGCCGCGGCTCCGACGGGTCCCAGCCGAGCGCCTCCACCTCGGGGGTGACGACGTGCTTGAGGATGTCGGGGGCCAGCATGCCGTCGAGGTCGACGTCCGCGGCGTGCTGCGACGACAGGACCACGGTGTCGAGCCGGACCGGCTTGTCGCCGTCGTACTCGATCGTGACCTGGGTCTTCCCGTCCGGGCGCAGGTAGGGCAGCGTCCCATTCTTGCGGACCTCGGTCAGCCGGCGCGACAGGCGGTGGGCCAGCGCGATCGGCAGCGGCATGAGCTCGGGGGTGTCCTCGCAGGCGTAGCCGAACATCAGGCCCTGGTCGCCGGCGCCCTGCTTGGCGATCTCGTCCTCGGCGGACTCGACGCGCTTCTCGTAGGCGGTGTCGACGCCCTGCGCGATGTCGGGCGACTGCGCGCCGATCGCGACGTTGACGCCGCAGGAGGCACCGTCGAAGCCCTTGGCGGAGGAGTCGTAGCCGATCTCGAGGATCTTGTCCCGGACCAGCTGCGGGATCTCGACGTAGGCGCCCGTGGTGACCTCGCCGGCGACGTGGACCTGGCCGGTGGTCACCAGGGTCTCGACGGCCACCCGGCTGCTCGGGTCCTGCGCGAGCATCGCGTCGAGGATGGTGTCGCTGACCGCGTCACAGATCTTGTCGGGGTGGCCCTCGGTGACCGACTCACTGGTGAACAGGCGACGGCTCGTGGTTGACACGCGCAGTTTCTCCATCCCGTTGGAAATGTTCTCCGCACCGGCGCGACGGCCCCGTCGCGCTCGCTCGGACGCACGCCCATGATCGCGGGCGCCCCTCGCCATGCAGGGTAGTGCAGACCGGCCGCCCGTACGGGACCACCTGCGACGAACTCACACACGGAGCGTGACGCGCCGTGGTAATGACGCTACTCAGTGTCGCCGGATGGGGTGATTGACCCTGCGCGCACGAATCGAACGGGGGTCGGCTCGTTGGGCCGGACAACACCTCGCACGCCCCGCGGGGTCGCCCACGAACGGATCCGCACGGTGGCCTCCCCGGCCCCGGCGGCACGGAGGTTGTTCCACGATGAAGCCGAACTCGCGACGCGTCGCTGCCGTCCTCGGCGCCCTGGCCGTGGCCGGCGTCACCACCATCGGGATCGTTGCCGGCACCGCGTCGGCCGCCGGTACCGGCACGTGCACCCAGAGCGTCAACGTCCGCTCCGAGCCCGAGACCGACGCCCCGATCGTCGGTGTGTGCGAGCGCGGGGAGACCACCTCGACCGGGGACACCCAGGACGGGTTCGTCGAGCTCCCCGAGTACGGCGGCTGGGCGATGTCCCGGTACGTCTCGACCTCCGGCACCGAGCGCTCCGGGTCCTCGGAGGACTCGCTGACCCCGAGCAGCAGCGAGCGGTCGACCCCGTCGACCTCGTCGCCGTCGACCACGAGCCCGCGGTCGACCTCCTCGGCGACGCCGTCCACCTCCACGCCGCGGTCGACCTCGTCGGCCACGCCGTCGTCGGACGAGGGGTCGGGCGAGGGGTCCGACTCGTCCTCCGGCGAGGCGACGCCGACCCGCAGCTCGTTCTTCGACGAGGACTGAGCCGGGGCCGTACGACGACGTGCCCGCACCGGAAGCTCTCCGGTGCGGGCACGTCGTCGTACGCGGGGCTCAGCGCAGGCGCGGGGTGACCGCGTCCCAGATGCGGGAGGCGAGCAGCGCCTTGGAGCCGAACGGCAGCTCCTCCTCGCCGCCGTCGCGGGCGAGCAGCCAGCCGGCGTTGTCCGCGGTCTCGAAGGCCTTGCCGTCGCCGACCGCGTTCACCACGAGCAGGTCGCAGCCCTTGCGGGCGAGCTTGGCGCGGCCGTGGTGGAGCACGTCGCCGTCGGCGTCGCCGGTCTCGGCGGCGAACCCGACCACCACCTGACCCGGCCGTGGCGGGTCGGCCACGAGCCCGGCGAGGATGTCGGGGTTCTGGGTCAGCCGCAGCGGCGCCGGCTCGGCGTCACCGCGCTTGATCTTGTCGACAGCCGTGTCGACCGGGCGGAAGTCCGCGACGGCGGCGGCCATGACCACCGCGTCGGCGTCGGCGGCGGCGCCGCGGACGGCGGCCTCCATCGCGACGGCGGTCCCCGCCGCGACGACGTCCACCCCGGCCGGGGCGCCGAGGTCCGCGGTGTGTCCGGCGACGAGCGTCACCCGGGCGCCGCGCTGGGCGGCGACCCGGGCCAGGGCCCAGCCCTGCCGGCCGGAGGAGCGGTTGCCGAGGAACCGGACCGGGTCGAGGTTCTCCCGGGTCCCGCCGGCGCTGACCACCACGTGGCGGCCCTCCAGGTCGCGCGGCAGCGCGTCCGGGCGCTCCAGCAGCAGCCGGGCCAGATCGACGATCTCGGCCGGGTCGGGCAGCCGGCCCTTGCCGGTGTCCGCGCCGGTCAGCCGGCCCGCTGCGGGTTCGATCACCACGGTGCCCCGGGCGCGCAGCAGCGCGACGTTGTCGACCGTCGCGGGGTGCTCCCACATCTCGGTGTGCATCGCGGGCGCCAGCACCACCGGGCAGCGGGCGGTCAGCAGCGCGGCGGTGAGCAGGTCGTCGGAGCGGCCGTGTGCCAGGCGGGCCATGAGGTCCGCGGTCGCCGGAGCGACGACGACGAGGTCCGCACCCTTGCCCAGGGCCACGTGCGGCACCTCGTGGACGTCGGAGAACACCCCGGTGGCCACCGGCCGCCCGGACAGAGCCTCGAACGTCGCGGCGCCGACGAACCGCAGCGCGGACTCGGTGGGGATCACCCGCACCGCGTGGCCGGACTCGGTCAGACGGCGCAGCACCTCGGCGCTCTTGTAGGCGGCGATGCCGCCGGAGACGCCGAGGAGCACCTCGGGAGGAGCCATCGAGAGGTCTTACTCGCCCTCGGTGTGCTCGAGCATCCCCGCCTGGATCTCGCGCATCGCGATCGACAGCGGCTTCTCGCGCGGGCCCGGCTCGACGAGCGGCCCGACGTACTCGAGCAGGCCCTCACCGAGCTGGGAGTAGTAGTCGTTGATCTGCCGGGCGCGCTTGGCCGCGTAGATGACCAGCGCGTACTTCGAGCTGACCTGGCCGAGCAGGTCGTCGATCGGCGGGTAGGTGATGCCCTCGGGGGCGGTGGAGGTGCCGGTGGGCGTGCTCACGTGGTGGACTCCTGAAGAACGAGGGGGACCTGGGGCACTCAGACGGCGCCGCGGTCGACCGCCAATGCTACCAACCGGCCGATCACGGCCTGCAGGTCGTCGTTGACGACCACCTCGTCGAACTCCCCCTGGGCGTCCATCTCCTCGATGGCGGTCCGCAGCCGGCGCTCGCGCTGCTCGGGGGTGTCGGTGCCGCGGTCGGTGAGCCGACGGGTCAGCTCCTCCATCGACGGCGGCGCGACGAAGACGGTGACGGCCTCGGGCACGACCCGTTTGACGGACCGGGCGCCCTGCAGGTCGACCTCGACCAGGACCGGACGGCCCTGGTCGAGGGCCTGCTGGACGGGTACCCGTGGCGTGCCGGAGCGCTGCAGACCGCCGTGCACCTCGGCCCACTCGAGGAGTTCGCCGCGCTCGATGAGCGCGTCGAACTCCTCGCGGGACACGAAGTGGTAGTCACGGCCGTCCACCTCACCCGGCCGCGGGGGCCGGGTCGTGGCGGACACGCTGAACAGCAGCTCCGGCAACGCCTCGCGCAGTCCCGCGACCACGCTGCTCTTGCCCACCCCGGACGGCCCGGCCAGCACGAGCAGCCGCCCGCGGTCGGGGCCGGTCCGGCCGGAGGACATGACGGAGGAGGTGTCGGTCACGGGACGCCCGGATCAGCTCGGGTAGCGCTCGAGCAGCGCCTTGCGCTGACGGTCGCCCAGGCCACGCAGGCGGCGGCTGGTCGCGATCTCCAGCTCCTCCATGATCTGCTGGGCACGGACCTTGCCGACGTTCGGCAGCGCCTCGAGCAGCGCCGAGACCTTCATCTTGCCGAGCACCTCGTCGGTCTCGGCCTTCTTCAGCACCTCCTCGAGGGTGGTGCCGCCGCGCTTGAGGCGGTCCTTCAGCTCGGCCCGGGCCCGGCGCGCGGCCGCAGCCTTCTCCAGCGCGGCGGCGCGCTGTTCCTCGGTCAGCTGGGGAAGGGCCACGGTTGGTTCCTCCGTACTTTCCTGTGTCGTTCTCGTCGTTCTCGCCGCCGTGATCCCGGCTCGCGCCGGGGTGTCGCGTCAGCGATCGGGCGGCGGGTCGCACCTACCCGTCCGGGGGACGTCCCGGCTGGTGCGATCGAACGTACCCACGACCTCCACGGAAGCGTCAATGGGGGTCCCACCTCCGGTTTCGGCCGTGCGGAGGTGATCAACGGCACGCCGGCGGTCCCGCCACACCACCGCCACCCGGCTCCGCCGGACGGCGGGTCGGCGCAGTGGGCGTGCCGGAGGTGCACCCCACCGACACGGTCGGGCGCGCCCGATCGACGTCCCGGTGCGCCGGGGGGCTCCCGACCGGCACGACGGACCGCCGGACGCCCTCCCGGCGCGTCCGGCGTCGCCGACGGCCACGGCCGCGGTCGGTGAGCGGACCGGTGCCGGACGTGGCACCGGTCCCCCGCACACCGACGTCGGCCGGTCCGGTTCAGTGCGATCCGGCGGTCGCCGAGGCCAGCTCCTCGCTCAGGGCGTGCGCGGCGTCACGCAGCGCGGACGGGTCGGGGCCCGCCCGGAGCACCCCGCGGGCCGACACCGGCAGCACCGGGCCCGTGGTGCCCGCGAACCGCGCCACCACGTCGGCCGGGCTCGCGCCCTGGGCGCCGAGCCCGGGCACCAGCACCGGACCGTTCAGCGCGCTCAGGTCCAGGCCGTGGTCGTGGGTGCCGCCGACGACGACCCCCACCGCCCCGCCGGGCTGTGCGCCGGCGTTGCGCGCGGCGGCCTCGTCGACCATCTGCTGGGCGACGGACACCCCGCCCGGCGCCGTGGCGCACTGCACCGCGGCACCGTCCGGGTTGGACGTCCGGGCCAGCACGAACACCCCGCGCCCGGCCTCGTCGGCCGCGGTCAGGGCCGGTTCCAGCGACCCGAACCCCAGGTAGGGCGACAACGTGAGCGCGTCAGCCCCGAGCGGCGCGCCGACGCGCAGGTAGGCGTCGGCGTAGCCGTCCATGGTGGAGCCGATGTCGCCGCGCTTGGCGTCGAGCAGGGTCAGGGTGCCCGTGCCCGCGTACCCGGCGAGCAGCCGCTCCAGCACCGCGACGCCCGCCGAGCCGTGCCGCTCGAAGAACGCCGACTGCGGCTTCACCACCGACACCGCCCCGGCGAACGCGGTGTGGCAGCGGTCGGCGAACGCGGCGAGGCCGTCGGCGTCGTCGGTGAGGTCCCAGGCCGCCAGCAGGGCCGGGTGCGGGTCGATCCCGACGCACAGCGGCCCGTGGGCGGCAACGGCCTCGCCGAGCCGGGCGGCGATGCTCACGCCTTGGCCTTCAGCGCCGCGTGCGCCTGCTGCAGCGACCGCACACCGAGCCCGCCCGAGGCGAGCGCCTCGATGCCCTGCACCGCGGCCGCGGTCCCCTGCACCGTGGTGATGCACGGGACACCGCGGGACACCGCGGCGGCGCGGATCTCGTAGCCGTCCACCCGCGGGCCGGGGTTCCCGACCGGGGTGTTGACGATCAGGTCGACGTCACCGGCGAGGATGGTGTCGACGATCGTGGGGGTGTCCGGGCCGGATCCCTCGCTGTGCTTGCGCACCACGGTGACGTCGATCCCGTTGCGGCGCAGCATCTCCGCGGTGCCCTCGGTGGCCAGGACCTGGAAGCCCATGTCGGCCAGGCGACGGATCGGGAAGACCATCGCCCGCTTGTCGCGGTCGGCGATCGACACGAACACCGTGCCCGAGGTGGGCAGCGAGCCGTAGGCGGCGGCCTGGGACTTGGCGAAGGCCGGACCGAAGGCGGAGTCGAAGCCCATGACCTCGCCGGTGGACTTCATCTCCGGGCCGAGCAGCGGGTCGACGCCCTGGCCCGCGGTGTTGCGGAACCGGTTGAACGGCAGCACCGCCTCCTTGACCGCGACCGGGGAGTCGGCGGGCAGCGCTCCGCCGTCGCCGGTGGCCGGGAGCAGGCCCTCGGCGCGCAGCTCGGCGATGGTGGCACCGAGCATGATCCGGGCGGCGGCCTTGGCCAGCGGCACCGACGTCGCCTTGGACACGAACGGCACCGTCCGCGACGCCCGCGGGTTGGCCTCCAGCACGTAGAGCACGTCGCCGTGCAGGGCGTACTGGACGTTGAGCAGCCCGCGCACGCCGACGCCGTGCGCGATGGCGGCGGTGGCCTCGCGGACCTTCGCCAGGACCGAGGAGCCCAGCGTGATCGGCGGCAGCGTGCAGGAGGAGTCACCGGAGTGGACCCCGGCCTCCTCGATGTGCTCCATGACCCCGCCGAGGTAGATCTCCTCACCGTCGCACAGGGCGTCGACGTCGATCTCGATGGCGTCGTCGAGGAACTTGTCGACCAGCACCGGGCGGTCCGGGGAGATGGTGGTGGCGCGGGCGATGTAGCCGGCCAGGGTCGCCTCGTCGTAGACGATCTCCATGCCGCGTCCACCGAGCACGTAGGACGGCCGCACGAGCACCGGGTAGCCGATCCGCGAGGCGATCCCCCTGGCCTGCTCGAAGGAGGTGGCCATGCCGAACTCCGGGGCGGGCAGGCCGGCCTTGTGCAGGACCTCGCCGAACGCGCCGCGGTCCTCGGCCAGGTCGATCGCGGCCGCGGACGTCCCGACGACCGGCACCCCGGCGTCGGTGAGGCGCTGGGCGAGCCCCAGCGGGGTCTGCCCGCCGAGCTGCACGATGACCCCGGCGACGGTGCCGGAGGCCTGCTCGGCGTGCACGACCTCCAGGACGTCCTCGAAGGTCAGCGGCTCGAAGTAGAGGCGGTCGGCGGTGTCGTAGTCGGTGGACACCGTCTCCGGGTTGCAGTTGACCATGACGGTCTCGAACCCGGCGGCGCGCAGCGCCATGACCGCGTGCACGCAGGAGTAGTCGAACTCGATGCCCTGCCCGATGCGGTTCGGGCCGGAGCCGAGGATCAGCACCTTCGGCTTCTCGGTCTGCGGGGCGATCTCCGACTCGGCCGCGGGGTCGGTCTCGTAGGCCGAGTAGTGGTAGGGCGTCTTCGCCGCGAACTCGGCGGCACAGGTGTCGACGGTCTTGTAGACCGGCCGGATGCCGAGGCGGTGGCGCAGGGTGCGCACGCCGTCCTCGCCGGCGAACTCGGGGCGCACGGCGGCGAGCTGGCGGTCGGACAGGCCGTGGCGCTTGGCCCGGCGCAGCAGGTCGGCGTCGAGGACGGGTGCGGCCTCGAGCTCGGCGCGGATCTCCCCCAGCAGCGCGATCTGGTCGACGAACCAGGGGTCGATGCCGGAGGCCTTGGCGACGTCGTCGACCGACTGGCCGCTGCGCAGGGCGCGCTCGACCTCGTAGATGCGGCCGTCGACCGGGACGGTGTACTCCGGCTCGCCCTCGGGGTCGGGGGCGGTCCAGAAACCGGCCCGGTCCCGCTCCATCGAGCGCAGTGCCTTGCCCAGCGCCTCGGGGAACGAGCGGCCCAGCGCCATCGCCTCGCCGACCGACTTCATGGTCGTGGTCAGCTCGGGGTCGGCGCCGGGGAACTTCTCGAAGGCGAACCGCGGGATCTTGACCGCGACGTAGTCCAGCGACGGCTCGAACGCGGCAATGGTCTCGCCGGTGATGTCGTTGCGGATCTCGTCGAGGGTGTAGCCGACGGCGAGCTTCGCGGCGATCTTGGCGATCGGGAAGCCGGTGGCCTTCGACGCCAGCGCGGAGGACCGCGAGACGCGCGGGTTCATCTCGATCACGACCAGGCGCCCGGTCTCGGGGTGGATCGCGAACTGGATGTTGCAGCCACCGGTGTCGACGCCGACGGCCCGCAGCACGGCGATGCCGACGTCGCGCATGTGCTGGTACTCGCGGTCGGTCAGCGTCATCGCCGGGGCGACGGTGATCGAGTCACCGGTGTGCACGCCCATCGGGTCGATGTTCTCGATCGAGCAGATGACGACCACGTTGTCGTGGTGGTCGCGCATGAGCTCGAGCTCGTACTCCTTCCAGCCGAGCACCGACTCCTCGATGAGGACCTCGGTGACCGGGGAGGCGTCGAGCCCGGCGCCGGCGAGGCGCTCCAGGTCCTGCGCCGAGTGCGCCATGCCCGAGCCGAGACCGCCCATGGTGAACGACGGCCGGATGACCACCGGCAGGCCGAGCTCGTCGGCGGCGGCGCGGACCTCCTCCATCGAGTGGCAGACCCGCGAGCGGGGGACGTCGCCGCCGACCCCGATGACGATGTCCTTGAACTTGAGCCGGTCCTCGCCGCGCTCGATGGCGTCGACGTCGGCGCCGATCAGCTCGACGCCGTGCCGCTCCAGGGCGCCGTTCTCGTGCAGCGCGATCGCGGTGTTGAGCGCGGTCTGCCCGCCCAGGGTCGCGAGCATCGCGGTGACCGGGGTGCCGTTGTCGCGCTCGGCGGCGATCACCTTCTCGACGAACTCCGGGGTGATCGGCTCGACGTAGGTGGCGTCGGCGAACTCCGGGTCGGTCATGATCGTCGCCGGGTTGGAGTTGACCAGCGAGACCCGGATGCCCTCGGCCTGCAGCACCCGGCACGCCTGGGTGCCGGAGTAGTCGAACTCGCAGGCCTGGCCGATCACGATCGGCCCGGAGCCGATCACCATGACGTGGTCGATGTCGTCGCGGCGGGGCATCAGTGGTCCTCCTGCCGGGCCTGGTCGTGCCGGTCCGGGTGCTGCGGGGTGGATGGGGCTGCGTGGGGCGGCGGCCACGGGCGGTCGTCGACGGGCCGGGCGCGGCCGGACACCGGGTCGGCGCCCGGTGCCGGGTCGGCCGGGACGTCCGCCGCGTCCGGGTCCGCGGTGGCGCCCGGGTGGGCGGGTGTGCCGCCGTCGCGGCGCAGCGCGTCCTCGATGTCGGAGAACGGCGCCGTCAGCGGGTCCGGGGTGGCGGGACGACCGAGGGCGGGCATCCGGCTGGTGGGCGGCTCGACCTCGTCGCGGCCGGAGACCGGGGTCCCGGTCGGCGGGGTGACGGGCAGCCGGGTGGTGTGCTCGTCGGCAGGATGCTCGACGGCCGCCGGGCCGGGCCGGACCCCGCCGTGCGGGACCTCCGGGCTGCCCGGCTCGAACCCGCCCGCGGCCGGGGCCGGGCCCGGTGACGGAGCGGGCGGGGTGGGCCGCAGGTCGACCGACGGGGCCGCGGTCGCCGACGGCGGCGTGGCCGGGTCGGGCTGGGCGGTCATCCCCGGCGCGGGCGCCGGCTCGGGCTCCGGCTCGGAGTCGGACACGGACTCGGACACGGGGTCGGACTCGGGCTGCGGGTACGGCGCGGGCGCGGTGCCCTCGGGCCGCTGCCCGGCGACGCCGGCGTAGCCGACCGGGTGCTCGGTCATGAGCGCGACGAACCGGTCGAACAGGTCCGCGGCGTCGTGCGGGCCCGCGGCGGCCTCGGGGTGGTACTGCACGGAGAAGGCGGGGAAGTCCAGCCCGGTCATGCCCTCGACGGTGTCGTCGTTGGGGCAGTAGTGGCTGATCTGCGCCCGGCCGTAGGGGGTGTCGAACTCCTCCCCCGGCGACCCGGCGACCGCGAACCCGTGGTTCTGCGAGGTGATCGCGATCCGCCCGGTGGCGTGCTCGACGACCGGGATGTTCACGCCGCGGTGGCCGTAGCGGAGCTTGTAGGTCTCGCGTCCCAGCGCGCGCCCCAGGATCTGGTTGCCGAAGCAGATGCCGAACAGCGGGATCCGGCGCTCCAGCACCTGCCGGGCCAGCGCGACCGGACCGTCCGCGGTGGCCGGGTCACCGGGGCCGTTGGCCAGGAAGAAGCCGTCCGGACGCAGCGACTCGACCGTCTCGATGGTGCTCGAGGCGGGCAGCACGTGCACCTCGATGCCGCGGGCGGCCATCATCCGCGGGGTGTTGAACTTGATGCCGACGTCGAGGGCGGCGACGACGAAGCGCCGCTCCCCCACCGCGGGCACCACGTAGGTCTCGGCGGTGGTCACGGCGCCGTAGAGGTCGGCGCCCTCCATCGGCGGGGACTGCCGCACCCGCTCGACGAGCTCGTCGTCCGGGGCGATCGCGTCGCCGGAGAAGATCCCGGCCCGCATGGCGCCGCGCTCACGCAGGTGGCGCACCGCGGCGCGGGTGTCGATCCCGGCGACGCCGACGACCCCCTGGGTGCGCAGCGCGTCCTCCAGGGTGCCGGTGGCCCGCCAGTTCGACGGCCGCCGGGCCGGGTCGCGCACGACGTAGCCGGCGACCTGGATGCCGGAGGACTCGTCGTCCTCGTCGTTCCAGCCGGTGTTGCCGATCTGCGGTGCGGTCTGCAGCACGATCTGTCGGTGGTACGACGGGTCGGTGAGGGTCTCCTGGTAGCCGGTCATGGCCGTGGTGAACACGGCCTCACCCAGGGTCTGCCCGGTGGCGCCGTAGGCCTCACCGCGGAAGATCCGCCCGTCCTCGAGAACCAAAAGCGCGGTCACTGCACAACCTTCCCGTCCTGCGCGGTGATGCGTCCCCGCAGCACCGTCGCGACCACCGTTCCGGGCAGCCGCATTCCCTCGTACGGCGTGTTCGCCGCCTTGCTCGCCAGCTCCGCTCCACGGACCGTCCAGACCCCGTCCGGGTCGACCAGCGCGAAGGTCGCCGGCTCCCCCTCCGCGATCGGACGGCCCTGGTCGGGCAGGTTCCCGATCTCCGCGGGGCGCTCCGAGAGCACCCGCGCGACGCCGTGCCAGTCCAGCAGGCCCGGCTCCACCATCGTCTCGACCAGCACCGACAGCGCGGTCTGCAGGCCGAGCATGCCCGGTTTCGCCGCCTGCCACTCGGTGTCCTTGTACTGCGCGGCGTGCGGGGCGTGGTCGGTCGCGACGACGTCGATCACGCCCTCGGCCAGTGCCTCGCGCATCGCGCGGGTGTCGTCGGCGGTGCGCAGCGGCGGGTTGACCTTGTTCACCGGGTCGTAGCCGGTCAGCCGGGAGTCGGTGAGCAGCAGGTGGTGCGGGGTGACCTCGGCCGACACCCGCACGCCCTGGGCCTTGGCCGCGCGCAGCACGTCGATCGTGCGGGCGGTGGAGATGTGGCAGACGTGCAGCCGCGCCCCGGCCTCGCGGGCCAGCGCGCAGTCCCGGGCGACGATCGTCTCCTCCGCCGTCGCGGGCCATCCGGCGAGCCCGAGCCGGGCCGCGACGGCGCCCTCGTGCGCCTGGGCGCCGCCGGTCAGGCGGTGGTCCTCGGCGTGCTGGGCGATGACGACGTCGAGCGCGGAGGCGTACTCCAGCGCCCGGCGCATGATCAGCGGGTCGTTCACGCAGCGGCCGTCGTCGGAGAACATCCGCACCGCGGCGCGGGAGGCGGCCATCGTGCCGAGCTCGGCGAGCTTCTCGCCGCCGAGGCCGACGGTGACCGCGCCGACCGGGTGCACGTCGACCAGCCCGATCTCCTCGCCGCGCCGGCGCACGTGCTCGACGACGACGTCGGAGTCGGCGACCGGGGTGGTGTTCGGCATCGCGAACAGGGCGGTGAACCCGCCGAGGGCGGCGGCCCGGCTGCCGGTCTCGATGGTCTCGGACTCCTCGCCGCCGGGCTCGCGCAGGTGCACGTGGAGGTCGACGAAGCCGGGCAGCAGCACGGCGCCGTCGGCGTCGAGGACCTCGGCGCCCTCGGGCGTGGTCAGCCCGGTTCCGATGGTGGCGACGACGCCGTCGGTGACGAGCACGTCGACCGGGTCCCCGCCGTAGGGCCGGGTGTTGCGGATCAGCAGGTCGGTCATTCGGGAGCTCCGGCGAGAAGGTGGTAGAGGACGGCCATCCGCACGTGCACGCCGTTGCGGACCTGGGCCAGGACGGCGGCGTTGGGGGCGTCGGCGACCGCGGGGGCGATCTCCATGCCGCGGATCATCGGGCCGGGGTGCAGGACGACCGCGTGGTCGGGCAGGAGCTTCGCGCGGTCCTCGGACAGCCCGAAGCGCACCGCGTACTCGCGCGCGGAGGGAAAGAAGCCGCCGTGCATCCGCTCGGACTGCACGCGCAGCATCATGACGGCGTCGAGCGCGGGCAGCTCGGCGTCGAGGGAGTGCGACACCCGGCACGGCCAGGACTCGACGCCGGTGGGCAGCAGCGTCGGCGGCGCGACGAGCACGACCTCGGCGCCGAGGGTCGCGAGCAGCAGCACGTTGGACCGCGCCACCCGCGAGTGCAGGACGTCGCCGACGATCCCGATCCGGCGCCCGGCGATGCCGCCGAGCCGGTCGCGCAGGGTCGCGGCGTCGAGCAGCGCCTGGGTGGGGTGCTCGTGGGTGCCGTCGCCGGCGTTCACGATCGCGGTGGGCGTGCCGGTGACCTCGCGGTCGGCATCGACCCAGTGCGCCAGCCGGTGCGCCGACCCCGACGCGGGGTGGCGCACGATCACGCAGTCCGCCCCCATCGACGACAGCGTCAGCGCGGTGTCGCGCAGCGACTCGCCCTTCGACACCGACGAGCCCGACGCCGACACGTTCACGGTGTCGGCGCTCATCCACTTGCCGGCGATCTCGAACGACACCCGGGTGCGGGTGGAGTTCTCGTAGAACATCGTGATGACCGTGCGGCCGCGCAGCGTCGGCAGCTTGCGCACCTCACGGCCGAGCAGCGCCTGACGCAGCCGGTCGGAGGTGTCGAGCAGCGCGGTGGCCTCGGCGGCGTCGAGGTCGGCGACCGAGAGCAGGTGCCTCACCTGTCCCCCTCTCCCTGGGTGATCCAGACGCCGTCGCCGCCGTCGATCTCGGTCAGCGAGACCAGGATCTGCTCCGAGCGCGACGTCGGGACGTTCTTGCCGACGTAGTCGGCGCGGATCGGGAGCTCCCGGTGGCCGCGGTCGATCAGCACGGCGAGCTGCACCGCGCGCGGGCGGCCCTCGTCGCGCAGGGCGTCGAGCGCGGCGCGGGTGGTGCGCCCGGACATGAGGACGTCGTCGACGAGTACGACGAGCCGGTCGTCGACACCGCCCTCGGGCACCGCGGTGGACTCCAGCGCACGGGCCGGGCCGCGGCGCAGGTCGTCGCGGTAGAGGGTGGCGTCGACCGAGCCGACCGCCGGTGCGGCGCCGGCGAAGTCGGTGATCGCGGCGGCGAGCCGGTGGGCCAGGTGCACGCCGCGGGTGGGGACGCCCATCAGCACGAGCCCGTCGGGGGCCTCGGCGCTGAACGCGGTCTTCTCGATGATCTGGCGCGCGACGGTGCGGGTGACGTCGGCGGCGGACAGCAGTTCCCGTGCGGGCTGCTGCGCGTCGGCGTCCCCGCGGCGGTTCTGCGCCACGAGGTGGTCTCCTTCCCCGCCTCACCGGACGGGTCTTAAAGGACGGTCGTGCAAGAGCTGTGCGTCAACCTATCAACCCGGCAGGTGCCGCGCGGGTCGGCCGCAGCGCGTCACAACGCGAGCCGCGCCACAACGGCACCACTCGTTTGAGGTCACGTTCCTGTCACGATGCGCGATGATCGACGGCCGGGCCGGACGGGACTTGCGATACCCGGTTCCGCCCAGGCGCACCCACAGGGGCGGGTGGCGGAGTCGGCGCCCGTACCCTGCGCTACCGCTGTCGAGGGACACGGACTGCCCCGTTCGTGTGGGAAACCGCTCGTCAACCCCCCGAGCAGGGGGTCGAGCTTGACCACGCCGGACCGGACCCGGAGGATTACTCTCCGTATCAATCAGCAATCACTCAGCATCAATCAGCACGCGTGCAGCAGCGCCGCGACGCACGGGACGGCCGGGAGGCCGGCCCCCCGCCGGAGCTGCCGCCCCGAACGGGACCACCCACAGGGGCGATGACGCGGCAGGCGCGACCACGCCACCGGTGCACCGCCGGTGACCGCCGGTCCGTCCTCACCGGCACGGACCGTCAGGAACGAGGAGATCGATGGGCGACTACGCCAAGGCGCTCGGGGGCAAGCTCCGGGCGATCAGGCAGCAACAGGGGCTCTCCCTGCACGGCGTCGAGCAGAAGTCGGGCGGACGCTGGAAGGCGGTCGTCGTGGGCTCCTACGAGCGCGGGGACCGTGCGGTCACCGTGCAGAAGCTGGCCGAGCTGGCCGACTTCTACGGCGTCCCGGTGGCCGAGCTGCTCCCCGAGGGCCGCATCCCGTCCGGCAGCGAGCCCGCCACGAAGATCGTGATCAACCTGGAGCGGCTGCAGCAGCTGCCCGCGGACAAGGTGGGTCCGCTGGCCCGCTACGCCGCGGCCATCCAGAGCCAGCGCGGCGACTACAACGGCAAGGTGCTCTCGATCCGCGCCGAGGACCTGCGGTCGCTCGCGATCATCTACGACATGTCCCCCGGCGAGCTGACCGACCAGCTGATCGACTGGGGTGTCCTGCCTCCCGAGGCACGCCCCGGACAGCACGTGGGATGATCTGCCCCGCCGGCCGCGTCCCAGGGGAAGGGTGACGCGACCGGCACGACGGCGGCCGGGGTTTTCGCACAGTCCCCCGGCCGCCGTCCTCGTCCCGCGGTGCCCGGCCACCGCGCGCGGGGCCGGTGTGCCGCGCGGCGCACCTCACGGTGGGGTCGGCGCCGGCTGGTCACCGGTCGCGGCCCGGTGCGCCAGCATCGCCAGGTGCAGTCCGGTACGGACCTCCGCGTCACCGAGGTCCGCGCCGAGCACACGACGCAGCGTGTCGAGCCGCGCGTAGGCCCCGGCCCGGCTCAGGTGCAGCGAGCGGGCGAACACCGCCATCACCCCGTTGCAGTCCAGGTAGGACTCGAGCATGCGCAGCGTGTCCTCACGTCGTCCGTGGGGAAGCGCGAGGACCCGTCCGAGCTGTTCGTCGACGAAGGCGTGCAGTCGTACCTCGCCGCGCAGCTGCCACAGCAGCCTGCGGACACCGAGGTGCCGCCCGCGCGACACCCGGACCGCCTCACCGGGCCGCGTGGGCCGGGCGATCCCGGCGATCTGTTCGGCCTCGGTCAGGGCCTCGGCCAGCTCCCGCCATCGTCGCACCGGGGGCCCGAGCGCCAGGACGGCCACCGCACCCGCCCCGAGCTCGCTCGCCAACCGGTCGTCGACCCCGTCGCCCCCGTCGAGCAGAGCCACGACCAGGTTGCGGCGGACCCGTCCGACCAGGGCCGTTCGTTGGATGCGGTGCACCGCCGCGCCGAACTGCTCGACGAGCTCGGCATCGGGCCCGCCGTCCCCGCCACGCCCGCGGGCCATCAGCACCGCGATCTCCCCGGCCGGGCTGAAGCCGAGGGCCTGTGCCCTGGCCCCGACGGCCGCCTCGTCGCCGCCGTGTCCGCCGATGACGTCCCGGATCAGCCGCTCGACGGCCATCACCTCGAGCTCCTCGGCAGGCCCGCCCACCAGACGGGTGATCGTCACCGCCTCGGCCGCCCGTTCGAGGACCAGTGCCACGTCCTCGGCCTCGAACTGGTCGACCCGGGTGGGCACCACCAGACGTCCCCACCGGGCGCGGCGGAGCCCGACCGGGATGGCCATCCACCGTTCCGGCCCGCCCCGGATCGTGTCCGCCGCCGGCGGGACCTGCCGTGAGCGCGCCGTCCAGTCGCGCAGGATGTCCTCCGGTGCGGATGCGCCCGCGAACCCGATGACCCGGTGGGAGAGGTCCTCCAGCACGACCGCCCGGTCGACCAGCTCCGCGCAGCGAGCCAGGATCACCTCGACGGGGGCGCCCTCGACCCCCAGCGGTCCGAGCACCCGGTGTGCCCGGCGCGTCAGGTCCAGACGTGCGAACTGCTCGTGCATGACGCGGCCGTGCACGGCTTCGGTGATCTCCACGAAACGCACCGTCGACCGCAGCTCGACCAGGGGGAACCCCACGGAGCGGGCGTACTGCACCAGTTCCTCGGGCAGCCGCTCCACGTGCCGGCCCAGTTCCACCACCAGACCGACCGCCCCGCTGGCGCGCAACGAGTCGAGGTACCGGACGAGGTCGGTGCCCGCTTCGGACAGCACCACCCCGATCTGCAGGACCAGCTCGCCGCCGGTCAACGTTCCCGCCACGTCGGGGAGTTCGCTCACGTGCACCCAGCGCACCTCCGCCCCGAGAGCGGCCGAGCCGGCGCGCACGCGCGGCCGGCCCCGGAGCACCGAGGGGAGCTCCAGCACCTCCCGGAGGGACATCCGCACCGCCCCAACCTAGCCGGACCCCGACACAGTGACCATTCTTCGGCAGATCTGCCGACACAGTGACGGTCGTGGCACGACCGGTCCGGACACCACGATCCGTACGGCCCGCCGCGGTGGGCAACAGCGAACGGGGCCGAGCGACTCGCCCCGACGACCGCGGTGACGTCGTGCAGGTCGCTCTCCGGCTCGTCTGCGGGTAGACCGAGTCCGACGAGATGGAGCGGATCCGACGGCGGACCACCGGCGACGCCGCGTCCGTCGTCCGACCACGGCCCCGACACGGAAGAGGATCATGACGAGCACGCTGCAGAAGACGCTCCACCACTGGGTCGCGGGCACGCGGGTCGAGGGCAGCTCCGGGCGGCCCTGCGAGGTCACCGACCCCGCCACCGGCGAGGTCACCGCGCACCTGCCCCTCGCGAGCGCCGACGAGGCCGCCGCGGTGATCGCCGCGGCGAAGGCCGCGTTCCCCGCCTGGCGCGACACCAGCCTCGCCAAGCGCACCCAGATCATGTTCCGCTTCCGCGAGCTGCTCGACGCCCGTGCCCCGGAGCTGGCCGCACTCATCACCGCCGAACACGGCAAGGTCCTCTCCGACGCCGCCGGCGAGGTCGCCCGCGGCCAGGAGGTCGTCGAGTTCGCCTGCGGCATGCCGCACCTGCTCAAGGGCTCGGCGACCGAGAACGCCTCCACCGGCGTCGACGTCCACTCGATCCGCCAGCCACTCGGCGTCGTCGGGATCATCAGCCCGTTCAACTTCCCGGCGATGGTCCCGATGTGGTTCTTCCCCATCGCGATCGCCACCGGCAACACCGTGGTGCTCAAGCCGTCGGAGAAGGTGCCCTCCGCGGCGCTCTGGCTCGCCGAGCTCTGGTCGGAAGCCGGCCTGCCCGACGGCGTGTTCAACGTCCTGCACGGCGACAGGACCGCCGTCGACACCCTGCTGACCAGCTCGGACGTCAAGTCGATCAGCTTCGTCGGCTCCACCCCGGTCGCCCGCCACGTCTACGAGACCGGCACCGCCCACGGCAAGCGCGTCCAGGCACTCGGCGGGGCGAAGAACCACATGGTCGTGCTGCCCGACGCCGACCTCGACCTCGCCGCCGACCAGGCCGTCAACGCCGGGTTCGGCTCCGCCGGCGAACGCTGCATGGCCGTGTCCGCGCTGGTGGCCGTCGGCGACGTCGCCGACACCCTCGTCGCGAAGATCGCCGACCGCGCCCGCAACCTGCGCACCGGTGACGGCCGCCGCTCCTGCGACATGGGGCCGCTCGTGACCCGGGCGGCCCAGGAGCGGGTGTCGGGCTACATCGACGCCGGCGAGTCCGAGGGCGCCACCGTCGTCGTCGACGGCAGGCAGGGCGAGTTCGACGCCGACGGGTCCGGCTTCTTCGTCGGCCCCACCCTGCTCGACCACGTCACCCCCGACATGAGCGTCTACACCGACGAGATCTTCGGCCCGGTGCTGTCGGTGGTGCGCGTCGCGACCTACACCGACGCCGTGGAGCTGATCAACGCCAACCCCTACGGCAACGGCACCGCGATCTTCACCAACGACGGCGGCGCCGCCCGCCGCTTCCAGAACGAGGTCGAGGTCGGCATGATCGGCGTCAACGTCCCGGTCCCCGTCCCGATGGCCTACTACAGCTTCGGCGGCTGGAAGAACTCCCTGTTCGGCGACACCCACGCCCACGGCACCGAGGGCGTGCACTTCTTCACCCGTGCCAAGGTCGTCACCACCCGCTGGCTCGACCCCAGCCACGCGGGGCTGAACCTCGGCTTCCCCACGAACACCTGAGAGGCCCCACCGTGCGGATCGCACCGCGGTCACGCCCGGGTCCCGGGGCGGCGGGGACGCGGCCACCGTCCGCCCGGGACCGCGCGGGCACCGGCACCGAGCGGCCGGGGCCTACAGGGTGGCGCGCAGGTGCTCGGCGATGTCGGAGATCTGGCCCAGCACCCCGTTGACGTAGCGCGGGGAGTCGTCGGTCGACAGCGTCCGGGCCAGCTCGACGGCCTCGGTGATCGCGACCGGGTCGTCGACGTCGTCGACCCACAGCAGCTCGTAGATCCCGAGCCGCAGCAGGCCGCGGTCGACCGCGGGCATCCGGTCGACGTCCCAGCCCTCGGCGTGCTCGGCGATCAGCTGGTCGATCCGCTCCTGGTGGGTGGCGACGCCCTCGACGAGCCGCGCCGCGTAGTCCTGGACGGGCGGCGCGTCGTCGGTCTCGCGGCGCGCGGTGAGCACGGACAGCGCGTCCTCACCGCGGGCCTCGGCCTCGAACAGGATGTCCAGTGCCCGCTTACGGGCCTTGGTGCGTGCGCGCACCTCAGCTCACGCGGCCGAGGTAACGGCCGTCCCGGGTGTCGACCTTGACCTTGGTGCCGCTCTCCAGGAACAGCGGCACCTGGATCTCGGCGCCGGTCTCCAGTGTCGCGGGCTTGGTGCCGCCGGTGGAGCGGTCGCCCTGCAGGCCCGGGTCGGTGTGGGAGATGACCAGCTCGACCGAGGTCGGGAGCTCGACGAACAGCGGCTCCCCCTCGTGCAGCGACACCTGGGCGGTGGCGTTCTCCAGCAGGTAGCGCGCTGCGTCGCCGACCGCCTTCTCCGGGATCGGGATCTGGTCGAAGGTGTCGGCGTCCATGAAGACGAAGTCGGTGCCCTCGCGGTACAGGTAGGTCATGTCGCGGCGGTCCACCGTCGCGGTGTCGACCTTGGTGCCCGCGTTGAAGGTCCGGTCCACGACCTTCCCGGACATCACGTTCTTCAGCGTGGTGCGAACGAACGCACCGCCCTTGCCGGGCTTGACGTGCTGGAACGCCGTCACGGTCCACAGCTGGCCCTCGATGTTCAGGACCAGGCCGTTCTTCAGGTCGTTCGTGGTCGCCACGTGCGCGCTCTCCTGCTCGGATCTCGGATTCGTGCGTCGGTCAGGGTACCGCCACCGGGTTCACCGGCCCGCCCGAGGGGCGGGCGACCTGCCAGGATGGGCGCCATGACGGTGCGGGTGGTGGTGGCCGACGACCAGGCCGTGGTGCGGGCGGGGCTGCGGACGGTGCTGGCGGCGGCACCGGACATCGACGTCGTCGGGGAGGCAGGGGACGGTGCGGAGGCCGCCGAGCTGGCCGAGACCCTGCGTCCGGACGTCGTCCTGATGGACGTCCGGATGCCCGGCACCGACGGCATCGAGGGGACCCGGCGGATCCGGGCGTTGCGCGACCCCGGCATCCGCGTGCTGGTGGTGACGACCTTCGACCTGGACCGCCACGTCTACGACGCGCTGCGGGCCGGCGCGTCCGGCTTCGTACTGAAGGACGTCGAGCCGGAGGACCTGCAGGTCGCGGTGCGCACCGTGCACGCAGGCCATGAGCTGTTCGCGCCGTCGGTCACGCGGCGGCTCGTCGGCTCGTTCGTCCCGACCGACCCGCCCGCGCAGGCCGGACCCGCCGCCGCGCTGACCGAGCGGGAGCGGGAGGTGCTCGGGCTGGTCGCCGCCGGGCTGTCCAACGCCGAGATCGCCGACCGGCTGGTGCTCGGCGGGACGACGGTCAAGACCCACGTGTCGAACCTGCTCACCAAGCTGGGGCTGCGCGACCGGGTCCAGCTCGTGGTGTTCGCCTACGAGCACGGGCTGGTGGGGGCCGCCGGTGCCGACGGCTGAGCCCGGCGCGGACGCTCCCCCGGCACCGCTGCCCGGCAGCCGAGCCGGGGACATCGCGCTCGCGGTGCTGGCGCTGATCCTCGCCGCCCAGGAGATGGTGACGGCCCTGGTCGTCAACACCTACGGCTACGTCCACCGGCTGCCGCTGCCGCTGGAGGTGGCCCTGGCGGTCGGGCTGAGTCTGGCGGCGGCCGCGGCGATGCTGCTGCGCCGCCGGCGGCCGCGGTGTGCCTATCTGGTCCTGGCCGTGATCTCCGCCCCGGGGATCGCGTTCCTCGGCGGGGCCGCGGCGCTGGTGTGGCCGCTGCTCGCGTTCTCCGTCGCACGGGCGCCGCAGCGCGGACCGGTCGGCGCTGCGGCGTGGGTGGCCCTGCCCTGGCTCGGTTCGCTCGGACTGGCCGGGCTGCTGCGCCTGCTGGTCTCGCCGGACGTGGCGACCGACGCCGGGCTGATCGTCGGCGGCGCGATGGTGGTCATGCCGATGCTGGTGATCGCCACCATCGCGGGGCGCTGGAGCCGGTCCGTGGCGCTGCGCGCCGACCGCGAACGGGCCGAGACCGACCGGCTGCAGCACGGCACCGCGTTGGGCGCCGAGCGGTCCCGGATCGCCGAGGAGATCGGCGGTGGGGTGCTCAGCGGTCTGCGCCGTCTGGTCGCCCAGGCCGGGGCACTGGGCCCCGACGCGACCGAGGCCGACCTGCGGGCCGTGCGGGAACGGGCCCGGTCCGTGCTGGCCGCGATGCGCCGGGTCCTGGGTGTGCTCCGCGCCCCCGCCGCCGAACCGGGACCCGTCGCCGTCCCGGTGCCGGCCCCGGCCGCGCCCGCGCGGTGTCGCCGGGTGCCGCTGCCCGACCGGGCCGGGCTGTGGGCGCTCGTCGCGTTCGTCGTCCCGGCTCTGCTGATCGGTGCGCTCGTCTCCTCGGCGGGCGACGTGGACACCGGGCTGGTGGTCGTCGACGGGTTCCTGCGCCTGCTGCAGCTGCCGTGGGGGAACCCGGCCGCGGCGCTGGTCGTGGCGGTGCAGTTCGCACTCGTCGCGTGGTGGCGGACCGCGCCGGTGCCGGCGCTGCTGCTCGCCGGAGTGGCGTCGTTCGTCGCGACCATGCTCGACGGCTCCAACACGTTCGCCGAGTCCACCTGGATACTCCTGGTGTGGGGCGCGGCGTCGACGGCGCCGGTCGTGACGTCCGCGGTGGCAGTGGCGGTGTCGACGCTGGTCGTCCTCACCGGGGGCACCCTCGCGGGGGTGTGGCACCGGCTCGGGACCCCGGCGTCGGTGGTCGTGCTCAGCTTCCTGGCCGTGGTGCCGCTGTGGGCGGCCGGGGTCGCGGTCCGCCACCACCGGCTCGACACCGCGACCCGGCGACGCGCGCTCACCGAGGCCGGGGTGCGCGAGGCGCTCACCCGCGAACGCCTGCGGGTGGCCCGCGACCTGCACGACGTCGTCGCCCACCACGTCTCCGCGGTGGCGGTGCAGGCCGGGGCGGCGCGGCTCGCCGCCGACCCGGCGGCCCGCGCCGAGGCGCTCGGGCACATCGCGGACTCGGTCCGCCGGGTCGCCGAGGCGCTGCCCGCCCTCGCCGATCTGGGGCCGGACCCGGACGGCGCGGACCTGTCCCCCGCCGCGTTGGAGGCCCTGGTCGCGCCGTCACGCGCGGCAGGGCTGCCGGTCGCGGTGACCGTCGAGGGCTCCCCCACGGCGACGCCCGGCGAGGCCGAGCTGTTCGCGCGGCGCATCGTCACCGAGGCACTGACCAACACCCTGCGCCACGCCGGGCCCACCCCCACCCGGGTGCGGGTCGTCCACGGCGGCGCCGCCGAGCCGCTCGTCGTGGAGGTCGACGACGACGGCCCGGTGCCCGGCCACCGGCCCGACGACACCGGCTCCCGCCTGGGCCTGCTCGGGATGCGGGAACGGGTCGCGCTGGTCGGCGGCGAGCTGTACACCGGCCCCGGCGACGGGCAGGGGTGGACGGTCCGCGCGGTGCTGCCCCGCAGCCCGCTCGTCCGCGAGGACGACCCCGCCGCGGCACCGATCTCGTCCTTCGCGCCGATCCGCGAGGGCACCCCCGGCTCGTAGCGTCGGTCCCCACAGCGGGGGAGGGACCGATGACCACACAGCAGCAGCAGCTCCGGGCCGGGCCGGTGGCGGACACCGGCGCCACACTCGAGATCGACGCGCTGACCAAGCGCTACGGCGGCACCGTCGCCCTGGACGGGGTGAGCTTCGACGTCCGCCCGGGCGAGATCTTCGGCTTCGTCGGCTCCAACGGCGCCGGGAAGACGACGACGATGCGGATCGCCCTGGGCGTGCTGGCGGCGGACTCCGGACAGGTCCGTCTCGGTGGGCGCCCGATCGACCTCGACGTCCGCCGCACGATCGGCTACATGCCCGAGGAGCGCGGGCTGTACCCGAAGATGAAGGTCGGTGAGCAGCTCGCCTACCTGGCCGAGCTGCACGGCGTCGACCGGGTCGCTGCGCGCCGGGCGGTGCTGCGCTGGGCCGAGCAGCTCGGCGTCGACCACCGGCTCGACGACACCGTCGACGCGCTCAGCCTGGGCAACCAGCAGCGCGTCCAGCTGGCCGCGGCACTCGTGCACGACCCGGCCGTGCTGGTGCTCGACGAACCGTTCTCCGGGCTGGACCCGGTCGCCGTCGACGTGATGAGCGAGGTGCTGCGGCAGAAGGCCCGCGCCGGGGTGCCGGTGCTGTTCTCCAGCCACCAGCTCGACCTGGTGCAGCGGCTCTGCGACCGGGTCGGGATCCTCGTGGCCGGCCGGATGCGGACCGTCGGCACCGTCGGTGAGGTCCGCCGCGGTGGCGGCACCCGGCTGGAGGTGCGCGCCCCCGCCGCCGGACCCGGCTGGGCACACGGGCTGACCGGGGTCACCGTGCTCGCCGAGGAGCGCGGCCGCACCGTGCTGGCGCTCGGCGACGGCGTCGACGACCAGCGGGTCCTCGACGCCGCCCTGTCCACCGGACCGGTGCACGGCTTCACCGTCACCACCCCGTCGCTGACCGATCTGTACCGGGAAGTCGTCGCATGAGCGCCCCGTCCACCACCCTGCCGGCGCGGCGCGCCATCGCGCTGGTCGCTCGTCGCGAGTTCCGCGTGCAGGTGCACAAACGCAGCTTCTGGGTCAGCAACGCGATCATGCTCCTGCTCATCGCGGGCAGCATGATCGCCTTCTCGCTGTTCGGCACGGGCGACGACCGGCCCTCGGTCGGCGTCGCCGGTGACCCGGCACTGGCCGCGGCCGTCACCTCCGCCGCGGAGCGGCTCGGGTCACCCGTCGACGTCCGGGAGATCGCCTCCGCCGGCGACGGCCGGGCCGCCGTCGCCGCCGGGGACCTCGACGTCGCCCTGCTCGGCGACGAATCAGGGCCGGGCGCGACGGCCGTCGTCGACTCCGAGCTCGCCCCGACGACCCGGGCCGTCCTCGACGCGGCACTGGCCGACCGGGCCACCGGCGTCGGGCTCGCCGTGGTGGGCGTGACCTCGTCCCAGCTGGCCGCCGCGACCCCGCCCGCCAGGCTGACCGTCGACGCACTCGACCCCACCGACCCGGAGGCCGGGCAGCGGTCGGCACTGTCGTTCGCGGTGCTGATCGTGATGTTCATGCAGATCGTCGGTTTCGGGCTGACCGTCGCGATGGGCGTGGTCGAGGAGAAGTCCAGCCGGGTGGTGGAGCTGCTGCTGTCCACGATCCGCCCGCTGGACCTGCTCTGGGGCAAGGTAGTGGGAATCGGCGCGGTCGGGCTGGTCCAGCTGCTGCTCTACGGCGTCGTCGGGATCGCGACCGGGCTCGCCACCGGGCTGCTGACGATCACCGGTACCGCGGTCGGGGTGTTCGGCGCGGCGCTGGCCTGGTTCGTGCTCGGCTACGCCTTCTTCGCCGTCCTCTACGCCGCAGCCGGGTCGCTGGTGTCGCGCCAGGAGGACGTCAACTCGACGACCGGGCCGCTGATGATGCTGATGTTCGCGATGTACGGCGCCTCGTTCTGGTACCTCGGCTCGCCGGACGCGACGGCGCTGCAGGTCCTGTCGTGGATCCCGCCGTTCCCGGCGATGCTCATGCCGCTGATGGTCGCCCAGGGCACCGTCTCGGCCTGGCACGTGGCCGGCTCGGCGCTGGTCATGATCGTCGCCGTGGCGTTGCTGGCCCGCGCCGGGGCCCGCGTGTACGAGCGGTCCGTGCTGCGGATCGGGGCGACGGTGCCGTGGCGGGAGGCACTCAGATCTCGATGAGCTCGCGGGGCAGCCCGGTCAGTGCCCTGGCCGGGCCGCCCGCGGCCACGTGCAGGGTGTCCTCGATCCGCACCCCGCCCCGCCCGTCGAGGTAGACGCCCGGCTCGACGGTCACGACGGCGCCGGCGTCGATCCGCCCGGTGGCGGTGGTCGCGAGCCACGGCGGCTCGTGCACCGCGAGCCCGACCCCGTGCCCGAGCCCGTGCGGGAACCGCTCGCTGTGCCCGGCGGCGGTGACGATGTCCCGGGCCGCCGCGTCGACGGCGGCCACCGAGGCACCGTCGACGAGCGCGGCCCGCCCGGCCGCCGCCGCGGCGTCGACCAGGGCGTGCAGCTCACGCTGCCAGTCCGCGGCCGGGCCCAGGCAGAACGTCCGGGTGGTGTCGGAGTGGTAGCCGTCCAGCGCCGCCCCGAAGTCGATCTTGACGAGGTCGCCGCGACGCAGCTCGGTGCCGGTGGGGCGGTGGTGCGGCACCGCGGAGTGCGGGCCCGCGGCGAGGATGGTGTCGAAGGCGGGGCCGTCGGCGCCCAGGCGGCGCATCCGGTCGTCGAGCTCACGCGCGACGTCGGCCTCGGTGCGTCCCGGGCGCAGGCCGCCGTCGTCGAGCAGGCCGCGCAGCGCGGTGTCCGCGAGCGCGCAGGCGGCGGCGATCCGCTCGACCTCGTCGGCGTCCTTGACCGCGCGCAGCCGCCCGACCAGGCCGGGTGCCCGGCGCAGCCGGCGGCCGGGGACGGCGTCGCGCACGGCGGCCAGGCCGTCGACGGTGAGCGTGGCGGAGTCGTAGCCGAGGGTCCGCCCGGCCCGGACGCGGGCTGCGGCAGCCGGGGCGCTCGGCCGCTCGACGAGGATCTCCAGGCCGGGGCACTGCTCGGCGGCCTGGACGCGGTAGCGCCCGTCGGTGCAGAGCAGGTCCTCCCCCGGGTCGGCGGCGATCACCGCGGCGGCGTTGGAGCCGGTGAACCCGGTGAGGTACCGGACGTCGAGCAGCTCGGTGACCAGCAGCGCGTCCAGTCCAGCGGCGGGGAGCAGGGCGCGGAGGGTGTCGCGCCGGGCGGGGTGGGACATGCCACGAACCCTATGTCTAGGGTCGCGGCCATGGGTCTCTACTTCCGCCAGCTGCTGTCGGGCCAGGACTACGCCGTGGGCGACCAGGTGGCCACCCAGATGGTCAACTTCTCGTACCTGATCGGCGACGACGAGACCCGCGAGGCCGTCGTCGTCGACCCGGCCTACTCCCCCGACGAGCTGGTCGCGACCCTCGACGCCGACGGCATGCGCCTGACCGGGGTGCTCGCCACCCACCACCACCCCGACCACGTCGGCGGCACGATGATGGGCTTCGACCTCGTCGGCGTCGCGCAGCTGATCGGGTCGCACCCGGTGCCGATCCACGTGCAGCGCGCCGAGGCCGACTACGTGACCCGGGTGACCGGGCTGTCGGCGACCGACCTGACCCCACACGACCACGACGACGTCGTCGAGGTCGGGAACGTCGCGATCCGGCTGCTGCACACACCCGGCCACACCCCGGGCTCGCAGTGCTTCCTGGTGCCGGACCCGGACGGCGACCGGCTCGTCGCCGGGGACACCCTGTTCCTGCAGGGCTGCGGGCGCACCGACTTCCCGGGCGGCGACACCGCGCAGATGTACCACTCGCTGCAGCAGCTGGCGGGGCTGAAGGGCAACCCGACGGTGTACCCGGGGCACCGCTACTCCCCGGCGTCGCACGCCCCGCTGGCCGAGGTGCAGCGGACGAACACCGTCTACCGGGCGACGTCGGCGGAGCAGTTCGTGGCGGCGTTCGGCTCCTGAGCCAACCCGGCGTCGTGGGCGGTGATCACGGCCCGGACGGCGACCGCCTGCTCACGCTGCCTCAGTGGGTCTCGTCGTAGTCGAGCCGAGACATCTGGACGTGCGACTGGTGCCGCTTGGCCCAGTCGGTGAGCAGCGACAGCGTCCGCGCGAGCTCCCGGGCCGCCTCGGTCAACCGATACTCCGTCCTGGGCGGCACCGTCGCGTACACCGTGCGGGTCAGCAACCCGTCCCGCTCCAGATTCCGCAACGTCAACGTGAGCATCCGCCTGCTGATCCCCGGGATGCCCCGCTCGAGCTCGGTGAACCGCGCGACCTCCTCCGCACCGATGAGCGTGAGCACACCGATCGCCCACTTCCCACTGACCCGGTCCAGCACCTCGTTCAACGGACAGACGTGGTGGACGGCGTCGTGCCCGCCGGTGGGGCGAGGTCGGCCGCCCTCGTCGGAGGTCGACTCCAGGCCACTACTGGCCACCTCTGTCACCGTAGGTGACCGAGCGCGAATCCACAGTCAGCACTCCTGATCTCGCACGTTTCATGGAGCGGCGCGCAGAGATGACGAAGACCAACCTGATCACCTGCGCGTAGCCCCCTGGAGGAGAGCAGCTCTGCCCTCTCCGAGTGAATCGCCGCCACGCCCTGGCCCGTCGTCGTCGCCGCTGACGGGGCTGGCTCGCTCGGGAGGACTCGACATCCCGCGGCAGCGCGGGGCCTCCCGCACACGGAGACCCACTGTCGCAACGAAGTGCCGAGCAACTCAACTGAACATGGCGTCCACCATAAGTTACGCTGTGCCAACTACGGCAATGGCGCTACTGGAGGTCGGTGGATGTCGGGACGTCGGTTCAGGGGACACGCGATCGTGCTGGCGGTCGCGCTCGTCCTGATGACGGTCGCGCCGGGCTTCGCGGCGGCGCTGCCCGGGCCGTCAGGCCCACGGGGCGAAGACCGGAACGAGTCCTACACCAGCGCTGAAGGGGTTCTGCGCTACCAGGTACATCTCCCGCCGCCGCGGCCCGAAGGCTCGACGGGCGCGCCGCCGGCGGTCGTCGTCGCGATCCACGGGTGCGCGATGACCGGCTTCGGGCTCAACTCGATGAAGGACACGACGCGGCTCGACGATCTGGCCGACCGAGAGGGCTTCATCGTCGTCTACCCGACACAGTCCGTGCTGCGGAACCCACAGCTGTGCTGGAACTCGCTGTCGCCCGAACACCAGCACCGCGGTCGTGGTGAGCCGGAGCTGATCGCCGGAGCCGTGCGGCAGGTCGTGGCCACGCACCATGCCGACGGTGACCGCGTCCACGCCCTCGGCGTGTCCTCCGGAGCAGGCACGGCCGTCATCCTCGGCGTGACCTATCCCGACCTGTTCGCGACGGTCACGTCCGTGGCCGGAGGCGAGTACGGGTTCCGGCGCGAGTTCGCCGAGGAGCCCGTCCCGCCGTCACCGGCCGAGACGGCGGTGCCGGCTCGCGCCGAGATGGGGCCACGGGCCCGCCAGGTCCCGCTCCTGGTCGTTCAGGGTGACCAGGACACCACCGTTCCGCCCGTCATGGCGGAGCGACTCGTACAGCAGTGGCTCGCACTCGGCGAACTCATCGAGGGCCGCATCCCGGACGCGTCGACTCCGGTCCGACCCGACACGGCGGTGCACTCCACGCCGCCGGACGGACACGCCTTCGAGACCGACACCTACCGCCGCCCCACCACCCCCGGTCTCGTCGTCCAGCGGGTACTGATCCACGGACAGGGCCACGCATGGTCGGGGCCCCGCAGCACAGGGCTCTTCGTCGACCGGCGCGGCCCCGACCTTGCCGCTGTGATGTGGGATTTCGTGTCGGAGCGCCGGCTCTCGGGGTGACGGTCGAGTGGGCGCGGGTCGATACCGCGCGGCGACGTACCGTCTCGTACATGACCGAGCGACCCCCGCGACGGCGCCTGTCCCGCGAGGCCAGGCAAGCGCAGCTGGTCGCCGTCGCCGAGCGCCTCTTCGCCGATCGGGGCTTCGAGGGCACGAGCATCGAGGACATCGCCCGGGAGGCCGGGGTCAGCCGCACGATCGTCTACGCCCACTACGCCACCAAGGACGACATCTTCGTCGCATGTGTCCGACAGGCCCGCGCCGAACTCGAGGACCGGGTCCGCGAGCCGGAGATCCTCATCGAGGCCGGCGCCGACGCCCGCACCGTGATCACGCGGGCGGGCGAGGTGTTCTTCGGCATCCTCGAGCGCGATCCGCGCCGCTGGATGGTGCTGTTCAACCCCAGCACCGCCTTGTCCCCGGAACTGAACGCACAGCTCACGGAGCTGCGTGAGCAGACCATCACGCGGATCGCGGGGATGGTCCGGCACCTCGGGACCTTCGACGACGAGCGCAGCCTCGCCTTCGCCTACGCCATCAGCGGGGTCGGCGAACAGCTCGGACGCTGGTGGCTCACCCGGCCCGACATCCCCCGCTCCACGGTCGTCGCCTACTACCGCGACTTCATCACCCCCGGCCTGGACCTTCGATGAGCGCACCGCGGCCACGGAGGCCCGGTTCCGGACCGGCGACGACCGACGCCGCCCCCACGCTCGTCGCGCACATCGGTTGACCAGCTCGGCGGAGCCTGAAATCGGACCGCGCGGATCGGCAGACGTGGCTAGGGTCGTCGCCGATGACCACGATCGTGAGGTTGATCCGTTCTGCCCGCCTGTCCGACGTGGCGGAGTACGCCTACGCCGCGACCGCGCCCGCGGACGCACGACTGATCTTCCTGGCGGGTAGCTGCCCCCTCCACGCCGACGGCTCGACCGCGGCGGTCGGGGACGTCGCAGGCCAAGCAGCGCACGCCGTCGAGAACATGAGAACCGCGTTGGCCGAGAGCGGCGCGTCGCTGAGTGACGTCATCAGCACCCGGGTGCTCGTCGCGTCCAGCGAGCAGGCCGATCTCGTGGCCGCCTGGGAAGTGGTCCGTGACGCCTTCGGTGACCACGACCCACCCAGCACCCTCATGGGAGTGACCGTGCTCGGTTATGACGATCAGCTCGTCGAGATCGAAGCGGTCGCCGCGGTGCGCGACTAGTTCCTCCTCCGGCGCCGACGTCCGGGGGTCGGTGGTCGACTGTTCGCGATCGTTGATCGCCTAGTAGTGTGCTTGCTCGAACCCTGAGTGTCCGACGCGTTGCTGTTCGTGACATGGTCAGCAGGCCGACTATGAACGATGCCGACTCCGCAGCCGCCGTGCCGAGGCCCCGGCGCCTGACCGAGGTCTTCACGCTTCGCGAGTTCCGTGCGCTCTGGTCTGCCGAGGTCGTCTCGATCCTGGGCGACCAGCTCGCTCGGGTGGCGTTCTCGGTGCTGGTCTACGAGCGCACCAGCTCAGCGGCCCTGTCGGCGGCGGTGTACGCGTTGACCTTCCTCCCTGCGCTGCTGGGCGGCGCACTGTTGGGCTGGGTCGCCGACCGGTATCCGCGTCGGCGGGTCATGATCGGCAGTCACCTCACCAGAGCGGCGCTCGTCATGCCGATGGCGTGGCCCGGCCTCCCGCTGCCCGTGCTGTGTGCCCTGATCGTGGTCCTGGTGCTGGCAAGTTCACCGCACTCGGCCGCGCAGGGGGCGTTGTTGCCGGAGATCCTGCGCGGTGACCTGCTCGAACGCGGTTACGCCGTCCGTCAGGTGACGGGCCAGCTCGCGCAGGTTGCCGGGTTCGCGACCGGCGGAGCGCTACTGGCCCTGCTGAGTCCGCACGCCGCGCTGGTCATGAACGCGGTGACCTTCGTACTGTCCGCGGCGGTGTTGGCCTACGGGGTCGCACCTCGTCCCGCGCCCGCCCCTGCCGCCGGTGCGGTCCGTTCCTGGTCGGGCGACATCGCTGCCGGAGCGCACACGGTCTTCGCGGACCCCTCGCGTCGCACGCTGGCCGTCGTGGTCTGGCTGGCCGGGACCTACATCGCCCCGGAGGGGGTCGCTGCTCCCTATGCCGCGCAGCTCGGCGCCGGGCCGGTCGCCGTCGGGTTGCTCCTGGCCGCCATCCCGGCCGGCAGTGTCGTGGGGGCGATCGTGTTCACGCGTTGGGTCCCCCAGCGAACCCGGGAACGGTGGATGCTCCCGCTCGCCGTGGCCGCCGGCGTTCCGTTGATGGTGAGCGCGCTCGCACCGTCGGTCGCGGCGATCACCGTGTTGTGGGCACTCAGCGGCGCGGCCGTGGCCGCCGCGCTGATCCAGGCACAGGCCGGTTTCGTACGCCGGACCCCGGCCGAGGCGCGAGGGCGCGCGACCGGCCTCGCGGCCGCGGGGCTGATCGGCGCGCAGGGGCTCGGTCTTCTCGCTGCCGGTCTGCTCGCCGAGTGGTCCTCCCCCGCCGTGGCGGTGGCGGTGACCGCCGCGGTGGCCTCGGCGGGGCTCGCAGCCGTGGCCATGTCGCGGCCCGCGCGAGCACTCTGAGGGGCGGGTCGCCACGGACGACTCACGGCTCCCCGCCACCTCATCGACGTCGCGCGTCGCGCCTTCCCCGGCCGGACGTCGCCGGCGCGTGCTTCAGATCCGTACACGGCTACATGTCACGAGTTGCCTCTTCCCGATCTCGGACGGCAGTACCACGTCACCAGTTCCAGTTGCGCACAGCCATCTCTCCTCTCCGCTCGTGTCCGTCGATCACAACGCTCACCAGTTCCAGTTGCGCATCCCGCATTCCCCTTTCCGACGATCCCCGCCGGCGCCGACAGCCGGATGGCTCGACACCCGCCCCGACTCGGTCACCGTCACCAGTTCCAGTTGCGCATCGCCCACACCTCCCCGCCTGCTTCTTCGACCCGTCGTTGCATCCACGCCTCACCAGTTCCAGTTACGCATGTCGACACCTCCCAGACCATCGTGACCAACACGTCGTCGCATTCACCAGTTCCAGTTGCGCACGCTCGCCACCCACCCCTCATCGCAGACACCGTTCCGCTCGACCACTGCAGTCACCAGTTCCAGTTGCGCATTACGCCCCCTTTTCGATGGAGTGGAGAATCTTTACACCGAACCGCGCTCCGTCACCAGTTCCAGTTACGCACGACTCCCCCTCTCCGGGCAGCCCCTTCTGTCGGGTTACTGCGAACGGCCCAGTCGCCGACCGTCCGCCGACGGCGAGCCGCCGAGGCGCCGAGCCCCGCCTCGCGGCGACCTCGACAGGGTAGGCGAGAAGCATCACCACGTCAGCGCCTTAGTTGATCTTGGCAGGTCGTTCGAGCCCGGGTGGCGCCCAGCAGATCGGTGAGAGCGACACGACTGAGCAGGGATGAAACCGCTGGACGACGTCTAGGCGAATTCAGGCGGTCGAAGCATCTAGCTCAACGAGTTCGGCGAATATCTCGGAGGGCTTCTTCCAGTTGTGGATCTTACGGGGTCGGTCGTTGATATCGCAAGCCACCATCGCCAGATACTTCGGGTCCGAGGTGATTTCCGTGCCTTTCGGGAAGTACTCGCGCACGATGCGGTTGAGGTTCTCGTTGCTGCCGCGTTCCCACGGCGAGTGCGGGTGGGCGAAGTACACCGGCATCGACCC
>NZ_MCIP01000001.1:5023941-5025565 GCF_001932425.1 Pseudonocardia sp. Ae505_Ps2
CGTGGTCTGGCTGGCCGGGACCTACATCGCCCCGGAGGGGGTCGCTGCTCCCTATGCCGCGCAGCTCGGCGCCGGGCCGGTCGCCGTCGGGTTGCTCCTGGCCGCCATCCCGGCCGGCAGTGTCGTGGGGGCGATCGTGTTCACGCGTTGGGTCCCCCAGCGAACCCGGGAACGGTGGATGCTCCCGCTCGCCGTGGCCGCCGGCGTTCCGTTGATGGTGAGCGCGCTCGCACCGTCGGTCGCGGCGATCACCGTGTTGTGGGCACTCAGCGGCGCGGCCGTGGCCGCCGCGCTGATCCAGGCACAGGCCGGTTTCGTACGCCGGACCCCGGCCGAGGCGCGAGGGCGCGCGACCGGCCTCGCGGCCGCGGGGCTGATCGGCGCGCAGGGGCTCGGTCTTCTCGCTGCCGGTCTGCTCGCCGAGTGGTCCTCCCCCGCCGTGGCGGTGGCGGTGACCGCCGCGGTGGCCTCGGCGGGGCTCGCAGCCGTGGCCATGTCGCGGCCCGCGCGAGCACTCTGAGGGGCGGGTCGCCACGGACGACTCACGGCTCCCCGCCACCTCATCGACGTCGCGCGTCGCGCCTTCCCCGGCCGGACGTCGCCGGCGCGTGCTTCAGATCCGTACACGGCTACATGTCACGAGTTGCCTCTTCCCGATCTCGGACGGCAGTACCACGTCACCAGTTCCAGTTGCGCACAGCCATCTCTCCTCTCCGCTCGTGTCCGTCGATCACAACGCTCACCAGTTCCAGTTGCGCATCCCGCATTCCCCTTTCCGACGATCCCCGCCGGCGCCGACAGCCGGATGGCTCGACACCCGCCCCGACTCGGTCACCGTCACCAGTTCCAGTTGCGCATCGCCCACACCTCCCCGCCTGCTTCTTCGACCCGTCGTTGCATCCACGCCTCACCAGTTCCAGTTACGCATGTCGACACCTCCCAGACCATCGTGACCAACACGTCGTCGCATTCACCAGTTCCAGTTGCGCACGCTCGCCACCCACCCCTCATCGCAGACACCGTTCCGCTCGACCACTGCAGTCACCAGTTCCAGTTGCGCATTACGCCCCCTTTTCGATGGAGTGGAGAATCTTTACACCGAACCGCGCTCCGTCACCAGTTCCAGTTACGCACGACTCCCCCTCTCCGGGCAGCCCCTTCTGTCGGGTTACTGCGAACGGCCCAGTCGCCGACCGTCCGCCGACGGCGAGCCGCCGAGGCGCCGAGCCCCGCCTCGCGGCGACCTCGACAGGGTAGGCGAGAAGCATCACCACGTCAGCGCCTTAGTTGATCTTGGCAGGTCGTTCGAGCCCGGGTGGCGCCCAGCAGATCGGTGAGAGCGACACGACTGAGCAGGGATGAAACCGCTGGACGACGTCTAGGCGAATTCAGGCGGTCGAAGCATCTAGCTCAACGAGTTCGGCGAATATCTCGGAGGGCTTCTTCCAGTTGTGGATCTTACGGGGTCGGTCGTTGATATCGCAAGCCACCATCGCCAGATACTTCGGGTCCGAGGTGATTTCCGTGCCTTTCGGGAAGTACTCGCGCACGATGCGGTTGAGGTTCTCGTTGCTGCCGCGTTCCCACGGCGAGTGCGGGTGGGCGAAGTACACCGGCATCGACC
>NZ_MCIP01000001.1:5026751-5281728 GCF_001932425.1 Pseudonocardia sp. Ae505_Ps2
CACTCAGCCCTTCGTGCTCTGGCCGAACGCGGAAACGCCCTGCTCAAGACCACCTTCGCCGCGTTGCGGCGAGTCACGCTATGTCCCTGGCGCACCGGCGCGATCACCGCAGCTGCGCTCGTACTACTCCACACCGAGTACGACCGCACGACATGATCAACCCGCTACTGAGAACACCTCACTGAGCCTCGGCGGAATCGTCGCGGCTGTCATCGTCCCCGACCACGTCCTGCTCGTCTGGCTGCTGATCCCTGCGCTCGTGTTGATGGAGCAGACGACCCTCATCAGGCAGCTGGAGACACGGGCATCGACGGACGCGAAGACCGGTCTGCTGAACGCCGAGGGCTGGCGTTCCCGCGCGCTGCAGCTGCTCGGCGCGGCGAAGCGCGACTGCACCTGTGCCGGCGTGCTCATCCTCGACCTGGACTTCTTCAAGGAGGTCAACGACCGCTACGGGCACCTGGTCGGTGACGCGGTGCTCCGCGCGGTCGGCGAGGCGATCGTCGCCGAGATCCGCGACGACGACGCGGCGGGTCGCTTCGGCGGGGAGGAGTTCGTCATCGCGCTGGCCGGGATGTTCACCTCGGCAAGCCGCAACGCAGAAGCGGTCCTGGAGGTGGGAGAGCGGATCCGACGCAGGATCGAGCGCCTGGCGGTCCACGTCGACGACGAGGTCCCCCCGGTCGCGGTCACCGACCTCACCGCCTCGATCGGGGCCGCGGTCTACCCGCAGGCCGGTCGCGAGCTCGACGTCCTGCTCGCGGCCGCCGACGAGGCCCTCTACGCCGCGAAGAACGCCGGCCGTAACCAGGTCCTGGTCAGCCACGGCCCGGCCGCTCCTCCGTCCAACCCGTCGGTGCCGTCACCACGCCCGGGACCATGAGGGACGTACGCACCGACGACGCGGGCGCCACCTGATCTCGACCGGTGTCGGCCTCTGTTCGGGGTCACGCCCTCGGCGAGCTCGACGGTCGGGTCGATCACTGCCGCCATGCTGCCCGTGCCGCCTTCAACTACCTGGCGTCACAAGATCCGTTGCGCTTCGTGTAGGCGGTTGGTCTCACCAGGTGACGGAGTGCTCGATCGTATGGCCCTACAGGACGCAATGTGTTGTATTCGCTGCTCCATCCCGCCGGATGAGCGCCAACGGGCTCGGGCGGGCAAGCGACGTGTTCACGGAGGCTGCGCAGGTGACCGCGCGCGACAGCTGGCAGCTCGGTGGAGCTGCTGCCCCGTCACGGGTCGGCGCCGAGCTGACCTGGTGGGGTGCAGCGCTGCCGCACGCAGGTCAGCTGATCGTGGCCGATCCGCTGTTGCCCCGGCCGTTGATGATGGCGTTGTTGTCCGACGCCGCCGACACCGCGTCCGCGCCGGGGCCCCGCCGGGCGCGCCTGATCGTGGTCTCGCTGCTGGTCGGTGGCGGGCTCGGCGCAGCAGTCCTGCAGGCGTCCGAAGCGCTGCTGGTGCTCCTTCTGCTCACTGTTGCGACCGGCTTCGTCGCCTGGGCGTGCCGCATGCGCAGCCGCGAGCGAGCGGTCCGGGAGCGCGAGGGGGCACGGCCGCTGTTCGCGGTACGTCCGGCCGCCGGCGAGCCGACCTGGGACCTGCTCGCCCATCTCGACGACCAACAGGCCTCCAGGTCGGACGACGCCTACCTCGCCGCGGCCCGTCATCTGCTGTGGCGGGTCGCGCACCTGAACCCGCGCGGCGACGCCGCCATCGCCCATCTCACCGCACGCGCTCACGACGGCGAGTTGTCGTCGGCCGAGCAGCTGTGGGCCGCGGCGGACGACCTGACGGCCCTGGCCGTCGCGTCCCCGCGTGACGTGCGCCGTTCGGTCCCCCAGCTGGCCGTCCTGTACCGCTACGAGTCCCACGCGACCCGCTGACCCCCCGGCGACCACGGCGAGCGGAGCGAGGACATCGGCCCGCGGCACGGGCACGGTCTCAGCGGGAGATCGCGGTGTACGCGGTCGCCAACAGCTCCGGGTCCGGGCCCTCCAGGCGGCCGGGCTCGGCGAGCCCGTCGAGGACCACGAACCGCAGCGTCCCGGCGCGGGACTTCTTGTCACCGCGCATGGTCTCCGTCAGCTCGTCGAGCACGCCGGGCTCGTAGCTCGTCGGCAACCCGACCAGCTCCAGCACCTCGCGGTGCAGGTCGGCGGTGGCGTCGTCGAGCCGCCCGGCGGCGCGGGCGAGCTCGGCGGCGAACACCAGGCCGACGGCGACGGCGTTCCCGTGCCGCCAGCGGTAGCGCTCGCGGCGCTCCACGGCGTGGCCGAGGGTGTGGCCGTAGTTGAGGATCTCGCGCAGGTGCGACTCGCGCAGATCCGCCCCGACGACGTCGGCCTTCACCCGGATCGCGCGGCGCACCAGCTCGGCCAGCACCGGCCCGGTCGGGTCCAGCGCGGCGGCCGGGTCGGCGCGGACGCGGTCGAGGATGATCGGGTCGGCGATGAACCCGGCCTTCCACACCTCCGCGGACCCGGCGACGAGCTCCGCGCGCGGCAGCGTGCGCAGCGTGTCGAGGTCGACCAGCACCGCGGACGGCTCGTGGAACGCGCCGACCAAGTTCTTCCCGGCGGCGGTGTTGATGCCGGTCTTCCCGCCGACGGCAGCGTCGACCATCGCGAGCAGCGTGGTCGGGACGTGCACGACCTTCACCCCGCGCATCCAGGTGGCGGCGACGAACCCGGCGAGGTCGGTGACCGCTCCCCCGCCGAACCCGACGACGACGTCGGCGCGGGTCAGCCCGGCCTCGGCGCAGGCGTCCCAGCAGTCGGCCAGCGAGGTCAGCGACTTGCCGCCCTCGGCGTCGGGGACCTCGTGCAGCGCGGCGGCCAGCCCGGCGGCGGCGAGCTCGTCGCAGGCGGCGGCAGCGCGGTCGGCGAGGGTCGGCGGGTGCAGCACGAGCACCCGGCCGGCGCCGGTCCCGGTGACGACCTCGGCGAGACGGGCGGCGACCCCTGCGCCGACGAGCACCGGGTAGGGCTGCTCGGTGCGCACGTCGATGCGGACCGCACCGTCGGACTCGAGGGTGCCGGAGGTGTCGGGCAGCGTGGTGGTGTCGGTCATCGGGCCTCCGCCCGCTCTGTGCCGGTCCCGGTGGCGTCCTGTGGTGAGCCGAAGCCGGGCGCCGGGAGCGTCGAGTCCTGGCGCGGGGTGGGACGGTCGAACGGGTCGGCCGCGTCGGGCGAGGCCTCGGGCAGGGTGTCCGGGCCCTGGCCGAACGCGGCCAGCACCGCGGCGACGACCTGGTTGGGGCTGCGCCGCACCGTGCTCACCTGCACGGTCGCGACCTCCGCGTAGAGCGGGGCGCGCTCGGCGAGCAGGGCGCGGAAGGTGGCACGCGGGTTCACCCCGGCCAGCAGCGGGCGCGCGGTGGACATGCCGGTGCGGCGCATCCCGTCGGCGAGGTCCACCTCCAGGGCGACGACGCGGTGCCCGGCGAGCAGCGCCCGGGTCTCGGCGGCGAGCACCGAGCCGCCGCCGAGGGCGAGCACGCCGTGCCCGGCGTGCAGCTGCTCGGCGACGACCTCCCGCTCCAGCGCGCGGAACGCGGGCTCGCCCTCCTGCACGAACATCTCCGCGATCGGCCTGCCGATGCGCTCGACGATCACCGCGTCGGTGTCGGCGAAGCTCAGCCCGAGCCACTGGGCGAGCAGGGTCCCGATGGTGCTCTTGCCGCACCCGGGCGGGCCGACGAGCACCAGCCAGGGGCGGCCCTGCGCATCGGGGCCCGGCGCGGTCATCGCTGCCCCGCGAGGTAGGAGGCGACGTTGCGGCGGGTCTCGTCGAGCGAGTCCCCGCCGAACTTCTCCAACGCGGCCTGCGCCAGGACCAGCGCCACCATCGTCTCGACGACGACCCCGGCACGCGGCACGGCGCAGGCGTCGGAGCGCTGGTGGATGGCGGTGGCCTCCTCACCGGTGGTGGTGTCGATGGTGCGCAGCGCCCGCGGCACGGTGGAGATCGGCTTCATCGCGACCCGGACCCGGACCGGCTCGCCGTTGGTCATCCCGCCCTCGATGCCACCGGCCCGGTTGGTGAGCCGGGTGACCGGGACGGTGCCCGCCGGGCCCTGCCCGGGCGAGCCGGCGGGGACCATCTCGTCGTGGGCGACGGAGCCGCGGCGGTGCGCGGTGCGGAAACCGTCACCGATCTCGACGCCCTTCATCGCCTGGATGCCCATCAGCGCGGCGGCGAGCCGGGCGTCGAGGCGGCGGTCGGCCTGCACGTAGGTGCCGACGCCGACCGGCATCCCGTAGGCGATGACCTCGATGACCCCACCGAGGGTGTCGCCCGCGTCGTGGGCGGCGTCGATCTCGGCGGCCATCGCGGCACCCGTGGCGTCGGTGAACGCGCGCACCGGGTTGGCGTCGATCCGGTCGAGGTCGGCGGGGCCGGGCAGCGGCTCGTCGTCCGGGGCGTCGACGGCACCGATGCCCACGACGTGGGACACGATCGTCACACCGAGCGCCTGCTGCAGGAACGCCTTCGCGACGGTGCCGAGCACGACGCGCGCCGCGGTCTCGCGGGCGCTGGCCCGCTCCAGGACCGGACGGGCCTCGTCGAAGCCGTACTTGGTCATGCCGGCGAGGTCGGCGTGCCCGGGGCGGGGCCGGGTCAGCGGCGCGTTGCGGGCGCGGTGCGCGATCAGCTCCGGGTCCACCGGGTCGGCGGCCATCACCGTCTCCCACTTGGGCCACTCGGTGTTGCCGATCCGGACCGCGACCGGGCCGCCCTGGGTGACCCCGTGCCGCAGGCCGCCCAGGACCTCCAGCTCGTCGGCCTCGAACGCCATCCGTGGGCTGCGGCCGTAGCCGAGCTTGCGGCGGGCCAGCTCGGCCTGCAGCTCCTTCGTGGTGACCGAGACACCGGCGACCATGCCCTCCAGCACGCCCACCAGGGCCGGACCGTGGGATTCCCCGGCGGTGATCCATCGCAGCACGGCGACCATCCTCTCACCCGGCCCCGACGGCACCCGACGGCACCACGACCGTCGCGGCGACGACCACCAGGGCGGCACCGAGCAGCACCGGCCCGTGCGGGAGCCTGCTCCCCCACCCGGCCCGGCCGGCCGCAACCACGACGAGCGCCACCACCGCCGAGGCGATCGCGGCGCCCACCGCCACCACCGGCAGCAGCGCCCACCCCGTCCCGGCGGCCGCGGCTCCCACCGGGGCGGCCAGCTTCACGTCGCCGCCGCCCATCGCGTGCGGCGAGACCAGGTGCACCACCAGGTAGGCGCCGCCGAGCAGCACCGCGCCGGCCAGGCCGCGCAGCACGGCGCCGCCCCCGGCCGGGACGAGCGCGGCCAGCACCAGCACGAACCCGGGCACCGTGAGCGCGTTCGGCAGCCGGCGGACCAGCAGGTCGGTCGCCGACCCGGCCACGGCCAGCCAGGACAGCACCGCGAGCAGCGCCGCCCACCGCGGGTCGAGCCGTCCGGTCTGCACCGCCAGCGCAACCGCCGCCCAGCACAGTGCCGTCCCCGCCGCCGTCCCCGCCGCCGTCCCCGGCCCGCACCACCGCTCCGGTACCGGCGCCCCGCGGGGCGCCCGGGCCAGCAGGTACCGGGTACCCGCACCGGCGACGAGACCCAGGGCGGCGGCGAGGACGACGAGGCTCATACCCCGATCCTGGGGCCCGGGGCGCCGCCCGGACCGACCGATCGCCCGCCTGTGGACAACTCGTCGGCCCGGGGCAGGATGACCGGAATGGGATCCCGTGCACCGCAGGACGACCGTCGGGCCGGCGCGGTGGTCCGCGCCGAGGTCGACCACGGCGTCGCCGAGCTGGTGCAGGACGCGGCGCGGCCGTCGTCGTGGACGTTGCTGCTCGACGGGACCGCCCAGTCCCACGTCGACCTCGACGCCCCCGAGCACCTCGAGTTCGAGTACGTCCGCCGGATCGGCCACCTCGTGGACCTCGCCGCGCCGCCCGCCGTGCCGCTGCGGGTGCTGCACCTGGGCGGCGGGGCCTGGACGCTGGCCCGCTACGTCGCCGCGACCCGCCCCGGGTCGGCCCAGACCGTCGTCGAGCTCGACGCCGAGCTGGCCGCCCTCGTCGCACACCGGCTGCCGGGCCCCGGCGTCGCGGACGGGCTGGCCGTGGTCACCGGGGAGGCACGCGCCACCCTGGGCCGGTTCGCGCCCGGGTCGTTCGACGTCGTCGTCGTCGTCGACGTGTTCGCCGGCGCCCGCACCCCGGCCCAGGTGACGACGGCGGAGTTCCTCACCGCCGTCCGCCGGGTGCTCGCGCCGACCGGGATGCACGTGGCGAACCTCGGCGACGGCGCCCCGTGGCCGTTCCTGCCCGGTCAGATCGCGACGGCCGGCGCGGCGTTCGCCGAGCTCGCACTCGTCGCCGCGCCGGACGTGCTGCACGGTCGCCGGTTCGGGAACCTCGTGCTCGCCGCGTCGGACCGGGAGCTCCCGGTGCCCGGCGTGACCCGCCGCGCGGCCGGGGACCCGTTCCCGGCCCGGGTCCTCGACGACGCCGACACCCGCGCCCTCGGCCGCGGCGCGGGCGTCGTCACCGATGCGTACGCGGTCCCCTCACCGCGGCCGCCGGAGGGCTTCTGGGGGCAGTGATCCCCGGTCAGGGACCCCCGGTCAGGCCAGGGACGGGTCGACCAGGACCTTCATCTTCCGGCCCGCGGGCAGCGCCTCGAAGCCCTCCTCGACGACGTCGCGCATCGCGATCCTCTCCGTCCAGCCGGTGGTGTCGTAGTGGCCGCCCGCCATCAGTTCGATCACCGCCCGGTAGTCGTCGTGGGTGTAGCAGAGCGAGCCCTGGATGCGGGACTCCCCGAGGACCAGGCTGAGCAGCGGGGTCACCAGGGGCGTCTCGTAGATCGCGACGCTGACCATCGGACGGCCGGCACCGAGGGTGTCCAGCGCCGTCGCGACGGCCGGGGCGACGCCCGCGGCGTCGTAGCAGGCGTCGGCGCCGCGGCCGTTCGTCAGGTCGGCGACGATCGCGGGCACGTCCTGGGAGGTCGGGTCGAGGGTCTGGGCGCCGAGCCGCTCGATCGCGCCGCGCCGGGTCGCCGACGGCTCGACGACGCGGACGTTCTCCACGCCCATGCCGCGCAGCGCGAACCACAGCCCGATCCCGATCGGCCCGGCGCCGAACACCAGGGCGGTGTCGCCCGGGTCCACCTCGCCGAGCTTCGCCGCGTGGTAGGCCACCGACATGGGCTCGACGAGCGCGCCCATCTCCAGCGACACGTTCTCCGGCAGCGGGTGCAGCATGTGTGCCGGAACGACGGTCGACTCGGCCATGCCGCCGTCGGCCATCAGCCCGTGGAAGCCGATCTGCGCGCACACGTTCTCGCGGCCCTCGGCGCAGCGCGAGCACGTCCCGCAGCTGTAGAGCGGCATCACCGCGACCCGGTCGCCCTCGGTGACGCCCTGGACCCCCGACCCGATCTCGACGACGGTGCCGGAGAACTCGTGGCCGAGGGTCAACGGCAGCTCGCGGCCGGTCAGCGGGTGCTTCTGCCCGTTCGGGATGAAGATCGGCCCCGCGTAGTACTCGTGCAGGTCCGAGCCGCAGATGCCGTTGAACCCGACCCTGAGCCGGACCTCGCCGGGGCCCACCTCGCCCTCGGGCACGTCGGTGATGTCGAGGTCCCCGCGTCCCCGGTAGACGACCGCACGCATCGTTGGCTCCTCTCGCCTGACGTCGTTGTCGGGACCGGTCTACCGGTGGCGGGTGAGCGCCGTCACGGGTTGGGGCGGGGTTGCATGCGCGCCCGGTGATGGGTCAGAACGCTCCGGCGGCGCGGGCACGGTCGACGTTGCCGAGGTGCTCGGGGTAGGTCGTGGCGAAGCAGGAGGCGCCCTCGGTCGTGCACCGCACGAAGAACAGCCAGGGCCCCGCGGCCGGTTTCTCCGCGGCCGCCAGCGCGGCGGTGGACACCGAGGCGACGGGCGTCGGTGGCAGCCCGGTGTTGAGGTAGGTGTTGTACGGGCCGGGGGTGTTGCGGGCCTCGGCGGTGGTGCGCAGCGCCTGCACGTCGAGCGGGTAGTTGACGGTGGAGTCCATCTCCAGTCGCTGGTTCGCGGCGAGCCGGTTCTCGATCACCCGTGCCACCTTGGGCATGTCGGGGACGAGCGCCTCCTTCTCCACGACCGAGGCGAGCACGAGGGTGCGGTAGGAGTTCGCGCCGCCCAGCCCGGCGGCGTCGAGCCGCTTCGCCGAGGCGGTGAGGACCTGCCGCAGCACCTGCTCGGGGGTGCCACGCGGATCCAGGTCGTAGGGGCCGGGGGCGACCAGGCCCTCCATCCGGCGCTCGGGCGCCGCGGCCCGGTAGCCGGCGCGGGCCCAGTCGGGGACGGCGATCGCGGCCGGGTCGGCGTCGGCCATCGCGGTGCGCAGGGCGTCGACGCTCGTGCAGGTGGGGTCGCCGTCGGCGGCGCCGAGGCAGGTGGCGCGGGAGATCTGGGACAGCACACCCGGGGAGACGGTGCCGTCCGGGGCGCGGGTGTCGTCGAGCTGGACGCCGCCCTTGACGTCGAAGAACCCGACGCGCCGCTCCGGGTCGAGCAGCGCTTCCACCGCGGAGTCGCCGGACATGTGCGAGCGGAGCTCGTAGTAGCCGGGCTGGACCCGCTGGATGCCGGGCTCTTCGGCGGCGGCCTCGACGAAGGCCGCCCGGGACTTCACCACGTCCAACCCGACCAGGGTGTCCCCGATCGCGCTGGTGGAGTCGCCGGACTCGACCCGCACCACCACCGAGCCGCTGCCGGAACCGGTGTAGTCGTCGGCGCCGCGCAGGTACAGACCCGCCGCGACGAGAACCGCACCGGCCAGCAGCGCCGACCCCAGCAGGGCGAGCCGCCGCCGCCGGAAGTGCACCGGGGTCGGACGGTGCCGCACGGGGCCCGCGGTCGTGCTCACACCGGGCCCCGGGACGTCACGTCGTACTCGCCGGCGCCGGTCACGGGCACGAGGGTAACGGCCCGGCGCCCGCCGGGTGGTCACCCCCGGTGGCGGTGATCAGCCGTCGCGGGTGGTATCCAGCCAGCCCTGCAGGATGGCGACGGCGGCCTGCTGGTCGATCACGGAGCGTTGCTTGCGGCCGCGCACGCCGCGCCCGGCGAGCTGCCGGGTCGCGACGACGGTGGTCATCCGCTCGTCGGTGAGCTCGACCGGCACCGCGCAGCCGGCGGCGGCGAGACCCGCCTCCAGCGCGGCCGCGAACTCCCGCGCGGCGACGGCTGCCGGGCCGTCCTCGCCGCGCAGGTTCCGGGGCAGCCCGAGCACGATGCCGACGACGTCGTGCTCGGCCACCAGATCGGCGATCCGGCGCACGTCGGCGCCGCCCTCGGCGTCGCGCGCGACGGTCTCGACCGGGGTCGCGAGGATCCCGTCCGGGTCGCACATCGCGACGCCGACGCGGACGGCGCCGACGTCGATGCCCAGGCGCCGCCCGCGGACCGGCGTCACGGACGCAGCGCGGTGCGCAGCTTCTGCACCGCGGCGTCGATCCCGGCCGGGTCGGTGCCGCCACCCTGGGCGAGGTCGGGCTTGCCGCCGCCGCGCCCGCCGACCGCCGGGGCGAACTCGCCGATCAGCTTCCCGGCGGCGACCCCGTTGTCCCGTGCCGCCTTCGTGGTGGCGACGACGAACGACACCTTCTCCCCGTCGACGCCGAACAGCACGACCACACCGGGCCGGTCTCCCAGCTTGCCGCGCACGTCGGCGGCGAGGGTCCGCAGGTCGTTGCCGGTCACCCCCTCCGGGGCGGTGACGGCGACGAGCGCGGTGCCGTCGAGGTCCTCGGCCCGCTCGGCCAGCGCCCCGGCCGAGGCCAGGACGGCGTCGGCGCGGTGCTTCTCCAGGTCCCGCTCGGCCGTCCGCAGCCGCTCGACGATCCCGTTGATCCGTTCCGGCAGCTCCTCCGGGCGGGCCTTGAGCTGGTCGGCGAGCTGGTTGACCAGCAGGTGCTCGGTCGTGGCGTGCTTGAAGGCGTCCAGTCCGACGAGCGCCTCGACCCGACGCACGCCGGAGCCGATGGAGGCCTCGGACAGCACCCGGACCAGGCCGAGCTCGCCGGTGCGCCCGACGTGGGTGCCACCGCACAGCTCACGCGAGTAGTCGCCCATGTCGACCACGCGCACGCGATCGCCGTACTTCTCGCCGAACAGCATCATCGCGCCGAGCGTGCGCGCGGAGTCGATGGAGGTCTCGTAGGTCTGGATCTCCCGGTCCTCCTGCAGGACCGAGTTCACCTCCTCCTCGATCTCGACCAGCGCCGCGGGCGGCACGGCCCCGGTCGGGGAGGTGAAGTCGAACCGCAGCCGGCCCGGGGCGTTGAGCGACCCGGCCTGCGCGGCGGCGCTGCCCAGCGCCCCGCGGACCCCGGCGTGCACGAGGTGGGTGGCGGTGTGGGCGCGCGAGATCGCGGACCGGCGGGTGCGGTCGACGTCGGCGACGACCTCGGCGTCGAGGGTCACGGTGCCGGCGGTGACGACGCCGCGGTGCACCCGCAGCCCGGCCACCGGCGACTGGACGTCGTCCACCCGGACCTCGAACGACGCACCGCGGAGCACACCGGTGTCGGCCTGCTGGCCGCCGGCCTCGGCGTAGAACGGGGTGCGGTCGAGCAGCACCTCGACCTGCTCGCCCTCCTCGGCCGCGGGCACGGTGGCGCCGTCGCGCAGCAGCCCGACGACCCGGGCCTCGGACTGCAGCGTCTGGTACCCGGTGAAGTCGGTGGCGCCGTGGGTGTCGAGGACGGCGCGGTACACCGAGGCGTCGACGAAGCCGACCTTGCGCCCGGCGGCGTCGGCCTTGGCCCGCGAACGCTGCTCGTCCATCAGCGCGGTGAACCGCTCCCGGTCGACGGTGAGTCCGGCCTCGGCGGCCATCTCCAGGGTCAGGTCGATCGGGAAGCCGTAGGTGTCGTGCAGCGCGAACGCCTGGTCGCCGGGCAGGGTGTCGCTCCCGGCGGAGCGCGCCTTCGACACCGCGCCCTCGAAGATCCGCTCCCCGGCGGTCAACGTGGCGCGGAAGGTGTCCTCCTCGGCCCGGATGACCGCGGAGATGCGCTCGAAGTCGGTGGTGAGCTCGGGGTAGGTGGGCGACATGGTCTCGCGCACGACCTCGGCGAACTCGCCCAGGCAGGGACCGGTGACGCCGAGCAGCCGGGCGGAGCGCACGATGCGGCGCAGCAGCCGGCGCAGCACGTAGCCGCGGCCCTCGTTGCCCGGGGTGACGCCGTCACCGACGATCATCATCGAGGACCGGGCGTGGTCGGCGATGACGCGGAAGCGGACGTCGTCGGCCTCGTTCTCGCCGTAGCGGCGGCCCGAGAGCTGCTCGGCCTTGGCGATCACCGGTCGGACGAGGTCGGTCTCGTAGACGTTGTTGACGCCCTGCAGCAGGAAGGCGACCCGCTCGACGCCCATCCCGGTGTCGATGTTCTTGTGCGGCAGCGTGCCGATCGGCGGATGCCCCTTCTTCGGGGACAGCTCGCCGCGCTCGTCCTGCATGAAGACGAGGTTCCAGATCTCGAGGTAGCGGTCCTCGTCGGCCTCGGGGCCGCCCTCGGCGCCGAACTCCGGGCCGCGGTCGACGTAGATCTCCGAGCAGGGTCCGCCGGGACCGGGGACGCCCATGTCCCAGTAGTTGTCGTCGCCGCCGCGGCGCTGGATGCGCTCCTCGGGCAGGCCCGCGATCTCCTTCCAGAGCGCGATGGCCTCGTCGTCGTCGTGGTAGACGGTGACCCAGATGATCTCCGGGTCGAAGCCGTAGCCGCCCTCGTCCTGGCTGCGGGTGATCAGCGACCAGGCGAACTCGATGGCGCCGCGCTTGAAGTAGTCGCCGAAGGAGAAGTTCCCGGCCATCTGGAAGAACGTGGTGTGCCGGGTGGTCTTGCCGACCTCGTCGATGTCCGGCGTGCGGACGCACTTCTGGATCGACGTGGCGCGCGGGTAGGGCGCGGGGACGTCGCCGAGGAAGTACGGCTTGAACTGCACCATGCCCGCGTTGACGAACAGCAGCTGCGGGTCCTCGAGGATCAGCGAGGCGCTGGGGACGGGCGTGTGCCCGTTGCTCTCGAAGTGGGCGGTGAAACGACGGACGATCTCGTGGGTCTGCACCGGTGGGTCTCTCGTGACGGGTACGGCTGGCGACGGGTCGGCGACGGGGCGGGCGCCCTGCGCCCGCGCCACACCGTAGGCCGCGCGGCGTGGGGACGCCGCGGGAGGCCGGTCGTGCCAGGTTACCGGCACCCGCAGCAGCGACGGCCGGTGCCGGTGCGCGCCCGAGCGCACCGGCACCGGCCGCCTGCGGGCCGCGCCGTGCTCCCGGTCCGGGGGGTCGACCGGGGAGCGGGCGGGCCCGCCGTCACGCCGCGGTCACACCGCGACCGGCAGCGGGGCGTCGAGTGGGGGCCGCGGCGCGGGGACCGCGGGGACGAGGGCCGCGGGGGCGCGGACGGGGGCCCGCGGGGCGGGGACGGCGACGACCGGGGCACCCGCCCGGCGGGACGCGCGGTCCTCCAGCTCGCGGCGCAGCCGCTGCAGCGCGCGGTGCTGGGCGACGCGGACCGCACCCGGGGTGGAGCCGAGCACGTCGGCGGTCTCCTCGGCGCTCAGCCCGACCGCGACGCGCAACGTGAGGATCTCGACCTGGCGCGGGCCGAGCAGGCCCATGAGGTCGGACAGCCGGTCGTTGCGCTCGGCGTGGAGCACGAACTGCTCCGGGTCCTCCTCGCGGCTGAACCGCTCGGGGACCTCCTCGACGGCGTCGCAGCGGTTGCGGGCCATCGCCCGGAACGCGTCGGCGACCTTGTGCCGGGCGATGCCGAACACGAACGCGCGGAACGACATGCCCGAGGGCCGGTAGTCCGGCAGTACGGAGAGCACGGCCATGCAGACGTCCTGTGCGACGTCGTCGGCGCAGCCGAGGATGGTCTCGCGCCGGCCCAGCCGGGCGCGGCAGAAGCGCGCCACCTGCGGATGCACCTTGGCCAGGAGCAGTGCGACGGCGCGCTCGTCGCCGGCGACGGCGGCGGCCAGCATCTCCGGCGGGAGCAGGTCCGGCGCCTGCCCGGGGTCGGTCTCCTCGACGGTGTCGTCGGGTGCGGTGTCGTCGGGTGCGGTCGCGATGGCCACGGGTCCGTCGTGCATCTACCCAGCTCTCCTCGGTCGCGCCCCGGGGGGGCGCGTCAGGCGCCGGCACCGCCCGTCCGACCCCGGGAGAGGTCGGGCGGCGCGACTGTCGCGCTGTCCTCCGCCGGTGGTGGTCGGCGCTGCCGGCAGGTCCGCCCGGCCGCGCCCCGGCCTGCGTTCAACCCTCGCGGTGCACCCTTTCGGGGTCAATTAATATGCACAATTTGCGGTATGTGACGACGGACAGTAGGAGCCTCGGGTCCTGACGGGGGTGACCCAGGCCACGGACGGACGTCTCCATCTCACAGTGGGGTGCCATCCGTCTGCGGGGCGTGACCCATGCGGAGCAGCGTCGTTGGGCCGGGTGTCACGCTCCGCCCGCCCGAAGGAACGCTCGTGCCTCTGCGTCGCCCGCACCGTCTCCTGCTCGCCGCTCTCGGCACCGTCGCGATCGGTGTGGCGGTGGCCGTGCCGGCGACCGCGGCGCCCGAGCCGGCCCCGGTCACGGTCGGCGACGACGCGGCCGCGGCGCTGGTGCCGGCGGTGACCGAGGCACTCGGCCCCGCACTGGCCGGGACGTGGCTGGCCGGCGACCGGCTGATGGTGGGCACCTGGGACGCCGGGACGGCTCCGCTGATCACCGCGCTCGGCGCGACGCCGGTGGTGCGCGACGAGCCGCGCCGCGACCCGGTCGCGGTGCTGTCGGCGCTGGCCGCCCGCACCGCGACCGGGATGCCCGCCGGCCTGGACTCCTACGGCGTCGACCCCCGCACCGAGCAGGTCGTGCTGAGCGTCGTCGACGGGCCGGGTGCCGACGCGCTGGCCGCGCGCCTGACCGGTGGGCTCGACCCGTCCGCGGTACGGGTGGAACGGGTCGCGGCGCCGGCGCACCGGCAGGCCGCGGTCGGCGGGGGCGACACCATCACCGACGGGACCCGCCGCTGCACGGCCGGGTTCGCCGCCTCGGACGGCAGCAGCGACTGGCTGATCACCGCCGGGCACTGCACCCGGAACTCGTCGTCCTGGTACGCCGTCGACGGCTCGACGATCGGCTCGGAGGTCGAGACCGCGGGCGGCGGGGTCGACGTCGGGGCGATCGCGGTCGGCCCGGGCAGCGTGTCGCCGACGGTGTCGGGCATCCGGGTCGCCGGCAGCCGTCCGGCGCCCGTCGGCTCCTCGGTCTGTCTCTACGGCTCCACCAGCGGGCGGTCCTGCGGCACGATCCAGCGCACCGACATGACGGTGAACTTCGAGGGCCAGAGCCAGTCCGGGCTGACCTCGGTGGCGGCGTGCGCCCAGGAGGGCGACTCCGGCGCCCCCTACATCACCTCGTCCGGGCAGGCCCAGGGCGTGCACACCGGCGCCGGCGGCGACGGCAACTGCACCAGCTACTTCACCCCGATCCGCACCGCGACCGGAGCGCTCGGGCTGACCCTGCGCACCGGCTGATCCGGGCTCAGTCCCGGGTACCGCGCACGACGCGCCGCAGCTTCGGCAGCCGCTCGGCCAGGACGCGCTCGTGCCCACGCCCGGACGGCGCGTAGTAGTCGACGCCGACGACGTCGTCGGGCGGGTACTGCTGGCGCAGGACGCCGTCGGGGTCGTCGTGCGGGTACCGGTAGCCGACGGCGTTGCCGAGCTTCTGCGCGCCGGCGTAGTGGCCGTCGCGCAGGTGCGGGGGCACCCCGCCGACCTTGCCGGAGCGGACGTCTGCCATCGCGGCGTCGATCGCGGTGATCACGGCGTTCGACTTGGGCGCGGTCGCCAGGTGCACGGTGACCTGGGCGAGCGCGATCCGCGCCTCGGGCATCCCGACGAGCTGCACGACCTGGGCGGCCGCGGTGGCGGCGGGCAGCGCGGTCGGGTCGGCCAGCCCGACGTCCTCCGAGGCGTGGATCATCAGCCGGCGTGCGATGAAGCGGGCGTCCTCCCCGGCGACGAGCATCCGGGCCAGGTAGTGCAGGGCGGCGTCGGGGTCGGAGCCGCGGATGGACTTGATGAACGCGCTGATGACGTCGTAGTGCTGGTCGCCGGCGCGGTCGTAGCGCACGGCGACCTCGGTGACGGCGCGCTCGACGGCGGCGAGGTCGATCACCGGGTCGCCGCCCGCGCCGAGGACGCCGTCGGCGGCCGCCTCCAGCGCGGTGAGCGCGCGGCGCCCGTCGCCCGCGGAGAGCCGGACCAGTGCCTCCTCGCCGTCCTCGGCGAGCTCGACGGTCGCGTTCAGGCCGCGCTCGGAGGTGACGGCGCGATGGAGCAGGGTGCGCACGTCTTCCTCCCCGAGGGACTGCAGCTGCAGCACGAGGGAGCGGGACAGCAGCGGGGACACGACGGAGAACGACGGGTTCTCGGTGGTCGCGGCGACGAGCAGGACGAGCCGGTCCTCGACCGCGCCGAGCAGGGCGTCCTGCTGGGTGCGGGAGAAGCGGTGGACCTCGTCGATGAACAGCACCGTGGTCGTGCCGCTGCGGTCGCGACGCCGGCGTGCCTCCTCGATGACCGCCCGCAGCTCCTTCACCCCGGCCGACAGCGCCGACAGGGCGACGAAGTGCCGGTCGGCTCCCCCGGCGCCGGCCATCAGCCGGGCGAGGGTGGTCTTGCCCGTGCCGGGCGGGCCGTAGAGCAGCACCGACGCCGCGGCACCGCCGTCGAGGAGGCGGCGCAGCGGGGCGCCGGACTTCAGCAGGTCGGCCTGGCCGACGACCTCGTCGAGGGTGCGCGGACGCATCCGGGCGGCGAGCGGCGCGTCGGGACGGACGGCGTCGCCGTCACCGGTGTCGCGCTCGTCGCCCCCCGGGTCGATGTCGAACAGGCCGTCGGTGCTCATCGCATCCAGCCTGCCAGGACACCGGCCCCGGGGGACGAGCGCCTCAGGCCCGGTCGATCTCGTCGGCGAGGACGGGGGTGTGCACCGGGTTGTGCTCGTGGAAGCGGCACTCCGCGTAGGTGACGATCATGGCGGCGACACCGGCCATCTGCAGCGGCAGCTGCAGCAGGACCGCCACGAGCTCACCCAGGACGGGGCTGAGGAACATCAGCGGCGTGGCGATGACCAGCGAGATGATCATCGAGTACACGACCGCGATCAGGAAGAAGACCACCAGCCGGCCGAGTACGGGGAAGAAACGCGGGTTGACCAGGGTGAACGCCCGGCCGATCCCGGCCCGCTCGATCACCACGACCCCCATCAGCGCGCCCGTGAACACCACGCCCAGGTAGATGGCCGGGATGACGAGCAGGAAGAACCCGATGACGAACAGCAGCCCGGCCAGCAACGACCAGCCGATCACCGGGAGTGCGCGGTTCTTCGCGAACGCGATGACCTGGTCCTGGTTCCACGGGCGCTGTGCCGCGTCGCGCACGACGACGAAGACCGACGCCGCATAGCCGAGAGCCGACAGCACGAGGGTGACCACGGCCAGGAGCAGGGTGGTCAGGCCGAGGCCCGCCACGACGCCGGCGCTGAGGTCGAGGTCGACGGGGTCGAACGACGACCGCGTGCTCCCGTCGAGGACGTAGCCGAGGGCGCTGAGGATCGCGGTCGGGATCAGCACGATCAGGTTGATGACCAGCAGCGGCTTCCAGCTCCGCTGCAGCACGCCGACGATCTTGGAGAACCAGTCGCCGAAGGAGAACGGCACCAGCGGATCCGGGGAGGTGCCGCTGGGCGGGGCGCCGCCGGCGGGGTAGGCGGGCTGGCCGTAGCCGCCCTGGGGGTACGGACCGCCGTACTGCTGGCCGGGCGGGTACTGGGCGGGGTACTGCTGCCCGGCCCCGGGGTACTGGCCGGGGTACGGGGTCCCGGGCTGCTGGCCGCCGTAGGGCTGGCCCGCGCCGGGGTACTGGCCGGGGTACGGCTGCTGACCGTACTGCGACCCCGGCTGGCCGTACTGCCCCGGCTGGCCGTACTGCCCGGGCTGGCCGGGCGGGCCGTACTGCCCGGGCTGGCCGTACTGCTGCCCCGGGTCCTGCCCGTACTGCTGGCCCGGCTGCCCGTGCTGCGTGCCGGGGTCCTGCCCGTGGGGAGCCTGGCCGTACTGCCCACCCTCCGGCGTGTCCGGCCGGTCGCCGCTCCAGGCCGCGTGGCCGGGCTCCTGGGCGCCACCGGGCGTCGCGGCGCCCCCGGGACCGGCCTGCGGGTCCTCGCCCCGCGGCGGTTCGTTGCTGCTCATGCGCGCGGACCCTAGTTGCGGACCGGGTGCGGCGGCGCCGAATTCACCGGCTCGCCCCCGATTCGTGACCGTCGCGTACGCACCGTGATCGTCTCCGACCCCGGATCGTCGCCGGAACGCAACGCCGCGGACGCGCGGTGTCACCGCCTCGCAACAGATCCCGTGCATGCTCACAGGGCATGGACACGATCCCGAGTTGCCCGCTCTGTTCTCGTCCGCGCACCCCCGCCGACGTCCGCGGACTCGCGTGGAGCAGCCACCACGGCCCGGCCGGCACGGTGTACGTGTGCGGTCCGTGTACGCGGCTGCACCTCGTCGACCTGGAGTGCGGGCTGCTCGACCCGGCCCGCGGCGCCGTCACTCCGGGCGTCGCGGCCCCGCTGCCGCGCGCGGCCTGACCGGTCGGACGGGGCGGGCCACGACCGACCCGCCCGGCCCGCGGCGCGACGACGGGCGGTCGTCGTAGGGTCACGCCGTGCGCGAGATCCTCGAGTTGCTCGAACGTGACGCGTCGTTGAGCCACGACACCGTCGCCACCATGCTGGGTCTGACCCGGGACGAGGTCGACACCCGGATCGCGGAGTGGGAACGCTCCGGGGTGATCCGCAGGCACAAGGCCGTCGTGGACTGGGCCCGCTACGAGGACGGCGGCGACGGCCACCCCGGCGCGGGCCGCGCCGGTGCGCAGGTGACGGCGTTCATCGACGTCTCGGTGGCCCCGGCCCGTGGGGTCGGGTTCGACGACGTCGCCGCTCGCATCTCCCGGTTCGACGAGGTCCGCGACTGCTACCTCGTCTCCGGTGGGCACGACCTGCGCTGCACGGTCGTCGGCCCGGACATCCGCGCGGTCAGCGACTTCGTGTCCCAGAAGCTGTCCACGATCGACCGGGTCCGCTCGACCGCCACGCACTTCGTGCTGGCCACGCACAAGCGCGACGGCGACTCCTTCGCCGAGCCGGAGCCCGACCACCGGCTGCCGGTGACCCCGTGAAGCCGCTCAACACGACGATCTCGGCGATCCCGCCGTCGGGGATCCGGCGGTTCTTCGACATCGCCGCCGAGATGGACGACGTCATCTCCCTCGGTGTCGGCGAACCCGACTTCGTGACGCCGTGGCGGATCCGCGAAGCCGGCATCTACGCCCTGGAGCGCGGCTACACCACCTACACCGGCAACGCGGGCCTGCCGAAGCTGCGTGAGCTGGTGTGTGCGGACCTGGCGTCGCGCTACGACGCCCACTACGAACCCGCCACCGAGTGCCTCGTGACGACCGGGGTGTCCGAGGGGCTCGACCTGGCGTTCCGGGTGCTGCTGAACCCGGGCGAGGAGGTCATCGTCCCGGAGCCCTGCTACGTCGCCTACCAGCCCTGCGTCGCGTTCGCGGGGGGTGTCCCGGTCGGGGTGCCGACCCACGCCGAGGACGGGTTCGCCATCGACAGCGCCGCGGTCGAGGCCGCGGTCACCCCGCGGACGAAGGCGATCCTGATCGGCTCGCCGGCCAACCCGACCGGCGCGGTGCAGCCGCCCGAGGTGCTGCGCGAGCTCGTCGCGCTGGCCGAGCGGCACGACCTGTACCTGCTCTCCGACGAGATCTACGACCGTCTCACCTACGTCGGCACCCACACCTGCCTGGGTGCGGTCCCCGGTGCGCGGGAGCGGACGGTGGTCCTGGGCGGGTTCTCCAAGGCCCAGGCGATGACGGGGTGGCGGGTCGGCTGGCTCGCCGCGCCGGAGCCGATCGCCGAGCTGTGTCTGCGGGTGCACCAGTACACGATGCTGTGTGCGCCGCACGTCTCGCAGATCGCCGCGGTGGAGGCGCTGACCAGCGCGGAGGGCGACGTCGCGGAGATGGTGGCCGACTACGACCGTCGCCGACGGGTGTTCGTGAAGGGCCTGCGCGAGGCCGGGCTGGACTGCCCGGAGCCCGCGGGCGCGTTCTACGCGTTCCCTTCGATCCGCGCCTCCGGCCTGGACTCGGAGACCTTCGCCGAGCGGCTGCTGCGGGAGGAGTCGGTCGCCGTCGTCCCGGGCAGCGTGTTCGGGTCGCCCGGGGAGGGGCACATCCGCTGCTCGTACGCGACGGCGCTGCCACAGCTGGAGCAGGCCGTGGAGCGGATCGGGAACTTCCTGCGACGCCTGTAGCGGGACTCCCCGGCTCCGACGGTGACCGACGCCGGCCGGGGCACGGGTCAGGCCGAGAGCCTGCGCACCCGCGCCCCCTCCACCAGGCCGCGCACCATCACCGGCCCGAGGTCCCGGCCCCGCCGCACGAGCCACGGCACGCCCTGCACCACCAGCCACGCCCCCCGCTGCCAGGCCGTCACCTCCCGGCCACCGGCGGCGTCGAGCCCGACCTCCCCCGGTACCGCGAACCCCGCGGCGCCGAGCAGCCCGGCGAAACCCCGCGCCAGCAGCCGGTGGCCCAGCTCGGACGGGTGCAACCGGTCCACGCTCCACGCCGCCGGGTCGTAGCTGCCGGCGGTGTCGAGGTCGAGGATCCCGACGGCGGACCGTCCCGTCGCGGCGACGGCGTCGGCCACCGCCGCGTCGACGGCCCCGTTCAGAGCGGAGATCCGGGCGGCGAGCGCCCGCTGCAACAGGCCCGGCAGCGGCCAGACGCGGGTGTGGTCGTGGAAGCGGAGCAGCAGCACGGTCGCACCGGCCCCCAGCAGCAGCTCCAGTGACTCCGCGCAGTCCCGCCGGATCCCGGCCGGGTCGAAGTCCGAGCGGAGGGTGTCGTTCATCCCGACGCACAGCACGACCACGTCGGGCCCCGACGCCGCGGCCACGGGAACCTGACCGTGCCGGGCGTCGGCCATGCGTGCCCCGGTCCGGGCGTGGTTGTCCAGCCGGACCGAGCCGGGGCGGGCGGGATCGTCGAGGGCGTCGCGCAGCAGTGGGCCGACACCGCGCCAGCCACCGCCCGGCAGGGGATCCCCCAGCCCGACGGCGGTGGAGTCGCCCAGCAGCACGAGGTGCCGGACGGGCCGCCCGGTCGCACGCGGTGCGGCGACGGGACGGACGGAGCGCAGGACCGGATCGACGACGGACGGGCGCGCGGTCATCGGGGACACGCCGACACCCTCACCGCCGCAGCCACCGTTTCCGTGTGCAACCGGTGACGCGTCTCGTACCGCCGCGGGAACTCTCGGGGCAGCGCTGTCGTGCAGACCCCTACCAGTCGCCGCCACGGAAGGCCGGGAACAGCGGCAGCGTCGACGACGCGTCCGGGAAGCGGGTGTCCAGCGCCGTCACCACGGCGTCGGCCAGCGCGGCCGTGCCGGGCCGGGCCGTCGCCTCCGCGGTGACACCGAGGCGTCGCCAGTAGTGCCGCAGTGCCGTCGAGATCCGGGGGGACCGGCCGGCGTCGGGGCCGATCGGCCCGTCGCGCTCGGGCACCCGCGGCAGCAGCCGCCAGGTCGACCACCACACCCACAGCACCTGGGCGTCGGCGAGGCGCGACTCCAGCAGCTCCGGGTCGTCCAGCTCGGGCCACACCGGCGCGACCTCGGCCCGCCAGGCGTCGAGCATGGCGTCGGCGACGGCGTCGGGCAGGGCGAAGCTCGACGAGCACCCGGGGAAGGGCACCCGCACGTAGGCCGCGTCGAGGACGACGTCGCGGAAGCAGCCCCACTCGAAGTCGACGAACCGAACCCCGCGGCTGGTGACCAGGTTGTTGTCCGGGCAGGTGTCGGACGGGCTGAACGCACGGAACCCGGTGCCGCCGAGCAGGCGCACCCCGCCCTGGGCCTCCCACGACGCCAGCTCCGGCACCTCGACCCCCAGGATCCCGGCCAGCAGCTCCGGCAGGCCGGCCAGCGCGGCGCGGGCCTGGTCGGCGACCGGGTCCCGGCGTGCCTTCTCCCCCAGCCGGCGCAGCAGCGCGCTGAAGTCACCCTCCCGACCGGCGGTCGCGGCCTGCATCCGGCCCAGGCCACGGGCCCAGCCGAGCAGGCAGGTGCGGGCGGCGTGGGCGTCCGGGCCGAAGAGCTTGTCGGCCAGGGTCAGGCTGCGGCCGAGATCCTCCAGGACGAGCAACCGCTGCTCGGGGTCGTGCGCGATGATCACGGGGCTGGGCCGGACGTCGCTGGGCAGCGCGGTGAACAGCTGGCAGGACGCGACCTCGTAGCGGAACGGGTCCGACACCAGGTCCGCGCCGGCCGAGCCGTCCTCGGGCGGCGCGTAGTGCTTCACGACGACGCTGCGCCGGTCGGAGAACGGGTTCTTCGCCATCCGCGCCCGGGCGACGACCGAGCGGCCGCTGCCGCCTAGGTCCTCGGGCTCGTACAGCTCGACCTCCGAGCCGGCCCGCCGCGACAGCAGGCGCGCGGCCCCGGCCACCGCCGCGACCGCGCCCGGAGTCGACTGCGGATCGGTCATCGAAGGCGACCCTACCCTTCGGAGAGCGCGCGGTCCGCGCCCCGACGTCGCGACCCGCGCCGGGCGAACGCCAGCACCGCGGCCGCGGCGCCGATCGCGCCCACCAGGTTGACCCCCAGCTGCAGCGCCGACAGTGCCGCCTCGTTCCAGCGTCCCTCGATCACCGCGACCGAGGCGTAGGCGGCGGCGGGGACGGTCGTCACCGAGATGACCACGCCGACCATCGCCGACGACCGCGCCGAGGTCAGCGAGAGCATCCCGGCCGCCCCGGCGAGCACGGCGACGACCAGCGAGAACGGCCCCACCTCGTAGATGAAGTCCATCTGCTCCAGGCTGTCGAGCCCGGCCGAGGACAACCAGCCGAGCAGGTCGAACACCAGGGTCGCGACGGCGGTCACGGCCATCGCCAGCGGGAACCCCACGGCGAGCGCGAGCGCGCCGCGCGAGACCAGGTCGCGACGACACAGCACCAATCCGACCGCCATCGCGGCCATCGGGCCGAACTCCGGGCCCAGCACCATCGCCCCGACCACGGTGACCGGCGAGTCGGTGACCGCGCCGACGGCGGCGAGCAGGCAGGCGATGGTGAGGAAGGTCAGGAACGTCCCCGACAGCCGCGACTCCTCGCCGGTGCGCTGGATCAGCTCGTCCCAGACGACGGCGTCGGCGCCGTCCCCCGGGGCGGCCTCCTCGGCGGCGTCGGCCCGGTCGGACAGCACCGTGTCGAGCTGTTCGAGGGTGATGCCGCCGTCGTGGTCGACGCCGAGATCGGACAGCCTGCCCAGCAGGTCGTCGGCGCACTCCCGGGCGACATCGGCCTCGATCAGGTCACCGGCCGGATGCACGGCCACCCCGGGGTGGACCACCAGGTGGGCCACCCCGGGTTCGGTGTCGAGGACGGTGCGGACGTCGGCGGTCCGTCCGGCTGGACAGACCACCCGTAGGTGCAGCACCTACGCGGCCGGGCCGGGCTTCTCCGGGGCGCCGCCGCCGGTCTCCGACGACGGGCCGGGCACGGAACCCCCGGGCGCGGGCGCGGCGGGCTTCGCGTCGACGCCGGCCTCCTTGCGCTGGGCGGCGGTGATCGGAGCGGGTGCCTGGGTCAGCGGGTCGAACCCGCCGCCGGTCTTCGGGAAGGCGATGACCTCGCGGATCGAGTCGACGCCGGCGAGCAGCGCGGTGATCCGGTCCCAGCCGAACGCGATCCCGCCGTGCGGCGGCGGACCGTAGGCGAAGGCGTCGAGCAGGAAGCCGAACTTCTCCTGCGCCTCCTCCGCGGACAGGCCCATGACCTCGAAGACGCGCTTCTGCACCTCGGCCGAGTGGATACGGATCGAGCCGCCACCGATCTCGTTGCCGTTGCAGACGATGTCGTAGGCGTAGGCCAGCGCGTTGCCCGGGTCCTTCTCGAAGCTGTCGATCCACTCCGGGGTCGGCGAGGTGAACGCGTGGTGCAGCGCGGTCCACGCACCGCCGCCGACGGCGACGTCGTCGGTGTCGGCGGCCGACTCGAACAGCGGGGCGTCGACGATCCAGACGAACGACCAGGCCGACTCGTCGATCGCGCCGATGCGCCGCGCGATCTCGCCCCGGGCGGCACCGAGCAGTGCGCGGGCCTCGCTCGGCGTCCCCGCGGCGAAGAAGATGCAGTCACCGGGGTTCGCGCCGACGGCCTCGGCCAGCCCGGACCGCTCGGCCTCGGACAGGTTCTTGACGACGGGGCCGCGCTCGTCGACCTGTCCGTTCTCGCCGATCAGCACGTAGGCCAGACCGCGGGCGCCACGCTGCTTGGCCCACTCCTGCCAGCCGTCGAGCGCCTTGCGGGGCTGCGACGCCCCGCCCAGCATGACGACGGCGCCGACGTAGGGGTTCTGGAAGACCCGGAACCCGGTGCCCGCGAAGTACGACGTGAGCTCGGTGAGCTCGATGTCGAACCGCAGGTCGGGCTTGTCCGAGCCGTAGCGGGCCATCGCCTCGGCGTAGGGCATCCGGCGGATCGGGGTGGGCACGTCGTAGCCGACGAGCTTCCACAGCGCGACCAGCACCTTCTCGGCCAGCGCGATGACGTCGTCCTGCTCGACGAAGCTCATCTCGATGTCGAGCTGGGTGAACTCCGGCTGCCGGTCGGCGCGGAAGTCCTCGTCGCGGTAGCAGCGCGCGATCTGGTAGTACCGCTCCAGCCCGCCGACCATCAGCAGCTGCTTGAACAGCTGCGGGCTCTGCGGCAGCGCGTACCAGGAGCCGGGGCGCAGCCGGGCCGGGACGACGAAGTCGCGCGCGCCCTCCGGGGTCGACCGGGTCAGGGTCGGCGTCTCGACCTCGATGAAGTCCTCGGCGGCGAGCACGTCGCGGGCGGCCTTGTTCACGTCGCTGCGCAGCTTCATGGCCGCGGCCGGCCCGGGACGGCGCAGGTCGAGGTAGCGGTGGGAGAGCCGGATCTCCTCGCCGACGCCGGTGTGCTCGTCGATCGGGAACGGCAGCGGCGCGGACTCCGACAGCACGGTCAGCCCGGTGACCGTGACCTCGATGTCGCCGGTCGGCAGGTCGGCGTTCTCGTTGCCCGCGGGCCGGCGGACGACCTCGCCGACGACCTGGATGCAGAACTCGGAGCGCAGCCGGTGCGCCCGCTCGGCCATCTCGCCCTCGCGGAACACCACCTGGGCCGATCCGGAGCGGTCCCGCAGGTCGATGAAGATCACGCCACCGTGATCGCGGCGGCGGGCCACCCATCCGGCGAGGGTCACGGTCTGGCCGGCGTTCTCGGCACGCAGGGTGCCGACGGGGTGGGTTCGCATCACGGCGGTCAAGGCTATCGGCACCACCCGGGCCGCCTGCCACCAGGTTTCCGGCGCCGCCTCACAGCAGGCTCAGCTGCCCCGCGTCCGGGTCCGGTGGCCGCACCGGCGCGACCGGCTGCCGGGTCCACCCCGGGTCCCGCGGGTTCGGTTCGGGCCGGTCCAGGCCGTGCCGGGCCAGCAGCGGGGAGACCCGCCGGGCCAGGGCCCTGCGGTAGTCCGGTGTGGCGTAGGCCCCGCCGCGGTAGAGCCGCGCGTAGCGCGGCAGCAGCGCGGGGTGGGTCCGCCCCAGCCAGGCCAGGAACCACTCCCGGGTCCCGGGGCGCAGGTGCAGCGCGAGGACCGTGGCCCGGCTCGCCCCGGCGGCGGCGATCTCGCCCAGCAGTGCGTCGAGGGCCTCGGTGGAGTCGGTCAGCCACGGCAGCACCGGGGCCACCATGACCCCGCAGGGCAGGCCCGCGTCGGTGATCCGGCGGACGAGGTCGAGCCGGGCCCGCGGGCTCGGCGTGCCCGGCTCCAGGTGCGACTGCAGCTCCCGGTCCAGCAGCGCGATCGACACCCCGGTGCCGACGCGCACATCGGCGTTCGCGGCCGCGAGCTGCGGCAGGTCCCGGCCCAGCACGGTGCCCTTGGTCAGGACGGAGAACGGCGTGCCGGAGCGGGCCAGTGCGCCGATCACCCCCGGCATCAGCCGGTAGCGGCCCTCCGCCCGTTGGTAGGGGTCGGTGTTGGTGCCCATCGCGACGTGCTCGCGCCGCCACGACGGCCGGGCCAGCTCCCGCTCCAGCACCCGGGCGACGTTCACCTTGACCACGATCTGGGAGTCGAAGTCCGCGCCGGCGTCCAGGTCCAGGTAGGTGTGGGTGTTGCGGGCGAAGCAGTTGTGGCTGACCACCCCGGCGGCGACGAAGTCACCGGTGCCGGTGGTGATGTCGACCATCGGACGCAGGGTGCCGGTGTCGCGGATCGACACCACCCGCGGCGCTCCCCCGGGCGGCTCCTCGACGCGGGCTCCGCCGACGTCACGCATCCGGGCCACGGCCGGGTCGGTCACCGCGACCAGCCGCAGCTGCTCGGCGACCCCGCCCAGCACCCGCAGCGCCCGCACCCCGGGCCGGGCCGACGGCTCCGAGGCCACCCGGAACCCGAGCCGCCGCAGCGCGTCGACGCAGGCGCGGGCGAGCGTCTCCTCGCCGGGCACGATCCGCAACACCCCGGCGGAGACCTCACCGCAGGCGTCGACGATCCCGCCGACGAAGCCGGCCGACCAGCCACGGGCGGGCCGGTGCGGCCAGGCCGTCGGCGACGGTGCGGGCGCCGCGAGCATCCCGGCGGCCACGGGCACCGGCCGCGCGGTCAGCAGGTGGTGGGCGCGGGCGAGCGCCTCCAGCTCCACCCAGCCGGTCGGGAACGGCTCGGCCCGCACCCGCCCGCGCACCGCGTCGGCCCGGACCAGCCCGCAGAGCCAGCCCTCGGCGTACCCCTCGGGCCGGGGCCCGCCCGGGACCGCGGCCGCACCGGGCCCGACCAGTGCCGTCCCCGGTGTCAGGTGCGGCCGGTCCGCCGAGGAACGGCAGCGCCCCGGGCGCACGTGTGCCCAGCCGGTGGTGGTGAGGAAACGGTGTTCGGCGGAGGTGACGAGCACAGTGCCGTCGTCGAGGGTCACCTCCTGCGCCCGGCGCCGGGTCGACCAGCGCGCGAGCACCGGGGTGCGGACGAACCGGCGCCGCCCGCCGCCGTCGGCGAGGGTGCCGACCACCTCGTCACCCGGGCGCAGCTCCCCGATGGGCCGGGACCGGCCGTCGGCGGTGAGCACCGGGGTGTCCGGGACGAGGCAGTAGGTGCAGGCGTGCGAGCAGCCGCGGTAGGGGTTGACCGTCCACCCGAACGGCACCGGCGACGACGACGGCACCCGGTTGAGCACCGAGCGCGCCTCGACCTCGTGGAACACCGTGTCCGCGAACCCGGGGGTGCGCACCGAGTGCAGCAACCCCCGCATCCCCGGCAGCGCCGTCGCGTGTCCGACCCCGTCCGCCCCGACCTGCTGTCCGTCCCATCGCACCGCTCCAGTCGAACACAAGTTCGAACGACGGACAACCGGTCGTCGCCGGGCGGTCGCGTCCGGGCGAACGGCACCCCGCAGGCCGAAGATCGTTTGCAAGGATGCGGAGGTGCCCCCGCCCCCGCCCGTCCCGCGCGACCCGTCCGCCCCCGACGGCGGCCGGCCCAGCGCTCCGCGGACGGACGGCGGCCGGCCCACCGCTCCGCGGACGGGGGGACGGCGGCGCGCCGAGGACCGGGCACCGGGCGCCTCCGGCGGGCACCTGTTCCCGGCAGAACCGGCGCAGCACCGGGCCCGGCGGACACCGGGCACCCGGCCACCCGCCCCGCGCCGTCCGTCCCGCGAGGAGAACGGCGCCTCCCCCGCACCGGCAGGACGTGCCGCGCCGGGCCCCACCGGCGGCACCGACAACAGCACCGACGACAGCGCCGAGACCGGTCCGATCCCCCGCGCCGGGCACCCGGGCGGCTGGGGCGACTGCCCCGGCGCGGCGGGGCCCGGCACCACGACCGGCGCGCCGGCACCGCCCGCCACCGGGCACGACCACGGCGCGGGACTCGGGGAAGGACACCGAGACGGACACAGCGCGGGACACCGAGAGGGACCCAGCGCGGCACACGGCCAGGGACACGAGCAGGGACACGGCCACGGCCACGGGCACGGCGCCGCGTCCCCGGCCGGACGACGGGTGCGGCGGCTGCTCGTCGCGCTGCTCGTGCCGTGCGTGCTCGCGACGCTCGCCGGGGTGGCCCTGCTGTGGCCGGGGGCGACCCCGGTCCCGGAGATCCCGCCCACCCAGCAGGTGCACGGCACCGTCACCACGGTGCAGGTCGCGGACTGCTCCCCCGGCGCCGGGGACCGTCGCTGCACCGGGGTGACGGTCGCGCTGTCCGACGGGCCCCGTGCCGGACGGGACCTGGTGCAGCTGGTGCCGAACGAGCCGTCGACACCGCGGTTCGCGGTGGGCGACCCGGTCACCCTGTCGTGGTCGGGCGCCAACCCCGACGACGCGGGCTCCTACCAGCTCGTCGACTTCCAGCGCGGCGCCCCGCTGGGGTGGCTGGCGGCGGCGTTCGCCCTGGCCGTCGTCGTGCTGGGACGGCTGCGCGGGTTCGCGGCGCTGGTCAGCCTGGCGCTGAGCTTCGTGATCCTGCTGTGGTTCGTGCTGCCGGCGATCCTGTCCGGTGGCTCCCCGCTCGCGGTCGCGGTCACCGGCGCCTGCCTGATCATGTTCGTGGTGCTGTACCTGACCCACGGGTTCACCGCGCGGACGTCGTGCGCGGTGCTCGGCACACTGGCCTCGCTCGCCCTGATCGGGCTGCTCGGCTACTTGTTCACCGTCACCTCCCGGCTCACCGGGCTCGACGACACCACCGCCACCCTGATCGGCACGCTCGGCCCCGGCGTACCGATCGACCCCCGCGGCCTGGTGCTGGCCGGGCTGGTGATCGGCGCGCTCGGGGCGCTGGACGACGTCACCGTCACCCAGGCGTCCGCGGTGTGGGAGCTGGGCGCGGCGAACCCGGGGATGAGCGTGGGCGAGCTGTTCGCCGCCGGGATGCGGATCGGCCGCGACCACGTCGCGTCCGCGGTGAACACCCTGGTGCTGGCCTACGCCGGGGCGGCGCTGCCGCTGCTGCTGTTGTTCACCGTCGCCGCCGGCGGGGTGACGCAGGTGCTGACCAGCCAGGACGTGGCGACCGAGATCGTGCGGACGCTGGTGGGCAGCATCGGTCTGGTCGCCGCCGTCCCGGTGACGACCGGGCTGGCCGCGCTGGTCGTCGGGCGGCGCTGAGTCTCACCCGGCGGGCTGAAGCACGAAGTCGTAGCGGGCCTCGTACCAGGGGGTGTCGCTGTGCCCGCCGTCCGGCGTGGGGCCGGGCTCGTGGCGGTCGAACGCCACGACGAGCTCGCGCTTCACACCGAACACGACGTCGGAGTCGAGGTACTCGGTGCCCTCCCGGAACAGGTGGGTGATCAGCGGTGCGTAGCCGGGCACGGCGAGCAGGAAGTGGATGTGCGCGGGCCGCATCGGGCTGATGTCGGTGCGCGAGATCAAGTCGCCGACCGGGCCGTCCATCGGGATGGCGTAGCCGAGCGGGGCGATGGTGCGCACGCAGTAGCGGCCGTCGGCGTCGGTCGTGTACTTCGCGCGCAGCCGGGCCTCGTCGACGTCGAGCTGGGCCTCGTAGGTGCCGTCGGCGTCGGACTGCCACACGTCGAGCACGGCGCCGGGGACGCCGGTGCCGTCGAGCGAGCGGACGGTGCCGTGCACGAACAGCAGGTCGCCGGGCAGCCCGTCGGACATGTCGGCGCCGAAGTCCTTCTCCGGGGAGCCGTCGATGTGGAACGGGCCCAGCACGGTCGCCGGGGTGGCGGCCGGGTCGAGGCGGTGGTTCTGCTGGACGACGAGCATGGACAGCCCGAGCACGTCGGAGGCGAGGATGAACTCCTCGCGCTTGTCGTCGGAGATCTGCCCGGTGGCGGTCAGCCAGCGCACGGCGGCCATCCACTCGTCCTCGGTGAGGTGGGTCTCGCGGGCGAAGTCGTGCAGGTGGCGCACCAGGGCGGTCATCAGCTCGGCGGTGCGCGGGTCGTGCGCGGTCGCCCAGCGCGCGACGGCGGCGTCGGTGATCGTGTCCTCGGTGACGGTGGTGGGCTGCGTCATCGCAGGTCTCCCTCGGGCTGGTACGGGTCGGGGTCGACGGACCGGTTGTGCAGGTCCACGGACAGGAAGATGTCGTTCGCGACGGGGTGGCGCAGCTCCTCCGCGAGCTGACCGATCAGACCGGCGGTCCGGGCGAGCAGCGCGAAGCCGCGCAGCAGCTCCAGCGGCAGCCCGAGGTCGGCCAGTGCCGCGCCGCAGACCCCTGCGCCGTTGAGCGGCAGCGTCCGGCCCAGCACCTGCGGGTGCACCCGGTCGATCGCGGCGAACAGGCGCAGGTGCGGGCCGAGCAGCCCCTCCTGTTCCGCGATGGCGAACAGCCGCGGGGTGCGGGGGTCGCCGTCCTTGTGGACGTGGTGGCCGAGGCCGGGGACGAACCGCTTCGCGGCCCGCTGCGCGGTGACGACGTCGAGCGCGACGGCGTCCCAGCCGTCGTCGTCGGTGGGGCGCTCGGTGGGCAGGTGGTCGTGCAGGAACCGGCCGCAGTCCTCGGTGACGCCGAGGAAGCGCGAGCCGCCACCGAGCAGGCCGGCGGCGAGCGCGCCCTGCACCGAGTCCGGCGCGGACAGGTGGGTGAGCCGCGTGACGATCGCGGTCGGGGTGAACCCGTGGTCGGCGAGGGCGGCGAGGACGGCCTCGAACACCCGGGTCTCACCGGGGGTCGGGCGGCGCTGGGTGGCGAGCCAGAACGCGAGCTCACCGAACCCGACGGTGCCCATCACGTCCTCGGCGAGGTCGTGGCCGAGCAGGGTGATGGCGTCCTTCGACGAGGCACCCAGGGCGGTGGGGTAGGTCATGAGTCGAGCCACTTCCGCAGGTCGGCGCCGTGCTCGTCGAGCTGCGGCGGGGGGAGCCGGTAGACGGCAGGGGTGGCGGAGAAGCGGACCGGGTGGCGCGTGGTGGGCACCGCCCGCTCCCCCTCCCCGACGGTGACGACGGGGTCGAGGCCGAACCGCTCCGCCATGGCGAAGCCGCCGTCGATGGTCTGGATGGGGCCCGACGGCACGCCGGCCTCGGTGAGCAGCTCGAACCACTCGACGGCGCCGCGGGTCGCGAGCCGCTCCTCCAGCAGCGGGCGCAGCGCCTCGCGGTGCACGGTGCGGTCGGCGTTGCGGGCGAAGCGGGGGTCGTCGGCGAGGTCTCCGACCCCGAGCACGACGCAGAGCTTGCGGAACTGGGCGTCGTTGCCGGCAGCGACGATGAGGTCGTCGTCGGCGGTCGGCATCGGCTCGTAGGGAAAGACCGACGGGTGGGCGTTGCCCATCCGGTACGGCACGGTGTCCCCGGCGACCCAGGCGGAGCTGTGGTTGACCAGCCCGGTGAGCGCCGAGGAGAGCAGGTTGACCTCGACGTGCTGGCCGGTGCCGGTGCGGTCGCGGTGGCGCAGCGCGGCCAGGATCCCGATCGCGGCGTGGTTGCCGGCCATCACGTCGAACACCGAGATGCCCGCCCGGTACGGCGGCCCGTCCGGATCGCCGGTGAGGCTCATGAGCCCGGACATCGCCTGGACCATGAGGTCGTAGCCCGGCACGTGCGCGCCCGCGCCGGAGCCGAACCCGGAGATCGAGGCGTAGACGACGCCCGGGTTGGTCGCGGCGACGGCGTCGAAGTCCAGCCCGAAGCGGGTCATCCCGCCGGGGCGCAGGTTCTCGATGACGACGTCGGCCCGCCGCGCGAGCTCGCGGGCGGCGGCGAGGTCGGTCTCGTCGCGCAGGTCCAGCGCGATGGAGCGCTTCCCGCGGTTGATGCCCAGGTAGTAGGTGGACTCCCCATCGCGCTCGGGCGGCATCCACGTCCGGGTGTCGTCGCCGGCCGGACCCTCGACCTTGACGACGTCGGCGCCCATGTCGGCCAGCAGCATCGTCGCGTACGGCCCGGCCAGGATGCGCGAGAAGTCGGCCACGAGGATGCCCTCGAGCGGCCCGCCGGTTCCGGCTTCCGCCATCATTTCCTCCGAAGTGATCGCTGTGCGGACGCCTGTCCGCCAGACGATCGTGGCCCCGACCGGGCCGGGAGGTCAAGCCGGGGCGGACACGGTCACGTGCGGGGCGGTGGCGAGCCGGGCGAAGTCGGCGCTGATGTCGCCCGCGGTCTGCAGCAGCAGCGGCAGGTGGTGTTCGAGGAGGGTCTCCAGCGAGGTCTCCGCGGCGTGGCAGTTGACGTTGACCCCGGCGATCACCCGGCCCTCGCCATCGCGCAGGGGGGCGGCGACCGAGCGGATTCCGGGCGCCAGCTGCTCGTCGGTGAGCGCCCAGCCGCGGGCGCGGACCTCGCGCAGCTCCGCGTCGCGCTCGGCCGGAGTGGGGGCGCTGCGCGGGGTCAGCCCGGACCGCGACGGCTCGGCCAGCACGCGTTCCAGCTCGTCCGGGGCGAGCGCGGCGAGCTGCACCTTCCCCAGCGAGGTCGACGCCGCCGGGAACCGGGTCCCGATCTGGACCGACAGTGCGACGATCTTGGGCACCGCGACCCGCGCGACATAGACGATGTCGCTGCCGTCGAGCTGGGCGATCGAGCACGACTCGTGCGTGCGCCCGACCAGGCGCTCCAGGTGCGGGCGGGCGACGTCCCACAGCCCGGTGGAGCGGACGTAGGCGACGCCGAGGTCGAGCACCCGCGGCGTGAGGGTGTACCCGCGCTCGCAGGCGCGGACGTAGCCGAGCTCGGCCAGGGTGAGCAGCACCCGGCGCACGGTCGGCCGGGCGAGCCCGGTCGCCGCGGCGAGGTCGGCCAGGGTCATCTCCGGCCGGCCGGGCCGGAACGCGGTGATCACCTCCAGGCCGCGGGCGAGCGCCTCGATGAAGTCCGGGCCGGTCCCGTCGCGTGGCATGGGCGTCACGGTAGCGCCTCGCGTCCGCCCTGCGGACACACCGCGACCGACCGCACGACGACGGCGGCCCGGACGGTGACAGCCCGGACGTTGACAGCACAACCAGCGTGCGCGACAGTGACCGCCGTTCCACGGTGTCCGTTCAGCGGACGTCTGTCCGGCAGATCGAGGGGTGCGCCGATGAGCGTCGTCTTCCGCAACACGACCGTCCTGACCGTCGATGCGAGCCGGACGGTCCTGTCCGGCCACGACGTCCTGGTGACCGGCGACCGGATCGCCGCCGTCGGCGTCGGGCTGGCGGTTCCCGAGGGCACCGAGGAGATCGAGGCGGCCGGCGGCATCGTGATGCCCGGCATGATCGACACCCACCGGCACATGTGGCAGACCTCGCTGCGCGGCTACGGCGCCGACTGGACGCTGACCCAGTACTTCGTGTGGAACTACCTGGAGTGGGGGAAGGTCTTCCGTCCGGAGGACATCCACGCGGGCAACCTGCTCGCGGCGCTGGAGGCCCTCGACGCGGGCGTCACCACCACGGTCGACTGGTCGCACGGGCTGCAGACCCCGCAGCACGCCGACGCCGCCGTCGACGCCCTGACCTCCACCGCGGGCCGGTTCGTGCTCGCCTACGGCAACATCCACGACGCCCCCGCGAACTGGACCGCCGACCCCGGGTTCGCGGAGTTCGTGTCGCGGCGCATCACCCCCGGCGACGACATGCTGGGCTTCCAGCTGGCCTTCGACGTCACCGGCGACCCGGCGTTCCCCGAGCGTCCCGCGTTCGAGGTGGCCCGCGAGCTCGGCGGCGGCGTCACCACCCACGCCGGGGTGTGGGGCGCCACCAACGACGACGGCGTCCGGCTCATGCACGAGCACGGCTTCGCCGGCCCGGACACCGTCTACGTGCACGCCGCGTCGCTGTCCGCGGACTCCTACCACCGGATCGCCGCGACCGGCGGCTCGGTGTCGGTGTCCACCGAGAGCGAGCAGAGCGCCGGTCAGGGCTACCCGCCCACCTGGGCGCTGCGCGAGCACGGCATCCCGGTGTCGCTGTCGATGGACTCGTCGATGTGGTGGAGCGCGGACCTGTTCTCGGCGATGCGCACCACGCTGGGCGCCGACCGGTCCCGCGAGCACCTGGAGGCGCACGGGCGCGGGGACACCGTCACCCACTCGTCGCTGCGGGCCGAGCAGGTCGTCGAGTGGGCCACCCGCGGCGGGGCCCGCGCGATCGGGCGCGAGTCGGACCTGGGCTCGGTCGAGGTCGGGAAGAAGGCCGACCTGGTGCTGCTGCGCAACGACCACTCACCGGTGTCGTTCCCGGTGCTGCACCCGCACGGCCACGTCGCGTTCCAGGCCCAGCGCGGGGACGTGCACACGGTCCTGGTTGACGGGCGCGTGGTGAAGCGCGACGGGCGTCTCGTCGACGTCGACCTGCCCGCCGCCCGCGCAGCGGTCACCGCGACCGTGGAGCACCTGCGCGCGACGATGGGCGAGCAGGCGTGGCAGGCGGGGATGAACCCGGAGATCCCGGAGACCAAGGTCCTCGACAACCCCTACACCTACACCGACTACCGCAGCGCGGCGACGCACGGCGGCTGAGCGGCGGCGCCCGTTCAGGCGGGGGCGCGGGCGACGAGGTGCGCCTCGCCGTTGCCCTCGCGGTGGGCGAGGACCTCGAGGCCGGCGAACGCCGCGGTGAGCTCCCCCGGCGCCGCCCGGAACGCCCCGCCCGTGTCGCCGACCTCGGACAGGACCGTGATCACCAGCAGCCCTCCCGGGGCGAGCGCCGCGGCCATCGCCGGGTAGAGCGCCGGGTCGCGGAAGCGCTGGCACACGACGAGGTCGTAGCGGTCGTCCTCGGCCGGGAACCCGGCGTCGAGGTCGGCCTCCACCCAGCGCACGCGACCGGGCGGCTGCTCGCGGGTGACGAGCTCGGCTCCCGCGGCGAGCGCGGCCGGCGACACGTCGACGGCGACGACGTCGAGCCCGCGCCCGGCCAGCCACACCGCGACGCTCCCCCGCCCGCAGGCCACGTCCAGCGCCCGGCCGGACGACGGGAGCAGGTCGAGGTGCTCGCGCAGGGCGTCCGGCGGGGCGGGGGTGCCGGTGCCGAGGGCGCGGTGCTTCGCGTCCCACCGGTCCCGGTCGGTCCGGGCCACGGTGGGCCTCAGCCCGCCAGGGCGGTCACGACGGCGTCGGTGACCGCGTCCAGCGGGACGTCCTGCTGCTCGCCGGAGACGAGGTCCTTGAGCCCGACGGTGCCGTTCTCCAGGTCCCGGTCCCCCAGGACCAGCGCGAACCGCGCCCCGGACCGGTCGGCGGACTTCATCGCGCCCTTGAGTCCCCGGCCGCCGTAGGCCAGGTCGACCCGCAGGCCCCGGGCCCGCAGCTGCGCGGCGATCACGACCAGGCGGCGCTGCGCGGCGTCGCCGAGGGACACCCCGAACACCTCGACCCGCGCGTCCGACCAGGGCGCGACGCCCTCGGCGCGGCAGGCGAGCAGCGTGCGGTCGACGCCGATGCCGAACCCGACGCCGGACAGCTCCGGTCCGCCGAGGGTCGCCATGAGACCGTCGTAGCGGCCGCCACCGCCGATGCCGGACTGCGCGCCGAGGCCGTCGTGGACGAACTCGAAGGTCGTCTTGGTGTAGTAGTCCAGGCCCCGGACCATGCGCGGGTTCGGCGTGTAGGCGACGCCGAGGTCGTCGAGGTGGGCCAGCACGCGGGCGTGGTGGTCGGCGGCGGCGTCGGACAGGTGGTCCATCAGCAGCGGCGCGTCGGCCATCGCGGCGCGGATCTCGGGGCGCTTGTCGTCGAGCACCCGCAGCGGGTTGATCTCCGCCCGGGCCCGGGTCGCCTCGTCGAGGTCGAGCCCGGCCAGGAACTCCTGCAGCAGTGCGCGGTAGGCGGGGCGGCACTCGGCGTCGCCGAGGGAGGTGATCTCCAGGCGGTAGCCGGTCAGGCCGAGGGCCTTGAACCCCTCGTCGGCGATCGCGATGACCTCGGCGTCCAGGCCTGCGTCGTCCACCCCGATCGCCTCGACGCCGACCTGCTGGAGCTGCCGGTAGCGGCCGGCCTGGGGACGCTCGTAGCGGAAGAAGGGTCCGGCGTAGCGCAGCTTGACCGGCAGCCCCTGCTTGTCGAGGTTGTGCTCGATCACCGAGCGGACGACGCCCGCGGTGCCCTCGGGGCGCAGCGTCACCGAGCGGTCGCCGCGGTCGGCGAAGGTGTACATCTCCTTGGAGACGACGTCGGTGGACTCCCCCACCCCGCGGGCGTAGAGGCCGGTGTCCTCGAACACCGGCAGCTCGATGTGGCCGTACCCGGCGCGCTCGGCGGCGGCGGCGAGGGTGTCCCGCACGTGCACGAACCCGGCCGAGGACGGCGGGAGGTACTCGGGGATGCCCTTCGGCGCGGCGAACGGCTCGGGCCTGCGGGCCCGGCTCACCTGCGGCTCGGTGGCGGTCACGGTGGTTGCACGTCCTCTCCGGGGATCAGATCGGTCCTCCCAGCCTAGAACCGGTGTCTCTCAGCTTTCTCCCCAGGTCGCCCCGATACCCTCACCGCGCGTACGGATGATCAAGTCAGGGAGTTGGCGGGACGTGGCGACGAACGAGCAGCGCCGGGAGGCGGCCAAGCGCAAGCTGGAGGCGCAGCAGGCCCGCCGGGCCGAGCGCGAGCAGAAGCGCAAGCGGAACACGACGATCGCGGCCGTGGTGACCGTGCTGGTCGTCGTGCTGGCCGCGGTCGGGATCTACGCGCTGACCTCGGCCTGGGGCGGCCCCGACGACGCCACCCCGGCCGCCGCCCCGCCCGCCGGTGACGGCCCGGACACCTCCGGGCTGCCGACCGTCCCCCTGCCGAAGCGCCCGACGGCCCTGCCGGCCTCGGTCGACTGCACCTACCCCCGGGCTCCCGAGCCCGCCGCGAAGCCGGTGAACCCGCCGGCCGCCGGCGCCACCCCGGCGCAGGGGACGGTGACCGCGGACCTGCAGACCAGCGCCGGCCCGATCGACCTGACGCTGGACCGCGCCCTCGCGCCGTGCACGGTCAAGAGCTTCGCGAGCCTCGCGCAGCAGGGCTACTTCGACGGGACCTCCTGCCACCGGCTCACCACCAGCCCTGGCCTGCAGGTGCTGCAGTGCGGCGACCCGTCCGGCTCCGGCCGCGGCGGCCCCGGCTACTCCTTCGCCGACGAGGTGTTCCCCGGCCTCACCTACGGCCGCGGCCTGCTGGCGATGGCCAATGCCGGGCCGAACACCAACGGCAGCCAGTTCTTCATGATCTACGGCGACGCCCAGCTGCCCCCGAACTACACCGTGTTCGGCTCGATCGGCACCGCGGGGCTCGCGACCCTGGACAAGGTCGCCAAGGGCGGCGAGTCCGTCGGCTCCGGCGACGGCCTGCCGAGCATCCCGGTCGAGATCCAGCGCACCACCCTCGGCTGACCGGCGCCCCGGCCCGCCCCCGCGTGGGGTGGGCCGGGGTCAGGCCGCGCTGGTGACGCGGTAGACGTCGTAGACGCCCTCGATGTTGCGCACCGCGTGCAGCAGGTGCCCGAGGTGCTTCGGGTCCCCCATCTCGAAGGAGAACCGGGAGATCGCGACCCGGTCGCGCGACGTGGTCGTCGTCGCCGAGAGGATGTTGACCTTCTCGTCGGCCAGGACCTTCGTGACGTCGGACAGCAGCCGGTGCCGGTCGAGCGCCTCGACCTGGATGGCGACCAGGAACACCGACTCCGGCGACACCGACCAGGTCACGTCGACCAGGCGCTCCTCGCGGGCGGTGAGGTCGCCGGCGTTGGTGCAGTCGGTGCGGTGCACGCTGATCCCGCCGCCGCGGGTGACGAACCCGAGGATCTCGTCGCCGGGCACCGGGGTGCAGCAGCGGGCGAGCTTGACGTAGAGGTCACCGAGGGACTGGCCGTCGGCGCCGGTGACGACGACACCCGCGTTGCCCGACGGGCGGCGGTGGCGGACCGTCGACGGCGTCGCCCGCTCGGCGAGCTCCTCCTCGGCCTCCTCCTCGCCGCCGAACCAGGCCACGAGGCGCTGCACGACGTGCTGGGCGCTGGCCTGGTGCTCGCCGACGGCGGCGTAGAGCGCGGAGACGTCGGAGTAGTGCATCTCCCGGGCGAGCGCGGACATCGCGTCGGCGGAGATGAGCCGCTGCAGCGGCATCCCGGTGCGGCGTGCCTCCCGGGTGATCGCCTCCTTGCCCTCCTCGACGGCCTCCTCGCGACGTTCCTTCGCGAACCACTGCTTGATCTTGGCCTTGGCCCGCGGGGACTTCGCGATCTGCAGCCAGTCCCGGCTCGGCCCGGCGTCCTCGGCCTTCGAGGTGAAGATCTCGACGACGTCGCCGGAGGACAGCTGGCGCTCCAGCGCGACGAGCTTGCCGTTGACCCGGGACCCGATGCAGCGGTGCCCGACCTCGGTGTGCACGGCGTAGGCCAGGTCGATCGGGGTGGAGCCGGTCGGCAGGGTGACGACGTCGCCCTTCGGGGTGAAGACGAAGATCTCCCGCGCGGCGAGGTCGAAGCGCAGCGAGTCGAGGAACTCGCCGGGGTCGGCGGCCTCGCGCTGCCAGTCGAGCAGCTGGCGCATCCACGCCATCTCCTCGACCTCGACCTCCTTGTTGCCGCCGCCCTTGACCTCCTTGTACCGCCAGTGCGCGGCGATGCCGTACTCGGCGGTGCGGTGCATGGCGTGGGTGCGGATCTGCACCTCGAGGGGCTTGCCGTCCGGTCCGATCACCGTGGTGTGCAGCGACTGGTAGACCCCGAACCGGGGCTGGGCGATGTAGTCCTTGAAACGGCCGGGCATCGGCTGCCACAGCGCGTGCACCATGCCGATCGCGGCGTAGCAGTCGCGCACCTCGTCGACGAGCACCCGGACCCCGACGAGGTCGTGGATGTCGTCGAAGTCGCGGCCCTTGACGATCATCTTGCGGTAGATCGAGTAGTAGTGCTTCGGCCTGCCCTCGACCTTCGCCGGGATCCGCGCGGAGTCCAGCTGGGCGGACACCTCGTCGATGACCTGGCGCAGGTAGGTGTCGCGCGAGGGCGCCCGGTCGGCGACCAGCCGCACGATCTCCTGGTACTTCTTCGGCTGCAGGATCGCGAAGGACAGGTCCTCGAGCTCCAGCTTCACCGTGGCCATGCCGAGCCGGTGCGCGAGCGGGGCGAACACCTCGAGGGTCTCGTTCGCCTTCTTGACCTGCTTCTCCGGGCGCAGGAAGCGCATCGTGCGCATGTTGTGCAGCCGGTCGGACAGCTTGATGACCAGCACCCGCGGGTCCCGCGCCATCGCGACGACCATCTTGCGGATCGTCTCGGCCTCGGCGGCGGTGCCGAACTCGACCTTGTCGAGCTTGGTGACCCCGTCGACCAGGTGCGCGACCTCGTCGCCGAAGTCGGCGCGCAGCCGTTCCAGGGAGTAGTCGGCGTCCTCCACGGTGTCGTGCAGCAGCGCCGCGACCAGCGTCGTGGTGTCCATGCCCAGCTCGGCCAGGATCGTGGCGACGGCGAGCGGGTGGGTGATGTAGGGGTCCCCGGACTTGCGGGTCTGCCCGTCGTGCTTGTCCTCGGCGACGTCGTAGGCACGCTGCAGCAGCACCAGGTCGGCCTTGGGGTGCAGCGACCGGTGGACCGCGGCGAGCGGCTCCAGCACCGGGGTCACGATGGCGACGCGCTGCGGGGTCATCCGCCGGGCGATCCGGGCGCGGACCCGGCGGGTCGCGGACGGGCGTGGCGGCTCGTCGTCGGCAGGCGACAGCGGCCGCGTGGCCGGGTGGGTGCTCGTCCGGTCGACCTCGGTCACCGCACCTCCTGCTCGTGCTCGGGTGGCGGGGAGGTCCCCGCCACCCGAGGATAGTCCGCGTTCGGGCCCGCGTCGTCGTCAGGCGTTCAGCAGGGCGTCGATCCGCAGGTCACCGAGCTTCGCCCGGCCGTTCAGCGCGCTCAGTTCCAGCAGCGTGCCGAACCCGACGACCTCGGCCCCGACGTCGGTGAGCAGCGCGCAGGCCGCGGTGGCGGTGCCACCGGTGGCGAGCACGTCGTCGACCACGTAGACCCGGGCCCCCGGCTCGACGACGCCGGCCGGCAGCTCCAGGGTGGCGCTGCCGTACTCCAGGTCGTAGCTGCGCGACGCGGCGACCGCGGGCAGCTTGCCCGCCTTGCGGACCGGTACGGTCCCGACCCCGGCGACGAGCGCGACGGCGGCGCCGAGCAGGAACCCGCGCGCCTCCACCCCGACGACGAGGTCCGCCTGGCCGGCGCCCGCGGCCAGCTCGGTGGTGACGGTCGCGAAGGACTCCCCGTCCGCCAGCACCGGGGTGATGTCCCGGAACAGCACGCCGGGCTGCGGGTAGTCGGGAACCGAGCGGACCAGCTCGGCGACCCGGAGCAGGTCCTCTGCGGAGTCGCCGCTGATGCCGGGCCCGACCCGGATGCCGTCGACCTGTGCCCCGCTCACCCGCGACGCCGTCCGGTCTTGCCGGTCGGGCGGGCGCCGGGCCGCGGGGCGGCGGGTGCGGAGGAGCTCACGGCGGCGAGGGTGTCGGTGGCCGGGCCGCCGTCGACGTCGGAGTCGGGCCCGGTGTCGGGCCCGGAGTCCGTCCCGCCGCGGCCGGCCGCGCGGGCACGCCGGGCCTCGACCCGGGCGGCCTGGTCCCGGACCCGCTTGTCGCGCAGCTTGATGTCCACCAGCACGGGGGTGGCCAGCAGCAACGAGGAGACGACACCGGAGATCATGCCGACCAGCTGGACCAGGGCCAGGTCGGCCAGGGTGCCGACGCCGAGCAGCCCGACGCCGATCACGAGCAGGCCGAGCACCGGCAGGATCGCGATCAGCGAGGTGTTCATCGACCGCATGAGCGTCTGGTTCAGCGCGAGGTTCGCGGCCTCGGCGTAGGTGCGCCGGGTCAGCTTGAGCAGTCCGCGGGAGTTCTCCCGGACCTTGTCGAACACCACGACGGTGTCGTACAGGGAGAACCCGAGGATGGTGAGCAGCCCGATCACCGTGGCCGGGGTGACCTCCAGACCGATGATCGAGTACACGCCCGCGGTGACGACGATGTCGTTGATCAGAGCCACCAGCGCGGCGGCCGCCATCGCCCGCTCGAAGTAGAACGCCAGGAACAGCGTGACCAGCACGATGAACACGGCGAGCGCGATCAGCGCCTGTGTCGTGACCTCGCCGCCCCAGGTGCCCGAGACCTGCGAGTCGCTGATCGAGGCGGCGCTGGGGGTGCCGTCCGCGCCGAGCGGCTGCAGCTGGGTGAACAGCGCCTCGCGCAGCGGCACGAGCTGCTCGGAGGTCAGCGGCTCGGACTGCAGCACGATCGACGCGGCGTCGCCGGACCCGACGGACTGGGTGACCTCGGGCGCGGAGCCGATCACGCTCTCGTAGACCCGGTCGACCTGCTGGGTGCTGATCGCGCCGTTCGCCCCGGTGGCGGGCATCTGGATCTGGGAGCCGCCGGTGAAGTCGATCCCGAGGTTGAAGCCCCGGAAGACCAGCGACAGCAGGCAGATCGCGATGAGCACGCCGAACCCGATGTACCAGGTCTTCCGGCGGCCGATGATGTCGACGTTCGCGGTGCCGGTGGTGAGCCGGGTCCAGCCCGACATCGACTCGGGGTTCGTCATGCGCCCGCTCCCTTCCCGGTGGTGGCCGCGCGCCTGCCGACGGCCGGCTTCTCACGGCGGTGCCGCTGCCCGATCCGGTCGACGGCCGCGAGCCCGGACAGCCCGGGCCTGCCCAGCGACTTCGACCGGGAGATGAGCACGACCAGCGGGAACGTCACGAGGAACACGACGACGAGGTCGAGGATCGTGGACATGCCCAGAGTGAACGCGAAGCCGCGGACCTCGCCGACGGCCAGGATGTAGAGCACCGCGGCGGCGAGGAAGCTGACGGCGTCGGCGGTGAGGATCGTGCGCCGCGCCCGCTCCCAGGACCGCGGGACGGCCGAGCGGAACGTGCGGCCCTCCCGCATCTCGTCCTTGAGCCGCTCGAAGAAGATGACGAACGAGTCGGCGGTGATGCCGATGGCGATGATGAACCCGGCGACGCCGGCGAGGTCGAGGGTGAACCCGATCCAGCGCCCGAGCAGGATCAGCACCGCGTAGACGACCAGGCCGGACAGGGCCAGCGACAGGATCGTCAGGATGCCGAGCAGCCGGTAGTAGAACAGGCAGTAGGCGAACACCAGGGCCAGTCCGACGGCGCCGGCGAGCAGCCCGGCCTCCAGCGAGGCGAGCCCCAGGGTGGCCGAGACGGTCTGGGCGTTCCCGGAGTCGAACGACAGCGGCAGCGAGCCGTAGCGCAGCACCTGGGCGAGCTGCTGGGCCCGCTCCTGGTTGAACTGCCCGGAGATCTGGGTCTGCCCGTAGATCGGCTGGTTGATCGTGGGGGCCGAGACGACGTCGCCGTCGAGCACGAACGCCACGTTCTTGCCGACGTTGTTCGTCGTGTACTGCCCCCAGGTGTCGGCGCCCTGCGGCTTGAAGGTCAGCGAGACCACCCAGCCTGCGCCCTGCGGGTTCTGCTGGGCCTGGGCCGAGGCGATCTCGGTGCCCTCCAGGAAGGAGGGGCCGAGCAGGTACTTGTTCTGCTTGTCCTCGCTGCACGCGACCAGCGGCTTCGTCGGGTCGTCGTAGCCCTGCAGCGGGTCGGGGGCGTTGCAGTCCAGGGTCAGCAGCGCCTGCAGCTGGGTGGCCTGGTCGGTGCTCTGCCGGGTCTCACGGAGCTTCGTGACCTCGGCGGCGACCCGCGGGTCGTCCGGGGCGAGCCCACCAGGGCCCGGTGCGGGGGACGGCGCGGGCGTCGGCGGCGGGTCCTGCAGCGGCGAGACCTGCGCGACCGGGGCGACGGGGCGGCTCTGCTCGCCCATCCCCTGCGGCTGCGCAGGGGCAGGGCTCGCGGGGGCCGGGCTCGCCGGGGCCTGACCGGTCTGCGCGCCCTGGCCCGGTGCGGGCTGCCCGCCGGCGGCCTGGTTCGCCGGGACCGGGCCCTGCAGCACCTCGCGGAAACGCAGCTGCGCGGTCTGCCCCAGGGAGCGGGCCTGCTCGCCGGCGTCACCGGGGACGGTGATGACGATGTTGCTGCCGTCCAGCTGGACCTCGGCGCCGCTGACACCGAGCCCGTTGACGCGCTGCTCGATGATGTCCTGCGCCTGGACCAGCTGGTCACGCGGCGGTGGCTGCCCGTCGGTGGTGCGCGCGGTGAGCGTGACGCGGGTGCCACCCTGCAGGTCGATGCCCAGCTTCGGCGTGAGGTTGCCGCCCCCGGTGAGGAACACCAGTGCGTACAGCACCACGACGATGCCTGCGAAGGCCGTCAGGTAGCGCCAGGGGCGCACGTGCTGCTGCCCCGACGACGTTGCCACGTGATCGTTCTCCTGATCCGACTCGTGCGGCGGCCGCGGCCTGCCTCACGGTCGGTCGCCGTCCCACCGGGCCGGTGCGGCAGAGCCGCGGCCGGGCCCGGTACGGACGCCGAGGCCGCCGGAACGGGCCGTCCGGCCCGTTCCCGACGTGCTCAGTGGATGGTCGGCTTGTTCTCCGACGCGTCCTTGTCGGCCGACTCGGCGACGGTCTCCTCCGTCGCCTCCTCGGTCGTGACCTTCTCCCGGATCGCCGCACGCAGCCAGGTGGTGACCACGCCGTCGGCGATCTCGAGGTCGATCGTGTCCTCGTACGAGGCGTCGACGATGGTGCCCCGCAGCCCGGACGTGGTGACGACGACGTCGCCGTCCTCCAGCGCCTGCTGCATCGCCTGCGTCTCCGCCATCTGCCTGCGCTGCTTGCGGCCGTTGAGGAACAACGGCACGAACAGCAGCAGGATGATGAGGAACGGCAGCAGTGAGAAGATGCTCGAGCCGCCACCGGCCTGCTGGGCGAGAATTGATGTCATCGTGCGGGGTCTCCGTCTCGTCTCGTAATCGTGAGTGTGCCAGCCGGGACCGACACCGACGGCCTGCCCCCTCCCGGTGGCGGACCGCTCGTCGCAGTGCGGCGGGCCGAACGGCGTCGTCCGGGAGCTGTCGACTGTCCGACCTGCCCCGGAACGAGTCGCACGCCCGGATCGTTCCGACGTCCCGGTCCGGGTCGCCGGTCGGGGCACGCGGTGTCCGGAGGGCTCCGCGCGGTGTGCGGGCACCAGGGTGCCCGTCGTCCCGGCCGGGCGCTGCCCGATCCGTTCGGTCCGTCCGGATCCTCCCATGTGCGACCGGTCGTGCGCTCCGGCGCCCCGGCGGCGCGCCGGGTCAGAACAGCGGGTCGATCCGGTGTCCGGCAGGCGCGTCCGCGGGCGGGGTCAGCCCGAGGTGGGTCCAGGCCAGCGGGGTCGCGACCCGCCCGCGCGGGGTGCGGGCGATCATCCCGGCCCGCACCAGGTAGGGCTCGCAGACCTCCTCGACGGTCCCGGGCTCCTCCCCGACCGCGACGGCGAGGGTCGACACCCCGACCGGGCCGCCGTGGAAGGAGCGGACCAGCGCGCCGAGCACCGCGCGGTCGAGGCGGTCGAGGCCAAGCTCGTCGACGTCGTAGACGGCCAGCGCGTCGCGGGCGACCTCCCGGGTGACGACCCCGTCCGCGCGGACCTCGGCGTAGTCGCGGACCCGGCGCAGCAGCCGGTTCGCCACCCGGGGGGTGCCGCGGCAGCGACCGGCGATCTCAGCCCCGCCGTCGGGGCGCAGGTCGATGCCGAGGATCCCGGCGGCACGGCGGAGCACGAGCTCCAGCTCGGGGACGTCGTAGAACTCCATCTGCCCGGTGAACCCGAACCGGTCGCGCAGCGGACCGGTCAGCGAGCCGGCCCGCGTCGTGGCCCCGACCAGGGTGAACGGCGCGACCTCCAGCGGGATCGAGGTGGCACCAGGGCCCTTGCCGACGACGACGTCGACCCGGAAGTCCTCCATCGCGAGGTAGAGCATCTCCTCGGCGGGCCGGGCGGTGCGGTGGATCTCGTCGATGAACAGCACGTCGCCGGGCACGAGGTTGGACAGCATCGCGGCGAGGTCCCCGGCACGCTCCAGCGCCGGGCCGGAGGTCAGCCGGATCGCGGCCCCCATCTCCTGGGCGATGATCATGGCGAGGCTGGTCTTGCCGAGCCCGGGCGGGCCGGACAGCAGGATGTGGTCCGGCGGGTCGCCGCGGCGACGGGCGCCCTCCAGCACCAGCTGCAGCTGCTCGCGGACCCGGGGCTGGCCGACGAACTCGGCCAGCGAGCGGGGCCGCAGCGACGCCTCGACGTCGGTGTCCCCCGGCTGGACCCCGGCGTCCACGGCGCGCTCGTCGAGCCGGCCGTCGACCCCGGCATAGGGGTCGGGGTCGGTCACCGCGACCGGCCCAGGCTCGACAGCGCGGTGCGCAGCAGGTCCCGGGCGTCGGTGTCGGGGGCGTGGGCCAGGACCGCGTCGACGGCCTGCTCGGCCGGGCGCTGGGTGAAGCCGAGCCCGAGCAGCGCCTCGACGACCTGGTCGCGCACCCCGAGCATCGGGGCCGGTGCGGCCGCGACGGCGCCCGCGGGCACCGCGGCCGGCGCGGTCACCTTGTCGCGCAGCTCCACGACCAGGCGTTCGGCGCTCTTGCGCCCGACGCCCGGGATGCGGGTGAGCACGGCCAGGTCGCCGTCGGCCAGCGCGCGGCGCAGCGTGTCCGGCTCCAGCACCGCGATCGTGGCGAGCGCGAGCCGCGTCCCGATCCCGGACACCGTCTGCAGCAGCAGGAACAGCTCGCGTTCCTCGGCGTCGGCGAACCCGTAGAGGGTCAGCGAGTCCTCGCGCACCACCAACGTGGTCGGCAGCCGGGCCTCGTCCCCGCGACGCAGCCCGCCCAGCGTGGCGGGGGTGGCGTACACCGCGAGCCCGACCCCACCCACCTCGATGACCGCGTGGTCCAGCCCGATCTCCAGCACCGGACCGCGCACCGAGTGGATCACTGACAGGTCCCCTTCCGACGAACGACCGTTCGAGCACCGACGCTACCGGGCCGCACCGACCGGACCGCACGCGACACCACGCCACCACCGGGCGAGAGGGATCAGCGCGCGCGCCACCCGCCGGTCGAGCGGGCGTCGGCGGCCGCGCGGGCCGCGGCCCACTGCTCGGCGGCACCGGGCCGGGCGCCGCCGCGCTCGCGCTGGGCCTCGGCGAGCCGGGCACGGTGCACCGCGGCCAGCTCCTCGGCGCGGGCCTGGGCCTGCGCCATCCGGTCGATCATCGGTGAGCGCCAGCAGTGGCAGATGGCGAGCGCGAGCGCGTCGGCGGCGTCGGCGGGCTTCGGGGGTGCGTCCAGGCCGAGGAGCCGGGTGACCATCGCGGTGACCTGCGCCTTGCCCGCGCGGCCCTCCCCGGTGACGGCGGCCTTCACCTCGCTGGGGGTGTGGAAGGCGACCGGCAGCCCCGCCCGGGCCGCGACGAGCGCGACGACGCCGCTGACCTGCGCGGTGCCCATCACGGTGCGGACGTTGTTCTGGCTGAACACCCGCTCGACGGCGATCACGTCGGGTCGGTGCCGGGCCACCCAGCGCTCCACCTCGTCGGCGACGGCGAGCAGCCGCCGTTCCAGCGGCAGGGCCGGCTCACTGCGGGCGACGCCGACGTCGACGAACCCGACGGTCCGGCCCGCACCGGCCTCGACGACGCCGATGCCGCACCGCGTCAGTCCGGGGTCGACCCCGAGCACCCGCACCGCGTCCCCCTCGCCTCGGACCGCACAGCCGTTCGAGAACCGTACCGGTCGGGACGGTCCCGTCCGGGCGGGCACGCCGGACCGGCGGGTCCGGACCGGGCCGGGCGGACCGGGGTGACGCCCGGGATGACAGGGTGCGCAGGTGACGTCGTTCCTCCGGGTCCTCGCGTGGGTGTGGGCCGCGCTGCTGCTGGTCGTGCTGGTGGGGACGTTCCGCCCCGAGACCCCGGCGATCGGGCTCGCGGGGTCGTTCCTGTCCGGGGCGTACCCGCTGCACGTCGCCCTCGCCGGGGTGCTGGGGATCCTGTTCGGGCTGGCCGCGCGGGCCGCGGGCGCACGGTTCACCGGCGTCGCGACGGCGGTGCTCGCCCTGGCGGCGGTCGTCGGGTCGGTCACGGTGCTGGCCGCGCAGGGCCGGGCCGCGTCCGAGCAGGGCGTCCCGCTGGACTGGACGGCGGCGCTGACCGAGCTGGGCCAGCCCGACGGGAAGCCCGACCGGTCGGTGGAGTTCGCCCCCGGCCGCACGCTGGACCTCTACCTGCCGACCGGCGCGGGTCCGCACCCGACGATGGTGTGGGTGCACGGCGGGTCGTGGACCAGAGGGGACCGCAGCGACCGCACCGCGCTGAATCGGTGGCTCGCCGAGCGCGGCTGGGCGGTCGCCGCGGTGGACTACCGGCTGCCGCCACCCGAGCCCGTCGGCCGCGACCAGCAGCGCGACGTCGCGTGCGCCGTCGACTGGGTCCGCGCGCACGCGGGCGAGGCGGGTCTGGACCCCGCGCGGCTGGTCCTGGGCGGGCAGTCCGCCGGGGCGACGCTGGCGCTGTCGGTCACCTCCGGACTGCTCGACGGGACGCTGGCGTGCTCCGAGGCACCCGCCGCGTACGGCGGCACCGGCCCGGCCGACGCCCCACCGCCGACGCCCGGCCCGCCGCCGGTCGGCGTGGTCGCCTACTACCCGCCCGTCGACCTGACGCTGGTCGACCCCGACCTACAGCGCACCCTGTTCGGCGGCACCGCCGACCAGGCGCCGGGCCTGCTGCGGCTGCTCTCCCCCGCCGAGCAGGTGCGCCCCGGGCTCCCACCGACCCTGCTGCTGCTCGGCTCCGCGGACCACTACGTCCTGCCCGACCGGGTCGCCGCCTACGACCGGCAGCTCCGCTCCGCGGGGGTCGACGGCAGGCTGGTCACCGTCCCCTACGCCGACCACGTCTTCGACCGCCCCTTCGGCAGTCCCGGTGCGCAGCTGACCCGGGAGGCCGTGATCCGCTTCCTGACCGGGCTGAACTGATGCGGGTCGAGATCACCGCACTGGTGGTCGCGTCCCGGCACGCCTACGAGGGCAGGCCCGCCGACGGGCCGCGTCCCGACCCGGAGCCGCCGCTGCGCGACGAGGTCCGGGTACGCGCCGGCCACGGGATCGTCGGCGACCGCTACGCCGGCCACCCGGCGCACGCCCGCGCCGCGGTGACGCTGCTGGCCGCGGAGTCGCTGGACCACCTGCGCACGGTCCTCGGCGACGTCGTCGAGGCCACCGCGACCCCGCGGGCGGCGCGGCGCAACATCGTGCTGCGCGGCGCCCCGGTCGACGCGCTCGCCGCACCGGGCCGGGGCGGCACCGGCGCGCTGTTCGCCCTGGACTCCGGCGACGGCCCGGTCCGCTTCCGCGCGCACCGCGCCGCCGCGCCGTGCCGCTGGATGGACACCGAGATCGGCGACGGCGCGTGGGCCGCGCTGCGTGGCCGGGGCGGGGTCCGCTGCGAGCCCCTCGACGACGGCGTGCTCCGCCTCGCCCCCGCCGAGCTGACGATCCTGGAACCGGCGGCAGCCGCACCGCAGGGATCCACACAGCGGGGATCCACACCGTAGGGACCCGCACAGCACGGATCCGCACCACACGGATCCGCACCACGGGGATCCGCACCACGGGGATCCGCACCACCGAGAGCAGCACCACCGAGAGCAGCACCGCGGGGATCCGCGACGTCGAGAGCAGCGCCACCGAGGCCAGCGCTGCCGGGATCCGCACCGCCGGACGCCGGGCACCGACCGTCCGGCGGGGGGCCCGCACCGTCCGCCGCCACGCTGTAACAGCAGGTAGGAGGGTTTGCGACCCTACCGACGTCGGCACCGCAGGAGGTGACGCCGATGTCGTCCCCGGTCCCGCATCCCCGCCGCCCCGACGTGCCGCCGGCCGTCCCCGCGCAGGCGGGCGTCGTCGTGCACCGGGGTCTGCCCGGGGACCGGGCGACCTGGGCCCGCCGGGCCGTCCTGATCGGGGAGCTGCTGGTCGCCCTGGCCGATGCCGAGGCCGGCGGGCTGGAGCTTCCGCCGTCGCTGGCCGGGCGGCGTGCGCTGCGGGCATGGTCGCGTTCCGCGGAACGCGCGGTGGCCGCGGCCGGGGACGCCGACGCGGTCGTCGCGGTCCACACCGACGACGCCGACGTCCTCGCCGCCGCCGGGCGCGACCTGGCCGCGGTGCTGCGCCACGAGCGCGACACCCGACGCCGCACCGGCCCCCGTGCCACCCCGATCGGCCTCGCGGCCGGTGGCACGACCGACACCACCACGGGCGTCACGGCCGGCACCACAGGCACGGAGGGCACGGCCGGCACGGTCGGGCGGCTCTGCGCGATCCTGCACGCCGCGGCCCGCCGTCAGGACGTCGCGGTCGAGCAGCTCGTCGCGGAGCTGGGCCGCGCCGGCCGCATCCTCGCGCCGGGACATCTGCGCCACCGCTCCGCAGCCGCACACGGCACCGGAGCCGGCACCGCGCCCACCCGGGGAGCGGTCGCCGGCTGACCCGGGCGCGAGGTCAGTGCGCCGCGGCGTCCCAGCTGCGGCCGGACCCGACCGACACCTCCAGCGGCACCGACAGGTCCGCCGCGGCCGCCATCTCCCGACGAACGAGTGCCTCCAGGGCCTCGCGCTCACCCTCGGCGACCTCGAGGACCAGCTCGTCGTGCACCTGCAGCAGCATCCGGCTGCGCAGCCCCTCGGCCTGCAACGCCCGGTACACCCCGAGCATCGCGACCTTGATGATGTCCGCGGCGCTGCCCTGGATCGGGGCGTTGAGCGCCATCCGCTCGGCCATCTCCCGGCGCTGACGGTTGTCGCTGGTGAGGTCGGGCAGGTAGCGCCGCCGCCCGAGGATGGTGGCGGTGTAGCCGTCCTTGCGGGCCTGGTCGACGACTCCCGCGAGGTAGTCGCGCACTCCGCCGAACCCGGCGAAGTAGTCGTCCATCAGCCCCTTCGCCTCCTCGGTGGAGATCCGCAGCTGCCCGGACAGGCCGTAGGCCGACAGCCCGTAGGCCAGGCCGTAGTTCATCGCCTTGATCTTGGCGCGCTGCTCGGGCGTCACCTCGGTGGCCGCGACGCCGAAGACCCGGGCGGCGGTCTCGGCGTGGAAGTCGTGCTGTGAGCGGAAGGCCTCGATCAGCGCGGCGTCCTCGGACAGGTGCGCCATGATCCGCATCTCGATCTGGCTGTAGTCCGCGGTGAGCAGCTCGGCGTACGGCGTGCCGTCCGGCGCGGACCCGACCACGAAGGCGTCCCGGATCCGGCGCCCGGCGGCGGTGCGGATCGGCACGTTCTGCAGGTTCGGGTCGGTGGAGGACAGCCGGCCGGTCGCGGCGATCGTCTGCGAGTACGTGGTGTGGATCCGGCCGTCCTCGGCGACGGACTTCATCAGCCCGTCGACGGTCACCTTCAGCCGGGTCGCGTCGCGGTGCTGCAGCAGGAACTGCAGGAACGGGTGCTCGGTCTGCGCGTAGAGGCTCGCCAGCGCGTCCGCGTCGGTGGTGTAACCGGTCTTGGTGCGCTTGGTCTTGGGCATCTCCAGCTCGTCGAACAGCACGACCTGCAGCTGCTTGGGCGAGCCGAGGTTGATCTCCTTGCCGATCACCTCGTAGGCCTGCCGCGCGGCCTCCCGGACCTGGGTGCCGAAGTCGGACTCCAGGTCGGACAGGGTCTCGCCGTCGACGGCGATCCCGGCGGCCTCGCAGTCGGCCAGTACGAACGCCAGCGGCAGCTCGAGGTCGGCCAGCAGCTCGCTGCCGCCCCGCTCGGCGAGGTCGGCGTCGAGGGCGTCGGCGAGCTCGGCGATCGCCGAGGCCGCGAGCATCTCCTGCTCGGCGGCCCGGGCGTCGGCCTCCTCCTCGCCGCCCAGCAGCGACAGCTGACCGTCGGCGGGCTCCTCGGTGCGCAGCTCGCGACGCAGGTAGCGCAGCGCGAGGTCGGCCAGGTCGAAGGTCCGCTGCCCCGGCTTGGCCAGGTACGCGGCGAGCGCGGTGTCGCTGGTCAGCCCGCCCAGGGTCCAGCCCCGCGCACGCAGCGCGTGCAGCACCGGCTTCACGTCGTGCGCGGCCTTGGGCACGGACGGGTCGGCGAGCCAGTCGCCCAGCGCCGCCTCGTCGTCCGGGGTGAGGCCGGTCAGCGCGAGGTAGCCGGCGGCCGGGACGCCCGCGGTGGCGCCGGCGGCCCGCTGCTCGACCGTCGGCTCACCCGCGGCGAGCGCGATCCCGTCGAGGTCGCGCCCGGCGATCGGGCCGGTGACCCCGGCGAAGCTCACCGCGACGCGACGGCCGTCGCGGGCGTGGGTGTCCAGCCAGGCCCGCACCGCGCCGGGGGCGACGACCTCGCCGGCGACCTCGAAGACGGACTCGGCCTCGGGCTCGGCGGAGGACAGCGTGGAGAACAGCCGCTCGCGCAGCACCCGGAACTCCAGCTCGTCGAACAGGCGGTGCACCGCGTCCCGGTCCCAGGGGCGCAGCTCGAGCTCCTCGGGGTCGGCGCCGAGGTCGACGTCGCGCACCAGCTCGGTGAGCTGGCGGTTGAGCAGCACGTTCGCCAGGTTGGCCCGCAGGTTGTCCCCGGCCTTGCCCTTCACCTCGTCGACCCGGTCGGTCAGCTCCGCGAGCGAACCGAACTCCCGGACCCACTTGGCCGCGGTCTTCTCCCCCACCCCGGGGATGGAGGGCAGGTTGTCCGAGGGGTCGCCGCGCAGCGCCGCGAAGTCCGGGTACTGGGTCGGGGTGAGCCCGTAGCGCTTGTCGACCTCGGCCGGGTCGATCCGGCCGAGGTCGGACACGCCGCGCTTGGGGTACAGGACGGTGACGTCGTCGGTGACCAGCTGGAACGCGTCACGGTCCCCGGTGGTGATGAGCACCTGGAAGCCGCGCGCCTCGGCCCGGGTGGCGAGGGTGGCGATGAGGTCGTCGGCCTCGTACCCGTCGACGGCGAAGACCGGGATGTTCAGCGCGCCCAGGACCTCCTTGATGAGGTCGATCTGGCCGCGGAAGTCGTCCGGCGTCGACGAGCGGTTCGCCTTGTACTCGGCGTAGCGCTCGGAGCGGAAGGTCGTGCGGGACACGTCGAAGGCCACCGCGAGGTGGGTCGGCTCCTCGTCGCGCAGCAGGTTGATCAGCATCGAGGTGAAGCCGTAGACCGCGTTCGTGGTCTGCCCGGTTCCGGTGCGGAAGTTCTCCGCGGGCAGCGCGAAGAACGCCCGGTAGGCCAGGGAGTGGCCGTCGAGCAGCAACAGGCGCGGCTTCGCCGGTGCCTTCTTCTTCGCCGAGGCCGACTTCTGGGTGCCCTGCGTCGCTGTGCTCATCGGCGGCGAGTCTAGAACCGACCCCCGACAGTGAACGCGGCCGCGGGTCGGCTCCCGGACGGGCCGGCCCCGGAGACGACGGTGCGGCCGCCCCACGAGGGGGACGACCGCACCGGGACGGGACGCGCCGCTCAGCCGACCTCGGCCATGACCTCGTCGGAGACGTCGAAGTTGGCGTAGACGTTCTGGACCTCGTCGGAGTCCTCGAGCGCCTCGATCAGCTTGAAGACCTTCTTCGCGCCCTCGGCGTCCAGCTCGACCTGCATCGACGGGACGAAGACCGCCTCGGCGGAGTCGTAGTCGATCCCGCTGCGCTGGAGCGCGGTGCGCACCGCGACGACGTCGGTCGGCTCCGAGACGACCTCCCAGCTGTCGCCGAGGTCGTTCACCTCCTCGGCGCCGGCGTCGAGGACGGCCATCAGCACGTCGTCCTCGGACAGGTCGGCCTTCGGCAGCACCACGACGCCCTTGCGGTTGAACAGGTACGCCACCGACCCCGGGTCGGCCATGGTGCCGCCGTTGCGGGTCATCGCGGTCCGGACCTCGGTCGCCGCCCGGTTCCGGTTGTCGGACAAGCACTCGACCAGCACGGCGACCCCGTTCGGGCCGTAGCCCTCGTAGGTGATCGTCTGGTAGTCGGCGCCACCGGCGTCGGCACCCGAACCACGCTTGACCGCACGGTCGATGTTGTCGTTCGGGACCGAGCTCTTCTTCGCCTTCTGGATGGCGTCGTAGAGCGTCGGGTTGCTGTCGGGGTCACCGCCGCCGGTCCGGGCCGCGACCTCGATGTTCTTGATCAGCTTGGCGAACATCTTGCCGCGGCGGGCGTCGATCACGGCCTTCTTGTGCTTGGTCGTCGCCCACTTGGAGTGACCGCTCATCGGCTCGTCTGCCCACCTCTCGTGCTCGCACCACGCACACGACGCGCGGTGAGGGGCAGGTCCGACGCCCCGCAGCGCGAGCTGCGGTCGGGCCGACCTGCGGGAACCCGTCAATGCTACCGACGACGCGGCTCCGCGCCGGGTCGGGCCCGAGCAGACCCCGCCCCACGAGGACACATGCATGAACCGCTATGGTTCGCCACCACGTCCCGTCGGGAACCCGGCGAGGACTACTCTGACAACCGTTGTCGGCACCTGCACCGGGCGCCGGTCGCGAGAGGAGCGCACGTGTTCGGAGCAGTGGCAGGCAAGGCCGTGGGGCTCGTCGTGAGCGGGCTGGCCGGCGCGGTCGCCTACGACGGCGTCAAGAAGGTCGCACGCTCCGGCGCCGTCCGCGAGGCCGCCGTCTCGGTGACCACCTGGGGCCTCAAGGGCGCCCGCGCCGCGGAGACCGGCGCCGAGAAGGCCCGCCTGGCGACCGCCGACATCGTCTCCGAGGCCCGCGGCCGCATCGGCGAGGAGGCCCCCGCGGCGGGCAACGGGCACGGGCACGGCCACGAGCACTGATCCCGGTCCTCCGGGCACGACGAGCGAGACGAGCGAGACCGTGAGCAGCGACACCGCCGGCCCGGAGGCCACCGTCCTCAGTGACGCCGCGGGCCGCGTCCGCTTCGCCGTCCCCGCGCTGCGCGGGCGGACGGCGCTGGCCGTGGCCGTCGAGGACGAGCTGGACCACGTCGGCGGGGTGCGCCAGGTGCACGCCTACCCGCGCACCGGCAACGTCGTGGTCTGGTACCGCCCCGGCTGCCACCGTGTCGAACTCGTCGAGGCCATCGGCAAGGGCCTGGGCGCCGAGCCGGAGGCCACCGCGGCGCGCACACCGCGCTCGGCCGACCAGCACAACGGCGAGCTGGCCCGCCTGGTCGTCGGTGGCGTCGCGCTCGCCGCACTGGGATTCCGCCGCTACGCGCTCCGCCGCCCGCCGCTGCTGGGCCCCGCCAGCCGCACCGTCGCCACCGGCGTCACGATCTTCACCGGCTACCCGTTCCTGCGCGGGGCGCTGCGCGCGCTCGCCGGCGGGAAGGGCGCGGGCACCGACGCGCTGGTGTCCGCGGCGACCGTCGCGAGCCTGGTGCTGCGCGAGAACGTCGTCGCGCTGACCGTGCTGTGGCTGCTCAACATCGGCGAGTACCTCCAGGACCTGACGCTGCGCCGCTCCCGGCGCGCCATCTCCGAGCTGCTCACCGGTGCCACCACCCGCACCTGGACCCGGACGCTCGCCCCCGACGGCAGCACCGTCGAGGTCGAGGTCGACATCGCGGACCTGTCCGTGGGCGACGAGGTCGTGGTGCACGAGCGGATCGTGCTGCCCGTCGACGGCGAGGTCGTCGAGGGCGAGGGCGTCGCCGACCAGGCCGCGATCACCGGCGAGCAGCTGCCGGTCTCGGTCGCCCCCGGCGACACCCTGCACGCCGGGTCGGTGCTGCTGCGCGGGCGGATCGTGGTCCGGGCGACGGCCGTCGGCCAGGACACCGCGATCGGCCGGATCATCGACCGGGTCGAGCAGGCCCAGGGCGACCGGGCCCCGATCCAGACCGTCGGCGAGAACTTCTCCCGCCGGTTCGTGCCGGCGTCGTTCCTGCTCTCGGCACTGACCCTGATCGCCACCCGCGACGTGCGGCGCGCGATGACGATGCTGCTCATCGCCTGCCCGTGCGCGGTCGGCCTGTCCACCCCGACCGCGATCTCCGCGGCGATCGGCAACGGCGCCCGGCGCGGCATCCTCATCAAGGGCGGCGCGCACCTCGAGGCGGCCGGGCGGGTCGACGCGGTCGTGTTCGACAAGACCGGCACCCTGACCCAGGGCCGCCCGATCGTCACCAACGTCATCTCCTTCCACGACGACTGGTCGCCCGAGCAGGTCCTCGCCCACGCCGCGTCGTCGGAGATCCACTCCCGGCACCCCCTGGCCCAGGCGGTCATCCGCTCCACCGAGGAGCGGCGGATCGAGATCCCGCCGCACGAGGAGTGCGAGGTCCTGCTCGGCCAGGGCATGCGGGTCCAGGCCGACGGCCGGGTGCTGCTCATCGGGTCGCGCGACCTGCTCCGCGCGCAGGGCGTCACGGTGCCGCGCAAGGCCGCGGACTGGGTGCGACGGCTGCAGAAGGCCTCGGAGACCCCGCTGCTGCTGGCCGTCGACGGCACCCTGGTCGGTCTGGTCTCGCTGCGCGACACCGTGCGTGCCGAGGCCCGCGACGTGCTGGAGCGGCTGCGCGCCGACGGCGTCACCCGGATCGTCATGCTCACCGGCGACCACCCGCAGACCGCGAAGGCCGTCGCCGAGGAGCTCGGCATCACCGAGTACCGGTCCGAGGTCATGCCCGAGCAGAAGCAGGACGTCGTGCGGGCGCTGCAGGAGCAGGGCCACACCGTCGCGATGATCGGCGACGGCACGAACGACGCCCCGGCACTGGCGCTGGCCGACATCGGGATCGCGATGGGCGTGGCCGGGACCGACGTCGCGGTGGAGACCGCCGACGTGGCCCTCGCCGCGGACGACCTCGGCGCGCTGCTGGACCTGCGTGACCTGGGACGCCGGTCGATCACCCTGATCCGGCAGAACTACGGCATGTCGATCGCGGTGAACGCGGCGGGGCTGCTGGTCTCCGCGGGCGGCGCGATGTCACCGGTGGTCGCAGCGATCCTGCACAACGCCTCCAGCGTCGCGGTCGTCGCGAACAGCTCCCGACTGATCCGCTACCGGCTCCCGGCCGCCGCACCGGCCACGGTCGTCGACGGCGAGGTCGTGCGGGCGGACGCCCGGTAGAAGGTCTGCGCAGCGGGGTGGAACAGCAGCACGACGGCGGCGAGCAGCTCCGCCACGTGCAGCGCGCGCAGCGCGGCGGCGGCCAGCTCGGGGCCGGTCGCGGTCGTCAGGAACAGCCCGACCGATCCCCCGCCCGCCAGCGCCCGCAGCGGCCCCACCACCAGTGACGCCGTGCCGAGGACCCCCAGGACACCGACGACGGTCCAGCGGTGCACGTCGTGCCCGGAGAGCAGCTGCACGACCAGCACGCCCAGCACCAGGTAGATCCCGCCGCGCGCGAGGATCTCCACGACCGAGGGTGGCACCGGGCCCGCCAGCCGGACCAGGGTCTCGGCGAACCCGGCCAGGATCGCGCCGAGCCACAGCGCCACGCTCAGCCCCACCGCGGACGGCAGGGCCGGGCGCGACCCGGTGGGCACGACGGTGCTGGTCATGACCCCATGCTCCCCGCGGCGGGCCGATCGGCCCACACGGCGCTCCCCCGGGTGCACCTGGGGCAACCCCCACCCCGGGGGCCCGGTGACGGAACCGAGTTGCCCCTCGCCCATCAATTCGTACTACCGTACAGATTGTGGACGGACGACACACCCGCAGCGCACGGACCCGCGCCGCGCTGCTCGACGCCGCCATCGAGATCATCTGCACCGACGGCGTCGCCGCGGTGACCCAGCGCGCCGTGGCCGCCAAGGCCGGGACGTCCCTCGCCTCGACGACCTACCACTTCCGCACCGCCGACGACCTGCTCGTCGCCGCGTTCGAGGCGACCAGCTCCCGGACCATCGCCGACATGCGCCGGACCGCGCGCGAGGCCGTCGAACGCGGGGCCGGGATCGTCGACGCGGCCATGGCCGTCGTGGCCCGCGCCCCCTACGGCGACCGACTGCCACCGGACGGGGTCGTCCAGCTGACCCTCAGCGCGATCCACAACCCGCGGCTGCGCCCGATGGCCGAGGCGTTCGTCGAGGAGCTGGCCGCGCTGTTCGCCCCGCTGACCGCGTCCCGCGACACCGCACGCACCCTCGCCCGCTCGCTGTCCGGGCTGATCCTGCACGAGATGGCGCGTGGCGCCGACGCACCCACCGCGACCATGCGCGCCGACGTCACACGGCTCTTCGCCGCGTTCGGCGTTCCCGACCACCCGACGCCCGGTCGGCCACCGGCCGACCCGCCACACCACGAGGACCAGGAGCCACGATGACCGTCACCGCCGCATGGCCGACCGCCCGGTCGAGCCGGACCGCCGTACTCGCCCAGTTCGGCGAGACCCGCGCCGACCTGATGCAGTGGGCCCTGACCACCGGCGATCCGCTCGCCGACGCCGTCGTCGACGAGATGCACGCGCTCGGGACGGCGACGGCGCGACCGCTGCTCAACCGCGGGATCGAGCACGGCCTCGACGCACTCGACGACCCGCCGCCCGCCCTCGCCGCGCTGCTGCGGCAGACCGAGACCCCGCCCGACTACGTCGACGACGAGCTGCTCGACGAGTTCCCTCGCCCCTGGTTCAGCTCGCCCACCCCGGTCCACATCCTCTCGCTCAGCGCGGGCGCCCTCGTCCGCGTGTACGAGTCACCGTCGATCGCGAAGGTCCTGTCCACCACCGGCCGCCTCGTCGACCGCGCCGACAAGCGGCTCTCCGAGACCGGGGCCTGGCTGACCCAGGCGATGCTGCCCGGCAACCTGCGCCGCGGGCGGCCCGGCTACGTCGCGACCCTGAACGTCCGCATGCTGCACGCCCACATGCGCAGGCTCGCACTCGACCGCGGGTACGACAGCACCGCCGACGGCGTCCCCATCAACCAGGTGGACCTCGGGCGGACCTGGATGGACTTCACCCTGACCTCCTTCGTCGCGGAGGAACGGTTCGGGTTCGACCTCACCGGACGCGAGCTCGACGGCCTCTACCGCTACTGGTGGTACATCGGACACCTGCTCGGGATCGATGCCCGGCTCGTCGAGGGGATCACCAGCCACGACGCGGCCCGCCGGATCGACGACGTCCTGCAGACCGTCACCGGGCCCGTGTCCGACGACTCCGCGCGTCTCGCCGCCGCGACCCTCGACTCGATCTCGGTGCTGCTCCGGGGCCTGCTCGGAGTCCCGCCGCGGCTGTCCCGGCCCGCACTCGACGCGATCACCCGCCGCATCCACGGCCCGGCGATGAGCCAGGACCTGCAGATCCGGCACGCTCCGGTCGCCGACGCCCTGCTGACCCCCGCCGTCGCCGGGTTCCGCCGTGCCCGGACCGTGCGCCGACGCTCCCCCGAGCGGTGGCACGCGGGCATCGACTCCACCGTGGCCGCGGAACGCCGGCGGACCGCCGAACCCGGCGAGCCCACCGCCTACCAGCGCGGCGCCACCGGCTCGACCGACTGACCCGCCGCGGCGCCACCCGGTGGTGGCCGCGCCGAACCACCCCGTGGCGGCCCGCACCGCATCAACCGGTGGCGGCCCGCACCATGTCGACGAACAGTGCGTGCACCCGCCGGTCCCCGGTCAGCTCCGGGTGGAACGAGGTGGCGAGCACCGGGCCCTGCCGCACCGCGACCGCGCGGCCCGAGGCCTCACCGGCATCGGCACCGGTGCTGGTGACGGCGGGGACGGTGGCGAGCACCTCGACCTCGCCGCCGGTCTTCTCCACCCACGGGGCCCGGATGAACACCGCGTGCACCGGATCACCGGTGAGCCCGGTGAACTCCAGGTCGGTCTCGAAGGAGTCGACCTGCCGGCCGAACGCGTTGCGCCGCACGACGACGTCGAGCCCGCCGAGCTGGTGCTGATCGGGCCGCCCGTCCAGGATCTCCTCGGCCAGCAGGATCATGCCGGCGCACGAGCCGTAGGCGGGCAGTCCCTCACGCAGCCGGGCACGCAGCGGCTCCAGCAGCTCGAAGGTGTCGAGCAGCTTCGACATGGTCGTCGACTCACCGCCGGGCAGGACGATGCCGTCCACCGCGGCCAGCTCGGACGCACGGCGGACCGGCACGGCCTCGGCACCCGCCCCGGTCAGCGCCGCCACGTGCTCGCGGACGTTGCCCTGCAGGGCCAGCACACCGATCCTCACCGCCATGCCGACCAGCGTAGACCCGCCCGACCTGCGGCAACCGCCCGTCCGGGGGTGAGCCGCGGCACCGTACGGCGACCTCCCCGTCGAACGCGGCCCGGCGTCCGCGCCGGTGCCCGCGCCGACCGGGGTGGTCGCCCGCCGCAGGGCCGGGTCAGCCCGCCTCGACCTCGCCGCGCTTGGCCTGCTTCGTGGCGGCGTTGCGGAGCGCCTCGGCGACGGCCGGGGCCACGCTCTGGTCGAACACGCTCGGCACGATGAACGACGGGTTCGGCTCGGCGACGACGTCGGCGATCGCCGCGGAGGCCGCGAGCATCATCTCGTCGGTGATGTCGTGGGCCTGCGCGTCGAGCAGGCCGCGGAACACGCCGGGGAAGGCGAGCACGTTGTTGATCTGGTTCGGGTAGTCCGACCGCCCGGTCGCGACGACGGCGGCGTGGCGCATCGCCAGCGTCGGGTCGACCTCGGGGTCCGGGTTGGCCAGCGCGAACACGATCGCGTCGTCGTTCATCGACCGCAGCTCGGTCTCGCCGAACAGGTTCGGCGCGCTGACCCCGATGAAGACGTCGGCCCCGACGAGCGCGTCGGCCAGCGTGCCCTGCTTGCCGTCCTTGTTGGTCTGCGCGGCGATCGAGGCGAGGTTGTCGTCCATCCCCTCGCGTCCGGTGTGGACGATGCCGTCCACGTCGACGGCGACGACGTCGGCGGTCTCCTCCGACCCGAGCAGCCGGATGATCGCCGAGCCGGCCGCACCGACCCCGCAGACGACCACGCGGACGTCGGAGAACTTCTTGCCGACCACGCGCAGCGCGTTGCGCAGCGCGCCGAGGACGACGACGGCGGTGCCGTGCTGGTCGTCGTGGAAGACCGGGATGTCGAGCAGCTCGCGCAGCCGGCGCTCGATCTCGAAGCAGCGCGGCGCCGCGATGTCCTCCAGGTTGATGCCGCCGTAGCCCGGCGCGATCAGCTGGACGGTGCGGATGATCTCCTCGGTGTCCTGGGTGTCGAGGCAGACCGGCCACGCGTCGACGTTGGCGAACTGCTTGAACAGCGCCGCCTTGCCCTCCATGACCGGCATCGCCGCGGCGGCGCCGATGTTGCCCAGGCCGAGCACCGCGGACCCGTCGGTGACGACGGCGACGGTGTTGCGCTTGATCGTCAGACGGCGGGCGTCGGACGGGTTCTCCGCGATCGCCATCGACACCCGCGCGACGCCCGGGGTGTAGGCGCGCGACAGGTCGTCACGGGTGCGGAGGTTCACCTTGGAGCGGACCTCGATCTTGCCGCCGAGGTGGAGCAGGAAGGTCCGGTCCGAGACCTTGCGGACCGAGAAGCCCTCGAGCTGCTCGATGGCGGCCTTGATCTCCTCGACGTGCTCGGTGTTGCGGGCGTTGACCGAGATGTCGACGACGAGACTCTCGGTGCGCGCCTCGACGACGTCGAAGGCGGTGACGACGCCGCCGACCTGGCCGACGGCGGCGGTGAGGTCACCGGCCGAGGTCGGGTTGGCGGGGGCGTCGACGCGTGCGGTGATGGCGTAACCGGGACCGGGAATGGACACGGCCCCGAACAGTACCGCCAGGCGTGTGGTTACCGGGGCGTCAACGATGTGACGACGCACGTCACCGGTCGTCGGGCTCCTCCGCGGGGATCCGCGGCAGCGGCCCGGTGGGCGCGTCGGCGACGGCCATCTTCGCCGCCGAGTCGGTCGGGGCACCGGCCCCGAGCGCCGCGAGTGCCGCCTCGTTGCCGACGTCGGCACCGGCCCGTTCGGACAGCAGCCAGCGCACCTCCAGCAGGTCGCAGTAGGCCTGCACCGGATCCCCGGCACCGCCGAGCGCGGCGTGCGCGCGGGCCGAGCCGGGCTCGAGACAGTGGTCGATCCAGCTGCGTGCGGCCGCGCGGTCCGAGACCGGCTGACCGGTGCGCCGCTGCATCCAGTCGCGGTGCGCGTTGAGGTCGCCGAGCAGGATCCGGGCCTGGCCCTCCCCCACCTCGACGCCGGTCAGCCTGCGCAGCGTCGCGGAGTGGTAGTTCCGGTCACCGACGGCGATGTGCAGCCGGGACCGGCCGTCGCCGACCGGCAGCAGGGAGACCTCGTCCACGGCGAAGCCCAGGTCGTTGAGCTCACGGATGGCACCCTCGACGCGGTAGCGGTCGCCGAAGGCGAAGACCGGCGAGGCGTGCAGGGCGTCCCACAGCTCCCGGTAGCGCTCGGGCAGCGCGGTGGCCTCGTCGATCAGCTGCGGGATCATCTCCGGCGGCCGCTCCAGCGAGGTCGCCAGGTCGATCATCCCGGCGGCGACGTTCTCGACCAGGATCGTCACGTCGTGCTCGCGCTGACCGTCGGACAGGCCGTCCGGGTGCACCTCGCTGGTCTCGGCGTCGACGAGGAAGGCCTGCAGGGTCTGCCCGTCGCGGGTGAGCAGGGTGTTGTTCAGCGAGCAGTCGCCCCAGAACACGCCGTGCCGGTGCAGCTCGACCAGCAGCGAGATCATCGCGTCGAACAGCCGGGCGCGGTGCCGCGGCCGGTTCGGGGGGAGCCGCAGGAACAGCCTGCGGTACTGCCAGGACCCGCTCAGGTACCGGGTCACCAGGATCGCGGTCTCGTGCGCCGGCTGGTTCACCAGCCCGGCCGGGCGGACCGCGGGCAGACACTGGTGCCCGAGCCGGCGCAGCACGTCGTACTCGCGACGGGCGATCCGCTCGGGCATGTCCTTGAGCGCCCACAGTGCACCGTCGGCCTCGACGAACCGGACGAGGTGCCGGCTGGGACCGACCTCCATGTCGCGCAAAGGGACCCGCGTCTCGTCCCAGTCCTCCAGCGGCTCGTTCCACGGCAGGGCGATCAGCTCGGGGCCGGGTGCCCGCAGCACGAGCTCCGGTGAGGCATCCATTCAGGACACTCCCCGGGCGCCGCGGGCCGGTGGGGCGGTGGAGCCGCGGATGACCAGCCGGGTCGGCAGGGTGGCGAGCGGGTCGACCGGGTCGCCGGCCAGCGTCGCCAGCGCCATCCGGGCCGCGACGGCGCCCTGCTCGGCCGCCGGCTGGGCCACGGTGGACAGATCGGTCAGCGCGGCCAGGGGATGGTCGTCGATGCCGATGACCGACACGTCGCCGGGCACCGCGAGCCCGGCCCGACGCAGCGTCCCGACGGCACCGAGGGCGACCTCGTCGGTGTGGGCGTAGACCGCCGTCGGGGGGTCGGACAGCCCGAGCAGCTCGCCCATCGCGCGCGCCCCGCCCTCCGGGCTCCACGGCACGCGGACCGTCAGCGCGGGGTCGTACCCGACGCCGGCGTCGGCGAGCGCGGCCCGGTAGGCGGCGGCCCGCCCCGCGGGCTGGCCCGGGTCCAGCTCCGGGTCGGTGGTGACGATCATCCCGATCATCCCGATCCTCCGGTGTCCGAGGTGGAGCAGGTGGTCGACGGCCTGGCGGCCGGCGACGCGCTCGTCGATCGACACCGACGGATGGTGCCCGATCCGGGTCCCCGCCGACACGATCCCGACACCGATCCGCTCCAGCCGGGCACGCTCGGCGTCGTCGACGCCGAACCCGAGCAGCACGACGGCGTCGGCGCGGCGCCGGGCGGGCAGCTCGGCGAAGAACGCGCGCCGGGCCGCGGCGTCGCCGAGGTGGTACAGTAGCAGGTCGCGCCCGGCCTCGCGCAGCACCTCGGACAGCCCCTCCAGCGCGGCCCCGAACCACCACCGGGACAGGTGCGGGACGACGACGGCGATCCGCCCCGTGGTGCCCCGCGCGAGCCCGGCGGCGTCCGGGCTGACCACGTACTCCAGGGCGCGCGCGGCCTCCCACACCCGGGCACGGGTGGCCGCGGCGACGTGGGGGTGATCGCTGAGCGCACGTGACGCGGTGGCCGGTGAGACCTTGGCCAGCCGGGCCACGTCCGCCAGGTTGACCGGCTCGGGCACGACACATGTATGCCGAAAGCTGGAAGCGATTGCAAGAGCGGATGTTATCCGTCCGCGCTGGACCAGCGCCTGTTGATCAGTAAGGATCGTCGCCTACCAGCGCGGGCGCTGTGAGCCTTGACACTCCCGAGTGAAGGGCTCACAGTCTCGGCTGGAAACGCTTCCAGCGACGCCGACGTGCGTCGGGACAGCAGCGGTATCGAACACGGGAGTTCGGAGTTGACCATGCGTCGCACACGGTGGAGGAGGACGCTGGCCGCCGGTGCGGCCGCCGTCGCCCTCGCCCTGCTGGCGGGCTGCGGAGGCGCACCCGCGGGCCCGCCGGTCCTCAACTGGTACATCAACCCCGACGACGGCGGGCAGGCCGAGATCGCCCAGCGTTGTTCGGCGGCGTCGAACGGCGAGTACTCGATCGCGGTGTCGGTGCTGCCGCGCCAGTCCGCGGAGCAGCGCCAACAGCTGATCCGCCGGCTCGCGGCGAACGACAGCTCGATCGACATCATGTCCATCGACCCGCCCTACATCCCCGAGTTCGCCGAGGCGAAGTTCCTCGCCCCTGTTCCCGAGGACGTCGCCCGGCGGACCACAGCGGGGATCGTGAACTCCGCGAAGGAGGGCGCGAGCTGGAACGGCAGGCTGGTCACGGTGCCGTTCTGGGCCAACACCCAGCTGCTCTGGTACCGCAAGTCCCAGGTCGCCGGCACCGGGCTGGACATGTCGAAGCCGGTCACGTGGGACCAGGTCGTGGCGGCCGCACGGTCGAAGAACTCGATCATCGCCGCGCAGGGCATCCGGGCCGAGTCGCTGACCGTCTGGCTGAACGCGCTGGTGGAGGGCGGCGGCGGCCAGATCATCACCAACGCCTCGCCGCAGGACCCGGAGGGTGTGCAGCTCGGGCTGGACTCCCCCGCCGCGACGAAGGCCGCGGAGATCATGAAGGCCGTCTCCGCCGTCGGCGGTCCCGGGTTCTCGACCAACTCCGAGGACGAGAACTCCAACGCCTTCCAGGCCGGTGAGGCGATGTTCCAGGTGAACTGGCCGTTCGTCTGGGGCAAGGTCAACAGCGCGGTCGAGGCGGGTACCGTCCTGCAGTCCACACCGGACGACTTCGGCGCGGCGCTCTACCCGCAGACCGAGGCCGGCAGGCCCTCGTCGCCGCCCTACGGCGGCATCAACCTCGGCGTCGGCGCGTTCAGCAACCACGTCGACCTGGCCTACAAGGCCACCGAGTGCATCGTCTCGACCGAGAACCAGAAGCAGTACTTCCTCACCAACGGCAACCCGGCCGCCCGGATCTCGGTGTTCACCGACCCGGACGTGGTGGAGAAGTTCCCGATGGCCCCGGTGATCGCCCAGTCGCTGCAGCAGGCCAAGCCGCGCCCGCAGACCCCGTACTACAGCGAGGTCTCCGAGTCGATCCAGCGCACCTACCACCCGACCGCGGGCATCGACCCGCCGACCGTCGGTCCCGCGACCGCCGCGCTGATCAAGGCGGTCCTGGCCAAGGAGGAGCTCCTGTGACGACGACGGAGTCGACGACGGCGCGCCCCGCCGCGGGGGCGGCGCCCGCCCCGCGCGGTGGCAGCGACCGGGCCCGTGCCGAGCAGAAGCTCGGCTGGTACCTGGCCGGGCCGGCGTTCGCCGTGATGTTGCTGGTGACGGCCTACCCGATCGTCCAGGCCGTCTACTACTCGCTGTTCGACTACCGGCTGACCGACCCGGAGAACATCTCGTTCGTCGGCCTGAAGAACTACGCGGTCATCCTCACCGACTCGATCTGGTGGACCTCGTTCGGCGTCACGGTGTTCATCACCGTGGTCACCGTCGCGGTCGAGCTGGTGCTGGGCTTCCTGCTGGCGCTGGTGATGATGAACGCGCTCAAGGCGATCCGGCCGGTCCTGCGCGCGGCGATCCTGATCCCGTACGCCGTCATCACGGTCGTGTCGGCGTTCTCCTGGCAGTACGCGTTCTCCCTGGACTCGGGCTTCGTCAACTCCTGGTTCGACTGGCTGCCCGGGGTCTCGGCGGACACCGACTGGTTCGGCTCGACCGGCTCGTCGCTGTTCGTGATCTGCCTGGCCGAGATCTGGAAGACCACCCCGTTCATCTCGCTGCTGCTGCTCGCGGGTCTGGCCCAGGTGCCCGACGTGCTGCAGGAGGCCGCCCGCGTCGACGGCGCGACCTGGTGGCAGCGGATGTGGAAGGTGACGCTGCCGAACATGAAGGCGGCGATCATGGTCGCCCTGCTGTTCCGGACCCTGGACGCCTTCCGCGTGTTCGACTCGGTGTTCGTCATGACGGCGGGGGCGAACAACACCGAGACGGTGTCGTTCCTGGCCTACCGCCAGACCATCGCCCGGGTCGAGATCGGGCTCGGCTCCGCGGTGTCGGTCCTGCTGTTCCTGTCCGTCGTGATCATCTGCGTCGGCTTCATCAAGGGGTTCAAGGTCGACCTGTCCCAGGCCCGAGGGGAGAAGTGATGTCCACCCGCGAGCGAGTCCTCTGGATCGTGGCCGGCATCGCGATCGTCGTCTACGCCCTGTTCCCGGTGGGCTGGATCGTGTTGCTGTCGCTGAAGTCGAGCGAAGACATCGCCAACAAGCAGTTCCTGCCGACGTCGGTGTCGTGGAGCAACTACGAACAGATCCTCGTCGGCGACGCGGCCGAGCTGTTCCTGCCCGCGCTGCGCAACTCCTTCGGCATCTGCATCATCGCGACGTTCCTGGCGTGCGTGCTGTCGATGTTCGCCGCCTACGCGATCGCCCGGCTCGATTTCCGGGGCAAGAAGCTGATCCTGTCCACCGCGCTGGCGGTGGCGATCTTCCCGGTCATCTCGATCGTGACGCCGCTGTTCAACCTGTGGCGCCAGATCGGGCTCTACGACACCTGGCCCGGCCTGATCATCCCCTACCTGTCGCTGACCCTGCCGCTGTCGATCTGGACCATGTCGGCGTTCTTCCGCGAGATCCCGTGGGAGATGGAGCAGGCCGCCCAGGTCGACGGCGCCACCACCTGGCAGGCGTTCCGCAAGGTGATCGTCCCGCTGGCGACGCCCGGGGTGTTCACCACCGCGATCCTGGCGTTCTTCATCGCCTGGAACGACTTCGCCTACGGCATCTCGCTGACCTCGACCGGCGCGTCCCGCCCGGTCCCGGCCGCGCTGGGCCTGTTCTCCGGAGCGTCGCAGTTCGAGTCGCCCAACGGCCCGATCGCCGCCGCCGCGGTGATCGTGACCATCCCCGTCGTCGTGCTCGTCCTGATCTTCCAGCGGCGCATCGTCGCCGGTCTGACCAACGGCGCCGTCAAGGGCTGACACGCCCTGCCGCTCCGCAACACGGAAAGGAACCGACCGGCCATGGCGTCGATCGAGATGAAGAACATCGTCAAGAAGTACGGGGACGGCTTCCCGGCCGTGAACGACGTGAGCATGGACATCGCCGACGGCGAGTTCATGATCCTCGTCGGCCCGTCCGGCTGCGGGAAGTCGACGCTGCTGCGGATGATCGTCGGCCTGGAGGACATCACCTCCGGCGACATGATCATCGCCGGCAACCGGGTCAACGACAAGGCCCCGCGGGACCGCAACCTGTCGATGGTGTTCCAGAACTACGCGCTCTACCCGCACCTGTCGGTCTTCGAGAACATCGCGTTCCCGCTGCGCCTGGCCAAGGCACCCGAGGACGAGGTCAGGCAGAAGGTCGACGCCGCGGCGAAGGTCCTGGAGCTGCAGGAGCACCTGCAGCGCAAGCCCGCGAACCTGTCCGGAGGTCAGCGCCAGCGGGTCGCGATGGGCCGCGCCATCGTCCGTGACGCCGACGCGTTCCTGTTCGACGAGCCGCTGTCCAACCTGGACGCGAAGCTGCGCGGGCAGATGCGCACCGAGATCGCCCGGCTGCAGCGCCGCCTCGGCATCACCACGGTCTACGTCACCCACGACCAGACCGAGGCGATGACCCTCGGCGACCGCGTCTGCGTGCTGCGCAAGGGCGTCATCCAGCAGGTCGCCTCGCCCCGCGAGCTCTACGAGCAGCCGGTCAACCTGTTCGTCGCCGGGTTCATCGGGTCGCCGCCGATGAACTTCCTGCCCGCGACGCTCTCCGGGAGCACGCTGGAGACGCCGTTCGGTCCGATCGAGCTCGACACCGCGCGCGCCGAGAAGATCGCCGGTCGCGACCTGGTACTGGTGGGGATCCGCCCGGAGTACTTCGAGGACGCCTCCCTGGTCGACGAGGCGAAGAAGCACGTCGGGTCCACCTTCACCGCGAAGGTCGACGTGACCGAGTGGCTGGGCGACTCGCAGTACGCCTACATCCCCTACGAGGCCCCGGCCGAGGTGGAGACCAAGCTGAAGGAGCTGTCGCGCGAGCTCGATGCCGACCAGCTGCGTACCCAGGCGATCGTGTCGATCGACTCGACCAGCCGGATCCGGGAGGGCCGCGACGCCGAGTTCTGGCTGGACGCGCGGAAGATCCACGTGTTCGACCCGGAGTCGGGCGAGAACCTCACCCGCGACCCCGACGCCGGCGCCGAGCTGACCCGGATCGCGGCCGAGGACCGCGCCGAGCAGGTGGCGCAGGCCCGCGGCCAGGGCTGACGCGCCGCGTGGTGCCGCACCCGTGCGGGTGCGGCACCGCGGGCGGCGCTGTCCACGCGTCCCTGCGCCCGCCTCGCGCATCCCGGCAGCCGCCTCCCGGGCGCAGCAGCACCCCACACGTCGGAGCTGCGGGGGCGTGGGAGTCAGAGGGCGCGGACCTCGCGCCGGTAGCGGGTCTCGGCGACCCCGGCCAGGGTCCGGGCCATCACCGCGAACACGAAACGCTGCGAGGGGTAGGCCGCCAGCCACCCCAGCCGCCCGGCCATCCCGCGCGGGGCGAACCGCAGGGTCTGGGTGTAGCGGCTGGTCAGCCGGTCGGTCGGGGTGACGGCGAGCTCCAGCCGGGCGTCGCCGGGCAGCCGGTCGGCGGCCCGCAGCACCAGCCGGTGCCCCGGCTCGACCGCCTCGACGATCCAGCGGTCCAGGGGCTCCCCCGGGACGAGCCGGGCCGGGCCGTCGCCCTGCCGCCGCGGGACCACGCCGGGCCCGCCGGCCAGGACGTCGAGGTGGCCGGTCAGCGTCGCGACCCCCGGGACGGTGTACCAGCCGTGCGGGCCGCCGAGCGTCTCGATCACCGACCAGACGGCGTGGGCGGGGGCGGCCACGTCGCGGGTGTCGGTCGTCGACCACTCCAGCGGGCCGGTGCCGGGCGGGTCGGACGGCCCCGGTCCGGCCGCGCCGACGCCGTCGAGGGCACGGCGGACCGCGGTGCGGTACGGGGTCCGTCCGCCGGGCGGGGTGCCGATGAGCGCGTCGAGGGCCGCGAGGTCGTCGGGGTCGGCCACCAGCTCGTGGCGCATCGACTCGACCAGAGGCTCGGCCAGGCCCCGGCCGACCGGGGTGAGCGCGGCGACGGCGCGGGCAGTGAGCCGCGGCGCGGACAGCGGGACGGGCACTGGGAACGGCCGCAGCAGCCCGGCCTCGGCGGCGAACTCGCTCATCAGGGAGCGGTAGGTGTGCACGTCGGGGCCGCCGACGTCGAACGCCCGGTCCACCTCGGCGGGCAGGTCGAGGCAGCCGACGATGTCGTACAGCACGTCGTCGACGGCGATCGGCTGGATCCGGTTCCACGCCCGGTCGGGCAGCGGCAGGAGCAGGGGACCGCCCATCGCCGTCTCGGTGAGGTGGCGGATCATCTCGAAGCTGGCCGAGCCGGTCCCGACGACGATCCCGGCACGCAGCACCGCGGTCGGCACCGGACCGGCGAGCAGGATGTCACCGACCTCCCGGCGCGAGGACAGGTGCTGCGACACCCGCCGGGTGCCGGCCGCGGGCTGCAGCCCGCCCAGGTAGACGATGCGACGCACACCGGCCGCGGCGGCCCCGTCGGCCAGCGCGTGCGCGGCGGCGCGGTCGCGTGCGGCGTAGCCGGGGCCGTCCATCGCGTGCACCAGGTGGACGACGGCGTCGACGCCCTCGCAGGCCCGGCGCACGTCGGCCGCGTCCTGGGCGTCGCCGCGGGCGACGTCGACCCGGTCGCCCCACGGGTGCGCGGCGAGCTTGGCCGGGGTGCGGGCGAGCACCCGCACGTCGTGGCCGGCGTCGAGCAGGCATGGGACGAGCCGGGACCCGACGTAGCCGGTGGCACCGAGGACGAGCACGAGCATGGGGTGATCCTCGCGGTCCCCGGCGCGGGGCGCGCGCCGGGGTGACGACCGGCTCAGCCGATCCCGGCCAGGCGCAGCCCGGCCGTCGTCGCCGCGGCGAGGACGACGACCAGCACGAACGGCATCCGCAGCAGCAGCGCACCCGCGGCCACGGCCACCCCGGCCGGGCGGGCCCAGCCGGCGAACCCGGCCCCCTCGAACCATGTTCCGGTGGCGACGAGCGCGACGAGCAGCCCGGCCGCCCCCAGCTCGACGAGGCGGACGGTGCGCGGTGACAGGGCGACCCGGTCGTGCAGGACGAGCGGCAGCAGCCGCATGAGGTAGGTCCCGCCGGCGAGGACGAGCAGGGCGGCGACGGTCACGACTGCTCCTCCGTCCGTCCGGCGGCGGTGACGCCGAGCAGGCCGGCCAGCACGGGCAGCCCCGCCGGAAGGAACGGTGCACAGGCCAGCGAGACCGCTGCCGCGGCGGCACCGACCCGGCGGGCGTCGACCCGGCGCAGCATCGGGACGAGCATCGCCAGCATCGCGGCGGGGAAGGCCGCGTCCAGGCCGAACGCGCCCGGGTCCGGCACGCTCGCGCCGAGCACGAGACCGGCCGCGGTGCCGGGCTGCCAGCACAGGTACTTCACGACGCCGAGGATCCGGAACGCACGCCACCCCCTCCCGGGGACGTCGGTGCGGGCCAGCACGAACGCTGTCGACTCGTCGGTGACGACGTGGGCCGCGGGCAGCCGCGCCCAGCCCCCACCCAGGTGGCGGGCCAGCGCCAGGCCGAACGGCAGGTGCCGCAGGTTGAGCACCAGCCCCGCGGCGACGGCGGCCCACATGCCTCCGCCGGCGGCGAGCACCCCGGTGACGAGGAGCTGGGCGCCGCCCTCGAACACCAGCAGCGACATCGCCATCGTCATGGCCGGGGACAGCCCGGCGGCCGGCGCGAGCGCGCCGAAGGACACCCCGACGACGGCGACGGCCACCGAGATGGTGAGCGCACCGCGGACGTCCCCGCGGGTCGTTCGCTGTATCGAACGCATGCCCGATACAGTGAACAACACCGCCTGTGTTCGTCAAGTCGAACGAGGAGAACGATGAACCGAACGCCTGAGCCGCCGCTCGCGACGATCGCGGCGGCCATCCGCCGGGAGCGCGAACGCCTCGGGATCTCCTCGGCCGAGTTGGCCCGGCGCGCGGGGATCGCGAAGTCGACGCTGTCGCAGCTGGAGGCGGGCACCGGGAACCCGAGCGTCGAGACGCTGTGGGCGATCGCCGTGGTCGCGGGGGTGCCGTTCAGCGCCCTGGTGGAGCCGCCGTCGTCGCCGCTGCGGGTGGTGCGCTTCGCCGACCGTCCCGCGATCCGGTCGGAGGAGGCCGCGTACACCGGCGCACTGCTGTCGCGCTGTCCGCCGGGCGCTCGCCGCGACCTGCACCTCATCACCTGCGAACCCGGGCCGGCGCGGACGGCCGACGCCCACTCCCCCGGCACCGTCGAGCACCTGGTGGTGTCCACGGGCCGGTGGAGCGTCGGGCCGGACGACGAGCAGGTCGAGCTCGACCCGGGTGACCACGTCACCTTCCCCGCCGACCGGCCGCACAGTTACCGGGCGCTCACCCCCGGGGCCACCGCGGTGCTGGTGATGGAGTACCGCTGATCAGGTGCCGCTCGCGCCGCGGGTCGCCGAGCCGGGCTCGGGGTCCGGACCGCCCTCGGTGATGCGGTGCAGCAGTCCGTCGAGGAGCCCCTCGTCGTTGCCGCCCGAACCGCCCGAGCCCCCCTCGCCCTTCTCCGACTCGGGCAGCGCGTACTGACGGACCCAGTCGACCTGCATCTCCGAGGGCTTCACGTCGCCGCCGCCCTTGGGGAACCAGTCGAGCTGGATGGTCAGGTGCATCGGCCCGGGAGGCAGGATCGAGGTGTCGTCGGTGTGCCACCACTGCTTGCCGTCGACGAAGGCGGTCACGCCCTTCGGCGTCCACTCGACCGCCCAGTTGTGCCACTGGGTCGCGTCGATGTCGACCGAGCCCTGGACCTGGGAGTTGTCCTCTCCGTAGTGCAGGAACAGGTTGGTCTTCTGCCGGGTGTGGTCGGTCATCTCCATGAAGTCGATCTCGCCGCCGACCGGGAAGTTCTCCGCGGTCGGCCAGAGCAGCAGCAACGCGTTGTACGACGGGTCCGACGCGGGCGCCCGCACCCGGCCCTCCCAGCGGCCGTACTTCTGGCTGCTGTCGGACCAGGCCATGCCGCCGGTGGTGCCGTCGGCGTCGCCGTCGATGGTGAGCACACCGTCCTTCACCGAGATCGCCGACGGGGAACGGGTCCCCTTGCCGGCGTGGCCGGGGCCGTCGTAGGGGCTCCAGCCCGTGAGGGCGTCGCCGTTGAAGTCGTCGACCTTGGTGGGCTCGCCCCAGCCGTGCTCGACGGCGGCGCTGGTCGCCGCACCCGGATAGGACGGGACCGCCGGGGCCGCAGGGCCTGCCGGGGCCGCGCCTGCGGCGCAGTCCGCGGGGGCCGGGGTCGCGCCGGGGGCCGAGGTGTCGGTCGGGGTGGCCGTGGCGCCGCCGGGCGCCGCGCCCGGGGTCGCGGTCGCCGAGGTCGTGTCCGAGGGTGAGCCCTGCTCTCCGCCCTGCTCTCCGCCGGATCCGGCCTGGTCACTCTGGTCGCCCTGGTCGCCGGCCGAACCGCCCTGGCCGTCGCCCGAGGTCGTGTCGTGGCCCGAGGTCGGGTCGGAGCCCTTGTCGTCTCCGGGGCTCTTGTCGTCTCCGGCGCTCTTGTCGTCTCCGGCGCCCTTCTCGTCTCCGGCGCCCTTGCCGCTGCCGGAGCCGCCGCCGGACCCCTGGTCGGCTCCGTGGTCGCCGCCGGAGCCGGAGTCGCCACCGGAGCCCGTGGCGCCGTCCGATCCGTGGTCCCCGCCGGAACCCTGGTCGCCGCCGGAGCCGGAGTCGCTGCCCGGGGACGTCGTACCGCCCGGGGATGTGTCGTCGCCGGGCCCCGTGTCGCCGGAGCCGGAGTCGCCCGTGCCCGAGGTCGTGTTGCCGGAGTCCCCACCGGAACCCGACCCCTGGTCTCCGCCGGAGCCCGAACCCGAGCCGGAGCCGGAGCCGGAGCCACGGTCACCACCCGAGCCGGACCCCGCATCGCTCCCCGAGCCACCCGACCCCGACGATCCCCCGTCGCCACCGGAGCCGCTCCCGGACGCACCGTCTCCCCCGGGCTCGGCCGTCCCGGGGGTGGCGGAGGCGCCGGGCTTCCCCGACCCGGCACCTCCGTCACCGCCGGTGGCCGGACCACCCGAACCGGCTCCCCCGCCCGGGGTGGCGCCCGTCGTGGGGCAGTCCGCGGTCGTCGTCGCAACCGCTCGACCGTCTCCGGTGTCCGCGAACGCCGCGGCCGGAAAACTGATCAACATCGCGGCGGCGATCGCCACGACCCTCACAGAGTGTCCCATCAGGCTCCTCCGTAACAGTGGTCTCCTGATCCACATCGCACGTTAGATGCCACAGCGTCACCACGAGCCCCTCTGTCACCACATCGAGTAGGCAACCCCTCCACCGAGCGACCGCGGAACGTGTCCGGAACGGACGACCCACGCGTCCGAGGGACCGATCGGGTCACCGGACCGTGGTCCCCGGAACGACGAGAGCCCCGTCCGGCGGCGTGCCGGACGGGGCTCTCGGGGCGGAGCGGGGGGTGCTTACCAGCCGCGAGCGGCGTAACGCTGCTCGTCGGGGATGTCGGCGATGTTGATGCCCACCATCGCCTCACCGAGACCGCGGGAGACCTTCGCGATCATCTCGGGGTCGTCGTGGAAGGTCGTGGCCTTCACGATCGCCGACGCGCGCTGCGCCGGGTCCCCGGACTTGAAGATGCCGGAACCGACGAACACACCCTCGGCGCCGAGCTGCATCATCATCGCGGCGTCGGCCGGGGTCGCGATGCCGCCGGCGGTGAACAGCACGACCGGCAGCTTCCCGGTGCGGGCCACCTCGGCGACCAGCTCGACCGGGGCGCGCAGCTCCTTGGCCGCGATGTAGAGCTCGGCGGCGTCGAGCGAGGCGAGCCGGCCGATCTCGGCGCGGATCGAGCGCATGTGCCGGGTCGCCTCGACGACGTTGCCGGTGCCGGCCTCGCCCTTCGAGCGGATCATCGCCGCGCCCTCGGAGATGCGGCGCAGGGCCTCGCCGAGGTTGGTGGCGCCGCAGACGAAGGGGGCGGTGAAGCTCCACTTGTCGATGTGGTGCGCCTCGTCGGCCGGGGTCAGCACCTCGGACTCGTCGATGTAGTCCACACCCAGGGACTGCAGGACCTGGGCCTCGACGAAGTGGCCGATGCGGGCCTTCGCCATGACCGGGATGGACACGGCCTCGACGATGCCGGTGATCATGTCCGGGTCCGACATGCGGGCCACGCCGCCGTTGGCGCGGATGTCGGCCGGGACGCGCTCGAGGGCCATGACGGCGACGGCCCCGGCGTCCTCGGCGATCTTGGCCTGATCCGGGGTGACGACGTCCATGATCACGCCGCCCTTCAGCATCTCGGCCATCCCGCGCTTCACCCGCGCGGTGCCGTGCTGCGGACCGGCGGTGTCGGGGGTGTTCTCAGCTGCGGACACGGGTGATCGGAGCTCCTCACATGACGGTCGGACTGCGTCGCGATTCTACGTGAGGTCGCGCAGGTGAACGCGGCGGTTCCGGATCGGCGATCTCGAAGTACACCGGCTCCGGTGCGGTCCCGTACAACCGCAGCATCCGGACCAGCCGCCGGGACCGCAACGCACGGGTGTCGCGGACGGCGTCGTTGTGCACCCGGCGGGCCAGCACGACCAGCGCCTCCGCCTCGGCGAGGTCGCCGCAGGGCGCGGGCTCCCCCGGTCCCCGCCGGACGGCGGCGAGCTGCCTGGTCAGGGCGTTCTCCGCGGCCTCGCGGGCGGCGCGGCTCCCGGCCGGGTCGCGGCCGTCCGGCGCCGGGGCGGGCAGCGCACGCGCGGCGACGGCGGCCCGGCGCAGGTCCGGTGGCGCGGCGGGACCGAGCGCGCCGGCGACGGCGAGCGCGACCCGGGCCCTGGCGTCCAGCGCCGCGGCCAGCCCGGCGCGGGCGGCGTCGACCCGCACGTGCAGCCGGTGCAGGCGTCGGACCCGTGTCACGCACCACAGGGTGAGAGCCGCCACCAGCAGTGCCGCGAGGACCGCCGTCCCGGCGACGACGGCGGTGCTCACCGTGCGCCCCCGCGCACCAGCGGTCGCGGTGCGGCGGCGATCGCGGCCCGGTACACGCGCAGCACGTCCCCGGCGACGACCGGCCAGTCGTAGCGCTGCACCCGTTCCCGACCGGCGGCGGCGAGCCGGGCCCGGGCGGTGTCGTCGTCGAGCAGGCCGGACAGCGCGGCGGCCAGGGCGGCGTCGTCGCCGGGCGGGAACAGGGCGCCGGCGCGGCCGTCGTCGAGGACGGCGCGGAAGGACTCGAGGTCCGCGGCCAGCACCGGGGTGCCCGCGGCCATCGCCTCGGTCAGCACCATCCCGAAGCTCTCCCCGCCGCGGTGCGGTGCGCAGAACACCGCGACCGAGCGCAGCGCGGCGGCCTTGGTCTCCTCGTCGACCGGACCGAGCAGGTCGATCCGCTCGGCCAGCCCGGGCCCCGCGGTGCGCAGCAGCCGGTCGCCGTCGCCGCGGCCGACGACGAGCAGCCGCACGTCCGGCCGGTCGGCGACGACCCGGCGCAGCGCGTCCAGCAGCACCGGCATGCCCTTGCGGGGCTCGTCGAAGCGGCCGACGTAGCCGACCCGCACCGCGGGCGGCAGGTCCAGCGCCGGTCCGTGGGCGAACCGGGCGACGTCGACGCCGTTGGGGATCTCGGTGGCGTCCCCGCCCAGGTGCTCGACCTGCACCCGGCGCGCGGTCGCCGACACCGCGATCCGCGCCGTCACCCGTTCCAGCAGGGGTCGCGCCATGGGTCCGAACGCCGCGAGCGCCCGGGATCGCTCGGTGGAGGTGTGGAAGGTCGCGACGACCGGCCCGCGGGCGTCGAGCAGCGCCAGCGCCGACACCGACGGGGTCGTCGGCTCGTGCACGTGCAGCACGTCGAAGTCGTGCGTGGCGAGCCAGCGCCGGGTGCGATGGCGGGTCATCGGGCCGAACGCGACGCGGGCGACGGAGCCGTTGTAGGGGACGCCGACGGCCCGTCCGGCCGGGGTGACGAACTCCGGCGCCGTGCCGGTCGCCGGGGCCAGGACCTCGACCGTGTGCCCGAGCCCGCGCAGCGCGGCGGCGAGGTCCAGGACGTGGCGCTGCACTCCCCCGGCGACGTCGAGGGAGTACGGGCAGACGATCCCGATCCTCATCCCGCACCGACCGGTTGGAGCATGTGCCAGTCCCACGGGCGGCGGGCGATCATGTCGCCGAAGGCGTCGGCGAGGCGCTGGACGGCGTCGGGACCGGGCGGGACAGGCGCTCCGACCTCGACGCCCCAGGCGTCGTCGGTGAAGTAGGGGTAGGCCGGGTGCAGGGCGGCACCGGTGAGCCGGGCCAGCCGGGCCGGGCCGGACGGCAGCCGGGCGGGCCCCCCGAGGAAGGTCACCTCGGTGCCGGTGCCGGACAGGTCGCGGTCGGCGACCAGGCAGACCACGCCGCCGCGGCGCAGCCGCCCGGTCAGCGCCCGGTGCGCCGTGCGGGGGTCGTCGGCGGTCACGACCTCGAACCCGAGCCCGGACCGGTAGGCGAGGAACCGGCGGAACAACGGCTCCGGGCGCAGCCGTTGCACGACGGTGGTCAGCGCCGGTTCGAGCCCGAGCCGGTCGAGCTCGCGCAGCAGATAGAGCCCGGCCAGGTCCCAGTTGCCGGCGTGCGGGAGGGCGAACACGACCCCGCGCCCGGACCGGACGGCCGCGAGTGCGTCGGCGACGCCGTGGGCGTGCGGCGCCATCGCGGCGTGCACCGCGGCGGGGTCGAGCCCGGGTAGCGCGAACGCCTCCCGCCAGTAGCGGGCGTAGCTGCGCATCCCGGCGGCGACCAGCGCGTCGAGCTCGGCGAGGGTCGCGTCGGGGCGGACCCGGCGCAGGTTGTGCCGCAGCCGCCGCACCCCCGGGCCGTCGCGGCGCACCGCGAGCGCGGCGCCCGCGTCGAACACCCGCTCCACCACACCCGCGGGCAGCCGCCCCGCAACCGTCCAGCCCGCCGCGTACCCGGCGGCGCCGAGCGCGGCAGCCGTGCGTTCCCGCAGGTCAGGCACGGGGGGCCTCGCGGGAGCTCCGCCGTACCGCCAGGATCCGCTGGCCGAGGGTCACCGCCGTCCCGAGCGCCAGCACGACGAGGGTGACGGTCAGCGCCCACGGCACCCCGACGCCGGACAGGAACGCCCCGACCAGGCCGAGGATGAGCCGTTCGGCGCGTTCGACGAGACCGCCCTCGGCGGTGAGCCCGACGGACTCGGCGCGGGCCTTGACGTAGGACACGATCTGGCCGCCGACCAGCGCCACCAGCGCGGCGGCACCGGCGAGGGGCTCGGCCCCGCCGGTCAACGCCCACCAGGCGAGCCCGGCGAACAGGGCACCGTCGACGATCCGGTCGCAGGTGGAGTCGAGCACCGCCCCGAACGGGGTGCCGTGCCCCCGCGCGCGGGCCATCGCGCCGTCGATCAGGTCGGTGAGCACGAACAGGGTGACCAGCACCGCGCCGAGCGCCAGCCACCCGGTGGGCAGGAACGCCAGCGAACAGACCACGGCCCCGACGGTGCCGAGCACCGTGACGGTGTCCGGGCTGACACCGCGGTCGATCAGGGCTCGTCCGACGGGGTCGGTGAGCCGGTTGACGTGCGCGCGGGCGAACAGGTTCAGCATCGGCGGCTGCGTGCTCCCGTGCAGGACGGCAACGGTGGGGGGACCCTCCCAGCCTAGTCCGACACCGGATCCGCCCGCCGCAGGTGCGGCCGGAGTCAGCGGCGTGGCGGTTCCCACGCCTGGGCCAGCTGGTCGCGGGTCTCGGCGAGCAGCTGCGGGATGACCTTGGTCTGCCCGACGACGGCGATGAAGTTCGCGTCCCCACCCCACCGCGGGACGACGTGCTGGTGCAGGTGCTCGGCCAGCGACCCGCCCGCGACGTGGCCCAGGTTCAGCCCCACGTTGAACGCGTGCGGCGCCGCGACCTTCTTCATGGTCACGACGGCCTGCCGGGTGAACGCCATCAGCTCACCGGCCTCGGAGTCGGTGAGGTCCTCCAGGTCCGCGACGTGCCGGTAGGGCAGCACCATCAGGTGCCCCGGGTTGTACGGGTGCAGGTTCAGCAGCGCGAACACCTCGTCGCCGCGGGCGACGACGAGGTTGTCCGCGTCCGGGTCCGCCGACTCGCCCAGGGTCTCCCCCCGGGCGATCCGGCAGAACGGGCAGCCGGTGTCTCCGGCACCCTGGATGTAGGCGAGCCGGTGCGGGGTCCACAGCCGGGCGAAGCCGTCGGGCGTCCCGGTCCCCTCCTGCGGGACCCACTCCTGCTCCATGCGCCGATCCTAGGCGCCGGCCGGGAAGCTCTCCGCGGTCGGCGAGGTGTTCGTGCGCGAGCGCACCCACTCGATGATGGAGGCGACCGCCTGCTCGACCGGCACCGCGTTGGTCTGCGAGCCGTCGCGGAACCGGAAGCTGACCGCACCGGCCTCGACGTCGCGTCCGCCGACGAGCAGCAGGAACGGCACCTTCGCCAGGGTGTGGGTGCGGATCTTCTTCTGCATGCGGTCGTCACCGGAGTCGACGTCGACCCGGATGCCGGCGGCGCGCAGCCGGGCGGCGACGTCGCGGACGTAGTCGTCCTGGGCCTCGGTGACCGGGATCCCCACGACCTGGACGGGCGCCAGCCACGCCGGGAAGGCGCCGGCGTAGTGCTCGGTGAGCACGCCGAAGAAGCGCTCGATCGACCCGAACAACGCGCGGTGGATCATGACCGGGCGCTGCCGGGAGCCGTCGGAGGCGGTGTACTCCAGCTCGAAGCGGTCCGGCAGCATCAGGTCGACCTGGATGGTCGACATCTGCCAGTAGCGGCCGATCGCGTCACGGGCCTGCACCGAGATCTTCGGGGCGTAGAACGCGGCGCCGCCCGGGTCGTCGCGCAGCTCCAGACCGAAGCTCTCGGCGGCGTCGCGCAGCGCCTGGGTGGCCTCGGCCCACGACTCGTCGGACCCGATGGACTTCTCCGGGTTGCGGGTGGAGAGCTCCAGGTAGAAGTCGTCGAGGCCGTAGTCGCGCAGCAGGTCGAGCACGAACTGCAGCAGGCTGCGGATCTCGCCCTGCATCTGCTCGCGGGTGCAGTAGATGTGCGCGTCGTCCTGGGTGAAGCCGCGGGCCCGGGTCAGGCCGTGCACGACACCGGACTTCTCGTAGCGGTAGACGGTGCCGAACTCGAACAGCCGCAGCGGCAGCTCGCGGTAGGACCGCCCGCGCGAGGCGAAGATCAGGTTGTGCATCGGGCAGTTCATCGGCTTGAGGTAGTAGTCCACCGCGGGCCGCTTGAGCTCGCCGTCGGCGGTGTACTCCGCGTCGAGCTGCATGGGCGGGTACATGCCCTCGGCGTACCACTCCAGGTGCCCGGACTTCTGGAACAGCGCGCCCTTGGTCGCGTGCGGGGTGTAGACGAACTCGTAGCCCGCCTCGGCGTGCCGCTCGCGCGAGAGGTCCTCCAGCTCCTTGCGGACGACCCCGCCCTTGGGGTGGAAGACGGGCAGGCCGGACCCGATCTCGTCGGGGAAGCTGAACAGGTCCAGCTCGCTGCCCAGGCGGCGGTGGTCGCGGCGCTCGGCCTCGGCGATGCGCTCCAGGTAGGCGTCGTGCGCCTCCTGGGACTCCCACGCGGTGCCGTAGATCCGCTGGAGCTGGGCGTTGGCCTGGTCGCCCCGCCAGTACGCGGCGGCCGAGCGGGTCAGCGAGAACGCCGGGATGTACTTGGTGGTCGGCAGGTGCGGGCCGCGGCAGAGGTCCGACCAGACGGTCGCGCCGGTGTGGGCGTGCACGTTGTCGTAGACGGTGAGCTCGCCGGAGGAGTCGACCTCCATGACCTCGCCGTCGGAGTCGGCACCGCCCTTGAGGTCGATCAGCTCCAGCTTGTACGGCTGGTCGGCGAGCTCGGCGCGGGCCTCGTCGCGGGAGGCGTAGCGGCGGCGCTCGAAGCGCTGGCCGGACTTGACGATCTTCTTCATCGCCGACTCGATCTTCTTCAGATCCTCGGGGGTGAAGGGGGTGTCGACGTCGAAGTCGTAGTAGAAGCCGTCGGTGACCGGCGGGCCGATGCCCAGCTTCGCCTTCGGGAACAGCTGCTGGACGGCCTGTGCGAGCACGTGCGCCGCCGAGTGCCGGATGACGCTGCGCCCCTCCTCGGTGTTCGCCGGGACCGGCACGACCTCGGCGTCGGCCTCGGGGGCCCAGGCCAGGTCGCGCAGGACGCCCTCGGCGTCGCGCACGACGACGATCGCCTCGGGACCGCTAGTCGGCAGCCCGCCCTCCCGGACGCGCCCACCGGCCGTCGTCCCGGCCGGCACCCGGATCGGGGCGGACGCTGGCGGGGCGGACAGTGCGGACACGGGGGTGCCTCCTGCGGTGGTGCGAACGGATGGACCTCCGATGCTAGTCGGGGGGCGCGAACCGGTTTCGACCGCGGGGAACACGGGCGCCGGGTGGCCCCGGACCGGGGCGCCCGGGGATGATCGCGGACGTGAACGACGCCGCCGCCCGCTTCCGGGCCGCGATCGAGGCCGGAGACCTCGACGCGGCCGTCGCCCTCTGCCGCGACGACGTCGAGTTCCGCTCGCCCGTCGTGCACCGCCCCTACCGGGGCCGGGAGGCGTTGCGCCCCATCCTCGGCGCGGTGTTCACCGTCTTCGGCGGGTTCCGCTACGTCGCCGAGTACTCCGGCGACGACGGCCACGTGCTCGAGTTCACCGCGACCGTCGGGGAGCGCGAGGTGCAGGGGGTCGACGTGCTGCGCACCGACGACGAGGGCCGCATCCGCGAGCTGACCGTGCTCGTAAGGCCGCTGTCGGCCGCGGTCGCACTGCGCGACCGCATGGGCCCGCTGCTGTCCTGACCCTGCCCGTCGCCGCAGGTCGGGGGCGGGGTTGCCGCCGCCCGGCGACCGACGACGGCCGGTCGTCCCGCCGGATGCGGCCGTCCGGCCGTCCGGCCCCGGCTCGCTCGCGCGTCGTCGCACACAACCGGCCGTTGCTCGATGCAGTGATCGCCTCGCCTGTGCAGCCCTTCGGCCGCGGGCACGATGGTCCACATGCCGCACCATGATCGGGCGATCCGGTCACGGAGCGCGCCATCACCCCGCTGACGTGCCGACATTCGAGTGACGTCGATCAGGTGGGCACAACGCCGCCCTCCGGTCCCTCGTTGAGGCAGGGAGCTCGTTGACCGGGTGAGACCACGCCACCGTCCGGCTGCGCCGGCAGACGACCAGAAGGGAGAGCCGGTTGCCCGCAGGCCCGCCCCCACCGCCGCGGTCGCGCCGCTCTCCCGAGTCCGATTCCTACGGTGTGTCCGGCTCCCACGGTGCCTCCGCTCCCGGTCGTGCGGTCGACACCGAGGAGCGCCCGACCGGACGACACCAGACCGGACGACACAGCAGCGACGAGGTCGCCCGCGCCGACTCCGGCGCCCCGGCACGGCACGGCGCCCCCGCCGCCGACGGGCGTGTGCGGTCCGGTGACCCGGAGGCGCGGTCCTTCACCGACGTCGTGCGGGCCACCGGGTCCACCGCGCGCCCCGGCCCGGGCCGACCGCGAAACGCCGGCGCGGACGGGTCACGAGGTTCCGGCGCGAACGGGTCTCCCGGTGCCGGTGAGGACGGCCGCCGTCGACGCTCCCGGCGGGCCGACGAAGCCGTCTCCGCCGGCGCAGGGACACCGACGAACGGCGCCCCTGCGCACGGCGCCCGCACCAACGGATCCCCTGCGAACGGTGCTGCCGCGAACGGTGCTGCCGCGAACGGGTCGTCCGCGCACGGCGCCGCGACGGGCTCCGGGGCCCACGGCTCCGGGGGCAGCACGAAGGTCGGGCTGCGTGTGCGCGGCGGCACCGTGCCCCGCGAACCCGGCCGCGGCCCGCAGCCCGGCACCACCGGCGCGACGCCGGCTGGCCCGCCCGCCCCCACGGGGGCCACGCCAACCGGGGCCACGCCGACCGGGGCCACCCCGAGCAGAGCAACGCCGACCGGGAACCGGCACACCACCGGCCCACAGCGGCGCCCCGGCACCGGCAGGCCCGGCGGCCCTGCCGGGTCCGGCCCTGCCTCGCCCGGCCCTGCATCGCCCGGCCCTACCGTGTCCGGTCCTGCCGCGCCCGGCTCGGCGGCGTCCGGTTCCCCGCCCTCCGGCTCTGCGACCTCCGGCCCCGCGTCGTCCGGCGTGTCGGCAGGCCCCGCGCCGTCCCGTCCGGCCGGGACGTCCGCGCCGGCCGGCCGTCCCACCCCGCCCGCGGCCACCCCGGGGCGCCGGGACACCGGGCCCCGCCGGAACCCCGCCGCCGGCCCGCCCGCCGCCGCACCCCGGGCCGCCGCAGCCCGCCCCGGGGAGCACCCGTCGCTGCCGCCGGTCCCACGGCCCGCCGTGCCCCCGACCCGATCCGCACGGCCCGCCCCGGCGTCGGCCGCCCCGGCGACCACCGCGACACCGGCGACCACAGCGACCCCGGCTACCACCGTGACCCCGGCTACCACCGCGGCCCTCGCCGCGCCTCCGGCACCGAGCCCGGGCCCGGCGGCCCAGGGCGGCACGAGCGGCACCCTCCGCACCGGACGCCGTCGTCGTCCCGAACCGGACGGGAGCGCCGGCAGCGCCACGGACGCCCTGCCCGCGCACACCGGCGGCCGCCGCCGATCCGGCCCCGACGACGCCGCGACCGCGCTCGCCCCCGCCGCCGCGGCCCGCACCGGGCTCGTGCCCGCCGCCCGCCCCCGCAGCGACGGCGGAGCACCCACCGCGCTGGTCCCCGCCCCCGGCGACGACCCGGGCACCGAACTCGTCGACGCCGCGGCCCCCGGCCCGCGCCGCCGGCGCCGGGCCGAGCCCGACGGACCGTTCGACCGGGTCATCGCACTCGTCGGCCCCGGAGTGGGTGTCGTGCGTCGCCGCCTCGGCATCCTCGACGCCGACCAGAAGGCCGCCCTCACCCCCGAGGAGCGCCGGACCCGGCGCCGCCGGCAGATCGTGTACTCGCTGGTCGGGACGGCCGCGTCGATCGTGCTGCTGCCGCTGCTGCTGCTCGGGATCGGCTGGCTGCTGTTCCCGATCCCCAGCACCGACGACGCCGTGCAGAACCAGATCGCGACCGTCTCCTACGCCGACGGCGGGCAGCTCGCCCGGCTGGTGCCCGAGCAGGGCAACCGGATCAAGGTCGGGATGGACGCCATCCCGATCCACGTGCGCGAGGCCGTGCTCGCCGCCGAGGACCGGTCGTTCTACTCGAACCCGGGCTTCGACTTCACCGGCATCCTGCGCGCGATGGTCAACCAGCTGACCGGCGGCGTCGGCGGCGGGTCGACGATCACCCAGCAGTACGTCAAGAACACCCTGGTCGGCAACGACGCGACCTACTGGCGCAAGTACAAGGAACTGATCGTCTCGCTGAAGGTCTCCGGGCAGAAGTCCAAGGACGAGATCCTCAACGACTACCTCAACGCCATCTACTTCGGCCGCGGCGCCTACGGCATCGAGTCCGCCAGCCTCGCCTACTTCGGCAAGCCCGCGGCCCAGCTGACCCCCAGCGAGGGCGCGCTGCTCGCCGGGATCATCCAGTCGCCGTCCAACTGGGACCCGGCGAACTCCCCGGACCGGGCGAAGCAGCGCTGGAACTTCGTCCTCGACGGCATGAACGCCCAGGGCTGGATCTCCACGGCCGACCGGCAGGCAGCGGTGTTCCCGCAGACGATCCCGCCGCAGAACACCTCCCGGTCGTCGTCGCTGACCGACGCACGCGGCCACATCCTCAACGCCGTCCGCTCCGAACTGGGCTCGCTGGGCATCTCCGAGCAGGCGTTCGCCCAGGGCGGCCTCCAGGTCACGACGACGATCGACCCGCAGCGCCAGCAGCAGCTCACCGACTCGGTCGAGCAGAAGCTGCGCGGCGAGCCCGAGCTGCTGCGCACCGGTGCCGTCGCGATCGACCCGCGCACCGGCGGGATCGTCGGCTACTACGGCGGATCGAACGGCACCGGCCTGGACTACGCCCAGGTCATGAAGCAGCCCGGGTCGACGTTCAAGCCGTTCGCCGTGCTCGCCGGGCTCCTGAACGACCCACCGATCGGCCTGGGAACCACCTTCGACGGGTCCGAGCGGCCGGGGCTGCGCAACGCCGAGGGCGCCAACTGCCCGCGCTGCGACCTCAAGCAGGCGATGACGATCTCCAACAACGTCGTCTTCACCAAGCTCGCCGCGCAGGTCGGACCGCAGAAGGTCGCCGACGCCGCCCGGCTCGCCGGGATCACCGCGCCGCTGGACAACCCGGACGCGCGGCTCCCGCTGGGCAACAAGGAGGTCACGCCGGTCCAGCTGGCGTCGGCCTACGCCACCATCGCCGCGGGCGGCGTCTGGCACCCCCCGCACATGGTGTCCAAGGTCGTCGACTCCGACGGGCGCGTGCTCTACGAGTACCAGCCCGGCGAGGGCGAACAGCGTTTCCCCGAGCAGGTGGCACGCAACGTCGTCGAGGCGATGATGAACGTCGTCGACAACGACGGGCTGCAGCTGCCCGACGGGCAGGAGGCCGCCGGCAAGACCGGCACCGTCCAGTCGCGCTTCGAGGGCCAGAACAACGACGCCTGGTTCGCCGGCTTCACCCCCCAGATCGCGACGGCCGTGTGGGTCGGCACCGACCGCAACGACCCGATCCAGGACTCCTCCGGCCGCCCGATCAACGGCTCCGACCTGCCCGGATCGGTGTGGAAGGAGTTCATGTCCGACACCGTGCGCGCCACCGGCACGACCGAGTTCCCGGCGTTCAGGCCGATCGGCGAGGCACCTTCCACCCTGGCGCCCAACGAGCCGACCGCCCCGGCGACGCCGACCAGCACGCCCTCCGCCGAGCCCACCCCGGAGCCGACCGCGGAACCGGCCGCCCCCGCCGAGCCGCCTGCCCCGGCCCCCGTGGACCCGACCGGCGCCCCGGAGGCCACCGGCGACCCGCTGCCCGCCCCGCAGGACGACACCCAGCCCGGCGGCGACGCGGGCCGTGCCGCGGACCCGACCGTCGGCTGATCCGCCCCGTTCGCGCCACCGCCGGGCTACCGTGGACGGGTGACCGGTGACCATCACTTCGAGGTGGTGGCCTGGCGGGCGGACCGCAGGCTCACCCTCTACGTGCCGGGCATCGAGGCGTCGACCACCGTCGACGACCCCCGGGCGGCCGAGGACGCGGTCCGCGACCTGATCGCGGACCTCACCGGCGTCGACCGCGGGGTCATCACCTGCGACATCCGGCTCGGGCGACCCTGGCGCTCCGGGATCTGAGACCTCCCGGGCCCCGGGATCCGCGACCGGTCGGTGTGATCCGGGACCTCCCGGTCGGTGTGATCCGGGACCTCCCGGTCAGCGGGACGGCGGCACCAGGATCGTGGCCGCCGCCGCACAGACCGACTCGGTGAGCGCGTCGAGCACGGTGGTGCTGAGCTTCCAGTGCTGCCAGTAGAGCGGGACGTCGAGGTGGCGATCGGCGTCGAGCAGCACGAGCCGCCCGGCGGCCGCCGCCTCCCGCGCCGGGCCGTCGGTGAACATCCCCCAGCCCAGACCGGCGCGGATCGCCTCGTGGTAGCCGTCGGCGGCGGGCACCCGGTGGGCCGGACCGGTGCACGGCCGGTGGGTGAGCCCGCGGACGAACCGGGTCTGCAACACGTCCTTCGACCCGAAGTCGACCCGCGGCGCGAGCGGGAACGCCTCGGCCGGGTCCCGCCCGGCGAACCACCGGTCGTACACCGGCCGGGCCGCGACGGGCCGGTAGCGGGTCGCGCCCAACGGCCGGACCGCGCAGCCCTGCACCGGCGCCGACGACGTCGTGACCGCCCCGACCACCGAACCCTCGCGGAGCAGGGCCGCGGTGTACTGCTCGTCGTCGACGTGCAGATCCAGCCGGACCCCGTGCCGGGCGGCCAGGGGCACCACCGCGGACAGGAACCAGTGGGTCACCGAGTCCGCGTTCACCGCGATCGGCAGGTGGGTGCCCGCGGTGTCGGCACTGCCGAAGCCGGCCTCGACCTCCCCCTCGAGCACCGCGATCTGGCGGGCCAGCCGCAGCAGCGCGGCCCCCTCCTCGGTCGCGACGCACGGACGCGTGCGGCGCACCAGGATCCGGCGCGCCTGCCGTTCCAGGGCCTTGATCCGCTGGGACACCGCGGACGGCGTGATCGACAGCCGCGCGGCGGCGGCGTCGAAACCGCCCTCCTCGACCACGGCGCTCAGGGTGGCCAGCTGATCCCGGTCGTACATGAAGCAAAGCTACACTTCATGAAGTTCTTTCAGTTCTCGACGTCCTCCTGACGCGGTCGGCCTAGCGTCGACGACGTGAGTGTGCTGGCGGGATTCGGGACGGGACTGTCGCTGATCGCGGCGATCGGGGCGCAGAACGCGTTCGTGCTGAGGCAGGGGCTGCGCCGCGAGCACGTCCCGGCGGTGGTGCTGTTCTGCGTTCTGGCCGACCTGGTGCTGGTGACCGCGGCGGTCGCGGGTGTCGGGCTGGTGGTCGACCGCGTACCGGGCCTGGTCGAGGTGGTGCGGTGGGGCGGCGTCGTCTGGCTGACCGGCTACGGGCTGGTGGCGCTGCGGCGCGCCGTCCGTCCCGGCTCGCTCGACGCCGACGCGCACGGCTCGGCCCGGCCGCTCGTACCCGTCCTGGGGAGCGCGGCGGCGCTGACCTTCCTCAACCCGCACATGATGCTGGACCTGCTCGTCCTCGGGTCGCTGGCCGCCGCCCACGGCGACGACGGCCGGTGGGCGTTCGGCGCCGGGGTGGTCGTGGCCAGCCTGACCTGGTTCTCCGGGCTGGGCTTCGGCGCGGCGCGGCTCGCCGGGCTGTTCGCGCGGCCGACCGCGTGGCGGGTGCTCGACGGCGTCGTCGCGGCGGTGATGCTCGGGCTCGCCGCCGGCCTCGCCGTCTCCTGAGTCCCGCTCGGACCATCCCGGCGGTGCGCGACCCGGCCGATCCGGAGTAGAACCTGACCCGTGTCCGCCGAGTACGTGTCGGTGCAGCCGCCCGTCGCGCTGCGCGGCCGGGTGCTGCGCCTGCTCGGTTACCGCGAACACGCCTCCGCGCCGCGGCGGCGTCGTCAGCCCGCGGCCGGCGGGGTCGCGCTGATCCTCGGGCTGCATCCGCTGACCCTGTCCGGCCCCGCGCTCGGCACCGCGACGGCGGACGCGTTCGTCGGCGCGCCGAGCGACACCTGGGTGCTGACCGAGTTCACCGGCCCACAGGCCGGCGTGCAGGTCGACCTCACCCCGGCGGCGGCGTTCACCGTGCTCGGCGGGCGTGCGCTGCCCGGCGGCGCGGTCCCGCGCCTGGAGGAGCTGCACGACCCCACGCTGGCCGCGCTGCCCGCACGCCTCGCCGCCGAACCGACCTGGGCCGGACGGTTCGCACTGGTCAACGCACTACTGGCGGAGCGGCTGCTCGACCCGCGCGCACGCGTCGTCGCACCGGAGGTGTGCTGGGCGTGGGACCGGCTCCTCGCCACCGACGGCCGGGTCGGCGTCGCGGAGCTGGCCGCGGGGACCGGGTGGAGCACACGGCACCTGCAGTCCCGCTTCCGCGACCAGGTCGGTCTGACCCCGGGTACCGCGCGCCGCGTCCTGCGCTTCGGCCGGGCCGCGGGCCTGGTCGGGCGTGGCCGCGAGCCGCTCGCCGGGATCGCCGTCGCCTGCGGCTACGCCGACCAGGCCCATCTCACGCGCGAGTTCCGCGCGCTGGCCGGGCTGCCGCCCGCCGCGTTCCGGGCCGAGGTGTTCGCATCCGTTCAAGACCTCCCGCCCGGCCCCGGCCAGGATCGGGCGTCATGAGCATCCATCCCACCCTCCGCTACGACGACCCGCGCGCCGCGATCGCGTTCCTCACCTCCGCGCTCGGCTTCCGGGAGGCCGCCGTCCACACCGGCGAGGACGGCACCGTCGCCCACGCCGAGCTCGCCTGGGACGACGGCGACGACACCGGCCTCGTCCTGATCGGACCGCGCCGGCCCGGTGGCGACCGTTTCGACACCGACCCGGCCGTGATCTACCTGACGTGCGACGACCCGGACGCGGTGCACGCCCGTGCGGTCGCCGCCGGGGCGCAGATCGCCATGGCACCGGTCGACCAGGACTACGGTTCACGCGAGTGCGCCGTCACCGACCCGGAGGGCACCACATGGAGCATGGGGACCTACCGGCCGTCCCCGGGGCGCCCGTGACCGCACGCCACCCGGACCCCGCCGACCCGCTGCCGTGGCTGCGGGAGATCTGCCTGTCGCTGCCCGAGGTGACCGAGAAGCTCAGCCACGGGTCGCCGTCGTGGTTCGTACGCAGGATGTTCGTGTCCTACGCCGACCACCACCACGGCCACCCGCACCGGGCGTTCTGGTGCGCCGCTCCCCCGGGCGTCCAGTCCGAGCTGGTCGCCGAGGACCCGGCCCGGTTCTTCCGGCCCGCCTACGTCGGCCACCGCGGCTGGCTCGGGGTGGTGCTGGACGGCACCGGACCCGACGCCGCCGACCGCGACGAGATCACCGAGATCGTGACCGACGCGTGGCGCTGCGTCGCCCCGGCCCGGCTGACCGCCCGGCTCGAGCGCTGACTCAGGCCGCGGCGCCCGACTCCCGGACCGACCGGAGCAGCGCCGTGAGCAGCCGGGCGTGGTCGGCGTCGGCCTGGCTCGGGACGAGGAAGCGGCGGCGCAGGAAGGCGTAGGACAGCTCGTTGCGCGGGTCGGCGAGCGCCTGCTGACCGCCGGCCCCGCTGTGGCCGAACGACCCGGCGGCCAGCATCGGGTAGATCTCGGAGGAGGCGTGGAACCCGACCGCCCACGCCTTGTGCTGCCGCAGGACCAGGTCGAAGCCGGCGGTCTGGATCTGGGCGAACGCCGCGAGCGTGTCCGGGCGGAGCAGCGCGGGGCGGCCGTCGACCGGACCGGTCGCGGCCGCGTAGAGCGCCGCGAGGGCGTGCGCGGTCCCGATCCCGCCGAGCGAGGCGGGTCCCCGGGAGCGGACCACCGGGTGGGCAGGCAGCTCCCAGACCTCGCAGCCCTCGGGGTGCTGCCGGTTGAACGCGATCCCGGGCAGGCCGTCCGCTGCGCCCGCGCCCGCGGCGAGCTCCCGCAGGCGCTCGGGTGTGGCGATCATGGGCTGCGGGGCGAGGAACCGGCGCTCGGCCTCCGCAGGCAGCCCGAGGTGCAGGTCCAGGCCCAGCGGGCCGGTCAGCAGCTCCCGGACGAGCACACCCACGTCCGACGAGGTGGCCCGGCGGACCACCTCGCCGGTGAGGGCCGACTCGACCAGGGCGTGGTAGCCCGACGAAGTGCCGGGACGCCAGAACGGGCGCTGCGCCCCGAGCCGCCGGGCCACCAGCCGATCGTCGGAGAGCTCGTCGACGGAGAAGCCCTCGGGCGTACCGACCAGACCCGCCTGGTGGGCGAGCAGCTCACGCAGCAGCAGGTCCTGCTTCCCGCCGGTGGCGAACTCCGGCCAGTAGTGGGAGACCCGCTCGTCCAGGTCCAGGACCCCCTCCTGGACCAGCAGCGCGACGAGCAGGTGGGTCACGCCCTTGGTCGCCGAGTAGATGCCCAGCAGGGAGTCGGGGCCGGTCTCCGGACCGGCCCACAGGTCCACCACCGGCCGGCCCCGGTGCCGGGCCGAGACCTGGACGTCGAGCGGGGCGCCTTCGGCCGCGAGCAGTGCAGCGAACGCGTCCCGCACGGGTTCGAAACCGTCGGCGACCGTGCCCTGCACCGTGGGCCTCTCGAGTGTCCGCATCGCCTGGTCCTCCCTCTCCTTCGGTAAGTGACCATTGGATACTAACCCAGGCGGGCGGCCGTCGTGCCGTGACGGGCGCCTCGCCTACAGTCCGGCCCATGACACCGACCACGGAGGCGGGCGGTCCCGGACGCCGGCCGGGCCGGCCGCCGCGGCTCAGCCGCGACGCGATCGTCGAGGCCGTCGCGTCCGCCGCGAACCTCGACACCCTGACGGTGCGCGAGCTCGCCGCCCGGCTGCAGGTGAGCCACGGCGCGCTCTACCGCTGGGTGCGCAACCGCGACGAGCTCGTCGACCTGGTCAGCGCCACCGTGGTCGACCGGGTCCTCGGCAGGCTCGACGACGACCCCCGCGGACCGGCCCCCACGGCCGCGGACCAGCTGGAGCGGCTCGGCACCGCCATGCACGCGGAGTTCCTGGCACTACCGGGCTACGCCACGCACCTGTCCCGGCCGCACCGCCACCACACGCCCTCGGTCGAGCGGCTCCGGGACACCGCGGTCGCGGCGTTCGTGCGCGACGGCGTCGCCGAGGACCTCGCGGTGCAGAGCTGGCAGATCTTCGTGACCTGCACGGTCGGGTGGCTGGCCGCGGTGGAGAACGCGCAGCATCCCGGGGCCGGGGTGCCGGACTTCCCGGTCGTCCTCGACGTGCTGGTCCGCGGCCTGCCCGCCCGTCCCCTCGGCGGCGTGGACGGGTCGTGATCACCGGTCGTGGAGCGCGGCGTCCGCGTCACGGACGGCACGGACGGTCCGCTCCACAACCGGTGATCATACGGGGCGGGCGGACGCCGCCCGCCGCGTCACACGGTCGCGTTGTTCCCCGCCAGACCGGCGAGGTTCGACGGGTTGCGCAGCCCGGCCGGGTCGACCGCCTTCTGCGGGCGCCGGGCACGCAGCTTGGCCAGCAGGCTGCCCTCCGGCCGCTCGGCCAGCGCCGAGGTGAACCGGTCGAGGAAGATCGCCACGATGACGACGGCGAGCCCACCCTCGACGCCGGTCGCGATGTCGAGCTGGGTGACCGCGCTGACCACCGTCGTGCCCAGCCCGTCGGCTCCGGCGAGGCCCGCGACGACCACCATCGACAACGCCAGCATGATCACCTGGTTGACGCCGGCCATGATCGACGGGAGCGCCATCGGCAGCTGCACCTCGCGCAGGATCTGGCGGGGGTGGGCCCCGAAGGCGTGCGCCGCCTCGACGACCTCGCCGTCGACGCCCCGGATGCCCAGCTCGGTGAGCCGCACCGCCGGCGCGATCGAGAACACGATCGTCGCGATGACGCCCGGGACCACGCCGATGCCGAACAGCAGCACCACGGGGATCAGGTAGACGAACGCCGGGACCGTCTGCGCCAGGTCGAGCACCGGTCGCAGGGTCCGGCTCGCCGCGCGGCTGCGCGCGGCCCAGATCCCCAGCGGTACCCCGATGACCACCGCGATCAGCGCCGCGACGAGCACCAGACCGAAGGTCTCCATCGTCTCGGTCCACAGGTCGAACGAGGACACGAGGAGGAAGCCGAGCAGGGTGAACACGGCGAACCCGACCCCGCGCACGAGCAGCGCGAGCGCGACCAGCAGCACCAGCCAGACCCACCACGCCGGGGTGGTGAACACCGCGGTCACGGCCTCGACGACCGCGGTGATCACGACCCCAATGGCGTCGAGCACGACGCCGGCGTTCTGCAGCAGCCAGAGGATGAAGGCCTCGACGTAGCTCCCGAACTCGAACCTGGGCATCAGGCGTTCCTCCCGTCGGCGGTGGCCTCGTCATGGGTCGACAGCGCGGCGAGCACGGCACCCCGCGGGACCACCCCGGTGAGCCGGCCGTCGTCGACCACCGCGAGCGGGACCGGGTTGCGCCCGACCTGGTGCAGCAGGTCGATCAGCGGCCGGTCCGGTTCGGTGGTGCGGTACTCCTCGACCAGCGCGGACCGGTCGATGCCGGTGGCGTTCCGGCCCGCGGCGTGGCCGAGCCAGTCGTCGCGGACGACGCCGAGGATGCGCTGGTCGTCGTCGACGACGTAGGCGCCGGTCGCCTCGGCCTTGCCGAGCCGGACCAGCACGTCCGCCGGCCGCTCGTCGAGGGTGACGGTGATGCGGGCAGCCCGGATCACGTCGGCGGCGGTGAGGACGCGGCTGCGGTCGACGTCGGAGACGAAGTCGGCGACGTAGTCGTCGGCCGGGGACGCCAGGATCTGCGGCCCGGTGCCGACCTGGACCAGCCGGCCGTCCTTGAGCAGCAGGATGCGGTCGCCCAGCAGCATGGCCTCGTTGAGGTCGTGGGTGATGAACACGATCGTCTTCTTGAGGTCCCGCTGCAGGCGGACGAGCAGCTGCTGCATGTCGCGCCGGATCAGCGGGTCCAGCGCGGAGTAGGGCTCGTCCATCAGGAGCACCTCGGTGTCGCTGGCCAGGGCCCGGGCCAGCCCGACGCGTTGCTGCATGCCACCCGAGAGCTGACCCGGCAGCGCGTCGGCGCGGTCGCCGAGGCCGACCTGATCCAGCGCCCACTCCGCCTTCTCCCGGCGGGTGCGGGCGTCGACGCCGCGGATCTGCAGCCCGTACTCGGCGTTCTGCGCGACGGTGCGGTGCGGCAGCAGCGCGAAGTGCTGGAACACCATCGCGATCCGCTCGTTGCGCAGGGTCCGCAGGTCGGCGGCGCCGAGGGAGCCGAGGTCGCGGCCGTCGACGGTGATGCTGCCCGAGGTCGGCTCGATGAGCCGGTTCAGCAGCCGGACCAGGGTCGACTTGCCCGACCCGGACAAGCCCATGATCACGAACAGCTCGCCGTCGGCGATGTCGAAGGACACGTCGTGCACGGCGAGCGTCGCGCCGGTGCGGCGCTGGATCTCCGACCGGCCGAGACCCTCGCCGGCCAGCCGGACGGCCTCGTCGGCGGCGCGGCCCTCGCCGAAGACCTTGGTCAGGTTCCGTACCTCGATCATGCTCCCGCTCCCACCCACTGGCGGACGCGGTCCGGGTGCGCGGCCACGTAGTCCCGCGCCACCGCCTCCACGTCCTCGTTGTCCACGTCGACCCGCTGGAGCATCTGCTCGACATCGGCCAGCGGCAGCTCGAACCGGCGCAGCATCGACGCGAACCCGGGGCTGGTGCGCGCCAGGTCCGGGCTCGCCGCGGTCCAGGCCGAGTACGCCGGCATGGCGCAGGCACCGTCCCCGGTGGTGTAGCAGTCCTCGCGCGCCGGGGTCGGCTCCGTCAGCTTGGTCAGCGCGAGCTCCTCGAAGATGTAGTGCGGCCGGTACAGGTAGACCAGGATCGGCTGGCGGCGCTCGTAGGCGCGGCGCAGCTCGGCGATCTGCGCGGCCTCGCTGGAAGTGACCTGCTCCAGGTTCAGCTTGTACCCGGCGAGCCGCTTGGCGTTGTACTCGGTGGTGAGGAAGCTGGGGTCGGAGTCGACGAGCCGGTCGCCCAGGGCGTCGGCGTAGTCGTTCAGCTGGGTCACGCTGGTCAGCCCGGCCAGCGGCTGGCCCGGCTCGACCGCGTAGCTCGGGACGTACCAGCCCTGCTCGGCGCCGGAGTAGGTCGGGTGCACCAGCTCGATCCGGTCCTTCGCCTTCGCGGCCAGCTCGGACTGGTTGGGCATCGCGACCTCGGACAGGGCGTCGACGTCGCCGCGCTGGGCGCCTGCCCACGCCGTCGCGGGTCCGACCTGGATGGTCTTCAGCCGGCCGACGCCGAGCTCCGGGTGGGGCGCGACGACCTCACCGAGGATGGCGTTGGTCAGCTTCGCCGCGCTCCACGGGAACTGGGCGAGCCGGACGGTCGGACCGTCGGCACCGGCGGACGCACAGCCGGATGCGGCCACCAGCACCGCGAGCAGCGCGGTGACCAGGCGGACCGTCCTGGTCCGGGGTACGGGAACGGGCGGATCGGCCACGGGGGCACGTCCTCTCGGGGGTCGTCGGCTCTCCGCGTCCCGATCGGCTCCAGGACACGCGGGCGGGGGTCAACGACAGGCGGACGACCACATCCGGCACAGGTCGACGTGCAGCCGCGACGTCAGCCGGAGGTCGGGAATCACGCGAACGACCCTTCACGACCCTTCCGGACGGCGCAACAGCGGGCACTACGATCGTGACGTGTCTGCGACGTCGCTGCTCGAACTGGACGGTCTGCGCCACGAGTACTCCGACACCGGCGATCCGGGCGACGGCCGCGCACCCCTGCTGTTCCTGCACGAGGGACTCGGCTCGGTCGGGCTCTGGCGGGGCTTCCCCGAGCGGATCGCGGCGGAGTCCGGGCGCCGGGCCATCGCGTACTCCCGGCTCGGGCACGGCCGCTCCGACCGGCCGCGCACCCCGCGGACCACGACGTTCATGGCGACCGAGGCGACGACGACCGTCCCGGCCCTGTGCGCGGCCCTCGGCCTGGAGCGTCCGATCCTCGTCGGTCACTCCGACGGCGGCACGATCGCGCTGCTCGCGGCCGCGGCGATGCCGGCGAGCGGGGTGGTCGTGCTCGCCCCGCACGTGCTGACCGAGCCGTTCGCCCTCACCGCGATCCGGGCGGCCCGCACCGCGTTCACCGAGGGTGACCTGCGCACCCGGATGGCCCGCCACCACGACGACCCCGACACCACGTTCCACGGGTGGAACGACATGTGGCTGGCCGAGGAGTTCACCTCCTGGGACGTCCGCGACGCGCTGGCCGGGATTACCGCGCCGGTGCTGGGTCTGCAGGGCGACGACGACCCCTACGGCAGCATCGTGCACGTGCGCGCGGTGGAGGAACGGGCGTCCGGGCCGGTCACGGTGACCGAGCTGCCCTGCGGGCACGCACCCCACCTGGAGCTCCCCGACGAGACCACCGCCGCGATCACCAGGTTCCTCCACCCCCTCCCCTGACCCCCGCGCTCCCGCGTCCGCGCGCGGATTCGCGGTGCGCGCGCGACGCGACGCGCGCGGGGGCCGGTTCCGCGCGCGGACGCGCGATCACGGCGGCGGGGTGGCGGTCCAGGCGGTCCAGCGGGTCGGGGTCAGGGCGACGACCGGCCCCTCGGGGGGACGGGCGGCGTAGGGGGCGTACCGGTCGGCCAGTGCCGCGACGGCGCGGGAGTGCAGGTCGCCGTCGTCGTGGATCGCGGCGGTGGCGTCGAGGCGGACCCACCACAGTCGGGTCCAGTCGTCGTCGTAGTGGTCGGCCAGCAGCGCCACCCGCGGCTCGACCTCGATGTCGCGCAGCCGCGCGAGCCTGCGGTGCCGTTTGGGCTTGACGTCGTCGACGGCCGACACCACCAGCCCGTCGACCAGGGCGAAGGTGATCGGCACCAGGCGCGGGGTGCCGTCGGTCGCGCGGATCGTCGCGAGCCGCGCCACCCGCGCGCCGGTCAGCAGCGCGCGGGCGGCGGTCTCGTCGAGGGAGGGCACAGCGGTCAGGCCGCGGGGACGGCCACGCGCACGGCGAGCAGCTGCGCCAGGCAGGTGTCGCGGCGCTCGTGCTCGGCGAACCCGGGGGCCGTGCAGAGGAACAGGGTGCGGCCGTCGTCGCCGCCGAGGGCGCAGGCGTACGTGCCGACCTGCCCGGTGGACACCTCGCCGTCGACGAGACCGCCGGGCCGGACCCGGATCGCGCGGTTGCCGATGGCGTCGGCGACCCAGATCGCGCCCTCGGCGTCGGGGACGGAGATCCCGTCCGGGGCGACGGTCAGCTCGGCGATGGCGTCGGACGGGTCGTCGGCGGCCGACGGCGGACCGAACAGGGCCCAGTCCCGGCGCGGGCCGAGCGTGCCGTCGTCGCCGATCGCGAAGGCGGACAGCCGGTTGCCGAAGGTCTCGGCGACGACGAGGTCCCCGCCGGTCAGTGCGGGCCCGTTCGCGAAGTGCAACGGCTCGCTCGCGACCGACACGGTGCCGTCGGGCGCCACGCGCAGCAGCGGGGCCGCGGCGCGCGGGGCACCGTTCATCAGGTCGAAGCCGAAGGTGCCCACCCAGAGCCCGCCGCCGTCGTCGACGACCATGTCGTTGAGCAGGTGCTCGGTGTGGCCGGACAGGTCGGCGTGGGTGACCAGGGTGCCGTCGGACTCGCGGCGCAGGATCCGCCGGTCGCGCATGGACACCACGAGCAGCCGTCCGTCGGGCAGCCAGCCCAGCCCCGACGGCTGCTGCGGCACCTCGGCCTCGGTGCGCAGGTCCGACCCGTCGGCGCGGGCCGAGAGCACCCGGTGGGTGTAGAAGTCGCTGAGCCAGATCCTCCCGTCGTGCCAGCGTGGGCCCTCGAGGAAGGACATGTCCGACAGCACCGTCGACAGCTCCGCCATGGTGATCAGTCTGGCCTGCCGGGAATCGGGACGCCAGCACAGTCGTTGACCGTGCAACAACCACCGACCGTGGAGGTCCCGATGCCCGCCGTCTCCGTCGCCGACGTCAGCGCCCTGCCCCGCGTGCCCGTTCCGGGCCCGACCGACCTGGACCGGGGCGTTCGCAGCGTCACCACCGCCCCGCGCGGCTACGAGGGCGAGGGCTTCCCGGTCCGCCGCGCCTTCCAGGGGGTGGACCTGCGCGACCTCGACCCGTTCCTGCACATGGACCAGATGGGTGAGGTCGAGTACGCCCCGGGCGAGCCGAAGGGCACTTCCTGGCACCCGCACCGCGGGTTCGAGACCGTCACCTACACCATCGACGGGACCTTCGAGCACGGTGACAGCCACGGCGGCGGCGGGACGATCACCGACGGCGACACCCAGTGGATGACCGCGGGATCGGGCCTGCTGCACATCGAGCGCCCGCCGGAGTCGCTGGTGCGCAGCGGCGGCCTGTTCCACGGCCTGCAGCTGTGGGTGAACCTGCCGCGCGCGGACAAGTGGCTGCCGCCGAAGTACCAGGACCTGCGCGGCGGCGAGTCCGCGCTGGTCGCCACGCCCGACGGCGGCGCACTGCTGCGGGTGATCGCCGGTGACGTCGCCGGCGTGTCCGGGCCGGGCTCGACGCACACCCCGATGGCGATGGTGCACGCCACCCTCTCCCCCGGCGCGCAGCTGCGGCTGCCCTGGCCGCGGCCGTACAACGCGCTGGTCTACGTGCTGTCCGGGGCGGGCACGGTCGGTGCCGACCGGCGCCCGGTCCGGACCGGTCAGCTCGCGGTCTTCGGGCCCGGGGACCTGATCACCGTCGAGGGCAACACCGCGCAGGAGGCCCGCCACCCGTCGCTGGACGTCGTGGTGCTGGGCGGGCAGCCGATCCGTGAGCCCGTCGCCTGGGCAGGGCCGTTCGTGATGAACACCCGCGAGGAGGTCCAGCAGGCGTTCGAGGACTACCAGCGCGGCCGCCTCGGCGTGGTGCCGTCGGACTACGTGCCGCACGGGTCGCTCCCCGGCTCGTTCAACTGACGGGTTGAATACGAGCCGTCCCCGCGCTACGGTCTGTTCAACCGCGAGGTTGAACGAGGAGGAGACGTGGAGGACCGGCTGAACCGGGTCTTCGCCGCGCTGGCGGACCCGATCCGGCGCGACATGGTGGCCCGGCTGGCGACGGCCGACGCGACCGTGAACGAGCTGGCCGAGCCCTACGACGTCTCCGTGCAGGCCGTCTCCAAGCACATCCGGGTACTGGAGGACGCCGGCCTGGTCCGGCGCAGCCGGCAGGCCCAGCGCCGTCCGGTGCACCTGGAGGCGGAGGTCTTCGACCTGATGACGGCCTGGATCGAGCGGTACCGGCGGCAGGTGGAGGAGCGCTACGCGCGCCTCGACGCCCTGCTCGCCGAGGAGACCGCGCCCACCGAGCACGAGGAGACGGCATGAGCACCACCGGCACCCGCGGCACCGCCATCGACACCGTCGAGGACCTGCCCGCCATCCGCGTCACGCGGGAGTTCGAGGCACCGCCCGAGCGGGTCTTCCGCGCCCACGTCGAGGTGGACGAGGTGCGACGCTGGCTCGGCCCGCGCAGGCTGCGGATGACCGTGGACCGCTGGGACGCGGTGACCGGCGGCGGCTACCGCTACACCCACGCCGACGACGACGGGGAGTACCGCTTCTTCGGCTCGTTCCACGAGGTCCGGGCCCCGGAGCGGATCGTGCAGACCTTCACCTTCGAGGGCTTCGGCGACAGCGTCTGCCTGGAGACGATGACGCTGACCCCGCTGCCCGGTGACCGGACCCGGCTGGTCGCGGAGTCGCTGTACGACTCCTGGGCGGCCCGGGACGCGATGCTGGCCTCGGGCATGGAGGTCGGGGTGAACGAGGGCTACGAGCGACTCGACGAGCTGCTGGCCTCGCGGTAGGCCGCCGGGGTCAGCCCGGTCGCGCGCTTGAACACCTGCCCGAAGTGCGACGGACCGCGGAACCCCCACCGCGACCCGATCGCCGCGGCGGGCACGTCGGCCAGCGCGGGGTCGGCCAGGTCGCGCCGGCACATCTCGACCCGCCGCGCGCGGATCCAGGCCGCGGCGCTCGTCCCGGTCCCGGCGAACAGGTTGTGCAGGTGGCGGGCGGAAACGAAGTGCGCGACGGCGATCCCGGCGGGGGCGAGGTCCGGGTCGCCGAGGTTCGCCTCGATGTGGGCCTTGATCCGGTCCAGCAGGTCGCAGTGCGGGGCGGGTTCGACCCCGGCCACGCTGCGCAGCAGCACCCCGACCAGGTCCACCGCGTGCCGCACCGCGACGGCGGCGTGCGGCCCCATGGCGAGCCGGTGGGCGTCGAGGTGGCGCAGGGTGTCGCACACGTAGCCGGCCAGGCCGGGACCCGCCTCGAACGCCGTGCCCGCCACCCCGGGGAGCGGCTCACCGCGGGGCTCGACGCGGTCGCGGGGGAACCGCACGCACAGCGCGCGGAACGCCCCGTCCGCGGTGGGCGTGCCCGGACGGGCCGGGTCCAGCAGCGCCCACCGCCCGGGGACCAGCGGCTCGCCGTCGCCGAGCAGGGCGCTGCCCGCGAGTGCCACGACCAGGACGAGACGGTCGTCGCCGGGGGCGGGCAGGTCGCCGGTGACGGTGGCGAACTCGACGCCGTCCGGGCCGGGAGCCGGGCCGGAGTGGGTGGGACGGTCGGCGACGGTCGTCATCGGCGGCTCCTGGTCGTGCTGGTGGCCGCCCCCAGCCTAGTCACGCAGCAGCCGCCCGCGGGCCGCGGCGGGCGTGCACTCCGACGACAGCGGTCTGCGCCCGTCGGCGATGTGCCGCGGCCGCGGCGTTCCTAACGTCTCCGAACGTGGCTCATGTCGAAGGCTCGCACCATGTGACCCTGTCCGTCGCCGGCGCCCAGGAGGACGTCGACTTCCACACGAAGATCCTCGGCATGCGCTTCATCAAGCGCACCGTGCTGTTCGACGGCTCGCTGCCGATCTACCACCTCTACTACTCCAACGCCGACGGCGACCCGTCCAGCGTCGTCACCACGTTCCCGTGGGCGCAGGCCGGCCAGTTCGGCACCCGCGGCACCAACCAGGCCCGCGAGGTGCTGCTGTCGGTGCCGGACGGCTCACTGGACTTCTGGGCGCAGCGGCTGCGCTCCCACGACATCGAGGTCGCCGACGTCGAGCGGTTCGACCAGCGGCGGCTCGCGTTCGCCCACCCGTCGGGCATCGAGTACCAGTTCGTCGCGAACGCCGCCGACCCGCGCCGCGGCTACGAGGGCAACGGGGTCTCGGCCGAGCACGCGATCCACGGCATCCACGGTGTCGGGGTGCACATGACCACCCCGGACCGGATGGTCGAGTTCGCCGACACCTCGTTCTTCGCCCAGGGCGCCCCCGCCGAGGACGGCGACGTGGTCGGGCTCCGGATCGGCGACGCGAAGGTCGGCAACCACCTGGAGATCACCGTCAACCGCCGCGACGACCAGGGCACCTGGCGCTACGGCGCGGGCACCTACCACCACTTCGCCTGGAACGTGTCCGACCTGGCGAACCAGGACGCGGTGAAGTTCGACATCGAGGGCGCCGGCTACACCGACATCTCCGAGCTCAAGGACCGCAAGTACTTCAAGAGCGTCTACGTCCGCACGCCGAGCGGGGCGCTGTTCGAGCTGGCCGTCACCCACGAGGAGGGCGGCTGGACCTGCGACGAGTCGCCGCACGAGCTCGGCACCCGGTTCCAGCTGCCCGAGCAGTTCGAGGACCGGCGCGAGGAGATCTTCGCCAAGCTGGAACCGATCGAGGGCTGATGACCACCTGGGGGGACCCGGACGCGCCGCTGGTCGTGCTCGCCCTGCACGGGCGGGGCCGCGACCCCGACGACATGCGGGCCACCGCGGCCCGGTTCGGGGACGTGCCCGCCCGGTTCGTCGCGCCGGCGGCACCGGGCGGCAGCTGGTACCCGAAGCCGTTCCTGGAGCCGTTCGACGAGAACCGGGACGCCCTGCTGCGCGCGCTCGACGTCGTCGACGACCGGCTGGCCCGGCTGGCGGACGACGGTGTCGGCCGGGACCGGGTCGTGCTGTGGGGGTTCTCCCAGGGCGCCTGCCTGGCCGCGCACCACCTGCTGGTGCGCGACCCGCGCCCGTGCGCCGGGCTGGTGCTGTTCACCGGCGGCTTCGTCGGGCCGGACCCGGTCCCGGCGCCGCCGGGCGGCTCGCTGGCCCCGACGCCCGCGGTGCTGCGGTCGATCTCGCACGACCCGTGGGTACCGGCGCACCGGGTGGAGGAGACGGCGTCGCTGCTGGTCGCCGGAGGTGCGCGGGTGGACCTGCGGATCGACGACGGCGACGAGCACGTGATCACCGACGAGGCGTGCGCGGCCGCAGCGGGACTCCTGCACGCGGTCGCTGTCGGGGGTCGCCTCTAGCGTGGGGGTGTGTTCGTCGTCCACGCCCTGCACTCCCCCGCCCGCGGCGTCCTGCTGTGGGCGGAGGACGGCGAGCGCACCCCGCGCACCGACCGGCGGTCGCTGCGCACGGCGCGGCCGCACCCGTTCGCGGTGCCGTCGGACGAGCTGGCCGCGATCCATCCGGGCAAGCCGGCGTCGGTGACGGTGCTGCTGCCCTCGCAGCCGTCGGGCCCGCAGGACTCCCCCGGGCTGGTCCGCTCCCGGCCACGTACCCGGAGCCGGGCCACGCCGACGCTGGCGCCGTGGACGGTGCCGGCGGTGGTCGTCGACCCCTCCGAGCTGACCGACCCCTCCGACGAGGTCCGCTACGGCGCCGGGTTCGCCCATCTCGCCGACCTCGCCCGGCTCGCCGAGGAGCTCGCGGCGCGCGGCCGGGTGCTGCCGGTGCTGCTGACCGAGTCCGGGCGACCCGCGGCACGCTGGCGCCCGGTCGTCCAGGGTCTCGACGCGGTGGCCCGCGCGGACCTGGTGCGGCGGCTGCCGCCGGTCGCGCGGGCCGAGCAGCGGCGCCCGGGCGACGTCGCCGGGCAGGACCCGGACGCCCTGGTCGACGCCGCGCTGGCCCGGTTCACCGACGCCGCGGTCCGCGAGCGGCTGGGGCGCAGCGCCGCGATGCCGCTCCCGCTGCCCGCCCGCGCGGACGCCCCGGCGGCGTTGCTGCACGCGCTGACCGGGCCGTCGGCCGACCTGCCCGCGACCGGGGCCGGGCTGCAGGCGCTGCGCGAGGCGCTGTCGGTGTGGGAGGACGTCGGTCGCGAGCAGCCCGGCGCCGCCACCGCCCTGTTCCGGCTCGCCGAGGTGTCCACGCTGCACGACCCGGCGGACCCCGGCACGGACCTCGACGACCAGACCGGTGACGGCACCCGGTGGGAGCTGCACTTCGCGCTGCGCTCCACCGAGGACCCGAGCCTGGTGTTCGACGCGGCCGGGGTGTGGGCCGGCGAGGCCGACGCCCTGGTCGCCGGCGCGCAGGACGTGCTGCTGGCCGAGCTGGGGCGGGCCGCCCAGGTGCTGCCCGGGCTGGTGCCCGCGCTGCGCCGGGCCCGGCCGACCGGCCTCCCGCTCGACGTCGCCGGCGCGCACCGGTTCCTCACCCGGGACGCGCCGGCGCTGCTGGCGGCCGGGTTCGGGGTGGCGCTGCCGCGCGGCTGGGACGGGCGCCGGCCCCTGGGGCTGCGGCTCTCGGCGTCGTCGGCCCCTGCGCCGGGGGTGATCACCCGCGGCGGGCTGGGGCGCGACGAGCTGGCGGAGTTCCGGTGGTCGCTCGCCGTCGGTGACGAGGAGCTGGGCGAGTCCGAGATCGCCGCGCTGGTGGCGGCGAAGGCACCGCTGGTCCGCCTGCGCGGGCGCTGGGTCGCCGTCGACGCCGAGGCGCTGGCGCAGGGGCTGGACTTCCTGCGTCGCCACCGGGACCGGCCGCCCACCGTCGGGGAGGTGCTGGCCGCGGCCCGCGGCGACGCGGACGCCCCGCTGCCGGTGACCGACGTGTCCGCCCGCGGGCACCTCGGGGCGTTGCTGGAGGGCACCGCCGACCAGGCGCTGACGCCGGTGCCGTCCCCGCCGGGGTTCACCGCGACGCTGCGCCCCTACCAGGAGCGCGGGGTGGCGTGGCTGGCGTTCCTGTCGTCGCTGGGGCTGGGGGCCTGCCTGGCCGACGACATGGGGCTGGGCAAGACCGTGCAGCTGCTGGCCCTGGAGGCCCACGACCGCGCCGGTGGGCCGACCGGCGCCCCGACCCTGATCGTGTGCCCGATGTCGATGGTCGGCACCTGGCAGCGGGAGGCCGCGACGTTCGCCCCCGGCCTGCGGGTGCACGCCCACCACGGTGCCGCCCGTCCGCGCGGCGACGCGCTGCACGCCCGGCTCGGCGCGGTGGACCTCGTCGTCACCACCTACGCGACCGCGACCCGCGACGCGGAGGACCTGCGGGCGTGGCGGTTCCACCGGCTCGTCCTCGACGAGGCCCAGATGATCAAGAACGCGCACGCGGCGGCGTCGCGCACGATGCGCTCGTTCGACGCGGGCCACCGGGTCGCGCTGACCGGCACGCCGATGGAGAACCGGCTGGCCGAGCTGTGGTCGGTGATGGACTTCCTCAACCCGGGGGTGCTCGGGGTCCCGGAGGTGTTCCGGCAGCGGTTCGCGGTGCCGATCGAGCGTCACCGCGACGCCGGGACCGCCCGCACGCTGCGCCGGATCACCCGGCCCTACCTGCTCCGGCGGGTCAAGACCGATCCCACGGTGATCGACGACCTGCCGGAGAAGATCGAGATCGTGGCCGACCACCGGCTCACCCAGGAGCAGGCATCGCTGTACCGGACCGTCGTCGACGACATGATGGAGAAGATCGAGGACAGCGACGGCATCGAGCGCCGCGGCAACGTGCTGGCCGCGATGACCAAGCTCAAACAGGTCTGCAACCACCCCGCCCAGCTGCTGCACGACGGGTCCCCGATCCACCGGGCCGGCGGGCGGCACCGCTCGGGCAAGGTCGCCCGGCTGGAGGAGATCCTGGAGCCGGTGCTCGCCGCCGGGGACCGGGCGCTGCTGTTCACCCAGTACACCGAGTTCGCCGCCATGCTGCGCCCGCACCTGTCGGCGCGGTTCGACACCGAGGTGCTCTACCTGCACGGCGGCATCCCGAAGAAGCGGCGCGACGAGATGGTCGCCCGGTTCCAGTCCGGGGAGGGGCCGCAGCTGTTCCTGCTGTCGCTGCGCGCGGGCGGCACCGGGCTCACGCTCACCGCGGCGAACCACGTGATCCACCTGGACCGGTGGTGGAACCCGGCGGTCGAGGACCAGGCCACCGACCGGGCGTTCCGGATCGGGCAGCGGCGCGCGGTGCAGGTGCGCCGGTTCGTGTGCCCGGGCACGGTCGAGGAGCGGATCGAGGAGCTGGTCACGTCGAAGCGGTCGCTGTCGGACATGGTGGTGACCGGCGGGGAGGACTGGCTGACGTCGCTGTCGACCGCCGAGCTGCGCGAGGTGTTCGCGCTCGGCTCCGACGCGGTGGCCGATCCCGACGAGGACACCGGAGACGGCGATGAGTGACCGGCCGTTCTGGGCGCAGGAGGACTTCACCGGTGGGCCGCCGCGCCGTGTCGAGGGCGGGATCCGGATCCACGCGACGAGGGGCGCGGTCGCCCGGACCTGGTGGTCGGGGCGGTTCCTGGCCGTGCTGGAGCGGCTCGGCGTCGGCGGGCGGCTCTCGCGTGGCCGCAGCTACGCCCGGTCGGGGCAGATCGTGTCGCTCGACGTCGACGCGGGCGCGGTGGTCGCGCTCGTCCAGGGCACCCGGCCGCAGCCCTACCGGGTCCGGATCGGGCTGCGGGTCTGGGACAAGACCGAGTGGCGGCGCGTGGAGGAGGCCCTGGCCGCCGACGCCTGGTACACCGCGGCCCTGCTGGCGGGGACCGTGCCCCCGGAGATCGAGGAGCTGCTCGACGGCCTGGGGCTGTCGCTGTTCCCGGCCGAGGGCGCCGACCTCTCGCAGGACTGCTCGTGCCCGGACCACACGGTGCCGTGCAAGCACCTGGCCGCGGTGTTCTACGTGCTGGCCGAGCGCTGCGACACCGACCCGTTCACCCTGCTCACGCTGCGTGGACGAGACCGGGACGCGCTGCTGGAGCGGTTGCGGGCCGAACGCGACCGCACCGACGGCCCGGCCGCACCGGCCGGGCCGGTGCCGCTGGCGGACCTGCTGGACCGCTTCTGGGAGGGAGCGCCCGGGTCCGCTCCCCCGCGTCCGCCGGACACCGGGCCGGGTGCGGTGCTGGACCAGGTTCCCGAGCCGCCGCTGCGGGCCGGCGGCGGGCGGCTGACCGACGCGTTGCGGCCGGTGTACGAGGCGCTGGCCCACCCGGACGCGTGAGGAGCCGGGCGGAGCAGCTGTTCGCGCTGCCCACCGCGGAGACCGACGAGATCCGTGCCCGACATGACGCACCGCAGACGGGAGGCCGGGATGCGTAGTCCGTGGACGGCCCTGCGCACGTCGCAGGAGCAGATCAGGAACGAGACCGACGAGCGCGCGGAGCTGGTGCAGCTGCGACGGCGCTGCCTGGAGCTGCAGGCGGTGGTGGTCGCCGGGGGGCTCGGCATGGTCACCCTGCTGGGCCGCCCGCTCGGACTGCGGGACGCATCGGGGGCGACCTGGTCCGGTGCCGTGCTCGTACTGGTAGCAGCCCTGCTCGCCGTGTGGCTGGTCGCGCGGGCGAGCGGCCGACGGCGGTACGGGACGCACGTGACACCCGAGCGGGATCGTGCGGAGACCCTTCACGCACTGCTGCTGCTGCCGCTGTTCGTGATCGTCGCCGGGGCCGCCCACTGGTGGGTGGGTGGCGACCTCGCCGACACGGGTTTCTACGTCGTAGTGCTCGCCATCGCCATGGGTGCGGAGCTGGGGCTGCGTCTGTGGTTGATCCGGAAGCCCGCCCCGGGCGACGACCGAGCCGGAGAAATGTGAGGGCCCGGTCGCCGTGGTCGAGCGACCGGGCCCTCGTCCCGAACTGACGCGCCGCTCCCACCACGAAGCGACACGTGAAACTTAGCCAAGGCTTACCTATGTTGTCAACGGCCTCCACCGGATTCCCCCGGCAGCGTTGCCGAACGACCGACGAGCCGGCCGTGCCGTGGCGCGCGAGCAGGCCCGAGCCGACGCTCGTGACCTCGCCGTACCCGCCGGGGGCGCCGTGACACCGGGGACGTGGACACCGAGGACGTGAAGACCGAGGCCGCAGCACCGGCGACACGGCACCGGCGACACGGCACCCACACGGACCCCGGAACGCGGGACGGCCCGGCCGCTGTGGTCGATGCGGCCGGGCCGTGTTTCCCGAACTGACGCGCCGCTCCCACCACGAAGCGACGTCCTGAAGTTAGCCTAGGCTTACCTCAAAAGTCAAGAGCGGCGCGCGGATCCGGGAGGCCCTCAGCCGGCGACGGCCCGGGCACGGGCCGGGTCGAGGCGGCCGGTGGACCCGGTGTGGCGCTCGAACCAGATCGTCGTCAGCGGCGGGATGCTGGCGAGCAGCCCGATCACCGTGGTGCGCAGGTCCCAGCGGAACAGCCGCGCGGTCCACAGCGTGACGAGCACGTAGGCGATGAACAGCGCACCGTGGATCGGCCCCATGACCTGCACCCCGACCTCGGTGGTGGCCAGCACCCACTTGACGAACATGCCGATCAGCAGACCGGTCCAGGACAGCGCCTCGGCGATCGCCACGGCACGGAAGACCTTGGCGACGAGGGACGGGTCGTTCATGACGGGGGCTTCCTCCAGTCGGGCGGGACGTCTGGCGTCCACTCTGCCGTAGTCCCCGCCCCACCTTCTACCGGGTGTCGAAATACACGTCCCGCGATGAGATCCGGCGCCGTGGCCGGTCGGAGTGGGCAGGGGCCCCGTCCGTGGGGCGCCGACCCGACCGGAGGTGGCATCCGTGCTCGATCTCGCCCCGACAGCCCGCGCCGTGGCCGACGTCGTCACGGGTGTCCGCGACGACCAGCTCCACGACCCGACCCCGTGCGACGGCATGTCCGTCGCCGCCCTGCTCGACCACCTGCACGGTCTGGCGTGGGCGTTCCGGGTCGCGGCGCAGAAGTCCCCCGAGGCCGCGGGCACCGCGCCGAGCGCCGATGCCGCGCACCTCGTCGCGGACTGGCGCACCGCGATCCCGGCCCGGCTCGACGCGCTGGCGCAGGCCTGGCGCGAGCCGGCCGCCTGGGAGGGGTTCACCGCGGCGGGCGGGCTGGACCTGCCGGCCGACGTCTCCGGGGTCATCGCCCTCGACGAGCTGGTCCTGCACGGCTGGGACCTCGCCGTCGCGACCGGGCGCCCGTTCACCCCGGACGACGACGCCGTCGCCGCCGTCCTGGAGTTCACCAGCGCCATGTCCGCACCCGGTCAGGAGGCGTCGCGGGAGGGGTTGTTCGGACCGGTCGTCGCGGTGCCGGCCGACGCGCCGCCGTTCGACCGGGCGCTGGGCAACAGCGGTCGGGACCCGCGCCGGGGCCGCTGACGCGGGTACCGTCGACCGGTGTGGTGGCCTCCCCGCACGGCAAGGTCCGCATCGGCGTCGGCTCGGTGGGGCTGCGCACCACCGACCCGGGCTCGGAGTTCGACGAGTTCGTCGACGCCCTCGACCGCGCGGGCGTCGACTCGCTGTGGCTGCCCGACCTGGTCTCCGCCCCCGGCGTCGACGCGCTGGTCGGCACCACGTGGGCGGCCGCCAGGACCCGGACCCTCAAGGTCGGCACCGGCGTCACGATCCTGCCCGGCCGCAACCCGATGCTGCTCGCGGCCGAGCTCGCATCGCTGGCGGTGCTGGCGCCGAAGCGGATCCTGCCGGCGTTCGGCTTGCGTGCGGCGACGCCGTCGGAACGCCAGCTGTTCCCCGTCCCCGGCACCCGGGCCGCGGTGTTCGAGGAGTCCCTGGTGGTGCTGCGCCGGCTGGTGTCCGAGGAGACGGTGACCCACCACGGTGAGTTCTTCACCCTCGACGACGCGTCGGTCGCACCACGCCCGACCCGCCCGCTCGACCTGTGGCTCGGCGGGCGTGCCGAGGTCGGGCTGCGCCGGGTCGGCCGGCTCGCCGACGGCTGGCTGGGCAGCTTCCTCACCCCCGACGAGTCCGCCCGCGCCCGCACCGTGATCGAGGCCGCCGCCCGCGACGCGGGCCGGGCGATCGACGACGACCACTACGGCACGAACGTCACCGTCGTGCTGCCCGGCGACGGGTCCGACGCCGCCGCCGAGCAGGCGCTGCACCGGGCCGCCCAGCAGCGGCCCGACGCCGACCCCGAGCAGCTCGTCGCCCGCGGGTGGGACGGTGCCGCCGAGCAGATCCGCCGCCACGTCGAGGGCGGGCTGACCAAGTTCGTCGTGCGCCCCGCCGCCCCGGCGCGGGACTGGGCCCGGTTCCTCGACGAGTTCGTCGCCGAGCTGGGGCCGCTGGAGTCCGGGTGAGGCTTGCTCCTCCCCCGACGGGAGGTCCCACACTGCGACCATGTTGAGCATCGGGGAGTTCGCCCGGATCACCGGCCTCACGGTCAAGGCCCTGCGGCACTACGACGAGCGCGGCCTCATCAGGCCGACCCGGGTCGACCCGTTCACCCGGCACCGCTCCTACGGCAACGGACAGCTCGCTGACGCCGTGCTCGTCGCAGCCCTGCGCACGGCGGACACGCCCCTGGAACGGATCCGAGCCGCCCTGGCCTCCCCGGCCGACGCCCGCGCGGTGGTGGCCGGGTTCCGCTCCGAGCTGGCCGCGGCCCGAGCCGCACAGGACGCCGCCCTCGCCGCCGCGGAGGTCTTCGTCGACGCGTTCGCCGACCCCGGTCCGGTCGTCGAGCGGGACGTCGACGCCCGGCACTGGGCCGGCGTCGAGCTGAGCGTCCCCGTACCCGACGATCCGGAGACCACCGCCGGGGCCGACGCGGCGCTGTCCCGGGCCGCCGGACGACTGCGCGCCGAGCTCGAGCACGCCGGGGCGTCGCCGCAGCAGCCGATGTGGACGGCGATGGCCGAGGGCGACGACGGCGCGGCCCTGGTGACGCTGTGCTGGCCGCTCACCGCACCGGCTCCGCAGGGGCTGCCGACGACCGTCGAGGACCTGCCCGTCCGTACCGGGACCCTGCCGAGGCGTCGTGAGCTCGTCGCACGCTGGGACCGGGGGCCGGAGGACGCGACCGGCCACGGACTGCCGCACCCCGCGATGATCGCGTTGATGCACGAGCTGTCCGCCCGCGAGGCCGCGGGGCTGCCCGACCCGTTCGACGGCACCGACGCCCTGCGCCAGACGGTGTGGCCCACCGAAGGACCCGACGGCTCCGCGGTCGTGGAACTGGCCCTCACCCTCGTCGCCCACGAGCACTGACCCCGCCGACCCGCGGCACGGCTCAGCGCGTCGTCCAGATCCCCCCGTCGACCGGCAGCACCGCGCCGGTCACGTAGGACCCGGCGGCCCCGGCCAGGAACAGCGTCGCCCCGACGACGTCGGACGGCTTCCCCAGGCGCCCGAGCGGGGTGGAGTCGGCGATCTGTTCGCCCGCCGCCTCCAGTGTGGCGCGCATCATCCGTGACGGGAACGGCCCCGGCGCGATGGCGTTCACGGTGATCCCACGCCCGGCGAGGTCACGGGCCAGCACCCGGGTCAGCTGGTGCACCCCGGCCTTGCTGGCCGAGTAGCTGTAGTTCGGCAGCTCCGGCACGCGCAGCCCGTCGATGCTGCCGATGTTGATCACGCGGGCCGGGTCGTCGGCCGACCCGGCGGCCTCCAGCAACGGCAGGAACGCCCGGGTCAGGAAGAACGGCGCCTTCAGGTTGAGGTCGAGCACCTTGTCCCAGGCGTGCGCGGGGAACTCCTCCAGTGGCGCGCCCCAGGTGGCGCCCGCGTTGTTGACCAGCAGGTGCACCCGCTCCTCGTGCGCCCCGACCTCGGCGGCCAGGCGGACGCACTCGTCCTCCGACGACAGGTCCGCGGCGATGCCGGTGCCGCCGATCTCCGCGGCGGTCCCCGCGCAGGCGTCGGCCTTGCGGCTGGACACGTAGACCCGCGCCCCGGCCTCGGCGAGGCCGCCCGCGATCATGCGGCCGATGCCGCTGGTGCCGCCGGTGACCACGGCCACTCTGCCACGGACGTCGAACAGTTCGGTGATCATGACGCACGCTAACCGGGAAGCTGGCACGCTCGCAGCCATGACCCGTTCCCGCGACCGCGACGGCCGGGGCCGTGCCCGCAACGCCCGCCCCCGCGACGCCGCCGGGCGTCCGCTCCCGCACGGCGCCCCCGGCGTCGAGCGGGTGCCCGAGGACCTGGCGCTCTCCCCCGCCGAGACCGTCACCGAGGCCCAGCGCCTGCTCGACTCGGGCCGGCCGTTCCACGCCCACGAGGTCCTGGAGGGCGCCTGGAAGGACGCCGACGACGACACCCGTGAACTGTGGCGGGCGCTGGCCCAGCTCGCGGTCGGGCTGACCCACGCCCAGCGCGGCAACGCCCGCGGCGCCGTCGCGCTCCTGCGTCGCGGCGCGGAGGGCGTCCGGCTGTGGCGGGTGCTCGACGTCGCCGTCCCGGCCGGGCTGGACCTCGACGGTCTGGTCGCGCACGCGGACGCCCTCGCCGACGACGTCGAGCGGGACGGCACCGGCGCCGTCACCTCGGCACGGCTCGCTCCGCGGTTGCGGGTCACCCGGCCGGGGGTCTGAGCGCCGGGGAGTCCGACGCCACCCCACGACGTCCGTGACTCCGGTACGGCCGCGGGGCCACCATGGCGCCGTGCCCATCCCGACCGCGCCCGCCCCGACCGCGCCGTACGGAGCCCGCTGACGGTGCCCACCCGTGCCACGTCCCGGTCCTGGCCGCGTGCGCTGCTGCGCGAGGCCCGGTCGCTGCCCACGCTGCTGCTGCTCGCGCTGATCGCCGTCGTCGGCGTGCCGCTGGTGATCCTGCTGACCCCGGAGAACCACGTCGAGGTGTTCGGCCAGGACGTCGGCGTGGGCGCCAGGGTGCCGCCGCTGACGCTGTCCGGGCCCGCGCAGATCGCCCAGCTCGGCAACGCCGAGTTCGACCTCACGACCGTGCAGGTGTGGGGTCCGATCCGGCCGCGGCTGTCGATCGGGCCGTTGAAGCGGCCCGCCGACAACGGCCCGGCCCTGGGCCCGCACACCGTCGACGGCGCCGGTGACGCGGTCCGCGACCTCGGTGAGGGGTTCGTGACCTGGTACCTGTGGGGCGCCACCGGCATCGTGCTGGTCGCGCTGTTGGGCAGCGGGCTGATGGCGACCGCGCGGCTGCTGATGGCGCTGCACCGGACCCGCGCCCGCCGGTACCGGCCGGTGCACTGGGACGACCTGGCCGGGCCGATCGGGCGGATGACCGTCGTCGCGGTGACGGCCTCGGTGCTGCTGTGGGCGGGTGCCGGGGTCGCCGCGCTGCACGGCACCCTGACCGGCCTGGGCCGGGTCACCTCGCTGACCGACCTCGTCGGGGCGGCGACGGTCACCCCGTCACCGGTCGGGCCCGCGGTGACCGGGGTCGCGGGCGCGGTGATCGGGGACTCCCGCGCGGCCCGGATCGGCGGTCCTGCGCTGCGCGGCGAGGACGGCACCGTCACCCCGGAGGACCGCGCCTGCGGGCGCAGCACCGACTCCCTCGCCGCCGAGCTCGCCCGGCTGCGTGGCGAGGACGTGCTCAACCTGGCCTGCGCCGGGGCGGGCGTCGCGGCCGGGCTGCGGGGGCCGCAGCTGCGCGAGGGCGTCACCGTCGACCCGCAGGTCGGGCGGCTCAAGCAGGTCCGGAACCTGCAGTGGGTGGTCGTCGCGGTCGGCCCGAACGACCTGGCCTGGTCGGACTTCCTGCTGTACTGCTATGGCCTCGCCACCTGCGACGACCGGCTCTCCGACGGCGAGTTCGAGTCCCGGCTGGCCGGGTTCGCCCGCGACGTCGGCGCCCTGTTCACCGACCTCGACACGCTGCCGGGCCGCCCGCGGGTGGTGGTCACCCTGTCCTACGACCCGTTCCCGGCCCGGTTCGACCCGACGTGCGCCGACATGCGCGGACCGGCCGGCACCCCGGGCCTGGACCAGGCCAAGCTCGACCTCCTCGCCGAGCGGAACCGCCGTCTCAACGACGTGCTGACCGACGGCGCCGCCCGCTTCGGGTTCGCCACCGCCGCGCCGGCCCTGGCGCCGCTGTGCGCCCCGGACCGCGACCGGATGCCGCCGGACATCATGGGGCTCGCCACCCCGGACCCGTTCCACCCGACCGCGATCGGGTCGCTGCGCATCGCCGCCTCCGCCGCCGCGGCGCTCGCGTCGGCGCGCCCCGGCGGCGGCACGCCCTGACCCAGGCCTGCCGCCGCCGGCGCGGCGGTCAGGCGTCGGCGTCGCGCAGCACCCGCAGGGCGTTGCGGTGCGCGAGCTTGGCCAGGTCGTCGGCGCTCCACCCGCGGTCGGCGAGCGCGTCGAGCAGCCGCGGGTAGGTCGAGACGTCGGAGAGCTCGTCGGGGAGCTCGGAGGTCCCGTCGAAGTCGCCGCCGATGCCGACGTGGTCGATCCCGGCGGCCTCGCGGAGGTGCTCGACGTGGGCGACGACGTCGGCGAGGGTCGCGCGCGGCGCGGGCGGACCGTCCCAGGTCGCGACGAACCGGTCGCGGGCGCCGAGGTCGCGGTGGTCGACACCGGCCGCGGCCATGGCCTCGCGCAGCCGGGTGTCCCAGCCGGTGACCGCCGCGGAGACGAAGCGGGGCACGAACGTCGCCATGACCACGCCGCCGTTGCCGGGCAGCGCCTCCAGCACGTCCGCGGGCACGTTGCGCGGGTGGTCGGTGACCGCGCGGGCACCGGAGTGGGTGAACAGCACCGGCCGGGTGCTGACGGCGAGGGCCTGGTGCATCGTCGACGGTGCGACGTGCGACAGGTCGACGATCATGCCGATGCGGTTCATCTCGGCGACGACATCGCGGCCGAACGGCGAGAGCCCGTCGTGGCGGGGCGTGTCGGTGGCCGAGTCGGCCCAGTTGTTGTTCAGGTTGTGGGTCAGGGTGAGGTAGCGGACCCCGAGCCCGCGCAGGACCCGCAGCACGGCGAGCGAGTCGGCGATGCAGTGCCCGCCCTCGGCCCCCATCAGGGAGGCGACCCGCCCGGATCCGACGACGGCGTCGACGTCGTCGGCGGTGTCGGCGAACGCCAGGGCGTCCGGATGGGCGGCGAGCAGCCGTCGCACCCGGTCGACCTGGTCGAGGACGGCGGTCACCGCCTCGTCGTGGCCCAGCTCGCCCGGCACGTACACCGACCAGAACTGCGCACCGACCCGCCCGGCACGCAGCCGGGGCAGGTCGGTGTGCAGCCGTCGGTCGCCGGCGGCGACGTCCGGCTCGGCGGCCGGGTCACCCCCGGACAACTCGCGCAGGGCCCAGGGGAGGTCGTTGTGGCCGTCGAGGACGAACGTCATGCCCCCATCAGTAGCGGATGACGCCGCGGATGTTCTTACCGGCGTGCATGTCCTCGTAGGCGGTGGCGACCTGGTCCAGGGTGTAGGTGGTGGTGACCAGCTCGTCGAGCTTCAGCGCGCCGGCCCGGTAGAGCTCCAGCTGGCGCAGGATGTCCCAGTTCGGGTTGGACATGCCGAACATCGCACCCTGGATGCGCTTCTGGAACAGGGTGACGTCGGCCAGCGACACCGGCAGCGGCTCGGTCGAGTTGATGTCCCCCAGCGCGGTGACGACGACGGTGCCCGCCTTGCGGATCGACGCCATCGCCTGCCCGATGTGGTCGGGCTTCACGACGCCGACGGTCACGACGGTCTGGTCGGCGCCCTGACCGTTGGTGAACTGCTTCGCGATCTCGGTGGCCTCCTCCATCGTCTCCACCGCGTGCGTGGCGCCGAGCTCCTGGGCCTTCTCCCGCTTCAGCGCGACCGGGTCGACGGCGATGATGTTCGCCGCGCCGGCGTGCGAGGCGCCCTGGACCGCGTTGATGCCGATGCCGCCGATGCCCATGACGATCGTGGTGTGCCCCGGCTGCACGCCGCCGGCGTTGACCGCGGAGCCCCAGCCGGTGCCGACGCCGCAGCCGACCAGGCAGGCGACCTCCAGCGGGATGTCGTCGGGGACCTTCACGCAGGAGTCCTCCGAGACCAGCGTGGTCTCGCAGAAGGTCGAGATGCCGCACATCTGGCCGACCGGGGTGCCGTCGTCGGCCAGCCGCAGGCGGGTGGTGTTCTCCTCCCAGCGGGTGCCGGCGAGCAGCCCCGCGCCGAGGTCGCACAGGTTCTGCATGCCGCTGGCGCACCAGCGACAGTGCCCGCAGGACGGCAGGAACGAGAAGACGACGTGGTCGCCCTCCTTGAGGCCCTTCTTGTTCGCCCCGGCGCGAGTGACGATGCCGGAGCCCTCGTGGCCGCCGGCGAACGGGTAGGTGCCGACCGGGATGTCGCCGGTGGCGATGTGGTCGTCGGAGTGGCACAGGCCCGACGCGACCATCTTCACCTCGATCTCGCCGGCGCGCGGCTCGTCGAGTTCGAGGTCGACGACCTCGTACTTGCCCGGAGCGCTCCGGACGATTGCTCCACGGGTGTGTCCCACGGTGGTTCTCCTCAGACGTCGTCGTCCAACGGGATGCGCACGCGACGATATGAGCCAGGCCACTCCAGGGGAAGTGCCACACGCAGATCGCGGGACACCATTCACCTGTAGATCGTGTCGCTAACGGGGCATCCGCCGCCAGACGGCGCGGGGCAGCAGCCGCAGCCCGAGGAACAGCAGCCGCAGCGTGCCGGGCACCCAGACGTCGGCGTTGCCCCGACCGCGCCGGACCGCGCGCACCGTGGCGTCGGCGACCTGCGCGGGCGTCGACGACAGCGGCGCCGGGCTCATGCCCTCGGTCATCCGGCCGACGACGAACCCCGGGCGGATCAGCACCAGCCGCACCCCGGTGCCGTGCAACGCGTCGGCCAGGCCGGAGGCGAACCCGTCGAGCCCGGCCTTGGCGCTGCCGTAGACGTAGTTGGCGCGCCGCACCCGGACCCCGGCCACCGAGGAGTAGACGACCAGCGTCCCGCTCCCCTGCGCGCGCAGCACCTGGGCCAGCTCGGTGAGCAGGTGGACCTGGGCGAGGTAGTCGGTGTGCACGATCGCGGCGGCGTGCGCGGCGTCGGTCTCGGCACGGGCCTGGTCGCCGAGGATCCCGAACGCGACGACGGCGACGTCGATCCGCCCGTGCCGGGCGGTCACCTCGTCGAGCAGCGGGCGGTGGCGGGCGAGGTCGTCGGCGTCGAAGGCGACGGTGTCCACCGCGGCGCCCGCGGCCCGCACCCGGGCCGCCTCGGTGGTCAGCTCGTCGGGGCGGCGGGCGGCCAGCACGACCGTGTCGGTGTCGCCGGCGGCGAGCCGTTCGGCGACCTCCAGCCCGATCTCGCTGCGACCACCCAGGACCAGGACCGTGCGTTCCGAACCACCCACACGGTGCAGCCTCCCACCCGGGGGCGGAGCGTCGTCGCCGTGGGGTCGGACGGGGAGACCCGCTCGACCGAGGGTGGTGTGGGTCCGCTCACACCGGCCCGGGTGGGGATGGGCGGGGACGGCGCCGTCGTTGTGTGCTGTCACGGGGCGTGCCCGCCGCGCTCCGGGAAGGGGACCGTCGTGGACCTCCTGCTGCACCACGGGCTGACCGCGTTCGGGCAGTTCGTGTCGTGGGCCGAGCTCGTCGGGCAGATCGGCGCCATCGCCGTGGTCTTCCTGGCGCGCCGGCGCAGCCTCGCGACCTGGCCGGTGCAGATGGCGGCCTGCGTGCTGCTGTTCACCGTCTACGCCTCGGCCCACCTGGGCGGGCTCGCGTTCCGGCAGGTCATCGTGCTGGCCATCTCGGTGTTCGGGCTCGTCGCGTGGCTGCGCAGGCGCGACCCGGTCTACGGGCTCGCCGTGCGCCAGGCGAGCACCGCCCAGCGGCTCGGGCTGACCGGGCTGCTCGTCGGCGGCACCGTCGTCATGGCGCTGGTCCTCGACGCGCTCGACGCCAGCTGGGCGCCCTGGCCGGATGCCGCGATCTTCGTCGGCACCGCGGTCGCGTTCCTCGCCCAGGCTCTGCGGTTCGTCGAGTTCTGGGTGATCTGGCTGCTGGTCGACGCCGTCGGCGTGCCGTTGCAGCTGGCCTCGGGGCTGTGGTTCTCCGCCGCGGTCTACGTCGTGTTCGCCGGGCTGGTCGTGCACGGCTGGTGGAGCTGGGCGCGGACCCGGCGCACCGTGGCGGCCGCGCAGCGGGAGCCGTCGCGGGCGGTCTGAGCCGCCGCGGGATACTGCCCGGATGAGCACGTCCCCCGTCCGCCGCGCCGCCGTCCTGGGTTCCCCGATCGCCCATTCGCTGTCCCCGGCGCTGCACAACGCCGCCTACACCGCACTCGGGCTGGCCGGCTGGCACTACGACCGGTACGAGGTCGACGAGGCGGGCCTGGCCGGGTTCGTCGCCGGGCTCGGCCCGGAGTGGGCCGGACTGTCGCTGACGATGCCGCTCAAGCGGGTGCTGCTCGACGTCGCCGACCACGTCGCGCCGGGGGCGGCCGCGATCGGCGCCGGCAACACCCTGGTCTTCGAGGGCACCGGCGCGACGGCGCACAACACCGACGTCACCGGGATCGCGCGCTCGCTGCGCGCCGCGGGTGCCGGCGGCGGGCGCGCCGTCGTGCTCGGGGCGGGCGGGACCGCGCAGGCCGCCGTCGCCGCGCTGCACGACATGGAGGTCGACGCCGTCGACGTGCTGGTCCGCGACGCCGGGCGGGCCTCCGCGCTGCGCGGGACCGCCGAGCGGCTCGGCACCGAGGTGACGGTGCACGCGGTGCTGACCGATCCCCCCGCCGCGGCGCGGCTGCTCGAGGGCGCCGACGCGGTCGTCTCCACGCTCCCGGCGGGGGCGGCCGACGCCCTGGCCGGCGCCCGCTGGCGGCCGGGGACCGTGCTGCTCGACGCGGTCTACGCGCCGTGGCCGACGGTCGTCGCGGGCGGCGCGGCGGCGGCCGGCGCGCGGATCGTCTCCGGTCTGGAGATGCTGCTGCAGCAGGCGGTCGCGCAGGTCGAGCTCATGACCGGGCGCCCCGGCCCGGAGGCCGCCATGCGCGAGGCCCTCGACGCGGCCGTGCTCGCCCGCAGCTGAGGCCCCCGGTCCGACGGCCGCACCCGCGCCCCGCTCCGCCAACCGGGCGCCCGACGACGCTCGGCGAGCGGAGCGCCGCGGGCGCAACGACCATGGTGGTCGTGGAGGAGACGACGGGGGCCGACGACGGGGACCAGGGCAGCGACCACTCCCGGGACCGGCACCGGCGGAAGGGCCGTCCGGTCGACACCGAGCTGGAGTCGGCGATCACCGGGCTCCTCGACCGGCGCAGGAGCGGGGCGACGATCTGCCCGTCCGAGGCGGCCCGCGCCGTCGACCCCGACGGCTGGCGCGACCTCATGGAACCGGCGCGGACGGCCGCGCACCGTCTCGTCGACGCCGGGCGGGTGGAGATCCTGCAGTCCGGCCGGGTGGCGGACCCGTCGATGGCGAAGGGCCCGATCCGGATCCGCCGGGTGCCGGACCGAGCGGCCCGCCCGGCCGAGCGGCGCGCCGGACCGAGCGGCCCGCCCGACCGAGCAGACCGCCGGCCGAGCGCCGGGCCGGCTGACGGCGTGCCAGGCTGACCCCCGTGCCCCGCGACACCTACACCCACGGTCATCCGGGCGTCGTCGTCCGGTCGCACGCGGCCCGCACCGCGCAGGACTCGTGCGCCTACCTGCTGGACCGGCTCGCGCCCGGCACCAGCCTGCTCGACGTCGGTTGCGGCCCCGGCAGCATCACCGCCGACCTCGCCGAGCGGGTCGCGCCCGGCCGGGTGCGCGGCGTCGAGGTGGTGCCCGGCCCCCTGGAGCAGGCCCGCGCCGGTGCCGCCGCCCGCGGCCTGGACGTGGAGTTCGCCGTCGACGACGGCTACGCCCTGTCCGACCCGGACGACACCTGGGACGTCGTGCACGCCCACCAGGTGCTCCAGCACGTGTCCGACCCGGTCGCGGTGCTGCGGGAGATGGGCCGGGTCGCCCGCCCCGGCGGACTGGTCGCCGCCCGCGACGCCGACTACGCCGGGTTCCACTGGTGGCCGCACGACCCGCGCCTGGACCGCTGGCTGGAGCTGTACCGGGCCGTCGCCCGCGGCAACGACGCCGAGCCCGACGCCGGACGGCGGCTGCTCGGCTGGGCGCACGCGGCCGGGTTCAGCGAGGTGACACCGTCGGCGTCGGTCTGGTGCCACGCGACCCCGCGGGCCCGCGCCGCCTGGGGCGGGATGTGGGCCGACCGCATCCACACCGGGGTCGGCCGGATGGCCGTCGACCGCGGGCTGGCCGAGGAGCCCGAGCTGGCGGACATCTCGGCGGCGTGGCGGGAGTGGGCCGCGCACCCGGACGGCTGGCTGGTGATCCCGCACGGCGAGATCCTCGCCCGGGTGCCCGGCTGAGCGGGGCCGGCCGGGCGGCCGACGGGGTTCAGTCGCGTTCAGTCGCGCCGGTGCAGCGCGACGACGTAGTCGCCCCCCGACCACGGCTCGCGGTCCCAGGTGGCCCAGCGCGCGACCGGCACGAGCCCGGCGGCGGCGCACCACGCGTCGTGGTCGTCGGGGGTCGGCCAGCCCGGCTGCGTCGCGAACCCGGCGAGCAGCAGCCCGCCGGCGCGCAGGTGCGCCGCGCACCCGGCGACCACTCCGGCACGGTCGCTCGCGTATGGGATCACGTTGCCCGCGAGCACCACCAGCGCGAACCGGTCCGGCAGGTCGAGGCGCTCCAGACCGGTGGCGACCCAGCGCAGCGCGGGCGCCTTGGCCCGGGCCGCGGCGATCATGTCCGGGTCGGGGTCGACGCCGGTGACGGCGATCCCGCGCCGGTCCAGCTCGATCGCGACGCGGCCGGTGCCGCAGCCGCCGTCGAGCACGGGGCCGTCGCCGCACAGCGCGGTGACCAGATCGGCCTCGCCGTGCGGGTTCTCCCCCGCCGCGGCCATCGCCGCCCACTTCCGGTCGTAGTCGGTGAGGTCGACGCGGTCCTTCCAGGAGTCCCAGTCGTCGGGCAGGTTCCCGGGGTCGAGCGTGCGGTCGTCGGACACCCCGACAGGCTAGACGGGGACGCCGGCGGCGAGCCGCCGCCGCAGCCACCGGCCCAGTCCGCGGCGGCGGTGCAGCGGGTGCACCACCACGACGGTCTCGGCACCGGTGTCCGGCGCGGTGAGCCGCGCAGCGACGGCGACGAGGTCTCCCGCCCGCGAGCGCAGCAGCAGGCAGCGCCCGCTGGGTGGCAGCAGCACCGAGCGCAGGTCGGCGTCGGTCCAGCTGGTCCCGGCCTCCGGCGACCCCGCGACGCAGGTGCGCAGCAGCGTCGCGAGCTCGGCGGTCTCGGCACCGGTCGCCGGGGTCGCGGTGAGCGCGTCACCGTCGTCGAGGAGCAGCTCACCGACCGGGCCCGCCGCGCCCGCGCGCAGGAACGCCTCGGCCCGGGCCCGCTCGGTGACGGTGAACGGCGCCCAGCCCCGGCGCGCGACGAGCGGGGTGCCGTCCGGACCGGTCAGCTCCAGCACGTGGGTTCCGGTCGCCGGGCCGGCGACGACGTCGTCGGCGTGCAGCAGGGCGGCGAGGGCCTCGCGCAGCCCGTCCGGGGTGCGGGACGCCGCGACGAGGTCGAGCGCCCGGGTGGGGGTGTCGACGAGCTCGTGCGGGTCGGCCGGGGTGACCCGCACCGTGTCCGGGGCGGAGCCGCGCAGCCGTCGCCGGATCACCCGGGAGAGCCGCTCGGCGGTGACCGGGCCGCCGACCAGCATCTCGTCGACCACCGACCCCGCGTCCTGGGCGTGCACCGACAGGGACAGGATGTTGCCGCCGACCTCGGCGACGGCCGCGGTGAGCCGCGCCAGCGCCCCGGACTCGTCGGGCAGCCGGACCCGGACCTTGTGCAGCTCCGGTGCCCCGACCACCCGCAGCACCGTCGGCTCCGGCAGCGCCGGGGCCTCCGACGGCACCGGGGGCTCCGACGGCGCCGCGACGGCGGGGCGCCCCTCGACGAGCGTCTGCCCCGGCCCGTCGGCGTCACGACCGACCGCGCGCAGCGCGGCCCACACCGTCACCTGGTTCGCGGTGAGGACGGGCTTGCCGAGCTCGCGTTCGAGGCCGGCGACGGCGTCGTAGGTGGCGAGGTTGGTGCACGAGACGAACACCGCCTGCGCGTCGGGGTGGTCGGCGGCACGCACGGCGGCGGCGACGTCGTCGGCGCGGACCTGCCAGATCCCGCCGAGCAGGCCCAGGCCGTGCCGGGCGACGGTGGCGACGCCGTGCTCGGCGAGGAAACCGGCGAGCAGGTCGGTGAGGTCGTCGACGTAGGGCGTGGCGACGGCGAGCCGGGTCACGCCCAGCTCGGCGCAGGCCGTGACGAGCGCTCCGGCCGTGGTGACCGCCGCCGGGGCGCCCGCGTCGAGGACCGCGGCACGCAGTGCCCGCTCCCCCGCGGCGCCGTCGACGAAGCTGCCCGAGGTGCACGAGTACGCGACGACGCCGGGCCCGGGTGTCAGCACCTCGCGCACCGCGGTCCGCACCATGGCCGGGTCCGAGATCAGCCGGGCCTGTCCGGCGTCGGCCGGGGTCTCGACGAACGGGGTGCGCGTGAGGTGCAGCGTCGCCCCCTCGGGGACCCAGCGCCACATCTCGTGGTCCAGCGCGAAGTCGTAGGGCACGACCACCCCGACGCCGCACCGCGGCGTCCCCTGCTGCTGCTCGTCCATGCCGGCCTCCACGCCGATGACGATCGCCGTCGTGGGTTGCGGCGGCGGGTCACCTGTGTTTCACGATGATGAGGACGCCGCCGGAGGCCGTGCGTTCCGTCCCGCCGTGGGCGGTGTGGAGGTCGTGCCCAGTTCTCGGATGTCCTGCGCGCAGGATGGCAGCGCCGCGGACGCGGTCACAAGCGTGCGCGGCGACCGTCGGCGCCGACCGGTGTCGGCACGTCGCCGAGCGCGGTGCCCGACCGGGAGCGTGCGCCGTGCCGCCGTGCCGCAGCGCCGCCATGCCGCAGCGCCGTCGTGCCGTCAGGCCGTCGGCCGGCCGCGCGGGTCGGACTCGGGACGCGTGGCGACCGCCCGCAGGAACGCCTCGGCCCTGGCGACCTCGGTCACGGTGAACGGCGCCGCCCGGCGGGCGACGATCCGGGTGCCGTCGGCGGCGCGCAGCTCGATGTCGTGCTCGTCGCGGACCCCGGGGTCGTCCGGGCCCGGGGTGCGGACCGACGCGGCGCCGAGCAGCGCCGCGACGCCGTCGGCCGCCGTCCGGCCCGCCGCGACCAGGTCGAGCGCCCGGGTCGGCGGGTCGACCAGGTCGTGCGGGTCGGCCGGCAGCACCATGACCCCGCCGCCGGTGACCGCGTCGCAGATCGCGACCGACAGCTCCCCGACGCTGCACGGCCCCGACACCAGCAGCTCGTCGACGACCGAGTGGGCATCCTGGCCGTGCACCGACAGGGCGAGGATGTTGCAGTCCACCGCGGCCAGGGCCGCGGTGAGGCGGGCCAGGGCGCCCGGTTCGTCGGGCAGCCGCACCCGTACCCGGTAGAGGCCGTTCACGGTCCCGGCATCGGTGCTCATCCCCACCAGCGTCCGTCACCGATGTTGCGAACCCGTGTCGGCGCGATGTCGGCCGGGTCGCGACGGCGCTCGCGCGGGTCAGCCGCAGACCGCCCCGTCGGCCGCCGAGGAGACGAGCTTCGCGTACTTGCCGAGCACCCCGCGCCGGTTCGTCGGCTCGGGGCACGTCCACCCCGCGCGACGCCGCTCCAGCTCGGCGGGCTCGACGCCGATGTCGATCGTGCGGGCCTTCATGTCCAGGGTGATCGTGTCCCCGTCGTGGACCAGCGCGATCGGTCCGCCGTCGGCGGCCTCGGGCGCGACGTGCCCGACGCACAGCCCGGTCGTCGCCCCGGAGAAGCGGCCGTCGGTGACCAGCAGGACCTCCTTGCCGAGGCCAGCGCCCTTGATCCGCCCGGTGACGGCCAGCATCTCCCGCATCCCGGGTCCGCCGCGGGGGCCCTCGTAGCGGATCAGGACGATCGTGCCGGGCCCGATCTCCCCGGCGTCGACGGCGTCGAGCGCGCCCTGCTCGCCGTCGAAGACGCGGGCGGTGCCGGTGAAGGTGGTGGCGTCGAACCCGGCGGACTTGACCACCGCGCCGTCGGGGGCGAGCGAGCCGCGCAGGATCGTGAGCCCGCCGGTGGGGTGGATCGGGTTCGCGAGGTCGTGGATGACCGAGCCGTCGAGGCCGGGCGGGTCGAGCTCGGCGAGGTTCTCCGCGACCGTGCCGCCGGTGACGGTGCGGGCGTCGCCGTGGATGAGGCCGGCGTCGAGCAGGGCCTTCATCACCACCGGCACGCCTCCGACCTGGTCGACGGCGTACATCAGGTGCCGCCCGAACGGCTTGACGTCGGCCAGGTGCGGAATCCGGTCGCCGACGGTGTTGAAGTCGTCCAGGGTCAGCGGCACCTCGGCCTCGCGGGCGATGGCGAGCAGGTGCAGCACCGCGTTGGTGGACCCGCCGAAGGCCATGACGACGGCGATCGCGTTCTCGAAGGCCTCGCGGGTCAGGATCGACCGCGCGGTCAGCCCCTTCGCGATCATCCCGACCGCGGCCTCGCCGGAGGCCCTGGCGACGCCGTCGCGGCGCCGGTCCACCGCGGGCGGGCTGGCCGAGCCGGGCAGCGCCATCCCGAGCGCCTCGGCCGCCGCGGCCATCGTGTTCGCGGTGTAGAAGCCGCCGCACGCCCCCTCCCCCGGGCACATCGCGCGTTCCAGGGTGTCGAGCTCGTCGGGGGTGATCAGGCCGCGGGCGCAGGCGCCGATGCCCTCGAAGGCGTCACCGATGTTGACCTCCCGGTCGCCGACCCGGCCCGGCATGATCGATCCGGCGTAGACGAACACCCCGGCGAGGTCCAGCCGGGCCGCGGCCATCAGCATCCCGGGCAGCGACTTGTCGCAGCCCGCCAGGAGCACCGTCCCGTCGAGCCGCTCGGCCTCGACGACGGTCTCCACCGAGTCGGCGATGATCTCCCGGCTCACCAGCGAGTAGTGCATGCCCCGGTGTCCCATGGAGATGGCGTCGGAGACCGAGATCGTGCCGAACTCCAGCGGGTAGCCACCCGCGGTGTGCACGCCCTCCTTCGCCGCGGTCGCGAGCCGTTGCAGCGACAGGTTGCACGGGGTGATCTCGTTCCAGGACGAGGCGATGCCGATCTGGGGCTTGGCGAAGTCGTCGTCGCGCATGCCGACCGCGCGCAGCATGCTGCGGGCGGCGGTGGCACCGATGCCGTCGGTGACCTGGTGGCTGCGGGGCTTGCGGGAACTGGTGGTGGTCATGCGCGCTCCTCGGCCGGACTCCGGTGGTCGGGACGGGCCGATCCTCCCGCAGATCGCCGGTGCAGGCCCGGCGGCATCGCCTTCCACGGGGGGCGACTCCGGGTCCGCGGGCTGCCTGACGATGCGGGACCAGGACGCGACGGTCTTCCTCGGCACGCTCCGCCACGGTGGCCGGGCCGAGGCGGCTGGCCCTCCCCCACCGACGACAGGGGCCCCGCGCGGATCGCGCGGGGCCCCTGTCGTGTGTACCGGGTCTAGCGGGCGCCGGCGTTGTCCCGGTCGCGACGTACGTTGGCCTTGCGGCCCTTCAGCGTCGTCGCACCGCGCAGCGAGCGCAGCACGTCGTCCGCGGCGTGCTCGGGCACCTCGACCAGCGAGTGGCGCTCGTGGATCTGGATGGCGCCGATGTCGCGGCCGGACAGCCGGGACTCGTTCGCCAGCGCACCCACGATGTCCTGCGGGCGCACACCCGAGGCACGGCCCGCCGAGACGAACAGGCGGGTCGCACCGGCCTTCGGCGGACGGGCACCCTGACCGCGGGCACCGGTCGGACGACCGTCGCGGTCGCGGCGCGGGCCACGGTCACCGGGGCCGCTGTCGCGGCCACCGCGCGAGCGGACCTGCGGGATCTCGATCTCGTCGTCCGGCACCGAGTTGCCGGCGCGGGCGATCCGGATCGCCGCGGCGGCGATCGAGGCGAGGTCGTGGTCGCGGGCCAGCTCGACGACGAGCTGCTCCACACCGTCCTGCGGCGGGGTGTCGGCGTCCTGACCGGCCTGCTCGCGCAGGGCCAGCGCGGTGCGGGCGAGCCGCACGGTGCGCAGGTCCTCCGGCGAGGGCACCGGCGCGCTGGGCACCGACGCGCCGATGAGGCGCTCGATGTTGCGCAGGTGACGCACCGACCCCGGGGTGACCAGGGTGATCGCGACGCCCTCTCGGCCCGCGCGGCCGACCCGGCCGATGCGGTGCACGTAGGACTCCGGCGACGACGGGACGTCGTGGTTGACCACGTGGGTCAGCGAGTCGATGTCGAGACCACGGGCCGCGACGTCGGTGGCGACCAGCAGCTCGGTGCGGCCGGCGCGCAGGCGCTCGACGACCCGGGTGCGGTGCTCCTGGTCCATGCCGCCGTGCAGCGCCTCGGCGCGCAGCCCGCGCGCGGTCAGCGTCTCGGTGACGGCGTCGACGTCGGCGCGGGTGCGGCAGAACACGATCGCCGCGGTCGGCTGCTCCATCTCGAGCACCCGGCCCAGCGCGACGGTGACGTGGCTGCGCGGCACGTGGTAGGCGGTCTGGCGGACCCGCGGGGCCTCGCCCTCGGGCGTGGCCTCCTTCTTGATCCGGATGTCGGCCGGGTCGCTCAGGTGGGTCCGCGCGAGGCTCTGGATGCGGCCCGGCATGGTCGCGGAGAACAGCACGGTCTGGCGGCCCCGCGGCGTGGCGCCGAGGATCGTCTCGATGTCCTCGACGAAACCCATGTCGAGCATCTCGTCGGCCTCGTCCAGGACGGCGACCTCGATCGCGTCCAGCGCGAGCGCACCGCGGTTGACCAGGTCGATCGCCCGGCCCGGGGTGGCGACGACGATGTCGACGCCGCGACGGAGCTGGCCCAGCTGCGGGCCGATGGGCGCGCCGCCGTAGACGCAGGCGACCGAGGCACCGAGCGCGGCGCCGTACTTGGAGACCGCGTCGCCGACCTGCATGGCCAGCTCACGGGTCGGGGCGAGCACCAGGCCGAAGGGCTTGGCGCCGCGGGAGCGGGAGGTGCGGCCGTCGGCGAGGCGCTGCAGCATCGGCAGCGAGAACGCGGCGGTCTTGCCGGTACCGGTGGCGGCCTGGCCCAGCAGGTCGCGCCCGGCGATGAGCGGGCCGATCGCGGCGGCCTGGATCGGGCTCGGCGAGGCGTAGCCCAGCTTCTCGAGGGTGTCGAGCAGCTGGGGCGCGAGGCCCAGGTCGGCGAAGGTCGGGCCGGCGGGGGTGTCGTCGACGGGCTCGTCGGTACGGTCCTCGGTGCGCTCGTCCTCGGCGACCTCGTCCGAGGAGGTGTGCTCCTCGACGGCGGTCGCATCGGGGGTGGCGGCGACCTCGGTGTCGAGCTCGGCGGTGTCGGTGTCCGTCATGGCGGCGGAAGTGGTGATCTCGTCTCCGGAGTCGTTCAGGTCGGGGTGCTGGTCCAGCAGAATGGTCACTCGGTCCTCAAATGGCGTGCGCAGGGGGTGCGCTGTGTCGTCGGGCGGCTCTCGCCCGCTCTCCCAGCCCGCCAGGCCCGCGTGCGGCATCTCGATCCAGATGATGTGCCGGTGAACCCAGACCTCCGGGGCTCGCGGCCGTGCGTCATCGCCTACGGCCGTCGATCGACCAGTGTGCCATGTCCCGACGCGACGCGTGCGCCGGGTCCGGGTGACCGACGCCACCGATGCCCCTGGTCACGCCCCCCCGGCGCGGCCACGGCGAGATCACCCACCCTGGTCGGGTGACGGCATTCCTCTCCGGCGCGGCGACCCGGCGCCCGGCGAACCTGCGCGATCTCGGCGGTCTCCGCACGACGGACGGCTACCGGGTACGGCGCGGGGTGCTCTATCGGTCCGACGCCCCCCGCCCCGGCGACCCCCACGACGCCCGGTCCCTCGACCTGCCCGACGGCTCCCCGTGGCCGCCGCGGACCGTCGTCGACCTGCGCTCGGCGGCGGAGACGCGCGAGCCGCACCCGCTCGCCGACGTCGCCGACGTCCGGCCGGTCCCGCTCGGCTCGTCGCTGACCCCGGAGCGGGTCGCGACGGCCGCCGCCGGCCAGGACGGGCTCGGATGGGCCTACCGGCTACTGGCGTCGGAGGCAGGCGCCGAGCTGGCCGGGATCGTGCGGACCGTCGCCGACGCGCCCGCCCCCGTCCTCGTGCACTGCGCCGCGGGCAAGGACCGCACCGGGATCGTGGTCGGGGTGCTGCTGGCCGTGCTGGACGTCCCGCGCGCGACGATCGTCGCGGACTACCTGCGCACCAACGAGGTCCTGCCGACCCTGTGGGACCGGCTGCGCGCCTGGGGGCAGCCCGAGCCCGACCACGAGGCGCTGCTCGGGGTGGACGCCGCCGCCCTGGAGGCCGTGCTCGACGACCTCGACGCCCACCCCGGCGGACCGGCGGGCCGGCTGCGCAGCTGGGGCGTGACCGACGACGACCTGCGCCGCCTCGCCGAGCGGCTGCTGGAGCCGGACCTCCCCCGCTGACCCCGCCCACACCCCTCTCCTACGAACGGGCCCCCGTACGCACGGTGCGTACGGGGGCCCGTTCGTGCGAGGGCTCGGGGTCAGGACTTCCCGAAACCCGCCTTGCGCAGGGCCTCGGCCATCGCGTCGTTGGCGGGACCGCGGTCCTGGCGACCGCCGGAGCCGCCGCGACCGCCCTGCCCGGCGGAGCCACCACGGCCGGCGCCCTGGCCACCACGCCCGCCGTCGCGGCCACCCCAGCCACGGTCACCGCCGCCCTGACCGCGCCCGGCACCCTGGCCGCGTCCGCCGCCCTGGCCACCGCCCGGACCGCGCCCGCCGCCGTCGCGGCCACGGCCGCCCTGGCCGGCCCCCTGGCCACCGCCCTGACCCTGGCCGGGCCCGGGGGACCGGCCGCCGCGCTCGCCCGCGCCGGGCTCGTCGTCCAGCCGCAGGGTCAGCGAGATCCGCTTGCGGGCCTCGTCGACCTCCAGGACCTTCACCTTGACCACGTCACCGGACTTGGCGACGTCGCGCGGGTCGGACACGAAGTCCTTGCTCATCGCGCTCACGTGCACGAGGCCGTCCTGGTGCACGCCGACATCGACGAACGCGCCGAACGCGGCGACGTTGGTGACGACGCCCTCCAGCAGCATCCCCGGCCGCAGGTCGGAGATCTTGTGGACGCCCTCGGCGAAGGTCGCGGTGCGGAACGCCGGGCGCGGGTCCCGGCCGGGCTTCTCCAGCTCGGCCAGGATGTCGGTGACGGTCGGGAGCCCGACGGTGTCGTCGACGTAGTCCTTGGGCTTGATCTGGTGCAGCCGCGCGGCGTTGCCCATCAGGGCGGAGACGTCCAGCGAGGTGCGCTCCACCATCTTGCGCACCACCGGGTAGGACTCGGGGTGCACGCCGGTGACGTCGAGCGGCTCGTCGCCGCCGCGGATCCGGAGGAAGCCCGCGCACTGCTCGAACGCCTTGGGCCCGAGCCGCGCGACGCCGGTCAGCGCGGTCCGGTTCCGGAACGGGCCGTTCTCGTCGCGGTGGGCGACGATCGCGGCGGCGAGGGACTCGGAGATGCCCGAGACCCGGCGCAGCAGCGGCGCGGACGCGGAGTTCACGTCCACCCCGACGGCGTTCACACAGTCCTCGACGACCGCGTCGAGCGACCGCGACAGCGACGACTCGGGCAGGTCGTGCTGGTACTGGCCGACCCCGATCGACTTCGGGTCGATCTTGACCAGCTCGGCGAGCGGGTCCTGCAGGCGCCGCGCGATGGAGACCGCGCCGCGCAGCGAGACGTCCATGTCGGGCAGCTCGGCCGAGGCGTAGGCCGACGCCGAGTACACCGACGCGCCGGCCTCGGACACCATCACCTTGGTCAGCTTCAGGCCCGGGTTGGCCGCGATCAGCTCACCGGCCAGCGCGTCGGTCTCGCGCGAGGCGGTGCCGTTGCCGATCGCGATCAGCTCGACCGCGTGCTTCGCGCACAGCGCCGCCAGGGTCTTCAGGGCCCCGGCGCGGTCCTTGCGGGGCTCGTGCGGGTAGATCACCGCGGTGTCGACGACCTTGCCGGTGGCGTCGACGACGGCGACCTTGACCCCGGTGCGCAGGCCCGGGTCGAGGCCCAGGGTCGCGCGGGTGCCCGCGGGGGCGGCGAGGAGGAGGTCGCGCAGGTTCGCCGCGAACACCCCGATCGCGCCCTCCTCGGCGGCGGTGCGCAGCCGGACCCTGATGTCGATGCCGAGCGCGGTGAGCAGCCGGGTCCGCCACGCCCACCGGACGACGCCGAGCAGCCAGGCGTCGCCGGGACGGCCACGGTCGGCGATGCCGTACTCGGCGGCGATCAGCGCCTCGTAGGGGTTCGGCTCGTCGTCGGCGACGCCGGCGTCGAGGGTGACGTCGAGCGCCTCCTCGGACTCGCCGCGGAAGGCCGCGAGGATCCGGTGCGACGGCAGCGTCGTGAACTTCTCGGCGAAGGCGAAGTAGTCCGAGAACTTCGCCGCGGCCGGGTCGTTCTCCTTGCCCTCGCGGACCGTGGTGACCAGCCTGCCGTGGCTCCACATCCGCTCGCGCAGGCCACCGACGAGGTCGGCGTTCTCCCCGATCCGCTCGACCAGGATCGACCGGGCGCCCTCCAGCGCGGCGCCGGCGTCGGCGACCTCGTCGGTCACGTAGCCCGAGGCGGTCTCGTGCGGGTCGAGCGTCGGGTCGGCGAGCAGCGCGTCGGCCAGCGGCTCCAGACCCTGCTCTCGGGCGATCATCGCCTTGGTGCGGCGCTTGGGCTTGTAGGGCAGGTAGATGTCCTCGAGCCGGGCCTTGGACTCGGCGGCGAGGATGGTGGCCTCGAGGGCCTCGTCGAGCTTGCCCTGCGAGCGGATGGAGTCGAGGACGACGGTGCGCCGCTCCTCCAGCTCCCGCAGGTAGCGCAGCCGCTCCTCCAGGGTGCGGAGCTGGGCGTCGTCGAGTCCGCCGGTCGCCTCCTTGCGGTACCGCGCGACGAACGGGACCGTCGAGCCCTCGTCCAGCAGGGCCACCGCGGCCCCGACCTGGTCCGGCCGGGCGCCGAGTTCGTCGGCGATGCGTTGGTTGATCGAGCGGTGCTGCTGGATGTCCGGGGGTGCCGTGCCTGTCACCGCCCCATCGTCGCGAACGGTGTCGCGGGCGCCACCGCCGGGTGGGGGTCGGGCCCGCGCCCGTCCGGACGGGTGCCTCCGGGACCGCGGACAAGTGTCCGACATCCGATGGAGAACCCGGTGGGTGAGCGCCCGCTCACCCGTGCCAGACTTCCGTCGTGACCCGCTGTGGATCATGGCCCGCCCGCGGGCCCGGGTCCCGTCACCTCGTCCCCGACCGCTCCCCCAGGTCCCGGAGGTTCCCGTGAGATCGCTCGGTCCAGTGCTGTCCGTGCTCGTCGCAGTGGTCGTCGCAGTGGCCATCGGCGTGGTCGCAGCCGGGGCGGGTGCGGGGGTCGCGTCCGCGTCCACCTGTGACGACGCCTGCCGGGTCGACGGGGCCCGCGCCTACGTGGCCGCGCTCGTCGACCACGACCCCTCCGCGGTGCCGTTCCACCCGGCCGCGACCCGGGTCGAGGCGGGGCTGCCGACCGGGTTCTCCGGCGACCAGTTGCGCGCCGACCTTCGGTACGGCCCGCAGTACCGGATCATCCACGGCGTCTCCGACGAGACCTACCGCGTGCGCGAGGACGGCGTCGTGGTCGCGGACTTCACCCTGTCCGTCGGGGTGGGCCCGGTCGGCCTCACGACCGCGCGGGTGCACGAGACCTTCCGCTACGAGAGCGGCCTGATCCGCGAGATCGTCGCCGACATCCGGATCGGGGGCTGACCGGCATGCGGGTGACCAGCCGCCGGGGTTTCCTGACCGGTGCCGCGCTCGGCGCCGCCGCGCTGGGCGCCGCCGGGACCGCGAACGCCGCGCCCGCCCTGCTGCGCCGGGACGTGACCGCGATGTCCGCTCCGGCCGTCGTCGTCGGGAGCGGGCTCGGCGGGTCGATCGCCGCGGCCCGGCTCGCCGAGGCGGGCGTGCGCACCCTGGTCCTCGAACGCGGCCGCCGCTGGACCACCCCGGCAGCCGACACGTTCCCGCCGTTCCTGCGCCCGGACCGTCGCTCGTCGTGGCTGACGCCCGCGCCGGTGTTCCCCGGCCAGCCACCGACGCTGTACAAGCCCTACACCGGGCTGTTCGAGAAGGTGTCCGGGCGCGGGATGAGCGTGCTCTGCGGGGCCGGGGTGGGCGGATCGACCCTGGTCTACGCCGGGGTCTGGATCCGGCCGGACGCGGCGGTGTTCTCCGCGGCGATCCCCGGCATCGACCACGACGAGCTCGCCGCGGTCCACTACCCGCGCGCGGCCGCCCGGGTCGGGGTCTCGCCGATCCCCGACGACGTCCTGGCCCACCCCGCGCACGTCGGCACCCGGCTGTTCCTGGAGCAGGCCCGCCGCGCGGGGCTGACGGCCCAGCTGCTGCCCAACGCCACCGACTGGGACGTCGTGCGCGCCGAGTTCGCCGGGCGCGCGACCCCGTCGATGTCGGTCGGCGAGTACTTCTCCGGGGTCAACTCCGGGGCGCGGCTGTCGTCGGACAAGAACTACCTGCGCGACGCCGAGGCCTCCGGTCTGGTCACCGTCGCCCCGCTGCACCGGGCCACCGACCTGCACGCGCTCGGCGGCGGCCGCTACCGGCTCGACGTCGAGCGGATCGACACCGACGGCGTCGTGCAGGAGCAGATCGCGCTCACCACCGGCGCGGTGTTCCTCGCCGCCGGGTCGACCGGCACCTCCCGGCTGCTCGTACGGGCCCGCGACACCGGGACGCTGCCCGACCTCACCGCCGACGCCGGCCGGTTCTGGGGCAACAACGGCGACCGCATCCAGCTGCGCGTCGGTGTCCCCGAGCCCGCGGGCGGACCGCAAGCCGGACCGATGGCGGCCGGCATCCGCCCGCCCACCGACGACCGCGCCGAGGCCGTCACGCTCACCTACGGTCCCGCGCCGCTGCCGTTCGACATCCGGGCGATGTCGCTGCCCGGGTTCGGGGCCTGCGACCCGGTGGGCGAGTTCCGTTTCGACACCGCCACCGGCGAGGCCGTCCTGCACTGGCCCACCGACGGCGACGCCGACGCCCAGCGCACCGTCCGCGACCTCACCCAGCGGTTGATCGCGCCCGACGCCCCGCTCGGCGTCGGGCTGGGCCGGACCGTGTCCGGCCTGGCCGCGCAGTTGCCGGCGGGCCCGTCCGGGCTGGTCGCCCGCGCCGCGGACGCCCCGACCGGGGTGCTCGACCTGGGCACCCTGGACCCGGTGACGTGGCACCCGCTGGGCGGCGCGGTACTGGGCCGGGTGACCGACGACCGCGGGCGTGTCACCGGGCACCCGGGGCTGCACGTCGTCGACGGGGCGCTGGTGCCGGGGTCGACCGGCAGCACCAACCCGTCCTGGACGATCGCCGCGATCGTGGAGCGGGCAATGGACGGGATCCTGCGCGACGGCCTCTGACCGCCGCGCCGTGGCGACCCGCCGCCGTCCGTGGCACCCCGGGCACGGGGCGCCACGCGAGATCAGCGGGTGCCGCGGTCCGCGGTCACCAGGTCACCGGTCACCAGGTCACCGGCAGCGACCGCACGCCGCCGGTGACCTGCTCGGCCCGCACCTCCAGATCCTCCGGGGCGACGGCGAGGCGCAGCCCGGGCAGCCGCCGGAACAGCCGCGCGAACACCGTCGCGAGCTCGGTGCGCGCCAGGCTCGCGCCGATGCAGAAGTGGCCGCCGTAGCCGAAGGACACGTGCGGGTTGGGCCGGCGGGTCGGGTCGAAGGCGTCGGCGTCGGCGAAGACCTCGGCGTCCCGGTTGGCCGAGGCGGTCGCGATCATGACGGCGTCGCCGCGGCGGATCGTGACGTCGCCGACCTCGATGTCGGTGTGGGCGTAGCGCAGCAGGGCGAGCCCACCCGGCGAGGACAGCCGCAGGACCTCCTCGACGGTGCCGTGCAGCCGCCCGTCGATGTCGGCGACGAAGGCGTCGCGGCGGGCGGGGTCGGTCAGGAGCAGGAGGACGCCGAGGTCGATCCGCCCGACGGTCGTCTCGTGCCCGGCGAACAGCAACGCGGCGGCGAGCCGGGTCATCTCCTCCTCGCCGAAGTCCGGGTCCTGCTCGCGGGCGCGGACGAGGTCGGTGACGACGTCCTCCCCCGGCTGCGCACGCTTGGCATCCGCCAGACGGCCCAGGTAGGCGCGGAACTCCCCCATCGCGACGTCGGCGTCGCCACCGGAGCGGATCGTGGCGACCCGCTCGGACAGCCCGTGGAAGTAGCCGCGATCGGCGAACGGCACCCCGAGCAGCTCGCAGATGACCAGCACCGGCAGGGGGAACGCGAGGTGGGCGTGCAGGTCGGCGACGCCGTCGGCCGCGTCCTCCTTCGCCGCGACGAGGTCGTCGAGACACCCGTCGACGAGCTCGCCGACGTGGTCGCCGAGCAGCCGCATCCGCTTGGCGGAGAACGCGGGCACCAGCAGCCTGCGCATCCGCTCGTGCTCGGCCTTCTCCCGCTCGAAGGCACCGCTGGGCCCGCCCAGGATCGCGGCCTCCGACACCCGGGCGGCGTTCTCCGGCTCGGGGTGCGAGCGCCCGAGCCGCGGGTCGGCGAACAGGGCACGGGCCTCGGCGTGCCGGGTGACCAGCCAGGCCGGGTCACCGACCGGGGTGCGCACCGGGACGACCGGTCCCTCGCGGCGCAGCACGGCGTAGAGCGGGGCGACGTCGATGATGTTCGGACGGTCGAACGGCAGCTGCGGGGCCTCGGTGGTCGTCACGGTGACACTCCCTCGTGCGCACGGTCTGCGAGCACGTAATGGTAGCCGACTATCGTTTCACGGTGCAAGACGATCTCCGGCCGACGCGCGGCCACCGGCCCGCACGACGATGCTGGGGAGATGGCGACAGTCGGACGCACGACCCGTGGGGCGCCGACCGTCCCGGCGCCCCCGGCGCTCCTGACCACGGCGCTCCTGACCACGGTGCTCCTGACCACCGTGCTCCTGGTGGTGGGCTGTGCGGCCCCGCCTGCCGACACACCGGCGGCGCCGGGGCGGGCGGGCACCCCGGTGCGTTTCGCCGAGCCGCTGCCGCCGCCGGCCGAGCCGGGCGTCGCGCCCCCGGTGACCGGCACCCCGCCCGGGCGGATCGTCGCGGTCGGGGCGGTCCCGGAGGGCATCGTCGCCGACGGGCCGACGCGGCGCGTCGCGGTCGGGGTGCGCCGGCCCGACCGGCTCGTGCTGCTCGACGCCGACACCGCCACCGTCGCCGGGCGGGTGCCACTGCCGGGCGTGCTGCGTCACCTGCAGCTCGCCGGGCCGGGCGGGCCGGTGCTGGTCCCGAGCGAGAGCGCGAACGGCCTGCTGCGTGTCTCGCTCCCGGACGGCCGGGTGTCCTCCGAGGTCATGACCGGCCCGATGGCCCACGACGCGACCGAGACCGCGGCCGGGACCGTGTTCGTCGCCAACGAGGCGGGCGGCAGCGTGTCCGTGGTCCGCGGGGACCGGGTGGTGCGACAGCTGACCGACGTCACCCAGCCCGCCGGGCTCGCCCCGGCCGGGGACCGGGTGGGACTCGTCGACGTCCGCGAGAACACCCTCACCATCTACGACGCCGCGACCGGCGACGGAATCCGCGAGCTCCCGGCCGGGGACGGCCCGACCCACCTGGTCGCCGACCGGCACGGCCGCCTGATCGCGACCGACACCCGGGGCGGGCACCTGATCGTCGTCGACCCGGCCGGCACCCCGGCCGAGGTCGGACGGGTGGACCTGCCCGGGGAGCCCTACGGCATCGCCTACGACCCGGTCCGCGACCGCGTGTGGGTCACCGCCACCGGGGCGAACCTGCTCGTCGGCTACGACATGACCGAGCCGACGCCGCGGGAGGTCGCCCGGATCCCCACCGTGCGCCAGCCGAACACGGTCGCCGTCGACCCGGACACCGGGCGGCTGTTCGTCACCGGCACCGCCGACGGCGTCGTCCAGGTCGTCGACGGGCCCGCCTCGTAGCCCGACGCGACGAGCGCCGGACGGCACGGGCGGGACCCGCTCTCCCCTCGATCATCGACGGCCTGTCGGTGCCGCTCGCCCGGTCGCGATCAGGGCTGTGGGGCGAAGTGGGTCCGCACCGCGTGCCCGAACCACTGGTCACGGAACGCGGCGGCAGCCCGGCTCGCCGACGCCTTCGGAACGAGCACGTCGAAGCCGTGGTAGGCGCCGGCGAACTCACGGAACTCCACCGGGACGCCTGCCGCACGCAGGTTGTCCACGTAGTGGACGGTCTCGTCCCGGAACGGGTCGAGACTGCCCACGAAGGTCATCGTCGGGGGGAGCCCGGCGTGGTCCGTCGCCCGTGCCGGAGCGGCGTACGCCGGAACATCCGCGGCCCCGAACAGGTCGCCGAGGTACAACCGCCACGCCGACCGGTTGGTCACGGAGTCCCAGACCGGCGCGTCGTTGTCCCGCCCGGACTCGGTCTCTCCGCGATCGTCGATCATGGGGTACAGCGGCATCTGGAAGGCGACGGCGACCTCGCCCTCGTCGCGTGCGTAGAGCGTCGTCGCCGCGGTCAGCCCGCCGCCCGCGCTGCCGCCCGCGACCGCGATCTGGTCGGGCCGCACGCCGAGTCGGACGGCGTTGTCCTTCAGCCAGACCAGCGCCGCGTACGAATCGTCGAGCGCAGCCGGGTACGGCGCCTCCGGGCTGAGGCGGTAGTCCGGTGAGACGACGACGGCGCCGCTCCCCGCGATCAGGGGCCGGAAGGAGGACGCCTCGAACTCGGGGGCTCCCGTGGCGTACCCGCCGCCGTGGAGCCAGAGCAGTCCGGGAGCATCGGGCCGGGCGTCCCGCGCCCGGTAGACCAGGATGCGCAGCCGCGACCCGTCCGGCCGCCGGATCCACTCCTCGCTGCGGACCAGACCGGCGGGCACCCGTCTGCGCAGCAGCCGGTCGACGGGCCCGGGGAGGGCGCTCGATCGGCGCAGCTGCTCCTCGGTCCGCGCGGACCGGATCCTGCGGATCAGCGTTCCGCGGCGCCGCAGCTCCGGGTCGATCTGCGAAGGGTGTACGGGCATGGCGGCCCTCCTCGTGGGGTCCGTCGCGTGGCTCTCGTCGTGAGACCGTGGCCCACCATAAGCAGTGGAGCCCTCCGTTTAGCTCTCACGGTCCGGGGCCCCCGGGCTGGTCACCTCGCCCGTCCGGCGGCCGATGTCGTCAGCCTGCTCGCGACCAGCACACTCGGGGAGACACCCGGTCACTCGCGACGCAGGAAGAACAGGAACGGCTGGGGCAGGCCGCGCATGTCCATGGCGCCGAGCACGGTGTCGTCGTCGACGCGACGGAAGACGTCGTGGATCGGGAGGTCGTCGTAGCACATGGTGGCGCTGGCGACCCCGCGGTACTCGGTGGTGCGCAACCGTGCCTTCGGGGCCCGGGTGGCGAGCGCGGGGCCCGCGGTGCGGGCGATCCGCGCGAGGGTCGCGTTGCGCAGCGCGGCCGGGTAGCGCAGCAGCGCGGGCAGCGGGACCAGGGCGGGGTTGAGGGAGAACCGGCCGCCGCGGGGGTGGTCCATGACGAGCGGGTGGACGTCGTCGACGCCGTCGAACCGCTTGCCGTGCCAGCCGAAGCGGCCCAGCAGCCCGTCCATCGGGTTGCCGGTGGGGATCTCACCGCCCGACCAGTCACCCAGCATCTCCTCGACCCCGACGGCGGGCAGCGCGTCGAAGAAGCCGAGGCCCTCCTCCAGGGTGGCGCCGTGCGCGAGGTGTCGGAGCGTGTCGGCCGGTGCGGTGCTGGTCATCGCGAGCTCTCCATCGAAACGTCGGCGTGTCGATCAACGGTACAACCCGCACCTCGCTCCGCCCCTGCTCGCGGGGTACCGGGCTACCGGGGTCAGCTCAGGGCGGAGCCCTTCGTCTCCGGCAGGGTCAGCACCGCGACGAAGGAGATCACCGCCCCGACGGCGACGTAGACGAAGAACAGGATCGCCAGGTCCGCCTCCTGCAGCGAGGCGATGACCAGCGGCGCCGTCCCGCCGAACACGGCGACGGTCAGGTTGTACCAGGCGCCGATGCCCAGGGCGCGGACCGTCGTCGGGAACAGCTCGCTCATGATCGCCGGCGCGACCGAGGTCATCGCTGTGTAGAGCCCCAGCCCGACGGTGAACACGACGAACATGTTCCAGAAGCCGGGCCCGATGAGGAACGACAGCGGGACGACGAGCAGCGCGGTGGCCGCGGACCAGACGAGCATCTGGGGTCGGCGGCCCCAGCGGTCGGCGGCGGCCCCCATCGGGTACTGCAGGAGGACGAAGATCGCCGTGGCGATCGAGAGCGCGAGGAACACCTCGGTCGCGTCCGCGCCGCGGGAGCGGGTGGCGAACGGCGTCAGCGCGGAGAAGAACGTGTAGTAGCAGAGGGTGTGCAGGATGGTGAAGCCGACGAGCTGCGCCACCGCCTTCGGGTGCTCGCGCAGGGTCAGTAGGAGCGGGTTGCGGATCCGGGCCGCCGACTCCTTGTTGTCCTCGAACTGCTCGGTCTCGCTCATCTGACGGCGCATCCAGAGCCCGATGATGCCGAGCACCCCGCCGAGCAGGAACGGGATCCGCCAGCCCCAGGCGGCGAGCTGGTCGTCGGTCAGCGTCGCCGCCAGCACGAAACCGGTGAGCGAGGCGAACAGCACCGCGGTGCCGGTGGAGATGTAGAAGAACGACGAGTAGCGCCCGCGCCGCTCACGGGGGGCGATCTCGGCGAGGTAGGCCGACGCGTTGGAGACCTCCCCGCCCAGCGACATGCCCTGCGCGATGCGGGCCAGCAGCAGCAGGACCGGGGCGAACCAGCCGATCATCGAGAACGTCGGCAGCAGGCCGATCACGAACGAGCCGCCCGCCATCAGCAGGATCGTCACCAGCATCGCGGTCCGGCGCCCCTTGAGGTCGGCGAACCGGCCCAGCAGCAGACCGCCCAGCGGCCGGAAGAAGAAGGCGAGCGCGTAGGTCGCCAGCGTCGAGATGAGGGCTAGCGCCGCGTTCTCGGGCGGGAAGATCTGCGTCGCGAAATAGATCGAGAACGTCGCGTAGATCGTCCAGTCGTACCACTCGACCGCGTTGCCGATGGACGCCGCGACGAGCGTCCGGACCGGAAGGCGGTGACGCTCCGTCGTTCCGGTGCTGGCTGGCTGGGGCACGGTTCCCCCTGACGTGTCGGCCGAACGGTCGGCGAACCGTATCCGGTGCGGCCCGACACATCGACCGGACCGATCGGGAGAGGAACGGACCGAGTATCGCTGCCGCGCGCCGGGCACCCCATCATCACTTCTCGGTAGACCGGGCCGGGCGGTCCGGTGCCGCCCCACGACCCCGGAGGATCCCCGCGATGCCACTGTCCACCGCCACCGACGGCTTCCGGCTGGCCTACGACCGCCACCGCGAGCCCGGTGCGCCTCCGGTCCTGCTGCTGCACGGCTGGCCGGGCGACCGGACGGACATGGCCGCCGTCGCCGCACGGCTGGCCCCGGCGCACGAGGTGGTCGTCCCCGACCTGCGCGGGTTCGGCGCGTCCGAGAAGCACGACCGCGACCCGGCCGAGCAGTACTCGGCGGCCGCGCAGGCACGCTCGCTGACCGCGCTGCTGGACGAGCTGGGCCTGTCCGGGGTGGTCGTCGCGGGCTACGACGTCGGCAGCCGGGTCGGCCAGCAGATCGCCGCGGACCGGCCCGACCTGCTGCGCGCGCTCGTCGTCACCCCGCCGGCGCCCGGTGTCGGCAGGCGGATCCTGGGAGAGGACCCGGTGCGCGAGTTCTGGTACCAGTCCTTCCACCAGCTCGACCTGGCCCGCGAGCTCGTCGACGGCGACACCCGTGCCGCCCGCGCGTACCTGCGCCACTTCTGGTCGCACTGGTCCGGGCCCGGGTTCACCCCCGACGACGAACGCCTCGACCACCTCGCCGCCGTCTACGGGGCGCCGGGCGCGTTCGTCGCGTCGATCAACTGGTACCGCTCCGGCGGCGGCGCGGTGGCCCGCTCGCTGGCCGAGACCGCGCCCGACCCGGCCGACCGGGTCACCGTCCCGACGACGTTCCTGTGGCCCGAGCACGACCCGCTGTTCCCGCGCGACTGGTCCGACCGGCTCCCGGAGTTCTTCACCGAGGTGACCGTCACCCCCGTCGACGGCGTCGGGCACTTCGTCCCGGTCGAGGCACCGCAGGTGTTCGCCGACGCGGTGGCCGCGGCGGCCGCGCCGCCGCGGACGGTGCGCTGATGGGGACCCCGCGGGTGCGCGACGACGGCCCCGTCCGGACCGTCACCCTGGACCGCCCCGACGCCGCGAACGCCCTGCACCTCGTCGACGTCGACGCGGTCGCCGCGGCCGTCACCGACCTCCCGGACCGGGTGCGGGTCGTCGTGGTCACCGGTGCCGGGGACCGGGCCTTCGGCGCCGGGATGCACCTCGACGTCTTCCGCGACGCCGACCCCGGCGACGGTCGCGCGATCATCACCCGGCTCGCGGCCTGCCTGCGTGTGGTGCGCACCGCGCCGGTCCCGACCATCGCCCGGCTGAACGGCGCCTGCCTGGGTGCCGCGTTCGAGCTGGCCATGGCCTGCGACCTTCGCGTCGCCCACACCGGGGTGCGGGTGGGGCTGCCCGAGGTGCGCCTCGGGATCCCCTCGGTGGTCGACGCGGCGCTGCTGCCCCGCTACGTCGGCGCCGCGCTCGCCCAGGAGATGGTCCTGACCGGCAGCGTGCACCGGGTCGACGAACCCGGGACGGCCCCGCTGGTGAACCGGCTCGTCGACTCCCCCGCCGGGCTCGACGCCGCCGTCGACGAGCTGGTCGCGGCCCTGCTCGCCCCGACCCGCGAGGTCCTGGCGGCGCAGAAGGAGCTGCTCGAGACCTGGCGCGAGCAGGGCATCACCGGATCGGTGGAGGCCAGCGTCGACACCTTCGCGGAGGTGTTCGCGCTGCCCGCGACCCGCGCCGCGATCGCGCGGTACCGGCCGTAGGGTCGCCGCCATGGCCGTCACGACCAAGATCGCCGACCTGACCGGGCCCGGGCACACCGACCGGTTCGGGATCGGCGGCACCGACCTCGGCATCCTCGCCACCGCGCCGGACGGGCGCCTGGTCGCCGTCTTCGGCGACACCTTCGAGCGGGCCGGCGTCGGTGGGCCCGGCTGGCGCTCCCCGGTCGTGCTGTTCGCCGACCCGGACGGGTTCCGGACCGGCCTGCGCTGGACCGGTTCCGGTGGCGACACCGCGGACTACGCCTGCCGGCTCGTCAGCAAGCCGGCGACGAACTGGTTCCGGCTGCACCGCCGCGTCACCACGATCCTGCCCGCCGACGTCATCACCGTCGGCGACACGATGTACCTGCACGTCATGGCCAACAAGGGCCTCGGCAACGTGCTGTGGAGCGAGATCATCGCCTCCCGCGACAACGGCGTCACCTGGGAGCGCACCGGCTGCGACTGGCCCGGCGACCACCACGACGGCCTGTTCCAGCAGCTGACCTGGTGCGACGGCGACGACGGGTACGTCTACGCCTACACCACCGGCTTCCAGCGCCGCGACGGTCTGCTGCTGCACCGGGTGCCCGCCGACCGGATCACCGACCGCGACGCGTGGGAGCCGTGGGGCTTCGCCGGGGAGCGCTGGGACTGGGGCAACCCGCCGACGCTGACGCTGCCGGGTGCCTTCGGCGAGCTCAACCTGCGCCGGGTCCCGGGCCCGGACGGGCGCGAGCACCTGCTGCTCACCGTCTTCGACGCCGGGAACTACCGGATCGACACGCTGCTGCTCGATCGGCCGAACGCCGACCTGCACCGTGCCCCGCGGACCACCGTGCTCACCGGCTGCGGCTGGGACGACGAGGACCACGCCACCGGCCGCGTCGCGCAGCTCTACGGCGGCTACGTCGTCCCCGGCTCGACGCTCGACGACCTGCACCTCGTCGTCAGCCAGTGGAACACCACCACCCACTGGCCGTACCGCGCGATGCAGTTCCGGACGGACGTCACGGAGCTGCTGCGGACGGAGCAGTCCGAGGTCCGGGCGTCATGAGAAGTGGGTAACGGGGAGCTGGTCCTGCAGGCCCGCCTCGACGACATCGACGCTCCCGCCGCCGTCCGGCGGCTGCGCCGGGTCGTGCCGCGGCTGCTGACCGGGTTCCCCGGTGTCGTCGTCGCGGCCGCCCCCGGGCCCGCACTCCGGCCGAGGAGGCCGTGGCGGTGCCCCGGGGTCAGCCGGGTTCCTGCCCGCCGGGCGGCAGGAGGCTGAGGTACCAGCGGCCCGCCTCCTCGGTGACCGACAGCGTCACCAGCACCGGACCCGAGCGGATCTCGACCCGGTCCGCTCCGGTGGGCAGCACGACGGGTGACCCGGCCGCCTGCAGGCGTTCGACGTAGTCGTCGGCGAAACCCCGGTCCGGGGCGTCGAGCAGCAGCTCGTGCAGCCGGGCACCGCCGTCGGGGCTCCGCAGCGCGGCGCCGGCCCGGTCGTGGAGCGCAGCGGGGTCGTCGGCGCCGCGCTCGCCGGCCGCCGCGATCAGCGCGACCGTCCCGACGATCCACACTCCGACGAACGCGACGGCGATCCACCCCAGCAGGGTGCGGGTGCGCGCAGGACGTCTCATCAGGGCGACAACTGTGTCATACCGGACACCCTCGCACCGGACACCTGTCGGCCGCCGCACACCGGTCGCCGTTCACCGGGTCGTGCCGATGCTCGCCCGAACCCCGCGGGTACCCCGCTCGTAGATCCGGGTGGAGGTGGTCGACGGTGGCCCGATGGTGGCGACCCGTGCTGCTGGTGACGCTGGTGATCGCGGGCTCCGCGGTCCTGCTGGTCACCGGCTGGCCGACGGTCGAGGGCGTCCGTGCGACGACGGCGGCCGCGGGCTGGGCGGCGCCGGTCCTGTTCACGCTGCTGTTCGTCGGGTTCACCCTGGTCCCGGCGCCCGCGACCGTGATGGGCATCGCCGCCGGCGTCCTGTTCGGCCTGCCCGTCGGCCTGGCGACGACGATGACCGCGGTCGCCGTCGGCTCGCTGATCGGCTTCGTGCTGTCGCGGACGCTGGGCCGCGAGGTCGTCGCCGGGATCGGCAGCGCCCGCATCCACCGTCTCGACGCGCGGCTGCGCCGGGGCGGGCTGTGGGCCGTCGCCGGGGGCAGGCTTCTGCCGGTCATCCCGTTCCCGGTGCTCAGCTACGCCTGCGGGCTGACCGCGATCCGGCTGCGCGACTACCTCGCCGGGTCCGTGCTGGGCGTGCTGCCCTCGGCCGTGGCGTTCGTGACCATCGGCGCCTATGGCGGGGACCCGGGCTCGGTGCCGTTCCTCGTCGCGGTCGCCGGGCTGGTGGTGCTGACCGTCGCGGCGCTGGTGGCGTCCCGGACACGGCGGCGGGCCGGGCGGACTGCCCGGCGGACGGAGACGGCACCGGTGCCGCCGGCCCCGGTGGCCTGACCCGCCACGGCCGGCCGGGCCTCACGCGGGCGGTGTGCCCGCCGTCGCGGCGTCCCGCTCGGGACGGCCCGGCAGCACCAGGTTCAGCAGCACCGCCACCACCGCCGTCACGACGACGCCGGACTCCAGCAGCGGGCGCCACTGCCCGGGCACCAGCGCCAGCAGGTTCGGCACCGACGCCAGGCCGCGCCCGAGCCCGACCGACAGCGCGACGACCACCAGGGCACGCTGGTCGAGACCGCGCTCGGTGAGCATCTCGATCCCGATCGCGCACACCATTCCGAACAGCAGCACGACCCCGCCGCCGAGCACCGCGGGCGGCGTCGCCCCGATCACCGCCGCGGCCTTGGGCAGCAGCGCCATCGCGACGAGGACCCCGGCCGCGATCGTCACCACGTGCCTGCTCATCTGGCGGGTGAGCGCGATGAGCCCGATGTTCTGGCTGAACATGGTGGTGGGCAGCGCGGAGAAGACCTCGCCGAGCAGCGCGCTGCCGCCCTCGGCGAGGATCCCGCCGCGCAGCTCCCGGGTGGTGGCGGGGCGCCGGGCCCCGGCCTGGGTGACGGCGTTGACGGTCCCCACGGAGTCGACCATGTTGACCACGCCGACGACGGCCACGGTCAGGATCGCGACCACGTCGAAGCTCAGCCCGAACGCGAACGGCGTCGGGAACGCCACCCAGCCCGCGGGCCCGACCCCGGCCAGGTCCACCATGCCCAGCGCCAGCGCAACGAGGTAGCCCACGACCAGCGAGATCAGCACCGCCGCCGTGCCGAGCAGCCCGCGCCCCCACCGGTTGAGCACGACGGCGAGCACGAGCACGAACGCGGCCAGCCCCAGGTTCGCCGCGGCGCCGAAGGTCGGCGAGCCCGCCCCGCCCGCGGCGAGGGTGAACGCCGACGGCAGCAGACCGAGCCCGATCACCAGGATGATCGTGCCGGTGACCAGGGGCGGGAACAGCCAGGCGATCCGGTGGATGTTCAGCGCGATCACCACCTGGACGACCGCGGTGACCAGCACCGCGCCCCACACCGCGGCGAGCCCGCGCTCGGCGGCCAGCGGCACCGCGACCGAGATGAACACGAACCCCGAGCCCATCATGATCGGCAGCCGGCCGCCGACGATGGAGAACCCGATGGTCTGCAGCAGCGTCGCGAGGCCGGCGCACAGCAGCGCACCCTGGATGAGCAGGGTCCGCTGGGCCGGTGTCGCCTCCACCGCGGTGGCCAGCAGGAACGCCGGGGTCAGGTTGCTGGCGAACATGGCCAGCACGTGCTGGAGCCCGAGCGGGACGGCCTCGCGCAGCGGCGGCATCGTCTCGATGTCACTGCGGTCCGGCGTGGGCGCGGGTCGGGGTGCGGTGGTCGCCATCGCTCCTCCTCGGTCGGATGCGACGACGGTGCCCCGTCCGGATGACCCCCGTGTGACGCGCCGTTACAGCTGTTTCGTCCGGTTCGGGGTGCGCCGGCGCAGCCCGGCTGCGCTCAGGTGCCGATCGCCCCGGACAGGGTCGCGGCGAAGGCCCGGACGTCGTCGAGCAGCAGGTCCGGGGCCTGCAACGCGGCGAAGTGCCCGCCGCGGTCGTGCTCGGTCCAGCGCACCACCCGGTGCGACCGCTCCACGAACGGCCGCACGGCGTGGTCGCCGAGCAGGTTCAGCACCGCGGTCGGCACCCCCGAGGGCGGGCGGGTCTCCCGGAACGCCGTGGGCGCGATCTCCCGGTACAGGCGCATCGCGGACCCGGCGGTGCGGGTGAACCAGAAGCTCGCGACGTCGGCGAGGTAGGCGTCCGGGTCCACGGGGGTCTGCCGGGTCGTGTCCGGGTCGTAGTCGACGAACCACTCGAGGTGCCAGGCCAGCAGCCCGACCGGGGAGTCGATCATCGCGTAGCCGAGCGTGGACGGGCGGGTGCTCTGGATCGCGGCGTACCCACTGCGCCCGGGCCACGTCTCGCCGAGCTCGGCGACACGGGCCCGCTCGGCGTCGGTCAGGCCGGCGAGCGGGTCGGCCGCCGACGGGTCGGGGGACGCGCCGACCAGCGCGTTGAGGTGCACCCCCAGCACCCGGCCGGGGTCCCGGCGGGCGATCTCGGGCGCGATCATCGAGCCGTAGTCGCCGCCCTGGGCCAGGAAGCGGTCGTGGCCCAGGGCCGACATGAGGTCGGTGAGGCAGCGGGCGTGCCGGTCGACGTCCCAGCCGAGGTCGCGGGTCGGACCGGAGAACCCGAACCCGGGCAGTGACGGGGCGACGACGTGGAACGCCGGGAGCGTCGCGTCCCCGGGCTCGGTGAGCGGCCCCAGCAGCCCGAGGAACTCCGCCGGGGTGGACGGCCAGCCGTGCACCAGCAGCAGCCCGACGGCATCGGGCCGCGTCGAACGGCGGTACAGCGCGTGCACCCCGACGTGGTCGGGGGTGTCGAGGACGACGGAGTCCGCGGCCAGCCGCTCCTCCACGGCCCGCCAGTCGAAGCGGTGCCGCCAGCGGTCGGCGAGCTCACGCAGGTGACCGGGCGGGACGCCGTAGGACCACCCCGCACCGGACGGCACGTCCGGCCAGCGGGTGTCGTCGAGGCGGGCGTGCAGACGGTCGATCTCCGCCTGCGGGACGGGGAACGGGTTCGTTGCCGTCGTTGCCGTCGTTGCCGTCGTTGCCGTCGGTGCCATAGGTGCCATAGGTGCCATAGGTGCCATAGGTGCCATGGCCTCGACCGTGGCACCGAACCCGGACTCCTCCGGTCCGCGTGCCGCGGTCAGGCGGAGACGACGGTCCCGACGTGCTCCCCGGCGAGGGCCTTCGTCACGGTCCCGGCGACGGTGCCGTTGACGATCTGCACCGACCGGACGTGCCGGGCGCGCTGCAGCGTGCGCAGGGCCTCCCGGTCGATCGGCAGGGGCCGGGCGGGGTCGGCGAGCAGGTCGGCCGCGGTCGCCGTGCGCAGCACGGTGCCCCCGTCGAGGTCCCCGTCGAGCACGCCGTCGACGTCGCGGACGTAGGTCAGCGACGCCGCGCCCCAGGCGTCGGCCAGCAGCAGCGCGCCGGTGTCGGTGCGGTGCGGCGGGATCTTCCCCGCCGCCGCGGGCAGCTCGTGCACGCCGTAGGGCGGGTAGCCGTTGGTGACGGCGGCGTTGGACGCGGCCAGGTGCACCGGCAGCTGGTGGGCGACGGTGCCGTGCCCGAGGTAGGCGACGCCCTGCTCGGCGAGCAGCGCGGCGACGAGATGCCCGTTCTGCTCGGCCTCACGACCGGCGATCTCGGCGAGCGCGCCGGTCGGCAGGCCCAGGTCGAGGCCGACGCCGAGCGCGTGCCGAGCGCGGATCCCGGCGCCGGTGGCGATCAGCAGCGGGTCCCCGGAGATCGCGGCGCGCAGCTCCTCGACGATCGGCAGCAGCACGTCGCGGCCGCGGTCGACGATCGAGCGGCCGCCGAGCACGACGACGCGCAGGCGGGGCAGCATCCGGATGACCGGCTGCTGCTGGTCGACGGGGCGGACCTGCTCGCGGTCGAGCAGGGTCTGGCGGGCCAGCGGCGACTCGACGTCCTTGGGGTGGGTGGTGCTCATCGGGCGTCTCCCGCGGTGATGATCGTGCCCACGTGCTCGCCGGCGAGCGCGCGGGTGAGGTTGCCGGGCTTGAGACCGTTGACGATCTGGATCGAGCGGACGTGCGTCGCGTGCCGCATGAGCTCCAGCACCGGGCGCTCGACGATCAGGTCGGGCAGGTCCCGCTCGATCAGCTCGTCGACGGTGATCTCCGGGATCAGCGTCGCCGACGGGTCGTTCTTCGGGTTCGCGGTGTAGAGGCCGTCCTCGTCCTTGACGAAGATCATGTTCTTGCAGCCGTAGGTCTCGGCGACGAGGTAGCAGCCCGCGTCGGTGCGGTAGGGCGGGATCACGCCCTCGTCGGGCAGGGGCTGCCACATCGCGTACGGCGGCATGCCCGCGAAGATCGCCGCCCGGACCTCGGACAACGACAGGGGCAGCGCGTCGAACCCGCCCCCGGCGACGACCGGCACCCCGTGCCGGGCCATCAGGTAGCCGAGCATGGTGGCGTTCTGCCCGGCGACGGCGCTGCCGACCGAGCTGAGCACACCGGTGGGCAGGCCGAGCTCGGCGGCCAGGGAGTACGCGTGCCGGGCGCGGGTGCCCCCGCCGGTGCCGATCAGCAGCCGGTGCGTCGACCGGGCCTCCAGCAGCTCCTCGACCAGCGGGAACACCGCCTCACGACCACGGTCGATGAAGCTCTGTCCACCGACCTTGACCACCGACACGTCGGGTAGGACCCGGGTGTCGGACGTCCGCTCGGTGGCCGCGGCGAGCTCCGGGTCATCGAGCGACCGGGTCAGCAGCAGCGACTCGAGCTCGGCCGCGCTCGCGGCGTGCGTCATCGCATCTCCTCGTGTTCGGGTGCGCGCACCCGGACGGGCTGCGCGGTCGAGGCGAACCTAGCGACTCCGGGCCACGTCGTGCCGCCGACGCCACGGGCGCCATCGGCCGGGCTGCGGTACCGGACCCGGGCGGCGCTCCGTCGGCGCGGCCGGTCGCGCTCGACCGGCCCGCATCCGCTGGTCACGACGCCGTCCGGGTGATCCCTGCCACTGGCCGGAGCCCGCTCCGCAGCTCCGGCCCACTCCGCGCTCCGCCCCCGCACCCACGGCACACCCCCGCTACGCGCGGCGTCGCACGGGTTCCGGCCCCGCCGCTCGTGTCCCGGGACGCCGAGCACGAGCGGACGGGGCGACGGCCGGACGGGTGCAGGGCAGCGCGCCAGCACGACGGCACGGCAGCGCGACGGCACGGCGCCTCAGACGCGCAGACGGAACGTGCCGGTCGACGCGTCGAAGGCCAGCTCGTCGGTGTCGAACGCCGCCCCCACCGCCCCGGAGGCGGCCAGCTCGCCGGGCGTCCCCGTGCACAGCGCGCCGGCGCCGTCGAGCAGCCAGGCCCGGTCCGCCAGGCGCAGCGCCGGTTCCAGGTCGTGGGTGGACAGCAGCACCGCGAGGTCCTGCTCCCCCGCGAGCCGGCGCAGCGTCCCGAGGAGCGCGACCCGCGAGGAGACGTCGAGGAACGCGCTCGGCTCGTCGAGCAGCAGCAGCGACGGCTGCTGGGCCAGTGCGCGGGCGACCATCATCCGCTGCCGCTCACCGTCGGACATCCGGGCCATCGGACGTCCGGCGAGGGGGCCGGCGCGGACCGCGTCGATCGCGGCGTCGACGGCGGCCTCGTCCCCCGCGGTGAGCACACCGGCGGCGCCGGTGTGCGGCAACCGCCCCAGCTCGACGACGTCGCGGCCGGTCAGCTGCCCGGGGTCCGGCCGGTCGGTCAGCACCACACCGACCCGGCGGGCCCGTTCGGGCGGCCGCAGCGCCAGCAGGTCGGTGCCGTCGAGGGTCACCGCGCCGCCCAGCGCGGGCGCCAGCCCGGCGAGGGTCCGCAGCAGCGTCGACTTGCCCGTGCCGTTCGCCCCGAGCAGCACGGTCAGCTCGCCCCGCGCGGCGACGGCGTCCACCCGGGACAGCACCGGGCACACCCGGGCCCGGCGCAGCGTCCTGCCCTGCGCGTACCCGGCGACGAGCCCGGTCAGCACCAGCCCGGCGTTCACGAGGCCGCGCCCAGGCGTCGGGAGCGCAGCAGCACCGCGATCACCACCGGTGCCCCGACCAGTGAGGTCACCACGTTCAGCGGGATCACCGTGCCGACCCCCGGCGGGTTCGCGACGACCGCACACGCCAGCCCGACCAGCGCACCGGTCAGCGCGGTGGCCGGGACGAGCACCCGGTGCCGCGAGGTGCCGACCGCCAACCGGGCCAGGTGCGGCACGGCGATGCCGAGGAACCCGATCGGCCCGCAGAACGCGGTGACCGTCCCGGCGAGCACCGCGGCGACTCCCAGCACTGCCAGCCGCACCCGGGCGACGTCGACGCCCGCGGTGCGGGCGTAGTCGTCGCCGAGCAGCAGTCCGTCCAGTGGCTTGGCCAGCACGAGGACCCCCACCAGCCCGGCCGCGACGATCCCGCCGAGGATCGGCAGCTCGCCGCGGCCGACGCCGGACACCGAGCCGAGGCCCCACATCAGGTACTGCTGCGCGGTGCGCGGGTCGGTCCAGACCAGCAGCAGGCTGACCACCGAGGTGACCGCCGACCCCAGCATCACGCCGATCACCAGCAGCGCGGTCACCGACCGGGCGAACCGCGACAGCGCCAGCACCAGCGCGAGCACGGCGGCGGCACCGACCGCCGCGGCCGCGACCGTGGTGAACCGTCCCCCGACGACCGGTGTGGCCCCGAGCCCACCGGTGGCGAACGCGGCGGCCCCCGCAGCCGCCCCGAGGGTGGTCACCAGCGCGACGCCGAGCCCGGCGCCCGCGCTGACCCCGAGCACGTAGGGCTCGGCCAGCGGGTTGCGGAACAGGGTCTGGGTGAGCAGCCCCGCGGTGCCCAGCCCGACACCGACGGCCGTCGCGGTCACCGCCCGCGGCACCCGCAGGTCGGTGACGAGCAGGTCGAGCCGGGCGTCGGGGGTGCCGGTGCCGAACAGCGCCGACAGCGTCCGATCGAGCCCGATCACCACCGAACCGGTCGACACGGCGAGGGCGAACAGCACGACGACCCCGACCGCGAGCAGCATCAGGACCAGCGGTGCGCGGCGCCCCGAGCGCTGCCCGGCCCGGTCCGGGACCCGGCTCGCCGCGGCGGGCGACGCCGGTGCGGCCGGCCTCATCCGGCGGGCACCTGCCGGTAGTAGGTGAAGGCGTGGCCGGGCAGGACCTGTGGGTGCAGGATCGCGACGAGGTCGGCGAGGATCTCGTCCTGGTGGAGCGCGCCGCGCTCGTAGAGGGGGTTGCCGCCGTCGGGGGTGGTGGCCCTGTCGCGGGTCCACAGCTGCCCGCCGGGGCGGACCGCGGCGAGCGAGGACAGCCGCGGGTCGACCGCGGCGACGTCGGCGGTCGTGGCGAACGGGCCGTCGGCGAGCCAGATGCGGGCGTCGCCGTCGTCGGCCAGCACCCGCTCCAGCGACTGCGCCTGGGTGCCGGTGCCCGGCATCCCGGCACCCAGCCAGGTGGCACCGGCGTCACGGAAGAGAATGCCGGCGGTCGACTCGGCGGCCGGGACGTTCCAGGTGCCCTGGTAGGGCTGACCGGCGACGATCGGGGTCGGCGGCAGGCCACGCACGCGACCGACGAGGTCGGCGTAGCGGCCCGCGATGCCGCCGAAGATCTCCGCGGCGCGGGCGTCCTGACCGGTCAGCGCCCCCGCGACCTTGATCCACTCGGCCTGGCCGAGCGGGCCGGTCTCCAGGTAGTCCGCCCAGCCGACCACCGGGATCCCGGCCGCGGACAGTGCCGGGAACGCCGCGTCGTCGGTCCCGGCCGAGAGCACGACCGGCGGCGCGGCGGCGACGACCGCCTCGGCGTCGATCGTCGAGTTCGGCGCGAAGTCGACGGCGGCGCCGGAGGCGACGCGGGCACGAACGGCCGGGTCGGTGACCAGCGCGGCCCCGCCGACGCCGGTGATCCGGTCGAGCCCGCCCAGCTCGGTGATCATCGGCAGCTGGGTGGTCGAGCCGGCGAAGATCCCGCTCACCGGGGTGTGCACGACCGGGGCCCCGGCGAGTGCCGCGGGCAGCGCCGGGTCGCCCTGCCCGCAGCCGACGAGCACCACCGACTGCGGCTGCCCACCCGGGAAGGGCGTGCGGACGGTCAGGACCCGGTAGCCGTCGCCGCCGGTGATCGTGACGTTGGTGGCGTGGGTGAAGGCGACCGTGTCGTCCGGGGCGGACGCGGCGCCCGGCACGCAGTCCTGCGCCGCGGCGCCGGCCCCACCGGGGGCGGGCGGTGCCGTGGCGGGCGCGGAGCAGCCTGCGACGACGGCCAGTGCGAGCAGGGCCGCGAGGACCCATCGATGACACGTCACCTGAACAGTCTCACATATGTGGATCAGGCCCCGACGAAGGCGGAGAGCCCGTCCAGGAGCCGGTCGACGTCGTCGTCGGCGGTGTAGCAGGCCAGCCCGATCCGCAGGGAGCCGGTGTCCCCCAGGCCGAGCCGCCGCGAGCACTCCAGCGCGTAGAACGACGAGGCCGGCGCCGCGATCCGCCGCTGCGCCAGGTACCGGTAGGCCTCGACCGGGTCGCGGTCGTCGAAGGTCACCAGCAGGGTCGGGGTCCGCCGGGCCGCCCGGGACCGCACCGTGACCCCGGGCAGCGCGGCCAGGTGGGTCTCGATGCGCTCGCGCAGCGGGCGCTCGTGCTCCTCGACCGCCGCCATCGACGCCAGCAGGCGCGCCCGGCGGTCCCCGGTCGCCGACGGGTCCAGCGCGGCGAGGAACTCGACGGCGGCGGTGGTGCCGGCGAGCAGCTCGTAGGGCAGGGTGCCGAGCTCGAACCGCTCGGGCACCGCGTCGCTCGACGGCGCCAGCTTCGCCGGGCGCAGCGTCTCCAGCAACGCCGGGTCGGCGGCGAGCACCCCGCAGTGCGGGCCGACGAACTTGTAGGGCGAGCAGGCGTAGAGGTCGGCGCCGATCGCGGCGAGGTCGATCGGTGCGTGCGCCGTCAGGTGCACGCCGTCGACCATGAACAGCGCCCCGGCTGCGTGCACGGCGGCGGCGATCGCGGGCAGGTCGGGGCGGGTCCCGACCAGGTTCGACGCACCCGTCACCGCGACGAGCCGGGTGCGGTCGGACAGCAGCGGCGTCACGTCGTCGAGCTCGGTGGTGTCGGGGTCGAAGTCCAGCCACCGCACCGTCACCCCGGCGGCCTGCGCGGCGATCACCCAGGGGCGGATGTTCGCGTCGTGGTCGAGGCAGGTCACGACGATCTCGTCGCCCGGCGACCAGGTCGCGGCCAGCGTCCGGGCGAGGTCGAAGGTCAGCGCGGTCATGCTGCGCCCGAACACGATCCCGCGCGGGTCGGCGCCGAGCAGGTCGGCCATCGCGGCGCGGGCGCCGAGCACGATCGCGTCGGCGGCGCGCTCACCGCTGGTGACCGTGCCGCGGTTGGCCAGCGGGGAGGTCATGGCGGCCGCGACCGCCCCCGCGACCGAGTCCGGGACCTGGGAGCCGCCCGGCCCGTCGAAGTGGGCGATCCCGGCGCGCAGGGCGGGGAAACGGCTGCGGACGGCGGCGACGTCGTAGCTCATGACCGCACCCTGTCACGCCGGCGCCCGGCCCACGCCCGGACAACGAACACATGTCATCGGGGTGTCGTACCGCCCGTGTGGGTGACACGCGGGCCATGATTCCTCCCATGTCGAGGTCCTGGGAGCACTCGCGCGGGCGCCACGCCCCACGTCGACGGCGACGCTCGGTGCACCGTCGCGCCTGGGCGGTGCTCGTGACCTCGCTGGTCGCACTGGTGGTCCTCGTCGCGGGCGGGACCGCCGCGATGGCGGGCGGGCGGATCGGTGACGCCGTCAGCGGCGGCGTCGACTCGCTGGCCCGCAACCTCGCCGGCGCCGTCGACCGCCTCCGGCCGGCCCCGGCCGTGCCCCCCGCACCCCCGGTCCCCGAGGTCCTCACCAGTGTCCCGGCCGGTGAAGCGCCGGTCGCCCCGCGCGGCCCGGTCCGCACCGAGGTCAGCACCGGGACCCTCGAGGGCGTCGCGCTCACCGCCGACTCCGACGACGGACCGGTCACCGTCGCGGGCACCCTGTCCCCCGACGGCCGCAGCTGGACCGCCACGGAACCGCTGGACTTCGCGACCACCTACCACTGGTCGGGCAGCTGGGTGCTGGGCCCGCAGGACCGTCGCCCGGTGCCCGCGGCCCCGTTCACCACCGTCGACCCGGACGACACCGTCGACGCCACCATGAACATCCGCGACGGCGGCGAGGTCGGCATCGGCGCCCCGGTCGTGCTCACCTTCGGCGAGAAGCTCCCCGACGCCGCGAAGGCCACCGTCGAGCGGGCGCTGAGCGTCACCACGTCGCGGCCGGTCGAGGGCGCCTGGGCGTGGCTGCCCGACACCGCCGAGGGCTCGCGGGTGCACTACCGGCCGAAGTCCTACTGGCCCGCGCACACCCGGGTCCAGGTGCGGGGCGCGCTGCGCGGACTCGACCTCGGCGACGGCACCTTCATGACCGAGGACCTCGACCGGACGTTCACCGTGGGGCGCAGCCAGGTCGTGAAGGCCGACACCCGCAGCCACGCGATCGTCGTCGTCCGCGACGGGAAGGAGATCGCCCGCTACGACGCCTCCTACGGCCTGGAGTCCGACCCCCGCCGGGTGACCCGCTCCGGGATCCACGTCGTCATGGCGAAGTCGGAGAAGGTGCTGATGAGCAACCCCGACTACGGCTACGTCGACGAGCCCCAGTTCTGGGCGGTCCGGATCTCCAACAACGACGAGTTCATCCACGCCAACCCCGCCTCGTCGTGGGCGCAGGGCAGCCGCAACGTCAGCCACGGTTGCATCAACCTGTCCACCCGCGACGCCAAGGAGTTCTTCGCGAGCGCGACCTTCGGCGACCCGGTCGAGGTGACCGGCAGCTCGCAGCCGCTGACCGCCCGCGACGGCGACCTGTACGACTGGACGATCCCCTGGGACGAGTGGCGCTCGCTCAGCGCCCTGTCCTGACCCCGCTGTCCCGAGCCGCTGTCCCGACCCGCTACCGGATCCGGCGTTCCTGCCCGGCCCACGCCTCGTCGCGCAGGACGAACTTCTGGATCTTCCCGGTCGAGGTCTTCGGCAGCTCGCCGAAGGTGACCCGCTTCGGTGCCTTGAACCGCGCCAGCCGCCCCCGCACGTGCTCGACGATCTCGTCCTCGGTGGCGCTCTCGCCCTCGCGCAGCGTCACCCAGGCGGCCGGGACCTCGCCCCACCGCTCGTCGGGGACGGCGATCACCGCGACCTCCAGAACGGCCGGGTGGTCGGCGATGGCCTGCTCCACCTCGACGCTGGCGATGTTCTCCCCACCAGAGATGATCACGTCCTTGGAGCGGTCCCGGAGCTCGACGTAGCCGTCGGGGTGCATGACTCCGATGTCGCCGGTCCGGAACCAGCCGTCCGGTGCGGCGTCGCGGGTGGCCTGGTCGTCGTCGAGGTAGCCGAGCATGACGTTGTTGCCGCGCAACGCGATCTGGCCGGTCGTCGCCCCGTCGCGCGGGACGTCGGCACCGTCGTCGTCGATCACCCGGACGGCACAGGCGATCATGTTCCCGACGCCCTGGCGGGCCTTCATCCGGGCCTGCGCGTCGGCGTCGAGGTCGCTCCACTCCGGACGCCAGTCGCAGATCATCGCGGGCCCGAAGGTCTCGGTGAGCCCGTAGAGGTGGGTCACCTCGAACCCGAGTTCGGCCATCCGGCGCAGGATCGCCGGGCTCGGCGGCGCTCCCCCGGTCGCGACGGCCACCGGCGTCTCCACCGGCCCGGCCTCGGGCGCGTACGCGATCATCGACAGCACGGTGGGGGCGCCGTTGAGGTGGGTGACGCCCTGCTCGCGCACGAGCTCCCAGATCCGGGACGGCTCGACCTTCGGCAGGCAGACGTGGGTGGCGGCGGCCGCGGTGACCGCCCACGGGAAGCACCAGCCGTTGCAGTGGAACATCGGCAGCGTCCACAGGTGCACCGACGACGCGGTCAGCCCGGTGTGCCCGACCATGGCCAGCGCCTGCAGGTAGGCGCCCCGGTGGTGGTACATCACGCCCTTCGGGTTCCCGGTCGTCCCGGACGTGTAGTTGATCGACAGCAGGCCGCGCTCGTCGGCGGGACGCACCGCGGTGGGCTCGCCGTCGGCGACGAGGCGCTCGTAGTCCGGGCCGACCCGCACGGTGTGCGGCGGGGTGTCGAGGCGGGCGAGCACCTCCGCGACGAGCTCGTCGAACACCGGGTCGGCCACCAGCACCGAGGCGCGCGAGTGCTCGAGGATGTAGGCGACCTCGCCCGCCGCCAGCCGGGTGTTGACCGCGACCAGCGCCGTCCCCGACCACGGCACCGCGTGCGCCGCCTCCAGCCCGACGTGGGTGTTCGGCACGAGGACCGCGACCGGGCGCCCGTCGTGCAGCGCGGCGAGCGAGCCCGCCAGGCGCCGGCAGCGGTCGCGGAACTCGGTGTAGGTGAACCGCAGGTCCCCGTCGACGACCGCGACCCGGTCACCGTGCGCCGCCGCGGCCCGGTCGAGGAACGCCGTGGGGGTCAGCGGCTCGAACGACAGGTCCACCAGATCGGCCGGGACACCCGCCGGGTGCGTGGGGACGGGAGCCTCGTCGGTCATCCCCCGAGCCTCCCCCGGCGACGCGGACGCGCGCAATGTCGCCGCCCCGCGACCCACCGTCGCGCGGGCCTCCTCCCCCGGCGCGTCGGTGATCGCCCGCCCGATCCCCCGCCGCCCGGCAGCCCACCTGCACGGTCGCCGTCCGCCCGGCCCGCCGCCCGCGGTGCCCACCGTGCGCGCGCTGCTGCACCGGCGCGCGGTGATCCGTCCGGCGCGCGCCGATCCGTCGCGCGCACGATGATCCGCTGGGCGCTCGGTGATCCACCGGCCGCGCGGTGATCCGCTGGGCGCGCGGTGATCCGCTGGGCGCGCGCGTCACAACACACGCGCGGAGCGGATCAGCGCGCGAACTGTCGATCACCGACGCGTCACCGAACCTGTACCCCTCGACGCGCCGCGCCGGAGTCGACGCGCCGTGCCCGAGTCAACGCGCCGCTCCACCGGGCACGGCTATCCGCCGTGCGCGTGCTGATCCACCGGCCGCACTGTGATCCGCCGGGCACGCGGAGATCCGTCGGGCGCGCGCGTCACAACACACGCGCGGAGCGGATCAGCGCGCGAACTGTCGATCACCGACGCGTCACCGAACCTGAACCCGTCGACGCGCCGCGCCGGAGCCCACGCGCCGATCCACCGAGGGCACAGCGATCCGCCGGGCGCACGATGGTCCGCCGGACGCGCGCCGCTCCACCGGTCGGACGGCGATCCGCCGGGGCGTGCCCGATCTACCGGGCGCGCATGGAGATCCGCCTGGCGCGCGATGATCCGTCGTCCGCGCGCGTCCGAGCACACGCAGGATGCGGATCACCGCGCGGACTGTCGATCACCGGGGTGCCGCCGGGACTCCTCCGCCCCGTCGTCCTGTGTCGCCGGAACTCCCCCCGTCGTCGCGGGCTGTATTACGTTCGCGGTGGCAACGAGGCTCGTCGGGAGGCGGACGCGATGGCGTGGGACTTCAGTACCGACCCGGAGTTCGAGGAGAAGCTGACGTGGATGCGCGGCTTCGTCCGCGACGAGATCATCCCGCTGGAGACCCTCGACCTGGACCGGGAGACCTTCGCCCGGATCACCGCGCCGCTCAAGGAGCAGGTCCGCGAGCAGGGTCTGTGGGCGGCGCACCTGCCCCCGGAGCTCGGCGGCGGCGGGTTCGGCCAGGTCTCCCTCGGGCTGATGCACGAGATCCTCGGCCAGTGCCGCTACGCGCCGGGGGTGTTCGGCAACCAGGCGCCCGACTCGGGCAACGCCGAGCTGCTCGCGATCGGCGGATCGCCGGAGCAGAAGGAACGCTGGATGCACCCCCTGCTGCGTGGTGAGCTGCGGTCCTGCTTCTCGATGACCGAGCCCGGCGCCGGCGCGGACCCGACGATGCTGTCCACCCGGGCCGTGCGCGACGGCGACGACTACGTCATCAACGGCCACAAGTGGTTCTCCTCGAACGCCACCGGCGCGGACTTCCTGATCGCGATGGTGGTGACCGACCCGGACGCACCGCCGTACCAGCGGGCCTCGATGATCATCGTCCCGACCGACACCCCCGGGCTCGACGTGGCCCGCGACATCCCGGTGATGGACCACCCAGAGGTCGGCGGCGAGATCTACGGCGGCCACGCCGAGGTCTTCTACCGCGACGTCCGGGTGCCGGCGACGAACCTCGTCGGCAACCCCGGCGACGGGTTCAGGCTCGCCCAGCAGCGGCTCGGCCCGGGCCGCATCCACCACGCCATGCGCTGGCTCGGCCAGTCCCGGCGGGCGTTCGACATGATGTGCGAGCGCGCGGTGTCACGGTCGGCGAGCGGCACGCGGCTGGCCGACAAGCAGATGGTGCAGGACATGGTCGCGCAGTCGGCGGCGGACATGGCCGCGGCCCGGCTGCTGACCCTGCACGCGGCCTGGACGATGGACCAGGTCGGGGCCTCGAACGCCCGGATCGAGATCGGGATGATCAAGTACTGGGGCGCGAAGGTGCTCCACGACGTGATCGACCGCGCGATCCAGGTGCACGGTTCGCTCGGCTTCTCCGGGGACCTGCCGCTGGAGCAGATGTACCGCGCGGCCCGCGCCGCTCGGATCTACGACGGTCCCGACGAGGTCCACAAGGAGTCCGTCGCGCGGCGCATCCTGCGCGGCTACACCCCGGTCGAGGTCCCCACCGAGCACGTCCCGACCCGCACCGAGGCCGCGCGACGCAAGTTCGCCGAGTACCTGGACACGGCGACGGCGAACGCCTGACCGCGTCAGGCCGGTGCGGGCCTCGGCTCCGGCGAGGCTGCGAGGTCGGCGCGGTAGTCCGCGACCAGCGCGTTCATCGCACTGAGGAAGCGGGCCGCCGCGTCGAGCTCGTCGTCGTCGAAGCCGGCGAGCAGGGCGTCCATCCGGGCGCCGAGCGGGCCGAAGAACGCCCCGCCGACCTCCGCGGCGTTCTCGGCCTGGCGCAGGGTCACCCGCCGCCGGTCGGCGGACTCGCGGCTGCGGCGCACGTGGCCCGCGCGTTCCAGGCGGTCGACGAGCGCGGTCGTCGCACCGGTGGACAGGCCGAGCCGGGCACCGAGGACGCCCGGGGTGAGCGGTTCACCCGCGGAGTCCGCGCGCATCACCGCGAGCAGCGCGTGGAGGTCCGTGGGATGCAGCCCGTGCCGCCCGGCGAACTCCTGGCCGAGCAGCTCGGACTCGCCCGCGTAGTCCTGCAGCAGCGCGACCAGGTCCTCGCGTCGCGTCCGGGCAGGCATGCCGACGAGCCTAGTCGCCGTCAGCGGGCCCGTGCCGGGCGCAGGGTCAGCGCCCCGTCCACCGCGGCGGGCGCTTCTCCAGGAACGCCGCGACCCCCTCCGTCCTGTCGGCCGAGCGCAGGATCGCCGCGGTGGCGACCTCGGTGGCGCTCCAGCCGCGCTCGTCCGGCTCGGACACCACGCGTTCCAGGGCGCGCAGCGACACCGACACCGCGAGCGGCGAGTTCTCGCAGACCGTCGCGGCGAGCTCCAGCGCCGCGGTCTCGGCCCGCCCCGGCTCGACGAGCTCGTTGACCAGCCCCAGGGTGTACGCACGGTCGGCGTCCAGCGGGCGCCCGGTCACCAGCAGCTGCTTGGCGACGTTGAGCGGCAGCGGCCGCGGCGCGCGGAACAGCGCACCGCAGTTCGCGACCAGGCCGCGGGCGACCTCGGGCAGGCCGAACCGCGCCGTCGTCGAGGCGACGACCATGTCGCAGGCCAGCACGATCTCGAACCCGCCGCCGTAGGCGACGCCCTCGACGGCGGCGATCAGGGGGCGCCGCCGGTCCCGCCGGACGACGCCGTAGTTGCCGCCGCGCGGGGTGGGGCCGCCGGCTCCGGCGGCCAGGTCGGTGCCCGCGCTGAACGCCGTCGCGTCCCCGGCGAGCACGCCGCACCACAGGTCCGGGTCGTCGTCGAGGGTGTTGAGCGCCTCGTCGAGGCCGGCCGTCATCGCCGCGTCGACGGCGTTGCGCTTGTCGGGCCGCGTCATCCGGATCAGGAGCACGTGCCCGTGCCGCTCGGTGCTCACCCTGGTCCCCGCCATGCCGTCGGTCACGATCGTGACTGTAGGTGGGAACCGCGCCCGGGGCGTTCGTAGTCTGGTGATCGTGTCCCGCAGCAAGCGCCTCCCCACCGCGGCCGTCCTGTCCGTCCCGCTCGCCCTGACCGGCGCCCTGGCCGCGCTCGGGCTGCACGTGCGCCGGAACATGGGGGCCCGCCCGGGCGAGCTGCGCCGGATCGCCTCCGCCTCCCCGAACGCCGTCGACGGGCTGTTCGCCAACACCGAGCCCGGGCTGCCGCGGGCCAAGGCCTCGGCCCGGATGATCCTGAACATGCTGGTCGGCCGCCGCTCCGCGGGCGGCGCGCCGGCGACGGTGCCGCTCGCGCCGCTGCGGACCCCCGCCGAGCCCGCCGGGCTGGCGGTCACCTGGCTGGGCCACGCCGGGGTGCTGCTGGAGATCGACGGCCGGCGGGTGCTGGTGGACCCGGTCTGGTCGGAGTACGCCTCCCCCGTGCCGCGCTTCGGGCCGCGCCGCCTGCACCCGCCGGTCGCGCCGCTGTCCGAGCTCGGCTCCCCGGACCTCGTGGTGCTCAGCCACGACCACTACGACCACCTCGACCGTCCGACGGTCACCGCGCTGGCCCGCGACACCTCCGCGGTGTTCGTCGGGCCGCTCGGGGTGGGCGCGCACCTGCGTTCCTGGGGCATCCCAGGGCACCGGGTCGTCGAGCGCGACTGGGAGGGCGTGGTGACCGTGGCGGGGCTGGAGCTGACCTGCCTGGAGACCCGGCACTTCTCCGGGCGCGGGCTGCGCCGCAACACCACGCTGTGGGCGGCCTGGAAGGTCGCCGGACCGCGGCACACCGCCTACCTGGGCGGGGACACCGGCGCCACCCGGGCGCACGCGCGCACCGGGGCCGTGCACGGCCCGTTCGACCTGACGGTGCTGCCGATCGGCGCCTACTCCGACCTGTGGCCCGACATCCACGCCGACCCGGAGCAGGCGGTCGCCGCGCACCGCGAGCTCGGCGGCCGGGTCCTGCTGCCGATCCACTGGGCGACGTTTACGCTCGGCTTCCACCCCTGGGACGAGCCCGCCGAGCGGGCCCGCAAGGCCGCCGCCGACCAGGACGTGGTCCTGGCCCTGCCGCGCCCGGGCCAGCGCATCGACCTGACCGGCGTCACCACCGTCGACGACGCCCGCGCCGCGGTTCCCACCGAACCGTGGTGGCCGACCACACGCTGATTCGCGTCACCGTCACCGCTGCCCCTTTCCGCCCATTCCCGTCACCCGGACGCCGTATCCCCTCCCCGGAAACGCCGGCACCGGACCATTTCCGGGGAGGGGTTCGACAGATCGGTTCGGTATCCCTTATCGTTCTGCTCGAAGAATCGGTTCCGGTACCGACCGGGCGATTCCCGTCTCCGGCCGGGTCCGGCGATTCCCCGCGGAAGGAATGACGACGTGGCGCAGCAGACGACCATCACCCTGGTCGACGACCTGGACGGCACCGAGGCCGACGAGCAGGTGGAGTTCTCCGTCGACGGCCGCGCCTACGAGATCGACCTGTCCACGAAGAATGCCGAGAAGCTGCGCGAATCGTTGGCACCCTACGTCGCGGCCGCCCGTCGCGGGTCCGGTCGGCGCAGCACCTCTTCCGGCACCTCGTCGAACGGTTCCAGTGCCTCGGAACGCGCCGCGAACCGCGCGGTGCGGGAATGGGCAACGGCCCAGGGCATGAAGATCTCCGAGCGCGGGCGTATCCCGTCCTCGGTTCTCGAGGCCTATCGGAACGCGCACTCCTGACCGCTGCCGCCGCCGGGGCCGCCCCGGATGGCAGGATCAGGGCCGACGAGAGACGTGCGCCGGGCGATCCGCGGCGCACACCGACGGAGAGGGCCCGATGTACCCAGGCACGCATGCCGCGACGACCCCCGACAAGCCGGCCGTGATCATGGCGGGCTCGGGCGCGAGCCTGTCCTTCCGTGAGCTGGAGGAGGGGTCCGCACGGCTCGCGAACCACCTGCGCGCCGCCGGACTCCGGCGGGGCGACGTCGTGGCGCTCGTCGCGGAGAACTGCGCGCGGGTCTACGAGGTCTACTGGGCGGCCCAGCGCTCGGGGCTCTACATCACCGCGGTGAACCACCACCTCTCCGCGCCCGAGGCCGCCTACATCGTCCGCGACTGCGGTGCGAAGGCACTCGTGGTCTCGGCCGGTGTCGCCGGTCTGGCCGCGGCGATCGAGGACCACGTCGACACCCCGGTGCGGCTGGCCTTCGGCGGCGAGATCCCCGGCGCGTCCCGCTACGCCGACTACGACAAGACCCTCGCGTCGGTCTCCGCCGAGCCGCCGGCCGACCAGCCCCGCGGGGCGGACATGCTCTACTCCTCGGGCACCACCGGGCGCCCCAAGGGCATCAAGCCCACGCTGCCCGACCGGCAGATCGACGAGCCGGGCGACACCTACCAGGCCCTGTTCGGGCCGATGTACGGCTTCGGCACCGACACCGTCTACCTGAACCCGGCCCCGCTCTACCACGCCGCGCCGCTGCGGTTCACCGCCACCGTGCAGGCGCTCGGTGGCACCGTCGTGGTGATGGAGCGCTTCGACCCGGAGAAGGCGCTGGAGCTCATTCAGCGGTACTCGGTCACCCACTCGCAGTGGGTGCCGACGATGTTCGTGCGCATGCTCAAGCTCCCCGAGTCCGTCCGCTCCGCCTACGACGTGTCCTCGATGCGGGTCGCGATCCACGCGGCCGCCCCGTGCCCGGTGGACGTCAAGCAGGCCATGATCGACTGGTGGGGCCCGATCCTCCACGAGTACTACGCCGCGACCGAGTCCAACGGGGTCACCTTCATCGACTCGGCGCAGTGGAGCGAGCGTCCCGGGTCGGTCGGCAGGGCCGGGCTGGGCACCATCCGGATCGCCGCCGACGACGGCACCGTGCTCGGGCCGGGCGAGATCGGGACCGTCTACTTCGAACGCGACGAGCGCCCGTTCGAGTACCACAACGACCCGGGCAAGACCCTCGCCGCGACCCACCCCGAGCACGAGAACTGGACCACCACCGGGGACCTGGGCTACCTCGACGAGGACGGCTACCTCTTCCTCACCGACCGCAAGGCGTTCATGATCATCTCTGGCGGGGTGAACATCTACCCGCAGGAGGTCGAGGACGCCCTCGCGCTGCACCCGAAGGTGCTCGACGTCGCCGTTATCGGAGTGCCCGACGACGAGATGGGCGAGAAGGTCAAGGCCGTCGTCCAGCCCCCGGAGGGCGTCGACGCCGGCCCGGAGCTGGAACGCGAGCTGATCGAGTTCGTGCGGGAGCGGATCGCGCACTACAAGGCGCCGTCGTCGGTGGACTTCACCGACTTCCTGCCGCGTACCCCCACGGGCAAGCTGGTCAAGCGGGAGCTGCGCGACCGCTACGTGTGACCTCGCCGCGAGCCCGGGGCGTGACCGGGGCGGGGGTCAGGCGGCGCGGCGGGCGTAGCGGGCACGGGCCAGGGCCGCGACCAGAGCCAGCGGCACCGAGGCGACCAGGGCGGCGGCGAACAACGGGGCGAAGCGCCCGGCGTCGGCGAACGGGGCGCCGAGCGCGGTCCCGGCCGAGCTGCCCAGGAACAGCAGCGTCGCGAACAGTGCGACGGCGGTCGCGCGGGCCTGCGGGACGACCTCGGTCGCCCAGGTCTGCAGGGTCGAGTGCAGGAACGCCCACGCCCCGCCCAGGCAGAGCCCGGCCGCGGCGACCGTCACCGGGTGCACCGTCACCAGCGGGAACATCCAGGCGACCACGAGGAACCCGCCGCCGACGCCGGCCAGCGCGGCCGGGCCGAGTCGGCCGACCAGGCGTCGCACGACCCGGGAGAACAGCACCGCACCGACGCCGTAGCCGCCGGCGGCGAGCCCGGCCAGCGCGGCGGAGCTGCCCCCGGCCTGCAGCGACGGCGCGAGGTAGGTCAGCACCCCGAGCACGACCGCACCCTCGACGAAGGCGAGCGCCAGCACCAGCCGGGCCCAGCCGTTCCCGGCGACGGCGGCCAGCGGGCGGAGCACCGCGTCGGTGATCCCGCGCGACGGCGTGCGGGCGCCGTCGGGTTCGGGCAGCGCCCGCAGCGCGACGAACAGCACCGCGCAGCCCGTCGCCGTCGCCCCGAGGACGACGCGCCACCCGGCCAGGTCGGCGAGCAGACCCGCCCCGGCCGTGGCGACGGCGGTGCCGAGCGCGGTCGCGGCGAGCAGGTCCGACAGCGGCCGCTGCCGGACGGCGGCGGGCCAGGTGTCGCCGACGTAGACCAGCGCCGCCGGGATCAGTGCCGCCGTGCACGCGCCGGTGAGGACCCGCGCGACGACCAGCACGGCCAGCGTCGGGGCCAGCACCGAGGCGACCCCGCCCAGCACCGCGCCGACCAGGGCCAGGCGCATCACCCGGACCCGGCCGATCCGGTCGGACAGCACGCCCCACACGACCTGCATGAGGCCGTAGGCGAGGAAGTAGCCCCCGGCCGCGCCGGCCGCCGCCGCCAGCGGCGCGTCGAACGACGCGGCGATCGGCACGAGCAGCGGCGCGATCGCGAACCGGTCGACGGTGCTCGTCAGCGACGCCAGCTGCAGCAGCCGGAGCCGCCGGGTGCCGTCGGGGACGGCGCCCCCGGGGTCGGCCCCGCCGGGACCGCTGCGGTCGAGGCCGCCGCCCTCGGGACCGCTGCCGTCGGGACCGCTGCCTTCGGGGGTCGTGCTCACCGGCGTCACCCTCCACGGCGGGACGAGCTGTTGCCCCACCGGGGTGGCCGGGACCACAGTGACAGGGCAGTCGAGGCTCGGGAGGCCACCGGTGGGCACGATCACGGGACACGGGATGACGGCGGCGGACATCGTCGCGCGGCACGCACGGACCACACCGGACGCTCCGGCGCTGGCCGACCCACGGACGTCGCGGACCTGGGCGCAGCTCGACGACCGGGTGTCCCGGCTGGCGACCGTCCTCGCCGGACGCGGGGTCGACCGCGGGGACCGGGTCGCGGTGCTCGGGCTCAACTCCGTCGAACTCGTCGAGAGCTACCTGGCGGTGCTGGGGATCGGCGCGATCTGCGTCCCGCTGAACTTCCGGCTGACCGCCGGCGAGATCGCCTTCCAGCTGACCGACTGCGGCCCCACCGCGGTCGTCTGCGACGACCGGTTCGCCGCGACGGTGGAGACCGCCCGGGCCGACGCGCCGTCGGTGCGGACGGTGCTGGGGCTCGGCGAGGGCCTCGACGCGCTGCTCGCCGAGGCCGGGCCCGGGTCCTGGGGCGACGACGTCGCCGACGAGGAGCCCGCCTACATCATGTACACCTCGGGGACGACCGGCCGTCCCAAGGGCGCCGTGCTGACCCACCGCAACCTGCTGCTGCACGCGTTCCTGTCGATCACGCACATGGGCACCGCCGGCGACGACCGGGTCTCGCTGTCCGGGGCGCCGCTGTTCCACATCGCCGGGCTCTCCGGGATGCTGCCCACCCTGATCGCGGGCGGCCGGGTGATCATCCCGCCGTCGGGCGGCTTCGACCCGGTCGCGACGGTCGACACCCTGGAACGGGAGAAGGTGTCGTCGTGCTTCTTCGTCCCGGCGCAGTGGCAGGCGATCTGCGCGGTGCCCGGCCTCGCGGAGCGGGACCTGTCGGCGCTGCGCCGGATCAGCTGGGGCGCGGCACCGGCGTCGACGACGCTGATCCGCACGATGATCGACACGTTCCCGCAGGCCACCGTGGTGACCGCGTTCGGCCAGACCGAGTGCAGCCCGATCACATGCGTGCTGCGCGGCGAGGACTCGGTCCGCAAGATCGGCTCGGTGGGGACGCCGATGATCGGCGTCGAGGTGCGCGTGGTCGACCCGGAGATGAACGACGTGCCACGCGGCGAGGTCGGCGAGATCGTCTACCGCGGACCGACGGTGATGCGGGAGTACTGGGGGCGTCCGGACGCGACGGCCGAGGCGTTCCGCGGCGGCTGGTTCCACTCCGGAGACCTGGTCCGCGAGGACCCCGACGGCTACCTCTACGTCGTGGACCGGGCCAAGGACATGATCATCTCGGGTGGTGAGAACGTCTACAGCGCCGAGGTGGAGGACGTGCTGGCGGCGCACCCGGGCATCGCCGACGTCGCGGTCATCGGGGTGCCCGACCCACGCTGGGGCGAGACACCGCTGGCGGTGGTCGTGCCCGCCGACCCCACCGCGCCGCCGGACCTCGACGCCGTCGTCGCGTGGTGCGCCGACCGGCTGGCCCGCTACAAGCGCCCGACACGGATCGCCGTCGTCGACGCGCTGCCGCGCAACCCGACGGGCAAGGTGCTCAAGACCGAGCTGCGCCGCGACCACGGCGCGCTGGACTCGGTCTCCGCGCCCGCGCAGTAACCCGGTCGCCGACCCGGTCGCGACGGCGGCGGGGCTCGCCTACCGTCGCGACCGTGAGCGTCGTGGAATCGGTGAACACCGGGGTGTCCCGCCCGATCCTCGCCAAGGCGGGGGCCTCGGGGATCGACAAGCTGCCGGTGGCCGGACCGGTCCGGGTGGCCGTCCCGGCGGCTGCGGCGAGCGGGCTGGCCGGCGACACGATCTGCGACGCCGACCACCACGGCGGCCCGGACAAGGCCGTCTACGCCTACGCCCGGGAGGACCTGGAGTTCTTCGCCACCGAGCTCGGGCCGCTGCGGGCGGGGACGTTCGGGGAGAACCTGACGACCCGCGGGATCGACGTGTCCGGGGCCGAGCTCGGCGAGTGCTGGCGGGTCGGCGGGGTGGTGCTGCAGGTGACCGCGCCCCGCGTGCCGTGCCGGACCTTCGCCGCGCACCTGGAGCGGGCGGGCTGGGTGAAGCGGTTCACCGCGGCCGCCCGCCCGGGCGCCTATCTGCGGGTCCTGTCCCCCGGCGAGATCCGCGCCGGGGACACCGTGACCGTCGAGCACCGGCCCGGGCACGGCGTCACCGTCGCCGACGCCTTCCGGGCGCTGCTCGGCGAGCCCGACCGGCTCCCGGACCTGCTGGCCGCGGGCGAGCACCTGCTGCCGCAGATCCGGGACACCGTCACCCGGCGGACCGCGTCCTGACCCGGTCGTAGCGCATCCCCATCGCCGCACGGACCGCGTCGAGGGTCTCCTCCGCCAGCTCGTTCGCACGCGCGTTGCCCCGCGCCAGCACGTCGTCGACCAGCCCGGGGTCGCGGGCCAGCTCGGCGCGCCGCGCGCGGTGCCCGGCGAGATGGTCGTTGACCGCCTCGGTGGTGAGGCGCTTGAGCGCGGCGGCCCCGTCGAGGGTCGCGGCCAGCTCGTGCGGGTCGCGCCCCAGACACAGCGCCGCGGTCGTGAGCAGCCCGTACACCCCGGGCCGCCCCTCGGGGTCGACGGTGATCCGCCGCTCGGAATCGGTACGGGCGCGGCGCACGATCGCCGCCGTCTCGTCGGCGGTCGCGCCGAGCGGGACGGCGTTGCCGCGGGACTTCGACATCTTGTGCCCGTCGAGGCCGGGCAGCTCCGGGGTGTCGGTCAGCATCGGCTCGGGCGGGGTGAACACCGGGCCGTAGCGCTCGGCGAAGCGCCGCGCCAGCACCCGGGTCAGCTCGATGTGCGGGAGCTGGTCCTTCCCCACCGGTACGAGGTCGGCACGGCAGGACAGGATGTCCGCGGCCTGGTGCACCGGGTAGGTCAGAAGCAGCCCCGACAACGCGCGCCCGGACGCCGCGTGCTCGGCCTTCACCGTCGGGTTGCGGTGCAGCTCGGCCTCGGTGACCAGCGACAGGAACGGCAGCATCAGCTGGTTCAGCGCGGGCACCGCGGAGTGGGTGAACACCGTGGTGCGGTCCGGTTCGAGCCCGGCGGCGAGCTGGTCGAGCACCGCGCCGCGCACGTGGTCGGCCAGCCGGTCCGCGACGTCGCGGTCGGTGATCACCTGGTAGTCGGCCAGGATCACCAGCACGTCCACACCGGACCGTTGCAGCCGTACCCGTTCGGAGATGGTGCCCACCAGGTGCCCCAGGTGCAGCGGGCCGGTCGGCCGCTCCCCGGTCAGCACCCGGTGCGACGACGGGTCGGCGGCGACGGCGGCACGCAGCGCGGGCATCCGGGCGACGGTGGCAGCGAGGGAATCCATGATCAGCTCCTGGGAACGGGGAGCTGCACGAGACACACCGGGTTGCGCCGGGCTGCTCGGGCAGCCCGGGGTGACGGTGACGTGCGTCTACGCGGCTGCGGGGAGCAGCCGCCACCAGACGGGACGGGAGGAACGCACGGAGGCAGCCTACACCCGCCTAATCGACTATCGTTATCATCATCGGTATGGCCGACCGTCGCGTTCCCGTCACGATCCTGTCCGGCTTCCTCGGCGCGGGGAAGACGACGCTGCTGGAGCACCTGCTCGCGAACCGGGAGGGCAGGCGGATCGCCGTCGTCGTCAACGACATGAGCGAGGTGAACATCGACGGCGCGCTCGTCGATCTGCACCGCAGCCAGGAGAAGCTGGTCGAGCTCACCAACGGCTGCATCTGCTGCACGCTGCGCGAGGACCTGCTGACCACGGTCGGCGAGCTGGCCGCCGAGGGGCGCTACGAGCACGTCGTCGTCGAGTCGACCGGGATCTCCGAACCGATGCCGGTGGCGGCGACGTTCGAGTGGACCTTCGACGACGGCACCGCGCTCTCCGACGTGGCGCGGCTCGACACCATGGTCACCGTCGTCGACGCCTCCACCTTCGAGCACCTGCTGACCAGCGAGGACTCGCTCGCCGACCGGGAGCTGCAGGCCGCCGAGGGCGACGAGCGGACGCTGTCGGACCTGCTCGCCGACCAGGTCGAGTTCGCCGACCTGCTGGTGCTGAACAAGACCGATCTCGTCGCGCCGCACGCGCTGGGCCGGATCGAGGCACTGCTGTCGCGGATGAACCCGGGCGCCCGCATCGTGCGCGCCGTGCGCGGGGACCTGCCCATCACCGACCTGCTCGACACCCGTCGCTACGACCCGGCGGCGGCCTCGGCGACACCGGGCTGGGCCCAGGAGCTCAACGGCTCGCACACCCCCGAGACCGAGGAGTACGGGATCGCGAGCGTCACCTGGCGGGCGGCGCGCCCGTTCCACCCGGCACGACTGCTCGACGCGCTCGGCGACTGGCCGGGCCTGCTGCGCAGCAAGGGCTTCTGCTGGCTGGCCACCCGGCCCGACGTCGCGGGCCTGTGGTCGCAGGCCGGGCCGAACATGGCGCTGGACCCGGCCGCGCCGTGGTCGTCGTTCGACGGGCCGCGCGGGCAGGAGATCGTGTTCATCGGGCTCGGCCTGACCCGCGACACCGTCACCGCCCGGCTCGACCCGGCCCTGCTCACCGACGACGAACTGCTCGCCGGGCCCGACTCCTGGCGCGACCTGGACGACCCGCTGCCCGCCTGGGACCTCGACGACCTGCACGACCACGAGCACGCCTCCGTGGCCGGGTAGCGTCGGGCCGCGTGCCCGACCTCACCCCGGACGAGTTCCGCGCCCTCGGCCACCTGTTCGTCGACGCCGTCGCCGACGCCCGCGCCGGGATCGAGCGTCGCCCGGTTCGCGACGTCGTGGAGCCCGGCACCGTGCGGGCCCGCTTCCCCCGCGAGGCGAACGAGGACCCCGAGCCGCTCGCCGCGTTCCCGTCGCTGGTCGAGGCCGTCACCGGCGACGCCGACACCCGCTGGCAGCACCCCGGCTTCCACGCCTTCTTCCCGGCGAACGCCTCGCTGACCTCGCTGCTCGGTGAGCTGCTCTCCGGCGGCGCCGGGGCGCAGGGGATGCTCTGGTCCACCTCGCCCGCCTGCACCGAGGTGGAGCAGGCGGTCACCGACCAGCTGGCCAGGGCGCTCGGGCTGGACGAGTCGTTCACCCACGACGGCGGCGGGGGCGGCTCGATCCAGGACTCGGCGTCCTCGGCGGCGCTGGTCGCGCTCACCGCCGCGCTGCACCGGGCAGCCCCGGACCCGGGCTCCGGCTGGCGGGCGCGCGGAGTGACCGGGCGGGAGCGCGTCTACGTCACCGCCGAGACGCACTCGTCGCTGGCCAAGGCGGTGCGGGTGGCGGGGCTCGGCTCCGACGGGCTGCGGACGGTCCCGTGCACCCCGGGCTCCCGGGCGATGGACCCGGCGGCGCTGGCCGACACCCTCGCCGCGGACGTCGCCGCCGGGCTGATCCCGGTGCTGGTGTGCGCGACGGTCGGGACGACCTCGACCGGGTCGAGCGACCCGGTCGCGGCGCTGGTCACGGCGGCGCGGCCGCACCGGGCCTGGGTGCACGTCGACGCCGCGTGGGCCGGCGTCGCGGCGCTCTGCCCGGAGCACCGCTGGGTGCTCGACGGCGTCAATCCCGGGCCGGGCCACGGTGTCGACTCCTTCTGCACCGACGCCCACAAGTGGCTGCTCACCGCGTTCGACGCCTCGCTGCTGTGGGTGCGCGACGCCCGCGCGCTGCCGGCCGCGCTGTCGATCACCCCGGCCTACCTGCGCGACGCGCACTCCGACTCCGGCACCGTCGTGGACTTCCGGGACTGGCAGGTCCCGCTCGGGCGGCGGTTCCGGGCACTGAAGCTGTGGGCGGTGCTGCACGGGCAGGGCCTGTCCGGGCTGCGGGCGCACCTGCGCGGGCACGTGGACCTCGCCGCCGAGCTGGCCGAGCGGGTCCGCGGGCACAACGACCTGGAGCTGGCGTGTACACCGGTGCTGTCGCTGGTCTGCCTGCGCTCGCGTGCCGGCGACGCGGCGACCACCGCGCTGCTGGAGCGGGCCAACGCCGACGGTCGGGTGCTGCTCACCGGCACCGAGGTCGACGGGCACCCGGTGGTGCGGGTGGCGTTCGGCGGGGTCACCACCGGCCGCGCGCACCTCGATGTCGTCTGGGATGTCCTGTCCGCCCGATCGTGACCGCCATGGGTAAGGTTCGCCTGTCCACCCAGAAGGGTGTACTGACCTGATCCCCCGGCGCCCGGTGCACCCGCCCGCACGGGTCCCGTCGAAAGGACCGCCCCTATGCCCCGATCCCTGCTCCGTGCGCTCGCCGCGTGCGTGGTCCTGCTGCTGGCGCTGGCCGGCTGTGCGTCCGGGGGTACCGGCGACACCGCGCAGCCCGCCCCCAGCGGCGAGGCCGCCGGAGCCTTCCCGGTCACGCTGAAGCACGCCTTCGGCGAGACGACGATCCCGGCCGCACCGCAGCGGGTGGTCACCGTCGGTTTCAACGACGCCGACTTCGCACTGGCCGTGGGGGTGAAGCCGGTCGGGGTCCGCGAGAACATCGGCGACTACGACTACGCGAAGCGCCCCTGGGCGCAGGAGGCGCTCGGGGGGACGCAGCCGCAGCTGCTGACCGGAGCCGAGATCCCGATCGAGCAGGTCGCCGCGCTGAAGCCCGACCTGATCCTCGGCGTCTGCTCCTTCATGGACCAGGCGACCTACACCGCGCTGTCGCAGATCGCGCCGACCGTCGCCCAGGGCACCCCCGACGGCACGAACCCCGCAGGCTGGGAGGAGCAGACCCGCATCACCGGGCAGGCCACCGGCCGCACCGAGCAGGCCGAGCAGGTCATCGCCGCGACCCGCGCGAGGTTCGACGAGGCCAAGGCCGCCCACCCCGACTTCGCGGGCAAGAACCTGAAGATGGACTTCTTCATCGAGGGTGTCCCCTACGACATGGGCACCGACGACCTGCGCGCCCAGATCTTCGCCGGCCTCGGTTTCGCCGTCCGGCCGGACTCGCAGACCCTCTCGCTGGAGCGCCAGGGCGACCTCGACAGCGACGTGCTCGTGGTGCTGGGCCGCTCGCGCGCCGAGTCCGAGGCCGACCCGGTGTTCCGGGCGATCCCGGCGGTGCAGCAGGGCCGGGTGGCCTACCTCGGGCCGTTCGAGACCGAGTTCGCCGCCGCACTGGGCTACTCCAGCCCGCTGTCGCTGCCCTACGCACTCGACACCGTGGTGCCGCAGCTCGATGCGGCGCTGAAGGGGCAGGCACCGGGGAACTGAGCCCACCGCCGACCGCGTCGGGCGTCGATGTTGGCAAGGCTATCCTGACACAATGGACGTTCCCACCCGCCAGGCGGAGTCCGGCCGGTCCGTGTTGCGGGGGTCGCTGGGGGCCTTCCGTGGACGGCTCGCCGCGGCGGCGGCGCTGTTCTGCGGCCACCAGGCGGGTGAGGCACTCGTCCCCGTCCTCGTCGGGGTGGTGATCGACCGCGGGATCGCGGCCGGCGACCCCGTCGCCCTCACCGGCTGGTTGCTGGTCCTCGGACTGGACTTCCTGTTCCTGTCCACCTGCTACCGCTTCGGCGCCCGGCACGCCTGGTCGGCCGACGTACGCGGCGACGCCCGGCTGCGGCTGCAGGTGGCCGGGCGGCTGCTCGACCCCCGCGGCGGCGCCGAGGCCGGACGGCTGCCCGGTGAGCTGGCCTCGATCGCGGTGTCCGACGCGAAACGTGTCGCCGTGGTCAGCTTCATGCTCCCGCTCGGGCTGGCCGCGGTGACCGCGGTCGTCGTCGCGGCGATCGCGCTGCTCACCATCTCGCTGCCGCTGGGGCTGCTCATCCTGCTGGGCTCCCCGCCGCTGCTGTGGGCGATCCAGCGCATCGGCACCCCGCTGGAGCGGCGCAGCCACGCCGAACAGGAGCGGGCGGCCGCGGCCTCCGGGGTCGCGGCCGACCTGATCGACGGCGTCCGGGTGCTGAAGGGGCTCGGGGTCGAGCCGGCGGCCCAGCGTCGCTACCGCCGGGTCAGCCGGGAGGCGCTGGGCGCGACCCTGTTCGCCACCCGGGCCGAGGCCGGCTTCCTCGGCTCGGTCCAGCTGGTCAACGGGCTCTTCCTCGCCCTCATCGCACTGGTCGGCGGGCGACTCGCCGCCGACGGCCAGCTCAGCATCGGCGGCCTCGTCGCCGCCGTAGGCCTCGCCCAGTTCCTGGTGGGCCCGCTCGAGGTGTTCGGCGCGGTGAGCCGCCAGCTCGCCCAGGGCCGCGCGTCCGCCGGCCGGATCGCGACGCTGCTCGGCAGCGAGCACGCCGTCACCGCCCGGCCCGGGTCCGGGAGCGCCGCCGCGGCCGGGGACGGCGGGCTGACCCTGCGCGGGGTCCGCACCGTGGGCCTGTCCGGCGTGGATCTCGACGTCGCACCGGGAACCATGCTGGGTGTGGTCACCGACGACGCGGCGACCGCACTCGGGCTGGTCCGGCTGCTGGGCCGCGAGACCGACCCCGTCGACGGCCGGGTCGAGGTCGGCGGGACCGACCTCACCGCGCTGGAGTGCATCGACGCCCGCGCCGGTGTTCTCGTCGCCGCGCACGACGCACACCTGTTCGCCGGCACCGTGCGCGACAACGTCCTCGCCGGGTGTGCGCCCGGGACCGACCCGGCCCCGGCGATGGCCGCGGCTCGCGCCGACCAGGCCGCGGAGGTCCTCCCCGACGGGGCGGACACCGCGGTCGCCGCCCGGGGCAGCTCGCTGTCCGGGGGTCAGCGGCAGCGGATCGCCCTCGCCCGGGCCCTCGCCGCCGACCCCCCGGTGCTCGTGCTGCACGACCCGACCACCGCGGTCGACGCCGTCACCGAGGCCGCGATCGCCGACGGGCTGCGCGCGCTGCGTCGCGGCCGGACCACCGTCGTCGTCACCACCAGCCCGGCGCTGCTGGCCGCCGCCGACCGGACCGTCGTCCTGCGCGGCGGCCGGATCGCCGCGGACGGGACGCACAGCGAGCTCATGGCCGACCCCGACTACCGGAAGCTGGTGACCGGATGACCACCCGCCTGCCCGTCGCCGACGGGGCACGGATGCGGGCCGTCCGCGGCGAGCTGCTGCGGCCCCAGCGCGGCACCGCGCTGCTCGGGCTCGTGACGCTCGTCGGGGCCGCCGCGGTCAGCCTGCTCACCGCACCACTGCTCGGCCGGATCGTCGACCTGGTCGCCGACGGCCGGGGTGCCGACGCCGTCACCGCCCCGGTGCTCGGCCTGGTCGGGGTCGCGGTCGGGCAGGGCGTGCTCGCGATGCTCGGCGTCGCCCTGGTCGCCCGCGTCGGCGAGACGGTGCTGGCCGGGCTGCGCGAACGGTTCGTCGACCGGGCGCTGCACCTGGACCTGGAGCAGCTGGAACGGGCCGGGTCCGGGGACCTGACCTCGCGGGTCACCGACGACGTCAGCGTCGTCGCCGAGGCCGTGCGCGAGGCGCTGCCCGAGTTCGCCCGCTCCGCGCTGCTGATCGGCCTGACCCTCGTCGCGCTGCTCGCGCTGGACTGGCGGCTGCTCCTCGGCGCGCTGCTCGCCGTCCCGATCCAGGCCTGGACCGCGCGCTGGTTCCTCGCCCGGTCCGGCCCGATCTACGCAGCACAGCGGATCGCCTACGGCGACCAGCAACAGCAGCTGCTCGACACCGCCGCGGGGGTGTCGACCGTGCGGGCGTTCCGCCTGCACGACCAGCACCGGGACCGGGTCGCCGAACGCGCCGACGCCGTCGTCGGGCTCGCCATGCGGGTGATCCGGCTGCAGACCCGGTTCTTCGGCCGGCTCAACGCGGCGGAGTACCTGGGTGTGACCGGTGTCCTGGTCGCCGGCTTCTGGCTGGTGACCTCCGGTGAGGCCACGATCGGCACGGCCAGCGCGGCGGCGCTCTACTTCATCAACCTGTTCGGCCCGGTCAACGTGGTGCTGTTCCAGCTCGACGTCGCCCAGTCCGCGATCGCCGGGCTGCGCCGGATCGTCGGGGTCGCCGACCTCGCCCCCGAGCCCGATCCCGCCGAGCCCGCCCGGCCGGACGGCTCCCGTGTCCGCGCCCGCGGCCTGACCCACGCCTACGTCGACGGACACCCGTCGCTGCGCGGTGTGGACCTCGACGTCGAGCCGGGCACGCGGGTCGCCCTGGTGGGCGCGAGCGGCGCGGGCAAGTCCACCCTGGCGAAGCTGGTGGTGGGGCTGCACCGGCCGTCGTCCGGCCGGATCGAGATCGGCGGCGCCGGCCTCGACGAGCAGGGCCCGACCGTCCGCCGGGACACCGTCGCGCTGGTCACCCAGGAGGTGCACGTGTTCGCCGGGACGCTGGCCGAGGACCTGCGCCTGGCCGCCCCGGACGCCGACGACGCGCAGCTGCGCGCCGCGCTCGACACCGTCGGGGCGCTGGCCTGGGCCGAGGAGCTGCCCGGGGGCCTGGCGACCCCGGTCGGGAACGGCGCGCACGAGCTGGACGTCGTGCAGTCCCAGCAGCTCGCGCTGGCCCGGCTCGTGCTCGCCGACCGGCCGGTCGTGATCCTGGACGAGGCCACCGCGGAGGCGGGCAGCTCCGGGGCCCGGGCGCTGGAGGACGCGGCGCTCGCCGCGGCTCGCGGGCGGACGACGGTGGTCGTCGCGCACCGTCTGACCCAGGCGGCCACCGCCGACCGGGTCGTCGTCCTCGAGGACGGCCGGGTCATCGAGCAGGGCCGTCACGACGAGCTGGTGGCCGCCGGGGGCACCTACGCCCGGCTGTGGAGTGCCTGGTCGGGTCTGCGACCCGACCAGGCACCCGATCTCGGCTGAGTGGCGCGGCGCCCCGGACCAGGCGGCGCCGGGGATCAGGCGTCGGTGCGGATCAGGCGTCGGTGCGTTCGCGCAGGCTGCGCGGTCGCAGGTCGGTCCAGTTCCGTTCGACGTAGTCCAGGCACGAGGTCCGGTCGGCCGGCCCGTGGACCGAGGTCCAGCCCGCCGGGACCTCGGCGAAGTCCGGCCACAACGAGTGCTGACCCTCGTCGTTCACCAGCACCCGGAAGGTGCCGTTCTCGTCGTCGAAGGGGTTGGTGGACATGGTTCTCCTCCGGTGCGGGGACGTGGTGGGGAGCTCAGACGGTGGCGGTGTCGCGTCCGCTCGCCTCCGGGGAGGCGACCGCCGTTCCCCGGACGAGCGAGGCGACGATCTCTCCGGACCGCACGGCGATGTTGGACAGCAGGGTCGAGGTGATGCCGTGCGTGTGCTCGGTCGGACCCTGCAGGTAGACGCCGGCCCGGACCGTTCCGCCACCGGGGAGCGCACCGGTGCGGACGCGGTAGTCGCGCTGCACGTCGAGCCGGCCCTGTCCGTCGCGCCCGCAGGCCTGCTGCAGGCCGGCGTCGAGCAGCCACAGCGGGTCGGCCGACCGGTACCCGGTCGCGTAGACCACGGCGTCGGCGGTGATGACCTCGCGCTCGCCGTCGATGAGCGACTCGATGGCCAGTTCCACCCGGTCCCCGACGTCGACGACGTCGGCCACCCGGGAGACGTTGCGGAAGCGCAGCCGCTCCCGGCCGGCGACCCGCTCGTGGTAGTGCGTGCGGTACAGGCCCTCGATCAGCTCGGGGTCGACCACCGAGTAGTTGGTGTTGGCGTGGTAGCCGAGGATGCGGTCCTTGACCTCGTCCGGGGCGGTGAAGAAGTCGTCGACGGCGGCCGGGTCGAAGATCCGGTTGGCGAAGGACGTGTCGTCGGCGGGGCTGTAGCCGTAGCGGGCGAACACCGCGTGCACCTCGGCGGTCGGGAAGGTGCGGTGCAGGTGCTCCACGGTCTCCGCCGCGCTCTGCCCGGCCCCGACGACGGCGAACCGCGCGGGCGAGGCGCCGGCGAGCTCGCGGGTGCGGAAGAGCAGGTCGCGGTTGTGCCAGATGCGTCCACCTGCGGTGATCCCGCGCGGGAGGACCGGGGTGAGCCCGCAGGCGAGCACGACGTTGCGGGTCCGCAGCCGCTCCACCCGTTCGCCGGTGCGCACCACGACGTCGAGGAGGTCGACCACCCCGTCGCCGGGCACGGGCTCGATCTCGACGACCTCGCTGCCGTAGTCGACGGTCACCGGGGAGCCCGCGGCGTCGCTGACCTCGCCGACCCGTGCGGCGGCCCACTCCAGGTAGTCGTGGAACTCGCGGCGGGTGGGGAACGACGAGCCGTAGTTGATGAAGTCGGCGAGCCGGTCGCGGTCGTGCAGGTAGGACAGGAAGGAGAAGCCGCTGGTCGGGTTCCGCAACGTCACGAGGTCCTTGAGGTAGGACACCTGCATGGTCGCGTCCTCGAGCAGCATCCCGCGGTGCCAGCCGAACCGATCCTGGCGCTCGACGAACCGGGCGGTCACCCGCGCGTCGGCCGGGGCCGCCGCGTTGTGCTCCAGCAGGGCGATCGCGATGCCGAGGTTCGACGGCCCGAACCCGACCCCCACTACGTCGAGTACCTCCGGGGCGGAGTGGGGGTTCGCGTTCGCGGGGTTCGCCATCACGGTCCTTTCGTTGCTTCGGCACGCCTCAGATAAGGCGAGGCTAACTGCAACACGAAGGTGGACGTCCCGCCTAGGGGGTGATCGTCGGAACCCGGCCGCAACGGCTCGTCTGCGCTGGTCGGAGCAGTGGAGTGACGAACGTGTCACCCGTTCAGAGTATGGAGTGCAGGCGCGCACACACCGCCGGACGAGGGTGTCGCATGCCCCGTCCGAGCGTCACCGGTTCTGACGACAGGGACACGGGCAGGGACGGGTACGTGCCCGGGACCCGACCCGACACCGGTCGGCGGCCACGGACGGCGGCGCCGCGCGGGACGACCGAGCGTCCCGCGCGGCGCCGATGACGGTTCACCAGTCCCAGTTGCGCACGAGCACTCTCCCCTCGACCGGAGTACTTCTCACCGTCCCGGAACGGACGCCGTTGCGGTCCGCACGTCAGGACGCACGGCACGCTCCACGATCGAGTGATGACAGGTCCAGCGTAAGCGATGGACAACGCTCCGTCACGGTTTAACGCAATCCTGAGGCGTTCGTCGTCGGTTTCGGGCCGCTCGGCGCGGACTCGGGCCGCTGCGACACGAACGGCAACCGCTTGCCCTACTCCCGCGTAGCCTCGACCCGATACCCCTAACGCACCCGACGAACAGGCAGGCGACGTGACCTCTGGCCCGGTGGCACCGCGCCCGGCACGGCGTCGCCGTCGTGTGCTGGACGCCCGGTCGCTGCTCGGCCTGCCGGTGCGCCCGCTGCTGCTCGTCCTGGCCGTGGAGTCCGCGGCGGTGGCCGCCGTCGTCGCGGGCGCGCTGACCGGGGCCGCGCCGACGCGGACCGACGCGCTGCTCTGCGGGCTGCTGATGCTGGTGGCCGCGGTGCACACCGAGCTGTCGGTCAACGCCGAACGCCTGCGGCGCCGGATCGCCGAGACCCGCTACATCAACATGACCTCGGTCTGGACCTTCGCGGCGGCGCTGCTGCTGCCGCCGGTGCTCGCGACGGCCGTCGTCGCCGTCATCTACGTCCACCTCTACCTGCGGGTGGTGCGCCCGAGCGGCACGCCGCCGCACCGCCAGGTCTACAGCGCCGCCACGGTCCTGCTCGCCGTGCACACCGTCGCGGGACTGCTCGCGCTGGTCGGCGGCTGGGGCGGGGCGCCGGCGACCGCGCAGAACGCGGCGCTGGTGCTGGGCGCGCTGGTCGCCTACACGACGGTGAACACGCTGCTGGTCGTGTCGGTGCTGCGACTGACCGCACCGGGGTCGCGGTTCCTCGCGATCCTGTGGGGCGGTGACATCGGGCTGGAGCTGGCGACGCTGTCGATCGGCGGGCTGGTCGCCGTCGTGCTCGCCAACACCTCCCCCTGGTTCGCGCTGCTCGCGGTGCTGCCGCTGCTCGTCGTCGAACAGACGACCCTGGTGCGTCAGCTCGAGGCACAGGTCGACACCGACGCCAAGACCGGGCTCCTCAACCCGGCGGCGTGGCGCTGGCGCAGCCGCCAGATGCTGGAGCGGGACACACGCACCGACCGCGCCGGCGCGGTGCTGATCCTCGACCTCGACCACTTCAAGGCGGTCAACGACCGGCACGGCCATCTGGCGGGCGACGACGTGCTCCAGGCCGTCGCCGACGTCCTCACCACCGAGGTGCGCGACGAGGACCTGGCCGGCCGGTTCGGCGGCGAGGAGTTCGTGGTCACGCTCGGCGGGATGCGCGCCGACGACACCCTGGACGACCGGGCCCGCGAGGTCGCCGAGCGGATCCGCCGGGGCGTGCGCGCGCTGGAGGTCGACACGGCCACCGCGGGCCGGGTCACCGGGCTGTCGGTGTCGGTCGGCGTCGCGACGACACCGGACCACGGCACGGACCTCGACGGGCTGCTGGCCGCCGCGGACGCCGCGCTCTACGAGGCCAAGCACGCGGGCCGCGACCGGGTCGCGGTGCGGCCGCCGGCGCCGCCCGTCGTTCCCGAGGGTGCGACGCCGCCGTTCGGGCTGAGCTTCGGCACCTGAGAGCTACCGCACCTGAGGACTCCGACACCCGGGGCGCCGGTCACGGCCCGAGCAGCACCCGGGCCAGGTCCTTCCACTGGGGCAGCATCGGGTCGCTGCCCGGGTCGCGCGGGTCGAAGGTGTAGGTCAGCGAGGTGCCGCGCATCGAGGTGAGCAGCAGGTCGCGCAGCTGCTTGAACCGCGGGCGGCCGGCGAGCTCGTCGCCGAACATGCGGGCCATCGACGCCCGGATCGCCGCGCCGAGGCGCTTCTCCTCGGGTCGCAGCGCCTCGGCGATCTCGGCGTTGGACCGGGCCGCGGTCCAGAGCTCCACCGCCGCCCAGAAGTGGGGCTCGGAGAAGCTCTCCCACAACAGCTCGATGACCCGGTCGGCCCGCTCGAACGAGCCGACCGGGTCGGTCTCGACCACCCGTCGCACGCGTTCCTCGGTGTCGGCGACGCGCTTCACCGCCAGGTGCTGCGCAGCCGCGACCAGCAACCGGTCCCGGCTGGGGAAGTGGTGCAGCAGCCGGCCGCGCGACACGTCGGCGGCCGACTGGATGGTCAGGGTCGTGGAGCCCGAGTAGCCGCCGTCGATGAGGCAGGCCACGGCGGCGTCCAGGATCCGGGCGCGGCTGTCCTCCGACCGCTGCGCCCGGCTCCTGACCGCCGGAGGGTGTTCGGAGTTCATGATGTGCTCATGATCGCCTGTCGGTCATCGGCTCAGAGTCCCAGACCCCGGCCGATCACCTCCTTCATGATCTCGGTGGTGCCGCCGTAGATCCGGGTGATGCGGGCGTCGGCGTAGGCCTTGGAGACCGGGTACTCGCTCATGTAGCCGTAGCCGCCGTGCAGCTGCAGGCAGCGGTCGGCGACCCGGCCCTGCAGCTCGGTGCACCAGTACTTCGCCTTCGACGCGTCGACGGCGGTCAGCTCGCCCGCGTTCAGCGCCCGCACGCAGTCGTCGACGTAGTGCTCGGCGAGGTCGATCTCGGTGTCCATCTCGGCCAGCGCGAACTTCGAGTTCTGGAACGAGCCGACCGGGGACCCGAACGCCTTGCGCTCCTTGACGTACTCCAGGGTGTTCGTCAGCACCGTCCGGGCCGCGGCCACCCCGGCGACGGCGATCGACAGGCGCTCCTGGGGCAGCTTCTCGACCAGCTGGACGAAGCCCTTGCCCTCCTCGGGCCCGAGCAGGTTCTCCACCGGCACCTTCACGTCGGTGAAGGAGAGCTCGGCGGTGTCCTGGGCGTGCATGCCCAGCTTGTCGAGGTTGCGGCCGCGCTCGAATCCCTCCATCCCGCGCTCGAGCACCAGCAGGCTCATGCCCTTGTGCTTCTGCGACGGGTCGGTCTTCACCGCGACGACGACGAGGTCGGCGTTGATCCCGTTGGTGATGAAGGTCTTCGCGCCGTTGACGACGTAGTGGTCGCCGTCGCGGATGGCGGTCGTCGACATCGACGCCAGGTCCGAGCCGATGCCCGGCTCGGTCATCGCGATGGCGAGGATCTTCTCCCCCGCCACGACGCCCGGCAGCCATCGCTGCTTCTGCTCGTCGGTGGTGTAGGCGAGCAGGTAGGGCAGCACGATGTCGTTGTGCAGAGTCAGGCCCAGCCCCGAACCGGCCGCACCGACGCGCAGCACCTCCTCGGAGACGATCGCGTTGAACCGGAAGTCCCGCACCCCGCCGCCACCGAACTCCTCGGGCGCGTCCATGCCCAGGAACCCGTTGGCGCCGGCGGTGGTGAACAGCTCCCGGGAGACGACGCCGTCGCGCTCCCACTGCGCCTCGTGCGGGGCGATCTCCTTCTCGACGAAGGCCCGGAAGGCCTCGCGGAAGTCCTCGTGGTCGGACTCGTAGAGCGTGCGCTTCACGGCGCCGCCTCCTCTCTGGGGTACCGGCAGGGGGACTAGCGGGGCTGCATGCGGATCGCGCCGTCGAGACGGATCGTCTCGCCGTTGAGCATCGGGTTCTCCACGATGTGGGCGGCGAGCTTGCCGTACTCCGCGGGCTGCCCCAGCCGCGACGGGTGCGGCACCTGCTTGCCCAGCGAGGTCTTGACGTCCTCGGGCAGACCGGCCAGCAGCGGCGTCTCGAATAGACCGGGGGCGATGGTGTTGACCCGGATGCCGATGCTCGCCAGGTCACGGGCGATCGGCAGGGTCATGCCGACGATGCCGCCCTTGGACGCCGAGTAGGCGGCCTGGCCGATCTGGCCCTCGAAGGCCGCCACCGAGGCGGTGTTGATGATGACGCCGCGGTCGCCGTCGACGTGGTCGGACTTGGCGATGCGCTCGGCCGCCAGCCGGATCACGTTGAACGTGCCGATCAGGTTGACGTTGATGACCTTGGTGAAGTCGGCCAGCGGGAACGGGCCGGTCTTGCCGAAGGTCTTGATGCCGTTGCCGATACCGGCGCAGTTGACCGCGACGCGGACGGTGCCGAGCTCCTCGGCGGCGTCGAGGGCGGCCGAGACCTGCTCCTCGCTCGTGACGTCGGCGGCGACGAAGCGGACGTTGTCCCCCAGCTTGTCGGCGACGGCCTCGCCCTGCGACGACGGCAGGTCGATGATCAGGACCTTGGCGCCGAGCTCCACGAACTTCTCCGTGGTGGCCAGGCCCAGGCCGGACGCACCGCCGGTGACGACGGCGACGGAACCGTTGATGTCCATGTTCTGTCTGTTTCCTTCCGGGTGGGGAGCGGGTGTCAGAGGAGTTCGAGGATGGTGGCGTTGGCCTGGCCGCCGCCCTCGCACATGGTCTGCAGGCCGTAGCGGATGCCGTTGTCGCGCATGTGGTGGACCAGGGTGGTCATGATCCGCGCGCCGGAGCCGCCGAGGGGGTGGCCCAGCGCGATGGCGCCGCCGTTGGGGTTGAGCCGCTCGCCGACACCGGACGCGGTGTCGGTGGTGCCCGCGATGTCGGCCAGCCAGGCCAGCGGCACCGGCGCGAACGCCTCGTTGACCTCGAACGCGCCGATCTCGTCGAGCGACAGACCGGAACGCTTCAGCGCCTTCTCCGTCGCGGGGATCGGGGCGGTCAGCATGATGACCGGGTCGGCGCCGGCGAGGACCGCGGTGTGCACGCGGGCGATCGGGGTCAGGCCGAGCTCGCGGGCCTTCTCGCTGGTGGTCATGAGCAGCGCGGCGGAGCCGTCGGAGATCTGCGAGGAGTTGCCCGCGTGGATGACGCCGCCCTGGTCGGCGTCCTTGAACACCGTCTTGAGCTGGGCGAGGCCCTCGACGGTCCCGCCGCGGCGGACCCCCTCGTCGGCGGTCACGCCGGCCAGCGGGGCGAGCTGACCGTCGAACCGGCCGTCGTCCTGCGCGGCGGCGGCGCGCTCGTGCGACAGCAGCGCGAACTCGTCGAGCTGGGTGCGGGAGAAGCCCCACTTCTCGGCGATCATCTCCGCGCCGACGCCCTGGTTCGGGGCGACCCCGTAGCGGGTGGCGAAGTCGCTGCCGAACGGGTCCTGGCCCTGCAGCGAGGACCCCATCGGCACCCGCGTCATGGACTCGACACCGCCGGCGACGGCCACGTCGTACTGCCCGGCGATCAGGCCGGCGGCCGCGAAGTGCACCGACTGCTGGCTGGACCCGCACTGGCGGTCGACGGTCACACCGGTGACGGTCTCGGGGAACCCGGCGGCCAGCGCGGCGTTGCGGGCGATGTCGAAGGTCTGCTCCCCGGTCTGGGACACGCAGCCCCACAGGACGTCGTCGATCTGCGCCGGGTCCACGCCCGAGCGCTCGACCAGGCTGCGCAGAACGTGCGCGGACAGGTCCGTGGGGTGGACGTCCGCCAGGCCGCCCTTGCGCTTGCCGACCGGGCTGCGTACGGCCTCGACGATGACTGCGTCTCGCACGGTGTTCGCTCCTTCGCGACGGTGGACGGCACCCGGGTCGGGGCCGTCGACTCACCTGCGACGGTAGCAGGAAACAGTCAGAGTTGACTGTCACGAATCCGTGCGACGCCGCTCACGCCCGCCCGGGGACGACCTCGCCCACCGCCCGCCCGGGGACGCGGGACCCGGTCCGCCCGGCCAGCAGGACCAGGTAGCCCAGGACCAGGAATCCGGCCGCCAGCCGGAGGACGTTCCAGGCCAGCCCACCCGCCCCGACGGCGTCCGGGTCCAGGAAGTAGTACGGCGCGCGCCGGCCGGCCCCGTTGAGCACGGCCAGCGCCAGCCCGAGGTACGCGGCCGGGAACAGCAGCCACACCGGCGGGTGCCACCAGCGCAGCCCTCCGCGGGCGGGCCGGACGAGGACCCAGTCGGCCAGCGCCAACACCGGCACGACGATGTGCAGCAGCACGTTGGCCGGGGTGAAGCCCGTCGAGCGCCCGGACAGGAACAGCACCCAGACCAGGCCGGCGACCAGCAGGTAGACCACGACCGCACCACGGACCGCGGGCCGCGCGTCGTACCGGCGCCCCAGCAGGGTCCAGAGGTAGAAGGCCGCGGCGAGCAGGTTGACCTGGTAGGTGAAGGTGGTCAGACGCCAGGCCACGCCGCTGCGCGAGGTCAGTTCGACCACGACCAGCGCCGCCAGCACGCAGGCGACGACCGCCCCGCGCAGGACGACGGCGACGACGGCGACAGGGACCTTGCGGGGCGCCGGGAGATGCACGGGGGATCAACGCCGGGTGCCGCCCACCGGGTTCCCGTGATCCGGACGAGTGATCCCGGTCATGCCGCGGTGCGCCGTCGCACGGCATGCCGCACCATGATCGTGAGCATTGCTCACCTCCTGGGAGGACCGATGTCCGGAGTACCGCACGGCAACGTCCCGGCCGGTGGCAACAGTGTCCCCGGCGGGTGGGACGTCACCCGCAGCGTCGGCGCGACCGCACTGGCCGTCGCCGCGGCCCGCGCCGCCGAGGCCGAGCGCCCCGACCCGCTGGTGGTCGACCCGTACGCGCGCGCACTCGTCGACGCCGCCGCGCCGGGGCTCCCGCTCCCCCGCGGTGCCGACGACGACGGCGGCGTCGGCTGGCGGGCGCTGGTCGACATGATGGCGATCCGCACCCGGGTGCTCGACGCCGCGCTGCTGGCGGCGGCCGCGGACGGAGTGCGGCAGGTCGTCGTCCCGGCGGCCGGGCTCGACGCGCGCCCCTACCGGCTGGCCTGGCCGGACGGCACGTCGGTGTACGAGATCGACCAGCCCGAGGTGCTGGCCCACAAGCAGCGGGTCCTCGGCGCCACCGCTGCCCGGGCGCGGCGGGTCGCGGTGCCCTGCGACCTGCGCGACGACTGGCCGGGCGCACTGCGCGGGTCCGGTTTCGACCCCGGCCGCCCCACTGCGTGGCTGGTGGAGGGCCTGCTGGCCTACCTGCCGCCGGAGGCGGAGGCGGACCTGCTCGCCCGGGTCGACGAGCTGTCCGCGCCGGGCAGCAGGGTCGCGCTGGAGGCGGTGGACCTGGCCGTCGCCGACGAGTACCTGCACACCGACGAGGTCCGGGCGATGGCCCCGGCGATGGGCAGCGACCTCGCGCAGCTGTGGGACACCCGGCGCCGCCCCGCGCCGGCGTCGGTGCTGCGCGCGGCGGGGTGGGACGTGCGGGAGCGGCCCCTCGGCGAGCTGGGCGCGGATCTCGGCCGGCAGCTCACGGGCCCGGTCGGCACGCTGGTCGCGCACGTCCTCATCGTCGAAGCGTCCCGCTGACCCGGCTCGGGACGCGCCACGGCCCGCCGTCCGCGCGACGGGCGCGGTACGGCGGGCCGGGCGGTCCGACCGGCGGCGGTCAGACCGAGGAGGTGCGTCCGGCGACGGACGCGGCCTCCTGCGACGCGCCCGCCGTGTCCGGCTCGGCGGGCTAGGCGGTGACCGGGCCGGTCGCGTCCCCGCGGTCGAGGATGCCCTCCTGCGCGGCGACGAGCGTCGGCACGGTGATCTGCCCGGCGACGTTGGTCGCGGTGCGCATCATGTCCAGGATCGGGTCGATCCCGATGACCACGGCGATACCGGCGGCGATCACCGCGGGCGGCATCCCGACCGCGGCCAGGGTCAGCGTCAGCATGGTGAACCAGCCGGTGGTCCCGGCCGTCGCGAGCGCACCGAACACGGCGACCGCCGCGATCACCACGTACTGCCACGCGGCCAGCTGGATCCCCGAGATGTGCGCGATGAAGATCGTCGCCAGGGCCGGGTAGACGGCGGCACAGCCGTCCATCTTGGTGGTGGTGGCCAGCGGGACGGCGAACCCGGCGTAGTTGCGGTCCACACCCAGGTCGATCGCGGCCTGCCGGGACATCGGCAGCGTCGCCCCGGACGAGCGGGACACGAAGGCGAACTGCAGCACCGGCCAGGTGGTGCCGAAGAAGCGGCGCGGGCCGATCCCGGCCACGACCCCGAGAAGCAACGGGTAGACACCGAACAGCACGATCGCGCAGCCGAGGTAGACGGTGACGATGAGCCCGGCCAGTGAGGAGACGACGCCGCTGCCGTAGGTGGCGAACGCGTTGCCGATCAGGCCGAGCACGCCGATCGGGGCGAGCACGACGATCCAGCGGATGATCGTCAGGACGACCTCGAAGGCGGAGCGGGAGAACGCGACGAACGGCTCGGCCTTCTCCCCCAGCGCGTAGGCGGCGGCACCCACCAGCAGCGCGGCGAGCACGACCTGCAGCACGTTGTCGTCGGCGAAGGCCGCGACCGGGTTGTCCGGCACCAGGTTCGACAGCAACGCCTGCCAGGACCCGGCGGTGCGCTTGCCCACCGCCTCGACGGCGGCCGGGTCGGCGGCGATCGTGACGCCCTGCCCGGGCCGTCCGACGAGCCCGATCGCGATGCCGATCAGCACCGCGACCAGCGACGTCCCGGCGAACCACGCGACGGTGCGGCCGCCGAGCCTGGCCGCGGCGCGCCCGCCGCCGAGGTCGCGCAGGCTGACGATGCCGACCACGATCGCGAGGAACACCAGTGGTGCGACGGTGAACTGGAGCAGCCCGGTGAACAGGCTGCCGACGGTGTCCAGCGTGGACGCCAGCCCCTCCGAGCCGGTGACCCGGGCGGTCAGCCCGAGCAGGGCACCGAGCACGAGCCCGGCGACGGTGAGCAGAGCGAACACACGCGGGCGCTGCCAGGCGCGCGCGGCACGGACGACGAACGACACGGGGATCCCCCAGGAGATGCGGAACGGGCGTGGGCGGGGTGGCAGCGCCGACAGCCCGTGCTGGGACGACGACACAGGTCGATCACCCGCCGGCTCACCAGCCGCACACCCGTCCCCCGCACGGGTGATCACAACGCCTCCGTCCGCCGTGTTCTTCCCGCCGGACGGACCAGCTGCTCGGGCACGCGGGGCACCTGGACCATCGGGGGTGGGCCGAAGGGCGGATCGACGGTCCCTGGTTGAGCTCTCCGCAGCTCGCCAGTATCGACGCCGTCGACGTCCTGCTCGGACGGCCGGTCGTTCCGAGCCCTTCCACCGTTCTTCCAGCCCCGCGCGTCGGGGCGCGTTCGTGAGGAGTAGCGATGTCTCCCACCGACCCACAACAAGATCGTCCACACGGGACACGACGGTTGTCCCGCAGGTGGTTCCTCGGGGGCACCGGCGCCGTCGCGGCCGGGGCGGCGCTCGTCGTCGCGCCGAGGGTGGCCGAGACCGTGACCACGCCGACGGTGACGGCACCCGGGCAGAACCTGGTCGAGCTCACCCTGCGGGTGAACGGCGACCGGATCCACCTGCAGACCGACCCTCGGGCCACGTTGCTGGACACGCTGCGGGAGCGGCTCGCGCTGACCGGCACGAAGAAGGGCTGCGACCGCGGCCAGTGCGGAGCGTGCACGGTCCAGGTCGACGGCCGCCGGGTGCTGTCGTGCCTGACGCTCGCGGCGACCCTGGACGACACCGAGGTGACCTCGATCGAGGGCCTGGCCGACGGCGACGAGCTGCACCCCATGCAGCAGGCGTTCATCGACCACGACGGGTTCCAGTGCGGCTTCTGCACCCCCGGCCAGATCATGTCGGCGGTGTCGCTGGTGCAGGAGGGGCGAGCCGGATCGGACGAGGAGATCCGCGAGAGCATGTCCGGCAACATCTGCCGGTGCAGCGCCTACCCGGGCATCGTCGAGGCGGTCAAGTCCGGTCGGGAGGCGATGCGCTGATGCGCCTCTACGACTTCACCCGGCCCGGATCGGTGCGCGCGGCCCTGACCGCGGCGCACGAGAACAGCGCCTACCTCGCCGGCGGCACCACCCTCGTCGATCTCATGAAGCTGGAGGTGCTGGCCCCCTCCCGCGTGGTGGACATCAACCGGCTGCCGATGCGCGGGATCGGCGTCGACGCCGGCGGCCTGCACATCGGCGCGCTGGAGCGGATGAGCGACGTCGCCCTCGACGAGCGCGTCCGCACCCGCTACCCGATGATCAGCCAGGCGCTCGAGCTCAGCGCGTCGCCGCAGCTGCGGAACATGGCCAGCATGGGCGGCAACCTGCTGCATCGCACCCGGTGCGGCTACTTCCGCGACCTCACCACGCCCTGCAACAAGCGCGAACCCGGTAGCGGCTGCGCGGCGCTCACCGGGCACAACCGGATGCATGCGGTGCTGGGCACCAGCGAGAGCTGCGTGGCCACCCACCCGAGCGACGTCGCCGTCGCGCTCGTCGCGCTCGACACCCAGGTGCACCTGGAGGGCCGGCAGGGTGCGCGCACCGTCGCGCTCGCGGAGTTCTACCGCCTGCCCGGCGACAGCCCGCAGGTCGAGAACGACCTGCGGGACAGCGAGCTGATCACCGGGCTGACCGTGCCACCGCTGCCGTGGGCCACCCGGTCGACCTACGTCAAGATCCGGGACCGACAGTCCTACGAGTTCGCCCTGACCTCCGTCGCGGTCGCGCTCGACATCAGCGGCAGCCGGATCCGCAGCGCCCGGGTCGCCGCAGGCGGGATCGGGACCCGCCCCTGGCGCCTGGGTGCGGTGGAACGCGCCCTGGTCGGGCAGCCCGCCACCCTCGCCACCTACGAGGCGGCCGCGGCACCGGCCGCCGACGGCGCCCGGACGCTCCCGCACAACGTGTTCAAACCAGCCCTGCTCCGCCGCACCCTGGTGCGCGCCCTTCTCGCCCTGGGAGGGCAGTCGTGAGCACTCCGATCGGCAGCGACGTCGCCCGCGTCGACGGTCGCCTCAAGGTCACCGGCGCCGCCCGCTACACCGCCGACCACCCCGTCGACCGCCCCCTCCACGGGCACGTCGTGGTCAGCGCGATCGCCCGCGGCCGGCTCCGCTCCATGGACGTCGACGCCGCCCGCGGGGCACCGGGTGTGGTCGCGGTCCACACCCCGTTCGCGCCACTGCGGCTCTACCCCGCGCCGCCAGGGTTCGGCGAGAACTACGTCCCGCTGCAGGACCGGGAGGTCCGCTTCCGCGGCCAGATCATCGGCCTCGTCGTGGCCGTGACGTCGGAGCAGGCCCGCGACGCCGCCGCGCTGGTCACCGCCACGTACGACCAGGCATCCGCGCGGACCTCCCTGTCCGCCGGCCTGCCGGGGGTGCCCTCACCGGGCATGTCCCCCGAAGGCCCCTCGCCCAACCCGACGGTGCTCGCGCCCGGGGTGCGCTCGATCGACGCCGCGCTGCGCGCGAGCGCGGTCGTGGTGGACACGACGCTGCGCCAGGAGCCGCAGAGCCACGTTCCGATGGAGCCGCACGGGACCACCGCGGTGTGGCAGCACGACCACCTCACCGTCTATTCCGGCAGCCAGATCCCCCCCGCTCTACGCGGCCACCGTCGCGGCCCGCGTCGGGGCCACCCCGGACCGGGTGCGGGTGATCAGCACCTTCGTCGGCGGCGGCTTCGGCGCCCGGGTGCCCGCCTGGAGCGAGGCCGCGCTCGCCGCGGTGGCCGCCCGGGAGCTCGGCCGCCCCGTCCGGCTCACCCTCACCCGGGAACAGAGCATGATCCTGACCGGGCACCGACCGGCGCTGACCCAACGGGTCCGGCTCGGCGCCGACCGCGACGGCACGCTCACCGCGGTCTCGCACCAGAGCGCCGCCGAGATGCCCGCGGTCGGTGGCTGGCCCCTGACCCCGGCGACCGAGACGACCGGCGTCCTGTACCGCACCCGCAACCTCGCGATCGACCAGCGGCTGGTCCCGATGGACACCCCGGCCACCTGGGCGATGCGCGGCCCGAACGAGGCGCCGGGCGCGTTCGCGCTCGAGACCGCGATGGACGAGCTCGCCGTCACCCTGGGCATGGACCCGATCGAGCTGCGACTGCGCAACGAGGCCACGACCGTCCCCGCCACCGGACAGACCTGGACGAGCAGGCGCCTCGCCGACTGCTACCGCGCCGGGGCCGAGCGGTTCGGGTGGGCCGGCCGCAACCGGGTCCCCGGCACCCGGGTCGAGGGCGACTGGCTGATCGGCACCGGGATGGCCAGCGCGGTCTACCCCGCCCACGCGGACCCGGGGGCGGTACGGATGCAGCTGCGCGACACCGGGCAGGTGGTGGTGTCGGCCTCGACCCCCGACCTCGGCACCGGGACCTACACCATGGTCTCGATCGTCGCCTCCGACGCGCTCGGCGTACCGATCGACCGCGTCGTCGCCGAGCTGGGCGACTCGAGCCTGCCCCTCGGTGCGCCCGCCGTCGGCTCCCGCGCCGCCGGCATCCTCGCCCCGGCGATCCGGTCGGCCGCACGGGCACTGATCACGACGCTCACCGACCTCGCCGTGCGGACCGCGGGGTCACCGTTCGAAGGACGCGACCCGGCCGGCCTGGCGTACCGGCAGGGCCGCATCGAGGGTGGCGCCGACTCCGCCTCGTTCGCCGAACTGCTCGAGGTCGCCCACCGGCCCGCGGTCGAGGCCATGACACCGCCGCCACCGGCCCCGCCCGACTCGAACCTGGCCGCGCACGGCTTCGGCGCGCACTTCTGCGAGGTCCGGGTCCATCGCCACACCGGCGAGCCCCGCATCAACCGGTTCACCAGCGTCTTCGACGTCGGCCGCGTGCTCAGCGCCCGCACGGCGCGCAGCCAGCTCGTCGGCGGCATCGTCTTCGGCATCGGCGGCGCGCTCCTGGAGACCAACCCCATCGAGGAGAACGGACGCTTCGCCGCCGGCAACCTCGGCGACTACCTGGTCGCCGTCAACGCCGACATCCCGCCGATCGACGTGACCTGGCTCGACTACACCGACACCGCCTTCAGCCCGGCGGGCGCCCGCGGGCTCGGCGAGCTCGGCACCGTGGGCAGCGCCGCCGCCGTCGCGAACGCGGTCTTCGACGCCACCGGCATCCGGGTACGCGACCTGCCGGTCACCCTCGACGCACTGATCAGGTGACGTCGTGCGGGGCCCGTCGGCGCGGGCGCATCGCGGGCCCGGACGTGCATCGGGCCGGTTCTGTCCGAGTCCCCGTGCCCGGACACGCGCTGTGATTCACTCGTCCGGCGAGACCGGCCCCGGCGCGTGCACCCCGCCGTCCGGTCCGCCGGGGCGGAGCATGGACGGCTCCGCCGGACCCGCGCTCAGGAGGACATGTGACCGCACTGCCACGCCGCAGCGTGCTGCTCGGCACCCTCGGGGCCGCGGCCGCCGGTCTGGTGCCGGCCACACCCGGTGGCGAGCCCGCCGCCGTGCCCCGCTGGTTCGCCGGCGCGCTGCGACAGGCGACGACGCCGGACCCGTTCACCCTCGGCGTCGCCTCGGGCGACCCGTCGCCCGACGGCATGGTGCTGTGGACCCGCCTCGCCCCCGAGCCCGACGCCGAGGACGGCCGCGGCGGCATGCCCGACCGGGCGGTCGAGGTCGAGTGGGAGGTCGCCGAGGACGAGCGCTTCGCCCGGGTCGTGGCACGCGGCACCGAGACCGCCACCCCCGAGCTCGCGCACAGCGTGCACGCCGAGCCCGCGGGGCTCGCCCCGGGACGCGAGTACTTCTACCGGTTCCGCACCGGCGGACACCTCTCCCCCGCCGCGCGCACCCGGACCGCGCCCGCCGCAGGTGCCGCGGCGGCGTCGCTGACGATCGCGACGGCGTCGTGCGCGAAGTTCGGGGCGGGCCACTTCACCGCCTACCGCGGGCTGGCCGCCGACGCCCCCGACCTCGTCCTGCACCTGGGTGACTACTTCTACGAGACCGACCGGGGCGAGGTCCGCGACCCGGGGCCGCCGGAGCCGACGACCCTCGCCGGGTACCGCCGTACCCACGCCCACCAGCGCTCCGACGAGGACCTGCGCGCCGCGCACGCCGTCGCCCCGTGGGTGGTCGTGTGGGACGACCACGAGGTCGTCAACGACTGGGAGGGCGCGACGACCGACCGGCGCCGGGCCGCGGCCCAGGCCTACTACGAGCACATGCCGCTGCGTCGGGCCTCGGTGCCCGACGGCCCGGACATCCAGCTCTACCGGCGGCTGTCCTGGGGCTCGCTCGCCACCTTCCACGTCCTGGACACCCGCCAGTACCGGATGCGCGGCTCGATGCTCGGCGCCGACCAGGAACGCTGGCTGCTGCGGGGCCTGCGGGACTCCGCGGCCGGCTGGGACGTGCTGGCCCAGCAGGTGTTCTTCGCCCCGCGCCGGGGCGGCAAGTCCGGCACCTGGGGGGAGTTCACCGGCTCCCGGGAACGGGTGGTCCGCGGCTGGACCGAGGCGGGCGTGCGCAACGCCGTCGTCCTCACCGGGGACGAGCACGTGCACCACGCCAACGACATCCCCGGCGACGACGACAGCGTCGCCGGCACCGAGCTGGTCACCACCTCGGTGACCTCCGGCGGCGACGGCGACGGCGACGCGAAGTCCGGTGGCAGCGGCAGCTCGGTGTGGTCGCTCGACCGGCGCGGCTACGTGCTGGCGACCTTCACCCCCGCGCAGATGCGTGCGGACTTCCGCACCGTGTCCCGGGTCAGCGAGCCCACCGCCACGGTGCGCACGGCGGCGTCGTTCGTGGTGCCGGACCGGGAGCCGGGTCTGAACAAGGTCTGACCCGGCCCCGGCGTTCAGCCGGTCGCCACCCGGGGCTCGCGGACGTCGTCGCCGAGGGTGTCGAGCACCAGCGCGGCGATGCGCTCGCGGTGGGCCTCGGCGGACCCGAGCAGGGCCGCGTCGGCGACGGCGCGCTTGTAGTACAGGTGCGCGACGTGCTCCCAGGTGAACCCGATCCCGCCGTGCAGCTGCACCGCGTCCGCGGCCACCCGGTACGCCGTCTCCGAACAGGTGGCCTGCGCGATCGACACCGCGAGGTCGGCCTCGTCGATGCGCGGGTCGTCGACCGCCCAGGCCGCGTGCAGCGCCGCGGTCCGGGCCTGCTCGACGGCGACGAGCATGTCCGCGCACCGGTGCTTGACCGCCTGGAACGACCCGATGGGCCTGCCGAACTGCAGCCGTTCCTTCGCGTAGGCGACGGTCAGGTCGAGCAGCCGGCGGGCGATGCCCGCCTGTTCGGCGGCGAGCAGCGCCCCGGCGGTGCGGAAGGCGTGGCGCAGTGCGCCGTCGGCGTCCGCGCCGGTGGCGAGCACGGTGCCGGTCGCGCCGTCGAGGACGACCCCGGCGACCGGGCGGGTCACGTCGAACGAGCCGCGCCGCTCCACCCGCACCCCGTCGGCGCTCGCGTCGACGACGGCCAGCACCGGGCCGTCGACCCCCGCTGCCGCGACGACCAGCACGTCCGCGGCGCCCGCGTCCGGGACGTGGGAGACCGTGCCGGTGAGCCGGTCGCCGTCGGCGGTGACTCCGGCCGCGGACGCGCCGTCGTAGGGCGCGGTGAGCACGGCGACCAGGGCCGCGGTGCGCGAGCCGTCGGCCAGTGCTGCGAGCAGCGCGTCGCGCTCGGCGCCGGTCGGGGCCGCGACCAGCGCCGGGACCGCGAGCGCGACGGTGCCCAGCAGCGGTCCGGTCACCAGTGCCGCACCGAGCTCCTCGGCCGCGACGGCCTGGTCCACACAGGTCCCGCCGGCGCCGCCGAGGGCCTCGGGGACGGCCAGCGACAGCGCGCCGAGCTCGGTGCCCAGGCGGCTCCAGAGTGCCCGGTCGAACCCGTCGGCGGTGTCGACGAGCCGGCGCAGGGTGGCTTCGTCGTGCTGGCGCTCGGCGAAGCGGTGCAGTGCCGCGCGCAGCTCGCGCTGCTCGTCGGTGACGTCGAACTCGCGGAGTTCCTGCTCAGCCACGGGGGACCTCCTTCCAGGGGCGGTCGGAGTCCGACCGGGGCTCGCCGGGCAGGCCGAGGACGCGCTCGCCGAGGATGTTGCGCATGACCTCCGAGGTGCCGCCCTCGATGGTGTTCGCGCGCGAGCGCAGGAAGCGCTGCTGCACCGTGGAGTTCGGGTCGGTGTGCACCCGGCTGCGGTCCATCGACCAGTCGTCGTAGAGCAGCGCGTCCGGACCGAGCAGGTCCATGCAGAACTCGTAGACGTCCTGGTTCAGCTCGGCGCCGACCAGCTTGGACACCGAGCCCTCCGGGCCGGGCTGCCCGGCGCTCGCGGTGCGTCGCGCGCGGGCGAGGGTGAGGCGGTGGGTCTCGGCGCGGGTCCACAGGGCCGCGAGCCGGTCGCGCAGCACCGGGGTGTGCCGGTCGGGGTGGGCCCGCCACAGGCCGAGCGCCTCGCCGATGACGCCGCTGCCGCGCCGCCCGGTGACCCCGCCGATGGCGGTGCGCTCGTTCATCAGGGTGGTGATCGCGACCTTCCAGCCGGCGCCGACCTCCCCGAGCCGGTGCGCGTCGAGGACGCGGGCGTCGGACAGGTGGACCTCGTTGAACTCGGCCTGCCCGGTCATCTGGCGCAGCGGGCGCACGTCGACGCCCGGCTGGGCCATGTCGATCACGAAGTAGGTCAGTCCGCGGTGCTTGGGCTGCTCGGGATCGGTGCGGGCGACGAGCATCCCCCACCGCGCGACGTGGGCCAGGGTCGTCCAGACCTTCTGCCCGTTGACGACCCACTCGTCGCCGTCGCGGACCGCGGAGGTGGCCAGACCCGCGACGTCGGAGCCGGCGCCGGGCTCGCTGAACAGCTGGCACCAGATCTCCTCGCCGGTGGCCATCGGCCGGAGCCATGCCGCGACCTGCTCGCGGTCCGCGCCGTACTCGACGACGGTCGGCGCGCCCATGCCGTAGCCGATCGGGTTGACCGCGAACATCCGCTCGCCGCCGGCGTCGGTGACGATCTGGTCGACCACCGGCTGCAGCCCGCGGGACAGACCGAGCCCGCCGAGCCCCTCGGGGTGGTGCACCCAGGCGAGGCCGGCGTCGTAGAGGGCGCCGAACAGCTCCTCGCGTGGCACCGACCGCGGGTCGTGGGCCTCGACCACCTCCCGGGCGGCCTGTGCCACGCGGGCCGCGTCGGATGCCGGTCGGGTCGTGGTGGGCGAGCTCATCGCACCTCCGGGGAGCTGGGCCTGACATCGTCGTCGATGTCGATCCCGACGGTAGCCGTCATCAGTTTCGGGGACCACGGTTAACGATTCGTGGTCCGGGTGCGACATCAGGTTCGTCCGTATGACGCAGCCCGAGCCCCAGGAGCAACGATGCCCGCCACCGCCGCCACCCACCGTCCCGCGGCCCCGGTGCTCGACCGGACCGTGCTGCCTGGCTGGGCGCTGCTGCTGATCACCACCGGGCTCGCCGCCGCGGTCGTCGTGATCATGGTGCTGTCCTACAGCGGGCTGGCCTGACCCATACTCGGGGGTGATGTCCCCACTCCCCGACCTGCCGGTCCGCGTCGTCCTCGACGACCTGCGCGCGGCGCTGGACGACCGCGGCGGCGCCGTGCTCGTCGCCCCGCCCGGCACCGGCAAGACCACCCTCGTGCCGCTCGCGCTGGCCGGGCTCGACGGGTTCGCCCCGGCGCCGGAGGGCACGGTGCTGGTCGCCGAGCCGCGCCGGGTCGCCGCCCGCGCCGCCGCGGCCCGGATGTCGTCGCTGCTGGGGACCGAGGTCGGCGGGCCGGTCGGCTACCGCGTCCGCGGCGACGCCCGCACCGGGCCCGGCACCCGGATCGAGGTCGTCACCTCCGGGCTGCTGCTGCGCCGCCTCGCCGGGGACCCGGAGCTGGCCGGGGTGTCCACCGTCGTCCTCGACGAGGTGCACGAACGCCACCTCGACGCGGACCTGCTGCTCACCCTGCTGCTCGACGCCCGCGACGGGCTCCGTCCCGACCTGCGGCTGCTGGCCACCTCCGCGACCCTCGACGCGGCCCGCCCGGCCGTACTGCTGGGCGACGACGACCGGCCCGCGCCGGTGCTGGAGGTCGCCGCACGCAGCCACGACGTCGCGGTCACCCACGTCCCGCCCGCCCGGGCCGGCCGCGGCGGGACCGAGCGGATCGAGAGCACCGTGGCCCGGACGTGCGTGCGGGCACTCGAGCACGGCAGCGTGCTGGCGTTCCTGCCGGGCGTCGCGGAGATCGGGCGGACCGCGTCGGCGCTGCGCGAGCTCGGACCCGACGCCGACGTCCTCGCGCTGCACGGCAGGCTGCCCGCCGCCGAGCAGGACGCGGCGCTGCGCGACGGGCCACGGCGGCGGATCGTGCTCGCCACCGCCGTCGCCGAGTCCAGCCTGACCGTGCCCGGGGTGCGGGCCGTCGTCGACTCCGGGCTGGTCCGGGTCCCGCACACCGACCACCGGCGCGGGTTGTCCGGCCTCGTGACCCGCCGGGTCTCGCGCGCGGTCGCGACCCAGCGCGCGGGCCGCGCCGGGCGGGAGGCACCCGGCGTCGCCTACCGCTGCTGGCCCGAGGGCGAAGTGCTCGCCGACGCCCCGGACCCCGAGATCCGCACCGCCGACCTCACCGCGCTCGCGCTGGACCTCGCCGTGTGGGGCACCCCCGACGGCAGCGGTCTGCGCTGGTGGGACGCCCCGCCGGCTGGTCCGCTGGCCGCCGGACGCGGGGTGCTGACCGCGCTCGGCGCGATCGGCCCCGACGGCGCGGTCACCGACCGGGGACGACGGATCTCCGCGCTGGGCCTGCACCCGCGCCTCGCCAGGGCGCTGCTCGACGGCGTCGCCGCCGGAGGGGACCCGCGGGAGGTCGCCGGGATCGTCGCGGTCCTCGACGACGACACCCTCGCCGGCCCCGCCGACGACCTGACCGCCGCGCTGGCCCGGCTGCGCTCCGGCGACGCCCCCGGCGCCGGGCGGTGGCGCGGGGACCGGGACCGCCTGACCGGCGCACTGCACCGCGCCCGCGCTGCCACACCCGCGGCCTCCTCGTCCCCCGCGGCTGCCGCGTCGCCGGCCACGGGGTCTCCGGGCACCGGGTCGCCGGGCACGGGGTCGCCGGGCACGGGGTCGCCGAGTACCGGGGCCCGCTCCGGCGCTGCCGCCGGGACACCGGCGCGGGCCCGGGGACGGACCGTTCGCGCCGAGGGGGCTGCGGGCGCCGAGCTCGTCGCGCTGGTCACCGGGCTCGCCCACCCGGAACGGCTCGCCCGGCGCCGCGACACCGCGGCCGGGGTGTTCCTGATGGCCGGTGGCACCGCCGTCGAGGTCCCGCCCGGTCCCCTGCGCGACGCCGAGTGGCTCGCCGTGGCCGTCGCCGACCGGAGACCCGGGCAGACCCACGGCCGGGTCCGCCTCGCCGCGGCCACCGATGCCCCGACCGCGCTGCGGGCCGCCGCACCACTGCGGGTCACCGGCTCGGAGGTCGTCTGGAGCGACGGCGACGTCCGCGCCCGCACCGTCGACCGGCTCGGCGCGATCGTGCTGTCGGAGAAGCCCGACCGCTCCCCCGACCCGGGTGCCGTCCGCGACGCGCTCGTCGCCGGGCTGCGCGCCGAGGGCACCGGTCTGCTGCGCTGGACGGCGGGCGCGGTGTCGCTGCGCGAGCGGCTGGGCTTCCTGCACCGGGTGCTGGGCGCACCGTGGCCGGACGTGTCCGAGGAGGCGCTCCTCGACTCCGCCGCCGATCCCGCCGGGTGGCTGGCGGGTCCGCTCGCCACCGCCCGGCGACGCTCGGACCTGGCACGGGTCGACGCCGGGCCCGCGCTGCGCCGGTACGTCGCCGCGGCCGTGGGCGGGCTCGCCGGGCGGATCGACGAGCTGGCCCCGGAGCGGCTCACCGTCCCCACCGGGTCCCGGATCGCGCTGGACTACTCCGGGGCGGCCCCGGCGCTGCCGGTGAAGGTGCAGGAGGTGTTCGGGTGGACCGGCTCCCCCGCCGTCGCCGACGGGCGGGTGCCGGTGGTGCTGCACCTGCTCTCCCCCGCCGGGCGCCCGACCGCGGTCACCGCGGACCTGGACTCGTTCTGGGACAACGCCTACCCGCAGGTCCGGGCCGAGCTCCGCGGGCGCTACCCGAAGCACGCCTGGCCGGAGGACCCGCGCACCGCGACACCGGGACGGGGCACCGGGCGCCGCAGGTGAGCGCGGCGCCCCGGTTCCGGCCGTCCCTGCCCCGGCCGTCCCTGCCCCGGCCGTCCCTGCCCCGGGGCGGCCCTGCCGTCGAGATGCAGCTCAGCGGGAGTTGTCGATCTCCGCAGCCCGCTGAGCTGCATCTCGACGAGCGAGGGGCGACGGACCGCGACGGCGCGGCGGGCCCGGGTCCCACTCGGCGGGGCGCGGAGCGCGGACGGGGGGCGCGGACGGCCGGGCCGCTCAGCGGACCTGGTCGGCGAACACCACGACGTTGTCGAGGTAGCTGCGGGCCGACCGGTCGAACACCCCACCGCAGGTGATCAGGCGCAGGCCCGCGTGGTCCAGGTCGCCGTAGACCTCGGCGGTCGGGAACTCCGCCTTGGGGAAGCGCCCGACCCGGCGCACCGCGAACACCACCGACGTCCCGTCGGCGCGGTCGACGCGGATCTCGTCGCCGGGCTCCAGGGTGTCCAGGTCGGCGAAGGCTCCGGGGAGCCCCTTCCAGTCGACGTGCGCGGTGAGCACGGCGGGCCCGACCTCACCGGGGGTCGGCGCGCCGGTGTACCAGCCGACGGTGCCCGCGTCCGCGGGGACCTCCATCGACCGGTCCGCGGTCAGCCCCATCGGCCGGGGCACGGTGTCGAGCCCGAGCCGGTCGACCCGGAGCCGGACCGGCTCCGAGCGCACCAGCGGCGCGGGCCCCGGCGGCAGCAACGCGCCCGGTGCGGGCCCCGGAGCGGTCACCGGGACCGACGCGACGGCCGTCGCCCCGGGCTCGGGTGCGCCCGCGGGGTCGGCGAGCAGCAGCGTGGCGGTGAGGACACCGAGCGGCGCCAGCACCCGTGTCACCCGGCGCAGCGCACCGGCCCGGCGCCGCGCCCATCGCCGCCGGTCCGGGCTCCCGCGCCGCACCGTCCCGGCCCGGTCACCGGCCACCGGCCCATGTCCAGACCAGTCCGCGGCCACCGGCCCATGTCCGGACCGGTCTGCGGCCGCCGTTCTGCCTCCGGACCGGTCCCCGGCCACCGATCCGCCTCCGGACCGGTCCCCGGCCACCGATCCGCCTCCGGACCGGTCCCCGGCCACGGCGCCGTGCCCGGCCCGCGCACCGGACGGTGCGGCGGGGCCGGGCACCGGGAGGGCGGAGCCGGGCACGTGCCGGGATCAGCCGCGGCGACCGACGGCGACGCGGCGCACCGCGACCGCGCCGATACCACCGGCGGCGACGGCACCGAGCGCCAGCGGCAGCACGTCGGCCGGGCCGCCACCGGCCTCGACGCCACCGACCGGCGTCGCGGTGACCTGGGTGGAGTCGTCGGACGCGGCCGTGGCGGTGGACGCGACGCCGTAGTCGTAGTCCTCGCAGGCCACGCCGTTGTCGTTCGCGTCGAGGTTCTCGGGGTCGCCCGGGGTCAGGGCCGCCTGGGCGTCGGCCTGGCTCGCGAAGTCCTTGCAGTTTCGGTCCTGGGCGAAGGCGGTGCCGGCGAGCGGGAGGGCGGCCACGGTCGCGAGGAGCGCGGCGGCGGACAGGGAACGGAGGCGCATCGGGGGTGTCCTTCCGGGGGACGTGGGGGGAGCCACGCAGGTAGCAGCGATCCGGACGTGTCGGTCGTTACACCCGAACGGGAATGAACCCGAACGGGCTTGAACCTGCTCCGCCGGGCGGCGGAAGGTGGTCCGGTGATTGCTCTCCCCACCCCCGACGACGTCGGTGCCGCCGCGGCGATCCTGCGCGGGCACGCCCACCACACCCCCGTCCTGACCTCCCGGCTCACCGACGCCGAGCTCGGCGCGCAGCTGCTCGTGAAGGCGGAGAACCTGCAGCGCACCGGGAGCTTCAAGTTCCGCGGGGCGTTCCACACGCTGTCCCGGCTGACGGCGGCCGAGCGGCGAGCCGGGGTGGTCGCGTTCTCCTCGGGCAACCACGCCCAGGCCGTCGCGCTGGCCGCGCAGCTGCTGGAGGTGCCCGCGACCATCGTGATGCCGCACGACGCCCCCGCCACGAAGCTCGCCGCCACCCGCGGCTACGGCGCCGAGGTGATCGGCTACGACCGCTGGACCGAGGACCGCGACGCCATCGCGACCGCGCTGTCCGAGGAGCGCGGGCTCACCCTCGTCCCGCCCTACGACCACCCGAACGTCATCGCCGGTCAGGGCACCGCGGTGCTCGAGCTGCTGACCGACCACGGTCCGCTCGACGCGCTGTTCGTCTGCCTCGGCGGGGGCGGGCTGCTGTCCGGGTCCCTGCTCGCGGCCCAGGCCCTGTCCCCCGACGCCCGGGTGTACGGCGTCGAGCCCGAGGCCGGCGACGACGGCCTGCAGTCCCTGCGCGCCGGGCACGTCGTGCGCATCCCGCAGCCCCGCACCCTCGCCGACGGCGCCGCCACCACCCACCTCGGCGACCACACGTTCCCGGTGATCTCGCGGCTCGTCACCGACATCGTGACGGTGCCCGACGCCGCCCTGGTCGAGTCGATGGCGCTGTTCGCGTCGCGCTACAAGGTGCTCGTCGAGCCGACCGGGGCGCTGGCGTTCGCGGGAGTCCGGGCCGCCGTCGCCGCGGACCCGCAGCGGTGGGCGGGGGCGCGGATCGGCGTCACGATCTCCGGCGGCAACGTCGACCTGGACCGCTTCGCCGCCCTCGTCACCGGCTGAGCCACCGGCCGGGCGCACCCACCGCGGCGCACCCACCGCGGCGGCCCCCGTCCGGACGGTCCGGGCGGGGGCCGCTCGGGCGGATCCTGCTCAGCGCCGGTCGTGCTGCAGCGCGTCCTCGGCGATCACGGCCTCGGTCGGCAGCCCGGGCACCTCCCGGACCGCGGCCTCGGCGTCGGCCCGCTCGTGCGACGGGCCGGGCTGCTCGGCCTCGGCGTCGGCGGCGTCGAGATCGCGGCGGATCGTCGCCAGCAGCACCACGCCCACCAGCACGACGACCGCGGCGATCAGGAACGGCACCGAGGCACCGACGGCCGCGGCCATCAGACCCGCGGCGAACGGGGCGAGGCCGCCGCCGATGAACCGGACGAACCCGTAGGTGGCCGACGCGGTCGGGCGGGGCACCGGCGAGATCGACATGACCGCCGTCGTGACCAGGGTGTTGTTGACACCGACCACGATGCCGGACAGGACCACCGCGACGATCACCACGGCGGGCACGGTGTCGAACAGCCCGATCGCCGCGAGCAGGACCGCGATGCCGACGAGCGCGCCGTAGAGGGTGCGCGCGGTGCCGAAGCGGTCCTTGAGCCAGGGCGCGCCGAACACCGCGAAGACCGCGACGAGCAGGCCCCAGCCGAAGAACACCGCGCCGAGCGAGATCGGGTCGAGCCCGCCCATCAGGAACGGTGCGTAGCCGAGCAGGGTGAAGAAGCCCCAGTTGTAGAGCAGCCCGACCCCGCTGGTCGTGGCGAGCGCGCGGTGGCGCAGCGCGGTCAGCGGCTCGGAGAACGTCGCCTTGCGGGTCGGGACCGGCGTCGGCTCCAGCAGCACGACGGTCGCGACGAGCGCGATCAGCATCAGCACCGAGACACCGAAGAACGGGCCCCGCCAGGACACGGTGCCGAGCAGCCCGCCGAGCAACGGACCCGTGGCGATGCCGACGCCGAGCGCGGTCTCGTAGAGCACGATCGCGCCGGCGAACCCGCCCGAGGCCGAGCCGACGATCACCGCGAGCGAGGTCGCGATGAACAGCGCGTTGCCCAGGCCCCAGCCGGCGCGGAAGCCGACGATGCCCCAGATCCCCGACGACGCCCCGGCCAGCGCGGCGAACACCACGATCAGCGCCAGGCCGGTGATGAGGGTCTTCTTCGCACCGATCCGGGACGACACCCAGCCGGTCACCAGCATCGCGATCGCCGTGACGACGAGGTAGCTGGTGAACAGCAGCTCGACCTCGGCGTGCGAGGCGTTCAGCTGCCCGGACAGCGACGGCAGGATCGGGTCGACCAGCCCGATCCCCATGAACGAGATGACACAGGCGAAGGCCACCGCCCAGACGGCCTTGGGCTGACGGAACGGGCTGGGGGCGTGCTCCGCACCGGATGTTCGGGACATGTCATCGCCTTTCCCCGGGAACGGACCCCGGAGAGATCATGGACGTTTCGGACCTGTTGAACATTGCATCACGCAACCCATCTCATGAGCAATGCGAACGACCGTGACCGTGCCCATGTCCCGCTACGGTCGGGGTCCCGACGTCGAGGAGGCTCCGTGCCGCACATCGCCGCCGAGGCCGACCGCCTCGCCCGGCAGGCCGCGTTCCTGGGCGCGCTCGCCGCGATCGGCGCCCTGCTGCTGGCCGTGCTCGGCTGGGCCGGTGGGGCGGTCGCGATGTGGATGGGCGTCGCGGCCCGCCGGCGCGGGGCGGGGCGCACCGCCGTCGTCGCGATCACCCTCGGCGCACTCGGCCTGGTCGCCGGCCTCGGGAACGCCCTGCTGGGCTCCTACGTGTTCCGCTGACCGGTCCGCAGGACCGGCTTGCCGGGGGCACGGTCCGGTGACTCCAGGTGCTCGTGCGCGGCGGCAACGGCCGCGACGCCGTCGTCGAGGTCGAAGACCCGCTCGACCAGCGGGACGAGCGTGCCCGCGGCCAGCCCGGCGCGGGCGAACGCCTCGGCGCGGGCCAGCGTCTCCGCGTCACCGGTGACCTCGCGGACGTGGAAGCGGCGCAGCCAGACCGGCGCGTACCCGGCCGCGGGCAGCGGTGTCGGCTCCCCGGACAGCCCGCCGTGCACGATCACCGCACCGCCCGGCGCGCAGGCCCGCACCAGCCGCGCGACGCCCGGGCCGCCCTCGGCGTCGAGGACCAGGTCGGCGCCTCCGCCCAGCGCCGCCCGCAGGTCGTCGGGGCCGGGCGTACCGGCCAGCACCTCCGCGGCACCGGCGGCACGCAGGACATCGGCGTGCCGGTCGTCGGACACGACGGCGACGGCGTGCACCCCGAGGTGCCGCGCGACCTGCAGCGCCGCGGCCCCGACGCTGTTCGCCGCGGCCGTGACGACGAGCCGGTCGCCCTTCCGCAGCCGGGTGGCGTGGCGGGTCATGCCCCACACGGTCAGCAGCGGCATCCACAGGGCGGCGGCGCCGTCGTCGTCGAGACCGGGTGGGCGGGCCAGCAGCGACCGGACCGGCACGACGGCCTCGTCGGCGTAGACCGGGTGCTCGTTCTGCGACGACGCCGGGATCACGCACACCTCGTCGCCGGGTGCCCAACCCGTCACCCCCGGGCCGGTGTCGAGCACGGTGCCCGAGCACTCGCTCCCCAGTCCCGCGGGGAGCACCGGGGCGTCGAGGTAGGTGCCGCGGCGGAAGTTCACCTCGGAGCGGTTGAGCCCGACCACGTGCACCCGGATCCGCACCTCCCCCGGGCCCGGGTCGCGCAGCGGCAGGTGCTCGATCCGCAGCACCTCCGGGCCGCCCGTGGCGTGGAAGCGGACGGTGCGCACGAGCCGTGACGTCACAGCGGTCCAGATTAGGGCCGGCCGGAGGCGTGCGACGGCTCAGAGCTCGTTGCTGATCTCGACCAGGTTCCCGTCGGGGTCCCGCAGGTAGACGCTGAGCAGCGGGCCCCGTGCCCCGGTCCGCTCGACCGGCCCCTCCTCGACGGCGACGCCGGCCTCGGCCAGCTCACGCCGGACCTGCTCGATCGGGTCGAGGGTGATCAGGCACAGGTCGGCGCTGCCCGGGGTGGGCCGGTCGGCCTTCGGCTCGAACTCGTGCCCCGCCCGGTGCAGGTTGATCTTGCTGGGGCCGAAGGCGAGTGCGCGGCGCCCACCGCCGAACTCGACGGCCTCCATGCCGAGCACGCGGGTGTAGAAGGCGACGGTGGCGTCGACGTCGGCGACGGTCAGCACGAGGTGGTCGAGGTGGTCGATGCGCATGCTCACGATGTTGGCAGCCGGGCCGCACGCACGCGGGACCTCCTGTGGGTGACCTCCGCCGCACCGGACCGTCACCGAAGGCCGGACGTCGACACCCACACGGACCAATCCGGCGGGTCGCTACCGGCGAACGGGCGTTCGTGAATCACCCTTGTAGCTGGCCGTGCAGCCGAGTGGAGAGGGACGAGGACGCACGTGGACGACGAGCTGACGACCGGCGGGGAGACCCCGTCCGCGGGCACCGCAGACACCGCGGACCCCACGGGGGCCGCGGGGGCCGCGGGGGCCGCGACGCCCGAGCCGCCGAAGCGGAGGCGGGGGCGGCCACCGGGCTCGACGGCCCGCACCACCCGGGTCGTGACCATGACCCTGACCGTCAGCGGTTCCGCCGACGGCGACTGGCAGGCGGAGCTGAAGCAGGGCAGCACCTGGGTGGCGCGGGGGCTGCCGGTGACCGCGTCGGCGGTGTCCGCGGCCGCCGCGGCGCTGCACGCCGACCTGTCCGGTCCGGTCGACGAGCTCATCGAGGGGGCCCGGTCGGCGAAGGCCGCGCGGGTCGCGGAGCTGGAGGCGGAGCTGGAGCGGGCCCGCAAGGACCTGGCCGCGCTGGAGCAGTGACCGCGACGGGTGAGGGCGGCCGGGCAGGCGGCCGCCGGGATCACCCGCGGGGCCGCAGCTCCGCCCGGCCGCTGATGCCCAGCCGGCGGTAGGCGCTGGTCAGCCGCTTCTCCACGGCGCGGCGGCTGAGGCCGAGGCGCGCGGCGATCTGCTGGTTCCCGTCGCCTGCTGCGGCGAGCTCGACGACGCGCAGCTCGGCGGCGGTGAGCCGGTCGGCCCCTGCGACGCCGGACCCGGCCGTGCCCGCCGGATCCGCGGTCCGTGCGCGGGTGGACGCGGCCGGATCCGGGCGGGTCTGCTCGGCGGGGAGCACCGGCGGGGGCGGCACCGGAGCGACGGGCGAGAGCCCCGTACCCGGTCGGTCGTGCCCGGCGGAATCGTCGGTGCCGGTCCCGAGGACCCGGTCGCGGAGCCGTCGTGCCCGCTGCACGGGCCCGGGAGCGCCCCAGGCCAGCGCCCGCTCCAGCTCCTCGTCCAGCAGGCGGAGAGCCGCGGCCCGGTCGCCGCGACCGGCGAGCAGCTCCGCGGCCCAGCCGCGCCACGGGAACAGAGCGGGGTTGCACCATCCGAGATGGTCCAGGTGCCGTCCGGCGTCCCACACGCATTCCAGGGCGAGCGCGGGGGCGTCCTCGGCGAGCGCGGCCGTGGCCCGGACGAGTCGGCGTCGGATGTGGGCGGCGAGTCCGGCCCGGTCCGGGTCCCGGTCGTCGAGCCGGGCCCCGGCGGACGCGGCGGTGCAGGCCAGGGCGATGGTGAACGCGACCGGCCGGCCGTCCGGGTACGGACGTGCCGCGGCCGGCTGCTCGGACGGCACACCGCAGGCGAGTCGTACCAGCTCGGCCTCGGCCCGGTCGCGGGGATCGGCACCGGGGCGCTCGGCGAGCCAGACGGTCAGTGCTGCTGCCCGACCGGCCGCGACCAGTGCGGTGATCAGCAGCCCGCGGTGTCCGTCCCCTGCGGCCACTCCGGCCGGGGACCGCAGCTCCTGTGGTGAGGCGACCTTCAGGACCCGGGAGGCGACGTGGGCGACCGCCGCGGCGGACCCGGTACCGGCCTCCGCCGCACCGTGCAGCACCACCGCGAGCAGCTCCCGGCCGGCGGCGGTGCTCAGGAGCGGATCGGCGGAGGCGAGAGCCTCGTCCAGCATGCCCGCGACGGCGTCGGTCCCACCGGGTTCGTCCTCGTCGAGGCGCAGCGAGCGGGTCAGGATGCGCAGCCGCAGCTCGCGGGCGTCGTCGTCGTCGAGTGCCTGCGCGTCGTGCGCCGTGGGCAACCCGGGCGGGGACGCGGCAGCGAGGTCCCGCACGGCGGCACGCAGCGGCTCGGGGGCGTCACGCAGCAGCGCCGGGTCGAGCACAGCGAGGGCGCGTGCCCGGTCGCGCGGGGAGTCGAGCAACCGTACCGCCTGGCCCACGTGACGGACCGCGGTCGACGACTCCTCGGTGTACTCGGCGGCGGCGAGCTCGACGAGCAGCGCACCCCGGTCCCGGCCGGTCGAGTCGTCGTCGAGCAGGGCACGGCGGAGGTAGCGGACCGCGCGCGACGAGCCGGGGTCGAGGGTGGCCGCCCTGTGGGCGGCGGCCCGCAGGATCTCGATCCCCCACCGCTGCAGGGGCGCGGCGACGGCGAGCAGGTGGGCGGCGATCTCCTCCGAGCCGTGGCCCAGCTCCAGACGGAGCCGGGCGGCGCGCAGGTGCAGGTCCTCCCACCCGTCCGGGTCGGCGGCAACCTCCCCGAGCAGCGGGTGCAGGACCCGCGGCGGATCCCCCACCAGCAGCCCGTCCCCCACGAGCCGGGCGACGGCGGCAGCCCGGTCCACCGGGTCGAGCCCGGACAGCCGGTCGGCCGGCGAGCCCGGTCCGGCACCGTCGAGGACCGCGACGGCCTGCAGGTACGTCCGGGCCGGGTCGGGGAGCAGACGAGCCGCCCGACGCAGCCGCTCGCGCAGTGCGGAGGGCCGGGCGGCACGGACCGCCGCGACGGCGTCGTCGTCCGGGCGGAGGCCGCGGACCTCGTCGAGCACGGCGTGCAGGACCGACGGGACCCCGTGGCAGACGTCGCCGACCGCGTCGAGGAAGGCCGAGGTGGCGCCGGGGCCACACCGCTCGCGCACCAGGGCGGTCGTCGCCGGCACGTCCAGGGGGTGCAGGTGGACCGATCCGCAGACGGCGAGGAGAGCACGCAGCAGGGCCCCGTCGTCGGCAGGACCACCGGTCGTGGCCTGCCCGGCCAGTACCGTCCCGACGAGGGCGATCGGCTGCCCGGCGGACCGGTCCGCGAGCCGGGTCAACCAGCGCAGCGACGCCGGATCCGACCACTGCAGGTCGTCGACCAGCACGGCCAGCGGCACCCGGCCGGCCAGCGCCTCGACGAACCGCCACAGCGTCCGGTCGCGGGCCCCGGCTCCGTACTCCACGGCCGGGTCGCGGCCCGGGAGCAGCCCGGTCGGTGGCGCGGCGAGGTGCCAGCCCCGGGCGCCGAGCAACAGCGGGTCGACGAGCTGGTGGGTCACCCCGTGGTCGAAACCGGTCTCGGCCGGTGCCGCCGTGGCACGCAGCACCTGCATCCCCCGGGCGGCCGCCGCTGCGGCGGCGTCGTCGAGCACGGTGGTGCGGCCGGAGCCGACACCGCCCCGGACCACGACGGCGCCGCCTCGGCCCTGCACCGCGCCGGCCAGGAGTCGCTCGACCGCGGCGTCCACGGCGTCACGCATCGGAACGGGGAGTGCCGGCGGGGTGGGGCACGGGAGCTCGGTCGGTGTGTCGGCAGGCGGCGGCGACCGGGGCGGGCGTCCCCCAGCGGCGTGCCAGCCGCAGCTCATCGGCCAGGAGCCGGTCGGCGCCGTCGTGGTCACCGCGCGCCGCCAGGACCCGGGCCGCGCCGGAGCGCCACGGTGCCAGGACCGGGTTGACCCGGCCCCGGTCGAGCAGCAGCCGGCCACAGGCGAGGTACTCGGCCAGTGCACCGGGCGGGTCACCGCAGCGGTGCCGGGCGAGCCCGGCGGCGTACCGCAGCAACGCGGACCCGGGCCGGTCGATGTCGGGCTCGGCCGGTCGGGCCAGCACGGCCAGGGCGGCGTCCGGGCTGTCGTCGGCGAGGTTCAGCAGGACGGCGGCCGCCGCGACGAGGGGGGCCCCGTCCGCTTCGGGTGACGACCAGGCGCTGTCGAGGTCGCGCCGAGCGGCGTCGCGCCGGCCCGCGGACAGCTGCATCAGGCTCGACACGGCCCAGACCGCGGCGGGGACCCGGCCGCGGCGGGTCAGGCCGAGCAGCAGGTGCCCGGTCGCGTCGAGGGCCTCCGACCGGTGCCCGGCCGCGGCGAGGGTGGCCGCCGCCAGGACACGCGGGGTCACCGCGACGGCGTCCCCGCCGGTCGCGGCGAGCGCCGCACGGGCGAGCGCGACGGCACGGTCCCGCGCCTGGGCGCGCAGCGTGAGGCTCCACGCGGCCACCCCGTCCGGGACCGCCGTCGCCCCGGACGCCGGGGCCTCCTCGCCGAGCGCGGGCGTGAGGTCGTAGCCGAGCTCGTCGGCCATCCGGGCCGGCACGAGGACGGCGGGCCGGTTGCCCCCGGGGGCCGCCGACCGGCGGACGGCGGCGACCACGTTGCGCACCGCCCGCACCTCACCGCGGCACAGCAGCGTGTCGACCACGACCGGGTCGAGGTCCACGGGCCCACCGGGAAGGACCGGCACGACCGCGCAACGGGCCAGCAGCCGCGCGGCCGTCGCGGGATCGGTGCGCTCGCGGGCGCGGACGAGCTCCTGGGTCAGGTCCGCGCGGGTCCGGGGTGGGACCGGTTCGCCCAGGGCTCGTTCGACGAGCCCGGCCGCCTCCGCCGCACGCCCGGCGGCCCGCCGCCGCCGCGCGACCGCCAGCAGCAGCTCGCCCAGCGGGGGGTGCTGCAGTGTCGGCGCGGAGCGGGCGATGCGGGCGACGGCGTCGTCGGGCAGGCCGCAGCGTATGGCGAGCTCGATCGCCTCGAGGAACAGCGCGCGCCGCTCCGGTGCGCCGATCCGTGCGAGGACCTCCTCGACGACGACCCGGCCGTCCGGCACCAGCCGGGCACCGGTGACCAGGCCGGTGGCGCGCAGCCGGTCCCGGACCCGGCCGGCGGTGCCCGGTCCCGGCCCGCCGAGGCGGGCCGAGACCGGTTCGAGCTCACCCCCGCAGACGGCGAGCGCCAGCAGCGGGGCCGACAAGTCGGCGGGCAGCCTGTCGAGCACCGAGCCGACCTGCTCCCGGCGGGCATCGACGGCCGCGCGGCACAGCGCCTCGGCGGTCGCGGCTCTGCTGCCGAGCCTGGCCAGCGCGGCGTCCAGCACCGCGGGGTTGCCGCCGGTGGCGCGCCGGGCCAGCACGGTGGTGCGCCGGTCGGGGGCGACGCCGGCCGCGACCAGGACCGCGCGGACGCCGCCCAGGGTGAGCGGCGCGGTGCGCACCAGCAGGTCGCCGGGGCCGGCGGGAGGCACGTCCCATCCGGACGGGTCCTGTGCCCCGTCGAGCACGACGAGTCCGGCGATCGGGGCGGAGTGCCTGCGCCGCAGCAGCATCTGCAGCCACACCCGGCTCCGGGGGTCCGCCCGCAGGAGGTCGTCCACCACGACGAGCACCGGGCGCGACGCCGCGGCGGCGAGCACGACCCGGCACCGGTCGTGCAGGACCGCGGCGCTCAGGTGGGCAGCTGCGGACCCGGCCGGCCCGGCGCCCGGCAGGTCGTCGACGAGGTCGGCCACGAGATCGGCGACGAGGTCGGCCGCAGCCCCCGGCTCCCGGCCCGCCGCGGGCGGCAGCGCACGGGCGCGCAGCACCCGCACCCCGCGGTCCACGGCCCGTTCTGCGGTGCGCCGCGCCAGCAGCGAACGGCCGGTGCCGGGGAGGCCGGTCACGACGCAGAGGGGAGCCTCGCCCCGGGCGGCACGTTCGACGAAGCCGTCCAGCGCGGCCAGCGCCGCGGAGCGCTCGACCGGTTCCGTCATCCGGTGGCGCTTCCCGACACCGGTGCGATGCCCTCGCCCGCGGTGGCCGCACAGACCAGGGCGGTGAGCGCGGAGCGGTCCGCGACGCCGAGCTTGCGGTAGGCGCCCGTGAGGTGCACCTCGACCGTGCGCAGGGTCACGAACAGGGCCTCGGCGATCTCCCGGTTGCGCAGGCCCTGGGCGGCGAGGCGGACCACACGGTGCTCGGCGGCCGTCAGCGAGTCGAGCGGGGATCCGCGGGGGCGGCGCATCCGCCCGCCGGCGGCGACGAGCAGGTCGCGGGCGGTCCCGGCCTCGTGGACCGCGCCGCAGCGCGCAGCGAGCTGGGCGGCGGTGCGCAGCTGGCTCCGGGCGGCCCGTACCCGGCCCTGGCGCAGCAGCTCCGTCCCGAGGCGGCGACGGGCACGAGCCTGGTCGAGCCGGGCGGGGCTGCGTTCCAGGGCGTCCACGGCCTCGGCCAGCAGCGGGTGGGCGCGAGCAGGGTCCGCCGCGGCGGCCGCGAGCAGGGCGAGGCCCGCCCCACGCGGGGTGCCCCAGCGGTCCGCGAGCTCCGCGCCGTGCTCGGCGGCAGCGGCGGCCTCCCGGTGCCGGCCCAGGTCACCCAGCAGCATCGCGGCCTCCGCCCACCACGGCGCGAACACCGGGTTGGCGATGCCCGCCTCGGCCAGGCTGCGGCCGCAGCGCTCGTAGGTCCGCAGCGCCCCCTCGGTGTCGCCGGCGACGGCGCGCGCCCCGGCCCGGCCCATCAGCAGGTCGTGGTACTCCCACGCGAAGTCCTCGGTGCGCGGGCGGGAGATGCCGTCGAGCAGCTCCTCCGCACCGGCCGGGTCGCCCCGGTGGACCCGGACGCTCGCCAGCGCGATCGTGGGGACGACGGCGTTGTCCGACCAGGTCTCCCGGCTGGTGATCTCCAGCGCGGCCAGCGCGTCGAGCTCGGCCTCCAGCAGGTCGCCGGTCGCGAGCCGGTTCGTCGACCGGGCCCCGGTCACCAAGGCGTAGGTCCACGCCGACGCGCGGTCGCGGGCAGCCACCACGAGCCGGTCGAGCACGGCGTCGGACTCCGCCGTCTCGTCGCCGAGGCGCAGGACCAGCGACGACGCCAGCGCCGCCCAGCCACCCAGCCCGCCGTCGTCGCCGAGCAGGACCCGGCGGGCCCCGTCGACGGCGGCGACGGCCGGGCCACCCTGCATCGCCGTGGCGACGGTCATCATGGCCAGCTTCTGGCGTTCGGCGGGCGTGCGTCCCTCCGGGACCGACATGGCGCGCATCCGCGCCATGGTCGGGGCGACCGTCCGCTTCTCGTCGAGCCCCACCACGAGCAGCGCGGCCTCGAGGTGCGTGCGGAGCTCGGCCGCGGCCGGCGTGGTGTCACCGTCGAGCTCGGTGAGGACCCGTTCCAGGAGCTCCACGCCCTCGGGGGCACGCTGCACGGCCAGGGCGGTCATCGCGAAGGCGGCCGCCGCCCGTGCCCGCCCGGCCATGTCGTGCGCGACGTCCAGTGCGTGCTGCAGGTGGTCCAGCGCGCGGTCCGGGTCCCGCTGGCCGATCGTGGCGGCCAGCCGCAGCCGGACCTCGACGTCGTCGGGCCGGGCCCGGACCACCAGGTCGAGGAGGCGGGCCTCGGTGCCGGGCGCGCCGCGCCGGGCGGCGGAGTCGGCGGCCTCGGCGAACACGTCGACCATCCACGGCTCGGGCGGCGCCGGGAGCGGTTCGAGGATGCCGGCGACGAGCTCGGCGGGGCTCCCGGCGTCCGAGAGCACCCGTCCGGCGCGCCGACGCAGCGTGTCGAGCTCCCCCGGGCCCGCGCAGCGACGCAGGACCGCGCCCCGGAGCCGGTCGTGCCGGAACGCCGCCCGCCCCGGCAGGGTCAGCCCGCACGCGGCCAGCGCCGCGAGCGACTCCCGGACCGTGGCGGTCGGGACCCGGGCGACGGCGGCGAGGAGATCCTCCCCGGCCTCGCCGACGACGGCGAGCGCGACCGCCGTGGGCGCCGCGCCACCGAGCCGGACCTGGTGCTCCACCAGGTCGTCCACGACCTCCTCTGAGGCCTCGGCGGGGAGCACGATCTCGCCGCCGCCGTCCGGGACGAGCTGCTCGACGAGCAGCGGGTTGCCGCCGGAGACCCGGACCAGGGTGTCCAGGCGGGACTCCTCGGGCGGCGCACCGGCGCGCAGGGCGGCCAGCCGTCGGACGTCGTCGCGGTCCAGCGGGGCCAGCGTGCGCACCGCGTCGCCGGCCGCCGCGGCGATCCCGGCCAGCCGCTCGCCCGGACCACCGCCGGGGCCGGGCCGCGCGGCCAGGACCACTCCCAGCGGCAGCCCGGACAGACGCCGGAGCAGGAAGCCCAGGAACGCGAGCGACTCGTCGTCGGACCACTGCAGGTCGTCGACGACCAGGAGCAGCGGACCGTCGCCGGTCAGGTCGACGGTCAGCCAGTACAGGGCGTGCAGGGCCCCGTGCAGCTCGGGAACCGCCCCGACCGCACTGCCGCCGTCCGTGCGGTCGGTCCCGGGGTCGGCGAGAGCGGCCCGCGCCCAACGTGCCCCGCCGGGAAGGGTGGCCGCCCTGGCGGCGGCGTCGGGGCCGAGCAGTTCCCGGACCACGCCGAACCCGGACTCGGCGCGGCCACGCGTCGCCGCGGCGCGCAGTACCCGCACCGGGCCGGAGGTCGCCTCGCACAGCTCGGTGAGCAGTGCGGTCTTGCCCAGACCCGGGGCGCCGAGCAGCAGCCGGGCCGCCCCGGAACCGTCGGCCGCGGCGGCGGAGGCACCGCGGAGCCAGGACGCCTCACGGTCACGGCCGACCAGCGGCGTGGGACCGGGGCGTTCCCTCATCCAGGTGCTCCTGTCTCGCTCAGCGTGACCTCGGGAATGGTAATCGATCTCCGTCACGGCGGCCGTCGAGCGCGGTCGTCGGCTGCGGGGTCGGCCGTCACGGTGCCCGGGGCGGTCGCGCGGGGGTCACCGCGCCGCCGAGGGCCTCCCCCAGCTCGTGTCGCCCGCAGATGCCGAGCTTGCGGTAGGCCCGGGTGAGGTGGAGCTCCACGGTCCGTCGGGTCAGGTGCAGCGCGCCCGCGATCTCGGGGTTCGTCATCCCCGAGGCGGCCAGCCGGGCGATCTCGCGCTCGGCGGCGGTGAGACCTCCGTTCCGGCGACCCGTGCCCACGCGATGCTCCTCGCCGGCCGGGAGCAGCGCGTGGGCACGGTCGGCCTGCAGCCGCGCGCCACGTGCCTCGGCGAGCGCCAGTGCCTCGGTGGCGAGACGGGTCGCGTCGGGGTCGCCCGGCCCGAGGCGCTCGGCGAGATCGAGACCGCACCGGATCCACTCCAGGGTTCGTGGCGAGCCGGCCAGCTCGTCGTGGGCCCGCCGGAGCAGTGTCGTGCCGGCCCGGCCGGGGGTCACCAGCCCGGACGTACGCAGTGCGGACCCCAGCGCACCGGAGGCCCGCCAGCGGCGGGCCAGACCCAGCTGCTCGCGGGCCAGCTCTGCGGCGCGCGTGGTGTCGCCCGCGCCGAGGGCGAGCAGCGACAGCCGCTCCCACCAGTCCAGCGGTGCCGGGTTCAGCGCCCCGGCCGCACGCATCCGCCGCTCGACGTCGTCGAGCAGCCGCAGCGCCTCCTCCGGCCGGCCCGACGCCTGGGCCGCGGCAGCCCGCGCGGTGAGGACCCAGCTGTGCCGCCACGACCAGCGGTCCGGCTCGTCGGGGCCGGGACGCAGCCGTCGGACGGCCTCCTGCGGGCGGCCGGCCTCGATCAGCGCGATGCCCACGACGTACCGGACGGGGCCGACGACGTGGTCCATGTCGTCACCGCGGTCCTCCAGCGCCTGCAACCCGTCGGCCAGGGCGTCGAGCACGTGGCCGGAGCGCAGGCGTTCCAGAGCGCGCTCCGCGCGGAGCAGCGCCCGCACGACGGGCCGGTCCCGGCGCCGGGCGCTCCTCAGGACACGCTCGTCCTCGGCGTGCCGGGACGCATCGCCACCGGTCCGCTCCACCACGCCCAGCGCGGCGACCCGTAGGGGCCGCAGGAAGGACTCGTCGGTCTCGCCGAGCGCGGCGGCGAGCCGCCGCTCCGTGGTGGCGGCGGTCGCGCGTAGAGCCCACGCGGAGCAGAGCGCGTGGGCTCCCCGGACCGCCCGGGCGCCCGGGCCGGATGCGGTGCGGGCGCGCTCCGTGCCCGCCGACCAGGAGTGGATGCGGCCGATGTGGCGCAGGTCCCCCGCCGCGACGTGCGCTTCCAGGGCCGCCAGCCGCATCCGCAGGTCGGACGGCGGGTCGGCGGCGGGCAACCCGTCCCGGGCCGCGTCGATCCGGCGGAGCAGCGCACCGGTCCCGGCGCCGGCCAGCAGGGGGACGAGCCGCAGCGTGGTCCGTGCTCGCTCGACCGGGTCCGCCAGCACCGCCAGCGCGGCGTCCAGGTGGGACAGCGCACGGCGGGGGTCGGCGCTGCGCTCGGCGACGGCGAGATCGGTGAGCAGGGCGGCTCGGTCGCTCACGGGGACCGGCCCGGTCAGCGCGTGCCCGAGATGCAGCGCCGCCCGGCCCGGCTGCCCGCCGGCGAGCAGCGCCGTCCCGGACGTCCGGAGGACCGCGACCGCCGCGGCGTCGGACGGCGGTCCCGCACCGAGCAGCTGGTCGGCGACGGTCTCCGGGGCGGCACCGCCGGCGTCGAGGATCCGCGCGGCCCGCGCGCGGGTGGACCGCAGGGTCGCTGGGTCGGTGGTGGCGAGGACGACGGCGGCGGCCTGCGGGAGCAGGAACCGGACGCCGTCGGCCTCCAGGACCCCGAACGCGGCCGACCGGGCCGATGCCGCCTCCCGGGCGATGTCGTCCAGCTCGGACAGCGCCGCGACGGTGTCCCGGCCGGCCCCGGTCCCGAGCACGGCGACGGCGCGCACCAGCGCGGTCGCCTCGGGGCCGAGGCGCCGCAGCACGGCCGGCAGCCGGTCGGCGGTGGCCCGCTCGGCCGCCGCGCGCACGAGAGCGGGCTTCACGGCGCGGCCGGTCCGGTCCGCGCCGTCGGCGGCGAGCTCGGTGCCCAGCGCGGCCAGCCATCCGGGCAGTCCCGCGGTCGCCGCGCGCGCGGCCTCGACCGCGTCGACCGGCCAGTCCGCGGCGTCCAGCACCGTCCGCGTCGACGCCGACCGCAGCGGCAGCAGCGGCAGCAGCCGGGCACCGGCAGCGGTCAGGAGCGCGTCGATCGCCGGCCGCGCCGCCGGGGGCGCCGGGCCGAGGCAGGCCGCCACGTCGTCGGCGGTCACCGCCCCGGGCGTGCTGCGGCCCGAGCCCGTGCCGCGCAGCGCGGCGACGATCAGGACCGGCGCCGGGCCCGCCGACCTCCGTGCCAGCCCGGCCGCACGCAGGCCGACCTCCGCACCAGCGTCGTCGAGGTCGTCGACGAGGACGACGAGCGGTCCGCCGGGGAGGGGGCCGGGCCCCCCGAGACGCCGTACGGGCAGCCCGCGGGCCGCGGCGAGCCCGGCGGTCACCTCGAGCAGCGTCGTGCGACCGGATCCGGCCGGCCCGACGACGACCACCGTCCGTGGATGCCCGGCGGCGACGGCGTCGACCGCGGCCCGGACCGCGGCGAGCTCGGCGTCACGATCCAGCAGTCGTCCGGGGTCCGGACCGTCAGCGGTGGAGATCGGACCCCTCCTCCCACATCCGGCCCAGTGCCGGCCGACCGGCCACACCGAGCTTGCGGTAGATCCGCGTGAGGTGCTTCTCGACGCCCCGGACGCTGGTCCCGAGCACCGTGGCGATCTCGGGGTTCGTACGCCCGCCCGCGGCCAGCTCCGCCGTCCGGTACTCCCTCGGGGTGAGACCGTGCCGGCGGTCCGCCGGTCGTCCGGCCAGCCGTGACGGACCACAGGCGTCCTCGGGGGGCACCGGCACCGGCCCGGCCGTCCGGCGGCGCAACGCCAGGGCGGCCCGTCGGCCCTCCGCCCGGTCCGAGCTCTGCCGAAGCACCTCGACGGCCTCCCGCAGCAACGCGACGGCGGCGGTGCCGGACTCCAGCTCCCCGGCCGTCCTCAGGGCACGGCCCAGCCGGGCAGGTGCCCCCCACGCCCTGGCGAGCCCGAGCTCACGCGCGCTGAGCTCACGCGCGCCCCCGACGTCACCGACCCTGCGCCGGAGCTCGATCGCCCAGCTCCGCCACGGCTGGGGCGCGTCGACCCAGCCGATCCGGTCGAACTCGCGTCCGGCCTCCAGACTCAGGCGCAGTGCGTCCGCCGGGAGACCGTCGGCCACCGCGACCTGGGCCCGCAGCATGGCTGTCCCGGCGACGACGTCGTCGGGCACCTCGGGCAGCGCATCGGTGTCCGCGACGACCCGACGGGCCAGGTCCGGGTCGTGCACCGCGGTGAACAGCGGGACGAGCAAGGTCGCGGCGAGTGCGGTCCCGGGGGCACGGGCGACGAGCTCCCGGTAGGCCGTCCGGCTCAGTTCCCCGCCCTCGTCCGGCCGGTTGCCGCACACCAGCACCGCGGCGTACTCGGCCTGCAGCACGGCGGCGGTGACCGGGGCGATGCCCGGGGTCGCCGACGCGGTCGTGAGTACGGCCGGGAGCCCGGAGGTGGCCTCGGACATGCACAGGCAGGGGATCACGGCGGCGGTCGGGGTGTGCACGTGCGCGCTCGCGGTGGGGTCGGCGTCGAGGATCCGCCGGGCGAGCTCGGCGACCTGCGCCGCCGGGAGTGCCCCGGCCACCGCGGCGGAGTGGACCAGGACCGCCATCCGCTCCCGTTCACCGGCCGTGCCGAGGGGCGGCTCCCCGCCGCGGGTGAGCTCACGCAGACGCGCGACGTTGCGGGCCACCCCGGCCGCCTCGAGACCGTCGAGCTGGTGGACCCGGGCCTGTAGTCGCAGTCCGAGGTCGCGCAGGTCGTCGTCGGGGTCCTCGACCCCTGCGACCTCGGCCGCGGTGCGGCGCAGCAGGGCGACCGACGGAGCGGGGTCGAGATGCAGTCCCAGCGCACCGGCGTCGCACAGCGCCGCGGCGCGCTCGCGCAGTCCCTGCAGCAACGGGACCGCCTGAACCGCACGGAGCCGGGCCCGTCCGGGATGCAGGCCGCGCTCCACGACGGCGAGCCGCGCGAGCACCTCCGCCCGGCGCGCGGCGGTCGGATGGGCGAGGAGCGCGCGCTGCAGGTGCCGGGCCGCGATGTCCGGTGCGTCCTGCCGGAGCGACCAGTCGGCCGCGTCGCACAGGACCGCGACCATGTCGTCGGGCAGCGTTCCCGCGACGTCGTGCAGCACGTCGGCGGCCGCCGACGGCTCGCCCGACTCGGCGAGCAGCGCGGCCGCGTCGAGACGCAGGCGGCGGCGCTCCTGCGGATCCAGGACCGCCAGGGCCGCGGAGCCGACCAGCGGGTGCCGCAGCCGCGGGGCTGCCTCGTCCAGCAGCAGCCCGGCGGCAACCGCGTCACGACGGGCTGCGGCGAGGTCCGCCCCGGCCGCGGGGACCAGCGCGGCGCACCGTTGCGGGGTGGCGTGCTCCCCCAGGACCGCCACCGTCGCGAGCAGCTCCCCGACGTCCCGGGACGACCGGCGCAGCGCATCGTCGAACCGCAGCCGCAGACGGGGCGAACCGGCTCGTCGCACCCGCGCGGGGTCGGGCGGGTCCGGGAGGTCCAACAGCCCGGCCAACAGCAGCGGGTTCCCCCCGGTGACCTCCCGGACCGCGGCGAGCACACCGTCGCCGACCTCCCGGCCCCAGCGGGCGCGCACGGCCGCGTCCACCCGGACGGGTTCCAGGGGCTCGAGGACGTGCACCACCTCCGCCCGTGCCGCCAGCGGGTCGGGGAGGCCCGACGCACCGTTCCCGAGGGCCCCGAGGAGAACGACGACCGGAAGCCGCGCGCCGGGATCGACGAGATCGGCCAACCACCCCGCCGACAGGTCGTCGCAGTGCTCGGCGTCGTCGACGACGAGCACTCCCGGCCGGCCGGTCAGCAGGTCCGCGAGGTCCGCCTCCGGTCGCCCGGTCGGGCCCGCGACACCGGTTCCCGCGCCCCGGGGACCGAGCAGGCTCCGCACGACCGCGCCGGGGACCTGCCGGTCGACGGGGTGGCAGCGCGCGGTCAGGGTGACCGCCCCACGCCCACCGGCACGCACGGTGCAGTCCCCCAACGCGGCGGTCCGCCCGCTCCCGACCGGGCCGGCGACCACCAGCAGGCTGCCGCGGCCGTCGTCGGTGCGGGGGCCGAGGGGCCGGTCGACCGCGGTGTCGAACAGGGCGAGCAACGCGCGGTCGGCGGGTGTGAAGACCGCGCCGGGCCCGGACCCGAGGTCGGTCATCGCGTCTCCCCCGCTCGTCGGCCGTGCCGACGCCCAGCCTCCTCCATCCCGTCGTCCTCGGCACGCGGCCGACGGGCACCCGCGGCGCCCTCGTCCTCGGAACCGGCGTGACATCCATGGCGGCCGTCGGCCAGGGTGGGCGGCGTGACCGTCCGACCCGTGCCCGGTGTCGACGCCCGCGTGTTGGACAACGGCTGGATGGAGCTGCACCACCCCGGTGGTGGTGCGCTGCTGTGCAACCTCGAGGAGACCGCGATGTGGCTCTGCCTGGCCGAGAACGGATGGCACGTCGGCGACGCCGCGATCCGCCTCGCCGACGCGTGGGGCTGCCAGCCGTGGAACGTGCGCGACCGGATGAACGACTGGCTGGACGGCCTCCTGGCCGCCGGCCTCGTGACGCACACACCGAAGTGACCTAGACCACACACCGAACCACACCTCCCTCACGAGCCGCCGGGCGGTCCACAATGTTAAGCGCTTACGGGGCCAGGTCGTTGACGCCCTCGTTTCGATCTTCGTACCGTCATACGTGAGCTCGCGGCCGAGTTTCCCCACGTCGAGGGGGGTGCCCGGCGAGGCGTCCCCCCACCGACCGCACCCGGGACGCCCCGGCGCAGGCCGCCGACGGCACGGAGTCGACCGGGCGGTACCGGGAGAGGAGGGCGGTGACGGTGCGGGAAGGACCGCCGGCCCACCTGTCCTGGTGGGCCACGGAATGGGCCTGGCTCACCGCAGCACCCGCGACCGTCGCCGCCGGCAGGCCGATCGCCCGGTTGCTGACCGGCGCACCCGGGACCGGCAAGACGGCCCTGCTCGACACCCTGCGCCGGCACCACGACCACGACGTCCGGCTGCTGCACGCCACCGGCCGACAGGACCCCGAACCCACCCCGTTCGGAACGGTGGGCCACCTGCTGGGTCCGACCGCGCGTCACGCCGACGACGTCGCGACGGTCCTCGACGAGCTCGGCCCCACCGCGACACCGGACGAGCTCCACCGCCGGCTGCGCGCTCTCCACCGGTTCACCACGAGCCTCGTCGCGCGCGGTCCCCTCCTGCTGGTCGTCGACGACGTCCACTGCTGCGATGCCGGGTCGCTGGCCTTCCTGGGGTTCCTCCTGCGCCGGATGCACCGCCTCCCGATCGGACTCGTCCTCGCGGCGCGCACCGACGTCGACGGGGTCCTCCCCGAACGGCTCTGGCCCCTGCGTGCCCCGTCGACCGAGACGCTGGCCCTGCGCCCCGCGGAGCGGGCCAGGACCGCGACACCGCTCCCCCCACCTCCGGTGGCGGAGCGGACGGGGAGCTCCCGCCGCCGGACCGACGAGACGGTCGACTGGCACCTGCGCTCCGGAGGTCCGTGCGTCGGACGCCTCACGGCGGCGCTCGCGGTCGCGGGGCCGTCCACCATCGGGACGCTCGCCGCCGTCGCGGGGGTCGGCCCCGTCCCGACCGCCGGCGCCGTGCGTGCCCTCGCCCGGACCGGGGTGCTCACCCCCGACGGCACGGACCTCGGTGACGACCGCCTGCGTACAGCGGTCCTGGACCGGATCCCCGACCACGAGCTGGGACGGCTCCGGCGGCGCGCCGCACGCGTGCTGAACGACGCGGGCGCGCCGGCCGAGCGCATCGCGGAGCTGCTGCTGCAGCTGCCCGACCCCGCCGAGCCGTGGATGCTGACCGTGCTCCAGGAGGCCGCCGACCGTGCGGCCGACCGGTCCGCGTTCGCCGACCTCGCGCGGTATCTCGCCCCGGTGGTGGACGCGCGGCCGGCCGACGTCGCCCTGCGGTCGCGCCTGGCCTCCGCGCTCGCCGTGTCCGACCCGACCGGCGCGGTCGAGCACCTGCGCGTCGCGCACGCGTCGGCGGTGGACCCGGCCCGTCGGATGCAGGTCGCCGTGCAGCTCGCGATGGCCTCGCTGCCGGCCCGGGGCCCCGCGGACGCGGCCGCGGTCCTCCGGTCGGCGCTGGAGGAGCTCGACCACCGCGACGCCGTGGACGACGAGCCGCAGGTCCTGCCACGACCAGCGGACCTGCGCACCTCGGCCGAGGCGGTGCTGCTCGTCGTCGGCCTGGACCGGCGGCGGACGGTCGCCCGCACGATCGAGCGGGCGTACCGGACCGACGTCCCCGAGGGCGACACCGAAGCCGGCCGGCACAAGCTCGCGATGCTCGCGACCGCCCTGCTCCTCGCGGGACGCGATCCCGCGAGGACCGTCGAGCTGGCTCGTCGGGCGGCACCCCGCGAGCACACCGAGCTCGCCGGCTGGACGGCGCTGGCCTGTGCGCGGGTCCTGCGCCTGGCCGACCGCTGCGAGGAGTCCGTCGCCCTGCTGGAGGGCGTGCTGCGGCGCCCCGGGCACGAGGTCTCGTCCTGGACGCGGACCCTGGCCACGAGCGGGCTGGCCGAGGCCCGTCTCGCCACGGGGGAGCTGGCCGCGGCGGAGGCCGCTGCGTGCGAGGCGATGGAGACCGCCCGCCGGGCGGGTCGGGACTGCGGCACCGGAACCCCGTCGATCGTCCTGGCGGGGGTGCACCTGCGTCGGGGCGCGGTCGACCGGGCGACGGAGGTCCTGGCCGCACGGCAGCACCGGTGGGACGAGGACCTCACCTGGGAGCACCACGACCTGCTGCTCGCCCGGGGCGACGTCGCGGCGGCCCGCGGCCGGCACACCAGGGCACTGGCGCTGTACCGGCGGTGCGGCGCCGCCCTCGACGAGGACGGCATCGCCAACGCCGTGTTCGCGCCCTGGTGGGCGCGTGCCGCCCTGCTCCTCGCCGATCTCGGGAGACCCGACGACGCGGCCCCGGTCGTCGAGCACGGCGCGGCGCTGGCCGCGCGGTGGGGCACCCCCAGGGCCCGCGGGCTCGCGCTCACCGCCCGCGGTGCGACGACCCCCGGTCCGGACGGGCTGGATCTGCTGGCCGAGGCGGTGGCGGTGCTCGACGACTCACCCGCCCGGTCGGAGCTGGTGGAGGCCCGTCTCCGATGGGGTACCGGCCTGCTCGCCTCGGGGCACGTGATCGAGGCACGCCGTCAGCTGCGCGAGGCCGCGACCCTCGCCGCCCGCTGCGGGGCGACGCGGGAGGCCTCCCGGGCGCGGGCGGCCCTGCACCGCGCGGGCGGCCGGATGCGGCGGCCGACGGGTTCTCCGCTGGACCCCCTCACCTCCGCCGAGCGGCGGGTGGTGCGCCTGGCCGCCGGGGGTGCCCGCAACCGGGAGATCGCCCGGGCGCTGTTCATCACGGTCCGCACCGTCGAGGTGCACCTGACGAGCGCGTTCCGGAAGCTCGACGTCACCGACCGGACCGGGCTCGCCCCGTTGGTCGCCGCCGACCGTGGCGGCGCGGCGTGACCGCGGGCCCGGACCGGCGCAGGCCGCACGCCGCGCTCCTGGAGACGGTGCGCCGGGTCGCGGGCGGCACTCCGACCTTCACCGTCGTCCTGGGCGAGCCAGGTACGGGGCGGTCCACGTTGCTGCGGTGGGCAGCGGACAGGGCCGGGGAACGCGGTGTCCGCGTACTGGCCGCGCGCGCCGTCGAGGGCCGCCACGACCGTCCGCTGTCGACGACGTCCCGCCTGATCGCGGCGTGCGGGCCCCGCCCCGGCGAGCCGCTCCCGCCCACCGCGCCGGGCCGGGTCGACCATGCGGCGCTGCACCGGTACTGCCGCACGGTCCTGGAGTCCGCGCGTCGACGGCCGCTGCTCCTCGTGGTCGACGACCTGCAGTGGGCCGACCCCCTGAGCCAGGAGTGGCTGCAGATGCTGCTCCGACGACGGCACCACGCCTCGTTCGGGGTCCTCGTGTCCGACACCGGCACCCACGGGGGCTCGTCGTGGGCGCTGGCGCCGGGTCCGCCGGAGGACACGGTCGTCCGGACCGCCCGGCTCACCCTCGCCGAGGTCCGCGACACGGTCACCGACCGGCTGGGCCACGTCCCGGACCGCGCCACCGCCGTCCGGCTGCGGCGCGCGACCGGCGGCGTGCCGGCGGTCCTGTCGACGGTTCTCGACCGCTGGGACGGCGACGGGGACCCGGCCCGGCTGGCCCGCGTCGTCGACAGGGCCCGGCAGGACCACGCGAACGCGGTCGTCGACGGCCTCCCCGACGACCTGCGCCACGCGCTGACCGGCATCGCGGTGTGCGGTCGTCCGCTCGCGGCGCTGGCCGGGCGCATCGGACCGGCCACCGGACACGGCGGAGACCTCGGTCCCCGGCTCGCCGCGACCGGGCTCCTGGCCGGGACCCACCCGGCGGTGCTGGACCCGGTCGCCGCGGACGTCGTACTGAGCCGCGTGCCCCTCGCCGAGCGACGCGCCCTCTTCACGCGGGCGGCACGTGCGGCCCGCCGGGCCGCGCTGCCCGAGTCCGACATCGCCCGGGTGCTGCTGGCGGCGCCGGTCCAGGGCGAGCCCTGGGTCGCCGGTCTGCTGCACCGGGGCGCCCGCGAGCTGCTCGCCACCGGCAGACACGCCGAGGCGGCGGCCGTTGCCGAACGCGCGTTCGACGAGAACGTGCCCGCGGCTCTGCGCGGCCCGCTGACGACGACGCTCGCCGCGGCGCGCGCACACCACGACCCGGCTGCCGCGCGCCGGCTGCTCTCCCGGCTCGCCGCCTCGGGCCCGGACCCGGAGCCGCACGACGACCCGGCGCCGGACCGCGGGGACGCACCCCGTCCCCGCACGACACGTTCCGCGATCGACCTGCTGCTGGCCGAGGGCGACACCGGGGCCGCGCGCCGAGCACTCGCCGGCGCGGCTGCGCCCTGCCGACCGTCCGCAACCCAGGTCCGGCAGCTCGGCTTCGACGGTGCGGGAGTCGACCACGGCCCGCCACCCGAGGGCGCCGGCGGCGCCGAGGCGTACTCGCTGCTGCTGCTGGGACGGGACCGCCGACGGGCGCTCGCGCTCGCCCGGGAGGCCGCGGCCGTCGTCGGGGACCCGGACGCGGACCGCCCGATCGTCCCCCGGGTGACGGCCGCGATGACCCTGCAGGCCTCCGGCCACCACGACGAGGCGCGCGCCGGCATGCGCCGCCTCGTCCTGGATCTGGCCGGGGCCGGGCGCGTGCCCACGCTGGTGCTGGGCGTCTCGGCCCTGCTCGAGCTGCGCGCCGGGGCCTGGGAGGGTGCGCGCCGCGACCTGCGTGCCGCCCGGCGCGGCCCTGCCGCCGTCCGGAAGCCGGGCTGCGATCCGCTGCTCGACGCGGTCGAGGCGCTGCTGCACGTCGTCGACGGTGACCTGGCCACGGCGACCTCGGTCGCCCTCGCCGGGAGCACCTCGGACACCGACCGTGCGGGGGTCGCGTTGCTCACCTACGTCCGGGGGATCGTGCACATGCTCTCCGGCTCCCCCCAGGACGCGGTCGACGAGCTGATGGCGTGCGGTCGCCTGCTCCTCGACCGGGGCCGGGTCAACCCGGCGATCGCACCGTGGCGCTCGACGGCCGCCCGCCTGCTGGCCGGGCTCGGCTCCCACGCCACCGCCCGCAGGCTGGCACTCGACGAGCACCGGCTGGCACTCCGGTGGGGGGCTCCCGCGCCGATCGCACTGGTCACCGCGACACTGCGCGAGCTGCCCCCCGTGGGATCGACACCGGAGGTGTCGCGTGCACGGTCGTGAGCGCGAACTCGAACGGCTCGGGTCGCTCCTGGCCGGAGCACGGGACGGGCTCGGCGGGACCGCCGTGGTGAGCGGGGGGATCGGCTCCGGTCGGACGACCGTGCTCGGGGCCGTCGCGGCGAGGGCCGGGAGCACCGGGATGCAGGTGCTGCGGGCGTGTGCCGCCCCGGCTGAGCGCGAGTTCGCCCGCGGGGTGGTGCACCAGCTGGTCGATCCGTTGCTGCCGGGGGACCGTGTCGAGGACGACCTCCCGGTCGGTGTCGAGGACGACCTCCCGGTCGGTGCCGAGGACGACCTCCCGGTCGGTGCCGAGGACGCCGCCCTGGCCGACCCCGTCGGGTTCCTGGACCGCACGACGGCACCCGGCAGTCCCCTGGTGGTGCTGGTCGACGATCTCCAGTGGGCCGACGACCCGTCCCTGGACTGGCTCGTCGAGCTCGCCCTGTCCGCCCACGAGCGACCCGTCGCCCTCGTGTGCTCGGTGCTCGCCGGGGACCGGGGAGCCGACCGCCGATCGGTCCGCAGACTGCTGGCGACCGCTCGTGACGTCCGGCTCCACCCCTTGTCGGAGCGGGCCACCACCGCCGTGGTCGAGGAGTGGATCGGGGCCGGGTCGGCGCCGGGGACAGCGGGCGTGTTCCACGCGGCCAGCCTCGGCAACCCGATGGTGCTCACCCAGCTGCTGTCCGAGGCCGCTGCGTCCGGGGACGACACCGCAGCGCGGACGCCGGTCGGCGCACTCCGCCCCCCGGCCCTGCTGGAGCGGTTCGCCCGGGCCGTGCGCGACCTGGACGACGAGGCCCTCCGCTACCTGCGCTCCGTGGTCGTGCTCGACCACGACGGCGACACGGGGACGATCCGCCGGCTGTCCGGTCTCGATGCGGCGGCGGCCAGGACGGCGCGGGCCCGCCTGGTCGACGCCGGGCTGCTGCTCGACCGTGACCCGCCCGGCCCGAGCCATCCGGCGGTCGCCGACGTCGCCCTCGGCCCCACCGACCGGTGCACCGTGCACGCCGAGGCAGCCCGCCTCCTGCACGAGATCGGACGGCCCCCGGCGGAGGTGGCCGGACATCTGCTGGCCTGCACGACGCCGTTGGAGCGGTGGGCGGTGCACACCCTGCGGACGGCCGCGTCACTGTGCCTCGCCGAGGACCCGGTCGGCGGGGGCCGGACCGCCGCCGACCACCTGCGGCGGGTACTGCTCGACGGGGACCTGTCCCCCGCCGAGCGGGGATCGGTCCTGGCCGACCTGGCCGCTGCCGAGTCCGGGTACGCCCCGACGATCGCCACCCGGCACGTCGCCCAGGCCCTTCCCCTCCTCGACGGGCCGCGCGCCAGGGCCCGGGCCATCGCCGCCCTCCCGGTGGGAGCCGTCGTCACCGCGCCCGCCGAGGTCCGCGACGCGGTCCGGCAGGCCGACGCCGACCCGGCCACCGCCGGCGACCGGCCGCTCGCCCTGCGCATCCGGACCCGTCGGCACCGGCTCGACGAGCAGACGCCCGAGGGACTGGAGGCCGGCTGTGACAGGCTGCAGGAGGTGCTCGCCGATCCGGACGCGGAGCTGTCCACCTCGGCGGGGCAGGAGCTGATCACCGTCCTGTTGCACGGCGCCGCGCTCTCCGGTCGGGTGCCGGCCGCCTCCGTGGCGGGGCTCGGGGCGCGGCTGCTGCGGATCGTCCCGGCCCGCGAGCTGGATCCGACCGGCGCGCTGCCCGAGCTCCTGGGACTCGCACTGGTGGCGGCGGACCGGGCAGGGTCGCTGGCGCACCGGCTCGCCGTGCAGCAGGGCGCGGCGGCGGGCGCCGGCCGTTCCGCGGATCTGCACGCCCTGCTCGCACTCGCGCGTGGACGCGAGGTCCGTCTCGCCCCCCGCGATCCGGACGCGCCGGTCACCCCGCTCGCGGTGGCCCTGACGGCCACCGCCGTGGTGAAGGAGGTCCGGATCCGGGGCACCGACACCGACACCGATCTCGCACGTCCGCGACTGCCCGAGCGCGCGATGCACCGGCTGCGCCGCAGCGGTGCGGCGTCGGCCGCCGGGGACCTCCCACTGGCGCTGGAGTGCCTGCTCGACGCCGGTCGTCACCTGGACCACCTGGGCTGGCGCAATCCGGCGGTGTTCCCGTGGCGTGGGCGGGCCGCCCTGCTGGCCGCCCGGCTGGGCGAGGTCGGCACCGCCCGCGACCTCGCCGAGACCGAGCTCTCGCTCGCCACGAGCTGGGGGGCACCGGCCGCACTCGGCCGTGCGCTGCGGGTCCGTGCCGAGCTCGCCGAAGGGCCGGAGCGCCTGCGCCTCCTGCGCTCGGCGTCGGCGGTACTCGCGGACTCCGAGGACGGCGCCGAGGCCGACCGGGTCGCGGTGGCGCTCGAGCACTGCCCCGACACCGTCCCCCGGCCCGGGGCTGCCGGCGGGGGGGCGGTCCCGCCCCGCCCCGTCCCCCGCCCGGTGCTCGCCCCGCGTCCCGCGGCAGGCGCACCGGCAGAGTCGGCCGAGGCGCCGCTCGGCGCCGCCGTCGCGGCGCATGCCGGCTCGTCACGGTCCACGGGGACCGGGGCCGGCCGGCTCACCGCGGGCGAGCAGGAGGCCGTGGCCCTGGTCCGGGCCGGGGCCTCCAACCAGCAGATCGCGCAGCAGCTGAGGGTCAGCCGGCGCGCCGTCGAGAAGCGCCTCACCAGCGCCTACCGCAAGCTCGGAATCGGTGGCCGCGGCGACCTCGGCCCGGGCTGAACGCCGGCGAGCCGCTGTCACCCGACAGGAGTCGGATACTGGTGATATCCGCACATGACGTCCTCGACACTGGTCGTCATGAACAGCGGTCGCGCCGTAGATGACATTCTGATGTACGTCGCGTCCGAACTCGATGACGAATTGCCGCGCCATGTCGCGTGAGACACGGAATCGACGGATCGGCCCCGCCCCCGGAATGACGGTCAGCGTGCTGAGCAACGGGTGGATGGAAATCCGGCTCGCCGGAAGTCCCGACACGCTCCTCTGCACCGCCGCGCAGACGGCGATGTGGGTCAGCCTCAGCCGGGCCCAGTGAGGTGTTCTCAGTAGCGGGGTGGCAGGTCGTGGCGACACGCCGAGGGTGGTGAGATGAGCGGGAACGGGGCAGGACCCCGGTAGATCGGTTCGGTCCAGCACAGATCGACACCGTCACCGAGGTCCTGCATGTCTGATCCTGTCACCTACACCGCTGTCCTCCCGATCGGGGAGCGCACCGTGGCCTATCTGGCGCGGCTCCTGGTCCTTCAACGCCGTCGACGTGGCACCCGGCGGCGGGCGTTGACCCCGTTCGCCCAGGCAGTGCTGGTGATCCGCTGGTTCTGTGATGCTACCCGGGTCCGATGTTCGGCCGGTGACAACGCGATCAGCACTGCAACGGCCTACCGTTACCTGCACGAAGGCATCGACGTCCTCGCCGCGGCCGCACCCGGCCTGCACGGAGCCCTGCTCGCCGCCCGCACAGCCGGGCACACCCACGTGAATCTCGACGGCACCCTGATCGCCACCGACCGGTGCCGCGCGCTCGGCCTCACCCCCGGGGTCGACCTGTGGTGGTCGGGCAAGCACCGCCGCCACGGCGGGAACATCCAGGTCCTCACCGCACCTGATGGATGGCCGCTATGGACCAGCGACGTGCGGCCGGGCCGCGAGCACGACACCCGCTGCGCCCGTACCCACCCCGGGCTGCTCGAGGGCCTGGCCGCGTTCACCGACGACACCCACGCCGCGCTGGGCGACCTCGGCTACGAAGGCGAAGCCGACCGGCTCACCGTGCCCATCAAACTCGCCCCCGGCCGCGGGCAGACGGTCAACCAGCGCACCGTCAACACCCTGCACTCAGCCCTTCGTGCTCTGGCCGAACGCGGAAACGCCCTGCTCAAGACCACCTTCGCCGCGTTGCGGCGAGTCACGCTATGTCCCTGGCGCACCGGCGCGATCACCGCAGCTGCGCTCGTACTACTCCACACCGAGTACGACCGCACGACATGATCAACCCGCTACTGAGAACACCTCAGTGGGTCCTGGGCGATGCCGCCCTGGAGCTGGCCCGCGCCTGGCAGGCCGATCCCTGGGTCGTCCGCGACCGCATGACGGGATGGCTGGCCGAACTCGCCGCGAACGGCTTCGTCCGCCTCCTCGACCGCACCTGACCTGCGGCGATGGTTGCCATGACTCCAGCATGACCACGGTATGACCGTGACATGACCCGCCCCCGGACCTGCCGTGCAGGTGCCCCGGGTGAGCCCCCGACGATGCCGCAGACCGTACTGAGGAAACCCCCAGAATCCGCCCCTCCACACCGTAGTGACACCCATCACACACCGCCCCCTCTCGCCACCCGGCCGAGTGACTGCACAGCCACAGTGTTAAGCGCTTGCGGCCACTCCGCGTTGACGCTCCGGCGTAACGGTTCATAACGTCGGTGGAAGCCGTTCGGCGTAAAGAGTTGATCCTCCCGAACACGCCGGGATCCCGATTCGCAGGGGAGCGACATGAACCAGTCGACGACAGGGACACGCTCGTCACAGTCACGCGGCCCCGGGGCGCACCAGTCCTGCATGGTGTCCCTGGACCGATCGCTGCGGATCGTCGCGGCGAATCAGGAGATGTTCCGGCGGTTCCGTCAGCAGCTGCACGAGGACCTCTGCGGGTCGGCGTTCTGTGACCTGCTCGACCCGAGCGTGCGGACCGCGGTGCACGGTCGGCTGCAGCGGCTGCTCGACGGTCAGCAGTCCCGGTTGAAGGACACCACGGTCACGCTGCAGTCCCCCGAGGGGCAGCTCCAGGGCGAGCTGACCGCGACCCCGTTCGCCCGCGGGGCGGGCCGGATCGAGGGCGTCATCGCCGTCCTCGCGCCGCACGCCGAGCGCGGCGCGCCGGTCCCGCGACCGCGCCGGATCCTGTCCGACATGGACGCCAAGATCCTCGAAGGGGTGGCATCGGGGGCGTCCACCGTCCAGCTCGCCTCGACGTTGTTCCTCAGCCGCGGCGGGGTGGAGTACCACGTCACCTCCCTGCTGCGCCGCATGAAGGTCAAGAACCGTCCGGCGCTGATCTCGAAGGCGTACGCGCTCGGGATGTTCGAGATGGGGTCGTGGCCCCCGCAGGTCGTCGCCGACCACGTGAAGTGAGCGGAGCCGACCGACGGAGGGATGGACATGACCACGACCAGGGACGGCGTCGGCACGACCGGGGACCCCACCGAGCCCGACCTGCGGTCGCGGGTCGGTGAGCTCGCCGAGCTGCGTGAGCAGGCCCGCAGCGGCCCGTCGGCGCAGGCGACCGCGGCCCAGCACGCCCGCGGGAAGCTCACCGTGCACGAACGGCTCGAACTGCTGCTCGACCCCGGTTCGTTCCGGGAGATCGAACGCTTCCGCCGGCACCGCGCCCACGGGTTCGGGCTCGAGGACCGCCGGCCGCACTCCGACGGCGTCGTCACCGGCTGGGGGCGGATCGACGGACGGACGGTCTTCGTCTACGCCCACGACTTCCGCATCTTCGGCGGCTCGCTCGGTGAGGCCCACGCCAGCAAGATCCACAAGGTCATGGACATGGCCGAGGCGGCCGGGGCACCGCTGATCGCGCTCAGCGACGGGGCCGGGGCCCGCATCCAGGAGGGGGTCACGGCGCTCGCGGGCTACGGCGGGATCTTCCGCCGCAACGTCCGCTCGTCCGGGGTGATCCCGCAGATCAGCGTGATGCTCGGGCCGTGCGCCGGTGGCGCCGCCTACTCCCCCGCACTCACCGACTACGTGTTCATGGTCCGCGACGTCGCGCAGATGTACATCACCGGGCCGGACGTCGTGTCCGCGGTCACCGGTGAGGACATCGACCACGAGGGGCTCGGCGGCGCGCACGTGCACGCGACGCGGTCGGGTTCCGCCGGCTTCGTCCACGACGACGAGGCCTCCTGCTTCGCCGACGTCCGGCACCTCGTCTCGCTGCTGCCGTCCAACAACCGGGAGGCGCCACCACGGGTCCAGACCGGTGATCCCGCCGACCGGCCCACCTCGTCCCTGCTGGACCTCGTCCCCGCCGACACGACGCGCGCCTACGACATGCGCGCGGTCGTCGCGGAGATCGTCGACGACGGCGACCTGTTCGAGGTGCACGCGGACTGGGCGCCGAACATCGTCTGCGGGTTGGCCCGGCTCGACGGGCACACCGTCGGGATCGTGGCGAACCAGCCGGCCTCGCTCGCGGGCGTGCTGGACATCGCGGCCTCGGAGAAGGCGGCCCGCTTCGTGTCCACCTGCGACTCGTTCAGCATCCCGCTGGTCACGCTGGTCGACGTGCCGGGCTTCCTCCCGGGCGGCGACCAGGAGCACCGCGGGATCATCCGGCACGGTGCGAAGCTCCTGTACGCCTACTGCAACGCCACGGTGCCCCGGGTGCAGCTGATCCTGCGCAAGGCCTACGGCGGTGCCTACATCGTCATGGACTCCCGCTCCATCGGCGCCGACATCTCGCTCGCGTGGCCGACCAACGAGATCGCGGTGATGGGGGCCGAGGCCGCCGCGAACGTCGTCTTCCGGCGGGAGATCGCCGGCTCGCCGGACCCGGAGGCGACGCGGCTGCAGCGGATCAAACAGTACCGCCAGGAGCTGATGCACCCCTACTACGCCGCCGAGGCCGGCCTGGTCGACGACGTCATCGACCCCGCCGACACCCGGTCCGCCCTGGTCGACGCCCTGGCCGTGCTGCGTGCCAAGCGTGCCGACCTGCCGTTCCGCAAGCACGGGAACCCGCCGACGTGAGCGGCCGCACGACCGCGGGCACCGGCTCCCCCGGGCCGGTGCCGGCGGCGGTCCACGTCCTGCGCGGGCGACCGGACGACGCCGAGCTGGCGGCGCTCGTCGCCGCCGTCCTGGCCGCTCGGCGGCCCGCCCCCGCCACCGCCACGCCGCGGGCCCGGCCGGTGTCGTGGGGCGGCCCGCCCGGCTTCGTCGCTCCGACCAGCTGGATCGGACCGGGCTGACGGCGTCGGTCCGGGATCGCTGTCCCGGACCGGGCCGGCTCTCTCGGTCCGGGCCGGCACCGCCCCGGCCGACGCGGCACTCATCGCCGACGCGGCGCTCACCGCGGGCACCTGCCCGCGATGAGCGCCGCGCCCTCAGCCCTCGTGCGGGAAGGACCGGACCGCGTCGATGATCGCGTCCTGGTCGGCCGTGGACAGCCCGGTGTGGGTGGGCAGGTAGAGCCCGGTCTCGGCGTAGCGGTGTGCGGTGAGCTCCGGCCAGCGCGGGTCGAGGTACATCGGCTGACGGCTCATCGGCTTGAAGAACACCCGGGTCTCCACACCCGCGGAACTCAGGTGCGTGCGCAGGTCGTCACGGCGTTCGTGCAGCAGGTCGTACATCCACAGCACGTCGCGCGGGGGCATGCGGGTCAGGCCCGGCACGTGCTCGAGGCCGGCGTCGTAGCGCTTCTCGATCTCCCGGCGGCGCTCGAGGATCTCGTCGAGGGCCTCGGTCTGGGCGAGCGCCACGGCGGCCTGCAGGTTGGTCATCCGGAAGTTGAAGGCGAGCTTGCGGTGCAGGAACGTGTGGTCGGGGTCGAACGCCATCCCCCGCAGGTGCGCCATCTGGGCGGCGAGGCGCGGGGAGTCGGTCAGGCAGATCCCGCCCTCCCCCGAGGTGATGATCTTGTTGCCGAACAGCGAGAAGCAGGCGATGTCCCCCACCGGGCGGACGCCGTGGGCCTCGGCCGAGTCCTCGACGACGGAGAGGTTGTAGTCGTGCGCCAGGGCCATCACCGCGTCCATGTCGCAGCGGCGGCCGTAGACGTGCACCGGCATGATCGCCCGGGTGCGCGGGGTGATGGCCTCCTCGATCCGGGTGACGTCGATGTCGAGGTCGTCGGCGCAGTCGACGAAGACCGGGGTGGCGCCGTTGTAGGTGACCGCGAACGCCGACGCGATCATCGTGAACTCCGGGACGATCACCTCGTCCCCTGGCCCGATGTCCAGCGCGCGCAGGGCCAGGGTCAGGGCGGTGGTCCCCGACGAGCAGGCCACGCCGTGGGCGGAGCCGTTCCAGTCGGCGAAGGCCCGCTCGAACCGGGCCACGTAGGGGCCCTGCGAGGAGATCCAGCCGGACTCGACGGCGTCGGTGACGTAGTCGCGTTCCCGGTCGGTGAGATACGGCTTGGACACCGGATGGACGATGGTCATGGGCTCCTCGCAGGGGCTGGTGCGGACGCTCTCCCGGCGCGACGCTAGGTCCGCGGCGCCCCGGAATCGCCTAGTACGGGGCGCCGCGCGACCCGGATCGCTCACCCGTCGCCGAGCTCCTGGTCGAGCAGGGCGAACATCTCGTCGTCGGTGGCGTCGGCGAGGTCGACCGAGCCCGCGCTCGCGCCGTCGCGGGCGTGGCGCACATCGGCCCAGCGGTCGCGCAGCGCGTCGAGCCGGCCGGTGACGGTGCGGTGCAGCCGGTCGTCGGCCTCGATCCCGGCCAGGGCCCGTTCGAGCCGGTCGAGCTCGTCGAGCAGGGTCTCGGCCGCCGACGGCGGGTCGAGGTCCAGCTGGTCGAGGACGTGCGCGGCGAGCTCGGCGGGGGTCGGGAAGTCGAACACCAGCGTCGCGGCGAGCCGCAGTCCGGTCTCGGCGGAGAGCCGGTTGCGCAGCTCGACCGCGGTGAGCGAGTCGAACCCGAGGTCGGTGAACGCCCGGTCCGGTCCGATCGCGGACGCGTCGCCGTGGCCGAGCACCTCGGCGGCCCGCTCCCCGATCAGCGTCTCCACGATGCGGGTGCGGGTGCCGGCGTCGGCCGCGGTGAGCCGGGCCAGCAGCTCGGCGGCCCGGGCCGGGTCGGGGGCGCCGCCGGCGTCGCTGCGGGGCCGGACCAGCCCCCGCAGCAGCGGTGGCACCTCGCCGCGGGCGGCGACCGCGGCGGTGTCGAGCTGCAGCGGCAGCACGACGGCGGACCCGGCCGCGGCGCCGGCGTCGAGCAGGGCGAGGCCCTGCTCGACCGGCAGCGGCGGCAGTCCCGCGCGGGCGAGCCGCTCGGCGGCGACGTCGTCGAGCATGCCGGGCCCCCGCCAGGTTCCCCAGGCCAGCGAGACGGCGGGGAGGCCCGCGGCACGACGGCCCGCGGCGAGCGCGTCGAGGAACGCGTTGCCCGCGGCGTAGTTGCCCTGTCCGGGGTTGCCGAAGGTGCCGACGGCCGAGGAGAACAGCACGAAGGTGTCGACGCCGGTCGCCAGCTCGTGCAGGTTCCAGGCGGCGTCGACCTTGGGCCGCAGGACGTCCCGCACCCGCTCGGGGGTGAGCCCGGCGAGCGTCGCGTCGTCCAGGACGCCCGCGGCGTGCACGACGGCGGTGACCGGGTGCTCGTCGAGGACGCGGGCCAGCGCGGCGCGGTCGGCCGCGTCGCAGGCGAGCAGCGTGGCCCCGGTGCCGAGCGCACGGACCTCGTCCAGCAGTTCGGCGGCGCCGGCGGCGTCGGGTCCGCGCCGGCTGAGCAGCACCAGCGTCCGCGCCCCGCGCTCGGCCAGGTGCCGGGCGACGGCACGGCCGAGGCCGCCGGTCGCGCCGGTGAGCAGGACGTCGGCGTCCCGCCACGGGTCGGTGCCCGTGGGCAGCTCGGTGCGGACGAGACGGGGCACGCGGACCTGCCCGTCGCGGACCCGGGTCTCCGGTTCGCCGACCGTGAGTGCGCGGGCCTCCGTGTCTCCGGGTGCCGTGTCCGGGTCGAGGTCGAGCAGGCCGATCCGGCCCGGGTGCTCCGACGCCGCGGAGCGGACCAGGCCGCGCACGGCGGCCACGGCCGGGTCGTCGCCCCGGGTGACGACGACGAGGCGTCCGTCGCCGTCGTGTGCGGCCCACTCCTGGAGCAACGCCAGCGCGCGCCGGGTGAGTGCGTGCGCTCGTGTGGCCTCGGTGCCCTCGGGGCCGGCGTCGAGTGCGACGAGGACGGTGCCGCCGCCGGTGGTGGTGAGCGCGGCCGGGTCGGTGTCGTGGATGTCCACCCAGGACAGTCCGGCGAGCGCGAACGGGTCAGGCCCGACCAGGGTGACGGGGCCCGTGGTGCCGGTCCCGCCGCCGGGGGCCTCGACGTGCTCGACGAGGTAGGCCGTCGGTGCGCCGCCCAGCCGGGAGGGGTCCAGCGGGCGCACGGTGAGCCGGTCGACGGTGACCACGGGCGCGCCGGTGGCGTCGGTGACCAGCACCGACATGGCGTCGCCGGTGGGGCGCAGCCGGGCCAGCGCCGCACCGGTCCCGGAGCGGTGCACGGTGACCCCGCTCCAGGCGAAGGGCAGACCGCCCGCTCCACCGGATCCGTCGCCGGAGAGCATCCAGGCGTGGAGGACGGCGTCGAGCAACGCCGGGTGCACGCCGTAGGCGGCGTCCCGGACGTCCTCGGGGAGCCGGACCTCGGCGTAGACGTCGTCGCCGTCGCGCCAGGCGGAGGTCAGCGCCCGGAAGGCGGGGCCGTAGGCGAAGCCGCGGTCGGCGAGGACGTCGTAGCCGCCGTCGAGCGGGACCGGGACGGCACCGACCGGGGCGTTCGCGGTGTCGCCCGGCGTCCCGCCGGTGCCCGCCGGGGCCAGCAGGCCCTCGGCGTGCAGCGTCCAGGGGTCGTCGCCGCCCGGGCGGGAGTGGACGGCGACGGTGCGCCGGCCGTCCGCGCCGGGCTCGGCGACGGTGACCTGCAGCCGGATCCCGCCGTCGGGGACGACCAGCGGGGCGGCCAGGGTCAGCTCGTCGATGTGCGGGCAGCCGAGCCGGTCCCCGGCGCGGGCCGCGAGCTCGACGAACGCGGTGCCGGGCAGCAGGGTCGCGCCGGCGACGACGTGGTCGGCGATCCAGGGGTGGGTGCCCGCGGAGAGCCGGCTGGTGAACACGACCGCGTCGGACCCGGCCAGGTCGACGGCCGCGCCGAGCAGCGGGTGCCCGGCGGTGCTCAGCCCGAGCCCGTCGGCGTCGCGGGGCAGGGCCGACGGCGACGGCCAGTACCGGCGGTGCTCGAAGGCGTAGGAGGGCAGTGCGGTGCGTCGCCCGCCGGGGGCGGTCGCGGCCCAGTCGACGGTGCCGCCCGCGGTCCAGAGCCGGGCGAGCGCGGTGAGCGCAGTGGCGTCCCCGGCCCGGCCGTCGCGCAGCAGCGGTGCGGCGGCCGCGTCCGGTACGAGGTCGGCGAGCATCGCGGTGAGGACTCCGCCGGGTCCCGCCTCCAGGAAGCGGGTCACCCCGGCCTCGGTCAGCGCGGTGACCCGGTCGGCGAACCGGACCGTGTCCTGGACGTGCGCGACCCAGTACTCCGGGTCGGTGACCTTGGCGGTCGCCTCGCCGCCGACCTCGATCGGCAGCTCCGGCTCGTCGAAGGTCAGCGATCCGACGACGGCGCGGAAGTCCTCCGCCATCGGCTCCATCAACACCGAATGGAACGCGTGCGAGGTGTTCAACCGCTTGTGACGGAACCCCTCCACCACCGCCAGAACCTCGGCCTCCACACCCGACAGCACCACCGACGACGGACCGTTCACCGCCGCCAACGACACCCCACCGGTCAGCAGCGGGACGACCTCCGCTTCGGAGGCCTGCACCGCCACCATCACCCCACCCGACGGCAGCGCCTGCATCAACCGCGCCCGCGCCGCCACCAACACCGCAGCATCAGGCAGGGACAACACACCCGCCACATGCGCAGCGGCGATCTCCCCCACCGAATGCCCCGCGAGCCGATCCGGACGGACCCCCCACGACTCCAACAACCGGAACTGCGCCACCTGCAGGGCGAACAACGCAGGCTGGGCGACACCGGTCGCATCCAGGGCAGCGGGGTCGTCGGAGAACACGACCGCACCCAGATCCGTCAGCGCCGGGTCCGCATCGGCCAGCTCAGCCAGCACCGCATCGAACGCCTCCGCGAACACCGGGAACGCCTCGTACAGACCACGACCCGCACCCGGACGCTGCGAACCCTGACCCGAGAACACCACCGCGGTGCCACCCGGCACGACAGCGCCCCGCGCAACCTCCGACGGCCCCGTCCCGTCGTGCAGCAACACCGCACGGTGATCGAACACCGCACGCGTGGTGGCCAGGGAGAACGCCACATCCACCGGACGCGGGTCGTCCAGCGCCGACATCCGGGCGGCCTGCCCGTCCAGAGCACCGGAGGTACGGGCCGACAGCGGCCACGCGACGACACCCGCCGGCTCGACAGCCGGCTCAGGGGTGTCGGCGGGGGCGGCCTGCTCCAGGATCACGTGGGCGTTGGTGCCGCTGATCCCGAACGAGGACACCGCAGCCCGGCGGGCCCGGCCGGTCTCCGGCCAGGCGGTCGGCTCGGCGACCAGCTCGACCGCGCCCGCGGACCAGTCCACGTGCGACGACGGGGTGCCCGCGTGCAGGGTGGCCGGCACGGTCCCCCGCCGCATCGCCTCCACCATCTTGATCACCCCGGCCACACCCGCGGCGGCCTGGGTGTGCCCGATGTTCGACTTCACCGACCCCAACAGCAACGGGACCTCACGGTCCCGCCCGTAGGTCGCCAGCAACGCCTGCGCCTCGATCGGGTCACCCAGCGCGGTACCGGTGCCGTGGCCCTCGACCACGTCGACGTCGCCGGTGCTCAGCCCCGCTGCGGCGAGCGCGGCGCGGATCACCCGCTGCTGCGACGGGCCGTTCGGAGCGGTCAACCCGTTCGACGCACCGTCCTGGTTCACCGCCGACCCGCGCAGCACCGCCAGGACCTCGTGCCCGTGGCGGCGGGCGTCCGACAGCCGCTCCAACACGACCAGACCGACACCCTCACCCCACCCGACACCGTCGGCGTCGTCGGAGAACGCCTTGCACCGGCCGTCGACGGACAGGCCCCGCTGACGTGAGAACCCGATCAGCGCACCAGGGGCGGACATGACGGTCACCCCGCCGGCGACGGCGAGATCGGACTCCCCCGCACGCAGCGCCTGCGCCGCCAGGTGCAGGGCGACCAGCGACGACGAGCAGGCGGTGTCGACGGTGACCGCGGGCCCCTCGAAACCGAAGGTGTAGGACACCCGGCCGGACGCGACGCTGCCGGAGCTGCCGGTGACCTGGGTCCCGGCGTCGGAGCCGTCGAGCAGGGTGGCGTAGTCGTTGTACATGACGCCGGTGAACACCCCGGTCCGCGAACCGCGCAACGCAGCCGGGTCGATCCCGGCGTTCTCGACGGCCTCCCAGGTGGTCTCCAGCAGCAGGCGGTGCTGCACGTCGGTGCCGACCGCCTCGCGCGGGCTCATCCCGAAGAACGCGGGGTCGAAGTCCCCGGCGTCGTGCAGGAAGCCGCCGTGGCGGGTGTAGGCCGTGCCGGGGTGGTCCGGGTCCGGGTGGTAGAGCGCGGCGAGGTCCCAGCCACGGTCGGTCGGGAACCCGGAGATCGCGTCGGTGCCGCTGTCGACGAGCCGCCACAGGTCCTCGGGCGAGGCGACCCCGCCGGGGAACCGGCAGGCGGTGCCGACCACGACGACCGGGTCGTCGCCGGTCGCCAGGGTGGCCCGGGTACGGGGGCCGGGCACCGCGTCGGTGGTGCCGGACAGCTCGGCGTCGAGGTGGCGGGCCAGCGCGGTGGCGTTCGGGTGGTCGAACACCAGTGTCGCGGGAAGGTCCAGACCGGTGACGGTCTGCAGGTGGTTCCGCAGCTCGATCGCGGCGAGCGAGTCGAACCCGAGGTCGTTGAACGACCGGTCCGGGTCGACGGCCTCGGCATGGGCATGGCCGAGGGCCGACGCGACACGCTCCCGCACCAGGGTCAGCAGCGCGGCGGCGCGGGCGTCGGCGTCGAGGCCGGCGAGGCTCCCGGTCAGCGCCGCGGCGCCGGTGTCGGCGGTGCGGCGGCGGGTCGTGCCCGCGGTGTCGCGCAGCAGGGCGGGCACGGTGTCGGTGCGGGCCCGGACGGCCCGCCGGTCCACGATCATCGGTGCGACGACGGGGACGTCGGCGGCGAGCGCCGCGGAGAACAGCAGCTCGCCGTCCTCCTTCCCGACCGGCGGGACGCCGTGGGCGACCATCCGCGCCCGGTCGGCGTCGGACAGCCAGGCGCCGAGTCCGGCGCCGACGTCCCACAGGGAGAACGCGGTGGCGGTGGCCGGGAGTCCCGCGGCGTGCCGGTGCGCGGCGAGGGCGTCGAGGAACACGTTCGCGGCGGCGTACCCGCCCTGCCCGGCGGCGAGCACCTGCCCACCCGCCGAGGAGACCAGGACGAACGCGGCCAGGTCGGCACCCGCGGTGAGCTCGTGCAGGTACCAGGCGGCGTCGGCCTTCGCCGCGAGGAGCCCGTCGAGGCGCTCCGGGGTCATGGTGGTGACCAGGCCGTTGTCGCCGACACCGGCGGCGTGCACGACCCCGGTGAGCGGGGTGTCCAGACCGTCGAGGAGGGCGGCGAGGGCCGCGCGGTCGGCGACGTCGCAGGCCACGACGTCGGCGGTGGCGCCCAGCGCGGCGAGCTCGGCGACGAGCTCGGCGGCGCCGGGGGCTGCCGGGCCGCGACGACCGGCCAGCACGAGCCGGCGCACGCCGTGCGTGGTGACCAGCCGGCGGGCCATGACGGCGCCGAGCCCGCCGGTGCCGCCGGTGACCAGGACGGTGCCGTCCGGGTCGAACGCCGGGCCGGCCGCGTCCGGGTCGACGGTGACCGGCCGCAGCCGCGGCACCAGCAGGGTCCCGTCGCGCAGCGCCAGCTCGGGCTCGTCGAGCGCGACGGCACCGGCGACGGTGGCGTCGTCGGGGTCAGGGGCGTCGGGGTCGGCGTCGAGCAGCACGAACCGGCCGGGGTTCTCGGCCTGGGCGGCGCGCAGCAGGCCCCAGACCGGGGCGGTCACGACATCGGTGTCGTCCCCGCCCCCGGGACCGGCGGGGACGGCGCCGCGGGTGCGCACGACCAGGGTGGATCCCGAGCAGCGCTCGTCGGTCAGCCAGGCACCAACGGTGTCGAGCACCGCGGCCAGGGTCGCGCGGACCGCGGCCGGGACGTCGACGTCGGCGGGTGCGGCCGGGACGGACAGCACGACCACCGGGGGAACCGGCTCCGTGGGGACGCCGCCCGCCTCCCAGGTCGCGACGGACCCGCCGGCGGCGGGGGCGCCGGCGACCGGCGCGAGGGGCTGCCACACGACGGCGTGCAGGCCACCGCGCGGCGCGGCGAGGGCGGCCGGGTCGACCGGGCGGCCGGTCATCGTCGCGACGTCGAGCACCGGGCGCCCGGCGGCGTCGGTGATCTCCAGCGTGAACGCGGTCGCGGAGGTGCGGACGAGGCGGACCCGCACCCGGGTCGCGCCGACCGCGTGCAGCGCCACTCCCGACCAGGAGAACGGGATGACGGCCTGCTCGCCCTCCCCGGCGAGGATCGCCACGTGCATGGCGGCGTCGAGCAGCGCCGGGTGGATCCCGTACCCGGTGCCCCCGGGCCCGGGGTCCCCGCCGGGCAGCTCGACCTCGGCGAACAGCTCGTCGCCGCGCTGCCAGGCCGCGGTGAGGCCGCGCAGCAGCGGCCCGTAGTCGAACCCGCGGGTGGCGAGTCGGTCGTAGTCGACGGGCAGCGCGACGGCGTCGGCGGGCGGCCACTCGGTGGTGCCTGCCGTCGGCGACGGGGTGCATCCCGGCGTCGCGCCGGTGCCCAGCAGTCCGGTGGCGTGCCGGACCCAGGGCTCGCCCGGCTCGTCGGCGCGGGAGTGGACGGTCACCGGGCGGCGACCGCGCTCGTCGGCGGTGCCGACGGTGACCTGCAGGATCCGGGCGGTGTCGTCGGGCAGGGGCAGCGGGGCGTCGAGGGTCAGCTCGTGCAGCACACCGGAGCCGGTCTCGTCGCCGGCCCGCAGGACGAGCTCGACCAGGGCGCTGCCGGGCACCAGCACCGACCCCAGCACGGTGTGGTCGGCGACCCACGGGTGCGACGCGGTCGAGATCCGGCCGGTCAGGGTGGTGCCGCCGCCGTCGGCGGCGGGGACGACCGCGGCGAGGACCGGGTGGTCGGCGTCGGTCAGTCCGGCGCTGTCCAGGCCCGCCCCGGTGGTGCCGGCGGGCAGCCAAAACCGCTGGTGCCGGAACGCGTAGGTGGGCAGCGTGGTGCGCCGGGCCCCGGTGCCCTCGAAGAGGGCGGCGAGGTCGACGGGGATCCCTCGGGCGTGCAGCCGGAACGCGGCCGCGACGACGGAGTCCTCCTCGTCGCGGCCGGCGCGCAGCGCGGCGACGGCGGGGACGCCCGTCGGCAGGGTGGCGGCCGCGGCACCGGTCAGCGTGGCGTCCGGGCCGACCTCGAGCACGGCCGCGGCGCCGTGCGCGGCGAGCGCGCCGACGGCGTCGGCGAACCGGACGGGGCGGCGGACCTGCTCGACCCAGTAGTCGGGGGTGGTGACCTGCCCGGCGGTCACGAGCCGCCCGGTGACGTCGGAGACCAGCGGCAGCGCCGGCTCGTGGAGGGTGAGCCGGTCGACCACGGCGCGCAGGTCGTCGAGCATCGGTTCCATCGCCGCGGAGTGGAAGGCGTGCGACACGGAGAGCTGCCGGTGCCGCAGGTCGGCCACCGCGGGGAGCACGCTCGCGGCGGGCCCGGACAGCACGACGGCGTCCGGGGCGTTGACCGCGGCGAGCTCCACACCGTCGCCGAGGCGGTCGGCGACGGCGGCCTCACCGGCACGCACCGACACCATCACCCCGCCGGCGGGGAGGGCGGCCATCAGCCGGGCCCGCGCGACGACGAACGCGGCGGCGTCGGGCAGGTCGAACACGCCGGCGAGGTGGGCGGCGGTGATCCCGCCGAGGGAGTGCCCGGCGAGCACACCGGGGGTGACGCCCCACGACTCCAGCAGCCGGTACAGCGCGACCTCGACGGCGAACAGCGCGGGCTGAGCCAGCGCGGTGTCGTCCAGTGCCGCCGCGTCGTCGCCCCACAGCACCTCGGTGAGCGGGCGGTCGAGGTGGCGGTCCAGCGCGGCGGCGACCTCGTCGAACGCGGCCGCGAACGCCGGGAAGCGGCGGTGCAGGGTGCGTCCGGCACCGAGGCGCTGGGCGCCCTGGCCGGAGAACACCATGGCCGGCGGACCGGCGGTGGCGGTCTCGAGGACGGTGCCCGGGGTGGGTGTGCCGTCGGCCAGGCCGCGCAGCGCGGCGACCGGGTCCGCGGGGTCGAGGACCGCGCGGTGGGTCAGCGCCGCGCGAGTGGTGGCCAGCGAGAACGCGATGTCGACCGGCTCGATCCGGGTGTCGGTGCTGTCGGTGCTGTCGGCGGTGGTGGCGCCGTCGACGTGGGCGAGCAGCCGGGCGGCCTGAGCGCGCAGCGCGTCCGGGTCGGCGGCGGACAGGGTCCAGGGCCGGGTGCCGGTGCGCTGCTGCGGAGCGGGCGCGCCGGAGTCCGGGGTCGTGGGTTCGGGCTCGTGTTCGAGGATGACGTGCGCGTTGGTGCCCGACAGCCCGAACGACGACACCGCCGACCGGCGGGCCCGGCCGGTGTCCGGCCACGGCGTCGCCGCGGTGACCAGCTCGACCGCGCCGGAGGACCAGTCCACGTGCGAGGACGGGGTGCCGGCGTGCAGCGTCGCGGGCACGGTGCCCCGACGCATCGCCTCGATCATCTTGATCATCCCGGCGACGCCGGCTGCGGCCTGGGTGTGGCCGATGTTGGACTTGACGGTGCCGAGCAGCACCGGGGTCTCACGGTCCTGGCCGTAGGTGGCGAGCAGGGCCTGGGCCTCGATCGGGTCGCCGAGGGTGGTGCCGGTGCCGTGGGCCTCGACGACGTCGACGTCGCCGCTGGTCAGGCCGGCGGAGGCGAGTGCGGTGCGGATCAGCCGCTGCTGGGAGGGCCCGTTGGGAGCGGTGAACCCGTTGGAGGCGCCGTCGGAGTTGACCGCGGTGGCCCGGACGACGGCGAGCACGGGGTGGCCGTTGCGGCGGGCGTCGGAGAGCCGCTCGACGAGCAGCACCCCGGCTCCCTCGCCCCAGGCGACGCCGTCGGCGTCGTCGGAGAACGCCTTGCACCGCCCGTCGGCGGACAGCCCGCGCTGGCGGGAGAAGTCCACGAACATACCCGGGGTCGCCATCACCGTGGCGCCGCCGGCCACGGCCAGGTCGCACTCACCGGAGCGCAGCGCCGTCACGGCCAGGTGCAGCGCGACCAGCGAGGAGGAGCAGGCGGTGTCGACGGTGACGGCCGGGCCCTCCCACCCGTGGGTGTAGGCGATCCGTCCGGAGACGACCGAGCCACCGGAGGTTCCCGACGCGGACACGCCGAGTGCGTAGTCGTGGTACATGACGCCGGTGAACACGCCGGTGCGCGAGCCGCGCAGCGACGCGGGCGGGATGCCGGCGGCCTCCAGCGCCTCCCACGAGGTCTCCATCAGCAGCCGCTGCTGCGGGTCGGAGTAGAGCGCCTCGCGCGGGGAGATGCCGAAGAAGTCGGCGTCGAAGTCGGCGGCGTCGTGCAGGAAGCTGCCGCGGCGGGTGTAGCTGCGGCCCTCGACGCCCGGCTCGGGGTCGTACAGGCCGGGGTCCCAGCCGCGGTCGGCGGGCCAGTCGCCGACGGTCTCGGCCCCGGCGGCGACGAGGTCCCACAGACCGGCGGGTGAGGTGACCCCGCCCGGGTAGCGGCAGGACATGCCGATGACGGCGATCGGCTCGTCGTCGGTCGTGGTGCGCGCGGGGCGGTCCCGGCGGGTGCCAGCCGCGGCGGTGCCGAGGTCCGCGCCGCCGAGGTCGGCGGCGAGGTCGGTGAGCAGCGCGGTCGCGACGGCGGTGGCGTCCGGGTGGTCGAAGGCGAGCGTGGCGGGCAGGGAGAGCCCGGTCGCGGCCTCGAGCCGGTTGCGCAGCTCGATCGCGGCGAGCGAGTCGAAGCCGAGCTCGGAGAAGGCGCGGGTCGGTTCGACGGCGTCCGGGCCGGGATGCCCGAGGACGCCGGCGACCTCGGTGCGCACGAGCTGCAGGACGGTGTGCTGCCGTTCGGCGGCCCCCGTCCCGGCGAGCCGGGCGGTGAGCTCCCCGCGGGCGTCGGCGGTGCCGCTGCGGGTGGCGGCGGTGCGACGGCCCGGGGCGAGATCGCGCAGCAGCGCCGGGACGCCGTCGGTGCGGGCACGCAGCGCGGCACGGTCGACGGTCATGGCCAGGGCCAGCGACCGGGGTGTGTCGAGTGCGGCGGAGAACAGGGCCAGTCCCTCGTCGGCGCCGACGGCGGGCAGTCCCTGGGTGGCGAGCCGGGTCCGGTCGGCGTCGCCGAGCCGCGCGCCGAGGCCGGCGCCGACGTCCCAGAGCGAGAACGCGACGGCGGTCGCCGGTCTGCCGCAGGCGAGGCGGTGTGCGGCGAGGCCGTCGAGGAAGGTGTTCGCGGCGGCGTAGCCGGCCTGCCCGGCGGCGAGCACCGAGCCGCCCGCCGAGGACAGCAGCACGAACGCGGCCAGGTCGGCGTCGGCGGTGAGCTCGTGCAGGTGCCAGGCCGCGTCGGCCTTCGGGGCGAGGACGGCGTCGAGGCGGTCGGGCCCCAGGTCGGCGAGCAGGCCGGCGTCGCCGGTGCCCGCGGCGTGCACGACGGCGGTCAGCGGCCGGTCGAGCCCGTCCAGCAGGGCCGCGAGCGCGGCCCGGTCACCGGCGTCGCAGGCCACCACCCGGACCTGCGCACCCAGGGCGGTGAGCTCCTCGGCGAGCTCGCGGGCGCCGGGGGCGTCCGGTCCGCGTCGGCCGGTGAGCAGCAGGTGCCGCGCGCCGCGGTCGGTGACCAGATGCCGGGCGACGACCGCGCCCAGGCCGCCGGTGCCGCCGGTGACGAGCACGGTGGCGTCGGGGTCGAGTGCCGGGGCGCTCTCGCCGTCGGGGGCGGGCAGCGCGGTCACCCGGGGCACGAGGACGGCGCCGTCGCGGACGGCGGCCTCGGGCTCGCCGGACGCGGCGACCGCGGCGGCCGCGGCGGCCTCGGCGGCCTCGGCCTCGGTCGGCGTGGACGTCGCGACGGCCGGGTCGAGGTCGAGGAGCACGACGCGGCCGGGGTGCTCGGCCTGCGCTCCGCGCACCAGGCCCCAGACGGCGGCAGCGACGGGGTCGGTGTCGTGGCCGGACGTGGTCGGGGCGGGCACGCCGCCGCGGGTGGCGACGACGAGCCGGGACGCGGCGAGCCGCGCGTCGGTGGTCCACTGCTGCAGGGCGGCGAGCACGGTCGTGAGCCGCTCGCGCAGGGTGGCGGGGACGTCGGCGCCGTCCGGGGTGGCGGGGACGGTCAGCAGCACGACCGGCGGGACCTCATGGTCGGCGGCCCCGCCGGCAGCACTGTCGTGCCCGACCGCCGTCTCCCAGGTGCCGGTAGTGTCGGTGGAGGGAGTGAGCGTCGCGCGGCGCCAGTCGACGCCGTACAGCGGAGCGACCGGGGCGGTGAACCGCTGCGCTGCGGCGGGGCGGGATGTGACGGTGCCGACGGTGAGGACGGGGCGTCCCGCGGTGTCGGCGAGGTCGAGGCGGCGCCCGGCGCCGGAGCGCACGAGCCGCACGCGGGCCGCGGACGCGCCGGTGGCGTGCAGGGTGACGTCGCCCCAGGCGAACGGGATCTCCACCTCGTCCGCGCCGGAGCGGGCGCCGCGCAGGAGCGCGGCGTGCATGGCGGCGTCGAGCAGGGCCGGGTGCACGCCGAACCCCGCGGGCGGGGCCGGGGTGGTGATCTCGGCGAGGACGTCGTAGGCGTCGTCGACCGGGATCGGGGTGGCCCCGGCGGGCGGCCAGGCGCTCAGGTCGGCCGGGACGGTGGTGCCTGCGGCGGTGAGGACGCCGTCGGCGTGCCGGGTCCACGGCGCGTCGGTGCCGTCGGGGCGGGAGTGGATCCCCAGGGGGCGGGTGCCGTCGGCGCGGGCCGGGGCGACGGCGAGCTGCAGGACCAGCGCGCCGCGCTCGGGCAGGACCAGCGGGGCGAGCAGGGTGAGCTCGGCCAGCGCCGGGAGGTCGAGCTCGGTCCCGGCGTGCAGTGCGAGGTCGACCAGCGCGGACCCGGGCAGCACGGTGGCGCCGTGCACGGTGTGCTCGGCCAGCCACGGGTGGGTGGCGGTGGAGATGCGTCCGGTGAGGACGGCGGTGCCGTCCTCGGCGACGGGCACGACGGCGCCGAGCAGCGGGTGTCCGGTGGCGCGCAGGCCTGCGGCGGCCACGTCGGCGCCGCCGGTGGCGGCGGGCCAGAACGTCTGCCGGGCGAACGGGTGGGTGGGCAGGCGGACGGGGCGGGCGCCGGCGGGGCGCAGCAGGGCGGCCCAGTCGACGTCGGTGCCGCGGACGTCGAGCCGGGCCAGCGCGGTGAGCAGGGTGTGGGTCTCGTCCCGTCCGGCCCGCAGCACGGGGACCGCGTCGAAGCCCTCGGGCAGCATCCCGGACAGGGTCGCGTCCGGTCCGAGCTCGAGAACCCGGGTGACGCCGCGGGCGGTGAGGGTCTCGGCCATGTCGGCGAACCGGACGGTGTCGCGGACGTGGGCGACCCAGTAGCCGGGGTCGGTGACGTGGCCGGGGTCGGCGATCCGGCCGGTCCGGTTGGACAGCAGCGGCAGCAGCGGCTCCGCCGGGTCCAGGTCGGCGGCGACGGCGGCGAACCGGTCGAGCATCGGCTCCATCAGCGGCGAGTGGAAGGCGTGCGACACGGCGAGCCGCCGGTGCCGGAATCCCGCGGCGACGGCGAGCGCCTCGTCCTCGTCGCCGGACACCACGACCGAGTCGGGGCCGTTGACCGCCGCGATCGCGACGCCGGGGGTGAGCAGCGGGCGGATCTCGTCCTCGCTCGCGCGGACGGCGAGCATGGCCCCGCCGGTGGGCAGGGCCTGCATGAGCCGGGCGCGGGCGCCGACCAGGGCGCAGGCGTCGGCGAGGGACAGCACGCCGGCGACGTGGGCGGCGGCGATCTCACCGACGGAGTGACCGCCGACGACGTCGGGGGTGACGCCGAGGCTCTCGACGAGCCGGTGCAGGGCGATGCCGAGTGCGAACAGCGCCGGCTGTGCGGCGCCGGTGGCGTCGAGAGCGGCGGCGTCGTCGCCGTGCAGGGCCTCGGCGACCGGCCGGTCCAGGTGCGGGTCGAGCTCGGCGTCGACGGCGTCGAACGCCGCGGCGAAGACCGGGTGCCGTGCGTACAGCTCGCGGCCGGCGCCGAGGCGCTGGGCGCCCTGCCCGGGGAACAGCATCGCGAGCGGCCCGGGGCTCGCGATCCCCCGGGCGACCTCGACCGGCTCGCCGCCGGCGGTGTGCAGCAGCACGGCGCGGTGCGGCAGCCGGGCGCGGCGGGTGGCGAGGGTCCAGGCGGTGTCGAGCGGGTCGGTGCCCGCGCTGGTGAGCCGGGCGATCTGCCGGTCCAGGGCGTCGGCGGAGCGGGCCGAGACGGTCCAGGGCAGCACGGCGGGGACCGTGCGCTCCCCCGGCCCGCTGTCGGCGGTGGCCGGGGCCTGTTCGAGGACGACGTGGGCGTTGGTGCCGCTGATCCCGAACGAGGACACCGCGGCACGGCGGGCGCGGCCGGTGTCCGGCCAGGCCCGCGGGGTGGTGGCGAGCTCGACGGCGCCCGCGGTCCAGTCGACGTGCCGCGACGGGGTGCCGGCGTGCAGGGTCGGCGGGACCGTGCCGTGCCGCAGCGCCTCCACCATCTTGATCACTCCGGCGACACCGGCCGCGGCCTGGGTGTGCCCCAGGTTCGACTTCACCGACCCGAGCAGCAGCGGGGTGTCGCGGTCCTGCCCGTAGGTGGCCAGCAGCGCCTGCGCCTCGATCGGGTCGCCCAGTGCGGTGCCGGTGCCGTGGGCCTCGACGACGTCGACGTCGCCGGTGGTCAGCCCGGCGGCGGCGAGCGCGGCGCGGATCACCCGCTGCTGCGACGGGCCGTTCGGAGCGGTCAACCCGTTCGACGCACCGTCCTGGTTGACCGCGGACCCGCGCAGCACCGCCAGGATCTCGTGCCCGTGGCGGCGGGCGTCCGACAACCGCTCCAGGACGACGAGGCCGACGCCCTCGCCCCAGGCGACGCCGTCGGCGTCGTCGGAGAAGGCCTTGCAGCGCCCGTCGGAGGAGAGCCCGCCCTGGACGGCGAACTCGGTGAAGGTCCCCGGCGAGGACATGACGGTGACGCCGCCGGCGAGGGCGACGTCGCACTCGCCGGTCCGCAGGGCCTGCGCCGCGAGGTGCAGGGCGACCAGCGACGACGAGCAGGCGGTGTCGACGGTGACGGCCGGCCCCTCGAACCCGAAGGTGTAGGACACCCGGCCCGAGGCGACGCTGGGTGAGCTGCCGGTGCCGCGCTGGCCCTCGAACCCGTCGGCGGCGAGGAGCTGGGCGTAGTCGGCGTACATGACGCCGGTGAACACGCCGGTGGCGCTGCCGTGCAGCGCGGTCGGGTCCATGCCGGCGCGTTCGAGCGCCTCCCAGGTGGTCTGCAGGAGCAGCCGCTGCTGGGGGTCGGTGGCCAGCGCCTCGCGCGGGCTCATCCCGAAGAAGGCGGGGTCGAACTGGGCGGCGGTGTGCAGGAAGCCGCCCTGGCGGCAGTAGCCGTCGTCGGCCGTGGTGTCGGGCCAGCCGCGGTCGGTGGGGAACCCGGTGACGGCGTCGGTGCCGTCGACGACGAGGCGCCACAGGTCCTCGGGGGTGTCGACGTCGCCGGGGAACCGGCAGGCGGTGCCGACGACGACGATCGGGTCGTCGTCGGTCGCGGCGGCGGCGCGGGTGGCCGGGGCCGCGGTGGCGGCGCCGCCGAGGCGGGAGTGGAGCAGCTCGGCGACGGCGTCGGCGGTGGGGTGGTCGAAGACCAGGGTGCTGGGCAGGGTGAGGCCGGTGGCCTCGGCGAGCCGGTTGCGGAGCTCGACGGCGGTGAGCGAGTCGAAGCCCTGCTCCTGGAAGGGGCGGCGGGGTTCGACGGCGTCCGGGTCGGTGTGCCCGAGGACGTCGGCGACGGCGCCGCGGACGAGGGTGCGCAGGGCGGGCAGGTCGGTGCCGGTCCGCTGCGCGCCACGGCGGCCGGGGCGGCGGGTGCCGGTGCGGGGGCCGGTCAGCGCGGTGAGGAGCGGGTGCACCCGGGTGCGGGCCCGCAGGGCGGGCAGGTCCAGGCGCATCGGGAGCAGCACGGGGGTGGTGTCGGCGGGGGCGGTGTCGAGGGCGGTGTCGAACAGGGCGGTGTCGAGGAGGGCGAGGCCGTCGGCGATCGACAGCGGTGGGGTGCCTGCCCGGGTGACGCGGGCGAGGTCGGTGGCGCCGAGGCTGCCGGCGAGCCCGACGGAGGGTTCCCAGGCGCCCCAGGCCAGCGACAGGGCGGGAGCACCGTGGCGGGTGCGGTGGACGGCGAGTGCGTCGAGGAAGGCGTTGCCCGCGGCGTAGGCGGCCTGGCCGGGGTTGCCCAGCGTCCCGGCGGCACTGGAGAACAGCACGAGCCGGGCGGTGGGGAAGGTCTCGTGCAGGGCCCAGGCGCCGTCGACCTTGGGGGCGAGGACGCGGTGGAGCCGGTCGTCGTCGAGGGCGGCGACGGTGGCGTCGTCGAGGACGGCGGCGGCGTGCACGACGGTGTCGACGGTGTGGGTCGCGGCGATGCGGTCGAGCAAGGCGCGGTCGGTGACGTCGCCGGTCTCGACGGTGACCGTGGCGCCGGCGGCGGCGAGGTCGGCGGCGAGGTCGTCCGTTCCGGCGACGGTGCTGCCGCGGCGCGAGAGCAGGACGATGTCGGTGACGTCGTGGGTGGTGGCCAGGTGGCGGGCGACGAGGGCGCCGAGACCGCCGGTGCCGCCGGTGATCAGCACGGATCCGCCGGGGGCGCCGGGTCCGTCGGTGGTGGTGTCGGGTGTCGTGGTGTCGGATGTCGTGGTGTGCCGGGCCACGCGCGGCAGGAGCAGGGTGCCGTCGCGCAGGGCGAGCTGCGGCTCGCCGGTGATGAGGGCGTGGGTGAGGGCGGCCGCGACGGCCGGGGTGGCGATCGTGGCCGGATCGGTGGGCGCCGGGTGGTCGGTGAGGGCCGGGTCGAGGTCGAGCAGCACGATGCGGCCGGGGTGTTCGCTCTGTGCGGAGCGGACGAGTCCCCACACGGCGGCGGCGGCGGCGAGGTCGTGGCCGGTGGTGGCGCCGCGGGTGACGACGGCGAGCCGGGTGTCGGCGGGGGCGTCGTCGCCGGTCCAGGTGCGCAGTGCGGCGAGGACGGTGCGGGTGGCGGTGTGGGCGCGTTCGGCCGGGTCGGTGCCGGTGGCGGTGTCGGTCTGGGTGTCGGTCTCGGTGTCGGTGTCGGTGTCGGTGTCGACGACGAGCACGGCGAGGTCGGCGTCGGTGTCGGTGCTGGACGGGCTGTCGGGGTCGAGGACGGTGATCCGGGCCGGGGTGGTGTCGGTGCCGGTGGTGGGGGTCCAGTCGAGGACGAACACGGCGTCGTCGGCGGGCCGGTCGGCGCCGGGGAGGGTGGCGGGGCGGGTGACGAGTGCGTCGACGTCGGCGACGGGGCGGCCGTCGGTGCCGGTGAGGGTGACGGCGACGGTGTCGCCGTCGGCGCGCAGCCGCACCCGCAGGGTGCCGGTGGCGCGGGTGTGGAGGGTGGCGCCCTGCCAGGTGAAGGGCAGCCCGCCGCGGTCGCCGTCGCCGAACGCCGCGGCGTGCAGTGCGGCGTCGAGCAGGGCGGGGTGCAGGTGGTGGCGGGTGTCGGTGGTGTCGGGGGGCAGGGCGATCTCGGCGAGGACGTCGTCGCCGCGGTGCCAGGCGGCACGCAGGCCGCGGAAGGTGGGGCCGTAGTCGAACCCGTCGGCGGCGAAGCGGTCGTAGGTGCCGTCGAGGTCGACGGGCCGGGCGTCGGCGGGCGGCCAGGGCGCGGTGTCGTGGTCCGGGGTGGGGCCGCCGGGTGCGATGGTGCCGGTGGCGTGCCGGGTCCAGGGGCGGTCGGCGTCGGGGTCCGCGGGCCGGGAGTGGAGGTCGGCGCTGCGTCGGCCGTCGGTGTCGGGGGCCCCGAGGTGCAGCTGGATCTCGACGGCGCCGTGCTCGGGGAGGACCAGCGGTGCGGTGAGGGTGAGGTCGTCGATGCGGTCGCACCCGGTGTCCTGTCCGGCGTGCCAGAGGGCCTCGACGACGGCGGCGCCCGGTACGAGGACGTGCCCGTGGATGCGGTGGTCGGTGAGCCAGGGGTGGGTGTGCCGGGAGAGTCGTCCGGTGTAGACGGTCTCGTCGCCGGGGAGGTCGACAGCGGCGCCGAGCAGCGGATGCCCGACGGCATGCAACCCCGCAGCAGCCAGGTCACGCGACCCACCACCCACAGCAGGCCAGTAACGACGGTGCTCGAAAGCGTAGGTGGGCAACTCGACGACGCGACCACCGGATGCGGTGGCAGTCCAGTCGACCGCGCCACCGGACACCCACACCCGGGCCAGCGCCGTCAGTGCGGCCGTGTCCTCGGGCCGACCGTCACGCAGCACCGGTGCCGCCGTCGCGTCCGGCACCAGCTCGCCGAGCATCGCCGACAACACACCACCCGGCCCCACCTCCACGAACCGGGCCACACCCGCAGCCGACAACCCAGCAACCCGATCGGCGAACCGCACCGTGTCCCGCACATGCGACACCCAGAACTCCGGATCGGAGACCTCCCCCGCCACCTCCACCGGCAGCCCAGGCTCCTCGAAGGACAGCGACCGGACGACAGCCCGGAACTCCTCCAACACCGGCTCCATCAACACCGAGTGGAACGCGTGCGAAGTGTTCAACCGCTTGTGCCGGAACCCCTCCGCCACCGCGACAACCTCGGCCTCCACACCCGACAGCACCACCGACGACGGACCATTCACCGCCGCCAACGACACCCCACCGGTCAGCAGCGGGACGACCTCCGCTTCGGAGGCCTGCACCGCCACCATCACCCCACCCGACGGCAACCCCTGCATCAGACGCGCCCGCGCCGCCACCAGCGCCGCAGCATCCCCGAGGGACAACACACCGGCCACATGCGCAGCCGCGATCTCCCCCACCGAATGCCCCGCCAGCCGATCGACCCGCACCCCCCCACGACTCCAACAGCCGGAACTGCGCCACCTGCAACGCGAACAACGCCGGCTGCGCAACACCCGTCGCATCCAAAGCGGCCGGATCCTCGGAGAACGCCACCGCACCCAGATCCGCCAGGACCGGGTCCGCATCGGCCAGCGCGGACAGCACCGCGTCGAACGCCTCCGCGAACACCGGGAACGCCTCATACAGACCGCGGCCCGCACCGGGACGCTGCGACCCCTGACCGGAGAACACCACCGCCGTCCCACCCGACACCACGATGCCCCGCGCGACCTCCGACGGTCCGGTCCCGTCGTGCACCAACACCGCACGCTGGTCGAACACCGCACGCGTCGTCGCCAGGGAGAACGCCACGTCCACCGGACGCGGGTCGTCCAGCACCGACATCTGCGCGACCTGCCCGTCGAGCGCGGCCACCGTGCGCGCGGACACCGGCCACGCCGCGGTCGCGGGCAGTGCCGGGGCCGGCTCCGGCTCCGGCTCTGCCGCGGTCGCGGGCAGTGCCGGGGCCGGCTCCGGCTCCGGCTCGGCAGCGGGCTCGGGGAGCTCCAGGACGACGTGCGCGTTCGTCCCGGACACCCCGAACGACGACACCGCGGACCGGCGGGCGTGACCGGTCTGGGGCCAGGCGGTCTCCTCCGACACCAGCGTGACGGCGCCCGCCGACCAGTCGACGTGCGACGACGGGGTGTCGGCGTGCAGGGTCGCGGGCACGATCCCCCGCCGCATCGCCTCGATCATCTTGATCACCCCGGCCACGCCGGCGGCGGCCTGGGTGTGCCCGATGTTCGACTTCACCGACCCCAGCAGCAGCGGGGTCTCGCGGCCGGGGGCGCCGTAGGTGTCCAGCAGCGCCTGGGCCTCGATCGGGTCGCCCAGCGCGGTGCCGGTGCCGTGCGCCTCGACCACGTCGACCTCGCCCGGGCCCAGCCCGGCCGCGGCCAGCGCGGAGCGGATCACCCGCCGCTGCGACGGGCCGTTCGGCGCGGTCAACCCGTTCGACGCACCGTCCTGGTTCACCGCCGAGCCGCGCACCACGGCCAGCACCTCGTGTCCGAGGCGTCGGGCGTCCGACAGCCGCTCCAGCACGATCATGCCGACGCCCTCGGACCAGGCCACGCCGTCGGCGTCGTCGGAGAACGCCTTGCACCGGCCGTCGGAGGACAGGCCGCCCTGCCGGGCGAACTCGGCGAACGCGTGCGGGGTCGACAGGACCGTGACACCGCCGGCGACGGCGAGATCGCACTCCCCCGCACGCAGCGCCTGCGCGGCCAGGTGCAACGCCACCAGCGACGACGAGCACGCCGTGTCGACGGTGACGGCAGGCCCCTCCAGCCCGAAGGTGTAGGACAACCGGCCGGACAGGACGCTGGCCACCAGACCGGTGTCGGCGTGCCCCTCGTCGTCACCGAGCAACGCGGCGTAGTCCTGCCCGTTCGTGCCGACGAACACCCCGGTGGCGGTGCCGCGCAGCCCGACCGGGTCCAGGCCGGCCCGCTCCCACGCCTCCCAGGTGACCTCCAGCAGCAGCCGCTGCTGCGGGTCCATGCCCAGGGCCTCGCGGGGCGAGATGCCGAACAGGGCCGCGTCGAAACCGGCGACGTCGTCCAGGAAGCCGCCGCGGGTGGAGACCCCGTCGAGCTCCGGCGCGCCCAGGTCCCAGCCCCGGTCGGTGGGGAACGCCGAGGTGGCGTCGGTGCCGGAGGCGACCAGCTCCCACAGCTCCTGCGGGGAGGAGACACCACCGGGGAACCGGCAGCCGGACCCGACGATCGCGAGCGGCTCGGTGCGCTGCGCCTCCAGCTCCGCCACCCGCTCGCGGGTGCGGCGCAGATCCACGGCGACCCGCCGGAGCCGGTCGACGACCTTGTCCTGCTGCTCGTCCTGCACTGCTGCTCCTCGATTCCTGCCGGTCGCCGGGATGGGGTCGGGCCCGGGTCAGAGTTGGGCGTCGATGATGTCGAGCAGGTCGTCGACGTCGGCGGTCCTGATGTCGTCGTCGGGGCCACCGGTCACGGGCGCGCCGTCCCGGCCGGGGGCCCGGTCCCCGGCACGCAGCCGGTCCAGCACCGCGGCGAGCCGACGTTCGAGCGGGGCGCGCTCGGCCGGGTCGGGCAGACCCGCCGCGAGCGCTGACTCCAGCCGATCCACCGCCGCCGCGGGCGACGGGTCCGGCTCCGACGCCGGGGCGAGTGCCGCGACCAGGTGCGCGGTGACCGCCTTCGGGGTCGGGTGGTCGAACACCAGGGCCGTGGCCAGCGGCAGCCCGGTGCGGACCCGCAGCCGGTCGCGCAGCTCCACCGCCGCCATCGAGTCGAAGCCCTGGTCCCGGAACGACCGGTCCGGGTCGACGTCGGCCGGGCCGGGGTGGCCGAGGACCGCCGCGACCTCGCGGCGCACGAGGTCCAGCACCGCCGCCGGGCGTTGCACCGCGGGCAGTGCGGCCGGTCCGGGGCCGGTCGGCTCCGGCGGGGCGAGCGCCCGCGCCGCGTCCGGTACCCCGGCCAGCAACGGGCTCGGGCGGACCGCGGTGAACCCGGGGGCGAACCGCTCCCAGTCGACGTCGACGACGGTGCGCACGGCCTGCTCTCCGCTGAGCGCGGCGTCGAGCGCGGCCATCGCGGCCCGCGGGTCCAGCGGCAGCAGACCCTGACGTCGCATGCGGTCGGCGACGCCGTCGCGGCCCGCGAGACCCTGCCCGGCCCAGGGTCCCCAGGCCAGCGACACGACCGGGACGCCGGTGTCACGCCAGGCCTGGGCCATGCCGTCGAGCTGGGCGTTCGCGGCCGCGTACCCGGCCTGCCCGGCGCCGCCCCAGGTGGCGGCGGCGGAGGAGAACAGCACCACCATCTCCAGCGGGGCGTCGGCGGTGACCTCCCGCAACGCGCGGGCACCGCCGACCTTGGGCCCGAACAGCTCGGCGAGCCCCCCGGTGGTCAGGTCCGCGGCGGCGGCGTCACCGGTGTCGACCCCGGCCGCGTGCACGACCGCGCGCAGCGGCAGGTCGGCCGGTACCGCCTCGACGACGGCCCTCAGCGCCGCGGCATCGGCGCAGTCGCAGGCGGCGACGGTGACCCGGGCCCCGGCCTCGCTCAGCTCGGCCACCAGCGCGGCCACGCCGGGGGCGGCCTCGCCGCGGCGGCCGGCCAGGACCACGTGTGCGGCGCCGCGGCGGACGACGTGCCGGGCGACGTGCGCGCCGAGCCCCCCGGTGCCTCCGGTGACCAGCACGGTGTCGCGGAACACCGGAGCAGCCCGGTCCCCGGTCGGGGCGGGGACCAGCCGCCTGCCGAAGGCGGCTCCGTCCCGGATCGCGACCTGGTCCTCGCCGGACGCGCCGGTCAGGACGGAGGCGAGTGCCGCGACCGTCGCCGGACCGGGCTCGGCGGGCAGGTCGACCAGGCCGCCCCAGGACAGTCGGTCCTCCAGCGCGGCCGAACGACCCCACCCCCAGACGGCGCACTGCTCCGGGTTCACGACCGCTGTGTCCGCTGTGTCCTCTCCGGCGGCCTCCCCGGACCCCACCGGTACGGCCCCGGTCGTCGCGCACCACAGCGGGGCGGGCACCCCGGCGTCGACGAGCGCACCGGCCAGGGTCACCCGGCGCAGCAGCGAGGCGGGGACCTCCCCGCCTGCCGTGTCGGCCGTGTCCCCGACGGGCAGCGACAGCACGACGTCCGGCGGGTCGGTCGCGGCGTCCGCCAACGCCGCGGCCAGCGCGGCGCGGTCGAGACCGGTCGCGTCCAGGAACCCGACCGACGCGCCCACCCCGGTCAGGGCGGCGGCCGGACGCCCGCCGTCGACGACCACCAGGACCCGCTCCGGGACCGACGGCGGATTCTGCAGCGGTACCCACTCCTCGCACAGCGCAGGGACCTCGGGGACCCCGCCCGCCCCGCCGGCCGGCGGTTCGGGCCAGAACCGGCGACGGTCGAACGGGTAGGTCGGCAGCTCCGGCACCGGCGCCCCGGACCCCGGCACCAGCGCCGCGGGGCGCACCGCGGCGCCCGCGACGTGCAGCCGGGCCGCCGCGGTCAGCGCGGTGTCCACCTCGGACCGGCCGTCCCGACACAGCGGGGTGACCAGCACGTCGCCGTGCACGGGCAGCGCGTCGGGCACCAGACCGGACAGCGTGGCGTCCGGGCCGAGCTCCACGACGGTGTCCACCCCGGCCCGGGCCGCGGCCGCCACCAGGCCGGCGAACCGCACCGTGCCGCGGGCGTGCCGGACCCAGTAGTCCGGGTCGGCGGGCGCCGCCGGGTCGACGACCGTACCGGTCACGTCGGACAGGACCGGGATCCGCGCAGGCGTCAGGTCGAGCCCGTCGAGCACCTCGCGGAGCGGCACGCTGATCGGTTCCATCAGGTGCGAGTGGAACGCATGGGAGACCGGGAAACGGCCAGTCCTGCGGCCGCGGGCGGAGAACGACGCCGCGACCGCGTCGACGGCGTCGGCGGCCCCGGACAGCACGACGGCCGACGGGCCGTTCACCGCGGCCAGCGCCACCTCCGGTCCCAGGTGGGCGGCGATCTCGTCCTCGCCCGCCTCCACCGCGACCATCGCGCCGCCGCCGGGCAGTGCCTCCATCAGCTCGCCGCGTGCGGTGACCAGCCGGGCGGCCGAGGCCAGGTCCAGCACCCCGGCCAGGTGCGCCGCGGCGAGCGCGCCGATCGAGTGTCCGCCGGCCAGCGCCGGTGTCACCCCCCACGACCGCAGCAGCGCGGCCGCCGCGACGTGGAACGCGAACAGGGCGGGCTGGGCGGTACCGGTGCGGGCGAGCCGCTCGGCGTCGTCGCCCCACACGATCTCGCGCAGCCCCGGGCGGAGGTGGCCCAGCACCTCGTCGAACGCCTCGGCGAAGGCGGGGAAGCGCCCGTACAGGTCACGCCCCATCCCCGGACGCTGGGTGCCCTGGCCGGAGAACAGCACCGCGACCCGCCGCGGCACGGCCCGCCCCCGCGCGACCTCCCGCACCCCGGAGTCGGTGGCGAGCAGCACCGCGCGGTGCTCGAACCGGGACCGGCCGTGCACCAGCGCGTGCGCGACGTCGCCGCGCGGGAGCCCACCCGCCACCGCCGTGATCCGGCCGACGTGGGCGTCGAGCGCCTCGGGGGTGGCGGCCGAGACGAACCACGCCTCGGTGCCCGCCGGCTCCCGCGCTGCGCCGGTCCCGCTGCCGGGGGCCTGCTCCAGCACGACGTGGGCGTTCGTACCGCTGATCCCGAACGCCGACACCGCGGCCCGGCGCGGACGGTCGCGGTCCGGCCACTTCTCGGCGGCGGTCACCAACCGTACCGGCCCGGCCGCCCAGTCCACCGCGGACGACGGCGCGTCCACCCCGGGGGTCGCGGGCACGACCCCGTGCCGCATCGCCTGCACCATCGCGATCACCCCGGCGGCCCCGGCGGCGGCCTGGGTGTGGCCCAGGTTCGCCTTGACCGAGCCCAGCAGCAGCTCCTCCGACCGGTCGCCGTAGGCGACGCGCAGCGCCTCGGCCTCGATCGGGTCCCCCAGCGTGGTGCCGGTGCCGTGGGCCTGCACGACGTCGACGTCGTCCGGGCCGAGCCCGGCGGCGGCCAGCGCCGCGTCGATCACCCGCTGCTGGGACGGCCCGTTCGGGGCGGTCAGCCCGTTGGACGCGCCGTCGGAGTTCACCGCGGACCCCCGCAGCACCGCGAGGACCTCGTGACCGTTGCGGAGGGCGTCGGACTGCCGCTCCAGCAGCAGCCCGACCCCCTCCGACCACGCGGTGCCGTCCGCGGCCTCGGCGAACGGCTTGCACCGCCCGTCCGGGGCGAGCCCGCCCTGGCGGGTGAACTCGACGAAGCTGCCCGGCGTCGCCATCACGGTGACGCCGCCCGCGACGGCCAGGTCGCACTCCCCCGCCCGCAGGCTCTGCGCCGCCAGGTGCAGCGCCACCAGCGACGACGAGCACGCCGTGTCCACCGTGATCGCCGGCCCCTCCAGCCCGAGCTGGTAGGCGATCCGGCCGGAGACGACACTGCCCGCCGTGCCGACGCCCCAGTGCGCCTCGGTGCCCTGCGGCGGACCGGCGTGACCGCTGCCGTAGTCGTGGTACATCACCCCGGCGAACACACCGGTCCGGGTGCCGTGCAGCGAGTCCGGGGCGATCCCGGCACGTTCGAACAGCTCCCAGGCGCTCTCGAGGAGCAGCCGCTGCTGGGGATCGCTGGCCAGGGCCTCCCGCGGCGAGATGCCGAAGAAGGCGGCATCGAAGTCGGCGGCGCCGGACAGGAACCCGCCCTCCCGGGTCGCGCTCGCCCCGCCGGCCAGCGCGGCGAGGTCCCAGCCCCGGTCGTCCGGGAACGGGCCCATCACGTGCCCGCCGGCGTCGAGGACCCGCCACAGGTCCTCCGGCGAGGCGATCCCGCCCGGGTACCGGCAGGCCGTCCCGACCAGCACCACCGGGTCGTCGTCCGACGGCGGCCGCGCCGGGAGCGCACGCCGTGACGGCGCCGTCTCGCCCAGGACCCCGGCCCGCAGGAACGCTGCCAGCGCCGCCGGGGTCGGGTGGTCGAAGGCGACCGCCGCGGACAGCTCCAGCCCGGTGGCCGCGGCCAGCCGGTTGCGCAGCTGCACCGCACCCACCGAGTTCAGGCCGGCCTCGCGGAACGCGCGCCCGTCCCGTGACGCCGGCACGTCGACGCCCAGCGTCTCGGCCAGTGCCGTGCGCACGATCGCGGTGAACGCCGCGGTGCGCCCGGCCTCGTCCAGCGGTTCCACCCGTGCGCGCAGGGCGTCGCGCACCGGGTCCGAGGGGCCCGCGGCCGCGACGGTCTCGAGCAGGCCGCGCAACAGCACCGGGACCGGCCCGGGTGTCCCCGTTTCCGTCGCCTCCAGCCGGACGACGACGGCGTCGGCGCGGGCGGGCAACGCCACGTCGGCCGCGGCGGCGACCTCCTCGACCGCGACGGCGCCCACCCCGGCCGCCGGCGGCACCTCCGGCTCCGGGTCGCCCCAGGCCAGGACGCAGCCGCCGAGACCGTCGCGGACCCGGGCCGCGGCGAGCGCGGACAGGAACGCCGCGGCCGCCGACTCCGCGCCGCACCCGGCCGAACCGAGCGCACCCCGCACGGTCCCGGTGAGGACCAGCGCCGGCGCCCGCGCGGCCGACCGGGAGGCACGGTCGCAGTGCAGCGCGCCCGCCAGCACCGCGTCGAGGTCGGCACCCCGTTCGCCGTCGGCGTGCACCAGCACGGTCACCGGCCGCGGTGCGGACGCCAGGGCGGCGGCGAGCGCGTCGGGGTCGGCCGGGTCGGTGTCGTGCACCGCGCAGGCCGCGCCGAGGTCGTCCAGCTCCCCGGCGAGGCGGGCGATCGCGGGGTCGCCGAGCCCGTCGGGCCCGCACAGCAGGACCTGGCCGAGGCGGTGGCCGCGGACCAGGTGGCGGACCAGCGCCGCGGTGCGCGGGCCGGGTGCCCCGGCGACGGCGACCGCGCCGCGCGGGTCGGGGTCGGGGGCCGCCGTGCCAGCGTCGGGCGGGCCGGCCGGGGCCAGCCGCGGGACCAGGGCGACCCCCTCGCGCAGCGCCAGCCGCGGCTCGTCGGTGCCGACGGCCAGGGCGAGCGCGTCGGCCGAGGCGGGTGTGCCGTCGGTGTCGAGCAGGACGAGCCGGTCGGGGTGCTCGGCCTGCAGCGCGGCCAGCCCGCCCCACACGGCGGCGGCCGCCGGGTCGGGGGCACCCGGGTCACCGCCGGGGTCGACCGCGCCGACGGTCACGGCCACGACCCGGCCGGGACCGGCGAGCAGTGCACGGCAACGCGCGTCGGCGTCGCGGGTCGCCGTCGCCACGGACGCCGCGTCGGGAACGCCACGACCACCCGCCGGGGGCACGACGGCGGCCAGCACGGTGATCTCCGGGTCCTCGGCGTCGCGGTCGACGCCGAGCGCGTCGAGCACCCCGGCGATCCCGTGCAGGTCGGCCGGGGCCCCGCCGGCCGCCGACCAGCGGCGCGGCAGCTCGCGCACCCCGGTGCGGGTGGACGGCAACGGCGTCCACGACGTCCGCAGCACCGTGCGGTGCCGGCCGCCCGCGGTGGCGCGCAGCCGGGCCGGACCGTCGAGCAGCAGGTGCCGGGTGATCTTGCCCGACGAGGTGCGCGGCACCCGGTCGATCTCGAACAGCTCCTCGGGCACCTTGAACGCCGCCAGCCGCTCCCGGCACGCGGCGAGGGCGGCGTCGGGGTCGACACCACCGGGCCCGGCGACGACGAACGCGACGGGGACCTCGCCCTGCACCTCGTGCGGGCGGCCGGTTACGGCGGCGTCGGCCACGCCCGGCACGCCGAGCAGCACGTCCTCGATCTCGGCGGGGTGCACGTTCTCACCACTGCGGATGATCAGCTCGCGGGTGCGGCCGGTGATGGTGAGGTACCCGGCCTCGTCGAACCGGCCCAGGTCACCGGTCCGGTACCAGCCGCCGGGCATCGCCTCGGCGGTCGCGTCCGGGCGGCCGTGGTAGCCGACCATGAGGTTCGGTCCGCGGACCCACACCTCACCCTCCGCGCCGGCGTCGACGTCACGGCCGTCGTCGCCGACCAGGCGCAGTGCGATGCCGGGCACCGGCAGCCCGCACGACCCGTCGACGGTGGCCCCGGTCGGCCAGTTGACCGCCATCAGACCGCAGGTCTCCGTGCTGCCGTAGCCGTCGAGCAGCGGGGCCCCGAAGGTCTGCTCGAACGCGGTCCGCAGCGGGCCGGGGCAGATGGAGCCCGCGGTGAGGGCCCGGGTGAGGCCGTTCGGCACCCCGCCCGCGGCGCGGGCCTCGGCGACGAGCCGGTGGTACATCGCGGGGACCCCGGCCAGGAAGGTGTAGGAGCCCGCGCGCAGCTCGGCGAGGACGTCGTGCGGGTCGAAGGCCGCCATCAGCCGGGCCGTCGCGCCGACCGCGGTCACCCCGACCACGCACAGCACGTGGGCGAGGCTGTGGTGCAGCGGGAGCGGCCAGAGCACCCGGTCCCCCGCGGCCAGCCCGACGATCGGCGCGTAGCAGGCCGCCACCGACCACAGGCAGCTGCGCTGGGTGGACAGCACGCCCTTGGGGCTGCCGGTGGTGCCCGAGGTGTAGAGCATGAACGCGACGTCGTCGAGGTCCTGGTCGTCGCGGGCGGGCTGCGGGGGCTCGGTCCGGGCGAGGCGCTCGTAGCCGTGGACCCCCCGCGGCAACGGCCCGTCCCCGGTCACGAGCACCGTCACCGAGGACCGACCGGGCAGCAGGCCGAGCACCTGCTCCAGGTGGGCCGGGTCGGTGAGCACGACCCGGGCCCCGCTGTCGTCGAGGACGTGCGCGAGCTCGTCGGCGGACCCGGCCGGGTTGCAGGGCACCGCGACGCCGGACGCGCGCAGCACCGCCAGATAGCTCTCGACCACCTCGACCGCGTTGCCCTGCAGGATCACCGCCCGGTCGCCGGGATGCAGCCGCAGGGCCGCCAGGTGCCCGGCGAGCCGACCCGTGCGCACGTGCAGCTCGGCGTAGGTCACCGACCGGACCCGGTCGGCGAAGGCGACCGTGTCGCCCCGCTCCGAGGCGTGCCCGGCGACCAGCTCGTGCAGCGGCCGGATCAGCTCTGTGCGCAACATGCCGTCTCCCTGGGTCGAGATCCGGCGTGACGGTAGGTGCGACGGGACCGGCGAATCCTCAGTCCTGAACGGATTCCCCACCCCCTGCCCACCCCCTGGAACCCCCCTGTGACGTGTCCGGCCGGATCGACGCCACGGGATCGGACCTACCGTCGGGACGAGCGACGACCGCACGATTCCGCCGCGATTCCTCCACGACGTCCCTGAGATGTCTCCGGGATTCGACGGCGATTCCACGGTGATTCCACGGCGATTCCGCCGAGGCTCCGCTGCCGTTCCTCCGCGACGCCGCCGCACTGTCCGACCCATTGAGGTGTTCTCAGTAGCGGGTTGATCATGTCGTGCGGTCGTACTCGGTGTGGAGTAGTACGAGCGCAGCTGCGGTGATCGCGCCGGTGCGCCAGGGACATAGCGTGACTCGCCGCAACGCGGCGAAGGTGGTCTTGAGCAGGGCGTTTCCGCGTTCGGCCAGAGCACGAAGGGCTGAGTGCAGGGTGTTGACGGTGCGCTGGTTGACCGTCTGCCCGCGGCCGGGGGCGAGTTTGATGGGCACGGTGAGCCGGTCGGCTTCGCCTTCGTAGCCGAGGTCGCCCAGCGCGGCGTGGGTGTCGTCGGTGAACGCGGCCAGGCCCTCGAGCAGCCCGGGGTGGGTACGGGCGCAGCGGGTGTCGTGCTCGCGGCCCGGCCGCACGTCGCTGGTCCATAGCGGCCATCCATCAGGTGCGGTGAGGACCTGGATGTTCCCGCCGTGGCGGCGGTGCTTGC
>NZ_MCIP01000001.1:5281740-5283146 GCF_001932425.1 Pseudonocardia sp. Ae505_Ps2
CCCCGACCACGCACAGCACGTGGGCGAGGCTGTGGTGCAGCGGGAGCGGCCAGAGCACCCGGTCCCCCGCGGCCAGCCCGACGATCGGCGCGTAGCAGGCCGCCACCGACCACAGGCAGCTGCGCTGGGTGGACAGCACGCCCTTGGGGCTGCCGGTGGTGCCCGAGGTGTAGAGCATGAACGCGACGTCGTCGAGGTCCTGGTCGTCGCGGGCGGGCTGCGGGGGCTCGGTCCGGGCGAGGCGCTCGTAGCCGTGGACCCCCCGCGGCAACGGCCCGTCCCCGGTCACGAGCACCGTCACCGAGGACCGACCGGGCAGCAGGCCGAGCACCTGCTCCAGGTGGGCCGGGTCGGTGAGCACGACCCGGGCCCCGCTGTCGTCGAGGACGTGCGCGAGCTCGTCGGCGGACCCGGCCGGGTTGCAGGGCACCGCGACGCCGGACGCGCGCAGCACCGCCAGATAGCTCTCGACCACCTCGACCGCGTTGCCCTGCAGGATCACCGCCCGGTCGCCGGGATGCAGCCGCAGGGCCGCCAGGTGCCCGGCGAGCCGACCCGTGCGCACGTGCAGCTCGGCGTAGGTCACCGACCGGACCCGGTCGGCGAAGGCGACCGTGTCGCCCCGCTCCGAGGCGTGCCCGGCGACCAGCTCGTGCAGCGGCCGGATCAGCTCTGTGCGCAACATGCCGTCTCCCTGGGTCGAGATCCGGCGTGACGGTAGGTGCGACGGGACCGGCGAATCCTCAGTCCTGAACGGATTCCCCACCCCCTGCCCACCCCCTGGAACCCCCCTGTGACGTGTCCGGCCGGATCGACGCCACGGGATCGGACCTACCGTCGGGACGAGCGACGACCGCACGATTCCGCCGCGATTCCTCCACGACGTCCCTGAGATGTCTCCGGGATTCGACGGCGATTCCACGGTGATTCCACGGCGATTCCGCCGAGGCTCCGCTGCCGTTCCTCCGCGACGCCGCCGCACTGTCCGACCCATTGAGGTGTTCTCAGTAGCGGGTTGATCATGTCGTGCGGTCGTACTCGGTGTGGAGTAGTACGAGCGCAGCTGCGGTGATCGCGCCGGTGCGCCAGGGACATAGCGTGACTCGCCGCAACGCGGCGAAGGTGGTCTTGAGCAGGGCGTTTCCGCGTTCGGCCAGAGCACGAAGGGCTGAGTGCAGGGTGTTGACGGTGCGCTGGTTGACCGTCTGCCCGCGGCCGGGGGCGAGTTTGATGGGCACGGTGAGCCGGTCGGCTTCGCCTTCGTAGCCGAGGTCGCCCAGCGCGGCGTGGGTGTCGTCGGTGAACGCGGCCAGGCCCTCGAGCAGCCCGGGGTGGGTACGGGCGCAGCGGGTGTCGTGCTCGCGGCCCGGCCGCACGTCGCTGGTCCATAGCGGCCATCCATCAGG
>NZ_MCIP01000001.1:5283158-5594986 GCF_001932425.1 Pseudonocardia sp. Ae505_Ps2
CACCACAGGTCGACCCCGGGGGTGAGGCCGAGCGCGCGGCACCGGTCGGTGGCGATCAGGGTGCCGTCGAGATTCACGTGGGTGTGCCCGGCTGTGCGGGCGGCGAGCAGGGCTCCGTGCAGGCCGGGTGCGGCCGCGGCGAGGACGTCGATGCCTTCGTGCAGGTAACGGTAGGCCGTTGCAGTGCTGATCGCGTTGTCACCGGCCGAACATCGGACCCGGGTAGCATCACAGAACCAGCGGATCACCAGCACTGCCTGGGCGAACGGGGTCAACGCCCGCCGCCGGGTGCCACGTCGACGGCGTTGAAGGACCAGGAGCCGCGCCAGATAGGCCACGGTGCGCTCCCCGATCGGGAGGACAGCGGTGTAGGTGACAGGATCAGACATGCAGGACCTCGGTGACGGTGTCGATCTGTGCTGGACCGAACCGATCTACCGGGGTCCTGCCCCGTTCCCGCTCATCTCACCACCCTCGGCGTGTCGCCACGACCTGCCACCCCGCTACTGAGAACACCTCAGTGAGCAACCGTGGCATCACCTTGACCGTGACCGACGCCCGCGCAGTCGACTCGATCCAGATGAACGAGTCCAGTTTCCGACCGGGCTCGGGCTACGAGAAGTACACGAAGACGACGCCACAGACAGGCGGCCGATTCGTCTCCGTCACCGCGCACGTCGTCAACAACGCCAAAGTGGGCCTCGACCTCACCTGCAGCCTGCCGATCAACACCAAGCTCGTCGACTCGCAACAACGCAACTTCGACGCCATCGACGACCTCTACAAACTCAGGGGCAACCCTGAGTGCAACGATCAGCTCCAGCCGGGCTTTGAGGCCGACATGACCTGGGTCTACCTCGTGCCGCAGAGCGCCAAGGTCATCGGCTGGGGCTTCCAGGACACCACCGACTTCTCGGGCACGGTCGACTTCACCACGGTCCGCTTCGACGCCTGATCCGAGTGGTCCCGCCCCCTCCTCGTCGTACTGACCGAACCGCCCTGGTGGCCGCGACCGGGGCCAAGGAGATCCTGGAGGTCCTAAAAAGACATCGACCCCCGGAACCCACTAGTAGTGGACTTCCTGGGGGTCGATCTTGAGTCGCTACCCGGGTCAAGCTATCGACCTCGGAAAATGCTCCTCCGATTGGACTCGAACCAATAACCGCCCGATTAACAGTCGGGTGCTCTGCCATTGAGCTACGGAGGACCGTTCATGCCGCTCCAGGTGGTGTTCCCGGCGACGAGAAGAACTCTACAACACCCCGCACAGTCGTCTCGCAACCCCCCGTTCGGCCGCTGTTCCCGCAGGTCGGAGCCCCATCCGGGTGGCGGTCGGGCAGCGGCCGCGGTCCGGGTACGGTCGCGGTCGGAGGTGAGGGGAATGGTCAGATTCCTCGTGGGTGTCGCCGTCGGGTACGTCCTCGGCACCAGAGCCGGTCACGAGCGCTACGAACAGCTCGTCCGCGCCTATCACCGGGCGGCCGACCACCCCGCGGTGCAGGGCGCCGCAGGCATCGCTCGGGCGGGCGTCGAGGGCGCGATCGACAAGGTGCGCGGGGGCCAGAACACCGGGCGCTGAGGCCCGCCCCGTCCCATGACCCCCGTCCCGGGGGCGCGGGACAGGGCGGCTCAGCGTGTGCGGGCGACCGCGAAGACGCGGCGGAACGGGAACCAGGTGCTGCCGTCGGCGCTCGGCGGGTAGGCCGCGCGCAGCCGAGGAGCGAGCTCGCGGACGAACGCGTCGTAGGCGTCGTCGTCGAGGGCGTCGCGGACCGGGCGCAGGGCGGTGCCGGAGATCCAGCGCAGGACCGGGTCCTCGCCGTCGAGCCGCTGCAGGTAGGTCGTCTCCCACACGTCGACGTCGGCACCCGTGGCGGCCAGGAGGTCAGCGTAGCCGAGCGGGTCGAGTACGGTCCCGTCGCCGCGCAGCACGATCCGGTCGCGCCAGTGCGGCAGCGAGGCGACCTCGCGGGTCAGCACGTGCGAGGGCGCGTCGAAGTTGCCGGGGACCTGCACCGCGATCCACGCACCGGGCGCGAGCGCGGCCGTCCAGCGGCGCAGCACCTCGGGGTGCTCGGGCACCCACTGCAGCACCGCGTTGGACACGAGCACCCCGGTGTCGCGGGGCGGGGTCCAGTCGCGCACGTCGATCTGCGCGGCGTCGACGCCCGCGGCCCGGGCCGCGGCGACCATGTCCGGGGAGGAGTCGAACGCCTCCACCGTCGCCGTCGGCCAGCGGTCGGCCAGCAGCCCGGTCAGGTGGCCGGGACCGCAGCCGGCGTCGACGACCCGGTTCAGGGCCGGGTCGGGCTCCCCCACCCGGGCCAGCAGGTCGAGGAACGGGCGGGAGCGGTGGTCGTCGAAGGCGCGGTAGAGGGCGGGGTCCCAGCTGGTGCTCACGGGTCCTCCGGCAGGCGGGCGGCGATGCCCTCGGCGAGGCGGCGCGCGGCGACGGGGTCGGTGCCCGGGTCGGGCCGCACCTGGAGGACCAGCCCGTCGCGGCCGGGGACCCGGCGCTGCAGCACCCAGGCCCCTCCCCCAGGAAGCTCGCGCCGGTTGCGGGTGCGGATGGACTGGGTGACCCGTTCCTGCACCGCCTGCGGCACCTTCCCCGGGTCGGCGAGCCGGAACCGCAGCGGGCGCCCGTCGGCCAGCAGCTCGGTGCCGGGAGCGATCTGCTCGGCCGAGGTCGGCGTCACGACCAGGCTGACCTTGTCCCAGGTCGCCTTCGCGATCTCGTGCCAGCCCAGCCGCTCACCGCCGGGGGGCCAGATCCCCCACGAGGTGACCACGAGCATCCCGTCCGGGGCCTGCGCGGTGGCGACGACGGCCTCGGAGTCGGCGAGGGCGTCGGCAACCGTGTCGGGCACCGGCTCGCGCCCGAGCAGCCGCGCCCAGAAGCCGGTCACGACGCGACCCCGGAGGCCTGCTCGCGCAGCTGGATCTTGTACTGCTCCAGCGGGACGAGCACCCCGAACAGGTCCATGTACTCGTCGTGGTCGGTCTCGGCATTGGTGCGCTGCAGCTGCGACTTGAGGTCGGCGATCTCGCGCTCGACCAGGCCGAGCCGGACCCCGGCGAGCACGCCGTTGACGTAGCGGACCTCGTCGGTGTTGCGCTTGGGGAGCTCCAGGTCCTCCACGGCCAGCTCGCTGACCAGGCGTTTCACGTCGTCGCCCGCACTCTCGGCGACGACGGCGTCGAGCCAGTCCGACCCGTCCAGCCCGGCGCACACCCCGCCCGCGGCCATGATCGCCCGGTGCACCGCGGCCAGCTGCGGGTGGGTGAACCCGGCCTCGGGCAGCTCGTCGAACGCGGGGCCCACGACGCCGGGGATCTGCAGGGCCGCCTTGAGCGCCTCGCGCTGCAGGTGCAGCTGGGTGTCGTCGCGCTTGGGGGCGGGCAGCGGGGCCCGACGTCGGGAGCGGCCCCCCTCCGGCGAGACCCCGGCGCTCTCGCGCACCCGGCGCACGACGACGGCGATGTCGTCCCAGCCGACCCAGCCGGCGAGCCGGCGCGCGTACTCGTCCCGCAGGTCCTCGCGCTTGATCTGCGCGACCAGCGGGACGGTCCGCTGCAGCGCCGCGACCCGGCCCTCGGCGCTGGCGAGGTCGTGGCTGCGCAGCTCGGTGCGGATGGCGAACTCGAACAGCGGCTCACGACGGGCGACGAGGTCCCTCACGGCCGCGTCGCCGTGGTTGTTGCGCAGGTCGCAGGGGTCCTGACCGTCCGGTGCGACGGCGACGAAGGTCTGCGCGGCGAAGTTCTGGTCGCCCTCGAACGCCTTCATCGCGGCGCTCTGGCCCGCCGCGTCGCCGTCGAAGGTGTAGATGACCTCCCCGCGGTCGAAGGAGTCGTCGCCGATCAGCCTGCGGATGACCGAGACGTGCTCGGTGCCGAACGCCGTGCCACAGGACGCGACCGCCGTGGTCACCCCGGCCAGGTGCATCGCCATCACGTCGGTGTAGCCCTCGACGACGACCACCTGCCGGGTCTTCGCGATCTCCCGCTTGGCCTGGTCCAGGCCGAACAGCACGTGGGTCTTGCGGTAGACCGGCGTCTCGGAGGTGTTGAGGTACTTGGCCTCGATGCCGTCGTCGTCGAACAGCCGGCGCGCGCCGAAGCCGACCACGTCGCCGCCCAGGTCGCGGATCGGCCACAGCAGGCGCCGGTGGAAGCGGTCGATGGCGCCGCGGCGGCCCTCCTTGGAGATGCCCGCCTTGATCAGCTCGTCGAGCTGGTAGCCCTGGGACAGCAGGTGCTTGGTGACGACGTCCCAGCCGGCCGGGGCGTAGCCGCAGCCGAACTTCTCCGCGGCGGCCTCGTCGAACCCGCGGTCGGCGAGGAACTGCATCCCGGCCCGCCCGGCGGGGGTGCGCAGCTGCTCGGCGTAGAACGCCTGGGCCTTCTTGTTGATCTCCAGCAGACGGCTGCGGGTACCGCGGTCGCGCTGCACCGAGGAGCCGCCGCCCTCGTAGGTGAGCCGGACCCCGCACCGCTCGGCGAGCCGCTCGACGGCCTCGGGGAACCCGATGACCTCCATCTTCATGACGAAGTCGATGACGCTGCCGTGCTCACCGCAGCCGAAGCAGTGGAACGTGCCGTGCGAGGGACGGACGGTGAACGACGGGGACTTCTCGTCGTGGAACGGGCACAGGCCCTTCAGCGAGCCCGCCCCGGCGCGGCGGAGGGCCACGTACTCCTCGACGATCTCCTCGACCCGCGTGCGGTTGCGGACCTCGGTGATGTCGGCGTCCCGGATCCGTCCTGCCACGACGGCCAGTCTAGGCGCCTCCGGCCCGGCGTCCCGGTCCGCCCGCCGGCGGTGCGGCGGTGTCGGCGTCCGGCCGCTCCACCGGGGCGGCGGCGACGGTGTCCGGCTGCTCTGCGGGGACGGCGGCGTCGGCCGTCACCGGGTGACCGCGCAGGCCGGGCACCCGACCCAGGCCGACGAACATGCCGACCAGCGCGATGCCGAGGCCCAGCACCGCCTGCACGGTGAGCGGCTCCCCGAGCACGGGCACGGCGACCAGCGCCGTCGTCGCCGGGACCAGGTTCAGCAGCGACGACACGAAAACCGTGGACCGCAGGCGTAGCAGCACGAACATCAGCACGAAGGCGCCCGCCGAGTTCACGACGCCCAGGAAGGCCACGGCCGCCCACCCCGACGGCGCCCGGGGCAGCCAGTCCGCACCGAGGAACGGCCAGGCGACCAGGGTCGCGATCAGCGAGGTGGCCATCTGGACCACGACGCTGGTCACCACGGGCGTGCCGTCGTTGAACCGCTTCTGGTAGAGCGTGCCGGCCGCCAGCGACAGCATGCCCAGCACCGGGAAGACGAGGTTGCCGCCGAGACCGGCACCGAGGTCGTCAGCCAGTACGACGTAGACGCCGGTGGCGCCGATCAGCAGGCCCAGCACCGGTCCGACGCCCAGGCGGGTCGCCAGCAGCAACGGGGTCAGCAGCCCGACCAGCAACGGCGCCATCCCGAGGATGAGGCTCGACAGCCCGGCGGGCACACCCGAGGCGAGCCCGCTGTAGACGAAGCTGAACTGCCCGACCTGCAGCAGCAACGCCGTGACCGCGAGGTGCAGCCAGGCCCGGCCGCGTGGCAGGCCCGGCCGCTGCACGGCGACGGCGACGAGCATCACGACCAGCGCGATCACGAACCGCCAGAACAGGACCGCGGGGACGTCGGTGGAGCCGGTCGCGATCTTGCCGGCGATGAAGCCGGACGCCCAGAGCGGCACGAAGAGCACGGCCAGCACCGGGACGAGCCAACGCGAGGAGGTCACGCCTTCACTTCATCGCAGTGCTAACGACCGGGGCAAGCCGGGGTGGGGGGAGCCTCACCCCACCCCGGTCCGATCAGGCCGCGACGACGACCGACGACGGCAGCTCGGCGAGCGCGGAGTCCAGGTCCGGGTGGTTGCGCATCCCGTGCAGCACCGCCCGGACGTCCGGCACCGTCCGCGGCGCGACGCGGGCGGCGCCGATCAGCCGAACGTCCAGACCGCGGTTGCGGGCCACGTGCCGCAGATGGTGCAGCGCCCGCGCGCCGCGCGCGGTGACCCCGGTACCGAGATCGACCAGGACGTGCCGGACCGGCGACCACCCGGCACCGGCGACGGCGAGGTGCGCATCGACCTGGCGCAGCAGCGACGCACCTGCCGCCGCGTCCAGCTCGCCGTCGACGCGGACGTGGAGGACGTCCTCGCGGGGGCGGTCGGTGCGGACCCTGCTCCTGTTCATCGCGTTCTCCTTCCGGATCGTCATCTCTCCAATACCTCTAGCGTATGGTTAAGATTTTCGCCATCACGTGGCCACACTCAGGTTCGCGGACGACCGGCTCCGGCACCCGAGCGTGCGCCGCGGACCGCGAGGGAGGAACCGACATGGCACTGGACCGGCTCGACGACCCCGACTACCCGACCGTCGCGATGGGCCAGGCCGCGCACCTGCTGGAGGTCGAGCCCGCGTTCCTGCGCAGCCTCGACAGCGCGGGCGTGGTGAACCCGCACCGCTCCCCGGGCGGGCACCGCCGCTACTCGCGCAACCAGCTGGAGCAGGCCGCGCGCCTGCGCACCCTGCTGGACGACGGGCATCCGCTGGGCTCGGCGTCCTGGATCGACCGACTGCGCGGCGAGCTCGCCGACAGCGAGAACCGCCTCGGCGCGGCACACCGCGAGATCGAGCGCCTGCGCACGGAACTCGCACGCCTGCGCACCGAGCTCGGCGACACGAATCCAGAGTAGCCCTTGACAACAGAAAATCTCCAGCTATAACTGAAGATATCCGGAGCGGGACTCCGGAGGACCGACATGACGAAGGACAACGAGGAGTCAGCCGGTCGGTCGTGAACCGGCACGGCTGGAAGGGAGTGGTTCGAGATGCTGCTGCGTACCGACCCGTTCCGAGCCCTGGACCGCATCGCTTCGCAGGCGTTCGAGTCCGGCGGCACCTGGTCGCGCCCGGCGGCGATGCCGATGGACGCCTGGCGTCACGGTGACGAGTTCGTCGTGGAGTTCGACCTCCCCGGCATCGACCCGGACGCCGTCGATCTCTCCGTCGAGCGCAACACCCTGACGGTCAAGGCGGAGCGGCGGCCCGCCAACGCCGGGACCGACCAGGTCGAGTGGGTCGCCTCCGAGCGGGCCTACGGCGTGTTCGCCCGCCAGCTGTTCCTGGGCGACAACCTCGACACGTCCTCCATCCACGCGTCGTACGACGCCGGGGTGCTGCGCATCCGCATCCCGGTCGCCGAGGCGGCCAAGCCGCGGACGATCGCCGTCGAGTCCGGGCACGACTCCGACCGGGCCGCGATCAACGCCTGATCTCGGTTCCGGGCCCGGCCGCGTGCCGGGCCCGGAACCGGCGTCGGACCGGCGGGACGGCCGGTCGACGGCGCCGTCACGACGAGCACGCGTAGCCCGAGCGTGCTCCCGCCCCACCCCGGCCGTGGTGGCCCGAGGGCCTGTGAGCGTGATCACGAGGCCACCGACCACCCCGACCCTGTGAACGGACCGACCCCGTCCTGGCAAGTCACTTCACCCTGAGTGACGAACACGCGGCGTGTTGGCGTGGTTCCGGCGTTCGCATTCGCGAACATCTCCGGTGTGCGTGTTCGAGGTGTGCGGGTCGCCGGACTGCTGGCGACGATGATGGTGATGGCCGGGTGCGGATCCCCCGGATCGTTCGTGGACGTGCTGGACGCGGCGCTCGACACCGGCGGCGTCGACGTCGGCGCGATCGCCCCGGTGACCCCCGGGACCGTGGAGGGTGCGGCCGCGGGCAGCGCGTCGGCGACGCTGAAGACGCTGGCGGTGAAGGGCCGGGCACCGAAGACCGGCTACACGCGCCAGCAGTTCGGGCGTAGCTGGGCCGACATCGACCGGGACGGTTGCGACCAGCGCAACCAGGTACTGGCCCGGGACATGGACCGCGAGACGTTCAAGGCGGGCACGCACGACTGCGTCGTGCTGACCGGGACGCTGCGTGACTCCTACACCGGCACCACCATCGCGTTCACCCGTGGCCAGGGCACCAGCGAGAAGGTGCAGATCGACCACGTCGTCGCGCTGTCCGACGCCTGGCAGAAGGGCGCCCAGCAGCTCGACGCGGCCACCCGGGAGAAGATCGGGAACGACCCGCTGAACCTGATCGCCGTCGACGGGCCGACCAACGGCCGCAAGAGCGACGGCGACGCCGCGACCTGGCTCCCGCCGGACAGCCGCTACCGCTGCGCCTACGTCGCGCGGCAGGTCGCGGTGAAGAAGAAGTACAAGCTGTGGGTGACCAGCGCCGAGCGCGACGCGATCGACCGGGTCCTCGGGACCTGCCCGACCCGGGCCGTGACCAGCGAGGCCGACGCGGCGAAGCCCGCGATCACCCTGCGCTGAGCCCCGCACCGACCCCGGCCACCCGGCCCCGCCGCCCCACCCGGACGGCGGGGCCGTCGGCGTCTCGGGGCCGGCCGGTGTCGGGGGCCGGCAGGTGTCAGGGGCCGGCAGGTGTCAGGGGCCGGCAGGTGTCAGGGCCGGCAGAGGGTGCGGTGCCAGGCGTGCGCCTGCGGGTCGGTCAGCGTCGCGACCTGGTCGATCACGACACGCAGCCGCGACCGGTCGTCGGGGGCGGCGGCCCAGTCCTCCGCGCGGGCCGGGTCGAGGGCGTCGGGCCCCCGGTCGTACAGCGCCGCGACGAGGTCGTGCAGCAGGTCGCGCTGGCGGGACTGCATCGCCAGCCGCCGCGGGTCGCTCATCACGTAGCGGGTGGCCAGCGCCTTGAGCACCACGACCTCCGCCACGGCGACGACCGGCACCACCAGGTCCGCGCGGTGCCGGGCCAGCGGCGCGTCGCCGTAGGTGTCCAGGGTCGCGTCGGTCGCGGCGAGGGCGAACCGGCCGACCAGCTCGGAGGTCATCCGCTTCATCGCGACCAGGTCGTCGCCCGCGGCGGTGGCGGCGTCGAAGCCGCGGACCGCGCGGACCACCGGCAGCGCGTCGAGCCGGGCGGCGGCCTCGGCACAGGCACCCTCGTCCTCGCCGAAGCGCAGCGACGCCTCCACCGCGAGCGCCGCGCGCTCGGCCGGCGAGGACAACACCGCCAGGTCCATCCGGCCGGCGTGCACCGCGTCCTCGACGTCGTGCACCGAGTAGGCGACGTCGTCGGCCCAGTCCATCACCTGGGCCTCCATGCTCCGCACCCCCGGCCGTGCCCCGGCGCGCACCCACTCCAGGGCCGGCAGGTCGTCGGCGTAGGCACCGAACTTGCGTTCCGCGCCGCGGCGCGGCCACGGGTACTTGGTGGCGGCGTCCAGGGTCGCCCGGGTCAGGTTGAGCCCGCCGGGGACGCGGCCGTCGCCGGAGCGGGCCTTGGGCTCCAGGCGGGTCAGGATGCGCAGGGTCTGGGCGTTGCCCTCGAACCCGCCGCAGTCGGCTCCCGCGACGTCGAGCGCACGCTCGCCGTTGTGCCCGAACGGCGGGTGGCCGATGTCGTGGGCCAGCCCGGCGGCGTCGACGACGTCGGGGTCGAGCCCCAGCTCCTCGGCGATGCCGCGGCCGATCTGGGCGACCTCGAGCGAATGCGTCAGCCGGGTCCGCGGGATGCCGCTGACCTCGGCGCCCTCCCCCGGCCCGACCACCTGGGTCTTGCCCGCGAGCCGGCGCAGCGCCGCGGAGTGCAGCACCCGGGCCCGGTCGCGGGAGTAGGGACTGCGCCGCTCGACGCGGCCGCGCTCACCCAGCCCGGAGCCCTTCGGTGCCTCCGGATGGCGGCGCTCCGCGTCGGCGGCGGTGTATCCCGGGTCGACCGGGGCGTGCTGGAGGGTCATCCCAGCCCGCTGCTCGCGGTGTCGACCGACGCGTGGGTCAGCTCGTAGAACAGCAGCGCGCCGGTCTCGCGGTAGATGTAGCGCAGCTGGGTCTCCCGGGTCTGCACGATCGGGCCGCTGCGCGTCGGGGAGGTGTAGGCCTCCAGCCCGGCGTCGCGCGCCATGGTGCGGGCACGGAGGCTGTGCCACGGGTCGGACACCAGCAGGGCCAAGGACCAGCCCTGCTGCCGCGCGGTCGCCGCGACCGCCTGCAGGCTGCCGAGCGTGTCCGCACCTTCGGGGACGGCCTCGACCGCCGAGGACGGCACGCCCTGCTCGACCAGCCAGTCCCGGCTGGCCTCGGCCTCGGTGTACCGGTCCCCCGTGCGACCGCCGCCGACGGTGACGATCCGCGGGGCCACGCCGTCGCGCCACAGCTGCTCGGCGTGCTTGAGCCGGTTGGCCAGGACCGCGCTGGGCTCACCGTTGTACTGGGCCGCGCCGAGGACGACGACGGCGTCGCTGGGGCGCTGGTCGTCGTCCCGGGCGACCTGCCACACCCGCAGCGCGGTCACCCCGACCACCGCGACGAGCATGACCAGACCGCCGACGAGCAGCCGCGCGCCCCAGGTCATGCCGGTCCGCACCGGACGGCGCACGGTGCGCCGGTCCGGACCGGGCTCCGGCGGGGCGCCGCCGAGCCCGCGCCACGACGAGGTGCCGGTCATCCGCCGATCCGACCGGCCGAGGAGGCGAGCGCCGAAGCCGAGCGCCCGGCGCGCAGCGCGACGACCTGGGCGACGATCGACACCGCGGTCTCGGCCGGGGTGCGGGCACCGAGGTCGAGACCGACCGGCCCGTGCACCGCGGCCAGGGCGTCCTCGGTGACCCCGGCGGCGAGCAGCCGCTCGCGGCGCGCGGCCTGGGTGCGCCGCGACCCGAGCGCTCCGAGGAACCCACGGCCGTGGGCCAGGCCGTCGAGCAGGACCGCGTCGAAGGCCGGGTCGTGGTCGAGCAGCACCAGCACGTCGGCCTCGGTGAAGGCGGCGACGGCGGCACGCGCGTCCTCGACGGTGGTGACGGTGCGGGCGCTCCAGCCGAGCAGACCGGCCTGGGCGTGCAGCGCCGCGCCGAGCGCCCCCTCGCCGACGACCAGCACCGACGGGACCGGCACCAGCAGGTCGACCAGCACCGCGGTGCCGTCGACGTCGAGCCGCTCGGTGGCCGTGGCGCCCCGGCGCAGCAGCGCGCGGGTCTGCTCGGCCGCCGCGGCGGTGACCCCGCCGAGGTCACCGGTGGCCTCCTCCAGGCCGGGCCCGGTGAGGACCAGGGCCGCGCCGGTGTCCACGACCGACAGCAGCGCGGCGGGCCGCCCGGTCTCCAGCGCCTCCCCGAGCGCGGCGGCGGGACCGGCGGCCAGCGGGTGGGCGAGCAGCGTCGCCCCGCCCGCGCAGGCGAGCCCGGCCGCGACCGCGGAGGCCTCCCCCACGTGTGCCTCGCGCACCGTCGCCACCCCGGACGCCGCCTGCACGGCGAGCGGATGCGCGGAGTCGTCGAGGGCGCCGAGGTAGAGCAGGCCGCCGACCTCGCCGTCGGTGGTGCCCGCGACCAGCTGGCCGGACTCGACGGAGCCGAACCCGTGCCGGTCGAGCACCCGGACGACACCGATCCCCGAGCCGCCGATCCCCGACCCGCCGGTCACCGCCCATCGGCGCAGGGCCGCGCCCAGGTCACGACGGGGGTCGGCCGGTGGCCGTGCCGCGGAGGAGGTCGCCGAGGTGCTCACGGTCGCCAGGGTAGCGACGGGGCCTGACGGTGAGCTGAGAACGGGCGGGACGTGGCCACGACGGGACGATCCGCGGCGCCGGTGCGTCGACACCGGTACCGCCGTTCGGGCCATGAGAGAGTGATCAGCGCGACGGCAGCGTTCCGGAACCGTGCGATTCCGGCACGCGTTGAACGCCACGTACGCCCATCAGACCGCGAGTCAGGAGTCATGGACCCCACCTGCAGTCCGCGCGCCGACCGTCCCCGTGACGGCCGGCGACCCCGCATCGTCCTCGTCCCCGCCCGCGCCGTGCACCTCCCGGCCGGGCCCGAGACCCGGGCGGTGACAGCCCGGTGATCGGAACGATCCTCGGCATCCTCCTGGGCATTCTGGTGGTCCTCGTGATCACTGCCCTGACCGGCTACTTCGTGGCCCAGGAGTTCGGCTACATGGCCGTGGACCGCTCCCGCCTCAAGGCCCGTGCGGCCGAGGGCGACACCGGAGCGTCCCGTGCCCTCGACATCACCCGTCGTACGTCGTTCATGCTGTCGGGCGCCCAGCTCGGCATCACCGTCACCGGTCTGCTGGTCGGTTACGTCGCCGAACCGCTGATCGGCAACGGCATCGCCGAGCTGCTCGGCCTCGTCGACGTGCCCCAGGGGGTCGGCCTGGCGATCGGCATCACGGTCGCGCTGCTGTTGGCCACCGTCATCCAGATGGTGTTCGGCGAGCTGTTCCCGAAGAACCTCGCCATCGCCCGGCCGGAGCCGGTCGCGCGGTGGCTGGCGCTGTCCACCAAGACCTACCTGGCGCTGTTCGGGTGGATCATCCGGATCTTCGACGCGGCCTCCAACCTGCTGCTCCGCTCGCTGCGGATCGAGCCGGTGCACGACGTGGAGCACTCGGCGACCCCCCGCGACCTCGAAGCGATCATCGACGACTCGAAGGACTCGGGTGACCTCAACCCGGAGCTCGCGGTGCTGCTGGACCGCGCCGTCGACTTCGGCGACCGCACCGCGCGGGCCGCGATGATCCCGCGGCCGCGGGTGTCGTGGGTCCGTGCCGACGCGACCGTCGAGAGCCTGGTCGGCCAGATGGCCGTCCAGCACTCGCGCTACCCGGTGCTCGGGCCCCCCGCCGAGGCGGCGGACCCGGAGAACGCCGAGAACGCCCTGGAGCTGGTGGGCGTGGTCTGCCTGAAGGACGTGCTGGCCCTCGCCGACCGCGACGACCGGCCGTTCGACGAGGTGCTGGTCTCCGACCTCATGCGGGCCCCGGTGCTGGTGCCCTCGTCGCTGCCGCTGCCCCAGGTGCTGGCCCAGCTGCGCGCCGACGACGAGGAGCTGGCGTGCGTGCTCGACGAGTACGGCAGCCTGGCCGGCGTCATCACCGTCGAGGACGTCGCCGAGGAGCTCGTCGGCGAGATCACCGACGAGCACGACCAGGCCGGGACGGACCAGGCACTGCGGTCCGACGACGGCTGGGTCGTCCCGGGTGACCGGCACGTCGACGAGGTCGGCAGGCTGATCGAGGCCGAGCTGCCCGAGGGTGACTACCAGACCGTCGGCGGTCTGGTGATGGCCGAGCTGCAGCGGCTGCCGGTCGTCGGGGACGCGGTCGTCGTGACGATCGCGGCGGAGGGCCCGGACGACGAGGACCGCGCCCTGCGGCTGGTGGTGCAGGAGGTCGACCGGCGGGTCCCGTCGGCGGTCGCCCTGGAGTGGACCGAACCGGTGGCCGCCGGTTCCGAGCAGGACGGCGACGACCGGGAGGTACGGGCATGAGCGTCTTCGAGATCGTGGTGTCGATCCTGCTCATCGCGGCGAGCGCGTTCTTCGTGGCCGTCGAGTTCGCGCTCGTCGCCGCCCGGAACTACCGCCTGGAGGAGGCCGCGCAGACCTCGGCCTCGGCGCGGGCTGCGTTGCGCAGCGCCAAGGACATCTCGCTGCTGCTGGCGGGGTCCCAGCTGGGGATCACGCTGTGCGTGCTGGGGCTCGGTGCGATCACCAAGCCGGCGGTGGACTACGCGCTGCGCCCGCTCCTCGAGGGCTGGGGCGTCCCCGGTGGGGTCGCGGGTGTGGCGTCGTTCGTCATCTCGCTGATCGTCGTGACGTTCCTGCACCTGGTCGTCGGGGAGATGGCCCCGAAGTCCTGGGCGATCTCGCACCCGGAGAAGTCGGCGATCATGCTGGCGCTCCCGATGCGCGGGTTCATGATCGTCGCGCGGCCGCTGCTGCTCCTGCTCAACGGCGCGGCCAACCGCTGCTTGCGCTGGTGCGGCGTCGAGCCCGTCGACGAGATGGCCTCGGGCCGCAACGCCGACGACCTGCGTCAGCTGGTCGACCACTCGGCGAAGACCGGCACCCTCGACCAGGGGCGCCGTGACCAGCTGGTCACGGCCCTGGAGCTGGAGCGGACCCCCCTGGGCGAGCTCGCGCGCGAGCCCTCCGGGGTCGCCGCGGACGACGACGTCGCCGCCGTCCAGGCGACCTGTCGCCGGACCGGCCACCTCCGGCTGGTCGTCTGGGACGGGGACACCCCGATCGGGTACGTGCACGTCCGCGACACGCTGACGCGGGCGCCGGAGACCCGGGCCCGGGACCTGATGCGCCCGCTGCTCACCCTGCCGGCGGACACGCAGTACCACACAGCGGTGAACACGATGCGTGAGCAGCGTGCGCACCTGGCGCTGGTGGAGTCCGACGACCGCCCGGTCGGCATCGTGACCCTGTCCGACCTGGTGGAACGCCTGCTGCCGGAGCCGGTGTAGGAGCACTCCCCGGACCGGGTGCCCGAGCTGCGCCCGGTCCGGGACCGCCCTACCCTGGGTCGCCTCCCGATCACCCACGGAGGTTGTGATGACCGCTCCGACGCTGCGCCCCGCCGATCTCGACGAGGCGGCACTGGCCAGGCTGAGGCAGCTCGAGGACCGCATCGGCGGCCCGCTCGTGGCCTACCGACCCGAGTCGCCCTACGCCACGCTGTCCGCCGAGCAGCTGGAGGAGGTGCGCCGCACCGAGGCCGAGCTGGGCGTGCAGCTGCTGGCCTACCGGCGCTGACCCCCTCGACGACGAACGCCCCCGCCCGGGATCCGGGTGGGGGCGTTCGTGGCGCGGGTTGGTCCCAGCGTCGTCTCAGCAGCCGAGCAGGCGCGTCGCCAGGTAGGTCTCGACCTGGTCGAGGGCGACCCGCTCCTGCGCCATCGAGTCGCGCTCGCGGATCGTCACCGCCTGGTCGGTGAGGGTGTCGAAGTCGACCGTGATGCAGAACGGGGTGCCGATCTCGTCCTGGCGGCGGTACCGGCGGCCGATGGCGCCGGCGTCGTCGAAGTCGACGTTCCAGTTCTTCCGCAGCTGCGCGGCCAGGTCCTTCGCCTTCGGCGACAGGTCGGCGTTGCGCGACAGCGGCAGCACCGCGGCCTTGACCGGTGCGAGCCGGCGGTCGAGCTTCAGCACGACGCGCTTGTCCACACCACCCTTGGCGTTGGGCGCCTCGTCCTCGGTGTAGGCCTCGATCAGGAACGCCATCATCGACCGGCCGACACCGGCGGCGGGCTCGATCACGTACGGCTTGTAGCGGGTGTCGGAGGCCTGGTCGTAGAACGACAGGTCGACGCCCGAGTGGTTCGAGTGCGCCGTCAGGTCGAAGTCGGTGCGGTTCGCGATGCCCTCGAGCTCGCCCCACTCCTGGCCGGTGAAGTTGAACCGGTACTCGATGTCGACGGTGCGCTTCGAGTAGTGGGAGAGCTTCTCCTTGGCGTGCTCGTAGTGCCGCAGGTTCTCCGAGGAGATGCCCAGGTCGGTGTACCAGCGGGTGCGCTCGTCGATCCAGTACTGGTGGATCTCCTCGTCGCTGCCGGGCTCGACGAAGTACTCCATCTCCATCTGCTCGAACTCGCGCGTGCGGAAGATGAAGTTGCCCGGGGTGATCTCGTTGCGGAAGCTCTTGCCGATCTGGCCGATGCCGAACGGCGGCTTCTTGCGCGAGGTCGTCTGCACGTTCAGGAAGTTCACGAAGATGCCCTGCGCGGTCTCCGGGCGCAGGTAGTGCAGCCCCTCCTCGGACTCCACCGGGCCGAGGAAGGTCTTGAGCATCATGTTGAACTCGCGGGGCGCGGTGAACCGGCCGCGGGTGCCGCAGTTCGGGCAGGGGACCTCGGAGAGGTCGTTCTGGTCGGCCTGCTCCGGGTCGCGGCCCTTGCGCTCGGCGAACTCCTCGGCGAGCTGGTCGGCGCGGTAGCGCTTGTGGCAGGACTCGCACTCGACCAGCGGGTCGGAGAAGGTGCCGACGTGGCCCGAGGCGACCCAGGTCTGGCGCGGGAGGATGACCGAGGAGTCCAGGCCGACGACGTCGTCGCGGCCGGTCACCATGCTCTTCCACCACTGGCGCTTGATGTTGTCCTTCAGCTCGACGCCGAGGGGCCCGTAGTCCCACGCCGACCGGGTACCGCCGTAGATCTCACCGGAGGCGAAGACGAATCCGCGCCGCTTGGTCAGCGCGACGATGGTCTCGATCTTGGCTGAGGTGGGCTTGCTGGCCACTGGCGGCGCTCCAGAGAAGGTGGTTCGGAGGTCCCCGGATACGGGGCATCCCAGATTACCGACCCGCCATGTATCCCCACTCCCTGCCCCTGCCCCCCGACCCCGCCGCGGTGGCTCCGCCCGACCGACCTCGCACAGGTTCCTGCGACCTCGCACCGTGTGCAACGGCTGCGAGGTCGCAGGACGGTGCGCGAGGTCCGAGGGTCAGCTCAACAGGCTGGGGTGGTGGACGGGCGCGGCGCCGGGGGTCACGGTCACCAGGGACTCGTAGGTCGCCTCGGTGGTCGTGTCGGCCTCGGCCAGCAGCGGGTGCACGTGCTCGCGGACCTCGAACGGCCCCAGGGCACGCCGGTAGGCGTCGACGGAGTCGAAGCGGACGGTCAGGACCCACTGCCCGGCGTCCTCGATCGCCCGGCCCGCCTCACCCCCGCGGAAGCCCGGCCGGGCGGCGAGGAGTTCCAGGGCGCGGGCCACACGCGCGGTGAACGCGGCCTCCTCGGAGGGAGACACGCGGAAGCGGCAGACCAGCAGCACGGCGCGACGATAACGAACACGCCTACCATGTCGGGTGCGGCCTGTACGGCACAGCAGCGCCGGAGGGTGTGGCCGCCGCCTCCGGGGGAACGGACGGGTCCACCACATGTCTGCCGCAGCCCAGACCACGCACGCACCGGGAGCCGGCCCGGGCGCGGACGACGACCACCACCCCGCGCCCGAGCCGGGCCCGACCCGCGACCCGCGCACGCTGGCCGCCGCGGGCGACCTGCTGCGGGCACTCGCCGCACCGGTCCGGATCGCCATCGTGCTGCAGCTGCTGGAACACTCGCGGTGCGTCCACGACCTGGTGGACGCGCTCGGGGTCACCCAGCCCCTGATCAGCCAGCACCTGCGGGTCCTCAAGGCCGCCGGGGTGGTCGAGGGCGAGCGGAAGGGCCGCGAGGTGCTGTATTCGCTGGTGGACGACCACCTGGCGCACATCGTGGTGGACGCCGTCGCCCACGTCGAGGAGGACACGTGACGGAGACGACCGGCCGGACGACCGCGGCGGCGGTCACCGAGCGGTCCACCGCCGGGCCGCGCGGCATCCGCGCCACCCGGCAGCGGGCCGCCGTCACCGCGCTACTGGACCGGCTGGACGACTTCCGGTCCGCCCAGGAGATCCACGAGGAGCTGCGGCGCGCCGGCGAGGGCATCGGCCTGACCACGGTCTACCGGACCCTGCAGACCCTCGCCGACGGCGGCGAGGTCGACGTGCTGCGGGTCGCGTCCGGCGAGGCCGTCTACCGGCGCTGCGAGACCGAGCACCACCACCATCACCTCGTGTGTCGCCGGTGCGGCGCCGCCGTTGAGATCGAGGGGCCGGCGGTCGAGTCCTGGACCGAGTCGGTCGCCCAGAAGCACGGCTTCACCGAGGTGTCGCACACCCTCGAGATCTTCGGCCTCTGCGGCCGCTGCTCGGCGGGCTGAGGCCCGGGCTCAGTCCCCGCAGCCGGGGACGGCGGGCAGCTCCCGGTCGCGGGCGAACGGGTCCGCCGGGCGCGGGTCCGGGGTCGGCGCCCACCGGCCGTCGACGAGGGCGTAGGTCCAGGCCGGGCCGCGCCGTGCCAGATCGGTCAGCGCGTCGACCAGCCGGTCGACGTCGGAGGAGCCGGTGCGCAGGCCCAGCGACGCGCGCACGGCGTCGCGGCCGCCGGTGAGCCGCGCCAGCAGCGGGTGGGCGCAGAACCGGCCGTCGCGGACCCCGATGCCGTACTCGGCCGACAGCGCCGCCGCGACCAGCCCGGCGGGCAGCTCGCCCAGGGTGAACGAGACGGTCGCGGTGCGGTCGCCCGCGTCGTCGAAGCAGGACAGGGCCCGCAGGCCGGGGACCGTCGCCAGGCCGGCGTGCAGACGGTCGGCGAGCTCGCGCTCGTGGGCAGGCACGATGTCGTCGATCAGCGGGTCCAGGGTCCGGCAGGCCGCGCCGAGTGCGGCGGTACCGAGGACGTTCGGGGTGCCGCCCTCGTGCCGCTGCGGCGACGGCAGCCACTCCGTGACCGTGCCGCCGCCCGGGCCGTCGGCGACGGACACGGATCGGACCGCTCCCCCGCCCGCGACGTGCGGTTCGGCGGCGTCGAGCCAGTCCCGGCGGCCGACGAGGACCCCGGCGCCGTAGGGCGCGTAGAGCTTGTGCCCGGACAGCGCGACGTAGTCCGCGTCCCACCCGGCCAGGTCGACGCGCCGGTGCGGGGCGAGCTGGGCGGCGTCGACGCACAGCCGGGCACCCGCGGCGTGCGCGATCCGCGCGATCTCGGCGACCGGGAGGAGCTCGCCGGTCACGTTGGACGCCCCGGTGACCGCGACCAGCGCGGCGTCGGGACGGGCGGCGAGCTCGGCCCGCAACGCATCGAGCGTCGAGGCAAGGGTGGCGGCGGCGGGCACGACGCGGTGCTCGCGGTCGCGCCAGGCCAGCAGCGTCGCATGGTGCTCCAGGTCCAGCGTCACCACCGGGCCGGGGACGGCGCGGGCGAGCAGGCCGAGCGCATCGGTGGTGTTGCGGGTGAACACCACGACGTCGTCGGCGCGGGCCCGGACGAACCGGGCGACGTCGGCGCGGGCGTTCTCCACGAGCGCGGTGCAGACCTTCGAGGTCCAGCCGGCGCCGCGGTGCACGCTGCCGTGGTACGGCAGCACCTCGGCGACGTGCGCGGCGACCGGCTCCAGCGCCGGCGCGGACGCGGCGGAGTCGAGGTCGCAGTAGCGGGCCCACCGGCCGTCGACGAGCGGGACCGTGAGGTCCGCACCGACGACGCGGGGCAGGGCGTGCTGGACGGGACGTGGCAGGGCGAGGGTCATGATCGGGCCTCCGGCCGATCTCGGGGACCCGGCGTGGCGCACGGATCCGCGCTTGCCGACTGCGGGTGTCGCGTCGGCCCGGTCATCACCCGGGGCACCCCACCGCGGAGGAGGGTTGCCGTCCAGCGAGCCGGGGCTTCGCGCTGGCACTCGTGACCTTCGGCGACGAAACTAGCAGACCGTCTCAGATGGAGACACGTGAGCATCGCCACCCCGGATAGCGTCTGACCGATGACGGACACGCACCCCGCGCCCACCACGGTCCGGCGGATCGACGTCCCGGAGTCCGGCGAGCTGGCCCAGCTCGCCGCCGTCTTCGAGGACCTGCAGTACGTGCTGCGCTGCTGCGAGCACCTGGTCACCGCCCTGGGCGGACCCGAGTCCGGGCCGGTGCGGGTGGACGCCGACCCAGCGCTGGTCGAGGCCCTGTGGACCGGCGCCCTGATCGGCTACGTGCGGTGCTTCTCCGGCCGGACGAAGACGCTGACCACCGACGACCTGACGTCGCTGGAGCTCGACGGGGACGTCAGCGGGTTCCACGACATGGTGTTCAAGCTCCGCGACCACTACGCCTCCCGGCACGTGAACCCGCGCGAGTCGTACTCGATCGGCGTGGCCCAGTCCAACGACGGGACGCCCCGGGGCGTCGCCGTCGTCTCCACCCCGCGCCCGCTCGTCGACGAGACGACGGTCCGGCTGCTCGGCCGGGTCGCCTACAGCCTGTCCGGCCTGGTGGACGCCCGGATGAAGAAGTCCCAGAACGACGTCCTCGGCGTCGCGCACGGGATGACCGCGGGCCAGCTGGCGGGGCTGCCGCTGGTGCACCTCGACGGCAGCGGCGAGGCGGCCCCGGAGGACGCGGTGACCCGGGACGGCACCGCGGACGGCCCGGGGAACTGATCCCCGCCGGATGCATCATCCGGCGCACAGCGGCTACCCGGTCGGGACACATCCCGACGAGAGGTGACCTCATGACCACTCGCACGACGACGTCCGACGCCGTCCGCACCGCCCTGCACGGCCTGGAGTTCCCCGCCGGCAAGGACGACCTGGCGTGGACCGCCGAGCGCAACGAGGCCGACGCCGCGACGGTCGAGGCCCTGCGGGCGGTGCCGGCCGAGGAGCACTACGCCTCGATCGCCGCCGTGGTGGCCGCCGTGGACCTGGCCGACGACGACCCGGCGCGCCAGACCTCGGGCGACACCGCGGACGAGTCGGCCGAGGAGACCGAGCAGCTGCGCGCGCAGCGGCGCACCGAGCACACCCGTCCCGGGCTGTCGGAGTCCACGAAGGACGTGGACCCGGTCAACCCGATCGCCGAGGAGCTCGGCACCAACCGCAAGAAGTGACCCGCGCGGCCGGGGCGGGCACCGCCCTGGCCGGCCGGTCAGCCGCCGACGAGCTCGGCCCGCATGCTCGACGCGGAGGACACGACGAGCATGAGCAGCGTCCCCATCGGACCCTCGCCCAGCCCGGCCGCGGGGAAGGCGTAGCGCAGCGTCACGTCCCAGCCGCGCTCGCCGCGCACCACCCGGGGCGTGCCGAACAGGCCCTCCCCCACCCCGAGCCCGACCCGTCGCGGCACGTCGTGCTCCGGGTCGGCGGAGTCCGGCAGGTCCCACGCCACGACGCAGGTCAGGTTGAGGACGGGCAGCCCCTCCTCCAGCTCCGTCCCCTGCACCACGCACAGCACGCCGCCGTGGGCGAAGGTCAGCGCGCCGTCGTCGTCGGCGGTGACGTCGTGGAACCGCTCCAGCGCACCCTTCGCGGTGGCGAGCATCCCCGTGATCACATCGGTGGTCACGGTGTCACCCCCGTCGCGGCGTCGCCCGTCGCGGCGTCCACGGCCCCGCCGAAACGCCGGTCCCGGCGTGCGTAGATCTCGATCGCCTGCCATATGTGGCGCCGGTCGAAGTCCGGGAACAGCGTGTCCAGGAAGACCATCTCGGCGTAGGCGCTCTGCCAGAGCAGGAAGTTCGAGGTCCGCTGCTCCCCCGAGGAGCGCACGAACAGGTCGACGTCGGGCATGTCCGGCTCGTCGAGGTGGCGGGCCAGCATCCGCTCGTCGATCTTGTCGGGGTTGATCCGGCCCTCGGCGGCGAGCCGGGCGATCTGGCGCACCGAGTCGACGATCTCGGCGCGGCCGCCGTAGTTGACGCACATGGTCAGATTCAGCACGTCGTTGCCGCGGGTGCGCTCCTCGGCGATCTCCAGCTCCTTGATCACCGAGCGCCACAGCCGCGGGCGGCGGCCCGCCCAGCGGACCCGGACCCCCATCGCGTCCATCTCGTCGACGCGGCGGCGGATGACGTCGCGGTTGAAGCCCATCAGGAACCGGACCTCGTCGGGGCTGCGCCGCCAGTTCTCGGTGGAGAACGCGTACGCCGACAGCCAGCGCACACCGAGGTCGATGCAGCCGCGGGCGACGTCCATCAGCGACGCCTCGCCCCGCTTGTGCCCCTCCGTGCGGGGCAGACCACGGGCGTTGGCCCAGCGGCCGTTGCCGTCCATGACGAGGGCGACGTGGCCCGGCACCAGCTCCGGCGGGATCGCCGGGGGCCGGGCACCGGACGGATGCGGTGCGGGAGGCTGGAACGGCACGTCACCGACCCTACGTCGGGGCCGATGGCCGGGCTCGGCCGCGGTGGTCGGGCTCAGTCGCGCTGGTCGGGCCGGGGCCAGGCCGGCACGGCCGGGTCCTCCAGCCGCTCGATGGTCTCGCGCAGCCGGCGCATCCCGCGGTGCCCGTGGACCCGGTCGACCTCCGACAGCGGTTCGGACTCGTCGGGCCGGATCACCGGCAGCATCGGGATGGCCGGCCAGGCGCCGTCCTCGGTGCGGGCCCGGACCTGACGCATCGCACGGGTCGGCCCGTCCTGCGGGGACTCCGGCATGACCTCGGTGCGGGCCGGGAGCTGCTGGGTGGGCGGCACCGGGATCCGCTGCGTCGCGGCCGGGAGACGATGGGTGCGAGCGGTGTGGTCGTCGTCCGGCGGCGGTGTGTGGGGTCGGTTCACGACTGCCTCTCCGACGGGGCTGGGGTCCCCTCGATCACAGGAGGATAACGAGACCGCGCAACCGGTTGCCTGTCCTGAGCGACGTTCACCCGGTGGAGTCGGCGGAAGCGCCGTGCGCCGCGACCGGCGGCACCGCGGCGGGCGGCGCACCGGGAACGTCAACCGCTCGACGAAGCATACGGGCCGCTCACGGCAGCCCGATCGGGACACCGGGCCGATCGCACTAGTCGGACAGCGCGTCCGGAGGTGTCGGCGCACCGCCGTCCGGCGGTTCCGGGGCGGTCCCCGGCGCACCCGGCGCGACGACGGCGGCGGGCCGGACCCGGGCGCGGCGGTCGACCAGGGGCAGCGAGCGCAGCTGGCGCTCCAGGTGCCACTGCAGGTGCGCCGCGACCAGGCCGCTGGCCTCCCGCCGGGTCGGGGTGCCCGAGGCGTCGGCGGTGTCCCAGTCACCGTGCAGCAGCGCCATGAGCAGGGCCACCGTCTCGGGGGCCGGGGTGACCGAACCCGGCGGGCGGCAGCGCGGGCACACCATGCCGCCCCCGGCGACGGTGAACGACCGGTGCGGGCCGGGCGTCGCACAGCGCGCACAGTCCGACAGCGACGGCGCCCACCCCGCATGGCTCATGGCCCGCAGCAGGAACGCGTCGAGCACCAGGGCCGGTTCGCGGGCGCCGTCGGCCAGCGCCCGGGTGGCACCGAGCAGCAGCAGGTAGACCCGCAGGCTCGGCTCGCCCTCCTCGGACACCAGCCGGTCCGCGGTCTCCAGGATCGCGCAGCCGCAGGAGTAGGCCGACCAGTCCGCGACGATCGCCGGCGCGAACGCGTCGACGGTCTGGGCCTGGGTGACCACGTCGAGCGTGCGCCCGGTGTAGCACTGGACGTCGACGTGGTTGAACGGCTCCAGCCGGGCGCCCCACCGCGACCGGGTGCGGCGCACGCCCTTGGCGACCACCCGGATCTTGCCGTGCTGACGGGTCAGCATCGTGATGATCCGGTCCGCCTCGCCCAGCTTCTGCACCCGGAGCACGATCCCGGTGTCGCGGTAGAGCTGGGCCATCCACCCAGTCTAGGTTCTCCTCAGAACCCCAGCTTGCGCAGCTGCTTCGGGTCCCGCTGCCAGTCCTCGGCGATCTTCACGTGCAGGTCCAGGTGCACCCGGGTGCCCAGCAGCTTCTCGATCTGGCGACGGGCGTCGCTGCCGACCTGCTTGAGCCGGGCACCGCCCTTGCCGATCACGATGCCCTTCTGGCTGGACCGCTCGACGTAGATGATCGCGTAGATCTCCAGCAGGTCCTTCTTCTCGATCGTCTCCTCGACGACGACGGCGATCGAGTGCGGCAGCTCGTCGCGCACGCCCTCCAGCGCCGCCTCCCGCACGAGCTCGGCCACGAGCACGTCGGTCGGCTCGTCGGTGAGGTCGCCGTCCGGGTAGAGCTGCGGGCCCTCCGGCAGCAGCCCGACCAGCAGGTCCGACAGCAGCGAGACCTGGAAGCCCGACTTCGCCGAGGTCGGCACGACCTCGGCGAAGTCCATCAGCGCCGCCACCTCGGTGAGCCGCTCGGCGACCTGCTCGGGGCGGGCGGTGTCGGTCTTGGTGACGACAGCGACCACCGGGGTGTGCGCGGCGATCCGGCTCAGCTCCTCGGCGATGAACCGGTCGCCCTTGCCGACCTTCTCGTTCGCGGGCACGCAGAACCCGACGACGTCGACCTCGGACCACGTCTCGCGCACCAGGTCGTTGAGCCGCGACCCGAGCAGGGTCCTGGGTCGGTGCAGGCCCGGGGTGTCGACCAGGACGATCTGGGCGTCCGGTCGGTGCACGATCCCGCGGATCGCGTGCCGGGTGGTCTGCGGGCGCGAGGAGGTGATCGCGATCTTCTCCCCGACCAGCGCGTTGGTCAGGGTCGACTTGCCGGCGTTGGGCCTGCCGACGAAGCAGGCGAACCCGGACCGGAAGCCCTCGGGCTGTGCGCCGGTCATGCCGCACCGAGCCGGTCGAGGATCTCGCGGCCGATCGGCAGCGCCGCCGTCGCCGCCGGGGACGGTGCGTTCAGCACGTGCAGGATCGAGCCGGGGCGGCCCGCGCCGTCCGGACCGGCCTGGTCGAGGAACAGGAAGTCGTCGACCAGCGTGCCGTCGGCCTTCACGGCCTGGGCCCGCACCCCGGCGCCTGCCGGGTGCAGGTCGGAGGCGGTGACCTCGGGCAGCATCCGCTGGATCTGGCGGACCATCGCGCGCGTCGACAGCGAGCGGCGGACCTCGCCGATGCCGTAGCGCCAGTGCGTGCGCGCCACCTTCACCATGCCCGGGTAGGTCAGCGTCCCCAGCAGCTCCTTCGGCTTGACCGTGCGCCAGTCGTAGCCCTCGCGGGCCAGCGCGAGCACGGCGTTCGGGCCGGCGTGGACGGTGCCGTCGATGCCGCGGGTGGCGTGCACCCCGAGGAACGGGAACGCCGGGTCCGGGACCGGGTAGATCAGGCCGCGGACCAGCGAGGCGGCCCGCTCGGAGAAGCCGGAGTACTCGCCGCGGAACGGGATGATCCGCACACCGGGGTCGGCACCGGCGAGGCGGGCGAGCTCGTCGCAGCGCAGTCCGCCGCAGACCACGGCGCGGGTGCCGAGCAGGTCACCGCGGGTGGTGCGCACGACGACGTCGGACGGGCGGCGGGCGAACCCGGTGACGGTGCGGCCGAGGTGGACCTCACCGCCGTTCTTCTCCACCAGCTCGCCCAGCTTCTCCGCGACCAGCCGGTAGTCGGTGATGCCGGTCGAGGGCACCCAGAGCGCGGCGAGGCCACGGACGTCGGGCTCGTAGGTGCGGATGCCGTGCTCGTCGAGGCGGTGGTTCTCCACGCCGTTGGCGTCGCCGCGGCGGGCCAGCTCGTCGAGCCGGGGCAGCTCCTCGGGCTCGGTCGCGACGACGAGCTTGCCGCACACCTGGTGCGGCAGGTCGTGCTCGCGGCAGAACGCGATGGTCTCGGCGCAGCCGGCGACGGCCAAGCGGGCCTTGTAGCCGCCGGGCGCGTAGTAGAGCCCGGAGTGCACGACGTTGGAGTTGTTGCCGGTCTGGTGGTTCGCCAGGCGCTGCTCGCGCTCGACGACGGCGACGCTCAGCCCGTTGCGGGTGGCGGCGTACGCGGTGGCCAGGCCGACGATCCCGCCCCCGACGACGACGAGGTCGTAGCGCGGTGTCGCGGGCAGCCCGGTCACCGGGCACGCTCCGCGGGGATGGTCGTGCGGGCAGCCATCAGGTCCTCCTCGCGTCCCGCCCGCGGCGGGACGGTCACGTCCGTCGGTCGTTCCCCGTGCCCGGGGACGGCCAGGTCAGGGCCGTTCAGTGCCGGTCAGTGCCGGTCGGCGCCGGCGTGCTCGGTGGGGTCGCCCGCGACGTGGTCCGGCACGTCGGACTCCGAGGCGCCCTGGCGCGGCCCGTCGTGGCCGGTGTCCTCGGTCTCGGCCGGCTCCAGCGGGCTGACCAGCACCGAGGTGATGCGGACCCGGCCGCGGGCGTCCTTGCCGCCCTCGCCCTGCAGTCGCAGCAGGCCGTCCAGCTCGGCGGTGGCCCCGGGCAGCGGCACCTTGCCGAGGCGCTGGGCGAGCAGCCCGCCGACGGTGTCGACGTCGGCGTTCTCCAGTGCCTCGTGCAGCTCGTCCTCGCGCGGGGTGCCGCGGAACCGCCCGGCGAACAGCTCCTCGAGGTCCTCGACGGGCAGCCGGGCCGCGACCCGGAAGGCGCCGTCGGAGACCTCGGCGACCTCGGGCACCTCCTCGGAGTCGTACTCGTCGGTGATCTCGCCGACGATCTCCTCCAGGATGTCCTCGATCGTCACCACCCCGGCGGTGCCGCCGTACTCGTCGACGACGACGGCCATGTGGTTGCGGGTGCGCTGCATCTCGCGCATGAGGTCGTCGCTGCGCTTGGAGTCCGGCACGAAGGCCGCGGGGCGCAGGATGTCGAGCAGGGCGACCTCGCGCTCGCCGCGCCGGGCCTCCTCGCGGGCCCGCACCAGGTCCTTGAGGTAGGCGATGCCGATGACGTCGTCGATGCCCTCGCCGAGCACCGGGATGCGCGAGTAGCCGCTCTTGAGCGCCAGCCGCAGCACCTTCTCCACCGGGGTGTCGCGCTCGGTCCAGATCAGGTCCGGCCGCGGCACCATGATGTCGCGGACCGGGGTCTCCCCCAGCTCGAACACCGAGTGGATCATCTTGCGCTCGCCCTCGTCGACGACGCCGCGGTTGCTGGCCATGTCGACGAGCTCGCGCAGCTCGACCTCGGTGGAGAACGGGCCGTCGCGGAAACCGGGGCCCGGGGTGATCGCGTTGCCCAGCAGGATGAGCAGCTTCGCCAGCGGCGAGAGCACCGTGCCCAGGGCACGGATCGGGGCGGCGAGCAGCAGCCCGATCCGGTACGGGTGCTGGCGGCCCAGGGTGCGCGGCCCGACCCCGACCAGCACGTAGCTGGCCAGCACCATGAGCACCGCGGCGAGCAGCAGCCCGATCCAGGGCGCGGAGAACAGCGGGGCCAGCGCGATCGCCAGCAGGATCACCGCGACCGTCTCGCAGGCGACGCGCAGCAGCATCAGCAGGTTGACGTGCCGCGGCCGGTCGGCGACGACGGCCGACAGCGCCCGCGCACCGGCCCGCCCGGACCGCACGACGGCGTCCACCCGGGCACGGGAGATCGACATCAGGGCCGAGTCCGCGGCCGCGAACACCCCGGCCAGCAGGACGAGCAGGACCGTCGCGACGATCAGCCAGACGGGGGTCACTTCTGCTCCTCGGAGAACGGGGTCGTGGGTCGTCCGGTCACCGGCCGACCTCGTCCTCGAAACCGGCGGCACCGAGCAGCCGGTCGTCGCTGCGCTTCTGGGCGTCCCGGGCGCGCTCGCGGGCCCGGTCCTCCCGCCAGCGGACGAGCAGCCGGTTCTGCAGCGCGAACATCTCGCGCTCGTCCTCGGGCTCGAGGTGGTCGTAGCCGAGCAGGTGCAGGATGCCGTGCACGGTCAACAGGTGCAGCTCGTCGGCCAGGGTGTGCCCGGCCTTGCGCGCCTGGTCCCGGGCGAAGGCCGGGCAGAGCACGACGTCACCGAGCAGGGCGGGGCCCAGGTCCGGTGCGTCGGGCCGCCGGGTGTCCTCGGCGAGCGCGTCCATCGGGAAGGCCATGACGTCGGTGGGGCCCGGCTCGTCCATCCAGCGGACGTGCAGCTCCTCCATCGCGTCCAGCCCGACGGCGGTGATCGCCAGCTCGGCGGACGGGCTCACCTTCATCGCGTCCAGCGCGTACCGGGCGACCGACACGATCTGCGCCTCGTCGACCGCGACCCCGGACTCGTTGACGACCTCGATGCTCACGTCGCCGCTGCCCTGCCCCTGCTCGCCGATACGGATGTACGGGGCAGCCTAGACGGCCGCACCGACGGTCCCGGGCGCCACCCGCCCCTGGCCACCGTCCCCGGTCACCGCCGCCGGTCGGGACGCCGCGCGGGGCCGTTGCGGGGTGCGCCGTTGCCGACGGCGGCCGCGCGGTGCTCGACGGCGTCGAACCGGGCGTAGGCGTCGACGATGTCGGACACCAGGCGGTGCCGGACCACGTCGGCGCTCTCGAGCCGGGAGAAGTGCACGTCGTCGACGCCGTCGAGGATGTCCTGCACGACCGCCAGCCCGGACCGGGCGTTGCCCGGCAGGTCGACCTGGGTGATGTCGCCGGTGACCACGATCCACGAGCCGAAGCCGAGCCGGGTGAGGAACATCTTCATCTGCTCGGGCGTGGTGTTCTGCGCCTCGTCGAGGATGATGAACGCGTCGTTGAGCGTCCTGCCACGCATGTACGCCAGCGGCGCGACCTCGATCGTCCCGGCGGCCATCAGCTTCGGGATCGACTCCGGGTCGATCATGTCGTGCAGCGCGTCGTAGAGCGGGCGCAGGTACGGGTCGATCTTCTCGAACAGCGTGCCGGGCAGGTAACCCAGCCGCTCCCCCGCCTCGACCGCGGGCCGGGTCAGGATGATCCGGTTGACCTGCTTGGCCTGCAACGCCTGCACGGCCTTGGCCATCGCCAGGTAGGTCTTGCCGGTACCGGCCGGGCCGATGCCGAAGACGATGGTGAACGCGTCGATGGCGTCGACGTAGCGCTTCTGGTTGAGCGTCTTGGGCCGGATGGTCTTCCCGCGCCGGGACAGGATGTCCAGGCTCAGCACCTCGGCCGGGGACTCGCCGAGCCGCTCGTCGGCGGTGTTCTCCGCCGAGAGCATCTGCACCGTGCGGCGCACGGTGTCCGCGCCGACCAGCTGGCCGCGCTCGGCCAGGGTGATCAGCTCGGTGAAGACCCGCTCGGCGAAGGCGACGTCGCCGGGGTCCCCGGACAGGGTCAGCTCGTTGCCGCGGACGTGGACGTCGGCGGTCAGCTCCTCCTCGGCGGCGCGCAGGCTCTCGTCGCGCGAGCCGAGCAGGGCGAGGAGGGCGGTGTCCGGCACGGCCATCCTCGACCGGACGGTCCCGCCCGGTGCTGCGTCGGACCGCTCGTCGGTCCGAGGGGTGGGGCCGGGTTCGGTGCCGGTCAAGAGTGTGTTCGCCTGCCTCGTACGTCGGGTCGCCGGACTGCGCCGATCGTACCGGTCGGACCGCGGACGGCACCCGCGGATTCGGCAGCGGGTCAGGCGGGCGCGCTCAGGCGTTCCACCGCCGCCAGCGCCGCCGCCCAGCCCGGATGGCGCACGTCGATGAGCTGCAGGTGGTTCGCGCCCTCGACCCGCACGAGCTCCGAGCGGTCCCCGGCGGCCGTCGCGGCGGCGACGAAGTCCTCGCTCTGGGAGAGCGGGACGACCTCGTCGGCGGTGCCGTGCACGCACACCGACGGCACCCCGAGCGGGACGGCCTCCATCGGGCTGGTCGCGCGGAACCGGGCCGGGTCGGCGGCCGGGGTCGCCGCGACGAGGTCGGCGACGGCGCCGTCGCCGAGCAGCATCCCGCCGGCCAGGTCGAGCACCCCGGCCAGCGAGACCACCCCGGCCGGCCGCACCGCGGGCGCGGCGCCCGGGTCACCGGGGGTGAGCTTCGCGCGCATCGCGAGCCAGCCCGCGAGGTGCCCGCCCGCCGAGTGCCCGAGTACGACGAGCCGGCGCAGGTCCAGGCGGGTGGAGCGCAGGGTGGCGAGGTGGTCGGCGGCCATCGCGACGTCGTCGAAGGTGGAGGGCCAGCCGACGCCGGCGTTCACCGTGCGGTACTCGATGTTCCAGACCGCGAAGTTCGCCGCGACCAGCGCGTCGACCACCGGCCGCATGACCGTGAGGTCGGTGCCGGCCCGCCAGAACCCGCCGTGCACGACGAGCACGGTGCCGCGGGGCAGGTCCCGGGTGGCCGGGAAGGTCAGCTCGCCGAACTGCTGGGGCTGGCCGCCGTAGGCCATCCGCTCGGTCCGCGGTACGGCTTCGTCACGCGGGGGTCGGCGCGGGGCCGCGGGGGCGTCGTTGCCGCAGGCGCCGAGCAGCGGGGAGGCGGCGAGGCCGGCCAGCAGCGCGCGACGTCCGATCCGGGGAGCATGGTCACTCACGCGGCGGATGATGGCATCCGAACCCGGCCCACGACGACGGAATCGCCGGAAAGAGACGGCCCCGGCGGGGTCAGCGGGCCCAGCGGCCGGTGCGCACGGCGAGCGCGCCGAGCGCGACGCAGGCCGCGGTGGAGGCCCGCAGCACCTCCGGTCCCATCCGGACCGGGACGGCGCCGGCGTCGGCGAGGCGGTCGAGCTCGGCGTCGTCGACGCCGCCCTCCGGTCCGACGGCGAGCAGCACCTCCCCCGCGGCGGGCAACGCGACCGAGGCGAGGTCGTCGCCCGCGGACTCGTGCAGCACCAGCGCGGTGTCGGCGGCACCGACCCGGGCGGCGAGCTGCGCGGTGGTCACCGGGTCGGCGACCCCGGGCTGCCACGGCCGCCGGGCCTGCTTGGCCGCCTCCCGCACGGTGGACCGCCAGCGTTCGAGGGCCTTCGCCCCGCGCGGGCCGTCGTCCCAGCGGGTGACGCAGCGCGCCGCCTTCCAGGGGACGAACCCGTCGGCACCGGCCTCGGTCGCGGTCTCCACGGCGAGCTCGCCGCGGTCGCCCTTGACCAGCGCCTGCGCGACGACGACGCGGACCGCGGGTGCGGGCACCCGGGTCACCTCGTGCAGCCGCACGGTCAGCGCGTCCCGCCCGGCGACGTCGACGACCTCGGCGCGGGCGAGCCCGCCCCGGCCGTCGGAGAGCACCAGCGCCTCGCCGGGGCGCAGCCGTCGCACGGTCGCGGCGTGCCGCCCCTCCGGGCCGTCGAGCACCGTGTCGGAGCCCGGGCGCGGGAGGGACGCGACGTCGTCGACCAGGAACAGCGGCGCCGTCGTCACCGGGTCAGCGTCCGGTCCAGCTGTCGCGCAGCTTGGAGAACAGGCCGTGACCGTTGCGCGAGCCACCGATCAGGTCCGGCTGTGCCTCGCCGCGCAGCTCGGCGAGCTTGCGCAGCAGGTCGGTCTGCTCCTTGTCCAGCCGGGTCGGCACCACCACCTCCACGTGCACGAGGAGGTCGCCGTGGCCGTCGATGCGCCCGGTGGAGCGCAGCCGGGGGATGCCCTTGCCGCGCAGCGTGCGGACCGTGCCGTGCTGGGTGCCCGGCTCGACGTCGATCTCGGCGATCGTGCCGTCGAGCAGCGGCAGCGGCAGCGTGGTGCCGAGCGCGGCCGCGGTCATCGGCAGCGGGAGCGTGCAGTGCAGGTCGGCGCCGTCGCGGGTGAACAGCTCGTGCGGCGCCTCCTCCACCTCGACGTAGAGGTCACCGGCGGGACCGCCACCGGAGCCGACCTCACCCTGCCCGGACAGGCGCACCCGCATGCCCTCGGCGACACCGGCCGGGATCTTGACCGAGACGGTGCGTCGCGACCGGACCCGGCCGTCTCCCGCGCACTGGCGGCACGGGTCGGGGATGACCTCGCCGAACCCGCGGCAGGTCGGGCAGGGCCGCGCGGTGACGACCTGCCCGAGGAACGAGCGCTGCACGCTCTGGATCTCCCCGGAGCCGCCGCAGGTGTCGCAGGCGGTGGGACGGGTGCCGTCGGCGCAGCCGGAGCCCTGGCACTGGGTGCACAGGACCGCGGTGTCGACGGCGAGGTCGCGCTGCACACCGGCGGCGCACTCCTCCAGCGTCAGCTCCATCCGGATCAGCGCGTCGGCCCCGGGCTGGACCCGGCTGCGCGGGCCGCGCCCGCGTCCACCGGCCGCGGTGCCGCCGAAGAACGCGTCCATGATGTCGCTGAAGCCGCCGAACCCGGCGAACGGGTCACCGCCGCCGCCACCCCCGCCGCGGGCGTCGAGGGGGTCGCCACCGAGGTCGACGACCCGGCGCTTCTCCGGGTCGGTCAGCACCTCGTGGGCGGCGCTCACCTCCCGGAACCGCTCCTGGGCGCCGGGATCGGGGTTGACGTCCGGGTGCAGCTCACGGGCGAGCTTGCGGTACGCCCGCTTGATCTCCGAGGCGTCGGCGCCGCGCTCGACGCCCAGGATCCCGTAGTAGTCGCGTGCCACCTGGCTCTTTTCCTCTGAGAAGTACCTACAACGACGATGAAAGGGCCTACCGACCGGTCAGGATCTCACCCACGTACCGGGCGACCGCATGCACCGCCGAGATCGTGCCCGGGTAGTCCATCCGGGTGGGCCCGACGACGCCCATCCCGCCCAGTGGGGTCCCCGAGCCGTACCCCACGGTGACCACGGACGCGGTGCGCAGGTCCTCGGCCTCGTTCTCCTCGCCGATCCGGACGGTGACCAGCCCGGACTCCTGCGACGCCGCGAGCAGCCGCATGACCACGACCTGCTCCTCCAGCGCCTCCAGGACCTGGCGCAGCGAGCCGGGGAAGTCGGCGTGGCTGCGGGTCAGGTTCGCCGTGCCGCCCAGCACCATCCGCTCCTCGGGGTGCTCGACGAGGGTCTCGATGAGCACCGTCGCGAGGTGCAGCAGCGGGGTGCGCAGGTCCTCCGGCGCGGTGTCGGGCAGCTCGGCGACGGCCGCGGAGGCCTCGGCGAGCTTGCGACCGTTGAGGGCGTTGCCGAGCATCTCGCGCAGCCGGGCGACGTCGTCGTCGGCGAGCACGTCCCCCAGGTCCACGACGCGCTGGTCGACGCGCCCGGAGTCGGTGATCAGCACCAGCATCAGCCGGGCCGGGGTCAGCTGCACGACCTCCAGGTGGCGGACCGTGGAGCGGGTCAGCGTCGGGTACTGCACGACGGCGACCTGGCGGGTCAGCTGCGCGAGCAGCCGCACCGAGCGGCGCAGCACGTCGTCCAGGTCGACCGCACCGTCCAGGAACGTCTGCACGGCCCGCTTCTCCGCCGACGACAGCGGCTTGACCTGCGAGATCCGGTCGACGAACTGACGGTAGCCCTTGTCGGTCGGGATCCGGCCGGCGCTGGTGTGCGGCTGGGCGATCAGCCCGTCCTCCTCGATGACGGCCATGTCGTTGCGGACCGTCGCGCTCGACACCCCGAGGTTGTGTCGGTCGACGATGGCTTTGGAGCCCACGGGCTCCTGCGTCGACACGTAGTCGGCCACGATGGCCCGTAGTACGGCGAAGCGCCGTTCGTCGGCGTTCATCTCATCGCACCTCCCCCGGTATGCCCCGTCCATCCTAAGCTCCGCCGCGGCCGCGGCACACGGCGTGGCACGGTGGGTGGGGTGATGTCCGCACGCCGCTTCGGCCGGCGCTCCCTGATCGTCGGCGCCGGCGCCCTCGCCCTGGTCGCGGCCGGTACGACCGACCGCTGGCTCCCCGTCGACGGCGTCGCCGGGACGCCGGACCCGGTCGCGCTGCGGGCCCGGATCCTGGCGGGTGTCGTCCCCCACTCCGGGCTGGCGACGGCGACCGGCCGGCTCGGGCTGCCCACCGTCGCGCCGATCGGGTCCGCGGCCCGGCTGCTCTCCACCACCACCCGGATCCGCGTCCAGGTCGCCGACGCCGGCCGCTGGCGGGTCGACGAGCTGACCCCGGTCGGCGAGGTCGACACCTACCGCGACGGGCAGGTCGAGCAGGTCTGGGACTACGGCGCGAACCGGCTCACCACGATCGAGCCACTCGCCCCGGTGCGGTTCCCGCGGGCCTCGGACCTCGCCCCGGCCGACCTGGCCCGCCGGCTGCTCGGCGCCACCCCGGACGACCCGGTGATGGCGCTGCCGCCGCGCCGGGTGGCCGGGCTCGCCGCGGCCGGGCTGCGAGTGACCCCCGCCGACCCGGACAGCCTGGCCGGCCGGATCGACGTGTGGTCGGTCCCCGTCGGCGACGGCGCCCTCCCGGTCGCTGTCGAGATCGCCGCCCGGGACGGCGCGGGCCCGCTCCTGGAGACGGCGTTCGAGGCGGTGGAGACCGTCCCGCCGGCCGGCTCCGGCCTCGTCCCGGCGCCGCCGTCGTCGGCGGAGCGGGTGCGGACCCGCCCGGACGACCTGACCGGGTCGCTGCAGGGGGTCGGTGCGGTCCCGCCGCCGGACCGGCTCGCCGGCCGGGACCGGGTGGAGCTGCCGCTGTCCGGGGATGTCCCGGCCGCCGATCTGCTGCCCGGGGTCGGCGTCTACGGGACGGGGGTCGGCCGGTTCGTGCTGGTCCCGGCCGGACCGGAGGTCGTCGACGGGATCGTGCGCGGCTCGGCCGCCGCGGGCGGGGTGGACGTGCCGGGCCTGCCCGGCGGCTCGGCCGCCCGGGTGGCGACGCCGCTGCTCAGCCTGGTCGTCGCCCGTCGGCGACGGCGCGGGGTGCTGCTGGCCGGGACGGTGCGGCCCGGTGTGCTGGAGTCGGCCGCCGTCGAGCTGATGGGGGCGGGCCGGTGAACGACCCGGTGGTGGCGACGCACGCCCTGACCAAGCGGTTCGGCCGGGTCACCGCCGTCGACGGCGTCGACCTGGCGGTGCCCGCCGGGTCGCGGTTCGGGCTGCTGGGCCCGAACGGCTCGGGCAAGACGACGCTGGTGCGGATGCTGCTCGGACTGGTGCACGCCACCTCGGGGTCGATCGAGGTGCTGGGCTCGCCGATGCCGCGTGCCGCGGCCACGGTGCTGCCCCGGGTCGGGGCGCTGGTCGAGTCCCCCGCCGCCTGGCCGGGACTGTCGGGGCGGGCGAACCTGACCCTGCTCGACGCGGCGGGCTCGGTGGGCGGCCCGCTGCAGCGGCCCGCCGACCGGCGACGACGGGTGCAGGACGCGTTGGACCAGGTCGGCCTGGGCGGGGTCGACCGCCGCCCGGTGCGGGCGTACTCGCTGGGGATGCGCCAGCGCCTGGGCATCGCCTCGGCGCTGCTGCGCACCCCGGAGCTGCTGCTGCTCGACGAGCCGACCAACGGCCTCGACCCGCGCGGCATCGGGGAGATGCGTGCACTGCTGACCGCACTGAACGACCGGGGCACGACCGTGGTGCTGTCCAGCCACCTGCTCGCCGAGGTGGAGACGCTGTGCACCCGGGTCGGGGTGATGGACGCCGGGCACCTGGTGCTCGTCCAGGACCTCGACGAGCTCCGCGCACCCACCGGCCGGGTCGTGGTCCGCACCCCGGCCCCGGCGGCCGCGGCGCGGGTGCTCGGCCGGGCGCTGGAGTCCGCCGACGGCGACCGGCTCGTGGTGCGGGCCGTCGACCCCGCCGACCTCAACGCGCACCTGGTGCGGGCCGGGGTGCCGGTGGCGTCGCTGGAGCCCGAGCGCCGCACTCTGGAACAGGTGGTGCTGGAACGCACCGGTGACGGCTCGGACCGGGTGGCGACGGCCGGGCGGGAGGTGGCGCGGTGATCCTCGTCGAGCTGGCGCTGCTGCTGCGCCGCACCCGGGTGTGGCTGTGCTGGCTGCTGCTGTGCGCGCTGCCGGCGCTGGTCGCGGTGGTCGTCTCGGCCACCGGGATCCTCCCGCCGCCGGGGCAGGGACCGGCGTTCCTGTCCGCGGTCGCGACGAACGGGCAGATCTTCCCGGCGTTCGCGCTGGCGCTGGTGCTGCCGATCCTGCTCCCGATCACCGTGGCGGTGGTCGCCGGGGACACCATCGCCGGGGAGGCTGCCGCGGGGACGCTGCGCTACCTGCTGATCCGGCCGGTCGGACGGCTGCGGCTGCTCGTGGCGAAGCTGGTGTCGGTGGCGTTCTTCGTGGTCACCGCGGTGACCCTGGTGGTGCTGACGTCGTACGTCGTGGGGATCGCGGTGTTCGGCACCGGCACCACCACCGCCACCGGGGGCCTGACCCTGCCCCCGGTCGACGCCGGGCCCGGCTCGGTCGCGTCGCTGTCCGGGACGGTGATCGAGCCGGCGGACCTGGCGACCCGGACCGGGCTGACCGTGGCCTACCTGGCGCTGTGCATGCTCACCCTGGGCGCGCTGGGGATCTTCTTCTCCACCCTGACCGACTCGCCGCTGGCGGCGGCGCTGGCGGTGCTCGCGGTCGTGGTGACCAGCGCGTCGCTGCAGGCCCTCGACGCCTCGGCCGCGTTCGTCGACTTCCTGCCGACGGCACACTGGCTCGCCTGGATCGACCTCTACCGCGACCCGGTCCTCTACGACGCCGCCCGCACCGGGGCGTGGGTGCAGGCCGGCTGGGTGGCCGTCGCCGTCGGGGCGGCGTGGGCGAACCTGGCGACCAAGGACATCGCGAGCTGAGCGCCCGCCCGCAGCAGCCCGCCTCAGCTCCGCCCGCCTGAGCTCGCCCGGCTCGGCCCGCCCACTTCAGCCCGCGGCGCGCAGGGTGCCGCAGTCGGCCGGTGCCGCCTCGATCGGTGCGGTGGACAGCGCACGGACGACCAGACCGATCACGGCGTCGTCGGCGGGCAGGGCGCCGTGGCCGACGGTCGAGCCCGGGCACAGCTGCTGCAGCTCCACGTTGACCGCGCCGTCGAGGCGGGCCGAGGTGGGCGGGGTGACGACCCGGTCGCGGTCGGTCCACACCGACAGCCACGGCACCGCCGTCCCGGCACCGGCGAGCTCCCCCAGCAGCGCCGAGCCCGGGACGAGCTGGCGGCAGGCCTGCGGGCACGCCTCCGGGGCGAGCGCGGCGGCGGACCCGGCGACGGTCGTCCCGGCCAGCGGGGAGCCGATCGACACGATCCGCCGGGCCCGGGCCGGGCCGTCGTCGCGGACCGCCCACAGCCCGGCGACGACGCCGCCCGCGGAGTAGCCGACGACGTCGACCGACGGCGCCCCGGAATCGGTGGCGACGGTGACCGCGCGGTCCAGCACGTCCACCTGCCGGTCGAGGTCGCCGGTGCCGTCGCCGTCGAGGGCCAGGACGCGGGCGTCGCGGCCCTGGGCGCGCAGGGCCCCGGCGAGGACCTCCAGGCCGGTGCGGTCGCCGCCGTAGCCGGGGACGAGCAGGACCGGTCCCGGCCGGTCCTGGGCGACGGGCCCGCGCGCGCCGCGGGACGCGCCGGGCAGGGCGACGACGACCGCGGCCACCACCCCCACCGCGACCAGCAGCGCGACGACGACCAGCAGCGCCCGGCGGCGCGGGCTCACCGGACCCCCGCCGGGCCTGCGGTGCCGAGCACCCCCGCGGTGGCGGGACCGCTCGCGGTGGCGGGACCGGTCGCGGCGGGTTCCTCGTCGGCGATCAGCAGGTCGGTGACGACCCGGTCGGCCAGCAGCCGTCCGCGGTCGGTCAGCACGGCGCGGCCCGCCGCGTGCGCCACCGGGTCCAGCAGCCCCTCGGCGACGGCGCGGGCGGCGGCCGCGCGACCGCCGTCGTGCAGCAGGGTCAGGGCCATGCCCTCGGCCAGGCGCAGCCGCAGCATGACCCGCTCGGTGTGCCGCTCGTCGGCGGTGAGCTCCTCGCGTCCGCCCTCGGGCGTCTCCCCCGCGGCGAGCGCGCCGGCCCAGCGCGCCGGGTGCTTGACGTTCCACCAGCGCGTCCCGGCCAGGTGGGAGTGGGCACCGGGGCCGATCCCCCACCAGTCGCCGTCGCGCCAGTAGCCCAGGTTGTGCCGGCACTCGGCCCCGGGCAGCGACCAGTTCGAGACCTCGTACCAGGCGAGTCCGGCGTCGCGCAGCCGCGCGTCGAGCAGCTCGTAACGGGTGGCGGCGACGTCGTCGTCGGGGGCGGGCAGCTCGCCGCGGCGGACCCGGCGGGCCAGCGCGGTCCCGTCCTCGAAGATGAGCGCGTAGGCCGAGACGTGGTCGACACCGGCGTCGAGGACGGCGTCGGCGGAGGCGCGCAGGTCGTCGTCGGTCTCGCCGGGGGTGGCGTAGATCAGGTCCAGGTTGACGTGGGCGAACCCGGCGGCACGGGCCTCCCGGGCGGCGGCGACGGCGCGCCCGGGGGTGTGCGTGCGGTCGAGCACGGCGAGCACGTGCGGGGCGGCGGACTGCATACCCAGCGAGATGCGGGTGAACCCGCCGGCCCGCAGCCGGTCGAAGAACTCCGGGGAGACCGACTCGGGGTTGGACTCGGTGGTGACCTCGGCGTCCTCGGCGAGCGGGAGGTGCTCGCGGACGCAGTCGAGCATCGCGACGAGCCGGTCGGCGCCGATCAGCGACGGGGTGCCGCCGCCGACGAACACCGTCTCCACGGTGCGGTTCCCCACCGTCCGGGCGGCGAGCGCGATCTCGGTGCGGGCGGCGGCGAGCCAGCCGTCCGGGGACGCGGCGTCACCGGCCAGCTCGGAGGCGGTGTAGGTGTTGAAGTCGCAGTAGCCGCAGCGGGTCGCGCAGAACGGCACGTGGACGTAGAGCCCGAAGGCCGGCGGCACGGAGGTCACGTCCGGCGAGTGTGCCACTACCGGGTCGGACGGGTCGGCACCCGGACCTCGACCGGGACGCCGAGGGCGCGGGCCACCGCCGGGACGTCGAACCCGTCGAGCGGGTACTCCACGATCCCCGGATCGGTCTCCAACAGCTCGTACACGGCGTCACCGACCGGCGGCACCGACAGCTCCAGGCGCAGGAACGCCGGGACCGGGAGCAGCCGGGGCGTGGACCGCATCGCGGTGTGCACGGTGACCCGGCGGACGACGCCGCGGGGCAGCCGCACCGGACGGTCCGGCTCGACGGGGGCGACCAGCTCGACGGCGTCCGGCCCGACGACGACGCGGCGGGCGAGCCGGATCCGCGCGGCCGTGCCGAAGAAGGCGACCGCCACCACCAGCGCGATCAGGCCGAACACCAGGCCGATCAGCCGGGTCACGACGGTGTTGCCGGGGCGGCCGTCGTCCATCACCGACCAGCCGGTGGCCGCCGCCCGCAGGAAGGCGATCGCGGCGAGCATCGCCACGGCCGAGACCACGACCCCGACCGCGCCGCGCACCGGCTGCGGCCGAAGACGCACCACGTCCGTCGACGGGGTCGGGTCGTGCTGCCAGGGGGTGGCGTCGGGCGTCGTCATGGGCGGAGAATGGCCGAACCGGCACCCGCAGCGTGGCGTTTCCGGCCGGAACGGCCGTCCCGGCGGTGAACGTCCGGACCTATCCACCCACCTCTCCCAGGATGCGAACATCACTTTGTGGCGAGTCCGGACACCGTGGCACCCTGTATCCGTGCCCGCACTCCGTCTCCGCCTCGTGGCGCGTCGCCACGTGGACCTGAACCGGACCCGTAGCGCGCTCTGTCGTCGGCACTGACCCGACGGCCCCTTCTGAACCGCCCGGGCCGCTCCGCGCCCCGTCCCGGGCCGGAGTGCGCCCGAACCCACATCGGAGCACCCACCACATGGCGCCCTCGAAGACCGCACCCCGCCGCCCGAAGGGCCAGGGGCAGTGGAAGCTCGGCCACCGCGAACCGCTGAACCCCAACGAGCGCAGCAAGCGCGACGACAACCCGCTCAACGTGCGCGCGCGGATCGAGAACGTCTACGCCAAGCGCGGCTTCGACTCGATCGACCCCGCCGACCTGCGCGGCCGGTTCCGCTGGATGGGGCTCTACACCCAGCGCAGGCCCGGGATCGACGGCGGCTGCACCGCGGCGCTGGAGCCCGAGGAGCTCGACGACTCCTACTTCATGATGCGCGTGCGCCTCGACGGTGGCTCGGTCTCGGTCGAGCAGCTGCGCGCGCTCGGTGAGGTCTCGCAGCGCTACGGCCGCGACACCGCCGACGTCACCGACCGGGAGAACATCCAGTACCACTGGATCCGCGTCGAGGACGTCCCGGCGATCTGGAACCTGATCGAGCCGCTGGGCATGCAGACCACCGAGGCCTGCGGCGACTGCCCGCGCGTGGTCATGGGCTCCCCCGTCGCCGGCGTCTCCGCCGACGAGGTGGTGGACCCCACCCCGGCGATCGACGAGATCGTGCGCCGCTTCATCGGCGACCGTGAGCTGTCGAACCTGCCGCGCAAGTTCAAGTCCGCGATCTCCTGGCAGCAGGACGTCGCGCACGAGATCAACGACATCTCCTTCGTCGGCGTGGAGCACCCCGAGCACGGCCCCGGCTTCGACCTGTGGGTCGGCGGTGGCCTGTCGACCAACCCGCGGATCGCGGAGCGCCTCGGCGCCTGGGTCCCGCTGGACGAGGTGCCCGACGTGTGGCACGGCGTCATCCAGGTCTTCCGCGACTACGGCTACCGCCGCCTGCGCCACCGCGCCCGCATCAAGTTCCTCATCGCCGACTGGGGCCCGGAGAAGTTCCGCCAGGTCCTGGAGGACGAGTACCTGGGCCGGAAGCTGGTCGACGGCCCCGCCCCGGCGGTCCCCGAGCGCCCGATCGACCACGTCGGCGTCCACAAGCAGAAGGACGGCCGCAACTACGTCGGCGTCGCCCCGCCCTCGGGCCGGGTGTCGGGCACGACGCTGCTCGCCGTCGCCGACGCCGCCGAGCGCGCCGGGTCGGACCGCATCCGGTTCACCCCGTACCAGAAGATCGTCGTGCTGGACGTGGCCGACGACAAGCTCGACGGGCTGGTCGAGGACCTGAACAAGCTCGGGCTGCCGGCCCGGCCGTCGACCTGGCGTCGCGCGACGATGGCCTGCACCGGCATCGAGTTCTGCAAGCTCGCGATCGTCGAGACCAAGGAGCGGGCGATCCGGCTGGTCGAGGACCTGGAGAAGCGCCTCGCCGACGTCGTCCCCGACGTGCCGATCACGCTGCACCTCAACGGCTGCCCGAACGCCTGCGCCCGCACCCAGGTCGCCGACATCGGCCTCAAGGGCCAGATCGTCACCGACGCCGACGGCAACCAGGTCGAGGGCTTCCAGGTGCACCTGGGCGGCGGCCTCGGGCTCGACTCCGGGTTCGGCCGCAAGCTGCGCGGGCTCAAGGTCACCAGCGCCGAGCTGGGCGACTACGTCGAGCGGATCGTGCGCCGCTTCGCCGAGCAGCGCGACGGCGACGAGCGCTTCGCCCAGTGGGTCCTGCGGGCCGACGAGGCGGACCTGAAATGAGCGAGCGCGCCGCGACGTTCTACTGCCCGTACTGCGGCGAGGAGGACCTGCGTCCGGCCGAACGGTCGGACAAGGTCCCCGGCGCCGCCTGGTGGTGCGCCGGCTGCCTGCGCACCTTCGTCGTGACCTTCGTGGGGATCGGCGTCCCCGAGACCTCGGGAGCGGAATCATGAGTGTTGCCCTGGAGACCGACCTGCGGGTCACCGCCGAGCGCGGTGCCGCCGACCTCGGTCCCGACGCGACCGCCGAGCAAGTGCTCGCCTGGGCCGCGGAGACCTTCGGTGACCGGCTGATCGTCGCCTCCAACATGCAGGACGCCGTGCTGGTCGACCTCGCCCAGCGGGCGAAGCCGGACGTCGACGTGCTGTTCCTGGAGACCGGCTACCACTTCGCGGAGACCATCGGCACCCGCGACGCGGTCGACGCCGTCTACCCGCAGCTGCGCATCGTGAACGCGCAGGCGGACCAGTCTGTCGCCGAGCAGGACGCCGTGTACGGCAAGGACCTGTTCGCCCGCGAGCCGGACCGCTGCTGTGCGTTGCGCAAGGTCGTCCCGCTGGAGCGGACCCTGTCCGGCTACGACGCCTGGGTCACCGGCGTCCGCCGGGTGGAGGCCCCGACCCGGGCGAACACCCCGCTGGTCACCTACGACGAGAAGTTCGGCCTGGTGAAGGTCAACCCGATCGCCGCCTGGTCCGACGACGACATGGACGCCTACATCGCCGAGCACGGGATCCTGGTGAACCCGCTGGTCGACGCCGGATACCCGAGCATCGGCTGCGCCCCCTGCACCGCGAAGCCGAAGCCCGGCGAGGACCCCCGCTCCGGTCGCTGGGCCGGTCGCGCCAAGACCGAGTGCGGGCTGCACGCATGACCGCCCTGGAGGAGACCGCCGTGACCCCCGCCGTCACGACCCCGGCCCTGGACGCGCTCGACGCCCTGGAGTCCGAGGCGATCCACGTGTTCCGCGAGGTCGCCGGCGAGTTCGACCGCCCGGTGATCCTGTTCTCCGGTGGCAAGGACTCGACACTGCTGGTGCACCTGGCGATCAAGGCGTTCGCGCCGGCCAAGGTGCCGTTCGGTCTGCTGCACGTCGACACCGGGCACAACTACCCCGAGGTCATCGAGTTCCGGGACCGGGTCGCCGCGCAGCACGGGCTGCGCCTGGACGTCGACCGCGTCGAGGACTACCTCGCCGACGGCCGGCTCGTCGAGCGCGCCGACGGCACCCGCAACCCGCTGCAGACCCAGCCGCTGCTCGACGCGATCGCCGAGCACCGCTACGACGCCGTGTTCGGCGGCGGGCGGCGCGACGAGGAGCGAGCCAGGGCCAAGGAGCGGATCATGAGCCTGCGCGACGCGTTCGGCCGCTGGGACCCGCGCAAGCAGCGCCCGGAGCTGTGGAACCTCTACAACGGACGGCACGCCCCCGGCGAGCACGTTCGTGTGTTCCCCATCTCCAACTGGACCGAGCTCGACGTCTGGCGCTACATCCGGCGCGAGGGCATCGAGCTGCCGTCGATCTACTACGCGCACGAGCGCGAGGTGTTCCAGCGCGACGGCATGTGGCTCGCCGAGGGTCCCTGGGGCGGAGCGCGCGACGGCGAGAAGCTGGAACGCAGGTCGATCCGCTACCGCACGGTGGGCGACGGCTCGTGCACCGGAGCCGTCGAGTCCACCGCCACCACCCTCGACGAGGTCATCGCCGAGGTCACCGCGTCGCGGCTCACCGAGCGTGGCGCGACCCGGGCCGACGACCGGCTGTCCGAGGCCGCGATGGAGGACCGGAAGAAGGAGGGCTACTTCTGATGACGGGCACTGCCGACACCGCCTCCCGGTCCCTGCTGCGCTTCGCCACGGCGGGCTCCGTCGACGACGGCAAGTCCACCCTGGTCGGGCGCCTGCTCTACGACACCAAATCGGTGCTGGCCGACCAGATCGAGGCCGTCGAGCGCGCCTCGGTCGACAAGGGGATGTCCACCCCGGACCTGTCGCTGCTCGTCGACGGCCTGCGCGCCGAGCGCGAGCAGGGCATCACCATCGACGTCGCCTACCGCTACTTCGGCACGCCGACGCGGGAGTTCGTGCTCGCCGACACCCCGGGTCACGTGCAGTACACCCGCAACACCGTCACCGGCGCCTCCACCGCCGAGCTGGCGGTGCTGCTGGTCGACGCCCGCAACGGCGTGGTCTCCCAGACCCGCCGGCACGCCGCGGTGCTGTCGCTGCTGCGCGTCCCGCGTCTGGTCCTGGCGATCAACAAGATCGACCTCATCGGGTACGACGAGGCCAAGATCGCCGACATCGAGCGCGAGTTCACCGAGCTCACCCGCTCGCTCGGCTTCGACGACGCCGCGGTGCAGGTCATCCCGGTGTCCGCGCTGGTCGGGGACAACGTGGCGTCCCGCAGCGGGCACACCCCCTGGTACACCGGGCCGACGCTGCTGGAGCACCTGGAGTCGGTCCCGGTCGAGGGCCCGGACACCACGGCCCCGTTCCGGATGCCGGTCCAGTACGTGATCCGGCCCCGCACGGACGAGCTCCACGACTACCGCGGCTACGCGGGCCAGGTCGCCTCGGGCACCGTCCGTCCGGGCGACGAGGTCGTCGTCCTGCCCGAGAGGCACCGCACCACGGTCTCCGAGGTCCGGACGGCCGACGGCCCGCTGGCGGCCGCCGGGGCCGGGCTCAGCGTCACCGTGCTGCTCGCCGACGACATCGACGCCCCCCGCGGCGCCCTGATCGCGGCCGCGTCCGACGTCCCGGAGGTCACCTCCGAGATCGACGCGACGCTGTGCTGGCTGGCCGAGAAGCCGCTGCTGCCCGGCGCGCGACTGCTGCTCAAGCACGGCACCCGCACCACCCAGGTGATCGTGGGGGCGCTGGGGTCGCGGCTGGACACCGAGACGGTGTCCTACGCCCCCGCCCCGGAGAAGCTGGAGATCAACGACATCGGACGGGTGTCGCTGCGCGTCGCCGACCCGCTGCCGGTCGACGCCTACGCCCGCGTCCGCACCACCGGCGGGTTCCTGCTGATCGACCCGCCGACGGGCAACACGCTCGCCGCCGGGCTGGTGGGCGACCCGCTCGCGGCGGTGCCGGCCGCCGGCTGACGGTGACCACGCCCGACGGCCCCGCACCCGCTCCGGGTGCGGGGCCGCGGTCGTCCCCGGCCCCGCGACGACGACCGCGACCGACGGGACCGTGGCGTCGCGACCCGGCGATGATCGCGACGAGTGAGGGGATCGGTGCCCGAATCGGCACCGATCCCCTCACTGCTGGCGATCACCGGGTGGGCGCGACGGCGCACGGTGTCCGGACCGGCCCCGGTGTGTCGGGTCACAGCCGTGGCCCACGACAGCGATTCGTCCACGCCTCCGCCCGGACACCGGCTGGTCACAGGAGTTGTCCGGACACCTTCACCGCGGTCCCGACCTGCGGACGTCGGCTTGTCGACACCCCGCTCGCGTTCCACCATGGATCGGTGACCACCACCGCCACGCCCGCCGACCGGGTCCTGTCGCCCGGCCGCTCGCAGGCGGATCCGGCGGTGTCCTGGCACCTCGTCGCGCACCTCGAGCGGTTCTGGCCGTCGCGCCGGCTCGACGCGTTCGACGAGTTCTGTCGCGCTCGCTGACCCGTCCCACGGCGCCGAGCGCCACCCCACCACACCACCGGTCACCGTGACCGCGGCCGCCCCGCACCCGCGTCCCCCACCGGGACGCGCCGGGGCCCGGGACCGCGTCCGCCGGCAGTCCGGGAAGGATCGTCCGTGCCCACACTCATCGTCTTCGCCCTCGTCGGCCTCGCGGCCCAGCTGGTCGACGGCGCGCTCGGCATGGCCTACGGCATCACCTCGACCTCGCTGCTGGTCTTCGCCGGGATCAACCCGGCCACCGCGAGCGCCTCGGTGCACCTGGCCGAGGTCGGCACCACGCTCGCCTCCGGCGCCTCGCACTGGCGCTTCGGCAACGTCGACTGGAAGCTCGTGCTCAAGCTGGGCGTGCCGGGCGCGGTCGGCGCGTTCCTGGGAGCGACGCTGCTGTCGGCGCTGTCCACCGAGAACGCCGCCCCGTTCATGTCGGGGATCCTGCTCGCCCTCGGCGTCTACGTCCTGCTGCGCTTCAGCGTGCGGCCGCCGAAGGTCGCCACCGCCCGCACCTCCCCGCACGGCGCCCGGTTCCTGTCCCCGCTCGGCCTGGTCGCCGGCTTCGTCGACGCGTCCGGCGGCGGCGGGTGGGGCCCGGTCTCCACCCCGGCCCTGCTCGGCGCCGGACGGACCGCACCGCGCACCGTCGTCGGTTCGGTCAGCGCCTCGGAGTTCCTGGTGGCGCTCGCCGCGAGCGCCGGGTTCCTCGTCGGGCTCGGCCACGAGGTGCTCGACCCCTCCACCATCGGCGGGCTGCTGATCGGCGGGGTGCTGGCCGCGCCGCTGGCGGCCTGGCTCGTCACCCGCATCCCGGCGCCGGTCCTGGGCTCGGCGGTCGGCGGCGTCATCATCCTCACCAACGCCCGGACGCTGCTGCGGGCCGCCGACGCGAGCGGGGCGGTGACCGCGGCCGTCTACGCCGTCATCCTCGTGCTGTGGGCGCTGGCGATCGGTGCGGCGGTCATCCGGCTGCGCCGCAGCCGGACCGAGGACGCGGCGACGCCGGTCGACCAGGAGCAGCCGGTCTCCACCAGCTGACCTCCCCACGGGCCGGGCGGATGCGGTGTCCGGACACCCCGTCCGTCCCGTGGGCGACACCTTGTCCGCTTCGTCCCGACGGCGCACGATCGGGGCCATGACCGCCCCGGTGTCCCGTCGCTGCGCGACGCACCCCGCGGTCCTCGCGTACCTCGCGCGACACCGGGAGGAGTTCTGGCCGTCCCGGCGGCCGCACGCCTACGACGAGTTCTGTCCACGGTTCTGACGCGCGTGGCCCGGCCGGGCCACGCGCCGCCGTGTACCCGCACCCACTCGTCGTGGAGGAACTCCATGTCCCGCACCACCTCCGGGGGCCACCCGTGAGCACCCCGTCCGACACCCCGCCCGGCACCCGCGCCGGCACCGACCACGAGCCCGGGGACGTCCCCGCACAGCGCCGGCTCGCCCTGAACGAGGACTGGGCCGCGACGGTCGTCGGCCTCCTCCTGCTCGTGCTGATCCTGTCCGGGCTCTGGCCGGGGTGGCTGGTCCCGTGACCGACCAGCACGCCGGCCGACCGGCCGAACCCCAGACCCCACCGCCGCCCCAGCCGGAGACCGGGCCCGACTCCGGGTCCGGCTCCGGGACACAGGCGTCGACCCGCTCCCCCGTCCTGTGGGGGCTCGGCGGCGTCGCGGTCGTCCTCGTCCTCGGCGGACTCGTCCGCTTCCTCGAACAGACCGTCCCGGACGCCGCCGAGGGCACCGCGCTGTCCGGGATCGCCGACGCGATCGAGTACCCGGTCTACGCGATCGCGCTCGGGCTGCTCGGCAACGTCGTGCTCACCCTGACCGGGCTGCGCGAACGGCTCTCGGGCGGCTTCCGCACCGAGTTCTTCATCAAGACCGGTCTGGTCCTGCTCGGCGCCTCGATCGACTTCTCGGTCATCGTCCGCGCCGCCGGACCGGCCGTGGTGCAGGCGGTCGTCCTGATCACCGTGGTCTTCGGCTTCACCTGGTGGCTCGCCGGGCGGGCCGGGGTCGACGACAAGCTCCGCGCCCTGCTGGCGTCCGCGGTGTCCATCTGCGGCGTCAGCGCGGCGATCGCGGCCGCCGGCGCGGTGCAGGCCCGCAAGGAGCAGCTCGCCTACACGGCCAGCCTGGTGATCCTCTTCGCGCTGCCGTCGATCTTCCTGCTGCCCGCCGCCGTCGGGGCGCTGGGGTTGTCGCCCGCCGTCGCCGGTGCGTGGATCGGCGGCAACATCGACACCACCGCCGCGGTCAGCGCGGCCGGGGCGATCGTCGGCGAGGAGGCGCTGCAGATCGCGACCATCGTGAAGACCACCCAGAACGCGCTGCTGGGCGTCGTCGCGGTGGCGCTGACGGCCTATTTCACGCTGAAGGTCGAGCGCAGCGGCTCGGCGGGCCGGCCGGGCCTGCGCGAGTTCTGGGAGCGCTTCCCCAAGTTCGTGCTCGGGTTCCTCGCCGCCTCGGTGATCGCGACCGTGTTCGTCGCGACCGCCGGCTCCGACGTCGCGAAGCCGCTGATCAGCGACGTCAACGCCTTCCGGACGACGTTCCTGATCCTGGCCTTCGTCTCGATCGGCCTGGAGTTCCGGGTGGCACCGCTGCGGGAGGCCGGGTGGCGCCCGATCGGGGTGTTCGCCGCGGCGACCGGGGTCAACCTGGCCGTCGGCCTCGGACTGGCGGTCCTGCTGTTCTCCGGTCTGACGGTCTGAGTCCGGTCCCGCCCGGGGCACACCCCGGGCGGGACGGCTCAGGCCGCCGGGACGGCGCGGGCCGCGGCGCCGGGCAGGGCCCCCAGCACGGCCCGGGCGACGGCGTCGTTGTAGCGCAGGCTCTGCGCGTTCATCCCGGGCCGGGTGAACGCCCCCGCGACCTTGACCGTGGTGTGCGGCCCGACCGCGAACCGTCGCTCGTGCACCCCGCCGTCCGCGGTGTGCAGTGCGCCGTCGGCCGGGCGGACCGACAGCAGTCCGGTGTTGCGCAGCGGGGCGCCGTCGTCGTCGTACAGGACCTCTTCGACGGCCTCACCACGGGCGAGCAGCCCGCCCAGCAGCCCGTCCACGGTGCGCGAGACGCTCGGGTCGGGCAGCCGGGCGTCGACCAGCACCCGGGAGGTGACCGGCTCCGCGCCGGCGAGGGTGGTGCTCGTGGCGTGGAACCCGTCGGCGTCGACGTCAACGGTCATCCCCGCCCCGAGGAACCGCAGGTACCCGGCACGGGAGAGCGCGAGCATCTGGCGGACCCGGAACCCCGGCGGGCCGGAGGCGACGGAGTTGAAGAACGACTGCCACCACGGCAGGTCCCGCGCCCGCGAGCGCGGGGAGAGCACCCCGGCCCCGGCGAGGCGGGTGGTCTCGGTGTAGACCGACAGCATCGCGACGAACGCGCCCAGGTGCGGGGTGTGCCGCTCGTCCACGTGCTGGCGCAGGTCCTCGGCGATGCGCTCGCGCACCAGCGGTTGCAGCGTCTCCAGGTCCGGGGCGTGCACGCCGTCGAGCGGCCGGTCCAGCGCGGTGAGGTCGAGGCGGTCGAGCGGGTCGGGCACCAGCTCGGCGATCAGCGCCGTCTCCTCGGGCGAGCCGTGCGCGACGGCCGCGAAGCGCTCGGCGAACTCGTCCCACCCGGCGCGGACACGGTCGGGGTGGCCGACGAACAGCTCGTGGTACCAGCCCCAGCCGATCTCCTTCGCCATCAGCGGCCACACCTGGGTGGCGACGTCGACCGGGCCACCGGAGGCGATCAGGGCGTCGACCACCTCGGGCGTGAGGAACCGCGGCAGCGGCGGACGCCCGCCCCGCAGCTGGTAGTGGGTCTTGGAGTGGTAGATCGCGCCGCGCGGGGACCCGCCGACCAGCACCGGCTCCCGCCCGCACGGCTCGTAGCGCAGCCGGTCCGGGTCGGTGTCGTCCGGGTCCGCCACGAAGCGCCCGCCGCGGCCCTCGAACAACAGCACCACGAGGTCGACGAACGCCAGCCCCAGCCCGCGGGCCAGCACGGTCTCGCCCGGGGCGATGACCGAGAGGTCGGAGTCCGAGGTCTGCTCGGGGGGCAGGTAGAGCAGGCCGAGCTCGGCGGCGCGGGCGGCGAGCGCGATCTCGTCGTCGGTGGGGGTGGCGTCGAGGTGCCCGGAGGCCAGGACGACGGCGTCGCCGCGCAGGACGGTGCCGTCGGCGAGGGTCACGACCTGCCGGCCGTCGGCCTCGTCGAGGGCCTCGGCGGTGCTGCGGTGCACGTGCACGCGCATCCCGGCCGGCGCCCGCTCGACGACCTCGCGCAGCACCGCGGCGAGGTAGTGGCTCTGCAGCCGCCGCGACGGGAACGTCGACGCCGTGACCTGCGCCAGCTCGTCGGCGAGCTCCGGACCGAGCTCGGCAACCGGGTCACCGTGCTCGCGCAGGTCCCGTGCCCAGTCCCAGAACGACGGGCCGGGCGCCACCGGGCCGTCGCAGACGACCGAGTCGTCGGTCCACATCGTGACGTCAGCGGCCATCGAGTTCATCGCGAGCAGCGGGGACTGCGCGTGCCGCCAGATGCGGCCCGCCCCGGCCGGGAACGGGTCGACGAGGTGGACGTCGACGCCGGGGCCCGCGAGGGCGTCGGGCAGCAGCTCGGGGGCACTCGTGACCATCCGCTCGAGCACACCGGCCCCGCGGGGGCCGGCGCCGACGATCACGACGGACGGGGCGTGCGGAGTACGGGACATGGGGGCGCTCCTGGTTCGGCGGGCGGAGGGGGACGACCCCTCACAGCGCCCACCGCAGGCGGCACAGGTCGACGTGCCTGCGCCTCACCAGCCGGAGACCCATGGCGTCCACGGTAGGTCTCCTCCCCGTCCACGGCCACCCGTCACGGACCGTTCCTCGGGGTCAACGTCGTGACGCACCCCTGGGATTCCGGGCGTGGCGGTTCAGGTCGCCGGACCCGCCAGGGTGACCCGCAACGGCCGGTCGGTGCCCGCCGTCGTCTCGACGGCCTCGGCGAGGATCTCCAGGACGGCCGCGTGGGTGCCGGGGTCGGCCGCGGCGAGCGGCCCGTCGGCGACGACGAGCTCGACCGGCCCGGGGGGCAGCCAGGACAGGTCGCCCAGGCAGTCCGCCAGCGCGTCGAGGTTGTGGCCGTAGTACTCGGGGAAGCTCAGCGCCCGGCCGAGGGCGGACAGGACCGCGGTGCGGTCCGCGGCCCCCTCGACGACGGCGACGAGACCGGAGCCACCGGCCCGCCCCCGGGCCGCGTCGACGGCGGGGGCGGTTCCGGCGCTCTCACGGGGAAGGGTGCTCACCTCGAGACGTCTACCACGACGAACGAGGCGTAGTGGTCGGCCGTGTAGTAGTACTCCCCGCCCGATCCGGTGACGATCCGCCGGGCACCGCGGGTGCTCGACCCGGGGGTCGTCACGGTGAACTCCTTGTAGTAGCCCGAGGACTTCGCGGGCAGGATCCCCTCCCGGTTCTGGAAGGTCGTCCCGTCCTGGCTGTACGGGTACGGCCCGCCGGAGCGGATCAGCCGGTAGGTGTCGGTGGCCTGCGACGGCAGCGACGACAGCGCCCGCACCGGCAGCCCGGACTCCTCCTCCCCCGGCACGGCGGCCGGGGCGGCGGGAGCGGCGACGGCGGCCGGCGCGGCCGGGGCGGGTGCGGCGACGGCCGCGGCGGGCAGGGCGAGGCCGAGGACGGCCAGTACAGCGACGAGCGCCCCGACGATCAGGGCACGCAGCCCGGTCCGCGCATCCGGTCGAATGATCATGGTCCGGACGCTAGGTTGCGTCACCCTTTCGGGTACAGGTGTCGCAACGAACCGTCACGGGCTCGTCACCCGCCGTTTCCATGACCGGCGCGACGACCACCCTCCGTTCGCCCGCCGACCGCGCCGACCGGCCCCTGACAGGCGATGATCACGACCGGTCACCGCGCCGGCGCACCCGGTCACCGTGTCCTGCGTCGCACCGGTGTTCTACGCACAGTAAAAGAGCGTTGGAGCGGGTACAACGGAGTTCGAGAGACCAGGAACGACTGCGCATGACACGCCCCGACCCCGACACGTTCAACGGAGAACGTCGCATGACCGCAGAGTTGATTCACCCCCTGCCCGAGGCTCCCCCACCCGTGGAGACCCCGGCACCCCAGGCCGGCCGCTCGACCGTGGACCGGCTGCTGGACTCGATCGACGACCTGGTGCGCCGCCACCGCGCGCTCGCCGCACACGACGACGCCTCCGCCGCCCTGCACGCCGAGCTGATCGCGGCCGAGCTGGACCAGCAGGTCGCGATCCTCCGGACGATGCCCCGCCAACCCGGCGGCTGACCGGACGGGTCAGAGTTCGGCGGCCGCCGGGATGATCTCCGACCCGAACACCCGCAACGGCTCGATCGCCGCCACGTCCGGCACCATGGTGTGCACGTGCTGCACGCCGAGTGCCGCATAGCCGCGCAGCTCCTCGACCGCCGCCTTCGGATCGGCCGGGTCGAGCCGCGTCATGACCGTCTTCTCGATCTCGTCGTAGTCGCGCCCCACCTCCTCGCAGCGGGTGCGCAGCACGTCCAGCTTGCGCTCCAGCTCGGGGCCGCCGAACAGGTTGCACGCGTCGGCGTACTGCGCGACCAGGCGCAGCGTCTTCCTCTCCCCACCACCGCCGATCAGGATCGACGGGTGCGGCCTGCGCAGCGGCTGCGGCGTGTTCAGCGTGGCGCCGAGCCGGTAGTGGGTGCCCTCGAAGGGGCCGTCGTCGTCGCTCCACATCTGCCGGGCGATGCGCAGCGTCTCCTCCAGCCGCTCGAACCGCTCCGCCGTCGGCGGGAAGAACAGTCCGAGCCCGGTGGCCTCCTCGTCGTTCCAGGCGGCTCCGATGCCCAGCATCGCGCGGCCCTTCGACAGCACGTCCAGAGTGGTCACGGCCTTCACCAGCAGACCAGGGTCGCGGTAGGTCACCGCGGTCACCCAGGCCAGCAGGTCGACCTTCTCGGTGCGGGCCGCCAGGTAGCCGAGCACGGTGTAGGCCTCGAGCATGTCGGTCTCGACCGGTCCGACCGGCCGGATCTGCCAGAGGTGGTCCATGACGCTCACCCGCGCGAAGCCCTGTTCCTCGGCCGCCGCGGCGATCCGGGACAGGTCGTCGGCCAGCCCGGCCGGGCCGGCCGGGTAGGTGAAGTCCGCGATGTGCAGTCCGATCCTCACAGCTGTCCTCCCATAAACGGAGCAATCTCCGTTTACGAGCGTAGCCCTCTCCCGACGACGGGCGCCACCGCACGCATCGGACCACGGGCGTCGCCGGTTCGGTCGACTCCATCACGTCGCGCACAACCGTTCGGTGCGGTTCACTGGCGTCGTGATCGCGCTCGTGCGGAGGCTGCACATCGACCTCGCCCGGACGGCCGGGGCGCTCTGTCCGTGTCCCTGAACCGCCGCCTCTGATCAGCGGCCCCCGCACACGTATCGCACCCCTGGGAGTTTCACCCATGCCCCTCGTCACCTTCGCCGTCAGCGGTCAGGGCACCGGCGTCGCGCAGACCGTCGCGGTCGACGGCGCCGACTACGTCATCGAGACCGACGCCTACCCCGCCTTCGGCGGCAAGGACGAGCACCCCAGCCCGCTCGCCTACACGCTCGCCTCGCTGTCGTCGTGCAACCAGGTCACCAGCTCGATCGTCGCGAAGGAGCTCGGCATCACGATCGAGCACGTGCGCTTCGACGTCGCCGCCGACTTCAACCCGACGACGATGACCACCGGCACCCACCGCGACGGCGAGACCACCTTCCAGAACCTGCGGATCGACGCCGTCATCACCACCGACGGCACCGACGAGCAGGTCGCGCAGCTCGCCAGCGAGACCGAGCGCCGCTGCCCGGTGTCGCAGCTGTTCGCCCTGGCCGGGGTGTCGATCACCAGCACCTGGACGAAGGCCTGAGGTCCTAGTACTGCAACGGCAGTTGATCAGCTCGGGGGTCGTTCGCCGCGTCGGCGGTAGTGGCAGTCGCGGGCCTGTTGTTGGCGTTCACGGCGCCAGGTCGACCAGTGCATGACGTGGTCGATGCAGGTGAGCGGGGTGAAGGCGAGCGCGGCGAGGAGACGGCGGATCTCGTTGCCCGACAGCTGAATCAATGCGCGCCGGCTGGCTGAGGATCCCCCTTTTCGGCCTCGCGTGCGTGTTCGGCGGCGCGGGTGACGGCGAGGTAGGCCGCGGTGAGCATGGCCAGGGTGATGTGGGCGTGCCAGGCTCGGTAGGAGCGGACTTGGTAGTGGTCGAGGCCGGCCTCGTTCTTCGCGGTCTGGAAGCATTCCTCAATCGCCCACCGCGCCCCGGCGACTCGAACGAGGTCGCGCAGCGGCGTGTTCGCCGGGGCGGCGCAGCGGTAGAACGCCAGCTCACGGATGGTCTTGCCCTCTGCGGGCTCGGTCTGGCGGCGCACCAGCAGCCAGTGCCCCCAACCCGCCGGGAGGCCGTCGATGGCCAGCGCAACCGCGGTCCAGTCATAGACCCGCATCCCGTGCGCGCCCGGCCCGATCGCGCGGCGCTCCCACCCGTCGTGCCCGGTGTCGAGATCACGCGCCCCGGCGATCGTGGCCAGGGCCTTGGCCGGGCGACGATTCCCGTCCGGGCTGGTGAGCATGTCGTCATTGCGGGTGGCCAACACGAACGGGATCTCCCGCTCGGTGAGCCAGTCGCGAAAGCCCGGGTTCTGCCCGTAGACCTCGTCCGCGGTCACCCACGACCCGGACGTGAGTGCCCCAGCGGCGTACGTGCGGGCCAGCATCGCCGTCCCCAGCTGCGGTTTCGTGGCGAACTCGACGTCATCGGGGACATCCGCGCGCTCGCAGCGTTCGCGGTCCTCGGTCCACGAGGTCGGCAGGTAGAGCTCCCGGTCGATCAACGCCCGCCCCCGCTTCGAGGCGTAGGCCAGGAACACACCGAGCTGACAGTTGTCGATCTTCCCGCTGGTGCCGGTGTACTGGCGCTGCACCCCGGCCGAACGCAGGCCCTTCTTGATGAACCCGGTCTCGTCCACGATGAACACCCCCGACGCGGTGTCGGTGAGATGTTGCAGGACGTAGCCGCGCAGGTCGTCGCGGACCCCGTCGACGTCCCAGTCCGCGGTGCGCAGCAGCCGCTGCATCCCGTCCGGCGACATCGCCCCGGCGTGTTCGGCGAGGGTCCAGCCGTTCTTCCGCTCGAGCCCCGCGAGCAGGCCTCGCAGGTAGGTTCCGACCCGCCGGCGCGGCTCGACCCTGCGGAAACGGCCAGAGATCAGCTCCACCACCGCGTCCAACGAGGCCACCCACCCGGCAAGATCAACCACGCGGTGATCATCACCGCCGAACGGCCGTCAGCCTCTCACCACACGCCGAACTGCCGTTGCAGTACTAGTCTGCGGGGGTGGCAGACACCGTCGACTCCCCCGCACTCGTCCACCTGGCCGTCGAGGCCGGGATCGCGACCATCACCCTGGACTCGCCGCGCAACCGCAACGCGCTCTCGGCGCAGCTGCGCCGGGAGCTGATCGCGCACCTCGACGCGGCGATCGCCGACGACGCGGTGCGGGTGATCGTGCTGACCCACACCGGCACGGTGTTCTGCGCGGGCATGGACCTGCGGGAGTCGCGGGGCGCGGGCGCCGAGCAGCAGGGTGTCACCGAGGTGCCGCGGATCCTGACCACGCTGTGGGACTCCCCGAAGCCGGTCGTCGCCCGCCTGTCGGGGCCTGCCCGCGCCGGCGGGGTCGGGATCGTGGCGGCGTGCGACATCGCCGTCGCCGCCGAGTCGGTCACCTTCGCCTTCTCCGAGGTCCGGATCGGGGTGGTGCCCGCGGTCATCTCGGTGACCGTCCTGCCCCGGCTGTCCGCCCGCGCCGCGCACGAGCTCTTCCTCACCGGCGAGACCTTCGACGCGCGGCGCGCGGTGGCCGTCGGGCTGATCAACAGCGCCGTCCCGGCCGAGGCCCTCGACGACGAGGTGGCCCGCTACACCGGGATGCTGCGCCTCGGTGCGCCCGGCGCTCTGGCCGGGACGAAGGCGATGCTGCGGCGCGAGCGCCCGGCGGCGATGAGCGACGACTTCGCCGCGATGAACACGCTGTCCGCGTCCTACTTCGCCTCCGAGGAGGGGCAGGAGGGCATCCGGGCCTTCGGGGAGAAGCGGACGCCGTCCTGGGTGCCGCAGGGCTGAGCCCGTTGCCCCCGGCCCTGGCCCGGCCTGCCTGGCCCGGCCTCGCCTCGCCCCGCCCTGGCCCGGCGCGCCTGGCCCCGCCTCGCCCTGACCCGGCCCGGCCCGCCCACGCCCTGGCCTGAGCCGGCCCGGCCCGGCCCGGCCCGGCGAGTGGCACGTCAGGCACCTCGGACCCCCTCGGACGGGTTCACGACGTACCACTCGGCGCGTGGTCCAGGGCCCGGCCGATCTCCGCGACGATGCGCCCGGGCTCGTCGCGCAGGTCGAACCGGGTGTAGCGGTAGATCCGCCACCCGGCGTCGACGAGGCGGGTCACCCGGGCGGCGTCGCGCAGGACCCGGTCGGGGCCGGTGTGGTCGGCACCCTCGTACTCGATGCCGACGCGGGCCGCGGGGTAGGCGAGGTCGAGCCACACCGCGCGGCGCCGGACGTCGTCGCGCACCGGGTGCTGGGCCTGCGGTCTCGGCAGCCCGGCCCGGACCAGGAGCAACCGCAGCCGGGTCTCGGGTGGCGACGCGGCGCGCCGGTCGGCGAGCCCCAGCACGCCGGGGACCCTGGACACCCCGCGCAGCCCCCGGTAGCGGACCGCGAAGTGCAGCAGCAGGTCCGGGGAGAACCCGTGCCGGAACGCCAGCGCGTCCACCGCGACGACGGCGTCGGTCTCGTCCTCACCACGGGCGAGGTCGAACGCGGTGCGCAAGGGCGTGGTGACCCGGATCCCGTCGCGCCACTCGATCTCACCGGGGTGCAGCCGGTCGCGGCGCACGCGCACCCCGGCCGGGGCCCGGGCCCGGACCGGGAGCAGCACCTCGACCGGCGCCCCGGCCGGCGCCCCGGCCGGCGCGCACGGAGCACCGGACAGCTCCGCCGCGGCCCATCCCGCGATCACCCCGCGACCGCCGGACCAGCGGGACACCGCCCGGCACCGGTCGGCGTGCCCGAGCGGGACGAGGTGTCGGGCGGCCCAGGTGTCGGGCAGCACCCGGACGAACGCCGGCCCCTGCAGCCGTCGCGCCGTCACGAGACCGGCTCGGACAGCGGCCGAGCCGCGGAAGATCAGGGGCCACCCCGGTACGTCCACCGGCGCAGGATCGCCGGGACACCGCGCCGGCGGGGCCGTTCGGCGTCCCTGGTGTGCGATCGCGAACCAGTTCGGTCGCCGGGGTGCGCCGAGTGGCACACCACGGACCCGGGACCGGCCCCGACGGGTTCACCGCGTACCACTCGGCGGGCCCGTTCGGCGCCCCGGCGGGGCCGAGCGCGTGCGGCGGGGCGAGAGGCGCGCGGCAGGCAGGGGTGCTCGGCGGAGCGGGAGGTGGAGCGAAGGGGCGGCAGGGCGGAGCGGTGACGCCGGCCGTCGGAGCGCGGGGTGCCGCCGGGCGCGCCTACTCTGGAAGGCATGCCCTCCCCCGCCGTCACCACCGACCCGGGTGCGGCGCTGGATCTGCTCGCCGGGCGACGCCTGGTCGTCCTCACCGGGGCCGGGCTGTCCACCGACTCCGGCATCCCGGACTACCGCGGCCCGGGCTCGCGCCCGCGCAACCCGATGACCTACTCCGAGTTCGTCTCCGGGAAGCCCGCGCAGCAGCGGTACTGGGCGCGCAGCCACGTCGGCTGGGCCCGAATGCGCCGCGCCGACCCCAACCCGGGTCACCGCGCGCTGGCCGCGCTGGGGGCCGCGGGCGTCGTCGACGGGCTGGTCACGCAGAACGTCGACGGCCTGCACACGGTGGCCGGCAGCCGCGGCGTCGTCGACCTGCACGGGCGCATCGACGAGGTCGTCTGCCTGGACTGCCGGCGGATCACCGCCCGCGACGCGCTGGCGGCCCGGCTCACCGCGCTGAACCCCGGCTTCACCGAGGCGCACAGTGCGCAGGTCGAGACCGCCCCGGACGGCGACGCCGCGGTGGAGATCACCGACGGGTTCCGGATCGCGCCGTGCGCGTCCTGCGGCGGGGTCCTCAAGCCGCATGTCGTGTTCTTCGGGGAGAACGTGCCGAAGGACCGGGTGGCGCGGTGCTACGCGATGGTGGCCACGCTGACCCCCGAGGACGGTGCGCTGCTCGTCGCCGGGTCCTCGCTGACCGTCATGTCGGGGCTGCGGTTCGTCCGGGCCGCCCACCGGGCGGAGGTGCCGGTCGTGATCGTCAACCGCGGGGCGACCCGGGGCGACGAGCTCGCCGACCTGCGCGTCGACGCGGGCTGCTCGGAGGCCCTGACCGCGCTGGCGGCCCAGCCGGTCTGAGTGCTCAGGCCCCGCCGTCGCGGCGCCCGCGGGGCGTGTCGAAGCGCCGGGTGGCGCGGTCGGCCCCGATCGCGACCAGCGCGCACGCGGGCAGGACCACCACCGTCACGAACACGACCTGCACCACGAACGGCAGGCCGGTGAGCCACAGCTCGAACGCGTCCCAGCCGTCGATGATCGTGCGCACACTCCACACGGTAGTCCCCGCGCCCAGGCATTAGGTTCGGGGCCATGTTCGCTGTCTACGCGCAGGAGCCCAACGCCGACGCTCCCCTCGACTCCCTCGTCGTGGGCGAGCGGCCCGACCCCGAGGTCCCCGACGGCTGGGTCTCCGTCACCGTCTCCGCCGCCAGCCTCAACATGCACGACCTGTGGACGCTGCGCGGGGTCGGCATCAAGCCCGACCAGTTCCCGATGATCCTCGGCTGCGACGGCGCCGGGACCCTCGACGACGGCACCGAGGTCGTCCTCTACCCGATCATCGGCGACCCGGACTGGCGCGGCGACGAGACCCTCGACCCGAAGCGCACCCTGCTCACCGAGCGCCACCAGGGCACGATGGCCGAGAAGGTGATCGTCCCGGCGCGCAACGCGGTCCCCGCCCCGACGGGCCTCACCCCCGGCCAGGGCGCCGTGCTCGGCACCGCCTGGCTGACCGCGTACCGGATGCTGTTCACCAAGTCGGGCCTGCAGCCGGGCCAGACCGTGCTCGTCCAGGGTGCCTCCGGCGGCGTCTCGACGGCGCTGATCCAGCTGGGCCGCGCCGCGGGCCTCCAGGTGTGGGTCACCGGCCGCGACGAGGAGAAGCGCGCGCTGGCCGAGCGGCTCGGCGCGCACGCCACCTTCGAGTCCGGCGCGAAGCTGCCGGGCAAGGTCGACGCCGTCATGGAGTCGGTCGGCGAGGCCACCTGGAAGCACTCCATGCGGGCGCTGCGCCCCGGTGGCCGCATCGTCATCTGCGGCTCCACCTCGGGCCCGAACCCGCCCGCGGACCTCCAGCGGCTGTTCTTCCTCCAGCTCGAGGTGGTCGGGTCGACCATGGGGACGCGGCAGGAGCTCGTGGATCTCATGAACTTCGTCGCGACGGCCGGGATCGCGCCGGAGATCGGGACCGAACTGCCGATGGACTCCGCGAAGGAGGCGTTCGAGGCGATGTCCGCGGGGCGGACGGCGGGGAAGATCGTCCTGACCCGCTGATCCGTTACGAGATCCGGGTGTGATGCATTCGTGATGTCGTTGGGTCACGTCAAGCGGTCTACGAAATGCCTGGTCGTCGCCCTGTCGGTCATCGCTGCGTGACGACCGCCCGGCGCTCGGGGGACGTTTGCCCAGGACAGGGTCGGATTTCGCCCGCTCGGCAAGTACAGTGCGTCATCGTGACCGAGCCTTTCAGTCGACGGGCGTCGGGGACTGCCACCATGGCTGCCCCGACGCCTGGAGCCGCGGGTGTCGTCGAGTTCCTGGACCGGGTCGACCACGCCGTGGCCACAGCCCTGTCCACCAACCCGTCCTCGACGGACGTCAGCCGTGACGGCTGGCGCGTCCTGTTGATGCTCGCCCGCGGCACCGGCCGCAGCATGGGCGAGGTCGCGGGACACACGTCGCTGCCCGCCCCCACGGCCACCCGGATCGTGGACCGCCTCGTCGAGAAGAAGCTGGCCTACCGGTCGGCCGACCCGCTCGACCGGCGCCGTGTGCTGGTGCACCTGTCTGCCGAGGGACGGACGGTCGTCGAGTCCGTCTGCCAGCGGGTGCAGCGCATCCTGTCGCCGCGCCGTGCCCCCGCCGCCCGGCCCGCGCCGTGCGACGGGCCGATCCCCGGCCCCCGGGCAGGCCTGGCCATGTAAGCGGCCCCCGCGCTCCCCGCCCCCCCCACCACGTACACGTCGGGCCCGACTCCCCCGCTGGGAGTCGGGCCCGCTTCGCGTCCGGGGCTACTTCTTGGGCTTCTCGGTGGCCGTACCGCCCCCGGTGGACAGCGCGGCGACGAAGGCCTCCTGCGGGACGTCGACGCGGCCGATCGTCTTCATCCGCTTCTTGCCCTCCTTCTGCTTCTCCAGCAGCTTGCGCTTGCGGGAGATGTCGCCGCCGTAGCACTTGGCGAGGACGTCCTTGCGGATCGCGCGGATCGTCTCGCGGGCGATGATCCGGGCGCCGACGGCGGCCTGGATCGGCACCTCGAACTGCTGGCGCGGGATGAGCTCGCGGAGCTTGGTCGCCATCGAGGTGCCGTAGGAGTACGCCGACTCCTTGTGCACGATCGCGGAGAACGCGTCGACGGCCTCGCCCTGCAGCAGGATGTCGACCTTGACCAGGTCGGCGACCTGCTCGCCGGCCTCCTCGTAGTCGAGGCTGGCGTAGCCGCGGGTGCGCGACTTCAGGTTGTCGAAGAAGTCGAAGATGATCTCACCGAGCGGCATCGTGTAGCGCAGCTCGACGCGGGTCTCGGACAGGTAGTCCATCCCGCCGAGCTGGCCGCGCCGGCTCTGGCACAGCTCCATGATGGTGCCGACGAACTCCGACGGCGCCAGGATGGTGATCTTGGTGATCGGCTCGCGGACCTCGGCGACCTTGCCCACCGGCCAGTCGCTGGGGTTGGTCACCTCGATCTCCTCGCCGTCGTCGGTGGTGACCTGGTAGACGACGTTGGGCGCGGTGGAGATCAGGTCGAGGTCGAACTCGCGCTCGAGGCGCTCGCGGGTGATCTCCAGGTGCAGCAGGCCGAGGAAGCCGCAGCGGAAGCCGAAGCCGAGCGCGGCCGAGGTCTCCGGCTCGTAGGTGAGGGCGGCGTCGTTGAGCTGCAGCTTGTCCAGCGCCTCGCGCAGGTCGGGGTACTGCGACCCGTCGATCGGGTAGAGCCCGGAGTAGACCATCGGCTGCGGCTCGCGGTAGCCGGTCAGCGGGTCGGTGGCCCCGTTGCGCTTGGAGGTGACGGTGTCGCCGACCTTGGACTGGCGGACGTCCTTCACCCCGGTGATGAGGTAGCCGACCTCGCCGACGCCGAGGCCGTCGGACGGTTTGGGCTCCGGGGAGACGATGCCGATCTCGAGCAGCTCGTGCTCGGCGCCGGTGGACATCATCTTGATCTTCTCGCGCGGCGAGAGCTTCCCGTCGACGACGCGGATGTAGGTGATGACGCCGCGGTAGGTGTCGTAGACCGAGTCGAAGATCATCGCCCGGGCGGGCGCGTCGGCGTCGCCGACCGGGGCGGGGACCTGGGCGATGACGGCGTCGAGCACCGCCTCCACACCCTCACCGGTCTTCGCGCTGCACCGCAGCACGTCCTCCGGCTCGCAGCCGGTGATGTGCGCGATCTCCGCGGCGTAGCGCTCCGGGTCCGCGGCAGGCAGGTCGATCTTGTTGAGGACCGGGATGATGTGCAGGTCCTTCTCCATGGCCAGGTACAGGTTGGCCAGGGTCTGCGCCTCGATCCCCTGCGCGGCGTCGACCAGCAGGATCGCGCCCTCGCACGCCTCGAGCGCCCGGGACACCTCGTAGGTGAAGTCGACGTGGCCCGGGGTGTCGATCAGATGCAGCACGTGCTCGGTCTCGACGCCGTCGGCGTTCTTCGCGGTCCACGGCAGCCGGACGTTCTGCGCCTTGATCGTGATGCCGCGCTCGCGCTCGATGTCCATCCGGTCCAGGTACTGGGCCCGGGCGTCACGATCGCTCAGTACCCCCGTGACCTGCAGCATCCGGTCGGCCAGGGTCGACTTCCCGTGGTCGATGTGGGCGATGATGCAGAAGTTCCGGATGCGCTCCGGCGGGGTGAACGTGCGGTCGGCGTACGTCGTCACTCGGCTGTACTCGGCTTTCGCTCATGCGTGGGGCTTCGGGCACTTCGGGTGCTCAGGGCACTCGGGGCTCGGGGCACTGGGACCCATCGTCCCATGTCGGGCCGGGCGGCCGCCGTGGTGGCACCGCAGGTCGTCACACGCTGTTCACGCCGGGCGTCCCCGCGTTGCCCCGACGCGGCCGATCGCGCACGATCGAACGGCCAGGAGCCCAGTCCCCAACCCGGAGGAGTCACCGTGTCGGTCACCCCCGTCCCCCCGCTCGACCGGCTGAGCGCGGCGCGTGTCGTGCTCGCCCGGAAGAAGAAGCTGGGCCTGACCTGGGACAAGATCGCCGAGGCACTGGGCCGCTCGCTGGAGTGGTCCACCTCGGCCCTGCTCGGGCAGCAGACGCTGACCCGCGAGCAGGCCGAGGCCGCAGGCTCCCTGCTGGACCTGGACGACGACGTCGTCGACGCCCTCACCCTCCCGCCGGAGCGCGGCGCGGCCGCGGTGGACCTCACCGACCCGCTGGTCTACCGCCTCTCGGAGATGGTGCAGGTGTACGGCACGACGATCTCCGAGCTGGTCCGCGAGGAGTTCGGCGACGGCATCGTGTCCGCGATCGACTTCGAGCTGGACCTGCAGCGCGTCGCCGACCCGAAGGGCGACCGGGCCGTGATCACGCTGAACGGGAAGTTCCTGCCCTACCGCGTCTGGTGACCCGGAACAGGGGGCGAGGACGCCGCTGGTAACCTTGTGCGTCGAGCGCTCGGCGTGCTCGCCCGAAACGGCCTGGACCCTCTCTCCAGTGATGCTGTTCGGTGCCGCCGGAGCGGACCCGGACGTACACAAGACCAGCCGACCAGCAGGCAGGAAGACCAGAGGCAGACGTGGCCAACATCAAGTCGCAGATCAAGCGTGTCAAGACCAACGAGAAGCGCCGGCAGCGCAACAAGTCGGTGAAGTCGTCGGTCAAGACCGCGATCCGCCACTTCCGCGAGGCCGCCGACTCCGGCGCCGACAACGTCGTGGAGCTGCAGCGCAAGGCGGCCAAGGCCCTCGACAAGGCGGCCGGCAAGGGCGTCATCCACAAGAACCAGGCAGCGAACCGCAAGTCGGCCCTGGCCAAGCGTCTCAACGACGTCCAGGCCTGAGCCACCCCGGTTCCCCACGACGGCGCCGCCCCATCGGGGTGGCGCCGTCGTCGTGTTTCCGGACCTGTCGTGCCCCCGGGCCGGAGCCCGTGCGCGTGCTGCGGGCGCGGGGCTCAGCGCGGGGTGCGGGCGGACACGACCGCCAGCACGGCCCGCTCCAACGCGTACCCCGCGTCCGCGGCGACGCCCTTGACGTCGGCGTTCACCCGGGCGGTCGCCGCGATGGCGACGGCGAGCTGCTCCGGACGCCACTGCCGGACCGTCTGTTGGGCCTTACGGATCTTCCACGGAGGCATGCCCAGCTCACCGGCCAGCCGGTTCGGGTCGCCCCGCCCGGCCGAGCCGACCTTGGCCAGGGTGCGCACCGAGTCCGCGAGCGCGTCGGCGATCAGGACGTGCGGGACACCGAGCACCAGCGCCCACCGCAGCGCCTCCATCGCCGCCCGCCGGTCCCCCGCGACCGCCGCGTCGGCCACCGCGAAGCCGGAGGACTCGGCCCGGCCGCGGTGGTAGCGCCGCACCCCGGCCTCGTCCACGGCGCCGCCGGTGTCCGCGACGAGCTGCCCGGCCGCAGCCGCCAGCTCCCGCAGGTCCGACCCGACCGCCTCGACCAGTACCGCGAGCGCACCGGGAGTGATGGTGCCGCCGTGGCGACGCACCTCGTCGCGCACGAAGTCCGACCGCTCGTCGGCGCGGGTGATGCGGTTGCAGGTGACGGTGTGCGCCCCGGCCTTGCGCATCAGGTCCAGGACCGCCTTGCCCTTCGCCCCCCCGGCGTGCTGGACCACCAGCACGATCCCGTCGGCCGGGTCCTTCACGTAGTCGGCGAGGGCGGCGGTCATGTCCTTGTTCGCATCCTGGCCATGAGTGAGCACGATCACCCTGCCCTCCGCGAAGAGCGAGGGGCTGAGGTGCCCGGCGAGCTCGCCGGGTGCCACCTCGGAGGTGCGGAAGCGGCGCAGCTCGGTCTCCGGATCGCGCTGCCGGGCGCGCCGGACCAGGTCGGACACCGCCCGCTCGGCCAGGAACTCCTCGTCCCCGACGACCAGCTGCAGCGGGCCCGGTTCGCTCGTGCTGCTCACACCCCCATGGTGGCCCACACCCCCGACAACGGGTGAGCCGCGTCCCGGCACGACGACCTCGTCTGGCGGTGCGGTGCCCCGTTCGCGTACCGTCGTCGTCGATTCCGGCGCTCGGCGTCCGGAGCACCACAACCGCATATGGCTCATCCAGAGGGGCAGAGGGAACGGCCCGTTGAAGCCCCGGCAACCGGCGTCGCACGACGATCCGCCCAGACCTGCGCCTTCCGCGCGGCGAGGACGTCGACGAACACGGTGCCAATTCCGGCCCGCCACCTCCGGCGGGACAGATGAGGAGATCTCGTGACTCTCACTGCTGCGCCCGAAACCACCTCTGCCTACGACCTGGGCTCCGCGCGCGCTCTCGCGTGCCGCGAGTGCCGCCACGAGACCCCGCTCGCCGCGGAGTTCGCGTGTCCGCGCTGTTTCGGCCCCCTCGAGGTGGCCTACGACTTCCCGACGGTCACCCGCGCCTCCATCGAGGCCGGCCCGAAGTCGATCTGGCGCTACAAGGACCTGCTGCCGGTCCCCTCGACCGTCGAGCAGCACGCGAACACCGAGCCCGGCCTGACCCGGCTGATCGAGGCCGACAACCTGGCCCGCGCGCTCGGCGTCCGCAAGATCTGGATCAAGGACGACACGGGCAACCCGACGCACTCGTTCAAGGACCGCGTCGTCGCCGTCGCGCTCGCCGCCGCCCGTGAGCTCGGCTTCTCGGTGCTGTGCTGCCCCTCCACGGGCAACCTCGCCAACGCCGTGGCCGCCGCGGCCGCCCGCGCCGGCTGGGACTCGGTCGTGCTGGTCCCGTCCTCCCTGGAGCAGGCGAAGATCGTCACCACCGCGGTCTACGGCGGCACCCTGCTCGCCGTCGACGGCAACTACGACGACGTCAACCGGCTCGCCACCGAGCTGGCCGCCGAGCACGAGGACTGGGCGTTCGTGAACGTCAACGTCCGCCCGTACTACGCCGAGGGCTCGAAGACCCTGGGCTACGAGGTCGCCGAGCAGCTCGGCTGGCGGCTCCCGCAGCAGGTGGTCGTCCCGGTCGCATCCGGCTCCCAGCTCACCAAGATCGACAAGGGGTTCACCGAGCTCGGCACCCTGGGTCTGGTCGAGCCCACCCCGTACACCGTGTTCGGTGCCCAGGCCACCGGCTGCTCGCCGGTCGCGCGGGCCTTCGAGGCCGGTCACGACGTGATCCAGCCGCAGAAGCCGGACACCATCGCGCGCTCGCTGGCGATCGGCAACCCGGCCGACGGTCCGTACGTCCTCGACTCGGTGCGCCGCACCGGCGGCTCGGTCGGGCACGTGTCCGACGAGGAGGTCGTCGCCGGCATCCGGCTCCTGGCCCGCACCGAGGGCGTGTTCGCCGAGACCGCGGGCGGGGTCACCATCGCGACCACCAAGAAGCTGCTCGAGGCCGGGGCGCTCGACCCCGACGCCGAGACCGTCCTGATGATCACCGGTGACGGGCTCAAGACCCTCGACGCCGTCTCCGGCGAGGTCGGCCCGACGGCGACCGTGCCGTCGACGTCCTCCGCGGTCCGCGAGGCGCTGGCGAACCGGGGCTGACCGGCCCCGCCGGCCGGGAGCCGGACGGGGGTCGCCACGCGCGACCACCGTCAGCCCGGCCGGGTCGTCGCCGGTCAGGGCCAGGTCACCGGACCGGTCGGTGCGTGCGACGACGACGCCCGCCCCGGCCAGCCGGTCCACCAGCTCCGGGTTGGGGTGCCGGTAGCTGTTGCCGTTGCCGACGCTGATCACCGCCGCACGCGGCGCGACGGCGGTGATCAGGTCCGGGACCACCTTGCGGGACCCGTGGTGGGGCATCTTCAGGACCTCGGCCCGCAGGTCGACCCCGGAGTGGAGCAGGTCGTCCTGGGCCGCCAGTTCGGCGTCGCCGGTCAGCAGGATCGTCGCGGCCGGGGTGGTGGCGCGCAGCAGCAGCGAGATGTCGTTCACCGCCGTCCCGTCGCCGCCGTCGACCGTCAGGGGCGGGTGGACCGGGCCGAGGACCTGCAGGCGCAGCTCCGGCCACCCCAGCTCCATCCCGCGAACGAGCCCCACCACCGGAGCCCCGGCCCGCTCGGCGTGCCGGGTGATCTCGCGCAGCCCCGACGCCGGTTCCCGCACCGGCCCGACGGCGATCCCGCCCGCGGCCCGACCGCGCAGCGCGCCGGCGAGGCCGCCGTCGTGGTCGGCGTGGAAGTGGGTGATCACCACGAGCTCCAGGACCCGGACCCCGAGCCGGTCCAGGCAGGTGTCGACGGCGTCGTCCGTCGGCCCGGTGTCGACCAGGACGGCGTGCCCCGGGGTGCCGGTGGCGAGGACGAGCGCGTCGCCCTGACCCACGTCGCAGGCCACCATCCGCCACCCGGTGGGCGGCCAGCCGGGCGGGGCGAACCGGGTCGGGACGAGGACGACGAGGAGCCCGACCAGCAGCGCCAGCAACAGCGTCCGCAGGCGCGGCACCCGGCCCATCGCCAGCAGCACGACGAGCACCCCGGTGAGCAGCAGCGCGCCGCCCGCGCCCGCGGGCCACGGCACCGTGGCACCGGGCACCGCGGCGGCCCGGTCCCCGACCACGACCAGCCACCACACGAACGGCCCCGCCAGCCAGGCGCAGCACCACGCTGCGGCCGGGCTCACCGCGGACAGCACCGCACCGAGCACGCCCAGCACCGTCGCGGGGGCGACCGCGGGCGCCGCGAGCAGGTTCGCCACCACGGTGACCAGCCCGACTCCCCCGTTGAGCCCGGCGATCACCGGCGCGGTGGCCAGCGCCGCGGCGACCGGGACGACCAGCGCCTCGGCCGGCCCCGACGGCAGCCCGCGCCGTCGCAGCGCCGCCGTCCACCCCGGCCCGAGCAGCACCAGCGCACCGGTGGCGACGACGGACAGCACGAAACCCGCGTCGACGGCCAGGGCGGGGACGGCCAGCAGCAGGCCGAGCACGGCCACTGCCAGCGCGGGCACCGCGGACCGCGCCCGGCCGGCGGCGAACGCGATGAGCACGACCCCGCCCATCACCGCCGCACGCAGCACCGACGGCGACGGCCGGGCCAGCACGACGAACCCGACCAGGGCGACCATCGCCACCGCGGCCGCGATCCGCGGGTCGGTCCGGAACAGGCGCAGCAGGAGCAGCACCGCCCCGGTCACGATCGCGACGTTGGCGCCGGAGACGGCCGTGAGGTGCGCGAGCCCCGCGGTCCGGAAGTCCTGCTCGGTCTCGGCGAGCTGGGCGCGGGTGTCCCCGATCGCGAGCCCGGGCAGCAGCCCCGCCGGTGCCTCGGGCAGTGCGGCGACCGCCGCGTCGCGCAGGCCGTCGCGCAGGGCCCCGGCCCCGGTCTGCCACCACGGCGGCGCGGTCACGTCCTGCGGTGCGCCGCGGACCTTCAGCACGGCGACCGTGAGGTCGGGACGCTGTGCGGGCATGAGCAGCCCGGCGGCGGAGACCTCCTGACCGGGGAGCAGCCCGGTCCACTCCGCTGCCGGGGCCAGGAGCAGGAGCTTCCCGCCGGTGGTCGCCCGACCGCCACCGACGGTGGCCGTGACGAGCTCGGTGGGGACCAGCGCCATCGCCCGGGCGGCGCCGGACTCGTCGCCACCACCGGTGGTGCTGCGCAGGATCCGGGGGTCGTCGGTGAGCCGGACGCGGACCTCGGCGGCGGCGCCGCGGTCGGCGGGCCCGCGCAGCGGGTGCGACGCCAGCGCGGCCGCGTGGACGGTGCCCAGGACGGCCGCGACGAGCGCGCACCCGGCCGCGGCGAGCACGATCGAGGACGGCGCCGCGGCGCGGGCGCTGGTCCGGGCACGGAGCAGCGTGACCGTCAGGGCGAGCGCCGCGAGGACGGCGGCGGTGATCCCGCCCGCGGTGCCGCCGAGCAGCCCGGCGAGGACGGCGGCCCAGGTGGCGAGCGCGGCCGGGACGAGGCGCAGGTCGGGTGGGGCGGGACGTTCCTGCTGCTCCGCACGCTCGTCGTCGCGCTCCCCGGGCACCGGTTCGGGCCGGCGGGCTCCGGCGCGGGTCACACCCGCACCAGTTCCTGGAGCTGGGCGAAACGGCGCTCGCCGATGCCGTCGATCTCGCGCAGCTGCTCGACCCGGCTGAAGCGCCCGTTGGCGCTGCGCCAGTCGATGATCTTCTTCGCGGTGACCGGGCCGACGCCGGGCAGGGCGTCGAGGTCCGAGAGGGTGGCGGTGTTCAGGTCGATCTTCCCGCCGGGTGCGGCGGGTGCGGCGGCCGCGCCCGGTTCGGCGCCCGACGCCGGCTCGGAGCCCGGGGCGGGCAGGACCGGGGCGGCGTCGGGCGCCGGTGGGACGCCGACCGCGATCTGCTCCCCGTCGCCGAGGCGGCGGGCCAGGTTCAGCGCGCCGAGGTCGACCTCGGGCAGCGCGCCGCCCGCGGCGTCGAGGGCGTCGGCGACGCGTGCGCCGTCGGGGACCCGGACGAGACCGGGCCGGGCGACCCGCCCGACGACGCTCACGACGAGCGGCCCCGCGGTGACCGGTGCCGCCGCGACGGGCGCCGGCCCACCAGGACCCGCGGACCGGTCCGTCTCCCCCGTCGCCGCCCCACCGGGCACCGCCGTCACCTCGGGCAGGCCGCCGACGGGCTGCACGGTGGGACGGTCGAGCCACACCCCCACCCCGGCGACCAGCGCCCCGGCGAGCACCACCGCCACCAGCGCGAGCGCACCGGGGCGGCCCGGGTCCACCCGCGCCCCGGCCAGCGACGGCGGCAGCCACCGCTGGGCTCGGCGGCGCAGCCACGACGGCCGCCCGCCGTGCGGGACGTCGTCGCCGAGCTCCTCGGACGGTGCGGGGTCGTCCCGGGCCAGCAGGGCCAGGGGGTGGCCGGCATCGGGGTCGGCGGTCCACACCGGTGCCGGCTCCTCCGGCGCGACGGGGCCGGTCGCTCCGCGGTGCGTGGCGGAGGGATCGGCGGTCCACACCGGTTCCGGCCCGTGCGGGGCGGCGGAATCGGGCCGGCCCGGTGTCGCGCCGTGCAGGGTGGCGGGGTCGTGCCGGAGGGGCGTCGCACCGGGCCAGGTGCCGGGCCGGGACGCGGACGGCGCCGCCACGGGCGGCCCGGCAGCGCGGTGGGCGCGCGGCGGAGGCGGCCCGACGGCGCCCGGTCCGTGGGCGGGCGGTGATCCGGGACGTGGTCCGGACGCGCCGGGAGCCACCGGCAGCGCGGGCAACGGGACGGTCGGGGGATCGAGCCGGTCCGCGACCGCGTCCACCCGCCCGCGCGTCCCGATCCCGGCGAGCCGCCGGGCCGGGTCGAGGGAGGCGTCGGTCCTGGTCACGCACCCGACGCTAGGTGCGCCACCCCCGTTCCGACCGGCCGATGCCGGGCCTGTGGACGGATCGATCGATTGGGGACCGATGCGCTGCCGTGGGCCACGGCGCGGCCGGATCGTCGGCGGTCCGTGCTACACACCGGCGGGGCCTGTCGGCCCGGGGCGAGAGCCGGGCATGTCGGCGTCACCCGGAGCATCCGACGGCCTCGCGCGACGACCCGAGAGATCATCGCCCGGCGGTCAGACGGCGGGCACCACCACGATCCCCACCAGACCGGCTCCCACGTGCGCCCCAATCACCGCGCCGACCTCGGAGACGTGCACCTCGGCGGCGTCGGGCAGCTGTTCGCGCAGCCGGTCGGCGATGTCCTCGGCCCGGTCCTCGGCGCCGAGGTGGTGCACGGCGAGGTGTGCGCCCGGACCCGCCTCGGCGACGGCGAGCGCGACGAGCCGTTCGGTCGCGCGCGAGGTCGTCCGCACCTTCTCCAGCGGCGCGATCCGGCCGTCGCGCAGGTGCAGGATCGGCTTGACCGACAGGGCCGTGCCCATCAGCGCGGACGCGGCGCCGATCCGGCCGCCGCGGCGCAGCCGCTCCAGGTCCTGCACCGCGAACAAGACCCGTGCCCGTGCGGCGACGGCGCCGGCCACGGCCTCGACGTCGTCGGCGGTGGCGCCGGCTCCGGCGGCGTCGGCGGCGGCGAGCACGGCGAAGCCGAGGCCCATCGCGATGGCACCGGAGTCGACGACCCGGATCCGGTCCGGGGCGACCTCCTGCGCGGCGAGCCGGGCCGCGTCCCAGGTGCCGGACAGCGCGCGCGACAGGTGCACGGCCACGACGGCGGGGACGCCGTCGTCGAGCAGGGCGGTGAAGCGCTCGGCGAACGCGGCCGGGGTCGGGCGCGAGGTCTGCACGAGCAGGGTGCGGTCGGCGAGCGCGACGATCAGCTCGGCGGCGGAGACGTCGACACCGTCGCGGGCGGTGCGCTCGCCGAGCCGGACCTCCAGCGGGACGACGTGGATGCCGCGCCGTTCCGCGACGCCGGGCGGCAGGTGTGCGGTGGAGTCGGTGACCACGGCGACCGGCGAGGGGGGCACGGCCGGACCCTATCCACCCGGCGGGCGGAACAGCGGTGCCAGTGCCCGCTGCGCGGCGAGGTAGCGGCCGTGCGCGTCGTCCAGGCGGCCGCGGGTGCGCGGGTCGGGGGTGAACTCGCGGTCGACCCGCACCATCCGTCCGGCGAGCTCACCGACCGAGGCGGCCCGGCCGGTCGCGAGCGCGGCGAGCATCGCCGCGCCGAGCACCCCGGCGTCGCGTTCGGCGGTGCGGCGCAGCGGCCGGTCCAGCACGTCGGCCTTGATCTGGCACCAGAGGTCGCTCGCCGCGCCACCGCCACAGGCGGCGATGGTCTCGGGGCGGCGGCCGGCGGCCGACTCCAGCGGGCCCAGGACGTGCCGGGCGGCGTGCGCGACCCCCTCCAGCACGGCGCGGCCCAGCTCGGCGGACCCGGTGGCGAAGCTCGCGCCGAGCCAGTGCCCGCGCAGGTCGGGGTCCCACAGCGGGGCCCGTTCCCCGGCGAGCTGGGGCAGGAACAGCACCCGCCCCGGTTCGGCATCGGCGGCCCGGGCCAGCAGCTCGGCCGGTGCGACGCCCAGCACCGCGGACGCCCAGGTCAGCGCGTCGCCGCCGGCCTGGGTGGGTCCTGCGTGCACGTGCAGCCCGCGCCACGGCGGGAACGTGACGATCCCCGGGGCGCCGCCGCCGGGCGCCGCGGCGAGGGCCAGGACCTCCGAGGTGCCCGCGATGTCGATCGCGTCGCCGGGGGCGGCGATCCCGCCGCCGAGCAGCGCCGCCCAGGCGTCCATCGTCCCGACGGCGACGGGCAGCCCGGCCGGGAGCCCGCCCGCGCCGGTGGTCTCCCCCGCGACCGACGCCGGGTCGGCCAGGGGCGCCGGCATCGAGCGCAACCCGGGGACGAGCAGGTCGAGCCACTCCGGGTACCGGCCGTCGGGGTCGAGGAGTCCGGTCGAGGAGAGCGGATCGGCCACTGCGGTGCCGGTGAGGCGTTCGAGCAGCCAGTCCTTGGGCGCGAGCACCCTGCGCGCGCGGGCCCACGCGTCGGGCCGGTGTTCGGCGAGCCAGGCGGCGCGGGCGGCCGCGTGCGAGGCGTCGACGGAGCCGGTCCCACCGCGGCGCCGGGCCCGGTCCGCGGACGACAGCCGGTCGGTGAGCGTCGCCGCGACCGCGCCGCACCGACCGTCCTGCCAGGTGATCGCCGGGTGCACCGGCGCGCCGGCCCCGTCGACGAACAGGTGGGTGTCGACCTGGGCGCACAGCCCGACGGCGGTCACCCCGGCCAGTGCCGGGCCGAGCGCGCCGACCACCTCCGTCAGCCCGGACCACCAGTCGTCCGGGTGCTGCTCGGCGTGGCCGGGCGCGGGACGCGCGGTCGGGTGCGTGGCGCGGGCCGCGGCGACGCGGACGCCGTCGTCGTCGAAGACCGCCGCCTTGACCGAGGTGGTGCCCAGGTCGATGCCGAGCAGGGTCACGGCCGGGCCACCGTGGGCTCCAGGAGCCCGGCCAGCGCCTCCCCGACGGCGGAGTGTCCCGCCCAGCCCCAGTGCAGGCCGTCCGGGTTGCCGTGTCCGCCGAGGACGTGCTCGCCGACCAGCGCGGGCACGTCGAGCACGGTCACGGCCGGGGTGCCGGCCGCCCAGCGGCGGACCGCGGCGTCGGTGGCGGCGCGGTGCGGGTGGGCCAGGCCGTAGTCGGCGGCGCGGTGCACCGACGGGGCCAGCGCCACCACCGGCAGCCCGGGCCGCAGCGCGTGCACCCCGGCCCGGCAGCGTTCCAGGTAGGCGGCCGTGAGACGAGGCGGCAGCGTCGCCGGTCCCCCGCCGGGCAGCCGCGCCAGCACCGGGGCGATCCGCGGCTGGGCACGCCGGTAGGCGGTGCGGACGGTGTGCCGCAGCGGGGCGGGGCGCAGCACCGGGATCAGCTCGCGCAGCGCCGTCGGCAGCAGGGACGGCAGGGAGTCCATCCCGGACACCCCGAGCACGACCGCGCCGACCCGCGGCAGCGCCGCCCACACCCGTGGGTCCCCGCTGATCGCCGACCAGGCGTGCCGGGCGGTCCACCCGGCCCGGGCGACGATCTCGGCACGACCCCCGAGCCGGGCGGCGGCGACGTTGGGCCACAGCCGCGGCTCGTCGGCCGGGCAGGGTCGCTCGGGTCCGTGGAAGGCCAGCGAGTCGCCGACGACCAGCAGGTCAGGCACCGATGTTGTACCCCGCCAGGCGCCAGCGGGGGTGGTCGTCACGACGGGCGACGACGGCCCAGCGCGTGTTGCCCAGCCCGCCGATCACCGGCCAGGACGACTGCGGGAGGTCGAGCAGCCCGCACACCATCCCGGCGATCATGCCGCCGTGCGCGACGAGCAGCACCGAGCGGTCCTCCGGGTCGGCGGCGTACTCCAGGTCCAGCTCCTCGACGACCGGCAGCGACCGGACGACGACGTCGACCCGGGACTCGCCGCCGGGCGGGGTGAACCGCGGGTCGGACCGCCACTCGGCGATCGCGCCCGGGTCGTCGACGCCGATCTCGTCGATCGTGCGCCCCTGCCAGTCCCCGAGGTGGGTCTCCCGCAGCCGCTTGTCCACCGACAGCGGCAGCCCGACGGCCTCGGCCACCGCGGTCGCGGTGTCGTGGGCGCGGGTCAGGTCCGAGGTGATGATCCGGTCGAACCGCTCCTGCGCGAGCCGCGGCGCGACGGCCGCGGCCTGCGCGCGGCCGACGTCGGTCAGCCGGGTGTCGAGATGTCCCTGCATCCGGCCGACGGAGTTGTACTCGGTCTGCCCGTGCCGCAGCAGGGTGACCCGGCGCAGCGTCATGCAGTGCCGTCCGGGTCGCCCTGGGGGTCGGGCACCTCGATCGCCGGGCAGTCCTTCCAGAGCCGGTCCAGGCCGTAGAAGCCGCGCTGCTCGGTGTGCATGACGTGCACGACGATGTCGCTGAAGTCCAGCAGCACCCAGCCGTTGTCGTTGTCGCCCTCGCGCCGGGTCGGCTTGCTGCCGCGCTCGCGCAGCTTCTCCTCGACCTCGTCGACGATGGCCTGGACCTGACGCTCGTTGGCCGCCGACGCCAGCACGAAGCAGTCGGTCAGCGCGAGCTGGTCGGACACGTCGAGCGCGACGATGTCGACGGCCTTCTTGTCGGCCGCGGCGGCCGCGGCCACCTTCGCCAGCTCGACCGCCTCCGGTGATGCCGTCACCACACTGTTCCCTTCACGACCACGATTGACCTCGACAGTGTGTCAGCCGGGCACCGGGGACTTGGGCGGCGGGCACCGGGCGGGATAGGTTTCCGCCTCACGGTGGAACGTCGAAGGAGACTCCCCATGCCCCTGGCGCCCGATCTCGAGGGCACGCAGTGCGAGCCGGTCAGCTTCGCGTGGGCACGGGACGACGTGCTCCTGTACGCGATCGCCGTCGGAGCGGGGGGTGAGGACCCCACCGCCGAGCTGTCGCTGACCACGGAGAACACCGCGGGCGTGCGGACGGCGGTGCTGCCGTCGTTCGCGGAGATCGTCACCGCGGGCGCGAAGGTCGACCTGGGCGAGGTGGACGCCGCCCGTGTCGTGCACGCCGAGCAGGCGTTCCGGGTGGTCGCGCCGCTGCCGGTGGAAGGACGGGTCCGGGTGACCGCGACGGTCACCGAGGTGCTGGACAAGGGGTCCGGGGCGCTGGTGCGCACCGAGGCCGATGCCGTCGACGCGAGCACCGGGGAACTGGTGCTGACCAGCAGGAAGACGTTGTTCCTCGGCGGGGAGGGCGGCTTCGGCGGCACCCGCGGGGACAGCGTGCCGAGCCCGGTTCCCGACCGCGCGCCCGACCACGAGGTGACCTACCGGACCACGCCGGGCCAGGCGCTGCTGTACCGGCTCACCGGGGACCGCAACCCGCTGCACAGCGACCCGGCGTTCGCCGCGAAGGGCGGGTTCGACCAGCCGATCCTGCACGGCATGTGCACCTACGGGTTCACCACCCGCGCGCTGGTCGCGACCGTCTGCGGCGGCGCCCCCCGCCGCCTCCTCGCGATGGACGCCCGGTTCACCCGGCCGGTCGTGCCCGGGCAGTCGCTCACCGTCTCGGTGTGGGACACCGGCGGCGGCACGGTCGCGTTCCGGACCGCCGTCGACGGCGAGGTGGTGCTGGACCGCGGCAGCGCGGAGATCAGCACGGAGAGCACCGCGTCGTCGCCGGCCGCCTGAGCGCTCAGGACGGCGCCGCGGTCACACTCGGCGGCGCCGGGTACCCCGGGTGGTCCCGCCCGCCCCGACGAGCCAGGGCGGACAGCGCGTCGAGCGCCGCCAGCTGCGGGTAGCTGCGCTCCGGGTCGTCCCGGTGCGGCCACCGGTGGTCCAGCTGGCGGAAGGTCACCGCGCGATGCAGGGTGATGCCGAAGAAGCGGGGGTTGTCGCGCACGAACCGGGCGTAGGCGTCCCGGAGGCCGGGATCGCGGTCCAGCTCGGTGCGGACGAACCGGTCGACGTCGGTGCCGATCTCGTGGACGTACTCCCCGCACGGCGCCACCACGAACGGCACCACCCACGCCTCGGGCACGCCGAACAGCTCGCGCACGGCACGCTGGCGGTGCCCGGCGTTCTCGCTGCGCGACATCCACGCGGCGACGACGGCGCGGCGGCGCGGGCTCAGCCGGCCGAGGACCGCAGCCGGCGGCCAGGGGAACGACACCCGGAACGGGATGTGGACCGGATCGCCGTCGACGTGCACGTCGTGGTCGGCGACGCCGCCGCCGGAGTCCTGGACGAGCTGGGCTGACACCGCACCCCACGGGGCGAGGACGTGCATCGCGGCGTGCGCGTCCCGGCGTACGGGCTGGGGCACCGCGCGGAGCAGCAGCCCGGCCACCGACGGGGTGGGGACAGCGATCACGAGGGGCACCGTAGCCCGATCGGCGCAGCTCGGCGTCACCGACGGCCGATTATCGCGCTGCGTCGTCACCCTTTCGGCGCTGCGTGACCGGCAACCGGTAGAGCGCGGCCACCGGTTCGCGGCCGTCCGGGAACCGCCACCCGGCGGGTGCCGTACCGGTGCGGAGCCAGCCCACGGACCGGTAGAGGCGTTCGGCCGGGACGGACTCGACGACGTCGAGCACCCCGTCGCGGCCGCGGGCCGCGAGTTCGGCGGTGATCCCGTCCAGCAGGGCACGGGCGTGGCCGGCCCGGCGGACGGCCGGGTCGACGAACACCCGGGTCAGCCGCAGCGCTCGGGGTTCGTGGTCGTCGGTCAGCAGGGCGGCGTGCCCCGCGACCCGCCCGCCGTGACGACCAACGCGGTGACCAGCCCCGGCGGGGACAGGAACGCCACCGGGTCGGCCGGCCAGGTCGACGGGTACCGGTCGGTGTCGTGCACGGCGCGCAGCACGGTGACGCAGGCGGGCAGGTCGTCGTCGGTGCGGGGGCGCGGGGCAGGTGGCACGACGGGGGTCACGACCGGCGACCGTACCGCCGCGTCCGGGCCCGGCCGGGTCAGCGCGGGGTCACCCCGGCCGGGTAGACGGCGTCGACCTCGACCTCCACCAGCCAGCCCGGGACCGGCAGGCTCGCCACCTCCAGCGCGAACCGGCTGGGCCGGGCGGGGTTGCGCACCAGCGGCGCGGCGGGCGCGGCCGTCCCGGTCGGGACCAGCACCGTCTCCCCGGTGGTCAGGTCGGTGTTGGCGAAGTACTGGCGGTAGGCGCGGTTCCAGCCGGCGTAGTCGGCGCGGGTCGTGCCGGGCGCGTTGTCGAGGAACACCCGCATCGAGGTGACGTCGTCGAGGCGCAGGCCCCGGGCCTCGAGGTTCTCCTTGATCCTGGCCAGCACGTTCATGCCCTGGGCCTCGGTGATCGTGACCCCGGCGGGGAGGGTGCCGCCGGGGAACTGGCCGGCGTCGATGTAGGCCTGCGGGGTGCCGTCCGCGGCCGCGGGGTTCGCCGCGGCCGGGCCGAGGCCGCTGGACTTGTACAGCGACGCCCCGCTCACCAGGCTCACCCCCTCGGCGATCATCGGGTTGGCCTCGCCTGCCTCCAGCACGGGCAGGGCGGGCGGGCCGGGCTCGGCGGCGTCGGGCGCGGCGCCGGCGCAGCCGGTGGCCAGCGCGGCGGTGACGGACAGGGCGATCAGGGCGGGAACGGGACGTCGCATCGTGACTCCTCGGGGGAACGGGGGTGGGGTCAGGCGCCGCCGGCGACCCGGGCGTGCAGCGCCGAGACCGTCGAGCGGGCGGAGGTGAACGCGCCGTGCTGCCAGGCGATGGCGTGCGAGAGGTGGTCACCGGCGAACCAGATGCGGCCGGCGGGCTGGGTGAGCAGCCGGTACTCCGGGCTCGTGGCCTCCCAGCTCGCCCAGGCCGACTCCGACCAGCGGGTCACCGCCCACGAGCCGGAGAACGACGACGCGATGTCGGAGCGGTACTTCTCGCCGTGGATCGCGGCGCCCTCGTCCAGGGCCTTCGCGAGCCGCTGGCGGTGGGTCAGGGACTCGAAGGCCCGCTGCCGCTTGCCGGAGCTGTAGTAGCCGACGACGACGCCCCGGTCGGCGTGGAAGTGGTCGTAGGGGAACATGATCTGGGCGATGTCGCGGTCGGTGTTGCTGGCGCCGCCGTAGATCCGCTCGTCGGTCTCCCACCAGCGGCGGGTGTACTCGATGCCGAGCTTGCCCGAGGAGCTGGGCTTCGCCGCGCGCTGCGCGGCCAGCACGGCGGCGGGCAGGTTGGTGTCGAGCCGGGTCACCAGGTGCGGCGGCAGGGTGCAGACGACCTCGTCGGCCACCAGCCGTTCGACCGGGCCGCCCGCGGCCGGGACGACGTCGACGGTCACCCCGTCCGGCGTGTTGTGCAGCCCGGTGACGGCCGTGCCGTAGCGGATCCGGTCCGCGCCGATCCGTTCGGCGAGCGCGTAATGGATCCGGTCCATCCCGCCGACCGGGGTGAACATCATCGTGGCCTGGTCGTACTCGTAGTCGAAGGCGAAGTTCCGGCCGAGTCCGCTGCGGATCACCGAGGAAATCGGGTACGGAACCGTGGGGGTGCCCGCGTCGGTCCCCGCGCCGGGCTCACGGGCGTAGCCGCGCCGCGGGGAGCCGAGGTAGCGGCCGTCGGAGGACAGGTCGCCCAGCGAGACGAGGAACTCCGAGAGCGCCTCCTTGTCCGCGGCGCTCAGGACGTCGTCGAGCGCGCCGCGCGCGGTGGCCTTGTGGAGCAGCTCGGAGACGTAGCCGAAGGTGTCGGCCTTCGCCGCGCGGTAGGTGACCGAGGTTCCGGCCAGCGCCCCCGCGTCGGTGTAGTTGACGACGGTGTTGGCGTTCTGGTTGCCGAACGGCTGGATCTCCACCCCGAGCTCGCGGCAGTAGTCCAGCGTGACGTGGCTCTGCGGGATCCGGGTCGCGCCCAGGTTGAAGAAGTGTCCTGGCGCGAACGTGCAGCGTTGCGTCTCGCCGTTCAGGTCGGCCTCCTCGGTGCCCGCACGCACCGACCAGACCCGCCCACCGGGCCGGGTGCGGGCCTCGACGACGGACACGTCGTAGCCGACCTTGCCGAGCTCGTGGGCCGCGGCGAGCCCGGCGGGCCCCGCGCCGAGGACGAGGACGCGGCGGCCGGCCGCGGCGGCGTCGCGCGACGGTGGCGTCCAGGCCGGGTCGTCGCCGGCGCGCGGGGCGAGCCCGATGGTCGCCATGGCCTCGTACGCGGCGCCGGCCCCACCGGCCAGCCCCAGCGCCCTGATGAACGTTCTGCGGGTCACGGTCACAGCGGTGATACTCGGAACCGGCGGCGACGGTCGCGGGTCGCCGGCGCTGCGTTCACGGCAACCGGACCGGGAAGACCGGCGGCGGGTTCCCATCGCGGGTTCGACGTCCGACGCGCGGGCGCAACACCCGGGCAACAGCGCGGTCCTAGCGTCGCCGTCCGTGTCCGACCTCGACAGGGCCATCGCGCGGTCCTTCTCCCCCGGCCACACCCAGCTGCGGGCAGAGTCGCCGATGGCACCGCTCGGGCGGCGCCGGATGGGCGCGACCGAGCTGGTCGCGCAGTCGGTGGCGACGACCGCGCCCGCCGCGTCGATGGCGATGCTGCCCCTGGTCGTGGGCCGGCTCGCCGACCCGCTGTCCGGGCTGCTCGTCATCGTCGGCGCCACGGTCGCGGTGACGATGGTGGCGCTCTGCCTCGGGCAGTTCACCCGACGCCAGGCCGCCGCGGGCGGTGTCTACAGCTTCGTCTACCAGGGGCTCGGTGCCCGGGCCGCGCTCGTGACGGCCGTCGTGATCGGGGCGAAGTACCTGGGCAGCGCCGCGATCACGCTCTACGCCGGCGGCCGGGCCCTGACCGCGCTCGCCGGGGCGGCCGGGGTCGACGTGAGCGGGGCCGGCGCGCAGGTGCTGCTGCACCTGGTGGTCGCGGTGGGGATCGCGACGGTGCTCGTGCGGGGGCCGCGGGTCGCCGCCCTCACCCTGCTCGGGGTGGAGATCGGCTCGCTGTTGCTCGTCGTCGCGGTGCTGCTGGTCCCCGCTCCGCACCTCGCCGCCCCGGTCCCGGCCGGGCCGGTGCCGGACCTGCTCGCCGTCGCGCTGATGGCGATGTTCATGCTCGCCGGCTTCGAGTCGGCGACCTTCTTCGGCCCGGAGACGCGACGTCCGCTGGTCACGGTGACCCGGGTGGTCCTCTGGACCCCGCTGCTGTGCGGGGCGCTGCTGTCGTTCGCGGCCTGGGCGAGCTGGACCGGCCGCGCCACGACCCTGGTCGCGATCCTGTCCGACCCCGGGGCGTCGGGCGCGCCGACCGCGCTGGTGGTGGCGTTGCACGCCGGTCTGGCCTGCTCCTACCTGGCCTCGGCCGCGGCCTCGGCGCACGCGGCGTCACGGGTCGCGTTCTCCCTCGGGGTGGAGCGGCTGCTGCCGCGTGCCCTCGCGACGGTGCACCGGCGGTGGCGCACACCGCACCGTGCCGTCGTCGGGATCGTGGCCGTGGTCCTGCTCGGCGGGCTGCTCGCCGACCTGGCCCCGGCCGGGACGGACGCGGTGCGCCACCTGGTGCGGGCGCTCGTCACCCTCATGTACGTGCTGGTCGCGGTCGCGGCCGTCGCGTTCCTGCTGCGCATCCGGGAGCACACCCGCCCGGTGCTCGTGCTGGGGTGCACGGTCGCGGTGCTCGGCGGCGCCCTGCTGGTGCTGCGGCTGCCCGGTCTGCTCGACACCCCCGAGGGGACCGGCGCCGCGGTGGCCCTCGCGGTCTGCTGCGCGGTGGGACCGGTGTGGTGGCGGTTCCTGCGACGTCACCCGGACCGGCTGGCGAGGATCGGGGTGTTCGACCAGCCCGGCAGCGACGACGTCCTGCCCGGGGCCGGCGACTTCGTCCCGGACGCCTCGGGGACGCCGCGGCTGGTCCGGCGGAGCCCGCGAGCCGGGGACCCGCCGTGAGCGAGCCGGGCGCCGCGAGCCGGGCCCTGGAGCTGCTGGAGGCGGTGGCGAGGATCGGGCCGGGCGCGACGGCGCGCGAGCTGTCGCGCACGACGGGCATCCCGTCCGCGACGGCGTACCGGCTGCTCAACGTGCTCGTCGACGACGGCTACCTGGTCCGGATCAGCGACCTGTCCGGGTTCGCGCTGGGGCGCCGCACCCGGGAGCTGGCCGGCGCGGCCGAGGGACCGCCGCAGCTGGCCGAGGTCGTCGCCGGGATCCGCGGCCGGGTCCGGTTCGGGTTGTTCGTCGCCGACTGGCCCGCGGGCACGCTTCGGCTGGTCGACCGCGACCCGGACCACGAGCTGCCCGGGGAGCGGACGCTGCTCGCCCACCCGCACGCCTCGGCCATGGGGAAGATCATGCTGGCCGCGCAGCCGGAGCTCGTCCCCGACCGGCCGCGGGCGCTGACCCGGCACACCGTGACCGCCGGGGCCGCGCTGGCCGCGGAGCTGCGGACGGTGGCGCGCACGGGGGTGGCCACCGAGGTCGACGAACTGCGGTCCGGCCGCTCGTCGGTCGCGGTCGCGGTGCGCGACGCGGCGGGCGGGGTCGTCGCCTGTCTCGCCGCGCTCGGCCCGACCGGGCGGCTGCCGGTCACCGACCCGGACCTGACAGCGCTGCTGCGCGCGGGGGCCGACCGGATCGGCGGTCTCACGGGCGCGCGGGCACCGGGTCAGCGCGGCCGCAGGACGTAGCCGGTGTAGCCGTACTCGGTGCCGAACCGCTCCCGGACGGCGATCTCGCCGCCCACCTCGTCCAGCGCCGCCGGGTCGACGCCGTCCTCGCGCAGGGTGGCGATCCGGCGGGCCAGCGGGCGGTAGTAGGCGTCCCAGTCGGAGTCGGGGAGCAGGTAGACCGCCTGGACCGTGTACCCGGCGCGCTGCGCGGCGGCGACGTTCTCCGCGGTCGTCCGCATCCCCGGGTAGCCCGCGTCCCAGAACTCCCGAGCGCCGGGCGACGGCTCGGTGGTCGTCCACTCGGCCTCGGTGAGGACCACCACCCCGCCCGGGGCGAGCAGCCGCCGCCAGCCGGCGAGCGCCGCGTCGAACCCCATGACGTAGGCGGCACCCTCGGACCAGACGAGGTCGGTCTCGCCGTCGGGCAGCGGCAGGTCGTCCATCGCGGCGACGAGGGGGCGCACCCGTTCCCCCAGCCCGGACGTCGCCGCGCGGCTGCGCAGCCGCTGGAGGAAGGGTTCGTGCAGGTCGACGGCCACGACCTCGCCGCCGGTCGCCGCCGCCAGCGGCAGCGTCGCCGGACCGGTCCCGCAGCCGATGTCGACGATCCGCGGACGCTCCGGCAGGTCCCCGGCCAGGCGCAGCAGCAGTGCCGTCGTCTCCTCCGATCCCGGCGCTTCGCGGGGCAGGTCGTCGTGGGCGGCCCAGAAGACCTGCTCCAGCGGTGTGCTCACGTCCGCGCATGATGCCCGCACCGGGCCGCCACCGCACCACCGATACGTGTGCATGATGGGGTGGTGCACGTCGACACGTTCCTCCTGGCGATCCCCCCGCTCGCGATCTACTTCCTGTGCGCGGGTGTGGTCGGTGTCGAGAGCATCGGGGTGCCGCTGCCCGGTGAGATCGTGCTCGTCGGCGCGGCCCTGCTGGCCGCCCGCCCCGGCTCGCCCATCGACCCGGTGGCCGTCGCGGCGTCGGCGACGGCGGGGGCGATCGTCGGCGACTCGATCGGCTACTCGGTGGGCCGTCGCTACGGCACCGGTCTGCTCGACCGGCTCGGCCGCCGGTTCCCCAGGCACCTGGGTCCGGCGCACATGACCGTGGCCCGGCGGATCTTCGACCGGCACGGGGTCTGGGCGGTGCTGTTCGGCCGCTTCGTGGCGATCCTGCGCATCCTCGCGGGCCCGCTGGCCGGGACGATGAAGATGCACTACCCGAAGTTCCTCGCCGCGAACGCGACCGGCGCGGTGCTGTGGGCGGGCGGCACGGTCGCCCTGATCTACCTGCTCGGGATCGTCGCCGAGACGTGGCTGAAGCGGTTCTCCTGGATCGGGCTGATCGTCGCCGTGGTCGGCGGGCTGCTGGTCTCGCGGTACGTGCGGCACCGGGTCGAGCGGGCCGCCGCGCAGGAGGAGACGGCGCCGTGAGCCCCGCCGTCGGGCCGGGCGGGCGGACGCCGTCGGCGAGCCGACCGGTCCGGGCCGCGACCTGCTGACGGGACGGATCGCTCAGCGCAGCGCGTGAGCGGTGTAGGTGACCGCGCCGAAGGTCCGCGAGTCGAGCAGCGGCAGGTGCTCGGTGGACCATCCGTCCGGGAACAGCCGCCGGCCCGCACCCTGGACGACGGGATGGTGGAACAGCCGGATCTCGTCGACGAGCCCGGCCGCGATCAGCGTGTGGCACAGCGTGATGCTGCCGGTGCAGACGATGTCGGCGCCCGGCCGATCCTTCAGTGCCGCGACCTCGGTGACCGGGTCCCCGGACAGGACGGTCGAGTTCTCCCACTCCGGGTCGGTCAGCCTCGACGACACCACGTACTTGTCGACCTGGTTCAGGTAGTCGGTGATGCCGGTGGTGTCGTCGGTCCGGGCGGGCCAGAAGCCGCGGAAGTCGCAGAACGTGCGGCGCCCGAGCAGCGTCGCGTCGGAGGCGGCGTCCTGGCGGTGCAGCTCGGCGAGAACCTCGTCCTGGCCGTCGGCGGTGGGGTCGAACCAGTCGCCGAGGAACTCCACGGCGCCGTCGAGGGTGATGTTCTGGGTGATCGCGAGGGTGCGCACGGGAGATGCCTCCACGGTCGTCGGTGCGTAGACACCAGGGTCGACCGCGGAGGCGTCCCGAACTCGTCGGTCGCCGCCGGCTCAGCCCTCGACGACGGTGATCGCCGCCGCCGGGCAGCCGGGCGCGGCGTTGCGCACGGCCTGCTCCTGACCGTCCGGCGGGGTGTCGGTGAGCAGCTCGACGACGGCGTCGGAGTCGCGCTGGTCGAACACGTCCGGGGCGGTGAGCAGGCACTGCCCCGACCCGACACAGGCGTGCTGGTCGACCTCGACCTTCATCGCGGGTACCTCCCTCACCAGCGGACCGGCAGGCTCCGGACCCCGCCGGTGATGTGGTCGGTGCGCACGTCGAGCTCGTCCATGCCGACGGCGAGCTCCAGGTCCGGCAGCCGGCGGGCGAGCGTGGCGAACACCGCGCGCAGCTCGGTGCGGGCCAGGCTCGCGCCGATGCAGAAGTGCGGCCCGTGCCCGAAGCCGACGTGCCCGCGCTCGGCGCGGTCGGGGTCGAAGGTCTCGGCGTGGTCGAAGACGTCGACGTCGCGGTTGGCGGCGTTGACCGAGAGGATCACCGCGTCGCCGCGCGCGATGGTGACCCCGGCGACCTCCACGTCTTCATGGGCGTAGCGCAGCAGCCCCAGGTCACCGGGCGCCCCGAGGCGCATGACCTCCTCGATGACGGCGTCGACCCGGCCCTCGGGGTCGGCGGCGAGCTTGTCCCACTCGTGCCGGTTGCCCATGAGGAACAGCATGCCCAGCCCGATCCGGTTCACGGTGGTCTCGTGCCCGGCGAACAGCAGCCCGACGCAGAGCCGGATCATCTGGTCGTAGCCGAAGGTCGGGTCGGCGGCCTGGGCCGCGACGAGGTCGCTGATGACGTCCTCGCCGGGCTCGGCGCGCTTGCCCTCGGCGAGCCCGGCCATGTAGCGGCCGAACTCCTCGCGGGCGGCATGGGCGTCGTCGCCGGAGTAGGTCGCCATCCGGTCGGACAGCCCGCGGAAGTACTCGCCGTCGGACTCGGGGACCCCGAGCAGCGAGCAGATCACCGCGACCGGCAGCGGGAAGGCGAGGTGGGCGTGCAGGTCGACCACGCCGTCGGCGGACGCGTCGTGGTCGGCGACCATCGCGTCGACGTAGCCGTCGACGAGCTCCTGCACGTGCCCGGACAGCCGGCGCATGCGCTTGGCGGAGAACGCCGGGGTGAGCAGCCGGCGCATCCGGCCGTGCTCCTGCTCCTCGGTCTCGTAGGTACCGGTCGGCCCGTCCTGGACGGCCGCGGTGCTGATCCTCGACGCCTTCTCCGGTTCCGGGTGCGACCGGCCGAACCGCTTGTCGCCCAGCAGCTCGCGGACCTCGGCGAACCGGGTCACCAGCCACGCCGGGTCGCCGGCCGGGGTGGTCACCGGCGCGATCGGCGCCTCACGGCGCAGGACCTCGTAGAAGGGCGCGAGGTCGAGCAGGTTCGGTCGGGTGAACGGCAAGCGGGGACGCTCGGCGGCGAGGGTCATCGACACTCCTGGGGTCGTGGTGGTGACCCCAGCCTACGATTTACTGGCAGTATCTGCCACGAATGTGCCCGGAGTGCACCGGACCGTCCCCGAACGGGCGGGTCGGGGACGGCCCGGGCCCGCGGTCACGCCGGGCTGTCGAGCAGCTCCTGCAGGTACTGGTCGATCTGCGGCATGTAGGTGGGCGCGACACCGAACAGGGCGAGGTGCCCGAGCAGGTCGTCGACGACGCGGATCGTCGCGTGCGGGGTCAGCTCCAGCTCGGCCTCGTGGTCGCGGACCGGGAAGAACATGTCCTCGTTGATCGGGATGACCCGGGTGACGGCCTCGTTGCGACCGAGTGCCTCGGCGAGGTTCCCGCCGGTGTGGCGGGCGACGTCGCCGCGCTGCCACTTCCACGCCATGCAGAGCAGGTCGTTGGGGTCCATCGCGGTGAAGTACGGCTCCAGGAAGCGCGCCATGAAGGCCTCCTTGGAGTCGAACTCCAGGGCGCGCCAGACCTCCTGCTTCCAGAACTCGGTGGAGAAGCCCATGACCGCCCAGATGCCGGCGTGGCGCCGCAGCCCGGCCTCGACGTCGGCGTTGCTCGCGTAGTTCCCGCCGTTCCAGCCCGGGTCGGAGGTGATCGCCTCGACCAGGGCCTTCGTGTAGAGGAAGTCGTGCGGGGTGTTCTGCGCGGTCCCGGCGATCGGCGCGGCACGGCGCACCTTGTCCGGGAACCGCACCATCCACTCGTAGGTCTGCTGCGCACCCATCGATCCGCCGACGACGAGCGCGAGCCGGTCGATCCCGTAGTGCTCGCGCAGCAGCTGCTCCTGGGCGCGGACGTCGTCGCCGATCCGGACGTGCGGGAAGTTCGACATCGCGATGCCGGCGTTCGCGCCCGAGGCGTTGTGCGGGCTGGTCGACAGACCGTTGCCGATCTGGTTGACCACGACGATGAAGTACCGCTCCGGGTTCAACGCGTGGTCCGGGCCGATGTAGACGTCGCGGAAGATCTGGTGCGTCCCCGAGTACCAGGTCGTCACCAGGATCGCGTTGTCCTTCGCCGCGTTCAGCGTGCCGAAGGTGGCGACCGCGAGCTGCAGGTCGGGGATCACCCCGCCCTCCTCCAGCGCGAACTCGCCGACGCTGATCAGCTCGTAGTCGCCATGGAACTCGTGGGTGTAGAAGGGATTCTCGATCGCGGCCGGCTGCGCTGTCGTCACGGTCGTCACTGCTCTGTCACGCTCCTGCTCCGTCGAAGACGCGGACCGGAGCGACTCTTCACCTTTGTGACGCGCGGCACAAGATCCCGTCCGGGCGGGGATCAGCTCCAGGCGACGACGAGCACCAGCATCGTCACGACGATGCCGAGCCCCAGCATCATCATCAGCAGCCAGGCCCCGGCGTTCGGTGGCGGCTCGGCGGGCGCCGGACCGGTGCTGCGGCGCAGCTCGGCGAGCTGGGCGCGGTCGAGGATCGGCATGGTCAGGTCATCGGAGTTCACATGGTGGTAACGCGCGAAGTCGGGTCGTGGGCACTGAGCTCCCAACTCTCGTGTGCCGCAACAAGATCGATGTCGCGGACGGTGCCGCGCGTACTTCCACCGGTATCACGGTGCGTCGACCTGAGCCCGACGGTCCGTCACGTACGGTCATCAGCAGCGGCCGGCCGGAGAGGTCGGTGAACACCGGTGAGACGCCCGGGACTGCCCGGTCGGTCAGTCCTGCCCGCGCCGGGTCAGCACCCGGGGGCCGTCCTCGGTGATCGCGACGGTGTGCTCGGAGTGCGCGGTGCGCGAGCCGTCGGCGGAGCGGATGGTCCAGCCGTCGGGGTCGAACACGATCCGGTCGGTGGTCCGTGCGAACCAGGGTTCGAGCGCGAGCGTCAGCCCCGGTCGCAGCGTGAGGCCGCGACCGGCCCGACCGGTGTTCGGGATGTGGATGTCGCCGTGCATGGTGCGGCCGAGGTCGTGCCCACCGAACTCGGTGTTGACGGGGTAGCCGTAGTCGCGGGCGACCCCACCGATGGCGGCGGAGATGTCGCCGAGCCGGTTGCCCGGCCGGGCCGCGTCGATCGCGGCCTCCAGGGCGTCCTCGGTGGCACGGATGACACGTCGGTCGCCCTCGTCGGCCGTGGTGCCGACGATGATCGTCCGGGCGGAGTCGGCGACCCAGCCGTCGATGCTGACGGCGATGTCGGCACTGAGGACGTCGCCGTCGCGCAGGACGTAGTCGTGCGGGAGCCCGTGCAGCACGGCGTCGTTGACCGAGAGGCAGATGACGTTGCGGAACGGGCCGCGCCCGAAGGACGGGGCGTAGTCCCAGTAGCAGGACTCGGCGCCGCGCTCGGCGAGCATGCCGCGCACGTGCAGCTCGATGTCGAGGAGGTTCACGCCGACGTCGGCGATCCGGCCGACCTCGGTGAGCACCTCGGCGACGAACCGGCCGGTCGTGTGCATCCGGTCGATCTCGGCCGGCGTCTTCAGTTCGATCACGGTATTACTATACCGGAGCGCCAACGCTTGCCGGTACAGTAATACCGACCTTAGTCTCGTCCCATGGTCCGCCACCCCCTCACGCCCGAGCAGATCGACGCCGGTCGCCGTCTGGGTGCGCTGCTGCGCCGGGCCCGGGGCGACCGCGACCCCGTCGAGCTCGCCCGGGCCGCCGGGGTCTCCCCCGAGACCCTGCGCAAGATCGAGACCGGACGCCTGCCGAGCCCGGGGTTCGGGACGATCGCCTGCCTCGCCGAGGCGCTCGGGATGCCGATGCAGGAGCTGGCCGACACCTGGCGCGGCAGCGACGTGGCGGACGTGGCGATGGAGGCCGCCGGGTAGCGGTGCCCGCACCTCCGGCACCGCTACCCGGCTACTGACCGGGACGCAGCTCGTAGAGGTGTCCCCGCCCCGCCTTCTCGCTGTACCAGCGCGTCGCCGGCGGGGTCGTGGTGCCGTCCGGCGAACCGCCGACCGGCCACCCGTTCCTCCGGTCCTCGCCGTCGACGACGCACCAGCCTGCACCGTCGAGCCACCGGCACCACACGACCCCGTCCGCCCGCCGGTAGACCGGCCGCCCGTTCGTGTCGGCCGCCTCGCGGTGGAACCGGTACACGAGCCCGTCGGACAGGCGGACGAACTCGAAGGACTCCACAGGTCCTGGGTACCCGGCGCGGCCGGGCCCGTCGACCGGGGCGAGGCCCGCCGGAATGGCCGACGACGGGGCGAGGTTGACCCCAGCGGTGCCGGACGGCACCGGACACCTCCTGGAGGAGCACGAGATGAGTGACGCGTCGGCCCCGTTCGACCTCGCGGCGATGAACCGCGCCGTGATCGAGGAGTTCCGGGCGACCGGAGGACGAGCGGGCGGCATGTTCGAGGGCAAGCCGCTCGTGCTGGTCCACCACACGGGAGCCCGGTCCGGCACCGAGCGGATCGCGCCCCTGGTCCCGCTCCTCGACGGCGAGCGGATCTTCATCTTCGCCAGCAAGGGCGGCGCCGACACCAACCCGGACTGGTACCACAACCTCCTGGCGAACCCCGACACCCGCGTCGAGCTCGGCACGGAGACCCTACCCGTGCGGGTGCGGGAGGTCACCGGTCCCGAGCGGGACGAGGTCTACGCCCGCCAGGTCGCGCTGGAGCCGCAGTTCGGCGAGTACCAGCGCTCGACGGAGCGGATCATCCCGGTGCTGGAGCTGCAGCGGGTCTGAGTTCGGACGCTGCACGGGGATACCGGGAGCCCATGCTCCGCAACGAGAGGCATGCGACGCCCCAGTTTCCGTGCAGCCCCGGGACCCCGACCCACCTCGTCCGTACGCTGTGACCGACGACGACCCCCGGCCCACCGGCCGGTACACCGTTCCGATGGTGAACCGATCGGTCCAGAATCGGTAGCATCGCGTCATGCCGCGTCCCCGCCAGTTCGACGAGAAGCGGGTCCTGTCATCCGTGCAGGCGGCGTTCTGGGACAAGGGGTACGCAGGTACCTCGCTCGACGACCTCCTGGCCGCCAGCGGCCTCGGCAAGGGAAGCCTGTACGGGGCGTTCGGGGACAAGCGGAGCCTGTTCCTGCGCGTGCTGCGCGAGTACGACGACGCCAACGACGCGATGCTGCGCACCCGTCTGGAGCAGAGCGACCGCGCCGTCGACGTCGTTCGTGACTTCGTGACCGGCCCACTGCGCGATCCCGACGGAGCGGAGGCACGGCGGGGCTGCCTGCTCGCCAACACCGCGATGGAGCTGTCCACCGACGTGGCCGAGGTGGCCGCCGAGGCCCGGCGCAGCTACGCCGCGACGACGACCCTGCTGGCCGAAGCCGTACGACGAGCGCAGCGCGAGGGCGACGTCACCCCCCACGTCGACCCCGAGGAGACCGCCCACGCGGTGCTCGCCGGGCAACTCGGCCTCCTGGTCCTCGGCCGGGTCGGCCAGGACCCGGCCATCCTGTCGACCATGGCCGGGACCCTGCTCCAGGGACTGCTGCCCCCGCCCTGATCGGCTCCGGAGAGTCGACCACCCCCCGTTGTTGACTGATCGGTCCATATCAGGTGTTATGGACCGATCAGTCAACAACGGGAGCGGAGAGCTGACGTGACGGTTCTGCAGGACAAGGTCGCCGTCGTGACCGGTGCGAACGCGGGCATCGGGCGCGCGATCGCCCGGGCCTACCACGCCGAGGGAGCACGGGTGTTCGTCGCCGGCCGCCGTCGGGAACAGCTCGACGAGGTCGAGGCCGAGCTCGGACACGGCGTCACCGGCGTCCGCTGCGACGTCGGCCGGATCGACGACCTCGATGCGCTCTACGCGACCGTCGCCGAACAGGCGGGCCGGATCGACGTCCTGGTCGCCAACGCCGGGATCGGGATCGTGGCGCCGCTCGGGGAGATCACCGAAGAGCAGTTCGACGCAATGTTCACCACCAACGTCAAGGGGTCGCTGTTCACCGTGCAGAAGGCCCTGCCCCTTCTCGCGCCGGGGGCGTCGATCATCCTCACCGGATCGACGGCGGCGTCGCGTCCCGAGCCGTTCCTGCCCGTCTACGGCGCGACCAAGGCCGCGCTCCGGAACCTGGTCCGCGGGTTCGCCCACGACGCCGGGACACGCCGGTACCGGATCAACATGCTCTCCCCCGGCGCCACGCACACCCAAGGACTGGTCGACCTGCTGCCGGCCGACGCGCTCGCCGCCGCGGGGCCGTCGGTCCCGCTCGGCCGGCTGGCCGAGCCCGAGGAGATCGCGGCCGCGGCGGTCTTCCTCGCCTCGGACGCGTCCAGCTACGTCAACGGGTCCGAACTCGCCGTCGACGGCGGCTCCGCCCAGGTCTGAGGAGCACCACCCGGACTCGAGCCCCCGGGAGAACGCAGCACCTCCGACGGCTCCAAGACCATCAGGGGAACGCCGACCGGCCGGCCACCGATCTGCGGAGTCGCCGGCGGAGGCCGGTCGCCGTCGGACATCATCGGCGAGGCTGGTGTGTACCGGATCTGTACCCGAGGACCGTCAGGACACAGGATTGGACGAGTGGGAGAGCACAAGGAACGCATGCTCCGCAACGACTGGTACCTCGACGAACCCGACCTCGTCGACGACCGACGTCGCTGCTGGCGCCTCCTCGACCGGTTCAACGCGACCGGCGCCGATGACGACGACGAACGCGAGACACTCCTCCGCCGGATCGCAGGACGACTCGGCGACGGCGTCGTCGTACTTCCCCGGTTCCAGTGCAGCTACGGCACCCACATCACCCTCGGCAACCGCGTCTTCGTCAACCACGACGCCCTCTTCATGGACGACGCCACGATCACGATCGGCGACGACGTCCGCATCGGGCCGCGCACCCAACTCCTGACGGCGCAACACCCCGTGGAGGACCACGACCGCCGTCGCCAGGGCTGGGAACGTCCACTTCCGATCGACATCGGGAGCAACACCTGGCTCGGAGCCGGGGTCATCGTCTGCCCGGGCGTGACCATCGGGGCAGACGCCGTGGTCGGGGCGGGGAGCGTCGTCACCCGCGCCGTCCCTGATCGCGTGCTCGTCGCAGGCAATCCGGCCCGACCCGTCCGCCAGATCTGAGCGAACGACACGGTGCCCCGGGAGCCGGAGCAGGCTGCCTGACCGCAGGCACTGAACGGGCACCGGTCGGCCTGTTCGACACACAGGAGGCCTGCCTCCTCCTCCGCCGGCGACGCGAGCGACTCACGACACGGCTCACCGACGTCACACGCGAGCACGCCCGAGCACTCGACTCGGGTCAACCGTGGACGCACCTCGCCGAGGTCGACTACGCGCTCTCGCAGACCGCAGCAGCCATAGCGTGGCTGGACCGCACGGTCGACCGCCTCCAGCGTTGAGCGATCTTGTACCGGATCTGTCCCGGGCGGGATCCGGCCGAGGAAACCCCAGTTCAGCGGCCTGGATCCAGGTAGAGGCTGCGCTTGGAGATGTACTGCACCACCCCGTCCGGAACGAGGTACCAGACCGGCCGCCCCGAGGCCACCCGGTCCCGGCACTCGCTCGACGAGATCGCCATCGCCGGCACCTCCACCGTCGTCACCGACCCCTCGGGCAGGTGCCCGTCGGCCAGCTCGTACCCGGGCCGGGTCACGCCGACGAAGTGCGCGTAGCGGAACAGCTCGTCGACCTTGTGCCAGGACAGGATCTGCTGGAGCGCGTCGGCGCCGGTGATGAAGAACAGCTGCGCGTCGGGCATGGCGTCGTGCAGGTCGGCGAGGGTGTCCGCGGTGTAGGTGGGGCCGTCGCGGTCGACGTCGACGCGGCTGACCGAGAACCGCGGGTTCGACGCCGTCGCGATGACCGTCATCAGGTAGCGGTCCTCGGCGGGCGAGACGTCGCGGGCGCTCTTCTGCCACGGCCTCCCGGTCGGTACGAAGATCACCTCGTCGAGGGCGAAGCGGTCCGCCACCTCACTGGCGGCGACGAGGTGGCCGTGGTGGACGGGGTCGAACGTCCCGCCCATCACGCCGATCTTGCGCTGCATCGACGCAGACTATGTCGGCCCCCCGCCCGCCGGCATCCCCGGATACAGGTGCCGGAACTGGACGCTGATGCGCGGCCCGCTGCGCGCCACCTTCGGCACGCTGTGCTGCCAGGTCCGCTGGCACGTCCCGCCCATGACCAACAGGTCCCCCGAGGCGAGCGGGAACGACACCGAGGCGCCGCCGCCGGTCGGGCGCAGCCGCAGCGGCCGCGTCGCACCGAGGGCGACCAGTGCGACGACGGCGTCGGGCCGCTCACGGGCGACCCGGTCGCCGTGCCAGGCCACGCCGTCGGCACCGTCGCGGTAGAGGTTCACGCCGATCTGAGTGAAGGCGTGGCCGTAGCGCTGCCCCAGCGTGCGGCCCATGTCGCGCAGCCGGCGGGGCACCGTGTCGTCGGGCAGCACCCAGCGGTGAGTGAGGCGCGGTTCGTCGACCACGCGGTCGTACATGCGGCGGCGGTGACCGCGGAACGGCACGGTCGCGCGCAGCAGCGCGAACAGCTCGTCCGGGTCGGGGACCCAGCCGACCGCGACGTCGACCCACGCCCCGTCGGCGAGCTCGTGCCGGTACGCCGGGGCCGCACCCCCGGCGGTGAAGAGCGAAGCCTGCCCGCCGACGTCCACCTCCGGAACGCTACGCTGGATCGAACGAAAGTTCGAGTGGCGGCTCTGCGACGATCGTCGTCATGTCCTCGCGTGCCGACGGTGCCGTGCTGTCCTACCTGGGTCTGCGGCGCGCCGTCGGCGTGATCGGGATCCTGCTCCCGTTCGTGCTGGTGGGGGGTGACCTGGCCCTCGGCGGCGACGGACTGCGGGACTCGATCAGCCGCTACTACTACTCGCCGATGCGCGACGTGTTCGTCGGCTCGCTGTGCGCGGTCGGCATCTTCCTCTACTGCTACCGCTACGACCGGCCGGACAACCGGCTCGCCAACGTCACCGGGACGGCGGCCATCGCCGTAGCCCTGCTGCCCACCCGGCCCGACGGCGCGACGACGACGGCGGCGACCGTCGTCGGGTACCTGCACCTGGCCGCGGCGACGGTGTTCTTCGCGGGCCTGGCCTGGTTCTGCCTGGCCCTGTTCACCCGCGGGGAGTCCGGAACCCCGGGCAAGGCCGCACGCAACGTCGTCTACCGGGTCTGCGGCGCGACGATCGTGGCCTGCCTCGTGCTGGCCGCACTGGACACGGCGCTGGTGCCCGACGCCGTCGCCGAGCGGTTCCACACCCTGTTCTGGCTGGAGGCCGTCGCGATCCTGGCGTTCGGTGTCGCGTGGTTCGTCAAGGGCGACACGATCCTCAGGGACCAGCCGACGCAGGACCCGGCGCCCGTGATCTGACCGCCCCCGCAAACGACGGACGGGCCGGTCCGGACACCCCTCGAGGGTCCGGACCGGCCCGTCACGGGACCGGGTTCGGTCAGCCGACCGGCAGCGACGGAAGCGACGGGAGCTCGCCACCGGTGGCACCGGTGACCAGGTCGACGACGCTGTCCAGCGGGGCCGGCAGCGCGAGGTCGTGCTTCTTGTCCTCGTGCTTCTTGTGGTCCCACTTCTTGTGGTGACCCTTGTCCTTGTCACCCTCGTGCTTCGAGTGACCCTTGTCCTTGCCACCCTCGTCGTAGCCGGTGCCGCCGGCGAAGGCCGCGGCGGGCGCCGCGACGGCCAGGGGGAGCAGCGCTGCACCGACGAGCGCACCGCGAACGGACTTCCGCATCTCACAACCTCCATGGTTGATCGTTGGACCGTCGCACACGGTCTCGCCTGCTCAACGAGGACGGACGGGGCCCGCAACGGCCGTTCACCCGTTAGCGTCACCAGCACGAATAACCGATAGTCAGGTGTCGACTACGGCAGCCGGGGGATCCGGCTCAGCTGCGCGAGCGGGCGGCCGCCTCGGCCAGGATCGGCAGGTAGGCGTCGAGCACCCAGGGGATCGACAGGACCGACGGCGCCGAGCTCGCCACCACCCGGTCGGCGCCGACGACCGGGGCGAACCCGCCGCGGGCCATCGCCGGCAGCAGCTCGACGCCGGGCGCAGTGCGGAACGTCTGCTCCTCGGCCTGTGTCGCGAAGAAGCCGATGACCAGGTCGGACTCGACGCGCGAGAGCAGCTCGCCGCTCACGGTGTAGTAGACCTCCCCGCCGCCCGGAGCGTTCTGCTCGACGTAGGGCGCCAGGGTGAGCCCCAGGTCGGTGACCAGCTGGACGCGGACGTCGCCCGCCCGGAACACCCCGAGCGCACCGGCGTCCATCCCTCCGGTGTAGACGAACGTGGCTCCCGCCAGCTGCTGGTACCCCTGCGCCGCGGTGCGCAGCCGCTGCCCGGTGGAGTCGATCAGCTGCTGTGCCCGTGCCGGGTCCCCGAACACCTGACCGGCGATGCGGGTCTGGTCCCGCCATCCGGTGGAGTACGGGGCGTCGGGATAGGCGACGGTCGGGGCGATCGCCGACAGCTGGTCGTACTCCGCCCGGCTCAGCCCGGAGTACGTGGCCAGCACCAGGTCCGGGCGGGCCGCGGCGACCTGCTCGATCGGCGTCGCCGACAGGTCGTCGGAGCCGATGACCTGCGGGAACGGGCCGCCGTGCGCGGTGATCGCGTCGCGCACCCAGGGCAGCACGCCCTCGGCGTCGCCGCCGTAGACGGTGCGCGGGATCGCCACCGGCAGGACGCCCATCGCCAGCGCGACGTCGGTGTTCGCCGCGCTCAACGTGACCACGCGCTGCGGCCGGTCCGGGACGACCGTCTCCCCCAGCGCGTGCCGCACCGTCACCGGGTAGCCCTCCGCGACCGCATCCCCCGCCCCCTGCCCGTCCTGCGGCCGGGCGCCGCACCCGGCGAGGACGAGCAGGCCGGCGGCGCCGGCGAGGACGCCACGACGGCTCACGGAACGGGCGGACAGGGGTGCTGCAGCGAGCGGCACGACGAACCTCCTCAGGTCAAAAGGCAAGCCTAACCTGACCCAGCACGATGCCGACTCCTGCGCCAAGTCCCGAACGTGCGACACGGGATACGGCTTGCGACACGGGTTCGGACCCCGTGCCGGAAGCCGGATCCCGTGTGGGGCGGGCTCGGGTCGGCGGTCGTTCTGGTCGCTCGGCGCGCCGGGGGCCGCATCCGTCGCGTGGGACGGGCGCCCCGGCCGGAGGGTCCGAACCCGCGGGTAACGTCGCGGCCATGCGTGCTCCGGACACCGGCGACCGGGCCGACCGCGACGCCGGCCCCCGCTCCCCCGCGCCCGGTCCCCCGGCCCCTCCGCCCGCATCCGGCGGACAGGGGCGGCCGTACGAGCCCGCGTCCCCGCCGCCCGTGCGGCCACCGGGGACACCCGGCCCGGTGGCGGCCCCACCCGCCCCGCCGGCACCCGAGGTCCGCACCGACGGCCCCGACGGCCGGGGCGGCGACGTCCGGGCCGACGACCGGGCCGACGGACTGCGTGACGGGCGGGCGGCCGCAGCCACCGCCGTCGTACCGGCCGGGCCGTGGCCGACCGTGCGGCCGCCGTCGCTGCGGGCCGTCATCCTCGGCCGGGTCGCGGCGGGGGTCGCGGCGGTGTGGTTCGGCGTCGTCTACTCGATCACCACCGACGTGCACGCCCGGGCCGACCACCTGCTGGCCGCGATCGTCGTCGGCGGGCTGCTCAGCCTGCTCGGTGTGGTGCTGCTGTGGCTGTCGGCGTCGCGGATCCCGGTGCGGGTCGCCCCGGCCCGCGGGCCGGACATGGGGCTGGTGCGCGACCGTGCCGCGGCACGCAAGGTGCTGCGGTCCGGGGGCACGCCCGACGGCGAGCAGCGCAGGCTGATCGCCGTCGACGTGCTCGCCGACGCCCGCCTCCCGCAGGTCACGGGCGCGGTGTTCGCGCTGCTCGGCCCGCTGGTGATAGCCGCGGTCAACGCCTCGGGGCCGCTCGGCTGGGCGGGGCCGCTGACCGCCGGGCTGATCGTGGTGGTGCTGGCCCTGCTGGGGTGGCGGACGTGGACGGCGCACGCGCTGCACCGGCTCGCCGACCGCAGGCACACCGTCCCGCGCTACGAGGAGTCCGGCGCCCCCTGGCGCCCCTGGCCCTGACCCGCCCGGGGAGCGCCGCTACAGGCCCGCGGCGACGAAGGACAGCTCGGCCTCCATGTCGGTGCGGTCGTCGTCGCCGTGCCGGTCGAGGGCGTAGCGGTGTCCGATCGCCGCGGCCAGCAGCCGCGCGGCGGCGCGGATCCGGTCCGGCGCCCCGCCGCCGGCGGCGAGGACCTCGTGCACCGCGTCCTCCAGCTCACCGGCGCGGCGCAGCAGCGCGTCGCGGACGACGGGATGGGTGTCGGCCTCGCGCCACAGCAGGTGGGACAGGACCGAGGACGCGTCGAGCGCCCGGTCCAGCGCGGCGACCAGTGCCCGCAGCCCGGCGAGTGCGTCCCCGGCGACGGCGACGTCCGCCCCGCGCACCGGGTGCGGGAGCCGCTCGACGAGCGCCTCGAGCAGGTCGGGCTTGCGACGGAAGTAGTAGTGCACCAGGCCCTTCGGCACTCCGGCGCGCTCGGCGATCCGCGAGGTGGGCGTCGCGTCGAACCCGTGCCGGGCGAACAACTCCTCGGCCGCGTCGAGGATGCGGTCCCGGGCGGGTGCGTCCGGGTCGAGCTCGTGGTCCACAGTGCGATCCTCCCCCGGACGCGGCGGGGGCCGCGACCCCTGCGGGTCGCGGCCCCTCACCTGGTCGTCCGGCTGTCGGACGGTCGGTTCTGTCGGATCGATCGGTTGTGTCGGCCCTGTCGGCCCTGTCGGCGCGGTCAGTGCGCGGCGAGCGTGCGGTGCTCGGCGTTCGCCGCGGGCAGCGCCGAGGCCGCCACGACGACCGCGAGGACACCCGCCACCCAGGACGTCCACGACGCCCCGGCCAGCGCGCTGTAGCCCATCACCCAGGGGGCGAGGAACAGCAGCACGCCGAGTACACCGTGCACCCACTCGCTCGCCACCGAGCCGGGCACCGCGAGCGACCAGAGCGACGTGGCGGCGAGCACCACGCCCAGTACGACCATCGTCCACGCAGCGGCGGCGTTCGTCGTCGTCACGAGAGGCGAGAGGGCCGTCAGTACACCGATCACGAGAGCTGCCCAGTCCTGCCAGCGCTGCCAGGTACGACCAGTGGTCCCAGCCATCGTCAGTCACCTTCTCCTTGTGAGGTCCCTGTGGGGATACCTCCGGTCTACTCTTGATTGGCCGGCCGGTCAAGACCCGACGAACGGTGACGCAAGTGACGTGCAAGTCCCCGGCCAGCGGGTGGGCGCACGGTCTGCGGTGTCGAGAGACCGACCGTCCCGAACCCGTAGGAGACCCCCGGTGACCACCGCCCGCGACACCCGTACCGCCGACCTGGTCGGCATCACCCTCGCCCACCGCGTCATGCGCGCCGACCTGCACCGCCTCACCGACGCCGCCCGCGCGATCGCCGACGGCGCGTCCTGCCCGGACCGGCGCGCCCGCGCGCTGCAGACCTGGCTGGCACATCTGGAGCACGAGATTCACGGCCACCACACCGCCGAGGACGAGATCGCCTGGCCGGTGATCGCCCGGCACGCGGGACACGCCGTCGACCTGGCCGAGCTCAGCGACGACCACGGCCGCCTCGACCCGCTGCTGGCCGCCGTGCGCGAGGCGGCGGCGGGAGTCGTCGCCGCGGCGGAGGGACCCGGCCGGGCGGGGGCGGCGGGGCTGCTCGCGGACCGGCTGGCCGTGGTCCGCGACGAGATCGACGAGCACCTCGACGCCGAGGAGCGCGACCTGTTCCCGGTGATCGAACGCCACGTGCCCGCCGCCGACTGGGACGCGGTCGTCGCGCAGGTGCAGAAGTCCGGGCCGGGCCTGCGGTTCATGCTGCCGCGGATCGCCGCGGTGACCACCCCGCAGGAGTGGGCAGGGATGCGTCGCGAGGCCGGGCCGGTGGTCGTGCTGATGGAGCGGCTGCTGCGCGGCGGCTACCGCAGGCGCTGTGCGCTGGTGTTCGGCACGTCCTGAGCCGCGGCCCGTCCGAGCAGCCGCCGGGCGCGGTCGCGCCACACCGGGGCCCCGAGCTCCGTCGCGACCCGTTCGGCCTCGTGCAGGTGGCGGACCCGGGCGCCGCCCGCCGGGTCGAGCATCTCCTCCAGCGCGGCGAGCACCAGGTCGGTGGGGCCGGTCGCGATCGTGCCCGACGACAGCCCCGCCACCGATCCCGTCCACGGGCGGAGCCGGGCGCGGCACTGGTCGGCGACGGCGCGGTCGCCCAGCCCGACTGCCACCTCGGCGCGCACGCACGTCCACAGCAGCCAGTAGTAGCTGCGAGCGAGCTCACTGTCCGGGACCCAGACCTCCCGGGCCCGGACCGGGTCACCCGCGTGCAGGTGGGCGAGCGCGAGGAAGTCCCCGAAGGCCGGCGGCAGGCGCGGTGCGACCGCGTCCAGCTCGGGGGCGAGCTCGCCGAGGCGGCCCTGGGCGTGGCGGACGGCGAACCGTCCGAGCAGCCCCATGAGCGCGGCGTTGACCTGCCCGGAGCCGCCCAAGCGGTCGGCGAGCACGGCGTAGCCCCGTTCGGCGGCGTCCAGCTCACCCGCGACGAGCGACCGCAGTGCCGCGAAGATGTGCGCCCAGCCGAGAGTGAACTCCAGCTGCCCGCCGGGGGCACCGGCGACGGCGGCCTCCGCGTGCCGCGACGCCGCGTCGAGGTCGTGGCGACCGGCGGCGACCATCAGCTGCAGGTGGTGGGCCTGCGTGCGGTAGCCGGCGTGCCCGGCCCGGCCGCCGAGCTCGGCCAGCTCCTCGCCCACCGGGGCCAGCTCGTGCCACAGGTCCGGGGCGAGGACCGCGAAGAACCGGGCGTTGAGCGCCCGGCAGCGCAGCAGCGGGTCGACCCCGCGCGCGGTGAGCGCCATCGCCTCGGCCGAGGCCGAGCGGACCCGGTCGTCGTCGTGCCCCTCGATCTCGAACACCAGGGCGGCCAGCAGCCGTACCCGCCGGTCGACGGCGTCGGGCGGGGTCGCCGCGAGCTCGGTCTCGATGAGGTCGATCAGCTCGGCGTCGATGTTCTGCCCCGGCCGGATGGTCCAGCTGACCGGGGTGTCGTAACTGGTCAGGGCGGCGCCGAGCCACTGCGGTGCGGCCACCCGCGCCCGCTCGACGGCCGTCCGGCGTTCGGTCAGGGCGGTGTGGCCGTCGCCGCCGCGGGCGAGCTCGGCGACCAGCGCGCACCGCAGGGCCAGCTCGTCGTCGACGCCGGTCCCGACCCGCCCGGCGAGCTCGACGGCGTGGCCGTGGAACCGGGCGGCCTCGCGGTGCGAGCCGAACCCCGCGGCGGCCGCCGCGGCGGCACGGACCGCGGCCAGGGCACGGTCCGGAGCGACGGCGGACCCGGCGGCGAGCGCGTGGTGGGCGAGCGGCACCGGGTCGTCCGGCCGCCTGCGGCTGAGGATCGCGTGGGCCGCCGCGTGCAGCCGGGCACGACGCAGGTGCGGGATGTCGCCGTAGAGGGTGTCCCGGACCAGGTCGTGGGAGAACCGCAGGCGCCCCGGCTCGGGTTCGAGCAGCATCCCGCCGAGCACCGCGGGCTCCAGGGCGTCCAACGGGTCGTCGCCGTCGGCGGAGGCGGCGAGGTCGAGGGCGTCGTCGGTGTCCAGCTCCCGGCCCAGCACCGAGACCCTGGCCAGCGCGGTGCGGGTGCTCGCGGGCAGCCGGGCCACGCGTCGGCGCAGCACCTCGCGGACCCCGGCCGGGACGGCGTCGGCCGCGGCGGACGGGCCCTCGGCGGCGACGAGGCGCGCCAGCTCGCGGACGAACAGCGGGTTCCCGCCGGTCCGTTCGGTGATCCGGGCGACCAGCTCGGGAGTGGCGGCGGGCACCCCGTGCCGGTCCAGCATCCCGGCGACATCGTCCGTCGTCATCGGCGCAGGCTCGATGCGGTCCACGGTGGGCTCGGCGAGGGCGGCGAGCGCGGCCTGCAGCTCGGCGCCCGCCTCGGCCGGGCGCAGGCCCGCGGCGACGAGTACGGGCAGCTCCGCGGCGCCGGTGACGACCGCACGCAGCAGCGCGAGGGTCTCGGACTCGGCGCGGTGCAGGTCGTCCAGGACCAGCAGCAGCGGTCGCTCCCGCCCGGCGACGGCGAGCAGCTCCACCACCGCCCGGGCCAGCCAGAACGTGACCTCGGCGCCGCCGGGCCCGGCCGGGGAGCGCAGTGGCGCGAGCCGCTCGACCAGGTCGGCGGGCGGGTCGTGCGCCGTGACGAGGGCGTCGACGATCTCCCGCCACGCCCAGGCCGGCGGGGCGCCGTCGATCTCGGGGCAGCGGCCGGTGACGGCCGTCCAGCCGTCGGCGGTCGCGGCGGCGGCGAACGCGGCGAGCAGCGCGGACTTGCCGGCGCCCGCGTCGGCAGCGACGAGCACCAGCTGGGCACCGCCGCGGGCCCGCTCCGCGGCGGCCGCGAGCCTGCCGAGCTCGGGCCCGCGCCCGAGCAGCGACGGTGTCCTCGCCGGCGGCTCGGCCGGCGCCGGCCCGGGTGGCCGCGCCGTCGGGAGGACCGCGGGCGCGTCGGTGCCGCCGGCCGGGTCGCGGTGGGCGAGCACGTCCGCCTCGATCGCGCGCAGCCCGGGGCCGGGGTCGACGCCGAGCTCGTCGGCGAGCAGCCGCCGGGTGCGGGAGAGCACGGCCAGCGCGTCGGCCTGCCTGCCGGTGCGGTACAGCGCGACGGCCAGCAGCCCGACCGCGTCCTCGCGCAGCGGGTGCTCCCCCACCAGCGTCGTCAGGTCGGGGACGACGGCGTCGGCCCGGCCCAGCCGCAGCCGCGCGCGGGCCCGACGCTCCAGCGCGACCTGACGCAGCTCGTCGAGGCGTTCGGCCTCGGCACGCGCCCAGGAGGCGTCGGCGAACTCGGCGTAGGCGGGCCCCGCCCACAGCGCCAGGGCCTCGCCGAGCAGGGCGTCGGCCCGGTCCGGCGTGGCCGCGGCGGCACGGTCGAGGAGGTCGGTGAAGGCACGCGCGTCGAGCCCGTCGGGACCGAGTGCCAGCGCGTAGCCGGGTGGGCGGCTGACCAGCACCGTCGGGACCGCGCGCGGGGACCGGTCGGGTTCGAGCAGCCGCCGGAGCCGGGAGACGTGGACCTGCAGCCCGCCGTGCGCCTGCGCGGGCGGCGCGCCCTGCCACAGGTCCTCCACCAGCGTGTCGACGGCGACGACCTCACCACCGGCCGCGGCGAGCCGGGCCAGCAGCTCGCGGCGGCGACCCGAGCCGACCGCGACCGACGTGCCGTCGGCCGTCACACGGAGCGGGCCGAGGACCCGGACCGTGACCTCCTGCACGCGGGGAATCTAGGCCCACGGTGCCGCGCGTGTCAGCCCCCGTGGCCCGGCGGTCAGACCGGCAGCAGCGCCTGGACGACGTCGGTGAGCTGGGCGGCGGTACGGCACTCGTGCATCGGGAGCACCTCGCCGTAGCGGGTGGCGGCCGAGTCCCCGGAGCCCCAGCTGCGCTCGGGCTCGGGGTTGAGCCAGTGCGCGTGCCGGACCCGCCCGGCCATCATCGCCAGGGCCCGCAGGTTGGGGTCGCGGTAGTTGGTGCGGCCGTCGCCGAGCACCAGCAGCGACGCCTTCGGGGTGAGTGCGTCGCCGTGGTGCTCCAGGAAGTCGCCGAACGCGCTGCCGTAGTCCGAGTGCCCGTCGAACGCGGTGAGCGTGGCCTCGCGCAGCACCCGCTGCATCACCCCGGACAGCTCCGCACCGGGCTCGAACAGGTGCGTGACCTCGTCGGTGCGCTCGATGAACGCGAACACCCGCACCTTCGAGAACTGTTCGCGCAGCGCCTGGACCAGCAGCAACGTGAAGTGGCTGAACCCGGCGACGGACCCGGACACGTCGCACAGCAGCACCAGCTCGGGGCGGCCGGGGCGCCGGACCTTGTGCGCGGGGTCCATCGGCACGCCGCCGGTGGACATCGACCGGCGCAGCGTGCGGCGCAGGTCGAGCTGTCCGCGGTTCGACCGGCGACGCCGCGCCGACAGCCGCGACGCGAGGCGGCGGGCCAGCGGCTGCACGGTGCGGCGCAGGTCGGCGAGCTGGGCGGCGTTCGCGGTGAGGAAGTCGACCTGGTCGGTCTGGGTGGGGGTGGTGGTGCGGGCGATCTGCTCGCGGCCGCGCTGCTCGGCGGTGCGGCGGCGGACCTCCTCGCGGACGATGTCGCGGAAGCGGGCGATGCGGTCGCGGATCTCGCGGCGGCGGACCTCGGAGACGAAGTCGGTGTCCCCCTCCTCGCGCAGCCCGTCGAGGATCCGGGCGAGCAGGGTGTCCGGGGACAGCGCGTTCAGCGCCTGGTAGGCCGACCAGTTGGGCTTGGCCGTCTGCCCGCGGACGCCCTGGCCCGCGGCGCCGGAGTTCCCGATCGCGTCGACGGCGGCGCGGGCGAGCTCGCGCAGGGTCTCCTCGTCGCCGTCGCGCAGCAGGTCGGCGAGGATCTCGCGCAGCGCGTCGACGTCGACCGGGCCGGTGCCCTCGCCGGACTCGTCGTCGATCCGCGGGACGTCGACGTCGGAGGACCCGGCGCCCAGCGCGGGCGGGAACCACAGGTCGAACAGCGCGTCGAAGGTGTCGCGCTGCCCGGAGCGGCGCAGCAGCGCCGCGGCGAGCCCTTCCCGCAGCTGGTCGCGGTGCAGCAGGTCCAGGGCGCCGAGCACGCGGGCCGCGTCGACGGTCTCCCCCGGGCCGACCGCGACGTGGTGGCGGCGCAGTGCGGAGACGAAGTCGACGAGGTGCCCGGGCAGGCCGTGCTCCGGGGCGAGCGCGGCGGCGGGCGGGATCGTCACCCGTCCATCATGCGCGACGCGCGCGTGATCAGCGAGAGTGGTCGGCCAGCCCGCCACTGTCGGAACATGCGCCGACGCTCCGGTCGAGCCGCCGAGCCACGACCGGAGCGCCGGGGTGCACCGCGGTCCCACACCGCGGGAGCTTCCGCCTAGAAGGCGGGGTCGATCGGCACCGGCTGCGGGGTGAACGGGCGGTCGCCCTCGACCAGGCGCAGTGCGCCGCCGAGACCGCCGGGGCCGTTGGCGTAGTCGAGCATCTTCCGCAGGTCACTGATGCCGTTCGTGCCGGGTGCCGGGGCCAGGTTCAGGGTCGAGAGCACACCGAGGGCGCGGCCGTCGGCGGTCAGGTAGCCCGAGCCGGAGTCACCGGGCACGCCCGGCGGGACGGTGACCACGGTGTGCGTCCAGCCGCCACCCGCGGCGCCGGTGGAGGTGCCGGTCTTGGGCCGCAGTGCACGCACGCCCTGGCGCAGCGAGGAGTTGCCGTAGCCGTAGACGACCCCGCCGGTGGCGACGCCGTCGGCCACCCCGGTCGGGCCGCCGTAGAACGGCACCGCGGGGCTCGTGCGCGCGGCGTCCTCCGGGGCGAGCTCGACCAGCGCGAAGTCGTTGAACAGGCAGGTGTCCGGGTCGGTCTCGCCCCGCTCCTGCATGCTCAGCCACGAGGAGTAGGCGAGCCGGCCCGGTGCCGTGGCGCCCTCGACCTCGACCGGGGTGCCGAGCGGCAACGAGTCCGCCTCGCACCCGTCCACGTCGGTGGAGCTGCCGGTGCCCGCACAGTGTGCGGCCTGCCCGAGGTAGGTCGCGGACCCGTCGGTGAACACGAAGTTCGCGGTGCACTGGGCCCCCTCGGGCCCGGTGCGGGTCATGACACCCGGGTGCACGTCGATGTCCGGTGCCCCGTCCTGCGCCGACGCGGTGCCGGCGGTGGCGAGCCCGACCGCGAGCGCGGCACCGGCGGCCAGTCCGGCGCGCAGCAGACGGCGGGCGGTGAGGGACAGTTCCGGGAGGGCGGTCATCGGTGGGCCTCCGGTCGCTGGGGAGCGTGTAACCGGCACAACTCGCGCCACCCGTCCCGGTTACGCCCGGCAGGCCGATCGATCCGATCTTCACTCCATAGGGGCGAAGACCTTGACGGCCGATCAGCGGTACGGTATTGGCCCGTTCGGCACAGGTGCGCCGTTCAGTTCAGCCGGAGCTCGGCGGCGGCCTTGTCGGCGTCGGAGCGGTGCTTCAGGACGACACCGAGGGTGGCGCGGACGGCGTCGTCGTCGAGGGTGTCGAGGCCGAGCGCGAGCAGGGTCCGGCCCCAGTCGATCGTCTCGGCGACGCTCGGGGCCTTGCGCAGCTCCATCGCCCGCAGCACCCGCACGGTGCGCACCAGGGCGTCGGTGAGCTGCTCTGTGAGCTCCGGGACGCGGGTGAGCACGATCCGGCGCTCCAGGTCGGCGTCGGGGAAGTCCAGGTGCAGGAACAGGCAGCGGCGCTTGAGCGCCTCGGACAGCTCACGGGTGGAGTTCGAGGTCAGCAGCACGAACGGGCGCCGGTTCGCGGTGACGGTGCCCAGCTCGGGGATGGAGACCTGGAAGTCGGACAGGACCTCCAGCAGGAGGCCCTCGACCTCGACGTCGGCCTTGTCGATCTCGTCGATCAGCAGCACGGTCGGGTCGGTGCGCCGGATCGCGGTGAGCAGCGGACGCGGGAGCAGGAACTCCTCGGAGAACACGTCGTCGCGGGTGGCGTCCCAGTCCGCGCCGTCCTCGCCGCGCTGCCCGGCGGCGATCCGCAGCAGCTGCTTGGCGTGGTTCCACTCGTAGAGCGCCCGGGCCTCGTCGATGCCCTCGTAGCACTGCAGGCGCACGAGTCCGGACCCCGTCGCCGCGGCGACGGCCTTGGCCAGCTCGGTCTTCCCGACCCCGGCGGGGCCCTCGACCAACAGCGGCTTGCCGAGCCGGTCGGCGAGGAACACCGTCGTCGCGACGGCGGTCGAGGCCAGGTAGCCGGCGTCGGCGAGCCGGGCGGTCACGTCCGCCACGGAGCCGAAGACCGGGCGGTGGGCAGGACTGTCGGACGACACGCGATCATCCTGCACGCCCGGACCGCCACGCGTCGGACGGGTGGCCCGGCTCACACCCCGGCGGCCCGCGGCGGATCGTTGTCGGGGGTCGGGTCCACCATGGGTGCCGTGACCACCGCATCGAGCACCGACCTGCGCGAGCGCGCGGAGACCGTCCTGCAGCAGCTGGCCGGGCCGCAGGCCCGGCTGCGCGAGGACCAGTGGACCGCGATCGAGGCGCTGGTCGCCCAGCACCGCCGGGCCCTGGTCGTGCAGCGCACCGGCTGGGGCAAGTCCGCGGTCTACTTCGTGGCCACTGCGCTGCTGCGTGCCCACGGCGCCGGCCCGACGGTGATCGTGTCGCCGCTGCTGGCGCTCATGCGCAACCAGATCGACGCCGCGATCCGCTCCGGGATCGTGGCGGTCACGGTGAACTCGGCGAACGCCGACGAGTGGGACGCGGTCTACGCCGACATCGCGAACGGGGACGTCGACGTGCTGCTCGTGTCCCCCGAGCGGCTCAACAACCCCGACTTCCGCGACCGGGTGCTGCCGAAGCTGGCGGCGAGCGCCGGGATGCTGGTGGTCGACGAGGCGCACTGCGTGTCCGACTGGGGCCACGACTTCCGGCCGGACTACCGGCGGCTGCGCACGCTGATCGCCGAGCTGCCGTCGGGGATCCCGGTGCTGGCGACGACGGCGACGGCGAACGACCGGGTCGTCACCGACGTGTCCGAGCAGCTGGGGATGGGGCACGGCCAGCAGGACACGCTGGTGCTGCGGGGGTCGCTGGACCGCGAGTCGCTGCGCCTGGCCGTGGTCCGGCTGCCGACCCCGGCGCGACGGCTGGCGTGGCTCGCGGCGAAGCTCGACGAGATGCCCGGCGCCGGCATCATCTACACCCTCACCGTCCAGGCCGCGGACGACGTGGCCGAGTTCCTGCGCGAGCGCGGGGTCGCGGTGCGCTCCTACTCCGGGCGCACCGATCCCGAGGACCGCCTGGCCGCCGAGTCCGACCTGATGGAGAACCGGGTGAAGGCCCTGGTCGCGACCTCGGCCCTGGGCATGGGCTTCGACAAGCCCGACCTGGGGTTCGTCGTGCACCTCGGGGCGCCCGCCTCGCCGGTCGCCTACTACCAGCAGATCGGCCGCGCCGGTCGCGCGCTGGACCGGGCCGAGGTGGTGCTCCTGCCCGGCCGCGAGGACCGCGACATCTGGGCCTACTTCGCGTCGCTGGCGTTCCCGCCCGAGCCCCTGGTCCGCCAGACCCTCGCCGTGCTGTCGGACCGGCCCCAGTCCACCGCGTCGATCGAGACCCGCGTCGACCTGTCCCGCACCCGGCTGGAGATGCTGCTCAAGGTCCTCGACGCCGACGGTGCCGCGAAGCGCGTCAAGGGCGGCTGGATCGCCACCGGCCGGGAGTGGGTCTACGACACCGAGCGCCACGAGCGCGTGAACGCCGCCCGCCGTGCCGAGCAGCAGGCGATGCTCGACTACATCGCGACGACCGAGTGCCGGCTGGTGTTCCTGCGCCGTCAGCTCGACGACCCGGACCCGACGCCGTGCGGGCGCTGCGACACCTGCACCGGCACCGTCTGGTCCGACGAGGTGTCCGCCGACGGCGAGCAGGCCGCCACCGAGCGCCTGGCCCGGCCCGGGATCGAGATCGCGCCACGGAAGATGTGGCCGTCCGGGATGAAGGACATCGGGGTCCCGCTGTCGGGGAAGATCGCCGCGGGCGAGCAGGCCGCCACCGGCCGGGCGATCGGACGGCTGTCCGGCATCGGGTGGGGCACCCGGCTGCGCGAGCTCGTCACCGGCGGCGACGACCCGGTGCCGGCCGACGTGCTCGACGCGCTGGTCCGGGTGCTCGCCGGGTGGGGCTGGGAGCAGCGACCGGTGGGTGTGGTCGGGATCGGCTCGCGGACCCGTCCGCACCAGCTCGACCACCTCGCCCGGCGGATCGCCGAGATCGGCAGGCTGCCGCTGCTCGGCACCCTCTCCCCCGTCGGCGAACGTCCCGCGGCGGCCGAGAACTCGGCCCGGCGGCTGGCCGCGGTGTGGGAGGGGCTCGACGCCGCCACCGTGCCGGACCTGTCCGGGATCGACGGGCCGGTGCTGCTGGTCGACGACGTCGTCGACTCGGGCTGGACGATGACCGTCGCCGCGCGGGCGCTGCGGCGGGCCGGGGCGCCGGAGGTGCTGCCGCTCGTGCTGGCCGTCGCCGGGTGAGGTCTCCCGTGGAGGACGACGCCCACCGACCGAGCCCTACCCGTCGGTAGGCTCGGGGCATGAACCCGCCCGACTTCGCACTCAAGGCCATGAACGCCGGCCATCGGCTGCTGATCCGGCTGACCGGCGGGAAGATCGGCCACTCGGCGATGGGGATGCCCGTCGTCGAGCTGACCACCCGTGGCCGACGCTCCGGTGAGCCGCGCACGGTGCTGCTCACGGCCCCGCTCCACGGCGACGGGAAGTACGTCGTCGTCGCCTCCCGGGGCGGCGACGACCGCCACCCCGCCTGGTTCCTCAACCTGCGTGCCGACCCGGACGTCGAGGTCGCCGTCCAGGGCGGCCCACGGGTGCCGATGCGCGCCCGGATCGCCGACCCGGCCGAGCGGGCGACGCTGTGGCCGCAGGTCACGGAGCGGTACCGCAACTACGCCGGCTACCAGCGCAGCACCAGCCGGGAGATCCCGCTGGTCCACCTGGAGCCGCGCGGCTGACCGGCCGCGCATCATCAGGGCAGATGATTCCGGGGATCCGGATCACCTTCGTAGGGTCGGCACATGCCCGGTCGTGCCGGTCGGCCCACGCCGGGGCCCGCTCAGCCCCCGGCGTGGGCCGGACCCCAGCGCAGGGTCAGCCGGGTACCCGCACCGTCCACCAGCACCTCGCCCGGCCCGGCCCCGGGCGCTCCGGCGGCGCTGGTGGCGCTGTCGGCGCCGTCCCGGGGATCGGCGAGCGACGGGACGACCGCCTCGATGCGCAGGTCCGCCGCGTGCGGCCGGCCCGCGTCGACCCACCCCGCGATCAGCCCGGCCAGCCGCTCGGCGGCGAGGTCACCGTCCGGCCCGCAGGCCCGCACCGTCGCCTCCGGGGCCGCCAGCAGCACCGCACAGCCGTCGCCGGCGACCAGGCCCAGCGTCGCGCGGACGCCACCGAGGTCGAACAACGCCGGCGCGGCCCCGCCCTCGGCCGGGCCGAACAGCCGCACCACCCCCGGGTCGGCGACCGCGGCCCACAGCCCGAGCCCGTCCCACAGGTCCGCCACCGTGCCCGCCGCGGCGACGGGCCGGTCGGTGCCCTCGCCGGTGGTCGCGCGGGCCAGTGCCCGCGGGTCCGGGTCGTCGGCGTCGTCGGAGCCGCAGGCGGGCTGCACCCGCCACCGTCCGTCGGGCAGCGAGACCTCGGCCCCCTGGTCCGCGCCCTCCCCGCGCAGCCGGACGAACGCGCAGCTGCGCACCGAGCTCGACCGCAGCCGTCCCGGGGCGGTGTGGACGAACGCCACCGACAGCTGGCTGCCGCGGACCGTGAGCGGCAGCAGCAGCCGGCCGCCGGGCGCGAGCTGGGCGACCCACTCCGGCCGGACGCCGGTGGAGCCGACCGTCAGCTCGATGCGGTCGTAGGGCGCTCCGGGCGGGTAGCCGAGCGCCCCGTCCCCGGCGACGACGTCGACGTCGTCGAACCCGGCGGTGTCCAGGTTCGCCCGGGCCCCGGCGACCAGGTCGTCGTCGATGTCGAGGGTGGTCACGGCTCCGTCCGGGCCGACCAGCTCCGCCAGCAGCGCCGCGTTCCAGCCGGCCCCCGCACCGACCTCCAGCACCCGGTGCCCCGGCGCGGCCCCCAGCTGTTCCAGCATGATCGCGACCATCGACGGCTGGGAGACCGAGCTGACCGTCACGCCGTCGTCGACCTTGATCGGGACGGCGACGTCGGCGTAGGCCTCGCCGGGGTCGAGGGCGGGCAGGAACAGGTGGCGCGGCACCGTCTCCAGTGCCGCGCGGACCGCGGGGGTGCGCACCCGGCCGGCGCTGACCAGGGACGCGACCAGCGCGGAACGGGCGCGGTCGGCCGACATGCGGGCATTGTGCCCCTGCGGCCGCCTAGAGCAGAACGAGGTCGTCCGCGTGGACGAGTTCGCGCCGCTGTTCGGGGGGCAGCTCGCGGCTCCGGCGGCCGATCATGTGCGGCAGCTCGGTCGCGTCGTAGGACACCACGCCGCGGGCGATCGGGCGGCCGTACGGGGCACGGAGCTCGACCACGTCCCCCGCGACGAAGTCGCCGGAGACCCCGTGGACACCCGCCGCGAGCAGCGAGCGACGCCGCTTCCGGACGGCCTCGACCGCGCCGTCGTCGAGGTCGAGGGCCCCGCGGACGTCGGCGGCGTGCCGCAGCCAGAACCGGCGGGCGCTCATCCGGGTCCCGGCGGCGCGGAACACGGTGCCGACCTTCGGCCCGTCGTCGGTGCAGGCCAGGGCGTCGGCGATCCGGTCGGCGGCGGTCAGGAGCACCGGGATCCCGGCGGCCGACGCCATCGCGGCCGCCTCGACCTTGGTGGCCATGCCGCCGGTGCCCAGCCCGGACCCGGGACGAGTCACGCTGACCCCGGCGAGCTCGGCCGGGTCGTCGACCTCGGGGATCAGCGACGTGCCGGGGTCGCGCGGGTGGCCGTCGTAGAGGCCGTCGACGTCGGAGAGCAGCACGAGCGCGTCGGCGCCGACGATGTGCGCGACGAGTGCGGCGAGCCGGTCGTTGTCGCCCACCCGGATCTCGGCGGTGGCGACGGTGTCGTTCTCGTTGACCACCGGCAGCGACCCGAGCTGCAGCAGCCGCTCCAGCGTGCGCTGGGCGTTGCGGTAGTTCGAGCGGCGGATCATGTCGTCGGCGGTGAGCAGGACCTGCCCGATGCCCTGCCCGTGCCGGGCGAACGACGCCGAGTAGGCGTGGGCGAGCAGCAGCTGCCCGACCGACGCGGCGGCCTGCTGGGTCGCGAGGTCCCGCGGCCGCCTGCGCAGCTGCAGCGGCGCGAGCCCGGCCGCGATCGCCCCCGAGGAGACGAGCACCACCTGTGTGCCGGCGGCGCGGCGCCCCATCAGGGCGTCGACCAGCGCGTCGAGCCGGGCCGGGTCGAGCCCGCCGGTCAGGCTCGTCAGCGACGACGACCCGACCTTCACCACGATCCGCTTCGCGGCACCCAGCGTGGCGCGCGTGCTCACGCCGGTCTCACTCCTCGATCTCGTGGTCCGACGAGTAGCGGGCGCCCGCGGCGAGCTCGGCGTCGGACAGGTGCGCCCGGCGCGCCACCCGGGCGCGCTTGCGCTCGGCGGCGCCGACCCGCTCGTTGCCCTCCAGCCGGATGTCGGTGCCGCGCCCGGTGAGCAGGGCGGCGACGCCGGCCGGGGTGGACGGCTCCCAGTCGAAGGTGACCTGGCCGATGGTGACCGGGCAGCCGGGAACGGCTCCGGCCTTGGCCAGCGCCTCCTCCACGCCGAGCCGGGCGAGCCGGTCGGCGAGGTAGCCGACGGCCTCGTCGTTCTCGAACGCGGTCTGGCGGATCCACCGCTCGGGGCGTTCCCCGCGCACGATGAACCCGCCGTCGAGCTCCGGGTCGGGTGTGATGGTGAAGCCGGTGTCGTCGACGGCGCGCGGGCGCAGCACGATCCGGCTCGGCTCGGCCTCCGGGCGCGCGGCGCGGGCCGCGGCGACCCGCTCGGCCATCGCGAAGCTCAGCTCCCGCAGGCCGGCGCGGGACGCGGTGGAGATCGCGTACACCGGCCAGCCGAAGCGCTCGGTCAGGTCGTCGCGGACCATGTCGACCAGGTCGGCGGCGTCCGGGACGTCGATCTTGTTGAGCGCGACCAGACGCGGCCGCTGGTCGATCCGCTCCCCCAGCGCGCTGGTGCCGAGCGCCTCGGCGTAGTGCGCCAGCTCGGTCTCCAGCGCCTCGATGTCGGACACCGGGTCGCGCTCGGTCTCGAAGGTCGCGCAGTCCACGACGTGCACCAGCACCGAGCAGCGCTCGATGTGGCGCAGGAACTCCAGGCCGAGGCCACGGCCCTCGGCGGCGCCGGGGATGAGGCCAGGGACGTCGGCGACGGTGAAGGTGTCGTCGCCGGCGCTGACCACGCCGAGCTGCGGCACGAGGGTGGTGAACGGGTAGTCGGCGATCTTCGGACGGGCCGCGGACAGCGCCGCGACCAGCGAGGACTTGCCCGCGCTGGGGAACCCGACGAGGCCGACGTCGGCGAGGCTGCGCAGCTCCAGGGTCAGTTCGACCTCGTCGCCGGGCTCGCCGAGCAGCGCGAACCCGGGGGCCTTGCGGGCGGCGGAGGCCAGCGCGGCGTTGCCGAGCCCGCCCCGTCCGCCCTCGGCGGCGACGAACCGGGTGCCGACGCCGACCAGGTCGGCGACGACCTCGCCATCGGCGTCGAGCACGACGGTGCCGTCGGGCACCCGCAGCTCCAGGTCCGGGGCGTTGGCGCCTTGTTTGAACGCCCCCTGCCCCTGGGTGCCGTTCTTCGCCTCCGCGCGGGGGCGGTGGTGGTAGTCGAGCAGCGTGTGCACGCCCGCGTCGACGACGAGCACGACCGAGCCGCCCCGGCCGCCGTTGCCGCCGTCGGGGCCGCCGAGCGGCTTGAACTTCTCGCGGTGTACCGAGGCGCAGCCGTTGCCCCCGGCACCCGCGGTCGCGTGCAGCACGACGCGGTCCACGAACCGGGACATGACGGTGCTCCTGTCGGTGTCGTACCGCGGCGGGGCCGCGGTGGGTGGTGACACGACGAACGGCGGGCCCCCCGTTACCGGGGTGACCCGCCGTCGGCGTCGCTGTGCTGGCGGGTCGCTCAGACCTCGGCCGGCACGATGTTCACGGTCTTGCGGCCGCGCTTGGAACCGAACTCGACGGTCCCGGCGGCGAGGGCGAACAGCGTGTCGTCCTTGCCGCGCCCGACGTTGACACCCGGGTGGGTGGCGGTGCCGCGCTGACGGATGAGGATCTCGCCGGCCTTGACCGACTGGCCGCCGAAACGCTTCACACCCAGGTACTGGGCGTTGGAGTCGCGACCGTTACGGGAGCTGGACGCACCCTTCTTGTGTGCCATGACGCGGGCTCCTTACTTGCCGATCGCGGTGACCTGGACCTTCGTCAGGGGCTGACGGTGCCCCTGACGCTTGTGGTACCCGGTCTTGTTCTTGAACTTGTGGATCCGGATCTTCGGACCCTTGGTGTGCTCGACGACGGTGGCCGTCACCGCGGAGGTGAGGCCGCTGGCGTCGGTGGTCACCTGGTCGCCGTCGACGAGCAGCACGGCGGGCAGAATGATCTCGGCGCCGGGCTCACCGTCGAGCTTCTCGACGGTGACCACGTCGTCGACGGCCACCTTGTACTGCTTGCCGCCGGTCTTGACGATCGCGTACATCGCTGACGCACGACTCCTGAACATCGGGGGCGCATCTGGTGCGCTCGGGCTGTGACAGCTCGCGCCGGTCCCGGCGCGCACACCACGGCCCCCGTGCCGAACACTGTCGTGTGCAGAGGCGTGGCTTCTGTCGGTCAAGGTTACGCGACCCCGTCGGAGTGCTCTCCGGCGGGGTCACTGTCACCCTCCGTCCTGGGGCGGACCCGCCGGGCGGGAGGCCGCCCGGCGCGAACGGCGGGTACGGGTGACGACCGCGGCGGGCTCCGGCTGCGCGGCGACGGCCGGGACGGCCGCCGGTCCCGCGTCGGCCGGTGTCGCCGTGGCGGCCGGCGGAGTGGACTCCTCCGGCGTGGAGGCGGTCGTGATGACCACCGGCTCACCACCGCGGACCGGGCCGGCGGAACGGCTGGCCCGGCGGCGGCGCGGTGCGGGTGCCTCGGGCTCCGGGGCGGACCCCGTCGCCGTCGGCTCCGGGGCCGCGTCCCGGGCCGGGGCCGCGGCCTGCGGGGCACCGGTGGGCTCGGCGACCACGGGGGCCGCGGAACCGGTCAGCTCCCCGCGCGGCTCGGCGACGACGGTCTCGTCGTCGGCCGGTGCGGGTGCGGGGGCGGCGTCGACGGTGGTGGTGTCGGCCGTGGCCGGCACGGAGACCCCGGTGGCTCCGGCGGCCGCGCCGTCGTCGCCCTTCGGGGTGCTGCCCGCGGCGACGGCCGCGACCGCCGCGGCGGCGTCGACGCGCTCGGTGTCGCCGGAGTCGTCCCGGGCACGGTCCCGGTCCCCGACGCGCCCGTCCGGACGGTCGGAGCCGTTGCGGTGGCCGGAGCCGTTGCGGTCGGCCTCCTGGCGCGCGGTGTCGTGGCGCGCGGTGTCCTGGCGACCCGGGTCCTGGCGGCCGGAGCCACCGTCACCCGGTTCGCCCTGGCCGGAGTCCCCGTTGCCGTTGCCGCCCCGACGCCGCTTGCGGCGGCCGCCGCCCTCGGAGTCGGCGTGGCCACCGTTCCCGGAGCCGCTGCCGTGCCCGTTGCCCGAGCCGTTCCCGTTCCCGTTCCCGGAGCCGTGCCCGTTCCCGGAACCGTTGCCGTGCTGGGCGCCGTTGCCGGAGCGGCCGTGCTGGTGGTCCGGCCCGGTGTCGGTCGAGACGATGACGCCCCGCCCGCGGCAGTGCTCGCAGGTGGTGGAGAAGTGCTCCAGCAGCCCGCCGCCGACCCGCTTGCGGGTCATCTGGACCAGGCCGAGCGAGGTCACCTCGGCGACCTGGTGACGGGTGCGGTCCCGGGCGAGGCACTCGGTGAGGCGGCGCAGGACCAGGTCCCGGTTCGCCTCGAGCACCATGTCGATGAAGTCGACGACGATGATCCCGCCGATGTCGCGCAGCCGCAGCTGGCGGACGACCTCCTCGGCCGCCTCCAGGTTGTTGCGGGTGACGGTCTCCTCGAGGTTGCCGCCGGAGCCGGTGAACTTGCCGGTGTTGACGTCGACGACGGTCATCGCCTCGGTCCGGTCGATCACCAGCGTGCCGCCCGAGGGCAGCCAGACCTTGCGGTCCAGCGCCTTGAGCAGCTGCTCGTCGATCCGGTACTCGGTGAAGACGTCGGACGGGCCGGTGTGGCGGTGCATCCGGTCGGCGAGCTCGGGCGCGACGTGCTCGACGTAGCCGGACACGGTGTCCCAGGCGTCGGCGCCGGACACGATCAGCTTCGAGAAGTCCTCGTTGAACTGGTCGCGCACGACCTTGACCAGCATGTCCGGCTCCTCGTAGAGGAGCGTCGGCGCCTTGGGCGCGCCGGGGCCGGTCTTGTTCGCCTTCTCCTTGACGACCTCCCACTGCGCCTGCAGCCGGCGGACGTCGCGTTCCAGTGCCTCGTGCGAGACGCCCTCGGAGGCGGTCCGGATGATCACGCCGGCGTCGGCCGGGACGATCTCCTTCAGCATCTCCTTGAGGCGCTTACGCTCGGTGTCGGGCAGCTTGCGGGAGATCCCCGCTGCGCCACCGGAGGGGACGTAGACCAGGAAGCGACCGGCGAGGGAGATCTGCGTGGTCAACCGGGCACCCTTGTGACCGACCGGGTCCTTGGTGACCTGCACCAGGACCTGGTCGCCCGAGGAGAGCGCCTGCTCGATCTTGCGCGCCTTGCCGTTGAGTCCGGCGGCGTCCCAGTCGACCTCACCGGCGTAGAGCACGGCGTTGCGGCCACGCCCGATGTCGACGAACGCCGCCTCCATCGACGGCAGCACGTTCTGCACGCGGCCGAGGTAGACGTTGCCGACCATCGAGCTGCCGGAGTTGCCACCGGTGATGAAGTGCTCGACCAGGATGCCGTCCTCGAGCACGCCGATCTCGGTGCGGTCGGCGCGCTGGCGGATCACCATCTGGCGGTCGACCGACTCGCGCCGGGCCAGGAACTCCGACTCGGACAGGATCGGCGGGCGGCGACGGCCCGCGTCGCGGCCGTCCCGGCGGCGCTGGCGCTTGGCCTCGAGCCGGGTGGAGCCGCGCACGCCCTGGACCTGGTCGTCGGAGGACGATCCGGAGTCCTGGCGGGACTCGCTGCGGGCCTCGCGGACCCGGGTGACGGTGTTGGGCGGGTCGTCCTCGGAACGGTCCTCGACCTCGGACCCCCCGCGACGACGACGGCGCCGCCGCCGGCGCGAGCCGCCCGAGGACTGGTCCTCGGAGTCGTCGGAGTCGTCCGAGGAGTCGGAGTCCTCGGAGCCGGCCCCGGTGGACCCGGAGTCCGCCCCGGAGTCCTCGGAGCCGGGGTCCTCGGAGTCGTCGGAGTCGTCGCCGCCGTCCTCGCCGAAGTCCTCGCCGCCCTTGCCGCGGCCACGGCCACGGCGGCCCCGGCGGCGACGACGGCGGTTGCCGTTCTCGTCGTCACCGTCGTCGTCGGAATCGGGCCGGTCCTCGGCCCGGTCGTCGGCGGAGTCCCCGGCCGGGACGTCCACACGGTCCGGGTCGCCGGCGTCGCCGGTGCTGTCGGCACTGGCAGCACTGCCGGCACCGTCAGCACTGTCGGTGCCGGCAGTGCCGTCGGTCACGGCGGCGTCGGTCGCGGCGGCGTCGGTCGCGGCGGCGTCGCGGTCCTTGCGGCGACGGCCCTTCCGTCCCTTGCGGGGGGCGCCGTCGCCGGGGCCGTCCTCGGCCTGCTCGGCCGCGGTGTCGCGGCCCACGGGCTCCGGGGTCGCGGCGGGAGCGGCACCCGGGGCGGCCGGGGCCTGGAACATCGGGACCGCGAAGACCGGGGCGAGCGCCGGTGCGGCCGCGCCACGGGCCCGGGCGGAGCCGGTCGTGAACGGGTCGGCGGGGGCCGCGGCGGCATCCGGGCCGGCGGCGGTGCCGGTGCCGGTGTCGGTGTTGCTGTCGGTGCCGGCACCGAGGTCGAGTGCGGCGAGCACCTCGGTGACCACCGGGTCGGGCGCGTCGGTGACGGCCGGCTCGGGGGCCCGGTCGGCCGACGCCGCGGCGGGCTCGGTGCCCGGACGCAGGGCGGCGACGACCTGCTCGGCCGTCGCCCGGGTGATGCTGGACTGGACGCTGCGGACCTCCTGGCCGAGCCCGGACAGGGCGGCGAGGACGTCTCGGCTCGCGGTCCCCAGCAGCTTGGCCAGGGCGTGGACCCGCATCTTCTCCGGCAGCTCGGAGAGCCCGCCGGTGTCACCGGCGGGCGTGTCGTTCACGGACATTCAGCTCCTTCGCCCCCGGGCGCCTCGCGTCGGAGGCGGCCACGCAGGGACCTTGCGCGTACGTTCCGCAGCACGCGCGGGTTGCGCGGTGCGGCACATCTGGTGTCGCTCCCCGATCTCCGGGGATGGTGCTCGACGCCGGACCGGAGGCGGTGCGCCGTCCGGGTCAGGAAGCGTCCGGCCGGGCCCGGGTCACCGGGACCGCACCGAGCGGATCCACCAGGTCGCCCGCGTCGTCGAGCAGGCCCTGCGCCAACCGGGTGGCCGTCACCGGTACCGGCGGCGCCAGGTCTGCGACGACGGTGAGCGCGCCCAGTACGTCATCGGGTCGAACGGTCGGTGTCGTCAGCCGTACGACCGCCGTCAGTATCGCACAGTCGGTGACCGGGGACGGCGAACCCGCCGACCCGGACGGGTCACGATCGCCCTCCGGGTCGTTCACCTGCGGTTCGACGAGCAGAGTGACGACGGCCGCACGCACGTCGATCTCCTTGCGGCCGGACGGGGTCAGCCGGGTCACCACGACCGACTCCTGCGCGGTGAACGCCTCGACCGCGGCCCGCACCTCCTCGACGGCGATGCCGCGGACCTCCAGCCGCCAGCGGGCGGCGTCGATCCGGTCGGCCAGCGCCGGCGGGACCGCGGTCGCGGCCGCGACGACGTCGAGCCCGTCGGGCAGCGCCTGGTCCATCGCCGCGCGGACCAGCTCCGGGTCGACCTCGCGGGTCAGGCCCATCTCGACGTACTCGGCCTCGCTGGCCGCACCGGTCGGGGCGGCCCCGACCCAGGACAGCCGCGGATGCGGGCTGAAGCCGTGCGAGTGCGCGACCGGGACGCCGGCCCGGCGGACGGCGCGCTCGAAGCTGCGGGCGACGTCGCGGTGCGACAGGAACCGCAGCCGGCCGCGCTTGGCGAAGCGCAGGCGGACCCGCTGCACCGTCGGGGGTGCCGGGTTCGCCGCCGCTCCTGCCTTCACGCGTGCCACGGCTCGGAGTCTAGAGACCGGGCCCGGTCCGGTCAGCCGCGGTGCGGCGGGTGCGGCCGGTCGGCGCGGACCGGGAAGGCGCCGGTGTAGCCCATCCGCTCCTGTGCGGCCTCGCGGACCCGGGTCCGCACCCGGAACCAGCCGATCGTCAGCAGCACCGCCAGCACCGGGATGGAGGCGACGGTGAAGGTCCCGACCGGGTAGTCGAAGCCCATCAGCACCAGCACCCCGAGCAGGAAGACCAGGACCGCGTAGCCGGTCCACGGCGAGCCGGGCAGCCGGAACGAGGGCCGGGTGAGGATGCCGGACTCGGTCATCCGCACGAACCGGATCTGGCAGAGCACGATCGTGGCCCAGCTGGCGAGGATGCCCAGCGAGGCGATGTTCAGCACGATCTCGAAGGCCTGCTCGGGGACCACCGCGTTCAGCCCGACGCCGAGCAGGGTGATCACCGCGGTCAGGCCGATGCCGCCGTAGGGCACGCCCGACTTGTTCATCCGGCCGGTGAAGCCCGGCGCCGACCCGTTCATCGCCATCGAGCGCAGGATGCGACCGGTCGAGTACAGCCCCGCGTTGAGGCTGGACAGCGCGGCGGTCAGAACCACCAGGTTCATCACGGTGCCGGCACCGGGCACGCCGATCGAGTCGAAGAACGTGACGAACGGGCTGACGCCCTCGCGGTAGGCGGTGTAGGGCAGGAGCAGGCCGAGCAGCACCAGCGAGCCGACGTAGAAGAGCGCGATGCGCGCGATCACGGAGTTGATCGCTCGGGGCATCACCTTCTCCGGGTTCTCGGTCTCCCCCGCCGCGGTGCCGACCAGCTCGGTCGCGGCGTAGGCGAACACCACGCCCTGGGTGATGACCACCGCGGCGAGCAGGCCGTTGGGCAGCAGACCGCCGTTGTCGGTGATCACCGAGATGCCGGTCTCGGCGCCCTGGATCGGGAACCGTCCCGCGAGGAACACCGTGCCCACCACCAGGAAGGCCACCAGTGCGATCACCTTGACCAGCGCGAACCAGAACTCCAGCTCGCCGAACAGCTTCACCGAGACCAGGTTCGCCGCCAGCACCACGACCAGGGCGATCAGGGCGATCAGCCACTGCGGGGCGTCGGAGAAGGCGCCCCAGAACTTCATGTAGAGCGCGATCGCCGTCACGTCGACGATGGAGGTGAAGGCCCAGTTGAGGAAGTACAGCCAGCCGGCCACGTAGGCCGCCTTCTCGCCGTAGAACTCGCGGGCGTAGGAGACGAACGACCCCGACGACGGCCGGTGCAGCACGAGCTCACCGAGCGCCCGCAGGATCAGGAACACGAACACGCCGCAGACCGCGTAGACCAGCGCCAGCGCGGGGCCCGCCGAGGCGAGCCGGCCGCCCGCACCGAGGAACAGTCCGGTTCCGATCGCACCTCCGATGGCGATCATCTGGAGCTGCCGTTTCCCCAGACCCTTGTGGTAGCCCTCCTCCTCGTGGGAGAAGTCCGGGCGGTTGCTGCCCGCCGGGTCGTGCGTCGTCGCCATGTGGTCCCCCCACGCCGGATCCGGACGCCGTCGCGCCCGGTGCGGCCAGACCCTAGTTCGACGTTTCCCGTGAGATCACGTGCCCCTGTGACCGTCGCGTATCCGATCCGGACACCACGGGACGGAGCCGACCGGACGGACGCGAACGCGAGGGCGGCCCCCTCAGTCGCCCAGGACCAGCAGGGTGTCACCGGCCGGCCGGAACCCGGCACGTCGGTAGAACGCGGCGCTGCCCGCGGTCGGGGCCAGCATCAGCCGCCGGTACCCACGGGCCCTGGCGTGGGCGACGACCGCGGCGAGCAGCGCCCGCGGCACGCCGGCCTCGGTGAACGCGGCCAGGACGAAGGCGTTGCCGACCTGCCCGCTGCGCGTGCCGCGGGCCCCGGGGCGGGGCATCTGGACGGTCTCCAGCACGTTGATCGACCCGACCGGTGTCCAGCCGGCACGGTCGCTGCCCGCCTCGGCCACCCAGAACGCGCGCCGCGGCTGCTCGACCCGCCACCAGGCGGCGAAGGACTCGGCGAACGAGGGGTCCTCGACCGGCCGCCCGGCGCGCTCCTCCAGCCAGAGCCGACGCAGCCTGCCGAGCGCGGCGACGTCGCGCTCGTCGGCGACCCGGACCCGCAGGCGTCTGCCGCCGTACTCCCAGGACGACCCGTCGGCGCCGGCGAGGGCCGGGTCCGGGATCGAGGACAAGCCGTTCTCAGTCACCCGGGCGTGCGTCCCCGAGCGACCCCGCGGCCGAGGCCGTCGGGTTGACCACGGTCAGCGGCAGCAGGGTGGTCCCGCTGGGGCCGACCTCGATGTCGGTCCCGGTGGACGGGCACACGCCGCAGTCGAAGCACGGCGTCCACCGACAGTCGTCCTGCTCGCGGCCGGCCAGCGCGTCCTGCCAGTCCTCCCACAGCCAGTCCCGCTCCAGGCCGGAGTCGAGGTGGTCCCAGGGCAGGATCTCGTCGGCCCCGCGCTCGCGGACGGTGTACCAGTCCAGCGACACACCCTGCGGCTCCAGCGCCTCGGCGGCGGAGTCGACCCAGCGGCGGTAGGAGAAGTGCTCGGACCAGCCGTCGAACCGGCCGCCGTCGCGCCAGACCTTCTCGATGACGGCGCCGACCCGGCGGTCGCCGCGGGCGAGCAGTCCCTCGATCAGCGATGGCTCGCCGTCGTGGTAGCGCATGCCGATGTTGCGCCCGATCCGCCGGTCGGAGTTGACGGCCTCGCGCAGCTTGCGCAGCCGGGCGTCGACGACCTCCGGGGCGCACTGGGCGGCCCACTGGAACGGGGTGTGCGGCTTGGGCACGAACCCGCCGATGGAGATGGTGCAGCGGACGTCGTTGCGCCCGGACGCCTCGCGGCCCGCCTTGATCACGCGGTGCGCCATGCCCGCGATCTCCAGGACGTCCTCGTCGGTCTCGGTGGGCAGCCCGCACATGAAGTACAGCTTCACCTGCCGCCAGCCCTGGGAGAACGCCTCGGCGCAGGTGCGGATCAGGTCGTCCTCGGAGACCATCTTGTTGATCACGCGGCGGATCCGCTCGGAGCCGCCCTCGGGGGCGAAGGTCAGCCCGGAGCGGCGGCCGTTGCGGGAGATCTCGTTGGCCAGGTCGATGTTGAACGCGTCGACCCGGGTGCTCGGCAGCGACAGCGAGGTGTTGGTGCCCTCGTAGCGGTCGGCGAGGCCCTTGGTGATCTCGGCGATCTCGGAGTGGTCGGCGCTCGACAGCGACAGCAGACCGACCTCGTCGAAGCCCGAGGCCCGCACGGCGGCGTCGACCATCTCCCCGACGCCCTGCAGCGACCGCTCCCGCACCGGGCGGGTGATCATCCCCGCCTGGCAGAACCGGCAGCCGCGGGTGCAGCCGCGGAAGATCTCGACGCTGGCCCGCTCGTGGACGGTCTCGGCCAGCGGGACCAGCGGCTTCTTCGGGTACGGCCACTCGTCGAGCTCGATGGTGGTGCGCTTCTGGACGGTGGCGGGGACCCGCTCGTCGACCGGGGTGACCGCGGCGATGTGGCCGTCCTCGGCGTAGGTCACGTCGTAGAGGGAGGGCACGTAGCAGCCCGGCGTCGACGACAGCCGCAGCAGCAGCTCCCGGCGCCCACCCGGGCGTCCCTGCGCCTTCCAGTCGCGCACGACGTCGGTGATGTCGCCGACGACCTCCTCGCCGTCACCGAGCGCGGCGACGTCGACGAAGTCCGCGACCGGCTCCGGGTTGAACGCCGCGTGCCCGCCGGCGACGACGACCGGGTGGGTCTCGTCGCGGTCGCGGGCGTGCAGCGGGATCGCCGCCAGGTCGAGCGTGGTGAGCAGGTTGGTGTAGCCGAGCTCGGTGGAGAAGGAGACGCCGAGGACGTCGAAGTCACCGACCGCGTGGTGGGCGTCGACGGTGAACGACGGCACCCCCGACTCGCGCATCAGGGCCTCGAGATCGGGCCAGACCGCGTAGCAGCGCTCGGCCAGCGCGTCGGCGCGCTCGTTGAGGACCTCGTACAGGATCTGGACGCCCTGGTTGGGCAGGCCGACCTCGTAGGCGTCCGGATAGAGCAGTGCCCAGCGGACGGCCGCGGAGTCCCACGGCTTGACCTGCGAGTTCCCCTCACCGCCGACGTACTGCACCGGCTTGGCGACGCGGGGCAGGATCGGCTCCAGGGCGGGGAAGACGGAGGTGGGTGCCACGCTGCACCAGGGTAGCCACCTCCGTTCGGGGCGAACCGGCGGGTCGTGTCCGACCGGACACGGACCGTCGGCCGCCCGCACACCGGCTGAGGCGCGGGTCACGGCGGCCCACGGGGCGGGAGACCTACGCTCGCCTCCCGACCCTGTTCCCCACGTGTGTCGTCCCCGAGCTCCCAGGAGACCCCCGTGTCCGTGACCGACGCCGAGCTGCACGCCCGGTTCCGCCCGCTGTTCGACCGGATCGCCGCCGGTGCGGTCGAACGCGAGCTGAACCGGCGCCTGCCCGTGGCGGAGATCGCCGCCCTGCGCGACGCCGGGTTCGGCGCCGTCCGGCTGCCGGTGGAGGCCGGCGGCGCGGGCGCCTCGCTGCGCCAGCTGTTCGGGCTGCTCGTCGAGCTGGGTGCGGCGGACTCGAACATCCCGCAGGCTCTGCGGACCCACCTCCTGTTCACCGAGCTGTGGTCGGCAGGCGCCGCGGACGACCCGGTGCTGCGCGGGCGGGTGGAGCAGATCGCGGCCGGACGGCTGGTCGGCAACGCCATCTCCGAGCGCGGCGGGGTGGTGCGCAACTCCGCCACCACGGTGCTCCGCCGCGACGGGGACAGGCTCCTGCTCGACGGCGAGAAGTTCTACTGCACCGGGACCCTCTACGCCGACCTGGTCGACGTCGTCGCCCTCGACGAGAACGGCGAGCGGGTGACCGTGCTGGTCGAGACGACCGCCCCGGGTGTCGAGCGGGTCGACGACTGGCGCGGCTTCGGGCAGAAGCTCACGGCCAGCGGCACCACCCGGTTCATCGCGGTGGAGGTCGACCCGGTCCAGGTGCGGCCCGCGCCGACCGACGTGCACCAGCCGGTCCGGCAGGCGTTCCTGCAGCTCGTCCAGCTCGCGGCACTGGCCGGGATCGCCCGGCGCGCCGCCGACGACGCCGCCGGCTACGTGCGCGACCGGCGCCGCAACTGGCCCTACGGCAACGCCGACCTGCCCAAGGACGACCCGCTGGTGCAGCAGGTCGTCGGCAGGGTCGACGCAGCCGCGTTCACCGTCGCCGCCGTGGTCGACGCCGCGGCGGCCTCGCTGGAGCGGGCGCTCACCGATCCCGGACACGGCCCGACGGCCGAGCTCGACGTGTACCGGGCCCAGTCGACCGTGCCCCAGCTGGTCCTGGACGCGACCTCGGAGCTGTTCGAGGTGGGTGGCGCCTCCACGGTCGACGTCGACCGGGCGCTGGACCGGCACTGGCGCAACGCCCGCACCCTCGCGGTGCACAACCCGATCGTCTACAAGCAGCAGGTGATCGGGGACTCGGTGCTGAACGGGACGGTGCCGGTGCTGTCGCTGTCCTCGGGTGTCGCGGGCTGAGCGGGGCTCAGCGGCCGGCGCGGCGGGTGAGGGCGGCGCGCGTCGCGTCGTCCGCGGGCAGGAAGGTCTCCAACGCCAGCTCGGCGAGGGTGACGTCGTGCGGTGCGCCGAAGGTCGAGATCACCGAGTGGAACGTCAACGTGCCGTCGTCGGTGTCGAGGACCAGCGGCAGCAGCACGTCCGAGCCCGGCGACGGCAGCGCGGTCTCCCCCGGTCCGGGGTAGCCCCGGCACTCGGCGAGCAGCGCGACGAGCCGCCGGTCCGCGGTCATCCGCACCTGCCGTTCGAGCCGGTGCAGCAGGTGCTCCCGCCACTGGGCCAGGTTGCGGATGCGCGGCGCGAGCCCGGCGGGGTGCAGGCAGACCCGGTGCACGTTCGGCGGCGGCCCGAGCACCGCCGGGTCGAGGCCGGTGAGCAGCGCCGAGGCCGCGGCGTTGGCGAGCCGGACGTCGCCCCACCGGTCCACGACGAGGGCCGGGTACGGATCGTGCCCGGCGACGAGCCGCGCCAGCGCGTCCCGCACGGGCGCGAGATCCGGGTCGTCGAGCGACCGCTCGGCGTAGGCGGGCGCGTAGCCGGCGGCCAGCAGCAGCGCGTTCCGCTCCCGCAGCGGGATCTCCAACGCCTCGGCGAGTGCGCCCAGCAGCTCCCGGCTCGCGCCCGAACGCCCGGTCTCGACGAAGCTGAGGTGCCGCGCCGAGACCCCCGCCGCCAGTGCCAGGTCGAGCTGACTGCGCCGGCGGCGGCCCCGCCAGAACCGCAGCATCTCCCCCGGTCCGGCGGTGCGGGCGGGGCGCGCGTCGGTGTCGCTCACCGGCCCGACGCTAGCCCGGCCCGGACGCCGCGACGACTACCTGCGGGGTAGGTGGATCCGATTACCCCGCAGGTCATCGCGCCGCGGCGCCGGCGGCAGCAGGCTCGGTGCCGACCGGACCACACCACCCAGGAGGTAGGGATGACCGACTTCACCACCCTCGCCGAGCGCTACGTCGCGACGTTCAACGAGGCCGACCCGGCGGCGCGGAAGGCCCGCGTCGCCGAGCTGTTCACCACCGACGTCCGCTACACCGACCCGCTCGCCGACGTCACCGGGCACGACGGCGTCGCCGGGTTCCTGGGCGCGGCCCGGGAGAAGCTGGCCGGGTTCGAGTTCCGGCTGGACGGCGAGGTCGACGCGCACCACGACCACGCGCGGTTCCGCTGGCAGGCGGCGCCGCCGGAGGTCTTCGCCTCGGGTGCCGAGCCCCCGGTGGTCGGGTTCGACGTCGTCGTGACCAACGGCGACAGCCGGATCGCGCAGGTGCACGGCTTCCTCGACGTCGTCCCGGACCTGTATGGCCCGCCCTGCGCCCACGACGGCGGCGGGCCGGGATCCGGTCCGCCGCCGCGGGACGAGCAGCGCGGCCGCGGTCAGCGCTTGCCGTTCGGCAGGGCCAGTCGGTTGATCGTGCCGAGCACCTGCATGTACTGCTTCCACAGCGGCCCGGTCGTGTACTCCAGCCCGTACTCCCGGCACAGCTCCCGTACCTCGGGGGCGATCTCGGCGTAGCGGTTGCTGGGCAGGTCGGGGAACAGGTGGTGCTCGATCTGGAAGCTCAGCTGCCCGGTCATCAGGTGGAAGAACCGGCCGCCGTCGAGGTTGGCCGAGCCCAGCAGCTGACGGACGTACCACTCGCCGCGGCTCTCGTCCTCGAGCTGCTCCTCGGTGAACTGCACCGCCCCGGTCGGGAAGTGCCCGCAGAAGATCACCGCGTGCGACCACACGTTGCGCACCAGGTTCGCGGTCACGTTGCCCGCGAGCACCGGCAGGAAGAACGGCCCGGCCAGCGCGGGGAACGCGACGTAGTCCTTCAGGATCTGGCGCCCGGTCTTGCGGCCGATCGACTTGACCTGCTCCCACACCCGGCTCAGCGGCTTCTGCCCCGCCACGACCTTCTCGACCTCGAGGTCGTGCAGCGCGACGCCGTACTCGAAGAACAGGCTGAGCAGGAAGTTGTAGAGCGGGTTCCCGAGGTAGTACGGCGTCCACCGCTGCTCCTCGGACAGGCGCAGGATCCCGTAGCCCACGTCGCGGTCCTTGCCGACGACGTTGGTGTAGGTGTGGTGCATGTAGTTGTGCGAGTGCTTCCACTCCGCCGAGGACGAGACGTTGTCCCACTCCCAGGTCGACGAGTGGATCTTCGGGTCACGCATCCAGTCCCACTGGCCGTGCATGACGTTGTGCCCGATCTCCATGTTCTCGAGGATCTTGGCGATCGAGAGCATGGCGGTACCGGCGATCCAGGCCGGCGGCAGGACACCGGCGAACAGCAGCGCGCGGCCGCCGATCTCCAGCGCCCGCTGCTTGCGGATGACGCCGCGGATGTACTCGGCGTCGGACGCGCCGCGCTCGGCGAGGACACGGTCGCGGATGGCGTCGAGCCGGCGGCCGAGCTCCTCGATCTGCTCGGCGGTCAGCTCGGTCGTGGCCTGCACGTCCTCGCGACGCGAGGAGGGCACGAGCTCCAGCACCGGGCGCTGCGGGTGCTGCTCGCGGCCGGTCTCCTCCGGGCCGGGCTCGAGGTGCGCGGGGTTCTCCAGGACGGCGGTCATGAGGACCTCCTTCGGTCGGAGCGGAAGATCAAGGGCGGAAGGATCAGGGAAGGTCGATGCGGGCGGGCCCGCACGCGGAGTTGATGCAGGTCTGGACGAGGTCGCCGGGCTCGCCGTGCGCCTCGCCGGTGCGCAGGTCGCGTACCTTGCCCTCGCGCAGCGGCAGCACGCACCCGAAGCAGATGCCCATCCGGCAGCCGCTGGGCATGAGCTTCCCGGCCGCCTCACCGGCTTCGAGGAGGCTCTGCCCCGGCTCGACGACGACGTCGCCGCCGCCGAGGTCGACGGTGCCGCCGGTGCCCTCGGTGGCGCGGGCCGGCGGGGTGAAGCGCTCGGCCACGATGCCGTCCCAGGCGCCCTCCAGGGCGTCGAGCAGGCCGTCGGGGCCGCAGGCGTAGACGGTGCGGTCCGCCCGGTCGGCGACGACGGTGTCGATCGTCGCGGGGTCGAGCCGCCCGGAGACGGCGCTGTGGCGCAGCACGACCCGCAGCGACGGGTGCCGCGCGGCCAGTCCGGCGAGCTCGGCGCGGAAGATCGTGTCCTCCGGCGTGCGGGCACCGTGCACCAGCACCACGTCGGGCATCGTCCCGGCGCGGTCGAGCGTGCGGAGCATGCCCATCACCGGCGTGATGCCGCTGCCCGCGGTGACGAACAGCAGCTTCTCCGGGAGCGGGTCGGGCAGGGTGAACTCGCCGGCGGCCTGCTCCAGCTCGACGATCGTGCCGATCGGCAGGTCGCGGACCAGGGTGGGCGACACGGCGCCGCCGTCGACCTCCTGCACGGTCACCGTGAGGTGCTCGGCGCCCTCCGGGGAGGTGAGCGAGTAGCTCCGGGTGAACCGGACGCCGTCGACGTCGACGCCGATGCCGACGTACTGGCCGGCGCGGTGCCCGGCCCAGGCCCACCCGGGTTCGATGGTCACCGAGACCGCCCGCCCGGTCTCGCGGCGACGGGCGACGACCCGGCCGCGCAGCGACGTCGTCGACCAGAGCGGGTCGACCAGGGTCAGGAAGTCCTCGGGCAGCAGCGGAGTCGTGAGAGCGCTCGCGGCGGCCAGCAGGCCCCGGCCCCGCGAGGTCGTGCCAGGAGCGGATCGGAACATGACATGAACTCTGCACCATCTGATGTCACATAGTAATCGCCCCCCTCTGATTCCCGTGTCACATGCTCGGCTGTTAATCTCCGTGTCATGGTCGAGGACCCGGAGACGGCGGACTGGCGCACCATCGACGAGCTGGCGCGGTCCAGCGGTGTCACGGTGCGCAACATCCGTGCCTACCAGTCCCGGGGGCTGCTGCCTCCGCCGCAGGTCAAGGCCCGCACGGGCTACTACGGCCCCGGGCACGCGGCACGTCTGGAGCTGATCCAGGACCTGCAGGACGAGGGCGTCAAGCTCGACACGATCAAGAAGCTGCTCGACACCACCGGCGGCTCCACCGAGCAGGTGGTGCAGTTCATCCGGACCGTGCGTGCGCTGTTCGCGCCCGAGGACCGGCAGATCGTGCAGCTCGCCGAGCTCGCCGAGCGGTACCAGAGCACCGACGTCGCCGTCGCCAAGCGCGGGGTCAAGATGGGCCTGCTGCGCGAGCTGGGCGACGACACCTACGAGGAGATCAGCCCGCGGCTGATGAACGCCGCGGCCGAGCTGACCGGGCTCGGCATCCCGATCACCCGCTCGCTCGACGTCGTGGAGCAGCTGCGCAAGCACGCCGACGCCGTCGCGAAGCTCTACGTCGACCTGTTCCTCGGCGAGATCTGGCAGCCCTTCGACGCCGAGGGCCGCCCGGACGACCAGTGGCCGCGCGTCTACGAGACGATCGAGCGGATGCGCCGCATCTCCGGCGAGGTGATGATCGCCGTGCTGGAGCTGGCCGTGGCCGAGCGGGTCGACGTCACCTTCGGCCGCGACATCGTGCGCAACGTGAAGACCACCAGCGCGGGGCCGACGACGGCGACGTCCGAGGACACCGGCGGGTCGGGCGACTCCTGAGGACCGGCGGCACCGGTCGGCAACCGCGGAGCGCACACAGCGCCCCGGAGCGCCCCGGGGCGCCCGGAGCTCAGGACAGCAGGCCCGCGGCCCGCAGCGCGGCGCGGACGTCCTCGTGGTGCCACTCGTCCAGCGGCACCAGCGGCAGCCGGATCCCGCCGGGGATGAGCCCCAGCTCGGTCAGCGCCCACTTCACCGGGATGGGGTTCGGCTCGGAGAACAGCGCCGCGTGCAGACCCGCGAGGTCGGCGTCGAGCGCGGAGGCGGTCTCGGCGTCGCCGGCGACGGCGGCCTTGCACATGCGGGCCATCGTCTCCGGGGCGACGTTCGCGGTGACCGAGATGTCGCCGTGGAACCCGGCGAGCATCGACGCGCGGGCGGTGCCGTCGTCGCCGGAGTACAGCGCGAAGTCGTCCAGGCCCAGCGCGACGAGCTCACGGACCCGGTCCAGGTCGCCCTTGGCCTCCTTGAGGCCGACGATGTTCGGGATCTCCGCGAGCCGGGCCACCGTCGACGGCAGCATGTCGCAGGCCGTGCGGCCCGGGACGTTGTAGAGGTACTGCGGGATGTCGACGGTCTCGGCGATCCGCTTGAAGTGCTGGTAGAGACCCTCCTGCGGAGGCTTGTTGTAGTACGGCGTCACGAGCAGCGCCCCGTCGGCGCCCGCCGCCCGCGCGGCGCGGGTCAGGTGGATGGCCTCGTCGGTGGAGTTCGCGCCGGTGCCGGCGATGACCGGGACGCGGCCGTTCGCGACCTCGATGGTGCGCCGCATGACCTCGGTGTGTTCGAGCACCGACAGCGTCGACGACTCACCGGTCGTGCCGACCGAGACGATCGCGGCGGTGCCCGCGTCGATCTGCCGCTCGACGAGCTCGCCGAGGGCCGTGTGGTCGACCTCGCCGCTGTCGTGCATCGGGGTCACGATCGCGACGATGCTTCCGGTGATCAAGACGGGCCTCCCTGGTACCGCTGCTCCTGCCGGTGCGACGGTAGCAAGCGGGACCGGTGACCCGGTGCGGCTTTCCTCTCAGCCCAGGGCGAGCCGGGCGGGCTGGACCGATCGCGTGATCCGGCGCACCGCCTGCACCGCGATCACCCCCGCGGCGACCGCCGCCACGACGGTCACGGCGATCGGCCGGTCGCCTGCCACGATGCCGAGCAGCGCCCAGCACAGCGCCCCGGCGAAGCCGGCGAACCCGGTGGTGGAGCCGACGACCGACAGCGCGACCGCGGTGAGGATCACCAGCAGCAGGATCGCCGCGACCTGCGGGAGCACCCCGTCCGACGGCAGCCCGACCGCGACGCCGGCCGCCATCAGGCCCAGCACGAGCGCGGCCGAGGACCAGCCGAGGTAGATCGCCAGCGGCAGCCGTGTCGCCAACCGTTCCGGCCACCCGTCGGCGACGCTGCGGGACAGTCGTCCGTACACGACGGCGAGCGCGAGGACGAGCAGGACCAGCAGCACCTCGGCGGTGACCACCCACCGGTTCGAGAAGGCCGCGATCCACAGCGGGTTGAGCACCGCGGTCGCCGCGACCCACCAGCCGATGCGGCGGTGCACCTCGCGGCCGCGCTGGCCGGGCAGCAGGGCGTAGCCGGCGTAGACCAGCACGCCCAGGTAGATCGGGCCCCAGATGGCGAACGCCCAGCCCGCGGCCAGCAGCGGGGTGTCGTAGTCGCGCGCGACGGCGCCGATCGCCGACCCCCCGAACGCCGACACGAGCACCTGCAGGATCGCCAGGACCGCCACGACCACCCCACGGACCAGATCCGCGGTCGTCGGGCGGGGGGTCAGCACGGTCATGCCCACATGGTGGACCGCGGCGGGGGCCTCTGCCATCCGGCTGTCGGGGGGAATCGATCACTCCCGCGGGCCGGGTCAGGCGAGCGGGAGGAAGAACAGGTGCACGTCGCGCGCGTCCTCCGGGGAGAGCCGCACCCCGTTCGGCAGCCTGCCGTACTCGACGAAGCCGCGTGCGGCGTAGAACGCGGGCAGCGGGGTGCCGCCGCGGGCGCCGAGGGTCAGCATCGCCAGGCCCGTCCCACGGGCGTGGGCGACGGCCGCTCCGAGCAGGACCGTGCCGAGACCACGTCCCTGCAGGTCCGGGCGGACCATGAGGCGTTGCACGTCGGCGCGGTGCGCGGCGATGCCGGTGTTCGGGACCAGGAGGACCGTGCCCATCGGGGCGGTCTCCTCCCCCAGTACGAACATCCGGGAGGCGCCGGAGCGGACGGCGTCGATGGTCTGCACCGCCAGTGCGCGGATCTCGTCCGGGTCGGCGCCGGGCACGAAGTCCACGGCGCCGCCGGCCTCGGTCACGGCGATCCAGAGATCACCGAGCGCGGCGGCGGCGCCGGGGTGGGGCTCGACGACCCGGCGGACGGCCGGGACGCCTGCGGTCACAGGTTCGGGAACCAGAGCTTGATCTCCCGGTCGGCCGACTCCGGGGAGTCCGAGCCGTGCACGAGGTTGGAACCGGTCTCCAGGGCGAGGTCGCCACGGATGCTGCCGGGGGTGGCCTTCTCCACCGGGTCGGTGCCGCCGGCGATCTGCCGCCAGGCGGCGATGGCGCGGGGGCCCTCGACGACCGCGGCCAGGACCGGGCCGGAGGTGATGAACGACAGCAGCTCCTCGAAGAAGGGCTTGCCGTCGTGCTCGGCGTAGTGCTGGGCGGCCAGCTCACGGTCCACCGTGCGCAGGTCGAGGGCGACCAGATCGAGGCCCTTGCGCTCGATGCGCGAGACGACCTCGCCGACGAGCTTGCGCGCGACGCCGTCGGGCTTGACCAGGACGAGAGTGCGTTCAGTCACGTGCGACAGGGTAGCGACGACCCGACCGGGGTCCGTCACCCACCGTCACTCGCCCGCCTCCTGGCTCCCGGTGAGCTCCGTCAGCGCGGCGGCGATCGCGGGCAGGTCCCGCAGGCTGCCCTCCGACACCGCGACCACCAGGTCGAACACGGCATCCTGGTCGGGCCGCGGCGGGCACCCGTTCAGCACCAGGAACACGGCGGTGGACGCCCATGCGAGTCGCTTGTTCCCGTCCACCAGGGCGTGAATGCCGCAGATGCTCTGCACCAGGGCCGCTGCCTTGAGGTGCAGGGTCGGGTACGCGTCCTGGCCGAACAGGACGGTCGCGGGCCGGGCGAGCGCCGACTCCAGGAGCCCGAAGTCGCGGACCACCGGCTCCTGCCCGAGTGCCTCCGCGGCGAAGCGCAGCACGTCGGCCAGGGACAGGTAGCGGGTCACGCCCGGCCGAGCCGGTCCAGGGCCTCTCGGAAGTTGTCGGTGACCCAGGCAGCCGCGCGGTCGACCTCGGCATCGTGGTCGTGACGGGCCACGTACTCCCGGACCGCCGCTCGGGCGACCTCCTGCATGGAACGCCCCTCGGCCTCCGCGCGAGCGCGCAGCGACTCGGACTCGGCGTCGGTCAGGCGCAACGTCATGGCCATGTCCCGACGATACCGGATGTGATACCGCCGCGGCTCAGTCCTGCTGCTGCGACGGCAACGTCCCCGCCGCCATCCGCCGGGCCACCTCGCGCCGCATCCACACCAGCACCGCCCAGACGACGATGAACACCGCCGCGATCACCACCAGCGACGGCAGGAACACCAGCGCCGCGACGAGCAGGGCCGCCTGCAGCACCAGCGCGGCGGTGAGACCCCACGGCCGTCGCTGCACCCCCGACGCCAGGATCATCGCGACGGCGATGCCCGCCACGACACCGAAGCCGAGCGCGGTCGATCCGGTGCCGAAGCGCGGGAGCACCAGCAGCGCCAGGAGGACGACGATCGCCTCCAGGATCAGCGTCGCGGCGAACACCCCGCGGGCGCCCTTCATCGGGTCGGTGGGCGGCGGCCGCACACCCTCGGGCACGCCCGGGACGTCGCTCACTCCGGCTCCTTCCCGAACAGTGCCCGCGCCTCGCCGACGGTGACGACCGACCCGGTGACGACGACGCCGACCCCCGACCCGCCCGCCTCCTCGGCGATCTCCCGGGCCTGCTCGAGCGCCTCGGCCAGCGACGGCTCGACGCTGACCCGCTCGGAGCCGAACACCTCGGCCGCGAGCGCGCCCAGCGCGTCGGGGTCCATCGCGCGCGGCGAGGAGTTGGTGGTGACGACGACCTCGTGCAGCGCGGGCTGCAGGCCCTCCAGGATGCCGCGGGCGTCCTTGCCCTCCAGCACCCCGATCACGCCGACCAGCCGGGTGAAGCGGAACTCGGTGCCGAGCGCGCCGGCCAGCGCCTGCGCCCCGGCGGGGTTGTGCGCGGCGTCGAGCAGCACGGTCGGCCGGTCCGGCCCGCCCTCGACGGGTTCGAGCCGCCCGGGTGAGCGGACGGAGGCGAACGCGGCGCGGACCGCGTCGGGGTCGAGGGGCTGCGCGGTGCCGGCGCCGACGAGCGCCTCGGCCGCGGCCAGCGCGACCGCCGCGTTCGACGCCTGGTGCTCACCGTGCAGCGGCAGGAAGATCTCGTCGTAGCGGCCGGACAGACCCTGCAGCTCCAGACGCTGCCCGCCGACGGCGATCTCCCGCTCGACCACGCCGAACTCGGCGCCCTCCCGCGCGACCTGCGCGCCGACCTCGGCGCAGCGCTCCAGCAGGATCTCGGCGACCTTCCGGTCCTGGGCGGCGAGGACGGCGACCGAGCCCTCCTTGATGATCCCGGCCTTCTCGCGGGCGATGTCGGTGATGTCGTCGCCGAGGTACTCGGCGTGGTCGAGCCCCACCGGCAGGACGACGGCGACGTGCGCGTCGGCGACGTTGGTGGCGTCCCAGCGCCCGCCGAGCCCGACCTCGATCACCGCGGCCTCGACCGGGGCGTCGGAGAAGGCGGCGAAGGCCATCCCGGTGAGCACCTCGAACTTGCTGAGCGCGGGCCCGTCGCCGCGCTTGGCGTCGACGAGCTCGACCAGCGGCTCCACCTCGCGGTAGGCGGCGACGTAGCGCTCGGGGGTGACCGGCCGGTTGTCGAGGTTGATCCGCTCGGTGGCGCGCTGCAGGTGCGGGCTGGTGTAGCGCCCGGTCCGCAGCCCGATCTCGGTGAGCAGCGCGTCGACCATCCGGGAGGTGGAGGTCTTGCCGTTGGTGCCGGTCAGATGCACGATCGGGTAGCCGCGCTGCGGGTCACCGAGGGCGTCGCACAGGGCCTGCATCCGGTCCAGCGACGGCTCCATCACCGACTCGGGCCAGCGCCGGTCGAGCGCCGCGTCGACGGCGAGGAACTCGGCGTAGCCGGCGACGGTGGACTGGGCCGGGACGACGTCGGGGTCCCCGCTGCCGCGGATCTCGTCGAGGACGGCCGCGATCACCGCCTCCTGGGCGTCCACCGGGGCGTCGCGCTCGTCGTCCGCGCCCCGTGCGGCGGCGTCCGACCGGTCCTCGCCGTCGTCGGCCTCGTCCCCGTCGTTCGCGTCGTCGGTGTCGGCGGCCCGGTCGGTGTCGCCGTCCGGGTCGCGGGCGTCCTCGGTGTCGCGGCCGAAGCCGCCCTCGGCCCACCGGTCCCCGCCGTAGGTCGGCGAGTCCTCCTCGGTGAAGTCGTTCCCGAGGTCGTGGCCGTAGTCGTCGTTCTCCCTCGCCACGGCGGGATCAGGCCTCCGGGAGCGCGGCGAGCCGCGCGGTGATGCGGTCGATGTCGGCGACGGCGGTCGCGTGCCGGGCACGGATCCCGTCGACGACCTCGGCCGGCGCCTTCTCGGTGAACTTCGGGTTGCCCAGCTTCTTGTCCGCCTGGTCACGCTCCTTCTCCGCGGCGGCGAGGTCGCGGCCGAGCCGGGCCCGCTCGGCGGCGACGTCGATCGCCCCCGAGGTGTCCAGCTCGACGGTGACCGGGCCGCCCGAGGTGGCGATCTCCAGGCTCGCGGTGGTGGAGAAGCCGTCACCGGCCGGGTCGAGGCGGGTGAGGAACCGCAGCGCGCGCTCGTGCGCGGCCAGCCCGGCGTCGCCGAGACCGGTCAGGCGGGCGGCGACGGCCTTGCGGTCGGGCAGCCCCTGCTCGGTGCGGAACCGGCGGACCTCGGTGATGACCTTCTGCGCGTCGGTGACCCGGGCCGTGGCGGCCGGGTCGACCGGCGCACCGGTGTCCCCGGCCGTCGGCCAGGCCGCGGTCACGACGGTCTCGCCGCCGGTCAGCGCGGTCCACAGCGCCTCGGTGACGAACGGCGCGATCGGGTGCAGCATCCGCAGCAGCGCGTCGAGGACGTGCCCGAGGATCGCCCGGGTGCCCGGCTCGGTGGCCGGGTCGTCGAGCTGGGTCTTGCACAGCTCGACGTACCAGTCGGCCAGCTCGTCCCACGCGAAGTGGTAGAGCCCCTCGGTCGCCTTCGCGAACTGGTAGCCGTCGAGCAGCTCGTCGGTCTGCGCGCGGACCTCGGCCAGGCGGCCCAGGATCCAGCGGTCGGCGTCGGTGCGGTCGGCCTCGGCGGGCAGCGGCAGGGCCGGGTCCGCCCCCTTGGACAGGGCGAACCGGGTGATGTTCCAGAGCTTGGTCGTGAAGTTCCGGGACCCGGCGACCCACTCCTCCGACAGCGACATGTCGGTGCCCGGGTTGGAGCCGCGGGCGATGGTGAAGCGCAGCGCGTCCGCGCCGTAGGTGTCGATCAGCGCGAGCGGGTCGATGACGTTGCCCTTGGACTTCGACATCTTCTTGCCGTGCTCGTCGCGGATGAGCCCGTGCAGGTAGACGTCGCGGAACGGGGCCTTCCCCATCACGTAGGTGCCGAACATCATCATCCGGACGACCCAGAAGAACAGGATGTCGTAGCCGGTGACCAGGACCGAGTTCGGGTAGTACTTCGCCAGGTCCGGGGTCTGCTCCGGCCAGCCGAGCGTGGAGAACGGCCACAGCCCGGAGGAGAACCAGGTGTCGAGGACGTCGGGGTCCTGGCGCCAGCCCTCGCCGGACGGCGGCTGCTCGTCCGGCCCGACGCAGACGACCTCGCCGGCCGGGCCGTACCAGACCGGGATGCGGTGTCCCCACCACAGCTGCCGGCTGATCGTCCAGTCGTGCATGTTGTCGACCCAGTCGAAGTACCGCTTGGCCTGCTCCTTCGGGTGCAGGACGGTCTCGCCGGAGCGGACGGCGTCCCCCGCCGAGCGGGCGAGCGGCTCGACCTTGACGAACCACTGCAGGCTCAGCCGCGGCTCGATCGGGACGCCGGTGCGCGAGCAGTGCCCGACCGAGTGCAGGTACGGCCGCTTCTCGGCGACGATGCGCCCCTGCGCGCGCAGCTCCTCGCGGATCGCGGCGCGCGCCTCGAACCGGTCCATGCCGTCGAAGCGGGTGCCGGTCCCGGCGATGGTGCCGGTCTCGTCCATGATCGTCGGCATCGGCAGGTCGTGGCGGCGGCCGACCTCGAAGTCGTTCGGGTCGTGCGCCGGGGTGATCTTGACGGCTCCGGAGCCGAACTCCGGGTCGACGTAGTCGTCGGCGACGACCGGGATCATCCGCCCGGTGATCGGCATCTCGATCTCGGTGCCGACCAGGTGCGCGTAGCGCTCGTCGTCGGGGTGGACGGCGACCGCGGTGTCACCCAGCATCGTCTCGATCCGGGTGGTCGCGACGACGACCGAAGCGTCGCCGTCGCCGTAGCGCATCGAGACGAGCTCGCCCTCGGTCTCGATGTGGTCGACCTCGATGTCGGAGATCGCCGAGCGCAGCGCCGGGGACCAGTTGACCAGGCGCTCGGCCCGGTAGATCAGCCCGTCGTCGAACATCTTCTTGAAGACGGTGGCGACCGCGCGGGACAGGCCCTCGTCGAGGGTGAAGCGCTCGCGGGACCAGTCGACGCCGTCGCCCAGGCGCTCCATCTGCCCGAGGATCGAGCCGCCGGACTCGGCCTTCCACTGCCAGACCTTCTCGACGAACGCCGCACGGCCGATCGCGTGCCGGTCCGGCTCCCCCGCGGCGGCCATCCGGCGCTCGACGACCGACTGGGTCGCGATCCCGGCGTGGTCCATGCCGGGCAGCCACAGCGCGTCGCGCCCCTGCATCCGGGCGCGCCGGGTCAGGACGTCGATGAGCGTGTGGTCCATCGCGTGGCCCAGGTGCAGGCTGCCGGTGACGTTCGGCGGCGGGATGACGATGCAGAACGGGTCGGCGTCCGACGACGGGTCGGCCCGGAAGTACCCGGCGTCGACCCAGCGGCGGTACATGTCGCCCTCTACCTCGCCCGGGGTCCACTTGGCGGGCAGGTCGGCGGTACGCGCTGGCAGGGTCTCGGTCACATGTCAAGTCTACGAGTCGACGGCGACCCGGTTCCCGGCCCCCGGACCGCCGCGCTCAGGACCGGAAGTGCGCCTTGGGGATGACCCCGTGCACCCCGACCGTCCGGTCCACCACCTGCGAGACCGCGAAGTCGGCGGCCGCGGAGAGGTAGGCGTACGCCGTCGCCCGGTCCATGCCCCGGTCGTCCTGCAGGAAGTCGAGTGCGTTGACCACGGCCCGGCGCATCGCGACGTCGAGGTCGGTCCCCTGGCCGCCGGTGCTCCCGTCCGGGTCGGAGAGCCCGATGGGCACCCAGGCGTCCGGGGTCTCGCCGAACGGGTAGCCGAAGGCCACCGAGGGGGCCGTGCCCTCCCCCGGCCGGCAGACGGTGAGCCGGAACGTGGCACGCAGTGAGCCCTCCAGCGCGGTCAGCGCGACCTCCCCGTCGCCCATCGCGAGGTGCGGGTCGCCGACGTGGAACAGCGCCCCCTCCGCGCGGACCGGCAGGTAGAACGCCGAGTCCGGGCCGAGCAGCCGGATGTCGATGTTGCCGCCGCCCAGGGTCGGCGGGATCGAGTTCAGCTCGGGGGCGTTCTCGGCGTCCGCCGCGGCGTGGGCCACCCCCATGGTGCCCATGAACGGGCGCAGCCCGAACGACACCTCCTGGCCCTCGCCGAAGGGCAGGTAGGCCTCCGGGCCGTCCGCGCCGTCGCGGACGGCGGTGAAGACCGAGACGTTGCCGTAGCGCGCGGGGTCGCCGGTCGCACGTCCGTCGGCGGCCGGTGGCGGCATCACCTCGTCGAGGGTGATCCCGGCGGGCGGCGCGCCGGACGCGGTGCGGCCGAGCGCCCCCTTCCCGTGTCTGCTGGAGACCACGCCGTAGGGCACCCGGGGCACCGCGGACAGGGTCTCGACCTTGAGGACGTCGCCGGGGCGCGCGCCCTCGACGAACACCGGGCCGGTGATGACGTGCGGGCCGTCGGCGTCGAAGTCGCGCGGGGTGCGGCGGTAGTCCCTGGCGACCGCGACGGCGTCGGACAGCACGCCGTCGGCCGCGACCCCGTGGCGCCCGAACCAGGCGACCGGGTCCCGGCCCTGGTCCTCCAGGATGCCCTCGTGGGAGACGGTGTCGATGGTGACCGTCTGCCCCGACCGCATCGTGAGCACCGGGGCGGCCCCGATCGCCGGGACGTAGCCCCAGCGCACGTCCGCCGGGTCGGACCCGAGGTAGTGGTCGCCGGGGATGTCGCCCACGCCGGGCTGCAGCGGCCCGTCCGGCAGGGTCGCGGCCACCGGGGCGGGGGCCACGGAGGCACTGCAGCCGACCAGTCCCCCGGCAGCGGTCACGGCCGCGGCCGCACGGAGGAAGTCGCGCCGGCCGAGTGCGGCGAGCAGCGGGCGGGGATCGGGGGGAGCCATGTCCACACCCTCACCCGCGTCCGTTACGTCCGGATCACCGCGCGTTTACGCCCGACCCGTGGGCAGCAGCAGGCACCAGGGCCGCGGCCATCCCAGCACCGCCGCGACGGCCGTCGGGTCCGCCCGGCGGAGCAGGCCCGGATCGAGGGCCCGCACCCGGCCGGAGCCGGGCTCGTAGACGCGCCACCGGCCGTCGTCGTCGATGCCCAGGACCAGAACCCAGTGCCGCGGCAGCCACCGGGACCCGACCAGCAGCGGGACCGGGCCGACGGCGGCGGGCACCGCGGCGAGCGCGTCGCGGGTCGCCGGGCGGATCCGGAACGGTCCGGCGGCGGGCGCGTGCCGGCGCAGCCACGCCCGCATCCCCCACGGCGTCGTCCCCAGCGCACGCGGCCAGAGCCGGTTGGCCTGGCGGTGCGCCGTCCGCTGCGCGGCGGCGAACCGGCCCGCCACCGCGCCGGGCCACCCCGAGCCGGTCAGCGCCGCGGTCACGACCAGCACCGACGGACCGCAGGTGACGCCGTCGACCTGGCCGCCGAGCAGGGTTCCGACGGGCGGGTACCGCGACGCCTCGTCGTCCACACCCCGGAGCCTGCCCGCCCCGGGCGCGGACGGCATCACGGCGCACCGTGGCGGCGGTCCAGCCGCACCGAGACCAGGGCCAGGACGACCGCACCGACCACCAACACCGCGCCGACCAGCGGCGGGGCGGTCAGTCCGAGGCCCCCGGCGATGGCGAGCCCGCCCAGCGCCGGGCCGAGCGCGTTGCCGACGTTGAACGCCGAGGTGTTGGTCGCGCTCGCCAGCGTCGGCGCCGCCCCGGCCAGCGCGAAGACCCGGGCGTTCAGCGGGGCCGACGCGACGAAGGCGACGAACCCGAGCCCGACCGCGATCGCCGGTGCTGCTCCGGGCAGCGTCGCCGTGGTCCCCAGCAGTGCGAGCAGGGTCGCGGCACCGCACAGCGCCCCGAACAGCGTCGGCCACGGATGACGGTCGGCCAGGCGACCCCCGAGCAGGATCCCCCCGATCGAGCCCAGCCCGGCGCCGAACTGCACGACGGGCACCCACCCCGGGGCGAGCCCGGCCACGAACACGAGCAGCGACGCGAGGTAGGCGAGCATCGCGATCATGCCCGCCTGGTAGAGCGCGGTCGTGCCCAGCGCGACCCACAGCCGGAGCCTGCGGAAGGCGACGAGCTCGGCGGACAGTCGTCGCGGCGGCTCCCCGCCCCCGCTGCGCGACACCAGGGCCCCCACCCCGGCCACCCCGAGCAGGGCCAGCGCCGCGATCGCCCAGAACGTCGCGCGCCAGCCGAACTGCTGACCGAGCACGGTGCCCAGCGGGATGCCGACGACGTTCGACACCGTCACCCCCGCCAGCAGCCGGGACAGCGCCCGCGCGCGGTCACCCGGCCCGACCGAGGACACGGTCACCACCGCCGCGACCGCCCAGAACCCGCCGGTGGCCACCGCCGTCAGCACCCGGACCGCCATGAGCAGGGGGTAGCCGGTGCACAGTGCCCCCACGACGTGCAGCACGGCCACGGCGAGCAGCATCGCGACGAGCGTCGTGCGCCGGGGCAGCCGCAGCGTCGCCACCGCCGCGGCCGGGGCCCCGACGACCATCCCGACCGCGAACCCGGAGATCAGGTACCCGGCCGCGGGGATGTCGACGCCGAGGTCCGCGGCCACCTCGGGCAGCAGGCCGGTGAGGACGAACTCGCTGGTCCCGAGGACGAACACGCAGAGCGCGAGGACCGTGACCACCCGCGGTACGGGGCGGCGGTGGACACCGGCGGTCGTCGTGCTCGCCATGTCCGCACCCCAGCACGGTGACGACGCCACCGTCATCCGGTTTCCGGGCCTAGGCTCGCCCGCATGACCGTTCTGACCCCCGAGGTCGTCGAGTTCCTCACCCACGGCACCCGCACCGGCATGCTCGGCTGGACGGCGAAGGACGGGCGTCCGCTCGTCGCGCCGGTCTGGTTCCTCGTCGAGGACGACGCGATCGTGTTCAACACCGGCGCCGACTCCGCGAAGGGCAGGGCGATCGTCCGCGACCCGCGCGTCGTGCTCACCGCTGACCTGCCCGAGCCGCCGTACGCCTTCGTGCAGGTGCAGGGTGTGGCCGAGACGAGCGGGGACCCCGACGAGCTCCTGCGCACCGCCACCGCGCTGGGCGGGCGCTACATGGGCGCGGACCGGGCCGAGGAGTTCGGCCGGCGCAACGGCGTGCCGGGCGAGCTCCTCGTCCGGATCCGCCCGACGAAGGTGATCGCGCACCTCGACATGACCGCCTGAGTTTGACCTGAAGCCGGGTTCAGCCCGCAGGGTCCACCTCCGGACGATGACTTCCGGGAACCGCACCGGTCCGTCCCCCGAGAGGACGGTGGACCATGACGCAGCTCGACCTCCGGCACGGCACCCAACGGGTCTTCGCACACCTGCTGGTGAGCACCCTGGTGGTGTCGGTCGTGAACTTCACGGTGTGGTTCGCCGTGACGTTCTGGGTGTTCCTGGAGACGGGGTCGGTCGCGGCGACCGGCATCATCGCCGGGATCTTCCTGGTGGCGACGGCGCTGACCGGCATCCCGTTCGGCGGGGTCGTCGACCGGTTCGGCACGCGCGCGGTCATGCAGGTCTCGGCGGCGGTGTCGGCCGTGGTCTACGCGCTGTGCCTGGCGCTGCTCCTGCTCGCGCCCGCCGACGCCTTCCGCGATCCCACGAGCCCGCTGCTGTGGACGCTGGTCGTCGCGCTGATGCTGGGGGTGATCGCCGGGAACCTGCGCACCATCGCGCTGCCGACGCTGGTCACCCTGCTCGTCCCGGCCCCGGTCCGGGACCGAGCCAACGGGCTGGTCGGCACCGCGACCGGGGTGTCCTTCCTGGTCACCTCGGTCGCGTCCGGGCTGCTCGTCGCGGTCGACGGGATGCGCACGGTGCTCGTCGCCGCGCTCGTCGTGCTCGTCGCGTCGCTGCTGCACCTGGCCCGGGTCCGGATCCCGGCCGTGCCCGCACCGGCCGGTCCGGCCGTCGCCGTGACCGTCGACGAGCGGGGCGGGCTCGACCTGCGCGGCACCGTCCGGCTCGTCGCGAGCGTGCCGGGGCTGCCCGCATTGATCGCGTTCTCCTGCGTGAACAACCTGCTCGGCGGGGCGTTCATGGCGCTGATGGACCCCTACGGCCTGTCCATGATGTCGGTCGCGGCCTGGGGGCTGCTGTGGGGCGTGCTGTCCGCCGGGGTGATCGTCGGCGGGCTGCTCGTCGCCCGGATCGGGCTGGGCAGCCGCCCGGTCCGGACCCTGCTGCTGGTCAACACCGTGCTGTGGGCCGCGACGATGCTGTTCCCGCTGCACGCCTCGATCGTCCTGCTGGCCCTGGGCATGGCGGTGTTCATGCTGCTCATGCCGTTCGCCGAAGCCGCCGAGCAGACCGTGCTGCAGCGGGTCGTGCCCTACGGGTGGCAGGGCCGGGTCTTCGGGTTCGCGCAGAGCGTGGAGCAGGCCGCGTCGCCGCTGACCGCATTCCTGCTGGCGCCGTTCACCGAGCTGGTGGTCGTGCCGTTCATGAGCGACGACGGCGCCGGTGCGGCCGCGATCGGGTCGTGGTTCGGCACCGGCACCGCGCGTGCGATCGCCCTGGTGTTCGTCGTCTGCGGCGCCCTCGGCGTGGTCCTGACCCTCGCCGCCCTGGCGAGCCGCCCCTACCGGCGGCTCTCCGCCGCCTACTCCGCCGCGCCCGCCACGGACCCGGACACCACCTCCGACACCGGTGCGCGCACGGCCGGGGCCCCGGCCACCCCCGTCGCGGTCCCGACGCCCCCGGCCGTCTTGGCCGCGACGTCCACCGCCCCCCGCACCCGCCGTCGCGGACCGGCGGCCCACGGACCCGGACGCCGCCCCTCCGGCGTGACCCGCCGCCGCCCCGCAACCACACCCCCTGGCCGGCGTCCACACCCGTTGCACCGGGTGTGGACGCCGGCCAGGGGGTGTGAACGCGGCCGACCGGCCGGGGATGCGGCGGTCGCTGCCGGTCGAGGGCCGGAGGCCGCCGGGCGCGGCGGAGTACCGGACCGCGACGGCACCCCGGGGTGGCGAGCATCGTCGGGCGCGCCGGGGTGCCGGGCGCCGCCGAGGCGGCCGGAGGGGCCTCGCGCACCCCGCGAGTGGCTGACGCACCCCCCGCGACGGGTGCGGCGACCTCGGGTGGGGTGCGGCGACCTCGGCTGGGGTGCGGCGACCTCGGGTGGGGTGCGGGGCTCTCGGGTCGGGGTGCGGCGCCGTCCAGCGGTGGGCGGCCGGTCATCAGGCCGCGGCAGGCCCCCGGGGACGGCGGGGACCCGGGGCACCACAGCGACCGGGCCACGACGGCGACCGCCCAGGCCCGTTCTCGCCCCTCCGGCCGTCCCGCCCCTCCGGCTGCCCCGGCCCGTCCCGCCCACCCCTCCGACACCGGCCGACCACCGGTCACCGGTCCCCCGGCGACAGCGTCAGGTCCGGCGGAGCGTGGTCGTCCAGAGGGAGACACCGGTCTGGTCGCGCAGGTGGACCTCCAGGGTCGCGCCGTCCGGGGCGACGTCGAGCTCCCCGAAGTGCTGGAACCCCTCCAGCGGGCTCGCGCCCTGCCGGGACGGTCCGCGCACGAACTCCGCCCGCGGGCCGAACGTCGGGTCGAGCTCGTTCGGGCCGAAGGCCCCGGCGTGCAGCGGGCCCGACACGAACTCCCAGAACGGGTCGAAGTCGGTGAACGCGGCGCGCTCGGGGGCGTAGTGGTGGGCGGCGGTGTAGTGCACGTCGGCGGTCACCCACACGACGTTGCGGACCCGCCGCCGGCGGATCCCGGCGAGCACCCCGGCGATCTCCGACTCGCGCCCGCTCGGCGGTCCGGGCACGCCGTTGGCGACGGCCTCCCAGGCGGTGTCGCCGTCGGGCACCAGGACCCCGATCGGCATGTCCGAGGCGACGATCTTCCAGGTCGCCCGGGACGACGCGAGCGCGTCGACGAGCCAGCGGGCCTGGGCCTGCCCGAGGATCCGCTCGCCACGGCCGGTGTTGGCGGAGTTCGCGCTGCGGTAGGTGCGCATGTCCAGCACGAACACCTCGACGTGCGGGCCGAACGGCATCCGCCGGTACACCCGTCCGTCGACGGCGGTGCGCGGGTCGACCGGCTGCCACTCGTGGAACGCGCGGAACCCGCGGGCCGCGAGCACGTCCACCCGCTTCTCGGTGTAGCGCTCCCCCACCTCACCGGTGAGGATCTCGCCGGGGTACCAGTTGTTGGTGACCTCGTGGTCGTCCCACTGCACGATCTGGCCGACCGAGGCGGCGAAGCGGCGCAGGTTGTCGTCGCGCAGGTTGTAGGCGAACTGGCCGCGGAACTCGGCGAGGGTCTCGGCGACCTTCGCCTTCGCCTCGGTCATCTCGTTGCGCCACACCCGGCCGTCGGGGAGCGTGACGGTCTCGGTGAGCGGGCCGTCGGCGTAGACGGTGTCGCCGGAGTGCAGGAACAGGTCGGGCTCGCGGTCGGCCATGGCGGAGAAGATCCGCATGCCGCCGGTGGCGCGGTCGATGCCCCAGCCCTGCCCGACGACGTCGCCGGACCACTGGATGCGCACCGGCTCGCCGCGGCCGGGGACCGCCCGGAAGGAGCCGGCCAGCGGGGCGCTCGCGGGGCCGCCGTCGAGCGGCTCGGCGACGACGCGGTAGTGCACCCGCCCCCGCGTCGCCGGGACCCGCAGCTTGCCGGTGAGGTCGGTGGCCGGGGTCAGCACCGGGCCGGGGATGCGCAGTGCCCGCCGGAAGTCCGGCGAGCCCGCGACCTCGACGACCATCCGCGACGGCCGGTCGGCCCGCGTCCAGACGAGCCCGGAGCCGGGCCGGACGTCACCGGCCGCGACACCGTGGGTCAGCAGCGGCCGGCCGGAGCGGACCAGCGCGGGGGCGGCGGCACCCGTGCCCGGCAGGACGAGGGCCGCGGCGCCGGCGAGACCACCGGCGGCCGCGGTGCGGAACAGGGAGCGTCGGGAAAGAGCCACGCCCGCCGTTCTAACCCGGACGGGTGAGGACGATCCGGACCGTCCGGGTGAACGGGAAGCGAAGTCTCAGCCGAACAGCGCGGGGATCTTCAGCACGAGCTCGTAGAGCCCGTAGGCGAACGGCACGCCGACCCACAACCAGGCCAGGACGGCGCCGACCCACTGCACCGGCCCCCAGGTCGACGACCCGCCGGTCTCGGCAACGCTGCTCACGCGGTCTCCTTCTGCTGTGTGGGGCCCTGGGCGGCCGCCGCCGTGGGCTCGTGGAACTTCCCGTCGACCGGCTTGATCAGCTCGTTGCAGACGAACGCGATGACCAGCAGGACGATCATGATGACGAACGCGGTCGTGTACCGGGCGGGGCCCTCGACGCCGGCGTCGATCCGCGCGTCGGCGATCGCGTTGACGATCAGCGGCCCGAGGACGCCCGCGGTGGACCACGCCGTCAGCAGCCGGCCGTGGATCGCGCCGACCTGGTAGGTGCCGAACAGGTCCCGCAGGTACGCCGGGACGGTGGCGAACCCGGCGCCGTAGAACGACAGGATCAGCACCGCGGCGACGATGAACAGCGCCCGCGACTGGTTCGGGATCAGCGTGATCAGCAGGTACAGCAGCGCGCCGACGCCCAGGTAGATGCGGTACATGTTCTTGCGGCCCAGCACGTCCGACAGCGACGACCAGGCGATGCGCCCGGCCGAGTTCGCCAGCGACAGGATCGCGACGAACCCGCCGGCCGCCGCGGCGAGGGTGGCCGTGGCGCCGTTCTCGGCGAAGAAGTCCTGGAAGATCGGTGAGGCCCGTTCCAGGATGCCGATGCCCGCGGTGACGTTGAAGCACAGCACCACCCACAGCAGCCAGAACTGCGGCGTGCGGATCGCGTTGTTCGCCGAGACGTTCCCGGTCGAGATCATCCCGCTCTTCCTGGCCGTCGACGGGTCCCAGCCCGGCGGCGTCCAGCCCTCGGCGGGCACCCGGATGAGGATCCAGCCGACCGACATGAAGACCAGGTAGATCAGGCCCATCGTGAGGAACGTGGACCCGATGCCGGAGGACGTGGCGTCGTCACCGGAGCCGCCGAACGCCGACAGCAGCGAGTTGGTGAGCGGGGTCGCGATGAGCGCGCCACCGCCGAAACCCATGATCGCCAGGCCGGTGGACAGGCCGGGGCGGTCCGGGAACCACTTGATCAGCGTGGAGACCGGCGAGATGTAGCCGATGCCCAGGCCGATGCCGCCGACGAAGCCGTAGCCCAGCACGACCAGCCAGTACTGCTCGGCGTAGAGGCCGAGACCCGAGATGAGGAACCCGGCGACGAAGCAGCTCGACGCGACGACCATCGCCCAGCGCGGGCCGTTGCTGTCGACCTTCGTGCCGAACAGCGCCGAGGACAGCCCCAGCATGATGATGCCGAGGGTGAAGGGCAGCGCCGTGGCGACGCCCGACAGGTCGAGCGCGGTCGCCAGCGGGGTCTTGAAGACGCTCCAGGCGTAGACCTGGCCGATCGCCAGGTGGATGGACAGCGCCGCCGGTGGGACGAGCCAACGGCTCCATCCGGGTGGAGCGACGATGCGCTCACGCGTGAGAAATCCGGACATCTCGCCCCTCCGTCGACTGTTGACGGAGCAACGCTAAGTAGTGCGGAAGGGTGCGGCAACCCGAGCCGGTCTCGATACGACAACGCCGGTCCCACCTGCTGGTGGGACCGGCGTCGGGTCGGTGCGTGCGGCGGCTCAGGCCGAGCGGTCGCGGCGCTCCCGGCGCTGCGGCTGGCGCGGGACGATCGTCGGGTTGACGTTGTCCTTCACCGTCTGGGCGGTCACGACGACCTTCGCCACGTCGTCGCGGCTGGGGATGTCGTACATCACCGGGAGGAGGACCTCCTCCATGATCGCCCGCAGGCCACGGGCGCCGGTACCACGCAGGATCGCCTGGTCGGCCACGGCGTCGAGGGCGTCCTCGGCGAACTCCAGCTCCACGCCGTCCATCTCGAACAGCTTGCGGTACTGCTTCACCAGGGCGTTCCGCGGCTCGGTCAGGATCTTGACCAGGGCGTCCTTGTCGAGCGAGGTCACCGAGGCGACGATCGGGAGCCGGCCGATGAACTCGGGGATCAGGCCGAACTTGATCAGGTCCTCGGGGAGGGTCTCCGCGAAGCGCTCCGCGGAGTCCAGGTCCTTCTTCGAGCGGATGTCGGCGCCGAAGCCGATGCCGGACTGCCCGACCCGCTCGCCGATGATCCGCTCCAGCCCGGCGAAGGCGCCGGCCACGATGAACAGGACGTTCGTCGTGTCGATCTGGATGAACTCCTGGTGCGGGTGCTTGCGACCGCCCTGCGGCGGGACGCTCGCGGTGGTGCCCTCGATGATCTTCAGCAGCGCCTGCTGCACGCCCTCGCCGGACACGTCACGGGTGATCGACGGGTTCTCCGACTTCCGCGCGATCTTGTCGACCTCGTCGATGTAGATGATGCCGGTCTCGGCGCGCTTCACGTCGTAGTCGGCGGCCTGGATGAGCTTGAGCAGGATGTTCTCGACGTCCTCGCCCACGTAGCCGGCCTCGGTGAGGGCGGTCGCGTCGGCGATGGCGAACGGGACGTTGAGCATCTTGGCCAGCGTCTGCGCCAGGTAGGTCTTGCCGCAGCCGGTGGGGCCGAGCATCAGGATGTTCGACTTGGCGATCTCGATGCCGTCGGAGGCGTCGCCGCCCGCGGCACGGCTGCGCTCGCCGGCCTGGATGCGCTTGTAGTGGTTGTAGACCGCCACCGACAGCGTGCGCTTGGTGGTGGCCTGACCGACGACGTACTGGTCGAGGAACTCGTGGATCTCGGTGGGCTTGGGCAGCTCGTCGAGCTTGACCTCACCGGCCTCGGCCAGCTCCTCCTCGATGATCTCGTTGCAGAGATCGATGCACTCGTCGCAGATGTAGACGCCGGGGCCGGCGATGAGCTTCTTGACCTGCTTCTGGCTCTTCCCGCAGAACGAGCACTTGAGCAGGTCCCCGCCGTCGCCGATGCGTGCCATAGGTGTCGATCCCCAGTCCTGGTCCGGCGTTCTCGCGTCGCGCCCGTCGCCCCGTGCCGGGTTGACGGTACCTGCCCGCGGCCCGCACGGGGACCGGAAGCGGTGTCCGGTTCCCCGGCGGGTCGCCGGGCGGTCACCGGCGGCCGGATCCGGCCGCCGGTGACCCGGGTGTCACTTGCCGCCGGCGGTACCGGACAGCTTGCGGCTCTGCACGATCTCGTCGACCAGGCCGTAGTCCTTGGCCTCCTCGGCCGTGAGGATCTTGTCCCGGTCGATGTCCTCGCGCACCTGCTCCGCGGTCCGGTTGGAGTGCCGCGCGATGACCTCCTCCATCCGCTTGCGGATGCGGGAGATCTCCGCCGCCTGGATCTCCAGGTCCGACACCTGGCCGTACACGCCCTGGGTGGCCGGCTGGTGGATCAGGATGCGGGCGTTCTCGACCGCCATGCGGCGGCCCGGGGTACCGGCGCACAGCAGCACGGCCGCCGCCGACGCCGCCTGCCCGAGGCAGACGGTCTGGATGTCGGGCCGGATGAACTGCATCGTGTCGTAGATCGCCATCAGCGACGTGAACGACCCGCCCGGCGAGTTGATGTACAGCGAGATCTCGCGGTCCGGGTCGAGCGACTCGAGCACCAGCAGCTGGGCCATGGTGTCGTTCGCCGAGGTGTCGTTGATCTGCTCACCGAGGAAGATGATGCGCTCCTCGAAGAGCTTGTTGTACGGGTTCGACTCCTTGACCCCGTAGCTGGTGCGCTCCACGTACGACGGGAGCACGTACCGGGAACGGGCCGGGTCCGGCGCCCAGCCGCCGGGGCCGCGCAGGTCGGTCATCGACTCCGGGTGGCGCGGGTCGAAGGTGCTCACTGGGCGCTCCCGTTCTGCTCGCCGATCCGGCCCGCGTGCGTGACGACGTGGTCGACGAAGCCGTAGTCCTTGGCCTCCTGCGCGGAGAACCAGCGGTCGCGGTCGGAGTCACGCTCGATGGTCTCGACCGACTGACCGGTGTGCTGGGCGATCAGCTCCGCCATCTCCCGCTTGGTGCGGCGGAACTGCTCGGCCTGGATGGTGATGTCGGCTTCCGTGCCGCCGACGCCGGCGGACGGCTGGTGCATCATGATCCGCGCGTGCGGCAGCGCCGAGCGCTTGCCCGGGGTGCCCGCCGACAGCAGGAACTGCCCCATCGACGCGGCCATGCCCATCGCCGTGGTCGCCACGTCGCACGGGATCAGGTTCATCGTGTCGAAGATGGCCATGCCGTCGGTGACCGAGCCACCGGGCGAGTTGATGTAGAGCTCGATGTCCTTGTCCGGGTCCTCGGCCGCGAGCAGCAGCATCTGCGCCGCGATGCGGTTCGAGATCTCCGCGTCCACCTGCTGACCGAGCACGATGATGCGCTGCTGGAGCAGGCGGTCGTACACGGAGTCGGACAGCGACATAGCGCTGATGCCGGACCGCATCTGCGGCCCGGTGCCGCGGCCCGCGGACGGGCCGGTGTCCTGCTGGCTCACTTCACCCTGCTTTCCGAAGTCGGGCCCGCTCCCGCGGCGCGGACGCCGTGGGAGGGGGTCCCGGAGTCTTCCTCTGGATCGCTCTCGGTTCTCCGGTGTCGGGTCTTGCGAACCCGTTCACGGTCCGGTGGGGACCGGTTCGGGGCCGACCCTACGCGGAGCGGGGGCCCCGCGTAGGGAACGACGCCCGATGTTCGCCGACAGCGCACGGCACGTCGTGCGAGGCCGGGTGACGACGGCCGGTCAGGCCTTCGCGTCGGCCTTGTCGGAGGCCTTGTCGGAGGCCTCGTCGCTGGTGGTCTCCGCGGTGGTGTCGGCGGTGTCGGCGGCCTCGTCGGCGGTGTCGGCGGCACCGTCCACATCGGTCGCGGGGACCTCCTCGACGGTGGTCTCGTCCTCGTCCGGCCCGAGCAGGTCGGACAGGTCGACGACCTCGCCACCCGGGAGGGTGACGGTCGCCGCGCGCACGGCGGTGATCAGCGCCTTGGAGCGGCGCACGTCCTGGTAGATCACGCCGAGCTGGCCGGCCTGCTGGATCTGCTGGACGAACTGCTCGGGGGCCATGCCGTACTGCTGGGCCTGGTACATGATCCGCTCGGTGAGCTCCTGGTCCCCGACCGAGATCTCCTCGCGGTCGGCCAGGGTGTCGAGCACGAGGCGGTAGCGGACGGCCTTCTCGGCCTCCTCGCGCGTCTCGGTGTCGAACTGCTCGCGGGTCTTGTCCTGCGAGGAGAGGAACTCGCCGAACTTGTCCTCGTCGTGGTCGAAGGCGTGCACCGCGTCGTGGGTGCGGGTCTCGACCTCGGCCGCGACGACCGACTCCGGCAGCGGCACCTCGGTGTCCTCGACGAGCTTGTCCAGGAGACGGTCGCGGGCCTGCGCGGCCTGCTCCATCCGCTTGGACCGGCCCAGGCGCTCGCGCAGGTTCTCGGTCAGCTCGTCGAGGGTGTCGAACTCCGACGCCAGCTGGGCGAACTCGTCGTCGGCGTCGGGGAGGTTGCGCTCCTTCACGGTGGTCACCTTGACGGTGATCTCCGCGTCGGAGTCCGCGTGCTCGCCGGCGACCAGCTTCGAGGTGAAGGTCTTCTCCTCGCCGGCCGACATGCCCTCGATGGCCTCGTCGATGCCGTCGATGAGACCGCCCTGGCCGACCTCGTAGGAGAAGCCGGTCGTGGTGGCCTCCTCGATCGGCGTGCCGTCGACGGCGGCGGAGAGGTCGATCTGGACGTAGTCGCCCTTCTGCGCCGGGCGGTCGACACCGGCCAGGGTGCCGAAACGGGCGCGCAGCTGGTCGAGCTGCTCGGTGACCTCGTCCTCGGTCACCTCGGTCTCGTCGACCTCGACGGTCAGGCCGTCCAGGTCGGGGAGGGTGATCTCGGGGCGGACGTCGACCTCGGCGGTGAACGCGATGCGCTCGCCGTCGGCGATCTCGGTGACCTCGATGTCGGGCCGGCCGATCGGCTTGACGTCCTCGGACGTCACCACGGCCTCCTGGTACTTCACCGGGATCGCGGCGTTCACGACCTCGTCCAGGACGGGGCCACGGCCGATCCGGGCCTCCAGGATGCGGGCCGGCGCCTTGCCCGGGCGGAAGCCGGGGATGCGGACCTGCTGGGCGATCTTCTTGTACGCGCGGTCGAAGTCGGGCTTGAGCTCGTCGAACGGCACCTCGACGTTGATCCGGACGCGCGTCGGGCTGAGGTGCTCGACGGTGCTCTTCACGGTGGAACTCCTTGGGGCGGTACGAGTGATGCATCGGGCCGCGGCTCGCGCGGCCCCCGGTCGGTGGCCCCGCCCGCCGGCGCCGGACGATCCCGGCTCTCGCGCCGGGCGTCCCGTGCCACCGGCCGCCGGGTACGTGGGACGCGCCCGGTGACGGCGGGGCTCGCGCGAGTTTAGGCGAGCCCGGTCACCGTGCGACGGCCCGGGCGCGGGTCACGGTGCGGCGGGGCCCTCGACACCGCCGGCCGCACCGACGCCGGCGACGGTCACGTCCACGGCCAGGGTGTCGTCACCGAGGACGGCGCGGACCCGGTCGGCGACCTCGTCGGCGACCTCCGCGAAGGGCCTGCCCAGCCGGAGGACGACGGCGATCTCGACCGGGTCGGCCAGCCGCACACCCTGGACCCGGTGCCCGGGCAGGTACGACGCGATCGCGCCGAACGGGCCGCCGTCGAGGCGCAGCACCGAGGGGTGGGCCAGCACGGCGTCCGCGACGGCCTGCGGGCCGGGTCCTGCGGCGGGGTCGGTCACGGGGCCGGACCTTAGCGACAGACGACGGCGGCGGCACCCCGCTGTGGGGTGCCGCCGCCGTCGTGGTGCGCGGGTCAGCTCTTGAAGGTGTCCTTGAGCTTCTCGCCGGCCTGCTTCAGGTTGCCGGTGGCCTGGTCGGCCTTGCCCTCGGCCTGCAGGTCCTTGTCGTCGGTCGCCTCGCCGGTGGCCTCCTTGGCCTTGCCACCCAGCTCCTCGGCCTTGTTGCTGATCTTGTCTCCGAGACCCATGGAACTCACCTGCTTCCCGGTCGCGTGTCCGGCGGGCGGGGGTGCCCGCCGGTCGCTACCGTCCTCGACGAGTGGGGACTACCCCCACCTTCCACCGCTCACACCCCGACGGGGCCGTCCATGGTGAACGCGCAGGTCAGCGGCCCACCGGCCGCCCGACCACCGAGCCCTGACGTGCCGTCGGCACAGCCGGCACGGGTGCCGTCGCGGGCCGAGCTGGACGAGACCACGCTGGTCGTCCGGGCCCAGGACGGCGACGTCGGCGCGTTCGAGGAGCTGGCCCGCCGCCACCAGAACGCCCTGTTCCGGGTCGCGGTCCGGGTCCTCGGCGACGCCACCGACGCCGAGGACGCCCTGCAGGACGCGCTCATCGACGCCTGGCGGCGGATCGGCACCTTCCGCGGCGAGGCGGCCTTCTCCACCTGGATGTACCGGATCGTCACCCACCGCTGCACCGCACTGGCACGGCGGAGACGACGGACCGACCCGCTCCCGACCGACGACGGTCCGGGCGCGCCGGCCGACGACCGCTCCCCCACCCCGGAGCGGGCCGCCGAGGTCGACGCGGAGATGGCGGCACTGTCGCGGGCGGTCGCGTCGCTGCCGGAGGATCAGCGCACGGCGTGGGTGCTGCGGGAGCTGGAGGGGCTGGGCTACAGCGAGATCTCCCAGATCACCGGGGCGGGCGAGACCGCCGTCCGCGGCCGGATCCACCGGGCGCGCGGAGCACTGGCGGAGAGGATGCGGGCATGGCGGTAGGGAGGACCGGGGCGGACCGCGTCGAGCCGCTGGCCTGCGGCCGGGACGCCGCCGACGTCTGGGACCACGCGGAGGAGGGCGTGCTCGACGAGCACGAGCTGACCTGTCCGCACTGCGTGCGCGCACGCGCCGACCACGACCGGCTCGGCGGGCTGGTGGCGAGGATGGCGGCCGAGCCGCTGCGGCCGCCGCCGTCGGTGCTGGAACAGGTGATGGGCGCGGTCGTCGCGGACCTGCGCCCGCACGAGCTGCTCACCCTCGGCCCGGACGCGTGGCTCGGCAGGCCAACCGCCGAGGCGGCGCTGCGCCACGTCGTGGACACGATGGACGGGCTGCGGGCCCGCCGCTGCCGGATCGAGCAGCTCCGCGACCCGGACGGTTCCGCGGACGGCCCGCCCGCGGTGTGGGTGCGGGTGACGGTCGCCGCGCGGTTCGGCGTCGACCTCGCGTCGGTCACCGCCCGCGTCCGGCAGATGATGATCTCGGCCGGGGACCGCACGCTCGGCGTGCCGATCGCCGGGGTGGACATCCTCGTCGAGGACCTCTGGGAGGAGCCGGCATGAGCGGGCCGACGACGGTGTCCGTCTCCGACCTGGCCGTCGCGCGGGTGGCGGCGCGACGGGTCCGGCGGGTCCCGGGGGTCGTGGCGCTGATGGGCGACGTCGCGCACACCCTGCTGGGACTGGCCGCGGACTGGCTGCCCCGCGACCCGGTGCCCGAGGAGCTGCGGGTGCAGGGCCTGGTCGCGTCGGTGCACGGGCACGAGGCCGAGATCCGGGTGACGGTGGGTGTGCGGTTCGGCACGAACTGCGCCGAGCTGGCCGAACGGGTGCGCCGGGAGGTGGCCGAGGAGGTCGCGACGGTGTGCGGCCTCGACGCCCGGGTGCGGGTCACCGTCGCCGACATCGTGCTGCCGGCCTGAGCTCCGCCCGGCGCCGCCCTGGCACGCCTGCGCCGCCTGCGCTGCCTGCGACCCGGGGCGCTGCCGGGCCGCGCCGGAGGACGGGGCGGTGCCGGGGGGCGGTGTCCGGGGGCGGTGCGGTGTCCCGGTCAGGCGCGGCCGGCGAGCACGCAGTCGCCGCAGGTCCCGCCGCCGGGGGCGCGGACGTAGAGGCAGCAGGAGCGGCGCCGGAACGCCCACTCGGTGTCCGGGTCGGTGTCGTCGAGACGGAGCAGGCGCCCGGTCGCCCCCGAGGGCAACGGCCCGCGCAGCACCGGCTGGTCGACGAGCGCGTCGAGCAGGGCCAGGTACCGACGCCGGTCCGGGCGCCGCACGGCCTCCATGACCCGCGCCGCCCCGCCGATCGAGGACACCACGTTGCCGCGCAGCACCCGCGGCGACACCGCGGCGCGGACGGCGACGGCGGCGTACAGCGGCTCCAGATGGGCGTCGGCGAGCTCCCGGGCGAGCAGGTCCGCGGCGCCCGCCGGGTCGACGGCGACGTCCGGGGTGGCGATGCCGGTGGCCCCGGCGGGCAGGGCGGCCGCCCACGGGTCGGCTGCGCCCGGGTCCCGGCGCAGCTCCCCGAGCGACGGGAGGACACCGTGCAGGGCCACGGCCGCGAAGGGCATGGACACGATCCGCGCCGCGAGCCCCATCACCGCGACCGATGCCCCGACCCGCCGGTCCCCGCCGAGCGCGGTGGTGACCTCGTCGATCCGCCGGCCGAGCGGGTCCGGGCCACCGACCACGGGCGCGGCGTAGAGCGCGTCCCACCGGACGGTGCCGGACGCGGCGGGCGTCGCCACCGCGAACCAGGGACCGATCGTGGCGACATCGGCGAGCACCGCGGCGACCCGTTCGTCGGACACCCGGTCGGGTGAGGACGGCGGCGGCCCGGCGGCGGGCGTGTGCGGCGACGCGTTCATCGCGCCCAGTCTCCCCCGGTTCCCGGGACGCGGCGCGTAACGACCCGCTCCCGCACGGCGATCCCACGCAGTAGACGGCACTTCCCGACGGATGGTCACGCTCGGCTCACCGTCCGGACACGGGACGGCAACGTTGACCTGCTCGCATGGTCAGCGATCCACATCACGGGACAGGTGGGCCGCTCTCAGTAGCGCACCACGGTTGCGACGTGCGACTCTGTGCACTCGCCAGACCGCACTCGCCGGGGTGTGCGGTCGAACCGTGCCGCAGGAACGGCCGGGTACTGGAAGTCAGCGCCCGGCCGCTCGGCGTGCCCGGAGGAAGATTCCGTCCGCCGGTCACCCACCCGGCGGCACGGTGCACCTGAACGGCCCTCGTCGCACGTCCCACTCGGGCTGCGCGCTGTACTCTGAGAACCCTTTTCGGACCGCAGCGAGCTTGCCTGTCCGGGTCGTCCGATGCGGGTGGCTCCAGGTGCACCGAGACGACAGGAGGAGCAGTTGGCCGCGATCAGTGACCAGACGCGTCGCCCCTCGCCCGGTGGGCTCTACGCCGCCGATCACGAGCACGACGCCTGCGGTGTGGCCATGTTGGCCGACGTCACCGGCAAGCGCAGCCACGCCATCGTGCAGAAGGCCATCGAGGCCCTGCTGCGACTGGAGCACCGCGGTGCACGTGGCGCCGAGTACAACACCGGTGACGGTGCCGGGATCCTGATCCAGGTCCCGGACGCGTTCTACCGCGAGGTCACCGACTTCGACCTGCCCGCGGAGGGCGCCTACGCCACCGGCATCGCGATGCTGCCGCGTGACGAGGCCGAGGCCGCCGCGGCGATCGAGCGGATCGACGCGCTCGCCGCCGAGGAGGACCTCACGGTCCTCGGGTGGCGCGAGCTCCCGACCGACCCCGACGCCGCGGACCTGGGCTCCATCGCCCGGAACGCCATGCCGGGCTTCCGGCAGCTGTTCGTCGGTGGCGTGGAGCTGACCGGGGACGCCCCGGAGAGCGCGCCCGCCGGCATCGACCTGGAGCGCCGCGCGTTCTGCTTCCGGAAGCGGGTCGAGCACGACACCGAGACCTACTTCCCGTCGCTGTCGCCGCGCACCGTCATCTACAAGGGCATGCTCGCCGAGCCGCAGGTCGCGGCGTTCTACCCCGACCTGAACGACGAGCGCGTGACCTCCGCGCTGGCGATCGTGCACTCGCGCTTCTCGACGAACACGTTCCCGGCGTGGCCGCTGGCGCACCCGTTCCGCTACGTGGCGCACAACGGTGAGATCAACACGCTGCGCGGCAACCGGAACTGGATGGCGGCCCGCGAGTCGCTGCTGGAGTCCGCGAACCTGCCCGGCGACCTGTCGCGGCTGACCCCGATCGTCACCCCGGACGCGTCGGACTCGGCCACCTTCGACGAGGTCCTGGAGCTGCTGCACCTGTCCGGTCGCAGCCTGCCGCACGCGGTGCTGATGATGATCCCGGAGGCCTGGGAGCACAACACCGAGCTGGACCCCGCCCGGCGGGCGTTCTACGAGTACCACTCCACCCTGATGGAGCCGTGGGACGGACCGGCCCTGGTGGCGTTCACCGACGGCACCCGGATCGGTGCGGTCCTCGACCGCAACGGCCTGCGCCCGGCCCGCTACTGGGTCACCGAGGACGGCCTGGTCGTGCTCGCCTCCGAGGTCGGCGTGCTGGACGTCGCGCCCGACAAGGTCGTCCGCAAGGGCCGCCTCGAGCCGGGCCGGATGTTCCTCATCGACACCGAGCTCGGCAAGATCGTCGACGACGACGAGGTGAAGGGCGCGCTGGCGGCCGAGCACCCGTACGCCGACTGGCTGCACGCCGGCCTGATCCGGCTCGACGAGCTGCCCGCCCGTACCCGCGAGACCCCGACCCACGAGACGCTCAACCTGCGCCAGCAGGCCCTCGGCTACACCGAGGAGGAGCTCAACGTCCTGCTCCGCCCGATGGCGGTGTCCGGGGCCGAGCCGATCGGCTCGATGGGCAACGACGCGCCGCTCGCCGCGATCGCCGAGCGCCCGCGCCAGCTCTACGACTACTTCATCCAGCTGTTCGCCCAGGTCACCAACCCGCCGCTGGACGCGATCCGCGAGGAGCTCGTCACCTCGCTGTTCAGCCAGCTCGGGCCGGAGCAGAACCTGCTCGACGCGACGCCGGCGCACTGTCGGACCATCGTCGTGCCGTTCCCGGTGCTGACCAACGACGACCTGGCGAAGATCGTCCACATCAACGACGACGGGGAGTTCCCCGGCTTCGCCTCGCACGTCGTCCGCGGCACCTTCACCGCCCGCGACGGCGGCAAGGGCATGCTCTCGCGGCTGGCCGAGATCAAGCAGGAGGTGTCCCGCGCGATCGAGAACGGGGCCCGCCTGATCGTGCTGTCCCAGCGCGGGGTGGACGCCGAGCACGCGCCGATCCCGTCGCTGCTGCTCACCGGCACCGTGCACCACCACCTGGTCCGGGAGCGCTCGCGTACCCGGGTCGGGCTGGTCGTGGAGTCCGCGGACGCCCGCGAGGTCCACCACATCGCGCTGCTGCTGGGCTACGGCGCCTCCGCGGTGAACCCGTACCTGGCGATGGCCACGGTCGAGGACCTCGCCGAGCGCGGCGACATCCCCGGCGTCGACGGCCCGACCGCGGCGAAGAACCTGGTCAAGGCGCTCGGCAAGGGTGTCCGCAAGACCATGTCGAAGATGGGCGTCTCGACGGTCGCGTCCTACACCGGTGCGCAGATCTTCGAGGCCGTCGGCCTGGGCTCCGAGGTCATCGACGCGGCCTTCCGCGGCACCGCGTCGCGGATCGGCGGCGTCGGCTTCGACGTCCTCGCCGAGGAGGTCCTGGCCCACCACCGGCGCGCCTACCCCGCCGACGACGTCCGTGCCTCGCACCGGGCGCTGCCGGTCGGCGGCGAGTACCAGTGGCGCCGCGAGGGCGAGCTGCACCTGTTCAACCCGCAGACCGTCTTCAAGCTGCAGCACTCCACCCGGGCCGGGAAGTACGAGGTCTTCAAGGAGTACACGAAGGCCGTCGACGACCAGGCGAAGCGGCTGATGACGCTGCGCGGCCTGTTCCGCTTCAAGGACGGGCGCGAGCCCGTGTCGATCGACGAGGTCGAGTCGATCGAGTCGATCATGACCCGGTTCGCGACCGGCGCGATCTCCTACGGCTCGATCTCCCAGGAGATGCACGAGACCCTGGCGATCGCGATGAACCGCATCGGCGGCCGGTCCAACACCGGTGAGGGCGGCGAGGACCCGGACCGCTTCACCCCGGACCCCAACGGCGACTCGCGGCGCAGTGCGGTCAAGCAGGCGGCGTCCGGCCGGTTCGGCGTCACCTCCGAGTACCTGGTCAACGCCGACGACATCCAGATCAAGATCGCCCAGGGCGCCAAGCCCGGTGAGGGCGGTCAGCTGCCCGGCAGCAAGGTCTACCCGTGGATCGCGACCACTCGGTACTCGACGCCGGGCGTCGGCCTCATCTCGCCGCCGCCGCACCACGACATCTACTCGATCGAGGACATCAAGCAGCTCATCCACGACCTGAAGAACGCCAACCCGCGGGCCCGCATCCACGTGAAGCTGGTGTCCCAGGTCGGCGTCGGGACCGTGGCGGCCGGTGTGTCCAAGGCGCACTCCGACGTCGTGCTGATCTCGGGCCACGACGGCGGCACCGGCGCCTCGCCGCTGTCCTCGATCAAGCACGCCGGCGGCCCCTGGGAGCTCGGCCTGGCCGAGACCCAGCAGACGCTGATGGCCAACGGGCTGCGCGACCGGATCACGGTGCAGGCCGACGGCCAGCTCAAGACCGGCCGTGACGTCGTCATCGCGGCGCTGCTCGGCGCCGAGGAGTACGGCTTCGCGACCGCCCCGCTGGTCGTGTCGGGCTGCATCATGATGCGCGTCTGTCACCTCGACACCTGTCCGGTCGGCGTCGCGACGCAGAACCCGGAGCTGCGCAAGAAGTTCAACGGCAAGGCCGAGTACGTCGTGAACTTCATGCGGTTCGTCGCGCAGGAGGTTCGCGAGATCCTCGCCGAGCTGGGCTTCCGCTCGCTCGACGAGGCGATCGGCCGGGCCGACGTGCTCGACGTCGACACCGCGGCCCAGCACTGGAAGTCCAAGCACCTGGACCTCTCGCCGATCTTCAAGATCGCCGACGTGCCGGACGACGCGCCGCGCAAGCGGACCCGCGAGCAGGACCACGGCCTGGACAAGGCGCTGGACAACACCATGATCCAGCTGGCCGAGGGCGCACTGCGCAACGGCGACCGGGTCCGGCTGGACCTGCCGGTGCGCAACGTCAACCGCACCGTCGGCACGATGCTCGGGTCCGAGCTGACCCGGGCACACGGCGGCAAGGGCCTGCCCGACGACACGATCGACATCACGCTGACCGGCTCGGCCGGCCAGAGCTTCGGTGCGTTCGTGCCCAAGGGCATCACGCTGCGGCTGGTGGGCGACACCAACGACTACTTCGGCAAGGGGCTGTCCGGTGGCCGGCTGACCCTGCGGCCGGACCCGTCGTCGCCGTTCCCCGCCGAGGAGAACGTCATCGCCGGCAACGTGATCGGCTACGGCGCGACCTCGGGCGAGATGTTCATCCGCGGTGTCGTCGGCGAGCGGTTCTGCGTCCGGAACTCGGGTGCGGTGGCCGTCGTCGAGGGCGTCGGTGACCACGGCTGCGAGTACATGACCGGTGGCCGGGTCGTCGTCCTCGGGCGGACCGGGCGGAACTTCGCCGCCGGCATGTCCGGTGGCGTCGCCTACCTGCTCGACGTCGACCGCAACCGGGTCAACCCGGAGATGGTCGACCTCGACCCGCTCGCGGACGAGGACCGGTCGATCGTGCACGACCTCGTCGAGCGGCACCACGCCGAGACCGGCTCCGCGGTGGCGCACGCGCTGCTCACCGACTGGGACAACGCGGTCGAGCGGTTCGGCAAGGTCATGCCCAAGGACTACAAGCGCGTGCTGCTCGCGACGGAGAACGCCGAGCGCGAGGGCCGCGATGTCAACCAGGCGATCATGGAGGCTGCTCATGGGTGACCCCAAGGGCTTCATGACCACTCCCCGGCAGACGCCGACCCGGCGGCCGGTGGACCTGCGGCTGATGGACTGGCGCGAGGTCTACGAGGACTTCCCGAAGCAGACCCTCGAGAAGCAGGCCGGGCGCTGCATGAACTGCGGCATCCCGTTCTGTCACCAGGGCTGTCCGCTGGGGAACCTCATCCCCGAGTGGAACGACCTGGTCTACCGCCGGGACTGGCGCGAGGCGATCGAGCGGCTGCACGCCACGAACAACTTCCCGGAGTTCACCGGGACGCTGTGCCCCGCCCCGTGCGAGGCGGCGTGCGTGCTCGCCATCAACGACGACGCGGTCACGATCAAGCAGGTCGAGATCGAGATCATCGACAAGGCGTGGGACGAGGGCTGGGTGCCCCCGATGGTCCCGGAGGTGAAGACCGGGAAGAAGGTCGCCGTCGTCGGGTCCGGGCCGGCCGGGCTGGCCGCCGCCCAGCAGCTGACCCGGGTCGGGCACGACGTCGTCGTGTTCGAGCGGGCCGACCGCATCGGCGGGCTGCTGCGCTACGGCATCCCCGAGTTCAAGATGGAGAAGGCGCGCCTGGACCGGCGCCTGGAGCAGATGGTCGCCGAGGGCACCCACTTCCGGGCCTCGGTCGACGTCGGCACCGACATCACCGTCGAGCAGCTGCGCGCCGACTTCGACGCGGTCGTCCTCGCCGGCGGCGCGACGGCGTGGCGCGACCTGCCCGCCGAGGGCCGCGACGCCGAGGGCGTCTACCAGGCGATGGAGTTCCTGCCGTGGGCCAACCACGTGCAGCAGGGCGACCTCGACGCACCGCCCATCTCCGCCGAGGGCAAGGACGTCGTGATCATCGGCGGCGGTGACACCGGCGCCGACTGCCTGGGCACCTCGCACCGTCAGGGTGCGCGCTCGGTGACCCAGCTGGAGATCATGCCGACCCCGCCGGAGCACCGCACCGAGAACATGCCGTGGCCGACCTACCCCATGGTCTACCGCGTCTCCTCGGCCCACGAGGAGGGCGGCGAGCGGCTGTTCTCGGTCAACACGACCGAGTTCGTGAAGGACGCCGACGGCAAGCTCGCCGGCATCCGGATCGTCGAGGTGAAGCGCGGGGAGTCCGGCTTCGAGCCCGTCGAGGGCACCGAGCGGGAGCTCCCGGCGCAGCTGGTGCTGCTCGCGATGGGCTTCGTCGGCCCGGAGAAGGGCGCCCTGCTGAACGACCTCCAGGTCGACCTCGACGAGCGCGGCAACGTCGCCCGCGACGAGCGCTACATGTCCTCGGTCGACGGCGTGTTCGTCGCCGGTGACATCGGCCGCGGCCAGTCGCTGATCGTGTGGGCCATCGCCGAGGGCCGCTCCGCGGCAGCGGGTGTGGACGAGTGGCTCACCGGCCGCTCCGTCCTGCCCCGCCCGATCAACCCGGGTGACCGGCAGATCGCCTGACGTCGTACGCACCCCGAGGGGCCCGGCCGCACCGGCCGGGCCCCTCGCGTGTGTCCGGGTGTATGTCGGGGCGTCCGTCCGGATGTCCGTCCGGTCAGTCCATGCGGATCAGCTCGAAGGCGTCGTCGCCGATCCAGATCCGCACGCCCTCGGCGTCGTCGGAGATGTAGCCGTCCTCCTCCTCGCCGAGCTCGCGGATCGCGCCGAGCGCGAGCCGGTCGAACTCGACGACGCCGTCGCCCACGTCGACCGGCCGGTACTCCCGGGCCAGCAACGCGGTGCGGCACTCCGTCGCCAGCCACGCCGCGTTCTCCGTACCGACCTCGACCCGCCACCGCTCATCACGCATGTGACCAGTATGGCCTGCGTCACTCCGTCCGTCGCCGGTCTTCTACCGGCGGTCGTGACGCACTGCTCCTCATCGGACGCCCACCGCGAGCTGCTCCCGCCCGTCGCGGGCGCGGCGCCGCTCACGGTGGCGGGCAAGACAAGGACCACTGCACCCACAACCCGACGGCAGGTCGGGCGTTGAACCCCGTGACCGGCATCTGCAGAACCGGGAGCCCCTGTCGATGCCGGGCACCATCGGGTCATCGGGTACCGCGGCCACGCGCCGCGGGCCCGATGCCCGGTGGTGTAGTCCCCGCCCGCGCGACCGATGAGATCGCCGGGGCCCGCCGGTCATAGGTGGTGAGCGCCCCGGAGCCGCCGGGGCCGTGCTCACGGAGGCACCATGACCACCCCCTCCCCCACCCGCCGCATGCCGGTCGCCGCGCACCGCGCACTGTGGGTGCTCCAGATCCTGCTCGGACTGTTCTTCGTCCTGGCCTCTGCCCTGCCGAAGTTCTGGGGCGACCCGTTCGCCGTCGCGATCTTCGACGGGATCGGCCTCGGCCAGTGGCTGCGCTACGTCGTCGCCTTCCTCGAACTGGCCGGCGGGATCGGGCTGTGCATCCCGCGCCTCGCCGCCCCGGCCGCCACCGGGCTCGTCCTGCTGATGATCGGTGCGGCGCTCACCCAAGCCTTCGTCCTGCACGGCGGGGTACTCGTCGTCACGCCCCTCGTCCTCGGCGCCCTGGCTGCCGTGATCGCGGTCACGCGACGGAACGAGACGCTCACCACGCATCGCTGACCTGCGTTTACGCTCAGCGATCGTCGGGCATGCCCAACGGGAGAAGACCGTTCCGGATACCCCGGTTCGCCCAGTCAGTCCCGTACAGGGGAGGAACCCGCCATGGCCGACCGCCACGTCAAGCCGGTCGACGACGGCTGGACCGTCGAGAAGGAAGACGCCCGACGCCCGAGTGCCCGTACGAGCACCCAGGCCGAGGCCATCACCCGGGCGGTGGAGATCATCGCCAACGACGGCGGCGGCAACCTCGTCGTCCACGGTACCGACGGCTCGGTGCGCGAGCGCCGCTCCATCGAGCCCGACGCCGACGCCGGCACCGCCACGAAAGCCGCCGCGGGCGCCACCGCCGCCGCGGTCAAGGACACCGCGTCGAAGGCCGCGGACACGACCGGGAAGGCCGCCGACTCGATCGGCTCCGACACCCGGACGACCGCCAAGAAGGTCGCCGGCGAGACCGGTGACGGCGTTTCGAAGGCCGCCGACGCAGTCAAGGAGGGCGCCGACACGGTGGCCGCCGAGGCGCGCAAGGTCAACACGAACGGCAAGGCCCCGAAGAACGCCGGCAAGGCCGCGGCCCGGGCGGCCAAGGCCACCGGTGAGCAGCTCGCCGGCACCGCCGAGCGGACCGGCAAGCAGGTCGCCGGCGAGGCCCGGGCGTCCGCGGAGCGATCCGCCGAGACCGTCAAGGCCGTCGCCGACCAGGGCGCCGAGTCCGCGGTGCGCACCGCGGACCGGGCCGCACGGGTGAGCGCTCGCGTCGAGGACGACCTCGACGACCAGGGGGCCCGCCTGGCCCGCAGGCTGTACGAGAACGGTGAGCGTGCCGCCTCGCAGCTCGACGACTTCGCCCTGCGCGTCTACAAGCCGCTGAACCCGATCCGGTTCACCAGCCGCGTCGCCGCCGGGGCGGTCGCCACCGCGTTCGGCGTGACCGGTGCGGTCACCGCGCGCGCGGGCAAGCTGTTCCAGCGCGGGACCCACAAGGCCACCGGCCGCTGAGTCCCCGCAGTACCACGACGGTGCCCCCGCCGACCTCGTCGGCGGGGGCACCGTCGTGTGTGGTCAGGACGTCGGGCGCAGCACGTAGTCGCCGGTGTCGTCGCTCCACTCCATCTCGATGAGATCCCGGGCGCGGGCCGCCTTCGCGAAGGACAGGAAGCTGCCGAAGCCGTAGCGCTTCTCGGAGAAGTCCGGCACCCGCTTCCGGAGCTGGTTCTTCAGCCCGGACAGCTGCGGCGGGTCCCCGGCCGCGGCGATCTCCCGCACCACGTCGACGAGCAGCGCGAACGCGTCGTGGTCGGCGTCCGGGTCGTCGGGCAGCGCCACCTCGGGGTCGCCCTGCGCCGCACCGGTGGTCAGCGTGACCGCGCCGCGGTCCTGCAGGTGGCGCAGCAGCTCGCCGAAGCCGCGGAACCCGTGGTCGGACTCGTCGAAGGTCGGGTCCTTGCGCAGGATCGCGCGCTTGAGCCGGGACGCCAGGACCGGACCGTCGGCCTGGCGGGTCAGCCCGCCGAGGGTGCTGACGACGAGGCCCGCGAGGTCGCGCTCCTCGGCCCCGGTGGTGGCGGTGTCGTCGCTGCCGTCGGAGAAGGTGACGTCGAACGGGTCCGGCGGGACGACCGGAACCGGTTCCGGCTCCGGGGTCGCGACCGGGGCGGGCGTCGGGACCGGTCCCGCGGCCGGAGCCGGTGCGGGGCGGGGGCTCCCCCGGCGACGACGCGGCGGCGCGGGCGCCTGGGTCGGCTCGACACCGGGGAGCCGGTCGTAGAACAGGAACTCGTCGCAGGCGGGCGGCAGCAGCGCCGAGGTCGAGGACTGCACGCCGATCCCGATGACGCGCTTGTCCAGCTCACGCAGCTTGTGCATGAGCGGGGTGAAGTCGGAGTCGCCGGTGCCGATGGCGAAGGTGGTGATGAACCCCCGCTCGTAGGCGAGCTCTATCGCGTCGACGGCGAGCTTGATGTCCGCCGCGTTCTTGCGGGAGCCGCCGATCCGCTGCGGGATCTCGATGAGCTCGACCTGGGCGCGGGCCATCAGGCGGCGGTCCTCGTCGAAGGAGGACCAGTCGGCGTAGGCGCGGCGGACGACGACCCGCCCGCGCTCGGCGAGCGCGTCGGCCACCGGGCCGAAGTCGAACGGCACGACCCCGAGCCCGTCGCGGGCGCCGATCGCGAGGTTCTCGTAGTCGAGCAGCAGTGCGATGCGTTCGTCCTCGTGGGCCACCGCGGAATCCTAATGCGCTGGCCCGGGCGGCCGCCCGCAGGGCACGCTGCACCGATGCGCGCGGAGGACGTCGAGGACGCGGTGGCGGTCCTGGTCCGGGCCCTGGAGCCGGTGCCCGACGACGGCTGGTCCGCCCCGGCCGGACCGCTGGAGTGGTCGTGCCGGGACACCGCGGTGCACGTCGCGGACGACCTGTTCGGCTACGCGGCCCAGGTGGCGCTCGCCCCCTCCGACCGCTACCCGCCGTTCGAGATCGTGGTGCCCGAGGGCGTCGGCACCGCCGGGCTGCTGCAGGTCGTCGCGACGGGCGGGGCGATGCTCGCCGCGGCCGTCCGGACCGCGCCGCCGGGGGTGCGCGGCTGGCACCCGTTCGGCGACGCGGACGCGGCCGGGTTCGCGGCGATGGGCGTCGTCGAGGTCCTGGTGCACACCCACGACATCACCCGCACGACCGCCCCGGGGTGGACGCTGCCCCCGGAGCCGTGCCGGGACGTGCTCGCCCGGCTGTGGCCCGGCGTCGACGCGGGCGACGACCCGGCCGGGGCGCTGCTCCACCACACCGGCCGGGCGTCGTGGCGCGGTGTGCCCGCCCCCGTCCGGTGGCGCTGGCACGGCGCGCCGCGCTGAGGGCGGTCGGTTCCCGCCCGGCCCCTCACCGGCTGCTCTGCCCACCGGCCGGCCTCTCACCGGCTGCCCTGTGATCGTCGACGCCACGTCCGCGGCGACCGGACCGGCATCACCCGTCGGGACGGTGAACTCAGCGGATCCTCACCGGGTTCTCACCCGGGCCTCACGGCGGCACGGGATGATCTCGCGGGCACGACACGAGGAGAACCGTCCATGGACGCCGGCACCACCGGGATCGACGCGGTCCCGATCACCACGTGGCCGTTCGTGACGGGGTTCGTCCTCGCCGGAGTGGTGGTCCTCGTGCTGGTCGTCCTGGGGGTGCGGCGGGCCGGGCGGTCCCGGCACCGGTCGCTGCGGATCCTCGCCCGGCTGGGCGCGACGGGCGTCGTCGCGGTGGTGCTGCTGGCGAACACCCTGGTCGGGGTGAACGCCGCGCTGGACTACCTCCGGACCGTCGGTGACGTGGCCGGGACCGGACCGGCCGAGGGGATCGGGGTCGCGCAGCTGCTGCTGAGCCGGAAGGTCCCGGCGACCGGTCAGGTCGTGGAGGTCCCCATCCCGGGGACGGCGTCGCACTTCGCGGCCCGGCCCGCGGTCGTGTGGGTGCCGCCCGCCTGGTACCAGCGACCCCGGCCGCAGCTGCCGGTGATCGTGCTGCTGCACGGGACCCCCGGACGTCCGGTGGACTGGGTGGGCTCCGGGGGCGCCGCCGACGTCGCCGATGCCTGGGCCGCCCAGCACCACGGGGTCGCGCCGATCCTGGTGATGCCCGACGTCAACGGCACCTACACCGCGGACTCCGAGTGCGTCGACTCCCCGACCGCGAAGGTCGAGACCTACCTGACCCGCGACGTGCCGCGGGTGGTGAGCAGGCTGTTCGGGACCCGGCCACCGGGACCGGCGTGGGCGGTCGCGGGACTGTCCGAGGGCGGCAGCTGCGCGGTGATACTGGCACTGCGCCACCCCACGGTCTTCGCCACGTTCGGCGACTACGCCGGGCTGCTCGGCCCTCGGGTCGGGGATTCCAACGGCGGGGTCCCGGACACCGTCGCCGAGCTGTTCGGCGGGTCGCAGGCCGCGTTCGCCGCGCACGACCCGGCGACGCTGCTGGCCGCGAACCGCGCCCCCGGGATCGCCGGCTGGTTCGAGGCGGGCGACGCCGACACCGACCCGGCCGCCGCCGCACGCACCCTGTCGGCGGTGGCGACCCGGGCCGGTGTGGAGAACCGGCTGGTGATCGTGCCCGGGGGTGGGCACGACTTCGACCTGTTCTCCCAGGCGCTGGCGGACTCCTACCCCTGGCTCGTGGGACGGGTGTCGGTCCCCGCGCCCTGACCCGGGGTCACGGGGCGCCGAAGCCGGCCGCCCCGAGGACCTGACGGCCCTCGTCGCCGTTCACGAACTGCACCCACTTCTGCGCCAGCTCGGCGTTCCTCGTGTTCTTCAGGACGACGATCGGGTACTCGTTGACCGCCTGCGACGCCTGCGGGATGTCGACCCCCTGCGCCTGCCCGCCGGACGCGGTGACGTCGGTCCGGTAGACGAGCCCGGCGTCGGCGTTGCCGGTGGTGACCTTCTGCAGCACCGACTTGACGTCCTGCTCCTCGGAGACCGGCCTGATGTCCACGCCGGCGGCCTGCTCGACCTTCTCCGTCGCCGAGCCGCACGGCACCTGCGGGGCGCAGACCACCGTCCGCAGGTCCGGCTTCGTCAGGTCCTGCAGCGACGCGATCCGCTTCGGGTTCTGCGGCGCGACCGCGATCTGCAGGGTGTTGGTGGCGAAGACCTCGGGCTGCCCCTGGGCGTTGCCCGCGTCGGTCACCTTGGTCATGTTGTTCTGGTCGGCCGAGGCGAACACGTCGGCCGGGGCGCCCTGGTTGATCTGCTGGGCCAGGGCCGAGGACCCGGCGAAGTTGAACACCACGTCGGTGCCGGGGTTGGCGGCCTCGAACTTCTTCTCCAGGTCACCGAAGGTGCCGGTCAGCGACGCCGCGGCGAACACCGTCAGCGTGCCGCCCTGCGCCTGCCCGCTCGGCTGGGCGGCGGTCCCGCCGTCACCGTCTCCCCCGCCGCAGCCCGCCACTGCGAACAGCGCCGTCACCGCCAGCGCGGCCCCGGCCACTCGTCCTCGGATCCTCACGAACACCCTCCCGGGATCGACACCTCGCGCCGTTCATGGATCACGAACTGCGGCTCGGCGGGCATCTTATGCACGCAATCGCCCACTGCACACCACCGATCGGCACGCAGGGCCGGTTCTCCGCGCCGTGGCCCGGTCGCCGACTCTCAGTGATCGCTCAGCGTTCTCTGGGGTTGCTCTGCGCAACGACCGGAAGGCTCCACCGCGGCGGCGGATCATGCCGCCACGACGCAGGAGGACGACGGCGCATGGTGCTGGAGACGCTGGTCCCGCCGGGGGCCGTGGCCCCGGGTACGACGGCGGGGGCCACCGGCGGGCGGGACGGGGCCACCCCGGATCCGGCGGTGCGGCGATGAGCGCGGTCGAGACCACCGTCGAGATCGCTCCGGCGTCGGGGCCCTCGCGGCGACGCCGGCGTCGGCGCCGGGCGGGCGCGGCCCTGGCGGTGCTCGTGGTGCTGCTCGGCGGCGCGGGGGCCGGGATCGGCGCGGTGACCCTGGCCGCGCCCCCCGGGACCGGTCCGATCGAGGCGACCGCCGAGTGGGCCCGCGACCACGGGCTGAACTGGCTGGTGACCGGTCTGGAAAAGCTCCAGTACGCCGCGGACGCGCCGTCCGAGGGCGGTACCCCGGCCGGTGGGATCCCGCGGGCTCCGGGTGCGCTGCCCGACCCGGCGACGACACCGCCGCTCGCCCCGGTCGCGGCCGGTGCTCCGCTGCCCGGGGAGGGCGTGTGGCAGACCGTGGTCGCCGACCACGGGCGGCCCGCGGTGCAGGTGACCACCCTGCGGGTCGACGACACCCACACCTCCTACCTCGCCGGGGTGCTGCGGATGGATCCCGCGCTGGTGCGGGGCACCCTGCATCCGGGCGTCGGCGAGCCGGCCGGGCACTGGCGTGCGTCGACGTCGCTGGCCGGACGGGCCGGTGACGGGGTGGCGGTGGCGTTCAACGGCGGGTTCAAGCTGTCCGACCCCAGTCACAACGGCTACTACGCCGAGGGCCGTACGGTCGCGCCGCTGCTGCCCGGCAAGGCCAGCCTGGTCCTGCACACCGACGGCCGGGCCGACGTCGGGGCCTGGGGTACCGAGGTCGGGATGGGACCGGACGTCGCGAGCGTGCGGCAGAACCTGCTCCCGCTCGTCGACGACGGCGCGGTGAACCCGACGTGCGCCACGGGCGGCACCGCGGAGTGGGGCAGCACGATCGGACAGAACGCGTTCGTCCACCGTTCCGGGTTCGGCGTGACCGCCGACGGCACCGAGGTCTACGTCGCCGGGCCGGCCCTGTCGGTGTGCACGCTGGGCAGGCTGCTCGCCGACGCGGGGGTGGTCCGCGGCATGGAGCTGGACATCAACCCGGCCTGGGTCAGCGGGACCTACTTCCACGACCGGCCCGGGCACGCCCCGCAGGGGTTCTCGCTGTTCCCGGCCGAGCAGGTGCCGCCGACCCACTACCTCACGCCGACGATGCGCGACTGGTTCGCCTGGTACCTGCGGTCGTGACCGGCCGGCGGGTCCCGCCGGGGACGGGTCAGTCCTCGGGCGGGGCCTCACCCAGCTCGTCGGCGTCCGCACCGGCGGCGGCGATCTCCTCCTTGACCACCCCGTAGGCGACCCCGGGGCCGTAGCCCTTGCGCGCGAGCATGCCGACCAGCTTGCGGGCACTGGACTGCCGCTCCTCGCGGCTCCCGACGGGCAGGCTCCGCAACCGCCGCACGACGAGCTCACGGGCCCGGTCACGTTCGGAGGCGTCGTCGATGCCGGTGAGTGCCTCGTCGGCGATCTCGCGGTCGACGCCCTTGCGGTGCAGCTCCATCGCGATCGCCCGCTTGCCGAGGCCGCGGTGACGGTGCCGGGACCGGACCCACTGTTCGGCGAAGGCCTGGTCGTCGACGAGGCCGACCTCGTCGAACCGCTCGAGGACGCGGTGCGCGACCTCGTCGGGGATCTCCTTGCGGCGCAGCGCGTCGCCGAGTTCCTTGACCGTGCGGGCGCGGTCGGTGAGCAGGCGCAGGCAGATGTCGCGGGCGCGGCTCTCCTGCTCCTGCGGTGTCTCGACGCGCGGGGTGCGCTCCTCGCTCCGGCGGCTCCCCCGGCCACGACCCTCGCCGCGACGACGGCCACGGGAGGCGGCGCCCGTCTTCTCGGTGCCCGTCGCTTCGGTGCCCGGCCCAGCAGGTCCGGTGCTCCGGGACAGGTCGGCCGCGGCGTGCGGAGTGGTCGTGGCCGCCGCGGTACCCGCACCGGTCACGGCCGCTGCGGTGGTCGGGCGCCGGCGGGGGGTCGCACGGTCGCGGCGGGCTCCGCCGCGGTGTGTGCCCCGTCCCGAGAGCTCCTCGAACGAGACCACGCGGGGCGCGCCGGATCCGTCGCCACCACCGTCCGTGCCGCTGCCCGCAGCGGGGCCGGGGGCGGGGTCGTCGAAGGTCAGCCTGCGGACCGGGGCGGGCTCCGCCACCCCGTCCGTCGCAGCGTCGGCCGCCGGATCCGTCGGCCGGGCCGCCGACGGGTCGGTGATCGTCGGGGGGGACCCGTCGGTGCCGCTGAGCGTCGCGAAGGAGACCTGGTGCGGACTCGTGTCCCACCCGGGGACGGACGAGGGCTCCGCAGCGGGCTCCCCCGGCTCGTCGCCGGTCGGATCGACGGTCCGGATCGCAGGCGGATCCGGTGCGTCGGCACCCGACGGGGTCACGCCGAACAGGTCGTCGAGCGGGACGGTGCGGGGCCCGGTCGGCTCCGCACCGTCCCGTCCGGACGTGCCTCCGGACCCGTCGTGGTCGCCGGTCACGCTCAGAAGTCGACCGGGGCCGGGAGGGGCTCGACCGGGCTGGTCTCCTCGGCGTCGACGACCGCGCCGATCCCCAGCTTCTCCTTGATGCGCTTCTCGACCTCGGCGGCGACGTCCGGGTTCTCCTTGAGGAACTTGCGGGCGTTCTCCTTGCCCTGCCCCATCTGGTCGCCCTCGTAGGTGTACCAGGCGCCGGACTTGCGGATGATCCCCTGCTCGACGCCCACGTCGATCAGCGAACCCTCCTTGGAGATGCCGACGCCGTAGAGCACGTCGAACTCCGCCTGCTTGAACGGCGGGGCCACCTTGTTCTTCACGACCTTGACCCTGGTCCGGCTGCCGACCATGTCGGTTCCGTCCTTCAGCGTCTCGATGCGGCGGATGTCCATGCGGACCGACGCGTAGAACTTCAGCGCCTTACCACCGGTCGTGGTCTCCGGGGACCCGAACATCACGCCGATCTTCTCGCGCAGCTGGTTGATGAAGATCGCCGTGGTGCCGGAGTTGCTGAGGGCACCGGTGATCTTCCGCAGCGCCTGGCTCATCAGCCGGGCCTGCAGACCGACGTGGCTGTCACCCATCTCGCCCTCGATCTCGGCACGCGGCACGAGCGCGGCCACCGAGTCGATGACGATGATGTCGAGCGCGCCGGAGCGGATCAGCATGTCCGCGATCTCCAGCGCCTGCTCACCGGTGTCCGGCTGGGAGACCAGCAGGTCGTCGGTGTCGACACCGAGCGCCTTGGCGTACTCCGGGTCGAGCGCGTGCTCGGCGTCGATGAACGCGGCGACACCGCCCGCGGCCTGCGCGCTCGCCACGCAGTGCAGCGCGACCGTGGTCTTACCGCTGGACTCCGGGCCGTAGATCTCGACGACCCGGCCGCGCGGGATGCCCCCGACGCCGAGCGCGACGTCGAGCGCGATGGAGCCCGTGGAGATGGCACTGATCGGGACGCGGGCCTGGTCGCCCAGGCGCATCACCGATCCCTTGCCGTGGTTCTTCTCGATCTGGGCGAGGGCGAGTTCGAGCGCCTTGCCGCGGTCCGGAGCGGACATCTCTTGACTCCTCGCTGGTGGTCGACGGTCGGGTCCTGCTGGTGTCTTTCGGGGAGGCACACCACAACGGTATGGGGTACCCCTGACAGTTTCGGGCCCGGATCGGCGCCTGTGGACAACTCGTCCGACACCACGCCGCAGGACCGGTACCGCAAGCCCTGCCGGAACCGTAGACGAACACGCGTTCGATCCGACACCGCGACACGCCGACCGGGCGCCCACGGGAGCCGAGCGGTCAGCACGACCGCCCGGAACGCCGCTACCGCCGTGCGGGTGGGACCTCGTAGGCCGCGCACACCGCGCGCCAGATCCGGCGCAGGTCGACGCCGGCCTCGATCGCCTGCTCGACGGTCCGGCCGCCGAGCTCGGAGAAGACGTGGTCGCGGGACAGCGACGCCGCCCGCACCGGCCCGAACTCGCCCTCCATCAGTTCCCGGAAGTGGCTCAGTCGCACGTCCGCGAGGGTAGACGGGTCACCCGTTCCGTGCGGCGTCCGCCCGATGACGCCCCGGAGCAGGTAGCCTGGGTGATATGTCCGAACTGCTCGCCACCGTCCCGGTCGACGTCGCCGACGAGGTCCTCGCGACGACCGGCATCGGCTCGCCACTGGCGTGGCAGATCGTGTCCCTGCTCGCGCTGCTGTCCGCACTGGTCGTGCTGGTGCGCTGGTGGCTCCACCAGCGCCGTCGCTGAGGGTCTCGCTCAGCCGGCCGCCGGGCGTCCCGCACCGGCCGAACGCACCGCCACCAGCAGGAACGGCACCGTCACCACGACCGCCACCGCGCCGAGCAGCGCGTAGGACGACACCGTCACGAGCACCCCGGCCACGATTCCGGCGGCGGCACCGGCCAGGTTCATCGCCACGTCCACCGAGCACCTGCACCATCGCGAGAACCGTCAGCAGCCGGGGCTGCGCGGGGTTCTGGGGCGGGGAGACGGCGTCGGGTGCGGCGGTCACGGACGGATGCTGCCGTGCGACGGCCGCCGTGCGCCAGGGCGTTACGCTCCGGCCCGGCCACACGAGCGGAGGACGGTGGACATGGCGGGGACGACCCCGAACGCACGCAGGTCGGCGGGCGCGGACGACGCGGAGCTGCGGAACGCCTACCGCATGGTGTCCGACGTGCTGGCCGGGGCGGTCCGCGAGACGCTCGCCGCGCCGGGGCCCGATCCGGCCCGGTTCGCCGTGCGCCGGCTGACCGCGGTCGACCGGGACGTGCCGCCGGACACCACGCCGCCCGGCTGGTCGCTGGCCTTCCTGGTGCTGGCCGACTGGTACGACGCCGCCCGCGCCGCGCTGGTCGACCACGACGACCGCTCCGAGCGGGCACTGGCCTGGATCGGGCAGAACCTGGGCCCGCGCTACGCGGCCCGGGCGCGCTACACCATCGCCCCGCTCGTCGACCCGGCCGACGCCCGCGAGACCTCGCACTACGTCGACGCCCTGGGCGTGGACTTCCTGGCGTCGATGGTCTGGACGGTCGCGGCGGTCGTCGCGGAGTTCCCGGCCGAGGACGCCGCGGAGGTCTGGCCCCGTACCAGGGCCGACGCCGCCCGCTGACCTCGCAGGTCACGCCCGGTCCGACGGGAGCTCGGCGGGTGCTCGGCGGGTGACTGTCGGACCCCACCCGCATGATGGTCGGCGTGACCGCACTCGAGGGCTTCTCCCCCGCCACCCGCCAGTGGTTCGAGGGGGCCTTCGCCGCGCCCACCGCGGCCCAGGAGGGCGCCTGGTCCGCGGCACAGGCCGGGCGCAACGCCCTCGTCGTCGCGCCGACCGGGTCCGGCAAGACCCTGGCCGCGTTCCTCTGGGCGCTCGACCGGCTCGCGGCGACGCCACCGCCCGCCGAACGCAAGCACCGCTGCCGGGTCCTCTACGTCTCCCCGCTCAAGGCCCTCGCCGTCGACGTGCAGCGCAACCTCCGCTCGCCGCTGACCGGCATCCGCCAGGCCGCGCAGCGGCTCGACGAGCCGGTGCCGGACATCACCGTCGGGATGCGCACCGGCGACACCCCGGCCGACGAGCGGCGCCAGTTCCAGCGCACCCCGCCGGACGTGCTGGTGACCACTCCGGAGTCGCTGTTCCTCCTGCTCACCTCGGCCGCGCGGGAGTCGCTGCGCGGGGTGACGACCGTGATCCTCGACGAGGTGCACGCCGTCGCCGGCACGAAGCGGGGGGCGCACCTGGCGGTGTCGCTGGAACGGCTCGAGGAGATCACCGAGGCCACCCCGCAGCGGATCGGGCTCTCGGCGACCGTGCGCCCGGTCGACGAGGTCTCGACGTTCCTGTCCGGTACGCGCCCGGTCGAGGTCGTGCAGCCCACGATCCCCAAGACGATCCGGGTCGAGGTCCAGGTCCCGGTGCCCGACCTGGCCGCGCTCGACGAGCGGCCCGCGCCGGGCAGCACCGACGAGGAGGTCGTCGGGTCCGCCGCGGGCACCGCACGCAGGCCCTCGATCTGGCCCGCCGTCGAGGAGCGGCTGCTCGGCCTGGTGCGCGAGCACCGGTCGACGATCGTGTTCTCCAACTCCCGCCGGCTCGCCGAGCGGCTGACCTCCCGGCTCAACGAGCTCGCCGCCGAGCAGGAGGCGGCCGCACTGGAGGAGACCGCACTGGAGGAGGCCGCCGACCTCGACACCGCGCCGGGCGCGTTCCCTGCCGAGGCGGTCGGGCAGTCCGGGGTGGGCGGCGGGGTCGCACCGACGGTCGCCAAGGCCCACCACGGCTCGATGTCGCGCGACCAGCGGACCCTGGTCGAGGAGGAGCTGAAGTCCGGCGTGCTGCCGTGCGTCGTTGCGACGTCCAGCCTGGAGCTGGGCATCGACATGGGCGCGGTCGACCTGGTCGTGCAGGTCGAGGCACCGCCGTCGGTCGCGTCCGGGCTGCAGCGGGTCGGGCGCGCCGGGCACCAGGTGGGCGCGGTGTCCGAGGGTGTCGTGTTCCCGAAGTACCGCGGGGACCTCGTGTCCTGCGCCGTCGTCGCCGAACGGATGACGACCGGGTCGATCGAGTCCACCCGCTATCCCCGGAACCCGCTCGACGTCCTGGCCCAGCAGATCGTCGCGATGGTCGCGATGGAGCCGTGGCAGCTGTCCGACCTGGCCGCGACGATCCGTCGGGCGGCCCCGTTCGCAGCACTGCCGGACTCCGCGCTGCACTCGGTGCTCGACATGCTGGCCGGGCGCTACCCGTCCGAGGAGTTCGGCGAGCTGCGCGCCCGCATCACCTGGGACCGGGTCACCGACGAGCTGCGCGGGCGCCCGGGCGCGCAGCGCCTGGCCGTCACCTCCGGCGGCACCATCCCCGACCGCGGCCTGTTCACCGTGATGACCCCGGGCGGCGCGGACGGCGCCGGGTCGCGGGTCGGTGAGCTCGACGAGGAGATGGTCTACGAGTCCCGCGTCGGGGACACGTTCCTGCTGGGGACCTCGTCGTGGCGGGTCGAGGACATCACCCACGACCGCGTGATCGTCACCCCGGCGCCGGGGGTGCCCGCCCGGATGCCGTTCTGGAAGGGCGAGTCGATCGGGCGGCCGCTGGAGCTGGGCCGGGCGGTCGGCGCGTTCGTGCGCGAGATGTCCGGGCTGGCCGACGCCGAGGCCCGCGAGCGCGCCACCGCGGCCGGGCTCGACGCGTGGGCCTGCGACAACCTGCTGTCCTATCTGCGCGAGCAGCGTGAGGCGACCCGGCACGTGCCGAGCGACCGCACGATCCTGGTGGAGCGGTTCCGCGACGAGCTGGGCGACTGGCGTCTCGTCGTGCACTCGCCGTTCGGTGCTCAGGTCAACGGGCCGTGGGCACTGGCGATCGCGGCCCGGATGCGGGAGCGACGCGGGGTCGAGGTGAGCGCGTCGGGCGCGGACGACGGGATCGTGCTGCGCCTGCCGGACGCGGTCGACGACAACGGCACCGAGGTCGTCCCGAACGCGGAGGACGTGCTGCTGGAACCGGGCGAGATCGAGCAGATCGTCGTCGCGGAGCTGGGGAACTCGGCGCTCTACGCCTCCCGGTTCCGGGAGTGCGCCGCGCGGGCGCTGCTGCTGCCCCGCCGCGACCCGCGCCGCCGCAGCCCGCTGTGGCAGCAGCGCCAGCGCTCGGCACAGCTGCTGGGCGTGGCGGGCAAGTTCGAGCAGTTCCCGATCACCCTGGAGGCGATGCGGGAGTGCGTGCAGGACGTCTACGACCTGCCCGGGCTCCGCGAGCTGATGGGCGACGTCGCCGCGCGCCGGGTCAAGGTCGTCGAGGTCGAGTCCGCGCAGCCGTCGCCGTTCGCGCGCAGCCTGCTGTTCGGCTACGTCGGGATGTTCCTCTACGAGGCCGACGCGCCGCTGGCCGAGCGGCGCGCGGCCGCCCTGTCGCTGGACTCGACACTGCTGGCGGAGCTGCTCGGCTCCGAGGCGATCCGGGAGCTGCTCGACCCGGAGATGCTGGCCGAGATCGAGGGGCAGCTGCAGCGCACCGACCCGGAGCGGCACGCCCGTGACGTGGAGGGTGCCGCGGACCTGCTCCGCTTCGTCGGTGACCTGTCCGAGGCCGACGCGCGGGCCCGCGGCGTCGACCCGGCGTGGCTGGAGCAGCTGGAGCGCGACCGCCGGGCGCTGCGGGTGCGGATCGCCGGTGAGGAGCGCTTCATCGCGATCGAGGACGCCGGGCGCATCCGGGACGCGCTGGGCACGGCGCTGCCGGTCGGGGTGCCGGAGGCCTTCACCGAGCCGGTGCCCGACCCGCTCGGGGACCTCGTGCTGCGCTGGGCACGTACGCACGGACCGTTCACCGCCGCCGAGCTCGCCCGTCGCTTCGGACTGGGAGTGGCCGTGGTCGCCGGGGTGCTGGAACGGCTCACCGGCACCGGGCGGCTGATGAAGGGCGAGCTGCGGCCGCAGGCCTCGGTGCCCGCCGGGTCCGGCGGTGAGCCGGAGTACTGCGACGCCGAGGTGCTGCGCCGGCTGCGGCGCGCGTCGCTTGCGAAGCTGCGCCACGAGGTCGAGCCCGTCGAGCAGCGGGCGCTGGGGCGGTTCCTGCCGCAGTGGCAGGGCGTGCAGGTGCGGTCGGGCTCCGAGCGGCGCGGCCGGGTGCGCCGTGCACCGGGCGCGGAGGACGTGCTCGGTGTGGTCGAGCAGCTCGCCGGGGCGCCGCTGCCGGCGAGCGCGGTCGAGTCGCTGGTGCTGCCCGCCCGGCTGCCGGGCTACACCCCCGCGCTGCTCGACGAGCTGACCGCCGCCGGTGAGGTGACCTGGGTCGGGTGCGGCGCGCTGTCCGGGCAGGACGGCTGGCTCGCGCTGGCCCCGGCCGACGTGGCGGACCTGCTGCTGCCCGCCCCGGACCTCGACACCGCGGGCACCCCGCTGCACACCGCGGTGCTGGCCGCGCTCGGGCTGACCGACCCGGCCGCGCTGACCGACCCGGGGGCGGCGCCCGATTCCGGGGGCGGTGCGTTGTTCTTCCGCGAGCTCGCGACCCGGGCCGGGGTCCTGCTGACCGAGCAGGGCGAGCCGGCCCCCTCCGACGACGACGTCGTCGCCGCCGTCGGGGACCTGGTCTGGGCGGGTGCGCTCACCAACGACACGCTCGGCCCGCTGCGGGCCCGGCTGTCCGGGGGCGGCTCACGACGGGGCGCCTCCGGGCGGCAGGGCGGGGCGCATCGCACGGCGCGGCGACCGGCCCGCGGACGCTACGCACAGCTGCGTGCGGGGCGGCCGTCGATGCCCAGCCGGACCGGGCCGCCGTCGGTCGGCGGGCGCTGGTCGGTGGCGGTGCCGCGCGAGCCCGACCCGACCCGCCGTGCGCACGCTGCGGCGGAGGCGTTCCTGGAGCGTCACGGCGTGCTGACCCGGGGCGCGCTGGGCACCGAGCGGGTCACGGGCGGGTTCGCCGCGGTCTACAAGGTGCTCCGGGCGATGGAGGAGTCCGGCCGGTGCCGACGCGGCTACATCGTCGAGGGGCTGGGCGCGGCGCAGTTCGCGGTACCGGGTGCGATCGACCGGGTCCGGGCCCTCGCCGGCACCTTCGACGCCCCCTCCACCTCCCCGCAGACCGGCCCGCGCCGCCTCGGCGCCGGTCCCGGGGCGGTCATCGCCGACCCCGCCGACCGTCCCGGCCCGTCCGTCCCCGACCCCGACGACCTCTCGGAGCCCGGCGGCCACGCCCCGCACGACGGCCATCCGGATCCCACCGGGTCCGCCGGTGACGCCGGGGACGGGGACCCGCTGCCTGGCGACCTCGTCGGTGACGCGTCCGGCTCCCCCGGGACCGACGACCCGTACGCAGGGGTGCCCGACGACCTGCGCGGCGGCCTGGGCGGGCTCGGCGGCGCGGGTCGCCACGCCGAGTTCGACGGGGGCGCCGGCCGCCGCCCGCAGGCGCCGCGGGAGGCGTGGCGCGACCTGTCCCGGGTGGTGCTCGCCGCCACCGACCCCGCCCAGCCCTACGGCGCCGCCCTGCCGTGGCCGGACACGACCGGCGAGACCCGGCACCGCCCCGGTCGCAAGGCAGGCGCCCTGGTCACCCTCGTCGACGGGGCGCCAGCGCTCTACGTCGAACGCGGCGGGAAGTCGCTGCTGTCGTTCACCGAGGACCGTGACGAGCTGCGCGCCGGGGCCGAGTCGCTCGCCGGGGCGGTGCACGAGGGCTGGCTGGGATCGCTCGCCGTCGAGCGCGCCGACGGACAGGACTCGCTGGCCTCGGCGCTGTCGGAGGTGCTCACCGAGGCCGGGTTCCGGGTGACGCCGAAGGGGCTGCGGCTGCGGGCCTGACCGGCGACACCGCGCACCCCGGGTCAGTACCGCCGGTTGGCCAGGACCGGGATCGCCCGGCGGGCCGCGGTGACCGCGTCGAGGTCCAGGTCCACCACCAGGGTCCCCGGTGCGGCGTCCAGCGCCGCGACGACCGAGCCGGTCGGGCCGGCGACCGTGCTCGCCCCGATCCCGGTCGGGGCGCCACCGGGGACCGGGCGCCCCGCCGCCTCCGGGTCCGCCTGGTCGCAGGCAGCCACGAAGGCCGTCGTGTCGAGGGCCCTGGCGCGCACCAGCAGCTCCCACTGCTCCCGCTTGCCCGGCCCCGCGCCCCAGGACGCGGGCACGAGGACGACCTGCGCACCGGCGTCGCCGAGGGTCTGGAACAGGCCCGCGAACCGCAGGTCGTAGCAGGTCGCGAGGCCGACCGTCACCCCGTCGACGGTGACCGTGACCGGCCGGTCCCCCGGGGCGACCGTGTCGGACTCGGCGAACCCGAACGCGTCGAACAGGTGGATCTTGTCGTAGTGCTCCTCGACGCCCGGGCCGGTGACGAGCAGGGTGTTGCGGACGCGGCCGTCGTCGGCGGGGGTGAACATCCCGGCGACCACGGTGACCCCCGCACCGGCGGCGATCTCGCGGACGCGGGACGCCCAGGGGCCGTCGAGGGGCTCGGCGACCGGGCCGAGCGGCACGCCGAAGCGGCACTGGGTGGCCTCGGGGAACACGACCAGCCGCGCGCCCCGGGCGGCCGCACCGGCGACGCCGTCGGCGACCAGGGTGAGGTTCTCCGCCGGGTCGGTGGTGGCGGCGATCGGGACGAGGGCGATCCGCATGGCGTCTCCTGGGGTGGTTCGGTGTATACGTGTCGTATGCCGACGTCACGGGAGTCCGGTCGCGACCGCGCGTTGCACTACCTGCGCGAGACCGTCCTGGTGGACCCGCGGGTGCAGGGCACGTTCCTCAACGAGAACGAGCTCGCCGGCCGGATCGGGGTGTCGCGAACCCCGGTCCGTGAGGCGTTGCTGCTGCTCGTGGCCGACGGCCTGGTCGAGATGCTGCCCGGTCGCGGCGCCTACGTGCCGCCGCTGACCGGCCGGCAGATCTCCGAGCTGATGGAGCTGCGCGGGGTCCTGGAGAAGCACGCGGCGCGCGCGGCGATGGGCGCCGACGGTGTGCCGTTCGAGGCGATGAACGCTGCCCTGGACCGGCAGCGCGAGCTCGCCGGTGCCGGCGGGGACCCGGCCGAGTTCATCGAGCTCGACATGGTCTTCCACCAGGCGCTCGTCGACGCCACCGGGAACGCGCTGCTCTCGCGGACCTACGCCGGGCTGCGGGTGCGCCAGCGCCGGGTGGGCGTGACCGCGCTGTTCCGGACCGAGGACCGGCGGCAGGCGGTCTGTGCCGAGCACGACCGGATCGTCGCGGCGCTGGCCGGCGACGACCCGGACGCGGCGGCGGAGGCGATCGACGAGCACCTGCAGCTCACCCTGCGCGTGCTGCTCAGGGCGTGAGGGCGAGGTAGGCCTCGTCCTCGTCGTGGTCCGGGTCGCGACCGATGACCAGCCCGACGACGGTCAGCGCGCAGGCGATGGCCAGGTAGGCCGCGACCGGCACCCAGTTCCCCGACCCGCCGGACAGCGCGGTGAACGCCAGCGGCGCGACGGCGCCCCCGACCACGCCGGCGATGGTGTAGGCCAGCGAGCTGCCGGTGTAGCGCAGCCGCGGTGAGAACTGCTCGGTGACGAACGCGGCCTGCGGCCCGTACATGAACGAGTGCAGGCCGAGCCCGACCACGATGCCGACGACGAGCAGCGCGAACGAGCCGCCCGCGATCATCGGGAAGAAGACGAACGGCCACACCGCTCCCCCGACCGCGGCGACGCCGTAGACCAGGCGCCGGTTGAACCGGTCGGTGAGCGCCCCGGCCAGCGGGATCGCGGGCAGCTGCAGCGCCGAGCCGATCAGGATCGCGCCGAGCACCTCCGACCGGGAGAATCCGAGGTGGGTGGTGGCGAAGGTCAGCACGAAGACGGTGAACAGGGCGTAGCTGACGTCCGGACCGATCCGGCTGAGGATCCCGGCGAGCAGCGGGCGGCGTTCGGCGGTGAACACCTCGCGCACCGGCGCCGACGGCCGGTCACCGGACTCGGCGATCGCGCGGAAGACCGGGGTGTCCTCCAGCTTGAGCCGGATCCACAGCCCGAACGCCACCAGCACCGCCGACAGCAGGAACGCCAGCCGCCAGCCCCAGTCCAGGAACTGCTGGTCGGTCAGCAGCAGGGTGAGCAGGGCCAGGACGCCGTTGGACAGCAGGTTCCCCGCGGGCGGCCCGACCTGGGCGGCCGAGGCCCAGAACCCGCGCCGGCGCGGCTCGCCGAACTCGCTGGAGAGCAGGACCGCGCCGCCCCACTCCCCGCCGACGCCGACGCCCTGGGCGAAGCGCAGCAGCACCAGCAGGATCGGTGCCGCGACGCCGATCGTGCCGTAGGTCGGCAGCAGCCCGATGAGGAACGTCGCGACGCCGATCAGCACGAGCGTGATGACCAGGACCTGCTTGCGGCCGATGACGTCGCCGAGCCTGCCGAACACGACACCGCCGAGCGGGCGCGAGACGTAGCCGACGGCGTAGGTGGAGAACGCGAGCAGCAGACCGGTCACCGGGTCCGCGGCCGGGAAGAACAGCACCGGGAACACCAGCGCGGCCGCCGCGGAGTAGACGGCGAAGTCGTACCACTCGAGCGAGGTGCCGGTGAGGCTCGCGACGAAGGCCTTGCGCAGGTCACGGCGGTCGACCGGTGGTGACGAGGAGGCGGAGGGCGAGGTCATCGCGGGCTCCCGGGGTCGGGGCGGTGGGGTGGACGAGGCTCATACTTGCTGTATACACAGTGTGTGCGCAACCCTCGTGCGCATCGGTAACGCGACGTACACATCTGACGGAGGTCCCCCGTGACGCTCGAGCTGACCCTGCCCGACGGCGACACCCGCTCGGTGGAGGTCCACCGGGTCTTCAACGCCGGCTACGCCGGCCGCGCCCAGGAGGAGGTCGCCGCGCACGTCGCCGAGCTGGCCGAGCTGGGTGTGCCCGCCCCGGACACGGTGCCCGCGCTGTACCCGGTCTCGCCGTACCTGGCGTCGCAGACCGACCGGGTCCCCGCCCAGCACGACCGGACCTCCGGCGAGGCGGAGTGGGCACTGGTCGTCGGCGACGACGTCACCGACCCGCTGCTGACCGTCGCGTGCGACCACACCGACCGCGCGCTGGAGGTGCACGGTGTGGCCTGGAGCAAGAACGCCGGTCTCGACGTCCTGGGGCGCAAGGCCTGGCGGCTCTCGGAGGTCGCCGACCGGCTCGACGACATCACCCTGCGCGCGTGGGTCCGTCACGGCGGCGACCACGACGGCACCGAGGCGCTCGTGCAGGACGCGACGCTGGCAGCCCTGCTGCCGCCCGCCTACTGGGTCGAGGTGCTGCGCGAGCGCGGCTGGCTGGTGCCCGGCACCGTCCTGCTGTCGGGGACCGTCGCGATGAAGGCGGGGGTCGACCAGTTCGCCGACGCCTGGCGGGTGGAGCTGCACGACCCCGCCACCGGCGACACGATCGGCCTGACCTACGAGGTCGACCGGCTCCCGGCGCCGATCGGCTGACCGCCCGGCCGGGTGGCACCATCCCGGTCATGATCCGTCGCTCCCCCACCACCCCGTCCCGCGACCGGCGCCTCGCCGTCGGGCTCGCGGGGCTGCTCGGCACCGCCGCCGTCCTGCACGCGGTGCGGCCCGAGCCGTTCGACTCGATCGTGCCGCGCAGCCTGCCCGGTGAGCCCCGGTTCTGGACCTACGCCTCCGGGCTCGCCGAGGGTGCCGTCGCCGCGGCGGTCGCGCTTCCGCGGACCCGGCGTGCGGGCGGCTGGGCCGCGGCCGCGCTGTTCGCGGCGGTGTTCCCGGCGAACGTGTCGATGGCGCTGCACTGGAACCGCAAGGCTCCGCTGTACCGGGCAATCGGCTGGGGGCGGCTGCCGCTGCAGGTCCCGCTGGTGCTGTGGGCGCTCCGGATCGCCCGCAGCGCCCCGCGCGGCTGACCCGAGGATGGGCCGCCGGTAGACCGAAGTCGATCGTCGACCACCCGATGCCCGCTGCGCCGGAGGGACCCGCCGGGGTCTGATGGCGCCGGGCCCGGGACCGACGGCGCCCACGTCGTCGCTCGGGGGGACACATGACGTCGTCGACCACGGTCCGGGACTCCGACGCCGCACCCGCGGCCGTCCCTCCGCTCGCGCGGCTGCCCGTGGGGATCGTCGCCGCGGTGGTGGCCGCCGTCCACCTCGTGATGGGGGCGCTGGGCCGCGGGCACTGGTTCGACGAGGCGCTGATGCTCGCGATCGGGCGTCACCACCTGGACTGGGGATCGGCCGACCAGCCGCCGGTCGCGCCGGCACTGGCCGGGCTCGCCGACGCCCTCGCGCCGGGGGTGAACGGGGTGCTGCGGATCGTGCCGTCCCTGTCGACGGCCGGCGCGGTCGTCGTCGCGGCGCTGATCGCCCGCGAGCTGGGCGGGGACCGCAGGGCCCAGGTGCTCACCGCGCTCGCCCAGGCCACCGGGCTGTGGGTGACGATGTTCGGGCACTTCGTGACGCCGTACTCGCTCGAACCGCTGCAGTGGGCGCTGCTGCTGTGGCTGCTGGTCCGCTGGACCCGGGTCCGCGACGACCGGCTGCTCCTCGCCGTCGGGCCGCTGCTCGGCCTGGCCGCGCTCACGAAGTTCCAGGTGATCCTGCTCGGCGCGGTGCTGGTGGTCGCGATCGGCGTGGCCGGGCCGCGGGCGATGCTGCGCCGGCCGGCGTTCTGGTGGGCCGCGCTGGTCGGGGCGCTGATCGCGTCGCCGACGCTGGTGTGGCAGGCCGTGCACGGCTGGCCGCAGCTGCGGATGACCGCGGTCGTCGCGCAGGAGTCGATCCTGTTCGGCGGGCCGGGCCCGAACGCGGTGGCGATGCTGCTGCTGGCGGGCCTGCTCGGCACGGTGCTCGTGGTGGTCGGCGCGGTCGCGGCGTTCACGGCGCCGCGGCTGCGGCCCTACCGCTTCGTGGCGGTCACCTTCCTGCTGCTGTGGGTCGTGTTCGCGGTGACCGTCGGGCGCGCCTACTACCTCTGCGGGCTGCACGGCGCCGTCGCCGCGCTCGGTGCGGTGTGGTTCCAGCAGCGGCGCGAGGCCGGGCGACGACGGTGGTCCTGGATGGCGTGGCCCGCGGGGGTGCTGTCGGTCGCCCTCGCCACGGCGATGCTGTCCGCGAGCGTCGCCGCGGCCGACCCCGCCGTGCCGGAGCGGATCGTCACCGAGGTCGCCCGGGTGCGCGACGGGCTGCCCCCGGACCGGCGCGACCGTGCGGTCGTGGTGGGCGACTCCTACATCTTCGCCGCCTACGTCGACACCGCCGACCCCGCGCTGGGCCTGCCCCCCGGGTACAGCGGCAACCGCAGCTACGGCTACTTCGACCCGCCCCCGGACGACCAGGACGTCGTGATCTTCCTCGGGAAGGACCCCGGCCTGCTCGCGCCCACCGGGGTGGCGCTGCGGCCGGTCGCCGACCTCGGCGACGGCAACCGCATCTGGCTGGGCGAGGGCATGACGCATCCGTGGTCGCAGGTGTGGCCGCAGCTGCGGACACTCGTGCTCGACTGAGCCGTCGACCCAGCCGTCGACCCAGCCGGGCGCCCGGGCCCGGCCGGGTCGTCCGCCGAGCCCGGGCCGGGTCCGGCCGGCCCGGGTAGCGTCGCGATCGTGCCCGAGGGAGACACCGTGTACCTGGCCGGCAAGCGGCTGCACGCCGCGCTGGCCCGGCACGAGCTGCTGCGCGGCGAGCTGCGCCACCCGCGGCTGGTCGAGCACGACCTGGCCGGGCTGACCGTCACCGGCGTCGTCTCCGTCGGCAAGCACCTGTTCACCCGTTTCGACGACGGCCGCAGCCTGCACAGCCACTTCCGGATGGACGGCTCCTGGCACCTGTACCGGCCCGGGATGCGCTGGCGCCGGGTCGCCCACGAGGCGCGCGCGGTGCTGGCGACCGCCGACCGGGTCGCCGTCGGGTTCGCCCTGCACGACCTGGAGCTGCTCCCGACCGACGACGAGCACACCCTCGGCGGGCATCTCGGACCCGACCTGCTCGACCCGGCCTGGGGGCCCGCCCACGACGCCGAGGCGCTGCGCCGGATGACCGCCCGCGCCGACCACCCGCTCGGGCTGGTGCTGCTCGAACAGCGGGTCATGGCCGGCCTCGGCAACCTCTACCGCAACGACATCTGCTTCCTGCTCGGACTCACCCCGTGGGTGCCGGTCCGCGACGTACCCGACCTGCCCGGGGTCATCGACCTGTCGCGGCGGCTGCTGTCGTCGAACAAGGACCGCCCGGAGCAGACCACTACCGGCTCGCTGGCCGCGGGCGAGGCGCACTGGGTGTTCGAACGGGCCGGGCGGCCGTGCCGCCGCTGCGGCACCCGCATCCGGACCGCCGACCAGGGCGACGACCACCGGGCCCGGGTCACCTACTGGTGCCCGCGCTGCCAGGCCGGGCCGTCGCCGCGCCCGGTGCGCCGCGGCACCGGCCCGCGCCGCGGCGCACCCGGGCGGCCGCCGCCCGGCGCGGCCCGCACGCCCTGACCACGTCGGCCACGTCGCGACCGACGGCCGGAGCAGGCCCGGAGCCGCATCGACCGGCCCGGGCGGGCCCGGACACACGTCCGCCGCGACCCCGGGATCGGGACCGCGGCGGACGGTGTGGAACGGCTGAGCGGCTCAGGCGGTGCCGGGCTGCTGCTGGTTCTGGGTGTTCTGCTGCTGGGCCGGTGCCGGCGAGGACGGCAGCTGCTGGGTCGCCTCGCCCTGGCCGACCTGCGGGGCCTGCTGGCCACCGGCGATCGGCGCCCCGGACATCGACGCCCGGATCTGCTCCAGCCGCGACATGCCGGCCATGTCGGTGGTCGACTGCTGGACCTCCAGCATCCGGCCCTGCACCGAGTTCTGGGCCAGCTCCGCGGACCCGAGCGCGGTGGCGTACCGCTTCTCGATCTTGTCGCGGACCTCGTCGAGCGAGGGCGCGTTGCGCGGCGCGGACAGCTCGCTCATCTGCTGCAGCGACTTCGCGGCCTGCTCCTGCATCTTGGCCTGCTCGAGCTGGCTGAGCAGCTTGGTGCGCTCGGCGATCTTCTGCTGCAGCATCATCGAGTTCCGCTCGACGGCCTGCTTAGCCTGGGCGGCGGCACCGATCGACTGGTCGTGCAGCGTCTTGAGGTCCTCGACGCCCTGCTCCGCGGTCACCAGCTGGGTCGCGAAGGTCTGCGCCGACTGCTCGTACTGCTGGGCCTTCTGCTCGTCGCCCTGGGAGCGGGCCTGGTCGGCCAGCACGAGTGCCTGCCGCGCCGACGACTGCAGCTTCTCGATCTCACCCAGCTGCCGGTTCAGCTTCATCTCCAGCTGACGCTGGTTGCCGATCACCGCGGCGGCCTGCTGCGACAGCTGCTGGTGCTGGCGCTGGGCGTCCTCGATGGCCTGCTGGATCTGCACCTTCGGGTCGGCGTGCTCGTCGACCTTCGACGAGAACAGGGCCGACAGATAGCTGAAGAACTTGGTGAATCCGTTGGCCATCTCTGCGCGTCCTCCGCCTGCGTTCGCTCGCGACCGTGCCCGCCACCACGGCGGGCGTGCGGACCCCGGACCGACCCCGCGTTCCCCCCGTGGTCGGAACCGGGCCTCCGGCCCTGTCCATCCTGGCATCGCTGCCGGTCTGCCCGCACCCTACCGCGCAGGAGCGGTCGGCCGGGGTCGGCGGTGCGATCAGGCGGCCGAGGCCACCGGGCCGCCCGAGGACGCCGGTGCGGCGACCACGGAACCCGGCCGGCCGGCCAGCCGCAGCTCGGCGTGACGCTGCCCGATCGGGACGAGCACGTCGTCACGGCGGCTCGCGGCCGCGGCGGAGGTCGCCGTCGCCATCTCGGCGGCGACGGTGGTCAGCAGGTCCGGCACGGAGACCCCGAGTGCCTCGCAGATCGCCGCGAGCAGCTCGCTGGAGGGCTCCTTGCGCCCGCGCTCGACCTCGGAGAGGTACCCGAGGCTCACCCGCGCGGCCCGCGAGATGTCGCGCAGCGTGCGCCGGCGCGCCGTGCGCACCTCACGCAGCCCACTGCCGATCGCTTCCCGCAGCAGCATGTGCCCTCCTCGACTGCTCCCCGGACATCCGGTGATGTCTCACCGTACCGACTTCTCCGGTTCCTCCGCGCCGTGACGCTGTACGCCCACGGCGAACACCTCAACGCCGCACGGGCGCCGGATCGTCCCCGCAGGTCAGGCGGCCCGGGGCCGGACGGCCTTGCGGACGTAGTCGGCGCCGGTCACCACGGTGAGCACCAGCGCGACGGCCATCACCGCCCACTGGAGCACGAGCACGGCGGTCGCGGCGGTGGTGCCGGGGCCCAGCAGCTCGGGCAGCGGCAGCAGGAACAGCCCGATCGCGACCGTCTGGGCGACGGTCTTGGCCTTGCCGCCGCGGCTGGCCGGGATGACGCCGTGCCGGCGGATGACGACGAAGCGCAGCACGGTGATGCCCAGCTCGCGGACGACGATCACGATCGTCACCCACCAGGGCAGCACACCGAGGATCGACAGCCCGATCAGGGCCGCGCCCATCAGGGCCTTGTCGGCGATCGGGTCGACCAGTGCGCCGAACCAGGTGACGAGCCCCCGGCTGCGGGCCAGCTGGCCGTCGAGCCGGTCGGTGGCCGCCGCGACGACGAACACCGCGAACGCGACCAGCCGCCACACCACGTCCTCGCCGCCGCCGACGAACAGCGCGACCACGAACACCGGGACGAGCAGCAGCCGCAGGACCGTCAGCGCGTTCGCGATGTTCAGCAGGGGCGGGTCGCCGACTCCGGCGGCGCCCCCGGCCGGGTGCGAGCTCATCCGGCCGCGGAGGCCGCCGGGACGGCGGCGGCCGGTGCGTTCGGGTCGATCAGCTCGAGGGCCTCCACCAGCAGGTCGACGCCCTCGGTGTCCACGACGCGGCAGCGGACGAGGTCACCGGGACGCAGCGAGTCCGGCTCGGGGCCGTCCTGCGCCGCCGCGACGACGGTGCACTCGCCGTCGGCGTCGGGGCCCTGGTGGGCGGCACGACCGGTGCAGTCGTCCTCGTCGCCCTCGGCGGACTCGACCAGCACGACGACCTCGGTGCCGATGCGCTCCTCGGCACGCTGCTCCATCAGCTCGTCGACCAGCGCCGAGATCCGCGCGACGCGGGCCCTGACCTCGGCCGGATCGACGTGGCCGTCGTAGCCCTCGGCCTCGGTGCCGTCCTCGTCGGAGTAGCCGAACACCCCGACGGCGTCGAGCCGGGCGCCGGCCAGGAACGCCTCCAGCTCGGCGAGGTCCTCCTCGGTCTCGCCGGGGAACCCGACGATGACGTTGGAGCGGATCCCGGCCTCCGGCGCCAGCGCGCGGATGCGCTCGCAGAGGTCGAGGAAGTCGGTGCGCGACCCGAACCGGCGCATCCGGCGCAGCACCCGCGCCGACGCGTGCTGGAACGACAGGTCGAAGTACGGCGCGACGCCCGGCGTGGTCGCGATGACGCGCAGCAGGTCGGGCCGGAGCTCGGCGGGCTGCAGGTAGGCGACCCGGATCCGTTCGACGCCCTCGATCGCGGCGAGCTGCGGGAGCAGGTCGACCAGCGCGCGGGTGCCGCCGGGGAGGTCCTTGCCGTAGCTGGTGGAGTTCTCGCTGACCAGCACGAGCTCGCGCACGTCCTGCCGGGCGAGCCAGGCCGCCTCGCCGAGCACGTCGGCCGGCGGGCGGGACACGAAGCTGCCGCGGAAGCTCGGGATCGCGCAGAACGCGCAGCGGCGGTCGCAGCCCGAGGCCAGCTTGAGCGAGGCCACCGGCCCGCCGGACAGGCGGGTGCGCGCGATGTCGGGCACCCAGTCGTGGCCGGGGACCGAGACGTCCGCGGTCGCGGCCGGGCGCTCCGCCGGCGAGATGGGGAGGAGCTTGCGACGGTCGGTGGGGACGTGCGGGGCCGGGGCGTGCCCGCCCAGGACGTCGCCGAGCCGCTCGGCGAGCTCGGGGTAGGCGTCGAAGCCGAGCACCGCGTCGGCCTCGGGGAGGTCGGCGGCGAGCTCGGCGCCGTAGCGCTCGGCCAGGCACCCGACCGCGACGACCTTCGCCCCGGCGGGCCGTGCCACGTCCGCCGCGGCCAGCACCGTGTCGATCGAGTCCTTCTTCGCCTGCTCCACGAACCCGCAGGTGTTGACGACGATGACGTCGGGGCTGCCGTCCTCGGCGTCGACCAGTTCCCAGCCGGACCCGGCCAGACGACCGGCGAGCTCCTCGGAGTCGACCTCGTTGCGCGCGCAGCCCAGGGTCAGCAGGGCGGCGCGCCGGGGCGCAGTCTCGGGGGAAGCCACGAATACCAGGGTAGACGGCGCCGTCGGCGACCCCGGTCTAGGCTCTCCTGCCGTGCCCGACCCCGTGTCCGCCCCGGTCCCCGACGTGATCGTCCGCCGCGCCCGCACCCGCGACGTCCGCCGGATCCGTGAGCTCGTCGACGAGTACGCGGGCACCGTCCTGCTGGCCAAGGAGACCGTCACCCTCTACGAGGCGGTCCCGGAGTTCCTGGTCGCCGAGGTCGACGGCGTGGTCGTCGGCTGCGGCGCGCTGCACGTGCTGTGGGAGGACCTGGGCGAGATCCGCACGGTGGCGGTGTCGCCGTCGGTGCTGGGTCGCGGGGTGGGGCACCGGATCGTCTCCGCGCTGATCGACGGCGCGCGCGAGCTGGGCCTGGAGCGGCTGTTCGTGCTCACCTTCGAGAAGCAGTTCTTCGCCCGGCACGGCTTCGCCGAGATCGACGGGACGCCGGTGTCGGCCGAGGTGTTCGCGGCCATGCTGCGCAGCTACGACGCCGGCGTCGCCGAGTTCCTCGACCTCGCCCACGTCAAGCCGAACACCCTGGGCAACGTGCGGATGCTGCTCACGCTCTGACCCCGCCCGCGCCGCTACCCTGGCCCGCATGTCCGACGGGGCCCGGCGCTGGCGTCCCTCCGCACGTCTGCGCCCGCTGGTCTCCGGGATCTGGTGCTGGTCCTCGCCCGCGGGTCCGGCGGGGACGCACCAGGGCGTGTCGAGCGCCCACCTGACCGTCGTGCTCTGCCTGGACGGCACGGTCGACCTGCTCGCGGCTCCGGACCCGCGACGCGGCCCGGGCCGGTTCACCGCATCGGCGGCCGGTCTGCACACCGCGCCCGCGCTGCTCGCCGCCGGCGCCCCGCAGTCCGGGATGCAGCTGGAGATGACCTGGCGCGGCGCCCGCACGCTGCTCGGGCTGCCCGCCGGCGAGCTGGCCGGCGACGTCGTCGACCTCGCGCTGCTCCTCCCCGACCTGGACACCCTGCTCGACCGACTGCGCGCCGAGCCGGGGTGGGCCGGGCGGTGCGCACTGCTCGACGCCGCGCTGTGCCGCGGCGCCGACGCCCGGGACGGCCCCGGCGAGCCGGCGCCGGAGGTCGTGCACGCCTGGGAGCTGCTGGTCCGCAGCGGCGGGACGGCGCGTGTCGCCGACGTCGCCGGGGAGGTCGGCTGGTCGCCACGCCACCTCGGTGAACGGCTGCGACGCGAGACCGGGCTCGCGACGAAGGCCGCGGCACGGGTCATCCGGTTCGAGCGGGCGTGCACGCTGCTGCGCCGCCCGTCGGCTCCCCCACTCGCCAAGCTGGCCGCGACCTGCGGCTACAGCGACCAGCAGCACCTGGCCCGCGACTTCCGCGAGCTCGCGGGGACGACCGCGCTGAGCTGGCGGGCCGAGCGGGTCGCGCCGGCGGCTCCGATTCGTCCACGACCGGCCCGCGCGGCCTCGGCACCCTCGTCCTCATGAGCGACCTGCCCGGCCTCTGGCCCAGCCTGTCCAGCCCCGACCCACGCGCCCTGGTCACGTTCCTGACCTCGGCGCTGGACTTCACCGAGCGTGCCGTCCACACCGGCGACGACGGCGCCATCGTCCACGCCGAGCTGGTACGCCCCGGGTCGACCGGCGCCCCCGGCGGCGTGATGCTCGGCCCCACCCACGACGGGTGCCGCCCGCCGGGCGGCGCCGCCGTCCACCTGGTCTGCGACGACCCGGACGCCCTGTTCGCCCGCGCCGTCGCGACCGGGGCCACCGTCGTGCACGCGCCCTTCGACGCCGAGTACGGCAGCCGTCTGTTCGAGATCGCCGACCCGGACGGGAACCACTGGAGCGCGGGCACCTGGTACGAGTAGCGCGTGGTCCGCCTCGCCCTGCACACCCCGGAGATCCCGCCGAACACCGGCAACGCGATCCGGCTCGCCGCGAACACCGGCGCCGAGCTGCACCTGGTCCGGCCGCTCGGCTTCTCCCTCGACGAACGCTCGGTGCGCCGGGCCGGGCTCGACTACGCCGATCTCGCCGAGATCGTCGTGCACGACGACACGGCCGCGTTCGCCGGCTGGGTGCGGGCCGCCGGGGCGCGGGTGTTCGCGTTCGTGCCGGGTGCGCCGGTCCGCTACACCGACGTCGCCTACTCCTGCGGGGACGTGCTGCTGTTCGGCCGCGAGTCGACCGGACTCCCGCCCGAGGTCGCGGCGGCGGACTGGGTGACGGGCACGGTGGCGCTGCCGATGCGGCCGTCGAACCGCTCGCTGAACCTGGCCAACGCCGCCGCCGTCGCCGTCTACGAGGCGTGGCGGCAGCAGGGGTTCAGCTGATCCCGTCGAGGAGCCGGGCGATCCCGGTGTCGAACACCCGCTGCAGGTCGTACGGGTAGTCGCCGACCCGGCGCAGCGCGGGCCCGCCGTGACGGCGCAGCGCGGCCCGCAGCCCCGGGTCGTGCTCGGACCAGGTGTCGGCGTCGACGCCGGTGTCGGCCTGCGCCTCCTGCTCCGCGGCCAGGGTCAGCGCCATCCCCCGCACGAATCCGGTCAGCGCCAGGTGCAGGTCGAACCGCTCCACCGGGTCCGCGACGACCTCCTCCAGCGCGGCCAGCTCGAACTCGGCGAAGCGCAGCAGCGACGGCAGCGCCTGCGGCCGGGACAGCGACAGCACCCGCGCCAGCCACGGGTGCCGCCGGTGCACCCGCCACTGGGCGTGCGCAGCGCCCTCCAGCCGGGCCCGCCACGGCCCGTCGGCCGGGGGCAGCACCAGCTCGGCGAAGACCGTCTCGAGCATCGCCAGCAGCAGCTCGTCCCGGCTGCGCACCAGCCGGTACAGCGACATCGTCGGCACGCCGAACGCCCCGGCGAGGCGCCGCATGGACAGCGCGGCCAGGCCCTCGTCGTCGGCGATGCCGATCGCGGTCCGCACCAGCCGGGCCGTGTCCGGTGGCGGAGCGGTGCCCGCAGGCGTGGCCCGTTCCGCCACCACCGACCCGACCCGCGCCGTCGTCCGCAGCAGACCCTCCTCGCGCAGCCGGGACAGCGCCCGGGCCGCGGTGGACATCGCGACACCGTGCTCGGCCACCAGCGCGCGCACCGACGGCGCGCGGTCCCCGGGCCGCAGATCCCCCGACTCGACACGGGCACGCACCGCGGCCGCGACCCGATCCGTGGGCGAACCGTCCACCGGCCACCTCCCTGTACCACCTGTGCCGCTACACGACACCCGTCATCCCAGCTCGCAGCGGCATCGTCGATGCGTACACCGTACCGAGGAGGACACATGACCGACATCCTGATCAGCGGGGCCGGTATCGCAGGGACGACGCTCGCGTGGTGGCTGCGCCGGCACGGGTTCCACCCGGTCGTCGTCGAGTCGGCGCCGAGGCCGCGGCCCGGCGGGCAGGCCGTCGACGTCCGGGGGCCCGCGCTGACCGTCGTCGACCGGATGGGGCTCGGAGCCGCACTGCGCGCCGCCCGCACCGCGATGGACGGCATGTCCCTGGTCGACGAGGACGGCACCGAGGTCTTCCGCAGCACCGAGGTGACACTCACCGGGGGGCCGGTCGCGAGCGACGACGTCGAGATCCTCCGCGACGACCTCGCCGCGCTGCTCACCGGCGCGCTCGACGGCGTCGAGCACCGGTGGGGCGACCGGGTCGTCGCGCTCGATCCGGACCCGGCGGGCGGGGCCCGGGTGCGCTTCGCCTCCGGCACCGAGGAGCACTACGACCTCGTGGTGGGCGCCGACGGCCAGCACTCCGGCGTCCGGCGCCTGGCTCTCGGCCCCGACGACGACGGCCGGCTGGTCCCCCTCGGCCAGCACGTCGCCGTGTTCACCCTGCCCAACACCTTCGGGCTGAGCCGCTGGCAGGTGTTCCTCCAGCGGCCGGACGCGATGGCCGGGCTCTACACCGCCCGCGACGACACCGAGGTCCGGGTGATGCTCGGCTTCTCCGACCCGGACGCCACCTACCACCACCGCGACCTCGGGGCGCAGCGCGCGCTGGTGACACGGCTTTTCGCCGGCGGGGGCTGGTGGCTGCCCGAGCTGCTCGCGGGGATGGACCGCGCCGAGGACCTGTACCTCACCCCGATCACCCAGGTCCGGCTGCCGACCTGGTCGCGCGGTCCGGTCGCGCTCCTCGGCGACGCCGCCTGGTGCCCCACGCTGCTGTCCGGTCAGGGCACCACGCTCGCCGTGGTCGGCGCCTACGTGCTGGCCGGGGAGCTCGCGTGCTCCGGCGGCGATCCCGGACCGGCGGCCGCCGCCCACGAACGGCGGATGCGCGACTGGGTGGAGGCCAACCAGGAGCTCGCGCTGACCAACGCCGCGCGGGTCCGGGACCTCACCGCCCCGGACGCCGCCGCGCCCGGGCTCGTCGAGCACTGGGCCGCGACCGCCGCGACGGCCCTCACGCTCCCCGAGTACTGAGCGCGGAGTACCGAGCCTCGAGTACCGAGCCGTGCGGGGTCAGGACTGCCGGACCGCCTGCACGTCGAGCTGGATCCGGATCGTCGACCCGACCACCGGCAGGCCCTTGGCGATGGTCTGCTGCCAGTTGAGCGTGTAGTGCTCCCGGTGCAGCTGGGTGGTGGCGATCGCACCGACCCGGTCGCCGTTCCACTCCGCCGAGCCCAGGAAGGTGGTGTCCAGCGAGACGTCGCTGGTCAGGCCGTGCAGGGTCAGGTCGCCGTCCACCGTCCACCGGTTCCCGCCGTGCGCGGCGAAGCGCACGCTGGAGAAGCGCAGCTCGGGGAAGCGCTCGACGTCGAGGAAGTCGGCGGAGCGCAGGTGGGTGTCGCGGGCGGCGACGTTGGCCGCGTCGATCACGACGTCCACCGAGGACTCCTCGAACGGCTCGGCGATCCGGATCTGCCCCTGGAACCGGTTGAACCGGCCGTACACCTTGGACATCCCGATGTGCCGGGCGACGAAGCGGACCGAGCTGTGGTCGCCGTCGATGACGAAGACACCGGGCCGCGGCGGGCGCAGCGCCGGGTCCTCACCGAGGACGATGTGGCCCATGTCGGCGTGCTCGCCCCAGGACACCTCGACGACGTCGGTGACCTGCTGGTAGCCGCCCGCCTCGACCCGCACCCGGTACCGGCCGGGCATCAGCGACGCGGCGAACCGGCCGAACGGGTCGGTCTCGACGTACACGGCACGCCGGTCCGCGGGGTCCATCACGGACACCTCGGTGCCGGCCAGCGCACCGCCCTGCTGGTCGCGGACCTGGCCGGACAGCACCCCGCCGGTCAGCGGAATCGGGACGAGGGCGTGCCGGTCGGTGGTGCCCCGCGCCGGGCGACGACGGTCCTTCTTCCTCCAGAACACCAGCCAGTACCTCCCCTGCCCGGCGTCGACGGGCAGCACGACGTGCGATCACCGGACGGCGACCCGAGGCCACTGTGGCACGAACGTGACCGTCCCGTTAAGCCGTGAGCCCGAAATGTCGATCACCGGCGGTGTCGGGATCATCACCGCCCGAGACCGTCACCCGGCGGGGGGTCACTCGTCGTCGGCGGCGACCTCGCCGCCGTCGGCGGTCCCGCCGCCCCGGATCAGGAGGAGCGCGCCCTCCAGCTCGTCCGGCTTGACCAGCACGTCGCGGGCCTTCGAGCCCTCCGAGGGCCCGACGATGTTGCGGGTCTCCAGCAGGTCCATCAGCCGGCCCGCCTTCGCGAACCCGACCCGCAGCTTGCGCTGCAGCATCGACGTCGACCCGAACTGCGAGGTGACGATCAGCTCAGTGGCCTGCAGCAGCAGGTCGAGATCGTCGCCGATGTCGGCGTCGATCTCCTTCTTCTCGCCGGCCTTCTGCGCGGTGACGCCCTCGGTGTAGCTGGGCTCGGCCTGCTCCTTGGTGAACGCGACGACCTTGGAGATCTCGTCGTCGTCGACGAAGGCGCCCTGCATGCGGACCGGCTTGCCGGCGCCCATCGGCAGGTAGAGCGCGTCGCCCATGCCGATCAGCTTCTCCGCGCCCGGCTGGTCGAGGATGACCCGGCTGTCGGTCAGTGACGACGTCGCGAACGCCAGCCGGGACGGGACGTTGGTCTTGATCAGACCGGTGACGACGTCCACCGACGGCCGCTGGGTCGCCAGGATCAGGTGGATCCCGGCCGCACGCGCCTTCTGGGTGATCCGGACGATCGCGTCCTCGACGTCGCGCGGGGCGGTCATCATGAGGTCGGCGAGCTCGTCGACGATGCACATGATGTACGGGTAGGGCCGGTACACCCGCTCCGATCCGGGCGGGGCGGTGATCTCCCCGGTGCGGACCTTGCGGTTGAAGTCGTCGACGTGCCGGACCCGGTTGGCCTGCATGTCCTGGTAGCGCTGCTCCATCTCCTCCACCAGCCAGGCCAGCGCCGCGGCGGCCTTCTTCGGCTGGGTGATGATGGGCGTGATCAGGTGCGGGATGCCCTCGTAGGGCGTCAGCTCGACCATCTTCGGGTCGATGAGGATCATCCGGACCTCGTCCGGCGTGGCCCGGGTCAGCAGCGACACCAGCATCGAGTTGACGAAGCTGGACTTGCCGGAGCCGGTGGAGCCCGCGACCAGCAGGTGCGGCATCTTCGCCAGGTTCGCGACGAGGTAGTGGCCCTCGATGTCCTTGCCCAGGCCGATGCCCATCGGGTGCTGCTCGGCGCGGGCGTTGCCCGAGCGCAGGACGTCGCCGAGGCGGACCATCTCGCGGTCGGTGTTGGGCACCTCGATGCCGACGGCGGACTTGCCGGGGATCGGCGCGAGGAGCCGCACGTTGTCGTTGGCGACGGCGTAGGCGAGGTTGCGCTGCAGCTGGGTGATCTTCTCGACCTTCACCGCCGGGCCGAGCTCGATCTCGTAGCGGGTGACCGTCGGGCCGCGGGTGAAGCCGGTGACCTGGGCGTCGACGTTGAACTGGTCGAGGACCCCGGTGATCGCCTCGATCATCGCGTCGTTGGCGGAGCTGCGGGACTTCGGCGGCGGGCCGGACTCCAGGGTGTCCGCCGGCGGAAGGATGTACTCGGTGTCGGACTGCGGCTGGCGGATCGCCATCGAGAGCTGCTCGCCCTCGATCGGCTCGTCGGCCACCTGCGGCGTCTCGACGACGGGCTTGCGCGGCTTCTTCGCCGGCGGCGCGGCGGCCGCGGGGACGGCGGCGGGGACGTCCTCCTCCGGGGCACCGGGCAGCGACGGGTCCACCGGGGCCGGGGCGTGCTCGCCCTCCTCCACCCGGAACGCGTCGGCCTCCGCGGCCCCCTGCCTGCGCCGCGCCGGGCGACGCCGCTTCGGGGTCTGGTCGGCGTCCTCGGCACGGCTCTCCCGCTCGGCGACGGCGTCGGCCACCGTGCGCGGGCGGTCCGCGCCGGACTCGCCCTCGCCGTCCTGCTCGGGCGGCAGCTGCCCGGTGAGCCTGCGGACACGGTCCGGCAGCTCCCGCACCGGGATCCCGGTGACCAGCAGCACCGAGTAGAGGGTCAGCAGGACGAGAACGGGGACGGCCGTCCACAGGCTGAGCCCGGCCTTCAGCGGGGTCCCCGCGACGTAGCCGAGCGCGCCGCCCGCGCCGCGCCAGGCGTCGGGCTCGGCGGGCGCTCCGGCGCCCAGGTGCACCAACCCGAGCACGCCGAGGGCGAGCAGCAGGCTGCCGGTCACGATCCGCGGCCGGGCCTCCGGGTGCCCCTCGGTGGTGACCAGCACGATGCCGATGCCCAGCAGGATCGCCGGCAGCGCGACGCCGGCCTGCCCCATCACCGCCTGCACGAGGAAGGTGAACCAGTAGCCGACCGAGCCGCCGGCCTGCCACCACAGCCCGGCGGCGGCGATGACGGCGAGCACGAGCATGCCGAACCCGATGCCGTCGCGGCGGTGCGCGGGGTCGATCTCGCGGGTGCGCCCGACCGCGCGCCCGGAGGCGCGGACGGTCTTGGCCACCCCCCGGCCGACCGCGTCGATCCCGCGGTCGACCAGGTCGGGGCCCTGGCGCCGGGCCGGCGGCCTCCGGCCTGCCGACGGACGCCTGCGGGCGGTGGACGCACGCGAGCCCGACCGCCCCGAGCCGCGGCCCGCGGCCGCAGTCGTGGTGGTCCTGCCCGTGCCCGTGCGTCCTGCCATGTCACACACGGTAGCCCGGTTCGGTGATCGAACCGGGGACCGACGCGGCTGTGGAGGGGTCGACGACCCCTCCACACGCTCACACCGCGATGACCGTGGGGACGATCATGGGGCGGCGACGGTAGGTGTCGGACACCCAGCGGCCGACCACGCGCCGCACGCCCTGGGCGATCCGGTGCGGGTCGGTGACGCCCTCGTTCTCCAGCCGGGACAGCTCGTCCTCGACCAGCGCCTGGGCGGCGTCGAGCGCCTTCGGGTCGTCGGAGAACCCGCGCCCGGACAGCGTCGGGCGCGACAGCGCGCGGCCGGTCTTGTGGTCGATCGCCACGTTGATCGCGATGAAACCGCCCTCGCCGAGCGCGATGCGGTCACCGAGCGTGGTCTCCCCCACATCGCCGACCGACAGCCCGTCGACGTAGACCTGGCCGACCTCGACCCGGCCGGTGATCGCCGCACGGCCGTCGACGAGGTCGACGACCACGCCGTTCTCCGCGATGACCACCGACTCCTCCGGCACCCCCGTGCGACGCGCGAGCGCGGCGTTGGCCCGCAGGTGGCGCCACTCCCCGTGCACCGGCATGACGTTCGACGGGCGCACCGCGTTGTAGAGGAACAGCAGCTCGCCGGCCGGGGCGTGCCCGGAGACGTGCACCTTGGCGTTGCCCTGGTGCACCACGGTGGCGCCGAGCCGGGTCAGCCCGTTGATCACGCCGAAGACGGCGGTCTCGTTGCCGGGGATCAGCGAGCTGGCCAGGATGATCGTGTCGTCCGGGCGGATCGTGATGCTGCGGTGGTCCCCGCGCGCCATCCGGGACAGCGCGGCGAGCGGCTCACCCTGCGATCCGGTGGAGACGAGGACCAGTTTCTCGTCGGGCAGGCGCATCGCCTCGTCGATGTCGACGAGCAGCCCCGGCGGGATGTTCAGCAGCGAGTGGTCGTCGGCCAGGCCCATGTTGCGGACCATGGATCGTCCGGTCAGGCACACCTTGCGGCCGTGGGCCTGCGCGGCGTCGAGCACCTGCTGGACACGGTGCACGTGGCTGGCGAAGCAGGCCAGGATGATGCGCGACGGCGCCCGGCGGACCAGGTCGGAGATGACGGGCCCGATGTCGGCCTCGGGGGTGACGAAGCCCGGCACCTCGGCGTTGGTGGAGTCGACCAGGAACAGGTCGACGCCCTCCTCGCCCAGCCGGGAGAACCCGCCCAGGTCGGTGAGCCGCCCGTCGAGCGGGAGCTGGTCGAGCTTGATGTCACCGGTGTGCAGCAGCAGCCCGGCTGGCGTGCGGACAGCGACGGCGACGGCGTCGGGGATCGAGTGGTTGACCGCGAAGTACTCGCAGTCCCACCCGCCGTGGGAGACGCGGTCGCCCTCGCGGATCTCCTGCAGGTGCGGGGTCAGGCGGTGCTCCTTGCACTTCGCCGCGACCAGGGCGAGCGTGAACCGGGACCCGACGACCGGGATGTCCGGGCGCATCCGCAGCAGCCACGGCACGGCACCGATGTGGTCCTCGTGGCCGTGGGTGAGCACGAGCGCGTCGATGTCGTCGAGGCGGTCCTCGATGGTGCGGAAGTCGGGCAGGATCAGGTCGATGCCCGGCTCGGAGTCGGAGGGGAACAGCACGCCGCAGTCGACGATGAGCAGCCGGCCCTCGTACTCGAAGACGGTCATGTTGCGACCGACCTCACCGATGCCGCCGAGCGCGTAGACGCGCAGGCCGCCCTGCGCGAGGGCGGGTGGCGGGCCGTCCGGGAGCTCCGGACGCTCGATGTGCTCCGGCGGCGCGGAGAGCGACCGGCCGGGCCGGTTGCGTCGGTCGTTGCGCTGGGGACTCACAGGGGTTCGTGCCTCACATGGGTTCGTGTTCTCGGGTTCGTGTCAGGGGGTCGGGTCGCGGCGCCGCGGGTCGGGCCGGGCGCGCGACGGCGACCGGGGGACCTACGTCCGGTGGTAGGCGACCTCGGCGCCGAGGTCCGCCGCGGTGCGGCCGCCCAGGGCGCCGTGGCCCGGCTGGTACAGCGGGAGGTTCGGGCGGGCCTGCGGGTCGAGCGCCACCCCGGCGACGGCGAGGTCCCCGGCGATCGCGGCGATCTGGTCCTCGCTGGCGGGCGGCAGCGGCAGCCGGGTGTCACCGACGTCGATGCCCCGCAGGCGCAGCGCGGTCTTGGCGAACACCGCGCCACCGACCCGACCCATCCCGCGGATCACCGGGAGCATCGCGTAGTGCAGCGCGCGGGCCCGCTGGTGCTCACCGGCGTGGTAGGCGTCGATCATGGCGCGCAGCCGGTCGGCGACGACGTGGCCGATCACGCTGACGAAGCCGACCGCCCCGACCGAGAGCCACGGCAGGTTCACCGGGTCGTCGCCGGAGTAGTAGGCGAGCGTGGTGGTGGCCAGCACCTCGGTGCCGACGCGCAGGTCGTTGCGGGCGTCCTTCACCGCGACGATGCGGGGGTTCTGCGCCAGGCGCTGGAAGGTGTCGACGTCGATGCCGATGACGCTGCGCGGCGGGATGTCGTAGAGCATCACCGGCAGGTCGCCCGCGTCGGCGACCGCGGTGAAGTGCGCGAGCAGGCCCTCCTGCGGCGGCCGGGAGTAGTACGGCGTGACCACGAGCAGCCCGTGCGCACCGGCGCGCTCCGCGCTGCGGGCCAGCTCGATCGAGTGCGCGGTGTCGTACGTACCGGCCCCGGCGACGATCGTCGCCCGATCCCCCACCGCGGACACGACCGCGCGGATCAGCTCGGACTTCTCGGTGTCCGACGTGGTCGGGCCCTCGCCGGTGGTGCCGTTGACGACGAGCCCGTCGTTGCCGAGGTCCACCAGGTGGGTCGCCAGCTCCTCGGCCTTGGCCAGGTCCAGCTCGCCGTCGGCGTCGAACGGCGTGACCATCGCGGTCAGCACCTCGCCGAACGGTCGGCGCGGCGGGTGCTGCTGCCCGCCGGGGGCGGGATCGGGACCGGTGCTCATGACTGGTGACGGTACCGCCCGGTACCGACGGATCCCGGTCAGATCCCGGTCGGTGCGCCGCGGTAGGCCTCCACGTCGGCGGGCAGACCGGTCACCTCGACCCGCGCCGCGTCCCGACCGAAGGCGTGCAGCACCAGCTCGGCGGGCTCGCCGGTCACCGTGACCACGCCGAACCCGGTCGCGACGACCTGGGTCGCGCCCTCCGGGCGGGCCAGGACCACGCCCACCGGGCTGCGCCGGAACAGCAGCCTGGCCTGGGTGTGCAGCAGGTTCCACAGCTGCCCGTCGCGCCCCGGGTCGGACGGGCGGGGCTCCCAGCCGGGCTCCCCGCGGCGCAGATCCTCGTGGTGGACGAAGAACTCGGCACCGTTGGCGATCTCGTCGATCTTGCCGACCTTGAACGGCGACCATGCGGGCGGGCCCTTGCGCAGGTCGTCGATCATGTTCGGCCAGGCCGCGGACGCGTAGCCGTCCATCGCCTTGTCGGTCATCGCCGACAGGGCGGGCAGCACGATCCCCCCCGGCGCTCCACGGCTGCCGCTCCCGGACCAGCAGGTGGGTGAGCAGGTCGCGGGCGTTCCAGCCCTCGCAGAGCGTCGGTCGGTCTGGTCCGGAGCGTTCGAACTCGGCGCAGAGGGCGGCACGTTCGGCGGTGGCGAGGCTCACCGTCCCCAACGTAGTGCCGGACGTGCGCGACCGCACCGCGACGACGGTCGACAGAAATCCGACGCAACGCACGTCTTGTGTAGCTGGTGATACAGATCTCACCCGTCCGTGTACGGATACTCCGATCCGTCCCACTCATCGCTTCTCGACGGGGAGAACACACGTGACGAACGCTGCCACCACGCAGCCACCGCGGTCGATGCGCCGGATCGCGCTCGCGAGCATGACCGGCACGGTCATCGAGTTCTACGACTTCTTCATCTACGGGACCGCCGCGGCCCTGGTGTTCAACAAGGTCTTCTTCCCCGAGCTCGGGGCGGCGGCCGGTACCGCACTCGCGCTGGCCACGTTCGGTGTCGCCTTCGTCGCGCGGCCGTTCGGGTCGGTGCTGTTCGGCCACTTCGGCGACCGCCTCGGCCGCAAGGGCACGCTGGTCACCACGCTCCTGCTGATGGGCTTCTCGACGCTCGCGATCGGCCTGCTGCCCACCACCGGCACGATCGGCGTCCTGGCGCCGATCCTGCTCGTGGTGCTGCGCATCCTGCAGGGCCTCGCCGTCGGCGGCGAGTGGGCCGGGGCGACCCTGCTCACCGCGGAGAACGCGCCGACCAAGGCCCGCGGGAAGTACGCGCTGTTCCCGCAGCTCGGCCCGTCGGTGGCCTTCGCGCTGGCTTCGGCGACCTTCCTGGTCACCGCGCTGACCATGAGCAACGAGGCGTTCCTGGCCTGGGGCTGGCGCATCCCGTTCATCGGCTCGGTGCTGCTCGTCGCGGTCGGGCTCTACGTGCGGCTCGCGCTGGAGGAGACGGCGGGCTTCCGCAACAGCGGCCCGGTGTCGACGAAGCTCCCGATCACCGAGGTGTTCACCACCCGGCCGGCCGCGGTGCTCCTCGGGGCGGGCTCGACCACCGCGGTGTTCGCCTTCTTCTACATCGGCGTCACCTACCTGACCAGCTACGGCACCCAGCAGCTGCAGCTGCCGCGCCCGTCGGTGCTGGCCATGGGCATCGTCGGCGGCATCGTCTTCGCCCTGACGACGATCGCCTCGGCGATCCTGTCCGACCGGGTCGGGCGACGGAAGATGGTCGTCGGCGGCAACATCGCCTCGGTCGCCGCCGGGCTGGTCGCGTTCCCGATCATCGACATCGGGACGGTGTGGTCGTTCGGGCTGGGCCTGTCGCTGGTGCTCGGCGTCGTCGGCATCGCCTACGGGCCGATCGGCGCCCAGCTGCCGGAGCTGTTCCCGACCCGCTTCCGCTACACCGGCGCCGGGATCGCCTACAACCTCGCCGGCGTGTTCGGCGGCGGCGTGGTCCCGCTGTTCGCCGCGGCACTCGCCGCGTCGACGCTGGGCAGCCTCGGCATCGGCCTGCTGCTCTCGGCGGTCTCGCTGCTCAGCCTGCTCTGCACGCTGGCCCTGCCGCAGACCGACGCGGACTCCCTCGCCGAGCAGGACGCGCAGCTCGCGGCCGCCTGACCGGCCACCGGGGCGGCCCGTCCGGGCGGGCCGCCCCGCACCCACCCGGTGCCGGCGGCCGCCGGCCGGCACCCCCGGACCCGACGGCCCGGACGCACCCCTCGGCGTCCGGGCCGTCCGCCTACCCGCGGGCGCCCCGGCCCGCTACCGTCCGGACGAACCATCGGCGACGGCCGGGAGGCGGGACCATGAGCAGCGCGGCGCGGAGGCCGGACGGCACCGTGCGGGCGCTGCCCGCACCCGATCCCGACGACCACCCGGTCTCACCGTTCCTGACCGCACCGTGGACCTCGGTGACCGCCCGGATCGCGGAGCTGGGCAGCCCCCGCCACTACGCCCGTGGCGAGCACGTCTACACCCAGGGCCAGCTGTCGTCGCGGTTCCACCTCGTCGTCTCCGGGCGGGTGCGGATCTACCTGCACCGTCCCGACGGCTCGGAACGCTCGCTGGCCTACGCCGAGCCCGGCGCCACCCTCGGCGAGGCGGCCTGCGTCGACGGACGGCCCCGCCACCTCGCCTCGGTCTGCACCCTGCCGTCGGAGATCGTCTCGGTGACCCGCGACGCGCTGCTGACCGCTGCCCGCGACGAGCCGGAACTCCTGCTCGAGATCACCCGTCGGATCGCCTACAAACAGCGGGTCATGCAGCTGCACGTGCTCATCGAGGGACTGCCCGCCCGCGAGCGGATCATCCTGCTGCTCGGCCACCTCGTGGAGGCCTACGGCGAGATCGCGCTCGACGAGGTGGCCCGGCTGTCGATCCGCCCCGCCGTCGACGAGCTGGGGCTGCTCGTGGGACTCACCCGGGTCACGACCAGCCGGGAGCTGTCCCGACTGGTCGCCGAGGGCCTGCTGGAGAAGGAGGGACGCGGGTTCGTCGTGCGGGACCTGCCGGACCTGCGACGACGGGTGCACGCCGTCCTCGCCTGAGCTCTCGCTCGGCAAGCCTCGCTCAGCACCGATGCTCGCTCGGCAAGCCTCGCTCAGCACCGATGCTCGCTCGGCAAGCCTCGCTCAGCCTTCCGCGACCAGCGGGCTGGAGGCGATCTCGGTCCCGTCGGCGAGGGTCTGGATCTGGAAGTCCGCGAACACGTTCGGCACCTCGGCCTGCAGCTGGCGCAGGCACTCGACGGCGAGCTTGCGGATCTCGACGTCGGCGGCCTCGGAGGCGCGCATCGCGATGAAGTGCCGCCACGCCCGGTAGTTCCCGGTCACGACGATCTTGGTCTCGGTCGCGTTCGGCAGCACCGACCGCGCGGCCTGACGGGCCTGCTTGCGCCGCAGCGTCCCGTTCGGCACGTCGGCGAAGCGCGCCTCGAGCCCCTCGAGGAGCTTCTCGTAGGAGGCGAGCGCGTCGGCCGAGGCCTGCAGGAACAGCTCGTGCAGCTCCGGGTCCTGGGCGATGACGTCCGGCTCGACCATCGCGGCGTCCCGCTCGGGGACGTAGCGCTGGGAGAGCTGGGAGTAGGAGAAGTGCCGGTGCCGGATCAGCTCGTGGGTCAGCGAGCGCGAGATGCCGGTCAGGTAGAAGCTGACCGAGCCGTGCTCGAGGACCGAGAGGTGCCCGACCTCGAGGATGTGGGCGATGTAGCCGGCGTTGGTCGCGGTGCGCGGGTTCGGCTTGCCCCACGACTGGTAGCAGGCGCGGCCGGCGAACTCGGCCAGCGCCTGGCCGCCGTCGGCGTCGGTGGACCACGGGACGTCCGCGGGCGGGGTGAACTCGGTCTTCGCGACGAGCTGCACGGTCAGCGGGACGGTCTTCGGCGCGGTCTCCGGCATGCCGCGAGGGTAACGACCGGCGTGCCCGGCACCCGCCGGGCCCCGCGCCCGCACCCACGGTGGCGGCCACGGCACCCCCGGTACGCTGCGACGTCGCGGCCGACGCCACGAACCGGTGGCGTGATGTCATCAGTGACGCCATAGTGGTGTCATGGACCTCACGCCGTACGTCGCGCAGCTGCGCGACGACCTCGCCGCCGCGGCGGCCGCGGGCGACGAGCAGACCCGCCGCACCGCGGCACTGCTCGGCTCCGCGATCGAGCCCGCAGCCCGGCTCGCGATCATGAACGCACTGTCGGACCTGGCCTCGGAGGCGACCGCCGCGCTCGGCGACCGTTCTGTCGAGGTCCGCCTGCACGGCCGGGAGGTGCGCGTGTCGGTGTCCGGCGGCGACCCGGAGCCCGGACACGCACCCACCCCGGACCCCACCCCGGCGGGCGAGGGGACGTCCCCTTTCGGCGGCTTCCCGTTCGGCGGCACCGCCGCCTCCGGTGGTCCGACCTCCTCCGGAGGCCCGGCGACCGGCGGCTCGCCGTTCTCCGGCGACGCCGGTGACATCAGCCGGGTCACCCTGCGCATCGTCGAGCAGATCAAGGCCCAGGCCGAGCGGGCCGCCCAGTCGCAGGGCGTCTCGCTCAACACCTGGGTGTCCCAGGCCGTCCAGGGGGCGCTGGCCGGCGCGGAGGGGCGCACCGGCCGACCGCACCGCGACGGGCGCAGCCTGAAGGGATGGGTGCAGGGATGAGCGACGAGCAGACCGGCCCCGTCGAGCCGGACGACGCCGGCGCTGACGCCACGCACGACGGCGGCGCCCACACCGACGGCACCGGCGCCGGCGCCACCGGTGCGAGCAACGGCGACGCCGGCCACCCGCCGACCGGCCACTCGTCGACCGGCGACACGGCCCCCGGCGGTGCGGGCACCGGGGACGCCGGCACCGGCACGCCCTCCCGCAGCGAGCGGTTCGACTGCGCCGGTGCCGCCGAGATCGAGGTGACGACCGGCGCAGGCCGGGTCCGGATCGACCTGGTCGAGGGAGCCGACGAGGTGCGCGCGGAGATCACCGCCGACCGCAGCGCCGCGCCCTGGTCCGGCGGCCTCGGTGGGCTGCTGGACTGGATCGGCAGCTCGATGACCGGCCGCGCCGGCGTCCCCCAGGCCGGGGCGGGCTGGTCCGGGCGCGGGTTCGACCCGATCGTCGGTGCCCCCTGGGAGGCCACCGGCGATCCCTCGGCCGACGCCGTCGACGCCGTCACCGTCGAGTGGTCGGCGGAGACGCGACGCCTGGTGGTGCGCGGTCCGGACGACGCCGCCCTCGGCGCGGTGCCGCTGGTGGTGACCATCTCCGCGCCCGCCGGGTCGCGGCCCGCGGTACGGACCGGCGCGGCCTCGGTCGAGCTGACCGGCCGCGCGTCCTGGGCCGCGGTGCGGACCGGGTCCGGTGCGGCCCGGCTCGCCGAGGTGCACGGCGACGCCGACGTCACCACCGGTGCGGGGTCGATCGACCTGGGCACGTGCTCCGGCCGGGCCCACCTGCGTGCCGGCTCCGGCGGGGTCGAGGCCGGATCGCTCGGCGGCGCGTCGCGCATCCGAACGGGCAGCGGCGACATCCGTGTCGGCGAGCCCACGGCGGACCTGGAGGTGCGCTCGGGGTCGGGGGACGTGGTCGTCGCCGATGCGGTGTCCGGTGACGTCCGCCTCGGCACCGGGTCGGGGTCGGTCCGGGTCGGGGTGCACTCCGGTGTCGCCGCCGAGCTGGACCTGTCGACCGGGTCGGGCCGTGCCCGCTCCGAGCTCGACGTCCGCCACGACGCCCCGCCGACGGCGCCGGCGGTGCGGCTGTCCGGGCGCACCGGCAGCGGTGACGTCCTGGTGACCCGCGCCTCCGTGGCGGTCTGACCCACACTCGGTATCTCGCTCGTCGAGATGATCGGTGAGCGAGATACCGGCGTAGGATCGGCGCCGTGGACCGCACCGAGATCGCCGCGACGAACGCCTCCATGACCGCCCGGGTCCTGCAGATGCCTCCGGCCCCCGTCCCGGACGGCGGCTACGCACTGCGTGTGCTGCGCACCCGCGGGCGGCGCAGCGGGGAGCCGCGCGACACCCCGATCGGCGTCGTCGGGCACGACGGTGCCACCTACCTGGTCTCCCCCACCGGTGGGCGGGACTGGGTGCGCAACCTGCGGGCGACGCCGGAGTGCGCGATCCGCTCCGCCGCGGGCGACGAGCCGCACCGGGCGGTGGAGCCCGACCGCGCCGAGGCCGCGGCGGCCGTCGTCGGCTACCTGCGGGCGCTCGACGTGCCGTGGGCCCTGGCGGCGTTCCCGGTACCGGCCGACGCCACCGAGGAGCAGGTCGCCGAGCACCTGGACGCGATCGCGGTGTTCCGTCTCGACCCCGCCTGAGCCGTCAGCGGGCGGCGACCTCGGCACGCAGCTGCGCGGCCAGGTCGCCCCGCTCCCCCACGGCGACGCCGTCGAGCCCGAGCCAGCCCGCCATCGTCGCGAGCTCACCGGCCAGCTCGGCGGCGATCCGCGGGCGCGGGGCGGTCGCCCCGGGCTCGGCGAACGCCCCGGGCACCCGCAGCACGCCGGCCGCCCGGTCGGCCTTGAGGTCGACCCGGCCGACGAGCTCGCCGTCGAGCAGGAACGGGAAGACGTAGTAGCCGTACTCCCGCTTCGGCTCCGGCACGTAGATCTCGATGCGGTAGCGGAATCCGAAGATCCGCTCGGTCCGGCCACGCTCCCAGACCAGCGGGTCGAACGGACACAGCAGCGCCCGCCCGATCACCGTGCGCGGCACCCGGGCGGCCGGGTCGCGGTAGGCGGGCCGGTCCCAGCCGCGCACGCCCACCGGCTCCAGGGCACCCGCGTCGACCAGCTCGGCGATCGCGGTGCGGGTGCGTTCCGGGCCGAGCCGGTAGTAGTCGCGCAGGTCGGTCTCGGTACCGACCCCCAGTGCGGAGGCGGACCGCGCGACGAGCTCACGCGCCGCGTCGGCCGGGTCGGGGGCGGGCAGCGCGAGGATCTCCGGCGGCAGCACCCGCGAGGGCAGGTCGTAGCGGCGCTCGAAGTGCACACGCGTGCCGACCGCCAGCTCGCCGACGGCGAACAGGTACTCGCAGAACCGCTTGACCTCCGACCGCTCCCACCAGGTTGCCCCCGGCGGGCGCGGGCGCACCTCACCGGCCCGCCCGTGCGGAGCGAGCGCCTTCTCGATCGCACCGGCGCCCAGCGGCCCGGACTCCGCCACCACGTCGAGGATGTCCCCCGCCAGGGACGGGTGCTTCTCCAGCAGCGGGCCGTAGTGCTTCCACCAGCGCCGCGGCAGCGCCTCGTGGGAGAGCAGCGGCATGTCCTGGACCGGGACCAGACTCGCCTCGTGCGCCCAGGTCTCCGCCAGCAGGCGCGGTCGCCGCGCGCTCGGTGACCAGGCCGCGTCGTCGAGGAGGGCGGTGGGGTAGGCACCGAGCCTGCTGAACAGCGGCATGTAGTGCGCGCGCACCGCGATGTTGACCGAGTCGAGCTGGAGCAGCTTCACCCGGTCGAGCACCCGGCCGAGGTGGCGGCGGGTGACCGGCCCGGACGGCCGTGGATCGGTGAAGCCCTGGGCCGCGAGGAAGGTCCGACGGGCGACGTCGGCGGAGATCGTGCGCACGGCCGGGATGCTGCCACGGGGCACCGACAGGATCCGGCACGGCGTCGGGTGACCTCCGGCCGGTCAGCTGCCGGGCGGGGGGCCACCGGCACCCGGCCGGCCACCGCCCGGGGCGGCTCCCGCGTCCGGCTGGGTGGTGACGTCGACGGCTGCGGTCAGCGCGACCGTGTAGCCCGAGGTCGGGTCGCCGGTGACCGTGGCGAGCTGCAGGGCCCCGCCGTCGTCGCCGAAGACGTTGTCGGAGGCGAGCGAGACCTTCGCCAGGTTGGTGACCGACTGCTCGTAGCCGGCGGTGGCGTAGACGGCGGCGCACACGTCCTGCGGGAGGGCCACCTGGGAGGTGGCGACCGCGTTGCCGGCGTCGGTGATGTCGGCCTGCGCGGGGTACACCTCGAAGTGGATGTGCGGCCAGCGGCCGTCATAGCAGGCCGGGACGATGCTGGTGAAGCGCACCGCCCCGTCGCTGCCGGCGACCTGGACCCCCCGCAGGTAGTTCTCGGCCTCCAGCCCCTCGGAGTACAGGGAGTACCGGCCTTCCCGGTCGCAGTGCCAGACGTAGACCGCGGCACCGGCCATGCCGGCGGCGGCCATGTCGGTGATCGTGAGCTCCAGGGTCATCGGCACTCCGGCCGCGGTCGCCGAGCCGGTGCCGAAGCTCGACCGGATGTCGCTGCGCACCACCCCGGACTCGGTGAGCACGTTCGCGCCGTTGGAGCCGTCGCCGGGGTACGGGCCCGCCGTCTCGTCCGGGATCTCGCCGGTCGAGGTCGCGGTCGTCGCCGACGGGGCCGCGGTGCCGCAGGCCGCGAGCCCGGCGGTGACGGCGCCGACGCCGAGCACGGCCAGCATGCGGCGCCTGCTGAGCAGGGTGCCGAGGTCGAACCCGAGACCCTGGTCGACGACCTCGTCGGCGGGGCGGGGCAGGGCACGGCCCTGGTAGCGCGGCATGGCGGGTCCTCCGGTGCGTCGTCGTGCGGGACTGTCGTGCGGAACGAGAACGACGGTAGGAACCGGACATGGGCCCCGGATCGCACCGCCCTGTGGACCCGCTGTGGACCCGGGCGGTGACGTGGCCCGCGGGGTCGCACGGTAGGCATGACCCATGGCCACCGCGACCGTCCGCCCCGCCACCGACGACGACGTGGGCGCGATCATGGCGATCCAGGACCGCACCTGGCGCACCGCCTACGCCGGGCTGCTGCCCGAGGAGGCGTTCGCGGGACTCACCTCGGACGCCGCGCGCTCGCACTGGAGCGACGCCGTGCACGCCGGCGACGGCTACCACCTGTTCGTCGCCGTCGAGGGGGACGAGACCGTCGGGTTCGCCGCCGCCGCCCGCTACGCCGGGGCCGACGGTCTGGCGATCGCCGAGGTCAGCACGCTGCTGGTGGAGCCGCGCTGGGGCAGGCGCGGGCACGGCGGGCGGCTGCTCGCCGCCGTGGCGGCCGCGCTGCGGGCGTCCGGCTCGGACACCGGGCGCACCTGGGTGCCCGAGGCCGACACCGCCTCACGGAACTTCTACAGCCGCGCCGGCTGGGCGCCCGACGGCGCGGTGCGCACGCTGGACACCGGATCCTCGACGCTGCGCGAGGTCCGCCACGCCGGGACGCTGGACCTGCACCTGGTCGACTGAGGACTCATCCGAGCCCGAGCAGCGGCTCCAGCCCGATCGTCAGCCCCGGGCGCTCGCGTACGGCACTCACCGCGAGCAGCACGCCCGGCATGAAGCTGGTCCGGTTCATCGAGTCGTGGCGCAGGGTGAACACCTCACCGTCGGTGCCGAGGACGACCTCCTGGTGCGCGATCAGCCCGGGCATCCGGACCGCGTGCACGTGGATGCCCTCGACGACCGCGCCACGGGCGCCGTGCGGGTCGTCGGTGGTGGCGTCGGGAACCTCGCCGAGACCGGCCTCGCGCCGCGCCGCGCCGATCACCGACGCGGTCCGCGCGGCGGTGCCGGACGGGGCGTCGACCTTGCCGGCGTGGTGCAGCTCGATGACCTCGGCGGAGTCGAAGAAGCGGGCGGCCTGCGCCGCGAAGTGCATCATCAGCACCGCGCCGACCCCGAAGTTCGGGGCGACGAGCACGCTGCCCGAGCCGTGCTCGTCGAGGATCGCGCGGACCTCGTCGAACTTGGCGGCGTCGAAGCCGCTGGTCCCGACGACCGGGGCGACCCCGCGCGCCAGGCACTCGCGGATGTTGGCGATCGCGGCGCCGGGGTGGGTGAAGTCGACGGCGACGTCGGCGCCGTCGAGGGCGGACAGGTCGTCGCCCGCGTCCAGCGCGGCGACCAGCTCGGTGTCCTCGGCGGCCTCGACCGCCCGGCACACCTCGCTGCCCATCCGGCCCTTCGCGCCGAGGACCGCCACCTTGATCGTCTCGCTCACCCGCGCTCCTCACTCCGTCCGATCCCACCGACCGTCGGGAGTCTAGGCAGCGGAGCCGGGGTGCCACGGAGCCGGTCCCACACCGCCCCGGGGGCGCCCGATCCGTGCTCACGGGCACGGGCGGGCGCACGGCCGTCAGCAGGCCGGGAGCGGGTCGCGGCGGACGCGATCGATCACCTCGACCAGGTGTGGACGCCGCCATCGCCGACGGTCCCGCATGGCCTGGAGCAGCCGTTGCAGGTCCGCCGAGGCCCGCCACGCTCGCCCCACCAACGCAGCCCCGTGGGCCCCCGGTACCAACCGGCCGTCGTAGAGCTCGTGCAGGACGACGCCGAGGGCGAACACGTCGTCCTCCACGGCGGTCGGTTCCCGGCCGTGCGGACGAGGCGGCTCGTAGCCCGGCGAGGCATAGCCGGAGAGCCTCGGCGACGCAATGAGGTGTTCTCAGTAGCGGGGTGGCAGGTCGTGGCGACACGCCGAGGGTGGTGAGATGAGCGGGAACGGGGCAGGACCCCGGTAGATCGGTTCGGTCCAGCACAGATCGACACCGTCACCGAGGTCCTGCATGTCTGATCCTGTCACCTACACCGCTGTCCTCCCGATCGGGGAGCGCACCGTGGCCTATCTGGCGCGGCTCCTGGTCCTTCAACGCCGTCGACGTGGCACCCGGCGGCGGGCGTTGACCCCGTTCGCCCAGGCAGTGCTGGTGATCCGCTGGTTCTGTGATGCTACCCGGGTCCGATGTTCGGCCGGTGACAACGCGATCAGCACTGCAACGGCCTACCGTTACCTGCACGAAGGCATCGACGTCCTCGCCGCGGCCGCACCCGGCCTGCACGGAGCCCTGCTCGCCGCCCGCACAGCCGGGCACACCCACGTGAATCTCGACGGCACCCTGATCGCCACCGACCGGTGCCGCGCGCTCGGCCTCACCCCCGGGGTCGACCTGTGGTGGTCGGGCAAGCACCGCCGCCACGGCGGGAACATCCAGGTCCTCACCGCACCTGATGGATGGCCGCTATGGACCAGCGACGTGCGGCCGGGCCGCGAGCACGACACCCGCTGCGCCCGTACCCACCCCGGGCTGCTCGAGGGCCTGGCCGCGTTCACCGACGACACCCACGCCGCGCTGGGCGACCTCGGCTACGAAGGCGAAGCCGACCGGCTCACCGTGCCCATCAAACTCGCCCCCGGCCGCGGGCAGACGGTCAACCAGCGCACCGTCAACACCCTGCACTCAGCCCTTCGTGCTCTGGCCGAACGCGGAAACGCCCTGCTCAAGACCACCTTCGCCGCGTTGCGGCGAGTCACGCTATGTCCCTGGCGCACCGGCGCGATCACCGCAGCTGCGCTCGTACTACTCCACACCGAGTACGACCGCACGACATGATCAACCCGCTACTGAGAACACCTCAATGGGACAGGCGCCCTCGAAGTCGAGAAGGTGCACCCGCCCCCGGGATCCGACCACGATGTTGGCCGGCTTGCAGTCGTTCCAGATCCAGCCGTGGGTGTGTACCGACCGCACGGACTCGGCGAGGCGCAGCACGATGGCACGCAGTGTGTGTGCCGGAACGTGTCCGTGGACCATCTGCGCGACGTCCACACCCGCGATCGGCTCCATCTTCAGGTAGACGTGCCCACCTGCGGTCTCGACGCCGGTCAGGACCGGCATGCAGCCCAGTCCGCGCAGAGCCGTGAGCGCATCCGCCTCGTCGAGGCCCCGTCGACGGCCGTCGACACCGTCGAAGTCGGTCTCACCGTGCCTGCGCCCCTCCTTGGCGATGCACAGGTGGCGCCGACCGGCATTGCGATCCACCGCGAGGTAGACGCCGCCCTTACCCCGCTGGCTGACGGCCCGGAGCCCGACGAACGACATCGCCTCCTGTCGGTGCACCGTCCGGGCCCGCCACACAACCGGGTCCCGCACCCACGCCGGAGGCTCCGTGTCGGAACGACGGTCGGGCACGACCTGCCCGTCGGGGCCCCTCAGGTGGCACGCCCCGAGCGTCGTGTCGACCGAGGGGTCGACGACGCCGTACCGGTAGAAGACCGGACGACCCGCGGCCAGCTGCTTCTCGAAGGGGACCGCGGGCCAATGATCGCAGTCCTCGGTGGCTGCGACGAGTGCGTCCCCGAGTGCGACGAACTCCTCGTCGGAGGACGGATAAACGGTGAAGATCTTGCCGATCTGAGAGTACGTCGGTCCTATTCCCTGGTTCAGCCGGGCCACTCCAGCGAGGGTCCGCGGACATTTCGCGAGGACGCCGTACTCCCGCACGATCTGCGCGACCCGATCGAGGATCACGGGCACCGTCATGACCGTGGCCGAGACATGGATCTTCCACCCGGCATGGGGAAGATCCGCGTCCTCGGGCGGCGAGGTGAATCGCCACTCGCCCCGCTCGCACGGGAAGGTCCGCGACGACTCCCGCAGCCAGTCGTCAGCGAGGTGCACGCCCGTTACGCCTCCTGCACCGCGGTCAACGTCGTCAGCGTTGCGGTCGTCACGGTCGTCGGGCTGGTCAGCGTGCACGTCGTCGCCGTCGTGACGGTCGTCGAGAACTCGGCTTCATTCCCGGCCGCCTGGGTGAGGTTCCCGAGTCCGGCCGGATCGAGCGCCATCTTGCGCCGCAGGTCGTCGGTGGTGGCCGTGCCGCTCACGACCTTGTTCAAGGTGGTGCGCATGTCCTCCGCATAGGCCTCGTCGGTCACGAGTCGATTGACGTATTCGGCGACGGAGTTCTTGTGAGCATCAGGCATGAGAGCTGCTCCTCGTCCTGGGATTCGCGTCTTCGCCCTCGTAGTGTTCGCTCCCCCCCCCGAACGTCGGACATGATGCGAATTGACGATATCCGGGCATGCCGAGCGGGCAGTCCACGCCGAAGGACTCACCCTACGACGAGGCCGCCGATCCACACCGCGACCGTGACCAGCCCCGCGGCGAGCTCGATCAGGATGCTCCAGCCGACGGCGGTGAGCGCCTCGCGTGCCGAGCGCCAGGCGGTGGCGGCGTCGGGCAGACGGGCCAGCTCGGCCAGCCAGACCCCGAGCACGAACCCGAGGAACAGCCCGACCACCGGCACGACGAAGAACCCGACGACGCCCAGCACGAGCCCGGCGAACAGGGTGCGGGTCGGGACCCCGGCGGCCTTGAGCCGGCGTCCCGGGAGCAGGTACTTCGCGACCTGGCCGGCGACGGTGACGAGCACCGCGATGCCGAGCACCCACCAGCCGACCGCATCGCCGCGCGGGACCGCCCAGACCGCGACCCCGCCGACGATCAGCAGCGGCCCGGGCAGGACCGGCAGCACGATCCCGGCCAGTCCGACGAGCATCATCAGGCCGGCGACGACGGCGAGGGCGGTCATGGCGCCCAGCCTGCCAGCAGGTCCGGCGGTTCCCTCGGACGAACCCGCGGTGCCGGGAGGGTGTCATCATCACGAGTGGGTAAACGCTGTGAGCCGGGACTACCAACTTCTGGTACTGGCGTGCCAGCCTCGATGTCACCCGAAACAGTGACACCCGCTCACCTGCGGTCGTCCCACCACCCGCGCGCTGCCGGTCACCACCGCACCGCGGACGAACAGAGAAGAGCAGCGTGCTCCGGTACCTCCTGCGCAGGGGCGCCGGGTGGCTCGCGATGATCGTCGTCGCGACCAACCTGGTCTACTTCCTCGCGAACTCCTTCCTCGACCCCCGGGTCAACTACCTGCAGCTGCGACCGCCGCGCACCGACGCGGAGATCGCCCGGTCGCTGGGCCAGTACAACCTGGACTCGAACGTCCCGGTCCTGGAGCGGTGGTGGATCTGGATCACCGGGATCGTGACCCGCTGGGACTGGGGCACCAGCCCGATCGGCGACCCGGTGAACGCGCAGGTGGCGTTCCGCGTCGTGGTGTCCGGGCAGCTGGTGTTCTTCTCGCTGCTGCTGTCGATCGTGATCGGGGTGGCGCTCGGGGTCTACTCGGCCCAGCGCCAGTACCGGCTCGGTGACCGCGCCGCCCAGCTGACCTCGGTGTTCACCCTGAACATCCCGTCGGCGGTCGCGGCGCTGGCGGTCGTGTTCGTCGCCATCGCGATCAACCAGGGTGTCGGCGGGACGCTCTTCTACGTCGCGGGGTCCGAGTCGCCCGGGGTCACCGGGTTCTGGCCGCTGCTGGTCGACCGGGCCCAGCACCTCGTACTGCCGACGATCTCGCTGCTGATCATCTCCTACGCGGGTTACCACCTGCTGCAGCGCTCGATGCTGCTCGACGTGGTCAACTCCGACTACGTGCGGACCGCCCGGGCCAAGGGGCTGACCCGCAGGCAGGCCATCCGGCGTCACGGGCTGCGCAGCTCGATGATCCCGGTGGCGACTCAGGTGGCGTTCGCGATCCCGGCGCTGTTCACCGGTGCGGTGATCACCGAGAAGACCTTCGCCTGGCAGGGCATGGGCGACTACTTCATCCGCACCATCTCGACCAACGACATCCACGGCGTCGTCGCCACGGCGGCGTTCGGCGCGGTGACGACGGCGGTCGGCGCCATGCTCGCCGACATCGCGGTCGTCGCCCTCGACCCGAGGGTGCGGGTGGGCTGACATGAGCCTGAACATGCCCGAGCTCGCCCCCACCGTCTCCGACGGTGCCGACGGCGCCCCGGGGCCGGGCGCACCCCGTCGTCGCCGGGGTGCCCGCGCCGCGCTGGTCTGGCGTCGCTACCGGCGCAACTGGCCCGCGATGGCAGGTCTGGTCGTCTTCGGTCTGCTGGTGCTGTTCTCCCTGGTCGGCGGGTTCCTCTCCCCCTACGACCACACCGACGTCGACTTCGCGGCGCTGACCGCGGCGCCGTCGCTGGACCACCCGCTGGGCACCACGGCCGGCGGTAACGACGTCTACGCCCAGGCCGTGCACGGCCTGCAGCGCTCACTGACCATCGCCGTCACGGTCTCGCTGCTGACCACCCTGATCGCCGCGGTGGTCGGGGCGGGCGCGGCCTACCTGGGCGGCGGGCGGACCTGGGCCCGGCGCGGCGAGCGCGTCCTGCTCACGGTCGTCCACTTCCTGATGGTGGTGCCGTCGTTCCTGATCCTGGCGCTGGCCTCCCAGTGGGGGTCGGGCGACTACCGGATCCTGATCGTCGCCCTGACCCTGCTGGGCTGGATGACCACCGCCCGCGTGGTCTGGACCGTCGCGACGACGCTGCGCGAACGCGAGTACGTCTCGGCCGCCCGCTTCATGGGGGTGTCCGGGCCGGGGATCGTCTTCCGCCACCTCATCCCGAACATCGGCTCGCTGCTCATCGTCACCTTCACCCTGAACGTGGCGAGCACCGTGCAGAGCGAGACCGCGCTGTCGTTCATCGGGTTCGGCGTGCAGATCCCCGACGTCTCGCTGGGCACGATGCTCGCCGACGGCGGCTCGTCGATGGCGACCGCGCCGTGGATCTTCATCGTGCCGTCGGTGCTGCTGGTGCTGCTGACCGCGTCGCTCGCGTTCGTCGGCGACGGCCTGCGCGACGCCCTCGACCCGACGTCCCGGGCCGGAGGCAGCGCATGAACGCCCCCGTGCTGTCCGTGCGCGACCTGACCGTCGCGTTCCCCTCCGAGGCCGGCCGGGTGGCGGCCGTCCGCGGCGTCGACTTCGACCTGTTGCCCGGGCGCACGCTCGGCATCGTCGGCGAGTCCGGATCCGGCAAGTCGGTGACCTCGCTGGCCGTGATGGGCCTGCTGCCCGAGACGGCGTCGGTGACGGGCTCGATCACCCTGGCCGGCCGCGAGCTGGTCGGACTGTCCGACGAGGAGCTGTCCGGGATCCGCGGCAACGACATCGGGATGGTCTTCCAGGACCCGCTGTCCTCGCTGACACCGATCTTCACCGTCGGCGACCAGCTCGTCGAGGCCATGCAGATCCACCGCGACATCGGCCGCGCGAAGGCCCGCGAACGTGCGGTCGAGCTGCTCGACCTGGTCGGCATCCCCGATCCTCGACGACGCGTGCGCGCCTTCCCGCACGAGTTCTCGGGCGGCATGCGTCAGCGCGTGATGATCGCGATGGCGATCGCGAACGACCCGTCGGTGATCATCGCCGACGAGCCGACGACCGCCCTGGACGTCACCGTGCAGGCACAGATCCTCGACGTGCTGAAGGTGGCGCGTGACGAGACCGGCGCCGCCGTCGTCATGATCACCCACGACCTGGGAGTGGTCGCCGGGGTCGCCGACGACGTGCTCGTCATGTACGCCGGGCGCCCGGTCGAGACGGCCCCGGTGGACGAGCTGTTCGCCGCGCCGCGGATGCCGTACACGATCGGTCTGCTCGGCGCGGTCCCCCGCGTCGACAGCGTCGAGCGGCGCCCGCTGGTCCCGGTGCCCGGCAGCCCGCCCGCACCGACCGACCTGCCGACGGGCTGCCCGTTCGCGCCGCGCTGCCCGGTCGCCGTCGACGCCTGCCGCACCGCCGAGCCGCCGCTTCGGCCCGTCCCGGGTCGCGACGGCCACGCCGCCGCCTGCGTGCGGACCGGCGAGATCGTCGACGGTGCGATCGACGGCGAGCCCGTGTTCGCCGTTCCGGACCTCCTCCTCGACGACGACCGCGCCGGCGACCGCGAGACCCGTCCCGCGGTGCTGTCGGTGAGCCACCTGCGCAGGACGTTCCCCCTGATGAAGGGGTCCCTGGTGCGACGCCGGGTCGGCACGGTGCACGCCGTCGCCGACGTGGACCTCGACATCCGCCGCGGTGAGACCCTCGGCCTGGTCGGCGAGTCCGGCTGCGGCAAGACCACGACGCTGCTGGAGATCATGAACCTGCTCCCGCCGGAGAGCGGGACGATCGAGATCGCCGGAACCGACGTCGCCACGCTGCGCGGCCGCAGCGACATCGCCGCGCTGCGTCGCGAGATCCAGATCGTGTTCCAGGACCCGATGGGCGCGCTCGACCCGCGCATGACGGTCGGCGACATCCTCACCGAACCGCTGCGGGCGGCCGGCTGGACCGACCGGGACCGGGTCGCCACCCGGGTCGACGAGCTGATGGCGCTGGTCGGTCTGGACCCGGAGCACGTCGACCGGTTCCCGGCGGCGTTCTCCGGCGGGCAGCGCCAGCGCATCGGGATCGCCCGCGCGCTGGCGACGAAGCCGTCGCTGCTGGTGCTCGACGAGCCGGTGTCCGCCCTCGACGTCTCGGTGCAGGCCGGGGTGCTGAACCTGCTCACCGCACTGCAGCGCGAGCTGGGGCTGAGCTACCTGTTCGTCGCGCACGACCTGTCGGTGGTGCGGCACGTCGCGGACCGGGTCGCGGTCATGTACCTGGGCCGGATCGTGGAGTCCGGCGCGGTCGCCGACGTGTTCGGCAACCCGCAGCACCCTTACACCCAGGCGCTGCTGTCGGCGATCCCGGTGCCGGACCCGCAGGTCGAACGGACCCGGCAGCGGGTGGTGCTCTCCGGGGACCTGCCCAGCCCGACCGACGACGCGCCGGGCTGCGCGTTCCTGGGCCGCTGCCCGCTGGCCCGGACGCTGTCCGAGCACGAGCGCTCGCGCTGTGCCGGCGAGACCCCCGAGCTCCTGGTCAAGGACGGCGCGAGCGACGCAGACTCCGACCACCGCAACGCCTGCCACTTCCGCTGACCCACCTCAACCCCGACCGGGGAACCGAACGAAGGAGAGACATGCGCAGACCCATCCGACGCGGGGCGACCACCGCCGCCGTCGCGGCGCTGGCCCTGGTGCTGGCGGGCTGTGGCGGAGGTGGCTCCGGCGGGCCCGCGCAGACGGCCGAGTCGCTGTCGACGACGCCGTCGTACAACGCCCAGCCCTACGAGAACGTCAAGGACGGCGGCCAGGTCACCCTGCCGTTCCGCTCGGACCTGAACCCGCAGTTCAACCAGTTCCAGGGCGACATGACGACGGACACCCGTCTGGCCTGGGGCTTCTACAACCCCATGGTCATCACCTTCACCCCCACCGGTGAGCCGGTGATCAACCCGGACTACGTGACCAAGGCCGACGCCGTCGACAACGGCGGGAAGACCACCGTCACCTACACGATCAACCCGAAGGCCGTCTTCAACGACGGCACGCCGATCGACTGGCGGGCCTTCGAGTCGACCTGGAAGGCCAACAACGGCAAGGACAGCGCCTTCATCCCGAACTCCACCGACGGCTACGACCGGATCACCTCGGTGACCCGCGGTGCCGACGACAAGCAGGCCGTCGTCGCCTTCAACGGGCCCAACCCGTGGTGGCAGGGCCTCTTCAACAACCTGCTGCACCCGAAGGCGGCCACCCCGGACGTCTTCAACAAGGGTTACCTGAACAACCCGCATCCCGAGTGGGGCGCCGGCCCGTACGTCCTGTCGAACTTCGACAAGCAGAACTCGACGCTCACCTTCGAGCGCAACCCGAAGTGGTGGGGCAAGAAGGGCAAGCTCGACCGCATCACCCTGGTGCAGATGGAGACGCAGGCGAAGGTCAACGCCTTCCGCAACGGGCAGATCGACGCCGCCGAGGCGGAAACCGCCGACCTGCTCGCCCAGGCCCGCAGCGTGCCGAACGCCGACATCCGCATCTCCGGGACCCCGGCCAACTTCCTGCTGACGCTCAACAGCACCACCCCGGTCCTCAAGGACCCCGCGGTCCGCAAGGCGGTGTTCGACGCCATCGACCGAACCCAGCTCGCCAAGATCGCGTTCCAGGGGCTCGACTACACCGAGGACCCCGGTGGGTCGTTGGTGCTGCAGCCCTACCAGAAGGGCTACGAGGACAACCTCGCCGCCGCGGTCGCCTTCGACCCGGAGCGCGCGAAACAGGGCCTCGACGCCGCGGGCTGGGTCGCCGGCCCGGACGGCGTCCGGACCAAGGGCGGTCAGCCACTGACCTTCACCTACGTACAGACCGGAGACACCCCCACCAAGCGGGCGGCCTCGGGTGCCATGGTGGCCATGCTGAAGAACATCGGCGTCGACCTCAAGGTCCGCGTCGTACCCTCGACCGACTTCTCGAAGGTCATGGCGAACAAGGAGTTCGACATGGTCTTCAGCGGATTCAAGTCCTCGGACCCGTACGGCGTCGCCTACATCTGCCAGCAGTACTGCTCGGACTCGACGCTGAACAAGTCCGGCACCGGCACCGGCACCGCCGCGCTCGACGAGGAGCTGCGCAAGGTCAACACCCTGCCGACCGCCGACGAGCAGTACGCCGCCGCGAACGCGGTGGAGAAGAAGGCATTCGCGACGTACGGGCTGCTCCCGGTCTACTCGGGCCCCGCGATCTGGGCCACCAAGCCCGGGCTCGCGAACTGGGGCGCAAGCCTGTTCGCCTTCAACCCGCTGCCCGAGACCCTCGGCTGGCAGAACGGATCCTGAGCGACCCCGCACCACACCGACGGAGCCCCGGACCCGCACCGGGTCCGGGGCTCCGCCTCTGCCTCCTCGACACACGAAACGGGCCCCTCGTACGGAAGTTCGTACGAGGGGCCCGTTCGTGCGTAGGAAGCCGCCCGGCGAGGCGGCCGAAAGGGTGGGGTCAGGCCAGGTCCCGCAGGGCGACCGGGAGGTCGTCGACGTCGGCGTAGGGCCCCACGACGGCCGCCGTCAGCGGCTGGGCCAGCAGGTCCGCGGCCAGCACCGCGACCTCGCCCGGGGTGACCGCGTCGATGCGGGCGAGGCTGTCGGCCAGCGACCGCTGCCGCCCGTGGTCCAGCTCGGCGCGGCCGAGCCGGTTCATCCGCGACGCGGTGTCCTCGCAGCCCAGCACCAGTCCCCCGCGCAGGGCGCCCTGGGCACGGACGACCTCGGCCTCGGTCAGTCCGTCGGCCGCGACCTCGCCGAGCACGTCGCGCACCACGGCGACGACCTCGCCGAGGCGTTCGGGGGCGCATCCGGCGTACACCGACAGCGCGCCGGCGTCGGCGTAGCGCACCGTCGAGGAGTAGACCTGGTAGGCCAGCCCGCGCTGCTCCCGGACCTGCTGGAACAGCCGCGAGGACAGCCCCCCGCCGAGGGCGGAGTTGAGGACGGCGAGCACCGGGAGGCCGCGGCCGGCGCGGCCCGCGGTGGGCACGCCGAGCATCACGTGGGCCTGCTCTGACTCGTCGTCGAGCAGCCCGAGGGCACCGGTGCGGACCGGGCGGACACCTGTGGCGCTGCGCGGGGGCACCGGACGGGCCCCCTCGTGGTGCCGCGCGGCCGCGCCGAGGGCGGCGGCCACGAGCTCGGCGACGTGGGAGTGGTCGAGGTTCCCGGCCGCGGCGACGACCATCCGCGGCGCCGTGTACTGCCCGCGCCAGAAGCTGTGCAGGGTGTCGCGGCTCATCGCCCGGACCGACTCCTCGGAGCCGATCACCGGGCGCCCCAGCGGGTGGTCGCCGAACAGGGTCTCGTCGAACAGGTCGCCGAGCAGGTCCTCCGGGTCGTCGTCGCGCATCGAGATCTCCTCGAGCACGACGCCGCGTTCCAGCTCGACGTCGGTGTGCGCCAGCTCGGCGTCGGTGACGACGTCGGCCAGCACGTCCACCGCGAGCGCCACATCGGTGTCGAGGACGTGGGCGTAGTAGCAGGTGTGCTCCTTGGCGGTGAACGCGTTCAGCTCACCGCCGACGGCGTCCATCTCCTCGGCGATGCCCGCCGCGGTGCGCCGCCGGGTGCCCTTGAACAGCAGGTGTTCCAGGAAGTGCGCGGCGCCGGCCTGCTCGGGTGTCTCGTCGACCGAGCCGATCCCGATCCAGATGCCGAGTGCCACCGAGCGGACCCCGGGCACGGCCTCGGTGACCAGCCGCACCCCGCCGAGCAGATCGCTGCGGCGGACGGTGTCACCGGAGTCGGCGTCGGGGAGCGGGGACACACGGGCGGCGGCCCGGGAGGAGTCCCGGGCCGCCGTCGCGTGGTCGTTCTCAGATGCCAACAGTTCAGCTCGGGTTGGCGGCGGCCTCGGCCGGAGCCTCGGCGTCGACGACGCCCTCGGCGGGCGCCTCCGCGACCGCGGACTCGTCGACCACCGGGATCAGCGAGATCTTGCCGCGGTTGTCGATGTCGGTGACCTCGACGCGCAGCTTGTCGCCGACCTTGACGACGTCCTCGACCTTGCTGATCCGCTTCCCGTTGCCGAGCTTCGAGATGTGGACCAGGCCGTCCTTGCCGGGGACCAGCGAGACGAAGGCACCGAACGCGGCGGCCTTGACCACCGTGCCCAGGAAGCGCTCGCCGACCTTCGGCAGCTGCGGGTTGGCGATCGCGTTGATCATGCCGATCGCCTCCTCCGCGGAGGGGCCGTCGTTCGCACCGACGTAGATCGTGCCGTCGTCCTCGATCGAGATGTCGGCGCCGGTCTTCTCGGTGATCGAGTTGATCATCTTGCCCTTCGGGCCGATGACCTCGCCGATCTTGTCGACCGGGACCTTCACCGCGGTGACCCGCGGCGCGTACTTGCTCATCTCGTCCGGGCCGTCGATGGCCTCGCCGATCACCTCGAGGATGGTCAGGCGGGCGTCCTTGGCCTGGTTCAGCGCGGCGGCGAGCACCTCGGACGGGATGCCGTCCAGCTTGGTGTCCAGCTGCAGCGCCGTGACGAACTCCTTGGTGCCGGCGACCTTGAAGTCCATGTCGCCGAAGGCGTCCTCGGCGCCGAGGATGTCGGTCAGCGCGACGTAGCGCGTCTGGCCGTCGACCTCGTCGGACACCAGGCCCATCGCGATGCCCGCGACCGGCGCCTTCAGCGGCACACCGGCGTTGAGCAGCGACATCGTGGACGCGCAGACCGAGCCCATCGAGGTCGAGCCGTTCGAGCCGAGGGCCTCGGAGACCTGGCGGATCGCGTAGGGGAACTCCTCGCGGTTCGGCAGGACCGGGATCAGGGCCCGCTCGGCGAGCGCGCCGTGGCCGATCTCGCGGCGCTTCGGCGAGCCGACGCGACCGGTCTCACCGGTCGAGTACGGCGGGAAGTTGTAGTGGTGCAGGTAGCGCTTGCGCGTCTCCGGCCCCAGCTGGTCGATCTGCTGCTCCATGCGGAGCATGTTCAGCGTGGTGACACCCATGATCTGGGTCTCGCCGCGCTCGAACAGCGCCGAGCCGTGCGCCCGCGGGACGACCTCGACCTCGGCCGACAGCGGCCGGATGTCGGTCAGGCCGCGGCCGTCGATCCGGACCTGGTCGGTCAGGATCCGGCGGCGGACCAGCTTCTTGTTCAGCGCGCGGAACGCGTTGCCGAGCTCGGACTCGCGGCCGACGAAGCGCTCGCCGAGCTTCTCGAGCACCGACGCCTTGATCTCGTCGGTGCGGGTCTCGCGCTCCTGCTTGCCGGCGATGGTCAGCGCCTGCGCCAGCTCCTGCTCGACGGCCTCGGAGACGGCCTCGAAGGCGTCCGGCTGGTAGGCCGGGAACACCGGGTAGTCGCCGGTCGGCTTGGCGGCGACGTCGGCCAGCTGCTGCTGGGCGATGCACAGCGAGCGGATGAAGGGCTTCGCGGCCTCGAGGCCGTCGGCCACGACGCCCTCGGTCGGGGCGGTGGCGCCGCCCGCGATCAGCTCGATCGTGTTCTCGGTGGCCTCGGCCTCGACCATCATGATCGCGACGTCGTCGCCCACGATGCGGCCCGCGACGACCATGTCGAACGCGGCGCGGTCGAGCTGGTCGTGGGTCGGGAAGGCGACCCACTGGGTGTCGGTGCCCGCCTCGTTCGCGATGAGCGCGACGCGGACGCCGCCGACCGGGCCGGAGAACGGCAGGCCGGCGAGCTGGGTGGACGCCGACGCGGCGTTGATCGCCACGACGTCGTAGGGGTCCTTCGGGTCGAGCGACATGACCGTCACGACGACCTGGATCTCGTTGCGCAGACCGTCCACGAAGGACGGGCGCAGCGGGCGGTCGATGAGGCGGCAGGTCAGGATCGCGTCGGTGCCCGGGCGGCCCTCGCGGCGGAAGAACGAGCCGGGGATCCGGCCCGCGGCGTACATCCGCTCCTCGACGTCCACCGTGAGCGGGAAGAAGTCGAACTGGTCCTTCGGCCGCTTCGAGGCGGTCGTGGCGGACAGCAGCATGGTCTCGTCGTCGAGGTACGCGACGACGGACCCGGCAGCCTGGCGCGCGAGCCGGCCGGTCTCGAACCGGACGGTGCGGGTGCCGTAGGTGCCGTTGTCGATGACGGCGGTGCTCTCGTGCACGCCGTCCTCGGAGATGACGTCAGTCATACGGGGGTGTTCTCCTCGTCGTTGGGAGTGGTCTTCGTCTACCCCCACCACCGTGGCGCCGGCTCGATCCCCTGCTGGGCCGGTCTTCGATCGAAGCCCCCGGCCGCGCGTCGCGCTCCGGGGGCCACTACCGAGGACCGGCGGATGTCCGGTCGCCTCGCGTGGCGGGCTCTGTTCAGTTGTGTCGCTCGGTGTTACGGAACGACCCGGCACCGGGAACCGGTGCCGGGTCGCCCCAGGCGGGTCAGCGGCGCAGACCCAGCTTCTCGATCAGCGCGCGGTAGCGGGCGACGTCGACCTCGCGCAGGTACTTGAGCAGCCGGCGACGACGACCGACCAGCAGCAGCAGGCCGCGCCGGCTGTGGTGGTCGTGCTTGTGCTGCTTCAGGTGCTCGGTCAGGCCGACGATGCGCTGCGTCAGCAGCGCGACCTGGGCCTCGGGGGACCCGGTGTCGGTGGCGTGGGTGCCGTACTGCTCGAGCGTGCTCTTCTTCTCGGCGGTGGTCAGTGCCACTGCTCAACTCCTTCATCCTTGAGACGGTCCGTGGGGCCGTGACGTCCGACGAAACCCGGGTGAACCGGCGGGACGGCAGGAAGTCGGTCGCGGCCGCCACGGACTGCAGCCGGACCCGAGGTGAAACGGTACCAGCGACGGGTGCGCCGACCGCCGCCGACCCGCGTCACCCCGGTGTGTGGTCCGGTGTCCCGGCGTTGTGTGCTCCGGTGTCCCGGCACGCGGCGGGACCCGGTGGACCACCGCGGCCACCGATGCGGGTCACCCCACCGCGTCCGCACCCGGGGTCGGCAGCCGGGCTCAGCGCCGTCCGGCGGCGGCCCGGCGCAGCACCTCGGCGATCTCCGGGAACGCCGCGGCCAGCTCGGCCGCCGCCGCGACGAGCCGGGCCGGCGCACTCACCCCGCGCAGCGCGTCCTCCGCGGTCGGCTCGGCCGGGGCCCGTCGCGGCTGCGGCACCGCCGGCCCGGTCGTGGGTGCCTGCCCGGCGCAGCGGCAGGCACCGGTCGGTGCACCCGGCGTCGGCTCCTGCCGGACCCTGGCCAGCAGCACCTCGCGTTCGGCCTCGGGCACCGGACCGTGCGCGAGCCGCCGGTCCAGCGCGGTCATCCGGCCCAGCACCGCAGGGTCCCCGATCTTGACCCGGCGCCCGCCCGCCAGCTGGGACAGCATCGCCGGGCTCAGCCCGATCGCGGCGGCGAGGCGGGCCTGGGTGATGCCGAGGCCGGTCGTGAGCCGGCGGATGCGTTCGTCGAGGGGCTCGCCGTAGATCGCGCTCTGGCGGTCGCGGTTGCGCGCGATCTCCTGCGCCACCGGGTCCACGGTGCGGGGGTCGTCCATGCCTGCCAGCCTCGGTGACCACGCGGTTTGGCGCGGTCGTTCGGCCCCGGCAGGGGGTTTTCACCTAATCCGGCACCCAGTCGGGTCCGGTGGCGTCGCCGGCCGCGGTGAGGATCTCGCGGCAGGTCTCCACGTCGCGGCCCATCTGCGCGACGAGCGCCTCGACGCCGTCGTAGTGCTCCTGGCCGCGCAGCCGCTCGACGAACTCGACGCTGACCTCGTGGCCGTAGAAGTTCTCGTCGACGTCGAGGACGTAGACCTCGACGGTGCGCACCCGCCCGGAGAACGTCGGGTTGGTCCCCACCGAGATCGCGCCCATCAGACGACGGTCGCCGATGCGGAACCAGCCCGCGTAGACGCCGTCGGCGGGGATCGCGGTGTGCGGCGGGGTGGCGACGTTCGCGGTCGGGTAGCCCAGGTCACGGCCACGTTTGTGGCCGTGCACGATCACGCCGTCCACCCGGTGCCAGCGGCCCAGCGCGTGCGCGGCGTCGCGGACGGCCCCGGCGTCGATGCAGGACCGGATGTAGGTGGAGGAGAAGGTCACGTCGTGGTCGGAGACCAGGTCGAGCGCCTCGCAGGCGAACCCGAAGCGACGGCCCAGCTCGGCGAGGGTCCCGACGTCACCCTCGGCCCGGTGGCCGAAGGTGAAGTTGCTGCCCACCACGACGACGGCCGCGTGCAGCCGGTCGACCAGCACCTCGTGCGCGAACCCGGCGGGCGGCATCCGGGACAGCGCCTCGGTGAACGGGATGACACAGAAGACGTCCGCGCCCACCTCGGCCACGAGCTCGGCCCGCCGGTCGAGTGTGGACAGCCGCGCCGGGTGGGTGCCGGGCCGGATCAGCTCGGCCGGGTGCGGGTCGAACGTCACGACGACGGCGGGCAGGCCGCGCTCGTGCGCCCGTTCCACCGCGCGGGAGATCAGCTGCCGGTGTCCACGGTGCACCCCGTCGAACACGCCGACGGTCACGACGCACCGGCCCCAGCCGGGCGGAACCGCCTCCAGACCACGCCACCGCTGCACGGGCGCGAGCCTAGGCGAACCGGGCCGGGTCCCGCGCAGCGGGCGACCGCGCTCGGCCCGCAGGGTCAGCCGGCCGGCGCGAGCACGACGACCGGGCGGGCGGCGGCACCGCGGTCGGCCATCAGGGCCAGCGCGGCGCCGTCCGGGGCGAACACCCCGTAGGTGCCCGCGATCCCGGCCGCCGGCAGTGACTTGCCGAACCGCACGTCGGTGGCGGCCGAGGCGTCGAGGTCGACCCGCGGGAACGCCGTCGCGACGGCCGCGGCGAGGTCCAGCGACAGCCCGGGTTCCTCTTCGAGCTGCTCGACGGTGCGCGCGTGCTCCAGGGTGAAGGGTCCGACCCGGGTGCGCCGCAGCGCGGTCAGGTGCCCGGCGGAGCCCAGCGCAGTGCCGAGGTCGCGGGCGAGCGCGCGGACATAGGTGCCCGAGGAGCAGTCGACGGCGACGTCGAGGTCGCACCACGGGCCGTCACGGCGCACCGCGAGCAGCTCGAACGCCGACACGGTGACCGGGCGGGCCGGGATCTCGACGGTCTCGCCGTCGCGGACCCGCTGGTAGGCGCGCTTTCCGTCGATCTTCACCGCGGACACCGCGCTGGGGACCTGCATGATCTCCCCGGTCAGCGCGGCCATGGCGGCGCGGACGGCGTCGTCGTCGGCCCCGACCGGGACGGGCTCGCCGACGGGCGTGCCCTCGGCGTCGTCGGTGTCGGTGCCCTGCCCGAGCCGCACGGTCGCGGTGTAGGCCTTGGTGTCGAGCGACAGGTGCCCGAGCAGCTTGGTGGCCCGCTCGATGCCGACGACCAGCACCCCGGTCGCCATCGGGTCCAGCGTCCCGGCGTGGCCGACCTTGCGGGTGCCCATGATCCGGCGGAGCTTCCCGACGACGTCGTGGCTGGTCGGGCCCCGGTTCTTGTCGACGATCACGAGGCCGGGCGGCGGGGGCGGGTTGCGTGCGGGCACGCCGGGACGCTAACGCGCCAGCCGGTACCCGACTCCACGGACCGTCACCACGACGTCGCGGGCCCCCAGCTTCGACCGCAGCGACGCCACGTGCGCCTCCAGCGTGCGTGCCGCGGACGCGTCGGCGGTCCCCCACACCTGTTCCAGCAGCTCGGTGCGCGGCAGCACCGCTCCCTCCCGGCGGGCGAGCGCGGCGAGCAGGTCGAACTCCTTGCGGGTCAGCGCGACCTCGGTGCCGGCCGCGGTCACCGCCCGCCGGTCGAGGTCGACGACGACGTCGCCGACGCTCACCGTCGCGGCCACCGCCGCGCCGGTGGCACGACGCAGGACGGCCTCGATCCTGGCCACCAGCTCGTCGGTGGAGACCGGCTTGACCAGGTAGTCGTCGGCGCCCGAGCGCAGTCCCTGCACCCGCGCCGCGACGTCGCCGCGGCCGGTGATGGCGAGGATCGGCACCCGGGACCGCTCCCGGATCTCCCGGCAGACGCCGATGCCGTCGCGGTCGGGCAGGCCCATGTCGAGCAGCACGACGTCGGGCTCCCGCTCGGCGACGGCGGCGATGGCCGCGGACCCGCTGGTCACGAGGTCGGTCGGGTATCCCTGGCGGACGAGGCTGCGTCGCAGGGCGTCGCCGAGGACCGCGTCGTCCTCGACCAGCAGCACCCGCACGGACCCACCCTAGTCACGATTCCTCAAAGCTTCCTCAAGCTCGGTGCCCCCGCGGTTGCCCCACGACACGCCCCGGCTCCATCGTGTCCGCACCGAACACGTCGAGGAGGACGGACATGGCCGAGGTCGCCAACGCAGACGGCTCGTCCGGGACGGGGTCCACCACCCCCACCCGGACCAAGAAGAAGGTCTACACCCAGCTCTGGTTCTGGGTGCTCGTCGGCATCGCGTCCGGCATCGCGGTCGGGTTCCTCGCTCCCGGCTTCGCCGGTGAGCTGAAGTGGCTCGCCGACACGTTCGTCCAGATGATCAAGGTCATCATCGGCCCGGTCATCTTCTGCACCGTCATCGTCGGCATCGCCTCGCTGGGCAACCTCGCCCGGGCCGGGGGGCTCGCCGCGCGGGCCATGGGCTACTTCCTGATCATGACGGTGATCGCGCTGACGCTCGGCCTCATCGCCGGCAACGTCTTCCAGCCGGGTGCCGGTTTCGAGGGGCAACCGAGCGCAGCGGAGCTGACCCGGGCCGAGGGACAGTTCGAGACCGGGGCCCAGGAGTCGGGTGTCATCCCGTTCATCCAGGACTCGCTGCTCCCGAAGAGCTTCTTCGGCCCGTTCGTGGACAACTCGGTCCTGCAGGTCCTGGTGCTGGCCATCCTGGCCGCCTGCGCCATCTCCTCGCTGAACCCGGCCCTGCGCAGCCGCCTGGTCGGCGGCATCGAGGGCATCGCCCAGGTCATCTTCGGCATCATCAAGATCATCATGTGGGCCGCGCCGGTCGCCGCGTTCGGCGGCATGGCCTACACCGTCGGCCAGATGGGCGGCGCGTCGCTCATCAACCTGCTCAAGCTGATGCTGGTCTTCTACGGCACCTGCCTGTTCTTCATCGTCGTCGTCCTCGGTGCGGTGTCCTGGATGGCAGGCATCAACATCTTCAAGGTCATCCGCCTCATCAAGGACGAGCTGCTGATCATCCTCGGCACCTCGTCGTCGGAGTCGGTGCTGCCGCGCTTCCTCACCAAGCTGCAGTCCGCCGGTGCGTCCAAGCAGACCGTCGGCATGGTCATCCCGACCGGCTACTCGTTCAACCTCGACGGCACCTGCATCTACCTGACCCTGGGTGCGCTGTTCATCATCCAGGCGGGCAACGAGTACCTGCCGATCGGCGCGCAGATCGCGCTGGCCGTGCTCATGGTGCTCACCTCGAAGGGCGCCGCGGGCGTCACCGGCGCCGGCCTGGTCACCCTGGCCGCGTCGCTGCAGGCCTTCGGCGGGGAGTTCTTCACCCCCGAGGCCATCGTCGTCGGTCTCGCGCTGATCGTCGGCATCGACCGCATGATGTCCGAGGGCCGTGCGCTCACCAACGCGATCGGCAACGTCGTGGCGACCTTCGTCGTCGCCCGCTGGAACGGCGAGCTCGACCGCGAGCGGCTCGCCGCGGTGCTGGACGACCCGAAGCTCGTCGAGGCCGACATGGAGGCCGCGCACGGGGGCGGTGCCGCCGACGAGCAGATCGAGCAGGCCGCCGAGGGCGCCGAGAAGCCCGAGTCCGGCTCCCGCGAGAAGGTCGGCGCGGGCTCCTGACCACGGCGCGGGTCCTCCTCCCATGACCGTCGCACCCCCGCGGAGCCGGCAGGCCCGCGGGGGTGCCGACGTCCCGGCCGGTGCACGGGTCCCCCTGCCACTCCCGCGGTGGCAGGCTGGGCCCGTGCGCCGGCCGTTCCGTTCCTCCCCACCGCTGCGGCGGTCGCGGCTGGTGCGGCGGCTGTTCCTGCTCCAGGTCGTCACCGTGCTGCTCACCGTCGGCGGGCTCGCCGCGCTGGGTGTCGTCGGTGCGACCCGCCTGGAGCACGACGCCGCCGGGCGGCTCACCACCGCCACCGCGCTGTCGCTGGCCTCCGATCCCGAGGTCGTGTCCGCGGTCGGCGAGGGCGGCGGGCTCGCCACCCTCGCCGGGCGGCTGCAGCCGGTGGCCGAACGCGTCCGCCGGGCCACGAACAGCAGCTTCGTCGTCGTCATGTCCCCGCAGGGCATCCGCTACAGCCACTACAACCCCGACGAGATCGGGCGGCCGTACCAGGGCAACATCGTCCCGGCACTGGCCGGACGCACCTCCACCGAGGTCTACACCGGCACCCTGGGCCCCTCGGTCCGCACCGTCACCCCGGTGCTCGTCGACGGCCGGGTCGCCGCGGTCGTGTCCGTCGGCGTGCTGCAGACCCGGATCAGCGATCTCGCGCTGCGCTGGCTGCCGGGCATCCTCGCCGCGGCCGTGGTCGCGGTGCTCGTGGGCTCGGGACTGGCGGTGGTGCTGGCCCGGCGGCTGCGTCGCCAGACCCTGGGCCTGGAGCCCGAGGACATCACCGCCGCCTACACCCACCACGAGGCGGTGCTGCACGCCGTCGGCGAGGGGCTGCTGGTCGTCGACGGCGACGGGCGGCTCGTCGTCGTCAACGCCGAGGCCCGGCGGCTGCTCGGCCTGCCCGACCACGACTCCCCCGGCGACCCCGCCGTCCCGGGCCGGCCGCTCACCGGGCTCGGCATGGACCCGGCCGTCGCGGCCGTGCTCACCAGCGGGCTGCGCTCGGACCTGCGCGACCGGGCCGCGCTGGCCGGGGAGCGGGTGCTGCTGGTCAACAGCAGGCACGCCGGGCCGGCCGCGGGCCCGGGGACGCGGGTGTTCACCCTGCGCGACCGCACCGAGCTGGCCGGGGTGCTGCGCGAGCGCGACGAGGCCCGCGACACCGTCGCCGCGCTGTCCGGGCAGGCGCACGAGTTCGGCAACCGGCTGCAGACCGTGCTGACCCTGATCGAGCTCGGCGACACCGCCGACGCCGCGGCGGCCGGCACCGCGGCGCTGGACCGCACCCGCGGGCCCGGCGCGCGGATCGTGGCCGAGGTGTACGACCCGGTCCTGGCCGCGCTGCTCGCCGACAAGGCGTGGCAGGCCTCCGAGCACGACGTCACCTTCTCCGTCACCGACGCCTGCGACCCCGACGTGCTGCCGGAGCTGCGGCTGCCCTTCGCCGCGAACGACCTGGTCTCGCTGGTCGGCAACCTCGTCGACAACGCGGTCGAGGTCGTCACCGGGCGCGCCGGGGAACGGTCGGTCGCGGTCGTCCTGCGCACCGGGCCCGACGGCCGCGAGCTGCTCCTGGAGGTCGCCGACAGCGGCCCCGGGGTGCCCCCCGACACCGCCCGCGAGCTGTTCACGTTCGGGTTCAGCACCCGTGCGACGCCCGGCGGCCGCACCCGCGGCATCGGGCTGGCGCTGGTCGACCGGATCGCCCGCCGCCTCGGCGGGTCGGTGACGGTCGGTGCCCGCGACGACGGCACCGGCGCCGTGTTCACCGTGCGGCTGCCGCTCCCGGCCGCGCCCCCCGGGGACACCGGACCGCCGGAGGACCCCGGCCCCCCGGTACACCGGCCGGACGCCCCGGTACACCGCCCGGACGCCCGGGTGGACCGGCCGGACGCCCCGGGCCACCGGCCGGAGACCTCGGCCACCGGCCGGGGCTGACCACCTGCCGCCACCGGATCCCGGCCCGCGGGGAACGCGACCACAGCCCGGCACATCCCGTCCGGTGCCCCGTCCCGGAGGCGCCGAGTGGCACGTCACATACCTCCGGGCCCCACCACAGAGTGCCTGGTGTGCCACTCGGCCGTCCGGACTCCGTCGACGGGTCGCTCCACGCACCGCGGCGAACGGGCCCCGTCGCGGCGACGGAGGGGTGCGGACTCGTTCGTCCTGCCCGGCCGAGGCCGACGACCCCGGCGACCGGGCGGACATCTCCTGCGGGCCGAGCAGGCCGGCCACCGAGCCACCGGGGCCCGCAGCCCGGGGAGGGCCACATCGCGGGGTGCAGCAGGTCGGACGGTCAGGCCCGGATCTCCCCCGGGACCGCCCAGCGCCCCGACCGTGCCCGCAGCCCCACCGCGACCAGGCGGACCACCATGAACGCGGCGAGCCCGGTCCAGATCCCGGCCAGCCCCCACCCGAACAGCAGGGACAGCCAGATCATCGGCAGGAACCCGCCCAGTGCGGCGAGCAGCGTGGTGGTGCGCAGGAAGGCCGCGTCACCGGCGCCGAGCAGCACACCGTCCAGGGCGAACACCACCCCGGCGATCGGCTGCAGCGCGGTGAAGAACCACCACGCGGCGGGGATCGCCGCGAGGACGGCCGCGTCGCGGGTGAACACCGGCGGCAGGACGGGATAGAGCGCGGCGAACAGCACGCCGAACCCGCAGCCGAGCACGAGGCCGTAACGGGTCACCCGGGCGGCGAGCGCCCGCGCCGGACCCGTGTCCGCACGGTCGCCCCCGGCGCGGTCGTCGGCAGAACGGTCGTCAGCAGCACGGTCGCCGGCAGCACCCTGCTCGCCGGCAGCACCACCGAGGGCGGCCCCGACCAGCGACTGCGCCGCGATCGCGACCGCGTCGAGCACCAGGGACTGGAACACCCACAGCTGCAGCACGATCTGGTGCGCGGCGACGGACTCGGACCCGAACCGGGCGGCCACCGCCGTCGCGGACAGGAAGCAGGCCTGGAACCCCAGCGACCGCACGATCAGGTCGCGGCCCATCGTCGCCTGGGAGCGGAGGACCGCGGTGTCCGGGGCGAAGCGGACCGGGTCACCGGCGGGGGCGCGCCGTCGTTCGACGACCAGCGCCCGCAGGAACAGCGACGCCGCGACGGCCTGCCCCGCGACGTTCGCGATCGCCGAGCCCTCGAGCCCCCAGCCCGCCCAGTCCCCCGCCCCGTGCACCAGGAGCGGGCAGAGCAGCGCGGACAGCAGGTTGCCGCCGATCACGATCCACATCGGACGACGCGTGTCCTGCACCCCGCGCATCCACCCGTTGCCGGCCAGCGTCACCAGGACCAGCGGGGCACCGAGCAGGGCGATGCGCAGCCACGAGACCGCGCCCTCGGCGATCGCCGGGTCCCCGGCGAGCAGCCCCGCCAACGGTGCGGCGGCGAGCTGTCCGAGCGCGACGACGAGCAGCCCGACGCCCAGCGCCAGCCAGGTCGCCTGTACTCCCTCGGTCACCGCGGCCGAGCGGCGCCCGGCGCCGTAGAACCGGGCCGCGCGCGCCGTCGTCCCGTAGGACAGGAACGTCAGCTGGGTCGTGACCTGCGCGAAGAGCACCGCCGCGACGGCGAGCGAGGCCAGCGGCAGCCCACCCAGCCGTCCGACGACGGCCGTGTCGACCAGCAGGAACAGCGGCTCGGCCGCCAGCACCGGGAGAGCGGGCAGGGCGAGCCGGAGGATGTCACGGGGCCCGCCCGCGAGAGGGGCGGGCCGGGTCACCGACGAGGGCGGCGGCAGAGGAAGCAGAACGCGGGCGGCAGGTTGCGCCACACCGTCCGGGTCATCACGACCTCGTCGAACGTGTCGTGCAGAGTCGCCTTGAACCGCCGCGCCGAGGGCATCGGCAGGGTGTGGGAGTAGGCGAACGTCGCGAACGCGCCGGTCTCCCCCACTGCCCCGACGACCTGGTCGAGGATCTCCTGCTGCATCACGCGGTCGAACAGCGACCAGGGCAGCCCGGAGATCACCGCGTCGACCGAGGTGATGTCCCGCTCGGCGAGCAGCGCCCCCAGCTTGCGGGCATCGCCGTTCACGACCTCGACGCCCGGGTGGCGCTCCTGGAGGTAGCGGGCCATGCCCGGGTCGAGCTCGACGGCGAGATGCCGCCCCTCCGGGGGCAGCCGCCTGCTGACCTGCGTGGTGACGGCGCCGGTGCCCGGCCCCAGCTCGACGACGACCGGGGCGCCGTGCCCCGGCGCGATGCGGGCCAGCTTCGCCGACAGCCGCGGCGAGCTCGGCCACACCGCACCCACCCGGGCCGGGTTGCGCAGCCAGGCACGGAGGAACTCCGGCCACCCGCTGGACGCGTTGCCGTGACTGTCGCCCCCGCGGGCCGCAGCGGGCTCGGATCGCACCGCACACCTCCTGGTCTCGCGGGACACGCTACGTGCCCCGACGCCGTGACGCCGGACCGCCCCGAGGTGTACCCGGTCGTGATGTCGGGGCCGTGTACCCGGGATGAACCCGGTCAACCGGGCGTTCTCAGCGGGCCAGCTCCGCACGCAGCAGCGCCAGGATGCCGGCGCGGGTGCCGGCGCGCTCGAACCCGGCCGCACCGGCGTGCCCACCGCCACCGAGCGCCGTCGCCACCCGGGACAGGTCCGGGGAACCGCTGCCGCGCAGCGACACCGACCACTCACCCGGCGCCGTCTCGGTCAGCAACGCCGCGACCCCGCCCCCGGCCGCGGCCTGCAGCGACCCGACCAGCGTCACCGTGCGGTCCCGGAACCGGGCCGCGGTCGCCACGTCGACGGCGGCCCACACCAGGTCCGCCCCGGCGGCGACGCCCGGTTCGCGATGGGCCCCGGCCAGCACCGTGGCCTGCGCCGCGAGCCACGCGAACGGCACCGGTCCCCCGATGTCCCGCAGCAGCGGGGCGGGCTCGACGCCGGCGTCGACGAGCTCGGCGCCCAGCCGGAGCGCGTCCGAACCGCCGCGCCGGAAACCGCCTGTGTCGGTGTAGAGCCCCGCGAACAGCGACCGGGCGAGGACCGCGTCCAACGGGGTGCCCAGCTCGGCGAGCACCTCCCGGACGAGCGTCACCGTCGCCGGGGCCCCCGGGTCGACGAGGTACCGGTCCGTGAACGCCGCGAACGACGCGTGGTGGTCCACCGCCAGCGACGACCCGGCCGTGTCCAACACCGGCTCCAGGTCCCCGAGCCGACGGGCCGCGGAGATGTCGCAGCAGACCAGCAGGTCCGGCGAGCGCGGCGCGTCCACCGAGGCGACGACGAGCCCGTGGGGATCGAGGCTGTCGACCAGCGCGGCCGGCACCTGGTCCGGCCCACCGAACGACACGGTGACCGGGGTGCCCGCGCGGTGCAGCGCCGTGGCCAGGGCCAGGGCGCTGCCCGCGGCGTCCGCGTCGGGCCGGACGTGCCCGACCACGAGCACGTCACGGGCCCGGCGCAGGATTGCCGCGGCCCCGGCCGGATCGACCGGACCGGGGCCCGGGACGGTCTCGTGCACGACGCCGGTCACTCGTCGTCGGTCTCCCGCGGCGCCTTGTACGGATCCGGGTCCCCCGCCGGGGACGCCGTGGCCGCCAGCCGGGCCACCTCCTCGTCGGAGGCGCGGGGGCGCGCCAGCAGCTCCTCCATCCGGCGGGCCGTGTCCGGCACCGCGTCCAGCACGAACGCGAGGCTCGGCGTGTGCCGCACCCCGGTCTGCTGCCCCACCCGGCTGCGGAGCACTCCGCTCGCGCTCTGCAGCGCCGCGGCGGCGCCCGCGGTGTCCGGCTCCTCTTCCAGCGAGGCACCCATGACCGTGTAGAACACGGTCGCCTCGCGCAGGTCCCCGGTGACACGGGTGTCGGTGATCGTCACCATCGCCAGCCGCGGGTCCTTCACCTCGTGCTCGAGGGCCTCCGCGACGATCTGCGAGATCCGCTTCGCGAGCTTGCGGGCGCGGGCCTGGTCGACCATGTCCTGCTCCTTCCACCGGGTCGTGCGAGCCCGAGTCTAGGCACGGGTCGCGGGGTTGCGCCGCGCCCGAGCGGGGCGGCGGTCAGTCGTCGTCCGGGCCGAACAGCCGTGTCCGCGCGGACAGCAGCTCCAGCTCGGGACGGGCGGCGACGAGTCGCTCGCACCGCTCCAGCAGGGCGTGCACGTGGCCCGTGTCGGCGGCCACACAGCTCACCCCGATCAGCGCGCGCCAGTGCAGGTCCAGGTGGCCGGCCTCGGCGGCAGCCACCTCGAACCGGCGCAGCTCGGCGAGCAGCGGACGGACCATCGACCGCTTCTGCTTGAGCGACCGGACGTCGCCGAGCAGGACGTCACACTCCAGGGAGCCGACGTACACACACACCTCCACTGACGCCGACGGGGCGGCCGGTGACCGGCCGCCCCGTCGGAGCGCGTTCGTCAACCGCTAGTCGCGCGGCTTCTCCCGCATCTCGAACGTCTCGATGACGTCGTCGACCTTGATGTCGCTGTAGGTACCGAGCGTCAGACCGCACTCGAAGCCCTCGCGGACCTCGACCACGTCGTCCTTGAACCGGCGCAGCGACGAGATCGGGAGGTTCTCGTGGATCACCTTCGAGTCGCGCAGCAGGCGCGCCCGGGCGTTCCGGCGGATCTCCCCACTCATCACCAGGCAACCGGCGATCGTGCCGAACTTCGAGGACTTGAAGACGTCGCGGACCTCGGCGCGGCCCAGCTCGACCTCCTCGTACTCCGGCTTGAGCATGCCCTTGAGGGCTGCCTCGATCTCGTCGATCGCCTGGTAGATCACCGAGTAGTAGCGGATCTCGACGCCCTCGCGGTTGGCCAGCTCGGTGGCCTTGCCCTCGGCACGGACGTTGAAGCCCATGACGATGACGTTGTCCGCGATGGCGAGGTTGATGTCGCCCTCGGTGATGCCGCCGACGCCGCGGTGGATGACCCGCAGCTCGACCTCCTCACCCACGTCCAGCTTCATCAGGGCTTCCTCGAGCGCCTCGACGGTGCCCGAGTTGTCACCCTTGATGATCAGGTTGAGGGTGTTGGTCTCCTTCAGCGCGGCGTCCAGGTCCTCCAGGCTGACGCGCTTGCGACGGCTCGCCAGCTCGGCGTTGCGCTCGCGGGCGCGGCGCCGGTCGGCGATCTGGCGGGCCACCCGGTCCTCGTCCACGACGAGGAACGTGTCGCCCGCACCCGGCACCGACGTCAGACCGATGACCTGCACCGGGCGCGACGGGAGCGCCTCGGTGACGTCCTGGCCGTGCTCGTCGACCATGCGCCGGACACGCCCGGAGGCGTCGCCGGCCACGACCGAGTCGCCGACCCGGAGCGTTCCGCGCTGGACCAGCACGGTGGCCACCGGGCCGCGACCGCGGTCCAGGTGACCCTCGATGGTGACGCCCTGCGCCTCCATCTCGGGGTTGGCCCGCAGGTCGAGCGCCGCGTCGGCGGTCAGCAGGATCGCCTCGAGCAGGGCCTCGATGTTGGTGCCCTGCTTCGCGGAGATGTCGACGAACATGGTGTCGCCGCCGTACTCCTCGGCCACCAGGTTGTACTCGGTGAGCTGCTGACGGATCTTCTGCGGGTTCGCACCCTCGACGTCGATCTTGTTGACCGCGACGACGATCGGCAGACCGGCCGCCTGGGCGTGGTTGATCGACTCGACGGTCTGCGGCATCACGCCGTCGTCCGCCGCCACCACGATGACCGCGATGTCGGTGGACTTCGCACCACGGGCACGCATGGCGGTGAACGCCTCGTGACCCGGGGTGTCGATGAACGTGATGAGCCGCTCCTCGCCCTCGAGCTCGGCCGCGACCTGGTAGGCGCCGATGTGCTGGGTGATGCCGCCGGCCTCGCCCTCGCGGACGTTCGCCTTGCGGACCGTGTCCAGCAGCCGCGTCTTACCGTGGTCGACGTGACCCATGACGGTCACGACCGGCGGACGGGCCTCGAGCGCGTCCTCGTCGCCCGGGTCACCGAACTCGATGTCGAACGACTCCAGCAGCGCACGGTCCTCCTCCTCGGGGGAGACGACCTGCACGCGGTAGTTCATCTCCTGGCCGAGCAGCTCCAGGACCTCGTCCGAGACCGACGCGGTGGCCGTGACCATCTCACCGAGGTGGAACAACACCTGTACCAGCGAGGCCGGGTTGGCGTTGATCTTCTCGGCGAAGTCGGTCAGCGACGCGCCACGCGGCAGCCGGATCGTCTCGCCGTTGCCCTTGGGCAGGCGGACGCCGCCCACCGAGGGCGCGGCCATGGCGTCGTACTCCTGGCGCTTCTGCCGCTTCGACTTGCGACCCTTGCGGGCCGGACCGCCGGGACGGCCGAACGCACCCGCGGCACCGCCGTGACCACGCGCACCGCCACCACCGGGACGACCGCGGAATCCACCACCGGCCGGGGGCGGACCACCGGGACCGCCACCACCGGGACGGAAACCGCCGCCACCGCCACCGGGACGACCGCCACCGGGGCCACCACGACCGGCACCGGGGCCACCACGACCGCCGCCGGGGCCACCACGGCCACCGGCACCGGCTCCGGGGCGACCGGCAGCCGGACGCGCGGGCATCATGCCCGGGTTCGGCCGCGGAGGCATGTTGCCCGGGTTCGGACGGGGACCGCCCGCACCCGGAGCGCCGCCCGGACGGGGCGGACGCGGCGGGGCCTCACCGGAACGCGCGGCGGGAGCCTCGGGACGGCCGCCCTGCTGGCCACCGCCCTGCTGGGGCTGCGGCGCACCGGGACGCGGGCCCGGCTTGGGCGAACCCTGGCCGACGCCGAACGGGTTGTTGCCGACGCGCGGCTGGCGCGGGCCCGGACGGGCACCACGCTCACCGGGCTGACCCGAGGGACGCGGGGCGCCACCGCCCTGGCCGCCCTGGCCCTGACCGGGACGGGGGGTCGAGGCGGGCTTCGGCGCGGCCGGGGCCTCGGCGACCGCGGCGGGAGTCTGGGCGGCCGGGGCAACCGGAGCCGCCGGGGCCTGCGGGCCGGGCTTGGGCGCGGCCGGTCCCGGCTTCGGGGCGTCGGTGCGCGCCGCGGGCTGCGACGGCGACGGGGCACCCGGGGTGGGTGTCGCGGGGGCCGGCGGACCCGGACGCGGGCCGGGCTTGGGGGCCGCACCCGGGGTCGGGCGCGACGGCGACGGGGCGCCGGAGCCACCGGCACGCGGACGACCGCCACCGGGCGCGCCGGAACCGCGGCGCTGGCCGCCGGCGGGGCCACCACCGGAGGCCATCGCGTCGCGCAGCTTGCGCACGACCGGGGCCTCCACGGTGGAGGAGGGGGACTTCACGTACTCCCCGAGGTCCTGCAGCTTGCTGAGGACCTGCTTACTGCTGATTCCGAGCTCTTTCGCGAGCTCGTGCACGCGGGCCTTGCCTGCCACTGCTCTCCTCATCCTGACCGGAGGCCGGGCGGCAGCATCCCGCTCGACCTCGAACCTAGTGTCGAAGCACGTTCATGGTGCGATCTTCACTGCTGGCTCATGACTGGTCGACCTTGCTTTCTTCCGATGACGGGTCCGAGAGGTTCCCGAGCCCCAGCGGGTCGTGCGACTCCTGCAGCCACCGCCTGACGGCGGTGACGTCCGGTGCCGAACGGACACGTAACGCCCGGGCGAACGCCGAGCGTCGCTCGGCCTTGTCCAGGCACCCCGTCGAGAGGTGCAACCAGGCACCCCGTCCGGGGAGACGGCGGCGCGGATCCGGAATGCAACGTCCGTTCTCCACGACCACCCGCAACAGTACGTCGGCCCGTTCCCGGGTCCGGCACCCCACACAGGTCCGGATCGGAACCGACCGGGTGTGCGTGGGCGACGGTCCGCGACCGCGGGCCGATGACGAGTGTAGCGCAGGGCGGTCGTCGGGCATTCCCTCGCCCGACCCCTGCTGTTGATCTCCGTCGGTCAGGACGGCTCCCCGGCGGGGTCGGCCGGCCCGCCGTCGGGCGTGACCGGGTCGCGCGGGTCGGCGTCACTGCGGATGTCGATCTTCCAGCCGGTGAGCCGGGCGGCCAGACGGGCGTTCTGCCCCTCCTTGCCGATCGCCAGCGACAGCTGGAAGTCCGGCACGACGACGCGGGCGATCCGGGCGCGCTCGTCGAGCACCGTCACCGACACCACCTTCGACGGCGAGAGCGCGTTCCCGACGAACTCGGCCGGGTCCTCGGACCAGTCGATGATGTCGATCTTCTCACCGGCCAGCTCCCCCATCACGCCGCGCACCCGGGCGCCCATCGGACCGATGCAGGCACCCTTGGCGTTGAGCCCGGAGCGGGTCGAGCGCACCGCGATCTTGGAGCGGAACCCCGCCTCACGGGCCACCGACACGATCTCGACGGAACCGTCGACGATCTCGGGCACCTCCAGGGCGAACAGCTTGCGCACCAGGTTCGGGTGGGTCCGCGAGAGCGTGATCGAGGTGCCCCGCGGGCCGCGGTTCACACCGATGACGAAGCAGCGGATCCGGTCGCCGTGCTTGTAGACCTCGCCCGGCACCTGCTCGGCGGCGGGCAGCACGGCCTCGGTGCCGCCGGAGAGCTCGACCACGACGACGCCGCGGGCGTTGGCGCGCGCGGCGCGCTGAACGATGCCGGCGACGACCTCGCCCTCCTTGGTGGAGAACTCGCCGTAGGTGCGCTCGTGCTCGGCGTCGCGCAGCCGCTGCAGGATGACCTGGCGGGCGGTCGTCGCCGCGATCCGGCCGAAGCCGTCCGGGGTGTCGTCGAACTCCGGGCCGGGGGTGCCGTCCTCGGACGCGTCGGCGGCGTCGCGGACCATGACCCGCACCACACCGCTCTTGCGGTCGATGTCGACGCGGGCGTCCGGGTGGTGACCGTCGGTGTGCTTGTAGGCGGTGAGCAGCGCCGTCTCGATGGCCGAGAGGACCGTCTCGAACGGGATCTCCTTGTCCCGCTCGATCGCGCGCAGCGCGGGGATGTCGACGTTCACCGGTTCTCCTCGTCGCGGGCAGTGCCCTCAGGGCCGTCAGGGCCGTCAGGGCCGTCGTGGTTCGTGGGGGCCCCGTCGGCCCCGTCGGTGCTGCCGGACAGCGCGTCCGGGTCGAGCAGTGCGGTCTCCGCGGGCGGGGCGGGCTTGAACTCGACCTGCACCTGGGCGTGGCGGATCTCCGCGAGCGGGATGTCGCGCCGCTCCGGGGACTTCCGGCCGGGGACCGCGACGGCGACCGTGTCGCCGTCGAGCCGGCCGACCCGGGCGTCGACGACGGAGCCGTCGGTCAGCGTGAGCCGCGCCAGGCGCAGGTAGGCCCGCCGCCAGTGCCGGGGCTCGGTGAGCGGCCGGTCGATCCCGGGCGAGGTCACCTCGAGCGTGTACGAACCCTCGATGAGGTGCTCGTGCGGGTCCAGCTCGGCGGCCGCGGAACGGCTGAGCCGGGCGATGACGTCGAGGTCGATGCCGGTCTCGGGCGAGGACTCGGGCAGGTCGACGACGAGCTTGACCGAGTGCCGTCGCCCGGCGGAGCGGACCTCCACGGCGTCGATCTCCAGCCCGGCCCCGTGGACCACCGGCTCGAGCACGCCGCGCAGCTGGTCTGCCAGCTGTGCGGGGTCCGGACTGCGCATCGGGTGACTCTCCTCGTGTGGGGGCCTGCCGGGGTGACGACCGGTCGGCAGGGCTCCGGTTGGGGTCGATCGTGGTGTCGCGACCGCCGGTGGGCGGGCACGTCGGACGCTCGCGGACGGCATCCGACAGCGGCGCCGCACACCGCGACGCGTCCGGACGGGACCGAGCGGTGCCGGTGACGGTGGGGACGGCCGACGAGCCTAGCGCGTCCGCCCGGCGGGCCGACGGTCGGTGGCCCGCCGGCGGGCGGTCGTCCGCGGCCCGTGCGGGCACGGTCGGTGCCGCGCGGCCCGGCGCGTGCTGGCAGCATGACCCGACGTGAACGACCGCCAGCCATCCGTGTCGTCCCGGGTGTCACCCGGGGTGTCCCCCCGGATGTCACCGACCGGGCCGCCGTCGTCGCCGGTCCCGTCGTCGGTGACCGGCCCCCGCCGTGTCCGCCCGACCCGACGCCAGGTGCTGGTGACCGCGGCCGCGGTGGCCGCGACGGTGCCGCTGGCGGGCTGCTCCCGCGCGACCACACGCACCCAGGACGCCTCGGACGCCCTGCTCGCGCTCGCCGACGCCGCCCGCTCCGACGCCGCGCTGATCGTCGCCGCGGTGACCGGCGACCCGTCGCTCGCGGGCCGGCTGGAGCCGCTGCGCGCGGCCCGGATGGAGCACGCCGCCGCGCTGGACCAGGCGGGCGGGCGCACCCCGGGCCAGATCGCCTCCCCCGCGACGCCACCGTCGGGTGACCTCGCCGCGGTGCGCGACGCCGTCGCCGGGTCGGCCCGCAGCGCGGGCGAGGTCGTCCCCCGCGCCTCGGCGCTGCAGGTGGGGCTGGTCGCCGAGGTCGCCGCCTGCTGCGCCACCTACGCGGCGATCCTCACCGGGGCCCCGGCATGAGCGCGGGTCCGCTGCCGCGGCAGTCCTCCGACGACGAGCCCCAGGTCCCCCAGGTCACCGTCGACGCGCTGCAGCGGGCGCTCGCCTGCGAGCACGCGGCCCTGTGGGCGTACAAGATGGCGCTCGCGTTCATCCCGCCGGAGTGGGCGACCCGGGCCCGCGGCGACATCGAGGCCCACACCACCCTGCGCGGCCAGATCACCCAGACCCTGTCCGACATCGGGCAGCGGCCGGTCTCGGCGCAGCCGGCGTACGCGGCCCCGCAGCCCGTCGTCGACGGCGTGTCGGCCGGGGCGCTGCTGGTGTCGGCCGAGACCGACGCGATCGCCGCGTGGCGGTCGGTGACCGAGCGGTCGTCGTCGGTCCCGCTGCGCGAGGCCGGGCTGAAGGCGATGGTCGAGTGCACCGGCCGGCTCGCGTACTGGCGCGGGGTCACCGAGCGATCCCCCGTCGTGCCGGTGTTCCCCGGCCGGAGCTGAGGGGCGCGCCGCTCGGCAACGCTCAACGGAGCGCGGCGGCGGCCGCCTCGACGTCGTCGAGGGTGGTCGACAGGTGGAACGCCAGCCGGGCGGCTCCGTCGCGTACGGCGGCGGTGATCCCGGCCGCGGCCAGCCGGTCGGCCGCACCCTCGGCGCGCACCGACACGATGGCCGACCCGGCGGGTGGCATCCCGAGGCGCTCGCGCAGGCCGTCGGCGAGGCCGACGCAGTGCGCGCGCAGTGCCTCGGGGTCGAGCGAGGCCAGCCACGGCAGCGTCACCGCGGCGCCGGCATGGGCGAACCAGACGGGGGCCTCCTCGCCCCCGGCCGGTCCGGGCCGTGCGGGCGGGTCCGGGGTGTAGAGCCCACCACCCCAGCGGTCCCGGGTGCCGTACCAGCCCGCGGAGTGCGGGGTGGGCTCCGGCCAGCGCGCCCCGGTGGGCGGTCCGTCGACCCAGGACGGCCGCCGGGCCAGCCAGGCGGTGCCGCGCGGCGCGAGCAGCCACTTGTACCCCGACCCGACGACGGCGTCGGCGTCGTGCATGCGCAGCGGGAGCCATCCGGCGGCCTGGGTGACGTCGAACAGCAGCCGCACGCCGCTGCGGGCGCGGGCGGCGAGCAGCGCGTCGACGTCGGCGATCGCGCCGTCGGAGGACTGCACCACCGACACCGCGACGAGGTCGTGGTCGGCGGCGTGTGCCGCCAGCTCGGCGAGCGGCACCTCGGTCACCCGGACCCCGCGGTGGGCCTGCACCGCGAACGGCCGGGTCACCGAGGAGAACTCGCCCCGGGCGACGAGCACCCGGGTGCCCTCGGGCACCGACGCGGCGAGCGGACCGATGAGACCGGACGTCGTGGCGCCCTGTGCGACGTCGGCGGCCGGCACCCCGGTGATCGCGGCGAACCCGGCACGGGCCGTCTCGACGGCGTCGTCGAAGTCCTTCGGCGAGGTCCCGCCGACGGCCCACCGCGCCACGACGTCGGCGACCACCGCCGACGCCCGTCGCGGCGGGATGCCGATGCTCGCGGTGTTCAGGTAGCCGGGCCGGTGTGGCAGTTCCCATCCGGCAAAGGTGACCGAGTCGTCCACGCTGCCCGACCGTACCGACGGTCCTACTGTCTCGGGGTGTGTACAGCGAGCTGATCGAGATCCGGACCGGTTCCGAGGAGACGGTCGTGGACCTGACGCACCGGATCGAACGCTTCCTGTCCGACTGCGGTGCCGACGACGGCCTGCTCAACGTCTTCGTGCCGCACGCGACGGCCGGGATCGCGGTCATCGAGACCGGGGCGGGCAGCGACTCCGACCTGCTCGCGCAGCTGCGCGAGCTGCTGCCCGCCGACGACCGCTGGCGGCACCGGCACGGCAGCGCCGGGCACGGTCGCGACCACGTGCTGCCCGCGTTCGTGCCGCCGTCGACGACGGTCCCGGTGATCGACGGCCGGCCCGCGCTGGGGACCTGGCAGTCGATCTGCCTGGTCGACACCAACGTGGACAACCCGACGCGGTCGGTGCGGCTGACGTTGCTGCCGGGCTGAGGCCCCGCGGCACCTGCTCAGGACCGCCGGGCGACCGCGGCCCGCCGCCCGTCGGAACGCCGCGCCGGGGTCGGACGACAGCGCCGTACGCTGCGCCGGTGACCTCCGGCCGGACGACGACCGACCGCCCGGCTGCCGCGATGTCGTCGCGGCAGGGCGGGCCCTCCCCCGGTTCCGGGCGACGGCTGCGTCCCGCGTTGGCCGCCGCCGTCGCCGTGCTGGTCGTGGCAGGCGCGGCGGCCGGGCTCGGTGGCATCCGCCCGGCCACCCCGGCCGTCCCTGCGCCCGCCCCGCCCCCGGCCGTGGAGCCCGCCGCGTTCGCGGTCACGCCCCCGCCGGGATGGACCGCTCCGGCACCCGGGGCGCCCGCGCTGGAGGTTTTCGGGGTGCCGTTCGCCCGGCTCGCCGAGGCCCCGCCCTTCGCCGCGGGCGACTGCCCCGTCGGCGCCGCACCGCGCGGGGTCGCCGCCGCGGCGCTCGTCGCCGTCCCGGCCGGGACGAGCGTCGAGCAGGCCGCGCAGGCCTTCGCCCGCGGCGCCGGGGAGTCCGCCTACGCCGGCTCGGCCCCGCAGGTGGCGGTCGGGCCGCCCGGGCCACGCCCGGGCGACGACGAGCCGGGGACCTGGGTGGAGGCCACCGTGCGCACCGACGGCACCGCGTCGGGGGCGGGCGGCTGCCGCGCCACCGACGGCGCGGTCGGGGTGCTCGCGGTGCCGCGGACCCAGGCCCGCGACGGCTCGGTCGGTGTCGCGATGCTGGTGGTCGCGGCGGACGTGGGCGGCGGCCCCGGCGACGCGGTGCCCCGCTCCGCGCTCACCGACCTGGCCGCCTCGGCGGTCCGCCCCGGCTGACCCCGGAACGCACGGAGCGCGCCCCTCCGGCGAGGGACCCGCTCCGTGCGGCGGCGGTGCGGCTCAGGCCCCGCGGACGATCCCGGCGACCAGCTCCGCGGCGCCGGCGCGGTCGATCTCGCTCCGCTCGCCGGTGGCCCGGTCCTTGAGTTCCAGCTTCCCCTCCGCGAGCCCCCGCCCGACGACGACGATCGTCGGGACCCCGATCAGCTCGGCGTCAGCGAACTTCACGCCGGGGCTCGCCTTGCGGTCGTCGAGGACGACCGACAGGCCCTGGGCCTCCAGCTCGGCGGCGACGGCCTCGCCGCCCTCCAGCAGCTCCGCGGACTTGCCCGCGACGACGACGTGCACGTCGAACGGCGCGACCGAGCGCGGCCACACCAGGCCGGAGTCGTCGTGGGACTGCTCGGCGATCGCGGCGACCAGCCGGGAGACGCCGATGCCGTAGGAGCCCATCGTGATCCGGACCGGCTTGGAGTCCGGGCCGAGCGCGTCGAGGGAGAAGGCGTCGGCGTACTTGCGGCCGAGCTGGAAGATGTGCCCGATCTCGATGCCGCGGGCGGCCTCCAGCACCCCGGTGCCGTCCGGGGACGGGTCCCCGGCGCGGACCTCGGCGGCCTCGATCGTGCCGTCCGGGGTGAAGTCCCGGCCCGCGACGAGGTCGACGACGTGGTGGTCGGCCTTGTCCGCGCCGGTCACCCAGGCGGTGCCGGTCACGACGCGCGGGTCCACGAGGTAGCGGACGCCGTTCGTGGCCAGCGCGCCCGGGCCGATGTAGCCCTTGACGAGGAAGGCGTTCCGGGCGAAGTCGGCCTCGTCGAGCAGCTCGACCTGGGCCGGCTCCAGCGACGCCTCGAGGCGCTTCATGTCGACCTCGCGGTCCCCGGGAACGCCGATCCCCAGCAGCTCCCACTCGGTCGCGCCCGGCTGCCGTGTCTTGACCAGCACGTTCTTGAGCGTGTCGGCCGCGGTGAAGGTGCGCTCGGTGTTGGCGTTGAGGAAGTCCACCAGCGACGCGATGGTCGGGGTGTCCGGGGTGTGGTGCACCTGCGCGGCGGGCAGCCCCTCGAGCGGGATCGCCGGGGGCGCGGGCGTGGTGACGGCCTCGACGTTGGCCGCGTAGCCGCCGGGGCCGCGGACGAAGGTGTCCTCGCCGGTCTCGGACTCGGCCAGGAACTCCTCCGACGCCGAGCCGCCCATCGCGCCCGAGGTCGCGGACACGATCACGTAGCGCAGCCCGAGCCGGTCGAAGATCTTGACGTAGGCGTCGCGGTGCTTGCGGTAGGACTCGGACAGGCCCTCGTCGGTGAGGTCGAACGAGTAGGAGTCCTTCATGAGGAACTCGCGGCCGCGCAGGATCCCCGCGCGGGGCCGCTCCTCGTCGCGGTACTTGTTCTGGATCTGGTAGAGGATGACCGGGTAGTCCTTGTAGGACGAGTACTCGCCCTTGACCGTGAGGGTGAACAGCTCCTCGTGGGTCGGGCCGAGCAGGTAGTCACCGCCCTTGCGGTCCTGCAGGCGGAACAGGTTGGGGCCGTACTCGGTCCACCGGTTCGTCGCCTCGTAGGGCTCGCGCGGCAGCAGCGCCGGGAACTGGATCTCCTGGGCGCCCATGGCGTTCATCTCCTCGCGCACCACGTTCTCGATGCGGCGGAGCACCGTGAGGCCGAGTGGGAGCCAGGAGTACACGCCCGGGGCCACGCGACGGACGTAGCCGGCGCGGACCAGCAGCTTGTGGCTGGGCACCTCCGCGTCGGCCGGGTCCTCACGCAGGGTGCGCAGGAACAGCGACGACATCCGGGTCAACACCTGCAGAAGGGTAGCGAGGGACCCCGGAGCTCCTCATCCCGGTTCCGGAGCGGGCAGACTCGGGGCATGGGAGACGAACAGCACGAGCTGCTCGCGGGGGCACGCCAGGGCGTCCTCGCGACGATCAAGCGCAGTGGCATGCCCCAGCTGTCGCCGGTGACGCCGTACTACGACCGGGCGGCGGGCACGGTGCAGGTGTCGATGACCGAGGGGCGCGCGAAGACCGCGAACCTGCGGCGGGACCCGCGGGCGGCGCTGTCGGTCGAGAGCGCCGACGGCCGCTCGTGGGCGACGGCCGAGGGCCCGGTCGAGCTCGTCGGCCCCGACGACTCGCCCGACGGACCGGCCGTGCAGGCACTGGTCGACTGGTACCGGGCCGCCGCCGGGGAGCACCCGGACTGGGACGAGTACCGCGAGGTCATGGTCCGGGACCGGCGGGTGCTGATGACGATGCGGGTGCAGCGCGTCTACGGCGAGAACCTGGGCTGAGCCCCACGTCGGGCAGGGGTGCACGGGTGGGCCCGCGCGCCCCGGCCCGAGCGGCTCAGACCGCCTCGTCCAGCAGCTCGCCGAGCATCCGGGCGACCGTCGGGGTCTCCACCAGGAACCCGTCGTGCCCGTACGGGGAGTCGATCACCTTCAGCGGGTCGGCGCGCGGGATCCCGTCGGCCAGCTCCTGCTGCTCGGCGAGCGGGTACAGCCGGTCGGAGGTGACACCGGCGACGTAGGTGCGGGCGCTCACCCGCGACAGCGCCGACGCCACCCCGCCCCGGTCGCGTCCCACGTCGTGGTGGTTCATCGCCTGGGTCAGCCGCACGTAGGACGCGGCGTCGAAGCGGTGCACCAGCTTGTCCGCGTGGTGGTCCAGGTAGGACTCCACGGCGTAGCGGCCGCCGTCGAGCGGATCCTCACCCGGCTGCGGGTCCCGGCCGAAGCGGGTCGCCAGCTCGACGCCCGACCGGTACGACAGGTGCGCGATCCGCCGGGCGACGCCCAGTCCGCGCCACGGCCCCTCGGGCGTGTCGTGGTAGTCGCCGCCGTGCCAGTGCGGGTCGGAGGTGATGGCCTGGATCTGCGGGCTCGCCCAGCCGATCTGGTCCGCCGACGACGCCGCGGGCCCGGCGAGCAGGAACAGCCGCCGTACCCGGTCGGGCTCGGTCGCCGCCCACTCCAGGGAGCGCATGGACCCCATCGAGCCGCCGATCACGCAGGCGAACGCGTCGATGCCGAGCGCGTCGGCCAGGTACTGCTCGGCGGCGACGGTGTCCCGCACGGTGACCGTCGGGAACCGGCTGCCCCAGGTCCGGCCGTCCGGGGCCCGCGACGCCGGACCGGTGCTGCCCTGGCAGCCGCCGACCGCGTTCGGCGCCACGACGAACCAGCGCGCCGGGTCCAGCGGGCCGCCCGGCTCGATCAGCCCGGGCCACCAGCCCGGCGTCGGGTGCCCGGGGCCGGCCGGGCCCTCCAGGTGCGCGTCGCCGGTGAGGGCGTGCAGAACCAGGACGGCGTTGGAGCCGTCCGGCGCGAGCTCGCCCCAGGTCTCGTAGGCCAGTCGTACACCGGGGAGCTCCCCGCCGGCCGCCAGCTTCAGCGGCGCCGGCAGGTCGAGGAACCGGCGGCGGCCGGGGTCGTCCCCCTCCCGCCAGGCACCGCTGGCGGGAGGGGGCTCGATGTCGTTCACGGACACCAGGTAATCAGATCCGCGCTCATGCGCCCTTCGCGGCGCGGAACCCGGCGTCGAGGTCGGCCTTGAGGTCCTCGATGCCCTCCAGACCGACCGAGAGCCGGACCAGGCCCGGGGTGACCCCGGACGCGATCTGCTCCTCGGCCGACAGCTGGCTGTGCGTGGTCGACGCCGGGTGGATGACCAGGCTGCGCACGTCGCCGATGTTGGCGAGGTGGCTGTGCAGCTCGAGGGCGTTGACGAACTTCTTGCCCGCCTCGACCCCGCCCTGCAGCTCGAACGCCACGATCGCGCCGCCGCCCTTGGGCAGGTACTTCTTCTGCAGCTCGTGCCACGGGCTCGACGGGAGGCCCGCGTAGTGGACCTTCTCCACCTCGTCGCGACCCTCCAGCCACTCGGCCAGCGCCTGGGCGTTCTGGTTGTGCCGGTCGATGCGCAGCGACAGCGTCTCGATGCCCTGCAGGATCAGGAACGCGTTCTGCGGGGAGATCGCCGGGCCGAGGTCGCGCAGCAGCTGCACGCGGGCCTTGATGATGTAGGCGATCGGGCCGACGGCGTCGGTGAACACCGCGCCGTGGTAGCTCGGGTCGGGGCTGGTCAGGCCCGGGAACCGGTCCTTGTTGGCGACCCAGTCGAACTTCCCGGAGTCGACGATGATGCCGCCGACCGAGGTGCCGTGGCCGCCGAGGAACTTGGTCAGGGACTCGACGACGATGTCGGCGCCGTGCTCGATCGGCCGCACCAGGTACGGGGTCGGGACGGTGTTGTCGACGATCAGCGGGACCCCGGCGGAGTGCGCGACGCCGGCGACGGCCGCGATGTCGAGGATGTTGCCGCGCGGGTTGCCCAGCGTCTCGCCGTAGAGGGCCTTGGTGTTCGGCCGGATCGCGGCCTTCCACTCCTCCAGGTCGTCCGGGTCGTCGACGAAGGTGACCTCGATGCCCAGCTTCGGGAAGGTGTAGTGGAACTGGTTGTAGGTGCCGCCGTAGAGCGAGGCGCTGGAGACGATGTGGTCCCCGGCCTCGGCGATGTTCTGGATCGCCAGTGCCTGCGCGGCCTGCCCGGACGCGACGGCCAGGGCCGCGGCCCCGCCCTCCAGCGCGGCGACGCGCTGCTCCAGCACGTCCTGGGTGGGGTTCATGATCCGCGTGTAGATGTTGCCGAACTCGGCGAGCCCGAACAGGTTCGCGGCGTGGTCGGTGTCGCGGAAGACGTAGGACGTCGTCTGGTAGATCGGCGTCGCCCGGGCGTTGGTGGTCGGGTCGGGTGCGGCGCCGGCGTGCACCTGCTTGGTCTCGAACGACCAGTTGGCGGTGATGTCGGGGTCGGTCACGGTGGGACTCCTCTTCGGGTCGACCGCCGGTGTGAGCGTGCCGAGGCGGGCCGTGCCCGGGTCGGTCGATCGCGGCGGCTACAGGGGTAGCTACAGGACTGTGGCGGGGCGGACGCGTACGTGGGCCCTCGGACGAGCGCGGGTCAGCGACAGGGGCGACAGGACGCGCTCGTGATCCGCATGCAGTCGACGTGGATGCGCGCCACCAGGCAGGTCACACACCCGAACGTAGTGCGGTCCCCCGGCGGGCACAACGGCCGTCCGCGGTGATCACTACTCTGTGGCGCCGTGCTCGTCCTGCTGCCGCCCTCGGAGACCAAGCGTGACGGCGGCGACGGCCCGCCGCTCGACCTCACCGCGCTCTCCCACGACGCCGACCTCGGCCCCGTCCGCACGGAGCTCTGCGACGAACTCGTCGCACTGGCCGGCGACCGTCCGGCCGCGCGTGCCGCGCTCGGGGTCTCCCAGCGCCAGGACGCCGAGATCGACCGCAACGCCGCGCTGCGCACGAACCCGACCCTCCCGGCGCTGGACCGCTACACCGGGGTGCTCTACGACGCCCTCGACGCCGGGTCCTTCACCCGCGCCACCCGGGACCGCGCCCGGTCCCGGCTCGCCGTGTGCTCGGCGCTGTTCGGGCTCCTCTCCGCCGACGACCCGATCCCGCCCTACCGGCTCTCGGCGGGCTCGAAGCTGCCCGGTTCCGGCACGCTCGCGGCGCGCTGGCGCCCGGCGCTCGACCCGCTGCTGGCGCGCATCGCCGACGGCGAGCTCGTCGTCGACCTGCGCTCGGGCGGCTACGCCGCGCTCGGCACGGTCCCCGGCGCGGTCACGGTGAACGTGCTGGCCCAGCGCCCGGACGGGTCGCGCTCGGTGGTCAGCCACCACAACAAGTCGCACAAGGGCGGCCTGGCGCGGCTGCTGGCGACCTCGCGGGCCGAGCCGGCCGACGCCGGCGCGGTGGCCCGGATCGCGCGGCGGGCGGGGCACCTGGTGGAACGCGACGGCAACCACCTCGATCTCGTCATCCCGGCCTGACCCCGGCCCCGGAGCCGGGGACACGCCCGCCGTGCCGGCCCTCGGTCGTGCCGGTCCCGGTCGTGCCGGTCCCGGTCGTGACGGTCCCGGTCGTGACGGCCCGGTCGTGACCGCGGGCAGCGCTGTCGTGCCGGCCCGGCCGTGACGGTGCGGCCGTGACGGTGCGGCCGTGACGGTGCGGTCGTGACGGTGCGGCCGGGCCCGGCCGGCACGCGTGGCGGCCGCCGTCGGCCGGCGGCGCGGAGGACCCCGGAAAACCCGTGGCGGGCCGGGGCGGCGTCCGGCAGGGTCACGACCGGCCGGAGGGACCGGTGGCGCGGCAGGACCGCGCGGTGCGAGCGGGGAGGTGCGTACCGATGGCCGTCCGTCGTGTCCGGGTGCGCAACGCGCGCCCCACCGCACCGTCCCCGTCGCGCGGCACGACCGGTCCCTGAGGACCGGCTCCGCGCGGCACCCCTCGCTGCCTCCGGAGCCGCACGTGTACTCCTCCGACCGTCCCGATCCCGTCCGCCGTCGCCGCCGCTTCGACGACCACAATGACGACGACGAGCCCCGCCCCCGTCCCGGCCGCGCCGACACCGCCGCGCTCGACCTGGACGGCCGTGCCGGGCACGACCCCGACACCGCCGAGATCCCCGGCGGTGCCGACCGCTGGTCCACCTGGACCGGGCTGCCCGCCGGGTCCCGCGGTCCGCACCCCCGCCCCGGCTGGCTGGTGACCGACGCCGGCGCCGTCGACCACGAGCGCGGGGTGCTCAAGACCGGCAAGGAGGCCGACGTGCACCTCGTCGAACGCGGCCTCCCCGGCCACGACGGGGTGCTGCTCGCCGCCAAGCGCTACCGCGACCCCGCACACCGCATGTTCCACCGCGACGCCGGCTACCTGGAGGGGCGCCGCGTCCGGCGCTCCCGGGAGACCCGCGCGATGGCGCGGCGCACCGTGCTGGGCCGCGACCTCATCGCCGGGCAGTGGGCGGCGGCGGAGTTCGCCGCGCTCGCCCGGCTGCACGGCGCGGGGGCGCCGGTGCCCTACCCCGTCTCGGTCGACGGGACCGAGGTGCTGCTGGAGTTCCTCGGCACCGCCGACGGGCGCGCCGCGCCCCGGCTCGCCGCGCTGCGCCCGGACCCCGACGAGCTGGCCGCGCTGTGGGGCGACCTCGTCGACGCCCTCGGGGTGCTCGCCGATCTCGGGTGGGCGCACGGCGACCTGTCGGCCTACAACGTGCTCGTCCACCGCGGCAGGGCGGTGCTGATCGACCTGCCGCAGGTGGTCGACGTCGTCGGGAACCCGCAGGGACCGGAGTTCCTCGACCGTGACGTGCGACGCATCGGCGAGTGGTTCGTCGCGCACGGGCTGGACCCGGCCGCCCCCGCCGACCTGCTGTCGGACCTGCGGGAACGCTCCCGGATCGGCTGACGGTCGACCCCAGTCGCCGGGGTGCGGCCCGGACACCACGGGCGGCATCCCGGCGGGCGGAGGAGGTCCCGCCGTCGTCCGGGCCGGGCGCGGGGCGTAGTGTCGATCGACGAGCGCCCGGGCATTCTGTCACCGGGCCGAGCCCTTCCATCACGGAGCGCGCACCGCGACGACGCACCTGCCGCGCCCGGGCCCGTCGGCCGAGCACACCTCCCCCGAGGTCTCCGCAGGACGTGCCACGTTCTCGAGGAGACCTGTCTTGACCAGGCCGCAGTTCCGCCCGCCGTCGTCCGACGCCGGCACCGCCACCGACCGTCCCGCCCGTCGGCGGGCCACCCGCCCGTCCGGGCCGTCCGCAGACGGCGGCGCCCAGCGCGGGTCGACCCGACGCGACGACCGCCGCACCGAGTTCCGCAGCGAGACCCGCGGCGAGTTCCGTGGCGAGGACCGCCGCGACCGTCCCGCCCGGGACGACGACCGCCGCGACGCCGCACGTCCGGCCCGGGGCGCCCGTACCGGCGGCCCCGCCCGCGGTGAGCGCTCCGGCGCTCCCCGCGGCGAGCGCACCGCCCGGGGCGAGCGCTCCGGCGACGGCGGCACCGGCAACCGCGCCGAGCGCCGCGAGCACCTGCAGGACGGCAGCCGCGTCGACCGCGGGCCCGCCCGGTCCTCCCAGCGCAACGGCGACCGTCCGGCCTCCCGCCGCGGACGCCGCGGCGGCGGTGGCGGTGGCAATGGCGGCGCCGCGTCCCGTCCGGCCGCGGCCCGCGCCGCCGTCGCCGCGCCGAAGGCCGAGCCGGAGCCGCAGTGGGTCGAGCCCGAGGACGGCATGCCGTCGTTCGCCGCGCTGGGCCTGCCCGAGCGGCTGACCACGGCGCTGGCCGAGCAGGGTTTCACCGCCCCGTTCCCGGTGCAGGCGGCCACGCTGCCCGACACCCTCGCCGGGCGTGACCTGCTCGGACGCGGCCAGACCGGGTCCGGCAAGACCCTCGCCTTCGGGCTCGCGCTGCTGGCCCGCCTGGCCGGGGAGCGCTCCCGCCCCACCGCTCCGCGCGGTCTGGTGCTGGTCCCGACCCGCGAGCTCGCCACCCAGGTCGTCGAGGTACTGAAGCCCCTGGCGAAGGCGGTCGACCTGCGGGTGACCGACATCGTCGGCGGGATGTCGATGAACAAGCAGGTCGCCGAGCTCAGGCGCGGGATCGACCTGCTGGTCGCCACCCCGGGCCGGCTGTCCGACCACCTCCAGCAGCGCACCTGTGACCTGTCCGAGGTCACGATCACCGCGCTGGACGAGGCCGACCGCATGGCCGACATGGGCTTCCTGCCCCAGGTCCGCGCGATCCTCGACCGCACCCCGGCCGACGGGCAGCGTCTGCTGTTCTCCGCGACCCTCGACGGCGACGTCGACACCCTGGTCCGGCGCCACCTCACCGACCCGGTGACCCGCTCGGTCGCCCCGCCGACCGGCAGCGTCGCGACGATGGAGCACCACGTGCTCGTCGTCGACCGCGACGACCGGCCCCGCGTCGTCGCCGAGATCGCCGCCCGGGAGGGCCGGACGATCCTGTTCGTGCGCACCAAGCACGGCGCCGACCGGATGGTGCGGGTGCTGCGTCGCGAGGGCGTCGCCGCCGGGCCGCTGCACGGTGGCCGCTCGCAGAGCCAGCGCAACCGCGCGCTCGACGACTTCCGCTCCGGCGCGGTGCCGGTCCTCGTCGCGACCGACGTCGCGGCCCGCGGCATCCACATCGACGACGTCGGGCTCGTCGTGCACGTCGACCCGCCCGCCGACCCCAAGGCCTACCTGCACCGTGCCGGGCGTACCGCCCGGGCCGGGGAGGACGGCGTCGTGGTGACGCTGGCGATGCCCGAGCAGCGAGCCGAGGTGGACCTGCTCACCCGCCAGGCCGGGGTCTCCGCGGAGGTCTCGACGGTCCGTCCGGGGCACCCGGACCTGGTCCGTGTGACCGGTGCGCAGGAGCCATCCGGCGAGCCGATCATCGTCGCCAAGCCGCCGAAGCCCACCCCGCGCCGTCGCCCGGCCGCGGGCGGGGCCGCGCGCTCCGACCGGCCGCGCCGCCGGCGCTGACCTCCCCCGGGTCGCGGCCGCCTCACCCGGCCGCGACCCGTGCGGGTCAGCCCCGCCGCGCCTGCCGGCGCAGCTGCAGGATCCGGCCCGTCCCGGGCACGGCGACCAGCAGGATCCCGGCGATCGCGGCGAACAGCAGCGCCACCCCGGTCGGCAGGGTCCCGGTCATCCACAGGAAGGTGATCGCGACCGGCTCGGTGTTCTGCAGGATGAACACCAGCAGGAAGATCAGCACGACCGCCGAGAGGATCAGTGCGGCCCACAGCCCGCCGGCGCGGGTGTGCGGGATCGCGCGCTTCTCGGTGGTGGCCTCGGAGTCCGGTCCGCCCTCCACCGGCACCGCCACGGTCGGCTGCTCGGCCGTGGGGTCGGGCGTGCGCAGCGCCGGATGGGTCGCCGGGTCCGCCGTCGGGTCCGCCGGTCCGACCCGCCCCCAGGCCGGGGAGTCGCCGCCCCGTCGGTCCTCGCTCATCCGTTCCGCCTTCCTCTCCCAGCGTGTCCGCTCGTGCACCCTCGGTCGGAGCACGCGCGGGAGTATCGCGCACTCGGCGCCCCGGCGACGGCGACGCGCGGAGCACGCCCCTCGTCCGGTCGTGCGCCGCACGGTCCCCGCCGGACCTGCGCACACGGGCCGCGGGCCGGGCCCCGCTCAGGAGCGACGGCGCTCCATCGGGACGTGCGGGATGCCGTCCTCGACGAACCGCTCCCCCGCCGGCACGAAACCGTGCCGGGCGTAGAACACCTGCTGGACCTCTTGGGCGTCGAGCACGCAGGGGCGGTCGCCGACCTCGGCGAGCGCCGAGTCCATCAGCCGGTGCCCCAGCCCGCGCCCGCGCGCCTCGGCCCGGGTGCACACCCGGCCGATCCGCATGACCCCGCCGGGCTCGGCCAGCAGCCGCAGGGTCGCGACCACCGTCGCGCCCTCGGCCAGCCAGTGGTGCCGGGTCCGTGGTTCGAGGTCACGCCCGTCGAGCTCCTGGTAGGGGCACTCCTGCTCGACGACGAAGATCGCGGTGCGCAGCGCGAGGAGCGCGTACAGCGTGGCCGGGTCGAGGTCGGCGGCCCAGGCGCGGTGCAGGGTGGGGGCCGCCGCCGCGGCCGGTGTGGGGACGGTCATCTCCAGAGGGGTACCAGAACGCCGCCGACCCGCGGAAGCGGTTAGCCTCGCGACGTGGCCCACCATGATCTGGTCGTCATCGGCACCGGTTCCGGAAACACCTTCCTCGACGAACGCTTCGCCGGGCTCGACGTCGCGCTCGTCGAGCACGGGGTGTTCGGCGGGACCTGCCTGAACGTCGGCTGCATCCCGACGAAGATGTACGTCTACGCCGCGGACGTCGCCGAGACCATCCGGCACGCGCACACCTACGGCGTCGACGGCACCGTCGACAAGATCCGCTGGACCGACATCCGGGACCGGGTGTTCGGGCGGATCGACCCGATCTCCGAGGGCGGACGCTCCTACCGGGTGGACCGCAGCCCCAACGTCACCGTGTACTTCGGGCACGCCCGCTTCACCGGCGAGCGCGAGCTGGGCATCGAGCGCACCGACGGCTCCGGCACCGTCACGGTCAGCGGCGACCGGATCGTCATCGCCGCCGGGTCGCGGCCGAGCATCCCGCCGCTGGTCGCCGAGGCCGGTGTGCCGTTCGAGACCTCCGACACCGTGATGCGTGTCGACGACGTGCCGCGCCGGCTCGCCATCCTGGGCGGCGGTTACATCGCGTCGGAGTTCGCGCACGTGTTCTCCGCGCTCGGCGCCGAGGTCACCGTGATCGCCCGCGGGCCGAAGCTGCTGCGCCACCTCGACCACACGCTGTCCGACCGGTTCACCGAGATCGCCACCGCCCGCTGGGACTGCCGGCTGGGACGCCAGGTCACCGCGCTGTCCGGCGACGGCAGCGGTGGCCCCGGCGAGGTCGAGATCACCCTCGACGACGGCTCCACCGTCGTCGCCGACACGCTGCTCGTCGCCACCGGCCGGGTGCCCAACGGCGACCGGATGGATCTGGACCGCGGTGGCGTGACCGTGCACGCCGACGGCCGGGTCGCCGTCGACGAGTACCAGCGCAGCGTCTCCGCCCCGGGGGTGTGGGCGCTGGGCGACGTGAGCTCCCCGCACCAGCTCAAGCACGTGGCCAACCACGAGGCCAAGATCGTCGGTCACAACCTGGCGCACCCGGACGACCTGCGCACCACCAACCACGACCTCGTCCCGGCCGCGGTGTTCACCGAGCCGCAGATCGCCTCGGTCGGCCTGACCGAGGCCGAGGCCCGCGACGCCGGGTTCGACATCGCGGTCAAGGTGCAGAACGTCGGCGACGTCGCCTACGGCTGGGCCATGGAGGACCGCACCGGCATCTGCAAGCTGATCGCGGAGAAGGGCACCGGCAGGCTGCTGGGCGCCCACCTGCTCGGGCCGCAGGCATCGACGCTGGTCCAGCAGCTGATCCAGGCGATGGCCTTCGGCCAGACCGTCACCGAGATCGCGACCGGCCAGTACTGGATCCACCCGGCGCTGCCCGAGGTCATCGAGAACGCCCTTCTGGGGCTGGAGATCTGACGGCTCAGGTCACCAGGACGACGTCGACGTCGAGCACCCGGTAGGTGCCGAGCGCACGACGATCACGGGTCACGAGGGGAACCCCGGCGTACGCGGCGCAGCCACCGACCAGGGCGTCGTAGACCGACCCGCCGGAGACCCCCGTGCCCGCCAGCCGGTCGAGCAGCTCCGCGGACGCGGCGGGCGACAGGAAGACCGTGTGCGGGAAGTTGTGCCGGATCAGCGTCGCGACCGCGGCGACGGTGCGGCGGCTCGGCGCCGGGAGCCGGGTGAGCACCGAGAACGTCTCGAACGCCGCGTGACCGGACAGGCCGATCCGTCGTCCCTCGACGACGGATCGGCATGCTGCCCGTGCCTCGTGGTCGGCGGTACTGAGCGCCACCGCGACACTGGTGTCGACGAGCAGCTGCGGGTCAGCGCTGGTCGGCGTCACGGAGCTGCTGCACGTCGTCGTCGGTGAGAGGAGTTCCCGACGACGGGACCAGGAGCCAGCCGTCCTCCTCCGCCAGGGTGTCCTGCGCGACCGGACGGACCCTCAGGTCCGCACCGTCGGCCTCGACATCCACCTCGCCCGGGACCAGGCCGAGGCGCTCCCGCAGCTGCTTCGGGATCACCAGACGCCCGGCATTGTCGATGGAGGCCTTCATACCATCAGGCTACCAACGAGATGCCACCCGCGGGGCCGGGTCAGGACGCCGCCCGCTGCGCCGGGTCCGCCGGCTCGCCCGGTGATTCCGGACGCGGCCGAGCCTGCGGGTCGTAGGGCGTCGCCGGGCGGGTCTCCCCGCGCAGCTCCTCCAGCAGCCCGGTCACCGCGTCCATGATCTTCGCGGTGGCCGCGTCGAGGGTGGTCTTCGTCAGCGGCTTCCCGACGAACTCCGAGAGGTCCACCGGCGGGCCGAGCGCGACCGTGACGCGCTTGCGCGGGAACGGCGCCGGCTTCCCGTCGGCGGGCAGGAAGTCCTGGGTGCCCCAGTTCGCCATCGGGATCACCGGGACGCCGGAGCGCAGCGCGATCCGGGCGACGCCGTTCTTCGGCTTCATCGGCCAGTGCTCGGGGTCACGGGTGTAGGTGCCCTCCGGGTAGATCGCGACGATCTCCCCGCGCTCCAGGGCGTCGATCGAGCCGGTGAACGACTCCGACGCCCGCTTCGACGACCGGTACACCGGAATGTGCCCGCCGTGGCCGAGCACCCACTTGACCACCGGCACCGACCACAGCTCGCCCTTGGCCAGGAACCGCGGGATCCGGCCGTGCGCGGTGCCGAAGGCGATGTCGAAGATCGGGTCGGAGAACGAGACGTGGTTGCCGACCAGCAGGGCGCCGCCGGTGCGCGGCAGGTGCTCCGCACCGCGCCAGCCCAGCCGGGTCCCGAAGACGACGAACGGCCAGATCACCGCGATCGCGAGGCCGAACCAGAAACCCGACCCGCGACGCCGGCGTCGCACCGTCGCCACGACCTTCTGCCACACCGTCAGCTCCGGTGGCACGCCCATCGTCGTCGTCCTCTCCCCGCCCGTCCGCGGCGCCCGGCTCCCGGGCGCACGCACATCTTCGCGCCTCCCGCGGCCGGGTGCGTCCGTGGTCCTACCCACCCACGCCGTGACCACCGGAGGTGATGTGCACCTCACTCGTTCGAGCGGCCCGCGCGCCGAGATGTCTCGACGAGCAAGGTACCGGGGCCCGATCTAGGGTCGACGGGTACGCACCGGCCGCGGGCCGTGTCCGGGCCGACCCGATGTGAGGACGGTCCCACCGACCGGCCACCACCGGGCCGCCGGACGAACACGCGCCGAGACCGTCCCGGTGCCCCGTGCACCCCGTCCCCTGCGAGGCGCCCCGTGCCCGATCCGAGTCCGTGGCTGGAGAACGCCGGCGACCGCCACCCCGACCCCGCCGGTGTGGTGCTCGTCGCCCACGGTGGGAAGTCGCACTCCACCGCCCCCGCCCGGCGCGGGCTGGCGCTGCTGCGCATGCTGCCGTTCGCGCACTCCCTGGAGCGCGGCGGGCGCGGCCACCGGACCGAGCTGGGCTCGGGCGTCGCGGTGCACCTGCTGCGCTACCGGGTGCGGGGCTGGAACGGCCCGGCCATGGACGCCTACCGCGACGCCGAGTGGGCCGTCCACGAGCTCGCCCGCCGCTACCCGGGGCGTCCGATCGTGCTCGTCGGGCACTCGATGGGTGGCCGTGCGGTGCTGCGGGCGGCGGGCGCGCCCGGTGTCGTCGCGGTGTGCGGGCTCGCCCCCTGGCTGGAGGGATCCGACCCGGTCGAGCAGCTCGCCGGGCGCGCGGTGCTGATCGCGCACGGGGACCGGGACCGGATGACCGACCCCGCCGCGTCCTACGCCTACGCCCTGCACGCCCGGTCGGTGACCGACCGGGTCGCCCGCTTCGACGTCCTCGGCGACGGCCACCCCATGCTCCGCCGCGCCGGTGACTGGACCTCCCTGGTGCGACGTTTCGCACTCGGCGAGCTCGGGGCCGAACCCCGGGACCCGGTCATCTCGAACGCCATGGCGGAACCCGCCCCGGCCGGGCTGCGGGTCGCGCTCGAAGGAGTCCACAGGTGAGTGCAGTGCAGGCGCGTCCGACCGTTGCCGTGGTGGGCAGCGGGGTGTCCGGTCTGACGGCCGCCCACCTGCTGTCCCGCAGCCACGACGTGACGCTGTACGAGGCCGACGACCGCCCCGGCGGGCACGCCCACACCCACGAGCTGGCCTCGTCGGACGGGGGGACGACCCACGTGGACTCGGGTTTCATCGTCCACAACGACCGCACCTACCCGAACCTGCTGCGGCTGTTCGGCGAGCTGGGCGTGGCCACCCAGGACTCCGACATGTCCATGTCGGTGCGCTGCGACGGCTGCGGGCTGGAGTACGCCGGTGCCCGCAAGCTGGGTGGCCTGTTCCCCCAGGCGTCGAACCTGGCCCGGCCGGCCTACCTGCGGATGCTCGGTGAGGTCGTCCGGTTCCACCGCCACGCCCGCCGGGTCCTGGCCGAGTCCTCCGCCGGCGACGTGACGCTCGGGGCGTTCCTCGCGATCGGTGGCTACTCCCGCTACTTCGTCCAGCACTTCATGATCCCGGTGGTGTCCTGCGTGTGGTCGGCGGGCGCGGCGCTGTCGCTGGACTACCCGGCGCGCTACCTGTTCACCTTCCTCGACCACCACGGCATGCTCGGGATCGGCGGCTCGCCGCAGTGGCGGACGGTCACCGGCGGGTCCCGCTCCTACGTCGAGCGCGTCGTCAAGCAGCTCCCGGCCGTGCGCACCGCGACACCGGTCCGCTCGGTCGTGCGCTCGGCCGCGGGCGTCGAGGTCCGCGACGACTCCGACACCGTCGCCGCGTTCGACCACGTCGTGCTCGCCACCCACCCCGACCAGGCGCTGGCGGTCCTGGGCGACGACGCCACCGCCGACGAGCGGGCCGTGCTGGGGGCGTTCACCTACTCCCGCAACGAGACCTGGCTGCACCACGACACCTCGCTGCTGCCGCGCCGCGGCGGCGCCCGGGCGTCGTGGAACTACCTCAAGCCGGCCTGCGCCGACTCCGCCCAGGCTCCGGTGCTGGTCAGCTACGACATGAACCGGCTGATGCGCCTCACCGACCCCGACGACTGGGTGGTCACGCTGAACGGCGCCGGGCGGATCGCGCCGGACGCCGTCGTCGCACGGATGACCTACGAGCACCCCGTGTACACGCCGGGCTCGGTGGCCGCGCAGCGCCGCCTACCGGAGCTGAACACCCCGGTCACCGCCTTCGCCGGCGCCTACCACGGCTGGGGCTTCCACGAGGACGGCTGTGCCTCGGGGGTACGCGCCGCCCGCGCGCTCGGGGTGAGCTGGTGAGCACCCCGGCGCTGTACGACGCCGAGGTGCGGCACGCCCGCCGGCGCGACCTGGAGTCGTCGTTCTCGCACCCGATCTACTACTGGCTCGTCGACCTCGACGCGCTGCCGCGGCTGCCGTTCTGGCTGCGCCCGTTCGCCCGCTTCGAGTCCCGCGACCACCTCGGCGACCCCGGTCGCGGGATCCGGGAGAACGTCGACACCTACCTGGCCGCGCACGGCATCGACCTGGCCGGGGGCCGGGTCCTGATGCTCGCCCACGCCCGGGTGCTCGGCTACGTGTTCAATCCGATCTCGGTGTTCTGGTGCCACCGCGCCGACGGCACGCTCGCCTGCGTGATCGCGGAGGTGCACAACACCTACGGCGAACGGCACTGCTACCTGCTGCACCCCGACCCGTCGGGGCGGGCGAGCGTGGACAAGGAGTTCTACGTCTCGCCGTTCCTCACCGTCGACGGCCACTACGCGATGCGCCTGCCCGAACCCGGCGACCGGCTCGGCATCGCGATCACGCTGCACCAGGACGGCGCGCCCGCGTTCGTCGCCACCCTGGCCGGGACCCGCAGGCCCGCGACCACCCGGCAGGTGGCGCGCACGGTGCTGCGGCGCCCGCTGGTCACCCAGCGGACCGCGGCGCTGATCCGGCGGCACGGCATCGCGCTGTGGACCCGGCTCCCGGTCGTGCCGAAACCGGCCCGTCCACCACAGAACCGCGCGGGCCTGCCCGACGAACACCCCGTACAGGATCTGCCTCAGGAAGGGCTCTCGCGATGACGATGCAGCACGACGGGATCGCCGTGCCGGTGACCGGCGGGGCGCGCGGCGTCCGGCCCCGCACCCACGCCGTCCCCCGCCCCAACGAGGGAGTGTGGCCCGGGCTGGCGACGCCGCCCGTGGCCCCGGTCAAGGCCAGGATCGCGGAGTCGCTGTTCCGCAACGCCGTCCGGTCGCTGCCGGTCCGGGTGGTGTTCCCCGGTGGGGAGCGCATCGGGTCGGGCGGCCCGGACTCCCCGGTGATGCGGATCGAGCGGCCGTCGGCGCTCTTCCACCGGCTCGGCGCCGACTCGAAGATCGGGTTCGGCGAGTCCTACATGGTGGGTGACTGGACGACCAGCGACCTGCCCGGTCTGCTGACCCCGTTCGCGTCCCGGCTGTCGACGCTGATCCCACCGGCGCTCCAGCGGCTGGGCCGCCGGTTCGCCGAGGCCCGCCGGCCCACCGCCGAGGTCAACTCGGTGGAGGGGTCGCGGGAGAACATCCACCGCCACTACGACCTGTCCAACGAGCTGTTCTCGCTGTTCCTCGACGACACCATGTCCTACTCCGCGGGCTGGTTCGCCGACGGCTCCGACGACCTCGTCCTGGCCCAGGAACGCAAGATCGACGGCATCCTGGACATGGCGGGCGTCGGGGCCGGGATGCACGTGCTGGAGATCGGAACGGGCTGGGGCGGGCTCGCGACGCGGGCCGCGCAGCGCGGCGCCCGGGTCACCACACTGACGATCTCGCAGGAGCAGAAGACCCTCGCCGAGGCGCGGCTCGCCGAGGCGGGCGTGGCCGACCGGGTGCAGGTGCTGCTGCGCGACTACCGCGAGGCCCAGGGCTCCTACGACGCCGTCGTGTCGGTCGAGATGATCGAGGCCGTCGGCGTCGAGTACTGGCCGACGTACTTCGCCGCGCTGGACCGGCTGCTCAAGCCGGGCGGGCGGGTCGGCCTGCAGTCGATCACCATGCCGCACGACCGGATGATGGTCGCCCGCGACGACTACACCTGGATCCACAAGTACGTCTTCCCGGGCGGGATCATCCCGTCGGTCGAGGCGATCGAGCAGAACCTCGCCGACCACACCGGCGGCCTGCACGTCGCCGAGCGGCGCAGCCTCGGCTTCGACTACGCCCGCACCCTGGGCCACTGGCGCACGCGCTTCCTCGAGCGGTGGGACGAGGTCGAGGCGCTCGGCTTCGACGAGACGTTCCGCCGGATGTGGGAGTTCTACCTCGGCTACTGCGAGGCGGGCTTCCGCGTCGGCTACCTCGACGTCTTCCAGTTCTCGCTGCAGCGCCGCCCGTCCTTCTGAATCGAGCTGAATCGAGGCCCCATGACCACCACCCCCGCGGAGCGCCTCGCCTCGCTCCTGGAGGACGTCCTGCGCGCCCCGCTCCCGGTGCGGCTGCGTGCCTGGGACGGCAGCGAGGCCGGGCGGACCGGCACGCCCGACGACCCGACCCCGCCGACGGTGATCGTCCACCGGCGCCGGGCCCTGCGCCGGCTGCTGTGGGCGCCGGGCGAGCTCGGCCTGGCCAGGGCGTTCGTCTCCGGCGACCTGTCCTTCGACGGCGACATCGCCGACGGCCTGTCCCGGTTCTGGGCGCTCGCCCGGCCGGGCACCGGTGCCGTGCGGCTCGACCTGCGTCAGAAGCTGGGGGCACTGGGCACCGCGGCCCGGCTCGGCGCCGTCGGCCCGCCGCCGCGGCCGCCGTCGTCGGAGGCCCGTCTGGGCGGGCGGCGGCACAGCCGCCGCCGCGACCGCGACGCGATCAGCCACCACTACGACCTGTCGAACGAGTTCTACGCCTTCCTGCTCGACCCGCAGATGGCGTACTCGTGCGGCTACTGGACCCGCGACGAGGGACCCGACTACACCCTCGTCGACGCCCAGCGCGACAAGCTGGACCTGATCTGCCGCAAGCTCGGCCTGGCGCCGGGGATGCGGCTGCTCGACGTCGGCTGCGGCTGGGCGTCGCTGCTCGTGCACGCCGCGGAGCACTACGGCGTGCACGCCACCGGGGTGACCCTGTCGGCGCAGCAGCGCGACTACGGCGTCGAGCGCGTCCGCCGGGCTGGACTGTCCGAGCGGGTGGAGATCAGGCTGCAGGACTACCGCGAGATCTCCGACCAGCCCTTCGACGCGGTCGCCTCGATCGAGATGGGCGAGCACGTCGGCCAGGAGAACTACGGCGTCTACGCCGCGCAGCTGCACCGCATGCTGCGCCCGCACGGACGCCTGCTGCTGCAGCAGATGTCGCGCGGCTCGGTCGGGGCGAACACCGCACCCGGCGGCGGCGCGTTCATGGAGGCCTACGTCGCGCCGGACATGTACATGCGCCCGCTCGGCGAGACCCTCGGGTTCCTGGAGCAGGCCGGGCACGAGGTGGTGGACGTGCACTCGCTGCGCGAGCACTACGTGTGGACGGTCCGGCCGTGGCTGGAGACGCTGCAGGCCCACCGCGAGATCGCGATCCGGATGATCGGTGCGGAGCAGTGGCGGATCTGGCTGCTGTACCTGGCCGGCGCGGCGCTGGCGTTCGAGGAGAACCGGATGGGTGTGCACCAGATCCTGACCGTGCGCCCCGGCGCCGACGGCACCTCCGGTCTGCCGCGCAGCCGCACCGGGATCCTGGGGCTCGACCCGGCCGTCGGGCACGCCCCGGCGGGCGCGCCGTCGCCGGCCGCGACAGCATGATCTCGTGAACCCGTTCCCCTGGGCCGCGTGGGCCGTCAACCTCGGCGTCACCGCCGTCGCCGTGGCCGTGCTCATGGCCCTCGCCTACGCGATCGGGGTACGGCGCGGCAGGCACGACGGCGTCGACGTCGTCTGGGGCCTCGGGTTCGTGTGGGTCGCGCTGGTCACCGCGGTGACCGCGACGGCCCTCGACCCGACGGGCGACGGCTGGCGGCGCGCCCTGGTCGTCGTGCTCGTCGCGGTGTGGGGCGGGCGGCTGGCCCGGCACATCGCGCGGCGCAACCACGGGAAGCCGGAGGACCGGCGGTACGTGGAGCTGCGCGAGCGCGGTGCGATCGGCCGTCGCGTCTACCTCACCCAGGGTGCGGTGATGTGGGTCGTGTCGCTGCCCGTGCAGCTCGCCCAGTACGGCAGCGCGGCGACGGGATGGCTGGTCGCCGTCACCGTGCTCGGTGTGCTCGTCTGGGCGGTCGGGTTCGCCTTCGAGTCCGTCGGCGACGCCCAGCTGGCCCGGTTCACCGCCGATCCCGCGAACCGCGGCGAGGTGATGGACCGCGGGCTGTGGCGGTACACCCGCCACCCCAACTACTTCGGCGACGCCTGCGTCTGGTGGGGTCTGGGCATCCTCGCGCTGCACCACCCGGCAGGTCTGATCGGCCTGGTCGGGGTCGCCGTGATCACCGCGAACCTGGTGAAGGGCACCGGCGCGGCGCTGCTGGAACGCGACATCGCCGGCCGGCGCCCCGGCTACGCCGACTACGTCCGCCGCACCAGCGGGTTCCTCCCGCTGCCCCCACGTTCCTGACCCACCCCGCACCCCCGGCCCGAGGAGACACCATGGCCGTCGGCGACACCGCCACCGACTTCGAGCTGCCCGACGAGGCCGGCACACCGCGCAGGCTGTCCGACCTGCTGGCCGCCGGGCCCGTCGTCCTGTTCTTCTACCCGGCCGCGATGACCGGTGGCTGTACCGCCGAGGCCTGCCACTTCCGCGACCTCGCGGCCGAGTTTGCCGAGGTCGGCGCGCAGCCGGTCGGGATCTCCTCGGACCGGCCGGACAAGCAGAACATGTTCGCGGCCGCGAACGGCTTCGGCTTCCCGCTCCTGTCCGACGCCGACCACACCGTCGCGAAGTCCTTCGGCGCCTACCGGGCCTGGCTCCCGGGGAACTTCCACACCCGCCGCAAGACGTTCGTGATCGGGCCGGACCGCCGGATCCTCGCCGAGATCGGCTCCGAGACCGACATGAACAAGCACGCCGACGAGGCGCTGGCCCTGCTGCGCGAGCGCACCGCGGCCTGACCCGGGCGCCCCGGCCGCGCAGGCCGGGGCGACGGGCTCAGGGCAGGGTCAGGATCTCCGCGCCGTCGTCGGTCACGACGATGGTGTGCTCGAACTGCGCGACCCACGACTTGTCCTTGGTGACGACGGTCCAGTCGTCGTCCCAGGTGTCGTAGTCGATCCCGCCAAGGGTGATCATCGGCTCGATGGTGAAGGTCATCCCGGGCTCGAGGACGGTGTGCACGTCGGGCTGGTCGTAGTGCAGCACGACCAGCCCGGAGTGGAACTCGTGGGCGATGCCGTGGCCGGTGAAGTCGCGGACGACGCCGTAGCCGAAGCGCCTGGCGTAGGACTCGATGACCCGGCCGACGACGTTCAGCTCGCGCCCGGGACGGACGGCCTTGATGGCGCGCATCGTGGCCTCGCGGGTGCGCTCGACGAGCAGCCGTGCCTCCTCCGACACGTCACCGGCGAGGAAGGTCGCGTTGGTGTCGCCGTGCACCCCGCCGACGAACGCCGTGACGTCGACGTTGACCACGTCGCCGTCGTTGATCACGGTCGTGTCCGGGATGCCGTGGCAGATGACCTCGTTGAGGCTGGTGCAGCAGGACTTGGGGAAGCCGCGGTAGCCCAGCGTCGAGGGGTACGCGTCGTGGTCGACGAGGAACTCGTGGACCACGCGGTCGATCTCGTCGGTGGTGATGCCCGGGCGGACGGTCTCACCGGCGAGCTGCAGCGCCCGGGCCGCGATCTTCCCGGCGTGCCGCATCAGCTCGATCGTCTCGGGCGTCTGGACGTCGCCGCGACGGCTGCGCGCCGGGGCCGGCTTGCCGACGTACTCCGGACGCGGGATGTGCGCCGGCACCTCGCGACTCGGGGTCGGTGTACCGGGGACGAGCAGCGTGCGGGTCGACATGACCCCATCGTACGTCCGGCTCGGTCAGCGGGTCGGGGTGCGCGGGGCCCCCAGCCGCGCGACGGCCGCGGAGATCCCCCGCCAGCCCAGCAGCAGCACCGCGAGCGAGATCGTCGCGACGACGGCGAACGACAGCGGCAGCCGCCCCAGGAACCCCAGGCGGAGCAGGAGCCCGACGACCACGGCCCCGACGAGCACGACCGTCCCGGCACGCAGCGACGCCGGCGCCGACCGCACCCACGGCGTCGCCCAGGCCGCCGCGGCACCCAGCGCGAACGGCAGCGCGGTGCCGAGCAGGCCGAGCACGCTGTCGGCCTCGGCGTGGCTCATCCTCCCGACGGCGGCGAACACCACGACGGCGACGAGGTCGGCCACGAACGCCAGGGCGGGGATCCGGCTGGGGTGCACGACGACCAGGGTAGGACGCCCCACGCGGCGCCGGCCCGCCGCCGCCCGGCCGGTCCCTCCCGGGTCGCTCAGCGCGGGAGGCCCGACAGGAACCGCGCCGTCATCTGCACCGCGGGCCCCGAGGACCCGCCGTCGACGATGAGGGTGGCGAAGGCCAGGTCACCGCGGTAGCCGGTGAACCAGCCGTGCGACCGGTTGCTGCCGTCGGGGCCCGCGTACTCGGCGGTGCCGGTCTTGCCGAAGACCTCGCCCTGCCCGGCGGCGGCCCGCGCCGTCCCGGAGGTGACGACGGCGCGCATCATCGGCCGCAGCTGGTCGAGCACCGCGCGGTCCGGGGTGCCCGGCGCGACGGCGGCCTCGGTCGTCGTGCCGCGGATCAGCGACGGGGTGACGGGCGCACCGTGCGCGACCGTCGCCGACACCATCGCCATGCCGAACGGGGAGGCGAGCACGTCGCCCTGGCCGAAGCCGTCGCTGGCCCGCTGCAGGTCGTCGGTGGCGGGCGAGACGGTGCCGGTGATCGTCGTCATCCCGGGGATCTTCCAGTCCGCGCCGAAGCCGAGCGCCTTCCCCGCGGTCGGCAGCCCGTCGGCGGGCAGCCCGAGCGCCAGCCGGGAGAACGTGGTGTTGCAGGACTGGGCGAACGCCTCGGTCAGCGGCACGGTGCCGAGGACGAAGGAGTTCTCGTTGGGGATGGTGCGCCCGTCGATCACGGTGGTGCCCGGGCACTCGACCGGGGACTGCGGGGTGAGGTTCTCCGCCGGCATCGCCCCGTACGCGGTGACGATCTTGAACGTGGAGCCGGGCGGGTAGCGGCCGGTCAGGGCCAGTGCGCCGTCACGGTCGGCGGCGGCGTTCTGCGCGACGGCGAGCACCGCCCCGGTGGACGGCCGGATCGCGACGATCATCGCCTGCCGGGAGTCGGCGTCGACGGCGTCCTGCGCCGCGTTCTGCACGGTGCGGTCCAGCTCCAGGGTGACCGGCCTCCCGGGCCCGGCGGGCTGCCCGGCGACCGAGCGGACGGTCTCGCCGCGCGGGCCGACGACGTCGACCGACCAGCCGGGGGTGCCGCCCGCGGCCTTCTCGATGTCCGCGCGGGCGCCCTGCATCAGCTGGCCCGCGAAGCCCTGGTCGGGCGGCAGCAGCCGGGTCGAGGACACGAAACGGACGCCGGGCAGGTCGTAGATGCGGTCCCGGACCCGCTGGTAGTCGGGCTCCCGCAGCACGACGACGGTGTAGGCCTGCCCGTCCGGCACGGCGTTCGCGCCCGCCCTGATGCTCGACGCGGTGATGGCGGGGTCGATCGACCCCAGCGCGGAGCCGAGACCGCTCGCGGCCTGCTCGACCTGCGCCTTGTCCAGGGTGACGGTGACGACCGGGGTGGGCGCGAGCAGGGTGGCCCCACCGGCGTCGAGCACGGGCGCGGGCGCCGCGGTGACGGTGCGGGTCACCGGCCGCTGGCCGTCGGTGAGGCCCGGCGCGAACGCGGCGGGCGACCAGTCGACCGCCCATCCGGTGTCGTTGCCGGGGGTGTCGTCGGCGGCGACGAGCGGCAGGTCGAGCGTGTAGTTCCAGGCCCGGCCCTGCCCCAGGTCCCAGGCGACCTCGACGGTCGACGTGGCGCGGTCGCCGTCGGTGCGGGTGCCGGTGATCCGCGCGGTCATCCCGGTCGGCGCGAGGTCGTCGCGGGCCTTCTGCAGGTAGGCGCCCGCCGTCTCCGCGTCCGTGGTGTAGACGGCGGCACCCGGCGCGTCACCGGCGGCCCACGCGGTCACGTACCGCTCGGCGGTCGTCCCGGCGCCACCCCAGGGGCGCAGCAGCGCCACCACGACACCCACCGCGACGAGCACGACGATCGCGGCGGCCAGGACCAGGGGGCGCTTCCGCAGGGTGGCGATCACGATCACCGAGTATGCCGCCCCCGGTGTGAGGCCCGGGTGTCCGGGCGCCGGCCCGTTCGCGGAGGCGAGCTCGGCGAGCACCCCACCCGGTGGGAGCCCCGCTCCCGGAGAGAGATGTCCTCGTCGTGCACGCATCGGCGCCGTCAGGGGCCTGGTACGGATCCGTCGTTCACAGCACCCCGGCGAACGCCAACGCCACGACCTGGGCGATCGTGTTGTGCACCACGTGCGTGACCACCCCGGGCCACACCGAGCCGCTGCGCCGTCGCAGCTCCCCCGCGACCAGACCGACGACGAGCGCGGTCACGAACACCGCGTTCAGCCCGTGCGCCAGCGCGAACACCAGGGCGCTGCCCACCACACCGACGACCGCCCCGTAGCGCAGCAGCCCCGAGGTGACCACCCCGCGGAACAGCAGTTCCTCCCCCAGCGGGGTCAGCACCGCGAGGAACAGCAGCGACAACGCCACCGACCACGCCCCGCCACTGCCCGCGTCGGCGTAGGCGCCCTGGATGTTCTCCGGCTCGATCCCGACCAGGACCATCCCGATCGCCAGCAGCCTGCTGACGACGAACGCCAGGATCGCCCCGGCCGCGCCGATCACCAGCCAGCGCACGGTCGTCGCCCGCACGCCGAACTCGGGCAGCGGGCGACGCCGGACGGCGACGGCCGCGGCGAAACCGGCGATGCCCGCGATCCCCGACAGGGCCGCGAGGAACAGGCCTCCCGCGAGCGGCCCGAGGTCGAGGGTCCGCAGCACCAGCGGCCCACCTCCGTAGGCCACCGCGGCCAGCACGACCAGCCCGACGACGATCTCCCCCCACCCGGGACTCGACGGGCTCCCCGCTGTGACGGGTGCTGCGGAGCGGGAACGGGACACGACGGGGCCTCCCCGGTGCGGTGGCGCCGGGGCGGATGCCCGCGGCAGGCACCGAGTCGACACCGTGCCGCTACGGCACGGTCAAGTCGGGGTACCCGACCGGGTCTAGAACAGGACGGTCGCGAACCGCGCGACCTGCACGAACCCGACCCGCTGGTACGCGGCCCTGGCCGGGGCGTTGAAGGCGTTGACGTACAGGCTGGCGCGCCGGCCCATTCCGGCGAGCGCGACCGCGACCGCCGACGTCCCGGCCGTGCCGAGCCCGTGTCCCCGCCAGGCCGGGTTCACCCAGACCCCCTGGATCTGGCCGACGGTGCGCGACAGGGCACCGATCTCGGCCTTGAACACGACCTCGCCGTCGTGGAACCGGGCGAACGCCCGCCCGGAGGTGATCAGCTCGGCGACCCGGGCCCGGTAGCCCGCCCCGCCGTCGCCCTCGCGGGGGTCGACGCCGACCTCCTCGGTGAACATCGCGATGGCGGCCGGCAGGTACCGGTCCAGCTCGGAGATGCGGACCGGACGCACCCGGCTGTCGGGCGCGACCATCGGCGGCCGTTCGAGCGTCATCAGGGGCTGGTCGGGCCGGATCTCGCGGGCCGGGCCCCAGCCCGGTGCGAGCTCCTCCCACAGCGGCAGGACGAGCTCGGCCCGCCCCACCAGCGACGAGCACAGCCGCCCGGCCCGGCGCGCGCGGTCGGCGAAGGCACGCAGCGCCGCCCGGTCACCGCGCAGCGGCACCAGGTTCGCCCCGGAGAAGCACAGACCGTCCGCCGGGGCCCCGTGGGACCACAGCTCACCGCCCAGCCGCCACGGGTCGAGGCCGACCGCCTCGATGCGGGAGGCGACCATGCACGCGGCGACGGGGTCGGCGTCGAGCACGTCGTGCACCCCGGAGCGGTGACGATCGTCGAGAAGCCGTGCCCCGGCCACCCTCAGCACGGGTTCATGATGCCACGTCGAGGCCCGTCCGGTACCGGTACTCGCTCAGCCGACGGTCACCTGGGGTTCACCCGTCACGCCCTCCGCGCTCTCGCCCATCTCCTCGGCGAGCCGCATGGCCTCCTCGATCAGCGTCTCCACGATCTTGTGCTCGGGGACGGTCTTGATGACCTCGCCCTTGACGAAGATCTGCCCCTTGCCGTTGCCGGAGGCGACGCCGAGGTCGGCCTCGCGGGCCTCACCCGGGCCGTTGACGACGCAGCCCATGACGGCCACGCGCAGCGGGACCTCCATGCCGGTCAGTCCGGCGGTGACCTCGTCGGCGAGGGTGTAGACGTCGACCTGGGCCCGCCCGCAGGACGGGCAGGACACGATCTCCAGCTTGCGCGGGCGCAGGTTCAGCGACTCCAGGATCTGCTGGCCGACCTTGATCTCCTCGACCGGCGGCGCGGACAGCGACACCCGGATGGTGTCGCCGATGCCCTGGCGCAGCAGCGCCCCGAACGCGACGGCCGACTTGATCGTGCCCTGGAACGCGGGCCCGGCCTCGGTGACGCCGAGGTGCAGCGGGTAGTCGCACTGCTCGGCGAGCAGCTCGTAGGCCCGCACCATCACGACCGGGTCGTTGTGCTTGACCGAGATCTTGATGTCGTGGAAGTCGTGCTCGGCGAACAGGCCCGCCTCCCACAAGGCCGACTCGGCGAGCGCCTCGGGCGTCGCCTTGCCGTACTTCTCCAGCAGTCGCTTGTCGAGCGAGCCCGCGTTGACCCCGATCCGGATCGGCGTGCCGTGGTCCTTCGCGGCGTGGGCGATCTCCTTGACCTGGTCGTCGAACTTGCGGATGTTGCCCGGGTTCACCCGCACCGCGGCGCAGCCGGCCTCGATAGCGGCGAACACGTACTTGGGCTGGAAGTGGATGTCGGCGATCACCGGGATCTGCGACTTCTGCGCGATCGCGGGCAGGGCCTCCGCGTCGTCGGCCGACGGGCAGGCGACGCGCACGATGTCGCAGCCGGCCGCGGTCAGCTCGGCGATCTGCTGGAGGGTCGCGTTGACGTCGGAGGTCAGGGTGGTCGTCATGGACTGGACGGAGATCGGGTGGTCGGATCCGACACCGACCGGGCCGACCTGGAGCTGCCGGGTCCTCCGGCGCGGGGCCAGGGTCGGCGCGGGCGCGGACGGCATACCCAGGGAGACGCTCACGACCTCCACTATCCCACCGTGTGGCACGGTCCGCCGTACCCGGTGAGGAGGGGCACTCACGTGCGGCCGTGCTTCTCCTGCGCATCCTGCAGCGTCGAGCTGTGGGGCAGCCAGGTCGCCAGCTCGACCGGCCAGCCGTCGTCGGCCAGCATCCGGACGACGGCGGGGTCGTCGTCGAGGATCATCGCGATCTCCCGCTCGCGGGCGAGCAGCCGCAGGACCTCGCGCTTGACGTAGCGGGCGGGGCGGTGGTCGTCGTCGGGGCGCATGAACAGCGGCCCGGTCGGCAGGCCGACGCGCTCCAGCCAGGTCTCGGTCAACCTGCGGTTCCGCTCGGGGCGGCCGGTCAGGTAGACGACGTCGTACTCGGCCTGGGCCGCGCGCAGCCGCTCGGCGCCCTCGTCGAGCAGCGGGTCGGCGTGCGCGGCGGCGAAGAACGTCTCCCACCGGTGCACGTCGAGGTAGTGCAGCCGGTGCGAGACGTCGGCGAGGACGCCGTCGATGTCGAAGACCGCCAGCGGACGGGCGCCCTCGGGTGCTGCGCTCACCCGAACAGCCGCACCGGGTTGACGATGTCGGCGATCGCGACCATGACCGAGAACCCCAGGAAGACGATCACGAACACGTAGGCGACCGGGAGCAGCTTCGCCGCGTCGACCGGCCCGGGGTCGGGGCGTCCGAGCAGCTTCGCGGTGTTCCGCTTGATCGCCTCCCAGATCGCCGGGACGATCTGGCCGCCGTCCAGCGGCGGGACGGGGAGCAGGTTCAGCAGGAACAGCGACAGGTTCACCGCGGCGAGCATCATCAGGAATCGGCTGACGTCGGCCTGCCACGGGACGTCCTGCTGGGCGAGGATCTCACCGCCGATCCGCGAGACGCCGACGACACCCATCGGACTGTCCTGGCTCCGCTCCTCGCCGAGGAACGCGGCTCCGAACAGGGCCGGGACGCGGGCCGGGATCTGGGTGATCGCCTCCGCCGTGCGGACGACGCCGTTGCCGATCTGCGCGGCCACGTCGCCCGGGCCGAGCTGCATGTACTTCGTGTCGAGGGCGACACCGAGATAGCCCGCCGTCACCGTGGCGTACGGGTCGGCCGAGTCCCGGGCCGGGAGGACGTTCGGGATGACGTCGACGGTCAGCGGGATCTGCCGGCCTGCCCGCTCGACGACGATCTGCGTGGGTCCCGACGACGCGCGGATCGCGTCCTGCAGGGCGGTCCCGTCGTCCGGGCCGAACTCCTGTCCGCGGACGGACAGGATGCGGTCGTCGGGCTGGACCCCGGCCGCGAGCGCCGGCGCGAGCGGCGCTCCGGCCGGGCACTCCTTCGGGACGCCGTTCTGGACCGCGACGGCCGGGAGCACGCACTTCTCGAGCGACTCGATCTGGGTGGTGGCCGCAGGCACGCCGATCCCCATCAGGACAAGCGAGAACAGCACCACCGCCAGGATCAGGTTCATGAACGGCCCGGCGAACATGACGATGATCCGCTTCCACGGCGACCGGGTCCAGAACTGCCGGTCCGCGTCCTGCGGCAGCACGTCGGCCTGACTCTGGCGCCGCGCGTCGTCCATCAGCCCCTGGAACGGGCCGGTCCGTCGGTTGCGGCCCAGCGTGCCGCCCTTCGCGGGCGGCAGCATCCCGATCATGCGCACGTAGCCGCCCAGCGGGATGGCCTTGATGCCGTACTCGGTCTCGCCGCGGCGCACCGACCAGACGGTGCGGCCGAACCCGACCATGAACTCCGGGACCTTGATCCCGAACCAGCGGGCCGTCGCGAAGTGCCCGAGCTCGTGCCAGGCGATCGACAGCAGCAGCCCGAAGAAGAAGATCGCGATCCCGACGACCGTCCACACGATGGTCACGACCGCGTCTTCTCCCGCTCGTGGGCCTTCTCGCGCGCGTGGGCCCGGGCCCAGGTCTCGGCAGCCAGCACGTCGTCCACGATAGCCGGGTCACCCGTCCAGGCGTCGGCCGCCTCCAGCACCTCGCCGAGCAGGTCGGTGATCCCGGTGTAGCCGATCGTCCCGGCGACGAACGCCTCGACGAGCTCCTCGTTGGCGGCGTTGAGCACTGCGGGCAGGCAGCCGCCCGCGGTGCCGGCGGCGCGGGCCAGGCGCACCCCGGGGAACGCGTCGTCGTCGAGGGGCTCGAAGGTCCAGCTCTGCGCGGTGTCCCAGCGGCACGGCGCCGAGGCGCCGGCGATGCGCTCCGGCCAGCCGAGCGCCAGCGCGATCGGCAGCCGCATGTCCGGCGGCGACGCCTGGGCGATCGTCGAGCCGTCGGTGAAGGTGACCATCGAGTGCACGATCGACTGCGGGTGCACGGTGACGTCGATGCGGTCGTAGGGCACCCCGAACAGCAGGTGCGCCTCGATCACCTCGAGACCCTTGTTCACCAGCGTCGCCGAGTTGATCGTGATGACCGGGCCCATGTCCCAGGTCGGATGCTTCAGGGCCTGCTCGACCGTGACGCCCGCCAGCTCCGCGCGGGTCCGTCCGCGGAACGGGCCGCCAGACGCGGTGAGGACGAGCCGGTCGACCTCGGACTCCCGTCCGCCGCGCAGGCACTGCGCGAGCGCGGAGTGCTCGGAGTCGACCGGCACGATCTGCCCCGGTGCGGCCGCCGCCGACACCAGCGGACCGCCTGCGACCAGCGACTCCTTGTTCGCCAGCGCGAGCCGGGCGCCGGTGGCGAGCGCGGCCAGGGTCGGGCCGAGGCCGCGGGAGCCGGTGATGCCGTTCAGGACGATGTCGGCGCGGCACGCCGTGACCAGCTCGGTCGCGGCGTCCGGGCCGTCGAGCACCTCGACGCCCGGCAGTTCCGCCCGCAGCCGCACCGCCGCGGCGGCGGACGCGACCGCGACCCGCCGGACGCGGTGCGCACGGACCTGGGCCACCAGCAGGTCCACGTCCGATCCGCCCGCGGCCAGCCCGGACACCGTGAACCCGCCGGCGCGGGTGATCACGTCCAGGGCCTGGGTACCGATCGACCCGGTGCTGCCCAACACGACGAGTGACTTCATCACGGCACATCATCCTCGCCCCGCGAGCTGTGCGACGATGACCCCGCACGGAGCCGGACCAGGAGGACACACGGTGGCCAGCAAGGCAGTCGCGCACAGCGCAACGACGAGCAAGACCCGCGAGATCGCCGTCGCGTCCGGGATCGACCCGGCGGACGAGCCCTCGGTCGACTGGGGCTGGCACCAGAACTTCCACCGGGGCGTGCCGATCGCGGCCGCCGTGGTCGGCGTCGTGCTGCTGCTGTTCACGATCGGCCACCCGGTGAGCTGGACCGAGTTCCTGTTCTCCGCGGTGCCCGCCGTCGTCTGCTTCATCGGCGCGATCGCGTACCCGCTCCACCAGCGCCGCCGTCGTCTCTGAGGCGCGGCACCGGGCCGACGCCGGATGGCGCGCGACGCGGGTGAGCCGGTCGAGCTGACGATCGGCGACCGGGTCGTGCGGCTGTCCACCCCCGACCGCGTCTACTTCCCGGAGCGGGGCGAGACCAAGCGGGACCTGGCCGCGTACTACACGGCGGTCGGCGACGGTGTGGTCCGCGCGCTGCGCGACCGGCCGTGCATGCTGCACCGCTTCCCCACCGGTGTCACCGGGGAGAAGGTGCACCAGAAGCGGTTGCCGCGCGGCGCCCCCGACTGGGTCCGCACCGTCCGCGTGACCTTCCCGCGGTACAACCGCACCGCCGACGAGCTGTGCGTGACCCACCCGGCCGACGTCGTCTGGGCGGTGCAGATGTCCACCGTCGAGTTCCACCCCTGGAACTCCCGCGCGGCCGACGTCGAGTCCCCCGACGAGTGGCGCATCGACCTGGACCCGATGCCGCAGGCGTCCTGGGCCGACGTCCGCCGCGTCGCCGGCGTCGTCCGCGAGGTCCTCGACGAACTGGGCGCGACCGGCTTCCCGAAGACCTCCGGCGGCTCCGGGCTGCACGTCTACGTGCGCATCCCACCCGACCACGGGTTCGCCGACGTCCGCCGCGCCGCGCACGCCTTCGCCCGCGAGGTGGAGCGTCGCTGCGACCGCGTCGACCTGTCGTGGTGGCGCAAGGACCGCGACCCGTCGACGGTGTTCGTCGACTACAACCAGAACGCCCGCGACCACACGATCGCCTGCGCCTACTCCGTGCGCGGCACCCCCGACGCGCGGGTGTCGACCCCGGTGACCTGGGACGAGATCGACGACTGCGAGCCCCGGGACTTCACGATCGCCACCGTCCCGGCGCGCTACGCCGAGCTGGGCGACCTGCACGCCGGCATCGACGAGGCCGTGTTCGGCATCGAGCCGCTGCTGGAGTGGGCCGCCCGGGACGAGCGCGACGGCGCCGCGACACCCGATCTGCCCGATCTCGACGCGGGCGCCCGCTAGGCTCGGCGCCCATGGACGACGGGCCCCGCAAGGACAGACTGACCCGGCTCGGGTACGGGATCGGCGGCGGCCTCGCCGTCGGGTCCGCCGTGTGGGTGCTGTCGGGCACGTGGTGGTGGCTGCTGCTCTTCCTCGTCGTCGGGCTGGCGCTCGGGCTGTTCCTGCGCGCGCCGACCCCGGAGTCCTAGCAGGACACCTGGCCCGGCCCGGGCTCCTGGGCGCGGGCCCGCAGTCTCGCGAACTCGGCGACCATCGCCGCGCGCGACCAGTGCGCGTTGAGCCCCGACGGGTTCGGCAGCACCCAGATCCCGGTCGCACCCAGCCGCTCCGCCTGCTCCCCCACCACCGCGCCGCGTCGCCCGAACGCGGTCCGGTAGGCACCGATCCCGACGACGGCCAGCCACGCCGGTTCCCGCGCCGCGACCAGCGCCCGCAGCCGTACCCCACCGGCGACGAGCTCGTCGTCGGTCAGCTCGTCGGCGCGGGCGGTGGCCCGGGGCGCCATGTTCGTGATGCCGAGACCGAGCCCCGCGAGCTCGCCCTGCTCCGCGGGCGCCAGCAGGCGCGGGGTGAACCCGGAGGAGTGCAGGACCGGCCAGAAGCGGTTGCCGGGGCGGGCGAAGTGGTGCCCGGTCGCCGCCGACACCAGGCCCGGGTTGATGCCGCAGAACAGCACCCGCAGCGGCGGGTCGTCCGGGCCGGGCAGGACGTCGTCGATCGTGGAGTCCCGGGCGCGGTCGAGGGCGTCGCGGTCGGGCAGGCGGGGCACGAGGGTCATCCGACCACGACCGCACCGGGGCCCGCCGCCCGGGACCGATGGATTCCGGGCGCGCGAACGGTCTGTCCACGGACGGGCGAGCCGGGATGCCGCGCCCGCGCCCCGAGAGGAGACTCCCCGCCGTGGACCTGCCCGTGATGCCCCCGGTGAAGCCGATGCTGGCCAAGCCCGCCCCGTCCATCCCCGACGGCAGGCTCTACGAACCCAAGTGGGACGGCTTCCGCTCGATCGTCTTCCGCGACGGCGACGAGGTCGAGATCGGCTCCCGCAACGAGCGGCCGATGACCCGCTACTTCCCCGAGGTCGTCGAGGCGGTGCGGGAGCACTTCCCGCCGCGCGCGGTCGTCGACGGGGAGATCGTCGTCGCCTCGGGGAACGCGCTGGACTTCGAGGCGCTCCAGCAGCGGATCCACCCCGCGGTCAGCCGGGTGACGCTGCTCTCGACCGAGACGCCGGCGTCGTTCGTCGCCTTCGACCTGCTGGCCCTCGGCGACGACGACCTCACCGCACGCCCGTTCGCCGAGCGCCGCGCGCTGCTGGAGGAGGCGTTCGCCGGCGTCGCCCCGCCGGTGCACCTCACCCCGATCACCGACGACACCGGGACCGCGCGCCGCTGGTTCGAGAAGTTCGAGGGCGCCGGGCTCGACGGCCTGATCGCCAAGGACCCGGCCGGGACCTACCAGCCCGACAAGCGCGTCATGACCAAGATCAAGCACGAGCGGACAGCGGACTGTGTCGTCGCCGGGTACCGGGTGCACAAGTCCGGGCCGGACGCCGTCGGGTCGCTGCTGCTGGGCCTGCACGACGCCCGCGGCGTGCTGGTGTCGGTCGGCGTCGTCGGGGCGTTCCCGATGGCGCGCCGACGCGAGCTCATGACCGAGCTGCAGCCGCTGGTCACCGACTTCGACGACCACCCGTGGGCCTGGGCGAAGCAGCTGGAGGGCGAGCGCACCCCGCGCAAGTCCGAGACGAGCCGGTGGAACGCCGGCAAGGACCTCTCCTTCGTCCCGCTGCGCCCGGAGCGGGTGGTCGAGGTCCGCTACGACTACATGGAGGGCCAGCGGTTCCGCCACACCACCCAGTTCGTGCGGTGGCGCCCGGACCGCGACCCCGCCTCGTGCACCTACGAGCAGCTGGAGCGCCCGGTGACCTTCGACCTCGCGGAGGTCCTCGCCGGGCACGGGTGATCGGCGATCACGGCCGGCAGCCGCAGGACTCCCGGTGCACGAAGGTCGTCGGCAGCCGCAGCGAACGCCGCTCGGCGTCGGGTTCGGCCATGCGGCGCAGCAGCAGCCGGACCGCCTCGCGCCCGATGTCGGCGAACGGCTGCGCGACGACGGTGAGGCGCGGGCTGAACGCGTCCGCCCACGGGAAGTCGTCGAAGGCGGCCAGCGCCAGGTCCCCGGGGATGGTGAGCCCCAGGTCGTGGGCGGCCTGGACAGCGCCGATGGTCATCGCGTTGTTGCCCGTGACCAGCGCGGCGGGCCGGTCGGGCGAGGCCAGCAGCTCGCGCACGACGGCACGGGCGGGCTCGCTGTCCGAGCGTCCCTCCACCACCGGCCCTGGCGGGAGATCCGCCCGGCGCATCCCGAGCCGGTAGCCCTCCAGCCGCTCGACGGTCGTCGACAGCCCGGGGAGACCCATCACGAAGCCGATCCGGCCGTGCCCAGCCTCGGCGAGGTGGGTCACCAGCCCCGCGACGGGCTCCACGTTCTCCGAGCCGACCTCGTCCAGGACGCCGTCGAGCATCCGGTCGACCAGCACCGTCGGCACGCCCTGCGCGGCGAGCGCCTCCAAGGTCGCGGTGGAGTCGCCCGAGGGGGCGAACAGCACGCCGTCGACGCGGCTGCGGAGCTGCGTGACGGCCGTCGCCTCGTAGCCCGGGTCGTCGTGCGGGTCGGCGAGCAGCAGGGTGTGCCCGGCCGCGGCGGACTCGTCCTCGACCGCGTGCAGCAGCTCGCCCAGGTACGGGTTGGAGATCGCCGACAGGGCGAGCCCGAGCGTGCGGGTGCGGGAGGTGGCGAGCGAGCGGGCCGCGGCGTTGGGCGTGTACTGCACCTGCGCCATCGCGGCGAGCACCTGCTCGCGGGTGGCCTCCCGGACCGGCCGGGTGCCGTTGAGGACGTGGGACACGGTCGCGGTGGACACCCCGGCGAGCCGGGCGACCTCGGCCATGGTCGCGATCACACACCTCCGACGCGGGTCACGGGTTGGCGACAGGCTACAGGCAACCGGTTGCGCAAGCGGTTGCTCCGCACTTACCGTGCACCGGTCATACCGGACGGACGTGTCCCGGATCACACCGTTGCACACCCGTCGGAGCCCTCGACGAGGAGAGTGCCCGTGCGCCCGAGAACCAGGTCGCGTCCCGCCGTTCTCACCGCGCTACTGGCGGTCATCGGCCTCGCCCTCACCGGCTGCGCCGGTGCCGGCACGTTCGGCCTGCCCGAAGGTACGCGGATCGTGACGATCGCGATCGTGTCGAACCCCCAGATGGAGGACGCGATCGAGCTCAGCCCGCGGTTCGAGGCCGAGAACCCCGGCATCACCGTGCGCTTCGTCAGCCTGTCGGAGAACGAGGCCCGCGCGAAGATCACCGCGTCGGTCGCCACCGGCGGCGACGAGTTCGACGCCGTGATGATCTCGAACTACGAGACCCCCCAGTGGGCCCGCAACGGCTGGCTGGTCGACCTCGACCCGCTGATGGACGCCACCCCCGGCTACGACCGCGACGACTTCATCCCGACGATCCGCGGCGCCCTGTCCGGCCCCGACGGGCACATGTACTCGGTGCCGTTCTACGGCGAGTCCGCGTTCCTGATGTACCGCAAGGACCTCTTCGCCCAGGCCGGGCTGACCATGCCCGCGAAGCCGACCTGGGACCAGGTGGCGCAGTTCGCCGACCGCCTCACCGACCGCCAGCAGGGCCGTGGCGGCATCTGCCTGCGCGGCAAGCCCGGGTGGGGCGAGGTCATGGCCCCGGTCGACGCGATGATCAACTCCTACGGTGGTCGCTGGTTCGACCAGGACTGGAACGCACAGCTGACCTCGCCCGAGGTGCGCAAGGCGGTCAACTTCTACGTCGATCTCCTCCGTCGCGACGGCCAGGCCGGTGCGGCGGGCTCCGGGTTCTCCGAGTGCGGCAACCAGTTCAGCCAGGGCAACACGGCGATGTGGTTCGACGCCACCGTCGCCGCGGGCCTGCTGGAGGACCCGGCCCAGTCCAACGTCGCCAGGAAGGTCGGCTACGCGCCGGCGCCGACCGGCGTCGACGGCCTGTCCTCGGGCTGGCTGTACTCGTGGGCGCTGGCCATCCCCCGCACCACCGCGGAGAAGGGCCCCGAGCAGGTCGACGCGACCTGGAAGTTCCTGTCCTGGATGACGTCCAAGCCGTACCAGGAGATGGTCGGCGAGGACCTCGGCTGGACCTCCGTCCCGCCCGGCGCCCGCCAGTCGACCTACCGGATCCCCGAGTACGTCGCGGCGTCGAAGGCCTACGCGCCGCAGACCATTGCCGCGATCAACGCCGCCGACCAGGACCGGCCGACGCGCGACCCCGTCCCGTACACCGGGCTGCAGTTCGTCGGGATCCCCGAGTTCCAGGACCTGGGGACCCGGGTCAGCCAGCAGATCTCCGCGGCGATCGCCGGACAGCAGACCGCCGACGAGGCCCTCGACGAGGCCCAGAGCTACGCCGAGACCGTCGGCGAGTCCTACCAGCAGAGCGGGGGCGACCGGTGACGACCACAGAGGCACCACCGCAGGCGGCACCGGAACGGCAGACCTCGCCGGCAGCACAGCGCCGCGACGGCTGGATCCGCCGGGCCCCGCTGCTGCCCGCGCTGATCTTCACGATCATCATCACGCAGCTGCCGTTCCTGGTGACGATCTGGTACTCGTTGCAGTCCTGGAACCTGGTACGCCCCGGCAGCCAGCGCTTCGTCGGGCTGGAGAACTACGCGACGGTGTTCACCGACTCGCAGTTCCGCGGGGTCGCGCTGAACTCGATCCTGCTGACCCTGGGGTCGGTGGCCATCGCGATGGTCCTCGGGCTGCTGATCGCGCTGCTGCTCAACCGTGCGTTCCTGGGCCGCGGCATCGTCCGGACGCTGATCATCACGCCGTTCCTGATCACCCCGGTCGCCGGTGCCCTGCTGTGGAAGTCGGTCCTGTTCGACCCCACCTACGGCCTGGTGAACTTCCTGCTCTCGCCGTTCGGCGCCGGGCAGACCGACTGGGTGTCCACCTTCCCGCGGGCCGCGGTGATCATCGCGCTGGTGTGGCAGTGGACGCCGTTCATGATGCTGCTGATCCTCGCCGGGCTCGGCTCGCAGCCGCAGGAGGTCCTCGAGGCCGCCCGGATGGACGGGGCGACCGGGTTCGCGGTGTTCCGCGAGGTGACGCTGCCGCACCTGCAGCGGTTCATCGAGCTGGGTGTCGTGCTCGGCGCGATCTACCTGGTCAACACGTTCGACACGATCTACATGATGACCCAGGGCGGTCCGGGTACGGCGTCGGCGAACCTGCCGTTCTACATCTACCAGCGGGCGTTCCTGGGCTTCGACATCGGTGAGTCCGCCGCGATGGGCGTGGTCACCGTGGTGGCGACGATCATCGTGGCAACCCTGGCGCTGCGTCTGATCTTCCGCAGCTTCTCCGCCGCCGAGGAGGCGTGATGACCGCAGTCGCCGAACGGACCTCCACCCCCGCGACGACGCCGCGGAAGGCCCCGCGCGGGGCCGGGCCGCTGTTGGGCGTCCTGGCCTGGATCGTCGGGCTCGGGTTCTTCTTCCCGGTGCTGTGGATGGTGATGACCGCCTTCAAGACCGAGGCGCAGGCCGTCACGATCCCGCCGACGGTGTTCTTCGCACCCACCTTCGACAACTTCGCCGAGGTGTTCGGCGGCGGCGTCGGGCCCTACCTGCTCAACTCGCTGTTCGCGACGGTCGCCTCGACGGTCCTGGTGCTCCTGCTGGGCACCCCGGCCGCGTTCGCGCTGTCGCTGCGGCCCGTGAAGAAGACCCAGGACGTGCTGTTCTTCTTCATCTCGACCAAGATGCTGCCGGTCGTCGCCGCGATCGTGCCGATCTACGTCGTCGTGAACTACCTGGGCGCGCTGGACAACATCTGGACGCTCGTCGTGCTCTACACGGCGATGAACCTGCCGATCGCGGTGTGGATGATGCGGTCGTTCTTCCTGGAGGTCCCCAAGGAGCTCCTGGAGGCCGCGAGCATGGACGGCGCGTCGCTGTGGCGCTCGCTCCGCGAGGTCGTGCTGCCGATCATCTCGCCCGGCATGGCCGCCACGGCGCTGATCTGCATGATCTTCGCCTGGAACGAGTTCTTCTTCGCGGTGAACCTCACCGCCTCCCGGGCCGCGACCGTGCCCGTGTACCTCGTCGGGTTCATCACCTCCGAGGGCCTCTACTTCGCCAGCCTGTGCGCCGCGGCGACCGTGGCCGCGCTGCCGGTGGTCATCGCCGGCTGGATCGCCCAGAACAAGCTGGTCCAGGGCCTGTCCTTCGGGGCCGTCAAGTGATCGTGTTCGTGAACAGGATGGGAGCCCGCCGTGGCTGACGTGGTGTTCGACCAGGCATCTCGGATCTACACCCCCCGGGGCGAAGCCTGCCGTCGACCGGCTGGACCTGACGATCGAGGACGGCGAGTTCGTCGTGCTCGTCGGGCCGTCCGGATCGGGCAAGTCGACGGCGCTGCGGATGCTCGCGGGCCTCGAGGAGATCGACGGCGGCTCGATCCGGATCGACGGCGAGAACATGGTCGGGGTGCCCTCGCGCGACCGCGACATCGCCATGGTGTTCCAGAACTACGCGCTCTACCCGAACAAGACCGTCGGGGAGAACATGGCGTTCCCGCTCAAGATGGCCGGGATCGACAAGGCCGAGCGTGCGGTCAAGGTCAAGGAGGCCGCCGAGATCCTCGGCCTGACCGACTACCTCGACCGCAAGCCGCGCGCGCTGTCCGGCGGCCAGCGCCAGCGCGTCGCGATGGGCCGGGCGATCGTGCGCGAGCCGCGGGTCTTCCTGATGGACGAGCCGCTGTCGAACCTCGACGCGAAGATGCGGGTGCAGACCCGCACCGAGATCGCCGCGCTGCAGCGGCGGCTGGGCGTCACCACCGTCTACGTCACCCACGACCAGGTCGAGGCCATGACGATGGGCGACCGCGTCGCGCTGCTGGCCGACGGCAAGCTGCAGCAGTTCGCCACCCCGGCCGACCTGTACGACCGGCCGCAGAACGCGTTCGTCGCCGGGTTCATCGGCTCGCCGGCGATGAACCTGTTCACCGCGCGGGTGACCGAGCGCGGGGTGACCCTGGCCGGGCGGGAGATCGCCCTGCCCCAGGACGCCCGGTCGACGATCGGGGCGCAGCGGCTCACCGAGGTGACCCTCGGCATCCGTCCCGAGCAGTGGACGGTCTCCCCCGACGGCGGCGAGGGCATCCCGGCCCGGGTCGACGTCGTCGAGGAGCTGGGATCGGACGCCTACCTCTACGGCACCCTCGCCGAGGTCGCCGGTGACCTGTCGGCGACGGCCTCGCTGACCGGTTCGCGTGACGACGCCGTCGTCGTGCGGACCGCGGGACGCACCGGCGCACGGCGCGGGGACCGGGTGGCGCTGACGCCCTCGACCGAGGGGCTGCACCTGTTCCACCCGGAGACCGGCGACCGGCTCTGAGCGGCTCTGCCCGGCGGCGCGAGGGGGCCGCCGGGCGGAGACCGGCCCGGATGCGACGCGGCGAGCGGCACGAGGGGCCGCCGGGCGGGTCAGCCCGGGTGCGAGGCGGCGAGCTGGCCGCAGGCCGCGTCGATCTCCTGGCCGCGGGTGTCGCGGACGGTGCAGGCGACGCCGGCCGCGCGGACCCGGCGCACGAACTCCTCCTCGACGGGCTTGGGCGAGGCGTCCCACTCGCTGCCCGGCGTCGGGTTCAGCGGGATCAGGTTGACGTGCACCCTCGAGGTCCCGATGTGCTGCCGCAGGACCTTCCCCAGCATGTCGGCGCGCCACGGCTGGTCGTTCACGTCACGGATCAGCGCGTACTCGATGGAGACGCGGCGGCCGGTCGTGGTGGCGTAGCGGCGGCCCGCGTCGAGGACCTCGGCGACCTTCCACCGGTTGTTGACCGGGACGAGGGTGTCGCGCAGCTCGTCGTCCGGGCAGTGCAGCGAGATCGCCAGGGTGACCGGGATGCCCTCCTCGCGGAGCCGGTCGATCGCCGGGACCAGCCCGACGGTGGACACGGTGACCCCGCGGGCGGAGATGCCCAGCCCGTCCGGGGCGGGCTCGGTGATCCGGCGGACGGCGGCGACGACCCGCTTGTAGTTGGCGAGCGGCTCGCCCATCCCCATGAACACGACGTTCGACAACCGGGTCGGCTCGTCCAGCACCCCGTCGCGCGCCTGGGCCGCGGCGCGGCGGACCTGGTCGACGATCTCGGCGGTCGACAGGTTGCGCTGCAGACCGCCCTGGCCGGTCGCGCAGAACGGGCACGCCATCCCGCAGCCCGCCTGGCTGGAGATGCAGACCGTCGCCCGGTCCGGGTAGCGCATCAGGACACTCTCGGCGAGCACGCCGTCGTGGCCGCGCCACAGCGTCTTGCGGGTGGCGCCGCCGTCGCACGCCTTCTCGGTCAACGGCGTGACCAGCGGCGGGAGCAGCGGACGCAGCTTCTCCCGGACGTCACCGCCGAGGTCGCTCATGGCGTCGAGGTCGTCGGTGAGACGACCGAACCAGTGGCGGGCCAACTGGTCGAGGCGGAACCGCGGTACGCCGAGCTCCTGCGCGACGGCGGCACGGTCGGCCGGGTCGAGGTCGGCGAGGTGGCGGGGCGGAGTACCGCGGCGGGGTGCGTCGAAGACGAGCGGGAGGCTGGACATGGCACCCCCCAGTGTGCCAGCCCGGTCGCGGGTCAGCGGATCCCGGGGATCCGCACGTTGAAGCGCCGGGACAGGTCCTCCAGGATCCCGAGCCTGCGCGCGGCCGCGACCCACAGCACGATCCCGGCGCAGAGACCGGTCACCGGCACCGCGGACCCGGTCCCCTGCCCCTGGTAGGTCAGGGCCAGGAAGGCGCCGAACGCGGCGATGAGCAGGACCAGGCCGCCGGTCGCGACGAGGCTGCGCTCCTCCAGCACGGTGGACGCCTGGATCAGCAGCACCCCGACGAGCGCGGCGGACAGGGGGGTGGACAGCTCGCCGTAGCCGACCAGGGACAGCAGCAACGGCAGCAGCACGATCCCCGCGACGCCGATCACGATCAGCCGCTGCATCCGGCGCTTGCGCTCGGGGTGCAGGGTCACCGCCATCGCGGCGTTGCGCCGGCGCACGATCCACAGGTACGCGGTCAGGAAGATCCCGAGCGCGACGAGGACGGTGGCGAACCCGTTCCCGAGGCCACCCGCGCCGACCGCCCAGGCGAGCAGGCCCAGGACGATCTCCAGACTCGGCACGGGAACGCCCAGCGACGGCTGGCGCATCGTGTACGGCATGCACCCACGGTAGCGAGAGCGCCCCGGGACACGGCGCGGGTGTGGCGGAACGACACACCCGTCCTCCCTCGAACCGGACATCATGGGAGGCTCGTCACGTGCCCGGGTCCCCGAACCCCCGGGCCGCCACCACCACACCGCCGGGCCCCGCCCGGCCTCCCCCAGGAGAGCCATGACCCTCCCCACGACGTCCTCCACCGACCCCGAGCCCGCCCCGCGCGCCGGAGGTCCCGCCCTCGGTCGCCGCGCGATGATCGCCGGCGCCGGCGTGGCCGCGATCGGCGCGGTCGCCGCCTGCGGTGGCGGCAGCGGTTCCACCACCACCGACAACGGTGGTCAGGCCCAGAGCGGGGACGCCCCGCAGGGCTCCCCCGGCACCGTCCTCGGCCCGGCGTCCGCGGTACCGGTCGGCGGCGGCGCGATCTTCACCGACGCCCAGGTCGTCGTCACCCAGCCGCAGCAGGGGACGTTCACCGGGCTGTCCGCGGTCTGCCCGCACCAGGGCTGCGCCGTCAGCCAGATCACCGACGGGCAGATCGTCTGCCCGTGCCACAACAGCCGTTTCTCCCTCGACGGCGCCGTCCTCGACGGACCGGCCCAGCGGCCGCTCGACCCGCGGCAGGTCACCGTCGCGGACGGGTCGATCACCCTGTCCTGAGCCCGCTCCCGGCGCCGCGGCTCAGGACGGCAGCACGAGGCCGTCCGCGCGGCGCCGGGTGTGGAGCCGGTAGCCCACGCGCACGGTGCGGTCGGCGACGTCGTCGATCGCCCGGCGCGCGGTGCGCGGGGAGAACTCGATGCGCAGGACCTCCTCCAGGTCCGCGCGGGAGTCGAACCGCCAGGTCGAGGTGACCCGGCGCAGCGCGAAGCCGTGGGCGGCGAAGAACCGGTCGACCGCGGGCGCGTCGTAGCGCGGCAGGTCCGCGCGCAGCCACGTCCCATAGGGCCGCGCCGTGAAGTCCAGGTCGACGACGGCGAGCACCCCGCCCGGGCGGAGCACCCGCTCGGCCTCGGCGAGCCCCGGCTCGCAGCCCGGCCCGAAGAAGTAGGCGGTGCGGGCGTGGACCAGGTCGGCACTCGCGTCCGGCAACGGGAGCCGCTCGGCGCCCGCGGTGTGCAGGGTGATGCGGGGGTCGTCGGCGACGCGCCGACGTGCCCGTTCGACCAGCGGCGGGTGCGGCTCGACACCGGTGACGGTGGCGGCCCGTTCGGCGAAGCGCGGCAGGTGGAAGCCGTCGCCGCAGCCGACGTCGACGACGTCGGCGCCCGCCCAGCCCCCGGTCTCGGCCCACAGCGCCGCCCAGAGCTCGCCGTCGGCGTCCTGGGCGCGGTTCTCGGTCTCGTAGACCTCGGGCCAGTTCCAGATGTTCGGGCTGGGGATGGCCGGGCCGGGCTTCGGCTGTCCGCCGAACCCCTGGTAGGTGCGCCTCACGCGATCGGGACGACGATCCCGAGGATCGCCCAGGCGACGAACGCGGCCGGCAGCAGCGAGTCCAGACGGTCCATCAGACCGCCGTGCCCGGGCAGCAGGTTGCCCATGTCCTTGACCCCGATGTCGCGCTTCACCAGCGACTCGACGAGGTCGCCCAGGGTGGCCGTCGCGACGAGCAGCGCGCCGACCAGCGGTCCCCAGTACCAGGGCGCGTCGAGCAGCAGCCCCATGCAGAGCAAGCCCACTGCCATGCCGGCGATCAGCGAGCCCGCGAAGCCCTCCCAGGACTTCTTCGGGCTGATCGTGGGGGCCATCGGGTGCCGGCCCGCGACGACGCCCGCGGCGTACCCGCCGACGTCGGAGGCGACCACGCAGAGCAGGAAGGTCAGGACCCGGCCCACGCCGTCCGGGGCGACGGTCAGCTGCACGGCGAAGGCCACCAGCAGCGGCACATAGACGGCGACGAACAGCGAGGCGCTGATGTCGCGCACGAAGTGCGCCGCCCCGCTCCGCATCCGCCACAGCAGGCAGCCCAGCACCGTGGCGGTGAGGGCGATCGCGGCGCCGTGCAGGCCGAACGGCCAGGACAACCAGACGACGGCCTGACCGCCGACCAGCAGCACCGGCAACGACACGCGGATGTCGGCGCCCCGGCGCAGCGCACCCGCGAGCTCCCAGGTCCCGACCGCGGTGACGCAGGCGAGCACCAGGACGAAGCCCTGACGATGGATCAGCAGGCTCAGCAGGATGACGACGCCGAGCCCGACGCCGACCGCGATCGCCGCGACGAGGTTGCGACCCAGCCGGGACCGCTTGTACCCCTTCTGTCCCCGGACGGGCTTCGGCACGTCCGGGGTCGCCGACACGCCGGCGGGCCCGTCACCGGGGAGGTCGGAGGTCACGGGGACGGCGGCGTCGGAGGAGGAGGGCACCGGGCTCAGACCTCGAGGAGCTCGGATTCCTTGTTCTTGACCAGCTCGTCGATCTGCGCGACGTAGCGGTCCGTGACGCCCTGCAGTTCCTTCTCGGCGCGGGCGACCTCGTCCTCGCCGGCCTCGCCGTCACGCTGGATGCGGTGCAGCTCGTCCATCGCCTTGCGGCGCAGGCCACGGAGCACGACGCGCGCGTCCTCACCCTTGCCCCGGGCGACCTTGACCATGTCCCGGCGCCGCTCCTCGGAGAGCTGCGGGATGATCACGCGGATGATCTGCCCGTCGTTCGACGGGTTGACGCCGAGGTCCGAGTCGGCGATCGCCTTCTCGAGCTGCTTGAGCTGGCTGGCGTCGTAGGGCTTGATGACCGCCATCCGCGCCTCGGGGATCGACACCGAGGCGAGCTGGTTCAGCGGGGTCCACGCGCCGTAGTAGTCCACGACGATCCTGGAGAACATGTTCGGAGTGGCCCGGCCGGTACGCACCGACGCCAGATCGTCACGGGCGACCGTGACGGCCTTCTCCATCTTCTCCTCGACGTCGAAGAGGGTTTCCTCGATCACGGTTGCATCCCCCGGCCTGGTCGTACTCGCTGGCGGTCACGATCCTCTCACCCGCCGCCCGGGCGGTGCGCGGAGCACCACCCGGGCGGGGGCGGGGAGGATCAGTTCTGGCCGACCTCGAAACGGACGAAGTCGTTGATGGTCAGACCCGCCTCGTCGGCGACGGCCTTGACCGACTTCTTCGGGTCGACCACGGAGGCCTGCTCCAGGAGCACGACGTCCTTGTAGTAGCCGTTGACCCGGCCCTCGACGATGCGGGGCAGGACCTGCTCGGGCTTGCCCTCCTCGCGGGCGGTCGCCTCCGCGATCTTCTTCTCGTTCTCGACGATCTCGGCGGGGACCTGCTCACGGGTCAGGTACTCCGGCCGGGCCGCCGCGACCTGCATCGCGAGACCGCGGGCGGCCTCGGCGTCGTCGCCCTCGTAGGCGAGCAGGACGCCGATCTGCGGGGGCAGGTCGGTGGCGCGCTTGTGCAGGTAGACGGCGGCCTGGCCGTCGACCCGGGCGTAGCGCTTCAGCTCGAACTTCTCGCCGATGCGGGCGGACAGGGCCTGCACGGCCTCGCCCACGGTGCCGTCGTCGAGCTTGGTCTCGCGCAGCGCGTCGAGGTCGGCCGGCTTCTCGGCGACCGCGGCGGCCAGGATCTTCTCGGCCAGCGCGATGAAGTCGTCGGACTTGGCGACGAAGTCGGTCTCGCAGTCCAGCTCGACCAGGGTGCCGCCGTCGGCGACGACCAGGCCGTTGGCGGTGGCGCGCTCGGCGCGCTTGCCCACGTCCTTCGCGCCCTTGATGCGGAGGAGCTCGACGGCCTTGTCGAAGTCGCCCTCGGACTCCTCGAGCGCCTTCTTGCAGTCCATCATCCCGGAGCCGGTGAGCTCACGGAGCCGCTTGACGTCGGCGGCGGTGTAGTTCGCCATCGGGTGTCTCTCGTCCTCTGGGTCGTGACGGGAATGGGTCACCGGGTCGCACCGGGCGGGCCCACGGAAGCGGGCCCGCCCGGTGCGCGTACTCAGTTCTGGGTGCCGTTGCTGGTCGACGCCGGGGCGGTCGCAGCGGCCGCACCGTCGCCACCGGCGGCGGAGAGGCTGGCACCGTCGGAGCCGACCTCGTTGCCCGCCAGGACGTCCTGCTCCCACTCGGCGAGCGGCTGCTCGGCGGCGGCCTCGCCACCCTCGCCACGGCGCTGGCCACGGGAGACCAGACCGTCGGCGGCGGCCTTGGCGATGACCTTGGTCAGCAGCGCGGCCGAGCGGATCGCGTCGTCGTTGCCCGGGATCGGGAAGTCGACCTCGTCCGGGTCGCAGTTCGTGTCCAGGATGGAGACGACCGGGATCTTGAGCTTCCGGGCCTCGCCGACGGCGATGTGCTCCTTCTTGGTGTCCACGATCCAGACGGCGGACGGGACCTTGGACATGTCGCGAATACCGCCGAGGGTCTTCTCGAGCTTGTCCTTCTCACGGGTCAGCGTGAGGATCTCGCGCTTCGAGCGGCCCTCGAAGCCACCGTTCTGCTCCATCGCCTCGAGCTCCTTGAGGCGCTGCAGGCGACGGTGCACGGTCTGGAAGTTCGTGAGCATGCCACCCAGCCAGCGCTGGTTGACGTACGGCATGTTGACCCGGGCCGCCTCCTCGGCGATGACCTCCTGGGCCTGCTTCTTGGTGCCGACGAACATGATCGTCCCGCCGTGCGCGACGGTCTCGCGCACGAACTCGTAGGCGCGGTCGATGTACGACAGCGTCTGCTGGAGGTCGATGATGTAGATGCCGTTGCGCTCGGTGAGGATGTAGCGCTTCATCTTCGGGTTCCAGCGACGGGTCTGGTGCCCGAAGTGCACGCCGCTGTCGAGCAGCTGCTTCATGGTGACGACGGCCATGGCCTGCGTTCACCTCTCGGTCGGGCGCGGCGGGTGCCGCGCAGGCGGTTCGTGGGCCCACCGGTCGGTGGACCACCCTGGCGCCCGCGGCGGAGCCGGACCCGCTCCCCCTGGCCACACGTGAGCGTGACGTCGGGATCGCAGGACCGCCCGGCCTCCGCTCCCGACGCCGTACCCTGGGGAACGGCGCGACGGGCGAGCGGGCGCGCGAAGTCACCACGACGGACGTGGTGCGGGATCCAGTGTACGCCGGGGCCTCCGGGCCGATCGCGGCGGAGCCCGGTTCCGACGGCGGCTGTCCACAACCGGCCGGTACGTCCACAGGACGGCGGTCCACCCCGGCGACGAGCGGTCGCCGCCGCAGGCTGGACGGGTGCCTCTGCCCGTCCCGTCCGTTCCCCCGCTCGACGACCTGCCCCGGAGCCCGCGCCCCGTGTCCCGCCCGCCGGGATGGCGGGCCGGGCTGCGGGCGGGGGCGGTGCTGCTCGCCGTGGTGGTGATCGGTGTCGCGCTCGTGCCGCCGGGGGCGGCGGTCGCCGCACCTGCGTCCGCGGCGCCCGCGTCCGTCGACCCCGCGCCCGTCGAACCCGCTCCGGGCGGCCCCCCGGACGGGGTCGGCCCCGCGCCCGCACCGCCGCGGCCACCCGGGGCGGGGATCCCGGCACCGGGGGCGGACTACGCGTGGCCCCTGCTCCCGCCCCCGGCGGTCACGGCGGTGTTCCGCAAGCCCGCGTTCCGCTACGGCCGCGGGCACCGCGGCGCCGACCTGGCAGGTTCCCCCGGACAGGCGGTGCTCGTCGCGCGGGAGGGGGTCGTCGTCTTCGCCGGCCGGATCGCCGGGCGCGGCGTCGTCTCGGTCGACCACCCCGACGGGTTGCGGAGCACCTACGAGCCGGTGACCGCCGGCGTCGTGGCCGGGGCGCGGCTCGCCGGGGGCGACCCGGTGGGGACGCTGGAACCCGGGCACACCGGATGCCCGGTCGCGGCCTGCCTGCACTGGGGCGTGCGACGGGAGCGGCTCGACCACCTCGATCCGCTGGTACTGCTGCGCCCTCCCCGGGTGCGGCTGCTGCCCTGGGAGGGGGCACCCGAGCCCACGGAGGACGCTCCGGCGGAGGTCAGCCCGCCAGCGCCGGCTCCAACGAGGCCCGCAGGCGGGTGATCGTCCGGGCATGGAGCTGGCAGACCCGGGACTCGGTGACCCCGAGGATCCCGCCGATCTCGGCCAGTGTCCGGTTCTCGACGTAGTAGAGGTGCAGGACCAGCCGGTCCCGCTCCCCCAGCAGACCGATCGCGGCACGCAGCTCCGCCCCGGTCTCCCGCCGGACCGCCGCGGTCACCGGGTCCACCGAGTCGTCGGCCGCGAGCGTGGACAGCGGCGAGCCCGCGGAACCGCCCGCACCGAGGTCCTCGGCGCTGACCAGGTACATCGGCCGCCGGGCCTGACGGAGCTCGCGCACCGCGACGCCCAGCTCCGCGGCGAGCTCCCCGTCGGTCGCGGGGCGCCCGGCCCGGAGCTGCACCGCCTCGCGGGCCCGCTCGACCTCGCGGCTGCGCGCCCGCACGGTGCGGGGCACCCAGTCCTGGGCGCGCAGCTCGTCGAGCATGGCGCCCCGGACGCGCTGGGCCGCATAGGCCTCGAAGCGGATCCTGCGGGCGGGGTCGAACCGGTCGACGGCCTCCATCAGGCCGAACGTCCCGGACTGGAGCAGGTCGGCCAGCTCGATCGACGACGGCAGCCGTACCGCCAGCTTCGTGCCCACGCCGCGCACCAGCGGGGCGTGGTGCTCGACCAGGCGTCGCCGAGCGGCGGGGGCGCGGGTGGCGAGGAACTCGCGCCACAGCGGCACGACCGCCGGCTCGACGGTCTCGTTCAGGTGACCTCGGACGCCGTCGGGCGTGTCGCGGGGCGACCCGCCCGTCGACGGGACCAGCGCGATGCACCCCGGGGCCACGTCCGCCGACGGTTGCCCCGAGGTGGCCTCGAGGGGACCGCGACGCGGGGACCCGGGTGGGTCGGGGACCGGTCCGAGGACGGCCGCGCGGGGTGTGTCGGCCCCCGCGGCGACCCGGTCGAGGGCCGTGGCCAGGGCGGCGGGGAACGCGTCGGGCCGGCGCGGTGTCGTCGGGGACACCTCACGCCCGAGGGTGCGCCTGGTCATGAACCACCTTCAACCGGTCGACGGTCACGTGCGTGTAGAGCTGCGTGGTCGACAGCGTAGCGTGACCGAGTAACTCCTGTACGTAACGAAGGTCGGCTCCGCCCTCGAGCAGATGCGTCGCCGCGGCGTGCCGCAGACCGTGCGGCCCGACGTCGGGGACGCCCGGTACCGCCCGGATCGCGCGGTGCACGACGGTCCGCGCGACGCGCGGGTCGAGCCGCCCGCCCCGCACGCCCAGCAGCAGTGCCGGCGGCGACGACGGGGTCGCCAGCGCCGGTCGGCCGTGGTCGAGCCAGCGGCGCAGGGCGCGCGCGGCGGGGACCCCGAACACCACGGTCCGTTCCCGGTCGCCCTTGCCCCGGACCCGCAACGTACGGGCGGACTCGTCGATCGCACCGACGTCGAGTCCGCACAGCTCGGCGACCCGGATCCCGGTCGCGTAGAGCAGTTCGAGGACCAGCAGGTCGCGCAGGGCCTCCGGGGCGTCCTCCGCCGCGCCCGAGGTCACCGCGTCCAGCACCGCCGCGGTCTCCGCCGCGGCGGGTACCTCCGGGAGGACGGTGCCCGCGCGCGGTGACCCGAGGCGGGCCGCCGGGTCGTGGTCGAGCCGCCCGGTGCGCACCGCCCAGGCGCAGAACGTACGGGCCGCGGCGGTGCGCCGCGCGACGGTGGCCCGCCCGGCGCCGGCGGCGTGCGTCGCGCCGAGCCGCCGACGCAGGTGGTCCAGGTCGAGCGCGCCGAGGCCGGGGAGACCACGGAGCAGGTCGGTGAGGTCCGAGCGGTAACCGCGGACGGTGTGCGGCGAGCGGTTCCGCTCGAGGCGAAGGTGCCCGGTGAACTCCTCGAGCGCGGCGGCGACGTCCGGGGCGAGCCCGTCACCGGTGGCGGTCCGGTCGCCTGCAGCACGAGCGCCCGCCCGGTCCGCGGGCGGGCCGTCGGCCTCGGTCCGGGTCCGGTCGTCGGGACGCGCGACCGCGCCGGGGCCCGGCTCGGCTGCGGGATCGGAGGACGCCGCGGGACCGGAGGGCGCCGCGGGACCGGTGGACTCTGTGCGCGCCATGACCGGACGGTCCGCTGCTGAGGGCCGCCGGTCAAGGACCCGCCCGGCGTGCCGGGCGCTGCCACAGCCCCTGGTGGTACTCGGCGAGCCCACGGTCCTCCAGCTCGGTCAGCGCCGCGCGCAGCTCGTCGGGGCCGACGCCCGCGGCCTCGCCGATCCGTCCCGGCGGCCACGCGGCCCGGGCGGGCAGCGCGTCGTGGACCGCGAGCACCCGCGGGTCGAGCCCGTCGGTCGGGCGGGACTCCCCCTGCGGCGGCAAGGCGAGGTCCACGCCCAGCCGGCCGACGACCTCCAGGACGTCCTCGGGCCGCCCGACGAGGCCCGCCTGGTGCGAGCGAACCAGCTCGTGGCAGCCGACCGACATCCCCGACGTGACCGGGCCCGGCACCGCCATCAGCGGGCGCCCGAGCGCGGTCGCGTCGGCGGCGGTCCGTTTCGTCCCGCTGCGCGCCCCGGCCTCGACGACGAGGGTCCCGACACCGAGTGCGGCCAGCAGCCGGTTGCGGACCAGGAACCGCAGCCGCCCGGGGATCGTGCCGGGCGGGTACTCGGTGAGCACCAGACCGGTCGCGGCGATCCGTTCCAGGAGACCGGTGTGCGCGGCCGGGTAGACCCGGTCCGGGCCACAGGCCAGGACCGCGACCGTCGCACCGTCGACGGCGAGGGCCCCCCGGTGCGCGGCCGCGTCGATGCCGAACGCGGCGCCGGACAGGACCGCGACGCCGCGCCGGGCCAGGGTCGCGGAGAAGTCCGCGGCCACGCCCAACCCGTACGGGGTCGCGGCGCGCGAGCCGACGACGGTGACCGACCGGTCGGCGAGCGTCGCGATCTCCCCCGGCCCGCGGGCCCACAGCGCGATCGGGGGCGCGAGGTCGGCCCGCGGGGCCTCGGCGAACGACCGGAACGGCCACGACGGCCACCCCGGGTCCTCCGGCACGAGCAGGCGGGCCCCGGCGTGGGCGGCCTCCTCCAGGTCGGCCTCGGACCGGTCGGTGCCCCGCCGGGCCGCGGCGGCGCGCAGCAGCTCGTCGGGGACCGCGCCGCGGCGCAGCCGGTCGGCCGCCTCGACCGGCCCGTACCGGTCGACCAGCGCGACGAGGTGCCGGTTCGGGGGTTCGACGCAGCGCATCAGGTAGGCGCGGGCGCGCAGGACCTCCTCGGGCACCCTGCCGACGCCCCGGCCGATGTCGGTGCCCCGGGCGATGTCGGTGCCCGTGCCGGCGGCCGGGCCCGGGGCGCTCACACGGCACCCCGCTCGCGGAAGTACAGCGCCGCGTCGACCAGACCGCGGTCGGGCCGGTCGGCCCCGGCGAGGTCGCTGAGCGTCCACGCGACCCGTAGCGCGCGGTCCGCGCCGCGGGCGCTGAGGTCACCGGCGCGCAACCGGGCCTCCAGCGGTGCGATCACGCGGGCGGGCAGCGGGAAGCGGGTCCGCAGGGCGGGGCCGGGCACCTCGGCGTTGCACCGCCACCCGTGCTCCGACCACCGCGCGACGGCGGCGGCACGCGCGTCGAGCACCCGGCGGCGGACGGTCGCGGTGTCCTCGCCCCGCTGCTCGGTCACCCGCAGCGCGGTCACCGGCTCCATCGCCACCCGCAGGTCGACCCGGTCGAGCAGCGGACCGGACAGCCGGGACAGGTAGCGGCGGCGGACGTCGGGGCGGCAGGTGCAGTCACGGTCGATCGGCGGGGCGCACGGGCACGGGTTCGCTGCGAGGACGAGCTGGAAACGGGCCGGATAGCGCACGGTGCCGTCGGCGCGGGACAGCCGGACCTCGCCCTCCTCCAGCGGGGTGCGCAGCCCGTCGAGGACCGAGGCGGGCCAGTGCGGGCACTCGTCGAGGAACAGCACCCCGCGGTGGGCCAGCGACACCGCGCCGGGCCGGGCGACGCCGCTTCCCCCGCCGAGCAGCGCCGCGGTCGACGCCGAGTGGTGCGGCGCGACGAACGGCGCGCACGTGCTGAGCGCCCCGGTGTCGCCGAGCCGCCCGGCCACCGAGCGGATCGCGGCGAGCTGCAGCGCCTCGGAGCGGTCGAGCTCGGGCAGCAGCCCCACCACCCGCTGGGCGAGCATCGTCTTGCCGGTGCCGGGCGGGCCGACCATCAGCAGGTGGTGCCCGCCGGCGGCGGCGATCTCCAGGGCGCGCCGGGCGTCGTGCTGGCCGAGCACGTCGGCCAGCTCGGGGGCCACGGCGGCCGGGGCCTCCTCCGGTCCGCCGTCGTGCCGGTGCAGCAGCCGGTTGCCCGTCGCCCAGTCCAGGACGTCGCCGAGGCTGTCGGCGCCGAACGCCTCGATGCCGTCGACCAGCGCGGCCTCCGCGAGCGTGGCGCGGGGCACGACGGCGCGGATCATCCCGGCGTCCCGCGCGGCGAGCAGGCAGGGCAGCACGCCGCGCACCGGGCGCAGCCTGCCGTCGAGAGCGAGCTCGCCGAGCAGCACGGTGCCGCGCAGCCGGTCGGGCGGCACCGCGTCCGCGGCGACCAGGACGCCGAGCGCCAGTGCGAGATCGAAGCGGCTGCCGGTCTTGCGCAGTGTCGCCGGGGAGAGGGCGAGCACGATCCGCTCGTTGGGCCAGGTGCGGCCGGAGTGCACGATCGCGGACCGCACCCGGTCCTTGGACTCGTTGAGCGCGGCGTCGGGCAGGCCGACGAGGTGCACGCCGGGCATCCCGCCGCCGATGACCGCCTCGATCTCGACGGGGACGCCGTCGACGCCGTGCAGCGCGACCGACCAGATGCGTGCCGGGGGCCGCATCAGAACGCCGCCGGGTAGTGGGTGAGGGTGACCGGCCGGCCGGCTCGGATCAGGACCGCCACGACGTCGAACCTGATCTCGACCCAGCTGACCCGGTGGGCGGCCATGAACGCCTTGGCCAGCATCCGGATCCGGCGTGTCTTGCGGGGGGTCACCGCCTCGGCGGGTTCGCCGTAGCGGAGACCGGAACGGGTCTTGACCTCGCAGAACACCAGCCGTTGCTGCGGGTCGACCGCGACGATGTCGATCTCGCCGTGCGTGCACCGCCAGTTGCGGCTGAGCACGACCATCCCGTGTGCCCGTTCGAGGTACTCGGCGGCGGTGTCCTCACCGCGGCGCCCGAGCTCGTCCTTCGCTGCCATGGGTCCACGATCGGGCCGGGTGGGCCCGTCGCGGGGGTGGATCGGCCGGCTGTGGACGGATCCGCCGGTTGTGGACGGGCACCGTCGGCCGCGCGGCCGGGACGGTGGAACCGTCGGTGGGGTCTGCTACCCGCTCAGCCCGGGAACTGGTCGTCGTCGGGGAGCCGCAGGTCCGGGGTGTCGAGCTCCTCGATGTTGACGTCCTTGAACGTCACGACCCGCACGTTCTTGACGAACCGCGCCGGGCGGTACATGTCCCACACCCACGCGTCGGACATGCGCACCTCGAAGTAGACCTCGCCGTCGGCGTTGCGCGGGGCGACGTCGACGGAGTTGGCCAGGTAGAACCGGCGCTCCGTCTCCACGACGTAGGAGAACTGGGCGACGATGTCGCGGTACTCCTTGTAGAGCGTGAGCTCCATCTCGGTCTCGTACTTCTCGAGATCCTCGGCGCTCACCGGCCCGCTCCTCCTGTGACGATCTCCAACGGCTCCCACGCCCCGACCGTGTCCCCCGGGTCTCCGGGGTCGGGTTCCTGCTCGGGGAGCGCCCCATTGTGGACCAGCCCCGCCGGGGCCTCGCGCCCGGCCACCGCGGCGACGTTCGCGAAGGAGAACCGGTGCTCCGGACAGGGCCCGTGTGCGCGCAGCGCGGCCTCGTGGTCCGGGGTGTTGTAGCCCTTGTGCACCGCGAAGCCGTAGCGGTCGTGCTCGGCGTCGAGTGCGGTCATGATGCGGTCCCGGGTCACCTTGGCCAGCACCGACGCCGCCGCGATGCAGGCCGCCACCCGGTCGCCCTTCGGCACCGCGAGGGCCGGGCTGCCGAAGCCGCGGACCGGGAAGCCGTCGGTCAGGACGTAGCCGGGCGTGACCGCGGTCAGCGCGGCCACCGCGCGACGCATGCCCTCGATGTTGGCCACGTGCACCCCGCGGCGGTCAACCTCCGCCGCCGGGATCACGACGACGGCGTGGTCCAGCGCCCGGGCCCGGATGCGGTCGTACCAGTGGTCACGGGCGGCCGGGGTCAGCAGCTTCGAGTCGGTCAGCCCGTCGAGGGCCTTCGCGTCCGCGGGCCGCAGCACCGCCGCGGCGACGACCAGCGGTCCGGCGCTGGCACCGCGACCGGCCTCGTCGACGCCGGCGACCGGGCCGAGCCCGTGGCGCTGCAGGACCGTCTGCAGGGTCCAGGTGCCGCCGTCGCGGACGACGGCACGCGGCGGACGCAGCCCGTCGGGCAGGACCCGTACGGGGCGTCGGCGGGCACGCGGCCGTCCGGCGGGACGGGCGCGGGTGGGCGGAACCGGCACGGTGCTCCCGGTCAGGTTCTCCGGCGCCACCCGTGCGGGGGGCGCGTCGCGGGCAGGAACCGCTCGGCCTCGGCGCGGGCGAGCAGGGCCCGTCGGCGACCGGCCGCGAGCGGCAGTGTCCCCATGATGCCCAGTGCCAGCGGCAGACCGTCGGGCAGCCCCGGCAGCCCGGCCGCGTCGGCCGTGGTCTGCGGGTCGACCGCACTGACCCAGCCGAACCGGTCGAAGGGCAGCACGATCAGCCGTACCTTGCCGATGATGTTGGCCTCGGGGATGGGGCCGTGCCCCGCCGCCCGGGAGTCCGCGGAGTTGTTCCGCGAGTCGCCCATCATCCAGTACTGGCCCTCGGGGACGGTGATCGGGCCGAACGGGATCTGCCGGGCCGGACCCGCCTCGGGCAGGTAGTAGATGTAGGGCTCCGTCAGCGGCTGCCCGTCGACGACGACCTGGTTGAGCGCGTCGCAGCAGGAGACGGTCTGGCCCCCCACGGCGATGACCCGCTTGACGAAGTCCTTCTCGTCCGGCGGGGCGATCCCGACCAGCGAGCCGAGCGTCTGCATGCCCTTGACCAGCGGGTTCTCGCTGCCCTCGCCGCTGTAGGTCTCGCTGGCCCAGCCGTCGGTGCCGCGGAAGACCACGATGTCGCCCGGGCTGATGTCGGTGAAGTTGTAGGTGACCTTGTCGACGAGCACCCGGTCGTTGTTGCAGCCGGTGCAGCCGTGCAGCGTCGTCTCCATCGAGCTCGACGGGATGACGTAGACCTTCGCGAGGAAGGTCTGGATGAGGACCGTCAGCAGGATGGCGACCCCGGCCAGGAGCAGGATCTCCTTCCAGAACGCCGTCTTGGGCTTCTCCTCACCCGCAGCGGCCGCGGCGGAACCGCGCCCGGTGAGCGCGGCGATCCGGCCGCCGATGCCGACGGGGCGGTTGCGGCGTGCGGCGCGTCCACCCGTGGCGCGCTCCGGCTCGTCCGTCCCGTCCTCCGGCTCGGCAGGGATCTCGGCGGGGTTCTCGTCGGGCTCCTCGGGCGGTTCCGGCGACGCGGCCGCCGGACGGCGGCGTCGGGGGGGCCGCGGCGGCGCATCGGAGCCGGGGTGCGGGACGGCGGCGGTCTCGGGGTCGGCGCCGGGGTCGACGTCGTCGCCGGCCGGGGCCGCGGCGGCGCGGGTACGCCGCGGGTCGGCCTCGGTCGGCACCCGGCGGCGCGTGGTCGCGTCGGCGTCCGGCGGGACGGGGCGACGTGTGGTCGGGACGCCGTCGACCGGCGGCGGGACGGGACGGCGCGACGGCGGGACGGCGCCGTCGGCGAGCGGCCCGGCGGGGCGGCGGCCGGCGCGCGGAGCGGACCGCTCGGGACCGCCGAACGCACCGGTGCCGTCCGGCTGACCGGGGGCGGCTCCGTCGGGGCGCTGGTCCGGGTGGGCACCGTTGGTGTACTCGCCGGACGGGCCGCGCAGCGGCGGGCGGCCGGCCCCACGACCACGCGGGTCGGGGCGGCCGTACCCGTCGGGCGCGTGGCCCTCGGGGGAACGGCCCTCCGGCCGGCCGTTGCGACGAGGTGCCCCGGGGCCGCGGACGGGCGGGGCGGCGTTCGGTTCGAACCCGGCAGGACGGCTCGGGTCGAACCCCGCGGCACGGTTCGGATCGAACCCCGCAGTACGGCTCGGGTCGAGACCGGCGGCGCTGTTCGGGTCGTACCCGGCGGCGCGACGACCGTGCCCGCCGGCGGGAAGGGGCTGGTCGGGGGCCGGGCGGATGCCGTGGCGGCCGGCGCCCTCGGGGTGTCCGGCCGGCGATGCCGGGTACCGGGGTTCCGGGGCGTGCTCCGGGCGGCTGCCGGGAGGTGGCCACGACCTGCCGTTCGGTGCGGCGCCGGCCTCGGGGCCGTCAGGCCGGTTCAGCCGGGCGGCGTAGCGGGCCTGCAGCGTGTCCGGACCCTCGGTGGCCGGGGCGGGCCGGTCCGCGGGGGCCGGGGCGGCCCCGTCGACGCCGTGCCGACCTGAGCGCCCGGCGGCGAGCTCGTCGAACCCGTTGCGGTAGCGACGTCCACGGGGGCCTGCGCCGTCAGCGCCGTCCTCCGGGCCCGTGTGCCGGGTACGGACCCCGCGCGGTGCGCCCTCGGGCTCACCGTCCGCGGAGCCGTCCCGGGCGGGCACCCCGTGCTGCAATGCGGTGCCGAGCAGCCACTGCTGCTCGTCACCACCCGGTTCGCCACCGGTCTGCGGCGGGTCCTCGGGGGCCCGCCGCCGACCGGGGCGCTCGGGGACATCGCTGCCGCGATACCGCCGGGGGCGGGCCCGGCGGTCGTCGGGGAGCTCGGGGAAGGCCACGCTTCGAGATTACGTCACCGGTCCGTCACGACTGGGTGACGGTCAGGACGCGGTGGTCTCCCGGCGCTCCTTGATCTTCGCGGCCTTGCCGCGGAGGTCGCGGAGGTAGTACAGCTTCGCCCGGCGGACGTCACCGCGGGTGGCGACCTCGATCTTCTCGATGTTCGGCGTGTGCACCGGGAAGGTGCGCTCGACGCCGACGCCGAACGAGATCTTGCGCACGGTGAAGGTCTCGCGGGCACCCGAGCCGTGGCGACGGATGACGACGCCCTGGAAGATCTGGGTACGGGTGCGGTTGCCCTCGATGACCTTCACGTGCACCTTGAGGGTGTCCCCGGGGCGGAAGTTCGGGATGTCGGAGCGCAGGGTCTCCGCGTCCAGTGCGTCCAGGGTGTTCATGTCGACGGTCCGTCCTCGTGTGTCGTTCGTGCGGGTCGTGCGGTGCCGGTCCCGGGTCGATCCGGGATCGCGCCCGGGCCACGGGGCGGTCGTGCCGTACTGGCGACGACGCTCCTCACGTGGCGGGCTCGGTACGGCCGGCACCACCGGCGGGACCGGGGCACACGTGACCGTCACCGGGCGCCACACGCGGCGCTGGCAACCCGTCCATAGTGCCAGACGGGCAGATCGCCCCGGACACCCGGTGGTCCGGGGCCTCCGGGAACGGCTCCGCGGGGCCGGTCGTACCGGACGCACCGGGCACCGCCGGTCGCCGGTGGGGGCCCGCCGGGCGACGGCCGGACGGTCCCCCGCACGGCCCTGGGCCGGCCCCGCGGTGCCGGGCCGGGGACGCGACCGGCGGGAACGCTCAGCCGGTGGGGCCGTCGGCGTCGTCGTCGGGGCGCCCGGCGGCGAGCACCGCGCGGTCGGCGGCGTCCAGGGCGTCCGGCCCGAGCGCGTCGAGCAGGTCGGGGCGCCGGTCCCGGGTCCGTTCCAGGGCCCGGTCGCGGCGCCAGCGGGCGATCGCGGCGTGGTTCCCGCCGCGGAGCACCTCCGGCACGGCCAGCCCCCGCCACACCTCGGGACGGGTGTAGGACGGGCCTTCGAGCAACCCGTCGGAGAAGGAGTCCTCGGCGGCCGAGCGCGGGTTGCCCAGCACGCCGGGCAGCAGCCGGGCGACGGCCTCGACCATCACGAGCACCGCGACCTCCCCGCCGACGAGCACGTAGTCCCCGATCGAGACCTCGTCGACGGTGATGCCGCGGGCCCGGGCGTCGAGCAGCACGCGCTCGTCGATGCCCTCGTAGCGGCCGCAGGCGAACACCAGCCGCTCCTCGGCGGCCCAGGCGTGCGCGGTGGCCTGGGTGAACGCCCGCCCGGCCGGGGTGGGGACGACCAGCCGGGCGGGCAGGTCCGGGGTGGCCAGCACGTCGTCGAGGGCCTCGCCCCACACCTGGGGGCGCATGACCATGCCCGGCCCGCCGCCGTACGGGGAGTCGTCGACGGCCTGGTGCACGTCGTGGGTCCAGTCCCGCAGGTCGTGCACGGCGACGTCCAGCAGCCCGCGGTCGATCGCCCGCCCCAGCAGTGCCTCGCGCAACGGTTGCAGGTAGGACGGGAAGATGGTCACGACGTCGATCCGCACGGCGCGGATCGTCGCAGGCGCCCGTCCCCCCGCCCCGAAGGAGGTCGCGCATGTCGGAATCCTGGACCGAGCCGCTCTGGTCGACGGCGGCGCAGTGGAGCCTGCTGCCGCCGGTGCTGCTCGCCCTACTGCTGACGACGGCGATCGGTCTGGAACGCGAGGCCGGGGCGAAGAGCGCCGGACTGCGCACGCACGTGCTGGTCGGCGTCGGCGCGGCGGTGTTCATGGTCATCTCGAAGTACGGCTTCGCCGACCTGCTCACGACCGAGCACGTCGCCCTGGACCCGTCCCGGATCGCGGCGCAGATCGTGTCCGGGATCGGGTTCATCGGCGCGGGGCTGATCTTCGTCCGGCAGGACGTGGTGCGCGGGCTCACCACCGCGGCCACGATCTGGCTGGCCGCCGCGGTCGGGACGGCGTGCGGCGCGGGCCTGGCCCCGCTGGCCGTCCTGGCGACGGCGGCGCACTTCCTGGTCACCCGCGGTCTGCAGCCGGTTGCGCGGGTGGTGCGACGGCACCGTCGTCGCCCGCCGGTGCTGCGGATCCGCTACGACGACGGCCACGGCGTGCTCCGCCGGGTCCTGGAGCGTTGCACCGCGGCCGGCTTCTCGGTCGCCGGGGTGTCCGTGCACCGCGGCTCGTACACCGACGACGGCGGCCGGGTCGCCGCGCTCACCCTGCGGCTCGACGGCCGGGGTGACCTGAACGGACTGGCCGCGGCGCTGTCGGAGACCGACGGGGTGCGCTCGGCCCAGACCAGGGTCGACCCGACGGAGGACCCGGACGACCCGGACCGCGCCGACGACTGAGCGCCGACGACTGAGCAGCGACGACGTGAACGCCGATGACCTGCGCGTCGACGTCCGGACGGGCGACCCGGCCAGGTGGCTCAGCCGGCCCGGCGGGGCCGCCGCCGTTCCACGGCCTCCCGGGTGCCGTACAGCGTCACCCCGCACCGGTCGAGCACCTGTGAGGCCGTGGTGTCCGGGTGCAGCAGCCCGAGCAGGACGTGCTCGGTCCCGATGAACCGGTCGCCCAGCCGGACCGCCTCGCGCAGCGCCAGCTCGAGCGCCTTCTTCGACGACTTCTCGAACGGGATGTGCCCGGCCCGCCACCGCTCGCGCCGCGGTCGGTCGAGCGCGCCGGGGCCGAAGCCCGCCTCCACCGCGTTCCGGACGGCGTCGAGGTCGATGCCCAGGGTGGCGAGGGCGTCGGCGTCGCCACCGGGCGCGCCGTCCACCCGGTCGAGCTCCTCGGCGACGGTGCGGGCGTCGACCCCGGCCGCGGAGAGGATCTCCTCCCCCGGCGTACCGGGGCACCCCAGGACCCCGAGCAGCAGGTGCTCCGGCCCGATCCGCCCCGCGTACCTCGTCCGGGCGATCTCCTGGGCCAGGACGACGACCCTGCGGGCCTCGTCGGTGAACCGTTCGAACATGTGTGTCTCCCCCTCTACAGGCCGAGCCGGCGGTACTTCTTGTGCACCGCCTGCCGGCTGATCCGCAGCGCGTCGGCGATCTGCTGCCAGGACCACCCCTGGTCGCGGGCGTTGGTGACCTGCAGCTCCTCCAGGGACTCCTGCAGCTCACGCAGGGCCACCACCGCCCGCAGCCCCACGGCCGGATCCGTGCTGGACGCCGCCGCGGCCACCGCCGTCGCATCGCTCATGGTGTCAATGTAGGTTGACAACGCACTCGATGTCAACCTTGGTTGACACCGGCGCCACGAGAACGGCCCGGCACCACGGGAGGGTGCCGGGCCGCGATCAGTCCTGGGGGTCGAGCAGCCCGTCGGGCGGGTCGAGGACCACGCGTCCCCCCGCCAGGTCGACGGTGGGCACGATCGCCTCGACGAACGGGACGAGCGCCTCGTGTCCGGCGGGCCGGGTGACGACCAGCAGGGACCCGCCGGGCCCGTGCACGACGTCGGAGACAGTGCCCGCCGCGGTCCCGTCCGCCAGCTCGGCCCGCAGGCCGGTCAACTGGTGGACGTGGAACTCCTCCGGGTCCTCCGGCTCGGCGAGCGCGGAGGTCGGCAGCCTGAGCTGGACCCCGCGCAGGGCCTCGGCGGCGTCGCGATCGGCGACGCCCTCGAAGAGCACGAGCCAGCGACCCGAGTGGGCACGCGCACCGGTGACGGTGAGCGGCCCGGGACCCGCGCCGCGGGTCCGGTGGCCCTGTAGGACGGCACCAGGCGCGAACCGCGTGCGCGGGTCGTCGGTGCGGGGCTCGACCACGACCTCACCCCGCAGACCGTGTACACGCACGACGACGCCGACCAGGACCTGGCCGGCGTCGTCGGGTGCGGAACTCGTCACCGGTCGGTGTCGACGACGTCGACGCGCACGCCGCGACCGCCCACACCACCGATGACGTTGCGCAGGGCGGTGGCGGTGCGACCACCCCGGCCGATCACCTTCCCGAGGTCGTCGGGGTGCACCCGGACCTCGAGGATCCGACCGCGACGCCCGGTGACCAGGTCCACCCGGACGTCGTCGGGGTGGTCGACGATGCCGCGCACGAGGTGCTCGAGCGCGTCCGCCATGAGAGTCACGACTGGGTCGACTCGGTGGCCGGCGCGGCCGCGTCCTTGGTCGCGTCGGCGACGTCGTCGCTCTTCGTCGCGGCCTCGGCCGGGGCGGCGTCAGCGGCCTTGCCGGCGCGGTCGCCACCCTTCTTCTTCGGGGTGGTGGCCGCGGTGGTCGGCTCCTCGTTCGCCGCAGCCAGCGCCTCGTTGAAGCGGGCCAGCTTGTCGACCTTCTCGGCCTGCGGCTTCAGGGTGCCCTCGGTGCCCGGCAGGCCCTTGAACTTCTGCCAGTCGCCGGTGATCTCGAGCAGGTTCTGCACCGACTCGGTCGGCTGCGCGCCGACGCCCAGCCAGTACTGCGCACGGTCCGAGTCGATCTCGATCAGGCTCGGCTCGTTCTTCGGGTGGTACTTGCCGATCGTCTCGATGGCCCGGCCGTTGCGGCGCGTACGGGAGTCCGCGACGACGACGCGGTAGTACGGCTGACGGATCTTGCCCAGACGCATCAGCTTGATCTTGACGGCCACGCTGTGGTGCTCCTCGCGAATGTCGATTCGTGCTGCGATGAGTCAGCCTGCCTCGCGTGGGGTTACGGGCTCGCTCACTCGTAGGTGTCGGCCGTGGCAGGTAGAGGGCCGGCCACGGACCCGATCGACCATTCTGCCAGACGTCGTTCAGACCGCGGGAAAGGCCCCGACCAGCATGAGGGCCAGGGCCAGCCCTGGCAGGAAGTTGTTGACCGCGTGCGCCACGATCCCGGCGGTGACGCGGCCGGTCAGCAGCCGTGCGATCCCCAACGGCAGCGCGACGACGAACAGCAGCGGCGCACGCAGGAACTCCAGGTGGGCCAGGGCGAACACCGCCGTGGTCAGCACGAACACGACCCAGCGGTTGCCGATCCAGTGGGCGACGGCGTTCCACAGCAGGCCGCGGTAGACGATCTCCTCGCAGACCGGCGCGATCACGACGACGCCGACCATCACGGCCAGCGCGACCGGCCACGTCGTGCGGATGCCCTCGAAGGCGACGCCGACCGAGGTCGTGAGGTCCGGGCCGACCAGGTAGAGGTAGGCCAGCGCGGCGGGGATCGTCACGAACAGCCCGGCGACGCCGATCAGCAGCCCGATGCCGACGTCCTCCCAGCGGAACTGCAGGCCCAGGTCGGCGACGGGACCGCTGCCGAACACCCGGGTCCAGACGACGCAGGTGAGCGCGGCCAGGATCGTCGGGACGACGATCGCGAGCAGGACCTCCTGTGCCGAGTCGACCTCCCCCAGGCCCACGGCCAGCAGGAACGACGAGCCGAGGAACACGATCTCGACCACGAGGAACGCGAGCAGCCCGCGGAACGGGCGCGGCGGGGGCGGGGACGGCTCGATCCCGAACAGCCCGCGCCGCGGCGGCGGACCGTACGGCGCGCCCGGGCCGTGCTGCCCGGGTCCACCCGGCCCCCAGGGCGCCGGGCCACCCGGTCCGTACGGCGTCGACCCACCCGGGCCGTACGGGCCGGGCCCGCCTGCACCGTTCGGCCCGGGCCCGCCCGGCCACCCGGCGGGCGGCGGTCCGGCGGGCGACGACGATCCGGCGGGCGACGATCCGGCGGGCGACGGTGCCGCGGCCCCGGACGGGCTCGAGCCGTCCGGGTCGTCGGCGGAGGCTCCGCGTGATCCCCGCGGCGAACCGGGCGAACTGCTCATGCCCCCGTTGATACCCGACGTCCGCGGATCAGGACCACCGACGGGGCCCGCAGCACGCCGAGATCCCCCCGCGGGTCACGGTCGTACACGACCAGGTCGGCAGGCGCACCGGGCGTCGGGCCGGCCGGGCGGCCCAGCCAGGACCGCGCCGCCCAGCTCGCCGCCCCGATCGGGTCCGGGTGCCCGGCCCGGGCGAGCTCGGCGATCTCGTCGGCGATCCGGCCGTGCCGGATGCCGCCGCCGGCGTCGGTGCCCGCGTAGACCGGGACCCCGGCCTCGATCGCGCGTCCGACGGTCTCCCAGGCGTGGGTGTGCAGGTCACGCATGTGGCCGGCGTAGCGGGGATACTTCGTCGCCTTCTCGGCGATACCGGGGAAGGTCTCGACGTTGATCAGCGTCGGCACCAGGGCGGTGCCACGGGCGGCCATCTCGTCGATGAGCTCGTCGGAGAGCCCGGTGCCGTGCTCGATGCAGTCGATCCCGGCCCAGATCAGCCCGGGCAGCGCCTCGGTGCCGAAGACGTGCGCGGTGACGCGGGCGCCGGCCCCGTGGGCCGCGGTGATCGCCTCGGCCAGTACCTCGTCCGGCCAGAGCGGGGCGAGGTCGGCGTCGTCGGGGCCCGCCGAACGGTCGATCCAGTCCCCCACGAGCTTCACCCAGCCGTCGCCGCGGGCCGCCTGGGTCCGGACCTCGTCGACCAGCAGGCGCGGGTCGTCGAGCTCGGCGGCGAGGCCGGAGATGTAGCGCTTGGGGCGGGCGACGTGCCGCCCGGCGCGGATGATCTCGGGCAGGTCGTCGCGGGCCTGCAGCGGCGAGGTGTCGACCGGGGACCCGCAGTCGCGCAGCAGCAGGGTGCCCGCGTCGCGGTCGGTGCGTGCCTGGGCCGCGCACTCCTCCAGGTCGGTGACCGGGCCGTTCGGCCCGAGCCCGACGTGGCAGTGCGCGTCGACCAGACCGGGGACGATCCAGCCGTCGGTGACCAGGTCCTGGGCGCCGGGCAGCGGCTCCGGGCTGATCCGCCCGGTGCCGTCGACGTACAGGTCGGTGCCCGCGGCACCGTCGGGGCCCAGCAGCGTCCCGCGGAGCCGCCACCCCACGGCCGGGAGATCGGTCATGGGTGGCGACCCTAGCTACTTCTTCTTGCCGAAGTTCAGCTTCGACGGGTCGAACCCGGGCGGCAGCTGGTCGAGGTTGCCCAGCCCGGGCGGGAGCTGCTGGAGGCTCGGCGGCAGGTTCGACAGGTCCGGCGCGCCGGCGGCCGCGCGGTTCGCGGGGTTGCCGCTGCGCCGGCCCTTCTTCGCCTGGCGAGCCTTGCGCGGGTTCTTCGGGACCTTCTTGGTCGCGCTGCGCCCGCCACCGCCGAAGCCGAACTGGCCGGCCATCTGCTTCATCATCTTGCGGGCCTCGAAGAAGCGGTTGACCAGGTCGTTCACGTCGGAGACGGAGACACCGGACCCGTTCGCGATGCGCTGGCGGCGCGACGCGTTGATGATCTTGGGGTCCGCCCGCTCGGCGGGGGTCATGCCACGGATGATGGCCTGCAGGCGGTCGATCTGACGGTCGTCGACCTGCTCCAGCGCGGCCTTCGCCTGCCCGGAGTTCATCCCCGGGAGCATGTTCAGGATGTTGCCGATCGGCCCCATCTTGCGCAGCTGCAGCATCTGCTGGAGGAAGTCCTCCAGGGACAGCTCACCGGAGCTGATCTTCGCCGCGGCGGCCGCGGACTGCTCGGCGTCGAAGACCTGCTCGGCCTGCTCGATGAGGGTGAGCAGGTCGCCCATCCCGAGGATGCGCGAGGACATCCGGTCGGGGTGGAAGACGTCGAAGTCCTCGAGCTTCTCGCCGTTGGAGGCGAAGAGGATCGGCTGGCCGGTGACCTCGCGGACGCTCAGCGCGGCTCCACCGCGGGCGTCGCCGTCGAGCTTGGTCAGCACGACACCGGTGAAGCCGACGCCGTCGCGGAACGCCTCGGCCGTGGCCACGGCGTCCTGACCGATCATCGCGTCGACGACGAACAGGACCTCGTCGGGCTGTACCGCGTCCCGGATGTCGGACGCCTGGCGCATCAGCTCCTCGTCGACACCGAGGCGGCCCGCCGTGTCGACGATGACCACGTCGTACTGCTTCTCACGGGCGTGCGCGATGCCGTCGCGGGCGACGCCGACCGGGTCGCCGGGGCCCTCGGGGAGCTCACCGGACCCGGTGGCACCGGGGTGCGGTGCGTAGGTCGGGACGCCGGCGCGCTCGCCGACGATCTGCAGCTGGTTCACCGCGTTGGGACGCTGCAGGTCGCACGCCACGAGCAGCGGGGTGTGGCCCTGGCCCCGGAGCCAGCGGGCGAGCTTGCCGGCCAGGGTCGTCTTCCCGGCGCCCTGCAGACCGGCCAGCATGATGACCGTCGGCGGTTCCTTGGCCAGGTTCAGCCGCCGCGTCTCGCCGCCGAGGATCGCGACGAGCTCCTCGTTGACGATCTTGACGACCTGCTGGGCCGGGTTCAGGGCCTGGGAGACCTCCGTCCCCTTGGCCCGCTCCTTGATCCGCGCGATGAAACCGCGGACCACCGGCAGGGCGACGTCCGCCTCCAGCAGCGCGATCCGGATCTCGCGCGCGGTGGCGTCGATGTCGGCGTCGGAGAGCCGGCCCTTGCCGCGCAGGTCGCGCAGCGTGGATCCGAGCCGCTCGGAGAGGGAGTCGAACACCCTTACCAGCCTACTTGGCCAGTGCCAGTCCCCCACGGGCACCGGAGCGATCGGTGCGGCGGACCGAGGACCAGCCGGTCTCGGTGCCCGCCCGCAGGGCGTCGACGGTGTCGCGGGCACGCCGCGCGTGCGTCGCGAACGGGCGCGAGCGGACCACCCGTCCCCGGGCGTGCTGGCCGTCGAGTGCCTGGTCGGGGGTGGTGTCGAGCCACAGCAGGTGCGGCGCGCGGCGGCCGAGCCTGGCCAGTGCCCGCACCGCGGCCCGTACCCGCGGCGAGGTCGCGGGCAGGTGGACGACGACGGTGCCCGCGGGCCCGAGCACCGCCGTTACCACCGACGCGCGGTGGGCCAGGTGGGGCAGCCACCGGTACGCCGGGTACGGCGTCGCGGCCGGGAGCAGCCGCGCCAGCGTGGCCCGGGTGGCCCCCGAGTCGAGGACCCGGGTGTCCGCCGGCGCGTCGAGCCCGGCGAGCAGGGTGGACTTCCCCGCTCCCGGCAGGCCCGCGACCAGCAGCAGCGACCGCCCCGGCAGCACGACGACCAGCGGCGCCGCCGGATCGTCGTCGGACGGGGTGCCGGCCACCGGGCCGACGCGCGGCGCCGCGCCGGGGCCGCCGGGCGGACCGGGGTCGGCGGGGCGGTGCTCGGTGGCGCGGGTCGGCGGGACGGCGCCGGTCGGCACGGCACGGGCGGTGGTCATGTGTGGTGAAACGGTCAGGTCGCCCGAATCGTTCCGTTCGCACCGCGCCGCGCCGCACCGCGCCGCGCCGCACCGTGCTGCGTCACGTGCCCGTGTGGGCCTCGCCCTGCCCGGCGGCGACCGTGAGGACCGCGGACTCGATGGCGGCGCGGGCCGCCCCGTCCGGGGACCCGCCGATGCCGAAGGAGTCGACGACCGAGGCGCCGAGCGTCTCGACCCGGGCCCAGACGAGGTCCACCCCGGCCCGTTCGAGCGCGGCGGTGACGTGGTGGAGCAGCCCGATGCGGTCGGTGCCGCGCAGCTCCAGCACGACCGCCCCGGTGGCCTCGTCGTCGAACCACAGCACCCGGGGCGGGGCGGTCCGTTCCACCTCCGGCGTCGACGGCGCGTAGTCGCGCTCCTTGCGCGCCAGCGCCTGCGCCAGGTCCAGGGTTCCGGCACGCACCCGCGTCAGGTCCGAGCGGACCAGCGCCGGGTCGGGCAGACCGCCGAACCGCGGGGTCACCGCGAACGTCTCGACCGTCACCCCGTCGGACACGGTCACGTCGGCGGTGTGCACCTGCAGCGAGTGCAGGGCCAGCACCCCGGCGACGGCCGAGAGCACCCCCCGCCCGTCGGGCAGCGCGACGGTGACCGAGGAGACGTCGCCGTCGCCGGTGAAACGGACCTGCGGTCCCCCCTCCGCCACGGCCTCGACCATCTCGTGGTGCGCCGGATCCGGCGGACCGGGCTCGACGAACGGACGGCCGTCGAGCGCGGACAGGCAGCGCCCGGCCAGCCCGTGGATCAGGGTCCGCCGCCACGGGGTCCAGACACCGGGCCCGGTGCCCAGCGAGTCGGCCTCGGCCAGGGCGTCGAGCAGCTCGACGAGCAGCGCCACGTCGGCGTCGCCCCGGCCGCCGGGGGCGACCGCCTCGCGCAGCGTGTCCAGCACCCGCGACACCGTCGCCGGGTCCTCCGGGTCGCGACGGGTCGCGGTGTGCGGCAGCAGCAGGTGGTGGCGCACCATCGCCGCCAGCAGCACGAGGTCACCCTCGCGCAGACCGAGCCGCTCGCCGATCTGGCCGACCAGCGACTCCCCCACCACCGAGTGGTCGCCGCCGCGGCCCTTGCCGATGTCGTGCAGGAGCGCCCCGACCAGCAACAGGTCCGGGCGTGCCACCCGGGTGGTGAGCCGGGCGGCCTCGGCGCAGACCTCGACGAGGTGACGGTCGACCGTCCAGACGTGCGTGCGGTCCCGCGGCGGCAGGTCACGGACCGCGACCCACTCGGGGAACAGCCGTCCCCACAGCCCGGTGCGGTCCAGCGACTCGATCACCGCGACGGCCGCCTTGCCGGTCCCGAGCAGGGCGAGCAGCTCGGCCAGCGCGGTCCGCGGCCACGGCGCGCGCAGCTCGGGGGCGGTGTCGGCGAGCCGGGACAGGGTGCCCGCCGAGATCGGCAGCCCGGTGCGGGCGGCGGTGGCGGCGACCCGCAGGACCAGGGCCGGGTCCTTCGTCGCCGACGCGTCGCGGGCGAGCCCGACCTCCCCCGCGTGCTCGACGACGCCGGAGTCCAGCGGCCGGCGCACCGGCGCGCGGCGGAGCGCGGCGAGTCCCCGGCGGGGCAACGCGTTGCGGGCCTGGCGCAGCCCGACCTCGGTCGCGAAGGCGACCGCGCGGGCCGCTCCGGACAGGGCGCGGGCCAGGTCGAAACGGTCACCGACGTCCAGGGTCGCGGCGATCTCGTCGGCCTCCTGGGCCCGCAGGACGTCGCGGGCCCGCCCGGACAGCCGGTGCAGCTCGGTGCGCACGTCCAGCAGCAGCGACCGGGCGGCGACGACGTCGGCCCCCGGCCGGTCGACGAGCTGGGCGGTGGCCAGTGCGTCGAGCAGCTGAACGTCCCGCAGGCCGCCGTGGCCGTTCTTCAGGTCCGGCTCGACGCGGTGGGCGACGTCGCCGTTGCGCTGCCAGCGGTCGGTGGTGGTGTCGACGATCTCGTCGAAGCGGCTGCGCATCCCCGCCCGCCAGGCCGTGCGGACGGCGTCGCGGACCTTGCCGGTGAGCGCCGCGTCCCCGGCGACGTGCCGCAGCTCCAGCAGCCCGAAGGCCGCCCGCAGGTCGGTCGCCGCGACCTGGACGGCCTGGCCGGGCGTGCGCACCGAGTGGTCGAGGCCGATCCCGGCGTCCCAGAGCGGGTACCAGAGCTTCTCGGCGAGCGTGTCGACGTCGGTCCGGCCGTCGTGCAGGAGCACGAGGTCGAGATCGGACCAGGGGCAGAGCTCGCGCCGGCCGAGCGCGCCGACGGCCGCCAGCGCCGTCCCGCTCCCCTCACCGCCGACCCCGAGTGCTGCGCACCGGGAGGAGAGCCAGAAGTCGTGCAGGTCGACCAGCGCGGCCCGTAACGCCTCCGGACCGTGGTGGTGCCGGCCGTTGGATTCCAGGAGGACCGCTTTCGCCTTGACCAGGTCCGCCGCTTCGCCCGACCCCAGGACCGTCATCGCCCTGCGCCACCCGCTTCCTGTTCGTTCGAGTAGTCGACCGCATACATGTCGTGATGTCCGTTTCGAGCCTGGACGGCGGACGGCCCGCCGCACTCCGGGAAGGGAGCGCGACGGGCCGTCGCGAGGAGTTCGTCGATCAGATGGCGTCGGCGCCGCGTTCCCCGGTGCGGACGCGGACCACGGTCTCGACCGGGGTCACCCAGACCTTGCCGTCACCGATCTTGCCGGTGCGGGCGGCCTCGACGACCGCGTCGACGACCTTGTCCTGCAGCGTGTCGTCGACCACGACCTCGACGCGGACCTTCGGCACGAAGTCGACCGAGTACTCCGCGCCCCGGTAGACCTCGGTGTGGCCCTTCTGGCGGCCGTAGCCCTGGACCTCGCTGATGGTCAGACCGAGCACGCCGATCTGCTCCAGGGCGCCCTTGACGTCCTCGAGGACGAACGGCTTGACGATGGCGGTCACGAGCTTCACGGATCAGACCTCCTGCTTCGCGGCGGGGGTGGCCTTCGCCTCGGTGGCGGGCTTCGGCGAGGAGCCGATGCCGCTGCCGCCGCGCAGGCCGGAGAACTCGTAGCCGGTCTCGGCGTGCTCGCCCTCGTCGATGCCGCTCTGCTCGACCTCGTCGTCGATCCGGAGGCCGATGGTGAACTTGACGATGAAGACGATGATCGTGGTGACGATCGCGGTGTAGGCGATGACGGCGAGCGCGGCGACCGCCTGCAGGCCCAGCTGGGTGAATCCGCCGCCGTAGAACAGGCCGTTGACGGCGTCGGGGGCGACGTCGGTGGCGAAGAACCCGATGGCCAGGGTGCCCCAGAGACCACCGAAGAAGTGCACGCCGACGACGTCGAAGGAGTCGTCGTAGCCCAGCTTGTACTTGAGGCCGACGGCCCAGGCGCAGAGGGCACCAGCGATGGCACCGATGGCCAGCGCGCCGAGCGGGGAGACCGAGGCACAGGCCGGGGTGATGGCGACCAGACCGGCCACGATGCCCGACGCGGCACCCAGCGAGGTGGCCTTGCCGTAGCGGATCTTCTCGACCAGCAGCCAGCCGAGGATGGCGGCGGCGGTGGCGGCGAGGGAGTTGACGAACGCGTAGCCCGCGGCCCAGCCGGCCGAGGTGGCCGAACCGGCGTTGAAGCCGAACCAGCCGAACCAGAGGACGCCGGCACCGAGCATGACCATGGTCAGGTTGTGCGGGCGCATGGCCTCACGCGGCCAGCCGCGGCGCTTGCCCAGGACGATGCAGAGCACGAGGGCGGCGATACCGGCGTTGATGTGGACCGCGGTGCCACCGGCGAAGTCCTTCGCGCCGAGGATGACCGGGATCCAGCCCTGCTCCAGGTCGAAGACCCAGTGGGCGACGGGGAAGTAGACCAGCGTGGCCCAGAGACCGGAGAACAGCACCCAGGCGCCGAACTTCATGCGGTCCGCCGCAGCACCGGCGATCAGGGCGACGGTGAGGATGGCGAACATGCCCTGGAAGCTGACGAAGGCCAGCGCCGGGTAGGTCTCGGTGGCCTCGTCGTCGGGCAGCAGCGCGGTGAGCCCGAAGTACTCGGCCGGGTTGCCCAGCAGACCGCCGCCGACGAGCTCGGTGCCGAAGACCGTCGAGTAGCCGTAGAGGATCCACAGCACACCGACGACGCCCAGGGCGCTGAAGCACATCATGAACATGTTGAGCACGCTCTTGGACCGGGCCTGGCCGCCGTAGAACAGCGCCACCCCCGGAGTCATGAGCATGACGAGTGCTGCGCTCGTCAGGAGCCAGGCGGTATCACCGCTGTTGAGGCCTTCCACGGGTTAGTCCCTCCCACGTCTGTCGTTAGTCCGACTGGGGAGGAAGAATGATGATCGCGTGTTTCGCATTCGACGCCTGTCCGTTTCGCACCGGTTAATACTGCAACGGCAGTTGATCAGCTCGGGGGTCGTTCGCCGCGTCGGCGGTAGTGGCAGTCGCGGGCCTGTTGTTGGCGTTCACGGCGCCAGGTCGACCAGTGCATGACGTGGTCGATGCAGGTGAGCGGGGTGAAGGCGAGCGCGGCGAGGAGACGGCGGATCTCGTTGCCCGACAGCTGAATCAATGCGCGCCGGCTGGCTGAGGATCCCCCTTTTCGGCCTCGCGTGCGTGTTCGGCGGCGCGGGTGACGGCGAGGTAGGCCGCGGTGAGCATGGCCAGGGTGATGTGGGCGTGCCAGGCTCGGTAGGAGCGGACTTGGTAGTGGTCGAGGCCGGCCTCGTTCTTCGCGGTCTGGAAGCATTCCTCAATCGCCCACCGCGCCCCGGCGACTCGAACGAGGTCGCGCAGCGGCGTGTTCGCCGGGGCGGCGCAGCGGTAGAACGCCAGCTCACGGATGGTCTTGCCCTCTGCGGGCTCGGTCTGGCGGCGCACCAGCAGCCAGTGCCCCCAACCCGCCGGGAGGCCGTCGATGGCCAGCGCAACCGCGGTCCAGTCATAGACCCGCATCCCGTGCGCGCCCGGCCCGATCGCGCGGCGCTCCCACCCGTCGTGCCCGGTGTCGAGATCACGCGCCCCGGCGATCGTGGCCAGGGCCTTGGCCGGGCGACGATTCCCGTCCGGGCTGGTGAGCATGTCGTCATTGCGGGTGGCCAACACGAACGGGATCTCCCGCTCGGTGAGCCAGTCGCGAAAGCCCGGGTTCTGCCCGTAGACCTCGTCCGCGGTCACCCACGACCCGGACGTGAGTGCCCCAGCGGCGTACGTGCGGGCCAGCATCGCCGTCCCCAGCTGCGGTTTCGTGGCGAACTCGACGTCATCGGGGACATCCGCGCGCTCGCAGCGTTCGCGGTCCTCGGTCCACGAGGTCGGCAGGTAGAGCTCCCGGTCGATCAACGCCCGCCCCCGCTTCGAGGCGTAGGCCAGGAACACACCGAGCTGACAGTTGTCGATCTTCCCGCTGGTGCCGGTGTACTGGCGCTGCACCCCGGCCGAACGCAGGCCCTTCTTGATGAACCCGGTCTCGTCCACGATGAACACCCCCGACGCGGTGTCGGTGAGATGTTGCAGGACGTAGCCGCGCAGGTCGTCGCGGACCCCGTCGACGTCCCAGTCCGCGGTGCGCAGCAGCCGCTGCATCCCGTCCGGCGACATCGCCCCGGCGTGTTCGGCGAGGGTCCAGCCGTTCTTCCGCTCGAGCCCCGCGAGCAGGCCTCGCAGGTAGGTTCCGACCCGCCGGCGCGGCTCGACCCTGCGGAAACGGCCAGAGATCAGCTCCACCACCGCGTCCAACGAGGCCACCCACCCGGCAAGATCAACCACGCGGTGATCATCACCGCCGAACGGCCGTCAGCCTCTCACCACACGCCGAACTGCCGTTGCAGTATTAACAGGGCGCCGAGCAAGATGACGGTTGCGTTACTCAACCGGATCCGGAGGACCGAAGGTCATCCGAATGGTCCGGTTCGTGACGTGGCGCACGGCGCGGGTCGTCCGGGAGGGCGACCCGCGCCACGACCTCAGTCGAGCAGTGCCTCGACGAACGCGGCGGGCTCGAACGGGGCCAGGTCGTCGGGGCCCTCACCGAGCCCGACGAGCTTGACCGGCACGCCCAGCTCGCGCTGGACGCGGAACACGATGCCGCCCTTGGCCGTGCCGTCGAGCTTGGTGAGCACCACCCCGGTGACGTCGACGACCTCGCCGAACACCCGGGCCTGGGTCAGCCCGTTCTGGCCGGTGGTGGCGTCGAGGACGAGCAGGACCTCGTCGACCCGGGCCTGCTTCTCGACGACGCGCTTGACCTTGCCGAGCTCGTCCATCAGCCCGGTCTTGGTGTGCAGCCGGCCGGCGGTGTCGAGCAGGACGGCGTCGACGCCGTCGTCGGTGCCGCGCGTGACGGCGTCGAAGGCGACCGAGGCCGGGTCGGCGCCCTCGGGCCCGCGGACGACGCCCGCCCCGGAGCGCTCGCCCCAGGTGACGAGCTGCTCGGCGGCGGCGGCCCGGAAGGTGTCGGCCGCACCCAGGGTCACCCGATGCCCCCCGGCGACCAGCACCCGGGCCAGCTTGCCGGTGGTGGTGGTCTTGCCGGTGCCGTTGACCCCGACGATCAGCAGCACCGCGGGGCGCCCGTCGTGCGGCAGGGCGTGCACGGAGCGGTCCTGGCCGGTGCCGAGGGCCTCGACGAGCACGTCACGCAGGGCGGCGCGGGCCTGCTCGGCGGTGCGGACACCACGGGTGGCGATCTGCTCGCGCAGCGCGTCGACGATCTCGGCGGTCGTCTCGGGCCCCAGGTCGGCCTGCAGCAGGGTGGCCTCGACGTCCTCCCACGACTCCTCGTCGAGGTCACCCGCGCCGAGCAGGCCCAGAAGGCTCTGGCCGAGCCCGGAGCGCGACCGGGACAGCCTGCCGCGCAGCCGGCCGATCCGACCCTCGGCCGGGGCGATCTCCTCGGTGGGGGTGCCGGGGGCCTGCGTGTCCGGCGTCCCCGGGCGCGCGACCGGCTCGGTCGGTGCAGACGGCTCGGTCAGCGCGGACGGCACAGTCGGCGCGGTGGGTGCTGCCGGCGGGGGCGCGGCCTCCGGGCGGGCGACCGGCTGGGTGGGCGCGCTCGCCGCGGGTGCGTCGGTCCCGGCGGTCCCGGCGGGGCCCTCGGGGCGGCGGAGCTGCCGGGTGGCCGGGTCCTTGCTGGCCTCGGCCGTGTCGATGACGCGGGCGTCCGGGGTGCCGGTGACGGTCCCGGTCTGCTCGGTCGGGACGGGCGGGCTGCTGGGGGGCGCGGTCGACGGGACCGGCGGTGCGGTGCTGACCGGGACGCCGCGGGGCGGCGTGCGGGCCTCGGTGGCGCCGTCGACGACGGGGGTGCCACCGGGCGGGGTGCGGACCTCGTCGGCGGTGGGCGCGTCGGCGGCCTCGGCGGGGGCCTCCGGGGCGGACGGGGTGGTGGTCGGTGTGGCGGCCGTCGGCGCGTCGGCGGCGGCGTCGGCGGGCGACGCCGGGGCGGACGGGGTGGCGGTCGGGGTGGCGGCGGTCGGTGCGTCGTCGCCGGGGGCGCGCGGCCGCTCGGGTGCGGTGGCCGTCCCGGAGGAGAAGGCGAACCCGCTCCCGGCCTGGTAGCCGCCGCCGGCGCGCGGTGGCTCGTCGGTACCGGTCCCGAGCTCGCGCTGCTGCTCGTCGGACCGCAGGCTGATGCGCCGTCGGCGGGCGATCACCAGCCCTGCGACGACGGCGATCAGCAACACCGCCACGACGATCGCGACGACGATCCAGAGGGTCTGCGTGGTCACGACGCCACCCTGCCACGCCCGGCCGACGCGCCGCGCAGGACGGGCCGGTCAGCAGGTCAGGAGGCGGGTCGCAGGCGCTGGGAGATGACCTGGGTGATGCCGTCGCCGCGCATGGAGACGCCGTAGAGGGCGTCGGCGACCTCCATCGTCGGCTTCTGGTGGGTGATGACGATGAGCTGGCTGGTCGTGCGCAGCTCCTCCATCAGCGAGATGAGCCGGCGCAGGTTGACGTCGTCGAGGGCCGCCTCGATCTCGTCGAGCACGTAGAACGGCGAGGGACGGGCCCGGAAGATCGCGACGAGCAGCGCCATCGCGGTGAGCGAGCGCTCCCCACCGGACAGCAGCGACAGCCGCTTGACCTTCTTGCCGGGCGGGCGGGCCTCGACCTCGATGCCGGTGGTGAGCATGTCGTCGGGGTCGGTGAGCACGAGCCGGCCGTCGCCACCGGGGAACAGCGTCGCGAACACGGTCTCGAACTCGGCGGCGACGTCGTGGTAGGCGGTGGTGAAGACCTCGAGGATCTTGTCGTCGACCTCGCGGACGACGGTGAGCAGGTCACGCCGGGTGTTCTTGAGGTCCTCGAGCTGGGTGGACAGGAACTTGTAGCGCTCCTCCAGCGCCGCGAACTCCTCCAGCGCGAGCGGGTTGACCTTGCCGAGCAGCGACAGGTCCTTCTCCGCTCGCTTGAGGCGGCGTTCCTGGGTGGGCCGGTCGAACGGGACCGGCGGCGGCGCGGACACCTGCTCGCCGCGCTCGCGGGCGGCCTCGTACTCGGCGGTCTCGTCGGCCGACGGCGGCACCGGGACCTCGGGCCCGTACTCGGCGACGAGGTCGTCGACGCCGATGCCGTGGTCGCCGAGGATCTTCTCGGTCAGCTGCTCCAGCCGCATCCGGGTCTGCTGGCGCACCATCTCGTCGCGGTGGACGGCGTCGGTGAGCTTCTCCAGCAGCGCGGTCAGCTTCGTGGTGGTGTCGCGGGCCTCGGCGTGTGCGCGCTCCCGTTCGGCGCGGGCGGCCTGGATCTCGTCGCGCTCCGCGGCCGCGGCGGCCAGCGAGCGTTCGATCCGCTCGGCGGCGACGTGCCCGGCGTCGACGACGAGCCGGGCGACCTCCGAGGC
>NZ_MCIP01000001.1:5595157-5686739 GCF_001932425.1 Pseudonocardia sp. Ae505_Ps2
CGAGGCCCGCTCCCGTTCGGCGGCCGCGGCGGCGGCCCGGGACCGGGCGACGCGCTCGCCGTGCGCCTGGCGGCGCAGGGTCTCCGCGCGCCCGGCGATGGCGCGGGCCCGCTCCTCGGCCGTGCGCAGCGCGAGACGGCACTCGACCTCCTCGGAGCGGACCTCCTCCACGCGCTCGGCGGCCTCGTCGCGCAGCTCGGTGTCGGGCTCGTCGTCGACCGGGGCGTCGGAGGCCAGCGACAGCTGGTGCTCGGCGGCCTCCAGCTCGATCAGCGAGTCCGACCGCCGCCGCTCCACGGTGTCGCGGCGCTCGCGCAGCCGCTGGGCCTCGGCGCGGGCCGAGGTGACGACCTGTTCGAGCCGCCCGAGCTGGGCGGCGGCGGCCGCGCGGCGACGGTCGGCGTCGGCGACCGCGGCGCGGGCCGCGGTCAGGTCGGTGCCGCGGGCGGCCTCCTCGGCGCGGGCACCGTCGAGGGTGGGGCGCAGCGACTCCAGCTCGGCGTCGACGGCGTCGCGTGCGGCCAGCGCGTCGTCGACGGCGGCCTGCAGCTGCAGCGCGCCCTCCCCGGCGCCGGTGCCTCCGCGCGCGGCGTGTGCGGTGAGCAGGTCCCCTTCGGTCGTGACCGCGGTCAGCCCCGGCCGGGCCCCCACGGCGGTGGCCGCGGCGTCCAGACCGTCGACGACGACCACCCCGGCCAGCAGCTCCCCCAGCGCCGGGGCGAGCGCGGGCGGTGCGGTGACCAGCGCGGCCGCCCAGCGCCCGGCGGGCGGGTCGCCATCGGGGACCGGGACCGGCACCCGCCCGGCGGAGCGGTCGGCCCCGGCGGACCCGGCGCCGACGAGCAGCGCGGCCCGGCCGGCGTCGCCACGGCGCAGGGACCGCAGCGCGTCGGCCGCGGACACCACGGAGGCGACGGCGACGCCCTCGGCGAGCTCGCCCAGCGCCGCGGCGACCGCCGCCCGACCGGACGGCTCGACCTCGACGAGCTCGGCGACGGCGCCGAGCACGCCGTCGGCGCCGGAGTCCAGCAGGGCGCCGGTGCCGTCACGGCGGACCAGGCCGACCTGAAGGGCCTCGACCCGGGCCCGCCAGTGCGCGCGACGCTGCTCGGCGTCGCGTTCGGCGGCGACCAGCTCGGCGACCCGCTCGGCGGCGCTGCGGTGCGCGGCCTCGGCCTGCTCGACCCGCGTGGCCAGCGCGTCGGTGTCGGCCGCGTCCCCGGAGACGCCGAGGGACTCCCGCGCGGTCTCCAGCTCGGCCTCGGCCTCGGCGGTGCGGGCGCCCGCCTCGGCGAGCGCCTCGGACAGCCGCTCGATCTCCTCGGCGGTCGCGGCGACGCCGGAGCGCAGCGCGTCGGCCTTCCCGGCGAGGGTGGCGATCCCGGCACGACGGTCGGCGATGGCGCGCACGGCGGCCAGGTGCTCGCGTTCGGCGGCGGCGAGGGTCCGCTCGCGCTCGGCCTTCTCGGTGACGACCTCGTCGAGCCGGCGCCGGGCCTCGGCGACGGCGGCGACCAGCTCCTCCTCCTGCTCGGCGATCGCGTCGGCCTCGGCCTCGGTCTCGTCCGGGTCCCGGCCGGGGGTGCGCCCGGCCTCGGCCGAGGACGTGAGGTGGCGGACGCGTTCCTCGGCGAGGCGGACGGTGCCGCGCAGCCGCTCGGCCAGCGCGGAGAGCTGGTACCAGGTGTCCTGCGCGAGCTGCAGCCGCGGCGCGTCCGCGGCGAGCGCGGTCTCCAGCTCCTCCTGGCGCTCGCGGGCGACGTCGAGCTGCTCCTCGACCTCGGCGCGGCGACGCCGGGCCTGCTCCTGGGACGCCTCCTCGCGCTGGGTCTCCTCGGACAGGGTCACGTAGTCGTCGGCGGCCAGGCGGAGCCGGGCGTCGCGCAGCTCGGTCTGCACGGCCTGGGCGCGGCGGGCGATCTCGGCCTGCCGGCCCAGCGGTTTGAGCTGGCGGCGCAGCTCGGCGGTGAGGTCGGTGAGCCGGGTGAGGTTGGCCTGCATCGCGTCGAGCTTGCGGAGCGCCTTCTCCTTGCGCTTGCGGTGCTTGAGGACCCCGGCCGCCTCCTCGATGTAGGAGCGGCGGTCCTCCGGCTTGGACTGCAGCACCCCGTCGAGCTGGCCCTGCCCGACGATGACGTGCATCTCCCTGCCGATGCCGGAGTCGCTGAGCAGCTCCTGCACGTCGAGCAGCCGGGCACGGGAGCCGTTGATCTCGTACTCGCCGGCGCCGTCGCGGAACATCCGCCGGGTCACCGAGACCTCGGAGTAGTCGATCGGCAGGGCGCCGTCGGAGTTGTCGATGGTGAGGGTGACCTCGGCACGGCCCAGCGCCGCGCGGCCGGACGTGCCGGCGAAGATCACGTCCTCCATCTTGCCGCCGCGCAGCGCCTTGGCGCCCTGCTCGCCGAGCACCCAGCTGATCGCGTCGACGACGTTGGACTTGCCCGAGCCGTTCGGCCCGACGACGCAGGTGATCCCCGGTTCCAGGCGCAGCGTGGTGGCCGAGGCGAAGGACTTGAAGCCCTTCATCGTCAGCGTCTTCAGGTGCACGGGCGGGGATCTCCAGGTGCGCGGGGGTCCACAGGGTAGCGGGGGACCTCAGGCGGCCGGTGCCGAGGCGTTGACCAGCCAGCGGACCCCGAACCGGTCGGTGAGCTGGCCGAACTCGTCGCCCCACGTCTGCTTCTCCATCGGGACGTCGACGACGCCGCCCTCGGCGAGCCCGGCGAAGAAGCCGCGCAGCTTCTCCGGTTCGTCGCCGGAGAGGCTGACCGAGATGCCCGAGGGCGCCCCGGTCGGGCGCTGCGGGTCACCGTCGGACGCCATCAGGGCGAACCCGTCGGGGGTGCCGAGGTAGGAGTGCATCACGCCGTCCGGCGGCGGGACGGGGCCCTCGGCCCCCATGTCACCGAAGGTCATGATCTGCAGCTCCCCTCCCAGCACGGAGCGGTAGAACTCCATCGCCTCGCGCGCACGGCCGTCGAAGTGCAGGTACGGGGTCATCTGGACGGGCATCGGGACCTCCGGGGATCGGTGTCGGCGGCTTCGGTGTGGACACAGGTGTAGACCCCGGCACCGACAGAACTGAGCGGTCAGGCCTCGACGAACCCGGAGAATGCGCCGGACGGCTCAGCCCACTGCTCCGACACCGACGTCACCCGCCCCGGGGTGTCCCCGTCGCGCAGCAGCTCCAGCAGGCGCTCGCAGGAGGCGCGGTCACCCTCCGCGGTCACCGCGACCCGGCCGTCGGACAGGTTGCGGGCCTGGCCGACGAGGCCGAGCTCGAGCGCCCGCGACCGCGTCCACCAGCGGAAACCGACGCCCTGTACCTCCCCCTGGACCCATGCGATCAGCCGAACGGTCGAATCTGTGTTGCCACTCACAGTGCTGATACGTTACCGGCCGTGACCCGACGACGCACACCGCGCGCCACGAGCGCCGTGCTCGGCGGGGTGGGGGCCGGCGCCGTGCTGGCCATGGCCGCCCCGCTCGCCGCACCGGCGCTCACCGCGGCGGGCTGGACCGACGCCGAACGGGCCGGTGGACGGGCGTCCGACACCGTGCCCCTCCGGGCGGTCGGTGCCGCGTACGCGACGACGGCCCCGACCGGCACCGGTGCGCGCCCCGCGGTCGACGGCGCCCCCGTCGACGGCGCCGCGCTCGTCCGCGGCGCGCTCGCCGCGGCCCCGGCCGCCCCGGGCTCCTCCGTCCGCACCGCACTCGACGCGCTCGCCGCGCACGAGGCCGCCGCCACCGCGGCCGCCGCGAGGACGACCGGCCCCGCCGCCGGTCAGGCCCCCGCGGCCCGCCCGGCTGCCCCGTCGGCGACGGGTGTCGTGGCCGGGCTGTCCGGCGAGCTCGCCCGGGTCGTCGCGCTCACCAACGCCGAGCGGGCCGCCGCGGGATGCGGCGCGCTGCGGGCCGACCCGCGGATCAGCGCGGCCGCCCAGGGCCACAGCGAGGACATGGCGGCCCAGGGCTACTTCGCCCACGACAGCCGCGACGGGCGCGACTTCGCCGACCGCATCACCGCGGCGGGCTACCCCTCCCCCGGCGCGGAGAACATCGCGATGGGACAGCCGGACGCCGCGACCGTGGTCGCGGACTGGATGGAGTCCCCCGGGCACCGGAAGAACATCCTCGACTGCTCCCTGACCACGATCGGCGTCGGGCTGGCCGACGGCTACTGGACCCAGGACTTCGGCCGCTGAGGGACACGCCGCCTCAGCCGTCGAACCGGTACCCCATCCCCGCCTCGGTGATCAGGTACTTCGGCCGCGACGGCACCGGCTCCAGCTTGCGCCGCAGCTGGGCGAGGTAGACCCGCAGGTAGTGGGTCTCGGTGCCGTACTGCGGCCCCCAGACCTCGCGCAGCAGCCGCTTCTGCTCGACGAGCTTCCCGCGGTGGCGCACCAGCAGCTCCAGGATCCCCCATTCGGTCGGGGTCAGGTGCACCTCGGCGCCGTCGGCGCGCACGACCGTCTTGGCCGCCAGGTCGACGGTGAAGTCCGCGGTGGTCACCACGGCCTCGCCGTCGACGGACGACACCGCGGCGCGGCGCACGGCGGCCCGCAGCCGGGCCAGCAGCTCGGCCATCCCGAACGGCTTGGTGACGTAGTCGTCGGCGCCGGCGTCGAGCGCCCGCACCTTGTCGGTGGAGTCGGTGCGCGCGGACAGCACGATCACCGGCACCGTGCTCCAGCCGCGCAGCCCCTCGACGACCTCGGTGCCGTCGAGGTCGGGCAGCCCCAGGTCGAGCACGACGACGTCCGGGTGCCCGTCCGCGGCCACCCGCAGCGCCGCCGAGCCGTCCGCGGCGACGAGCACCGTGTAGCCGTGCGCGGTGAGGTTGATCCGCAGGGCCCGCAGGATCTGCGGGTCGTCGTCGACGACCAGCACCCGCACCCCGTTCCCGCCCCCGCTCATCGGGCCGCCCCCACCGGCGCGGCGGGCAGCGAGACGACCACGGTGAGTCCGCCGCCCGGGGTGTCCTCCGCGGTCAGCTCGCCGCCCATCACCACGGTCAGCCCCTGCGCCACCGACAGGCCCAGGCCGAGCCCGGACGTCGCGTCGCGGTCACCGAGGCGCTGGAAGGCGGCGAACAGCGCGTCGCGTTCGCGCGGGGCGACACCGCGGCCCCGGTCGACGACGCGCAGCTCGACCCGGTCGGAGTAGGCGCTGGCGCGCAGGACCACCTCCGTCCCGCCGTGCCGCAGCGCGTTGTCGACGACGTTGGCGAGCACCCGGTCGAGCAGGCCCGCGTCGGCGAGCACGTCGGGCAGGTCCTCGTCGATCTCGACCCGGACCCGGTCGGCGCCCTCCAGACCGAGCAGCGCGGTCGCGGCCACCTCGTCGTAGCCGACCGGGGCGAGCAGCGGGGTCACCGCGCCCGCGGCGAGCCGGGAGGAGTCGAGCAGGTTGTCCACCAGGCCGGTGAGCCGGTCCGCGGACTCCTCGACGGTCGCCAGCAGCTCGGCGCGGTCGTCGGGCCCGAGCGGGAGGTGCTCGTCGCGCAGGCTGCCCGCGGCGGCCTTGATCGAGGTCAGCGGACTGCGCAGGTCGTGTCCGACGGCGGAGAGCAGCGCTCCCCGGGTCTCGTTGGCGGCCGCGCGGCGCTCGGCGTCGGCGGCGCCCGCCTCGGCACGCTGCCCGCGCAGCGCCAGCAGCGCCTGCCCGCCGACGACCTCCAGCAGCCTGCGGTCGGCCGCGGGCAGGGCCCGGCCGGTCCCGACCAGGTGCAGACCCTCGTCGACGACGACGTCCACGTCGGCCTTCTCCGGCCGGTCGCACGCCCCGGCGTCGCCGGTGCACGCCACCCGGCGCCACACCCGGTCCTCGCCCTGCTCGAGCAGGGCCACCGACTGCAGTGCCCAGGTCTCGCGGACCCGGTCCAGCAGCCGCGGCAGCGGGTCGGACCGGGTCAGCACGGTCCGCGCGAACGACGCCAGCAGCGCCGCCTCGGCCCTGGCCCGCACCGCCTGCTCCGCGCGCCGGGCCGCCCGGTCGACGACGAGCGCCACCAGCACCCCCACCAGCAGCATCGTGGACACGGTGATGACGTTGCCGGGGTTGGCGATCGCGAGCGAGTACAGCGGCGGGGACAGGAAGAAGTTCAGCAGCAGCCCACCGAGCAGCGCGGCGAGCAGCGCCGGACCGAGCCCGCCCGCCAGCGCGGCGAGCACGGTCGCGAGGAAGTAGAGGACGACGTCGGTGGACAGGTCCACCCAGTCGGTCAGCGCGATCCCGATCACGGTCGCCGCCGCCGGGGCGAGCACGGCGGTCGCCCAGCCGAGCGCCTGGCGCCCCGCCGGCAGCCCGTTGCGCAGCCTCGGCAGGCGCAGGGCCCGCCCGGCGGCGGAGTGGGTGACCATGTGCACGTCGATCGGTCCGGACTCCTGCACCACCCGCGCCCCGATGCCGGGGTCGAACACCCGGGCCAGCCGGGAGCGCCGGGAGGTGCCCAGCACCAGCTGGGTGGCGTTGGCCCCGCGGGCGAAGTCGAGCAGGGCGTCGTCGACGGACTCCCCGACGACGGTGTGGAAGCTCGCGCCGACCCCCTCGGCCATCCGCCGGACCCGGTCCGCGGCCCCGACACCGGTGGCGGCGAGGCCGTCGCCGCGCAGCACGTGCACCGCCATCAGGTCGGCGCCGCCGGAGCGTTTCGCGATCCGCGCTGCGCGGCGGAGCACGGTCTCGGACTCCCGGCCGCCGGTCAGCGCGACCACCACCCGCTCGCGGGTCTCCCACACGTCGGACACCTGCTGCTCGGTGCGGTAGCGGCGCAGCACCACGTCCACCTCGTCGGCGATCCACAGCAGCGCGAGCTCCCGCAGCGCGACGAGGTTGGGGACCCGGAAGTAGTGCGCCAGGGCGGCGTCGACGCGTTCGGGCGGGTAGACGTTGCCGTGCGCGAGCCTGCGGCGCAGCGCCTCCGGGGTGATGTCGACGATCTCGATCTGCTCGGCGCGGCGGACCACCTCGTCGGGGACGGTCTCCTGTTGGCGGGCCCCGGTGATGGTCTCGACGACGTCGCCGAGGGACTCCAGGTGCTGCACGTTGACCGTGGAGATGACGTCGATGCCGGCATCGAGCAGCTCCTCGACGTCCTGCCAGCGCTTGGCGTTGCGCGAGCCGGGCGCGTTGGTGTGGGCGAGCTCGTCGACCAGTGCGACCTGGGGGCGGCGGGCCAGCACCGCGTCGACGTCCATCTCGTGCAGCTCGGTCCCGCCGTGCAGGACGGTGCGCCGCGGCACCACCTCCAGTCCCTCGAGCAGCCCGGCGGTGCGCTCGCGGCCGTGGGTCTCGACGACGCCGACGACCACGTCGGCACCGCGGCCGACCCGCCGGTGGGCCTCGCCGAGCATGGCGAAGGTCTTCCCGACCCCGGGTGCGGCACCGAGATGGATGCGCAGTTCTCCCCTCACCCGGCCATTGTGGTCCCGCCCCACTACCGCGCGTCCCGCACGGACAGGTTGAGTTCGGTGACGTTCACCCTGGGCTCGCCGAGGAAGCCGAGGGTGCGGCCGCTGGTCGCGTCGGCGACCAGCTGTTCCACCCGGTCGAGCGACAGCCCGGTGACCCGGGCGACCCGCGGTGCCTGGAGCACGGCGTAGGCCGGGCTGATGTCGGGGTCGAGTCCGGAGGCGGACGCGGTCACCGCGTCGGTGGGGACGGCGGCGGGCGCGACACCCTCCCGGGCGGCGATCGCCGCGCGGCGCTGCTGGACCGTGTCCAGCAGCCCGGTGTCGAAGCCGCCCTTGTTGGACGCCCCGGAGGTCGTGGTGTCGGCCGGGCCGAGACCCAGGTCGGCCTCCGCGGTCGCCGAGGGCCGGGTGTGGAAGTACGGGTCGGCGGTCGGGTCGGCGGCGACCGGGTCGATCCCGATGAGCGACGAGCCGGTCCCGCCCGGCAGCACCGAGCCCTCCGCGGCGGTGGACAGCCCGGGGATCCGGGCGACCCCCCAGATCGCGAGCGGGTACACGATGCCGCACAGCACGGTCATGACGAGGAGCACGCGCAGACCGGTCGCGGTCTGGCGGCGCAGGGTGGTGAGCATCAGATCCCCGGGACGAAGCGGACGAGCAGGTCGATGAGGAAGATCCCGACGAACGGGGTGACGACCCCGCCGAGGCCGTAGATCAGCAGGTTCCGCCGCAGCAGCGACGCCGCCGACGACGGCCGGTACCGCACCCCGCGCAGCGCCAGCGGGATCAGCGCGACGATGACGAGCGCGTTGAAGATCACCGCGGACAGGATCGCGGACTCCGGCGTCGCCAGGCCCATCACGTTGAGCAGTCCGAGCGACGGGTACAGCGCGACGAACATCGCCGGCAGGATCGCGAAGTACTTCGCGAGGTCGTTGGCGACGGAGAACGTCGTCAGCGCGCCGCGGGTGATCAGCAGCTGCTTGCCGATCTCGACGATCTCGATGAGCTTGGTCGGGTCGGAGTCCAGGTCCACCATGTTCCCCGCCTCCTTGGCGGCGGAGGTCCCGGTGTTCATGGCGACGCCGACGTCGGCCTGGGCGAGCGCGGGCGCGTCGTTGGTGCCGTCACCGGTCATCGCGACGAGCCGGCCCCCCTCCTGCTCGCGGCGGATGTAGGCGAGCTTGTCCTCCGGGGTGGCCTCGGCGATGTGGTCGTCGACGCCGGCCTGCGCGGCGATCGCGGCCGCGGTGCGCGGGTTGTCGCCGGTGACCATGACGGTGCGGATGCCCATCGCGCGCAGCTCGGCGAACCGCTCGGCCATGCCGGGCTTCACGACGTCGGACAGCTCGATGACGCCGAGCACCCGCCCGTCGGCGCCGGCCGGCCCGGAGGCCCTGGCGACGACCAGCGGGGTGCCGCCGCCGTCGGAGATGGTCTCCACCAGCCGGTCCACCTCGGCGCGGTCGCCCGCGTGGGCCCAGTCGAGGACCGCGGCCGCGGCGCCCTTGCGGACGACGCCGCCGGGCAGGTCGATGCCCGACATCCGGGTCTGGGCGGTGAAGGGCACGAACTCGGCGACGGCCTCGGTCGCGTCGGCCTCGGGGGGCAGGCCGTGCTCGGCGGCGCAGAGCTCGACGATGCTGCGTCCCTCGGGGGTCTGGTCGGCGAGGCTGGACAGCCGCGCCGAGCGGGCCAGCTCGTCGAGGTCGGTGCCGCCGACCGGGTGCAGCGCGGTGGCGCGCCGGTTGCCGAAGGTGATCGTGCCGGTCTTGTCGAGCAGCAGGGTGTCGACGTCGCCCGCGGCCTCGACGGCGCGCCCGGAGGTGGCGAGCACGTTGCGCTGCACCAGCCGGTCCATCCCGGCGATGCCGATCGCCGACAACAGCGCGCCGATGGTGGTCGGGATGAGGCAGACCAGCAGCGCGGTGAGCACCAGCAGCGGCACCTGGGTGCCGGCGTAGGCGCTCATCGGCGCGATCGCGACCACGGCGAGCAGGAAGATGATCGTCAGCGCCGACAACAGGATGGTCAGCGCGATCTCGTTCGGGGTCTTCTGCCGGGCGGCGCCCTCGACCAGGGCGATCATCCGGTCGACGAAGGACTCCCCCGGCTTCGTCGTGATCCGCACGACGATCCGGTCCGACAGCACGGTGGTGCCGCCGGTGACGGCGCAGCGGTCGCCGCCCGCCTCCCGGATGACCGGTGCGGACTCGCCGGTGATGGCGGACTCGTCGACCGAGGCGATGCCGTGGACGACGTCGCCGTCGCCGGGGATCGTCTCCCCCGCCTCGACGACGACCAGGTCGCCGAGCGTCAACGTGGCGCCGGGGACCTGCTCCTCGGCCGCGGCCGGGTCGGCCGGGTCGGCGCCCAGCAGGCGGCGGGCGACGGTGTCGCGCTGGGTGGCGCGCAGCGACGCGGCCTGGGCCTTGCCCCGTCCCTCGGCGACGGCCTCGGCGAGGTTGGCGAACAGCACGGTGAACCAGAGCCACACCGCGACGAGCACCGCGAACACGCTCGGGTCGGCGACGGCGAGCACCGTGACCAGCACGGACCCGACCCAGACGACGAACATGACCGGGTTGCGGGCCTGCACGCGCGGGTCGAGCTTGCGCAGTGCCTCGGGCAGGGCGGCCAGGAGCTGGCGCGGCGCGAACGCCCCGGCGGCGACGGGCGCCGCGCTCTGCGGCGCCGCCTGCGGCTCGGTCGTCACGGACACGGATTCCTCCGACTCGGCACGGTGGTGGTGGGTGGCGGTCACGACAGGGCCTCGGCGATCGGGCCGAGCGCGAGCGCCGGGAAGAAGGTCAGCGCCGACACCAGCAGCACGGTGCCGCCGACCAGGCCGGCGAACAGCGGCCCGTCGGTCGGGAGGGTCCCGGCACCGGCCGGGACGCGGCGCTGGCGGGCCAGCGAGCCGGCGAGCGCCAGCACCGCCAGCATCGGCACGAACCGTCCGAAGAGCATGGCCAGCCCCAGACCGGCCTGGAAGAAGTCGCTGGTCGCGGTAAGCCCGCCGAACGCGGAGCCGTTGTTGTTGGCGGCCGAGGCCCAGGCGTAGAGGACCTCGGAGAAGCCGTGCGCCCCCGAGTTGCCCAGCGCGTCGGCGGTGCCCGGCAGCGCGATGGCCAACCCGGCGCCGATGAGGACGAACGCCGGCATGACCAGGATCGACACGGCGGCGTAGGTGATCTCGCGCCGGCCGAGCTTCTTGCCCAGGTACTCCGGGGTGCGCCCGACCATCAGTCCGGCCAGGAACACCGCGATGACCGCGAGGACCAGCAGGCCGTAGAGCCCGGAGCCGACGCCGCCGGGTGCGACCTCGCCGAGCAGCATGTTCAGCAGCGCGACGCCACCGCCCGCGCCGGTGAGGCTGTCGTGGGTGGAGTTCACCGCGCCGGTGGACGTGCCCGTGGTGGACACGACGAACAGTGCGGAGCCGGGGATGCCGAACCGCACCTCCTTGCCCTCCATCGCCCCGCCCGCGGCGAGCGCGGCCGGGCCGTTGGGGTGCAGCTCGGCCAGCCAGGTCGCGGCGAGGAACAGCGCCCACAGCCCGCCCATGACCGACAGCAGCACGACGCCCTGGCGGACCCGTCCGACCAGCACGCCGAACGTGCGGGTCAGGGCGACCGGGATCACGAGCATCAGGAAGATCTCGAGCAGGTTCGACAGCGGGCTCGGGTTCTCGAAGGGGTGCGCGGAGTTGGCGTTGAGGATGCCGCCGCCGTTGGTGCCGAGCTCCTTGACCGCCTCCTGCGAGGCGACCGGGGCGAGCGCCAGGGTGTGGGTGCTGCCGTCGACCGTCGTCACGTCGACGCCGGATCGCAGCGACTGCACCACCCCGGTGGCGACGAGCACGACCGCGGCGACGGCGGCGAGCGGCAGCAGGATCCGGACGACGCCGCGGGTCAGGTCGACCCAGAAGTTCCCGATCCGGCCCCCCTCGTCGTCGCCGGTCGCGCCGTGGGCCACGAAACCGCGGACCAGCGCGATCGCGACCGCCATGCCGACGGCGGCGGACACGACGTTCTGCACGGTCAGCCCGGCCATCTGCACGGTGTGGCCGAGCACCTGCTCGGGCACGTAGGACTGCCAGTTCGTGTTGGTCACGAACGACACCGCGGTGTTGAACGCCATCGCCGGGGACACCGAGGTGCCGCCGTCGGTGCCGCGGCCGAAGCCGAGCGGGAGGAAGGCCTGCAGCCGCTGCATCAGGTAGAGCAGCACGATCGAGACGAACGAGAAGCCCAGCACGCCCGCGGTGTAGGTCGTCCAGCGCTGCGTGGACGTGGCGTCGATGCGGCAGATCCGGTAGACGAGCCGCTCGATCCGCCAGTGCCGGGTGTCGGTGTAGACCCGCGCCATCCAGTCGCCCAGCGGCTTCCAGGTCACGGCGAGCAGCGCCACCAGCGCCGCCGCCTGCGCGAGCCCGGCCATCAGAACCGCTCCGGGCGGAGCAGCGCGATGACCAGGTACACCAGCAGGCCCAGGGCGAGCAGGCCCCCGGCCGCGTTCTCGACGACGGTCGCGATCACAGCTTCTCCATCCCGCGCAGGGTGAGCGCGAGGACGGCGAAGGACGCCACCAGCAACGCGATGTAGGCCAGGTCGGCCACGGGACTCTCCTCGGTCGTGCTCACCCGCCGGGGATCTCCGGCGGGCCGCCGGGGATCGTGCGCCGAACGAGGTCCCGCGGGACCGGTCGATGACGGCGGATTGACGCCCACCGGCTCCCGCGTTGACGCGTTCTTGACGCCCGGTGGTGGCCATCACGTCCCCCGGACGGGCGGTCGGTCTCAGGAACCCGTCAACACACGCGTGTGACGACGCCAACACCGCGTCAGGAGCCCGGCCGGCGGCCCGGTGAAGGGCGCACCCTCCCGCGCATGCTGCAGCGCCGCCCCGCCCGTCCGGTCCCACCGCCGCCCCTGACCGGGGGCGCAGGCTTCGTCGCGGGGATCGCCGCCGGTGTCGCCGCGGGCCTGAGCGCCGGCGCCGCGGCCCTGGCCGGTGCGGGGCCCGGCGGGTCCGCCGCGGCCGCGGTCGTGGTCGCCGGGGTGGGAACCGTGCTCCTGGCCGCCGCGACGACGGCGGTGGGCGCACTCGCCGTCGCCGTGGTCTGCTGGGGGTTCAGCGACGGCTTCGGCCTGCACCACCTGGCCGAGCTGCACCTCGCGGGCCCGGACCTGTGGCTGCTGGCGGTGCTGCTCGGGGCCGCGCTGCTCACCCGTGCCGCGACGGTCGCACCGTCGGCGGTGGGGCGTCGGCGGCCCGCTCGTCGTCGCACGGTTGCGGACCGCACCGCTGGATACCCTTCCCGGTGACGGCGGGGGCGCTCCCCGGCCGGGACCGGAGGAGGCCCACGCATGTCCGTGATCGACAACGCGGTCTACGTCGACGGCAAGCGCGCCGCGGCGCCGGAGTCCGTCGACAGCGCGGTCGAGGTGTTGCAGGGCTGCCGCGCCGACCACGGCGAGGACTCCACGGCGTTCTGCTGGATCGGGATGCTGCGCCCGGACGTCGAGGAGCTCCACCAGGTAGCGCGGGAGTTCGATCTCCACTCGCTCGCGATCGAGGACACCGTCAACGCCCACCAGCGCCCGAAGCTGGAGCGCTACGGCCGCACCGAGTTCGTGGTGCTGCGCCCCGCCCGCTACGTCGACGCCGACGAGGTCGTGGAGATCGGCGAGGTCCACCTGTTCCTCGGTCCCGACTTCGTGATCACCGTGCGGCACGCCGTCGAGCCGCAGCTCAGCGAGGTCCGCGACCGGTTGGAGAACGACCCCGATCTGCTCGCGCACGGCCCGATGGCGGTGCTCTACGCGGTGCTCGACCGGGTCGTCGACGACTACTTCCCCGTCCTCGACGGCCTGCAGGACGACATCGACGGGATCGAGGAGGAGGTGTTCCGCGGCGACCCGAACGTGTCGCGGCGCATCTACCAGCTGACCCGGCAGGTCATCGCGTTCCAGCGGGCCGTCGAGCCGCTGCAGGAGATCTTCATCGAGCTGCGGGCCCGGTTCGCCAAGTCCGGCGACGCCCCGGACCTGGAGCTGCGCCGCGCGATGCGCGACGTGATCGACCACGCGACCCGTGTGCGGGAGCGCGTCGAGGGCTTCCGGGACCTGCTCGGCAACATCCTGACCGTCAACTCGACGCTCGTCGCGCAGCGCCAGAACGAGGAGATGACCCGGCTCACCGAGGCGGGCTACGCGCAGAACGAGCAGATGAAGCGGGTGTCGTCGTGGGCGGCGATCCTGTTCGCGCCGACCCTGATCGCCGGCATCTACGGCATGAACTTCGACGAGATGCCGGAGCTGCACTGGGCCCTGGGCTACCCGATGGCCATCGGGCTGATGCTGCTGCTCGGCCTCGTGCTGTACGTGGCGTTCAAGCACAACGATTGGCTGTGAGGGCCGGGCGCCCACCCCCCGTGGGCGCCCGGCCCCGGCGTCAGCCCGTCGTGGTCGGCGCGGCCGGCACCGGCGCGGTCGACTGCGCGGGCGACGGGGCGGGCGCCGCGCTCGTCGGACGGGGTGCCGTGGTCTGCGGGATCGTCACGACCAGCGGCTGCGGCGGCCGGGTCACGCAGCGCCCGGTCGTCGGGTCGATCGTGCGGACGCCCCGCGGGTACGGCCCGGGGGCCGGCGGGGTGGACGTGGCGGCATACCCCCCGTCCACCCCCTCGTCGACGCAGGAGTGGTCGTCGACCGCGAGCGGGCGGCCGTTCTCGTCGAACAGGTACACCCCGCTCAGCGGCCTCCCCTTCGCGTCGAAGGGCCGCACGTCGGCGACGGAGGTGCCGTCGAGGCTCAGCCCGGCCGGGGGCGCGTAGGACACCGCGCCCCCGTTGCGGTCCTGCCCCAGTCCCAGCACCGCGGCCACCAGCAGTCCCACCGCGAACGCGTTCAGCGGTACGACGGCCCACAGCAGCCGCCGGTCGGCCGCACTGCGCGGGCCGAGCAGCACCGACAACGGCACCGCGGGCACGGCGAGGACCAGCGCCGTCACCAGCACGGCGGACCCGCCGCCGCCGAACGCCCACCCGATGACCCCGGCCGCGACCAGCGCGCGCAGCACCCACCAGCCGGGTTGCAGGGACAGCACGAACCCCCCGGCCGCGCCGTCGGTACGGGCCCGGGCGAGCCGTTCGCGCAGCGCGACGACCGACGGCAGCGACGCCGCCGCGGGCTGCGCCGGCCCGTCGGACCAGGCGGCCAGCGCACCGGCAGCGGCGAGCGGCACCGCGAGGAACAGCGGCGCCACCGTCGACGGCCCGACCTGCCCCACCGCGAGCCCCGCGGCCCCCGCCGCGGCGGTCGCGACGACGAGCGCGGCCAGGGCGAACCCGGCCCGCCCGGTGCGCGGGCGCTCCACGGGCTCCTGCTGTGCTGGCGGGTACCCGGCCGCCGCGCGCAGCTCGGCCGCGTAGTCCTGCGGGCTGCCGAGCCGGGCGTGCACCGCGTCGCGGCCGTAGCCGGCGCCCAGCTCCTCGGCGAGCTCCGCGAGGTGCCCGCGCGCGTCGTCGACGATCTCGGCGACCTCGGTGTGCGGCAGGCCGGTCAGGGCGACCCGCAGGCCCACCAGGTAGTCGTCGGTGACCGGGTCGCCGATGCGCGCCGTGACGTCGGTGTCAGTTCCGTTGCCGCCGTTGCTGCCGCCGCCGCGGCCGCCCCCGCTCTGCTCGGTGCTCACGTGCCCACCAGGCCTTCCATCGTGGTGGCGAACGCACGCCACCGTTCGGTCGTCTCCCGCAGCCGGACCCGGCCCGGTTCGTTGATCGCGTAGTACTTGCGGTGCGGCCCCTCCTCGCTGGGGACCACGTACGAGGTCAGCAGGCCCGCGCCGTAGAGCCGGCGCAGCGTGCCGTAGACCGAGGCGTCCCCCACCTCGGCGAGGCCGGCGCCGCGCAGGGCCCGGACGACCTCGTAGCCGTATCCGTCCGCGCGGTCCAGGACCGCGAGCACCGCGAGGTCGAGCACTCCCTTGAGCAGCTGGCTGGTGTCCATCGCACCTCCTTACGCTTCGCAGACTACTACGCGATGCGCAGTAGTCCGCGCACCGCTGCACCGGGCGCGTGTCGAGCCGGGGGTCGGAGCCGGGTGTCGGGGCCGGGTGTCAACGGGCCGCCAGTCCTGCGCCGGACGGCGTCAGGGCGGCGTAGCGACGGCGGACGCGCGCGGCTCCGCGGGGCGACAACGGAGGGGCACGGCGCCCGCACCGGGCGCCCGCCACCAAGGAGTCATCCCGGTGACCCTCGCCGACCTGCTCCCCTCCCTCCGCCCGACGCTCGCCGCCCGCCTCGAGCCGGGCCTGTGGCCGGTCACGACCCGCACGACCTCCGACGGCGCCCTGCAGATCGGCGGGGTCGACCTCACCGAGCTCGCCGCCCGCTTCGGCACCCCGGTGCAGGTGCTCGACACCGCCGACGTCCGCGCCCGCTGCCGCGCCTACCGGGCCGCGCTGCCCGACGCCGAGATCGTCTACGCCGGCAAGGCGTTCCTCTGCCGCGGGATGGCCCGCCTGGTCGCCGACGAGGGCTGCTCGGTCGACGCGTGCTCCGGCGGCGAGGTCGCGGTGGCCGCGGCCGCTGGGCTGCCCGGTGACCGCATCGTGCTGCACGGCACCGTCAAGACCGACGAGGACCTGAAGGCGGCGTTCGCCGCGGGCGTCGGGCGGATCGTGCTGGACTCGGCGGCAGAGGTCGACCGGATCGCCTCCCTCGCGCCGCGCCGGCAGAAGGTGCTGCTGCGGATCAGCCCGGACGTCGACGCCGGCACCCACCCGGGGCTCACCACCGGCACCGCGTCGTCGTGGTTCGGGATGCCGCCCTCCGAGGCGCTGGAGGTCGCCGGACGGGTACTGGCCCGCCCCGAGCTGGAGCTGGCCGGGCTGCACTGCCATCTCGGCTCGCAGGTGCCGTCGGTGTCGCGCTACGAGCGGGCCGCGGTCCGGATGGTGGGCGTGATCGCGGCGCTGCGTGCGCGGTACGGGGTCACCGTCGCCGAGCTGGACCTGGGCGGCGGGCACGCGGTCGGCTACGCCGAGGGCGAGCCCTGCCTGGACCCGGCGATCTTCGGCCGGGCCGTGCGGGGCACCCTGGCCCGGGCCTGCGCGGCGCACGGCATCGACGAGCCGCGGCTGCTCGTCGAGCCGGGGCGCGCGATCGTCGCCCGGGCCGGGGTGACGCTCTACCGGGTCAGCGCGGTGCAGCGCTGCGGCGACGGCCGCACCACCGTGCTGGTCGACGGCGGCATGAGCGACGACCCCCGCCCCGCCCTCTACGGCGCCCGCTACCCGGTCCGGCTCGTCGGGCGCGCCACCCGGGCACCGCTGGAGTCGGTCCGCGTGGCGGGGCGGCACTGCGAGTCCTCCGACGTGATCGCCGACGGCGTCCGGCTGCCCGCCGACGTCGCCCCCGGGGACCTGCTGGCGGTGCCGGTGTCCGGCGCGTACCACGCCTCGATGGCCTCGACCTACAACCAGGTCCCGCGCCCGCCGGTGGTCGCCGTCGCCGCGGGGGCGTCGCTGCCGCTGCTGCGCCGCGACACCCCGGAGGACCTGCTGCGCCGCGACTGCTCCTGAGGCCCCGCGCCGGTCGGCACCCGGTCAGCGCCGGTCAGCGGCGGGGCCGCGGGGCCGGCTGGCACCGCGGGCAGGTGAACGACGAGCGGTTCATGAACGCGTCCCGGCGGATCGGGGTGCCGCAGCGACGGCACGCCCGGTCCGCCTGGCCGTAGACGTTCAGGGAGCGGTCGAAGTAGCCCGAGGCGCCGTTGACATTGACGTACAGCGCGTCGAAGGAGGTGCCGCCCTGGGCGAGCGCCTCGTGCATGACGGTCGTCGCGGCGTCGAGGACGGTGTGGCCCTGGGCCCGGGTCAGTTTCTCGGTGGGCCGGGTGCCGTGCAGCCGGGCCCGCCAGAGCGCCTCGTCGGCGTAGATGTTGCCGATCCCGGAGACGACGGTCTGGTCGAGCAGCGCCCGCTTGACCTCGGTGCGACGGCGACGCATCGCCGCGACGGCGTCGTCGGCCGAGAACGCCGGGTCCATCGGGTCGCGGGCGATGTGGGCGACCGGCTCGGGCACCAGGCCGCCGCCCGCGGCCGCGGCGAGGGGGTGCACCGACAGCCCGCCGAAGGTGCGCTGGTCGACGAAGCGGAGCTCGGGGCCGTCGTCGTCGAACCGGACGCGGACCCGCAGGTGCTTCTCGTCGGGCGCGTCCGGGGGTTCGACGAGCATCTGCCCGGACATGCCCAGGTGCGCGAGCAGCGCGTCGTCACCGGGGCCTGCGGTGTCCAGCTCCAGCCAGAGGTACTTGCCGCGCCGGGCGGCCGCGGACAGCGTGCGCCCGGCCAGCCGGGCGGTGAAGTCGTCAGCCCCGGTGGGGTGCCGGCGCACCGCGCGCGGATGCAGCACCTCGACGCGCGCGATCCGCCGGTCCAGCACGTGGTCGGCGAGGCCGCGGCGGGCGACCTCGACCTCGGGCAGTTCCGGCATCGCGGCTACCGCCCGGAGCCGGCACTCTCGTCGGACAGCGCGTGCCAGGCGATCTCGGCCGCCTTCTGCTCGGCCTCCTTCTTGGTGCGCCCCGCGCCGCTGCCGAGGTCACGACCCCCGACGACGGCCGTCGCGGTGAACACCTTCAGGTGGTCCGGGCCCTCCTCGTCGATCCGGTACTCGGGCACACCGTGCCCGCCGGCGGCGGTGAGCTCCTGGAGGCTGGTCTTCCAGTCCAGGCCCGCGCCGAGCAACGGGGCACTGTGCAGCAGGTCCGCGAACAGCCGGTGGATCAGCTCGCGGGACGGCTCGAGGCCGTGCGCGAGGTACACCGCGCCGAGCAGCGCCTCGGTGGCGTCGGCCAGGATGCTGGCCTTCGACCGGCCACCGGTCAGCTCCTCACCGCGCCCCAGGTACAGGTACGTGCCGAGGCCGTGAGGCACACCGTCCGGTGTGGGCAACGCCACGGCGACGGTGGCGAGCGCGTGCATGTTGACCACGCTCGCGCGCAGCTTCGCCAGCTGCCCCTCGGGGAGTTCCGGGTGGTCCCGGTACAGCCGCTCGGTGATCACGATCGACAGCACCGAGTCGCCCAGGAACTCCAGGCGCTCGTTGGTCGGCAGTCCACCGTGCTCGTAGGCGTAGGACCGGTGGGTCAGCGCCAGCGTGAGCAGCGTCTCGTCCAGGTCCACACCGAGTGCGGACAGCAGAGGTGACCGGTCCGTCACCGGACCGGTCACACTCTTGTCGCCCACTGCTGCGATCAGGCCGGGCTGGTGACCTGACGACCGTCGTACTGCCCACAGGTCGGGCAGGCGATGTGCTGCAGCTTCGGCTCACGGCAGGCGCGGTTCGAGCAGGCGACCAGGGTCGGCGCAGTGGCCTTCCACTGCGACCGGCGCGCACGCGTGTTCGACCGCGACATCCGGCGCTTGGGAACGGCCATGATGACACTCCTCGGTACTTCGAACGATCAGGTCTGCCCACCGGGGAGCGGGCTCACGGGGAGCCGCCGCTCAGTCGGTGGAGGGCAGGCGCTCACGGAGCGCCGCCCAACGAGGATCCAGTGTCTCATGCCCGTGATCCGATGGGAGATCGGCCCACCTCTCCCCGCACTCGACGCACAGACCAGGGCAGTCCTCGCGGCACAGCGGTGCCATCGGCAGCTCGGTCACGATCGCGTCGCGCACGGCCTGGGTGAGGTCGATGCGCTCGTCGACCAGGCGCGGGATCTCGTCGGCGTCGGTGGTCTCCTCGGTGACCGAGTCCGGATAGGCGAACAGCTCGCCGATCCGGACCTGCACGTCCTCCCCGATCGGCTCCAGGCAGCGCGAGCACTCCCCCGCCAGCCGGGCGTCGGCGGTGCCGGAGACGTAGACGCCCTCGGTCACCGACTCCAGGGACACGTCGAGCTCGACGTCGGACCCGCCGGGGACCGTGATCACCCCGGTCAAGCCGATCTCGGCGTCGCCGGACGGCGCGGGGACCGTGCGGGCCACGGTGCGCTGGTTGCCGGGGCGGCGGGCCAGCTCGCGGGTGGAGAGGACCCAGGGGTTGTCGTCGGGACGGTTCTGGCTGCGCGCGGTGTTCATCTCGCCGACCAGCGTACGCGGCCCGGTCAGTCGCGTCGTCGCACGTCGAACGCGTCGGCGACCAGGGCGCCCAGCTCCAGGAACGCGTCCGCGGTGGCCGGCCGGAGCCGGGCCGGGTCGATCCGCCCGCCGGTGGCCAGGTGCGGGTCGTGCGGCACCTCGACGACGCCGCGCACCCGCTGGGCGAAGTGCTCGCGGATCCGGGCGGCGTCGACCTCGGCGCTGCGCCGGTCGCAGGACAGCACGACCACCGCGTTGCGGACGAGGTCGCCGTGGCCGTGCGCGACCAGCCAGTCCAGCGTCTTGCTGGCCCGGCCCGCCCCGTCGACGGTGGGGGCTCCCACGACGACCACCGAGTCGGCGCGCGCGAGGGTGCCCTGCATCGTGGAGTGCACCATCCCGGTGCCCGAGTCGGTGATGATGATGTTGAAGAAGCGGCCCAGCAGGTCGACGACGCGCTCGTACTCGTCGCGGGAGAACGCCTCACCGGAGGCGGGGTCCTGCTCCGAGGCCAGGACCTGCAGGCGCCCGGCGAGGCTCGTGTAGCGGGACACGTCGGTCCAGGTGCCGACACCCTCCAGGTCGTTCAGCAGCTCGCGGACGGTGATCCGGGAGTCGCCGGTCAGCCGGTCGGCGAGCGTGCCGGCGTCGGGGTTCGCGTCGAGGACGACGGCCCGGTCCCCTCGGTGCTCGGCCAGCGCCTGCCCGAGGCAGGCCGCGACCGTGGTCTTGCCGACGCCGCCCTTCACCGACATGACCGCCACCCGGTGCGCACCGGCCAGTGGTGCGCGGACCCGGGCCAGCATCCCGGTGCGGAGCTCCTCGGCGTCGCTGGGGCCGGGGTTCACCCGGCCACCGGTGATGTCGTAGAGGGCACGACGCCAACCGGTGCGCGGCCGGTCGGGCCGGGGCCGCAGCATGGAGTCCTCACGCAGGTCCGCCGCGGCCGCCCCGGCGTTCCCACGCCGAGCCTCGGAGCGGGGCAGCTCGGGACGCGGGGCCTCGGGGGGCGGGGCCGGGTTCGTCACGGGGGGTCCTTCCAGCCGGTGCCCATAGCGTTCCCACCAGGTCGTCGGGTCGGGTTCGGGCCGGCGTGCCATGCGCGGGAGAGTAGTACGGCGGGTGACCTGGATTCCTGCTTCCGGCGTATCCGATCACAGTGACTGCCCGCGGTGAAGCACCTGCGCCGCAGCCGTTGCCGCGATCACCCGGCCGCGCGGGCCGCCTGCCGGGTCGCGCCGGGGGTCTCGCCGAGCACGGCCCGGTAGCGACGGGTGAAGTGGGCCTGGTCGGCGTAGCCGAGTTCGGCGGCCAGCCCGGCCAGCGCGGCGTCCGGGTCGGTCCGGAGCACCGCGGCGGCGTGCTGCAGGCGACGGCACTCGATCAGCCACAGCGGGGTCAGCCCGATGTGGCCGCGGACCAGCCGTTCCAGCGTCCGCGGCGCGACGCCGACGAGCTCGGCGAGCTGGTCGGCGCGCACGACGTCGGTGCGGGACTCGGCCAGCGCGCAGGCCCGGTTGACCAGGCGTCCGGCGTCGGTGACCCGGTCGGCCAGCGGGGCGAGCCAGTCCCGCACCGTCGCGGCCGGGTCGCCGCACGCCACGGCCGTGGTCAGCTCCGCCACCGGCGCGGGGTGGACCTCCTCGTCGGCGCCACGCAGTGCGGCCGGTGCGGTGGCGGTGAACAGCGGGGTCGCGCCGGGCCGGAGCAGCACGCCGACGACCCAGGACCGCCCGGTCAGCTCCCGGACGTCGACGCCGGTGCGCGGCCCGTGCAGTATCGCGGTGACCGGGTCGGTGACGAGGTTGAACGCCGGGTACTGCAGCACCCGCTGGCGCACCGTGCGCCCGGGCGGCACGTCCCAGCGGGCGGTCCACACCCAGCGCACGAGGTCGTCGAGCCCGATCCGGACCCGGTCGAGCGCGACCTCCGGGGCGCCCGGGTTCAGGTGCCCGCGCGACTCGACGGTCATCGGCCACTCCTGTCGGCAATGTTCAATCCGCCTGTGTCGCGGGGCGGGCACGCTCGTCCCATGGAGCTCACGAGCAGCGTCACCGGCACCCACACCACCGACGGCCGCCCGCACGGGGTCACCTCGATCACCCCGCACCTGGTGGCCTCGCCCGCCCGCGCGGCGATCGAACTCTACTGTGCCGCCTTCGGGGCCCGGGTGCTCTCGGTCACCGAGATGGGCGACATGATCGGGCACGCCGAGCTGGAGCTGGCGGCCGGCCGGTTCACCGTCTCCGACGCGATGCCCGACTACGGCCTCGTCGCCGCCCCGGCGGGCGACCACCCGGTGTCGCTGTCGCTCGCGGTGTACGTGCCCGACACCGACGCGGCCGTCGCCACGCTGGCCGAGGCCGGGTCGACCGTGCGGGAGCCGGTCTCGACGTTCGTGTCCGGGGACCGGTTCGGCTCGGTCGTCGACCCGTACGGGGTGCGGTGGGCGGTGATGACCCGGGTGGAGGACCTGTCGCCGGAGGAGAGCGCACGGCGGGTCACCGAGTGGGCGGCGGAGCAGGGCTGACGGTGGGGCGAGCGGGGCCCCGATCGGCGCGCCGGCGTCCCGGCCGCCGCCGACGGCATACGGCAGGGCCGGCCGGGGCCTCGGCCCTGCCGTGGTCCGGGGTGCCGGCGCATCGTGTTCCCGCCCGTACCTGCCACGCGGGACCGGCACCGTTCTCGCAGCTCACGAGTTCGCAATGGTGAACGAGAACTAGAGATCGAACTAATGTTCGAGTACCATCGACGAGGTGACCGCGACCCAGGAGCCACCCGCCCACGCCACCGGCGTGGGCTCCGGCAGGTTCCGCTCCGGTGACCTCGCCCTGATCCAGCTCCTGATAGACCAGGCGATCGGCGACGACACCACCCTGCTCTCCGAGACAGACCTGATCGACCAGATCCAGCAGATCGAGTCCGTCCAGGCCTCCCTCGCCGCACTCCAGTCCACCCGCATCCGGGCGTTCGCCCGAGCCCACGTCGAGAACCACCTCACCGACGACCAGACCGACGGGACCGACCGCGCCCGGACCGCCCCCGAGCGGCTCCACCGCAGCGTCGTCGCCCAGATCCAGCTCGCCTGCCGGATCTCCACCACCGAAGCCCGCACCCGCGTGGCCAACACCCGCGACCTGCACTCCGGGCTCGACCACGTCCGCGGCCTGCACACCGCCGGGGAGCTCAGCGCCGCCAAAGTCACCGCCATCGCCGTCGAATGCCGCGACCTCGACCCACACCAGCGCAGACACCTCGACACCCGCCTCGCCACACACGACCTCACCCGGCTCGGCATCGGCCGACTCCGCACCATGACCCGCCGCATGGTCGCCGAGATCGCGCCCGAACGCTTCCGAGCCCGCGTCCACACCGCCACAGCCGAACGCCGAGTCACCCTGCGCCCGGCACCGGACGCGATGAGCTACCTCACCGCCTACCTCACCGCCGCACAAGGCGCCGCCTGCCTCGCCGCACTCCAGAAAGCCTTCGTGCAGGCCCAGGTCGACCCGGCACCGCTGACCCGCAGCCGCGGACAGGTACACGCCGACACATTGGTCGAACGCGTCACCGGACAAGCCACCGCCACCGCGGTCAACCTCGAGGTCCAGGTCACCGTCCCCGTCCAGGCCCTGCTCGACCCCACCTCCCCACTCCCCGCAGAGATCCCCGGACTCGGACCCGTCCCCGCCGACCTGCTCGCCACCAGCGACGGCACCGCATCCCTACCGCGGCTACTCACCGACCACGGCCTGGTCATCGGCGGCGACTCACGCCAACGCACCTTCACCGGCCTCCTCGCCACCCTCGTCAAAGCCCGAGCGAACAACCGGTGCACCGAGCCCTACTGCGACGCCCCCGCCCGCCACATCGACCACATCCACCGGGCCGCCGACGGCGGACACACCGAACTCGACAACGGACGCGGGGTGTGCGAGTTCCACAACCACATCCGCGAACAACCCGGATGGCACGTGGCCCGCGGTCCGGACGGGGTCACGACCACGACACCCACCGGGCACACCTACCGCGGGCCGGACTGACCCGACCCGGTGTCGGCGGCCGTCAGTCGATCAGGTCCATCCCGGTGCCGGTGCGACCCTGCTCCGGGGGCAGCCCGCCGCCGTAGTTCGGGCCGTACTGACCGCGCCAGATCTGGCTGCGCCCGCGCCCGACGACGCCCAGCGCGTTGTTCAGGGTGGTCTCCAGCTCGCCGAGGGTGGTGTCGACGTAGTCGTCGCACTCGCGGCGCAGCCGGTCGGCCTCGGCGTGCGCGCCGTCGACGATCCGGCCGGCCTCGGCGTGCGCGGCACGGACGACCTCGGTCTGGGACACCAGCCGGGTCTGCTCGTTCTGCCCGTCGGCGATGAGCCGGTCGTGCGCGGCCCGGCCGGCGTGGCTCATCCGCTCGGCCTCGTCACGGGCCCGGTCGGTGAGTTCGGCGTACTGACGGCGGCCCTCGGCGACGGCGCGCTCCGCCTCGTGGCGGGCCTCGGCCAGGGTGCGCCCGGCCTCCTCCTGCGCCTCGGCGACGAGCCGCTCGGCCTCGGTGCGCGCGTTCTGCAGCGTCTCCTCGGCCTCGGAGTTCGCCGCGGTCCGGGTCTCCTCCGCCTCGCGCTCGGCCTCGGACACGATGTCGTCGCGCCGGTCGAGCACGTCCTGGGCGTCGTCCATCTCGCCCGGGATCGCCTCGCGGACGTCGTCGAGCAGCTCCAGCACGTCGCCGCGCGGGACCACGCAGTTCGACGTCATCGGGACGCTGCGCGCCTCCTCGACGATCGTCACCAGCGCGTCCAGCGACTCGAAGACCCGGTACACGCGAGCGATCCTCTCACCGTCGCGGGCGCGGACCCGTTATTCGGCGCCGCTCCCGCGTGTCAAGTTCCGACCGGGTGAGCCTTGCAGGGGTCCGGGCTCAGCCGGACAGGCGCTCCAGCAGCCGGGTGTGCACGCTCGGCGGGAGGAACGCGGTGACGTCGCCGCCGCCGCGGGCGACCTCCTTGACCAGCGAGCTCGACACGTAGACCTGACCGGGCGCGCCGGGCAGGAACAGCGTCTCGACCCCGGTCAGGTGCCGGTTCATGTGCGCCATCGGCAGCTCGTAGTCGTAGTCCGTCGCGCCGCGCAGGCCCTTGACCATCGCCCGGGCGCCGCGCTCACGGCAGTAGTCGACGACGAGGCCCTGGAACGACTCGACCCGCACGCCCAGCAGGTCCGCGGTGATCTCGGTGAGCATCACGACACGCTCGTCGACGGAGAACAGCCCCTCCTTGCGGGGGTTCACGAGGATCGCGACGAACACCTCGTCGAACAGCCCCGCGGTGCGGGCGATGACGTCGAGATGCCCCACCGTCGGCGGGTCGTAGGAACCGGGGCAGACGGCGCGGCGGACCTCGGGCATGGGGCGGAACCTATCAGCCGGTGATCACCGGTCAGGCCCAGCTCCGGTCGAGCGACATGTGCAGCTCGTAGCGGTCACCGCGGTAGTGGGACACGGTGTACTCGACCGGCCGGTCGCCGGAGCTGGCGGTCCGGTCGAACACCAGGACCGGGTGCCCGGCGGGGATCCCGAGCAGGACCGCCGAGGCCTCGTCGGCCTGCCGGGCGGCGACGGTCTGCTCGGCGCGGTCGATGGGGAGCCGGTAGTGGTCCTGCAGGATCTTGTAGACCGAGCCGCTGAGGTCGTGGGCGTCGAGGTCGGGGACCCGCTCGGCGTCGTACCAGGCGTCGTCGATCGACATCGGCACCCCCTCGGCGACACGCAGCCGCCGCAGGTGCCAGCACCGGTCGTCGGGACCCTGGCCGAGCGCACGGACGGCCTCCGGCGGCCCGGTGGTGCAGGCGACCTCGAGGACGACCGTGGTCGGGGTGAGTCCGAGCCGGCGCATGTCGTCGTGGAAGGACGCGAGGTGCAGCCGGGAGCGCGCGGTGCGGGCGGCGACGTAGGTGCCCTTGCCGCGGACCCGGGTCAGCAGCCCGTCGCGCTCCAGCTCGCCGACGGCGGCCCGCACCGTCACCCGGCTCACGCCGTGGTCCAGACACAGCCTGCGCTCGCTGGGGAAGGGGTCGCCCGGTGAGAAGTCCCGCGCGATCGTCTCCGCGAGCAGGGTGCGGAGCTGCTCGTGCTTGGGCACGACCCCGTCGCCGATCCGGACCTCGCCGTTCATGGTGCCGTCCACCGTAGCCACTACCGCCCCCGTCCCGGTGCGCCGACCTGCCCGGCCGCGACGGGCCCGGCCCGCTCCCCGGCGGCCGCCCGGTCGAGCACGAGCGTGCAGTGCGGGTGGGTGCGCAGCACGGTCGCGGGCACGTCGGTCGTGACCGGTCCGGACACCGTCGCCGCCACGGCTGCGCGCTTGCCCTCCCCGGTCGCGACGAGCACGATCCGCCGCGCGCCGGTGATGGTGGCCAGCCCCTGGGTGAGTACCCGGTGCGGCACATCGGCCGGACGGTCGAAGAACCGTGCGTTGTCGGCGCGGGTCCGCTCGGTCAGCGTCGTGACCCGGGTGCGCGAGTCGAACGCCGAGCCGGGCTCGTTGAACCCAATGTGGCCGTTCCCGCCGATGCCCAGGATCTGCAGGTCCACCGGGCCGTGCGCGGCGAGCAGCCGCTCGTAGTCTGCGGCGGCCGCCTCCGGGTCGGCGCGGGTGCCGTCGGGGGCGTGCACCGCGGCCGGGTCGATGTCGAGGTGGTCGGTCAGCTCCCGGCGGATGACCTCGCGGTAGGACTGCGGATGCCCCGCGGGCAGGCCCAGGTACTCGTCGAGCAGGAACGCCCGCGCCCCGGCGAAGGACAGCCCCTCCTCGCGGTGCCGCCGGATCAGCTCGGCGTAGGCGGGCAGCGGGGAGCTTCCGGTGGCGAGCCCGAGGGTCGCCGGCCGGCCGGTGTCACGGGCCAGGACCTCGGCGACGGCGTCGGCGACCGCCCGCCCGCAGGCCCGTGGGTCGTCGAGGACCACGATCTCCATCACGCACCCCCACCGATGACGGGCTCCCCGGCACGCAGCACGTGGCGCGGCCGCAGGTCCGCGTCGGTGACGAGCACGTCGGCGCGGTGGCCCGGGACCAGCGACCCGACCTCGCCGTCGAGCCCGAGGAGCCGGGCCGGCGTGCGGGTCGCGGCGAGCACCGCGTCCGGCAGCCGGACCCCCGCGTCGCGCACCGTGGCCCGGACGACGTCGACCAGGCACGCGGTGCCGCCGGCGATGGGCCCGTCCGGGATCCGGGCGACACCGTCGTCCACCCGGACCTGCATCGTGCCCAGGCGGTACTGGCCGTCGGGCATCCCGGCCGCGGCCATCGCGTCGGTGACCAGCGCGACCCGGTCCGGCCCGACGAGGTCGAACACCGCGGCGACGGTCTCCGCGGCCAGGTGCACCCCGTCCGCGACGAGCTCCACGACGAGCTCGCCCCGCGCGGCCGCCGCCAGGCACGCCGCGGCCGGCCCGGGCGCCCGGTGGTGCACCGGGGGCATCGCGTTGAACAGGTGGGTGGCGCTCATCGGCGCCCCGCCGGCCCGTTCGATCCCGGACGCGGTGGTGCGGGCGTCGGCGTCGGTGTGGCCGATGCTCGGCAGCACGCCGTGCGTGGCGAGTACCGCGAGCAGGTCCGCCGCGTGCGCGGTCTCCGGCGCGTAGGTCACCGACGCGACGGCGCCGTCGGCCTTGGTCAGCAGCTCGTCGAGCAGCACGGGGTCGCCCGGGAGGATCGCGCGCGGGTCGTGCGCGCCGCACCGCGCGGTGGCCAGGAACGGGCCCTCCAGGTGGATCCCGGCGAGGTCCCCGGCGACGACGAGCGGGCGCAGCGTCGCGATCCGTTCCGCCAGCACGTCCGGCGAGGCCGAGACGAGCGAGGCGACCGTCGTCGTCGTGCCGTGCGCCCGGTGGTGGGCGACGGCCGCCGCGGCCCCGGCCGCCGTCGCGTCCGGGAAGCCGTGTCCGGCACCGCCGTGGTCGTGCACGTCGACCAGCCCGGGCAGCAGCAGCGACGACGACGCGGGCGGGAGCGGACCGTCGTACGCCGCGGCCGGGACGACCGCGACGATCCGGTCCCCCGCGATCGCGACGACCGAGTCCGGGAGCAGCCGGCCGTCGGTGACGACGGTGCCGCGCAGCACGCGGTCCGCCGTCACGCGTCGTGGTCCGTCTCGAGCAGCGCCACGAGGCCGTCCAGCGCGGCGGGTGCGTCGTCGCCGGTGGCCCGCAGGACGACCTCGTCGCCGAAGACGACGCCGAGAGTCATGAGCCCGAGGACGCTGCGGGCGTCGACCGGGTCCTTCCCCTGCGTCGCGACGGTGACGTCCAGTCCGGTGGCGCCTGCCGCGCGGGCGAACAGCGCGGCCGGGCGGGCGTGCAGCCCCACCCGGGACGCGACGACGGCGGTGCGGGTGTGCACGGTGCTCTCCTGCTCCTCGTGGGTGGTCACCGGTCGGCCCGCCCGGCGGTGTCGGTGTCGCCGGCGGCCCCGGTGGTCCCGGCGCTCTCGGTGGTCGCGGCCGTGACGGTGGCCGGTGTGGTCTCGGTGCCGGTGGTCTCGTCGTCCTCCCGGCCGGGGGTGCGCAGGTTCCAGCGGCGGATCACGAAGCGGAACAGCACGTAGTAGACGACGGCGTAGGCCAGCCCGATCGGGATCAGCCACAGCGGCCGGGTGGACTGGCCGAAGTTGAGGACATAGTCGATCGCGCCGGCGGAGAAGGCGAACCCGCTGTGGATGTCGAGCGCGTTGACCAGCGCGAGCGAGGTGCCGGTGAGCACCGCGTGGATCAGGTACAGCGGCCACGCGACGTAGACGAAGGCGTACTCGAGCGGCTCGGTGATGCCGGTGACGAAGGAGGTCAGCGCGACCGACACCATGATCCCGCCGACCAGCTTGCGCCGCTCCGGGCGGGCCTCGTGCCAGATCGCGAGTGCCGCGGCGGGCAGCGCGAACATCATGATCGGGAAGAAGCCGGTCATGAAGGTGCCCGCGGTCGGGTCACCCTGGAAGAACCGCTGCAGGTCGCCGTGCACCCCCTGGTAGTCCCCGATGAGGAACCAGACGACGTTGTTGACGATGTGGTGCAGCCCGATCGGCAGCAGCAGCCGGTTCACCAGGCCGAAGATCCCGCCGCCGACGACAGCGTTCTCCCCGACCACGGTGCCCAGCCCGGTCAGCCCGGCGTTGAAGACCGGGTAGACCAGGCTCATCACCGACGCGATCACCATCATCGAGACCGCGGTGAGGATCGGGACCAGCCGACGGCCGTTGAAGAAACCGAGGAAGGTCGGCAGCGTCGTGCGGTGGAAGCGCTGCCACAGCAGCGCCGCGACGAGCCCCGCGACGATGCCGCCCAGCACCCCGAAGTCGATCGTGGCCTGCTCGCCCTTCGAGTCGAGCACCCCGGGCAGCAGCACCGGGGACAGCGCGGTGAACACCCCGTCCATGACGAGGTAGCCGACGAGGGCCGCCAGCGCGGTGGAACCGTCGGAGCGGCGCGCCCAGCCGATCGCGATGCCGACCGCGAAGATCATCGGGAGGTGGTCGAACAGCGCGCCGCCGGCCGCGGCGAGCACCGCCGCGGGCTGCTTCAGCGCCTCGACCCCGCCGAGCAGGTCGTCCTGCCCGAGACGCAGCAGCAGACCGGCCGCGGGCAGGACGGCGATCGGGAGCATCAGGCTCCGGCCGAGACGCTGCAGGCCGGCCAGCCCGGCCCGTCGTCGTACCGGTTCCGCTGTGGAGGTGCCCATGGGCTCGCACTCCTCGTGAGGTGTCGGCGACCGGGACCGGTGCGCGGGCGTTGTGGAGCCGCCGCGTCAGCCGGTACGGTCTGGTTATAACCAGTGAGGGTGCGGGGCGATCGCGGCACTGTCAAGACACTGGTCATGACCAGTAGTGACCGGAGAGCGGAGGAACCCCATGAGCAGGGCCGACGACATCGTGGCGGGGCTGGGCGGGCCCGGGAACATCACCGACATCGAGGCGTGCATCACCCGGCTGCGGACCGAGGTCGGCGACCCCGGCCTGGTCGACGACGCCGCGCTGAAGGCCGCCGGGGCGCACGGTGTGGTCCGGTCCGGGACCGTCGTGCAGGTCGTGATCGGGCCGGAGGCGGAGAACCTCTGCGACGACGTCCGGGACCTGTTGTGAGCTCCGTGCTCGCGCCCGTCGACGGGACCGTGCTCGGGCCGGCGGGGGTGCCGGACCCGGTGTTCCGCGACGAGCTGCTCGGCGGTGGGACGGCCGTCGAACCGTCCGCGGACGCCACCGAGGCGGTCGTGCTGGCCCCGGTCGGCGGGACGGTCGCGGCGCTGCACCCGCACGCCTTCGTCGTCGCCCCCGCCGACGGGCCCGGGGTGCTGGTGCACGTCGGGATCGACACGGTCTCGCTCGGCGGGGCCGGGTTCACCGTGCACGTCGCGAAGGGCGACGCGGTCGACCCGGGTAGCCCGGTGCTGACCGTCGACCTCGCCGCCGTGCGGGCTGCCGGACTGGCCGCGACCTGCCCGGTCGTCGTGCTGGACTCACCCGCCGGGTCGGTGAGCGCCCCCACCGGGCACACCGTGCGCGCCGGCGACGAGCTGTTCCGCCTGTGAGCGGCGCCGATGCAGTGGCCACCGTCCCCGACGGGGCCCCGGTCGTCTTCGACCTCGACGGCACCCTCGTGCGCAGCGAGCACGTGCACCGCCGGATCTGGGCCCGGTTCTTCGCCGAGTGGGGCGCCGAGGTCGACGACGACACCTACCGGCACCGGTTCATGGGCCGCCGCGCGGTCGACGTACTGCGCGAGGTCGTCGGGCCGTGGCGCGGCCAGGACCCCGACGAGCTCGCCGCGCAGCTGGCCGGGCACGGCTCCGCCCTCGCCGAGGACGTCGACGTCGTCCCCGGCGCACCCGCGCTGCTCCGCTCGCTGGCCGAGCGCGGGCACCGGCTCGCGGTGGTGACGAGCGCCCGTCGCAGCTGGGCGGACCGGGTGCTGGGTGACGTGCTCGGCGCGGCCCCGCTGGTCGAGCTGGTCGTCACCGCCGAGGACGTGGTGCGCGGCAAGCCGGACCCGGAGGGCTACCTCGCCGCATGCCGCCGGCTCGCCGCCGAACCGGGCGGCTGCGTCGCGTTCGAGGACTCCGTCGCCGGGGTGTCCTCGCTGGTCGCGGCCGGGATGGGCACCATCGTCGGGGTACGGACGACGGCCGGGGACGCGGAGCTGACCGCGGCCGGGGCGCACCGCACGGTGCCCGACCTGACGCCCGACCGGCTACTGGGCCCGGCGGCCTGATCCGGGCTCAGCCCACGAGCGAGCCGTGGTGCAGGACGGTGTCGCCGTAGCGGCGCGACCGGCCCGCGGTGAACCCCTCCGGCCAGCCGAACTCCCCCGACGCCTTCGCCCGCTCGACGACGACGGCCGCCCCGGGTGCGAGCCACCCGTGGGCGGCGGCGGCGCTCAGCCAGCCCGCGACCTCGTCGTCGGGCACCGCGTAGGGCGGGTCGACCAGCACGACGTCGAACGCCCGCGGCGCGGGCCCGGCCAGCACGGTCCCGGCCCGCCCCGCGACGACCGTCCCGCCGAGCCCGACCGCGGCCAGGTTGCGCCGCAGCACCCCCGCTGCCCGCTTGTCCGACTCGACGAACAGCGCCTCGGCGGCGCCCCGGGACAGCGCCTCCAGCCCCAGCGCGCCGGAGCCCGCGCACACGTCCAGCACGGCGGTCCCGTGCAGGCCCGGGTCGTGGTCGAGCGCGGAGAACAGCGCCTCCCGGACCCGGTCCGACGTCGGCCGGGTCCCCGACGGCGGCACGGCGAGCCGTCGTCCGCCCGCCGTGCCCGCGATCAGCCTGGTCATCGCTCCATCGTGCCGTGCGGCTCAGTCCAGCTCGACCAGCAGGTCCCCGCCCTCGACCTGGGTGACCTTCCCGATCGCGAGCCGCGTGACGGTGCCGGCCCGGTGCGCGGTGATCGACGCCTCCATCTTCATGGCCTCGATGGTGGCGACGGTCTGGCCGTCGTCGACGGTGTCGCCCTCCTCGACCTGCAGCGTCACGACACCGGCGAACGGGGCGGCGACGTGCGCGTCGTTGCCCTTCTCCGCCTTCTCCGCGGCCTTCACCTCGGTGGCGACCGACTCGTCGCGCACCGACACCGGGCGCAGCTGGCCGTTCAGGGTGGTCAGCAGGGTGCGGTAGCCGCGCTCGTCGGGCTCGGAGACGGCCTCCAGCTCGATGATCAGCGTGACGCCGGGCTCGAGGTCGACGGTGTGCTCGAGGTCCTCCTCCAGCCCGTAGAAGAAGTCCTTCGACGACAGCACCGCGGTGTTGCCGTACTGCTCGCGGTGGGTGTCGAAGTCCTTGGTCGGGCCGGGGAACAGCAGCCGGTTCAGCGTGCGGCGCCGGTCGTGGGCGAGGCCCTCGCGGTCGTCGCCGGACAGTTCCGCCTTCTCCGCCTCGGGGCTGCGGCCCTCCAGCGCGCGGGTCCGGAACGGCTCCGGCCAGCCCGCGGGCGGCGAACCCAGCTCACCGCGCAGGAACCCGATCACCGAGTCCGGGATGTCGAAGCTCGCCGGGTCCTTCTCGAAGTCCGCGGGCTCCACCCCGGCCCCGACCAGGTGCAGGGCCAGATCACCGACGACCTTCGACGACGGCGTCACCTTCACCAGCCGGCCCAGCATCCGGTCCGCGGCGGCGTAGCAGTCCTCGATCAGCTCGAACCGGTCGCCGAGGCCGAGCGCGATCGCCTGCTGGCGCAGGTTCGACAGCTGCCCGCCGGGGATCTCGTGGTGGTAGACCCGCCCGGTCGGCGACGCGAGCCCGGACTCGAACGGCGCGTAGACCTTGCGCACCGCCTCCCAGTACGGCTCCATGTCCCCGACCGCGGCCAGGCTCAGCCCGGTCGCACGCTCGGTGTGGTCGGTGGCCGCGACCAGCGCCGACAGCGACGGCTGGCTCGTGGTGCCGGCCATCGAGGCGACCGCGCCGTCGACGGCGTCGACCCCGGCGTCGATCGCCGCGACCAGCGTCGCGAGCTGACCGCCAGCGGTGTCGTGGGTGTGCAGGTGCACCGGGAGGTCGAAGCGTTCCCGCAGCGCCGTGACCAGCGTCCGCGCCGCAGGCGGGCGCAGCAGCCCGGCCATGTCCTTGATCGCCAGCACGTGCGCACCGGCCTCAACGATCTCCTCGGCCAGGCGCAGGTAGTAGTCCAGGGTGTAGAGCTTCTCCCCCGGGTCCGACAGGTCCGCGGTGTAGCAGAGCGCGACCTCGGCCAGCGCCGTGCCGGTGCCGCGGACGGCGTCGATGGCCGGACGCATCTGGGACACGTCGTTGAGGGCGTCGAAGATCCGGAAGACGTCCATGCCGGTGTCCGCCGCCTCCTGCACGAAGGCGTCGGTCACCTCCGTCGGGTACGGCGTGTAGCCGACCGTGTTGCGCCCGCGCAGCAGCATCTGGGTGCAGATGTTCGGCGCCGCCGCCTTGATCGCGGCGAGCCGGTCCCACGGGTCCTCGGCGAGGAAGCGCAGCGCGACGTCGTAGGTCGCACCGCCCCAGCACTCCAGCGACAGCAGCTCGGGCATGGTGCGCGCCACGTACGGCGCGACCGCGAGCAGGTCCCGGGTCCGGATCCGGGTCGCCAGCAGCGACTGGTGGGCGTCGCGGAACGTCGTGTCGGTGACCGCGACGGCGGTCTGCTCACGCAGCCGGCGCGCGAAGCCCTCGGGACCGAGCTCACGCAGCAGCTGCGCGGAGCCGTCCGGCGCCGGCGTCTCCAGGTCGACACCGACGGGCAGCTTGTCCACCGGCTCCACGACCAGCGGCCGGTCACCGTTGGGCTTGTTGACCGTGACCTCGCCCAGGTACTGCAGGATCCGCGAGCCGCGGTCGGCCGACGGGCGGGCCTTGAGCAGGTGCGGGCGCTCCTCGATGAAGCTGGTGGTCACCCGGCCCTGCTTGAAGTCCTCGTCCTCCAGCACGGCGGCCAGGAACGGCAGGTTCGTCGCCACACCGCGGATCCGGAACTCGGCCAGCGCGCGCCGGGCGCGCCGGGCGGCGTTGGCGAAGTCGTGGCCGTGGCAGGTCAGCTTGACCAGCATCGAGTCGAAGTGCGCCGAGACCTCGGCGCCGACGTGCACGGTGCCGCCGTCCAGGCGCACGCCCGGGCCGCCCGGGGAGCGGTAGACCGACAGTGTGCCGACGTCGGGGCGGAACTCGTTGGCCGGGTCCTCGGTGGTGATGCGGGTCTGCATCGCCGCACCGGTGAGGGTGATGTCGTCCTGGGTCAGCCGCAGCTCCGGCAGCGTGAGCCCGGAGGCGATCCGCAGCTGGGCGATGACCAGGTCGCGGTCGGTGACCTGCTCGGTGACCGTGTGCTCGACCTGGATCCGCGGGTTCATCTCGATGAAGTGGTGCTTGCCGCGCTCGTCGAGCAGGAACTCCACGGTGCCGGCGTTCACGTAGCCGATCGTCTTCGCGAAGTTCACCGCGTCGGCGCAGATCCGGTCCCGCAGCTCCGGGTCCAGGTTCGGGGCCGGGGCGATCTCGACGACCTTCTGGTGGCGGCGCTGCACCGAGCAGTCGCGCTCGTAGAGGTGCACGACGTTGCCCTCGGCGTCGGCGAGGATCTGGACCTCGATGTGGCGGGGGTTGACCACCGCCTGCTCCAGGAACACGGTGCCGTCGCCGAAGGCCGACTCCGCCTCCCGGCTCGCGGCCTCGATCGCGTCGCGCAGGTCGCCGGGCTCGGTGACCCGGCGCATCCCGCGCCCGCCGCCGCCGGCGACGGCCTTGACGAAGATCGGGAAGTCGATGTTCTCGGCGGCGGCGAGCAGCTCCTCGACGTCGTCGGAGGGGTCGGAGGACTCCAGCACCGGCACGCCGGCCTCGCGGGCGGCCGCCACGGCGCGGAACTTGTTGCCCGTCAGGTGCAGGACCTCGGTGGGCGGGCCGACGAAGGTGATGCCCTCCTCGGCGCAGGCACGGGCGAGGTCGGGGTTCTCCGACATGAAGCCGTATCCGGGGTAGACCGCGTCCGCGCCGGCCTTCTTCGCGGCGCGGATGACCTCCTCCACCGACAGGTACGCGCGGACCGGGTGACCCGGCTCACCGATCTGGTAGGACTCGTCGGCCTTCGCGCGGTGCAGCGAGTTGCGGTCCTCGTACGGGAACACCGCCACCGTCGAGACACCCAGCTCGAACGCGGCCCGGAACGCCCGGATGGCGATCTCGCCCCGGTTGGCCACCAGCACCTTGCGGAACATCGGTCTCCTCATCACGGTCGGCGACGAACCCCGTCGCGACAGGGGTTCCCCCGCGACGGACGCGTGATCCTGACACGATCGGAGCGGTCCCGACCACCGCTCGGGACGGGGTGCCCACCCAGCGGGACGACGCCCGGCTCCGTGAGGCACGTGGCGCGATCCGCCCACCTGGGGCACCGTGGACGGTGGTCCGGGGCGGAGGGGCGGTGGTGCCGGTGCTGACCGTGGTGGTCCAGCTCCTGTCGCTGGCGTTGCTGGTGATGGCCGTGGTCGGCGCCTACCGGCGGCTGCGCGCCGACCGCGGCCCGGCGGACGGTCCGGTGGCGGAACCGGTCCCGCGGCCTGCGCTGTCGCCCGACGCCGTCGCCGCCGAGCAGGCGTGGCGACGTGCACGGGCCGAGTTCCAGCGGCTGCGCGGCGAGTTCGCCGCGCACGAGGCCGACCCGCTGGCCGTGCTGCGCCGCCCGGCGCTGTCGGACACCACGGTGGCGGCCACCGCCCGGTTCGTCGACGCGTTCGCCGAGGCCCAGGCGCTGGACACCGACGGCTACCCGGGCGAGCCGCACGCCGCGACCCACGTGCGCGCCGGCGACGCCGCCCGCCGCGCGGACCGCCGCGGTGGACGCCGCCGACCGGATCCGGCTCGCCGGGCTGGACCCCGAGGAGCGGCGCACCGTCGAGCGCGTGGTGAAGCTGCTGACCACGGCGCGGGACTCCGACTCCGAACCAGAACGGCTCGCCGCCTACGGCCGCGCCCGCGCCGAGCTGGACCGCCTCGAGCGGTCCGGGCGGGTGCACCTGCCCCGCCCGGCCCGCGCCCGGCTCGACGCCGCGGCCCGCGGTGAGCTCCCCGGGCCGTGACCGGTCAGGACTTGTCCAGGTAGGCGGCCCGCTCCTCGTCGCCGAGGGTCTCGGCCACCAGGGCCCGCAGCCGCGGGTGGCCGGCCAGGCCCGGGTCCTCGGCGACCAGGTGCCGGGCGTAGACCTGGGCCTTCTCGATGACCTCGCCGTGGCGCAGCAGCGACAGCAGCTTGAGCCCCGAGCGGGACCCGGACTGGCTCGATCCGAGCACGTCGCCCTCGCGGCGCAGCTCCAGGTCCAGCCGGGCCAGCTCGAAGCCGTCGGTGGTCCCGGCGATCGCGTCGAGCCGCTCGCGGGCGGCGGTCGCGGCGGGCATGTCGGTGACCAGCAGGCACAGCCCGGGAGCGCTGCCCCGGCCGACCCGGCCGCGCAGCTGGTGCAGCTGGGACAGCCCGAACCGGTCCGCGTCGAGCAGCACGATCCCGGTCGCGTTCGGCACGTCGACGCCGACCTCGATCACCGTGGTCGCGACCAGCACGTCCAGCTCGGCGCGTTCGAAGGCCCGCATCACGGTGTCCTTCTCCTCCGGCGGGAGCTTGCCGTGCAGGATCCCGACCCGCAGCCCGGCCAGCTTCTCGGAGATCAGCGGGGCGATGTCGAGCACCGCGAGCGGGGCGCGCCGCTCCTCGCCGCCGTCGTCGTCCGGCGGGGGCTCCTCGGTGTCCTCCTTCTCGGCGCCCTCCTTCTCGGCACCGCCGACCCGGGGGCACACGACGTAGCACTGGTGACCGGCCTCGACCTCCTCGCGGATCCGCTGCCAGACCCGCTCGATCCACGACGGGTGCTCCGCGAGCGGCACGACGGTCGTCGCGACCGGGGAACGGCCCTTCGGCAGCCCCTTCAGCTCGGACACGGCCAGGTCGCCGTAGACGGTCATGGCCACGGTGCGCGGGATCGGCGTGGCCGTCATGACCAGCATGTGCGGGGCCTTCTCCCCGCGGGCGCGCAGCGCGTCACGCTGCTCGACGCCGAAGCGGTGCTGCTCGTCGACCACGACCAGCCCCAGCTCGGCGAACCCGACGGTGTCCTGGATCAGCGCGTGGGTCCCGACGACGATCCCCGCCGCCCCGGACTGCGCGTCGAGCAGCGCCTGCCGTTTGGCCTTCGCCCCCATCGACCCGGTCAGCAGCGTCACCGCGGTCGCGTTCTCCGCCGCGCCGAGCTCGCCGCTGCGCCCGAGCGGGCCGAGCATCGCCCGCAGCGAGCGGGCGTGCTGGGCGGCGAGGACCTCGGTGGGGGCCAGCATCGCGGCCTGGGTGCCCGCGTCGACGGCCTGCAGCATCGCCCGCAGCGCGACGATCGTCTTGCCCGCGCCGACGTCGCCCTGCACGAGGCGGTTCATCGGGTGCTCCCGGGCGAGGTCCGCGGCGACCTGCTCACCCACCTCCTGCTGGCCCTCGGTGAGCGGGAACGGCAGGTTCGCGTCGAACGCGGCGAGCAGGCCGTCGTCGCGGCGCGGGCACACCGGGGCCGGCCGCGCGACGGTGGCCTCCCGGCGCAGCGCGAGCGCCAGCTGCACACCGAGCGCCTCGTCCCACACCAGGCGGTGCCGAGCGGCGAAGAGGTCGGCCTCGGTCTCGGGGACGTGGATGCGCCGCAGCGCCCGCCCCAGCTCGGGCAGCTTCTCCCGCTCGCGCAGCGACTCGGGCAGCGGGTCGGTCGGGTCGTCGATCTGGTCCAGCACCTGGCGGACCGACCGCGCGATCGCCTGCGAGGTCACCTTGGCGTTCGCCGGGTAGACCGACAGGAACGGGCGCAGCGAGTCGCTCTCCTCGATCTCCTCGAACTGCGGGTGGGTCAGCTGCAGCCGGTTGTTGAACACCCCGACCTTGCCGGAGAACACCCCGACGACGCCCTGCTTGATGAAGCCCTGCAGCTTCCAGCCGTTGAAGAAGGTGGCGTCGAGCTCGCCGCCCTTCTCGTCCCGGATGACGGCCTTGAGCATCTTCCCGCGCCGGTTGCGCATGTCCCGCAGCTCGGCCCGCGCGACCTGCGCGACGACCGTGACGTGCTCCCCCGCGACGAGACCGGCGATCTCGGTGAGCCTGCCGCGGTCGACGTAGCGGCGCGGGTAGTGCCGCAGCAGGTCGCCGACGGTCTCCAGCCCGAGCGGGGCCAGCGCGTCGGCGGCCTTGCGCCCGAGCGGCCCGTCGAGCCGGCTGTCGAGGTCGAACCCGTCGTCCATCTACTCCACTCCCAGCACCAGCGGGTAGTCGCCCTGCTCCCCCCGGTGCACCACGACGTCGACCTCCGGGTGGGTGCGGCGCAGGTCCTCGGCGAGCCGCTCCCCGAGCTCGTCGGGGGCGGCCGCGCCGAGCAGCACGGTCACCAGCTCCCCACCCGGAGTGAGCATGCGGTGAGCCAACCACAGGGCACCGACAGCGAGATCCGGGGCGATCAGCACGACCTCGCCGTCGGAGATCCCGAGGATCTCCCCCGGACGGCAGGGACCGGCCCAGGTGAGCGCCTCGGCCTCGGCGACGGCGAGCCCACCGGTCCGGGTGGCGGCCGCGGCCTCGGCCATCGCGACGACGTCGTCCGGGGCGCGACGGGCCGGGTCGTGCACCGCGAGCGCGGCCAGGCCCTGCAGCACCGAGCTCGCCGGGACCACCACGACGTCGATGCCCTCGAACCGCACCCGCTCGGCCGCGGTCTCGGTGACCGTGCGCCGGTGCGTCGCGCACGGCAGCACCACGACGTGCTCCGCACCGGTCGCCCGGATCGCGGCCAGGACCTCGTCGACGGTCGGGTCCGGGTCGGCGACCAGCACGTTCCCACCCGCGGCCCGGGCCAGCGCCCCGGCCCCGCTGCTCTCGATCATCAGCAGGACGGCGCGGTCCCGACTCGGCCGCGCCGGCGGCAGCGCCTCGATCCGGATCCCGGACGGGCGCCCCGCCGCGAGCCCCGCCTCGACCGCGGGCCCGGCCTCGGTGGTGTGGACGTGCACCATCACCCCGCCGCCGCCGCCGTCGCCGGCGAGGCCGACCGAGTCCCCGAGCCCGGCGAGCCGGGCGCGCAGCGTCTCCACCGCCGCCGGGTCGGGGGCGGGCAGCCAGTAGGTGACCTCGTAGACCGGCTGGGGCACCCACGGCACGAGCTCGCCGTCGGCGGTGACCGTCGAGGCCGGACCAGGCCCCGCCACCTGCGACGACGGCGGCGGCGCCGGATCACCGCCGGCCGCGGCGACCAGCGCGTCGAGGACGACGACCAGGCCGAGCCCGCCCGCGTCGACGACCCCGGCCCGCACGAGCTCCGGCGGGCGCCCGGTGGACCGGGCCAGCGCGGCCCGCGCCGCGTCCGCCGCGACGCGCGCGGCCTCGGCGAGGGCGACGGTCGTCCCGTGTCCCGCGTCCGTCCCGTGTCCCGCGTCGGCGGGGTCCGCGGGGTCGGCGGGGCCGGCGACCCGGGTGGGCGTCGCACCGGGGACCAGGGGCTCGGACGCAGGCCCGGACGCCGTACCGGCGGCGACCCGCGCCGCGACGGCCGCGGCGGCGGCGTCGAGCACGGTGAGTGCGGTCCCCGGACGCGGCGCGGACACCGCGACGGCCGCCAGCGCCGCCGCCCGCCGCAGCGCCCCGGCGAGCAGCTCACCGGCGGGGGTGTTCGGGCGTCGTGCCGCCGCGGCCTCCAGCTCCTCGGCCAGGCCCCGGAACAGCTGGGACAGGATCAGGCCGGAGTTCCCGCGGGCTCCGCGCACGGCGGCCGCGGCCAGGGCCGACGCGGCCCGCACCGGTCGGACGTCCTCGGCCGCGTCCCCGTCGAGCGGGGCCGAGGCGGCCGCGCGGGCGGTCAGCAGCAGGTTCGACCCGGTGTCGTGGTCGGCGACCGGGAAGACGTTGATGCGGTCGATCTCGGCCCGCCCGGCGGTGAGCCGCTCGGCGGCGGCGTCGATCCAACGGCGCAGCAGCGCGGGGTCGAACGGCGAGGCCACGGGCACCACACTAGGTGCGCGGCGGCCCCCGGTGCCGCGGGACGGCCCCGCGCGCCGGTCGCGACACGGGGGTGGCTAGACTTGAAGGCCGAGCCTCGGCACGTCCGTGCCGAGAATCTGTTCGTGAATCTGTTCGTCAACCCGAGGAGTGTCCGACGTGGCTGCCGTCTGCGACGTCTGTGGCAAGGGTCCGGGCTTCGGCATGTCCGTCTCGCACTCGCACCGCCGCACCCACCGCCGCTGGAACCCCAACATCCAGACGGTGCGCGCCGCGATCAACGGCGGCAACCGCCGTCGGATCAACGCCTGCACCTCCTGCCTGAAGGCGGGCAAGGTGACCCGCGTCTGAGTGCGCGAGACCCGAACCACGATCGAGGCCCGGTCCCCTGGGGACCGGGCCTTCGTCGTTCCCGGGGCGGCTCACTCGACCATGGACCGCCACCAGCTGCGGCGGGGACCGCGCACCGTGACCGACCCCATGCCGACCTTGCCGTGGACCACGACGTGCGGCCCGGCGGCCCCGGGCGTCGAGGGCACCTTGGTCTTCACCTCGCCCCAGGACGCCTTCGTGCCGTCGACGTCGGCGGTGCCGCCCTCGGGCAGGTCCGCCAGCGGCGGCCGCAGGTCCCGGGCGACGCGGGCGGCGTAGACCGCGTCGAGCCGTTCCTCCAGCTCGGCCAGCGTGATGCGGCCCTCACCGAGGGCGTCGTGCAGCCGGCGGGCCGCCGCCTCACGGTCGGCGTCCGATATGCGCATGTCCCCCGGGTCGTCCACCCGGTCCAGCCTAGGGCAGCTTCCAGTCGACGGGTTCCCCGCCGATCTCCTCGAGCAGGTCGTTGGCCCGGCTGAACGGCCGCGACCCGAAGAAGCCGCGGTCGGCCGACATGGGCGACGGGTGCGCCGACTCGATCGTCGGCACGTCCTCCAGCAGCGGCGCGAGGTTGCGGGCGTCGCGGCCCCAGAGGATCGCCACCATCGGCGCGGCGTCGCGGGCCACCAGGGCGCGGATCGCCTGCTCGGTGACCTCCTCCCAGCCCTTGTTGCGGTGCGAGGCCGGCTCTCCCGGTGCGACGGTCAGGCACCGGTTGAGCAGCAGCACGCCCTGCTCGGTCCACGGGGTCAGGTCGCCCGAGCTCGGCGCCGGGTGCCCGAGGTCCTCGGTGTACTCGCGGAAGATGTTCTGCAGCGAGCGCGGCAGCGGCCGGGTCCCGGGGGCGACGGAGAACGACAGCCCGACAGCGTGCCCCGGGGTCGGGTACGGGTCCTGGCCGACGAGCAGCACCCGGACGTCGTCGAAGGGCTGCTGGAACGCGCGCAGCACGTTCGCCCCGGCGGGCAGGTAACGACGGCCCGCGGCGATCTCGGCACGCAGGAACTCGCCCATCGCGGTGATCGTCTCGGCGACCGGCTCCAGGGCCCTGGCCCACCCGGCCTCGACGACCTCGTGCAGCGGCTTGGCCATCAGCCCTCCAACCGGCGCAGCTGGGAGGCGAACCGGCGGCCCCGGTCCACGTAGGACTCCACGGCGTACCGCCAGCGGTCGGCGGGCACCTCGTAGCCGTCGCGGACGCGGGCGGGTACGCCCAGCGCCATCCGGTACGCGGGCACGTCGGCCTTCGGGGAGACGACCGCGCCCGCGGCGACGACCGCGCCCTCGCCGACCGTCGCCCCGTTCAGCACCACCGAGCCCGACGAGACGAGCGCGCGGTTGCCGATGGTGGCCGCCTCGATGTGCACGTTGTGCCCGACGGTCACCTCGTCCCCGATGATCGTCGGCTGCTGCAGGGTGGTGTGGATGATCGACCCGTCCTGGATGCTGCTGCGGGCGCCGACCTCGATCCGGCCGTCGTCGCCGCGCAGCACCGCGGTCGGCCAGACGGTGGACTCCGGGCCCAGCGTCACGTTGCCGATCACGACGGCGTCCGGATGGACGTAGGCGGTCGGGTGGATGTCCGGTTCGGCGTCACCGAGCGCGTACAGAGGCACACCGGGAGGGTACGAAGCCCCCGCGGACCGCCACGCCGGGGGCCCACCCACCCCGGGAAACCGTGCGCGGCGCAACCGGGTGGAGTGACCGGAAACCTCGGTGTGGAAACCCCGTCGAACGGGTAGAAGCTCCCGAGTCATGATCAGGGTGCCTGGCACCCCCGGCCCCCTGGACGGAGGCGCTGCCCGGTGATCCCCCTGGTCACCCTGGGTGGGGCGGTCGCGCTGGCGCTGCTCGCCCCGGTGCTCGCCCGGCTGCTCGGCCGCAACGCCGGCTACCCGCTGGCCGCGGGTCTCGCCGCGCTGGCCGTGTACGCGAACACCGCCGCCGGAGAGGTCGTCCGCGGGGAGGTCCCCACCGCGGGCGTGTCCTGGATGCCGTCGCTGGGCGTCTCCTTCGGCCTGCGCATGGACGGCCTGTCGCTGCTGTTCGTGACGATCGTGCTGGGCGTGGGCGCGCTGGTGATGGCCTACTGCCCGCGCTACCTGGAGGCGTACTACCCGATCGGCACGGTCTACGGCCTGCTCACCGGGTTCGCCGCCGCCATGATCGGCCTGGTCACCGCGAACGACCTCGTGCTGCTCTACGTGTTCTGGGAGCTCACGACCGTCCTGTCGTTCCTGCTGATCAACACCGCCGGTCCGGCGGCGGCGCTGCCGGCGGGCCGCGCGCTCGTGGTGACGGCGATGGGCGGGTTCGCCCTGCTCGGGGCGGTGGTGATGATCGGCGTCGCGGCCGGGAGCACCAGCCTCGACGTTGTGCTCGCCGACCCCGGCGCGGTGCTCACCAGCCCCCTGGCCCTGCCCGCCGGGGCGCTGCTGATCCTGGCCGCGGCGACGAAGTCCGCGCAGCTGCCGTTCACCTTCTGGCTGCCCGGCGCGATGGTCGCGATGACCCCGATCAGTGCCTACCTGCACGCCGCGACGATGGTGAAGGCGGGCATCTACCTGCTGATGCGGTTCACCCCGATCTACGTGCCGTCGGTGGCCTGGTCGGCGGTGCTCGTCCCGCTCGGGCTGGCGACGGCCGTCGTCGGCGCGGTGCTGGCGCTGCGCGAGCACGACCTGAAGGCGATGCTCGCCCACTCCACGGTCAGCCAGCTCGGCCTGCTCACCGCCGCGATCGGCGTCGGCACGTCCTACGCGCTGTCCGCGGCGGTCCTGCACACCTTCGCCCACGCCCTGTTCAAGGCGACCCTGTTCATGCTGGTCGGGATCATCGACAAGGAGGCGGGCAGCCGGGACGTCCGCGAGCTCGGCGGCCTGTGGAAGGTCATGCCGGTCACCGCGGCACTGACCGGGGTCGCCGCGCTGTCGATGGCCGGGGTGCCGCCGCTGCTCGGGTTCGTGTCCAAGGAGAACCTCTACGAGGGCTTCCTGGAGGCCGACTTCGCGCCCGGTGCCGGGCCGGTCGCGGCGGCCGTCGCGGTCGTGGCCTCGGCGCTGACCTTCGCCTACTCCGCCCGGATCGTGCACGGCGCGTTCGGCGGCAGGCTCACCCAGCCCGGCCTCTACGAGCCGTCGTGGGCGTTCCTCGCACCGGCTGCCGTCGCCGCGCTGCTCGGGCTGGTCCTCGGGCCGGCGGTGCGGGTCCTCAACCCGCTGACCGACCGGGCCGCGCGCGACCTCGACCCGGGCTCGGAGCCGGTCACGTTCGTGCTCTGGCCCGGGTTCGGCACCGCCCTGGTGCTGTCGGTGCTCACCGTCGCCGCCGGTCTCGCGCTGTTCCACTGGCGCGGCCGCGTCGACCGGGCGCTGGAGCGGCTCCCGGTGCCCGACGGCGCCGCGGTCTTCGACCGGATCCGGGCCGGGGTGCTCGACCTCGGCGCCCGGGTGGGGCGGCCCGACACCGACCCCTCCCCCGCCGCCGTCCTGGTCCGCCCGGTGCTGGCGCTGCCGGTGCTCGCCGTCGTCGCCTGGGTGGCGCTGCCCGCACCGGCACCGTTCCCCGGGCCGGTGACCCGTCCGCTGGACTGGGTGGTCGTCGTGCTCGTGGCGGCCACCGTCGCCGGGGCCGTGACGACCCGTTCGGTCACCGCGGCACTGGCGCTGACCGGCTTCGGTGGGCTGGCGACGGCGCTGTGGCTGCTGCTCGCGGGCGCCCCGGACGTCGCGATGACGCTGCTGCTGGTCGAGGTGCTGACCACGGTCGTCGCGGTGCTGGTGCTGCGCGGACGCGGGGTCCGGCTGCGCCGCCCGGCGCGGTGGCGGCGGGTCCCGGCCGCGGTGGCCGCACTGGCCGCGGGCCTGTCGCTGGGGGCGGCGACCTACGTCCTGACCGGGCGGCGCGCGCCGTCGCCGGTCGGCGGGTACCTGCTCGACACCGCGGAGGCCGCGACCGGCGGGACCAACGTGGTCAACACGATCCTCGTCGACTTCCGCGGCATGGACACCTTCGGTGAGGCCGTCGTCGTCGGGGCCGCGGCGCTCGGCCTGCTCGTGCTGATCCGCCGCGGCGAGGCCGGGGCCGATGCGAGCCCGCGGCAGCGCGTCGCCACCGACGGCCCGGCCGACACGATCGTCATGCGGGTCGCGAGCCGGGTGCTGGCCCCGCTGATGCTCCTGATGTCGCTGTTCCTGCTCTGGCGCGGCCACGACGAGCCCGGCGGCGGGTTCATCTCCTCGCTGGTCGGCGGCGTCGCGATCGTGTTCCTGCGGCTCGCCCACCGCGGCAACGCGTGGGCACTGCGGCTGCGGCCCGAGCCGCTGGTCGGGTCCGGGCTGCTGCTGAGCCTGCTCACCGGGATCGCGGTGTACCCGCTGGGGCTGCCGTTCCTCACGCCGGTGTACCTGCCCGGCGGGGTGCTGTTGTCGTCGTTCGTGTTCGACCTCGGGATCTACCTGATGGTGGTGGGGCTGATCGTGGCCGCGACCGACCGGATCGGCGGGCGCGCCCGCACCGGCTCCGTGCTGGGGAGCTCCGAGTGACCGCCGCGGTCGTCGTCGCCGTGCTCGTCGCGGGCGGGGTCTACCTGGTGCTGCAGCGCGAGCTGCTGCGCACGGTGCTCGGGTTCGTGCTGCTCGGCCACGGGGTGAACGTCCTGATCATCTCCGCGGGCGGGATGGCGACCCGCGAGCCCGCGCTGCTGGGCCAGCAGGACCGGGCGCAGATGGCTGACCCGCTGCCGCAGGCGTTCGTGCTCACCGCGATCGTGATCGCCTTCGCGATCACGGTGTACCTGCTGGCCCTGCTGAAGGCCGGTGGCACCGCCGACACCGAGGAGGACGAGCCCCGGTGACCGGTCTCGAGGCGCTCGTCGTCGTACCGATCCTGGTCCCGCTCGCCGCGGCGGGCCTGCTGATCCTGCTCACCGCGCGCCCACCGGGCGGGGGCGGACCGTTCCTGCTGCCGATGACGGCGCGCCGGGTGGTCGCGTTCACCGCGCTCGTGGTGTCGACGGCGGTGTCGGCGGTCCTCCTGGCGGCCACCGCGGACGGCGCGGTGATCGTGCAACGGCTCGGGAACTGGCCCGCGGGCATCGCGATCCCGCTGGCCGCCGACGCGTTCGGCACGATCATGCTGACCGTCACCGGGGTGCTGGGGATCGCCTGCCTGGCCTTCGCCGCGGTCACCGGCTCCGACACCGACCGGGCGTTCCTGCCGCAGTCGCTGCTCCTGCTCGCCGGGGTGCACGGCGCCTACCTCACCGCGGACCTGTTCAGCCTGTTCGTGTTCGTCGAGGTCATGCTCGTCCCCAGCTACGTGCTCATCGCGACCGGCCGTGGCCCGGAGCGGATCGCGGCGTCGCGGCTGTACCTGACGGTGAACCTCCTGGCCTCGACGGTGTTCCTCGCCGGGCTCGGCCTGGTCTACGGCGTCGCCGGGACCGTGCAGCTCGGTGACCTCGCCGGGCGCGCGGTGACCGACCCGGCACTGGCCGCGGCGACCGCAGTGATCCTGCTGGCGCTCTCGGTGAAGGCCGCGCTGGTGCCGCTGCACAACTGGCTGCCGCGGGCCTACACCGCCGCGCCGGCCGCGGTCACCGTGCTGTTCTCCGGGCTGCTGACCAAGGTCGGTGTGTACGCGCTGTTCCGGATCTACGCCCTCGTCTACGACGGCGACCCGCGCTTCCTGCCGGTCGTCCTGGTGGCGGCGCTGCTGACGATGGTCGTCGGGGTGCTCGGCGCGGTCGGCGCCGGCGGGATGCGCCGGATCCTGACCTTCCACATGGTCAGCCAGATCGGCTACATCGTGCTCGGCCTGGCGATCTCCACCCCGGCCGGGTTGGCCGCCGCGATCTACTTCCTGGTGCAGTACGTGCTGGGCAAGGCGGCGCTGCTGATGGTCGCCGGTGCCGTCGAGCAGTACGCCGGCACCGACACGCTGTCCCGGCTCGGTGGGCTCGCCGCCCGCAACCCGGCGACCGCGGTCGCGTTCGCGGTGTCGGCGCTGAGCCTGGCCGGGATCCCGCCGCTGTCCGGGTTCGTCGCGAAGTTCGCCCTGGTGCTCGGCGCGGTCGAGGCCGGCATGGTCGCCGCGGCGGTCGTCGCCGTCGCGGTCAGCGTGGTCACCCTGCTGTCGATGCTCAAGATCTGGAACGGCGCGTTCTGGGGCGGCGAGGCCCCCGCACCGGACCCCGGGGGCGGTGCGGGCACCGTGGTCGCCGTGGCGGTCCCGGTCCGCGCGGGGGTCCCGGCGCTGGCGCTGGGGGCGCTGTCGCTGCTGCTCGGGCTGTGGGCGGAGCCGCTGCTGGCGCTCTCGACGGTCGCCGGGCAGGGGCTCGCCGACACCGCCGCCTACGTCGGGGCGGTGGGGGCGCCGTGACCACCCGCCGACGTGCACCCGGGCGCGGCGGGCGCCTGCGCGCCGCGGTGGGGTTCCTGCTGTGGTTCACCGGCGAGTTCCTCCGCGCCAACGCCGTCGTGCTCCGCGAGGTCCTCACCCCCGGGCACGGCATCGACCCGGCGGTGGTCCGGGTCCGGCTGCGGTCGCGGAGCATGGTCGAGATCGCGTCGATCATGAGCCTGCTCAGCCTGACGCCCGGCACCCTCGCCCTGAACCTGACCACCGGCGCGCGCAGCCCGGAGCTGCTCGTGCACGGCATGCACGCGTCCGACCCGGAGCAGCTGCGGGCGAGCGTGCACGAGATGGAGGACCGGTTGCTGGCGTTCCTGCGCCGCCCCACCCCGGGTGTGGTCGACCGCGATCCGGAGGAGACGCCGTGAGCACCCTGTTGCTGGACGCCGGGATCGTCCTGCTGGCCCTGGGCCTGCTCGTCGCGGTCTGGCGGGTCCTGGCCGGGCCCACCGACGCCGACCGCGGGCTGGCCGTCGACTACGGCTTCGTGGTCGTCGTCGGGCTGATCGCGCTGCTGGCGCTGCGGCTGGGCTCGGTCGCGATGCTGGACCTCGTCGTCGTCGCGACGCTGGTCGGGTTCCTGACCACGGTCGCCGTGGCCCGGCTGATCTGGGCGGAGAAGGGGGCTCGCAGATGAGCGGCGTCGACGCCGGCCTGGGGACCGTGCTCACCGGCGGGCCCGTGCAGAACGCGATCGGCGGCGTCGTACTGGGTGCCGGGGTCCTGCTCGTGGCGGCGGGCGCGGTCGGCCTGGTGCGCCTGCCCGACGTCTACAACCGCACGAACGCCGTCACCAAGGCCGCCGGGCTCGGGATCGTCGCGATCCTCGTCGGGGTCGCGATCCTGGTGCCCGAACCGGGGGTGCTGCTCACCCTCGGCGTGGCCGTGGCACTGCAGCTGTTCACGATCCCGATCGCCAGCTTCGCGATCGGGCACGCCGCCTACCGGTCCGGGGCCCCGTCGACCCCGTCCACGCTGCGCGAGGACGACCCCGGCTCCGGCGACGACGGCTGAACCGTCCGCACCTCCCGGGCGCGCGCGTCGCTGTCGATGTCCTCCCCCAGGTCGTCGACGACGAGCGCGGCCCGGTCGATCGCGCCGCTGCGGTAGGCCGAGCGCCCGACCACCTGCGAGATGACCGGCGCCGTCAGCACCTGGAACAGCACGACCAGGATCAGCGTCGAGGAGTTCTCGAACTCCAGGTTGACCGCGACGCCCAGCAGGATCAGCAGCAGGCCGAGGGTCTGCGGCTTGGTGGTGGCCTGCAGCCGGGCGGGCAGGTCCGGCAGCCGGACCAGCCCGAGCGCACCGAGCAGGCAGGACAGCCCGCCGGCGAGCATCAGTGCGGCAGAGACCACGTCGAGCACGTCGTGCAGGCCCATCAGCGGTGCCGCTCCCATCGTTCGACCAGGCGGGCCGCCGTCGCCGAGCCGACCAGCGCGATCAGCGCGACCGCGGCCAGCAGCGGGATGTTCGACCCGTCGGAGTAGATCGCCGCGTACACCGCGGCCGCGGCCACGATCAGCACGACGAACACGTCCAGCGCCGCGATGCGGTCCAGCGTCGTGGGGCCCTTCAGGAGCCGCCACATCGTCAGCACCCCCGCGGCGGTCAACATGATCAGTACCAGCGTGTGGACGACGGTCACCGGTCGTTCCTCCCCGTGTCCCCGGCGGCGACCGCGGCGACGGCGGCGGCGCACCGGTCCCGGTCCTCCTGGCTGCCGACGGCGTCGATCACCCGCAGCTGCAGCCGCATCATGTCCCGGCGGAGCCGTTCGACGGCGCCGGGCCGGTGCAGGCCGAGTGCATAGACGTACCAGCGACGCCGGGCCCGGTCGATCTGCAGCGTGAAGCTGCCCGGGGACAGCGCGCAGGCCGCGACGATCGTCGTCGCGGTGCGGTCCGAGCCGGTACACAGCGGTAGCCCGACGATCCCGGACCGGGCGCGCGGCCCGTGCCGCAGCGTCACCATGCTGACCCGGATCCCGGAGACGACCAGGTCCGAGGCCAGGAACGCCAGCAGCCGCAGCAGCTTCCACGGGCGGAACGGGAGCCGCTCGGGCAGCAGCGGCAGCGGGAAGATCGCCGTCACCGCGAGGCCGACGAGCAGACCGCCGACGATCGCGGCCGCGGACACGCTCCCCCACAGCAGCACCCACACCAGCGCCAGCGCGAGCACCTGCGGGATCCGCCGGCGCACGCTCCCGCCGCGGGCGGACCCGCCCATCGGCTCGGCGACGGTGTCGGGGACCGGTGGCGGCACCCGGGCGGGGGTGCGGGCGTGGTCGGGCTCCGGCGGCTCGCCGACCTCGGCCGCGCCCATCTCGGCCTCGCGGCGCGCCTCCGGCGAGGAGAGCACGGCGTCCTCGCGGTCGTCGCCGTCGGGGCGGCCCTGCGGGTCCGGGCCGTCGGTCGTGCCCGCGCCACCGCGGCTCGGGGTCTGCTCGCTCACGGGGTCACCTCCGGGGTGTCGCCGGCCGCGGTCCGCACGGTCGTGTCCCCGGCGAGGTCACCGGACCGTCCGCTCGCGCTGATGGTCCCGTCACCCCCGGGGTCGGCGCCCGGCCCGAGGACGGCGGCGGTGTAGCCGGTCCGGTCGTGCAGGTCCACCCCGGCCCTGGCCGTCACCCCGGACAGCGGGCCGGCGAACACCGCGATCGCGACGCTGACCACGACCAGCGTGGACGCGCCGACGTACATGCCGCGGGCGCTGCGCGCGGTCCCGACGACGAGCTCGTCGTTCGGGTCGTCGTCGGCGAGGGGCTCCTTCGGGGCGCCCCAGAAGACCCGCACCCAGACCCGGGCGACGGCGTAGAGGGTCAGCAGGCTCGCCAGCACGACGACGGCGGCGACCAGCTCCCCGGCGAGGCCCGCGCCCGCACCGGCCTGCAGCAACGCGAGCTTCGCGACGAAGCCCGAGGTCGGGGGCAGCCCGGCCAGGGTGATCGCCGGGATCGCGAACAGCACGGCCAGGTGGGGTGCCTGCTGGGCGAGCCCACCCATCTGGGAGATCGACACGGTGCCGGTCCGCCGGGTGATGAGCCCGCTGACCAGGAACAGCGTCGCCTGCACGGTGATGTGGTGGACGACGTAGAGCCCGGTCCCGGCGATGCCGTCGGGGGTGTGCAGAGCCAGCCCGAACACCATGAACCCGATGTGGCTGACCAGCAGGAACGACAGCAGCCGGTTGAGGTCGTCCTGCGCGACGGCGCCGAGCGCGCCGACCACCATCGTCACCGCGGCGATCACCAGCAGCAGCGTCGAGGGGCTGTCCTGCGGGAACACCAGGGTCTGGGTGCGCAGCAGCGCGTAGATGCCGACCTTGGTGAGCAGGCCCGCGAACAGCGCGGTGACCGGGGCGGGAGCGTTCGGGTAGCTGTCGGGCAGCCAGAAGTGCAGCGGCACGATCGCCGCCTTGATGCCGAACACCACGATGAGGACCAGGGCGAGCACCGCGCGCAGGCCCTCCGGCAGCGCGCCCATCCGCCCGGCGAGGTCGGCCAGGTTGACCGTGCCGGTGGCGGCGTAGACGAGCCCGACCGCGGTCAGGAACAGCAGCGACGAGGTCAGCGACACGATCACGTAGGTCATGCCGGACCGGATCCGCGACGCCGACGTCCGCCGGGTGATGAGCACGTAGCTCGACGCCAGCATGATCTCGAACGCCACGAACAGCGTGAACAGGTCACCGGTCAGGTAGGCCAGCGACACACCCGTCGACAGCAGCAGGAAGATCGGGTGGAAGGTGGTGCTGGCGGTCTCCCGGCCGTAGTCGGAGATCCGCTGGTCGATCGCGTAGACCAGCACCGCGAGCGTCACCACCGAGGAGATGAGCAGCAGCAGCGCCGACATCCGGTCGGCGACGAGCACGATGCCCATCGGGGCGGGCCAGCCGCCGAGCTCGGCGACGACCGGCCCGTAGGTGTCCGCGGCCACCAGCAGCACCGCGCCGACGACGCACACCAGCGCCAGGGTCACCACGCCGATGACACGCTGGGCCGAGGCACGACGGCTGACGACGACGCTGGTCGCGGCGCCCAGCATGGGCAGCAGCACCGGCAGCGTGACCAGGGCCTGCAGCGGGGTCACTTGCGGCCCTCCTCGAGCTCGTGGGAGTCGGCGGTGTCCTCGGGCTCGGCGTCGGTCTCGTCCGCGGTGCCCTCCTCCATCGCGCCCTTGGGCTTCTGCCGGTCGGCGATGCGGCGGTCCTCCACGTCGTCCTGCACCTCGTCGTGCCCGACGAGCACCCAGGAGCGGTAGCCCAGCGCCAGCAGCAGCGTGGTCAGGGCGAAGGTGATGACGATGGCGGTCAGCGCCAGCGCCTGCGGGAGCGGGTCGGCGATCTGCTCGGGGAGCACCGCGTCGAGGATCGGGGCCCGCCCGGGCGGTCCGCCGGAGACCTGCAGCAGCAGGTTCGCGCCGTGCCCGAGCACCACGATGCCGATCAGGATGCGCATCAGCGACCGCTGCATCAGCAGGTAGAAACCGACCGAGTACAGCACCGCGAGCACGATCGCCATGCTCAGGTTGATGGTGGTGTTCACCTCGGGCCACCCCCGCGCGGGAGGTCCTCGCCCGCCTCGCGGGCGTCGCGGGCGATGCCGGACCCGAGCGAGCGCAGCAGGTCGAGCACCACGCCGATGATCAGCAGGTAGACGCCGACGTCGAGCAGCAGGCTGCTCACGATGTCGAGGTAGCCGAACGGACCGAAGGTGATCGTCCACTTGACCGAGGCGAGCACCGGGTCGCCCCAGGCCACCGGGGCCAGCGCGGTGAGCACCGCGATGATCAGTCCGGTGCCGACCAGCACGGGCGGGCGGATCCGGAACCGGGAGCCCAGGTTGTCGTCGCCGCCTGCGATGTGGCGCAGCACGAACGCGAGCCCGGCGACCAGGCCGCCGGAGAACCCGCCGCCGGGACCGTAGTGGCCCTCCAGCAGCAGGAACACCGAGAACACCAGCACCACCGGGAACAGCAGCCGGGCCGCGGACTCCAGCACCAGGGTCCGCTCGCGGACGTCCGGGCAGGTGCCGGTGAGCATCCATCGGCCGCTGGGCTGGTCCATCCTGGCCCAGCTCTCGGCGTCCCCGGCCGGGGACGCGGGCTTCTCCTGCGAGGTCGTCATCCGAGCACCTCCTTCTCGTGCTTGGGCGATCCCGAGCCGCTGCGCACGACCTTGCCGTTCTGCCTCTTGTCGTACCGGGTCGCGAGCACCAGGCCCGCGGTGCCGGACGCGCAGATCAGCAGCACGGTGATCTCGCCGACCGTGTCGAGTGCGCGGAAGTCGACCAGGATCGCGCTGATCAGGTTGGTCGCGCCGGCCTCCGGTGCGCCCGCGATGAACGGCTCCGTGGTGGCGGGCGGCAGGGTGCGGGCCCCCGAGAGCATCACGGCCATCCCGGCGACGAGCAGGCCGCCGACCGCGGCGACCGCGGCCTTGGGGCCCCGGACGCGGCGCTCGGTGTCCGGCTCGTCGAAGTGGGCGGGCAGGCGTCGCAGCACGAAGACGAACGCGACCAGGGTGAGCGTCTCGACCAGGAACTGGGCGAGTGCCAGGTCGGGGGCGCCGTCGATGACGAACAGGCCGCCGATGCCGTAGCCGACGGCACCGACCAGCAGCACCGCGGTGAACCGGCGGTGCGCCAGGCAGAGCGCGATCGCCGCGATGATCACCATCAGTCCGACCGGGACCTGCATGATCGAGTGGTACGGGGCCTGGTCGGTCGGCCACGTCCCGGTGACGGCGATGACCGGGCCGGGCAGCGCGATCAGGGTCGCGAGGATGCAGCCGAGGTAGACCGGCAGCGACCCGATCTGGAGCCGGCCGGTGACCGCGATCGCCGAGCGCTCCAGCCCCGTCACGACGGCCTCGTACCCCCGCTGCGCCGACACGTGCGGCACCGAGAGGTGCCCGGTCAGGGGCTGCCCGTAGCGGTGCAGGAGGAGTCCGCCGACCAGCGCGACCCCGGTGAACAGCAGCGGCAGCCCCGGGGTGTGCCACAGGGCCAGCTCGTAGCGGGCGGCGTAGGCGTCGCCGACCGGGGGCAGCGACGCGGCATAGGAGGCGGCGAGCTGCTGGACCAGCGGCGCGGCGAACCCGGCCGCGATCCCGGTCAGCGCGCACAGCCAGGCCGGGCCGGACAGGCCGAGCGGGACCGGGTCGCCACCGGTGGGGTGCAGCCCCTTGGTGGAGAACGCCCCCCACAGGAACCGTGCGGTGTAGGCGACGGTCAGCAGCGAGCCCGCGACGAGGCCGATCGCGGTGATCCAGCCACGGACGCCGCCCTCGAGCACGAACGCCTCGAACGCGGCCTCCTTGCCGACGAAGCCGAGCATCGGCGGGAGCCCCGCCATCGACAGCCCGGCGAGCGTGGCGACGACGGCCAGACCGCGCCGGCGGCGTCCGAGCCCGCACAGCTCCCGCAGGTCACGGGTGCCGCAGGCCTTGTCGATCGCCCCGACCACCATGAACAGCGGCGCCTTGAACAGGCCGTGCGCCAGCAGCATCGCGATGCCGGCGAGACCGGCGACCCGCGAGCCGGACCCGAACAGCACCATGAGGAACCCGAGCTGGGAGACGGTGCCGAAGGCCAGCAGCCGCTTGAGGTCGGTCTGGCGCATCGCGCGCCAGCCGCCCAGCACCATCGTCGCGAGACCGAGCACCATGACCGGTGCCCACCACACGGGGTGCACCGAGAACGCGGGCCCGAGCCGCGCGACGAGCACGACCCCGGCCTTCACCATCGACGCCGCGTGCAGGTACGCCGAGATCGGCGTCGGGGCGGCCATCGCGTACGGCAGCCACGGGTGGAACGGCAGCTGCGCGGACTTGGTCAGCGCACCGAGCAGGATCAGCACCAGCGAGACCGAGAGCGCGACCGGGCTGTCGGGGGCGAGCGTGCCGGAGGTCGCGGCCGCGGTGATCTCCGGGATCGAGTAGGTGCCGGCCAGCTGGCCCAGCAGCACGATCCCGAGCAGCATCGCCAGCCCGCCGAAGACGGTGACGACGAGCGCCTGCACCGCGGCACGCCGGTTCTCCCGGTACTGGCCGCCCTGTCCGACGAGCAGGAACGACGTCAGCGACGTCAGCTCCCAGAACACGTAGAGGGTCAGCAGGTCGTCGGCCAGGACGAGGCCGAGCATCATCCCGGCGAAGGCGACCAGCAGCGCCGCGGAGCGGGCCGCGTCGGTGGAGCGCGGCCCGAAGTACCAGGCCGCGTAGATCATGATCAGCGCTCCGACGCCGGAGACGAGCACGATCATCGCGATCGCGAGCGCGTCCATCCGCAGGCTCAGCGTCAGCCCCAGCTCGGGGGCCCACTCGATGCGGTCGGTCACCCCGCCGGAGAGCGCGGTCGAGGCCTGCGCCGTCGTCCACACGAGAGTGGCGGCGAGCAGGGCGGCGCCTGCGCCGAACGCCAGCCGCCGGTGGTACCGGGCGAGTGCGGGCAGGCACAGCGCCAGGACGAGATGGGCGGCCACGACGGCGAGCACCGACACCTCCTGGGGTCACGGGGTCGTTCGGACCAGCGGTTCCGCTCACGTCACGGCCGGACACGGGGAGCGCCGGAAGAGGCCGCCGCACGCTCACCGGAGGGGACGCGGCGACGACGCCGAGGTCATCCTATCGGCGCAACCGGACGTTTCGCCCGTGACCGTACCGAGGCTCACCCCGGCAGCGGTTTGGCGAAGCACCGGGAGCGGGGGTCGTTCCGGTACACACCGAATCTGCTGGTCCGACGGTATCCGCTGCTCTCGTACAGCGCGATCGCAGCGGACTGGGGGTCACCCGTCTCGAGGATCATCCGACGACGCCCGGCGGCGGCCGCCGCGCGCTCCAGCGCGACGAGCACCGTCCGGGCGTGTCCCCGACCGCGGGCGGCGGGCTCGACGTACATCCGCTTCAGCTCGGCGTCGCCGTCGCGGCGCGCGGGGTCGGCCGGGTCGGCGTCCACGGCGCGCCACGCCCCGGTGGCGACGGGGACGCCGTCCTCGTAGCCGACGAGGAACAACCCGGACGGGGCGCGGAAGTCGGCCGGGACGACGGGCGTGACGTCACCGTCGCCGTAGACCTCGCCGTAGAACGCCTGCAGCCGCCGCATCAGCGGCGTGACGTCCGGATGGTCGATCCCGGACACCCTCAGTTCGAGCTCCCCCACACCCTCATGATCGGTCCCAGGTGACCGGCAGCGCGCGCAGGCCCCCGGTGAGCACGTCCGTGCGCAGCTCCAGCTCGGAGCGCGGCACGGCCAGGCGCAGCGACGGGAACCGGGCGGGCAGCGCCCGGAACACCTCGGTCAGCTCGACCCGGGCCAGGCTCGCGCCCACGCAGAAGTACGGCCCGTGTCCGAACGCGAGGTGCGTCGGCTTCCGGGTGACGTCGATGTCCTCGGCCCCGTCGAAGTGGCGCGGATCCCGGTTCGCGGCACCGAGCGCGAGCAGGATCGCGTCGCCCGTACGGATGTGCACCCCGGCGATGTCGATGTCGGCGTGGGCGTAGCGCGGGATGCCGCCGTTGCCCCCGCCGGGCACGGCCAGCCGCAGGACCTCCTCGACCGCGCCCGCGGCCCGCTCCGGGTCCGCGGCGAGCGCCGCCCACTCCCCCGGCCGGTCCAGCAGCAGGACGGTGCCGGTGTCGATCCGCCCGACCGTCGTCTCGTGCCCGGCGAACAGCAGGCCGGCGCCGAGCGCGGCGAGCCGGTCGCGCTGCTCCGGCGCCGAGCCGAGCGCGGCGAAGTCGGAGAGCACGTCCTCCCCCGGCTCGTCGTCCTTGCGATCGATCAGGCCGCGGACGTAGGCGAACAACGCCTGCGCCGCGGCCTCGGCGCGGGGCCGGTCGTGGAGCAGCCCGAGCTCGCCGGACCAGCGACGGAACTCCTCGCGGTCGTCGAAGGGGACGCCGAGCAGCTCGCAGATGACCAGCACCGGCAGGGGGAAGGAGAACAGCTCGTGCAGGTCGCAGCCGGGCCCGGCGGCCTCGACGACGTCGAGCCGGCTGTGCACCAGCTCGGCGACGTGGTCGGACAGCCTGCGCATCCGCCGCGCCGAGAACGCGGGCGCGAGCAACTTGCGCATGGCGGTGTGGTTGCTCCGCTCGGTCTCCGGTGAGTCGCCGCTGGGCCCACCGAAGATCATCGAGTCGGAGATGCGCGCGGCCCGCTCCGGCGCGGGATGGCTGCGGCCGAGCCGGTCGTCGGCGAACAGGGCACGGGCCTCGTCGTAGCCGGTGACCAGCCACGCGACATCGCCGGCCGGGGTCCGGACCGGGGTGATCGGGGACCGGTCCCGCAGGTGGTCGAACTGCGGCGGGAGGTCGAGGACGTCGTGGCGCGGGAACGGCAGGCGCGGCAGGTCCGTGGCGTCGGAATCCGTGGTGGTGGTCACCCGCCCGACGCTACGAGCGCGGGCCGGCACCCGCCTCCGCCCGGAGGTGGACATCAGGTGGATCCGCGGCCGGCCGCATGATCCGCTCCGCGCGCGCGGAGCGGATCAGCCGCGGGGACCGGCTCCGCCACCCGGTGGGCTCCGGCCCACACCAGGACCAGGCAGAGCGCCTGCACCCCGGCGACGACGAGCAGCAGCACCGGGTACCCCGCGACCCCGGTCAGGGCCGAGAGCAGCATCGGCAGCAGGAACCCGAGGTAGGTCAGCGAGTAGAACACCGCGGTGAGCCCGGCCAGGTGCTCCGGCGCGGCGATCCGCTGGACCTCCTGCAGCCCGGACAGCAGCACGAACCCGTAACCGGCACCGAGCAGCGCGGCCGCGACGAACGCCACCGGGATGCTGCGCCCGGCGGCGCCGAACGCCGCCACGACCGTCCCGGCGACGACGAGCGCGAGCCCGATCCGGGTGGCGGCCAGCGGCGAGCGGGCGTCGACGGCGCGGGCGGCGGACTGGGCGAGGAACCCGCAGCCCAGGGTGACGGCGGTGAGCAGGGTCGCGTCGAGCAGCCCGTAGCCGCCGAGGACGTCGCCGAGCGCGGTCGGCTGCACCGCGAACGACAGCGCGGCGGCGCCGAACACCCAGGGCGCGGCGGGCAGCACCAGCCACCGGAAGCGCGGATGGGCGGCGGCGGGCACCCGCAGGTCGCGCAGCCAGGACCGGGAGCGGCCCGGCTCGACCGTCTCCGGGGCGGCCACGAGCCACCAGGTGACGGGGACCATGAGCACGATGTGCACCAGGTAGGGCAGCTCCATCGGCAGCGGCGCGAACTGCGCGAGCAGCCCGCCGACCAGCGGGCCGAGGCCGAACCCCGCGGTGAGCGCGAGTGCGGCCCGCCGCGCACCCTCACCCTCGCCGGACAGCTCCTTGACCCAGGTCGTCGCCACCGCCATAGCGACGCCGATGCACAGGCCGAACAGCAGCCGTCCGATGTAGAGGAGGGGCTCGGAGAACGCCCCCAGCGCGATGACGGCACTGGCCGGGATCGAGGCGGCCGTGGCGGGCAGCAGCACCCGGCGCCGCCCCCAGCGGTCCGACGCAGGTCCGCCGACGAGCAGACCCGGGGCGAGACCGAGCACGTAGACGCCGAAGAACGCGGCGACCACGGTCGCCGAGTAGTGGCCCTGCTCGCGGTACATGACCATCAGCGGGCTGAACTGGTTGGCGCCGTAGCCGACGCCGAACAGCACCAGCGCGGGCCGCATCCACGGCTTCACGATCCTCGTCCTCCCTGATCACGACGACGCCCCCGGGAACGCGTCCCGGGGGCGTCGTCGTCGACGGTGGTGGTGACGGTGATGCGACCTCAGGCCGCGGCCTTGGCCCGCTGACGCCAGCGGGTGAGCGTCCGCTCGGTGTAGCCGTTCGGCTCGGTCGCCCCGCTGAACACCAGCTCCAGCGCCGCCTGGAACGACTCGCTGGACTCCAGGTCCTTGGCCATCGCGGGGTAGCCGTCCTCGCCGGCGTTCTGCTCGTCGACGACGGCGGCCATCCGGGCGAAGGTGTCGCGCACGACCGCCTCGTCGACGACGCCGTGCCGGAGCCAGTTCGCGACCAGCTGGGCGGAGATCCGCAGGGTGGCGCGGTCCTCCATCAGCCCCACGCCCTCCAGGTCCGGCACGGTGGAGCAGCCGATGCCCATCCCGACCCAGCGCACCACGTAGCCGAGGATCGACTGGGCGTTGGTCTCCAGCTCGTGGGTCACGGCGTCAGCCGGGAGCGAGGACGCGTCGGTCACCGGCACCTCCAGCAGTCTGCGCCGGTCGGCGGTGGTGCGGGACGCGATCTCGTCCTGCACCGCGTGCACGTCGACGCGCAGGTAGTGCAGCGCGTGCAGGGTCGCGGCGGTCGGCGAGGGCACCCAGGCGCAGTTCGCACCGGCCTTCGGGTGGCCGATCTTCTGCTCGATCATCTCGGCCATCGCGGCGGGCTTGGCCCACATGCCCTTGCCGACCTGCGCGGTGTGCGCGAACCCGGCGGCGAGCGCGACGTCGACGTTGCGGTCCTCGTAGGTCTTCAGCCAGGTGGTCGACTTCATGTCGCCCTTGCGCAGCACCGGGCCCGCGGCGAAGCAGGTGTGGATCTCGTCGCCGGTCCGGTCGAGGAAGCCGGTGTTGACGAAGATGACCCGGTTCGCGGCCTCGGCGATGCAGGCGGAGAGGTTGACCGAGGTCCGCTTCTCCTCGTCCATGATGCCGATCTTGAGGGTGTTCGGCTGCAGTCCGAGGGCCTCCTCGACGGCGCTGAACAGCTCGACGGTGAGCGCGACCTCCTCGGGCCCGTGCTGCTTGGGCTTGACGATGTAGACGCTGCCCGCGCGGGAGTTGGTGTGCGGGCCCTTGCCCTGCAGGTCGTAGAGCCCGGCGACGGCCGAGACCAGTGCGTCGAGGACGCCCTCGGCGATCTCGCCGCCGTCGGCGGTGCGCACGGCGTTCGTGGTCATGTGGTGGCCGCAGTTGCGGACCAGCATGAGCGACCGTCCGGGCAGGGTGAGGGCGGAGCCGTCGGCCGCGGTGTACTCGCGGTCCGGGTTGACCCGGCGGATGACGGTCTTCCCGCCCTTGCGGAACTCGGCGGTCAGGTCGCCGCGCAGCAGCCCGAGCCAGGTGCGGTAGGCCAGGGCCTTGTCCTCGCCGTCGACGGTCGCGACCGAGTCCTCGAGGTCGACGATCGTGGTGACCGCGGACTCGAGCACGACGTCGGCGACGTCGGCGTGGTGCTGGGTGCCGACCTGGGTGGTCGGGTCGATCGTGATCTCCAGGTGCAGCCCGTTGCGGGTCAGCAGGACGGCGCCGCGACCGTCGCCGTCGACCGGGCGGAAGCCGGCGAACTGCGCGGGGTCGGCGAGCCCGACCGTGCCGTTCGCGGCGGTGTCGACGACGAGCCCGTCGGTCGACGGCCGGTAGGCGGTGGCGTCGGCGTGGCTGCCCTTCGCGAGCGGGAACAGCTCGTCGAGCAGCTCGTCGGCGGCGGTGATGACCTGCGCGCCGCGGCGCTCGTCGTAGCCGGGGGCGAGCTCGTGGTCCTGCGGCAGCGCGTCGGTGCCGTAGAAGGCGTCGAACAGCGAGCCCCAGCGCGCGTTGGCGGCGTTGAGCGCGTAGCGGGGCACGGTGGAGGGCACGACCAGCTGCGGGCCGGGGATCTCGGCGATCTCCGGGTCGACCCGGTCGACGTCGATGGTCGGGGACCGTTCCGGGAGCAGGTAGCCGAGGTCGGTGAGGAACTTCTCGTAGTCCTCGACCGAGCCGGTGCCGTGCTCGCGGTGCCACTCGTCGATGCGTGCCTGGATCTCGTCGCGACGGGCCAGTGCGTCGGCGATCTTGGGAGCGAAGCGTTCCTGGAGCCGCGCGAGGGTCGCCCAGAAGTCGTCCGCCGTGAGGTCGACGTCGGACAGGAGCTCGCCCTCGACGAAGGACCTCAGGTGCTCGTCGACCTGCAGGCCGGCGGTGTCGGCCATCTGTGACCACCCTCTCCGTGTGGATGTCGGAACTGGTCGTATTTCTACCAGTGGATTATCTTTTCCGCATCACGGAAGTGATGCGGACCCTGTCCGTGACGTCGAACAGGCGTGGCGTCACCGTGTCGACGTACCCTCCCGTGAGCCCCGCCACGCGCAGCAAGGGAGTCCAGCGATGCCTCTGGCCCGCTCGATCCACGACGAGTTCGTCGCCCTCCTGGGCGCCGCGGACGTGCTCGACGACCCCGTCCGGACCCGGACCTACGAGTGCGACGGCCTGACCGGCAGCCGGGTCGTCCCCGAGCTCGTCCTGCTGCCCCGCACCGCCGACGACGTCGCCGGGTGCGTACGGATCTGCGCCCGGCACCGGATCCCGTTCGTCGCCCGCGGCGCCGGTACCGGCCTGTCCGGCGGCGCGCTGCCGGTGGCCGAGGGCGTCGTCATCGGGCTGAACCGGCTCAACCGGGTGCTCGAGGTCGACCCGGAGAACCGGCGCGCGGTGCTGGAGCCCGGCGTCACCAACCTGGAGATCACCGCGGCCGCGTCGCCCCACGGGCTCTACTACGCCCCGGACCCGTCGAGCCAGCAGGTGTGCACGATCGGCGGCAACGTCGCGGAGAACTCCGGCGGCGCGCACTGCCTGAAGTACGGCTTCACCACCAACCACGTGCTGTCGATGGAGGTCGTGCTCCCCGACGGCGAGGTCGTGACCCTGGGGTCGGACTCGATGGAGCAGTCCGGGCCCGACCTGCGCGGGGTGTTCCTGGGGTCGGAGGGCACCCTCGGGATCGTCACGAAGGTGACCGTGCGGCTGCTGCGCACCCCCGAGGTCATGCGCACGCTGCTGGCGGACTTCCCGTCCGTGTCGGCGGGGGGCCAGGTGGTCTCCGACATCGTGGCGGCCGGGATCGTCCCCGCCGCGGTCGAGATGATGGACGCGCTGGCGATCGAGGCCGCCGAGGGCGCCACCGGCGCCGGCTACTCGCTCGACACCCCGGCCGCGCTCGTCGTCGAGCTCGACGGCACCGTCGAGGAGTGCGAGGAGCAGTTCGCGCTGGTCAAGGAGATCTGCGACCGGCACGGCTGCACCCGGCTGCACATCGCGGGATCGCCGGAGGAGCGGGCGAACATCTGGCGCGGCCGCAAGGCGGCGTTCGCCGCGGTCGGCCGGATCTCGCCGGACTACATCGTCCAGGACGGCGTGGTCCCCCGGACCCGGCTCGCCGAGATCCTCGAACGGATCGACGAGATGGGCTCCGAGGCCGGGCTGCGCGTCGCGAACGTGTTCCACGCCGGCGACGGCAACCTGCACCCGCTGGTCCTGTTCTCCGCCGCGGAGGGCCAGACCGACGAGGCCGAGCACCTGTCGGCGCGGATCGCGGAGCTGTGCGTCGAGATGGGCGGGTCGCTGTCGGGCGAGCACGGCATCGGCACCGACAAGGCCTGTTCGATGCCGCGGATGTTCGGCGAGGACGACCTGGCCGTCATGCGCCGCATCCGCGACGGCTTCGACCCCGACCACATCTGCAACCCCGGCAAGCTCCTGCCGACCCCGCGGCTGTGCGGCGAGAAGCCGGGGCGCTACCGCCCGCACCCGCTGGAGGAGGCGGGCCTGATCGAACGGCTGTGACCCGCCCGGCCGACCTGTCCGACCGACCCGCACGCGACCCGGAAGGGCCCGACGACATGACACGCGCCGCTCCCACCACGCTGCGCCCCACCTCGGCCAAGGAGGTCCGGGACGCCGTCCTGGACACCCCCGGCCGTCTCGCGATCGCCGGCGCCGGCACCGCCGCCGGCTGGGCAGGACGCGCGGACGACGACGTCGCCGCGACGCTCGACCTCTCCGGGCTGTCCGGGGTGATCCACCACAACCCCGGCGACATGACCGTCTCGGTGCACGCCGGGACCCCGGTGCTCGCGCTGCAGGAGCAGCTGGCCGAGCACGGCCAGCGCCTCGCGTTCGACGCCGCCCGGGTCGCCCGCGGCGCCACCGTCGGCGGGCTGCTCGCCACCGCCGACGCCGGCCCGTCCGCCCTGGTCTGGGGCGGTCTGCGGGACCTGGTCATCGGCACCACCTCGGTACTCGCGGACGGCACGATGGTCCGCTCCGGCGGGCACGTCATCAAGAACGTCGCCGGCTACGACATGGCCAAGCTCCTGCACGGCTCCCACGGCACCTTCGGCCCGGTGGGCGAGGTCGTCCTGCGGCTGCACCCGGTCCCGAAGGCGGTCGCCTGCGTGGCTGTCGACGGCCCGGTGGCCGAGGCCGCGTCGCGGGTACTGGAGCTGATGGCCAGCCCGCTGGAGCCGATCGCCGTCGAGTGGGTCTCCGGTGACCCGGGACGTCTGCTGGTCCGGCTGGAGGGCGGGGCCGGGACCCTGCCGGCGCGGGTGGAGCGGCTGCGCGAGCTCCTCGGCGCCGACGCAAGGGAGGTGGGTCCGGACGCGTGGGACGCGCACGCGTCGCTGACCGACGGCCCGCACGCCGGCGGCGACGCCGACCGGCCCGCCCGCGACGGCGCCGTCGTCCGGATCGGGTGCGCCCCGACCCGGCTGGCGCCGCTGGTGGAGCAGCTTCCCGCCACCGCCGTCACGGCCGGGCTCGCGACCGGCGTCGCGACCGTCACCGTGCCGGGGGCCGCCGTGACCGAGGTGCACGACGCCGTCGCCGCGGTCGGCGGCACGAGCATGCTGCGCGACCGCCCCGAGGCGCTGGACGCCCCGGCGTGGGGCCCCGCGCCGTCCGCGCTCGCGCTGCTGAAGGCGATCAAGAACCAGCTCGACCCCGAGGCCCGGTTCGCCGCCGGTCGCTTCGCCCCCTGGATGTGAGGCACGCATGACGAGCACCCACGAGCCCGCAGGCACCCCCGCCGGAGCGGCCGAGACCAAGATCCCGCAGCAGGGGCCGAGCGCGTTCGACCCGGTCCACCCGCCCCAGCGCGAGCTGCTCGACGACTGCGTGCACTGCGGCTTCTGCCTGCCGACCTGCCCCACCTACGTGCTGTGGGGCGAGGAGATGGACTCCCCGCGCGGCCGGATCCTGCTGATGGACCTGGCCGAGAAGGGCGACATCACCCTCGACGGCCCGTTCACCGAGCACATCGACAACTGTCTGGGCTGCATGGCGTGCGTGACCGCCTGCCCGTCCGGGGTGCAGTACGACAAGCTCCTGGAGTCGGTGCGCCCGCAGATCGAGCGCAACGTGCCCCGCAGCGCGTCGGACAAGCTGTTCCGCGACGCGATCTTCGCCCTGTTCCCCTACAAGCGACGGCTGCGCGCCGCCGCCCTGCCCGGCGCGCTCTACCAGCAGCTGCGCAAGGTCCCCGCGATCCGCAGGCTCGCCGAGAAGCTGCCCGGCCAGCTCGCGGCGATGGAGTCGCTGCTGCCGCCGGTCTCGGTGCGCGAGGCGTTCGCGCGGCTCCCGGTGCACACCCCGGCCGTCGGCACCCGCCGGGCCCGGGTCGCGCTACTCACCGGATGTGTGCAGGACGTGTTCTTCCACCGGGTCAACGAGGCCACCGTGCGGGTGCTCTCCGCCGAGGGCTGCGACGTCCTCGTCCCCCGCGACCAGCAGTGCTGCGGCGCGCTGGAGGTGCACGCCGGGCGCGAGGAGTCCGCCCTGGACCGGGCCCGGCGCACCATCGCCCGGTTCGAGACCCTCGACGTCGACGCGGTCGTCACCAACGTCGCGGGCTGCGGCTCGTCGATGAAGGACTACGGCCATCTGCTCGCCGACGACCCGGAGTGGAAGGACCGCGCCGCCGCCTTCTCGGCGCGCTGCCGCGACGTGCACGAGGTGCTCGCGGACCTGTACTCCCGCGACGACGACGGCGGCCCCCGTGCCCCGCGCACGCCGGTCCCCGGCCGGGTCGCCTACCACGACGCCTGCCACCTCGGGCACGCCCAGGGTGTGCGCAGCCAGCCCCGCGAGGTGCTGCGGACCATCCCGGAGCTGGAGCTGGTCGACATCGCCGAGGCGTCGCTGTGCTGCGGCTCGGCGGGCATCTACAACATGGTCAAGCCGGACGCGGCCGCCGACCTGGGCGTGCGGAAGGCGGAGAAGATCCGGGAGGCGAGGCCCGACGTCGTGGTGACCGCCAACCCGGGCTGCCTGCTGCAGATCGGGAAGTACCTGCCGAGCGACGACGTCGCCGACGTCCCGCTGCTGCACCCGGTGCAGCTGCTCGACGCGAGCATCCGCGGGGCGGGCGTCCCCCGGCGCTGACGCGGCGCCGGACCCGATGCCCCGTCAGGCCGACGCCAGATCGGTGAGGTCGGCGTCGCGGAACGCGTCCACGACCGCGGCGAGGCAGCCCGGGGTCGTCGACGACGGCGCGACCACCGACCCGGTGACCGTCACCGGTGGGTCGAGCGGGATCTCACGCACCCGCGACGCCCCGGACGCGGCGGCCCGCCCGGCGGGTAGCAGCGTCCACCCGGTGGGATCGGCCCCCATCTCCGCGACGACGGCCTCACCCACCCCGACCGGCCGGCCCATCCGGGCCCCGGACGGGGCGACCATCCGGGCGAGGGCGTCGTGCCAGGGCGGGTCGGTGTCCCGGCACGGCGGTCGGAACGGCCCGGCCGCGGCCAGCGCCGACAGCCGCACCGAGGACCGGCGCACCAGCGGGTGCCGGTCGGACACGACCGCGTGCAGCTGCTCGCTCCACGCCGGGCGCACCACCAGGCCGGATCCCGAGGGCTCCCCCCGGGCCACCGCGAGGTCCAGGAGGCCGTCGGCCACCGCCGACAGCCGCTCGGGCACCGGCAGGTCGAACAGCTGGACCTCGAGATCCGGGGAGCACTCCTGCAGCCGGCGCAGCGCCAGCTCCAGACGACCGGTGAGCCCGGGCGCGGTGCCGACGCGGATCCGGGTCGCCGGCGCGTCCACGACCGCACGCACCCGCTCCGCCGCCGCCAGCGCCTCCCGCGCCGCGGCCAGCACCCGGTGCCCGGCGGGGGTGAGCCGGACGTGGCGCGAGGACCGGTCCAACAGCCGGGTCCCGAGCTCGCGTTCGAGCCGGGCCACCTGTTGGCTCACCGCGGGCTGCACGATGTGCAGCCGCTCGGCGGCCCGGCCGAAGTGCAGCTCCTCGGCCACCGTCACGAAGTAGCGCAAACCGCGCAGTTCCATCCCACACCCTCCCCGACCTCTGTCGATCACGAACGCCGATCGCTGTGCGGGTTGTTCCGGTCTGGTTCCCCGGGCCCGGCGCGGCTGCACTGGAGAGCATGCGGATCGGAACCCTGAACCTCACCCCCGACGGCCCTGCCGCCGTCCGGGAGACCGTGCTCGACGCGGGCCGCCGGGGCCTGGACGCGGTCTGGGCCAACCAGATGCCCGGCAGCTGGGACCCGTTGACCCTGCTCGCCGCGGCGGAGCCGGGTACCGGGCCCGCCGAGCTCGGCACCGCGGTCACCCTGACCGGTCCCCGGCACCCCGTCGCGCTCGCCGCCCAGGCGCTGACCACGCAGGCGGCCCTCGACGGCCGGCTGACGCTCGGGGTGGGCCCGGGCCACGCCCCCTACCTCACCGGTGAGCTGGGGCTGCCGTTCGACGCGCCCGCCGCCCGGACGCGGGAGTACCTGGAGGTGCTGATCCCGCTGCTGCACGGGGAGCGGGTGACCCACCGGGGCCGGTTCCTCGACGTCGACACACAGCTCACGTTGCCGCGGCCGGTGCCGGCGCCGCGGGTGCTGCTGTCGGCCCTCGGTCCCCGGATGCTGGAGATCGCCGGGGAGCTGGCCGACGGCACCGTCGTGACCTGGGTCCGCCCGGACTTCGTGCGCGACCACCTGCGGCCCGCGCTCCCGGACACCGCTCGCATCGTGGTCTCCGTGGTGGTGGGTGTGACCACCGACCCGGACCGGATGCTGGATTCGGTCGCGCAGGACTTCGCCGCCGTCGGGACGCTGCCCAGCTACCGGGCGCTGCTGGACCGCAGCGGGCTCCGCGGGCCGGAGGAGACGGTGGTGGCCGGATCGGAGGAGCTCCTGGCGCGGGAGTTCGCCCGGTTCGCCGAGGCGGGCGCGACCGACCTCGTGGTGCTCGACCTGAACCCCGAGGGCCGATCGGCGCTCGACGTGGCGGCCACCCTGTCGTCCTCGCACGTCACCGCCTGACGCCGCCCCGTTCAGGAGGGGCCCCGCCGGGTGCGGCCCTCCGGGCGCCGGTGCGACCGGCGCCATGCCGTGGCGCCGGCCGTCCGGGTACGTCCGGGCGCCCCGCCGGCGGGGACCGGGGACCCGGTGTCGCCGCCGGCCGGGCGGGAGCCTCCGGCAGTGCGGGAGCCGCTTGCAGGTCGGGAGCCGTCGTCCGGTCGCCGGTGCAGCGCCCGCAGCTCCGCACGCAGCGCGACGATGTCCCACTTGCGGGCGGTGTGTTCCCGCTCCAGCCGTTCCAGCCGCCGGTGGGCCAGCACGAGCAGCACGCCGGCGGCGATCCATCCCGCCAGGGCGGCCCACGCCACCACCGCCACCAGCCCCGACACACCCGCTCCGTCCACTCGTCCCGCCTGCTCGGCATTCACCGTAGCGAGCACCCGGGTGCCCGACGGCCCGCCCGGTGAGCCACCGCACACGTCTCCGGCACACGTCACGTCGGTACCCTGGGCGGGCAGGCACCGCCGCCCCGCGCTCCCCTTCCCGGGCCCCGCGGTGGCCCGTCACGAATGCGGCACGCGCGGAGGGACCCCGGCCCCGGCGGGCACGGGACCCGGCGATGTACCCCGCCCGAGACCGTGAGGAGGCCGGAGATGCAGCAGTTGGTCGGTAACGATCGAGCCACCGCGAGCGATGGAACGGCCGTGGAGGAGACGACCGTGCACCCCGAGAAGACCCCGTCGCCCGATGCGCGCCACTTCCCGCAGACCCTGGTCGCGATGGACCCGCCCACCCTCCCGGCGGCCCACCTGACCCCGCCGCCCGCGGAGTTCCGGCAGTTCCCGGCCCCGCAGCGGTCGGTCCCCGGTCACCCCAGCCTGCGCAACCGGCTGCGCCGGGCGCTGCTGTTCTGGCGCCGCGGCGCCTGAGCCCCGATCTTCCGGCGGCCCGGTCCCTCACCGAGGGGCCGGGCCGCCGGCGTGTGCGCGTGCCGCGGTCGGTGGCCGCGGTCAGTAGCGGGTGAAGTGGGCCCAGCCGGCGTCGCCGTCGTAGGGGCGGCCGTCGACGGTGACCGCGGGGCCCTCGGCGTCCGCTGCCTCGACGGCCCCGACCTCGGTCCAGCCCTCGGGCAACGGCATGTCGGCGGGGAAGGTCGCCGCGAGCGCGTGGTCCTCACCGCCGGTCAGGACCCAGCGCAGCGGATCCAGGCCCAACGCGGACGCGATCTCGGCCAGCCGCGCAGGCACCGTGAACGCCCGCGACCGCAGCCGCAGCGTCACCCCCGAGGCCCGCGCGACGTGCGCCATGTCGGCCAGCAGGCCGTCCGAGACGTCGATCATGGACGTGGCGCCGGCGTCGGCGGCCTGCGGACCCGCGGAGTAGGGCGGTTCCGGGACCCGGTGCGCGTCGACCAGCACCGCCGGGGACCGGAACCCACGCCCGAGCACCGCCAGCCCGGCCGCGGACCAGCCCAGCCGCCCGCAGACCGCCACCCGGTCGCCCGGCCGCGCGCCGGAGCGCAGCACCGGCGCGCGGCCCTGCAGGTCCCCCAGTGCCGTCACCGAGACCACGATCACCGGCGCCGAGGTCAGGTCGCCCCCGACGAGCCCGGCCCCGGTCGAGCGGGCCTCGGCCCACAGCCCGTCGGCCAGCTGCTCGAGCTGCGCCGCGGGCGTCGACGAGGGGCACGCCAGCCCCACCAGCAGCGACGTGGGCACCGCCCCCATCGCGGCGATGTCGGCGAGGTTCGCGGCCGCGGCCTTGCGTCCGACCTGCTCGGGGCTCGACCAGTCGAGCCGGAAGTGCACACCTTCCACGAGCACGTCGGTGCAGGCGACGACCCGCCCGTCGGCCGCGGTGACGACGGCCGAGTCGTCACCGGGACCGAGCTCCGTCGTAGCCGGTTGGACACGGTCCGTGGTGACCCGGTCGATCAGGGCGAACTCACCGACCTCCCGGAGTGAGACACCGGTCTCGGAACCGCCCTCGGGCGTGATCGCGGATGGGGACACGGGGGCGGCCTCCGGTAGGTTCTGCGTCCGACATTCCTGCCGTCAACCATCCGGCAGGTCGGCAGTTACCGGAAAGGGGCACGCCGTGGTGCAGGCATACATCCTCGTCCAGACCGAGGTCGGCAAGGCCGCCTCGGTCGCCTCCGAGATCGGGGGTCTGCCGGGCGTCGTCTCGGCCGAGGACGTCACCGGCCCGTACGACGTGATCGTGCGCGCCGAGGCGGACGACGTCGACGAGCTCGGCCGGCTGGTCGTGGCCCGGGTGCAGAACGTCAACGGGATCACCCGGACGCTCACCTGCCCCGTGGTCAAGCTGAGCTGAGACGGGGACAGACGTGGCAGGGGCACGCGTGTCACCACCGGTCGTGGTGGCACTCGCGCTGCCCCTGCTGCTCGCCGTCGTCGTGGCGGGGCTCGCGGTCTGGGCCCGCCTGACGACGGGGCCGGACACCGGTCCCCTGGAACTGCCGGCACGGGCCGCACCGCAGGCGTCGTCGCCGTCGTGCGAGGCGGTGCTGCGGACGCTGCCCACCGGGCTCCCCGGTGACACCGGTGACCTCGCGCCGCGCGAGATCGACCCGCCGGTCCCCGGCGCGCGGGCCTGGGTCGCCGAGCCCGAGCCGGTCGTGCTGCGCTGCGGCACCGAGCGGCCCGCCGAGCTGGGGCCGACCTCGCCGCTGATCGTGGTCAACGGGGTGAGCTGGCTGCCGCTGGGCACGCCGCAGGGTGCGCTCGCCACGACCTACGCCGTCGTCGACCGCGGGGTGTACCTGGAGCTGTCCGCACCCACCGAGACCGGCCCGGGGCCGCTGCAGGCGGTGTCCGACGCGGTCGTCGACACGCTCCCGCCGCAGCCGGTGCGGGTCCGCTAGCTACCGCAGCCCCGTCCCGCGGGCCAGCGCGGTGTCGATCATGGTGCTGAGCAGCTCGGAGTAGTCGAGGCCGGTGACCGCCCACATCTTCGGGAACGCCGAGCTCGGGGTGAAACCGGGCATCGTGTTGACCTCGTTGACGGTGATGTCGCCGTCGTCGGTGACGAAGAAGTCGACCCGGGCCAGCCCCTGCACGTCGAGCGCGCGGAACGCGGTGATCGCCTTCCAGCGCAGCGACTCGGTGATCTCGTCGTCGAGCTTGGCGGGGATCTGCAGGTCGGAGGTGTCGAGGTACTTGGATTCGAAGTCGTAGAACTCGCCGGTGTAGCGCAGCTCGGCGGGCAGGCTGGCGCGGACGCTGCCGTCGGGGAACTCCAGCACCGCGCACTCGATCTCCCGGCCGGGCACGGCCGCCTCGACGAGCACCTTCGGGTCGTGCCGGCGGGCCTCGGCGACCGCGGCGTCGAGCGCGGCCGGGTCGGTGACGCGGGTGACGCCCATCGAGGACCCGGCGCGGGCCGGCTTCACGAACAGCGGCAGCCCGAGCCGGTCGCGGTCGGCGAACCCGATGTCGGTGCCGGGGCGGAGCACGACACCGTCGGCGACGTGAAGGCCCTCGGCGCGCAGCAGCTTCTTCGCGAACTCCTTGTCCATGCCGACCGCGGAGGCCAGCACGCCGGCGCCGACGTAGGGCAGGCCGGCCATCTCCAGCAGCCCCTGGATGGTGCCGTCCTCGCCGAACGCGCCGTGCAGGATCGGAAAGACGACGTCGACCGAGGTCAGCGCCTCGCGCGCGTCGAGGCGGACCAGGCCGCGACCCGGCTCGCCGGGCAGCACCAGGGACTCGGCCGCGCCGTCGACCTCGGGGAGCTCCCGGCCGGAGATCGCCAGCCGGGCGGGGTCGGAGGGGCCGGCCACCCATGCGCCGTCCGGGGTGATCCCGACCGGGACGGCCTCGAACCGCTCCGGGTCGAGGTGGGTCAGCACGCTGCCCGCGGACACGCACGAGATCGCGTGCTCGGAACTGCGGCCGCCGAAGACGACGGCGACCTTCACCCGGTCGGCACTCATGGGGCCCGAGGGTAGGCGGCGGCTGCGCGGGGGCTCACAACCGGGCCGCGGCCCGGCCCTCGACACAGCCGGGCGGCGGCCCGGCCCTCGACACCGCCGGGCGGCAGCTCACCCCATCAGCGCCGCCAGCGCGGCGGTCAGCTCGGCCCGTGTCCCGGCCGCGTACCCGACGACCAGCCCGGACGTGCGGGGCGTGCCCTGGTGGTAGTCGGCCAGCCCGCGCACGGCGACGCCGCGCCCGGCGGCCGCCGCGATCGCGGCCCGCTCACCCTCGGGCGGCCGCAGCACCAGGTGCGCCCCGGCCGGGTCCCCGTGGACCGCCCAGCCCGCCGCGCGGGCCGTGGCCAGCACCTGGGCCCGGCGCTCGCGGAGCTCGCGGCGCAGCCGTCGCAGGTGCCGGGAGAGGTCGCCGTGCGCGGCGAGCGCGGTGAGGACGAGCTGCCCCGCCGGCGACGGCCGGGTGCCGGTCCGGGCGCGCAGGTCCCGCCAGGCGTCGACGACGGCGGGTGGCGCGACCGCCCAGCCGACCCCGAGCGTCGGGCTGAGGATCTTGCTCGCCGTGCCCAGGTGCACGACGTGGCCGGGGGCGAGCGCGGCCAGCAGGGGCAGCGGGGCGACGTCGTAGCGCAGCTCGCCGTCGTAGTCGTCCTCGATGACCAGGAGGTCCTCGGTGCGGGCCCGCTCGACCAGGGCGACCCGGCGGGCGGCGGAGAGCCGCACCGCGGTCGGGAACTGGTGTGCGGGGGTGGTGTAGACCGCCGCGCATCCGGCCGGGACGGCGTCGACGACCAGGCCGTCGTCGTCCACGGGCACGCCGACGACCCGCAGCCCGGCGGCCCGCAGCGCGCTGACCGCCCGCGGGTACCCCGGTTCCTCCACCGCGACGGTCGCCCCCGGGGGCAGCAGCCGGGCCAGCTCCGCGACGGCGGCGGAGGTCCCGGCGGTGGCCAGCACGGTGTCCGCGACCGGGGTGAGTCCGCGGTGGCGCAGCAGGTGCCCGGCGACGGCCTCGTGGAACGGGGCCAGCCCGTCGGCGCGGGGGCGGTCGTCCGGGGGCGGGTCGGCGGCGGCCCGCCAGGCACGGCGCCACATCGCGGGGTCCAGCGCCGCGACGCACGGCCGCCCCGGGTCCAGCACCGACGGCTCGGCCCGCGGCCGGGGCCCGGTGGTCGCTCCCGGGCCCGTGGGGGCGGGCCCGGGGACCGCGGTCACGAACGTCCCCGCGCCGACCCGACCGGTGACCCAGCCCTCGGCGAGCAGCTGGTCGTAGGCCGCTGCGGTGACCGTCCGGGACACCCGCAGCGTCGTCGCGAGCCCGCGGGTGGACGGGAGCCGGTCACCGGGCCGCAGTGCACCGCCGGCCGCCGCGGCGCGCAGGGCGTCGGCGAGCTGGACCGCCAGCGGGGTCGCCCCGGCGCGGTCGAGGACGATCGGGAGATCCGGCACAGTGGCCTTTCGTACAAGGACGGAAGTGGCCGTTCCAGGATGCCACTGTCGCCGGTCATGCTCGGGGAGTGACGCTCTCCCCCACCACCCGCAGCACGCTGGGCCGCAAGCGCGACCGGGCCGCCGTCGACCGGGCCGACCTGCACGCGGTCCTCGACGACGGCCTCGTCGCCCACCTCGGCTTCGTCCGCGACGGCGCACCCGTCGTCCTCCCGACCGCCTACGGCCGCGACGGCGACACGCTGTTCCTGCACGGCTCGTCCGGGGCCCGCTACCTGACCGGGGACACGCTGTCCTGCTGCGTGACCGTGACCCACCTCGACGGCATCGTGCACGCCCGCGCACTGATGCACTTCTCGATGAACTACCGCAGCGCCGTCGTCCACGGCGACGCCCGCCGCGTCACCGGTGAGGACGAGCGTCTGCACGCACTGCGGGTGATCGTCGAGCACCTCGCCCCGGGCGCCTGGGACCACGCCCGCCGCCCGGACCGCCGGGAGCTGGCCGCCACCGCGGTGTTCGCCCTCGACCTGGCCGAGGCGAGCGTGAAGAGCCGCTCCGGGCCGCCGTCGGACGACGGCGCCGACGTGGCCGCCGGTCTCGCCTGGGCCGGCGTGGTGCCGCTGCGAACCGTCGCAGGGCCTCCGGAAACCGCCCCTGACCTGCAGGGACACCGGCCGGTTCCGGACCACGTGCGCGACCGCCGTCACACCGGAGGGTGACGTAGCCTCGAGGGCTCCGACGCAGCCCTCACCGCCCCCGAGGAGGACTCGTGACCCCCGACGTGCTGCCCGACATCCCTCTGCAGGACGTGTCGCTGATGCCCGACTGTGTCCAGGACGCGGGTTCGTGGTGCGCCACGCTCTACCGCTGGACCAGCAACGACTTCCTGGCCCAGCACGCGGACACCCTGGTCAGCAAGACCGTCGCGATCACCGTGATCGTCGTGGTCGCGGTGCTGTTCCGCTGGCTGGCGCACCGGGCGATCGGGCGGATGGTCGACGGCGCCACCAACGGCCGGTTCACCGTGTTGGTCGGCCGGGCCCGCCGGTTGCGGCCGGGCGGCCGTGGGGCCGCCGCCCCGGCGGACCCCGGCACCCAGCGACGGGCGCAGCGGGCACGCACGATCGGCTCGGTGCTGCGGTCGATCGTCTCGGCGGTGGTGCTGCTCGTCGCGGTGATGATGGTCATGAACGAGCTCGGCTACCCGCTGGGCCCGCTGCTGGCCGGCGCCGGGGTGATCGGGCTCGCCATCGGTTTCGGTGCGCAGAACCTGGTGCGCGACTTCCTGTCCGGCATGTTCATGCTGCTGGAGGACCAGTACGGCGTCGGTGACGTCGTGGACGTCGGGGAGGCCGTCGGCACCGTCGAGGCGGTCGGCCTGCGGATCACCACGATCCGCGACATCAAGGGCACCGTCTGGTACGTCCGCAACGGCGAGATCCTGCGTGTGGGCAACATGAGCCAGGGCTACGCGGTCGCGGTGGTCGACCTGCCGATCGCGCACCACGCCGACGTCGAGGAGGCCACCGAGCTGGCCGGGAGGACCGCCACCGAGCGCGCCGCCCAGGACGACATCGCCGGGGACGTGCTGGAGGTCCCCGAGGTGCTCGGCGTCGACAAGATCGGCCCGGAGGGCGTCACGCTGCGGATCACCGTGCGGGTCAGCCCGGGCCGGCAGTGGGCGGTGCAGCGCGCGCTCAACGGCGCGATCACCGACGCCTTCGACGACCACGGCATCCCCCGGCCGATGGTGTTCCCCGGCGCGGCCCTCGACGGCCCGGCCCAGAAGCAGAACTGACAGATCCTGGGAGACTGGTCGGCGTGAGTGCACCGCAGAACTTCTACGCCGAGGTGGGCGGCGCGCCGGTCTTCCACCGGATCGTCCACCGGTTCTACGAGGAGGTCGCCCGGGACGAGGTGTTGCGGCCGCTGTACCCGGAGGAGGACCTCGGCCCGGCCGAGGAGCGCCTGCGGCTGTTCCTGGAGCAGTACTGGGGCGGCCCGCGCACCTACTCCGACCAGCGCGGCCACCCCCGGCTCCGGATGCGGCACGTGCCGTTCAGGATCGGCCCGATCGAGCGCGACGCCTGGCTGCGCTGCATGCGGATCGCCGTCGACGAGGAGAACCTCTCCCCGGAGCACCGTGACCAGCTGTGGAACTACCTGCAGTACGCCGCGGCGAGCATGCAGAACTCCGAGTTCTGACCTCGGTAGGGGCATTACCACACAGCGTGATCATCTGCCCGTTCGTCCGACGGCCATTCGAGTGATGTTCGGACGCTTTCCGGGCTGACACACCGCCGAACGTGACCGAACGCGTCCGGGCTCGTTGGACGGATCGCCGCCGCGGCACGTCGGGCGGCTCGTAGTCACCCGTCTTGGGGGTTCATCGTGAGCGTCTCTCCCGCACCGTCCGGTCCGCATCGGCACGAGCCGGTCAACGGGTCGTCCAACGGGTCGTCGCGGCACGCGCACCCCGGCGGTGACGCCGGGGCCCACCCCGACCGCCACGACGGCGAGGACGGCTCGTGGTTCACCGTCGTGCTGCGCGGCTACGACCGTGGCGAGGTCGACAGCCGGCTGGCCGAGCTCGACCACCGCATCCACGACGAGATCCGCCGCGCGGACGCCGCCGAGCAGTCGCTGTCCGCGGCCCGTGCGCAGATCCGGCGACTGCAGGAGCAGCTGGAGAACGACTCCGCCGCCCGGGCCGGCGAGGACCGCCGCGCCGAGGAGGCCGGGTTCGGCCGGCGCGTCGAGCGCGTCCTGCAGGCCGCCGAGCAGGAGGCAGCCGAGCTACGCGGGCGCGCGGCCGACGAGGCCGCGGAGATCGTGGAACGCGCCCGCCGCGAGGCCGAGGACCGTCGTTCCCGCACCGAGGAGGCACTGCTCGGCCGCGCCGCCACCCTGGACCGCGAGTTCACCTCCCGCAGCAGCACCCTCGACGACCGCGAGCGCGACGCCGACCGCCGCGAGCGCGATCTCGCCGAGCGGGAGCGCACCGTGTCCGACCGGTTGTCCGACGTCCGCACCGAGGCCGAGCGCATCCTCGCCGACGCCCGTTCCGACGCCGAGCAGACGCTCTCCGCCGCGCGCGCCGAGGCCGCCGCGCTGCTGCGGGACGCCGAGCAGGGCGCCGGGGAGCGGCGGTCGGCGGTCGTGCGCGAGGTCGAGCGGCTCGCCGCGCTGCGCGACGACGTCCGTGACGAGCTGACCCGCGTGCAGCGCACCCTCGCCGAGGAGCTGGACCGTGAGCCGGTCTCGGCCGCCCTCGACGACGCCCTGTTCGGCCCGGCACCGCTCTCCCCGCCGGCCCTGCTCACGTCGTCGCTCTCGTCGTCGTTCCCGGGGCCGTCGTCGGTCTCGTCGTCCTCCCCGGCTTCGTCCGCGGCGTCGTCCTCGGACGGGGACCCGATCGCGTCGGTGTCGGAGCTGGGCTCCCGGTCACCGATCGACCCCGCCGACCCCCTCTCCGGGTCGGGCACCGACCACGGCACGGACCACGGCACCGACGACGACACCGACGACGAGGGCGCGCCCGTCACCGGCTCCCTGCTCCTCGGCCCCGGTCGCCGCCCGGCCGAGGAGGACGCCGACAGCACCACCGTCGGTCGCATCCCCCCGATCTCGCTCACCTCGATCGGGGTCCTCCCGTTCGGTGATCTCGGAACGGGCCGTGACCAGCCCCGGACCAGGACAGACGCCGCAGGCGGGACGACCCGGACGGGGCGGGGGGCGACCCGGGGTCCGGGCCCGGGACGACGCTCGCGATAATCGAATCGTTATGTGCACCCGACCGCCGCAGAACGCATGACGTCGGCGCCCGGTCACCCGGGCCCCGACGACCGCTCCCCCCGGCGTGCCGACGGCCCGCCGGGCCCCGATCCGAACCCCGACGGGCTCGGCGAGGCGATCCGGACCGGCCGCGTGCCGGTGGTCCCCGGCTCCCTGGTCGATCTGGTCATGCGGTCGGGTTCCGGGGAGGAACCGGAGCAGGAGGCCACGTCCGAGGACGACGGCGCCCGGCGCGAGCCGACCCCGACGGGCTTCACCGAACTGGTGTCCCGGGACGGCGGTCCCGCGCCCTCGGCACGTCCGACCCCGGGTCCGCGGCCCGCCGCCCCCGAACCGCCGTCGTATCCGGGTGACTACGCCGACCTCGGCGACCTCGGCGACGACCCGTTGGGCGTCGGGCCGCTGCCCGACGAACCCGGCGACGACGGTCTCGACCCCCTGCACACCCCGGCGGACCGCTTCGCGCCGCCGCCGTCGTTCGCGCCGGACTCACCGGACGGGCCGACGACGCCCGCGCCGGACGGCGCTCCGACGCCGCCCCGGCCCGCTCCGGTGGACGCTGCTCAGCCGGATCCCCGGCCCGGTCCGTCGGACTCCTCCCGGGCGGAGGACGCCCCGTCGGGTCCCGCGCCGGAGGCGGGGAGCCCCGTCACCGGGACGGGTGGGGACCGGCCGGACCCCGTCGCCACCCCGGCGGAGGGCGGCCGTCGCACCGACGCCGGCCCCGGGCCGGACGGTGTGCCGGTCACCGAGCCCGCACCGACCGTCGTCCCCCCGATCGCGCCCACCCCGCGGCCGCTCGGCGACGACGCCCGCCCCGCCGCGGGCCCCACCCCGAACCAGGACCCGACGCCGTCGCCCTCGGCCGGAGACAGCACGGGCTCCGGCGCCACCGGGTCCGACGACGAGGGCCGGGACACCGCGGAACAGCACACCGCGAAGCGGTGGCCGCCACGCCCGGCGCGCAGCAGCGCCGACGGCCCGGAGACCGACATCCTGCCCCCCGGCGCGCTGATCGGGCACTACCCGAACACGGGCTCCACCGACGGCCGGGCCGAGCAGCCGCCCGCGCGGCCCTCGACCCCACCGTCCGGGAGCCGTCCGACCATGCCCGGCCACCGGCCCCCCGCCCCCGCGGGCCCGGAGCGGCGTCAGGCGACCCGTCCGGCGATGGGTGGTGTCCCGTCCGGTCCGGCGATGGCCGGTCTGTCGGGCAACGACCTGTTCGCCACCGTCGGCGGCGACCCGGGCAGCGGCTTCGGCCGGCTCCCGAGCCGCGCCGACGACCCACAGGACTCCCGCACCGACGGCGCGGCCGCCACCCCCGACGCGGACCGCCCCTCCCCCGACGACTCCCCCGACGACGTCGACCGCGCCGACTCCCTCCGAGACGACTCCCTCCGAGACGACTCCGTCCGGGACGACTCCGTTGCCCGGGGCGACGTCCCGGGCCCGGCAGCCGCCGCGTTCTCCGGACCGCCCCGGACCGGGGCGTTCCCCGGCCTCGGCGCGGGTCCGGACGAGCGGCCCGGCGGAGAGGGCACCAACGGGTACCCGGACGGTCGGCCCGGCGGGCAGGGACAGCACGGGTACCCCGACGGTCGGCCCGGCGGGCCGGGCACCGGCACGTACCCGGCAGGCCGGCCGGAGCGACAGGGCGCCGGCATGTCCCCGACCGACCGCGCCGGTGGGCAGGGCACGGGCACGTACCCCGTCGGCCGACCGGGCGGGCAGGGCCCGGGGCCGTATCCGACCGACCGGCCCGGCGGCCCGGGGGCCGGTGGCCGCCCTGGCGGACCCGGTACCGCCGTCCCCCCGCCGCACGGGCCCGGCGCCCCCGGCACCGGCACGTTCCCCGCGGGCGGTGGCCCCCGGCCCGCCCCGCGCGACCCCGGTGCCCGTTCCTGGGCGCCCGCCCCCGACCGCCCCGGCCCAGCAGGACCGGACGGTCGGACCGCAGCGCGACCGGACCCCGCGTCCGACACTGCGTCCGGCTCCGCGTCCGACACTGCGTCCGACACCGAGACCACCGTGGTCCTGCGGGCCGTCGGCACCGACGACGAGCCGCCGACGCTGCGGGGCCTCGCCCCGGCCACCGGGCACCCGGACGCTCCGGCACCGGCGGACGGCACGGCCGGTCCGTCGGACCCGGACCAGCCGGACGCCGCGACGACCCGTCGCAACGCCGCCGCCGCGGCCTCGGTCGGGGCCGTCTCGGTGGCCGCCGCCCGCGCTGCGTCCGGCCGGGACGGCACGGTCGAGGACACCGGTGAGAGCACCGCGGTCCAGCCCGCGGCCGCGGAGGCCGCCGCCCACGCCGCGGCGACCGGGGACAAGCCGGTCACGCCGCGCCACGAGGCGATCATGTCGGCGAAGCCGCGCAACGGCCGTCGCAGCCCGTCCGCGGCCGGGCTCGCGATCGCGCTGGCGATCGTGCTCCTCGGCGCGCTGACCCTGTGGGCGATGCTGTCGCCCAGCACGTCCACCCCGGGTGCGAACGCGACCCGGCCGGCCGTCTCGGCCGGCCCGGGGACGGGGCCGCGGCCGGAGGTGGCCGCGGCAGGGACCAGCCTGGCGCAGCCGACGGTGCGGGCGACCGTGCAGGTCCCCGGCGCCCCGGTCGCCGTCGCGGCCGCCCCGGACGGCGCGACGGCGCTCGTCGCGGTCCGCGACGCGAACCGGCTCGCGGTCGTCGACACCGCGACCGACGCCGTCACCGGCGAGGTCGGGCTGCCGGCGGCGCCGCAGGGGCTGGTGACGTCCCCGGACGGCACCCGTGCCTACGTCAGCACCGGTGGGCCGGGTGGCGGGCAGGTCGCCGTCGTCGACGTGCCGGGGCGGACCGTCGTCGGCACGGCGGCCGTCGGCGGGGATCCCGGTGCGGCCTCGGTCTCCCCCGACGGCCGGTTCCTCTACGTGCCGTCGCGCACGGACGGCACCGTGCAGGAGCTCGACCCGAACGCGGGCACCGTGACCCGCACGGTGCCGGTGTCGCGCGACCCGTACGCCGGTGCCACGAACGCCGCGGGCGACCGCGTCTACCTCGCCACCCGCGGCGCCGACCAGCTCACCGTGCTCGACCCGGACAGTCTCACCGTCCTCGGCAGCTTCCCGGTGCGCGGCGGTGCCGAGTCCCTGGCCGTCAGCCCCGCATCGGTCCCGCGGACCATGGTCGCGGTCGGCGGGCCGGAGTCCGGGACCGTGATGGTCCTGGACCCCGCCGACGGGCGCGAGATCGCGACCGTGCAGGTCGACGGCGGCGCCACCGGCATGGCCTTCGCCCCCGACGGCCGTCACCTCTACGTCGCGACCCGGCAGGGTCTCGTCACCGTCGACACCGGGACCTGGCAGGTCACCGGCACCACCGACGTCACCCCGAACCCGACCGGGGTCGCCGTCGCCCCCGACGGCCGGACCGGCTGGGTCACCGGTGACGGCGCGGTCAGCGTCCTGAACCTGACCTGAGCCGGTCCCCGCGGCGGGAACGGTTCAGGGCGCCACCGACAGCGGCAGCGACACCACGCGCCGCTTCACCACCGCCCCGTACCGGGCGTCGAGCCGGATCCACGACCCGGAGGCGGAGACCCGTACCCGGGGGCCGTCGGTCTCCTGCGGTGCCGAGCCGAGGAACCCCATCCCGGACATCGCGAACAGCACCCGCATCGGCACCGTGACCGGGCGGCCCTGGTCCGGTGGGGACACCGTCAGCACCGTCTGGTCCAGCAGCGACGCCGGCGGGCCCATCGGGCCCGCGTGCTCCCGGGCCAGTGCCAGCCCCCGGTCGGCGAGCTCGTCGAGTTCCGCGGCAGGGACGTCGTCGACCCGGGACCAGCCGTCGTCGGGCGGGAGCTCGTCGAGCCACGGCGCTGGCGGGCCGGGGTCGACCGCGGCGGAGCGGTCGACGGCCAGCGCCGTCAGCAGCGTCGACGCCTGCGCGGTGACCGGCACCGCCGGGTCGAGCTCGCCCGCCACGGAGCGGGTCACGAGCACGTCGAACGGCGTGCGGGCCCACGCGGTGACCCGGCCGACACCCGCGGTGAGCCGGACGGCGGCGGTCTGGTCGAGCCGGACGACGCGGGCGGTGAACGCGCCGAGATCGTCCCGCTCGGTCGCGTCCGCAAGCCGCAGGGTCACGACACGTCTCCCAGGTGACGCTTCAGGAAGTCCCGCTCGTCGGCGGTGAGCCGGCGGACCCGGTTCGCCCCGAGGTCGTAGAGCGCCATCCGGGTCCACGCGGTGACCGCGACCGGGTCGTCCGCGCCGGGCCCGTCGTGCAGGGCGTAGTCGAGGACGAACGACGCCGCCCGCAGCTCCCGCACGGTGATCGCGCAGCGCAGCGGCTCGGGCCGCCACGGCAGCTGCCGCTTGTAGTCCACGTGCAGCCCGGCGACGAGCAGCCCGGAGGAGAACCCGGCGAGCCCCTCCCGCCCGGCGGCGGTGAACGCCAGCGCGACGCGGGCCTCCTCGATGAGCGTGACGATCCGGGCGTGGTTGACGTGCCGGTAGGCGTCCTGGTCGGTCCAGCGCAGCGGGACCTCGGCGACGAATGCGGTCACGAGCGCCCCTACCGGGCCAGCCCGCGCAGCTGACGCGAGATCACCGACAGCGTCGCGAGGTCCAGCGACGCCGACGCCCCGATCTCCTCCAGCGCGCTGCGCGCGCGCGACAGCTTCGAGGCGTTGGCCTGCTCCCACGCGGCGATGGCCTCGTCGACGTCGGTGCCGGGCGGGGTCTCGCGCAGCGCGTCGAGGGTGATCGAGCGCAGGGAACCGTAGAGGTCGTCGCGCAGCGCGAGCCGGGCCAGCGCGTGCCAGCGGTCACCGCGGTCGAGCCGGGACACCGCGGTCAGCGCCTGGTCGACCCCGAGGTGCTCGGACAGCGCGTAGTAGAGCCGGGCGACCTCGGCGCCGGGCCGCGGCTCGGCCTCCCGGTCGGACAGCTCGACGAGCTCGACCACGTCGAGCAGCCCGTAGGCGTAGAGCGACAGCGCCGCCGGGTCCACCATCTCCGCGGGGACTCCGCAGTCACGCAGCTCCGCGGCGCGGGCCTGCACGGCGTCGAGCTCGCGGCCCTGCAACAGCTCGGGCAGCTGGGCCCGCAGCTCGGCGATCGGCCCGGCGAACCGGTTGATCTCGGCGCCGACGGCCAGCGGCTGCGGTCGGTTGGTCAGGAACCAGCGCGACACGCGGTCCAGCAGCCGTCGCGACTGCAGGACGACACCGTCGGCGACGGCGACCGGGACGTCGGCCCGGCGGACCGCGTCCCACAGCGCGGGCAGCTCGAACACCCGGGTGGCGACGGTCCAGGCACGCACGACGTCGTCCGGCCCGGCGGAGATCTCCTCGCCGAGGCGGAACGCGTAGCTGATCCCGGCCCCGTCGACCATCTCGTTGACCAGCGAGGTGCCGATGATCTCCCGGCGCAGCGGGTGGTTGCGCACGGCGTGGGCGAAGCGCTCCCGCAGCGGGTGCGGGAAGTAGGCGGGCAGCGTGGGCGCGAACGCGGGCAGGTCGGGCAGGTCGGTCTGCAGCAGCCGGTGGGTCAGGTCCAGCTTGGTGTGGGCAAGCAGCGTCGACAGCTCGGGACCGGTGAGGCCGAGGCCGGCGGCGGCGAGCCGGGCGAACCCCGCCTCGTCGGGCAGCACCTCGAGAGTGCGGTCGAGCCCGGTGCGCTCGGCGAGGTCGGTGACCATCCGGGCGTGCACGGCGACCATGCCGGGCGCGTGTGCCCTGGCGACCCCGAGCACCTCGTTCTGCGCGACGTTGTCGGCGAGCACGAGCTCGGCCACCTCGTCGGTCATCGACGCGAGCAGCTCGTTGCGGGCGTCGCGGTCCAGGGTGCCGTCAGCGACCGGGCGGTCCAGCAGGATCTTGATGTTGACCTCGTGGTCGGAGCAGTCGACGCCCGCGGAGTTGTCGATGGCGTCGGTGTTGATCCGCCCGCCGAGACCGTCCGGGCCGCCGTGGCGGGCGAACTCGATCCGCCCGCGCTGGGTGAGCCCGAGGTTGCCGCCCTCGCCGACGACCCGCACCCGCAGGGCGCGGCCGTCCACCCGGATGGCGTCGTTGGCCTTGTCCCCCACCTCGGCGTCGGTCTCGCCGGACGCCTTGACGTAGGTGCCGATCCCGCCGTTCCACAGCAGGTCGGCGGGGGCGAGCAGGATCGCGTGGATCAGCTCGGGCGGGGACATCGCGGTGACCGTGTCGGCCAGCCCGAGCGCGGCGCGCATCGCCGGCCCGACCGGCACCGACTTCGCGGTCCGCGGCCACACCCCGCCGCCGGCGCTGATCAGGGAGGTGTCGTAGTCGGCCCAGGAGCTGCGGGGCAGCTCGAAGAGCCTGCGGCGCTCGGCGTAGGAGGTCGCGGCGTCCGGCGTCGGGTCGACGAAGACGTGCCGGTGGTCGAACGCGGCGACGAGCCGGATGTGGGGGGACAGCAGCATCCCGTTGCCGAACACGTCGCCGGACATGTCACCGATACCGACGACGGTGAACTCCTCGCGCTGGGTGTCGACGCCCAGCTCGCGGAAGTGCCGCTTGACCGACTCCCACGCCCCGCGGGCGGTGATGCCCATGGCCTTGTGGTCGTAGCCGACCGAGCCGCCGGAGGCGAACGCGTCGCCCAGCCAGAAGCCGTAGGACTCGGCGACGGAGTTGGCCAGGTCGGAGAACGTGGCGGTGCCCTTGTCCGCGGCGACGACGAGGTAGGAGTCGTCGCCGTCGTGGCGGACGACGTCGGTGGGCGGCAGCGTCTCGGTGGAGCCGTCGGCGCGGGTCAGCAGGTTGTCGGTGACGTCGAGCAGCCCGGAGATGAAGGTCCGGTAGCAGTCCCGGACGTGCTCGGGTGCCGGTGCGGGCCAGCGCACGACGAACCCGCCCTTCGCCCCGACCGGGACGATGACGGCGTTCTTCACCGCCTGGGCCTTGACCAGGCCCAGCACCTCGGTGCGGTAGTCCTGCTGGCGGTCGGAGAAGCGCAGGCCGCCCCGGGCGACCGGGCCGAACCGCAGGTGCACGCCCTCCACCGCGGGCGAGTACACGAAGATCTCGAACCGCGGACGCGGCAGCGGCATGTCCGGCACGGCGGCCGGGTCCAGCTTGAAGGAGAAGAACGGGCGACCCCGGAACCAGTTGGTCCGCAGCGTCGCCTCGATGACGGCGAGCAGGCCCCGCAGGATGCGGTCGGCGTCGAGACCGGACACCTCGTCGATCAGGGTGGTGACGTTCTCCAGGGCCCGCTGGTGGGCGGCCTGGCGCTCGTCGGGGTCGGCGGTGGCCGGGTCGAACCGGGCCCGGAACAGGGTGATCAGCCCCTGGGCGACCTGCGGGTGCGCGACCAGGACCCCGGCCGTGTACTGGAGCGTGAACAGCCCTCCGAGCTGGCGGGTGTAGCGGCTGTAGGCCCGCAGGACGGCGGCCTCGCGCCAGTGCAGACCGGCCCGCAGGACGAGCGCGGAGAACCGGTCGGACTCGGCGTCGCCCCGCCAGGCGGCGGCGAACGCCTCCTCGAAGCGCCGACCGGCGTCCTCGACGGTGACCGTCGGGACCGCGGGCGCACCGGCGGGCTGCGGGGGCCGGAGCCCGAAGTCGTAGAGCCAGCAGCGACGGCCGTCGGGGCGGCGGAACTCGTAGGGCCGTTCGTCGACGACCTCGACGTCGAGCTGCTGCAGCAGCGGCAGCACTCCGGTGAGGGTGACCGGGTCGTCGCCGACGTAGAGCGCGAACCGGATGTCGCCCTCGACGCTGCGGTAGAGACGCAGGTCGAAGGCGTCCTCGCCCTTCTCCCCCAGCGTCATCAGCCGGCGCAGGTCCTCGACGGCCCGCAGCGGGGTCACCGTGGCCTTGTAGGACTCGGGGACGCCGGCGAGCATCGGGCGGGCAGCGGGCCCGGCGTCGCCGAGCGCGGCGACGAGCAGGTCGTCCCAGGTCCGGGTCGCCTCGGCGACGTGGTCCTGCAGCTCGGCCAGGTCCACCGTGGGCGCTTCGGCGCCGGGGTCGGTGGTGATCGTCAGGTGCAGCAGCGCCAGCTCGGCGTCGCCGACCTGGGCGGTGTAGCTGACGTCGGTGCCGCCGAGCCGGGTGCGCAGGATGTCGGTGATCTTGAGCCGGGTCGCGGTCGTGTAGCGGTCGCGCGGCAGGTAGACCAAGCAGGACAGGAAGCGTCGGTACGGGTCGGGGTGCACGAACAGGCGCACCGCGCGGCGGGCGCCCGCCTCCAGCACACCGACCGCGGTGTCGTGCAGGCGTTCCTGCGACGAGGTGAACAGCTCCGCGCGGGGCAGCTGGGAGAACACCTCGAGCATCTGCTGCCCGGAGTAGGAGTCGGCCGGGAAGCCCGCGCGCCGGATCGCGCCGCGGATGCGCCGGGCGACGACGGGGATGTCCAGGACGGACTCGTGCCGGGCCGGCACGGTCAGCATCCCGAGGAAGCGGTGCTCGCCGGTGACGGTCCCGTCGGCGTCCCGGGTGCGGACGCCCACGTAGTACGGGTGCACCGCGCGCAGGACCCGGCTGCGCTCGCTGGCGCGGGTGAACAGCAGCAGGCCCGCGGGGTCGGCGGCGCCGGTCTCCTCGGGGAGGAAGACGTTCGCGCCGGCGTCGCCGGGGCGCAGCACACCCAGGCCGGTGTCGGTGTCGGGCCGCAGCTGCCCTTCCGGGCCGCCCTCGCCGTCGGTGCGCCGCGAGTAGTGGCGGTAGCCGACGAACACGAAGTGGTCGTCGACGAGCCAACGCAGCAGGTCGGCGACCTCGGCCGGGTGCACGTCGTCCTCGTCGGCCTCGACGGCCGTGGCGGCACCGGCACCCGAGAGGTCGTCGGCGAGTGCACGGGCGCGCAGGGTCATCGCGGCGGTGTCGTCGACGACCTGCCGGACCGCGGCGAGGGTGCGCTCCAGCTCGGCGTGCAGTGCGTCCGGGTCGAGATCCCCGGAGGACACGACGTCGACGTGCATCCACGACTCGACCGAGGCCCCCTCGGTGGGGTCGGTCGGGTCGGCGTCGGTGTCGACGCCGGTCAGCGTGCCGTCGTCGGCGCGGTGCACGACCAGGATCGGGTGCACGACGCGCCGCGCGGTGCCTCCGGCCCGGCCGATCCCGGCGAGCACCGACTCGACGATGTAGGGCATGTCGTCGGTGACGATGTCGACCGTCACGGCGTCGCCCCCGCCGGTGGTCACCCGGACGGCGGCCCGGCCGGGTTCGCGGTGCGCGCCGAGCCCGAGGTGGGTGTCGACGACGGTCGCCGGGCCGGGCAGCTCCGTGCCGCCGGCCGTGTCGGTCTCGGGCGTGTGCCGGGCGTAGAGACGGACGAGGTCCGCGGCGGCACCGCTCCCGGGGCGGGGATCACCGCCCGGCCCGTCGGTGCTCGTGGTGTTCCCGGTCTGCCCCGTCGTACCGCTGCTCACGATCCACTCCGGCCCCGTGCGTGTGCTGACGGCAGTCACCCTATCCCGCGGTACCGACGCCACCGGCGGACCGCCGACGGCCGCGCTCGCGACGACCGGGCGAACGGTTCCCCGCGTCCGGTCAGATCTCGCGGTAGGCCGCGAGAGCCCCGGCGAGGAGATCGGCGAGGCCCATGTCCTCGGGGATCGCGGCGGGCTCGGACGGGGCAGGTGTCGCCGAGGCGCCCGGCGTCTCGTCCGTCGATGACGACGTCGTCTCCGGGCGTTCTGTCGTTTCCGGCCGCTCGGTCGTCCCCGAGTGCTCCGTCGTCCCCGGATACTCCGTCGTCCCCGGACGCTCGGTCGTCCCCGGCTCCGTCGCACCCGTGTGTTCGGCTCTCGCGGATGGCGCGTCGTCCGAGGTCGCGGGGGTGCCCGCCTCGCCGTGCTGCGGCTCGGTCGCCGGACGGTTCGCGGTGGTGGATCCGTTCGCGGTGCCCGGGCCGTTCACGGGGGTCGGTCCGCTCGTGGCGGACGGTCCGCTCGTGGCGGCGCCGTCGTCGGTCCCCGGAGCGACGACGGCCGGCGTACCCCGCACGACGGTCGGTCCGGCCGCGGTACGCAGTGTCCAGGTCCCCGCGCCGCTCCCGTCGGGCTTCCCGGACGCACCGTGCGCAGCGCTGTCGTTCCGGTGGCCACCGCCCCGGACGGAGGTGGTCCCGTTCCCGTCGAACAGTCCTGCGGTCCCGTCGTGTCCGTCGTCGGTCGGCGGAGTGACATCCCGCTCACGACGACGGGGCAGCGCGGACTCTCCCGCCCCGTCGTCGACCCCGGACCACCGCACCGGCAGTCCGGAACGTTCCCGGGCCGGGCCGTCGTGCCGGGAGGCGGCGCCGTCCGTCCCGGGGAGGTCGAGGTGGGCCCGCACGGCCTCGGCGAGGCGCCGGTCCGGTTCCGGGGGCAGCGCGAACCGGGTGTCCAGCGGGTCCGGTGCCGACGTGCGGTCCACCGGAGCGGAACCGCCCCACACCTGCGACGTCGTGGTGCTCTCCGGGTCGGTGGAGTCCGTGCCCGCCGCACCGCGGTCGGACGGGGCCCGGACGGCGTCGTCCCCGGCAGAGGGGCGCGGCTCCGCGGTGCTCCCGGAGGCGCGGTCCCGGCCACCGGGGCCGGGGCCGGCCAGGTCCCGGGCGGTCCGGTCGGGGGGCGTCGGGCTCCCGACGGGTCCGTCGGAGCGCCGCCGCCCGCCGCTCCCGGGCCGGACGGTGAGACCGACAGCGCTCAACGACCTCGCCGCGTCACCACCGGCCCGTCGACGCCCACCCCGGCCCGCGCCTCCGCCGGTCAGGTCCAGCGGTGTGGCCAGTGCCGGCCCGGCGACCGGCTCCGGGGCCGACGACCCACCGCCGTCCGACCGGTCCGCCTCGGCGTTCCGTGTCGTGCCGGAGTGTCCGTCGGCCCGGTCGCGTACCGAGGAGGCCTCGGGGAGGGGCGCCGGTGTGTCCGGCCCGGTCAGCTCGGTGACGATCTCCTCGCCCTCGACACCGTGCGGGCCGACGGCCTGCATCCGCAGGGACGCCCCCGCCGGCAGCCCGCCCCGGCGCACGCGGGCGCCGAGGTGCGTCGCGAGCGACCGTGCCCAGAGCAGGACGGTGACGTGGTCGACGTCGGGCAGGATGACCCGCACCGTGTCGTCGTCGCGACGCGTGGTCCCCGACGGCGGGACCAGCCGGCGGGTCCGGACGACCACGTCGTGCAGGGCCCCCACCGCCGCCGTGCCGGTGATCGTCTCGAGATCGCCGTCGACCAGGTCGAGGACGATCGACCGCTCCGCCGGACCCGGTGGCCCGGTCGGGGTCGCAGGGGCGGCCGGGGTCGCAGCCCGACCCGTCTCCGGAGCACGGCCCCCAGCGCGCCCGCTCCCCTGATCGGTGCGCGTGCCGGTGTCGGCGGGGGGCGGCTCGGGCGCCGCCCGATCGGCGACGACGGTCGGCTCCGGAACGGGAGATCCGTTCCGGTGGTCGCCGGCGCGGCCTGGGTCGTCCGCGCGATCCGCGCCGTGGTCCTCGCCGGACCGGTGGGCCCCGTTGCGTCGTGTTCCGTTCCGTCGTCCGGACTCGGCCGGGACGTGGGACCCGTTGCGGGGCGCGGCGGGAGGCGGCTCGGGGGTACGCCACTCGGCCAGGAGGGCATCGGCGAGCGGTGAGCCACCTGCCGCGTCGGGGGTCCACGACGGACCGGTCCACGAGGGATCCCGAGGTGCCGTCGACGCCGGCTCGTCCGTGAGGAGACCGGAGATACCCAGCGGGTCGGCGGGGTCGATGCCCGTGGGTCGTTCGCGGCCGCTGCTCGTGGTGCCGTCGACCCCACGGTCGGCTGCCCCGGCTGCCTCCGCAGGGCCCGCAGGGTCGGGTCCGGTCGCCTCCGTGGTGCTCGTCGTGTCCGGACGGGCTGTCCCCGGGCGCCCGGTGGTGTTCGGCGGGCCGACCGTCTCCGCGGGGTCCGTGGTGTCCGGCGCGGCAGCCGTCTCCGCGGGGCCCGTCGTGTCCGCGAGACCCGTCGTGTCCCCGGGGATCGTCGTGTCCGGGATCGTCGTGTCCGGCGCACCGGTCGCCGACGACGTACCTGGTGCGACGCCGGCGTCGCCGGTACCGCGACCGTTCCGGTTCGCGCCGGCGGACCGGTCCACGGTGCGGTCGTCGCGTGACGGATCGGCAGGTCCGGCATCGTTCGCCGTGCCGGGGCCCAGGAGCAGGCTCGCCGAGGGCGCCCAGCGCAGCGGGAAGCGTCCGGGCAGGTCGTTCGCCGGACGGCCGTTCGCATCCCCGGGTCCCGCGGCGTCGTCGTTCCCGGGCCGGGCCGGCCGGCCGTCCCTGGCCCCGCCCGAACGGTCGTCCCTGCTCGGCGTGCCGGTGGAGCGGTCCTCCCCGGGCCGGTCGCCGGCAGGACGGCCGCGGTCGGACTCGGTGGGTCCGGTTCCGGCGGGTCGGTCGGTCCCGACCCACGCACCGACCGGTTGGTCCCCGACCGGCGTCCCGGTGGACCGGTCGTCCCCGGCCCGCTCGTCCCTTCCGGACGGCGACACGGCCCTGCCGGAGCCGGTCCCGGCGAGACCGCTCTCCGACGCACCGCGACCGGCGTCCTCCCGGGCCCCGGCACCGGGCCCACCGCTCGGGGCCCCGGCGACGGTGCCTCCGGTGGCAGCCGGACGCTCCGCGGATGCGGCTGGCACTCCGCCCGTGCGCGGGAACGGGGTGGGCCGCTCGGCGGTGGTGAGGACGTCCGCGAGCGGCAGCAACGCCGCCATCGCGGCGCGGAAGCGCGTGCCGCGGTCGCGATCGATCTGGTCGGCCTCCATCGCGGCCCGCATCGCCTCGAGGGCATCGCGGTACCGGCCCGAGCCCTCGTGCAGCTCGGACTGGGCGGTACGGCAGGCCGCGACCAGCGCGGGGACGCCCGCCTGTTCGGCGCCGTCAGCGGCCTCCACCAGGGCGCGGGCGGCGTGGTCCGCACGGCACGCCTGCACCCGGGCGAGCGTGAGCCGCAGCAGGACGCCCTGACGGCCGGCGTCCGCGGCATCGCGCTGTGCGGCGGCCGCGGCGACCGCATCGGCCGGGACGTGTCCGGAGTCGAGCAGTGCAGTGATCCATTGGCTGAGCAGCGCCGCGGCGAGGTGGGTCGACAGGGGGCGGGCCCCGGGCCGTTCCGGCGTCCAGCCGAGCTGGGCCAGGCCGCGCAGCGCGCGGTCGACGGCGGCGTCGTGTTCGCGCCGCGCCCGGTGGACCGATCCGACGACGAGGTCCGCGTACGCCGCGGGCTCACCACCGAAGCCGGACCCGCAGGAGTCGACGTCGCTGCGCAGCCGCTCGAGTTCGGCGGCGGAGGCCCCGGCCAGTGCGCAGCGCACCTCGACCGCGAGCCGGTCGAGGCGTAGCAGCCCCGGGTCCTCGCCCGGTGCGTCGTCCGGCAGTCCGACGACGAGTGCCCGAGCCGCCTCGAGCTCACCGTCGGCCTGGGCGACCCCCGCCAGTTCCACCCGCAGACGAGCGCCCTCGGGGCGGGTGAGCACCTCGGTACCGGGCGCGCGGAGCGGGACCGGGACCGGGACCGTGGTGTCACCCGCGGTGACGTGACCGGTCACCCCGGCGACGACGGCGGTGGCGACGTCACGGGCGTCCCCGCCGGCGGCGTGACCGTCGAGCAGCCAGCCCGCAGCCTGGAGCCAGCGCAGATCGTCACCGTCTGCGCCGGCTCGCCCGCACGCCTGCTCGGCCAGCTCCGCGGTGAGCAGCGGCCGCTGCCAGCGCAGGGCCGCCGCTGTGCGCAGCTCGGCCGTCGTCGCGCCGGCGGCCCGACCTCCCAGGTCGAACGTCACATCACCTCCCGTGAGTGACACCACCGTCCGGACCTCCCGGCGAGCCGGTCACCCGTCTCCGGGGACCGGACCGACCGGATGGCGAGGTCCGGACCGGGCGGTGATCAGTCGCGGGTGAGCTTACGGTGGGTGACCCGGTGCGGTCGCGCCGCCTCCGCGCCGAGCCGCTCCACCTTGTTCTTCTCGTAGGCCTCGAAGTTGCCCTCGAACCAGAACCACGCGGCCGGGTTCTCGTCGGTGCCCTCCCACGCCAGGATGTGCGTGCAGGTCCGGTCGAGGAACCAGCGGTCGTGGGAGATGACCACGGCGCAGCCGGGGAACTGCTCGAGCGCGTTCTCCAGCGAACCGAGGGTCTCGACGTCCAGGTCGTTCGTCGGCTCGTCGAGCAGGATCAGGTTGCCGCCCTGCTTGAGCGTCAGCGCCAGGTTGAGCCGGTTGCGCTCACCGCCGGACAGGACCCCGGCCGGCTTCTGCTGGTCCGGGCCCTTGAACCCGAACGCAGCGACGTAGGCGCGCGACGGCATCTCGGTGTTGCCGACCTGGATGTAGTCGAGTCCGTCGGAGACGACCTCGAAGACGGTCTTCTTCGGGTCGATGCCGCCGCGGTTCTGGTCGACGTAGGACAGCTTGACCGTGTCGCCGATCTTGACCTCGCCGGAGTCCGGGTGCTCCAGCCCGACGATCGTCTTGAACAGCGTCGTCTTGCCGACACCGTTCGGACCGATCACACCGACGATGCCGTTGCGCGGCAGCGTGAAGGAGAGGTCCTTGATCAGCTGGCGGCCGTCGAAGCCCTTGTCGAGGTGGGAGGCCTCGACGACCTGGCTGCCCAGACGCGGGCCCGGCGGGATCTGGATCTCCTCGAAGTCGAGCTTCTTGTGCCGCTCGGCCTCGGTCGCCATCTCCTCGTAGCGGTCGAGCCGCGAGCGGCTCTTCGCCTGACGCGCCTTCGGGTTGGAGCGGACCCAGGCCAGCTCCTCCTTCAGCCGCTTCTGGAGCTTCGCGTCCTTCTTGCCCTGGACGGCGAGACGCTCGGCCTTCTTCTCCAGGTAGGTGGAGTAGTTGCCCTCGTAGGGGAAAGTGCGTCCCCGGTCGAGCTCGAGGATCCAGCCCGCGACGTTGTCCAGGAAGTACCGGTCGTGGGTGACCGCGAGGACGGCGCCCGGGTAGCTCGCGAGGAACTGCTCGAGCCACAGGACACTCTCGGCGTCGAGGTGGTTGGTGGGCTCGTCGAGCAGGAGAAGGTCGGGCTGGGACAGCAGCAGCTTGCACAGCGCGACGCGCCGGCGCTCACCACCGGAGAGGTGGGTGACCTGGGCGTCCCCGGGCGGGCAACGCAGCGCGTCCATCGCCTGCTCGAGCTGGGAGTCGATCTCCCACGCGTCGGCGTGGTCGAGCTCCTCCTGGAGCTGGCCCATCTCCTCCATCAGCTCGTCGGTGTAGTTGGTCGCCATCTCCTCGGCGATCGCGTTGTACCGGTCGAGCTTGACCTTCACGTCGCCGAGGCCCTCCTCGACGTTCCCGAGGACGGTCTTCTCCTCGTTGAGCGGGGGCTCCTGCTGGAGGATGCCGACCGTCGCGCCGGGCTTGAGGAACGCGTCGCCGTTGTTCGGGTTCTCCAGCCCTGCCATGATCTTGAGGACGGTCGACTTCCCGGCCCCGTTGGGGCCCACGACACCGATCTTCGCCCCCGGCAGGAAGCTGATCGACGCGTTCTCCAGGATGACCTTGTCGCCGTGCGCCTTACGCACGTTCCGCATCGTGTAAATCAGATCCGCCACGATGCGATGGTAGATCGGGCCGGCTCAGCCGCTCGAGGCCGGTGCGGTCGTCAGCCGCGCGAGCTCCTCGACCTCCGCACTCTCTGCCTCGTCCGGCTCGTCGTCGTACCCGTCGTGGTCCGGCGCCTCGGTCGGCGGGACTCCCCACCGGGAGACGGCATCGTCGGCGTCGCGGACCGACGGAACCGACGGACCTGAGTGCACCGACGGACGCGGCGCGACGGCCGCCGGGGAGAAGCGGATGTCGAGCCCGACGCTCGACGGCTCGATCCGGATGCTCTGCCGCACGTCGCCCTCCCGGCCCGTCCACTCCTCGACGTACATCCGGCCGATGACAATGACGCGGTGCCCCTTCTCGAAGGTCCGTACCGCGTGCTCTGCCAGGGTCCGCCAGCACGTCACCGTGTAGTAGGTGCAGGTGACGTCGCGCCACTGCTCGGTCATCGGGTCCTTGCGTCGGTGGTTCACCGCGACCATCAGGTCCGTGACCGGGATGTTGTTCGCGGTGTAGCGCAGGACGGGGGTGCGGGTCAGGTTGCCGACGATGGTGGCGGTGTTGTCGCTCATCGGATCCTCCGGAGCTCTCGGGTGCGTTGTCCCCATGAGCTTCACCCGCCCACGCCCCGTCGACGGGGTCGCTTCGCTGTCTGTGGACAACTGCGCCCATTGGGGATGAGTGGCCATCCCATCTGGACGGAGCCACGGAGATTGTCGGGCCGCTGTGCCTGCCCTGGCCTCTCGCCTACCCCGACGTGTCCAGCGTGGTGGCCGACACTCCCGTGAGCAGCGACGACGACAGCCGCACGGAATCCTCACGTCGCGGATCTCCGATGGGCCTGGATGCACGCAGGACCCTCTGCCCAGCGGAGCGGGCACCGTCGCGCGTCCACCACCCTCATGATCCGGTCACGCCGGACGAGGGCCACTGTCCGCACAGAACTGAGATGCCGGGGGGTCAGCGGGGTTCCCGGTGCGATCGTCAGTAGAGCGCTGACGAGGCACGTCACGGAGATGCGCTACGACCGGCCCCGGTGGTGGCCCCGCGGTGGAGCATGCGACCACCAGGGATCGATCACCGGTTCACGGACATGGCCGGCAGCGCGGCAGGACCTACTGCGCCCACGCTGATCTCCGGACCACCGTGCCGCGACCACACTTGGCCTGGAAAGCGTGCGGGCCTGGCCGACGGCTCCTCGTGTGTCGACGACGCCGTGGGTGCCGATCTCTGAGGGCTTTGGTGGCTGGTGTTGCCGCCGGGGGTGGCTGGTGTTGCTGCCGGCGGTTGTTCTCGGCCGACTGGGTGCCTCACAAGCGAGACTCCGCCTGTGTGTGCCTTATTGGCCCTGGCGTGCTCTCTCGCCGGTGGTGGAGAGTCGCGGGCTAGCCGGTGGTGCAGGGTCACGTCTTATCGATGGTGCAGAGTCGGGTGCCGAGCAGCGTCATCGGTGGAGCAGCGTCATCGGTGGAGCAGCGTCATCGGTGGAGCAGCGTCATCGGTGGACCGGGGGTCGCCGTGGCCCCGGCCCCGGGC
>NZ_MCIP01000001.1:5686751-5687957 GCF_001932425.1 Pseudonocardia sp. Ae505_Ps2
GAACAGAACCCAGAAAACAGGAAACGCCCCGGACAATGAAGTCCGGGGCGTTTCCTGATCATGTTGAATGTCGGCGGCGACCTACTCTCCCACACCCTGGCGAGTGCAGTACCATCGGCGCTGGAAGGCTTAGCTACCGGGTTCGGAATGGGACCGGGCGTTCCCCTACCGCAATGACCACCGACAACACTATTCAACAAACCCCCACACAAACATGGGGGGACCTACGAACACACAACCCGCACAGGGTTGTGGGCTCAGGGTCACACAGTGGATGCGAACAACTCGTTGTGGCAAGCCCTCGGCCTATTAGTACCGGTCAACTCCACCCCTCACAGGGCTTCCATCTCCGGCCTATCAACCCAGTCATCTCCTGGGAGCCTTACCCACTCAAAGGTGGTGGGAGACCTCATCTTGGAACAGGCTTCCCGCTTAGATGCCTTCAGCGGTTATCCCTCCCGAACATAGCCAACCAGCCGTGCCCCTGGCGGGACAACTGGCACACCAGAGGTTCGTCCGTCCCGGTCCTCTCGTACTAGGGACAGCCTTCCTCAAGTCTCCAACGCGCGCGGCGGATAGGGACCGAACTGTCTCACGACGTTCTAAACCCAGCTCGCGTACCGCTTTAATGGGCGAACAGCCCAACCCTTGGGACCTACTCCAGCCCCAGGATGCGACGAGCCGACATCGAGGTGCCAAACCATGCCGTCGATATGGACTCTTGGGCAAGATCAGCCTGTTATCCCCGGGGTACCTTTTATCCGTTGAGCGACACCCCTTCCACAAGGTGGTGCCGGATCACTAGTCCCGACTTTCGTCCCTGCTCGACCCGTCAGTCTCACAGTCAAGCTCCCTTGTGCACTTACACTCAACACCTGATTGCCAACCAGGCTGAGGGAACCTTTGGGCGCCTCCGTTACTCTTTGGGAGGCAACCGCCCCAGTTAAACTACCCACCAGGCACTGTCCCTGAACCAGATCATGGCCCGAGGTTAAGACACCCAATTCGACCAGAGTGGTATTTCAACAACGACTCCACCACCACTGGCGTGATAGCTTCACAGTCTCCCACCTATCCTACACAAGCCGAACCGAGCACCAATACCAAGCTATAGTAAAGGTCCCGGGGTCTTTCCGTCCTGCCGCGCGTAACGAGCATCTTTACTCGTAGTGCAATTTCGCCGAGTCTGTGGTCGAGACAGCGCCC
>NZ_MCIP01000001.1:5687969-5712125 GCF_001932425.1 Pseudonocardia sp. Ae505_Ps2
CCCTGGCAGCCTACGGAGAGCCGACCGGAACAGAACCCAGAAAACAGGAAACGCCCCGGACAATGAAGTCCGGGGCGTTTCCTGATCATGTTGAATGTCGGCGGCGACCTACTCTCCCACACCCTGGCGAGTGCAGTACCATCGGCGCTGGAAGGCTTAGCTACCGGGTTCGGAATGGGACCGGGCGTTCCCCTACCGCAATGACCACCGACAACACTATTCAACAAACCCCCACACAAACATGGGGGGACCTACGAACACACAACCCGCACAGGGTTGTGGGCTCAGGGTCACACAGTGGATGCGAACAACTCGTTGTGGCAAGCCCTCGGCCTATTAGTACCGGTCAACTCCACCCCTCACAGGGCTTCCATCTCCGGCCTATCAACCCAGTCATCTCCTGGGAGCCTTACCCACTCAAAGGTGGTGGGAGACCTCATCTTGGAACAGGCTTCCCGCTTAGATGCCTTCAGCGGTTATCCCTCCCGAACATAGCCAACCAGCCGTGCCCCTGGCGGGACAACTGGCACACCAGAGGTTCGTCCGTCCCGGTCCTCTCGTACTAGGGACAGCCTTCCTCAAGTCTCCAACGCGCGCGGCGGATAGGGACCGAACTGTCTCACGACGTTCTAAACCCAGCTCGCGTACCGCTTTAATGGGCGAACAGCCCAACCCTTGGGACCTACTCCAGCCCCAGGATGCGACGAGCCGACATCGAGGTGCCAAACCATGCCGTCGATATGGACTCTTGGGCAAGATCAGCCTGTTATCCCCGGGGTACCTTTTATCCGTTGAGCGACACCCCTTCCACAAGGTGGTGCCGGATCACTAGTCCCGACTTTCGTCCCTGCTCGACCCGTCAGTCTCACAGTCAAGCTCCCTTGTGCACTTACACTCAACACCTGATTGCCAACCAGGCTGAGGGAACCTTTGGGCGCCTCCGTTACTCTTTGGGAGGCAACCGCCCCAGTTAAACTACCCACCAGGCACTGTCCCTGAACCAGATCATGGCCCGAGGTTAAGACACCCAATTCGACCAGAGTGGTATTTCAACAACGACTCCACCACCACTGGCGTGATAGCTTCACAGTCTCCCACCTATCCTACACAAGCCGAACCGAGCACCAATACCAAGCTATAGTAAAGGTCCCGGGGTCTTTCCGTCCTGCCGCGCGTAACGAGCATCTTTACTCGTAGTGCAATTTCGCCGAGTCTGTGGTCGAGACAGCGCCCAAGTCGTTACGCCATTCGTGCAGGTCGGAACTTACCCGACAAGGAATTTCGCTACCTTAGGATGGTTATAGTTACCACCGCCGTTTACTGGCGCTTAAATTCTCCGCTTCGCCCCACAAGGGGACTAACAGGTCCTCTTAACGTTCCAGCACCGGGCAGGCGTCAGTCCGTATACATCGTCTTGCGACTTCGCACGGACCTGTGTTTTTAGTAAACAGTCGCTTGGGCCTGGTCTCTGCGACCGGCCATCCCTAGCCCGCACGGGGCATCAAGACAACCGGCCCTCCTTCTCCCGAAGTTACGGAGGTATTTTGCCGAATTCCTTAACCACAGTTCGCTCGATCGCCTCGGTATTCTCTACCTGACCACCTGTGTCGGTTTGGGGTACGGGCCGCAACAGCACTCGCTAGAGGCTTTTCTCGACAGCATGGGATCACCCTCTTCGCCTCAATCGGCTACGCATCACCTCTCACCCTTCACGACCCCCCGGATTTACCTAGGAGATCAGGCTACAGGCTTACACCACGACAACCACCGCGTGGCGGAGCTACCCTCCTGCGTCACCCCATCACTTGCCTACTACCAGATCGGATCCCACGCTCCCCCACAAACAACACTCCCGAAGGAGCGAAGGTGGGTTCGGATGGTTAGCATCACCAGCCTCGGCATGGACGCACTATCACGAGCACGGGAATATCAACCCGTTGTCCATCGACTACGCCTGACGGCCTCGCCTTAGGTCCCGGCTCACCCTGGGCGGAACAACCTGGCCCAGGAACCCTTGGTCATCCGGCGGCAGAGATTCTCACTCTGCATTCGCTACTCATGCCTGCATTCTCACTCCCACACCCTCCACCCGTAAATCACTCCCGGGCTTCACCAGACGCAGGACGCTCCCCTACCCAACAACACCACAAAGATGTCATTGCCACGGCTTCGGCGGTGCGCTTGAGCCCCGCTACATTGTCGGCGCAGGACCACTTGACCAGTGAGCTATTACGCACTCTTTCAAGGGTGGCTGCTTCTAAGCCAACCTCCTGGTTGTCCGGGCGATCCCACATCCTTTCCCACTTAGCGCACGCTTAGGGGCCTTAGCCGGTGATCTGGGCTGTTTCCCTCTCGACCACGAAGCTTATCCCCCGCAGTCTCACTGCCGCGCTCTCACTCACCGGCATTCGGAGTTTGGCTGACTTCGGTAAGCTTGTCGGCCCCCTAGGCCATCCAGTGCTCTACCTCCGGCGAGAAACACACGACGCTGCACCTAAATGCATTTCGGGGAGAACCAGCTATCACGAAGTTTGATTGGCCTTTCACCCCTACCCACAGCTCATCCCCCAGGTTTTCAACCCTGGTGGGTTCGGGCCTCCACGACGTCTTACCGACGCTTCACCCTGGCCATGGGTAGATCACTCCGCTTCGGGTCTACACCCCGCGACTCAACCGCCCTATTCGGACTCGCTTTCGCTACGGCTACCCCACACAGGTTAACCTCGCCACGAAGCATAACTCGCAGGCTCATTCTTCAAAAGGCACGCCATCACCCCGCAAGGCTCTGACGGCTTGTAAGCACACGGTTTCAGGTACTATTTCACTCCCCTCCCGGGGTACTTTTCACCTTTCCCTCACGGTACTTGTCCGCTATCGGTCACCAGGTAGTATTTAGGCTTGACGGGTGGTCCCGCCAGATTCACAGCGAATTTCACGGGCTCGCTGCTACTCGAGAACAATGCCCACAACAGAACCAAACATTTTCGCGTACGGGGCTATCACCCACTACGGCCGACCATCCCAGAATCGTTCCGCTAACACCGGTTCATGCTGTCCCACCCTCGGCAGAAGATGAACGACACGCCTCACAACCCCGCACCCGCAACGCCTGCCGGCTTGACACGGACACGGTTTAGCCTCATCCGCTTTCGCTCGCCACTACTCACGGAATCACTATTGTTTTCTCTTCCTGTGGGTACTGAGATGTTTCACTTCCCCACGTTCCCTCCACGCACCCTATGAATTCAGGTACGGGTAACGCCCCATGACGGGCGCTGGGTTTCCCCATTCGGACACCCTCGGATCACAGCTCGGTTGACAGCTCCCCGAGGCCTATCGCGGCCTCCCACGTCCTTCATCGGCTCCTGATGCCCAGGCATCCACCATGTGCTCTTAACAACTTGACCACAACAAGATGCTCGCATCCACTATGCAACACTCAACCCACAACCACACCCAACCAAGAACAACCACCACCCACCACAAGCAGGCGTTAGGAAGCCCCCGACCAGAGCGGCCAAAGAAAACAACCCGTTCACCAGGTGTCTCCTCAGGACCCAACAGTGTGCCAAGCCAAACCGGTCCAACGAACTGCGTTCCACCCAACGCACCCAACCCACAGACGGAGCTGATGATGCGATTCAATGAAGGAACCACAGAAACCCACAGAGCAAAACCCTGCAGAGCCATGTGATGCCCCATCACATGATGGGACTCCTTAGAAAGGAGGTGATCCAGCCGCACCTTCCGGTACGGCTACCTTGTTACGACTTCGTCCCAATCGCCAGTCCCACCTTCGACAGCTCCCTCCACAAGGGTTGGGCCGCCGGCTTCGGGTGTTACCAACTTTCGTGACGTGACGGGCGGTGTGTACAAGGCCCGGGAACGTATTCACCGCAGCGTTGCTGATCTGCGATTACTAGCGACTCCAACTTCACGGGGTCGAGTTGCAGACCCCGATCCGAACTGAGACTCACTTTAAGGGATTCGCTCCACCTCACGGTCTCGCAGCCCTCTGTATGAGCCATTGTAGCATGTGTGAAGCCCTGGACATAAGGGGCATGATGACTTGACGTCATCCCCACCTTCCTCCGAGTTGACCCCGGCAGTCTCCCATGAGTCCCCACCATAACGTGCTGGCAACATGGAACAAGGGTTGCGCTCGTTGCGGGACTTAACCCAACATCTCACGACACGAGCTGACGACAGCCATGCACCACCTGCACACCAACCACAAGGGAAGCCCTATCTCTAGGGATGTCTGGTGCATGTCAAACCCAGGTAAGGTTCTTCGCGTTGCATCGAATTAATCCACATGCTCCGCCGCTTGTGCGGGCCCCCGTCAATTCCTTTGAGTTTTAGCCTTGCGGCCGTACTCCCCAGGCGGGGCGCTTAATGCGTTAGCTGCGGCACAGAAACCGTGGAATGGTCCCCACACCTAGCGCCCAACGTTTACGGCGTGGACTACCAGGGTATCTAATCCTGTTCGCTCCCCACGCTTTCGCTCCTCAGCGTCAGTATCGGCCCAGAGACCCGCCTTCGCCACCGGTGTTCCTCCTGATATCTGCGCATTTCACCGCTACACCAGGAATTCCAGTCTCCCCTGCCGAACTCAAGTGATGCCCGTATCGACCGCACGCTCAGAGTTAAGCCCCAAGTTTTCACGGCCGACGCGACACACCGCCTACGAGCTCTTTACGCCCAATAATTCCGGACAACGCTCGCACCCTACGTGTTACCGCGGCTGCTGGCACGTAGTTGGCCGGTGCTTCTTCTCCAGGTACCGTCAATCACTCTTCGTCCCTGGCGAAAGAGGTTTACAACCCGAAGGCCGTCATCCCCCACGCGGCGTCGCTGCGTCAGGCTTCCGCCCATTGCGCAATATTCCCCACTGCTGCCTCCCGTAGGAGTCTGGGCCGTGTCTCAGTCCCAGTGTGGCCGGTCGCCCTCTCAGGCCGGCTACCCGTCACCGCCTTGGTAGGCCATCACCCCACCAACAAGCTGATAGGCCGCGGGCCCATCCCCCACCGAAAAAACTTTCCACCACCAACCATGCAGCCAGTGGTCCTATCCGGTATTAGACCCAGTTTCCCAGGCTTATCCCAGAGTGGAGGGCAGGTCACCCACGTGTTACTCACCCGTTCGCCGCTCGTGTACCCCCGAAAGGGCCTTACCGCTCGACTTGCATGTGTTAAGCACGCCGCCAGCGTTCGTCCTGAGCCAGGATCAAACTCTCCAACAAAACCCTGACAAACAAACACTGGTCACAACACCCGACGGGATCGAATGCTGCAACCAAACAAACAATCTGGCACTAAACGCCAAACCGATTCAATATAGCTCGACACACTGTTGAGTTCTCAAAAGACACCCGCACCGCAATCACCCAACCCCCACACAAGGAAGCGGGATCCTGAAGACGGATCGCCTTGACCCGTCAAGACAACCACACCGAGAAACTCGGCGAACCACCAGGGGGTCAGCTGTCCGCGGGGCCTGTTGACCGAACCACTCAGGGCCCGTTCTGTCCGGCTCACTCGCTGACGGAAAGAAAGTTACACCCCCCGTCGGACGCCGTTCACAGGGGGGTCGGTTTTCGACGTCTCCGCAGGTCAGGGGCGCTCAGACCGGGGGCCGGACGCGGACCGGGCGGTCGGGTCCGGCGGGTGCCCGTCGTCGGTGGTGCTCCCGGTCGTCCGCCGGGGGTCAGGCCGCCTGTGCGGCAGGCCGGCGGAGCAGACCGCGGCGCTCGCGGCGGTGCTCGGCCTCCCGGATCCCGCGGGCCGGCAGCGACAGCCGCCAGATCGAGCGGGTCGCCTGCCAGAACTGCCGAGGGAAGGGGCCCGTCGTGTACGGCAGGTCGTACTTCTCGCAGAGGGCGCGGACCTTCACCGCGATCTCCGGGTACCGGTTCGACGGCAGGTCCGGAAACAGGTGGTGCTCGATCTGGTAGCCGAGGCTGCCGGACATCACGTGCATCAGGCGGTTGCCGGTGAAGTTGGCGGAGCCGAGCAGCTGGCGCAGGTACCACTCGCCGCGGGTCTCCCCCTCCAGCTCCTCCTCGGTGAAGACCTCGGCGCCGTCCGGGAAGTGCCCGCAGAAGATGATCGCGTAGGACCAGATGTTGCGGACGATGTTGGCGGTGGCGTTCGCGGTCAGCGTCGAGACCGCGGCAGGACCGGTGAGCAGTGGGAACAGCAGGTAGTCCTTGCGCATCTGACGGGCGTGCTTGCGCCCGACGTCGAGCAGCTTGCGCCGGAACTCCTCGGGGTCCTCGATCTGCCACCTGATCAGTCCCTCGACGTCGAGGTCGTGCAGCGACACCCCGTGCTCGAACAGCAGCATGAGCAGCACGTTCCAGAACGGCTGGCCCAGGTAGGCGGGGTGCCAGGGCTGGTCGGCGCGGACCCGGAGGATCTCGTAGCCGACGTCCTTGTCCTTACCGATCACGTTCGTGTACGTGTGGTGCAGGTAGTTGTGCGAGTGCCGCCACTGCTCGGCGGGACACACGTTGTCCCACTCCCACGTCGACGAGTGGATCTCCGGGTCGTTCATCCAGTCCCACTGGCCGTGCATGACGTTGTGCCCGATCTCCATGTTCTCGAGGATCTTCGCGACCGAGAGCATGGCCGTGCCGGCGAGCCAGAGCGGCGGGATCCGGCTGCCGAACAGCGTCACCCGCGCGGCGACGTTGAGCCGCCGCTGCCAGGTGATCGTCGTGCGGATGTAGTCGGCGTCGTACTGGCCACGACGCTCCTCGACGTCGGCGCGGATCGCGTCGAGCTCACGCCCGATCGCCTCCACGTCGGCGTCGGTGAGGTGGGCGAACTCCTTGACGTCGGCGATGGCCACGACGTTCCTCCAGGGTGTGGGCGGTGCCGGACTCTCGGGGTCGGATCTCGGGGGCAGATCACGGGTCAGATCTCCAGGACGCAGTCACCGGCGGCGGCGGTGATGCAGGTCTGGATCCTCTCGGCGGGGGTGTCGGGGTCGCCGCGGCGTTCGGTGCCGTCGCGCAGGTCGCGGACCGACCCGGACCGCAGGCCGACGGTGCAGGTGTGGCAGATGCCCATCCGGCAGCCGTAGGGCAGGTCGAGACCGGCCTGCTCCCCCGCGTCGAGCAGCGTGGTGGCGCCGTCGATCTCGACGGTGGTGTCGCCGTCGTCGGAGGAGCGGGCAGCGGAGCCGCGGCGGACGAAGGTGACCGTGCCGCCCTCCGCCTCGCCCCCGCGCAACGACGCGGAGAAGCGCTCGACGTGCAGTGCGTCGCCCCGGCCCGCGGACTCCCACAGCTCCTCGGCCTCGTCGAGCATCGCCTCCGGCCCGCACGCCCAGGTACTGCGCTCGCGCCAGTCCGGGCAGTACTCGGCCAGCCCGGCGGGGGTGAGCCTGCCGCGCTCCCCGGTGAGGTGCAGCTGCACCCGCAGCGACGGGTGTCGCGCGGACAGCTCATCGAGCTCGGCGGCGAAGATGACGTCGCCGTCGCGCGGGGCCGAGTGCACGAGCACCACGTCGGTCACGGTGTCGCGACGGTCCAGGGTGCGCAGCATCGCCATGATCGGGGTGATGCCGCTGCCCGCGGTGAGGAACAGCAGCCGCTCCGGTGGCGGGTCGGGCAGCACGAACTCGCCCTGCGGCAGCGCGAGGCGCACCACCGTGCCGGGCCCGACGCCGTCGACGAGGTGGCGGGACAGGAAGCCCTCCGGCATCGCCTTCACGGTGATCGAGATGTGTCTGCGGTCGCGGCGCGGCTCGGAGGTCAGCGAGTAGGAGCGCCAGTGGAAGCGGCCGTCGACCTCGACGCCGATGCCGACGTACTGGCCGGCGCGGTGGTCGAACGACCAGCCCAGGCCGGGCCGGATGACCAGGGTGACGGCGTCGGCCGTCTCGGGTACGACCTTCACCACCCGCCCGCGCAGCTCCCGCACCGACCACAGCGGGTTGAGCAGCAGCAGGTAGTCGTCGGGCAGCAGGGGCGTGGTGAAACGGGCGGCCGCCTTCCGTGCGCGGCGCAGTCCCCTCGGCAGTACGGCGTCGGTCATGACCCACCTCGTCGTCGCGGTCGGGACCATCGGACCCGATCTCGAAGGCGACGGCAAGTTGGGATGGCGACACCCTCGCCACCAGTGAGGACGAGGTCGTCCCCCGACCTGCGGGAACGTTACATCGGTTTCGTCGGCAACGATGTCGAGATCAGCTGTCTAGGATCGTCGGGGTGGCGGACTTCCCGATCGAGGAGCTGGCCCGCCGGGCGGGGATGACCGTGCGGACGGTGCGCTCCTACATCACGCGCGGGCTGCTCCCGCCGAGCGGACGGGCCGGGCGGGCCGCCCGCTACACCGAGGCCCACCTCGACCGGCTCGACCTGGTCAACGGGCTGCGGCGACGTGGTTTCTCCCTCGGGGCGATCGAGGTGCTCGTCACCCAGGACCCCGGACGGACCGCCGAGGAGGCGCTGCGGCTCTACCGCGGGATGCTCGCCCCGTGGCAGCCCGAGGAACCCGTCGAGGTGGACGGGGCGGAGCTGCCCGGGCATCTCGGACTCACACCGGACATGGTGTCCGACGACGAGCTGGTCCGGCACCTGTGCGCGACCGGCGTCGTCGAGACCACCGAGGACGCACGGCTGCGCATCCTGCGACCGGACCTCGCCCGGGCCGCGGCCGAGGCCGTGCGGCTGGGCATCCCGCCCGCCGCGCTGGTGGGGCTGCGCCGCAGGCTCGACGACCACACCGGCGCCGTCGCCGAGATGTTCGTCGAGCTGTTCGCCCGGCAGGTGTGGGACGGCTACGTCGAGGCCGGGCTGCCCGCCGGCGACGCACCCCGGATCCAGCAGACCGTCGAACAGCTGCAGCCGGTCGCCACGCTGGCGCTGCTGTCGTCGTTCCGCTCGCGCATGCAGGACGCGATGGACGCCTTCATCACCCGGATCTCCGACGACATCTCCGCCGACGCCGGGCGCGCCATGGGGATCCGGACGACCGACCTGGACGATCGTTGACTGCTCAACCATAATCCGGTCCGTGAGCGACACCGTGACGACCGACGTCCTCGTGATCGGCAGCGGGCCCGCGGGCTCGTCGGCGGCCCTGTTCCTCGCCGGTCTCGGCGTGGACCACCTCGTGATCACCAAGTACCGGTGGACGGCCGACACCCCGCGCGCGCACATCACCAACCAGCGCACCGTGGAGATCCTGCGCGACCAGGGGGTGGAGGCCGACGTCGTCGCGGAGGGGACGCCCTCGCACCTCATGGGCGACACGGTGTTCTGCACCGCGCTGGCCGGCGACGAGCTCGGCCGGGTGCGGACCTGGGGCACCCACCCGGCGCGGCGCGCCGACTACACCCTGGCCAGCCCGTCATCGCACTGCGACCTGCCGCAGAACATCCTCGAGCCGATCCTGGTCGGCCGGGCCGCCGAGCGCGGCAGCCGGATCCGCTTCGACACCGAGTACCTCCACCACGTCCAGGACGACGACGGCGTCACCGTCACCGCGCGGGACCGCATCACCGGCGCCGAGCTCACCATCCGGGCCCGCTACGTGATCGGCGCCGACGGTGGGCGCAGCGCCGTCGCCCGGGACGCGGGCCTGCCCTTCGACGGCCGCGGCGAGCTCGCCGGCAGCATGAACATCGTCTTCGACGCCGACCTCACCGCGCTGGTCGAGCACCGGCCGAGCGTCCTGTACTGGGTGCTGCAGCCGGGCGCCGACGTCGGCGGCATCGGGATGGGCGTGCTGCGCATGGTGCGGCCGTGGACCCGCTGGATGGCGATCTGGGGCTACGACCTCGCGGGTCCACCGCCGGAGCTCGACGACGCCGCGGCCACCGCGATCGTGCACGACCTGATCGGTGACGACTCCGTGCCGGTGACGATCCGCTCGACCTCGGTGTGGACGGTCAACGAACAGTGGGCCACCCGCTACCGGTCGGGACGGGTGTTCTGCGCCGGTGACGCCGTGCACCGCCACCCGCCGTCGAACGGGCTGGGCTCCAACACCTCGATCCAGGACTCCTACAACCTGTGCTGGAAGCTCGCGATGGTGCTGCGCGGCACCGCCGGCCCCGGGCTGCTGGACTCCTACGACGCCGAGCGCGCCCCCGTCGGCGAGCAGATCGTGCGCCGCGCCAACCGCTCGGTGGAGGAGTTCGGGCCGATCTTCGCCGCGCTCGGGCTGGAGCCCGGCGCGGACCCAGCGGCGATGCGTGCCTCGATGGCCGCCCGCGCCGACGACACCCCGCCGGGGCCGCGACCCGCGCGGCGCTGCGGGCGGCGCTGGAGCACAAGGACTACGAGTTCAACGCGCACGGTGTCGAGATGGGACAGCGCTACGCGTCCGGCGCGGTGGTGCCCGACGGCACCCCGGAGCCCGCATACGACCGCGACCCCGAGCTCTACTACCACCCGACGACCTGGCCGGGGGCGCGGCTGCCGCACTGCTGGCTGGGCCGCGACGGGCACCGCGTCTCCACCCACGACCTCGCAGGCAAGGGCCGGTTCGCGCTGCTCACCGGCATCGCGGGCGGAGCATGGGCCGCGGCCGCGCGGACCGTCGCGGCCGAGCTGGGGATCGAGCTGGCCGCACACGTGATCGGCCCCGGCCGCGAGGTCACCGACGTCTACGACGACTGGGCCCGGCTGCGTGGGGTCGGCGAGGACGGCTGTGTGCTCGTCCGCCCGGACGCCCACGTCGCCTGGCGCGCCGAGGCGCTCCCCGACGACCCGGCCGACGCGCTGCGCCGGGTGCTGGGGCGCATCCTGGACCGGATCCCGGAGGTGACCACATGACCGGCTTCGTCCACGAGCCCTCCCCCGCGCGGGTGGTGTTCGGTCCCGGCACGCTCGACGACCTCGCGGCGGAGGTGACGCGGCTCGGACGGTCGCGGGTGTTCCTCGTCGCCGGCCGCCACCCCGCCGGCGCGGCGGACCGGGCGCAGGCCGCGCTCGGGTCGCTGCTCGCCGGGCGGTTCGACCGGGCCGCCGTGCACACCCCGGTGACCGTGACCGACGAGGCGCTGGCGGCGTTCACCTCGGCCGGGGCGGACTGCGTCGTCGCGATCGGGGGCGGCTCGCAGATCGGGCTGTCGAAGGCGCTCGCCGTGCGGACCGGCGCCGACCAGGTCGTCGTCCCCACGACGTACTCCGGTTCGGAGTGCACCGCGGTGCTCGGCGAGCTGAGGGTGGACACGCCGGGGGTGAAGACCACCCGGACCGACCCGGCGATCCGGCCGGAGACCGTCGTCTACGACCCGACGCTCGTCGCCGACCTGCCGTCGCAGGTGGGGGTGCCGAGCGCGGTGAACGCGCTCGCGCACGCCGTCGAGGCGCTGTGGAGCGTCGACCGCGACCCGCTGACCGACGCCGCCGCGCTGGAGTCGGTGCGGCTGCTCACCGCGGGGCTGCGCGGCGGCGACACCGACGCGCTGCTGCGGGGGGCGTGGCTGGCCGGGACCTGCCTGGACCGGGCCGGGATGGCGTTGCAGCACAAGCTCGCCCACACCGTCGGCGGCACGCTGGACCTGCCGCACGCGCCGACCCACGCGGTGCTGCTGCCCCACGTGATCGCCCACAACGCGGCCGCCGCTCCGCGGATCGCCGAGGCGCTCGGGCCGGACCCGGCCGGCGCGGTGTACGACCTGCTCGTCGCCGCGGGCGGGCCGACGTCGCTGGCCGCGCTGGGTGTCGACGAGGCCGACCTGGACCGGCTCGCCGAGCAGGCCGTCGCGCGGCCGTACCCGAACCCGGTGCCGGTCACCCGTGACGGCGTGCGCGCCCTGCTCGGGCGGGCCTGGGCCGGTGAGCGGCCCGGCGACCCGGTGCGCGCCACCCTTGACGCGCTGACCACGCAGGTCACCGGGTCGTTCGGTGGGCCCGACGAACGGCTGCGGACCCTGCTGGCCGGGCTCGCCGCCACCCTGCACGGCTACGCGCGCGAGTACGACCTCACCCAGGACGAGTGGCAGACCGCGATCGACTTCCTGACCCGCACCGGACACGTCACCGACGAGCGGCGCCAGGAGTTCGTGCTGCTGTCGGACACCCTCGGGCTGTCCAGCGTGGTGGACGTGCTGACCAACTCCCGCACCCCGGACACGACGTCCTCGGCGGTGCTCGGGCCGTTCTACACCGACGGACCGCCCGAGCTCGACCAGGGAACCGACGTCTCCGCGGGGAAGAAGGGCACCCCGCTGTGGGTGGACGTCGTCGTCACCGACACCGATGACGAGCCGGTGCCCGGGGCGGTCGTCGACATCTGGCAGTCCGACGAGGACGGCTTCTACGACCTGCAGCTGCCCGAGACCGAGGGCCCCGTCCTGCGCGGCCGGTTCCGCACCGACGACGCGGGCCGGCTGCGGTTCCGCTCGATCCTGCCCGCCGCCTACCCGATCCCCGCCGACGGCCCGGTCGGGGAGATGCTGGACGCCACCGGACGGCACCCCTTCCGGGCCCCCCACCTGCACTTCCTCATCGAGGCACCGGGCCACCGCAGGCTGATCACGCAGCTGTTCGTCGCCGGTGGGGAGCACCTCGACTCGGACACCGTGTTCGGGGTGAAGGACGACCTGGTGGTGGAGTTCGCCCCACGCACCGGCCCGATGCCCGACGGCGTCGAGCCCGACGGGGAGTGGCGACTGCTGGAGTTCACCTTCCGGATCGCCCGCGATCGCTGATCCCTGCCCGATTCCGGGCAGAGTTCTGGCCCTTCGTCCCGTACCCGGTCAGGATCGACGGCGTGGATCCGGATCTCGTGCGACACGTGGCCGCCACCACCGGGCTCACCGAGCCGGTGGCGGCCCGCGTGGTCGCCGACGTCGTCGCCTACTTCGGCGAGACCACCGAGGAGTTCGTCCGCCGCCGGCACCGCGAGCTCCAGGCCCGCGACCGGCGCAACGACGAGATCTGGCCGCGGATCGCGGCCGAGCTCGCCGCGCGGGTGGTCGCCCCCGGGGACGTCTCCCAGCGGCGGCTGCGCCGGATCGTCTACGGCTGACACGACGACGGACACGACGACAGAGGGACGTGCATGTGCGGGATCGTGGGTTACGTGGGGCCGCGGGAGGCTGCGGGTGTGCTGCTCGACGGGTTGTCCCGGCTGGAGTACCGGGGCTACGACTCGGCGGGCCTGGCGGTGGCGCACCGCCGGAAGGTGACGGTGCGGCGCACAGCGGGACGGGTGGAGGACCTGCGCACGCTGCTGGGTGAGGTCCCTCCCCCGGGCCGGTCGGGCGTCGCGCACACCCGGTGGGCGACCCACGGCGAGCCGAGCGAGGCCAACGCGCACCCGCACACCGACGCGTCCGGGCGGGTCGCGATCGTGCACAACGGCATCGTCGAGAACGCCGACGCGCTGCGTGCGGGGCTCACCGCCCGCGGGGTCGTACTGCGCAGCGACACCGACTCCGAGGCGCTCGCCCACCTGGTCGGCGAGGCGCTCCAGGGTGGTGCCGCCACCCTCGCCGACGCGGTGCGCACGGCGCTCGCCGGCGTCGAGGGCACCTACGGGCTCGCGGTGCTCGACGCCCGCACCCCCGACGAGATCGTCGTGGCGCGCAACGGCAGCCCGATCGTGCTCGGCATCGGCGACGGGGAGATGGTCGTCGCGTCCGACCTCGCCGCGGTCGTGCGGCACACCCAGAAGGTGGTGTTCCTCGACGTCGGCGAGATCGTCACCGTGCGCGCCGACGGCATCGAGGGCTCCACCCGGATCAGCCCGACCACCGTCGACACCGGGTCCGAGGACTACGCGCTCGGCGGGCACCCCGACTTCCTGGCGAAGGAGATCGCCGAGCAGCCCGACGCCGTCCGCCGGGCGCTGGCCGGGCGGCTCGACACCCGGTTCGCCACCGCCCGGCTCGGCGGGCTCGGGATGGACCCCCGCGAGCTGCGCGGGGTGCGGCGGGTGCTGTTCCTGGGCTGCGGGTCGGCCTACTACGCCGGGGAGATCGGCGCCGGGCTGGTCGAGCAGCTGGCCCGCATCCCGGCGGCGGCCGAACCGGCCGGCGAGTTCCGTCACCGCAACCCGGTCGTCGACCCGGACTGCCTCTACGTCGCGGTCAGCCAGTCCGGCGAGACCGCCGACACCCTCGCCGCGGTGCAGGAGCTGCGCCGCAAGGGCGGACGGGTGATCGGCGCGGTGAACGTGATCGGCTCGGCGATCTCCCGCGAGTGCGGGGCCGGGGTGTTCCTGCACTCCGGGCCGGAGGTGTCGGTCGCCTCGACCAAGGCCGTCACGACCATGAGCGTGACGTTCGCGATGCTCGCGGTGCTGCTGGGCCGGGTGCGGGACCTGTCGGTGGCCGACGGGCGGCGACTGCTCGACGGGCTGGCCGCGCTGCCCCGCCACGTCGAGGCCGTCCTCGCCGAGGACGCCGCCCACGGCACGGTCGCCGCGGTCGCACGGCGGTGGGCGCACGCGTCGTCGATGTTCTTCGTCGGACGCACCCGGGCCAGCCCGGTCGCGCGGGAGGGCGCGCAGAAGCTCAAGGAGATCTCCTACTGCCACGCCGAGGCCTACCCCGCCTCCGAGCTCAAGCACGGCCCGCTGGCGCTGGTCACCCCGGACATGCCCAGCGTCGTCGTGGTGCCCGACGACGAGCTGCTCGCGAAGAACGTCGGCACGATCGAGCAGATCCGGGCCCGGGGCGGGCCGGTGATCGCGGTGACCGACGCCGAGCTGCCCGCCGGGCTCGCCGACGCCGTGCTGCGGGTCCCGCGCACGGAGCCGGAGCTGGCCCCGATCCTGCTCGGGATCCCGCTGCAGCTGCTGGCCCGGCACACCGCCGTCGCGCTCGGACGCGACGTGGACCGGCCGCGGAACCTCGCGAAGTCGGTGACGGTGGAGTGAAGGTCCTCGGGTTGCACGTCGCCGCGGAGCGGGGTGGGCCGATGCACGACGCCCGGCGGGTCGAGGTGCTCGCGGGCAGCGGCGTCGTCGGCGACCGGTACTTCGGCACCCGGCACCGGCACGTGTCGGTGCAGAGCCGCGACGAGCTCGACGCCGCGGCCGCCGAGCTCGGTGCGCCGGTCCCCTCGGGCCGCACCCGGCGCACCGTCACCCTCGACCACGGCACCGTCCCCACCACGCCCGGGACCCGGCTGCGGCTCGGCGGGGTCGAGCTGGAGGTGGTGCGCCGGGCCGCGCCCTGCCGGGTGATGGAGACCGCCGTCGGACCGGGGGCGCGCCGCGCCCTGCACGACCGCGGCGGCGCGGTGTGCCGGGTGCTGAGCTCCGGCACGATCGCCGTGGGGGACGCGGCGGCCGTGGTCGACGCCGCGGTGGCGGCCCCGCCCTCAGCCGACCGGGGTCTCCGCCGCGGCGCGGCGCCGGACCAGTAGCGACAGCAGGACGGCCAGCACCCCGACCCCACCGGCGACGGCGAACGCGGCGTGCAGCCCGCTCGCGTCCGGGGAGGCCCCCGCGGCGGCCGAGCCCAGCGCGGCGACGGTGACGAACAACGCCGTCCCCAGCGCGCCCGCGACCTGCTGCAGCGTGGAGAGGATCGCGCTGCCGTGGGAGTACAGCTCGTCGGGCAGCGAGCCCAGCGCCTCGGTCATCAGCGGCGTCATCATCAGCGCGAGCCCACCCATCAGGACCAGGTGGAAGGCCACGACCACGCCGAGCGGGGTGCCCGGGCCGAGGGTGGAGAACAGCAGCAGGCCGGCCGCCATCAGCACCGCGCCCGGGATCACCAACGGCCGGGCCCCGACGCGGTCGAACAGCGCGCCGACCGGACGGCCGAGCAGCCCGAGCAGCAGCCCGCCGGGCAGCACCACGAGCCCGGAGACCAGCGTGCTCGTGCCGAGCACGGTCTGCAGGTAGAGCGGCAGCAGCACCGCCGCGACGCCGATCAGCGACAGGAGCACCAGCGCGGTGAGCACCAGCGCCACGACGAACTGGCGTCGCCGGAACGGGCGCAGGTCCAGCAGGGCACGGCCGTCGCGCATCAGCCGCAGCTGGCGCAGCACGAACACGGCCAACGCGACCAGCCCGACGACGACCGGCACCCACGGCGGGAGCCCCCCGCCGCCGTGGCCGCCCAGCGAGGACAGCCCGTAGACCAGCCCGCCGAACCCGACGGCGGACAGCAGCACCGAGACCACGTCGAGCGGGACCGGGCGGCCGCCGCCGTCGATGCGCAGCCAACGGCCGCCGGCCGCCATGGCGAGCACGGCCAGCGGCAGGACCAGCCAGAACATCCAGCGCCAGCCGAGGCCGGACAGGATCGCGCCGCCGATCGTCGGACCGATCGCGGGCGCGACGGCGATGACGATCGTGATCGTGCCCATCGTCGCGCCGCGCCGCTCGGCAGGCACCAGGCGCAGGATCGTGGTCATCAGCAACGGGAGCATCATCGCCGTACCGCCCGCCTGCACGATGCGGCCGACGAGCAGCATCGCGAAGCCGGGCGCGAACCCGGCCACGGCGGTGCCCACGGTGAACAGCCCGAGCGAGGCGAGGAAGACCTGCCGCGGGGTGAAGCGGTCGAGCAGGTAGCCGGTGGTGGGGATGACCACGGCCATCGTCAGCAGGAATCCGCTGGTCAGCCACTGGGTGGTGGTGGTGGGGACGCCGAGGTCGACACTCAGGTCGCGCAGTGCGACGCTCAGCACGGTCTCGTTGAGGATCATCACGAACGCGGCGCCGACGAGGACCGCGATCAGCGCTCCGGTCCGGCTCGCCGGTACCTGCTCGGTACGGGACGGGGTGGTGGTCACGCGGGGTCTCCTGCCTGGGGAAGGGTCGTGGTGGCCGCGCGCAGGGCGCGGCCGAGTCGGCCGACGGGGTCGGCGCACCGCACGCCCGCGGCGAGCTCGGCGGCGAGGTCCTCGTTGCTGATCCGCAGGGCGGCGGCGACGGCGGCGGCGTGCACCCGGACGTCGAGGTCTCCGGGTTCGCGGCCGGCGCGGGCCGCGATCACCTCGGCGAGCACCGGCTCGGCCCGCTCGTGCACCGCCAGCCACACCGCCCGCAGACCGGGCTCGGTGCGCGACAGCGCGATGACGGCCATCGCGGCGTCGGCGTCGGCGGCGTCGCGCGGGTCCTCCGGCGGGCGGTACTCGGCGATCAGGTGCTCGTCGAGGCTCACCCCCGCCGGCCAGCGTCGCAGCGTCGCGACGACGGCGTCGATGCTGCGGGCGAGGACGGGCTCGACGCAGCTCTCCTTGGTCCGGAACCAGCGCCACAGGGTGCGGCCGGACAGTCCGACCTCCTCGGCGATCCGCTCGCCGCTGGTGGCGTGCACGCCGTGCTCGCGGAACAGCGCCACGGCCGCGCGGGAGATCTCGAGGCGCTGCAGCTCGCGCCGGCGGTCGCTCATCGGCGCCCGCCCGCGTCGGGTGTCGTCGAGTGTCTTCATGTCACTGCCCGACAGTAATGAGACGGGTCGGGGCCGACCACGAGACGCTCGTCTCACAGTGCCTTTTTGGCAGTTCGTGCCACCCTGGTGCGGCAGCTGATCATGCGATGCCGAGGGAGCCACCAGCGTGACGACGACCGGGACCACCGGGACCACCGACCCCACCGCGGCCGACCTGGACCGGCTGCGGGAGCGCTACCGCGCCGAGCGCGACCGCAGGCTGCGACCCGACGGCGTCGCCCAGTACCGGTCCTCGACCGGGGAGTTCGGCTTCTACGCCGAGGACCCGTGGTGCGAGCCCACCGACCACGACCCGGTCCGTGACGAGGTGGACGTGTTGGTCGTGGGCGGCGGCTTCGGCGGGTTGGTCGCCGCGGCCCGGCTGCGGCAGGCCGGCCACGAGCGGATCCGGATCGTCGACGTCGCCGGGGATCTCGGCGGGACCTGGTACTGGAACCGCTACCCCGGGATCGCCTGCGACATCGAGAGCTCGATCTACCTGCCGCTGCTGGAGGAGCTGGGCGGGATGCCCAGCCGTCGCTACCCGCCGGGCGGGGAGATCCGGGCGCACGCCCGCGCGATCGGCGAGCACTTCGACCTCTACCGCGACGCCCTGTTCGGCACCGAGGTCACCACCCTGGTCTGGGACGACGACACGTCGGCCTGGCAGGTCGGCACCGACCGCGGCGACACGGTCACCGCCCGGTTCGTGGTGATCTCCTCCGGGCCGTTCAACCGGCCCAAGCTGCCGGGGATCCCCGGGATCGCCGACTTCGCCGGGCACACCTTCCACACCAGCCGGTGGGACTACGACTGGACCGGCGGCGACGAGCGGGGCGGCCCGCTCGACCGGATCGGCGACCGCACGGTCGCCGTGGTCGGCACCGGGGCGACGGCGATCCAGTGCGTCCCGCACCTGGCCGGGGCCGCGCGGCACCTCTACGTCGTGCAGCGGACGCCGTCGTCGGTCGACACCCGCGACGACGCCCCCTACGACGAGGCCTGGTGGCGGTCGCTGGCCCCGGGCTGGCAGCGACGCCGCCGCGAGGACTTCCTGGCCCTGATGGACATGCGTCCGGCGCCGCACGGCTCGTTCGGCCCCGACGGCGTCGCGGACAAGTGGACCGACACCGCCCCGGTCCGGGGCGCACGGCGGCTCGCCCGGACCCGGGGCGTCGAGGAGCCGGCCGAGGCGCTGGAGATCGCCGACGCCGAGAAGATGGACGAGATCCGGGCCCGGGTCGACGCGATCGTCACCGACCCGGCGACGGCCGCGGCGCTCAAGCCCTGGTACCGCCAGATGTGCAAGCGCCCCACCTTCAGCGACACCTACCTGCAGACCTTCAACCGGGACGACGTGACGCTGCTCGACACCGGCGGACAGGGCGTCGAGCGGATCACCCGCGACGGCCTGGTGGTCGACGGCGTCGAGTACCCGGTGGACGCGATCGTGTTCGCCACCGGGTTCGAGCTCGGCGCCGACCCCGCCACCCGGGCCGGAGCCGACATCCGCGGCCGCGGCGGCGTCACCCTCGCCGAGCACTGGGCGGACGGGCTGTCCACGCTGCACGGCTGGGTCAGCCGCGGCTTCCCCAACCTGTTCCACGTCGGGGCCGGGCAGAACTCGGCGTCGCCGAACTTCGCGCACGTGCTGGAGGAGCAGGCCGGGCACATCGCGGCGGTCTGTGCCGAGGCCGCCCGGCGCGGGGTGCGGATCGTCGAACCGACCGCGGAGGCGGAGGCCGCGTGGGTCGCGACGATCCGCGAGCGGGCCCGCGACCAGCAGGGTTTCCTCGCCGAGTGCACGCCCGGCTACTACAACTCCGAGGGCCGCCCGCGACGGCGCTCCGAGCAGTTCGGCGGCGGTCCGGTCGAGTTCCACCAGATCCTGCGCGACTGGCGCGCCGGCGGGATGGACGACGTGCTCTCCGGCGGCACCCCGTGAGCGTGCGCCCGGTCGCCGGGCCGGACCGGGGGCCCGTGCGGACCGCGCCCGGGCTGCGTGCCGAGCCGCTGTGCCCGCCGAACCCGCTGTGGGCGTCCAACGGGATCGTGGCCGGTCCGGACGGACGGCTCTGGATCGCGCAGTTCCTCGGCGGCACCGTGTCCGCGTTCGACCCGGCGACCGGCGGGCTCGAGACGGTGCTCGGGCCGGACGGGCCGCTCACCGCGCCCGACGACCTCGTGTTCGGCGCCGACGGCGAGCTGTTCGTCGTCGACCTGCCCGCGGGGCTGGTGTGGCGCCGGGCACCCGGCGGGGCCATGACCGTCGTCGCCGACGGGATCACCGCCCCGGACGGGATCGCCTGGCACCGCGGACGGCTGTTCGTCAACGAGCTGTGCCCGGACGGCCGGCGGCTGGAGATCGACCCGACCGGCGGGCCGCCGCGGGTGCTCGCGACCGGGCTCGCGCTCGGCAACGCGATGGAGGTCGGCCCGGACGGGCTCCTGTACTACCCGCACCTGCTCTCCGGCGAGGTCTGGCGGGTCGACCCGGACGGCGGCGCCCCCGAGCGACTGCTCGCCGGGCTGGACCGGCCGGTGGCCGTGCGCTTCGACCCGGGGGGCGGGCTTCGCGTCCTGTCCAACGGCGGCGGCGCCCTGTGGACCGCGGAGGACGGTCGGGTCACCGCCACCCTCGACACCGGCGTCGGCGGCGCGGACAACGTCGTGTTCACCGCCGACGGGTCGGCCTGGGTGACCGGGGCCTTCCACGGCGGGCTGGTCCGGGTCGGCGTCGACGGCACGGCGACCACGGTGCTGCCGCCCGGCCTCTGCGGCCCCTGGGGCGTGGCCGCCGACGGGACGGACGCGCTCGTCGCCGACCACTTCTCCCTGGCCCGGGTGGGTGGCGGCGCCGTCACCGCACTCGGCGACGTCGTCACCGAGGTCCGCGGCGGGATCCGCGGACTCACCCGGCACCACGGCGACACGGTGGTGACCACCGGGACCGGGGTGTGGCGCGGCCGTCCCGGCGCCTGGACCCGGGTGGCCGACGGGCTGGCCGGGGCGACCGGCGTCGCCGCCTGCCGGGACGGGCTGCTGGTCGCCGAGACCGGCGCCGGGCGGGTCCTGCACCTCGGCGACGACGGCAGCGTGACCGTGCTCGCCACGGGACTCGACGGGCCGGTGGACGTGGCCGTCGACCCGACCGGCGCCGTGTACGCCACCCTGACCGGCAGCGGGCAGGTCGTGCGGCTCGACCGCGACCCCGCCGGCGACCGGCGGGACGACCGCTGCACCGTCCTCGCCGCGGGGCTGCACCGGCCGGAGGGACTCGCCGTCGCCGGGGGCGCGCTGTGGTGCGCCGAGGCCGCCGCGGGACGCCTGCTGCGGATCGACCCGGTGGACCGCACGGTCACCGTCGCGGCGTCGGGGCTGGCCTTCGACGTCCGGCCGCCGCACGTTCCCGCCGACTGCCGCAGCGGCGCGGCCACCCGGCCCGCCCCGTTCGCCGGGGTCTCCGCGGCCGGGGACGGGTCGGTGCTCGTCGCGGTGAACGGCGAGGGTCACGTGCTGCGGGTCGGCCCCTGACCGGCCGCCCGCTCGCCGTCGACGCCGTGGATCGCGGCGTCGACGGCCGCCGACAGCCGCGCGCGCAGCTGTGCGGCCGGCGGGCGGCGCCCGTCGGCGGTGGCGGCGGCGATGTCCTCGGTCGCGACCCGCAGCGCCCCGTTGAGCGCCGCAGCGTGCACCCGCACGGCGACGTCGCCCGCGTCGCGGCCGAACCGGCCGGCGAGGATCCCGGCCAGGACCGGCTCCGCACGCTCCTGCACGACCAGCCAGATGGCGCGCAGCGCGGGCTCGGAACGGCTCATCCGGATCACCTCGAAGACGAGGGCACCGTCGTCGGGGCCCGCATCGGGGTGCTCGGCGTAGTCCCGTGCGAGGTGCTCGGCGAGCGGGGTGTCGTCGGGCCAGCGGGCCAGGCTCGCGGTGAACGCGTCGGTGGCCAGGCTCAGCACCGGCTCGACGCAGCTCTCCTTGGTGCGGAACCAGCGCCAGAACGTGCGTGCCGAGAGCCCCACCGCCTCGGCGATCTGCTCACCGCCGGTCGCGGCGACGCCGTGCTCGCCGAACAGCCGGATCGCGGCCCGGGAGATCTCCAGGCGCTGCAGGGTGCGGCGGCGGTCGCTCATCGGCCGCCGACCGCGCCGGACCGCCGTCCCCTCCGTCACACCGCACCCCCGAGTGCTCGCCGGGCGGTCAGCCTAGTCGGCGCGCGTTGGCACGCACCCGGGTGCGGATCGGCTCCAGGGCACGCCCGAGGGTCGCCGGTCCCGGCGGCGAGGTGGCCAGGACGACGGCGGCCCGGGAGAACCCGTCGACCTTCTCCGCCCACATCCGGTGGAACTCCCGGACCTCGCGTGCCGGGGGCGGGAAGCCCGAGGTGAGCATCCGGGCGGTGCGGCGTGCGACGACCAGCGGCGCGAACACCGCGATCTCGGTGAGCGAACGGAGGGCACGAGTGGTGGCGGGCACGAGACGGACGGTAGCCCCCGCCTCCGACACCGGCCCCCGCCTCCGACGCCGAGAGTCCGCGCGCCGGTCACCGAGGGCTCGCCGCCGGTCACCGCCGGTTCGGTGGCGACACCCCCTCCCGCGTTAACGATGGAGTGCGGGGCCACGACAGGTAACCGAACGCGACCCCGGGGAGGGCTCACACGCATGGCCGTCGAGACGTTCTGGGACGGGCTGGAACGGCGCATCGCCGCCGGCGAACCGCCGTACGGGGAGCACCCGGGCGTCGCGCCGGACGGGGTGACACCCGAGGCGCTGCGCCGCGTCCTGGACCTCGAGGCGCACCACCTGCGCCGCTCCGGCACCGCACCGGTCGCCCAGCACCTGCTCGCCGGGGCCGTCCTGGCCGGGGAGGCCGCACTGGCCGGGGCGGCCCGGGCCCGGCTCGCCGCCCAGGGTGTCCCCGCGCTGACCACCCGCTGGCGCACCCGGCCGCCGTCGGCGGCGCTGAGCCGGGTCCTGGAGGGCCACGGCGACGCGGTCGTCGCGCTGCTCGCCGGGCCGGACGGCCTGCTGCTGTCGCTCGACGCCTCCGGCGAGAGCGGCGCCTGGGACACCGCGACCGGACACGCGGTCCCGGACCCGCTCGCCGGGCCCGACGGTCCGCGGCCGCCGACCTCCGCGGCCCGTGCCCGGACGGTCGCCCTGTCCCCCGACGGCGGTCTGCTCGCCCTCGCCGGGGACGCCCCCGGCGTGCGGGTGCTGGCCACCGACGGCCCGGCCCGCGGCGCCGAGGTCACGGCCCTGGCCGGGTCGCCCGGCCCGGTGACCGCGCTCGCGGTGACCGGGGCCTCCCCGACCCGGGTGCTCGCGGGCGGCGCCGACGGCGCGGTGCGGGTGTGGGACGCGACCAGCGGCGCGGCCGTCTCGGTCGCCCACGGCCACGTCGGCCCGGTCACCGCGCTGACCGCGACCGGCCAGGGCACCGTCGTGTCCGGCGGGGCCGACGGCACGCTCCGGTCCTGGGACCCGGCCAGCGGGGCCCCGCTGGGGCTGCTGGAGGGCGGGCCAGCCGTGGTCGCCGTGGTCGTGCCGACGGCGGGACAGCTGCTCGCGGCCACCGCCGACGGCGCCCTGCACGTGTTCGCGCTGGTCGACGGCGTGCCGCAGGACGCGGTGCGGCTCGAGGTCCCCGGCGACGAGGTCGCGGTCACCGCGGCCGCGCGCGCCGGCGAGGGCCGGGTCGTCGTCGGACGGGTGGACGGGACCGTCCAGCTCGTCCCGACCGCCGGCCCCGGCCCGGTCACCGAGCTCGCCGGGCACGGTGCCGCGGTCCGCGCGGTCGTCGCCGACCCGGCGGGCACCGTCGTCGCGTCCGGGGACGACCACGGCCGCGTCCTGGTCTGGGACCCCGCACGGGCCCGGCCGGGCACCGGCGGACCCGCCGGGGTCTCCCCCGCGGTCGGCGCGGTCGCCGCGACCGGGAGCCTGGTCGTCTCGGCCGGCCGCCGCTCCGACGGGGTGCTCGCCCACGACCCGGCCACCGGCACGCGCCGCTGGAGCGTCCCGGCCGGCGCGGGCCCGCTGTGGTTCGACCCCTCCGGCACCCGGCTGTTCGCCGTCACCGGGACCTCGACCGTCGAGGAGCGCTACGCGACGACCGGGGTGCGGGCCGGTGCGGTGTCGCTGCCCGGCCGTGTGCTGGCCGGGCGGGGCGCGCTGGTGGTGACCGGTGAGCCGGACGGCACGGTCGCCGTGCGCGACGCGCGCACCGGGCGTGCCTTCCGCACCACCCGGCTGCCGTCGGCACCGCGGGTGGCCGCGCCGACCCCCGGCGGGGCGACCGTGCTGCTCGCCGCGGACGGTCTGCTGGTCTGCTGGCGGCCCGCCTCCGCGAAGGTGTCCATCGTGGCGCTGCCGGCCGGGCTGGTCACGGCCGTGGCCGTCGACGACGACGGCTGCCACGGCGTGGTCTGCGACGCCGACGGCCGGGTGCACGTCTGGCGGGCCGGGTCGGCCACGGTGACCACGGTGCGCGCCGACGCGGCGCACCTGACCGCGGCCGCCGGCGCGGGCCGGTGCCGCGCGGTGACCGCGGGCTCGGACGGCTCCGCGGTGCTGTGGGACCTGACCTCGGCGACCGCCCTCGGCCGGGTTCCGCTCGACGCGCCGCTGACCGCGGTCGCGGTCGGGGGCGGGACGGTGGTCGTCGGCGACGGGTGCGGCGAGGTGCACTGAGGTGTTCTCAGTAGCGGGGTGGCAGGTCGTGGCGACACGCCGAGGGTGGTGAGATGAGCGGGAACGGGGCAGGACCCCGGTAGATCGGTTCGGTCCAGC
>NZ_MCIP01000001.1:5712375-5764088 GCF_001932425.1 Pseudonocardia sp. Ae505_Ps2
TCCCAGTCCGCGGTGCGCAGCAGCCGCTGCATCCCGTCCGGCGACATCGCCCCGGCGTGTTCGGCGAGGGTCCAGCCGTTCTTCCGCTCGAGCCCCGCGAGCAGGCCTCGCAGGTAGGTTCCGACCCGCCGGCGCGGCTCGACCCTGCGGAAACGGCCAGAGATCAGCTCCACCACCGCGTCCAACGAGGCCACCCACCCGGCAAGATCAACCACGCGGTGATCATCACCGCCGAACGGCCGTCAGCCTCTCACCACACGCCGAACTGCCGTTGCAGTACTAACCGGGAGATGCGCGTAGGGGAATCCATCTGGGTCGTGGACTACGATCGTAGACTCATTGATATCCACTGCGACCACATAGTGGTCTGCACCAATCGGCCCTTCAGCACCGGGGTGATATCCGAGCATTCCCATGTCGAGCGGACCCACAATCACCAGGCCCGAGACCAGGAGTTCACGTAGGCGCAGCAGTCCGGATTCGCGCGACTCGAAACTTTCAGTCAGATAATCGAACCCGAGAATCCGAAGCGCCTGACTGATTCCCCTCAACGGGGTCCAGCCTGGAGGATTGAAAAGCGGTCGGTCGTCAACAAGCTCAAATCCAAACGCAGACCCCGATAAGACTTCAACCAGGTCGGGCGATAGCATTTCGTCAGTCGCAGCCATGCATATGGAGTTTGCATAGCAGTACGGACCAGAGCCTACGTACTTGTGCACTCGGCAAGCGTGGCATATTTCCAGAGGTAGCGGAACTAGCGATTAGCCTGCGACGAGCGGGGCCGGGAAAGATGTAGACCAGTGCGGGCTCGGTGAGGCCGTCGCCGGACCGGTGGGTGACCTCGGCGCTGCGCTCGGCTCCGGAGCGGTCGTAGAACCCGACGGCAGCGGCGTCCTTGGCCATGACGACCACGGTCCAGCCGATGAGCTGCGCGTGGTGTCGCAGGGCGAGGATCAGGAAGCCCGCGAGGCCCGCCCCGCGATGCCCCGGGTCCAGGAACAGTCGGGCCATGACGGCGATGTCGGTGACGTGGCCGCCGGTATTCTTGATCCAGGCGGGCGCCGCGTCGTCGTCCGGCTGCGCCTCGGCGACCGTGACCTGCCCGACCTGGACGTCATCGACGACGGCGTTCCAGCTCCAGATCTCCTACGGGTGCGCCAGCCACGCCAGAGGATCAGCGATCCCCTCCACCATGTACCCATCATGGGCGTAGACCCGCTCCAGCACTGCGGCGAGCACAGGAAGATCACTGTCCTGCCGTTCGCGGACGGCGCGCGCTGACTCGGTCATCGGTCCTCCACCGGCATTTCCTAGTCCAGAGCGGCGGAGTCGGCGCGCATCACGAAGCGGGTCATCTCGAACGGCTCCCGGTCGGCGTCGATAAGTGCATCGACGGCGAGCGGGCGACCCACAACGCGCGGATCGCGGCACTCCTGGACGGACCGTCTACATGAGTCACGGGGCCGACTCACTGTTCCGTCAGTGTTCCGTGGACGCCCACACACGGCACCGGTCGGCCCCGGACACCCACGGACGGGGCCGGGGCCGACGGATGGCGTTTCCGCTGGTACGCGCCGTCAGCCGGCGTCGGGTGCGGCCACCCGGTAGCCCTCGAACTTCTCCCGCAGTGTCTTCTTCGAGAACTTCCCGACGCTCGTCTTGGGCACCTCGTCGATGAACTCGACGGCGTCGGGGAGCCACCACTTGGCCACCCGGTCGGTGAGGAACGCGATGAGCTCGTCGGCGGTGAGGGTCTCGCCGTCCTTCACCACGACGCACGCCATCGGGCGCTCCACCCAGCGCTCGTGCGGGATCGCGATGACCGCGGCCTCGGCGACCTTCGGGTGCGCCATGATCTCGTTCTCCAGCTCCACCGAGCTGATCCACTCGCCACCGGACTTGACCAGGTCCTTGGTGCGGTCGACGAGCTTGACGTAGCCCAGGCCGTCGACGACGGCGACGTCACCGGTGCGCAGCCAGCCGTCGGCGGTGAACTGCGTGCCGCCGCCCTCGCCGCGGTAGTACTCCGAGGCGATCCACGGGCCCGCCACCTGCACCTCGCCGGTGCTGGTGCCGTCCCAGGGCTGCTCGGCGCCGGTCTCGGGGTCGGCGATCCGCAGGTCGACGAGCGGGACCGGCGGGCCCTGCAGCGCCCGCACGGTGGCCTTCTCGTCGTCGGAGAGGTCGTCGTGCTGGGAGCGCAGCACACCCAGGGTCGCCACCGGCGAGGTCTCGGTCATCCCCCAGCCCTGCAGGACCGGCAATCCGATTGCGGCACGGAAGCCCTCGGACAGGGACTTCGGCACCGCCGAGCCGCCGCAGAGCAGGACCCGCAGCGACGAGCAGTCGTAGTCGCCGAGCTTGGGCAGCAGGCCCATCCAGATCGTCGGGACGCCCGCCGCGACGGTGACCCGGTGATCCTGGATCAGTGACAGCAGCGCGTCCGGGGTCATCCCGGGGCCGGGCAGCACGAGCGAGGTACCGGCCAGCAGGCAGCCGTAGGGCAGGCCCCAGGCGTTGGCGTGGAACATCGGGACGACCGGCAGGACCACTTCGCGCTCGCGGAGCCCGACACCGTCGGCGAACAACGTCGCGAGCGAGTGCAGCAGCGTCGAGCGGTGCGAGTAGACGACGCCCTTGGGGTTGCCGGTGGTGCCCGAGGTGTAGCACATCGCGGCGGCGGTGTTCTCGTCGTCGACGACGAACCGGCCCGCGAAGGGCTCGGCCGCGGCCAGGAGCTCCTCGTAGAGCCGGATCCGCGGGTCGTCGGGGATCTCGGTCGGCGCGCCGTCGTCGATGACGACGACGTGGCGCACCGTGGTCATCCGGTCCACGTGCGGCCAGAACAGGCCGAGCAGGGAGCGCTCGACGAACACGACCTCGTCCTCGGCGTGGTCGGCCACGTAGACGAGCTGGTCGGGGAACAACCGCAGGTTGAGCGTGTGCAGGACCCGGCCGGTGCACGGCACCGCCAGGTACAGCTCCAGGTGCCGGTCGGTGTTCCAGCAGAACGTCCCGACCCGGCCGTCGGCGGAGACGCCGAGGGTGTCGAGCACGGTGGCCAGCCGGCGGGTCCGTACGGCCCACTCGGCGACCGTGGTGGTGCGGACCGTCCCCGCCGGGGTGGCGGTGACGATCTCCTTGTGCCCGAAGTACTGCTCGGCACGGTGGAACACGTGCGGCAGCGTCAGCGGACGGTCCTGCATCAGACCGAGCATCGTTGCTCCTGGAAAGCGGTCGGGTGGGGTCGGCGCGAGCCTACCGTAATCTCGTATATGGAATGGACTATCCGGTCACGGCATCCGGACGCAGCGGACGCGGCGTCCGGCGTAATCGGACACCCGCTGTCAGCACACGTGACGCACTGTCTTAACGTTCTCGCCGACGTCCACGAACCGTCAGGTTCCGGGCGCACGCACGCAGGGTCAAGCAACCGGCCCGGCATCCCGGGTCTCCCCCGGGAACCGTTCCCGCGCAGACACCATCTGCCGGTCGCGCCGGGCCTGGCCTCCGGTGCCGCTCGCTGCGGCATCCGCCGAACCGTCGCGTTCCGGCGCGGCGGAGGTCGAGATGTTTTCCGGGTCCTCGGACGCGCTGATCCTGCGCGCCTGCTGCGACGATCCCGCGTTCCGTGCCACACGCTCCCCCTACGCGATCCTCGACCGCGAGCTCACGATCGTGGGGGCGAACGGCGCCTTCTGCGCCGCGACCCTGCGCACGCCCGACGAGCTGGCCGGCCAGCCGCTCGCGGAGGCGCTGCCGGACGACCCGCGGCGGCCCGGCGCCGACGGCGTCGCGATGCTGACGGCGTCGTTGTCGCGGGTGCTGCGCCTCGGGCAGCGCGACCACCTGCCGGTCCGGCGCCACGACGTACCCGCGGCGACCGGCACGCCCGGTTTCGTCGAACGGCTGTGGGTCACGGTGAACTCCCCGCTGGCGGCCCCGGACGGACGAGTGGTCGGGGTGCTGCACCACGTCGAGGACGTGACCGGCCTGCTCGGCCCCGGCCCCGACGGCCGCGACCTCGCCGCCGCGGCGCTCGCCCGCGCGCTGGACACCGAGAACACGCACCTGCGGGCCCGTTTCGCCCGGCACGTCAGCATCGAGCAGGCCAAGGGGGCGCTCATGGCCCGGCGCGGCTGCTCCGCCGACGAGGCGTTCACGCTGCTGCGCCGGCTCTCGCACGAGACGAACCGGAAGCTGCACGTGGTCGCCGAGGCGCTGCTGGCGGACACCGTCGAGCCGAGATCCTGACCGGACGCGCCGGGGCGGCCGCAGACCGTGCCGGAGCGCGGTCGCTGCGGCACGATGGGTGACCGAGACGTCGATCGACGGAGGCGACATGGTGGATCCGCACGCGGCCGTTCCGGGCCGGACCGCAGGCACGCTGACCGGCCGGTACCTGCTGGTGCTCAGCGACGACCTGCTGACCGACCACGACACCACCCGCTCGGCGGTGGCGGAGCTGACCGGGCTGTCCGAGGTGACCAGCAGCCGCGACGCCGCCCCGGTGGCCCACCCGACCCTGTTCGCCCGGCTCGGCGTCGCCGTCGCCGAGCTGGACCCGGCGCGGCTGCGCACGGTGCGGGCCGACAGCCGGGTGCTGTCCGTGGAGCCCGAACGCGTGCTGCGCGCCCTGTCCGGGCCCAGCGCCGACTACCTGCGCGGGTTCGCCGACGCGGCGGGCTTCCTGGCCGAGCGCGCCGCCGCGACGGAGGCCGCGGACGCACCCGGCGCGACCCGGTTCGCCGACAACGACCAGGTCACGTGGGGTCTGCAGGCCACCGGCGCGGACGTCGCCGTCGAGACCGGCGCCGGGATCACCGTCGCCGTCCTCGACACCGGCCTCGACCTCGGCCACCCCGACTTCGCCGGCCGGCAGATCGAGTCGCGCTCGTTCGTCGACGGCCAGGAGGTCGCCGACGTGCAGGGACACGGCACGCACTGCACCGGCACCTCCTGCGGGCCGCTCGCGCCGGGTTCGGGACGCCGATACGGCATCGCCCACGAGGCGAGGATCCTGGTCGGGAAGGTGCTCGGCGACGACGGCTCCGGCACCGACGCCGGCATCCTCGAGGGCATCGAGTGGGCGATCTCCTCCGGCGCGCACATCGTGTCGATGTCGCTGGGCGCGGACCTGAACGAGGTCTCCCCCGCCTACGAGAACGCCGGGCGTCGCGCCCTCGACGCGGGCACCCTGATCGTCGCCGCGGCCGGCAACAACGCCGAGCGCTCGACCGGCAACGTCGGTTTCGTCGGCGTCCCGGCGAACAGCCCGTCGATCATGGCGGTCGGCGCGGTGGACGCCGCGCTGGCCATCGCCGACTTCTCCGCGGCCAGCTCCGCGATCGAGGGCGGGCAGATCGACATCGCCGGGCCCGGCGTGGACGTCTACTCGTCGTGGCCGATGCCCCAGCGCACCAACACGATCTCGGGTACCTCGATGGCCACCCCGCACGTCTCCGGGATCGCGGCACTCTGGTCGCAGCGCACCGGCGCCCGCGGGCGGGACCTGTGGACGCAGCTCACCCAGGCCGCCCAGCGGCTGCCGCTGCCCTCGGGCGACGTCGGCGCGGGCCTCGTCCGGGCCCCGGGCCTATGACCACGACCGGGAGGCTGCTGGTGTCGGTGGCCGACGGGCACGTCGCCGACGACGTCGCGCGGGCCTGTGCGGCCGTCGGATTGCAGGTGGAGAAGGTGCTCACGGGGGTCGGCGTGGTCGTCGGCACCTGCGCCGACCCGGACGCCCTGCGCGCGGTCACCGGGGTCGCCGCGGTGGAGCCGGACCGCGAGGTCCACCTGGACCGCGATCAGCAGGGGCCGGCGTAATCGGTCGACGCGCGAGGAGGATGTCCGATATGGTGGTGCACGTCGACCGCGCCCGGTAACACTCCGGCCGCGGCGGCCGACGAACCGCCCGGACCGTCCCCGGGAGGCGCCGACCCGGCGCCCCGGCCACGGCCGGTGCCACGACCCCGTACCGGCACCGCGCGATCCCGCGCGGTGCGGCACTCCGCCGCGTACCGGACACCACCTCAACCGAATCGACCATTCCTGTGCAGGCCTCCGTCCACCCACCCGTCACCGACCCCACCGTCCGGGGCACCGTCGACCGGCTCACCGCCGAGTTCGCCGGCCGATTCCCCCAGGACCTCGTCGACCACGTCGTACGCGGCCCGCACCGCGACCTCGACGTCGTCTCCGCCGCCGCGCTCCCCGAGATGGTCGAGCGCCTGGCCCGTCAGCGGCTGATCGACCACCTCTGAGCCGTCCGGCCGCGCACGCCCGGGCAGGATGGTCGACATGTCGCGCCCGCTCTCCGGTCTGCACGTCGTCGAGTGCGCGAGTTTCGTCGCCGGTCCCACCGGTGGCATGACGCTCGCGCAGCTCGGTGCCTCGGTCGTCCGCGTCGACCCGCTCGGCGGCGGCCCCGACCACGGTCGCTGGCCCGCCGCCGGGAACGGCACCGGCGACTCCTACTACTGGGCCTCGCTGAACAAGGGCAAGCGCTCGATCAGCATCGACATGCGCTCCGACGAGGGCCGCGAGCTCGTCCTGGCTCTGGCGACGGCGCCGGGCCGGGACCGCGGCGTCCTCGTCGACAACGTCGTGGGCCGCCGCTGGATGGCCAACGACGCGCTCGTCGCACGTCGCCCGGACCTGGTGCACGTGCGTGTGCAGGGCTACCCGGACGGCCGTCCCGCCGTCGACTACACCGTCAACGCCGAGGTCGGGATCCCGCAGATCACCGGCAGCGAGGAGGGCGCGGCCCCGGTCAACCACGTGCTGCCGGCGTGGGACCTGGTCACCGGCATGTCGGTCGCGACGGCCGTGCTCGCCGGGGTGTACCAGCGTTCCCGCACCGGCGCCGGGGTGTACTCCGAGATCGCGCTGTCCGACGTGGCGCTGGCCGGGGTCGCGAACCTGGGCTGGCTCTCCGAGGCCGCCGAGCGCGGGCACGAGCGGCCGCGGCACGGCAACCACGTCTACGGCAGCTTCGGCGTCGACTTCGCCTGTTCCGACGGGAACCGGGTGATGGTCGTCGCGCTGACCCCGGCGCAGTGGAACGCGCTGGTGTCGGTCACCGGGACCGGCGACGTGTTCGCCGCCCTGGAGCCCGCGCTCGACGCCGACCTGTCCTCGGAGACCGAACGCTACCGGCTGCGCGAGACGATCGCGGCGGTGCTGCGGCCGTGGTTCGCCGCGCGCGACTCGGCGACCGTCGAGTCCGAGCTCAACACCGCGCGGGTGCTGTGGGGCCGCTACCAGGGCATGACGCACGTGGTCGCCGAGCACCGCGCGGGTGGGCACCCGCTGCTCGCAGACCTGGCGCTGCCCGGCGGCGCCACCGGGATCACCGCGCGCTCGCCGATCCGGTGGGACGCCGACCACGGCGACGCCGGTGCCGCCCCCGAGCTGGGCCGGGAGACCGACGAGGTGCTCGCCGACGTCCTCGGTCTCGACGAGCGCACCATCGGCGGGCTGCACGACCGCGGCGTCGTCGGGTAGAGAATCCCCGTGACCGACGCACATCTGACCGAGGCGCGGTGGACCCACGTCGCGCTGCCGACCGGCGACCTCGACGCCGCCATCGACTTCTACACGACGATGACACCCCTCACGGTCGTCGAGCGCTTCTCCGACGACGCCGGGCGGAGCGCCTGGCTGTCCAACGCCGGTCAGGTCGAGACGCCGATGGTGCTGGTCCTGGTGTCGTTCGACGCCGACGAGGGCGGCGAGCTGGGGCTGCTGCGACCCTTCGCCCACCTGGGGATCGAGGTGCCGACCCGCGACGACGTCGACGCCGCAGCCGACCGCGCCCGGGACGCGGGGTGCCTGCACTGGGAACCCCGGCAGATGCCGGGACCCGTGGGGTACATCTGCGAGCTGACCGATCCGGACGGCAACGTCGTGGAGTTCTCCCACGGGCAGAAGGTCTTCACCTCGGTGCGGGAGAAATGGGGCTGAGGCCGCTCCCCCGTGCCCGCCCCGGTCGCGGCTCGCGACTGTCCTGAGACATCACAGTCGCGGCTCGCGACCACGGACTAGCGGATCGAACACATGTTCGAGTATCGTCGATGTCGTGACCGCCGTCCAGGAACCACCCACCCACTGCCCCGGTACGGGCGCGGGCGGGTTCCTGCGGGTCGACCTGCTGCTGGCCCAGATCGCCGTCCAGGACGCCGCGCACGAGGACCTGTCCGGGTGCACCGAGACCCAGCTGGTCGACCAGGTCCGCCAGATCGAGTCCCTCCAGGCCTCGCTCGCCGCGCTGCAGGCCACCCGGGTCCGGGCCTTCGCCCGTGCCCACGTCGAGAACCGCCTCGCCGACGCCGGTACCGCCGGGGACGGGGCCGACCCCGGGAAGCTCCACCGCAGTGTGGTCGCCCAGGTCCAGCTGGCCTGCCGGATCCCGACCGGCGAGGCACGGGCCCGGGTCGCGAACGCCCGTGACCTGCACGACGGGCTGCACCACGTCCGGGAGCTGCACGTGGTCGGCGAGCTCAGCGCCGCGAAGGTGGCCGCGGTCACCGTCGAGTGCCGCGGCCTGACCGGCGCCCAGCGGGCCGCGGTGGACGCCCGCCTCGCCGCGCACCGGGACCTCGCGCGGCTCGGGATCGGCCGGCTCCGCGCGCTGACCCGGCGGCTGGTCGCCGAGCTCGTCCCCGACCGGTTCCGCGCCCGCCTCCACGCCGCCAGAGCCGAACGACGGGTCACCCTCCGGCCGGCGCCGGACGCCATGAGCTACCTGACCGCCTACGTCCCCGTCGAGCAGGGTGCGGCCTGCCTCGCCGCCCTGCAGAAGGCCTTCACCGAACTCTCGGTGAGCCCCGAGCCGCTGACCCGCACCCGCGGACAGGTCGCTGCCGACACCCTGGTCGAACGCGTCACCGGGCAGAGGTCCGCGACCGCGGTCGACCTGGAGGTCCAGGTGACCGTGCCGGTGCAGGCGCTCCTCGATCCCGGGTCGCCGCTCCCGGCGGAGATCCCCGGGCTGGGGCCCGTCCCGGTCGAGCTGCTCGCCGCCTCCGACGGTGCCACGTCGGTGCGCCGGTTGCTGACCGACCAGGGCGTCGTGATCGGCGGCGACTCCCGCAAGCGCACCTTCACCGGACTGCTCGCCACCCTGGTCAGGGCCCGGGCCGGCCACCGCTGCACCGAACCGTACTGCGACGCCCCCGTCCGCCACCTCGACCACATCGAACGCGCCGCCGACGGCGGACCCACCACGTTGGAGAACGGGCGCGGGGTGTGCGAGTTCCACAACCACGTGCGCGAACAACCCGGCTGGCACGTCGCCCGCGCCCCGGACGGGACCGTGGCCACCACGACACCCACCGGGCACACCTACTACGGACCGGGCCCGCCGGCGAGCGATGAGTTCCGGAAGCGACACCGGTCACCTCTCACATGACCGAGCCGACCGCCGCCCCGCCCACCGCCCTGCCCCCTGTCGTCGACACCGCCACCTGGGAGCGCGAGCTCGCCGCACTGCGCGTCCGGGAGAAGGCCGCCACCCGCGAGCTCGACGCCATCGCCGCGGCACGTCGCCGGCTGCCGATGGTCGAGATGCCCGACTACGTCCTGCACGGTGAGGACGGCCCCGTCCGCCTCGCCGAGATCTTCGACGGCCACCCGCAGCTGATCGTCTACCACCACATGTGGCACGACGGCGCCGAGTGGCAGCGCGGCGGGTGCACCGGGTTCACCTCGCAGTTCACCCGGCTCGCCGGACTGGAGAAGTTCGACGCCCGCTTCGTGATCGTCACCCAGGGCCCGATCGACGAGGCGCTCGCTTACCGGCGTCGCGTCGGCAACACCATGACCTGGTACTCGACGGCCGACAGCAGCTTCGGCACCGACGTCGGCGCGCCACCCGGCGGCGGCTTCGCGGTCAACGTGTTCCTGCGCGACGGCGACCGCGTCTTCCGCACCTGGCACACCGACGGCCGCGGCACCGAGCAGCTCTCCCACCTGTTCGCCCTGGTCGACGTGCTGCCCTACGGCCGCCAGGAGGTCTGGCAGGACTCGCCGGAGGGCTGGCCGCAGGGGCCCACGTACCGCCGGTGGGCAGGGCCGCAGGAGATCGCCGCCGCCTACGGCGAGGGCTGAGCCCGCGCCCGTACCCCGGCCAGGACGGTGTCGACGACCGCTGCCGCGTAGCCGCGGCCGCCGTCGCGGGCGGCGAGGTGCGCGGGGGTGGTCGCGACGTGGTTGCGCACAGCCCCCGCGACCAGGTCCGCGACCAGCGCCACCGAGGTCCCGGCGGGGAGCTCGCCGCGGTCGATGCCGCGGCGCACCATCGTCCGGGCGCCGCGGACGTGCTCGGGGTAGGCGTCGTCGGCGAGCGCGGCCGCGATCTCCGGGACCCGGTGGGAGTCGACGAGCAGGCGCTCGACCAAGCGACCGTCGTCACTGGTGGCGAACGCCGTCCACTGCTCGGCGAAGGTCACCAGGTCCTCGCGCAGGGAGCCGGTGTCGATGTCGGCGACGAACCGGGCCCGGTCGCGCACCGCGGCCACCAGCAGCGCGGCCCGGGTCGGCCAGCGCAGGTACAGCGACCCCTTCCCGATCGACGACCGGCGGGCCACCTCCTCCAGCGACAGCCCTGACCAGCCGCGTTCGCCGTAGACCTCGCGGGCGGCGGCGAGCGCGCGACGGTCGACGTCCGGGTCGCGCGGACGTCCGCTGCGGCGCGGCGACGGGGGCACGGCGGCGATCCTGCCAGACGGCGTTGTGACCACCGACCCACTTCTGGACGCTGGCCGTCCGTAATAGGCTCGGCGGTGTGATCAGGACAGCGCTGACCGATCTGCTGGGCGTCGAACACCCGATTGTCGGGTTCAACCGGTCCCCGGCGGTGGTGACCGAGGTGAGCCGGGCCGGCGGGTTCGGGGTGCTCGCGGCCGTGTCGTACACCGCCGACGAGCTCGACGCGCAGCTGCACTGGATCGAGGAGCAGCTCGACGGGCGGCCCTACGGCGTCGACCTGCTCGTCCCGGAGAAGACCGCCGACCCCGGCGCCGACCGGGAGGACCTGGTCGCCGCACTGCGCGCTCAGCTCCCGGCCGAACACCTCGCGTTCGTCGACGACCTGCTGGACTGCTACGACATCCCGCGGCTGCCAGCCGACCCCGGGCGGGACGCGATCGCGGCAGGGATGAGCCGGCGCGGCGCCGAGGCCCAGCTCGACGCCGTGTTCGCGCACCGGCCCGCGCTCGTCGCGAACGCGCTCGGCACCGCGCCACCGCACCTCGTGGAGCGCGCGCACGACGCCGGGATGGCCGTCGCCGCCCTGGTCGGGACCCGGCGGCACGCCGAACGGCAGCTGGCGGCCGGGGTCGACGTGCTCGTCGCGCAGGGCACCGAGGCCGGTGGGCACACCGGCACGATCGCGACGACCGTGCTCACCCCGGAGATCGTCGGCATCGCCGGGGACCGTCCGGTGCTGGCCGCCGGCGGCATCGCCTCGGGTGACCAGATGGCCGCCGCGCTCGCGCTCGGCGCGGCCGGGGTCTGGTGCGGCTCGGTGTGGCTGTCCAGTGTGGAGGACGTGGCGCCGGAGTCGGTGAAGCGCAAGTTCCTCGCCGCGGGCAGCGGCGACACCGTCCGCTCCCCCGCCCGTACCGGCAAGCCCGCCCGGCAGCTGCGCAGCGCCTACCACGACGCCTGGGAGGCACCCGGCGCGCCGGCGCCGCTGCCGATGCCTCTGCAGCCGCTGCTGACCCTGCAGGCCTGGTCGAGCATCGACGCCGCCGCCGACGCCGGGAACGCGGGCGCGCAGGAGCTGCAGTCGTTCTTCGTCGGGCAGGTCGTCGGCGCGTTCACCGAGCTGCGCGGCGCGGGCGAGATCACCCGGGAGATGGCGCGCGGGTGCGAGCAGCGCATCGCCGCGCTCGCGGGGCTGGTCCGATGAGCCTCGACCCGCGCACACCCGTCGTCGTCGGGGTCGGGGAGGCCTCCGAGCGGATCGGCGAGCCCGGCTACGCCGCCCTGTCGCCGGTCGGGCTCGGGGCCGCCGCGGCCGCCGCGGCGCTCGCCGACACCGGCGCGGACCCGTCGGCGGTCGCGGCGGCGCTGACCGTCGTCGCCGGGGTGCGACAGTTCGAGATGTCGCTCCCGGGCGCCGTCGCGCCGCTGGGCCGGGCGGACAACTACCCGCGCGCGGTCGCCCGCCGGGTCGGCGCCGACCCGCAGCGGGCGGTGCTCGACGTCGTCGGCGGGCAGTCCCCGCAACGGCTGGTCACCGAGTTCGCCGGCGCGATCGCCCGCGGCGAAGCCGGCGCGGTGCTGCTGGTCGGGGCCGAGGCGATGTCGACGGTGCGGCACATGATGTCGCGCCCCACCGACGAGCGGCCCGACCACGGCGAGCACGTCGGCGGCACGCTGGAGGACCGCGGGTACGGCTCCGAGCTGCGCAGCCCGGTCGCCGAGGAGCACGGCGTGCGCACCCCGGCCGGGTACTACGCGCTGTGCGAGAACGCCCGCCGGGCCCGGCTCGGGCTCGACCGGGACGCCTACGCCCGCGGGATGGGCGCGCTGTTCGCGCCGTTCACCCGGGTCGCCGCCGGGCACCCGCACGCCGCCGCGCCGCGCGTCCGCACCGCCGAGGAACTCGTCACCGTCGACGACCGGAACCGGATGATCACCGACCCGTATCCGCGGTTCCTGGTCTCGCGCGACCAGGTCAACCAGGGTGCCGCGGTCGTCCTCACCTCGGTCGGCACCGCCCGGGACCTGGGAATCGCCCCGGAACGGTGGGTGTTCCTGCACGGCCACGCCGACCTCACCGAGAAGGCCGTGCTCGACCGCCCCGCCCTGGGCGCCTACCCGGCCGCCGAGGCCGCCGTACGGCACGCCCTGGAGCTGGCCGGGACCGGTGTGGACGACCTGTCCGCGATCGACCTGTACTCCTGCTTCCCGATCGCGGTGTCCAGCGTCGCCGACCCGCTCGGTCTGGCCGCCGACGACCCGCGCGGGCTCACCGTCACCGGTGGGCTGCCGTTCTTCGGCGGACCGGGGAACGACTACGCGATGCACGCGATCGCCGAGGTCGTGCGACGCCTGCGGGCCGACCCGGGCACCTACGGCCTGGTCGGGGCGAACGGCGGGTTCCTGTCGAAGTACTCCGCCGGGGTCTACTCCACCCGCCCCACCCCCTGGCGCGACGACGACAGCGCCGCGATCCAGGCCCGGCTCGACGCCGTCGCCACCGTCCCGACGACGACCGCGGCCGACGGGGCGGCGACCGTCGAGACCTGGACGGTGCGCCACCGCCGCGACGGCAGCCGGGACGCGGTCGTCGTCGGCCGGCTCGACGACGGTGGCGCGCGGTTCGTCGGGCGCGGCGACGACGACGAGCTGCTGGAGCTGCTCGACGGCGACCCGGCCGGGGCGGCGGTCCGGGCCCGGCCCGACGGTGACCGCACGCTCGTCACGGCCGGCTGACGGGTACCCGGGTCACCCGCGTCGACCCACCTCGCCCAGGGCCGCGCCCAGGATCTCCACGCCGCGGCGGATCTCGTCCTCGGTCGCGGTCAGCGGCGGCGCGATCCGGAACGTCCCGCCCATGCCGGGCAGCTGCACGATGTTCATGTGCAGCCCCAGCTCGGCGCACCGCGTGGTGACGGCCGCTCCGAGCGCGTCGGTGTCGGAGCCCGCCAGCTCCAGCCCGACCAGCAGGCCGCGGCCGCGGACGTCGCCGATCGTCCCGGACGTGCGGGCCAGGTCCCGCAGACCGTCCTGGAGCAGCGAGCCCAGCTCGCGGGCGCGCAGGTCGAGCCGGTCGCGGGTGAGCACGTCGAGCACGGTGAGCCCGACCGCCGCCGGGAGCGGGTCGTTGACGTGGGTGGTGAAGAACAGGAAGCCGCGCTCGTGCGCGACCTGCTCGATCGCGGCCGTGGTGAGGACGGCGGCCAGCGGCAGTCCCGCCCCGAGCGTCTTGGACAGGGTGAGGATGTCGGGGACCACGCCGTCGCGCTGGTGGGCGTACCAGTCGCCGGTGCGGCACAGACCGGTCTGGGCCTCGTCGAGGATCAGCAGCATCCCGCGCTCGTGGCACTTGTCGCGCAGCGCCGCCAGGTAGCCCGGCGGCAGGTCGACGACCCCGCCCGAGGACAGCACCGGCTCGACGATGCAGGCGGCGAGGCTGCCGACGGACTGGGCGTCGATCAGGGCGAACCCGAGGTCGAGCTGGCGGCGCCAGTCGAGCTCCCCGGCGTCGTCGACGAGGTCGGGGCGGTAGCGGTCGGGCACCGGCAGCGCGAAGTTGCCGGGGGCGGCGGGCCCGTAGCCGACGCGGCCGGCGACGTAGGTCGCGTTCGCCGCGGCCTGGGTCATCCCGTGCCAGGACCGGGCGAAGGACACGATCTCGTGGCGGCCGGTGACGAGCTTGGCCATCCGGATCGCGGCCTCGTTGGACTCCGCGCCGGTCGTGAGCAGCATCGCCCGGTCCAGGCCGCCGCCGACCGAGGCGCACAGCCGTTCGCACAGCTCGATCACCGGCCGCGACAGCATCCCGCTGTAGAGGTGGTCGAGCCGCCCGACCTGCTCGCGGACGGTCGCGACGATCTCCGGGTGCGCGTGCCCGAGGATCGCGCTCATCTGACCGGAGGTGAAGTCGAGCAGCTCGCGGCCGTCCTCGAAGGTGACGGTGCTGCCGTGGGCCCCGGCGACGACGCCGGGGGTGAACCCGCCGCGGCCGGAGTAGCGGATGAGGTGCTCGGTCACAGCCAGGTCCTCTCGCGGGTACGGACGGACCGGGCGACGGTGTCGTCGACCGGGGTCGGAGCGGGCCCGACACGCCGACCTCCCCCCCCGGCGCAGTCTGACATCCAGGCCGGACCCGGGTCTGCCCGCCGACGGGACGACGGATGCGGCAAGGTGGAGGGCGGAGCAGGAACCGGACGAGGGGGACGTCGTGACCTGGAGCACCCGTGAGGTCGCCGAGCTGGCGGGGACCAGCCTGCGGGCGGTGCGGCACTACCACGAGATCGGCCTGCTGGCCGAGCCCGATCGGCGCGCGAACGGCTACAAGCAGTACGGGGTGGCGCACCTGGTGCGGCTGCTGCGGATCAAGCGGCTCGTCGACCTCGGGTTCTCGCTGGCCCAGATCTCGGAGATGAACGACGCCGACGCCCACCCGGAGGAGGCCGCCCGCGCACTGGACGCCGAGCTGGCCGCCACCATCGAGCGGCTGCAGCAGGCCCGCGCCGAGCTCGCGCTGATCCTGGACCGCGCCGCACCGACCGACCTGCCCGCCGAGTTCGCCGCGGCCGCGGACCAGCCGATGTCCGACGCCGACCGGTCGCTCACCCTCGTCCTGCCGCGAGTGCTGGGCTCGGAGCGGTTGCAGGCCGTCGCGGACATGCTGGCCGAGGCCCGCCCCGACCCGGCGCAGGAGCGGTTCGACACGCTCCCCGCCGACGCCGACGAGGCCACCCGCCAGGAGCTCGCCGACCGGATGGTGCCGTACATGCGAGCGCTGTACGAGACCCATCCCGGTCTGGTCGCGCCGAACACCGACGCGCCGATCGGCGAGCAGCGGGCCGAGCAGACCCTCGGCCGTGCGATGCGCGAGCTGTACAACACCGCCCAGCTCGACGTGCTCGTCCGCGCCGGGAAGGCGCTCGCCGCGGAGCGCGACGGTGAGCCGGCCCCACCGACCTGAGCGCCCGTCCTCAGGCGTGACCGACGCACGCACGCCCGACCGCCCGTGCCGGTCCGCGCAGCGGGACCCTGCCCCCGGCAGGCACGGGCGCCGGACGGGTGAGGGGCGCGGCCAGCACCACGTCCGGCAGCACCGTCCCCGGCGCGAGGTGCACGTGCTCACCGTGCGGCACGGGCCCGGCGACGGCCGGGGCCGCGACGAGCAGGTGCGTCCCGGCCGGCACGCGGACGGCGAACCCGCCGTCGTCGCCGGTGGTGACGCGGTCCAGCTGGCGGCCCGCCCCGTCGACGACGGTGACCGTCGCCGCGGCGGGGGCGCCGTCGGGGCCGCGGACCCGCCCGACCGTGGCCGGGGCGGGCCCGTCGTCGACGGTCTCCAGCAGCGCCGGGAGCTCGGCGGCCAGCAGCCCCGCCTCACGGGCGGGCGCGGCGCCGCGCCCGGTCCCGCCGGCCGGGCCGATCAGCAGGTCGAGCACGCCCGCGCAGCTGCCCGCGGGGACCGGTCGCCCGGCGACGGCGTCCGCGGTGAGCTGCGCGAGCCGGGCGCAGGCCGCGGTCAGTGCCGGGGTCCCGGACACCCCTTCGGCGGAGCGGGCCAGGCGCCGCGCGTGCTCGGCGACGGCGGTGCAGGCGGTCAGCTCGTGCACGACGTCGCGGTGGGTGGAGCCCAGCCAGGTCCGTGCCAGCGGGCGCCCCAGCAGCAGCGTCTGGTGCAGCGCGGCGTCGAGTGTGCGCGCCACGGCACGCAGGTCCTCGCACGGGCCGGGGCGGCGCAGCGCACGGTCGACCGTGCCCAGCAGCTCGGCCAGCGCGTCGAGCAGTCCGCGCCGGGCCTCCTCCGCGGCGGACCGGGTCCGGGTGGGCAGCACGAGCACCGACACCGCGCAGCCGACGAGGCCGCCGGCCACGGTCTCCTCCAGCCGCAGCACCATCAGGTCCACCGTGAAGGTCCCGAGCAGCGCGTAGAGCTCGCCGAGCATCAGCGTGATGAAGAAGATCATCAGCGCGTAGGAGAGCCGGAACAGGTAGAGCGCGCCGAACATGCTGAGCAGGATCACCGGAAGCACCACGGCGACGTCGGGTCCCAGCACCGGCACGAGCGCGATCGCGCCGACCAGGCCGATCATGGTGCCGACGATGCGGTGTGCCGCCTTGCGCACCGTCTCGGCGACGGTCGCGGTGCCGGTGAACGCGATGAACGCCGCCAGCACCGCCCAGTAGTAGCGCTGCTCGGACAGCGCGTCGCCCACCGCGATCGCGAGGGCGGTGGCGACCGCGACCTGCACCGCCTGGCGGGTGGTCAGCGACAGCCGTGAGGCGGGGCGGCCGGGGTCCGGCGGGCGGTGCAACCGGGTCACCGTGCCCGCCGAGCCGGGCAGGTTGCCCCCGAACAGCTGAACGGCGGGGGCGAACGCGGTGTCGCGGGCGCCCTCCTCCCGCACCGCGTCGAGGGCGTCGGTCCACTCGGCGCGGGCGTCGGCGAGCACCGTCGCGTCGACGGCGAGCCGGCGCGGCGCCGGGGCCGCCACCCGGTCGGCGACCCGTCCGGCCCGTTCGCGCACCGCGTCCCAGCGGCCGCCGTGCAGGGCGGTGAGGACCGCACGGGCGTCGTCGCAGTCGAGGGCGTCGGGCCCGACCCGGGTCAGTGCGGTCACGGCCAGCTCGGCGTCGAACACCGCCCGGCGGACGATCCGGGCGGCGTCGTCGTCGGCGACGGCGGCCGGGGTCCCCAGCTGCCCGTCGATGACCAGCGCGGCCTCGTTCACGCGGACCAGCAGACTCGCCAGCCGGGCCTCGACGCGGGCCCGCCCGACGGTACCCGGGGCGTGCTCGGCCAGGGCCAGCACGGTCCCGGCGAGACCGGCGAGCCGCGCCTCGAACGAGCGCAGCATCCGGCGGAGCACCCGGTCGTTGCGGACCGGGAGCAGCACCAGCGTCAGCAGCATCACCCAGGCGATCGCGACCGCGACGACGAACGCCACCCCGGGCAGCATCTCCGGGCGCAGGCTCAGGAACAGGGCGAAGAAGTAGCCCATGAACCCGCCCATGCCGCAGACGAAGAACCGCAGCCCGAAGCGCCGCACCCAGACCGCGACGAACACGACCACGACGAACGCGGTCAGCGACGCGAGCCGGTTCCGGTCGACGAGCAGCGCCACGCCCATCCCGGCGAGCATCGACAGTCCCAGGAAGCACAGCGTCACCGCCTGCCCGGCGCGGGTGGCGTCGACGACCCCGAACGAGGACAGCATCGCCACCACCGCCCCGAGCATCATCGGCACCAGCGGCGGGGTGCCCGTCGCCGTCGCGACGAGGTACTCCACGCCCAGCGCGGTGGCGATGGCCAGCACGGCCCGGACCGCCGAGACGAGGCGGACGAGGCCGGGGTCGGAGGCGACGAACCGGTCACGGATCCGGAGGAGGCGTTCGGACGCGGTCGGGACAGTCCGTTGCATATGCTAACGATATACCGGATCGTGATCTTCGCACAGCCCGGGCCCGCCGGACGTAGCGTGGGCCCCCAAGGAACGATCACGGAGGTGGCGGGTGCGCGGGTACGGGTTCGTGGCGGCGGGTGGCCCGGAGCAGCAGGCGTTCGTCGAGGTCGAGGAGCCGCGACCCGGGCCGGGTGAGCTGCTCGTGCGGGTCCGGGCGGCCGGGGTCAACCCGGGCGACTGGCGGATGCGCGACGGTGACTACGGCGTCGCCGGGCCCGCGGTGCTCGGCCGCGAGGTCGCCGGGACCGTGCTGGAGGTCGGCGACGGCGTCACCGGGTTCGCCCCCGGCGACGAGGTGTTCGGCGGCTGCCCGGACATGCAGGGCGGGTGGGCGCCGCGGGCGCGGGTCATCGCCGGCTTCGCCGCGCACCGCCCACCCGGGGTCTCCCCCGAACAGGCGGCGGTGCTGCCGGTCGCCGCGGGCACCGCCTGGGACACCCTCACCAACCTCGACCTCCCCGCCGGGGCGACGCTGCTGGTCAACGGGGCGGGCGGCGGGGTCGGTCTGCCGCTGGTGCAGCTGGCCCGCCGCCGCGGTCTGACCGTCGTCGGCACGGCGAGCCCCGGCAAGCACGCCCTGCTCGCCGGGTTCGGCGCCGTACCGGTGGCCTACGGCGACGGCGTCGCCGACCGGATCCGCGCGGCAGCACCGGGCGGGATCGACGGCGCCCTGGACCTCGTCGGCGGCGACGCGCTGCGTGCGGTGGCCGGGCTCGTCCCACCCGCGACGCTGTACTCGATCGCGGACAAGCCGCTGGTCGCGCAGCTGGGCGGGCGCGACGTCACCCGCGACCGCAGCACCGCCGTGCTCGACGCGCTGGCCCGGCTCGTCGCCGAGAACGAGCTCGACACGATGGTGCGCGAGGTCCGCCCGCTGGACGAGGCCGGGGCCGCGCTGGCGCTCGTCGAGGACGGCCACGTCACCGGCAAGGTCGTCCTCATCCCCTAGGGAGTGGAGGTGCTCGGGAACGGCGACCACGCCGTGATCCATCCCGACACCCCGGCCGGGACGACCGTCACGGTGGCACCGCACGGGGAGGACCTTGACGTGACGTCGAGTTGAGGTCGGACCCTGCTCGCATGCGTGCGATCAGGGTGGACGAATTCGGTGGACCGTCGGTGCTGCGTCCCGTGGAGCTGCCGACGCCGGTGCCGGGGCCGGGCGAGGTGCTGGTGGGGGTCGAGGTGGCCGGGGTGTTGTTCCTGGACACCCTGATCCGGCGGGGCGCCGCGCCGGCATTCGGCACCACCCCGCCCTACGTCCCCGGCCGCGGCGCCGCGGGCCGGGTCCTGGCGGTCGGGCCCGGGGTAGCGCCCTCGTGGGTCGGGCGACGGGTGCTCGTCGACGGGCCGGACACCTACGCCGCGGAGGTCGCGGCGCCGGTCCCGTCGCTGGTCCCGGTGCCCGACGGGCTCGACCTCGCCGACGCGATGGCCCTCCTGCACGACGGCGGCACGGCACTCGCACTCGTCGAGGCGGTGGGGGTGCGCCCGGGCGAGACGGTGCTGGTCCTGCCCGCGGCGGGCGGGGCCGGTTCGGTTCTCGTGCAGCTCGCGCGCCGGGCGGGGGCGCGGGTGATCGGGGCCGCGCGCGGACCCAAGCTCGGCCTGGTCCGCTCCCTCGGGGCAGACCTGGCGGTCGACTACGGCGAGCCCGGCTGGGCGGACGCGCTCCGGCGCCGGGTCGGCCAGATCGACGTGGTGGTCGACGGTGTCGGCGGAACCCTGGGCGCCGAGGCGTTCGGGCTGGTCGCCGAGGGCGGCCGGTACTCCGGCTACGGCAACGCGGGCGGGACGCCCGTCACCCGCTCCGCCCCCGGCGTGGAGGTCCGCGGCGTGGCACAGCTCGCCGACTTCGCCGACGGCCGCCGCGCCCGCCAGGAACGCGTCCTCGCCGAGGCCGCCGCCGGGCACCTGCACCCGGTGGTGGGCAGGGAGTTCGCCCTCGACAAGGCCGCCGACGCCCACACCGCCCTGGAGAACCGCGAGATCGCAGGCAAAGCCCTGCTCCGTCCCTGAGGGCCCACCACACCGAGCCCGCGGGACGACCACCCCGAGCGGACGGGTCGGGTCCGGCTCGGGCGATGCGGACGTCCGGGAGACCGGCTCACCGCTCCCGGTCGGCTCCCAGGTGGGTGGCAAGGAACCGGTCGGCCGTCTCGAACATCGTCACCAGGTTCTCCGGGTTGACGATGGCGTGGCCCTCGTCGTCGAACACCAGGTACTCCACGTCCACCCCGCGCCCACGCAGCGCCGCCACGAGGTTGTCGGACTCGGCGCGCACCACGCGGACGTCGTTGGCGCCCTGCACCACCATCAGCGGGGTGCGGACGTCGTCGACCCGGGTGATCGGTGAGCGGGCCAGCATGTCCGCCTCCTGGGCGGGGTCGGCCGGGTCGCCGACGTAGCGGAACCAGTTGTTGACCAGGCCGGGGCGGGTGAACTCCGGGACGGTGCGCAGGAAGTTCGCCAGGTTGGAGATGCCGACGTACTCCACCGCCGCGGCGAAGCGGTCCGGGGTGAACGCGATCCCGACCAGGGTGGCGTAGCCGCCGTAGGAGCCGCCGAACATCGCGACCCGGTCCGGGTCGGCGTACCCGCGGGCGACGGCCCAGTCGACGGCGTCGATCAGGTCGTCGTGCATGGCGCCGGCGAACTCCCCGACCGCGGCCTCCATGTGGGCGCGGCCGAACCCGTAGGACCCCCGGAACTGCGGCTGCAGCACCGCGTAGCCGCGGTTGGCCCACAGCTGCACACTCGGGTCGAAGCCCCACCAGTCCCGCGCCCACGGTCCGCCGTGCGGCATCAGCACCAGTGGCAGCCGCTCGGGCGCCACACCGACCGGCAGCGTCAGGTAGGCGAGCATCTCCCGGCCGTCGCGGGCGGTGATCGTGACCGGCTCCACCGGCGCGAGCTGCCCCGGGTCGAGGTCGGCGCGCTGGCGGAACAGCAGCCGCGACTCCCCCGTGGCGCGGTCGTGGAACCAGGTCTGCGGGTCGCGGTCGTGGACGAACGTCGCCACCCACCGACGGCCCTCGACGTCGCCGGAGACCGCGCTCAGGTCGCCGTCGCACAGGTCGCGCAACGCGGCGAGCACCTCGGCGAAGTCCGGGTCGAAGGCCCGGATCTCCTGCCGCCCACCGAGGTAGCGGACGCCGAGCAGCTCACCGGTGCCGCGGTGGCGGATCAGCGCCGACGGCAGGCTGGGGAAGATCTGGGCACGGATGTCGATGTCGTGCTCGGGGTGCCGGTCGACCACGGTGACCTCACCGGTGGCGGTGTCGAGCCGGCCGAGGTGCAGGCGGTCGCCGTCGCCGTAGGTGCCGACCCAGATGCCGGTGCCGTCCGGGGTCGGTTCGTAGGGGTACACGCCGAGCGGGTGGGCGTCGCCGTCGAAGGTCGCGACCAGGTCGTCGCCGCGCCACACCCGTCCGACGCCGTCCGCGGTGAGGGTCTCGCGCAGCAGCTCGTCGCCGACGAGGGTCCAGCCGTCCCCGCCGCCCGGACTCTGCGCGAGCACCGTCAGCTCCCCGGTCGCGACGTCGAGCTCGCACAGGTCGAACTCGACGGGGTTGCGGGCGTTGCTCTGCAACAGCAGCTTCCCGGGGCGTTCCGGGCGCTGCTCGACACCGAACGCCGTCGCGCCCTCGAACGGCGTGAGGTCGACCGCGGGCGCGTCCGGCGCGGTCAGGTCGACACGGAACACGTGCCAGTTCTCGTCACCACCGGTGTCCTGCAGGTAGAGCAGGTAACGGGGGTCGTCGGTCCAGAAGTAGCGCAGCACGGTGCGGGTCTCGTCGGCGGTGACGCATCGCTCGCCAGCACCGTCCACGTCGGACACCCACACGTTCAGGCGCCCCTTCCACGGGGCCAGGAAGGCGATGCGGGTGCCGTCCGGGGAGAGGGTCGCGGCGGTGCGGTCGGGCATCCGCAGCAGGTCACGGGCGGGGATCCGGTCGGGCAGGGCCATGGTGGTCTCCAGGGTCGGGTCGGCGGTCACAACGCGGTCCAGATCGTCTCGGCGTCGACGACGCGGTGGCGGCGCCAGGTCAGCGCGCGCTCGGCCGCGGCGACGACACCGGCGACCAAGAGGCCCGTGTTCAGCCAGCCGGGAAGGGTGATCGGCGAGGTGTAGGTCCCGAACCTGGCGGCGACGGCGTCGATGCCGGTGAGCAGCTCCAGCGCCACCGGGACGGCCAGGACGAGGTTGACCAGCAGTACGGCGACGGCGACCGCCGCGATCGTGCGGCTCACGGCGGGCGAGCGACGGGCGAGCTGCGCGCGGCGGTGCTCGAGCGTCCCGGGCACCGGGGGCAGCCGCCGCTCCCCGCCGTCGTCGGTGACCAGGTGCATCCGGGTGATGCCGTAGAGGCCGGCGTCGACCTCGATCCGGCCGCCCGGCACCGGCAGCGACGCCGGCATCCCGGCCCGCCCGACCTCCTCTCCGTCGCGGTAGAGGCGGGCATCCCAGTCGCGGGACATGTCGACCTCGACGGTCCACTGCGCACCGGGGCCGCCGGTCTCGGGGAGCTGGGTCGCGTACAGCGAACGGTGCAGGATCTCGTGGCGACGCAGCGGCCGCAGCCGCCGGCTCACCGGACACCTGCCGTCACCGGCGGGGCGAGGGCGTCGGCCGCACCCGGCTCGCCGGGTTCTCCGGGCTCACCGAGGTCACGGAACGCGGGCGTCACCAGCGCGACGAGCGCGGTGCCGACCGCGACCGCGGCGAGTGCGATCCCGGCCCCGCCGAGGCCGGAGGTCGAGGCCAGCGCCGCGACCGGCGCCGCGGTCAGTGCCGGCGCGGCGAGCAGCAGGGTGTTCTGCGCGCCCAGGACCCGGCCACGCAGGGCGTCCGGGGTGGCCTCGATCGTGAGCACCCCGAGCACCGCGCCGACCGGGGCGTTGGTGAATCCGACGAGCGCGGCGGCACCGAGCACGAGCCACGGCGAGGCGAGGCTCCCGACCAGCGCGAAGCCGGCTCCGAAGCCGAGCATCCCGAACACGAACCAGGTCCGGCGCCGCACCCGGTTCACCAGCGCCGCGTACAGCACGGAGCCGGCCAGGCCGCCCGCGGCGAGTGCGCTGAGCGTCAGCCCGGCGAGCGCGGGCAGCTCCAGAGCCGTGAAGTAGGCCGGCATCAGCGTCGTCTGCAGGGCCGCGATGACCGCGACCAGCACCGCCGACACCAGCGTCGCCCCGAGCACCAGCCGTTGCCCGGCCAGGAACACCCACGACTCCGCGAGATCCCGCACGGCCCTGCGCACCGCACCCCCCGGAGCGGTGCGCAGCACCCCTTCGACCCGACCGGCCCGTGGGTCGAGCAGTGCCGCGGTCAGCGCCGCGAGCAGGCTCGTCGCCGCGGTCACCACGAGCACCGTCGACGCCGGGCCGGCGAACGCGACCAGCAGGCCGCCGACGGCCGGACCGGCCAGCAGCAGGACGTTGGCCAGGTTCTCCCGCAGCGCGACGAGCCGGTCGAGACGGCCCGGGCGCGGGTCGAGCCGGACCAGTGCCGGGAGCAGGACCTCCTGCGCGGTCATCGCGGGCACCCGCACGACCGCACCCAGCACACCGAGCACCAGGAAGGCGGTCATGCCCAGCCCCCACAACGCGTCGACGACCGGCAGCGCCGCGACCACCGCGGCCCCGAGCACCCCGGCGACGACGGTGACCAGCCTGCGGTCGACCCGGTCGACCACCAGACCCGACAGCAGCCCGGTCAGCGCGGACGCCGTCGTCGTCACCGTCGCCAGCACGCCCGCGGCCAGCACGTCCCCGGTGCGCTGCAGGACCAGCAGCGGCAGGACCGCCGCCATGATCCCGCCACCGAGCAGGGTCAGCCCGTAGGCGGTGAGCCACAGTGCCGGGCTGCGTCGCAGCGCCCTCACCGGACGAGGGCCTTCGTGCTGCGGCGGAACGCCCAGACGACCACCAGCGCGGCCAGCACGGTCAGCGGGGTGCCCATGGCGACCCGGGCGATGCCCAGCCCGCCGGTGGACTCGGCGACGTAGAGCCACTGCTGGATCCCGAACCGCGCGCCGAACACCAGCGCGGCGGCTGCCGTGGCGAGGTCGTGGGCGCGCAGGACCGCGGGCGTCGAGCGCCAGGGGTGCCTACCGCCGTGCATCGCGTTCCAGATCACGCCGGTGAGCGGCCTGCGGACCAGCAGCGAGCCGGCGGTGACGACGAACCCGGCCAGCGCGGCCCAGATGCCGATCGCGAAGAAGTCGCGCGCCGACCCGGTCCAGGCGACGACCCCGGCCGCCAGCGCGACGCCCAGCAGGCTGCCGACCGCCGAGCTGAACCTCTCTCCCTGCAGCAGCCGGTACCCGAACAGGGCCAGACCGGTCGCGACGGCGATGCCGATGGTCAGAGGCAGGGACAGGAAGGCGTTCGCCGTCACGAACACGATCACCGGGATCGTCGAGTAGACGAACCCCGCGGTCCCGCCCATCTGGTCGAGCAGGCTCGGGGTGGCGCGGTCGCGGGTCTCGTCCTGCTGCGGCTCGGTCATGGTCATGCCGTCCTCCCTCGTCGTGGTGTGCTGCGACGAGGGAAGTCCGTGCCGCTGCGGCACACTCAAGCCGAAGGCCCTGGTGTGTGGTCCAGGTCACTGCTGGCTTGACCATGCCGCGACGGCACGGTGTGGGCTCCTCCCATGACGTGGAGCACCCGGGAGGTCGCCGAGCTGGCCGGCACGAGCCTGCGGGCGGTGCGGCACTACCACCAGGTGGGGCTGCTGGCCGAGCCCGAGCGACGATCCAACGGCTACAAGCAGTACGGGGTCGAGCACCTCGTGCGGCTGCTGCGCATCAAGCGGCTGGCCGATCTCGGGTTCTCGCTGCCGCAGATCGCGGACACCCTCGACGAGGGCGACCACCCCGAGCAGGCACTGCGCACGCTCGACGCCGAGCTCGCGGCCACGATCGAACGGCTGCAGCGGGCCCGCCTCGAGCTCGCCACCATCATCGACCGCCGGGCTCCGGCGGACCTGCCGGTGGCCATGGCGCCGGCGCAGGCGGCCGCGCTGACCGAGTCCGACCGGTCGGTGGTGCTGCTCATGAGCCGGTTCATGGGGCCGCGCAAGCTGACCGCCTACGGCGAGCTGCTGCGTGACCTGCCGGCCGACCCGACCGACGGCGAGTTCGACCACCTGCCCGCCGACGCCGACACCGAAGCCCGCGCCGACCTCGCCGAACGGATGGCGCCGTACGTGCGGCGAATCCAGGAGGCCCATCCGGACCTGGCCGGCCCGGACGACGACGCCCCGCGCGGCGCGCGGGTCCTCGCGGAGACGACGAGCGCGGCGATGCGGGAGCTCTACAACCCGGCCCAGGTGGACGTCCTCGTCCGCCTCTCGGCACTGCTGCGGGCCACCGACTGACCACCCGTTCACGGAGAGGACGTCCGATGTTCGAACACAAGGTGCTGAAGTACAAGCTCGGCTGGAAGGGCTTCGACTATCCCGGCATGGAGCAGGAGCTCAACGAGCTCGGCTCCCAGGGATGGGAGACGGTCGGGACGATCGTGCCCGCGGTCGGAGCGGGGCAGACCATCGAGATCGGGGTGATCCTCAAGCGGGCACGGGGGTGACCCGGACGGGCCGCGCCGCGTCGATCGGCGCGCAGCGGGTACCCGCGGGCGTGCCCGACTCCGACGCGTCGCCGCGACACCACCCGTTCGACCTCGATCCGCGCTTCGGCGCGGCGCTGCTGCCGTTCGGGGTGGGCGATCAGTCCGACGCCCACGTCGACCTCGACGACGACGGCCTGCGGGTCCGCTTCGGGTTCTTCTCGCTCGCCACACCGGTCCGGAACCTGGCGGGTGCCCAGCTCACCGGCCCGTTCCGCGCGGTGAAGGCGCTCGGCGCTCGGCTGTCGCTCGCCGACCGGGGCGTGACGTTCGGCAGCGCCACCGAGCGGGGTGTGTGCATCCGGTTCCACCGCCCCGTCCCGGCACTCGACCCGTTCGGCGCGCTGCGACACCCCGGGATCACCGTGACCGTCGCCGACCCGGAACGGCTGGTGGCGGCGGTGGAGCGCTACGCGGAACGGACCCGGCTGACCACGGCACGGCGCACGGAACCGACGCCCCAGCCGGGCCCGGTGCGCCGCGCCGGAGCGGTGTTGCGCTATCCCGCGGGACTCGCCCTCACCGCCACGCGCTACCTGCGCCGCCTGCCGCACATCGACCGCGCCGAGGCGGTCGGCGATGCCTCCGACCTGCCGCCGGCGCCGCCGGAGGAGCTGGTCGACGCGCACGTGAAGGCGGTCGAGGAGGGGTCCGGACCGCTGCTGCACCGCGTCTTCACCGTCGACGTGCGCGACAGCGGTCTCGACGCGGCCGCCCTGATGGAGCGGGTGTGCGCCGACCTCGACCGCCTCGCCCCGTCCGAGGTCGTCACCTTCCGCAAGACGCGCGGGCGGCTCGGTGAGCTCGTCGTGGGTGACGAGTACGTGGTGCTCATGCCGGCACCGTGGAACGGGCCGGTCCGGGTGGTGCACCGCGACGCGACGTCGTTCCGGTTCGCGACACTGGCCGGTCATCTGGAGGCCGGGCAGATCGAGTTCTCCGCGAGCGACGACGACCGGGGAATCGGGTTCCGCATCGAGACCTGGTCGCGGCCCGGGGACCGGGCGGCGGCGCTGGCGTTCGACGTGCTGCGGATCGGCAAGGAGATCCAGTTGCACATGTGGACGCACTTCTGCCTGCGCGCCGGGGACCTGTCGGGCGGCCGCGTCCCCGACGGGGTGCGGGTGCGGACCTGGCGTGCGTCCTGGCCGCCGCGGGGTGGCCCGCGGTCGTGAGCCGCGGGGCCCGGCGGGACACGGCCTCTCCGGAGAGGGGACGGGGCGCCGCTACCTCGGCCACGCCGACCAGGGCAGCCACGTGGTGCTGTTCGTCCGGGACTCCCCCGGCGACGACATCGGCCCCGGCGCACCGTTCCTGTGCCTAGGCGCCTGCACCTACGTGTCCCACGAGGGCCGCAAGCCGATCGCGATCACCTGGAAGGTGCGCCGCGCCATGCCGGGTGAGACGTTCCGGGCGGCGAGCGTCGTGGCGTCCTGACCCGGATCGGGCATCGTGCCGGACGCGGCGCCGCCGGCCGGGGACAGATCCGTCCGAACACTCGCCCACCGGTTCAGCCTCCCCCACTCGACGCTGCGGCCGCGTTCTGCTGCTCCCACACCGAGAGCACGACCGCGACGACGAACAGCTGCGCCGGCAGGCTCAGGCCCGGCAAGGTCGCCTCGGCCCCGCCTCGCCACCAGCTCGACTTCCGGATCGTCCCGACGGTCCTGTCGCCCTCGACGAGGTGCTGCTCGGAGCTCCACACCGAGGCCCGGCGGAAGCGGTAGGACCGGCCGTCGGCGGTGACGGTCCAGTGCTTGCGACCAGCCCGCTCCGCCGTGGCGACGACGTTCCCCGCGGAGTCGGTCATCGTGTAGGTCCTGCCCCAGACGGTCGATACGATCCGGTACTCGCGGCCCTCGACCTGGATCTGCCCGCCGGAGCGCCACCAGTGCGAGCTGAAGGTGCTGACCGGCGCACCGTCCTGTGTGAACTCGTAGTCGCGGCGCCATACGCTCGTCCGCTCGGCACGCAGCATGGGGTGATCGAACCATCCGGGTCCTCGGCACACCGCGCAGGCCGGGTGGGCGGGGACTCGGCCAGGCTGTCGGCGGCACGCATCCCATGCGGTCCCGTCAGCGTTCTGTCAGGTCTGCGACCCACGAGGCTCACCGGGTCGGAGGTGAGCTGACCATTGCCCACCACTTAGCGTCGCGTTAGGCCGAACGGCCGAATGCTGCCGCCGTGCTCTCAACAGATCATGACTCCCGGACGGCACGGATCTTCGCAGCGGTACCGCTGCTGCTGGCCGCGGCGGCAGGCGCCCTGGACGGGGCCTCGTTCACGGCGTTCCACGACGTGGTCGTCAGCGCCATGACCGGCAGCTTCGTGGCGATCGGCCGCGGGCTGGGGTCGGCCCCGGCGCTCGCTCCCGCGGCCTGGGCGCTGGGCGGCTACGTGCTGGGCGTGGTCGCCGGCACCGTGACGGCCGGTCTGGCCGAGCGGAGGCTGCCGGCCCGGGGCGCCGTCGGTGTCACGCTCGGCCTGGAGCTCGCGGTCCTGTCCGCGTTCGGCCTCGCGTGGCTGCTCGGCGGGCCCGGACACACCTTCCCCGTCGAGCCGATGATCGGGACGGCGACCCTGGCCATGGGCCTGCAGGGGGCGGCGCTGCGCCGGGTCGGCCCGGCCGGCACCCCCACCAAACTACTTCACCGGGGTCGTCACGAACTGGGTGTCGGGCATGGTCGACCCGGCCGGGCGCAGCTGGAACCCCGGCGCCGGCGCCCGCATCGCGGTCTTCGTCGTCGCCGTCGCGGCGACGGGCTCGCTGCACCGGGTCCTCCCGGTCGGGGTCGTCGCGGTGCCGGTGACCCTGGTCGCGGCCGCGACGGCACTCGCCGCGGCCGCGGCGCGCTCCCGGCGACCGGTCGGGCTGCGCCCGGACGACCGCCCCGCGGACCGTGCCCGGTCGATGGTGGCCACGGGCAGGGCGTGAACGTGGACGGTGACGCAATCGTCCCCGTCGGGCAGTCTGTCCCGGGTGGCCGCAACGGCGCGGCCGCGCCGAGGACCGGGGGCCACATGACGACCGAACGCGCACGATTCCTGCCCACCGAGCAGGGCGCACAGGCCCCCAACGCCGGCCGGGTGCTGGCGCTGCTGTTCGCCGCCAACACGTTCAACTTCTACGACCGGGCCGTCCCGGCGATCGTCGCCGAGCCGATCAAACTGGAGTTCGGGCTCTCCGACCTGCAGATCGGCGTCCTGGCGGCGGCGTTCACCGTCGTCTACGCGGTCTGCGGGCTCCCCCTCGGGCGGCTCGCCGACCACCGCTCGCGGGCCCGGATCATGGGCTGGGGCATCGTGGCGTGGAGCCTGCTGACCGCCGCGAGCGGCGCGGCCTGGAACTACGTCTCCCTGCTGCTGATGCGCGTCGGCGTCGGTGTCGGTGAGGCCAGCTACGCGCCCGCCGCGAACTCGACGATCGCCGACCTCTACCCGGCGGGGAAGCGGGCGCGGGCGTTCGGGCTGTTCCAGCTCGGGCTGCCGGTCGGGCTCGTCCTCGCCTACTTCTCGGTCGGCGCGATCGCCGAGGCGTTCGGGACGTGGCGGGCGCCGTTCGTGCTGGCCGCGATCCCGGGGCTGCTGATCGCGGCCGGGTTCTTCCTGGTGCGCGAGCCCCGCCGCGGCGCGTCCGAACCGGCGTCGAGGACCGCGGCCGCGTCGGCGTCGGCCTCCACGCCGCCGCCGACGCCGGTCGACCGGCCGTTCCGCCGGGTCCTTGCCGTCCCGACCATGTGGTTCCTGATCATCGCCGGGATCGGCGCGAACCTCGCCTCGTACTCGGTCAACACCTTCACCGTGCCGCTGTTCCAGCGCTACTTCGGGGCGTCCCTGACCGGGGCGGCGGTGCTGACCGGTGTCGTCGTCGGCGTGACGGGGCTGGTCGGGCTGCTCGTCGGCGGCTGGGTCTCCGACCGGGCCGCCCGCCGTTCGACGGGTGCTCGGGTGCTGGTCGGTGCGGTGGCGACGCTGGTGTCGGCCCCGCTGACCTGGTTCGCGCTGTCCGTGGGGCCGGAGGCGACGGGCACGTTCGTCGTGCTGTTCGGCGCCGGGTGGCTGTTGCAGTACCTCTACTACACCTCGGCCTACCCGGCCGTCGCCGACGTCGTCGGGCCACGGCTGCGGTCCACGGCGACGGCGGTGTTCTTCGCCGCTTTCTACCTGCTCGGCGGCGCCGTCGGGCCGGTGATCGCCGGCGCGCTGTCGGACGCGTTCGCCGCGGACGCGCTGGCCGCGGGCGCGAGCGCGGCCGAGGCCGCGGCGAGCGGGCTGCGACAGGCCCTCGCGGTGATCGTGCCGCTGTCGATGGCGATCGCGTCGGTGGGGCTGTTCCTCGCGGCGCGCTCGGTGCGCCGGGACAACGAGCGGATGACCGCGGCCGCCGGCTGACCGGGAGCTCAGCCGGGCAGCCGGGTCCAGTCGCGGTCGTCGACGTCGGTGCCGAACGCGTCGAGGGTCACCGTGGTCGAGTCCTGCCGCTGCTCGGGGAGCCGGATCCGGCGCACGTGGGCGCCGTCGAGCCACACCTCGCCCGGCTCGCCGTCGGCGGTGGTGACGGTCAGCCGTCGCCACCGCTCGCCGCGGTCGGGGACGACGCCGTGGTCGACGGCCTCGGTGACCTCGGCGAGCCGGTCGAAGGCCGCGAGCGGGGTGACGATCCGGCCGGGGTCGGTGAGGCCCAGCGTGTCGAGCCTGCGCCCCGGCCGTCCGCTCCAGACCTGGTCATCGATCTGCAGGAACGCGATGTGGTCGTGGCCGGCCATGGCGCGGCGCCGGGCGAGGTCGAGGACGCCGCGGGTCACCACCTGCCGGGGCACCCGGCGCAGGACGGCCCGGGCCAGGGCCGGCAGCGGGCGCCGTCGTCGCGGGAGCGCCTCCCCCATGGCGCGGGTCCCCGACAGGTCCATCAGCAGGGTGGCGCGGGCGGTACCGGCCGCGACCGTGCGGCCGATGGCGTCGCTCAGGCGGACCATGGCCGGGCACTCGGTCGTCATCGTGGGGCCTTTCGCAGGTGGCTCGGGGACGTCTCCGAGCCTGCCCGTCGGCGCGCTCCGGCGAATCGGTCCACAGGACGATTCGCGCCTCCACCGCAGGGAGGAGGCGAGGTCCGGACAACAGTGCCGCGTCAGCCCGCGTCGAGGGCCGCGGTGAGCCGGGCCAGCACCGGGGCGGCGACGGCGAGCGCCGCGCGGTCGGCCGGGGCGAGCCGGTCCAGCGCCACACCGAGCAGGGTCTCGGCCGCCGCGTCGTAGCGACCCAGTGCCTCGGTCGCCCGCGGCGCGACGGCGACGAGCACGGTGCGCCGGTCGGCGCCGTCGCGTCGCTGCACGAACTCGTCGGCGGTGAGCGTGCGCAACAGGTTGCTGACGGTGGAGCGGGCCAGACGCAGCCTCGCAGCCAGCTCGCTCGGGGCGAGCGGCCCGGCCGCGGCCAGCGTGCGGAGCAGCTCGATCTGCGCTTCGGAGAGATCCGGCAGGTCGGCGGCGGTCCTGGCGCGGCGCAGCAGGGTCCGCCGCAGCGGACCGAGCTCACGGACGAGCAGCGCGGCGGTCGTCGTCACCGGCACAGTGTCGCACGTCGCATTGCCACAAAACAGTTTTGAAGCAAAACTATCTACATGGACGAGAACGATCTGACCGCCGTCGTCGGCCACCGGTTCATCTACACCTACGAGAACGGCTGGCAGTACGAGATGTACGTGAAGAACGACCACACCATCGACTACCGGATCCACAGCGGCCACGTCGGCGGGCGCTGGGTGAAGGACCAGGAGGTGGACCTGGTCCGGCTCGACGAGGGCGTCTACAAGGTGTCCTGGAACGAGCCGACCGGCACCTCGGTCGTCGTCTGCGTGATGCCGGTCCGCCGGCGTCTGCACGGCACCATCTTCTTCCCGCGCTGGGTCGCCGACGACGGCAGGGAGACCGTCTGCTTCCAGAACGCGCACCTCGACCGCATGCGCGAGCTGCGCGACGCCGGGCCGACCTACCCCATCGAGACGATCCCGGAGTTCGCCGAGATCACGCTGTTCGAGCACGTCGGCGTCGACGACGAGTCGGTCATCGCCGTCGGCCCGGAAGAGCTGCCCGCCGGCTTCGCCGACCGGAGGAACTAGCCTGCGCTCCGTGGAGTTCGCCGAGGCCGAGGCCACCTACCGCGCCCTCGTCGAGGACCTGCTGGCCGGCCGGGCCACCGTCGCCGACGCCGTCACCCGGTTCGCCGGGCCGCTGCGGGCGGCCTGGGTCGACGACCGCGCCGACGACGAGGTCGAGGGCCTGGCCTGGGCCGCGGGCGGTGCGGTGGCCACCGCCGCGACCGACCCGGCGCACCACGAGCTGCTCGCCGAGCTGCTCGCCGCGGTCCGGGCGCTCGGACCGCTCGTCCGCGCACCCGGTGGCCAGGCCTGCACGGTGTGGGGGCTGACGGTGTTCACCGACCTGCCCTGCGTCGGCGCGCAGCTGCGTGAGGCCCTCGACGTCCACCCGACCGCGGCACCGGCGCTGTTCGCGTTCGCCGATCGGCTCGACCGAGCCGGGACCCTGGACTTCTCCGGCTGGGCCGGCTGGGCCGACGGGGTCACCGACGGCCGATGACCCTGAGCGCGGCCGTGCCGGGCGGGCACCGCCCGCCGCCGACGGGCACCGCCGAGCGCGCCACGCGGTCCCCGCCCCTCCGCGGGGTGCGCCCCGACGGGCGAGCGTGTATGCCCTTGTCCTGACGCCAACGCGTCGGAGGAGCCCGTGGAGTTCGACATGCTGGTCGAGGTGCCGAAGGGCAGCCGCAACAAGTACGAGGTGGACCACGAGTCCGGGCGCATCCGGCTCGACCGCACCCTGTTCACCGCCACCCAGTACCCGGGCGACTACGGCTTCGTCGAGGAGACGCTCGGGGAGGACGGCGACCCCCTCGACGCACTCCTCGTCACCACCGGCGAGCCGTTGTTCCCCGGCGTCCTCGTGCTCGTGCGCACCATCGGCATGTTCCGGATGACCGACGAGGCGGGTGGCGACGACAAGCTCCTCTGCGTCCCGGCCCACGACCCGCGGCTGGAGAACCTGCGCGACATCCACCACCTGCCCGAGTTCCACCGCCGGGAGATCCAGCACTTCTTCGAGATCTACAAGGACCTGGAGCCGGGCAAGAGTGTGGAGGGCGCCGACTGGGCGAACCGGGCGGCGGCCGAGGCCGAGCTGGAGGAGTCACGGAAGCGGTTCCGGGAGGCCGGACACTGACCGCGGCACCACCCGCCGGGGTCGCCGGTCAGTGCCGGGCGACGCAGGACACCGCGGAGTAACCGCTCCCGGCCGTCTCCTCGGAGATGACGGCACCGTCGACGAGGATCCGGCACGAGATCTCGCCGTCCCCGCCGGAGGCGATCACCGAGTACTCGGCGGGCTCGTCCGAGGCCGTGACGGCCCGCCGCCAGGGCAGCGGGACCTCGGAGGCCTGGCCGACCGACGACCCACCGCCGAAGGTGATCATCCGTGACGTGCCGGAGCCGTTCACCTCGAAGGTGACCTCACCCGGCGCGCCCCCGGCGGCGTCGGGAGCCGGCGCGCCGTGGGGCGCGGTGTCCGCCTCCGGGGTGTCGGCGGCCGGGACGACGCCGGGCTGGCCGCCGCCGGTCGACGCCCCGAACGCGACCGACCCCTCCCGCCACGCGGCCGGGGTCTGGTCCCCGGTGCCGCCGAACACGGCGAACCCGATCGGCACGGCCGCGGCAGCCGCCGCGGCGACGCCGACGACCCACGGCCATCGGCGTCGACGGGGCTCCGCCCGCACCGCCCGTCGGCGTCCGCGCCGCGGCGGGTCCTCCGGGCGGTCGTCGGGCTCCACCCCGATGTCGTCGGCGTCGGTGTCGAGGTCGGCGCCACGGTCGAGGTCGGTGTCGAGGTCGAGGTCGAGGTCGAGGTCGCGCGGGTCGTACCCGAGGTCGTGCGGGTCGGCCGGCCGGGCCTCGACGAGCGGCAGTCCGCGCGCGTCCCACGCCGTCTCCGGGGCCCGGTCGACGCGTCGGGGGCGGGCGGCACGGAGGTCGGGCACCGGTCCGGTCTCCGGACCGTCCCACGGGTCCGGGTCGTCCCCGGGGCCGGCGGTCGCGAACCCGCCGAGGCCGTACCGACTCCCGTCGCGGTCCTCGGCCCGCCGGCGGCCGCCGTGGCGGGGACGACCACTGTGGTCGTGCCCGGGCGGGGACACGACCGCCGGCGGCCGGCGCACTGGGTGCGGCCGGGGCCGCACCGTCGCGCTCTGACGCGCTCCTTCGGCGTACGGGTCCTCGGGGTACGGGTCCTCGGGGTAGGGCTCCTCGGTCGGTGATCCCCCGGGAGTCCGGTCGGACGAGGGCGCGCCCGGTCCGGCGCTCTCCGGTGCACGGCGACGCCCGCGCCGGGAGCCGTGGTCGATCCGGCCCGCTCCTCGCCGGGCGAGATCGTCACGCTCCGTCATCGACCCGGGACGACCCCGCGTCCCGACCGATCGACCCCCGGGTTCCCCTGCGGGCGGGAAGACGATCCCGGCGACGAGGTCCTCGGGCGAGAGATCACGGGCCGGGCGCTCCACATCGCCGCCCGACCGGTCCATCACCTCGACCGACCGGCGTCGTCCGCGGCGGGCCACCGGGGACGACTCGTCCCCGAGCACCCAGCGACCCGAGTCCGGGTCCCATCTCGGTCCTGACACGACGCCCCCCTGCGGTAGCCGTCCCGATTCAACGAATCGGAGGCGCACCGGTTACGGACCGCGGTCGCCATCACCCCGTTCGGCCCCACCACCGCGGGGGTCCTCCCGGTCGGCGAGCCGGACGAGCGTGGCCCAGAACTCGTCGCCCCTCGGGCTGGAGGTGGGGGCGAGCAAGACCCGGCGGACGGCGTCGGCGTGCGCGGGCCGGGCTGCCCGCAGCGAGCGCAGGCCCGATTCGGTGACGACGACCCGACGCCGCCGGTCGGCGTCGGTGTCGCGGTCGACCAGCCCCCGTTCGGCCATCCGTCCCAGGTGGCGCGACAGCCGCGCCCGCTGCCATCCGAGCATGTCCCCGAGCTCCTGCTGGGCCATCCGTCCGCCCCCGTGCTCGACGACCCGCGACAGCACCGAGAAGTCCGCGACCGACAGCCCCGACGCGTCGCCGATCGCGGTGGCGACCGCAGCGTTCACGGCATCGTTCGCGCGCTTCCACGCGACCCACCGGGCGGTCTCGGCCTCGTCCAGCGGCGGTGTCATGCAGATCATCCTACCGGCCGGTTGTCATGTAAACCCAGCAGGTCCACCATTATTTACATGACAACACCTGACACACGCTCGGTCCTGATCACCGGAGGCAGCGCGGGCATAGGTCTCGGGCTCGCGAGGCGTTACCGGCGAGCGGGACACCGGGTCCTGGTCACCGGGCGGGACGCCGGGCGGCTCGCCGCGGGCGCCGCCGGCGAACCGGGTGTCGAGACCTTCGCCGGTGACCTGGCCGATCCCACGGAGCGTGAACGGCTGGCCGAGCACGTCCGCCGGGTACTGCCCGCGCTCGACGTCCTGGTCAACAACGCGGGTATCCAACGGCGGGTGGGGATCGCCGCGGACGACGCCCCGTGGTCGGAGGTCCAGAACGAGATCGACGTGCTCCTGTCCGCTCCGCTGCACCTGTCCCGGCTGCTCGTCCCGATGATGCTGGACCGGGGCGGGCCCGCTCTCGTGGTCAACGTCAGCTCGGGTGGCGCCTTCGTCCCACAGACGTTCGCCCCCGTCTACAGCGCGGCGAAGGCGGCGGTGCACAGCTACACCGTGACCCTCCGGGAGGCGCTGGACGGAACCCGCTGCCAGGTCGTCGAGCTGATCCCGCCCGCCGTGGCGACGGGCCTCGCCGGACCGGGCGCGGCCCACGGCGCCGACCCGGACGAGTTCTGTGACGCCGTGTTCCCCCTGCTGGACGGGTCCCGGCCGGAGGTCGGGTTCGGCCCGACCGCCGAGCCCGGCATCACCGCACGGATCGATGCGGAACGCCGGGCGTTCCTCGGGTCGGCCGCGCGGGCGGGCGTTCCCGGGTTCGCTCCGGCGTCGCGGCACTGATCGGCTCCACGGTCACCGAGGCACCGGAGTCGACCGGTCGCCCGCGCGGCGGGGCGCATCCGGGCGCTCAGGGCGCGAGCGCCCGGCACGCGCGCCGCACGACGGCGTCGCCGTAGGCGTGGTCGAGCACCCCGGTCCGCAGCTGCCACCGGTGGAAGACCGGCGCGACGACCAGCTCGAACGCCTCGACGTCGCCCACGGAGCCGTCGATCTGACCGGCGGCCCTCGCCGTCGCGAACCGGTCGGCGAACAGGGCGATCTGCGGGGCGAAGACCTGTTCCAGCACCTGCGCCCCGATGCCGGTGTCGACGAGCGCCTCGACGCACAGCGCCCGCAGGAGCGCGTCCCATCCGGGGTCCGCGAGCTCGTCGACGACCGACCGCAGCACCGCGGTCAGGTCGGCGACCAGGTCACCGGTGTCCGGTATCCCGCCGCCGGCGGCGGCCGCCGCGTTGCGGTGGGCCACGGCGTCGACCAGCAGGGCACCCCGGTGCGGCCACCGCCGGTAGAGGGTCGCCTTGCCGACACCGGCACGCGCGGCGATCGCCTCCATCGTCACCTGCGGATACGGCAGCTCCGTCGCCAGGGCCAGCGCCGCGGAGAGCGCGGCCGTCCGTGCCCGTTCGGAGCGACCGACCGGTGCCGACGGGCGGTCACGGCTGTCGTCGTCCACCCGGCCACGATATCAATCGATACGGAACGTTCCGTATCGTTGTGGGCATGAGCGCCCGCCCCGCCGAGGAGAGCCCCGTGACCGAACGACCTGTCTGGTTCGTGACCGGCGCCGGCCGCGGCCTCGGCCGGGCGCTGACCCGGGCCGCGCTCGACGCCGGGGAACGGGTGGTGGCCACCGTCCGCCGCGCCGACGCACTCGCCGACCTGGACCGGGAGTTCCCGTCGACGCTGCACGTGGCGGTCGCCGACGTCCGCGAGCGGGACGCGGTCCGAGCCGCGGTCGCCTCCGGCATTGCGCGTTTCGGCCGGCTCGACATCGTGGTCAACAACGCCGGGTACGGCCTCGTCGGCGCGATCGAGGAGGTCGACGAGACCGAGGCGCGCGGCATCGTGGACACGAACCTGCTCGGCCCGCTGTGGGTCGCGCAGGCGGTGCTCCCCCATCTGCGCGCCCGGGGCGCCGGGCACATCGTCCAGATCTCCACGACCGGCGCGGTCGGCGCCATGCCCACCCTCGGTCTCTACAACGCGGGCAAGTGGGGGTTGGAGGGCTTCTCCCAGGCGCTCGCCGGTGAGGTTTCGCGCTTCGGCGTCCGCGTCACCGTGGCCCAGCTCGGCGGGTTCGACACGGACTGGGCGGGCTCGGGGATGCACTTCGCGAGCCCGTCGGCGGACTACGACGACCTGCGGCGCGAGCTGTTCGGCACGGCCGAGGTGCCGTGGCGGACCGAAGGCCCGCTCGGTGCGCCCGTGGCGGAGGCGGTCGAGGCCCTGCGCCAGCACGTCCACGCACCCGACGGCCCGTTCCGGCTCCTGGTCGGGGCGGACGCCCCCGACCAGGTCACCGCAGCGCTGCAGGCCCGGTGCGAGGACTACGCCGCGGACGACCGCTTCGTCTGGCCGGCTCCGGCCGCCACGACCTGACCCACCGGGACCGGCCTCATGCCGTCCCGGCCCGCACTGCGCAGCTCGCGATGCCCGACGAACGGCAGGGCCATCCCGATCAGCGGGGCCTCCCGGGCCGCCGGATCGTGCTCGACCGCGCGCTGCCGCACCACCGCGCCGATCCGGTACCCGTGCTCGTCCGGGCCCGCCGAGGTCAGCTCGGGCACGGCCGGGAGGAGTGGGCCGAGCCGCGCATGATCACCATCGAACTGGGGCTGGAGATGGAGCACGCGGCCCTGCGGTTCTGGAACGCGCTGGCCACCGACGACCTCGACCGGCTCCGTCGCGAGCGGGCCGAACGCGACCCGCGCAGCTGACCGGCCCGCCACGCCACGGGCCCGACGGCGCCCGGTGCGCGCAACGACGGGTCAGCACCGGAGCCCGGGCCACCGAGGCTCAGTCCGGTTCGACGACGTGGAACTGGACGCTGTGCACGGACCGGACGTGGTCCCGGGGCACCGCGAGATGGGCCGGGTGGGCGAGGTAGGTCCGGAAGTCCTCGACGCTCGCGAACTCGGAGACGACCGCGTAGTCGGCGTTCGTCGGACGCTCACCGAGGTCGGAACCCTGCCGGGTGCGCAGGGGGACGCCGACCTGGCCGGGCAGCCGCGCGATCGCGTCCCGGAACGCCTCGACGTCGGCCGTGGTCGCGGACTCCGTGAACGTGAGCGTCAGACAGTGCACCAGCATCTCGACCTCCATGTCGACCCAGTGAGCAGTGATGGACATTCGCGCATCGACGACTGCTGATCGATCTGTTCGCCCATGCTATCCAGTTATCGCTGATTGACAAGCTATGTCCATCGGCCCTAACTTCCGACTCCCGACCCCTTCGACCGGGAGACCCGACAATGAAGCTGGGATGCTCGTTCGCCACGTCGCTGGAGACTCCGGAGCACATCCGCATCGCGGAGGAGCTCGGCTACGAGAGGGCGCTGTGCTACGACTCGCCCGCGCTGTACCCGGACGTCTGGATGGTGCTGAACCAGGCCGCGGAGCGGACCGACCGGATCGTGCTGGGGCCGGGGGTGCTGATCCCGAGTCTGCGCCACCCGATGGTCACCGCCTCGGCGATCACCACGCTGGTGCACACGGCCGGGCCGGACCGCGTCCTCATCGGGATCGGGAGCGGTTTCACCGGCCGCCTCGCCATGGGCAGACCACCGGTGCCGTGGGCGCGGGTCGAGCACTACACCGAGGTCGTGCGGGCCCTGCTGCGCGGCGAGCAGGTGGAGTGGGAGGGCGCGACCATGCAGCTCATCCAGCCCGACGCCCGCTTCGGCCCGGCCCTGCCGATCTCGGTCCCCTGGGGGGTCGCGGGCGAAGGCCCGAAGGGCACGGGGGTCGCCCGGTCCCTGGGCGCGGAGCTGTTCCGGATCACCGCGCCCGAGCCGGGCTTCGGGCCGCAGATGATGATGCTCATCGGCACCGTGCTCGACGAGGGCGAGGACCCGGGCTCCGAGCGCGTGATCGACGCCGCGGGCCACGGCGCGGGGCTGTTCCTGCACTGGGCCGTCGAGCACGGGGTGATCGACGAGCTGCTCGGCGAGAGCGGCCACGCGTGGGCCGCGGCCTACGACCACATCCCCGAGGGCGTCCGTCACATCGCCCTGCACGACCGGCACGTGGTCGGGGTCAACGAGATCGACCGGCCTTTCGTGACCGGCGAGGTGATCACCGCGGCCGGGCTCGCGCTGACCCGTGACCAGTGGCGGGACCGGTTCGCCGAGCTGGAGAAGGCCGGCTGCGACTGGCTCCACTTCCAGCCCGCGGGCAGCGACGTCCCGCGCGAGCTCGAGGCGTTCGCCGCCGCCTACCACCGTTGAGGAGAGGACACCCCGTGAGCGATCTGCAGTTCCTGAAGTGGGAGACCGAGGGCCCGGTGGCCACCGTGTGGCTCGACCGCCCGCCGGTGAACGCGGTCGACCAGCAGTTCTACCGTGAGATCCGCGCGTTCTTCGGCGACGTCGAGCGTCACCTCCCCGAAGCACGCGTCGTCGTGCTCGCCGGGCGGGGGAAGCACTTCTGCGCGGGCAACGACCTCGACGCGTTCCGGACCCTGGACCCCGACAACGCCCCGGAGCAGCTCGAGCAGGCCCGGGAGGCGTTCTGGGCGATCTACGACTCCGCCTACCCGGTGATCGCGGCGGTCCACGGGGCCGCCGTGGGGACGGGTCTGGCGATCGCGGCATCGTGCGACCTCGTCGTCGCGGCGGAGGGTGCCCGGTTCGCCACCCCCGAGGTCACCGTCGGGGTGCTGGGCGGCGCGAAGCACCTGTCCCGGCTCGTGCCGCAGGGCGTGGTCCGGCTGATGCACTACACCGGCGACCTCTACCCCGCCGAGACGCTGCTGCCCTACGGCGGCATCGTCGAGATCGTCCCGGAGGAGCAGCTCCTCGCGAAGGCCCGGGAGCTGGCGCGATCCATCGCCCGGCACAGCCCCGTCACGCTGCGGCTGGCCAAGCGCAGCCTCAACGGCATCGAGTACCGCGACCTCAGGTCCGGCTACGAGTTCGAGCAGGACCGGACCCGTGAGCTGTCCGGCTACGAGGACTCCAAGGAGGCCGTGAACGCGTTCCTCGAACGCCGCGAACCGGTCTACACGGGACGGTGACCGTGGAATCCCTGGAGGACTTCCGGGCCCGGGCCCGGGCCTGGCTCGCCGCGACCGGGGCCCCCGAGGTCCCGTCGGACCCCGACGCCCGGTTCGCGGTGCTGAGCCGCTGGCAGAAGACCCTGTCCGACGCCGGCTGGCTGGGCCTCGCCTGGTCGCGGGAGGCGGGCGGTGGCGGGCTCACCCATGCCCACCAGCTGGTGTTCGTCGAGGAGCTCGTGCGGGCCCGTGCCCCCCAGCCCGTCGGCCTGATCGGTCTGGAGGTCGTCGGGCCGTCCATCGACCGCTACGGCACCGACCGGCAGCGTCGCGAGCTGCTGCCCCGCATGCTCTCCGGCGAGGACATCTGGTGCCAGGGCTTCTCCGAGCCCGACGCCGGGTCCGACCTCGCCTCCCTGCGCACCCGCGCGGTCGCCGACGGCGAGGACTACGTGGTCAGCGGCCAGAAGATCTGGACCAGCTGGGCGCACGAGGCGCAGTGGTGTGCGCTGCTGGTCCGTACCGACCCGACCGTGCGCAAGCAGGCAGGCATCAGCTACCTGCTCGTCGACATGACGAGCCCCGGCATCGCCGCCCGGCCCATCCGGCAGATGACCGGCGACCGGGAGTTCTGCGAGGTCTTCCTGGACGAGGTCCGGGTACCGCGGCGGAACCTGCTCGGGGACGAGAACGACGGCTGGACGATCGCCACCCACACGCTGGGCAGCGAGCGCGGGGCGGCCACCCTGCGCCGCCGGGTGGAGCTCGAGGTCGCGCTGGAGGACGCCGTCGGCGAGCTCCGCGCGCACGGTGTCGCCGGGGCCCGGGCCCGGGCCGCCGTCGGGCGGGCACAGGTCGCCATGCGGGTCCTCGACGCGCAGACCCGGCAGACCACCGCCCGGCTCGTCGCCGACGCCGGCCCGACACCGCTGGACTCCGTCGACAAGCTCGTGCTCAACGACGTCGAGCAGACCGTGTTCGCCGAGATCGCGGGGCTGCTGGGCGCACTGCGCGCGGTGCCCGGCGCCCGGCCCGGCGGCCTGCGGTCCGACCGCTGGGCCCGTGAGCACCTCTACTCGCGGGCCGCGTCCATCTACGGCGGCTCCGCCCAGATCCAGCGCACCATCGTCGCCGAACGACTCCTGGGGCTGCCCCGTGGCTGATCACGACGACTTCGCGTCCGCCGTGGACGACTACCTCACCCGGTCCCACACCGGTGAACGGCGGCGTGCGCTCCTGGACGGCGGGGACTGGGACGCGGGCCTGGCATCCGAGCTCGCCGGACTGGGCTGGTACTCCCTGGCCGTGCCGCAGGACCGGGGCGGGATCGGCGCACCACCGGCCGCTCTCGGCCATGTGTTCCTGGAGTACGGACGGCACCTGCTTCCCGGGCCGCTGCTGGAGAACAGTCTGCTGCCGGCGCTGGTCGAACAGATCGTCCCGGCCGCCGACGGGACACCGCCCGCGCTCGTCGACCCCGGGGCGTCGGTCCCGGGCGACCTCGGGTCGGTCGCGGTCACCGGGCGGGAGGTCGTCGGGTCCGTCGCCGCCGTCCGGTTCGCCGCGCAGGCGGGGGTGCTCGTCGTCGTCGACGGTACGACGGTCTGCCTGGTCGACCCGGACGCTCCCGGGGTGCGCGTCGAGCCCCTGGCCAGTGCCGATCCGGGGGTCGCGTTCGCGTCCGTCTCCTTCGACGGCGCGGTGGCCCACACCCTGGTCACCGACGACGGGCTCGGGGACCGGATCCGGTCGTGGGGCCGGTTGCTGCTCGCCTGCGAGCTCGGCGGTCTCGCCCGCGGCGCGCTGGACCGCACCGTGGCCCACGTCGGGCAGCGCGAGCAGTTCGGCCGGCCGATCGGCGGCTTCCAGGCCGTCAAGCACCTCGTCGCCGACATGTCCGCGCGGTCGACCGGCCTGCACAACCTCTGCCTGGCCGCCCTCGCCGACGCCGGCGGGGCGTCGCCTCCGGAGCTGGACCTGATCGCCTCGACGGCCAAGGCACACGCTGCGGACGCCGCCGTCCGGGTCTGCGAGGACGCGATCCAGCTGCACGGCGGCATGGGCTTCACCACCGAGACCGACGTCAGCTGGTACTACCGGCGCGCCCTGGCGCTGCGCGGCTGGTACGGCGACGAGACCGAGCTGCGGCACCACGTCGGCGCGGCGCTCCTGGACCCCGAGAGGCAGTCATGAGAGCGACCAGGACCGACGACGAGCAGGCCCGGCGCAACGTCGAGGCCGGTCACTGGGCGGGGAACCTCGTCGACGGCCACCTGGCCACGGCCGCGGCGCGCAGCCCCGAGGCGACCGCCGTCGTCGACCGGGGGCGGCGCTGGACCTACCGCGCGCTCGACGAGGCGGTGAACCGGTTCGCCTCGGCGCTGCACGGGCGCGGGGTCGGCCCCGGCGACGTCGTGTCCTGGCTGCTCCCCAACCGGGCCGAGGCGGTCGTCGTGCACCTCGGGGCGATCCGGCTCGGCGCGGTCAGCAACCCGATCATCCCGATCTACCGACACCGCGAGACGGCGTTCATCCTGCGCCAGGCCGGCTCGAAGGTCGCCGTGGTCCCGCGGCTGTTCCGCGACTTCGACTACCCGGCCATGCTCGACGAGATCCGCGACGAGGTCCCCGAGCTGGAGACCGTCGTCGTGGTGGACGGCGGGGACGGCACGCTGAGCTTCGACGCTCTCCTCGGCGAGGGCCGGGCGGACGGTGTCCGGACGCCCCGGGCCCCGGACGACATCGCCCTGCTGCTCTACACCTCCGGTACGACCTCGGCGCCCAAGGGCGCGTTGCACAGCCACGACACCCTGGACCACGAGAACCGCAGCATCATCGACTTCTTCGGGCTCTCCGCGACCGACGTCGTCTTCATGCCCTCGCCGGTCGGCCACATCATCGGTGTCCTCTACGGACTGCAGCTGCCGTTCATGCTGGGCAGCGCGGTCGTCCTGCTCGACGTGTGGGAGCCCGGTCGGGGTCTGGAGCTCATCGAGGAGCACCGGTGCACGTTCACGGTCGCGGCCACGCCGTTCCTGCACGGGCTCGTCCACCACCCCTCGCTGGCCGAACGCGACGTGAGCTCGCTGCGCGTCTTCGCGTGCGGCGGCGCCGACGTCCCGCCGGAGCTGGTCCGGGCCGCGACCACGGCGCTGGGCTGCACCGTCAGCCGGGGCTACGGGTCCACCGAGTACCCGACGGCCACGGCCTGCAACGCCGACGATCCCGTGGACAAGCGCGCGCGGACCGACGGCAGGCCGATCGGCGCCACCGAGGTACGGCTCGCCCCGGACGGTGAGCTGCAGGTGCGCGGGCCCGAGCTGTTCCTCGGCTACCTCGACGCCTCGCTCAACGCCGCGGCCTTCACCGACGACGGCTGGCTGCGTACCGGCGACCTCGCCCACATCGACGACGACGGCTACGTCGAGATCACCGGGCGCCAGAAGGACATCATCATCCGCGGCGGGGAGAACATCAGCGCCAAGGAGATCGAGGACCACCTCTTCGAACACCCCGCGGTCGCCGACGTCGCCGTCGTCTCCTCCCCCGACCCGGTGCTCGGGGAACGGGTCTGCGCCGTCGTCGTCGCGCAGACCGGTCGCGAGGTGACCCTGCCGGCGCTCGTCGAGTGGCTGACCGCGCGGCGGATGGCCCGCCAGAAGCTCCCCGAGCGCCTGCTCCTGGTCGACGACCTGCCCCGCAACCCCAGCGGCAAGATCCAGAAGTTCCGGCTCCGCGAGCTGGCGCGCGAGCACACGACCCTCGAATCGACACGGAAGTGACGCGATGAAGCTCCACACCCCGACCGGGTTCTCCACCGGACACCAGTTCCTCGAAGGCCTGCGCTGGCACGACGGCGCGCTCTGGGCCAGCGACTTCTTCGCCGGCACGGTGCTGACCTTCGCCCCCGACGGGGACGCCGCCACGGTCGCCCGGGTTCCGGGCGCACCGTCGGGCCTGGGGTTCCTGCCGGACGGCACCCCCCTGGTGGTCTCCCAGACCGACGCGACGATCCAGCGGATCGGGACGGACGGCGCGCTGAGCACCTACGCCGACTTCAGCGACATCGCCGGTGGCCCCGGGAACGACATGCTCGTGACGTCCGACGGGCACGCCTACGCCGGCAACTTCGGGTTCGCCGTCGGAACCGAGGACCCGCGGCCAACGGCGTTGGCGCACGTCGACCCCCACGGCACCGTCCGGCGTGTCGAGGGCGACGTGCTGTTCCCCAACGGCATGGCGCTCACGTCCGACGGGCGCCTCCTGCTCGCGGAGACCTTCCTGCACCGGATCACCGCCTACCACCGCGCGCCCGACGGGACCTTGTCGGACCCGCACGTCTGGGCACAGCTGCCCGAGACGTTCATGCCGGACGGCATCGCCCTCGACACCGACGGAGGGGTGTGGTTCGGCAATGCGCTCACCACCGGGGACGACGCCGGCTTCTACCGGGTGGTCGAGGGCGGTGAGCTGACCGACAAGGTCCCCGTGACCGGAGCGCAGGCGGTCGCGTGCGCGTTCGGCGGCGAGGACCTCGCCACGCTGTACATGAGCTGTAACGCCACCACGGTCGAGGAGTTCGTCCGTGGGCAGTCGACGGGGGCCGTCGCCACCGCGTCGGTGGGGCGGCGGGGCACGCCCACCTGAGATCGGGCCGTGGTCTCCCTCGCTAGGATCGGGACGGCGAGAGGAGACCACGGCATGGACGCGGCGAGCGCGCCACCGCGGTCCCGGCCCCGCAACCGGCGGGCCGAGATCGCCCGCAACGCAGGGGAGCTCTTCAGCCTCCGCGGGTTCCACGCCGTCCGGATGGACGACATCGCCGAGGCCAGCGGGATCACCGCGCGGGCCCTCTACCGCCACTACGCCAACAAGCGGGCCCTGCTCTCGCACGTCGTGCTCGAGGACCAGCAGCACGTCGTCGACACGATCACGACGCTGGCCGCGCTGCCGCCCGGTGAGCGCGGCCTCGACACCACGCTCGGCGCGCTCACCGAGGCCGCGCTGGACAGCCGCCGGCTCTCCCTGTTGTGGCAGCGCGAGGCCCGCCACCTCGACGCCCAGGACTTCCAGCTTGTCCGCGACAGGACCCGCTGGATCGGCAGGCAGCTCGACGAGCTCCTCCTCTCCCCCTCCCGCGGCGACCTGTCCCCCGAGGTGACCGACCTCCGCAGCTGGGTCATCGTCAGCATCATCTCCGGAGCGGGCTTCTACGACACCCCGCTCCCCCGCGCCCGGCTCGCCCAGCAGCTGGCCGAGGCGAGCAGGCGGGTGATCGCCGCCCCCGCGGCCACCGTCGCGGACGGCTCGGTGGGGACCTCCGACCGGGCGCCGTCCTCCCGCCGCGAGCAGCTCGTCGGGGCCGCTGCGCGGGAGTTCCGCGCGAAGGGCTTCGCCGGGGTGAGCATCGACGACATCGGCGGCCGGGTCGGCGTCGTCGGGCCCGCCCTCTACCGGTACTTCGACACCAAGGCCGACATCCTGGTCGCCGCCGTCACCCGGCTGCACGAGTGGCTCGCGCTGGAGACGACACGCGCACTACGCACCCCCGGCCCGGACGAAGCGGTCCTCGGCCTGCTCGTAGCGGGCTACGTGCGCGTCGCGCTCGAGGCGACCGACCTGCTCGCCGTCCGGCTGACCGAACGGCTCTACCTCCCCGACGCCGCCCGCGAGCGCATCGACCGCATCCAGGCCGACGAGGTGGCGGAGTGGCAGCGATGGCTCTCGGCGGCCCGCCCCGACCTGCCCGACGCCGACGCCGCGACGCTGGTCAGGACCGCGAGGACGATCGTCGACGACTGCGCACGGATCCCCCACCTCCGGCGCTACCCGGTGGCGGCGGGCGAGCTGACGGGCGCCGCCCTCGCCGCGCTCGGTCTTCCCCCTCCCGCGGAGCACCGGGCCTAGGTGTGTCTCCTCGCCCGTCCGGTCGCTGATCACCGTCGGGTGGTCGAGGTCCCCTGGCACACCGACCCCGCCGAAGCCGCGACGGGGCCCGCGGCGAGCGCGCCCCTCCCCCGCGGCCGGCTCCGCCGTGCGCATCTCGCCGACGAGCCGGCTGCGCACGGGGTGAACGCACGCCGTGGACCAGGCGGCGCTATCGGCGACCGGGTGCCGGTGAGGACGCCGCGTCGGGGGTGGAGGCGGCGGCCGACAGCGCCGCGGTGGCCGCCGTCGCATAGGCCGCGGCAGCCGGGATCTGGTCCACCCCGAACACGACGTGCCCGACGGCTGCGTGCTCGCCGACGGCGGCGGCGACCGCGGCCACGTCACCGCTGCCGAAGCCGCCGCACAGCTCGATCAGCGTGACCTGTTCGTCGCGGACGAGGCCGGCGGCGACGGCGGGGGCGTCCGCCGTCGAGGCGACGGCGACGATCAGCGAGCGCTGCCCCCCGGAGTCGAGGACGAGGCGGTCACGCGCGGGATCGGCGCCGGGGTGCTCGAACAGGTAGGCCCAACAGGCCGTCGAGGTGCTCATGCGGTGAGCTTCGGGGCTGACCCCGGCTTCAGGTCAAGACCTGGGCGGAATCCCCCGCTGACACGGGGTCCGCGCTCGCCGGAAAACCGCTCCCGAGCGGCCGTGGCAGTCCGGTAGTTGTGCGGCATGAGTCTCGACGAACAGTGGCCCACACCGGAGCTGATCCAGGCGGCGGTGGACCGGTTCACCGCCCGGATGCCCGGCTGGACCCCGACGGCCGCCTACGGGGTCGCGTTCGTCCCGACGGACGACGGCACCGGGTGGTCGTTCCCGGTGGTCAACGTCGGCTGGCTGCACCGCCTCCCCGCGCTGGTCCTCGGGATCGTCACCGGCCGACGGACGGGCACGGGAACCTACGACCTGACGCCCGCCGCTCTGCAGAGCGCGGTGGATCTCCTGGCCCCGGCCGAGGCCGCGCTCATGTACCGACACCCGAACCTCGCCGCGTGGCGAGCGATGCTCGGGCGCATCGCGGCAGGTCAGGACGGGCGGATAGTGGCGGTGTTCGTCGATTCGCTCGACGACGAGCCGAGCAGCCCGCTCGACGCCGTGTTCCGCGCGCAGATCGCCCGGGGCGAGTGCTCGGAGCTGCACGTGTGACCGGTCGGCCACTCGCCCCGGGGCTCCCGTAGCGTCGCCGCAGTGCCTCGTTCCGAGCCGTCGGGTCGTCCGCGGGAGGATGGGTCGAGCGACTCGCTGGCCCTGACGTTGACCTCGGTGTTCAACTCCGTCGCCGGTCTGCTGGGGTTCCTGATCCTGGCATGGGTAGAGCCGCAGCGCCTTGCGGGGCAGACCGGTGGCGCGGGCGAACCCGCCGGTCGTGAACTCGTCCACGTCGCCTCCTTCGTCAACCGAGCCACATGCCCGGCAACGACGACGCTCCGGGTGGCCCCGAGGGCCGGGTCAAGCGGCTCGACGCCAGGATCTCGCGACCGGTGAGGTGCCGGTTCGGCCGGTCTCAGAGCCGAGCGAGGAAGGGGTCGATAACGGCCCACGTCGCGGCAGGCGCTTCGAGGTGGGGAAGGTGCCCGGCAGCGGGGACCTCGGCGAAGGACGCGCCCGGGATCGCCGCCGCGACCGCGCGACCGTATGCAGGCGTGACGATCCGGTCGCTGGCGCCGTACACGACCAGCGTCGGTACTGCGATCGCCCCCAGTCGGCCGAGGAGGGTCGCATCGCTCAGTGTCGGTCCGGCCAGGGCGGCCATCGCCCGTCCGTTGGACTGCTGGACGGCGCGCTGCTCGTCCGTCAGTGAAGCCGGGTCCCGGTAGCCACGCTCGGGGTCATGCCAGGCCGCTTCGGCGAGCCCCCGCGCATCGAGGGCGAAGAAGTCGGCACCTGGCTCGCCTTCGACGACCGCACCTGTCCCGTTGATGTCGAGCACTGCGCCCACCGTGCCGGCGAACCGGTCGTCGGCCGCGGCCTGCAGCGCCATCTCGAGTGCCACCCAGCCGCCGATGGACGAGCCGACGACGATGACGCCGCACTCGCCCTGTTCACGAAGTCGTGCGAGGTAGTGCGTCGCGAGATCGGCGATGGAAGCGACGCTGTCCACTCCGGGGGTGCCGTCCCAGCCGGGGTGGGTGGGGGCGATGACGCGCATCGACGCGGAGAGGTGCTCGACGAGCGGCGCGACGGTGCCAGGACCACCCCCTCCATGGAGGACGAGCGCGGTGCGGGTGGTGTCGGGGCGAGCCATGGTCACTCCTGTATCAACATATTGATCTAAGTATGTTGATACAGTAGCACCGTGGCAACGGATCTCGAACTGCTCGGCCAGATGATCAAGCGGGCGCAGTACCGCAACCACCGGGCGTTGGATGCCGCCCTGCAGGAGGCCGGCGTGACACTCGTGCAGTGGGATGCCCTTCGCGCGATCGACCGGATGCCGGGAGCATCCGGGCACACGCTCGCGACGGCGACCTTCCAGAGCGATCAGGCGTTCGGCACGCTCGCGAATCGGATGCTCGGTCGCGGGTTGATCGAGCGCACGGCGGGGCGGGGTCGACGCCTCGAGCACACCCTCACCGAGACCGGGCGGGCCGCCCTGGCCGAGGGGCACCGCATCGCCGCCGGAGTGCTGGACAGCCTGTTCGCGGCGCTCGACGAACCGACGCGAGCGACGCTGGCCCGGGTCCTGGGCGACTTGGTCGCTCAGGACCCGGGGCCTGAACCGCCCTGGGTGCCGTAGAGACTCTTTCTCGGAAACGAAGATGAGGTCCTGCCCTCAGATCGATCCCCTGGGAGCCGACCACACGGCCATACGCCGAGGAGGAGACGGCCCGGGGCAGGTACAGATGGTCCGCACCCTGCCTGCTGAACTGGGCCACGCTCACGGCACGGTTCGGCAGGTCACAGTCTGACTCGGCCAGCGGGGCGTTGCCGTGGCCCACCAAGGACCTTCTGTGGTTGTAAGCATGGGCGCCTTTGACAGCTCCACACCCTCCGCAGGAGGTCCTCGCCATTCAAGATCAGTAAGGTCGTGTCGTCACATGACCTCGACCGACGTCTCTGGTCAGTACACCTAGTACTGCAACGGCAGTTGATCAGCTCGGGGGTCGTTCGCCGCGTCGGCGGTAGTGGCAGTCGCGGGCCTGTTGTTGGCGTTCACGGCGCCAGGTCGACCAGTGCATGACGTGGTCGATGCAGGTGAGCGGGGTGAAGGCGAGCGCGGCGAGGAGACGGCGGATCTCGTTGCCCGACAGCTGAATCAATGCGCGCCGGCTGGCTGAGGATCCCCCTTTTCGGCCTCGCGTGCGTGTTCGGCGGCGCGGGTGACGGCGAGGTAGGCCGCGGTGAGCATGGCCAGGGTGATGTGGGCGTGCCAGGCTCGGTAGGAGCGGACTTGGTAGTGGTCGAGGCCGGCCTCGTTCTTCGCGGTCTGGAAGCATTCCTCAATCGCCCACCGCGCCCCGGCGACTCGAACGAGGTCGCGCAGCGGCGTGTTCGCCGGGGCGGCGCAGCGGTAGAACGCCAGCTCACGGATGGTCTTGCCCTCTGCGGGCTCGGTCTGGCGGCGCACCAGCAGCCAGTGCCCCCAACCCGCCGGGAGGCCGTCGATGGCCAGCGCAACCGCGGTCCAGTCATAGACCCGCATCCCGTGCGCGCCCGGCCCGATCGCGCGGCGCTCCCACCCGTCGTGCCCGGTGTCGAGATCACGCGCCCCGGCGATCGTGGCCAGGGCCTTGGCCGGGCGACGATTCCCGTCCGGGCTGGTGAGCATGTCGTCATTGCGGGTGGCCAACACGAACGGGATCTCCCGCTCGGTGAGCCAGTCGCGAAAGCCCGGGTTCTGCCCGTAGACCTCGTCCGCGGTCACCCACGACCCGGACGTGAGTGCCCCAGCGGCGTACGTGCGGGCCAGCATCGCCGTCCCCAGCTGCGGTTTCGTGGCGAACTCGACGTCATCGGGGACATCCGCGCGCTCGCAGCGTTCGCGGTCCTCGGTCCACGAGGTCGGCAGGTAGAGCTCCCGGTCGATCAACGCCCGCCCCCGCTTCGAGGCGTAGGCCAGGAACACACCGAGCTGACAGTTGTCGATCTTCCCGCTGGTGCCGGTGTACTGGCGCTGCACCCCGGCCGAACGCAGGCCCTTCTTGATGAACCCGGTCTCGTCCACGATGAACACCCCCGACGCGGTGTCGGTGAGATGTTGCAGGACGTAGCCGCGCAGGTCGTCGCGGACCCCGTCGACGTCCCAGTCCGCGGTGCGCAGCAGCCGCTGCATCCCGTCCGGCGACATCGCCCCGGCGTGTTCGGCGAGGGTCCAGCCGTTCTTCCGCTCGAGCCCCGCGAGCAGGCCTCGCAGGTAGGTTCCGACCCGCCGGCGCGGCTCGACCCTGCGGAAACGGCCAGAGATCAGCTCCACCACCGCGTCCAACGAGGCCACCCACCCGGCAAGATCAACCACGCGGTGATCATCACCGCCGAACGGCCGTCAGCCTCTCACCACACGCCGAACTGCCGTTGCAGTACTAGATGCCACTCTCAGCGTGAACGGAACTCGAGGGACCGTGACCCGCAGGATCACCGCCACCAGAGAGCCCACCATCGTAGGCAGGAGCAACAGGTGGTCACCCGCACGAGTGGTCCAGTAACACTCCGCTGCTCTTGGCTGATTACTCTCTCGAACATCCGAAGGGGACACGTGGGGGTAACCGGGTGGCTGACGGACTGTCGGAGAAGCAGATCGAGCGGGCCTACCAGGTCTTCTTGAAGCACTGCGAGACGAGCTCACCGGCGGACGCCGTCAAGGAGCTCGAGACCTGATGGTCCCGGCCCCTCTGATCAAGGCCGTGCGGGAGAAGCACGAAGGCGAGACCGTCAGAATTCGCAATCTCGACCAGCCGCCGTCGGTCTGGCGGGATGGACGAACCACCTGGTACACGGGCCCGAAGGACTCCGACCGCAACTGGCCTGCCGTCGTCAAGTCGCTGCAGGCCAAGAACTTCGGTGCCGACAACATCGCGTCGGTCGACGAAGCGTCGACCAAGATCCTCTCCTTGCTCGACCACCCCAAGCAGGACAAGTTCAGCACCCGTGGCCTCGTCGTGGGGTTCGTGCAGTCCGGCAAGACAACGAACTTCACCGCAGTCATGGCCAAGGCAGCGGATCGCGGCTACCGACTCTTCATCGTGCTGTCCGGCATCCACAACACGCTGCGTCGACAGACCCAGATCCGGCTCGCCGGCGACCTCGTGCACGCCAACCCAGACCTCTGGCACGAGGTCACCACCGAGTTGAAGGACTTCACCCCGCCGGGCGGCAACCCGCAGGTCTTCTTCGCAACCAAGGGCCATCACATGCTGCTGGTGGTCAAGAAGAACGCCGCGGTCCTCCGCAAGCTCCGCGACTGGCTGGACAAGGGCGGCGACTACCTCGCTAGGACCCCGACCCTGATCATCGACGACGAAGCCGACCAGTCCACCGTCGCCACGGCGAAGATCAACCCGCTACTTCACCAGGTCATGAGTAAGTTCCCGAAGGTCGGCTACATCGGTTACACGGCCACCCCGTTCGCAAACCTGCTGATCAACCCGGCGGACACGACCGACTTCTACCCTCGCGACTTCATCGTCAACCTGCCGCAGCCCATCGGCTACCAGGGCACCGAGATCCTCTTCGGGCGTGAGCTACTGCCCGGCGAGGACCCGGCCGACCTACC
>NZ_MCIP01000001.1:5764100-5773526 GCF_001932425.1 Pseudonocardia sp. Ae505_Ps2
GCCGTTGCAGTACTAGATGCCACTCTCAGCGTGAACGGAACTCGAGGGACCGTGACCCGCAGGATCACCGCCACCAGAGAGCCCACCATCGTAGGCAGGAGCAACAGGTGGTCACCCGCACGAGTGGTCCAGTAACACTCCGCTGCTCTTGGCTGATTACTCTCTCGAACATCCGAAGGGGACACGTGGGGGTAACCGGGTGGCTGACGGACTGTCGGAGAAGCAGATCGAGCGGGCCTACCAGGTCTTCTTGAAGCACTGCGAGACGAGCTCACCGGCGGACGCCGTCAAGGAGCTCGAGACCTGATGGTCCCGGCCCCTCTGATCAAGGCCGTGCGGGAGAAGCACGAAGGCGAGACCGTCAGAATTCGCAATCTCGACCAGCCGCCGTCGGTCTGGCGGGATGGACGAACCACCTGGTACACGGGCCCGAAGGACTCCGACCGCAACTGGCCTGCCGTCGTCAAGTCGCTGCAGGCCAAGAACTTCGGTGCCGACAACATCGCGTCGGTCGACGAAGCGTCGACCAAGATCCTCTCCTTGCTCGACCACCCCAAGCAGGACAAGTTCAGCACCCGTGGCCTCGTCGTGGGGTTCGTGCAGTCCGGCAAGACAACGAACTTCACCGCAGTCATGGCCAAGGCAGCGGATCGCGGCTACCGACTCTTCATCGTGCTGTCCGGCATCCACAACACGCTGCGTCGACAGACCCAGATCCGGCTCGCCGGCGACCTCGTGCACGCCAACCCAGACCTCTGGCACGAGGTCACCACCGAGTTGAAGGACTTCACCCCGCCGGGCGGCAACCCGCAGGTCTTCTTCGCAACCAAGGGCCATCACATGCTGCTGGTGGTCAAGAAGAACGCCGCGGTCCTCCGCAAGCTCCGCGACTGGCTGGACAAGGGCGGCGACTACCTCGCTAGGACCCCGACCCTGATCATCGACGACGAAGCCGACCAGTCCACCGTCGCCACGGCGAAGATCAACCCGCTACTTCACCAGGTCATGAGTAAGTTCCCGAAGGTCGGCTACATCGGTTACACGGCCACCCCGTTCGCAAACCTGCTGATCAACCCGGCGGACACGACCGACTTCTACCCTCGCGACTTCATCGTCAACCTGCCGCAGCCCATCGGCTACCAGGGCACCGAGATCCTCTTCGGGCGTGAGCTACTGCCCGGCGAGGACCCGGCCGACCTACCCGGCGGCTTCGACATGGTCCGGACCGTCCCCGACGACGAGGTCGACGACCTCAAGCCCCGGGCGAAGAAGGACGTCGCGGACTTCTACCCGGGCGTGACTCACTCGCTACGACGCTCCGTGGAGTGGTTCTGGCTGGCCACTGCCGCCCGCAAGTTGCGAGGCGGCGGCAACGAGCACTCGACGATGCTGATCCACACCACTACCGAGACCGCCGTGCACGAGCGGTTCAAGGATCCGCTGCTGGAGCTGAAGAATCGGATGCTCACCGGCCTGACCACAAAGGACCCCGGGCTACTCGACCGGCTGCGGACGACGTGGGCCAAAGAGACGGCGCGGGTGCCCGCAGCCGACTTCGGCGAGACCACCGTCCCGTTCGAGGACCTCCTTGTCGAGCTGCCCGATGTCGTCGAAGCCACGACGGTCGTGATCGACAACTACCGCAGCACCGACCGGCTCGACTACGAGTCGGGCCCCGTCACCGCCATCGCCGTCGGCGGCAACACGCTGAGCCGCGGCCTCACACTCGAAGGCCTCGTCTCCAGCCTGTTCGTCCGCGCCGTGTCCGCCTACGACACCCTGCTGCAGATGGGCCGCTGGTTCGGCTACCGCAATCATTACGCGGATCTGCCCCGCATCTGGATGACGGACGAGCTCATGGACTGGTTCAGCCACCTGGCCACGGTCGAAGCCGAGATGCGGCTGGACATCAACCGGTACATGAACCCGGGCGTGACGCCGCGGAACTTCGCCGTGCGCCTGAGGACGCACCCGAAGATGAGCATCACCGCCAAAGCCAAGATGACCAGCGCCGTCCGCGCCGTCGCGGCCTACGGCGGACAGCTGGTGGAGTCGCGCTTCTTCGACGTCTCCGATAACGGCCTCTCCTGGTTGGAGGCGAACGCCGCCGCGGCCCGGACCCTGGTGTGCCGCGCCGCGCGCGACGGGTCGGCGAGGACTGCCCGGAACGAGACGGCACTGTTCACCGATGTCCCGCACGAGCACGTGCTGGAGTTCCTCGCGTCGTACTCGTTCCACGAGCGCTCGTCGGACGGCGACTCCGGGCGCATCGCCGAGTACATCCGCAAGCGGGTCCGCGCAGGCTCTCTCGGCCGCTGGAGCGTCGGCGTCATCGGCAACTCGCAGCCCAGGGCGGACACGAAGCGGTGCGACCTGGGTTCCGGGGTCGAGGTCCGGATGGTCCGACGGGCACGGCTGTCCTACGACGAGGACAGTGACTTCGACGGCGTCGCGGACATCAAGACCCTGTCCGGTAGCCGCGACGAGGCGATCGACCTCGACATCGCGAGCAGCCAGCCCAAGCGTTCCGAGCTCGATGCGAGGCGACGGGAGCAGCGACCGAACGAGGGTCTCCTGCTGATGTACCCGATCGATCCGTGGTCCGAGCCCACCGCCAAGAAGGGTCGCGTTCCGCTCGCCGCACCGACCGACGACGTCGTGATGGGCGTGGCGCTGGTGTTCCCGCGCCCCGAGGACAAGGACTCCGACGTCGAGTACATGAGCGCGGACCTGTCGAAGGTCCTCGTCGAGGAGGAGGACCTCTCGATCCTCGACCAGGACGACGAGTGACCGTCAACGGCAGCCGGCTCGAGGATCTCTGGTCTGCGGCCGCGGCGAGGCCCGTGGTCAGCCTGTTCCGGACCGCATCCACCGATACCGACACGAAGTTCGGCCCGGTCCTGGTCGGCGTCCGGAACACCGGGGCCCGACACCTGCTCGTCCCCATCGACGGGAAGCACACGCTGCAGGAGGACGTCGACGGGCGCGCGGTCACACTGCGCCGGCAGGTGCTGGAGGATGAGACCAGCTACCGGGTCTATGCCTCGCTGGCGCTGGTCGACGACAGACTTCGTGACCTGTTCACCGCGCTCTGCGCCGAGGTGGTCGAGCGGATCGCCGCTGCCCCGGAGAGGGCCGTCGCCGCACTGCGGCGAACCCTCGCCGACTGGCGGGCGTTGCTCTCCGGCTCCAGACACACGCTCGGCCCCGAGGAGCTGGCCGGCCTGTTCGGCGAGCTCACCGTCGTACGGGCGATGGTCGACCGCGACCCGGGGGCGGTCGCCTTCTGGACCGGCCCGCTGAAGAGCAGGCAGGACTTCCACCGCGGCACGACCGCCCTGGAGGTGAAGAGCACGACCTCACCGGAGTCCCGGACCGCCCGGGCCCACGGCCTCGGCCAGCTCGACGGAGGTGACGGCCGGCTCCTGCTGACCTGGTTCCGGCTGCGTACCGACCGCGGACGGTCCGTGCCCGAACTAGTCGACGAGATCCTCGACATCACCGACGACGAGGCCACCTTCCTCGGCGCCCTGCTGCAGGCCGGCTACACCCGGTCGGAGCGCGAGGTGTACTCGCGTCGGGTGTTCGAGGTCGTCGAGCAGCGGACCTTCGAGGTCGGACCGGGCTTCCCACGCATCGTCGCTGCAGGCCTGACCGGAGACGCGGAGTTGGCGGGCCTCGACCATGTCGACTACGACGTGGACCTCGACAGCGCACCGGCCGTCGCAGCGCGCACCGACACCGATCCCGTCGAGACTCTCCTGGAGCAGACGTGATCACGCCACGCTGGTGGTCCCAGCCGTTTCCACCGACGGGCGCGATCGCATCCGAGGGCATTCGCAACCAGCTCGGTCGCCCGCCCGTCGACCCGCTGACGGTGTTCGTGCGGGAGACGGCGCAGAACTCGTGGGACGCGCGGCTCGGTGACAGACCCACGTCGTTCCGACTGGAGCTCACCACGGTGGCCCCGACGCATCGGCCGAACTGGGAACGGCTGCTCACCCCGCCTGCGAACCGGGAACCCAATCTCGGGATCGGCAGGCTCGTCCGGACTCCGAACGTACGACTGCTGTCCGTCGTGGACCGCGGTACGAAGGGCCTCGGTGGGCCGACCAGGGCCGACGAAGTCGCCGCCGACCGTCGCGACTGGGTCTCGTTCGTGCTCAACGTCGGCGAGAAGCGCGACACCCACCAGGGCGGCGGCACCTACGGCTACGGGAAGGCCGTCCTATACAGGATGTCCAAAGTAGGCACGATCCTCGTCTACACGCGGACCGACGTCCCCGGCGTCGGGTTGGAGTCCCGGTTGATCGGCATCGCAATGCGGGAGTCGTTCGACGGCCGCGAGACCCCCACCGACGACACCCGCCCGTTCACCGGGCGGCACTGGTGGGGAGATGTCCAGGAGGGTCACGTCGAGCCGCTCCGCGGTGCCGAGGCCGACACCGTCGCCCGCAGCCTGGGCCTATTCCACTTCGCCGACAACGAGACCGGCACCACCCTCGTCGTCCTCGATCCGAACCTCGACGACTTCGAGGACGTCGGCGACGGGGCCCGGCACCTCGCGAACACCCTCGCATGGCAGCTGTGGCCGATCATGCTGCCCGAACGCGGGGACAACCGGCTCGTCGCCGAGGTCCGGGCGAGTGGTACGACGTTCCCGGTTCCCGACCCCGCGGAGACCTACCCGTTGGACATGTTCGTCGAGGCCTACCGCGCGCAACGGGACGGAAAGGGCGAGGTGCTGGAGTGCAAGAGCCCGAAGCGGAAACTCGGTACCTTCGCGGTGAAGGAAGATTTCGTCCTGCCCATGGCCGCTGACTCCGCTGGCCTCGCGGCCGCATATGCGGGGGTTCCGGGCGACCCGCACCACATCTGTCTGATGCGCTCCCCTGAGCTCGTCGTCCGGTACCTCGAGCAGACGGAGACGGGTTCGGTGAACCGCGCTTACGCGGGAGTCTTCCGCGCGGCCGACGATCTGGACGATGTGTTCGCCGCCAGCGAGCCCCCGACGCACGACGACTGGGTGAGCCAGCAACTGGCCGGTCAGGACAAGACGTTCGTGAACGTCACGTTCAGGCGGATCAAGGAGCAACTCGCCCGGTTCAAGGGCTCCGCAGCTGCCCCAGTTCGCACCGAGACCGGGGTAGCGCTCGGCGCCGCGAGCAACTTTCTCGGGGGCATCGTCGCCGCGGCCTTCGCCCGCCCCGACGCCCACTCGCCCGGGGGTGGCGACGGACGCGGGGCCGGCAGCGGAGGCGGCGGGCGTCCGTCGCCGACGCCCCGGGACAGGGTACGGGTCACCGAGCTGACCGAACCGGCCGTCGACGAGCGAGAGGGAAAGGTCGTCCTCGCCCAGCGGTTCTCGGTGACCGGGCCAGGCCCGGTCCTCCTCCAGGTCCGACTCTCCGTCGGTCTCGGCGAACGCGGACGCGAGGACGACGCTCCCGTGGGCGCGGCACGTCCCGAGGTTCTGTTCTGGTCGACAGAAGCGGGGCTGCGCAGGACTGAGACCTGTGTTGTCGCGAGCCCGTCGGAGGTCGAGCTCGTCGTGCTGCCGGTGCCGGACACCATCACCGACCTCGTCGTCACCGGCACCCGCGCCGAGGGGGTCGCCTCCTCGTGAGCCGCGCGTACCCCTACCGACGCCCACCCGGCGACGTCGTCACCATCGGCCCGTGGCTGCGTCTCACCGGCGACTCGGTCGACGAGCTACCGCTCGATCTACCCGACTGGGACTACGGGACGGTGCTCCACCTGAAGCGACCCATGCGCGTGGACGGGCTGCGTGCCCGCGAAGCCTGCGGGCTCTCGGCCGGTTCCGCGGTCACCCTCACCGTCGTGTGGGCGGCCGCGAACTCGTCGCTGCGCGGGCAGGCCTGGCAGGGTCCTGTGCCCGCTGTCGACGGGGCAGAGCTGGAGATCGACTTCGAGCTGCCCGGCGACGAGCTCGGTGGGAGGCTCGACCTCGAGACGAGCCTGATCCTGCAAGCCGCCGAGGCGGGATCGTCCGCGACCGCACCGAGCCGTCCCGGCAGTGTCCTCTGGCGGGAGGTGCACTCGGTGATGCTCCAGGGGGACGCGGTCCTGTTCCCATTGGCCGTCGTCGACTTCGAGCAGGTGAGGTACCCGTCCGGTGCAGCGTGGCACCTCGAACTCAGCGAGGATCTCGACTCGCAGGCCCTCGGGTCGATCCTGCTCCTCGCCAACAAGCGACGACCCGTCGTGACCTCCGCGCTGGAGAACGCCGCGGATCCGACGGAAGCGGACCGGCTGGTGCTCTCGACCGTGCAGAGCGAGGTCGTCCGGTCCCTCGTGGAACGCGCCGTCGTCGACGACGAGTTCGACCCCGCGAACGATTACGCCGCCGGCACCGTAGGCGCGCTGCTCACGTCCGTGCTGGTTGCGACCTTTCCCGAGCGGGACCTCGACGCACTGCGCCGCGAACGCAAGCACGAACCCATCCTGTTCACGACCCGGATTCAGAACGCCACGGGTCTGCTGGCGAGCACATGAGCATCCTGTATCCGCGACTGCTCGACTCCACCGCCACCGAACTCTTCGACCGCTACCAGCAGCTCACAGTGGAGGAGCTGACCACCGAGCACACCTTCGCCCACCCGTCGGCCGTGTTCGCCGCGACGGGCGGACACCGCGTCCGCCGCGAGCAGCTCGAGAACCTGCGTGGCCGGGTCCTCGAGGTCGCCGTGGACGCCGGTTTCCCCGGCGGCGGACGTCGCCGCTCCCACAGCAACTTCGACCTCGACATCGCCCGCCTGCTCCACGCGCGGATGGGGCTGGTCGCCGCCGAGGCGTCCGTCCGACCGATCTGGGCATTCCTGGCTCTCGTCGTGCTGCCCGACGTGTCGTTCTGGCGTTACCGCGAGCCCACCGGCGACCGCTTCCTCGCCACAGACATCACCCGACACGTCTGGGGTCGGCTGTGGTGGCGCGCCCACCTCACGGCTGTGCCGAGCGAGACCGACCCCTACCGCCTCATCGGAACATTCGGCGAAGCCGACTTCGACCAGATCTTCGCTCGACGGGCCGGGCTCGGTGGGAGCCGAGCCCTCATCCGTGCTCTCTCGGACGTCTGGCCGAGCGTCGACAAGGGCGGCTTCGCCGACCGGCGAGTGCTGCGCGACGTCCTCAAGCGTCTCCTACGGACGGCTCCGGTCATCGAGTTCGACGCCCTCGGCTACGCCGACCTCTGCGAGCAGATCCGACGTGAGGCGGCCGGCTCCGTCGCCGCGATCCGTGAGGCGGACCTGCACGCTCAGTGACCCCGAACGGCCATCTCGACGACGTCCACCGCTGCCACCGGATCGTCGTGCTCCCAGAACCGCAGGACCGTCCAACCGAGCTCGCGGAGATGTGTGTCGGTCGTCCGGTCGCGCTGCTGGTTCTTCTCCAACTTCGCGATCCACCATTCCCGGTTCGCGCGCGGGATGCTGGTGTGGTCCGGACAAGAGTGCCAGAAGCAGCCGTCGACGAACACCGCCACCATCGCACCCGCGAAGATCATGTCGGCACGACGACGCGGCATCCCCGGGATCGCCTTGTCGACCCGGTAGCGAAGACCCCGCCGATGTGCCTCCCTACGGACCAACATCTCGGGCGCGGTGTCACGGCGCCGGGCCCTTCTCATGCGCGCGGCGACCGCGGCGCTGGAAGCCACGGGACGATCGTTCGACACCCTGTCCTCCCTGGTTCTGACGATGTCCCGAGTGCTACCACAAGTCCGTTCGAGGACACTCCGACGGGCATGCGGAGGGTTGTCGGTGCGGCCGGCTAGGTTACACTCGTGACAGCCTTGCGTCTCGTCGACCTCTTTGCGGGTTGTGGTGGCCTGACCAGGGGTTTCCTCGATGCGAACCGCGATCTCGACACCACCTTCACCTTTGAGGTCGTGGCGTCGGTCGAGCTAGACCGAGCCGCAGCTGCGACTTACGCCGCGAACTACGGCCGCGAGCACCTTTTCCACGGACGGATCGAGGACTGGCCCACGTCGTCGATCCCAGCGGCAGACATCGTCGTCGGCGGGCCTCCATGCCAGGGCTTCTCGAACCTCGGTCGGCGGGACCCACTGGACTACCGGAACCGCCTGTGGCGCGAGTATGTCCGGGTCGTCGAGACCGTGCAGCCCTCCTACTTCGTCATCGAGAACGTCGCAGCCTTCTTCAAGTCCCCGCAGTGGGCCCTCCTGCAGCTCGCAACCGGCCCCGACGGTCCGCTCCGGAACTACGAGTTGCAGCCCTACATCCGCAACGCAGCCGAGTTCGGCGTTCCTCAGCTGCGTAAGCGAGCCGTCGTACTGGGCAGACACACGAGCCGTGACCCCCTGCCCGAGCCCAGGGGCAGGTTCGCGGCGCAACCCGAGAGCTTCGCCACCGTCAGGCAGGCATTGGCCGGCCTCCCGGCTTCGGTCGATCCGGGCCACATCGACCTGCCCGACGAGATCTTCGACTTCGACGGCCGCTCCGTCCCCGGAGCATTCAAGACGGCTCAGCTCCATGTAACCCGCCACTTCCAACCGCTGTCCCTTGAACGGTTCGCCGCCATCCCCGAGGGGGGAAACCGCACGGACCTGCCTTGGGAACTGCAAACCTCGGGCTGGCGCAAGCACAAGACCGGCTCGTTGGATGTCATGGGCCGCCTGCACTGGGGTAAGCCCTCCGTCACGATCCGAACCGAGTTCGTGAAGCCCGAGAAAGGACGCTATCTCCACCCGAGCGAAAACCGCCCGCTCACCCTCGCCGAAGGTGCAATCCTACAGACCTTCCCACTTGACTATCAATGGTGTGGAGCCAAGGTATCCATCGCCCGCCAAATCGGGAACGCCGTTCCGGTCGAGCTCGGAACAGCGTTGGCCAGGCTAGTTCGAGGAGGAATGACCTAGCTGACCGGGCATCGCTGTCGCTCGAAGGTCGAGCTGCCGGGACACAACACCCTTGCACGCCCGCCGCGCCGTGTTGCGAGAGACGCAGCACTGCCGCATCTCCGCGGCCTCGCTCGCCAGCGGCGCATCCGGGGCCAAAGATCCGGTGCTGATGTGCTCGGCGAGGTCCCTGGCCATGCGGCCGTGCGCCGTCGTCCGGCCCGGTCTGGTCCCTCCAGCAACCCGGCGGCCGATTCGCCCGGATGGCTTCCACGATTCCTTAGTCCACGAGAACCGCGAGGGTGGCACTAGGCACGGCGAATTCAGGCGGTCGAAGCATCTAGCTCAACGAGTTCGGCGAATATCTCGGAGGGCTTCTTCCAGTTGTGGATCTTACGGGGTCGGTCGTTGATATCGCAAGCCACCATCGCCAGATACTTCGGGTCCGAGGTGATTTCCGTGCCTTTCGGGAAGTACTCGCGCACGATGCGGTTGAGGTTCTCGTTGCTGCCGCGTTCCCACGGCGAGTGCGGGTGGGCGAAGTACAC
>NZ_MCIP01000001.1:5773538-5938739 GCF_001932425.1 Pseudonocardia sp. Ae505_Ps2
ATACTCGGTCGGCAACCGGCCCGCGATCGAGGCCGGTGACCAGCCACGACGCAGCAGAGCGTGCACGATCCCGCGCAACCGCGGATAGCGGTCCACCGCGAGCTGCTTCGGGCGCGCCCGCGCCGCCTGGGCCCGTTCCTGCGCTGCCGCGGCCCGGTACTCGTGGCGTCCGCCGTGGCGACGGACCTCACGAGAGATCACCGACGGATCACGACCCACCACCGAGGCGATCTGCTTGTAGGACAAGCCTTCCGCCAGACCCCTCGAGATCTCCTCCCGATCCGACAACATCAACATTTCACGCACGGAACATCCTGTCCCGCCCAACTCGCCAAGATCAAGTGCTACGACCGGCAGAACTCACCCACCCCTCGGGCTACATCGCATTGATCACAGAGCCTCCGGAGGCAGGATTGAGCCAGGCATCAGGACGCCGTCACCGATGCGATGACGGGAGATCCCCCGCGATGCGTTGGGAGTCCCACAAGGGGCCACGGCGATGACGATCCGCTGATCGACAAAAGGTTCCACCGAGGGTATCGACCCGCCAGACGCGGAGCCGCGGAAGACGCCAGTAACGGCCGGGCACATCCTCAGCGTCTCGCGAACTCATCGACAGACGCGGCGCCGGTCAGTACAGCTTCGAGGTCCGCCGAGAGCTGATCCCACTGCAATTCCCAGCAGAGGACGAACCTCTCGTCGTCTGCACGTACAGCCGCCCTTCCGAGTCGTCGAAACCCGACGTCGCACCAGTCCAGGTCACGCTTCCGATACTTGACGACTGAGGTTGCCGCGTACCGATAGCGGGACTGTGCGGAGTGCGACCGGTTCGGGAGCGCCTCGATCTCCGACAGACTTGGATTCATATCGCCGGCGAAGTCGAGGCGCTGCAGAAGCGGAGATCTACCGTACTCCGCACGAACTGCGACGACACGAAAGAGTGCCACCCTGCCGCTTTCTGACATATACTCCAGAACGTCGCCCGCTTCGAGATCGGTTTCGTATCGCCATTCGCGGCGGATCGTTCTCCGTGCTGACTGCTCGCCTGCAATCTGCTCGGCCACTCTCTCCAGAACTGCCCGGCGTCGATCGACCGTCCTGGGTCCGAAGTCTTCCCAGCGCACCAGGTCCGATCCGTTCGCCATGAAACGCGCCGCTCGCTCGCGGACTTCGCTGCTGAGTCGCCCGACCTTGAATTGAGTCATCGCGAACGCGATCCAGAACTCGGGGACGTCGTCCTCCTCGATCTCTGCATACTCCGCGATGATGCGGGTTTCCACTTCCTCATCCGACACCTTGCCGGAGAGCAGTTCCCGGTACTCATCACGTACATCGCACGCCAGATCACTGGAGAACAAGCCGGTACCCCACGCGCCCATAGGTACGACGATAGGCCGCGCGGCGCCAGGAGCACCGACCCGATCAGAGGAAACCAGAACGGGAAGGGCCACCGCAATCACAACTAGGGCGCGGCCGAAACGATGGGAATGGGCAGACACACCGTGGTCATGCTTCGCTCTCCAGTTCCCGGACACGGGCGCGCATCCGACGGACGACCACACCATGTAGCCCAACAGAACGAGCCAACCGGCGACGAGCCCGAGGTGCAAGTACCGATCCCAGCCATCCCGGCTGACGGCGTTGAGCGCCCAGACAATGACGAGTATCGGGTAGTGCCAGCTCAGCCGGGTCTGCTCGCGACCAACCCGCAGGGCCAGGCCGCGTTGTGCGACCGGGATCGGATCGCCGCGTCTCAACGCCCTCGACAGAGCAGAACGCTCACGGCGGGACGGAAGCTCATTCAAGGCCAAGGTGGGCCAGGGCTCCCCCGGCAGCCACATTCTCTTCCCCAGTCGACGGCGCGACAACGATCGGCCGCTCGCCCCGGCTCCCCGACGAGAACGCCCCCGCAGCAGTTCGGACGCCTGGTGCACCGTGCTCGGCGCGAGCCCCTGCTCCGCGGCCAACACCTTGCCCCTAGGAAGGTGCCCACCCCACCGTCATTGCCCCGGACTCGATCTGCTTCGGCATCTGCGCCCCCGAGTACAGCTAGGCTGACACCGCGCCCACGCCAGTACGCACCGTTCAGCACGAAGTGGAGGTGCCGGATCGTCGCCGGCGCGAGCGGCCGACAGCAGCGCGGACGGCACCGGCCGTCGCACTCGTGCTCCCGCGGCGTCCGGTGATCGACGCGCTACGCCGACCCCGAGCAGTGGTCGCGACAGCGACGCAGCTCGGCGTAGAGCGAGTCCAGCGCCTCCGCCCCGACGGCGCCGGCCTTCGTCCTCCCCAGGAACGGACGGACATGCAGCTCCAGGTACCGGGTGTAGGCCCGGTGCGTGGTCGCGCCAACGTCGAGGGTCTCCAGGTACCGGTCGAGCAGCTGGTCCAGCGTCGCGCTCGTGCGGGGGCTGCGCTGCTCGTCGACGGCGTTGAGGAGCCGGGTGCGCGCGGCCTAGGCACGGGCCTCCTGGCGCGGGCTGGGCTCGATCACCCCGACGAGGGTGTTCCGCTTCCCCGATACCGGCTCCTGCCCGCCGTAGACGCGGACGCGCAGCGGGCCGCTCGGCAGCCTGTCGATCGTCCCGCGCTGCCTCCGGCGACCGGCCCTCGCCCATGTCATCGACCGAGGACACGAGCCCTTCGTGTCACGAAACGTGTCACGAAGACCGAGCGGTGATCTTGATTGCAGTAAACCTGCTGGTCAGATGCGTGGGCGCGGCAGGGTTCGAACCTGCGACCGCTCGGGTGTAAACCGAGTGCTCTCCCGCTGAGCTACGCGCCCGGGACGGACATCTTCACACGGCCGACAGCGCCCGCCGCCACCCGTCCTGGTCCCGCGGCTCCCCCGGCCGGTTCACCTCGGTGAACGAGACGGTGCCGTCCGGTCTGACCAGGAACGTCCCCCGCAACGCCATCCCCTTCGCGGTGTCGAACACCCCGTAGGAGGACGCGACGGCCCCGTGCGGCCAGAAGTCCGACAGCAGCGGGAACCCGAATCCCGCGGACGTGGCCCAGGCCGCCAGCGAGAACGTCGGGTCGCAGGAGATCGCCAGCACCTGGACCGAGGAGTTCTGGAAGTCCCCGAGCGTCGACTGCACGGCCTCGAGCTCCCCGCCACAGATCCCGGAGAACGCGAACGGGTAGAAGACGAGCAGGGCCGAGCGCCCCGACCCGAGCACCGACGCCAGCGAGACCGGCTGCCGGTTCTGGTCGGGGAGCTCGAAGTCCGGGGCGACCGCGCCCTCGACGACTGGGCTCAGCGCTTGCCCTTCCCCTGCTTCGGCGGCACGAGCTTCGACCCCACCCAGTCGTCCCCGAGCGTCGCGTTGGACGTCTGCGACAGCCCGGCGGTCGGAGCCGCCTCGGCGATCTCGGAGGGCTGGATGTGGCCGTCACGGCCGGTCTTGGGTGTCAGGACCCACACGAATCCCTCGTCCGAGAGGGGTGTTCGGGCGTCGACCAGGGTGTCGATCAGGTCGCCGTCCCCGTCGCGGAACCACAGGAGCACGACGTCGATGACCTCCTGGGCGTCCTCGTCGAGGAGCTCCTCACCGGTCGTGTCCTCGACGGCCTCTCTGACCTGGTCGTCGATGTCGGTGTCGTACCCGAGTTCCTGGACGATCATGCCCGGCTCGATGCCGAGCTTTGCCGCGATGTCGGACGCACCGGCATCTGCCGCGGTCACCACTCGTTCCCCTTTCACGCTGCTCACGCAGTCCATCGTCTTCGGTTCCGCGTGCGGGCGCCACCCTTCGCGCGAAATCGGATGGGGCATCCGATCACGGGGGCCCGACCCGATGCAACCGGCCCGGGGTTCGCGCCCCGGTGACGCGCAGGTCACCCCGCCCTCCGTTCAGTTACGTACGAGTAGTACCTATCCTCGCGGCAAGAGCCCGACTTCGTGAACGACGAGTTTCGGGACCGCGCCGGAACAGGCACGATGGACCGAGCCACGGCCACGACTGCCGAGTCCGGCCGGCGACGTCGCCCCACATGCCGGCGGCGGGTACGACAGGGCCGGGCGATCCCGGCCACCGACGGAATCAGGCAGGGAGAACCCTTGACCGCGCAGAGCAGCAGGGCCGGCAACACCGACAACGGGGAGCCGCGCCGCGTCAACGTCATCCGGGACGGGTTGGCAGCCCACCTCCCGGACATCGACCCGGAGGAGACGGCCGAGTGGCTGGAGTCCTTCGACGCGGTCCTCGACAACGCCGGCCGCCAGCGCGCCCGCTACCTCATGCTGACGATGCTGCAGCGCGCCCGCGAGAAGCACGTGGGCGTCCCGTCGCTGACCGCGACGGACTACGTCAACACCATCCCGACCGACCGTGAGCCGTGGTTCCCCGGCGACGAGGACGTCGAGCGCACCTACCGGCGCTGGGTGCGCTGGAACGCTGCGATGACCGTGCACCGCGCGCAGCGGCCGGGCATCGGCGTCGGTGGGCACATCTCGTCCTACGCCTCGTCGGCGACCCTGTACGAGGTCGGCTTCAACCACTTCTTCCGCGGCAAGGAGCACCCGGGCGGCGGCGACCAGATCTACATCCAGGGGCACGCCTCCCCCGGCATCTACGCCCGCGCCTTCCTCGAGGGGCGCCTGTCCGAGGACCGCCTCGACGGCTTCCGCCAGGAGCTCAGCCACGCCGGCCCGGGCGGCGGCCTGCCGTCGTACCCGCACCCGCGCCTGATGCCGGACTTCTGGGAGTTCCCGACGGTCTCGATGGGCATCGGCCCGATGAACGCGATCATGCAGGCGCGGTTCAACCGCTACCTGAGCGGCCGCGGCATCAAGGACACCTCGCAGCAGCAGGTGTGGGCCTTCCTCGGCGACGGCGAGATGGACGAGCCCGAGTCGCGCGGTCTGATCCACGTCGCGGCCAACGAGGGTCTGGACAACCTGAACTTCGTCGTCAACTGCAACCTGCAGCGCCTCGACGGCCCGGTCCGGGGCAACGGCAAGATCATCCAGGAGCTGGAGGCGTTCTTCCGGGGCGCCGGCTGGAACGTCATCAAGGTCATCTGGGGCCGCGAGTGGGACGCCCTGCTGCACGGCGACCGCGACGGCGCCCTGATCAACCTGATGAACACCACGCCGGACGGCGACTTCCAGACCTACAAGGCCAACGACGGGGCCTACGTCCGCGACCACTTCTTCGGCCGCGACCCGCGCACCAAGTCCCTCGTCGAGCCGATGAGCGACGCCGAGATCTGGAAGCTCAAGCGCGGCGGCCACGACTACCGCAAGGTGCACGCGGCCTACGCCGCGGCGACCGCGCACCACGGCCAGCCGACCGTCATCCTGGCCAAGACCATCAAGGGCTACGGCCTGGGCACGCACTTCGCGGGCCGCAACGCCACCCACCAGATGAAGAAGCTCACGCTCGACGACCTCAAGCAGTTCCGCGACGAGCAGCGCATCCCGATCTCGGACTCCCAGCTCGAGGCCGACCCGTACCTGCCGCCGTACTACCACCCGGGCGAGAAGGACGAGGCGATCCAGTACCTGCGGGAGCGCCGTCGCCAGCTGGGCGGGCCGCTGCCGTCGCGCCGGACCGCCAGCAAGCCGCTGGTGCTCCCCGGCGACAAGGTCTACGACTTCGTCAAGAAGGGGTCCGGCAAGCAGGAGGTCGCCACGACGATGGCGTTCGTCCGGCTGCTGCGCGAGCTCATCAAGGACAAGGAGATCGGCGCGCGCTTCGTGCCGATCATCCCGGACGAGGCCCGTACCTTCGGTATGGACTCGATGTTCCCGAGCCAGAAGATCTACAACCCGAACGGCCAGAACTACACCTCGGTCGACGCCGACCTGATGCTCGCCTACAAGGAGTCCGAGCAGGGCCAGATCCTGCACGAGGGCATCAACGAGGCCGGGTCGGTCGGGTCGTTCACCGCGGCGGGCACGTCCTACGCCACGCACGACGAGCCGATGATCCCGGTCTACGTCTTCTACTCGATGTTCGGGTTCCAGCGGACCGGCGACTCGATCTGGGCCGCCTCGGACCAGATGGCCCGCGGCTTCCTCGTCGGCGCCACGGCCGGTCGCACCACGCTGACCGGTGAGGGCCTGCAGCACAACGACGGCCACTCGCTGCTGCTCGCGGCGACCAACCCGGCCGTCGTCGCCTACGACCCGGCGTTCTCCTTCGAGGTCGCGCACATCGTCCAGGACGGGCTGCGCCGGATGGTCGGCGAGAAGCCCGAGAACGTCATCTACTACCTGACGGTCTACAACGAGCCCTACCGCCAGCCGGCCGAGCCGGAGAACGTGGACCGCGAGGGCATCCTGCGCGGCATGTACCGCTTCGCCCCGGCTCCCGAGGGCACCGGCCCGGTGGTGCGGCTGCTCGCCTCCGGCGTCTCGCTGCCGTGGGCGCTGACCGCACAGAAGATGCTCTCCGACGAGTGGGACGTCCGTGCCGAGGTCTGGTCGGTGACGTCGTGGGGCGAGCTGCGCCGCGACGGCGTGGACGCCGAGCACGCCAACCTGCTCAAGCCCGGCGACGAGCCGGTCGTGCCCTACGTGACCCAGAAGCTGGCCGAGGGCGACAACGGCGAGGCCCCGGTCGTGGCGGTCTCGGACTGGATGCGCGCGGTCCCCGACCAGATCCGCCAGTGGTCCCCGGCGCCGTTCCTGTCGCTGGGCACCGACGGGTTCGGGCTGTCCGACACCCGTCCGGCCGTGCGCCGGCACTTCGCGGTCGACGCCGAGTCCATCGTCGTCGGCGCGCTGTCGCTGCTGGCGAAGCAGGGCCTGGTGAAGACCGAGACCGCTGCCGAGGCCGCGGCCGGCTACAAGATCGACGACCCGCAGGCCGCCGGCCCGCAGATCGGCGACGGCGGGGCCGCCTGACCCCACCCGGCCCGCGACGGCCCGCCTCCCCCACCGGAGGCGGGCCGTCGTCCGTTTTCGCCCCTCCCAGGGCGGCGCAGATCACGATAGGCTCCGCGCGACGGCGGTGGCGGTGATCACTCGTCCTCGCGACTCGCCGTCCTGACCAGGGCGTCGACCGTGTGCGCCGCTGGCCCGCGGTCCGGGGCGGAGTGTTCCGGGCCGATGATCTCCAGGGAGCGGTAATGGCAGAAGGCACCGTCAAGTGGTTCAACAGCGAGAAGGGCTACGGCTTCCTCGCCCCCGACGGTGGTGGTGCGGACGTGTTCGTGCACTACTCGGCAATCCAGACGAACGGCTACAAGAGCCTCGACGAGGGCCAGCGCGTCTCGTTCGACATCGAGCAGGGGCAGAAGGGGCCGCAGGCCAGCGCGGTCACGCCGCTCTGAGCCGCCCGGCGCGGTGACCGCAGCAGGCCGCACCGGCCGAGGCCCGCGCCCCGGCCGCGTTCCGCGGTGCCCGGGTGTCACCACCCCAGCGCCGCGTGCATCTCCCACACCAGGAGCTCGGCCCCGGCCGGCCCGGCGGTGACCCGCCGGCCGCCGTCGTCGACGACCCTGGCCGCGTCGCCCGTGGCGAGCGCGTCTCCGGGCACATCCTCCAGCGTCGCGTCCCCGCGTGCCATGAACGCGTGCACGAACGGGGCGGTCGGCAGCACCGTGGCCGATCCCGGCGCGAGCCGTGCCACCGACAGCGCCGCCGCGCGCTGACGCAGCGGCAGCAGGGTCGCGTCGCGGTGCCGTTCCAGCCCCGAGGCCAGGACGACCGTGTCGCCGTGCGCCCACTCGTCCGCCTCCCGCACGAGGTGGCGCGGGTCGCCGCCGGGCTCCTCGGGCACCACCCACATCTGCACGAACCGCACGCCCCCGTCCGGCGTCGCGTGCTCGGAGTGGCGCACACCCGACCCGGCACCCAGGTACTGCACCCCGCCGGGCCCGACCCGTGCGGTCCGTCCGGTGGCGCTGTCGCGGTGCTCCAGCTCGCCGTCGAGGACCCAGGTGAGGATCTCGGTGTCGCGGTGCGGGTGCTCGTCGTAGCCGCGCCCCGGGACGAGCCGGTCCTCGTTGTGCAGCAGGAGCAGCCCGAAGTGGGTGTTGGCCGGGTCGTAGTGCGCGCCGGCGGAGAAGCTGTGCCACGAGTCGAGCCAGCCGGTCCGCGTGCGCGCCCGCGAATCCGCGCGCCGGAGCGTGACGTGTCCTGTGGGTGCGTCCATCGTCGTGTCATGCTGCCCGACGTGCACCGCCACCCGGTCGCGGACGCGACGTTGCGCCGCCTCGAGCTCGCCTCCTCCAGGCTGGCCGCGGCCTGTCTGGCGGAGATGGAGCGGCGCTGCTCGTGGTTCGCCGGGCTGCCCGCCGACCAGCGCGCCGGCGTGGCCCTGGTGACCCAGACCGGCGTCGCGAACTTCGTGTCCTGGCTGCGCGAGCCGGACCGCACCACCCCGCTGACCGCCGAGGCGTTCCGGATCGCGCCGCGCGACCTGGCCCGGCGGATCAGCCTGCGCCAGACCGTCGAGCTCGTGCGCATCGCCGCGGACGTGTTCGAGGAGCACCTGCCCCCGCTCGCCGACGACGCCGAGCGCCACGAGCTGACCGAGGCCGTGCTGCGCTTCGGCCGGGAGATCGCCTTCGCCGCCGCCACCGTGTACGCCGGCGCCGCGGAGTCCCGCGGCGCCTGGGACGCCCGGCTGGAGGCACTCGTCGTCGACGCCGTGCTGCGCGGCGACACCGACGGCGCGCTCGTCTCCCGGGCCGCCGCGCTCGGCTGGGACCCGGCCGCCCCCGTGCACTGCCTGGTCGGCTCCGCACCCGGGTCCGGCCCGGAGTCCCCGCAGCTGATCGTGGAGCTGCGCCGGGTCGCCGCGCGGCTCGGTCACGACGTGCTCGTCGGCGTCCAGGGACGCCGGCTGGTGGTCCTGCTGCACCTGACCGGGCGGCCCGCGCGCCGGGTCGCCGACCGGCTCGCCGAGACCACCTCTGCGCGCCGGGCACCGGCCGGACGCGGACCGGCACCGGGGACGAGCGCGGTCACCGCGCGGGTGCTCGCCGAGGTCGCCGGGCACTTCGGGCCCGGACCGGTCGTCTCCGGCCCGCCCAGCACCGACCTGGCCACCGCGGGCGGCGCCGTCGCCGAGGCGCTGGCCGGACTGGCCGCGGCCCCGGGGCACCCCGACGCGCCCCGCCCGGTCGACGCCGCCGACCTCCTGCCGGAGCGGGCCCTGCACGGCGATCCGGCGGCGCGGCGCCGGCTCGCCGAGGACGTCCTGGCCCCGCTGTACGACACCGGCGGCGAGCTGCTGCGCACCCTGGCCGCCTACCTGGAGGGCGGGGCGAACCTGGAGGGCTGCGCCCGCGCGCTGTACGTGCACCCCAACACGGTGCGCTACCGGCTGCGGCGCATCGGCGAGCTCGTCGGACGCTCCCCCACCGACCCGCGGGAGGCGTTCGTGCTGCGTGCCGCGCTCGTCGCGGACCGCACCGCCCGCGCGTCCGACGGGCCGGCCGTCGCCGCGCACACCCCGCTGACTCCCCTGGACCCGACCGGGGAGCATGATCCCGACGTCGACGGCGTCCGTGTCCCGGCGGGCGGGGCGTTGTCGTGAACCCTACAAACACCGGCCCCTACGGATCGGTAACGAGGCCCCGGTCACACCTGCGTGTCGTAGGTTTCCTACAACTTCGGTGGTCCGACTTCGTCGTAACCGGTATCCCGGCCCCGACCCCGAGAGGTGTGTGATGTCCTCGTGATCGCCCTGCTCGCACCCGGCCAGGGGGCCCAGACCCCCGGCATGCTCGCTCCGTGGCTGGAGGACCCGGCCTCGGCGGAGGCCGTCGCCGGCTGGTCCGACGCCGTGGGGCTGGACCTGACGCGCCTCGGCACCACCGCCGACGCGGAGGAGATCACCGACACCGCGGTCACCCAGCCGTTGATCGTCACGCTGGGTCTGCTGGCCGCGCGCCGCCTGCGCGAGCGGGTCGAGCTGCCGTCCGGGACCCTCGTCGCCGGGCACTCGATCGGCGAGATCACCGCCTGCGCGATCGCCGGTGTGCTGACCGAGGACGCCGCCGTCGCCCTCGCCGGGGTCCGCGGCCGCGAGATGGCCGCCGCCTGCGCCGTCGCGCCGACCTCGATGGCCGCCGTGCTCGGCGGCGAGGAGGAGATCGTGCTGGCCCGCCTCGCCGAGCTGGGTCTCGACCCGGCCAACCGCAACGGGGCGGGCCAGATCGTCGCCGCCGGGACGAAGGAGGCGATCACCGAGCTCGTCGCGTCGCCGCCGGAGAAGGCACGGGTGAAGGCGCTCCCGGTCGCCGGGGCGTTCCACACCGCGCACATGGAGCCCGCGCGCGCCGCGCTGGAGAGCCACGCGTCGTCGGTGCCGGTGTCGGATCCGACGCTCACCCTGCTCTCCAACGCCGACGGCGGGACCGTCGACACCGGCGCCGAGGCGCTGCGCCGGCTCGTCGCACAGGTCACCCGGCCGGTGCGCTGGGACGCCTGCATGCAGACCCTCGCCGACCACGGGACCGGTGCGACCCTCGAGCTGCCCCCGGGCGCGACGCTGACCGGGCTCGTCAAGCGCGCGGTCAAGGGGACCCCGACGCTGGCCCTCAAGACCCCCGAGCAGCTCGACGCCGCCGTCGACCTGATCGCCGAGCACGGGAAGTGAGCCGCATGCGACTGGCCGACACCGTCGCCGGAGCCCGCATCCTGGGCGTCGGCAGCTTCCAGCCGGAGCACGTCGTCACCAACGCCGACCTGGCGAAGCGGGTGGAGACCGACGACGCGTGGATCCGCAGCCGCGTCGGCATCGCCGAGCGGCGCATCGCCGACGCCGAGACCCTACTGCCGGACATGGCGGTCGAGGCAGGAACGGCGGCGCTGAAGGACGCGGGGTTCGACCCGGCCGGGCTCGACGCCGTCGTCGTCGCGACCTGCACCATGCCGAACCCGATCCCGAACGCCGCGGCGCAGGTCGCCACCGGGGTCGGCGCGAACGGCGTCGCCGCGTTCGACCTCAACGCCGCGTGCGCGGGCTTCAGCTACGGCGTCGGTGTCGCCTCGGACATGATCCGCGCCGGCTCCGCCCGGCACGTGCTGGTCATCGGCGCGGAGAAGCTGTCGGACTGGGTCGACTGGGACGACCGGTCGACCTGCATCATCTTCGCCGACGGCGCGGGCGCCGCCCTGTTGGGCCCGGCGGAGAGCCCCGACGAGGTGGGTGTCGGTCCGGTCGTCTGGGGCAGCGCGGGTGACATCGCCTCCACGATCCGGATCCTCGGCGAGAGCACGAACAAGCTGCACCAGGAGGGCCAGGCGGTCTTCCGCTGGGCGACGACGGCGATCGCGCCGGTCGCGCTGGGCGCGATCGAGCGCGCCGGGCTCACCCCCGCCGACATCGACGTGCTGATCCCGCACCAGGCGAACCTCCGCATCGTCGAGGCCGTCGCCAAGAAGCTGCGCCAGAAGGGCGCCCGGGAGGACATGGTCGTCGCCGACGACATCGTGCACTCCGGCAACACCTCGTCCGCGTCCATCCCGATGGCGCTGGACCACATGCGCACGGCCGGCCGGGTACGGTCCGGCGACGTGCTGCTCCTCGTAGGCTTCGGCGCAGGACTGTCCTACGCCGGACAGGTCGTCGTCTGCCCCTGACCGGGCACCCCGACCTGGCACCCGCACCCAACCATCGCGCAAGGAGAACCATCGTGGCTGACAACGCCGAGATCCTCACCGGGCTGGCCGAGATCGTCGAGGAGGTCGCCGGCATCGACACCGCCGAGGTGACCCCCGAGAAGTCCTTCGTGGACGACCTGGACATCGACTCGCTGTCGATGGTGGAGATCGCCGTGCAGGCCGAGGACAAGTTCGGCGCCAAGATCCCGGACGACCAGCTCGCCGAGCTGAAGACCGTCGGCGACGCCGTCGACTTCATCGCCAAGCACCAGTGATCGGTACCGGCGTGCAGCTGTCCGCCGGGGAGAAGGAGACGTCATGACCGACGGAGTGGTCGTCACCGGTTTCGGGGCCACCACCCCGCTCGGCGGGGACGCCGCCTCCACCTGGGAGGCGCTGCTCGCCGGGAAGTCCGGGGTCGGGGCCACCCGGGCCGACTGGGTCGAGCGGTTCGACCTCTCGGTGTCCATCTCGGCCCAGCTCGCCGTGGAGCCCACCGAGATCCTGCCCCGTGTGCAGGCCCGCCGGATGGACCGGTGCGAGCAGGTCGCGGTGGTCGCGGCCAAGGAGGCCTGGGCGCACGCCGGACTCGGCCCGGTCCCCGGCGAGGACGGGGCCGCGGTCGAGGCCGAGCGGCTCGCCGTCGTCATCGGCGCGGGCATCGGCGGCGCACCGACGCTGCTCGCGCAGGACGACCTGCTCGAGGAGCACGGGCTGCGCAAGGTCTCGCCGCTGACCGTGCCGATGCTCATGCCCAACGGGCCGGCCGCGCTCGTGAGCCTGGAGTACAAGGCCAAGGGCGGGGTGCACTCCCCCGCCTCGGCGTGCGCCACCGGCGCCGAGGCCCTGGCCTGGGCCTACAAGCTGCTGCGCGACGGGGAGGTCGACGTCGTCCTCGCGGGCGGCGCCGAGTCCTGCATCGTCCCGATCACCGTGGCCGGGTTCGTGCAGTCACGGACCCTGTCCACCCGCAACGACGACCCGGAGGGCGCCTCCCGGCCGTTCGACACCGGGCGGGACGGCTTCGTCCTCGGTGAGGGCTCGGGCGTGCTCGTGCTCGAACGCGAGGAGTTCGCGAAGGCCCGCGGTGCCACCGTGCACGGCCGCCTCGCCGGTGTCGGCATGACGTCCGACGCCTACCACATCACCGGGCCCGACCCCGAGGGCGAGGGCCAGATCCGGGCGATGCAGAAGGCGGTGGCCGGGGCCGGTCTGACCGCCTCGGACATCGTCCACGTCAACTGCCACGCCACCTCCACGGTGGTCGGCGACGTGGGCGAGGCGACGGCCGTGCGGCGGGCGTTCGGCGACCACCCGGTGCTGACCGCGCCGAAGTCGGCGCTCGGGCACCTCGTGGGCGGGGCCGGGGCCGTCGAGGGGATCATCGCGCTGCTCAGCGTGCGCGACGACATCATCCCCGCGACGCTCAACCTCACCGACAAGGACCCGAAGGTCGAGCTGGACGTCGTCGCCGGCGAGCCGCGGAAGATGACCGTGGACGCCGCGGTCAACAACTCGTTCGGCTTCGGCGGGCACAACGCCTCGCTGGTGTTCACCAAGGCCTGACGCCTGGCGTGCGGGTCCCCGGCCGGGGACCCGCACGGCCCTCTCAGCAGGGGGCGCGCAGGATCCCGTCGGGGTCGCCGACGTCCATCCGCGGCGGCGAGCCCGCCATCGGGAACGCGACCTGCCAGCAGATCCGGCCGACGTGCAGGCCGGGCGGTCCGTCGTTCGGGTCCTGGACGCTGATGAAGCGGACCAGGGCGAGCACACCGCCGCCGCTCGTGGAGTCGATCCGGTCGATGCGGATGGTGCCGTCGACGGTGGACCCGATCCCCTCCAGCCACGCCTCGCGGGGCTGCCGGTCGGCGGTCTCGGGGTTCACCACGCGGGTCCAGGTCGCGTGGTCGCGGCCGTTGACCGCGTTGAAGTAGAGCTGCACCTGCTGCATCACCAGCTGGGCGGCCGGGTGCTCGGCGGCGCCCGCGCTGATGGTCACCTCGCTGCTGCCCGCGCCGTCGTCGGGCACCGTCTGCGGCGCGGACGCGGGGGCGACGCCGGAGCGGGTCGTCCCGGACACCGTCCACGCGACACCGCCGACGGCCACCAGTGCCACCAGCAGGACGCCGACCGTGATCGCGGCCCGGCCGTTCACTCCTCGCCCCCATGGGACGACAGTCTGCCCGGCCCGGGCCGGCTCAGCCGACCCGGTGGGTCAGCAGCGTCACCGCCGCGCCGTCACCGGCGAAGCGGAAGGACTCCAGCTCGTCGTCCCAGGCGGTGCCCAGCAGCTGGTCCAGACGCCGGGACAGCCCGGCGCCGCTGTGCTCGGCCATGACCGTGCGCAGCTGGTCCTCGGGCAGCACGACGTCGCCGTTGGCGCTGGTGCGACCGTGCCACATGCCGAGGCCGGGGACGTGCATGAACCGCTCCCCGTCCACGCCGGGGCTCGGCTCCTCGGTCACCTCGAACCGCAGCATCGACCAGGCCCTCAGCGCCCCCGCGAGCGCCCCGCCGCTACCGGCGGGACCGCTCCAGGTGCACTCGGCCCGCATCTGACCGGACGCCACCGGCTGCGCGGACCACTCGAGGGAGACCCGCGTTCCGAGAACGCCCGAGAGCGCCCACTCGACGTGCGGACAGACCGCAGTCGGCGACGAGTGGACGAACACCACTCCGCGTGTGCTCACTGCCAACCTCCGCTGTCGTCGACGAGGATCGTCTTCCCCTACGTCCTCGGCGCAGCGCGGTCGGTGCTGGGACCCGCGGTACAGATGTGCTGGGTGTGGGTGTGGTGACCTCCGTGGCGTGAGTGGACTCCGGTGACCTCACTCTGCCCGATTCCGCTCCGGGGAGCCACCCCGACACGACTACCGGGTGAACGGTGCGCGGCGTGTCGCGGCCCGGCGCGCGGGTCAGGCCGTGTAGGTGGCGACGGCGACCCCGGTGGCGGCGTCGGGAACCTCGGTCCGGCGCAGCTCACCGAGGTCGGCGAGCACGTCGAGGTGCGCCCCGGTCTCCAGGACCGCGAGGGTCCGGTTGAACAGGTCCATGTCCTCCAGCCGGCGTTCCCGCCGGGTCCAGCGCAGGACCCGGGCGACCGCGTCGGCGGTCGGATGGCCCGCGGCGACGGCGTCGCGGCACTGGGCGAGCCGGACCTCGTGGTGGGCCAGCAGCTCGTCGACGCGAGCGTGCGCGCCGCCACCGACCGGGCCGTGCGCGGGCAGCAGGGTCGCGTCCGGCCGGGACCGGACCAGGCGCAGCGAGTCGAGGAACTGCCCGAGCGGGCTCGCCACCGGCGACGGCTGCAGGCCGATCGACGGGGTGATCCGGGGCAGCACGTGGTCCCCGGCGAACAGCAGCTCGTGGGCCTCGTCGGCGAACACGAGGTGCCCACGGGTGTGCCCCGGGGTCTCCACCGCGGTCAGGGTGCGCGTGCCGGCCGGGTCGGCGACGGCGATGGCGGCGCGGTCGGCGACCCACTCGTCGGGGGCCTCCCACTCCTCGGGGAGCGGACGCGGCCACGGCCCGGCCCGGCCGAGCTCGTCGACGATGCCGGCGGCACCGGCACGCAGCAGCCGGGACCGGTCGGGTTCGCCCGGCGGCCGGGCCGGGTCGGTGATGACCTCCAGGTTCGGGCGCTCCCCCGCCCCGAGCAGCACCCGGGTGCCGTACTCGCGGCGCAGCACCGAGGCCAGCGTGTAGTGGTCGCGGTGAGCGTGGGTGACCAGGAAGCGGCGGACGTCGCCGAAACCGGAGCCCAGCGCCGCCAGCGCCTTGCCCAGCAGGTCGCGGGCCTCGTCGATCGCCCAGCCGGAGTCGATCAGGGTCCAGCCGGTGTCGTCGGCGAGTGCGTAGACGTTCACCGCCCGCAGCCCGTCCTGCGGCAGCGGCAGCGGGATCCGGTACCCCCCGGGGGCGCTGCGGAACACGCCCGGCGCGGTCCAGTCGCCGTCCGGGTCGTCATCGGTCACGGTGGAAGCGGCGGTCACCGCCCGACGATAGATGACCGGATCCGGGGGCGCCGCACCCTCCTGCGGGGCACATCATCACCCCACGTGTCGGGCCGGGCACCGACAGTCGACATTTTCCGGACAGTCCACCCGAGGGTGGTACACGATCGCACCGGGAGGGTGGCCCGATCCGCGCTACCGTCCCTGCGTTCGGTGATCAGAGGGTCGGCCTGGGGGCGGGTCGGCGAAGGAGGGACGCAGCATGGCGGCAGGGATCCCGGAGCAACGGTCCGGGCAGGACGCGCCGTTCCTCACCGTGGCAGAGGTGGCGGACCGGATGCGGGTCTCCCGGATGACGGTGTACCGGCTGGTGCACTCCGGGGAGCTCCCCGCGGTGCGGTTCGGGCGCTCGTTCCGAGTGCCACCGGAGTCGGTGGAGGCGCTGATCGAGTCGGCGCGCTACACCGGCGGTTGAGACTAGGGAGCCGGAATGCTGCCGGTCGACGCCGCGAGCGCACGGAGGGTCGCGGACACCTACGACACCCCCGAGGCCCGGACCGAACGGGAACGGACCCTGGAGCTGCTGGGCCCGCGGGCCGGCGAGCAGATCCTGGTCGTCGGGACCGGACCGGGACAACTGCTCGACGACGTCGCCAGGGCCGTCGGTCCGGGTGCCACGGGGGTCGACCCGGACCCGGTGATGGTGACGCTGGCGCGACGCCGGTGCGGCACCCGTGCCGTCGTCACCCAGCGCGCGCTGGCCGGTCCGGGCTCGCTGCCCGGCGGTCCGTACGACGCCGTGGCCTGCCTGCAGGTCCTGGAGTTCGTCGACGACCTGCCGGCCACCGTCACCGAGCTGTACCGGGTCCTGCGCCCGGGTGGGCGGCTGCTCGTGCTGGACACGGACTGGACCTCGCTGCACTGGCCCGGGCCGGGGCAGGACCGGCACCGCCGCATCCGCGACGCGTGGTGCAGCACGGTGCCGCGGTCGCGGCTGCCCTACGAGCTGGGCCCGCTGCTGCAGCGCGCCGGGTTCGACGGGGAGTGGACACGACGGATGCCGATGCGCGGGCCGGCCTCCACCGGCTACGGCGCCGCGCTGCGGGAGATGGTCGCCGAGGCCGCGCCGGGCCGGTGCGGCCTCACCCGGGCCGAGGTCGACGCGTGGGCGTCGGGCGTCGCGTCCTGCGGCGACGAGCCGTTCTCGGTGGACCGCTGGTTCCTGGGCGCCGTCCGGCCCTGAACCGCGTGCGGACGGGGCGTGGCGCGCTGCGCTCCGGTCGGGCAGCATCTCGGGCCGTGGGCTCCCCGTCGTCGCAGACACCGATCACCGCGCGGGTGAGGATCGGGCAGCAGCCCGACTTCGTCCGGCTGTTCCAGACGCTCCCCCGGGCCGGGGAGTGGGTCAACTTCGCCCCACCCGGCCGGCGGCGCGACGACTACGAGGTCGACTGGGTGCTGCACTGGGCGATCGACCCCGACGACAGCGACAGCCCGGACGTCACCGTCGAGATCCAGCTCGTCGACCCGGAGTAGGCCGCTACCGGAAGCCGTGGCTGCGGACCGCGGCCACGTCGCCGTCGCGCAGGGCGTCGAGCACCGCGCGTTCGTGCGGGACCGTGTCGGCGGGCAGGTCGGCGAGCGCGAACCAGTCCAGGCCCGCGGTCTTCCCGTCCTCGGCGCGGCGTGGCTCGCCGGTCCAGCGACGGCAGGTGAAGAAGAAGTCGACGCGTTCGTCGACCGGGTCCCCGGTGCGCCCGGTGCGGTGCACCGCCGTGAGCGGGACCAGGTCGGCGGGGTCGACGGTGACGCCGAGCTCCTCCCGGGCCTCGCGCACCGCGGCGGCGGCCGCGTCCTCGCCGGCCTCGACGTGCCCGGCCGCGGCGGCGGCCCAGTGGCCGTCCATGAACCCGGTGCCGGCACGCATCTGGAGCAGCACCTCGGTGCGCTCACCGGTGCCGCGCAACAGCAGGACGTAGGACGCCGGGACGACCCGGTAGCGCTCGCTCACGCCGCCGACCCTAGGTGCCGTGGCGCCGTTCGCCGACGGCAACACCGGGGTAACGCGGCGGTCCTACCGTCGGTCCGATGGCGGCCCCCACCTCGCGCCCGGCACCGGTCGGCGACCGGCTCGGCGTCGTGCCGCCGCGGGACTCGGAGCTGCGGTTCCGCACCGTGCACGGCTACCGGCGGGCGTTCCGGGTGGCCGGGTCCGGGCCGGCGGTGGTGCTCGTGCACGGCATCGGGGACAGCTCGGCGACGTGGGAGGCGGTGTTCCCCGCGCTGGCCCGGCGGCACCTGGTGATCGCCCCTGACCTGCTGGGGCACGGGCACTCGGACAAGCCGCGCGCGGACTACTCGGTCGCCGCCTACGCCAACGGCGTGCGGGACCTCCTCGGCGTCCTCGGTGTCCCGCGCGCGACGCTGGTGGGGCACTCGCTGGGCGGTGGCGTCGCCATGCAGTTCGCCTACCAGTACCCCGACCGGACCGAGCGCCTGGTGCTGGTCGGCACCGGCGGGGCGGGCCCGGACGTGACGCCGCTGCTGCGCGCGGTCAGCCTGCCCGGTGCGCAGGCGGTGCTGGCGGCCTCGCAGCTGCCGCCGTTGCGGTGGCAGATCGGGTGGGCCCTCGACGCGCTGCGGCTGGTCGGCGCCGACCTCGGCCGTGACGCCGCCGACCTGCTCCGGCTGGTCGACGCGCTGCCCGACGCGACGTCGCGGGCGGCGTTCATCCGGACGCTGCGGGCCGTCGTCGACTGGCGCGGGCAGGTCGTGACCATGCTGGACCGCTGCTACCTGACCCGCGGGATGCCGACGATGCTGGTGTGGGGCGCCCGGGACGCGGTGGTGCCGCTCGCGCACGCCCACACCGCGCACGCGGCGATGCCGGGCAGCCGGCTGGAGGTGTTCGACGACGCCGGGCACTTCCCGCACCACAGCGACCCGGCCCGGTTCGTGGGGGTGCTGGAGGAGTTCCTCGACTCCACCGACCCGGCACGGTGGAGCCCCGAGCAGTGGCGTCAGCTGCTGCGCTGCCCTCCCCCGCCCGCCGGTGCCGGGGCGCGGCCGGGTCCGGTGTCGGCGACCTGACCCGGGCCGGCGTCAGAGGACGACGCCGAGCCAGCTGCCGGCGCACCCGTGGCAGGCGCCGTGCACCGTCGCGGCCCGGTGCACCGGGCGCAGGCAGATCACGCAGTGGGTGAGCCGGCGCCGGGCCCGGCGCAGCAGCCCGTCACGCACCTGGCGGATGGCGAGCCCGGGGTCGCCGTCCGGGTCGTCGCAGCCGGGCAGGACCGGCACCTCGACGGCGTCGGCCGGGTCGAGCACCGGGAGGTGGCCGTCCCAGCGGGGCTCCGGTCGGGCGAGCAGCACCGGCCCCGACGGGTCGAACCCGAGCATCAGCTGCGGCGGCTCCCCCGCGACGAACCAGGCCACCGGGTCCGGCTCCGCGCCGGGTGGGAGGAGCCCCGCCGAACGCAGGTCCGCATCGGTCCAGCCGCCGCGTCGCAGGTCGGCCGGGGTGAGCCCGAAGTGCCGCAGCCCGTCGGTCGGCAGGTCGAGCTCACGCAGCTCCGCCGGGGACGGGACGTCCACGTAGACGGTGCCGCGCTCCCCCGGCGGCTCGGCGACGGGCGCGGTGTCGTGGCCGTCCGCGACGCGCCACGGGGCGGCGACGAGCACGGCGAGCACCCGCGGGTCGACGCGCAGGCGCCCGGCCACCTCCGCGGTGCGGTCCTCGGTCACCCGGTCTCCGATCCCTGCACCGACGATCCCTGCACCGACGATCCTGCACCGCCACGCGCGCCGGGGCGGCCCCGATGTCGGAGCCGCCCCGGTGTGGTGCGGTGTCGCTCAGCTGCAGCCGCTGGTGGAGCCGCAGCCCTCGCAGAGGTAGCAGGACCCGGCGGGGCGCATCTTCGTCCCGCAGGTCATGCACAGCGGGGCGTCGGCGGCCTTGCCCAGCCGCAGTTCGAGCAGCTCGGTGGAGCTGCCGACCTCGACCGGTGCGGGCTCGGCACCGGCCTCCTTGCGCTCCTCGATCGTCGGCACCGAGGAACGGAACTCCTCGATGTCGAGCTTCTCGCCGGTGCCGTAGTCGTTCTCGACCTGGGCGGACCGCTCGTCGGAGGAGAAGATGCCCAGCTGGGCGCGCTTCTCGTACGGCAGGTGGTCCAGCGCCAGGCGGCGGAACAGGTAGTCCAGCACCGAGGTCGCGATCCGCACGTCCGGGTCGTCGGTCATCCCGGCCGGCTCGAAGCGCAGGTTGGAGAACTTCGAGACGTAGAACTCCAGCGGGATGCCGTACTGCAGGCCCACCGAGATCGACATCGAGAAGGCGTCCATCACACCGGCCAGGGTCGAGCCCTGCTTGCCGAGCTTGACGAAGATCTCGCCGAGGCCGTCGTCGGGGTAGCTGCCGGCGGTGAGGTAGCCCTCGGCGCCGCCGACGGTGAACGACACGGTCTCGCTGGGCCGCTTCTTCGGCAGCCGCTTGCGGACCGGCCGCTGCTCGACGACCGTGACCTTCTCGGCCTCCGCGGTGTCACCGCCGGCCTTCTTGTCGCCGCCCTTGCCCGCGGACAGCGGCTGGCCGACCTTGCAGTTGTCGCGGTAGATCGCCAGGGCCTTGAGACCGAGGCGCCACCCCTCGAGGTAGATCCGCTCGACGTCCTCGACGGTCGCCCGCTCGGGCATGTTGACCGTCTTGGAGATGGCGCCGGACAGGAACGGCTGCGCGGCGGCCATCATGCGGACGTGGCCCATCGGGGCGATCGTCCGGTCGCCCATGGCGCAGTCGAACACCTCGTAGTGCTCGGGCTTCATGCCCGGGGCGTCGACGACGTGGCCGTGCTCGGCGACGTACTCGACGATCGCCTCGGCCTGCTCGGCCTGGTAGCCGAGGTTGTCCAGGGCCCGGCGCACCGACTGGTTGACGATCTGCATGGAGCCGCCGCCGACCAGCTTCTTGAACTTGACCAGCGCCAGGTCCGGCTCGATGCCGGTCGTGTCGCAGTCCATCATCAGGCCGATCGTGCCGGTCGGGGCCAGCACCGACGCCTGCGCGTTGCGCCAGCCGTTGACCTCACCGATGTCCTGGCACTGCTTCCAGACCTGGGTGGCGAGCTTCTGCACCGGGGTGCTGGAGGCGAAGGTGCGGATGCGGTCGTTCTCCGCGGCGTGCTTGCGGATGACCCGCTGGTGGGCCTCGGCGTTGCGGGCGTAGCCCTCGTACGGACCGACGACACCGGCGAGCTCGGCGGAGCGCTTGTACGCGGCACCGGTCATCAGCGAGGTGATGGACCCGGCGAGCGCGCGGCCGCCCTCGGAGTCGTACGCGTGGCCGGTCGCCATGAGCAGCGCGCCGAGGTTGGCGTAGCCGATGCCCAGCTGGCGGAACTTCCGGGTGGTGTCGGCGATCGGCTCGGTCGGGAAGTCCGCGAAGCAGATCGAGATGTCCATCGCGGTGATGATCAGCTCGACGGCCTTGGCGAAGGTCTCGGCGTCGACCCGGTCGTCGGAGTCGAGGAACTTCAGCAGGTTCAGCGACGCGAGGTTGCAGCTGGAGTTGTCCAGGTGCATGTACTCCGAGCACGGGTTCGACGCGCTGATGCGGCCGGACTCCGGGGTGGTGTGCCAGTCGTTGATCGTGCCGTCGTACTGGATGCCCGGGTCGGCGCAGTTCCAGGCCGCCTCGGCGATGCCGCGGAAGAGCTTGCGGGCGTCGACGCGCTCGATGACCTCACCGGTCATCCGGGCACGCAGACCGAAGTCGGTGCCCTCCTCGACCGCGCGCATGAACTCGTCGGTGACGCGGACGGAGTTGTTGGCGTTCTGGTACTGCACCGAGGTGATGTCGGAGCCGCCCAGGTCCATGTCGAAGCCGGCGTCGCGCAGGACGCGGACCTTGGCCTCCTCCTTGGCCTTGGTCTCGACGAACTCCTCGATGTCGGGGTGGTCGACGTCGAGGACGACCATCTTCGCCGCGCGCCGCGTGGCGCCGCCGGACTTGATGGTGCCCGCGGAGGCGTCGGCACCGCGCATGAACGAGACCGGGCCCGAGGCGGTGCCGCCCGAGGACAGCAGCTCCTTCGACGAGCGGATGCGCGAGAGGTTCAGGCCGGCACCGGAGCCGCCCTTGAAGATCAGGCCCTCCTCGCGGTACCAGTTCAGGATCGACTCCATGGTGTCGTCGACCGAGAGGATGAAGCAGGCGCTGACCTGCTGCGGGCTGGCGGTGCCGACGTTGAACCACACCGGCGAGTTGAAGCTGAACACCTGGTGGATCAGCATCCAGGTCAGCTCGTGGTCGAAGATCTCGGCGTCGCCCTCGGTGGCGAAGTAGCCGTGCTCGAGACCGGCCCGCTTGTAGGTGCCGACGACCCGCTCGACGAGCTGCTTCAGGCTCGACTCACGGGTGTCCGAGCCCACCGCGCCGCGGAAGTACTTGCTGGTGACGATGTTGGTGGCGTTGACCGACCAGCTGCGCGGGAACTCGACGCCGCGCTGCTCGAAGTTGACCGTGCCGTCGCGCCAGTTGGTCATGACGACGTCGCGGCGCTCCCACTCCACCTCCTCGTAGGGGTGGACCCCTTCGGTGGTGAAGACACGCTGGACGGTCAGGCCGGGCGCGCGCTTGGCGCCGGTCTTCCCGCGGCTGCGCGCCGGCTTGGTAGCCGCGCTCTCACCGGTGTCTGTCGTCGGGCCCCCGACGGTCTCGGTCATGCATGCCTCCGCACTTGTCACCGTGTACCACCCGCGCGCTGGGGTGCGCGGACGGTCTTCCCCTCCGGTACGACCTGCGACGACGGCCGGTACCGGTCGCCCCCTCGCGGGGTGCGCGCCGGACCCGTGCCGCCGAGCGGCTCACCCGTCCCGGTTGTGGCCGGCCTCGTCGTCGGCTGCTTCCCCGGCAGCCGCCGAACGCAGGTCGGCGATCTCCTTCTCGAAGTCCTCGATGGAGGAGAAGGAGCGATAGACGCTCGCAAATCTCAGGTACGCGACCTCGTCGAGCTCACGCAGCGGCCCGAGGATCGCCAGTCCGACCTCGTGGCTGGGAAGCTCCGCCGCCCCGCGTGCCCGCACGGTCTCCTCGACCCGGTGGGCGAGCTGCTGCAGGTCGTCCTCGTCGACCGGCCGGCCCTGGCACGCCCGCCGAACCCCGCTGACGACCTTCTGTCGACTGAAGGGCTCGGTCACCCCGCTGCGCTTGACGACGGCGAGCACGGCCTCCTCGACCGTGGTGAACCGGCGTCCGCACGAGGTGCAGGACCGGCGCCGACGGGTGCAGGTCCCGTCGTCGGCGGTCCGTGAGTCGATCACGCGGGAATCCGGGTGCCGGCAGAACGGGCAGCGCATGGACGCTCACACCCTCTCCCGTAACGTTCCGGAAACTCTCCGCAGCAATCCATCCCCCCAACCAGTGGCGGAACAACGTCAATGTAACCCCTACATCTAGGGGTCCGCCATCCCGGGGCCCACGCCGCGCCGAGCTTCGCCCGATCGGGATCCGAGCGTTGCACACCACGTTCCGCGACCGGCTCGTCGCCGACGATCATGGAGGGGGACATCGGCGCTGGTGGCGCCGAGGAACGTCACGCGCGGCGCCGTCCGTCGCGCCGCGGGGACCGCGACCGGCGGCCACCCGATGCGGGGACACGCCCTGCCGACGCGCCCGGCGGCTCACCGCCGACGATCCGGCGACATCCCGGCGACCGCCGCCCGACATCCGCGTGCCGGCCCGGCGCATGCCGTCACCCGATGCGACGCCGACACGGCGCCGGATCGCTCCACACCGTCACCGCACCGCCACCGCCGTGACCACGGTCGCCGCGCCGGCACCGCACCACGGCACGCCCGACCGGCTCCGCCCCGGGAGCCCGACACGTCGGCACCGCACCACTGCATGACCCGGGCCGGACACGCCGGCACCACTCCGGGCCACCGGCCCAGCCCACGAGACCGCACCGCGGCCCCGACACTCCTCAGCGCACGGCACCGACCGACGGCACGGCGGCCGCGGGGGCGTTCCAGCCCGCCGCCGCGTCGCCCAGCAGCCCGAGCGCCACCACCGCGGTCGTGGCGCACAGCAGCACCGCGACCCCGGTCAGGAACCGCTCCAGGCGCCCGCGGACCCGGCTGCGGGCCGGGCGGGGGCGGGCCGGGACCAGGCAACGCCGGTCCAGCGGACGGACCGTGCGCGGCGCCGGCACGGCCACCGACCGCGGACCGGACGGCGCCGCGACCCGGGCGGGCCGCACCAGGGTCGCCGTGGAGCCCGGCGCCGAGGTGGTGCAGCGGGGCGTCCGGACCGCGACGTTCGGACCACCGGTGACGCCACGCGGGACCGCCGGACCGACCGGTGCCGCGGTCCGGGCCGCACGCCCGTGAGCCGTCGGACCGTGAGCCGTCGGACCAGGCGCCGTCGGACCGGACGTCGGAACACCGGGCGCCGAGACACCAGGCACCGGGACACCAGGTACCGGGACACCAGGCACCGGGACACCAGGCACCGGGACACCAGGCACCGGGACACCAGGCACCGAGACACCGGCTGCCGAGACACCGGACGCCGTGGCGCGCCCGGAACGGGCGGCGGGGTGCCGCGCGACCGACTCGGTCAGTGCGCGCTCCCGTGCACCGTGGGCGGCCCACCGGTGCGCGGCGCGCGCGACGGCCGACGAGCCGGCACCGGCCGGACCGGCCACACCCTCCGCCGCCCGCACCCGCTCCCGGGCGGCGCGCCGGGCGCGCGAGGTGGGGGTGCCGGGCGCGGGGGCACCGGTCAGGCAGCCGACCGCGCCGTGGTCGCGGATCCGCTCGTCGAGCTCTCGCATGGTTCCTCCTGCCGTCGGACCGCCCGTCCCCCGGGCGGTCTCGTCTCCCCCGCTCCCGACCGGCCCTTCCCCGAGCCCGGTCGAACGGGCGTACGAGCGGTGTAGCACCCGACACCGACAACAACCGCGTCTCCGCAGGTCACCGCACGTGCCGGAGACGCTCTCAGCGTGGCGCGCCGACCGCGGGCGGCACGGCCGGGCCGTGGGCGGCGACGTCGGCGACCACCCCGAGCGCGACGACCGCGGCCGCCGAGGCCAGCAGGACACCCACCGCCGCCACCACGCGGCGCACGGGACCCGGCGTCGGCACGGGCCGCACCGCGCCGGCCGCGGTGCCGACCGGAGCCCGTCCGATGACCGTCATACCCCCGATGACCGCTGCGTCCACGATCGCCACCCCCACTGCCGTTCCCGCTGCCGGTCGCCCCGCGCGGCCGGACGGCGACGCGGACGGCATCCGATCGAACCAGACCGATCGAACCGGTGTTCGATCGAACGCCTGTGCGATGTTCTACCACCACGGCCCGACGGAATCCACGACACGCCCCGGGCGACTTCGAACGCATGTTTGGCGAACGGGCCCGCGACGGCTAGGGTCGTCGCCGTAAGTACCCCGAGGAGGCGAATGCGATGGCAGCGGACGACACCGGACACGGTGGTCCCGGCGTGACCGGCACCGCCGCGGACCGGGGATCCGCGACGGTCCGGGAGTTCCCCGACCCCGCGACCGACACCCGCGGCCTGACCCCGCGGCAGAAGAAGGTCCTGGCCGTCATCCGGGACTGGGTGGACCGGTACGGCTACCCGCCCAGCGTCCGCGAGATCGGTGACGCGGTAGGCCTCACGTCCACCTCGTCGGTGCACCACCAGCTCCGGACCCTGGAGCGCAAGGGCTTCCTCCGGCGCGACCCGAACCGCACCCGCGCGGTCGACGTCCGCAGCCCGGAGCAGATCGCCGGCACCGACGGGTCGGACTCCGACGCCGACACCGCCGAGCTGCGTTCCGCGCGGCCGGCGCCGGCGTTCGTGCCGCTCATCGGCGACATCGCCGCCGGTGGCCCGATCCTGGCCGAGCAGGCCGTGCAGAACGTGTTCCCGCTGCCGCGCGAGATCGTCGGCGAGGGCACGCTGTTCCTGCTCAACGTCAAGGGTGACTCGATGGTCGACGCCGCGATCACCGACGGCGACTGGGTCGTCGTGCGTCAGCAGCCGGTGGCCGAGCAGTGCGAGATCGTGGCCGCGATGATCGACGGCGAGGCGACGGTGAAGACGTTCCGCCGCAAGGACGGGCACATCTGGCTGATGCCGGCGAACGACGCCTACGACCCGATCCCGGGTGACGACGCGTCGATCCTCGGCCGCGTCGTGGCGGTCCTGCGCCGCCTCTGACCTCCTCGGCGGCGCCCGGTTCCCGCGGTCAGCGGGACCGGCGGCGCCGTCCGTGCAGGGACATCGCGACGGCACCGGTCACCAGCAGCACCGCGAGCACCGCCGCCCCGCCCGCGGCGGGCAGCCACGACGGGTACGTGCGGTACTCCGGCACCTCGGCGGGCTGGGCCACGACCGGTGCCCGTGGGCCGGTCGCCGCGGGCACCGCGCCCGGGACGACGGTGATCGCCGCCGCGGTCGGGCCCCGGGCCTCGCTGCCGGAGTGCAATGCACCCCGGCCGTCCGGGGCGATCGCCTCGCCCTGGGCCTCGTCCGGCAACGGCACCGGCAGTGGTGCCCCGCCCAGCGCCGCGACCAGCACGTCGGCCGTCGCCGGTCCGCCGACGGGCAGCGGGAACACCCACGCGTCGGTGTAGGTCCGCAGCACGGCGGCGCGTCCGCCGTCGGCCCCGGTCGGTGAGACCCCGCCGCCGGTGATCGTGCGGGATCCGGCAGCCCCGAGCGGCCCGCCACCGGTGCCCGACCAGGGCAGCACGACCTGTGCCACCCGACGCAGCGGGACCGGGCCCCCGCCCTCGCGCAGCGGTGCGTCGGGTCGGTACACCCCGGCGGCCCCGGTGGTCTTGTCCACCAGCAGGGGCACGCCGTCGTCGCCGACCAGCAGCGCCTCGACGTCGCGCGGACCGTCCGGATAGTCCAGGTCGTACACGCGTGGCGGCCCGGCCGGGGGCAGCACGACGAGCCGGACCGAGCCACGCTGTGCCCCGTTGTCACCGGTGTCGGCGAGCCAGAGATCCCCGCCCGGCCCGAGCCCGAGGTCCTCGACGTCGGTGACCGGGACGTCGGCCTGCCGGGTTCCGGTGACTGCGCAGCCGGACGGGTCCAGGGTGAACGTCCGCGCGGTCCCCCCGCCGTCGACGATCGCGTGGTACCGCTGCGGGGCTCCGCCGGGCGGGCCCTGCGCGACCAGCCCGGACAGCTCCGCCAGCCGCGGATCGTCGACGGTGCAGACCGGGTGCGCCCCGGGCGGCGGCGCGGCCGCACCCGTGAGCGCACCGGCCAGGCAGAGGACAGTGGTCAGGCAGACGACAATGGTCAGGCGGCGGGCCACGACCCCCGGACGCGGCCGCCCACCCGGCCGCCCATTCAGTGGCCCGCTGCCGTCGCCGGCAGGTCGGCGCCGGTCCCGATCGGGACGGCAGAGCCCGCCACCGCGAACGGCAGCACCGCGGTGCCCAGCTCCGGCTTCACCCGCGCCCGGATCCGGGTGCCGTCGGCGGTGTGGGACTCGGCGAGGATCTCGCCGTCGTCGTGCAGCCGCGCGACCAGCGCACCCTCGGTGTAGGGCAGCAGGAGGTCGACCTCGTAGTCCGGGCGCGGCAGGCGCTCGGCGATGTGCTCGCGGAGCCGGTCGATCCCGGTGCCGCTGTGTGCCGAGACGAACACGGCGTCCGGCTGGGCGTGCCGCAGCCGGGCCAGCGCGAGGTCACCGGCCGCGTCGATCTTGTTGATCACGAGCAGCTCGGGGGGCATCGTGTCGCCCGCGGCCTCCCCCACCTCGACGAGCACCTGACGGACCGCGGCGATCTGGTCGTCGGGCAGCGGGTCGGACCCGTCGACGACGTGCACCAGCAGGTCGGCCCGGGCGGCCTCCTCCAGCGTGGAGCGGAACGCCTCGACGAGCTGGTGCGGCAGGTGCCGCACGAACCCGACGGTGTCGGTGAGGGTGTAGTCGTGCCCGTCGGGCGTCTGTGCCTTGCGGGTGGTCGGGTCCAGCGTCGCGAACAACGCGTCCTGCACCAGAACCCCGGCGTCGGTGAGCTGGTTGAGCAGGCTCGACTTGCCCGCGTTGGTGTAGCCGACGATCGCGACCGAGGGGATCTCGTTGCGGCGACGGCTGCCGCGCTGGGTCTCGCGGACCTGGCGCATCGCACCGATCTCGCGGCGCAGCTTCGACATCCGCGCGCGGATGCGGCGCCGATCCAGCTCGATCTTCGTCTCACCGGGGCCACGGCCACCGATACCGACGCCGCCCGCGGCCCGGCCACCGACCTGCCGGGACAGCGCCTCACCCCAGCCGCGCAGCCGCGGCAGCAGGTAGGACAGCTGCGCGAGCTCGACCTGGGCCTTGCCGTCCCGGGAGCGGGCGTGCTGGGCGAAGATGTCGAGGATCAGCGCGGTCCGGTCGATGACCTTGACCTTGAGCCGCTCCTCCAGCTGACGGAGCTGGCCGGGTGACAGCTCGCCGTCGCAGATCACGGTGTCGGCGCCGGTGGCGCGGACGACCCCGAGCAGCTCCTCGACCTTGCCGGAGCCGATGAACGTGGCCGGGTCCGGGCTGGAGCGGCGCTGCACGAGGCCGTCCATCACCTCGGAACCGGCGGTCTCGGCGAGGCGGGCCAGCTCGGTCATCGAGTTGTCGGCCTGCTCGGCCGTGCCCTCGGTCCAGACACCGACGAGCACGACCCGCTCCAGCTGGAGCTTGCGGTACTCGACCTCGGTGATGTCGGTGAGCTCGGTGGACAGCCCGTGGATCCGGCGCAGCGACGTGCGCTCCTCCAGGTCGAGCTCGCCACCCGTCGGAACCGGGTTCGACGTGGAAGGGGTCACGGAGGGGTGCGTGTGGGCATCAGTCATCTTGCCCCCATCCTCCCACGTCGCGGGACTCGTGTCCGCCCCGATTCGCGGGCCTCAGGCGGGAGCGTCCCACCACGCACGGTCCAGCTCGCCGGAGGCGAGCAGCACCGCGGGGCCGTGCAGCGTCGTGGGCCCGGTCCGCTCGTCGGTGCCGGCCTCCACCGTCACCCGCAGCAACCCGCCCGGAACGGTGACCTGCACGTCCCCGGCGGTGTGCCCGGCGTGCCGCAGCGCGGCCACGGCGGCCGCGACGGTCCCGGTGCCGCAGGAGCGGGTCTCCCCCACACCGCGTTCGTGCACCCGCATCCGGATGCGGCCGCCGTCGGCGGGGCCGTCCAGCGGGGTCAGGAACTCGACGTTCACCCCGTTCGGGAACAGCGCCGGGTCGTAGGAGGGCGCGCGGGTCAGGTCGAGGGTGTCCGGGTCGGCCGCGGTGACGCAGGCCAGGTGCGGGTTCCCGACGTCGAGGGCGATGCCGTCGAAGCGCGCGTCGCCGCTGGTGGCGACCGACGCCGGGCCGACGCCGACCGTCCCGAGCCCGACCGAGACCCCGTCCGGCCCGACGGCGGTGTCGAGCACCCCGTTGCGGGTGCCGACCGGGCCACCCGTGGCCCAGCCGCGCTCGTGCAGGTAGCGGGCGAACACACGCAGGCCGTTGCCGCACATCTCGGCGAGCGAGCCGTCGGCGTTGCGGTAGTCCATGAACCACTCGACGCCGTCGACGGGCTCCCCGACGCCGGGCTCACCGGCGAGCTTCGCCCAGCGCACGACCCGCAGCACCCCGTCCGCGCCGAGGCCGCGGCGGCGGTCGCACACCGCGGAGACCCGGGCCGGGGTGAGGTCGAGCGCGGCGTCCGGGTCGGGCAGCACCACGAAGTCGTTCTGCGTGCCGTGCCCCTTGCTGAACGCGATGCCGCCGGTCATGCCACCAGCCTACGAGCGAGCACCGCACGCGCCGAGGCCACCAGGTCCGGGTCGGCGCCGTCGAGCCAGTGGATGCGCCGGTCCCGGCGGAACCAGGAGCGCTGGCGGCGCACGAACCGCCGGGTCGCGCGGACCGTCTCCTCCCGGACGACGGCGAGGTCGGGGTGGTCGGGGTCGCGGTCGAGGGCCTCGATCACCTGCCGGTAGCCCAGCGCGCGGGACGCGGTGCGGCCGTGGGCGAGCCCGCGCGGGAGCAGCGCGCGGGTCTCGTCGACCAGGCCGTCGTCGAGCATCCGGTCCACCCGCAGCGCGACCCGCTCGTCGAGCTCGGCGACGTCGCGGTCCACGCCGAGCAGCACGGCGTCGTAGCGGGGGACGCCGGCACCGGGCAGGGTCGCGCGGAACGGCCTGCCGGTCAGTGCGATCACCTCCAGCGCGCGGACGATCCGCCGGCCGTTCGAGGGCAGCACCTGCTCGGCGGCGACCGGGTCGGCCGCGGCGAGGCGGGCGTGCAGCGCGCCGGACCCGTCACGTTCCAGCTCGGCCTCCAGCTCGGCGCGCAGCTCCGGGTCGGTGCCGGGGAACTCCAGCTCGTCGAGCACGGCCTGCACGTAGAGCCCCGAGCCGCCGACCAGCACCGGGGTGCGCCCGGCGGCGCGCAGCTCCTCGATGACCGCGCGGGCCGCCCGCTGGTAGGCCGCGACCGAGGCGGTCTCGGTGACGTCGAGGACGTCGAGCTGGTGGTGGACGACGCCGCGCCGCTCGTGCGGGGCGAGCTTCGCGGTGCCGATGTCCAGACCGCGGTAGAGCTGCATGGCGTCGGCGTTGACGACGTCGCCGTCCAGCGCCAGTGCCAGCTCCAGGCCCAGGTCCGACTTCCCGGTCGCGGTCGGCCCGACGACGGCGACCAGCGGCGGTGCGGCCGGTGCCGGCGCGGCCGGCGGTGGTGCAGCCGGTGGTGGCGCGCTCACGCCGGTTCCCACAGCGCCACGTGGTAGGCGACGCCGTAGGGCATCGAGGTGTGCCGGTGCGCCGCCGTCCAGGAGCGCCCGCGCGCGGCACCGGCCAGCACCTGCCACGGCGCGCGGCCCGAGGCCCAGAGCGCGGCGGCGCCGTCCGGGTCGAGCCGGGCGAGCGGCTCGGGATCACCGGCGTCGAACGCGGCGGCGACGACGGCGTCGAACGCTTCGGCCCGGCCGTCGAACCCGCCGGGGGCCTTCGCGGTGTGCTTGGCCGCGCCGTCACCGACGACGAGCAGCCCCACCCCCTCGCCGGCCAGCTCGGCGCCCAGCGCCAGGCAGTCCGCGACCGGGGTGTCCGGTGCGACGAGCTCGCCGCGCGCCGAGCCGACCCCGGCCGGGGCCGCCCAGGCCGCGACCAGCAGCGGCAGCGGCAGCTCGGCGCCCTCGTCCGGACCGGCCGGGCCGGGCAGCGCGACGGGGACGTCGCGGCCGTAGCCGGCGAAGGTGCCGCGGGTGCCCGGGTCCACGGTGCGCCGCCCGCCGGGGTCGGCGCCGACGACGACCCAGCGCTGGGCCGCCGCGGCGAGACCCGTCACCGCGGCGACGACGGCCTCGCGCAGCCCCTCGGTCTCGACCGCCGCGTCGCCGCTCAGGGCGGGGACGAGGAGCGGGGGCTGGGGCAGGACGGCGATCGCGGCGGGCACGGGCTCCGAGGGTAATCAGCGCCCGCGGCCACGACTCCCGTACCCGGCCGGAGGGCACGCGGTTCCCCCGAGGGCGGTGGACCTGCTTGAATCGCCGTTCCGGCCTCCGCACCGCGCGAGGATCCGGTGCGCGCACGGCCCCGGACGGACGTCCGCACGGGGCGCCCGCCCCGCGGCGGGCCGAACGAGGAGGACCTACCGGTGTCCGAGACCCACGCGACCGACGCTGCAGGACAGGGTGCCGAGCCCACCCGGCCCACCCCGCCGAAGCCGGGGCCGCCCCGGCCCGGACCGCCGCCCGCCGCCCGACCCGTGCCCACCCCGGCCGCGGTCGCACCACCCGCACCGCCCGCCGCCCTGCCGTCCCCGGTGCCCTCCGCGGCAGACGACCCGGGCCGCTGGGGCCGCGCCGACGACGACGGCACCATCACCCTGGTCACCGCCGACGGCGAGCGGGTCGTCGGCTCCTACCAGGCCGGGCCGCCCGCCGAGGGCCTGGAGCACTACGCGAAGCGGTTCGACGCGCTGGTCACCGAGACCGAGGTGCTCGCCGCGCGGATCGCCGGCGGCGGGGATGCGAAGGCGTCACTGACCGCGCTGACCGCGCTGCGCGACGGCCTCGACTCCGCGCACGTGGTCGGGGACGTGCCCGCCCTGCGCACGCGGCTCGACGAGCTGGTCGGCCTCGCCGAGCAGGGCGTCAGCGCGGCGAAGGAGGAGCGCGAGCGCGCCCGGCACGACGCCGTCGCCCGCAAGGAGGCGCTCGCCGTCGAGGCCGAGAAGATGGCCGTGGACTCCACCCAGTGGAAGCAGGCCGGGGACCGGTACAAGGCGATCCTCGACGAGTGGCGCACCATCCGCGGCGTCGACAAGAAGACCGACGAGCAGCTGTGGAAGCGCTTCTCGAAGGCCCGCGAGGCGTTCAACCGGCGGCGCGGCTCCCACTTCGCCGACCTCGACCGCCAGCGGGTCACCGCGAAGGCCCGCAAGGAGGAGCTCGTCGCGCAGGCCGAGGCCCTCGCCGACTCCGACGAGTGGAACGCGACCGCGGCCGCCTACCGCGACCTGATGACCGAGTGGAAGGCGGCGGGCCGCGCCCACCGCGAGGCCGACGACGCACTGTGGGCCCGCTTCCGCGGCGCGCAGGACCGCTTCTTCGCCCGCCGCGGCGAGCACTTCTCCGCCCGCGACACCGAGTTCGCCGAGAACGCCGAGGCGAAGCGGGCGCTGCTCGCCGAGGCCGAGACGATCGACCTGTCCGACCCGGACGGCGCACGGGCCCGGCTGCGCGAGATCCAGGAGCGCTGGGAGGCCATCGGCAAGGTCCCGCGCGAGGAGATCCGCACCTTGGAGGGACGGCTGCGCGGGATCGAGGACAAGGTCGCCGCCGCCGCGGACGCGCAGTGGCGCCGCACCGACCCCGAGACCCAGGCACGCGTCGAGCAGTTCCGGGCGCGGGTCGAGCAGTTCGAGGCGCAGGCGGAGAAGGCCGGGGCGGCCGGTGACCGCAGGCGCGCCGAGCAGGCCCGCGCGCAGGCGGCACAGTGGCGGGAGTGGCTCACCGCCGCCGAGCAGGCGGTCGACGAGCGGTAGGGGGTCAGTCGCGCTGCAGCGCGGCGCCCGCCCACACGAAGGTCAGCAGCACCACGGCGACCACGCCGAGGACCATCCCGAACCCGGGCCCGGCCTCGGCGCCGGTCTGCTGCGACCAGATCGCCCACAGCCCGTTCACCGAGGAGATCCCGCAGCCGAAGGCCGCGAACCACGCGAGTGCCCACAGCCGGGTCAGCAGCGCCGCGGCCGACACCACGACGGCGAACCCGGTCATCGTGAACGAGAACAGCGTCGGGAGCGGCCCGGAGGTGCCCGAGGACAGCACCTGCCAGCCCGGGGTGCCCGCCACCCACGGCAGCAGCAGCGCGGCGACCGCGGCGACGATCGCCACCGCGATCAGCATGGCGCGCGAGCCGGGGTCGATCCGGCGGGCGACGCCGCGCCCGGCCCGGTCGATCTCGGCGCGGGTCTGCGGGGACACGTCGCTCATCGGGGACCTCCGGTGGTGGCGGGGACGCCGCAGGACGGCGCGGCGGGAGCCGGCTCGGACGCCGGAGCGCCGAACGCCGGCAGCCCCAGCGTGGTGGGTGCCCCGGACGGGCGCTCGCCGGCCTCGGCGGCGTCGCCGGCGCGGGTGCGGCGGTGGGTGAGCACGCCGCCGTCGGCGACGAGGTGGTGCGGGGCGCCCCGGTCGATCCGGACGGTGACGACGTCCCCGGGCCGGATGCCGGTCGCGGTACCGGGGGCGAAGTGCACCAGCCGCCCGTCCCGGGCACGACCGGTGAGGCGGGCGGTCGCCGCGTCCTTGCGGCCCTCGCCGGTGGACACCAGCAGCTCCACCACCGTGCCCTCCTGCGTGCGGTTCTCCTCCCAGGAGATCCGCTCCTGCAGCGCGACGAGGCGCTCGTAGCGCTCCTGCACGACGGCCTTGGGCAGCTGGTCGGGCAGGTCCGCGGCCGGGGTGCCGGGCCGCTTCGAGTACTGGAAGGTGAACGCCGCGGCGAACCGGGCCCGCTCGACGACGTCGAGGGTGTCGGCGAAGTCCTGCTCGGTCTCGCCCGGGAACCCGACGATGATGTCGGTGGTGATCGCCGCGTGCGGGATCGACTCCCGCACCTCGGCCAGGATCGAGAGGAACCGCTCCGAGCGGTAGCTGCGACGCATCCGGCGCAGGACGTCGTCGGAGCCGGACTGCAGGGGCATGTGCAGCTGCGGGCAGACGTTCGGGGTCTGCGCCATCGCGGCGATGACGTCGGAGGTGAAGTCGCGCGGGTGCGGGCTGGTGAACCGCACCCGCTCCAGCCCCTCGACCTCGCCGCAGGCCCGCAGGAGCTTCGAGAACGCCTGCCTGTCACCCATGTCCGAGCCGTAGGCGTTCACGTTCTGCCCGAGCAGGGTCACCTCCAGCACGCCGTCGGCGGCGAGGGTCTGCACCTCGGCGAGCACGTCGCCGGGGCGGCGGTCGCGCTCCTTGCCGCGCAGCGACGGCACGATGCAGAACGTGCAGGTGTTGTTGCAGCCCACCGAGATCGACACCCAGCCGGCGTAGGCGGAGTCGCGGCGCGCGGGCAGCGTCGAGGGGAACACCTCGAGCGCCTCGGCGATCTCGACCTGGGCCTCGTCGTTGTGCCGGGCGCGCTCCAGCAGGGTCGGCAGTGCGTGCACGTTGTGCGTGCCGAACACGACGTCGACCCACGGCGCCCGCCGGGTGATCGTGTCGCGATCCTTCTGGGCCAGGCAACCGCCGACGGCGATCTGCATGTCCGGGTTGGCGACCTTGCGCGGGCGCAGGTGCCCGAGGTTGCCGTAGAGCTTGTTGTCCGCGTTCTCCCGCACCGCGCAGGTGTTGAACACGACGACGTCGGCGGTGTCGGGGTCCTCGGCCCGGGCGTACCCGGCGTCCTCCAGCAGACCTGCCATCCGCTCCGAGTCGTGCACGTTCATCTGGCACCCGTAGGTGCGCACGGTGTAGCTGCGGCTCACACACCCGAGGGTAGGCGCCCCGGCGAACGGCGCCGGGACGGGGCCGTCGGGGATGATGGCCCGATGCACCGGTCCGGTCCCCCGCTGACGCGGCGCGCCCTGCTGGGTGCGGGCGTCGTACTGGGTGCGGGGGCGGTGCTCCCGGGCTGCACCGGACCGCGGCCCGCCGAGCCGCTGGTGATCGCGGGCGGGGTGCAGCCGGGGGTGTACATCAACCTCGCGCGCACGCTGTCCGAGATCTGGCACGAACGCCTCGGGCTCCCCGCCGCCCCCCGGGTGCTGGAGACCGCGGGCAGCGCACAGAACATGGAGCTGCTGACCGACGGGCGGGCGGCGGTCGCGATCAGCCAGGTCGACGTGGCCGCCGACGTCGCCGCGCGCGTCACCGGCCCGACCGAGCCCCGCGCACTGGCCCGGCTCTACGACGACGTCACCCACCTCGTCGTGCGTGCCGACTCCGGCCTGCGCAGCATCGCCGACCTGCGCGGACGACGGGTGTCGATCGGCCCGGGCGGCAGCGGCTACCAGCCGATCGCGATCCGGCTGCTCGACGTCGCCGGGATCGGTGTCGCGGGCCTGGGCACCCGCGCGGAGCTGGGGCTGCCGGACGCGGCGACGGCGCTGGTCGAGGGCCGTCTCGACGCGTTCTTCTGGTCCGGCGGGGTGCCCACCGACGGCGTGCGGGAGCTGGCCGCCCGGGTCCCGATCCGGCTGCTGGAGCTCGGCGGGGTGCTCGACCGGATGCGCGAGCGGTACCCCGTCTACTCCGTGGCGACGGTCCCGGCGAACACCTACGGGCTGCCCGGCCCGGTGTCGTGCCTGTCGGTGCGCAACGCGCTGCTGGTCACCGAGGGGATGGACGCCGACCTGGCCCGCGCGCTGATCCGGGCGGCCTTCGACGAGCAGCCCCGGCTGACGCAGGCCAGCCCGGCCGCGGTGACCGTCGACTCGCGCTCGGCCATCGGCACCCAGCCGATCCCGCTGCACGAGGGCGCCGTCGAGTTCTACCGGGCCACCAAGGGCTACTGACCTCGCTGACCTCGCTGACCCCGCGCGGACAGGTCGAGCACCGTCTTCCCCGTCGCGTGCCCGTCCTCCACCCGCGCCAGGGCCTGTGCCGCCCGGTCGAAGGGGTACACCGCCGTGACGTGCGGGTCGAGGACGCCCTGCACCATCAGCGCCGCGACCCGCTCCAGGGTCCGGCGGTCGGTGTGGCGCTCCACGACGACGCCGCCGACCTCACCGACCGTGGGGTCCCCGACCGAGACCACGGCCCGTGGCGTGGCGGCGAGCGGTGCGACGGCACGCAGCGACGCGCCGCCCACGAGGTCCACGACGCCGTCGAAGCCGCCGGGGGCGAACGCGCGCAGCCGGTCGATCGCACCGGGCGCGCGGTGGTCCACGAACACCGCCCCGGTCCCGGTGACGACGTCGCGCTTGGTCACGCCCGCGGTACCGATCACCTCGAGCCCACCGGCGCGGGCCAGCTGGGCGACGGCCAGCCCCACGCCCCCGCCGATCCCGTTGACCAGCAACCGGCCACCGCGCGGCAGTGCCAGCTGGTCGACGACGTCGAGCGCGGTGGTCCCGGCGACCGGCACGGTGGCCGCCCACTCGTCGGACAGCGCGTCCGGCGTTCGGGCCGTGGCCGAGCCGAGCAGCAACGTGTCGGTGGCGTAGGTCCCGGCGCCGGTGAGGGCGAACCCGAACGCCCTGTCCCCGACCGCGAGGCCCGTCACGGCGGTCCCGACCGCCGTGACCACCCCCGCGGCCTCCATCCCGAGGACCTGGGGGAACGGGAGGTGCCCGTTGATCATCGGCACCCCGCCGGCGCGCAGGACGTGGTCGAGGGGGTTGACCCCGGCGACGGCGACGGCGAGCGCGACCTCGTGCGCACCCGGCACCGGGGCGGGGCGGTCGAGGAACTCCTGGACGTCGGGGCCGCCGAAGGCGCGGTATCCGTATGCGTTGACCACGCCGGCACGCTATGACCTGCCACCGGTGTCAGGTTCCAGTGATCGTGTCCCAGGTCACCGGTCGGCGGACCCGGCCGGGCGCGCGGCGGCGAGGGCGGCCCGGTGCTCGCTGTTCCCGGCCATGAGGCGTTCCAGGGCGTCGACGGCGGTCCCGAGGGTCCCCATCGCCTCGCGCAGCCGGTCCCGCTCACGGGCCATCGTCGCGAAGGCGTCCTCGGCGGTCCGCAGGCTCGGGGTGTCCACGCACGGCAGCAGCCGGGCGATCGTGCGGCTCGACAGGCCGGCGTCGAACAGCGTCCGCAGCAGGGCGACGCGCTCGACCTCCGGTGTCCCGTACTCCCGCTGGCCGCCGCTGCCGCGGGTCGGGGCGAGGAGACCCTGCTGCTCGTAGTAGCGCAGCATGCGTGCGCTCACGCCGGTGCGTTCCGCGAGCTCGCCGATCCGCATTCCTCACACGTCCTCTCCGGGGGCCGGGGGTCGGTCACGCACCGCGGAGGGCGCGGGCCGCAGCCACAGTGTGACCCGGAGCCCGCCGCCGGGTGCGTCGCTCAGCTGCAGGCTCCCGCCGGCCGCGGCCGCGGTCCGCACCGCGATGGCCAGGCCGAGCCCGCTGCCCTCGACGTTGGCCTGCCCGGGTGCCCGCCAGAACCGGTCGGTGGCGCGCGCCCGGTCCTCGCGCGCGAGGCCGGGGCCGCCGTCGACGACGCTGACCCCGATCCGGTCGGCGGTGCGCAGCGTCGCGACCCGCACCCGTCGCCCGGGCGGTGTGTACTTGAGCGCGTTGTCCAGCAGCGCGTCGAGCACCGACTCCAGCGCGGGCTCGCCGATCAGGGCGTGCAGGCCGCGTGGGCCGCTGCGGCGCAGCTCGATCCCGGAGTGCTCGGCGAGCGGCCGCCAGTTGTCCACCCGTTCGGCGACGACGACGTCGAGGTCGGTGTCCTCGGCGACGCCCGGGTCCTCCACCGCGCGCTCGGCGCGGGCCAGCGCGAGCAGTCCGTCGAGCACCCGGGACAGTCGCTCGGCCTCCTCCATCGCCGCGAGGTGGTCGTCGGCGGCGGCCGGGTCGACGTGCCCGTCGAGGTTGGACAGCCGCAGCCGCAGCGCGGTGAGCGGGTTGCGCAGCTGGTGGGAGGCGTCGGCGACGAACGCGCGCTGGGCGCCGAGCGCCTCGCGCACCGTCTCGGTCATCCGGTCGAACGACTCGGCCAGCGAGCGCAGCTCCGGCGGGCCGCTGCGCCGCGACGGCGGACCGGGCGGCCCCCCGGCGAGGACGGCCGTCCCGACCCGGTCCATCGCCTCGTCGAGCCGGCGGACCGGGCGCAGCACCCAGGCGGTCAGCGGCAGCGCGACCAGGATCCCGGCGAGCAGCGCGAACACCGCGGCCCCGGCGATCAGCGACCAGGTGCGCACCGCCTCGGCCCGCAGGGCGTCGGTCGGGGACACCGTCACCACCGCGCCGACGACCTCGCCGTCGACGAGTACCGGCTCGGCCAGCACCAGCGGCCGGTCGTCCCACGGCATGAGCAGCGGGTAGGTCGAGGAGCGGCGCCCGGCGAGCGCGACCTCGGTCCGGTCGACGGCGTAGTCGCCCAGCTCGGGCAGCCGGTCGGCCGGGCGGGAGGCGGTCACCGTGCGCCCCGTCCGGTCGAGGACGAGCACCGCGACGCCGTAGACGTCGTCGTAGCGGGTGATCTCGTCGGTGAACGTGGCGAGCGCGGAGCTGCCCGCGGGGGTCTCGATGAGCGGGCGCTGGGCGGTGGAGGCGAAGGAGATGGTGTCGGTGAGGCGGTCGGTGAAGACCTCCTCCTGGGCCCGCTGGGCGGCGGTCCAGGCCAGCGGGACGCCCAGCCCGGCGGCGAGCAGCCCGACGAGCACGAGCACGACCAGCAGCAGCCGGCTGCGCACGTCGCCGTTCCCCTCTCAGTCCTCGGTGGCGGCGAAGCGGTACCCGACGCCGCGGACGGTCCGCACCAGCTCGGGGCGGCCGAGCTTGGTCCGCAGGGTCGCCACGTGCACGTCGAGGGTCCGGTTCGCGCCCGCCCAGCCGCGCCCCCACACCTCGGCGACGATCTGGGCGCGGGTGCAGACGGCGCCGTCGGCGCGGGCGAGCAGGGACAGCACCTGGAACTCCTTGCGGGTGAGCACCACCTGCTCCCCGGCGACGGTGACCTCGTACCGCTCGGGGTCGACGCGGACGTCGCCGACGGTCACCGGGGCCGACCCGGCCGGGACGACGGTGCCGTCGTCGCCGATCTTGCGGCGGCGCTGCACCGCGTGCACCCGGGCCACGAGCTCCCCGATGTCGTAGGGCTTGACCAGGTAGTCGTCGGCGCCGGTGTGCAGCCCGGCGATGCGGTCGGTGACCTCGCCGCGAGCGGTCACCATCAGCACCGGGACCTCGGAGACGGCGCGGATCGCCCGGCAGACGTCGAGCCCGTCGGCGTCGGGCAGCCCCAGGTCGAGCAGCACGACGTCGACGCCGTCGAGGTGGTCCACAGCGCCGCGGCCGTGGTCCAGGCGGGTCGTGGTCATCCCGTGCCGGTGCAGTGCCGGGCGCAGCGCGGCGGCGACCCGGTCGTCGTCCTCGATCAGCAGGATGTGCACCGGTGGCCGCCCTTTCCGTTACGTGGCCGAGACCCTAAAGGTTCCTCAAGGTGGTGGACTCGCATGTCCGTTCCGTCCAGGCTCTCGCCATGTCCGGAGGCAGCATGACCAGCCCGCCCGCGTCCAGCACACCCATGGTGCGGATGGCCGGGGTGCAGAAGCACTTCGGCGACCTCCACGTGCTGCGCGACATCGATCTGGACGTCGCCCGTGGGGAGGTCGTCGTCGTCCTCGGCCCCTCCGGTTCCGGCAAGTCCACACTCTGCCGCACGATCAACCGGCTCGAGCCGATCGACACCGGCACGATCGAGATCGACGGCACCGCGCTGGCGGCGGAGGGCAAGGCGCTGGCCGCCCTGCGCGCCGACGTCGGCATGGTCTTCCAGTCGTTCAACCTGTTCGCGCACAAGACGATCCTGGAGAACGTCACCCTCGCACCGCTGAAGGTGCGCGGGGTGTCCAAGGCCGAGGCCGAGAAGACTGGTCTGGCGCTGCTGGAGCGTGTCGGCATCGCCAACCAGCGCGACAAGTACCCGGCGCAGCTGTCCGGCGGCCAGCAGCAGCGCGCGGCGATCGCCCGCGCGCTGGCCATGAAGCCGAAGGTGATGCTCTTCGACGAGCCGACCTCGGCGCTCGACCCGGAGATGGTCAACGAGGTGCTCGACACCATGACCTCGCTGGCCAAGGAGGGCATGACGATGGTCGTCGTGACCCACGAGATGGGCTTCGCCCGCCGGGCCGCGCACCGCGTCGTGTTCATGAGCGACGGCGAGATCGTCGAGGACGCGACCCCGGACGAGTTCTTCACCGCCCCGCGCAGCGACCGTGCCAAGGACTTCCTCGGCAAGATCCTCTCGCACTGAGGACGCCTTCCACCACCACCCCCCGACGAGCGGAGCGAACCGTGAAGAGAACCCGCATCCTGGTGGCGGCCGCCCTGGCCGCCACCCTCGCCCTGGCCGGCTGCGGCCGCGAGGGCACACCCGGCGCCGAGAGCTCGGGCTACCAGCCGACCGTCGCGCAGAACGTGACCGTCGAGGGCTCCCCCACGTTCGACGCCATGAAGCAGCGCGGCCGCGTCGTGATCGGTGTCAAGGACGACCAGCCGAACCTGGGCTTCCGCGACGCCACCACCAACGAGTTCTCCGGGTTCGACATCGACATCGCCCGGATGGTCGCGGGCGGTCTCGGCTTCTCCCCCGAGCAGATCGAGTACAAGGTCATCCCGTCGGCGGCCCGCGAGGACAACATCGAGCGCGGCGACGTCGACTACTACGTCGGCACCTACACGATCAACGACAAGCGCAAGCAGCGCGTCGGGTTCGCCGGGCCGTACTACGTCGCGGGCCAGAGCCTGCTCGTGCGTGCCGACGACAACACGATCACCGGCCCGCAGACGCTGCAGGGCAAGCGGGTCTGCTCGGTCACCGGCTCCACCCCGATCCAGCGGGTGAAGGACCAGAAGCTCACCGACCAGGTCGTGGAGTTCCAGACCTACACCCAGTGCGTCGACCAGCTGATCAACAACCAGGTCGACGCCGTCACCACCGACGACGCGATCCTGCTCGGCTACGCCGCGCAGAACCCGGAGCAGCTGAAGGTCGTCGGGGAGAAGTTCTCCTCCGAGCCCTACGGCATCGGCGTCCCGAAGGCCGACACCGCGCTCCGCAACAAGATCAACGACCTGCTGCAGGCCGCGATCGACGACGGCACCTGGAAGACCATCTACGACGGCACCCTGGGCAAGTCCGGTACCCAGGCCCAGCCGCCGGCCATCGAGCGCTACTGATCCCGACCGCGGCCCGGTGGGGCGGTGACCTCGTCACCACTCCGCCGGGCCGCGTCGGGTCCAGACACGTCGGGACCAGAGAAAGGAGAGCCGCCCGGTGGATGTCCTGCTGGACAACCTCGACCTCTACGTCGGCGGGTTCGCCGGCACGATCGGCCTCTTCGTCGTCGCCGCGATCGGATCGCTGCTGCTGGGCACGCTGATCGCGGGCATGCGGGTCAGCCCCGTCCCCGCGCTGCGTGCCTTCGGCACCGGCTACGTGCAGATCCTGCGGAACACCCCGCTGACGCTGGTGCTGTTCTTCTTCGCGTTCGCCTACCCACGGCTCGAGCTCGTCCAGCTCAGCTTCTTCGCGCTCGCGAGCGTCGGCCTGAGCCTCTACACCGCCGCGTTCGTGTGCGAGGTCGTGCGGTCGGGCATCAACACGGTCCCGGTCGGGCAGGCGGAGGCGTCGCGGGCGCTGGGCTTCACCTTCACCCAGACCCTCGGCCAGGTGGTGCTCCCGCAGGCGGTGCGCGCCACCGTCCCGCCGATGACGAACATCCAGATCGCGCTGCTGAAGAACACCACGATCGCGTCCGGCTTCTCGGTGTTCCAGGCCGGCGGCATCTACCAGAACCTCTCCGAGCGCGGCTACAACGTGCTCGTCGGGCTGCTGTGGGTGGCGCTGATCTTCGTGATCCTGGTGGCCCCGCTGACCTGGGTCCAGCGCCGCCTCGACGCCCGCTGGGGGGTGGCCCGATGAGCTCGGTCCTCTACGACATCCCGGGCCCCGCGGCCCGCGCCCGCAACCGCACGATCGGCGTCGTCGGGGTCGCGGTGATCCTGGCGGCCCTCGGGTTCGTCCTCTACCGCTTCTGGGCCACCGGCCAGTTCAGCGGCCGGATGTGGGACTGGATCACCTACGAGGCGATCCAGGTCCGCATCCTCGACGGGCTGTGGAACACCGTCCGTGCCTTCCTCGTCGCGGCGGTCCTGTCGCTGGTGTTCGGGGCGGTGTTCGCCGCCGGACGGCTGTCGGACCACGCCTGGGTCCGGGTCCCGTGCACGGTGGTCGTGGAGTTCTTCCGCGCCGTCCCGCTGCTGGTCCTGATCTTCATCATGTACTACGGGATGTCGCAGGGCGCGGGCATCGAGATCTCCGCGTTCTGGGCCGTCGTGCTCGGCCTGATGCTCTACAACGGCTCGGTGCTCGCCGAGGTGTTCCGCGCCGGGATCAACGCGGTCCCGCGCGGACAGAGCGAGGCCGCCTACGCCCTGGGGCTGCGCAAGACCCAGGTGATGTCCTCGGTGCTGCTCCCGCAGGCGGTCCGGTCGATGCTGCCGACGATCCTGTCGCAGCTGGTGGTGGTCCTCAAGGACACCGCGCTCGGCTTCCTGATCCTCTACGAGGAGCTGCTGCTCGTGGCCCGCCAGCTCGGCAGCCAGGTGCAGCTCGGATCGCCGATCCTGCAGGTCGCGCTGGTCGTCGCGGTCCTCTACATCGGGCTGTGCCTGATCCTGACCGGCCTGTCGCGGCTGGTGGAGAAGCGGCTGTCGCAGGGGCCGCGCAAGGCCACCCCGCAGGCCGCTCCGACGCCGGCACCCGCCGGCGGCGCCCCGGTCTGAGCCCCGGTGCCCGGGCCCGGGAGGACACCTCGTCCTCCCGGGCCCGTCGCCGTCTACAGGTGCCGCAGGAACGCGTCCGGGTCGGCGAGGAAACTGCGGGTCAGGGCGACCGGGAGCGCCTCGTCGTAGCCGACGCGGCGGACCGCGCCGTCGTCGTCGAGCTGCAGGATCGTCGCGCCGGGCAGCGCGAGCAGGACCGGCGAGTGGGTGGCGACCACGAACTGGCTGCCCCGCGCGGTCAGGTCCACCATCCGGGCCAGCACCGCCAGGGCCCCGGTGACCGACAGCGCGGCCTCCGGCTCGTCGAGCAGGTAGAGCCCGCGCGGGGTGAACCGGTGGGTCATCAGCGCGACGAACGACTCCCCGTGGCTGCGCTCGTGCGGCGTGCCGCCGAACGCCTGGGCCAACGGCGGCCCGCCGCCCTCCCGGTCGAGGCGCTCCACCTCCGTCGCCACGTTGTAGTACGACTCGGCGCGCAGGAAGAAGCTGCTCCGTTCCCGGCCGGGCCGGCGCGCCAGCCGCAGGTGCGACCCCAGGTCGGACTCGCTCGCCCGCGGCGCGAACCGGAACGACCGCGAGCCGCCCTCGGCGTTCAGCCCCAGCGCGACCGCCAGCGCCTCGACGAACGTGGACTTGCCGGAACCGTTCTCCCCCACCAGGAACGTGACACCCGGGTAGAGGGCGAGCCCGCCGTGCGCCCGCAGCCACCGCACGACCCCCAGGTCGAACGGGTAGCCGTCGGTGGGCGCGTCCGGGTCCAGGGTGACGCGGGCGACGAAGTGCCCGGGACTCACAGGTTCTCGACGGGGACCGGCTCGATGCCCTCCTCCGGCGGCAGCGCGAACCCGAACACCCGGGAGTAGAACGCCAGCTCGGCGTCGAGCGCCCGGCGGATGTTCGCGGCCTGCCGGAAGCCGTGCTGCTCACCGGCGAACAACAGATAGGCGACCGGCACCCCACGCTCGCGCAGCGCGTCGACGATCATCTCCGACTGGTTCGGCGGGACGATCGCGTCCTCGTCGCCCTGCAGCACGATCAGCGGGGTCGAGAACCGCTCGACGTGGGTGAGCGGGGACCGCTCGATGTAGACCGCCTCCGCGTCGGGCCACGGCCCGACCAGCCCGTCGAGGTAGCGGGACTCGAACTTGTGGGTGTCCCGGGCGAGCGCGGCCAGGTCGGCGACGCCGAAGTGGTCGGCCCCCGCCGAGAACGGGGTGTCGTCCCGGGCGAGCGCGGCCAGGGTGGTGAACCCGCCCGCCGAGCCGCCCCGGATCGCCATCCGGGCCGGGTCGACGCGTCCGGCGTCGGCCAGCGTGCGGGCCGCGGCCAGGCAGTCGGCGACGTCGACGATCCCCCACGCCCCCTTCAGCTGCTCGCGGTAGGCGCGCCCGTAGCCGGTGGAGCCGCCGTAGTCGACGTCGACGACCCCGAACCCACGGCTGGTCCAGTACTGCACGGCGACCGAGAGGACCGGCGTCGCCGAGCCGGTCGGGCCGCCGTGGATGACCACCAGCAACGGCGGCAGCTCGCCCTCGGGGGCCTCGTGGGCCCCCAGCGGCGGGTAGAACAGCGCGTAGCCGGTGCGCGGGCCGCCCGCGGCGTCGGTGGACAGGAACGTGATCGGCTCGGGCACCGACACCGTCTCCGGGTGCAGGCCGAGGTCGCGCGGGGCGCGCAGGGTCTGCACCCCGGCCGCGCCGGGCTCCCCGGCTCCCTCCGGGGCGGGCACCACGCGGTGCACGCCCGGCTCGGCGGTGGGCGACCCGGCGACGCAGACGACGGCGTAGGGCCCGTCGGCGCGCACCGAGCCGATCGCGGTGAACGGGGTGTCGAGCTCGATGATCCGGCCGTCGACCTCCCGCACGACCAGGGCGTCGAAGCCTCGCGAGGAGCGGGCGAACACGACGCGTCCGTCCTCCAGGACGGCGTAGCGCGACCCGCCCAGCGCCCAGCCGGGCACACCGATCTCGGCGTCGATGCGCACGAGCGCCTCGATGTCCTGGCCGGGCGGCCACCGGTAGAGGTTCCACCAGCCGGTGCGATCGCTGAGGAAGGTCAGCGACCCGTCGGGCTGCCACTGCGGCTCGGTGACCGACTCCCCCGGCCCACCCGCGACGACGGTGTCCACCCCGGACGCCAGGTCGCGCACGGTGAGCTCGACGTCGTCCCACGGCATCGACGGGTGGTTCCAGGACAGCCAGGCCAGGGTGCCGCCGTCCGGCGAGATCCGCGGTGCTGCGACGAAGTCCGGGCCGCTGACCAGCACCTCCGGCTCCGACGGGACGCGGGCGTCGAGCCGCACGATCTCGTTGACGACCTCGGCCGCCGGGGTGTGCTCGGCGTGGTGGTGCTCGCGGACCGCGACCATCCAGGTGCCGTCGGGGGCGACGTCGCCGTCGGCGTAGCGGTCACCGCGGGGCACCGCGGGCTCCGGGGTGAGCGCGACCGGCTCGCCGCCGCGGTCGAGCCGGTACAGGCGCTGGTCGGCCCACTCGACGTAGAAGACGGTGCCGGGGCTGCCGGGGTGCAGCCACCACGCGCCGCCGCCGTACTCGTGGACGGCCGAGCGCGCGTTCGCCCCGGCCGGCAGCAGGTCGGTGCGGGTGCCGTCGTCGGTGCGGCGCACCAGCTGGGTCCGCCCGCCCTCGGTGGCGCGGCCCTCGGCCCACACCACCCCGGTGTCCTCGGTGCCGGGCGCACCGTCGGGGCGGACCTCCCCGAGCCGCACCGCGGCCGTCACCACCACTTCGGACGTGACCGGTGTCGGCCACGACCCGTACCCGGAGATCGTCACGGCGACCACGCTAGTCATCACCGTGCCGCCGTGCCCGTAGGTTGTCGCCGTGCCGACACTGCGTGCGCTGGAATGCCTGGTGGCCGTGTTCGACCACGGGTCGGTGACCGGGGCGGCAGCGGCCCTGCACCTGTCCCAGCCCGCCCTGTCCCACCAGCTCGCCCAGCTCGAACGCGAGGTCGGGACCCCGCTGCTGGAGCGGCTGCCGCGCGGGGTGCGCCCGACCGTCGCGGGGCGGGCGGTGCACGCCGACGCGGTCGCCGCGCTGGAGGCCGCGGGTCGGGTGCTGACCACCGGGCGCACGGTCGCGGCCGGCGGCGCCGGGGTGCTGCGGGTGGCGTGCGCGGAGACGATGACCGCGGGTCTGCTCGCCCCGGTGCTGCGGGCCGCCGCCGGTGCCACCGCCCGGACCCGGGTGGAGCTCACCGAGCTGACCAGCGCCGACGAGATCGCCGCCCGGGTGGCGGACGGCGCGGCCGACGTGGGGGTGTGCCCGCCGCCCGGCCGTGACGGCGCCGACGCCGAGGTGCTCGGCCGCGAGCCGCTCGTCGCGGTGCTCCCCCGCCGCCATCCGCTCGCCGGGGCGCCGGGGCCGGTCCCGGTCGTCGCGCTCGGCGAGGGCCCGGTGGTGCACTACGACCCCGCCAACGGCCTGGCCGGCTGGCTCGACACCCTCGCCGCCACGCACGGCGTCCGCCTCGACGCGGTGACCCGCACCCGGAGCGCGACGACCGCGGCCCGGCTCGCCGACGCCGGGCTGGGCGTCGCGGTGGTGCCGGTGACGGCACTGCCCGCGGGTGCCCCGGGTGTGGTGCGGGCGCTGGCCCCGGCGCAGGACCGGGAGGTCGTCGCGCTGACCCGGCCGGGCCGGGACCCGGTGGTGGCGGCGTTCGTCGCCGCACTGCGACGGCGCGGGGTGCCCGTGCCCGCCGCCGTCGCCGCGCAGCTCGCCCCCTGAGCGGCGCCGGTCAGGCCAGCCGGCCACCGCCGTCGACGTGCAGGGTCGTGCCGGTCACGAAGGGGTTGGTGAGCAGCGACCGGGCCGCGGCGGACAGCTGGGCCGGGGTGCCGGTGCGCCGCGCCGGGTTGGCCGCGGCCGTGGCGGCGAGGAAGGCGTCCTTGCCGTCGCCGAGCCGGTCCCACTGGCCGGAGTCGACGATGCCGGGCGAGAGCGCGTTGACCCGGACCGGGGCGAGCTCGACGGCGAGCGCCTCGGCGAGGAACGCGACGGCGCCGTTGGTCGTCGCCATCACCGAACGGCCGGGCGCCGGGCGCCAGGCCGCGACGCCGGAGAACAGCAGGAACGACCCGCGCACGAGTGGGGCGAGGTGCTTGGCGAGCAGCAGCGGGCCGACGACCTTCGCGTCGAACGCGGTGTGGACGGCGTCGCGGTCCAGCTCGCCGACCGGCCCGTTGGCGGGCGCGGCGGCGAGCGACACGACGTGGTCCAGCGGCCCCGAGGTCGCCGCAAAGGCGGCGATGCTCGCCTCGTCGGTCAGGTCGATCCGGGCGGTGGCGGCGCCCACCGCGTCCGCGACCGGGGCGAGCCGCTGCGGGTCGCGCCCGGCGAGGGTGACCGTCGCCCCCTCGGCGACGGCGTCGGCGGCGAGCGCGCGGGCGATGCCCGAGCCGCCGCCGACGATCAGCAGGTCCTGTCCGGCCAGTGTGGTGATGTCCATGTCCGGTACAGCGTCGCCGGACCGACGCGCAGTCCCGTCGCGCGATCGATGCTTCCGAGCTCTGCCATAGACGCCGTCTATGCCTCGGCGCGGCGCAGGACCGCCCTGGCCCGGGCGAGCACCGGCGCGTCGACCATCTCCCCGCCGAACCGGAACACCCCGGGGTGGCGCTGCGCCTCGGCGAGCAGGGCGCGGGCGTGCTCGGCCTCGGCGTCGGTGGGCCGGAACCCGCGGCGCACGACCTCGACCTGCGACGGGTGGATGCAGGCCTTCGCCGCGAACCCCGCGGCCACCGCGTCGAGGGTGTCGGCGAGCAGGGTGTCGGTGTCCGCGATGTCGGTCAGCACGGTGTCGACCGGGTCGAGGCCCGCGGCACGCGCGGCGTAGAGGATCCGGGTGCGGGCCTCGGTCAGCGCCGGGCCGTAGCCGCCGCCGGACGCGCGCCCGGTGCGGCCGCCCAGGTCGGCGAGCAGGTCCTCGCTGCCCCACATCAGGCCCGCGCAGTTCGTCGCCCGCGCGATCGACGGCGCCTCCAGCACCCCGTGCGCGGTCTCGCACAGCGCGATCACCGGGTGCGGAGCCAGTGCCTCCACCGCGGCCGCGCTCGTCGCCATCGGCAGCATCAGCGTGAGGTCCGGGTGGGCGGCCAGCGCAGCGACGTCGCCGTCGTGGGCGGGGGTGCCGGGCGCGTTGACCCGGACGACCACCCGGGTGTGGTCCAGCCCCGCCAGGGCGTCGACGACGGCGGCACGGGCGCCGTCCTTGTCGTCCGGGCCGACCGCGTCCTCCAGGTCGAGGACGACGGCGTCGGCCGCGGCGAGTGCCCTGGCGAACCGGTCGGGCCGGTTCCCGGGGCAGAACAGCAGGCCGGGGCCGTGGTCGAGCGGGCGGGCGACGGTGTCCACGAGCGGGACCTCCTCGTTCCGGGGACGGACCACGATCATCGACCTGCCGTCGCCGCCGCGCGCAGCAGGCGCACCGCGGCCGGCAGCGCCCCGGGTCGCAGGACCGGAGCCAGGCCGACCACCCCGCTCATCCCGGTCCACCAGCGGACCTGCCCGTCGGTGCGGAGCACGCCGACCGCCGGCGTCCGGCACCCGGCGACGGCGGCCGGGAGGTTCGGGTAGATCTCGGCCAGCCGCGGCTCGCGGCAGGAGCGCGCCCGGACCCGGACCCGCACGCAGCCCGGCAGCTCCTGTGCGATCCGCGAGCACGGCGCACAGGCCGCGTCGTGCACCACCACGAGCTCCCGGATCCGTGTGCGCGCCACCGCGTCATCATCGCCTGCCACCGGCCCCCGCCCTCGGGGCCCGTCCTCGGGGGCCGTCCTCGGGGGCCGTCCTCAGCGGCCGAGCAGCGCCGCGGCCAGCTCCCCGGGGTGCGACAGCATCGGGTGGTGCCCGCCCGACACCATCTCGGGCACGACGCCGCGCAGCCGGCGGGCGAGCATCGTCCGGACGAACGCGGCCGGGAACAGCTTGTCCTCGCGGCACAGCAGGTACCGGGTCGGCACCTCCGGCCAGGACTCCCGCGGCCACGGCTGGTTCCACGGCGTCGCGGACTGGTCGCGCTCGTGGCGCAGCGCCTCGTTCGCGACCGCCTCGTCGACGTCGTGGTAGAAGAGCCCGACGACGTCGTCGGGGTCGCGCCCGTCGCGCGCGGCCTGCTCGGCGAGCGCCGCACCGGAGCCGGTCGCGGCGCCCCACTGCGCCGCGGACTCGCCCGGCTGCGGCACCATCGCCGTCACCAGGACGAGCTCGCGCACCGCGATCCGGTCGCACACCAGCGGCGCGCTGAACCCGCCGAAGGAGTGCGCGACGACCACCAGGTCCTCGGCACCCTCGACCGCGGCCACCACGGCGTCGGCGTAGTCCTCCAGTCCGGCGGCGTCGTCGTCGCAGGGCAGCTCGACCGGCACGGCGCGGTGGCCGCGCCGGGTCAGCTCCCGTACCAGCGGGCCCCAGTACCAGGTGTCGGTCCCCGCCCCGGGGACCAGCGCAAAGGTCGTCATACCGGTGTGGACCGTCCGCGCGCGGCGTTCTCATCGCCTACCGTCGACGGCGGAACCGAGGAGGCCCGATGACCGATCCGACCCGCCTGCCCGCCGTCCCCGACCCGGAGCCTGCCGACCCCGCCGTGCCCGACCCGGTCGAGCCGGTCACCGACTACACCGACGACGGCGTCCCCACGTTCTCCTACGTGCGCGATCGCATCGAGGGACGCGCCGCGACCGCGGCGGCCGCCGAGGACCTCGCAGGCGGCGACGTGCGCGCCGCGGAGGCCCAGGACGCGTTCGCCGAACGCGAGCGCAGGGCGGCCGAGCGGCTCGCCGAGATCCGCCGGTCGATGGAGGGCTGAGCGGCCCGTCGCACCTCCGGCGCGGTCCCCGCACCCCGTGCGGCGGGTGCGACGGCCGTCGCCGGGGTGCGGGGACACGTTCAGCTCCCGGTGCGACGGAAGATCTTGTCCCCCAGCCACACCAGCGGGTCGTACTTGCGGTCCACCGCGCGCTCCTTGAGCGGGATGAGCGCGTTGTCGGTGATCTTGATGTGCTCAGGGCACACCTCGGTGCAGCACTTGGTGATGTTGCAGAACCCCAGTCCGTGCTCCTCCTGGGCCTCGACGGCGCGGTTGCCGTGCGCGTCGAGCGGGTGCATGTCCAGCTCGGCCATCCGCATCAGGTAGCGCGGCCCGGCGAACGCCTCCTTGTTCTCCTCGTGGTCGCGGACCACGTGGCAGGTGTTCTGGCACAGGTAGCACTCGATGCACTTGCGGAACTCCTGGCTCCGCTCGACGTCGACCTGCGCCATCCGGTACTCGCCCGGCGCGACGCCCTCGGGCGGGGTGAAGCTGGGGATCTCACGGGCCTTGGTGTAGTTGAACGACACGTCGGTCACGAGGTCGCGGATCACCGGGAAGCTGCGCAGCGGCGTGACGGTGACGACCTCGCTGTCGTCGACGGTGTTCATCCGGGTCATGCACATCAGCCGCGGCCGACCGTTGATCTCCGCGGAGCACGAGCCGCACTTGCCCGCCTTGCAGTTCCAGCGCACGGCCAGGTCGCCGGCCTCGGTGGCCTGCAGCCGGTGGATGACGTCGAGGACGACCTCGCCCTCGTTCACCTCCACCGGGTAGTCGACCAGCTCGCCCTTGGTGTCGTCGCCGCGCCAGACGCGGAAGTGGTGGAGATGGCTGCTCATCGCGGTCCCTCCGCATCGGCCCGGTGACCGCCCAGCTCGTCACCGGTGTAGTACTTCTTCAGCTCGTCCATCTCGAACAGGTCGAACAGGTCGGGCCGCATCGGGAGCTGCTCCTGACGGGTCAGCTCGATGCCGTCCTCTCCGACGGCGCGGCAGACCAGCAGCACATGGCGCCAGTCGGAGTCCATGACCGGGAAGTCGTCGCGGGTGTGCCCACCCCGCGACTCCTGGCGCTCCAGGGCCGCCTTCCCGGTGCACAGCGCGACGAGCAACATGTTGCGCAGGTCCAGGGCCAGGTGCCAGCCCGGGTTGAAGCGGCGGTGCCCCTCCACCGAGACGGTGCGGGTGCGGGTCGCGATGTCCTCGAGCTTCTTGAGCGCGAGCTCCATCTCCTCGCCCTTGCGGATGATCCCGACGAGCTCGTGCATCGTCTTCTGCAGCTCCTGCTGGACGACGAACGGGTTCTCCCCACCGGCGGTCGCACCGGAGAACGGCAGCATCGCCCGCTCCAGCGCCGCGGTGACGTCGGCCTCGGCGACGGCCGGCCGTCCCCGGTCCGCGTGCTGCGCGGCGTGCAGCCCGGCGCGACGGCCGAACACCAGAAGGTCCGACAGCGAGTTGCCGCCGAGCCGGTTGGAGCCGTGCATGCCGCCCGCGACCTCACCGGCCGCGAACAGGCCGGGCACCCTCGACATCGCGGTGTCCGGCTCGACCTCGACCCCGCCCATCACGTAATGGCAGGTCGGGCCGACCTCCATCGGCTCCTTCGTGATGTCGACGTCGGCCAGCTCCTTGAACTGGTGGTGCATCGACGGCAGCCGCTTGAGGATCTCCTCGGGCTTGAGCCGGGTGGACACGTCGAGGAACACCCCGCCGTGCTCGGTGCCCCGGCCCGCCTTGACCTCGGAGTTGATGGCCCGGGCGACCTCGTCGCGGGGCAGCAGCTCGGGCGGGCGCCGGTTGTTGTCCGGATCGGTGTACCAGCGGTCGCCCTCCTCCTCGGTGGTGGCGTACTGCTCCTTGAACACGTCCGGCACGTAGTCGAACATGAACCGCGTGCCGTCGGTGTTGCGCAGCACGCCGCCGTCGCCGCGGACGGACTCGGTGACCAGCAGGCCCCGCACCGACGGCGGCCACACCATGCCGGTCGGGTGGAACTGCAGGAACTCCATGTTGATCAGCGTCGCGCCGGCGCGCAGGGCCAGCGCGTGGCCGTCGCCGGTGTACTCCCAGGAGTTCGACGTGACCGAGTAGCTCTTCCCGACGCCGCCGGTGGCGAGCACGATCGCCGGGGCGTCGAAGCGCACGAACCGACCGTCGCCGCGGAAGTAGCCGAAGCAGCCCGAGATCGCGCCGTCGGTGGTGAACAGCTCGGTGATCGTGCACTCGTGGAAGACCCGGATCCGGGACTCCGCGTCGCCGGTCTCGGCGAGGTCCTCCTGCTGCAGCGAGACGACCTTCTGCTGCAGGGTGCGGATCAGCTCCAGGCCGGTCCGGTCGCCGACGTGCGCCAGCCGCGGGTAGGTGTGCCCGCCGAAGTTGCGCTGGCTGATCTTCCCGTCCTTCGTGCGGTCGAACAGCGCGCCGTAGGTCTCCAGCTCCCAGACCCGGTCCGGGGCCTCCTTGGCGTGCAGCTCGGCCATCCGCCAGTTGTTGAGGAACTTCCCGCCGCGCATGGGGTCGCGGTAGTGGACCTTCCAGTTGTCGTTCGGGTTGGCGTTGCCCATCGACGCCGCGCAGCCGCCCTCGGCCATCACGGTGTGTGCCTTGCCGAACAGCGACTTGGAGATGATCGCCGTCCGCTTGCCCTGCAGCCGCGCCTCGATCGCCGCCCGCAGGCCGGCACCGCCGGCCCCGATGACGACGACGTCGTAGTCGTGCCGCTCGATCTGCTCGTCCATCTCGGTGCTCACCCCACGATCCGCAGGTCGCTGATCCAGCCGGCGGAGACGGCCATGACGTAGAAGTCGGTGACGGCGAGGCTCACCAGCGTCGCCCAGGCGAACTGGTTGTGCCGGGTGTTCAGCTTCGAGACCTGGGTCCAGAGCTTGTAGCGGACCGGGTGCTTGGAGAAGTGGTTGAGCCGCCCGCCGACGGCGCTGCGGCACGAGTGGCACGACAGCGTGTAGCCGAACAGCAGCACCACGTTCACGACCAGGATGATGTTGCCCAGCCCCAGGCCGAACCCGCCGCCGGGCTTGGCGAAGGCCAGCACCGCGTCGTAGGTGTTGATCAGCGTGATGATCCCGGCGATGTAGAAGAAGTAGCGGTGCGCGTTCTGCAGGATCAGCGGGAAGCGCGTCTCACCGGTGTAGCGCCGGTGCGGCTCGGCGACCGCGCAGGCCGGCGGGGAGAGCCAGAACGCCCGGTAGTAGGCCTTGCGGTAGTAGTAGCAGGTCAGCCGGAACAGCAGCAGGAACGGCAGGGAGACCGCCGCGTAGGGCAGCCACCAGACGTCGGGCAGGAAGCGGCCGAAGTGCGCTGCCTCCTCGAAGCAGCCGGTCGAGACGCACGGCGAGTAGAACGGCGTCAGATAGCCGTACTCGGGGACGAAGTAGTGGTCCTGCATGAACGCCCGCACCGTCGCGTACGCGACCCAGGCGACGAACGCCACGAAGGTGGCCAGCGGGGGAAGCCACCATCGGTCCGTGCGCAGCGTGCGCGCGGCGATGGTGGCCCGGCCGGTGGACGCGTCAGTGGTGGATGACACGTACGGGAGCTCCTGTCGTCTCGACGACGCCGAAGAGACCTGACACGACGTCGTGTCCTCGTGAACACCCGCCGCACGCACGGTGCGGTGGTCGCCAGAGAGTACGACGCAGATCACATGTGATCTACGTCGGGATGGCGATTGGCCGTTCCATCGAGACGTGGGTCACACGTCGCACGACGCACGACGGCCCGGGCACCCCTCGGAAGGAGTGGCCCGGGCCGTCGCGACGGTGCGTCCTACTTCTTGCGGCCGCCCACCGTGGCCGCGAGGTAGTCGCGGTTCAGCTGGGAGATCACGTCGAGCGGGATCTCCTTCGGGCAGGCGGTGGCGCAGGCGCCGGTGTTGGTGCAGCCACCGAACCCGGCGGCCTCGTGCTCCTCCACCATGCTGACGACGCGCTCGTAGCGCTCCGGCTGACCCTGCGGCAGCTCACCCAGGTGGGTCAGCTTCGCGCCCAGGAACAGCGACGCGGACCCGTTCGGGCAGGCCGCGACGCAGGCACCGCAGCCGATGCAGTTCGCCGCGGCGAACGAGCGGTCCGCGGCGGACTTCGGCACGGCGTTGGAGTTGGCCTCCGGCGCCGACCCGGTGTTCACCGAGACGTAGCCGCCGGCCTGGATCATCTTGTCGAACGCGGCGCGGTCGACGACGAGGTCCTTGATGACCAGGAACGAGCCCGAGCGGAACGGCTCGATGACGATCGTGTCGCCGTCGGAGTAGTGCCGCATGTGCAGCTGACAGGTGGTGGTCGCCCGCTGCGGGCCGTGCGGACGGCCGTCGATGACCATGCTGCACGAGCCGCAGATGCCCTCGCGACAGTCGTGGTCGAACGCGACCGGCTCGTCGCCGGACAGGATCAGCTTCTCGTTGAGCACGTCGAGCATCTCGAGGAACGACATGTCCTCGTCGGCGTCGACGGTGTAGGTGACCAGGCGCCCCTTGTCGACCGCGTCGCGCTGGCGCCAGACCTTCAGGTTGAGCTTCATGTCCGTCGGTCCTCCTACTTGTAGCTGCGCTGGGTCGGGTGCACGTACTCGAACGTGAGCTCCTCCTTGTGCAGGACCGGAGCCTGCCCGCGTCCGGTGTACTCCCAGGCCGAGGTGAAGGAGAAGTTCTCGTCGTCGCGCTGCGCCTCGCCGTCCTCGGTCTGGCTCTCCGCGCGGAAGTGACCGCCGCACGACTCGCGACGCACGAGCGCGTCGAGACACATGAGCTCACCGAGCTCGAGGAAGTCGGCCACCCGGCCGGCCTTCTCCAGGCTCTGGTTCAGCTCCGCGCCGGTACCCGGCACCTTGACGTTGCTCCAGAACTCGCGACGGAGCTCGGGGATGCGGTCCAGCGCCTTGCGCAGACCGTCCTCGGTGCGCTCCATGCCGCAGTAGTCCCACATGATCTGGCCCAGCTCGCGGTGGAACGAGTCCACCGTGCGGGTGCCGTTGATCGACAGGAACTGGTCGATCCGGTCGGTGACCGACTGCACGGCCTCGACGACCTCGGGCGCGTCGTCGGAGACGGCGTCGAGCTCGTTCTTGGCCAGGTAGTCGCCGATCGTGACCGGGAGGACGAAGTAGCCGTCGGCCAGACCCTGCATCAGCGCGGACGCACCGAGGCGGTTCGCGCCGTGGTCGGAGAAGTTCGCCTCGCCGGCCACGTAGAGGCCCGGGATGGTCGACTGCAGGTCGTAGTCGACCCAGAGGCCACCCATCGTGTAGTGCACGGCGGGGAAGATCCGCATCGGGACCTCGTAGGGGTTCTCCCCCGTGATCCGCTCGTACATCTCGAACAGGTTGCCGTACTTGTTCTCGACGGCCTTGCGGCCCAGCCGCTGGATCGCGTCGTCGAAGTCCAGGTAGACACCCAGACCCGACGGACCGACACCGCGCTTCTCGTCGCAGACCTCCTTGGCGGCCCGGGACGCGATGTCACGGGGCACCAGGTTGCCGAACGCCGGGTACTTGCGCTCGAGGAAGTAGTCACGCTCCTCGTGCGGGATCTCGTTCGGCCCGCGGTCGTCGCCGAGCCTCTTCGGGACCCAGACGCGGCCGTCGTTGCGCAGCGACTCCGACATCAGGGTCAGCTTCGACTGGTGGTCGCCGGAGACCGGGATGCAGGTCGGGTGGATCTGGGTGAAGCAGGGGTTCGCGAACAACGCGCCCTTGCGGTGCGCCCGCCACGAGGCCGTGACGTTGCAGCCCTTGGCGTTGGTCGACAGGTAGAAGACGTTGCCGTAGCCGCCGGAGGCGAGCACGACCGCGTCGGCGGTGTGCACCTCGATCTCGCCGGAGACCATGTCGCGCGCGACGATGCCGCGGGCGCGTCCCTCGACGACGATCAGCTCCAGCATCTCGTGCCGGGCGTACATCTCGACGGTGCCGGCCTTCACCTGGCGTTCCAGCGCCTGGTAGGCGCCGATGAGCAGCTGCTGGCCGGTCTGACCGCGGGCGTAGAAGGTGCGGGAGACCTGCACGCCGCCGAACGAGCGGTTGTCGAGCAGACCGGCGTAGTCGCGGGCGAACGGGACACCCTGCGCGACGCACTGGTCGATGATCTGCCGCGAGATCTCGGCGAGCCGGTGGACGTTGGACTCCCGCGCGCGGAAGTCGCCGCCCTTCACGGTGTCGTAGAACAGCCGGTAGACGCTGTCGCCGTCGTTGCGGTAGTTCTTCGCCGCGTTGATGCCACCCTGCGCGGCGATCGAGTGCGCACGCCGCGGGCTGTCCTGGTAGCAGAACGTCTTGACGTGGTAGCCGGCCTCGCCGAGCGTCGCGCTCGCGGAGCCGCCGGCCAGGCCGGAGCCCACGACGATGATCTTCTTCGAGCGCTTGTTCGCCGGGTTGACCAGCTTGACGCCGAATCGGCGGCGCTCCCAGCGGGTCTCGATGGCACCCGAGGGGACCGCCTTGTCGACGACCGGCTCACCGGTCGTGTAGTCGGCGTAGGAGATGTGGTGGGACGAGGCGTCAGTCATGGGTCAGACCACTCCGAACGTGACGGCGAGGGGCACCGAGATGAAGCCGAGGGTCAGCACGGCGGCGAAGACCGTCGACACCACCTTGATGGTGCGCTCACGCCTGTTCGACGACCACCCGAGCGTCTGGATGCCCGAGAAGATGCCGTGCTGGACGTGGAAGCCCAGCGCGACGACGGCGAGGACGTAGAACAGGGTGACGTACCAGCGGGCGGGGGTGAAGTCGGCCGCGAGGTTGTCCGCCACCGCGAGGTGCACGCCGTTCGGGTTCAGCGTGCCCGCGGTGAGGTCGAGCAGGTGGTAGACGACGAACAGCACGATGATCACGCCGCCCCAGCGCATGGTGCGGGCCGCGTAGCTGCCCTTGACCTGGTAGGAGCCACCCGCGTACTTGATCGGGCGGGCCTTGCGCGCGCGCAGGGCGAGCACCGTCGCCGACCAGATGTGGGCGACCACCGCGACGACGAGCACCACACGGACGATCCAGAGCATGCCCGAGTAGGGCAGCGCCGGCTCCAGGATGGTGCGCAGCCAGGCCGCGTAGTGATCGATCGCCTCGGGACCGAAGAAGATCTTCAGGTTCCCGATCATGTGCAACGTGACGTAGCCGAGCAGCACGACGCCGCTCACCGCCATCACGAACTTCAGCAGCGCACTGGGCGTGCGCGGACGCCGGGGCGCGGCGGGCTTGGCTCCGCCGCCGGCCCGGGACTTCTCGGACATCGTGACCACGTCGTCCAGTGGACATACCAACGGGCAAGGCAGTCCAATGCATGAAACGGTCTCCGGTCATAGCCGTAGGCTATGCATGTGACACTTCAGCAGCTCATGTACTTCGTCGCCGTGGCAAACGTGCGCAGCTTCACTCGGGCGGCCGACCAGGTCGGGGTCGCCCAGCCGACCCTGAGCCGCGCGCTGCGGGCGCTGGAGGACGAGCTGGGCTCCCCGCTGATCAACCGCGGGTCGGTCGTCACGCTGACCCCGGCCGGTGAGGCGGTGCTGCCACTGGCACGGAGGATGCTCGCCGACTCCGACATGGTCCGCACGACGGTGGCCGAGATGGTCGGCCTGCGCAGCGGCCGGGTCCGGGTCGGCGCGACGCCGTCGCTGTGCATCGGCGTGCTGTCCGACGTGCTGCGGGTCTTCCACGCCCGGCACCCCGAGATCGCCGTCGAGCTGGCCGAGGACGGCTCGCAGCCGTTGGAGGCGGCACTGGTCCAGGGCGCGCTGGACGTCGCCCTGGTCATCGTGCCCCCCGACGGGGTGGACCCGACGCTGCACACCGCTCCCCTGCTCCGCGAACGGCTCTCGGTCGCCTCCCCACGGGCACGCAGGCCGCTGACCCCGCGCGGGTCGATGACCGTCTCCGAGCTCGCCCGCCACGACCTGGTGATGGTGCGCCAGGGCTACGACCTGCGGGAGGTGACCCTGCGGGCCTACGCGGTCGCCGGGGTCACGCCGCGGATCGCGGTCGAGGGCGGCCAGATGGACGCCGTGCTGCGCATGGTCGAGGCCGGCACCGGGGTGGCGGTGGTGCCGGACCTGACGTTCATCGGGCGGCCGCGGCTGCGGCGCACGGTGCTCAACCCGGCCATCCACCGCACGGTGGCGCTGGCGCGCCGCGCCGACATCGCCCCCACACCGGCCGTCATCGCCTTCGCGGACACGCTGCTGGAGCACATGTCCGACACCTCGGCGTCGCTGCGGGAGGGCACGACCGACGTCCAGGTGCTGCACCGGCACCGGACCGGCCGGGAGCTGCTCGGCTGAGGACCGGGGTCAGTCGGGAACCGGGAACAGCGGGGCGCGGCCGTCGGGGGTCTCCGGCGGCGGGTGCGGGTCGAGCACCCGCAGGTGCTCGCAGGTGCCGGTGACCTGCAGGACCCGGCGGACCTGGCGGGCCGCGCCGCAGTACAGCTCCAGGACCACCCCGGCCGCGACGGCGGCGTGCCGGCAGTCGAGCAGCACCGAGATCCCGGCCGAGGCGAACACGCCCACCCCGGACAGGTCCAGCACGATCCGTGGGGCCGCGGCGAGCCAGTCGCCCACCTGCTCGGCCAGGAACGGCGCGGTCGCGAGGTCGACGTCGCCGACGGCGTGCAGCACCACCGGACCCGACGGGTGCGGCACCGCCTCCAGGGTCAGACCACCGCCCTCCGCGGTCGCGGCGGACAGGCCGGGCACTCCCCCCGGGCCCTCCGTCGGATCGGTCATCACCGGCCGCCTCCCGCGGGGCGCCGCGCCACCGCCGCAGTCAGGGTGCCAGTGCGGTGCCGGTACCGCACGCCGATCGCCCGGTGACGGCCCCGCCCGGCGTCGACGCGCGGGAGGGCGCCGGTCTTCCTAGGCTCGGCGGGTGGCCCATCACGATCTCGCAGTCGTCGGCACCGGATCCGGGAACACGATCGTCGACGACCGGTTCGACGGTCTCGACGTCGCCCACGTCGAGGCGACCCGGTTCGGCGGGACCTGCCTCAACGTGGGCTGCATCCCGACCAAGATGCTCGCCCACACCGCCGAGGTCGCCGAGACGGTCCGCGCGGCGTCGACCTACGGGGTGGACGCCCGGATCGACCGGATCCGCTGGAGCGACATCCGGGACCGGGTGTTCTCCCGACTCGACCCGATCGGCGACGAGGGCCGCGACCACCGCCGCGACCACGGCACCGTCTACGACGGCACGGCCCGCTTCACCGGGCCACGCGCGATGGCGGTGGACCTGGCCGACGGCGGCACCGCGGAGTTCACCGCGGACCGGATCGTGCTCGCCGTCGGCGGGCGACCGGTGGTCCCGCCGCCGGTCGCCGACTCGGGCGTCCCGTTCGACACCTCCGACACGATCATGCGGATCGACGAGCTGCCCGGGCACCTGGCGATCATCGGCGGTGGCTACATCGCAGCGGAGTTCGCGCACGTGTTCGGCGGGCTCGGCTGCGAGGTCACGCTCGTCGAGAGCGCCGACACCCTGCTCGGCGGGATGGACGAGACCGTCGTGGCGCGGTTCACCGACGCCGCCCGCGAGCGCTTCACCGTCCACACCGGACGGACGGTGGAGAGGGTCACCGGCGGTGCGGGCGACGTACGGCTGCATCTCGACGACGGCACCGAGGTGCGGGCCGACCGGCTGCTCGTCGCGGCCGGGCGCCGCCCGAACTCCGACCGGCTCGACCTGGACCGGGCCGGGATCGACACCGACGACGCCGGCCGCGTCGTCGTCGACGCCCACGGCCGCACCACCGCCGACGGGGTGTGGGCGCTGGGCGACATCTCGTCCCCGCACCCGCTCAAGCACGTCGCGAACCACGAGGCCGAGGTCGTCGGGCACAACCTCGCCCACCCCGACGACCTGCGCGAGGTCGACCACGGGTTCGTCCCGGCCGCGGTGTTCACCACCCCGCAGATCGGCACCGTCGGCCGCACCGAGCAGCAGTGCCGCGAGGAGGGCCTGGAGTTCCGCGTCGGGTTCCACGAGTACGCCGATGTCGCCTTCGGCTGGGCTATGGAGGAGCAGCGCGGGTTCTGCAAGGTCCTCGTCGCCCCGGACGGCACGCTGCTCGGGGCGCACCTGCTCGGCCCGCAGGCGTCGACGCTGGTCCAGCAGCTGGTGCAGGCGATGGCGCTGGGCGTGACCGCGCAGCGCCTCGCCGACGTGCAGTACTGGATCCACCCCGCGCTGAGCGAGGTGCTGGAGAACGCGCTGCGCGACGCCGCCGACCCGGACTAGGCGCGCCGCTCGGTCAGCTCGGTGGCCACCGCCAGGCCGATCACCACGGCGAGCACGACCAGCCCGATCGCGATCGCGGGCAGGGCGTGTCCGGCGACCAGCGCGACCACCGCAGCCACCACCAGGATCGCGGCGGCCACGTAGCGCGACCGCCCGACCGTCCCGGTGCGGCCCTGCAGGTAGAGCTTGTTGCCCGCGAGGTAGAGCAGCGGACCGCCGACCGAGGTCAGCACCAGCGCCGGGGTGTTCTCCGGGTGCGTGAGGTGCAGGTCGATCGCCACCGCGAACAGCACCGCCCCGGCCACCATCAGGCCGTGCGCGTAGGCGAACGCGGCCCGCGCCGCACGGGTCGACCCGTCGCCGGAGCTCGCCCGGGTGCCGTGCCCGGCGAGCGCGAAGTAGGACCACCACAGCGCGACCAGACCGGCGAAGCCGAGCAGGGTGATCACCACTGCGTAGGGGGTCACGTCCTCCATCTCCGACAGCGTGAAACCCATGATCAGGATCGACTCGCCGAGCGCGATGATGAACACCAGCCGGTTGCGCTCGGCGAGGTGCTCCACGTCGGTCGGCCACTCGTCCATCGGGGTGCGCCCGAGCCCCGGCACCCGGAACTCGAACCGCGGCCCGGCCATGTCGACGGCGACGGCCAGCACCCAGACGACCAGCCGCGCCACCGGCGGTAGGAACGCGCCGACGACGACGAGCACGGACGCGGCCGTGCTCCACACCAGAAGGTTGCGGTAGTTGCGGGCCATGACGTGCCCGCGCATGGTCACGACGAGGAACAGCGGGCGCCCGATCTGGGCGGCGGCGAAGCACAGTGCGAACAGCAGCCCGGACTCGCCGAACGCGCCCGGCAGGGCCAGCGCCATCCCCAGCGCCGCCAGCATCAGCCCGGCGTTGAGCATCCGGACCGACGGGCGTCCCGGGTCCAGGTAGTTCATCGCCCAGGCCGAGTAGTTCCACAGCCACCAGACCGCGGCGAACAGCACCGCCGTCTCCAGCGCCCCGATCGGGGTCAGGTGGTAGAGCAGGGTGTGCGAGACCTGGACGATCGCGAACACGTAGACGAGGTCGAAGAACAGCTCGATCGGAGCGACCTCGGAGTCACCCTCCCGTCGCAGCACCCGCGGCCGAATGTCCGGTGTGGTCATCGGTGGGCTCCTTTCCCGTGTCGGCGCTGCCGAAGGGTAGTGCGGCGCGCAACGATGGGCGGTGTGAACCTCGGTCTGCGCGAGATGCGCCCCCGCGATCCGGACGAGCCCCACCGGGTGGCCAGCCCGCTGGAGCTGTTCTTCGACCTGGTGTTCGTGGTGGCGGTGTCGCTGTCGTCGGCGGCGTTGCACCACGAGGAGTCCGGCGGGCACGTCGGCGCCGGGGTCGGGTCCTACCTGATGGTGTTCTTCGGCATCTGGTGGGCCTGGATGAACTTCACCTGGTTCGCCTCGGCCTTCGACGTCGACGACTGGCTCTACCGCGCCACCACCCTGGTCCAGATGGCGGGCGCGCTGGTCATGGCCGCGGGGACGCCCTCGGCGATGGCCGGTGAGGGCTACGGCGTGCTCGTCGCCGGGTACGTGGTGATGCGGCTGGCGATGGTCACGCAGTGGCTGCGGGCGGCGCGGTCGCACCCCGCGCTGCGGACCACCGCGCTCCGCTACGCGGGCGGCATCGCCGTCGTCCAGCTGCTGTGGATCGCCTGGGTGCTCGTCGCCCTGCACCCGGTGTGGTTCGTCGTGCTGGCACTGGCCGAGCTGGCGGTCCCGGTGGTCGCCGAGCGTGCGCGGTCGACGCCGTGGCACCCGCACCACATCGCCGAGCGCTACAGCCTGTTCACCCTGATCCTGCTGGGTGAGTCGATCCTGGCGTCGACGACGGCCGTGGTCGACGCGCTGTCCTCCGCCGAGCACCTCGGCCCGCTGCTGGTGCTCTCGGCGTGCGGGCTCGTGCTGGCAGCGGGCATGTGGTGGGTCTACTTCGCCCACAGCCAGCACGAGCACCTGCGGGCCATGCCGCGGGCGCTGGTGCACGGCTACGGCCACTACCTCGTCTTCGCCGCGGCCGGCGCCTTCTCGGCGGGCATCGAGGTGGCCGTCGACGTCGACACCACCGGGACCGGGCTGTCCGCCGCCGCGGCCGGGGCGACGCTGACCGTGCCGGTCGCGCTGTTCGTCCTCGGGGTGTGGGCGCTGGCGCTGCGCCCCGTGCTCGCCGCCGGCCGCAGCGCCGCCGTCGTCCTGCTGGCGGTGCTGCTGGGGCTGTCGGCGTTCGCGCCGTTCACCCCGGTCGTGGCCGCGGTGGTGATGGTGGCGGTGGTCGTGACCGTCGAGACGGCCCCCGCCCGGAACACCGTCGCCGCATGACGGGTTCGGAGACGTCAGGGGCCGGCACCTGCGGGAGCCGGTGAACCTGCGCCGCGTGGTGCGGCGCCGCGCGTCCTGAGAGGCTGAGTACATGTCCGGCGACACCGACCACGACACCGACCACGACACCGTGGTCACCCACGACACGGGCCACCACCGCTACGAGATCCTGATCGACGGCACCGTGGTCGGCAGGGCCGAGTACGTCGACGACCACGGGCAGCGGATCTTCCACCACACCGAGGTCGATCCGGAGCTGTCCGGGCGCGGGCTCGCGAGCACCCTGGTCCGGTTCGCGCTGGACGACACCCGCACCGCCGGGAAGCGGATCGTGCCGGTCTGCCCGTACGTGCGGCGCTGGGTGTCGACCCATCAGGGCTATGCCGACATCATCGACCCGGTGACGCCCGACGCCGTCGCCGCCGTCCGGAGGAGCGCGCGGTGAGCAACGTCGAGACCGCGCCGGAAGAGGTCGTCTGCGGGGGCGACGCCGCCGACGGGGAGCTGGTGACCCCGCGCGACGTGCCGCTGGGCGGGCCGCGCGCGATGACGGTGCGCCGCACGCTGCCGCGGCGCACCCGGTCGCTGATCGGGGCCTGGTGCTTCCTGGACCACTACGGCCCGGACCGGGTCGCCGACACCGGTGGGATGGCCGTGCCGGGGCATCCGCACACCGGGCTCGCGACGGTGTCGTGGCTGTTCACCGGCCGGGTCGAACACCGCGACACCACCGGCGCGCACGCGATCGTGCGCCCGGGTGAGCTGAACCTGATGACCGCGGGATCCGGCATCGCGCACTCGGAGTTCTCCACCCCCGACACCGAGGTGCTGCACGGGGTGCAGCTGTGGCTGGCGCTGCCCGCCGCCCACCGGGAGACCACTCCCCGCTTCGAGCACTACGCACCGCCCCGGGTGCAGGCCGGGGACGCCGCGCTGCGGGTGTTCCTCGGATCGCTGGCCGGGTCGTCGTCGCCGGTACCGACGTTCACCCCGCTGCTCGGCGCCGAGGTGGTGCTGCCCGCCGGCGCGTCGGTGACGCTGGACGTCGACGCCGGGTTCGAGCACGGTGTGCTGGTCGACACCGGCTCGGCGCAGGTGAGCGGCACCGCGACCGCGGCCGCCGAGCTCGTGTACCTCCCGCCGGGCCGGACGACCCTGGACCTGCACGCCGGCCACGACGGCGCCCGCCTGGTGCTGCTCGGCGGGGAGCCGCTGGGCGAGCAGATCGTGATGTGGTGGAACTTCGTCGGCTCCACCCACGACGAGGTCGTGGCCTTCCGGGAGCAGTGGCAGGACGAGCGTGCCGCCGGGGGGCGGGACGGTGGCCGCTTCGGGATGTTCCCGGACGCGTGGGAGTCGACGTTGCCGGCGCCGGAGCTGCCGAACGCGCGGTTGACTCCTCGCGGGTAGGCGGGGCATGACTCTGCTGCCCTGCCCTCGCAGGTCAGAGATTCGCGATTGCGAACGAAAACTAGCGACCGAACACGTGTTCGACTATCGTCGACAGTGTGACCGCGACCCAAGAGCCACCCGACCATGCCACCGGCGTGGGCCCGGGTGGGTCCCCGACCGGTGACCTCGATCTGTTCCGATTTCTCCTCGACCACGCCCACACCGCCGACACCTCTGCGCTGACAGAGACGGACCTGATCGACCAGATCCAGCAGATCGAGTCGCTCCAGGCCTCCCTCGCCGCACTGCAGGCGAGTCGGATCCGGGCGTTCGCCCGGGCCCACGTCGAGAACCACCTCACCGACGACCGGACCGACGGGACCGACCGCGCCCGGACCGACCCCGAGCGGCTCCACCGCAGTGTCGTCGCCCAGATCCAGCTCGCCTGCCGGATCTCCACCACCGAAGCCCGCACCCGCCTCGCCAACGCCCGCGACCTGCACACCGGACTCGACCACATCCGCGGCCTGCACACCGCCGGACAGCTCAGCGCCGCGAAGGTCACCGCGATCGCCGTCGAATGCCGCGACCTCGACCCACACCGGCGCAGGCAGGTCGACACCCGCCTCGCCGCACACGACCTCACCCGCTACGGCATCGGGCGCCTGCGCGCCATGACCCGCCGCCTGGTCGCCGAGATCGCCCCCGAACGCTTCCGGGCCCGCGTCCACACCGCCGCGGCCGAACGTCGGGTCACCCTGCGCCCGGCACCGGACGCGATGAGCTACCTCACCGCCTACCTCACCGCCGCACAGGGCGCGGCCTGCCTCGCCGCACTCCAGAAAGCCTTCATCCAGGTCCAGGTCGACCCGGCACCGTTGACCCGCAGCCGCGGGCAGATCATGGCCGACACCCTGGTCGAACGCCTCACCGGACAGACCACCGCAACCGCGGTCAACCTCGAAGTCCAGGTCACCGTCCCCGTCCAGGCCCTGCTCGACCCCACCTCCCCACTCCCCGCGGAGATCCCCGGCCTCGGCCCCATCCCGGTCGAGCTGCTCGCCACCAGCGAAGGCACCGCATCACTACGCCGCCTGCTCACCGACCAAGGTCTGGTCATCGGCGGCGACTCACGCCAACGCACCTTCACCGGACTGCTCGCCACCCTCGTGAAAGCCCGAGCCGGGAACCGGTGCACCGAGCCCTACTGCGACGCCCCCGCCCGCCACATCGACCACATCCACCGCGCCGCCGACGGCGGCCGCACCGAGTTGCAGAACGGACGAGGGGTGTGCGAGTTCCACAACCACATCCGCGAACAACCCGGATGGCACGTCACCCGAACACCCGACGGAGCCGTCGTCACGACCACACCCACCGGGCACACCTATCGCGGACCGGACTGACCGGATGATGCGTCTCCATCCGGCGGGCACGAGGGCCCGGCGGTGAACGACGGCGCCGCGCCCGGCTCAGCCCAGGTCGGCGCGTACCACCGGCACGACCCGGCGCAGCTGCTCGAGCAGCAGGTCGGCGGCCCGGCCGTCGTGGGCGACGACGAGGTCGACCCGGCTGATCTCGGCTGACATGTCGACCTGCAGCGAGCGGACCTTCCAGCGGCGCGACCGCAGCATGGTGAGGACCTTGTAGAGGCCGTCATCGGCATCGGTCAAGAGCAGCGAGACGACGTGGCCGTGCTCGGCGGGATCGGTCCCGGTGCGGGCGCGCTCGGCGGTGGGGGCGTTCATCGGATCTCCGGTGTTCGAGGGCGAACGTCAGGATCCGGCCAGGTCCGGCGGGCACCACGTGCCACGCGCCGGCTCCCTGGGTTCAGCCGGCGCGCCGGGTAATGATCCGACCGCGCACGGGTCGAGGGTAACAGCCGTCACCACCCCCGGGCGGAGCCGTGGTGACCGCGACGCGGATGCTGGCGCCGTGCGGTACGTGGCGATCGGGGACAGCTTCACCGAGGGCGTGGGCGACGAGGACGCGGCAGGTGTCCCCCGCGGCTGGGCCGACCGGGTCGCCGCCGGGCTGGCCGGTGCCTCCGGTGAGCCGGTGCACTACGCGAACCTGGCCGTACGAGGCCGGCTGCTGGCCGACGTCGTCGGGCCGCAGCTCGATGCCGCACTGGCGCTGGACCCCGCACCGACCCTGATCACCCTCAACGGCGGGGGGAACGACATGCTCCGCCCCCCGCACCGACGTCGCGGGGCTCGCCGCGCTCACCACCCGCGCCGTCGACCGCTGCGCGGCGGCCGGGGTCCGGCTGGTGCTGCTCAGCGGTGCCGACCCGTCGGACCGGCTTCCACTGGGACGGGTCGTCCACCGCCGCGGCGCGGAGCTGTCGGCGGCGGTGCGCACGCTCGCCGCCACACGCGGACTCACCTTCGTCGACGTGTTCGGCGACGCCGAGATCCGCCGGCCCGGCTACTGGTCGGACGACCGCCTGCACCTGGGCACGCCCGGGCATCTGCGCGCCGCGGGAATCGTGCTGGAGGCGCTCGGTGTGCGTGGGGCGACGCCCGCGACGACCGTCGCCGCGGACCCGCCGACCGGACCGGCCGCAGCGCTCGCCTACTACCGCACCCACGTCCTGCCCTGGGTCGGACGACGTCTGCGGGGCCGGTCGTCCGGGGACGGCCGGCCGGCGAAGGCTCCGTCCTGGACGGTCGTCCCGGCGCGCTGAGCTGCGCCGATCCGTGACTGCGCAATCACGGAAGCCGCTGAAAGTGATCACCCCGATGGATCACCGTCCGCCATACCGTTGCGACTGGCAACGATTTCGGCGGAAGGAGAAGACCATGACGGGGATCAGCAGGCGACGGGCCCTGGGCGCGGGTGTCGCAGGGGTGGCGGGGATGGCGGGACTGGCCGCCACGGGCGGGACCGCCGGGGCGGGTGCTCCGACGCCGCCGCGGACCGGGCAGCCCGGCCACCTGTTCCACCTCGCGGCGACCGAGCCCAACAACTTCGACGGCGGATGGCTGCGCGGGGCGAACGAGCAGAACTTCCCGGTGCTCGCCGGCCAGCAGGGGTCGGTGTACCTGGCCCACCTCGACCCCGGCGGGATCCGCGAACCGCACTGGCACCCGACCGCGTGGGAGCTGAACTACATCGTCTCCGGCACCGCGAAGTGGACCATCCTCGGCACCCACCCCGACGGCGAGTACCACAACGACGTCTTCACCGCGGAGCGCGGTGACCTCGTGTTCGCGCCGACGGGCCTGTTCCACTACTTCGAGAACGCGTCGACGACCGAGCCGCTCGACGTGCTCATCGTGTTCAACACCTCGACCGCCGAGCCGGACGACGACATCGGCATCGTCGGCAGCCTCAACGCGATCCCCCGGGACGTGCTGGCCGCGTCGTTCGGGGTGCCCGAGTCGGCGTTCGCGCAGGTGCCCCAGCGGATCGAGCCGGTGGTGATCACCCGCCGCCGCTGAGCACCGGGCGCGCTCAACCGGGCGCGCTCAGAGGTCGGCGAGCGCGGACAGCGGCGACTCGACGGCGTCGGCGACGAAGCGGAGGAATCCGCCCGCGGTGCCGCCGTCGCAGACCCGGTGGTCGAACACCAGCGACAGCTGGGTGATCGACCGCGGGACGACCGCGCCGTCGACGACCCACGGCCGCGGCAGCACCCGTCCGACGCCCAGCATCGCGACCTCGGGATGGTTGATGATCGCGGCGCTGCCGTCGACGCCGAGCACCCCGTAGTTGTTCAGGGTGAACGACCCTCGGGTCAGCTCGGCGGCGGTGACCGAGCCGTCCCGGGCCGCCGCGGTGAGGCGGCGGATCTCGGTGTCGAGGCCGCGCATCCCGAGACGGTGGGCGTCGGCCACCGAGGGGACGACCAGGCCGCGGTCGGTCTGCGCGGCGATGCCGAGGTGCACCCCGTCGAGGTGCACGATCTGCGCGGACCCGGTGTCGACGCGGGCGTTGAGCTCGGGGAACCGGGCCAGACCGGCGACGACGAACCGCGCCAGGATCGCGAGCAGCCCGACCGGACGGCCGTCGGCGCCGGTGAGCTGCTGGCGCAGGGCGAGCAGGTCGGTGGCGTCGACGTCGACCCAGGTCGTGGCCTCGGGGATCTCGGCGCGGCTGCGGGTCAGGGTCTCGGCGACGGCGCGGCGGACGCCGCGGAGCGGCACGACCTCGCGGACCGCGAGCCCGGTGCGGGGGTCGCGGTCCGGCGCGGCCGGGGTCGGACCGGTCGCGGTCGGTCCGGTCGCGGTCGGTCCGGTCGCGGCCGTCGCCATCGCGGCCGTGCCGGTCGCGGCCGTCGCGGTCGGGACGGTGGCTCGTTCCGCAGCGGCGGGCGGCGGGGCGGCGGCGGTCGGTGCGGCAGCACGGGCCGCGGCGACGGCCACGTCGTGGCGCAGCACCATCCCGCCGGGTCCGGTCCCCTCGACCGTCGCGAGGTCGATGCCGTGGTCACGGGCCAGCCGCCGCACCACCGGCGACTGCACCGGCCGACGCTCGCCCGGTGCGCCGTCGGCGGCCGACGTCGCCACCGGGACCGCGGATGTCGCTGCCGGGACCGCGGACGGGCGAGCCGACGCGGGGGCGTCCGCGGGTACGGCGGCCGTGGGTGCGGCGGCCGCGGGAGTGGCGGCCGCGGGAGTGGCGGCCGCGGGAGTGGCGGCCGCGGGAGTGGCGGCCGCGGGAGTGGCGGCCGCGGGAGTGGCGGCCGCGGGAGTGGCGGCCGCGGGAGTGGCGGCCGCGGAGGCGCGCTTCACCGCCCGGCGACGCCGGCGGGCCCCCTCGTGCCCGCCGGTCGTCCCGTAGCCGATCAGGACGTTGCCCGACCCGGCGTCCCCGGCGGCCCCGGCGGCCTCAGTGGCGTCCCCGACCGACACCAGCGGCTCCCCGACCCGCAGCGTCTCGCCCTCCGCGCCGTGCCGGGACAGCACCGTGCCCGCGTACGGCGAGGGCACCTCGACCACGGCCTTCGCCGTCTCCACCTCGGCGACGGGCTGGTCCACGCCGACGGTGTCCCCGTCGGCCACGAGCCAGCGGACCAGCTCGGCCTCGGTCAGCCCCTCCCCCAGGTCGGGCAGGGTGAACACCTGCGCGCTCACGCCGCGTCCTCCCAGCCGAGCGAGTCGACCGCGTCGAGCACCCGGTCCACCCCGGGCAGGTGGTGCTGCTCCAGCTTCGGCGGCGGGTAGGGCACGTCGAACCCGGTCACCCGGCGCACCGGCGCCTCGAGGTGGTGGAAGCAGCGCTCCGAGACCCGGGCGGCGATCTCCGAGGCGACCGAGGCGAACCCCGGTGCCTCCGCGACGACGACCGCCCGCCCGGTCCGGCGCACCTGCGCGCAGACGGTCTCGTCGTCGAACGGGACGATCGACCGCAGGTCGACCACGCCCAGGTCACGGCCCTCCAGAGCGGCCTCCTCGGCGGCGGCGAGCGCGACCGGGACCGTCGGCCCGTAGGCGATGAGCGTCGCGTCGGCCCCGGGGCGGCGGACGACGGCACGTCCGATCGGTGGCACCGGCACCGCCGTGTCGACCTCCTCGGAGGTGAAGTAGTGCTTCTTCGGCTCCAGGAAGATCACCGGGTCCGGGTACTCGATCGCCGCGCGGAGCAGGCCGTGGGCGTCGGCGTTCGTGGCCGGGGCGAGCACGGTCAGCCCTGCGGTGTGGGCGTAGTACGCCTCGGAGGAGTCGCAGTGGTGCTCGACGCCGCCGATCCCGCCGGCGTAGGGCACCCGGATGACCATCGGCAGCCGCATCCGGCCCGAGGTGCGGTTGCCGAACTTCGCGACGTGGCTGACGATCTGCTCGAACGCCGGGTAGGCGAACGCGTCGAACTGCATCTCGACGACGGGCCGCAGCCCGTTCATCGCCATCCCCACCGCCGTGCCGACGATGCCGGACTCGGCGAGCGGGGTGTCGAAGCAGCGGTGCTCGCCGAACTCGGCGGTGAGCCCGTCGGTGACCCGGAAGACCCCGCCGAGCGGGCCGACGTCCTCCCCGAACACGACGACGGTCGGGTCGGCGGCCATCGCCTCGCGCAGCGCGGTGTTGATCGACTGCGCCATCGTGAGCTTCACGGGACCGGTGTGCACGGTGCCGGTGTTCGCGGTGCCGGTGTTCACGGCGTGACCTCCAGCTCGGCACGCAGCTGGTCGCGCTGCTCGCGCAGCTGCGGGGTGGGGTGGGCGTAGACGTGCGCGAACAGCTCTTCGGGGTCGACCGGGGACTCGGCCGCGATGCCGGCGCGCAGGTCGGCGGCCATCTGCTCGGTCTCCTCGACGAGAGCGCGCTCGGCGTCGTCGTCGAGCAGGTCGTCGGCGCGCAGCCGGGCGCGCAGGCGCGCGAGCGGGTCGCGGGCGGCCCAGGAGGCGACCTCGCCGTCGCTGCGGTAGCGGCCGGCGTCGTCGGCGTTGGTGTGGGCGTCCATCCGGTAGGTGTCGGCCTCGACCAGCGTGGGGCCGTCGCCGGCGCGGGCCCGCTCCACGGCGTCGTCGAGCACGGTGAGCAGGGCGGCGAGGTCGTTGCCGTCGACCCGGACACCGGGCATGCCGTAGCCGACCGCCTTGTCCGCGAGGCTGGCGGCGGCGCTCTGGCGGTGCAGCGGCACCGAGATCGCGTACTTGTTGTTCTGCACCAGGAACACCACCGGCGCCCGGAAGACCGCGGCGAAGTTCAGCGCCTCGTGGAAGTCGCCCTCGCTGGTGGCGCCGTCGCCGCAGAGCGCCAGGACGGCGTCGGGCTCGCCCGTGAGCCGCGCGGCGTGGGCGACGCCGACCGCGTGCAGCAGCTGCGTCGCGAGCGGGGTCGCCTGCGGGGCGACGCGGTGGGCGGCGACGTCGTAGCCGCAGTGCCGGTCCCCGCGCAGCATCGTGAGGACCTCGACCGGGTCGACACCGCGGGCGACGATCGCGGCGGTGTCGCGGTAGGTCGGGAAGAGCCAGTCGCCGTCGGCCAGCACCATCGCCGCGGCCACCTGGCAGGCCTCCTGCCCGCGCGAGGACGGGTACACGGCCAGGCGTCCCTGCCGGACCAGCGCGCCGGCCTGCTCGTTGAGCCGACGGGCGCGCACCAGCCCGCGGTAGCCGGCGAGCAGCCGGTCGGGCGACGGGAGCTGGGCCCTGGGAACCGTGGTGCCGTCGGGCTCCACGAGGCGGACGGTCTCGTGCCGGTCGTCCACGACGACTCCCTTCCGTGCGGACACAGTGCTCCGAGAATGGCGCATGATCCGTACGATCAGCCTGGATCGCGAAGAGGACGAGACGATCGGCCCTGAGCGCGACACCGCCCCGGACGAGTGGTCCCGGGCACCGTCGCCCGGCGGGTCCCGGCGAGACGAACGGAGGCGGCGGTGCTCGACGACATCGACCGGCGGATGGTCGCGGAGCTGCAGCACGACGGCAGGCTGACCGGGCGCGCGCTGGCCGAGCGCCTGACGATCTCGCGGGCGAACGCCTACGCCCGCCTGGCCCGGCTCGTCGACGACGGCGTGATCACCGGGTTCACCGCCGTCGTCGACCCGCACCGGGTGGGGCTGCACACCTCGGCGTACGTGACACTGACGGTGCGCCAGAACAGCTGGCGCGAGCTGCGCGAACAGCTGCGCGCGATCCCCGAGGTCCGGCACATGGCGTTGGTCGGCGGGGACTTCGACGTGCTGCTGCTGGTGCGCACCACCGGCAACGACGCGTTGCGCAGCGTCGTGCTCGAACGCCTGCAGGCGCTCCCGACGGTCGTGTCGACGCGGACGATCCTGATCTTCGAGGACGAGTCCCGCTAGCTCCGGGCGGGTGTCCCTTGCTCGGACGAGGCGGTGTCGAGGAGCTGGCGCAGCGCGTCCACCGGCTGGGCGCCCGCGACGCCGTAGCGGTCGTCGACGACGAGGAACGGCACCGAGGTGATGCCGAGGCGGCGGGCCATGTCCTCGTCAGCGCGGACGTCGTCGAGGTACCGGTCGGAGCCGAGCACCGCGCGCACCCCGCCGTCGTCGAGACCGGCGGCCATCGCGATCCGGGCGAGCGCCTCGGGATCGCCGATCGGCTCGCCGTCGGTGAACGAGGCGCGCAGCAGCCGCCCCTTCAGCGTGTCCTGCAGCCCGGACCCGCCGGTCGCCCAGGCGTGGTGGAGCAGCCGGTGGGCGTCGACGGTGTTGCCGTGGCGGGCCCGGTCGAAGCGGAACTCCAGCCCGTCCGCGGCCGCGGTGGCGGTGACCTGCTCCTCCATCCGGCGGGCCGCCGCGACGCTCACGCCGTACTTGGCCGCCAGGTGCTCGGCGCGGTCACCGGGCTGCTCGCGCGGCGCGGTCGGGTCGAGCTCGAAGCTGCGCCATCGCAGTGTCACCTCGTCGCGGTGCGCGAAGCCGGACAACGCCGTCTCCAGGCGCGCCCGCCCGATCGCGCACCACGGACAGACGACGTCGGACCAGATCTCGAGCTTCACGACCGGTCGCAACCCGCACGCGACCCGCGGCATTCCCGCGCCGGACAGGTCAGGCCCTCGGCTCCCGCCGGTCCTTGAGGCGCTGCAGCTTCCCGACCGAGCGCTCCAGGGTGTCGGGGTCGACGACCTCACAGGTCACCGAGATCCCGACGGTCTCCTTCACCGCGCGCACGAGCTCGGCGGCGGCCGGGTCGCGGCGGTCGGCGGGGGTGTCGCCGCGGGCCTCGACGCGCACGGTCATCGCGTCGAGCCTGCCCCGGGTCGTCAGCTCCAGCTGGAAGTGCGGCGCGAGCCCGGGCGTGCGGAGCACGATCTCCTCGATCTGGGTCGGGAACACGTTCACCCCGCGCAGGATGATCATGTCGTCGAACCGGCCGGTGATCTTGGCCATCCGCCGCATCTGCGGCCGCGCGGTGCCCGGGAGCAGCGTCGTGAGGTCGCGGGTGCGGTAGCGGATGATCGGCAGCCCCTCCTTGGTGAGGCTGGTGAACAGCAGCTCGCCCTCGGCGCCGTCGGGCAGCGGGGTGCCGTCGAGCGGGTCGACGACCTCGGGCAGGAAGTGGTCCTCCCAGATGTGCAGGCCGTCCTTGGTCTCCACGCACTCCTGCGAGACGCCGGGCCCCATGACCTCGGAGAGCCCGTAGATGTCGACGGCGTGGATGCCGGCCCGCTCCTCGATCTCGGCGCGCATCCGTTCGGTCCAGGGTTCGGCACCGAGGATCCCGACCTGCAGGCTCGTGGCCCGCGGGTCGACGCCCTGGCGCTCGAACTCGTCGAGCAGGGTCAGCATGTAGCTCGGGGTCAGCATGATGACCTCGGGGGCGAAGTCGCCGATCAGCTGCACCTGGCGCGGGGTCATCCCGCCCGAGACGGGGATGACGGTCGTGCCCAGCTTCTCCGCGCCGTAGTGCGCGCCGAGCCCGCCGGTGAACAGCCCGTACCCGTAGGCGACGTGCACGCGGTGGCCGGGGCGCCCGCCCGCGGCGCGGATGGACCGCGCGACGAGCCCGGCCCACCGGTCGAGGTCGCCCGCGGTGTAGCCGACGACGGTGGGGCGGCCCGTGGTGCCCGACGACGCGTGGATCCGTGCGATCCGCTCCCGGGGCACCGCGAACATGCCGAACGGGTAGGTCTCCCGCAGGTCGGCCTTGGTGGTCGTCGGGAACTTCGCGATGTCGGCGATCTCGCGGCAGTCGTCGGGGTGCACGCCGTGCTCCTCGAACCTCCGCCGGTAGTACGGGACGTTGTCCCAGGCGTGCCGCAACGTCCACTGCAGACGCCCCAGCTGCAGGGTGCGCAGCTCGTCGACCGACATCCGCTCGGCCGGGTCCAGCAGCTCCGCCGGGGGCGCGTCGCCGAGGCGCTTGGTGGCCGCGGTCATCACGCGTCCTTCTTCGCGACGAGGGTGAGCACGTCGTAGCGGGCGACGGACTCGCCGTCCTGCCGCGTGACGTCGGCGTCCCAGCGGACCTCGCCGTAGCCGGCGGACTCGCGCGGGGTGAGCTGCTTGCAGGTCAGCGTGACGGTGAGCTCGTCGTCGAAGCGGACCGGGGTGAGGAACCGCAGCCCGTCGACGCCGAAGTTCGCGAGCACCGGGCCCGGGTCGGGGTCGACGAACAGCCCGGCGGCGAGGGACACGACCAGGTAGCCGTGCGCGACGCGCTGCCCGAACAGCGGGTTCGCCGCGGCAGCTGCCTCGTCCATGTGCGCGTAGAACGTGTCGCCGGTGAACTCGGCGAAGTGCTCCACGTCCTCCCGGGTCACCCGGCGTGGGCCGGCGACCAGGCAGTCGCCCGGGCGCAGCTCCTCCAGGTGCTTGCGGAAGGGGTGCACGTCGGTGGTGTTGCGCTGCGCTCCGGTGACCCAGCGGCCGGTGATCGCGGCGAGCGAGTCGGGGTCGGCCTGGACCGCGGTGCGCTGCATGTGGTGGAACACCCCGCGCACGCCGCCCATCTCCTCGCCACCGCCGGCCCGGCCCGGTCCGCCGTGGACGAGCTGCGGCAGCGGCGACCCGTGCCCGGTGGACTCCCCGGCGTCGCGGGCGTTGAGCACGTGCACGCGGCCGTGGAACGGGGCGACGCCGAGCACGACCTCGCGGACGAACGCGGGGTCGGCGGAGACGACGGAGCCGGCGAGCGAGCCCTGGCCGCGGGCGGCGTAGTCGATCAGCTCGTCGGTGGAGTCGTAGGGCAGCACGGTCGACACCGGGCCGAACGCCTCGACCTCGTGCGGCTCGGCGCGGTCCGGGTCGCCGACCAGCAGCAGCGGGGAGACGAAGGCGCCGCGGTCGGCGTCGGCGCCGGTCACCTCGACGCGGTCCGGGTCGCCGAACACGATCCGGCCGGCGTCGCGCAGGGACTTCACGCTGCGGCGGACCTCCTCGCGCTGGTCGAGGCTTGCGAGCGCCCCCATCCGGACGCCCTCGGCACCGGGCGCACCGACCACGACCGTCGCGAGCCGCGCGGTGACCGCCTCGACGACGGCGTCGACGTGCGCGCGCGGCACGAACGCGCGCCGGATCGCGGTGCACTTCTGTCCGGCCTTGACCGTCATCTCGGTGGTGAGGGCCTTCACGAACAGGTCGAACTCCGCGGTGCCGGGCGTCGCGTCCGGGCCGAGCGCGGCCAGGTTCAGCGAGTCGGCCTCGGCGGAGAACCGCACGGAGTTGCGGACGATCCCGGGGTGGCTGCGCAGGGTCTGCGCGGTCGACGCCGAGCCGGTGAAGCTCACCAGGTCCTGCCCGGTGAGGTGGTCGAAGGCGTCGCCGAGCGACCCGGCGACGAACTGCACGGACCCCTCGGGCAGCAGGCCGGAGCCGATGATCAGCTCGACGAGCTCCGCGGTGAGGAACGCCGTCGGCGACGCCGGCTTGATCAGCGTCGGGACGCCCGCGAGGAAGGCCGGGGCGAGCTTCTCCAGCGGGCCCCAGACCGGGAAGTTGAAGGCGTTGACCTGGACCGCGACCCCGCGCAGCGGGGTCAGCACGTGCTGGCCGAGGAAGGTCCCGCCGCGGCCGAGCGGCTCGACGTCGCCCTCGACGTGGATCGTGTCGTTGGGCAGCTCGCGCTTGGCCTTGGACGCGTAGGCGAGCAGGACGCCGATGCCGTCGTCGACGTCGAACTTGGAGTCGCCGAGCGTCGCGCCGGTCCGCGCGGAGACGGCGTAGAGCTGCTCGCGGTGCTCGCGCAGGTGCTGGCCGAGCGCCTTCAGCAGGGCGGCGCGCTGGTGGAACGTGAGCGCGCGCAGCGCGGGCCCGCCGGTCCGCCGCCCGAACTCCAGCGCCCCGGCGAGGTCGAGGCCGTCGGCGGAGATGCGGGCGACCTCGTCGCCGGTCACCGCGTCGTACAGCGGGCGGCCCTCGCCGCTCCCCGTCTGCCAGGTACCGGAGAGGTGACTGCGGAGCAGGGTCATCGGCGGGCCTCCGTCGCGCTTCGTCGTCGCGGGTCGGCCATTGGACCGACCGTTCGTTCGGGGAACCTAGCACCGGTCCACGGAGCCGCACCAGGGTCCGTCCGGGCGTCCGACGGCACCCGGACAACGGGCCTGACAGCACGCGCGGGACACCTCCCGACGTCGCCCGCCGGACAGGGAGACCGATCGTTCGGTCGGCCGTTAGGCTCACCGGATGACCTCCCCCGCCACCGGCACCGATCCCGCCGTCCTCGTGACCCGCGACGAGACCGACCCGTCGGTCGCGGTGGTCACGCTCAACCGACCGGCGAAGTACAACGCGCTCACCGTCGAGCTCAAGGAGGCCCTGCTCGCCGCGGTCGTCGAGGTCGCCGGGGACGAGTCCGTACGCGCGATCGTGCTGACCGGCGCGGGGAAGGCGTTCTGCGTCGGGCAGGACCTGGGCGAGCACGCCGCGCCGCTCGACGCCGACCCGGTCGGGGCCCTGGGCACGGTGCGCCGGCACTACAACCCGCTGATCCGCGCGCTCAACGAGGCACCGAAGCCGGTGGTCGCCGCGATCAACGGGCCCTGCGTGGGCGCCGGGCTCGGCATCGCCCTGGCCGCCGACCTGCGGATCGCCGCGGACGGACTGAAGTTCGCGACCGCGTTCACCGGCATCGGGCTGTCCACCGACAGCGGGCTCGCGGCGTCGCTCGCACACGCCGTCGGGGTCTCCCGGGCCACCGAGCTGGTGATGCTGAACGAGCAGTTCACCGCCTCCGACGCCCGCAACTGGGGGCTGGTGCGCGACGTCGTGCCCGCCGAGAAGGTCCTCGAGGCCGCACTGGACCTGGCGCGGCACCTCGCGGCGGGCCCCACCCGCGCCTACGCCGAGGTGAAGGGCGCGCTGCGCTTCGGCGCGGTCAACGAGCTCCCCGCCGTCCTGGAGTACGAGGCCGACGCCCAGATCCGGCTGTCGACCACGCGCGACCACCAGCAGGCCGTGAGCGACTTCCTGGCGAAGAAGAAGCCCGTCTTCGAGGGCCGATGAGCTCGCCGGTCAAGCGGGCCCGGCGCCCGAGCGGGGGCCGCGACGCGCTGCTCGAGACCGCGGTCGGCGAGTTCATCGACCGCGGCTACGACGCGACGTCGATGGAGGACCTCTCGCGGGCCGCCGGGATCACGAAGTCGTCGTTCTACCACCACTTCGCGGGCAAGGAGGCGCTGCTGCGCGCGGCGCTGGAACGCGCCGTCGACGGGCTGTTCGGGGTGCTCGACCTGCCCGAGGCCCGCGCCGGCTCCCCCGCCGAGCGGCTGCGGGCGATCGTCGCCGCGCAGGTCGGGGTGCTCATGGCCGAGCTGCCCTACGTCACCCTGCTGCTCCGGGTGCGCGGCAACACCGAGACCGAGCGCTGGGCGCTGGAACGCCGCCGCGCGTTCGACGGGGCCGTGCGGGCCCTGGTCCGCGAGGCCGTCGACGCCGGCGAGGTCCGCCCCGACGTCGATCCCGCCCTGGCCGCCCGACTGCTGTCCGGCACGATCAACTCGATCGTCGAGTGGTACCGCCCCGGCCGCCCCGGGACCGCCACCCTGCCGCAGGACGTCGTCCGCGCCGCCTTCAGCGGCATCGTCCCGGCCCCCTGACACCCGCCGAGCGTCACGAACCGGTGCCCACGACCACGGATTCGCGACGCTCGAGGTGGGCCCGGACGGTGAGTGCGAGCAGGTCCGGGTGCCGGAGGACGTCGGCAGCGGAGGGACGCAGGATCACCCAGCCCGCCCGGGACAGGTACTGCTGCCGCTCCAGGTCCCGCCGGGCCTGCGCCGGGTCACGATGGTGCTCGCCGTCGTACTCGATGCCGAGTCGTACGCGCGGGAAGGAGAGGTCGATCCGGTAGGGGCCGACGGGGTGCTGCAGCACCGGTGGCGGCAGCCCGCCGTCGTGCAGCGCCAGTCGGACACGGGTCTCCATCGGGGACCCGGCGAGCGGGTCCGACAGCGCGACGAGGCCGGGAAGCCGCCGGATCCCCCGCGCTCCCGGACACCGCCCGGCGAGATCGAGCACGGCGACCGGGGCGAAACCGCCGACCCGGGCCAGCGCGTCGAGGGCGATCACCGCTTCCGTGCGCGGCACCCGGCGGGCCAGGTCGAAGGCGGTGCGCAGCGGGGTGGTGGCCATGACCGTCCGGCCGGGGACGAACCTGGGCCGCCGGCCACCGGGGGCCGGGATCCGCACCCCCGCCACCAGCTCGTCCGGCGCGAGCAGGCCACGGTGGACCAGCACGCCGTCGAGCCGCCGGTTGCCACCCGGTACGACGATCTCGACCGGAACGCCCTGCGGCGCGCACCGTGCGTCGTGCACCTCCGCCGCCGCCCAGCCCGCGAGCGCGGTACGGGCGTCGCCCGGCCGAGGTCGCCCCGTGGCGGCGAGCGCTCCGACCGTCAGCGCGACCGCCTCGCACCGCAGCAGGTAGGTCACCGGCACGTCGGCGCGGACGTGGACGCCCCGCACCAGACGCCGGAAGCGCGGGCCGCGCAGCTCGTTGGGGGTGACCAGGCCGGCGCGGACCGCCGTCGCCCCGTGGAAGGGCCTCGTGAGATCCATGGGTCTTGGACGACACCAGGGGCGCTGCGGTTCCACTCGTCGTCGAGTGTCGCGTTCGTGTGGTCGGAACCACGGGAACGCGACGCCCGGCGTCGGGGTTGCGGGACCATCCGGCATCGGCCACACTCGTAGCCGAACGAACATTCGGTACGGAGGTGTCCAGTGACGAGCACCGCGCCATCGCCGGCGGAGCTGGCGGAGCGGTTCGACGCGACGATCGCGGCGGACCAGCGGATCGAGCCGCGGGACTGGATGCCCGAGGCCTACCGCAGGACGTTGATCCGGCAGATCGCCCAGCACGCGCACTCGGAGATCATCGGGATGCAGCCGGAGGGCAACTGGCTGCTGCGTGCGCCCTCGCTGCGGCGCCGGGCGATCCTGCTGGCCAAGGTGCAGGACGAGGCCGGCCACGGGATGTACCTCTACGCGGCGGCCGAGACGCTCGGCGTCGACCGCGAGGAGCTCACCGAGAAGCTGATCGACGCCAAGCAGAAGTACAGCTCGATCTTCAACTACCCGACGTTGTCCTGGGCCGACATCGGGGTGATCGGGTGGCTGGTCGACGGCGCGGCGATCGCGAACCAGGTGCCGCTGTGCCGCTGCTCCTACGGGCCCTACGCCCGGGCGATGATCCGCATCTGCAAGGAGGAGTCGTTCCACCAGCGCCAGGGCTACGAGTCGCTGCTCGCCCTGACCGCGGGGACCGAGGCGCAGAAGCGGATGGTGCAGGAGGCCGTGGACCGCTGGTGGTGGCCGTCGCTGATGATGTTCGGCCCGGCCGACGGCGACTCCCCCAACACCCACCAGTCGATGGCGTGGGGCATCAAGCGGCACACGAACGACGAGCTGCGCCAGCGCTTCGTCGACATGACCGTGCCGCAGGCGGCGGCGCTGGGCGTGACGCTGCCCGACCCGGACCTGCGCTGGAACGAGCAGCGGCAGGCGCACGACTTCGGGGAGCCGGACTGGTCGGAGTTCACCGCCGTCGTCTCCGGGGCGGGACCGGCGAACCGGCAGCGGCTGGACCACCGCCGCCGGGCGCACGAGAACGGGGCGTGGGTGCGCGAGGCGGCCCGGGCCTACGCCGAGAAGCAGGGGGCACGGGCATGAGCGAGCAGGACGTGGGCACCGAGAGCAGCGCACGCGGAACGAGCATGAACACCGAGAGCAAGGCACGCGGAACGAGCATGAGCGCCGAGGGCGGCCACGGCGCCGTCCCGACGACGGGCGTCGAGACCGGGCAGGGCGAGCGGCCGGGCCGTCGCGCCTGGCCACTCTACGAGGTGTTCGTCCGCGGCAAGCGCGGGCTCAACCACGTGCACGTCGGGTCGCTGCACGCCCCCGACGACGAGATGGCCCTGCACAACGCCCGCGACGTCTACACCCGTCGCAACGAGGGCGTGAGCATCTGGGTGGTCCGCGCGGACGCGATCACCGCGTCCAGTCCGGACGAGAAGGACCCGTTCTTCGCCCCGAGCGGGGACAAGGTCTACCGGCACCCGACGTTCTACGCGATCCCGGAGGAGGTGCCGCACCTGTGAGCGGCTCCGTCTACGACGCGCTGACCGAAGAGGGCGACGACCCCCGCTGGGCGTTCGGGTCGGGCTTCGAGGACTCCGAGGCCGACATCGTCGCGCCCGTCCCGGACGGCGTCGACCCCGCCGACCTGGCCGCGTACTGCCTGATGCTCGGCGACGACGCGCTGGTGCTGTCGCACCGGCTCACCGAGTGGGTCTCGAACGCCCCGGAGCTGGAGGAAGAGGTCGCGCTCGCCAACACCGCGCTCGACCTGCTCGGTCAGGCCCGGGTGCTGCTCTCGCGCGCCGGGCACCTGACCGGCCGCGACGAGGACGCGCTGGCCTACTGGCGCGAGGTCGAGGAGTTCCGCTGTGTCGGGCTCGTCGAACCGTCCGACGACCTGGACTTCGCCCGGTGCATCGCGCGGCTGCTGGTGTTCTCCACCTGGCGCCTCGCGCTCCTGCACCGGCTGCAGGGCTCGGCCGACCCGGTGGTCGCCGCCGTCGCCGCGAAGGGGGTCAAGGAGGTCACCTACCACCGTGACCACGCCGCCCGCTGGACGCTGCGCCTCGGCGACGGCACCGGCGAGTCCCACCGCCGCATGCAGGACGCGCTGGAGTGGGTGTGGCCGCACATCGAGGAGCTGTTCCGCACCACCGAGCAGGAACGGCGCCTGGTCGCGGCCGGGGTCGCGGTCGACCCCGCCGACACCCGCGAGGAGGTCGAGACCGTGCTCGCGCAGGTGCTGGAGCGGGCCACGCTGACCCGCCCGGACGTACCGCCGACCGGCACGGTCGGCGGCCGCGGCGGCCGGCAGGGGCTGCACACCGAGAAGCTGGAGCACGCACTCGTGGTGATGCAGAGCCTGGCGCGCAGACACCCGGGGGCGACGTGGTGACCACGGTGGACCTGAGCGACCGGGACCTGAGCGACCGGGACCTCGGTGCCCGCGACGTCGTCGCCCGGGTCGTCGACCCCGAGATGCCGATGCTCACCCTCGACGACCTCGGGGTGGTCCGGTCGGTCTCCGAACGGGATGGCACGGTGACCGTGACGATCACCCCGACCTACTCCGGCTGCCCGGCGATCGAGGAGATGCGGGCCGACATCCGCGGCGCGCTCACGGCGGCCGGGTACTCGGGCGTCGAGGTGCGGACGGTGTTCTCCCCCGCCTGGAGCACCGACTGGATCAGCGGGGCCGGTCGTCGCAAGCTCGCCGAGGCCGGCGTCGCACCGCCCGGGAGCGCCCCGCGCACCACCGGGCCGATCCCGCTGACGCTGGACGCGCCGTCGACGGTCGTGCCCTGCCCGCAGTGCGGGTCGCGGGCGACCGAGGAGCTGTCGCGCTTCGGCCCGACCGCGTGCACCGCGCTGCGTCGGTGCACGACCTGCCGTGAGCCGTTCGAGCACATGAAGGAGATCTGAGGGTGCGTGAGCATCGCGGCGAGCCCTGGCGAGCGAGGAGCGGAGCGTGCCCGGTGATCGACCGAACCGGCGAGGAGAACTGATGAGCGAGCGGCGCGCGGCGGCGTGGCAGGCCCGGGCCAACCAGGCGTACGGCAGGACGACGCTCGCTCTGGACGACGAGATCGAGGCCCTGCTGGCCGGGGACGACGCGCTGCCCGTCGGCTTCCACCGGCTCGTGGTGACCGAGGTGGACCGGCTGTGCGACGACGCCGTCGCCGTCACCTTCGACGTGCCCGACGACCTGCGCGCGCACTACGACTTCCGGCCCGGCCAGTACCTGACCCTGCGGAAGGTCACCGCCGACGGCGAGGAGCGCCGGTCGTACTCCATCTGCTCGGCCGCCGGGACCGCGCCGCGGGTGGGGGTCCGCCGGGTCGACGGCGGCCTGTTCTCCGCGTGGCTGGTCGACGAGGTGACCCCGGGCGACGTCGTCGAGGTCGGCCCGCCCGCCGGGTCGTTCACCCCGGAGCTGACGGCGGGCACGCACCACGGCCTCGTCGCCGCGGGGTCCGGGATCACCCCGGTGCTGTCGATCGCGGCGTCGCTGCTGGCCGCGCACGACGACACCCGCGTCACCCTCGTCTACGGCAACCGGCGGACCGACACGGTGATGTTCACCGAGGAGATCGCCGACCTGAAGAACCGCTACGGCCCGCGGCTGCACCTGCTCCACGTGCTGTCCCGCGAGCCCACCGAGGCCGAGATCGTCAACGGCAGGCTCGACGCCGACCGGCTGCGGCTGCTGTTCACCGCGCTGGTCGACACCGGCGACGTCGACGACTGGTGGTTGTGCGGCCCGCTCGGGATGACCGAGGCCGCGGTCGCGGTGCTCGGCGAGCTGGGTGTCGAGCGGCGCCGGGTGCACCGCGAGCTGTTCTACGTCGACGAGCCGCCGCCGGAGGTCGACCGCCACGAGCCCGAGCCGGACGGCGACGGCGCGCAGGTCACGGTCGTCCTGAACGGACGGTCGACGACGCTGGCCGTCCCGGCCGGGGCGTACGTCCTCGACGCCGCGCAGCAGGTCCGCGGAGACCTGCCGTTCGCCTGCAAGGGCGGGGTGTGCGGGACCTGCCGGGCGAAGGTGACCGACGGCGAGGTGACCATGCGGCGCAACTACGCGCTGGAGCCCGAGGAGGTCGCCGCCGGGTTCGTCCTCACCTGCCAGTCCCGCCCGGTGACGGGGACCGCCACGGTCGACTACGACGCCTGACCACGACGCCTGATACTGGCGGGCATGACCACGTCGCGTCGCGGCCACCCGGTGGGACCGACCGGGTCGGTCGTGGTGCGCGCGCTCGGCCTGCTCGACGCGTTCGGCCCCGACCGGGCCGCGCTGTCGCTCAGCGACCTCGCCCGGCACGCCGACGTCCCGCTGTCGACGGCCCACCGGCTCGTCGCCGACCTGGCGGCGTGGGGTGCGCTGGAGCGTGACGAGCAGGGCCGCTACCGGATCGGGCTGCGCGTGTGGGAGCTGGGCGCGCTCGCCCCGCGCGGGCAGGCACTGCGCGAGACGGCGCTGCCGTTCCTGGAGGACCTGTCCCGGGTCACCCGGGAGAACGTGCAGCTCGCGGTGCGCGAGGGCGCCGAGGTGGTGTTCGTCGAACGGCTCGCCGGGTCCGGCGCGGTCCCGGTGCAGACCCGGGTCGGGGGGCGTTTCGCGCTCACCGCGACCGGGGTCGGCCTGGTGCTGCTCGCGCACTCGCCGCCGGAGCTGCAGGACGAGGTGCTGGGCGGGCGGATCGAGCGCTACACCCCGTTCACCGTGACCGACCCGCAGCGGCTGCGCCGCATGCTCGCCGACGTCCGCCGCGACGGCCACTCGGTCAGCGACCGGCAGGTCACCGACGACGCGCTGTCGGTCGGCGCCCCCGTCTCCGACGCCCGCGGCCAGGTCGTCGCGGCCGTCTCGCTCGTGGTGCGGCACGGCAGCGTGCCCGCCCGTGCGCTGGCCCCGCTGGTGCGCACGACCGCCGCCGGGATCAGCCGCGCGCTCAGCACCACCACGCCCTGAAACCCTTCCATTCTCCGGAAGGCACGTACGGCGCTCGCCCCGTCGCCCCGCATCCTCGCTGCACCACCACCGCGCGGAGACGACGGAGTCCACCATGCGCCCACCACCCGCGACGGACACCGTCCGCCGCCTGCTCGACGACGCCCCCATGTCCCGCTACCAGTGGGGCGCGGTCGCGGCGTGCGTCCTGCTCAACGTCCTGGACGGCTTCGACGTCCTGGTCATGGCCTTCACCGGCCGTTCGGTCGCCACCGAGTGGGGCCTGTCCGGCAGCCAGCTCGGCCTGCTCCTGTCCGCTGGCCTGGTCGGCATGGCCGCCGGTTCGGTCCTCATCGGACCGTGGGCCGACCGCATCGGGCGACGGCCGATCGTGCTGGGCTGCCTGGTCGTCGCGGGGCTGGCGATGCTGGCCTCGTCCGCGGCGCAGTCCCCCGGTCAGCTCGGCGCGCTGCGGCTGGTCACCGGGCTCGGTGTCGGCGGCATCCTCGCCACCAGCAACGTCGTCGCCGCCGAGTACGCCTCGGCCCGCTGGCGGGGGCTCGCGGTCAGCCTGAACTCCACCGGCTACGCGATCGGGGCCGTCCTCGGCGGCGTGCTCGCCGCCACGCTGATCGGGCAGCTCGGCTGGCGGTCGGTGTTCCTCGTCGGTGGCCTGGCCACCCTGGCGGCGGTCCCGCTGGTCTGGTGGCGGCTGCCGGAGTCGCTGGACTTCCTGCTCGTGCGTCGCCCGGCCGGGGCGCTGGAGCGGGTCAACGCGCTGCTGGCCCGGATGGGGCACGCGGCGCTGCCCGCGCTCCCCGGGGACGCTCCGGCGCTCACCGGTGTCGCGGCCGGGTACGGCGCGCTGCTGCGCCCGGCGCTGCGCCGCACCACGGTGCTGCTCTGGATCAGCTTCTTCTGCGTGATGGCCGGGTTCTACTTCGTCACCAGCTGGACGCCGACGCTGCTCGTCGAGGCCGGGCTCTCCCCGGACGCGGGCATCGCGGGCGGCACCCTGCTCAACGTCGGCGGCATCTTCGGCGCCGCCGGGCTCGGCCTGCTCGCCGCCCGGTTCGCGCTGCGGCACGTGCTCGCCGGGTACCTGCTGGCCACCGCGGTGCTGCTCGCCGTGTTCATCGCCAGCACCTCCTCGCTCGCGGTGGCGTTCGTCGTCGCCGCGCTGGTCGGGCTGTTCGTCAACGGCTGCGGCGCCGGGCTGTACGCGATGGCCCCGACCTCCTACGGCGCCGACGTGCGCACCACCGGCGTCGGCACCGCACTCGCCGTCGGCCGGTCCGGGGCGATCCTCGCGCCGACCCTGGCCGGGGCGCTGCTCGACGGCGGCGCCACCCCGCAGTCGCTCTACCTGCTCTTCGCCGCGGTGTTCGTCGGCGCGGCCGTCCTCGTCCTGCTGCTCCGCCGATCCGGCGCCCCCACCACCCAGGGAGTCCCCGCATGAGCTCGATCCCCCGCGACCAGTGGTACGTCGCCGCCTACTCCGCCGAGATCGGGCGCGAGCTGTTCGGCCGCACGATCTGCGACGAGCCGATCCTGTTCTGGCGCACCGAGGCCGGCCAGGTCACCGCGCACGCCGACCGCTGCGTGCACCGCCGGTTCCCGCTGTCCCAGTCCCCGAGCCGGCTCGTCGGCGACACCGTCGTCTGCGGCTACCACGGCTTCACCTACGGCGCCGACGGCGCGTGCGTCGCGGTGCCGGGCCAGAAGCGGGTGCCGCGCACGGCCCGCCTGGCGGCCTACCCGGTCGTCGAACAGGACTCGCTGATCTGGGTCTGGATCGGGGCCCCGGAGCGCGCCGACGCGACCCGCATCCCGCGCGCGACCTACCTCGACGACGACGCGTGGACGACGGTGCGCGGCATGGAGCCCCTCGCGGCGCGGTTCTCGCTGCTGGTGGACAACCTGCTCGACCTGTCGCACGAGACCTACCTGCACGGCGGCTACATCGGCACCCCCGAGGTCGCGGCCACCCCGATCTCGACCGAGGTGGACGAGGACGCTGGCATCGTCCACGTCTCCCGGCACATGGCCGACGCCGAGTGCCCGCCGTTCTACGAGCGCTCCACCGGCCTGTCCGGGCGGATCTCGCGCTGGCAGGACATCGAGTACACCCCGCCGTGCCTGTACAAGCTGCACTCCCGGATCGCGCCGGTCGGCTCCGTCCCGAACCCGGACGGCACCGACCCGGACGCCTTCCACGTCGAGGTCGTCTACGCGATCACGCCGGAGACCGAGCACTCCACGCACGACTTCTGGATGGTCGCGCGCGACTTCGCCCAGGACGACGTCGAGGTCTCGGCGTTCCTGGCCGAGCAGAACCGCACCGTGGTGCTGCAGGACGTCGAGGCCCTCGACGTCCTGGAGAAGGTCGTCGCGACCGAGCCGCCCGGCTACCAGGAGCTGTCGGTCAACATCGACACCGGCGGGCTCGCCGCCCGCCGGATGCTGGCCAGGATGGCCTCGGCACCGCAGGCGGCGACCGTCCGGTGAGCGACATCCCCGAGGCGCCCCCGGTGCTGCACGGGCGCCGGGTGCAGCGCATCCACTGGGTGCTGGGCACCGACCTGCAACGCGCGGTGTGCCACTGCGGCGCCGAACGCGTCTTCGACGACCCCGTCCCGCTGTGGGAGTGGCTGCTCGCCCACCCCGACGGCCACCACCCGCTGCCCGAGCCGCCGTCCGCCCGGCGGGGAGCTGGAAGGAGCGACGCGATGAGCACCCCTCTCGTGGTGGAGAAGAAGGAGGCCGCCGCCGACGGCGTGGTGCTGCTGACCCTGCGCGACCCGTCCGGCGCGGACCTGCCGGCCTGGGAACCGGGCGCGCACATCGACCTGCGGACCGGGCCGGACCTGGTCCGGCAGTACTCGCTCTGCGGCGACCCCGGGGAACGGTCGGTCTACCGGGTCGCGGTGCTGCGGGAGGCCGACGGCCGCGGCGGGTCCGCGTACGTCCACGACGTCCTCGCCGAGGGCGACACCGTCGACGTGGACGGCCCCCGCAACCACTTCGGGCTCGTCGACGCGCCCGGCTACCTGTTCGTCGCCGGGGGCATCGGGATCACCCCGATCGTCCCGATGGTCGCGGCGGCACAGGCCGCGGGCGCGGACTGGCGGCTCGTCTACGGCGGCCGCGCCCGGGCGTCGATGGCCTTCACCGAGCTCGCCGAGCGGTACCCCGACCGCGTGGTCCTGGTGCCGCAGGACGAGGACGGGCCGCCCGACCTCGCCGCCGTGCTCGGGGCGGCCGGGGACCGGCCGGTCTACTGCTGCGGTCCCGGCGGCCTGCTCGACGCCGTCTCCGAGCTCGGCGACCGGCTCGGCCTCGACGTCCACCTCGAACGGTTCGCCCCCGCCGACGGCGCGCTCGACGGGCCGCAGGACGGGTTCGAGGTGGAGCTCGCCGGGTCCGGCCGGGTGGTCGAGGTCCCGGCCGGCTGCTCGATCCTCGACGCGCTCGAGGGCGCCGGGATCACGATGCTGTCCTCGTGCCGGGAGGGCACCTGCGGCACCTGCGAGACCGGGGTGCTGGGCGGCGAACCCGACCACCGAGACTCGCTGCTCTCCGACGACGAGCGCGCCGCGGGCGAGGTGATGATGGTCTGCGTGTCCCGCTCGCGGTCCCCGCGGCTCGTGCTGGACCTGTAGCCGATCCGCCGGCCTCCTTCCCGGCGCGCCGGGCGGCGCGGCCGCGCCACGTAGGGTCGACCCCGTGTTCGTGAAGGTGTGCGGGTTGTCCACCCCGGCCGACGTCGACGCGGCCGTGGCCGCCGGCGCCGACGCGGTCGGGTTCGTCGTGTACCCGCCGAGCCCCCGCCACGTCGACCCGGCCGGGCTGGCCGCGCTCGTCGCGCGGGTGCCGGACGGGGTGCGGTCGGTGGTCGTGGTCGCCGACCTGCCCGCGGGCGAGGCCGCCGCGGTGACCGCCGGCGCCGGCGCCGACGTGCTGCAGCTGCACGGCCGCTACACCGCCGGGGACTTCGCCGTCGCCGGGCGGCACCCGGTGACCCTGTGGCGGGCCACCTCGCTGACGGACGACCCGGACCTCACCGTCGGCCTGCACGGCGAGGAGGTCCTGCTGCTCGACTCCCCCGTCGCCGGGTCCGGCGAGCGCTGGGACGCCGAGGCACTCGACCCGAAGCCGGACGGGCGCTGGCTGCTCGCGGGCGGTCTGGACCCCGGCACGGTCGGTGAGGCGGTGCGCCGGGTGCGGCCCTGGGGCGTCGACGTCTCCAGCGGCGTCGAGTCCGCCCGCGGGGTGAAGGACCACGGGCGCATCCGCGACTTCGTCGCCGCCGCCCGCGACGCCGGCTGACCCCGGCCGGGCCCACGACGGCCGGGCGGGGCGTCGTCGGTCGGGGTCGTGCATGATCCGGGGGACCAGGCATCGTCTCGACGCCGAGGAGCCGTCATGGCCACGGACGCACAGCTCCCCCTGGAGGGCCTGCTCGTCGTCTCCTGCGAGCAGGCCGTCGCCGCGCCGCTGGCGACCCGGCACCTCGCCGACCTCGGCGCTCGCGTCATCAAGATCGAACGCGAGGGCTCCGGCGACTTCGCCCGCGACTACGACGAGACCGTCCACGGCATGTCCAGCCACTTCGTGTGGCTCAACCGGTCCAAGGAGTCTGTCACCCTCGACCTGAAGTCCGACGACGGACGCGCCACGATGCTGCGGCTGCTGGAGCGGGCCGACGTGTTCGTGCAGAACTTCGCCCCGGGTGCCGCCGAGCGGCTCGGGCTCGGCGCCGCCGCCCTGCGCGAGCGGTACCCCCGGCTGGTGACCTGCTCGATCTCCGGCTACGGAAGCTCCGGCCCGTACCGCGACGCGAAGGCCTACGACCTGCTCATCCAGTCCGAGGCGGGGCTCGTCTCGATCACCGGCACCGAGGACGCCCCCGCCAAGAGCGGCATCCCGGCCGCCGACATCGGCGCCGGCATGTACGCGTTCTCCGGCATCCTGTCCGCGCTCTACGAGCGGGAACGCACCGGGCTGGGCACCGACCTGGAGGTCAGCCTGTTCGACTCGCTGGTGGAGTGGATGGGCTACCCGCTCTACTACGCCGGCTACGGCGGCACCGCCCTGCGGCGGACCGGCACCAGCCACGCCGCGATCGCTCCGTACGGCACGTTCTCCGCCGGTGACGGCACCGACGTCGTCCTGTCGATCCAGAACGAGCGCGAGTGGGTGACGTTCTGCGAGGTCGTGCTGCGCCGCCCGGAGGTCGCGACCGACCCGCGGTTCTCCAGTGGCCGGGCCCGGGTGGAGAACCGCCCCGCCCTGCACGCCGAGATCGACACCGTGCTGACCGGCCTGACCGGCGACGAGCTCGTCGCGCGGCTGGTGGCGGCGCGGATCGCGCACGCCCGGCAGCGGGAGGTCGGCGAGGTGCTGGAGCACCCGCAGCTCGCCGCGCGGGACCGGTGGACCGAGGTCGACAGCCCGGTCGGGCCGCTGCGGGCGCTGCAGCCGCCGATCACCGTCGCCGGGCGGCGGGCGCGGATGGACCCGGTCCCGGCCGTCGGCGAGCACACCGAGGCCGTCCTCGCCTGGCTCGACGGGCACCGGGCCGAGGAACCGTCCGACGGCTAGGGTCGCGCGGATGGACTGGGTACGGCACGCGATCTGGTGGCACGTGTACCCGCTGGGGTTCACCGGGGCCCACCCCGACCGTGGCGACGGGGCGGACCACTCGCTGCGGCGGATCATCGGCTGGCTCGACCACGCGGTCGCGCTGGGGGCGAACGGACTGCTGCTCGGCCCGGTGTTCGCCTCGGCCACCCACGGCTACGACACCACCGACCACCTGCGGATCGACCCGCGCCTGGGCTCGGGCGCCGACTTCGACGCGCTCGTCGCCGAGGCGAAGGGGCGCGGCCTGCGGATCCTGCTCGACGGCGTCTTCAACCACGTCGGGCCCGAGCACCCCAGGCTGCTCGCCGCCCGCGCCGACCCCGGCGGGCCGGACGACGCCTGGTTCCGGCACACCGACGACGGGGAGATCGCCGTCTTCGAGGGCCACCCCGGCCTGCACACCCTCGACCACGACAACCCCGCGGTGCGCGACCACGTCGTGGACGTGCTCTGCCACTGGCTCGACCGCGGCGCCGACGGGTGGCGGCTCGACGCCGCGTACACCGTCCCCGACGACTTCTGGGCCGACGTCCTCCCCCGCGTCCGCGCACGCCACCCGGGCGCCTGGTTCCTCGGCGAGGTCATCCACGGCGAGCACGACGCGGTCACCGCCGCCACCACGATCGACGCGCTCACCCAGTACGAGCTGTGGAAGGCGGTCTGGTCGAGCCTCAACGACGGCAACCCGCACGAGCTGGCGTGGGCGCTGCAGCGCCACGACCGGTTCGTCGCCGCCGCGGTGCCGAACACCTTCCTCGGCAACCACGACGTCACCCGGCTCGCGTCGCAGCTGCACGACCGCCGCCACATCGAGCTGGCCGTGGCCGTGCTGTGCACCGTCGGCGGCACCCCCTCGGTCTACGCCGGCGACGAGCTCGGCCTGACCGGGGTCAAGGAGGAGCGGGCAGGCGGCGACGACGCGGTCCGCCCCGAGTTCCCCGCCGACGGGTCGTTCCCCGACGGCGCCGACCCGCACGTCCTCGCGGTGCACCAGGAGCTGATCGGGCTACGCCGGCGCCATCCCTGGCTGTACGACGCGCGGACCGAGGTGGCCGAGGCCACCGACGACCGGCTCGTCTACGTCAGTCACGGCGACGGCGGCCACGGGGACGGCGGAGCGCTGCGGGTCACCCTCGACTACGCCGCGGGCACCTGGGACGTCCAGGACGCCTGACCACCTCGGCAACCGGCGGATCGCCGCTGATCCTTCCGGCCGAGCCGCCCGCCACTCGCAGCACCGCGACGGCCGGTGGTCGCGGACCGACCCCGCGTCGGCAACCCGGTCCGTACGGTCGATCACGGAACGGTCACGGTCCTGATCCCCAGCAGGACCCGCGCGCCCCGCTCCCCAGGCATCCGGGCGCAGCCGTCTCCGACGAGGAAGGACGCCCTGCGTGCCGAGGAACATCCCCGGCTCCGTGGCGGCCCGGCGCTCCCCGAGCCGGGCCGACCCGAGCCGACCGTTGCCGTCGACGACCGTCGTCACCCGTGACGTCGGCCCGGAGCGGGGCGGGAGGCACCGCCGCGCGGGCCGGGCCCGCACCCTGCAGGTCCTCACCTCCGCGCTCGCGGGCGGCGGACTCGTCGCCGCGCACGCCGCGACCGGCGGCGGACTCCCCCGGGTCGACGACCTCGCGCTGCAGGCCTTCAGCTCCCCGGCCGCGGACGCGTCGCCGACCGACGCGGCCACCGCGGCGCCGTCGGCACACTCCGGGACGGCGCGGTCGCTGGCCGAGCCGCCGCCCCCGGTCGACGTCGACGCGATCGTCGGCGCCGCGAACGGTGCGGTCGGCTCCGCGGTGACCGCCCGCGACGAGGCGCGCGAGCGCGCCCGGGCCGCCGCCCGCGAGGCACGGGAGGCGGCCGCCCGCGCCGCCGACTCCGCGCGCTCCTCCGCCGGGGCCGCCGACGCACCCTCGGCCGGCGGCCCGACCGGCTCCCCCACGTGTGCCCTGGGCACCGCGGGCATGGAGGGCGTCGCCGCGAACGTGGCGAGGGCCGGGGAGAAGCTGCGCTGCCTGTTCGGCGTCGACTCCGTGCTGGGCATCGGCAGCCGCGGCAACGCCTCCGACCACCCGAGCGGCAAGGCCCTGGACTTCATGGTCGACCGGGCGACGGGCGACCGGCTCGCCGCCTACGCCCAGCAGCACCGGGACGAGCTCGGGATCTCCTACATCATCTGGCGGCAGCGCATCGACACCGGCAGCGGCTGGACGGCCCAGGAGGACCGGGGCGGGGCGACGGCGAACCACATGGACCACGTGCACATCTCGTTCAGCTGACGCCGCGACGATGATCGTCACGACCGAGCGGTCCGGTGCCGTTCCCGGCACCGGATCCCTCAGTCGCGACGATCTCCGCTCAGCCCAGCAGCGCCCGCATCTCCGCGATCTCCGCCTGCTGCGTGTCGAGGATCCGCTGCGCCACCTCCCGTGCCCGCGGGTCCACCCCGGCGTCGAGCTCGGCGCGGGCCATGGTCACCGCACCCTCGTGGTGGGCGATCATCATCTCGAGGAACGACCGGTCGAACGCGGCGCCGGACGCGCGTTCCAGCCCGGCCATCTGCTCGTCGGACATCATCCCCGTCATCCCGGCCATGTCACCGTGACCGGCGTGGGGGTCCGCGGCGGGCGCGGCGCCCCAGTCGGCCAGGAACCCCTGGAGCTGCCCGATCTCCGGGCCCTGGGCGGCCTCGATCCGGTCGGCGAGGGCGCCCACGCGGGCCCCGGCGCGGCCGTCGGCGAGCCGTGCCATCGCGATCGCCTGTTCGTGGTGCGGGATCATGCCCTGGGCGAAGGTGACGTCGGCGCTGCTCGACGACGCGACCGGCGGTGCGGACGCGGCTCCGCCGGCGCAGCCGGTCAGGACGAGGGCAGCGGTCAGTGCCGTGGCGGCGAGCGCCACGTTCGTGTGTGTCATGTGTCGGTACTCCCGTGTCGTGGGTGCTCGGCGGCTCCGGCGCTCTCCCGCGCCGGAGGCCGGTCACGTCCGCGACACGCAGAGCAGCGCGAGCCGCCGTGGGACCGGGGGCGAGCGGCCGGTCGGTCCGGTCCGCGGGCGCCCCGGGCCGACCGGCCCCCGCGACGCCGGCAGCGGCGCCCACCCGGACAGCAGCACCGCCGCGGCGAGGACGACCCCGGCCACGAGCACGGCCAGGCACAGGTGCAGCAGGTGCGCGGCCCCGTCGTGCGACGATCCGTGGGGACCGGGACGTGTGGCCCCCGCCGACGCGCCGTCCGGGACGGGGTGCGCCGGTACCGCGGCGGCGCGGGCCGGTCCATCGTGCAGTGCCGAGTGCAGTGCGGAGTGCGAGGCGGAGTGCAGTGCGGGGTGCGGGGCGGCGTGCGGCGTGCCCGCGGGACGGTCGTGTACACCGGAGTGCGCGGATGGCGCCGCGAGCGCGTGCATCCCCAGCAGCCCGAGCAGCACCGGCAGCACGAGCACGAGCAGCCGGGTCCGGTCCGTCACACCTCGACCGTACCGGCGGGGTGGATACCACTACCCCCTAGGGGTATGGTCGCGGTGGACCCCGAGGAGGACGCGATGCCCGGCTACGCCGACACCAAGGACGCGCACGTCAAGCGGATGCGCCGGATCGAGGGCCAGGTCCGCGGCATCACGAAGATGATCGAGTCGGACAAGTACTGCATCGACGTGCTGACCCAGGTCGCCGCGGTCAACAAGGCCCTGGAGGCCGTCGCGCTGGGCCTGCTCGACGAGCACCTGAAGCACTGCGTCGCCGACGCCGCCGCCGAGGGCGGCCCCGTCGCCGAGGAGAAGATCCAGGAGGCCAGCGCGGCGATCGCCCGGCTGGTCCGATCCTGACCCCGATGGCGCCGGACCCCGATGGCGCCGAACCCCGCACAGGAGAGAGCACGATGAGCACCGCCAGCTACACCGTCACCGGCATGACCTGCCAGCACTGCGTCGCCTCGGTCACCGAGGAGATCAGCGAGATCGCCGGCGTCACCGACGTGGCCGTCGACCTGCCGACCGGCGCCGTCACCGTCACCAGCGACGACGAGGTCTCCACCGAGGCCGTCCGCGACGCCGTGCGCGAGGCGGGCTACCAGCTCGTCTGAGCACCCCACCCGACCACCCACCCGGCGCGGGTCGCGACCGCCACCCGCGCCGGGTCGCCCCGGAGGACCGACCATGAGCGACACGTCCCCGGCCCACGGACCCGTCACCGCCCTGCCCCGCGCAGCCGCGACCGGGACCGTCGCCGAGAGCGGCCCAGGCAGCGTAGCCAGCACAGCCGGCACAGCCGGCCCGGGCAGCACAGCCGGCACCGTCACCGAGATCGAGCTCGCCGTCGGCGGCATGACCTGCGCGTCCTGCGCGAACCGCATCGAGCGCAAGCTCAACAAGCTCGACGGCGTCACCGCCACCGTCAACTACGCCACCGAGAAGGCGCGGATCAGCGCCCCCGGCGGCGTCGGGCTCGACACCCTGCTCGGGACCGTCGAGGCGGCCGGCTACACCGCCACCCCGCCGAGCGCCGAGCCCGACCCGGACCCCGAACGCGACCTGCGCGACCTGCGGAACCGGCTGATCGGCGCCGTCGTGCTGTCGGTGCCGGTCGTCGTCCTCGCGATGACGCCCGCGTGGCAGTTCGTCGGCTGGCAGTGGGCCTCGCTGCTGCTCACCCTGCCGGTGTGGGGCTGGGCCGGGGCGCCGTTCCACCGGGCCGCCTGGACGAACCTGCGTCACGGCGCCGCCACGATGGACACCCTCGTCTCGATGGGGACGACGGCCGCGCTCGCCTGGTCGCTCTACGCGCTGTTCCTCGGCACCGCCGGGATGCCCGGCATGGTGCACCCCTTCGAGCTGACGATCTCGCGTACCGACGGCAGCGGGAACATCTACCTGGAGGTCGTCGCCGCGGTCGTCACGTTCGTGCTGGCCGGTCGCTACGTCGAGCTCCGCTCCCGCCGCCGGGCCGGCGCCGCGCTGCGCGCGCTGCTGCAGATGGGCGCGAAGGACGTGACGGTGCTCCGCGACGGCGCCGAGGTCCGCGTCGCCGTCGACGAGCTCACGGTGGGCGAGGAGTTCGTCGTGCGCCCCGGGGAGAAGGTCGCCACCGACGGCGAGGTCGTCGACGGCCGCTCGGCGGTCGACGTCTCGATGCTCACCGGCGAGTCGGTGCCGGTCGAGGTCCGGGCCGGTGACACCGTCGTCGGCGGGTGCGTGAACTCCGGCGGGCGGCTCGTCGTGCGGGCCACCCGGGTCGGCTCGGACACCGCGCTCGCGCAGATGGCGCGGCTGGTCGAGGAGGCGCAGAACGGCAAGGCCGAGGTGCAGCGCCTCGCCGACCGGATCTCCGCGGTGTTCGTGCCGGTCGTCGCCGTGATCGCCGCCGCGACGCTGCTGGCCTGGATCCTCACCGGCGCCCCGGCCTCGACCGCGTTCACCGCGGCCGTCGCCGTGCTGATCATCGCCTGCCCGTGCGCGCTCGGGCTGGCCACACCGACCGCGCTGCTCGTCGGCACCGGCCGCGGCGCCCAGACCGGCATCCTGATCAAGGGCCCGGAGATCCTGGAGTCGACGCGCCGGGTCGACACCGTCGTGCTCGACAAGACCGGCACCGTCACCACCGGCACCATGGCGCTGACCGATGTGCACACCGCCGACGACACCGACGAGGCGACCGTGCTGCGCCTCGCCGGAGCGCTGGAGCGCGCCTCGGAGCATCCGGTGGCCGCCGCGATCGCCGGGGCCGCCACCGAGCGGGTCGGTGACCTGCCCGCCGTCTCCGACTTCACCAACCACGAGGGTCTCGGCGTGCAGGGCGTCGTCGACGGTCACGCCGTGCTCGTCGGCCGCCCGCGGCTGCTCGAGCAGTGGTCGGTCCCGCTGTCCGACGACCTCGCCGCGGTCGCCGCGGACGAGGCCGCACGGGGCCGCACGACGGTCGCCGTCGCCTGGGACGGGGCCGCCCGCGCCGTGCTCGTCGTCGCCGACACCGTGAAGCCGACGTCGGCGGAGGCGATCGCGGAGTTCCGCAGGCTCGGGCTGCGCCCGGTGCTGCTCACCGGGGACAACCGTGCCGTCGCCGAGACCGTCGCCCGTGAGGTCGGCATCGAGCCCGGCCCGGAGACCGTCGTCGCCGACGTGCTGCCCGCGGACAAGCTCGCCGTCGTGACGCGGCTGCAGGAGCAGGGCCGGGTCGTCGCGATGGTCGGCGACGGGGTGAACGACGCGGCCGCGCTGGCCCGGGCCGACCTGGGCCTGGCCATGGGCACCGGCACCGACGTGGCGATCGAGGCGTCGGACATCACCCTGGTCCGGGGCGACCTGCGGGCCGCGGCCGACGCCGTCCGGCTGTCCCGGCGCACGCTGGGCACGATCCGGGGCAACCTGTTCTGGGCGTTCGCCTACAACACGGCCGCGATCCCGCTGGCCGCGTTCGGGCTGCTCAACCCGATGATCGCGGGTGCGGCGATGGCGTTCAGCTCGGTGTGCGTGGTGCTCAACAGTCTGCGGCTGCGCCGGTTCCGTCCGCTGGCGGTGTGACCCCGCCGGCCGCGGGGTCGCGGGCCAGGTGCTCGGCGATCGAGCGGAGCTTGATGTTGAGGTGCTGCGAGGCGCGGGTGAGCCGGTCGAAGGCCTGCTCCGAGGTGATCCCGTAGCGCTCCCGCAGGATACCGATCGCCTCGCCGATCACCTGCCTGCTCCGGACGGCCTCGTGCAGGTTCTCCCGCGTGCGTGCGGCGTCGATGGCGACGGCGGCGTGCGCGGCCAGCACCGCGATCCGGTCCTGCGCGGCGGTGTCGAACGCGCCGGCGGCGCCGAAGACGTTCAGGGCGCCGGTGGTGCGGTCGTCGGTGAACAGCCGCGACGCCACCACCGAGCCGATCCCCCGGCGCGCGGCGGCCGGGCCGAACCGGGGCCAGCGCGGGTCGTGCTCCAGATCCGCCGACACGACGTTGCGGTCGGCGCGGATCGCCTGCAGGCACGGACCCTCGCCCAGCTCACGCTGCAGGTCGTCGAGGATCTGCGCGGACGGGCCGGTGCTCGCCGGGGTGACGATCCGGCCGCCCGTGGTGAGGGTCAGCGTCGCGTGGGTGCAGCCCTCCACGAGGCCGGTGCAGGCCTCGATCACACGCTCGCAGGCGTCGGTGGCGTCCTGGGCACGGTAGAAGTGCCGGGACAGCCCGGCCATGACGCCGGCCAGCTCCTCGGGGGCGCGGGCGGCGTCGGCGTCGGCACGGAACTCCCCGGAGGGCCGCTGTGACAGCTCGTCGGTCCAGGGCGACCGCCGTGCCGTCATCTGCCGCTCCTCGGTGTCCGGGGGGCGGCCCCGCCGGCTGCAGGATCTCAACCGACAGGACCTGGGCCGGCGTACGCCCCGGGTACGAGTGCCGGCATGGTCCTGGCATACCCGGTCGGCGGCCGCCCACACGTCATCGGCCGGCCGGATGCAGATCCGGGCTGCGGTCGGCCGGGCCGGCGTGCAGGTGGTCCAGGCACCGCCGCAGGTGCAGCACGATCCCCGACGCGGCGAGGCTGTCCTCCCAGCCCGCGCGCTGCGAGTCGAGCCGGTCGGTGACGCGGTCCAGCGCCTCGCGGGCGGCGGCCAGGTGTCGGCGGTGCCCGTCGAGCCCGGATCGGGCGGGACCGCGGGTCAGGTGCGCCAGCTCCGCCGACCGGATCGCGGTGGCCAGGTCCGCCATCGCCTCCGCGACCGGGGTGCGCAGCTCCGGGTCGAGGACCAGGACGGTGCGCTCGGCCCACGCCGTCTGGGCCAGGACCGTGCTGATGTCGCGGACGAGCACCGCGAGCTGTTCCAGGGTCTGCGCGGCCTCGTAGAGCTGCTGTCCGCGGGCCCGGTAGGCGCGTGCCCGCAGGTTGGCGCGCCGGCCCGCGTCGGCGGAGCGGACCGCCTCCCGCGTCGCGTCGATCAGCGGCTCGAAGTCGTGGCGGTGGCGTGTCCACTCCTCGCGCTCGGGTGGCCACCGTTCGGCCAGGACCTCCGCCATTTCCTGCAGGTGGTCGGCGATGCCGTCGCGCAGCCGCGTCACGACACGGTGCGCGCGGGCGTTCTGCGGCGGGGGTGGCAGGGCCAGGGTGACCGCGATCCCGACCAGTACACCGAGCAGGGTCTGGCCGAGGTAGCCGGCCATGAACCCGGACGGGTCGGCGGCCCCGATGAGGATGGTGAACAGCGCCGCCGTGGGGATCAGGTCCCGCGCCGCGGCCAGCACGGGCACCGCGCCCGCCGCGATCCCGGCCAGGACGGCGACGGCCACCGCCCACCACCGGGCCCCGCCCAGGTGCAGTGCGGTGGCACCGAGACCGACACCGATGCCGGAGGCGAGCACCGCGAACAGGCTCTGGCGCAGCGAGTCGAAGACGGTCGGGTAGCAGACGAGCAGGGCGCCGAGCGGCGCGTAGTAGGGGTACTGGCCGAGCACACCGGGGACGAGGGTGGCGAGGTACCAGGCCGCGCCGGCCGCGGCGCCGGCCCGCCAGGCCAGTCGCATGCGGTGGCGCAATCCCTCGGTGAACAGGGAGGCCGGGGAGTTCGGGTGGTGCGGGATCAACGACGGCTCCGTCGGTCGTGCAGGTGGTGTGGGAAGCGGGGCCGGCTGTTCGACCGCGAGGGCCCTGACCACCCGTCGGCCGCGGGGAACGCGGTGGAGTCCGGGGGTGGCGCCGTGCGCACACGGGCGCGGGCCGGACGAGGGCTACCCGCGGCCGTGCGGCACAAACCCGGCCGGTGGCAGGGTGGGCCGGTGCGCGCCATCGTGATCGGCCACGACCACGTCGCCGGGCTCGGGCTGCTCGGCCCGGCCCTGGAACGACACGGCGTCCGTCCGGAGTGGACGACGGTGGTGCCCGCGTCCCGGTACGACACCCCGGACGTCGACACCCGGTTCCCCGACCCCGCCGGGGCCGACCTGGTGGTCACCCTCGGCGCGCCGTGGCCGCGGGAGCGGATCGCCGGGTGGGCGGGCCGCGAGGTCGACTTCCTGCGTGCCGCGCACGACGCTGGCGTGCCCGTCCTCGCGGTCTGCTTCGGTGCCCAGCTCCTCGCCGAGGCCCTCGGCGGCGGCCGGACGACGCTGCCGGCCGCCCGGATCGGATGGCACCCGGTCGACCCGGTCGACGACCGCCTCCCGGCCGGACCGTGGTTCTGCTGGAACGCCGAGCAGCTCGTCGCGCCGCCCGGGGCGGAGCTGCTCGCGACCAGCGGGGCCGGACACGAGGCGTTCCTGGCCGGCCGCAGCGTGGGCGTGCAGTTCCACCCCGAGATGACCGTGGACCTGCTGGAGCGCTGGTTCACCCTCGGTGTGCCCGACGGTCTCGACGCCGACGCGCTCCGGGCGGCGACGGCGGCGCAGGACCCGCAGCGACTCGCCGAACGGGCGCAGCGGGTCCTGGCCCTCGCGCTCAGACCGCCAGGAAGTGCTCCAGCGTGATCGGCAGCGACCGGACCCGCACGCCGGTGGCGTGGTGGGCGGCGTTCGCGACGGCCGCGGCCACCCCGACGATCCCGATCTCCCCGATGCCCTTGGCACCCACCGGGTTGACGAGCGGGTCGTGCTCGTCGACCCACTCGGCGTCGATGTCGCCGACGTCGGCGTTCGCCGCCACGTGGTAGCCGGCGAGGTCGTGGTTGACCACGTGCCCGCGGGCCGGGTCGACGACGCCCTCCTCGTGCAGCGCCATCGACAGCCCCCACACCATCCCGCCGAGGAACTGCGAGCGGGCGGTCAGCGGGTTGAGGATGCGTCCCGCGGCGAACACCCCCAGCATCCGCGGCACCCGGATCTCGCCGGTGTCGGCGTGCACCGCGACCTCGACGAAGTGCGCCCCGTGCGCGCCCATCGCGTACTCGGCCATCGCCGGGTTGTGCCCGGCGACGCCGTCGGCCTCCGCCCCGTCCTCGGGGTCGGTGCCCCACTTGTCGCGGAACCGGTCGGCGGCCTCGACGATCGCCGTCGCCCAGGACGCGGTGCCCGCGGAGCCCCCGGCCATGGTCGCGTGCGGCAGGCCGGTGTCGCCCAGGTTCAGGTCCACCTGCGCGGGTGGCACCCCGAGCGCCTCGGCCGCGATCTGGGTGAGCACCGTGCGGGCGCCCTGGCCGATGTCGGACGCGGCGATGTCCACCCGGTAGCGACCCGGCGCTCCGGCGCCGGGGGTCCCGTCGGCCGAGTACCGGATCGCGGCGGCGGAGCCGGGCATCGCGAACGTCGGGAAGAACGCCGCGGCGACACCGGTGCCGTGCCACCAGCCGTCGACGAGCCGGGTGCGCGGCCGCGGGTCGCGGTCCGCCCAGCCGAACCGGTCGGCGCCCCGCCGCAGGCAGGCCACCAGGTTGCGGCTGGAGAAGGGCCTGCCGGTGTCGGGGTCGACGTCGGGCTCGTTGCGGATCCGCAGCTCGACCGGGTCGATCCCGAGCGCGACGGCGAGCTCGTCGACCGCGGACTCCGCACCGAAGCTGCCGGGCGCCTCGCCGGGGGCGCGCATGTACGTCGGCGTCGACAGGTCCAACGGCACCACCCGGTGCGAGGTCGCCCGGTGCGGCGCCGCGTACAGGTGCCGGCTCATCACCGCGGTCGGCTCGCCGTACTCGGCCATCCGTGCCCCGCCCTCGACGACGTCGTGGGCCAGCGCGGGCAGCCGACCGTCGGTCCCCGCGCCGAGCCGGACCCGCTGCACGGTCGCCGGCCGGTAGCCGGTGGTGTCGGTCATCTCGCGCCGGGTGAGCGACAGCTTCACCGACCGGCCGGGGACGGCCCGCGCCGCGAGCACGGCCAGCACCGACCCCGCGTGCAGCGCGCCCTTGGTCCCGAACCCGCCGCCGACGTGCGGCGAGACGACGGTGACGTCGTCGTCGCCGATCCCGAACAACGCCGCGACCTGGCGCCGGGCGTCCCAGACCGACTGCGAGGCCTCGAACAGGGTGAGGTGCCTGCCGTCCCAGCGGGCCACGGTCGAGTGCGGCTCCATCGGGTGGTGGTACTCGATCGGCGTGCGGTAGGTGGCGTCGATCCGTACCGGGGCCTGCGCGAACGCCGTCTCCGGGTCGCCGGTGCGGGTGTCCGGCGGGAACGCGACCACCACCTCGGGGGTGTAGGCCTGCGACGAGTCGGGGTCGAACGCGGTGACGGCGTCCTCGGCGTCGTAGGTGACGACGACGGCGCCGGCGGCCTCCCGGGCCGCCTCGGCGGTCTCGGCGAGCACCGCGGCGACGTACTGGCCGCGGTGGTGCACGGCGCGGGTCTGCAGGACGGCCTGCTCGGTGCTCGCGCCGTCGTCGAGCCGCTGCGCGGTGTCCGCGGTGAGCACCGCGACCACCCCGGGGACCGCGGCCGCGGCGGCGGTGTCGACCGCGCGGACCCGGCCACGGGCGATCGTCGCGCCGACACCGCACAGGTGCAGCGGCGCGACGGTGTCCTGCTCGTAGGCGTAGACGGCGTTGCCGGTGACCTTGGCGGGGCCCTCGATCCGGGTGTGCGCGGTGCCCGCGGTGCCGGGGGTGACGGTGCTGGTCATGCGGCCTCCGTCCGGTGCGCGGCGAGGCCGCGCAGGGTGGCGGTGACCGTCCCGGCCACCAGCGGGATCTTGAAGGCGTTGCCGCCGACGGCGGTGTCCACGGCACGGGCGTCGGCGGTCTCGGCCGCCGCGGCGGCCCGGAACGCCTCGTCGGTGGCGGGCCCGCCGAGCAGCGCCTGCTCGGCGCGGTGCGCCCGCCACGGCCGGTGCGCGACCCCGCCGAGGGCGATCCGCACGTCGCGGACGGTGCCGTCGTCGGCGACGTCGAGGGCCGCGGCCACCGACACCAGCGCGAACGCGTAGGAGGCGCGGTCGCGGACCTTGCGGTAGGCCGAGCGCGCGGCGACCGGCAGTGCGGGCAGCTCGACCGAGGTGATCAGCTCCCCGTGCTCCAGCACGGTGTCGCGGGACGGGTCGTCGCCGGGCAGCCGGTGCAGCTCGGTCGCGGCGACGGTGCGCTCCCCGTCCGGGCCGAGGACGTGCACCCTGGCGTCGAACGCGGCCAGGGCGACCGCCATGTCCGACGGGTGGGTCGCGATGCAGCCGCCCTCGGGCGCGCCGAGGATCGCGTGGTGGCGGGCCCAGCCCTGCTGCGCGGAGCAGCCCTGCCCCGGGTCCCGCTTCGTGCAGGGCGCGGTGAGGTCGGCGAAGTAGGAGCAGCGGGTGCGCTGCAGCAGGTTCCCGCCGGTCGTCGCCATGTTGCGCAGCTGCCCCGAGGCCCCGGCGAGCAGCGCCGCGGACAGCGCCGGGTAGTCGCGCCGGACCCGCGGGTCCACGGCGACGTCGGTGTTGCGGGCGCCCGCGCCGATGGACACGCCGCCGTCGGCGGTCGGGGTGATCGCGGTGGACAGCAGCCCGGTGACGTCGACGAGCGTGCCCGGGCCGGCCACGCCCAGCTTGAGGTGGTCGACGAGGTTGGTGCCCCCGGCCAGGTAGACGGCGGACGGGTCGGCGGCGACGGTCGCGACGGCGGCCGCGGCGTCGCCGGGGCGGGTGTAGGCGAACGGCTTCACCGCGACGCCCCCGCTCCGGTGCCCACGGCGCTGACGGCGCTGACGGCGCTGACGATGCCGGAGTAGGCCGCGCAGCGGCACAGGTTCCCGGACAGGCGCTCGGCGATCTCGGCACGGTCCAGCACGGCGGGCCCGTCGGCGGACAGGTCGGAGGTGACCGCGCTGGGGTGCCCGGCGCGGGCCTCATCGAGCATCCCGACGGCCGAGCAGATCTGGCCGGGGGTGCAGTAGCCGCACTGGTAGGCGTCGTGGGTCACGAAGGCCTCGGCGAGCGGGTGCAGGTCCGCCCCGTCGCCGAGGCCGTCGGCGGTGGTGACCGCGGCGTCGTCGTGGGCGACGGCGAGCGAGAGGCAGGACAGCACGCGGCGGCCCGGCCCCTGCTCGCCGGGCCCGGCCATCAGGACGGTGCACGCACCGCACTGGCCGTGGTCGCAGCCCTTCTTGGCGCTGGTCACGCCGAGCCGGTCACGCAGCGCGTCGAGGACGGTGGTGCGGGTGTCGACCGTCAGCTCGTGGCGACGGCCGTCGACGGTGAGGGAGATCGTGGAGTCCACGATGGTGCGCTCCTTCGGGAGACGGAGTGGAGACCCCGAAACGGAGCCTCCTCCGTTACTATAGAGGAACGATGTTCCGGTTAGGCAACCCGAAGGCCGGCGAGGAAGAAGCCGACGGCGCGCCGGGCGTCGTAGGCAGGGTCGGCGTCGGCAGGGTCGGCAGGGTCGGCGTCGGCACCGAAGCACAGGTTGCCGATCCCGCGCAGCACCTCGTAGGTGGTGACGTCGGACGGCAGCTGCCCGGCATCCCGAGCCGCCCGGACGATCTCCTCCGCCGCCGGCAGCAGCCGCTCCACGAACAGCTCGTGCAGGGCGGCGGAACGGCCGTCGTCGTGGACGAGCATCGCGACCAGCCCGTGCTTGGTGACGACCAGGTCGACGAACTCCCCGACCCACGCCACGAGCGCGTCGAACGGCGTCGGACCGGCGTCCAGGCAGGCCCGGGCGGCCGCGGCACAGCTCTCGACCTGGTGCCGATAGACGGCGACCACCAGGTCGGGCCGGGTCGGGAAGTGCCGGTAGACCGTGCCCACACCGACCCCCGCGCGGGCGGCGATCGCCCGGACCGGCGCGTCGACGCCCGAGGTCACGAACTCGGCCGCGGCGGCCTCGAGCAGGGCGGCGCGACTGCGCCGGGCGTCGGACCGCACCGGTTCCCGCTGCACACCCACCACAGACTCCCTGCCGCCCGGAACGCTGTTCCGCATCGTATCTGGCACAGCGTTCTGCTCCATCTCGGGAGACGAGGTCGTCGCGCAGGTTTAGCCGACCGGGTAGTTCGGTCATCTAACTACCATGACCTCCTCCCGGCACGCACTCATCTCCGGCGCCGGCATCGCCGGCTCCGCGCTCGCGCTGCGCCTGGCCGCGTACGGCTGGCGCACCACCGTCCTGGAGCGCACGCCGCGACGGCGCGACGAGGGGCACAACGTCGACGTCCGCGGCGCCGCACGCGAGGTCCTGCGACGGATGGGGCTGGAGGACGCGGTGCGGGCCGCGGGCACCCGGGAGGTCGGCTTCCGCGTGATCGGCGACGACGGGCGGGCCGTCGCGGAGATCCCGATGGACCCGACCGGGCCGACCGACGGGCCGACCGCCGAGCTGGAGATCCTGCGCGGGGAGCTGGCCCGGGTGCTGATCGAGGCCGCGCCGGCGTCCACGACGTTCCGGTTCGGCACCCGGATCACCGGCGTCGAGGACCGGGGCACCGCCGACGGCCCGGCCCGGGTCGCCCTCGACGACGGCACGACCGTCACCGCCGACCTCATCGTGGTCGCCGAGGGGCTGCGGTCGCGCACCCGCGACCTGGTCTTCGACGACGTCACGGTCCGCGAGACCGGCATGTACGGCGCCTACCTGACGATCCCCCGCACCACCGACGACAACGCCTGGTGGAACTGGTTCCACGGGACCGGCTCGCGCGGGGTGCACCTGCGCCCGGACAACCTGGGCACCACCCGCGCCATGCTGACCTTCCTGTCCGGGGTGCGGGGCCTGGAGACCCTCGGCGACGCCGACGTCCGCACCGTCCTCCGCCGGACCTTCGCCGCCGCGGGCTGGGTCGCCCCGCGGATCCTGCGCGAGCTCGGCGACGGGCCGGACGGAGCCCCGATGTACTTCGACGCCGTCGGGCAGGTCATGGCCCCGCGCTGGAGCTCGGGACGGGTGGTGCTCCTCGGCGACGCCGCGCACTGCCCGTCGCCACTGGGCGGCGGGGGCACGAGCCTGGCACTGATCGGTGCCTACGTGCTGGCCGGGGAGCTGGCCTCCCACCCCGGCGACACCGCAGGCGCACTGCGCCGCTACGAGGAGCTGCTGCGGCCCGCGACCGATCGGGCACAGAAGCTCCCGCCGCTGAGGCTGGCCAACCCGCGGACCCGGGCCGGGATCCGGACGCTGCGCACCGCGTTCCGGGCCGTCGCGAGCCCGGCCGGGAAACGGGTCACCGGAATGCTCGGGGCCACGCCGACCGGCGCGGTCGACACGTTCGGCCTCCCGGACTACCCGGCGCCGAGCTCGTCGAGCGTGGCGACGACCTCGCGCAGGTAGCGCTCGACGACCGCACCCTCGTCGTCGGAGAGGCGGCGGGCGACGTCGTCGAGGGCCCGGACGGCCGGCTCCCACTGCGCGAGCCGCGCACGGAAGGACTCCTCCCGCGAGCGCACGGTGACGCGGCGGCGGTCGTGCGGGTCGGGCACCCGCTCGAGGTGACCTGCCGCCTCGAGCCGGTCGATCAGCGCGGTGGTCGAGGCCGGCCGCAGGTCGAGCCGCCGGGCCAGCTCGGTCGGCCCGAGCGAGCCGTGCACGTCGAGCAGCCGCAGCGCCCACAGGTCGGTCGGGTGCAGCCCCGCCCGCCGGGCCTGTCTCCCGGTGAACTCGTGGGTCGCCCGGGTCACCGCCTCCAGCGCGACGGTCGGGCCGGCGAGCCCCTCCAGCAGGTGTCGGCTCTCGCTCATGCGGCCGCCCGGCTTCGGTCCACGGCACCGTAGCCGGACAGGGCCGGCCGCATTCGCGGCGGGATCGGTCACGAGATGGTCACGAATTCATCGCGCCCCGTCGAGGGCGATCACCCTGTCGCCTCCCTGGAATGGCAACGATTCCGCGTAAACTGATCAACCAACCGCAGGTGACGGCCCTGTGATGTGATTCACTCGATCGAGTGGCGACGCATTTTTGCCCACCATTCCCGGAGTCGGCCCGACGAATTCCCGGAATGCCGGCGTGCGTAATCTCCGGAATCGTGATCGAACTCGAGGGGGTCTCCAAGGTCTACCGGAACGGAGCCCTCGAGCTGCGCGCACTCGACTCCGTGGACCTGCGCGTCGACGACGGCGACCTCGTCGCGATCATGGGCCCCTCCGGCTCGGGCAAGTCCACGATGATGAACATCCTCGGCTGCCTCGACGTGCCGAGCTCCGGCAGTTACCGGCTCGACGGCATCGACGTCGGCCGGATGTCGGACAACCGGCTCGCCGACATCCGGCTGCAGAAGATCGGCTTCGTCTTCCAGTCGTTCAACCTGCTGCCGCGCACCACCGCACTGGCCAACGTGGAGCTGCCGCTGGTCTACGCCGGCGGGCGCGACCGCCGGGGCCGGGCGCGGCGCGCGCTGGAGCGGGTCGGGCTCGCCGACCGCGGCGACCACCGGCCCAACGAGCTCTCCGGCGGCCAGCAGCAGCGCGTCGCGGTGGCCCGCGCACTGGTCACCGACCCGTCGATGATCCTGGCCGACGAGCCGACCGGGAACCTCGACACCACCTCGACCACCGACGTGATGAACCTGTTCGTGGAGCTCAACGAGTCCGGCCGCACGGTCGTGCTGATCACCCACGAACCCGAGGTCGCCGAGTTCGCCAAGCGGGTCGTGACCCTGCGCGACGGCCGGATCGTGAGTGACGAGCGCCGATGACGATCTGGGAGTCCGCGCGGATCGCGGTACGGGGCCTGCGTGCCGGGCCGCTGCGGTCGCTGCTGACGATGCTCGGGATCATCATCGGGGTCGCCGCGGTGATCGTGCTGGTCGCGTTCGGCAACGGGCTGCAGCGCTTCGTCGCCGACGCGTTCGGGCCGCTCGCCAACCAGATCCAGATCACCCCGGACCGCGGCGGCATCAGCGGCACCGGCACCCCGCGCGACCTCACCGACGCCGACGTCCGCGCCCTGCGCGACCGGGCCTCCGCCCCGGCGGTCGCCTCGGTCAGCCCGTCGGTGACCGGCTCGGCGCAGCTGCAGCTGGCCGGCGGCGGGAGCGTCCGCAGCGGCGTGACCGGCGCCGACGCCGACTATCTCGACATCGCCAACCGGGAGCTCGTCGTCGGGTCGTTCTTCGACGACCGCCAGGCCACGACCCGGGCGAAGGTCGTGGTGCTCGGCCCCAACCCGGTGGCCACGTTGTTCGGCGGCCGCGCCGGCGAGGCGCTCGGCTCGGAGGTGCGGATCGGTCGCACCTCGTTCCGGGTGATCGGCGTGCTCGCGGCCAACGGGCAGCAGGACGACGTCGCGGTCATGCCGCTGGGTGCCGCGCGGGCCTACCTGACCGGCGGCGGCGACGACGTCGACCAGATCACCGTGCGGGCGGTGTCCACCGACGCGGTGCCGCAGGCGGTCGAGCAGGTCACCACGATCCTCGACGAACGGCACCGCATCGACGACCCGCAGGACCGCGACTACACCGTCACCGCGCTGCAGAGCCTGCTCGACCAGTCCTCGCAGGTCCTGAGCTTCGTGACGATCTTCGTCGCGGCGGTCGCGGGCATCTCGCTGCTGGTCGGGAGCATCGGCGTCGCCAACATCATGCTGGTCACGGTGACCGAACGGACCCGCGAGATCGGCATCCGCAAGGCCATCGGCGCACGCCGCCGCGCGATCCTGCAGCAGTTCCTCATCGAGGCGATGGTCCTGACCGGCATCGGCGGGGTCATCGGGATCCTGCTCGGCGTCGGCGTGTCCGTGCTGGCCGGGATCGTCCTGCCCCGCCTCGTGCCCGACTTCCCCGCCCCGACGGTGTCGGCCGGATCGGTGGTGCTCGCCTTCGGGGTGAGCCTGCTGATCGGGCTGCTCGCCGGCGGCTTCCCCGCCAACCGGGCCGCACGGATGCGGCCCATCGACGCACTGCGGCACCAGTGACAGCAGCTGAGGAGCACTTCATGACCCGACTGCGGCTCGCGGGCAGCCTGCTGCTCGCCGGACTCGTCGGCCTCACGGCCTGCAGCGGCGGGGAGCAACCGCCGCCGACGGCCGTCGTCGACCGGGGTGTGGTCTCCACCGGGGTGTCGGCGTCGGGCTCGCTGGTGTCGATCACCCAGCAGAACCTCGGGTTCACCGAGGGCGGCCGGATCACCGAGCTGCTGGTCGAGGTCGGCGAGACCGTCGCGGCAGGGCAGCCGCTGGCCCGGCTGGACGACGCCGAGGCCCGGTCGAAGGTCGTCGCCGCGCAGGCCGCCCTGGACCAGCAGCAGGCGTCGCTGGGCAAGCTGACCGGCGCGAACACCGTCGAGGCCGCACAGACGTCGCTGGGCTCGGCCGAGTCGGTGCTCGCCGCGACCCGCGACCAGGTCGGTGCGCAGAACGCCGCGAACGACACCGCCGTCGAGCGGGCGAAGGTCCAGCTGGCCTTCGACCGCAAGCAGCTCGCCGCGGCGCAGGAGAAGCTGGAGACCGACCGGCGGGCCTGCAAGCGCTCCGGTGGCAGCACCGCGACCGCCACCCCGGACCCGGCCACCCCGGAGCCCGACGCCGCGTCCTCCGGCGGCGGCCTGCTCGGCGGCCTGTCCGGCGGGTCCGGCACGTCGGGCGGGTCCGGACTCGGCGCGGCCACGACCGACCCGGCCTGCACCACCGTCGCCGCCGACGAGCAGGCCGTGACGACGGCGAAGGGCCAGGTCATCGCCTCCCAGACGGCGCTGGCGCAGGCCGAGGGCACCCGCGACACCGGGGCTGCCTCCGGCCGGGTCTCCATCGCGAACGCCGAGAGCGCGGTCGCCGACGCCCGCTCCCAACTCACCGGGGCGAACAACGACGCACCGGCCGACGTCGCGGTGCAGGACGCCGTGGTCGCCGACGCCCGCAACACCCTCGCCGACGCCCAGCGCGGCCTGGACGACACGCTGCTGCGCGCCCCGGTCGCCGGCACCGTGTCCGCGATCAACGGCGCGGTCGGCGACGTCGTGCCCGCCGCGAGCTCCACGACCGCGCTCGCCCCCGGCTCCGACGCCCGGATCCCGCAGGCCGTCGGGTCGGCGTCGGCGGCATCGGGCACCGCGGGGGCCACCGGGGGCGGCGCGTCCGCGGCCGGCGGGGCCCCGTTCATCACCCTCAACGACCTGCAGACCTACCAGCTGGTCGTCCCGTTCGAGGAGAGCGACGCCGCCCGGGTCGCGCCGAACCAGACGGTCGACGTCACCGTCGACGCACTGCCCGGGGTGAGCCTGCCCGCGACCGTGGTGGCCGTCGCGCCGACCGCGACGCAGCTCTCCGGCGTCGTGAGCTACTACGCGACCGTCGTGCTGAACCGTACCGACCCCCAGCTGCGCGACGGCCAGACCGCACAGGCCGACGTGCGCACCGAGGCCCGCAACGGGGTGCTGCGGGTGCCCAACACCGCCGTCCGGCAGGAGGGCGGGCGCTCGGTCGTCGACGTGCCCGGCGACGACGGCGCCCCGGTGACCCGGCAGTTCGTCCCCGGCCTGGTCGGTGACCAGTTCACCGAGGTCCGCTCCGGCCTGGACGACGGCCAGCAGGTCCTGCTGCCGCAGGCCACCGTCGCGGCGACCCCGGGCGGCCCCGGCGGAGGTGGCCCCGGCGGGGGCGGCGCGGGCGGGAACTGACCCGCTCCGCCCGTCACCCCCGGCGCGCTCCGCCCCGGTGGGTGACCGGACGCGACGGCGCGTCCTCCGCGACCGTCCCGGCCGTCGCCGGGATGGTCCGCCAGGCGACGATCGCCGCGGCCAGGGTGACCGCCGCGGCGATCAGCGAGGTCGTCTGCATGGCGACGGTGAACGAGGCGCGGGCACCGTCGAGCACCGGCGAGGCCGGGTCGAGGGCGTTCGTGCCCGCGGCGAGCGAGTCGGTCACCGCGGCCCGCGCGGCCGGGTCCAGCCCGGCGGGCAGCGTGAGGCGGTCGCGATAGATCAGCGACACCACCGACCCGAGGACGGCGACGCCCATCGCGACCCCCAGCTCCAGCACCGTCTCGGAGATGGCCGACGCCGCTCCCGCCTTGCGCGGCGGCACCGACGACACGACCGCGTCGGTGGTCAGCGTCTGTGTCAGGCCGACGCCGAGCCCCAGCGGGACCAGGGCCAGCGCCAGCCACAGGTAGCTGGTGAAGCCCTCGGCGACCGCGACGGCCACCAGCCCCCCGGTGACCAGCCCGAGGCTCACCGCGATCGCCCGGCCGAGCCCCAGCACGCGGGAGAACCGCCCCACGACGGCGACGACGGCGACCGCCGACAGCGTGGTCGGCAGCTCCCCGAGACCGGCCTGCAGCGGTGAGAACCCGCGCACGAGCTGCAGGTACTGGGAGAAGAAGAACAGCGTCCCGATGAGGGCGAACACGGCCATGAACCCGGCGAACACCGAGCCGGCGAAGGCCGGGCGGGCGAACAGCGACACGTCGATCAGCGGGACGGTCAGACGCCTCTGGCGACGGACGAACAGCGCGCCCAACGCGAGCCCGGCCGCCAGCGCGGCGACGCCGGCGACGTCGATCCCGGCCGTGACAGTGTGCTTGACCGCCCACACGACCGGCACGATCGCGGCCATCGACAGCAGCGCCGAGACCAGGTCGAACGGCCCCGGTGCGGGGTCGCGCGACTCGGGCAGCAGCCACACCCCGGCCACGATCAGCACGACCATGATCGGGACGTTGATCAGGAACACCGAGCCCCAGGAGAAGTGCTCGAGCAGCGCGCCGCCGACCAGCGGGCCGACCGCGGCACCGCCGCTGGCCGCGGCCGCCCAGGCCGCGACGGCCCGGGCCCGCTCGGCCGGGTCGGTGAACACGGTGCGGATGAGCGACAACGTCGAGGGCATCAGCGTCGCGCCGGCGACGCCGAGCAGCAGCCGGGCCGCGATGAGCATCGCGGGGCTGGTGGACAGCGCCGCGAACAGCGATGCCGCCCCGAACGCGGCGGCGCCGACCAGCAGCAGCCGCTTGCGGCCGATCCGGTCGGCCAGCGACCCCATGACGACGAGCAGCCCGGCCAGCGCCAGGGAGTAGACGTCGCCGATCCACAGGATCTCGGTCGCCGTCGGCGACAGGTCCGCGGTCAGCGAGGGCACGGCGAGGTAGAGGACGGTGTTGTCGACCGCGAGGACCAGGACGGCGATCGACAGCACCACGAGGGCCGCCCAGCGGCGGCGGGGCGTGAGCCCCTGGGTGGTGGTGTCGGCGTACATGAGCAAAACTGTACCGACTGGTCGGTTTAGTTTCGACGTGGTGTCCGTCTCGCCGGCACCGGACGGGAGGATGGACGCATGGGTCGCACGACCGGACGGTCCCCGGAGGACACACGCAAGCTGGTGCTCGACGCCGCCGCGTCCGCCATCCGCACGCACGGCATCGGGTCGACGCTCGACCTCGTCGCGCGGGAGGCCGGGATCTCCAAGGGCGGACTCGTCTACCACTTCCCCAGCAAGACCGCGCTGCTCGTCGCCCTGGCGCAGGTGGAGCTCGACGCGTTCTGGGACGCCGTGCACGCCCACCTCGACCAACCCGAGGGCACCCCCGGACGACTGGTGCGCGCCTACGTGCGGGCCAGCCTGGCACCGGTCGACGAGGGCGAGGCCCTGGAACGGTTCACCCTGATCGCGCAGCTGCTCGCGGTGCCCGAGGTCCTCGACCTGGCCCGGGTGGACGACGAGCGCTGGCAGGCCGCGCTCGCCGGGGACGGGGTGCCGGAGGCGACGCGCACGCTGGTCCTCGCCGCCGCCGACGGGATCGGCGGACGACCGCTGTGGGCGGCGGACCTGGAACCGGCGGTGCGGGAGCGGCTGGAGGCCGACCTGCTGGACATGGTGGACGCGGCGCTGCGCACGCCGCCGGCCGAGCGCTGACCCCGCGGCGCGGTCGGCCGTCCCGTACCCGTCGACTGTGACGATCGTGTGTCCTACCGCCCCTGTGGCGACACACATTCCTCACACCGTTTACCCCGCGCGGCCCTGTCCGCGACCGGGCCGGACTCCCTAGCTTGTCCACACCCGACGGGCCCCGTCGGTGACGACGCGCCCCGGGAGGACGCCATGGCGAACGATCCGTCGGACTACCTGGAGCGACGACGGCTGCGCACCGGGGCGGCGGGCTGGGTCCTGCTCGCCGGTCTCGGCGTCAGCTACGTCATCTCCGGCGACTACTCGGGATGGAACTTCGGTCTCGCCGAGGGCGGGTTCGGCGGGCTGCTGATCGCCGGCGTCGTCATCGCCGCCATGTACTTCGCGATGGTGCTGGGGATGGCCGAGCTGTCCTCGGCGCTGCCGGCGGCGGGCGGCGGCTACACCTTCGCCCGGCGCGCGCTCGGCCCGTGGGGCGGGTTCGCGACCGGCACCGCGATCCTCATCGAGTACGCGATCGCCCCGGCCGCCATCGCCACCTTCATCGGCGCCTACGTCGAGTCGCTCGGCCTGTTCGGCATCACCGACGGCTGGTGGGTCTACCTGGCCGCGTACGTGCTGTTCATCGGCATCCACATCGCCGGCGTGGGCGAGGCGCTCAAGGTCATGTTCGTGATCACCGCGATCGCCGTGGTCGGACTGCTGATCTTCGCCGTCGCCGCGGTGCCGCTGTTCGACGCGGGCAACCTCGTCGACATCCCGCCGACCGACGCCGCCGGCGCCTCGGCGTTCCTGCCGTTCGGCTGGCTGGGGATCTGGTCGGCGGTGCCGTTCGCGATCTGGTTCTTCCTCGCCCTGGAGGGCGTCCCGCTCGCGGCGGAGGAGGCCCGCGACCCGGAGCGCAACGTCCCCCGCGGGATCGTCGCGGCGATGCTCGTCCTGCTCGTCACCGGCGCGCTGGTGCTGGTGCTGGCGACCGGGGCGCTCGGCGCGCAGGCGCTCTCGGAGTCGGGCAACCCGCTGGTGGAGGCGCTCGGCGGGTCCACGGCGGGCGTCGTCGTCAACTACGTCGGTCTCGCCGGGCTCGTCGCCAGCTTCTTCTCGATCATCTACGCCTACTCCCGGCAGACCTTCGCGCTGTCGCGGGCCGGGTACCTGCCCCGGGCCCTGTCGGTGACCAACGGTCGCAAGGCCCCCACGCTCGCGCTCGTCGTGCCCGGCGTGATCGGGTTCCTGCTGTCGCTGACAGGGCAGGGCGCGGTGCTGCTCAACATGGCGGTGTTCGGGGCGGCACTGTCGTACGTGCTGATGATGGTCAGCCACATCGTGCTGCGCCGGAGCGCGCCGGAGATGCCCCGCCCGTACCGCACCCCGGGCGGGGTCGCGACGACCGGGTTCGCCCTGGTCGTCGCGGTGCTGGCGGTCGTCGCGACCTTCCTGGTCGACCCGGTCGCCGCCGGCGCGACCCTCGGCGCCTTCGCCCTGTTCATGCTGTACTTCGCGCTCTACTCACGACACCACCTGGTCGCCGCGGCACCCGACGAGGAGTTCGCCGCGCTGGCCCGCGCGGAGGAGGAGCTCACGTGACGGTCCGCCGGACCACGCTCGGGGGCCACACCCACGAGTTCGCCGACCTGCGCGCACTGCTGGCCGCGGCCACGCCACAACGGTCCGGGGACGTGCTTGCCGGGGTCGCTGCCCGCTCGGAACAGGAACGGGTCGCCGCCCAGACGGTGCTGGCCGACCTGCCGCTCGCCACCTTCCTCGACGAGCAGGTCGTCCCCTACGAGGACGACGAGGTGACCCGCCTGATCGTCGACTCGCACGACGCCGACGCGTTCGCCCCGGTCGCGTCGATGACCGTCGGCGAGTTCCGCGAGCACCTGCTCGACCCGGCCACCGACACCACCGCGCTCGCCCCCGGACTGACCCCGGAGATGGTCGCGGCGACCTCCAAGCTCATGCGACTGCAGGACCTGATCGCCGTCGGGCGGCGCACCCCGGTCGTCACCGCGTTCCGCTCGACGGTCGGGCTGCCCGGCACGATGGCGACCCGGCTGCAGCCCAACCACCCCACCGACGACCCCGCCGGGGTGACCGCCTCGATCGTCGACGGGCTGCTGCTCGGCTGCGGCGACGCCGTCATCGGCATCAACCCGGCGACGGACTCGCCGCAGCGCACCACCGACCTGCTGCACCTGATCGACGAGGTCCGCACCCGCTACGACATCCCCACCCAGTCCTGCGTGCTCGCCCACGTCACGACCTCGATCGAGATCATGGAACGCGGCGCCCCGGTCGACCTGGTGTTCCAGTCGATCGCCGGGACCGAGGCCGCGAACACCGGGTTCGGGGTGACCCTGGCGATGCTGCGGGAGGCGCACTCCGCCGCGCTGTCGCTGGACCGCGGCACCGTCGGCACGCAGTGCATGTACTTCGAGACCGGCCAGGGGTCCGCGCTGTCCGCCGACGCCCACCACGGCGTCGACCAGCAGACGCTGGAGGTCCGCGCCTACGCCGTGGCGCGGGCGTTCGACCCGCTGCTGGTCAACACCGTCGTCGGGTTCATCGGGCCGGAGTACCTGCTCGACGGCAAGCAGATCACCCGCGCCGGGCTGGAGGACCACATGTGCGGGAAGCTGCTCGGCGTCCCGATGGGTGTCGACGTCTGCTACACCAACCACGCCGAGGCCGACGCCGACGACACCGACGCGCTGCTCACCCTGCTCGGCGCGGCGGGCTGCTCGTTCGTCATCTGCGTGCCCGGCGGCGACGACGTGATGCTGCACTACCAGTCGCTGTCCTTCCACGACGCGCTCTACGCCCGCCAGGTGCTCGGGCTGCGTCCCGCGCCGGAGTTCGAGGCGTGGCTGACCACGATGGACATGCTCGACGGCGACGGGCGGCTGCGGGACCTGCCCGCGGGCGCCGTCCGGACCCTGACCGCGGGTGTCCGGTGAGCGACCCGCTCGACGTGCTGCGCGCCTCCACCCGGGCCCGGGTGGCGCTCGGCCGCGCCGGGGACGCCCTGCCGACCGCGCGGCTGCTGGAGCTGCGCGCCGCGCACGCCGCCGCCCGCGACGCCGTGCACACCCCGCTCGACGTCGACGCGCTCGCCGAGCGGATCACCGGGCTGGGGGTGTCCACGCTGCACGCCGCGGGCGCGCCCGCCGACCGCACCGAGTACCTGACCCGGCCCGACCTGGGCCGCCGCCTCGCCGCGGGCACCGAGCTGCCCCGCGGCGACCACGACGTGGCGCTCGTCGTCGCCGACGGGCTCTCGCCGCGGGCGGTCGCCGAGCACGCCCCGGGGATGCTCGCCGAGATCCTGGAACGGCTCGACGGCTGGCGGGTGGCCCCGGTCGTGATCGCCACCCAGGCCCGGGTCGCGCTCGGCGACGAGATCGCTTCCGCCCTCGGCGCCCGGCACGTCGTCGTGCTCGTCGGGGAGCGGCCGGGGATGAGCTCGGTGGACTCGCTGGGGCTGTACTTCACCTACGACGCCCACCGCGGGCGCCGCGACTCCGAGCGCAACTGCATCTCCAACGTCCGCCCGCCGCACGGCACCGGCTACGCCGCCGCGGCGACCACCCTGGCGCTGCTGATGAGCGAGGCGCGGCGGCTGAAGCTGTCCGGGGTCGCGCTCAAGGCCGATCCGGCGCTGCCGCCGGGCTGAGCGGCCCGCAGCGGGCGCCCCCGCGGCCGGCCGGGGTGGCCCCGGTCGTACCCGGTCCGGCCGCGACCGGCGGTGCGCCGGCCAGCTCCGCCAGCCCGCGCAGGACCGGACGCAGCTCGGCCAGGGTCAGCCGGGCGGGCTGGACGTGGCAGAGCAGGTCGGTGGCGTAGGGCAGGCAGGGATCCGCCTCCAGTGCGGCGCGCACCTCGGGGCCGGTGCCGGCGTGGACGTTCCCGGCAGCGAACCAGGCCGCCGGATCGTGTCCGCGCCGGGCGACGTGCGGCGCGAGCAGCGCGTGCACGGCCGCGCGCGAGGAGCCGGGAAGCACCGGCCGGGACAGCCCGACCCGGGCACCCCCGGCGGCGCGGAACCGGGCCAGCAGCCCGGCGGAGCGTCGGTCGTCGGGTCCGGCCGGGCCGGAGCGACGCCCCGACAGCAGCCCCAGGCCGTGGCGCGCGGCGGTGTCGACGCCCTCGGGGGACGAGGTCGCCAGCCACAGCCGCTCCCGCAGACCCGGTGCCCGCGGGGTGACGGCCGGCCCGGTGCCGGTGAGCGCGTCCAGGGCGGCGCCCAGACGGGCGTACCGCTGCGCCGGGGCGGCGCCGAACGCCTCGGCGACGCCCGGGTCGGACCCGGCGCCCAGTCCCAGCTCGAGCCGGCCACCGCTGAGCACGTCGACGGTGGCCGCGTCCTCGGCGAGGCGCAGCGGGTGCTCCAGCGACGCCACGACGACGGCGGTGCCCAGCCGGATCCGCGAGGTGGCTGCGGCGACCGCGGCCAGGACCACCAGCGGTGAGGACGCGTGCCCCTGCTGGGCGCCGAGATGGTGCTGGGCCAGCCAGAACGACGCGAACCCCAGCTCCTCGGCGAGCACCGCGAGGCCGACGGTGTCGGCCAGCTCGGACGCCGCGTCGCGCGGGCCGGCCGCGTGGGTGAGCACGCCCCATCTCACACCGGACACTATGGACATCTGACGAGGTTTTCATACATTGAGGTGTTCTCAGTAGCGGGTTGATCATGTCGTGCGGTCGTACTCGGTGTGGAGTAGTACGAGCGCAGCTGCGGTGATCGCGCCGGTGCGCCAGGGACATAGCGTGACTCGCCGCAACGCGGCGAAGGTGGTCTTGAGCAGGGCGTTTCCGCGTTCGGCCAGAGCACGAAGGGCTGAGTGCAGGGTGTTGACGGTGCGCTGGTTGACCGTCTGCCCGCGGCCGGGGGCGAGTTTGATGGGCACGGTGAGCCGGTCGGCTTCGCCTTCGTAGCCCAGATCGCCCAGCGCGGCGTGGGTGTCGTCGGTGAACGCGGCCAGGCCCTCGAGCAGCCCGGGGTGGGTACGGGCGCAGCGGGTGTCGTGCTCGCGGCCCGGCCGCACGTCGCTGGTCCATAGCGGCCATCCATCAGGTGCGGTGAGGACCTGGATGTTCCCGCCGTGGCGGCGGTGCTTGCCCGACCACCACAGGTCGACCCCGGGGGTGAGGCCGAGCGCGCGGCACCGGTCGGTGGCGATCAGGGTGCCGTCGAGATTCACGTGGGTGTGCCCGGCTGTGCGGGCGGCGAGCAGGGCTCCGTGCAGGCCGGGTGCGGCCGCGGCGAGGACGTCGATGCCTTCGTGCAGGTAACGGCAGGCCGTTGCAGTGCTGATCGCGTTGTCACCGGCCGAACATCGGACCCGGGTAGCATCACAGAACCAGCGGATCACCAGCACTGCCTGGGCGAACGGGGTCAACGCCCGCCGCCGGGTGCCACGTCGACGGCGTTGAAGGACCAGGAGCCGCGCCAGATAGGCCACGGTGCGCTCCCCGATCGGGAGGACAGCGGTGTAGGTGACAGGATCAGACATGCAGGACCTCGGTGACGGTGTCGATCTGTGCTCGACCGAACCGATCTACCGGGGTCCTGCCCCGTTCCCGCTCATCTCACCACCCTCGGCGTGTCGCCACGACCTGCCACCCCGCTACTGAGAACACCTCATTGGGTCGGTGCCCCCACCCCGTCTGCGCGTCGTCGGCGCCGCCCTGTCCCTGCTGCTGCTCGCCGGGTGCGGCGCCGCCGTCACCGACGCCCCGGCCGGTGGGGCGCCGGCCGCGGGGTTCCCGGTCGTCGACGACAACTGCGGCGTGACCACGACCTACACCGCGCCGCCCACCCGGGCGGTCACCCTGACCTCGAACGCCACCGAGCTGCTGCTGGAGCTCGGGGTGGAGCGGTCGATGGTCGGGACGGCGTACCTGAGGAACCGGCAGATCGGCGAGCGCTACGCCGCGGCGTACGCGACGGTGCCGGTGCTCGCGCCGGGCCAGCCGTCGCTGGAGCAGCTGCTCGCCGCCGAGCCCGACTTCGTCTACTCCGGCTACCCCGACGGATTCTCCGAGTCCAGCGGACACACCCGTGCGCGGCTCGCCGAGCTGGGCATCGACAGCCACCTCAACCCCGAGTCGTGCCGGGAGGGGCGTTCGGGCTTCGAGGACCTGTTCGGCGAGACGACCCGGATCGGCGCGATCTTCGGGGTGCCGGAGCGGGCCGAGCGCAGCGTCGAGGGCATGCGGGCCCGGCTCGACGCCGTCGCGGCGCAGCTCGGGACCGTCGATCCGGTGCCGGTGTTCGTCTACAACAGCGGCACCGACGCGCCCCGCACCGCGGGCGGCCGGGCGCTGCTCACCGACATGATCGAGCGTGCCGGGGGGCGCAACGTGTTCGCCGACCTCGACCAGCGCTGGGGCGAGGTGTCCTGGGAGCAGGTCGTACGCCGCGCCCCCGCCGTCGTCCTCATCTACGACTACCTCGACCCGAGCGTCGAGTCGAAGATCGCGACGCTGCGCGCGACGCCGGCACTCGCCGGACTGCCCGCTCTGGCCGGTCCGTTCCCGACGGTCCCGCTGTCGGAGGCCCAGCCCGGGCCGCGCTCGGTCGACGCCGTCGAGCGGCTGGCCCGCGAGCTGCACCCCGACCGGTTCCGGTGACCGGGCGCGCGCGGCTCCTCGCGGTGCTGCGCCCGGACGGGCCGCTCCCCGATCCCGCGCCGGCCCGCGGCGCCGGTCGTGGCGCGGGCCGCGACGGCGGGCGCGGCCGGGTGCCGACGGCGACGGCGGTCGCCGTCCTGGCGGTGCTGCTGGTGCTCGCCGCCGGTCTCGCGCTCACCACGGGCTCGGTGCACGTGCCCTGGTCGGTGACCTGGCGGATCCTCGCCCACCGGGTCGGCGGCACCGCCTGGGTGCCCGACCCGGACTGGTCGCGGGCCGACGACCTGATCATCGCCGACACCCGGTTGCCCCGGGTGCTGCTCGCCGGGCTGGTCGGCGCGGCGCTGACGGTGGCCGGGATGGTGCTGCAGGCCGTGGTGCGCAACCCGCTGGCCGGGCCGGGCGTCATCGGCGTCTCCGCGGGCGCGGCGACGGGCGCGGTGGTCGTGATGCGGTTCGGGCTGCTCGGCGCGGGCGCGCTCACCCTCAACGTGGCCGCGTTCGCCGGGGCGCTGCTGACCCTCGCCGTGGTGCTGGTGATCGCCCGCTCCGGCGGGCGGATCACCGTCCTGCGGCTGATCCTCGGCGGTGTCGCGGTCGGGTCGGTGCTGTCGGCGCTGACCGGCCTGCTGGTGCTGACCGCGCCCAGCCCCACGCTGGCGTCGCAGGTGCTGTTCTGGACCCTCGGCGGGTTCGGCGCCGCCCGCTGGGACGTGCTGGTGGTGCCGGCGGTCGTCCTCGGCGCCGGGGTCGTGGTGCTCGTGTCGCGGGCGCGTGACCTGGACCTGCTGCTGGCCGGCGACGAGAGCGCGGGCGCCCTCGGACTGGACGTGCACCGGTTCCGGCAGGCGATGTTCGTCGTCGTCGCCGTGCTGGTCGCGGTGACGGTCGCGGTGAGCGGGGTGATCGGCTTCGTGGGGCTGATGCTGCCGCACGTCGTCCGGTTCCTCGTCGGGTCCGGTCACCGGCGGGGCCTGCCGGTCGCGGTGCTGGTCGGCGCACTGTTCACGGTGCTGGCGGACCTGGTCGCGCGGACCGTCGTCATCCCCGAGGAGCTGCCGGTCGGGATCGTCACGGCGCTGGTCGGCGGCCCGTTCTTCGTGTGGTTGCTGCGCCGCGACGGGCGCCGGGAGGGTGCGCGGTGACCCCGCTGGAGATCGACGACGTGCACGTCGTCGCCGGGGCGGCCACGCTGGTCGCCGGGGTCTCGCTGACCGTCGGCGCGGGCGAGGTCGTCGGGCTGCTCGGCCCGAACGGCAGCGGCAAGTCCTCGCTGCTGCGCACCGTCTACCGCGTCGGGGTGCCGTCGTCGGGGACGGTCCTGGTCGAGGGGACCGACGTGCGGCGGGCCCCGGCGCGGTGGGTGGCCCAGCGGGTCGGCGTGGTCCTGCAGGACATGCCCTCGGACTTCCCGCTGACCGTGCGCGAGGTCGTCGCGATGGGGCGCTCGCCGCACAAGCGCCCGCTCGCCGCCGACGACCCGGTCGACGACGCCCTGGTCACCGCCGCCCTGGAGCTGCTGGAGCTCTCCCGCCTCGCCGGACGCCGCTTCGCCACGTTGTCCGGCGGTGAGCGGCAGCGCGCACTGGTCGCGCGGGCACTGGTCGGGCGCCCGGCGCTGCTGGTGATGGACGAGCCGACCAACCACCTCGACGTCCGCCACCAGCTGGAGCTGCTGGCGCTGGTGCGCGAGCTGGGCCTGCCCACGCTGGTGGCCCTGCACGACCTGAACCTGGCCGCGCGCTACTGCGACCGGCTGTGCCTGCTCGACGCCGGCCGGGCCGTGGCCACGGGGACACCCGCGCAGGTGCTGACCCCGGAGCGGATCGCCGCGGTCTACGGCGTCACCGCGACGGTGCTGGCGCACCCGTCGGCGGACTGTCCGCTGATCGTGCTGTCCCCCTGAGTACGGTCCGCCCGCGTCGGGTGGGTCCCACCCGGCGCGGGCGCCACGACGTCGGGCCGGGAACGGCCCGCCTCAGCCCCGCACCCGCGGCTGCACGTCGGTGGGCCAGTCGTCGCCGCCCGCTCCCGCCCGCGCCTCCTGCCGGGTGCTGCCGTCCCGCGACGGCCCGGCGAGCTGCGCGGTCGCGTCGACATCGGCGTACTGCTCCCGGATCGCCTCCTGCGCCGACGGCGGCAGCTCGTGCAACATCTCCATCACCCGCTCCCGGCGACGGTGCACCGCCTTCCGGTCCGGCATCCCCGTCGAGGCCACCAACTGCGGCTTCATCGGCGGACGACCCTCCAGCTCACCCGCCTCCTCCATCTCCCGGGCAGCCTGCGCAGCGTCCTTCTCCTCCGACATCCCGATCGGACCCTCACGACGACCGTTCAGGAACTGCGCCACCACCGGCTCGTCCGAGGTCAACAACACCTCCCGCGGACCGAACATCGCCAGATGCTTGCGATACAGCAGACCGATGTTGTCCGGCACCGTCGGCGCCGAGTTGATGTCATGGGTCACGATCAGGAACGTCGAATCCGTCATCGCGTTCAGATCGATGATCAACTGGTTCAGATACGCCGTACGCACCGGATCCAGACCCGAGTCCGGCTCATCGAACAAAATGATCTTCGGATCCAGCACCAACGCCCGCGCCAACCCCGCACGCTTGCGCATACCACCCGAGATCTCCCCCGGCAACTTCCCCTCCGCACCCACCAGACCGACCATGTCGATCTTCTCCATGACGATGTCCCGGATCGCCGACTCCGACTTACGCGTGTGCTCCCGCAACGGGAACGCGATGTTGTCGAACAAGTTCATCGACCCGAACAACGCACCGTCCTGGAACAACACCCCGAACAGCTTCCGGATCTCGTACAGCTCCGACTCCGAGCACTTGCACAGATCCACACCCTCGATGACGATCGATCCCCGCTCAGGCTTCAGCAGCCCGATCAGCGACTTCAGGAACACCGACTTGCCGGTACCCGACGGCCCGAGCAACACCGACACCTCGCCCGCGGGCAGGGTCAGGCTCACGTCCGACCAGATGTTGACCCGACCGAAGGACTTCGTCAGCCCCTCGACCTTCACTTCGACGCCCGTCATCTCGTGGCCTCTCGACTCGCAGTTCGCGTACTAGAAGTTTCGCAGGTCCGACACCAACCAGCGCCCGTCGACGAACTCGACGATCACCTCGGCACGGCCGACGGTGGTCCGCTTGTCGTCGGACCCGCGGCTGGCGTCCTGGGTCAGGTAGAGCAGGGTGGTGACCCGGTCGGGCCGGGCGTCGACGACACCGGCCCGGGTCACCGTCGTACGGGTACCGACCCCGCGGTCCAGCGCCGGGCCCACGACCGAGTCGAGGACGGTGCCGAACTGGCGGCCGAAGTCGCCGGTGACGAGCCCGCGGGCCCGTGCGAGGTCGGCGTCCCGGGACGCGGGCTGGTAGCTGAGGACCTGCTCGGTGAGGGTCCGGGCGGCGGCGAGCCCGTCGGTCCTGGCCTGCTCGATCTGCTGGGCCGGGCGGACGACGACCAGGTGGACCACGACCGCCGCCACGGCGACCACCACGGCGAGCACGCCTGCCGTCGTCGTCACGGCGCGCCGGCCGGGGAGCGGGACCCTCACGGTGCGACCTCCACGGTCGAGACCTTCCACGAGCCCTCCTGGTGGGCGAGCGTCAGCAGCATCCGGAAGTCCCGCTTGGCACCGTCGGGGACCTCGGAGTTGCGGACGGTGGTGCTCGCGCTGACCAGCACGACGGCGGTGTCGTCGTCGGCCCGCTCGATCCCGACGGCGTCGATGCGTCCCTCGGTCGACACCTTCCCCTCCACCAGGATCTTCCCGAACACCTCGGAGAAGCGGCCGAGCTCGGTGCGGAACGGCTCCGCGGCGACGGCGAGCAGGTCCTCGCTGCGCTGGCGGGCGTTGTCGCCGCCGATGCTGATGAAGTCGTTCACGACGCGGGTCGACACGTCGGTGATCTCCCGCCGGTCGGCCTCGGCGCGGCTGGTGGACACCCAGCCCAGTCCGACGAGGACCGCACCGGTGAGGGCCAGCAGGAGCAGCAGGACGGCTGCCGCCGGGAGCAGGAGGCCCCGCCGCCCCGTGTCGGACGCCGTGGAGGCGGCGTCGGCGGGTGCGGCCTCACCGGGCGGTGCCGGTACAGGCTCATCGTCGGTCGGTTCCGCGGCGGATCCCGGCGCGACGTCGGGTCCCGTCTCCGTCGTCGTCTCCGGGCCACCCTCGGTGGCGGGGTCCGTGTCGGGCCCCCCGGCGGACCCGGTGGCCGCCTCGGTGCGATCCGTCCGCTCGCCCGCCGTCACGCCTGGTCCAGACCGGCGATCAGCCATCGGCCGTCGACCTCGCGCATCGTCACGGTCGCCGCCACGGTGTCCACCCGCTCCCCCTGGTCGGTCGTCGTGCTCTGGTTGACGAAGGCGAGCACCTTCGCGTCGCCGCTCTCGGAACCGATCCACGCGGCCCCGACCACGCGGGCCAGCGTGCGTGCCTTCAGCCGCTCCGCGTTCGGACGGACCGACTCGTCGAAGAGCCGCTCGTAGTCGTCGTGGAAGCTACCGGTCGTAGCCTCGTCGACGACCCTGACGGCCGCGTCGAGCTTGGTGCCGTCGTAGGACAGCAGGGTCTGCAGCTGCGTCGTGGTCGCGGCCAGCACGTCGGCCCGGGTCCGCTCCTCGGCGCCGCCCGAGGCGAGCATCGCCCCGAGCACCCCCGCGGCGACGGCCAGCACCGCCGCCACGGCGGTCGACCCGATGACCAGCATGCGCCGCCGGGATCGAGCCGGGCGGGCGGCGCCGGTCGTGCCCCGGTCCTCGGTGTCCCCGGTGCCCACGCCGGTCCGGTCGTCGATCCGGTGGGGCCCGCCGTCGTCGCCGACCGGCCTCACGGCACGAACTCCAGTCGGGAGACCAGCCATCGTCCGTCCTCCTCCTGCACGGTCAGTCGCATCCGGTACTGGCGGGGTTCACCCTGGGGGACCTGGGTGTTGCGCACCGTCGAGTTCGCGGACACGAGCACCACCGCCCGCCCCGGCCCGTGCTCGGCGACACCGGCCGCGACGACCGATCCGGTCGAGGTGACCTCGGCGTCCCGGATCGCGCCGACGAAGCCGGCGGACCGGCCCGCGAGCTGGCTCGCGAACTCCCCCGTCGACCCGGCGGTGAGTCGCGCGAGGGTGTCCTGCGCGGTCGCCGGGTCGATGGTGAGCAGGTCGGTCACCGTCTGGCGGGCGGCCACCAGGGCCGGCTCGTCGTCCCCCGCCGCCGGTGCCAGCCGGACGGCCAGCACGGTGACCAGCACCGCCAGCAGCGCCACGACCACGACCAGTCCGGCCGGCAGCAGCGCTCCCGCGGGCAGGCGTCGCCGCCGGGACGCAGTCGAGTCCTCCTCGACCACGCCGACCGTGTCGACCGCGGCGTCCTCGGCCGGGGCGCTCATCCGCCCGCTCCGGCCGGAGCGGTGGCGCCGAGCGGGTCCAGCACGATGCCCTGCCACCCGGTGTTCGACGACGGGACCTGGTTCCCGTCGACGATCGGGGTGGTGCTGCCCGGCGGCAGGAAGATCCCGTCCAGCGCGACGGCGTCGGAGGGCAGGTAGCCCTGCTCCCCCGGGGCGTAGGGCTGGTTCTCCTCCGGGTCGGTGTTCGGCCCGCTGCTGGGCAGCCTGTCCGAGCGCAGCAGGTTGTCCGCGGTGCTCGTGGTCTGCGTGCCGGCCACCTCCATCTGGGTGTCGATCGCCGCCCGGCGGGCGGCCTCGGCCTCCTCCGGGCTCTGGAAGTTCAGGCCGCAGGACCGGGCGTCCGGGCCCCGACCGCCGGGGACCGGGGCTCCGGGCGGGCAGGCGTAGGCCTTGCCGCCGCGGGCCGCCTTGAGCGGGTCGGCGTCCTTGCAGCGCACGTCGCTCGGCGGCCGGGCCGGCGAGCTGTCGTTCGGCGGACGCCGGTCGACGACGAAGCCCTCGGTGCACGGCGCGGGATCGTTGACCTGCGTCTGCAGGTTGATCTTGATCGTGCCCGGGACCGGCGAGCTGCTCAGCGTCCCGATCGACGCCTGCAGCATCGACGGCAGGATCGTCAGCGTCTGCTGCAGGTGCGGGACGTAGACCCGGGTCACCTCACCGACCGAGGTCAGGTTCCCGAGCAGCTGCGGGAGCGGGTCCCCGACCTGCTTCACGAAGCTCGCGACCTCGTCGAGGGCCGGCGGGAACACGCCGAGGGTCGACCGGAGCGAGCCGTCGGCCTCCGCGAGCCGGCCGGTGAACGACGCCAGGTTCGCCAGGTAGGTCCGGATGTCACCGGAGGTGGCGTTCTGGGTGTCCAGCACCGGTGCGGCGTCCTCGATCAGCCGGACCGTCGGGTCCAGGTTGGCCTGGGCCTCGGTGGTGAGCAGGTCGAGCGAGTCGATCAGCCGCTGCAGGTCGTCGCCACTGCCGGCGAACGCCTTCCCGAGGTCGTCGACGGTGGCGTTGAGCTTCTGCCCCGGCACCGACGCGGCGAGTGCGTTGGCCTTCTCCAGCAGCTCGCCGGTCGTCGTCGGCAGCACCACCCGGTCGGCGGGGACGACCGCGCCGTCCTCGATGAAGGGGCCGGCGGTCGTGCGCGGCTCGAAGTTGACGTACTGCTCACCGACCGCGGAGACGCTGCGGACCTCCACCGCGGAGTCGACCGGGATCGGGTGGTCGTCGAGCACCTGGATGTCGGCCTCGACCCCGGTCGGAGTGAGCCGGACCTCGTCGACCTGGCCGATGGTGACGCCGCGCAGGGTCACCACGCCGTTGGTGTAGAGACCGGCGCCGGCCGGGAGCTCCAGGGTGACGGCGTTGCGCCCGATCCCGAGCATGCGGGGCACGTTCAGGTAGGTCACCGCTCCCCACCCGACGGCGATCGCGGCGATCACCGCGAACGCGACGAGCTTGCGGCCCGTGGTGGCGTTGATGCGTAGCGACGAGAGCCTCATCGGCCACCTCCGAACAGTCCGCCGAGGAGCCCGCCCTGGCCGTCCTCGGTCCCGTCGCCGGCCGGTGCCGGAGCCGGAGCCGCGCCCGGCAGGGGCAGTGCCCCCAGCGGCTGCTGCAGGGCCTCCCCGAACGGCTCCAGCGGTGCGGTCAGCGCGGGCGGAGCACCCAGCGGCGGCACCGCCAGCACGCCGGGGCTGCCCGGCGCGGGGAGCTGGAACCCGTCGACGAGGTTGTGGCGCAGGGTCTCCGGTGTGAGGTCCAGTACCAGGAACAGGTTGCCGTAGTCACCCCGGAAGATCCCGGGGAACGCCGTCGACGCTGGGAACGGGTAGGTCGCCAGCAGCTCCACGCCGCGGGTCAGGTCGCTGCCCGCGTCGGCGAGGCGCTTCACGGCGGGGCGCACCTGGCGCAGGTTCGCCAGGAGGTCCTCCTGGGAGCGGTCGACCAGGGTGCCGGTGGCACGGTCGAGCCGCTGGACGTCCTCGAGCGTGCGCACCAGCTGGGCACGGTCGTCGTTGAGCACCTTCAGCGCGCCCGGCAGGGTGTCCAGCGCCGCGGCGATGGTCTGGTTGTCCGCGTTCAGCGTCGCGCTGAGCCGGTCGAGCGACTCCAGCGCGCGGACGATGTCGTCGCGCTGCGCGTCGAGCCCGCCGACGAACCTCTCCAGGTTCCCCACCAGGCCGCGCAGGTCCTGCTGGCGGCCGTCGAAGACCTTGTTCAGCTCGGTGGTGATCGTCCGGACCTGCTGCAGCCCGCTGCCGTTCAGCACCACCGACAGCGCGCCGAGCAGCTCCTCGGTCTCCGGGTAGCGGCCGGTGTTCGCCAGCGGGATGACCGCCCCGTCGCCGAGGCTCCCCTCCGGAGCCGCGTTCGCGGGCGGGGCCAGCTCCAGGTACTCCGCGCCGAGCAGGGACTTCTGGGCGACCCGGGCCGTCGCGTTCGCCGGGAGCCGCACGTCGCGGTCCAGGCTCACGGTCAACCGGGCCTTCCAGTCGTCGACCTCGGTCCGGACGACGGAGCCGACCGGCACGTCGGCGACCATCACCTCGGCGTTGGGCACCAGGTTCGCGACCTGGGCCAGCTCCACCTGGACCTGGTAGGAACCGTCGCCGGTCCCGGGGCGCAGCGGCACCGGGAGCTCGCCGATGCTGGAGATCCCGCAGCCCGCCGCGCCCAGGGCGGCGACGAGCAGGACCGCGCTCAGCCGGGCGGTACGCGGCGTCCGGCCGGTCATCGGTTCCCTCCGATCGGGAGCGGGGGCGTGGGCAGCACGGGCGCCGAGGGATCGCCGTACTGGATCGGGTTGACCGCGACCGGCGGCGCGTCGATCCGCGCCAGGTCCAGCAGGGGGCCGAGGCCCGCGCGGCAGGCGTAGGCGGCGGCCGGGTCGTCGGCACCGGCCGGGGCGACGGCGGCGGCGCTGTCACACACCACCGCGGCCGGGCTGCGCAGGTTGGTCACCGCGACGTTCGCGGTCACCGCTCCGGTCTTCTCGTCGATGAAGTTCGCGAAGTTCGACACCGCGAACGGCGCCTTCTGCAGCAGGTCGCCGAGCGCCTGCCGGTTCTGCGAGATGTTCGCGACGACGTCGTCGAGTTTGCGCAGGTCGGTGGTGAAGGCGTCCCGGTGGTCGGAGACGAACCGCTGCACCAGTGGCGCCGTGCGTTCGAGCCCTTGCAGCACCTGGGCCAGCGCCTCCCGGTTGTCGGCGAGGATCCCCGAGGTGTCGGCGAGCTGGCTCTGAAACCGCGCGACCTGGGCGTCGGCGTCCTTCAGCGCGGTGACGAAGGTCTGCAGGTTGCGCACCGTCGCGAACAGGTCGCCGCGGCTGTCGGACAGCGTGCTCGACGCCTCGGACAACGTGCGGATCGTGTCGCGGATCAGCGGGCCCTGCCCCTGCAGGTTCGCCGAGGTCGTGTCGAGGAGCCGGTTGAGGGCGCCCTCGGTCTCGGCGGACTTCGGGGCGAGCGCCTGCGCGAGGCCGGCGACCTCGGTCTTGACCCGGTCGAACTCGACCGGGGAGACGGTGCGCTCACGCGGGATCTCGGCCCCGTCGGCGAGCTCGGGACCGCTCTCGTAGGGCGGGCCGACCTGCACGTAGCGGACACCGACCAGGGTGGGCGAGATGATCGCGGCGGTCGCGTCGGCGGGGAGTGTCACGTCGTCGTCGTAGCTCATGACGACCTTCACCGAGTCCGGGCCGGGCTCGACCGACTCGATCGAACCGACCTTGACCCCCAGCACGCGGACCTCGTCGCGCGGGTAGAGGTTCACGGTCTGGTCGAAGTACGCCGTGACGGTGCGGGTGCCGGAGCCGACCAGCGCCCACGTCGCGGCGGCCGCGACGACGAGCACCAGCACGACGACCAGCACCCGGGAGCGGGAGAGGACCGTCATCGGTCGCCACCGCCTTCCGGGGCGGCCGGGGTGCCACCGGGCAGGGCCGGGGACACCGGGGAGGCCTGGTCGAGCACCGACGGAAGGGTCTGGCGCGCCAGGTTGGTGGGGGGCAGGTTGGGCACCAGCGCGAAGAACCAGGGACCGCTGGAGATGGCTTCACCGAGGCTGCCCGCGTAGGTGTCGAGACCGGTGATCGCGGCCGCGAGGTTGCGGTCGTTGCGACGCAGCAGGTCGAGCACCTTCTCCAGCTCGGCCAGCGCAGGTCCGAGCTGGCGCTCGTTGTCGTGCACCAGCCCGTCGAGCTGGTGCAGCACGCCGGTGATGTTCAGCAGCAGCGACCGGATCACCTCGCGCCGGGCGCGCAGCTCCTCCAGCAGCATGTTCCCGTCGGTCACGAGCGTGGTGATGTTGCCGCTGCGCTCGGCGAGGACCGCCGACACCGACGCGGTGTGGTCGAGCAGCTGGCGCAGCTCGGCGTCGCGGGAGGAGATCGTCTGCGACAGCCGGCCGAGCCCCTCCATCGCCGAGCGGAGCTCGGGGGGTGTGTCGGCGAAGGTGTCGGCCACCGTGGTGAGCGACTCCGCGACCCGGTTCACGTCGAGGTCGGCCGTCTTGCGGGTGACGGTGTCCAGCAGCTCCTGGACGTCGTACGGCGACGACGTCCGGTCCAGCGGGATCACCGAGCCCTCGGCCAGCCGGCCGGTGCCGGCCGGGCGGACCTCCAGGAACTTGGCGCCGAGCACGGTCGCGGTCTTGATCGACGCACCGGTGGCGTCACCGAGGGTGCTGCCGTCGAACACGGTGAAGTCGGCCCGGACGGCACGGCCGGCCAGCTCGACGTCGTCGACCTTGCCGACGACGACGCCCGCGAGTCGGACCTCGTCGCCGGACTTCAGACCGGCGGCCTCGCTGAACAGCGCCGAGTAGGACCCGGACGTCAGCTGGCGGGACAGGTAGCCGGAGTTCAGTGCCGTCACGGTCGCGAGCAGCGCGACCACCACGGCGACTGCTCCGACCTTCAGGAGGTTCAGCTCCTGGAAGCGGCGGTTCAGAACTGGCATCGAGCCTCCTGGCTCGCGATGGTGTCGGTCATGATCGGCGGGCCGACTCCGGGGTCGAGCCGGATCTGCACGCCGCAGAGGTAGAACTGGAAGCCCTGCTGGTAGATGCCGGCGCGACCGAGGATCTGATAGTAGCCGGGGATCTGGGAGAACAGGTAGTTGAGGCGCTCGCCGTCGGAGTTGACCACCCGGGAGAGCCGGTCGACCTCGTGCACCACCCCGGCGACGTCCGGACGGGCCTCGCGGAGCAGGCCCTCGACGTCCCCGGCGAGGTTGCTCGCCCGCTCCAGCGACTGCCCGATCGAGGTCCGGTCCTGCGACAGCCCGCTGATCAGCTGCTGGAGCTGGACCACGGTGTCGGAGAGGCGGTCACGGCGCTGGTCGACGGTGCCGAGGACCCCGTTGAGGTTGGTGACGACCTGACCGATGACCTGGTCGCGGTCGGCCAGCGCACCGGTGAGGCTGCCGATCTGGCCCAGCAAGGCGTCGATCGAGCCCCCCTGCCCCTGCAGGACGGTGATGAGCGACTCGGCGAGCTGGTTGACCTGGGCCGGCTCCAGCCCCTGGAACAGCGGGGTGAAGCCGTTGTAGAGCTCGTCGAGGTCGAGCGCGGGATGGGTCTGGGTGACCGGGAGCGTCCCGCCGTCGGCGAGGACGCCGGTCGGCTGCGGGCCGCGCACGATCTCCAGGTAGCGCTGCCCGAGCAGGTTCTTGTAGCGGACGATGCCCTCGGAGCCGGTCTGCACCGGCACGTCGGAGCGCATGCTGAACGAGATCCGGGCCAGGTTGTCGGCACCGACCTCGACGGACTCGACGCGGCCGACGGTGATGCCGGCGACGCGCACGTCGTCCTTCTCCTTGAGCCCCGACGCGTCGGCGAACTCCGCGGAGTAGCGGGCCGACTCGCCGAAGCGGACCGAGCCGTAGGCGACGACGACCGTCGCCGCGCAGACCGCGGCCACGACGACGAACACCAGGACCCTCAGGAACTCGGCGCGGTGCCTCATCGGCCGCCCTCCTCTCCCGGCGCGGGGGCGGGCGCCCCGACGGCCTGACCGGACTGCCGCGGCGCGGACGGCGCCTGACCGAGACGCTCGGCGATCGTCGGTCCGAGATCGACGCCGCCGACCAGCGTGGCCAGCGGGTCACGGACCTCGATGCCGGCGTCGCGGGTGTCCAGGCGCGGCGAGCCGTCGTCGAAGTAGGTGTGCCGGGGGATCTCGCCGGGGCGCGGGATGCCCGGCCCGCAGTTCGGCTGGTCGACGCCGAGCTTCGGCGCGTTCTGCGAGGTGTAGCCGTCCTCACCGGGCTGGAACGTGGTGAGCGAGCGCAGGCCCGGCTGGGCGCCGCCGAAGCTGGGCTCCAGCAGGGCCCGCAGGTGGTTCAGGCTGGCCGCGGTGCAGGGCAGCACCGGGGCGTAGCGCTCGAGCACCGCGGTGGTCGGGCGCAGGGTCTTCAGCGTGCGGTCGAGGCTGTCGGTGTTGGCCTCCAGCACCCCGGACACGTCGGTGGAGAACATCGACAGCGACGCCAGCGTCGCGTCGATGCCGGCCTGCTCGTCGACGACGGTGCCCGCGGTCGTGGTCGCGTTGCGCAGCAGCGCGAGCAGGTCGGGGCCGGCGTCGGCGTAGGTGTCGAGCACCGGCGCCGCGGCCTGCAGGTCGCGCTGCAGCGCCGGCAGGCTCGGGTTGATGCGCTCCAGGTAGTCGTTGAACCGCACCAGGCTGGCGCCGAGCTCGTCACCCCGGCCGTTGAGGGAGGTCGACAGCGCGCCCAGCGCCGTGTTGACCTTCGCCGGGTCCACGGTGGTGAGCAGCCGGTTCAGGTTGTCGAAGACGATGTTCGCCTCGGTCTGCACCGACGACGCCGGGACGACGGCGCCGGCCTCGATCGTGCGGGGCTCCGGGGCGGGCGGCGGGACGAGGTCGACGAACTTCGGCCCGAACACCGTCGGCGAGATGATCCGGGCGGTGACGTTCGCCGGGATCATGTCGATCGTCGCGGGGTCCAGGGCCACCTGCACCAGCGCACCGCCGTTGCCGTCCGGCCGCACGTCCGACACCCGGCCGACGCGCACGTCGCGCATCGACACGTCGGCGTCGGGGAGCATGAGCAGCCCGGCCCGGTCGGTCTGCACGGTGGCGGACACGCCGGGGTCGAACACGTGCAGGTAGCTCGCCACGACGAGCACCGCACCGAGCAGCAGCACGCCGACGGCGGCGAGCCCGGTCATCTCGTGTCGCACGGGTCCCCCGCTCATCGCGACAGGTGGAGGGTCTCGGGGTCCGCGTAGAGCAGGACGGCGGTGACCAGGGCGGTGACCATCACGGCGATCAGCGACAGGCGCACGGCGCGACCGACCGCGGCGCCGACGCCGGCCGGACCGCCGCTCGCGGTGAAGCCGTAGAAGGCGTGGATGGACATCACGACGAAGGCGATCAGGGTGACCTGCAGCATCGAGGTGAGCACGTCGGTCGGGATCAGGAAGGTCGCGAAGTAGTGGTTGTAGGTGCCGACCGACTGCCCGTAGCCGAGCACGACGATGAGCTGCGTCGTCGCGAAGCAGGCGATCAGGGCCAGTGCGTACAGCGGGACGATGGCGATCGTCCCGGCCAGGATCCGGGTGGTGACCAGGAACGGCACCGACGGGACCGCCATGACCTCGATGGCGTCGATCTCCTCGCTGATGCGCTGGGCGCCGATCTCGGCGGTGAACGCCGCCCCGATCGTCGACACCAGCGCGACCCCGCCGATCAGCGGGGCGGCGAGCCGGATGTTGATGTAGCTCGCCAGGAAGCCGGTGAGGGCGTCGGTGCCGACCGCGTTGAGGGCCTCGTAGCCCTGCAGGCCGACGACGGCGCCCGCACTGGCGGTCAGGATCGCGACGACCACGACGCTGCCGCCGATCAGGACCAGCGCGCCGGTGCCGAAGCTGATGCTGGTGAGCTGCCGCAGCACCTCACCGAGGTAGCGGCGCAGCACGATCGGGATGCCGGCGTAGGCCTTGACGTAGAAGTCGACCTGTACCCCGACGGCCCGCAGCCCCGACCGGGGTCGCTCGACCATCCGCCCGAGGGCGGAGTGCTCGGATGTGTCCACGACGTCGTCCTCAGATCCGTGCCAGCTTGAGCTGGATGTCGATGGCGGTGAGCAGGGCGTTGATGATGAAGAGCAGGACGAAGGAGATGACGACGGTCTCGGTGACCGCCTGTCCGACGCCCTTCGACCCGCCCTCGGCGTTGAGGCCGCGGTAGGCGGCGACGAGCCCGGCGAGGGTCCCGAACAGGACTGCTTTGAAGGAGCTCACGGCGAAGTCGCCCTCGTCGGTGAGCAGGGTCAGCGTCGCGAGGAACTGGCCGGCCGAGGCGCCCTGCAGGCCGACCGACACGAGGTAGGCGACGACCTCACCGACCACGGTGATGATCGCGCTGAGGCAGACCGCGACCAGCGCGGAGGCGAGCACCCGGGGCAGCACCAGGCGGTGCAGCGGGTCGATGCCCATGACCTTCATCGCGTCGATCTCGTCGCGGATCTTGCGGGCGCCGAGGTCTGCGGCGATGGCCGTCGCACCCGCGCCCGCGGTGACCAGCACCGCGGCGATGGGGCCGATCTGGCGCAGCACGGCGAGGCCGGTCACGGCGCCCGCGACGTCCAGCGCGCCGATCTCGGCGAGCAGCTGGTTGATCAGCAGGATCACGACGCCGACGAACGGGATCGTCACCATGATCGCGGGCGCGAGCGAGACCGATGTGATGAAGCGGGTCTGGGCGAGGAACTCGCCGAACGGGAACGGACGCTTCACCACGGTCCGCGCCACGTCCAGGACGAAGGCGGTGAAGCTGCCGACGGTGCGCACCGCCCCGTCGAGGGTCGGCACCCGGGAGCCGCTCACCGGTCGACACCGGCCTCGGTGCTCCCGGCCGTGGCGACCGGGACCGCGGTGAGTGGACTCTTCATCGAGTGGCCTCCGTCATCGGTCCTGCCTAGCATCCATTTTCTAAACGAGGATCAGAAACGGAGGTTACGGGGGCGGAGGCCTTTTTCCGCTCCGTCCGTCGCCCCACCCGACCGGGTGACACGGGAGAACACGGCACGCTCGACGGTGAGCGGCGTCACTCCGACGACGAGCGGTCGCATCCGGCCCGATTCCGCATCTGACGTGCAGGAACGGGCCGACTTGCCGGCCGGAACCCGGCTGCGGGCCGGGCCCGGCCGGCGCCGTGACACGGCAGCGGCGCCGGACCGGGACGGCGCCGGCCCCGCCCCGCGCGGTCACCGACGACGGGAGCATCCGCCGGGTCGACGAGCTCTTCCGCCTAGCAGCGATTTACTTGAGGTGCCCCGAAACTGCGTCGAGCTCGCCCTCAGGCCAGGGCGACGATGCCCGCGAGCACCGCGCACGCGGCGACGCAGTAGAGCTCGAACAGCAGCCGCAGCACGACCGGGGCGTCACGCAGCTCCATGAAGTACAGACCGACCAGGCGCACCTTGAACAACGCCAGGACCAGCACCACGACCGAGGCCACGGTGCCCGAGGCCGGGCCGGTCCCGAGGATCCAGGACACGGTCGTGACGGCCACCAGCACCAGCCACACCACGGCGACCCGGTCCCGCCAGGCCGGCGTGCTCGACACGATCGAGGACACGGGTCACCTCACCAGGTAGAGCAGCGGGAACAGCACGATCCAGAGCAGGTCGACCATGTGCCAGAAGCACGCGGCGCCCTCGATCAGCGGCAGCCGGCCGGGGAGCCGGTCCGGGCGCCGGCAGGCCGCTGTCATCAGCGCCAGCGCCACCAGCCCGGCGAGCACGTGCAGCCAGTGCAGCCCGGTCAGCACGAAGAAGTACATGAAGAACTCGTGGGTGTTCGGGGTGATCCCCGCGCCGAACTTCGCACCCCACTCGAACGCCTTGATCACCGAGAAGGTCACCCCGCAGGCGATCGCCCCGCCCAGCAGCACCGTGGCCCGGTGGGCGACACCCGTCCGCGCCGCATGCACCGCCCGCACCACGAGCAGCGAACTGAGCAGCAGCACCAGTGTGTTCACCACGCCCGGCACCGGGTCCAGCCGGGCCTGGGCCGCGTCGAACCCGGCCGGGTCGCCCCCGCGGACCACGAGGTAGGTGGCGAAGAAGACGGCGAACACGGTCATGTCGCCCAGTACCAGGACCCACAGTCCCGGCTCGCCGGGCACGTGCCGCCCTCGGTCCGCGATCGGCGCCGTCGCCGGGGACGGCGACGCGCTGGTCTCGGTCATGCCCACTCCTTCGTGGCCGGTCCGGACCGGGTCGGACCACGGCCGTTGACAGCAGGGGGCGCGCGTGGTCTCTTCCGGTTAACCTACATTAGATTATGCCCGGACGGCGGTCCGGGCCATCCCACGGAAGGGGGCCGGATCGTCATGGACGACGACCGCGGTCTACGGATCCTCGGCTGGGCCGGACCACTCTCGATCCTGCTGGTGCTCGTCGGCTGGCTGAGCGCCGGGTTCTTCCCGCCGCCACCGCCGTCGCTGGCCGGCGAGGAGCTGCTGCGGTTCTGGGGCACCGACACCACGCTCAAGCAGCTGTCGATGGTGATCTGCGTCTGGGGCGGGGTGCTCTACGCCCCCGCGTCGCTCGCGGTCTTCGTGGCGCTGCGGCGCAGCGGCGACCTCGCGCTGAACCTCGGGCAGGCCTGCATCGGTGTGCTCGGCACGGTGTTCTTCTCGCTGAACTTCGTGCTGCTCTCGCTGGTGCCCTACCGGCTCGAGAACGGCGACAGCGGCTACTCCCAGCTGCTCCACGACGTCGGGTTCACGATGACGTTCATGCCGGTCGCGCCGTTCACGGTCCAGTACCTGCTGATCGCCGCGATCATCCTGCGGGACCGTTCGGGGCGGCTACCCTACCCGCGCTGGGTGGCCTACGTGAACATCTGGGTGGCACTGCTGCTGGTCCCGGCCACCTTCATCCCGCTGTTCCACTCCGGCCCGCTCGCCTGGAACGGCATGTTCAGCTTCTGGGTCCCGGTCGCGGTGTTCGTGGGCTGGTTCGTGGTGATGTTCCCGCCGCTGGTGGCCGGGCGCAGGTCGACCGCCCCCGCACCGAGCGCCACCCCACCGAGCGCCACCGCCCCGTCCTGAGGCGTCCCGACCGGATCGAGGAGAGACGATGCGACGCGAGCTCTACACCGACGACCACGAGCAGTACCGCGCCACCGTGCGCGAGTTCCTCGCCCGCGAGGTCGAGCCGCACTACCTGGACTGGGAGCGCGCGGGCGGGATCGACCCGGCGGTGTTCCGCACCGCGGCCGAGGCCGGCGTCTACGCGCTCGCCGTGCCCGAGGAGTTCGGCGGCGCCGGTGAGACCGACTACCGCTACCGGATGGTGGTGAACGAGGAGGTCGCCCGGGTCGGCGCGACCTCGTTCGGCATGACGCTGGGCCTGCAGGACGACCTGGTGCTGTCCTACCTGCTCGACCTCACCACCGACGAGCAGAAGAAGCGCTGGCTGGAGCCGTTCAGCCGCGGCGAGCTGCTCGGCGCGCTCGCGATGACCGAGCCGGGGACCGGGAGCGACCTGCAGGGCATCCGCACCTCGGCCCGCCGCGACGGCGACGACTGGGTGCTCGACGGCTCGAAGACCTTCATCTCCAGCGCGCTGTCGGCGGACCTCGTGATCGTCGCCGCCCGCACCGACCCCGAGGCGGGCTCGCGCGGGTTCAGCCTGTTCGTCGTCGAGCGGGACATGCTCGGTTTCCAGCGCGGGCGCCGGCTGGAGAAGGTCGGTCTGCACGGCCAGGACACCGGCGAGCTGTTCTTCGACGCCGTGCGCCTGCCCGCGGACAACCTCATCGGCACCGAGGGCCACGGCCTCATGCACCTGATGAGCCACCTGCCGCACGAGCGGCTGGGCCTGATCGCCTCGGCCGTCACCGCCGCGCGCGCGGTCTACGAGCACACCGCGCGCTACTGCTTCGAGCGCCACGCCTTCGGCACGGCCATCGGCGACTTCCAGAACTCGCGGTTCGTCCTCGCCGAGATGGAGACCGAGCTCGAGGTCGCCGAGGCGTGGGTGGACCGTGCCGTGCTCGCGTTCAACCGGGGCGAGCTGACCCCGGTCGAGGCGGCGAAGGGCAAGTGGTACCTGACCGAGCTGCAGAAGCGCATCACCGACCGCTGCGTCCAGCTGCACGGCGGCTACGGATTCATGCTCGAGTACCCGGTCGCGCGGGCCTATGCCGACGGTCGCATCCAGACGATCTACGGCGGCACGACCGAGATCATGAAGGAGATCATCGGGCGGGACATCGCCTCCCGGTACCGCTCCTGAGCAGGGGTCGCCGGCACGCGGACGCCCGCGTGCCGGCGACACGGCCGGGCAGGTGTCCGGCTGGTGACCCCCGGTCCGCCTATCCTGGTCCGGTGGCCCGCAGGACGAACGCGGTGGCCCCAGCCGCCACCGACGACACCGACGCGACCGACACCAAGTCGGCTCGCACCCGTGCCCGCCTGCTCGACGCCGCGGCGCGGGTCCTGAGCGAGAAGGGCTTCGCGGGGACCCGGCTGTCCGACATCGCCAAGGCCGCGCAGATCCAGGCGCCGGCGATCTACTACTACTACCCGTCCCGTGAGGACCTGATCGAGGACGTCGTCGCGACGGGCGCGATCTCGCTGCGCGACCACCTGTCCCAGGTCCTCGAGGCACTGCCGCCGGACACCCCGCCCGCCGAGCGGATCGCCGCGGCGGTGGAGGCGCAGCTCCGGCACGAGCTGCAGCTGTCCGACTACGCCCGGGCGGTCGTCCGCAACGCCAACCAGCTGCCCGAGCACCTGTCGGCCCGTGCCCGCGTGCACATCGGGGAGTTCCACGACATCTGGCGCGGACTGGTCGAGGACCTGCGCGCCGCCGGGCAGCTGCGGCACGACGTGGAACCGTCGATCGGCCGCATGCTCGTCATCGGCTCGCTGAACTGGACGGTCGAGTGGTGGGACCCGCAGCGGGGCGACATCGACCGGACGATCACGGTCGCCCAGTCGATGGTGCTGCACGCGCTGCGGCCGTGACCTCCCTCCCGGTGCCACGACGCGGGACGCCACGGCACCGGGGGGCACGCGGTCAGGCGTAGCGCTTCTTCAGCTCGCCCTTGACCAGCTTGCCGGTCTCGGTGCGGGGCAGGTCGTCGACGAAGCGGACCTCGCGCGGAGCCTTGTAGCCCGCGATGCGCGACTTCACGAAGTCGATGATCTCCTGCCCCAGCTCGGGCCCGGTCGCGACGCCGGCCCGCGGCTGGACGAACGCGGTGACCCGCTCCCCCATCTCCGGGTCCGGCAGGCCGATGACGGCGACGTCGTGCACGGCGGGGTGCAGCGCCAGGACGTTCTCGGTCTCCTGCGGGTAGATGTTGACCCCGCCGGAGATGATCATGAAGGACTTGCGGTCGGTGAGGTACAGGAAGCCGTCCTCGTCGAGGTGGCCGATGTCGCCCAGCGTCGTCCACGTCTCGTGCTCGGGGTGCTGCGCGGCCCGGGTCTTCTCCGGGTCGTTGTGGTACTCGAACGGCACGATGTCGCGCTCGATGTAGACCGCGCCGGTCTCCCCGACCGGCAGCTCGGTGCCGTCGTCGTCGCAGATGTGCAGCACCCCCAGGATCGGGCGGCCGACGGTGCCGGGCTTGGTCTGCCAGGTGGCGCTGTCGGTCATGGTGAGACCGTTGCCCTCGGTCGCGCCGTAGTACTCGACCAGGATCGGGCCCCACCAGTCGATCATCGCCTGCTTGACCTCGACCGGGCACGGGGCGGCGGCGTGCACCGCGACCCGCAGCGACGAGATGTCGGCCGCGTCGCGCTGCTCCTGCGGGAGCTGCAGCATCCGGACGAACATCGTCGGCACGAACTGGGCGTGGGTCACCCGGTGGGTGCCGATCGCCTCCAGTGACCCGACGGCGTCGAAGCGGCGCATCATGACCACGGTGCCGCCGTGCGCCTGCACGGCGCCGCACCAGCGCAGCGGCGCGGCGTGGTAGATCGGGGCCGGGGTGAGGTAGACCGTCTCCGGGCCGACGCCGAAGGCCTTGCTGATCAGTCCGACCAGCGGGTCGCCCAGCTCGGTGAACTGGACGGGCGGCAGCGGCGGCCGCACCCCCTTCGGCCGGCCGGTCGTGCCCGAGGAGTACAGCATCGGGGCGCCGTGCGGCTGGTCGTCGGGCGCGACGTCGGAGGCGGCGGCCAGGGCGTCCTCGTAGGAGGAGAAGCCGTCCACGACGCCGTCGTAGGACAGCCGCAGGCCGGGCGAGACACCGGTGGCGAGCACCGCCTTCGCGACGTCGGCCTTGCCCGCGGAGACGATGAGCGCCGACGCCCCGGAGTCCTCGACGATGTAGCCGACCTCCTCGGCGACGAGGTTGTGGTTGATCGCGGTGATGTAGAGCCCGGAGCGCATCGCGGCCCAGTAGACCTCGAAGACACGCAGGTTGTTCTCGCTCAGGAGCGCGACGACGTCACCGCGACGCAGGCCGGCCTCGCGCAGCACGTTCGCGAGCCGGACCGAGCGCTCCTCCAGCTCGGCGTAGGTCACCTGCTCCCCCGTCTCCGCGAGGAGCGCGGCGATCTTGTCCGGGTGCTGGGCGGCATGGGCGCCGGGGTGGGTCACGGGTCCTCCACGTCGGTGTGGTCGTCGGCGACGACGGAATTTAATGTCGATAAAGTAGGGCGGAAAGCTCCCCACCGGCAACGGTCGGGCGGCCGCGGGTCTTCTACAGTCGACCCGACCGGAGAAGGGGTGGGACGTGGCCGCACCGCAGTCGCAGCCGGGACCGCGGCGACGGATGAGGGCCGCCGAGCGGCGCGACCAGCTGGCACGCACCGCCGCGGCACGGTTCCACCTGGTCGGCTACCACCAGGTCTCCCTCGGCGACGTCGCCGCCGACGTGGGGTTGACCGGGCCTGCGGTCTACCGGCACTTCCCCAACAAGCAGGCCCTGCTCGCCGCCGGGATCGCGGCCGGGCTCGACGAGGTCGCCGAGGCCCTGGACCGGCACCTCGACGGCCCGCTGGAGGAGCTGGTCACCGCGCTGACCCGCGTCGCACTGGACCGTCCCGACCTGTGGACGCTGCTGCAACGGGAGGTCCGCTTCCTCTCCCCACAGGCCCGCGAGGAGATCCGCGAACGACTGCGCGGACGGCTCGAGCTGCTGTCGCGCCGGCTGCGGCGCGAGCGTCCCGAGCTCACCGAGCGCGCGGCGGGTGTGCTCGTGACCGGCGCGCTCGGCGTGCTGGCCACCCCGTCGGTCACCCACATCGGCCTGGACGACGAGCGGGTCCGCACCGTCCTGGCCGCAGCGGCGCTGGCCTGCCTGCGGTCCGACCCACCGGCCGGACCCGCGGCCGGACCGGACGGCCCGGTCTCGTCGGAGGACGGGCCGTCGTCGCGGCCGCGGGAGATCGTGGACCGCGCGGTCGCGCTGTTCCACGAGCGCGGCTACGTCGGGGTGAGCCTGGACGAGATCGGCGCGGCCGTCGGCATGGCAGGGCCCAGCCTGCTGCACCACTTCGCCAGCAAGGCCGACATCCTCACCGCGGCGTTCGACCTCGGCTCGGAACGGCTGCGGGCCGAGCAGGCCGCGCGTCGGGCCCGGCCGGGGTCGGTCGACCTGCCAGGGCTGATCGACCGCTACGTCGGCTTCTGCCTGGCCAACCGGGCGTTGCTCGGGGTCTACGTCAGCGAGTTCAACCACCTCACCGACGACGCGCGGCGCCGGACCGCGGACGCCATCCGGACCGAGCTGCGCGACTGGACGCGGTCGCTGCTCGCGTACTTCCTCGACCTCGACGAGCCGACCGCGCGGCTGCGCGTGCGGGCCGCGCTGTCGCTGATCAGCGACCTGACCCGGCTCACCTCCACGCGGGACCGGCCGGCGGAGCGGGCGGAGGTCACGGCGGCCGCGCTGGCCGTGCTCCGCTCCGGCGCCTGACCGGCCCCGCGTGCCGGTCAGGCGGGGGTGAACGCGCACCGCTGCCGACGCACGCCGTTGATGAAGGTGCTGACCAGGCGCTCCGGCTCACCGACCGCCCGGATGTCGGGCAGCTGGGTGTACAGCTCGTGGAAGATCCACCGCAGCTGCATCTTCGCCAGGTGCGAACCGAGGCAGAAGTGCGGCCCCCCCGCCCCCGAAGGCGACGTGCGGGTTCGGCGTGCGGGACAGGTCGAACTCGTCGGGCCGGTCGAGGACCGCCTCGTCGCGGTTGCCGGAACTGTAGAACATCGTGACCTTGTCGCCGGGCTCGATCACGACGCCGTTCAGCTCGAACCGCTCCAGCGCGGTCCGCCGGAAGCTCATGACCGGGCTCGCCCACCGGACGAACTCCTCCACGGCGGTGCCGATGCGGGCCTCGTAGTCGGCGAACAGCCACTCGCGCTGCTCCGGGTGGTCGGTCAGCGCGCGCAGCGTGTGGGTGGTGGTCTGCTTGGTCGTGTCGTTCCCGGCCACGCAGAGCAGCACGAAGAACGACCTGATCTCGTCGTCGGTGAGCCGCTCCCCGTCGACCTCGGCGGCGGCCAGCGCGGAGATCAGGTCGTTCTCCGGCTGCTCGCGACGCGCGTCGATCACGTCCTGGCAGGCGCCGTGCAGGACGACGATGGCGTTGAGCATCTTCGTCGCCGCGTCGTCGCCGCCGCCGTCCCCGTCGTCGCCCCAGGCGACCATCGACTCGGCCGCGTCGGCGACCTCCTCACGACGCTCGGGCGGGATCCCGATCATCTCCGAGATCGTCCACATCGGGAGCCGGGCGGACACCGAGGAGACGAACTCGGCCTCACCGCGGTCGCGGATCGCGCCGACGATCTCCCGGGCCTGCCGGGCGATCTGCTGCTCGATCAGCTTCACCCGCTTCGGTGTGAACACCGAGCTGACCAGCTTGCGGACGTCGCGGTGCCGCGGGTCGTCCATGGTCAGGATGGAGGAGGCCATCTCCAGCACCTCCTCCGGGAAGTCCTCGGCGAGGACCCCGCCCGCGGAGGAGGAGAAGACCTCGGCGCGACGGCTGACGGTGGCGATGTCCTCGGCCCGCACGACGGCCCAGTAGCCGGGCGAGCCGTCGTCACCGTCCATCAGCGGGCTGTACAGGGGGCGCTGCCAGGACACCGGCTCCTCGGCGCGCAGCCGGCCGAAGGTCTTCTCCCGCTCGACGGGGTCCAGGCGCCAGAACTCCCGGGAGGAGACGTCGAGCGCGGAGAACGGGCGCGATGCGGTGAGGGATCCGGTCATCGCGATCAGCTCACGACGAGGTCGGAACGACCGCGGTCGGCCAGCATCGCGGTGTAGCGCGGGTAGAGGGCCTTCGCGATCGGCGAGAGCTTGAGCAGCTGCGCCGCCGAACCACCGACCGTGATCTTCCCGCGGGCCATCGCCAGCGGCAGGCTGACCTTGCCCTGCCAGTACTGGTTGGCGGTGTCGGCGGCCATCGACAGGGTCGCGTCGGAGTCCGCCGCGGCGGCCTCGGCCCCGGTGGTGATCTTCTTGGTCGCGAACTCGACCCGCACCGTGGTGTCGGGGTCGGTGTAGTCCATGCGCAGGCTCATGCCGGTCGCGGCGAGCTTCGGCCCGATCGTCTCGTCCTCCATCGCCTCGGCGAAGATCCCGCCGAGGAACTCGTGGACCTCGTCCGCGGAACGGAAACCACCCATGACGTCTCCTTTGACATGTCGGCGCCGATCGACGGCCAGGGTTCCCGCCTCGGCCACGGCCTAGCGCAAGTTAACATAGAGGCCTCTATGCGGGAAGACGTCGACGGCTGCGATGATGCAGTGGTGCCGTCCCGGCACCGATCCGACCAGCCCCGACCCGACCCGGAAGGACCGACCGTGCCGCAGTACGTCGGACGCGAGGACTACTACGCGGCCGCGATCGCGATCCTGTCCGGATCGGGGGCCCACGAGCTGACGATGACCGCCCTGCACCGCGGGCTCGGCGTCTCCAGCGGATCGTTCTACAACTGGTTCCGCAACTGGCCCGACTTCGTCGAGCGGTTCCTGGAGCACTGGCGCGGGTCGACCGAGGCGATCGCCCGTGAGGCGGCCGGACCCCACGACCCGCACGAGCGGCTGGAGCTGCTGCGCCGGCTCTCGCGCACCGTCCCGCACGACGCGGAGGCGGCGATCCGGGTGTGGGCCACGACCGACCCGGCCGTCGCGGAGGCACAGCGCGCGGTCGACGCACGACGGCTCGAGGTGATCCGGCGGGCGGTCGCCGCCGCGGGTGCACCCGACGCCGCCGACGAGCTCGCCGAGCTGTGCCTGTCCGCGGTGGTCGGCGCCCAGCTACGGCACCGCCCCGTGGACGTCGAGGGTCTGGACCGGGTGCTCGCCCGCTTCATCGCGCTGGTGGAGGCGCATTCCGGCCGGCCGGACTGAGCGTCGCGACCGCCCCGGGAGCGGCGTGGTCGGCACGCGAGCCGACCATCGCGTGCACGCAGACCCGGCCCGTCGCGTCGCGTCCCCTGACCTCCACCAGCCCGGAGGTCCGGCCCCGGTGCAGGGCCGTGGCCGTCAGGCGCACCCGGCCCCGGCCGGGCCGCAGGAACGCGAGCTGCAGGCGGTTCACCGCGTGCGGGGCCGATCCGGTCAGGCGGGTCGCGGCCAGCTCCGCCGCGCAGGCCCAGACCCCGCCGTGAACGGTGCCGTTCTGGTTGGTCCACCCCGTCGCGTCGAGCTCCAGCACCGCCTCGTCCGGGCCGGACCCCACCTCGGTGAGGTCGGTGAGCAGCTCGCCGATCCCGCCCTGCCCCGGCCGGGCGCCGACCGCGGGCCCCGCGGCGAGCGGGGTCGTGCCGGGTGCGGGGACGTCCGCGGTCCAGGCCGACGCCACCGCGACGAGCCGGCCGTCCGGGTCGCGCACGGAGGCGGTGACGTGGTCGCGGAGCACCTCGCCCGCGGTGCGCGCGGCCCGGGCGTGCAGCCGGTCCCCCGGCCACGGCGGCGGGACGAGCACGTCGAGCGACAGCGCCGTGGTCACCGGCTGGAACCCCGGCGCCTGCGGCCGGTTGGCGACCTCGCCCAGGACATGGTCCGCCAGCACCGCCAGCGGCCCCGTCCACGTCCGCCCCGCGCCGTCCGACCAGCCCCCGGTGAGCGCGGAGAACCGCCTCTCACCAGGTACGACGGTGCACCCGAGCACGCCGAGGCGCTGCTCGGGCGTGCCCGCCGTGTCGAGACTGCAGGACTGCTCGCCGGTCATCGTGACCTCTCCCTCGTTGCCCTCTAAGTTAATCATGGCTAGGCTACGGCGGCGAGGTCCGCGCCGGAGCGGGCCGTCATCGAGGAGGAGCCGCCGTGCCCGCGCCCCTGACCGAGACGTTCCTGCGCGACTTCAGCACGCGCTGGCTGGCGGCCTGGAACTCCCACGACACCGAGCAGGTGCTCGCGCTGCTGCACCCCGACGTCCGATGGGAGGACACGGTCTTCTGGACCGGGGTGATCGAGGGCCGCGAGGGCGTGCGCACCTACGTGGAGCGGATCTGGGAGGTCATGCCCGACGTCGCGTTCGACGACGTGCAGACCTTCACCTCCCCCGGCGACGGCCGCGCGCTGTGCCTGTTCCGCCAGTACGGCCACGGCCCGGCGAAGCTCGCCCCCGACGCCACCTTCAGCACCTACGGCTGCGACATCTTCCTGGAGTTCGCCGACGGACTGCTGTCGTCCTACCTGGCGCAGTACGAGATCACCGAGATGATGCGCCAGCTCGGCGTGCTGCCCGCCCGCGAGGGCCGGATCGGCGGCGCCTACCTGCTGTCGCTGCTGCACCGCAGCCCGGCGAACGCCGGCTGACCCGCCCGTCCCCCGCACCACCCCAGACCGAGGAGTCACCATGGCCGATGACGAGGCCGTCCGCATCACCGTCGCCGACGGCGTCGGCACGATCACCTTCAACCGGATGCACCGGCGCAACGCGCTCAGCCTGGAGCTGTTCGAAGCGCTCGGCGACCAGCTCGACGCCTGGCGGAGCGACGACGAGGTCGCCGCGGTCGTGCTCACCGGTGGCGAGGAGGCGTTCTCCGCGGGCCTGGACCTCGACCTGCAGTCGGCGTTCACCGAGGACTCCCGCGAGGTGTACTCGGACATGTGCCTGCGGGTCTACGGCGCCCTGCTCGACTACGGCAAGCCCACCATCGCCGCGTGCGCCGGACCGACCCTGGGCGGCGGCTGCGACATCGCGGTGTTCTGCGACATCCGGATCGGCGCGGAGAACGCCGTGTTCGGGTTCCCGCAGATCAAGTTCGGGCTCACCCCGTACTTCTCGCCGCTGTGGAAGATCGTGGGACTCAGCCAGGCCAAGCTCCTGACCTTCTCCGGCGACCGGATCGACGCCGCGGAGGCGCTGCGCATCGGCCTGCTCGACCGGCTCGTGCCGACCGGCGGTGTCGTCGAGGCCGCGACCGCGCTGGGCCGGTCGATCGCGGAGACCACCACGAAGTCGGCGAAGATCAACAAGGAGCTGGCGCTGCGCTCCCCGGCGATGGACCCGATCAGCGCGCTGTCCTTCGAGACCTCCGCCTACCGCGAGGTCATCCGCCACCCCGACGTGCTGGAGCGGATCAACGAGGCGTTCAGCCGGATCCGCACGCGCTGAGCGTCCGTTCGGCGCAGTGGATAGTGACGGTTCACTAGATAGGGTGGGCCGCCGTGGCCCGATCGAGTCCGAGGAGCACGTCGATGACGACTGCCGCCCCGTCCGTGACCGCACCGTCGACCGCACAGTCCGTGACCGCCGGGGGGACCGACCCGGCGCGCGCGTACCGGTACGCCGGCTACCGCGCGTCGGGCCTGTGGACGCCGACGTCGCTGGCCGATCTCGTGCCGGAGGCCGCGGCCCGCCACCCCGAGCGCGAGCTGTTCTCCTTCGAGGGCACCCGGGTCACCTACGGCGCCTTCGAGCGCTGGACCCGGGCGGTGGCCCAGGACCTGGTGCGCCGCGGGGTCCGCCCCGGCGACCGGGTCCTGGTCCAGCTGCCGAACCGGCTGGAGGCGCTGGCCGTGCAGGTCGCGGCGTTCCGGGCGGGCGCGGTGGACGTCCCGGTGATCCCGATCTACCGGGAGCACGAGATGCGTCAGATCGTCGCGGACTGCCGGCCCGCGGCGGTCTGCACGGTCGACGCCCTCGGCGACCGCGACCCGTCCGCCGAGCTCGACGCGCTGTTCGACGAGGCCGGTGTGACCCCGGCGGTGCGCTACCTCGTCGGGGGCGAGCGCCCCGGCTGGACCGCCGTCCCGGGGCCGGAGGCCGCGGACGACGCCGCGCTGCCGGCGTCCGCCGACCCCGCGGAGCCCGCGCTGCTGCTCTACACCTCCGGGACGACCGCCGCGCCGAAGGGCGCGCTGCTGTCGCACCGGGCGGTCGTCGCGCACCTGGTCAACTTCCGCGACGCGCTCGGCGCCGGGGAGGACACCGTCACCCTGGCCGCGACACCGCTGTCGCACCTGGGCGGGTTCGTCGCCGCCGTCGTGTTCCCCGCGTTCCTGGGCGGGCGCTCGGTGGTGATGGCCGGCTGGCGGCCCGACGACGCCGTCGAGCTGATCGAGGCCGAGCGGGTCACCCTCATGATGGGGGCCACGGTGTTCGTGACCGACCTCGTCGAGCGCTACCGGGACCGTCCGGAGGGCCACCGCCTCGACACCTACGCCTGTGCCGGCGCGGCCATCGCGCCCGAGGTCGTCGACCGTGCCGCGGAGGTGGGTGTGCGGGTGGTGCGCGCCTACGGCATGACCGAGACCGCCGGGGTGCTCGCGATCGCGGCGGCCTCGGACTCCCTGGAGCGCCGGCGCGCCTGGGACGGCAGGCTGCTGCGCGGCATGGAGATGACCGTCGTCGACGACGACGGCGCGCTCGTCCCGCCCGGCACCGTGGGCCGGCTGCGGATCCGCGGGCCGCAGCTGCTCGACCGCTACACCGACCCGGTCGTCACCGCCGAGCAGATCGACGCCGACGGCTGGTTCCTCCCCGGCGACGTCGGCCGCGTCGACGACGAGGGCTGGGTCCAGATCGCCGGCCGCACCAAGGACATCGTCAACCGCGGCGGCGAGAAGTTCTCCACGATGGACATCGAGCTCGCGGTCGCCTCCGCCCCGGGTGTGCGGCGGGTCGCGGTCACCGCGGTGCCCGACGAGCGCCTCGGGGAGGCCGTCGGTGCCTGGGTGGTCCTCGACGACGACGCCCGCGCCGCCGGCGTCGGCCCGTTGCTGGAGCACCTGGCCGCCCAGAAGCTCGCCCGCGCGAAGACGCCCGTCGAGTGGCACGTCGACGCCGAGATCCCGGCCACCGCCAGCGGGAAGATCCAGAAGCACGCGCTCGCCGGGCTCACCGACCTCGAGCTGTGGCACGCCCACCGACCGGCCCGGGCGTGACCGCGGTGTTCGAGGCCGGGACCGTCGCACTGGTCACCGGCGCCGGACGCGGGCTGGGCGCGGAGTACGCGACCGCACTGGCCGCGGCCGGGGCGACGGTCGCCGTGCACGCGCGCACCGCGCGGGCCGCGGGTGCCGTCGCCGACCGGATCCGGGACGCGGGCGGGCGCGCGCACCCGGTCGTCGGGGACGCGCGCGACGGCCGCGCCCTGGTCGGGGACTGCGTCGCGGCGCTCGGCCGGCTCGACGTGCTCGTGGTCAACGCGGGCGGGCTGCGCGACCGCGGGGTGTCCCGGCTGACCGACGACGACTTCGACGAGGTCGTCGACGTGCACCTGCGCGGCAGCTGGACCGCCTGCTCGGCGGCCTGGCCGCACCTGCGCGAGCGCGGCGGCGCCATCGTGCTCACCACTTCCGGCGCGGGGCTGCACGGCAACCCCGGCCAGGCCGCCTACGCGGCGGCGAAGGCCGGCGTGGTCGGGCTCGCCCGCACCCTGGCCGCGGAGGGCTCGCGGCACGGGATCCGGGTCAACGCCGTCGCGCCGATGGCGCTGACCTCCATGACCGCCGAGGTGTTCCGCGACCGACCGGCGCAGGCACTGCGGGCGGCCGACGTGGCCCCGGTCGTCGTCGCGCTCGCCCTGCCCTCCTGCCCGCTGACCGGCGAGGTCGTCGAGACCGGCGGCGGCTGGGCCTCGGTGCTGCGCTGGGAGCGCTCCGAGGGGGTGCGCTTCACCCGCCCCGACGGGCCGCCACCGGCCGTCGCCGACGTCGCCGCGCACTGGGGCGGGATCACCGACCTGGTGGGCCGCCCGTCCGACCGTCCGACCACGACCGCGGACTCGCTCGCCGCCGCGTGCGACCCGTTCCGCGGGACGACCGCGCTGCGCGCCGGCTCCGAGTCCTGCCACTGATCCCACACCCCCACCCCGAGAGGAACCCCCGTGACCGAGTACCGCTACCTGCTGACCTCCGTCGAGGACGGCGTCGGCATCCTGCAGCTGAACCATCCCGAGAAGCGCAACGCGCTGGGCTGGGAGCTGCACGAGGAGATCGTGGCGGCGCTCGCCGAGTGGGCCGAGGACGACGAGGTCGCCTGCGTCCTGATGATCGGCGACGAGGACATCTTCTGTGCCGGCTGGGCCCTGGACGTGCTGCAGGACACCAGCGGGGACGCCCGCACCCGGTTCACCGACCTCGCCTACAAGCTCATGGTCGCGATCTACGACTACCGCAAGCCGACCGTGGCCGCCGTCGCCGGTGTCGCCCCCGGCTACGGCATGGACCTGGCCAACATGTGCGACATCACGATCGCCTCGGAGAACGCCGCGTTCGGCTCGACCCAGGTCAAGTACGCGATGAACGGCTTCTACCACGCGATCCTGCGCAAGACGAACACCCAGCGGGCCCGCCGGATGTTCTTCACCGGCGACCCGATCGACGCCCACGAGGCCCTGTGCTGCGGGCTCGTCGACGAGGTCGTCCCGGTCGGGACGCTGCGCTCCTCGGCGCTGACGCTGGCGAAGCAGATCGCCGAGAACGGTGCCGAGCTGACCACGGTGCTCAAGGAGGTCGCGCTGCGCGCCGGGCACATGGACCACGTCGCGGCGACCGCCTACGAGCTGCGCGTCACCCACGACCTGCTGCAGCGCGGGCTGTTCACCCGCCGCATCGCCGAGGGCCTGGACCGGCTGCGGTCCGGGGCCAGCAGGGCCACCGAGCGACTGTCCCGCCGCAGCTGAGACCGAGCGGCAGCCGAGACCGAGCCCCGGAGCCGAGATGACGTCCTCGCCGACCTCCCCCACCCCGTCCCGCACGACACCGCACCCCACCGACCCCGGGTTCGCCCTGGCCTACGGGATCGCCTGGAGCAACGACCCCGACGCGCTGCTGGAGTTCTTCGCCCCGGACGGCGTGTACCGCGACATCGCGCTCGACGGCACCTACCGCGGCCGCGGGGAGGTCGGCCGCTTCCACCGGTTCATGCTCTCCTTCGCCCCCGACTCGCACATCGAGTTCGGCGAGACATGGGCGGCCGGCGGCGGGCTCACCTCGCGCTGGGTGTGGTCGGGGACCGTCCGCGGCCCGCTGAAGCTGCGCACCGGTGAGCTCGTCGACGTGGCCGGTGCCCGGTTCTCGGTGCCGGGCGTCGCCGTCTGCACCTACGACGACGACGGCCTGCTCACCGGTCACGACGACTACTGGGACCTCGCGACGGTGCTGTACCAGGTCGGCGCCCGCATCACCTCGCCGACCCGCTGAGGCACGCGGTCGGGCCGAGGCCCGGACAGCCCGGCGACGAGGGCCCTGTCCGGGCCTCAGCCGACCGTGACGAGCTCCGCCAGCCGGCCCGCGACGATCTGCTCGGCCTCGGTGACGATGCGCTCGATCAGCTCCGCGCAGGTCGGGACGTCGCGGATGATCCCCTGCACCATCCCGACCGACCAGATGCCGGCGTCGAGGTCTCCGGTCTCGTAGACCGTCGCCCCGCGGCTGCCCGCGACGAGGTGGCGGATGTCCTCGAACCGGGCACCGGCGGCGAGCTTCTCCACCACCTCCCGGGAGACCGCGTTGGCCGCGACCCGAGCGGTGTTGCGCAGCTCGCGGAAGATGAGGGTGGTGTCGCGCTCGCCGGCCTCGACGATGCGGGCCTTCACCGCGTCGTGCACCCCCGACTCCTGCGTGCACAGGAAGCGGGTGCCCATGTTGACCCCGTCCGCACCGAGCGCCAGCGCCGCGACCAGACCGCGGGCGTCGGCGATGCCGCCCGAAGCGATGAACGGGATCTCCAGGACGTCGGCCGCGGCGGGCAGCAGGACGAGCCCGGGAACGTCGTCCTCGCCGGGGTGGCCGGCACACTCGAAGCCGTCGATGGACAGCGCGTCCACCCCCAGGTCCTGCGCCTTCACCGCGTGCCGGACCGAGGTGCACTTGTGGACGACGACGATCCCCGCGTCGTGCAGCGGCCCGAGGTGGTCCACCGGGTTCGCCCCGGCGGTCTCCACGACCGGGACACCCTCCTCGATGATCACCTGCCGGTACGCGGCGTAGGGCGGGGCGTCGATCGTCGGCAGGATCGTCAGGTTGACGCCGAACGGGGCGTCGGTCAGCTCCCGGCAGCGCCGGATCTCCGCACGCAGGTCCTCCGGGGTCGGCTGGGTCAGCGCGGTCAGGAACCCGAGCCCACCCGCCTCGGCGACGGCGGCGACGAGCGGCGCCCGGCCCACCCACTGCATGCCTCCCTGCACGACGGGGTGACGCACCCCGACGAGTTCGGTGAACCGTGTCCGCATCGACGTCTCCTTCGACTCGCCACCCGGGGCCCGTTGCCCCCCGTAGGTAGTTAATCTAGGTTAGAAACATAAGGCGTCACAGGCGACACCGGAGGGATCACATGGACGTTCAGGGACTGCGCTGCCTGGTCACGGGCACCGCGTCGGGCATCGGTGACGCTGTCACGCGCCAGCTGGTCGAGGGCGGCGCCTCCGTCGTCAGCCTCGACCGCAACAAGCCCTCCGCGGAGGTGGAGCAGCACGTCGAGGTCGACCTCGCCGACGCCGCGAGCATCGACTCGGCGCTGGCGCAGATCGAGGGCACCTTCGACGTCCTCGCCAACGTCGCGGGCATCCCCGGCACCGCGCCCGCCGACCTGGTCTTCCGGGTCAACTTCCTCGGCATGCGGCACCTGACCGAGGCCGTGTTCGAGCGGATGAACCCGGGCGGCTCGATCGTCGTGGTCTCCTCGACGGCCGGGTTCGGCTGGCCGGCCCGCCTGGAGACCCTGCGCGAGGTGCTCGCCACCGAGTCGATGGACGAGGGCGCGGCCTGGTTCGCCGAGCACCCGCAGCAGGGCAACGCCTACAACTTCTCCAAGGAGGCCGCGACCGTCTACTGCCTGGCCATGGGCGGCGCGGTACGGGAGATGAACGAGCTGCGGATCAACGCCGTGCTCCCGGGCCCGGTGGAGACCCCGATCCTCGCCGACTTCGAGGAGAGCATGGGCAAGGACACCCTCGACGGGGTCAAGGCCTTCCTGGGGCGGCACGCGACCGTCGACGACATCGCACCCGCCGTGGTGTTCCTGGCCTCGCGCGGCTCGCGCTGGCTCAACGGCTCGACGATCACCGCCGACGGCGGCATCACCGGCGCCGTGGCCGCCGGGCTGGTCCCGGCCCCCGAGATCTGAGCCCGGGCCGGCCGGTGGGCGCCTCGGTGGCGGTGCCCACCGGCCGGTGTCGTTCAGGGTCGTCGGGGGTCGTCAGTGCTCGGCGGGGACCGCGTCGCGGTCGACCCGCGCCGTGAACCGGGTGATCAGCGACGAGACCAGGGCCGGGGCGTCGGCCATCGGCACGTGTCCCACCCCCGGCACCCGGACCAGCTGCGCGCCGCGGACGGCCTCGACCATCGGGCGGCCGTAGCGCGGGAAGGGCAGGATCCGGTCCCGCTCCCCCCAGGCGATCATCACCGGGCCCTCCGGCGTGAACGGGGCGAGCCCACCCGAGTCCGGGGCCCCGGCGAGCAGGTCGGCCAGCACCGCGCAGCCCGCCAGGTCCTCGACCAGCTCCCCGACGTCGGCCTGCGACAGCACCTCCGGGTGCTCGGAGACCGCCCGCAGCAGCAGGCGGCGCACCGCACGCGGCCGCAGCACCGCACCCGTGCCCGGCAGCCGCCCGATCCGCCCGCCGATGCGGAACAGCCGCAGCAGCCGGTCGAGGTCCGCCGGTGTCGCCCACGCCCCGGCCGGGGACAGCGCGACGACCGACCGCGACCGGCCGCGGCGGGCCAGCTCCAGCGCGACCCACCCGCCGAGCGAGTTGCCCACCAGGTGGGCCCGGTCGATGCCGGCCTCGTCCAGCGCGACCTCGACGGCGTCGACGATCGCGGGCACCACCTTCTCGGGGGCCACCGACAGCACCGGGCCGCCGCGGTGCCCCGCCAGCGTGGGCGCGACGACGTGGTGGTGGCGCTCCAGCGCCGGCAGGACCGGCCGCCAGGCCCGCCACGACGACGTCGCGCCGTGCAGCAGGACCATCGGCGTGCCGGCCCCGCCGACGTGCACGGGCTCCACGGGGATCCGGGTCAGAAGAACCTCCGCAGCAGGGCCATCTTCCGGTCGGTGTAGGGCGGGTACATCAGCGACGGGTCCGGCTTGGCCGGCTTGTCCAGCACCGCCTTGCGGTGGCTGAACGCGTGGAAGCCCCACTCGCCGTGGTAGGCGCCCATCCCGCTGTTGCCCACACCGCCGAAGGGCAGCTGCGGGACGAGGCAGTGCATGGCCAGGTGGTTGACCACCACGCCGCCCGAGCTCGTCCCGGTGAGCACCCGCTCCTTGACCGCCTTGGACCCGGTGAACAGGTACAGGCCCAGCGGCTTCGGGCGGTCGTTGACGAAGCGCAGCGCCTCGTCGACGGAGCGCACGGTGAGCACCGGCAGGATCGGGCCGAAGATCTCGTCGGCCATCACCGCCGAGTCCGGCGACGGGTCGACCAGCACGGTCGGCTCGATCGCGTGTGAGGCCGCGTCGGTGCCACCGCCGAGCGCGACGGTCCCGCCGTGGTCGTCGAGCAGGCCCGCGATCCGGGCGAACTGCCTGTCGTCGACGATCGGCTGGGTGGCGGGCTCCCCGGCGCGGAACTCCCGCACGGTCGCGACGATCCCCGCGACCAGGCGGTCCCGCACCGACTCCTCGACCAGCACGTAGTCCGGTGCGATGCAGGTCTGGCCGGAGTTCAGCAGCTTCACCCAGGCGATCCGGCGAGCCGCGACGTCGATGTCGGCATCGGCGGTCACGATCACCGGGCTCTTGCCGCCCAGCTCCAGCACCACCGGCGTCAGGTGCTCGGCCGCGGCGGCCATCACCTTCTTGCCGATCCCCGGGCCGCCGGTGAAGAACGCCAGGTCCAGGCCTTGGGCGAGCAGGGCCTGGGTGACGGCGGCGTCACCCTCCAGCACGGCGACCGCGTCCGGGTCCAGGTACTCCGGGATCAGCCGGGCCATCAGTGCGGAGGTGGCCGGGGCGTGCTCGGACGGCTTGACCACCGCGGTGTTGCCGGCCGCGACCGCGGCCACCAGCGGGCCGAGCGTCAGGTAGACCGGGTAGTTCCACGGCCCGATGACCAGCACCGTGCCCAGCGGCTCGTACTGGTAGAAGCCGCGGCCGGGCAGCATGGACAGCGGCAGCGACGTGCGTCGCCGGCGCATCCAGCGCTTGAGGTGCTTGCGGGCGTAGGCGGCCTCGGCCGCGGTGGAGGCGATGTCGCCGAGCCAGGCGTAGGGCGCGGGGCGGCCCAGGTCCTGCGCGAGCGCGGCGGCGATGTCCGACTCGCGCTCGGAGACCAGGCGCTCGATGCCGTGCAGCTGGCGGCGCCGCCAGGCGAGCGGCCGGGTCCGGCCGGACTCGAAGGTCCGGCGCAGGCGGGCGACGGTGGCCGCGGCGTCCGAGGCCTCCGTGGCGTCCGTGGCCTCGGGGGACGTGCTGTCGGTGACGGTCACGGCCGCCTCACCCGACCGGGTTCGTGCCGACGACGGCACCGTCGAGGTCGACGATCTCGGCGAACCGGTCACCGACCTGGTCGATGGTCGGGACCTCCGCGAAGGTCACGCCCTTGCTGCGGAACTGCGCGACGCGGTGCACCTCGCCGCCACCGACGACCAGGACGCTGCCGGTCTCGGTGCACTCGTCGGTCAGCAGGTAGCCGACGACCGGGGCGACGTGCGCCGGGTCGAGCTTCGCGAGCACCTCCGGCGGCGCGATGTCGGAGGTCATCCGGGTCGCCGCCATCGGCGCGATCGCGTTCGCGGTGATGCCGCGCTTGCGGCCCTCGATGGCCAGGGTGTTGATGAGCCCGATCAGCCCGCCCTTGGCGGCGCCGTAGTTGGCCTGCCCGAAGTTGCCGTAGATCCCCGAGGTCGAGGTGGCGACGACGACCCGGCCGTGGCCCTGCTCGCGCAGGTGCGGCCAGGCCGCGTGGATCACGTGGTAGGCGCCGTAGAGGTGCACGCGCTGCACGGCGTCCCAGTCGTCGTCGGTCATCGAGTGGAACGACCTGTCCCGCAGGATGCCGGCGTTCGCCACGACGCCGTCGATGCGGCCGTAGGCCTCCAGCGCGGTCGTGACGACCGCGGCGCCGCCCTCGGACGTGGCCACGCTGTCGTGGTTCGCCGTGGCATCGCCACCCTCGGCCCGGATCTCGGCGACGACGGCGTCCGCGGCGCTCGATCCGCTGCCGCTGCCGTCCCGCGACCCACCGAGGTCGTTGACGACGACCTTCGCGCCCGCCCGCGCCAGCACCAGCGCGTACTCGCGGCCCAGGCCGTTGCCCGCCCCGGTGATCGCGACGACGCGTCCCTCGACTCCTGCCATGCCTGCCGAACTCCTTCGTAGTGGGGGTGGACGGCCGCGTCAGCGGCCGGTGAACCGGGGCCGGCGCCGTTCGAGCACGGCGGCGAGCCCCTCGCGGGCGTCCGCGGTGCCGGACAGCTCGGAGACCGTGCGGGCCTCCTCCGGCAGCTGGGCCTCGACCCGGGCGCCGAGCCCGGACCAGACCAGCCGCTTGACGGCACCGAGCGCACGCGGCGCGCCGGCGGCCAGGGTGCGGGCGACGGCCAGCGCCTCGTCGTGCAGCGCGTCGTCGGCGACCACCCGGGTGATCAGCCCGATCTCGACGGCCTCGGCGGCGGTCAGCGTGGGGTTGAGCAGCAGGATCTCCATCGCCTTGCGCAGCCCGACGAGCTGGGGCAGCGTCACCGACGAGCCCGCGTCGGGTGCCATGGCGACCCGCGCGGCGCCCGACATGAACTTCGCCGACTCCCCGGCGAGCACGATGTCGGAGGCACACACCAGGCCCAGTCCCCCGCCGCCCGCGGCGAACCCGTGCACCGCCGTGACGACCGGGACGGGCAGCGCCAGCAGGGCCTGCGCGACGTTCTGCAGCCAGGCGGTGGCCTCGCGCAGGTAGTCCGGGAGCGCCTCGCCCTTGGCGGTGAAGGTCTTCACGTCACCGCCGGCGCAGAAGTGCGGGCCCTCGCCGGTCAGCAGGAGCACCCGCAGGTCGGCCTGCCCGGTGGCGGTCATGACGGCGTCGTAGAGCGCGCGCAGGAACGGCACGTTCATGCCGTTGGCGGCCTCGGGGCGGTTGAGTCGCAGCCGGCCGACGCCGTCCTCGTCGAGGTCGAACAGGACCAGCTGGTCGGTGACGGTCACGTGCGTGTCCTTCCGGTGAAGCGGCCGATGCCCGCACCGGCCCGTTCCCCGTCCAGGTGGGCGAGGGTGGCGGCGGTCTCGGCGGACAGGCCGTCGCTCAGCGGGCCGTCCAGCCCGCCGCGTACGAGCTGCTTGATCCGGGCCAGCGCGCCGGGGTCCTTGCCGAGCAGGTTGGCGACGGTGTTCTCGACGAGGGCCTCGAACCCGTCGGCCGGGGCGCAGGCGTAGGCGATCCCCCAGTCGACGGCGTCACGGCCCGAGAGCCGGTCGCCGAGCAGGATGTGCCCGAGCGCGCGTGGGGTCCCCACGATGCGGGGCAGCCGCTGCGACCCGCCACCGCCGGGGATCATGCCGAAGTTGGCGTGGTTGTCGGCGAGTACCGCGTCCTCGCGGACGAGCGCGATGTCGACGGACTGGACCAGCTCGAAGCCGCCGGCCATCGCGTAGCCCTCCACCGCGGCGACGACCGGGACCGGCAGGTCCGCGATCAGCTGGCACGCACCGACGAAGGTCTCGAACAGCGGCCGCAGCGCCTCCGGGCCGTCCTCGCGCAGCCGGGAGACCTCGTGGAAGTCCCCGCCCGCGCAGAAGTGCCCGCCCGCCCCGCGCACCACGACGACGTCGGCCTCGGCCGCGGCGGCCACCAGCGCCGCGTGCAGGGCGCCGGCCAGCGCGACGGTGATCGCGTTGCGGGCCCGCGGTCGGTTCAGCGTCAGGTGGGCGACGCGCCCGTCGGCGCGCTCCTCGATCCGGGACAGGACCGGTGCGGTGTCCGGGCCGGTGCCGGGGTCGGTGCCGAGGTCGGGGCTCACGCGTCCTCCCGCCACCGGTCGGCCGACGGGTCGAGGAGCTTGTGCAGGTGTCCCTCGGGCAGCCACACCAGCGTCTCCAGCTCCAGCGCGTCGAGGTAGCGGACCCGGCCGGTGCGCAGGTCCTCGATGCGCAGCCGCCGGCTGTTCGCCTCGTCGTCGATGCGGACGGCGACCTCGGCGAACTCGTTGCCGACGATATCGGGACGGATCTCCATCAGACCAGGAACGCCAGCGTCGCGATCGCGCGGGCGTTGTCCACCAGCGCGACCTTCTTGTAGGACATCGCGAGCTCCCCGTCGACCACGCGCAGCCGGTAGGTGTAGCGCCCGGCCCACAGCTGGGTGCCGCGCTCGCGGGACTCGACGAGCACGAAGTTGGCGCCGACCTCGGTGTCCCCGGTCCCGGGCACGGTACCGAGGATCTCCACGTTGGACACGACCCGGCGCAGCCGCGACGCAGGCACCTGGGAGTGCCGGCGCCCGGTGCGGTACTGGCGGATCCGGGTGGCGATCCGGTTGCGGTTGTCGTGGATGATCGACATCTGGGTCATGCGGTCGGCGTCGTCGTCGTTCGCGGGCACCCAGTAGAGGGCGTCCGGGGTCCAGAGCGCCTCCCAGTCCTCATAGCGGTGCTCGTCGGCGTAGCGCGCCTCGCGGTAGAGGAACTGCTCGACGGTGCGCAGATCGAGCCCGGTGGCCGGCTCGGTGGTGGTCATCGGCCCTCCGTCATCAACCGCCGGTAGTGCGTCCAGAACCCGCGCATACCGGTCTCGTCGGTGGCCCCGCCGACGGTGAGGCCACGCTCGTCGGTGTACTCGCGCTCCGCGCCGCGCCGGATGTCGAGCCACTCCGGGCGCAGCTCGGCGACGCCTGCCTGGTTGCGCTCGTACATCTCGGTGTCGTCGGCGAGCAGCATCCCGGCCGGCCCGACCGACCCGATGCACTGCTGCAGCATCCGCTTGTTCATCTCCGGCGCGCCCTTGAGCTGCACCGCGGTGACGTGCTGGACGGTGAGGTCCGCGGCCAGCGGCTGGATGGTGAACAGCTGGATCTCGGCGATGAACAGGTTCGGGAAGATCATGACGTGGGGTCCGCCTTCGACCAGGATGTCGTGGGCGTCGGACCCGTAGGTCTCCCGCATCCGGGCCGCGTAGCGCGGCACCTTCTCCTCGGTCGTGCCGAACCAGCCCAGCGGGACGCCGAGCCGGCGGAACTCCGGGCGCAGGTCGTTCTCGCTGTGCCCGCCACCGAGGTCGCGGGTCACCGCGGTCGACTTCTCGCCGTAGAGCGCCCCGATCCCGCTCTCCGCGACGCTGAAGATCGAGGCGTGCACGAACTGCGGGTGGTAGCCGTCGGTCTCGTTCTCCGCGAGGAGCTTCCAGTTCGCCTTCGCGCGGTGCTGCAGGAAGCCGGCGGACAGCTCGACCTCCCCGTCCGGGGACAGCCGGACGAGCCGGTCGATCTCGCCCCTGGCCTCGCCGAGGTGCTCGTCGAGGGTGGGGCCGTCGGGGGCGAAGCTGCCGAAGACGAACCCCCGGTAGACCCCGACCCGCGGGACCCGGCCGAGGCCGAGGTCCAGCTTCCCGCGGCCGCCGTACCCCTGCGGGAACGGGTAGCCGAGCATCCGGCCGTCGTTGCGGTAGGTCCAGCCGTGGTACGGGCAGCGGAACGAGCTGGAGTTGCCCGACCGCGCCTCGCAGACCAGGTTGCCGCGGTGCGCGCACCGGTTGAGCAGCAGGTGCACCTCGCCGTCGGCGGTGCGGGTCATGATGACGTCCTGCGGTCCGATGGACTTGCGGACGTAGTCGTTCGGCTCGGCGATCTCGCTGACGTGGCCGACGTAGACCCAGGTGCGGTACCAGATGCGCTCCAGCTCGTCGGCGAAGATCTCCGGCGAGGTGTAGAGCGACCCGTGCACCTGCCGGGGCCGGATCAGCTCGTCGTACGGCGCCGCCGGTGGGCGCGGGGCGCGCGCGGCACCGGTGGGGGCGCTCGGCATCACGGTCGTTCCTCTCGTGTCTGGCGGATCAGGGGTAGAGCCGGCCGACGCTCTCGATCACGCAGGCGGGCTTCGGCGAGCCCTCGACCTCGATCGTCGAGCGGGTGGTGACCTCCACGAAGCCGTCGCCACGGCGCACCGAGGCGATCTCGGCGGCGAGCCGGACCTTCGAGCCCACCGGGACCGGCGAGGGGAAACGGACCTTGTTCAGGCCGTAGTTGATCCCCATCCGCACGTCGTCGACGCGGTAGAGCTCGTTCAGCAGCCGGGGCAGCAGCGACAGGGTCAGGAACCCGTGCGCGATGGTCCGGCCGAACGGGCCGGACGCCGCCCGCTCGGGGTCGGTGTGGATCCACTGGTGGTCGCCGGTCGCCTCGGCGAACAGGTCGACCTGACGCTGGTCGATCTCGACCCAGTCGGTCGGGCCGAACGACTCGCCCTCGGCGGCGGCCAGGGCGTCGACGCCCGCGAAGACCTTCGTCACCGCTCAGCCCTCGATCCGCAGGGCCTCGGTGGGGCAGGCCCGGCAGGCCTCCTCCAGCTCACCCCGCTGCGAGTCGTCGGCCTGCTCCTGGAGCAGGTTGAGCGAACCGTCGTCGGCGACCTCGAAGAAGTCGGGGGCCAGGGACTCGCAGAGCCCCAGCCCGGTGCACTTGTCGTAGTCGACCACCACGCGCACGAGTGGTACCTCCTTCACGGGTTGAGCGTGCACGGCATCGACTTGACGCCGTCCACGAAGTTGCCGACGAGCTGGACGGGCTCACCGGTACGCAGGTCGGGCACCCGGCGCAGCAGCTCCCCGAACAGCGAGCGCAGCTGGGTGCGGGCGAGCATGTTGCCCATGCAGAAGTGCGGTCCTCCGCCGCCGAAGCCGACGTGCGGGTTCGGGGAACGGGTGACGTCGAAGGTGTAGGGCTCGGTGAAGACCCGCTCGTCGCGGTTGCCCGAGGCGTAGAACATCACGACCCAGTCGCCGGCCCGGATCCGTTGGCCGTGCAGCTCGACGTCCCGGGTGGCGACCCGGCGGAAGGTCATCACCGGGCTGGCCCACCGGACGAACTCGTCGACGGCGGTGTTCAGCGTGCCGTCGGGGTCGGCCTGCAGGATCTTGCGCTGGTCCGGGAAGCGGGTGAGCGCCTCCATCGTGCGGCTGATGGTGTTGCGGGTGGTGTCGTTGCCGGCGACCGACAGCAGGACGAAGAAGGCCGCGATCTCCTCCTCCGACAGCCGCTCGCCGTCGACCTCGGCCTGCACCAGCGAGGTCATGAGGTCGTCGCGGGGGTTCTCCCGGCGGTCGTCGGCCAGCTCCAGGCCGATCGTGATGAGGGTGACCAGCGACTGGTTGAGCAGGTCCGCGGGCTCCAGCCCGGCGCGCACGTCGGCGTCGGCCCACGACACCATGCCGTCGGCGGCGTGCGCGGCGTCGTCGCGGCGCTCGACGGGCAGGCCGCACATCTCGTAGATCGTCCACATCGGCAGCCGCCGCGAGACCTGGTCCACGAAGTCGCAGTCCCCGGTGGCGATCAGGTCGTCGACGATGCGGCGGGCCTGGTCGGCGATCTGCGCCTCGATCTGCTTCACCCGGCGCGGGGTGAACGCCGCGCTGACCAGGCGGCGCAGCTGGGTGTGCCGGGGGGCGTCGGTCGCGAGGAACGAGCTGGCCGCCTCCAGGATGTCCGACGGCACGTCCTCGATCATCACGCCCTGGCCGGAGCAGAAGGTCTCCGGGTCCTTGCTGACGGCCGCGATGTCGGCGTGCCGGGTGATCGCCCAGAACCCGGCGTCGTCCTCCTGGGGCAGCATCGAGCCCTCGGCCGGGCGCTGCCAGCTGACCGGCCGCTCGTCGCGCAGCACACGCAGGCGTTCCTCGCGGCCCTCCGGCGTGAGCGACCAGAACTCCAGCGATCCCACCGACACCGGGTCGTAGTCGGGTCGGGTCTGCACCATTGCTCCCCCAGGGACGGTCTCGATTCTAACCTCGATTAATCTAGCGGGAAGGACATCACGAGCGCCGACCCGGTGTCAAGACGGCGACGTCGGAGGCGGTCGGGTGTTTAATCCCGCGTCGAAAGACCGGGTGGGACGAGGAGGAGCGGCGATGGATCTGGGACTGCGCGACGCACGGGTGGTCGTCACCGGGGCCGGGGCCAACATCGGGCGCGGCATCGCCCAGGTCCTGGCCCGCGAGGGCGCCAGGGTGCTGGTCGTCGACATCGACGGCGAGCAGGCCGGGCGCGTCGCCGGGGAGCTGCCCGGGCTCGGCGCGCCGGAGGCGCTCGCCCTGGCCACCGACCTGACCGCCGAGGGCGCGGGCGCCGCGGTGGCCGCCGCCGCCCTGGACGCCTGGGGCGGGGTGGACGTGCTGGTCAACAACGCGGGCTGGAGCAGGCCCGGCTGGTTCGCCGAGCAGACCGACCGCGACCTGTGGCGGCGCACCGTCGAGGTGAACCTGTTCGCCGCGATCGACCGCACCCAGGCCGTCCTGGGACCGATGCGCGAGGCCGGGCGGGGCGCGGTCGTGTTCCTGTCCAGCGACGCCGCCTACGGGGCGGTCCGCCAGGGCATCTACGGCGGCACCAAGGCGGCGCTGATCTCGCTCGCCCGCACCGTGGCCCGGGAGAACGGCCGGTTCGGGATCCGCAGCAACGTCGTCGCGCCGGGCCTGGTCCTGCCACCGGAGGACGAGCAGGTCGGCCCGAGCTCGGTGTGGGCGGGCGGCGCGGACTCGCTGTTCGCCCCCGAGGCCGTCGACGCCATCGTGGCGACCCAGGCGCTGCGCCGGCGCACGACGCCGACCGACGTCGGGAACGCGGTCGCCTGGCTGGCCTCGGAGACGGCCGCGTTCCAGGTCACCGGGCAGGTGGTCGCCGTCGGCGGCGGGTCGTCCATGCCGTGACGTGGGGCCCACGTTGACGACGCCGACCCACTTTACCTATTCTCAATTAGAAAATACTCCGGGTCACGAGGAGACACGATGCCCAGCTCGCTGATCGTCGCCGACACCGAGGAGCGTGCGGCGCTGCGCGACGCGGTCGCGACCCTGGTCGGCCGCTACGGCCACGACTACTTCATGCGCAAGGCCGCCGACCACGAGGAGCCGACCGAGCTCTGGAAGGAGCTCGGCGCGGCCGGCTTCCTGGGCGTGCACCTGTCCGAGGCCTACGGCGGGGGCGGCGGCACCATGGCCGACCTGGCCGTCGTCGTCGAGGAGTCCTCGACCCAGGGCGTCCCGCTGCTGATGATGGTCATCTCCCCCGCGATCTGCGGCACCATCATCGACACGCACGGCTCGCACGAGCTCAAGTCGCGCTGGCTGCCCGGCATCGCCGACGGCTCGCTGAAGATGGCCTTCGCCATCACCGAGCCCGACGCCGGGTCCAACAGCCACGAGATCACCACCACCGCCCACCCCGACGGCGACGACTGGCGGCTCCGCGGCCAGAAGTACTGGACCTCGGGCATCGACGAGGCCGACGCGGTCCTCGTGGTGACCCGCGCGCCCGAGGCGGGACCGAACGGCCGCCACCCGCTGTCGCTGTTCGTGGTGCCGACCGACACCGAGGGGCTGACCTGGCAGACGATCCCGGCCGCACTGCAGCAGCCCGAGCACCAGTTCACCGTGTTCTTCGACGACGTCCGGGTGGGCCCCGAGGCGCTGATCGGCGAGGAGGGCAACGGCCTGCGCCAGGTGTTCGCCGGACTCAACCCGGAGCGGATCACCGCGGCCTGCATCTCCAACGGCATCGCCCGCTACGCCCTGGAGAAGGCGTGCGGCTACGCCCGCGACCGGCAGGTGTGGGGCGTGCCGATCGGGTCGCACCAGGGCGTCGCGCACCCGCTGGCCGAGGCCTACATCGGGACCCAGCTCTCGCGGCTGATGGCCTACCGCGCCGCCGAGCTCTACGACGCCGGCGTCGACGCGGCCGAGGCGTCGAACATCGCCAAGTTCGCCGCCGCCGACTCCTCGCTGCGCACCCTGGACCAGGCGATGCAGGCCCACGGAGGAAACGGCATGTCCCTGGAGTACGGCCTGGCCGACCTGTGGTTCGTGGCCCGGATGCTCAAGACCGCACCGGTCAGCCGGGAGATGGTGCTCAACTTCGTCGCCCAGCGCAGCCTGGGCCTGCCGGCGTCCTACTGACCCGATGACCCGTACCCAGAGCGCCCGCTCCCCCGGGTCCCGCGCCGAGGGCGCGCGGGGTTCGGGGGAGAAGGCGGCGCGGACCCGGCGCCGCATCCTGGACGCGACGGCGTCGCTGCTGGCGACCCGCGGGTACGCGGGGACCCGGCTGTCCGACGTCGCGCGGCTGGCCGGGGTCCGGCCTCCGGCGATCTACTACTACGTCGACTCCCGCGAGGACCCGGTCGAGCAGGTCGTCGTCGCGGGGATGGTGCGCAACCTGGAGCACGTGCGGGCCCGGGTGCAGGAACTGCCCGCCACGGCGAGCGCGATGGACCGGATCTGCTGCGCCGTCGAGGCCCACCTGCAGGCCGTGCTGCGGATCTCCGACTACACCGTCGCGGCGGTGCGCACCACCGCGCAGCTGCCCCCGCAGGTGCGGGACCGCCAGCTCGCGGAACAGCAGCGCTACGTGAACTTCTGGCGCGAGCTCGTCGAGGCCGCCCGGGTCTCGGGTGAGCTGCGGCCCGAGCTCGACCCCCGCGCGGCACGGATGCTCGTACTGGGGGCGCTCAACTGGGCGTGCGAGTGGTGGAGCCCCGGGCGTGGCTCCCTGCGGTCGCTGGTCCGAACGGCGCAGACCATCGTCCGGCGGGGCCTGACGGCTCCGACCGGCGGTTGACGTCCGAAGTTTCTTATCTAGATTCGGTTCATCTCGTGACCTGCATCGTCGGAGGCCGTATGAGCACGTCCGTCAGCCCGCAGCCCACCGCGCTCCGGCGCGCCGAATGGCTGGAGGGCCCCGGCCCCGGGTTGCTCGAGAGCACCGTCGGCGGACTGCTGCGCGAGCAGGCCGCCGCCCGCCCGGACACCGTCGCCCTGGTCGCGACCCGGCACGACGGGACACCGGGCCGGTGGACCTACGCCGAGCTGCTCGACGAGGCGAGCCGCGTCGCCGGCACCCTGCACGAGCTCGCCGGACCCGGCGGCCACGTCGCGATCTGGGCGCCGAACATCGCCGAGTGGACGATCGTGCAGTACGCGGCGGGCCTGGCCGGCGTCGTGCTGGTGGCGCTCAACCCGGCCCTGCGCCCCGGGGAGCTCGAGTACGCCCTCACCCTGTCCCGTTCCACCGTGCTGCTGCACGCCGACCGGGTACGCGACCACGACCTGACCGGCGTCGTCGCCGAGGTCGCCCCCCGAGTGCCGGGACTCGCCCACGTCGTCAGCCTGTCCGACACCGACCGGCTGCACGGGGCCCCGCTCGACGGCGGGTCCCCCGACGCCGCGGACCGCAGCAGCCCGGACGCCCCGGCCATGATGCAGTTCACCTCCGGCACGACCGGCCGCCCCAAGGGGGTGCTGCTGGCGCACCGCTCGCTGCTGAACAACGCGCGGCTGACCATGCACACCGCGCAGGCCCGCGAGGGGGCCGTCGCGGTCGCCCCGCTGCCGACCTTCCACACCGCGGGCTGTGTGATCTCCACCCTCGGCCCGGCGGTGCTCGGCGGCACGATGGTGCTGATCGAGAAGTTCACCCCCGCCGCGGTGCTCGACGCGATCCGCGCGGAGGGCGCCTCGGTCCTGATGAGCGTGCCGACGGTGCTCGGGGCGGTGCTGCACGAGGCCCGCGGCCGCGACGAGGCCGCCCCGCCGCTGGACACCGTCCTGGTCGGTGCCGCGACCGCGCCCGGGACGCTGATCACCGGGGTCCGGGAGACGTTCGGGGCGTTCGTGCACAACCTGTACGGCCAGACCGAGCTCTCCCCCGTGCTGAGCCTGACCCGGCGGTCGGACGGCGAGGACGACCTCGTCCGCTCCGTCGGCCGCCCGCTGCCGCACACCGGGGCCCGGATCGTCGACCCGGCGACCGGCGAGGTGGCCGGCCTCGGCGTCGTCGGCGAGGTCTGCGCCCGCGGCTACAACCAGATGCTCTGCTACTACGACGACCCGGAGGCCACGGCCGCGACCGTCGACGACGAGGGCTGGGTGCACACCGGCGACCTCGGGTCGATGGACGAGCGCGGGATGATCACGCTGACCGGTCGGCTCAAGGAGCTCATCATCCGCGGTGGGGAGAACATCGCCCCGGCCGAGATCGAGGTCGCGCTCGCCGAGCACCCGGCGGTCGCGGCGTCGGCGGTCGTCGGACTGCCCGACCCGACCTGGGGCGAGATCGTCGCCGCGGCCGTGGTGACCCACGAGCCGCAGCCGGCCGGGTTCACCGACGAGCTGGCCACACACTGCCTCGCCCGGCTCACCCCGTACAAGGTGCCGGTGCGCTGGTTCCTGGTCGACGAGCTGCCGATGACCCCGTCGGGCAAGGTGCAGAAGTTCGTGCTCCGCGACGAGCTGGGCGGCTGAGCCCCGCACCGGACGAGCGGCCGGGTCCCGGGCGGTGCGCCCGGGACCCGGCACTCATCCGCCCAGCACCTCGGCGGCGCGCCGGGCGAGCCGGAACTTCTGGATCTTGCCGGTGGGCGTGGTCGGGAGCTCCCCGGAGGTGGTCACCAGGACGTGCCGGGGCACCTTGAACCGCGCGAGCTTCTCCCGGCACAGGGCGAGCACCGCGTCCGGGTCGACGGTCGCGCCCGGCTCCGGGACGATCCAGACGCAGCCGACCTCGCCCCAGCGGTCGTCCGGGACGCCGACGGCGAACGCCTGACTGATCCCCGGCTCACGGGTCAGCAGCTCCTCGATCTCCTTCGGCATCACCAGCTCGCCGCCGCTCTTGTAGAGCTCCTTGCTGCGGCCGGTGATCTCCAGGTAGCCGTCGTCGCGGACCCGGCCCAGGTCACCGGAGAACACCCGGCCTCCGCGCAGCGCGGCCGCGGTCTCCTCGGGCTTGTCCCAGAACCCGAGCATGTGGGTGGGTCCGGACGAGACGAGCTCGCCCTCCGCCCCGGCGGGCAGCTCCTCACCGGTGAGCGGGTCGCAGGTCGTGTACGCGCACAGGTCGCCGTCGCGGTCGGGCAGCCCGGCGACGCCGGCCCGCTTGACCCGGCCGACCGTCGTCGCGTGCCGCTCCAGCGGGTCCTCGGGCAGCGTCATCGTCATCGCGCCGCCGCACTCGGTCATCCCGTAGCCGGTGGTGACCTCGGCGATGCCCAGCTCGGCCCGCACCTTCTCCCACAGCCACACCGGCGCCGGCGCGGCGCCGGAGAGCAGCGCGAACACCGAGGACAGGTCGCGCCCGGCCCGGGCGGGGGACTCGAGCAGGGCGACGGTCATCGTGGGCACGCAGAGGATCTCGGTGGCCCGGTGCCGCTCGATGCCCTCGACGTAGTCGGCCGCGGAGAACGCCAGGCGCGGCACGATCGCCCCGCCGACGAACATGGCCGCGACCAGGCCCTCCACGTAGCCGAACATGTGGTAGCAGGGCAGTGAGAACAGGATCCGCCGTCCGTCCTCGAACGCGCGGGTCAGCGCGGAGGCGTACCCCGTCCGCAGCACCCCGTCGTGGGTGACCATGACGCCCTTGGGCGCGCCGGTGGTGCCCGAGGTGTAGAGGATGTCGCCCAGATCGCCGGGTGTGGTGCCTGCCGTGCCGGCCGCGACCGGGGATCCGAGCGCGCCCAGCTCCTCGACGGTCGTGACCCCCGGCCGCGCCGGGTGCACGGTGGGCAGCGCGACGACCGCGCGCAGGTCCGGCAGCTCCGCGGTGGGGCCCTGCTCCCAGCCGGGCGCGACGTCGTCGAGCAGGGCCAGGTGGTCCAGGTCGCCGTAGCCGGTCATGGTGACGAGCACCGTGCACCGCGACTGACGCAGCACGTAGGCCAGCTCGTCGCGCCGGTAGAGGAAGTTGAACGGGATCGCCACCGCCCCGGCCCGCGCGACCGCGAACTTCAGCGGCACGAACTCCAGGTGGTTCGCCATGAGCAGGCCGACCCGGTCCCCGGGCCGCACGCCGAGCGCGGCCAGGCCGCCCGCGAGCCGGTCGGACCAGGCGACGGCCTCGGCGTAGGTCAGTGTGCGGTCGTCGGTGACGACCAGCGGGCGGTCGCCGAACTCGGCGGCGCAGTCGTCCAGGAAACCGTCGAGGGTCCGGGGGCGCCAGACCGGGTGGCGGGCCTCCAGGGCCGCTCGACGGTCCGTGATCGGGGCGGGCATCGTCGACCTCCACGTCAGTGTTTAATCTGTCGTAGATTAGAGAAGCCGGGCGCGGCGGACAATGGACCGTCCGGCGCACCGGGTCAGGCCTGCCGGGCCGCCTCCGAGGCGAGCAGGGCGTCGACGTCCAGCCCGGCTGCGGCGAGCACCTCGCGGGTGTGACCGCCCCGCACCGGCGCGGGGCCGGGCGCGGCGACGGGATGCCCGGACAGGCGCGGCGCGGGTCCGGGCTGCAGCACCCCGTCGACCTCGACCACGCTCCCCCGGGCCACGAGGTGCGGGTGGGCCGCCGCCTCGCGCAGGCCCAGGACCGGCGCGACGCAGGCGTCGGTGCCGTCGAACACCGCCGTCCACTCCGCGCGGGTCCGGGTGGCGAACCGTCCGGCGAGCGTGGCGCGCAGGGCCGGCCAGCGGCTGCGGTCGTGCTGGTCCCGCGGGTCCGCGACCTCGCACGGGATCTCCAGCAGGCGCAGCAGCTCGGCGTAGAACTGCGGTTCGAGCGCACCGACCGCCATGTGACCGCCGTCGGAGGTGGCGTAGACGGCGTAGAACGGCGTGCCGCCGTCGAGCAGATTGACCCCGCGCCGGTCCTCCCAGCGACCGGAGCCGAGCAGGGTGTGGATCACGGCGAGCAGGTGCGAGGTGCCGTCGACGATCGCCGCGTCGACGACCTGCCCGCGCCCGGTGCGTTCGGCCTCCAGCAGCGCCGCGAGCACACCGATCACGAGGTAGGTCGCCCCGCCGCCGAAGTCGCCGAGCAGGTTGAGCGGGATCTGCGGGGGTCCGTCGGCCGGGCCGATGGCACCCAGCGCCCCGGTCAGGGCGATGTAGCCGACGTCGTGCCCGGCGGTGTGCGCCAGCGGCCCGTCCTGCCCCCAGCCGGTCATCCGCCCGTAGACCAGCCGCGGGTTGCGCTCCCACACCGCCTCCGGTCCGACCCCCAGACGTTCGGCGACCCCGGGCCGGTTGCCCTCGATCAGCACGTCCGCACCGGTGGCGAGGGCGAGCACCGCCTCGACCGCCTCGGGCCGCTTGAGGTCGAGCACCACCGAACGCTTGCCGCGCCCCAGCACGTCGGCGGCCGGCGGCGCGGTCGGCAGTGGCCCGGCCGACGGCCGGTCGACCCGGATCACGTCGGCCCCGAGGTCGGCCAGTGAGGTGTTCTCAGTAGCGGGTTGATCATGTCGTGCGGTCGTACTCGGTGTGGAGTAGTACGAGCGCAGCTGCGGTGATCGCGCCGGTGCGCCAGGGACATAGCGTGACTCGCCGCAACGCGGCGAAGGTGGTCTTGAGCAGGGCGTTTCCGCGTTCGGCCAGAGCACGAAGGGCTGAGTGCAGGGTGTTGACGGTGCGCTGGTTGACCGTCTGCCCGCGGCCGGGGGCGAGTTTGATGGGCACGGTGAGCCGGTCGGCTTCGCCTTCGTAGCCCAGATCGCCCAGCGCGGCGTGGGTGTCGTCGGTGAACGCGGCCAGGCCCTCGAGCAGCCCGGGGTGGGTACGGGCGCAGCGGGTGTCGTGCTCGCGGCCCGGCCGCACGTCGCTGGTCCATAGCGGCCATCCATCAGGTGCGGTGA
>NZ_MCIP01000001.1:5938751-6031156 GCF_001932425.1 Pseudonocardia sp. Ae505_Ps2
AGGACCAGGAGCCGCGCCAGATAGGCCACGGTGCGCTCCCCGATCGGGAGGACAGCGGTGTAGGTGACAGGATCAGACATGCAGGACCTCGGTGACGGTGTCGATCTGTGCTGGACCGAACCGATCTACCGGGGTCCTGCCCCGTTCCCGCTCATCTCACCACCCTCGGCGTGTCGCCACGACCTGCCACCCCGCTACTGAGAACACCTCAGTGCCATGCCGGCGAACGGTCCCGGCCAGCTCCACGACCGTCCGCCCGGCCAGCGGCCCCCGCTGCGTCCCACCCATGCCGCACCCTCCCGATACTTTTTCTTACTACGATTAAATAGTAGCCTGACGACCGTGACCGACGCACCGGAGCGGGACCCAGCCACGGTGGGCGACGCCGCGGAGCTCCCCGCCCCGCGCCCGGCGCCCACCCGGGAGCGGATCCTGGACGCGGCGGCGGTGGTGCTCAACCGCAACGGCTACGCGGGGACCCGGCTGCTCGACATCGCCACCATCGCCGGCCTGCAGGCCCCGGCGATCTACTACCACTTCGCCTCGCGGGACGAGCTCATCGCCGAGGTGGTGCAGGTCGGACTGCGCCGGGTGATGGCGCACGTGCACGGCGAGCTCGACGCACTGCCGCCGGACAGCTCGCCGATGGACCGCATCACCACCGCCGTGCGCGCACACCTGGAGATCGTGCTGCGGGACTCGGAGTACGCCTCGGCCGCGATCCGGCACGCCGCCCAGCTCCCGCCGGGCATCCGCGACGTCCAGCTCCGCGACCAGCGCCGCTACGGCGCACTGTGGCGGGGCCTGGTGGACTCCGCGCGCGAGGCCGGCGAGGTGGATCCGGACCTGGACGCGCAGGCGGCCCGGATGCTGGTGATGGGGGCGCTGAACTGGGCCCCGGAGTGGTGGCGCCCCGAGCGCGGCGACCTCGCAGGGACCGTGGCGACCGCGCAGACCATCGTGCGCGAGGGGCTCTCGCCGGACCGTTGACCCGTGCTTCGTATTAATTTACTCTCGATTAAAGAGTCGACCGAAGGAGATGACCCGTGCAGACGTCCGACACCGCGTTCGACGCGCTCGTGGTGGGCGCCGGCGCCGGTGGCCTGTTCGCCGCCGCCCGGCTGGCCCGTGCCGGCTACCGCACCCTCGTCGTGGAGCGGCTCGACAAGGTGGGTGGGCGGGCGTCCACCACCGAGATCGACGGGTTCCTCGTCAACGACGGCGCGATCGTCATCGAGGTCGGTGGCATCACCGAGGAGACCTTCGCCGAGGTCGGCGCCGAGTTCGACATCCGCACCCCGAAGGTCCCGGTGCTCTACCGGGTGGGCGGCAAGAACCTCGACGTCACCCGCGGCGGCTGGGGCATGCTGCTGTCCCAGCTCACCCGGCAGGGCGCGAAGCTGCTCTCGGGCATCGGCGCCGCCCGCACGAACGACGACGCACTGCCCGGCAGCGAGCTGTCCACCGCGGAGTGGGTCGGCAGGTACTCGAAGAACGCGGCCGTGCAGGGCGTGTTCCGCAACATGTGCGCCTCGGTGTTCGCCGTCGGGTCCGAGGAGCTGCCCGCGCGGGTGTTCCTGACCTACTTCACCCGCAAGTCGGCGTTCAAGAAGTTCGGGTTCTGCCCGGCCGGCACGATCGGGGTCTGGCAGTCGCTGGCGAACTCGGTGATCGGCAACGGCGGCCAGGTGTGGCTGTCGTCGGAGGTCGAGCGGCTGCACCTCGCCGACGGCCGGGTCACCGGTGCCACCGTCGTGCGCGACGGCGAGCGCGTCGAGGTCACCTGCCGAGTGGCCGTGAGCGACACCGGGCCCGCCGCGACCGTGGGCCTGCTCGGCGCGGAGAACCTCCCCGCGGACTACCGCGAGCAGGTCGCGGTCAAGGACCGGCCGTGCTCGATGATCGCGCTCAACTTCGCCAGCCGCGAGCGCCTGGTCGACGTGCCCGGCATGCTGCTGTTCTCCACGTCCGAGCGGCTCTGCTACGTCGCCAACTTCACCGACACCTGCCCGGAGATGGCGCCGGAGGGCTGGAACCTCTACGTCGCGGCCTCGGTGCCCAAGCCCTCGGTCGGCGACTTCGACGCCGATGCCGAGGTCGAGCTGCTGCGCACGGACCTGCGCGAGCAGATCCCCGGCTTCGACCGGGCCCGCACCCTGTCGGTCGCGGTCATGCGCGACGGGTGGCCCCCGCAGCGCGCGGTCGCGGGCTACGACCTGGGCCACGACACCCCGATCGCGAACCTGTGGAACGTCGGCGACGGGGTCAAGGAGTACGCCAACGGCGGCACCACCGCCTGCGCCGAGACCGCCAAGCTCGTCACCGAGAAGATCCTCGCGGAGTACCCGCTGACCGCGGCGGTCTGACCCCGCCGCTCCCGGCCACTCCCCCACCGGCGCGCCGCCACCTGCTCCCCGGGTGGCGGCGCGCAGTGCGTTCGGGACAGTGCGTTCAGGACAGCGCGTTCGGGACGGGGCAGCCGGGACGGGGCGCTCAGGACGGGGCGTAGCGGCGTACGCCGTCCTCGCCGTCGTGTGCGACGAGCACGCCCGCGTCGACCAGCACGTCGAGGTGGGCGGCGATCTCCAGCACCGCGAGCGCGGCGTGCTCGGTCTCCAGCTGCGACAGGTGCCGCTCCCGCCGGGTCCACGGCAGGGCGGACGCGACCGCCCAGGCCGTCGTGTCCCCGGCCCCGACCCGCGCCGCGGCGGCGGCCAGCCGCTGCTCGTGGTGGGCCAGCAGCTCGTCGACACGGGTGTGCACACTGCGGGTGACCGGCCCGTGGGCCGGCAGCAGCAGGGAGTCGGGCAGGTCGCGGACCAGCCGCAGCGAGTCCAGGTAGCTGCGCAGCGGCATCGGCTCGGGGGCGCGTTCGTAGCCGATCGACGGCGTGATGTGCGGCAGCACGTGGTCCCCGGAGAACAGCGCGCCGCGCGCGGTGTCGCGCAGCACGACGTGCCCGCGGGTGTGCCCCGGGGTCGCCCGCACCTCCAGCTCGCCCTCGCCTGCGGTGACCAGGTCGCCGTCGTCGAGCCAGGCGTCGGGCATGCTCCACGGCGCCAGGTCGACGCGCTCGACCTCGGCGACGTGCCGGGCCAGGTCCCGGGCCAGGTCGGCCGCACCTGCCGCGGCCACCATGGCCGGCTGCGGCGCGGGGTGGGCCGCGCGGTCGCTCTGCGCCGCCACCGAGGGCCCCTCCCCGCGGCCGAGCACGACCCGGGTGCCGTGGGCGGAGCGCAGCGCGAGGGCCTGGGTGTAGTGGTCGTGGTGGGCGTGGGTGACGACGACCTGGGCGACGTCGGCCGGGGCGTACCCCAGGGCGCGCAGGCCGACCTCCAGCGCGTCGCCGTCGGCGTCGACCCAGCCGGAGTCGACCAGGGTCGGCCCGTCCGGCCCGTCGAGCACGTAGACGTTGACCGCCCGCAGCCCGTCCAGCGGCAACGGCAGCGGGATCCGGTGCACCCCCGGCAGCACGGGGTGCGCCCCCGGTTCGGTCCAGTCCTGCACCTGCTCGGCGAGCTCCACGGTCACATCGACCCCTCCTTCTTTCTAATCCTGATTCAATGTAGTTTCGCGGACGTGACCCCGCGCTACGAGGACCTGCGGTACGAGACCGGCGACGGACTGGCCCGGATCGAGCTGCACCGCCCCGACGCCCTGAACGCCTGGACCCCCGCCATGGGCACCGAGCTGCTCGACGCCGTGCGTCGGGCGTCGGCCGACGACGCGGTCCGCGCGGTGCTCGTCACCGGGGCCGGCCGGGCGTTCTGCGCCGGTGCCGACGTGAAGAACCCGCGCGAGACGACCCCCGAGGGCGATCCGGACCTGTCGACCCGGCTGCGCGAGATCTACAACCCCATCGTGCTGGCGGTGCGGGCGGCACCGAAGCCGTTCGTCGGGGCGGTGCAGGGCGCCTGCGCCGGGCTCGGGGTGTCCCTCGCCCTGTCCTGCGACCTGCTGCTGGCCGCCGAGGACGCCTACCTGCTGCTCGCCTTCGTCCGGATCGGGGTGATGCCCGACGGCGGGACCACGGCGTTCCTGGCCGAGCGGATCGGGCTCGCCCGCGCCGCGGAGCTCTGCATGCTCGGCGACCGGCTGCCCGCCGAGACCGCACACCGCTGGGGACTGGTGAACGCGGTGCACCCCGGCGAGCGCCTGCACGCCGAGGCCGAGGCACTCGCCCGGCGCCTCGCCCAGGCGCCGACCGTCGCGCTGGCCAGCACCAAACAGGCCCTCGGGGCGGCCGCCCAGCGGCGCCTGGCCGACCAGCTGGAGCTGGAGGCGACCCTGCAGCAGCGGCACGCCACCACCCACGACTACGCCGAGGGCAGGGCCGCGTTCGCACAGAAGCGGCAGGCCGTGTTCCGGGGGTGCTGATCCCCCGGACACGGCCCGCCGCCGCTCACAGCCGTTCGATGACGGTGGCGTTGGCCATCCCTCCGGCCTCGCACATCGTCTGCAGCCCGTAGCGGCCGCCGGTGGCCTCCAGGTGGTGCAGCATCGTCACCAGGAGCCGGGTGCCCGAGGAGCCGAGCGCGTGCCCGAGCGCGATCGCCCCGCCCCGCGGGTTGAGCCGGGCCGGGTCCGCGCCGAACTCGCGTGCCCAGGCCAGCGGGACCGGGGCGAACGCCTCGTTGACCTCGTAGGCGTCGATCTCGTCGAGGGACAGACCGGCGCGGGCCAGCACCGCGTGGGTGGCCGGGATGGGGCCGGTCAGCATCATCAGCGGGTCGTCGCCGACGACGGAGAACGCGTGGAACCGGGCCCGCGGACGCAGCCCGAGCGCCGTCGCCCGCTCCTCGCTCATGACCAGCACGGCGGACGCGCCGTCGGTCAGCGGGGAGGAGTTGCCCGGCGTGATCCGCCAGTCGATCTCGGGGAACCGCGCCGACATCTCGTCGGTGCGGAACGACGGCCGCAGCCCGGCCAGGCCCTCGGCGGTGGTCGTGTCGCGGACGGTCTCGTCGGTGGTCAGCCCTGGCGCCTCCGGCACCGCGACGACCTCGGCGTCGAACCCGCCGTCGGCCCAGGTCCGCGCGGCGCGGCGGTGCGACTCGGCGGAGTAGGCGTCGAGCTCGTCGCGCTCGAGCTTCCAGCGCTGCGCCACCAGCTCGGCGGAGATGCCCTGGTTGACCAGACCGTCGGGGTACCGGGCGGACGCCCGCTCCCCCATCCCGGCGCGGGCACTGCCGATCGGCACCGCGCTCATCGACTCGACGCCCGCGGCGATCACCACGTCGTGCACGCCGGCCAGCACGGCCTGGGCGGCGAACGCCGCCGCCTGCTGGCTCGACCCGCACTGCCGGTTGAGCGTCGTGCTGGGCACGGACTCGGGGAACCCGGCGCCGAGCACCGCGTTGCGCCCGATGTTGCCGGCCTGCTCCCCCACCTGCTGGGCGCAGCCGACGATCACGTCCTCGACCAGCGCCGGGTCGATCCCGGCCCGCTCGACGAGCGCGGCGAGCTGACCGGCGAGCAGGTCGGCCGGGTGCACACCCGACAGCCCGCCGCCGGGCTTGCCTCTCCCGACCGGGGTGCGGATCGCCTCGACGACGACGGCGGTGCGCATCAGAGCCGCTCGATGATCGTGACGTTGGCCTGGCCGCCGCCCTCGCACATGGTCTGCAGGCCGTAGCGGCCGCCGGTGCGCTCCAGCTCGTGCAGCATGGTCGTCATCAGCCGGGCGCCGGTGGCGCCGAGCGGGTGGCCGAGCGCGATGGCGCCGCCGTTGGGGTTGACCTTCTCCGGGTCGGCGCCGGTCTCGGCCAGCCACGCCTGCACGACCGAGGCGAAGGCCTCGTTGATCTCGACGGTGTCGATGTCGCCGATGGTCAGACCGGTCTTCTGCAGCGCGTACTCGGTCGCCGGGATCGGCGCGGTCAGCATCCAGACCGGGTCGGCACCGCGCACCGACACGTGGTGGATCCGCGCCCGCGGGGTCAGCCCGTGGTCGCGCACCGCCGACTCCGACGCGATGAGCAGTGCCGCGGTGCCGTCGGAGACCTGGCTGGACACGCCGGCGGTCAGCCGGCCGCCCTCGGTGAGGGTCTTGAGGCCGGCGAGCTTCTCCAGCGAGGTGTCCGCGCGCGGGCCCTCGTCCGTGCCGACCTCGCCGAACGGCACGATCTCCCGCTCGAAGCGGCCCTCGGAGATGGCGCGCAGCGCGCGGTGGTGGCTCTCCAGCGCGAAGACCTCCATGTCCTCGCGGGACAGGTTCCACTTCTCGGCGATCATCTCCGCGCTGCGGAACTGGCTGATCTCCTGGGTGCCGTAGCGCTTCTCCCAGCCGACGCTGCCGGTCCACGGGTCGGTCGCGCCGAACGGCTCGCCGACGGAGAACGAGCACAGGATGGGGTACTGCGACATGATCTGCACGCCGCCGGCGATCACCAGGTCCTGGGTGCCCGCCATGACCGCCTGCGCGGCGAAGGACACGGCCTGCTGGCTGGAGCCGCACTGGCGGTCCACGGTCGTGCCCGGCACCGACTCCGGCAGCCCGGCGACCAGCGCCGCGGTGCGCGCGATGTCCCCGGCCTGGGCGCCGATGGCGTCGATGCAGCCGTAGACGACGTCGTCGATCGCCGCCGGGTCGACCCCGGTGCGCTCCACCAGGGCCCGGATCGGGTGCGCCCCGAGGTCCGCGGGGTGCACGGCGGCCAGTCCGCCCTTGCGGCGGCCGACCGGGGCCCGGACGGCGTCGACGATGTAGGCCTCGCCCATGAGTTCCTCTTCCTGCGTCGCGTCTCAGCGCGCGGCGACGGCCGCGGCGTTGCGTTCCTCGGCGAACGCGAGTGCGTCCGTCCAGCTCGTGCGGCGTCCGATGCGGACGCGGTACTTCATGACGTCGGCGCGGCGCTCGAGCGTCAGCGCGCCGGTCAGCCGGTCGCCGGTCCGGTAGAGCGCCACGAACCGGCCGTCCTCCGGGGAGCCGGAGACGACCCGGATCTCGTCCGCGCGCGGGACGCCGACGAACTGGATGCGGCTGCCGTACCAGTCCGACCAGAAGTAGGGCACGGTCTCGTAGGGCCGGGCCGCGTCCGGGTCGAGGGCGTTGCGGGCGGCGCGGGCGCCCTGCTCCGCGGCGCTGGTCCAGTGCTCGATCCGCATGCGGCCGCCGGTCGGCAGCTCGGAGAACAGCGGGTTGACCCAGTTCACGACGTCGCCGGCGGCGTACACCCCCGGCAGGTCGGTCCGTAGGGTCTCGTCGGCGAGGATCCCGTTGTCCAGGCCGACCCCGGAGCCCTCCAGCCAGCCGGTGTCGGGGGTGGCGCCGATCCCGGCGACCACGAGGTCGGCGGGCAGCACGGTGCCGTCGGCGAGCCGGACACCGGTGACCCGGCCGTCGCCCTCCAGCCCGTCGACGCCGACGCCGCAGCGCAGGTCGGTGCCGTTGGTCTCGTGCAGCCGTGACAGCGCCGCGCCCATCTGCTCGCCGACCGCGCGGACCAGCGGGACCGGCAGCGCCTCGACGATGGTGGCGGGCAGGCCGCGCTTGCGGGCACCGGACGCGACCTCGGACCCGATGAACCCGGCCCCGACGACCACGGTGCGGGCGCCCGCGTCCAGCGCGGCGCGCACGGCCCGCGCGTCGTCGAGGGTGCGCAGCGTGTGCACCCCGGCCAGGTCCCCGGGCAGCGTGCGGGCGCGGGCCCCGGTGGCGACGACGAGTGCGTCGTAGCCGATCCGGCGGTCGCCGACGACGACCTCGCGGGCGTCGGCGTCCAGGCCGGTCGCCGGCTCGCCGAGGACGAGGTCCACGCCGAGCTCGTCACGCAGGTGCTCCTCGGTCCGGAACCGCACGTCCGGCGCCTCGGGGTCGTCCAGGAACGCCTTCGACAGCGGGGGCCGGTCGTAGGGCAGGTGCGCCTCGGCACCGACGAGGGTCACCGGGCCGGTGTGCCCGGCGTCGCGGGCGGCCTCGGCGGCCCGCAGACCGGCCAGGGACGCCCCGACGACCACGAGGCGGGGACCGGGACTCGGTGACATCGCAGGCACCCTTTCGTCGACCAGATTTGAATCGAGAATAAACTTATGCCAGATTCGACGTCAACGCCGGGGCCGCCGTTCGGGAGGACGCGATGCACGAGGACAGGGCCATCCACCGGGTCACCGGAGGACTCGCCGAGATCAGGCTGACCCGGGACCGGGGCAACGCGATCGACCCCGCGATGGTGGAGGCGATCGACGCCGCCGTCCGCGCCGTCGAGGCCGACGAGACCGTGCGCAGCGTGCTGCTCACCGCCGCCGGTCCGGCCTTCTGCGTCGGCGGCGACCTGGGGTTCTTCCGCAGCCGGGTGGACGACCTGCCCGCCCAGCTGGACTCGATGATCGACACGTGGCACGGCTCGACGCTGCGCAGGCTCTCCGCGCTGCCGGTCCCGGTCGTCGCGGCCGTGCGCGGCGGCGTCGGCGGCGGCGGGCTGGGGCTGGTGTGGGGTGCCGACGTGGTCGTCGCCGCCGATGACGTGAAGCTCGCCACGGGGTTCACCAAGCTCGGCATGACCGGCGACGGCGGCAGCACCTGGTACCTGCCGCGGCTGGTCGGGATGCGCCGCGCCCAGCAGCTCATGCTGCGCTCCACCCCGGTCGGCGCCGAGCAGGCGCTGGAGTGGGGGCTGGTGTCGCAGGTCGTGCCCGGCGACGAGGTCGAGACCGTTGCCCGGACCATCGCCGAGGAGTTCGCCGACGGCCCGACCTGGGCCTACGGCGGGATCAAGCAGCTGCTGCGCGACAGCGACGACCGCACCCACGCCGACGGCCTGCTCGCCGAGTACCGGCTGATGACGGCCGGCGCGGGGCGGGCCGACGTCCGCGAGGGCGTCATCGCGTTCACCGAGCGCCGCGCCCCGAAGTTCGACGGCCGATGACCCAGGAGCACACCGTGGACACCACCACCGTCACCACCGACACCCACACCGACAGCGGCACCGGAACCGACGCCGAGGCCGTGGTCCGGCGCCTCTACACCGCGCTCGCCGACGGCGACCGGGACACCCTCGACGCGATCCTCGACCCCGACTTCGTCGGCGTGCTCGCCGCGGGGATGCCGGGCGACGTGGGCGGCGAGCACCGCGGCGCCGAGGCGATGCGGCGCGACGGCTGGGGCGGCATCGGACGACACTTCGCCGCCCGCGCCGAGCCCGACCGGATCGACGCGCTCGCCGACGGCCGGCTGCTGGTCTCCGGGCACTACCGGGGCCGCGGGCGGCGCGGCGGCGCCGAGCTGGAGGCGGCGTTCACCCACGTCGTCACCGTCGCCGGCGGCCGGCTGACCCGGCTCGAACAGCTCACCGACACCGCCCGCTGGGCCGCCGCCGCGCCGCCGTACACCACCCTCGACGTGCGGGTCGCCGACGGCGTCGGCACCCTGCGGCTGAACCGTCCGGACCGGCACAACGCGGTCGACCGGACACTGGGAGCCGAGTTCGCCCGGGCCGTGGACGCCGTCGCCGCCGACCCCGCGGTGCGGGCCGTGGTGCTCACCGGCGGGGACCGGGTGTTCTGCGTCGGCGGCGACGTCGAGCTGTTCACCGGCTGCGCCCCCGAGGAGCTCCCCCGGGTCCTGCGCGAGGTCACCGACCTGTTCCACCCCACCGTCGAACGCCTGTCCACGATGGACGCGCCGGTGGTCGCGGCGGTGCACGGCGCCGCAGCCGGGATGGGCCTGGCACTGGTGTGCGCCGCGGACGTCGTCGTCGCCGCCGAGGACGCCGTGTTCACCACCGCCTACGGCGGCATCGGGCTCACCGCCGACGGCGGGCTCTCCTGGACCCTGCCGCGGCTGGTCGGGCTGCGCCGCGCCCAGGAGCTGTTCCTGACCGGGCGCCGGCTCACCGCGGCCGAGGCCCTGGAGTGGGGCCTGGTGACCCGGGTGGTGCCCGCCGCCGAGGTCGACGCGGTGGCGCGGGAGTACGCGACGACGATCGCGGACGGCCCGACACAGGCGTTCGGCGCGGTGCGCCGGCTGCTGTGCCGCAGCAGCGAGTCCGACCTGCACACCCACCTCGCCGAGGAGCAGCGCTCGGTGGTCGAGGCCGGGCGCAGCCACGACCTGCTGGAGGGGACGCGGGCCCTCGCCGAGCGCAGGCAGCCCCGCTTCACGGGCTCCTGACCGGCCCGGGCCCGGCTCCGACGAGGCGCAGCGCGAACTCCGCGAGCTGCCAGGCGACCTCGTTCTCGGCCGGGCCCGCGTCGTCGCGGAACCACACCGCGACGCCCATCCCCTGGTCCAGGATCGCGTACGAGGCCAGCTGCGGCGAGGCCACCGAGAACACGCCCGCCTCGACCCCGTCGGTGATCAGGCGGCGGAAGCGCCGCTCGTAGTCGGCACGCAGCCCGAGCACCTCGGACCGGTGCGGCTCGGTCAGGCTGCGCAGCTCCCGGTTGCCGACGAAGGCCTCCAGGCGGTTGCGGGCGTGGAACCGCACGTGGGCCTCGACCGCGCGGCGCAGCCGCTCGGCCGGGTCGGCGACCCCGGCGACCGCGGCGTCGTGCTCGGCCAGCAGGGCGCGCATGGTCGCGTCGATGACCGAGGCGAGCAGCTCCTGCTTGGAGCGGACGTGCTTGTAGAGACTCGGGCCGCGGATGCCGACCGCCGCGCCGATGTCGGCCATCGTCGTCGCCTCGTAGCCGCGACGGGCGAACTCCGCCAGCGCCGCCGACCGGATCTCGTCGCCCCGCACGGCTAGCAGTCTATAGCCGACCTGTGACATGAGGCTCCCTGCGCTGTACTCACCTGCCTCGAACCTGCTAGAAGGTGGCTAACACTCATTAGCCGATGGAGGAGACATGGCCGTCGACCTCGCCCAGGACGCGGACGTCCGCGACCTCGCGGAGCGCACCGCACGCTTCATCCGGGAGGTGGTGATCCCGGTCGAGGAGACCCACGGCGGTGTCCTGCCCTCCGAGGAGGCCCGGGTGCAGCTGCAGGACGCCGCCCGCGCCGCGGGGGTGTTCGCCCCGCACGCGTCGCCGGAGCTCGGCGGGCACGGCCTGGACATGCGCGCCCGCGCCGCGGTGTTCGAGGAGGCCGGGTACTCGCTGCTCGGACCGATCGCGCTCAACATCGCCGCCCCCGACGAGGGCAACGTGCACATGCTGGAGCGGATCGCGAGCGAGGAGCAGAAGGAGCGCTACCTCGCCCCGCTGGCCGCCGGCGACGTCCGGTCCTGCTTCGCGATGACCGAGCCCGCCCCCGGCGCGGGCTCGGACCCCGACGCCCTGTCCACCACGGCTACCCGGGTCGACGGCGGCTGGCGCATCGACGGCCGCAAGTGGTTCACCACCGGCGCGGACGGCGCCGCGTTCGCCATCGTCATGGCCCGCACCACCGGCGAGCCCGGTGACCGCGGCGGCGCGACGATGTTCCTGGTCGACGCCGACAACCCCGGGATGAAGGTCGGCCGGAACATCCCGACGCTCGACGAGTCGCTGTTCGGCGGACACCTGGAGGTCGAGTTCTCCGACTGCCGTGTCCCGGACGACGCGGTGCTCGGCGAGGTCGACCAGGGCTACCGCTACGCCCAGGTGCGGCTCGGCCCGGCGCGGCTCACCCACTGCATGCGCTGGCTGGGGATCGCCCGGCGTGCGCAGGACATCGCGGTGGCGTGGGCCTCGGAGCGCGAGGTGTTCGGGTCCCGGCTGGCCGACCTCGGCATGGCCCAGGCCATGATCGCCGACAACGAGATCGACATCGCCGCCTCGCGCGGGCTGATCCTGCAGGCCTGCTGGGAGCTCGACCGCGGCAATCCGGCGGGCAGCCAGGTGTCGATCGCCAAGACCTTCACCGCCGAGGCCGTCTGGCGCGTCGTGGACCGGTCACTTCAGCTCAACGGCGGACGCGGGGTGTCCGGCGACGTGCTGCTGGGCCGCTTCCTGCGCGAGGTGCGCCCGTTCCGGATCTACGACGGCCCGTCGGAGACCCACCGCTGGTCGATCGCCAAGCGCACCGTGGGCCGCTACCGCAGGGAACAGGCCCGATGAGCGGTCCCGACGGCCTGGACCTGGCCGCCCTCGACACCTTCCTGAGGGCGAACGTCGACGGGTACCGCGGCGGGGTCACCGCCGAGCTGGTCTCCGGCGGCCGCTCGAACCTCACCTACCGGGTCACCGACGGCACCCACGTGTGGATCCTGCGGCGCCCCCCGCTGGGCACGCTGACCCCGTCGGCGCACGACATGGGCCGCGAGTTCCGGGTCACCGCCGCCCTGGCGGGCACCGGCGTACCGGTCGCCCCGGCCGTCGCGCTGGCCGACGACAGCGTGCTCGGGGTGCCGTTCGCGCTCACCGGGTTCGTCGACGGGATCGTCGTACGCAGCGAGGACGACCTCGCCGCCCTCGACGACCCCACCGTGCACGCGGTGGCGTTCTCCCTGGTCGACACCCTCGCCGCACTGCACGCCGTGGACGTCACCACCGGTCCGCTCGCCGAGCTGGGCCGCCCCGCCGGGTACCTGCGCCGCCAGGTCGAGCGCTGGTACGGCCAGTGGCAGCGCGTCGCCACCCGCGAGATCCCCGACGTCGACACCCTGTACCGCCTGCTCGACGACACCTGCCCGGCCGAGAGCGACCACGCCGTCGTGCACGGGGACTTCCGCATCGACAACGCCATCCTCGACGCCGGGCACCCGGCCACGATCCGCGCGCTCGTCGACTGGGAGATGGCCACGCTCGGCGACCCCCTGGCGGACCTGGCGCTGCACACCGTCTACGGCGACCCGACGTTCGCACCGGTGCTGGCCGGGTCCGCGGCCTCGACCAGCTCCCGCATGCCGTCGACCGCGGAGCTGGTGGAGCGCTACACCGTCGCGTCCGGGCGGACGGTGCGCCACTGGGCGTTCCACCGGGGGCTGGCCTACCTCAAGGCCGCGGTCATCGCCGAGGGCATCCACGCCCGGCACCTGCGCGGGGACACCCGCGGGGAGGGGTTCGCGACGGTCGGCGAGGCGACCGCACCGCTGGCCGCGGCCGGGGTGGTCGCCGTCCACGCCTGACCGGCCGGGGGGGGCGCCGGGCACCGCGGCCCGGCGCGCGGCCGTCAGCGGGTCCGCCCTCAGCGCCGGGGTGCGCGCGGTCGGCGTACTCGAGCAGCCGGCGCAGCCGTCCGGCGATCGCGTCCTTGGTCATCGGCGGGTCGGCGAGATGGCCCAGCTCCTGCAACGACAGCTCCGGGTTCCGGGCCCGCAGCAGGCCGGTGGCCAGCAGACGGTCGGGCACCCCGGCGGGCGGGTCCGCCAGCAGTGCCTGGACACGCCGGGTCGTCGTCGCCGCGGCCTGGGAGGCACGCTCCCGGTTGGCGTCGTGCAGCGCGCCGCTCACCGGCGCCTCGCCGGTCCCGCGTCGGAGGTCGGGGGTCCACGCCTGCGCCGCGCGCGGCGCGCCGATCAGGCCGAGCACCGCCCGCACGTCGGCGTGGTCGCGGACGACCACCCGGTCGCCCTGGGTGCCGGGGCGGGTCAGCGCGGCGACGCCGAGGCGCCGGGCCGCGCCGGTGAGCGCCATCGCCGTCTCCGGGGACGGGCAGATCAGCTCCAGCCCGGCCCGGCCCCGGCCGCCGAGCGCCCCGGCGGCCAGGAACGCGGCGCGCCAGGCCCCGGCCAGGACCGCGTCGTCGCCCGCGACGACCGACGGCGGCAGCCCGCGCACCCAGCGGCCGGTGCCGTCGCACAGCCGGGTGCGGCGGGCCAGCTCCGGGACGCGCGCGACGATGCGGAGCGACTCGGACGACGGCCGGACGACGGGGATCTCGAACAGGTCGGTGATCTGCCGGGCCAGGCGCTCGGCGGAGCGTGCGCACCCGGTGGGGACCTCCAGCACCGGTACCGATGCCGCCCCGACGGTCTGGCCGAGCGTCCCGGCGCAGGCGAACCGGAGTGTCGTCGCCACCTCCGCACGACCGATGTCGGCTCGCGCGGGGCGGTGCCGGAACAGCTCGTCCCGGACGTCGGGGGTGTCCACCTGCAGCTCCTTCGGATCCGACCGGCGTGCTCCGCCGGTGCCGGCTCGGGCCCCCGGAACCGGCGGACGGCGTCCGGGCCGGGGGGGGACGGCCGGCCCGGGACGGACCGCCCTGGCGGGGGCGACACGCCTCGGACCGACCGGTGGCGCACGCCGGGCTCCCGATCGACGACGCCACACCCGGACAACGACCCGTCGCCGGGGACGAGGCGGACGCGCCCGCCCGCCACGGCGACCGGGCGACCCGGTACGCCCGGCGCGGCATCCGGGACGACCGGTGGTCGGTCGACCACCCTGTGTGATGAACTCCGCCGCACGACCAGGGCACGGGATGCCGGCAGGGTCCGATCGGGTCCGCGGGGGATTGGGATCGCTCCCGCCGGGTAGCGCTCCGGAGCGGGCACGACGCCGGCACGGCGCCGCCCGGCAGCCGTCGAGCACGGAGGTGGACCGGTGAGCAGGCACGACGAGGAGTACTCCGAGACCGACCTCGACGTCGGCTCCCCCGAGGACCACGCCGTCGGGGCGACCGCCGTCGCGGTGTCGATGAAGCGGTCGCTGGAGCACATGGGGCCGGCCCGGACCGCCCGCACGCTGCTGAAGCTGAACCAGGCCGAGGGCTTCGACTGCATGAGCTGCGCCTGGCCGGATCCCGACCCCGGGCACCGCTCGGTCGCCGAGTTCTGCGAGAACGGCGCGAAGGCCGTGGCCGAGGAGGCCACCACCCGCCGCGCGACCCCGGAGTTCTTCGCCCGGCACAGCGTCGCCGACCTGGACGCCCACTCCGAGCTCTGGCTGGGCCAACAGGGCCGCATCACCCACCCGATGGTCCGGCGCCCGGACGGCACCCACTACGAGCCCCTCGGCTGGGACGAGGCGTTCCGGCTGATCGGCGACGAGCTGAACGCCCTGGACGACCCCGGTGAGGCGACCTTCTACACCTCCGGCCGGGCGTCCAACGAGGCCGCGTTCGTCTACCAGCTGTTCGCCAGGGCGTTCGGGACGAACAACCTGCCCGACTGCTCGAACATGTGCCACGAGTCGACCTCCATCGCGCTGCAGGAGTCGATCGGCATCGGCAAGGCCAGCGTCACGCTGCCCGACCTGCTCGAGGCGGACGTGATCGTCATCGCCGGGCAGAACCCGGGCACCAACCACCCGCGGATGCTGACCCAGCTCGAACACGCCAAGCGCAACGGCGCCACCATCCTCACGATCAACCCGCTGCGCGAGGCCGGGCTGATGCGGTTCAAGAACCCGCAGACCCCGAAGGGCGTCCTCGGACGCGGCACCGACATCTCCGACCTGCACCTGCCGGTCCGGGTCAACGGCGACCTGGCGCTGTTCCAGGCCATCGGTTCGCTGCTGGTCGAGTGGGACGCCCTGGACCACGAGTTCCTCGACCGGTACACCACCGGGTTCGACGCCTGGCGCGAGCACGTCTCCGGGATCGACCGCGACGCCGTCACCCGGTCCACCGGCCTGTCCTGGGCCGAGATCACCCGGGCAGCGGCCCTGCTGCGGGACTCGCGCAAGACGGTCTTCTGCTGGGCGATGGGGCTGACCCAGCACCGCAACGGCGTCGCGACGATCAAGGAGGTCGTCAACGTCGCGCTGGCCCAGGGCAACATCGGACGCCCCGGTTCCGGGCTGTTCCCGGTCCGCGGCCACTCCAACGTCCAGGGCGACCGCACCATGGGCATCTGGGAACGCGTCCCGGACTCCTTCCTCGACGCCCTGGAGCGCGAGTTCGCGTTCGACCCGCCCCGCGAGCACGGCCTCGACACCGTCGACAGCATCCGGGCCATGCGCGACCGGCGGGTGAAGGTGTTCGTCGGCCTCGGCGGCAACTTCCTGCAGGCCGCGCCGGACACCGACATCACGACCGCGGCGCTGACCGGCACCCGGCTGACCGTGCAGATCTCGACGAAGATCAACCGCTCGCACCTGCACGGCGGTCGCACCGCGCTGATCCTGCCCACCCTGGGGCGCACCGAGCGCGACGTCCAGGAGTCCGGCCCGCAGTTCGTCTCGGTCGAGGACTCCACCTGTTCGGTGCACTCCTCCCGCGGCCCGCTGCCGCCGGCGAGCCCGCACCTGCGCTCCGAGATCGCGATCCTCACCGGCATCGCCGAGGCCACCCTCGGCGACCGGCACGGCATCGACTGGGCCGCGATGCGCGGGGACTACCGCCGCATCCGCGACCACATCTCGCGCGTCGTGACCGGCTGCGAGAGCTACGAGGTGAACGTCCGCCGGCCCGGCGGGTTCGTCCTGCCGCACCCGCCCCGGGACTCGCGGACCTTCGAGACCCCGTCCGGCCGCGGCGAGTTCGTGGTGTCGCCGGTCGAGGTGCTCGAGGTGCCCGACGGGCACCTGCTGCTCCAGACCCTGCGCAGCCACGACCAGTTCAACACCACGATCTACGGCCTCTCGGACCGCTACCGCGGCATCGAGGGCGGGCGCCGGGTCGTGTTCTGCCACCGCGAGGACATCGCCGCGCTCGGCTACGCCGAGGGCGACCACGTCGACCTGATCACGCGCTGGGACGGCGACGAGCACGTGCGCTGCGCGTCGGACTTCCGGCTGGTCGCCTACGACGTCCCGCGGGGCACCGCGGCGGCGTACTACCCGGAGACGAACCCGCTCGTCCCGCTCGACGCCACGGCGGCCGGGAGCAACCAGCCGGCGTCGAAGTCGGTCGTGGTCAGGCTCGGCGTCGCCGGGGGCACCGACTGCAACCCGCGGGGCGCGCAGGGCCAGGTCGGCGACGACGACGGCCACAAGTCCCGGCCGGAGGTGTCGCACCTGTCCTGACCGCGGGACCCGAGCGGGTCACCACGGCACGACCGCGCCGGTGTGGTCGAGGAACTGCAGCCCACCGTCGTGGGCGTGGCCCTCCAGCACGTCGGCCACCCCGCGCGCGCTCTCGGCGACGGTCAGCCGGGCCCCGGGGCCGCCGAGGTCGGTCTGCACCCACCCCGGGTGCAGGAGCAGCAGGGTGCGCGGGTCCTGCGCCGTCCGGGCGGCGTAGCTGCGCATCAGCTGGTTGAGCGCCGCCTTGCTCGCCCGGTACACCTCGTGCCCGCCCCGGGTGTTGAACCCGACGCTGCCCTGCCGCGAGGACATGACCCCGATCGTGCCGGTGGGCGGGACCAGCGGGGACAGACCCTCCACGACCCGCATCGGGCTCAGCGCGTTGGTCACCATGACCTCGGCGAACACCTCGGTCGGCACCTGTGCGGCCGGCACGTCGGCGTCGGTGATGCCGGCGTTGACGAACAGCAGGTCGATCCGGCGGTCGCCGAGGCGCTCGCGCAGCGCGGCGATCCCGGCGGTGTCGGTGATGTCCAGTCGCTCGACGGTCACCCGCCCGGTCCGGGCGGCGAGCTCGGCGAGGCCCTCGGAGGTGTCGCCGCGCACGGTCGCGACGACGTCCCACCCCCGATCGGCGAACTCCCCCGCCAGGGCGAGCCCGAGGGAGCGCGAGGCCCCCACGACGAGTGCGGTGCGGTCGGTCATGTCGCCTCCGGTGGTGTGGCCCGGCTGCTCCCGCCGAGCTCGGTCTCGATCCGCCGCAGCAGCGCGACGGTGGTGTCGATCGCGGCGGGGTCGTCGCCGACCCCGTCGAGCAGTCCGCTCCAGATCCGGCGCAGCACACGCAGGTTCTCCGCGGCCAGGTCGGTCGGGTACAGACGGACGCGGCGGGCGTCGGCCGGGTCGGGCTCGCGGCGCACGAGCCCCTTGGCCTCGAGGCCGCGCAGTGCGCGGCTGGTGTTGCTGGAGATCAGCCGCGTCGCCTGCGCGACGGCACCGGCCGTGATCCCCGGCTCCCGGTCGACGACCCGCATGACCGCGCTCTCCAGCGGGGTCCAGCTCTGCCCGGAGAACGCGGGCTCCTTCGACGCATGGATCAGCCGACCGACCGCGAGGATGCGGTCGGCCAGCTCGAACAGCCGGGTCTCCTGGTCGTCGTCCACGCGACGACCGTACCACCATCAACTGTCATCTGACAGGTATCTTCTGACAGCTGTCGAGCACGTCCGAGCGAATGTCACTGCCGGGTCAGGTCCCGACCGATGATCTCCTTCATGACCTCGTTCGCGCCGCCGTAGATGCGCTGGACGCGTGCGCCCCGGAACGCGCGGGCGATGGGGTACTCGTTCATGTAGCCGTATCCGCCGTGCAGCTGCACTCCGGAGTCGATGACCTGCCACTGCATCTCGGTCGCCCACAGCTTGGCCTTGGCCGCGTCCACGGCGGTCAGCGTCCCCGCGTTCAGCTCCCGCACACACCGGTCGACGTAGGCCCGGGTCACCTCGACACGGGTCCGCAGGTCGGCGAGGGTGAAGCCGACGCCCTGCTGCTGGGCCAGCGGACGCCCGAACGCGACACGCTGCTTCACGTGGTCCACGGTCCAACCGAACGCGGCCTCGGCGGAGCACTGGGCGGCGACGGCGATGCCGAGGCGCTCCCGCGGGAGATTGCGCATCAGCGCACGCAGCCCGCCCCCCTCCTCGCCGAGCAGGTTGTCGGCCGGGACCCGGACGCCGTCGAAGAACAGCTCGGCGGTGTCCTGCGCGGTCAGACCGACCTTGTCGAGCTTCCGTCCGCGCCGGAAGCCGGGCATCCCCCGCTCGACGACGAACAGTGAGAAGCCGGACGACCCCGCGCCCGGATCCGTCCTCGCCACGACGATCACCAGATCGGCGGTGACGCCGTTGCTGATGAAGGTCTTCGACCCGTCGAGCACCCAGCTGTCGCCGTCCCGCCGGGCCGAGGTGGTGATCCCCCGCAGGTCGCTGCCGGCGCCGGGCTCCGACATCGCGATCGCGGCGACGGTCGCCCCGGTCGCGAACCCGGGGAGCCACCGTGCACGTTGTGCGTCGTTCGCCGACTCGAGCAGGTATCCCAGCACGATGTCGTCGTTCGTCCCGAACGCCGACTGCAGTGCCGACGCGCCCACCTTCGTGATCTCCTCCGAGAGCACGTAGCGGAACCGATAGTCCGACACCCCGGCACCGCCCAGCTCCTCGGGTACGGCGAGACCCACCAGCCCCGCGGCGCCGGCCTTCTTCCAGGTGTCCCGATCGACCTCGCGGGCCTCGTCCCACCGGTCGAGATTCGGCACCACCTCGCGCTGCACGAATACTCGGGCGGTCTCGCGGTACGCCTCGTGGTCGGCGTCGAAGAGATCGGTCTCCATGAATTCACCTTAATCCATTAGACAGTCGTGACGGAACGATTCGCCGGACTGCGGGCGCCCGCCCCGCGACGCGCCGGGCGAGGCTCCGGACGTGCCACGCCGGCGGTGGCGGACAATCCGTTGGTGCCCCGACCGTCCAGCCCGCTGCTCGCCCGGGAGCGGATCGTCGTGACCGCGCTGGCGGTCATCGATGCCGAGGGCCTGCCCGCGTTCAGCCTGCCTCGCCTGGCCAGGGAACTCGGGGTACGCGCCCCGTCGCTCTACCACCACGTCGCCGACAAGGCCGAGATCCTCGGAGCCGTCGCACGGGCCGTCCTGCTGGAGGCCCCGTTCCCGCCTCGTCGCTCGAACGCGGTGTGGACGGAGTGGTTCGTCGAGGTGAGCCTGGGGGTCCGGCGGACCATCCTGCGGCACGCCCACGCGGCACCGCTCCTCCTCGAGTTCACGCCGCGGGAGGTCCTGACCCCGACCTACGAGATCGGCGCCGAGCTGCTGGAGGAGGCGGGGGTGCCCCGCAGCACGCACCTCCTCGTTCTCGACGGGCTGGACCAGCTGGTACTCGGTTCGTCGGTCATGGAGGCCATCCGTCCGCGCGAGCGACGGGAGCGACGACTCCGGGACGTCGTCGCCGACGACACCCCGCTGCTCGCCCGCGCGGTCGCCGGTGACGCCCGGACGTCCGAGCAGCTCTTCGCCGAGACGGTGCGCAGCTTCCTGCGCGGCGCGGTGGCCGACGCCCCGGGCTGACCCGACCCGCGGCGCCGGCATCGGCGTCACGTCGTACGCGCCCCGCCCGCGACGTCGAGCATGTCGCGGACGTCCACCAGCTTGCGGCGCGGCCGACCGGCCGACCGGCCGGACTCGCGCTCGTGGGCGTCGATGGCCTTCCACCCGTCGAGGCCCACGACGTTCGGACAACGGTCGGCGAGCAGGTCGGCGAGTCCGTCGTCCCCGTGGACCGGCGCCGCGAGGCGATCGGCCGCGTAGTCGGCCAGCAGCGTCTCCACGGTCGCCTCCGCACACCACCGGTTCGTCCCGATGACCCCGCTCGGTCCCCGTTTGATCCATCCCGCGGCGTAGGTCCCGGCGACCGCCGCTCCCGTGGCGGGGTCGACCACGCGGCCGTCCCGGTGCGGGAGCACTCCCCGGCCCTCGTCGAACGGCAGCCCGGGGACGGCGGTCCCCCGGTAGCCGACGGCACGCAGCACGAGGCCCGCCGGCACGTCCTCGGTCCGCCCGTTCGGGCGGGCGACCGTCCGGCCTCCGTCGTCGACGAGGTCGTTGTGGGCGAGCCGGACACCGGTCACGGCGGCCTCGCCGAGAACCGCCTCCGGCGCCGCCCGGAACCGCAGGACGATCCGGCGACCCGCGCCGGTGGCGGGCCGCTCCGCGAGCTCGCGCAGGAGGTTCGCCTTCCACCGCACGACCGGGTCGTCGACCGGGCCGGCCGGTGCGACCTCGGCGGGGTCGATCACCAGGTCGACCCCGGGCAGCTCGGCGAGCTCGAGCAGCTCCGGGGTGGTGAACGCGGCCTGCTCGGCGCCCCGTCGCCCGACCACCACGACCTCGCGTACGGCGCTGTCGGCCAGGGCGGTGAGCGCGTGCTCCGCGATGTCCGTCCCGCGCAGCCGGTCCGGATCCGTCACGAGCACACGGGCGACGTCGAGCGCCACGTTGCCGTTGCCGATCACCACGGCGCGCTCGGCCGACAGGTCGACCTCCAGCCCGGCGGCCTCGGGGTGGCCGTTGTACCAGGCGACGAACTCGCGTGCGGACAGGCTGCCCCGCAGGTCCTCACCGGGGACGTCGAGCCGGCGGTCGCCGGGGGCGCCCACCGCGTAGACGACGGCGTGGTGGTGCTCCAGCAGGTCGGCGTGACTCAGGTCCGAGCCGATCTCCACGTTCAGGTGCAGCGTGAAACCGGGACGGGTCCACGAGCGCGACAGCGAGGTGCCCACGCCACGGGTACCGGGATGGTCGGGGGCGACGCCGTAGCGGAGCAGACCGCCGGGCACCGGGAGCCGCTCGAACATCGACACCCGGACGTCGAGCTCCCGGCGGGCGAACAGGCTCTCCACCGCGTAGCAGGCGGCGGGGCCCGACCCCACGACGGCGCCGCGGAGCGGCCCCCCGCCGGCCGGCGGAGCGACGGTCGTGCGCTCGGTGCCGGCGACCGGCACGGGCCGACGTCCCTCGTACCAGGCCGCGTTCAGCAGCAGGTACGGGTCGTCGTCGCCCTCGAGGTCGTCGTCGGACACGATCGCCTCGACCGGACACACGTCCAGGCAGGCCCCGCAGTCGATGCAGGTCTCCGGGTCGATGTAGAGCATCTCGGCCCGCGCGTACCCCGGCTCGTCCGGGGTCGGATGGATGCAGTCGACCGGGCAGACCGGCACACAGGAGGCATCGTTGCAGCACGGCTGTGTGATCACGTGGGTCATCGCATGTCCTCGTGGTGTCGTGACCCGGTGGTCGGTGCGCGACCGGGGGTCGGCGCGACGGCGCTCAGCGCACCTTCTCGTGGGTGACGGCCAGGTCCGCGTACTCGGTGCGGATGGCGGGCTTCGCGATCTTGCCGCTGGGCAGCCGGGGAAGCGGCTCGTCCCGGACGACCACGTAGCGGGGCACCTTGTAGTCGGCGACCTGTTCGTTGCACGCGGCCACGATGGCCGCGGCGTCGACGTCGCCGCTGACGATCGCCGCGGGGGTCTCGCCGAACCGCTCGTCCTTGGCGGCGATGACGGCCACCTCGCGCACGCCCGGGACCGCGGAGATGACGGCCTCGAGCTCGAACGGCGACACGTTGATGCCACCGGTGATGATCAGGTCCTTGAGGCGGTCGACGAAGGTCAGCCGCCCCTCGGCGTCGCGGGTGCCGAGGTCACCGCTGTGCAGCCACCCGTCCCGCAGCGCCCTGGCCGTGTTCTCGTCGTCGTTCCAGTAGCCCGGGGTGACCCCCGGCCCGCGCATCACGATCTCGCCGGGCTCACCCGGCGCGCAGACCGAGCCGTCCTGCCCGATGACGGTGACGTCGGTGAAGATGCTCCCCCGCCCGCAGGAGCCGGCGTGCTCCTCGGCCTCCTCCGCCCAGGTCGCGGTGGCGATCCCGCCGACCTCGGTCATGCCGTAGATCTGGCGCAGGATCACCCCTTTCTCCCGGTAGGTGCGCAGCAGCGGCAGCGGCACCGCGGCGCCACCGACGACGGCCGTCTCCAGGCTCGCCAGGTCCGCCCCGGCGAACTCGGGGGCCGAGGTGAGCGCCTGGTAGATGAGCGGAACACCGAACATGACGGTGATCCGGTGCTCCTCGATCAGCCGGACCGCCCGCGACGGGTTCAGCTCCTTCTCGACGACGAGCGTGCCCCCGAGCACCCCGGTCATCACCAGCCCGTAGACCAGGCCGGGAGTGAAGGCGAGCGGGAGCAGCAGCAGGGTCCGCGCCCCCGGACGCATGCCCGGCTCGGTCAGCGAGTTCTCGAAGACGATGTCGAGCAGGGTGCGGTTGGTGCAGATCACGCCCTTGGACAGGCCGGTCGACCCGCTGGTGTAGAGCAGCGCCGCGGGGTCCTCGGGCGCGATGTCGACCCGGAAGTCCTCCCGGCCGCCCTCCCGCAGCGCGGCGAGCTCGTCCAGCCCGATGACGTCCAGCTGGTGGCCGCGCTCGACGACGCCCTCCAGCCCCGCCAGCAGCGCCGGCGCCGTGACGACGACCCCGCACCCGGCGTCGGCGAGGAGCTTGTGGAGCTCGGCGGCGACCAGGCGCGGGTTCAGCGGCACCAGCACCGCACCGGACTTGACCACTCCCCAGGCGGCGGCGACCCACTCGGGGCTGTTGGCCGACAGCAGCCCGACCCGGTCCCCCGGGCTGACTCCCGAGTCCACCAGGCGCCGCGCGACACGGCCGGACCAGTCCTGCAGCTCGCGGTAGGTGAGCACGTCGTCCTCGACGACGAGAGCCTTCTCCTCACCCTTGCGAAGCGCCCACCAGTGGAGCGCGGAGGCAATGGATGTCGACATGTGGTGATCTCCTTCGTGCGCCACGATGCGCATCCCGAGACGGTCCCGGATCGTACAGATCAAGAGATGGAGAAAGAAGGACAACCCTCTTCCCTACAGATTTTAGACTACTGTGGGCGACTGCCCTGTCAACGGCCCGACGGAGGCTTTCAGGCCGAAATCGGGAGTAGTCCCGACAGCCGTCCGAGAACGGCCTCGGCTTCGGCCACGATGCGCGGGATCAGCTCGCCCACCGCGGGGATGTCGTGGATGAGGCCCTGGCACTGCCCGACCGTCCAGATCCCGGCGTCCGGGTCGCCCTCCTCGAACACGCGGCGCCCACGGGTGCCCGCGACCAGGTCCCGGACGTCGTCGAAGGACCCGCCGTCGTCGAGGATCCGGACCACCTCGGTGCTGACGGCGTTCCGGGCGACACGGGCAGTGTTGCGCAGTGTCCGGAAGACCAGCTCGGTGCCGCGCTCGTCGCCGTCCACGATGGCCTGCTTGATGCGGTCGTGGATCGGGGCCTCACGGGTGCAGAGGAACCGCGTCCCCATGTTCACCCCGCCAGCACCCAGTGCGAGGGCCGCGGCCAGCCCACGGCCGTCGGCGAACCCGCCGGAGGCGACCACGGGGATGCGCAGACGCGCGGTGGCGGCGGGGATCAGCACCAGACCCGGCACGTCGTCCTCACCGGGGTGGCCGGCGCACTCGAAGCCGTCGATGCTGACGCCGTCGACGCCGATCCGCTCGGCCTTGACCGCATGCCGGACGCTGGTGCACTTGTGCAGGACCTTCACGCCGTGCTCGTGGAACAGGGGCAGGTGCGGCTCGGGGTTGGAGCCCGCGGTCTCCACCACGGGGACACCGGACTCGACGATGACCCGGCGGTACTCGTCGTAGGGCGGCGGGTCGATCGACGGCAGGATCGTCAGGTTGACGCCGAAGGGCCGGTCGGTCAGCTCGCGGGTCCGTGCGATCTCCGCGGCGAGCGCCTCGGGGGTCGGCTGGGTCAGCGCGGTGAGGAAGCCCAGGCCGCCCGCCTCGGCGACGGCGGCGACCAGCTCGGCCCGGCCGACCCACTGCATGCCGCCCTGGACGACCGGGTGCTCGACCCCGAAGGTCTCGGTGAAGCTCGTGCGCAGGGACATCGGGTCCTCTCAGAGGGTCTCGGTGAAGCGGGCGGCCCGCTTGTCACGGAAGGCCTCGAACGCCTCGGCGGCGTCCGCGCCGCGCAACGCGATCGACTGGGCGACCCCCTCGGCGGCGAGGGCCTCGTCGACGCCGGAGCGGCCGCCCTCGTTCAGCAGCCGCTTCGTCAGCGCCATGGCGACGGCGGGTCCGGCCGCCAGGCGGGTGGTGATCCCGTCGACCGTGGCGTCGAGCTCGGCGACCGGTACGACCCGGTTGACCAGGCCCATCGCCGCCGCGTCGGCGGCGGGCACGACGTCGCCGAGCAGGCACAGCTCCTTCGCCCGGTGCAGGCCGACCAGCCGCGGCAGGATCCAGGAGCCGCCGAAGTCGACGGTCAGGCCCCGCCGGACGAAGATCTCGGAGAACCGGGCCCGGTCGGACGCGACGACGAGGTCGCAGGCCAGCGCGAGGTTCAGACCGGCCCCGACCGCGACACCGTCGACCCGGGCCACGGTCGGCACACTCATCCGGTGGACGGCGGCGGCCGCGCGGTTGATCCGGTTCATGTGCCCCAGGGGGTGCGCGTCGTCCGAGACCGCGGACAGGTCGGCGCCGGAGCAGAAGTCCTCGCCCGCACCGGTGAGCACGACGACCCGCACCCCGGGGTCGTCGTCGAGCTCGGGGAGCGTCCGGGCGAGGTCGGCGAACATGTCCGCCGACAGGGCGTTGCGCCGACCCGGGTTGGAGAGCTCGACGGTGGCCACGGTGCCGCTCCGCCGGACGTGCAGACCCACGTGGGAGCCCTTCGGTCGGGATACCGGGGCCGTCGTGGGAGGACGGCCCCGGTACCGGGTCAGGAGTAGTCGATCACGCCGCGGAGGTTGCTCCCCGCGTGCATGTCCTCGTAGCCCTGGTTGATGTCCTCGAGCTTGTACCTGCGGGTCACGAGCTCGTCGAGCTTCAGCTGGCCCTGCTGGTACATGTTCAGGAAGTAGGGGATGTCGCGGCTGGGCGAGGACATCCCGAACAGGGCGCCCTGGATCCGCTTCTGGTACATCGCGAACTCGAAGAGGTTCACCGGGATGACGTTCTCGTCGATGTTCGCGACCGCGGTCAGGACGATGGTGCCGTCCTTGCGGGTGGCGGCGAAGGCCTGGCCGACGTGCTCACCGGTCGCTACACCGACGGTGACGATGACGCAGTCCGCGCCCTGCCCGTTGGTCAGCGACTGGGCGAGGTCGGTCGCCTCGGTCATGTTCGAGGCCACGTCGGTGGCGCCCAGCTTCAGCGCGCTCTCGCGCTTGAACGGGGCCGGGTCGACGGCGATGACGCGCACCGCGCCCGCGTGCTTGGCACCCTGGACCGCGTTGATGCCGATCCCACCGACGCCCATGACGATCACGACCTGACCCGGCCGGACCTGCCCGGCGTTGACGGCCGAGCCCCAGCCCGTCGGGACGCCGCAGCCGACCAGCGCGGCCGACTCGAGCGGGATGCTCTTGTCGATCTTCACGGCGCCCCACTCCGGCATGATGCTGTACTCGGAGAAGGTGGAGACGAGCGAGCACTGGGCGACGTCCTGACCGCCGTGGTGCAGCCGGAACGTGCCGTCCAGCTGCGTGCCCAGCATCATGAACGCGCCGTTGTCGCAGAGGTTCTGCTTGCCCTCGCCGCACCAGCGGCAGCGGCCGCAGCCGGGGATGAAGCTGGCGACGACGTGGTCACCGGGCTCCAGGTCGCGCACCTTCGACCCGACGGCCTGGACCACTCCGGCGCCCTCGTGACCCCCGCAGTAGGGGTAGTGCGCCGACGGGACGTCGCCCTTGGCGACGTGGTCGTCGGAGTGACACAGACCGGCGGCCGTGTACTTGACCAGGACCTCGTACTCCTTGGGCTCGTCGACGTCGACCTCGACGATCTCCCACTTGCCCGGTGCCTCGAACAGGACCGCTGCTCTCGACTTCATCGTCTGCTGCTCCTCGCGGTGTGGGGTCGGGTCACTCGAAGTCGACGCGCTTCATCGCGACGATCACGTGCTGGAAGGCGGACATGTTCTTGAGCAGCTGCGACATCTTGCCGCGCACCCGGAGCTGGCCGCGGGTCATCGCGACCGTCGGGTTGATCTTGTCCTCGAACAGGCCGCGCCAGACGTCGCTCGAGCCGCTGATCACGAACTGCGCGTTCTCGAGGTCCTCCGCGGTCGCGTCACGGACCTCGGTGACCTTGCCGTCGTCGAAGACGCAGTAGAACTGGCCCTCGATCGGGGCCTCGTACTTGTAGACCATGGTCATCGAGATCCCGGCACCCTTCTGGTGCCACACGGGGTCGTTGTTCAGCTCATCGGCCATGGCCTGGTAGAAGTCGACGGTTCCGAGCTTGACGGTCATCTGTGCTCCTCCGGGGAACGGTGGTGGGTGGGAGAGGTCGGATCAGGCGGACCGGCCGAGGATGAGCGGGAGCCGCTCGACGCCCTTGACCTGGCTGAGGTGGCGGACCGGCGGGTCCTCCGGGTCGAGCTTGTAGTCCGGGAACCGGCGGTGGAGCTCGGTGAACGCGATCCGCAGCTCGTTGCGGGCCAGGTGCGACCCGAGGCAGCGGTGGTGCCCGGCGCCGAAGCCGAGGTGCGGGTTGGGCGAGCGGGAGAGGTCGACGGTGTCCGGGGAGTCGAACTTCTCCGGGTCGCGGTTGGCGGCGCCGTAGGGGATCAGCACCTTGTCCCCCGCGGAGAACTGCACGCCACCCACGACGACGTCGGACGTGATCACGCGGGCCGCGGCGACCGCGGACTCCCAGCGCACCATCTCCTCGACCGCGGTCGGAACGAGCGAGGGGTCCTCGACCAGCTGCCGGCGGACCTCCGGCTGCTCGGCGAAGAGGATCACGCTGTGGGCGAGCTGACCGAGCACCGTGTGCAGTCCCGCGATCATCAGCAGGAACAGCATGTTCAGCATCTCGAACTGGGTCAGGTCCCGGTCCTGGAACTTGCCGTTGACGAGCACGCCGGTGACGTCGTCGACGGCAGGGTTCTCCATCCGCTCGTCGAGCATCTCGGCGAAGTAGGCGTAGACCTCCATCGCCGCGGCCATCCGGAACTCGGTGGCCTCCTCCTCGGAGGCACCCGGCTTGCCGAGGACGATGTCGTCGGTCCACTTCTGGAACCGGGGGGCGTCCTCGTGCGGCCAGCCCATCATCGCCAGGAACACCCTGGTGGGCAGCGGCTGGGCGAACGCCTCGACGAAGTCGACCTTCTCCTTGCCCTCCATCGCGTCGAGCAGCTCGGTGACGATCGCGGTGATCTCCGGCTCGAGCGCGCTCATCCGCTTCGGGGAGAAGAGCTTCTGCAGGATGGCGCGGTAGGCGCCGTGGTCCGGTGGGTCGACCTCCAGCGGGATCATCGGACCGTCCTGGCCGATGGTCCCGGGGATGTTGACGCTCTCGCTGGAGAAGACCTCGGGGTTGCGGCAGACGTCGTGGATGTCGTCGTAGCGGGTCAGGATCCAGTGGCCGCCGTACTTGTCCGAATGGGCGACCGGGCACGTGTTGCGGAGCTCGGCGTAGCGCTCGTAGACGGTCTCGACCTGCTTCGGGTCGTGGATGTCGAAGTCGACCTGGATGTCGGCGGTCTCGGCCGTGCTGGGGGTGCTGGTGGTCATGTGGTGGCTCCTCGGCGGTGTCGGGAGTGCTCAGCTCGTGGGGTGATCGAGCAGGACCGCCCGCTCGGGACAGTTGCGTGCCGCCGTACGCGCCTCGTCGGCGGCGGCACCGGAGACGTTCGCGGCCAGCAGGACCGGGAAGCCCTCGTCGTCGGCGTCGAACACCTCGGGAGCGAGGGAGTAGCAGCGGCCGTGACCGGCGCAGGTGTTCCGGTCGACGTCCACGGTCAGTTCGGTTGACACGGTCGTCCTCTCAGTCCCAGTCGAGACCGACGGCGCCGTAGGAACGGCCGTCGATGTCGGTGTCGAGAGCCGTGTAGAGGCTCTTCACCTTGGTGTAGGCGTGCAGGCCGTCGACGCCGAGCTCGGAGCCGACCCCGCTGCGCTTGCGGCCGGACAACGGCGTGCGCGCGACGTCCGCCGCGGCCACGTCGTTGATCCACGTCAGACCGCTCTCGAGCCGCGCGGCGACGGCGCGCGCGGCCTGGAGGTCGGTGCCCCATACCGAGGCGGCGAGCCCGTACTCGCTGTCGTTGGCGATCCGGACGGCGTCGTCGACACCGGAGTAGCGCACGACCGCCAGGACCGGTCCGAAGATCTCCTCACGGGCGGCGACGTTGTCGGTGTCCACCGCGAGCACCGTCGGGGCGACGTAGTGCCCACCCTCCGGCACACCGGTGGGTCGCTCGCCCCCCGCGACGACGCGTCCGCCCTGCTCGACGGAGCCCGCGACGAACTTCTCGATCTTGTCCCGCTGGGCCGCGGAGATGACCGGGCCGACGTCGGAGGTCAGCTCGGTCGCGGCTCCCACGGTCAGCTGGCCGGCGCGGGTGGCCAGCAGGTCCAGGAACTCGTCGTACCGCGAGTCCGGCACCAGCATGCGGCTCGTGGCCACGCACGCCTGCCCGCTGTGCATCATGCTGCTGAACAGCGTGCCGCGGACCGCGAGCTCGGCAGGCGCGTCCGGCAGCACGACGGCGGGGGACTTCCCGCCCAGCTCCAGCAGGACCTCCTTCGCGGTGGCCGCGGCCGAGGCCATGATCCGCGTGCCGACGGCGGTGCTGCCGGTGAAGCTGACGAGATCCACTCCGGGGTGCGCGACCAGGGCCTCGCCGGCCGTGCGGTCGCCGTGCACCAGGTTCAGCACGCCCGGCGGGAGGCCGACCTCGTCCGCGGCCCTGGCCAGCGCCTCCAGGCCGAACGGGGTGAGCGGCGAGGACTTCAGGACCACCGTGTTGCCGGTCAGCAGCGCGGGGGCCGCCTTCCAGACGGCGATGAACAGCGGGAAGTTGTACGGGGTGAACCCGGCGACGACGCCGACCGGCTCGCGGTGCAGCTCCCACTGCCCGAAGCCGGGGGTCGTCTGCATCGGGAAGGCCGTCGGTGCCAGCGACGCCGACATCTCGGCGAAGTCGCGCAGGTGCCCGAGCGGACCGCCGACCTACAGCATCCCGCACAGGCGCGCGGTGCAGCCGGTGTCGCGCACCAGCTCGTCGGACAGCTCGTCGAAGCGGGAGTCCAGCGCGGAGGCGAGGTCCCGGAGGACCTGGGCGCGGTCCTGGGGGCGCATCCGGGCCCACGGGCCCTCGAAGGCGGCCCGCGCGGCACCGACCGCCTGGTCCACCACGTCCGCGCCGCTGTCGGGGACCGATCCGATGATCTCACCGGTGGACGGATCGTCCACCTCGATAAATGGACCGCTCGCCGCAGCCCAGCGACCGTTGACGTAGTTCTCGAACTGCTTCATTCCATCTCCGCTGGTCAGACGGTCAAGAGGTCCGGCCCACATTGCCAGGATCCGTCGGAACGAGTCGTAGCCTAAAGACTCTAGGCAAAGCCGTCAAGACGCTTTACCGAAAACCTTTCGACGAACGGCGGACAGGGTGAACACCATTCCCGGCGACGGCGGGACCCGCCGGCACGCCTGCGTGCCGGTCCACACAGGAGAACGATCGGACGGACCGGGCGTCACGCAGCGGAGTCATGGCGGTGCACAGGGTGCGACGCGCGGTTCCGTGTCGGATCGGGTCGGCCCGGACCACAGCTACACTCCGGCCATGACAGCAGGTCCGTCGGAGTCGTTGAGACGGGCGGGGGGCGGAGTCCGGGAACGGCTGCTCCGCGCGGCGGAGGAGTGCTTCGGCCGCTTCGGGGTCGCGAAGACGACCATGGAGGACGTCGCGAAGGCCGCGTCGGTCTCCCGCGCGACCCTCTACCGCCATTTCGCCGACCGCGAAGCGCTCGTCGTCGCCGCCGTGGAGCGACGCGCCCTGATCAACGTGCCGCGGATGCAGGCCCACATCCAGCGGTGGCCGACGTTCGCCGACCGGCTGGTCGAGGGACTGATCTACAACATCGACAAGGGCAGCCGGGACCCGGTCGTCCAGCTCCTGATCGTCTCCGAACAGCACGGCCTGGTCGGGCGCACCCTCGGCGGGCACACCCTGGCCGAGGGCATCACCCTGCTGATGTGGGAGCCGATCTTCCTCGACGCCATCACCCGCGGTGAGATGCGCTCGGACCTCGACCTGCGCGCGGCCGCCCGCTGGATCGCCGGGGTCAACCTGCTGCTGCTCGAACGGGACCGGTCGGTCGTCACCGAGGACGCGCTGCGCGAGGAGCTCCGGACCTTCGTGCTGCCGGCGTTCCTCCCCTGAGCCCGCGCCCTCACCGCTTCCCGAGCATCTCCTCCGAACCGAACAGGGTCGCGCTGACCAGGGGCGCCATCGGTCCCCCCAGCAGCAGCGACGACCGCGCCCCGGGGACCTGGTTGGCCGAGGTGCCCCGGATCTGCCGCACCGCCTCGAGCACCAGGCCGATCCCGTGCACGAACCCCTCCGCGATGTTGCCGCCCGCGGTGTTGATCGGCAGCCGCCCGTCCGGCGCGGACAGGTTCTCGACCGTCATGAACTCCCCCGCGGCCGGGCCGGGCGGGCAGAGACCGAGGTCGATGAGCGCGGCGACGGCGGGGCCGCTGAAGTTCTCGTAGACCTGGACGACGTCGACCTCGCCCGGCTTCACCCCGGCGTCGGACCAGAGCCGGTCCACCATCGCCGGGTGGAAGCCGGCGATGGTGTAGGGCTCGTCGTTCTCGGCGGACTCGCACCAGCCGCGCGCGGCCCCCTGGACCCCGCTGAGGACGTACGCGGGCGTGGTCGCGAGACCGCGGGCCCGTTCGGCGGTGGTCAGCACGACCGCACCGGCCGCGTCGTTCTCCCGCGAGCAGTCGAAGAGCCGCAGCGGCTCGGAGATCCAGCGCGCGTCGGCGTAGGTCTCGTGGTCGAGCGCCCGGTCGCGGCCGGCCGCGACCGGGTTCGTCGACGCGTGCCGGTAGTCGGCCGCGACGAGGGCCTCCAGTGCCGACGGGGGCACCCCGTCCACCTCGATCATCCGCTGCGTCCGCAGCGCGCAGATCTGGACCGGGGTGAGGACGCCGTGGTCGTGCAGCAGCGGCGGGAAGTGGCCCTTGCCGTAGCTGCCGCGGCCGTCGTCGGCCTCGGTGATCCCCCGGTAGACGACGACCGTCTCGGCCTGGCCCGCCGCGATGGCCGCCGCGGCGGCGTTGACGGCGGCCGCGACCCCGCCGCCGCCACCGCCCCACACCATCGTCGACCAGCGGACCTCGCGGACCCCGAGGTCCGCGGCGAGGGCGACGCCCTCGTTCTGGTCGTTGGCGTAGGAGACGAACCCGTCGAGCTCCCGGGCGTCGATCCCGGCGTCGGCGCAGGCGGCCAGGACGGCCTCCAGCGTCAGGCGCAGCGCCGACGCCGGGCCCTCGCCCCGCTTGTGGAACGGGGTGTGCCCGATCCCGACGACCGCCGCCGCCCCGCGCATCCCGCTCATCGGGTCCCCTCCACGATCCGCCAGCGCAGCAGGGCCGCGCCGTCGCCGGTCCGGTCGAACTCGCCCCGCACCCGGTCGCCGACGGCCGGGGTCGTCGCGTCCCCGTCGCGCAGCACGCCGAGCACCCGCCGGCGACCGGCGCCGTCGAGCTCCACCAGGACGACGACGTAAGGGACGTGCCCGCTCACCTCCCGGGCGAACGGCTGCCAGGTCCGCGTCCACGAGTAGACCGACCCCGACGGCTCGACGACCGGCCAGTCCAGGTCGGTCCCGTGGCAGGCCGGGCACAGCGCCCGGGGCGCCCATATCCACTCGCCGCACCGGCCGCAACGCTGGATGCGCAGCTCACCGGCGGCCAGCCCGGCCCGGTGCGGGGCGTGGAGGTCGTCGTCGTAGGCCGGCAGGGGCTCGAGGACCGGCGGGGTGTCGGGCACGTTGCGCACCTCCGACACCCGCCAGCCCTGTGGCAGCCGCACCCAGCGGGACCGCAGCACGGTCGTGTCGCCGTCGGCGTGCCGGTAGCGGATGTGGGCCGCCATGAGCCCGTCGGCCTGACGTTCGATGCTCAGCACCTCGCTGCCGACCATCGTCCGGGGCAGCCGCGCCGAGGCGACGAGCTGGCCGACCCGGTCGGGCCGGAAGTCGGCCAGGGTGGCCTCCAGGTCGCCGGCGGCGACCACCTGGCCGTGCCGTGCGACGACCGCGGGCAGGTCGTCCGGGACCCCGTCGCCGAGAACGGGCGCCGTGCGCCCCGTGGCCGGGTCCGTCGTCGTGTCACTCATCGCAGCAGGTACTCCGCGTCGGTCCGCTCGTGCACGAAGCCGAGCGCTCGGGTCAGGTGGACGAGCCGGTCGTCGTCGCCGTCGACGACGAGCGCGGCGACCGGCAGGCCGGCACCGGCGATCTCCTCCATGGCCGCGACCAGGAGCGCGGCGCGGGTGGCGTCGGCGCGCCCGTCGGGCCACACCGCCGGGCCGTGGATCCGGCCGGCGGTGCCGTACTCGGTCGCCTCGTCCGCCGCGACGTCGACCCACACGGCGCCGTCCACACCGGACCGGCCGGCCACACGGACCAGTGCCCCGTCGGCGGGCGGGTCACCGGCGAGGGTCCCGAGCATCCCGCGGACCGCCGCGGGCTCGTCGGGCCCGGTCACGTCCCGCACGTCGACCTCCGCGGCCGCGGGCACCTCGGCGAGCAGGTCGTCGCGGCGCAGCCCGCGCACCGGGGCCAGCAGGTTCCACTGGTGCCGGGTGCGGGAGATGTCGTGGGACCCGAACCGCCGGGTGAGCCGACGGGCGGCCGGGTGGTCCCCGCGCGCCCAGATCCGTACCTCCCGGGCACCGGTCCCGGCCCAGCCGTCCGGGGCGTGCACGTCCAGCCCGATCTTCTCGAACAGCAGGGTGGTGACACCGCGGGACCGCAGATCCGGCCGCACGACGTACCGCGCGACCGCGGTGCCGTCGGACGCGACCCGGAGCTGCAGGTAGGCCGCGAGGACCGGCACCCCGCGGTCCTCCACGACCTCCCGCTCGTCGGGCAGCAGGTGGACGACGAGATGGTGCACGTCCGGGCCGTCGTCCGGCCGCACCCTGGGGAAGCCCGCCTCGGCGTCGTGCCCGGCCGCGTCGTCCAGCAGCGCCCGGAGCCCGGTGCGCAGGTCCTCGGGCACCGAGCGGTACCACTCGTGGAGGATCACGACGTCAGCTTCCGGAGCTCCCGCCGGAACACCTGGTTGGCGACCTCGTTGCGGCCGAGCAGCATCGAGCCGCCGTCCGCGCTGGCCATCCCCTCCTGGGAGCTGCGCAGCAGCGGGAAGTCCTCCTCGTGCAGGACGGCGATGAGGATGTTCCAGTTCTTGTCCCACAACCGCTCCCACTTGTCGCGGTTCATCCCGGACTCCTCGACCGGCGGGACCATCAGGCGCATCTCCATCCGGCACCGGCCCGGGTCGGTGGGGTGCGGACGGAAGGTCAGCAGCTGGAAGTGGTCGGGCTGGCGCAGCAGGGTGCTGTTCGGGAGCAGGAAGTGGGTCTCGGTGATGTGCTTGTCCAGGCTCGTGTCCCCCGGGTCCTCGTCGAGGTACTTGTCGATCGTCTTGCGCGGCGCGATGAATCGGCAGTGACGGCCGAAGTCCTCGATGGTCAGGACGTTGGTGTGGATGTGCTTGGCCGCGGTGTTGGGGTGCGCGTACTGGATGTGGTAGCCGTCGAGGAAGGCGTCCTGCATGACCTTCCAGTTGACCGGCTCGTCGAAGCCCTCGGACCGGACGGCGACGAGTTTCTCGATGCCGTAGCCGGACATGATCCCGTCCATGTCCTCGCCCAGCCAGGAGGCGACGTCGATCTCGGCGCCCGCCCGGTCGACGATCCAGACGAACCCGTGCCGCTCCTCGCAGGGGAGCTCGACGAGACCGAACTGCGACCGGTCGATGTCGCCGAAGGTGTTGTCGCGGGTGACGGCGCGGAGGCTGCCGTCGGTGTCGTAGGACCAGCGGTGGTAGCCGCAGGAGAACAGGCGGCAGCGGCCGGACTCCTGCTCCTCCAGCAACGCGCCCCGGTGGCGGCAGAGGTTGACGAAGGCCTTGACGCCGCCGTCCTTCTGACGCACGACGATGACCTTGTTGCGGGGCATCTGCCGGGTGATGAAGTCGTTCGGCCGCGGGAGCTCGGAACAGTGGGCGATGATCGACGGCACCTCGCCGAACACGCGGTCCCGCTCGGTCCGGGCGACCTCCGGGTCGGTGAACTCGTGCGGCTCGAACGAGGCGACCTCGTCGAACCGGTCCGTGCTGTCGTCACGGAGGTGCTGGAGCGTCCGCCGGATGCGGTCCTCGCGGGGCGCGATGGAGCGGGTCATCGTTGTTCCCTTCGTGGCATGCGTGCCGTGCTCGTCCGCCGGATGTCGCGGACCGGCCGATACGTTCAGAGGTCGAGGATCAGACGGGCGCTCGTGGCCCGGGAGACGCAGGGGAAGACGACGTCACCCGCGGCGCGCTCGTCGTCGTCGAGGATCGAGTCCCGGTGGTCGGGGGTACCGCCGAGCACCGCGGTCTCGCAGGTGCCGCAGGTGCCCTCCCGGCAGGAGGTCTCGACGGGGACGCCGGCCTCCTCGAGCGCCTCGACGACGCTCACGCCGGCCGGGACCGGCACCACCCGGCCCGACGACGCGAGTTCGACCTCGAAGCCCTCGTCACCCCCGACGCCGCCCGCCGGTTCCTGCCGGGTCCGCGGGGCGAAGCGCTCCACGTGCAGCGGACCGGCCCCGGGCCGCTCGGCGTGCCGCTCCTCGATCGCGTCGAGCAACGCCCCGGGGCCGCAGCAGTAGATCGCGGCTCCGGCGGGGGCCGAGGCGAGGATCCCGTCGAGGTCGAGCAGCCCGGACCGGTCCTGCGGGTGCAGCGTGACCCGCTCGCCGTAGCGGTCGGTGAGCTCGGAGGCGAACGCCATCCGGGACCGGGAACGCCCGCCGTAGACGAGTCGCCACGGCAGACCGCGGCGGTCGACCTCGGCGACCATCGGCAGGATCGGGGTGATCCCGATGCCGCCGGCGACGAACACGTAGGACTCGGCGGCGACCAGCGGGAAGTGGTTGCGGGGACCGCGGATCGCGACCTTGTCCCCGACGGCGATCCGGTCGTGGACCTCCCGGGACCCGCCGCGCCCGTCCTCCTCGCGGAGCACCGCGACCGTCCAGGTACCGCGGTCCTCGCGGGAGCCGCAGAGCGAGTACTGACGCACGAGCCCCGGCGACAGGACCAGGTCGACATGCGCCCCGGGCTCCCACGCGGGCAGCTCGCCACCCGCCGGGTCCGCCAGCTCCAGGGCGACCACGTCATCGGCGACCTCGGTCCTCGACCGGACTTCCAGGTCGAGTGTCTCCCCCGGGGTGCGCTCGCTCATGAGCAACCACCGCCTTTTCCGTCCACCCGTCACTCGGCGGGCAACACGAAAAACCTTAATGCTTTAGGCGTCGGGGGTCAAACGATGACGCAAAGGTGCTGCATACTTGACGGGTGCCCGTATTCAAGGCAGCTCCGCTGACCCGACGCTCGATCGCGCGCGCCGCCCTCGCCCTCGTGGACGAGGACGGCTACGAGGCATTCAGCATGCCCCGGCTCGCCGAACGCCTGGGTGTGCGCACGCCGTCGCTCTACCACCACTTCGACGACCGCGCCGGGCTGATGGCGGAGATCGCCCGCACCGTCGTGCGCGACACGCCGGTCCCCGACGTCGCCGTCGACGCCCCGTGGACGGAGTTCTTCGTCCTGCTCGCCCTCAACTTCCGCGCGACGATCCTGGCCCACCCGTCGGCGGCCCCCCTGCTCCTGCAGTTCCTCCCGCGCGAGGTGCTGGTCCGCAGCCACGAGGCGGCGGCCGAGCGGCTCCGGTCCTGCCCCATCCCGCTGGAGGACCACGTGCTGCTCCTCGACGGGCTGGAGAAGCTGACGCTGGGCAGCGCACTGACCGAGGCGGTGGGCGACCGGTCCCAGAGCGGCGACAACCCGTTCCCGATGGAGGACCCGGCGCTGACCCCACAGCTCGCACGGGCCGTCGATGCCCACTCCCTGAACCGCGCGGAGCTCTTCGTCGCCACGATCCGGGCATTCCTCGACGGCGTGGCACACCGTCACTGACACCGGCACCGGCGCTGACGCCGGGACTCGATGAGACATGTGACATAGTACGTCGCATGTCTCGTTCGGGACGCGGCGAGGACGCCGCGGGAGCCACCGGCCTGTACGACCTCTTCCGGCTGGACGGTCGCGTCGCGGTCGTCACCGGCGCCAGCTCCGGTCTCGGCGCCGGGTTCGCCGGTGCTCTGGCGGAGGCCGGCGCGGACGTGGTCCTGGTCGCCCGCCGCGCCGACCGGCTCGGTGAGGTCGGCGCCTCGGTCACCGCGCGGGGCCGCAGACACCTCGCGGTGCCTGCCGACGTGTCGGACGAGGACGCCTGCGAACGGGCGGTCGAGGCCGCGGTCGCGGAGTTCGGCCGGGTCGACGTCCTCGTCAACAACGCGGGGGTCTCGACCGTCGTCCCCGCGCTGCGGGAGGAGCCGGCCGGGTTCCGCCGAGTCCTCGAGACCAACCTGAACGGCGCCTACTGGATGGCCAGAGCGTGCGCCCGGCACATGCCCCCCGGCTCGGCGATCGTCAACGTCGCGAGCGCCCTCGGCCTGGTCGCCTCCCGGCTCCCCCAGGCCGCGTACTCGGCGAGCAAGGCGGGCCTGCTCGGGCTGACCCGCGACCTGTCCCAGCAGTGGGCCGGCCGCCGCGGCATCCGCGTCAACGCCCTGGCGCCGGGCTTCGTCCGGACCGAGATGACCGGGGAGATGCCCGACGACGTGCTCGACGGGTTCCTGTCCGGGCTCCCGCTGGCCCGGCTCGGCACCCAGCGCGAGCTGGACGCGGCGATGCTGTTCCTCGCGACGCCGGCATCCGGCTACGTCACCGGGGCCACGCTCGCCGTCGACGGCGGGATGAGCGGGCACTGACGGGCACCGGCCACATGGTCGCGGGCGACGACGACGTGTTCCGCCGCGACCTGCTCGACCTCCTCGACCGCCGGTGCCGGCGGACCTACTGAGTGGGTTCCTGCAGCACACCCGCCTCGAGCAGCTCCTCGATCTCGGCGGCGGACAGCCCCAGCAGCTCCCGGGCGATCTCCCGGGTGTGCTCCCCCTGCCGGGGCGCAGGAGCGAGCGCCGGCACCGGGAACGAGGAGAACCGCGCCGGGCCGGTGTTCGCCGGCAGCGCCACCGGCAGGTCCGGGTGCTCCATCGTCGAGAAGGCGCCCCGCGCGACGAGGTGCTCGTCGTCGGGCTCCTCGGGCAGGCGCACCATCGCCCCCGCCGGGACGCCCGCGGCCTGCAGGTCCCGCACGGCCTCCGCCGGTGACCGGGTCGCCACCCAGGACGCGACGGCCCGGTGCGCCGGACCGTCCGGGTCGCGACGCTGCGCCGGGGTGGACGCCCCCGACGCGTCTCCGCCGACCAGGGTGCGCAGGCGGTCCCAGTCCCGCCCGTCGCGGGCCTGGACGACCACCCACTCGTCGTCGCCGGCGCAGGCGAACACGCCCGTGAGATCGGCGCGGCCCGCCGTGGCACCGGCACCGCGCTCGACGGACTCGGCGGCGAGCACCGGGCCGAGCAGGGTCAGGGCGACGTCGGCCTGCGAGATCTCGATCGCCGCGCCCCGCCCGGTACGGTCGCGGCCGATCACCGCGGCCAGCGAGCAGAGCGCGGACACCGCTCCGGCGACGTGGTCGGGGAACACGGTCGCGCCGTCGCAGAACGCGTCGTCGCGCCCCGGGACCGCCCACAGCGAGGAGAGCCCGGTGGCGGCCCGGACCAGCGGCCCGTACCCCATCCGCCCGCTCCACGGCCCGGAGGCGCCGAAGGCGCTGCTGTCGCAGACGACCAGCCGCGGGGCGACCGCGCGCAGGTCCTCGGCACCGAGTCCGAGCTTCGCGAGCGTGCCCGGCCTGAAGTTGGCGAGCAGCACGTCGGCGTCGGCAGCCAGTGCGCGGAGTAGCTCACGCCCCCGAGCTGTGCGCAGGTCGAGCCCGATGCTGCGCTTGTTGCGCTGCCCCCAGGCGAACGCGGCGCTCATCCCCGCGCAGCGGCGGGACTGCCGGAGCCCGTCCGGGAACCCCGCGTTCTCGACCTTGATCACCTCGGCGCCCTGGTCGGCCCAGAGCCGTCCGGCCTCGGCGCCGGCCACGATGACCCCGAGGTCCAGCACCCGCAGGCCCGCGAGGGGACGCTCGGACGACGAGGGGTCCCGGGTGACGGGCGCCCGCTCCGGGAACGACGGGTGGCCGTCGACGATCGTGGCGACCGGGTCCTCGGCCGCGGCCCGGACCCCGTCCACGGTGGCGAAGCCCTGGGGGACGACCGCCTCCAGGTCCGGGGCGACCGCGACGGGCCGGAGCGCGCCGGTGATCCGGAAGTGGGCCTCCTCGATGGCCTCGGACGGGGCGAGGACACCGCCGACCGGGATCCCCCGCTCGGCGCCCTCGTCGACGAGCTCGGCGCGCTTGCGGCCCGCGAACAGCTCGGCGATCAGCGGGTGCAGCCGGTCGGCCGCCGCGAAGCGGGCCGGGATGGTGTCGTACCGCGGGTCGGCGAACTCCTCCGGCGACCCCAGCCACGCGAACATCGCACGCCACTGACGCGTGGCCAGCAGGCAGATGCGGACGTGGCCGTCGGCGCAGCGGAAGACCGGGTAGAAGGCCCGGGCGTCCGGCCGGTCCCGGGGGAAGTCCTCCGACCGGCCGGCGGCCGCCGATCCCTGGGTGCCGAACCCCGGGTCGAACCCGTGCACGACCGCCTCGTGGGCCGACACGTCGACCAGCTCGCCCCGCCCGGTCCGCGACGCGTGGACGTGGGCGACGAGGGCCGCCCATGCCGCCTGGACCGCGGCGGTCCCGTCGGCCAGGCCGGGCGGGGGCAGCAGCGGCGGCTCGCCCGGGAGCCCGGAGCGCGACAGCACCCCGCCCACGGCGGTGAGGACCGCGTCGGTGACGACCCGGTCCCGGTGGGGACCGGTCAGGCCGTACGGCGTCAGCGCGACGACGACGAGTCCGGGGAGCCGGCGGCGCAGCTCGTCCGGGTCCAGGAGCGCCGCGGCCGGCCCGTCGAGCACCACGATGTCGACCTCCGCGGCCGCGGCGAGCAGACGCTCCCGGTCCCCCTCCTCAGCCAGGTCCAGGCTCCACGGGGTCACACCGCGGCCACGCAGGACATACGGCAGGCCGACGCCGTGCAGGACGGGCTCCTCCGACCGCGACCGTGCCCCCGCGGGCGGCTCGACCCGGACCACGGCCGCACCGAGGTCGGCCAGCAGGGTGGCGCAGAGCCCGGCCGGGCCGTCGCACAGGTCGATCACGCGCAGCGCGGCGAGGGGGCGGGTCATGGGCGGGTCTCCTCGACTGTGGTTCCGGCGGGGGCGACGACGGGCAGACACTCGCCGAGCCCGGTGGTCTGCGGACCGGCGATCGCGGCGCCGGTCATCGGCCCTCCCAGCGCGGCTCGCGCTTCTCGGCGAACGCCGTGGCCCCCTCGCGGGCGTCCCGGCTGCCGAAGACCACCCGTACCGCCTCCCGGTTGACCGCCCACACCTCGGGCTCCCAGACCGATCCCCCGGCGTGGGTCGCGTGCACCACGTGCTTGCTCTGCCGGACGGCGAGCGGCGCGTTCGCCGCGATCGTCCCGGCGAGCTCCAGCGCGACGTCGAGGGCCGTCCCGGCCGGAGCGACCCGGTTGACCAGTCCCCACTCCCTGGCGGTGGCGGCGTCGACGGGCTCGCCGGTCAGCGTCATCTCCAGGGCGATCTTCAGCGGCACCTGCCGCTGGAGGCGGATCACCCCGCCTGCGGCGGCGAACAGGCCGCGGCGCACCTCGGGCAGGCCGAGCGTCGCGGTCTCGTCGATGACGGCGAGGTCGCAGGCCAGGACGATCTCCGTCCCACCACCGAGTGCGAACCCGTTGACGGCGGCGATCACCGGCGTGTCCACCCAGTGCTGGACGATCCCGGCGAAGCCCCACTCGGGGTGCCCCTGCGCGTCGATGCGGTGGCCGCGCGCCACCTCCTTCAGGTCGGCGCCCGCGCAGAACGCGCGGCCCTCGCCGGTGAGGACGATCGCGCGGACCGCCGGATCGGCGTTCGCGGCCTCGAGTGCCTCACCGGCGGCCTCGGACAGGGCCGCGTTCACGGCGTTCATGGCGTGCGGGCGGTTCAGCGTGACCACGGCGACGGCGCCGCGGGTCTCGTACCGGACCGCAGGACCGTCGGTCCTGCTGGTGGACGGCGCGGGCTGGGTCATGGCGGGGTTCCTCTCAGGCTGCCGGCGGCAGGTAGACCGAGCGCACCGACAGGTAGGGCGCCAGCCCCTCGGGGCCGAGCTCGCGGCCGAGGCCGCTGTCCTTGACGCCGCCGAACGGGGCGTTCGGGTCGAGCGCGTAGTGGTTGACGCCGACGGTCCCGCTCTCCACGCGGGCGGCCAGCGCGACGCCCCGCTCGGTGTCGGTGGTCCACACCGTGCCGCCGAGGCCGTAGGGCGAGTCGTTCGCGATCCGGACCGCGTCGTCGGTGTCGGCGTAGGGGATCACGCACAGCACCGGGCCGAAGATCTCCTCCCGGGCGATCGCGGCGGAGTTGTCGACACCGGCGACGACGGTGGGCTCGACGAACCACCCGCGCTCCAGACCGGCCGGCACTCCCCCGCCGGTGGTGATCCGGGCGCCCGCGGTGCGGCCGGCCTCCACCATGCCGAGCACCCGGCGCTGCTGGGCCTCGCTGACCAGGGGCCCGATCGCGGTGCCCCGGTCCAGCGGATCGCCGACCGGCAGCGCGCGGACGGTCTCGGTCACCAGCTCCAGCAGCTCGTCGTAGCGGGACCGGGGGACGAGGATCCGGGTGCACGCGTGACAGGTCTGACCGTTGTTGGCGAGCGAGACGGCCGGGAGCGAGCGGGCGAACAGGTCCAGGTCGGCGTCGTCGCACACGATCGAGGCGGACTTGCCCCCGAGCTCCAGCGTCACCGGCCGCAGCCGGCTGCCGCACTCGGCGCCGATGGCGCGCCCGGCGCCGGTGGAGCCGGTGAACGCGACCTTCGCGACGTCCGGCTCGGCGATCAGCGCGGCGCCCGTCTCCCGGCCGCCGGCCACGATCCCGAGCACCCCGGGCGGCAGACCGGCCGCGAGCGACGCTTCCGCGAACGCGACGGCGTCCAGCGTCGTCTCCGGGGCGGGCTTGAGCACGACCGGGCATCCCGCGGCCAGCGCCGGGCCGAGCTTCATGGCGGCCAGCGCCTGCGGGTAGTTCCACGGGGTGATCGCCGCGACCGTGCCGATCGGCAGCCTCCGGACGATCGACCGGGCGAGCGGCCCCGAGCGGTGGTCGTCCGGCAGGCCGTCGCGGATCAGTCCGGCGTAGTAGCCGAGGATCACCGCGGCGCCGTGCCCGTTCGCCGCCACGGACTGCCGGATGGGCATCCCGTTCTCCCGGGACACCTCGGTCGCCGTCACCCGGGCGCGGGCGGTCAGCGCCGCGGCGAACCGGTCCAGCACGTCGGCCCGCTCGGCGGGCGGTGTGGCCGCCCATCCGGCGCGGGCGCGTCCGGCCGCCGCCACCGCGCGGCTCACCTCGTCCGGGCCGGCCGGGACGACCTCACCGAGCGCCTCCCCGGTCGCGGCCTCGAGAACCGGCAGCGGGTCGGCGCCCCGGTCGGTCCAGGCACCGTCGACGAAGGATCCGATCCGTTCCATGCACACCCCTGTGGAGGACGGCGACCGACTGCCGGGCGCCACTCCCTAAAGACAATAGCCTAATTGTTTTAGTTTGTCGGCGACGAACGTCCGACCTCGCGACGAGCACGACGGCGCCGGGCCGTGGTCGCGCCGCGGCCCGGCGCCGTCGTCGGGAACCGGTTCAGACCGGGTTGAGCTCGGTCACCAGCCAGCGGTCACCGTCGCGCTCCATCGTCACCAGGACCCGCGACCCGGACAGCGTGGGCTGCTGCTGCCCCGCCCGGGTGGAGGTCTGGTTCAGGAACATCGTCAGCCGGACCCGGTCCGGCGAGGCCGGCTCGGCGACGCCCGCCGCGGCGACCGAGGTCTGCGTGACCAGCTGGTCGCGGTCCGACGCCGGGATGACGATGTCCCGGACCAGGCTCCGGTAGTCGTCCTTGAAGCGGCCGCCGACCTCGTTCAGGCGGGCGTCCAGGTCGGTCTTGATACTGCGGTGGTCGTAGGAGAGCAGGTTCGGGACCGACTCCTTCGCCACCGCCAGTGCGGTGTCCCCGGCGTCCGCGGCCTGCGTGGCGCGGACCTGCAGCACGGCGAACACGACGGCCAGGCCCAGGAGCGCGACCGCCGCGCCGGCGAGGACCCGGGTCGCGATCCGGGGACGGTCCCGCCACCAGCTCGCGAGGGCACGGGCGCCGCGGAGCGGCAGAGCGGCGGCGGCGGTCGCCGCGCGTCCGATCGGACGCAGCACGCGCCTCACGGCACGAACTCCACTCGTGCCACCAGCCAGTCGCCGTCCTTCTTCTGGAGCTCGGTCACCATCCGGTAGAACCGCGACTCACCGTTCGGGACGGTCCGGTTGTGCACCGTCGCCTTGACCGCGACGATGGCGCGGGCGGTGTCACCGTCGAGGCTCTCCAGCCCCGCGCCCGTCACCTCGCCCGTGGTGGCGACCTTCGACTCCTTCACCAGGGTGATGTAGGAGTCCAGGTTCTGGGCGAACAGCCCGCCGAAGTCTCCGGTGGCGCCGTCCAGCACGCGCCGGACGTCCTGCTCGGCGGTCTCGTAGTTGATCGAGGTCAGCTCGACGGCCGCCGCCTGGGCCTTCTCCAGCGCGGCGACCCGATCGGCCTGCGCCGCCCGGGTGCCGTTCCAGAGCACACCCGCGATCACCGCCAGGACCAGCGCCACGACGAAGCCGGCGAGGACCAGCCGTCGGACGAGGGGCCGGGGTCCGTCCTCGGCGGACCCCGCCTGCGGGTCGGTCTCGGGGGCGTCGTCCTGCTCCTCGCCCACCGCGACCGGCGGGGCCTCCGGGAGCGCGGCCTCGTCGACGGTCCGGGCCGGGGCCCCGGCGGCCTCGGCCACCGGGTCGTCGTCGGCCGGGGCCGCGGACTCCCTCCGGTCGAGGGAAGTGCTTCTCACCACGTCAGCTCCTCAGGTCAGCGGTACCGGACCGCCCCACCCCGGGGGTGGGTGGGACGGAGGGGGGCCGGTGCCGGTCGGGGGCGCCCACCCGGGGGCGGACGCCGACAGCGGGACGGCTCGGGAGACGGCCGTCACAACCGTGTCGATCGTGACATCTCACGTATTCTGTCTCACTCCCGGGGTCCTCCCCCGGGTCGCCGCAGGTCATGACGGCACCGGGGCCGGTGCCGGCGTCATCAGGCCTTCCAGGGTCATCCGGTCCTGCGGGGTGGCCGGTGAGCTCACCGCTCCGATGGCTCCGAGCGGCTCGAAGGCGGGCTCGTTGTTCAGTCCGGTCTCCGGACGCAGGGTCAGACGGCCGGCCGAGGTGGGGCTGAACCCGGAACCACGGCACTCGAAGATGGTCGCGGCGCGCCGCCCGGGGGGCGATCCGGGCTCGAAGCACGGCAGGTTGCGCGCGCTGCGAGCCAGCGTCGGGTCGTCCTGGGGCAGCTTGCAGTAGCTGTTCGCCGGCAGCGGGACGTCCCCGGTCTCCATCGCGTTGCGCGGGCCGCCCGGCTGACCCGCGGGTATCCAGCCCTCGACGCAGTTGGGCTGGTTCACGTTGGTCTCGAGGTTGAACCGGAAGATCCCGGGCTCGCTCTCCGGCGCGATGACCAGCGACGACGCCGTGAACATCGGGTACACGACGAGGATCTGCTCGATCGGCGCGTGGTAGGCCTCGGCGAGGCGGGTCAGCACCTCGGTCGTGCTCAGCAGCCGCGGGGTGCTGCGACTGAGGTCGGTGAGCAGGGAGTCGGCCTGCTGGGCGGCCCGGTTGCCGTCGGTCAGGACCGACCGCAGCGCCGCGTCGCTCTCGCGCAGCTGCCCGGTGAAGGACGCCAGGTTGCGTCCCCAGTTCCGGATGGAGTCGCTCGTCGCGAGCTGCGGATCGGCGAACCCCTCGAAGTCGTCGATGAGGTTCTCGGTGGCGGCGAAGTTCTGCTCGGTGCCGGCCTCCTCGACCAGGAGGCCGGTGTTGTCGATCAGCCGGCCCAGGTCGGGCCCGATGCCGCGGAAGGCGTCGGCGAACTCGGTCAGCACGGTCGTGAAGTTCTGCTGGTCGACCGAGGTCAACAGGTTGTCGGTCCCCTGCAGCACGCCGGCCGTCGGCACCGGGACCGAGGTCAGCGCCAGCGGGACGTGGTCGCCGTCGGCCATCGGGGCCGCCGCCGGGTCCTGGGGGACGAAGTCGACGAACTGCTCACCGATCGCGGAGACGCTGTGCACCTCGGCGCGGCTCCCGCTCGGCGGGACCCGGTCCTCGTCGATCGTCATCCGGATGCGGACGCCCTCGGGGTCCAGGTCGACGTCGGTGACCGTCCCGACCGTGACACCCCGGTAGGTGACGTTCGCGTTCGGGTAGAGGCCACCGGCCGCGGGCAGGGTCGCGGTCACCGCGATCCGGCCGATGCCGAGGACCTGGGGAACCCGGACGTAGTAGAAGACGATCAGCAGGGTGGCGACCAGGGTCAGCACGGTGAAGATCGCGATCTGGATCTTGACGTAGCGGGTGATCACGTCAGTTGCCTCCCGTCAGGCCGCCGAGCAGGCCGCCGGAGGGGGCCTCGGGCTGCTGCTGTTCCTGCTGCTGCTCGCGTTCGGTCTGCTCCGGCGGGGCCGGTCGTTCGAGGGTTCCCGACGGCGGGCCCGGGGGCGGCTGGTTGGGCACGGCTCCGCCGAGCAGGTCCAGGCCCGGCTCGCCGATCGGCGCGCCCGGTTCCGGTGGCAGCACGGGTGCGGTCAGCGGGTTCGCCGCCTCCAGGGCGTTGCCGCCCGCCTTCATGATCTCCTGCAGCCGGATCAGCTGGCCCTGCGCCGGCGTGCCGGTGAGGAAGTTCTGGTCCAGCGTCCCGAGCGTCAGGTCGAGGGTCAGCCAGAAGTTGATGTAGTCGCCCTGGAAGGTCTCGCCGAAGTTGCGCAGCGGGAAGATGATCGTCCCGAGCAGTCCGAGCGAGTCGGTCAGCGACCTGTCCGCGTCGGCCAGGCCCTGCAGCGCCGGCGTCAGGTTGTCGAGGTTGCGGGCCAGGTTGTCCGAGCTCTCGGCGACGACCGCGTCGGTCGCCTTCCCGAACTCACCGAGCGCCACGAGGCTGTCGGTGAGGTGGGCCCGCTCGCGGTTGAGCACGGCCAGGGCGGGCGGGATCGACTGCAGGGCTCCGTCGATCTTCTGGTCGCCCTCGGCGAACCGTGCCGCGAGCCGGTCGAGCCCGTCGATGGCCCGGGTGATGTCCTGCTTCTGGTCGTCGAGACCGCGGCTGAAGGTCTCCAGCTCGGTCAGCAGGCTGCGGAAGTCGTCCGTGCGCCCACCCAGGGCCTTGTTCAGCTCGCGGGTGATCGTCTTGATGTTCTGCAGGTTGCCGCCGTTGAGCAGCGTCGCGACCGAGGCGAGGACCTCCTCGGTCTCGGGGTACTTGCCCGCGCGCTCCAGGCCGATCCGGGCGCCGTCGGTGAGCCGTCCGACGGGTGCGTCGGTCGGCTCGTCCAGCTCGACGTACTTCGCACCGAGCAGCGAGGTCTGACCGACCTTCGCCGTGACGTTCGCGGGGAGCTGGACGTCGCCGTCCAGGGTGACAGTGACGACGGCGTTCCACCCGTCGAGCCGGACGTCGGAGATGTTGCCGACCGGCTGGTCCCCGACCCGCACGGGGTTGTTGGGGACGAGGTCGGCGACGTTGCGCATCTCGATCTCGACCGTGTAGGCCCCGTCGCCCACGCCCGGCACGCCCGGGAGCGTGAAGTCGTTGAGTCCACGGTAGTCACACGCGGTCAGCGACAGCGTGCAGCACAGCAGCGCGGCGATCGCGCCGGCGCGTCTCGTCCGTCGCATCAGTTGCCTCCCTGGGGAACGAGCAGGCCACCGAGGCCGGGCGCGTCGAGGTCCGGCGGGGCCTCGGGTCCCGGGGTCGGCTGCCGGTACGGCTCGTCGCGGGCCGGGCGGTTGTCGGTCGGTCCGCCGCCGCCGGGCACACCGATCGGGCTGATGCCGATCGGCGGCTGCTGGATGCGCAGGAGGTTCAACAGCGGGCCGAGGTTGCTCTTGCAGTAGTCGATGCCCTTGACCGGGTCCTGGGTGGCCGCGGTGAACGTCGAGCAGACGAAGTCGGCCGGGGTGTTCAGGTTGTCCACGACGAGCTTGCCGGACAGCGCGTGCGTCCGGGGGGACACGATGTTGAACAGGTTCATCAGGGTGCTGGGACCGACGTGCAGGATCGTCGCCAGGTCGTCGCGCGAGTTGGCGAGGGTCCGGGTCAGGTCCCCGATCTGCTCGACCGAGTCGTTCAGCACCGGGCCGTTGGTGGCGACGAACTCGTCCACCGACTTCGCGGCGCGGGAGATCCCGTCCAGGGCGGCGGACAGCTCGTCCTCGTTGTCGGTCAGGACCCCGGACACGGTGTCCAGGCGCTGGTTGAACTCGACGATCTGGCCGTCGACCTGCTTGAGGGCGGTCACGAACGCCTGGAGGTTGCGGATCGTGCCGAACAGGTCGCCGCGCCCCTCGGACAGGGTCTCGACCGCGGCCGAGGCCTGCCGGACCATCTCGTTGAACGCGGCGCCCTGGTGGCCGGCGGCGTTGGCCGCCGCCATGTCCAGGAACCGGGAGAGCGAGCCGTTCTGGTTCGCCTTGTCGGGCCCCAACGCCGTGCTGAGCTCGTTGAGCTGCTTCTTCAGGTCGTCGAACTCCAGCGGCGATGCGGTGCGCTCCACCGGGATCTCTCCGCCGTCGGGCAGCGTCGGCCCACCGGTGTAGGCCGGGGCGAGCTGCAGGAAGCGGGTCGAGACCAGCGTCGGGGAGACGACGGCGGCCTTGACGTCCGCGGGCAGCTCGTACTGCGAGTCGTAGGTGAACTCCATGCGGACCTTGTCGCCCGCCGGCTCGATCGAGACGATCTTCCCGACGTCGACGCCCTGGATCCGGACGCGGTCGTTCGGGTAGACGTTCTTGACCGAGGTGAAGTAGGCGACCCCGGTGCGGGACTGGCCGTTGATCAGGACGATCAGCCCGGCGACGGCGACCGCCGCGACCAGCCCGACGACGAGGACCCGCTGGACCAGCGATCCGGCTCGGATGCGCGACATCAGTTGCCTCCCGCGCCGATGAGACCGCCGACGGACGGCAGTGTGGGGGCGGCACCCTCGAGGGGCGTCGTGGGGACGGCGAGGCCGGGGACGAAGTCCGCCGCCGGGAACAGCGTGGGCCCGGCGTTGCCGAGGTCGCCGTGGCCGGCGAAGTACGGACCGCCGGCGAGGCCCTCACCGAGACCGGTGATGAAGCTGGAGACCCGCTGGATCGACGAGACGATGTTGCTTGCCCTCGTTGCGCTTCAGGATCGCCAGGACACCGTTCAGCTCGTTCAGGGCCGGGGCCAGCCGGTTGCGCTGGTCGTCGACGAGACCGTTGATCTGGTCCGTGGCGCGTCGCGTCGTCACCAGGAGCTCGCCGATGACCTCCCGGCGCGCCTCCAGCTCGCCGAGCAGCTTGTTGCCGTCGATGAGCAGGGTGCTGAGCTTGGCCGTCTGCCGGTTCAGCACCCCGGTCACGGACTCGGCGCGCTGGAGCAGGTCGCCGATGGCCGCGTCGCGGCTGGCGATCGTGCGGGACAGCCGGGTGATGCCCTCGAAGGCGGGCCCGATGTCGTCCGGGGTGTTCGCGAAGGCGTCGGTGAAGGTGTCCAGCGCCGCGCTGACCTGCTTCATGTCGATCTCGCCCGTGCGCCGGGTGAGGTCCTCGATCCCCTGGGTGATGCTGTAGGGAGCCGTGGTCCGGGCCAGCGGGATCACGTCGTCGGGCAGCGGTGCGCGGCCGTCGGGACGGATCTCGAGGTTGCGCTCGCCCAGGAGGGTCTGGGTGCCGATGGAGGCCGAGGTCAGGTCGTTCAGGCGAACGTCCTTGACCGTGAAGTCGACGACGACGTCGGCGCCGTCCAGCGTCACGCTCCGGACCTGGCCGACCTCGGTGCCGGCGATCCGCACGGTGTTGCCGGCCTGCAGCCCGCCCGCCTCGGTGAACCGTGCCTCGTAGCGCTTGCCCGCGAACACCTCCAGCTCGGCCAGCTGGAACGAGGCGACCATCAGGACCCCCAGGATCGCGAGGCCCGCGAGCGCGATGGTCACCGGGTTCTTCTCCCGGAATCTCAGCTTCATCGCCCGCCTCCGGACGTGTCGTCGGTGCGGATGATCTGGTCGGGGACCTGGCCCTGGTCCGCGGCGTCCTGCTGCGGGATCGGGTTCGCCTCGCGCTGTTCCGGCGTCTCCAGCGGGGAGTTGCCGAACTTGCAGCGGTCGACGTTGTCGGCCGGGCCGAGCCAGGGCGAGTAGACCGGGTCACCGGTCGGTCCGGTCGTCTTCACCCGGAGCGAGCAGATGAACAGGTTGTAGGTCGCGCCACGGGAGCCGAGGCGGCTGACCCGCAGGTAGGCACCCGGCAGCAGGGACAGGTTCTCGTCGATGGCGGCCTCGCCGGCCTTCGCCTGCTTCGCCACGCGGTCGAGCTGGTCAACCGTGCCCTTCAGCGGCCCGCGGACCTTGCCCAGGAGCTGGTCGACGCTGCTGGTCAGGCGGTTCACGCCGTCGAGCGAGTCACCGATCCGCTGCCGGTCGCCGGCCAGGCCGGAGGTCAGCTGCTGGAGCTCGGTGATCGTCGACTCGAGCTCGGGGGCGCGCTTGTCGAGGGTGCCGAGCACGGTGTTGAGGTTGTCGACGACCGACCCGATCACCGCGTCCTTGTCGGCGAGGGTGTTGGTCAGCGACCCGACCCTGCTCAGCAGGGACTCGATCGTGCCGCCCTGCCCCTGGAACACCGAGATGAGGTCGGAGCTGAGCTGGTTGATCTGGTCCGGGGCCAGCCCCTCGAACAGCGGGGAGAAACCCGCGAGGAGTACGTCCAGGTTGAGCGCCGGTCGGGTCTGGGCGACCGGGATGACCGCGTCCTCGGCGAGGACGCCGTTCCCGGCCGGGCCCCGCGCGACCTCGAGGTAGCGGTCGCCGGTCAGGTTCAGGTACCGGACCGCCAGCTGCGTGTCGGCCGGCAGCTCGCGGGTCGCGTCGACGGTGAAGGTGACCTTCCCGAGGGTGGAGTCGACGACGGACACGTCGGAGACCGCGCCGACCTCGACCCCGGCGATCCGCACCGAGTCCCCCGCCTTGACCCCGGAGGTGTCGGTGAAGATCCCGGAGTAGGAGCGCTGGGCACCGAAGCCCGTACCGCCGGCACCCATCTGGATGCTGACGATGACGAGCACGAACATCGTCACGACGACGAACGCCGTCGTCTTGATCAGCGGCCCGGTGATGTTCTGGGCCTTGGAGATCTCGCTCATCGGCCGCCCTCCCCGCCGAACAGGCCACCGAGGAAGCCGCCGCTCTCGCGGGGCGCCGCCGGCGGTGCGGACTCCGTGCCGGGCGCGGCCGGCACGGGCGCCGCGGGATCGACCGGGGCGGGCGCGGGCTGCCCACCCGGGACGGAACGGACCTGCTCGCCCGGGAGCCCGAGCTCCTGGCCGGCGCCGGCGAACGGGCCGAACAGCTGGGTGACCAGGGGCGGGTCACCGATGCGCAGGGTGTTGTCGCCGTCGGGGTTGGGCTCGCCGCCCTTGTCGACGTTCTTCATGAGGGACTCCGGGAACACGCTCCCGTCGAGGTCCGGCATGCCGTGGCAGTCCGGGCCGTTGTCGGCACCGACGACGGGTGGGCTCGTGTAGGGGGTGTCGCCGGGTTCGAGGGTCACCAGACCCACGAAGCCGGGCACCGTGTTGCCCTGCTGCTGTTCCAGCTGCTGCCGGGACTTGTCGAGGCCCTTGAGCCAGCAGGCGAACATCGGGGAGTAGTCGCGCAGCAGCTCGGTGGTCGGCAGGGCGGTCTGCGTGACGTTCCGGATGCCGTCCCGGTTCTGGAGGAAGAACGCCTCACCGGTCCGGGACACCCTGGAGATCTGGAACAGGAAGCTCTCCAGGTCGGCCTGCTGCTCGACGATGGTCCGACTCGTCACCGCGCCGTTGTCGAGGACCGTCACCAGATCACCGGCGACGTCGCCGTAGAGGTTCGCCAGGTCGGCGCCCTTGCGGAAGTCGGTCTGCAGCTGCGGGAGGTTCGCGTTGAACCGCTTGAGGTACGCGGCCAGCTGCGAGGCGGTCTCACCGACCTGCTCGCCGCGGCCGTCGAGGGCGGTCGCCAGGTTCCCGATGACCTCGCTGACCTCGCGCGGCCCGAGGGTGTCGAGGATCCTGTCGAGGGAGTCGAACAGGGTGTTGACCTCGACGGTCACCGAGTCGGTGGCGATCTGGTCGCCGGCGGCCAGCATCCGGCCGGACGGCGTCGCGGGCATCGTGAGCTGGACGGTCTTCGCACCGAAGGCCGTCAGCTGGTCGAGGGAGACCCGGGCGTCGGCCGGCACCTGGCCGATGCGGTCGGCGTCCATGTCCAGGACGATGTCGACCGCGCCGCGGTCGCCGTCGGCCAGCGAGACCGAGCCGACCTTCCCGACGTCGACGCCCTTGAGCTGGACGCGGTTGCCCGGGTACATCTGCAGGCCCGAGCGGTCGGCCTTCAGGGTGACCGGCACCGTGTCGGCGAAGGCGTTGAGGTACATGGCGGTGCACAGGCTCAGGAAGCCGAGCACCACACCGATGAGGATCAGCGCGTAGACGCGGTACTTGAACCGCGTGAAGAAGGAGTCGTTCACCTGGTCATCCCGTGATGCGGAAGGCGTCGGAGTCGGCGTAGAGCGCCATGGAGATCGCCAGCTCGGCCGCCAGGACCGCGATCAACGACGTCCGGACCGCCTTGCCGACGGCCAGGCCGACACCGGCCGGGCCGCCCGAGGCCGTGTAGCCGTAGTAGGTGTGGATCGAGATCACGACGACGGCGATTCCGATCGCCTGGGCGAAGGAGTAGAGGACGTCCTGCCACTGCATGAACGTCTGCATGTAGTGGTCGAAGGTCCCCTCGGAGAGCCCGAAGAAGCCGACCTGTGTCGTCTTCCAGCCCACCCAGGCGCCGACCATCGCCATCGCGAAGATCGGGATGATCGTGATCATGCCGGCGACCAGCCGGGTGGTGACCAGGTAGGGCAGCGACCGCACGCCCATCACCTCCAGCGCGTCGATCTCCTCGGAGACGCGCATGGCACCGAGCTGGGCGGTGAAGCCGCTGCCGACCGTGGCCGCCAGTGCGGCCCCGGCGATGATCGGCACCAGGAGGCGGGGGTTGATGATCGCCGATGCGAAGCCGCCGAGGGCCTCGAGCTGGAGGTTCGCGAGCGCGTCGTAGCTCTGCAGGCCGCCGGTGACCCCGGCGAACAGGGTGATGAAGAAGGTGATCACCGAGGAGCCACCGATGACCGCGAGGGCACCGGTGCTCATCCCCACCTCGGCGATGAGCCGTACCTGCTCGGTCTTGTAGCTCTTCACCGCCTTGGGGATCCAGATGACGCCCTTGCCGTAGAACTCGGCCTGCCGTCCCAGGTCGTCGAGCAGCCGCAGCGGGGCCCCGAGGGCGTTGCGTACGGAGGAGAGCATGGCCAACGTCCTCACACCAGTCCGAGCGAGTAGGGGATCTGCGTCAGCAGGATGTTGATCGGGAACAACGCGAGGAACGTGTAGACGACGGTCTCGTTCACGGCGTTGCCCACGCCGCGCGGACCCGCCTTGCAGGTCATCCCCCGGTAGCAGCCGATGAGCGCGCCGACGACGCCGAACACGACCGCGCGGAGCTCGCCGTGCACCAGGTCGTCGAAACCGACCAGCAGGGTCAGCGAGTCGATGTACTGGCCGGGGCTCGCGTCCTGCAGGTAGACCGCGAAGAAGTAGCCGCCGGCCAGGCCGATGAGGATCATGACCCCGTTCAGCAGGAAGGCGTTGACCGCGGTCGCCAGGACCCGGGGCACCACCAGTCGCTGGACGACGTCGATGCCGAGCACCTCCATCGCGTCCAGCTCCTCGCGGATCCGGCGGGCACCGATGTCGGCGCAGATCGCGGTCGAGCTGGCGCCGGCGATGATGAAGGTCGTCGCGACCGGCCCGATCTGCGTGACGGTGGCGAAGGCCGAGCCCGAGCCGCTCAGGTCGATCGCGCCGATCTCGACCAGCACGAGGTTGAACTGGAACGTCACCAGGGCGACGAACGGGATGCCCAGCAGGATCGCCGGGCCGAGGGACACGCTGGCGACGAACCAGGTCTGCTGGACGAACTCCCGCCATTGGAACGGCCGCTTGAACATGGCGACGAACGTGTCGGCCGTGAAGGCGAAGAACGTGCCGAGCGGCGCCACGCTGCGGGCGACGAGTGGCGGTGTGGGCATCACGCCTCCCCGGACGGGGAGGCGGCGCAGGTCACGACGTCGGGCTGCATCGGGGGCCTCTGCTCTGAGACGACGGTGGTGGGAAGCGACCGGTCCACAGCAGTGCGGGGAGCACGGAACCGGGTCAGCGGGTGAAACGAGCGTCAATGATACAAGTTTCGTTCTCTGTCTCATCTATCACCTGAACGGAGTAGCTTGAGGCGACTTCGTCACCCGAACGAGACACTTCTGGTGAGACACTCGACAGAACTTGTGTCGTTGTCCCAGTATCGGAACCGCCGCACCCGCGGGGGGCGACACGAGGAGGTGCGCCGTGAAGGGCGTCGAGGTCAAGGTCGAGGGTCTGACGAAGTCGTTCGGCCGGGCGAACATCTGGTCCGACGTGACACTCACGCTGCCGGCGGGTGAGGTCTCGGTACTGCTGGGGCCGTCCGGAACCGGTAAGTCGGTGTTCCTCAAGTCGCTGATCGGCCTGCTCAAGCCGGAACGCGGTTCGATCGTCATCCACGACACGGACCTCGTCCGCTGCTCGGAGAACCGGCTCTACGACATCCGCAAGCTCTTCGGCGTCCTGTTCCAGGACGGCGCGTTGTTCGGGTCGATGAACCTGTTCGACAACATCGCCTTCCCGCTGCGCGAGCACACCAGGAAGTCCGAGGCGCAGATCCGCGACATCGTCCTCGACAAGATGGAGCTGGTCGGTCTCCGCGGCGACGAGGGCAAGCTGCCCGGCGAGATCTCCGGGGGCATGCGCAAGCGCGCCGGGCTCGCCCGTGCGCTCGTCCTCGACCCGGAGATCATCCTGTTCGACGAGCCGGACTCCGGTCTCGACCCGGTCCGGACCGCCTACCTGAACCAGCTGATCATCGACCTCAACGCGCAGACCGACTCGACCTTCCTGATCGTCACGCACGACATCAACACCGCCCAGACCGTGCCGGACAACATCGGCCTGCTGTACCGCAAGCACCTGGCGATGTTCGGGCCGCGCGAGCAGCTGCTGACCTCCGAGGAGCCGGTGGTCGCGCAGTTCCTGAACGGCCGTCGTCAGGGACCGATCGGCATGTCCGAGGAGAAGGACGCGGCCCAGGCCGCCCGCGAGCTGGAGGAGGCCGGCGAGCTCCAGGGGCTCCCTCCGCTGAAGCCGCAGCTGACCACCTCACCCGGCGTACCGGAGCGCAAGGCCGTCGCCCGTCGCCGTCGGCGGGTCGCGGACATGATGCACACCCTCGGCCCGGCCGCTCAGGAGGCGATCCACGCCGCGACGGCGGCGCCGGCCGCCACCGCGCAGCTACCGGGAGGCCGTCACGGCTGGCGTGACGCCGAGCAGACCGCCGAGATGCCGCGCGTGCGATGAGCGCCGACGAGGACCCCTGTGCCGGACGGTCGCCGGGGAGATGAACGATCCGCGGGCCGCGCCACCGGCAAGGGCGTCACACCGTCAGCTGCGGTCCCGATGGTGCGCGACCATGGTGCGGACCATCTCCACCGCGGCGAGCACGGCGTCCACCGGTGGCGCGTCGTCACCGGGCGACCGGCGCGCGGCGCGCGCGAAGAGACCGTCGACGACGAGCCGAACCTGCTCGGCCAGGACCGGGCCGCCCACCGGACCGGCGAGCTCCCGCGCCGCCCGGTCCACCTCTGCGCGGGACTCGCGCAACCGGCGCCGGGCGAGGGCGCTCGGCCCGCTCCCGGCTCCGGCCCCGTCGCCCGAGCCGGGGAACTCCACCAGATAGTTGCGGAGGGGACACCCCCGTCCGCCCTCCCGCAGGACCCGTTGGCCGACGTGTGTCACCGCCGCGACGATGCGATCCCCGGGGTCCCCGCCGGCCTCCCGCAGGGCGCGGTCGGCTGACGCGGCCAACGCCGTCGACCAGCGCTCCAGGTAGGCCTCGACGAGGTCGTCCTTGGTGGCGAAGTGACCGTAGAGCCCGCTCTTGCCGGTGCCCGCCTCGTCGATGATCTCCTGCATGCCGACGGCACGCACGCCACGGGCGTAGAACAGACGCCCCGCCGCGCCCAGGATCCGTTCCCGGACGTCCGGCTTCGCTGTGACGTCCGGCTTCGCTGTGCCGACCACGGGCACTCCTTCCGATCCACCCCATCCTACAGACCGCTCAGTCCGGCTGCCTGCCTACCGCTCAGCCGTTGTGAGCAGCTCCTTCGCATTCAGTACTTGACGAACGGTGTCGACATCGCGTTGTCTCGGACCGATCGGTCCGGCCGGATGACACCGCACCGGGCGCACGAACGTCACCGGACGGCTCGTCGCCCGTGGAGGCCGGCTCGCCGGCATCCGGTTCTCCTGCCCCCGGTCCGGAAGGACGGCCCATGCCCGCAACCTCGGCGAGCCCCGCTCCCACCACGGTGCTGCTGGTCACCTCGGCGGCGGCGTTCCTGTCGAGCCTCGACCTGTTCATCGTCAACATCGCGTTCCCGGCGATCCGGGCGGACTTCCCCGGATCGGACCTGGGCCAGCTGTCGTGGGTGCTGAACGGCTACACCGTCGTCTTCGCCGCCTTCCTGGCGCTCGCCGGGCGCCTGGCCGACCGGTTCGGCCACCGCAGGCTGTTCCTGGTGGGGCTGGCGGTGTTCACCGTGGCCTCGGCGCTGTGCGCGGTCGCCCCGACGGTGTGGGCGCTGGTCGCCGCACGGGCCGTCCAGGCCGTCGGGGCGGCGATGGTCATGCCGACCTCGCTGTCGCTGCTGCTCGCCGCCTACCCGCCGGAACGGCGGCCGCACGCGGTCGGCGCCTGGGCCTCGATCGGCGCCGTGGCCGCCGCGCTGGGACCGCCGGTGGGCGGCCTGCTGGTCGAGCTCTCCTGGCACTGGGTGTTCCTGGTCAACGTCCCCGTCGGCGTCGTCGCGCTGCTCGTGGGACTGCGGGTGCTGGTCGAGCCCGGTACCGCACGAGTGGGGGTCCCGGACCTGCTCGGCGCGACCGGACTCGTCGTCGGCGTCGGCGCGCTGGCCTACGCGCTGGTCCGCGCCCCGGACGACGGGTGGGTGTCGGTGCCGGTCCTGTCCGGGATCGCCCTGGCCGTCGCCGGCCTCACCTGGGTGGTCCTGCGCTCGCGGCGGCACCCGGTCCCGGCCCTCGAACTCGACGTGCTCCGGGTCCCGGTCGTGGCGACCGCCGCGCTGACGATGACCGCGTTCACCACGGCGTTCGCCGGGATGCTGGTCGTCAACGTCCTCTTCCTGACCGGCACCTGGGGCTGGTCCGCGGCGCTCGCCGGCTTCGGACTGGCACCCGGCCCGCTCGTGGTCGTCGTGGTGTCCCGCTTCAGCGGCCGACTCGCCACACGGTTCGGGTCCGGCCCGGTGGCGCTCGCCGGGACCGTCGCGTTCGCCGCGGGTCCGACCTGGTGGCTACTCCGGCTGGGGACCGAGCAGGGCTACTGGGCCGGGGTCCTGCCCGGTCAGGTGTTCACCGGGCTCGGCGTCGGGCTCATCCTGCCCACCTTGTCCGCGCTCGTGGGATCGGCGCTGCCCGCCCACCAGTGGGGCTCCGGCTCGTCCCTCATCAACACCGCCCGCCAGGGCGGCTCCGTGCTCGGGGTCGCACTGCTGGTGTCGGTCGTCGGGACCCACACGACCGGGCTGCCCGAGGAGCTGGGTGCGCTCCGAGGGGGGTGGGTCCTGCTGGTGGCCTCCGCCCTGGTCGCGGCGGTCTTCGCCACGGCCCTCACGGTCGTCGAGCGGCGGCGGGACACACCGGCCGGCCGGCCGGCGTCGGCACCGGCGACCTGACCCCGACCATCCCCGTCCGACCGAGCGGAGGCTCACCATGACCACACCGAACCCGACCCGCGACGGCCTCTGGCTCGACGACCTCGTCGAGGGCGCCACCTTCACCACCGACACCCACGAGCTGACCGCCGAGGAGATCGTCGCCTTCGCCCGCGACTTCGACCCGCAGCCCTTCCACACCGACGCCGACGCGGCCGCGGGGACGTTCTTCGACGGTCTCGTGGCCAGCGGCTGGCACACCGCGGCGCTCACCATGCGACTCGTGGTCACCAGCGGGCCGCCCATCGCGACGGGCATCGTCGGCGGGGGCGCCGACGTGGCCTGGCCCAGCGCCGCCCGGGCCGGGGACGTCCTGCGGGTGGAGATCGTGATCCGCGAGATCCGCCGGTCCCGGTCGCGGCCGGACCAGGCATGGGTCGTCGTCGAGCAGCGGACGCTCAACCAGCACGACGCGGTGCGGCAGACCACCACCGCACGGTTGCTGGCCTGGCAACGGCCCCGCCACGACTGACGCCGGCTCCCTCATCGACGACTTCCCGGGCCACCGGGTGACACCACCTCGACAGCGGCAGTGACCCGCTCCGGACTCGACCCGCGCGGCGGACCACCCGTCCGAGCTCGGCCTCCTCGACATCGCCATGCCTCCGACTCGTACTCGGCGTCGTTACGATCATGTCAACGCGTCAGAATCTGTTGACATGAGAGTGTGTACGGGCCAGCCTCTTTGGTACCTGGATCGAAGGAGTGCCCGTGGCGCTACCCCCTCCCGACGCCGCCCGGCTGGCGGCGTTGAACGAGCACTACGCGTTCGGCCTGTCCGAGGCCGAGCTGGCGGAGTTCGGTCCGGCGGTCACGGCGACGCTGGCTGCGTCCGACCGGGTCGAGGAGCTCTACCGTGCTTCGGCGCCGCAGACGCCCCAGCGGGCGTGGTCGGAGCCCGCGGACAACCCCCTCGGTGGTTGGTATGTGACGACGTCGGTGCCGGGTGCCGCCGAGGGTCCGTTGGTCGGGCGCACGGTGGCGTTGAAGGACAACATCTGTCTCGCCGGGGTGCCGATGACCAATGGGTCGGCGACGGTCGAGGGTTTCGTCCCGTCGCGGGATGCGACGGTGGCGACCCGGCTGTTGGCGGCGGGGGCGAGGATCACCGGGAAGTCGGTGTGTGAGGACCTGTGTTTCTCGGGTGCGAGTTTCACCTCGCGGCCGTGGCCGGTGCGCAACCCGTGGGACACCGGCCGTAATGCCGGTGGTTCGTCGAGTGGGAGCGCGGCACTGGTGGCCTCGGGTGCGGTGGATCTGGCCGTGGGTGGTGATCAGGGTGGTTCGATCCGGATCCCGAGTGCGTTCTGCGGGACGGTGGGGCACAAGCCCACTCACGGGCTGGTCCCCTACACCGGGGCGTTCCCGATCGAGGCCACGATCGATCACCTGGGTCCGATCACCCGCACGGTGTCCGACGCCGCACGGATGCTGACGGCCCTGGCGGGTGTCGACGGGCTCGACGCCCGTCAGCCCACCGAGCTGGACCCGGTCGACTACCTCACCGCACTGGAGACCTCGGCGGCGGGGTTGCGGGTGGGGATCGTGGTCGAGGGTTTCGGCCGCCCGGAGAGCGACCCGGCCGTCGACGAGGCCGTGCGTGCCGCGGTCGGTGCTCTGGCCGGGGCCGGGTTGGTGGCGGAGGAGGTGTCGATCCCGTGGCATCTGGACGGGATGGCGGTGTGGAACGTCATCGCGACCGAGGGTGCGGCCTACCAGATGGTCGACGGTAACGCCTACGGCATGAACTATCCGGGTCTCTACGATCCGGAGCTGATCGCGCACTACCACCGTCAGCGCCTCGCCCGGGGGGCGGAGTTGTCCAAGACGGTCAAGCTGGTCGGGCTCTCGGGTGGCTACGCCTTCGGCCACGGGGGCGGCGTCTACTACGGCATGGCCCGCAACCTCGCGTTCGAGCTGCGTGCGGCCTACGACCAGGCGTTGAGTGGTTATGACGTGCTGGTCATGCCGACCCTGCCCTACACCGCGCCGGAGCTGATCGGGCTCGATGCCGGGTTGGACACCTATCTGCCGACCGCGTTGGGGATGGTCGGCAACTGTGCCCCGTTCGACGTGTCCGGTCACCCCGCTGTCTCGGTGCCGGCCGGGCTGGTCGACGGGCTCCCGGTCGGTCTGATGATCGTCGGCCGGCGTTTCGACGACGCGACCGTCCTTCGGGTCGCGCACACCTTCGAGCAGGCCGTCGGCGGCTTCCCCGCCCCACCTGCCCTCGCCGGCTCGGTCGGAGCAGCGTCGCCGCTCGTCTCCGGCGTCCGGGGGTGACGCCGCCCCCGCCACTCGCGCGCAGGTCTCGCAGCACCTGCCACACACGAACCGAACGCACCACCACCATCCCGAAGGAGCACACGTGACGCTCGCCGCCCACCAGAACCGCACCGGCCTGCCCGAGCAGGCCCCCGTCGAGGACCGCGCCTGGGCACTGAAGAACGCCCTGGACGCCAAGGGACTCATCCCCACCGGCTTCAACGAAGGATGGAAGACGACCTTCGAGGAGGAGTACAGCCCGCGGCGCGGGGCCGAGCTCGTCGCACGGGCCTGGACCGACCCGGAGTTCCGCGAGCTGCTGCTCTCCGACGGGACCGCGGCCGTCGCCCAGTACGGCTACCTCGGCGCCCAGGGCGAGTACATCCGAGCGCTCGCCGACACCCCGACGGTCAAGAACGTCATCGTCTGTTCGCTGTGCTCCTGCACCGCCTGGCCGATCCTGGGTCTGCCGCCCACCTGGTACAAGGGCTTCGAGTATCGCGCCCGCGTGGTGCGTGAGCCCCGCAAGGTCCTGGCGGAGCTGGGGACCACGATCCCCGAGGGCGTCGAGATCAAGGTCTACGACACCACCGCCGAGACCCGCTACATGGTTCTCCCCATGCGCCCGGCGGGGACCGAGGGCTGGGACGCCGAACGACTCGCGTCCATCGTCACCAAGGACTGTCTCATCGGCGTCGCCCTGCCCTCGGCCGACGTCGTCGTCGAGCACCCCAACACCTGAGCGAACGGAGCACACCCCATGGACGGCGTTCACGACCTCGCGGGCCGGCAGGGCTTCGGCCCGGTCCCGCACACCGCCAACGGCCCGATCGGTGACACCTTCAAGTACGACTGGGAGCACCTGGGCTACAGCCTGCTGTTCCTCGGCGTGACCAACGGCAACTTCACCCTCGACGAGGTGCGCCACGCGGTCGAACGGCTCGAGCCGGTGCACTACCTGAGCACCCCGTACTACGAGCGCTACATCATCGGCGCCGCGACGCTCATGGTCGAGAAGGGCGTGCTCACCCACGACGAGCTGGAGGCCGCGGCCGGCGGGCCCTTCCCGCTGGCCCTCCCCGCCACCTCCCCCGGGCGTCCCGCGCGGGAGAACCGCGAGACGTTCGAGGTCGGCGACAAGGTCCGGGTCACCGACGACCACTTCGCCGGGCACGTCCGCTACCCCGCGTTCTGCCGGGGCAAGGTCGGCACGGTGCAGCATCGCACCGGGATGACCTGGCCCTTCCCCGACGCCGCGGGCCACGGCCGCAGCGACGGCGGCTCGGAGCCGAGCTACCACGTCGAGTTCGACGCCGCCGAGCTGTTCGGCGACGACACCGACGCCGGTGCCGTCGTCGTCGACCTGTTCGAGGGCTACCTCGAGCGCGCCGCCTGACCCACCGCACCGTCCGGGCGGGCCCGTTCCGACGGGCCCGCCCGGTCCGCCCGACCTCCCACCACGGTCGCCTCCGCCGGCGACGAGAGGAACGACGATGACCGACACCCGCCTCCCCGTCACCGTCCTGTCGGGCTTCCTCGGAGCAGGCAAGACCACGCTGCTCAACCACGTGCTGAACAACCGCGACGGCCGCCGGGTCGCGGTCATCGTCAACGACATGAGCGAGATCAACATCGACGGCTCGGAGATCGCCCGCGAGGTCGAGCTCAGCCGCTCCGAGGAACGCCTGGTCGAGATGACCAACGGCTGCATCTGCTGCACCCTGCGCGACGACCTGCTCGGCGAGATCACCCGCCTCGCCCGCGAGGACCGGTTCGACTACCTGCTCATCGAGTCCTCCGGCATCTCCGAGCCCCTCCCGGTGGCCGAGACCTTCACCTTCGTCGACCCCGCAGGTGGGGCGCTCGACGACATCGCCCGGCTCGACACCATGGTCACCGTCGTCGACGGCGTGAACTTCCTCCGGGACTTCCGGGCAGGGCGCCCGGTGGACGCCGATGCTCCCGACGACCGCCGCGACCTCTCCGACCTGCTGGTCGACCAGGTCGAGTTCGCCGATGTCATCCTCATCAGCAAGACCGACCTGATGCACGACACCCAGGTCGCCGAGCTCACGGAGATCCTGCGCCGGCTCAACGCCGTCGCCGAGATCCTCCCCGTGTCCGAGGGACGGGCACCGCTCGACCGCATCCTGGACACCGGTCTGTTCTCCCTCGCACGCGCCGCCACGGCACCCGGCTGGCTCCAGGAGATCAACGGCGAGCACATCCCGGAGACCGAGGAGTACGGCGTCGCCTCGTGCCTGTACCGGGCGCGGGCACCGTTCCACCCGGAGCGCCTGCACCACTTCCTCACCCGTGACTGGACCAACGGCCGGCTCCTGCGGGCGAAGGGCTACTTCTGGAACGCCGCCAGGATCACCGAGATCGGCAGCATCTCCCAGGCCGGACACCTCATCCGGCACGGCTACATCGGGCACTGGTGGCGCTTCCTCCCGCAGGAGATCTGGCCGCAGGACTACCGACGCGACGCGATCACCGACAACTGGGACGACGCCGTCGGCGACTGCAGGCAGGAGCTGGTGTTCATCGGGCAGGGAATCGACCGCGACCGCCTGTTCGCCGACCTGGACGCGTGCCTGCTCACCGACGCCGAGATCGGGCTCGGGCCCGACGGCTGGGACGCGCTCCCCGACCCGCTCGGCACCGGACAGATCGACGTCGCCTCCGCCGCGGCAGGTGGCCGGCTCCCCGCCGGACTCTGACGGAGGCGGAGATGACCGTGGTCAGGGAGGACGGGCTCGTGGGGTCCGCATTCGAGGCACTCGCCGACCCCACCCGGCGCAGCATCCTGATCCTGATCGCCGACGGCGAGGAGTGCACCGCCGGCGAGATCGCGCTGCGCACCACCACCGTCGCGCGCAACACGGTCTCCACCCACCTGCGCATCCTGCGCACGGCCGGACTCGTCCACGAACGGCGGTCCGGCCGGCACCGCTTCTACTCCGTCGACCAGAACGGGCCGGCCAGACACGTGCTGACGACGTTGCAGACGATCTTCCGGACACCCGACGGTCGATGACCGCGGGCAGGGAGGTCCCCCGGTTCCGGACATGCCGAGAACCGGACGGGTCATCGGACCCGTCCGGTTCTCCGACGCGGATTCAGGATGTCATCGAACGGCACTCACCTCCCGGCGCGCCTTTCCGTCGTAACGCGCGACGGGGCGGATCAGGACGTCGTGGGAAGCCTGTTCGATCACGTGCGCGGTCCAGCCGCTGATCCGCGACATCGCGAAGAGCGCGGTGAACATCGGGGTGTCGAACCCCATGAGGTGGAACAGCGGGCCCGCGGCGTAGTCGAGGTTGGGCCGCAACCCCTTCTCCCGCAGCATCGCGCCGGCGAGCACCTCGTAGTGCGCCATCAGTGCACGGCCGCCTCGCAGGTCGGCGACCTGTCGCATCCGGGAGTGCAGGGCGGGGACCCGGGAGTCGCCACGCTTGTAGACCCGGTGACCGAACCCCATGACCTTCTTGCCGGCGGCGAACCGGGCCTCCAGCCACTCGTCGACCAGGTCGGGGTCGCCGATCTCGTCGAACTGGTTCATCACGGCCTCGTTCGCACCGCCGTGCAGCTCGCCCTTCAGCGCCCCGAGGGCGGCGACGACGGCGCTGTAGAGGTCCGAGCGGGTCGAGGTGACGGTGCGCGCGGCGAACGTGGACGCACTGAAGCTGTGCTCGGCGTAGAGGATCATCGCGACCTCGAAGGCCCGCACGACCTCGGGTTCGGGGATCTCACCGAAGGTCATGTGGAACACGTTCTCGGCGTGCCCGAGGTCATCCCGCGGCGCGATCGGACGCTGCCCGCGGCGACGCCGCTGGTCGAGCGCCACGATCGTGGGCAGCACCGCGAGCAGCTGCACCGCCTTCTCCGCGCTGGCCCCGGCCGAGTGGTCGGTGGTCGCCGGGTCGTGGGCGCCGATCCAGCTCACCGCGGTGCGGAGCACGTCCATCGGATGGCAGTCGGTCGGCAGGGACAGCAGCATCGCCTCACACGCGGGGTCCAGCCGGCGCAGGGACCGCTCGCGCCGCTCCAGCGCCGCGAGCTCGGCCGGGTCCGGGAGCTCCCCGGTCCAGAGCAGGTGCGCGACGTCGAGGAAGCCGTGCCGCTCGGCGAGTGCCGGCGCCGGGTAGCCCCGGTAGAGCAGGACGTTGTGACAGGGGTCGACGTCGGAGATCGACGTCGTGTCGGCGACGACTCCCACCAGGCCGCGTCGGACGGGGGTGTCGCGTTGGTCGTCGGTCATGGGTGTCTCCTTCTGCGGCGGGCCGGTGGCCCGCTACCGGACGGCGTCGCGACGTGCTCCGGCCAGGAGCGCGTCGGCGAGACCTCGTGGTGTTCCTGTGTCGCACGGGATCCGGCTGCCACGGTCGGTGGCTGCCGGGGACCGCGGCCCGGTGACGGGGTGGATCACGGCGTCCATGCCGAAGGCGGCGAGCTGCGTGACGGTGGGCAGCAGGACGGAGGTCGGGTCGCCGCCGGTGACCGGGGTGGCGGTCACGAACAGCGGCGCGGTGAGGGCCTCGCGCAGGACCGGGTAGGTGGCCCGCGACGCAGGCGCCTCGACGACGACGAGATCCGCGACCGCGGCGAGACGGGCGCGGGCCCGGTCGATGGTGTCGACCAGGCCGCGGGCCCGGTCGGTGGTCGTGCGGACCCCTATCAGCAGCGCGGGGTCGTGACGGGCGCGGACAGCGGTGCGGACACGGGTCTCGACGTCCCCGGCCGCCCCCTCGTCGGGCGAGGTGTCGTCGAGGAGCACGCCGGACGCGCCCGCCGCCGCGATGTGCGCCACCGTGTCGGCGTCGCCGGTCGGGCCGAGGTCGACCAGGACCGGCAGCGGGGTGGCCCGGACGATCCGGGCGACCAGCTCCGCGGCGTCCTGCCCGCCCGTGTCGGCCGCCGCCACGTGCACGCCGTCGAGCCCCATGGCCGCGATCTGGCGCGCGGACGCGGCGGTGGTGACGGTGTGGAAGCGCAGCGGGCGGCGTCCCGCACGGGGCCGGTCGAGCGCGGCCCGGAGCACGACGCGTCGGCGGGTGGGTGGGACGTCGGTCTGCAGCATCAGCGCGCCCCTGCCGTCGTGGCCGGGTAGGAGTGGAAACCGCGGCCGGTCTTGCGTCCCAGCAGGCCCGCCTGGACCATCCGCCGCAGCAGCGGCGGCGGTGCGTAGAGGGGTTCGTGCTCCTCGGCGTACATCGTCTCGGCGATCGCGGCGACGGTGTCGAGCCCGATCAGGTCGGCGAGCTCCAGCGGCCCCATCGGGTGGGCGCACCCGAGCCTCATCCCGGCGTCGACGTCGGCCGGTGTGGCCCGACCGGTCTCCACCATGCGGACGGCGCCGAGCAGGTAGGGCACCAGCAGCGCGTTGACGACGAACCCGGCCCGGTCGGCGGCTCGGATCGTCTGCTTGCCCAGCGCCCCGGTCACCCATTCCTCGACCCGGGCGAGGGTCTGCGCCGAGGTCGTGAGCGAACCGACGACCTCGACCAGGGGCAGCACCGGCACGGGGTTGAAGAAGTGCAGCCCCACGACCTGTCCCGGTCGCCCGGTGCCGTGCGCCAGCTTCATGATCGGGATCGAGCTGGTGTTGGAGGCGATGACCGCGTCCGGGTCGGCGAGCACCTTGTCCAGGCTCGCGGCGAGGTCGCACTTGACCATCTCGTTCTCGACGACCGCCTCGATGACGAGCTGGCGGTCGGCGAGGTCGCCGAGGTCGGTCGAGAACGTCAGCCGGCTCGCTGCCGCGTCCCGGTCGGGCACGGAGAGCCGCCCGCGGTCCACCGCCCGGTCCATCGAGGCCAGGATCCGTTCCCGGCCCCGGTCCAGCGCTCCGTGGTGCTGTTCGACGACGTGGACGTCGTTCCCCGCCCGCGCACACACCTCGGCGATGCCCGCGCCCATCTGTCCGGCGCCGACGACGCCGACCCGCTCGATCCCGCTCACCTGTTCTCCTCCTACGACGGGGTGCGGCAGGGGTGGCCGGATGCGCGGACGCACCCGGCCACCCACCGCGGGAACTCGCTCAGCCGTGGAACTGCTCGGCCTCGGTCGACCCGGCGAGCGCGGTGGTGGACGACTCCGGGTTGACCGCGGTGGAGACGGCGTCGAACCAGCCGGTGCCGACCTCGCGCTGGTGCTTGATGGCGGTGTAGCCGTCGGCCTCGGCGGCGAACTCGCGCTCCTGCAGGGCGACGTAGGCGGTCATGCCGTTCGCCGCGTAGCCCTTGGCCAGGTCGAACATGGAGTGGTTCAGGGCGTGGAAGCCGGCGAGGGTGATGAACTGGAAGGCGTAGCCCATCGCACCGAGCTCGCGCTGGAAGCGGGCGATCGTGTCGTCGTCGAGGTGCTTGCGCCAGTTGAACGACGGCGAGCAGTTGTAGGCCAGCATCTGGTCGGGGAACTCGCCCTTGATCGCCTCGGCGTACTTGCGGGCCAGCTCCAGGTCCGGCACCGAGGTCTCCATCCACAGCAGGTCGGAGTACGGCGCGTAGGCGAGCCCGCGGGTGATGCAGGGCTCGATGCCGCCGGTGACCCGGTGGAAGCCCTCCGCGGTGCGCTCACCGGTGAGATACGGGCGGTCCCGCTCGTCGACGTCGGAGGTGATCAGGTTCGCGGCCTGGGCGTCGGTCCGGGCGACGATCACCGACGGGACGCCGGAGATGTCGGCCGCGAGCCGCGCCGCGTTGAGGGTGCGGACGTGCTGGGAGGTCGGGACCAGCACCTTGCCGCCGAGGTGGCCGCACTTCTTCTCCGAGGCGAGCTGGTCCTCCCAGTGCACACCGGCCGCGCCCGCGGCGATCATGGCCTTCATCAGCTCGAACGCGTTGAGCGGGCCGCCGAAGCCGGCCTCGGCGTCGGCGACGATCGGGACCAGCCAGTGCGGGTCGTCGCCGCCCTCGGCGGCCGAGCGGCCCTCCAGGGTGCTGATCTCGTCGGCGCGCAGCAGCGCGTTGTTGATGCGGCGGACCACCGCGGGCACCGAGTTGGCCGGGTAGAGGCTCTGGTCGGGGTAGGTCTGGCCCGCGAGGTTGGCGTCCGCGGCGACCTGCCAGCCGGACAGGTAGATGGCCTCCAGCCCGGCGCGCACGCTCTGCACGGCCTGGTTGCCGGTCAGCGCCCCGAGGGCGTGCACGTAGTCGCGCTCGTGCAGCAGCGACCACAGCCGCTCGGCGCCGAGGCGGGCCAGCGTGTGCTCCTCGCGCACGCTGCCCGACAGCGCCACGACCTCCTCCGCGCTGTGACCGCGGGTGATCCCTGCCCAGCGCGGGTCGTTCGCCCACTCCTGCTTCAGCTCGTCGACCCGCTGCTGCCGGTTCGTCCCGGTCATGTCCTGCTCCTTTGCGAAGTTCGCGTCCGTGTCCGCGCTCACGGTCTCCCGGCGGTGGCCGGGGGGCCGTGGCGATCTCTCGAACGGGGTGCGACCAGCATCGGAGCTGCAACGGAGGTGAGGCGACGGTGGCCGCCTGCCAACTCCTGCGCATCTTCCGGCCGGATTCTGCGAATCTTGCAAAGGGTGGTCTCGGCTACAGTCCCGCCATGGCGACCTCCGGCATCCCGGGCACCCGGCTACGCGCGCTGCGCGAGACCCGCTCGATGACCCAGGCGGAGCTGGCCAGGGCCCTGGAGATCTCGCCCAGCTACCTGAACCAGATCGAGCACGGCTCCCGACCCCTGACCGTGCCGGTGCTGCTGCGGATCACCGAGGTGTTCGGTGTCGACGCGGCGTTCTTCGCGGCCCGGCGACCCGAGCGGCTGGTCGCCGAGCTGCACGAGGTGTTCGCCGAGACCACGTCGGCGGCCGGACCGGTCCCGGCGGGACAGATCGAGCGGCTCGCCGGCGAGCTGCCCGCGGCCGCGGACGCGGTGCTGGAGCTGTACCGGCGGTGGCGCCGGGCGGACGAGCACCTGGCCGCCGCGTCGGACCACACCCGGGACGGCCGTCCGGTCGGCAACGACGGCACCGACCGGATCCGGTCGGCGTCGCCGCACGAGCAGGTCCGCGACTACTTCTACCGCCGTCGCAACCACGTGGCCGAACTCGACGACGCGGCCGAGACGCTGGCGTCGGAGATCGGGATGCGCCGGGGCGAGGTGCGCCGCGCCCTCGCCGAGCGCCTGCGGACGGTGCACGGCGTCAGCATCGCCGGGCTGGAGGACGACACGACCGGCTCCGGCGAGATGCACCGCTACGACCGGGTCGAACGGGTGCTGCGGCTGTCCCCCGCACTGCGCGCCGGCCAGCAGGCATTCCGGATGGCGACCCAGCTCGCGCTGCTGGAACACGACGCGCTGATCGAGCGCTTGGCGGCCGAGGACCCGGCGGACGACGACACCCACACCCTGACCCGGATCGGCCTGGCCCGGTACTTCGCGGCGGCGCTGACGCTGCCCTACGGCGAGTTCCGGGCCACCGCCGAGCGGTTCCGCTACGACATCGAGCGCCTGTCCGACCACTTCGGACAGGGGTTCGAGACGATCGCGCACCGGCTCTCGACACTGCAGCGCCCGTCCGAGCCGGGGGTGCCGTTCTCCTTCGTCCGCGTCGACCGGGCCGGGAACATGTCCAAGCGCCAGTCCGCGACCGGGTTCCACTTCTCCCGCGGCGGCGGCACCTGTCCACTGTGGAACGTCTACCGCGCCTTCGCCTCCCCCGGCGAGATCGACGTACAGATCGCCGCCATGCCCGACGACGCCCGCTACCTGTGGGTCGCGCGCACGGTCACCGGCTCCCAGCGCCGATGGGGACGACCGGGCAAGACCTTCGCGATCGCACTCGGCTGCGAGATCCGCCATGCACACCGGTTGGTCTACTCCGACGGGCTCAACCTCGACACCCCTTCGGCCGCGACACCGATCGGCGCCGGCTGCCGGGTGTGCAGCCGGGCGCAGTGCCCACAGCGGGCGTTCCCACGCCTGGACCACACGACGCTGATCCTGGAGGACCGCAGCACCTTCGTGCCCTACCCGGTCGCACCGGGCGGCTGAGGGGCCCCGCGGGCCCCGTCGACCGGGAGCCGGAGCAGGAGCTGTCAGTGCCGGCCGTAGGCCGGCCGGGTCCGATCGAGGATGCTGCGCACTGCCTCGACGTGGTCGCGGGTGCGGACCAGGTCGGCGAACCGTTCCGCCTGCACGGCCCGACCGCCGGCCGCGTCGAGCTGGTGTGCCCGGTTGGCGGCGGCCTTCGTCGCCTCGACCGACAGCGGCGACCGCCCCGCGATCCGGTGCGCCCGTTCCAGGGCGGCGTCGACCACCGCGTCGGTCGGCACGACGGCACTCGCCAGGCCGGTCCGCAGGGCCGTAGCCGCATCGCACCGGTCACCGGTGAGCAGCATGTCCTTGGCCGGGCCGAGCCCGAGCAGCCGCGGCAGCCGCCAGGCGCTCATGATCAGACCGACGTTGACCCCGGCAGCCACGAAGAAGCCGTCCTCGGCGGCGACCCGCAGGTCGCAGGCCAGTGCGAGTTCGAGCCCGGCGCCGACGGCGCCTCCGGCGACCGCGGCGACCACCGGGACGCGGAGCTCCTCGACCCGGTCGGTGAGCTCGACGATCTCGGTCAGGAAGGCCGCAGCGTCGCCGTCGTCGCGGGCGTGCTGCTCCTCGACGAGATGGCCACCGGCGCTGAAGTGTCCGACGCCGGTGAGGACGGCGGCGCGGAACCGGGTGTCACGGTCCACCTCGTCGAGGGCGTGGCGCAGTGCCGCACGCACGGGGCGGGACAGCGCGTTGGCGGGCGGGGCGTCCAGCGTGAGAACGGCGACGTGCTGCCCGTCGCGGCTCAGCCGGACGCCGGCGGTGCCGGGCGGCCTGCCGGAGCTCGCCACCACGGTCGCGGTCATGGACACCTCCGGATGTGGGCGGCCGACCCGCCCGTGATCGACGGGCGGGCCGGCCGCGGGAGAACCGGCGGTCGGCCGGTGGGCGAGGCCGGAACGGTCAGCGTCCGGCCGGGACCTCACGGCGGGCCGAGCCCTCGTAGGCCGCGAGCGGCCGGATGAGGGAGTTCGCCGCGAGCTGCTCGGCGATGTGGGCCGTCCAGCCGGTGATCCGCGCCATCACGAACAGCGGCGTGAACATCGGGATGTCGAAGCCCATGAGGTGGTAGAGCGGGCCCGCCGGGTAGTCGAGGTTGGGGTGCAGCCCCTTCGCCCGGTGCATCGCCTCGGCCAGCGCGGTGTGGGTGGCCAGCAGCTCGTGGGCCCCGCGCAGCTCCACGATCCGTTCGAGCGCGGCCTGCAGGGTCGGGACCCGGGAGTCGCCGCGCTTGTAGACGCGGTGCCCGAATCCCATGATCTTCTTCTTGTTCGCGAGCGCGTCGGCGAGCCACGCCTCGGCGGCGTCGGGCCCGTCGATCTCGGCGAGCATGTGCATGACGGCCTCGTTTGCCCCGCCGTGCAGCGGCCCCTTCAACGCACCGATCCCCGCGACGACGGCGCTGTAGAGATCCGACAGGGTCGAGGTCACGACCCGGGCGGTGAAGGTCGAGGCGTTGAAGCTGTGCTCGGCGTAGAGGATCATCGAGACCTCGAACGCACGCACCACCTCGGGCTCGGGCACCGCGCCGAAGGTCATGTGGAAGAAGTTCGCCGCGTAGCCCAGGTCCGGGTCGGGCGCGATCGGGTCGAGCCCCCGTCGGCGGCGCTGGTCGATCGCCACGACGGTCGGCAGCGCGGCGAGCAGCCGCAGCGACTTCTGCGTGTCGGCGGCCGGGTCGTCCTCCTGGGCGTCCTCGGAGCCGAGCCAGCTCACGGCGGTGCGCAGGGTGTCCATCGGGTGGCAGGTGGTGGGCGTGCCGAGCAGCAGTGCCTGCAGGCTGCGGTCGATCGGGCGGAGCGCGCGTTCCTGTGCCTCCAGCCGGGCCAGGGCGTCGGCGGCGGGCAGCTCGCCGTGCCAGAGCAGGTGCGCGACCTGGAGGAAGCCGGAGTGCGCGCACAGGTCCTGCACCGGGTAACCGCGGTACAGCAGGGAGTTGGTGTCGGCGTCGACCTTGGAGATGGCCGTGGTGTCGGCGACCACTCCGGCCAGCCCCTTGTGGATCTGCGGGGGTGCGTCGGCCACGGTCATGAGGGGTCCTCCTCGTCGAGATAGCCGGCGAGCCCGGCGTCGAAGGCGCCGTACTCGTCGTAGTGCAGGAGTTCGTAGAGCCGGGCGCGGGTCAGCATCCGATCGACCACTCCGGCCTGGGTGCCGGTGCGGCGGATCTCGGCGAGCCCGGCCTCCGCGGCACCCATGGCGAGCCGGAGCAGGGTCACCGGGTAGATGACGACGTTGACGCCGAGCTTCTCGAGGGTGTCCGCGGTCAGCAGGGGGCTCTTCCCGAACTCGGTCATGTTCGCCAGCAGCGGGACGTCGAGGGCGTCGCGGAACGCGGCGTACTCGTCCTCCCCGGTCAGCGCCTCCGCGAAGATCATGTCGGCACCGGCGGCCATGTAGGCGCGGGCGCGGTCGATCGCGGCGTCCAGCCCGTCGACGGCGCGGGCGTCGGTCCGGGCGCACAGCACGAACGCGTCGTCGCGGCGCCCGCGCACCGCCGCCCGCACGCGGGTGCACATGTCCTCGGTCGGCACCAGCGCCTTGCCTGCCAGGTGCCCGCAGCGCTTCGGGTCGACCTGGTCCTCCAGGTGGCACCCGGCCAGCCCGGCGTCCTCGAAGGTCTGGACCGTGCGGGCCACGTTCGCCGGACCGCCCCACCCGGTGTCGGCATCGACCAGGACGGGCAGGTCGGTCTGCCGGGCGATCGTCGCGGCGCGGGCCGCGACCTCGGTGGAGGTCGTGAGCCCGACGTCGGGCAGCCCCAGCTCCGCGGAGAGGACGGCACCGGAGACGTACACGCCGTCGAATCCCTGCTCGGCGATCAGCATCGCCGACAGCGCGTTGAACGCGCCGGGGAACTGCAGCAGCCGGCCGCTCGCCAGCGCCTCGCGGAACGCCACCCTGCGCGCGTGGGGGGTGCTGGTCGCGCCGAGCATCAGAACACCCCGCGACCCGGTGCGGTCGCGAGCGACGCCGGGACGATCGTCAGCTCGCCCAGCTCGGCGGCGCTCAGCTCGGGCAGACGCAGGGCGTGGTCGAGGAACCGGTCCTGTTCGACGCGGTCGACGACATCGCGCGCCAGGTCGCGGAACTTGCCGACGTAGGCGTCACGACCGAACGGGCGGGCGCCGAACGGGTGCGCGTCGGCAACGGCGATCTCGTCGACCAGGGTCGTGCCGTCGGTGAAGGTGACCTCGACCCGACCACCGAACGCCTTCTCCGCGGGGTCGTGGGAGTGGTAGCGGCGCGTCCACTCCGGGTCCTCGACGGTGGAGATCGCGTGCCACAGCCGGACGAGCTCCGCGTCGGCCGCGCGGTGCGGCGGGTAGGAGCGCTCGTGGTGGAAGCCGCCGTCGAGCAGCGCGACGGCGACGATGTAGGGGATCGAGTGGTCCAGGGTCTCCCGCGACGCCGTCGGGTCGTACTTCTGCGGGTCCCCGGACCCGGACCCGATCACGTAGTGGGTGTGGTGGCTGGTGTGGATGACGATGCTGCGCACCCGCTCCGCGCCGCCCGCCTCCCGGATCCGGGGGCCGAGCCGGCGCGCGAGGTCGATCAGCGCCTGACTCTGGTACTCCGCGGAGTGCTCCTTGGTGTAGGTCTGCAGGATCGCGCGGGGAGCCTCCCCGCGCTCCGGCAGCGGAACGGTGTACGCGGCGTCCGGGCCGTCGAGCAGCCAGGCGATGACACCGTCCTCGCCCTCGTAGATCGGCGACGGCGCGCCCTCGCCGAGCATCGCGCGGTCGGCGGCCTCGATCGCGACCTTCCCCGCGAACGCGGGGGCGAACGCCTTCCACGACGAGATCTCGCCCTTGCGCGACTGCCGGGTCGCGGTCGTCGTGTGCAGGGCCTGCTGCACGGCCTGGTAGGTGACCTCGGCCGGCAGGTCCAGCAGGGCACCAATCCCGGCGGCGACCGACGGACCGAGGTGCGCGACGTGGTCGATCTTGTGCTGGTGCAGGCAGATCCCGGTGACCAGCGCGACCTGGACCTCGTAGGCGACCGCGATCGCCCGGGTCAGCGCGGCGCCGTCCGCACCCGTGTGCTGGGCGACCGCGAGCAGCGGCGGGATGTTGTCGCCGGGATGGGAGTAGTCCGCCGCCAGGAACGTGTCGTGGAAGTCCAGCTCCCGCACCGCGACACCGTTGGCCCACGCCGCCCACTCCGGCGACACCCGCTCACGGGTGCCGAACACGACCGCCCCGGCCCGGTCCTGCGGGGCCGCGTGGCGCAGCGCCTGCGCCCGTGCGGCCACGACCGGACGACGGTTCACCGACGCCGTCGCCACACCCGCGTTGTCGACCACCCGGTTCACGACCATGTCGGCCACCTCGGCCGGCGGTGGTACCTGGTCGGCGGCCACCTCGGCGATCTTCCAGGCCAGCTGGTCGGCGCGGGCGAGGTTCTCCTCGCTGCGGTACACGCGCACCTTGTGCTCGACGGTCATACGTTCTCCTCCATCATGAACAGGCACGACGTCGAGGCATGGCGACGGAATCCGCGGCCGGCTCTCCGGCCACGCATCCCTGCCTCGACCATTCGTCGCACTGGCGCCGGCGGGGAGAACTGCCGTTCCCCGTGCTCGATGCACATCGCCGTCACAACGGTGACGAGCACGCGAGACCGCCCTGATCCGCTGGCCCGAGCGGGTCGGGCCGGAGTCCCGACCGGCCGCGCCTGGCGACGGTTCCGATACTCGCGCACGGACCGAGAGCAACTCCAGACTGCGATGGATGCAAATTCGTGCGCAGATCCGGCCCGTTCTTGTGAATGGTGCGAACCACCGATTCGCGGTCGGGGTTCCACCCCGACCGCGATGCCGGTCAGCGCACCTGCCGTGGCCGTCCGGGACTCAGCCCGCCACCACCGGGTTCACGAGCCGGCCGATCCCGGTGATCTCGACCTCGACGAGGTCCCCGTCGGTCAGGAAGACCGGCGGGTCCCGGAACAGGCCGACGCCGCCCGGCGTGCCGGTGACGATGACGTCCCCGGGAGCCAGCACGGTGAACGTGGTGATGTAGGCGATCAGCTCCGGAATGCCGAAGATCAGCTGACTGATCGAGGCCTCCTGGCGCAGCTCGCCGTTGACCCGGGTCCGCAACGTGGCGGCGGAGATGTCGTCGATCTCGTCCGCCGTGACCAGCCAGGGGCCGAAGCCACCGGTGGCCCGGAAGTTCTTGCCGGGAAGGAACTGGCTGGTGTGGCGCTGCCAGTCGCGGACGCTGAGATCGTCGTAGCAGGAGTAGCCGGCCACCACCTGCGCGGCGTCGGCCTCGGGCACGTGGTCCGCCCGCGCACCGATCACGACGGCGAGCTCACCCTCGTAGTCGAACCGGCTCGTCTCCGCCGGCCGCACGGCGGGCTGGTCGTGCCCGATCTGCGTGTCGGGGAAGCGGGAGAACAACGTGGGGTAGGCGTTGTCCGGACGCCGGGTCTCGTCCAGGTGCGACCGGTAGTTGACCCCGGCACAGATGATCTTCGAAGGATCCGGGACGGGCGGCAGCAACCTGACCGACCCGATCGGCAGGTCGGCGGCACGCCCCTGGGTGGCAGCAGCCAGCTCCGGGAGCGCTCCCGCAGCCAGGACCTCGCGCACGGACCGGAACCGCCCGTCCGTCGCGGTGACTCCGTCGACCACGCCGTCGACCGCGCCGTCGGTCACGACCCGGCCGAACCGTGGCTCGTCCGAGCCCTCCGACATGTAGGACACCAACCGCACGTGAGCTCCTTCCGCGTCCTCGGCCACGGGCCGGAACCGGATGCCGGTCTGCCGGCCACTCCGCTGTGGCGACCCCACCGTACAAGAGTCGACTCTCTTGGCAAGACTCATTTCTGTACTTGACGATTCGACTCCTGAGTGGCTTCATGGGGCGGCCCGGCCACCGTCGGATCGGGCGGAGGAGGGATCGCGTGTCGATGACGCCGCCGGACCGAGAGGTCGACGTCCTGGTCGTCGGTGCCGGCCCGACCGGCCTGACCCTCGCCGCGCTGCTCGCCGCGGACGGCACCCGGGTCCACGTCGTCGACGCTGCCACCGACCCCGTCGACGAGCCCCGGGCGATCGCGTTGGCGGACGAGTCGTTGCGCACCGCGCACGCCCTCGGACTCGTCGACGACCTCCGGCCGGACCTCGTGTGGGTGTCCGGTTCGCGCTACTACGGCGCGCGCGGTCAGCTGCTGGTCCGCACCCAGCCCGCCGTGATGCGTCAGGGCTTCCCGGTCAAGACGCTGTTCGACCAGCCCGGATACGTCCGGGTCTACCGCAGGGCGGTCGAGGACGCCCCGACGGCGTCACTCGAGTACGGCTGTGCCGCGACCGCGCTGACCCAGGACGCGGACGGCGTGGACGTGACCCTCGATGGCCCGTCGGGGCTCCGGACCCTGCGCGCCCGGTACGTCGTCGGGTGCGACGGCGGGAAGAGCCTGGTGCGCGCCTCGCTCGGCGTCCGGATGACCGGGTCGAGCCAGAAGCACCCCTGGATCGTCCTGGACCTCGTCGACGACCCCCGGGACCACGGCGACACCGAGTTCCACTGCGATCCGCGTCGTCCACACGTCGTCGTCCCCGGCAGCGGCGGACGCTGCCGGTACGAGTTCATGCTCCTGCCGGGCGAGCGCGCCGAGGAGGTCCTGCGGCCGGAGTTCGTCGCCGAGCTGGTGGCGCCGTTCCGCACGGTGCGGCCCGACCAGGTGCGGCGCGCGGCGGTGTACGTCGCCCGCCAGCTCGTCGCCGAGCGCTGGCGGGTCGGCCGCGTCTTCCTCGCGGGCGACGCGGCGCACCTCATGCCGCCGTTCGCCGGTCAGGGCCTCAACACCGGCATCCGGGACGTCCGCAACCTGAGCTGGAAGCTCTCCGCCGTGGTGGCGGGCCGGGCCACGGACGGGGTGCTGGACAGCTACAAGACCGAACGGCGGCCGCACGCGACCGCGATGGTCCGTTTCTCGCACCGCCTCGGCGCGCTCGTGATGACCGGTCGGCCCCGCCGCGCCACGGTGCGAGACCTCCTCCTGCGCGCGCTGCGGCTGGTCCCGCCGGTGCACCGCCACGTCACCGAACTGCGGTTCGTGCCTCGCCCGGACGTGTCCCGGGGTGTGGCCGTGCCCGCCGTCGGGCCCGCCGAGGGCTCGCTCGTCGGTTCGCCCCTGCCGCAGGGCCCGGTCATCGACGAGGCGGGCGCCATCGGTCTGCTCGACGACGCGCTGGGCGCCGGCTGGGCACTGGTCGTCCTGACCGACGCCCAGTCGGCCGCGGTCCCCGATCCCGTGCACCGGCTCGCCGCCCGCATCGAGGCCACGGTCGTGGTCGTGTTGCCACGCGGGCGGATCCCGCGCCGGCGGCCCGACGGCACCGTCGTCGCGGAACAACAGCCCGCCCTGCACCTCGGCCCCGCTCCGGGCGGAACAACCAGGTACCTGCTCGTGCGCCCGGACCGCTACGTCGCCGCCGACTTCACCGCAGCCGACACCCCGGCGGTCGCCGACGCCCTCGCCCGCTACTACCCCACGCCCGCGACGCGCGCGGTCGACGATCGGACGGTGGTCGCGTGAAGGCGGGCGTCGGCGCATCGGCGCACGGAGAGCGGCAGACACCTCGGCACGATCGTCCTCGCGGCGGAAGGAGCACGCACATGACCGTGACCAACGAGCCGAACCGGGTGACCGCGGAGGTCAGGGCCGGGATCGAGGAGCTCGTCGCCGAGCACGCCTGGGTCCTCGACCACGGCGATCCCCGGCTTCTCCCCGAGCTCTACACCGACGAGGGCCAGCTGCTCGGCCTCGGTGACCCCCTGGTCGGACGGGCCGCCCTGCAGCGCTGGGCCGACCGGCGCGCGACCCTCACCGAACGGACCTCCCGGCACGTGCACACCAACCTCCGGCTGCGGTCCGGCGAGGACGGCACCGTCGGCGGCACCCTGATGACGCTGCTCTACCGCCACGACGGCGAGGGCACGGGCCCGAGCTGGCCCATGCTCGTGCTCGACTACACCGACGTCTACGCCCGGGAGGGCGATCGGTGGCTGTTCGCGTCCCGCTCGATCGAACGGGTCTTCACCGACCCGGACCGTGAGGCGGCCCGATGACCACGGAGCACACGCCGGGTGCCGGTCCCCTGCCCGGGCGGCCGAAGGCCTATCGGTTCGATCAGATGCCCGTGGAGCTGCTCACGCCGGGGCTCTCCCGCTCGGGGATCCGCAGCGACGGATCGCTGGTGACGATCAACTGGTTCGAGCCCGGGTTCCGCAGCTCCGGCCAGCACTCGCACCCGTTCGACCAACTCAGCTTCGTGCTCAGCGGCACGCTGGAGTTCTTCGTCGGGGACGAGGTCTACGTCCTGGAGGCGCCCGCGGTGCTGCACATTCCCGGCGACGTCCCGCACGGCGCCCAACCCGTCGGCGACGAGCGGGTCCTCAACATCGACATCTTCGCGCCCGTCCGCGACGACTACCGCGCCCTCACCGCCTACCAGGACGCCGAGCACGCCGACCGGTCACCGTCCCTGCAGCCCCGACAGAACAAGGAGTAGCACCGTGCACCAGGACCTACAGCTGGGCTACCTCGTGCTCGAGGTGTCCGACCTCGACGCCTGGTCGGAGTTCACGACGAGGACCCTCGGCATGTCCGTCGACGGCGCTCCCTCCGAGGACGCCCTGCGGGTGCGGATGGACGAGCTCCAGCAGCGCTTCCTCGTCCGGCGGGGACCCGCCGACGACGTCGTCGCCGTCGGGCTGACGGCCCTCAACGGCCAGGTGCTGCAGCAGATCCTCGACCGGGTGACGGCCGCCGGTGTGCCCGTGCGCGAGTGCGACGAGCAGGAGGCGCGAGACCGGCGGGTCAAGCGGCTGTACACCTTCACCGCGCCGGGCGGGATCACCGTCGAGCTCGTGAGCGCGCCGTACCACTCCCGGGACCCCCTGGCCGCCCCGCTGGTGCCCGGCGGGTTCCTCACCGGAGCGCAGGGGCTGGGGCACGCGGTCTTCATGGTCGACGATCTGGACGACGCGCTGAGGTTCTGGACGGGGGTGCTGCCGTTCCGCGTGTCCGACACGTCGGGGCAGGAGACCCCCAACGGCGTCTCCCACGCCGCCTTCCTGCACTGCAACCGGCGACACCACAGCATCGCACTCGTGCAGCGCCCTGCCCGCTCCACCTACCCGAAGAAGCTGCTGCACTTCATGGTCCAGGCCAACTCCCTCGACGCCGTGGGCATGGCGTTCGACCGTGCGATCGACGCGGACCTGACGATCAACCGGAGCCTCGGGCGCCATCCCAACGATCGGATGTTCTCCTTCTACGCGACGACTCCGAGCGGATTCGACTACGAGTTCGGGTGGGGCGCCGTCGAGGTCGGCGAGGACTGGGCGGAGGACCACTACGACCACATCAGCGCCTGGGGTCACCGTCCGTTGCCCCGGCCGGTCCGATGATCCGCTCGGCGCGACGCCGCGGCCCGCGGCGGCCGGACGGACGAGGGGCTCCCTGACAATGGCCCGTCGAGGAGGGGCCGAGACCCTCGGCCTGGACGTCTACCAACGCCTCCGCCGAGCCGTGCTCGACGGCAGGCTGCCGCCCGGGCACCGGCTCAAGCCCGCGGAGCTGCGGCAGGAGTTCGACGTCAGTGTGGGGGTCGTGCGGGAAGCGCTGACCCGGCTGACCGAGCAGCGTCTGGTGACCAGCTCGCACAACCAGGGTTTCCGGGTCGTGTCCCTGTCCCGCCGCGAGCTCGGCGACCTCACGGAGCTGCGCGTGGTCAACGAGAGCCTCGCCCTGCGGTTGGCGATCGAGCGCGGCGATCTGCGCTGGGAGTCCGAGGTGCTCGCCGCCCACCACCGCCTCACCCGCACCCCGCGCCGCGCGCCGGACAACCCCGATCTGATGACCGACGACTGGTCCGCGGCCCACCGGGCCTTCCACCACACACTCATCGCCGGGAGCGGGTTCCCCCTGCTCACCGACTTCTGCGAGCAGCTGTCGGACACGATGGAGCTGTACCGCCGCTGGAGCGCGCCGGCGTCGGGCGGGAAGCGGGACGTCGACGAGGAACACCGGCGCATCGTCGACGCGGCTCTCGCCCGGGACGTGCCGGCAGCGCTGGAGGCGCTCCGTGCCCACTACGAGACGACGACGGCCATCGTCCTGGCCAGCGGGTTGACCCCCGACCCGGGCGAGGCCGCGGAGACCAGCACCCAGGAACTCTGAGTACCGACGAGGACACCCATGTCGACGCTGCCAGGACTGTCCGACGACGAGCTGGACCACCACGATCCAGCGTTCGTCGCCGACCCGTGGCCCACCTACCAGCACCTGCGCCGCGACCGGCCGGTCAGCCACAGCAACCGCTACGGCGGCTTCTGGCTGATCACCCGCTACGACGACATCGTCGCCGCTGCCGCCGACTGGTCGAGGTTCACCTCCGCCGTCCCCGGCACCCTGCTCATCCCGTCGGGCATGCAGCGGTCGTTCGCGTTCCTCCCGCTCGAGTACGACCCGCCCGAGCACACCGTCTACCGGCAGCTCGTCGCCCCCGTGTTCTCCCCACGCCGCGTCAACGCCCTGACCGGTGAGATCCGCGGCCTGGCCGAGCAGCTGCTCGACCCCCTGCTGGCCGCAGGCGGCGGAGATCTGGCCACCGCCTTCGCCGCGCCGCTGACCAGCGGCGCACTGGCCCTGTTCATCGGTCTGCCGGACGAAGACAAGTCGCTCTGGGTCGACCTGGTGCGCCGCTCGTTCGAAGGCAGCGTGCGCGACCACGAGGACGCCGCCCGCGCCGGCGCCGAGTTCCGCGACTACATCGACGGGCTGATCGCCGCCCGGCGGGAGAACCGGTCCGACGACCTCATCAGCCTCCTGCTGGACAGCGAGGTCGAGGGCCGCAGGCTCACCGAGGACCAGATCCGCGGGTTCACCATGCTGGTGCTCGTCGCCGGACACGAGACCACGGCCGCCGCCCTGTCCTACTCCCTCTGGCACCTCGCCCGGCACCCCGCCGACCTCGAACGCCTCCGGGAGGATCGCGCGCTGGTCCCGTCGGCCGTGGAGGAGTTCCTGCGGCTCTCCTCCCCCGTCAGCATCTTCGCGCGCAACGCGGCGTCGGACACGGAGTTCCAGGGCTGCCCGATGTCCGCCGGGGAGGTCGTCGGCCTGTCCTTCTCCTCGGCGAACCGCGACGAGGACCGCTTCGACGCCCCGGAGACCTGTCGGCTCGACCGCCGCCCCAACCGGCACCTGGCCTTCGGCTCCGGCATCCACTTCTGCCTCGGCGCCCAGATGGCCCGTCGAGAGCTGTCGGTCGCCCTCGATGTCGTGTTGGACAGCGGGAGGTCGCTCGCCCTGGACGGCGAGGTGTGCCGGAAGGGGCGGGGCGACGCCCTCGCCCTCGCCAGCCTCCCGATCCGGTTCCACTGAGTCGTCCGCCGGGCGGCCGACCAGGAGAGGCGCGTCGCACCAGCGCGTCCGCCCCGGGTGTCACACTGTCCACATGAGTGCGAGCAGTGGCGCGCCCGGCAGCCCACCCACGCTCGATCTCGCCCGCACCCCGGGGCACCTCATCCGCAGGGCGCAGCGTGAGCACAATCTGCTCTGGGTCGAACACGTCGGTCCCGAACCGACCGGACCGCAGTTCGCCGTCCTGTCCGGCACGGCGCGGCGCCCCGGTCTCGACCAGAAGACCCTCGGGCAGCTGGCCTCGCTGGACAAGTCCACCACCACCGACATCGTGCGCCGCCTGGTGCGACGGGGATGGCTGACCGCGGGCCCCGATCCCGACGACCGCCGCCGCAAGGTGCTGCACCTGAGCCCACCCGCACGGGTGGCGTTGACCTCTCTGACCACCGCGGCCGCTCGGGTACAGCGCGACCTGCTGGCGCCCCTGAGCGCCGACCGCCGCCGCGAGCTGGTGACCGACCTGGCCCTCCTGGCCTACGAGGGCGACCCACCGCCGCGGGTCGAGGACGACGTCGCCGCCGGGCTGGATCTGGCGACCACCCCGGGACACCTGATCCGCCGTGCCCAGCAGGCCTACGTCGCGCGATGGACCCACACGTTCGGCGGCAGTCGCACCGGTCCTCAGTACGCCTTGCTCTGCGCCCTGGCCCACCACGAACCGGCCGACCAGTCCACGCTCGGCGAGGCCGCGGCACTCGACCGCACCTCGACCACGGAGATCGTCGAGCGACTGACCGCAGCCCGACTGGTCACCGCTGCGACCGACGTCCACGACCGGCGCCGCAAGGCCCTGCGGTTGTCACCGGCCGGGCGACGCGAGCTCCCCGACATCACGCGTCGTGCCGCCGACGTTCAGGCAGCTCTGTTCGACCTCCTCCCCGTGTCGTCCCGCGGACGCCTGCTCGACAACCTCGGCGCCGTCGCCTACAGGCGAGAGCCCTCGGGCCCCCCTTCCGCCGCCTGACCCCTCGGGCCCCGTTGACGACGCACCTCGACTGCCCTACCGTCCTCGATTAGGACGTACACGGAACATTTCGGCGACGCGGCCGAAGAATCGAGGCCCTCCATGTATCCCGACGAGTTCCCCCGCAACGCCTGGTACGTGGCAGCCCGTAGTGCCGAGATCGAGCAGGGCCGGATGCTGCCCCGGTTCCTGCTCGGTGACCCGGTCCTGCTGTATCGCACCCAGGACGGAACCCCCGTCGCGATGGTCGACCGCTGCGTGCACCGGCAGATGCCGCTGTCGCTGGGTCGCCTGCGTGGCGACAACGTGGAGTGCGGCTACCACGGCCTGACCTACACCCCGACCGGCGCCTGCGTGCGGATCCCCGGCTCCACCCGAGTCTCGGACAAGGTCCGGGTGCAGACCTTCCCCCTCGTCGAGGGCGACGGGCTGGTCTGGATCTGGATGGGCGACCCCGACCAGGCACGACCAGCGCAGATCCCCGACCACCACTGGTACACCGCCGACGGGTGGAGCACCGCAGCCGGAACCCTGCACATGGATGCCCGGGCACAGCTGCTCAACGAGAACCTGCTCGACCTGTCGCACCTGAGCTTCCTGCACCCGGAGTCCATCGACTCCCCCGAGATCGCCGAACTGCCGATCACGACCACGTGGGACGACCACACCGTCACCGTGCGCCGCGAGATGGCCGGGGTCTCCTGCCCGCCGTTCTTCACCCGCGTGACCGGCATCGACTCCCCGATCGACCGCCAGCAGATCGCCGAGTTCTTCGCCCCCGCCTTCCACATCACCACCACCACGGTGAAGCCCTCCGGAGACCCGGACGACTCCCGGATGTGCCGACAGAAGACCATGCACGCCATCACGCCCGAGACCCGCACCACGACCCACTACTTCTGGTCGGTCAGCCGCGACTACGCCGTCGGCGACGATTCGGTCACCGACTACACCCTCTCGGCCGTCGCCGGGGTCTTCGAGCAGGACATCGCTGCCTGCGAAGCGATCGAGCACATCATCGCCGCCTGGGAGCCGTCCTACCCGCTCGAGCTGAACATCAAGGTCGACGCCGGCCCGCTCCGGTCCCGCCGCATCCTGGAGAAGCTGCTCGCCGCCGAAGGCGCCGCCGCGGGCGCCCGTCCCCAGGACCGGTTCACCGACACCGCCACCCGCGCCGCCGCCCGGGCCTGGACCGAGCGCGCCACGATCCTGTCGGGCTGAGCCGCACCCGCACGCACCTCGCCGTCCGCCCACGCACCACCTCACGCGCTCGACTCCACGCTTCGGCCGCACGCTGGCCATCTTTTACTACGTACACGGAAGGATTGAGCAGTGGCGCTCACCCCCACCGAGACCCGCGCAACCCGCGCACGACGGGTCGCCCGAGCGAGCTTCATCGGAACCGCGATCGAGTGGTACGACTTCTTCATCTACGCCACGGCGGCCGCGCTGGTCCTGGGCCCGCAGTTCTTCCCGTCGGCCTCCCCGCTGGCAGCAACCCTCGCCGCCTACTCGACGCTGGCGGTGGGGTTCATCGCGCGTCCGGTCGGCGGCATCATCATCGGGCACTTCGGCGACCGCGTCGGGCGCAAGCAGCTGCTGGTGTTCTCGCTGGTGCTGATGGGCGTCGCCACATTCCTCATCGGCGTCCTGCCGACCTACGCCACGATCGGCATCTGGGCGCCGATCCTGCTGGTCGTGCTGCGTTTCGCCCAGGGCGTGGGCGTCGGCGGCGAGTGGGGCGGCGCGGTGCTCATGGCCGTCGAGCACGCACCCCCCCCCCGGCAAGCGGACCCTCTACGGCTCGTTCCCGCAGATGGGCCTCCCGGCCGGCATCATCGCCGCGAACGTCGTGTTCCTGCTGCTCAGCCTGGCGATCTCGCCGGAGGCGTTCCTGGCGTGGGGGTGGCGCATCCCGTTCCTGATCTCCGCGGCCCTGGTCATGGTCGGGCTGCTCATCCGGCTGCGGATCAGCGAGTCGCCGGAGTTCGAGGCCGTGCGCACCCGCGGCGAGGTCGCCCGTCGACCGGTCGTCGAGGTGCTGCGCGACCACCCCCGCCGGCTGCTGCTGACCAGCGGCGCGAGCATCGCCGCGCCCGCGCTGGGCTACCTGGTGCTGGTCTATCTGCTCGGTTACGGCACGAGCACCCTGGAGCTGTCGCAGCCCACGATGCTGACGCTGATCGTCATCGGGAGCACGAGCTGGATGGCCGTGATCTGGGCGTCCGCGGTCCTCGCCGACCGGGTCGGCCGCAAGCCGGTCTTCCTCGTGGGTGCCGCGCTGGCCACGGTCTGGGCGGTCCCGTTCTTCCTGCTGATCGACACCGCACAGCCCGTGCTGATGGCGGTCGGCATCGTCGTGGCCACCTCGTCCATCGCTGCGATGGCCGGACCGCAGGCCGCGTTGATCGCCGACGTGTTCCCGGCCCGGGTGCGCTACAGCGGAACCTCGACGGCGTACCAGGTCGGCAGCGTGCTCGGCGGCGCGATCGCCCCACTGGCCGCGACGGCGCTGTTCGCCACCTACGACTCCTCCCTGCCCATCGCCGTCTACATGGCCGCCATGGGGCTCGTCACCCTGCTCTCGATGGCAGCGCTCGCCGTTCCCACCACACCGGAGTTCACCACCGCCCCCGAGTCCACCGAGGCTCCGAACACGACCCCGGAGGTCGCCACATGAGCACCCGCCGGTTCTCCCACTCCGACCCCGAGCTCGACGAGCTCTACAGCGATCTGAGTACCGAACACCTCCAGCCGCTGTGGGAGCTCAAGGGTCTGCTCACCCCGACACCGACCGTGGCGTCGGTCCCCCACCGGTGGTCGGCCGCGCAGCTCCGCAGCCTCGGCGAGCGCTCCGGCCAGCTGGTCGGGATCGACCGCGGCGGGGACCGGCGTGTGCTGGCCTGTGCCAATCCCGGGCTCGGCGGGGCGCCCTACGCGGTCAGCTCGCTGTGGGCGGCGGTGCAGTACCTGGGTCCACGCGAGGTCGCCCCGGCGCATCGGCACACCCCTGCAGCCTTGCGGTTCATCCTGGAGGGCTCCGGTGTGTGGACCCTCGTGGACGGGGATCCGCTGGCGATGTCGGCCGGAGACCTCGTGCTGACACCGAGCTGGACCTTCCACGAACATCACAATCCCAGCGACGAGCCGATGCTGTGGATGGACGTCCTGGACCTGCCGATGGTCGCTGCACTGGAGGCGGTGTTCTTCGAGGAAGGTCCCTCGGAAGACGTCGAACGCCTCACCGATCCCGTGTCGCGGTCGGAACGTTCCTACGGCGCGCCCGGTCTGCTTCCACCGCCGGCAGAGCGCACGACCCCCACGAGACACTCACCGCTTCTGGCCTACCGGTGGGCCGACACCGACCGCGCGCTGGCACGACGTCTCGACGTCACCGGTGCAGGGGCGGCCACGATGACCTACGTCGACCCCACCACCGGCCGTGACGTCATGCCCACCATGCGCTGCGAGGCCCACCGCGTCGTCGAGGGGGCTTCCTCACCGAGGATCCGCCAGACGGGCTCCCGGGTGCTGACCGTGTTTCACGGCAGCGGGGTCGCCGAGGTCGGTGAGCAGCGCTTCGACCTCGGCCCCGGAGACATCCTGGCCATCCCGTCCTGGGTGCCCTGGAGCCTGCACGCCCACGAGCGCATCGACGCGTTCTCCACCAGCGACGCTCCCGTGCTCCATGCACTCGGGCTCTACCGCGAACAGGAGCAGCCATGACTGCGATCGGACCGTCCACCACGTCGCCGCGGCCCCCGAAGGAGGTCGACACGCTCGTGGTCGGTGGCGGCATCGGCGGCCTCGCCACCGCGCTCGCGATCGCCCGCGGCGGTCGAGCGGTCCACCTGCTCGAGCAGGCTTCCGAGTTCGCCGAGGTGGGGGCCGGCCTGCAGCTCGGGGCGAACGCCACCCGCGTGATGCACCGGCTCGGGGTCCTCGACGCCGTCGAGGCGGTCGCGGTACACCCCGAACGCGCCGTGATGCGCGATGCCGTGACCGGCGAACGGCTCACCGGGCTGACCCTGGGAGAGACCTACAGGTCCCGCTACGGCTTCCCCTACCTGGTCATGCACCGCAGTGACCTGCTGCAGATCCTGCTCGACGCCTGCCGTGCCGAACCCCGGGTCACGCTGGAGAACGATCGGACCGTCCGCGACGCCGTCCCCGGCGACGACGACGTGCTGGTCACGTGCGAGGACTCGAGCAGCTACCGCGCCCGCGCGGTGCTCGCGGCCGACGGTCTGCACTCGCGGCTACGTCGTCTGTTCGTCGACGACGAACCGGTCTGCTCCGGGTACGTGGCCTACCGCGGGACCATGCCCATCGGCGACGTCGCCACCGACGTCGACGCCAACGACATCGTGCTCTGGGTGGGGCCGCGGCTGCACCTCATGCAGTACCCGGTCCGCGCCGGCGCCCTCTACAACCAGGTCGCGGTCTTCCACAGCGACAGCTTCGCCGCGGGAGTCCCCGACACCGAGTGGGGCACCCCCCAGGAGCTCGACGCGGCGTACGCGGAGACCACGGACGCGGTGCGGCTCAGCGCCGCCTCGGTCTCGCGAGCCCGACACTGGCCGCTGTTCGACCGCGAACCGCTCGACCACATCGCCGCCGGGCGGATCGCACTCCTCGGCGACGCCGCACACCCGATGCTGCAGGTGCTGGGTCAGGGCGCTTGCCAGGCGTTGGAGGACGCCGACACCGTGGCCACCTGCCTGAGCGAACACTCCGACGACGTGGAGAAGGCCCTGGCCGCCTACGAACAGAAGCGGTTGGCCCGGGTGACCACCTGCCAGCGTCGGGCCCGCCCGTGGGCAGACATGTGGCACCTCACCGACCCGGTCGCGCTCTCCCTGCGCAACCGCGTCCTGCGCGACCGCGCCGACGACGACTACCGCGACGTCGACTGGCTCTACCTCCAACAGCCCGACCCCGGACTCGTCCCGTCCTGACCCGCCCACCCGTCTCCCTCCCGATCGGAGAGCCTCCGTGAAGCTCTGCTCCGTACTCGACGCCACCGGCACGACCCGCCTCGGACTGGCCCACCAGGGCGTCACCCTCGACGTCACCGACCAGGTCCCCGCAGGGCCCGGCAGTCCGCTGCGGCGGCTCCTCGACGCCGGGACCGACCCGGCCTCGCTGCGCCCCAGCGGTCCGGAGCTGGACCCCACCCGGCTGCTCGCCCCCGTGCCGGACCCGAGCAAGATCGTTGCTGCGCCGGTCAACTACGTCGACCACCAGGTCGAGATGAGCCAGGCCTCCCACATCGACTCCCTCGGGGTCTTCCTCAAGGCGCCGAGCTCCCTGATCGGCCACGACGGCCTGATCGAGCTGCCCTACCACGACCGCCGCTTCGACCAGGAGGGCGAGCTCGCGGTGGTCATCGGACGCCGGGCCTCGCACGTCCCGGTCGACGACGCCGATGAGCACATCGCCGGATACACCTGCCTGCTGGACATGACCATGCGCGGTGGGGAGGACCGTTCGGTGCGCAAGAGCTTCGACACGTTCACACCGTGCGGGCCGTACCTCGTCACGCCCGACGAGGTCGGAGACCTCGACGAGCTGGAACTGCACACCTGGGTCAACGGCACGCTGCGCCAACGCGCCGACCTCGCCGATCTCATCTGGGGTGTCCCCGCGCTCATCGCCTACGTCAGCTCGGTGATGGTCCTCGAACCGGGCGACATCGTCTCCACCGGCACCCCGGCCGGAGTCGGGCAGGTCCACGACGGCGACGTCGTCACGGTCGAGATCACCCGCGTCGGGCGGCTGAGCGCCACCGTGACCGACAAGGGGGCGGTCGCCTGCCCCACCCTCGGCCGCGACTCGGGCCCCACGCCACCGACCGAACTCACCCCGGTCCAGGAGCGTCCCACCCGCTGAGCACCACGGCAGCCGTCCGACGGCCCGGAGCTCCAGGACCACGACCGACGACCCCGCAACGAGGAGACATGCGCGAGCCCCTCGATCCGGGAGCCCGCGGGACCCGCTGCTCCGACGGCAGGCCCGGCGCCGCCGGATCGGTCCCGCTCGGCCGCGGCGCCGAGGTGGGCGCTGCCCGCCATCCCCCACTCGACCGCGAACGGAGGCCCCGTAGTGGCACCCCCCGGTGAGCACACCACCCTGACCCTGGAGGTCACCGCACGCGACGAGGGCGCACACGGCGTCGCCGTCCTGACCCTGCAACGCCCCGACCGTTCGGACCTGCCCTCCTGGGAGGCCGGCGCCCACATCGACCTGCTGCTGCAGCCGGATCTGATCCGTCAGTACTCACTGTGCGGGCCGGTCCGGCAGACCGACCGGTGGCGGATCGCGGTGCTCCTCGATCCCGACGGGCGCGGCGGCTCCCGGTTCGTCCACGACGAACTGAAGCCGGGCAGCAGGATCGAGGTGCGCGGCCCTCGCAACAACTTCGCCCTCCTGCCCGCCCCGCGCTACGTCTTCATCGCCGGCGGGATCGGCATCACCCCGATCCTGCCGATGGTGGCCGCAGCCCGGGCCGCTGACGCGGCCGTCGAGTTGCACTACGGCGGACGGTCGCGCGCCTCGATGGCGTTCCTGCACGAGCTACGGGAACGCACCGGGGTTTCGGTCGCGCTGCATCCTCAGGACGAGGTCGGTCCGATCGATCTGACAGCGATCCTCGGCACTCCGAGGACCGACACGCTCGTCTACGCCTGCGGGCCCGCGTCCCTGCTCGCTGCGGTGGAAGCCCGCTGCGCGGCGTGGCCCGCCGGCGTCCTGCACGTCGAACGGTTCGCTCCGAAGCACGTCGTCGACCCGGCCGGGTCCGGACCGGGCGAGTCCTTCGAGGTGGAGCTGGCAACGAGCGGCATCACCCTCACCGTCCCGCCCGACCGGTCCGTCCTCGACGTCGTCGAGCAGGCAGGCGTCCAGGTCATGTACTCCTGTCGCGAGGGAACGTGCGGCACCTGCAAGACACCGGTCCTCGCCGGCGAGGTCGACCACCGGGACTCCCTCCTGTCGCCGGAGGAGCAGGAGGCCAACGACGTCATGTTCCCCTGCGTCTCACGATCCGCGTGCCGCCGCCTGGTCCTCGACCTCTGAACAGTGCTCGTCACCGGCGCCGCACGGGTGGCGAGACGGGCGCTCACGCGGCCGGCCGCGGTTCCTCGATGAACTCGACCGTGGTCCCGTCCGGGTCGCGGACGTAGACGAACCGGGTTCCCGCACGCGGCCCATCAGCCATCTCCCGCGGCCGCCCCGGGGCGGCCCATCCACCCTCCGCAACACGAGCGAGCAAGGCGTCGAGGTCCTCGACCACGAACGCGAGGTGCATCGCACCAGGGGTGTCCGGGCCCGGGGCGTGGTCCGTCGCGGGCCCCGGACGGACGTACTCCAGCAGCTCGAGGCGATGCCCGGGCAACGGGATGATCGCGGTCCGGATGTCGGCACCGGGCACCCCGACGACGTCCTCGGCGAAGGTCCCCGTGAGGTGGGCACGTCGCTCCACCTCGACGCCGAGGACGTCGCACCAGAACGCCACAGCCCGGTCCAGATCGGACACCGTGATCCCGGTGTGGTCGGTCCTGCGCAGTTCGAAGCTCACCGATCCATCATCCGCGCGGCGGCCGCCGCCGGCCAGGCGGCGCTCTCCGGCACCGACCAGGGCGGTAGACGGCATTCACTCATCTCGTCACGCGCCTCGGTCTCGGTCGTGGGGGGGTTCGGTGAACCCATCTCGGCCGCGACCGCCAGGAGGACGGCGCCGGCACCGGCCAGGGCGAGGATGCTGAAGGGCTCTCCGAGCACGGTGATCCCGATCAGGTAGGCCACGAGCGGTACCGCGTAGGCGTAGGTGCTGACGAGCCCGATGGGTGCCCGTCGCAGCAGCCAGTTGTAGAGCGCGAACCCGGCCGACGAGTCGACGACGATGAGGTAGCCGAGGGCCACCCAGGACGCGATGGACACGTCGTCCGGTGCGAACGTCGACAGCTCCCCCGAGGCCAGCCCCGTGCCGACGAGTGCTGCACCACCGGTGATGAGCTGGATCGTGGTCGCGTCGCGGGGCGAGGGCAGCATCGTCGAACGGGAGGCCCACAGCGTGGCCGCGGCCCAGGACAGCGAGGCTGCGACGACCAGAAGTAGCCAGACCGACCATGGGTCGCCCTGTGCCGGGCGTACCGCGAACAGGACTGCCACTACTCCGACGAGTCCCACGACGACCTGGCCCGCCGCCGCGAGCCCCGGCCGATCGCCGAGAACGGCCCGGAACAGCACGACCCACAGCGGGACGGCGGCGACGATGAGCGCGGCGGTGCTGGCATAGACGTGTTGCTCTGCGACGGCCACGGCGCCCTGGGCTCCGAGCAGGCCGATACCGACGCCTGCGGCGACCACCGACGGCCCGAGCCGGGCCCGACGGATGGTGGACGGGAACGCGATGGCCAGCCCGAGGCCCGCCGTCAGGAAGATCGACCCCGTGCCGAGCAGCGGCGGAAGGGTGTCGACCATGATCCGGATCGCCGGGAACGACGACCCCCAGCACAGCCACAGCACCACCAGGCCGACCAGAACACGGGGGCTGGTGGTCGAATTGCCGTCGGTCAGCACATACGCATACGACCCGAGCAGTGAGTATGAGTCCAACAACTTCTTCGAACACCGCTCATGAGCTGTCAGCATGACGCGGTGGATCTGACCCTTGTGAACCTTCGATGCCTGCTCGCCATTGCCGACCGCGGCAGCTTCACCGGCGCGGCAGCAGCTGTCGGGCTCACACAGTCAGCAGTGAGCCGGAACATCGCCACGCTTGAGCGCCACCTCGGTCATGCCCTCGTCGCCCGCCGCCCGGACGGGGCAGCGTTGACGGCGATCGGGACCCGCGTCGTCGAACACGGCCGTCGCGCAGTCGAGCACATCAGGGCCATCGAGGATCTGCGAGAGCAGCCCGTCCCAGCGACGATCCGTGTGGGGGCCGTGCACAGTGCAGCGCTCCACCTCGTCCCGGAGGCAGCCCGCCAGTTCCGGACCCTTCATCCGGATGCAGAGGTCCTCATCGCTCGGGGCGATGACGACGAACTGCTGAGCTGGCTCGATGCAAGGACGATCCACGTCGCGGTGACGACGCGGCCCACCACACCGGACCGCACCTGCTCGTCAGCCGCGGACGAGTTCCTGGCCGTCCTGCCGCGAACACACCCGCTCGCCCGAGCCACGGAGGTTCGTCTGGACGATCTCGTCGCGGCCGGCGTCGCCGATCCCGGCGGCACATGCGGACCGCAACTGGAAGAGGCCTACGCGGAACACGGGGAACGGTGGGCGCCGGCGCACACCGTCCGCGACCTCGAAACCATGTTCGCCATGGTCGCGGCGGGAATCACGGTCGGTGTCGCCCCCGCCGTCGCCGTACCTCACGACATGCCGACGAGCGTCGTGGCACGCTCACTCGAGCCCCGGATATCACGTCAGCTGTTCGTCAGCACCGGGCCGACGCATCCCCTCGGCCCCTCGTTGACGAGCGCCTTGATCGCGATACTGCACCGCAGGTCCTGAGCTGAGCAGGGGCGCCCGCATCACCGGGGAGCGGGAGGCGCGGAACCCGGACTTCTCGTACATCCGACGCCCGTCCTCGGTAGCGAGCAGCTCCGCACGGCCGGCACCGACGGTGCGACTCCAGGCGAACACGGCGTCGAACGCTGCGCGGCCGTGCCCCCGCCCTCGGGCCCCGGGATCGGTGCACACGTTGCAGACCAGCACGTCGCCGCCGGGCGAGTGCGGAGACGGGGGTGCTTCCCGGAGGATGCCCATCGCGGTCGCGACGACCGCACCGTCCACCTCGACGACCATGATGCAGACCCGCGGGTCGTCCAGCCGCCGCGTGAACCACTCCGCCGCCGCGGCCTGCCAGTCGGTGGCATCGTGCTGCGGGACCTCCATCGCCCGGAACATCTCCGCACGAAGCCGCACGACGTCCTCGACGTCGCGTGCCTCCGCCCTGCGGATCCGTCGGGAGCCCACACCGTCGAGCGTAACGGCCGCTCAGGTGTCCAGGAGGTCGGGCGCGAAGACCTCGTCGACGGTGAAGCGGTGTGCGGACAGTCCCTGCTCGTGCTGGTAGCGCAGGAACGTGTCGAGGGCCGCGCGGTTCGCGGCGATCCCGTAGGGCCACCAGTCCTCGCCCATGAGGGCGACGTCGTCCTCGGCCAGCCGGCTCGCCCAGGGCAGCATGGTGTGCACCTGGTAGAGCCGTCGTCCCGCGCCGAGATAGTGGTCCCGGGCGAGGTTCTTGGCGTCGAGGAAGCCCTGGTAGGCGGCGCGGGCGAGGTCGGGGTGCGCGGCGAGGCTGTCGGTACGCACGACGACCGCGTGCATCATCGGGAACAGCCCGGTGCGCCGGTACCAGTCCTGCTCGACCGGGACGTAGTCCTCGAAGAGCCGCCGCACCCCGGGCCCGGCATGGCTCGCGGGCACGTTCGCGCTGAACAGCGCGTCGATCTCACCGGCGGCGAGCAGGTCACCGAGAGCCCTCTCGGACTCCGCGACGATCTCGACGCCCTCGGGTCGGCGTTGCGGGACGAAGTCGAAGGGTGCCATCGGGGTGTCCAGCCCGCCGATCACCCAGCGGTTGCGCCTCGGGTCGAACCCGTACTCGTCGGCCAGGATCCCCTTGGCCCACACCCCGGAGTCCTGCGAGTACATCCCGAACTCGCCGATCGTGCGCCCGACCAGGTCGGCCGGGGTCTCGATGCCCGATCCGGTGTGGACGTAGACGCAGGAGTGCCGGAACACCCGGTTGGGGAACGCCGGGACCGCGACGAAGGCTCCCGGCTCCTCCTCGAGCACCCGCAGCAGGAATCCGAGACCGAGCTCGGCGATGTCGAACTCGCGGTCGCGGATCATCCGGGCGAACACCTCGGGAACGACCGACCCGCTCCGCATCTCGATGTCGTACCCCGGGAGGCTCGCGGTGCCGTCGAACAGGGCGGCGGTCGTGTCGTAGCGCATGGACCCGACGATGATCATGCCTTCACGATGCGCCGCCGTGCCGCCCACGTCCAAGACAGTCTTGCGCTGGGATCCATAGCGATTGATGCTCGGTGCCGTGGAGCTGCGGCAACTCGTGTACTTCGAGGCCGTCGTGCGGTGCGGCGGGTTCACCCGGGCCGCCCACGACCTCCGCGTGGCGCAGCCGGCGATCTCCGCCCAGGTGCGACGGCTCGAGTCGGAGCTGGGCGTCACTCTGCTCGCGCGCACCACCCGACGGGTGACGCCGACCGAGGCGGGCGAGCTGTTGCTGGTGCGGGCCCGGCGGGTCCTCGCCGAGCTGGCCGCCGCACGCGACGAGGCCGCGCAGATGGCCGACGTCGTACGCGGCTCGGTCACGGTCGGGACCACCGGTGTGCTCGGTGGCCTCGACCTGCCCGCCGTGCTCTCCGGCTTCATCGGCCGGCATCCGGGCGTGACGGTCTCGTTGCGCACCGGGCTCATGGACGCCCTGCTCGACGACCTGGCCGCCGGAGCGGTGGACCTCGTGCTCGGCCCGGTCCATCCCGACCGGCCAGCGGGCATTCTCGTCACACCCCTGTCCGAGGACCGGCTCGTGCTCCTCACACCGCTGGACCGGGACGGCGGCGAGCTCACGGAGTTCGCCGGCGAGCCGTTCGTGTCCCTGCCGGTCGGCAGCGGGCTGCGGAAGCTCCTCGACGGCCTCGCCACCCGGCTCGGCGTGGACCTGCCGGTCCGTTTCGAGGCGTCATCGCCCGACGGGGTCCGCGACCTCGTCGCCGCCGGCCTCGGGGTCGCGCTGATGGCCGCCTCGGCCGTCGCGCGGCCGGGCCCCGCCGTCGGGGTGCACGAGGTGGTACCCGCAACCCCGCACCCCACGATCGGCGTGCTGTACGGCGCAACGACATCGCCGGCGGCGCGGGCGCTGCGCTCGTGGGTGATCCGGTCTGCGGGGCGGCCGCCGGGTGGGGAGCAGGCGAGCTGAGAGGACTCCGCCGGTGTCGTCGATGACCGTCCGTGGCGCGCCCCCTCCACCAGTTCATCGAGGCGCAGCTTTGTGTCCGGCACGGTCGGTCTCGTCCAGACGGCTCGTGTCGACCGATCGGCGGGGCGCTA
>NZ_MCIP01000010.1:0-4625 GCF_001932425.1 Pseudonocardia sp. Ae505_Ps2
TCCCAGCGTGACCACGACCTGCGCTGCGACGTCGTCGACCTTGACGAGGAGCAGACCGACGAGGAGATCGTCGCCGTTGAGTTGGAGGGCGAGAACGTTGCGGTCCTGCCCTCGCACTCGTGGAAGATCGTCGAGTCCCGCGCGGCCGAGCTGCTCGACGTCACTGAGCGCCACGGCGTCGACGCCGCCCGAGCTTGGCTCGACGACCTCGGCGTCGAGTGGTGGCTACCGACCCGCCTCACCGACGCCCGACGGCCGGGTGTCCTACCCGGAGAGGACTGACCTGATGGACCAGGACGTCGCCCGCGAGCGAATCGACGAGCTAGTGCAACGGATGAGCCCGTTGTCCGACGGCCGCCGCCGGATCAGGTTCACGAAGAAGGGCCGGGGTGCTGACCCCACGGCAGCCCTGCACGCCCTCGCCGTCGACGACTACGAGGTCGCGATCATGCGCAACGCCGAGACCGGACGCACCTGGTTCGAGGCCCGGTTCGTCTGGCCGCCCCGGCCCTCTGCCTGACCGCTACCACCGCCACCGCTCCTCGCACCTATGCATTGGAAATGATCTTGAGGGCGACGGGCCGCACTGAACGCATGTCGTCGATACGACGACTAGCGGCCAGTAGGGTCAAGGAGACGTTCTCGCCCCCGGACATGAACATGTCCTTGATGCCCGCTAGGGCCTCCGTCGACGGGCCCCGGCCTACGCCGGGACGTGACGTTCTGTGACCGACTCGCGCGCCACGCTGACCAGGCAATCAATGATGCATAGGTCTTGTGAGACTTGATCTTGAGCCCCAGCGCTCTCAGCCACGCCAGCGCAGCAGCGCGAGCACGGCGTTGTTGACCGATCCACGGTCAACAACCACCAGCAACAACCACCAGGACCGCCAGCCCCTATGCATCCACTGATGATCTTCAGTCGGGGGTGCGGTCTGGGTGGCCGCCGGTGGCGGCCGGGCGGTGGTCCGGGCCGTCGAGTGGTGGCTCTTGAGAGTCGGGTGAGCGAGATGTTTCACTCAGCTGGTGATGATTGGAAAATCTGGACAACGAATGGTCTTGCCCGTAGCGAAGGTGATTTTTGCTGCAGGGATGGCGATGTTTTTGTTATTGAGTGTTTCTTCTGCTGCAATGGCGCAGGATTCGGGGGAAGTGGATCGGGTTGAGGTAGGTTCGCCTGATGGGCTTGCTCATCTTGTGCTCGAGTTTGATAGGCCGTTGCTGCAGAGTGAAGCAGAGAAGATCCGTTCTCGCTTCACGAGTGTTACTTCTTTCGAGGCTCAAGATTATCAGCGAGTTGAAACCCTGGGCTGCCATAGAGGGTTTGACCGATCAGATCGGAATGGGGTTCTGTCGCTTCAGTTCACGTGTCTGCCGTCGCACGGAGTGGTTGCGTGGGGATATAGACTGTCTCCGGCGGTGAAGTCGACAGTTGTTGGACCGGTGACAGAAAGGGGTCTGCAGTGGTGGCAGAACGGCGCGAAGAGGCCGAGTAACTCTAGTCATGTAGAGTCGGCGGACTATATTTTTCACGGTTCGATGAATCCGGTGCTTGTGAACGACGTCCTTGACTATCAGGATCTCTTCACGTATCGCCACAATCTGGGCGGTGGTGGTACTGCAAAGCTAGTATTCGCTGGTTCTTTACGGTTGACGTATTGATGAATGAGGAGCAGGGGCCTTCTTTTCGGTCGTGGATTGTTTTTGACGACGAGGAAGATCAGGTCTTAGAAGTTGCGGCGGGTGTTGATGAGGTTCGGGCGCGGCGGCTAGCGGAAGGAGTTCTTCGAGACTTGGGGCTGACCGCGTTGGGCTGGGAAGTGCGTGGTGTTTTTGTGGCGTCGCCGTCTCCGGTGTCGTCGCCGCGCCCGGGCCTTGAAATGGGGACGGACCTTGCAGTTGAGATCGACTCGGGTAGGGATGTCAGCGGCGCGTTTGTTGCTGAGAGTGTCGCGGTGCACTTCACGACTTCAGTTGCTCACGAGGTGGCATGTGTGGCGACTGCCGAGCAGATTCAAGATCGTGTTCTGGAGTTGGAGTGCGGGGTTCCTCGTCCTACTTGCCCGCGGCATCCGCATCCGTTGATGCCGCGCATGGTGGAGGGGGTTCCGTCGTGGGAGTGCCCTCGTGATCCAAGCCACTACAGCGTCCCGATGTCTGGGACGTGACTGGACTGTCGCGCTGTTGCGGAGCCGAGGCTTTCCCGCTCACTGAGGTGTTCTCAGTAGCGGGGTGGCAGGTCGTGGCGACACGCCGAGGGTGGTGAGATGAGCGGGAACGGGGCAGGACCCCGGTAGATCGGTTCGGTCCAGCACAGATCGACACCGTCACCGAGGTCCTGCCTGTCTGATCCTGTCACCTACACCGCTGTCCTCCCGATCGGGGAGTGCACCGTGGCCTATCTGGCGCGGCTTCTGGTCCTTCAACGCCGTCGACGTGGCACCCGGCGGCGGGCGTTGACCCCGTTCGCGCAGGCAGTGGCGATCCTCTCGGGGGAAGCTCGTTAGACCGGGCTGATGCCGGTCTCGGCGTTGGCGTGCTGGCAGAAGACGATCACCCAGTCGCCGTCCGGCCCCCGGTAGATCGTCGCGCCGTCGGCGGCGGTCAGGTGGTGGACCGGGCCGCCGCCGATGCGCTGCACGCTGTGGGTCCAGGGCGGCGGGAACCGGTCGGTGATCAGCTCGGTCACCGGGGTCGCGCGCCGATCGTCCCGACCACCTGATCGCGCAGGTTGGCGTCATCGGCGGCGAGCAGCAGCAGCGCGGACAGCACCTCGATCTTGTCGACGTGCCGCCCGAGCCTCCGCCGCGCGATCCGGGTCACCTGCTCGAACGCGTCCACCACGTCGTCGTCGAGCATCGCCGTGTACTTCGACCCGGCCCGCTTCGCCGGGGGCACCGGACGGGGCTCCGGCGGGGTCAGCACCGGCTCGGTCACCGCCGCAGGCGCCGGCATCGTGATCTGGTCCGGTTGCTGCGGGTGCTCTACCGCACCACCGGCGCTGTCGTCGTATCGACGACGGGTCGCCCCGGCGGCTGCCGCCAGACTCCGGCGGGCCCCGGCCCGCTTCCGCTCCGCCATCACAAGGTCTCCTTGATCAGCTCGTCGAGCACCAGCTCGTAGTCCCCTAGTACCTCGGGTGCGGTCCCCCGGGCCACCGCGAACTCCACGAGGTGGCGCACCTGCGCGGTCATCGTCGGGATGTCCTCGCCCTCGGCCCACGTCCGCGCCTCGCTCCCGGACTTCCACCGGCTGTCGACGTCGACCAGCAGTAGCGACGCGGTCAGCGGGGACAGAGCGTCCGCCTCGGCCGCGAGCTCGAAGACCCGCTCGATCGCTGCCAGGTCCGCCCCGGTCGGCCGCACCGGCACGATCAGGTGCTCGGACAGTGTGAGGGCCTGCCGCAACAGGTTCGGGTTCTTCGGCCCGGCGTCGAGGATCACGTGGGCGTAGTCGTCGAGCATTGGTCGGAGCTGGCGGGCCAGGTGCCGGTCGGCTGCCTCGATGACGATGCACCGATCCGCCGGCCAATCCTTGGCGAGCTGCGACCAGGCCAACGCACCGTCTTGGTCCGGGTCGGCGTCGACGAGCAGCGTCCGCCCGGACCGGGCCAGCCCGAGCGCCAGGTGCACGGCCGTCGTCGTCTTCCCGGTGCCGCCCTTGAGGTGTCCCACGGTGAGTCTCATGATCACTCCGTCGTTGTCGTCGTATCGTCGACGTTACAGTCATGACGGTGTGACGTCTGTGCGGCACCCCGTCGCATGTCCCCGGTCGTCGTCCGCCGGGTCGCGGCCGTGAGTCGGGTCCACCGCTTCTGCATCGCCTGCCGGCCGCCGAGCTGCCCGTCGACCGCCTCGGCGACCTGCTCCCAGGTCATACCTTCTGCCCCCCATTTCAGAGTGCGCAGCAAATCCCGCTCGTATCTATCGGCAGCACTACGCAGCGATTCACACATAGCGAAAAGAGCGGCAGGCTCACCCTCGCTGAAATCGTATTCTTCATCATCTTTGATGCGAATATAAAATGCATCAAGATATTCGGATGCGACTTTCGCGATAGTGTCGCTGTGCTCGATCTCGCCTCGCGGAAAAACCTCCCGCAGCCGGTCGAGCGCCTTCCCAGTGTCCATATGTAAATCATACGACGACAACACCGTCGTGTCAACCTAACGACGACACTACCGTCAATCCGCCTTGCCGTCTTGACGGTTAACCGTCAGTGTCGTTGATACGAGGACACGCCCGTCTAGCCGTCGCCAGACAGGAGGTGTCCTCGAAGGGTGGGTCTGCGGTCACGTCGGCGCGCTTGCGCCTGCACGGCCGTCGTGGGGCCCGCAACATCTCGGCTCGACCGGCGGCTGAGCTGCCCAGGCTTGCGGGTCCTGCGGCGGCCGTGCTGCCCTCCGGGGCCGACGTGAGCGCAGGGCCAACCGGAGCCGCTCACCACCCGGTCCCCACCTGCGTGACCGCAGGATCCCCCCGGGGACCGCGGGAGCTGAGGTGCACCACGCAGTGGCCGCCGGAGGCAGGGGTTAGGGCCCCGCCTACTAGGGAATATCCCGTTCAGCGGTATGCTTGTGTACATAAGCAGACAAGTTAGGAGGTGGCATCGATGGCGCTGAACCC
>NZ_MCIP01000011.1:0-1958 GCF_001932425.1 Pseudonocardia sp. Ae505_Ps2
TGCGCACCGGAGTCGACATGGAGCCCGAGCAGACCGACGAGGACATCGTCGCCGAGGACCTGGAGGGCGAGCCCGTCGCGGTGATCCCCCCGCATTCCTGGAAGATCGTTGAGCCCCGTGCGGCCGAGCTGCTCCACATCACCGAGCGCGACGGCGCCGACGCCGCACGAGTCTGGCTCGACGACCTCGGCGTCGAGTGGTGGCTACCCACCGGCCTCACCGACACTCGCCGCCCCGGCGTCGCACCCGGCGCCGACGGCTGACCTTGCCGGGAGTCGTTTTCCTTAGGAAAACGCCTAACTCGCTCCGCCGCAGGCGGCACCGACACCCGCGTCGTCGATAGGACGACACCGGGCACGAGACCCGCGCCCGGCCGAAGATCATCAGTGGATGCATAGGTCCTGTGGTTCTGGAGGTCCTGTGGTTCTGGAGGTCCTGTCGCGAACGGTGTCGGCGACCGCCGGTCGGTGAGCGACTTGTCAATGACTCATTGACAAGTCGCTCGGCCTTGATCGCCGTGCGCGGAGCGCTGAGAGCGTCCCTGCCGCTTCGGACCGCCCTGGCGGGTGTCCTCCACCTTTGGCGGGGTTGTCGATGGGCGCAGGGGCCGACTCAGCCACGCGTACGGGCTGCTGCGGTGCCAGCTCCTCGACAGGGCTGGCCTTGGAGGGTGGGGCTGCGGTCACGTCGGCGCGCTTGCGCCTGCACGGCCGCTGCAGGGCCCGCAACCGCTCAGGGGGCACCGGCGGCCGTGCTGCCCAGGCTTGCGGGCCCTGCAGCGGCCGTGCTGCCCTCCGGGGCCGACGTGAGCGCAGCCCCACCCGGAGCCTCACGCCACCCGCCACCCCTGAAAACCGCACGCCTTTCTCGGCTGCTGCGGGAGCGGAGGTGCACCACGCAGTGGCCGCCGGAGGCGTGCAGTGGACCGGCGGGTGTCATTGGTCCTGGGCGTCGGGCTCTGCTTTTTGTGGGGGCGTGGCCCACCGCCGAGCGGTCATCCGAGGGATGCCGGTCAGGTACTCGACGGTGCGCCAGGACTGGGCGTCCTCGTAGAGGGCGTGCAGGACGAGTCCGCCGAGCATCGAATTTCGGCCGCGCCGGCGCCACGTCTCCTGGGCGGCGGTGATGAGGTCGGCGCGGAGGTCGCCGGTCTGCTGAGAGGGAGGGATGAGCTCGTCTAGGGCCTCCCGCTGGGCGCTGGTCATGACAGGGTCCTCTCGCTCTTGGTGTCTCATGCTAGGCATTGTCTCGCATCTCCGTGTCCTATGAGTGGGACGCAAGTCGTGCTAGTCTTGTGCTAATGGTGGGCAAGAATGGCGACGAGAGGCGGAGGACGTGCGTAGCTATCCGATCGACACCGACCGCGTGACCCTGATCAGCACCGGCACTGTGACGCCGGTGGCGAAGTGGGTCGAGTTGTCTGACGGCTCGCGCCGCCCGGACCCGCAGGGCCGCCAGGACACCGACGAGCACGGCCGCGGCCTGTGGCGGGTCGAGGCCCTGACCCCGGCCGACCAGGACGACGAGCGGGACAAGAGCGCTGTCGTCGAGATCCTGATCGCCTCCCACGACCGCCCGGCGGTGGGCTCGCTCGGTCAGCCGCTGCACTTCGACGGCCTGGTGATGACTCCCGGCTATGTGCAGCGCAAGACCGGTCAGCTCACCCCGCCGCGCTGGTCGGCGGACGGTATTCGTGGGCAGGTCGGGCGTGGTCGTAAGCCTGAGGGCGAGGCGGCCTGACATGGGCCTCTGGGCGAGGAGGGATCGGGCGGTCGATGAGCGTGAGGCCGATGGCCTGTGGTGGTCGTGGCGGCAGGCGTGCGAGGGCGCCGGGCTGTGCTGCCGGGTCGACACCGTCTCCGGCGCGACGGTTGTCGTGCCGCAGCTGGTCGACATCGTCCTGGGCCCGCCGACGGTGCTGACGATCAAGCTCCTGCCTGGTCAGCTGGTTGCCGATC
>NZ_MCIP01000011.1:1970-22480 GCF_001932425.1 Pseudonocardia sp. Ae505_Ps2
CTGCGGTCACGTCGGCGCGCTTGCGCCTGCACGGCCGCTGCAGGGCCCGCAACCGCTCAGGGGGCACCGGCGGCCGTGCTGCCCAGGCTTGCGGGCCCTGCAGCGGCCGTGCTGCCCTCCGGGGCCGACGTGAGCGCAGGGCCAACCGGAGCCGCTCACCACCCGGTCCCCACCTGCGTGACCGCAGGATCCCCCCGGGGACCGCGGGAGCTGAGGTGCACCACGCAGTGGCCGCCGGAGGCAGGGGTTAGGGCCCCGCCTACTAGGGAATATCCCGTTCAGCGGTATGCTTGTGTACATAAGCAGACAAGTTAGGAGGTGGCATCGATGGCGCTGAACCCGAAGGCGTCCACGCCGCTCTACCAGCAGGTGGCCGACATCCTGCGGGGTCGGATCACCGAGGGCACCTATGGACCAGGCAGCAAGCTCCCCAGTGAGTCCGAGCTGATCGACGAGCTGGTCTCTGCTACTCGTCCGACCATCCGCCGGGGCCTGGCTATCCTGGTCCAGGAGGGTTTGACCGAGTCCCGCCAGGGCAAGGGCGTGTTCGTCCGCGAGGTCCCGCCGGTCATCGCCGTGCGTAACTCCCGCTTCTCGCGGGAGGCCCGAGCTCAAGGGAAGGGCGCTCTTGCGGCTGAGGCGGAGGCCCTGGGCCTGGAGTGGCGCTCCGAGGAGCTGTCCCCGGTCGAGACGGTGACGGTTTCCCCTGATGTCGCCAAGGTCATCGGCGAGGACGAGGCGGTCGTCAAGCGCCGGCGGATGTGGGTCGGCGGTGTCCCGACCCAGCTCGCGGACTCCTACATCCCGGTCAGCGTCGACCAGCAGATCGGCTACTCCGCTGGTCAGACGGCTCCCGGTGGCATCTACGGCCTATTGGAGGCCAACGGCCACGAGATCGTCCGCTACCGCGAGCGGCTGCGGGCGCGCCTCGCGACGCAGGAAGAGGCGATCGCGCTAGAGCTGCCGCTCGGGGCGCCGGTGGTCGTCCTGGTCCGCCAGGCCATCGACCAGGACGGCAAGGTCGTCGAGTACTTCGACTCTGTCGCGGCGGCTGACCGGCACATCTACGACTACGAGTTCGAGGCCCCGGCGTAGATCGTTCTCGCAGGTCAGGGGCGGGGTCCAGTAACGGGCCCCGCCCTTCTTGTGCCTCCTCAGTTGTCAACATAAGCGGTCATGTGCTTATGTTGATAGGCAGCCGCTGCCGGGACGGTACGGCCACCGAGACCAGGAGATGACGATGCGCAGCTACCCGATCGACACCGACCGCGTGACCCTGATCAGCACCGGCACGGTTACTCCGGTGGTGAAGTGGGTGGAGCTGTCCGACGGCTCGCGGCGCCCGGACCCGCAGGGCGGCCAGGAGGTCGACGAGTCCGGCCGCGGCTTGTGGCGGGTCGAGGCGATCACCCCGGCCGACCAAGCCGACGAGCGGGACAAGACGGCCGTGGTCGAGATCCTGGTCGCTTCCCACGACCAGCCGGGCGTCGGTGGCTTCGGCCAGCCGTTGCACTTCGAGGGGCTGGTGATGACCCCGGGCTACGTGCAGCGCAAGACCGGGCAGCTCACCCCGCCGCGTTGGTCCGCGGACGGGATCCGCGGTCAGGCCGCTCCGCGCCCGGGCAAGGCGCAGGGCGACGCGGCCTGATCCGCACAGCGAAGTAGAAAAAAAGATGTCGGCCCCGCATTCCTGACCATTTCGGAATGCGGGGCCGTTGTTGTGCTGTACAAAAAACAATCGCTAGAAATGGGGAGAGAAATGGGATTCTGGACCGCGCGGCAGGAGCGGGCTCTCGACGAGCGAGAGGTCGACGCCCTGTGGTGGGCCTGGCGGCAGGCCTGCGAGGGCGCCGGGCTGTGCACCCGGGTCGACACCGTCACCGGCCCCACCGTGACCGTGCCCCGCCTTGTCGATGTCGTGCTCGGGCCGCCGGTCGTGCTGACGGTGCAGCTGCTCCCGGGTCAGCTGCTCGGCGACCTGCGCCGGGTCGCGCTGCGCATCGCCCCGCACCTGGGCGCCGTCGCCCTGCGGGTCACCGCCCTCGGGCAGATCCACGCCCGTATCGAACTGCTCGGCGCCGACCCGCTCGACGGCACCGTGGGCCTGGTCCTGCCCGCCGCCCCGGGCCGGGTCGCGCTCGGGGTCGACGAGACCGCCCGGGACCTCGTGCAGTCCTGGGCCGACGACGTCGCCCACACGATCGTTCAGGGCGTCACCCGCTCCGGTAAGTCGGTCTTCACCTACGGGCTGCTGGCTCAGCTCGCCGCTGACCCGCTGGTCACGATCTGCGGGTCGGACCCGACCGGGCTGCTGTGGCGCCCGTTCGCCGGGACCCGGCACGCGGCCTGGCAGGTCTCCGGCGTCGCGGACCCCGCCGCCCACGAGACCCTGCTGCTGGCCCTGGTCGCCGACATGGCCGCGCGCATCGCCGCGATGCCCGCCGACCGCGACACTGTCGAGATCAGCGCCGCGACCCCGCTGCGGGTGGTTGTCCTCGAGGAGCTGGCCGCGCTCTACCGGGTCGCCGACGCCGCGTCGACGACCAAGGACCCGATCGGCAAGCGCATCCGCGCCCTGATCGGGCGTCTGCTCGCCGAGGGCGCGAAGGCCGGCTACCGGCTGGTGCTGATCGTGCAGCGTGCCGAGGCCGCGATCGTCGGGGCGTTCGAGCGCGCCATGTGCTCGCTGCGGATCTCCTTCCGCACCGACAACCGGGCGTCGGTCGAGCTGCTGCACCCCGGCGCCCCGGCCGAGCTGGCCGACCAGCACACCGTCGCCTGCCCCGGCGTCGCCCTGCTGTCCGCTCCGGGTGAGGAGCTGACCCGCTTCCGGGCCCCCTACCTGGGCGGATACCCCGAGTACGTCGCCACGGTCAAGTCGGCGTGCCCGGCGGAGGAGACGGGCCCGGCCGCGGTCGCGGCCTGAGCTCGTGCAGATCGACCCGACCGTTCCCGGCGTGTCGCCCCTGATCGGGGCCTGCCGGGGGCCACTGTTGGACCCCAGGAAAGCCGAGAGCCCCAGGCGCGCCAATGCCCAGGGCTCTGCACCAGCGGCGGACCAAGCCAATGACTCCTGCGAAGAAGTGAGGCCTGCCGCTGTGGCTGAGCGCTACGGTACGGGCACCGGAGACGGTGCACCACGCCGACACACGCACGACGCCCGATCGGCCGTCTCTGGCGCGCTGAGGGGGTCGCAGGACGTTGCCTGGTTCCGTGCTGCAGCCGGGGCCGGGCCGCGCGGCGCCGGAGGCGTGAGCGCGGTCCCGGCGGCCGAGCGGAGCGAGGCCCTTGGCACTTTCACGAACAACTCTTCCGCCGCAGGTCAGGACGTCGTCCGGCGGGAGGTGCAGAGCTGGCTCACCCTCCGCGAGACCCTGCCCAAGCTCGACCGCACGGACCCGATCGCGGTGCAGGACCGGCGCAGCGATCGCCGGGCTGAGCGGTGGGCGATCCGCAAGGGGTTGCGGCAGGTCGCGCAGGGCCGGACTGCTAGCTGTGGGCTCCCCGGCGGCCGCCCGGACGGCTCGGTCGTCCTGCGGGTCACCGACGCCACCGGCACCGCCGCGCAGGCCACCACCGGCGCCACTGGCCGGGTCGCCGGGTTCTCCGGGCTCTGGTCCTGCGGCTCGGTGTGGATGTGCCCGGAGTGCTCGGTCCGGATCGCGGCCCAGCGCTCCGAGGAGGTCGGCAAGGTCCTCGCCCACCACGTCGGCACCGGCGGCGTCCCGCTGCTGGTCACCCTCACGATGCGCCACCACCGCGAGCACTCCCTGGCCGAGTGCTTGGCCGCGCTGACCAAGGGGTGGGGATCGGTCACCGGGGGCCGCGCCGCCCAGCGCGACTACGCCGCTGGCCTGCGGGGATGGGTCCGCGCTTTGGAGGTCACCCGCTCGATGGACAACGGCTGGCACGTTCACGTTCACGCCCTGATCGTCGTTGAGCAGACCATGTCCGACGACGCCGTCGACGCCATGACCGGGAGCTGGTTCGCCCGTTGGTCGGCCGGGCTTGTGCGGGCCGGGATGCCCGCCCCGACCCTGGAGCACGGTCTCGACGTCCAGCGCGTCGACGTCGGATCCGCCGGCCTTTCCGAGACCTCCGGAGCCTGGGCCCGCTACGTGTGCAAGGGTCTGGCCTCCGAGGCCGTGATGGGCTCGACCAAGGCCGCTCGTGGCACCTCGCGGTCGATCTACGAGCTGATGCGCGACGCCACCGTGGGCCGCCGGATGGAGAACCCCGACACCGGCCAGGTCGTGCAGCTCGCCGACCTGCACGCCCGCCACCTGCTCCGCGAGTACGAGGAGCTGATCCGCGGACGCCGTCAGCTCACCTGGTCCCAGCGTGACCACGACCTGCGCTGCGACGTCGTCGACCTTGACGAGGAGCAGACCGACGAGGAGATCGTCGCCGTTGAGTTGGAGGGCGAGAACGTTGCGGTCCTGCCCTCGCACTCGTGGAAGATCGTCGAGTCCCGCGCGGCCGAGCTGCTCGACGTCACTGAGCGCCACGGCGTCGACGCCGCCCGAGCTTGGCTCGACGACCTCGGCGTCGAGTGGTGGCTACCGACCCGCCTCACCGACGCCCGACGGCCGGGTGTCCTACCCGGAGAGGACTGACCTGATGGACCAGGACGTCGCCCGCGAGCGAATCGACGAGCTAGTGCAACGGATGAGCCCGTTGTCCGACGGCCGCCGCCGGATCAGGTTCACGAAGAAGGGCCGGGGTGCTGACCCCACGGCAGCCCTGCACGCCCTCGCCGTCGACGACTACGAGGTCGCGATCATGCGCAACGCCGAGACCGGACGCACCTGGTTCGAGGCCCGGTTCGTCTGGCCGCCCCGGCCCTCTGCCTGACCGCTACCACCGCCACCGCTCCTCGCACCTATGCATTGGAAATGATCTTGAGGGCGACGGGCCGCACTGAACGCATGTCGTCGATACGACGACTAGCGGCCAGTAGGGTCAAGGAGACGTTCTCGCCCCCGGACATGAACATGTCCTTGATGCCCGCTAGGGCCTCCGTCGACGGGCCCCGGCCTACGCCGGGACGTGACGTTCTGTGACCGACTCGCGCGCCACGCTGACCAGGCAATCAATGATGCATAGGTCTTGTGAGACTTGATCTTGAGCCCCAGCGCTCTCAGCCACGCCAGCGCAGCAGCGCGAGCACGGCGTTGTTGACCGATCCACGGTCAACAACCACCAGCAACAACCACCAGGACCGCCAGCCCCTATGCATCCACTGATGATCTTCAGTCGGGGGTGCGGTCTGGGTGGCCGCCGGTGGCGGCCGGGCGGTGGTCCGGGCCGTCGAGTGGTGGCTCTTGAGAGTCGGGTGAGCGAGATGTTTCACTCAGCTGGTGATGATTGGAAAATCTGGACAACGAATGGTCTTGCCCGTAGCGAAGGTGATTTTTGCTGCAGGGATGGCGATGTTTTTGTTATTGAGTGTTTCTTCTGCTGCAATGGCGCAGGATTCGGGGGAAGTGGATCGGGTTGAGGTAGGTTCGCCTGATGGGCTTGCTCATCTTGTGCTCGAGTTTGATAGGCCGTTGCTGCAGAGTGAAGCAGAGAAGATCCGTTCTCGCTTCACGAGTGTTACTTCTTTCGAGGCTCAAGATTATCAGCGAGTTGAAACCCTGGGCTGCCATAGAGGGTTTGACCGATCAGATCGGAATGGGGTTCTGTCGCTTCAGTTCACGTGTCTGCCGTCGCACGGAGTGGTTGCGTGGGGATATAGACTGTCTCCGGCGGTGAAGTCGACAGTTGTTGGACCGGTGACAGAAAGGGGTCTGCAGTGGTGGCAGAACGGCGCGAAGAGGCCGAGTAACTCTAGTCATGTAGAGTCGGCGGACTATATTTTTCACGGTTCGATGAATCCGGTGCTTGTGAACGACGTCCTTGACTATCAGGATCTCTTCACGTATCGCCACAATCTGGGCGGTGGTGGTACTGCAAAGCTAGTATTCGCTGGTTCTTTACGGTTGACGTATTGATGAATGAGGAGCAGGGGCCTTCTTTTCGGTCGTGGATTGTTTTTGACGACGAGGAAGATCAGGTCTTAGAAGTTGCGGCGGGTGTTGATGAGGTTCGGGCGCGGCGGCTAGCGGAAGGAGTTCTTCGAGACTTGGGGCTGACCGCGTTGGGCTGGGAAGTGCGTGGTGTTTTTGTGGCGTCGCCGTCTCCGGTGTCGTCGCCGCGCCCGGGCCTTGAAATGGGGACGGACCTTGCAGTTGAGATCGACTCGGGTAGGGATGTCAGCGGCGCGTTTGTTGCTGAGAGTGTCGCGGTGCACTTCACGACTTCAGTTGCTCACGAGGTGGCATGTGTGGCGACTGCCGAGCAGATTCAAGATCGTGTTCTGGAGTTGGAGTGCGGGGTTCCTCGTCCTACTTGCCCGCGGCATCCGCATCCGTTGATGCCGCGCATGGTGGAGGGGGTTCCGTCGTGGGAGTGCCCTCGTGATCCAAGCCACTACAGCGTCCCGATGTCTGGGACGTGACTGGACTGTCGCGCTGTTGCGGAGCCGAGGCTTTCCCGCTCACTGAGGTGTTCTCAGTAGCGGGGTGGCAGGTCGTGGCGACACGCCGAGGGTGGTGAGATGAGCGGGAACGGGGCAGGACCCCGGTAGATCGGTTCGGTCCAGCACAGATCGACACCGTCACCGAGGTCCTGCCTGTCTGATCCTGTCACCTACACCGCTGTCCTCCCGATCGGGGAGTGCACCGTGGCCTATCTGGCGCGGCTTCTGGTCCTTCAACGCCGTCGACGTGGCACCCGGCGGCGGGCGTTGACCCCGTTCGCGCAGGCAGTGGCGATCCTCTCGGGGGAAGCTCGTTAGACCGGGCTGATGCCGGTCTCGGCGTTGGCGTGCTGGCAGAAGACGATCACCCAGTCGCCGTCCGGCCCCCGGTAGATCGTCGCGCCGTCGGCGGCGGTCAGGTGGTGGACCGGGCCGCCGCCGATGCGCTGCACGCTGTGGGTCCAGGGCGGCGGGAACCGGTCGGTGATCAGCTCGGTCACCGGGGTCGCGCGCCGATCGTCCCGACCACCTGATCGCGCAGGTTGGCGTCATCGGCGGCGAGCAGCAGCAGCGCGGACAGCACCTCGATCTTGTCGACGTGCCGCCCGAGCCTCCGCCGCGCGATCCGGGTCACCTGCTCGAACGCGTCCACCACGTCGTCGTCGAGCATCGCCGTGTACTTCGACCCGGCCCGCTTCGCCGGGGGCACCGGACGGGGCTCCGGCGGGGTCAGCACCGGCTCGGTCACCGCCGCAGGCGCCGGCATCGTGATCTGGTCCGGTTGCTGCGGGTGCTCTACCGCACCACCGGCGCTGTCGTCGTATCGACGACGGGTCGCCCCGGCGGCTGCCGCCAGACTCCGGCGGGCCCCGGCCCGCTTCCGCTCCGCCATCACAAGGTCTCCTTGATCAGCTCGTCGAGCACCAGCTCGTAGTCCCCTAGTACCTCGGGTGCGGTCCCCCGGGCCACCGCGAACTCCACGAGGTGGCGCACCTGCGCGGTCATCGTCGGGATGTCCTCGCCCTCGGCCCACGTCCGCGCCTCGCTCCCGGACTTCCACCGGCTGTCGACGTCGACCAGCAGTAGCGACGCGGTCAGCGGGGACAGAGCGTCCGCCTCGGCCGCGAGCTCGAAGACCCGCTCGATCGCTGCCAGGTCCGCCCCGGTCGGCCGCACCGGCACGATCAGGTGCTCGGACAGTGTGAGGGCCTGCCGCAACAGGTTCGGGTTCTTCGGCCCGGCGTCGAGGATCACGTGGGCGTAGTCGTCGAGCATTGGTCGGAGCTGGCGGGCCAGGTGCCGGTCGGCTGCCTCGATGACGATGCACCGATCCGCCGGCCAATCCTTGGCGAGCTGCGACCAGGCCAACGCACCGTCTTGGTCCGGGTCGGCGTCGACGAGCAGCGTCCGCCCGGACCGGGCCAGCCCGAGCGCCAGGTGCACGGCCGTCGTCGTCTTCCCGGTGCCGCCCTTGAGGTGTCCCACGGTGAGTCTCATGATCACTCCGTCGTTGTCGTCGTATCGTCGACGTTACAGTCATGACGGTGTGACGTCTGTGCGGCACCCCGTCGCATGTCCCCGGTCGTCGTCCGCCGGGTCGCGGCCGTGAGTCGGGTCCACCGCTTCTGCATCGCCTGCCGGCCGCCGAGCTGCCCGTCGACCGCCTCGGCGACCTGCTCCCAGGTCATACCTTCTGCCCCCCATTTCAGAGTGCGCAGCAAATCCCGCTCGTATCTATCGGCAGCACTACGCAGCGATTCACACATAGCGAAAAGAGCGGCAGGCTCACCCTCGCTGAAATCGTATTCTTCATCATCTTTGATGCGAATATAAAATGCATCAAGATATTCGGATGCGACTTTCGCGATAGTGTCGCTGTGCTCGATCTCGCCTCGCGGAAAAACCTCCCGCAGCCGGTCGAGCGCCTTCCCAGTGTCCATATGTAAATCATACGACGACAACACCGTCGTGTCAACCTAACGACGACACTACCGTCAATCCGCCTTGCCGTCTTGACGGTTAACCGTCAGTGTCGTTGATACGAGGACACGCCCGTCTAGCCGTCGCCAGACAGGAGGTGTCCTCGAAGGGTGGGTCTGCGGTCACGTCGGCGCGCTTGCGCCTGCACGGCCGTCGTGGGGCCCGCAACATCTCGGCTCGACCGGCGGCTGAGCTGCCCAGGCTTGCGGGTCCTGCGGCGGCCGTGCTGCCCTCCGGGGCCGACGTGAGCGCAGGGCCAACCGGAGCCGCTCACCACCCGGTCCCCACCTGCGTGACCGCAGGATCCCCCCGGGGACCGCGGGAGCTGAGGTGCACCACGCAGTGGCCGCCGGAGGCAGGGGTTAGGGCCCCGCCTACTAGGGAATATCCCGTTCAGCGGTATGCTTGTGTACATAAGCAGACAAGTTAGGAGGTGGCATCGATGGCGCTGAACCCGAAGGCGTCCACGCCGCTCTACCAGCAGGTGGCCGACATCCTGCGGGGTCGGATCACCGAGGGCACCTATGGACCAGGCAGCAAGCTCCCCAGTGAGTCCGAGCTGATCGACGAGCTGGTCTCTGCTACTCGTCCGACCATCCGCCGGGGCCTGGCTATCCTGGTCCAGGAGGGTTTGACCGAGTCCCGCCAGGGCAAGGGCGTGTTCGTCCGCGAGGTCCCGCCGGTCATCGCCGTGCGTAACTCCCGCTTCTCGCGGGAGGCCCGAGCTCAAGGGAAGGGCGCTCTTGCGGCTGAGGCGGAGGCCCTGGGCCTGGAGTGGCGCTCCGAGGAGCTGTCCCCGGTCGAGACGGTGACGGTTTCCCCTGATGTCGCCAAGGTCATCGGCGAGGACGAGGCGGTCGTCAAGCGCCGGCGGATGTGGGTCGGCGGTGTCCCGACCCAGCTCGCGGACTCCTACATCCCGGTCAGCGTCGACCAGCAGATCGGCTACTCCGCTGGTCAGACGGCTCCCGGTGGCATCTACGGCCTATTGGAGGCCAACGGCCACGAGATCGTCCGCTACCGCGAGCGGCTGCGGGCGCGCCTCGCGACGCAGGAAGAGGCGATCGCGCTAGAGCTGCCGCTCGGGGCGCCGGTGGTCGTCCTGGTCCGCCAGGCCATCGACCAGGACGGCAAGGTCGTCGAGTACTTCGACTCTGTCGCGGCGGCTGACCGGCACATCTACGACTACGAGTTCGAGGCCCCGGCGTAGATCGTTCTCGCAGGTCAGGGGCGGGGTCCAGTAACGGGCCCCGCCCTTCTTGTGCCTCCTCAGTTGTCAACATAAGCGGTCATGTGCTTATGTTGATAGGCAGCCGCTGCCGGGACGGTACGGCCACCGAGACCAGGAGATGACGATGCGCAGCTACCCGATCGACACCGACCGCGTGACCCTGATCAGCACCGGCACGGTTACTCCGGTGGTGAAGTGGGTGGAGCTGTCCGACGGCTCGCGGCGCCCGGACCCGCAGGGCGGCCAGGAGGTCGACGAGTCCGGCCGCGGCTTGTGGCGGGTCGAGGCGATCACCCCGGCCGACCAAGCCGACGAGCGGGACAAGACGGCCGTGGTCGAGATCCTGGTCGCTTCCCACGACCAGCCGGGCGTCGGTGGCTTCGGCCAGCCGTTGCACTTCGAGGGGCTGGTGATGACCCCGGGCTACGTGCAGCGCAAGACCGGGCAGCTCACCCCGCCGCGTTGGTCCGCGGACGGGATCCGCGGTCAGGCCGCTCCGCGCCCGGGCAAGGCGCAGGGCGACGCGGCCTGATCCGCACAGCGAAGTAGAAAAAAAGATGTCGGCCCCGCATTCCTGACCATTTCGGAATGCGGGGCCGTTGTTGTGCTGTACAAAAAACAATCGCTAGAAATGGGGAGAGAAATGGGATTCTGGACCGCGCGGCAGGAGCGGGCTCTCGACGAGCGAGAGGTCGACGCCCTGTGGTGGGCCTGGCGGCAGGCCTGCGAGGGCGCCGGGCTGTGCACCCGGGTCGACACCGTCACCGGCCCCACCGTGACCGTGCCCCGCCTTGTCGATGTCGTGCTCGGGCCGCCGGTCGTGCTGACGGTGCAGCTGCTCCCGGGTCAGCTGCTCGGCGACCTGCGCCGGGTCGCGCTGCGCATCGCCCCGCACCTGGGCGCCGTCGCCCTGCGGGTCACCGCCCTCGGGCAGATCCACGCCCGTATCGAACTGCTCGGCGCCGACCCGCTCGACGGCACCGTGGGCCTGGTCCTGCCCGCCGCCCCGGGCCGGGTCGCGCTCGGGGTCGACGAGACCGCCCGGGACCTCGTGCAGTCCTGGGCCGACGACGTCGCCCACACGATCGTTCAGGGCGTCACCCGCTCCGGTAAGTCGGTCTTCACCTACGGGCTGCTGGCTCAGCTCGCCGCTGACCCGCTGGTCACGATCTGCGGGTCGGACCCGACCGGGCTGCTGTGGCGCCCGTTCGCCGGGACCCGGCACGCGGCCTGGCAGGTCTCCGGCGTCGCGGACCCCGCCGCCCACGAGACCCTGCTGCTGGCCCTGGTCGCCGACATGGCCGCGCGCATCGCCGCGATGCCCGCCGACCGCGACACTGTCGAGATCAGCGCCGCGACCCCGCTGCGGGTGGTTGTCCTCGAGGAGCTGGCCGCGCTCTACCGGGTCGCCGACGCCGCGTCGACGACCAAGGACCCGATCGGCAAGCGCATCCGCGCCCTGATCGGGCGTCTGCTCGCCGAGGGCGCGAAGGCCGGCTACCGGCTGGTGCTGATCGTGCAGCGTGCCGAGGCCGCGATCGTCGGGGCGTTCGAGCGCGCCATGTGCTCGCTGCGGATCTCCTTCCGCACCGACAACCGGGCGTCGGTCGAGCTGCTGCACCCCGGCGCCCCGGCCGAGCTGGCCGACCAGCACACCGTCGCCTGCCCCGGCGTCGCCCTGCTGTCCGCTCCGGGTGAGGAGCTGACCCGCTTCCGGGCCCCCTACCTGGGCGGATACCCCGAGTACGTCGCCACGGTCAAGTCGGCGTGCCCGGCGGAGGAGACGGGCCCGGCCGCGGTCGCGGCCTGAGCTCGTGCAGATCGACCCGACCGTTCCCGGCGTGTCGCCCCTGATCGGGGCCTGCCGGGGGCCACTGTTGGACCCCAGGAAAGCCGAGAGCCCCAGGCGCGCCAATGCCCAGGGCTCTGCACCAGCGGCGGACCAAGCCAATGACTCCTGCGAAGAAGTGAGGCCTGCCGCTGTGGCTGAGCGCTACGGTACGGGCACCGGAGACGGTGCACCACGCCGACACACGCACGACGCCCGATCGGCCGTCTCTGGCGCGCTGAGGGGGTCGCAGGACGTTGCCTGGTTCCGTGCTGCAGCCGGGGCCGGGCCGCGCGGCGCCGGAGGCGTGAGCGCGGTCCCGGCGGCCGAGCGGAGCGAGGCCCTTGGCACTTTCACGAACAACTCTTCCGCCGCAGGTCAGGACGTCGTCCGGCGGGAGGTGCAGAGCTGGCTCACCCTCCGCGAGACCCTGCCCAAGCTCGACCGCACGGACCCGATCGCGGTGCAGGACCGGCGCAGCGATCGCCGGGCTGAGCGGTGGGCGATCCGCAAGGGGTTGCGGCAGGTCGCGCAGGGCCGGACTGCTAGCTGTGGGCTCCCCGGCGGCCGCCCGGACGGCTCGGTCGTCCTGCGGGTCACCGACGCCACCGGCACCGCCGCGCAGGCCACCACCGGCGCCACTGGCCGGGTCGCCGGGTTCTCCGGGCTCTGGTCCTGCGGCTCGGTGTGGATGTGCCCGGAGTGCTCGGTCCGGATCGCGGCCCAGCGCTCCGAGGAGGTCGGCAAGGTCCTCGCCCACCACGTCGGCACCGGCGGCGTCCCGCTGCTGGTCACCCTCACGATGCGCCACCACCGCGAGCACTCCCTGGCCGAGTGCTTGGCCGCGCTGACCAAGGGGTGGGGATCGGTCACCGGGGGCCGCGCCGCCCAGCGCGACTACGCCGCTGGCCTGCGGGGATGGGTCCGCGCTTTGGAGGTCACCCGCTCGATGGACAACGGCTGGCACGTTCACGTTCACGCCCTGATCGTCGTTGAGCAGACCATGTCCGACGACGCCGTCGACGCCATGACCGGGAGCTGGTTCGCCCGTTGGTCGGCCGGGCTTGTGCGGGCCGGGATGCCCGCCCCGACCCTGGAGCACGGTCTCGACGTCCAGCGCGTCGACGTCGGATCCGCCGGCCTTTCCGAGACCTCCGGAGCCTGGGCCCGCTACGTGTGCAAGGGTCTGGCCTCCGAGGCCGTGATGGGCTCGACCAAGGCCGCTCGTGGCACCTCGCGGTCGATCTACGAGCTGATGCGCGACGCCACCGTGGGCCGCCGGTTCGAGAACCCCGACACCGGCCAGGTCGTGCAGCTCGCCGACATGCAGGCCCGTGCACTGCTCGCCGAGTACGAGACCGCGATCCGTGGCCGCAAGCAGCTCACCTGGTCGCTGGGGTCCCACGACCTGCGCACCGGAGTCGACATGGAGCCCGAGCAGACCGACGAGGACATCGTCGCCGAGGACCTGGAGGGCGAGCCCGTCGCGGTGATCCCCCCGCATTCCTGGAAGATCGTTGAGCCCCGTGCGGCCGAGCTGCTCCACATCACCGAGCGCGACGGCGCCGACGCCGCACGAGTCTGGCTCGACGACCTCGGCGTCGAGTGGTGGCTACCCACCGGCCTCACCGACACTCGCCGCCCCGGCGTCGCACCCGGCGCCGACGGCTGACCTTGCCGGGAGTCGTTTTCCTTAGGAAAACGCCTAACTCGCTCCGCCGCAGGCGGCACCGACACCCGCGTCGTCGATAGGACGACACCGGGCACGAGACCCGCGCCCGGCCGAAGATCATCAGTGGATGCATAGGTCCTGTGGTTCTGGAGGTCCTGTGGTTCTGGAGGTCCTGTCGCGAACGGTGTCGGCGACCGCCGGTCGGTGAGCGACTTGTCAATGACTCATTGACAAGTCGCTCGGCCTTGATCGCCGTGCGCGGAGCGCTGAGAGCGTCCCTGCCGCTTCGGACCGCCCTGGCGGGTGTCCTCCACCTTTGGCGGGGTTGTCGATGGGCGCAGGGGCCGACTCAGCCACGCGTACGGGCTGCTGCGGTGCCAGCTCCTCGACAGGGCTGGCCTTGGAGGGTGGGGCTGCGGTCACGTCGGCGCGCTTGCGCCTGCACGGCCGCTGCAGGGCCCGCAACCGCTCAGGGGGCACCGGCGGCCGTGCTGCCCAGGCTTGCGGGCCCTGCAGCGGCCGTGCTGCCCTCCGGGGCCGACGTGAGCGCAGCCCCACCCGGAGCCTCACGCCACCCGCCACCCCTGAAAACCGCACGCCTTTCTCGGCTGCTGCGGGAGCGGAGGTGCACCACGCAGTGGCCGCCGGAGGCGTGCAGTGGACCGGCGGGTGTCATTGGTCCTGGGCGTCGGGCTCTGCTTTTTGTGGGGGCGTGGCCCACCGCCGAGCGGTCATCCGAGGGATGCCGGTCAGGTACTCGACGGTGCGCCAGGACTGGGCGTCCTCGTAGAGGGCGTGCAGGACGAGTCCGCCGAGCATCGAATTTCGGCCGCGCCGGCGCCACGTCTCCTGGGCGGCGGTGATGAGGTCGGCGCGGAGGTCGCCGGTCTGCTGAGAGGGAGGGATGAGCTCGTCTAGGGCCTCCCGCTGGGCGCTGGTCATGACAGGGTCCTCTCGCTCTTGGTGTCTCATGCTAGGCATTGTCTCGCATCTCCGTGTCCTATGAGTGGGACGCAAGTCGTGCTAGTCTTGTGCTAATGGTGGGCAAGAATGGCGACGAGAGGCGGAGGACGTGCGTAGCTATCCGATCGACACCGACCGCGTGACCCTGATCAGCACCGGCACTGTGACGCCGGTGGCGAAGTGGGTCGAGTTGTCTGACGGCTCGCGCCGCCCGGACCCGCAGGGCCGCCAGGACACCGACGAGCACGGCCGCGGCCTGTGGCGGGTCGAGGCCCTGACCCCGGCCGACCAGGACGACGAGCGGGACAAGAGCGCTGTCGTCGAGATCCTGATCGCCTCCCACGACCGCCCGGCGGTGGGCTCGCTCGGTCAGCCGCTGCACTTCGACGGCCTGGTGATGACTCCCGGCTATGTGCAGCGCAAGACCGGTCAGCTCACCCCGCCGCGCTGGTCGGCGGACGGTATTCGTGGGCAGGTCGGGCGTGGTCGTAAGCCTGAGGGCGAGGCGGCCTGACATGGGCCTCTGGGCGAGGAGGGATCGGGCGGTCGATGAGCGTGAGGCCGATGGCCTGTGGTGGTCGTGGCGGCAGGCGTGCGAGGGCGCCGGGCTGTGCTGCCGGGTCGACACCGTCTCCGGCGCGACGGTTGTCGTGCCGCAGCTGGTCGACATCGTCCTGGGCCCGCCGACGGTGCTGACGATCAAGCTCCTGCCTGGTCAGCTGGTTGCCGATCTGCGCCGGGTGGCGCTGCGCATCGCCCCGCACCTGGGCGCGGCCGCGCTGTGCATCTCCCCGCTGGGGCAGATCCATGCCCGGGTCGAGCTGCTCGGCGTCGACCCGCTCGAGGGCACCGTGAGCCTGGTCCTACCCGCCGCTCCGGGCCGGATCGCGCTCGGGGTGGACGAGACGGCCCGGGACCTCGTGCAGTCCTGGGCCGACGATGTCGCGCACACGATCGTGCAGGGCGTCACCCGCTCTGGGAAGAGCGTCTGGACCTACGGGCTGCTGGCTCAGCTCGCCGCTGACCCGTTGGTCATGATCTGCGGGTCGGACCCGACCGGGCTGCTGTGGCGTCCGTTCGCCGGGACTCGACACGCTGCTCTGCAGGTCTCCGGTGTCGACGACCCCGGCGCCCACGAGGCCCTGCTCCAGGCGCTCGTCGCCGACATGGCCGCGCGCATCGCCGCGATGCCCGCCGACCGCGACACCGTCGCGATCACCACCGACCAGCCGCTGCGAGTCGTCGTCCTTGAGGAGCTGGCCGCGCTCTACCGGGTCGCCGACGCCGCGTCGACGACCAAGGACCCGATCGGCAAGCGCATCCGGTCGCTGGTCGGGCGTCTGCTCGCCGAGGGCGCGAAGGCCGGTTACCGGCTGGTGCTGATCGTGCAGCGCGCTGAGGCCGTGATCGTCGGGGCGTTCGAGCGCGCCATGTGCTCGCTGCGGATCAGCTTCCGCACCGACAACCGTGCCAGCGTCGAGCTGTTGCACCCCGGCGCCCCGGCCGAGGTGGCCGACCGGCACACCACTGCTCGCCCCGGTGTCGCGCTGCTGTCGGCCCCCGGTGAGGAGCTGACCCGGTTCCGTGCCCCCTACCTGCACGGATACCCCGACTACGTCGCCGCGATCCGGTCGGCGTGCCCGCCGGAGGGACCTGGTGTCACCGCGCTCGCGGCCTAGGGCCAAGATTCAGGGCGCGAAGATTCACACCTTCACTGCATATGGCGATGCGCCGCTGCCAGACCCGGAGATCGAACCCTCCGAATTGGCACCACGAGCGGCCCCAAAGAGAGAAAGGGCGGCTCGATGGCTGCGGCGCATGCTCCCCACACCGTAAGCCCTCTCCCCGTGCTGGGTCGAGTCGGCTCCACGAAGGCCGTGACGCTCCCCGGAGACGGTGCACCACGCCGACACACCCACGAGGCCCGAGAGGCCGTCTCTGGCGCTCTCAGGGCTCTGCGCGGTGCTGCCCTGGCTCCTGCTGCGCCCGGGGCCGGGCCGCGCGACGCCGGAGGCGTGAGCGCGGTCCCGGCGGCCGAGCGGAGCGAGGCCCTTGGCACTTTCACGAACAACTCTTCCGCCGCAGGTCAGGACGTCGTCCGGCGGGAGGTGCAGAGCTGGCTCACCCTCCGCGAGACCCTGCCCAAGCTCGACCGCACGGACCCGATCGCGGTGCAGGACCGGCGCAGCGATCGCCGGGCTGAGCGGTGGGCGATCCGCAAGGGGTTGCGGCAGGTCGCGCAGGGCCGGACTGCTAGCTGTGGGCTCCCCGGCGGCCGCCCGGACGGCTCGGTCGTCCTGCGGGTCACCGACGCCACCGGCACCGCCGCGCAGGCCACCACCGGCGCCACTGGCCGGGTCGCCGGGTTCTCCGGGCTCTGGTCCTGCGGCTCGGTGTGGATGTGCCCGGAGTGCTCGGTCCGGATCGCGGCCCAGCGCTCCGAGGAGGTCGGCAAGGTCCTCGCCCACCACGTCGGCACCGGCGGCGTCCCGCTGCTGGTCACCCTCACGATGCGCCACCACCGCGAGCACTCCCTCGCCGAATGCCTGGCCGCGCTGACCAAGGGGTGGGGATCGGTCACCGGGGGCCGTGCGGCCCAGCAGGACTACGCCTCCGGCCTGCGCGGATGGGTCCGCGCCCTGGAGGTCACCCGCTCGGCAGACAACGGCTGGCACGTTCACGTTCACGCCCTGGTCGTCGTCGAGCAGACCATGTCCGATGACGCCGTCGACGCGATGACCGGCTCGTGGTTCGCCCGCTGGTCGGCCGGGCTTGTGCGGGCCGGGATGCCCGCCCCGACCCTGGAGCACGGTCTCGACGTCCAGCGCGTCGACGTCGGATCCGCCGGCCTTTCCGAGACCTCCGGAGCCTGGGCCCGCTACGTGTGCAAGGGTCTGGCCTCCGAGGCCGTGATGGGCTCGACCAAGGCCGCTCGTGGCACCTCGCGGTCGATCTACGAGCTGATGCGCGACGCCACCGTGGGCCGCCGGTTCGAGAACCCCGACACCGGCCAGGTCGTGCAGCTCGCCGACATGCAGGCCCGTGCACTGCTCGCCGAGTACGAGACCGCGATCCGTGGCCGCAAGCAGCTCACCTGGTCGCTGGGGTCCCACGACCTGCGCACCGGAGTCGACATGGAGCCCGAGCAGACCGACGAGGACATCGTCGCCGAGGACCTGGAGGGCGAGCCCGTCGCGGTGATCCCCCCGCATTCCTGGAAGATCGTTGAGCCCCGTGCGGCCGAGCTGCTCCACATCACCGAGCGCGACGGCGCCGACGCCGCACGAGTCTGGCTCGACGACCTCGGCGTCGAGTGGTGGCTACCCACCGGCCTCACCGACACTCGCCGCCCCGGCGTCGCACCCGGCGCCGACGGCTGACCTTGCCGGGAGTCGTTTTCCTTAGGAAAACGCCTAACTCGCTCCGCCGCAGGCGGCACCGACACCCGCGTCGTCGATAGGACGACACCGGGCACGAGACCCGCGCCCGGCCGAAGATCATCAGTGGATGCATAGGTCCTGTGGTTCTGGAGGTCCTGTGGTTCTGGAGGTCCTGTCGCGAACGGTGTCGGCGACCGCCGGTCGGTGAGCGACTTGTCAATGACTCATTGACAAGTCGCTCGGCCTTGATCGCCGTGCGCGGAGCGCTGAGAGCGTCCCTGCCGCTTCGGACCGCCCTGGCGGGTGTCCTCCACCTTTGGCGGGGTTGTCGATGGGCGCAGGGGCCGACTCAGCCACGCGTACGGGCTGCTGCGGTGCCAGCTCCTCGACAGGGCTGGCCTTGGAGGGTGGGGCTGCGGTCACGTCGGCGCGCTTGCGCCTGCACGGCCGCTGCAGGGCCCGCAACCGCTCAGGGGGCACCGGCGGCCGTGCTGCCCAGGCTTGCGGGCCCTGCAGCGGCCGTGCTGCCCTCCGGGGCCGACGTGAGCGCAGCCCCACCCGGAGCCTCACGCCACCCGCCACCCCTGAAAACCGCACGCCTTTCTCGGCTGCTGCGGGAGCGGAGGTGCACCACGCAGTGGCCGCCGGAGGCGTGCAGTGGACCGGCGGGTGTCATTGGTCCTGGGCGTCGGGCTCTGCTTTTTGTGGGGGCGTGGCCCACCGCCGAGCGGTCATCCGAGGGATGCCGGTCAGGTACTCGACGGTGCGCCAGGACTGGGCGTCCTCGTAGAGGGCGTGCAGGACGAGTCCGCCGAGCATCGAATTTCGGCCGCGCCGGCGCCACGTCTCCTGGGCGGCGGTGATGAGGTCGGCGCGGAGGTCGCCGGTCTGCTGAGAGGGAGGGATGAGCTCGTCTAGGGCCTCCCGCTGGGCGCTGGTCATGACAGGGTCCTCTCGCTCTTGGTGTCTCATGCTAGGCATTGTCTCGCATCTCCGTGTCCTATGAGTGGGACGCAAGTCGTGCTAGTCTTGTGCTAATGGTGGGCAAGAATGGCGACGAGAGGCGGAGGACGTGCGTAGCTATCCGATCGACACCGACCGCGTGACCCTGATCAGCACCGGCACTGTGACGCCGGTGGCGAAGTGGGTCGAGTTGTCTGACGGCTCGCGCCGCCCGGACCCGCAGGGCCGCCAGGACACCGACGAGCACGGCCGCGGCCTGTGGCGGGTCGAGGCCCTGACCCCGGCCGACCAGGACGACGAGCGGGACAAGAGCGCTGTCGTCGAGATCCTGATCGCCTCCCACGACCGCCCGGCGGTGGGCTCGCTCGGTCAGCCGCTGCACTTCGACGGCCTGGTGATGACTCCCGGCTATGTGCAGCGCAAGACCGGTCAGCTCACCCCGCCGCGCTGGTCGGCGGACGGTATTCGTGGGCAGGTCGGGCGTGGTCGTAAGCCTGAGGGCGAGGCGGCCTGACATGGGCCTCTGGGCGAGGAGGGATCGGGCGGTCGATGAGCGTGAGGCCGATGGCCTGTGGTGGTCGTGGCGGCAGGCGTGCGAGGGCGCCGGGCTGTGCTGCCGGGTCGACACCGTCTCCGGCGCGACGGTTGTCGTGCCGCAGCTGGTCGACATCGTCCTGGGCCCGCCGACGGTGCTGACGATCAAGCTCCTGCCTGGTCAGCTGGTTGCCGATCTGCGCCGGGTGGCGCTGCGCATCGCCCCGCACCTGGGCGCGGCCGCGCTGTGCATCTCCCCGCTGGGGCAGATCCATGCCCGGGTCGAGCTGCTCGGCGTCGACCCGCTCGAGGGCACCGTGAGCCTGGTCCTACCCGCCGCTCCGGGCCGGATCGCGCTCGGGGTGGACGAGACGGCCCGGGACCTCGTGCAGTCCTGGGCCGACGATGTCGCGCACACGATCGTGCAGGGCGTCACCCGCTCTGGGAAGAGCGTCTGGACCTACGGGCTGCTGGCTCAGCTCGCCGCTGACCCGTTGGTCATGATCTGCGGGTCGGACCCGACCGGGCTGCTGTGGCGTCCGTTCGCCGGGACTCGACACGCTGCTCTGCAGGTCTCCGGTGTCGACGACCCCGGCGCCCACGAGGCCCTGCTCCAGGCGCTCGTCGCCGACATGGCCGCGCGCATCGCCGCGATGCCCGCCGACCGCGACACCGTCGCGATCACCACCGACCAGCCGCTGCGAGTCGTCGTCCTTGAGGAGCTGGCCGCGCTCTACCGGGTCGCCGACGCCGCGTCGACGACCAAGGACCCGATCGGCAAGCGCATCCGGTCGCTGGTCGGGCGTCTGCTCGCCGAGGGCGCGAAGGCCGGTTACCGGCTGGTGCTGATCGTGCAGCGCGCTGAGGCCGTGATCGTCGGGGCGTTCGAGCGCGCCATGTGCTCGCTGCGGATCAGCTTCCGCACCGACAACCGTGCCAGCGTCGAGCTGTTGCACCCCGGCGCCCCGGCCGAGGTGGCCGACCGGCACACCACTGCTCGCCCCGGTGTCGCGCTGCTGTCGGCCCCCGGTGAGGAGCTGACCCGGTTCCGTGCCCCCTACCTGCACGGATACCCCGACTACGTCGCCGCGATCCGGTCGGCGTGCCCGCCGGAGGGACCTGGTGTCACCGCGCTCGCGGCCTAGGGCCAAGATTCAGGGCGCGAAGATTCACACCTTCACTGCATATGGCGATGCGCCGCTGCCAGACCCGGAGATCGAACCCTCCGAATTGGCACCACGAGCGGCCCCAAAGAGAGAAAGGGCGGCTCGATGGCTGCGGCGCATGCTCCCCACACCGTAAGCCCTCTCCCCGTGCTGGGTCGAGTCGGCTCCACGAAGGCCGTGACGCTCCCCGGAGACGGTGCACCACGCCGACACACCCACGAGGCCCGAGAGGCCGTCTCTGGCGCTCTCAGGGCTCTGCGCGGTGCTGCC
>NZ_MCIP01000011.1:22492-24874 GCF_001932425.1 Pseudonocardia sp. Ae505_Ps2
GCCCCACCCGGAGCCTCACGCCACCCGCCACCCCTGAAAACCGCACGCCTTTCTCGGCTGCTGCGGGAGCGGAGGTGCACCACGCAGTGGCCGCCGGAGGCGTGCAGTGGACCGGCGGGTGTCATTGGTCCTGGGCGTCGGGCTCTGCTTTTTGTGGGGGCGTGGCCCACCGCCGAGCGGTCATCCGAGGGATGCCGGTCAGGTACTCGACGGTGCGCCAGGACTGGGCGTCCTCGTAGAGGGCGTGCAGGACGAGTCCGCCGAGCATCGAATTTCGGCCGCGCCGGCGCCACGTCTCCTGGGCGGCGGTGATGAGGTCGGCGCGGAGGTCGCCGGTCTGCTGAGAGGGAGGGATGAGCTCGTCTAGGGCCTCCCGCTGGGCGCTGGTCATGACAGGGTCCTCTCGCTCTTGGTGTCTCATGCTAGGCATTGTCTCGCATCTCCGTGTCCTATGAGTGGGACGCAAGTCGTGCTAGTCTTGTGCTAATGGTGGGCAAGAATGGCGACGAGAGGCGGAGGACGTGCGTAGCTATCCGATCGACACCGACCGCGTGACCCTGATCAGCACCGGCACTGTGACGCCGGTGGCGAAGTGGGTCGAGTTGTCTGACGGCTCGCGCCGCCCGGACCCGCAGGGCCGCCAGGACACCGACGAGCACGGCCGCGGCCTGTGGCGGGTCGAGGCCCTGACCCCGGCCGACCAGGACGACGAGCGGGACAAGAGCGCTGTCGTCGAGATCCTGATCGCCTCCCACGACCGCCCGGCGGTGGGCTCGCTCGGTCAGCCGCTGCACTTCGACGGCCTGGTGATGACTCCCGGCTATGTGCAGCGCAAGACCGGTCAGCTCACCCCGCCGCGCTGGTCGGCGGACGGTATTCGTGGGCAGGTCGGGCGTGGTCGTAAGCCTGAGGGCGAGGCGGCCTGACATGGGCCTCTGGGCGAGGAGGGATCGGGCGGTCGATGAGCGTGAGGCCGATGGCCTGTGGTGGTCGTGGCGGCAGGCGTGCGAGGGCGCCGGGCTGTGCTGCCGGGTCGACACCGTCTCCGGCGCGACGGTTGTCGTGCCGCAGCTGGTCGACATCGTCCTGGGCCCGCCGACGGTGCTGACGATCAAGCTCCTGCCTGGTCAGCTGGTTGCCGATCTGCGCCGGGTGGCGCTGCGCATCGCCCCGCACCTGGGCGCGGCCGCGCTGTGCATCTCCCCGCTGGGGCAGATCCATGCCCGGGTCGAGCTGCTCGGCGTCGACCCGCTCGAGGGCACCGTGAGCCTGGTCCTACCCGCCGCTCCGGGCCGGATCGCGCTCGGGGTGGACGAGACGGCCCGGGACCTCGTGCAGTCCTGGGCCGACGATGTCGCGCACACGATCGTGCAGGGCGTCACCCGCTCTGGGAAGAGCGTCTGGACCTACGGGCTGCTGGCTCAGCTCGCCGCTGACCCGTTGGTCATGATCTGCGGGTCGGACCCGACCGGGCTGCTGTGGCGTCCGTTCGCCGGGACTCGACACGCTGCTCTGCAGGTCTCCGGTGTCGACGACCCCGGCGCCCACGAGGCCCTGCTCCAGGCGCTCGTCGCCGACATGGCCGCGCGCATCGCCGCGATGCCCGCCGACCGCGACACCGTCGCGATCACCACCGACCAGCCGCTGCGAGTCGTCGTCCTTGAGGAGCTGGCCGCGCTCTACCGGGTCGCCGACGCCGCGTCGACGACCAAGGACCCGATCGGCAAGCGCATCCGGTCGCTGGTCGGGCGTCTGCTCGCCGAGGGCGCGAAGGCCGGTTACCGGCTGGTGCTGATCGTGCAGCGCGCTGAGGCCGTGATCGTCGGGGCGTTCGAGCGCGCCATGTGCTCGCTGCGGATCAGCTTCCGCACCGACAACCGTGCCAGCGTCGAGCTGTTGCACCCCGGCGCCCCGGCCGAGGTGGCCGACCGGCACACCACTGCTCGCCCCGGTGTCGCGCTGCTGTCGGCCCCCGGTGAGGAGCTGACCCGGTTCCGTGCCCCCTACCTGCACGGATACCCCGACTACGTCGCCGCGATCCGGTCGGCGTGCCCGCCGGAGGGACCTGGTGTCACCGCGCTCGCGGCCTAGGGCCAAGATTCAGGGCGCGAAGATTCACACCTTCACTGCATATGGCGATGCGCCGCTGCCAGACCCGGAGATCGAACCCTCCGAATTGGCACCACGAGCGGCCCCAAAGAGAGAAAGGGCGGCTCGATGGCTGCGGCGCATGCTCCCCACACCGTAAGCCCTCTCCCCGTGCTGGGTCGAGTCGGCTCCACGAAGGCCGTGACGCTCCCCGGAGACGGTGCACCACGCCGACACACCCACGAGGCCCGAGAGGCCGTCTCTGGCGCTCTCAGGGCTCTGCGCGGTGCTGCC
>NZ_MCIP01000011.1:24886-27269 GCF_001932425.1 Pseudonocardia sp. Ae505_Ps2
GCCCCACCCGGAGCCTCACGCCACCCGCCACCCCTGAAAACCGCACGCCTTTCTCGGCTGCTGCGGGAGCGGAGGTGCACCACGCAGTGGCCGCCGGAGGCGTGCAGTGGACCGGCGGGTGTCATTGGTCCTGGGCGTCGGGCTCTGCTTTTTGTGGGGGCGTGGCCCACCGCCGAGCGGTCATCCGAGGGATGCCGGTCAGGTACTCGACGGTGCGCCAGGACTGGGCGTCCTCGTAGAGGGCGTGCAGGACGAGTCCGCCGAGCATCGAATTTCGGCCGCGCCGGCGCCACGTCTCCTGGGCGGCGGTGATGAGGTCGGCGCGGAGGTCGCCGGTCTGCTGAGAGGGAGGGATGAGCTCGTCTAGGGCCTCCCGCTGGGCGCTGGTCATGACAGGGTCCTCTCGCTCTTGGTGTCTCATGCTAGGCATTGTCTCGCATCTCCGTGTCCTATGAGTGGGACGCAAGTCGTGCTAGTCTTGTGCTAATGGTGGGCAAGAATGGCGACGAGAGGCGGAGGACGTGCGTAGCTATCCGATCGACACCGACCGCGTGACCCTGATCAGCACCGGCACTGTGACGCCGGTGGCGAAGTGGGTCGAGTTGTCTGACGGCTCGCGCCGCCCGGACCCGCAGGGCCGCCAGGACACCGACGAGCACGGCCGCGGCCTGTGGCGGGTCGAGGCCCTGACCCCGGCCGACCAGGACGACGAGCGGGACAAGAGCGCTGTCGTCGAGATCCTGATCGCCTCCCACGACCGCCCGGCGGTGGGCTCGCTCGGTCAGCCGCTGCACTTCGACGGCCTGGTGATGACTCCCGGCTATGTGCAGCGCAAGACCGGTCAGCTCACCCCGCCGCGCTGGTCGGCGGACGGTATTCGTGGGCAGGTCGGGCGTGGTCGTAAGCCTGAGGGCGAGGCGGCCTGACATGGGCCTCTGGGCGAGGAGGGATCGGGCGGTCGATGAGCGTGAGGCCGATGGCCTGTGGTGGTCGTGGCGGCAGGCGTGCGAGGGCGCCGGGCTGTGCTGCCGGGTCGACACCGTCTCCGGCGCGACGGTTGTCGTGCCGCAGCTGGTCGACATCGTCCTGGGCCCGCCGACGGTGCTGACGATCAAGCTCCTGCCTGGTCAGCTGGTTGCCGATCTGCGCCGGGTGGCGCTGCGCATCGCCCCGCACCTGGGCGCGGCCGCGCTGTGCATCTCCCCGCTGGGGCAGATCCATGCCCGGGTCGAGCTGCTCGGCGTCGACCCGCTCGAGGGCACCGTGAGCCTGGTCCTACCCGCCGCTCCGGGCCGGATCGCGCTCGGGGTGGACGAGACGGCCCGGGACCTCGTGCAGTCCTGGGCCGACGATGTCGCGCACACGATCGTGCAGGGCGTCACCCGCTCTGGGAAGAGCGTCTGGACCTACGGGCTGCTGGCTCAGCTCGCCGCTGACCCGTTGGTCATGATCTGCGGGTCGGACCCGACCGGGCTGCTGTGGCGTCCGTTCGCCGGGACTCGACACGCTGCTCTGCAGGTCTCCGGTGTCGACGACCCCGGCGCCCACGAGGCCCTGCTCCAGGCGCTCGTCGCCGACATGGCCGCGCGCATCGCCGCGATGCCCGCCGACCGCGACACCGTCGCGATCACCACCGACCAGCCGCTGCGAGTCGTCGTCCTTGAGGAGCTGGCCGCGCTCTACCGGGTCGCCGACGCCGCGTCGACGACCAAGGACCCGATCGGCAAGCGCATCCGGTCGCTGGTCGGGCGTCTGCTCGCCGAGGGCGCGAAGGCCGGTTACCGGCTGGTGCTGATCGTGCAGCGCGCTGAGGCCGTGATCGTCGGGGCGTTCGAGCGCGCCATGTGCTCGCTGCGGATCAGCTTCCGCACCGACAACCGTGCCAGCGTCGAGCTGTTGCACCCCGGCGCCCCGGCCGAGGTGGCCGACCGGCACACCACTGCTCGCCCCGGTGTCGCGCTGCTGTCGGCCCCCGGTGAGGAGCTGACCCGGTTCCGTGCCCCCTACCTGCACGGATACCCCGACTACGTCGCCGCGATCCGGTCGGCGTGCCCGCCGGAGGGACCTGGTGTCACCGCGCTCGCGGCCTAGGGCCAAGATTCAGGGCGCGAAGATTCACACCTTCACTGCATATGGCGATGCGCCGCTGCCAGACCCGGAGATCGAACCCTCCGAATTGGCACCACGAGCGGCCCCAAAGAGAGAAAGGGCGGCTCGATGGCTGCGGCGCATGCTCCCCACACCGTAAGCCCTCTCCCCGTGCTGGGTCGAGTCGGCTCCACGAAGGCCGTGACGCTCCCCGGAGACGGTGCACCACGCCGACACACCCACGAGGCCCGAGAGGCCGTCTCTGGCGCTCTCAGGGCTCTGCGCGGTGCTGCCC
>NZ_MCIP01000011.1:27281-29698 GCF_001932425.1 Pseudonocardia sp. Ae505_Ps2
GCCCCACCCGGAGCCTCACGCCACCCGCCACCCCTGAAAACCGCACGCCTTTCTCGGCTGCTGCGGGAGCGGAGGTGCACCACGCAGTGGCCGCCGGAGGCGTGCAGTGGACCGGCGGGTGTCATTGGTCCTGGGCGTCGGGCTCTGCTTTTTGTGGGGGCGTGGCCCACCGCCGAGCGGTCATCCGAGGGATGCCGGTCAGGTACTCGACGGTGCGCCAGGACTGGGCGTCCTCGTAGAGGGCGTGCAGGACGAGTCCGCCGAGCATCGAATTTCGGCCGCGCCGGCGCCACGTCTCCTGGGCGGCGGTGATGAGGTCGGCGCGGAGGTCGCCGGTCTGCTGAGAGGGAGGGATGAGCTCGTCTAGGGCCTCCCGCTGGGCGCTGGTCATGACAGGGTCCTCTCGCTCTTGGTGTCTCATGCTAGGCATTGTCTCGCATCTCCGTGTCCTATGAGTGGGACGCAAGTCGTGCTAGTCTTGTGCTAATGGTGGGCAAGAATGGCGACGAGAGGCGGAGGACGTGCGTAGCTATCCGATCGACACCGACCGCGTGACCCTGATCAGCACCGGCACTGTGACGCCGGTGGCGAAGTGGGTCGAGTTGTCTGACGGCTCGCGCCGCCCGGACCCGCAGGGCCGCCAGGACACCGACGAGCACGGCCGCGGCCTGTGGCGGGTCGAGGCCCTGACCCCGGCCGACCAGGACGACGAGCGGGACAAGAGCGCTGTCGTCGAGATCCTGATCGCCTCCCACGACCGCCCGGCGGTGGGCTCGCTCGGTCAGCCGCTGCACTTCGACGGCCTGGTGATGACTCCCGGCTATGTGCAGCGCAAGACCGGTCAGCTCACCCCGCCGCGCTGGTCGGCGGACGGTATTCGTGGGCAGGTCGGGCGTGGTCGTAAGCCTGAGGGCGAGGCGGCCTGACATGGGCCTCTGGGCGAGGAGGGATCGGGCGGTCGATGAGCGTGAGGCCGATGGCCTGTGGTGGTCGTGGCGGCAGGCGTGCGAGGGCGCCGGGCTGTGCTGCCGGGTCGACACCGTCTCCGGCGCGACGGTTGTCGTGCCGCAGCTGGTCGACATCGTCCTGGGCCCGCCGACGGTGCTGACGATCAAGCTCCTGCCTGGTCAGCTGGTTGCCGATCTGCGCCGGGTGGCGCTGCGCATCGCCCCGCACCTGGGCGCGGCCGCGCTGTGCATCTCCCCGCTGGGGCAGATCCATGCCCGGGTCGAGCTGCTCGGCGTCGACCCGCTCGAGGGCACCGTGAGCCTGGTCCTACCCGCCGCTCCGGGCCGGATCGCGCTCGGGGTGGACGAGACGGCCCGGGACCTCGTGCAGTCCTGGGCCGACGATGTCGCGCACACGATCGTGCAGGGCGTCACCCGCTCTGGGAAGAGCGTCTGGACCTACGGGCTGCTGGCTCAGCTCGCCGCTGACCCGTTGGTCATGATCTGCGGGTCGGACCCGACCGGGCTGCTGTGGCGTCCGTTCGCCGGGACTCGACACGCTGCTCTGCAGGTCTCCGGTGTCGACGACCCCGGCGCCCACGAGGCCCTGCTCCAGGCGCTCGTCGCCGACATGGCCGCGCGCATCGCCGCGATGCCCGCCGACCGCGACACCGTCGCGATCACCACCGACCAGCCGCTGCGAGTCGTCGTCCTTGAGGAGCTGGCCGCGCTCTACCGGGTCGCCGACGCCGCGTCGACGACCAAGGACCCGATCGGCAAGCGCATCCGGTCGCTGGTCGGGCGTCTGCTCGCCGAGGGCGCGAAGGCCGGTTACCGGCTGGTGCTGATCGTGCAGCGCGCTGAGGCCGTGATCGTCGGGGCGTTCGAGCGCGCCATGTGCTCGCTGCGGATCAGCTTCCGCACCGACAACCGTGCCAGCGTCGAGCTGTTGCACCCCGGCGCCCCGGCCGAGGTGGCCGACCGGCACACCACTGCTCGCCCCGGTGTCGCGCTGCTGTCGGCCCCCGGTGAGGAGCTGACCCGGTTCCGTGCCCCCTACCTGCACGGATACCCCGACTACGTCGCCGCGATCCGGTCGGCGTGCCCGCCGGAGGGACCTGGTGTCACCGCGCTCGCGGCCTAGGGCCAAGATTCAGGGCGCGAAGATTCACACCTTCACTGCATATGGCGATGCGCCGCTGCCAGACCCGGAGATCGAACCCTCCGAATTGGCACCACGAGCGGCCCCAAAGAGAGAAAGGGCGGCTCGATGGCTGCGGCGCATGCTCCCCACACCGTAAGCCCTCTCCCCGTGCTGGGTCGAGTCGGCTCCACGAAGGCCGTGACGCTCCCCGGAGACGGTGCACCACGCCGACACACCCACGAGGCCCGAGAGGCCGTCTCTGGCGCTCTCAGGGCTCTGCGCGGTGCTGCCCTGGCTCCTGCTGCGCCCGGGGCCGGGCCGCGCGA
>NZ_MCIP01000012.1:0-2267 GCF_001932425.1 Pseudonocardia sp. Ae505_Ps2
TCGTGACGTCACAGCGGTAGAGCTCCCGCCGCGCCCGGACCGGCGACACCACCGCAGAACTACTGATGACCTCGCCCTCGACCACAACCGGGCTGCCGGTGTCGGTGGTGGGAGTGTCGGTGTGGTGGTGCAGGGTGATGACCGGCGCCAGCGCGTCGTCTCTGTCGTGGTGGGCCGGGCTGGCGCCACCGCTGTCCTTCCCGCGTCCGGTCTGGTCGTCTCGGTTGTCGTGGTTCATCGCTGGTCACCGCCGCTCTCGTCGCGGTGTTCGTCGCGCAGGTGGCGGGCGCGTGCGGCGGAGCAGCGCAGCACCCGCCGGATCGACTCGGCCGAGGACGGGTCGACCCGGCCGTGGCCGACGGCTGCCCGGAGCTGACGACGAAGATCGTTCAGGGACCGCGGAGTCGACCCGGTTTTAAGATCATGGTCGGGGTCGACTCCGACCCTCGACGTTGATCTTGGGTGGGTCGACTGTTGCTGGTCAGGCCTCGACTCCCCACCCGGCTCGGTGTCGTCGCGGTCGAGGAGGTCGACGCCGCCGCCAAGATCATGGTCGGGGTGGGAGTCGGCCCACGGGTCGGCCTGTGAGGGGAGGTCGGGGTCGGTCCATGGGTCGTAGAAGTGGCCGTGGGTGAGCGCGGTCAGGGCGGCATCCCAGTCGCTGTCCCCGTTGCTGTCCTGGTCTTCGGTGGGTTCGGTCGGGCCCGGTGTGGTCGGTGCGGTCGGGGTGAGGGTGCGTCGGGCGATTCGGTAGGTGCCGGGCTGGTAGGCCAGGGTGGCGGTGCCGTCCGGGCCGATGATCGCGGTGGCGTCGGCGAGGGCGAGGCGGCGGGCTCGGTCGGTCTTCACCTCGACCAGCCGGTCCAGGCGCCCGGCCTGGCGCGCGGCCCGCCGCTCGGTCCGGGACCGGGGTGTCCCGGCGAGGGTGAGTTGGTGGGCGGCGACGCCGGCGATGGACACGACCGCCATCACCACTCCGGCGGTGAGGCCCTGTTCGAGGCCGTGGGCCAGGTTCATTCCGGCGGCGACGAGGGCGAACACCACGACACCGGCCTGCAACCCGACCACGGGCCGGTCCGGGGCCTGGTGGCGTGAGGCGACCACTGCCAGGGCGAAGGCCCACATGCCGAGTTCGGTGATCCCTGCGAGCAGGACGCCGGGTGGGCCGTAGAGGGTGGTGCCGTAGGCGGCCATGGCCGGTGCGGCCAGAGCGAAGGACAGCAGCGCGATCGGGTAGATCAGTAGCTCTACGACGTGGGTGGAGGCCCAGGTCAGGGCCTTGGTCCGGCGCTGTGCGCGGGCGGCGGCGCGGGCAGTTGCGCGTTCGGTCCGTCGCTGGTCGGCGTGGTCGCGGTCGGCGCGGGCCTTGTCCCCGCGGGCGGTTTCGGCTTCCAGGCGTCGCCGCGCGGCGGCGTCGGCGTCCTCACGGGCAAGACGCGCTTCCAGAGCGCGCGCTTCTCGACGGTCGGCCGCGCGAGTAGAGGCCCACGAGTGCGGGGAAGGGGAGGTCGCGGTCATGCCCCGGCCCTCCCGACACCCTGCTGACCAGCCGAAACCGGTGCAGAAGACGACTCAGCAGGCGGTGAAACGGCGGCTGCGGCAGCCCGCCCGGCCTGGCTAGCCGAGGCCGGTGCGCCGCGGTGGGCGCGCCACAGACGCACCTCGACCGTCGCCCACCACACCGCGGCGAGGACGGCCGGGATGGTGAACCACCAGGTCAGACACATGGTCGCGGCGGTCAGGGCGCCGAGGATGGTGATCTCGACGGCCCGGTCGGCGAGGCCGCGGGCGGTGGCGCGGAGTAGGGTGTTCATGCCGCCTCGCCACCCGCGACACGGGTCTGACCAGCAGGAACCCGCGGGGAGAAGAACACAACCAACCCAGCCGGGACCGCCCCACCGGCCGCCTCGGACGGATCGGTCGGCTCGTCGGGGCCGACCGGCTCGTCGAGGCCGGCGTGGGCGTCCGGGTTGTGGAGGAGGTCGCCGTAGAGGCGGTCAATCACCGGTTCGGTCAACCCGTCCGGACACCACCCGACCCAGGGAAACCCCAGGTCAACACCGGTATCGGCGACTGTCGTGGAGGGATCGTCGGCGGGAGAGGGAAGAACTCTTCCCCCCGCCACTGGATGCGCGGACGTACTCAGGGCAGCATGGCCCATAGCCAACCACCTATTCCTGTAGGTCGTTTGGTTAGGCCACCACGCCGGTTCCTTACGCCGGGTGATGGCCGCAGCCCCGCCGGGCGGCGGAGTCGCCTATTACTGC
>NZ_MCIP01000013.1:0-2260 GCF_001932425.1 Pseudonocardia sp. Ae505_Ps2
TCAGCGAGGGCTGGGTCGACCATCATCTCGGCTTCGGCTTCGGCTTCGGCTTGGTGAGGCGGCGGTAGCAGATCAGTCGACCGGGTTCCAGGACTCCGCGTCGGGCAGCCCGGCGAGCACCGCGAAGCCGACCGCGGCGAGGACGCCGCCCGCGATGGCGACCGCACGCGGAGAGTAGCGGTCGGCGAGCCGGCCCGCCGCAGGCCCGGCCACGACCATCCCCAGCGGGAACGCCAACAGCGCCAGCCCGGCGGCGGCGGGCCCGGAGCCCCCGGTCTGCAGCCCGACGGCGACCAGGTACGAGGCGGCCGCGAACGCCCCGGCGAGCAGCGCCACAGCCACGGCGGGCGCAGCGCCACGCGGTAGCAGCGCCGCGGCGACCGAGCGGGCCCCGGGGCGCGACGCCCACGTGGCGAGCGCAGCGACCGCGACCGCGACCGCCGTGGCCACCACCGCCGGACCGGTGAGGACACCGGTGGCGACCGCACACGCGAGTCCGAGACCGGTGATGAGCAGAGCGGCGTCGGCCAGGCCAGGCCCGTCCGGTCCGGTGAACCTCCCGGCGGGGATCCGGGACCGGCGGACCAGCACGACAGCGAGTAGCGACACCAGTACCGCGGGGACGAACGCGACGCGCCAGCCCGCCAGCTCGATCAGCGGCCCGCCCACCGCGGGGCCCAGCACCCCGCCGACCGGCCCGGCCGTCGCGGGCACCGCCATCGCCCGGCCCCGCCGCTGCGGGGCGACCGCGGCCATCGCGAGCACCGGCATCAGCACCATCAGCACTGCGCCGCCCACACCCTGCAGCCCGCGCAGGCCGACCAGCACCGGCAGCGACGGCGCGACCACGGCCGCGAAGTTCGCAGCGGCGAAGATACCGACGGCCGCAATCAGCGCGGGCCGCACGGCGACCCGGTCCAACCATTGTCCCGCGGGCAGCAGCAACGCCACGGCCGGGATCGCGTACGCAAGCACGACCCACTGGACCGGCCGGGGATCGGCGCCGAAGCCGTCCGCGATCCGCGGCAGGGCAACGGTGGCGACGTTCATGTCGAACATCGCCACGAACGACAGCAGTCCCGCGACTGCGACCGCGGCCCGGTCGTCACGTACCCCGCCGACGGGGTCCGCCGCTGTGCCTCCGGCCATCTCGTGCCCCCGATTCTCCACTGTCGAGTGACGAGTCGTGACCAGGCGGGGTCGAGTTCCCGGGCCTTACGGCCGAACGGCGCGATGCATATCATACAGGAGTGCCGACGAACGGAGGAACCGGACGCTCCCGAACTGCGACTCGTGAGGTGTTCCGACGACGATTCTGATGAAGGGCGTGTGAGGGTGCGACGACATCGACGGGCGATCACGACGGCGCTGGCCGCCGTCGCCACGGCCGTGCTGCTGGCCGGGTGCGGCGGCGGTGGACCGGCCGCCGGCGACCACGCGGGCCACGAGGGCATGGACACGAGCGGGTCGTCCGCGGGCGGGGCAGGCCACCCGGCCGCGCCCGCCTGCCCGCCGGTGCCGCAGCTCGCGGCCGCGCCGGAGCGCGTGGTCACCATGGACGGCGGCGCCGCCGCGATCCTGACCGCGCTCGGCCAGCGTGAGCGGATCGTCGGCACCGCGGCCCCGGACTTCTTCACCGCCTTCACCGGAGCCGAGCGGAGCGAGCTCGACTCGATCCCGGTGCTGGACCCCGGACAGGGCAACACCGAGTCGGTCGTTGCGGCGAAGCCCGACCTCGTGGTCGGCATCTCGAGCTACAGCTTCGGGGGTTTCGACGGCACCCCCTCGGTGGAACGGCTGCAGCAGGCCGGCGCGGCCAGCCTCGTGGCCTGCGACGACGCCCCTTCGCCGGTGCAGAACATCGACGACACCTACACGTTCGTCCAGCAGACCGCGGCCGTGTTCGGCGCGGAGGCGCAGGGCACGCAGCTCGTCGACCGGATCAAGGCCCAGGTCGCGGCCGCGACCCCCGCCCCCGGCACCGCACCGGTGCGGGTGTTGGCGCTGTCCTCTGCCCCGCAGACCGGTCAGCCGCTGATGACCCAGGGCGGCTCCGGGCTCGCCAACGGCATCATCACCCTCGCCGGCGGGCAGAACATCGCCGCCGACCAGGACAGCGACTTCGCGAGCCTGTCCGCCGAGCAGGTCGCCGCCCTCGACCCGCAGGCGATCGTGGTGATCACCGGATTCTCCCCGCAGAGCGACGCCGAGCTGACCGCGGCCATCCGGTCCAGCCCCGCCCTCGCCTCGACGACCGCGG
>NZ_MCIP01000002.1:0-17595 GCF_001932425.1 Pseudonocardia sp. Ae505_Ps2
AGACCGTCGGTCCGCCGACCTTGCCGGCGCCGGGCGGGCGCTGACGGTTCTCCAGCTTCGTCACGGTCGCCGCCATCGCCGAACCTCCCTCCTGATCGACCTACCGGATAACCTGCACGAGTCGCGCACCGGGCGGCAACACATTCACCCAGCTCGCCGATCCCTGTTGTTGATCAGTCTACCGCATAATGGTCCGTTATCCGGTAGGTTGGCGATGGTGGCGGATCTTGTCGGTACCTGCTGACGATCAACGTCCTCGCCCTACTGGAGCGAGAAACCGTGCCGCGACCAGCAGTGATCCGAGCTACGCGGCCGGGCCGCCGGGGAATAGTGCGCGGGGTTCCAGGTCCAGCCGGGTGGTCGGCGTCGCGTCGGGCGGGTCGAGGTCGAGCACTAGGTCGCCGAGCCGCCGGATCGTGTGCGTGATGTACGGGGTGATGGTGGCCAGGTCGTCGTGGTCGACCGGGTGGCCCTCGGCGGCCAGCGAGTTCGCCGCGTCTGTGATATCCAGGGCCGTCGAGTAGATGGCGCAGTTGGCCATCAGCTCGTTGAACTTGACCACCAGTTCCTGGTGGTCCGGATCGTTGTGGCCGATGAGCTGGCCGCCGACCATCAGCCATTCCGAGTAGCCGTGGAACGCCTCGGCTTTGTTGGTGATCGCGGTGATCTGCTCCCGCAGCTCGGGTTCGGACAGGTACCGCAACAGCGTCACCGTGCGGATAACCCTGCCCAGCTCCCGGAACGCCCGGTACAGCCGGTTCTTGCGGGAGTGATTGCCCAGCCGGCGCAGCAGCGTCACCGAGGACACCCGGCCTTCGCGGATGGAGATCGCGGTGCGCAGCAGGTCGGTCCAGTGCTTCTCGATCAGCTCCCAGTCGATCGCGTTGTCGCCGAACAGCGCGTCAATGTGCTGGTAGCGGGTGCGCGGATCGGGCCGGTAGAAGATCAGGTCGTGCCAGTTCCTGATCCTGGGCAGAAGCTCGAAGCCCAGCAGCGTGGCCAGTCCGAATACCAACAGGGACTGGCCCTGGGTATCGGCGTGGATCGTGTCGGGCTGGATGTCGGAGTCGTTCTTGAGCAGCCCTTCGATGATGTAGACCGCCTCCCACACGCCACACGGGATGAAATGGGAGAACAAGGCGATGTAGGAGTCGGCGACGTGACGCATGGCGATGCCGCCGTAACCTCCGTAGCGGATGTGCGACTCGGCCAGCAGGTTGTTCTCCCAGGTGTCGACCTGCGAGCCGTCGACGGCGACCACCTGGCCGTCGCCCCAGATCCCGGCCACGTCCAGCTTCGCGAACTCGTTGATCACATCGGTGGAGCCTCGGTAGACCTTGGTGGGGTCGGAGTGCTTGTTGCCGGCCGTGTAGATCTCGTGCACGGAGACCTTGCCGCGCATGTGCCGGGCGACCTCGGCCGGGCCCAGGTTGGTGCCGTAGGCGTAGGTCGTGGTGACGTAGCGGCCGAGCGTGTCGCGGATCTTCGGGTCCGACCCCGAGGCTGGCCCGAAGTGCCGGTGCCAGCCGGTCAGGTACGCGGTGCGGGTCAGGATGTCCAGCAGGCTGCGTTCGGGCAGCCGCTGGTGGATCGCCGCTTCCAGCGTGATCGCCGAGGGTCGCCGGTCGGCGCCCTTGCGGCGCTTGAGCACCGGCCGCTCGCCGTCCAGGACCAGGTCGGTGTTCGCCGGGAAACCGGCGTCCACTGTCGCGGCGGTGCGGGTCAGCTCGTGCCGGTAGTGCGCCACCAGCGCGGCCGCGTCGATCGGGATACCGGCCTGAGCGCAGAAGTCCGCGGCCAGCAGCTGGCACTCGTCCCAGGTCATGAGCTGGGCGTGCAGGTTGGCGTAGGAGTCCGAGCCGGCGACCGCGATGTCCCCGGAGCGCAGCTCGGCGGCCAGGTAGGAGAACACGCAGACCTCCAGGTGTCGCCGCGCGAGCATCCCGGGTCGCTGCTTGTCGCGCAGCACCTTGTGCCAGGCGTCGCTGGCGAAGGCGTTCGCATCGACGCTGACCGTCGTCGGCGGTTGCCCATCCACCTCGACCGTGATGGTCTCCGGTATCCAGTCACTGCGCCGGTCGCGGACCGCGCGGATGAACTCGACCGCGTCCAGCACGCTGCGAGCAGCGCTGGTGGCCTCCAGCTCGATCGCGTCGACCAGGGTGAACAGCACCGGCCGGTGCGAACGGTAGAACCGCTCCAGCAGCGGCAGGTAGTTGTTGCCGTGGTAGGCCGACACCGCCTCGGCCGCGGTGGCCAGTGCGTCGATCCCGCCGGCGTCGGCCAGAGTCTTGAGAACCAGGCGGCCAGTGCGTTCCTCCACGCCCTCGACCGGCTGGCCCGGCTCGCTGGGGTCGGCTGGCATGCTGGCTTCGCGGGCGGCGGCCACGACGTCGCCGAGCACGCCGATGAGTCGTTAGGTCTCGGCGCGGTTAGCGGACTGGATCTCAGCCAGACGCTCGCGGCCCTTCTTGTGCAGCGCGGCGAGACGCTTGCAGAACATGGTCACCACCTCGTCGCGGGCCGAGGTGCGGCACTCGTGAACGAGGCTGATCAGCAGCGTCAGCCGCTTGTCGTCGTTGAGGACCTTCCGCATGTCGGCGGCGTCGGTCACCCGCGCCTCGCCGGCGAAGTGCGCGACCTTGCCCGGTGGGATGCCGTCGAGCCACAGCTCGGTCGGACCGAGCGCGTCTAACGCGGCCAGGCGCGCCAGGCGGTCCTTGAACTTGCCCAGCGTCGCGGCGCCGGCGGAGTCCTTCAGCCGGTCGAACTCGCTGCGGCGGGTCGCCGGATCGACCCACAGCAGGCGTTTCAGCCGGGCACGTTGCATCCGGTCCGGCCGGGCCGCGACCCTGCTGAACAGACCGGTGTTGACCTCGGTGCGGATCGAGGCGGTCATCGCGTCCAGCGTGGTGTAGCCGGGCAGCTCGCAGCTTTGGCGCACCAGTTCGTCCAGCGCCACGTTGATCAGGTCGGCCGGGTTGTCCTTGGACTGCACCGCCTTGCGGATCGCCGACTCGGCGACCTCGCGCACGTTAGCCGGCGTGTACTTCACGCCCAACCGCGCGCGCACGAAGTCCCGGTGCCGCCACAGCGTCCGGTCTGACTCGTACACGGCCTCGACGGCTTCAGCCAACTCCAGCTTGCTGCGGACGCAGTCGACCACCACCGGCGGAACGGCGACCAGCTTCGGGAAGTACCCCAACCGCTGGTAGCACTTCAGCAGCACCACCAGCGCCAAGAAGTGCTGGTCCGTGGTGGTCTTCGTCCGCGCCCAACCGGCCTCGTCCGGCGTGGGAGTGAACGCCTCGGCCAGCTCCCGCGCCGACACCACCCTCTTGAACCGCGGATACGCGGTCCGATCAATCGACGCCACCCAGAAACCCCGGAAGATCACCTCGTAGGACGTGATCACCATAGCCGCACGGCGGCCCGCAGCGGTGTCAGTGCCGTTGATCAGCGCCTACCGGAGAGTCGACGGCAGGTTTCTGGCGTATTCCGGTCCCACCCCCTGTGCGGGCGGACCTATGCCGAGTGGGGCCGGTCGCGCTGGGAGATCCAGCGCGCCTGGCGCACTCGGCACGCCTACCGGCGTCGGTGATCAGCGAAACGCGGAAACCGCTCGCGTGCGATGCTGATCGGGCTCGGCACGTGACGAGATCCGAGATGGAGGGCGCGATGCTGTCGCTTGTGGGCGTCGTGCTGATCGCGGTCGGGGTGATCCTGCTGCTGCGTGCGGCGAGCATCGTCATGCGCGATGACGGGAATTTCGTCGCGATGTTGACGGTCAGTCCCGGGTCGGTGCGTCCGCCGTCGCGGCCGTGGAGCGTTCGGACCCGGCAATGGCTCCGGGCGCGGGGAGAGCGGGGCAACCCCCGCCAGGGGCCGACGATCATCGAGGACCAGATTCGTCAGCTCCCTGCACCGATGGCCGCCCCCGAGATCGCGGATTGGATGGCGCGGTGGAGGGGCCGTCGATGACTGAGCCCAGGTCCGCCTCAGATCGGGCGGGTAGGCGTGGAGTCGAGGCGGTGGCGTGATCCGGAGGGAGCGGCGGACTGGTGGCGGCTGTCTCAAACCGGTGTTGCTGGCGGGGGTCGGTCTGCTGTTCGTCATGAGCGGCTGCCTGGCGATCCAGTCCAGTGCCGCGGTCAGCGGTCCGACAGGGGCTCCGAACCCGTCCAGGCAGCCGGTCGCTGGTCCGCCGGCACAACCGCCACCACCACGGGCCGCGACCTGGACCGGGACACTGCGCATCACTGACCCTGGCGTCAACATGAGCGAGCAACCGCCGAAGGTCGACACGATCGGCGGCACGTCGACCGTGCGGTTCGACTCCGGCGACGGCACCCTTGCGGTGGACGGCGGTGGGCCGGCCGCGCTGTGGACCGAGGAGCGCGACCCGACATACGAAGAGTGCGTCGCCCAGCTCGGGGTGCAGGCGTTGGGCCGCCGGGAGATCCAGAGCATCCCGTACGTCCGGGGCCAGGGCTTGTGTGTGGTGACCTTTGCCGATCGAGCGGTGGCGTTCGTCCGGGGTGTGAGCGCGGTGGACGGAGACGCCGTGCAGATGCGTGCTGTTCGCTGGCCCCACTGAGCCGTCGCGAGAGCGCCTGTCACGCTGGCCCTGAGAAGCCTGATCTGCTGAACTACTGCACTACCTGAGTCACCTGAACCCTGGGAGTTGGCGTGATCCTCACCGTCATGAATCTGAAGGGCGGGAGCACCAAGACGACCAGCTCGGCGTTCCTCGCTCACGCCCTGGCCGAGAACGGCCACCGCGTCCTGATCATCGACGCCGACCCGCAGGCCAGCATCACCCGCTGGGCCGAGATGGCGGAATGGAGCATCCCCGTGCGGGGCATGGCCACAGGGCGGCTGCACGTCCCCGGCGTCGGGGTGGACCTCGAAGCCGGCGACTACGACGCCGTCGTCATCGACACCCCGCCCACCGAGAAGGAACGAGGCATCGTCGAGTCAGCGATCCGCGCCGCCACCCACGTCCTGGTCCCCCTGGCCCCGTCCTCGGCCGAGGTGGAGCGGATGCCCGTGGTGAAGGAGCTGATCGACGACCTAGCACACCTAGGTCGACATGAGACTCCGCCGCAGGCAGCGGCGATGTTCACCCGGACCAACCCCCGCGCCGTGGCCAACGCCGAGTACCGGGAGCTGTTGGAGTCCGAGGGCTGGCGGGTGTTGCGGTCGCACGTCTCCCAGCTTCAACGGTTCGCGCAGTCGTTCGGCGGGCCGATCGAGCGGGCGGCAGCCACGGCCTACGGGGACGCACTCACCGAGCTGACGGGGACCTCGATCCGATGAGCGACGCTAGAAGCCGGGCCCGATCACTGCGGGACCGCTCAGAGAAGGCCGCAGCGGCCGAATCAGCGGCCGCAGAGAAGGCCCAGCCGCGACCGGCCCCCGACAGCGACCGGAAGGTCCGCCAGACCGTGGACCTCACCCAGGCCAATCACAAGGCACTAGCGACGTGGCGACTCGACACAGCGGTGACGCTGGGCCGGACGCGGCTCACCACCCAAGACGTACTGCGGGCCGCCGTCGACGTGCTGCTCGCCGACGAGGCCACAGCCCGCCGAGTACGAATCCGGCTCGAAGAGATCCAAGACGCCGAGGAGCGCTGAGCGATGGTGCGTAAACCCTGGCCGTGGCGAAAAGGCGCCAGAACGCCACAGGACGACGACGCGACCGCGCCGGCGGCCGCTACCGAGCGAGCCAGCGGCATGTACAAAGCGCTGAGTGAGTTGGGCGTCGGTCCGCTCAACGCGGAGCAGCGGCGGATGGTGATCGCGCCAGCGAACGCCCGAGCAGTGTTCTCCGATCATCCGGCGGTAGGCCTCGGAGCGCGCAACGATGCCACCGTTGAGGGGGGCTGTCCCAGCCTCGCGGGTTGTGTACTGCCACCGGCGGACCACGAACGCCCCAGCCGCCAGCCCTACCGCGATCATGCCGACGTACCCCACTGGTCCGTACTGATCTAGCCCGGACGTCCCCGGAGCTCGAGACCGGCCGACAGTGGACGACGCTCACCCAGAGGGCCACCTATCTTTCGGCGGCGCCCGGGTCCACACAGCACGGAAGCCTCTTCGCTCGAGTGCTCGTCTTGGCAGAGCAGATCGCGGGCCACGACACGGTGCGACCTCACGGTTGCAGGCTGCGCGGCGTGTCGACTATCCGAGCTTCAGAATATGGACCATGATGCCTCCCATGCCGAGGAGATCATCAGGCCGCGCGAAGGGACGCCCCTCGAAGGGCTCCCGCGTTGTGATCTTTCCTCGACTGCCGCTCGCGGTCGAGGCAGCGCTCAAAGACCTTGCCGCACGGCGAGGCCTGACCTGGTCCGAGGTCGGAGCAGATCTCGTCTCACAAGGATTGCAGCGGGTCTCTGAGCTGCCAGCGACGCTTCCCGCGCGTTACACCGCGGCCGACAGCTCCGCTCTGACTGTGCGGATCCCGGTTGCCGACAACGTGCAGGTGCGTGCCCTCGCGCGCGACCTGGACCGGAACCTCTCGATCGTGAGTGGCGCCCTAATCGAGATCGGGCTTCGGCACGCCTTCGAGATGCCGGGCCAGATCCCCGTGCAGTACATGACGACACAGGAGCGGCCGCTGACCAAGGCCTCCTAACGAGATCGAGGCGGCCCCCTAGCCCGGGGGCCGCCTCGAATCGCTCTCGCATCAGTCGGTCGTGCACCCGAGCTGACGCCGTAGCCCCGGCGAACCGGGGCCAATCCCCATCCGTCCAAGAAGGGGCGCTTTCGCGTGTCCAGGATACACCCTGGGCCGGAACGCGACCATGACAGACACGGGGCGAGTTCGTCGTGCCCACGTGCCCTCAGCTCGTCGGCGACGCTGAACAACCGCCGATCTGTCATCGCCGCACACCCAAACCCCGGCCCGACCTCGATCAATGCACCCGTGCCGCTGCAGCCGCCGTCGCGGCAGCTGCTCCTCGATCAGACCATGTCGGCCCTCGCCGTCTCCTGTGGAACGGGGGAGGCCGAGTCCGACCCGGCGGCTCCTCAGCTGTGTGTGAGCTGTCGACGACGATCCGGCAGCACGCGCGACACCCCACTGCGCTCGGTCGTCTGCGGGCCGTGCTGGTTCGCCGGCGGCGGCGACATCTCGCCGTCCGAGCTCGCAGACACGACCTCCACCCCCGACGATCTCGCGACGGCTCTGGACGCGGTCACTGCACTCCCCCGCACCGCGCTGGACTGGTACCGCGGGCTCCTGGGCTCGCCCTGGTACCAGCAGATCCGCCGCGACGCGGCAGGACGGCTGCGTGGACTGCTCGAGGAACTGGCCCGCCGCGCGGACTGGGACGCCCACACCAGCTGGCCGACCTGGGACCGCCTCCAACTCGCCAGCGGCTGGCGGCGCAGCTCGACCGCCGCCTGGCTCGCCGAACTGCAGCGCCAGGGCTGGCTGTCCCGCGTCGAGGGCGGGTCCACCCCGCAGTACCGCCCGATCGCCCTGCAGCACCTCTCCGGGAACCGGGCCGCGGTCTATCAGCTGCGTGTGCCGGCCACTGAGGCCGCTGAGAGGGGCATCCCGACCTTGCCGGAGGCCGCCAGTAGCCCTCGGCCCGAGGCCACGGCACAGACCGAACAGGACACAACTTGGACCCCAACCCACCCACTTAGTAATCCCTCTAAGATTCCTACAGGGGTTCTTACACGCGCGAGAGCGTGTGTCCACAGTTCCGAGATCAACTCACCTTCACGAAACGTATTCGGCCCTACCGGGCCAGGCCACGAGGAAAAACGGGGCGGCTATTTCGCTGATCGCGTGCCGGTGACCGGGGCTGAGATGCTCGCGGCGGCCGCGGAGCTGCGCTCCGACCCCGCCCTGCGGCGGCTGACGCCGCGCTGGATCCGCGCCATCGTCCGCCGCTGGTGGGAAGCCGGGTGGACCAACAACGACCTGCGCTTCGCTATCGCCCACCAGCCCACCGCCGACGGCCCCGCCCGCGCCGTGCACCGTTGCCCGGCAGCCGAGCTCCGGAGCCCTGATGGCTGGCTGCGCCACCGTCTGCGCCGCTGGAGCGACGATCGCGGCCCGCTGGTCTCCCCCTCGGCCGACGCCCGCCATCGCCGCCAGACTGCCGCCGAACACGGCCAGGCCGCCGCTGACCGGCTGCCCTACGGCGCCGCTGACCTGTCCCCCACCGACCTGCACATCACCAGCGACGACCACCGCGCCGCACGCTCTGCCCTCGTCCGCCGCTGGGCGGCCGAGTTCACCGCCAGCCGCAACGCCCCCCGACCCGCCGCCGAGGTCGCCACCCCCGAGGACAGCAAGCGCCACTACCGCCGGATCAGCCGCGACCTCGACGCGGGCCGCCAGCGCCGCACCGCCACTCCCCCACCGGCCGAGCCATCCGAGCCCACCGCAGCCGCGGCCCCGGCGAGTTCCTCCCCGGGCACCGGCTCTCCGCACGACAACGGCGCCGACATCGGCGAGGCGGGCTCCGCCCACGAACGTGCGCTCGCCCGCGCCCGCGTCGAGCGCACCTCCCACGCCGCCCGTCCGCTCCGCCGAGCCCCCCGGAGGTTCCGTTGACAGCCGAGCCCATCGACCACGATCAGGCCCACGGCAGCGAATCATTACCTGGTAATGGGTCCGTAGCCAGCGGCACCTTCGACCGTCAGCCCCCACAGGACCTCACCGCCGAACAGTCCGTGCTCGGCGGCATGCTGCTGAGCAAGGACGCGATCGCCGACGTGGTCGAGGTGCTGCGCCCGGAGGACTTCTACCGGCCCGCGCACCAGACCGTCTACGAGACGATCCTGGACCTCTACGGCCGTGGTGAGCCGGCCGACGCGGTGACCGTGTCGGCGGAGCTGCAGCGGCGCGGCGAGCTCGTGCGGCTGGGAGGCGCGCCGTACCTGCACACCCTCATCGCGACCGTGCCCACCGCGGCGAACGCCGCCTACTACGCCGAGATCGTCGGGGAGAAAGCGATCCTGCGTCGCCTGGTCGAGGCCGGCACCCGGATCGTGCAGCTCGGCTACCACGGCAACGAGGGCGGTGAGGGCGAAGAGGTCGTCGACCGGGCACAGGCCGCGGTCTACGAGGTCACCGAGCGCACCACCACCGAGGACTACACGGTGCTGGAGGAGCTGCTCCAGCCCACGATGGACGAGATCGACGCGATCGCCTCCCAGGGCGGGATGGCCGCGGGCGTGCCGACCGGGTTCGCCGATCTCGACGCCGTGACCAACGGCCTGCACCCGGGGCAGATGGTCGTCGTCGCGGCCCGGCCGGGTCTGGGCAAATCGACCCTCGGCCTTGACTTCGCCCGGTCGTGCTCCATCAAGAACGGCATGACCAGTGCGTTCTTCTCGCTGGAGATGAGCAAGTCCGAGATCGTGATGCGTCTGCTCTCGGCGGAGGCGCGGATCCGGCTGGCCGACATGCGTGCGGGCCGGATGTCCGACGAGGACTGGACGCGGATGGCGCGGCGGATGTCGGAGATCTCCGAGGCGCCCCTCTACATCGACGACTCACCGAACCTGACGCTGATGGAGATCCGGGCCAAGGCGCGCCGGATGAAGCAGCGCAACGACCTCAAGCTGATCATCCTGGACTACCTGCAGCTGATGACCTCGGGCCGCAAGGTCGAGTCGCGTCAGCAGGAGGTGTCCGAGTTCTCGCGTCAGATCAAGCTGATCGCGAAGGAGCTCGAGGTGCCGGTGGTCGCGATGAGCCAGCTGAACCGTGGTCCCGAGCAGCGCACGGACAAGCGGCCGATGCTGTCGGACCTGCGTGAGTCCGGTTCGATCGAGCAGGACGCCGACATGGTGGTCCTGCTGCACCGGCCCGACGCGTTCGAACAGGACGATCCGCGCGCCGGCGAGGCGGACCTGATCCTGGCCAAGCACCGTAACGGCCCGACCACGACGATCACGGTGGCCCACCAGCTGCACTACAGCCGGTTCTCCGACCTGGCGCACGGCTGAGCCGCGCCGGGGCGGCCGATAACCGGGTTATCGGAACCCGCTGCGAGCGAGCGACCGATAACCCGGTTATCGACTGTGGGTCGGCGATAACCGGGTTATCGACTTCAACGCCGAAGCGCGGTCAGCGCGCCGATCAGCGCTTCCAGCCCGTCGTCGTCCAGCTGCCGACGCAGGCGCCGGGCGATCTTGTCGACGTCCACAGCCTCGTCACGAGCGCCCGGCTCGGACGCCGGAACGGGGGAGGAGGACCCGTTCGCAGCCTCAGCATCGGCATCAGCGCCAGCGGAAGAGGTCACGACCTCCACAGCAGGTGGCTTGTCGCGCAGAGTCTTGAGCTTCTCCGCCTGTTCCTCCGCGGGAACCGAGGCGACGGTTCGGGCTTCCTTCACCGATAGCTCGCCGGCGCGGAGCTGCTCCTGTAGCTCAGGGGTGAGCTTGAGGAGAGACAGCCGTTGGGAGACCCACGCCTGGGTCTTCGCGACACGCTTCGCCGCCGCGCGTTGCGAACCATGCCGCTCGACAAGGCCTTGGAGCTCCCTGGCCTCCAGCAGTGGGGGGAGGTCCTGGCGGTGGATGTTCTCGACGAGCGTGGCCTCGGCCAGCATCGGGTCCGCTCCGCCGAGCCGATCCTCGACCGATGCCACGAGATGGGTCAACCCGGCCAGGTGGGCGGCTGCGAGCCGGCGGTTTCCGATGAGGACCACCCACGACGCGGTCCCGAGCTGATCCGCGTCCTCGGGATAGTGAGCAAGGTAGACATCTCGGGCGACCACCGTCGCTGGCTGCAGCTGATGGTGCTCCCGAAGGCTGTCGGCGAGCTCCTCGATCGCGGAGTCGTCGTAGCCGTAACGCGGGTTGCGCGGATTGTGGGCCAAGTCGGACAACGGGATCCGGCGCTGGGACGCCCCGCCGTCGGCCAGAGCGTGCAGCGAGGTCTCCTCGGCGAAGACATCGGAGCTGAACGAGACTCGCCCCCGCTTGCGCTTCTTCGCCGGCGCGCCGACCCCAGAGTCCGATGCGCTCGCGGCCACCTCGCTCATCGGGTGCGTCCGTAGCCGAGCTCGAGTGCCAGCCGCAGGATGTCCTGCTGCGCCTCCAAGGCCACGCGGCTCTTGGCGTACTGGGTGCAGACCACGCCCTCGGCCGCCGCCCGGCTGTGGATCTTGTACCGACGGACGACCGAGTTCGCCAGCGGCCAGTTCTTCTTCCGAGCGAAGGCGAGGGTGTCGTCGAGGTCGACCCGGCCGTCGCGTGGATCCCAGAGATTCACCACGACGGTGTAGGGGACACCCAGCGGCTCAACGACCTGGGTGATCGTCGTGTCTGCCGGCACGAAGGTGAGCGGCTCCGTCGTGATCGGAACGATCGCGTCGTCGGCGCTCTTCAGGACCGACCGGAGGATGTGCTCGTTCTCCAGGCTGCCTGGGGTGTCGACGAACACGTGCGCGTAGTCGGCATCGCGCAGCCGCTCAAGATCGCTTGGGTCGTCGGTCTCGGTGTAGGCGAACGGGATGTCATCACCGACTCGGCTCGCCCACCAATCCATCGATCGCTGTGGGTCGGTACCGACGACCAGGACGGACGGATCGTCGCCCCCCAGTACCTGGTCGACGACCGCAGCGAGGTTGACGGTGATCGTGGTCTTGCCGACGCCGCCCTTCTGGCAGCACACAGCGTGAACTCTGGCCAAGATGGCCACCTTTCCGTGGACTTCACGGCCCGGAATCGGGGCGCTACTTCGGATAAGTCGTGTCAGATGATGCCATCTGCACGCCTGCGCTCCGACGCCATCCCACGGCGTGTGGCGTCAGGGTCGCGCACCACGGCGACGGTATAACCCGGTTATCACCGTCTTCTCGTCGGCAGGGTGCGCAGCTCTTCGGTCGACGTGCTCGCTGGCGGCTCAATCTGCCGCCCGGGGTCAATCGCTCGGTAGCGAAGGATTCCGTTTCGAAGCGACCCGCCGATGAGGCCCTGGGCGAACGACGTCGGCGCTCGGCGACATCGTGCTGCACCGAGGTCCTCGGAGAGTGCCTCGCGCCTATAACCGGGTTATCGCACGACACGGTCGCCCGTGCGCTCAGCCGTCGTCTGAACGGAATACCCCATGCGCGACCAGCCACTTCCGCCAGTGGTCCACCCGCTCCGGATCGGCCACGAAGTCGGCCGGCCAGTCGTCGATCGCGATCTGGCGCAGAACGTCGCGCACCAGGCTGCGGCCGACCCGGGCGCGGGAGGAGACCTTCCGCAGGTGGGGGTCCACCACGGCGTGCATCGCACGCGCGGTGTCGTCCAGCGTGAAATGCACCGGCCGGTAGGCGACCAGAACCTCATGTCCGTGCTCGTCTGCCCTGGCGACCAGCGAACCCTCGCGCATCCTCGCTCCACTCACCCGCTTGGTTCGGTACCGGGAACTGTACCGACGTTCGCGGTGTGGCCGAGAGCCCGCGTGAGCGTGTCTCCGAGCAGCGAGCCCGCGGCGCCCCGGGGGCTACGAGGTCACCGAATGTGCCCGCTCGATCCTCGGCATCGCGCACGGCTGCCGAACGCGGCTGGTCCGGCCGGACACGCAGCCGGACACCCGGCCGGACCAGCACCTTCGCCGCGTTCTCGCCCGGCCCGAAGCCCGTGCGAACCTGCCGGAGACGGCGGATTCGACAACATCTATTAGCGAGACAGTATCGCAACTGGTGGCGAGGCCTGATTGGGAAGGCCGCGGAGGTGGGCAGCCGGCCGCGCGTGCTCGGCGCGGGCATCCAGCCGAGTCCCTGGCGGGGTGAGTGCCCGTTCAGGCCCTGCAGATGCCTTCTGACCAGCCGAGACAGGCGTTCCCGCGCCTGCTGCGCGTCGATCTGACCTCCGGAAGGGGATGCGAGCACCCGTCCAGGGCGCGGTGAGCCTGTGACCAGTAACTACGCAACTTCCAGCGGCTCTCGGGTGAACCAGCGTCAGCCGCGCGATCGGTCCCTCAGGCTGGGCGTGACGTCCCTTATGAAGGGCGGGGGGCGTCCGCCGGGGCTACGTCGTCGGTTCCTGACGCAGTTGTTCCTGGTCAGGTCGCGGTACAGAGCTCGCAGGCGCGCCATTCCGGACTGGGCGGCTTCGACGTAGGGCCCGTGAGGCGAGACGCGTCGAGGGGCGTGCTCAGCAGCTCCAAAGGGGAGCCGACGTCTCCCGGTCCTGTCGACGCGTCAGCAGCGCGGCCGGTGCCCGGGGGAGTAGAAGACCCGGGCGTGCCCGCATCCTGCCGGGCCGCCGCGCGCGTACGCGTGCGTTGCGTAGAAGCCGCCCGGAACCGCGAGACCCAATTTCCACGGACATTTCCGGATCGAGGAGGCGCCGGTCTGCGTCCGACCCACTCGATCCGGTGGGCGATCTCCGGCGCGTGTGCCGGCCTGGAAAGTCCCGAGGGGATCGCGCCCAGCCCGGGTCGAGCGCCGGGCCGTGTCGCCGAAGCTGGCATGTCAGCGACGCCGCGGGGCGGACGATCGAATCCGCGGGCCCCGGGTGGACGGCCCCGGACTGCAGGCAGAGCCGTCCTGCCCGCGGAGTGGCTCCCGCACTCGGATCCCTCCCATCGAGCTCTGGCGAGCGCCGGTCGACGACCGGCAGGGCGGGGCAGGGGGGAGCGTTCGTGCTGCTTGCGGGTTCGAGTCCGGAGCAGATGAGGCTGGAGCCGGGCGAGCGTGCGAGCGGCGGCCGGCCCCGCCGCGGTCGTTCGGTGTCCCACCCGCACCGGCGGCGTCGGGCCCGCTCGCATGCACGGCGAGGAGGGGACCGCTCCTGAGCCGCCCGGGGAAATTTCCGGCGAGCAACCTGCCGCCACCAGGGACCGAGCAACGCGACGTACGCGTACGCGCGCGACGCCGGAAATTTCTCGACGGCTCCCGCACTCGTCGACCGGGATCCTGCGCCGGGTCTCGCCGGCGTCGTTGCCAGCCCGACTAGTCGCGCTTAGTCTTCGGAGTACTAGGATCACGGCTCAACGGAAGGCGGACCTCATGGGCATGCAGCTGCTCGCCGGGACGATGGAGTGCCGCAACGGCAACTGTCCGACCGCGTGGCTCACCGAGCGCGGCTCGGTGATTGTGCAGGGCTATGTCGCGACGCCCCAGCTGGTGAGGGTGCCGCGCGACCTGATCGAGCGCGCCGCGCGTGAGCTCGTGATGCACGGTGTTGAGCCAGGAGCGGTGCCGGCGCCGCGCTCGACTGCCCTCCGGGCGGCGGGGGAGTGGTTCGAGGTCGCCGGCACACCCACGACGCTGCGCTGTCCTGCTGGCGAGCGTGCGCACGAGGTACCAGCACTGGCTGTTCTGGCCGCTGCCGCCGAGTCGACGAGGGAGGCCGTATGACCCCCGAGGACCTGAACGAGCTCTACCGCACCTACCGGGAGTCGGCGTTCCGGCTCGAGTGCCGCGACACCTACGCGATCCCCGGCGAGGACCCCGACTTCGACGCCTTCCTCGCGCACGAGTCGTTCCCGGCGCGCACGGTCGACGACGACGAGTGGCTGGCCAACGTCCACGCCCAGGTCGGCCGGGGCAAGTACTTCGGCCGCGTCCGCCTGCTCGGCCACCCGGTCACCGACTACACGCGGTTCCAGCTGCTCTGCTACCCCCGCGAGAACCTCCCGGCGGGGGAGGAGGTCCGGATCCTCGACCGGCACTGGCTCGGCTCGGATGACGGATGGACCCACCAGGACTTCTGGATGTTCGACGAGCGCATCGTCGTGCTGCAGCACTTCGACGACGAGGGGCACTTCCTCGGCGTCTCCGAGGGCGGGGATCCCGCCCCCTACATCGCCATCCGCCGACGGGCCGTCGAGCTGTCGGTGCCCTTCGACCAGTACCGCCTGGTCCCGGCCCCGCGCACTGGCGCCGAGACCCCTGAGCACGCTGCGAGCTAAGCACCCTTGACTCGCGCCGAGATCCACCCTCAGCACCAGCGCCTGGCGGCGCGCTTGAAGGAGCTCCGCCAGGCCGCTGGGCTGTCGGCCGCTGCCCTCGGGCAGCCTTTCGGCTGGTCACAGAGCAAGACCTCCAAGATGGAGAACGGCACCTCCGCCCTGGTCATCGCAGATATCCACCAGTGGCTCGACCGGGTCCAGGCTAGCGACGACGAACGCACCGAGGTGCTCGCCCTGGCCCGCGAGACCGGTACCCGCGTACGTCCCTGGCGCGACGCCGACCGCCCGGATGCCGCGACCCAGCAGGACGCGCGAGGCCGCCGCGACACCGAGACCAGCGGAATCGGGGTGTTCCAGTCCGAAGTGGTGCCCGGACTGCTGCAGACCCCCGAGTACGCCCGCCGCCTGCGTGAGGTCCACACCCTGCTCCCGGCCGACGAGATCCCGGCCGCGGTGCTGGCGCTGATGAACCGCCAGACCGTGCTCTTCGACGAGACCAAGCAGTTCGACCTGGTCATCACCGAGACCGCGCTGCGCTGGCGCCCGGGCTCGGTCGCGCTCTCACTCGCCCAGCTCGACCGCATCGCCACCCTGGCCGGACTGCCCAACGTCCGCATCGGCGTCCTGTCACGCGAGACCCAGGAGCGCACCGCCGCGCGCCCGCTGCACTCGTTCGTGGTGCTGCGCTATGCCGACGCGCCGTCGACCGTGGAGATCGAGACCCTCACCGCCGAGCAGGAAGTCACCGAGCCCGCCGACGTGGAGCTCTACGAGCAGTTCCTCGCCGAGCAGCAAGGCCTCGCCGAGCACGGCCCGGCGCTCCTGGCTCTACTCGACCGGATCCGCGACGACCTCAGGCAGCTCACCTCGAACGGCTCATGACCGGCACCCCGGTCATGCCCGGCGACGAGTTGCCCGACGACGACTATCTGACCTGGTCCTGCGGGGTGTGCGGGCTGTGCACTCAGGGCGGACGCCGGGGGCTGCGGCTGCACATGGACACCGTCCACCCGGAACCGTCGTGACCGGGGCCCGCCTCCCCGTCCGGACCACGACGACGAGTTAGTCGCAGATCGCGACTAGGTCCGCGACTCGGTAAATCTGCTGGTCGCGGGACATATGTGCGCACTCGGTGCGGTAGGACGGGAATCAGGGCGCGACTCCCGACTAGTCGTCGACTAGTCTTGAGTGCAGAGAGGCCCCGGCGGCTGGCACCGCCGAGGCCTCAGAGCGGACTACCAAACCGATCCCCTGCATGAGGAAGTCAGGCGCCCATGAAGACCGTACCCAGCACGCGCCGCACGCCGGTCATGCCGGTCGTCGACCGCGCGTCGCGGCTGCCCTGCGCCGCCCCTGACAACGTCGAGCTGTTCTTCCCGGTCGGCACCAGCGGACCGGCCCTGCAGCAGACCGCCGAGGCCAAGACGCTCTGCATGAGCTGCCCGATCCTGCAGGCCTGCCGCGAGGACGCCCTCGCCTGGCCCGCCCACTTCGCCCACGGAGTGGTGGGTCCGTGGCGCCCCTTGGGTGTTGTCCTCGGCGTGGACGGCCCTGATCCGCTCCGCGAGCTCGACATCGGCCCGGGCACGCTCGTCGCGTGCCGGGGCGGCCTTGACCCAGGCGTAGTAGGACGAGCGCTCGATCTCGACGAGCTCACAGAGTCGCTTCACCTCGAAGGTGGCGGAGTTGTCGGCGACGAACTGGAAGCGACTCACCAGCGCGTCTCCCCGGCGAAATACTTGGCCGCCCGCTGAAGGATCTCCCGCTCGGTCGTGAGCTTGGTGGTCTCGATCTCGAGCTCGTCCACCCTCGCTTCAAGCCGGGCGATCTTCTGGGCCGGCGTCTCATCGGTCGGCGCCGACGGGCTCGTCGTCGTGGCCGTCCTCGACTGCAGCGGGCTGGAGGTCGGTGTCCGGTCAGCGGCGGTCTTCCTGCCGGTCCCGTAGACCTCGAGCCAGTGCCGCAGCGTCCCGCGCACGATGCCGAGGTCCTCGGCGATACCGCGGACCGTGGCGCCCGGGGTGGACTCGTACAAGTCCACGGCCTGACGACGGAACTCCTCGGAGTAGCTCTTCCTGGCCATGATTCTCAGATCATCTCGCTTCCCCAGCACCAAGTGCTGGATTCAGCGTGTCCAAGAACCGGGGTCAGGCCCCGGCGAATTCAGGCGGTTGAAGCATCTAGCTCAACGAGTTCGGCGAATATCTCGGAGGGCTTCTTCCAGTTGTGGATTTTACGGGGTCGGTCGTTGATGTCGCAAGCCACCATCGCCAGGTATTTCGGGTCCGAGGTGATGTCCGTGCCTTTCGGGAAGTACTCGCGGACGATGCGGTTGAGGTTCTCGTTGCTGCCGCGTTCCCACGGCGAGTGTGGGTGGGCGAGGTACACCGGCATCGAGCCCTTGGTGACGGTGGCGTGGCCGGCCATCTCGGCACCGCAGTCCCAGGTCAGTGAGGCCCGCATGTGCGCGGGCAGACCGCTGGTGGCGGCGATGACCCCACGGCCGACGGTGAGCGCGGCGCGGCCGGTCAGGGGCACGAGGACCAGGAACCGGGAGGTGCGCTCGACCAGCGTGGCGACGGCGGTCTTGCCGTTCTTGCCGATGACCAGGTCACCCTCCCAGTGGCCGGGCACGGCGCGCCCCTGGGCGTCGGCGGGGCGGGCGTCGATGTAGGTCGGGTCCTTGATCCGCGGGGCCGGTGGGGGCTT
>NZ_MCIP01000002.1:17607-18806 GCF_001932425.1 Pseudonocardia sp. Ae505_Ps2
TCCGTGGCGCCCCTTGGGTGTTGTCCTCGGCGTGGACGGCCCTGATCCGCTCCGCGAGCTCGACATCGGCCCGGGCACGCTCGTCGCGTGCCGGGGCGGCCTTGACCCAGGCGTAGTAGGACGAGCGCTCGATCTCGACGAGCTCACAGAGTCGCTTCACCTCGAAGGTGGCGGAGTTGTCGGCGACGAACTGGAAGCGACTCACCAGCGCGTCTCCCCGGCGAAATACTTGGCCGCCCGCTGAAGGATCTCCCGCTCGGTCGTGAGCTTGGTGGTCTCGATCTCGAGCTCGTCCACCCTCGCTTCAAGCCGGGCGATCTTCTGGGCCGGCGTCTCATCGGTCGGCGCCGACGGGCTCGTCGTCGTGGCCGTCCTCGACTGCAGCGGGCTGGAGGTCGGTGTCCGGTCAGCGGCGGTCTTCCTGCCGGTCCCGTAGACCTCGAGCCAGTGCCGCAGCGTCCCGCGCACGATGCCGAGGTCCTCGGCGATACCGCGGACCGTGGCGCCCGGGGTGGACTCGTACAAGTCCACGGCCTGACGACGGAACTCCTCGGAGTAGCTCTTCCTGGCCATGATTCTCAGATCATCTCGCTTCCCCAGCACCAAGTGCTGGATTCAGCGTGTCCAAGAACCGGGGTCAGGCCCCGGCGAATTCAGGCGGTTGAAGCATCTAGCTCAACGAGTTCGGCGAATATCTCGGAGGGCTTCTTCCAGTTGTGGATTTTACGGGGTCGGTCGTTGATGTCGCAAGCCACCATCGCCAGGTATTTCGGGTCCGAGGTGATGTCCGTGCCTTTCGGGAAGTACTCGCGGACGATGCGGTTGAGGTTCTCGTTGCTGCCGCGTTCCCACGGCGAGTGTGGGTGGGCGAGGTACACCGGCATCGAGCCCTTGGTGACGGTGGCGTGGCCGGCCATCTCGGCACCGCAGTCCCAGGTCAGTGAGGCCCGCATGTGCGCGGGCAGACCGCTGGTGGCGGCGATGACCCCACGGCCGACGGTGAGCGCGGCGCGGCCGGTCAGGGGCACGAGGACCAGGAACCGGGAGGTGCGCTCGACCAGCGTGGCGACGGCGGTCTTGCCGTTCTTGCCGATGACCAGGTCACCCTCCCAGTGGCCGGGCACGGCGCGCCCCTGGGCGTCGGCGGGGCGGGCGTCGATGTAGGTCGGGTCCTTGATCCGCGGGGCCGGTGGGGGCTT
>NZ_MCIP01000002.1:18818-20585 GCF_001932425.1 Pseudonocardia sp. Ae505_Ps2
CGCCCGCCGGATGCTCGCCCAGGCTCTGCAGGCCGAGGTCGACGACTACATCACCCGCCACAGCAACGAACGCGACGCCCACGGGCGGCGTCTGGTGGTGCGCAACGGCTCCCACGAGCCTCGCGAGGTGGTGACAGCCGCGGGCGCGGTGGCGGTGCGGGCGCCGCGGGTCGACGACCGCCGGATCGACCCCGCGACGGGCGAGCGGCGCCGGTTCTCCTCGGCGATCCTGCCGTCCTGGTGCCGCAGGACGCCGAAGATCACCGAGGTGCTGCCGCTGCTCTACCTGCACGGCCTCTCGTCGGGGGACTTCGTGCCCGCGCTGGGGCAGTTCCTCGGCTCCAACGCGGGCCTGTCCTCATCGACGGTCACCAGGCTGACCGAGACCTGGAAGACCGAGCAGCAGGCGTTCTCCCACCGGGACCTGTCCGGGGTGGACTACGTGTACGTGTGGGCCGAGGGCATCCACGTCACCATCGGCCTCGCCGAGCACAAGTTGTGTCTGCTCGTGCTCATCGGAGTCCGCGCCGACGGGCACAAGGAGCTCGTCGCCCTCGTCGACGGCTACCGGGAATCGACCGAGTCCTGGGCGGACCTGCTGCGCGACTGCGCGCGGCGCGGCATGCGCGCCCCCGTCCTGGCCGTCGGGGACGGCGCGCTCGGGTTCTGGGGCGCGCTACGGGAGGTGTTCCCCGAGACCCGTGAGCAGCGCTGCTGGGTGCACAAGACCGCCAACGTCCTCGCCGCCCTGCCCAAGTCGGCGCATCCGGGAGCGAAGAAGGCGCTGACCGAGATCTGGAACGTCGAAGACAAACACAAGGCCCTCGACGCCGTGACCTGCTTCGACGCCGCCTACGGGGCAAAGTTCGGCAAGGCCGTGGCGAAGGTCCGTGACGACCTCGATGAGTTGCTCGCCTTCTACGACTTCCCCGCCGAGCACTGGCAGTACCTACGCACCACGAACCCGATCGAGTCCACGTTCGCGACCGTCCGCCACCGCACCCGCGTCACCCGCGGGCCCGGCTCACGCACCGCCGGGCTCGCGATGGCGTTCAAACTCATCGAAGCCGCCCAGGACCGCTGGCGCGCCGTGAACGGCCCGCACCTGGTCGCGCTCGTCCGCGCCGGAGCAGTCTTCGAGGCCGGACGACTCGTTGAACGACCCGACGACCACACCCACACCGAAGCCGCCTAAAAGATCTTCATCCACAGGTCTTGACGATTGCTCCACCCCGCCCGCGTTGCGATACAATGCGATACATGGTGGACGATCTCTGGTGGCGGGATCAGGACGCCGACTACATCCGGCGACGCGGCGAGCGCTACCCGGGAGCGACGGGGATCGAACCGGGCTGGACGCTCGAAGCCGCGCAGGACCCCCGACGGATCGTGCGCGACCCGGATCCGAGGAGCCGCAGCGCTGCCCTGCGGATCATCGGCTACTCGCCGACCGCGGGGTTCGTGCTCACTGTGATCGCCACCCGGGCCCACCACGCCGGCGTCACCGCATGGAAGACAAGCGGAGCCGACCTGCGCTCCTACGAACGACAGGAGGGTCCATGACCACCAACGACGATCGCCACACGCACATCGACGCAGAGGTGGCCGCTGTCCGCACCGACTACGCCGAAGAGGAAGCCGAGGCCGCGGAGACCGAGATCGCCGAGCGCACCGCAGCCCTGGATATTCCCCTGAACCTGCGCATCGACCGCGACCTCGACGCACAACTCAAGCAACGGGCCGCCGCCGCGCAGATCCCCACCTCGG
>NZ_MCIP01000002.1:20597-26128 GCF_001932425.1 Pseudonocardia sp. Ae505_Ps2
TGCAGGAGGGGCCGGCGTTGATCGTGCAGGAGGGGCCGGCGTTGATCGACGAGCTCGTCCGCGAGGGCGCCCGCCGGATGCTCGCCCAGGCTCTGCAGGCCGAGGTCGACGACTACATCACCCGCCACAGCAACGAACGCGACGCCCACGGGCGGCGTCTGGTGGTGCGCAACGGCTCCCACGAGCCTCGCGAGGTGGTGACAGCCGCGGGCGCGGTGGCGGTGCGGGCGCCGCGGGTCGACGACCGCCGGATCGACCCCGCGACGGGCGAGCGGCGCCGGTTCTCCTCGGCGATCCTGCCGTCCTGGTGCCGCAGGACGCCGAAGATCACCGAGGTGCTGCCGCTGCTCTACCTGCACGGCCTCTCGTCGGGGGACTTCGTGCCCGCGCTGGGGCAGTTCCTCGGCTCCAACGCGGGCCTGTCCTCATCGACGGTCACCAGGCTGACCGAGACCTGGAAGACCGAGCAGCAGGCGTTCTCCCACCGGGACCTGTCCGGGGTGGACTACGTGTACGTGTGGGCCGAGGGCATCCACGTCACCATCGGCCTCGCCGAGCACAAGTTGTGTCTGCTCGTGCTCATCGGAGTCCGCGCCGACGGGCACAAGGAGCTCGTCGCCCTCGTCGACGGCTACCGGGAATCGACCGAGTCCTGGGCGGACCTGCTGCGCGACTGCGCGCGGCGCGGCATGCGCGCCCCCGTCCTGGCCGTCGGGGACGGCGCGCTCGGGTTCTGGGGCGCGCTACGGGAGGTGTTCCCCGAGACCCGTGAGCAGCGCTGCTGGGTGCACAAGACCGCCAACGTCCTCGCCGCCCTGCCCAAGTCGGCGCATCCGGGAGCGAAGAAGGCGCTGACCGAGATCTGGAACGTCGAAGACAAACACAAGGCCCTCGACGCCGTGACCTGCTTCGACGCCGCCTACGGGGCAAAGTTCGGCAAGGCCGTGGCGAAGGTCCGTGACGACCTCGATGAGTTGCTCGCCTTCTACGACTTCCCCGCCGAGCACTGGCAGTACCTACGCACCACGAACCCGATCGAGTCCACGTTCGCGACCGTCCGCCACCGCACCCGCGTCACCCGCGGGCCCGGCTCACGCACCGCCGGGCTCGCGATGGCGTTCAAACTCATCGAAGCCGCCCAGGACCGCTGGCGCGCCGTGAACGGCCCGCACCTGGTCGCGCTCGTCCGCGCCGGAGCAGTCTTCGAGGCCGGACGACTCGTTGAACGACCCGACGACCACACCCACACCGAAGCCGCCTAAAAGATCTTCATCCACAGGTCTTGACGATTGCTCCACCCCGCCCGCGTTGCGATACAATGCGATACATGGTGGACGATCTCTGGTGGCGGGATCAGGACGCCGACTACATCCGGCGACGCGGCGAGCGCTACCCGGGAGCGACGGGGATCGAACCGGGCTGGACGCTCGAAGCCGCGCAGGACCCCCGACGGATCGTGCGCGACCCGGATCCGAGGAGCCGCAGCGCTGCCCTGCGGATCATCGGCTACTCGCCGACCGCGGGGTTCGTGCTCACTGTGATCGCCACCCGGGCCCACCACGCCGGCGTCACCGCATGGAAGACAAGCGGAGCCGACCTGCGCTCCTACGAACGACAGGAGGGTCCATGACCACCAACGACGATCGCCACACGCACATCGACGCAGAGGTGGCCGCTGTCCGCACCGACTACGCCGAAGAGGAAGCCGAGGCCGCGGAGACCGAGATCGCCGAGCGCACCGCAGCCCTGGATATTCCCCTGAACCTGCGCATCGACCGCGACCTCGACGCACAACTCAAGCAACGGGCCGCCGCCGCGCAGATCCCCACCTCGGCACTGGTGCGACGCCTGCTGCGCGCCGCCGTGCACGACCACACCGCCCCGGTGCTCACAGTGGAACAGGTCGAAGCCATCGCCCGCCGAGTACTCGCCGACACCGCCAACAGCTGACCAGCCTGGCGCCAGCTTGAAAATCGAACAGATGTGCGATGCTGTTGGGGTGGTGAATGAGTCGCCCGCTCAGCGGCGCGCGTCCCAGCTCCGGGAGAACCGCGACCGCACACACGAGGCAGCGCAGAAGCTTCGCCACCGCATCAACGTCGGTCGTTACGCCGGGCTCCGGCACCCGGATGAGCTCTACGTCCTCGCCGCGATGCTCGAAGCCTACGCATTCGAGATGGACCGGTTGCCGTCGCAGACCGAGCGCGCCGCGCTCGCCGCGGTACGGGAGCTGCTCGACGATGACCTGGAGAAGGCGGGGCACGTGGAGCCGCTCTCCGCCGGGGACGGCCACTGAGGAGAGGAACGACATGTCCGACGACCAGCAGGCCTCTACTCCGACGGTTCGGTCCCGCGCCCTCGCTGCCGGGATCACCGAGGAACGGCTCCAGAAGCACTTCGACCGCGGAGCGGTCCTGCTCAACGGGGTTCTAGTGGCAGACCTGGACACCCCGGCACCAGTGGGGACGTCCCGGGTGAACTTCGGCGGGCAGTAGACCACCACCCCGGCCGCCGGTGACCTGCCGAAACATATGGTGACGCCCCGATTCGTCGGGGTGAGCCGGTAACCTACGAGGTGCTCAGGAGGTGAGACCGATGACCAGCCGCCCGGAGGGCGACCTGTCGATCGACCAGGTACGCGCGCACCGCAAGACCATGATCGACGTAGGGCGGAGATTGCCCGGGAGTCCGCTGGCCGAGACCGCGGCCCAGCTGCGCGGCGCGGAGCTGGGCGAGCCGCTGACCAGGGCCCCGATCATCGTCGACACCGATCTGGGCGGGGACGCCGATGATGCCCTGGCGCTGGTCGCGGCCGCCCGGCACCAGCCCGACCTGGCGTTGGTGCTGACCGCGGACGAGACCGGGCCTGAGCAGGGGTACGGACAGCGGGCGCGGTTCGCCCGCCACCTGCTCGATACCGTCGGCCGCCGCGATGTCGCGGTCGCCGCCGGCGCGACCGTGGGGCGCACTGACTACTTCTGCGTCGCCGACCTCATCCCCGCCACCGTCCCGGCGATGCACGGCGGCCGTGACGCGGTCCTGGCCGCCGTGGCCGAGGTCGCTGGGCAGTCGGAGGGCCTGATCCGTTGGGTCGGGATGGCGCCCCTGTCGAACCTGGCTGAGGTGTGTGACCACCTGCCTGAGATCGCCGCCCGGCTGCAGGTGACCCAGATGGGCGGCGCGATCGACTACCGGCGCCCCGACCGCGCCGAGCACAACATCCGCCTCGACGTCGACGCCGCCCGCCGCGTCCTGACCGCCGTGGGCGACGGGCGCCTGACCAAGCCGCGGTTCATCATCTCCGACGTCACCTTCACCGACCAGATCGCCGTCCACGCCGCGCACCCGCTGCATCAGCGCCTGGCCGCGGCCAGCGAGCCGTGGGCCCGGCTGCTGGCAGATCACCTCGACCGCTGGTACGCCGAGCACCACGCCTCGACCCTGCAGCACGACGCACTGACCCTGTCGGCCGCGCTGGGGCTGCCGTTCGTGCGCGCGGCCACGACCCGCATCGCGATGGACGAGATCGGCCGCTGGACCCGGGACGAGGACGGGACGGCTCTCAGGCTGAGCCGCAGCGCCGACTACCCGGCGTTTATGATCTGGCTGGCCGACGCCCTCGAACCGGCCGCCGAGGCCGCGGCTGCACCGGCCACCGCCGCGTCGTCGTCGAGCGCGCGGCGGCCGGCCTGAGCACCCCACGCCCCGGCATGCCCGGCGGCCCCGGTGATCTGGCCGCGATCCACCGCAGCCACGAGCTCCGCTCCACCGACGAGCAGGAGGCTGTGGGCCGCGCCTACGAGGCGTTCCGGGCCCACCACGGGCGGTTCGTCGCCGCGGTGAGCGCTGAGATGCTGCCCGATCTGCATCGCGACGTCGCCGAGCGCGGCGCTCGGATCGTGTTCCTCGGTCGCGACGGGCACTCCTATGCCGCAGCCGTCCGCGGTCTGGCCCCTGACTTCTACGAGCGGCACTGCACCGAGATCGTCCTGTCGCGGGCGGTGGTCGAGGCGGCCCTGGCCGATCTCGAGCACAACGCCGGCGCCCGGTTCGACGCCGTGGAGAGCTTCCGCGGGCGCGACCGCGTCGACCCGACCGCGGCCGCCGGGGCGTTTCAGGCGCTGTCGGACTACCTCGACGACGCTGACATCCCGACCAGCGACGGCGCGCTCACCCTGGTCGACAACTCGTTCAAGGGCACCATCCAGGAGCTCTACAGCGCCGCCTTCCCCGGCGTGGAAGTCCGCGGCCGCTACGCCATCCACGCCGCCCACCCCGACGACCCGCACCCGGGCACCAAGACCGGCTACGCCCTGCACCAGCCCGCCGCCGGCCGCTGGCGCGGCTACCCCCTGGCCGAGCTCCCGGACGAGCCCGAGCTGACCCTCGGCGCCGCCGAGGCCGTCGCCGCGATCGAGCACACCCTGCACGGACCCGACACCAGCCCGATAGAACTGACCGACGACCTCGATCACCAACAGTGAGCCTTTGCCAACCTGGTGTTTGGCCTGGTCAGCGGGTGTGCGGCGTGGCGTGGCCTCGGATGGGTGAAGCTCCTGGTAGACGGGCGATTGACTAGATCAAACCGCCTGACCAGGAGCTTCAAAGTGCTGTCCTACCCGTCCGGGATGACCGTGTCCAGCCGCGCCCTCGTGATGTTGTCCGATGCGCTGCGATCTCACCGCAATCAGCGCCGGAGCCGCTGGCGCAAGCTCACCACCGGCCGCCAGGCCCTGCTCGTGCTCGCACATCTGCGTAAGGGCGAGACCTACTCCGACCTGGCCTGCGGGTTCCGGATCGGGACCTCGACGGTGTACCGCTACCTGCGCGAGGCGATCGCGCTACTCGCGGCGATGGCCCCGACCCTGGAACAAGCGATCGAGATCGCCCGCGGGAAGGCGTTCGTGATCCTCGACGGCACCTTGTTACGCATCGACCGGGTCGGCATGGCCAGTGGCTACGACCGGGCCTTCTACTCCGGTAAGCACAAGGCCCACGGCGTGAATGTGCAGGTCATCGCCGACCCCGCCGGCAGGTTGGTGTGGATCTCGCCGCCGTTGCCCGGGGCGCGGCACGACATGGGCGCCGCTCGCGAGCACGGCATCATCGACGCCCTCACCGAGCATGAGATCCCGGCGGCGGCCGACACCGCCTACCAGGGCGCCGGACCCACCGTCGCGGTCCCGCAGCGCCGCCGCCGCAAGGATCCCGACACCGGCCGCTACCGAGGTCTGTCGACGAACCAGAAGGCCGTCAACGCCGCGCACGCCCGCCGCCGCGGCCCCGGCGAGCGGGCCAACGCCGAGCTGAAGAACTGGAAGATCCTGCGCAAGATCCGATCCAGCCCCAACCGGGCCGGCGACCTCATCGCCGCAGTTCAGAGCCTCATGATCGCCAACGCTTGATCAGGTTGGCAAAGGCTCAGTGCGACGACCTCTGGATCGCAGGCGGCCACCGGGCGGACTTCGGCTCTTGTGGGCTGGTCCATCATCATGATCAAGTGATCATCTCATGGTTCAGTCGGTGCCCAC
>NZ_MCIP01000002.1:26140-26683 GCF_001932425.1 Pseudonocardia sp. Ae505_Ps2
TGCCGCGGCCCGGTACTCGTAGCGTCCGCCGTGACGACGGACCTCACGAGAGATCACCGACCGATCACGACCCACCACCGAGGCGATCTGCTTGTAGGACAAGCCCTCCGCGAGACCCCTCGAGATCTCCTCCCGATCCGACAACATCAACATCTCACGCACGGAACATCCTGTCCCGCCGAACAACCAAGATCAAGTGCTACGACCGGCTGAACTCGCCGCCACCTGCTTCGACAACGCCGTCGCCGAGCCGTTCTTCGCCAGCTACAAGAAAGAACTCATCCACACCCGGCCATGGAACGACGTCACCGAGGTCCGACAGCAGACATTCGTGTGGATCGAGAGCTACTACAACCGTCGCAGACGGCACTCCACCCTCGGATACTTGACACCCACCGAATACGAGCTAGGATTCAGGAAAATAACCGGCTTGCCAGCCTAAACCGGCGTCAAAGAAATCGGGAACACTCCAATCGCCGACCCCGCCGGCAGGTTGGTGTGGATCTCGCCGCCGTTGCCCGGGGCGCGGCACGACATGGGCGC
>NZ_MCIP01000002.1:26695-31223 GCF_001932425.1 Pseudonocardia sp. Ae505_Ps2
CTCGCCGCCGCCCTGCTCACCCGCCGCCCACCAGCCGGAGTGATCATGCACAGCGACCGCGGGACGCAATACACGAGCCGGGAGCTCACCGACTTCTGCGCCGCCAACAATGTGGCCCGATCGATGGGCCGACGCGCCACCTGCTTCGACAACGCCGTCGCCGAGTCGTTCTTCGCCAGCTACAAGAAAGAACTCATCCACACCCGGCCATGGAACGACATCACCGAGGTCCGACAGCAGACATTCGTGTGGATCGAGAGCTACTACAACCGTCGCAGACGGCACTCCACCCTCGGATACTTGACACCCACCGAATACGAGCTAGGATTCAGGAAAATAACCGACTTGGCAGCCTAAACCGGCGTCAAAGAAATCGGGAACACTCCAACCCATGATCACGGGCGGGTGGACCTGCGTCACTCCTCGCCCCGCGGGCTCGCCGCTGGCGATGTGGCGAAGGACGAACGCGAGGCCAGCTACAAGCCCGCCGGAGAACCCGCCCCCCGGGCCGTAGTGTCCGCCGACCAGCAGGTAGATCGAGTACAACAGCATGACGGGGAACAGCATACGGGCAACGGGAACCAGCGGGGAGATGTAACCTTCCGGCCCGGGTCCGCCGCCCGGCGACTCGTCGTCCACAGCGGGTGTCCCTCTGCCTGGAGATGGGGTGTACGCCCGAGGCGCTCTCCATCCCACCGGTTCCTGCCACCTGCCCGGGGAGGCGCGGGCGTCGACCGTCCACTCGGTCACCGGTTCGCCTGCGGGCCCGGGCGAGGTCTTCACCGAGTTCCTCGAGTGTGCCAGGGTTTCGCGGTGTCGAGTGGGAGGTCACCGGGCGCGATCCTGAGGGTGAAATGGGTGGCAGCCCGGTACTCGATGGGGAGTTCCTGCAGTAGAGGCGCTACGATGGTGACCACCGACTTCGCGTGGATGGGGCCGAACACCGCGATCGCCCATTGCCGGGCTTCTGCGTCAGGTAGGGCCAGCGGGGCGCCGCTGGCTTTGTCCGTCCGTGTCACCGCCAACCGCCATTCCGACATGCTGCTGTCTACCCGGTGGACGGCCGAGCAGAGTGAGAGAACGTCACCGTTCCGGCTGATGCGTGCGTAGGCGAGCTCGGTTCCAGGGTCGACCCTGTTCACGTCGAACGCGTCGCGGAGGTGGAAAACGACGTCGGGAAAGCGCTCCTGCAACGCATCGATCTCCCGGTCTTCCAAATGGTCACGTCGCCGGAGCCATCGGATCATGGCGCAGCCCCCCGCCCGGCGGAGCGCTCAGCCCGCTGCGCCGCCTCCGGAGCGTCGACGCCGGCCCTGGCCCGTTCGTCGGCCTCGGCCCGTTCCCGGTCCCGCAGCTCCTGCCGGGCGCGTACGAGCGCCGCAGTCTCCGCGGGCGGGTCCGGGCTGAACAGGCTGCCGGGCACCGGCCTCCCGGCAGCGCCCAGCTGGTTCATCCGCTTCGGCACCGAGGCGCCCTGGTAGTCGAGCACGACCGGGTGGCCGTCCTTGTCGAAACCGGCCAGCGGCTGGTGTAGCTCGACATACTGGCCGTGTGGGAGCCGCGTGATGATGCCGGTCTCCAGGCCGTGCTCCAGCACCGCGCGGTCGGAGTTCTGCAACCCGATGCACCAGCGGTAGGCCACCCAGTACACGATCGGCGGCACTATCAGCAGCCCGAGCCGCCCCGCCCAGGTCGTCGCGTTGAGCGAGACGTGGAAGAACAGCGCGATCCAGTCGTTGAACCCGCAGAGCACCAACCATAGGTAGAACGCGATCGCCATCGCCCCCAGCGCCGTCCGGACAGGCACGTCCCGGGGCCGCTGGAGCAGGTTGTGGTGCGCCTGGTCGCCGGTGAACCTCCGCTCGATCCTCGGATACGCGGACGCCACGGCGAACAACACGGGCAGGAACGCCGCGGTCGGCAGGAACGCCGACGGGATGGTGTACGTGTCGAACAGGTAGAATTCCCACGGCGGGAAGATCCGCCCCATCCCTTCGGAGAAGAGCATATAGAAGTCGGGCTGCGACCCGGCCGAGACGTGCGAGGGATCGTAGGGCCCGAAGAACCAGATGCGGTTGATCTCGAAGAGTCCGGCGATTAGCACCAGGACACCGGTGACGACGAAAAAGAACGCGCCACCCTTGGCGGCGAACTGCGGCATGATGCGCACACCAACGACGTTGTTCTCTGTCCGACCGACGCCGGGGAACTGGGTATGCTTCTGGTACCACACCAACCCCAAGTGCACCGCGATCAGCGCGAGGATGACCCCGGGCAGGATCAGCACGTGAATGATGTAGAGCCGCGGGATGATCTCCATTCCCATGAACTCGCCACCGAACAACGCCCAGTGCACCCAGGTGCCGACCACGGGCACGGACAAGGTGATACCGGAGGCGATGCGCAGACCGACCCCGGAGAGCATCTCGTCGGGCAGCGAGTAGCCGGTGAAACCGGCAAAGGTGCCGAGTAGGATCAGGTTCACCCCGATCACCCAGTTCGCCTCACGCGGCTTGCGGAATGCTCCGGTGAAATACACACGGAACATGTGACAGATCATCGAAGCGACGAACAGCAGCGCCGACCAGTGGTGGAGCTGCCGCATGAACAGGCCGCCCCGCACCTCGAACGTCAGCTCGAGGGCCGACTCATAGGCCCTTGACATGTGCACTCCGCGCAGCGGGTCGTAGGGGCCGTTGTAAACGACCTCCTCCATCGAGGGATCGAAGAACAGCGCCAGGTACACGCCCGACAGAAGAACGATGATGAAGCTGTAGAGAGCAATCTCGCCCAGCATGAACGACCAATGGGTCGGGAAGACCTTGTTGAACTGCTTCCGCAACCCGGCCGCATAAGCGAAACGCTCGTCGGCCTGATCGAGCACCACTGCGCTCGTCCCCGGCGGCTTCGGTCTCTTCGCCAACGCATCGGTTGAGTTCATATCTTGGAGCTTCCTCCTCGAATACTCAGTGAGGGCCAGATTACAGACGCGATGCCACCCCGGCTCCTGCACGGATCGTCAATGACGTTCGGTGGACCAGATCGGCCCACTCTGTGTGAACGTGTTTGAGAAGCCCGCGCAGCAGTGGCTCTCGCGTGGCCGTAAGGCCAAGACTGGCGGGACTTCTGCAGGTCGCCCGAGCGGAGCACCGGTGCGACGCGGATATCGGACGTCACTTTGAGCGCTTCTCAAACACGCTCTGAGGGAATCGACCCGTAGGGCCGCGTAGGGCCGTCTGCCGCCCGGGAACGGCAAAACCGGCCGTGGGCACCACCGGGGCGTGGCACCTGTCGACCAGGAACTATGACCCTGCACCGGTCCACAGTAAAGGACGGCAAGCCGGTGACGGACACGGTCGGAAGCCCTCTCGCCAGACACCAGCAGCGGGAGCGACTGATGCCAACCAGTTGCCTCCCGGGCTTTTGTCCCGCCGTGGGACGGCCTCGCGGCCGCCTGCATCTCTCGGACCAGACTCCCGAGGGACGGGACGGAACCCTAGACGCGCCCCACCATCGTGGTGGATCGCATCGGATTCTAGCCGATCGTCCGGTTCTCGTCGCATCAGCGCCTCACTGCGGGTCGGTGTTGCCGCCGAATCGCTCGCGCAGGTTGCGGGCCAGGCGCTGTCGCAGCAGATCGCCGTCGGCGTGGCGCTGGTGGCGCTCACGGCGTCAGTTCTCAGTACGTGCGAGGTCACGCCACGCCGTACCTGCTCTGACCAGCCCGAACATCAGGTTGGCAAAGGCTCACTGGTCCAGCTGGTCGCCACCGGAGCAATGCTTGAGACCTGTGGATGACTGTGGAGGGGCCGTACCCTTCCGGTGATCTTGAAGGCTCTCAAGCAAGACCGGCGCAGCAACGCTGGTCGGAAGGGCACGACCCATGCTCAGCGTAGTTCCCGAGGCCGGATCCGGTGACGAGGCCCGTGTGCAGGAGGGGCCGGCGTTGATCGACGAGCTCGTCCGCGAGGGCGCCCGCCGGATGCTCGCCCAGGCTCTGCAGGCCGAGGTCGACGACTACATCACCCGCCACAGCAACGAACGCGACGCCCACGGGCGGCGTCTGGTGGTGCGCAACGGCTCCCACGAGCCTCGCGAGGTGGTGACAGCCGCGGGCGCGGTGGCGGTGCGGGCGCCGCGGGTCGACGACCGCCGGATCGACCCCGCGACGGGCGAGCGGCGCCGGTTCTCCTCGGCGATCCTGCCGTCCTGGTGCCGCAGGACGCCGAAGATCACCGAGGTGCTGCCGCTGCTCTACCTGCACGGCCTCTCGTCGGGGGACTTCGTGCCCGCGCTGGGGCAGTTCCTCGGCTCCAACGCGGGCCTGTCCTCATCGACGGTCACCAGGCTGACCGAGACCTGGAAGACCGAGCAGCAGGCGTTCTCCCACCGGGACCTGTCCGGGGTGGACTACGTGTACGTGTGGGCCGAGGGCATCCACGTCACCATCGGCCTCGCCGAGCACAAGTTGTGTCTGCTCGTGCTCATCGGAGTCCGCGCCGACGGGCACAAGGAGCTCGTCGCCCTC
>NZ_MCIP01000002.1:31235-38541 GCF_001932425.1 Pseudonocardia sp. Ae505_Ps2
GCTCGCGAGCACGGCATCATCGACGCCCTCACCGAGCATGAGATCCCGGCGGCGGCCGACACCGCCTACCAGGGCGCCGGACCCACCGTCGCGGTCCCGCAGCGCCGCCGCCGCAAGGATCCCGACACCGGCCGCTACCGAGGTCTGTCGACGAACCAGAAGGCCGTCAACGCCGCGCACGCCCGCCGCCGCGGCCCCGGCGAGCGGGCCAACGCCGAGCTGAAGAACTGGAAGATCCTGCGCAAGATCCGATCCAGCCCCAACCGGGCCGGCGACCTCATCGCCGCAGTTCAGAGCCTCATGATCGCCAACGCTTGATCAGGTTGGCAAAGGCTCAGTGCGACGACCTCTGGATCGCAGGCGGCCACCGGGCGGACTTCGGCTCTTGTGGGCTGGTCCATCATCATGATCAAGTGATCATCTCATGGTTCAGTCGGTGCCCACGGCGCGGTGCGGCCGCGACGAAGGTGGCGCACCACACGAGCGCCGTGACGGATGCGATGCCGAACATCAGTCCGTACCCCCCGGTGAGGTCGAACGCGATGCCGCCCAGCCAGGTTCCGGCCGCGGCGCCGAGCGCGCTACCGACCTGTACGAGGCCGGATACCCGCCCGAGTACAGGTCCCGCGAACATGTCGCCGGTTCCGGCGCTGCGGGCACCGATCACACCGCCAACCACGAGGCCCAGCCCGGCAGACAGGACTGCGACCAACCACTGCGCCGGAAGCTGCGCGGCCCCGATGAGCAGCACGATGTAGGCCAACCCAGCGGTCACCCCGACGCGCTCCCGCCCCCACCGGTCCGATGCTGCCCCAGCGGTGAGCTGTCCCGCGATGTAGCCAAGCGACGCGATGCTGAGAATGAACCCGGCGGAAGCCACCGAGTAGCCGGAGGTCACCAGGAATGGTGCCAGGTGCTGGAAGACAACGAAGTCGAGCACGCTCGCCGCTACAGCGGCGATGAACAGGAACCAGAACGCTGGGAAAGCCAAAACAACACCGATCCCAACGGTTCTTGCCGGGGCCTCGTCAGGCCCGTCGGTTCGAACAGAGGTGAGTGTGCGTCGATGTAACATGAGGAACGCCAGCGCGACGACGCCGGCGACGATCCCGGCGACCAGGTAGGCGACCCTCCAGCTGTATGCGGAGATGATCTGGCCGAGCAGGTTGAACAACAAGAAGTTCCCAAGCCCAACGCACGCATAGGCTAGGCCGAGCGCTCGGCCGCGGAACTCGGTCGGGTACGAGTTCGACACCATGACCTGGGCGGCGACGATCAGCACGGTCGTCGCTGTCGAGAGGACGAGGGCGTACAGAACATAGAAGTGCCACAGCGCCGTCGCCCGCGACGCCACGCTGAGTCCCACGCCGACGATGATGAACCCGGCGGGCACGGCTCGCCCTGGCCCGTACCAGTCGACGAACCTGCCCACGAGCGGTGCCGACAGCGCGCTACATAGCAAGTAGACCGAGTACATGCTCGATGCCTCACCGCGGGTAATTCCAAGATCGCGGGTGAAGGCGAGCGAGAACAGCGAGAAGCCTTCGACTAGCCCGAAGATCGTGCCCAGGGCCAGCCCGCCCAGCAACGCCGTCTGCCAGAAGGACAGGCGCTCCCGCAATCCCGCCGCCATTAGGCGCCGCCCACAGCGAATCGCGGCGGCCCGGTGAACGTCTCGGGGATCTCCAGCTTGTTACTCTCGTACGCTTCTGCGATCCGACTGCGGGTGCGGCAGTGCTGATCCAGGCTGGCAATTCCCTCGCGGACGAGCTCGCGACCGTCCGGGCCAACGCCAGTGAACCAACTGACCAACGGCTGCGGGTGGAATCCCATCCGGACCTTGAAGCCGTACATGCTACGGCCCATCTCGATCCGCTTCACGCCGAGGCGTTCGGCCAGCTGCAGGGTCTGAGCGTATAGCGCGTAGTAGGTACCAAGTTCTTTATGGTGGTCGTAGTTGAGTCCTGCAATCCAGGCGTAGAGCGTTTCTTCGAAGTGCATCAGGACGAAGCCGCCGAGCAGCTCATCATTCAGCCAGATGCTCACGAAATACACGTACTCACGCAGATTCTCGAAGATGCTGTACAGGTTCTCCGGCGGGTTGATCGTCGCGACCCCGTGTCGGGCGCACACGTCCTCGACGAGCTTCGCGAACCGCTCGACGTCGCCGGACTCGATGGTCGTTCGGATGTGCGCGCCCGACCTGAGCGCCTTCGTAGACAGCCTGCGGAACTCCCGGCGGAACTTCTGGCTCCGCAGTGTGTCCAGGTGCGCCTGCGCTGTGCCCGCGAAGTCGACGCCGCTGGTTGCTTCGGTGTAGACGGGGCTGAAGCCACGCTTCTCCAGCTCGGAGCCAAGCGGGTCGGACTCGGGGACCCCGGGGAAGCCGAAGACAGGCACGCCGAGGTGGGTCGCGACCTCACCCACGGCGCCGACCAGGTCGTCGACGATCTCTGCGGGGTCGATGACCGAGCAGACTCCGTTAAAGTATGAGTACCACGAGTGCCCGACCAGCATCCGCGTGTGCAGGATCGGGTGGTCGAAGTCGTAATCGGGGCCGTAACCGACGTAGTGTGGGTCTTCCTGCACCTCGTAGAACGGCGCGACGGCATCGAGGCGGCCGTCGGTCCGGTGGCAGAAGTGGCGGGCATGGAACAACGGCGCCGGCGGCGCCGTCTCGTACGCCGTCAGCCACTGATGACTGTGGAAGACCGACCCTCCCGCTCGGATTACGACATCGTTCCACTCCCCGGCATCCACGTCGTTCATCGAGTCGTGCACGGTCCAGCCTGAAACCACTGTCACTCCTTACATCTACCGGGGGCGCAGGATCCCGATGTCCTCGAGTACCTCAGCTAGGAGCGCGACGGCCAATTCCAGGCCTGCCTGAGCGGCGGGACCAGCTGGGATGCGCGCGGCCGCCACCTCAGCTGGCGCTTTCCCCGTGGAGAGCTCACCACCGAGAGCGTGCATGTCGCGGCCCACGGTGCGCACGTGCTCCTCCCCCTGGACCGACCAGAACTCGTCGGGCATCAGCCGCAGTCGCGAGCAGTAATCCGTCCACACGGCCGTGTCGTGGATCTTGCGGACCGGGCCAGGCCGCCATAGACGGTCTAGGTCGAGCCTGGTGAGCGGTGCTGCGTAGGCGATCCCGGGCCTGCCGGGGGCGAGGTTCATAGTCGAGCAGAAGTACGTTGTCCGACCGTCGGTCCGACGCGTGCCCGACAGTTGGTCAACGATGTCATCCGGGTCAGCTCCGGTGATGCTGGCGATCCGCTCTGCGGTTATTGCGTCCCGCAGCCGCATCGGCACCGCGGAGTCGGCGGCGATGGAGATCGCGTGCTGCGGAAAAATCTCGCGGAGTTCAGTGAGCACCTCGGGCTCGGCTTCGCCCATGCTCTGAAACCGCATCGTCACCCGTCGCGGCGGTCCTGCGGCCAGCTGCATCCAGAACGTCCGGATCAGGTCGAGTCCGTCCAGGCCACCGTTCCCGGCCGTCGGGTAGGGCATCCCGGAGGGCACGGGGACGCCCGGAAGATTCGTTATCACGTGATCGAACTCGGCAAGGTCAACGTCGGAAAAATGCCGAACCTCGGTGGTGACCTCAGCGCCGCCGGGGTTGAGCGCGCAAGTCATCTCGGTGGCCCGCACCGCGTCTGGGAGGACGTCGATCGCGCGGACCGAACCCGCGGTCCGCGCGGCGGCCGCCGTCGCGACCCCGGAGCCGGAGCCGATGTCGAGCACGGCGTCCCGCGGTGTCGCGGCGAGGACAGCTTGAGTGAACTGGAGTGAGTCCTCGCCCAAGTGGACCTCGTGCTCGGTGCTGTAGTCGCGGTCAGCGGCGATCAGCAGCCCGGCGAAAGCGCTCAGGCGCCACCGCCCGGTGCGGTAGACGCCGCCATTGGATGTCACGAGGCCGGCGTCGACCAACGCGCGCCCGATATCGTCACGGATCGACGAATGCCCGATGTCGAGGCCAATGTGCAGCAGTCGAGCCAGCTCGTCACGTGGGTATGGCGCGGCCCCCGCTGGGGAGGCGTCGGTCAGCGCCTCCCCAGCGAGCCACGGTTCCCACGTATTGAGACACCCACGACGGCGCCCGTCGAGCAGACCAGGCAGGTCTACTCCCCGGAGCACTTCGGCGACAGTAGAAACCGCGGGGGACACGACGATCATCCGAAGTGCCGCTCGTGGGTCTCCGGGTACAGGTCCTCCATGCTGGAATGGTCAACGGGCCGAGTCAGGTCCGATTCGGTGGCGAATGTGTAGCAAACGATCATACGCTCGGCGTCCTCGGAAAGCGGCGCGACCCGGTGCAACGCGGTGTCGGCCTTGAGCAGGTACGCATTGCCGACCCCCGGGTGTCGGCGGACCACCGGACCCTTCGCGACGAGTTCGTCTACCCGCGGGTTCTCACGGTCCCACGGGGCGCGCGCGATGAAATCGACACTGCCGCCGATTGTCTCGTCCGGGATCTTGAAGATCCAAACGAGCGCCCAGGTGTAGTCGTCCCAGTGCCATCCGTGCACGTCTCCGGCCTCGTGCAGCCGGGCAGCGATGTACTCCTCGGGAGTGTAAGGAACCGGCAAGACGGTCTCACCGACGATCTGCTCGAGGTAGCTTCGTAGCCCGCGGCTGTGGAACAACTCCGGAACGACGGTGCAGCCAGCCGCGAGCGCGTCACGGTCAAGGTTGGAGTACTTACGCGGAGTGTGGCCGCTCTGGGCGACGACGATGTCGCGCCGCTTCGCCTGTTTGTTGAATAATTCCTCGACCTCGCCGAAAGCGACGTCGAATACCCCAGGCGGGGTAAATCCGACAATCTCGGCGAAGTCGGTCTCCTGATAACTGCGACGCAGATCGAAGATCTGCGACTGCATCGCCTCAGACGCAAAGTGCTCGTCAGTGACCTCACGGATGGTATCCAGCGACTCCCGGATCGTGGCGACTACAGGCATGCCTCTCCTCCGTTCCTCTATTTCACGAATGCGGGCGAGAAAGAATCACTCGCCGCATGCCGACATCGATATTAGTACGTGGTCGGCAAGGAGTCTTCCTTCTTCGTGCCACCAGGAGGTGAACAGGTGGCGTCGGCGGAAGGATCGCAGGTGATAGCCAGTCCGCTCTCGAAGCTGTCGAGGTGCCGCTGACAGCGGTCGGCAGATTTCGCTCGGACAACGGCAAATCCGATGCGATCGAGGAAAGCGTGCGGCGGCGTTCGGAGCACGGTTCCGAGTTCCACCTCGCGCGTGAAAGCGTACAGCCAAGGAGCGGACCTGATCTTCGGGTCCAGATAGAGGCCTACCAGCCTGCTCTCCGCCGCGGGGTAGAAGAATCGGATCGCGGCGGCCGCCAGCCCGCCTCCTTCGGTCCCCTCGGGCATGGCAGGGAGGTCCACCCCGCACACTGCGGCGGCGGCCTCGACAACCTGATCCCGTCCGGTTGCCAGGCGTACGAGCAGTGGAATCAGGTCCCCACCGGGCCTCGCTCCGATCTCGATCACGCGCGGTCCAGTACGGGTCAGGCGCAGCTCAGTGTGGGTCGCACCCCAGGTGATCTCGACGGCAGCATGCGTGGCTTGAACTACGGAGACGATCGCCGAGTCGTCCGCAGTCACCGGCTCCCTCGGCGCGACCACGTGCCCAATCTCCTCGAAGTACGGTGCAGGTCCGAGAGACTTTCGTGTAACAGCCAGGATCTCGGGGACGCCGTCTCGGACCACGCACTCCACCGAGATCTCCGGCCCATCCAGAAACTCCTCGACCAGGAGTCGCCCACCAGCCGAGCCATAGACACCGTGTCCAGAGTTGGCGGCGACGGCGTAGGCAGCGTCGAACTCGAAGTCGGCGTCAACCCGGATCACGCCGATGCTCCCAGCGAGTGCCTGTGGCTTCAGCACTACTGGGTAGCCGAGCTCCTGGGCTGCGGCACGCGCCGCGTCACGGGAGTCGACCCGGACGCTTCGGGCTGACGGGACGTTGCCGGTTTTCAACCGCGCACGCATCTCGGCCTTGTCTCGGCACGCACGGGCGGTCGAGATCGAGTTGGCACGAAACCCAGCGCCTGCGCCGACCTCTGCCGCTGTCTCGACGGCAAACTCATCGTAAGTGAATATTCCATCGAAACAGTTGAGGTTTCGACGGACATACTCAGAAACGACTGCCGGATCGCGGTGATCAATGGCGACGTGTCTGTCGACAACCGCTCTCTGCGATTCGTTGGCGGAAGCGTCGAGCAGTGTCACCCGAAAGCTGCGCGCCAACGCTTCGAGTGAATATCCCCGGTAAACCGGATCGCCAGCACCTAAAAGCAGTAGCCTCGGCAGCAGCATCTTCCACCCCAAATGCTATTTATCACCTTGCGGGGCCCCCTAACTCCGGAGGGTGAACCTACACGACGGACCATCACGGCATGAAGAGCTGTGACATAGAGCATTTCAAGCCACGGGCATCCGGACCCGGCGTGGAACCGGCTCTTCCGGGAGTGGACTGCAGGTCAGGCCCCAGCAGGTCGACAGTCGATGGCTGAGAGACGACGGTCCGGGGCGTAACCATCATCAGTGAGCCTTTGCCAACCTGGCTGGGACGGGGTGGGTGGATGTCCTCCGAGGCCGCCCGCTGGCCCGCCTGTTCCCTGTCGATGCAGGTCACCCCGGTGACTCCGCCAGCCTCCGATGTCGCGTCTCAAGCTTCTGACCAGGGCCAACGTCAGGTTGGCAAAGGCTCACTGAGGTGTTCTCAGTAGCGGGGTGGCAGGTCGTGGCGACACGCCGAGGGTGGTGAGATGAGCGGGAACGGGGCAGGACCCCGGTAGATCGGTTCGGTCCAGCACAGATCGACACCGTCACCGAGGTCCTGCATGTCTGATCCTGTCACCTACACCGCTGTCCTCCCGATCGGGGAGCGCACCGTGGCCTATCTGGCGCGGCTCCTGGTCCTTCAACGCCGTCGACGTGGCACCCGGCGGCGGGCGTTGACCCCGTTCGCCCAGGCAGTGCTGGTGATCCGCTGGTTCTGTGATGCTACCCGGGTCCGATGTTCGGCCGGTGACAACGCGATCAGCACTGCAACGGCCTGCCGTTACCTGCACGAAGGCATCGACGTCCTCGCCGCGGCCGCACCCGGCCTGCACGGAGCCCTGCTCGCCGCCCGCACAGCCGGGCACACCCACGTGAATCTCGACGGCACCCTGATCGCCACCGACCGGTGCCGCGCGCTCGGCCTCACCCCCGGGGTCGACCTGTGGTGGTCGGGCAAGCACCGCCGCCACGGCGGGAACATCCAGGTCCTCACCGCACCTGATGGAT
>NZ_MCIP01000002.1:38553-40325 GCF_001932425.1 Pseudonocardia sp. Ae505_Ps2
CGGTCCCCTCGGGCATGGCAGGGAGGTCCACCCCGCACACTGCGGCGGCGGCCTCGACAACCTGATCCCGTCCGGTTGCCAGGCGTACGAGCAGTGGAATCAGGTCCCCACCGGGCCTCGCTCCGATCTCGATCACGCGCGGTCCAGTACGGGTCAGGCGCAGCTCAGTGTGGGTCGCACCCCAGGTGATCTCGACGGCAGCATGCGTGGCTTGAACTACGGAGACGATCGCCGAGTCGTCCGCAGTCACCGGCTCCCTCGGCGCGACCACGTGCCCAATCTCCTCGAAGTACGGTGCAGGTCCGAGAGACTTTCGTGTAACAGCCAGGATCTCGGGGACGCCGTCTCGGACCACGCACTCCACCGAGATCTCCGGCCCATCCAGAAACTCCTCGACCAGGAGTCGCCCACCAGCCGAGCCATAGACACCGTGTCCAGAGTTGGCGGCGACGGCGTAGGCAGCGTCGAACTCGAAGTCGGCGTCAACCCGGATCACGCCGATGCTCCCAGCGAGTGCCTGTGGCTTCAGCACTACTGGGTAGCCGAGCTCCTGGGCTGCGGCACGCGCCGCGTCACGGGAGTCGACCCGGACGCTTCGGGCTGACGGGACGTTGCCGGTTTTCAACCGCGCACGCATCTCGGCCTTGTCTCGGCACGCACGGGCGGTCGAGATCGAGTTGGCACGAAACCCAGCGCCTGCGCCGACCTCTGCCGCTGTCTCGACGGCAAACTCATCGTAAGTGAATATTCCATCGAAACAGTTGAGGTTTCGACGGACATACTCAGAAACGACTGCCGGATCGCGGTGATCAATGGCGACGTGTCTGTCGACAACCGCTCTCTGCGATTCGTTGGCGGAAGCGTCGAGCAGTGTCACCCGAAAGCTGCGCGCCAACGCTTCGAGTGAATATCCCCGGTAAACCGGATCGCCAGCACCTAAAAGCAGTAGCCTCGGCAGCAGCATCTTCCACCCCAAATGCTATTTATCACCTTGCGGGGCCCCCTAACTCCGGAGGGTGAACCTACACGACGGACCATCACGGCATGAAGAGCTGTGACATAGAGCATTTCAAGCCACGGGCATCCGGACCCGGCGTGGAACCGGCTCTTCCGGGAGTGGACTGCAGGTCAGGCCCCAGCAGGTCGACAGTCGATGGCTGAGAGACGACGGTCCGGGGCGTAACCATCATCAGTGAGCCTTTGCCAACCTGGCTGGGACGGGGTGGGTGGATGTCCTCCGAGGCCGCCCGCTGGCCCGCCTGTTCCCTGTCGATGCAGGTCACCCCGGTGACTCCGCCAGCCTCCGATGTCGCGTCTCAAGCTTCTGACCAGGGCCAACGTCAGGTTGGCAAAGGCTCACTGAGGTGTTCTCAGTAGCGGGGTGGCAGGTCGTGGCGACACGCCGAGGGTGGTGAGATGAGCGGGAACGGGGCAGGACCCCGGTAGATCGGTTCGGTCCAGCACAGATCGACACCGTCACCGAGGTCCTGCATGTCTGATCCTGTCACCTACACCGCTGTCCTCCCGATCGGGGAGCGCACCGTGGCCTATCTGGCGCGGCTCCTGGTCCTTCAACGCCGGGTGAGTTCTGCCGGTCGTAGCACTTGATCTTGGCGAGTTGGGCGGGACAGGATGTTCCGTGCGTGAAATGTTGATGTTGTCGGATCGGGAGGAGATCTCGAGGGGTCTGGCGGAAGGCTTGTCCTACAAGCAGATCGCCTCGGTGGTGGGTCGTGATCCGTCGGTGATCTCTCGTGAGGTCCGTCGCCACG
>NZ_MCIP01000002.1:40603-41336 GCF_001932425.1 Pseudonocardia sp. Ae505_Ps2
TCACCGAGGTCCGACAGCAGACATTCGTGTGGATCGAGAGCTACTACAACCGTCGCAGACGGCACTCCACCCTCGGATACTTGACACCCACCGAATACGAGCTAGGATTCAGGAAAATAACCGACTTGGCAGCCTAAACCGGCGTCAAAGAAATCGGGAACACTCCAACCCATGATCACGGGCGGGTGGACCTGCGTCACTCCTCGCCCCGCGGGCTCGCCGCTGGCGATGTGGCGAAGGACGAACGCGAGGCCAGCTACAAGCCCGCCGGAGAACCCGCCCCCCGGGCCGTAGTGTCCGCCGACCAGCAGGTAGATCGAGTACAACAGCATGACGGGGAACAGCATACGGGCAACGGGAACCAGCGGGGAGATGTAACCTTCCGGCCCGGGTCCGCCGCCCGGCGACTCGTCGTCCACAGCGGGTGTCCCTCTGCCTGGAGATGGGGTGTACGCCCGAGGCGCTCTCCATCCCACCGGTTCCTGCCACCTGCCCGGGGAGGCGCGGGCGTCGACCGTCCACTCGGTCACCGGTTCGCCTGCGGGCCCGGGCGAGGTCTTCACCGAGTTCCTCGAGTGTGCCAGGGTTTCGCGGTGTCGAGTGGGAGGTCACCGGGCGCGATCCTGAGGGTGAAATGGGTGGCAGCCCGGTACTCGATGGGGAGTTCCTGCAGTAGAGGCGCTACGATGGTGACCACCGACTTCGCGTGGATGGGGCCGAACACCGCGATCGC
>NZ_MCIP01000002.1:41348-42090 GCF_001932425.1 Pseudonocardia sp. Ae505_Ps2
ATGTAGGTCGGGTCCTTGATCCGCGGGGCCGGTGGGGGCTTGGCGCCGCCTCGTCGGGCGGTGCGCCCGGACCGTAGCGCGAGCAGCTCGCGGGCCAGCGTGGACACCGGGGTGGCATAGATCCACTGGTAGATCGCCTCGTGAGACACCCGACAAGCCTCGTCATCGGGGTGCTCGGTCGGCAACCGGCCCGCGATCGAGGCCGGTGACCAGCCACCACGCAACAGAGCATGCACGATCCCGCGCAACCGCGGGTGACGGTCCACCGCGAACTGCTTCGGCCGCTCCCGCGCCGCCAGGGCCCGTTCCTGCGCTGCCGCGGCCCGGTACTCGTAGCGTCCGCCGTGACGACGGACCTCACGAGAGATCACCGACCGATCACGACCCACCACCGAGGCGATCTGCTTGTAGGACAAGCCCTCCGCGAGACCCCTCGAGATCTCCTCCCGATCCGACAACATCAACATCTCACGCACGGAACATCCTGTCCCGCCGAACAACCAAGATCAAGTGCTACGACCGGCTGAACTCGCCGCCACCTGCTTCGACAACGCCGTCGCCGAGCCGTTCTTCGCCAGCTACAAGAAAGAACTCATCCACACCCGGCCATGGAACGACGTCACCGAGGTCCGACAGCAGACATTCGTGTGGATCGAGAGCTACTACAACCGTCGCAGACGGCACTCCACCCTCGGATACTTGACACCCACCGAATACGAGCTAGGATTCAGGAAAATAACCG
>NZ_MCIP01000002.1:42102-43716 GCF_001932425.1 Pseudonocardia sp. Ae505_Ps2
ACTCGGTCGGCAACCGGCCCGCGATCGAGGCCGGTGACCAGCCACCACGCAACAGAGCATGCACGATCCCGCGCAACCGCGGGTGACGGTCCACCGCGAACTGCTTCGGCCGCTCCCGCGCCGCCAGGGCCCGTTCCTGCGCTGCCGCGGCCCGGTACTCGTAGCGTCCGCCGTGACGACGGACCTCACGAGAGATCACCGACCGATCACGACCCACCACCGAGGCGATCTGCTTGTAGGACAAGCCCTCCGCGAGACCCCTCGAGATCTCCTCCCGATCCGACAACATCAACATCTCACGCACGGAACATCCTGTCCCGCCGAACAACCAAGATCAAGTGCTACGACCGGCTGAACTCGCCGCCACCTGCTTCGACAACGCCGTCGCCGAGCCGTTCTTCGCCAGCTACAAGAAAGAACTCATCCACACCCGGCCATGGAACGACGTCACCGAGGTCCGACAGCAGACATTCGTGTGGATCGAGAGCTACTACAACCGTCGCAGACGGCACTCCACCCTCGGATACTTGACACCCACCGAATACGAGCTAGGATTCAGGAAAATAACCGGCTTGCCAGCCTAAACCGGCGTCAAAGAAATCGGGAACACTCCAACCCATGATCACGGGCGGGTGGACCTGCGTCACTCCTCGCCCCGCGGGCTCGCCGCTGGCGATGTGGCGAAGGACGAACGCGAGGCCAGCTACAAGCCCGCCGGAGAACCCGCCCCCCGGGCCGTAGTGTCCGCCGACCAGCAGGTAGATCGAGTACAACAGCATGACGGGGAACAGCATACGGGCAACGGGAACCAGCGGGGAGATGTAACCTTCCGGCCCGGGTCCGCCGCCCGGCGACTCGTCGTCCACAGCGGGTGTCCCTCTGCCTGGAGATGGGGTGTACGCCCGAGGCGCTCTCCATCCCACCGGTTCCTGCCACCTGCCCGGGGAGGCGCGGGCGTCGACCGTCCACTCGGTCACCGGTTCGCCTGCGGGCCCGGGCGAGGTCTTCACCGAGTTCCTCGAGTGTGCCAGGGTTTCGCGGTGTCGAGTGGGAGGTCACCGGGCGCGATCCTGAGGGTGAAATGGGTGGCAGCCCGGTACTCGATGGGGAGTTCCTGCAGTAGAGGCGCTACGATGGTGACCACCGACTTCGCGTGGATGGGGCCGAACACCGCGATCGCCCATTGCCGGGCTTCTGCGTCAGGTAGGGCCAGCGGGGCGCCGCTGGCTTTGTCCGTCCGTGTCACCGCCAACCGCCATTCCGACATGCTGCTGTCTACCCGGTGGACGGCCGAGCAGAGTGAGAGAACGTCACCGTTCCGGCTGATGCGTGCGTAGGCGAGCTCGGTTCCAGGGTCGACCCTGTTCACGTCGAACGCGTCGCGGAGGTGGAAAACGACGTCGGGAAAGCGCTCCTGCAACGCATCGATCTCCCGGTCTTCCAAATGGTCACGTCGCCGGAGCCATCGGATCATGGCGCAGCCCCCCGCCCGGCGGAGCGCTCAGCCCGCTGCGCCGCCTCCGGAGCGTCGACGCCGGCCCTGGCCCGTTCGTCGGCCTCGGCCCGTTCCCGGTCCCGCAGCTCCTGCCGGGCGCGTACGAGCGCCGCAGTCTC
>NZ_MCIP01000002.1:43728-44512 GCF_001932425.1 Pseudonocardia sp. Ae505_Ps2
GTAGCGCGAGCAGCTCGCGGGCCAGCGTGGACACCGGGGTGGCATAGATCCACTGGTAGATCGCCTCGTGAGACACCCGACAAGCCTCGTCATCGGGGTGCTCGGTCGGCAACCGGCCCGCGATCGAGGCCGGTGACCAGCCACCACGCAACAGAGCATGCACGATCCCGCGCAACCGCGGGTGACGGTCCACCGCGAACTGCTTCGGCCGCTCCCGCGCCGCCAGGGCCCGTTCCTGCGCTGCCGCGGCCCGGTACTCGTAGCGTCCGCCGTGACGACGGACCTCACGAGAGATCACCGACCGATCACGACCCACCACCGAGGCGATCTGCTTGTAGGACAAGCCCTCCGCGAGACCCCTCGAGATCTCCTCCCGATCCGACAACATCAACATCTCACGCACGGAACATCCTGTCCCGCCGAACAACCAAGATCAAGTGCTACGACCGGCTGAACTCGCCGCCACCTGCTTCGACAACGCCGTCGCCGAGCCGTTCTTCGCCAGCTACAAGAAAGAACTCATCCACACCCGGCCATGGAACGACGTCACCGAGGTCCGACAGCAGACATTCGTGTGGATCGAGAGCTACTACAACCGTCGCAGACGGCACTCCACCCTCGGATACTTGACACCCACCGAATACGAGCTAGGATTCAGGAAAATAACCGACTTGGCAGCCTAAACCGGCGTCAAAGAAATCGGGAACACTCCAATCGCCGACCCCGCCGGCAGGTTGGTGTGGATCTCGCCGCCGTTGCCCGGGGCGCGGCACGACATGGGCGC
>NZ_MCIP01000002.1:44524-48698 GCF_001932425.1 Pseudonocardia sp. Ae505_Ps2
ACTCGGTCGGCAACCGGCCCGCGATCGAGGCCGGTGACCAGCCACCACGCAACAGAGCATGCACGATCCCGCGCAACCGCGGGTGACGGTCCACCGCGAACTGCTTCGGCCGCTCCCGCGCCGCCAGGGCCCGTTCCTGCGCTGCCGCGGCCCGGTACTCGTAGCGTCCGCCGTGACGACGGACCTCACGAGAGATCACCGACCGATCACGACCCACCACCGAGGCGATCTGCTTGTAGGACAAGCCCTCCGCGAGACCCCTCGAGATCTCCTCCCGATCCGACAACATCAACATCTCACGCACGGAACATCCTGTCCCGCCGAACAACCAAGATCAAGTGCTACGACCGGCTGAACTCGCCGCCACCTGCTTCGACAACGCCGTCGCCGAGCCGTTCTTCGCCAGCTACAAGAAAGAACTCATCCACACCCGGCCATGGAACGACGTCACCGAGGTCCGACAGCAGACATTCGTGTGGATCGAGAGCTACTACAACCGTCGCAGACGGCACTCCACCCTCGGATACTTGACACCCACCGAATACGAGCTAGGATTCAGGAAAATAACCGGCTTGCCAGCCTAAACCGGCGTCAAAGAAATCGGGAACACTCCAACCCATGATCACGGGCGGGTGGACCTGCGTCACTCCTCGCCCCGCGGGCTCGCCGCTGGCGATGTGGCGAAGGACGAACGCGAGGCCAGCTACAAGCCCGCCGGAGAACCCGCCCCCCGGGCCGTAGTGTCCGCCGACCAGCAGGTAGATCGAGTACAACAGCATGACGGGGAACAGCATACGGGCAACGGGAACCAGCGGGGAGATGTAACCTTCCGGCCCGGGTCCGCCGCCCGGCGACTCGTCGTCCACAGCGGGTGTCCCTCTGCCTGGAGATGGGGTGTACGCCCGAGGCGCTCTCCATCCCACCGGTTCCTGCCACCTGCCCGGGGAGGCGCGGGCGTCGACCGTCCACTCGGTCACCGGTTCGCCTGCGGGCCCGGGCGAGGTCTTCACCGAGTTCCTCGAGTGTGCCAGGGTTTCGCGGTGTCGAGTGGGAGGTCACCGGGCGCGATCCTGAGGGTGAAATGGGTGGCAGCCCGGTACTCGATGGGGAGTTCCTGCAGTAGAGGCGCTACGATGGTGACCACCGACTTCGCGTGGATGGGGCCGAACACCGCGATCGCCCATTGCCGGGCTTCTGCGTCAGGTAGGGCCAGCGGGGCGCCGCTGGCTTTGTCCGTCCGTGTCACCGCCAACCGCCATTCCGACATGCTGCTGTCTACCCGGTGGACGGCCGAGCAGAGTGAGAGAACGTCACCGTTCCGGCTGATGCGTGCGTAGGCGAGCTCGGTTCCAGGGTCGACCCTGTTCACGTCGAACGCGTCGCGGAGGTGGAAAACGACGTCGGGAAAGCGCTCCTGCAACGCATCGATCTCCCGGTCTTCCAAATGGTCACGTCGCCGGAGCCATCGGATCATGGCGCAGCCCCCCGCCCGGCGGAGCGCTCAGCCCGCTGCGCCGCCTCCGGAGCGTCGACGCCGGCCCTGGCCCGTTCGTCGGCCTCGGCCCGTTCCCGGTCCCGCAGCTCCTGCCGGGCGCGTACGAGCGCCGCAGTCTCCGCGGGCGGGTCCGGGCTGAACAGGCTGCCGGGCACCGGCCTCCCGGCAGCGCCCAGCTGGTTCATCCGCTTCGGCACCGAGGCGCCCTGGTAGTCGAGCACGACCGGGTGGCCGTCCTTGTCGAAACCGGCCAGCGGCTGGTGTAGCTCGACATACTGGCCGTGTGGGAGCCGCGTGATGATGCCGGTCTCCAGGCCGTGCTCCAGCACCGCGCGGTCGGAGTTCTGCAACCCGATGCACCAGCGGTAGGCCACCCAGTACACGATCGGCGGCACTATCAGCAGCCCGAGCCGCCCCGCCCAGGTCGTCGCGTTGAGCGAGACGTGGAAGAACAGCGCGATCCAGTCGTTGAACCCGCAGAGCACCAACCATAGGTAGAACGCGATCGCCATCGCCCCCAGCGCCGTCCGGACAGGCACGTCCCGGGGCCGCTGGAGCAGGTTGTGGTGCGCCTGGTCGCCGGTGAACCTCCGCTCGATCCTCGGATACGCGGACGCCACGGCGAACAACACGGGCAGGAACGCCGCGGTCGGCAGGAACGCCGACGGGATGGTGTACGTGTCGAACAGGTAGAATTCCCACGGCGGGAAGATCCGCCCCATCCCTTCGGAGAAGAGCATATAGAAGTCGGGCTGCGACCCGGCCGAGACGTGCGAGGGATCGTAGGGCCCGAAGAACCAGATGCGGTTGATCTCGAAGAGTCCGGCGATTAGCACCAGGACACCGGTGACGACGAAAAAGAACGCGCCACCCTTGGCGGCGAACTGCGGCATGATGCGCACACCAACGACGTTGTTCTCTGTCCGACCGACGCCGGGGAACTGGGTATGCTTCTGGTACCACACCAACCCCAAGTGCACCGCGATCAGCGCGAGGATGACCCCGGGCAGGATCAGCACGTGAATGATGTAGAGCCGCGGGATGATCTCCATTCCCATGAACTCGCCACCGAACAACGCCCAGTGCACCCAGGTGCCGACCACGGGCACGGACAAGGTGATACCGGAGGCGATGCGCAGACCGACCCCGGAGAGCATCTCGTCGGGCAGCGAGTAGCCGGTGAAACCGGCAAAGGTGCCGAGTAGGATCAGGTTCACCCCGATCACCCAGTTCGCCTCACGCGGCTTGCGGAATGCTCCGGTGAAATACACACGGAACATGTGACAGATCATCGAAGCGACGAACAGCAGCGCCGACCAGTGGTGGAGCTGCCGCATGAACAGGCCGCCCCGCACCTCGAACGTCAGCTCGAGGGCCGACTCATAGGCCCTTGACATGTGCACTCCGCGCAGCGGGTCGTAGGGGCCGTTGTAAACGACCTCCTCCATCGAGGGATCGAAGAACAGCGCCAGGTACACGCCCGACAGAAGAACGATGATGAAGCTGTAGAGAGCAATCTCGCCCAGCATGAACGACCAATGGGTCGGGAAGACCTTGTTGAACTGCTTCCGCAACCCGGCCGCATAAGCGAAACGCTCGTCGGCCTGATCGAGCACCACTGCGCTCGTCCCCGGCGGCTTCGGTCTCTTCGCCAACGCATCGGTTGAGTTCATATCTTGGAGCTTCCTCCTCGAATACTCAGTGAGGGCCAGATTACAGACGCGATGCCACCCCGGCTCCTGCACGGATCGTCAATGACGTTCGGTGGACCAGATCGGCCCACTCTGTGTGAACGTGTTTGAGAAGCCCGCGCAGCAGTGGCTCTCGCGTGGCCGTAAGGCCAAGACTGGCGGGACTTCTGCAGGTCGCCCGAGCGGAGCACCGGTGCGACGCGGATATCGGACGTCACTTTGAGCGCTTCTCAAACACGCTCTGAGGGAATCGACCCGTAGGGCCGCGTAGGGCCGTCTGCCGCCCGGGAACGGCAAAACCGGCCGTGGGCACCACCGGGGCGTGGCACCTGTCGACCAGGAACTATGACCCTGCACCGGTCCACAGTAAAGGACGGCAAGCCGGTGACGGACACGGTCGGAAGCCCTCTCGCCAGACACCAGCAGCGGGAGCGACTGATGCCAACCAGTTGCCTCCCGGGCTTTTGTCCCGCCGTGGGACGGCCTCGCGGCCGCCTGCATCTCTCGGACCAGACTCCCGAGGGACGGGACGGAACCCTAGACGCGCCCCACCATCGTGGTGGATCGCATCGGATTCTAGCCGATCGTCCGGTTCTCGTCGCATCAGCGCCTCACTGCGGGTCGGTGTTGCCGCCGAATCGCTCGCGCAGGTTGCGGGCCAGGCGCTGTCGCAGCAGATCGCCGTCGGCGTGGCGCTGGTGGCGCTCACGGCGTCAGTTCTCAGTACGTGCGAGGTCACGCCACGCCGTACCTGCTCTGACCAGCCCGAACATCAGGTTGGCAAAGGCTCACTGGTCCAGCTGGTCGCCACCGGAGCAATGCTTGAGACCTGTGGATGACTGTGGAGGGGCCGTACCCTTCCGGTGATCTTGAAGGCTCTCAAGCAAGACCGGCGCAGCAACGCTGGTCGGAAGGGCACGACCCATGCTCAGCGTAGTTCCCGAGGCCGGATCCGGTGACGAGGCCCGTGTGCAGGAGGGGCCGGCGT
>NZ_MCIP01000002.1:48710-69312 GCF_001932425.1 Pseudonocardia sp. Ae505_Ps2
ACCGTTACCTGCACGAAGGCATCGACGTCCTCGCCGCGGCCGCACCCGGCCTGCACGGAGCCCTGCTCGCCGCCCGCACAGCCGGGCACACCCACGTGAATCTCGACGGCACCCTGATCGCCACCGACCGGTGCCGCGCGCTCGGCCTCACCCCCGGGGTCGACCTGTGGTGGTCGGGCAAGCACCGCCGCCACGGCGGGAACATCCAGGTCCTCACCGCACCTGATGGATGGCCGCTATGGACCAGCGACGTGCGGCCGGGCCGCGAGCACGACACCCGCTGCGCCCGTACCCACCCCGGGCTGCTCGAGGGCCTGGCCGCGTTCACCGACGACACCCACGCCGCGCTGGGCGATCTGGGCTACGAAGGCGAAGCCGACCGGCTCACCGTGCCCATCAAACTCGCCCCCGGCCGCGGGCAGACGGTCAACCAGCGCACCGTCAACACCCTGCACTCAGCCCTTCGTGCTCTGGCCGAACGCGGAAACGCCCTGCTCAAGACCACCTTCGCCGCGTTGCGGCGAGTCACGCTATGTCCCTGGCGCACCGGCGCGATCACCGCAGCTGCGCTCGTACTACTCCACACCGAGTACGACCGCACGACATGATCAACCCGCTACTGAGAACACCTCATTGGAATATTCATCGCGTCTCAGTCCTATCGATTATCGGCTCGTTCGTTGATTATAGATACGAACTTGTCCGGCTACGGGGTTCGTTGCCTCTAGCGATCCTGGTGGTCAACGACCCCGCCTACCTGGCCCAGCAGTCCCATCATCAGGTAATCTCGGTCAGCAGCCGGCCCCCAGGCTGGCGGGACCACGTCACGACGCCTGCCCTCCACCACGAACCCGAGAGCTTCATAGGTTCGCCGCGCGCGCATGTTGTCCGCGCGCAGCTGCAGCTCGACGCGGCGGCCGCCCCAGCGGCCGAAGAAGAATTCGACCAGCGCGCCCAGCGACTCGCGGCCGTAACCGGCTCCGCGCACCTTCGCCGCAAAGACGACATCCTCGACGTTCATCACCGAGTCTCCCCAGGAAAGACGGAACCGGAGGAAACCGACCGCGCCTCCACCGTCGGTCCGCTCGCTGACCAGCGAATACGACCGCGAGTCCGCCATCTTCTTCTGAACCTCGCCGACGGAAACCGGGAAATGCGGACCGTAAGCCGGGACCGACTCGTCCGCGTTGAGCAACGCGGCCACGAACTCGGCATCCGAACTCTCGGCGGCACGCATCACGACCCGATTGGACTGGATGAGCATGGGGGTATCGTGTCTCTAAAATATGGTGACGGCCGCCTCCGAGCCGCCACGGTCGCGGCCACGACAGCTGCGCCGAGGTTGCAGCCGCAGTCCCTGCGCGTCAAGCCGAATAGACTTGCCATCAGCCCAGCTTTATGATCAGGCGAAGCATTGGGATCTGCGTTCGACCAGATCGCCCTCCTCCATTCTGGTCATCGGCCAATCTGCAGGACGGCGTTGTCGGTGAAGACGTCGTCGACGCGGATGTAGGTGGTGATGGTGTCCATGGAGCGGTGGCGGGTCTGGTGGGCGATGGCGCGGTCGGTGGCCCCGCGGAGGTGGGCGTAGGTGACGAACCCGGCGCGCAGGCTGTGGGCGCTGTAGGGGCCACCGGGCAGCCCGGCTCGGGTGGTGGCGGCCTGGACCAGGTTGTTGATCGACTCGGGATGCAGCGGTTGGTCAAGGACGCGGTTGCCGGTGGAGACCTTGCGCAGGATCGGTCCGGTGGTGATTCCGGCGAGGTGGAGCCAGGTTTCCAGGGCGGTGAGTGGGCAGTGGTCGGGGTGCTCGGCGCGGGGTAGGCCGATGAGTTCTGCCTGGTCGCCGGTCTGGTTGGTCTTGGAGCGGTGCAGGGTCAGGATGCGGCCGCGGCGTCCGCTGCGCAGTGTCCGTTCGGGGCCGAGCTGCTCGACGGTGAGCGCGGCGAGCTCGGCGCGGCGTAGGGCGCCCCAGAATCCGAGGAGCAGGAGGGCCCGGTCGCGGGCGCCGGCCAGCGACGGTTCGTCGGGGCGGTTCTTCCAGGTGCGGGTGGCCGGGCAGGCGGCGACGGCCTGGTCGAGCAGCGGCGGCATCAGCGGCGCGGCCTGGCCGGGTGGGGCCCCGTGGCTGCGGCGGATGCCCTCCCAGACCGCGGTGACCCGGGCCGTGACGGCGGGATCGGGCAGGTCCGCGGCGCGGTGGGCAGCGCGGATCCCGGACAGGTGCTTGGCGATGGTGCGGACCTTCGCCCCGGCCTGAGCGAGCGCGACCAGGTAGGCCGACACCGTCGCCGGCGCGGCTGGCAGCGGCGTCAGGTCGTGGTCGGTGCAGAACGCGGTGAAGCCGGTCCAGACCGAGCGGTAGCCGCGGCGGGTGTTGTGCGCGCGGGCCGCGGCGACGTAGGCGGCCTCGTCCGGCGAGAGCGGGGTGTCGACCGCGGCCGAGGTCTCCGGGACGGCGTCGAGCTCGGCGTGCGGCACCGGCGGAGCCTATCCGCTGCTTGGCGGGATCTTCTGCATGATCCCGCCAAGCAGTGCTCTGTTTCGTATCGTCTCGTTGTAACAAAACAAAATACAGAACGATTGACGCAACGATACGAAACGGCTAGAGTCGAGCCCGTGAGCGAGCAGCCCTTCCCCGGCGAGCCGGCCGACCGCGATGGCGATGACACCGCGGCGACGCCGGTCGATCCCGCCACCACGGCCACACCGGGCGGCACCGCGAGCGACACCGCGCCGGTGAGCAGCGGGTCGCCGGGCAGCGGGGCAGTCGGGTCCGGCGCGGTCGCCTCGCCCGGCGTCGGCGGTGCGGGGTGGCGGGCCCGTGCGGGAGGGCCGGAGCTGGAGCCGTGCCAGTTCCCGGGGGGCTGTGCGCACACGATGGAGTACGCCGGGTCCGGGCGGCGGCCGAAGTACTGCTACCAGGTCGTGGGCGGGGTGATGCACGACCGGGTCAACGCCAAGCGGATCGCCGACGGCGGCGTCCCGGCACGCCGGCGCGGGGAGCCCGACGACGCGCTGGCCCGTCCGATCGCCCGGGCCGGGCAGACCGTGACCGACCAGGTCGCCGCCCTCCTCTCCCGCCTCGAGGAGAGTGGGGTGGAGCTGCGCGACGCACTGGGCACCTTGGCGGACCCCGAGGCGGTCGCCGCGGAGATCGCCGCCGCCCGCCGGGCCGCGCGCGCCGAGATCGACCTCGCCCAGGCCGCGACCGACGAGGCCCGCGCCCAGGCCCGCGCCGCCCGGGATGCGGCCGAGGCCGCGCGCCGCTCGGCTGCCGCGTCCGACGAGGACGCCGCCGACGCGATCGCCGAACGCGACGCCGCCGACCTCGCCCGCGCCGAGGCCGTCACCGCCCGCGAGGCGGCCGAGGCCCAGCTCACCGCGACCCGGGCCGAGCTGGAACAGCAGGTCGCCGAACTGACCGCCGAGCGGGACACCGCCCGGGCTGAGACCGAGCGGGTCACCGCCGAGCTGGGCGCCCAGCTGGCCGGCGTGCGCGCGGAGCTGGAGACCGCCGGCGCCGAGCGCGACACCGCGACCGCCCGGGCCGAGGGGGTCGCGGTCGAGCTGGCCGCGCTGGCCCGCGAGCACACCCGCACCGAGACCCAGCTCGCCGAGGCCCGGGCCCGCGTCGAGCAGCTGGCCACCGAACGCGACACCGCGACCGCGGATCTCGCGGCGACCCGGCGCGACCTCGACCGCGCCGAGACCGACCGCGCCCGCCTGGCCGACGAGATCAACGACGTCCGCGAGCAGGCCGCCGAGTATCGGGCCGCCCGAGCGGCGGCGGAGAGCAGCCTGACCGCGCTGCGCGAGCAACTCGCCCACGACGTCGACCGCGAACGCGCCTACGGCGAGCAGCGCTTAGGCGACGCCGAGACCCGCCATGCCGCCCAGGTCGCCGACCTGCGCACCGAGCTGGCCCGCACCCAACGTCGGACCGCCGGCCACGAGGCCGACGGCGTCGACGCCGATCCGGCCGCCGAGCCAGCGCGTCCGCCCGCCCGCCGGGCCCGGCCCCGCGCCGCGCAGCGCCGACCCGGCCCCACCGCCACCGAGCCCGCCGCCACCGAGCCCGGCGACCCGACCGATCAGCCCGGCGACACCGCCCACCAGGAGTGAGGTCCCCATGAACCCCGCATTCCGCGCCGGCACGTCCCCCGCACCTGCCCCGAAGCCTGGCCGGCCCCGACCGTCTGAGGGATCGGCGCGCCCGGTGATGGGCGACCCCGCTCCGCACGCTTCGAGCGGACCGACCCTGTGCTGCGACCGGTGCGGCTGCCCCCCGGGCGACCCGCTGCAGCAGATCCTGATGAATGCCGTGTGGCTCGTCGACGGCCCCGACCGGCCCATCACCGCCTGCTACTGCCGGGCCTGCGCACCAGGCGGACCGATCACCGACCTGACCTGCCAGCGCTGTGGCGACGGCCCCTTGCTGGCCGGTGACCTCGCCGCCGACCCCGACGGGCAGCTACCCGCCAGGGCACAGGGCTGGCTCACCGCCGCCGGATGGAACCTGACCGGCCCGGTCTGCCCCACCTGTCACCCGAGCCCGCGGTGAGCGTGCCGGGGCTGGGCCCCGCGAGAGTCGAGCGCCGGTCTGTGCATCGGACCAGGGCTGGCGTGGTCAGTTCTGCTTGGTCATGGTGACGACGACGGTGGGCCTTGACCCCCCCTCAAGATCGAGCTGCTCTACTGGCCCGGCACCACGTTCACAACCCGCCGCGAGGCCGAGCACGCCCTGATCCGCTACCTCGACGGCTGGTACAACCCACGCCGGATCCAGGCACGCCTGGGCGGGCTCTCACCCGACGAGTACGAAGACCACTATCGTCGCGCCCAACGCGACGCAGACAGGTAGCCCGCACTCCGGGAAACCGGGGGAAGCTCAGCAGGGTCCCGTCGAGGATCACGAACGCCTTCCCGAGCGCGACCTCGATCGCCTGGGCCAGGGTTGGGGGCCAACGCCGCGAGCAGCTCGGTCGCCTCGCGCAGGAAGCGGTACACGGCCGAGGTCTCGACCCGGAAACCGCGACCGGTAGGAGCAAGCGCGGCGCGGTCGACCTTCCACGCAAGCCCGCCGAGGTGGGCCGGGGGCTGACTGGCCCCGCGACAAGACGGCGCCCCGGTGCTCGTGGGAACACCGGGGCGCCAGTCCTTCTGGCACGGGCAGGTCAGGCCGCGGCGGCCTGCTTCTTGGTCGCCAGCTTCTCGAGCCGGCGGGTGGTGGGCCAGCGGACGGCGGTCGCCCAGCCGAGCTTCTCGAAGCCGCGGATGACGACGGCCGAGATGTCGATCTGGCCCTTCTTCACACCGTGCCGGGCGCAGGTCGGGTCGGCGTGGTGCAGGTTGTGCCAGGACTCGCCGAAGGACAGGACCGCCAGCCACCAGACGTTGGCGGACTTGTCACGGGAGGCGAAGGGACGCTCGCCCCAGATGTGGCAGATCGAGTTGATCGACCAGGTGACGTGGTGCAGCACCGCGACGCGGACCAGACCGGCCCAGAAGAACGCGGTGAACGCGCCCCACCAGGACATCGTGACCAGGCCGCCGATGAGGGCCGGGCCGAGCAGACTGACGACGACGATCGCTGGAAAAGCACCCTGAATTCGCATCATGGTGCTGTCCGCGATCAAGTCAGGGGCGAACCGCTGATGATTGGTCAGGTCGCGCTTGAAGTTCCAGCCGAGGTGGGAGTGCCAGAAGCCCTTGACCAGTGCCTTCGCGCCGGTGCCGTAGAGCCACGGCGAGTGCGGGTCGCCCTCCTTGTCGGAGAAGGCGTGGTGGCGGCGGTGGGTCCCGACCCATTCCAGCACCCCACCTTGCAACGACAGACTGCCCGCGATGGCTAGCGCGATCCGCAGCGGGCGCTTGGCCTTGAACGAGCCGTGGGTGAAGTAGCGGTGGAAACCGACCGTCACGCCGAGGCCGCTGATCGCGTAGAAGACGACGAACAGGGCGACGTCGACCCAGCCGAGACCCCAGCCCCAGGCCAGCGGGACGGCGGCGAACAGGGCGAGCGTCGGGAGAACGACGAACACTCCGACGAGGAGAACTTCCCTGCGGCGGCGTCGGCCGTCGAACAGCGGTGCTCGTCCAGTGCTCGCACGACCCGAGGCATCCTCAATCGTCATGAATTGAACTCAACACCTCGTCGCATCAAAACGAAAATCCAGCCCTCCCCCCCCTGAGCAGGTAGGGGAAACCCCCGTACGCCTACCGCAGCGACTGAGACAAGCCATCCAGGTCCTCAAGGCCAAGAAGCTCGCACGGTCACGCAAAGATCAAGTTTATCGTTCCTCGATCTCTAGTTCGCAGGTTAGTCAGAGCGTTTCACAACCCGGTCGACCCAAACGCATTCATGAGCTCTCATCATCCACGGTGCGAGGAAACTTGAATCGTCGTCCGCTCGCTTTCGTTGCTCCGTCTCGAACTTTTTGCGGAGCTCTTCCGCGCGAAGCTTCGCTTCGATCTCTCGGTCAGGGCAGAGCACGACATCGTCATTAAACTCTGGATCCGTCCGAACCTCGACCGCCGTCAGCGGCGAAGAGGAGCTGAGATTTACTGCCATATGCAGTACGCCGGCCGGAACGAAGATGAACTCTCCAGCCGCATGTATATGTGGCGTGAGGTCAGGTCCAGTTAGGGTTAGGGCATGACCAGCCACGGCGATGACGATAATGTCGGAATGCTCGTGAAAATGGACTTTCGACGATGCTCGCGGGGGCATTACTACGATTCCGGCCGACAGTCTTGTAGAGCCTGATGTGGCGGCAGTAATGCACGGGAGTAGTGCTTGCGCTTGCGGTCCACGGATAACTCGATTATCCGCTGCGCCCACGACGGAAACTCTCGCGTCTTTCACCGGTCCTACTTCTCCCTAAACTATTTTAGTGTGACGCTAGACTGGACGTTACCACTCTTCCGTCACCACTCATGTCGCCAGCCGTAACTTTCGAGAGATCGCCAGAGGCAGGCTACCTAGCGGCGAACGAGATTCTATCGATGAAAGCACCACCGACATGACGAAGCAACCCTCCTGGCGGAGTTGGCAGGATGCCGCCAACCAGTGTGACGGATAACCGCCAACTATCAGCTCAACTTGCCCGAGTAGAAGAACTCGACGGCCAGTGTCGAGATAAACTCGGTTAACAACGTTAGGGTCTCGCCGCCAGATCGGTGAGAAACGGGAGACGAGGTTTGTGTGGCATCCGAGACCGCTCAGCGGAAACTAGGTGAACTTGGGACCGACAGAATTGCCGAGATCTTCGAGCGGGTGATCTGCAGCAATGACTTGATTTCGTTCGCGGCGGGGGCCCCAAGTCACGATCTGTTGCCAACTGATTTACTCGAATCGGCAGTCAAAAACGCACTAGCTCGGTATGGGTCGACCATCCTGCAGTACGGTGAGGTAAGAGGCTTCACCCCACTAATCGAAGTCTGTAGTGAGCTACTCGCGGCTCGTGGGATGACACGATGCACAGAACGGATACACATCGCAACAGGCGGTTCTGGAGCTCTCAACAATATCGCCGGATCGGTCCTCGACCCAGGCGACGTGGTTCTCGTCGAGACGCCTACATATGGGCCGGCTTTATCTGTCTTCCGCAGCTATGGAGCGGAAGTCGTCCAGGTGGCCACGGATAATCAGGGCATCGCCCCAGACAGTCTTGACACGATGCTGAGCCGATTTACCGGCGCGCTAGTGTATCTGCTACCCACCTTTCAAAATCCGACCGGAGCAACAGCATCAGCTGCTCGGAGAATGGCTCTCGCCGCAGTCCTACTACGTCACGACGCGTTGGCAATCGAAGACGACGTATACTGCGAGCTCCGATATTCGGGCACACCCGAGCCAGCTCTTTGCTCGTACGCCCCAGACAACGTCGCATACATCACATCTCTCTCGAAAACTCTTGCGCCAGCGCTGCGTATCGGCATCAGCGTTCTTCCAGATAGGATTCTGAAAACAGTCCTGCGCATCAAACGCGGAATTGATATGCAGACGTCTTCACTCTGCCAGGCTACAGCCGCTGAGGCAATTAAGTCTCTTGCCTATGAAGAGCATCTTCAAACTATTCGTTCAACATATGAACGGCGAATGCAGACGATCGGCGATAGCCTCACAAGGCATCTTACGCCAGTGGTCCGTTGGCGAATTCCAGACGGGGGCCTGTTCGTATGGCTAGAAGGTCCTCCTAGCCTCGATGCGGATAGTGAGGTGTTCTCAGTAGCGGGTTGATCATGTCGTGCGGTCGTACTCGGTGTGGAGTAGTACGAGCGCAGCTGCGGTGATCGCGCCGGTGCGCCAGGGACATAGCGTGACTCGCCGCAACGCGGCGAAGGTGGTCTTGAGCAGGGCGTTTCCGCGTTCGGCCAGAGCACGAAGGGCTGAGTGCAGGGTGTTGACGGTGCGCTGGTTGACCGTCTGCCCGCGGCCGGGGGCGAGTTTGATGGGCACGGTGAGCCGGTCGGCTTCGCCTTCGTAGCCGAGGTCGCCCAGCGCGGCGTGGGTGTCGTCGGTGAACGCGGCCAGGCCCTCGAGCAGCCCGGGGTGGGTACGGGCGCAGCGGGTGTCGTGCTCGCGGCCCGGCCGCACGTCGCTGGTCCATAGCGGCCATCCATCAGGTGCGGTGAGGACCTGGATGTTCCCGCCGTGGCGGCGGTGCTTGCCCGACCACCACAGGTCGACCCCGGGGGTGAGGCCGAGCGCGCGGCACCGGTCGGTGGCGATCAGGGTGCCGTCGAGATTCACGTGGGTGTGCCCGGCTGTGCGGGCGGCGAGCAGGGCTCCGTGCAGGCCGGGTGCGGCCGCGGCGAGGACGTCGATGCCTTCGTGCAGGTAACGGTAGGCCGTTGCAGTGCTGATCGCGTTGTCACCGGCCGAACATCGGACCCGGGTAGCATCACAGAACCAGCGGATCACCAGCACTGCCTGGACGAACGGGGTCAACGCCCGCCGCCGGGTGCCACGTCGACGGGGCGAATTCAGGCGGTCGAAGCATCTAGCTCAACGAGTTCGGCGAATATCTCGGAGGGCTTCTTCCAGTTGTGGATCTTACGGGGTCGGTCGTTGATATCGCAAGCCACCATCGCCAGATACTTCGGGTCCGAGGTGATTTCCGTGCCTTTCGGGAAGTACTCGCGCACGATGCGGTTGAGGTTCTCGTTGCTGCCGCGTTCCCACGGCGAGTGCGGGTGGGCGAAGTACACCGGCATCGACCCCTTGGTGACGGCGGCGTGGCCGGCCATCTCCGCCCCGCAGTCCCAGGTCAGCGAGGCCCGCATGTGGGCGGGCAGGCCACTGGTGGCGGCGATGACCCCACGGCCGACGGTCAGCGAGTCGCGCCCGTGCAGCGGAACGAGCACGAGGAACCGGGAGGTGCGCTCGACCAGGGTCCCGACGGCGGTCTTGCCGTCCTTGCCGATGATCAGGTCACCCTCCCAGTGCCCGGGCACCACACGCCCCTCGGCGTTGACGGGGCGCTCGTCGATGTAGACGGGGTCCTTGATCCGCGGAGCCGGTGGTGGCTTCCGTCCGCCACGTCGAGTGGTGCGCCCGGAGCGCAGTGCGAGCAGCTCGCGGGCCAGGGTGGACACCGGGGTGGCATAGATCCACTGGTAGATCGCCTCGTGAGACACCCGGCAAGCCTGATCGTCGGGATACTCGGTCGGCAACCGGCCCGCGATCGAGGCCGGTGACCAGCCACGACGCAGCAGAGCGTGCACGATCCCGCGCAACCGCGGATAGCGGTCCACCGCGAGCTGCTTCGGGCGCGCCCGCGCCGCCTGGGCCCGTTCCTGCGCTGCCGCGGCCCGGTACTCGTGGCGTCCGCCGTGGCGACGGACCTCACGAGAGATCACCGACGGATCACGACCCACCACCGAGGCGATCTGCTTGTAGGACAAGCCTTCCGCCAGACCCCTCGAGATCTCCTCCCGATCCGACAACATCAACATTTCACGCACGGAACATCCTGTCCCGCCCAACTCGCCAAGATCAAGTGCTACGACCGGCAGAACTCACCCGGCGTTGAAGGACCAGGAGCCGCGCCAGATAGGCCACGGTGCGCTCCCCGATCGGGAGGACAGCGGTGTAGGTGACAGGATCAGACATGCAGGACCTCGGTGACGGTGTCGATCTGTGCTGGACCGAACCGATCTACCGGGGTCCTGCCCCGTTCCCGCTCATCTCACCACCCTCGGCGTGTCGCCACGACCTGCCACCCCGCTACTGAGAACACCTCAGTGTGGTCCGCGAAGCAATCGACTCCGGTGTCGCTGTTCTACCGGGAAGCGCGTTCCACGCAGATCCCCGAGACGGGCGCAATACACTCCGGTTGAGTATTGCGGCTGTCCAGGATCAGTTCATCGATCAGGGTGTGCAACGCCTTGCCATGCTCATAGAGTCCAAAGTCTAGTGACGTCGACGGACTGCGCCATTATCGGAGTGTGGCTCGTGGAAGCTGTTGCGGCACCGTTTGCTCATCACGTCATGATGTTCCACGCCGATGGAACGATGCTGCAGTCGAATCCAGACGGAGGAAACCTTCAACAGAGCGACAGTATTGGTATGGGAACATGGTTTCTTAAGGCAGATGATGAAGTAATCGGCGCATTCGTGGAGTGTAGCGCTAACAGGAGGACGGGGGGCTCCCTCGGCTTCACTGAAGTTCGTTTCCAGATTGTGGTCGACAGCCAGCAATTTGAAGGTCAAGCCCGCTCGTACTCGCATGGGCAGCGCACCGAATCCGGTGCTACAACTTTGCGTGGACAGCGCCTCGGGCTGACCTGGTAGGGATCGTGTGATGTAGTATTTTGCGCGCTCAGTTCTGAACTCTATGCGCAGCGTTGAAAGGTACAGAATTCAGTAAATCAGGCTTCGCCTACCCGCTATTTCCCGTGATTGGACCAAATTGTGGAAGATCAGGATGTACGCCGCTACCTGAATCGCCTTGGCATCCGCAACCATCCAGGAACGTCGATCCAGGCGTTGAAGCTGCTCCATACTGCGCATGTCGAGCGCGTCGCCCACGAAAATCTTAGCATTCACATCGGAGAAAGCAGGTCAATTGATCCGCTGCAGGCTGCTAAAGATATAATTGGAGGCCGTGGAGGATGCTGTCATCATCTTAATGGAGCGTTCTTCGAACTACTGAACACACTCGGCTTCCCCGCAACCCGCCATCGCGGCGGTATTCAACCTCACGGGAGAGTGCCGTCGGTCGCCGATGCAAGCCATATGGCGCTCACGGTTCTGTGCGAAGATCAAAGCTGGTATGTCGATGTCGGTATGGGTGATGCGCTCTATGAGCCGATTCCGCTTGTTCCCGGAACTTACGTACAAGGTCCGTTTCAATACCACCTTCGCACGTCGACGACTGAAGCCGGCGGATGGCGATTCGAGCATGACCGCCGAGGAGCATTCGTTGGCATGGATTTTGCGTGCCACTCTGCAGTAACCGATCACTTCCTACAAAAAGATAAGGAACTCAGCAGCTCACCAGGGTCCCGGTTTACTCAACTAGTACTGCAACGGCAGTTGATCAGCTCGGGGGTCGTTCGCCGCGTCGGCGGTAGTGGCAGTCGCGGGCCTGTTGTTGGCGTTCACGGCGCCAGGTCGACCAGTGCATGACGTGGTCGATGCAGGTGAGCGGGGTGAAGGCGAGCGCGGCGAGGAGACGGCGGATCTCGTTGCCCGACAGCTGAATCAATGCGCGCCGGCTGGCTGAGGATCCCCCTTTTCGGCCTCGCGTGCGTGTTCGGCGGCGCGGGTGACGGCGAGGTAGGCCGCGGTGAGCATGGCCAGGGTGATGTGGGCGTGCCAGGCTCGGTAGGAGCGGACTTGGTAGTGGTCGAGGCCGGCCTCGTTCTTCGCGGTCTGGAAGCATTCCTCAATCGCCCACCGCGCCCCGGCGACTCGAACGAGGTCGCGCAGCGGCGTGTTCGCCGGGGCGGCGCAGCGGTAGAACGCCAGCTCACGGATGGTCTTGCCCTCTGCGGGCTCGGTCTGGCGGCGCACCAGCAGCCAGTGCCCCCAACCCGCCGGGAGGCCGTCGATGGCCAGCGCAACCGCGGTCCAGTCATAGACCCGCATCCCGTGCGCGCCCGGCCCGATCGCGCGGCGCTCCCACCCGTCGTGCCCGGTGTCGAGATCACGCGCCCCGGCGATCGTGGCCAGGGCCTTGGCCGGGCGACGATTCCCGTCCGGGCTGGTGAGCATGTCGTCATTGCGGGTGGCCAACACGAACGGGATCTCCCGCTCGGTGAGCCAGTCGCGAAAGCCCGGGTTCTGCCCGTAGACCTCGTCCGCGGTCACCCACGACCCGGACGTGAGTGCCCCAGCGGCGTACGTGCGGGCCAGCATCGCCGTCCCCAGCTGCGGTTTCGTGGCGAACTCGACGTCATCGGGGACATCCGCGCGCTCGCAGCGTTCGCGGTCCTCGGTCCACGAGGTCGGCAGGTAGAGCTCCCGGTCGATCAACGCCCGCCCCCGCTTCGAGGCGTAGGCCAGGAACACACCGAGCTGACAGTTGTCGATCTTCCCGCTGGTGCCGGTGTACTGGCGCTGCACCCCGGCCGAACGCAGGCCCTTCTTGATGAACCCGGTCTCGTCCACGATGAACACCCCCGACGCGGTGTCGGTGAGATGTTGCAGGACGTAGCCGCGCAGGTCGTCGCGGACCCCGTCGACGTCCCAGTCCGCGGTGCGCAGCAGCCGCTGCATCCCGTCCGGCGACATCGCCCCGGCGTGTTCGGCGAGGGTCCAGCCGTTCTTCCGCTCGAGCCCCGCGAGCAGGCCTCGCAGGTAGGTTCCGACCCGCCGGCGCGGCTCGACCCTGCGGAAACGGCCAGAGATCAGCTCCACCACCGCGTCCAACGAGGCCACCCACCCGGCAAGATCAACCACGCGGTGATCATCACCGCCGAACGGCCGTCAGCCTCTCACCACACGCCGAACTGCCGTTACAGTACTAGGTTGACCGCCAACGTCGTCTTACCGACCCCGCCCTTGTCGTTGACGAGTGCGATGGTCCGCAAGAGCGCATCTTCTCGTGCTAGTGTCCCGCGCCTCAAGTTCGATAGTTAAATAGATAGGGTGTCGGTATGTTGAGTTGCGTGCCGCCGCCCGAGTTCGTCCTGAGTGAGGAGGAGTGCGCCCGGTTGGTGGAGTGGGCGCGGGGGGATTCGGCGCGGTTGGCCACCCGCGCCAAGATCATTCTGGGGTGTGCGGAGCCGGGTGTGGTGTATGCCCGGCTGGCCGACGAGTTGGGCGTCACGGCGATGACGGTGCTCAACGTGCGCAAGCGATTCGCAGCGTCACGGCTGGACGGGCTGGCCGATCGGGCGCGCCCGGGGCGGGCGAAAGCGGATCTGGTGCTGGAGCCAGACGAGCGTGAACAGCTGCAGCGGTGGGTCAGGCGGGCCACGTCGTCACAGGCCCTGGCGCTGCGGTGCCGGATCGTGCTGGCGTGTGCGGACGGCCTGGACAACCACCAGGTCGCCGAACAGCTCGGGTGTCACCCGATGACGGTGGGCAAGTGGCGCTGCAGGTTCCTCGAGCGGCGACTGGCCGGGCTGCACGACGAGGACCGGCCGGGGCGGCCGGCCACGATCACCGCCGAGCAGGTCGAGGACGTGGTTATCGCGACGCTGGAGTCCACACCGGCGAACGCGACGCACTGGAGCCGGGCCAAGATGGCCGAGCGGACCGGGTTGTCACGCTCGACGATCGGGCGGATCTGGAAGGGGTTCAACCTCAGGCCCCACCGGGCCGACGGGTTCAAGCTGTCCAACGACCCGCTGTTCGTGGAGAAGGTCCACGACGTGGTCGGGCTGTATCTGAACCCGCCCGAGAACGCGGTGGTCTACAGCGTGGACGAGAAGTCCCAGGTCCAGGCCCTGGCCCGGTCCCAGCCCGCGTTCCCGATGATGCCGGGCATGCCCGAGAAACGCACCCACGACTACGTCCGGCACGGCACCACGACCCTGTTCGCGGGGATGAACGTGGCCGACGGGACCGTGATCGGAAAGACCTACCGATCCCACCGCGCCACCGAGTTCCGCAAGTTCCTGGCCTTGATCGACACCCAGGTCCCCGCCGGGCTGGACGTGCACGTGATCTGCGACAACTACGCCACCCACAAACACCCCACGGTCAGCAGGTAGCTGGCGGGCCACCCGCGGTTCACCATGCACTTCACCCCGACCTACAGCTCCTGGCTCAACCAGGTCGAGCGACTGTTCGCCCACGTCACCGACGACCTGCTACGCCGCAGCGATCACCGATCGGTCCAAGCCCTCGAAGCCGACCTACGCGCATGGGTCAAGGCCTGGAACACCGACCCGAAGCCGTTCGTCTGGACCAAGACCGCCGACGAAATCCTCGAATCCCTCAGCAGACTTCTACAGCGAATTTCCGGCGCGGGACACTAGCTGTTCGGCGTGCCTGGCCATCGTCTCTCCTGTCGACATCGCCGCACCCTAAGTCACGCTCGGTTAAAGGCTGCCGCGGGCACACAGCTGCTCATGGAGGCCTGCGCGCAGCGAGCAGATTAGGTGTACGGGGTCATCAGCGGTCCAGCAAGGACCGACACGCCCGCACGTGCTGCGCCGCTCTGAGGCGCGACAACGGTCCGTCAGACACGTGTGCTTACGACGACGTGTCCTGCTGCACAAGCAGCGACGCGCGGACGTGTGGCGACGAGCACGCAGGTATGTATGTCGTACTGCTGTAAACGACGCGGTGTTGTTTGCCTGCGTACTCGTGCAGAGTCAGGTAAGCACGCCTAGAGCTGCACTAACAGGCGAACGTAACAGCGTTGCTAATCGCAGTGGTCGGCGTGGTGAAACGTGCGATGCATGACACGGTTGATAAATCTAATGTCAATGCCGATGCGAGTGCGTGTATTGCATTAATGGTTAACGTGCACTTGCGGCCAGTGCCGACCGCAGGTGCTAGACCACGTGTCAATGCTGTCGTCCTAGCTATCACAAGTGCTATCGCTTGAAGGTGTTCTGAGCTGCATTAATGTTCGACCCTGCGACGCTACCGCGGTCGGGTCGGGCGATCCGATCACTCTGGGAGGGGTATCCCCGCGAGTCGATCGGCGGGCGCCCCGACCGGACGGTCTCGGCGTCGTCGCGCAACTGGCTACCATCCTTTCGATCGTAGATGTCAACTGTAAGTCCTACAATTGCTCGCAAGTGTCGGAAAACGATAATCGTCGCTCCCCGCTCGACTGTTCGCACCGCCGACGGCCGGAAAGTAGGGACGGTCTCCCTGCTGCGAGTCGCGCCTCGGTCAGACCCGAAGAGTCCGGTCGGGGACTGAACGCGGTCGCGCTCGTGGTCGCCCAGGATGGACGACAACCACTGCAGTGTCGACCCGTCCTTTGCAGTGTCGACCCGTCCTTCAAGCCGCCCCACACCGCCATGAGAGCTGAGTTGTCGAGCAACATCGTTGCTCTGTCCCGACCGAAGGTGTTGTCGAGCTGGGCCTTGGACTGAGCAGCCCAGTGGATCAGAACTCCACGACCGGCGGAGTCAGCCAGCGTCGCCGGCAGGTCGGGAACCGGGGTCGCCGAAGGCAGCTCGTCGAGCACCACGGTGGCTGGTGGGTCCAGTCGTTCGCTGGGGTAACGCAGTGCCATCGACCGAGCTGCGTCGATCCACTCCTCAGCGAGCGCCGTCAGCACCGGTGCGATCGCGCCGTCCTCGCGCTGGCCCGCGATGAGGTACAGCGTTCCCCCCAGCCCGATGAAGCGCTGAGCGTCGAACTCCTCCCCAGGCCCAGGCGAGCACAGCTCGCTGAGCGTCGAGTCCTGGAACGGCGCCAGGACTCGCCGCACGCTCATCCACACGGCGTCGGAGGTCTCCGCGACCATCGACATCTCCGCTCGGAGATTCCGCGCGCGGTCGGGGAACTCGTACTCGAGCAGCTCGATCGGCTCATCGCTGCGCGAGAGCCCCCACCCCACGACTCGTGCGATCCCGTGCCCACCCTTCGCAGCTGCCACCAGATAGGCAGCCAGCACCCCCACGGCACGCTCACGGAAGACCCTGTCGTTGCCGGCGCCCGTCCCCCCACTCGACTCGACGAACACCGCAGAGGCCTCGACCATCGTGCGCGCTCGTCGCTCTGCGACCTCGAACCGTTCGCACCCCGCCACCGGCGACCAGCGCAGCTTGGCCGGCCACTGAACCGTGCCCGTCGCGTCGAACACCAGGATCGGCCCGGGCATCTGTCGCCGCGAGCGGGCCATCGCGGTCAGCATCAGGAGGTCCGGCTTCGTCGTGCTGCACAGCAGGGCGCCGGGCGCCGCGAGACAGATCGGGGCCAAGAACCGGCGTGACTTCCCGGTCTGCGTCGGTGCGAGCGTCCCCGACGGGTTCTCGAACGGGGCGTAGAGCTGTCCAGCAGGGCCTTTCGGAAGGGGGATGCCGATGTCCTCCGCGACCGCGGACCTCCGCTCGACCGCGGTGTGGTGGGTGTCCTCGGGTCGGCCGACATCCCCCACGGAGCGGCCGACCCGAGTCCCACCACCCGATCGCCCTGCGGGGCGTCGGAGGTCCACGACGCCAGCGCGAGGACCGCGGTGACCGTCGTGGCGATCGCCACGACGGTCATGCAGGTCCTCGACGCCGTGCGCCACGTGCGGTTGGTCATGGCTCAGGCCAGTCCCAGCTTCTTGCTGCAGGCGGGCCACGCCGAGTAGCCGTCGCGGGCGGCGCGGACCTTCTCCGCCACCGCGATCTGCTCCTCGCGGCTGGCCTCGTGCGCCGACCCTGTGCCGCCGTAGGCCTCCCATGTGGCCTGGTCGAACTGCAGGCCCCCGGAGTAGCCGTTGCCGGTATTGATCGCCCAGTCCGACGTCAGCACCGTCCCCGCAGGGGGTCGGCAAAGTCAGATGATCTTGAGTAGTTCGAGTGGTCGGAGTGCGTCGCGGCCGTGATGTCGGAGTGCGGCGGGGATGTTGGCGGCTCCGGTCTGCGGGGCGTGCAGCATCTGCCACACGCCAACCGGAAGACGGTGATAGTTTTTGCCTCAAATGTCGACACACCCTGATCTCTCACCGCTAGGTGGCAGCAACGTAGAGCCCTACGCGCCTGACCGGGGGGCTTGCCGCCTCTCTCGCCGCAGCGCCCTCATCGTGCTCGGGCTCGGCGCCGCGGCCACAGGCTCGATCGGTTCAGCCACGGCGGCGTACGCCTCGCCGGACGCGCACGGCCGGGACACGACCGCGCCCATTGTGATCGGCCACCGCGGCGCACCGGGATATCGTCCTGAGCACACGCTCGCGTCATACGAGCTCGCGGCTCGGATGGGGGCAGACTTCGTCGAATGTGACGTGGTCCCGACCCGCGACGGGCACCTGGTCTGCCGGCATGAGCCCGAGATCGGCGGTACCACCGACGTCGCGAGACGACCGGAGTTCGCCAGCCGACGCACGACAAAGTCCATCGACGGGACCTCGTACACAGGTTGGTTCACCGAGGACTTCACGCTTGCTGAGCTCCGTACCCTGCGGGCGGTTGAACGCATCCCCGACATCCGTCCGCACAATGCCCTCTACAATGGTCGGTATCCGGTCCCTACCTTCGACGAGTACCTGGCTCTGCGCGCGCGGATGTCCCGAGAGCTCGGACGGGAGATCGGGATCTACCCCGAGATCAAGCACTCGACGTACTTCGCCGGCATCGGTTTGCGAGTGGAGCCAGCATTCGTAGCTGCTCTCGACCGGCACGGACTGAACCGCCGAGGCGCGCCCGTCTTTGTCCAGTCGTTCGAGGTCGGGAACCTGAAGTGGTTGCGTGAGCGACTCCAGGTCCCGCTCGTACAGCTTACCGATGCGACCGGCGGCCCGGCGGATCTGGCTGCAAGACAAGTGCCTCGGATGTGGAAAGAGCTCACCACACCGGCGGGGCTGACGGAGATCGCTCGTTACGCCGACGCGATCGGGCCATCGAAGGAACAAATCGTCCCTCTCAGCCAGGATGGAACATCAGGACCCACAACGTCCCTGGTCGGCGATGCTCACACCGCCGGCCTGCTTGTGCACCCCTACACGTTCCGTAACGAGAACGCGTTCGTACCCGCACAGCTGCGGCGTCCCGGTTCCGCCTCCGACTTCGGCGACGCATTCGCGGAATACTCGGCAATCGTCGACGCCGGCGTTGACGGAGTCTTCTCCGACAACACCGACACCGCCGTCGCTGCTCTTCGCGCCAACTGACAGCCAGCTGCCTACCAGACCAATCTCCCCAGAGAGCGGCTTTGATGTGGCTTTGAAGCGACTGGAAGCGCCTGTGAAGCGGCCTTGATCGGGCTCTGGAGCGGTGGCCGGCCGGGTATGGGCTGTGACCTGCGGGTTGGTGGTGCTGGAGCGCTTTGGGAGGTACGGCACGAAGTCCGGTTCTGGTGAGGTGTTTTTCTGGGTTGGGTGGATTACCGTGTTAGGTGGATGTTTCACGTTTTCACGTTTCGAGTACCGAGTGTGGTCGCATGATTGCGCCTGGTAGTGGTTCTTGACCGGTGGGGGGGGCGTGTTCGGATGCGCTCGTGAGTGCAAAGAGGTTTGCGTGCCGGGGTATTGGTGCGGTGTTGGTCGTGGCTGTTGCCGTGGGCTCGGCTGCGGGGGTTGCTGCGGCTGAGACTTCGTCTGTGGCTACTGCTTCGGTGGCTGGTGTCCGCTCCTTGGGGATCATTCCGGGGCAAGAGCGGGACAGAATTGAAGGGCTGACGCTGTTCCTTGAGCGTATTAGTGCAGTCCCTGACTCGGTTCTTCGTCAGGGGGATTCTGTTGCTCAGGATTGGTTGCGGTCGCACTATTCTGTTGTCGGTGGCCAATCTCGCGCTAGTGTTGTTGGTTGCGTCGGGGCTATTGGTGTTGCGGTAGGTGGTGTTCTAGTTCCTGCGGCTAAGATTCTGAAGATTAAGAAGTTGGTTGCGCAGCTGGGGGGCGTCAAGGAGGCTGTGCAGACTTTCTGGGGGGCGAGTTTCAGGTGGGAGAAGATCCAAGCTATCGGGGGCCCGGTGGCTGCCCTGGGGGCGGAGTTGCTTGGAATTACTGCGGTGCGTACGCAGTGTTTCTCTTGATCGTTGTTCGGCGCGTAGCGAACGGCGGTGGCGCTTATGTCGCGTGAGCGGTCGTCGGTATTCATCACGAGTGGTGGGATTGCGCTGATCTGCGCCCTCATCGGGGCGGCGTTTCTCTTCATGGGAGAAGATGTCTTCGTTCCTCTAGCTTTCTTCGGTCTTGGAGTGGGGGTGTGGGCGTCAGGTGGGTCGCCGGTGTTTGCCCGTACCGGGCTCTCTCGCACTGAAAGAAAGCGAGAAGCTGCGACAAGAGCGGCGAAGGCTAGAAAGATTGATCCGGCTGAGTTGCGTAAGTGGAGAGAAAGGAATCCTTCTTACGGTTTGGCGGAGGCGATCGAGAAGTACTGGGAGGAAAACCGGTGAACATGGACTGTCGGGTGAGGCGGGCTGCGGCGGGTGGTGTGTCGTCGGCGCGGCTCGTGGGCAAGTTGATCCGGACCGGAGCCCGCGCTAGCGGGTGAGGACCGGAAGCGGCGCGGCAGTTCCGGGTCCGCGCGCGACGCGTGTGGTGGGTGTCGCGCGCGGAGGTCATCGGTGGATGCCTAGGTGCTGGCGGTTGTTGCTCGTGGATCGGTCACCAACCCGGACGCCGTGTCGTCGCGGCGCAGTGAGCCTTTTTCAACCTGGCGTTTGTGCTGGTCAAGCCGTCGAGTGGGCCTCCCCGGACCGCGACCGCGCGGCGGCCTGACCTGCATCATCGGGGATCTGGCCGCTGCCGACGGGGCCCCTGCCGCCGCTTCGCGGCGGGTCCTCGGTCAGGTTGGCAAAGACTCAGTGTGTCCGCCGCTGCGGCTGTCGCCGTTCAAGATCAAGGGCCACCACACCCATGCATCATCTGATGATCTTCGGTCGGGTGTGTGTCGGGCGTGGTCGCTGGCGGTGTCCGGGTGGCGGTCCTGGCGAGTCGCTTCGCGGCCGCCTGCGGCGGAGCGAGTCGCTTCGCGGCCGCCTGCGGCGGAGCAAGTTAGTACTGCAACGGCAGTTGATCAGCTCGGGGGTCGTTCGCCGCGTCGGCGGTAGTGGCAGTCGCGGGCCTGTTGTTGGCGTTCACGGCGCCAGGTCGACCAGTGCATGACGTGGTCGATGCAGGTGAGCGGGGTGAAGGCGAGCGCGGCGAGGAGACGGCGGATCTCGTTGCCCGACAGCTGAATCAATGCGCGCCGGCTGGCTGAGGATCCCCCTTTTCGGCCTCGCGTGCGTGTTCGGCGGCGCGGGTGACGGCGAGGTAGGCCGCGGTGAGCATGGCCAGGGTGATGTGGGCGTGCCAGGCTCGGTAGGAGCGGACTTGGTAGTGGTCGAGGCCGGCCTCGTTCTTCGCGGTCTGGAAGCATTCCTCAATCGCCCACCGCGCCCCGGCGACTCGAACGAGGTCGCGCAGCGGCGTGTTCGCCGGGGCGGCGCAGCGGTAGAACGCCAGCTCACGGATGGTCTTGCCCTCTGCGGGCTCGGTCTGGCGGCGCACCAGCAGCCAGTGCCCCCAACCCGCCGGGAGGCCGTCGA
>NZ_MCIP01000002.1:69324-71142 GCF_001932425.1 Pseudonocardia sp. Ae505_Ps2
GGGGGGGGGCGTGTTCGGATGCGCTCGTGAGTGCAAAGAGGTTTGCGTGCCGGGGTATTGGTGCGGTGTTGGTCGTGGCTGTTGCCGTGGGCTCGGCTGCGGGGGTTGCTGCGGCTGAGACTTCGTCTGTGGCTACTGCTTCGGTGGCTGGTGTCCGCTCCTTGGGGATCATTCCGGGGCAAGAGCGGGACAGAATTGAAGGGCTGACGCTGTTCCTTGAGCGTATTAGTGCAGTCCCTGACTCGGTTCTTCGTCAGGGGGATTCTGTTGCTCAGGATTGGTTGCGGTCGCACTATTCTGTTGTCGGTGGCCAATCTCGCGCTAGTGTTGTTGGTTGCGTCGGGGCTATTGGTGTTGCGGTAGGTGGTGTTCTAGTTCCTGCGGCTAAGATTCTGAAGATTAAGAAGTTGGTTGCGCAGCTGGGGGGCGTCAAGGAGGCTGTGCAGACTTTCTGGGGGGCGAGTTTCAGGTGGGAGAAGATCCAAGCTATCGGGGGCCCGGTGGCTGCCCTGGGGGCGGAGTTGCTTGGAATTACTGCGGTGCGTACGCAGTGTTTCTCTTGATCGTTGTTCGGCGCGTAGCGAACGGCGGTGGCGCTTATGTCGCGTGAGCGGTCGTCGGTATTCATCACGAGTGGTGGGATTGCGCTGATCTGCGCCCTCATCGGGGCGGCGTTTCTCTTCATGGGAGAAGATGTCTTCGTTCCTCTAGCTTTCTTCGGTCTTGGAGTGGGGGTGTGGGCGTCAGGTGGGTCGCCGGTGTTTGCCCGTACCGGGCTCTCTCGCACTGAAAGAAAGCGAGAAGCTGCGACAAGAGCGGCGAAGGCTAGAAAGATTGATCCGGCTGAGTTGCGTAAGTGGAGAGAAAGGAATCCTTCTTACGGTTTGGCGGAGGCGATCGAGAAGTACTGGGAGGAAAACCGGTGAACATGGACTGTCGGGTGAGGCGGGCTGCGGCGGGTGGTGTGTCGTCGGCGCGGCTCGTGGGCAAGTTGATCCGGACCGGAGCCCGCGCTAGCGGGTGAGGACCGGAAGCGGCGCGGCAGTTCCGGGTCCGCGCGCGACGCGTGTGGTGGGTGTCGCGCGCGGAGGTCATCGGTGGATGCCTAGGTGCTGGCGGTTGTTGCTCGTGGATCGGTCACCAACCCGGACGCCGTGTCGTCGCGGCGCAGTGAGCCTTTTTCAACCTGGCGTTTGTGCTGGTCAAGCCGTCGAGTGGGCCTCCCCGGACCGCGACCGCGCGGCGGCCTGACCTGCATCATCGGGGATCTGGCCGCTGCCGACGGGGCCCCTGCCGCCGCTTCGCGGCGGGTCCTCGGTCAGGTTGGCAAAGACTCAGTGTGTCCGCCGCTGCGGCTGTCGCCGTTCAAGATCAAGGGCCACCACACCCATGCATCATCTGATGATCTTCGGTCGGGTGTGTGTCGGGCGTGGTCGCTGGCGGTGTCCGGGTGGCGGTCCTGGCGAGTCGCTTCGCGGCCGCCTGCGGCGGAGCGAGTCGCTTCGCGGCCGCCTGCGGCGGAGCAAGTTAGTACTGCAACGGCAGTTGATCAGCTCGGGGGTCGTTCGCCGCGTCGGCGGTAGTGGCAGTCGCGGGCCTGTTGTTGGCGTTCACGGCGCCAGGTCGACCAGTGCATGACGTGGTCGATGCAGGTGAGCGGGGTGAAGGCGAGCGCGGCGAGGAGACGGCGGATCTCGTTGCCCGACAGCTGAATCAATGCGCGCCGGCTGGCTGAGGATCCCCCTTTTCGGCCTCGCGTGCGTGTTCGGCGGCGCGGGTGACGGCGAGGTAGGCCGCGGTGAGCATGGCCAGGGTGAT
>NZ_MCIP01000002.1:71154-73309 GCF_001932425.1 Pseudonocardia sp. Ae505_Ps2
CAGCCGACGCACGACAAAGTCCATCGACGGGACCTCGTACACAGGTTGGTTCACCGAGGACTTCACGCTTGCTGAGCTCCGTACCCTGCGGGCGGTTGAACGCATCCCCGACATCCGTCCGCACAATGCCCTCTACAATGGTCGGTATCCGGTCCCTACCTTCGACGAGTACCTGGCTCTGCGCGCGCGGATGTCCCGAGAGCTCGGACGGGAGATCGGGATCTACCCCGAGATCAAGCACTCGACGTACTTCGCCGGCATCGGTTTGCGAGTGGAGCCAGCATTCGTAGCTGCTCTCGACCGGCACGGACTGAACCGCCGAGGCGCGCCCGTCTTTGTCCAGTCGTTCGAGGTCGGGAACCTGAAGTGGTTGCGTGAGCGACTCCAGGTCCCGCTCGTACAGCTTACCGATGCGACCGGCGGCCCGGCGGATCTGGCTGCAAGACAAGTGCCTCGGATGTGGAAAGAGCTCACCACACCGGCGGGGCTGACGGAGATCGCTCGTTACGCCGACGCGATCGGGCCATCGAAGGAACAAATCGTCCCTCTCAGCCAGGATGGAACATCAGGACCCACAACGTCCCTGGTCGGCGATGCTCACACCGCCGGCCTGCTTGTGCACCCCTACACGTTCCGTAACGAGAACGCGTTCGTACCCGCACAGCTGCGGCGTCCCGGTTCCGCCTCCGACTTCGGCGACGCATTCGCGGAATACTCGGCAATCGTCGACGCCGGCGTTGACGGAGTCTTCTCCGACAACACCGACACCGCCGTCGCTGCTCTTCGCGCCAACTGACAGCCAGCTGCCTACCAGACCAATCTCCCCAGAGAGCGGCTTTGATGTGGCTTTGAAGCGACTGGAAGCGCCTGTGAAGCGGCCTTGATCGGGCTCTGGAGCGGTGGCCGGCCGGGTATGGGCTGTGACCTGCGGGTTGGTGGTGCTGGAGCGCTTTGGGAGGTACGGCACGAAGTCCGGTTCTGGTGAGGTGTTTTTCTGGGTTGGGTGGATTACCGTGTTAGGTGGATGTTTCACGTTTTCACGTTTCGAGTACCGAGTGTGGTCGCATGATTGCGCCTGGTAGTGGTTCTTGACCGGTGGGGGGGGCGTGTTCGGATGCGCTCGTGAGTGCAAAGAGGTTTGCGTGCCGGGGTATTGGTGCGGTGTTGGTCGTGGCTGTTGCCGTGGGCTCGGCTGCGGGGGTTGCTGCGGCTGAGACTTCGTCTGTGGCTACTGCTTCGGTGGCTGGTGTCCGCTCCTTGGGGATCATTCCGGGGCAAGAGCGGGACAGAATTGAAGGGCTGACGCTGTTCCTTGAGCGTATTAGTGCAGTCCCTGACTCGGTTCTTCGTCAGGGGGATTCTGTTGCTCAGGATTGGTTGCGGTCGCACTATTCTGTTGTCGGTGGCCAATCTCGCGCTAGTGTTGTTGGTTGCGTCGGGGCTATTGGTGTTGCGGTAGGTGGTGTTCTAGTTCCTGCGGCTAAGATTCTGAAGATTAAGAAGTTGGTTGCGCAGCTGGGGGGCGTCAAGGAGGCTGTGCAGACTTTCTGGGGGGCGAGTTTCAGGTGGGAGAAGATCCAAGCTATCGGGGGCCCGGTGGCTGCCCTGGGGGCGGAGTTGCTTGGAATTACTGCGGTGCGTACGCAGTGTTTCTCTTGATCGTTGTTCGGCGCGTAGCGAACGGCGGTGGCGCTTATGTCGCGTGAGCGGTCGTCGGTATTCATCACGAGTGGTGGGATTGCGCTGATCTGCGCCCTCATCGGGGCGGCGTTTCTCTTCATGGGAGAAGATGTCTTCGTTCCTCTAGCTTTCTTCGGTCTTGGAGTGGGGGTGTGGGCGTCAGGTGGGTCGCCGGTGTTTGCCCGTACCGGGCTCTCTCGCACTGAAAGAAAGCGAGAAGCTGCGACAAGAGCGGCGAAGGCTAGAAAGATTGATCCGGCTGAGTTGCGTAAGTGGAGAGAAAGGAATCCTTCTTACGGTTTGGCGGAGGCGATCGAGAAGTACTGGGAGGAAAACCGGTGAACATGGACTGTCGGGTGAGGCGGGCTGCGGCGGGTGGTGTGTCGTCGGCGCGGCTCGTGGGCAAGTTGATCCGGACCGGAGCCCGCGCTAGCGGGTGAGGACCGGAAGCGGCGCGGCAGTTCCGGGTCCGCGC
>NZ_MCIP01000002.1:73512-75393 GCF_001932425.1 Pseudonocardia sp. Ae505_Ps2
CGGGGACATCCGCGCGCTCGCAGCGTTCGCGGTCCTCGGTCCACGAGGTCGGCAGGTAGAGCTCCCGGTCGATCAACGCCCGCCCCCGCTTCGAGGCGTAGGCCAGGAACACACCGAGCTGACAGTTGTCGATCTTCCCGCTGGTGCCGGTGTACTGGCGCTGCACCCCGGCCGAACGCAGGCCCTTCTTGATGAACCCGGTCTCGTCCACGATGAACACCCCCGACGCGGTGTCGGTGAGATGTTGCAGGACGTAGCCGCGCAGGTCGTCGCGGACCCCGTCGACGTCCCAGTCCGCGGTGCGCAGCAGCCGCTGCATCCCGTCCGGCGACATCGCCCCGGCGTGTTCGGCGAGGGTCCAGCCGTTCTTCCGCTCGAGCCCCGCGAGCAGGCCTCGCAGGTAGGTTCCGACCCGCCGGCGCGGCTCGACCCTGCGGAAACGGCCAGAGATCAGCTCCACCACCGCGTCCAACGAGGCCACCCACCCGGCAAGATCAACCACGCGGTGATCATCACCGCCGAACGGCCGTCAGCCTCTCACCACACGCCGAACTGCCGTTGCAGTATTAGGCGTTTTCCTAAGGAAAACGCCCGGCCCGGCTCGGTGTGCTCGGCTGCTGGGTGTGGTCGGTGGTGACGCCGTCGGCTCGTCGGGCCAGTGGCGCACAGCGATGGGCGCGTCGCGCGTACCCGTTGTCGGCGTCGCTGACTATCCTCGAGCGGGGATTCCCGTGCTGGGCGATGACGGAAGGTGGGGGCATGGGGGATGAGCTGATGCAGATCGGTCAGGTGTCGACGCGCATCGGCCTGTCGCTACGCACCATCCGTCACTGGGACGAAGTGGGACTGGTGACTCCCTCGGCACGGTCGGCGGGAGGCTTCCGGCTCTACACCGAGGCCGATGTCGACCGGCTGGCGTTCATCAAGCGGCTCAAGCCACTTGACTTCAGCCTCGACCAGGTCAAGGAACTGCTGGCGACGGTCGACGAGCGCGGGCAACGCGATGAGCTCGGGTCGGAGCGCCTCGAGGATCTGCTCGGTTGCCTGGCAATGTTCCGGGCAGCCACGGACAGTCGGCTCGACGCCCTGCGCCTCCAGGTCGACAGCCTCGAGTCATTGTCGCGTGATCTGAAGAACCTCGACGCCTCCACCCGGTCGAGTAGCACCTCGCACGCCCCTTGACCTGTGCGGACGTACCGGTCATAGCGACGTCTCGGGGGCTGACGCAGAGCGAGATCGCCGCCGAAGGCCGAGGCTGGCGTTCGCATATGCTGTCGTCCTCTGGATCCCTACGGAGTTTCACCACGTGATCGCGACCGACCTCACACCGCCAGTCGGCAGACTACCCGCCCTGCTTTCGGGCGGATCTGAGCTTGAGCTTTAAGCTCTGAGGTCGTCGGCGTGCTGTCGCTGTGACCCCGGGTGATCATTGGTGCAGCCCTTGGTTGATCATGCTTCTGTCGAAGGAAGAAGATCAACACAAGGGCTGCGGTGGGTAGTGTGCACGCTCAAGCTCAGGTGGCGGCGTTCGGGGAACTGGCCCGGTTCCGTCACGAGTTCTACACGTCGTTGACCTCGCGATCTGATGTGCCGGATCCCTTGGTGAATTTGAGTCCCACGATGCATCCGATCAGGATGGTGAGCACAGCGGCTTTGGCGGGTGTGAACTGCTCGTCGCCCGTTAGCATGGCGTACGCTACGGTCAGTACCGCGCCGATCCCGATCCACACCGAGTAGGCGACGCTGACCGGGATGCTACGCATCGCGAGCGCGAGGCCGACCATGCTCAATCCCAGGAACACGAGGAACACGACGGTGGGGATGGGCCTGCTCAGTCCGGCGGACATGCCGAGCGCTGTCGCCCACACGGCCTCGAACACC
>NZ_MCIP01000002.1:75405-83043 GCF_001932425.1 Pseudonocardia sp. Ae505_Ps2
TGGCGAACTCGACGTCATCGGGGACATCCGCGCGCTCGCAGCGTTCGCGGTCCTCGGTCCACGAGGTCGGCAGGTAGAGCTCCCGGTCGATCAACGCCCGCCCCCGCTTCGAGGCGTAGGCCAGGAACACACCGAGCTGACAGTTGTCGATCTTCCCGCTGGTGCCGGTGTACTGGCGCTGCACCCCGGCCGAACGCAGGCCCTTCTTGATGAACCCGGTCTCGTCCACGATGAACACCCCCGACGCGGTGTCGGTGAGATGTTGCAGGACGTAGCCGCGCAGGTCGTCGCGGACCCCGTCGACGTCCCAGTCCGCGGTGCGCAGCAGCCGCTGCATCCCGTCCGGCGACATCGCCCCGGCGTGTTCGGCGAGGGTCCAGCCGTTCTTCCGCTCGAGCCCCGCGAGCAGGCCTCGCAGGTAGGTTCCGACCCGCCGGCGCGGCTCGACCCTGCGGAAACGGCCAGAGATCAGCTCCACCACCGCGTCCAACGAGGCCACCCACCCGGCAAGATCAACCACGCGGTGATCATCACCGCCGAACGGCCGTCAGCCTCTCACCACACGCCGAACTGCCGTTGCAGTATTAGGCGTTTTCCTAAGGAAAACGCCCGGCCCGGCTCGGTGTGCTCGGCTGCTGGGTGTGGTCGGTGGTGACGCCGTCGGCTCGTCGGGCCAGTGGCGCACAGCGATGGGCGCGTCGCGCGTACCCGTTGTCGGCGTCGCTGACTATCCTCGAGCGGGGATTCCCGTGCTGGGCGATGACGGAAGGTGGGGGCATGGGGGATGAGCTGATGCAGATCGGTCAGGTGTCGACGCGCATCGGCCTGTCGCTACGCACCATCCGTCACTGGGACGAAGTGGGACTGGTGACTCCCTCGGCACGGTCGGCGGGAGGCTTCCGGCTCTACACCGAGGCCGATGTCGACCGGCTGGCGTTCATCAAGCGGCTCAAGCCACTTGACTTCAGCCTCGACCAGGTCAAGGAACTGCTGGCGACGGTCGACGAGCGCGGGCAACGCGATGAGCTCGGGTCGGAGCGCCTCGAGGATCTGCTCGGTTGCCTGGCAATGTTCCGGGCAGCCACGGACAGTCGGCTCGACGCCCTGCGCCTCCAGGTCGACAGCCTCGAGTCATTGTCGCGTGATCTGAAGAACCTCGACGCCTCCACCCGGTCGAGTAGCACCTCGCACGCCCCTTGACCTGTGCGGACGTACCGGTCATAGCGACGTCTCGGGGGCTGACGCAGAGCGAGATCGCCGCCGAAGGCCGAGGCTGGCGTTCGCATATGCTGTCGTCCTCTGGATCCCTACGGAGTTTCACCACGTGATCGCGACCGACCTCACACCGCCAGTCGGCAGACTACCCGCCCTGCTTTCGGGCGGATCTGAGCTTGAGCTTTAAGCTCTGAGGTCGTCGGCGTGCTGTCGCTGTGACCCCGGGTGATCATTGGTGCAGCCCTTGGTTGATCATGCTTCTGTCGAAGGAAGAAGATCAACACAAGGGCTGCGGTGGGTAGTGTGCACGCTCAAGCTCAGGTGGCGGCGTTCGGGGAACTGGCCCGGTTCCGTCACGAGTTCTACACGTCGTTGACCTCGCGATCTGATGTGCCGGATCCCTTGGTGAATTTGAGTCCCACGATGCATCCGATCAGGATGGTGAGCACAGCGGCTTTGGCGGGTGTGAACTGCTCGTCGCCCGTTAGCATGGCGTACGCTACGGTCAGTACCGCGCCGATCCCGATCCACACCGAGTAGGCGACGCTGACCGGGATGCTACGCATCGCGAGCGCGAGGCCGACCATGCTCAATCCCAGGAACACGAGGAACACGACGGTGGGGATGGGCCTGCTCAGTCCGGCGGACATGCCGAGCGCTGTCGCCCACACGGCCTCGAACACCGCACTGACGATGAGGATCAGCCAACTCATCAGGAAACCACCTTGAGCGCCGCCACGCTGCCGACCAGACCGGCGAGCAGGATGATCTTCAGCGGGGTCGCCTTCTCCTTGCCGCTGCTGATCGCCCACCCGGCGGTCAGCACAGCGCCGACACCGACCCAGACAGCGTAGGAGGTGCCGGTGGGCAGGCTCTGCATCGCGATTGCGAGCCCGGCCATGCTGAAGACGAGAGCGACCGTGAACACGATCGTCGGTCCGCGGCGTTTGAAGCCGTCGGAGGCGGCCAGCGCTGTCGCCCATACTGCCTCCAGGACACCGGAGGCGATCAGGATGCTCCATGCCACGATAAACTCCAGAGGCCAGTCTTGTCGCTGCGCGGGTACTGGCCGACCTCGTCCGCAAGGCCACTGAGGCCCTCGGTACGCAAACCTACCAAGGAACTCCGGATCCATGGCAGGCGGCGGCGAGCTATGAACCGTCCTGGGTCTGCGAGAGGCTGAGGTTCAGGCCACCGCACCCTGTTGGGCGATGGATGTAGCGTACACCATTTCTCGTTCGATCGGCGACATATAGTCAATGGAGGAGTGGAGCCTCACACTGTTGTACCAGTGAACCCACTCCGCGGTCTCTCGCTCCACTTCGCGAAGACCGATCCAGTTCCGAGAATGAGCATGCGGAACGATGAGCTCTGACTTGTACAGGCCGATCGTGGACTCCATCAGCGCGTTGTCCAGCGCGTCACCGACGGTGCCGATCGAGCCGGCGATACCAGCCTCGGCGAGTTGCTCGGTGAACGCCAGAGACGTATATTGGGACCCGGCATCCGAATGATGAATAAGACCCTCGGAGGTGAACTCGCTGATCGCCCGTTGGCGAGTGGACAACGCCTGCGCCAAGGCCCCGGAGACGAGATCGGTGGTCTTGCTCATCGACGCCTTCCATCCGAGGATTCTGCGGGAGTGGACGTCGGTCACGAACGACACGTAGCAGAACCCGGAGGCGGTCCACACATACGTGAAATCCGCGACCCACAGCGCATCCGGTCGAGTCGGCGCCGCCCACGCCCGCTTGACCAGGTCAGGATGGCGGGCTGCGCGCTGATCACGGGTCGTCGTGGCCGTGTGGTGGACCCCGCGGCGCACGCCCTGGATCCCGGCGACACGCATCAATCACCCCCATCTGGTCCCGCCCGACCCGGAGCCCTTCCCGCCGCGCCGCACGCCACATCTTCCGCACCCCGTACACACACCTGGGCGAATTCAGGCGGTTGAAGCATCTAGCTCAACGAGTTCGGCGAATATCTCGGAGGGCTTCTTCCAGTTGTGGATTTTACGGGGTCGGTCGTTGATGTCGCAAGCCACCATCGCCAGGTATTTCGGGTCCGAGGTGATGTCCGTGCCTTTCGGGAAGTACTCGCGGACGATGCGGTTGAGGTTCTCGTTGCTGCCGCGTTCCCACGGCGAGTGTGGGTGGGCGAGGTACACCGGCATCGAGCCCTTGGTGACGGTGGCGTGGCCGGCCATCTCGGCACCGCAGTCCCAGGTCAGTGAGGCCCGCATGTGCGCGGGCAGACCGCTGGTGGCGGCGATGACCCCACGGCCGACGGTGAGCGCGGCGCGGCCGGTCAGGGGCACGAGGACCAGGAACCGGGAGGTGCGCTCGACCAGCGTGGCGACGGCGGTCTTGCCGTTCTTGCCGATGACCAGGTCACCCTCCCAGTGGCCGGGCACGGCGCGCCCCTGGGCGTCGGCGGGGCGGGCGTCGATGTAGGTCGGGTCCTTGATCCGCGGGGCCGGTGGGGGCTTGGCGCCGCCTCGTCGGGCGGTGCGCCCGGACCGTAGCGCGAGCAGCTCGCGGGCCAGCGTGGACACCGGGGTGGCATAGATCCACTGGTAGATCGCCTCGTGAGACACCCGACAAGCCTCGTCATCGGGGTGCTCGGTCGGCAACCGGCCCGCGATCGAGGCCGGTGACCAGCCACCACGCAACAGAGCATGCACGATCCCGCGCAACCGCGGGTGACGGTCCACCGCGAACTGCTTCGGCCGCTCCCGCGCCGCCAGGGCCCGTTCCTGCGCTGCCGCGGCCCGGTACTCGTAGCGTCCGCCGTGACGACGGACCTCACGAGAGATCACCGACCGATCACGACCCACCACCGAGGCGATCTGCTTGTAGGACAAGCCCTCCGCGAGACCCCTCGAGATCTCCTCCCGATCCGACAACATCAACATCTCACGCACGGAACATCCTGTCCCGCCGAACAACCAAGATCAAGTGCTACGACCGGCTGAACTCACCGAACGCTACGGATGGGACGTCACCTATACTCTACTTGTAGTCGCCGCAGTAATCACCGCGGCCCTATTCCTTCTAGCAGACAGGACCGAGAACGCGCAATCCGACTGACCGCACCGTCGCACCGAGCCCAGGACACCGAGCGGCCAGCCTAGATGGCATGGAGTCCTGTAAAGAAATGAGGACTGAGTAGTGAGTCTTTTTGATCCGATGGGTCAAGGCGAGAGGTCGGAGAGTCGCGGAGAAGGTTCGGGGCTACTGCGAAGTGATGATCAGGATACGGTTACATTGCGAACTCGGGAGCGTCTCTTAAGAGTCATTAGTGGCCGCTCGAGGCGATTCCGAGTTGTCGCAGTATCGACCGGGTCGATATTATTTATCTTGCTTTCAGTGACAGGACTTCTGGTCATGACAGAAGAAGGTAGAGTCACCGTAGAGGGAAAGGTCGTGGGATTGATGACATCGCCTTCTCGGAAGGTTGTGGACGGCTTCTTCCCTCTCTCTTCCGGTGGCTGCGCAGGGTCTGGAGAATTCAAAGGAGTGCGGGCGGGAGGACTGATTTCCGTGCTGAACTCGAAGAGGCAATTGATAGGCTCCGGGCAACTAAGCGACTCTATCATTGTGGGGAGTTCGTGTCAATTTAGCTTTAAGGTTGATGGCGTTTTGAAAAACAAGGTCTATCGAGTTAGCGTTGCCGGTCGCATGCCGTTGTCCTGGACTGCGGCGGAAGTTGGATCTCCTGGGGGGATTCGAATAGTTCTTGGAGTGTAGCTGGGGCGCAGCCAGGGCCCCGGCAAAGTCGTCAGATGATCTTGTAGGTGGTCAAGGGTCGGTGGGCGTCTCGGGCGTGGTGGCGTAGTCCGGCGGCGATGTTGGTGGTTCCGGTCAGTCGGAGTGCGGCGATCGCGAGGTTGCGCAGGGCGGCCATGACCTGGGGGCCGGCTGCGGTGCGGGTCTGGGAGCGGTCCTCGTCGAAGGAGACGTCCCGGACCCAGTGCAGCCGGTTCTCGATGTTCCAGTGCCCGCGGATCCAGCGGGCCAGCAAGATCGGGTCTGCCTGGAACGCGGTCAGGCTGGTGATCGCGTAGACGGTCACGGTCTTCCACCGTGCGCCCGGACGTAGCGGGCGGCGCCGGCGGATGAGCCGGATGGCCTGGGCGGCGTGTGGGAAGAACTCCCCGCCCCGGTCCGGGCACCGCTGCAGGGAGAGCACGCTGATCGTGCGGGTCTCGACCCGCCCGTGGCCACGGGCCCGCTGCCGGGCGGCCGGCCCGGTCATCTTCCAGGGCAGCGCACGCAGCCGGGCCAGCAGCGTGGGCTGGTTAGCCTTGACCGTCATCAGGTAGTGCCCACCGAGCTCGACTGGGCCGGGTTCTGGCGCGGCTTCGACCGGCTGCACCATCTGCGCGATGCGTCCTGGACCAGCGAGGACAAGCTGCGTGGCAAGGCCCACCAGCAGCTCGGCTCGCTCGGGGGCGGAAATCACTTTGTGGAGCTCTGCCTCGACGGCGACGACCGGGTCTGGCTGATGCTGCACTCCGGGTCGCGGGGGATCGGCAACATCCTGGCCAACCTGCACATCGAGAAGGCCAAGGTGCTGCCGCACAACCAGGAGCTGCCCGACCGCGACCTGGCCGTGTTCCTCGCCGGCACCCCGCAGATGGACGCCTACCGGGCCGACCTGCACTGGGCGCAGGAGTACGCGCGGCTCAACCGGCGGGTGATGATCGAGCTGTGAGGTTCCCCCGCTTTGCCGGAGTGTCTGAACACTGGTTCGATCTTGAGAGCCAGGAAGGAAGGCACTGGTGACTGCACCGAAGAAGTACCCCGATGAGCTGCGTGAACGGGCGGTTCGGCTGTATCGGGAGTCCGACCCTCGCCCGACGTTCCGGACGCTCGCGCAGCAGCTCGGGGTGCATCACGAGGCCCTGCGCAGCTGGGTCCGCCAAGCCGAGGCCGACACCGGCGAGCGCCATGATCGGCCGTCGACCGACATGCTCGCCGAGAACCGCAGGCTGGCGAAGGAAAACGCCGAGCTGCGGCGGGTCAACGAGGTCCTGCGCGCGGCGAGCGCCTATTTCGCCTCCGAGATCGGCCCGACCCGGAGGTGGTCATGAGCTTCGTCGACGCCCATGGCTTCCCCGCCGGTCTCGTACTACGGGTCCTTGGTGTGCCGGTCTCGACCTACTACGACTGGCGCACCCGCCGCGCGAACCCCTCTCAGCGCCACCTCGACGACGCCGTGCTCCTCGAACAGATCGTGAAGATCCGCTCGGTCAGCGAGTTCGCCACCGCCTACGGATCCCCGCGGGTCTGGCTCGAGCTGCGCCGCCAAGGCGTGCACGTCGGCCGCAAGCGCGTCGAGCGGATCATGCGCGAGCACGGCCTGCAGGGCGCCCACCTGCGCCGCGGCTGGAAGGGCGGCTCGACCCGGCAGAACCCCGCCCACCGGCCGGCGCCGGACCTGCTCGAACGCGACTTCACCGCGGCCGCGCCGAACCGGGTGTGGGTGGCCGATCTGACCCGGATCGTCACCGGCGAGGGCGTGTTGTGGATGGCCTCGGTGCGTGACGCGTTCTCCAACCGGGTCGTCGGCTGGGCCACCGACTCCCGTGCGACGACCGCGCTGGTGCTCACCGCGCTCAACCACGCCCTGCGCTCGCGGGACCTGCGCCCCGGCCAGTTGATCTTCCACAGCGACAAGGGAGCCCAGTACACAGCGCTGCGGTTCACCCAGCGCCTGGTCGACGCCGGTGTCGCCCCGTCGACCGGGTCCAACGTCGGACATACGGCGCTCGATGCTGTCGCGGTAGACCATGATCAGCCCGCACCCCAGGCGCGCGCCGGATCCGCCGGCGAGCAATCGTCAAGACCTGTGGATGAAGATCTTTTAGGCGGCTTCGGTGTGGGTGTGGTCGTCGGGTCGTTCAACGAGTCGTCCGGCCTCGAAGACTGCTCCGGCGCGGACGAGCGCGACCAGGTGCGGGCCGTTCACGGCGCGCCAGCGGTCCTGGGCGGCTTCGATGAGTTTGAACGCCATCGCGAGCCCGGCGGTGCGTGAGCCGGGCCCGCGGGTGACGCGGGTGCGGTGGCGGACGGTCGCGAACGTGGACTCGATCGGGTTCGTGGTGCGTAGGTACTGCCAGTGCTCGGCGGGGAAGTCGTAGAAGGCGAGCAACTCATCGAGGTCGTCACGGACCTTCGCCACGGCCTTGCCGAACTTTGCCCCGTAGGCGGCGTCGAAGCAGGTCACGGCGTCGAGGGCCTTGTGTTTGTCTTCGACGTTCCAGATCTCGGTCAGCGCCTTCTTCGCTCCCGGATGCGCCGACTTGGGCAGGGCGGCGAGGACGTTGGCGGTCTTGTGCACCCAGCAGCGCTGCTCACGGGTCTCGGGGAACACCTCCCGTAGCGCGCCCCAGAACCCGAGCGCGCCGTCCCCGACGGC
>NZ_MCIP01000002.1:83055-85989 GCF_001932425.1 Pseudonocardia sp. Ae505_Ps2
GCAGTATTAGGCGTTTTCCTAAGGAAAACGCCCGGCCCGGCTCGGTGTGCTCGGCTGCTGGGTGTGGTCGGTGGTGACGCCGTCGGCTCGTCGGGCCAGTGGCGCACAGCGATGGGCGCGTCGCGCGTACCCGTTGTCGGCGTCGCTGACTATCCTCGAGCGGGGATTCCCGTGCTGGGCGATGACGGAAGGTGGGGGCATGGGGGATGAGCTGATGCAGATCGGTCAGGTGTCGACGCGCATCGGCCTGTCGCTACGCACCATCCGTCACTGGGACGAAGTGGGACTGGTGACTCCCTCGGCACGGTCGGCGGGAGGCTTCCGGCTCTACACCGAGGCCGATGTCGACCGGCTGGCGTTCATCAAGCGGCTCAAGCCACTTGACTTCAGCCTCGACCAGGTCAAGGAACTGCTGGCGACGGTCGACGAGCGCGGGCAACGCGATGAGCTCGGGTCGGAGCGCCTCGAGGATCTGCTCGGTTGCCTGGCAATGTTCCGGGCAGCCACGGACAGTCGGCTCGACGCCCTGCGCCTCCAGGTCGACAGCCTCGAGTCATTGTCGCGTGATCTGAAGAACCTCGACGCCTCCACCCGGTCGAGTAGCACCTCGCACGCCCCTTGACCTGTGCGGACGTACCGGTCATAGCGACGTCTCGGGGGCTGACGCAGAGCGAGATCGCCGCCGAAGGCCGAGGCTGGCGTTCGCATATGCTGTCGTCCTCTGGATCCCTACGGAGTTTCACCACGTGATCGCGACCGACCTCACACCGCCAGTCGGCAGACTACCCGCCCTGCTTTCGGGCGGATCTGAGCTTGAGCTTTAAGCTCTGAGGTCGTCGGCGTGCTGTCGCTGTGACCCCGGGTGATCATTGGTGCAGCCCTTGGTTGATCATGCTTCTGTCGAAGGAAGAAGATCAACACAAGGGCTGCGGTGGGTAGTGTGCACGCTCAAGCTCAGGTGGCGGCGTTCGGGGAACTGGCCCGGTTCCGTCACGAGTTCTACACGTCGTTGACCTCGCGATCTGATGTGCCGGATCCCTTGGTGAATTTGAGTCCCACGATGCATCCGATCAGGATGGTGAGCACAGCGGCTTTGGCGGGTGTGAACTGCTCGTCGCCCGTTAGCATGGCGTACGCTACGGTCAGTACCGCGCCGATCCCGATCCACACCGAGTAGGCGACGCTGACCGGGATGCTACGCATCGCGAGCGCGAGGCCGACCATGCTCAATCCCAGGAACACGAGGAACACGACGGTGGGGATGGGCCTGCTCAGTCCGGCGGACATGCCGAGCGCTGTCGCCCACACGGCCTCGAACACCGCACTGACGATGAGGATCAGCCAACTCATCAGGAAACCACCTTGAGCGCCGCCACGCTGCCGACCAGACCGGCGAGCAGGATGATCTTCAGCGGGGTCGCCTTCTCCTTGCCGCTGCTGATCGCCCACCCGGCGGTCAGCACAGCGCCGACACCGACCCAGACAGCGTAGGAGGTGCCGGTGGGCAGGCTCTGCATCGCGATTGCGAGCCCGGCCATGCTGAAGACGAGAGCGACCGTGAACACGATCGTCGGTCCGCGGCGTTTGAAGCCGTCGGAGGCGGCCAGCGCTGTCGCCCATACTGCCTCCAGGACACCGGAGGCGATCAGGATGCTCCATGCCACGATAAACTCCAGAGGCCAGTCTTGTCGCTGCGCGGGTACTGGCCGACCTCGTCCGCAAGGCCACTGAGGCCCTCGGTACGCAAACCTACCAAGGAACTCCGGATCCATGGCAGGCGGCGGCGAGCTATGAACCGTCCTGGGTCTGCGAGAGGCTGAGGTTCAGGCCACCGCACCCTGTTGGGCGATGGATGTAGCGTACACCATTTCTCGTTCGATCGGCGACATATAGTCAATGGAGGAGTGGAGCCTCACACTGTTGTACCAGTGAACCCACTCCGCGGTCTCTCGCTCCACTTCGCGAAGACCGATCCAGTTCCGAGAATGAGCATGCGGAACGATGAGCTCTGACTTGTACAGGCCGATCGTGGACTCCATCAGCGCGTTGTCCAGCGCGTCACCGACGGTGCCGATCGAGCCGGCGATACCAGCCTCGGCGAGTTGCTCGGTGAACGCCAGAGACGTATATTGGGACCCGGCATCCGAATGATGAATAAGACCCTCGGAGGTGAACTCGCTGATCGCCCGTTGGCGAGTGGACAACGCCTGCGCCAAGGCCCCGGAGACGAGATCGGTGGTCTTGCTCATCGACGCCTTCCATCCGAGGATTCTGCGGGAGTGGACGTCGGTCACGAACGACACGTAGCAGAACCCGGAGGCGGTCCACACATACGTGAAATCCGCGACCCACAGCGCATCCGGTCGAGTCGGCGCCGCCCACGCCCGCTTGACCAGGTCAGGATGGCGGGCTGCGCGCTGATCACGGGTCGTCGTGGCCGTGTGGTGGACCCCGCGGCGCACGCCCTGGATCCCGGCGACACGCATCAATCACCCCCATCTGGTCCCGCCCGACCCGGAGCCCTTCCCGCCGCGCCGCACGCCACATCTTCCGCACCCCGTACACACACCTGGGCGAATTCAGGCGGTTGAAGCATCTAGCTCAACGAGTTCGGCGAATATCTCGGAGGGCTTCTTCCAGTTGTGGATTTTACGGGGTCGGTCGTTGATGTCGCAAGCCACCATCGCCAGGTATTTCGGGTCCGAGGTGATGTCCGTGCCTTTCGGGAAGTACTCGCGGACGATGCGGTTGAGGTTCTCGTTGCTGCCGCGTTCCCACGGCGAGTGTGGGTGGGCGAGGTACACCGGCATCGAGCCCTTGGTGACGGTGGCGTGGCCGGCCATCTCGGCACCGCAGTCCCAGGTCAGTGAGGCCCGCATGTGCGCGGGCAGACCGCTGGTGGCGGCGATGACCCCACGGCCGACGGTGAGCGCG
>NZ_MCIP01000002.1:86001-96107 GCF_001932425.1 Pseudonocardia sp. Ae505_Ps2
AGTCGCGCAGCAGGTCCGCCCAGGACTCGGTCGATTCCCGGTAGCCGTCGACGAGGGCGACGAGCTCCTTGTGCCCGTCGGCGCGGACTCCGATGAGCACGAGCAGACACAACTTGTGCTCGGCGAGGCCGATGGTGACGTGGATGCCCTCGGCCCACACGTACACGTAGTCCACCCCGGACAGGTCCCGGTGGGAGAACGCCTGCTGCTCGGTCTTCCAGGTCTCGGTCAGCCTGGTGACCGTCGATGAGGACAGGCCCGCGTTGGAGCCGAGGAACTGCCCCAGCGCGGGCACGAAGTCCCCCGACGAGAGGCCGTGCAGGTAGAGCAGCGGCAGCACCTCGGTGATCTTCGGCGTCCTGCGGCACCAGGACGGCAGGATCGCCGAGGAGAACCGGCGCCGCTCGCCCGTCGCGGGGTCGATCCGGCGGTCGTCGACCCGCGGCGCCCGCACCGCCACCGCGCCCGCGGCTGTCACCACCTCGCGAGGCTCGTGGGAGCCGTTGCGCACCACCAGACGCCGCCCGTGGGCGTCGCGTTCGTTGCTGTGGCGGGTGATGTAGTCGTCGACCTCGGCCTGCAGAGCCTGGGCGAGCATCCGGCGGGCGCCCTCGCGGACGAGCTCGTCGATCAACGCCGGCCCCTCCTGCACACGGGCCTCGTCACCGGATCCGGCCTCGGGAACTACGCTGAGCATGGGTCGTGCCCTTCCGGCCAGCGTTGCTGCGCCGGTCTTGCTTGAGAGCCTTCAAGATCACCGGAAGGGTACGGCCCCTCCACAGTCATCCACAGGTCTCAAGCATTGCTCCACTTTCACCGAGCGACAACTGCGGAACCCAGGCCCTGCCGCTGGGTCGAGACGGTGAGACCATCGCAGCCATGCCCCACACAGACACCACGGCACCGGCGGCAGTGCCCGCGGTCGCTCCCTCGACAGCGCCGACGGCGGGTCGGTCGGCGATCTTCCGGATCGGGATCGCACTACTCGAGGTCGACCTCGAGGTCCACCGGACCGTCGAGGTCCCCGCCGAGGTCACCCTCGCCGTCCTGCACCAGGTCATCCAGGAAGCAATGGGGTGGGAGAGCTCCCACCTGCACAAGTTCACCATCAACGACACCTGCTACGGCATCCCCGACCCGGACTGGGACCCCGCCTGGGACCTCGGCGACCGTACCCACGACGAGCAGGCCGTCACCCTCGCCCAGCTCTTCCAGGTCGGGCAGGAAGCCGACTACGTCTACGACTTCGGCGACAACTGGCACCACACCCTGACCGTCACCGCGCTCACCACCGCCGAGCCCGCAGTGCGCTACCCACGCTGTATCGACGGCCGCGGCGCCTGCCCACCCGAAGACGTCGGCGGCACACCCGGCTACGCCGCATTCCTCGACGCACTCGCCGACCCCGACCACCCCGAACACACCGACCGAGTCCAATGGTGGGGATCAGACCAGTACGACCCCCACCACTTCGACCTCGACGCCACCAACACCGCCCTCCTGACGCTGTGACACCCGCAGGCCGTGCCGAGGACGCCGACCTGGGCCCTACCGCCTGAGCCCGGGGCTGCGACCAGGAGGCTCGCCCCCGCGTCCCCGAGACGCGGCCCGCAGCAGCGACACCGCCGAAGGCTTCGCGGTCACCTACCGTCGCTCCGCCGCAGGCGGACACCACCGCAGGCGGTGCGGTCACCTACCGTCGACCGGACCTACCCGTCAGTAACCGTGTTTAGGTGAAACCCATGCACACGACTTCCCGCACACGACGCGCCGGTGCCGCAGCACTCCTCGCCGCCGCCGCACTCACCACCGCCGGCGCACTCACCACCAGCACCGCCACCGCCACCCAGCCCACCGCGGCCGAGCAGCCCTACTACGAGGTCTGGGAACCCGGACAGCACCAGCCCCCGCACCCCACCGCAGGAGTCCACGTGCCCCGACCCGACACCACCACCACCGACACCGACGGCCCCCACGCCGTCGGCCCCCTCCCCGCCACACCCGCCGCACTCACCACACCGACCGGCCCGACTGCCCCGACCACGCCGACCACGCCGACCACGCTGCCGATGCCGACCGGCGCCCCCACCGCGCACCCCCTGCAGCAGGCCCTGATCGGCCACTGGACCCCCGCCCACGACACCACCGCAGGACGAGCGTTCGTCGAGTTCACCCCCGACGGACACTGGACCGGCTCCGACGGCTGCAACCACCTGACCGGCACCTGGGGCGTCCACACCGACGGCACATTCACCGCCACCGCCAACCCGACCACCCTCATGAACTGCGAGAACATCCCCATCGCCGACTGGCTCACCCAGACCAGCCACGCCGACATCACCAACAACACCCTCGTCCTGCGCGGCCCCGCCGGAGACACCACCACCACCGCCCTGACCCGCCACCCCTGACCCGCCGGGTCACCGCCCCACGACAACACCCTTCCCCCGCGCAGTGCGATAGGTCACACTGAAGGTGTTCGGGTCTTCAGCGGTCGCACCCACCCGGCGCGCTGGGGAGCGCACGCCACCCGCGACCGCCCACCAGGGCCGGGCCGCCCACCCCTCCGGCGACGGCCCGGCCCACCCCGACACTCAGGCCCCCGACCCCACAGGACGCCGCCGGACGCCGCCGGACCGTGGCGAACCAGGACAGATCAGGACACACCAGGAAGGACCACGGTGCGTGACACGACCCTGTCCCCTGTCCGACCAGACACCTCCTGTACGGGTGGTCGCGACGGCTGTCGCAGCAACAGTCCGTGCGCGCCGCGCGCGACCCGGGTGACAGTGTTTGACCTGTAGTTTCCCGACCTGAACCCTCTCGTTGCAGCCGGCACGGGCTCCCCTCGTATCCGACGTGCCAGCAACAACCAGGGGGACATACCCCATGTGGAAGAAGACCGGGATCGTCGTCGCCGCCTCGGCCGCATCGCTGATGGCGCTCTCCCCGGTGGCGATGGCCCACGGCACCCACAGCGGTGACCACGGTGACGGGATCGACAAGAGCGCCGAGGGCCTGATCGCCGGCCTCAACGGCAACAACGTCAACGTCCCGATCCAGGCCTGCAACAACAACATCCCGCTCAACCTCATCGGGCTGCAGGTCCCCATCGAGGACGCCGCCGCCGCGAACGGCCTCACCGGCGCTCTCGGGATCCTCGGATCCGGCACCGCGAAGTCCGGACACTCGGTCACCGACCAGTCCGACAACTGCGCCCAGACCGGCGCCGCCGGAGACACCGTCAAGGGCCACAAGTAACACCCGCACCACCCAGCACTGCTTCGCCGACGGCCCAACCTTCACCACGCCGGCGACCACGCGGTCTGCTCTTCTGTCGAGCAACAGCACACAGACCGCGCACAGGACAGAGCCCCGCCCCGAGGGACCACGGCACTGACCCACAGGGTGCCCACCCCCGGGGCGGGGCTCTCCCACATCCCCGACAGCCCGGCAACGACAACGTCCCGAACCGGCGCCTCTACACTCGCCCACCTCGACCGCACCACCGCTTTGAAGCGCCGCGCTGGCGCCACCCCATAAAACTGGAACTGTTCCAGATAACTCTTAGGAAGCCCCGGGCCCGGGGTAAACGGGGGTGGTGTCCAGGCGCAGCGGTTCACCCGGGCCGGCCCCGTTGCTCACCACTATCGTGACCGCCTGTATCCATCGTGAAGGGAACCCGTCATGCGCCCACTTCCGCCGACGGTTGCGTTGATTGCGCACCTCCTCGCCCGGCTCCTGATCGGCGGTGTCCTGATCGCTCACGGCGCGCAGAAAGCCACCGGGTTCAACGAGGTCGTCACCGCTTTCACCCAGATGGGCGTCCCTGCGCCCGCCGCCGTAGCCGCGACGGCGATGACCATCGAGCTCCTCGGTGGTGCCGCGCTGATCGTCGGGTTTGCCACCACCATCGCCGCCGTCATCGTCGTCGTGAACATGACCGGAGCCGTCGTGCTCGTCCACTCCCCGACAACCGTGTTCGTCACCGACGGCGGCTGGGAACTGGTCGGCGTCATCGCCGCAGGAGCGCTCCTGCTCGCCGCCACCGGCCCCGGACCCTGGGCGGTCGACACCATCCTGGGCACCCGGCGCCACACACCCCCACCCGCGACCTGGCCTGACCCAAGCTGATCTCGGTGAGCATGCTCTCCGGGCTGACCGCGCCCGCTTCGCTCTTGATCAACGCAAGGAGCGACGGACCCGCCCGTCCGGCCACCCCCACGCCCCGACCCGTCGAGGTCTGCTCGCGGTATTCGCGGTCCGCGTCGTCCTCGCCGTCACCGGCGGGGATCAGCGCCCGCAGCCGCTCGGTGACCGGCTGCGGGATCCGCGCGGTGACCCGGATGAACAGGGCCTCCCCGGCGCGGTGCAGCGCCGAGGCCACCATGCTCCTTATCCGCGCCGCAGACGGCGGCTCGATGCGCTCCTCCCGGCACCGGGCCCAGCAGCGCCTGCCGCACCAACTCCGGACCGCACTCGGACGGCGCAATCTGCTCGATCAACCACGCGGTGTGAACCTCTGGACCGGGAACGAAGAGAGGGCGGGAATGCGAACCGAGCCCACACTGCAGACGGCTGGTGCCGAGCGTCCCCGCCACAGACCCGTCAGGACCCTGTCCGCACTCGTGGTCGCGCTGGCCGCGGTGTCCTGCTTGGTGGAGCTGAGCGCGGGGTTCGCAGCCGCGGGCCCCGTGGTGGACCGGTGGTTCTGGTTCGTGGGCATCCCCATCGGACCGAGCGTCGTGGTCGGTCTCGCCCTGGTCCTGCTGGCGGCGGCCCTGCGCGCCGGCAAGCGGGCCGCGTGGCTCGCCCTGGTCGTGCTCCTGGCCCTCTCCGCCGCCGGGGAGCTGGTCCTGGCCCTCGCCGGGGCGGCCGAGTGGGCCGGCACGATTGTTCCGACCGTGTGGGCGGCGCTGCTCGTCGCGCGCCGGGGCGAGTTCGCCGCGCACGTCGCCCCCGGGGCACACCGGCGGGCAGCCGCTGTCCTGACCGCGGGTCTCGGCGGGGCGGTCGGGATGGGCTGGCTGGTGGCCCCGTCGGTTGGCGGGGCCCCCGGGCGGCCGGGCCCCGCCTGGTGTGGGTGCTCGACCGGTTGACCGGGGGCACCTTCGAGCTGGTCGCGGGCAGCCCGGCCGGTGGCTGGCTCGACACCGCACTGGACGTCGTCGGTGGTGTGGTGCTGCTGGGTGCGCTCGCGGTCTTCCTGCGCGGCGCACGGGCACACGGCACCGCGACGGCGGACGACGAGCTGCGGGTGCGTGCGCTCGTCGCCGCCCACGGCGGGCCGGACTCGCTGGCCTGGTTCGCCAGCCGCCGGGACAAGCGCGTGATGTTCGCACCGGACGGGCGCGCGGCCGTCGCATACCGGGTCGTCGCGGGCGCGTCGGTCGCGGCGGGCGACCCGGTCGGTCCGGTCGACGGCTGGCCCGCGGCGGTGTCCGCCTGGCTGGCCGAGGCCCACCGCTTCGGGTGGCAGCCGGTCGTCCTCGCCGCGGGCGAGCGGGGCGCCGCGGTGTACCGGCGGCACGGTCTGCGGGTGCGCCGGATCGGTGACGAGGCCGTCGTGGACCTCGCCCGGCTGGCCCGCACCGGCGGCCGCGAGGGCCGAGTCCGGCGCGCGGTCCGGCGGCTGGACGGCGAGGGCTTCCGGGTGACGGTCCGGCGGGTCCGCGACGTGCCCCCGGCCGACCTCGACGCGATCGACCGCCGTGCCGAGCGGTGGCGCGACAGCGCGATCGAACGCGGCTTCTCGATGGCCTCCGGGCGCGTGGCGGACCCGTCGGACCCCGACGTCGTTCTGGTCGAGGCGTTCGGTCCGGACGACGTCGCCTGCGGGCTGCTGACCTTCGCACCGTGGGGCTCCGACGGTCTGTCGCTCGACGTCATGCGCCGGGGGTCGCACGCCCCGGCGGGGCTGACCGAGTTCATGATCGGCAGGCTGGCCGCGGTCGCCCCCACGCTCGGTGTGCGCCGGGCGTCGCTGAACTTCGTCGTGTTCCGGGAGGCGCTCGAGTCCGGCGCGCGGCTGGGTGCCGGACCCGGCCAGCGGGCCCGGCGCACGGTGCTGCGCGGCGTGTCCTCGTTCGTGCAGATCGAGTCGCTGCACCGCTTCAGCCGCACCTTCGAGCCCGACTGGGTCCCGCGCCTGCTCTGCTGGTCCAGCGGCACCGCCCGGGCCGTGGTCGCCGCCGGTGCGGCGGAGGGCTTCCTGCGCCCGAGTGGCGTCGGCAGGCGCGCCGCCGCCCGCCGGCGCGACGACCGGTTCCGTGCCCGGGTGGACGGCATCGGAGCGCCGGGTGACACCGCCGATCGGTCCGCGGAGCGCGCCCGCTCCCTCGCCCTGGCTCCTCTGGTCCGACCGGTCGGGGAGGTCGATGACGTCGCCGCGCTGCAGCGCCGCCACGTCGGGCTGGACCGCGACGTGCGGACCGGCGAGCCGGCGACCGTCGTGGGCCGGGTCCGTGCGCAGCGGACGTTCGGCGCGCTGGCCTTCGCCACGCTGCGCTCGGGCCCCGCCCGGATCCAGGTGATCGTCGAGGCCGCCACCGTCGGCCCCGAGGCACTCTCCCGCTGGAAGGACGGCGTCGAGCCGGACGACCTGGTGCTGGTCAGCGGCGAGGTCGTCACCTCTCGGTCCGGGGAGCTGTCGGTACTGGTCGCCGACTGGCAGGTGCTGGGCGCACCGGTCCGCCCGGTGCGGCCCGATCCGCTCGCCGACGCCGCGGAACGCACGCTGCTCGCAGCCGGGTTCTCCGAGGTCGCCGCGCCCCCGACCCACCCGGCCCTCCCGGGTGCGCCGGGTCCGGGACCCGACGGCGCACCGGAGCGGGTCTACCACCTGGAACGGTCCGCGTCGGGCCCGGTCCTGCATCTGCGCGTGGCTCCGGCCGACGCGACCACGGCCCGCGGGATCCTCGACACGGTCCTCGCGGACCTGCCCGCGGAACCCGTACCGGGACGGACCGCCGTGGTCGAGGACGGGCGGCCGCTGACGACCGCGCCGCTCGCCCGGCCACGCCCGTGGTCCCCCGGGACCGCCGACGCCTGGCGCATCGTCGCCGACGGCCGGGACGTGGCGGAGGGCGCCTCCGGGCGCACCGACGCCGGGTTCGTCGACCGCCTCCTGGGCCCGGGTCCGGTGACCGCCGCGTTCGAGCGCGGGGTCCTGCCGTTCGCGACGCTGCGTGCCGACCTGGCCGCGCTCGCCGGGGCCACGGTCGACGGGCCGCAGGGCGGCCGGACCCCACCCGACGCCGGCGACGGCGACCGGGGCAACCGGTGACCGTCGCCCCGATGCCGCCACCGTTGCCGGTGCGCTCGGTCCTCGACCTGTCGCTCGTCGCCGGCGGGCTGCCGCTGGCGATCTCGATCGCCGGTGCCGCCGCGGCGGTGTTCCTCGCCTGGCCGCGCGGCCGGCGGTGGCTCCGCCCGGCCGTGCTCGTCGTCGCCGTGGCGGTCCTCCTCCCGGCGGTGGCCGCGCTCGTGCTGAACGTGCTCTGGCGCCCGACACCGGACGTGCTCCCGGCCCGGCTGTTCGTCTGGTCGGGGGTCGCGATCGCGGCGGTGCTCGCCGGGGTGGTGGCCGCTCGACGGGGTGGCCGGGACACTCGGCTGCTCGTCGTCCCGGCGGTGGTGCTGGTCCTGGCGACCAGCGGCGTCAAGGTCAACGCGATCTACGGCTACTACCCGACCCCGCGGCCGCTGCTGGGCCTGGCCGACCCGAACGCGCTGGACCCTGCGCGGGTCCCGCACCGCACCGGTACCGCCGTCGCGCCGGTCCGGTGGGTCGCGCCCCCTGATCTGCCCGACCGGGGTGCCGTACTCGACCTGCCCGTCCCCGCCCCCGTGTCGGGCTTCGCCGCGCGCCCGGCGCTTGTCTACCTCCCGCCCGCCGCGCTCGTCCCCGGCGCACCGCGCCTGCCCGTCCTCGTCCTGGTGGCGGGCCAGCCCGGAGCACCCCGGGACTGGCTGACCGCCGGGCGGCTGGCCGCGGTGCTCGACGTGTTCGCCGCGGCGCGCCGCGGGCTCGCGCCGATCGTCGTCGTCCCGGACGCGACCGGCTCCACGTTCGCCAACCCGCTCTGTGTCGACTCCCCCCGCGGCGCCGTCGAGACCTACCTGCGTCGCGACGTACCGGACTGGATCCGCGCCCGCTTCGACGTGGAGAGCGACCCCCGGCACTGGACCATCGGCGGGTTCTCCTACGGCGGCACCTGCGCCCTGCAGCTCGCCGTGCGCGCCCCCGAGGTCTACCCGGCGTTCCTCGACATCGGCGGGCAGGACGAGCCGTCCCTGGGCACCCGGGACCAGACGGTGCGCGCGCTGTTCGGCGGCGACGACGCCCGGTTCCGCGCGGTCAACCCGGCCGACCTGCTGCGCGCCCGCCGATACGACGGGGTGTCCGGCACCGTCGTCGTCGGGTCCGAGGAGGGCGACGACGTCGCAAAGTCCGCCCGGCTCGTCGATCTCGCACGCTCGTCGGGGATGCAGGTCCGCCACCTCGTGCTGCCCGGCGGGCACTCCTGGGCCGTGGCCACCGCCGCCCTGCAGCTCGCGCTGCCCGACATCGCCGCCCGCACCGGCCTGCCCTGATCCCGCTCAGATGCCCACCTTCACCCAACCGGGGTGCAGCCCGGGAGCGGGTGGGCGCTGATCGAGCCCCTGTTGCCCGATGCCCACACCGGTGGCCGTCCGGAGAAGCATGTCGCTGCTACTGCGCATTAGAGCGTGTCCCGCGGATCATGGGACGGGATCTCGTAGCCAGATCCTGATCGAGGCGACGTCGACGGTCCCTGGGATGTCTACCTCGGGGGCGATCTCTTCGAAAGGTAGTCCTACCTGCGCGGGCAGAGGGGTCGCGATCTCAGTCGACGAGATTTGACGCCGCTATAGACACGGCCTGACCAGGTAGTTTCCTCTGCTCATCGGCGTCGGCGCTGCCCCCTGGTGTAGACCGCCTCGAGCGCGACGGCCCAGATCATCGATCCCCCCGAAGGATCGATCCCGCTCACTCGACGTGCCGACGCCCCCGTAGCTGCCCGCCGCTGCCCGGCGACTCCGGGTAGCACGACCGTCGGCACCAGCGCTGCTGCCGGCGATTCCCCTAGAGCACCTGCGCCGGTTGCAGACGCCGACCTGCTGCGTGCCCATCTGGAGGGCGACCCGCAGTCGTTCAACGAACTGATCCGGCGGCACCGCACGCTGCTGCGGATCGTGGCCCTACGAGTCCTCGAGAACCACCACGACGCCGACGACGCGGTCCAGGACGGCCTACTGCGCGCGTTCCGTGGTGCACACACCTACGCCGGGCGCAGCTCGGTCGGGGCTTGGCTGCGCACGATCATCGAGAACACCGCGCGTACCGCCGTGCGTAACCGCCAGCGCGCCCAACTCCGTGTCTGGTCCAGCTTGTCCGGGCGGGTGGTGGCCGTCGTGACGATGAACGCGATGTCGGCGTCACTGATCAGGCGGGGACGACCTCCCGCCCACTGAGGTGTTCTCAGTAGCGGGGTGGCAGGTCGTGGCGACACGCCGAGGGTGGTGAGATGAGCGGGAACGGGGCAGGACCCCGGTAGATCGGTTCGGTCCAGCACAGATCGACACCGTCACCGAGGTCCTGCATGTCTGATCCTGTCACCTACACCGCTGTCCTCCCGATCGGGGAGCGCACCGTGGCCTATCTGGCGCGGCTCCTGGTCCTTCAACGCCGTCGACGTGGCACCCGGCGGCGGGCGTTGACCCCGTTCGCCCAGGCAGTGCTGGTGATCCGCTGGTTCTGTGATGCTACCCGGGTCCGATGTTCGGCCGGTGACAACGCGATCAGCACTGCAACGGCCTACCGTTACCTGCACGAAGGCATCGACGTCCTCGCCGCGGCCGCACCCGGCCTGCACGGAGCCCTGCTCGCCGCCCGCACAGCCGGGCACACCCACGTGAATCTCGACGGCACCCTGATCGCCACCGACCGGTGCCGCGCGCTCGGCCTCACCCCCGGGGTCGACCTGTGGTGGTCGGGCAAGCACCGCCGCCACGGCGGGAACATCCAGGTCCTCACCGCACCTGATGGATGGCCGCTATGGACCAGCGACGTGCGGCCGGGCCGC
>NZ_MCIP01000002.1:96119-97696 GCF_001932425.1 Pseudonocardia sp. Ae505_Ps2
CAGGTCCGCCACCTCGTGCTGCCCGGCGGGCACTCCTGGGCCGTGGCCACCGCCGCCCTGCAGCTCGCGCTGCCCGACATCGCCGCCCGCACCGGCCTGCCCTGATCCCGCTCAGATGCCCACCTTCACCCAACCGGGGTGCAGCCCGGGAGCGGGTGGGCGCTGATCGAGCCCCTGTTGCCCGATGCCCACACCGGTGGCCGTCCGGAGAAGCATGTCGCTGCTACTGCGCATTAGAGCGTGTCCCGCGGATCATGGGACGGGATCTCGTAGCCAGATCCTGATCGAGGCGACGTCGACGGTCCCTGGGATGTCTACCTCGGGGGCGATCTCTTCGAAAGGTAGTCCTACCTGCGCGGGCAGAGGGGTCGCGATCTCAGTCGACGAGATTTGACGCCGCTATAGACACGGCCTGACCAGGTAGTTTCCTCTGCTCATCGGCGTCGGCGCTGCCCCCTGGTGTAGACCGCCTCGAGCGCGACGGCCCAGATCATCGATCCCCCCGAAGGATCGATCCCGCTCACTCGACGTGCCGACGCCCCCGTAGCTGCCCGCCGCTGCCCGGCGACTCCGGGTAGCACGACCGTCGGCACCAGCGCTGCTGCCGGCGATTCCCCTAGAGCACCTGCGCCGGTTGCAGACGCCGACCTGCTGCGTGCCCATCTGGAGGGCGACCCGCAGTCGTTCAACGAACTGATCCGGCGGCACCGCACGCTGCTGCGGATCGTGGCCCTACGAGTCCTCGAGAACCACCACGACGCCGACGACGCGGTCCAGGACGGCCTACTGCGCGCGTTCCGTGGTGCACACACCTACGCCGGGCGCAGCTCGGTCGGGGCTTGGCTGCGCACGATCATCGAGAACACCGCGCGTACCGCCGTGCGTAACCGCCAGCGCGCCCAACTCCGTGTCTGGTCCAGCTTGTCCGGGCGGGTGGTGGCCGTCGTGACGATGAACGCGATGTCGGCGTCACTGATCAGGCGGGGACGACCTCCCGCCCACTGAGGTGTTCTCAGTAGCGGGGTGGCAGGTCGTGGCGACACGCCGAGGGTGGTGAGATGAGCGGGAACGGGGCAGGACCCCGGTAGATCGGTTCGGTCCAGCACAGATCGACACCGTCACCGAGGTCCTGCATGTCTGATCCTGTCACCTACACCGCTGTCCTCCCGATCGGGGAGCGCACCGTGGCCTATCTGGCGCGGCTCCTGGTCCTTCAACGCCGTCGACGTGGCACCCGGCGGCGGGCGTTGACCCCGTTCGCCCAGGCAGTGCTGGTGATCCGCTGGTTCTGTGATGCTACCCGGGTCCGATGTTCGGCCGGTGACAACGCGATCAGCACTGCAACGGCCTACCGTTACCTGCACGAAGGCATCGACGTCCTCGCCGCGGCCGCACCCGGCCTGCACGGAGCCCTGCTCGCCGCCCGCACAGCCGGGCACACCCACGTGAATCTCGACGGCACCCTGATCGCCACCGACCGGTGCCGCGCGCTCGGCCTCACCCCCGGGGTCGACCTGTGGTGGTCGGGCAAGCACCGCCGCCACGGCGGGAACATCCAGGTCCTCACCGCACCTGAT
>NZ_MCIP01000002.1:97708-100802 GCF_001932425.1 Pseudonocardia sp. Ae505_Ps2
CCACACCGAAGCCGCCTAAAAGATCTTCATCCACAGGTCTTGACGATTGCTCGCCGGCGGATCCGGCGCGCGCCTGGGGTGCGGGCTGATCATGGTCTACCGCGACAGCATCGAGCGCCGTATGTCCGACGTTGGACCCGGTCGACGGGGCGACACCGGCGTCGACCAGGCGCTGGGTGAACCGCAGCGCTGTGTACTGGGCTCCCTTGTCGCTGTGGAAGATCAACTGGCCGGGGCGCAGGTCCCGCGAGCGCAGGGCGTGGTTGAGCGCGGTGAGCACCAGCGCGGTCGTCGCACGGGAGTCGGTGGCCCAGCCGACGACCCGGTTGGAGAACGCGTCACGCACCGAGGCCATCCACAACACGCCCTCGCCGGTGACGATCCGGGTCAGATCGGCCACCCACACCCGGTTCGGCGCGGCCGCGGTGAAGTCGCGTTCGAGCAGGTCCGGCGCCGGCCGGTGGGCGGGGTTCTGCCGGGTCGAGCCGCCCTTCCAGCCGCGGCGCAGGTGGGCGCCCTGCAGGCCGTGCTCGCGCATGATCCGCTCGACGCGCTTGCGGCCGACGTGCACGCCTTGGCGGCGCAGCTCGAGCCAGACCCGCGGGGATCCGTAGGCGGTGGCGAACTCGCTGACCGAGCGGATCTTCACGATCTGTTCGAGGAGCACGGCGTCGTCGAGGTGGCGCTGAGAGGGGTTCGCGCGGCGGGTGCGCCAGTCGTAGTAGGTCGAGACCGGCACACCAAGGACCCGTAGTACGAGACCGGCGGGGAAGCCATGGGCGTCGACGAAGCTCATGACCACCTCCGGGTCGGGCCGATCTCGGAGGCGAAATAGGCGCTCGCCGCGCGCAGGACCTCGTTGACCCGCCGCAGCTCGGCGTTTTCCTTCGCCAGCCTGCGGTTCTCGGCGAGCATGTCGGTCGACGGCCGATCATGGCGCTCGCCGGTGTCGGCCTCGGCTTGGCGGACCCAGCTGCGCAGGGCCTCGTGATGCACCCCGAGCTGCTGCGCGAGCGTCCGGAACGTCGGGCGAGGGTCGGACTCCCGATACAGCCGAACCGCCCGTTCACGCAGCTCATCGGGGTACTTCTTCGGTGCAGTCACCAGTGCCTTCCTTCCTGGCTCTCAAGATCGAACCAGTGTTCAGACACTCCGGCAAAGCGGGGGAACCTCACAGCTCGATCATCACCCGCCGGTTGAGCCGCGCGTACTCCTGCGCCCAGTGCAGGTCGGCCCGGTAGGCGTCCATCTGCGGGGTGCCGGCGAGGAACACGGCCAGGTCGCGGTCGGGCAGCTCCTGGTTGTGCGGCAGCACCTTGGCCTTCTCGATGTGCAGGTTGGCCAGGATGTTGCCGATCCCCCGCGACCCGGAGTGCAGCATCAGCCAGACCCGGTCGTCGCCGTCGAGGCAGAGCTCCACAAAGTGATTTCCGCCCCCGAGCGAGCCGAGCTGCTGGTGGGCCTTGCCACGCAGCTTGTCCTCGCTGGTCCAGGACGCATCGCGCAGATGGTGCAGCCGGTCGAAGCCGCGCCAGAACCCGGCCCAGTCGAGCTCGGTGGGCACTACCTGATGACGGTCAAGGCTAACCAGCCCACGCTGCTGGCCCGGCTGCGTGCGCTGCCCTGGAAGATGACCGGGCCGGCCGCCCGGCAGCGGGCCCGTGGCCACGGGCGGGTCGAGACCCGCACGATCAGCGTGCTCTCCCTGCAGCGGTGCCCGGACCGGGGCGGGGAGTTCTTCCCACACGCCGCCCAGGCCATCCGGCTCATCCGCCGGCGCCGCCCGCTACGTCCGGGCGCACGGTGGAAGACCGTGACCGTCTACGCGATCACCAGCCTGACCGCGTTCCAGGCAGACCCGATCTTGCTGGCCCGCTGGATCCGCGGGCACTGGAACATCGAGAACCGGCTGCACTGGGTCCGGGACGTCTCCTTCGACGAGGACCGCTCCCAGACCCGCACCGCAGCCGGCCCCCAGGTCATGGCCGCCCTGCGCAACCTCGCGATCGCCGCACTCCGACTGACCGGAACCACCAACATCGCCGCCGGACTACGCCACCACGCCCGAGACGCCCACCGACCCTTGACCACCTACAAGATCATCTGACGACTTTGCCGGGGCCCTGGCTGCGCCCCAGCTACACTCCAAGAACTATTCGAATCCCCCCAGGAGATCCAACTTCCGCCGCAGTCCAGGACAACGGCATGCGACCGGCAACGCTAACTCGATAGACCTTGTTTTTCAAAACGCCATCAACCTTAAAGCTAAATTGACACGAACTCCCCACAATGATAGAGTCGCTTAGTTGCCCGGAGCCTATCAATTGCCTCTTCGAGTTCAGCACGGAAATCAGTCCTCCCGCCCGCACTCCTTTGAATTCTCCAGACCCTGCGCAGCCACCGGAAGAGAGAGGGAAGAAGCCGTCCACAACCTTCCGAGAAGGCGATGTCATCAATCCCACGACCTTTCCCTCTACGGTGACTCTACCTTCTTCTGTCATGACCAGAAGTCCTGTCACTGAAAGCAAGATAAATAATATCGACCCGGTCGATACTGCGACAACTCGGAATCGCCTCGAGCGGCCACTAATGACTCTTAAGAGACGCTCCCGAGTTCGCAATGTAACCGTATCCTGATCATCACTTCGCAGTAGCCCCGAACCTTCTCCGCGACTCTCCGACCTCTCGCCTTGACCCATCGGATCAAAAAGACTCACTACTCAGTCCTCATTTCTTTACAGGACTCCATGCCATCTAGGCTGGCCGCTCGGTGTCCTGGGCTCGGTGCGACGGTGCGGTCAGTCGGATTGCGCGTTCTCGGTCCTGTCTGCTAGAAGGAATAGGGCCGCGGTGATTACTGCGGCGACTACAAGTAGAGTATAGGTGACGTCCCATCCGTAGCGTTCGGTGAGTTCAGCCGGTCGTAGCACTTGATCTTGGTTGTTCGGCGGGACAGGATGTTCCGTGCGTGAGATGTTGATGTTGTCGGATCGGGAGGAGATCTCGAGGGGTCTCGCGGAGGGCTTGTCCTACAAGCAGATCGCCTCGGTGGTGGGTCGTGATCGGTCGGTGATCTCTCGTGAGGTCCGTCGTC
>NZ_MCIP01000002.1:100814-115658 GCF_001932425.1 Pseudonocardia sp. Ae505_Ps2
CCGTGGCGCCCCTTGGGTGTTGTCCTCGGCGTGGACGGCCCTGATCCGCTCCGCGAGCTCGACATCGGCCCGGGCACGCTCGTCGCGTGCCGGGGCGGCCTTGACCCAGGCGTAGTAGGACGAGCGCTCGATCTCGACGAGCTCACAGAGTCGCTTCACCTCGAAGGTGGCGGAGTTGTCGGCGACGAACTGGAAGCGACTCACCAGCGCGTCTCCCCGGCGAAATACTTGGCCGCCCGCTGAAGGATCTCCCGCTCGGTCGTGAGCTTGGTGGTCTCGATCTCGAGCTCGTCCACCCTCGCTTCAAGCCGGGCGATCTTCTGGGCCGGCGTCTCATCGGTCGGCGCCGACGGGCTCGTCGTCGTGGCCGTCCTCGACTGCAGCGGGCTGGAGGTCGGTGTCCGGTCAGCGGCGGTCTTCCTGCCGGTCCCGTAGACCTCGAGCCAGTGCCGCAGCGTCCCGCGCACGATGCCGAGGTCCTCGGCGATACCGCGGACCGTGGCGCCCGGGGTGGACTCGTACAAGTCCACGGCCTGACGACGGAACTCCTCGGAGTAGCTCTTCCTGGCCATGATTCTCAGATCATCTCGCTTCCCCAGCACCAAGTGCTGGATTCAGCGTGTCCAAGAACCGGGGTCAAGCCCCGACCTGCACTGGCCCCTCGACCGCTACAGCGTCCCGGCCTGGGACGAGGTGACCCGGCTGAACTACGACGATTCCCGCCAGCTGCTCGCCGAGCTTCGGCTGCCCCCGGTCGATGAAGTCCTCGCCGCGATGCCCTGGGACATCCCCCGGCCCCGACAGGACGGGCCACGATCCGATTCTGTTTGAAGACGGGGACGACCGACGTCGCCTTCGTGACGCCGACTTCGCCCTCTTCTCTCGACCACCAGGAGTCCCTGCCTGCTCACGCCCGAACTCATCCATTCCGGGCACCGCGCCAAGAACAGAGCCGCGACACCGACGAGGGGCTCGACTACGAGTGAACGCGAAGCCATGCGGCGCCACCGACGCGTGCCTGGAAGAAGTGGAAACCGGTACGGGTTCGGCGTGGCGGCGCCCGCGGCTGCTCCGCTTGGGGTACAAACACTCCATGCCGCAACCGCATCGAGGAGACCGGGTTCCGACGAACGTCCGACTCCCCCGCCACATGCGCGAGGTCGCCGAGGCCATAGCCGCGCGTGACGGCGTCGGTGTCGGCGAGGCGGTGACCAGGATCTTTGGGGAGGCCCTTGGCCTTTCCGTTCCCGAGTACTGCCTGCCGAAGAGTCAGCGCAGTCGTGGAGACGAACTGGAGCTGCCTCTGAGCAAGGCCTCATAACGAGAACGAGGCGGCCTCTGCCACGGAGGCCGCCTCGGTTCGTTCTCGCGTCAGCCGGTCCTGCACCCGCCTGACGCCGCAGCCCCGGCGAACCGGGGCCAATCCCCCACCTGCGAAGAAGGGGCGCTTTCGCGTGTCCAGGATACATCCTGGGCCGGGAGCCAACCACTACAGACACGGGGCGAGTTCGTCGTACCCAGAATCAGAGCGCTCGCCAGCAGCGGGCACCGGATTCTGCACTCTGTGTTACGAGCACGGCGCGTTCACCCTGGCCTCCGGCCCCTCCCAGCTCTGCCTGCTCCACGAGCTCCCGCTCGTCGAGCAGCCGCCCAGCGGTGCCTACGGCATCCACGCGGCCGCGGCACTCCGCCGGACGCCTCGCGGACGTGCTGCCCGCGGCCGTCTCGGGCCGACCAGCGGACCCGGTCGCCCGCGGCGCGCGCTGCCCCCGAGCCGCCGTGCCCGAGCCCGCGGTGTTTCCCGGGCACGCGCCCGGCATGGCGCCGGGTTCGTGCCGCACCCGGGCTGGCGCCACTTCATCGACCGCGAGTATCGGGTCCTGACCGCCCAACCCGAAGCTCTCGGCCACGTCGCTCACCTCGTCGACGACGAGGACTGGCGCTCGGACAAGCGCCGCAGCTGGTCAGCGATCCTGCACAGGCTGGTGTGCCACATGGACTGGGAGACCGGACTGATCACCGGACTCACCGCAGAACGGCTGGGGGCCGCCGGCGATCGGGCCGAGCGCACGGTCTCCCGGGTCCTGGCCTGGGCCCGCGACTGCGGGCTGCTCGTCGTCGTCGAACCGGGTGCGAGCGCGGAATTCCTCGGCACCGACACCGGCCGGACCCCCACCTACGCGCTGGTCACCCACAGCCCGCTGCCCCGCCTCGACGCCGGCCTGGCCCCCGACGACGAGACTGGCCATGAGCAGCATGGATCCCAAGGTCAGAACACTGTGGATGAAAGTGGCGACCTCCCCATTACTCACGTGGGTACTAAGCCCTTGTCGGGCGGCAGACGGCCGCAACTCAACTCCCCGCCCGCATGGCACCCCTACGACGTCCCCGACACCGCCGGTGCCAGAAACGCAGCCACCCTCTCGTTGATCACGCTTCTCGGCCTAGGAGGCCGAAAAAGCCGCAAGATCGAGATCTGGCGTGCCCGAGCTCTGCTCAAGCCGTGGTGGGAAGCCGGCGCCACCGTCGCCGGGCTCCGGCACGCCCTCGAACATCACCCCGACCGCCCCGACCAGGCCCGTGGGCCGGTCACCACCGATGCCCGCGACCCGCTGCGGATCATGGGAGCACGACTGCGGCCCTGGCGCGGGCGGCTGCACGAGATCCGCGCCGTCCAGATCGGACGCATGCGGAGTAGCGCCGCTTCGGAGTCCGATCGCCGGGAGCCACCAGTCCTGTACCGAGGGGCTGGGCCGGTGGTGAAGCTCGACCGGGCGCTGCTCGACCGGCCGGCCGGCCGGGGGGCGCGGCAGGCTGCACGGGAGGCACTCAGTGAGCATCTGCGCCAGCTCCGGGAAGCTCGCGCCGGCCACGTGCCCTGACCGGGCACACAGCGGCCGCGGCGCACCCCAGGCGGCGCGGCTAGTGACCAAAACCGCTGGTAAGACCCTTGTGCGTGCGTCCACGCGGATCGTTGGGGCCATCTGGGCCCGTGTGTTCGCGCCGCGCCGCGGCCAGTGCATCGCGGCGGACCTGGTCGGGGACCTGATCCAGCGTCACAGACAGGCTGTCGAATACAGCGGCCATCGCCAGCCCGACGTCCTGGCCGTGCAACCCGGCGTAGGTGTCCTGCACCGCGCGTCGCCGCAGCTGTTGGGCGAACTGGGCGAGCAGGAGGCGGTCATCACGGAGCTGGACCGCGGCACGTTCCTCGGAGGCCCGCATCACCGCTGCCCACTCGTCCGGGGATCGAGCTAGGCGCGGAGCGCATCAGCGGTCCACCGCACCGTGCGCTGCAGCTGCAGCTGCAGCTGCACCGGCCGGCCTGCCGCGAGCTCGGCGGCCGCGGCCCGCAGGATCCCCGCGACCCGACCGGCGACCACCCGGTCCGGGATCGGCGGCACCCCGCTCGACCAGACCGGCCACGACGCGCAGCGCCGAGGCCTCGGCTTCGGTCTCGGCGTCGAAACGGTGGGCGTAGCGCTCGTAACGACTATTCTCGCCCATCCCCAGCCCTCCCGGCGCCGTCCCGGCTCTGTGGTCCGTCGGGGTGCTTCCCCCACCCGACGGACCCGCGCAGCCTAACCCAGATGGGAACAATAGTTCGAACCGTGGGGGTCTGCGTGGTCGTTCGGTGAGCGCAGGGTTCCGGTGAGGTCGCGACCGCAGCCGGGTGGGCCGTGGTGACTCTGCACCCCGCCGCCCGGCTTGCCCGCCGATGCCGCGCGTGGCCGCACCCGACGCGGGCCCCGCGGGTGAACCCGCCCCAGCAGCTACTCGCATGCGCACCACCACCGCCCGGCGGGTCCACGCCGCCGCGACCACGGCAGAACCCCCACCGAGCCACCCGTCGGGCCGCCGGAGACGCGCAGCGCGCCCCCGGCCATCGGGGACGCACCACCCGGCCAGCGACGCCGGGTGGCCATCACCGGTGAGTGAAAGGCCTGCTGCCCATGACCACAGAACCGACCACCGAAGCGACCACAGAAGCGACGGTCGGCACCGACGATCAGCCCGACACCGAGTTCGACACCACCCGCCCGGGGTTCGACACCAGCGCGGCCCTCAGCACGCTCGACCAGCTCGGTGAGCTGGCCTGGGCCGACCCCGCCGAGCTGGTCTTGGAGGTCAACACCCGCACCGAGGTTCAGCTCGACCCGCACTTCTGCGCCTCGGTCCGCGACCGCGGGGTGCGCGAGCCGATCAGCGTCTACCGACGCAACGACGGCGTGCTGGTCGTGCGTAAGGGCCAGCGTCGCACCCTGGCCGCGCTCAAGGCCGGCCTGGCACGCGTGAGGGTCCTCATCGAACCCCAGCCGACCACCGGCGACATCGACACTGAACCGGAGCGGGCCCGACGCACTCACGACGCCGAACGGATCATCGACCAGCTCACGGAGAACCAGCACCGAGCCGACATCTCCGATGCCGAACAGGTCACCGCCCACCAGCAGCTGCTCGGGCTCGGGATGTCCGCGGCGCAGATCGCGCGCACCACGCGGACCCCGGCCAAGCGGGTCCGCCAGACCACCGCGGTCGCCGGCAGCGCCCGCGCGATCGAGGTCGGCGCCCGCTACGACCTCGATCTGATCCAGATGTCGGTGATCGCCGAGTTCAGCGACGACGACGACGCCGTCGACCAGCTCACCGAAACCGCGCTACAGCGGCCTCACCAGCTCGCCCACGCCGCGCAGCGGCTGCGTGACACCCGCACCGAGCGGGCCCTGTGCGCCGAGCTCGAAGACCAGCTGCGCGAGGACGGTGTCACCGTCCTGGGTCGCGACGACGCCGGTCACGGCACCGCGATGACCCTGGCCCGGCTACGGCCCAGCCTGGACGACCCGTCGGGTACCGAGCTCACCGAGGACGCCCACCGCGACTGCCCGGGCCATGCCGCGACGGTCACGGTGCGCTTCGACTTCGACCAGGGAAAGACCGCCCACACGCTGTGGGTGTGCACCGACCCCGCCACCCACGGCCACGCCGAACGCTACGACCACCCGAGCAGCAGCCAGAAGCCGGCCGCGCCGGTCGGGGAGACCGACGAGCAGCGTCAAGTCCGGGAGGACCGCGAGCGTGAGGCCGCGCGCGAGGCGCGCCGCACGGTGATCGCGAACAACAAGGCGTGGGAGTCCGCGCAGGTCGTGCGCCGCGACTGGCTGCGCGAGCTGTTCGCCCGCAAGGCTGCCCCGAAGGGAGCGGCGATCTTCGTCGCCGCCGAGTTCGCCCAGGGCGACCACGACCTGCGCCGGGCGATGGAATCCGGCAACGACCTCGCCTCAACACTGCTCGGGCTCGGCGACGCAGGCGGCGGCTACAGCTACTACAGCGGCAAACCCAGCCCCATCGCCGAGGCCGCACGCTCCGGCTCCACGGCCCGGGCCACCATGCTCGCGCTCGCCCTGGTGCTCGCCGCCTACGAGGACGGCACCAGCCGCGACAGCTGGCGCAACCCGACCCCGGCGACGCGCCGCTACTTCGCCCAGCTGCGCGATTGGGGCTACGCCCTGGCCGACGTCGAGCAGCTCGTCCTCACCGACGACACCACCGACGTCCTTCAAGACCCCGGCGACGATTTTGATGTCGACGAGCAGGGTGCACCCGAGGGTGAGGAGGACAGCGAGGCAGCGGCCCTTGGCTGATCGTCACCTCGTTCGGGGCGGGGCGCCGCAGCGTGCTCTGCCCCGTGGGGTGTCCGGCGGGACATGTCGGTGGTGGGCCGGGTCCTGGAGCCGGGGAGGGCTCGGGCCGGATCGCCCACAGGTCAGCACAGCGGCGTTCCAGCCACCGAGCCTCACCGACCCCGTGGAGGGCCACCATGACGATCACCAACACGAACACCAGCGCCGGTGCCCGGCTCGGTGAGGCGTTGAGCCTCGACCGGCTCCGGGAGCGCTCGACCCGGTTCGACGGCTTGGGCGTCTCCATCGCGCCGGATCCGCACTGGATCCGGCTGGTCGTCTCCGATGACGACGGCGCGGTGGAGATGCGCTGGCTCGCAGCACAGTGGGCCAGCTGCGCGGGGACGGCCGGTCTCTCGGTCACGCTGCACTCGGTCCACCCGCTGTGTCCGGAGCGGTGGGCCGAGGAGCTGGGTGAGGACTGCGAGCTCACCGGCGACGAGGTCACCGTCGGGGTCTGCTACCCCGACACGCTCGCCGACGATGCCCTGACCCGCGACATCCGGCCGATCGTCGACGCCGCCGACCTCGGACCCGTGATCGTGGCCCTGGCCGGCTACCACCGCGACCTGCTCAACCGCTGAGCCCCGGCGGGACCGGCCCACCGGGACCGGGTCCCGCCGCGTCGTTTCCCATTCCACCTTCTCCAGAGGGGTCATTCATCATGCCCACCTTCGCCATCACCGAGGACCAGCTCACTGCTGCGCTGCACGCCGTGGTCGCCGACCGCGGCCTGAACTGGACCTACCCCGACATCGACATCGACACCGACCCCGACGCCTACGTCGACCCGCAGGATCACCACCCGCTGTTCGCCGAGAACAGCGTCGAGCACGGGCTGCCCTCGTGCCGCTACGTCAGCGCCGACGGCCACCGCCCGATGTGTCTGATCGGCGCCGCGCTGCACCGCGCCGGGGTCCCCCTGCACGTGCTCGCCGACCACGAAGGCGCCCTCGCCGACGCCGTCCTCGATCTCGTGATCGAACCGGTCCTGCCCGACCTCGTCTCCGACGCCGCCCGCGCGGCGCAGAACGTCCAGGACGACGGCCGCACCAGCGGCGACGCCCTCGCCGCCTACCACAACGTCCTGATCGCCGGGCGCGTGATGGACCGCGCGAACCCCTGACCACCTCCGGCCAGGAGGACGGGCACTCCCGTTCCCCTGGCCGCCGATCACCACAGGCTCTGGCTCCGAGCCGGTCCCGAACGAGAGGCACACGCGATGAACACCCTGGCCCACATCAACGGCGAGATCCTCCACGTTCCCGGCCTGACCCTCTGGGGTCGGCGTCAGGTCCGCGGACTCCACACCAAGCACTCGCTGATCTGCTCCGGCCCCGCCGGAGCCGTCGAGCTCTGGGCTCACCTCGATGCGCCGGACATGGGCGGGGTGGAGTTCCACGACGTGCGCGAGCAGGTGCCCGGCGAGGGCCCGGAGCCGTGTGACCTGCTGCCCGGCGGGATGTGCTTCGTCGAGGGCAGCAGCGGCATCTACACCCGCCAGTTCCTCCCGATGATCACCGCCGGTCAGTCCCGCGACGTCTGCGAGCACCTCACCGACCTCTACCTCATCCACCACGGCGGCCTGCCCGCCCGAACACCAGCAGTAGGGAGCCGACCGTGACCGTCACCTTCTTCCCCGCCGAGCCCGCCGCCTGCGCGACCGTGCTCGGCGCGTCCATCCACTGCCCCGCCACCCCTCGCCAAGACCGCCGCCGGTTCCGCGACTACACCGCCGCGACCGCGGGCCTGGCCGAACACCACCGGTGCTGCACGGACCCGTGGTGCCGGGGCCGCGCGGGCTACGTCGTCGAGCACCGCAACACCGACGGCGAACCGCGCCTCAATCTGGCCAGCGTCCACGCGCGCACGCTGCTGCGCGCCCTGGGCCTGTGCACGGAGATCGGCGCCGGCGACCTGCACCCGGCGACCATGGCCGGGATCGCGCCGTCCACTCCGCAGGACGCCGAGGATGCCCTGGTGGGATCTCTTCCCGCGGAGCTGATGCTCGGCCGGGTCGAGCTGGCCTTGGCGGCGGCGCCCGCCGACGCCGGCGTACCAGCCACCGAGCACCGCGACGGCGCGGTGATCGACTTCGGGCGCCAGGCCGGGTGGCTGCAGGACCGGCTCGCCGTGCTGCGCGAGGTCACGCTCTACGCGCGAGCCCACCAGCGCGACGTCGTCTGGGTCTGAGCTGTCTGGGCGCTGTGGCTATCTGCTGACGGCGGCCGTGCCCGCCACGCTGCGACGTGTCGGCCGGGAACGAGTGCCCCCGGTGGGGCGGGATGCCTCCTGGGGATGTCGGTGCCCAGGTGTGGAGACGCCCGAAGGTCAGCACCCCGGCGCGAGGTACGTGCCGATGAACCGGCGCCCGGACGCCGAGCGGGTGGGACGGCGCCTCACTGCGTTCGGACCCGCTTCGCGGGTTCCCACCCGCTCGGGCCAGCACCGAACCCCCGCCACCCCTGACGGGCCCCGCGCCGCCGCGCTGAGGCAGGGCCGCGTCACCAACCAGCCCGACACCCCCTGGAGGCACCCATGAACGAGATCACCCTGACCGGCAACATCGGCAAGGCGCCCGAGCTGTTCTACAGCGAGCACACCGGGGACGCGGTCCTGCGGTTCTCGATCGCCCAGAACGACCGCTACGTCGACCGCCGCAGCGGCGAGTGGCGCGAGAACCCCCCGGTCTGGACCGAGGTGGTCGCCTTCCGCGAGCTGGCCGAGAACACCGCGGAGTCGCTGCACGCCGGGGACGCCGTGATCGTGATCGGCAAGCTCGCCGACAACTCCTTCACCCCCGCCGGGGCCGACTACCCGGTCCGGCGCACCGAGCTGCGGGCCCAGACCATCGCCGCCGACCTGCGCCGCGCGAGGGCGACGGTGACCCGTCAGCCCGGGCGCGAGCGGGCCGGTTCGACCACCGCTCCCCAGACGGCCGACTGACCCCCGGCCGGCCACCGGGCGGGGCACCCAGCCACCCCTCAGGCGGTGCCCCGCCCGGTCTCCACCCCACCCGACCGCCGAAAGAGGTGAGCAGCGATGAACTTCCTGGACAACGCCCTGCCGTGTCGCAACGAGGACCCGGAGCTGTTCTTCGTCGTCGGGTCCGGGCCAGCCGCCGAGCACCAGCTCGACGCCGCCAAGGCCGTGTGCCGCCGATGCCCGGTCACCGCAGCCTGCGCTGAGTGGGCCCTCTCGTCCGGCCAGGAATTCGGGGTGTGGGGCGGGCTGAGCGAGGACGAGCGCCGCGCCGTGCGGCGCGCCCGCACCGCTGGGCGCCCATGCCGTGCCGGCCGTCGGTCGCCCCGCAGCGAACGGGCCCGGCGACGAGCCGATGCCATCGCTCGGGTCGAGCACGGAGATCGGATCGACGACGTCGCCGCCCAGGTCGGCGTCAGCCGCCGCACCCTGGACCGGTGGCGAGCCGACGCCCGCACCAGCGCATGACCGGCCCGGCCCAGAGCCGCGCCTACCAGGACCTTTCGGTCCTGGTAGGCGTGAGGATCGAGAACACCTACAGCTGCGGGCGCACCTCGCAGCACACCATCGCACTGGTGGCCCCAGCACCCGATGCCGACCTCGACGAGTGGTTCACCACGACCGTGTTCGACCACACCGGCGACGGCCACGGCTGCGCTGCCAGCGACGACACCACCTACGAAGCGACGATCACCGAGACCCCAGCCCACCGGCGGGAGCTGCTCGGTGCGAGCTACACCTGGAACTGACCCAGGTCGCGGACCGGCGCGCCGCCGTCGTCACCGACAGCCGGCAACGACACCGCGTGCTAGCCGGATGCGCACGCACCGACTACGTCCACGACAACGAGGGAGGCCCGGCGTTGACAGGCGTGACCGAGAAACAGGACAAGACCGTGCGCGAGCGCGCCATCGGCGCCGGGATCACCCCGGACGCTCTCGACGCCCACTTCCAGCGAGGCACACTGCACGCCGAGGCGAGCAGGTCACCGACTGGATCAGCGCACCGCTCCCGGATCGCGCATCGTGATCAGGGGTTCGTAGACACACCTCGACGCACATCGCGGAGGCCTTGCTCGGATCGAGCTCGAGCGGGGCTTCCGCGGTCCCCACGGTTGTCGAACGGTCAGGAGCCGGACTAGACCGGGACCGGGGCGGTAGTCGTCAGACCAGGACCGGCGCCTGTCAACGCCGTAGTCCTGCGTCGCCCCCCCCGGGGCCGAGGTGATCGAGGGAGCCCCGCGCGGTCGGTAACGCGATCATGGTGCTCGGACCGCTACGGCGCACGTACGGAGCAGCCTCCGCCGCCGAGGTGGGGACGTGGTGACTCTGCACCCCACGGCCCGCCTTCCCCACCGATGCCGCGCCAGCCACACCCGACACGGGTGACACCACCGACTTCGTCCCTCGGCCCCCTGAACGTGGGCGGGGTGGTGTCACACCGGTCGGGCGAGCGCGCGTCCCCGGCGCGGCGGCCCGCGCGGTGCGGGCGAGTCACGTCCCACCGCGACCGGCGGTGGGCCCGGATCCGGCCGGTAGCGGCTGGGGAAGGCAGCGCGCGGCCAGTACTTGGTCGATGCGCCTACGAGCACACCCGAGAGGAGGTGATCTTGCATGTCGCAGCACAACGAGACCGAGATGGTCGAGCTGGGTGACGCCGCGGTCCTGACCGAGGGCGGTGGTTCCGGCACGTCGGAGGACAAGCGCTACGTCTACGCCTGATCCAGGGCCGTAGGCGCGAGGGCCCGGTGAACGCACTGTCGTTCACCGGGCCCTCGTCGTTACAGCACCCCACTTCCTGGGGTGCGCCGGAGAACCCGACCTGGGAGGTCGAGACGATGAGCGTTCGATGGTTCGGTGGCCGCGGCACCGCCCCTGGCCCTGTCCGCACCGGCACCGGCTGCACCGGGGCCGGGTTCCCGGCCGGCGCCTGCGCGCTCGGCCGGGACGTCAGGACGGCGTGGGTGTGTGGAGACTGGTCCAGCTCGCAGGCCGCGACCGTGCAGGGCCCCCACCGGACGGTGGCGGGCCTGGGGCGCGCCCGCTGCGACGTCGCGGTGCTGGAGCACTGGGTCCGACACGGTGTTCCCGACTCGGCGGTCACCGCGTTGGCCGGGGCCTACACCGTCGTGGAGATCACCGATGAGGCCACGGTGGTGCTCACCGATCCCGGTTGGGTGCAGCCGGTCTACACCGCGGCCACCGCAGACGGGGCCCCGCTGTGGGGATCGAGCGCAGTGGCGCTCGCCGCCCTGATCGGCGCCAACGTCGACGACACATGGCTACACGCCCACCTGCACCCGGCACCGAGCACGGCAGCGGGACCGGCGACCGGTCGGCGTTCGCCGGGGTCACCGCAGTACCGCCCGGTGCCCGCCTGACCGTCTCCGCGTCGGGGACCACGATCCGCCCGCTCGCCACCGCCGGCGCCCCGAGCAGCGGGCCCGATCAGCCGGCTGACCGGCTACGGGCGGCGATGCAGGGAGCGGTCGCCGAGATCGCCGCGGGTGCCAGCTCGACCGGCCATGCAGTGGCCGCGGACTGCTCAGGGGGAATGGACTCGACGTCGCTGGCGATGCTGCTCGCCCAGTGCCGCACCGCTCGCGCCGAGGACCTGGGCCACGCCGCTGTGGCGGTGACGGTGCACCCGGCCGGGACCACAGCGGGTGGGGATCTCGACTACGCCCGCGCTGCGGTCGACTACGCCCGCACCGGGCTGGCCGGGCTGGCCCGGACCGTGGAGCACCTGCTCTGCCCCCTGGATGACCGGCACCTGCCCTACGGGCGGATAGGTGAGCTGGTTCCGGCGACCGATGAGCCGGCGCCGTCCACGGTCGCGATCGCCCGGTTCGACGCCGAACTCGCGCTGCTGGCCGGTCGTGGGGTCGGGGACCTGGTGACCGGCGACGGTGGGGACACCCTGCTCGGCCCGCAACCCGGATACCTGCCCGACCTCGCCGCAACGCGAACCCTGCACTCGCAGGCGCTGCTACTGCGTCACGCGTTGGGCTGGGCCCGGCTGCGGCGCACGGCGGTCTGGCCGCTGCTCGCCGGGGCCCGGGCGGCCGCGGCCCGCGGCGAGCCGGGCGAGGCGGCACGCACCCGCACAGCGATGCGGGTCGTGGCCCGCACCGCCCGCGCCGACGCACAGATCACCGAACAGCTCCACGGCATCACCCTGCACAACCCGTTCACCGACGCGAGCGTGGTCGAGGCCGCACTCGCGGTCCCCGGACCGCTGCGCGCCGCGCCGGGTGACTACAAGCCGGTGCTGCGCCAGGCCATGGCCGGGCTGCTGCCCGAGACGGTGACGGCGCGGCGGACGAAGGGCGACTTCACCCCCGACCAGTACCGGGGACTGCGCACCCACCTCCAGGCCCTCACCGGGCTCGTCGACGGCGAGCTGGCCGCCCGCGGCCTGATCGACCCCGCCCACTACCGGGCGCTGCTCACCCGCGCCGCCGCCGGCGCCCCGGGCATCGGGTTCCACCAGCTCAACCCCGTCCTGGCCACCGAGGTGTGGCTACGCGCCCTCCACCAGCGCCCCGCGGCCGCCCGCTGGACCACCACCGACGAGGACCCGCCGCCGGCGGGCTCGACCAACTCCCGATGGGAGGTCTTCTGATGACCACGCCGCTCGTCCGTCCGCCCGAGGTCCGTGCCGCGGATCTCGGCCACACCGTCGTGCTGCTGCACGCACGCACCGGCACGGTGCGCGCCCTACTCGGCTCCCAGCGCGAGGCCTTCCTCGCCCTCGACGCCACCGGCACCTGGACGCCCGGCACCGAGGCCGAGGCGCTGGCCGCGAGCCTGTCGAGCGCGGGGTTCCTGCACCCGGCCCAGCCGGGCCAGGTGCCCGCGCCGATCGTCGACATCCCGGAAACCGACGCCAGCTGGGGCACCCAGGAAGCGCCGGGCGCACTCCCGGCGCGCGGGCCGCTGTCGCCGGCGTGGGCACCGATCGCGGCGTGCGCGCTGGCAGCAGTGCTGCTCGTCCGTGCCACCGGGCGCCGGGCCCACGCGTTCTCCCGCATGCTGCGCCTGGTCCGTATCGCGGCCTGGGTGGCGCGCCGCCCGGCGCGCGACACCCAGGTGGTCGCGGTCCTACACTGTGTGCGCGTCATCGGAGGCCTGTCTCCGTTCCGGACAGCGTGCTTGGAGGAAACCGTCGCGGCGATGCTCGCCCTGGCCGTCACCGGCCGGCGAGCTGGGTGGTGCCACGGGATCGCCGCGGATCCGATCAGGCTGCACGCCTGGCTCAGTCTCGACGGCTGCCCCGTCGGCGAGCCCACCTCCACGCTGCGCTTCACACCACTGATCCAGCTGCCCGAACCCACCGCGCCCACGCGCCACCGCGGCCGGGCGGCGAGAGGAGACACCCCATGACGCTGACCTCCAACGGCCACAGCACCACAGACACCACCACGGACACCACCGCCCCCGGTGCCACGAATGGCGACAGCACCGCCGCGGCCGCGCCGCTGCTGTGGATGCTGGGCGCGCGTGCCGCGCTGGGCCCGTTCACCCGCGAGCTGGCCGAGCTGTACTGGCAGTGGGAGAACGAGCCCGCCGTCATCGTCGGGATGGGCCGCCAGACCCCGGAATCGCTCGAAGCGCGGCTGGCCGGCTACGACGCCCAAGCCCGCAGCATGGGCACCATCCCGCGGTTCACCATCTACGACCTGACCCGGCCCGGGGGGCCGGTGCCGGTCGGGACCAGCGCGCTGCGCATCGACCACTACGTGCGCACCGCGGAGTTCATCATCCTGCTCGGCGCCGACGGTCGTGGCCGAGGCCTCACGGTCGAGGCGACCCGGCTGACCCTGGACTACGCCTTCACCATCTCGGCGCTGCGCTCTGTCTGGCTCAAGGTCCTCGAGCCCAACACCGGCGCGATCACCGCCTACGAGAAGGCCGGATTTGCCCACGCGGGGCGGCTGCGCCGCGCCGGGTACTGGCGCGGCGCCGAAGCCGACGAGCTGATCATGGACATCGTCGCCGACGCCCACCTGGCCACCGGCTGATCCGCTCGGATCAGCGGGAGCCCGCTACGGGACCGGTGAGCCCCCGTAGCGGGACCTGGCAGGCAGGAGCCGCCCGTCGTGCAGGGCACTGTGGGCCTGATCGGCCCGGTCGTCGCGGTGCAGGTCCAGCCGGGTGGCGACGAGTACGACCAACCAGCCCCGCGACAGGGCGGTGGAGTGCCATCGGGCGGGGACAGCGGCCCCGAGGTCGCCGTCGTAGAACTGCTCGCCCGGTGCACCGAGCCGGATCCGGTCCTCGCCGGTGATCGGGCCGAACCAACCCGGCAGCACCGGAGCCGCGCGCAGCGCGCCGGGATCCATGGATGTCAGCATCGCGAACCCGCGACCGAGCAGCGCCGCGGTGATCGCGTCGACCGGCTCGGCCGCCGGATGCGGATCGCCGGTCTCGACGGTCACGGCGAAGGTGACGGTCACGTAGGCGATCGCCGTGGCCGGATCGTCGTCGGCCGAGAGCAGCCCCGGGCTCGCCCAGGCCGTCATCGCGTCGATGGCGTCTCTCCCGTCGTTGACCGCGTCGACACATCCGGCAGTGAGGTGTTCTCAGTAGCGGGGTGGCAGGTCGTGGCGACACGCCGAGGGTGGTGAGATGAGCGGGAACGGGGCAGGACCCCGGTAGATCGGTTCGGTCCAGCACAGATCGACACCGTCACCGAGGTCCTGCATGTCTGATCCTGTCACCTACACCGCTGTCCTCCCGATCGGGGAGCGCACCGTGGCCTATCTGGCGCGGCTCCTGGTCCTTCAACGCCGTCGACGTGGCACCCGGCGGCGGGCGTTGACCCCGTTCGCCCAGGCAGTGCTGGTGATCCGCTGGTTCTGTGATGCTACCCGGGTCCGATGTTCGGCCGGTGACAACGCGATCAGCACTGCAACGGCCTACCGTTACCTGCACGAAGGCATCGACGTCCTCGCCGCGGCCGCACCCGGCCTGCACGGAGCCCTGCTCGCCGCCCGCACAGCCGGGCACACCCACGTGAATCTCGACGGCACCCTGATCGCCACCGACCGGTGCCGCGCGCTCGGCCTCACCCCCGGGGTCGACCTGTGGTGGTCGGGCAAGCACCGCCGCCACGGCGGGAACATCCAGGTCCTCACCGCACCTGATGGATGGCCGCTATGGACCAGCGACGTGCGGCC
>NZ_MCIP01000002.1:115670-117546 GCF_001932425.1 Pseudonocardia sp. Ae505_Ps2
CACGGGATCGCCGCGGATCCGATCAGGCTGCACGCCTGGCTCAGTCTCGACGGCTGCCCCGTCGGCGAGCCCACCTCCACGCTGCGCTTCACACCACTGATCCAGCTGCCCGAACCCACCGCGCCCACGCGCCACCGCGGCCGGGCGGCGAGAGGAGACACCCCATGACGCTGACCTCCAACGGCCACAGCACCACAGACACCACCACGGACACCACCGCCCCCGGTGCCACGAATGGCGACAGCACCGCCGCGGCCGCGCCGCTGCTGTGGATGCTGGGCGCGCGTGCCGCGCTGGGCCCGTTCACCCGCGAGCTGGCCGAGCTGTACTGGCAGTGGGAGAACGAGCCCGCCGTCATCGTCGGGATGGGCCGCCAGACCCCGGAATCGCTCGAAGCGCGGCTGGCCGGCTACGACGCCCAAGCCCGCAGCATGGGCACCATCCCGCGGTTCACCATCTACGACCTGACCCGGCCCGGGGGGCCGGTGCCGGTCGGGACCAGCGCGCTGCGCATCGACCACTACGTGCGCACCGCGGAGTTCATCATCCTGCTCGGCGCCGACGGTCGTGGCCGAGGCCTCACGGTCGAGGCGACCCGGCTGACCCTGGACTACGCCTTCACCATCTCGGCGCTGCGCTCTGTCTGGCTCAAGGTCCTCGAGCCCAACACCGGCGCGATCACCGCCTACGAGAAGGCCGGATTTGCCCACGCGGGGCGGCTGCGCCGCGCCGGGTACTGGCGCGGCGCCGAAGCCGACGAGCTGATCATGGACATCGTCGCCGACGCCCACCTGGCCACCGGCTGATCCGCTCGGATCAGCGGGAGCCCGCTACGGGACCGGTGAGCCCCCGTAGCGGGACCTGGCAGGCAGGAGCCGCCCGTCGTGCAGGGCACTGTGGGCCTGATCGGCCCGGTCGTCGCGGTGCAGGTCCAGCCGGGTGGCGACGAGTACGACCAACCAGCCCCGCGACAGGGCGGTGGAGTGCCATCGGGCGGGGACAGCGGCCCCGAGGTCGCCGTCGTAGAACTGCTCGCCCGGTGCACCGAGCCGGATCCGGTCCTCGCCGGTGATCGGGCCGAACCAACCCGGCAGCACCGGAGCCGCGCGCAGCGCGCCGGGATCCATGGATGTCAGCATCGCGAACCCGCGACCGAGCAGCGCCGCGGTGATCGCGTCGACCGGCTCGGCCGCCGGATGCGGATCGCCGGTCTCGACGGTCACGGCGAAGGTGACGGTCACGTAGGCGATCGCCGTGGCCGGATCGTCGTCGGCCGAGAGCAGCCCCGGGCTCGCCCAGGCCGTCATCGCGTCGATGGCGTCTCTCCCGTCGTTGACCGCGTCGACACATCCGGCAGTGAGGTGTTCTCAGTAGCGGGGTGGCAGGTCGTGGCGACACGCCGAGGGTGGTGAGATGAGCGGGAACGGGGCAGGACCCCGGTAGATCGGTTCGGTCCAGCACAGATCGACACCGTCACCGAGGTCCTGCATGTCTGATCCTGTCACCTACACCGCTGTCCTCCCGATCGGGGAGCGCACCGTGGCCTATCTGGCGCGGCTCCTGGTCCTTCAACGCCGTCGACGTGGCACCCGGCGGCGGGCGTTGACCCCGTTCGCCCAGGCAGTGCTGGTGATCCGCTGGTTCTGTGATGCTACCCGGGTCCGATGTTCGGCCGGTGACAACGCGATCAGCACTGCAACGGCCTACCGTTACCTGCACGAAGGCATCGACGTCCTCGCCGCGGCCGCACCCGGCCTGCACGGAGCCCTGCTCGCCGCCCGCACAGCCGGGCACACCCACGTGAATCTCGACGGCACCCTGATCGCCACCGACCGGTGCCGCGCGCTCGGCCTCACCCCCGGGGTCGACCTGTGGT
>NZ_MCIP01000002.1:117558-120863 GCF_001932425.1 Pseudonocardia sp. Ae505_Ps2
AGCGCAGACCCACGATCTGCCGAACCACACGAGCACTGGTCCTGCTCGGCGAGAGCTGCGGCCGTGAGCTGCGGTCGACCATCCCGGCCGGCCCCTCGGCCCGGTAGCGGTCGGACCATTTCGACGCTGTCCGTGGAGAGACCATGAACATCTTCGCCGCGGCGGTGTGGGTCCAGCCGTGATCGACGACGAGTTGAGCGAGCCGCAGCCGGGCGCGCGGGGTCAGGGCGGCGTTAGCGTGGGACACGAAGGCCTCCGGTGGGTGAAGCGGTTCCTCGACAGCTCCACTTCACAACCGGAGGCCTTCGTCTGTCAGACAGAATCACCGATCCCGGGCAGTACAACCTCCCTGCACATCACACCTAACCTTCGTCAGGTCCAAGATCACCAAGCAGGAGGAGTAGGACCATGCGGGTTCTCAGGTCCACGATGATCGGCCTCGCACTCGGGGTCGCCACGCTGACGTCGGTCGGTGCCGGGGTCGCCGCCGCAGCTCCCATTGCCCCTGCCCAGTCCCCAACCTGGAGCTACGTCGCGACCTACGCGAACAGGGGTGCGTGCGAGGAGGCGATCGCTGCCTACCGGGGCAGGCCCGACACCTCTGAGTACCGCTGCATCTCCAACGGGAACCCGACCCAGAGCCAGGAGACCAGCTGGTCGCTCTACAACCTGCGGTACTGACCACGACCGACCGCGCCGCCCCAGACGACGACGGCCCGCCCCCGGCACTAACGGGGGCGGGCCGTGCGGCCGTCCCGGGGTGTAACCGGGACGGACGTCGTCAGCTCCCGGCGATGACGATCCGAGTGCCCTCCGGCGCCGGGGTGTCCAGATCGGTCACCCGGACACCGTCGAGGCGAACCCGCCCGGCCTCGAAGTGCATCGCGAGCCGGTCGCCCAGCGCGGCCGCCCCGGTCCGCACGGTCGGGACATCTTGCGGCGCGGTCTCATCACTCACGCCGGCCATCCTCTCCCCCCGTCACCGGGACGCCTTTCGCAGGTCCGACACCCGGGAGCGGGACAGCTGCAGGACGCGGGCGATCTCCGTCCCGGACAGCCCGAGGTCGTCGAGCAGCGCGACAGCGGCGCGGGACTCCTTCGCCGCGGCCTCCTGCTCCAGCTGCGCGGCCCGCGTCCGGGCACGGGACGCGGTGATGCGCTCCTGCACCGCGGAGTCGAACACCGGCCGGATCTCGACCGGCGCGGCTGCGTCGCGGTCGTCGAGCGCGAGATAGTCCCGCACCATCGCCTCCGCCCCGCCCAGGGTGCGGGACTGCGTCACCCCGACCTCGGCGCCGTGCTCGTCGGCGATGTGGAGTTCCCATCCGCGCTCCCACCGGCGCGCGGTCACGAAGTACCTCACTGCAACCACCCTTCCGGCAGGCACGCCATGCGCTTGCCGATGCTGCGCACCACCCCGGGCGAGATGGTGCGGTGCCGGGGGACCGGCGTGGTGTGGGCGCCGCAGGGGCAGCCCCACTTGGTGTGCGGTCCAGCCTCGGACAGCACGCGGCAGTCGTGAGCTAGGAGGGCCCGCTCGACGTCGCGGAGCTTCATGGACGGGACCACACCACCGAGTGTACGCCCCCCGCGTACAGGGCTGTCCACCCCGGGTGGACAACTACGGCTGCGCGCCGAGCCCCGACCCGCCGCGCCGGAGCTTCCCGGACGCGAAGTCCGCGAGGATCTCGTCGGCGAACGCGAGGTCCCCGCGCACCCCGGACTTGATCATCAGCCACGACTCGGACGCCTGCGCCGCGCGCTCCCGGGAGATCCCCTCCGCCAGGTAGGCGTCCCGCACCGCGCGCACACACACGCCCCCAGCTCATCGGCGTACCGGCCCTCCATCGCAGCCTTCACCGACGGGTCGCGGGCGACGACCTCCTCGTACCGCATCCGCTCCGCGTCGCACACCGCCTGGATCCGCGCCACCGCCGCGTCGGTCAGCTCCTCCGCGGACGGCCCGTCAGCGGTCACCGCTCGCCGGCCTTCCACCGCCGGATCGCGTCCCGCATCCCCGACAGCGGGTCAGCCTGCCGCCGCCGGTGCTCCGCCTCGTGCTCATCCATCCGCCGACGCCGCTGCCGGTGCAGCTCCGCGAGGTACGCCCGCCCCTCGTCGGTGGGGAAGCCGTCCGCGTCCACGAGTCCGTACCGGCGCAGCCACCGCAGCGCCGTCCGCGGCTGCGACTCCGGGCCCTGCCCGCCGTCGACGAGGCGGTGCAGCGTGTTCCGCTGGAGAGGCGTCAGGTCCACGCCCCCGATCGTGGCTCAGCGAGTAGCGACGCCGCCACCGGGCGTCCGGCCAGGGTGCGGTGCACGGTCGAGCCTCGCGCCGAACCGCACAGCCGGGGGCGTCCACCGCGGGCGCTCCCGGCGCTGCGCGTGACCTTGCGTCCCAGTGCGGCCGAACTCTCCGGCTCGGGCCCGCCGCACGCCCCGCCGGACACGTCCTCTGCACCAGCCCTGGGGTCGTCAGAATCGAACTTTCCGAACCGCTCAGTCCTGCGGTTCGGATAATTAATCCGCGATACGGGCGTGGTGTACGGACGGTTAGCGACCGAATTTTTGGTTGATTGTTCTCAGTGTTTCAGATAGCGCGGACGGCGGCTCGCGGCAGCGGCTCGACGAGTTACTGGTTCAGTGAGGTGTTCTCAGTAGCGGGTTGATCATGTCGTGCGGTCGTACTCGGTGTGGAGTAGTACGAGCGCAGCTGCGATGATCGCGCCGGTGCGCCAGGGACATAGCGTGACTCGCCGCAACGCGGCGAAGGTGGTCTTGAGCAGGGCGTTTCCGCGTTCGGCCAGAGCACGAAGGGCTGAGTGCAGGGTGTTGACGGTGCGCTGGTTGACCGTCTGCCCGCGGCCGGGGGCGAGTTTGATGGGCACGGTGAGCCGGTCGGCTTCGCCTTCGTAGCCGAGGTCGCCCAGCGCGGCGTGGGTGTCGTCGGTGAACGCGGCCAGGCCCTCGAGCAGCCCGGGGTGGGTACGGGCGCAGCGGGTGTCGTGCTCGCGGCCCGGCCGCACGTCGCTGGTCCATAGCGGCCATCCATCAGGTGCGGTGAGGACCTGGATGTTCCCGCCGTGGCGGCGGTGCTTGCCCGACCACCACAGGTCGACCCCGGGGGTGAGGCCGAGCGCGCGGCACCGGTCGGTGGCGATCAGGGTGCCGTCGAGATTCACGTGGGTGTGCCCGGCTGTGCGGGCGGCGAGCAGGGCTCCGTGCAGGCCGGGTGCGGCCGCGGCGAGGACGTCGATGCCTTCGTGCAGGTAACGGTAGGCCGTTGCAGTGCTGATCGCGTTGTCA
>NZ_MCIP01000002.1:120875-131415 GCF_001932425.1 Pseudonocardia sp. Ae505_Ps2
TGACAACGCGATCAGCACTGCAACGGCCTACCGTTACCTGCACGAAGGCATCGACGTCCTCGCCGCGGCCGCACCCGGCCTGCACGGAGCCCTGCTCGCCGCCCGCACAGCCGGGCACACCCACGTGAATCTCGACGGCACCCTGATCGCCACCGACCGGTGCCGCGCGCTCGGCCTCACCCCCGGGGTCGACCTGTGGTGGTCGGGCAAGCACCGCCGCCACGGCGGGAACATCCAGGTCCTCACCGCACCTGATGGATGGCCGCTATGGACCAGCGACGTGCGGCCGGGCCGCGAGCACGACACCCGCTGCGCCCGTACCCACCCCGGGCTGCTCGAGGGCCTGGCCGCGTTCACCGACGACACCCACGCCGCGCTGGGCGACCTCGGCTACGAAGGCGAAGCCGACCGGCTCACCGTGCCCATCAAACTCGCCCCCGGCCGCGGGCAGACGGTCAACCAGCGCACCGTCAACACCCTGCACTCAGCCCTTCGTGCTCTGGCCGAACGCGGAAACGCCCTGCTCAAGACCACCTTCGCCGCGTTGCGGCGAGTCACGCTATGTCCCTGGCGCACCGGCGCGATCACCGCAGCTGCGCTCGTACTACTCCACACCGAGTACGACCGCACGACATGATCAACCCGCTACTGAGAACACCTCAGTGTGCGATAAGGGACCGACAATTCTTCAGCCCTCTAAGCCAGGCGCAGCGGAAACCGACAAGAACGCGTTGCCGACCCGGCACAAGCGGTACGCCCCTCGAGAATCGGGCCGAGGTCGAGGCGTATGCGCTGCTCAGCTGTCGGTGGATGCCGGCCGTGACTGGGGTAGCTGACGGAGTGGCCGGATGAGGCGGACGAGCATGGTGTGCAGGGCGGTGGTGTCGCCGGCCAGCGAGAGCGCGGACGCTCGGTTGTTCTCGGCGGGGTCCATCGTGGTCCAGCGCAGCTCGTAGCCGGCGTCGTGGGCGAGCTGGGCCAGGAACGCCCGCTGGGTGCGCCCGTTGCCCTCCCGGAACGGGTGCAGGGCGTTGATGTCGCCCAGCAGCTCGGCCAGGCCGGTGACGAAGCCGTCAAGGTCACGCCCGCGCAGGACCTGCTCGGAGTGGAGCCGACCGAAGATGTCGGCGGCGAAGGTCTCGAGGTGTTGAGGGAGGCAGAACAGCTGTCCCTTGCCGATGGACACGGTGCGCAGCTGCCCGGCCCAGTCGTAGAGGTCGCTGAAGATGTGGTGGTGGAAGTCCTGTAGGTGGTCCAGGTCGTAGCGCCCGGGTAGCGGCTGCTGGCGCAGCTCGATCAGGCGTAGCGCGGTGAGCTCGGCCTCGGCCTGGGCGAGCTCGGCCGGATCGGTGATCCCCAGCCGGTTCCGCAGAACGCCGGTGTCGAGGTCGAGGTAGGGGTCCGGGCCGGTCAACGGCGGTATCGAGCCAGGACACGCTCACGAGCCTCGCCGGTGCTGACCGAGCCGGCGGCGACACCGTCGAGCAGAGCCAGGCCCTCCGCGCTGGGCTCCAGGCCCTCGGCGCGGACCGATGCGAGGGCCTCGTCGACATCGGCGCGTCGCTGCGCGGCCCCGATGAGCTGTTCGTAGCGGGCCACCGACATCACCACCGCCTCGGGCTTGCGATGAGCACCGACGAACACCGGCTCGGCCTCGGGCTCCTGCACCCGCTTCAACGTCGCCGCCAACGCCGTACGGAACTCACGAAACGACAACACCTCGGGCACCCACACCCCGCTAGCGTACCCGAACATGCACACACTCGAGTACGCGAGACGGAGCTCGACCGGACGATGCTTGGTCGTGGATTACTGGTCACGGGGGCTGAGCCGCAGGCGGGCTCGCTCTGCTGTCAGCCGACGGACCTTGCCGTGGTCGGCTCGACGCTGCCCGTATCCGGCGTCGTCGGGACGGGAGCAGCCGGCCTGGGCGTCGTAGGGAGAGGCTCTGTGGCCGGGGGCGGGGTGGTCGGCTCGGGGCTGCCCTCGTCGGTCGGCCTCGGAGCCGTCGGTGAGGCTGGCGGCGAGGATGCCGGCGGCGGCACGGTCGACGGTGGAGTCACCGGTGCCGGGGCGGTCCCGGTCTGGGTGCAGAGGTACTGCTTCGACGACGCGATCTGGGTGCAGGTCAGCACGATGTTGCCGGTGTTCGGCCGGGTGCCGGGCACGGTCGGCGGGGGCGGCAAGGACATGGTGGGTAGCGGCGGGAGCGTCGGCCGCGGCGGCTGACTGGCCTGCGCTTCCTGGCACGCTGTGAGCAGTGCGACGGCGGCGAGGACACCGGCGATGCTGGCGGCCCGGTGGGCGCGGGTGGGGAGCGGGTGCATGACTCTGACGACGTGCGGCGGTTCCGGCTGGTTCGCGGCCGATCGGCGCAATTCGGGCGAACGGTTTGGCGGGGCTGGTCAGTAATTCTTCGTCAGTTGACGGAAGGAGGCGGACATGAGCGTCAGCCAGTGGGACGCGGCCGCCATCAACCTCTACCAACGCTTCTGCGCCGGTGACGTTACCCCGGCGGAGATGGCGGTCGAGCTTCCGCCGATCTGGCGGTTCCGTTCTGATCGCGATCCCTTGCACGGCCCCGTGGCCTGGCAGGCCATGGTCGAGCATGCTGGGTACTTCTGTTGGGGTCGGGAGGGGCGCAGGCCCGGTCGGCGGCCGAGGCGGCGCCACCGACTGTTCCGGGGGGCGGTCCCTCAGCGGCGGCAGGGCATGTCGTGGACCACGAATCCGGCCATCGCCCGATGGTTTGCCGAGCATCGGCAGGTGCCCGCTGAGATCGGCTTAGGACGGGTGTGGGTCGCGGTAGTGGAACCGAGTCGAGTCCTGGGATACCTCCACCACGAGCGGGAGTTCCTCGTGGACGCCACCGATCTCGCCGTTCGCCCCTGGACCGGCTCCGACTCCGGTCCCGTCGTCCGAACCCGGCGGTGGATCGCCGACTACGCCTACTGGTGAACAGGTGAACCCCGCGGGTTGCCTGGGTAAAGAGCAGTTCAACAACCTTGATGATCCGCAGGTCCGAGCGCTAATGACAGGGTGACGCGGCCGATAAGCGGTACGTGACTACGCCGCAGAGCCCCTACCAGGGCCACCCCCAGCAGCAGCCCTACTACGGCCAGTACCCGCCCCAGCAGGGCGGCCAGTACCCGCCGCAGGGCTACCCGCCCCCGCAGGGCCAGTACCCGCAGTACAACCAGGCCCCGCAGATCCCGCCGCCCGCGCCGAAGAAGAAGCGCACCGGGCTCAAGGTGACCCTCGGGATCCTGGTCGCGATCGTCGTCATCGCGATCGCCACCGGCGGTGGCGGCGACGAGCAGGCCCCGGCCACCGCCTCGGGAGATGCGAACGCTGCCCCTGCCGCCGCCGGTGCCCCCGCGAGCGGGGACCAGTCGGTGAAGTTCGGGCAGGAGGCCACCTCCGGGGACCTGGTCATCTCGGCGTCCGCTCCGGAGCAGGTCACCGAGTTCGGCATGACGCAGGCGTGCTCGACGGTCACCTACAAGAACAACGGGTCCAGCCCGGCGTCGTTCAACCCGTTCGACTGGAAGTTCACCACCCCGGCCGGGGTCGAGGCGTCCGCGTCGATCCCGTTCAACGCCGGGGCGAAGGCGCTGAACTCCGGTCAGCTCGCCCCGGGCGGCACCACCTCGGGGATGATCTGCGGCGACCAGCAGACCACCGACGTCAACGCGGTGAAGTACGCACCCTCGTTCAGCTTCTCCGACCCGATCACCTGGACGAACTGACCTCCCTCCCCCGAGCTGCGCGCCGAAAGCCGGGGTAGTCACGCACAACGACACGGCGCGCAACCGAGGCCCCCGCTGCAGCAACCCTGCGGCGGGGGCCTCGTCATCTCCGCGGCAGGCCCCGACGCCATCGAGCCGGCTGCGCTGTTCGACGACGGGTCTCGACGTCGCCGCGAGACCAGATCTCCAGGCTCAGGCGGATCCCGAGGGGCTCGCGTGGGGCTGCCGTAGCGTCGCGGCGATGCCTCCGTCCACCTCCGTCTCTTCGACCAGCCAGGGGCGCCGTGAGCTGGGGGACTCGCTGGCCCTGACGCTCACCTCGGTGTTCAACTCCGTCGCCGGCCTTCTGGGGTTCCTGATCGCGGCGTGGGTGATGCCCCAGGACCAGGTCGGGCGGGCGACGGAGTTCGTCTCGGCCATGCAGCTGATCGGCGGCGCGGCTCAGCTCAACCTGGGCATCGGCATCATGAGGTGGCTGCCCGGGGCGGGCCGCAAGTCCGTGCGGCTGGTGTTCGGCAGCCTGTTGCTGATCATGCCGTTGTCCGGGCTGGCCGGTCTGGTCTACGGGCTGCTCGTCCCACGGGTGGCGCAGGTCGCCGCCGGCGAGGGCCCCTTCGGGCTCGGCCTGTTGCTGCTGGTGCTGGGCTGTGCCGGGTGGGGCGTGTTCGTCGTGCACGACTTCGTCATGGTCGCCGCGGGCCGGCCCTGGCTGGCGGTCTGGCGCAGCGGGACCTTCGCCGTGGCCCGGATCGGCCTGCTCGCAGTGCTCGGGGCAGGCCTGGCATCGCAGGGCATGGTGCTGTCCTGGGTGATCCCGGTCGTGGTGTGGATCGGGGTCGGCACGATCGTGCTGTGGTTCCTGGTCCGCAGATTCGCCGCCGCGGGCGGGCCCGGTGTCCTGCCCAGCCGGGCCACGATGGCCGGGTTCCTCGCCCCGACCGCGGTGGCCCAGCTCGGGGCGGTACTGCTCTACAACCAGATCCCGCTGCTGGCGAACTTCCGGATGGGCAACGCCATGGGCGCGGTGTTCTTCATCGCCTGGCAGGCCACCGTCGTCATCGACACCGCCGCGGTGTTCTTCACCAACTCGCTCGCCGTGCAGACCGCACGCGAGCCCCACCGCGCCGTCGAACTCGCCCGCAGCACACGACGCCGCATGCTGGTGCTGTTCGTCCCCCTCCTCGCCCTGGGCGCGGCCCTGGGCTGGCCGGTACTACGGGTACTCGGACCCGGCTACACCGTCGGCGCACCGATCATCGCCGCGCTCATGGTCGGAGTGCTGTTCCGGCTCGTCGTGGTCTTCGAGCTCGCACGACGCCAGGCCGACGGCGACGGCACCGGCTACGCCCGCCTGTCACTGCTCAACTGCGGCCTGGTGGTGGCCATCGCCTCGCTCACCCCGCTGCCCGACCCGGCAACGACACACCCCGCGCTGGTCATGCTGCCCTTCGTCCTCGGCTACGTCGTCGTCCAGGCCGCCTTCGCTGCTGTCCTGACGATCACCGACCGGCGGGCACACAACCGCACCTCGGCCCGGTCCTCTTCCCGGGCCCCAGGGTGACCATTCGCGTGGCCCTTGGATGACAGGTGCGGCAGATATACTGGAGGTCCGCGAGGGAAGGACCGCCCATGGTGAGTTCGAGAACGGCGACCACCCCGGAAGACGTGGTTGCCGACCTCCCGCCGCAGCAGTGGAACAGCGACACTGCGGTCAGCTACGAGGCCGCGCAGGAAGCGATCAACGAGGTCCTCGCCTGCTACGTCGCGCTGCTCGAGCGAGAAGGCACGAAGCCGGCGCCCGACCGCGAGCGGATCGAGGACCTGCGGGCGCGCATCGCTGACTGCGCGCACCAGCAGCGCGTTCTGTCACCGAAGTACCCCGGGGAGCTCGCAGCAGTCCGTGGCAGCTACAGCCGTCGCCTCGCCGAACTGCGAGACGAACTGGGGTGAGCTCCGGTAGCGATGACGTCGCTCGCTATCGGCTCAGCGAGGCGGACAACGAGCGCATCTTCCGCGATCTGATCGGGCCGACCCGCTTGTCGGGCTACCAGCGTCAGGACCGGCCGGTCGTGGTCGTGCTGATGGCTCAGCCGGGTGCCGGGAAGTCGAAGTTCGCCGGCGAGATCCGCGACGCCCTGCGCTCGGACGGTGGTGCTGTCGAAATCGACAGCGACCTCTACAAGCCGTTCCACCCGCAGTACGCCCACCTGATGAAGACCGACGATCAGCTGATGGCGGCCGCAACCCGGGCCGACGGTCGAGCCTGGATGGGCAAAGCCCAGGACTACGTGCGCGAGAGCCGGCTGCACGCGATCTTCCACGAGACCGCGCAGGATCCTGCCGAGTCCATGCGGACCCTGCGCGACTACCGCGCCGCCGGCTACCAGGTTGCCGTCATTGCTCTGGGCGTCCACGAGAGCCAGAGCCAGCAGGGCGTCCTGCACCGCTATCAGGAGCAGGTCAACGACCGAGGCTCCGGACGACTGACCGTCCCCGCGAACGCAGAGCGCAGCTACCGCGGCATCGCCGACGTCGCCGCGGCGATCGACGAATCCGGCGCGGCCGACCTGGTCGCGGTCTACCGGCGCACGGTCGACACAACCGGCCCCGCGTACATCAACCGCCTCGCCAGCACAGGCGAGTGGGCCGGTCCTCCACAGTTCGCGGAAGCGCTTGAAGCTGAGCGCAACCGGCCGCTCAGCGCAGACGAGGTCCGCAACTTCCAGAGGGTCCAAGACCGCCTGCGAGTAACGCTGCCTGAGGACCTGCAGCCGTGGCTTCGGGATGTCGACCGGCTCGCGCAGACGGTGCTCGCAACCACCGAGGACTCTCAGGCGAGATACCGGCTCTGGGACGCGGCGCGCCGGCGTGGACAGGCACCGGAGATGGAGCACCCGGCAGCCGCTGTGACGCAGCTGCAGCAACGAACGGTGCCCAGCGACGAGCAAACCCGGCTGCAGCAGCGACGTCTGCGTCCGCGCTGACGGGGCGTTGCTACCGCCGCTGGCCTCGCGACTCACCCCAGGAGCCAGGCACTGTTCCTGATGTGGTGCCGTTCCGGCGGATTTCTGAAAGATGGCGGGCGTGTCGCGCTGTCCTGGTTTCAGAAAACCGGGCAGGATCATCGCCATGGCGAGAAGACCAACAGGGCGCCCGTCGAAGGGCCCGCGTGCAGTGGTTCTTCCACGGGTACTGCTGGCCGACGATCTTGCGCTCAAGACGCTGGCCACCAACCTCGGCTGGTACGTCTCCGAGACTGCCGCGAAGCTCATCAACATCGGGCTCCAGCACGTTGACGAGCTCCCAGACGAGTTGCCTCTTCGTGTCCCCACCAGCGAGTCGACAGACTTCACCGCCCGGATCCCTCTCACCGACGACCAGGTCGTCCGCGAGATCGCCCGGGAACGCGACCGCAGCATCTCGCTCGTCGCCGGCTCACTGATCCACCTGGGCCTGCGCTACCGCAACGAGATTCCGGGCCAGATCCCGGTTCAGTACAACCGCCCGGAGCAGCCTCTGACCAAGGCCTCCTAGAAGAACGAGGCGGCCTCCCTGCCAGGAGACCGCCTCGGATCGTTCTCGCGTCAGCCGGTCCTACACCCGCCTGATGCCGTAGCCCCGGCGAACCGGGGCCGTTACCCCACCTGCGAAGAAGGGGCGCTTTCGCGTGTCCAGGATACATCCTGGGCCGGGAGCCAACCACCACAGACACGGGGCGAATTCGTCGTGCCCGGAAAACCGCCGCTCACCAGCGGCGGAGACCGGGTTCTGCATCCGCTGCTACGAGCACGGCGCGTTCACCCTGGCCTCCGGCCCCACCTCCGACCTCTGCCTGATCCATCAGCTCCCCCTCGGCGCGCAACCACCCGCCGGCGACTTCGGCATCCGCTACGCCACCGAGGCCCGACGCACCCCTCGCGGCCGCGCCGCCCGCCCGACGTCAGGCCCGACCAGCGGGCCCGGGCGCCCGAGCCGCGCCCGGCCTCCCACCGCCAGGGCGCGCGTCCGCGGTGTCACCCGCGCTCGCGCCCGACACGCCCGCGGGTTCACTCCGCATCCCGGGTGGCGCAACTTCATCGACCGCGAGTGGCGGGTGCTGACCTCCCAGCCCGAGGCCCTCGACTACATCGCCCGCCTCGTCGACGACGAGGAGTGGCGCTCGGACAAGCGCGCCAGCTGGTCGGCGATCCTGCGCCGCCTGGTCTGCCACATGGACTGGGACACCGGCCTGATCACCGGGCTCACCACCGACCGCCTCGGCGCCGCCGGCGGCCGCGCCGCCCGCACCGTGTCCCGCGTCCTGGCCTGGGCCCGCGACCGCGGCCTGCTCGTCGTCGTCGAAGCCGGGGCCAGCGCCGAGTTCCTCGGCACCGATACCGGCCGCACACCGACCTACGCCCTGGTCACCCACAGCCCCCTCCCCCAGCTCACCACCCCGACCGACCACACACACGAACACCCAGCTCAAACCACTGTGGATAAAAGTGGCGACCTCCCCACTTCTCACGTGAGTCTTAAGCCCTTGTCGGGCGGCGGACGGTCAGTGACCACCCAAGCGGGCAAGTGGCACCCCTACGACGTCCCCGACACCCCCGGTGCCAGAAACCAGGCCACCCTCACCCTGCTCATGCTTCTCGGCCTAGGAGGCCGACAACGGGGCACGATCGACATCTGGCGTGCCCGGTCGCTGCTCAAGCCGTGGTGGGAGGCCGGCGCGACCGTCGCCGGACTGCGCCACGCGCTCGAACACCACCCCGACCACCCCGACCGACCGCGTGGACCAGTCACCACCGGCGCCCGGGACCCCCTGCGGGTCATCGGCGCCCGCCTGCGCCCCTGGCAGGGACGCCTCGGCGAGATCCGCGCCGTACAGATCGGCCGGATGCGCGCGAGCACCGGCAGCGGGCCCACCCCTCCTGCGCCGCTGTCGCCGGTTCTGCGGGACCGGCCGGCGGGACAAGGGGCGCGGATGGCCGCCAGGGAAGCGCTCAGCGAGCACCTCCGCGAGCTGCGCGAGGCCCGCGACCTCCCGTCGAGCCATACCCACCGAAACCCGCACCGGTCCGGGACGAGGACCAGACGAACCCGATGAGCTGGCCGCGCTCCGACCACAGCAGGACCCTCCAGCCCCGAGCAGAGCTCGGGAGGGGTCCCGAACGAGCGCTCCTAACTGTGATGTCCAGGGAGGTTAGTCAGCCTGGTGACCGGTGGCTGGCCGCCGATGGCGGAGTGAGCGCGGTGATGATTGTAGAAGTGCATCCAGCCGGGTAGGGCGTCGTTGCGTTGGCGGGTCGACTCATGGAGTCGGGCGTAAGCCCAGCCGTCGGCCAGGGTCCGATGGAACCTTTCGATCTTGCCGTTGGTCTGCGGGCGGTAGGGGCGGGTTCGCTTGTGAGTGATGCCCAGCTCGGCGCAGGCGTCACGCCAGGCGTAGGACTTGTAAGCCGAACCGTTGTCGGACAGGACCCGCTCGACGGTGACGCCGCGTTCGGCGAACCAGGCCACGGCGCGTTCGAGGACACCGATCGCGGTGGCCGCCTTCTCATCGGCGCAGATCTCGGCGTAGGCGGTGCGGGAGTGGTCATCGATCACGGTGTGGACGTAGGTGGTCCCGATCGCCGGGCGGTAGTACTTGCCTCGTTGACCGGTGCGTCGTGCGGTGGCCGCCTGGTTGCGGAGGCCTTGCTGTCTTCCCAGGTAACGCCAGCCCCCGCCGTCGGGGATGTTGGCGAACTTGGTGACGTCGACGTGGATCAGCGAGCCGGGATGGGGGTGCTCGTAGCGGCGCAGCGGTTCGCCGGTGACCCGGTCGATGTGGGAGAGCCGGTTGATCCGGCAGCGCACCAGGACCGCGTGCACGGTCGAGGCGGCCATACCGAGCCGCCCGGCGATCTGGACCGGGCCCAGCCGGTGCCGCCAGCGTGGACCGTTCCCGATCTTGTAGACACCGGTCGTAGACTGCCGCTGATCGCAGCGGAGGGGATCGCGTGGCGACACGCCGCCATTTCACCCAGGAGTATAAGGACCAGGCCGTCAGTCTTGTCCTCGATTCCGGCCGAACAATCGCCGAGATAGCGAAGAGTATCGGCGTCCACGAGATGACGTTAGGCAAGTGGGTGAAGAAAGCACGCGAATCCGGGCAGGTCCCGGACACGGACCTGTCCGAACCGGAGCGGGCCGAGCTGGAACGGCTCCGCAAGGAGAACACGACCCTGCGAATGGAGCGGGACTTCGCAAAAAAAGTAGCGACCTGGTTCGCGAAAGAACAGCCGTGAAATACGCGGCGATCGCGGACTGGGCAACCGAGGGCGAGTATCCGGTCACGTTCATGTGCGCCCAGCTCGGCGTGGCCCGACAGGGCTACTACCGGTGGCTCAAGACCGGACCCAGCCAGCGGGAACGCACCGACGCCGAGCTCACCGACACGATCCGAGAGATCCACCACGACCTGCGCGGTGACCCCGGCGTGCGCCGGGTGTGGGCCGAGCTGGTCGCTCGCGGCCACCGGACCGCCCGCAAGCGGGTCTGGCGGCTCATGCGCGCCGCCGGCCTGCAAGGCCGCCACCCTCACACCTGGCGCAAGACGACCGTCGCAGGTCTACGCCCGATCGACGCCCCGGACCTGATCGGGCGTGACTTCACCGCCGAGGCTCCCGACACCCGCTGGTGCGGCGACATCACCTACATCCAGACGGTCGACGGCTGGGCCTACCTCGCCACCGTGATCGACCTGCACTCCCGCAAGGTCGTCGGCTACGCCGTGGCCGACCACCTGCGCACCAACCTGATCA
>NZ_MCIP01000002.1:131427-135752 GCF_001932425.1 Pseudonocardia sp. Ae505_Ps2
GTGGTCATCGATCACGGTGTGGACGTAGGTGGTCCCGATCGCCGGGCGGTAGTACTTGCCTCGTTGACCGGTGCGTCGTGCGGTGGCCGCCTGGTTGCGGAGGCCTTGCTGTCTTCCCAGGTAACGCCAGCCCCCGCCGTCGGGGATGTTGGCGAACTTGGTGACGTCGACGTGGATCAGCGAGCCGGGATGGGGGTGCTCGTAGCGGCGCAGCGGTTCGCCGGTGACCCGGTCGATGTGGGAGAGCCGGTTGATCCGGCAGCGCACCAGGACCGCGTGCACGGTCGAGGCGGCCATACCGAGCCGCCCGGCGATCTGGACCGGGCCCAGCCGGTGCCGCCAGCGTGGACCGTTCCCGATCTTGTAGACACCGGTCGTAGACTGCCGCTGATCGCAGCGGAGGGGATCGCGTGGCGACACGCCGCCATTTCACCCAGGAGTATAAGGACCAGGCCGTCAGTCTTGTCCTCGATTCCGGCCGAACAATCGCCGAGATAGCGAAGAGTATCGGCGTCCACGAGATGACGTTAGGCAAGTGGGTGAAGAAAGCACGCGAATCCGGGCAGGTCCCGGACACGGACCTGTCCGAACCGGAGCGGGCCGAGCTGGAACGGCTCCGCAAGGAGAACACGACCCTGCGAATGGAGCGGGACTTCGCAAAAAAAGTAGCGACCTGGTTCGCGAAAGAACAGCCGTGAAATACGCGGCGATCGCGGACTGGGCAACCGAGGGCGAGTATCCGGTCACGTTCATGTGCGCCCAGCTCGGCGTGGCCCGACAGGGCTACTACCGGTGGCTCAAGACCGGACCCAGCCAGCGGGAACGCACCGACGCCGAGCTCACCGACACGATCCGAGAGATCCACCACGACCTGCGCGGTGACCCCGGCGTGCGCCGGGTGTGGGCCGAGCTGGTCGCTCGCGGCCACCGGACCGCCCGCAAGCGGGTCTGGCGGCTCATGCGCGCCGCCGGCCTGCAAGGCCGCCACCCTCACACCTGGCGCAAGACGACCGTCGCAGGTCTACGCCCGATCGACGCCCCGGACCTGATCGGGCGTGACTTCACCGCCGAGGCTCCCGACACCCGCTGGTGCGGCGACATCACCTACATCCAGACGGTCGACGGCTGGGCCTACCTCGCCACCGTGATCGACCTGCACTCCCGCAAGGTCGTCGGCTACGCCGTGGCCGACCACCTGCGCACCAACCTGATCACCGAGGCCCTCGCCGCCGCCCTGCTCACCCGCCGCCCACCAGCCGGAGTGATCATGCACAGCGACCGCGGGACGCAATACACGAGCCGGGAGCTCACCGACTTCTGCGCCGCCAACAATGTGGCCCGATCGATGGGCCGACGCGCCACCTGCTTCGACAACGCCGTCGCCGAGTCGTTCTTCGCCAGCTACAAGAAAGAACTCATCCACACCCGGCCATGGAACGACATCACCGAGGTCCGACAGCAGACATTCGCGTGGATCGAGAGCTACTACAACCGTCGCAGACGGCACTCCACCCTCGGATACTTGACACCCACCGAATACGAGCTAGGATTCAGGAAAATAACCGACTTGGCAGCCTAAACCGGCGTCAAAGAAATCGGGAACACTCCAGCGCAGACCCACGATCTGCCGAACCACACGAGCACTGGTCCTGCTCGGCGAGAGCTGCGGCCGTGAGCTGCGGTCGACCATCCCGGCCGGCCCCTCGGCCCGGTAGCGGTCGGACCATTTCGACGCTGTCCGTGGAGAGACCATGAACATCTTCGCCGCGGCGGTGTGGGTCCAGCCGTGATCGACGACGAGTTGAGCGAGCCGCAGCCGGGCGCGCGGGGTCAGGGCGGCGTTAGCGTGGGACACGAAGGCCTCCGGTGGGTGAAGCGGTTCCTCGACAGCTCCACTTCACAACCGGAGGCCTTCGTCTGTCAGACAGAATCACCGATCCCGGGCAGTACAACCTCCCTGCACATCACACCTAACCTTCGTCAGGTCCAAGATCACCAAGCAGGAGGAGTAGGACCATGCGGGTTCTCAGGTCCACGATGATCGGCCTCGCACTCGGGGTCGCCACGCTGACGTCGGTCGGTGCCGGGGTCGCCGCCGCAGCTCCCATTGCCCCTGCCCAGTCCCCAACCTGGAGCTACGTCGCGACCTACGCGAACAGGGGTGCGTGCGAGGAGGCGATCGCTGCCTACCGGGGCAGGCCCGACACCTCTGAGTACCGCTGCATCTCCAACGGGAACCCGACCCAGAGCCAGGAGACCAGCTGGTCGCTCTACAACCTGCGGTACTGACCACGACCGACCGCGCCGCCCCAGACGACGACGGCCCGCCCCCGGCACTAACGGGGGCGGGCCGTGCGGCCGTCCCGGGGTGTAACCGGGACGGACGTCGTCAGCTCCCGGCGATGACGATCCGAGTGCCCTCCGGCGCCGGGGTGTCCAGATCGGTCACCCGGACACCGTCGAGGCGAACCCGCCCGGCCTCGAAGTGCATCGCGAGCCGGTCGCCCAGCGCGGCCGCCCCGGTCCGCACGGTCGGGACATCTTGCGGCGCGGTCTCATCACTCACGCCGGCCATCCTCTCCCCCCGTCACCGGGACGCCTTTCGCAGGTCCGACACCCGGGAGCGGGACAGCTGCAGGACGCGGGCGATCTCCGTCCCGGACAGCCCGAGGTCGTCGAGCAGCGCGACAGCGGCGCGGGACTCCTTCGCCGCGGCCTCCTGCTCCAGCTGCGCGGCCCGCGTCCGGGCACGGGACGCGGTGATGCGCTCCTGCACCGCGGAGTCGAACACCGGCCGGATCTCGACCGGCGCGGCTGCGTCGCGGTCGTCGAGCGCGAGATAGTCCCGCACCATCGCCTCCGCCCCGCCCAGGGTGCGGGACTGCGTCACCCCGACCTCGGCGCCGTGCTCGTCGGCGATGTGGAGTTCCCATCCGCGCTCCCACCGGCGCGCGGTCACGAAGTACCTCACTGCAACCACCCTTCCGGCAGGCACGCCATGCGCTTGCCGATGCTGCGCACCACCCCGGGCGAGATGGTGCGGTGCCGGGGGACCGGCGTGGTGTGGGCGCCGCAGGGGCAGCCCCACTTGGTGTGCGGTCCAGCCTCGGACAGCACGCGGCAGTCGTGAGCTAGGAGGGCCCGCTCGACGTCGCGGAGCTTCATGGACGGGACCACACCACCGAGTGTACGCCCCCCGCGTACAGGGCTGTCCACCCCGGGTGGACAACTACGGCTGCGCGCCGAGCCCCGACCCGCCGCGCCGGAGCTTCCCGGACGCGAAGTCCGCGAGGATCTCGTCGGCGAACGCGAGGTCCCCGCGCACCCCGGACTTGATCATCAGCCACGACTCGGACGCCTGCGCCGCGCGCTCCCGGGAGATCCCCTCCGCCAGGTAGGCGTCCCGCACCGCGCGCACACACACGCCCCCAGCTCATCGGCGTACCGGCCCTCCATCGCAGCCTTCACCGACGGGTCGCGGGCGACGACCTCCTCGTACCGCATCCGCTCCGCGTCGCACACCGCCTGGATCCGCGCCACCGCCGCGTCGGTCAGCTCCTCCGCGGACGGCCCGTCAGCGGTCACCGCTCGCCGGCCTTCCACCGCCGGATCGCGTCCCGCATCCCCGACAGCGGGTCAGCCTGCCGCCGCCGGTGCTCCGCCTCGTGCTCATCCATCCGCCGACGCCGCTGCCGGTGCAGCTCCGCGAGGTACGCCCGCCCCTCGTCGGTGGGGAAGCCGTCCGCGTCCACGAGTCCGTACCGGCGCAGCCACCGCAGCGCCGTCCGCGGCTGCGACTCCGGGCCCTGCCCGCCGTCGACGAGGCGGTGCAGCGTGTTCCGCTGGAGAGGCGTCAGGTCCACGCCCCCGATCGTGGCTCAGCGAGTAGCGACGCCGCCACCGGGCGTCCGGCCAGGGTGCGGTGCACGGTCGAGCCTCGCGCCGAACCGCACAGCCGGGGGCGTCCACCGCGGGCGCTCCCGGCGCTGCGCGTGACCTTGCGTCCCAGTGCGGCCGAACTCTCCGGCTCGGGCCCGCCGCACGCCCCGCCGGACACGTCCTCTGCACCAGCCCTGGGGTCGTCAGAATCGAACTTTCCGAACCGCTCAGTCCTGCGGTTCGGATAATTAATCCGCGATACGGGCGTGGTGTACGGACGGTTAGCGACCGAATTTTTGGTTGATTGTTCTCAGTGTTTCAGATAGCGCGGACGGCGGCTCGCGGCAGCGGCTCGACGAGTTACTGGTTCAGTGAGGTGTTCTCAGTAGCGGGTTGATCATGTCGTGCGGTCGTACTCGGTGTGGAGTAGTACGAGCGCAGCTGCG
>NZ_MCIP01000002.1:135764-152586 GCF_001932425.1 Pseudonocardia sp. Ae505_Ps2
ACCACAGGTCGACCCCGGGGGTGAGGCCGAGCGCGCGGCACCGGTCGGTGGCGATCAGGGTGCCGTCGAGATTCACGTGGGTGTGCCCGGCTGTGCGGGCGGCGAGCAGGGCTCCGTGCAGGCCGGGTGCGGCCGCGGCGAGGACGTCGATGCCTTCGTGCAGGTAACGGTAGGCCGTTGCAGTGCTGATCGCGTTGTCACCGGCCGAACATCGGACCCGGGTAGCATCACAGAACCAGCGGATCACCAGCACTGCCTGGGCGAACGGGGTCAACGCCCGCCGCCGGGTGCCACGTCGACGGCGTTGAAGGACCAGGAGCCGCGCCAGATAGGCCACGGTGCGCTCCCCGATCGGGAGGACAGCGGTGTAGGTGACAGGATCAGACATGCAGGACCTCGGTGACGGTGTCGATCTGTGCTGGACCGAACCGATCTACCGGGGTCCTGCCCCGTTCCCGCTCATCTCACCACCCTCGGCGTGTCGCCACGACCTGCCACCCCGCTACTGAGAACACCTCAGTGGGGGTCACAAAGGGCGATCCAGTATAAAAGACGGAGCAATCTGTGGAATCCAGTCTTCGGACCGCGTAACCTGGGGTTATGGAGTTGTAGACACGACTGCGAGGGTGGTGTCGCGCACGATGGAAGTGCGTCTTCGCAGATCCTGAGCGCGGTTTTCGCGGTAGTTCGGCGCGTGTCATTGCGGCATTGTTTTCCGACACTATCGGGGTGCTGTGATGGCCCGCCGCAGCCGACGAAGCGACCCAGAGAATCAGCTTTCCTTTGACGACCTTCTGTCGGGCGCCTCAGAGGGCGGCGACGAAGCGCAAAGTCCAGCCGTCGACGGTCCAACGACACAACTCCCGGAAGCCGTACCCTCGACCGACGAACCGGGGACAGCGGCGGCGAGCCACAGCAGCGAGGCGCGAGATGACGGACTACGGAGCGATGGCCCATCAGTACTGGGCCCGGTGGCTGCCGGACCGGTACCGAGCAATCCCGAACCCGACCCAGTTCTTCCAGGACCTGGGCGAGGAGGTGTCGAAGGAGATCGACTCGCTGGCCCTGGAGCTGGAGGGCCCGGATCCGGAGCAGGAGAGCTACCTCGACAGGGTCGGTCGCATGAGAGGGGCGCGGATGCGCGCCGAGGTGATCGTGCTGCAGGAACGGGTTCGTCTGGCCCCGGAGTCGGAGATCGACCCGGAAGAGCCGACCGCGGCGCCGGCGACGAGCTCGACGCTGCCGCTCGTCGTGAGTCCCGAGGATCCGGAGTACCAGCAGATCGTCCAGGAGGAGCGGCAGGCGCAGGAGACGCTGCGCCGCGGTTCCGACCACTGACGCAGGACGACCTCGCTCCCTCCGGCGAACGAGCGCGGATCGAGGCGAACCTGGCCGCGCTGCGTGCGCTGCGCCACGTAGAACGGGCGCAGCGGCCGGCGAACGCGGAGGAGCAGGCCACTCTCGCCCGCTGGTCCGGGTGGGGAGCAGTCCCCCGGGTGTTCGACCCGCAGCGTGAGGAGTTCGCCTGGGCCCGTCGCGAGTTGCGCGACCTGCTCAGCGAGACCGAGTTCAGTGCTGCACGACGGAGCACCCTGAACGCCCACTACACCGACCTGACCATCGCCAAGGCGATGTGGCAAGCAGCCGAGGACCTCGGGTTCGCCGGCGGGGCGGTGCTCGAGCCCGGGTGCGGGGCGGGAACGTTCCTCGCGCTCGCACCCGAGAACGCCCGGATGGTCGGCGTCGAGGTGGAGCCGACCACCGCAGCCATCGCCCAGGCCCTGCAACCGCACGCCACCATCCGAAGCGAGTCCTTCGTGCAGACCCGGGCACCCGAGGGCACGTTCGACCTGGTCATCGGCAACGTGCCGTTCGCGAAGGTCGCCCCGGCCGACCCGGTGCACAACGCCGGAGCCCACAGCATTCACAACTACTTCCTGCTCAAGTCCGTGCACCTGACCCACCCGGGCGGGCTCGTCCTCGCCCTGACCAGCCGATACACCCTCGATTCCGAGAACCCGAGCGCCCGTCTCGCGATCGGGGAGCATGCCGACCTCGTCGGTGCGGTCCGGCTGCCGAGCAAGGCCCACCAGCGCGCCGCCGGCACCGCTGTCGTGACCGACCTGCTCGTCCTGCGCCGCCGCGAGCCCGGTGCGGCCCCGGCCGACGACCGCTGGCTCGACACCAGCCCGATGAGGATCGGGGACCAGGGGGAGATCGCGGTCAACCGCTACTTCCAGCAGAACCCCGAGATGGTTCTCGGCACCCCCCAGCTCGGGCACGGCGCCTACCGCCACGACGAGCTGCAGGTCGTCGGCGACCTCACCGACACCACACTGGCCGCCGCCCTCGGCCAGATCGTCCAGCAGGCCTCCATGAGCGGGCTCGGCTACACGCACGCCGGCCACCCCGGCACCACCGACCCGGTCATCACCCTCGCCAACGGCGCCGAGGCGCAGCAGGAAGGGCTCCTGCAGACGACCCCCGACGGAACCTTCACCCGCATCCAGGACGGGGCGGTGGTCGAGTACCCCGTGCCTCGTACGCAGCAGACCGAGCTGCGCGCCCTCATCGGGCTGCGAGACACCACCCAGGCCCTGCTCGACGCCGAGGCCGCCACCGCGGACGACACCGCCGAGATCGCCGGGCTGCGGGAGGAGCTCGGTCAGCGCTACGCCGCCTACGTCGAGACGTTCGGCCCCCTCCGCCGCTTCACCTGGCGCCGGACCGGCCGACAGCACGCCGAGACCGGGGAGGACATCCTCGCCAAGCAGCACCCGCCCCAGGGCGGCTTCCGGGCCGACCCCTACTCCCCCGTCGTCCGCGCGCTGGAGGACTACGACGAGTCGACCGGGCAAGCGAGCCGTGCGGCCATCTTCACCGAACGCGTCGTCGCGCCGCGACGACCGCGCACCAGCGCAGAGACCCCCGCCGAAGCCCTGGCCATCTGCCTGGACACCTACGGCGCGGTGAACACCAACCACATCGCCGCACTCCTGCAGACCGACCCCGCAGAGGTACGGGACCGCCTCGGCGACCTGGTGTTCGAGCAGCCGCCGCGCGCTGATGCGACCGGCACCGCCACCGAACCCGGGCGCCTGGTCGTCGCGGCGGAGTACCTGTCCGGCAACGTCCGCGCCAAGCTCGCCGCAGCCGAGACCGCGGCCGCCGCGGACGCCCACTTCCAGCGCAACGTCGACGCCCTCCGCCCGATCATCCCCAGCGACCTCGGCCCGGCCGAGATCCACGCCCGACTCGGCGCACCCTGGATCTCCGCCGAGCACGTGCAGCAGTTCCTGCGCGAGACCCTCGAGGACCCACGCCTGCGGGTCGAGCACGCCGGCGGCAACATCTGGAAGGTCCAGGGCACCGGCACCAGCGTCGCTGCGACCTCGACCTGGGGCACGACCCGCCGTGCAGCACCCGATCTCGCCGAAGCGGCACTCGAGCAGCGCTCCGTGCGCGTCTACGACGAGGACGACGAAGGCCGGCGCTGGCTCAACACCACCGAGACCCTGGCCGCCCAGGAGAAGATGACCGCCCTGGACGCCCGCTTCAGCGAGTGGGTCTGGGAGGACCCGCAGCGCGCCGAGCACCTGGCCCGCGTCTACAACGAGCGATTCAACGCCATCGTGCTGCGCTCCTACGACGGCAACGAGCTCACCCTGCCCGGCGTCGCCGAGACCTTCCCCCCGCTACGCCCGCACCAACGGGCCGCGATCGCCCGGATGATCTCCGAGCCCGCCGTCGGGCTGTTCCACGAGGTCGGCGCCGGCAAGACGGTCGAGATGATCGCCGGAGCGATGGAGCTCAAGCGCCTCGGCATGGTCCGCAAACCGGCCATCGTCGTGCCGAACCACATGCTCGACCAGTTCTCGGCCGAGTTCCTGGCCCTCTACCCCCGAGCCAACATCCTGCCCGCCGGCAAGGACGACCTCTCCGCCCAACGCCGCCGGGACTTCGTCGCCCGAGCCGCCACCGGCGACTGGGACGCGATCATCCTCACCCGGTCCGCGTTCACCAAGCTGCCCATGAGCGTGGAGACCCAGACCCGCTACGAGGAGCGGGAATCGGCCCGAGTCCGTGCCTGGCTCGAGGACCTGAAGGCCAGTGGCGAGCGTTCCCTCAACGTCAAGCGGATGGAGGGCATCCTCGCCCGCGCCGAGGAGCGACTGCGCGAGAAGCTCGACAAGATCAAGGACCCCGGCCTCACGTTCGAACAGACCGGCATCGACTGGCTGGCCATCGACGAGGCCCACGACTTCAAGAACCTGCGCACCCTGTCGAACATCCCCGACGCCGCGGTGCCCGGCGCCGACCGGGCCACCGACCTGCACATGAAGCTGGAGTACCTGCGCGAGCGCCACGGAGGCCGAGTCGGGGTGCTCGCCACCGCGACACCGATCGCCAACAGCGTCAGCGAAGCGCACGTCATGCAGCGCTACCTGCGCCCGGACCTCCTCCAGGAGGCCGGCATCGAGGACTTCGACTCCTGGGCCGCCACCTTCGGCGAGGTCGTCACCGGCATCGAGCTCGCCCCCGACGGTGGCAAGCCCCGCATGAAATCCCGGTTCGCCAAGTTCAAGAACGTCCCCGAGCTGCTCCGCATGTGGCACGTCTCGGCCGACGTCAAGACCGCCGAGGACCTCGACCTCCCAGTGCCCGCGCTCAAGGCCAACGACGGCGGCCGTCGCACCGCCGAAGCCGTGGTCGTCCCGGGCTCCGCCGCACTCGAGGACGTCGTCACCGACCTCGTCCGTCGAGCCGAGCTGCTCCGCAGCGGCGGCGCAGAACGAGGCAAGGAGAACATGCTGACGATCACCGGCGAGGGGCGGGCCGCAGCCCTGGACCTCCGGCTCGTCGGGGCGGACACCGACGAGGTCACCAAGCTCGACATCGCCGCCGACCGCATCGCCCGGATCTGACGCGACCACCGCGACACCACCTACCTCCACCCCGACACCCAGCAGCCCCATCCGACCCCCGGCGCGCTCCAGCTCGTGTTCTGCGACCTGGGCGTCCCCAACGACGAGGGCCGGTTCAGCGTCTACGACGACCTGCGCACCAAGCTCCACGAGCGGGGGCTGCCCGAGGGCAGCGTGCGCTTCATGCACGAGGCCAACAACGACGCGGCCAAGGCGGCGATGTTCCGCGCCGCCCGCTCGGGACAGATCGCCGTGCTCATCGGGTCCACCCAGCGGATGGGCGTCGGGACGAACGTCCAGACCCGCGCCCGCGCGCTGCACCACCTCGATTGCCCCTGGCGACCCGCCGACATCGCCCAGCGCGAGGGCCGCATCATCCGCCAGCGCAACCAGAACCCCGAGGTCGAGATCCTCCGCTACGTCACCGAGGGCAGCTTCGACGCCTACTCCTGGCAGACCGTCACCAGGAAGGCGATGTTCATCGCGCAGATGATGCGCGGCCGCCTCGACGTCCGCGAGATCGAGGACATCGGCGACGCCGCACTGTCCTACGACGAGGTCAAGGCACTCGCCACCGGCGACCCCCGCGTCATGGAGAAGGCCAAGGCCGACTCCGACGTCAACCGACTCGAACGCCTCGAACGCGCCCACTACCGCAACAACGACCACCTGCTGCGCACCGTCCGTGCGGCCGAGCGCGCCGGGGAGGAGATCACCGAGGAACTCCGCCAGGTCGAAGCCGCCGTCTCGCGCCGCACCACCACACGCGGCGAGGCCTTCCGTGCCGAGGTCTGGGGCCACCCGTACACCTCACGAAGTGACGCCGGCCGCTCGTTGCAGGACCTGCTCCGTCCCGCGCTGACCCGGGCCAACCGCTACAGCGCCCCCACCGACGCCCGCCCCGTCGTCGAGATCGGCGGGCTCACCGTCACCGCCGCCGTCCGCCCGGCCGGGGACGACATCGTCGCCGAGCTGACCCTCGTCGACGTGCCCCGCGGGACCTTCACCATCGAACGGTCCCAGTTCCTCGACGGCGACCCCACCGGCCTGATGCAGCGGCTGGAGAACAAGCTCGGCGGTCTCGACAAGCTCGCCGAGACCCTCCAGGAACAGCGCCGCCTGGCCGGCCGCGAAGCCGAACAGGCCCGGGCCGGGCTCGACCAGCCCTTCCCCCACGCCGACCAGCTCGCCAGCGCCCGAGCCACAGCAGAGGCAATCGCCACGCAGATGATCGAGGAGGCCAACGAGCAGCGCCCGGAAGCCGAGGTGGTGCCGGCGCAGCAGCCCACGACCGATCGGAGCGACGGACCCGACACCGCGACGGCCCCGCGCGCTGCGACGGCCGAGGAACTGGAAGCTGCCCGCCACGCCTGGAGGGACCGCAGCTCAGCATCGCCGCCGGAAGCAGCGATCAGCCCGTCGCCACCACAGCAGCAAGCCGCAGGTCAGGGACAGACTGCACGCGGGCTACACCAGTGACCGCGACACCCGGCCGGGGACCGGTCACCGTCCACCACTCACACGCCGGAGCAGGTCCCCCCATCCCCGCTCGCGGCTCCCAGGTCCCCGAGAAGGCGCTGCAGCCGGGTGACCTCGGCACGATGCTCCTGGCGGTCCTCCTCATCGGTGCCCGCACGGTCGACGAGCGTCTGGTGCACGTGGATCAGCCGCTCCAGCACAGCACGCCGCTCGGCCGAGGCCGCACCGAACTCCTCAGACCGGAGCCGGTCGAGCCCCTGCAGGTGCACCAGCTCCAGCAAGGGGTGCTGCCGCTCCAGGACCGCGGACACCGGCGCCGGACCGTGATCGGGGTCGCCAGGGTCGCGATGCCGGACCACCCACGCGTCCAGGGTGCGCAGCTGCTCTGCCCTCGACGCCTCTTGCGCTGCGGCGTGGGGTGAGCAGCCCGGCTGTTCCTGGCTCCAGACATCGGTGATGGGCTCCCAGCGCTGTCGGACGTCGGCCTCCGCGACGTCGAGGACCTCGGCGATCGCGCCCCAGCCACAGCCGTCGTGCCGCTCGACCAGCACCGCGGCAGTGAGCACGTGCCCGGCGAGCTCGACGAGCGCGGCGGCATCGGTGACCAGGGTGCCGTCGTAGGCCTGATCCGGGCGGCGCCCGGCCGGCACCAGATGACGAGCCCAGTCCGACAGCTCCCGCGCGGTCTCGGCGAGCTGCAGGTGCGCCAGCGAACGAGAGGTGAAGGGGGCGCCGGGAGCCGGCGCGGCCCAGAGGTTCTCCGTCATGGGCCCAGCCTGTGCCGCACAGGAACGACCATCAACGCACTAGGCCGTTCGTGTGGGGACAGCTTCGGCTGTGGGGGCCGGGGGTGAGTCCCGCCGGCGAGCCGGGTGGGGGTCTCTCCTCGCGTCGGCATCAGGACGGTGCCCGAGAACCTGCTCCGCCGCCAGGCCCTCCGCTGCGCTCCGGCCGCTCCGCGGTCGCCTGCGGCGAGCCTGGCAGCTCCACAGAACCTCGGGCAGAGCGCCGTCCTGCCGACGCGAGGAGAGACCCCCACCCTCCAGAGGCCAGGTCTGGTCCTCACCCAAGTCAGATCGACCCTTCGGGCCGCCCCCTCCCGGGGGGCCAGGGCGCCGCCCTGGACCCGGCCTCACTCGGAGAGTCCCCCAAGCAAAACGCAGGTCAGAGCCGTTTGGATCTTGACACGGCAAGCTAGACGCTGTAAATTAGTAAACGTTGCGAGGGATTGACAGCCCGAGCAACGCCACCCCCGAACCGAAGGAGTGCCCGTGAGCAAGAGGGTCCGACAGGCAGAGAAGTCCAGCTACGTCCTGAACAGCGAGTACCAGCGCGTCCTGCTGGGTGACGAGGTCACCGTTCGCCAGATGCGGCGGGTAGACCACATCGCCGCCCAGTACGCCGTCGTCGCCGGGATCGACCAGCTCGGCTACGGCGAGTTCGAGGACACCGACTGGGGCATCCCGGTCGTCACCGACATCGTCCGCGATCCCGACCTCACACGCGTCGCAGGCGACATGCTGCGGCTCGCCGCCGAGGTGCTGGCCGGGCGACGCCCGGCCGCGCAGCTTGCTCCTTTCGCGGACTCCGAGGTCCTGAAGTACCTGCAGGGGCGAGGGTTCCTGCTCCGCGGCGGCGGCCGCCGGGGCATCGGCCGCGTCCTGAGCAGCCACGTGAGCCAGCCCGTCGAGGGCGTCGGAGAGCTCACCGCGCTCGTCCTCGTCGGGCACGACCGGCGTCCACGAGCGCTCACCGCCCGGATCCAGCTCGACGGGGCGGTGCACTCCCCCGAGATCATCGGCGGCTGGCGGCTGGTCTACCTCGCAGTGCTCTGATCGCAGGCAGTACGACGCTCCCCGGCAGCCTCTGTCGGGGAGCGTCCCCGTCGGGAGGGAGAAGCCGGATGAGCAGGGATAGGGCAACGGCCCCCGCGAGCCCGAGCGCCCCCCCCCCCGCTGCTGCGGGTCGTCGTCGACGACCGCGTGCTGCTGTCCCGCCCCGGCATCTGCGCGACCTTCGGTGTCGGCCGCGCGACCGCAGAACGCTGGTGGCGTCACCGGGCGACGAACGGCCACCCGGCGGTGGCGTGGCAGCAGGGCCGACGACAGTGGTGGGACGAACAGGCGATGCGGACCTTCGTCGACCAGCTCACCGCCCCTCCCCCGGCCCGACTGGACCACGACGGGGAGACTCTGCTGACCCGTACGGCCCTCGCGCGACGGCTCCGTGTCTCGCCCCAGCACCTCGCCAACCTCTACAGCGACCGCGACGCCACCGGCCACCCCCGCCCGGCCCGCCGCGACGGCCGCCATCTTTACTGGTCCCTCGACGAGATGGACGCCTGGTGGCAGCAGCACGAGGCCGCCAAGAGGGCCAGCCTCACAGCAGTGGACCGCAGCGGGAGCGGCGCCGATCTCCTGACCCTCGACCAGGCCGCCGCCGTGCTCGGCTACGCCGACGCGTCAGTCATCCGTAGCTACCTCGCTCGAAACCCGGGCTACTTCCCCCGCCCCGACTGGACAGACCCCCACGGCCGACAGCACTACCACCGCCGCACGATCTGGGCATTCGCCGACAGTCGCACCAGGCCCGGACGGGCCGGCCGACGCACCCCCAGAACCCGCTGAACAAGGGGTCTCGACCAGCAAGAACAGTCGCACGAAGAACCCGCATCCGCTGGCATACATGGTATAGTGAATCGTGTCGGGAGGCGATGACAGCGCCGACCGGCCACCCGAAACCGATCGAAGGGGCCCCACGATGGACTGGCGAGTCGAGGCGGCATGCCGCCGCGAGAACCCCGAGCTCTTCTTCCCCGTCGGAAGCGACGGACCGGCCAAGCAGCAGATCGACAAGGCCAAGGCCGTCTGCCGCCGCTGCCCCGTCCAGAAGGCCTGCCTGGACTACGCCCTCACCGCGGGAGAGGACACCGGAGTGTGGGGTGGCCAGGACGAGGGCGAGCGTCGCGCACTGAAGCGGTCCGGCCGCCGGCGACTGGCCACCGCATGAACCGGGCCAGCGAGCACCGCGCACCCGGGCCGCTCGCCGAGACAGGCACGGGGCGGCCCCCGGCTGCCGCAGACGACTCGCTCCGGGCCGACCTGCTCGACCCATGCCCGAGCTGTGGCGAGCCGGGCCCGCACGAAGCTGGGATCGCGCCCACCGCGGCGCACTGCCGTCGCGGGATCTGCGGAGCCCGGTGGGGCGACCACCACGCGGCCTCTGTGGCCGCGGTCCCGCGCAGCGTCCTCACGGACACGTGATCCCGGGGCGGGGTGCTGTCAGAGGCACCCCGCCCCCGCGGCCGACCGCCACCGATCCACACCCGTCACCAGAGGAGCAGACCATGACCCCGTCCGTCGACGAGCTTGCCGCCCTACTCGCCGAGATCGACACCGACCACTGGCAGTGCAAGCCGCGCCGGGAGCAGGCCAGACACCTCGCTGCGGCCCTGCACTGTCTCGACCCGGGCGGAGAACCGCCGCTCGCACGCGTTGTCGAGCTGCTCATCCGCGACGCGGAATGCCACGACCTCGAAGAAGACGCCCAGTACGCACTGCAGACGATGCTGAGCGTCCACGGCCTGCCCGGCGGGATCGCCCCCACACCCTGGGGCCGGGTGCTCTGCGAGCTGGTCGCCGCCGTTCCCGCCGTGCACCGCCCGATGCTGGCCCGGGCCTTCCCGGACTGGGTCGCCTGGGCCGAGATCATCGAAGCACCCGACCTACGGACCCGCGTACTCATCGCCGTCGATCGCGCGTGACAGCGGCGCCCGTACCACTACTCCCGGTCCAATCGCCGAGAAAGACGCAGGTCAGAGGCTCCGTCAGCCAATTTTATGGTATAGTGGACGAAGTGCGGAGCGATGACAGCGTTCCCACGCCACCAGAACCGGAGAGTGCCATGAGCGATCCGCACACCACCGGCGATCCCGTCGAACGACAGACCCGCCCGGCCACTCGACATGAGATGCGAGAGGTTGCGCTGGGCGCCGCGCAAGCCGGCTACCACGTCTTCCCGCTCCAGGTCGACGGCAAGAAGCCGATCTTCCACGCCAAGCGCACCTGCAAGCGGACCGGCCCCTGCAGCGGCCCGGAGGGGCACCTCGGCTGGGAACAGCGCGCCACCACCGACCCCGACCAGATCGGGCGCTGGTGGAGCACCAAGCCCTACAACGTCGGCATCGCCTGCGGCCCGTCGAAGCTCCTGGTGATCGACCTCGACGAGGGCCACGGGGCGACCGCACCCGAGGAGTTCGAGGGTGCCCGCAACGGCCGCGACGTCCTGCAGATGCTCGCGCGTCGCGCCGGTGAACGCATGCCCGACCAGACCCTGACGGTGTCCACCCCCACCGGCGGAGGGCACCTGTACTTCCGCAATGACAGCGCGCTGCGCAACAGCTCCCAGACCCGTCTCGGCTGGAAGATCGACACGCGAGGTGAGGGCGGGTACGTCGTCGCGCCTGGCTCGGTCCGCCCCGAGGGGCGCTACCAGTTCGAGCGGCCCGGCCCGCCCGCCGAGCTGCCCACGTGGATCAGCAGCCTGCTCGCCCCACCGCCCGAGCCGGAGATCGCCCGCGTCCCGCGGCCGCGGCTCGAGCTCACCGGCAACCGCCAGGAGCGCTACGTCCGCAGCATCCTCGAAGGCGAGGCCCAACGCATCGAGGAAGCACAGCCGGGCGGCCGTCACCACGCCGTGCTGACCGCCGCGCTCAAGCTGGGCAACTACGTCGGCGGCAACGTCATCTCCGCCGAGGAGGCCAGCGCGACCCTCCGCGCGGCCGTCCAGACGCACATCGGAGTCGACGACTTCACCGAGTCCGAGGCGGAGCAGACCATCAGCGACGGACTCGCCTACGGCGCCAGGCGCCCGCGGTACGCGAACCGTGAGCGAGCCGGGCGCACCGCCGCCGACCAGGAGGGCGACCAACACGCTCGCCACACCGCGGCCGCGGTGACCCGTGCGGGCCGAGGTCTGGCCCACGACATCGAACGACTGCGCGGCGCACGGACGGACCGCCCCACCCCGGAATCCGGGCACCACCGGGACGAGCGGCTCGGCCGCGAACGACACCACGAGCACCGGCACGGAGTCGGGCACTAGCCAGCGCGAGCACCGCGCCGCTCGGATCGCGCCCTCAACCCGCCGACATGGGCCGAGCCGGCCCTCACCGACACGACAGGAAGCACCCCATGGAACCAGCACTGGTTTGGATCATCGCCTGCGGCGCAGCGGCACTGTTCGCACTGGTCGCCGCCGTCGCCCGCATCCCGGCACTCGCAGGGCTCTTCGTGGTCGCTGCGGTCGCCGCCGCGCTGGTGTCGACCTTCGTCGCCGTCGGCACGGCAGTCCTGTCCTGAGCGGGCGAGACGCCGCGATGGTTTCGGCGGCTGCGTCTGCCGGTGATCGCGGTGATCGCCTCCGTCGCCCAGCGGCGTGGTGGGCCGCGCGCGCCGAGGTCGACGACGAGCAGGTCGACACCACCGCGAGCGCGTGCGAGCTCGACCACCGGGTTCGCCCACCGGTGGACGACCTGTGACCGGGTGCCCGTTGTCAGCTCAGGCGGGGCCACGGGACTCGCGCCCGGGACTGAAGGGCGGGTGGCGTGGCCGGCTGACGCCCACACCAGAGCGGCGGAATGGGTGGTCGGCGAACCGGGGACCGACCCTTGCGGGTCCCCGCCGGAGCGGGGTTGACAGCGACCCCCGGCCGCCTGTGCTCCGTCCACCCGGGAACCGAAGGACCCCATCAAACGGGAGCAGTGATGCGCAGAGTAGTCGAACCGGCTGCCCGTGGACGTCGACGGGCGCCTGTCACAACCCGCCGCCCGCGGCATCGGGCGGCCCTACCTACGCTCACCCCGGTGAGGGGCGAGGACCATGGCAGCCCGGATGTGCCAGACCAGCTGATCTCCCGCTCGGAGCTGGCGGCACGCACCGGAGAGCGCGAGCACACCCTCTACAAGTGGTGGCGCGACCGGCATCGCAACGGCCACCCCGAGGGGCTCGAGGTCGACGGCCAGTGGCACGTCGACGAGCGCGAATGGCGGCGGTGGCGCACCGCGTACGGCGCCGACCGCCGGGAGGTCAACGGACGGATCCTGGCGACCGTCACCGAGCTCGCCCGCCTGAGCGGTAAGCCGGAGGCGACTCTGAACCGCTGGTACGCCGGGCGCCAGGCGAACGGCCATCCGCCCGGGATACGGCGCGACGGCCGCCGCTACGTCGACCTCGAGCTGTGGCAGGACTGGTACCGAGGGCACAAGGACCAGCTCAAGAGCGGGCTGACCCCCGTCGACCGGACCGGCGACCCCGACGAGCTGCTCAGCAGCGCCCAGGTCGCGCACGTGCTGGGTCTGGCCAGCGCCGCGACCGTGAACAGCTACGTTGGTCGCGACCAGTTCATCGAGCCGGACGAGGTCGAGGAGACGCCCGCCGGCCGGCAGCGACGATTCTGGCGACGTCGACGGGTCTGGGACTACGCAGATAAGCGTTCGTGGTCGCGAAAAGGAAAGAAATCAACAGAAGCCCCATGAAGAGCGGCGGAGCCGCTCGGGAATCGACACCATGGGGGAATTTGTAAACGTTCGGCTACCAGTAGACTACCGCCAAACATGGTATAGTGATAAATGCGGGGAGAGATTGACAGCTTGAACCGCTCACCCAGAGCCGAACGGAGAACCCCATGCCAATGGTGCTGCGCAGAACACCAGTTCCAAGTGCCTACGACGACTGCGAGTTCAGCCTGACCGACCTCTTCTGTGGCGGAGGGGGATCTTCCTTCGGGGCGGAGCAGGTCCCCGGGGTCAGAAGCGTCATGGCGGTCAACCACTGGGATCTCGCGGTCGAGACCCACAACCGGAACATGCCCGACGCGGGGCACGACGTCATCGACATCGCGAGGGCCGATCCGAGCCGGTTCCCCGGCACCGACTTCCTGTGGGCCTCGCCCAGTTGCACCTTCTTCAGTCCGGCACGCGGCGAAAAGCAGACCTTCGCCCAGCCCGAGACCGAGCCCAGCCTGTTCGACCTGCTCGTCGACGACGACGCCACCGACGAACCGCCCCTGCCTCTCGACGCCGGCGAGCGCTCCCGCGCCCTGATGCACGACGTGCCCCGGTTCGCCGAGCACCACCGCTACCGAGCCGTGATCGTCGAGAACGTCCCCGCGCTGCTCAAGTGGGTCCACTTCCCGAAGTGGATCGCCCGCATGCGGAAGCTCGATTACGACTACCAGGTCCTGACCCTCAACTCGGCCTTCGCGCACCAGCTCGGTGCCCCGGCCCCCCAGCTGCGGGACCGCGTCTACGTGGTCTTCTGGCAGCGGCGCTACAACCGCCCGGATTTCGACCGCTGGACCCGGCCGCAGGCCTGGTGCCCGACCTGCGGCGAGGTCGTGACGGCCCTGCGAGCGCCCAAGAACTTCGACCGGCCCCACGGCTCCTACGGCGCCCAGTACGTCTTCCGTTGCCCGCGCGTGAGCTGCCGCAACGACGTCGTCCAGCCCTACGTCCTCCCGGCCGCGGCCATCATCGACTGGTCCTCGCCGGGGCAGCGGATCGGTGACCGCAAGCGGCCTCTCGCACCGAAGACGATGGCGCGCATCGCCGCAGGGCTGCGCCGCTACTACGGCCCGATCGCGCTGGAGGCAGCGGGCAACACCTTCGAGCGTCGGCCCGGGGTGCGGGCCTGGCCGGTCGAGGAGCCCCTGCGCACGCTGACCACCACCGAGCACCGCGCCATCGCCGCACCGCCGATGCCCCTCGACGGGCTGCGCGCGCCCAGCCCCACCGCGTCGCCGTCAGCGCTCCTGATCCCGGCGGAGGGGCGGGACGGCAAGGTGGCGCTGCCCGCCGACCGCCCGCTCAGGGTGCAGACGGCCCGCAACGAGACCGGACTGCTCGTCCCGGCCGGAGGCACGTGGAACGACGTCGCCCAGCCGACCGACCGGCCGCTGCGTGCCCGCACCACCCGCGACACCGAGGGCGTCGTGGTCGTGCCGCTGCGGGGCACGAACCGCACGAAGCGCGTGATCGAGCCCCTCGACACCTTCGCCGCCAGCGGGACCCACCACGGACTGCTGATGCGGAACAACAGCGGCGGAGCCGAGATGAGCACCCCGACCAGCGAGCCTGCGCGCACCATCACGAGCGCCGGTCACCAGTCCCTGGTCTGGAGCCCGGAGATGCTCTACGCCTACGACACCGGCCGCATCCGGGCGGCAGCGACCAGTCCACTCGCCACCCAGACGACGGTCGAAGGCGACGCTCTGATGGCCGGAGCGGCCGGCCTCGACGTCGAGGACTGCCTGTTCCGGATGCTGAGCCCAGGTGAGATCAAGGAGGGCATGGCCTTCGCTCCGCACTACGTCCTGCTCGGGACCAAGCGACACCAGGTGCGGATGGCGGGCAACGCAGTGACCCCGCCCGTCGCCCGCGACCTGGTGGCCGCCGTCGTCGAGGCGATCCGCGGCACGCCGGTCGAGTCCCCCGTGCCCAGCGCCGCCTGATCCGCGGCGCCCGGTGGTGACCGACCACCACCGGGCTCCGCCGCCCGGGTGTCGCCACGGCCGATGCATCCTTCGATGCCAGACCGTGGAGAGTGCAGAACCAGAGAGGCCGACCCGGGAGAGGAGGACGTCGCCGTGCCGCTCACGACAGCACTCCGCACCGGGACCCTCGCCACCTGGTGCCGGCAACGACTCACAGGCCTCGACCAGGTCGCCCGAGACGTGGCACGGGCAGCCGCGAGGGCTCCGCAGACAACCCTCTCGGGACCGACGCCAGGTGCGGACAGCCAGCTCGTCGGCGGCATCGTCGACGCCCGGCTGGCGGCCCTGGTCCAGCCCGCGCCTCCCTACGCCGCGCTGCAGGGACTACTGGCCGGCCAACTCGTCTCCCCAGGTGCCGCAGCCCGCATCGCCCTGTCCTTCCCGACGCACCGCGAGCTGCCCGACGAGGTCGCGACAGTGGCCCACACGCTCCACCCCTCCCCGCGAGAGTGGCTCCAGGTCCCCGCACCGGCCGCGACCAGCACCGATCCCCCCTGGGGCGACAGCGTCTTCCCCGATCTGGCCAACCGAGGCCACCTGTTCCATCACGAGCACGCTCCCTGCGGGCAGGTGGGGACTGCCGGAGCCGAAAGAGCCCTGGCGCGGTCCTACGGCGTGTGGGCCCTGGCCGAGGCCGCTTACCGGAGCGGTCACAGCCCGCGCGCCCTGAGCGCTCTCGCGCACCGCGGACCCGTGACGACCGAGACCCTCCGCGCAGCCGTCCCCGACGGCAGCGCTCACGAGGCTGCTGCGCTCGTCCGCGCGCTCGCGACCAGCGAGAACCTCCCTACGCTTCTGGCGTGGGGAGCGGAGCGGCCACCCGAGGCGGCCGGGATCGGGTACGCCTCGCCGACCCTCATCCCCCATTTCGCCGATGCCGACCTGCTGGTCGGAACCACGCTGCTCGACGTCAAGGTGAGCGCCCATGCGGCCCAACCGCGACGCGTCCGAGCATGGCTCCAGCAAGTCCTCGGATACGCCTGGCTCGACGTCTCCGATCGGTGGGGGATCCAGCACGTCGGACTCGTCCTGGCCCGGCAGGGCCTGCTCGTCCGATGGGACCTGCAGAGCCTCACCGCGGCCGCCTTCGGCGACACCGACCCACTGGCCGGGGTGCAGCAGTTCCGTCGCTTGTGCCAGACCGCGGCTCATGCCGAACGGAAGCCGCCCTTCCCGGACGACGTCTTCAGCCCGTAGCCGGAGCCGGGACCACCAGGGACGCGTCGCCGCGGCCCCGACCAGCACTGATGGACCTGCACTCGGGAGCCCGCAGCGGCGCCCGGAGGTCACCCCTGTGTGTCCCCCGCGTACTCCGGAGCGGACTCCGTGGAGGGGCCTTCCGCCAGCTCGTCCGGCTCGGTCGGGACCGGCGCGTCGGGCCCCACGACGGGCACTCCGCCGTCATCCTCGCCCGCCGGCCGCGGGGCCGGTGCTTGGGTGCGCTCGCTGTCGTCGCTGGTCGCGACGCCGTCCGCGGGCTGCTTCTTGCTGCGCAGGATCGTTCGGACTCGCTTCAGCGGGAGGCCGGCGATCTGGGCGAGATCCTCAGCGCTCCGCCCCTCGGCGTTGAGCCCGACGAGGACGTCGCCACGGTCGGCCTCGATCGCGGCGAGCTGCTGGTCCGTGTCGGCACGCAGCCTGGCCAGGCGTCCGAGGCCGGCGGTCAGCTCGTCCTCGACCCGCTGCTGTTCAGCGAGGGTCGCCGCGTAGCGCTCCAGCAGGACGTTCTCGCGACGACGGCGATCCTCCAGCCGGGCGTCGACTGCGTCCCGCGCCTCCGTGAGCTGAGCCAGGGCGTGGCGCGCAGCTCGACCTTCGGGGCGGCGCCGGGTCCGAGATCCCATGGCGATCTCCCTTCTCGTTCTCTA
>NZ_MCIP01000003.1:0-9673 GCF_001932425.1 Pseudonocardia sp. Ae505_Ps2
CAAAGGCTTGTGATCGCGTGATTGTGTGATCGTGTGATTGGGTAATGTTTGCGTGATCACGTGATTGTGTGGTGACTTTGTGTAGTTGTATCTCTTGGCTTACTGTGGGTGGTTTTTGGTTACTGAGGGTGTGCGGGGTTTGCGGGGTTTGGCGGGGTGAATTCCCCCAGAGCGACGGCGAAGGGTTAGGTGAGGCTTACCACCTCGCGCATGGTGGGGGTGGGGGAAGAGAGCCCAGGCAAACCCCGCAAACCCCGCGGGGGGGTCTAGGGGCTGCCAAGGGAGGTAGTCGTAGTGGTGAGGGTGACGACGCCGCCACACTTCGCTGCGGTCAGATGGACCGGCCGGTGCCCTTCGGTGCGGAGCGCGCGAGCCGGTCGACCGCCGCGCGGTACCGGTCGTTGTGCCGGTACAGCGCGAGCATCGCCCGCATGCGGTCCTGTGGGTCCGCGCGGTCCTCTAGCTCGGCGGTCTTGAGTGTGCGGTAGTCGTCGTCGTGCAGGTAGAGCCCGAGTCGCCTAGCGACCTTGGCCGAGGGTGGCACGAGGACCTGCGCGCGGGACGGCCGCTCCTGAGTGGGTGTCTCAGCGGGCGCTGTAGTGGCCGCTGCGGGCTTCTCGGCGGTCGTGCGGGTGGAACGTTTCCGTGCGGGCTTCGACGCCTCCTGGGCGCTCTCGGTCGCCGGTGCGGGGGCGTCGGGGTCGACGGCCTGCGGGCGCTGCATCTGCTCGCGGAGTCGGTTCTTCGTGGTCACTGGGACTCTCCTGCCTTGCGGGTCGAACGGCGGCGCACGAGGTCGCGCAGCAGGAAGCCGCGCACGATCTCAGCGAGGGCGGTGATCTCCGGGTCGCGACGGTCGCCGAGTCGCGAGCCCACCTGGAACGCCTCGTCGACGGCGGTGCGACGGGGCAGCTCGGCGCGCACCTGGTCGCCGAATTGTGCGATCGCGTCTTCCCGGATGATGGCCTGCACGTTGACCCGGATGTCGAACCCGGTCAGCACGACGCCGGCCCACCGCAGCCGGTGCGACCGCTGGATCTTCTTGACCCGGTCTCGGGCCTCCCCTGCCTTGCGGATGGCGTCGGTGGTGGCAGTGATCGGGGCGTAGGCCACGTCTGCGGCGTACATCGCGCACGTGGTGAGCGCGCCGGTCCGGCCGCCGGTGTCGTAGAGCACGAGGTCCCAGCGGCGCCCGAACCCGGCCGCGTCGGCGATGTCACGCAACAGCCAGAGGTCCGGGATCGCCACCTGCGCGATCCCGGTCAGCGACGCGCCTGCCGGGAGCAGGTCCACGCCCGACCAGCGGGTCGGGATGATCTCCGAGTCGACCCGGGCGGCACCCTTCTCCGCGCTGGACTCGCCGGAGGTCACCCCGGCGTCGGTGAGCACCCCGGCGAGCCCGGGGACGTGCGCGGGAGCGTCGAACCGGTTGGACAGGTTCCGCTCGGGGTCGACGTCGACCAGCAGCACGCGCAGTCCTTCGCGGGACGCCTCACCGGCCATGAGCGTCTGCCACAGGGTCTTAGCGGTGCCCCCCTTGCCGGACAGGACAACCACTGACGTAGCCATATCCGCAGCTTAGCGGGTGTGCGATCACGTGACCACCCCATAGTTGAGTAATCGCGTGGCCGTGTGATCGCGTGATCGCACACGCCTCACCAGTTATGACGTTCCGTATTCGTGTAGGCCGCTACCACTGTCGGTGTGCGTGACCTGGTTGGTCAGTCGTGGAACTCGATGCGGTCGACATCGCGGAACCGCACGTCAGCGCCGTATCGCTCGCGCACCGCATCGTTGATCGCTTCCACGGCATCGTGTCGCGCGTCGCGCGCGTCGGCCTGCGCGTGGTCACGGCCGTAGGTGCGTAGCCCTGAGTACGCCTCGGCGATGGCGCGCTGGTTCGCCGCGTTCGGGGGCCGGTCTTCGGCCAGCCACGCGCGCAGGGTGCGGCCGGACGGGTTGAGCCCGGCACGGTCGGCCAGCTCGGACCCGCGCGCGGTGCCGGTCAGGGCCCGGAGTTGAGAGTGCCAGCCGGTCGCGGTGTAGCTGGTGGCCTCACCCTGCGCGGCGCGGGCATTAGCCTGCTTCACCGCCGACAAGGCCGCTCCGACCCGGTCCAGGTCGAGCCGGTCGAGCCGGACCGCCGCGCGCGGGGTCTCGACCCCGGCCCACTCCACGCGGGCGCCGTAGACGGTCATCCGCTCGGGCATCTGCTCCTCCCCGGCCTGATACTCCTCCCAGGCGCGTTCGGCCGCCGCTTCCAGCGCGGCCTCCTCGGCGTCGGTGTAGTCGGTCGCCGGGCCCGTGTCCTTACTGGCCATCAGGTCTCCCGGGTCTCGCGCGCCTTCGCCTTGAAGCTGCCAAGTGCGACGCCGTCCGGGTCGATCTGAAGGGGAGCGCGCCCCCCGGGCCGCGGGGTGCTGGTCACGACCTCGAGCGCGTCGGCCGGGATCACCAGCTCGTCCACGTTCGCCAGCGCGACCGGGGCGAGCTCCGGCGCGAGCTTGCGGCAGTCGTCCGCCCACCGCCACAGAGTCGCCGACGCCTGCGCCTGGATCGCGTGCGTCCAGTCCGGCCGCTGCGCTGCGGCGCGCCACTCACGGGCATCCCCGCTGGTCGGGGTGCCCAGCATCAGGGACAACGCCTGCCCGAACGCGGTCTTGACCGCCGCGTACTGGTCCGAGTCGCGACCGTAGGTCGTGATCGCCTCCTTGCGGAGTGCGTTGACGTAGCCGGTCCAGTCCGAGAGCCGCACACCGGCGGCGGTGTAGGAGTCGAGCACCGTCAGGTCGGCCCAGCGGCCTTCCTCTGCGAGATCCCGCAGCAACGCCGCGGTCGGTGTCGGCACCCACAGCTCGGTGGCCTTGCCGTGCCCGGCCAGCGGATGCGGCAGCTCGTCTCGCTCGGTCCACGGATGGACCTGCACCTGCCAGTAGCCCGCGCGTTGCGCGTCGAACTCGCACTCGCCGGTGTGCTCCAACCCGCCGTGCGCCACGAGCACTGACGACGCAGCCGCGACGAACGCGCCGGAGCGGTCCAGGGACACGACCTCCCCGACGAACGGGCGCTCCCACGCCCACGAGCTGATCACATGTGCGGCCCACGTGATCCCGGGCAGCGGTGGGCGCCAGAACGGCCGGCGGAGCCGACCCTCGGCATCCTTGCGGTGCGGCGCGAACTCCTCCTCCAACGCCCGCAGCACACGCAGCGGGGAGCCGTCGGCGAGCGCGGCCGTGTCAGCTGTCAGCCGCGCGGCCTGTTCCTGTCGCCGCTTCTGCGCGAACGCGCGTGCCGACGAGCCACGGCGCGGGCCCGACTTCGCGGCGGGCGGCTCGGGCTGCGCGGGCGGAGTCGGCACCTGGCCGTCGTCGGCAGGGTCCTGCTCCGGCGGGGTCGACGGCGTCGGGGTGCGGTCACGGTCGCCGCGGGGGCAGCCGTCCGGGGTGGCGTGCCGGGCGGTGCCGCACCGCGACCGGATCAACGTGGGGTGCCCGCACAGGACGCAGGGCTCCTCCTGGCCCTCGTCGAGGACCACCCCGAACCCGCAGGCGGGCCCGGGGACCTGACAGGCCACACACCCGGCGCCCGACTCTGCCGGGGTCTGAGCGGGAGACGGCTCCGGCGCGGCGGTCCGCGCGGCCGTGGTCAGCGGTTCCGGCCCCCCGACCGCGGCCTTGACCGGCACCGGGTAGCCCTCGGTCTCTCCGAGATGCTCGATGCGCCACATCCCGATTTTGTCGCGGGTCCGCCCGGCCCGGCGGACGGTGATCTTCTCGCCCGCCCATCGTCCTTCCCGGTTGGTCAGCCACCGTCCCAGGCTCTTCGCGATGACACCGACACCGAGTCGTCCGCGCACGACCTTCTCGCCCAGCTCGGCGGGGAGCGCATCGAGCGGGATCGGCCGCCGCGCCGCGTTCGCCTGATCAAACTCGCCGGTCCCGACGTGGTGATCCTCCGAGACCAGCGCCAGCAGCTCCTTCACCGTCCAGGCGCGTTCCCCGAACTGGCAGTGCACCGCTTCGAGGAAGTCTCGCCACTCCTCGTCGTCGTCTCCAACGGTGATCCGCTGGGAGTCTGCCCCGTCGAACGTGCCGGAGATGCCCGCGTGTCCCAAGATCCCGTCCACGGTCTCGATCCACGCCCGGTAGGAGTCCGCTCCGGCCTTGCGGCGCAGGGGCCGCCCGGCGACCACCCACGCCCTGATCAGCGTGAGCAGGGCCCCGATCAGCGCGCCACGGCGCTGCCCCACCCAGCCCTTCAGGTCCTTGATCGTGAAGTCGTTTCGCTTCTCGGGGTGCGGCACCCCGGGGTCGATGGTGATCTGCACGGTGCGCCGGACGAGGTCACCGCCGAGCGACATGTTGTTCCCGGTGACGACCCAGGTGCGATCGTTCTTCGCGGTCACCGTCTCGGTCGCGCCGAGTCGCCGATCCGACCAGACCGGCGAGGTGAGCAGGCCAGCGAGCACCGGGGACTTCAGCGTCCCGGACACGTTGTCGAACTCGACCACCGGCGCGGTCGTGGTGTCCAGGATCGTGGTGATGGACTTGCGCCACTCCTCGGAGTCGGCGGGGGTGTCCGCGCGGAACACGCCACCGTGCAGCGTGCGAATGATGTCGCACAGCAGCGACTTCCCCGACCCCGGTGACGGGGCACCGATTGCGGCCAGCTTGTAGGGCGGCGGACAGATCTCCCGCAGCAGCGGGGTCAGCAGCATCCCGACGTAGTTCGCGTGGTCGGCCTCGGACTTGAACGCGAAGTCGGCGAGCATGTCCGACAGCAGCGTGACCGCCGCACGGACATCTGTGTCGGTCGGTTCCTGCGGGACCGGGGGCACGGTCAGCCCGTCCGGCGGCAGGAAGATCAACCGCGTCTCGGGGTCGTAGCCCGGCTGGTCGATGATCGTGCCGTCCCGGCGCGGCGTCGGCACGTGCGTCACGCCGCGCAGCGGGCGCAGCGACCGCATGTAGTCCAGCGAGTCCACCGCCCGCTGCGCCGCGTCGAGCGGGAACAGCGTGTCCACCTCCCGCGGCGCGCCGTCCTTGGTGTAGCGGATCTCGCGGCACGAGTGCGTCTGATCGACCAGCGCGGCGACCTGGCGGGCGGTCACCCGCCGGACCTGCGCGGGCCCGTCATCGTCGTCCGGGTCGCGGGGTGGCACGTGCCCGTCCTCACCGACGCGCGGGGTGTGCACGACGTCGTTGCCGCGCCGGAACACGCCCGACAGCGGCCCGGCACCCATCGAGGCGGTGAGCCATTGCAAGGACCCGGCGGGCGACTCAATGACCAGCTCCGGCCGCTCCGGGCCTCGCGAGACCGGCCGCCCGGGTGCGGCCTCTCTGGTGCTGCCGGACGTGCGGCGGCCACGCGTCGGCGACTTCTTCTCGGCACTAGCAGCGGATGCCGCCTTGCTCGCGGCCTTCCCGCTCACCGGGCCCACCGCCGCGGCCCGGTAGTAGAAACACGCCTAGTTTGCGTCGCCTGGCCTGGTGTCGGCCTGTACAGTCGCACGCGCGACCTCCTAAGAGGTAGTTCAGTCGAGGACCCCCCGCCGCGCCGCGAAACGAGACGGGGGGTCTTCGCATGTTCAGGGTCGGTTAGGCGCTGAGGTCCAACTGCTCCGGGTGGTCGGGCACAGGGAAGCCGTGAGCCTTGGCCACCAGCCGGATCAGATACTCGTTGAGGCTGAGTCCGAGCGCGGTCGCGCGCTCCTCGTAGAGGGCCCGGTGTTCGGCTGGCCAGTGCACCTTGCAGGGGTTGCGTGGCCCCCAGCGTGGCGTTGGTCCATATGACATGAGCCATTCCTACCGGAACCCGACTCTGACTCGGGGTCGACGCGCCGATGACGCTGGATCGTGTGTTCATCGGTTCCTCCTCCTGCCTGTCCAGGACCACGGCCCCGGCAGGTCGACACGCTGGCGGTCCGCGCGGCTGTTCCAGGACCACGGTCCGAGCCGGACGGTCACCGACGTGATCCGCCACCGGAGCCATCCGGTGGACGCGGCGTTGATCACGAGGGGGCCGAGCGGGAGGCGTTTGCGGCCGTGCACGCCCATCAGAACGGCCCCTCGTTCTCGTCCTGGCCCTCGCCGTCGCCCTGTGGCTTCTCGGTCCGGGGCGGTCGGGTTCTGCGGTCGGCGGTCTCCCCGGTGTGCGGGTCGACCGGCGCCGCGCCTCCGTTCCTGCCGCGCTTCGTGATGGCGACAGTGGCGAACTGGGTCGAGGCGCCCACCTCGTCGGCCTGCATCTCGATCACGGTGCGCTTGTCGCCTTCCCGGGTCTCGAACGAGCGCTGCACGAGGCGGCCGTGCACGATCAGGCGGTCTCCCTTGCGGGCGGACTCGGCGAGGTTTTCCGCGGGATCGCGCCACAGAGTGCAGCGCAGAAACAGCGGGTCGCCGTCGCGCCATTCGCCGGTCTGCCGGTCGAATGTGCGCGGATTCGATGCGACGGTGAAGTTCGCGACCGCGGTTCCGGACTCGGTGAATCGCAGCTCGGGGTCGGCCGTGAGGTGCCCGATGATGGTGGTGACGATCTCTCCGGACATACCGATCGGTGTCCTTTCTTGGCGAGTTTCTGAAGGGTTGTGTTTCTGGTTTTTTGTTGTGTCGGTCAGGCTACTTCGGCGGGTTGTTCGGAGGTTTCCTGTTCCCACATGGCGCCCCACTCGTCAAGGCTCTGAGTGGTCCACGTGGGAGACCGTCCTGACCGTTGCGTGTTCGGGATCTCGTGGGCCTGTCGCCGCTTCCTGAAGGTTTCCGGATGAATGCCCAGGTAGGCGGCTGCGTCCACGTTTCCTGTCACCCACTCCGCGCCGCGCTGCGTCGATTCCTCGGCGGCCGGCGTCCCCGGTTCCCACTTCCCACTCCCCTCAGTTGGCCCAGCGACAGCGGCCTCGGTCGCCGTGTCATGGGAAGTAGTTGTGGCCCACTGCTTGATTTCGTCGTCGGTGGCCCAAATGTTCTGAACCCACGTCTCGGATTCGCCGTCGGAATAGATCCAGCGGCCCCGTTCCGGGCGCGACCGTGGCACCGGAAACGTTCCGGCGAGACGCATCCAGTTCTGCCGACGGAATCCCGCGAGCCCACGGAACCCGAGGCTCGTGATAAGCCCGATTCCACCGGTGATCTGGTGGTCGATTCGTTGTCCGGCGAGCACGATGTGAACGCGGAACGCCGCGCCTTGCCACATGATCGCGGCGATGTCGTCCCACACCGGTGGGTGCGCCGGATCGCCCTTCTCCTTGATCTGGCGCCACAACTGCATGGACTGAGCCGAGAACTGTGACAGTTCGTCGATCAGGAGCAGGTGGAAGGGGAATTCAAGCGTCGGGTCGTCGGCCCGCTCGTTGCATCGCCGATCCATGAGTTTCTTGACGTGGCGGATACCGTTCCACATCGCCGCGATATCGGCCGGATCGTTGTGCAGGTGGAACCGGGGAACACCGAACAGTGACTTGAAGGATTCCCGCTTAACGTCGATTCCGGTGGCCTCCGCGGCGGGGTCCTGATGCAGGATTTGAGCCGCCGACAGGGACAGGAACGTGCTCTTTCCGCGCCGGGATCCGACCTCGAATCCCCAGTGCGGGTCATCGGCGAGGAAGCTCCCGTGGAACGGCTTGCGCTGCCGGTCGAGGCCGATCAGGATCTCGCCGGGCTTGCACGCCTCGACCTTGTCCCGCACCGACGCGAACGGCACCACCCGCGGGCACTGCGCGACCCGCACGAAGTCGACCGTGAACGGGTGCTTGGTCGTGCGCCAGCGAGCCTCCACCTCGAACGGCAGCCGGGCGTTCGCGAGCGCGGTCACCGCCTTCTTCTGCTCCGCCGTGCCCTGGAAATGATCCGGCAGTTGCAGCGTGGCGACGATCTTCTCGGTGGTCATGCCGCCTCCTCGTGCTCCTGGTCGTCGTCCGCGCGGATGCTGCGCAGGCTCGCGCGCGGCAGGGACAGGTTGACGTCGCGTGGTGACATCTGAAGCAGCGGCGCGACCGCGGCCCGGAACGGGCGCAGCAGGGTGCGCTCGTGCTTCGCCTCGCGCACACGGGAGTCGATCGTGACGATCGACCACCACAGCGTCACGGCCACGATCACACTCGCCGTCAGCGTGACGAGGGTCTGCGCGGACGAGTCGAAGAAGTGCCAGCCCGTGACCCACGCCCATGCGCACGCACTTGCGACGCACAAGCACGCGCACCGGATCGCCGCGCGCTTCCACTCCGGCAGGTAGTCCCATGCGCCCGGGGTGCGCCCGTTTGGATTCAGCTTCCGCGTCCCGGCGTTTCGCCATTCGGCATCGGTTTTGCGTGCGCGGTCACCGCGCATCGGTCGCCCGGTCAGGAACCGGAAGACCACCTTGAACAGTCCCGTGAAGATGACGATGAGAACGATGAGGCCGTGGTCCTTCCGGCCCATCCGCATTCCCTCGCCGCGGGTCGCGCCCGCCCAAAGCCCACTACCCATGATCATGCACTCCCTTTGTTGTCTCAGCTTGCGATCGGTAGATCCGTACAACGGTTGCGGCGCCGTATGGCGCGGCGTTCCTGCTCGTCCAGCCCACCCCAGACACCCCACTTCTCACCGACGGTGAGTGCGTGCTCGCGGCACGCGTCGAGTACCGGGCACCCCGCGCATACGCGCTTTGCGCGCGCAACCTGTCGGGTGTGCGCGGGCGAATCGGGTTCGGCGGTGGGGTAATGCGTGTCGTAGGGCACGCTGCGGCAGGCAGCGCCGTGCCACGGGTCCCGGCTGTCACTCATGCGGAACACCTCCTGACAGGTCGTGCGCGAGCACGGTCAAATCAATGCGCAGATCGACAAGCGAACTGGCGACGATCTCCAACGCCGAACCGACGAGAACGGCGGCATGCGTGGCAGTAGTCGGGTCGGTCTGCGTGATGTCCGCCTGGTGCTGGACGACGCGGATCGCGTCGGTGAGCACCTGGCGTAGGTCGTCGGCGTGGCGCGCGCACATCGCGGCCACGTCCTCCGGGGACTCGTGCGCGGGGGTCGGGTCAACGGCGACCAGGCGCGTGCGGAAATCTGCGTCGAGACTCATCGGGTCACCTCCTGTCGTGTCGAGCATTGGACATTGCTGCATCGGCCGTTCAGAACGCGGCACGAGCACCGGCCGCACCATTCGATCCCGTTGCGGGTCGTGTTCTTGCCCCGCTTTCCGGGCCGCGTGGTCTTGGTGTCGGTGGTGGACCAGCACCCACACTTCAGGAGGGACTTCCGGCAAGCTATGCAGCGCGGCATCAGGAACCGCCCCCGTGGCTGTGGTTGACGGTGGACGTTGTCACCGAATTGACCGAGGAGAAGAAGTCTCCGGTCGCCTGCGGGAGCCCTTCGCCCATCGGGGTCGTGATGAACAGCACGATGGCTCCGAGAAGCATGAGCGCGCCGATCCCGCCCGCTCCGCCCCGAAGACAGGCGACTCCGGCGAGGATTAGCATTACGAGGATGATTCCGACTGACCCGGACATGATCACTGGTCCTTTTCGTTGTTGGTCAGCTCGCGATCTGTGGACTCGTCTCGCTCGGTGCGCGGGCCGGGGATCTCGAACAGGGGCTCCGGTTCGGCCCCGCTCTCTGCGAGTCGGGCGACGGCCCGGTCCCGGCCGCAGAGCTGGTCAAAGCGCGTCTTCGTCACCCGCATCTGCCCGGCCCTCCTAG
>NZ_MCIP01000003.1:9685-11041 GCF_001932425.1 Pseudonocardia sp. Ae505_Ps2
TTTCCGCGGGATCGCGCCACAGAGTGCAGCGCAGAAACAGCGGGTCGCCGTCGCGCCATTCGCCGGTCTGCCGGTCGAATGTGCGCGGATTCGATGCGACGGTGAAGTTCGCGACCGCGGTTCCGGACTCGGTGAATCGCAGCTCGGGGTCGGCCGTGAGGTGCCCGATGATGGTGGTGACGATCTCTCCGGACATACCGATCGGTGTCCTTTCTTGGCGAGTTTCTGAAGGGTTGTGTTTCTGGTTTTTTGTTGTGTCGGTCAGGCTACTTCGGCGGGTTGTTCGGAGGTTTCCTGTTCCCACATGGCGCCCCACTCGTCAAGGCTCTGAGTGGTCCACGTGGGAGACCGTCCTGACCGTTGCGTGTTCGGGATCTCGTGGGCCTGTCGCCGCTTCCTGAAGGTTTCCGGATGAATGCCCAGGTAGGCGGCTGCGTCCACGTTTCCTGTCACCCACTCCGCGCCGCGCTGCGTCGATTCCTCGGCGGCCGGCGTCCCCGGTTCCCACTTCCCACTCCCCTCAGTTGGCCCAGCGACAGCGGCCTCGGTCGCCGTGTCATGGGAAGTAGTTGTGGCCCACTGCTTGATTTCGTCGTCGGTGGCCCAAATGTTCTGAACCCACGTCTCGGATTCGCCGTCGGAATAGATCCAGCGGCCCCGTTCCGGGCGCGACCGTGGCACCGGAAACGTTCCGGCGAGACGCATCCAGTTCTGCCGACGGAATCCCGCGAGCCCACGGAACCCGAGGCTCGTGATAAGCCCGATTCCACCGGTGATCTGGTGGTCGATTCGTTGTCCGGCGAGCACGATGTGAACGCGGAACGCCGCGCCTTGCCACATGATCGCGGCGATGTCGTCCCACACCGGTGGGTGCGCCGGATCGCCCTTCTCCTTGATCTGGCGCCACAACTGCATGGACTGAGCCGAGAACTGTGACAGTTCGTCGATCAGGAGCAGGTGGAAGGGGAATTCAAGCGTCGGGTCGTCGGCCCGCTCGTTGCATCGCCGATCCATGAGTTTCTTGACGTGGCGGATACCGTTCCACATCGCCGCGATATCGGCCGGATCGTTGTGCAGGTGGAACCGGGGAACACCGAACAGTGACTTGAAGGATTCCCGCTTAACGTCGATTCCGGTGGCCTCCGCGGCGGGGTCCTGATGCAGGATTTGAGCCGCCGACAGGGACAGGAACGTGCTCTTTCCGCGCCGGGATCCGACCTCGAATCCCCAGTGCGGGTCATCGGCGAGGAAGCTCCCGTGGAACGGCTTGCGCTGCCGGTCGAGGCCGATCAGGATCTCGCCGGGCTTGCACGCCTCGACCTTGTCCCGCACCGACGCGAACGGCACCACCCGCGG
>NZ_MCIP01000003.1:11053-13199 GCF_001932425.1 Pseudonocardia sp. Ae505_Ps2
CCACCGCCGCGGCCCGGTAGTAGAAACACGCCTAGTTTGCGTCGCCTGGCCTGGTGTCGGCCTGTACAGTCGCACGCGCGACCTCCTAAGAGGTAGTTCAGTCGAGGACCCCCCGCCGCGCCGCGAAACGAGACGGGGGGTCTTCGCATGTTCAGGGTCGGTTAGGCGCTGAGGTCCAACTGCTCCGGGTGGTCGGGCACAGGGAAGCCGTGAGCCTTGGCCACCAGCCGGATCAGATACTCGTTGAGGCTGAGTCCGAGCGCGGTCGCGCGCTCCTCGTAGAGGGCCCGGTGTTCGGCTGGCCAGTGCACCTTGCAGGGGTTGCGTGGCCCCCAGCGTGGCGTTGGTCCATATGACATGAGCCATTCCTACCGGAACCCGACTCTGACTCGGGGTCGACGCGCCGATGACGCTGGATCGTGTGTTCATCGGTTCCTCCTCCTGCCTGTCCAGGACCACGGCCCCGGCAGGTCGACACGCTGGCGGTCCGCGCGGCTGTTCCAGGACCACGGTCCGAGCCGGACGGTCACCGACGTGATCCGCCACCGGAGCCATCCGGTGGACGCGGCGTTGATCACGAGGGGGCCGAGCGGGAGGCGTTTGCGGCCGTGCACGCCCATCAGAACGGCCCCTCGTTCTCGTCCTGGCCCTCGCCGTCGCCCTGTGGCTTCTCGGTCCGGGGCGGTCGGGTTCTGCGGTCGGCGGTCTCCCCGGTGTGCGGGTCGACCGGCGCCGCGCCTCCGTTCCTGCCGCGCTTCGTGATGGCGACAGTGGCGAACTGGGTCGAGGCGCCCACCTCGTCGGCCTGCATCTCGATCACGGTGCGCTTGTCGCCTTCCCGGGTCTCGAACGAGCGCTGCACGAGGCGGCCGTGCACGATCAGGCGGTCTCCCTTGCGGGCGGACTCGGCGAGGTTTTCCGCGGGATCGCGCCACAGAGTGCAGCGCAGAAACAGCGGGTCGCCGTCGCGCCATTCGCCGGTCTGCCGGTCGAATGTGCGCGGATTCGATGCGACGGTGAAGTTCGCGACCGCGGTTCCGGACTCGGTGAATCGCAGCTCGGGGTCGGCCGTGAGGTGCCCGATGATGGTGGTGACGATCTCTCCGGACATACCGATCGGTGTCCTTTCTTGGCGAGTTTCTGAAGGGTTGTGTTTCTGGTTTTTTGTTGTGTCGGTCAGGCTACTTCGGCGGGTTGTTCGGAGGTTTCCTGTTCCCACATGGCGCCCCACTCGTCAAGGCTCTGAGTGGTCCACGTGGGAGACCGTCCTGACCGTTGCGTGTTCGGGATCTCGTGGGCCTGTCGCCGCTTCCTGAAGGTTTCCGGATGAATGCCCAGGTAGGCGGCTGCGTCCACGTTTCCTGTCACCCACTCCGCGCCGCGCTGCGTCGATTCCTCGGCGGCCGGCGTCCCCGGTTCCCACTTCCCACTCCCCTCAGTTGGCCCAGCGACAGCGGCCTCGGTCGCCGTGTCATGGGAAGTAGTTGTGGCCCACTGCTTGATTTCGTCGTCGGTGGCCCAAATGTTCTGAACCCACGTCTCGGATTCGCCGTCGGAATAGATCCAGCGGCCCCGTTCCGGGCGCGACCGTGGCACCGGAAACGTTCCGGCGAGACGCATCCAGTTCTGCCGACGGAATCCCGCGAGCCCACGGAACCCGAGGCTCGTGATAAGCCCGATTCCACCGGTGATCTGGTGGTCGATTCGTTGTCCGGCGAGCACGATGTGAACGCGGAACGCCGCGCCTTGCCACATGATCGCGGCGATGTCGTCCCACACCGGTGGGTGCGCCGGATCGCCCTTCTCCTTGATCTGGCGCCACAACTGCATGGACTGAGCCGAGAACTGTGACAGTTCGTCGATCAGGAGCAGGTGGAAGGGGAATTCAAGCGTCGGGTCGTCGGCCCGCTCGTTGCATCGCCGATCCATGAGTTTCTTGACGTGGCGGATACCGTTCCACATCGCCGCGATATCGGCCGGATCGTTGTGCAGGTGGAACCGGGGAACACCGAACAGTGACTTGAAGGATTCCCGCTTAACGTCGATTCCGGTGGCCTCCGCGGCGGGGTCCTGATGCAGGATTTGAGCCGCCGACAGGGACAGGAACGTGCTCTTTCCGCGCCGGGATCCGACCTCGAATCCCCAG
>NZ_MCIP01000003.1:13262-16181 GCF_001932425.1 Pseudonocardia sp. Ae505_Ps2
CTTCCGGCGTGGGCTAGTCGCATCCGCGCCGAGCGGAACGCGCGCCGCTGGTCTCAACGGGATCTAGCTCGGGCGATGAGTGCTCATGCCGAGGTGCCGACTGATGACGAGCCGGGTCGAAAGCTGGACATCGAGAATGTCCGCCGACGCCTGATTGATTGGGAAAAAGGCCGAAACGCGCCAGATCGATACCATCAGGCATTGATCGCGCGGTCATTCAATACTGTCACCGCGGCGTTTTTTCCGGAACAGGAGCGGGCCAGGCGTGAGGCAGAACTAGCCGAGTCGCACGGACAAGATACGTTTACGATTGTTCAGCGACTTCAGCGGTCTGATATAGACGGCGCTACGCTCGACGCGCTAAGAATCACGATCGATCAACTATGCTGTGACTATGCGACAGTTCCGAGTCGACAACTAGTTGACCAGGGACACCGATGGCTACATCACGTCTCTGGCATGCTGGCTGGCTCGTTGACCCTGAGCCAGCACAGAGAGGCAATGGTGCTCGCGGGTTGGCTGGCACTATTGGTGGGTTGCGTCGAGTGGGACATGGGGCGCGCAGCAGATGCGGAAAAAACGCGTCGGGCTGCATTGTCCCTGGCAAGAGAAGCTGAAAACGCGGAGCTTGCCGGGTGGGCCCATGAGATGAAGGCGTGGTTCGCTCTCACCGGCGGGGACTTCCGTGGCGTTATCGCTGCCGCCAAGGAGGGCGCCGAGCTGGCGCCGAGTCATGGTGTAGCTGTCCAGTTGTCCGCGCAGGAGGCCAAAGCATGGGCACGCATGGGGGACCGCCGGCAAGTTGAGCTCGCGCTCGAACGTGGGCGACAGCAGCTCGAACGGCTGCCGTATCCAAATGATGTCACTAATCACTTCGTGGTCGATCCGGCTAAGTACGATTTCTACGTCATGGACGCCTATCGGATACTTGGTGAAAACGAGCTAGCCAAGACGTATGCTGATGAAGTCCTCCGAGCCGGTACCGATTTCAGCGGTCGAGAGACGAGCACGATGCGAAACGCCGAGGCGCGTATCACCCTAGGAGTTGTCGCAGCTCGGGAAGGGGACCTAGAGACGGCACTGTCATATGGGAATCAAGCAATTGATAGCGACCGGCAATCGGTCCCGTCGCTCCTGATGGTGTCGAGCGAATTGGACGCTGTGGTAGCAGAGAGATTCCCTGCCGAGCCGGATGCGCAAGAGTACCGGCAGCGACTAATGCAACTCCGCTAAAGACACACTTCCCCCACGGAACCCGGCAACAACAGGAACCCGTGTGAACCGCCCGGCCGTAAGGCCAGGCTGCCACCCTGTGAAGCACGCTCACATCTGCCCACAAGACGGCAACGGATGCTGTGGTCATGACTCGGATGGCGATCTACGTCGGCGGTCCGCTTGATGGTGAGCAGGTCTCGGCGGCACGCAGGCAGAGGTCAGCGAACAACTAGCCAGAACACGCCGTACGGCGGTGGTGACACTCCGCCTCCAAGGACTGACCTACCGAGAGATCGCCGCTCACACCGGCGACACCCCCGCCATCGTCGGTCGCCTCCTCGCCGACGCCGCAACGGTGAGTGGGACGCGGCCCGGGCCGCCGCCGGGCTGCCCCCGGACCCGAAGTCTCGACCCGCACCCGGTTGACATGCTCCCCTGGCTATATGACGACCGTTACCGCAGGCAAAGCCACAACCGCAAATCAATGTTGAAAAGCGCTAAGGTGACTTTCTGCAAGATTCCGGGCGCCTATCTCTGAAACGCTCGTCCGATTCCAGCCGCAACAAAAGAAATAAAAATCGCTACAGGCGTATAAAAAATCACCCCAAAAATCCAATAATTCTCGCCCCGGTTGACTATTTCGCCCAAAATAAAGACGCAGCTTGCTGCAGCGGCAGTGCATATTCCTACTCTGGTCCATGACAGACTAGTAAGTCTAACTCCAACACCAAAAGAAACTGCGCCAAGAAGGAGCAGGGATAAGCCAACATGCAATTCGCGAGCAGCCCCCCAGGGCAATAGTACGATAGACAGCAAGATGGAAGTGAAGGCAACTGTGGCCACCTGCCAACCTATTAATTTAGCCGTCAGGCCTTCCATTGCTAATCCTAGAGGCTTCATAGGAGTAGAATTATGCTTCACTGAGCCGCCCCAGGTGTCCCACCTGCAACCACCCCTGCGTAGTACGCCTGTGCGCGCCCCCGGCAGTAATCAAGGTATCCAGTCGTGTCTCCTTGAAACGTAAAGTCGCACTGCTGATCCAGATCGCGCTTAAATTGGTTGTCGCAGCCAGCTTTATTAGCAGATCGATCATAGCAAAGATCGTGTCGAGCGCAAGGGCCTCGAAAGTCTACAGTCCTCCTCTTTAGTTGCTTATTGTTGATTACTGGCTCATCTGAAGACCAAGTACAAAAGTCATGCCTCGGTCCCAGTTTAGGATTGTACACATACTCCGGAGGCACGGGTACTGCACTTGCAGCGAAAGCAGTACCCGACGACAACGAAAACATGAGAATTCCAGCGCAGAGAGCGCATGATAAAATCAGCAATTTACGCAAAATATTCCCCTCGGGTTAATAGTTCGCATGGGACTGCACCGATCATGCCCTATGGTCTAACTCACAGCAACCCCCACCGAGCTCCAAGACCGCCCCGGGTTCCCGCGCGTCAGCGCGGGAACCCACAACAGGACAGGGCGAAGCACCACCGCTTCGGACCGTCATGGCGGGTGTCCTCACCCTCGGCGGGGCTGCCGAGGGATGCAGGGGCCCACTCAGCCACGTGTGCGCGCCACTGAGCTTTTTTCAACCTGTTTTCACAGGTCAGAGCTTGGTGGATCGTGTCTCTGACCCCTGACGGCAGCTCAGGGGGGACGGTCGGCGAGTTCCTCCCGGGACTGCTTCCGGTAGCGGCGCACGATGAGTG
>NZ_MCIP01000003.1:16193-17996 GCF_001932425.1 Pseudonocardia sp. Ae505_Ps2
CCGGAGCGCGTCCGCGTGCCGGACCGCGGCCAGCTCGTCGAGCATGCGGGCCCGCATCGTGTCGTCGTGCGCCACGTGGGAGGCGCGCAGCGCGCGAGCCAGGCGAGCGCGGCGCCACGGCGTGCTGCGCCCGGCCAGCGCCAGGCGGGCAGCGCGGTGGGCGGCCCGATCTCGAGTACGGGCCAGCGCGGTCCGACCATCGTCCGCGAGCCCGATCCTGGACAGGGCCCGCTCCCGCAGCTCCGCCGCGACCCGGGCCCACGTACCGCTCACAGCCGGCCGATGGGCCCGCAGCTCGATCCCGAGCGCGAGATGCAACGCCAGCACGCCGAGCACCGGCCCCAGCGCCACCCTCAGCGCCCCGCCGACCGGGCCGGACAACCACACCGCAGCGACGCCGAGAGCCGCGCAGATGCCCCACGCGAGCCAGCGCGCCGGGCCCGGCTGGCCAGACCGGCGCACCCCCGCCCGCATCGCCACCCCACACGCGATCAGGGCAACTTCCGCGACGAGGAACAACGCCGCGCGCTCCCACATCTGCGTCACGCCGAGCAGGCCGAACGCGCGCCACGAGGTATCGGCGCTGACCAGCAAAGACAGGGCGGAGACGGCATAGAAGCTGCGCGAGCCAGCATCTGCCGAGGTGATCTTCATGAGGGACAGCCTCCGATGCAACTGAGGTATGCGATGCAGCGAGGGTACGTGTTCCGATGTATCCGATGCAAGTGATGTACCCGATGAGAGAGAGGTAGGTGACGTGAGAGAGTGGAAGTTGTGACCGAAGGACGCCTGCTCAGCACCGGTGAGGCAGCTGACGCCTTGGAGATCGACCGCACGACGCTTGCTCGCTGGGCTCGGGCAGGTCGAGTCACTCCGGCGTCGAAGACCATCGGCGGATACCTGCGCTGGGATCTCGCGAAGCTGCGGACCGAGCTTGAGGCGGCAGGAGCAATCACTCCCAGTCGGGAATCGGACTGACTCCGGGTGGTTTGAGCTGGTCATGGCCTCACCGTGGGCCACGTCACGCATCGCTGGGCAGTGGCACGGTGGGTGCCAGTCAAGTTGTCACCCCGTATCACCCCCTGGCATCGGGGAGACTTGAGAGCGCCGTCGCTGCGAGCTGGGAAGGGGACCACGGGGCATGGACGAACTTCCGGCGTGGGCTAGTCGCATCCGCGCCGAGCGGAACGCGCGCCGCTGGTCTCAACGGGATCTAGCTCGGGCGATGAGTGCTCATGCCGAGGTGCCGACTGATGACGAGCCGGGTCGAAAGCTGGACATCGAGAATGTCCGCCGACGCCTGATTGATTGGGAAAAAGGCCGAAACGCGCCAGATCGATACCATCAGGCATTGATCGCGCGGTCATTCAATACTGTCACCGCGGCGTTTTTTCCGGAACAGGAGCGGGCCAGGCGTGAGGCAGAACTAGCCGAGTCGCACGGACAAGATACGTTTACGATTGTTCAGCGACTTCAGCGGTCTGATATAGACGGCGCTACGCTCGACGCGCTAAGAATCACGATCGATCAACTATGCTGTGACTATGCGACAGTTCCGAGTCGACAACTAGTTGACCAGGGACACCGATGGCTACATCACGTCTCTGGCATGCTGGCTGGCTCGTTGACCCTGAGCCAGCACAGAGAGGCAATGGTGCTCGCGGGTTGGCTGGCACTATTGGTGGGTTGCGTCGAGTGGGACATGGGGCGCGCAGCAGATGCGGAAAAAACGCGTCGGGCTGCATTGTCCCTGGCAAGAGAAGCTGAAAACGCGGAGCTTGCCGGGTGGGCCCATGAGATGAA
>NZ_MCIP01000003.1:18008-19771 GCF_001932425.1 Pseudonocardia sp. Ae505_Ps2
CGAGCATGCGGGCCCGCATCGTGTCGTCGTGCGCCACGTGGGAGGCGCGCAGCGCGCGAGCCAGGCGAGCGCGGCGCCACGGCGTGCTGCGCCCGGCCAGCGCCAGGCGGGCAGCGCGGTGGGCGGCCCGATCTCGAGTACGGGCCAGCGCGGTCCGACCATCGTCCGCGAGCCCGATCCTGGACAGGGCCCGCTCCCGCAGCTCCGCCGCGACCCGGGCCCACGTACCGCTCACAGCCGGCCGATGGGCCCGCAGCTCGATCCCGAGCGCGAGATGCAACGCCAGCACGCCGAGCACCGGCCCCAGCGCCACCCTCAGCGCCCCGCCGACCGGGCCGGACAACCACACCGCAGCGACGCCGAGAGCCGCGCAGATGCCCCACGCGAGCCAGCGCGCCGGGCCCGGCTGGCCAGACCGGCGCACCCCCGCCCGCATCGCCACCCCACACGCGATCAGGGCAACTTCCGCGACGAGGAACAACGCCGCGCGCTCCCACATCTGCGTCACGCCGAGCAGGCCGAACGCGCGCCACGAGGTATCGGCGCTGACCAGCAAAGACAGGGCGGAGACGGCATAGAAGCTGCGCGAGCCAGCATCTGCCGAGGTGATCTTCATGAGGGACAGCCTCCGATGCAACTGAGGTATGCGATGCAGCGAGGGTACGTGTTCCGATGTATCCGATGCAAGTGATGTACCCGATGAGAGAGAGGTAGGTGACGTGAGAGAGTGGAAGTTGTGACCGAAGGACGCCTGCTCAGCACCGGTGAGGCAGCTGACGCCTTGGAGATCGACCGCACGACGCTTGCTCGCTGGGCTCGGGCAGGTCGAGTCACTCCGGCGTCGAAGACCATCGGCGGATACCTGCGCTGGGATCTCGCGAAGCTGCGGACCGAGCTTGAGGCGGCAGGAGCAATCACTCCCAGTCGGGAATCGGACTGACTCCGGGTGGTTTGAGCTGGTCATGGCCTCACCGTGGGCCACGTCACGCATCGCTGGGCAGTGGCACGGTGGGTGCCAGTCAAGTTGTCACCCCGTATCACCCCCTGGCATCGGGGAGACTTGAGAGCGCCGTCGCTGCGAGCTGGGAAGGGGACCACGGGGCATGGACGAACTTCCGGCGTGGGCTAGTCGCATCCGCGCCGAGCGGAACGCGCGCCGCTGGTCTCAACGGGATCTAGCTCGGGCGATGAGTGCTCATGCCGAGGTGCCGACTGATGACGAGCCGGGTCGAAAGCTGGACATCGAGAATGTCCGCCGACGCCTGATTGATTGGGAAAAAGGCCGAAACGCGCCAGATCGATACCATCAGGCATTGATCGCGCGGTCATTCAATACTGTCACCGCGGCGTTTTTTCCGGAACAGGAGCGGGCCAGGCGTGAGGCAGAACTAGCCGAGTCGCACGGACAAGATACGTTTACGATTGTTCAGCGACTTCAGCGGTCTGATATAGACGGCGCTACGCTCGACGCGCTAAGAATCACGATCGATCAACTATGCTGTGACTATGCGACAGTTCCGAGTCGACAACTAGTTGACCAGGGACACCGATGGCTACATCACGTCTCTGGCATGCTGGCTGGCTCGTTGACCCTGAGCCAGCACAGAGAGGCAATGGTGCTCGCGGGTTGGCTGGCACTATTGGTGGGTTGCGTCGAGTGGGACATGGGGCGCGCAGCAGATGCGGAAAAAACGCGTCGGGCTGCATTGTCCCTGGCAAGAGAAGCTGAAAACGCGGAGCTTGCCGGGTGGGCCCATGAGATG
>NZ_MCIP01000003.1:19783-25330 GCF_001932425.1 Pseudonocardia sp. Ae505_Ps2
ACGTCCTCCGGGGACTCGTGCGCGGGGGTCGGGTCAACGGCGACCAGGCGCGTGCGGAAATCTGCGTCGAGACTCATCGGGTCACCTCCTGTCGTGTCGAGCATTGGACATTGCTGCATCGGCCGTTCAGAACGCGGCACGAGCACCGGCCGCACCATTCGATCCCGTTGCGGGTCGTGTTCTTGCCCCGCTTTCCGGGCCGCGTGGTCTTGGTGTCGGTGGTGGACCAGCACCCACACTTCAGGAGGGACTTCCGGCAAGCTATGCAGCGCGGCATCAGGAACCGCCCCCGTGGCTGTGGTTGACGGTGGACGTTGTCACCGAATTGACCGAGGAGAAGAAGTCTCCGGTCGCCTGCGGGAGCCCTTCGCCCATCGGGGTCGTGATGAACAGCACGATGGCTCCGAGAAGCATGAGCGCGCCGATCCCGCCCGCTCCGCCCCGAAGACAGGCGACTCCGGCGAGGATTAGCATTACGAGGATGATTCCGACTGACCCGGACATGATCACTGGTCCTTTTCGTTGTTGGTCAGCTCGCGATCTGTGGACTCGTCTCGCTCGGTGCGCGGGCCGGGGATCTCGAACAGGGGCTCCGGTTCGGCCCCGCTCTCTGCGAGTCGGGCGACGGCCCGGTCCCGGCCGCAGAGCTGGTCAAAGCGCGTCTTCGTCACCCGCATCTGCCCGGCCCTCCTAGCCCGCGATCCGGAGGTCCGGCGGGGTCTTCGCGCGGTCGCGCCGGACCGTGTCCGTGACCTGTGACGGCGCGACCTCCACGCCGCGCGCGGCGAGCCATCGGGTGATCTCCCGCGGCGACTGGTCCGGCGCCTCGGTGAGTGCGCGGCGGATCGCGTCGGACTTGCGCAGGGACGCCCACTCGTCCGCCTCGCCGTGGCTGGTGTCGGTGGCCGTGGCCTCGGGCGCCGCGGTGATGGGCGACCCGAGGTCGTCGGCGCGGCTCATCTCCCAGGGGGAGGGCTGGTCGAGGGTCCGGAGCGCGTCCGCGTGCCGGACCGCGGCCAGCTCGTCGAGCATGCGGGCCCGCATCGTGTCGTCGTGCGCCACGTGGGAGGCGCGCAGCGCGCGAGCCAGGCGAGCGCGGCGCCACGGCGTGCTGCGCCCGGCCAGCGCCAGGCGGGCAGCGCGGTGGGCGGCCCGATCTCGAGTACGGGCCAGCGCGGTCCGACCATCGTCCGCGAGCCCGATCCTGGACAGGGCCCGCTCCCGCAGCTCCGCCGCGACCCGGGCCCACGTACCGCTCACAGCCGGCCGATGGGCCCGCAGCTCGATCCCGAGCGCGAGATGCAACGCCAGCACGCCGAGCACCGGCCCCAGCGCCACCCTCAGCGCCCCGCCGACCGGGCCGGACAACCACACCGCAGCGACGCCGAGAGCCGCGCAGATGCCCCACGCGAGCCAGCGCGCCGGGCCCGGCTGGCCAGACCGGCGCACCCCCGCCCGCATCGCCACCCCACACGCGATCAGGGCAACTTCCGCGACGAGGAACAACGCCGCGCGCTCCCACATCTGCGTCACGCCGAGCAGGCCGAACGCGCGCCACGAGGTATCGGCGCTGACCAGCAAAGACAGGGCGGAGACGGCATAGAAGCTGCGCGAGCCAGCATCTGCCGAGGTGATCTTCATGAGGGACAGCCTCCGATGCAACTGAGGTATGCGATGCAGCGAGGGTACGTGTTCCGATGTATCCGATGCAAGTGATGTACCCGATGAGAGAGAGGTAGGTGACGTGAGAGAGTGGAAGTTGTGACCGAAGGACGCCTGCTCAGCACCGGTGAGGCAGCTGACGCCTTGGAGATCGACCGCACGACGCTTGCTCGCTGGGCTCGGGCAGGTCGAGTCACTCCGGCGTCGAAGACCATCGGCGGATACCTGCGCTGGGATCTCGCGAAGCTGCGGACCGAGCTTGAGGCGGCAGGAGCAATCACTCCCAGTCGGGAATCGGACTGACTCCGGGTGGTTTGAGCTGGTCATGGCCTCACCGTGGGCCACGTCACGCATCGCTGGGCAGTGGCACGGTGGGTGCCAGTCAAGTTGTCACCCCGTATCACCCCCTGGCATCGGGGAGACTTGAGAGCGCCGTCGCTGCGAGCTGGGAAGGGGACCACGGGGCATGGACGAACTTCCGGCGTGGGCTAGTCGCATCCGCGCCGAGCGGAACGCGCGCCGCTGGTCTCAACGGGATCTAGCTCGGGCGATGAGTGCTCATGCCGAGGTGCCGACTGATGACGAGCCGGGTCGAAAGCTGGACATCGAGAATGTCCGCCGACGCCTGATTGATTGGGAAAAAGGCCGAAACGCGCCAGATCGATACCATCAGGCATTGATCGCGCGGTCATTCAATACTGTCACCGCGGCGTTTTTTCCGGAACAGGAGCGGGCCAGGCGTGAGGCAGAACTAGCCGAGTCGCACGGACAAGATACGTTTACGATTGTTCAGCGACTTCAGCGGTCTGATATAGACGGCGCTACGCTCGACGCGCTAAGAATCACGATCGATCAACTATGCTGTGACTATGCGACAGTTCCGAGTCGACAACTAGTTGACCAGGGACACCGATGGCTACATCACGTCTCTGGCATGCTGGCTGGCTCGTTGACCCTGAGCCAGCACAGAGAGGCAATGGTGCTCGCGGGTTGGCTGGCACTATTGGTGGGTTGCGTCGAGTGGGACATGGGGCGCGCAGCAGATGCGGAAAAAACGCGTCGGGCTGCATTGTCCCTGGCAAGAGAAGCTGAAAACGCGGAGCTTGCCGGGTGGGCCCATGAGATGAAGGCGTGGTTCGCTCTCACCGGCGGGGACTTCCGTGGCGTTATCGCTGCCGCCAAGGAGGGCGCCGAGCTGGCGCCGAGTCATGGTGTAGCTGTCCAGTTGTCCGCGCAGGAGGCCAAAGCATGGGCACGCATGGGGGACCGCCGGCAAGTTGAGCTCGCGCTCGAACGTGGGCGACAGCAGCTCGAACGGCTGCCGTATCCAAATGATGTCACTAATCACTTCGTGGTCGATCCGGCTAAGTACGATTTCTACGTCATGGACGCCTATCGGATACTTGGTGAAAACGAGCTAGCCAAGACGTATGCTGATGAAGTCCTCCGAGCCGGTACCGATTTCAGCGGTCGAGAGACGAGCACGATGCGAAACGCCGAGGCGCGTATCACCCTAGGAGTTGTCGCAGCTCGGGAAGGGGACCTAGAGACGGCACTGTCATATGGGAATCAAGCAATTGATAGCGACCGGCAATCGGTCCCGTCGCTCCTGATGGTGTCGAGCGAATTGGACGCTGTGGTAGCAGAGAGATTCCCTGCCGAGCCGGATGCGCAAGAGTACCGGCAGCGACTAATGCAACTCCGCTAAAGACACACTTCCCCCACGGAACCCGGCAACAACAGGAACCCGTGTGAACCGCCCGGCCGTAAGGCCAGGCTGCCACCCTGTGAAGCACGCTCACATCTGCCCACAAGACGGCAACGGATGCTGTGGTCATGACTCGGATGGCGATCTACGTCGGCGGTCCGCTTGATGGTGAGCAGGTCTCGGCGGCACGCAGGCAGAGGTCAGCGAACAACTAGCCAGAACACGCCGTACGGCGGTGGTGACACTCCGCCTCCAAGGACTGACCTACCGAGAGATCGCCGCTCACACCGGCGACACCCCCGCCATCGTCGGTCGCCTCCTCGCCGACGCCGCAACGGTGAGTGGGACGCGGCCCGGGCCGCCGCCGGGCTGCCCCCGGACCCGAAGTCTCGACCCGCACCCGGTTGACATGCTCCCCTGGCTATATGACGACCGTTACCGCAGGCAAAGCCACAACCGCAAATCAATGTTGAAAAGCGCTAAGGTGACTTTCTGCAAGATTCCGGGCGCCTATCTCTGAAACGCTCGTCCGATTCCAGCCGCAACAAAAGAAATAAAAATCGCTACAGGCGTATAAAAAATCACCCCAAAAATCCAATAATTCTCGCCCCGGTTGACTATTTCGCCCAAAATAAAGACGCAGCTTGCTGCAGCGGCAGTGCATATTCCTACTCTGGTCCATGACAGACTAGTAAGTCTAACTCCAACACCAAAAGAAACTGCGCCAAGAAGGAGCAGGGATAAGCCAACATGCAATTCGCGAGCAGCCCCCCAGGGCAATAGTACGATAGACAGCAAGATGGAAGTGAAGGCAACTGTGGCCACCTGCCAACCTATTAATTTAGCCGTCAGGCCTTCCATTGCTAATCCTAGAGGCTTCATAGGAGTAGAATTATGCTTCACTGAGCCGCCCCAGGTGTCCCACCTGCAACCACCCCTGCGTAGTACGCCTGTGCGCGCCCCCGGCAGTAATCAAGGTATCCAGTCGTGTCTCCTTGAAACGTAAAGTCGCACTGCTGATCCAGATCGCGCTTAAATTGGTTGTCGCAGCCAGCTTTATTAGCAGATCGATCATAGCAAAGATCGTGTCGAGCGCAAGGGCCTCGAAAGTCTACAGTCCTCCTCTTTAGTTGCTTATTGTTGATTACTGGCTCATCTGAAGACCAAGTACAAAAGTCATGCCTCGGTCCCAGTTTAGGATTGTACACATACTCCGGAGGCACGGGTACTGCACTTGCAGCGAAAGCAGTACCCGACGACAACGAAAACATGAGAATTCCAGCGCAGAGAGCGCATGATAAAATCAGCAATTTACGCAAAATATTCCCCTCGGGTTAATAGTTCGCATGGGACTGCACCGATCATGCCCTATGGTCTAACTCACAGCAACCCCCACCGAGCTCCAAGACCGCCCCGGGTTCCCGCGCGTCAGCGCGGGAACCCACAACAGGACAGGGCGAAGCACCACCGCTTCGGACCGTCATGGCGGGTGTCCTCACCCTCGGCGGGGCTGCCGAGGGATGCAGGGGCCCACTCAGCCACGTGTGCGCGCCACTGAGCTTTTTTCAACCTGTTTTCACAGGTCAGAGCTTGGTGGATCGTGTCTCTGACCCCTGACGGCAGCTCAGGGGGGACGGTCGGCGAGTTCCTCCCGGGACTGCTTCCGGTAGCGGCGCACGATGAGTGCCCCCCTCGGCGCGGGGCGCGTCGTGCGCTGGCCACACCCACGTGAGTCTCGACGGCACCCTGATCGCCACCGACTGGCGCCTCACGCTCGGACCCACCGCCGGGATCGACCTGTGGTGGTTGGGAAGGGCCAGCGTGATCGCAGCCGCGCCCTGTGGGGTTTGCAGGGTATGCGGACCAAAATCCCCCACCCCCACCACACATGAGTTGGTAAATCTAACCTAACCCCTTGCCGTCACTCTGGGGGAATTTAGGATCGCATACCCCGCAAACCCCGCACACTCTCAGTAATCAAAAAACCACCCACAGTAACCAAGAGCTGGCGACTACACAAAGTCACCATACAATCACGTGATCACACAATCACCACCCAATCACACAATCACGCAATCACGCGATCACAAGCCTCTAACCAGCAAAAACACGCGCAGAACGACGCAGTCGTTCACCAACACGCGGGCGCAGCCCGCGATCACCCACCGTAGGGGGCG
>NZ_MCIP01000003.1:25342-27777 GCF_001932425.1 Pseudonocardia sp. Ae505_Ps2
CCGAGTCATGGTGTAGCTGTCCAGTTGTCCGCGCAGGAGGCCAAAGCATGGGCACGCATGGGGGACCGCCGGCAAGTTGAGCTCGCGCTCGAACGTGGGCGACAGCAGCTCGAACGGCTGCCGTATCCAAATGATGTCACTAATCACTTCGTGGTCGATCCGGCTAAGTACGATTTCTACGTCATGGACGCCTATCGGATACTTGGTGAAAACGAGCTAGCCAAGACGTATGCTGATGAAGTCCTCCGAGCCGGTACCGATTTCAGCGGTCGAGAGACGAGCACGATGCGAAACGCCGAGGCGCGTATCACCCTAGGAGTTGTCGCAGCTCGGGAAGGGGACCTAGAGACGGCACTGTCATATGGGAATCAAGCAATTGATAGCGACCGGCAATCGGTCCCGTCGCTCCTGATGGTGTCGAGCGAATTGGACGCTGTGGTAGCAGAGAGATTCCCTGCCGAGCCGGATGCGCAAGAGTACCGGCAGCGACTAATGCAACTCCGCTAAAGACACACTTCCCCCACGGAACCCGGCAACAACAGGAACCCGTGTGAACCGCCCGGCCGTAAGGCCAGGCTGCCACCCTGTGAAGCACGCTCACATCTGCCCACAAGACGGCAACGGATGCTGTGGTCATGACTCGGATGGCGATCTACGTCGGCGGTCCGCTTGATGGTGAGCAGGTCTCGGCGGCACGCAGGCAGAGGTCAGCGAACAACTAGCCAGAACACGCCGTACGGCGGTGGTGACACTCCGCCTCCAAGGACTGACCTACCGAGAGATCGCCGCTCACACCGGCGACACCCCCGCCATCGTCGGTCGCCTCCTCGCCGACGCCGCAACGGTGAGTGGGACGCGGCCCGGGCCGCCGCCGGGCTGCCCCCGGACCCGAAGTCTCGACCCGCACCCGGTTGACATGCTCCCCTGGCTATATGACGACCGTTACCGCAGGCAAAGCCACAACCGCAAATCAATGTTGAAAAGCGCTAAGGTGACTTTCTGCAAGATTCCGGGCGCCTATCTCTGAAACGCTCGTCCGATTCCAGCCGCAACAAAAGAAATAAAAATCGCTACAGGCGTATAAAAAATCACCCCAAAAATCCAATAATTCTCGCCCCGGTTGACTATTTCGCCCAAAATAAAGACGCAGCTTGCTGCAGCGGCAGTGCATATTCCTACTCTGGTCCATGACAGACTAGTAAGTCTAACTCCAACACCAAAAGAAACTGCGCCAAGAAGGAGCAGGGATAAGCCAACATGCAATTCGCGAGCAGCCCCCCAGGGCAATAGTACGATAGACAGCAAGATGGAAGTGAAGGCAACTGTGGCCACCTGCCAACCTATTAATTTAGCCGTCAGGCCTTCCATTGCTAATCCTAGAGGCTTCATAGGAGTAGAATTATGCTTCACTGAGCCGCCCCAGGTGTCCCACCTGCAACCACCCCTGCGTAGTACGCCTGTGCGCGCCCCCGGCAGTAATCAAGGTATCCAGTCGTGTCTCCTTGAAACGTAAAGTCGCACTGCTGATCCAGATCGCGCTTAAATTGGTTGTCGCAGCCAGCTTTATTAGCAGATCGATCATAGCAAAGATCGTGTCGAGCGCAAGGGCCTCGAAAGTCTACAGTCCTCCTCTTTAGTTGCTTATTGTTGATTACTGGCTCATCTGAAGACCAAGTACAAAAGTCATGCCTCGGTCCCAGTTTAGGATTGTACACATACTCCGGAGGCACGGGTACTGCACTTGCAGCGAAAGCAGTACCCGACGACAACGAAAACATGAGAATTCCAGCGCAGAGAGCGCATGATAAAATCAGCAATTTACGCAAAATATTCCCCTCGGGTTAATAGTTCGCATGGGACTGCACCGATCATGCCCTATGGTCTAACTCACAGCAACCCCCACCGAGCTCCAAGACCGCCCCGGGTTCCCGCGCGTCAGCGCGGGAACCCACAACAGGACAGGGCGAAGCACCACCGCTTCGGACCGTCATGGCGGGTGTCCTCACCCTCGGCGGGGCTGCCGAGGGATGCAGGGGCCCACTCAGCCACGTGTGCGCGCCACTGAGCTTTTTTCAACCTGTTTTCACAGGTCAGAGCTTGGTGGATCGTGTCTCTGACCCCTGACGGCAGCTCAGGGGGGACGGTCGGCGAGTTCCTCCCGGGACTGCTTCCGGTAGCGGCGCACGATGAGTGCCCCCCTCGGCGCGGGGCGCGTCGTGCGCTGGCCACACCCACGTGAGTCTCGACGGCACCCTGATCGCCACCGACTGGCGCCTCACGCTCGGACCCACCGCCGGGATCGACCTGTGGTGGTTGGGAAGGGCCAGCGTGATCGCAGCCGCGCCCTGTGGGGTTTGCAGGGTATGCGGACCAAAATCCCCCACCCCCACCACACATGAGTTGGTAAATCTAACCTAACCCCTTGCCGTCACTCT
>NZ_MCIP01000003.1:27789-74895 GCF_001932425.1 Pseudonocardia sp. Ae505_Ps2
CGACGACGTCGAGCGGGTCGGGTCGGCGATCCAGTCCGGTCTCGACGCCGGCATCACCCTCGTAGAGGCCTCTGAGATCGCCTGTGCGGCGATGAGAGACGCCACGGGTACTCAGCGGTCACCTACGTGTCTCAAGCCTTCACGCGGCATCTGAGCCGGTGGTTGCGGATCATTCAAGTCGCACCTCTCGACGAGAACCCGCTCCCGCTGGCACCCGCCCCGCCGACGTCTCGTGACGCCACCTGTGACACCACCCACGACGTCAGCTGTGACGTCAGCTGTGACACCTCACCTATCGCCGGCGGCGGCGAGACTGGTGCTGAGACCAGCCCTGACCAGCACACGAGCGCTGTCAGTGCTGACCGGGCTGACAGCTCCGGCCAGGATCGCGATGGTGGCCTCTGCGACTCCGCTCTTGCTGACCCGGCACCCGAGCCCGCGACCCGCGCCGGCCGTGAGGCGGCGATGGCGATGATCCGCGCTCACCTCGAGACCACCCCGTCCGGTCGCCGTCGGGCGGCCTGCCACCTGGGTGCGGTCTGCCCCGACCGGCCAGAGCTCGACCGGCCGGTGCTCGACCGAACAGGGGCGGTGCCGGTGTGAACCTGCCGGAGTTGCTGACAGGTGCTGCCGCGCCGCTTCCGGTCCTCGCCGCCTGGGGGCGGCTGCGGTCCGGGTCGGCTTGCCCACGACCCGGTGGGCAGTGGTGTCGCGGGTGTCTGGGTGACCGACCCGGTGAGCGTTGATGGGTGCGGTGCCGGTCAGGATGGCGCGGTGAGCGACCCGTCAGGCACCTCCCCGCATCCGGGGGAAGCGGCGATGCCGGAGGTGGGGGTGGTGCCGTTGCCTCCGGAACCAGACGCTGACGATCAGGTCCCTCCCGACCCTGCCGGCTGGGGCGAGGTGCCGCTGCGCGCGGTGGACGGCTCCTCCACCCGGCCCCCCACCCGGGGGACAAGGCCCCGGTCCTGGGGAACATCCGGATCGTCGAGAGCCGCGGAGCCGTCGGGATTCGATCGTCAGCCCCCGCAGGACCTCACCGCCGAACAGTCCGTGCTCGGCGGCATGCTGCTGAGCAAGGACGCGATCGCCGACGTGGTCGAGGTGCTGCGCCCGGAGGACTTCTACCGGCCCGCGCACCAGACCGTCTACGAGACGATCCTGGACCTCTACGGCCGTGGTGAGCCGGCCGACGCGGTGACCGTGTCGGCGGAGCTGCAGCGGCGCGGCGAGCTCGTGCGGCTGGGAGGCGCGCCGTACCTGCACACCCTCATCGCGACCGTGCCCACCGCGGCGAACGCCGCCTACTACGCCGAGATCGTCGGGGAGAAAGCGATCCTGCGTCGCCTGGTCGAGGCCGGCACCCGGATCGTGCAACTGGGCTACCACGGCAACGAGTCCGGCGAGGTCGAAGAGGTCGTCGACCGGGCCCAAGCCGCGGTCTACGAGGTCACCGACCGCACCACCACCGAGGACTACACCGTCCTCGAAGAGCTTCTCCAGCCCACGATGGACGCCATCGACGCGATCGGCTCCCAGGGCGGAGCGGCAGCGGGTGTCCCGACCGGGTTCACCGACCTCGACCGGGTCACCAACGGTCTGCACCCCGGGCAGATGGTCGTCGTCGCGGCCCGGCCGGGTCTGGGCAAATCGACCCTCGGTCTGGACTTCGCCCGCTCCTGCTCCATCGGCCACGGCATGACCAGCGCGTTCTTCTCCCTCGAGATGAGCAAGTCCGAGATCGTCATGCGTCTGCTGTCCGCGGAGGCCCGGATCCGGCTGGCCGACATGCGCGCCGGCCGGATGTCCGAGGACGACTGGACCCGCATGGCTTGCCGCATGTCGGAGATCTCCGAGGCGCCGCTGTTCATCGACGACTCCCCGAACCTGACCCTGATGGAGATCCGCGCCAAAGCCCGCCGGCTCAAGCAACGCCACGACCTGAAGCTGATCATCCTGGACTACCTGCAACTGATGACCTCGGGCCGCAAGGTCGAGTCCCGCCAGCAGGAGGTCTCGGAGTTCTCCCGCCAGATCAAGCTCCTCGCGAAGGAACTCGAAGTCCCGGTGGTCGCGATGAGCCAGCTCAACCGGGGCCCCGAGCAGCGCACCGACAAACGCCCCATGCTGTCGGACCTGCGCGAGTCCGGCTCGATCGAGCAGGACGCCGACATGGTCATCCTGCTGCACCGCCCCGACGCGTTCGAAAACGACGACCCCCGAGCCGGTGAGGCCGACCTCATCCTGGCCAAACACCGCAACGGCCCCACCGTCACCGTCACCGTCGCCCACCAACTGCACTACAGCCGCTTCGTCTCGCTGGGCGCCGAAGACCCCTTTCAGCAGCGCCCACCAGCGGCCTCGATCCGCCCCGCCGGCCCCCGCACCCTCCGCTCCCACCTATGAGCCTTTTCCAACCTGTTGTCCGTAGTTCAGCCCGGGCCCGGGCTAGGGCGTACCCGCTCCTCTGGTATTCGTCCACCTGACCTGCACAAGCAGGTCAGCGAAGGCTCATACGCCATCATGTGAAATAGGTGATCGATAATGGCTGAGTCCGATTATGTTCGGAAGCTTGTAGGAAAGCATGGTGAGGTGTTCGCCTGGATCGTTGAGATGTCGGCGATGCCGAAATCTATGGTGTGGAACATGTGCGGCGGGCTGACCGGTGTGGAAATGGAGCAGCTGCTGCGCCGGTGGGAGAGAGCCGGGCTGGTCAAAACTGCCACGATCGGTACCGTGCGGTGGGTGTGGTGTACCACGTACGGAAACGAGATCGCCGGTGCGGCTCCCTACCGGGACGAAATACCACCGACGGAAACCACGTGGCGGCACCTTCGAGCGGTCTGTCTGGTTCGTGCCGCGATCGAATCCATGGGCGGAGAATGGATGTCCGGCCGCTATCTACGCTGGGAATCCGAACACCGCGCTCCCGCCCCGACCCGACCGCGGACACCCACTCAGAAAACAGGCAGGACTCCCAACGGGGCGCCGCCCGGCCCGCTGACCTATCCCGATGGTCTGGCCTGGCTGGTTCCCCGCTCGACCGGCACGGGATGGCCGTGGCTGGTCCGCGTCAACCTGAACGCCAACCTGAACGCCAACCTGAACTCGTCCTCGTCGTCGGACCCGTCGTCGGACCCGTCCTCGAATTCGAAGGCGACCCCGGGGTGGGATGAGGACTGGACAGCGCTGATTGCCACCGGTACAGCGCTGACCTCCAGCGAAAAGTTCTGTGTGCTCTACGTCGTCAGCGACAACTCCTACGGCCTCGCTGAGGCGTCGCTGGAAACACGCCCCGACCGAGACCGATTCCAACTCCAACGCCTGAGCGAGCTCGCTCCACTCGGCAAACAATGGTTCAGGACCCGGACATCCAGCACCAACTGGAACCCCCGAACCGGGACACGCCAACCAGATCGGTGAACGCGATTCTTGTCGCATGAGAACGAGAACGGATCACGATTTCATGTCGCTGGGGAAGGTGTGATTCGGTTACCAGCGGGAGGCGAGGCCGGTCATGACCCGGGCCCAGCGGCGGGCCTCAGCGGGGATGGTGGGGTCGGTGGGGTGGCGGGTGGCGGTGCAGGTGCGGTGGGCGGCGAGGATCTCTCCGATGCGTTGCGGGTCGCGGTCGTGGTGCAGGTCCTGGCTGTCGGCGGGGTCGTGGCCGGCCGCCTGATAGCGGCGAGCACCGCCGATACCGCCGCCGCCGCTGTCGGTGTCGGTGTCGATGGTGCCGATGCGTAGCCCGGTGTGGTGCTGGGTGCTGTGTGGTGGGTGCCGGGTGCGGAGGGCGGCGGGTGGGTGGTGGATCCAGTCGAGGCTGCCGGGGTCGAGGTGGTGTTGGGCGCGGGTGACCGCGACGTAGGCGAGGCGGGCGTAGTCGGGGTCGAGCTCGATGATCTTCTCCCCGGGGGTGTCGGGGTCGGGTTGGAGCGGGGGTGGGGGGAAGTCGCCGGCGATCCGCACGACGGGCCATTCACGGCCTTTGGCTTTGTGTGCGGTGGAGACCACGACCTCGGCGTCGGGTTCGGCCGACAGTTGCTCGAGGGTGGTGAGGACGGCGGGGACCCCACGCCGGTCGATGATGTCGACCAGGGGTTTGAGGTCGTGTCCGGCGGGGTCGTGCTCGGCGTAGTCACCGACGGCGTCCCAGCTGGTGAACAGCTGGAGTTCGGGGTGGTTGGTGGGACGCCCGGCTTGGAGGTCCCGCGCGGCCAGGGCCAGGGCGCGTAGTGGGCCGCCGCCGCCGCAGAGCGCGACCCGTCGGCCGGCGGCGAGCAGGGCCATGACCTCGCCCATCGCGCCGCCGTTGGTGCGGCACAACACCGCATCCGGCACATCCCCACCGGCCTCGTCGAGGGTGCCGATGGTGCTGGCGAGGTCGGGGTTACCGGTCAACCGGAGGGTTTGCCCGGTGTAGGGGAGCCAGCGGTTGGCTTCGTCGGCGATGGCGGCACCGAAGCGGAACGACCGCGACAGGGTCAATCCGACACCGTCGAAGTCGGTCATGACATCGCGGGCGCCGCGCCAGCCGTAGATCGCTTGGGCGGAGTCACCGACCATGACCAGCTGCGCGTGCCCGCGCTGGTCGCGGAAGATTTTCTCCAGGGCGGGGTTGGTGTCCTGGGCCTCGTCGAGGAGCAGGAACGCGCAGTCCAGACGGGGTTCGGTCAGCGCCCACATCTTGAAGTAGTGATCGTGGCTGAACGGGAACACGCCGGTGCCGCCATCGCCGTCGCCGGTGCCGTCGGGATGCTGGAGGTCGTTCCAGATGCGGCGGGCGTAGTCCACGACGATCCCGGCGAAGATCCGGTGGGCGCGGCGGTCGGGCATCCCGGTCAGGTGGGGGACGTGGTGGCGGCTGATGGTGTCGTCGGCGGAGTGGCAGAAGTTCAGGACGGTCTTCTGCGCCGCAGCGCACTGCCCGGTCGGGGTCACCCTCCGTTCACCGAAGGTCAACGGGGTGTCGATCCCGAGAACAGGGGCGAGGTCGGTGCTCGGGATCCGGGGTGCGTTCAGGCGGGCCTGGTAGCGGTGCCCGAGGGCGGCGTAGGCGAGGGAATGGGAGGTCACCGCCTGCACCGACGGGGGGAACGAGGCCCCGGCTTCGGTGGCGATGGACTTGTTGAACGCCAGATACAGACCCCGCGCGGTCGTGGTCGCGGCCAGGGCACGCAGGGTGGAGGTCTTCCCGGCCCCGGCCCCGGCCTGGATGGTCAGGTCGTAGCCGGCGGTGAACGCCTCGACCGCGGCCCGCTGCTCACCGGTCAACGGCTTCTTCGACGTCTTTTTCCTCGTTGTCTTCCCTGCTGCCCGGGTGCGCGGCGCCGCGGCGCGTTGCCGGGGCACCGAGGGGGAACCGGTCGTGTCCGGGGCGGGCGTTGTCGGTGCGGGTGTGTCGTGGGCGAGGGTCTTCTCGGCGATCTGCGCCCGTTCCTGTGCCCGGGGTGGGCGTCGCAGGCCGATCCCGGCGGCGGTGAGGATCCCCAGGTCCAGCTCCCACGTCCGAGCCGAGCGCTGTTCCCAGGTCCGGATGGCCTCAGCGATATGCGCGACGGCCTGCTCCTCGGTCCAGCTGTTCACCGTGCACAGGTGTGTCAGGGCTTCCTCGGTGCGGCCCTGGACGTTCGCGTATCCGAAGTGGGTCACCAGGTGACAGTCCGAGCACAGGCACACCAGACGGCGCAACGTTTGCACCCCGGTCGCGTCGTCGTAGGTCCAGCGTTCGTGGACGTGGAGATAACGGGCGATGTCGGGCCGGCGGTCCTCGCCGCGGCCGCAGGCCTCGCAGCGATACCCGGTCCGTCCCAGGACCGGGCGGCGTAGCCGCTCCCAGTCGGCAGGGTCGACACACGAGCGGACGTTGGTGAACCAGCACGAGGACGGGACCAGGTCCACGAACAGCCCGTCCCCGACCGTGCGGTCCTCACCCGGCAGCACCTGGGGCACCTCCGGGCGGGCCGCCCACCGGGCCAGCGCCGCGGTCGGCGGGGCCGGATCGAACCACCGCCGTGCCCGAGCGTCCCAACGGGCCCCCGCCGCTTTCGCGACGTCCTTCTCCACGAACGGCACATCCAGCCAGCACCGGTCGGGGCTGCGATCGGGTCGGGCCACCATCACCTCTCCGAAGGTCCTCACACACCCAGTGCGTCGACCCAGCGTGTCGATGAACACTGTGAACACCGTCCAGGGTCGCACATATCGGCCCTATCGGGTTCCTTCTCCGGGACAGCTCAGGAGAACAGTTCGGCGCGTAACCGGAGTTCGTCGCGGTCGGCCCAGGACACGCTCATCGCGTCCCCGGCGACGGAGGCGAGTAGATCCGCGGCCTGCGCGGGGTCGAACTGGTCGGGTAGCGCGGCGATCGCTGCGCTGATCCCGGCACGGAGTGCCGCGATCCCGCCCTGCAGGCCCGGGTTGATGCTGGTGGCGATGACCTGGACCCGCACGACGAGGACGTCCCCACCCGTCTCGCCCGGGTCGAGGGGGCGGCCGGTGACTCGGTCGTGGTCGGGCCCGGCGTAGCTGTCGACGATCTGGCCGCGGCGACGGGCCCGTTCGAGATGGTTCCCCACGACCCGTGAGATCGCGACGAGGTTCTTCCCCGGCAACGGGAACTTCTGCGACACCGCGACCACCACATCACCCGGCCCCATCCGCGCCGCGATCCGTTTCTCGGCACTCACAGCCCGCTCCCGCCCCGAAAAACACGAACACGAACCAGGGTGGGTGTATCTGCGTCGCCGATCATTCCGGACGCACCGGTGAACCTCATTCGACCCAGGATAGTGCCGCCGGCCGCGCGCCGTTCGAGACGTCGAGCACCGGGCCGTAAGACGTGTGACCGCTGCGCTCAGTCGAGCGAGCCCGGCACCGGTCTGCCGCCCCCGCCGCCGCCCCCGCCGCCGCCCCCGCCGCCGGTGTCGTCGCCGGTGTCGAGGTCGAACAGGGTGGTCTGGAACGGCGGCGCCCGCCGCGCTGCGGTCCGGCTGCCGGCGAGGGCGCATTTACGGCAGTTCGCGGGATCGTCGGTGGCTGTCAGGTCATCGGCGGCGGCGAGCCCCGCCCACCCTTGATTACACGCCGCAACAGGTAAAGCGAGGTCCCCGAGCCACGCCTTCCACGCGACGTCATGCACGACGGCCGAACGACCGACCCGGAGACGCCGGCCGGTGAAACGGCGAGCCTGCGCGGCAGCGAACACGACCGGGTCGATCTCCACCTTGAGCTCCCGTTCCCGCCAGCCTGTCCTCACCAGCACCGACAACGGGCAGGCTGACCGGCTCACCCACCTGCCTGCCTGCACCCGACAAGTGCCACCGTCGCTCACGTGTCGACGTTCGTCGATCACTCGCACCACAATGAGGTGTTCTCAGTAACGGGTTGATCATGCCGTGCGGTCGTACTCGGTGTGGAGCAGTACGAGCGCAGCGGCGGTGATCGCGCCGGTGTGCCAGGGGCATGGCGTGACTCGCCGTAGCGCGGCGAAGGTGGTCTTGGGTAGCCGGTCGACTTCGCCTTCGTAGCCGAGGTCGCCGAGCGCGGCGTGGGTGTCGTCGGTGAGCCTTTTCGATCCGGCGAGCCAAAACAGAAGTCCGGCTAGTCGTAGAGAAGGCCCAGGGCCGCTACGAAATGATGATCAGGATACGGTTCCATTTCGAACCCAGAAGCCCCGCCCGAATAGCATCAAGGGCCGCTCGAAGCGAGTTTGGGGTGTCGTAGTGGCGACCGGGTTGACATTCCTTGCCCTGCTTGCAGCGGCAGGGTTTCTGCTCATGCCAGAAGGCGCTAGGATCCCCATAGAGGGCAAGCTCGTGGGCTTGATGACCGCACCTTCTCGGAAAATTCCTGACGGGTTCACCCCTCTGTCTTCTGGTGGTTGCGCTGGATTCGGAGAATTCGGTGAAATCCGAGCAGGAGCGCAGATCTCGGTGCTAAATTCAAAGAGGGAATTAATCGGCTCTGGACATCTGAAGGATTCCGTCATCGTGGGGAGTTCGTGCCAGTTTAGCTTTAGAATCGATGGTGTCCCGAAAAGTGACTCCTATCGAGTCAGTGTTGCCGGCCGCAAGCCGTTGTCCTGGTCGGCAGCGGAGGTTGAAGCCCCTGGCGGGATTCGAATGTTTCTCGGGGCGTGAGCGCTGGGGAATTTTTGCGGGGAAGGTTCTTCGCGAGGCATCGAGAGGTGTCCGCCGCGGGCTCGGGGCAGAGGGGGGGGGCAGTGCGGGCGGGTGCTGCCGCGCCGCTTCCGGTCCTCGCCGCCCCGAGGTCGACTGCGGTCCGGGGTCGGCTTGCCGTTGCGCGGCGCCGGCCGGTCGCCCCCGTGACGCCGCAGTAGTAGTGGGTCCGCCGGCTGCTGCTGCCTGTGTGCACAGTGAAGCCCACCCCAAGATCAAAGTCAAGGCCACAGGACCTATGCATCATCTGATGATCTTCGGCTGGGTGGGGTAGGGTGGCCGGTGTGTTGCGGGTGATCGCGGTGGGCGCGGGGGCGGTGGAGTACCTGGTGCGTGGGTCGGGTTGCGCCGCGCACGAGTCTCGGGGGGAGGCTGTGGACGGGCCTGGTTATTACGCGAAGGCGGTGGCTCGGGGGGAGCCGGCGGGTCGTTGGTTCGGTACGGGGATGGCTGGGCTTGGCCTGTCGTTCGCCTCGGGCGAGACGGTCGCGGCGGATGACGTTCGTGCGGTGTTCGGGCAGTTGCGGCATCCGGATTCGTCGGAGAGGGATCCGGTGTTCATTGGGTCTCGGCCTCGGAAGTATCTGTCGGCGGAGCAGCGTGTCGAGCGGGCTCTGGGTCGGGAGAAGGGCTCGCCAAGCGCGGAGCGGGTGGAGGAGGTCCGTCGGTCGGCGGAGTCGGATGGGCGCCGGTCGGTGGCGTATTACGACTGGGTGTTCGCGGCGCCGAAGTCGGTGAGTGTGTATTACGCGGCGTTGATCGCGGCGGGTGCGACCGAGGCTGCGGAGAAGGTTCGTGGGGCGCATGAGTCGGCGGTGGAGTCGGCGGTGTCGTTTGCGGATGCGCGGGTGGCGGTGACGAGGACGGGTCGTCATTCGGGTCCGCGGTCGGTGGCGGGTATGGGGGTGTTCGAGCAGGGTTCGGGGACGACGTGGTCGTTGTGGGCGCATTCGACGAATCGTGAGGATGAGCCGCATCTGCACACGCATGCGGCGTTGCTGAATCGCACCTCGACTTCTGGGGGGAAGGTCGGCGCGTTGGATGGGGCGTCTTTTCGTGGGCTGAAGCAGGCGGTGGACGCGGTCTATCAGCAGTCCTTGGAGCAGCGTTTGACGGCTGAGTTGGGTGTGGGGTGGCGGGATCGTCCGGATGGGTTCGCCCGGGAGATCGCGGGGATCGATCAGGCGTTGATGGATGCGGCGTCGACGCGGACGAAGCAGCTTGAGGACCGTGTCGCGGCGATGAAAGCGGAGCTGTCGGCGCGGGCTGGGGGTGGGGAGTTGTCGGCTGCGGTGTTGCATCGTGTGGCGCGGTTGGCGTCGTTGGAGACGCGTGCGCCGAAGTCAGCCGATGCGGGGCCGCGGGCGTTGGCGCGGTGGGCGCGCGCGCATGCTGATGCTGCGGTCGAGGTGTTGTCGGGAGCTGCGGAAGCTGCGGTGGGTGGCGGTGTCAGCGCCGATGAGCCGGTTGATCGGGATGCGGTGTTGTCGGCGGCGGTAGAGCGGGTGTCGGCGTTGTATGCGGTGTGGGACATCGGGAACCTGGCTCTGGCGGTCAAGGCGCAGGTCGGGGATCGGTGGGAGGTTCTCGGGTTGGCGGGGGCGTCGGAGTCTGAACGCGGTGCGGCGTTGTTCGATCTTGCTCGGGAGGCGGTGGGCCGGCCGGATGTGGTGCAGGTGTCGATGACCGAGCCCGCGCCGATCCCGGATGGGTTGCGCCGGGAGCGGGGCGGGCGGGTGGACGCTGACGGGTCGAGGGTGGTCGGGGACGGCGGCTATGTCCTGCGGGGGGCGCATCGTGAGCGTTACACCTCGGCGGCGCATCTCGGGCGTGAGGAGGCCGTGGTCGCGCGGGTGTCGGGGCCGCTGGATGTCGGTCTGGCACCTGGGAAGGCTGCGGGGGTGCGGGCGGAGCTGTCCGGGCACGGCCTGAGCGACGATCAGGTCCACGCCGCCTTGACGGTGCTGACCTCCCGGGTCGCAGGGGATGTCGTCGTCGGTCCGGCGGGTGCGGGGAAGTCGCGCACCATGTCGGCGCTGGCGCAGGTGTGGTCCCGTGAGGTCGGGGGGCGGGTGTGGGGGTTGACGACGTCGCAGATCGCGGCGAACAACCTCGCCGACGCCCACATCGACGCGATCAACACTGCTGTGTTCGGTGGCCGGTTCACCCCCGGCCCCGACGGTCAGGTCCGCGACCGGCTGGGGGCGGGGGATCTGGTTGTCGTCGATGAGGCGGGGATGACTTCCACCGTCGATCTGCACCTGATCACGAGCCTTGCTGCTGAGGCGGGCGCGAAGGTCGTGTTGACCGGGGACCCGGAGCAGTTGGGCGCGGTCGGCGCGGGCGGGTTGTTCTCCCATCTGGTAGGTACGGCGTCGTCGGTGGTCGAGTTGCAGACGGTGCACCGGTTCGCCCAGGAGTGGGAGAAGGCGGCGTCACTGCAGGTTCGGGCGGGGGACACGGCGGCGGTCGCGGAGTATCTGTCCCGGGGTCGGTTGCACGCGGGCTCGGTGGAGGAGATGGAGGCGGGTGCGTCGCGGTCGTGGCTGGCCGACACCGTCGCCGGCCGTTCGTCGTTGCTGATCGTGGCGGGCAATGAGCAGGCCGCGCAGCTCTCGAGGCGGTTGCGGGAGCAACTGATCGGCCTCGGTCGTGTCGACCCGGCCCCGGTCGGGCGGGTGCACGGTGTTGAACCGGGTGGTCAGGCGGTGTCGATCGGCGACAAGGTGCAGGCGCGGCTCAACGATCGGTCGGTGCGGGTGGATCTCCCGGCTGGTGCCTGTGGGGGGGTGCAGCTGTGTGCGTTCGTCACCAACCGGGAGACCTACACGATCATCGGTGCTCACCGTGATGAAAACAATGATCACTTTCTGTTGGGGCGTGACCAGCACGGAGTGATCGCGTATTTCCCGGTCGAGTACGCCGCCCGGCATCTGCGGCTGGCCTATGCGGGGACGGTGCATGCGGCGCAGTCGTTGACGGTTGACACCGGGCACTCGGTCATCACCGAGGAGATGGGCCGGGACGCGGTGTATCCGGCGATCACCCGGGGCCGGGTGGAGAATCATGTGTGGCTGGTCGCCGCCCGCCCGGCGGATGCTCATGATCCGCAGGCCCTAGCGGAGACGGCGAGGTCGCGGTTTTCGGCGGTGATCGAGTTCAGTGGGGCGCAGACCTCGGCGGTGGCTGCCCGTGCCGAGGCCCAGGATCAGGTGCGGTCGTTGGTGACGCTGGCCGGGGACTGGTTCGACCTGGCCCGGATGCAGCACCGTGAACGGGCCGGCCGGCTTCTGACGGGGGCGTTGGGTGCGGTGAACGCGGCCCGGGTCGAGGCTGAGGGCGGTCGCGGGTCGCTGCTGGCGGTCCTCGCGGAGTCGGAGTTGGCCGGGCATGACCCGTTCCGGCTCCTGTCCCAGGTTGCGGGCTCGCGGGAACTCGATAGCGCCGAGTCGGTGTCGGATGTGCTGCGCTGGCGGATCGCGGGTGCGGTGTCGAGGAGGGTGCCGGAGGACCCGGTCGGCGGCGCGGGCCGGTTCGAGTCGTGGACAGTGACCGGTAACAACGTTCATGATCAGCAGCGGAACCTGTTGGCTCCGTTGATCGTCGACCGGATCGCCCAGCTGGGCCGGCAGGCTGCTGAGCAGGCACCCGGGTGGGCGGTCGAAGCGCTCGGCGCGGTGCCCGGGCCCGGTACCGGCGAGTGGTCGGAGTGGGTGCGCCGCGCGGGTGTCGCGGCCGGGTACCGGGAATACAGCGGGATCGCTGATACCGCGGCCAGTCTGGGGCCGGCGCCGGCAGCTGATGACGTCTATGCCCGGGCGTGGTGGACCCGGGCGGTCGCCGCCCTCGGCGTGGATGCCGCGTTGGTGGAGCATCGGCGGCTGCCGGACGCGGTGCTGGCGGAGAAGGTCCAGACCTGGGAACGCGTGCACGCCGGCGCCCCGATCTATGCCGCCGAGCAGTTGTGGGCGGCACACGAGCGGCTGCACGACGCGCGGGTGAACGCGCACCTCGCGGCCGCGGCACGGGACAACCCGACCGGTGGCGCGGCGGCGCGGGAGCTGGCCGAGATCAACGCCCGGACCGCGCAGACCCTGGCCACGCTCGCTCACGACCAGGTCGAGACGTGGACGGCGGCACACGAGCGGCGCACCGGCTGGTACACCGGTGTCCGTGACCTCGCCGAGGACGCCCGGCACGCGGCAGAGGAGCTACACCGGCGGGGTCGCAGCCCGGTGGTCTCTGCGCCAGCTGAGGACGGGCCTCGGTTCAGCGCCACCGCGCAGGATCAGGAACAACAGCATGCCCGTCGTCGCTCCTCCGTGCCCGTCGACTCCGGTACTTCTCTCGTGACGCGGCAGACAGACGCTGGGGCTCGTGAACGGGTTCGGGCCGAAGAAACATCCCGTCAGCGCTATTTCGACCAGCGCGACTCGCCCAGCCTCGGCCAGCACCGCAGCCACGGCCTGAAATAGAAACCTTCTACGATTTTATGCGTTGCGGCGAGAGGGACGTGATATTTTCGTGGGCGATGAGGAAGAGCAGAGCACAGGCATGACCAGAGGAGAACCGACGACGTCCAAGGAACAGAAGTCGGCCGCCACTACGATCGACAACAACGCTGCCAGGACTGCACCAACGAAACAGAGGCGGCGGTCGGGGGCCGCGGCGCAGCGGCCGGTACGGCCCCGCGAGAAACCGCCGGCGGCGGATGCGAGTGTGCCAGAAAAACTGCGTTATCTGCAGAGCAACAAGGTGCAGCGCAGCGGGGAGCGGTGGACGGCGAAGGCCGCGGTCGTGGAGATGACCGCAGCGGGTGCAGCGATCACCGAAGGATATTACTCCGAGATCCGGCTCGGCACTAAACCGAATCCGTCCGTGCGCATGATCCAGGCTCTAGCTGATCTGTATAAGGTGAGTCCTGCATATTTTTTCAACGATCCTGCCGCGGTCGAACATGTCGTCTCACAGGTGGAGCTGGAGGTAGATTTACGTGAAGTTTGTGCCAGCCATGTCAGTGCCTGCGGCGGACAACTCAGCCGGAACCAGTACGCAGCGTTGAACCGCGCGGTGGCTCAAGCGCTCCTCCGAGCTGGCAACGGAGAAGATCCGAACGTAGAACACACTCCAGGCGAGGAATGTTTCAGCACAGACGAGTAGCAGGAACCACGGGGCCTGTCCCGTGGTTCCTGCGCGTCACGAGCGATGAGATTCGGTGCTGCGCCCCGAGCCTTCTACTGTGTTAATAGCGCGAACAATCCAGCGGCGAGCATTCCAGTCAACGCACCGACGATGACCTGTGCAGTCGTGTGATCCTGAAGATGCACACGGGACCACCCTACTGCGCCCACCAGTAGCGTCGCGAACCACCATTCAGGACCGCTTGCAATCGCCATGATCGCAACAGCGCTCATGGCCACAGCAGCGTGGATCGATACTTTCCATTTGAGCGTGATTGCGCTCGTCACGAACAGTGTGGCCAGGAACGTGATATCAAGCGCGATCAGGGGCCACGGCGCGCGGAATACGATGAGCAGAACTAGGCCGATCGCGCTGAATCCAATAACGGCGAGCAGCGGGACCAGTCGCCCCCGCCGGTTACGGACGTGATGCCCATCCCAACGGCCTGTGCGGGCACCCCAGATGATCACTACCATCGGCAGGATGCTGCTTGTGAGCGCGATGAGCAGTCCCCATCCCAACGTAGGTAGCAGCGCTTTCGTGACGACCCAGGCGAGCCCCAACGGTAACACCATGATCACCACGGATGGGGCTAGAATCTCAGTCAGCACCCGAGCGACCCGGTCGATGACTGTGTGACTGCGGCGCGGTGTCTGATCAGGACATGTCATAGTTTGCGGAACGCTACTCTACATAGTTTGCTGATTTCCTGTCAGGTTCACTCGCGCACCTGACAAGGGCGAAGCGAGCATCCTTTGGAACTCTGGCGACGCCTGAAGAGCCCGGTGGACGCGTAGCAGTCGCTGCACTTGGACTTCTATGTCAATGGCAGGAATAGCGTCAGCCTCAGGAAGAGCCTCCTCCTCCTCCTCCTCCTGGAGCTGTTGTTGTTCGATGGACACTCCTTTCGCGAGGACGAAGGCGTCGCTGAGGGCGGACACGCCGAGATACCCGCGTCCGGCGGCAATCTCAACGGCAACTGCAACGTCTTTATCGGCGTCAGTCACATGACGAGAAGCTCGAAGTTCGACGTCGCAGATTTCAACGACCCTTCCGCACAAGCGGGTCGTGGGGCTGACAGACGGATGGTGTCGCGCAGCAAAATACAGGTCCCTGAGGTCGCCTTGGTCGATCAGTTCCCACAGCGGCTCGAGCCGGCGGTATAGATATCGATGCCGATATTCTGTTCGCTTACGGCCGATGAATTCAACGAACTGGGGAGCCCAGAATCGCGAGAGCCAACCAAGGGCACCGAGGATCAGAGCACACAACGGAAGTATCGTGCTGATGACGAGTTCAAGTGAGTCCTTGTGGGCAGTGCCCCACTCTGGGAGCAGCCCGACGGCATGAGCCCCGACGCTCCACAAACGACCAGCCAGGTAGATCAGCACTATGACACACACAGTGCGATGAAGATGCAGGCTGACGCGGCGCCATGGCTCAGGCTCCAGGCGGAGCTGCCTGGAGAGGAGTGCGGTGAGGCCGATTATCGCCCACCCGAAACCGACACTATACAGTGCGTAATACGTTATTACTGAAGGATGCAGGTGGGGAACTAAAAACACGGCCTCGCTGATACGAGTGACAGTGAAGCACCCCGCCATTCCGGCCGCGGCGGCCGCCAGGAGCGCTCCGCGCCGCAGGATTAGCCGCCACGCAGATGCCAAGTCCATCTGGCTGAACGCTACTACGGCAGTAACACTCAGCCCCGCCACAAGAACCAAGACATTACCCAAGAGCTGGGAAATGTTGGGATAGATGATGTCGATGAGCCCTCGACTGGGCGGGGCCATAACGGCCACCGCGAGACCCAGACTCGTCATGTAAAACAACATTGCTCGGAATTCGGGCGGCGTAGTCTTATCCGCTGCGCGTCTGTAATGTGCCCAGCGTATCGCTGCAACGCTGAAACAGACCGCGGGGAAAAGGTAGTACACGGTGGTGTTAGCAACTAGCGCAGGAGACATCTCTTGATCGCATTCTTCTACGTTGAAGCGAAGGGCGTGGCATCGAACTCGGCATCGAACTCGGTGTCGCCGAGGACTTATCCCGACCTCTCTGGGCTGGAATTTTCCCTAGCCGAGAAGCTGCGCAAGATGCGCAAGATAACTGCTCGATCCTGCTCCTCAATTTCAGTACTGCGAAAGAAGATCTCCTTGACCTGAGCGGCCAGAGCCTCCTCTAGGATTTCAAGCTGCTTTTTGATATCTCCCGCTTCTTCGCAGTCGAAGAAGTATCCTGCGGGGATTCCGAAGAACTTCGCCAAAGCGCCTAGAAGATCTAGGGTCGGGTTGGTGCGTCGCCGAGTGCGGAGCATCCACAGGTAGTGGCTTGTCACCTTATATCCGGCTCGCTCCACTCCGGCTGCGACCTCGGCATTCGAATAGGGCCCGCGCCCGACGGGGTAAAGGTTGTCGAACAAATAGTTCAAACGGTCCGCAAACGAATCGCTCGGACCGCTTGCCAGTTTCCGAGTCTGGTTCTCTGGCATGTCCAACGACGCTCCCTCGTAAATGTTGTGATGTAGCGAATCCACTTCAGCTCATCGCTCTTCTCCTGTATTTTCAGCCGCCAAAGGTACCCCTGATTCTGAGGGCTACGGAGTCATTCACTGCGGCTGGCTTCTTGGGCCTTGACCTCGACGTCGCACTCTCGGCAGATAGTAATGATGCGAACGCCTCCGCTTCTCTTTCCGACCGGCACTCGTAAACGCTCCTCCCAAGATATACCGCTAGCGCTTCGGGTGCGATACTAGCCATGCTCCGAAAGAGTGGGGACTCCTCTGGATTCCGTGCCTCCGCATGATCAAATACCATGTGTCCAACTTCGTGCAAAATTATGTGAGTTGCGTGCGGAGCATCCAACGGAAACCCGATCTCGTCGTAGGTTCGCCGAGGGATGAATATTCCACACTCGCTTTCCTTGAGCTCCCTAAATAGGAAGGTCCGCACCCTTATGGGCCGCCCCCGATGCGCTTCCAGCCTTGTCAGATACTCCCGGATCGAGCCGTCAAACGGGCCGATAGATTCATTGAGAGCTGCGATCATACTGGAGCAGCGTTCAAGTACATCTACATCGGATAGATGCTCAGTTGCAGAGCTTGGCGCGTTCCGGGCGGCACCGTGTCGGCGAGAATTGATTCGCGCCTGACTCAGCCGGGGCCAGGGGCCTCTGCAGCAACGAGGAACACTCCAGAATGCCACGTTCATATCGTGAACCTCTTTTCTCGAAGAGGACGAGGGGAAGGTTATTTCGTCAGACTCCAAGAGAGCGGCGAGCCATCTCTCATCATGGGCGCGTAGCGCCATGAGGCGCCGAAAGCAACTTTCGACTAGGCTCCATCGTTCCGCCGGGGCGGTCAGGGAATCTGCGGGGATGCCAATCCCCACCGCGACCCGTACGGCCTGTTCGTTGGTCAGCACGAGATTGCTTCCCGCCGCCGCCTGGTCAAGCACTCTGCGAGCCTCGGGGTCCGGCCACAGAGAGTCGTCGGCCAGCCCTCGCGATCTGCGATCCAACCTCAGGACGGTCGACGACAGGAAGCGAAGTCTTCCAGATAGCGTGCCGCCTGGTGGTCGCGTCATCGCACGCGACCACCGCAGCCGCCGAGCAGCAGTGCTGAGCCCGGTCGGGCGAAGATGATTCCCATCATGTCACTCCCGCGACTCTAACTATAGTTACAAATCTAGCAGTGCTGGCCCTCGCTGGTCAAGGCTAGATCCTACGTCTAGGCAGCTCACCTAGGATTTCTGTAGCTACTTGCGATATGTCTGTTGAGCCTTGCACGTCCGTCGGAGCTCTGTCTATAGTTTGCATCCTCCCGCGAGAGAGGTGCGCGATGACCGCTTCGAGTCGGGCAGTACCCCGCTCTCTGTTTGTTTCCGGCTGCGGTGGGCCGGCCTGATGCCTCGACGAGCTCGGCTTGCTGCGGAGGAGCGGTCGGCGCCGTGGGAGTCTGCGCCAGGCCTCGTCGCTGATGTCTGCACTAGCGCAGCCACGACAGGGCTCGAGGCGGCTCTTCCCGTCGACGGGGCGGCCTCTGTACACGTCATCGCCGCCCGGCGCCGACCAGCTCTCCCGACGTCGGCGGGGCAAGAAACGCTTTCCGCGATGCCAGCTACCGATGTCGAGGTCGCGAAACCGCGCATCACGTTCGACGAGGCGCTCCCGCGGCCAGAGCCGCAGGCCCGCCCGACACTCACTCAGGTACCCGCAGAGTCGTCGTTTCTGCGGTCGGTGCGCTCGTGGGAGCCGGTGTCGGATGTGGAGGCGTCGTCGTTCGCGGGCCGGTTCGCGTGTGACTTCCAGTCCTTCGATCAGGACGCGCCGTGGCGGCGGGCGGAGGTGCTGCGTGAGGTCCTCGCGGATGCGCAGGCGTGTACGTGGGGCTGGTCGGGTTCGGGGCGGCAGCGGGCGGATTCCCCGTTGCCGGGGCGGATCTACCGCCGCTCGGCGACGGTGGTGTTCGTCGAGGTCGTTGTCCGTGTGACGTCGTATGTCCGTGCTGGAGCAGTAGCCGGGGCCGATGGCCATCCCGAGAACGACGGTGAGCGCGGTGAGGTGGTGGAGCCGGCGGGGATGATCGGCCGTTCGTGCGCGCCGCCGGAGGCGGACTCGGCGTGGGCTGCGGCCCAGGCGTGGTGGGTCCGGATGACGGTGCCGGTCACCCGCGCTGGTGAGGACGGTCGTCTGGTCGTCGATCCCGGTCTGCTGTCCGGACCTGCTGGTGAACAGGCAGGTGAGCGCTGATGTCATCGAGCAACCATGTACCGGCGCCGGAGCAGACCTCGGAGAAGACGTCGGCGGGTGAGACGCCGTCGTGGCTGGCTGATGGTGCTGCGGCGTGGGCTGTTCCCGGCTCCCCGGGTGCGGCAGAGTCGCCGGTTCCTGTGGTCCCGGTCGAGCGGCCGGTTCCGGACGAGTCTCCGGAGCAGCTGTTGGCTGCCGGTTCCGGCGCTGGCCTGCAGCCGGGTCGGCCGGTAGCCGAGCCGCCGGCGCCGCCGGCGCCGCCGGCGTCGCCGGTGTCGGCGGCGCTCTGGAGCGTCGACGCCGCCGACGCCCCCGGTGTCGCTGCCGGTCTGGATGCGGGTTTCTCTGATGGTGGTGTGTTCGCTGATGTGGTGCGGCCGCGGCCGGCTGCGCCGACACACGGCTGGCGGGCTGCGCTCTACGCGGTGACCGCTGGTCGCTGGAATCCGGGTTTGTCCGCTACCGAGCTGCGCCTGAAAGACCAGGTCCGGCGGGTCACGACACCACTGTCGGGGCCGTTCTCGGTGGCGGTCGGGTCGATCAAGGGTGGTGTCGGGAAGACGACGGTGACCTCGCTGCTCGGGTTGGCGATGGCCGAGTACCGCGGGGACCGGGTCATCGCGATCGATGCCAATCCCGATGCCGGCACGCTCGGGGACCGTCTGGTCGGGGAGGTGCAGGCTGGGCGGCGGACGGTGCGGGACCTGCTCCACGATCTGGATCGGGTCCAGTCGTCGACGCAGTTGTCGGGTTACACCCACCTCGCCGGTCGCCTGCGTGTGCTGACCTCGGAGCAGGAGCCGGCGTTGTCGGAGATGTTCTCCGAGTGCGACTACGAGGCCGTACTGCGGTTGTTGTCGGTCTATCACGAGTTGCTGCTCACCGACTGCGGCACCGGCCTGGTGCATTCGGCGATGCAGGGAACGCTGCGGCACGCTGATGCGCTGGTCGTGGTGGGTGCGCCGACCAAGGACGGGGCGTCACGCGCGGCGCGGACGCTGCAGTGGCTGGCCACCCACCAGGACTCTTCCGGCGGGTTTCCGTATCGGGACCTGGTCGCTGACGCCGTCGTGGTCCTGTCCTGTGACCGGGCGTCGCGGTATGTCGATGACACCGTCATCGTCGACTACTTCCAGTCCAGGGTGCGGGCGGTGGTGGAGCTTCCCGCCGACCCGCACCTGGCGACCGGGGACGTCATCGACCTGGCCGCTCTGGCCCCGGGCACCCGCGATGCGGTTCTTGAACTGGCTGCGGCGGTCGCCGACGGCTTCCAGGCCCGGACCTGTGGCCTGGCCTCCCACGGCTTCCGCCACCGCACCAGCGACTTCCACACCCGCGCCCGCGCCGGCCACGGCGGCGGTCAGGCCGGTCGGCGGTGATCGGGTCCGGCCCGACCAGCGCCGCAGTAGCGGTGGTGACGTCGCTGGGTGTCGTGTTCGCTCCGGCCGCCCCGACACCGGCGGAGGCGCGGGTGGAGTGCGGATGGCGGATCACCGCGACCCATGTCCTGGCCGAACTCGACGGTGATGAGTCCGAGCGGGCGCAGGTGTGGCGGGCCGCGCTCACCGAGATCGGCGCGGACCGCCCCGGGTTCGTCCCCACCACCTGCTACACCACCCCGAGCCCCCGCGACACCCGCGACCGCAGCGACAGCGGCGACAGCGGGGCGTCCGGTGGTGCCGGTAACACCGGGAACCGGTCAAACGATCATGAAAACGGATCCAGTGCTGCCCCCGACGCTGGATCGCCCGGACCGCCGACCGGGCCGACGTCCGGGACACCCGCATCAGGTGACACTGCTGGTGAGGTGTTCGGGTGGGGTGTCCCGGACGTCGTCGACGACTTCACCGGCACCGGCCTGGGTGCGGGGTGGAATGCCTATGACGGCCCGGGTCATGCCGGGAACGGCACCCGCTCCCCGGACGCGGCGACCGTCGCCGACGGTGTGCTGACGATCGACGGCACCGGGGACGGCACGACTGCCGGGCTGGCGTGGTCGGCGCACTCCCAGAAGTACGGGCGCTGGGAGGTTCGGATGCGCGCCCCGACCGGGTCGCCGTCCTACAACGCGCTGGCGCTGTTGTGGCCGACGCAGGAGAACTTCCCGGTCGGTGGGGAGATCGACTTCGCCGAGATCATGAACCCGGCCCGCGACACGATCGAACTCTTTCTGCACTACGGCGCGGACAACTCCCAGGTCCACGGCGAACTGAACATCGACGCCGCCGCATGGCACAACTACGCGCTCGAGTGGACCCCGCACGGTGTGACCGCGTTCGTCGACGGCCGCGAATGGTGGAAGACCACCGACACCTCCATCCTGCCGCCGGGTCCGATGCACCTGTGTCTGCAGCTGGACTGGTTCCCGCGCGGAGACGGCGAGACCGGGCGGATGCAGGTCGACTGGGTCAAGCAGTGGGGCCTCGCCGCCGGCGAAGGCCCATCGACCGACACCGCCGGCAGCGAAGGGTCGACCGACGCCGACTCCTCCACCACGGTCACCGACGAGATCAACAACAACACCGGCTGGTCCTAGACGCCGTTCCGCCGCCCGACCGACACCCGCGCTTGTTCTCGTCTGCTCCCTTGCTGACCTGGAGGTTTCCCCGCATGTCTCCGCTCCCCCGCCGCGGCGGTCGGCGTGCTGTGCGGCCGTCGTGGGCCGACCACGTCCCTCGCCGCCCTCTCCTGCCGGTCCGTCTGCCGGACGGGTCACCCGCCCGCCGCTCAGCGGTCGCGGTGCTGACCGCGACCGCGCTACTGGGCGTCGGGACCTGGACCACCGTCACCACAGCTACCCGGGCCCCGGAGGCGCAGCCTGTGACAGTGCTCGGGCTGACCGCCGCCGGAACTTGCGATAATCGCACAGCCGCACGTCAACACGCCGCCGCGACCGAAACCCGCACCCAGGCACGCGCGCTGCTCACCGACCTCACACTGTCCGCCGACCCGGCCGACCACGCCCTCGCCGACCAGATCACCGAGCTCGGGTTCCGCCCCGCAACCCAGCCGCCCGGGTGGCGCCAGCACGCCGTGGACGTCGCCGACCACCTCCACCACCTGGACAGTGCCGACCCACACAGTGCTGACCCGCAGCTCAGCGAGGTCGGGGTGCGGCTAGCCGCGGCCGGGCTCGGCCCCACACCCGCCGACCTGATCGACCCGCCACCCGCAGCCGACCTCATCAACGACACCGCAGCCGGGGCCGCGGTCGCCCTCGGCGCTGTCGACCAGGCCCTAGCCGCAGCCACAACTCCACCACCAGCAGCAGCAACGCCGCCGGTAGCCCGGCCGCGGTCTGCGGCGCCGCCGATCCCAGCGGCCTGCACCGACCACCACCCGGGCACGCCTACGGCGCCCCCGGAACAACCACCCGCGGAGGACAAGACCGCACCGGTCAGCCTTGGCCCGACCCGTGAACCGGCACCGGCACCGGCAGCGACCACTGCCGAGCTGCCTGCAGCAGCTCCACCGACCACCATCAGCAGCAGCAAGGACCGGGCCGCCGACACCACCACCGATCTCGCCCCGACCAGCACCAAGCCGGACAGCACCAAGCCGGGCAGCGCGCCGGGCGGGCCCCGAACCTCGACACCACCCGCGACACCGTCTTTGGCGCCGCCTGCAGCGTCGAATCGTGTGGTCACCGATGCCCAGACCGGGCCGGGACAGACACCGTCGGTCGAGGACGTGACCAACGACGCTGCGGCGGCGCGGGCGGCGATCGGGATGGTCAGCGACCTGATGGCCGCGATCGCCGCTGACGGCGGCGCCGACGCCACCCGGATCGGATCGACCATCCTCGACGCTCTGGACACCGATCGTCTCGCCGCGCTCGGCGCCGACCCTGCCGACCTCGACACCCTCGACCACCTCCGTGACACCACCACCAGCGGCAGCAGCGGTCGGAGCGACCAGCCCACGACGGCGTCCCCGAAGCCGACGCAGGCGCAGGCGCAGGCGCGGACATCGGAGCAGGCATCGTCGGGCGAGACCGAGGTCCGTCCCGGCGCGGCGATCACCCGCACCCAACCCAGCCAGTCCAGCCGTGCCAGCACCACCGCCGACGCCGCATCCGGCGATGAGAGCAGCGACGCGAGCAGCGCTGGTCAGCGCACCAGTACGAGCACACCCGAGACCCAGACCCGTAGCCCGGGGTCGGTGTCGGTGTCGGCGGGCATCGAGAAGCTGAGAACACAGGCCCGCGCCGCAGCAGAGGTCGACCCGGTCGCCCAAGACCTACTTGACGCCCTCGACCGCACCGGCACCGGTGCCGGTACGGAGGACAGCAAGGACGGTGTCGAGCACGGTGTCGAGCGTGGTCGGGTCAGCGGCTCGACCGGTGGTACCGCTTCCACCAGGAACGACACCACCGACGGCGACACCGCTGACGGTGCTGACGATGGTGCTGACGGGCTCGACCGCAGAGCTGGTGAGCAGTCGCGCGAGCCCGCGATGAGGGCCGAGCCGTCGCCGGCGACCGGAGATGCAGAAACGGGTCCGGCGACGGACTCGACTTTCGACAACCTAGCTCAGTGCGAGTCCGGCGGGGACTGGAGCACGAACACCGGTAACGGCTACGTCGGTGGCCTGCAGTTCAGCCCGTCGACCTGGCGGGCGTTCGGTGGGCAAGGAGCCGCGCATGAGGCGTCCCGGGCTGAGCAGATCGAGGTCGCGAAACGCGTCCAGGCCGTGCAGGGCTGGGCGGCGTGGCCGACCTGTTCGACACGGCTCGGGCTCCGATGAGCACCACACAGCAGGACCCGGCCCAGGCCACGGGCAGTGTGTTCGAGCTCAACCATCGTCTCGGGGCCGCCGCGCGGGCGCGGGCACCCCATCTGGGTGTGGTCGATGTCGAGGCCATCGTCGATACCGCTGCCGCGGCCGCGGCCGGCGGCGCACCCGGCGTCGACCCGATCGATATCGCCGCTGAACTCGGGGCGGCCACCGACGCCGTCCACACCCGGACTGTGTTCCCCGAGACCCGCCCGGTGTCGTGGGCGGCGTTCGGGGCACTGATCCCGGTCCTGGCCGGGTCCGCCGGGGCCGGCGCGTCGTGTGTCGCCGCGGCGATCACCGACGCGTTGCAAGCCGACCGGCGCTGCGCGCTGCTCGTCGACGCCGACGACCCGGCCCGGTCCGGGTTGGCGTGTGCCTCCACCTGGGAGGGGCCGTGGCAACGGCCGGTCAACGAGCAGGTGTCGGTGCGCTACAGCTGGCGTGACAACGCGCTGCTCGCCCGGGTGGAGACTCCGCTCCCGGCGATCACGCCGGGGATGGTGCCGGTGCCGCCGGACTGGCTGCCCGACCCGCCGCCGACCCCGCTGCACACCACGGTGGTCGATCTGGGTCACGGCGGGTGGCGGGCCGCCGCGACCCCCGTCTACGGCGCCGGGGGCTGGCTGCGCCGCGGCCTACCCGCTCAGCGCCCGATCCTGGTCGTCCGCGCGACCCGCCCGTCGCTGCGCCAGGCCGAGGAACTCCTGGCCCGCCTGGAGCCGTGGGTGAGCAGCGGGGCTGCGACACCGATCTACCAGCTGGTCGTCAACAACGCCCGGAAATGGCCTCCCGGTGTCACCGGCGCCGCCGGCCCCCGGATCACCGCACTCCTCGACGACACCCTGTTCGTCCCCCACGAACGCAGCTGGGAGATCGCCGGTGTCACCGACGACCCCAGCCCACCCAAAGCCGTCGACGCGCTCCGCCCACTCCTCGCCTCCTGGGGCCTGATCACCTCCCCCCGCCACCGCTAACCGTCCCCGCCGCCCCCGGACTTTCGGAGCACCCAGCCACGATGTCGCTTCCCCACCTGCTCACCGACACCCTGCTCACCGACACCCTGTTCAGGGAGGCCGTGTTCGGTCAGGGCCCCGGACACGTGCCGACCCAAGGGATCCCGAACCCGCCGCCGCAGGCCCCACCCGGGGCCGCCGCGATCGAGAACGTCGTGAGCTACGTGCGGTGGGTCGCCGGGATCGCCGTGCTCGGGCTGTTCTTCGGCGGGATCGTCGCCGCGACCGCCGGACGGATGTGGGACCACCACGGCTCCGGACGCCTCGGGGCCCGCATGATCGTCGGCAGCCTCGCCCTCGCCGTACTGTTCGGGCTCGGCTACACGCTGATCTCCCAGTTCGCCGGAGCCACCGCATGACGGGCCACCCGATGAACACCGGCCCGGCACCCGAGCGCGGCGGGAACCGCCGGCGGGCGCTGCTGACCCTCGCCGGCGCCGCACTGCTGGTGCTGGCCCTGCTGGTCGGCGTGGTCGTGTCAGTGACCAGCATGTTCACCAGCAACAGCTCAGAAAGCCCGGGCTCGGCTGGGTCGGGTTCCTCGGCCTCGCCTGGGCCGGTCGGGGCGAGCAGCGGTAGCGGGCCGGAGGCAGAGGCGGCGCTGGCCCGGCGCCCGATGCTCGGCCTCCCCCCGCAGGCGGCGATGCCGCACACCCTGTCGACGCGTAGCGCGGGGCCTCCGATCACGTTGCCTGAGCCCGAGCAGGTGTCCGGCGTGCTCGTCCCGACCGGGTTCCCCGACAGCGAGGAGGGCGCGATCGCGCAGGTGATCGAGCTGGCCCGTGCGGGGTTCTCCGGTGCTGATCCGCAGGTCTGGGCCCAGACCTACAACTCGATGGCCGAGCCAGGTGCCACCACGGCGGAGCAGACGCCCGCCGCGCGGAACTTCGTGGGCCTGCGCCGCGCCGCGCACATGCGCGAGACCGGGCCGCTGAGCTTCGGGATGACGATCTCCTGGACCCCGACCAGCGCACTGGTCAAGGGCCGCACCGACGACGGCACCTACATCGTGGCGTGTGTCCTCGGCGAGCTCGTCGCCGAGGACAAGGGCCGCGTGGTCAACGCCGGATGGGGCACCTGCCTGCCGATGCGCCGCGTCGACGACCAGTAGCGGATCGCCTCCGGCCCGGCGGCGGCAGATGCCCCCGCAGCATGGCCGGGAAGCGACGAGGCAGTCGCCGCCGGATACCGGGACATCATCCGATGACCGCACCGCACTGGCCGGCCCAGGACCCGCCCCAGCCCCCAGCCGACGACGGTGGCGGAGGCTGGAACCCGGTCACGGATCTGGTCGGCGGGTCCCTGAGCGCCATCGCCCGAGACGCGTTCAGTTCTGCGATGCAGTGGGTGTGGGATGCGGCGATCTGGCTGCTCAAGGGCGGGTTCAGCCTCGCGGACACGGTGTCGAGGGTCGAACCGGGCACCCTCACCGGCAACACCGCCGACAACCCCGATCCGTTGCCGGCCCCGGACGGTCCGGCGGCTGCGCCGGCACCGCCGCCGGAGGCGGCCGCGGGCGCGGTGGACCTGGGGGCGTTGTGGTCGATGATGATCTGGCTGGCCACGCTGATCGCGCTCGGGTTGTTCTTCTTCCAACTCGCCTCGGTCGCGCTACGGGGCGGGCGGGGCATGGCGCGGGCGGTGACCGGGCCAGCGCAGTTCGGGATCGCCCTGGCCGTGACCACCGGCGCGGTCGCGATCCTGTTGACCGGCGCGGACGGGCTGACCCTCTTCTTCCTGTCCTTCCTCGGTGAGCAGGGCAGCTTCACCGCGATCCTCGCCCACCCCGCCGTTGTCGACCGGTTCGGCGCCACCCCCGATCTCGGCGCGGAGGTCACCGACGGGGTCCGGGCGATGATCCTGGGGATCGCCGCCCTGTTCGGGGTCGTCCCGGCCGCGGTCGGGTTCGCCCTGGCCATGATCTTCCGCGCTGCGGCGATCATGGTGTTGATCGCGACCATCCCGATCGCCGCGGCGTGCCTGATCGCCGACACGACCGCCCCGATGTTCTGGAAAGTGGCGCGCTGGCTCCTGGCCGCGGTCCTGATGAAACCCGCCCTCGCGCTGGTCCTGGTGATCGGTGTCGCGGTCATCTCCCGCGCCGAAGGTGTAGCCGGGCTGCTGGGCGGGACCGCGGTGCTGCTGATCAGCCTGTTCTGCCCGACCGTGCTCTACCGGGCGCTGCCGTTCGTCGAGCCCGGCACCAACGCCGGGATGGCACTGCGGTCACTGGGCTCCCGCAGCGGAGGCGGTGGTGAGCCCGGCGCGGACAACGGCACCACCGAGGCGATCAACACCGCCCGGATGACAGGCAAGACCTCTGACCTGGCCGGCAGCAGCGCGAACAACGGCGCCGGGGGTGGGGAACTCGGCGGCAGCACCGCCGCCCCCCGCACCGCTCCCGCCGGTGGGGCCGCCGGTGGGGCCGCCGCCGGCGGCGGGAGCGCCACAGCCGCTGGTGGGGCCACCGGCGGGGCTGCTGCTGGTGGTGGGGTGGGTGCGGCGGCGGGCGCAGTGGGGGGTGCCGCCGCGGCGGCGGTGGTCGGCGGCTACCTGGCCACCAAAGCCGCAGGTCACGCCGCGGGCGGCTACGCCTCGTCGCAGATGGCCCAGACCGGCATCGGGCACCCCGGACCCGCACCCGCCGCGAGCGGCGGGCAGATCAGCTCCGCCGCCGGTAGCGCCTACACCGCGACGGCGGGCCACATCACCCAGCCCGCCGGCGCCCCCGATCACCCCGCCGACCCCGATGACCCCGGCAGCTCCGACGGTGACGGTGGCGGTGGTCCGGGGCCGACACCGGTCGATCCCGGCCCACCCGGCGGCGGCCCCACCGGCCCGGAATCGCCCAGCCCCGGCGCCGATCCTGACCCGCCAGGCAGCACCGACACCAGGCGAGCCGACACCGATCGCGCCGGCACCGGGCGAGGCGGCACCGACCGTGAGGACGGCCGGTGATGGCGACCAGCCCGGACCCGGGCCCGCGGGTCTATCGCGGGCTCAACCACCGCGAAGGGATCGGCTGGATCGCCGGGATGACCCCGGTCCAGGCGTTCGGCCTGATCGGGGTGTGCGCACCCGCGCTGATCGCGATGTCACGCAACCAGTGGTCGGCCGCCCTGTCCTGGGCGGTGGTCGCCGCGATCGTCGCCGTACTGATCGTCGTCCCGATCCGGGGGCGGCCCGCGTTCCGGTGGTGCGCTGACCTGGTCATGTTCCAGACAGGAGTGTTCATGGGCTGGTCGCTGTGGCAGTCCCGCGCCGCCGCCGGACTGGCCGGTGACCCCGGCGAACCCGACCTGCCCGGGGTGTTGGCGCGGCTGGAGTTCCCCGACGGCCCGGAGTTGCGCGGCACCCGGATCTGCCTGATCCACGACACCACCGAAGGACGGTGGGGCGCCACCGCCACGCTCACCCACTCCGGAGTCGGGATGCTGTCCGACGACCAGTGCGAACGCCTCGCCGCGCGGCTCGGGTCGATGCTGGTCGGGCTCGGGCACCGCGAGATCGTCGACCGCGTCTCCCTGTGCGTGCGCACCGTCCCCGATGACGGCACCGAGTACGCGGTGTGGCGGGAACGCCACCAACGCCGCGACGCGCCCGCCCTGGCCCGGCGGGTGACCGCGGAGATCGACTCCGACGTCGCCTCGGTCAGCGTGCGGACCGAGTTGTTCGTGACCGTGTCCGGGACCGAGGACGCGCTACGACGCCCCGCCAAAGCCGCCGGCGGCGGAATCGCCGGCCGCGCCTACGCCCTCTACCGTGTGCTGGAAGGTGTCGCCGACGGGCTGCGCGGGCTCGGCGTCACCTCGGTGACCTGGCTGTCGTCCACCGGGGTCGCCGAAGCGATCAAGACCGGGTTCAACCCCGCCGCCGCAGCCGGGCTGTCGCACCGGCACCTGACCAACCCCGCCCCGGACCCCGACGGCGGTCAACCCGGCAGCAGCACTGTCGGGCTGCCGATCTCCCAGGCCGGACCCGCGCTCTCCCCCACCCCGGCCGCGCGGGCTTATCACCACGACGGGTTCTCCTCGGTCGCCTACGCCGTGCAGCCGCCCGAATCCGGCACCATCTTCGGATCGCTCGGCCCGCTGCTGGCGGTACGCACCGCTGGTGAGCGGCGCACCCTGGCGGTGCACTACGAGATCCTCTCCGCCGCCGCAGGCGCCCGGGTCGTGAAATCCGACCGGTTCCGCAACAACGTCCTCGTCGAGGCGAAGGCCCAGCGCGGGTTCACCACCACCGCCATCGACTCGCGGCGCCAGCGCGGCGCCCGCGAGCAGGAGGCCGCCGTCGCCGCCGGGCACGCCGTCATCCGCTACACCGTCGCCGCCGCGATCACCGTCCCCGCCGGCTGGAACGTCGAGGACCACGCCGCCCGCCTGGAAAACGACGCCTCAGGCCGGTTCCGGCTCCTGCGCCTCGAACTCGCCCAGGACTCCGCGTTCGTCGCCGCCGCCCTCCCGGTCGGGATCGGGCTGCCCCGCCAGAAGAGGGCCTTCACCGCATGAGCATCTCGCCTCGCCGCCGCCGCCGCCGGCGCCCCCAGCCCCGTAGCACCGGTGAGCTGCTGGCCCAGTTCACCGACCTCGACGGCATCCCGCTCACCCCGCCCGGAGCCGAACCCGACCAGCCCATCGAGCAGGGCGGACGCAGGTCAGGCGGGCGGCGGGGCGGGCGGCTGCGGGTCAACCAAGCCACCGCGCCCGGCCAGGGGCCACGTGAGCCGGGGCGCGGATGGGCCGCGGTCGACGCCTCCCGGCGCGCCCCGGTCTACCGCGCCACGGCAGCCGAGGTCGGCGGGCTGTTCCCGCTGCTGGCCGCCAACGGTGTCCCCGCCATCGGCGCCCGGCTGGGCTACGACACCCAATCCGGCGGCGCGTTCTACGTCCACCCCACCGAGTGGGTGCTGCGCGGCATGGTCACCAACCCGAACCTGGTCGTGTTCGGCGAACCCGGCCGCGGGAAATCCTCCACCGTCGTCGCGCTCATGCTGCGCATGATGCTGTTCGGTGTCCGCTCCCTCATCAGCGGCGACGTGAAAGGTGAGTACACGCCGCTGCTGCGTGCGCTCGGGATCACCCCGATCGCGCTCGGACGGGGCAGCCCGCACCGACTCAACGCCCTCGACCTCGGACCCATCCGCACCCACTGGACCCGGTGGAACGTCGAACGCCAACGCGAGGAACTCACCGGGATCACCGCCCGCTGGACCCGGCTACTCACCGCCCTGGCCGAAGCCCAAGGCTACCCACCCACCGTCACCGACGAACTCGTCCTGGCCACCGTCCTACGCCGCCTCGTCGGCGCCACCAACGGCAACACCGAGCTGCGCCCCATCACGATCCCGCAGGTCGTCGCTCACCTCGCCGAACCCGCCGACGACCTGTGGCGCGAGCTGCGCTTCGCCGACCGCCGCCAATTCCTCGACCACACCCGCCCCATCACCGACGCCCTGTCCAACCTCGTCGTCGGCCCACTGTCCGGGCTGTTCGACGAGCCCACCAACTTCGACCTCGACTGGGACGCCCCCGTCCAGTCGATGGACCTGTCGCTGCTGCGCAGCCGCGGGGACCAGGCGATCGCGGTCGCGCTGACCTGCCTCGGCTCCTGGTCCTCGATGATCACCGACCTCCACGACGACGGCGGCGCAGACAGCGGCGTGCGCATCGTCGTGCGCGACGAGGTCTGGCGGCAGATGCGCCTCGGCCTCCGGGCGGTCCAGGCCGTCGACTCCGACCTGCGCCTGTCCCGCGCCGAACGCAAAATCCAACTCCTGGTGATGCACAAACCCTCCGACCTGCTCTCCGTCGGCGCCGCCGGCTCCCAAGAAGTCTCCATCGCCCAGGACCTCCTCGCCCTGTGCTCCACCCGGATCCTGCTCGGCCAATCCACCCGCGTCGGCGACGAACTCGCCGACGACCTCGGCCTGTCCGAACGCGAACAGGCCGTCCTCACCGGCTGGGCCATGGAAGGCCCCGGCCGAGCGCTGTGGAAACTCGAGAACCGCCCCGGCATGAAAATCCAGACCGTCCTCTCCGCAACCGAACGGGCCACCTTCGACACCAACGCCGGCCTCCGCGGAGACCGTCGGAAGCCCCCGCACACCCACACTGCCGTCGAGGCTCTGACCAGCCACAACACCACCAGCAACCCGGAGGTCGACAGCGAGCACGCACACAACGCCGGGCACCCCACCGGATCCGCTGGCGTCAATGGAACATTGACAAATGATGCGTTGACGGAGGAGCGGTAGGTGACCCGCCCGGTGCTGATCGCCGGCGGACTCGGCCTGTCAGTAGTCCTACTGATGACCGCTGTGATCGGCGGACTCGCCGCGATCACCGTGCTCGGGATCACCGCCGGGCGGTTCGGGTGCGGCCCGGCCGGCGGCCTCGGCGGCGGTCCGCAGACCGTCGACGGTGTCGACTGGTCGGCCGAGCAGACCGACAACGCCGCCACCATCGTCGCCCGCGTCGTGGAACGTGGGCTGCCGCGGCGGGCGGCGGTCATCGCGATCTCGACGGTGATCGTCGAATCCCGGCTGGTCAACGTGCACCACGGCGACCGCGACTCACTCGGGCTCTACCAACAACGCCCATCCCAAGGCTGGGGCCCACCCGCGACGGTGTTGAACCCGGTCGCAGCCACCGACACCTTCCTCAACCGCCTCACCGCGCTACCCGGATGGCACACCATGGCGCCCGGCGCCGCAGCCCAAGCGGTGCAACGCTCCGCGTTCCCCGACCGCTACGCACCACAAGAAGCACCGGCCGCAGCCCTGGTCGAACAACTCTGGACCGGCCCCGACAATCCCGTACCGCTACCACGCAGCACCGACAGTTCCCACGCCACGAACGCACAGCTCGCCGCCACCGTCTACGCCTGTCCGGATCCAGGTGGCGCCGGACTTCCAGTCCCACCTGGGAACATCGACCCGAAGAAGCTCCCCGCCGGGTTCACCCCGCCCGCCGACCCCGCCGCCCGGGCCGCGGTCACGTTCGCCCTGGCCCAGCTCGGGAAGCCCTACGTGTGGGGCGGGCAGGGCCCGGACGGGTTCGACTGCTCCGGGCTCATGCTCGCCTCCTGGGCCACCGCCGGCGTCCCGCTGCCCGCCGGGACGGTCAGCCAGAAACACGCCGGACAGCCGGTACCCATCCACGACATCGCACCCGGCGACATCGTGTTCATCCCCGGCTCACTCGGCACACCGGACAACCCACGCCACAACGGCATGTACGTCGGGCACGGCATGATCGTCAACGCCTACGACACCACCCGCGGCGTCATCCTCCAACCACTCACCGAATGGGAAAGTGACATCACCCACATCCGCCGAGTTCATGCGGCACCACCCGCGGGTGCGGCCGCTCCGGCTGGCGTACCGGCCTCTGCGGCAGGTGCGTCATGATCCATGACATGCGCGGCGGCGACCCGCGGAAGGACGCTCGGAGGTCCTCAGTCGGCGAGACCAGGCAGCAGCCACGCAGTCACGGTCGCGACGTCCTGGGCGTACGTGCCGGTGCCGCAGTGCGTGGCCAGCACCAGCTCGCTGGTGTCGTCATCGGGAAAGGTCATCTCCACGATCACCCCGGAACCGTCGGGCAGCCCGAGCCCGACGTGGTAGCCACGGCAACAATCCCGAGTCAACCAGTAGGTCTGAGTGATCGAGCAGCGCTGCATCGTCAACGCCGTCCACACCACCCGCGCCACACCCGAACGCCCCGACAGATGCTCGACAGCATCCTGCGCGGCCGCACGCCCGCTCAGCCGAACCCGGTCGATCTGCTTACCGCGCCGCTTCGCCAGCCGCGCCACCTTCCGCCGCTGCGACCGACTCTCCACGACTCCTCCACCCCTCCGAGACGAACCCGAAGCCGCTGCGACACCCGCACCGCCGACGACGTGCTCTGGACCGACACGATCGCCACGACCACGGCAGCCACGCTCAGTACGGAACCGGAGACTACCGGCGACCTGGACCTACCGGATATCCCGGACAGCGCCACCCAGACCGACAGGTCATCACCTTCGGTCTCGATCAACGAACGGAGACCTGTTCACAGGGTGACCACCAGCAACACGATCACTCAGGACGGACCGCTCTGGGTCGGCGGCAGCTACCGCTGCCCGACCTGCATCCGTGAGCTGCGGGCGTTGATGTTCGGGGCAGTCGAGGCGTTCGTCTGTCATGACTGCGCGACCTACTGGCTCACACCCACCAGCAACAAGACCGACGCGGCGGCGGGGTGGGCGGGGTAAATGCTGGTGGACCAGCGAGTTCCTGGTGCAGACGATAGCGGGCGAACCCATCGGGACCCGACCCGCTACCGTCTACATCCAAGTAATGACTGTGGCGCCCCACACCTGACCAGGAAAAAGGCGCCATAGTCATCCACCGAGTAGTCAGTTCCGGATCGACGTGGTCACGCGGACCGCGTATCGCTCGGACTGACTGCTGCGACTCTGCAAGGAGAGCAGTGAAAAGCACTGTAGCGATGCCCCGTCAGACAGTCGAGACGGGGAGCCCCCTCGACCTCGACCAGCTGTACTCGCGGGCTCCGGACGCAACGGCGGACTCGTCCGGGGGTGTGCGGTGAGCGTCGCGGTGATGGATGCGGTGTTCCGGTCTGATGTGGCGGGGTCCTCGCGGCGGGCGGTGTTGCTGGCGATCGCTGACCACGCGAACGAGCGTGGGTTGTGTTTCCCGGCGGTGATGTCGGTGGCGCGGAAGACCGGGTTGTCGCGGGCGACGGTGTTCCGGTCGTTGAACGATCTGGAGCGTGAGGGTGTGCTGCGGCGTGCCCGGCGGCGCCGTAGGAACGGGGCGTGGACGTCGAATGGTTACTGGATCCAGGTCGAGGTGCTCCAGGCCCGGAACCGGGCGAGGCTCCGGGCTCGGGTGGAGCTCGACACCCTCGAGGTGTTGTTCGGCATCGCACCAGCCGCCGACACAGACGCCGAGCCGGACACCGGCTCGGTCCTCGGCTCGGTCCTCGACACGGGCGCCGGAATAGTCGACGGAGCGGTCGGTGCGGCGGTCGGTGCGGGGGCGGATCCGGCGGGTCTGAGGGGTCTGTCCGAGGCTCCTGGGGCGGGTCTCGGCGGGCACACCGCCGGCCTGCCCGAACCGGTGTTTCCGCAGCTCACCCCCCCGTCGCACGGTGAGACCCCCCCCGTCTCACGGTGCGACCCCACGGGGGTCTCACCGCGGGTTGCCTGGAACCGTCAGATGACCATCACGGGGGAGGCCACGCGCGCGAGCGCGCCCGCGACCGGTGTCGACCCGGACCGGTCGGGCACCGCTCGTCCGGACCCCGAGCGGGACACCCCGATCAACGCCCCCCAGGAGTCCGCGACCCGAACACCCCGCCCGGAGGAAGCGGGACCGGCGGCTGCGGATCCGCTGGAGCAGCCCGCCCTGGCCGAGACCTCGGCGGTACTCGACGCGCTACGCCCGGAACCCGCCGCCGCACCTGCACCGCAAGCGGCACCGCCGGCCACCGACCAGGCCGACCAGGGCCCACCGGTCGCCGCTGCTCCGATCGTGCCTGACCTGGTCACCACCGCCGCGGCGCAAGCCCACACCCCGCCCGCACCGGCCGAGCTGGTGCCGGACCCGGAGCGGCGGGAGACTTGGCTCTGCCCGCGTCACCTCGCCCACCCCGACCCCCACGACCGGCCCTGCGGCGGCTGTGGAACGGTCCGCAAGCGGATGCAAGCCCAAGAGGCCCAGCAGGCCGCTACGGCCGCTCAGCGGCGCTCTGAGGCCGCGCAACAGGCACGCCAGCGCATCGCCGGCTGCGCCGAATGCGACGAGTACGGACAGGTCGTCGATCCCGCCACCGGTGACTACCCGCCCCTCGCGCTCAAATGCGACCACGTCACACCCGCTGCCGACCGGATCGCCCGACAGGCCCGCCACCTCGCCGCACAAGCCGCCACCGACGCCCAGGCCCGCCAGATCAGCCCCGCCACCCGAGCACTGATCGAGTCCACCCGCGCCCGCCTGATCGCCCGCACCAGCACCAACGCCCCGACCGGCCGACGACGCCTCAACCCGAAAACCTGGAGATAACCAGACAAACCGAACATGCCCGGATAAATCCGGCCCGGCCCGGGGTGGCCCGGCCCGGGGTGGCCCGGCCCGGGGTGGGCCGGCCCGGGGTGGGCTCGTGGGCGCACGAGTCGGTGACAACCAGCGCCACCGCTGGTGCGCCTGCCTACCGGTCGCGCACAGTGCACCGGTGAACACGCCCCGCGACACCGACGCCCAGGCCGGCCCGGACAGACCGGCCAGTCAGAGTGATCGGCTGGCATGGCCGACCTGGATGTCCGGACCCGACCGCGCGTCCTCCCGGGCAGCGGCCGAAGCCGACACCGCCGTACTCAACCGCGCCGACCTGGTCGACGCCCTCGCACGCGACCACCCGGCCAGGGACCGTGCGGCGGCTCACCGGCGCACGCGCACCCAGGCCCCGACAGCGCCGGAGGGGCCCCGGCCGGCTACCGGGCCGTGGCTCGCCCTGGTGATCTTCGGCTTGGTCATCGTCGCCGCCATGCTCGTCATCACGATGACCTGGACCTGACGTTGTCTTCAGCAGCCAGGGCCCGGCCGCGGTCAAGGAAAAGTGCTCGTCAGGAGGTGGCGGGGACAGCGACCGCACGGGAAGGCGCGCTCACCTGGCCCACCGATGCGTCGACAGCGGCGATCCCGAAGTACTCGTTGACCAGAAACGGTGCGACCGCCGCGACCGGCGTGCGGTCAGCGCCGGTTCGGGCGTCGAGGACGGTTGGAACACCGTCACGGGTGTAGCCGTAGATCGCGCCGTGCCAGACCGTCGAGACCGCAGGTGGGACTCGGGTCCCACCGGTCTGGTTGACGATGCGCCACAGCTCGGCGCCGGATTCGTCGAGCCCGAGCAGGACCTCGACCGACCGTCCACCACCACGCTGGCAGACGGTGACCGAGCGCTGGTCGCCGAAGCAGCTCCACCCGCGCCGATCTCCGTGCAACGGGACCGACGGCACCGGCCGCCCGGACGTGGCGTTGATGACCACCGAAGTGCTGGAGCCGTCGAGCAGGACCATGTCCCGCCCGACGGGGAACGCCGACCCGGCCGAGGTGCTGACCCAGCGTTGACGACCGTCGGCAACCGACAACCCACGCGTGTCCCGCGTGCCGGCGCCCCAGTCGGAGACGGTGACGATCACGGTGTCGCCGACGACCAGCTGGCCGGCTTTCCCCGGCGCGGTCCAGAGGACCTGCCCGGAGGCCAGGTCGACCGCAGCGGTGAACTCGTACTCGTTGGTACGGACATCGACGACCGCAGTCGCCCCGTGAACGCCGACCACCCAGACGTACTCGAACCACGGCCGGGAACCGGGCACCTCGCTTCCCGGAAGCGGGATCAGCGTGCTCTGGGCCTTCTGCCCGGTCGCCGAGTCCGCGGCGACGACCTCGACTCCGATCCCACCCGGGACCGTGCCCCGATCGGGGATCTTGACCGGGAACACGGCCAGCACCAGCCGCCCGACCGGGGTGTCGGCGACGACCGGCGGGCCGGCCGGATCCACGGTGCTGGTGCCGGTGTTGACCAGGTCGAGATCGACCTCCGGGTGCGGAGCATTATCGGGGAACAGGCCGTCGGCCACCTCACCGGTCGTGAGATCAACCCGGACCAGGCCTTTCGCGCCGAGCAGCCACCCGTGCACACCGTCGAGGACCTCGACGATCGGGATGTCACCAGCGCCGCGCCCCATCTCACCCACCGGCGGACCGAAATCAGCGGGCGGATCGAACGCCTCCCGCACAGCAGCCGGAGGAGACACCACCTCGGTCACAGGCCCATCGTCGGTCCTGGCCGGCTCGGCTCCGCAACCGGCCAGGACCAGCAGACCCGCGACTGCAGACAGAAGAACACGAACGCCGCGACTGCACCGCGCACGCCTACCGATCATGGCTCCCAGTATCGCCGGTGATCATCACCGGTTGCGCCGTCACCGTGTCCGCGCCGACCGGTCCGTCGGTGCCCGGGGCGGTATGGACTGGTCAGGCAGGAGTGAGCTGGGTACTCGCCCGGCCTGCGCCGGCCCGCGGCGCGGGCCGGAGATGCTCGGCCGGCGGCAGAAGACCGCGATCACGCAGGCTGCGCTTGGCCTTCGCCGCGGTCCGGTTCCCGCCGATCCTCCGGTCGACCTCAGCCAGCGACAGATCCTCACCCCGGTCCCAGGCCGCCATGAACAACGCTTCGGCCCGGCCCTGCTTCGTCTGACCCGCCACCCCGGACCCACTACCGACGTCGGCGTCAGCCGGTGCCACCGCAGGCAACGGGACCGTGTCGCCCGTGTCGCGGCCGGGCTCGACAACCGCCCCAACCAGCCCCGCCGCAGCCGGAGCTGATGCTGGGGACTGGGCGGGTGAGATCGCCGACAGAGTCATCTGCGGGACCGGTGTCATCTGCGGGACCGGTGCCGCCGCGGGCTCCAGGGCCTCACCGGTGACCGGGCTGTCGACCGCTGCGGTTCCGCCGCGCCCGGCGCGGCCGTGCTGGATCGCCCGGGCCCGTCGGCGGGTAGGGCGGAGCACAATCGCGATCAATTCCAAACTGACCGCGAACGCGACCGGCGGGAACAACGCCACCATCCACGCCGCCACCGCCGCCAACACCGACCCCGGCCGCACCCATTCACTCTCCGGGACAACAGAAGCGGCGTTCGCCAACAACGTGACGATCATGCCGAACGCGAACGCCGCCCACGGCCCGAACCCGACACGCTCACCCCGGGTGCGCCGTGACCACACCACCACCAGTGCGGCGGCGAGGAGCCCGTCCACCGACAACGGCAGCCAATACGCCAGAGCAGATCCGGGGTTGAACCGGGCCGCGACTTCCTGCAAATGCCAATACGACGCCACCGCCGCGGGCAGCCCCACAGAAGCAACCACGAGAACCGCGAGAACACGCGGCCACACCGACGCCCACAAACCTTGTGGCCCACCATCCGCAATATCGGCGAGCTCCGCGGCGTCCTCCGGACCAGACTGTTCCCGCCAGCCCCACAGTTCATCGCTAGAACCAGACAAGGTGCTGTCGGGCGAAGGACCGCCAGGCGTGGTGTCGTCAGATCCGGCGACACCACCGGTGGGCCTGAGTTCGTGAACAGTCATCCCCGCTCCCTCGTCCCGACTGCACGCGCAGTGGCCGCACTGACATTACACGACCCCATCCAGACGAGAATGCGCGATGACCCACGAGTAGGCGTATCGCTGCCGCAGCCGAAAGAAAAACCAGCCACAGGAGATCAGCTCCGGAAAGGTTCACCCCCCCCCGGCTGCGCGGAGGGGGTGCGCGGAGGGGGTGCGCGGAGGGGGTGCGCGGAGGGGGTGCGCCCCGGAAAGAGGGGGTGCGCGGAGGGGGTGCGCGGAGGGGGTGCGCCCCGGAAAGAGGGGGTGCGCGGAGGGGGTGCGCGGAGGGGGTGCGCGGAGGGGGTGCGCCCCGGAAAGAGGGGGTGCGCGGAGGCAACGAGCAGCCCAGAAGAACCGGCCACAGAGCCCCGCACTTGCCTAGGTCACGCTCTGTACTTGTCCAGGAGCTGGACAAACCGCTGGACAAAGACTGGACAGGCAGCTGGACTTCGACGTCCTACGCGCGTCCGGGCCCGCACGCGCGTAGGACGCACGCTAGCACGCCCGGGCCGTTGTCCATCTGGACAACTGGACAATCACGCACCGTCATTCCCACCGTCGCCGCCAGTGTCGCCCGGTCCGCCGCGGCTCATCCCCCGAGCGAGGCTCTCGACGAACTCGATCGCCTGATCCCCACGCCAGCTGTGGCGCTGATAGGCACGGAACCGGTCGATGTGCCGCTGAGTGCTCTCGGGATCACTCTCAGGCGACTCCTTGAGCTCTGTATGCACAACTACGTCTTCCATTCCGCTCTGAGGGGCGAGGTGAATCGCAACGCTGGGCGCATGGTTAATGGGGAGTGGTCCACTGATCGGATAAACGTCAAGAGTTAGTCGACCTTGCCTGACTAGAGAACCGATCCAGATTAGTTGATCCACGAGGACTCTCTGATTTCCAGAAAGCTCCCTCAGGGCCTGCTCTGCCAATACCACTTCCAATCGTGATGGCTGCTCATAAATGACTCGCTGTCGAGACGCTTTTGCGAACATGCGGGCTGCAATTCTCTGTTTTGAGTACTGCGACTCGACTTGAACACCTTGGAGCATGTAGGAAGAGGACTGGAGCAGGTCGGGAATTCCTGATCGGTGCCATACGAGGATTCTTCGGGCCTCAGACTCCAGGGCAGAGAGGTCTCCCTGGCGAGCACTCCAGCCACCAATTGGCACTCCGCGCCATGATATCTGTAGGGGGCCAGTCTTGCAGACTAAGGCGGAAATTTCTGCGCAATCCTCAGCGGAGGCGCCGGTTTCCATTGCCCATCTCTGCGCCTCAGGGTCAGATATTTTTGTTTGACCTGATTCGATTCTGCTTATCCGCGATTGATCGCACCCTAAAATTGCAGCAAGAGAACGCCCTGAAAGATTTGCGGCCAGTCGGAGTTTCTGAAGTGTCTCGCCAAGGTGGCGCTGGACATCGGCGCGGTCACTAGTCAAGCGGTCCGTCTCCCTTGGCTGCCGGACGAGCGGTCCGCGACCGAGGTCAGTGCTTGCCTCTTGACGCCTCGCCGCCGCTGCCACATACTCCGATGCGGAAGGTTGATATGTGCCACGTTAGGCGTGGCGCTGGTGGTCGGGCCCCGGCGGATTGAGCCCCGCCGAGGCCCTTGTAGGCCACCCAGAGTGTGAAGAGGTGACCCACGTGGTTGAGCGTAGTCCTGTCTTTGACGACGATCCGGGACCTGCTGTCCCGGTGGCGCCGGAGTTGTCGTCTCATCCGGGGCGGCACTGTCTCGGTGTGGATACCGAGGTGTTCTTCCCGGTGTCTGAACTGGGTGTGTTGCAGGCCCGCCTCGTGTGCACCGGTTGCCCGGTGCGGGTCGCGTGTCGCGAGTGGGCAACGGCGGCGGGCGAGCACGGCATCTGGGGCGGCACGACGCGCGAGGAACGCGCCGCGCAGCGTCACGCAGACATCACCGCCGCTGCTGTGGCGGTTAACGGTTGGGCGGTGGCGGCCTGATGTCGGCATCGGGGATGCCCGAGGTGGGACGGGATCGTCCGCGGGCCCGTCGTGCGTATGCGGTGCTGCGGCGTGGGCAGGCCCGCCGCACTGTGTTCGTGTCGGCCTATGGGCAGGCGTCCACGCCGACCGAGCGATTGACCGCGGCGTTCGCCGCCGTGCGAGCGACGCTGCCCAAGACCCGCGCCGTGCCACTGGAGGTTGCACGGTGCGTCGATCGAATCGCCGACGACCTTGCCGACCTGTTCATCGAGCTCCACACCGCCCAGGAAGCCGCGGCGCAGAAGGTGGTCCGGACGAAGCAGCGTCAGGCCGCCCGGAACCAGGTGCGTGCTGATCAGCGCCGCGCGGCGGAGACCGCTGCTCTCGACACGGGCGGTGAGCGGTGATGCACGTGCGGGCCCGGTGCATGGTGTGCCGTCGGTCGATCGAAATCCCGCGCGATGGCGGTGTGCTGCCGCGGACCTGTGGCCGGTGCCGTCACCGGCAGAAGGCGGGGGGTGGTCGTCGTGCCACAACCGATCTCTGACCAGCAGCAGGACGAGGCCCCGGCGGAGCGGCACGGCCTCTACGTCGTCGACACGCCCGCGAACACCGCATCGCCCCGGGCCGACGAGGCCCCGGATGCCGGCCCCGCAGAGCGGCCGGGACCGGGTCTGGAGCCGTTGGCGCCGTGGGACCAGCGCATCGCCCAGGCCGTCAGTGACCTCGTGGAGGCCCGGCCGCGGTGGAACCAGGCGCCGCCGTCGTATGCCCAGACCTGGGCCTACTCGCGTACCGGGGACTGGACCACCAGCAGTAACCCGCTGGTCCGCGGCGTGCACGCGGCGCTGACGCTGGCCGCCCTGGCCGTGGTGTTCCCGCTGGACTGGCTGGGCAACGTGATCCGGGACAAACCATCCGGGTTCATGATCACCGTTGTCGTTATCGGGCTGCTCGTTCTGTCTGTGTCGGGTGGTGGGTGATGTCGTGGTCGATGTTCATCCCGTCGTCGATGCCCGCGCTCGGTGCGCTCGCGCTGGTCCTCGCGGTGCTGCTGGTCTTCCTGGATGTGCCCGGTAAAGGCGTGGATTGGGAGAAGGTCGCCGCTGTCCTGGCGGTGGTCGGCGGGTTCGGTGTCGGCGGCGCCTCCGCCGGCTGGTTCGGCGCCCTGTTCCAGAACCTGTCCGGCGGGGCGCTGGCCGGTGCTGGGCAGGCCACCGCCCAGCTGGTCGGTGTGTCCGCGGTCGGTGCGGTCGCGGCCGCCGCTGCCCTGTGGGCCTACTCGCGGCTGCGTGGGTCGGGGATCACCGCAGCGACGAGGTCGAAGTCACTGATGGTCGTGGCCGCCCTGGCCCTGGTCGGGACCGTCCTGGCCGGTGTCCCACGCCTGTACCCGGCCGCGGATGCGTTCATCGCCGCCCTCGCCGCATCCCTCACCTGATGACACCGCAAGTTCTAGCTGTGTGCCGATACGGCGCTAGAGCAGGAAGGAGGTGGGTCGGGTGGAGGCGTTCTTCCTGACCTGTGTCGTGGTGGCGTTCTTCGTGACCAAGGGCCGCACCGACACCGCCGCCTACACCGCGGGCAAAGAACCACCCGGCCTCGCGCGAGCCCGGATGCGCCACGACGCCGGCGGCGGCGCCCGCGCCGGGTCGGGTCGTCCGGTCGGGCGGGGCGCGTTCGGGCTCCTGGTCGCCTCTCGTTGGACCGAGGCCTGTCGGGCCGCGCAGCACCGGGCCGAGCATCGTGCGGCGCGGCGGCGGGCCTGGTACGACGCCACCGCCCCCGGCCGGGATGAGCGGTGGCGGGCCACCCAGCGGCGGCGTCTGGAGCGGGCGGCCCGGGCGCGGGCCCGCTGGGCACAGGCCCGCGGCCTCACCACCACTACCGGTGACAGCCCGATCAGCCGGACTGATCGGGCGGGCAGGGCGGCGCCGGAGCCGTGGGGACGACGGGCCGGGCTGCGCCCGGCCAGTGACACAGGTGGTGACACAGGTGGTGCAGCGGTGACCGCAACAGACGATCCCGGCCCACCCACCTCGGCCGGCGACACACCGGTTCCCCACCCGACCCCGGACGACACCGTCGACACCGTCGATCCCGACCCCGACCCCGACGCCGCCGATTCGACTACCTCGCCGGGCCCGTCCGGGCCGACCCTGGCGACGACCAGCACGACTACTGCTTCTGGAGGCCACGGAATGTATGAGACCGCTGTTGCCCGGCTGACCGCCGCGGCAGATGCCTGCGGCCTGTATCAGTCCCAGCTGTCGGGTTTCGTCGACCGGCTCGCCGGTCAGGGCTGGGGCGGCCAGGTCACCGGGCCTCTCACGGACTCGCTGACGGGGCTGGCCGCGGCTGAGGCGTCGTATCGGGACCTGGCCGGGCAGATGCGCGCCCAGGGCGACCAGGGCCGGGACGCCTACGAGGCGGCGCCCTATGTGCCGGGCCCACACGCCGTCCTCTAACCCGCACGAATCACCACGTGACCAGCGCCAACACCAGCAGGAACGGAGCAGACGCCATGACGGCAGCACTGGATGGTGACGGGAACCACGAATACGCCTCAGCTGCCCTACGGGACGCAGCATCGGACCTGGAACAGCTCATCGCCGGCCACCGAGCGATCGCCGACGAGTTCGAATCCCACGGCTGGACCGGCCTCGACGCCCTCGATACCGCCGGTAGCCGGCTCACCGCGGTCATCGACACGTTGTCGACCGTGGCCGAGCGGGTCGGTGTGGGTGGGCAGATCGTCGCCGACGCCCACACCACCCACCACATGATCGGTCGGGCGTCGAAGACATCCCTCGGCCACACCTGACCTGGTGGGTTCCGAGTCCCGCCCACACCCGAGTGGTGTGGGCGGGCGCTCCGACTCCATCACCACAGCGCAACGCCGTTTCCGCTGCTGACCAGCGGAGAAAGGAGGGAGAACAGTCATGAGGTCCGCATCGATGATCACGCGCAGGACGCGGTTCGAACACGCCGCCCGCACCGCGGCCGCCCGAGCAGAAGCCCGAGCAGAAGCCCGGGCGGCAGCTCGGGCGGCGGTTCGGGCTTGCGAGCAGACCCGGGAGAACGACGGTGCGGGCGAGCCGCCGCGCCCGGCGGGCTCGGCGGCCGGGGCGGTGTGGTCGTGGGTGAAGACCGCCGTCGTCCCGGGCGGCGGCCGGGACGCACCACCCGAGTCCGCCGGTAGTGGTGATGATCGGTGCGAGAACGCGCGGCGGGTGCTGGTCGCGGATCGGAACCGGCGGCGGCGTTGGCCCTGGATCCCGGCCGTCGCGGGTGGTGGTGTCGGGCTCGCTGGGTACTGGCTCGGCGACGCGGCGGTCACGGTCGGCGCCACGACAGACCCGGGAGTGCTCGCCGCACCCGCCGCCATGCTCCCGGTGGGAGCGGCGGTGCTGGTCGCGGCCCGCTACCGCGCTGTGGTGGGCCGGTGGTGGCCCGAGCTGGCCGCGAGCGGTGCAGGCGCATCAGCTCTCGCCCACGGCCTCGCCACGACCGGCCCGTCACCGCTGCTCGGTGCTGCCGCGGTCGCCGGCACCACGATCCTCGGGTCCCGTTGGTGGCGGGCCCATCCGCTCGGCCCGCAGACCGCGCCGTTGACGCCCTCCGAGCTGCCGGCGGTCGCCCCGCCGGACCCGGAGCATGACCGGTACTGCCTGGCGTGGGCGGAGACGAACGGTTCGAAGAACGGGAAGGTCCCCGGGTCGAGGCTGACCAACCGTGTCGACGGGCCCTATACGACGACCTTCGATGTGGTCCTCGCTCGTGGTGTGCACACCGCCGCCGATCTGCTCACCCACCGGGTCCGCCTCGCCGGCGGGCTCGGGGAGCCCGCCGACCGGGTCCTGTTCGCCCCCGCCGCAGCCGGGGAGAGCGCGGCGCGGGCACGGTTGACGGTCATCCACACCGACCCGGTCGCGCAGGTCCGCTATTTCACCGCGCCACGCGTGCACGACGGAACGATCCAGGGTGTGGGGCGGGCGGTCGACGGGACCGGTGAGGTCGACGTCGTCATGTGGAACGACTCCGGGACCGTGCCGACGATGATCGTCGGCTCCACCGGCGGTGGGAAGTCCGGCGCCACGAACATCCTGACCACCGCCGCACTGTCCACCGGCGTCCTCAACCTGCTCTATGCCGACCCGAAAGGGAACTCCTCCACCGCCCTCGCCGCCCGCGCCCGGGTCGCGGTCATCGGCAAACACAACGTCCTCGCCCTCCCGAAGCTGATCGGCGCGATCCTGGAAGCCCGCGCCCAGATCGCCGCCGGCGGCGGCTCGGACCTGATCTTCCCCAGTGTCGAGGTGCCGGGGTGGATGTTCCTGCACGACGAGTACTCCTTCGTCGCCCACGACCCGACCACCGCCGCGCTGTGGACCGAGACCGTGAACACCGTCCGCGCGCTCGGCGTGTGGGTGGTCGGCTGCAACCAGTCCCAAGGCCAAGCCGCCTGGGGCGGGGACCACGCCCGGTCGGCGTTCGCCTCCCAGGTCATCGCGTTCCGCACCAACTCCAAATCGTCCTCGGACCTCGTACCCGGGCTGGTGTTCGACCCGAACGAGCTCCCACTCGACGACGCCCGGCCACGACGCCCGATCCCCGGGATGGCCGTCCACGCCCACCTGGACGCACCCGTCCGCTGGGACTGGCTCCCCAGCGACGCTGACGCCGACCGGATGCGCAGCACCGGCCGCCCGACACCCGAGCTGACCGTGTCGACCGCGTTCGACCGCCACTTCGCCCAACCCGACCTGCACCCACTCGACACCGCCGCGATCACCACCGTCCTCGGACCCGCCATCAACGGGCGCTGGCAGATCGGCGGACTCGGCGGCACCCACCACCTCACCGACGGCGGCGCTGCCGGAGCCGGAGCCGGGGCTGGGAGCGGGCGGGGCGGGCTTCGGCGCAGCCCGCAGCCGTCCTGGGGAACCCGCACCGCCACCGCCGACACCCCACCTGCACCTGCGCCGGCGGGTGCGGGTGGGGTGTCACCGGTGCAGGCCGAGGTCCTCGCCCTCATCGAGGGCGGCACGACCGCGACCGCCGAGCTGGTCGCGGCGGCGGCGGCGTCGAAGGCCGCGGTGCACGACGCCCTCGACACACTCATCGGGCAGGGACGGATCGCCCGGGTCGCCCGCGGCCGCTACCAGGCCACCACGGTGGCGGCCCCGGCTGCACCCGCCGAGACGGGCTCGACATCATGAACCGGATGAACCCGACACACGGACGACAACCGGGACGCCACCCGGGGCTGCGGTCGGGGCGGTGGGCGGTCGGGGACCGCCGCGCGGCGACGCTGCTGATGGCCGTGGCCGCGGTGGGCGTGTTCGTGCTGGTCGAGATCTGGGCACTCTCCGGCGACTCCGGCGACAATTCTGCCGCTGCCGGGTCAGCGGTAGCGGCTGGTCCGAACGGGGCCGGGCCGGTGGATGTGTCCGGGCTGCGGATCGCCCCGGACCGGCACGGTCGTGACTACCGCCGTGAGGCGTTCGGGCCCGGATGGGCGCCCGCGGTCGGGCCGGGTTGCGATATCCGGGACTACGTCCTGGCCCGGGACCTGACCGACACCACCACCCGCAACACCTGCGATGTGACATCAGGCACACTTCGGGATCCGTATAGCGGGCAGACGGTCACCGGGCCGGCGAGACAGATCGACATCGACCATGTCATCCCGTTGGCGCTGGCGCACCGGTCCGGCGCGCACGCCTGGACCGACCGGCAGCGGGAGGTGTTCGCGAATGATCCGGACAACCTGCTCGCCGTATCCGCGCAGGTCAACCGGTCGAAGTCCGACAAGGGACCGGAGCAGTGGATGCCGCCGGTCGATGCGTGTGTCTACGCCCATGACTTCGTCCGGGTCGCCACCCGCTACCAACTCACCGTCACCACCGAGCGTGCCGATGCGCTGCGCCGGGCCTGCACGTGAACACCACCGCCGGCCGGGCCGGTGGAACCTGCTGGTGTCGCAGGTGAACCAGTCGACTACGGTCTGTCCCCCGACAACGACAAACGGCCCCCCCTGGCAAGGAAAAGGGCCGCGAGTCGTTCGACAAAAAAACCCAGCCGTGAGGCTGGAAAACCAGCCGTGAGGCTGAGATGGGAGAAGTCTAACCATGACCGGCCAGCCCCACCACCCCGGCCACCCCGACCACCCCGGCCGTGGGCCGTCTATGCCTGTCGACCTGGGCGTTGATGCCTCCGGCCGGGCGGATGACCGGTTCGTCTCGGTGGCCGGTGACTCCCCGGTCGATGCGGCGGTGCCGTTCTGGATCGCCGCGTGCGTGCGGCTGTCGCCGCCGTGTCGTAGCGACGGGCGGGCCATCAGCACGGCCGCGGACAAGGTCCTGACCGCCGCGCAGGTGCTGCTGGCCGACCGGGTCCGCTCGACTGATCCGGAGCGGGTCGAGCTGGACCGCACGAAACTCGCCCGCTGGTGCGGCTACGAGTCGGCGAACAAAGCCGGCTGGCTGTTCGACTACCTCTCCCAGATCGGGTTCCTGCGGATCGACCGGCACTACGTGCCCGGTCGGCGCGGCCGGGCGGCCGACACGTTCACGGTCTTCACCCAACCACCGGTCGGGTATGTCGGACCGCGGACCTACGCCGAGCTCGACCGCGCCCTCTCCGATCCGACAACACTCACTCGCTTATTCGTCGCCCCGCCCCGCCCGCACCCACCCGGCCCCGGTGCCCAGATGGGCACGAAGATGGTGTCGGCCGCTGTTTCCGCAGGTCAGGGTCTTGATGCCCATCTGGGCATCTTCTCTAGATCGATCGACTCCTCTCCGAGGAGTCGGAGAGGAGAGGAGTCGATGGAGCCCGTGCCGGGCGGTGCGGCGGAGCCGCCCGCCACGGGCCACCGCGACCCGGCCGGGTCGGCCGGCGCTGACCGCGCGGCCGGCGCGGGGGCCGCCGCAGAGGCCGCCGTAGAGGTCGGCGCGGAGGTCGGGGCTCTGGTCGCGCGGTTGCCGTGGGTGGAGTGGGCGCAGACGGCCACGCGGGCGTCGTCGTCGTGGCGGCCGACGGTCGACGACGTCGAGCGGGTCGGGTCGGCGATCCAGTCCGGTCTCGACGCCGGCATCACCCTCGTAGAGGCCTCTGAGATCGCCTGTGCGGCGATGAGAGACGCCACGGGTACTCAGCGGTCACCTACGTGTCTCAAGCCTTCACGCGGCATCTGAGCCGGTGGTTGCGGATCATTCAAGTCGCACCTCTCGACGAGAACCCGCTCCCGCTGGCACCCGCCCCGCCGACGTCTCGTGACGCCACCTGTGACACCACCCACGACGTCAGCTGTGACGTCAGCTGTGACACCTCACCTATCGCCGGCGGCGGCGAGACTGGTGCTGAGACCAGCCCTGACCAGCACACGAGCGCTGTCAGTGCTGACCGGGCTGACAGCTCCGGCCAGGATCGCGATGGTGGCCTCTGCGACTCCGCTCTTGCTGACCCGGCACCCGAGCCCGCGACCCGCGCCGGCCGTGAGGCGGCGATGGCGATGATCCGCGCTCACCTCGAGACCACCCCGTCCGGTCGCCGTCGGGCGGCCTGCCACCTGGGTGCGGTCTGCCCCGACCGGCCAGAGCTCGACCGGCCGGTGCTCGACCGAACAGGGGCGGTGCCGGTGTGAACCTGCCGGAGTTGCTGACAGGTGCTGCCGCGCCGCTTCCGGTCCTCGCCGCCTGGGGGCGGCTGCGGTCCGGGTCGGCTTGCCCACGACCCGGTGGGCAGTGGTGTCGCGGGTGTCTGGGTGACCGACCCGGTGAGCGTTGATGGGTGCGGTGCCGGTCAGGATGGCGCGGTGAGCGACCCGTCAGGCACCTCCCCGCATCCGGGGGAAGCGGCGATGCCGGAGGTGGGGGTGGTGCCGTTGCCTCCGGAACCAGACGCTGACGATCAGGTCCCTCCCGACCCTGCCGGCTGGGGCGAGGTGCCGCTGCGCGCGGTGGACGGCTCCTCCACCCGGCCCCCCACCCGGGGGACAAGGCCCCGGTCCTGGGGAACATCCGGATCGTCGAGAGCCGCGGAGCCGTCGGGATTCGATCGTCAGCCCCCG
>NZ_MCIP01000004.1:0-23524 GCF_001932425.1 Pseudonocardia sp. Ae505_Ps2
GCCTGCGGCCCACGCGGCCCCAGCCTGCGGCTGGACCGTAGGTACGGACCTCCGTATCTATCATTACTATCCGTAGCTGCGGACCTCCGTATCGAAAGTATGCCTGCGGCATTAACTGCATATCACCTTGCTCAGAAGCCATATTATGCCCTATCAGCCGTATCTACGGCACTACTGACTTCTATGTTAATATGAACCATGACTATCGGAACGGATCTCCGTAGCTACGCCTCCAATAGGCCGTATGTACTGAGATGTTCTTAGTAGCGGGGCATGAGGTCGTGGCTACACGCCGAGTGCTGTACCTACATCTGATGGATGGCCCGCTATGAACCAGCGACGTACGACCAGGGCCGCGAGCACGTTCACCGACGACGCCCACCCCGCGCTGGGCGACCTCGGCCACGAAGGCGAAGCCGACCGGCCCGCACTCAGCCCTCCGCGCTCTGCCCTCGCTACGCCGCGATGTGACGAGGGGTAGGTAAGTAAAAGGATTAAGGGGAAACTCTTAAGAGTGCCGTTACCTTGTGCGCCTGCTCACGATGTCCGCTCCGCACTTCCTTTGTTCGTCGCCCCTAGATTACTGTTGCGCACAGAGTTAGCTGAGCCGAAGAAAAGAGATTGTTGTGCCTGTATCGAGGCCTGCCTGTCAATTCGTGGTTGTCGCTACCGCTATAGCTCTCGCGATGGGAATTTCTGCTCCAGCGTCGGCAACGGAGATCGTGTCGGCTGCCGGTCCTGTCCCAGTTACTGAAACACCGCCCGGCCCTGCACCTTCAGACGATCCAGTTCCTACCGTTGCCCCAGAGTCCGAGATGACTCCACCTAATGGCGGCGAGATTATCGCGAGCGATCCGGAGGCTCTCGCATATCTGCTAAACTGTAAGCCTGATTTGCGGGCGGATCGCCCTCATATTTCTACATTCGATAAGTCTGGCGACCTCAGTAGTCACGGGTACTGGAATCCGGGGCGTTGCCGCGATAAGCGCGCACCGATCGTGATCCATCTCCAGGCGTACTTCACTGATCACACTTGGAAGTCGCGAGGAACTCTGGGTACCGCACTAGTCCGTCCCGGGGGTGGCGCGGGTAAGCGGGCGACAGCGCGAGCGCACTGCGTCACTCCACAGCCTGTCACCTGGCGGGCGTGGGCAGTTATTCACACCCCGAGCGGGGGAATCGCGAGCAAGTATTCCGTGACAGCTACTCTCCCCTGCTCGCCGGGAAGGTAAAGATTCTTCATGGTAAGCGATCTTCGTGCGCTAATCGTGCGGATCTCTCACGCCGGAAGTGCACCGCCTGGAACTATTCATGTAGACGTGACTGAATATGCCCGAGTAGGGAGTGTTCGTACGATAGAGGTAATGAGGCGGGGCTGGTCAGGGTCGCTTGAATTCTTTAGCAGGCACCGGGAGGTGAATGTAGCCGAGATGAAGCAGGACGCGCTCCACTGCCTTTTGCCTGCTAATGCCGAAGAGACAGGAGAGGAGCAGGATTGGGATATTATCCAGAATAAGCTGAAGCGTTACGGCGTTGATGTCACGCTTAAGGAGTTGCGGCAGACGCCGGTGGTGGTGGAGGTCAAGGAGCACTTGATCCAGTTGGTCACACAGGGCTCCCTCGGTGGCCAGGCAGGGGGTCGTCAAAGTCGCGGTGAGTGAGCCTTTCCCGGTAGACTGTTGATCATGTTGTGCGGCCGTGTTCGATGTGGAGAAGGACGAGCGCGGCGGCGGTGATGTGGCCGATCCGCCACGGGCACAGGTTGGAAAAGGTTGCGGGGCGCCGGAGGCGTACGCGGTGCCGCGGCGCTACACGTACCCGAGGCCGCGCGTGCGGCTCTACCCGCGCGAGGCGCACGGGGGCGACGACCCGGCCGCCGAGCCGCTGACGTCGCTCGATCGGGCTCGGATCGCGGGTCGGCGGGCCGCACGGCGCGCCGAGCTGGAGCGTGCCGGGATCACCGTCCCGCCGGTCAGTCGAAGAACTCGACCTCGAACCGGTCGATCCGAGTGATCGACGGGTAGGACGGGGACGGCGGGATGTGGTAGCCGGATTCCGGGCCGAACATCATCTCCGAGATGGCGCGCTCGGCGCCCTCTTCGTCACCCGCCTGAATCGCGCGTGCCCACGCCTGCAGGCCGTCCGGGTCGGCTTCCTGGAACCCGCTGGTGTCGCGGCTCTGCGTCGAGCGACGACCCGTGCGACCCCGCTTACCTCCGGCTGACAGTTCCACCCCACCGGCAAAGTTGTAGCGGGCGCCGGTTTCGCCGCGGGCGATCCGGTCGAGCGCTCGGCCCTCCCGGAGCTGCCCCAGGCGGGCGGGGTTGGCGCGGCGCGACTGCACCGACCGGCCTTCATCGGAGGCCATCCAGCGTTGGACAGTGCGGCGGGAGACGCCCTGCGCCTCGGCGGCGCGGGCGGTGGAGCCGCCGTACAGCTCGTCGACGGCCTGACGCCAGGTGCCGAGCCCGCCGGTCGGCGCGGAGCGAAGCGCGCGGCGAGCGCTGTCGGAACCGAGTCCCATCAGTTCTCACCTCCGGCGAGCTGGTCGAGGCACCGCAGCAGCGGGGCCGGCCCGGCCCGGCGGCGGCCCCGAGAGCACGCCTCGATCGCCTCGGCGACGTCGGACAGCGCAACCGGGGACGTCTTGAGCCGGTACTGGCCCGGCTTGTCTCCGATCGGCAGGCCGAGAGCGGCCGGGTCCGGGTCAGTAACGGCGAAGAACAGTTCGTCGACGTTGCCAGCGAACGGCCGGGCGCTGATCTTGTCGAGGTTCCTCAGGATGTTCACGCGACCCTTGGCCGTCAGGGTGCCGGTCCAGTCCGGGCGCCAGAGCTTCCCGGGGGTCGCCATCTCCTCTCGGCGGTGAGAGGCGAGCATCCCGCCGACCGACGCGTAGGTCTCCTTCATCACCGCGAGCGCGATGGCAGCGCCGAGCTCGTGGGCGGCCTCCTTGGTCCGCAGCTCGGCGAGGCCGTGGCGGATCCGCTCGGAGAACGTGGCGAGCGGGCGGCCGCTGTCGGGCCAGATGTAGGACTCGACAACGTCGAACTGGACGCCGGCAGATTCGGCATAGATCAGGGTCTCAGTGCAGCGCCAGTCGCTCGCCGCGCCGGTGAGCGGGTCCGGGAGCAGCGGGTCGCGATCGCCGGTGGCCCGGACGACGATGCGGTGCCGGCCGGGGACCTTCGGGGACCACTCGCCGTCGGGGCGGTGCTCTGGGGTGCCCATGCCGACCCGGAGGTCTCGCATGACCGAGGGATACGCGGCACGCTTGTCCAGGCCGATCACCCACGGTGCGGCCTGCTCGGCGTCGGTGAGAGGGCGGGCCCAGGACAGCGGGCGCTCGCCGTAGGTGACGTCTCGATCCGGGAGCCAGTCGGGCGCGACGAGAGGCCGGGCTCCGTGGCGGTTGTGGAGCATGCCCAGCAGGGCACCGGCCGTGGCCGCGGGGGCGGTGACCGGGCGCATCCCGACTGCAGCCTCGAACGCGGCGAGAGCAGCGGCCAGCTCGCGGCCGGATTCGGCCTCGCACCATGCGCCGTCGAGCCAGGCAGGGACGGCGATCGTCACGGCTTGCGCGGTGTCGCGGTCGACGACTCGCCACGCGTCGGCGCCGGCCGGGATCTCGCCGTCCGGGTCGCCGCCATCGCGGAGCTGGCGCAGGGCGCTGTCGTGAACCCAGAGAACCTCCAGTCCGTGGCGGCGGGCCAGTTCGGGGCAGTCGGTGATGAGGTCGCCCGGGAACGAGTCCAGCGGCTCCGTGGGGCCCGGTCGCCGGTCGGCGACGACCGTCAGGCCGTCGGAGCTGAGGACGCCGTACAGGTGCAGACCCCGGCGGGTGCCACGTCCCGCTGTGCGGCCCTCAGATCGCCGCTGTGCGGCCTGCGGGACGTTGCCGGACTCACGGGCGACGGGACGGCCTGAGAGCCGCTCAGCGGCCTCTGAGGCATCAGGAGCCGGGTGCGGCGGCTCGTCGGTCGGACGGGTGCCACCGTCGCAGTGGCCGTGGCGCGGGGCGTCGCAGCGGGAGCGGACTCGGGTCGGCTCGCCGCAGACCACGCAGGGCTCCGCGGTCTTGGCGACGCCGTCGACTCCGCAGCCGGGGCCGGGCACCGCGCACGTGGCGCACGGCCCCGGTGTGATCAGGCTCGGAGCGGAGGCGGGCCGTTCAGCCGCCGTCGTGGTCGGGTCAACTTCTGCCCGCGGAGGGGAAGGTGGGCCGGTGAGCCGGTCGTCTTCTTCTTCCGGCGCCGCCAGGTGGTCCCACTTGCCGCCGAACTTCAGGCCCAGCCCGAACCACGTGATGGTGTTCTCGTGACCGGCCTTGCGCTTGTTGAACCCCGGACGGGTTCCCAGTCGCATCCCGAAGTTGCGCTGACTCTGGATGTTCTCCCCGACGTCATCGCACCAGCGCTTGTACTCGGCGTAGAGCGCCGAGGCGCGGACCTCCGCGTCCGGGTGCACCACGCAGCGGGCGGACAGGAAGCCGCCGATCAGGTCCTGCTCGGTGCGGTAGGAGTCGGTGGCCGAGCGGATGGCCTCCGGCAGGGCCAGGCCGTCGCGCTGCCAGGCCACGCAGCCGCGCACGGCCCAGGCCAGGACGCCGGGCAGCTCCGCGCGCAACTTCTCGACGAGCCGCTTGTCCTTCTCTGCGTCGGTGATGTGCTCGGTGAACGGGACGAGGACCATGCGGCGCCACACCGCGTCGTCCGAGCCGCGGATCACCGGCCGGTGGTTGGTGCTGATCCAGTACTTGGCCTGCGGCTTGAAGTCGAAGAACTCGCCGTGCAGGAACCGGGCCGACTGCCGGTCACCGGAGACGAGTTCCTTCATCCGAACCTCGTCGAGCCGAGCGCCTTCCGCGGTCTCGGTCGCCGACGCGACCCGGGCGCCGCGTAGCGCGGCGACGTCGTTCGGGATCCCGCCGACCTGCTTGGACAGCAGCAAGTCCTTCGGCGCGGCCATCGCGTACTCGCCCAGCGCCGCCATGATGATCGCGATGCAGGTGCTCTTGCCGTTCGCGCCGCCACCGTTGAGCAGGAACAGCTTCTCCTCGTTGGTCATCCCGGTCAGCGAGTAGCCGATGATCCGCTGCAGGAACTCCCGCACCCCGGGGTCGGGCAGGATCCGCGCCAGGAAACGGTCCCACTCCGGCGTCGGGGCGTCCTGGTCGTAAGCGATGCCGGTCGAGCGGGTGATCCGGTCGGCGCGGTCGTGACGCCGGAGCTGCCCGGTGCGCAGGTCGATCGTGCCGTTCGTGCAGTTGAGGACCCACGGGTCCGCGTCGAGATCATCGGCCGATTCCACGACGACCTGCTGTTCGGTCTCAGCGAGCTTGACCATGGACTTGATGGCCGTGCGCGACTCGGAGTAGACCGCGTGCTTGGCGATCTGGCGACGCTCGGCCATCGCCTCGTTCGTCTCGCCGGTCACCGCGGCCGCCTCGCCGTAGATGTCGCGGACGGTGGACTTGGCGCAGCGCTCGATCGCGCCCGTGCGGTCGAGCCGGAATCGGGTGCCGTCCCAGACGTACCACTGGCCGGCCAGGATCAGCAGGTCATCGCCGTGGCGGTCGATCAACCGCTCGGCGTTGCCGTAGTCGGTCTGGTGCCGGCGCCGCACGCGACGGGCGCCACCGCGGCGCTCGTCACGCCGCTCGGCGAGGTAGCGGACCTCCCCGAGTCCCCCGATGCCCTCCTCGGTCTCGGCGGGCGGAGCCGTCTCGGCAGGGAGGGCCGGGGCTGCGGCCCCGGTGCTCGGTGCTCCGGAGTTCGACGCCGGGTCGTCGAGCAGGACAGGCGGGACATCCTCGAACGCGGCCAGGTCCAGGCCCTCGTCCAGGTGGTCCGAGGCGTCCGCGCCGTCGACCTCAAGGGGCGTACGGACCACGCGGACCGCGGCGCCGGCGGCCCGCAGCGCGGTCGCGGCGGCAGCGGCATGCCGGTAGCCGGCCGAGTCCCGGTCAGCGATGACGGTGACCGTCGCGCCAGCCAAGATCTCCGTGTACTCCGGGCGCCACGGAGCGCCTGCACCGTCCGGGGGCGTCGTCGCCACCTCGCCGGGCGGGAGCGCAGCGGCGAGCTGGTCTGCGTTCTTGCAGCCCTCGACCAGCCAGACCCGGGCCCCGGCGGCCGTGGCAGTCCGCACGGCCCGCAGCCGGTACAGCGATACCCCACCAGTCGGCTTCCCGTTCTTCCAGCCGCCGCGCGGTCCGCCGCGGTGCTGCCACCGGAACCCCTTCCGGGCCCCCGGTGCGGCAACCGTCGGATCGAACCGGGTGAGGCGAGCCACGATCTCGCCCGCCTGGTCCTCGAACTCGTAGACCGTCGCCCGCGATGGGACCCGGACCGGGGGCTCGGACTTCCCCGACACCGGGCGGGGCGCGCCCGACCCGGCCGCCGGGGAGACCGGACGGCCAGCCCGCGGAGAGGAAGCATCCGGCCGTCGGGGCTTGTCGTCGAACAGGTCCGTCCCGGCGAGGCCGAGCGTCGCCAGCAGCTCGGAGGTGCGGCCCCGGCCGCAGGCCCGGCACCACAGCACGACCCGCCCGACCGGGCGCCGGCCATCGGCCGGGATCCACCGCGCTCCCGCCGACGCCGTCGAGTCGTCGTGGTCCGGCAGCGGGCACCGGAACGAGACCTCCTCGCCGGTGATCCGATGCCACACGCCGGCCGCCTCCAGTGCGGCGACGAGCCGTTCGAGAGACACGCGGGGCGTCTCGGAGCTGTCGTGACGTTGCGCAGGAGCACTCACGCGGTAACCTCAGATCGCAGAACTCGGGTTCTCGAACGAATCGACGGCCGCCAAACCAGACGCGTTCGCGAACCGGGGCCAGGGCCCGCCTCCCACACCGGGGGGCGGGTTTTCTGCTGTCAGGGACTGGCTACGCAGCCCCTCGTTGCTCGTCGAGCGGGAGCAGGAGTTGCGGGTCCACCGGCCGCTGACCGCCCACCGGGTCGAGCCCGTGGGCCGTCGCCAGTACCGAGCACACGTAGTGGCTCCAGGGCATCCCCAGCCGCTCGGCTTCGGCCTTGTAGATCGCCCACTGCGTCTCGGGCATCTTGAGGCTGAGTTGCCGGAGACCCTGCGGTTTCGGTCCTCGTGCTCCCATGCCGGCGCACCCTGCCGTAATCCGGGTTTCGGTCGGGGGACATCGGGTCCGACACGCCGGGCGATCATCGGCAGGCTCCCTCGATCGCGTCACGGCGAGCCTCGGTGACGGTCAGGTCGTAGCGCTCGACGACCGCGGCGAAGCGGGTCACGTAGCCGCACTGGTCGATCGCGGGTAGCCACTCTTCCGGGCCGTCGTCGCTCTTGGCTCGGTTCCCGGCCGCCGCGGTCGTGGTCAGGTTCGCCGGGTCGTTGGCGAACTCCTCGCGCTCGGCGGCCGTCCAGCGGGCCGCGCCAGTGCGCCAGGCCAGCGACAGCGGCACGACGTGGTCGACGTCGAGCGCGCGAGCGGGGCCGGTGAGCACGCGCCCGGTGTAGGGGTCGTGCAGCGTCCCGGCCGTGACGTCGCAGCCGCGTCGGACAGTCGTGGCCGTGAGGCCCCGGGCGAGGACTGCGTCTCGGGTGTCGCAGCCGGGCGCGGTCCGGGCCCATCCGTCGCCGAACTCGGACCGGTCGTAGCCAGCCGCCGGGCCGTCCGGAGCGAGCTGCAGCCCAGCGCCGGGCCCGGCAGCCGGGGCCGCGGTCCGGAGCAGTCCGGCGGCCGGCGGGACGGCGCACGTCGCCGAGAGCAGGCCGGCGTCGGCGATGAGGACCGTGCCGGCGTCGTCGCGGACCGAACAGGTGGACCGCCAGCCCCGAACGTCGATGCGGGTGCCGGGCTCGACGGTCATCGACGTCTCGTCGCCGACCGAGGACCACTCCTCCGGCGCCTCCCCGGGGTAGGCGACCCGGACGTCTCGGCCGGTGACCGTCGCCAGCGACACCCCGGGTGCGGGCGGCCGGACGTCCGCGATCGTCGTGGCGCCACCGGCCGGGGCCGCGAGCAGCGCGGCGAGCATCCCGATCACGGTGGCCGTTCGGCCGAGCTGCAGCGTCTTCGTCGGATTCCTCATGATCAGTCCTCTCGTTTCGGTCGGTCGCTGGTCCAGGCCCACGGACCCGGCACGTCGATGGAATGTCGTTCGGTGCTCGAATTCCACGACCACCGCCACACCTTGATCCCCCAGGACCGGAGCGCCCATCCCCCCAGGCCCGCGGAGGAGAAATTCAGCACCAGCGGACCCAGGCGAATCCGTTTCCGTCCTCGAATACGTCCCATCGCGTGTTCAGCCAGCCTTCCGGCCGCTACCCGGGCGCTGGCTCCACCACTCTGCGAGCTGCACTCGATCGAACGTCACGAAACGGCCTTCGGTAGCCATTCCCGGAATGGAATCGCCTCGCTTTTCGGCGCGAGTGCGAGCCCGACGGAACGTGTCGAGCCGGACCCCCAGGGACTCGGCCGCCCCGCCGTTGCCCCGGATCCGCTCCGGCGCGTCCTCGACCGCCCCGAACACAGCCGCATTCGAACTGACGTTCGCGCCCGCGTCGACCTCTGCCGTGTCCTCGCTCGCAGCTCCGGTCGAACCCGCGTTCGATTCTGCAGCGGGCTCGTACAGAGCTACGGACTCATTCTCGGCGTTGATCGTCTCATCGTCAGAATCGTCCTGAGCTGCAGAAACAAGAGCCATCGGAGGTGCCATGTCGATCACCGGGGCGCCGGTGTCCCTGGTCGGCGCCTGTCCCGGGACAGACTCGGCCGTCTGGGCAGGACGGGACACCCACCACGGGAGGGGGGACACCTCCCACAGCGGCCGCCCGGTGATCTTGGCGAGCCGCTCGGCGCGCTCCAGATTCAGCTCGTCGCGCACTTCCATACCGTGCTCCTCGGCCTGCCGAATAACAGCCGGATCCATGTAGGCGAGCTGCGCTTCGTGCAGATCCTCACCAACCCCGACAATTGCACGTCCCTTTACGTCCGAGGACAGCTTCCGGCGGCGGGTGCCGGGGAAGGTCACCATCCAGGACGGGCCGTCCGCGGGACCGGCAAGAATCTTGTACTGGTAGTTCGAGCGGATATCGGTATCCGGGAACACCATCGGGATGGAGTTCTGCTGTGCGGCAGCCATCACGTAGACGCAGCAGGCCCGGCCGCGGACTACGAGAGCGCGCTCCCAATCGACCGTGACCGACGGGCCCTTACCCGGCTTCCCGTCGTTTCCCTCAGTCTTCCACCAATGTGTGCATTCGGCGGTGTAACCGGACTTCTCGTCGACCGAGAACATCAACGGCTGGAAGTACAGCTCGGCATTCTTCTCCATCTCCGGGTAACCCAGCTCATCGGCTCGCTCCGTAAACTCCTCAATGATCTGATACCGGCGCTCCATCTCGCTCACAACGTCCTTGAGAACCGTCGGGAAACGGTCCGGCATCGTCACCAGATCGACGTTCTCCAGTCGCCGGAACGGGCGTACGAAATCGACGCGCTTCGGGTCGACGATCACGGCGTGACCGCCGTGATACAGGAACCCGCCGATGATCGTCAGGAACGTGACCGTCTTCCCCCGCCCCGTCTTGCCGGAGGCGTTGATGTGGGGCGTCTGCCCCTTCAGGTCGACCGAGATGACTCGCTCACCAGCCATTTCGCCGATGGGCAGCTTCAACTGCGAGTGCCGCTCGAAGATGCCCAGGTCCCAGGTGATCCCACGCGGCAGCGACTCCGGGTGATACATCGTGAGCGTCAGGTCGTCCGAGCTGTTGCGGCTCTTCCACGGACCGCCCGGCAGTCGGGAGGTGACGACCCGCTCGACCTCCTTCAGGTCCTGGTCGTGCGCCTGGTAGCTGGCCGGGTAGTGGATCACGATCAGGGCATCCGGGTTCTCCAGGTCCGGGGTCGACCAGCGGGGACGGACCCGCAGCAGCCGCGACGTCTCGGCCGCCCGGATCACCAGCCGGCCGACGAGGCGCGCCAGCATCGCCCGCCAGGGCCGCAGTCCGTCGCGCGGCGCGGTCAGCCACAGGACCCACCGCCAGTCCGCCACCGGCGCCGTGAGGGGCCGCAGACGGCGAGCCAGGGCCGGCCACAGCCGGGTCAGCCACCCGGCCCGCTCGCCCTCGCCCTCAGCCAGAACGGCGGTACGCAGCGGAGCCACGGGCTCCCAGCGCAGTCCTCCCGGGGGCAGCTCGATCCACTGCCGCGGGTCGGCACTGACCTCGCTCCAGCCGACCCGGCCGGCAGTCCACTGCAGGAAGCGACCGCACACACGGTGGTAGTAGGCCAGCTCCCGCAGGTCAAGTGCCTTACGGACAGCCGTAGTTACGGCACCAACGACGAGTAGTGCGACCGTAGGTACGGGCCACACGAAGAACCCTGCAAGCAGTGCGATCGCAGCGAACCGAGCGGTCTGGCGCTGCCACCCCGGGCGCCGCGCCCAGCGCGAGCGCGGGATGCCCTCCTCGCGGCTCAGTGCGACGCTCTCCGGCACTTCCGCTGCCCAGGTCAGGTAGCGCGAGTCCCAGCGGCCTGGCCGCCGCGTGACGACCTGGCCGGCCAGGAAGCGCCATGTAGCGCCGAGCGCCTGCCCGACGAACCACCAGCCGATGGGGTACGTGGCGATCGGCTTGCCGAGCCGTCCGCCTCCCTTGTTGCGTGCCATGCGAGTGACCTCACTTCCTGTTCTTGGAGCACTGCGTGTTCGAGCACCGGCCGTCGAGAACGCGGCAGGTACAGAGGCCGCACCATTCCCATCCGTTGCGGGTGAAATTGGCGCCAGCGGGCGAGATCGTGGTTTCGGTCGGTCCGGGAGGCACTGCGTCGAGCACCGCGGGAGCACGGACTGTCTTGCCAAACGCTGCACGGCCGGATCGCAGGCGGTGCGGCTCGAACCTCCAGGGCAGAACGCTCACGGTCCCCTCGGCCGAGTCGGCGCTGATGCCATTCCGGTCCCGGTCAGCGGCGCGATTGTCGTTGCTCATTGAGATCTCCTTTTTTCAGCTCGCGATGTGCGAGCGCGTTGTGGCAGCGGTGCGGTCGCGGTCGAGTCGCGAGCGCCGCTGCGCCGGGGTGGTGCCGCCCCAGATGCCGTCGTCCTCACCGGCCTCCAGGGCGTAGGCGAGGCACTGGGCACGGACGGGGCAGAACCGGCACATGTCGAGTGCGGCGGCGGCCTGGCGCTCGTAGCGGGGCGAGCCCTCGCGGCCGGTCGGCCAGTGCCGGTCGGTGGCGTCGTCGCGGCACGCGGCCTGTGTGGGCCAGTCCCCGACCGGGGCGGTCTCGGCGACGGCGGTCGCCAGCTCGGCGAGGGCGGCGGCGGCCGGGTCGGCGTGGCGGGTCGGCCAGCGGGACGGGGCGTGCTTCATCGCAGATCGTCCTTCGTGATCGTGGTGGCACCCATCTCGTCGAGATCGGTGTGCAGCTCGCCGAGCAGGCCGGCCGTCGTGCGCAGGCCGGACCGGAGGTCGATGGCGTAGCGGGTGGCCCGCAGGACGTCACCGGCCTGCAGGGCGTCCAGGAGGTCGGCGGTACGGCGGGCGGCCTGCCCGGCGCGGCCGGCCAGCTCGTCGGCGCGGCGGGCGGCCTGCTCGGCACGGTCCTGGTAGCTCGGGTTCGCGGCCGGCGCGTCCGGGCCGGCGTAGTCGTCGGCCTGGTCCTCGACGCGGTCGCGGACGACGGTCAGGTACGGAGTGCTGGTCATCGGTCCTCCTTGATGGTCGTGGCGGGCGCGGCGCAGTCGACGCACGCGCCGAGGGATCGCGGGATGCAGTAGCCGGCGTCGGTCTTGCAGGTCGGGCACCAGCGGCGGGCAGCCATCGCCCGATCGAGGGCGGCGAGCTGTGCCGGACTGGGGGTGCGCTTGGAGGTCAGGTCGGCCGGGTCCCACAGGTCGGCCCAGCGGCGGCCCCGGCGGCAGACGACGCGGGCGACCGGTGCGGCGCCGCCCGGGGCGAGGTCGGCGGCCCGCATCTGGCGGCGGGTCACCAGGCCCCCGGGTGCGCAGCGCCAGCGCCAGGTCGGGACGCCCGCTTCCATCCAGGCGGTGGGCTGCCAGCCCCAGCGGTCGGTCATCACGCCGCCGGTCACGACGCGCTCCGCAGGTGGCGGACGTCGTGGGCGTAGCGCCAGGCGCGGCCGGTGACGTCGATCTGGGTCGGGTGGTCGCGGTGCTCGTCGGTCGGGCGGTAGTGGCCGAGCTGTGCGGCCGGGTGGCCGTCGGGGTAGCGGTCGGCGGCGGCCTGCATGGCCTCCAGCTCGTCGCGCCAGTACCAGCGCAGCCGCCACGGTCCGTCGATCAGGACGGCCAGCTCACGACCGGCGTTCAGGTCGGCGACGAGGGTCAGGCGACGGGCCGCCATCAGAATCGCCCCGTCCGGTTCATTCGGTCGGCGACCTGGTCGATCTGACGGCGACGGGTGCGAACGATGCGGGCCGCGTCCTTGCGAGCCCGGTGCATGACCTCGCGGCGCTGCCTGGTGTCCAGGCCCCGCAGTTCGGTCCGGATCGCTGCCCGGTCGCCGCTGGTCCCGCGGCTGGTTCCGGCGGCTCGCTCCCCGGCGAGGAGGAACGTGACCGCGCCCTGCTCGCCGACTTTGCCGGGCAGGACTGCGGAGACCAGGCCGCTGTCGTCGGTCATCGTGCCGCGCACGACCCGGCCGCCGAGTGCCTGTGCCGCGATGGCGTGGCCGGCCTCGTGACGGGCGATCAGAGCGCGGGTGGAGCCGTGGCCGTGGCCCTGCACGGACATCTGCCCGGTCCTCGGCATCGCCGAGCGGAGCCGGGCCAGCATCCAGATGGCCGCTGTGCCGCCGAGGACGATGCCGACGCTGAGCAGCGCGGCCCGGATCGACACGGCGCCGTCGATCCACCCGCCCCGGCGGATGACCAGGACGAGTGTTCCGACTGCGGGTACCGCCCAGAGCAGTCCCGAGATCACCACGTCGCGGCGGTTCACGACTGTGCTCCGTCGGTCAGGACCGGCGTGGCGGCCTCGTTGACGCTGCTGAAGAAGGTGCCGACCGCCGACGGGAGACCGCTGCCGGCCGGGGTGTTGACGAAGAGCACCAGAGCGACGGCCAGGAACAGGAGCCCGATCCCCGCGGCTCCGGCCCGCGCCAGGGCGATTCCGGCGATGAGCAGAACGATGATGACGATCCCGATGGCGGACATGCAGCTCTCTCCTCAGTTGGCGAGCCGCAGCGGCGGCTCGTCGGTGATGGACTTGCGCTGGTCGCGACGGAGCACGTCGGACACGTAGGTCGGGGCGACCTCGACGCGGTGCTCGGCCAGCCAGGCCGAGACATCCTTGGCGGTGGCGTCCTCGTCCAGGGCCGCCACTGCGTGGCGGATGGCGTCGGACTTGGGCATCTCTCGCAGCAGGGGCGTGTCCTGCACCGGGCCGTCTGCCGGAAGGTCTGCCGGCGACTGGGCCGGGCGCAGCTCGTGGGTAGCGGTCTCGCCCTGCTCGGGAAGTCGGGTGATGTGCCCGCGGAGGGGAAGGTGGTCGGCGGGGCGGATGAGGCGAACGGCCTCGACCGGGTCCGAGACGCCCTCGACCACAGCGGCCTGCCACGCGTGCCAGGTCTCGTTACGTGCGACGACCCAGCGCGCCACCCGGAACCGCGGAGCCGGCGGCGACACAGCACCCGCGTCCCGCAGCCGGTCCCGGCGCATCGCCCGCAGCGTCCGGTCCCACAGCAGGACCGCCGAGATCGAGGCCACCGCGTAGAACACCGCCGCCGCGAAGCCGCCGACCTTGTCGGCGTGCCACGCGTTGAAACCGGCGCTGCCGACCGCGTACGCCCACACCAGCAGGCGGTTCATCGCCGCGCTGTCACCGGCCAGGACGTCCCGCACCGACAGCACCGCGGCGTACGCACCAGCCGCATCCAGCACCAGCGGGACCAGTGCCGACATCGGACCCTCCAGGCCCAACGCCGTCTCGCCGGCAGCAGCCAGCCCATGCCAGCTCGCAGCAGCCGGCGCGCCGATCACCACGGCGAGCAGTACCGCCGTACCTACGGTCCGACCAGTGATCTTCTTGCTCGTCTCCGTCATGCTCGACTCCCAATCTCGGCAAACTATGCAAGCTCCGCGGCTACGATAGAGAGATCCACGCGGACTATGCAAGATGCGTGAACTAGGCTTTCTTGGTGAACCGTGGACCGACGTGGGAGACTCGACCTCATGGCCGATCGACCCCCGACCAGGGCGAACCTGGTCAGCACCAGCGCCGCGGCCCGCTCGCTTGGCGTCCACCAATCGACGCTGAGCCGGTGGGCGAGCACCGGGGTGGTCCACCCCGAAGCGCGAACCGTCGGCGGTCACATGCGGTGGGACCTGCAGAAACTCCGCGACGAACTGGAAGCGGCCGGCGCCGTCCTGCCGACGAGCCAGGACTGACTCACTCGGCCGACAAGCGACGGCGCCCCTCAGTTGCCACGTTGGTTCGTTCACGTGAACAACATTCGTGCAGCTCAGACGCCATACCGAGGGCGAAAACCCGGCAGAGACCCGACAGAATCAGCGGTAGCTATGACTCACCCGGAAGACGTTGACGCCCCGTGGGGCGAGCAGCTGCGACGCTGGCGCGAAGATCAAAGCTGGACGCAAGAGGATCTTGCGCAACAGATCTTGCAGATGGTCTTCAAGCGCAACGAACACCGAGGTCAGAACCTCGACCCTCGCACGGTCGCCCGATGGGAGACCGGAGCGGTCAAGCGACCGCACGCTCACTTCCTGCGCAGCCTGACGGCGCTCGGGGCTCCCGTGCCCAAGTCGACAAGGGCGCGCACGACCTCTGTCCGCTTTTTGTCGGGTAATCGCCCTGGTGTCTCGACAGCAGGGATCGAGACCCTGACCTCTAGCCCTGCCGCTGCGCCGGCCGCGTCGGCCGCAACAGCCGCAGGCGGAGACGAGGACACGGACGTGCAGCGCAGGAACTTTCTGCTGACCGGAACATCAGGACTCGCGGCCCTGATGGCGACAGCCATCCCCGGGGTAGACCCCGACAATCACCGGCACCAGACGACCCCGGACACGATCGCATCACTGCGAGATCGCCTGAAAGCACTGCGCAAGATGGACGACTACCTCGGCGGACGTGACACCTTCAGCCTCTACATCGACGAGGCGAACATGGCAGCCGGCCTACTTCACGGCGGCACGCACTCCACGGCGACCCTTCGAGCACTGCTCTCCCTCTACGCCGAGAGCGCGCAACAGGCCGGATGGGCCGCCTTCGACGCCGGGTGGCACGACAAGGCTCGCGCGCTCTTCGAGCGCAGCCACGCCGCTGCGATCGAGGGCGACCATCACGACCTTGCAGGTAACGCGCTCGCTCTGCAGTCGTACCAGCAACTCACCATCGGTGATCCGGACCCCGACCTGACCCGGCGCTCGCTCACGCACGCGCGCATGCCGGGCGTCCATCCCGGGGTTCGAGCCCTGCTGTACGACCGAGGAGCGTGGACCCTGGCGCGCGCGGGACTGGTCGACGAAACAACCTCCGCGCGCGGCCGCGCCTCGTCGGCCCTGGACGCCGTCGAAGCCGCCGAGGAACCAACACCCGACTACGCAGCATGGATCGATCGCGACGAGCTGCTGATCATCACCGGGCGATGCTGGACCGAGCTGCGACGGCCACTGCGCGCAGTGCCAGCACTCGAACAAGCGCTCAGCCGATTCCCGAGCTCCGCCGCGCGAGACAAAGCCCTGTACAGCTCATGGCTAGCCGAGAGCTACTTGCAGGCGGACGAGGTAGAGCAGGCTGCGCAGGTGATCTCCACCAGTCTGGATCTAGCTCACGGAGTGGGCTCGGTACGACCACGGGCCCGACTGGCGGAAGTGGCCACGCACCTCAAGCCATACGCAGACGTCGCCGCGGTTGCCGAGCTTTTCCAGACTCGGGACCCCCTCAGTCAGCGCGCGTAACTCTCTCGACCCAGTCTGCGCAGCCATCCGAGGCACCCAGCTCTCGCCATGTGACCTGCGGATTTTCCCAGACGTGGCACTCGACGAGGTGCCCCTGAAGTGCGACCCGGCGAGCTTCTGACGTCATGAGCGAGACGCGCCACTCCTGACCCTCTCCGTACTCGCCCTGATGGACAAAGACGGACCCCACGGGCCCCTCCACCTGGGCACCAGCAGCCAGCCCCGCCTGCACGGCTGACCGTGCCAGAGCACGAGCGTCGCTCTCCGTCGGCGTAGCCGTCGAGACCTCCCACAGCGTCATCTCACGAGCGTAACGCCCAACCGGGGGTCGGTAACCCCGAAGAACAGGGGCCAGATCACGCGCCAGGACTGACCACGCCTCTGACCACCCGAAAGATGCCGTACAGCCGTACCTCCGTACCCTTGTATAGGTACGGACCTACGGCCATACTGAGCACATGACAGACGAGACCACGGTGACGTTGGGCCCCGCGCTCGGCGCCGACCTGCTCGACCAGCTACAGCCGCCCGCGAAGCCGGCACGCATGTCCCAGCGCGCCTACCGCGAGCTGTGGGACTCCGCCCCGCACGCCGTCGAGCACTTCGACACCAGCGGTCGCCGGGGCGGCGGCTGCACCGTCGCCGGGCGGCTCTCCGCAGCGGCCATCGTCGGCTCCCTGCATGAGTTCATCGTCGTCGTGCGGCCGGGCCGACTCTCTCCGTTCGGTCACCCCGTCGGTGCGGACCTGGCCCCGACAACGGACGTCGCCGGGGTCGTCCGGTGACGCCGCGTCGCGTGCAGATCAGCGGCCTGAAGGGCGGCGTCGGCAAGAGCACGCTGACGCTCAACCTCGCGACCGTCGCCACTCGGGCCAGTCAGCGCGTGCTCGTCGTCGAGCTGGACCCTCAGGGCAACGCGACGACGCTGGTCACCGGCCTCTATCCCGACCAGGTCCAGCGGACCATCGCCGACGTCCTGGTCGGCTTCTCCGAGGGCCAGGACCCGGCCGAGCTCGTCGCCGGGACCGTCCTGTCCGCGCAGGACCCGGCGATCGACATCGCCGAGTTCAACAGGTCCGCGTGGGGCAACCTCGACGTGCTCCCTGCGAACCAGGACGTCGCCGGACTCGCGCTCGGCCCGGCCCACTACCGCGACCTCGCCAAGATCATGGACGCAGCCGGCGACGGCTACGACCTGATCCTCTACGACACCGCACCCGGGATCTCGTCGCTGACCACCCTCGGCGCCTACGCCGCGGACTCGATCATCAGCGTCACCACGCCCACCGCCAACGCCGTCGGCGGCGTCCGGCAGCTCATCAACGGGATGATCACCCCGGTTCAGCAGCACCACGACGTCCAGCTCATCGGCGTCGTCGTCAACCGGGTCGCCAACCGGGCCGAGCACCGGCGCCACCACGACGCCCTCCAGGCCGAACTGCCGCACCTGCTGTGCCGCGCCTGGCTGCCCGATCGGACCGTCGTCGAGCAAGCGGAGGGCTACGGCCTGCCCGTCCACGCGATGCCCGGACCGAGCGCAGTCACCCTCACCGACCTCTACGACAAGATCTTCCGCTACCTCATCACGGAGGCCACACCATGAGCCCAGCACGCACCCGCCGGCCGAGCCCGCTCGCGAACCTGGGCAACCCAGCCGCCGTCGCCCCCGACGACGAGCCCACCGCTGCACCAGCGACCAGCAAGGCCACTCCCGCTCCAGCGGCTCCGGCGGCACCCGAGGCAGCGCAGGAGACCGTTCAGGACTCCGAGAGCGCGGCCGCCCCAGCAAAGACCCGTGCCCGCGCCACGAAGCGCGCACCGGCCACCTCAGGGCGCAGCAAGACCACCCGCAGCAGCCGCAGCACGACCGGCGCACCGGCAGCGGCAGCGGCACCCGCCGCGCCGGCCGGCGCCGAGACCCCCGCGGCCGAGACGCCCTCCAGCCGCCCCGGCCGCCCGCGCATCCCGAAGCCGGGCCCCGTCACCCGCGCCACCGTCGACCTCGCCCAGACCGAACAGCGCGAACTCGAGCGCATCACCGGCGTCATCGGCCGCAAGATCGGCCGCGACTTCGGCCGCAAACGCGTCCAGGTCCAGCACCTCATGCGCGTCGCCACCCGCCGACTCATCTCCGATGCCGCCTTCCGCGACCTCGTCGCCGAAGACCTCGCCGAGCACCGCGACGAGCTGAAGCGCGAGAAGTGAACCGCCGTACTCGGTAGCGGCTGCCGCCGCTGCACCCGCTACCGAGTACGTCAGAACCGTGAGCAACCAGGACAAACCTGGACACACGACCCACAGACCCGCGGAGAAGAAAGTCCGCAGACCCGGCGAGCAAGCCAGAAACGCTCAAGGTCCGCCGACCGTCCGCACAAGGTCCGCATCAAGGTCCGCATCACTATCACCGCAGCTCAAACCAGGTATCAGCCTGCGCTTCACACCTCCGATGCGGACCTTGCGGACCAAGAATCAAGGTAGAACTCGGGAAGGGCTACAAGAAGTACTGAACGTCGGATCCTGGTCCGCATGGTCCGCACGGCACGCCGAACTGACCTCCTCAAACCTGATCCGACCTGCGGAAACAGCGATGCGGACCATAGGGCGGACGATCGGCGGAGGAACGAGACCCCGCCCTGGGATGGTCCGCACCGCTCCCAGCCCTTCGCGGCTCGCGACAACCGCCGCGCCGGCCACGCTGCTTCGCCGATCTCGCCGTCGCGAGTCCGGACCGCTGGCCCGACCCGCGCTTCCGTGCTGACTGCGATCCCGACCGCGCCCCCGTCGCCAACCGGGTCGCCAACCGCGCCGAGCACCGTCACCACCACAACGCACTCCGCGAGTCACTGCCGGACCTGCTGTGCCGGGCATGGCTCCCCGAACGCACCGTCGTCGAGCAGGCCGAAGGCGCAGGACTGCCCGTCCACGCGATGCCCGGCCCGAGCGCCGCAACCCTCGCCGACCTGTACTCCAAGCTGTTCCGCTACCTGATCACGGAGACCTCGCAATGAGCCCTGCACGCACCCGCCGCCCCTCGCCCCTCGCCTCGATGGGCAACCCCGCCGCCGCAGCCCCCCAGGACGACACCACCCCCCAGCCGAGCACCCCCGAGCCAGCCACCGCCGAACCCCAGACCAACAGCGCTCAGAACGCCCAGGAAGGCCCAGAGGCCGCCACCCCGACCAAGACCCGGGCACGAGCCACCAAGCGCCCCACGACCACCTCAGGACGCCGCACCACCACCCGCAGCACCAGCCGCGCCGCGACGACCGCCGCCCCCACCACTCCGGAACCCACCCCCGCCCACAGCGACACCACCACCGACACCACCACCGGCGGCGCCGCCCGACCCGGACGACCACGAGTCCCTAAGCCCGGCCCCACCACCCGCGTCACCGTCGACCTGGCCCAGACCGAGCAGCGCGAGCTAGTGCGTTGACCACGAACGTTCACCGGTTTGGTCATGCAGCGGTGCTGGGGCGGCCCCAGCGCTGCTGGCGTTCGCTGCGGACGCGGGCGCGTTCTCGTCGTTGGGCGGCGAGGACGTCGGGGTGGCGGGCGTTGGCGTTGCGCCAGCGCAGGTAGTCCTGCAGCCGCCGGGCCAGGACGGTGTGGTTCGGGTGGTTCGACGCGCTCATCGTGAAGGTGCGCAGCGGCCCGAACTGGGCCTCGATCGGGTTCGCCCATGAGGCGGAGGTCGGGGTGAAGCACAACTCGACCTTGTGCCAGGCCGCCCACGCCCGGATCTTCGGTGTCTTGTTCGCCGAGAGGTTGTCCAGGATGACCTAGACCGGTGCGCCGTCGGGACGGGCCGCGCGGATCGACTGGAGTGCGGCGAGGGTGTGGTCGCCGCCTTTGCGGCGTCGGGTCACGCCCCAGAGCTGCTCGTCGCCCAGGCTGTAGCAGCCGTGGAAGTAGCGGATCCCGTGTGTGCGGGTGTAGGTCGCGGGCAGGCGGGTCGGTTTGGTCTCCGGTGCCCAGGTAACCCCGTGGCAGGGGCGGATCGACAGCGGCCCGAACTGGTCGAAGGCGAAGCAGCGGCCCGGGAATCGACTGATCACCTCCTCGATCCGGTCGAGCTTGGCGTCCTTGTCCGGGTCGGTGGACTCCTTCCAGGTTCGCGTCCGTTGAAACGAGACCCCGGCCTCGCGCAGGATGACCCGCAGCCGCTCACGGCTGATCACAATCCTGTGCTCGTGGCAGCGGCCCAGGTGAGCGGCGAGTTTGCGGATGCTCCACCGGGTGAACGGCAGGTCCAGCTTGTCCGGGCGGGTGGTGGGGCGTCGTGACGATGAACGCGATGTCGGCGTCACTGATCAGGCGGGGACGACCTCCCGCCCACTGAGGGTCCAGCGCGGCCAGCCCCCGCTCGTTGAACGCGTGGATCACATCGCGCACGGTGTCCTCGTCGGCGGCGACCAGGCGGGCGATCGCCGGCACCGGGGTTCCCGACGACGACGCCATGATGATCGACGCCCGACGGACTCGGATCGGGTTCCCCCGCCCGCGGCGCACGATCAGGGTCAGCCGCCGCCCCTCCTCCTCGGTCAGCCGTCGTGCCCTGACCGGTCCAGCCATTCCGAAGCCCCCACTCCCGCCGCCGACGCAACCTCAGCGCCGAGAGTGGGAGTTCCCGACCTGCTCGACCGGGACATCACCCGGCGTGTCGCCAAACCGGTGAACGTTCGTGGTCAACGCACTAGAGCGACTCGCCGGCGTCATCGGACGCAAGATCGGCCGCGACACCGACAAGCAGCGCCTCTACGTCCAGCACCTCATGCGCGTCGCCACCCGCCGACTCATCAGCGACACCACCTTCCGCGACACCATCGCCGACGACCTCGCCGACCACCGCGACGCACTCAAGCGCGAGAAGTAACCCGCCAAGCCACCGTCACGCCTACTGTCATCGCAGGTCAAATCAGGTATCAGCACACCCGCCAAGATCCACAACGCCCCCTCGACGGCCCCGCTTCACTCCACCGCGCTACCAAGTAGCCCGCGGAGGAGAAGATGCGGGGCCGTCTTCATGTGGTCCTGTTTCCCCAGTTCAAGTTAGGTATCGGACCCCGCGTCACAACAAGATCTAGACATAGAGCCAGGAACCTATCTGCCCAGGTCAAGTTAGGTATCAGCACCTCACGCTAAACCCAGGTCTCACACGCTTAATGAGCCTTTTTCAACCTGGCGTTTGTGCTGGTCAAGCCGTCGAGTGGGCCTCCCCGGACCGTGACCACGCGGCGGCCTGACCTGCATCATCGGGGATCTGGCCGCTGCCGACGGGGCCCCTGCCGCCGCTTCGCGGCGGGTCCTCGGTCAGGTTGAAAAAGGCTCAATGACAGCAAAACAGGGGTGTCGGCGCTGCTGTCATGGTTGCTGTCATCGCCCTGATACCGGGTTTGACCTGCGACGATACAAGATCATGACAGCAATGACAGTCCTCTCCCTTTCTAGTGGGGTGAAAATCGGAGATGAGAACTAGGTTGTAGACAACGAGGTGTTCTCAGTAGCGGGGTGGCAGGTCGTGGCGACACGCCGAGGGTGGTGAGATGAGCGGGAACGGGGCAGGACCCCGGTAGATCGGTTCGGTCCAGCACAGATCGACACCGTCACCGAGGTCCTGCATGTCTGATCCTGTCACCTACACCGCTGTCCTCCCGATCGGGGAGCGCACCGTGGCCTATCTGGCGCGGCTCCTGGTCCTTCAACGCCGTCGACGTGGCACCCGGCGGCGGGCGTTGACCCCGTTCGCCCAGGCAGTGCTGGTGATCCGCTGGTTCTGTGATGCTACCCGGGTCCGATGTTCGGCCGGTGACAACGCGATCAGCACTGCAACGGCCTACCGTTACCTGCACGAAGGCATCGACGTCCTCGCCGCGGCCGCACCCGGCCTGCACGGAGCCCTGCTCGCCGCCCGCACAGCCGGGCACACCCACGTGAATCTCGACGGCACCCTGATCGCCACCGACCGGTGCCGCGCGCTCGGCCTCACCCCCGGGGTCGACCTGTGGTGGTCGGGCAAGCACCGCCGCCACGGCGGGAACATCCAGGTCCTCACCGCACCTGATGGATGGCCGCTATGGACCAGCGACGTGCGGCCGGGCCGCGAGCACGACACCCGCTGCGCCCGTACCCACCCCGGGCTGCTCGAGGGCCTGGCCGCGTTCACCGACGACACCCACGCCGCGCTGGGCGATCTGGGCTACGAAGGCGAAGCCGACCGGCTCACCGTGCCCATCAAACTCGCCCCCGGCCGCGGGCAGACGGTCAACCAGCGCACCGTCAACACCCTGCACTCAGCCCTTCGTGCTCTGGCCGAACGCGGAAACGCCCTGCTCAAGACCACCTTCGCCGCGTTGCGGCGAGTCACGCTATGTCCCTGGCGCACCGGCGCGATCACCGCAGCTGCGCTCGTACTACTCCACACCGAGTACGACCGCACGACATGATCAACCCGCTACTGAGAACACCTCACTGAGGGTCCAGCGCGGCCAGCCCCGCTCGTTGAACGCGTGGATCACATCGCGCACGGTGTCCTCGTCGGCGGCGACCAGGCGGGCGAAAAAGTCCGCGCCCTCGTCCTCGCTGTGCAGCCCCAGGATCATGTGCTCGTCGGTGTCCCACACGGTGACCAGTGAATCGACCAGATACGGGTCGACCGTCTCGACATCGAACACCGCCAGAGACAGCCTGAACATCAACGTCCGGCTGCCCCAGTTCGCGAAGTGGAGATGGGCGTCGTAGTAGCGCTCCACCATCCGGAGTGGATCACCACCGAAATCGCCCCAGTGATACTCGTTCGTGAATCTGGTCGCACTGATCTGCGCCCGCGTTGACAACGCCCGCACCTCGGCCTGCTCCCGCTCGGTGAGCGGCCGGTCCAACGCAAGGAACTCATAGTACTGGTACTCGCTCACGCCAGCCCGTCTCTTTCCGGTCCGCCCACCGCCGGTAGGCACGTATCCACATCCTTCGCCAGCCTGCCCCGGTGCCGTAGGGGGGTCTGCGGATGCCGATCACGTGATGAGGTCGAAGGTACAGCGAGCTCCGCTCGCTGCGACGAGTTTGCCGTCTCCGGTGACCAGGGGGCCACCGAGACGTTCGGCGAGCGCAACGTAGGCAGCGTCGTAGGGAGTGATGTTGTCTTGGAGCTCCCAGATGCGCTCCAGTAGCGGAGCCAGTGGCATGCGGCGGATGGGGAAATCCGCCAGGTGCCGTAACGCGGCGGGTATCGCGGCATGCAGCACGGAGCTGCGGCGGGCCATACCCCGTAACGCGGAGACCACCTCAGCGTCGAGGTGAGCAGGAGCGAACAGGGCGTCGCCGGTTGCCAGGCGAGCCGCGACCACATCGCGACGAGAATCATCGGCCGCGTAGAAGGCGGCCAGTACCGAAGCATCGATCACGGCCAGGCTCACGAGGCCTCGCGCACCTCCCTCACCACCGCGGTCGCGTCGTCGAGGGTGAGCCCGCTGCCCTGCGGCGGCTGGTAGGAGGCCACGTAGTTGTCCAGCCGGGTCACCTGGGCGACCTCGGTGAGCCGGTCAACCACGAATGCCGACAACGACTGCCGGTTCGCCTCGGCAGTTGCAGCGAGCGCAGCGTAGACAT
>NZ_MCIP01000004.1:23536-24555 GCF_001932425.1 Pseudonocardia sp. Ae505_Ps2
GTCCAGCACCTCATGCGCGTCGCCACCCGCCGACTCATCAGCGACACCACCTTCCGCGACACCATCGCCGACGACCTCGCCGACCACCGCGACGCACTCAAGCGCGAGAAGTAACCCGCCAAGCCACCGTCACGCCTACTGTCATCGCAGGTCAAATCAGGTATCAGCACACCCGCCAAGATCCACAACGCCCCCTCGACGGCCCCGCTTCACTCCACCGCGCTACCAAGTAGCCCGCGGAGGAGAAGATGCGGGGCCGTCTTCATGTGGTCCTGTTTCCCCAGTTCAAGTTAGGTATCGGACCCCGCGTCACAACAAGATCTAGACATAGAGCCAGGAACCTATCTGCCCAGGTCAAGTTAGGTATCAGCACCTCACGCTAAACCCAGGTCTCACACGCTTAATGAGCCTTTTTCAACCTGGCGTTTGTGCTGGTCAAGCCGTCGAGTGGGCCTCCCCGGACCGTGACCACGCGGCGGCCTGACCTGCATCATCGGGGATCTGGCCGCTGCCGACGGGGCCCCTGCCGCCGCTTCGCGGCGGGTCCTCGGTCAGGTTGAAAAAGGCTCAATGACAGCAAAACAGGGGTGTCGGCGCTGCTGTCATGGTTGCTGTCATCGCCCTGATACCGGGTTTGACCTGCGACGATACAAGATCATGACAGCAATGACAGTCCTCTCCCTTTCTAGTGGGGTGAAAATCGGAGATGAGAACTAGGTTGTAGACAACGAGGTGTTCTCAGTAGCGGGGTGGCAGGTCGTGGCGACACGCCGAGGGTGGTGAGATGAGCGGGAACGGGGCAGGACCCCGGTAGATCGGTTCGGTCCAGCACAGATCGACACCGTCACCGAGGTCCTGCATGTCTGATCCTGTCACCTACACCGCTGTCCTCCCGATCGGGGAGCGCACCGTGGCCTATCTGGCGCGGCTCCTGGTCCTTCAACGCCGTCGACGTGGCACCCGGCGGCGGGCGTTGACCCCGTTCGCCCAGGCAGTGCTGGTGATCCGCTGGTTCTGTG
>NZ_MCIP01000004.1:24567-26101 GCF_001932425.1 Pseudonocardia sp. Ae505_Ps2
CCCTGACCGGTCCAGCCATTCCGAAGCCCCCACTCCCGCCGCCGACGCAACCTCAGCGCCGAGAGTGGGAGTTCCCGACCTGCTCGACCGGGACATCACCCGGCGTGTCGCCAAACCGGTGAACGTTCGTGGTCAACGCACTAGAGCGACTCGCCGGCGTCATCGGACGCAAGATCGGCCGCGACACCGACAAGCAGCGCCTCTACGTCCAGCACCTCATGCGCGTCGCCACCCGCCGACTCATCAGCGACACCACCTTCCGCGACACCATCGCCGACGACCTCGCCGACCACCGCGACGCACTCAAGCGCGAGAAGTAACCCGCCAAGCCACCGTCACGCCTACTGTCATCGCAGGTCAAATCAGGTATCAGCACACCCGCCAAGATCCACAACGCCCCCTCGACGGCCCCGCTTCACTCCACCGCGCTACCAAGTAGCCCGCGGAGGAGAAGATGCGGGGCCGTCTTCATGTGGTCCTGTTTCCCCAGTTCAAGTTAGGTATCGGACCCCGCGTCACAACAAGATCTAGACATAGAGCCAGGAACCTATCTGCCCAGGTCAAGTTAGGTATCAGCACCTCACGCTAAACCCAGGTCTCACACGCTTAATGAGCCTTTTTCAACCTGGCGTTTGTGCTGGTCAAGCCGTCGAGTGGGCCTCCCCGGACCGTGACCACGCGGCGGCCTGACCTGCATCATCGGGGATCTGGCCGCTGCCGACGGGGCCCCTGCCGCCGCTTCGCGGCGGGTCCTCGGTCAGGTTGAAAAAGGCTCAATGACAGCAAAACAGGGGTGTCGGCGCTGCTGTCATGGTTGCTGTCATCGCCCTGATACCGGGTTTGACCTGCGACGATACAAGATCATGACAGCAATGACAGTCCTCTCCCTTTCTAGTGGGGTGAAAATCGGAGATGAGAACTAGGTTGTAGACAACGAGGTGTTCTCAGTAGCGGGGTGGCAGGTCGTGGCGACACGCCGAGGGTGGTGAGATGAGCGGGAACGGGGCAGGACCCCGGTAGATCGGTTCGGTCCAGCACAGATCGACACCGTCACCGAGGTCCTGCATGTCTGATCCTGTCACCTACACCGCTGTCCTCCCGATCGGGGAGCGCACCGTGGCCTATCTGGCGCGGCTCCTGGTCCTTCAACGCCGTCGACGTGGCACCCGGCGGCGGGCGTTGACCCCGTTCGCCCAGGCAGTGCTGGTGATCCGCTGGTTCTGTGATGCTACCCGGGTCCGATGTTCGGCCGGTGACAACGCGATCAGCACTGCAACGGCCTACCGTTACCTGCACGAAGGCATCGACGTCCTCGCCGCGGCCGCACCCGGCCTGCACGGAGCCCTGCTCGCCGCCCGCACAGCCGGGCACACCCACGTGAATCTCGACGGCACCCTGATCGCCACCGACCGGTGCCGCGCGCTCGGCCTCACCCCCGGGGTCGACCTGTGGTGGTCGGGCAAGCACCGCCGCCACGGCGGGAACATCCAGGTCCTCACCGCACCTGATGGATGGCCGCTATGGACCAGCGACG
>NZ_MCIP01000004.1:26113-27297 GCF_001932425.1 Pseudonocardia sp. Ae505_Ps2
CCCGCCGCCGACGCAACCTCAGCGCCGAGAGTGGGAGTTCCCGACCTGCTCGACCGGGACATCACCCGGCGTGTCGCCAAACCGGTGAACGTTCGTGGTCAACGCACTAGAGCGACTCGCCGGCGTCATCGGACGCAAGATCGGCCGCGACACCGACAAGCAGCGCCTCTACGTCCAGCACCTCATGCGCGTCGCCACCCGCCGACTCATCAGCGACACCACCTTCCGCGACACCATCGCCGACGACCTCGCCGACCACCGCGACGCACTCAAGCGCGAGAAGTAACCCGCCAAGCCACCGTCACGCCTACTGTCATCGCAGGTCAAATCAGGTATCAGCACACCCGCCAAGATCCACAACGCCCCCTCGACGGCCCCGCTTCACTCCACCGCGCTACCAAGTAGCCCGCGGAGGAGAAGATGCGGGGCCGTCTTCATGTGGTCCTGTTTCCCCAGTTCAAGTTAGGTATCGGACCCCGCGTCACAACAAGATCTAGACATAGAGCCAGGAACCTATCTGCCCAGGTCAAGTTAGGTATCAGCACCTCACGCTAAACCCAGGTCTCACACGCTTAATGAGCCTTTTTCAACCTGGCGTTTGTGCTGGTCAAGCCGTCGAGTGGGCCTCCCCGGACCGTGACCACGCGGCGGCCTGACCTGCATCATCGGGGATCTGGCCGCTGCCGACGGGGCCCCTGCCGCCGCTTCGCGGCGGGTCCTCGGTCAGGTTGAAAAAGGCTCAATGACAGCAAAACAGGGGTGTCGGCGCTGCTGTCATGGTTGCTGTCATCGCCCTGATACCGGGTTTGACCTGCGACGATACAAGATCATGACAGCAATGACAGTCCTCTCCCTTTCTAGTGGGGTGAAAATCGGAGATGAGAACTAGGTTGTAGACAACGAGGTGTTCTCAGTAGCGGGGTGGCAGGTCGTGGCGACACGCCGAGGGTGGTGAGATGAGCGGGAACGGGGCAGGACCCCGGTAGATCGGTTCGGTCCAGCACAGATCGACACCGTCACCGAGGTCCTGCATGTCTGATCCTGTCACCTACACCGCTGTCCTCCCGATCGGGGAGCGCACCGTGGCCTATCTGGCGCGGCTCCTGGTCCTTCAACGCCGTCGACGTGGCACCCGGCGGCGGGCGTTGACCCCGTTCGCCCAGGCAGTGCTGGTGATCCGCTGG
>NZ_MCIP01000004.1:27882-29024 GCF_001932425.1 Pseudonocardia sp. Ae505_Ps2
CTCGGCTACGAAGGCGAAGCCGACCGGCTCACCGTGCCCATCAAACTCGCCCCCGGCCGCGGGCAGACGGTCAACCAGCGCACCGTCAACACCCTGCACTCAGCCCTTCGTGCTCTGGCCGAACGCGGAAACGCCCTGCTCAAGACCACCTTCGCCGCGTTGCGGCGAGTCACGCTATGTCCCTGGCGCACCGGCGCGATCACCGCAGCTGCGCTCGTACTACTCCACACCGAGTACGACCGCACGACATGATCAACCCGCTACTGAGAACACCTCAACGAGAGGAGATAGAACAGGAGGTGTACCCCGCCAAGTTGCTGTCACTGCTGTCATAGGCCTGCTGGTCAGGAAAAATGTGTGACAGCAGCCAGTGACAGCGCTCGTAGGCTGCTGTCATCCGTCACGCGCGCGCCGATGTCCACTGGACGTACAGGACGTGCGAAATGTACAATCGGTACATGACTGTCACCCCGGATGCCCCTGACGGCATCGTCGAGCGCAGCGCCACCGACGTTCGCGCCCATTTCTCCGACGTGGTCGGCGCCGCGCAGCACGCCGGGGTTGCCACCGCGATCACCCGGGGTGGTCGCCGTGTCGCAGCGGTCGTCCCGGTCGACGTCCTCGACCTCCTTGACGAGCTGGAAGACCGCGCCCTGTCCCGACTGGCGGCCGAGGTGATCGCAACCGACGACGGCACCCGCCATGCCCTCGGAGACGTCCGCGCCGAGATCCTCGACGACCGAGCCTGACGAGTGACGTCCCACTGGACGGTGGAGCTGACGAGCCACGCCCGGCGCCAGCTCCGCAAACTCGATCGAACCGCAGCGCGACGCATCCTCGACGCCCTCGACCGGCTCGCCCTCGACCCGACCCCCGCGCCCCCTGTCAGCCTCCCCCTCACGGGATACCCCGGAGTGCGCCGGCTCCGAGTCGGTGACCACCGTGTCGTCTACCGCCCCGATGGAGACACCCTCGTGGTCCTGGTCCTGGCCGTCGGACACCGCCGCGAGGTCTACGACCGGCTCTGACCGGACTGAACAGCTCCGCATGTATCGAACAAGCGTTCTACGATGGGCCACGTGTTCGACTTGCGATGCCCGAACGAGCCTGGCTGCTCCGCGGCCACACACAGCCCGGCTCTG
>NZ_MCIP01000004.1:29036-30929 GCF_001932425.1 Pseudonocardia sp. Ae505_Ps2
GTTACCTGCACGAAGGCATCGACGTCCTCGCCGCGGCCGCACCCGGCCTGCACGGAGCCCTGCTCGCCGCCCGCACAGCCGGGCACACCCACGTGAATCTCGACGGCACCCTGATCGCCACCGACCGGTGCCGCGCGCTCGGCCTCACCCCCGGGGTCGACCTGTGGTGGTCGGGCAAGCACCGCCGCCACGGCGGGAACATCCAGGTCCTCACCGCACCTGATGGATGGCCGCTATGGACCAGCGACGTGCGGCCGGGCCGCGAGCACGACACCCGCTGCGCCCGTACCCACCCCGGGCTGCTCGAGGGCCTGGCCGCGTTCACCGACGACACCCACGCCGCGCTGGGCGACCTCGGCTACGAAGGCGAAGCCGACCGGCTCACCGTGCCCATCAAACTCGCCCCCGGCCGCGGGCAGACGGTCAACCAGCGCACCGTCAACACCCTGCACTCAGCCCTTCGTGCTCTGGCCGAACGCGGAAACGCCCTGCTCAAGACCACCTTCGCCGCGTTGCGGCGAGTCACGCTATGTCCCTGGCGCACCGGCGCGATCACCGCAGCTGCGCTCGTACTACTCCACACCGAGTACGACCGCACGACATGATCAACCCGCTACTGAGAACACCTCAACGAGAGGAGATAGAACAGGAGGTGTACCCCGCCAAGTTGCTGTCACTGCTGTCATAGGCCTGCTGGTCAGGAAAAATGTGTGACAGCAGCCAGTGACAGCGCTCGTAGGCTGCTGTCATCCGTCACGCGCGCGCCGATGTCCACTGGACGTACAGGACGTGCGAAATGTACAATCGGTACATGACTGTCACCCCGGATGCCCCTGACGGCATCGTCGAGCGCAGCGCCACCGACGTTCGCGCCCATTTCTCCGACGTGGTCGGCGCCGCGCAGCACGCCGGGGTTGCCACCGCGATCACCCGGGGTGGTCGCCGTGTCGCAGCGGTCGTCCCGGTCGACGTCCTCGACCTCCTTGACGAGCTGGAAGACCGCGCCCTGTCCCGACTGGCGGCCGAGGTGATCGCAACCGACGACGGCACCCGCCATGCCCTCGGAGACGTCCGCGCCGAGATCCTCGACGACCGAGCCTGACGAGTGACGTCCCACTGGACGGTGGAGCTGACGAGCCACGCCCGGCGCCAGCTCCGCAAACTCGATCGAACCGCAGCGCGACGCATCCTCGACGCCCTCGACCGGCTCGCCCTCGACCCGACCCCCGCGCCCCCTGTCAGCCTCCCCCTCACGGGATACCCCGGAGTGCGCCGGCTCCGAGTCGGTGACCACCGTGTCGTCTACCGCCCCGATGGAGACACCCTCGTGGTCCTGGTCCTGGCCGTCGGACACCGCCGCGAGGTCTACGACCGGCTCTGACCGGACTGAACAGCTCCGCATGTATCGAACAAGCGTTCTACGATGGGCCACGTGTTCGACTTGCGATGCCCGAACGAGCCTGGCTGCTCCGCGGCCACACACAGCCCGGCTCTGCGTGTGCGAGGTGCACGCCGCAGGCCGTGGATGACCTGCGGATCGTTGAGCGACGCCGAGCGCGCCGCGACACGGCCCCTCGGCGCTGCATCTGAGGCCATCCGAGTAGACCCCAAGCGCGCCTGCTGGTCCGTTCGTGCTGAGATACAGAGCAGTAAGGCCGTTGATGCGGATGTCCGTACTATGTGGCCGTGGGCGCGTGCAGGTGCCATGATGGTTGGTACCGTAGGTACGGAGATACGGCGTGAAAGATGGCTCTGAGCAGGCAAAACAGAGGATTATGTACCGCAGGTTCATATATACTATAAAGGTCCGTACCTACGACACACTCGCCGTATCTGCGTAGGTCCGTACCTACGGTCTGGCCGCAGGCCGGGCCGCGTGGGCCGCAGGCCGCG
>NZ_MCIP01000005.1:0-21121 GCF_001932425.1 Pseudonocardia sp. Ae505_Ps2
TGCACTTTTCCGCGTTCCTATTGTAACACACCTATGCACAGTGTTGTGATCTTGGTCGTGTCCGGTACACTGACCCCCATGCTGCGCGTCACCGCCATCGGCGCCGGAGCGGTCGAGTACCTGCTCCGCGGGTCGGGGTGCCGCGAGCACGGGCACCGCCACCAGGCCGCGGCTGTGGCCGGTCCGGCGGCCGAGGCGTCGGCCGAGCAGGTCGGGCCGGGGTACTACACCGCGGCTGTGGAGCACGGCGAGGCGCCGGGCCGGTGGGCCGGGTCGGGCATGGAGGCGATGGGGCTTTCGTTCCGGGCCGGGGACGAGGTGGTCCCGGACGATGTGCGGGCGGTGTTCGGGCAGCTTCGCCGCCCGGAGTCGACCGAGGCGGAGCCGGAGTTCCTGGGGCGCCGGCCAGCTCATTTCCGCACCGAGGCGGAGCGGTACAACGCCCTGGCGGCGAAGGAGTCCGGCGAGGTTTCGCCGGAGCGCGAGCGCGAGTTGCGTGCCGAGGCCGCGACCACCGGGCGTAAGCCGGTTGCGTACTACGATTTCACGTTCAGCGCGGTGAAGTCGATTTCTGTTTACGAGGCGGCTTTGCGTGCCGCTGGTCAGACGGAATTGGCTGACCAGGTGTTGGAAGCGCATAACAAGGCAGTCCAGGTCGCGCTTGACTACGCCGAGTCGCGGGTGATTTTCACGCGGACCGGGTCGCACGCGCGGACGGTGACCGGGAATGAGTCCGTCGGCCGTCACGAGGCCGGTACCGGCGCGGTGTGGACGGTGTGGGCTCACTCCACCAGCCGGGAGAACGAGCCGCAGATCCACACGCACGCGGCGTTGCTGAACCGGACGGTGACCGAGGCGGGGAAGATCGGCGCGCTCGACGGCGCGTCGTTCCGCGCCTATAAGGAGGCGATCGCCACCGCCTACGAGCGGGCGGCGGAGCAGTTCGTCACCGAGGCGACCGGCGCGCGGTTCGAGCTGCGACCGGACGGCAAGGCCCGGGAGATCGTCGGCGTCGACCCCGAGGTGATAGAGGAGGCGTCGACGCGGCGCGGTCAGGTGACCGGGCTCGTCGCCGAGCGGGTCGCGCTCTACCGGGACCGGCACGGCAAGGAGCCGGACGCGGCCGCGATGAAGCGGATCACGGACATGGCTGTGTACGAGACGCGGAAGGCGAAGGGCCCGGAGTCCGGCCCGGGGGCGGCCGCCCGGTGGGCCGAGGCCCGGACCGAGCGGCTGACCGCGATGCTGGCCGACGTCGAGGCGGCCGGACAGCAGGCGGCCGCGCCGGTGGCCGGGGGCGGTCACGTGTCCGGCGCGGCGGTGACCGCTGACCGGCTCACCGGTCACGGCGTGACCGGTGGGGCGGACACGGCCGCGGACGTGGCCGCTGCGCAGCGCCGGGATGCGGTGGCCGCCGCCATGGAGGACGTGCAGGCGTCCTACTCGGTGTGGACGCTGGGGAACCTCACGGCCGCGATCGACAAGCGTCTCGGGTCCGCGGCCGACCTGGGCGTGTCCGCTGCGGACCGCCCGGTCGTGTTGGAGGAGATCGCGCGGGATGCGCTGCGGTCGTCGGCCATCGTGAAGGTGTCCACGCCGGACCCGGTCGAGGTGCCGGAGTCGTTCCGCCGCGCGGACGGCGGGTCGATCTACCGGCGCGCGAACGGGGAGCGGTACGCGACGGCCGCGCACCTGGCCGCGGAGCAGCGGGTGTCCGCTCGGATGGCGGCCGCGCTGGACTCGGGTATCGAGCCGGTCGAGGTGGAGGCGCTGCGCGAGCGGCTGGCCGCGTCCGGGTTGTCCGCGGATCAGGTCGACGCGGTCACCGGGATCATCGGGTCCGGCCGTCTCGGGGACTGCCTGGTCGGCCCGGCCGGGACCGGGAAGTCCCGGACGGTCGGCGAGCTGGCGCGGGTGTGGGGTGAGCACGCGGACGGCCGGGTTCTCGGGCTGGCCACGTCGCAGATCGCGACGCAGAATTTGGCCGGCGATGGGCTAGAGGCGCTGAACACCAGCCGGTTCCTGAACAAGTTCACCGCGGACGAGGCCGGGGAGGTCCGCGACCAGCTCCGCGCGAAAGACCTGGTGATCGTCGACGAGGCGGGCATGTCGTCGACGCAGGAGCTTGACCGCATCGTGGAGCTGTGTGCGGCCGCCGGGGCGAAGGTGATCCTGACCGGCGATCACCACCAGCTCGACGCGGTCGGCGCCGGTGGCATGTTCCGGCAGCTGATCGGGGAGCACGGCGCGCACGAGCTGCGCGAGGTGCACCGTTTCCGCTCGGAGTGGGAGCGCGAGGCGAGCTTGAAGCTGCGCGACGGCGACGCGGCCGCGTTCGACGCCTACCACGACCGGGGCCGCGTGCACGCGGGCACGTGGGAGGAGATGCAGGCTCTCGCCGCTGAGCGGTACCTGTCGGACGTCCTGGACGGCAAGAACACGCTGCTCATCACCGGTACCAATGAGGGCGCGGGAGAGCTGTCCGCGTCGATCCGCGAGCGGTTGATCGAGCTAGGCCGGGTTGACGCCGCCCCGGTCGCTTACGTGCGCGGCGCCAAGGGAAAGCAGGAGGTGTCGATCGGGGACCGGGTGCAGGCACGGATGAACGACTACCGCGCCCGGGTGGACCGCGGCGAGGCCGCGACGGGCGAGCCGGACCCGGTCACCAACCGGGCGCTCTACACCGTGGTCGGCAAGCACACGGAGTCCGGTGCGCTACTCGTCCGGGATCAGCACGGCGCGACCGCGCACCTGTTGCCGGAGTACGTGCGTGAGCACGTCACGCTGGCCTACGCGGTCACCGAGCACGCCAGCCAGGGCGTCACGGTGCAGCACGGGCACTACCTGCCCGACCGGGACGCGACCCGGGAAGGGGCGTACCCGGGCCTGACCCGAGGAACCGAGGAGAACCACGTGTATCTCCCCGCGATCCGTGAGCCCGACGAGCACGACCCGGAGCGGATCGAGCAGTCCGCGCGGGAGCTGTTCACCCAGGTCTACACGACCAGTTCGGCGCAGCGGAGCGCGACGGAGACGCTGCGGGAAGGGTTGCGGGACGCGGATTCGTTCGCGATGGCGGCCGCGCCCCTGGACGTCGCGTCCGACGAGCACGCCCGCGGCCGCTACGGCGCGGTGCTGGCCGGGGTGCTCGGTGAGGACCAGGCCGCCGAGGCGGCCGCGGACCGGGCCGCGTACGGCCGGCTGCTGCAGGCCGCGCGAGAGGCCGAGCTTGCCGGGCACGACCCGGCCGCGGTGCTGGCCGAGGCAGTCGGGATGCGCGGCCTCGACACCGCCGCGAGCATCCCGGACGTCGTCCGGTGGCGGGTCCGGAACCTGACCGAGACCCGGACGCCGGAGCGGACCGTGGACCCGGCGGACTGGACGACCCGCGTGCCGGTCCCGGACGGGACCGAGGCCGGGCAGTACATCGCGGACTTGGCCGCGGCGACGACCGACCGGCAGGCCCGGTTGGGCCGCCAGCTCGCCGAGGAGCCGACCGCGTGGGCGCTGAGCCAGCTCGGTGACGTCCCAGACGCCGAGCAGCCCGAGGAGCGGGCCGCGTGGGAACGCCGAGCGGGCGCGGTGGCCGCGTACCGGGAGCTGACGCACGTCCCGGACGCTCAGGAGTCCATCGGGGCTGCGCCGACGCGGGAGATGCCGCTCACGCGGGCGTTGTGGAACGACGCCCGGGAGGCGCTCGGGCCGGTCCCGGCGGACGTCGTCGACCACCGTGCGATGACCGATGGCGAGCTGTACCAGCGCACCGAGCGGTGGGCGCGGGAGCAGGCCGCCGCGCCGGAGTTCGTCGCGGACAAGATGCGGGAGGCGTACCGGGCCGCGCACGAGCAGCGGGTGCGGGTCAGCGCGCGGACCGCCGAGATCGGCGCCGCGGGTGATGGTGACCCCGACCTGCCCCGGAAGATCGAGGAGCGTGCCTCGCTCCGTCGGATGATGCAGTGGCAGCAGCAGCGGGCCGCCGACCTCGAGAACAGCCACCAGCACCGGGGGAAGTGGGCAGCGGCCCACCGCGACGTCGCCGAGGATGCACGGCTAGCGGCCGAGGAACTCGCGCGCCGGAGCCGGGAGGCGGCCCGCGCCGGGGTGGTCACGCCGGACCCGCGCAAGGTCGGACCGGACACCGACCGTGCCATCGTGCCGGAGTCTGCGCCGCGGCCGGCCCAGGCGGAGCAGCGCCCCGACGACGCCCGGCGCGACGTCGAGCAGCGCCAGGAGGCCGGGCAGCGGCCGGACGGTGCGGTGCGCCGTCCGGTGCCGACCGTGGCCGAGGCGATGGAGACGCTGCGGAGCGCCCGGCAGGCGTCCGAGGAGCAGCGCGCCTACCAGCGCGGGACCATCGCGGGCCAGGGCACCGCACGGCAGCGGGACACCGCCGCGGCCGCCGAGACCGAGCGGCAGCAGCGGTCCACCGGCTACGAGCTCACCCAGGAGCGCAAGGCGCCAGCGGTCGAGCACAGCGCCGAGCGGGACGGCCCGACGATGGAGATGTGACCGGCGGCCCGCCCTATCGGGGAGAGTCGGTCGAGGTGGCAGCCCGTCGGGCGATGAGCGCGGCCTCCTGGTCGAGCGCGGCGAGCAGCTCCGGGCTCGGCTGCTCCCAGGTGGTGCGAGGTCCCCACGGGGACCGGCACACCTCGTACTCCTGCCCGATGATCCGCTCGTGCATCGGCGGGTCGAGGATCTCGAAGTCGTACCCGCCCGGGGGTGGACCCCATCGGCACCCGAACAGATCCTCCGTCCGCCCCTGCACCACCTGGTCGTACAGCGGGAGCACGGAGCGGAGACCACGGCGGAGCCGGTGCGCGTCGACGGGGAGGCGGCGGGCGTCCCGCACCGACACGCCGGTCCGGCCGACGTAGAGGTGATGGTGCACCCGCACCCGATCCGGGTCCCCGTTCATGGTGGCCTCACCGTGGGCGGTGAGGTCGAGGCGGGCCGGGACCGGGGCCCCGTGCTCGTCGAGGACGAACCCACAGAGCCGCTGCACCTGCTGCACGGTCCGGGCGATCGCGTCGTCGTAGACCCGCAGGCAGGCCGCTGCGTCGATGCCGCGGCCGGTGCGGAACAGGTCGTCGACGAACGCGGAGAACGACAGCGGGGCGCGGAACTGCACATCGAGCGCGTCCGCGGGTGGCGCGTCGGCGGGGTCGTCCGGGTCGAACAGCCGGGCGGGTTCCACCCAGGTCTCCCCGATTCGTCCGAGGTCAGCCATGTCGTCCGCCTCCTACCAAGGGGTCGCGTGGCGCAGGGTAGAGGACCCCACCGACAACTCACCCCCGTCTCGGACAACGTGGAGCGCGGCGCTACATGCGGTAACGGTCCGAGAGGCTCGGGCCCGGCGGTATCCAACTCGCATCCACGACAGGGTCGATCCCGAGGTGACGGGCATGTTCCTGCACCGGCGCCGGGTCCGGGATCCAGTCCGCCTCGATCGTGTCGACACACAGCGGGCAGACCGGAGCGCAGGCGACTCCGTACCGGGTGTCGATCGCGTACCGGGCCATTTCTGGGTCCTGCTCCGCGCATCCGGCGCACTTCACGTACCGAGGCAGCGGAGGGCATCCGCTGGTGTCATACGGCGTCTTGTCCATCGTCTTAACCTCCCCGCGCGGCGCGTGCCGCGCTCCGGCCCCATATGCAGTAGTGCAGTGTTGCCGTAACTGCGTCTTGCAGTAATGCAGTAACACCGTAGTTACTGTCTGCCGTAGCCGGTGGGATCCTCGGCGATCCGGTCCCGGACAGCGTCGGCGAGCCCTGGGTTTGCGTCCAGCTCGGCGAGCAGGGCCCGGACCACGACCGCGCCAGGCAGGTCCGCGGCCATGCCCAGGGCCTCCCGGAGAGCGTTTCGCCGGGCCCGGAGCCGCTCGTGAGCCAGTGGGGACAGATCCACCGTCATCCGTACCGGCTTCGTCCGCGGCGCGATGCTGGCAGGGCGCCCCGGGCGAGCTGCCGCCCGGGGCGGCGGAGCCTGATCGTGGGGCGGGGAGAGCGGTCCCGGGTCTGGCTGGACCTCGCCCGGGTCGGCGGCCGGTGTGCGGTTCGCCGCGCGGGCTGCACGTGCCCGCAGGTCGTCGCGTCGGGTCACCAGCCACCCCGCCCGGCGATCTCGGCGGCGGCGTCCACCACGGCGGTGTCCTCGGCCCGCAGCGTCACCGGCCCGCCGATGGCCTGGGCGTAGCGCTCGGCCATCGGGATTACCGCGCGGCAGGAGTAGCGTCGCGACTCGTCCAGCATCTCCCGGTAGACCGCCGCGCTGGTGGTGCCCGTCCGAACTCGGTTCCACAGCACGGACACCACCGCCGGGCGGGCGCGCAGCGGCTCCACCTCGTCCAGCGCGTCCCACACCGCCGGCAGGACGTCCCACTCCGACGAGGTGGGGGCGAGGGTCACCACCACGTCGGTCGCTGCGCGCATCGCCGAGTAGACGATGCCGCGCTGAAGCTCCAGCGGTGGGGTGTCCACGACGGCGACGTCGTAGCGGTCCGGCGACACGATCCCGGGCAGGTCAGCGTGCAGCTTGTTGGTGGCCAGCCCGACCACGGGGATGGACCATTCTGCGTCCTGCGCCCAGCGGGTCAGCGTGCCTTGCGGGTCGGCATCCACCGCGATCACGCGGCGGCCGGCCCCGGCCCATGCGTGCGCGAGAAGGCCGGTGCTCGTGGACTTCCCGCTACCGCCTTTGAGATTCGTGACGGTGACCACGCGCAGCCCGGGCCCGGGAGAAGGGGGTGAAGGAGTCATGCGACGAGCGTACGTACTGCGGTAAGGCGTGCAGTACTGCCGTAGCTACTGCGGGGAAGCGACACACCCGCGCCCCTGCCGGGGCGTGCCTCCGGCGGCCCCTCCGGGGAGGGCCTCAGCTCCAGGATGAGGGGGAAGGGCGTGGGTCATCCCGTCACGACGGCGCCCCAAGGGGCAACCAGGTCAGGGGTTCCACGTCAACCGGAAAGGCGTGGTTGACGTGGAACCCCTGACCTGGTCGGGCAGAGCCCGCCGACGTGACGGGATGACCCACAGACACCCGAGCGGGGGCGGGCGCCCCCAACCGCAGACCGATCAGCCGGCCTCACGCGCCCGGCGCTCCGCAACGTCCTGGTCGACAGCCCGTCGCCAGAACGGAGCCCAGTGGTCCGGGTGGATCGGATCCCACACCACCTGGATAGTGTCCGATCCGTGCCGGTCCTTGCCCGGCGCTTTCCGGGTGACCTTCCCGGTCAGGGGCCGCCCATCGTCGGTAACCAAGGGGCGGCCGGCGGCGTCCGCACCGTCATGCCGTCCCGGTTCACAGTTCCACTCAAGCCCCGATCGTTCGTTCAGCTGTCGCCGCGAGCCGGCGAGTGGCTCCTCCCCGAGGATCAGTCCTTGGGTGTGCGGCAGCCACCGGTCATGCCAGTCCGCGGAAGCCGCCGCTGACGCGGCCTGGCCGGTGTGCGCGGCCAGGTAGGCGGTGTGCAGAGCGGAGAGTCGACGGACCACGGGCCGGTGCAGCGCCCAGCAGTCGGGCAGGTGACCCCGCCGCCAGTCGTACCAGGGGCCGAGGACGTCGGCGACCCACGCGGCAAGCCGGGTCCACTCCGCCACCGCCTGGTCGGCGGTCAGGGTCTCCCACACGACCCCTCGGACCGGTCCGTCATCGCTGCCGCTCGTGGTGCCGCCCGCACCTGCGGTGTGTCCGCGCAGCTCGGCGACCTGCTCGGCGAGCGTGTCCAGCCGCGGCAGCGTCTGCGCGAGCAGGTCCGTGGACTCGGTCACCGTCTCCCCCAGCCGGTCGAGGGCGTCGCCCTGGGCCGTGGCCCGACGGTCCACGTCGGCGAGGAGGTCGGCGAGAACCTCGTACCGGGTGTTATCAGCTGCGGTCACGGGTGTCGGCCTCCGATCCGAATCGCGTGTCGAGGATGCCGTACGACGCGGCCAGGAACCGGGACGCCGGCCCGACCCGGAACGACAGCGCGGCCGGGCCGTCCTCGCCCATCAAGCGCAGCACCCGGGCGGGCGGGTCATCGGCCACCGGGTCGAGCCGGGCCACGATCAGACGACCGGCACCGTCGGTCCCGGCGCCCCCGGCCCGTCGGGCGAGACCGGCCGCGAACAGCTCCCGCGGCAGCACCCACACTGCGCCGTCGACGGCGAGCCGTACCCGGTCCGGGGTGCGGGCAGACCAGCGCAGCAGCAGCAGCGACGACGCCCACGGCCCCCGGCGCCGGTACCGGTGCCCGAGCCGCGCAGAGAGCGTCTCCTGGATCGTCGCGACCGTCGGGCAGCCGGTACCGGGGTCGGTCCTGTACCGGAGCCTCACGCCGTCGTGTCCCGGTCGAGGCCGAGCGCGATCCGGCGAGTTCGGACCAGCTCGTACCCGGGGGTGTACCGGACCACCGCCGGGCGTGGCGCGAGCCCGAGCACGTAGGCGTGGTGGCGCGGCATCCGAGAGATCACGTCACCCTCCACCAGCAGCTCCCGGGGTCGCGTCACCGACACCGACCGGGACCGGCGGCCCCCCTCCCCCTCGGAGGCGCCCTCCGTGTCGAGCCGCACCCGCCGTTTCCCGCCCAGGTGCGCGAGGTCGTCCAGATCGTCGGTGCCGGACACTCCGGGCAGGATCACTTTCACCGGAAGGTTCTGCCAGATCACGTCTCCGGCGTCGCGACCCCACCGGGTCGAGAGCTGCGCGAGCGACTGGAAGATCGCGACGACGGTGATGCCCCAGCCGCGCGAGTCCGCCGCCCACCGGTCCAGCGGCACCGGGGTCAAGTTCGCGACCTCATCGAGCAGGAACGCGCACGTCGTCGGCAGCATCCCGCCTGCCTCGGCGGCCGCGCGCTGCGCCTCGGCGAAGACCGCTTCGACCAGGGCGGTGAACAGCGGTGCTACCCGGTTGTCGTTCGCACCGCCGACCAGGTACAGCGTCCCGTGCTCGGCGAGGAACTCCCCCAGGTCGAGGGTATCGCCATCAGTGGCGGTGCACGCGGCCGCGATCGTCGGGGACTGCATGAACGCGAGCGCCGCGTGCACGTTGGTCATCACCGTGGCCGCAGTCTTCGGGTTCTGAGTGAGGGCGGTGCGCAGCATGTCGGGCAGCGTCGCGTCCACCAACGTCGAGCCGCGCTTGACCGCGTCGGAGAGGATCTCGACCGGGACGGGGTCGTGCCCGGCGGGGTCGTACCGAGAGTTGACCCAGCTCACGACGGCATCCAACCGGCGGCCGTCGATCGCGGCCGCCATCAGGCAGCCCCGCAAGACGAGTTCGGCCTGCCCCGACCAGTACGAGGCATCCTCCACACCGGCGGTGCCGCCCGAGCCTCGCACCAGGGCGGCGGCCCGGGCCGCCGCCACCGCACCATCCTGGCATCCGGCCACCGGGTCCCACCGGAACGTCGATGCCAGGTCGCCGAGTCGCTCCGGGTTGAACACCGCCACCGGCCCGCGGGTCGCCCGTCGGATCGCCATCGTTGCCCGCGCCAGCTCCGGTTTCGTGGAGGTCACCACCGCGGCGCCGGGCGCGTCGAGGACCAACCCGGTGAGGTACTGGGACTTGCCGGAGCCCTGTGGGCCGAGGATGCCGACCCCGCGGGTCCACGGCGCGTACACCGGCTTCCGCCGCAGGTGGACCGGTCCGGACACGAGCCGACCGGCCTCCCACCCGGACAGGTGTAGCGGCGCCGCGAATGCGTCTCGATCCCGGAAGATCCCGGACGCGATCAGCCGGACGCCCCGCGCACCCGCTGCGTCCCGGAAGTCGCGGCCGGACAGCCACCCGTCCTGACCGCCCAGCTCGCGCCGGAACGCCCGCCCGGGGTGGAAGTGCCACCGGTGGTGCACCAGGGCGGCGGCGGCCGCGAGGGAGCCACCAGCGCCGCCGACGAGCGCGGCTCCGTCGGCGAACGCGGCCAGCGAGTCCCACACCTGCGCCGTCGACAGCGCGGCGGACCCGGCGGCGACGGCGAGGCCGCCACCGCCGATCAGCCGGTGCCGGGACCGGATCTCTGCATCAGTCAGCATCAAGGCCACCTCTAGTGCCAGCGGGTCGAGTGCATCGTCAGGAGCGGGCTGCCGGGCCGGGTCAGCGCGCGGGGCCGAAGCAGCCGGGCCAGCGCCAGGCGCGGCGACAGCCACGGGCCCGCCGCTCGCGCGGCCCGCAGTACGTGCCCGCGGAGCGCGGGCATGTGCGGTCGCAGCAGTCCGGCCGCTGGTGCGAGCAGCACGGCGCCGATCACCGCCCAGGAGGCGACAAGCGCGAGCACCAGGACATCGGCTACTGCCGGGACGTACGCGGTCACCAGCGCGGCCGCCACGAACGCCGCAGCCGCGGCCTTGATCTTCGCCAGTGTGGAACGCATCAGGAATCCCCTCCCGCGCTCACCAGCGCGAGCGTCGGCCCCTGCTCGGTGGCCTGTCGGATGAGCCGGCGGCCGGTGCGCGCCGACACGGCGTAGCGCTGGCCGACCTCAGCGCCGGTCAACGCCTCGCCCGCGGCCAGGCGCCGGGCGAGGTCCCGGACGCGCGGGTCCGCACCCTCGTCGTCGGTCCCGTCGTCGGCCTGGTCGTGCTCGACCGCCACCGGCTCCGGGGCCGGTTCGTGCCGGGCCTCGACGACCGGGGCGTCCTGCCACCAGTCCCGAGGGGCGTCCTCCCCATCGACCACGGTCACGGTGCGGTCGAGGTCGTCCACCAGTGCCGGGTACGGGTCAGCGTCCCGCCGTGACCGGTAGGCGATGAGCGCCACCAGTTCCAAGGTCACCGCCAGCGCCAGGGGCGGAAACAGGGCGACCGCGAACGCGACCGGGGAGGGCTGCACCACGGCCGCGAGGTTCGCCAGGACCGTGACGACCATGCCGAAGCCGAACGCAAGCCACGGGAACGCCCCGGCCGGGTCGCCCCGGTGACGGCGTACCCAGATCACCACCAGCGCGGCGACGAGCATTCCGTCAACGCTCAGCGGTAGCCAGGGCGCCATCACGGGGTCACCGTGGGCGGCGATGACGTCGCGGGCGTGCCGGTAGGACGCCACCGCGGCCGGGACCCCGACCGCGCCGACGGTGCCGACCGCAAGCAGCGCGGGCCAGGTGCGGCCCCACGCGCCGCGGATGCTGTGCTCAGGCTGCATCGCTCATCCCCTCCGGGAACTCGCACTCCGCGCACTGGCCGAACGAGGTCGGGATGCAGTAGCCGACGTCCCGAGAGCAGGACGGGCACCACCGGCGGGCTGCCATCGCCTTGCCGAGCGCGACGAGCTGCGCCGGGGACGCGGTCCGCTTGGGCACCAGCCCCGAGCGGTCCCACAGCTGTCCCCGGACCTCGTGACGGCGGTGCCGCCACACGACCTGTGCGACCGGGGCGGTGCCGCCCGGTGCGAGCCCGAGCGCCCGCATCTGCCGCCGGGTGACCAGGCCCGCCGGGGCGTGGCCGTACCGCCAGGTGGGCAAACCGTTCTGCTCCCAGGCGAGGGGCTGCCAGCCCCATCGGTCGGTCATCAGCCCGTACCGGCGCCGGACCCCGCTCACGACGCCACCGCCGTGACGCCCCGGTGCTGCTCCACCGCGCGGACAGCGCGCCGGTCGGCTGCGGTCATCCCGCCCGCGACGCCGTAGGGCATCTCCATACCCCGCACGACGCGGCTGCACGCCGCCAGCACCGGGCACGCCGCGCACACCGCAAGGGCGCGCTGCTCACCCGCAGTCCGCAGGCCGGGCCGCTGAGACTCCGCGACCGGGAACATCCGCTCCGGGTCGCGCTCACATGGGACTGTCATGATTGCCATCGGGTCGACTCCCTCGCAGTGATCGAGCACGGCCCGCGGTCTCGGCAGGGGCGCAATCCCTGCCGAGACCACCCGGGGAGCGGGTCGCGGGCCACAAACTCTTGCAACTCTTGCATTTCTGACTCTACGGGACCGCCGAGAGTCTTGCAATACTTGCGTTACTGGCTTTTCTTGCTGATCTTGTGGGATTCTGACGCTGTGGCGGTGGAAGGAAAACGACGACTGGTAGGCACCGGCGCCGCAGCGGCGGCGGTCGGCGTCGACCCCGCCACGCTGTGGCGATGGGAACGGGCCGGACGAGTGAGGGCCGAGCTGCGCACGGCGGGCGGGCAACTCCGGTGGGACATCGACCGGCTGCGTGCTCAACTCCCGGTCGACGGCGGCGATGGCGACGTAGGACCGGAGGAGCAGTAGCGGTGCGGGCCGGGTGGGTGTCCTCACACCGCCAGGAGACCCCGATCACGGGGGGGCAGTTGGAGGGCATACCGGCACCAGGACAGGGCACCGACAGGGCAAACGGCGCCAGAGGGATGCGAGGTGGGGAGATGATCGGCAATGCCGGTGACCCGCCCTCATGGGGGTCACGTCTCCGCTCGTGGCGAGAGGGGCAGAGATGGAGTCAGCCCGACTTGCTGCAACACATCGAGGCCGCGGGACACAAGCTGAACGAGCCGCGAGGGCAGAGGCTTGACCTACGAAATCTGGGCAGGTGGGAACGGGGCGAGACGCGCCGACCCCACCCGGACTACTTGCGACTTCTCGCCTACCTGGGGGCACCTCTTCCCGATGACCCGGACGCTCCCGCAGCCGCCCCGGAAACGGGGCCCCCGTTGCTCTGGGTCCCCGAGGTTGACACCGGCGCCGTTGCTGCCGAGTTCACACGTCAGGACCTCTCCATGAAGCGTCGCGACCTCCACAAACTTGTTGCCACCGTCGTCGTCGGCGGCCCCCTGCTCGATCACTTGGAGAGATGGCTCGCGACCACCCCCGGCGGCGCTCACGCGCCCGGCGGGATCTCGATCGGAATGCAAGAGATCGAGGAGTTGGAAACCACCGCGCGGGTGTTCCGAGACTGGGACGACCGGCACGGCGGCGGATTGAAGCGAAAAGCAGTAATCGGCCAGCTCAACGAGCTTTCGGAAACAGTCACGGAGCTTTCGGGCGGGCCGATCAAACAGCGCGCGTTCCGCATCATGGCGCAGCTCTCCGAAACCGCCGCCATGATGTCGTGGGATTCGGGACTGCAAGAGTCCGCACAGCGGTACTTCATGCTCTCGATCCGCACCGCGCACGAGGGCGGAGACCCGGCGTTCGCGGCCAACGCAATGGCCGCAATGGCGCGCCAACTCCTCTACCTGGGCCACGCGAGCGACGCCTTGGAAGTGGTCCGGCTGGCGCAGTCCACCGCGGGGGCGGCGGCCACCCCGCGACTGACCTCCATGCTCGCCCTGCGCGAAGCCTGGGCATTCGCGCACCTGGGCAGGCACGCCGCGTTCGAGCGCACGGTCGGAGTCGCCGAGGAGGCGCTGACCCGCGTTGGCCGGCCAGAGCCGGAGCCGTACTGGCTGGACTACTACGACGCCGCGGAACTACACGGCACGATCGGCGGGCGGCTGTTGGAGCTGTCGCAGGCCGAGCGGGGCACGCCGGACCACGCGCGTGCCGCGACCACCCGGATCACGCAGGCACTCGACACACGTCCTGACGGACGTCGCCGAGCCTCCGCGCTCGACCTCATCGGACTTGCACAGGCGCACATGCTCAGCGGAGAGCTGGACGAGGGCGCCCACATCGGACACACGGCGATCGAGGCGGCGCAGGCCACCTCATCGGACCGAGTGCGGGTCATGCTCCGCAACTTCCACACCGACACCGAACCGCACGCCCGGTCGGTCGCTATCCGCGCGCTGCGCGACCATGCTGCCGAGGCGCTGCGCACGACCGAGGAAGGACGCGCATGACGCGGATCGCCGTCACCGGGCACATGGACCTCACCGCCGAGAGCACACCGCTGATCCGAGACCAGATCAGTGCAGTCCTGCTGTCCCAGGAAGGCCCGATCGTTGGGGTGAGCTGCATCGCCAGAGGTGCCGACTCCCTGTTCGCAGAGACGGTGCTCGCGCACGGTGGGACGTTGGAGGTTGTGCTCCCATCGGCCGACTACCGGGCCACGAAGGTAACCGAATCCCACGCCGCTCTGTTCGACGAGCTGATGGCCGCCGCCACGAGCGTGCACGTGATGCCGTCGCAGACGGCCGACCGCGCCGCGTACGAGGCCGCGAACCGCGCGCTCTTGGACGGCGCGGACCTGCTCGCCGCCGTGTGGGACGGGGACGCCTCCCGCCGTGGCGGGACCGGCACCGTCGTCGACGAGGCGCGCACCGCCGGTATCCCGGTGACCGTCATCTGGCCCGACGGTGCACGGCGCCAGCCGAAAGCCAGCTAGCCGTTGGATTTCAATTTTGAATCGGCGTGTCGCGCACGCGCTCCGGGTCGAGTCCGGTAAGAAGATCACATGGAGGAGACCCGACCGCGGAAGAAGCCGGGGCCGAAGCCGAAGGGGCCGCGTACCGCGACCCCGGTCTACCTGCCGAATGATCTACGGGCTGAGGCGCAGGAGATCGCGAGGCGCGATGGCCTGCCGCTGACGTCCGTCATCACGCGGATGGTCGCCGAGGCTCTCGAGCGGCCGGTGCCGTCGTACTGCTACCCGCGCCAGCAGATCGAGGCGCAGGAGGAGCTACCGCTGACCAAAGCCTCATAGACACAGGAACGGGGTGGCCCTTGCCGGGGCCACCCCGTGATTCCTGCGCGTCACACAGCCTGCCAGCCGATGTGACGCCGTAGCCCCGGCGAGCCGGGGCGGTTCCCTACCTCACTCCAAGAGAAGGGGCGCTTTCGCGTGCCCGAGTCTACCTCGTCTAATTCTACTACGCACGTACCGGCGGGCCGGGCGTATCGCGTGGCGGCCGCCGCCCACCGTCGGGCCGAGTACGGCCGGCGTCGTGCTGCTCACCGTGTCGACGGCGGCCAGTTCGCGGTGCACCCGGGTTGGCGGGGCCGGATCCCGCAAGGCCTAGTGGTGGTCACCGACCAGCCCGCCGCTCGCGAGCTCATCGACCGGGCCGCGGACGCCGAGGGATGGCGTGCGGACCGGCGCCACATCGCTTTGACCGTCCTGCAGACCCTCGCCGACGCAATGGACTGGCGTACTGGTCTGGTCACCGGGGCGACCCGGGAGAAGGCCGCTCAGCGGGCCGGAGCCAGCCCCCGCACGGTGAGCCGGGTCATCGCCTGGGCGAGCCGTGTCGGACTCCTCGTGTGCGTCGAGAAGGGCGCCACGGCCGCGTTCCTCGGGACCCGGTCCAACCGGGCTCCCGCCTACGTGTTCGTGAGCCCGTCCGGGATGCCGATCCCGCGGCCCCGCCGGGTCGCAGATGACCAGGGTGTGGACGAAATTGGCAACCCCCCCGCATCTTGCGTAAGCACTCAAACCCTTGTGCGCGAGGGCGCGAAGCGCACTTCACAGAAGCGACGAGCCTGGCCGAGCCGGGACCGGGCACGGGACGCCCGAGAACGCTCTGCGGCGACACGGACGCTCCTAGAGCGGGCCGGGGTGCGTCGGGTCCCGGCGTGGAAGGCCTCAGCGATGCTGGCCCGCTGGTGGCGGGCCGGGTGGTCGGTAGCCGGGGTGCTGTACGCGATCGACCACCACCCGGACCGGCCCGGGGAACCCCGAGGGGATGCCATCAGGGGAGCCCGTGACCCCCTGGCAGTCATCGGGCACCGGCTCGCCGCATGGGCCGGCCGGGAGGGCGAGCTACCGACCGCCGTCCAGGCTGTCGACCCTGACGAGCGCCGTCAGCGGGCGGCGCGCCTGGCCGAGCAGCTCGACGAGCCCGGCCAGGAGTCCCGCGGCAGGATCGCCAGCGCCGCCGGGCGTCAGCAGGCCCGAGAGCTGTTCGCCATGACTCGGCGGGCACGTAGGGCGGCCGCATGATCCCCGCCGCCGTCGTGCGGTCGTGCGGTTGTGCGTGTGCGCTCAGGGCCGCGCGGGCCCAGGGAAACCCCTCGGTGGACCCGCCTGCGGCGGGGCGGTTGTTCGGCCCTGAGCTAAGCACGGCCGCACTCCCGATCAAGGGCGCTGCGCTGGCGCTCCGCGTCGCCTTCGGCGACCGGCCTACGGCCGGCCCTTGACCGCGAGCCTCCGCGGCCGCGCCCGGCGCTCGTGCGGTGGCGGGGCGAAGCGCCCGCCACCCACGGGACGGGCCGAACAACCACCACCACCCGATCCCGCGGCCGGTTCGAGCAACGGCGAGGAGGTGAGCGCCCGTGTGCACCGATGGCTGCTACAAGATGAAGAAGGACAACCGGTGGGTGTGCGGTTCGGAGGCCGGGTCTGCCCGAGGAACGGCCGGGTCCGGCCTCCGATCAGGTCAAACGGTCGTAGATCTCCCGGCGGTGCCCGAGGGTGAGGACCAGGACGACGAGCTGGTCGTCCTGCGGTTCGTAGACCACGCGCCAGTCACCGACCTTGAGACGCCAGGATCCGGGCTCACCCTTGAGGGGCTTACCGGTCGGTGGCGCCGGTCGTGGCTCGTCGGCGAGCGTGCTCACCGCGGCCAGGATGCGGCGGGCCACCTGCGGGTCGAGCTTGCGCAGCGCCTTGCTCGCCGGGGCCGTCCAGGTGATGTGCCAGTGGGGAGCGTCGGGCACGTGTCAGCGCTGGTCGAACTCGGCGAGCAGGGCAGCGTGATCGACGGGCTCGCCGGCCTCGGCCTTCGCCTCACGGGCCATACGGGACAGACCCCGGTCTTCCAGCTCGTCGAGCAGGTCGAGGACCTCGGCTGGGACGACCGCGGCGACACGCTTGCCGTGGCTGGTGATCGCGGTCGTGACACCGCCATGCTGGGCGCGGCCCACAACATCAGCGAAGTGGTTCCGCGCATCGGTCGAGGACATCTCCGCGGTACTCATGTTCAAAATGTACAACGTGTACGTACTCTTGTCGAGGCGCACCGAGTGGATGATCATCCGCGAGCGGGCGGATAAACGGACATTTCGGGTGCTTGCTGGCCTGATAATCCGTACGGGTCGTGTTTCCCCAGTTCAGCCGCGCCGATATTCAGTATTATGTTCGATCGAGGCAAGCAAGGCGCTTGCTAGCGCTAGCAAAAACTAGCGTCAGGATACCCTGACGAAGAGCCCCGTCAGGGTATCCTGACAGTATGGGATGGACCTGGGACACCGGCTACGGACCGGCCTACGAGCACGAGGGCTACGCCGCCGCGGTCCTCGATGACGACACGGTCACCGGGACCCACGACGATCTGACCAACAGTCGGTTCGTGGGCTGGCGCGCCGCGTGCGTCTGCGGCTGGCGCGGCGAACGGTTCTGGTCCCGCGCTGAGGTGGTGGCCACAGACTCCCTCTACACCGAGCAGGTCGCGCTCTATCCCAATTCAGCCAGTGTCGCCCCAGAGTCGGTGGAGGGGCCCGAGGAGGGAGAGGGTGTGCAGGGACAGTGGCGTACACACTTAGCCCAGGCGCTGCCGGGGCTGGCAGTGCACGACGCCGCGGTTCGGCTGGCCGAGATCCGCGAGGAGCTGGACACCGCGGTCGGCCTGGCCCGGGCTGCCGGGGCGTCCTGGACAGTGATCGGTAACGCGGCCGGCCTGACCCGCCAGTCCGCCCACGAACGCTGGGGCGCGGCCTTCCCGACGCCCCCGCCCCGCTCGACGGATGTCACGACGAGGAGCACGCGATGAGCACCTGCACCCACCCGGGCGCGCACGTCCACGGCCTGATCGGCTCCGGACCGGTCGCCGTGTCGCCCGAGAAGACCCAGCTCGCCCTGGCACCGGCCGAGTGGGGCCACCTGTCTGGGCCGTTGCGGCCCGGGGAGCGCATGTCGGCCGCGATCGGGGCGTGCAGTAGCTGCGGGGCGCTGGTGGTGTCCGTGGGAACCTGGCATCCCACCGACGGCTGCGGAGAGCACGCGGTGGAGTACCGGACCCCCTGGACCGCGATGTACGGCCCGAACCCGGCTGAGGCCGTACCGGCCGATCCTGCGGCGCGGCCGCCGCTTCGCGCGACGCTGGTAGGGCTCGGCAGTCAGGATCTGACCCCTCGTGGTTGATGCTGGGCTAGTGTAAACGGCTGCGCGTTGCCGCCGCATTGGCAGCCAATCCTCGGTCGCTGCCCACGTGTCCAGGATGCGGGAGCGAAGTGCTTCATGGGCACAGAACCCTGCTCCAGGTGCGAACCGTGACAGACACCGGGCCGGTGGTTGACGGCTGGATTCTCAGCGGCGGGCGAGGCGGCGGAAGACGGCGTCGAGCTCGCGGACCTTCAGGACCCGCATCGCGACGACGGCTAGCGGCAGCGCCACCAGCGTCCCGACGAGCAGCAGGGTCCAGGCCCGGGCGACGTCCGGCCAGTCCAGGAGCGCGGGCTCCAGGAGCACTGTGAGCCCCCACGCGATCGCGGCCGCGGCCGCCGACGCGACGGTCGTCTTCCCCAGGCAGGTGAGGACCTCTCCGGTCCGGATCCGGCCGAGGCGGCGGCGCAGCAGCCACTGGCCCAGCAGCGCACCGCCGACGAACGACAGCGAGTTGGCCGCGGCGAGCCCCAGCACGACCTGCTCGGGCGGGAGCAGCAGCGGGCACGCGAGCAGCAGCGGGATCTTCACCCCGACCATCCCGACCTGGATCAGCGTCGGGGTCCGCGAGTCGGTCATCGCGTAGAAGACCCGCATCTGCAGCATCGTGACCGCGTAGGGCAGCAGCCCGAACGCCGACCACGCGACGGTCGCGCCTAGGCGCGCCGCGCCCTCCCCGCTGCCCGCGCCGACCGAGAACAGCGCCGTGCCCAGGGCCCCGCCGAACGCCGTCATGACGGCGGCGATCGGGATCAGCCCGACCGTCGACAGCCGGGCGCCGAGCGAGAGGTCGGTGACGACCTGGTCGACGTCGCCCTTCGCCGCGGCCCGGCTCATCCGCGGCATCAGCGCGGTCAGCAGCGACACCCCGAGCACCCCGTACGGGACCTGGAGCAGCAGCCACGCGTTGAAGTAGGTCGCCACGGAGCCGTCCGAGGCGGCGGTCGCGACCCGGGTGGTGACGATGTAGCCGGCCTGCCCGACGAGCACGTAGGCCACGATCCACAGCGCCATCCCGCCGGCCAGCGACAGCCGCGGGTCCCAGCCCCACACCGGGCGGTAGCGGAACCCGATGCTGCGCATGAACGGGATCAGCACCAGTGCCTGGACGACGATGCCGAGCGTCGTCCCGACCCCCAGCACCAGCAGCTTCGGGTCGCCCATCCGGACCGGGTCGACCGAGATCTCCCCCGGCACGAGCACGTACACGACGAGCACACCCAGCAGGACGACGTTGTTGAGCACGGGCGCCCACGCGAACGGCCCGAACACCTGCTTGGAGTTCAGGATCGCGCCGAGCAGCGCACCGATCCCGTAGAAGAAGATCTGCGGCAGCAGCAGCCATGCGAACGCCGTGGCCAGCGCCGGGTCGGCGCGGGAAGAATCGATATAGAGCGCTGTGAGCAGTGGCGCGGCGGCCATCGCGATCAGGGTCGCGACCAGCAACGCGGCCCCGACGACGGTCAGCAACCGCCGGGTGAAGCGTTCGCCGCCGTCGGCGTCCTCGGCCTGGGCGCGGACCAGCACCGGGATCATCACGCTGGTCAGGACACCGCCGAGCAGCAGCTCGTAGACGATGTTCGGCAGCGTGTTGGAGACGGTGTAGGAGTCGTTGACGACCGCGAAGCCCAGCACCGCGACCAGCGCGAGGTTCCGGACGAAGCCGGTGAGCCTGCTGACCAGGCTGGCGATCGCGATCATGCCGGAGGAGCGCACGAGCGAGCCGGTGTTCTCGGCCCGGCCCTGCGGCGCGGACCCCGCACCGTCGCCCGGCGGGGCCTCCCACGGCGGGACCGGCTCCGAGCTGGCGGCCGGCCCGGAGGACAAGCCGAGTGGCTGAGTCAACGCTTCGGAAGGTCTCGGATCCGAGGTCTGGTGAAGCGGCAGTGTCACCTCCTCGGGTCTGGTGCCAAGGGAGGGACTGGGTACACCGAGGCGCCTGGTCCGGACCGGCTTCCTTGGTTGGTCATCGCGCATCACCGCTCATGATGCATCGCCGACCTCGCACCAATCTCTTGCCTCTCCTTCCGCAGGACACAGATCAGATGCGCTATGGGCCTGCGCCTGTTGTGTGGGCCACTGGGGATCGCTGCAGCGCGGCGGTCCCGGGGTTCGATGATGCAGGTGCTCACTCCCGCAGTCTTGTCCATCCGGGCACCTGTTGTCTTAGCCTTCGTGCTCTCCGAGCCGAGGGAGGACGATCCGCGGCCCCTGACAGGCTCCGCATCGCAACGCGCTGGGCCGCAGATCGGTCCCTACGTGTGCATCGCTAGCAAGTGCCGATGATGCTGGCTCCGCGGATTGCGCCCGGGCCAACTGGGAGGTTCCCCGCTCCCAATCTCCTGTCCGAGTTGGCAGGGACGCAGGTAGTGAAATCGGGGTAGAATGCGCGGTCCACGTTCAAGCGTGTGCCGACATTCGAGCAGTTCCTCCACCACGCACTGTTGGCGCCGGGTCCATTGTTCACGTAGCGGAACCCGCATCGAGCTTGCGCTGCGATCAAATTCTGACTCGCGCTAGCTGCATGCGCATCGCTCGCGGCAGGCTGCGAGGCTGACGCAGCCCCAGGTAGAACGGCAAGGAGGCTCGCCAGCACGACTGCTGAGGTCAGTCCCAAACGACGGAGTGTTACCACCTAATAGCTCCTTCTGTCCCACGGTCATCGCAACGACAGGCTCTGACTGTAGGGTGGTCTTGATGCTATTTCCATAGCTTGACTCCGCAGGGATCCTGGGGTAAGAAGTTAAGGAAGCTAAGGCTTGACTAACTATTGTTTGCTGAGACTCGCTGGCTCGATGGACCTGAATGGGAACTGCGTGTTCTTGGCGTTTTCTCCGTCTGGTCCGGGCCCGGCGGGGCTCCGTTTGCGGATGACGGCGACGTTCGAGTCCTTCGCGTCCAGGAAGGCGTGGTTCATCACAGCAGAGCTGCTACAGACGTGATCGAAGAACGCTTATCGGCACCGCGGCCGACCTCGCCCCGTACTGAAGTCGCCCACTTCACGATCCTGCGCTACACAGCCGAGACGTTCGCGGCGATGTTCACCGGCGCCACCCGCCCCCGCCCGACCACTTGATCCACACGCGTGCCATCTACCGTCGTCCACTTCCGCGACGCTCCACTGCCCCCTAGGCGTACACCGTCACCATCACCCGACCCGCCCAGTGAGCCCACTGAGGTGTTCTCAG
>NZ_MCIP01000006.1:0-1056 GCF_001932425.1 Pseudonocardia sp. Ae505_Ps2
GTGCTAACCAGCAATTACTTTGGCTTAGATAGGTGATCAGAAGAACTGACAAGCGACACCGAAGCAGAGCGCGACCAAGCTCAGGCCGGTGGCCGTGGCGAAGTTGTGGCCGAGCGAGTGCCGGTAGCGCAGCGAGGCCAGGAGCACGACCAGCGCGACCGCGAGCACGACCCATCCGCCGGCGTGGACGTACGGAGCTGCCGAGTCTAGGAACGGGGGACGGATGGGCGGCGGGTCGGGGGATGGTGTCAGCCAGTGTGATCACTGGCTGACCTTAATTCCTCTGTTCTCGGCTGCCTTTGCGAGTCGCTCATCGAACGTTGCGAGACCTGCCGGACCGTTCAGCTCCGCTGTGAGCAGGACGCAGCAGTCCGGCATTCGGAGGCCAGTGTGCGCTCGCAGCTCGGCTAGTTGCCCCGCAGCATCGGCGGGCAGCTCGGCCGTCTGGATGCGGAGGCGGTCAAGGATCTCTTCGGCGGCCCGGCGCCGGCCGTGCCGGGCGGGGACGACCAGGACTTCGGCACGGGTAAGCACGCTGGCAATCTTGGGCTGTCCAGCTAGCTCGGTGAGCAGGCGAGTGGCCCGGGCGTGATGTGCATCGTTGCTATCCAGGTGCGCGATGAGCACGCAGGCATCCACGACCATCACGCCGGCCACTCCTCGCGCAACGCCTCCAGATCCCCAGGCTGGAAGATCCCAGTCAGGGCGCCACTGGTCTGCGCCACGACCCGCTGATCGGCCACGAGAGACGCGCGCAGCGCGGCGTGACCCTCGGCCACCAGCTTGCGCAGTAGCTCAGCAGGAGGAAGGCCAGGCCAGCGCTCAGCCGCTTCCGCGAGCGCGTCACTGACCTCGTCAGTCTCGGTGATCATGTGCCGTCGTCGAGAAGTCGCCATACCTACAGTGTTGCACCATCTCCGCATAGTGCAACACTCGGTATTGCCGAAAGCGGCCTCGCCAGCGCCGGCGACCTGCCACAGTGGTTTCGTTCGAACGGCCGACAGCCGTGGAAGGGGTGTCCCGATGATCGCTGAGCTGATCCTGACCGTTGCGCTG
>NZ_MCIP01000006.1:1068-16664 GCF_001932425.1 Pseudonocardia sp. Ae505_Ps2
CACGCTCCGCGTTGCTGCTTCCGGCGCTCCGCGCGGAAGGGCGTAGCCCTGGAGTGCTGTGCGTGACTGTTTTGCCTGGTCAACGCTACGCGTTGACGTAAACGCGTGTAAGCGCGTTTGCTGCTTTGCGCTGAGCGTGTTTACGCATTTGCGCAACGCATTCACGTAAATGATAGCACAAATGGCCTGGTGAATGCGATTGGTACGCCGAATAAAGGAATGGCAGATGTGCGTTTTCACGCGTAGCCGTGAACACGTATATACGTGAACTAACCGTGCTAACCAGCAATTACTTTGGCTTAGATAGGTGATCAGAAGAACTGACAAGCGACACCGAAGCAGAGCGCGACCAAGCTCAGGCCGGTGGCCGTGGCGAAGTTGTGGCCGAGCGAGTGCCGGTAGCGCAGCGAGGCCAGGAGCACGACCAGCGCGACCGCGAGCACGACCCATCCGCCGGCGTGGACGTACGGAGCTGCCGAGTCTAGGAACGGGGGACGGATGGGCGGCGGGTCGGGGGATGGTGTCAGCCAGTGTGATCACTGGCTGACCTTAATTCCTCTGTTCTCGGCTGCCTTTGCGAGTCGCTCATCGAACGTTGCGAGACCTGCCGGACCGTTCAGCTCCGCTGTGAGCAGGACGCAGCAGTCCGGCATTCGGAGGCCAGTGTGCGCTCGCAGCTCGGCTAGTTGCCCCGCAGCATCGGCGGGCAGCTCGGCCGTCTGGATGCGGAGGCGGTCAAGGATCTCTTCGGCGGCCCGGCGCCGGCCGTGCCGGGCGGGGACGACCAGGACTTCGGCACGGGTAAGCACGCTGGCAATCTTGGGCTGTCCAGCTAGCTCGGTGAGCAGGCGAGTGGCCCGGGCGTGATGTGCATCGTTGCTATCCAGGTGCGCGATGAGCACGCAGGCATCCACGACCATCACGCCGGCCACTCCTCGCGCAACGCCTCCAGATCCCCAGGCTGGAAGATCCCAGTCAGGGCGCCACTGGTCTGCGCCACGACCCGCTGATCGGCCACGAGAGACGCGCGCAGCGCGGCGTGACCCTCGGCCACCAGCTTGCGCAGTAGCTCAGCAGGAGGAAGGCCAGGCCAGCGCTCAGCCGCTTCCGCGAGCGCGTCACTGACCTCGTCAGTCTCGGTGATCATGTGCCGTCGTCGAGAAGTCGCCATACCTACAGTGTTGCACCATCTCCGCATAGTGCAACACTCGGTATTGCCGAAAGCGGCCTCGCCAGCGCCGGCGACCTGCCACAGTGGTTTCGTTCGAACGGCCGACAGCCGTGGAAGGGGTGTCCCGATGATCGCTGAGCTGATCCTGACCGTTGCGCTGACGCGCGGTGGTGACGCACCGATCCCCCCGCCGAACCCGCACGGGGCTCCGGGCCACTCCATCCTGTACGCCTACGACCCTGCGGACTGGGCAGCTCAGCGGGAGGAGTGCCGGCGCATCCTGGCCACCGACCCGCCCGGGTCAACGTGCGTGGTCCAACCAGGCCGGGAGATCATCATCCCCGACTCGGGCGACATCACCGGGGAGATACTCAACCGAGCCCCCGAAATCCGGCGAGACGCCCAGGAGCCCCGGCCCTGATGGTGCGCGCCGTTCGGTGGGGCGTTCCGTGGGGCGTTCGATGGGGCGTTCGGTGGGGCGATGATCACAGCTGCAGCTCGGCCCGTTATGCCAGCTCAGAGCAGGTTTGAGCAGGTGAAGGACAGCCCAGACAAATCACGGCTTGGGGGGTTGGTGGGGGCCGGACGGAGCGTGCTCAGTGGCGAGGATCGAATAGAGCCGCGAGTCTCGCCATGATCCGTTTGTGTAGACGTGGTCGCGGAGGGTGCCCTCGTGCTGGAAGCCGAGCCGCTTGATCAGCGCGATGCTGGCCGCGTTGTCGGGTCCGATGGCTGCGCTGATGCGGTGTAGGCCGAGCTGCTCGAATCCGAAGGTGACCATGAGTCGGGCGGCGGCGGTCGAGTAGCCGTGTCCCCAGTGATCGGCGGCCGTGGCATAGCCGAGCTTGCCTGCCTGCACACCGGCGAAGGCGAGGCGCACGAAGCCCACCAGGAGGCCGTCAGAGCTGCGGGTGGTGGCGAGGTAGTACTCAGTACGGGGGGTGTTCCTTGCGCGCTCCAGGATGCCGCTCAGCATCGCCTTGGTGTCCTCCCGGGAGCGGGAGTCGAAGCTCAGCCAGGTGGTTACCCGGTCATCGCCCACCAGGGCGAGCGCCTGGTCGACGTCCTGGTCGGTGAACTCTCGGAGCACGACTGGCCCGTCCGGCTCGGTGAGCTGGACGGGCCAGAGCGTCGGGGCAGCAGTGCTCATCGGGGGAGGGACTGGAGCGGGGTCCGGGTGAACGACTCCAGTGCCTCCTGTAGATCAACGGAGTCGGCCGCGAGAGTGCTGGTCACCAGGGCATTGTGCACGCGCTGGGCGGACTTGATGATGCCGCCGATGCGTTGCTCAACCGGCAGAGTCAGCACGGGCGCCACGGCTTCCCGGGCGCCATCCAGCTCCCCGCGGCCGATCCGGGCAATGGCCAGATCCGTGCTCGCGCCGGCGGCGTCTCCGAACGCCCAGTCCGGAGCGCTGGTGTTCCGGTACGCCTCCACGGCCTGGCTTGACCAGCTCTCGGCCTCCGACCCTCCGGGCAGCCACGCCCATGCATCGGCGGCGTAGTAGAGCTGACGGGACCGGGTGAAGGTGGCCAGGCCGCCCAACTCGTCCAGGTCGTCGGGGCGGACGCTTGACCACGCCTCGTCCGCCCGGGTCAGTGATTCCCGCACCTGCTCGACGTTGCCGAGCTGGCCCCACGCCCGGGCCTCGCTGACTGCCAGCCAGACCTGCGAGGTTGAGCCGGCCTGAGCTGCCCACTCGGCACCGCGCTGCGCGTACCGGATGCTCTCGTGTGGGCGGTTGGCCCAGTACGACACGAGCGATTGGAGGCCGGAGATCCACGCCCGGAGCCCGTGGTGATCGGCCTGCTCGGCGCACAGGAACGCAGTCCGGGACTGGGTGAGCGCTGCCGACGGGTCCCCGAGGTCGTGGCTGGCCTTGGCCAGCATCCCGCCCACCAAGCCCGCGAGCATGTAGAGCTGCCGGCCGTGGCTCGGCCGCTGCGGGCGCTCCAACAGGTCGAAGATCGTGGACTGAGCGCCCACCAAGTGACCGAGAACCTCGGGTAGCGGCCGGGCCGGGTAGGCCATCGCCAGGTCACGGACTCCCTCTACGACTTGCTCCATGCTCAGGTCCGACAGACCCGGCAGGTTGAGGGCAAAGCGTTGTGCGCGGTCAGCAGCCACGGCGAGAACCTCCCGATCGGGATCGGACGCCGCAGCCACCAGGGCGGGCGCCGAAGAGACGATGACAAGGTCACCCGCAGCGCTGTAGGGCGCGAGAAGATCGGCAACTGGATGCCCGAACGCGTACTGAAGCGCTCGGGCCGTCGCCGGCTGGGGGTCGGTCACGCGCTCGCGGCGAGCCAGCCGGGCCAGGTGCCGGGGCGTTAGCGAGATCGACCGCGCCTCGTGCTCCTTCGCGGAGGCGGCCACGAACCGCGCGGCTTCATCCCAAGTGAGTTGGCGTTGGCGGATCAAGGCTTCGAGCAACGTGCGCGGCTCGCCCGACTCCGTCATGCCGATCTCCTCCTCTGCGTGGTGACAACCTCAACTCTCATCGGTTCCGCCTGCGCTGCATAGGCAAGGTCAGCGTTGGTCCCGCCCATGTCCACCCATTGTCCTGCCTGGATCTCTCCCGTGGGGCCACTTCGGGAAAACCAGCACGTCACCAGGCCAACGCTCAGGTGGCGGGTAGCTCGTAGATGAGCTGGACGTGGTCCGCAATGATCGTTATGTAGTTGACCTCCACCGGCCGAACCTCGGTGTGCGCGGTCCTCTCGATCCGATAGATCGGAGCCCCGAGCGGGATGCGGAGCTGGTGAGCCTCGTGCTCGGAGGCCTGTCCGATCCGGACGCTCTCAACAAACCGGTCGAGATGGTGACCAGCGTCGATCAACCTCTGGTGGATGCCACCTGGTCCCGGGTTCTCATCCTCGATCGGCGTCCCCTCGGTGACGTCACGGGGCAGGTACGACGTGGCGAGCTGGTAGGGCTGCTCGTCCCGGTAGTGAACGCGGTCTCGGACAAGAACTTCCGACCCTGGGTCGACCTCCAGCGCGGAAGCGACCCGATCATCAGCTCGCCGGATCTCGACCACAGTTGCGGCGCGCAGCGTCCAGCCGCAGAAGTAGGCATCGGTGAGCGCAGCACCTCGGCCCGCGTCGCGCTCGACCTGACTCAGGCGCCGGCGGCCAACTCGCATCACCGGCGGGTGCGGTCGTACGTAGGCCCCGGAGCCGACGAGCGTCTCCACCAGGCCCTCGGCCCGGAGGGTGTTGATCGCAGCGGTGATGGTCTGCGAGGAGACCCCGTACTGGCCCTCTAGGACCCGCCGGGCCGGGAGCCGCTCCCCGGCTGCGTAGGTCCCGTCACTGATGGCGGCACGCAGCTCGCTGGCGATTTCTCGAGCTCCGGGACGGTCAGGCATCGGGCAAGGGTAATCGGTGCAGACCAATGGCTTGACGCGGGCGGTCGAGGTGTGTCACCGTGCAGGCAGATTGGTGTACACCAATTTGTCTGACCTGGAGATGTCCGTGCGATGTCGCGCGATGTCCTGCGATGTCCTGCGGAGGTCGGGTGCAGGTCGTGGAGAGGTCCTGCCGGTCAGACCGAGTCTCTAACCCATGGAGGAATTCATGAACGAATCGACCGCTCGGACACGGCGGAGCGCCTGGACCTGGCTGCCGCTGGTGATCGTGGTTGGCGCGCCGGCGGCAGCGAGCTGGCACGGCCTGACCGATGCCGGGGAGCACGCGCTCGGCCTGCACGGCTCGTGGTCCTGGCTGGTCCCGCTGGTCCTGGATGCCGCCGCCGCCTACGCCGCGTTGCTGGCCCTGAGGGCCACGGAGGCGGGCGATTCCGCCGCCCTGGACCGGATGCTGGTGTGGGCCTACGCGGCCGGGAGCGCGGCCCTGAACGCCTGGTGGGCCGACAAGGCGGGTGGTCTGCCGGCGGCACTGTTCTTCGCAGCGGCGAGCGTCTCAGCGGTCGTTCTGTGGGATCGCACGCTGCGGGCCATCCGACGGGACGTGCTGCGCCGGATGGGCGCGGTGGCGACGCCGGCGCCGAGGTTCCGGCCGGCGCGGTGGCTGGTCGCCCCGGGCGAGACCCGGCGGGCGTGGTGCCTGGCCGTGGTCGAAGGGATCACCGACCCGGCCGAGGCCGTGCGCGCGGTGCGTCACCAGCCCCGAGCGGACCAGACCCCGGTGCGGGCGCTGGCCGAGCTGTCCAAAGCCGACGCCGTGCGGGCCGCGCTTCAGGAGGTCGACGACCAGACGCCGCACGTGGTGGCCGCCTGGCTGGCCGCCCGGGGCATCGAGGTGGCGCCCACCTACGTCGCCGACGTCAAGCGCCGTGACGCCAGCAAGACCGGCACCAAGCAACTCGACGCCGGCGACACCGACCCCGACGACCCGGGCGCCCTGCGCCTGGCCGGCTGATCCACGACACGAGAGGAGACCTGACCAATGACCAGCACGACGGGCCACATCACCGGGCGGCGAGGTCTGCGCCTGGTGGGCCAGGACCAGGCCGGGACGGCGCCGGCGGGCCCCTGGGAGACGACCGAGCTGTGCGCCCGGCACGCCGACGCCCTGGCCGGCGAGATCGAGGCGGCCGAGCGGGCCGTGCTGGCCCAGATCGAGCAGCTCGGGGCCGGGGACCTGATCGGGGCGCAGCGGGCCGCGTTCGGGATCCGGGCCACGTTGCGGACGGTCGCCAACTCCCTCGGGGAGCTGCACACCGCCCTGGACGAGGCCGCGCACTCCGGTCGACCCGAGGGGGCGTCATGACCTCGCAGGGACCGCGCCCGCACCGCTTCCGGCAACACGAACACGTCAGCACGCATACACGCGATCGCGTTTACACGCAGAACGGAGCAGCAGCAATGCACTACAAGCGGACCGAGTGGCCCTCGGTCGTTCCCGACCCGGCCGCCGAGGCCCTGGCCGAGATCGCCGAGCTGATGGCTCAGCCGGCGCCCGGTTTCTGGGCCGCTGAGGGCCTCTGCGCCGACCTGGACCCCGAGCTGCACCAGCCGGTCGGGGACGAGGGCTCGCTGCCCTACCGCCGGCAGGCCCGGGAGGCCATCGACGTGTGCCGGGCCTGCCCGGTGCTGGCCGAGTGCCGGGCCTGGGCCCTCGCGCACAACGAGGTCGGCATCTGGGGCGCCATGACGCCCGAGCAGCGCCGGCGCGCCCGCCAGACCACCACCACCCCCACCGAGACCCCGGCCGCGTTGCGGCCGGCGAGCTGACAGGAGAGATCGCCATGCGAACCACACACAACACCCCGCGACGGCGGCGCGCGGGAGCCGCGCTCGCACCGCTGCGCCCGGTCGCCACGCTGCGCCCGGTCCAGAGCGACCCGCCGGCGCTGCGCCCGGTCCGGGAGCTGCGCCCGGTCGTGGCCAGCTCGCCGGCGCGGCGGCCGGTGACCGCGCTCGTCAAGCGCACGCCTCAGGAGGTCGGTCGGCGCCGGCGACGGCTACGAGTGCCCTGGGACATCGTGGCCCGGGCGCTCGCGGTCCTCCTGGCCGTCGGGCTGACCGGGCTGGCTGTCTGGGCCGTGGTCGCCCTGGTGACCGCGATCGTGGCCGAGATCGCGGCGGTCGTGGCGGCGGTCGTGGCCTGGGTCCACCAGTACCGGGGCGCGATCATCCTGCTCGGCATCATCGCGGTTATTTGCCTGTTCAGCGGGGGTGCCAAGTGCACCGGGATGCACTGCGGGGGGTGCCGGCGATGAGCGGATTCTGGACCACCGTCACCCGGGGCGAGGCTCTGCGGGTGGGCCGCAAGGACGGCGGGATCATCGTCGGCGTCCTGTTCATCGCGGCCATGTTCAAGTTCATCTTCCGGTTCTTCTCCGGGCGGCCGATCCGGGGCGACCGGCACCGCAAGACGGACGCGGAGTTCTTCCGCGCCGGCACCCGGAAGCTCCACATGAACGACCGCACTCCGGGCCGGTGGGCGTACCTGCCCGAGTGGAAGCGGGCCGCCATCCGGTGCGCGGTGTTGCACCTGGTCGTGGTCATGGTGTGGGCCTGGTTCGCCGGGCCGCCGGCGGCGGAAGTGGCGCCCGACGCCTGGTGGATGGACCATTTCGAGTTCTTCGGGTCCATCACTCAGACGGTCATGACCTTGCTGGCCGGGGCGCTGGTATTCGCCACGATGTGGTGGGCCATCGTCCGAATCGACACCAATGTGCGGGACGCCAAGCACAACCGCACCCTTCTCAAGCCGTTCAAGCAGGCTGTGGCGCCCATTCTCGGTATCGCCGACAGGGACGTGAAGGTAATCATTCCGCGCGACGCTATGACAGGAGGCAAGAAGTGACCGCGCGCCGAATCGGGCATATCGATTTGCCCGACCATTTCCGAGCCGACGCCGAGCAGAAGAAGGCCATCACGGCGCTCGTCAACGCCCGGTTCCCCATGGAAGTCGAGATCGACTGGAGGACGACGCAGTCCCCGCAGCAGGCGGTCCTGATGCAGGTGGAGCAGTGCCCGACGACGGTGCCGTTCGACCAGGTCAGAGACAAGGTTGAGGCATGCAAGCCCGGTGAGGTGTTCATCGGGCTCGACCGCAAGCGCAAGCCCTACATCGGCTCGTTCCTGACCGATGACCCGCACTGGGGATTCGAGGTCGGGTCCCGCCGGGGTAAGTCCACGTTCCTTTCGTTCACCGCCGCGCAGATTCTCCACCAGGACCCGCGCGCCACGGTGACCGGAATCGACGTCAAGCGGGAGTCGTTCAAGGCGTTGTTCGGTGTGCCGAGGCTCAAGCTCTACAACGATCCGCGCGACATTGCCGCTATGTGGAAGGCGGTTCGGGATTTCAAGGATGAGATGGATCGGCGGTGTGATGCGCGGGCCGCCGATCCGACTCTCGATTTCCCGTTTGCCTTGCTGATGATCGATGAGTTGAGTCAGTTTTCCGCGCAGACCAAGCAGTTGTGGACGCACGTTAAGGAGAAAGGAGATCCGGCGCACGCACCGGTGTGGGACGACATCGCCTCGATCATGTGGCAGGGGGCCGCATTCCGGTGCCATGTTCTCATGGCGGGGCAGCGAATCGATCACCAAGTAACCGGTGGAATCGGGCTCATCACCAGCCTTGGTTTTCGGGGCCTGGCCGGTTTTCGAAACGCGAACTGGGCGCGGCTGATCGGCACCTATCCGATTCCGCGTAGCCGGCCCGAGCGGGGCCGGTGGATCTACTCGGACGGCAATTCCGAGACGTGGGTCCAGAACGTGTGGGCGACCGACGAGGAGATCAAGGCGTACGCGATGGGCGGTTCCCACGCCGAGGCGTCGGAGGCCGCTCCCACTGGGCCAACCGAGCAGGGTGGGAAGTGGGAAGCACCCGCCGACCCGGACGCCAGCACCGCCGGCGGTACCGAGTGGGTGGTGGGAAACGAGGCTGCCGCGCGCTATCTCAGAATCGAGACGGAGGCATTCCGAAAGCGCCGCCGGACCAGGGAGATTCCCAATACCGACCGCCGTGGGAACAGTCCCATGTGGAAGCCCTCCGACCTGGACGAATGGGCCAAGTCCTGGGCCAAGGAGACCGAGAACGCGGCATAGGTAAAAGCCGTTTGTCTCGGCCTGATTTGGCACGTGGGAAAGATCGGGAACAGGAAGGTGGGAACCATGCAGGGAATGTGGACAGACGCGTTCGACCGGCTCCGCGAGGCCGTCCTCAACGGGGCCACGGTCGCGGAGGTCGAGCGGCTCGCCCTGATCGAGCTGGGCGAGCTGCTCGACGCCGAGGAGGACGGCGACCAGTGAAACGGCTCGGACTCGCGGAGGAGATGGCCGGCGGCAGGGAACTGGTCGCGCTCGTTGGCGGTCCCTGGGCCGGGCGCTGGTGGTGGGCCGACCAACTCGCCGAAGCTCAGCGGGCCGCCGGCCGGTATCCCATCGAGCACCCGGCCGGCCGGCTCGCCGGCTACCACCCCGCCGGCGGCCCGACCGAGCACCGCGTCAAGCACCCCGACCTGCGCGAGGCCGAGGACGGGGTGAGCGGCTGGGTGTTCACCTGGCAGCCCGGCGCGTGCAGCGAGTGGGCGCAGACCCTCGCCCCGGCGGCTGCGCCGGCCGCGCGACCCGCGATCCCTCAACAGCGACAGCGGCGCCAGGAGATCGCGACCGAGCGCGCGGCCCTGCCCCTGCACATCGCGGCCGGAAGCGAGCGCGCCGCGTGATCAGATCGAGGCAATCTGTGACTGCTCCCGGCGCGTCTTCCCGTATTTGCGAATACGACGGAGTAGAACGCACCCATGCCCAGACGACCACCGCTGAGCAACGCTGGTGCGAAACCGAAGTGGGGCGAGCCGACGAGCGCTCTCGCTGTGCGCTGGCCTTGCTCCCACCGGGAGTTCTACGAGCAGCGAGCCAAGGAACAGGGCCTGAGCTTCAGCGAGTACATCGTCCGGGTCCTCGCGGAGGCTCACGGGCTGAAGCTCCCGGCGTCGGGGAAGGAGAGCGACGGGCAGCTACCCCTGACCGCCTGATCTACCGATCTACCCCTGAACAGCAGAGAACCCCCCGTCTGAGCTTGGCGGCAAGCCGGGGGGCTCTCTTGGAACAACCTCGTTGGAGGTCGCACGTGCAGGCGGCACTGTACAACCGAGACTCGGAGTCTTCTACATTCCGTTGCTCCGTGCGCGTCGCGGCGGCTCCGGGTCACAGCGGCGGTGCACGGTGACCCCGCCTCCCCCCGCCGCTGGCGGGACCGTCGCGTCCCTGGACGATCGCCGTCAGCCCGAGCCGGCGCCGGCGTGGCCGATCGACACGTGGGGCACCAACGTGTGCGCCTACAGCACCGGGTCGGACAGTGACGGCCGAGAGCGCGGCGTGTACATCCAGCGCGGGCAGCGCTGGACGAAGATCGGGCCACTGCCGTTCGTCCTGGAAGTCATCGAGCACGTCGACGGCGCCGGCCGCCAGACCTCCCCCTCGTTCCGGCTCTCCCCGACCCCGCTGGCCGACCCGGCCCGGGTGACGCTGGTCAACGATGAGGACCTGGGCAAGGGACTGTGGGCCGGGCCGCTCGGGATGGCCGTGTCCTGCGACCCGAAGATCGCTCAGACCATCGGCTCGGCCGTGCGCCAGTACGCCCGCACCCACCGGGTACCGGTCAGCCGGTCCGTACCGAGCTGGACCAGTGAGGGCGAGCTACTGCTCCCGGCCGCCGACGTCGGACCCGCCGGGTACGGCCAGCTCGCCCCCGTCACCGAGGACACCGCCCGCGCGGCGTGGTCGCGGATCATCACCGAGGCCGCCGCAGCGCCGAAGCTCGGACTGGTCGCCGGGCTGAGCCTGGGCGGGCTGTTCGTGCGTCCCCTCGGGCGTTCGTCCTGTGTGGCGCTGCTGGTCGGGTCAGCCGGGAAGGGCAAGTCGACCGCGCTGGTCACCGGCGCCGCCGCGATCGGCGACCCGAGCACCGGCAACGTGGTCCGCACCTGGAACGCGACCCCGATCGCGCTTACCCAAGAGCTGGGATTGCTCAGCTCGTTGCCCGCGTACCGGGACGAGTACGGCTCGGCCGGGCTGGATGCCCGCAAGACCGAGCAGATGATCCTGGCCGTGGCTGAGGGAGCGTCCCGGACCACCGGCGGCCGGACCGGCACCCCGCGCACGTCCCCGACGTGGTTCTCGGTGCTGATCGCCAACGGCAACGACTCCATCCTCGGTGAGGTCACCAACGAGGCCGTGGCCCGCCGGCTGATCGAGATCGAGACACCGATCACCCGCGACGCCGAGAGCGCCGAGCTGGTGGAGGAGCTGGCCCGCGAGCACCACGGGTGGCCACTGCACTGGCTCCGTACGGCCGGGGTGACCCCGGCCGAGTTCGGCGAGCGCCTGGCCCTCGCACAGGAGGACATCGGGGCGCCCGCGGAATCAGTCCCGCGCAGTCTCGGCAAGCACCTGGCCCTCGGCGTCGCCGGCGCCGAGCTGCTCGACCGCCTGGTCCACGGCGAGGCCGCCGGCGCGCTGCGCACAGCCGTCCTCGAGGTAGCCCGGCAACTGCTCGACCAGCTCGTCAGCGAGGCCCGGGAACGGGGCATCACCCCCGGGGAGCGGGTGCTCTCCGCTGTGGTCGACGCCCTGGTGTCTCGGCCGGGCAACTTCCCCGACCGGGGCACCTACCGCAGCGCGGTCGCCGGCGGCCCCGGGCCGGCGCTGCGCGAGGTCGAGGGCTGGGACCTGTCCGCCGACGCCGCCCTCGATGGCGATGTCGCGGTGTTGTCCTCCCGGCTGGCCGGGATCTGCTCCGAGGCCGGGATCACCAACCCGGGTACCGGGCTGCGCGAGCTGACCCGCTCCGGGGCGGCCGGGCGGTCGGGGCTGTTGCGCAGCACCGACCCCGAGGGACGGCGGGTGCAGCGGATCAACGTCGGCGACGCGAGTCACCGGCCCTCGGTGTACGTGTTCCGGCTCGGCGAGCTGCTCCCCACCGAGCCGCCAGCGGCCCCGGTCGAGCACGGGCCGGCGTTCCCGGGTTCCGTTCCCGGTTCCCCGGTTCGTTCCCGGTCCGTTCCCGGTTCGCCCACCGAAACCGGGAACGGGCGTGTCGAGCCTGTGACCAGCAACGATGAGGTAAGTAAGGGTACCCTCGTTCCCGGTGTTCCCGGTTTTTCGGCGAACCATCGTATGCGCGAGGAGAGCCACCACTCGGCCTCACCGAGCGCTTGCTCGGTCTGCGCCGACCCCGGGGTGATGTGGTGCGGGTTTGGGCAGGTCAGCGAGACGCCGGCGCCGTGTCTGGTGTGCGGTGAGCCGACCGCCACCCGGTCCGCCTGCGGTGCGGTCCGGCACGCCGGCTGCCGCGTCGACCTCGGGCCGCCCGCCGCCGTGGCCGAGGAGGCCAGCACAGCGACCAGCACCGAGCCTGCGGTCCGCGACACCGCGCACCGGCCCGGCGGGCAGCGCCGGCTACGTCCGACCGACGCCGGCGCCGACGAGGCCCGCACGGTCGACCCGGCCGAGGAGCTGGACCGGTTCTCTCGGGTGGTGCGCTCCCGCTATCCCGACGCCGGCGCCGAGGAGCTGGCCGCCAGTCTGGCCCTGTTCACCGAGGCCACCGGCGGGTTGCGGTTCGTGTCCTTCCCCGGTGAGGTCGGCATCGCCGCGTACGCCCGGCTGGTCGCCCGGCACGCGGCCATGCCCGTACCCGAGCCCCTGGGCGAGACCACCCTCAGCGACCACGGGATCCGCATCCGGCTCTCGGTTGACTACCTCAACCGCCGGCTCAAGCTGCCCGCCAGCGCGCGAATCGTCGGGTGCGACGTCAACGCCCAGTACCTCGCCGCCGCGCACTCGGGGCTGATCCTCGGGGACGGCGAGCCCGTCACCGGATCGCCGAACCCGCTGGCCGTGATCACCAGCGGCAAGCCCGGCTATGTGCGGATGGGCCGGGCGGTCAGCACGCGCCGGCTCGGGCTCGGCCGCGACGGGTCCGGCAAGCTCGCCCGGGGCGAGTGGATCACCACCCCGGTAGCGAAGTACCTCATCAAGGACCGGGGCATCGAGCTGCCCATCGATGAAATCGTGTGGTGGCGTGACTGCGGGCGCCGGCTGGACAAGTGGGCCAAGCCGCTGGCCCGGGCCTACCGGATGCTCAAGCCGCGCGAGGACGACCCGGCGCGGTTCGCGCTGGTCGCGGTCAAGAGCGTCTACACCGCCTTCCTCGGCGGGATGCTGCGCAGCAAGCGCTACAACCGCACCGGGCTGTGGCGGCCGGACTGGGCCGACCAGTTGCGCACCCTCGCGTGGGCCAACCAGTGGCGGGCCCTGGACAAGGCCGAGAGCGCCGGCGCCAAGGTGCTCGGGGTCTACCGGGACGCCGCGTGGTTCGTGGTGCCCGCAGCCCATCCCGCCGGCGAGCCGTACGCACCGACCGCGCTGACCATCGATCCGAGCTGGCCCGGCAAGTGGAAGCTGGACCGGGCCGCCGAGCTGGACGAGGACATGCGGGCCGCGCTGGCCGACGGGTCGGTACCCCGGTTCGCCGCCGCGCTGGCTGACGCGTCCGGCGTCGGCACCGGACCAGACCTGCTGGAGTCCCTGGCCGAGCTCGGGCTCAGCGCCGACGATTCCGACGACGCCAGCGGAGACGCTCAGATCGGTTCTGAGGAGGCCCAGTCATGACCCGGCACCTGATGCCCGCCCGGGCCCTACCGGGGCACACAGCGGCTCCTGAGCGGCCCGGGACGGCCCTATCTGGGCGGGTGGCCTGATGGCGCGCGGTGGTCGTAGCGGCCGGGGGCCGGCGCCTCGGGGAGCGACCCGCAGCCTCCTGCAGCCGGGTTCGGCCACCGAGGCCGCCCGCTCGCACATCGCCACCCACGGGCGGGGCACCTCGCGCTGGCTCGCCCAGGAGTACGGGGTTTCCCAGCGCACCGCGCAACGCTGGCTCGCCGGCACCCAACGACCTCGCAACGCCAGCGCCGTGCTCGCCGGCGCCGACACCCGACAGCTCAGGATCAGCAAGCTCCGCCAAGTCAGCACCGCCCGGCTCGGACAAGTCACGATCTACGAGAAGTCACCGCGCCGGCGCAGCGTCCGCAACTACGGCGACGTCGAGGTGGACATGAGCCCGGTCGCCGACCTGCTGGCCGCCGGCGGCAGCGAGGCCGAGGCCGACGAGCTGGCCCGCGACATCTTCACCGGCGCCTACTTCGACTACCACGGCGAGATGCCCGACGCCGGCGACTTCCCCATCGAGATCGAGAGCTACAGCTCCGACCCCGAGTTTTACTGAGCGAAAACCCCTTCACGTGTCAACGTGAAGGGGTTTTTACGTAAACCGATGTGCGGTACGCTGCGGTTATGGCTGCGAAATCACCCCGGATCCTTGGGGTCGGATCTTCCAAAGGCGGGGTCGGCAAGACTCAGACGGCGGTGACTCTCGCGCATCTGGCCACCTTGGAGGGCTACCGGGTGCTGTTGGCCGACGCGGACCCGAACCTCAGCGCGGCGGACTGGGCCACTCGATCCGAGGGCATGACCTTCGACGTGGACGACCTCCAGGACGCCGGACCGGCGGTGCTGACCCGGTTGCGCGAGCTGCCCGACTACGACCTGGTGGTGGTCGACCTCCCCGGGGCGAAGTCCTCCGACGCCTGGTCGGCCCTGCTGCACGGCAGCTCGGGCGCACCCGTCGTTGACGGCCTGGTCGTGCCCTCGGCGGTGCGCACGATGGACCTGCGGACCGTGCTCCGGGTGATCCGGGAGGCCGTGGTCCCCACCAAGGTCCCGTACCTGCTGGTCGGGACGCTGGTCAAGACACCGAGCCTGCCCAACGCGTTGCAGGAGTTGAACGAGATAGCCGGGTCCACCGGGATCTCCGTTGCCCGCACCGTGATCCGGGATCTGTCGGTGCACGCCGAGGCTGTGACCTGGAATCGGCCCATCACCGAGATGCCCGGCGGTCGGCACTCCACTGCCCGTGCCGCTGAGCGGGAGTACCGCAACCTGGCCCGCGAGGTGTTCGCCGGGCTGCTGCACATGAAGTGGTCCACCACCCAAGAAGCAGGAGAACTCTGATCATGGCCCGCCACCGCTCCATCGCCGCCAGCCTCGCCGAGCCGGTTGCACCGCCGGAGCCGGCCACCGAGCCCGAGTCACCGGCTCCGACCGCTCGTAAGAAGCGGGCGCCACGCAAGACCGCCCCGCCGGCGCCGGCGGCCGAGCCCGAGCAGGACGACAAGCCGCGGGCCGATCCGCCCCGGATCCTGTTCCCGCCTCAAGGCCAGGCCGAGGGCCGGGTCAGCCTCAAGCTGCACGCCGAGGACATGCGCGCGATGGGTGAGGCCAAGCTCGATGACCGGGTCGACCACAACCAGCGCATCCGCGCCATGATCGCCGTGTGGAGGGCCAACCCTCGGTTCCGTACCCAGGTCGACCGGCTGGCCCGCACCAGTCCCAAGGGGCTCGGCTGAACTACCTTGCTGCCGCACCGCTTCCGCTCCTCGGCGCCCCGAGGGGGCGCCTGCGGTGCGGGTCGGCTTGCCCTCGAATGCACCCCGGCCAGCAGACGAGGCCAAGATGGACGCCATGACACAGGCCGAGCTACAGCGGCGGATCAAGGCAGTCGGCATCGCTGATCACTGGCCCTACGGCGCCAACAATCCCGAGACCCGTGACCGACTCCTCGACTGGGCCGAACCACTCCAGCTGCGCTACTCCGAGGCCGGGACGTGCCTCCACTGGATCGCCAAAGGCCGCTGTGCAGTGCAGACCTGCCAAGAGCACGCCCGCTCCCGTAGCTGGCTGGACCACGTGTCTGGCTGGACGCGTAGCGGGAAACCAGCCCTCCTGGTCGCGCAACCCTACGGACTCGACCAGGACCAGCTACGGGACATCCTCGGAGCCGCTGAACAGTTCGGGCTAGAACCGAGGATCGATGGCACCGGATGGTACGGAAACGGCTCGACCTTTCTCAGCCTCGCACCTAAGTCAAAGTAGCTGGTTAATTCA
>NZ_MCIP01000007.1:0-11023 GCF_001932425.1 Pseudonocardia sp. Ae505_Ps2
CCCCGGTGGTTCCACCTATTATTTCCCATGTTGATGACCTGCATCGGTGCGTTCACTACCGCGGCCACCACCTGATCATTCTTGATATTGTGCTTCCAGAAAACCTTGTCAAATCCGAATCCCTCATTCGGAGTCTCCGCATACCAGTACCCTCGCCGATAGAACACCGGGTCGCCGACAGAGTTCGTAAAAACCTTCCGCACATACGCCTGATACAACACAGGAGGCTTCGGACGCGCCGCCATCACTCCAGCCTCCGGCGGACTGCTCGCAGCTGCCGAAACGCCCACAACAGAAAGCAAACACGCCAACACTACCGCCAGAACCACCCCAGACCGGAACATAACTCGCAAACCACGACTTCTCAAACTCATGCATCGACCCTAGCCGCCACATGCCCACCGCCTAATCTCCCACTCTCACGCACACAACGTGACTACAGAAACACTCCACGTACAACACCGCGGCCGTATCCCCCGGACTCGTCACTAAAAATGCATTGAACTTCGTGCCGAACCCCCTCAGGCGCTCCACGCCTCTGGCTGGGTGCCGCTGGGCCCGCCACCCCCAACCCGCAGGTCACACCCCCACACCCGACCGACAACACCCCAGGACCCCATCAACGCCGCTTCGCAGGCGCTTCCAGCCACTTCAAAGCCACATCAAAGCCGCTCTCTGGCCCCGGCGGGCCGCTCCGACGCCGCCTCCCGACGCTCCCGAGACCGCCCCCGGCCACCTCCAGCCCGACCCCAAGACGCCTGACCGCCACGACGGAAGCCCGCTCACCAGTTCAAGACACCGTCACAGAAAAGGCAGCACTGCGGCGTCGTCAAGAGCACGAGGAACTCCGCCCCGCGGAAATCCCGGGCATGATCCAACCCCGATCAAGCGGTGGCCCTCAGCGCCCTCAACGGCGATCCGATATCCAGAGAAGAAACACGCCAGGGAACGACCGATGCACTAGTCACGCCACGACGAAGAACCTTTCATATGCCATCCGGAAATCCCCCGCCGACACAGCGCATGACCCGCGACCGTGGAACACCGCCCGAACAGTCACGCAGAGTGACATTTCGGGGGATGTCCCGAAACGGCCCCTCATCCGGGGCGATCCGGTACATCCGGTACAGGACGACTATTTCCGCAGGTCATGGCCGCTTTTTCCCTGCACCGGATCGAGGGGGGTGTACCGGATCGATCCGGTACACCCCCCTCGCTGATAGGCCGTCTACGCGCCCAGAAGATCACCCTGTGGCGGTCTGACCAGCAAAGATAATTCTCGATATACCGTCGCAAGCTGTCCGTCACGTTCTGTGACTGAATCCGAGACGGGGAGGGCCCGGCGAGATCGGCGCGAGGTGGGGGCTTGACAGGCCCGCCGGGGGCGTGTCTTCCTGGATAGGCGACTCCGCCGCCCGGCGGGGCTGCGGCCATCACTCCGGCCTAGAGAACCGGCGTGGTGGCCTAACCAAACGACCTGTAGGGACAGGTGATTGGCTATGGGCCATGCTGCCCTGAGCACGTCCGCGCATCCAGTGGCGGGTGGAAGGTTCCTTCCATCTCCCGCCGACGATCCCGCCGCAACAGCCCCTGATACCAGTGTTGACCTGGGATTTCCCGGGTCTGGGTGGTGCCCGGACGGGTTGACCGAGGAAGCGATTGATCGCCTCTACGGCGACCTCCTCCACGACCACGACGACCCCGACAGCCTCGGCGAGTCAAGCGCTGAGGCGTCCGGTGACGCGGCTGGGCTGGTCGTGTTCTTTTCCCCGCGGGTTCTTGCTGGTCAGGCCCGTGTCGCGGGTGGTGAGGCGGCATGAACGCCCTACTCCGCACCACAGCCCGGGGCCTGGCCGACCGGGCCGCCGAGATCACCATCGTCGGCGGTCTCGGCGCCGCGACCATGTGTCTGACCTGGTGGTTCACCATCCCGACCGTCCTCGCGACGGTGTGGTGGGCGTCGGTCGAGGTGCGCCTGCGGCGCGCCCACCGCGCCGCACCAGCCTCGAACAGGGCCGCCGACCTGCCGTCGACAGCGACCCGCTCAGCGGCCACTGAGCCGCCCCCTGCGCCGGTTTCCGCCGGTCAGACAGGTGCAGGGAGGGCCGGGGCATGACCACCACGAACTCTTCCCCGCACTCGTGGGCCTCCACCCGTGCTGCGGAACGTCGGGAGACCCGCGCCCTGGAGGCGCGTCTCGCTCGTGAGGATGCCGACGCCGCCGCCCGGCGTCGTATCGAGGTCGAGACCGCCCGCGGGGACAAGGCCCGCGCCGACCGCGACCACGCCGACCAGCGCCGCGTCGAACGGGCCGCAGCACGCACCCAAGCCCGGGCTGCCCGCCGAGCGAAGGCTTTGACCTGGGCATCCACCCACGTCGTGGAACTACTGATCTACCCGATCGCGCTCCTGTCCTTCGCTCTGGCCGCACCCGCGATGGCCGCCTACGGCGCCACTCTCTACGGCCCACTCGGTGTGCTGCTGGCCGGGATCACCGAACTCGGCATGTGGGCCTTCGCCCTCGCAGTGGTCGCCTCCCGCCACCAGCACCCGCACCGGTCGGTCGCCGGGTTGCAGGCCGGGGTCGTCGTGTTCGCCCTCGTCGCTGCCGGGATGAATCTGGCCCACGGCCTCCACCAGGGCCCCACCGCCGCACTGGTGATGGCGGTCGTGTCCATCGCCGGAGTCCTCGCCCACCAGCTCACCTTGGCCGGGACACCCCGGTCCCGGACCGAACGACGAGCCCAGCGCCAGGCCGCGCGCTTGGAGCGACTCGTCGAGGTGAAGACCGACCGCGCCCGCCGCCTCGCCGTCGCCGACGCCACCGCGGTCATCGGCCCGGACGGCACCGCTGAACTGGCCTACCGGCCCGGCACCTACCGAATCGCCCGACGCGCCCTCGCCCCGACCGGCCCGATGACCGCGACCGCGACCGCAGCCGCCGAAGGCCAGGACAGCGACGGGGACGGTGACTGGGATGCCGATTGGGATGCGGCCCTGGACGCGCTCACCCACGGCCACCTCTACGACCCGTGGACCGACCCCGACCTCCCCTCACGGGTCGACCCGTGGGTCGACTCCCACCTCGACGATGATCTTGGCGGCGGCGTCGACCTCCTCGACCCACCCACCGAGGAATCGGGCCGGGAGTCGGGTGGGGAGTCGAGGCCTGACCAGCAACAGTCGAGGCCGCCAAGATCATCGTCGAGGGCCGGGGTCGACCCCGACCATGATCATGAAACCGCCTCGACTCCACGGTCCCTGAACGATCTTCGCCGTCAGCTCCGGGCAGCCCTCGGCCACGGCCGGGTCGACCCGACCTCGGCCGAATCCATCCGCCGCGTGCTGCGCTGCTCCGCCGCACGCGCCCGCCACCTCCGCAACGAACACCGCGACGAACACCGCGACGAAAACGGCGGAGGCCAGCGATGAACCACGACGACGGTCAAGGATCTGGTGGCGCCAGCCCGACCCACCACGACAGAGACGACGCGCTGGCGCCGGTCATCACCCTGCACCACCACACCAACACCACCAGCACCGACACCGGCACCGGCACCGACCGGCCGGTCGTGGTCGACGGCGAGGTCATCGACGGCGAGGTCGTCAGTACTTCTACCGAGACCACCAGCGGGACGCTCGTGCGATCACGGCGGGAGCTCTACCGCTGCGACGTCACGTCGGCACACCGTCACACCGTCGCTGTCGCCACCTCGACGACCACCGTCACAGCAGCAAAAAGCCTGGTCAGGCACAGCTTCTACGTGCTGTCCGGGGCTGGGGTCCTCTGGACCCGGTGGCGCGACACCCACGGCACCACCCGCTACGAACGCCAGATGCGGGCCGCGGAAGCCGCCTGCGACCAGGACCGCTTGCTGGAATGGGAGGCCCGCGACACCGCCGAGAAGGCCCGCCGGCATGGGCGGGTCATGGACTGGATCAACGCGCCGCTGGCGTGGCTGAAAGCCGCCGGGGCCGCGGTTCTGGGTGTGATCGGCCTGCTCGTCGGGCTCGGGGTCGTCCTCGCCCTCGCCTCCCGAGACATCACCCAGGTCATCGGGCCGGTCGTCGCCGTGATCGACGCGGTCGCCTGGACCGTCACCTTCGTAACCGTCTACGCCACCGCCCTGGGCACGCTCGCCCTGACCGGGCTCGTGGCCGGGTTGTGGGCGCTCGGCCACGCCCGCACCGAGCCACCCACCTGGGTCGCACCCGCCGCCGCCGACGAGGACGAGCCCGGCGGCCGGGACGTGATCCCCGACGAACGCGCCGTGGTCAACGCCCTACGCCACCTCGCCCTGCCCGCCCTCAACACCAAGTTCAAGCAGGGCTGGGCCCCGCGCTGGATCCTGCCCCCCGTCCACGACGGGCGCGGCTGGCACTGCCAGTTCCTGCTCCCCGAAGGCGTCACCGTCGACATGCTCAACCGACGCAAAGACGTCCTCGCCCACAACCTCCTCCGCCTACCCGTCGAGGTCTGGCCCACCGAACCCCGCAACCACCCCGGCGTCCTCGACCTCTGGGTCGCCGACCAAGGCTCGTTGACCCGCCCCATCCCACCCTGGCCACTGCTCACCGAAGGCACCACCGATTACTTCACCGGCGTCCCCATCGCCCTCGACACCCGCGCCAACCTCGTCACCGGACGACTCTTCGCCACCAACTGGGGCGTGGCCGGGATGATGGGCTCCGGGAAATCCGCCCTGATCATCACCACCCTCGCCGGCGCCATCCTCGACCCACTCGTCGAGATCGACATCTACTGCATGGCCCACAACGCCGACTACGACCCCTTCCGGCCCATCGCGCGGACCCTGCACGTCTCCGACGACCCCGACGACCTCCCCACCGTCCTCCACGGCCTCACCACACTGCTCTCCGAACTGTCCCAACGAGGACGGAAACTGTCCGCAGCAGGCGAACCCAAGCTCACCAGGAAGCTCGCGGCCGCCGACCCGACCATGCGCCCCCGGGTCGTGGTCATCGACGAATGCCAAGAACTGTTCCTCTCCCCCGCAGGGGAGCAGGCAGCCGAACTGGTCACGAAGATCGTCGCCAAGGGCCGTAAGTACGGAGTCACACTCCTGTTCGCCACACCCGCCCCCTCGGCCGACAGCCTGCCGCGGGCAGTAGCGAAAGTCCTGTCCAACCGGGCCTGCTTCGCCATCGGCGACCACCACGGCAACGACGCCATCCTCGGCACCGGGAAACACACCGCAGGCATCACCGCCACCGGCCTCCGCCCCGCCACCACCAACCCCGACGGCAGCCTCGACCCCGGCGACATCGGCACCGCCATGACCAGCGGATTCACCACCCACGACGGACTCATCCGCTGCTTCCACATTCCCCGCGGCGACGGCGTCGACCAGCTCACTCCCATCATCGACCGGGCCCTCGCCCTCCGCCGCGACACCGGACTCGACACCAGCACGGCGACACCACCGGCACCACGTCGGGACCTCCTCGACGACCTGCTCCACGTCATGGCCGGCCACACCCGGATGCGCACCCAGGAAGCACTCGCACTGCTCGCTGCACTCGACCGCGGCCACTACGGAACCTGGACCTTCGAGCGCCTGGCCGACGAACTCCCCGACGCCGCGAAGCCCTACAAGACCGGCGGCACCAAACAAGTCTCCACAGACCGCATCCACGAAGCCCTCACCGACCGCCAAACAGTCACCGACAGTGACGAACACGGTGAGCGGGGCGCCCCTCTGAACTGAGGGGCCCACCGAGGGACCCGTGAGGGACCCAGGGACTTCTCCCTCCCGGGTCCCCCACGGGTCCCTCCCCAACCTGACCTGCACAGACAGTCACCCAGGGACCCCAGGGACCCACCGTCCCCCACCACCCCCACACCCCTCACACGACCAGGGAAAAGACACCCCGACGGGTCCCTCCCTCCTCTTCGGCATGCCCACAACAGGAGACACCCATGCCCACACCCCATCACACACAGTCACCACGATCGGTGCTGCCGCACCCGCCGACACACCTGTCCGGCAGCGGCCCGGACGCCCGCAACGAGGTCCTGGCCGAGCGGGCTGAGGCGCTGGAGGTGATCGGGTTCGTCGATCCGGCCGTCCTCGCCGCCGTGCTGGGCCGGTCCCAGCCGACCGCGCCGCTGCTGGTCGCCGCGCGGGTCGGGGTCGAGGTCGCCGACCTGCGCCACGCCCACTGGATCGCCCTGCGTGACACCAGCAAGCAGGTCTCCGCCGCCTACACCGCCGCCGGCCTCGCCCGGCAGCCCTCCCTCACCGAGTTGATGCGGCGCCGCTACCCACCGAACGGCGACATCGACGAATGGATCCACACACCCACGGCCCGGACCGCGGCATGACCACCCCAGCCACCACCACGACCACCACGACCACGGCGGTGGGTGAGCAGCTGGTCGTGGGCAAGTCGACCCGGACCACAGCCCGCCCCAGCGGGCGAGGACCGGAAGCGACGCGGCAGCACCGCGTTCCCCCGCCCCGGTCGTCGTCGCGGCTCGCTGTCCAGGTCGCTGTCCAGGTCACTGACGGCCGTGAACTCGCCGTCCTCGTCGACGGCCCGTGGCGGGGGCGCTGGTACTGGCGGGCCGACCTCGACGCCATGCAAACCGCCGCACACCGCTACCCGCACGGACATCCCGCCGCAGAACTCCGCACCTACGTCCCGACCGGTACCTGGACCGAGCACCCGACCGAGCCCGAGGTGACCGGCCGCGTCTGGCGACACCACCCGCACACCACCCGCCCCGCGACGACCACCAGGAGGAACCCGTGAACACCCACGAACCCGCAGGTCAGGGTCTAGGTGCCGAAACGGGCACCAAGACCGACACCACACCCCTGGCAGCGTCCGACACCACCAGCCCCGCCCCGGTCGGGGCGGTGATCCTCGACGACCTGGAAGCGGCGCTGCGGTGCTACGTGTCCCTGCCCTCGGAGGCCGCCGGGGTCGCCGTGGTCCTCTGGATCGCCGCCACCCACGCCCAACCCGCCTGGGCGCACGCCCCCCGCCTGGTCATCCGCGCCCCGGAGAAGCGCTGCGGCAAATCAAGGCTCCTCGACGTCGTCGAAGGCGCCTGCCACGACCCGTTCATCACCGTCAACGCCACCGCAGCCGCGGTCTACCGATCCATCACGCAAGATCCACCCACGATGCTGGTCGACGAAGCCGACACCATCTTCGGACCCAAAGCCGACAACCACGAAGACCTCCGCGGCCTCCTCAACGCCGGACACCAACGCAACCGGCCCGCGAAACGCTACGACCCGCACAAAAACCGGGTCGAAACGATCTCCACCTTCGCCATGGCAGCGTTGGCCGGGATCGGACGGATGCCCGACACCATCGAAGACCGCGCCATCACCGTCCAGATGCGCCGCAGAACCCCCGGAGAGACCGTGGCGCCGTATCGGCACCGACGCGACCGCCCACGCCTTCAGAAGCTCTCTCAGCGCCTGCATGGCTGGTTGCGGGACGACCTGCCTGCCTTGGAGGCGGCCGAGCCGGTCATGCCCGTCGAAGACTGCACCGCCGACACCTGGGAACCCTTGATCGCCATCGCCGACCACGCCGGAGCCGACTGGCCCGACCGGGCACGCACCGCGCTCCTCATGCTGCAGGACGAGGGCGACGACGACCAGTCCGAACGCATCCGCCTCCTCGCCGACTGCCACACCGCCTTCGGCGACGAGGCCGCGATACCCACCGCGCAGCTCCTCCGACACCTCCGAGCCGACCCCGAGGCGCCGTGGGCCGACTACGGACCACGCGGAGACGGACTCACCGCACGACAGCTCGGGAAACTCCTGAGCGAGTACGGCATCCAGTCAGGAACCGTCCGCTTCACTCAAGGCCGAGCCAAGGGCTACCGCCGCGATTCGTTCGACGACGCTTGGGCTCGCTACACACCTGAACTTGTCACCGACAGTAACAGTCCTGGTGGGCCCCCCAGAGAACCAGCATTAACACTGGTCAGAACGCCACGGGATGATCTTCGGGGCGCGTAGACAAGGTCGTCGCTGAGGGGGGTGGCACGGATCGATCCGTGCCACCCCCCTCTATCCGTGACAGGAGAATCCTTATCTGACCTGCATGGATGCTGGATCGTCACGGATGTCACGGCTCGTCACGGATAGGGGCCCGTCTTGGGACATCCTCCGAAATCTCACTCTGCGTGGCTGCTTGGGCGGCGGCCCGATGAGGCGCGCCGCACCTCGTCAGGGCTTCAGTCCATTCGCCGTTGCGGCGGGCGTCGTAGAGGAGTCGGCAGACCGTCCCACGAGGGAAGCCGGTCTGTACGGCGATCGCGGCGCAGGTGAGCCCCTGGAGCTTGAGGCGCACGACGGTGGCACGACGATCCCGAGCGCGGGCAAGGAACTCCTCACGAGGCTCGGCCATCATTCGCACAACGGTGGCGCGAGTGACCCCGAACTGCTCGGCCAGCTCACGGCCGGTTTTGGTTCGTCGTTTCGCAATTCGCGCGGTCACGAGTAGGCCGCCCTAGCCATCGCCTCCTGGCGACACAGAGACTCTGCGTGCTGTTCCCTCCCGCGCACGAGTCCGCCGGGTCGGCTGTTTCCGGCAAGTCCGCCGGGTCGGCTGTTTCCTGCGAGTCCGCCGTTGCGTCCTGATCCTTTGCGTCCGCGGGCGGCTTGGATGGCTCGGAATGCTTGATCGTAGGCGGCGGGTCCGTCGTTCCACATCCGGGAGTAGCGGATCGTCCAGTCGCCGATGGATGTGGAGATGTGCCCGAGTTCGGTGACGCCGAGGGGGACACCGAAGTCGGCGTTGCGGATGGCGACTTCCCGCGCGATCGCGGCGCGGTAGCCCTCAGGGTCGCCCCAGTGGTGGCGCATCTCCCGGTAGGCGTAGTGCCGGACGCCGTGGAACAGGGTTTCGTTGCGGGAGTGCCCGACCGGGGTGCGGCGGCGTTGGTTGTGCCAGCCACGTCCGGGCATGTGCCCGGCCGGGGTGAGGATTCCACCGAGCCGGTCGAGGGTGGAGGTGTTGTCGTGGATGAAATGGGTCATCCAGCGGGGGTGGAACGGGTTTTTGATCAGCCGGGCCGGATAGTGCGGGTCACCGCCCACGGCGCGGCGTAGTGCTTCTTCGATGGACAGGCCGTAGCGGACCGATCGGCGGGATCCGTAGTTGGTGAGGTTGATCGGGGTCGTGATGGCCCAGGCGGCGTGAGCGTGCCCGTTGACGGGGTTCTCGATGATCACGTTCGGTGGCGGGTGGTTGTCGACGGTGGAGACCATCCGCAGGACCGCGTCGGGGTGATCGACATCGACACCGATCAGACCCCACACCTGGCGGGGGTGCAGCTCGACGTGCTGACGGGTCATCGCCACCTCGCGGGTCTGCCGCCACACGCCGTCGTCGAAGGCGTCCGCGGCGAGTGGGTACCGCGACGTCCACAAACGCTCCCAGATCGCCGTAGCCGCCTCGAACGGCATACCCCCGACTAGGTAGCCCGGGCCCAGGTTTTCGTCGCTCACAGAGCCTCTGAGGGCTTCTTGGCTGGCCGTGGGAGGAGCGAGTAGCGGCGGTGCGGGCACGAGGCCCCTCCCAGGGGGGTCCGAGGCACCTTCGGAGGGGTGCCGGTTCAAGGCTTCAAGGCATTGAGCTTCGCCCTGTGTCTGATGGTTCGCGGCTAGCCGCGAACGGCCCGCCCTCGCGGGCGCTCGGGCGAAACACTGACTTGGTTGTTGCTGCTGCTGTGGCACTCGAATCATTCCAGGTCGCAGGCCCGGCTGTCTCGAACTCCCAGGTCAGCCGGGCGTGTCACCCACCCCGACACCACCCCACACCGGGACTCGACCAGCGCACCTTCCAGTACCAGCCGGACGGGCGGACAGGCGGACGGGCCGAGTGTTTTCTCCGAGAAAACACATAACTTGCTCCGCCGCAGGCGGCAGCACCCAGACCACACCCCGCCCCGGACCGAGCCCACCACCAGACCCCAGACCGGCACCCGCACCGAAAATCATCAGATGATGCATAGGTCCTGTGGGTCTTGGTCTTGAGCTTGAGCGGCGACACCAGCCGCGACGACGGCTCGGCCGACCGATCCACGGTCAACCACCCAGACCACAGGACCTATGCATCCGCCGATGACCTCCGGCGCGGGCGCGGGCGCGGCCGACGGTGCTGCCGCGCCGCTTCCGGTCCTCACCCGCCCAGGGGCGGGCTCCGGTCCGGATCGACTTGCCCACGAACCACTACCGGATCGACACCAACCGAGGACCCGCCACCACCGACGGCCACCCCTGCTCCGGGACATCGCCCCACCACCGCCGACCATCCGGAGCAGTCCACTTAATCTCAGGCACACCGGCACAAACCGGGACGCCATAGAACATATGGAACGCATACCCCCCGGCGGAACTGGACGAAACTCCCCGCTGAGCTGGATCAAGAGGAGCCCCAGTCGACGGGCAGATGTGCAAGTCCGCGAACCGTCCACCCAACGCATCCCCGTCAAGCTGATACATAAATATCAACGATAAGTCGCGGGCGACCCAACACTCTTCGACAGCCAGGTCACTGGGACTCGACGCAACGTAGAGACGTACTGTCTCGACAAAGGATTTCGCCACAGCACCAGCCCACTCCCCCGGGCCGACATCTGCGAACTCTACATCAGTAAATTCAGTCACCCTGCTGTCCTCCCGGACCAGGATACGGGCCATTGTAAACGACCTCCTCCTGACCATGATCCATTCTTGCCGGGCCTTCGTACATGACCCGTTCCCCATCCGGGCCCATATACACAATCTGCTCCCGTTCCTCGTCAGGATTCACGCCTGGAGCCGACCGAGCCGGGCCACCAAAGACCTGATTTATCCACTCCGGGCAACGAGGTCGGTCCTTCCCGAACTCACAGAACGCAGTCACCACCCCAAACATCCCCGACTTTGGAGCGAGTTTAAACGGATTGTAGTCAATCGCGACCAGAACCCGCACCCGCTCAACTACCGTACAGCCACTGAGCTTGCACACGCGTCGATCAAATTCA
>NZ_MCIP01000008.1:0-8294 GCF_001932425.1 Pseudonocardia sp. Ae505_Ps2
CGCAGCGATATCGCTCCGCTGACTGAGAACGCGTTTGAGAAGTGCTCAAAGTTACATCCGATATCCGCGTCGCACCGGTGCCCCACTCGGGCGACCTGCAGAAGTTCCGCCGGCCTTCGCGTTGCGACCATGCGAGAGCCACCGCTGCCGGGCTTCTCAAACACGTTCTGAGCGCGTGGACAGGTATTAGGTATCGAGCGCGTCGTGGACTCCTGCGTTTTGTTCGTCGCGGCCGATGATAGGGCCTTGGCAGCCATGGTGGTGGCGTTCGCGGTCGACCAGCGTGGCGATCTGGGTGGCGATGCGGCGGTCGCGTTCGGTGGTGGCGTGTTGGTAGATAAGTGCGGCGCGCATGGTGCCGTGGCCCATGCGGTGCATGAGTTCACGGGTGCTGGCTCCGGCGGTGGCGGCGAGGTGGTTACCGGTGTGGCGCAGGTCGTGGAAGTGGAACCCGGCCGGTAGCCCGGTCTTGATGATGGTGGTGGGCCAGTTGGTCGCGCGTCCGAAGTTCCCGCGTCGGAGCATGCCGCCGCGTTGTCCGCAGAAGATCAGCCCGTCCGGCGGTGGGCCGGAGTAGGCGGCGATGTGGTTGTCGAGGGTCGCGACGAGGAACGAGGGGAGCGCGATGGTGCGGATCCCTGCCGTGGACTTGGGTGGTCCGGGGCGGAGTCCGCCTCGGCTGAGTTGGGCCAGGCGTCGCCGGACGTGGAGGGTGGCGGTGTCCAGGTCGAGGTCGCAGCGGCGGAGCCCGGCCAGTTCTCCCCAGCGTAGGCCGGTGAACGCGGCGGACAGGATCAGGGCATGGAAGCGTGGAGGCATCGCGTCGGCGAGGTCGAAGACCTGGGTGATGGTGGCGGTGGGCCGTTCGGGGGTGCGGTGTTCACCGGCGCCTTTGATGCGGCAGGGGTTGCGTGTGATGCGGCCGTCGTCGACAGCGGTGGTGCAGATCGCGCGGACCAGGCGGTAGGCCTTCGCGGTGCGGTCTTCGGATCGTCCGGCGGCGAGCAGGGTGGTACGCCAGGTGCGGATGACCGCAGGGCTGAGCTCGGCGAGGTTGATCGGGCCGAGGAACGGGTCGATGTGGTGTCGCCAGATGCTGCGGTACTCCTCTCTGGTGCGGGCGCTGATCTTGTGTTCGGTGATCCACTGGTCGCCGTAATCGCTGAAGAGGGCCTCGCCGAGAGCAGGGTCGAGCCATTCGCGGCGCAGCATCTGGCTCTCGACGAGGATGAGCCACTGGTCGGCGTCGCCTTTACGGTCGAAAGTCTCCGGTGCGGTCTGGCGGTGCCCGCTGTGGGTGAGGTAGCTGGCCTGGTAACGCCCGGAGGGCAGGCGGCGGATGGAACCGAACCGACGTCGCTTTGTCGAGCAACTCTTTTGCCTCGTCATCATCGGCCTCCTCGGTGGTGCCGGGGCCGGTGTCGGTGGCGGGGGAACGGTTCGACTCGTCCTTCGGCGAGCCAGGTGTCGAGGTCGGTCACAGCGAAGCGGACATGTCGTCCGACGCGGTGGAATGCGATCCGCCGGGCTGCGACGAGGCGCCGCACGAACCGCGGGGAGGTGTTCAGGTACTGCGCGGTCTCGGCCACGGTCAGGTACTGCTCCATCGACCGGCCCCTCCTACGCGGCTTGATCGGTAGTTGTCGAACGCTCGTCAGGTGGTGCGTTGCTGGTGGCGAGGAGGGCGGCGTCGTAGTCGGCTCGCCATCGTTGGCGTTGGTGGATGGCGTGCAGGAGCAGGACGGGGCGGGGTGGGACGTCGCTGTCACCGGGGTGTACGGGTTCCCAGTCGAAGGGCCCGTCATCGATCGGGTAGGCGGGTTTCATTCCGGCCTGGTCGAGGAGTTGCCGAACGAACGCCGTCCGTTCCGCGCGGTGGTCGGACAGGGACTTGTTGGACCACTTGCGGGAGACGAGGACGCGGCGTCCGGCGATGCCGAGGTGTTCGGGCTTGTGCGCTTTGCCCGTGCAATGCCCGGGTGTCGTTCCGGGTCGGGCGCCCTTGGGTTCGATGCCGTAGAGCAGCCAGATCGGGCAGCGCGGCGAGCACGGCGTGATCGCGAGTTCGGCGGCCAGGCGGCGGGCGTGCTCGCGCTGCCGTGACGTGGCGGACTCGTCGACGCCGGCGGCTTGCCCGACGCTCTTGGTGAGATACTTGGTCAGGTAACCGATGTGCCGTCCGGCTTCTTCGGTGCCGCCGAGGATTCCCTTGACGTGGACCTGCGGCCCGAACACCACCGTGTGCGCCGGAGCCGCGAGGGCGTCGGGGTCGGTCGCCTCGTCCCAGGTGGGCAGCGGCTCGCGGGTGTCCGGGTCGACGAACGCCTTGTGGTGGTGGTCCCAGCGGGGGAGCCGGTCCCCGCTGTAGACGAGTTCGTCGTGGGCGGGCCACCAGACCTGGTGGTAGGTCGCGGCGGTGATCGCTCGGAGTTCGGCGCGGGGGATGGTGCCGCGGATGGCGGCGTGGAAGTGGGGTGCTCCGCGTTTCTGGGGTTCGACGGTGCCGAAGTACTGCACGTCCCAACCCACACAGCGCCGCGTGTTCTGCCAGAACCGGTCGAGCAGTTTCGGGAAGTGGATCGCATCCCGCGCCGCCCGGCGGTAGTCGTAGGTGTCGGGGTCGAGGGCGGCGCCGTGGCCGTCGACGCGGCCGTAGGTGTCGAGGGTGAGGGTGAGGAACGTGGAGGGCCGGTACTTCCCGCCGAAGACCCGGCCCACGGTGCGGTCCTCCACCGGGCGGCGTGGGAGGTTGGGTGCGTCCTGGCGTCGGCGGGTGGAGCGGCGCACGGTCTGGGGTGTCGGGTCGAGCGGGGCGAGGCGGCCCCGGACACCGAGAGCGCGGAGTTCGGTGTCGATGTCCTCGACGATCTCGCGGATCTCAGCGCACTCGGCTTCGGCACCTGCGGCGAGACAGTCGGTGTAGGCGGCGTGGAAGTCCGCGCGGGCGGCCATCAACTCTTTCTGCGCGTCGGTCGGGTCGGCCGGTTTCACGATGGGTTCGTTGTCGAGGTGCCAGCCTTCGCGGCACTGGACCATGCGTAGCCGTCGGGCTTTGTCCGCGCACGGTCCACACTGGTCTTCCCGGGTCGAACCACACGGCACCGGGACGACCTCGACCCGGCCGCTGGACTGGTCGATCCGCCGCCTCGCCAGAGGGCGGACACACACCCCGTGGTCTGCGGCGAGCTGGACCGCGACATCGTCGGACAGCGCGAGCATCGCCTTCTGCGCCCGGCTGAGCGTGTCCTGATCGACCGGCTCCCGGCCCGCTGTGTCGGTGGGGGTCATGCGGCGTCTCCGATCTTGCGGTGGGCCTCGGGCAGGGTGTCGGTGGGGGCGGGCAGGGTGAGTACCGGTGCCGCCATATCTGCGGGCGGGGCGGTGCGGGTGACGAACGTTTCGAGGTCTTTCACCGTGCCGTCGGACACCCACCCGGCCCGGACACGAAGGGGTTCACGGATGCCGTCGCCGAACAGATAACCCACGCCGGGTTCGTCTTCACCGATCCGGTTCGCCCACGCACCCCGCTCGTAGGCCTGGTCCCCCAGCACCATCGACACGTGGGACTTCGACGCCACGCGCAGGCAGATCCGGCGGGGGAACAACTCCCGCACCGGGACGGTGTCCTTCGTCGGTTCCTGCACATACCCGCGCACCGTGAACCCCAGAGCGCGGCCTTGGGTCGTCAACAGGGCGACGCGGTCGGTGATCGCCTCGCGGGTCTTGCGGTCCCCGCCGTAACGCAGCAGCGCACCGATCTCGTCGAACTCTACAATCTCCAACGGCGTCTCCGTCGTGATCGGGACCAGGCGGGTCGCACCGGCGTAGGCGCGTTTACGGGCTTCCATCTGCTCGACGAGGTCATCGAGCAGGGCGAGTGCGTCTTTCGAGGTGACCGCGTAGCGGTGGAACACCCCGCGTCCGTAGGCCAGCTCCATCCCCTTGGGGTCGATCCCGTTGACCCGCACCAGACCGTCACGGATCGCGGGGGCGACCGAGACCAGCGGCGCCCACATCAACGACCCCTTCCCCGCCCCCGTAGCCCCCGCAACCAGGGTGTGACCGCCGATCAACGACTGCCACCAATCCGTGCCGTACTCGGTGCGCCCCGACCAGACCTTCCCCAGATCAACCGCAGCCCCGTCGATCCCGGACAGCGTCTCGACCCCTGGCGAACGAACCAGGACATCGAGGAGGTTGCGGCGTTGGAAATCGATCGACACCACATTCGGGGCGACCTCCCGGACCTGGCAGCGGCGCACACCCCGGGCCACCGCCAGAGCGCGGGTCGCGGTGTCGAACTCTTCGGGGGTCTGCCCCGCCACCAGCCGGACCCGGACCTCGTCCCACGACGGCCCCGACCGGACCCCCACGATCCGGGGGAGCTGATCAGCCACCGGCCGCGACCGCGACACCACCGGGGTCCGACGCAACGGATTCCGACGCAACGGATTCACCTGCGCCACCGCCGGCCCCACCCGATCAGGGACCGTGAGGTTGCACGAACGCAGCCAGCGGGGCATCCGAGGGGCATAGACCGCCCAGCGCAGCCACCACGCCCGCAGGTGGCGTCCGGCCCCGCGGTCGAACGACACCACCGAGACCCACCACCACACCGACAGCACCAGCACCGCCGCAACACAGCTGACCAGCAGCGACGGCCAGCCCCACAACCAGCACCACCCGACGACCCCGACCGTCGTGATCGTGGTACGCCAATGCCGGACCACCCACACCGCGACGATCACCGTGGCCTTGCCCACCAGCCACACGGTGACGAACACGACCGCGATCGTCGCCACCCCCTCAGCGATCCGGCCGAAGAACTGCCCCAACCAGTGCAGACCAGCCAGCGCCGCCAGCGCCACCAACCCGGCCAGGACCAGAGCACCCGCCGTCGTCGTTGTCATCGCCGGTCCCCGTCCCGCTCCGGGGAACGACGCGGCCCACACACCACCGGCGCCGGGACCAACGCGAGCTGCCCGCGATGATCACCACACCGCCGCCCGCTCTCCGGAGACACCTCGCCCAGCGGGGTCAGACACACCTCACACCACACCGCACGCTCCCCGCCATCGATCTCCGTGGTCGCGTCGGGGCTCATGCCGCAGCCCTCCCCGACATCGAGGTCACAGCGGCCCCAGCCTCACGGCGGGCGGCGACACGTGCGGTGCGATGCAGACGATCCCGCTCCGCCGGAGTCATGGCACCAACCACACCGAAACGGCGGGCCGGGTCCTCCACCAGCAACGCCTCCACCAGACAGATCCCACGAACCCGACAACCGCGGCACACCGCCAACGCAGACTCGGCAGCCCCCGGACGATCATCGACGGGGAAGAACAACCCCGTGTCCATCCCCCGACACGCCGCCCCAGCAACCCAGCTGCGTTCGCCAGCACCGGTCACACCCCCGAGCCGAACGGCAGGGGATGGAGAAAACTCAACGTTCATCTATGCTCGGTGTCCTTCCGAGTCGATCGAGTGCCTGCTACGGCCACAACATGAGACGAGGAAGACCTCGTGGAGGAGCCCGCCACTAACGGGCTCCTCCACACCACACCCGGTCAGGCCGCGTCCTGGTTCTTGCCCGCCTGCCCACGCTGCGGACCAGGGGAACGCATCCCCGCCGCGCGGAAGCTGTAGGCCACACGCGGACGACCACCCGACTCCTGCACATACGGAGTCACCGTCAGGCCGTCGAACTCCACCGGCCGGAACGGCAACCCCCCAGCCGCCTCCGGCGGCACCGGCTGATGCGCCGCCGCGATCTTCACCACCACCGTCTTCTCCGACCGCCGCGCCTCCGGATCAGCATCCAGCACCGACACAGACCACACCGGCAACCCCGACTCCCGATCCACCTGCTGCACCGGACGCCCCTGCGAAGACTTGTCGAAGTCCCGCACCGCCTCCACCTCCGACACAACGAACGCGCCGTGCGGGAACACATCACCCATCGCCACCACAAACCTGTTGCTCCGTGCCATGCCAGCTCCTCCGTCGTTCGCTCTCTGCGTTCAGCTGCAAGCTCTACGTGAAGCTAGCAGTTGACAGTTAAGCATGTCAACTGAATGGCAACGACCTCTTGACGGGGGTGCTGACCAGCTACAACGCTCGCTGCGTTGGTAGAATTTCCGTGCACCGCGCGCGCCGGGGTGCGAGTGGAGCACCGGGCAGCTAGCTAGAGCGGCCGAGCGGGACGGCCAGGAAGTCGAGATCATGGAGCCACTACGACGGACACTGTCGCGGGGCGAGGCGCTGCACGCGCAGATTGCTCGCCACATCGCCAATGACATCTCAGCGGGCCGCCTAATCAACGGCGCGACTCTCCCCTCAACCAAGGCGCTCGCATCCGAGTGGGGAGTTAGCCCCTTCACGATCTCTGAGGCGATGAAGCTCCTTGCTGAGGATGGCCTGATCGTAAACGAGCCGAGGTCCAGGCGGACCGTTCGTGCTCCGAGGCAGGGGCGGCCTGATCTTCGGCGAGACCGCCGCCCGCAAGTGATCTTGATAGGGGGTTATCCAGGTAGCGGAAAATCTGAATTGGCGCGCACTATTGCTCGCGAGGTCGGCTGGGCTGTGATTGACAAAGACACCGTGACTCGCCCGCTAGTGGAACAAGTGCTAGAGGTCCTTGGGCGGTCTCCCCATGACCGCGAATCTGCCGTCTACCTCAAGCAGGTGCGTCCTCGCGAATACGAGGTGGTCGCTGCTGTCGTGACCGAGAATCTCCAGTGTGGTAACAGCGTCATCGCTGATGCCCCTTTCTTGAGAGAGTTTTCTGATCCGGCATGGCTACGTCGCACGATTGACTCCCATGCTGCATTCAATGCAGACACCACCCTCGTTTGGGTTGCCTGTGATGCACGGACGATGCATAGCTATCTTCGTCGGCGCGGAGCAGCCCGGGACGCGACAAAGCTTGCAGATTGGGGGGCTCATCTGGATGGTCTCGATCTTAATTTTCGACCTCCGGTCGACCACTTTGTTGTAGAGAACTCTGCATCAAGTGAGCCGCTTCAGTCGCAGGCTCGCCGGATCATCGAAAAGATCTCAGTATGACCCGCGGGATTCTGCTCTATGGGCCGCCCGCGGCAGGTAAGGACACTGTCACGGCGGCGCTGACTAGCTGCGATATGCGTTTCCACTTGTTTCGTCGTATAAAGTGTGGTCCCGGTAGAACTGATGGTTACCGGATGGTGGATCGATTGGTGTGCGATAGGCTGACTCCCTCCGGTTGTGTAATTTGGCAGAACAGTCGGTACAGCGCTACCTATATTATTGACAGAGTCGGACTAAGGCAAAGTCTCGCTAGCGGTTGGCCAGTTTTGCATCTAGGTCAGCCGGAAGCCGTTGACGCCGTTGTTGCTGCGACTCCAGAGACTCATTGGCTCGTTCTCGCTCTCTGGTGTCCCCGTGATGTGGCAAACAGTAGATTGCAGCAGCGAGGAAGCACCGACCTCCAGGCGCGGCTCGATGCTTGGGACGCCACGCCACTCTTGCCTCCGCCGGCGACGACTTTGGATACCTCGATGGTCACGCCCGTCGACGCCGCCCACCACATCATCGCTTCTTTCAACCGCCATGATGCGTCCGGTGGCTGACCTCGTTGCCGGCGCTGTTCCGTCCGAGCTGGCTTGCAACACGTCGTCTGCCTAGGTCGTGCGTGTTGCCGAATTGTGCTTTAGGGGATCAAGGCGCCGCCTTCGGCGGCGCGGGGTCGGGCACGCCGCCCCCGCCGCTCGCTCACTACACCTCCGGCCCGTTCGCGGCGGCGGGCTCGGCTACCCGACCCCAAACCACCAGGCAGTCGCCTGAACCCCAGAGAGTCGCCGACGGCACGCTTGCACGATGGTCGCCGGTGCTCCTGCTCCGCGTCGTGTCGCGCCGCTGTCGATGCGGGACCGCCGTCCGTCCGCCCTGTAGGCCGGGCGTGCCGCCCGAGGTGCCTCCGGCGGCCGGGCTCCGCCCGAACCCGACACCGCTCGGAGATCGGGGGGAGTGCGGCAGGGCTGGTGATCTCCTCACGGCGCGCCGAGACGGCAACCAGGCCGAGGGGCGGGGTGCAAGGCTGAACCCCGTGCCTTGCACCCCGCCCCTCGGCCTGGCAGGGGTGAACCCGCGCCGCGAGGAGATCACCAGCAGGGCCGGGCGCGTGGGAAAAAAAGACACCCGACGGGGTCTGGTCGTGCAATGAGCGTGCGAGTACTGGCGGACAACCACGGTCACTCACGGTCAGTCACGGTCAGTCGACCGGCGCAGGCCGCGCAGGTGGACAGCGCATTGACCGC
>NZ_MCIP01000009.1:0-4374 GCF_001932425.1 Pseudonocardia sp. Ae505_Ps2
CCTCTGACTCCACCGGATGGTTCTCCCAGGCCTCCTGTAGCCAGGTCTTGTTGATCCGCTTGAGCAGGTCCAGGGAGTCCATGGGCGCTCCGCGGGGGGAGTCGATGAGCAGGTGCAGCAGCCCTCGCTGGAGGACGTCGTAGAAGCGGTGGTCGGTCTTCGCCAGGGCGTGGAGGGACGCCTGTAGCTGCCGTGGGGGCAGCCGCCACATGTTCAGCCGGTCTTCCAGGGGGAAGATCCCGACCCGGTTCAGCTGTAGGCCCAGTGCCTCCATCGCCTCAGCCCACTCACTGGCCTCCACCCCGCCCTGCCGGCCGCCCTTGCAGTTGACGAAGATGGTCAAGGGCCGCGTGGCGTACACATCCTTGGACTGCGAGCCAGTTACCTCCTGGCTCGACTCCCGGTAAGTGCGCCACGCGGCCTCCGTCCATCCGACGCTGAGCTTGATCAACGTCGTCGACTTCCCCGACCCGGACGACCCCACACACGCCATATGCCGCTTGATCCGCTCCATCGGAACATCAAAATACGGGGCATTCCGTTTTCCTAGCGACTGCCCGAGAAGTTCCGGATGCGGATACACATCCTCATACTTGTGGCCCAATATCACGCGTTGCCTCCTAGATATCGGCGTCAACTCAAACCGAGCCCTGATCTGCGCATGCCACTCCTGTCGCTTCAACTGGCGATACACATGCCGTTCCCCTCTCACTCCCTCCGCCCCGGATCGCATCCGCCGCGTATACCGCTGCCAATACGCCCACGCACCAAGGCTTGACAACAGCAATGTTCCGCCCGTTGCGTTCACGAACCCGTTCAGCCACATCCCATCCCACGTTTGCTCGATTGCAGTCCGCATTGTTGTGACTGGGGCCGCCCAGTCACCAACCCACCAGGCCGCAAGGACGCTCGACCCGAGCAGAACGAAGAACACATTCCGCAGCCGGGATGGATGCCAGCCCTTCAACCAAGCCGTGAACACGAACCCGGCACCAAGAATGATCCCCGGCACGAAAACCACTATTGCTGCCAGCAACACCGCTACCAGCACCAACCCGATACTTCCCTGCGCCCATACAGGAAGCGTTGGCCATCCCGTCATCAGCTTCCTCCTGTCAGTCTCCGAACCCATCCACGTGTCTCCCACTTCGGGACCTCCTCATTCAGGTTTCGCACATACATTGGCTTATACCTTTTGTCCTTACTTGCATCCACTCGAATTTTGTACTCATTTACTACTTCCCTGACAATCGGGAGGGCTGTAGGCGAGCACCAGTACGCAATGCTGGAGCAGCTCAACTGACCAGCCCGCCTCTGGATCTCGGGAATTAGTCCTTCGTGTGTGTTCATTCCGCCACCGAACTCTCTTTCTTTTGAGAGATACCGAGTCCGGCTCTTCGCCGTGAGTTCCACTTCGATCAAGACCCGGTCTCCGTTAGCAAGAATTTCCACTCCATCCGGAAGGTGTGGATATTCCTCGTCTTTCATCCGCCAACCGTGTTCATGCCACATGCGTCGTTCGGAGTCCCAACGATTTAGATCGAATCCAGTGCGATGTGCTCGGACTGCTGCAACAGCACGTGTATGAGCTGCTGTGGTCGGTCGCGGCTTCCATTCCCGAGCATCCCACCCGAGAAACCTATTGGCCGTCGCCTTTGTCGGCCAGATCCACATCGATCCGGCGTCGACATAGTCTCGCTTGACCCATCCTGCTTTTTCCCATCGCCGGACAATCTGTCCGACTCTTACCTCTCCCACCCCAAGGTGGTATTGGAGAAGGTCTGCAGGAATGCCGTACATGTGGGCAATCCACTCCATAAGTTCGGCATCCCTGCCGGTTTGCCGGACGATCCCGGCGTCGCTTCGCTTTGCTCTTTTGCCAGTCTCGTTTGTCATCATTGCTTGCCTCCCTGTTTGGTTCTCTGTTGGGATCTTGCCCTGCTGGCTTCTTGCTGTTCTCTACGCTATTTTCGTCTTACGTTCTGCTCTGCTCTTCTCGGCTCCCTTTGTGCTGGGGTCTTCATCTTTGCTTCGTCTCTTCGCTTCTGCGCTTCTCTTCGTCTTTTTGCTTCTCTTTTTTCCTGCCTTTCCTGCCGACCGCACGCCCCTCTCAGCGTTACCCTCTTGCCAAGCCCCTGTCTGTTGATCTTGACCTTGACCTTGTAGTTGATCTTGTTTTTGTCTTTTCGTACTTGCCTGCCCGCCGCCGCCGCGCGACACCTCTCTTCCTCGTTACGAAGTAGAGGGAGAGAGGTGTCGCGCGGCGGCGGCGGGCAGGCCCCCCACGAAACCGCAGGTCAACCCCCTCTTCACGGTCTGAAACCACTATATAAAACCCTTCTCTTCAAAACATGCCGCTTGCAGTGCTTTTGCAGTGCTTTTGCAGCATGTAGGAACCCCTCTAGCCTTGTCTATCACCCAGCGGGGTGATGGGTTGGTTGTTGTGGGTGGGCGGGTCCGGAGGGCGCGCCAACGGGGGGTTGGTGGGCTCCTGTCCGTCACCTGGGCGTAGCCAGACCAGGGGTTCGGGAGGGGGCAACCCATGGGGTTCGGGTTGCCCCCTCCCGAAGCTCTGGTATCCCTTGGGCAGGTGATGGGCAGGAGCCTGCCAACCCCCATTCCCAGGTGAGGAACACTCCATAAGCCTCGGCCTTCTCGACTGGGTTTGTCCTCCTGTCCGGAGCCTGCCCAGCGGCGAGCGTCTGCTTGTGATCTGGATTGTGAAGTTCCGCCTCCGGCGGGAATCCTCCGGAGGCCCTCCGGGGGTCGGGCGCTCGCCGCCCCGAACCCCGGCAGACTCCGGACAGGGCCCGGTTCTCCCGTCCCTGTCCGTCATCTGCCCGGGGGGATACCTGACCCCCGCCAGAATGCAAGGGACACCCCACCCTTGCATTCTGGCGGGGGTCAGGTCTGGCTACGCCCAGATGACGGACAGGGACGAAAGAACCTCCAACACAGGACCACTACACACGCAAAAAGGCCCGGCCCCTCATCGGGGGCCAGGCCTTCTGCATCCCACACCATCGTCGTCGTATCGACGACACAGCATTTCCCTGGCTCTAATAGCCAGGTCGCTCGAACTCCTCCACCTCCTCAACACTCACCCGAGGAATCGGCTCGGTATCCCAGCCGGGATCACTGGTTACCGCCGCCCCGTTATTCTTCCTCTCCAATGGCCTGCCCACCGCCAGATACATCAGCCGGATGACAAGTGCGAGTCCAGCGAAGATTACGGTCACCCCGTAGAACGTCACACCCAAGAAGATCGGGAGGAGAAGAAGCGCGACAGCTTCGACGAGCCCGACGATGATGGAGAGGACGCTGCATTTGCTCCGGACCCACACCACCGGTGCTTTTGTCCGGCCCAGCTCTGGACGTGCCTCTTCACGATCGTCCACCCATCCTGCAGAGAGCAGATAGGTGTATGCTTCGGAGATCTCCTGGAACTCTTCCGTTGACCCTCCGACGTCCGGATGGTGTGCTCGTGCCGCTTTTCGGTAGGCCGAGTGCAACTCCTTTGGGCCTGCCGCAGGGGGCACCTGGAGAAGCTGCGCTGCCGCTTCCCTAGTCAGCGGGGTCATTTGTTCCACCCCGGAATCTGCTCTTCCAGGGTCTTCCTGTGAGCCTTGAGCAGCGCGACCGGTTCTTTCGCATGTCCGGCCACCAACAGATTCCGGCGTGCTGAACCGGTGATGACAGGGCTCGGGAGCCTCCGGGTCTTGTCAACTGGCTTGACTACCCCATAGGTGACCTTGTCCGCTGTGGAGTAAATCCAGTGCCGATCCGGCAGCTGCCGCACCCGGTTCGGGTCCAGCAGGTAGGCGTCCTGACGTCGCAGACTCCCTGTCCCGGTGAACTCTGATTCCGCGAGTTGCAGGCCGGCCTCACCGACTTTCCGCGACCCGAACCGCTTCGCCAGAGGTTCTGCGCCTTCGGTCCGGCCGATGAGCATTCCCCCGCCCATCGCGGTCAGGAGCCGCTGACGCTCATCCTCGGTATCTCCGAACCCGTAGTAGGACTGAGCCGACGGGATACAGGCACCGCCCATCCCGCGGATACGCTCCACCAGGTTTGTGAGGCTCCCGGTCAGCTTCCCGGTGATGGCGGAGAACTCATCCACGATGAACAATGTCTGTCGTGGCTGAGTCGAGAGCTCATACATCAGCAGCTCGATCAGGACAGCTGCTTTCGCCTCGGCCACGACCCGGTCGATAGAACCCGGCACCATCACGTACAACGCATCGAAGTCCGACAACGGACGACCCGCATCGAAATCCCCACCCAGGGACCGAAACAGCTCACTGAACAGCATCAGGTCTGCCGCCAACGGAGACGGCCCCGACCCGGCCGCGCCGGCGGTCAGAGCTCGCACCG